>JBGAPP010000026.1:0-18464 GCA_044221185.1 Chthoniobacteraceae bacterium | reverse complement strand
CGGCGGCTGGACGGTGCATTTCAAGCTCCGCAACGCCGACGTGGAGCAGAACAACGTGAAAGGCGCGAAGCGGTTCTTTGTGCCGCGCGTGGCTGACGTGGCGCTGGATGCGGCGAAGCACACGCTCTCCGTCCCGTTTGAATACCGACCGCTGACACCGGATGAGGAGGCGCGGTTTCCCGGCAACGGATTGCAAGAGAAGATTCTCAAAGACGCCGCTCCTGGAATTCTCGATATGGCGAAAATGGAGGCTGCTGCGCTTGCCGCGCTCGCTGCGCCGAAGAAAGACGCCAAAGGCGAGGTCAAAACCGATGCGGACGGTAATCCGGTCAGCCTGCTCGACCATCACCTCCGCACCTACACACGCAAAAACTCCACCGATTTCTTTATCCACAAAGACCTTCGAGGCTTTCTGGAGCGCGAGTTGGATTTCTACCTGAAGAACGAAGTGCTGCACCTCGACGATCTCGAGGCCGGCGGCGAGGCGCGGGCGGAGAGCTGGTTTCAACTGCTCCGCGCCATCAAGGGCATCGGCCGCAAAATCATCACCTTCGTCGCGCAGTTGGAGGATTTCCAAAAACGCATCTTCGAGAAAAAGAAGTTCGTCACCGAAGTCCACTACTGCGTGACGCTCGATCGCGTGCCGGAAGCGCTCTATCCCGAGATCGTAAAAAACAAGGGGCAAGTCGCAGAGTGGAAGCGGCTTTTCCACATTCAAGAGATTGAGAAGGACACGACACAGCCAGGATACTCCGAGCCGCTGAAGGTGGACTTTCTCAAGGCGCACCAAAGCCTGGTGCTCGATACCAGCTTCTTCCCCACGGCGACACATCCGGAATTCACCGCGAGGCTCCTGGAGTCGAAGGAACTCCGCGGTGCTGCACTCTCACTCGACGAGGCGTTCGATGGCGTCCTCGCGCAGGGCGAGAATTTGCAGGTTCTCAACCTTATCAAGACGCGTTACCGCGCCGGGGTGAAGTGCATCTACATTGACCCTCCATACAATACTGGCAGCGACGGATTCCCCTACAAAGACAGCTATCAGCACTCCTCGTGGCTCGCGATGATGCGAGACAGATTGAGCGTGGCGCTGGAGTTTCTCCCACCTGACGGAATCATTTACGTTTCTATCGGTGAGGAGGAAGTGACCGCGCTTCACTCACTTCTCGACAGACTTATTGGTGGGAGTAACCGGGTCGGAACAGTTGTCTGGAAAGCGCGCGTCAAGCCGGTGAACATCGGTGATGCGAAGTATCGGCCACAGAACGAGACAGAGTATGTTCTCGCATACGAACGGGGCGACGATAAAGCGCAGTTTCAGCCGCTGATAACCGGCGGTGTTAGAACGTATCCGCACACCTTGAACGGTCGGAAATACCGAACGACGACGATTTTGAAATCCAACCGTGGCGCGAACTATCGGACGACGATGTCTTTCGAGTTAGAGGGATACACCCCACCCGAAGGGCAGCGTTGGCAGGCAGGTGAGGATCAGATTCGTTGGCTGTGGGACAACGGCTACATCGAATTCAATGACGGGACACCGTCACGGCGTTACTTTGAAGACGAAGAAGGCGCTGAGCACGATCCATTCTATTGTTTCATGGAGCAGGAATGGTCGGGGACATCAGAAGTAGGAAAATCGGAACTGAATCACCTTCTCGGCAACACGCACGGCTTCGACACCGTAAAGCCGAAGCGACTTATCTCGACACTTCTAATGGCAAGCGCGCCTCCCAAGAGTTGGGTGTTAGACTTCTTTGGTGGCTCGGGAACCACCGGACACGCCGCGATGCAGCTATTCCGAGAATCGAATGAGCGCCGTCACTTTATCCTCGCAGAATCGGGAGGCTATTTCGACCGCCTGTTGAAGCCTCGAATTTTGAAGGCTGCATATTCTAAAGACTGGAAAGATAGCAAGCCGGTGTCGCGCGAAGGCATGAGCTGCGCGGTGAAATGCCTACGGCTCGAATCCTACGAGGACGCGCTGGACAACATCGCCTTCCAAGCGGCGGAGGGTGACGCCGGTCAGTCCATGCTGGCGTTGGAGGACTACGTGATCAGCTACATGCTCGATTTCGAGACCCGGGAAAGCGAGACTCTGCTCAATGTGGCGAAGCTGGACGCCCCATTTGACTACAAGCTGCGCCGGCACGGCAAGGATGAGGCGCAGGCGGTGGATCTGCCGGAGACGTTCAATTACCTGGTGGGGCTGCACGTGGAGTCGCGCAGGGCATTGAATAACAAGAGCGTGCGCTACCTGGTTTATCGTGGTCGCGTCGCCGGTCGCACGACCGTCATCCTGTGGCGGACGACGAAAGGCTGGACGGAAAAGGAGTTCGAGGCGGACCGTGCATTTGTCGCGAAGGAAAAGCTGACCGAGGGAGCGGAGGACGTCTTCGTTAATTCGGACAGCTTCATCGAAGGCGCGCAGTCGCTCGATCCGGTATTCAAGAACCTGATGTTCAGCGCCGACTAGCCGATGCCCGCAAGCGACTACCTCAAGCTGGAACAGCGGCTCGTGCTCGCTGGATGGGTGTGCCACCAGCTCGGCTACACGTCGAACAAGGCGATGCTGGAGAACCTCCGCGACGTGGACGAAGGCTACGACAGCGCGGGGAAGTCTGCTGTGGTCCAGACGATCCTCGCCCGCGGCTCAAAATGCCTCGTGCCGAAGGAAGACCTGGAGCGCTACGACGCCAACGTGCGCGGGCATCTCGGCTACTTCAACAAACACCGGAAAGAACCGCTGACGCTCCGCTATTTCCAGCATCTCTCGCTGCTCATCACGGAGCTTTTCCTCGATCGCGTTTTCAATCACGAGAAAGCGCTACGCAGGTCGCTGAATGATTTCGTGGACGGGCGCAACGCGAAGCGCGCAGTGATGGAGCCGCACGACCCGCCCTTCACCGACGACGACCTCACCAAGCTCGCCTTTTGGATGGCGACCGGGAGCGGCAAGACGATCCTGATGCACTTTCACTATCGGCAATACCTGCACTATTGCCCGAAGCCGCTGGACAACATTCTGCTCGTGACGCCGGACGAGGGCTTGTCCCAACAGCATCTCGAAAACATGGAAGCGGCGGGCATCCCTTGCGCGCGGTTTTCGCTGGAAGACAGCGGGCTGGAGACGGTGAAGAAGAACACGGTGCGGGTGATCGAAATCACGAAGCTCGTGGAGGAAAAGAAAGGCTCTGGCGTGAGCGTGCCAGTGGAGGCTTTCGAGGGAAACAACCTCATCTTCGTGGACGAGGGGCACAAGGGCGCGAGCAGCGAGGCCGGCAAGTGGGTGGGCTTCCGCGACAAGCTGGCGGAAACGGGCTTCACGTTTGAATACAGCGCGACCTTTGGGCAAGCAATGACCGCGGCGCGCGATGACGCGATGACGCAGGAATACGGCCGGGCGATCCTTTTCGACTACTCCTACAAGTATTTTTACGGCGACGGCTTCGGGAAGGATTTCGAGGTGCTGAACCTGCGGAACGAGACTACGGAGGACCAGACGAAGACGTTGCTCCTCGGCAACCTGCTTGCATTCCACGAGCAGAAGCGGGCATTTCAAACGAAGTCTGCGGCTATGCTGCGCTATCACCTCGCAGACCCCCTGTGGGTGTTCGTCGGGAGCACGGTGAACAAGTCGAAGAACGACAAGCAAGCCAAGGAATCGGACGTGCTCACTGTCGTGCAATTCCTGAGCGAAGTGCTCAACAACAAACGCGGCTGGGTTCAGAAAGCCATCAAGCGCATCCTCGCCGGAAAGAGCGGCATCGAGGACGAGGGAGGGCACGATGTTTTCGCCAGCCGCTTTGCGGCGCTGAAGAAGTGGAGCACGGACCCTGAGACGATTTTTCGCGACCTCTTGGAGCGCGTCTTCCATGCCGGAAGCGGTGGGCGGCTGCACGTCGGCGACATCAAGGGCAAGGCAGGCGAACTAGGGCTGAAGGTGAGCGGCGCGGACGATTACTTCGGGCTGGTCTATATCGGCGACACCGCCAGCTTCAAAACACTCATCGAAGAAGGCTGCCCGGATGTGGAAGTTGAGGAGGACCAGCTCGCGGAAGGACTGTTCGAGAAAATTAAGAAGGCTGACTCGCGCATCAACATCCTGGTTGGGGCGAAGAAATTCATGCAGGGATGGGATAGCTGGCGCGTGACCAACATGGGGCTGCTCAACATCGGACGAAGCGAAGGCTCGGAGATCATCCAGCTCTTTGGGCGCGGCGTCCGCCTAAAGGGCTACAACCGCAGCCTCAAGCGCAGCAGCGCGATGCCCGCTCCGGATAGCAAGGGGCATCCACCAGGTATCGAGCTGCTGGAACGGCTGAACATCTTCGCCATCCGCGCCAACTACATGGCGCAGTTCCGTGAATACCTTGAGCGTGAAGGCATCGAGCCAGCCGGCGACGTGGAATTGAAGTTGCCGATCCAGCGCAACACCGAGTTCTTGAAGAAGGGGCTCATTGCGCCGCGGTTGCCGAAAGAAAGCCGCTTTGCGCTGAACGAGCGCATCCTGCTCGCGCCCGATGCCGCGGCCAAGGTCGTGCTGGATTTCTCGGTGAAGGTGGAGCGAATCGGCAGCGCCGGGGGCACATTTCAGACGTCCAGTTTCGTCGGCGGTTCTGAGCGCTGGTTGCCTGTCGATCGATTCCCTTTGCTAGACTGGGAACGGCTTTACCTCGAAATGCTGGAGTTCAAGGAGGAGCGCGGATTTCACAATCTGCTCATCAGACCAGAGCATCCGCGCCAGATTCTCGGTGCGTCCGACCCAAAACTTTACGGTTTGGTCTGCGACGAAGCGCTTTTGAAACCGACCCGCGCGGAGCACGTCGCACAGTTACAGTCGGTGATGACGGGCCTGCTGAAAAAATACGTGGAGCGCTTCTACCGGAAGCGGCAGCAGCGCTGGGATTCGGGGCGGATGGAATACAAGCCCCTGTCGAAGAACGACGAGAATTTCCAAGACTATGTGGTTCGCGTGCCGCGCAGCGACCCGACGCTCATCGCCGCCGTGAAGGACATCATCGACGAGGGCAAGCGCATCTACAAAGAGCTCTGCGCGGACCTGCCTGGCATCTACCTTGACCGGCACCTGTATCAGCCGTTGCTGATCTCCAAAGGGAGCAAGGTGAAGTCCGTCCCGCCCGCACTAAACGAGAGCGAGCGGCACTTCATGGCGGACCTGCTTGCGTATTGCGAATCAAAGCCCGCGGAGTTGAAGGGGAAGGAACTATTCCTTTTGCGGAATCTCAGCCGCGGCAAAGGCATCGGCTTTTTTGAGGACAGCGGCTTCTACCCAGACTTCATACTCTGGATAACGCAGGGCAAATCTCAGCGCCTCGTCTTCATTGAGCCACACGGGATGCTGAATGAAGACCACCCCTCGATTAACCCGAAGGTCAATCTCCACAAGCGACTCCAAGCGCAGGCCACGGAAATCCTGAAACGCTCGAAGGTCAAAGGCTTGACCTTGGATTCATTCGTCATCTCAGCGACCCCATACGACGACCTGCGGAAACGCTTTGCCGATGAGAAGGGACCGTGGAAGCGCGAAGCGTTCACCGCAGCGCACATACTCTTCTTCGGCGACGGCGACGACCGTGCCTACCTGGCACCAATCATCTCAGGCGACTAAGCCTCCGCGTTGCTCAGCGAATCGGTGATGACGATCGGGATGCCGGCCACGCTGTCCGGCAGCGTCGGCACGCCAGTCGCGCTCGTGACCTTCGTGCGGCTGCGGCGCAGTTGCTCCAGCGTGCGGCGATTCATGAAGCAGTAGTCGGGAGCGACGCCAGCAGGGAACTTCGCGAGCGCCTCGAAGGCGAGGTCGTCGGTCATGCCCTTGCCCACGTTGGTGCCGAGATTCTTGATGCGCACGGCGCTGTGGCGATTCACGACCTGGAGACCGATCCACGTCGTCATGTCGGCGACGTAGCCGGGGAACTTCTTGCCGTTCTCATCCGCCAGCGACTCCACGCGCCATTCGCCGAGCTTGAGCACGGTGTTTTCGCCGAAGACGAACTGCACGTCGCGCTCGCCGAACTTCACGAACCACACGCTCGTCGGGTCCGTGGTGCCCTCGGCGTCCACGGTCATGTTGGCGGCGTCGTAGCTCGCCACGAGGCCGGGGAAGCCCAGCGGGTCGTTGTCCACGCCGTAGTAGAACTGCGCGCCGGCCTTGCGATACGACGCTTCGAGCACGCCCACGGCTTCGAGCGCCTGATACGCCTCGGGACCGTCCACGTAGGCGTCGGCGATGGCCTGGTCGCACTCGACGCGCGCCGCGAGGATGTGCGCTTTGCACAGCTTGTTGTCGAACGTGCTTTTGCTCGGATCGACGCCGGTGTTGCCCTCGCGGAAGCCGGCGCTCGGCAGGCCGGTGCGGATCACCGAGCGATATTCGGTGCCGGGAATGATGCGGCTCGTGGCGACACGAAGCTCGGGCGCGACGGCGATGGCTTCCTCGATGATGCCGCGGCGCAGGTCGTCCGCGTTGAGCTTGGCGAGGTCAGGGAGAGTGAGGCGAGGCATGGCGGTTTAGCGGCTGGGTTTGCGGTTGGCGGCCTTCGCGAGATCGAGGCCATGAAGATTGCTGTGCTCCTTGTCGCCGCGCGCGGTGACGGGCAGCGGTCGCGGACTCGCCGCGCCGTAACGCTCGGCGGCGATGCGCTCGGCGCTCTTGTAGTTCGCTTTGAGCTGCTCGACTTCGGCCTTGAGCGTCTCGGCATCGCTGCGCGCTTTGGTGAGCAGATCGCCCGCGCGCTGCACGGCATGCTGGTCGAGATCGGCCTGCTCGATGCAGAGAAAGCCCTCGGCGGTGGCCAGGGTTCGCACCGCGAGGCGCAGGCGGGTGTCGGTGTCTTCGTTCTCAGCGAACGGAGCGTGAAACGCGGGCTGCGCGGAGGCGGGCAGCAACGCGACGATGGCGGATAGGCGTTGTTCCAAGGTTTGCATGACGCCCCTCACGCGCTGTCAACGCGGAGCCAAGTGGAACAAAATCGTGTCGACACGATTTTGTGCCGAAAACGCGAGTCGCTTTACACCGCACACGAACACAGGTGAACACTCCTCAGATGGCCGCGAAGTAAGCGTTTATCAGGCTTGTAGGCTCACGGAAGGCGTCGCGGAGGGTAAGGATAGCCGCGAAAAAGGTGTAAAGCGTGAAAATCGAATCCTCATACGAATTGGGTGAAGGTCGGAATAGCCGAGTAGGGGCCGCTCGCTCGCGAGTAGATTTCCTTTCACTCGTATTCACGCCCGCTCTCGTTGCGCAACGAGCCTCAGCGAGACGACACGCGAAACGCCCACCGGCTCAGCCAGCGGGCGCTTGCGTTCAGCCTGGCGGCTCAGTCTTCGATGACGGCGAGGATCGCGGCCATGCGATGCGGCGGCGGCTCCACGCGGCCATTCTCGTAGTGGCAGAGCGACGGCACGGAGCAGCCGAGCATCGCGGCGGCCTGAGCGAGCGTGAGACCGCGGAACGTGCGCCACTTGCGCTGCCCGCGCGCGAACGGCGACGGGCGGATGCGTGGCGGCGGTGGCGGTGCGGGCTTGCTGGCGATAGCGGCGAGGATGGCGCGCAGGCGGTCGGGCTGCGGGAACGTGTCGCCGCGCTCGTAATCGCTGATCAGCGCGGCATCAGCGGGCAGGCCGAGCGGAGCGCACGCTTGCGCTTGCGTGAGGCGATGCCCACGCCGCCAGCGGCGCAGGAGCGCGGCGAACTGGCGCGGTTCCATCAACGGCTTCGGCTTGGGCGGCAGAACGGCGGCGACTTTCGGCTCGGCGCGGGTGAACGGCTCGGCGAGTTGCGCGAGCACGGCGAGTGGACGGCGCGGGAGCGCGCGGGCGGTCTCCCACACCCAGACATTGCGGCCCGTGGTGCCGAGCACCGCACCGGCCTCAGCCTGCGTGAGACGATGCCGGCGACGCCACTGGCGCACTTGCCGCGCGAACTCATCCGGCTCGATAGGACGCGGGCGCTTCGTGCGCGCTTTCACCGCAGGCACGTTCACCGGCATACGCAGCCTGCGGAGCACTTCGGCAAGCGCGGGCTGTTGCGGCACGCACACCTCAGTCTCCCAGTTGCCGATCACGTCGCGCGACACGCCGAGCACGAGGCCCGCTTGCGGTTGGGTGAGCCCGTGCGTGAATCGCCACTCGCTCACGAGTCGGGCAAACTCGGCCGGCTCGATGCTCAGCCGCACGTCGGGATCGCAGCCGTCACGGACTTGGCGCAGGACGGCGGCGAGCGTCAGCGGCACGGGCAGGCATCGCGCGTTCAGCCAACGGACGAACGTCGCGTATGGCACACCGAGCGCACAGGCCGCGCCGAAGTCGGTCAGGCCGCGAGCGGCACGCCACTCGCGAAGGAGGATGGAGAAATCGTTCGCGGTCATGGTCAGGCGGCGATGGGGCGCTTCATCTCACGGGCGAACTCGTCGGCCTCGGCTCTGGCGAGCTTGGCGCGGGCGGCGAGCACGCGCTCCACGAGCCAGCGGGCACGGTCGAGCGCGAAGTTTTCACCGTGGCGGAACGCCCGGCGACGCCAGTAGGTCACTCCATCGCCGCCGCTGTAGAACCCGGCCATGCGGATCAGGCGGCGCTCGCGCGCTTCTGGACGCTCGGCGAACTGGATGCGCACGCGGGCCGCGTCGGCATCATCGACGATCACAATGTCGCCGTGCCGCTCGCTCACGCCGGGCGTGGACGCCGCGAGCTGCTCGATCTCGATGCGCTCGCGCGTGGCGATGGCTTTCTCGGCGAGCTGATGAATGAGGGTGAAGTCCATGCGCTCGACTGCCTCGCGAAGCGCGTAGGAGAGCACTTCGATCCGCTTGTCCAGCAGAGGCATGGTCATCACGTCGCCGCCGGGCACGGGCGCGAAACGCTGTTTGCTGCACTTCTCCAGCAAGGGCGCCTCGCGCCATTCATCGCGCACGACGGGCGCGGGTTCGTCGCCCTCGTCCGGGTAGTTGAAGTCCACCGTCGGCACGAGGCTGACGCGTCCGTCTTTGCGGTCGTCCTCAGTCGTCTCCGCGCCGAATCCGGCGTGGCGGTTGTAGTGGTGCGCGGTGCTCGCCGCGCGCGAGCCGGGTTTGTCCGGCGTTGGCGTTGTTTGGGATGTGTGACGTTTCACCCCAATTTTTTGCCAGCCGGCTTCCGCGAGGAACCATCGCTGAAGGTCGAAACGGTCTCGCCAAAGTTTCCACCATTTGCGCGAGCGATTCGCGGTTGGCGCGAAAGTTGAGTCGAATCTCTCCGCGCGGAGAGATTCAGTCGTCACGGACGACTGCGCGAAAAGCTCAGTAGTCGTCTCAGTCGTCCCCCCTTAAAGGGGGACGACTAATTGGGACGACTAAATTCCAGTCGTCACGGGACGACTAGGACGACTGAGACGACTACCGCTTTTTCTTTCGCCGGACCTTCGCGATCGACGGCGCGGAAAGCGGGACCTGCGCCATGAGCGTGCCGCGCTCATTCCGCTGCGCCTCGAACGCCTCGACCAGCAACGGACGCCCGCGCAGGAGCTGGTTGTAGCGCCCCGCGCTCGATGTCTTGAGCAGCCCGGCGACCTCGGCCTCGTCGCACAGCCCCTTGTAGAAGTCGCGATGCCAGCCGCGCTCATGGAACGCGTTCTTGATCTGATCCGCCGACAGCAGCGACTCGCGCGGTTCATTGCGAAATGAAGGTGGAAACAACGCCATGAAATCATCCAGGCTCGGCTTGAAGCGGCGGAATCGCGTCTCGCCCGCCGCGCCTTTCTCCGTCTCCAGCTCCGCGCGTGTGGCCTCGCGCCAGCAAAAGCCGTCCTGCTTCGCGTGCGCGATGAGTTTGTTGTAGATGCGCTCGCCGTTCTCGTCGTGCCAGCGCAGGCGGCTGCCCCGCTTGCCGGCGCGCAGCTCGTAGATGTCGTGGCTGCCGAGGGAGCGCACGCCGAGGATCGCGCGCGGCCAGTTCGACCACTCCGAGCTGCCGCTGCCGAGATACGCGAAGTCGCTGCCGCTCCAGTCGGGCTTCTCCGAGCCACTCGGCGGCTTGTTCGTGTGATGCACCACGATGACGGCGCAGTTGTGCTTGTGGACGAGCGGATTGAGGTGATTGCGCAGGAAGCCGCCCACGTCCTTCTGCGAGTTCGCCTCGCCGCCGATGTAGGCGAGCGCCGGGTCGATCCAGAGCAAATCAATCTGGTGCTGCTCTAGGAGCGGCGCGATGACCTGCGCGCAAAACTCGGCCGCCGTGCGGCAGTCCTCCCGCGCCACGAGCACGCGCTCGCTGGCGTCGCGGCGTTCGCGCTCGGTGAAGTTAAGCCCGGCGAAGATGCCCTCGCGCATCTCGGCCAGGTCGCCGTGATCGTTTTCGCTCTGGATGATGAGCGAGCGCAGCGGACGCGCGGGCAGGATGCCGAAGTGGTCGCGCCCCACAGACCAGCAGAGCGCGGCTTGCGTGGTGAAGGTGGATTTGCCGATGCCGGTCGGACCGACGACGAGCATCCCGCTGCCGCGGCACAGATAGCGATGTCGGAGCAGTTCGTTCGGGTCGTCCTTCGACGGCAATTCCAGCGCGCCAATCGGCAATGCGATAGGCGGCGGCATCACGGGCTTTTCTTGCGGCTGCTCGCGACTGCCGTTCTTCGCGGGCGCGGATGGAACATCGGGAATGGCGGCCTTGTCGGCCCAGGGCGTTTTGGTCATGGCAGGTTGTGTGGGTTGAAGTGGAAAACTTGCTGGCGCACCGGCCACGCTCCCGGCCTCGGGCGCAGGCCATCCGGCATCCTCACGAACTGGCAGCGCGTCCACGTCGCCGGGTCCGCGCCGAGCGACACCGCGTAGCGCATGAACCGCAGCAGCGTGGTGTCGTCCGCGCCCGCGCAGGCGAACCAGCCGTGCAGCGATTTGCCGCCGCTATGAACGGCGAGAACGAGCGGAGCCATTCGCGCGAGCTGCCCCAACACGGCCGCGTGGGTGTCGCCCGCGCCGCGATCAAACTCGATGACGAGAAACCGGCGCGGCCCGGTGTTGTCGAGGCACCGCAACGAGAGGCGACCATCCTGTGTGCGTCCTCCCTCGGCGCACATCGGCGACGGCACGATGAATTGAAATTCGGCGAGCTGTCCACGCCACTGCGCCCGCGTGCCCGTGCCGTAGTAGTCATTCACTTTGCGCCCGCAGCACAGGAGCGGGTTGCCGGGAAAGAGCGCGTCGATGATCGCTTCGGTGGCCGGCTCTTCACCATCGAAACGAACGGGCGATGCTTCCCAAAGATCCGCGACGCCGCGCCACTCGCTCGCGGCGACCACGGCCTCGATCTGCTCGTCATTGCGCGCCGGCCAGCGGGAAGCGGACACCGATGCGGACTTCTGCCCTGGCTGCCGCGCGCACGCTTCCGAGTTTGCGATGGCTTTATCGATCTCGCCCGCTGGCACGTCGCGACCGCAGCCGACCACGGACGCGGCAATCAGCGCCGCCATCTCGCCCTTGTCGGCGTAGAACGGATGCAGCACGCGCGCGATGCGGAACAAGTGGTTATGCACGCCCGAGCCCGCAGCGGGACACGACGCGAGCAGATCGAGCACGAAACGCGGAAGCCGAGTCGAGACGTTGACAGTGCCCGTCATGCGGAGTCCTCGGCGTTGGGGATTTCTGTGTGATGGGAGCCGGTCGTCTCGCAAGGGGCGACCGGTTTTCTCGCGCCGGGACTCATTGCGCGGCGATGGCAGCGCGGCGTTTCTGCCGCTCGACGTGCGAGCTGAGCCGGCGATTGGTGCGCAGATACGCCTCAACTTCCTCAAGGTCGTAGCGCACGGTGCTGCCGAGTTGGATGAAGGGCAGGCCGCGCTTGCGCAAATTGATCAAGTGCCTCGTCGAGACTTGCAGATGCTCCGCGAGCTGCTGCTCCGTGATCCAGCCCGGCACGGGAATTGTGGAAAGAGAAGGAGTGTCGTTCATGCCCACGCCGCGCTGTCAACGCGGGTGAGCGCCACGCAGTTCGTTTCGACACGAACGCTCAGGCGGCCAAGCTCTCGTCCACACGAACCGCCGATGCCCACTTCGGCGGCGGCCCTTTGCGGATGCGGCGCGCGAGCAGGCAGCGCGGATACTCCGCAGCCGGGTGGATGTCGAACCACTGCTGCGCCTGCTCGGGCGTCACAAGCTCCCGGTAGTGCTTGAAGATCACATTCGGCGAGTTGCCGCACTCCAGCGCGACGCGCGCGGTGTCTGGCACCAGCGCGAGCCGGTTGGAGATGTAGGAGTGACGTAGCGCATTGCGCTTCCACGCCACGCCGCACCGCTTTGCGAAGAACATCGCGGCGTCGCCGAGGTTCGCATACAGCACGATCTTCCCGCTCGGCACGGCAATGGGTTGGAGCCACGCGCGGAGATTGTCGCTGATCGGCACGAGCCGCCGCTGCCGCGTCTTGGTCATGCTCGCCTCACACTCGATGAAGCCGCGGTCAAAGCGGATGTGCTTCCAGTCGAGTCGGCAAATCTCCGCCGTGCGCAGGCCCGCGAAAGCGCCGAGCGCGAAGTAGGGAACCAGATGCTCCGGTGCGCGGCTGACCAGCGTGCGAATCTCGTCCGCCGTGTAGATCGTCACCGGCTTGATCTCGTCTTTCCACGCGTTCATGCCCTGAAACACGGTCGGCCTGTCCGCGGCCAGATAGCCGCGCTTCTTGAGGAAGTTGCCGAAGCACACGAGCACGACCCGATATGTGTTGCGGCTGCGGTTGCTGAGATGCGCGCGTCCTTCCATCCACCGGTCCAGCGCACCGGCGTCGAGGTCATCGAGCGTGGACTTGGGGAATTCATCGCACAGCGAGCGCAGCGTGTATTCCGAAAGGTTTAGATACCGGTCGCTCACGCCCTGCGCGCGGCGCGAGTCGAGGAACTCCGCCGCAAGCTCACCCAGCGGCTTGCGCGGACGGGCCGGATCGTAGTGCCGCATGAAATACTTCGCTGCGTCGAGGACGCTGTGACCCTTGAGAACGCGATGGGCCTCGGCGAATAGCTCCGCGCAGACGTGCAGCGGCAGCCCGGTGGGCGCGAGCGTGCGGCTCGCGATGACGTAGCTCTCCATCTCCATCGCGGAGAGATTGCGAGCCTGGATGCGCTCCCCAGCCAGCAGGCCGAGTTGCAACCGTGCCTCGCGCTTCGCCTCGTTGAGGTCAGCGAACGTGCGCCGCTGTCGCTCCCCGGCTCGGTAATAGGAGAGCTGGTAGTGCGAGCCAGCCCGGCCTTTCACCGTGTAGATTTTGACCTCGTTGTGCTCGTCCGAGATGACGAGTGGTGCGGTTTTCTTGTTCTTCGCGCTCATTGTTTTTGGCGCGGGTCGTCAAGCCCACTTTGTCATGCAGATTGTCATGCAGCGCCTACGCACTCACGTAAGTCGTTGGTAATGAGAGTCTGCCGTGTTGGTGAAACATGAACACGAGGTAGTCGTGGTGCTCGAACGCCTGAATCTCCATGCGCGGCACCGTCTCCACATCGTCCTCCGGCTTCTCGTCGTAGAGCTTCGCAATCTCGTCCTCCATGAAGCCGGTGAGTTCCACGTCAAACGACGGATCGCTTGCGCGGATGCTCTCGATGACGCGCTTCAAATCATCCTCATCCAGCTCCGCCAGTTCGGAGAGCCGATTGTCGGCGAGCAGGTCCGCGAGTTCCTCCGCCTCACTCGCGTAGTCCTGATAATCCACCGGCACCTTCTCCGCGCCCATGAGCAACGCGGCTTCGAGCCGTCCGTGACCGCGCACGATGAGCCCGCTGCGCTTGCTCACAGTGATCGGACCGCGCCAGCCCTGTTCCTGAATGATGGAAGCGAGGAGCTGAATTTGATGCGCGCTGTGCCGATTCGGGTTCTGCGGATTCGGCTTTAGCGTCGCCGGATCGACGAGGGCGTTGTGGGCACAGTGGATCTTCACGCCCGTCGGGCGCTGTCAAACTTGCTGGCCGCTCCGCGGTGTGCGTAGTCTGCCCCCATGTGGCTCTGCACGCAGCACGGCTTTTTCTCCATCGTCCAAAAGAAGCCCGGCGAATTTCACATTCGCGGCCGGCTGCGTCAGGACATGGAGAATCTCGTGAAGCTCTGCGGCACCGAGTGGCCAATCATCGAAACCAGGAGCGGCGACTACCGCTACCGCTTCGTGTGCGGGCAGACCGAGGTGAGCGAGGTCATGTCCCGTCTCGCTTTGTCCATCGACTACTCGAACTTCAAATCGCGCATCCACGCGAAGCCCGACCAGGCGGACAAATCCGCAGCTTACTCAAAGCTCTGGGGCAATCTTTACGACCTTCAGGAATGAAACACCGGGACTTTGCGAAGGCGCTCGTCGCCTGGCGCGAACGCAACGACTACACGCAGCAGGAAGCAGCCGATAAGCTCGGCGTCTCCCGGCGCTCGCTGGAGAACTGGGAGCAGGAGCGCGCGATGCCGCAGGGATTCGGTTTCGCGGCGATGTTGAAAATCATCGGCGCTCCGAAGGCGAAGCCACAGCGCCGACTCAAGCGGAAGTAGCGGCGCGCCGTTCGTGTCGGCACGAACCGGCGACCGTTGACGCCCGAGCGGGCGCATGGACGCCATTCCGCCGGACGTTGCCAAGAAGCTGCTCAACCGCGATTTCGCCAATCTCGTCAAACGAGTGCAGGCGGGCGGCAAGATCAGCCGCACCGAGCGGGCGATGTTGCAGTCGATGGCCGCCGGCGCGGGCGGTGATGGCCCGGCGTTCGTGCGCAACTTCGTCGAGTTGGCGACGGCGCTGAAGGTCACGCGTCAGACCATCAACGGCTGGAAGAAATTCGAGGACGCCCCGAAGCCAGAGTCGAACGGACTGCATGATGTCGCGAAGTGGCGTGAGTTCATGCGCCAGCGCGGGCTCAAAGGCGGCGAGGAAACGCCCGATGTGCAGCAGGCGCTCAAGGCGCGGAAGCTTCTCGCCGAGGTTGAGGAGCGCGAACTGCGATTGTCGGTGAAGCGCGGCGAGTTCATCCCGGTGGAGCAGGTCCGAGTGGAGTGGACGAATCTGGTCGGCCAGGCGACGGCGCTGTTGCGGCGGAAGTTTGAAAACGAGCTGCCTCCAATTCTCTCCGGCCTCGATGCGACCGGCATTCAGGAGGAATGCCGCAAGGCCATCGACGAAGTGCTTTCGGTGCTGCACGCGGGATGAACGAGAAGCTCGTCAGCGTTTGGCGCGAAGCGTGGCGCCCGCCGGATCGTCGCCCGCCGTGGGCTTGGGCCGAGGAGCATGTCGGCTCGATTCCGTATTCCCCTATCCCCGGCCGCTTCCGTTCGGACAACTCGCCGCAGATCCGCGAGCCGCTCGAAGCTCTGATCGACCCGCGTGTCCGCCTGGTGTTCATCATTGCAGCGATTCAATCGGGCAAAACGAGTGTGGGCGAACTTGGGCTCTGCCACATCATTGCCAACCTCCCCGGCCCGACGCTGTGGCTCGACCAAACGGACGACGACGCCAAGGACCAGGCAGAGTCGCGGCTGCACAAGCTCTTCGAGGATTGCGCGCCGGTGAAAGGGCTCTTCCCCAGTGATCGGCACAAGAAACGGAACACGACGATCCACTTCCGCAACGGCATGACGCTCTGGGTGCTCGGCGCGCACAACAAGACGAACCTCCAGCGCCGGTCGATCCGCTGGCTCATCGGCGATGAAACGTGGCGGTGGCCGGTCGGGCACATGGCCGAGGCCGAGGCGCGCGTGACCGCGTTCGGCTGGCTGGGCAAGTGCGTGTTCATGTCGCAGGGCGGCGAGGAGAACGACGACACCCACCGCAAATTCGAGACGACCGACATGCGGGAGTGGATGTTCCAATGCCCGAAGTGCGGCGCGCGACAGCCTTGGTCGTGGGATCAAATCGAATGGTCAAAATCGGCGCGCGATGAAAGCGGCGAGTGGGACTACGCGGAAGTGCGGCGCACGGCGGCGATGCGCTGTGCGTCGTGCAATCACTACTTCGACGACAGCGACCGCACGCGGCGCGAACTGAACGCGACCGGCCGCTTCGTCGCTCAAAACCCGCGCGCCGCGAAGGAGAGCGTCGGCTTCCACTGGAACGCGCTCTGCACGATGAGCTGGGGCGCGCTTGCGGAACTGTATCTGCGGGCGAAGGCCATCGCCCGGCGTGGCGACCTCAGCGCGCTCAAGCAATTCTACCAAAAGCGGCTCGCGCTGCCGTGGCGCGAATACGCCGAGGACTACAAACTCGAGATCACGCGCAGCGGCTACCACAAGGGCGAGCTCTGGGAGGACGAGGCCGGAGTGAACGCGCGAGGCCAGCTCGTCGCCGCGCCCTTCGAGCCAGGAGACATCTCGGCGCCGCTGCGCATCCTCACCGTGGACTGCCAGATGGATCACCTCTTCGCGGTGGTCCGGTCGTGGAGCGCCAACGGTTCCTCCCGTCTGGTCTGGAATGAACGCATTCTGACTTTCGAGGACGTCGAGGCGATGCAGGCGCGCTTCGGCATCCACCCGAGCCTAGTCTTCCTTGATGCCGGCCACGCGACCTACGACGTCTATCGCGAGTGCGCCGAGCGCGGCTGGGTCGCGCTCATGGGCGACCGGCGCGCGACGTTCGTGCATCGCACCAAGAGCGGGAAGAGCGTGCAGCGGTTCTATTCGCCGCGACGGAAGGTCGTGCTCGGCCACACGCGGCACTGCTTCGTTCACTATTGGAGCAACCTGAACATCAAGGACACGCTCGCGCGGCTGCGTCGCAATCAAGACCCGGAGCGGGGTGCGACATGGGAAGTGCCTGACGACATCGACGACGATTATCTCGCGCAGATGGAAAGCGAGCAGCGCGTGAAGGACGGCGGGAAGTGGCTGTGGAAACAGGTCGGGAAACGCCCCAACCACTACCTCGACTGCGAGGCGATGCAGGCTGCGGCGGCTACGATGCTCAAGCTCATCGGACGCGAAGCCGTCGTGCCCGCAGAACCGGCGGGCGAGGACGCGGCGGTTGACGCGGCGGAGCCGGCATGAAGCAGGACAGTTTTTTCCATTCGCTCAAACTCATCTTCGGCTTTCTCGCCATCGTGCTGCTGGCCTGGCTGCTCAGCGGCTGCGGTTCGCTGGTGCGGGTCGAGTATCAGAATCCGAAATACGGCGGCGGTGCGGTCGAGTTCGCGCTGCCGAAAAAGGAGGGCTACGCGAAATGACGCTCGATGCCACCATCCGCGCGGTGCAGGCGAAGCTCGGCGTCACCGTGGACGGCAATCCCGGGCCGCAGACGTGGAATGCCATCCATCGCTCCATCGTGGGTGAACCTCCCGTTTCAGCCGGAACGGGAGCGCTCGCCGATGAACGCAGTGAGCGGAACATCGCCACGCTGCTTCCGCAGGTTCAGCCGGTCGCGCGTGCGCTCATCGAGAGCGCCACCGCCATCGGCATCGCCATCAAGATCATCAGCGGCACGCGGACGTTCGCTGAGCAGGATGCGCTCTACGAACAAGGCCGCACGAAGGCGGGTCGCATCGTCACCAATGCGCGCGGCGGCTACTCGAATCACAACTTCGGCATCGCGTTCGACATCGGCGTATTCGAGGGCGGTCGCTACATCGAAGAATCCCCGGCCTACAAAGCCGTGGGTACGCTCGGCATGAAGCTCGGCCTCGAATGGGGTGGCAACTGGAAGACGATTCAGGACGAGCCGCACTTCCAACTCCGGCCCGCGTGGGCGCGCGACAAGAGCGAGCGCGACATGCTCGCCGAGTTGCGCGCGCGCCGGGAGCGCGGCGAATCGGCGTTCGCGTAATCCATCATGGCTGCTCCCGACTACACGATTGGTTTCACCCGCGAGGAGGTGGAGGAAATCCTCGCCGCTCAAAAGGCGGAGCTGAAGCGCACGCTCGCTGCGTGGTCGGAGTCGGGGAGCAGTGTGAGCAAACGCCGCATCGACGAGATCCATGCGATCATCGCGGCTTGTCAGACGGCGCTGCGCAAACTCGTGCCGGAAATCTACGGACGGCCCGTTCGTGTCGGCACGAGCGAGGTCATCGGCCATCTGCCCAAATGAATCCGCTTCGTCTGATTCTCACCCGCCTGCTGCCGACCGCATGGATGTCGCCCTACGAATCGGCCAATCCTTCACCGCGCCGGGGGCGCGTGCCCGGTGCCGCTCCGCGCGATGCGAAGCTCGATTTACTCCCAGGCGTGCGGCGCGAGCTGGTCCGGCGCTCGCGTTACCTGCACAAGAATTCCGGCTTCGTGCGCGAGCTGGTCGGCAACATGGCGATCTACGCCACGGGGGACGGCATCAAGCCGCAGGCGCTTTCTGGCAGCATGGACTGGAACAAAGCCGCTGAGGAATACTTCGCGCAGTGGGCGGCGCGCTGCGAAATCACCAACCGCTTTTGCTTCGCTGAGTGCCAGGCGCTCATCTGCCGCGGCATGGACGTGGACGGCGAATACTTCGTCCTCAAAGCGCGCAATCGTGACGGTGCGCTGCGGCTTCAGCTCAT
>JBGAPP010000018.1:0-121719 GCA_044221185.1 Chthoniobacteraceae bacterium | reverse complement strand
CGCCCACCGCAGCCCCGCACCGAGCCGCACCATCCCCATCCATTCCCTGATGAATGTCCCCATGAATGTCCTGATGAATAATCGCTCGTTTCATATCGCAGGAGAACCCGCCAGCTCTCCCGCCCCCTCACATGCCATCTATGCGCTGCATCCTCTTTTGGGAAATCCGCAAGTAGCCTAGAATCAGGAACATCTGCATTAGCACCAGCCCCGGCGGCGGAATTTCCACGCAAAATTCCACGCAAAAAGTTGACTCGGCCCGCAGGCCAAAAAGCCATGCGACGCCGGAGCATCATCACAGTTGGCAGCGGGGACGAGGAGATCAAAATCTACACGATCCGGCGCAAGGACGGTTATCCTTCTTTCCAGTGCGCCTGGTATGCCCTCGGGCAACGAAAGACCAAGTGTTTCGCCAGCGTGGATGCCGCGAAGCTCTTCGCGCAACAGACGCTCAGTTCGTGTCGCCACGAACTCCCTGCCACGACCCCGGCCACGCAGCGCGACTTTGAACTGCTGCGCACCTGCGAGGCTCGCGCTAAGCGGTTCGGCCTGAATGTCGTCAGTGCCTTTGAGGAATGGAGCGACGCCAAGCTCGGCATGAAGGGTGGTTCGGTCCTCGATGCGGTGCGCTTCTACAACGCGCATCATGTCGGCCTACCCACCAAGCTGTTCAAGGAGGTGGCCGATGAGTTCACCGCTGCAAAGGAGGCGGCCGGCATTAGCCAAGCCTATCGCCGCAGCCTACGGCACTACCTAACCTGGCTGAAGCGCGACTTCGGCCCGCAGCCTCTCGCCGACATCAGCACGCTCCAAGTGGACGAATGGTTGCGGGCGGCGAACGGCAATCACACCACGAAGAACAACCTGCGCCGCATCTTCGTGACGCTCTTCAAGTGGGCACGGGAAACCGGCTATCTGCCACAGGACCGCAAGACCGCACCGGAGCGAGCCATGACGTTCAACGGTCCCGAGCTGGCGCCCGCGATCTTCACGCCGGAGGAATTGCGGAAGATTCTGGCGGTGTGCCCGGACAACCTGATGCCGCACATCGTCATTGGTGCGTTCTCCGGCATTCGCGCCGCCGAGATCGAGCGGCTAGACTGGAAGGATGTGCTGTGGGACCGCGGTTACATCGAAATCAAGGCGGCGAAGGCGAAGACGAAAGCACGGCGGCTCGTGCCCCTCCTGCCCAATCTGCGCGCGTGGCTGGAACCGCGGCGGAAGGCCGAAGGGCCGGTGTGCGCCCTGCCGAACCTGCACTTCCGGCTGAACTACCTTGGCGATAAAGCCGGGATCGGCTGGCGGCAGAACGCACTGCGCCACAGCTATGCCAGCTACCGGCTGGCGGACACGCCCGACGCCGCGAGAGTCGCGCTCGAAATGGGTAACTCGCCCGAGAAGCTATTCCGCCACTATCGCGAATTGGTGACGCCGGAGGCGGCGAAGGAATGGTTCGCCATCTTGCCGCCGGCCAAAGTTGACGTGGTGCAAGTTGCATGAACGAAACCACGCCTGCCTCGCAACTTGTCCGCAAACGCCAACTCGCCAAGCTGATGTCGGTAAGCCCGCGCACGGTCGATGGCTGGGTCTCCAAACGCATGATCCCCTTCATCGAGCCGAATCCGCGGCTGCATCTCTTCGATCCGGTAGCGGTGAAGTCGGCCCTCATGGCTCAGTTTGCCGTCCCGGCGAAGCTGCCCGCAGATGCTGCCATGCGCGCCGGAGCGAACTAAGCCATCAGCTTTCGCTGAATCTGCTCAATGATCGCGGAGTTGTGCGCGATGACCTCGGTGCTCTTGGTGAGTGCCGCCACCATGTCCGCGTTGGCGGTGCGCAGGTGCGTCTCGAACTCAGTGCGCACGGCGGCGATCTCCTGCTGAAGCTCGGCGATCTGGCGCATGAAATAACGCGTGAGGAAGTAGATCGTCACCAAACCGATGACGAGCAGCGCGACGAACATCCAGCGGTCGTCCTGGTGCGCGGCGTGGTCGATGGTTTTGATGGCGTTGTCGAGGTCCATGCCCGGCGTGCGGCGTCAAATGCCGCGCCGGTTAGACGCAATCCTCGAAGACGATCCGCCCCTTCTCGCGCCAATAGTTCAGGAACCGTTCGGACTCATGGCCCCATGCGTAGCCGGTCTTCTCCCGCAGCGCGAGACGCTCGCCGAGGTGATCGAGCACGATGGCGTTCCACTTGTAATGGAGCACGCGGCCGTTACGCGGATGGAGGCGTTCGTTCGGCATCCCGTGGTGGCCTTGGTGAATGCACTGGAAGCCGCGAGTCAGGAGCAGCTTGCGGTCGCATCCGCCGAGGATGCGTTTGGTGATGCGCGTTTCGACGGGAAACTGCTCGGCGATCGGAAGGTCGTCGCGGACCGGTGGCAGCGAGCCGCCGGCGGCGATGCGGTCCACGAACCACCCCTGAACGCAGTTGGCGTCACCGGCGGTGGCGGCCATCTCGGCGAGCGAAAGCGGGAATTCGTAGAACTCGTCAAGGTCGGCCTGCGCTGACCACTCGTGACGATCGTCGATGTAGCGGGCCTTGAGGCCGTTGAGGATGCCGGTGTCCCGTCCGTTGTCGAAGACGCCTTGGTAAAGCGGCTCGACGTGGAGGGTGCCTCTGCCGGCGGCATCGCGGATGGCGAACCAGTCGATGTCCTGGCACAGCTCGCTGGCTGCGATCACGATGTCGGTGAAACCGAGCGCGGCGTAGTGCCGGACAAAGTGCGGCAACAATGGTGTCGGGCGATAGAGGACGGCGAAGACCTTCCAGTGGGATTGCGTGTTCATAGAGTCGATGGCGATGGCGACGCGCTCGCCTGCAGGTGCCTCACCATGTCCGTGCAGTGCTTCTGCCGGCCTTCCGCGTCGTAGTTGCTGTAGCGATGGCGGGCGATGTCGGATTCGCCGAGCGCCTGCCAGATGAGATTCGGGAAGGCGGCGTAGGTCGGCAGCTTCTCGTGGAGCGACGAGAGCAGGACATCCGAGCACTGGCCGCGGCCATTCACGTTTCCGCGCATCACTCGCCGCGCTTCGAGAAAGGCGCCGTGTCGAAACGCAACCGCGTGCGTATCGAGCGCACGGTTTACGCGCACCAGGCCGTCGCTGACGCGCGTCGGAGGCGAAAGATGCTGACAGCCAAAGTAGAAGATTTGCCAGTCGTCGGGCAGTTCGAGCGCAGCCACCCGTTCACGAAACTCGGGATGAAAGACAGCATCGTCCTCGAGGACGAGCAGCGCCGACGAGCCGCGTAGCTGTGCGGCCCGAAGCACGAGCCGAAATGTAATGCTGTGCGCACGCTGCGGCAGACCGGCAAAACCCTTCCAGCGGCGCAGGCGCCGGGCATCGACCGCGCGGAACCATTGCGCTGAGACGCCCGCATCCGCCATTCGCGCCTGGAGCCACGCGCGCCGGTCCATCCTGCGTGGCAGGCTGACGTAGGCGCGGTGCGGAAAAGCGGCGTTGAGATCCACGCCGTCTGGCGAGCGTCAACCGCGGCTAAAATGCCGCCGCGATGACCGCCGCGGAACAATCCCGGGCCGCACTGCCGTTTGCTGAGTCCACGGCCAGGCGAGGCCACGCCGCGAGGAAGCGTTCGTAGGCTTCCGGGAAATCTGCCGCGAGCCGCGCCTCGGCTTTGGCGATCCACTTGTCCTCGCGCTTCGCACCACCGGTGAGATGCGCGTAGCCCGCCTTGGCGACCTGCTTTCGCGTTGGCGCGAGCGGCAGCAGCGTGCCGACTTCCACACCGACCCGGCGAGAGAAGACACCAAGCTGATACTGCTCAATGATCATCGAAGTCGTCGTCCCATTGAGCGGACATCCACGGAACTTCCGGGCGAGGTCGAGCCCTGCCCACGCATACGCCCGGACAAGCGCCACGTCGCTGCCGCCGAGCAGCCCCGCGTTGTAGGCCGTGCCGCCTGGTGCGAAGTCGGCGACAACTTGGGCGGCTCGCATATCGCGCGAGGTGTAGTAGTGCGGAAAGTCCGGCGACTGGGCGATCAGCCGTGAGCGCGTGAGCCGCTTTGGCAGTGGCTTGAAGAGCAGCACGTCGCTGTCGAATTGCACGAATGGCTGCTCCTGGAGCGCACACGCGACGAGCTTCCCTAGCGCCCAGATGTGCGTGAGTCCCTCGGCGGGCCAGTCTTCAAGCGGCGTGGAAACTTTGCTGAACGGCCAGCCGAGCAGCGCGGCGATCTCGGCTCCGCGCCGGTCGGTCACAAACTCCGTCTCGGCGAAGATTCGCGCGGCGAGATTCACCGCGAGCGTTTGAATGAGCATCGGGCCTCGTGTCGGCACGAACATCGGCGTCTTCGTCCACAGGCTCATCACACCGCGCATGTCGCAGCGGCGATTCTTGGAAGTTGGTGTTGGTAGATTGCTCACAGCAGGAATCCGCCAAGCGGTGGTGCGGCGACGAATCGCGAGCCGGCTTGCGGAGTTGCTGGAGGTGGCCTGTCAATCGGGACGAAATGCGCGATGCGCTCGACCGGCACCGCGAGTTCGTGCGCGATGCCATCGCGCCGCACGATGCGCCGGATCACTGCGCCACGCGGAGCGAACGTCGTCGGCAGTCGTCGGCAATTGAGCCAGCGGATGCAAAGGTGATACGGGTGATGCCACGGCAGCGCGGTGAAGGCGTGCAGATGCACCGTGCGATCCGTGGCGTTCGCGAGCGCCGCGGCAAAACGCTCCGCCATCCGCAGCGGCACCGTGATGATCAGGTCGATGTCCGCGCCGGGGCATTCTTCGCCGCGTGCGAGCGACCCGGCGAGGCCCACCGTGCCGAGTCGGTGCCGGGCCGCGAGTTCGCCGATGAGCGCGCCGAGGTCAGAGGCTTGATCCTTCATCGACCGTTTTCTCGAAGCTGCAGTTTGGGTCCTGCGTTTCGTTGCTCTCGCTCTCACCAAACATCCCCAGCGTGTCCGGCTGGAGATTGCTCACGCCGCCGTTGTTCACGTCCACGGTCACGGAGCCGGGTGGATAAATCGGGATGTCGCCTTCGGTGTGCGTGCCGTCGGGGCGCGTGTCGTTCGTCCAGTGGATGTGCGGCTCGCCTTCGTTCACATCGACGGGTGTTTGCTGAGCCGACTTGCCGCTGCCGTTTTCGGGATTCACGGCGTATTGCCCGTTCACGGCGTAGCTAGCATTGTAGGTGTAGCCATCCTCGGTGTTGCCGCTTGGGCCGTCGTGCTCGCAGGATTTGTCCTCCGTCATCGTGCCATGCCAGCTCGCGCCGAAGATCAGGCAGAACGGCTCGAACTTGTGGCTGCCGGTGCCGGTGTGATGCGTGAGCGGCGCGTTGCCGGGCTCGCCGTAGTCGGCGGTGTAAGTGATCGTGCCGCCCGGATTCACCGGGACGTTCTTGAACTCGAAGCCGCCGCTGAAGCCGGGATACGCGGTGCCGAGCTGGATGCCCGGAGTGCCGACGCCCGATACGCGCAACGTGCCGACGCCAGCGCGCCCGCCGCTGATCGAGACGTTCACGTAGGCCGTGCAGGTCTGCGGCGGCTGGATGAAGCAGCCCGGTCCATCCGGGTCCACATCGGTGAAAACCTCGACGGAAACCGTGGGCGGATCAGGCTGCGGCGGGCGAGGCGGACCAGGAGGCTTCGGCGGCACGGGCGGCTGTGGGCCACCGCCACCGCCGCCACCGGGCGGCCAGCCACCTCCACCGCCGCCGGTGCTTCCACCGCCGCCGCCAGTGCTGCCTCCACCGCCATCGCCGCCGCCCGGCGGATCGCCGGTCGGTGGGTCGCCTCCCGCATCGCCCCCGTTGCCATCATCGCCCGGTGGGCGCGGCGGATCGGGAGGATTTGGCGGATCGGGCGGGTCAGGCGGCTGTGGACCACCCGGCCAATTCTCGTCGGTCCAGTCGTGCGCGAGAAATTCAGCCGAGCCGAAGTCCCACTGCTGCACGACGCGCCGATCGTATTCCTGCTCCAGCCACACCGGCTGCGTGATGAGCCAGACGTAGCTCTCGAACGTGAGCCATTTCCGCCACGCATCGCGTCGAACCGCAGTGCCGCCGCGCGCGAGTGTGCGCGCCTGAAACCAATCGAGGCCGGTCATAGCGTGTCGGGGATGAGATCGCGCGCGACTTCGACGAGGAACGTGCGCGTGGTGTTGCGCAGGAACGGCGGACCGACCTGCGGCTCGTAGTTGTTCAGCGCGATCCACTCGAACTCGCCGAGCGCATTGAAGAGCGTGCCGGCGTCAGCCTCGTAGTTGGTGAGCGCCGCCGTCAGCTCCGGGCTGTCGAGCTTCACGTGGAGCCGGAAGGCTGTCTGCTCGCCCTCGCCGACTTTGCGCCAGTCGTGGCCGTCCACGAGGATGTTCTCCGGCTCGACTTCCTTCAGCGCAAACCGCAACGCCGCCAGGTTGATGTCTGCCACGACACCGCCTTTGAGGAACGTGATGTGAAAGACGAGATCGTCGCCACGCTTCGTCCAGAATAGCGGGCCTTTGTCCTTTGTGTTCGAGTCGCCGAAGTTCTGGGCGTTGAGCGAGACGAGTTTGGTCAGCAGGTCGATATAGACTTCGAGCACGCCGGAGGGCCGCACGTTGCCGCTCGGCTCGATGCCAAAGGTGAAGATGACCGGATCGCTCACGCCGTCCGTGTTGCCCGCGCGCAACGCGACGACGAACACGCCGGGCATCGTCGCCGCGCCGGAGATTTTGCCCGTGGGAACGTGGAGCGTCAGCCCCGGCGGCAACGGCGATGCATTCCAGAACGTCGGCGAATTGCTCGCCCACGGCTGAAAGGCGAACGCCTGCCACTGAAGGTAGCCGAGAACGCTCTGCGTGGTGTTGATGACGGGCGCGGGCATGTCAGGAGATTTGCGCTTTGCCCTGCGTCAACGCGGCTAAGACGAACCCTTTCGCGCCGCGCACCGAGTTTTCGGTGTCGAACTGGATGAGCCGCGCCCGCAGCACGAAGCCGGGCGACTGCGGCACGGAGTTCGCCGGGCATGCGCTCCACGCCGCGTAGAGCCGCCGCTCGGCGCTGATCACGTTGTCGAGCGAGCGTTTGATGATCGCGCCGAAGCGATGCTTGAGCTTCAGCCCGCTGACGATGATGCGCTGCGAGAGCAACGGCGCCGGCTGCCATGTCACGTCGGCGAGGTTTTCGGAAACTGGTGAAGGCGTGCTCTGCCCCGGTGCCGTTCCGGCCTCGATGACGACGAGAAACTGTGCGCGGGTGTTCGCGAGGAAGAGCTGCAACTCCAAGTCGAACTCCACCGAGAAGCGCCCATCCGGCTGCCACATCGCCTCGTTGATGTGCAGCAGGAACAGCTCGCGCTCGAAATCGAGCGGGTAGAACGAGTTCGTCTGCGCGGCCCGCGAGAGCCGATACCAGACGCGCCCGTCGCTGCCCGCGTAGCCCTGCGGATCGAGGTATCCGCCGCGGCGGCCGAGCCCGCCGGGCACGAGCAGCGGAATGTTCGTCGTGTTTTGGAACACGTTACCGGCATTCGGTTCCGGGCGCGGCAATGGCACAGCGATGGGCACCACGGTCGCGTCGTGGATGGCTGGCAGCAGCCCCGCCGGGCGTGGGAGCTTGTCGGTCTTGCCTTCGCTGAGCGATTTCGGATCGAAGTCCGCCGGCAGCCGCGCGCCGGGGAACACCTCCGTGAAGTCGGGAATCTCGATCTCCTGCGATACGGCATCGTCACGCCGCGTGAGCAGGTTCGGTGTCGGCAGCAGATCCTCGATGTTCTCCAGCCGCGCGTAGATGCCGGCGAGCGCGTCCAGCAGTCCGAGAATCTGCGCGATGGTGTGCGTGTGCGCAAGGAACGCACTGCGCGGCCCGGCGCTCGAGATCACCAGGGCGAGACTGTTGAGCGCGGGCGGCGGTTCGTTTGCCGAAAAATCGAGCGTCAGTTCGTTCGCGCTCGCGATGGTGGCCCCGAAGCCGTCGAGCACCTTCCCGCCCGACTGGTTTTCGCGCACGGTGAGGTGGAACGCCTCGGTGCCGAGATTGTGCGGAAACGAAAACGAGCGCGCTTCCCCATCGCCGAACACCGCAACGTAGTGCTGCACGCCGAAGATGATCTGGTCCGGCGTGAACGGGATGTAGTCGCGCGGCTGCGGAGGACGCATCCAGTCGATCGGCTGCACCGTCTCCATCTCCTCCCAGATTTGCTCCCGCACGATCTTCACCGCCTGTTGGAAGAGCGTGATGATGCGGCCCGGCACCGCCGGGTCGGCGATGTCTTCGCCGTCCTCCACGATTTCCGCCTCGACCTCGAAAGGCACTTCAATCTCCGGCACGGCCCGGAGCGCCGCCGCCGTTTCAGCGCGATCCAGCGGGAGCGTGAAAGTCAGCGTCCCGGGGGCGAAGGTGTTCACCTCGACGGTGATGAGCGGCTGCGGTGCGCCCGCGAGTTCGCCGATGAACTCGACATAGGCGTTATCCGGCTCCGGGTTGGTCGCCTCGAATCGTTTGCCCTTCTCGAACATCGCGTTGAGCGCCGCTGCGATTTCGTCCGGCCCGTCCTCGATGCCGAGCAGCTTTGAGACGCGATAGTTCCAGCGCAGGAAGTAGGTGCCGCGAAAGTCCGGCGGCAGATGCAACGCCTGAATTTCATTGCTCGGCGGCTCCGTCTCGCTGCCGCCATTGCCCTCACGGATGCGGCGGATGGTGGGCGGCGTCGGCAGCACGCGCTCGTGGCCGCTATTGAACGCAAGCGGTGCCTGAATGAGTCGGCATTCAAACCACCAGACGCCGAGTTGCTTGAACTGCCGCACGCGCACGAATGAAATCGGCCCGAGCTTGTTGGTGTGAACGTAGATCGGCCACGGCCCCTCGGAATCCGCGCGAGTCGTCTTCACGACCCAGGTGCCCGTCGCCGGGTTCTCCACGGTGTCGATAATGCCCGAACCCTGCGCCGCCGTTTTGAACACGTCGGCGTTCGCATCGAAATTGATGTCCGGCGTGTCGGTGTCGCCAATCCACAGCTTGAACGTGCCCGCCGTGGGCGCCGTGAGCACTTTGCCGATGCTGGCCCGCAGTGTTCGCACACGCAGATCGCGCTCCCGCAGGTCGCCGCTCTCGCTCCGCTCGTAGGTCCGCAGCGAGCAGCGCAACTGGTCGCCCAGCACGAACGGCGAAAGCGAGACCGCGCCACCATCGCTGGAGACGAGCTTGCGCGTGATGAGGTCGGCGTAGAGATCGAGATCGCTCACGCGACAGCGCGCGTGTCAAAGCCACTAAATGGTCTGGGTGCGCTCGATGACGCCCGCTAACAAAACCACACATGCAAAAAGTCACACCGTTTCTCTCGTTCGCCGGGCAAGCCGAAGAGGCGGCCCGCTTCTACGTCTCACTCCTGCCTGACTCGCGGATCGATCGAGTCATCCGCTCGCCGATGGACACAGGGGGCGGCCCCGCCGGCACCGTTCTCATGGTCGAGTTCACCCTCGCCGGCACTGAATACGTCGCGCTCAACGCCCCACAATTCTCGTTCACCGAGGCGGTCTCGTTCATGATCGCCTGCGCGGACCAAGCCGAGACCGACCGGCTCTGGACGGCCCTCACCGCCGATGGCGGCTCCGAGCTTGGCTGCGGTTGGCTCAAGGACCGCTGGGGCGTCACCTGGCAAGTGACACCCACCCGACTGCTGGAACTGGTCACCGGTCCCGACCAGGACCGTGCGGCTCGCGCCCTGGCGTCGATTGGGAATATGCGCAAAATCAATATCGCCGAGGTGGAACGGGCCGCCGCCGGCGCATAAAGGGGCGGCGAACTGCGTCTATCATGTGCGTTCCTTCCGGGCCTTTTCCTCGTCGGGTGTTTCGCGTTCAAGGGTGAAGAAGAATGGATCGAATGACTGTCGCTTGTGCGGGAACGGCGGGTTGAGCGGCGGTTCCTCGGCAGCCTTTTTTGCCTTCTCAGCTTCGCGGGTCTGACGATTTGTTTTCGGATCGAGCGACATGGTTACGTGCTCCAGAAAATGCCGCGTGCATCGGCCTGGTTGAAGAACGCCTCAGCCTCGGCATTGCGGTCGTTCACGAAGCTCAGGAGCGCGTCGTTGATGCGGTCGCCGATGCCGCCAGCGAGGCCGGTGTGCAGGCGCAGTGGCGCGCTTGGTGCCTTGGGCGGGATGAGCCGCGAAGCGTGTTGGAGGTTCCAGAAGACGAAGTGTTGCGGGTATGGCGTCCACGTCGCATCAGGCTCGTCGTCCGAGGCTGCGCCCGGCGGCGAGACGATCCAGACCGTTGCCATTTTCAGATCGTCGTATTGCGCATCGCCCGCATTGAGCAGCGTCCCATACATGAGCGCGAGGCTCTGCTCCTGCGGCGGCACATATTTCGAGACGGTGCGCAGCTTGGCGCGTCCGCCGGTAGCGCGCAGGTAGTCGTTGAGGAAGACGGTCGAGATGGTTTCGGTCTGCGCGTCGAGCAGCGGGTCGTGAACGTCGATCTGGAGCCGCGTGCCGATGCGGGCTTTGGACAGCACCACGTCCATCGCGCGGATCTCACGGGTGCGATTCTCGTCGAACTCGCCTTCGAGCGCGCCTGGCTTGGTCACGTCGCCGCCTTTCGCCGCGGCCTTCACGCCGAGCTTCTCGAAAAACTTCGGGTAGCCCTCGGCCGCCGACGCGATGATTTGCCCGGAAAGCGACGCACTCACGCTGTCGGGCATCAGCGGATTGCGCCAGCCGCCGAGCACGAGATACGGCGTGGGATCGTCGGTCAGCGGAACGTCATGTTCCTTGGCGTCCTCGTCCGGCGGCGTCCCCTCCGGCCAGTCGGTGGGCATCGTGATGCAGGTGTCGCGTCCATTCACAAAGCCGGGCCGGATGAACGCGCGCCACTCACCGGTGCCGTCTTCCTTCCATTCCCAGCGCGCGCTGATGAACCACGGATGCCGCCACAATGATTTCGCGTCGCCGGAAACGATCACGCCGCGCGGTTGCTCATTCGTGTCGGCACGAACGCCCCGCAACGGGCGCGCGCGTTTCACCTGCGCGACGAGTTTGTTCCAAGCGTCGGCGGCGATCATTGCCAGAAGAAGTGCCGTGTAGCAGTCTTGCGGTCGGTCCCGAGCGCGGCGCGATGTTGCAGGTCGAAGAAGGTGATCTGGTAGAGGTCGAGCTTCTTGTCCTTGCGTTCGCGCAGCATGGCCAGCGGGTAACGGGTGCGCCGCCCTGGCAGTGCGACCGAGGCCGTGGTGCCGGCTACGCCCTCTCCAGCTTCGCCGTCGTCGGTATTCAGATCGGCGACCTGCACCACCTCGACTTTTTCGATCGACCAATCTTTCTCGCGGCACGTCACCTCCACGCAGATGTATCCGCGCCCTTCGTCGTCGAGCATCGGCTGGCCGAACTTCAGCACGGGCGGCGGTTGGTCGTCCGTGCCCGCAAGCGGCACATCGTTGATCTTCGCTTCGACCTTGTTGACCGTGCCCGGCCGGATCGACGCAGCCTCGGTGCCGATGAGCGACACCTGGAACGGATGCACGAAGTCCACGCCGTCGCCGTCGAACGTAATGATCGTGCCATCGGGCATCTCACGCAGCCGCACGCCATCGCCAGCGATGAGACGGCACGCCCGCACCGCCGCGCAGAGCTGATTCCACAGCGTCGCGGTGATCGGCTGACCGCGCTTCACGAACGGGAGGTCGTTCATTCGCTGCCGCCCTCGAGTTGCGCCTGGCCATAGACATCGCGCAGCCAGCCGTTCGGACCGGAGAGCATGTATTCCTCCGTGATCTCCACGGCGTTGCCCTTGCGTTTGATTTTCGGCGCCATCTTCAGCCAGTTCCGTTTCTTGGCCGCGCCGGGAATCTTGAACTGCTCGATGCCCGGCGGCTTGTCCACAACCGTGCCGATGCCCCGCAGGATGGACGACGGAATGGTTTTCGCCGCGTAGGTCTTGCGAAAGACGGCACCGACCACGAGCCAGTTATCCACGCCAAACATCGGGTTCTTCTTTGGCTTCTTGCCGCTGCCGCTGAGTGCCGTTTGCTGGCCGCTCGCTTCCGGCAAAGTCTCGGCGAATTGTTCCTTCGCCGCGTCCCAGGCGTAGCGCGTTTTGAGCGTATCGAAGAACGGATGTGTCTGGATCGGGTCTTCGGCCATCGACGTATCCAGCTCGAAGGTTACCTGGTCGTCGCTCGGCGCGTCGTTCGAGATGCCCTCGTAGTGCAACGTGACCTTGAAGCCGCCGTCGTCCTCCTGCGTGAATGAGCGCGAGCGATACGGGATGCCGACGCCGAGATTTGGCAGAGCCATGAGCGCCTCGGCGAGCGTCTCGACGTAGAGCGGCACCTCGATGGTCGCTACTCCCGTCTCGGAGATGCCGCCCGTGATGCCGGTCGTGGGAAGTGCCGTGCTCATGCGAAGACGGGGCTGAGCGTGGTCATGCTCGCCGTGGGTTTGTTCTCGATGGCGCGCTTCACATCGCGGAGCAGGCCGGTCTGCGTCGTCAGTTCGCGGGTCTGCCGCTGCTGCTCGCGGAGCATCGGATCGCCATTGCTGTAAGCCGCGCCGCCACCGCCGATGCGCTGGATCGCCGAGACGGCGTTCTTCACCGTCTTCTGCGGCTTGTCCTCCTCAGCGTCGTCGAGATTGAGCTGAGCGCCGGTGGGCTTCTTCGGCTCCACGTCCGCGCGCGCCTGGTCGGAGACTTTCTGCACGCGGTCCATGACCCCGCCGATGCTATCGCTGAGCTGGGTTTCCCAATCGCTCGTGTCGATGAGCCCGCTGCCTTTAGTGAAGCCGTCCGAAAGCGCCGTGCCGATGTTCTCGAACGTCTCGCGCATCCGGTTGCCCGCCTTGTCGAACGCGGGCGTGAGCAGGTCGGCGCTCGCCTGTTTATTCGCGTCGCTGGCCTGCCGCACGCCGTCCGCCCACGATTGCACTTCCTTCGCGCCCTGCCCGATCTCGTCGCCGATGAGCGGGATGCCGGAGAGCCAATCAAGCAGCTTGGCGATGCCATCCAGCAGGAACGCGATGAAGCTCTGCGCGATGCCGAGAATCGCGCGGCCCATGCCAATCCAAAAATCGGCCGTCGTCACGATCTGGAAAAGTGTGATGGCGTTCTTCACCGCCTCGACCAGCGCCTGCCAGAGCGCCTGTGCGACGGCCATGAGCGTGCCCGCGAGGAAGTTTACCGCGTTGGCGAAGGCAATCTTCGCGGAGGTGAAAAGGATGTCGCCGACCTTCCCATCCGCGAACGCCTGGACGATGAATGCCACCGCTTCACCGGCCTTCTGCCCCCAGCTCGCAAGGTCGAGGGACGCGAATTTATCGAGCAGTGGCTTGAGCACCGGAGCGACCTTCTCCGCCACGCCAACCCAGAACCCGCGCACCTTCATTCCGGTGAGCGCGAGCTTGTCGCCGACGTCATCGAAGAGCGCGGCGTCCTTCGCCAGAATCTGCGCCTGTGAGCCCACCTGCGCCGCGGCCTCGCCGAAGCCGTCCGAGGAAAAGAGCGAAAGCAGCTCGGCACCGCTGCGCCCGAAAATCTCCATCGAAGCAGCCGCCTTCTGCGATGGGTCCTGGACCGCGTTGATGGCCGCGCCGAGCGTGCGGAACTGCTCCGCGGGCGTCTTCTTCTTCAGTTCTTCGAGATTGATGCCGAGCTTTTTGATCGTGTCGTCCGCCGAGCCGCCCTGGAGCGTCTTCGCCATCTTGCCGAACACCGGCCCGATGTCCTCCGCCGACTTGCCCGCGTTGGCGAACTCCTGCTGCAAGACGACGAGATCGCCGACAGCCACGCCGGTATTTGCCGAGAGATCATTGAGTTGCCCGCCGACATCGAGCGCCTGCTTGAATCGGTCGAACCCCGCCGTCACAACACCCGCCGCCGCGCGGATGGCGATGAACGCGACCGCGAACTTCGCGATGCGCGATTGCAGCGCGAGCATCTTGCCATTGATGCGCGCCAGCGCGCCGCTCAGGCGACTGTCGTCGGCATCGAATACTGCGGTGGCTTTCGGCATGCCCACCGCACCACGTCAACCCAAGGCGCCCTTGCTGTGAATTCCGCCGTTTCTCGACTTGAACAGCCTTTCGCTGCATTCCATGGCGCATGCTCAAAGCCCTGCTGCTTTTCACCACCACTGCCGCCGCCGAAATCTGCGGCTGCTATGCGGTGTATTCGTGGTTGAAACTCGGGCGGCCCGCGTGGTGGCTCGCGCCGGGCGCGGTGGCACTAGCTCTGTTTGCGTGGCTGCTCACGTGGCATCCGCCGGTGGGCGCGGGACGAATCTATGCGGCCTATGGCGGTGTGTATGTGGTGGCGTCGCTAGCCTGGCTGTGGCTGGTGGAAGACGCGCGACCTGACCGATGGGACTTGCTCGGCTCGGCGCTGTGCGTCGCGGGGACGGTGGTCATTCTGCTGGGACCGGGGTGGCAATGAAACGTCCGCGCTGGCTTAACCGCACGGTGTTCGGCATCGGCATGGCCTCGTTGTTTGCCGATTGGTCACATGAGATCGCCACTACGCTCATGCCGGCGTTTCTCGGCACGATGGGTGTGGCGGCAGCTTGGCTTGGGGTCATCGAGGGCGTGAGCGATGGGCTTTCAAGCTTCGCGAAAATGGCGAGCGGTTACTACACCGACCGGCTGCGGCGGCGAAAACCCATTGCCATCGCGGGCTACCTCGCCACGGCGCTGGGCACCGCCGCCTTTGGCCTCGCCACGAATGCCTGGCACGTCTTGGCGGCGCGGGCCACAGCCTGGCTGGGGCGCGGCGTGCGGACGCCAGTGCGCAAGGCGCTGCTCGCCGGTTCCGTCACGCGTGAAACCTACGGGCGTGCGTTCGGTTTCGAGCGGATGATGGACACGCTCGGCGCCATCGTCGGCCCGGCGACCGCGTTCCTGCTGCTCGGCGCGCTCGGCCATCATTACCCGACGCTGTTTGCGCTCACGCTCATTCCGGGGCTGCTCGCTGTGGCGATGATGGCCTTCATGGTCAAGGAGCAGCACCGCGAGCCCGTGCCGCACATTTCCTTCGGCGAAAGCCTGCGCGCGCTGCCGCCGCGCTTCCGGCGTTTTCTTGTGGCGGTCGGACTGTTCGGCGCGGGCGACTTCGCGCACACGATGCTGATTTTGCTCGCGACGCAGAAGCTCGCGCCTGTCGTCGGCCCGGCCAAGGCGGCGGCCATCGCGACCGGCCTCTACGTGCTGCACAACGTCTTCTACGCCGCGTTCTCGATGGTCGCCGGCTGGCTGGCGGACCGTTTTCACAAAGGCCCGCTGCTCGCCACCGGCTACGCGCTCGCAGCCGCGATGGCCGTGGCGCTCATCGTCCTGCCGCTCAATGTGTGGGTGCTCGGCGGCGTGTTCATCATCGGCGGCATCTACGTGGCGATGGAGGAAACGCTCGAGGATTCGTTCTGCGCCGAGCTGGTCGGCGAGGAGCACCACGGCATGGCGTTCGGCACGCTGGCGACGGTGAACGGCGTGGGGGACTTCCTCTCCAGCGTCATCGTCGGCGTGCTGTGGACGGCGTTCGGCACGGGAGCGGCGTTCACTTACAGTGCGGTGCTATTCGCCGCCGGGGCGCTGCTGGTGTGGCGGACCTCGCGCGATGCCTCGCGGCTGCCGCGGCGACCGGTTGGATAGCGACGCGGCTACTTCCAGCCCGCTCGCCGTAGTGCGCGTGTCAAAAGGAACTCCGCCCGCCTTTGCATCTTCCTTCCCTGAATGTTGATGGCCGCCTGGATGCGGCGATCGTAGGCGTCCACGTTCGTCACGTATTTCACCGCGTTCGTGAGGATGATGCGGAACCGGGTGAACGTGTTGATGACTGCTGCCGCGCTGCGTTTGGTGCCGTGCCGGGCGACCCACGCGGGGAGTTTCACGCCGAGCTTCTGCGCGCCCGCGTTCCAACCAGCGGCGAGTTCGCCGACACGTTTGAGCAGGTCGCGTTTGAGAGCGCGCAGTGCCGATGCTTCCACCGGATACGGGTGCTGCAAGTTGCGCGGATTGATGCGGCCGGTGTGGGGATCGCGCAGGCGTTTGTGGATCTCCGCCGGATCGCTCAGCTTCACGCCCTTGTTGCGTGCCGCCGCGACCATGACGCGCGCGAGGTCGGCGATAATGGCGCCTTCGCCGGCCTTCTTCGCCGCGCTGCCCCACTTCCCCTTCGACGCCGGCGGCGTGATGGCGACGACTTCCTTCACGAACCCACGTGCCGCTTCTTCGGCGAGTTCCCGTCGGGACTTTTTCACCTGCGGCGCGAGCGCCTTTATCCCCCGCTGGATCGGCTTCAGATCAAAACGCAGGCGTCCGTTCATCGGGCCTCCAGTTCGTCATCAGCGTTTCGAGTTGGTGCGTCGCGGGCGGCGCGACTGGCACCGTCCACACGTCATGCGCCCGCAGCGCGCAGTGCTGGTATTGCAGGAGCCGTGCAAGAGGCAGCTCCCAGAAAATGAAGTGTTCCGACCAACCGGTTTCTCGCGCCAGTGTGAAGACGAAGCTCGCCGTCCACACCGGCTCGATCAGTTTGGGGGCGGAGTCGGTTCCTTTTTGCTGCCGCTGGGGCGGGTGATGACCTCGATCTGCGCGGCCTCGATGGCAGTGAGGTTGTTCTCGAGTTGCTGCATCGCCGTGAACATCGCGGTCACCGGCAGTTCCAACTCGAAGGGCAGCAAGTATTCGTCCTCGAACGCCTGGCGGTTTTCGCGCGCAAGCTTCACCGCCTTCTTCACCACGTCGAGCGGCTGCGATTGGATGAATAGGAACGTCGTGAGCTGCCGCTGCTTGTCGTCAGCGGAAAGTGCTTCGACCTGCTCCTTGTCGCCGCCAACGACCATCGAAAGGCCGAGTGCGCGGCAGATCGTGAGTGAGCCCGCGGAGAAAGGCCGCAGCGTGATTCCACCGGCCTCGGTCTCGGGGGTGATGAACGTGTCGATGTTGGTCTGCGTGCGTTCGTCGGTGTTCATTTTTCGAGAGCGGTGAGGAGTTCCTGGCGGCGCTCGGGCGTGGCGTCGAAGGGCACGAGGGCGAACCGCTTTCCTTTGCGGATCAGCGCGACGGGAGCCAGCCGCCCAATTTCGGCCGCGAGCAGTCCAGCGTTGCGGAAGGCGGTCGTGATGTAGGCAAACGGGTGCTCGGCGTTCTGCGTCGTCCACACCGGATCGTGCCATGCCTCGATCAGCTTCCGCGCATCATGTTGGCCGCACATGCTTTTGGCTTTGAGCGTCCACGTCACGAGCCGACGCTCCGCGCCTTCCACCAGCTCGCGCGTTTCGAGATACGGGCAATCGTCGTCGAGCGGGATGCCGATGGCCGTGAGCGCGGCCACGAGCCGCAGGAGATTGAGCGCGTCCGCGTCGGTTTTCACCTCGGCGCGCAGGATGCAGAGTTGGTCGCCTTTTCGCATAATCAGTTCACGGCCTCCGCCGTCGGGTAGTGTTTGAAGCTGTATTCCCAGCCGTCGAAGTCCTCGTTGTTCTCGCTCTGCTTCACGTTGGTGATGACGGTCACGCCGCCGTTGGGTAGGCCGCTCACGCCCGGATCGCCGACGCCCGGCACGACGGCCAGTGCGCCGTGTCCTTTGACCGAGCCCTCGGTCATTTTGCGATACGGCTTCACACGGGCGATTTCGCCGTCGCTGCCGGGCAGTTCTTTGACCTGCACGCTGTCGTCGGTTTCCACCGAATCAATGAGCGTGCCGGCGTGGCGGCTGATGCCGAATTTTACGTCGTTGGCGGGCATACCGATTCTGGCGTGTCAACGGCTCACGGCGGGCCGAAGCCGAAGCGATAGCGCAGGTTCGTGTTGAAACGAGCGTCGCCCGCCGCAGGCTGGCTCCCGAGCGGCGCATAGCCATAGATGTGCAGCCGGGTGGTGGCGTTGAGTGAGGTGATGACTGCCGCGCGGTTCGCCAGTAATGCGCGCACTGCCTCAACACGTTCTCCGTGCGCTGCTGCTGTCGTGTCGTGCGCCTCGCTCTCGACGAACACGCCGACCTCCCCGCGAAAGGCGGTATCCGAACCTGCGAGCGGCTCCGACGTGGTGCTGACGGTCAGTGCCGGCAGCTTGTGGTCGGCGTTGTCCTGGCCGGTGTAGCCATTGAGCGCGCTGAGTGCGGGTGCGGCCTTCAAATGCGCGAGGAGAAGTTCGTCGAGGACGTGGTCGAGCATGGCGTTATTCCTCCGGCTCGACGACGAGCACGATCATTGGGAACTGCGGATGGTCGGTGACGCGCGTGATGCGATAGCCCGCGGTTTGAAACTCCAACCGTTCGCCGAGCTTGGGACGGTCAGCACCCAGCTCCGAACGGAGCACTTTCATGGTGCAGTCGCCTTTCGCCTCGAAGCCGCCGAGGCCGAGGTCTTGGCTCAGCGGGTTGTCGGTGACGAGCGCGTGCAGCGTTCGTCCCTTCCAAGAAATTTCCTCGCCCGTGGCGGCGAGAACCTCGGCAAGTGCATCGGCCTTTTCATCGTGGAGCGACATGCTCCTTTCGGGATGTCAAAGACTGCTCCCACTTGGCGTGGAGCCAGGCTACACGTCTGGCATGATGAAAGCCGCATCGTTGCACTCCAAGCTCGCGCCATTGGCCGCGCAGCAGGTGTGCATCGGCACGTCCTCGTGGAAGTATCCGGGCTGGTGCGGGCAGCTCTACGACGAGCAGCGCTACCTCACGCGCAACAAGTTCTCGAAGGCGAAGTTCGAGGCGACGTGCCTTGAGGAATACGCGCAGACCTTTCCGACGGTGTGCGTCGATGCGGGCTACTACCAGTTCCCGAGCGAGAAATGGCTGGAGAAGCTGTGCGTGGCGGTGCCGCCCGCGTTCCGCTTTTCCTTCAAGGTCACGGACACGATCACGATCAAGCACTTCCCGAATCAGCCACGTCACGGCAGCCATGCGGGCCAGCCGAACCCTCATTTTCTCAACGCCGACCTGTTCCGTTCGGCGTTCCTACGGCCGTGTGAAGGATTCCGAGAGTACATTGGCGCGCTCATCTTCGAGTTCTCGCAATTCCACTCGCGCGACTTCGAGCACGGGCGGGATTTCGTGGCGGCACTGGACGCCTTCCTCAGCGAGCTGCCCGCCGGCTGGCAGTATGGCGTGGAGATGCGCAACAAGACGTTCCTTGCGCCCGAATACCTCGCGATGCTCCGCAGGCACGGCGTCGCCCATGTCTTCAATTCGTGGACGCGGATGCCGCCGGTGAGCGAGCAACTGGCCCTGGCTGACAGCGTGACGACGGACTTCGTCGTGGCGCGCTTTCTTCTGACGCCGGGCCGCACGTATGAGCAGGCAGTCTCCACGTTCAGCCCCTACACCGAGACGAAGGCCGCCGATGGCGACGCCCGCGCGGCGGGGCGGGCCGTGATCGCCAAGGCGAAGGACGGCAAACGTCCCTCGTTCATCTACGTGAACAACCGCTTGGAGGGGAACGCCTTGCAGACAATCGAGGCGATGCTCGAATCCTGACTTGCCGAGTGGTGTTCGTGCGAGCACTGTCTAAATAGACAGTATGCCCGCTCGCGCACCAAAAACTACCGCAAACGCCGCTGCGCTGGAAGAACTTCAGCGTATTCCGGGCATTGGGCCGAGCCTCGCCCTGGATCTCGTGGACCTGGGCATCCGTCGCGTCGCCGATCTGCGGCGCCGCAATCCCGAACGGCTTTACGAGCAGCTTATTGCCCTGCGCGGAACGCATCAGGATCGGTGCGTTCTCTACACCTTTCGCTGCGCCGTTTATTTCGCCACCGACCCAAAGCCCGATCCGGAGCGGCTCAAATGGTGGAACTGGCAGGACAGCAAACTCGCAAACCCAACGCGCCCTCGGCGCTGACGCCATGTTCACCGACCGCCAGCAGGAGATCCTCGACTTCATCCGCGAGCAGCAAACCTCGCGTGGCATCACGCCATCGCGGGCGGAGATTCAGGAGCACTTCGGCTTCGCCAGCCCGAACGCGGTGACCGAGCATTTGAAGGCGTTGGAGAAGAAGGGTGCGTTGCAGCGTGAAGCGAACACAGCGCGCGGTCTGGTGCTCGCCGACAGCTACCGCGATCGGGCGATGGTCGAGATTCCGATTTACGGCACGATCCCGGCCGGTCTGCCCGCCGACGAGCGGCAGCAGGCCGATGGCTGCATTTCCGTGGACGTGGAGACGTTGCGGCTGCCCAAAGGTGCCCGCGTATTTGCGCTCAAAGTGCGTGGCGACTCGATGATCGGGGCCGGCATTTTGTCGGGCGACGTCGTGGTGCTGGAGTTCCGCGAGCCGCGCAACAATGAGGTCGTCGCGGCGCTGATCGACGGCGAGACCACGCTCAAGCGTTACGTCGTGCAGCGCGGCAAACCCTTCCTTAAGGCAGAGAACCCGCGCTTTCCGAATCTGATTCCCGCGCAGGAACTCGTCATCCAGGGCGTGCAGGTCGCGCTTTTGCGCGTGCTCAAGCCGTAGTCCGCGATGAGCCGCATCCTCTCCATCGTGCATCGTGCGCTGCGCTGGTGTGGCATCGCCCGCGGTCCTTACTCCGAGCAGCTCGAACTACCGCTGCGTTTCCCGCGACGCCGACGCCGATGATCGTCCACCTCGACGCCGACGCATTTTTCGCGTCCGTCGAGCAGGCCGCTGATCCGAAGCTGAGAGGCAAGCCGGTCGCGGTCGGCGGCGAACGGCGCGGCATCATCGCCTCTGCGAGCTACGAGGCGCGCAAGCTCGGCATCTACACGCCGATGCCCACAGCCCGCGCGCGCAGGCTCTGTCCGCGACTCATCGTGCTGCCTGGTGACTTCGAGAAGTATGAGCGCTTCTCGCGGTTCATGTTTTCCTACGCCTACGACTTCACGCCCGAGGTCGAGGTCGCTTCCATCGACGAGGGCTATTTCGATTTGCGCGGGCAGCGCCGGCACTCGCCGCGTGAAGTGGCGGAGACGATTCGGAAGGCGATCCGGCAGTCGCTCAAGATCACGGTTTCCGAAGGCATCGCATCGAACAAGCTCATCTCGCAAGTCGCCTCCAAGCTCCGCAAACCCGCCTGCTTCATCGAGGTCGAGGAAGGTGGTGAGCGCCGGTTCCTCGCACCACTGGCAAACAAGTGGCTGCCCGGTGTCGGGCCAAAACTCGCGGGCACCTTGAACACGGCGGGCCTGGCGATCATCGAGCAAATCGCCGGCACGCCTGCCGATCTGCTCTCGCTCATCGTGGGCAGCTATGGGCCGCAACTCCGCGCCTTCGCCAACGGTGTGGACGAACGCCCCGTGGTGCCTGAGCCGCCGGAGGCCAAAAGCTACGGGGAGCAGGATACGTTCGCCGAGGACGCGACCGACGAAGCGTTCCTTCTCGCCAAGTTGCGCAGCATTGCTGACCGGCTCGCGGCCAAAGTGCGCGAGGACGGCAAGAGTTTCCGCACGGTGACGCTCAAGCTCCGTTACAACGACATGCAGGACGTGTCGCGGGCGGTGAGCCTCGATGAGCCGAGCGATCTCGAACAGGACATCTATCCCGTGCTGCCGAGGTTGCTCAAAAAGGCGTGGGAACGGCGCGTGAGCATCCGCATGGTGGCGCTACGGCTGACTGGCATCTATGGCGGCATCTTCCGCAGCGAGCTGGCGCTGGATGAGCAGAGCCGCAAGCGCGACAACGAACGGCGCCTGGCGGTCGTTCTCGACGGCCTGCGCGGTGAGCACTCGATCTTCCGCGGGCACGACCTGTGGCTAAGGCAGCGTGACGGCAAGGCCCGCTCCGACATCGAGCGGAAGCCCGTGCAAAAGCGCACGACTTTCGTGGTGAATCGCGTGCGCGACTTCGTGCCGCTGAACGTGAAGAGCCATTTCAGCTTTCTGGATTCGGCGCTTTCGATTCCGGCGATCATCGAGGCCGCGCGCGAGATGGGAGCAAAGGCGCTCGCCATCACCGACACGAACCTGCACGGCGCGGTGGAGTTCTTCACCGCCGCGCGCGACGCGGGCATCAAGCCGATCATCGGGGCGGAGATCGTGAGCGACGGCCGCCGGCTCAATCTCTACGTCGAGAACGCGGCGGGCTACGCGAACCTGTGCCGTCTTCTCTCCGCACCCGTCGTGTCGGCTCCGCTGTTTGCGGCGCACCGTGATGGGCTGATTTGCATGGACGACGAGCGCGTCGCATTGCCGGAGATCCGTTACCGCTCGCCCGCTGACCGCCAGAAGTTCGCCATCATCCAAAGCATCCGCACGCTCACCCGGCTCCACGAGGCTCACCCGGACAAGCGCACCGGCGAGCTGCATTGGCCGACGGCGGTGGAAGTCGCCGCGCGCTGGAGCGACCAGGCCATTGCTGCCACGCACGAGATCGCCGAGCGGTGTTCGTTTGCCTTCGAGTTTGGACGGCTGCGCTTCCCGCGCTTCACGCCGGAGGATGGTTCGACACCGCATGACTTTCTCGCGCGTCTGGCTTTCGACGGTCTGCGCCAACGCTACGGCGAGCGCGCTCCGACTCACGAGGGACAGCTCCGCGAGGAGCTGGGGATCATCGCCGAGGTCGGCTACGAAGAATACTTCCTCACGACCTGGGAGATTCTGCAGGAGTGTCGGCGCCACGGCATCGCGTGGATCACGCGCGGCAGCGCCGCGGATTCGCTCGTCTGCTACTGCCTGGGCATCTCCGGCGTTTGTCCGATCCGCTTCGAGCTGTATTTCCGGCGCTTCCTCAACCGCGAGCGCATGGCGCTCAACAAACTGCCGGACATCGACATCGACTTCGCGCACGACCGCAAGGACGACGTGGTGGATCTGATCTTCGAGCGCTACGGCCCGCACCACGCCGCCATCGTCGGCGGGTTCAACACCTATCAGGGCCGCTCCGCCGTCGCCGACATCGCCAAGGTGCTCGGCGCTTCCGAGTTTCAGATCCGGCGGCTCACCGAGCACGTCCCGCGAACGACCGCGGCGCACGTTGCCGATGCCGTGGCCGCGACGCAGGAGTGCCGCGAAAGCCAGTGGAGCGAGGAACCCTACAAGACCGCGCTCGAGATGGCCGGGTTCCTCGATGGCTTTCCGCGCCATGCGAAGATGCACCCGTGCGGCGTGGTGCTTTCGCGTGATCCCATCGTTTCGCTGACGCCGACGTTCACGAGCGCGAAGGGTTACGCCACGACGCACTTCGACATGGATGCCGTTGAGCAGGTGGGCTTGGTGAAGATGGACATACTCGCGCAGGGCGGACTCGCGGTGATTCGCGACGCGCTCGCGCTGCTCCGGGAGCGCGGCATCGCGCCGGATCTCGAAAACCTCGCCCCCTGGGACGACGCGGAGATTTGGAAGATGATCGCGTCGGGCAATGCGCGCGGCGTCCACCACATCGAAAGCCCCGCCATGATCTCGCTCGCCCGGATGTGCAACGTGCGGGACATCGACTGCCTCATCGCCATCGTCTCAGTCATCCGGCCCGGTGCGGCCAACGGTTCCAAGAAGACGCAGTTCGCCCGGCGTGCGCAGGGCTTGGAGCCGGTTGAATACACGCACCCGAGCCTCGAACCGGCGCTCCGCTCGACCTTTGGCGTCGTCGCCTACGAGGAACACATCCTCCAAATCTGCGAGGCGTTCGCCGGACTACGCGCGGGCCGTGCGGACGTGCTGCGTCGAGCCCTCGTCAAAGAGAAGGCGGCCGTCATCGAGGAGATTGGTCGCGAGTTCATCATCGCCGCGCGGGAGCTTGGCAGGGACGAGGCGGACATCGTGGCGGTCTGGAATCTCATCTCTGGCTTTCAGGGCTACGCCTTTTGCCGCGCGCATAGCACAGCCTACGGCGTCGAGGCCTATCAAGGTGCGTGGCTCAAGCGGTATCACCCCGCCGAGTTCCTCGCGTGCGTGCTCAGCAACGGCAAAGGCTTCTACTCTACGCTCGCCTACACGCTCGAATGTCGGCGGCTCGGCCTCGGCTTTCTGTCGCCCGACGTGAACGCCTCACGCGATAGTTTCACACCCGAGGGCGAGGCCATCCGGGTGCCTTTGCGCGTGGTCAAAGACCTCACGACGGCCACGCTCGAACGCTACCGGCGCGAATGCGAACGCGGGCCGTTCGCTTCGCTGCGCGATTTCCACGACCGCGTGAATCCCGGCGCCGCCGAGATGCTGAACCTGATCCGCGTCGGCGCGTTCGACGGATTCGGTGAGCCGCGCACCGCGCAGTTCTGGCAACTGCAATACCTCGCGCAGTGGCCGCACGCGCAGGGCTTCCTCTTCCAGAGCGACGAGCATTCACCGCTGCCCGCAGTCCCGCTCACCGAGCCTGATCACGCGCAGCGGCTCCGCGATGAAATGGAACTGCTCGGCTTCACCGTGAGCGGGCATCCGCTCGACCAGTTCACGGGCATCGCCTGGGACACGTATTGCCCGATCCGCGACCTTGCGCGCTACGCCGGCCAGCGTGTCACGACGTGCGGACTCATCATCGCCGATCGTTCGCATCATCAGGTCACCGGCGACCAGATGAAGTTCATCACGATTTGCGACTACACCGGCATCATCGAGTGCGAGCTGTTCGCGGCGACCTACCGGCGCTTTGGGCTGGCCACGGTCCAGTTCGCTGCCGTGGAGGTCGAGGCCACGGTCACCGCCTTCGACAACGGGCTCGGCTGCACGCTCGACGTGCAGCGGGTTGGCAAACCACGCGGCTGGAAATCCGCCGTTCCGGCAGCCTGAATGACGCAGCCATGAGCCAGTCTGAAACCGCCGCGCATCGCGAACTCAAGCGCCTTGCTCTCGCCTGGGCGCAGGCGCAGGGCTATCGGGTGGCCGCTGCCGAGGTGTCGCTGCCGAACTACCGCTTCCGTCTGGATGTGGCCGGCTATCGCCCTCAGCGCATCCGCGCCACCGTTCACGATGACCGCCTCAAGACCCAACGGCTCGTCTGGCAGCAGGCAATCGGCGTAACGGCCGCGTTTGAATGCAAGGCATCGAAGCCGGACTTTCGCCGCGACGCGCGCTCGCTGGCCGCGACCAAGGAGCAACTCAAGACGCTCCATGAGCGGAAAACCCGCATCGAGCAGGAGCTGCGGTTGTTCTACCCTTCGATCCGCAACGGCGACGCGCTCTTTCAGGAATTTGAGACGCTCAACTTCGAGCGCCCCGGCCATGAACGTTACCAGCGCACGCTCGATGAAATCAGCCGTCTCACGTCCCGGCTCTACGCCAACACCAAGTTCGACAAGCTCGTGAAATGGGGCGCGGCCAATGTGTTCTACGTGGTGGCGGAGCCGGAAACCGTAGCGGCACATGAACTGCCCGCATGCTGGGGCTTGCTGGTCCGCGAGGATGCAACTCTCCGACTGGTGGTGAAGCCCATCCTTCACGAGATCGCCGAGCCGGAGCGATTGTCATTGCTGCACCGCATTTCAATGGCGGCAACGCGCGCCGTGAATCGGGAGCACGGCGTAACCTTCGAGAGCGTGGCCCAGGCTACCTGAGCCTCAGACCACGTCCTCGGCGTCAGCAGTGTGCGGCGCTTAGTAAAGCCACGGGATCAGACGCCGCACGCGCTTCGCATAGTCCGCATACTCCGCGAAAGTCTCGCGGAGCCAGCGTTCCTCACGTCGGGCTTTGGCATCGAGGAGGATGACGAGCAAGGCCGTCACAGCCAGCGATGGACCGCTGCGCCAAAGGAGGCTCCAAGCGACCGACAGCAGAATGACACTCGCGTAGAGCGGGTGGCGGACGACTCCATAGACGCCGGTTTGCACGAGCGTGGAGCCGGTCTGTGGCTTCGGGAAGGGCGTGCGGTTCTTGCCGAGCATCTGAACGCCAGCGATGCCGAGCCACGCGCCCACGATGACGAGGAGCGCACCGGCGATTCCGCTCGCCGCGCCTGTCCATTGCCCGCGAAAGGCGACACCGAGCGCGAGGACGCCCAGCATGAGGATGGATTGGCCGAGCACCCAAAGGCCGCCGCGTGCGGTGAAGGATTCACTCATCGGCGGCGATGGGTTTCATGGCTTGCGGGCCTGAATGGTGGCGGAGGCGACGAAATCGCCCGCCTTCTTGCCGGGCACCCAATCGTTGATGAACTGGCGGCTGCCTTCCTTGATGCCAACTTCGATGGCTGTGAATCCTGCGTCGCGCAGAGCCTGCTCAATGTCGGCGACGGGTAAGGCGCCGGCGACGCAGCCGGTATAGGCGGCGAAGTCGCTCTTCAATTCCTCGGGCAGCGGCGCGGTCGCCACGATGTCGGAGATGGCGACGCGACCGCCGGGTTTCAGCACGCGGAAGACTTCCCGGAAAACGCGCGGCTTGTTCGGTGAGAGATTGATGACGCAGTTGGAGATCACGAGATCCGCAGTGTTGTCTGCGACGGGCAGGTTCTCGATTTCGCCGAGGCGGAACTCGGTGTTGGTGAAGCCGCCCTTCGCCGCGTTTGCGCGCGCTTTGCTGATCATGTCCGGCGTCATATCGACGCCGATGACATGCCCGCCCGGTCCCGTCTGACGCGAGGCGAGGAAGCAATCGAAGCCGCCGCCGCTGCCGAGATCCACGACCGTCTCACCCGCTTGGATGGATGCGATGGCCGTGGGATTACCGCAGCCGAGACCCATCTCGGCACCGGCGGGCACGGACTCCGCCTCGCCAGACTGATAGCCGAGCTTCTCCGGCGCGGTCGGACTGGCGGCGGGTGAGCAGCAACTCGGCGCGCAACCGCAGCCAGTCGCTTCGCTGCGAGCGATAGCGCCGTAACGATCGCGGACTTGCTGGCGGATTTGATCTTCGTGAGTGGGATTGGTCGTTGGAGTGTTCATTGGTTTTCACCACCCAAGACGGGCGGCGTCCAAAAAGGACGCAGGGAATCTTCCACGATTTTTCAGCAGGCGCATTGGTCGCGCCGATGTGGCTCGCATTCCGTGACCTGCCCGTAGCGGTCGGTCGCGATCTGGCAGCATTGCTCAATGAGTCGCTTCAATTCGGCACGGCCCCGTTGCACGCGGGACTTCGCGGCGGACAGCGTGATGCCCGCGCGATCGGCGAGTTCCTTCTGCGTCAGCCCTTCGTATTCGGTGAGCAGCAAGGCGCTCCGGTAAGGTTCCGCGAGACTCTCGACGACGCCGCGCACGTAGGCGGTCAGTTCTTCGCGCAGCTCGCGCTCTTCCTTGATCATCGCGTCGTCATGCGCGGCCTCGCCGTGTTCGTCGTCCCGCCATTCGACCTGATCTTTGCTTCCGCGGAAGTAGTCGGCGATGCCGTTGCGCGCGACGCGAAAGAGCCAGCCTTCGATGTTTGCGATGTCGTGCGCAGCGAGCGTGCGACTCGCGCGGAGGAGTGTGTCCTGCACGAGGTCCTCGGCGATTTCGCGAGAATGGACTCGCGCGTGGATGTAGGCGAACAGCCGGGCGCGCAGCTCATCGGTCAGCGTGGCGAGATCGGAAGTCGGCATGGTCGCGCTTTACTTGGCGCTGCTCGATCGAGCCTCGCGGTAGCCGGCGGCGTAGGCCTCGAAGACCAGTTTGATCTCGTCCCGCACGCGGCGGAACTCGGCCATGATTTCGTCCTCGGTGCCGGTGGCGTGCGCGGGGTCGCTGAAGCCCCAGTGGTAGCGGTTCACTTGTCCGGGGAACATCGGGCACGCCTGGTCCGCATTGCCGCAAACGGTGATAACGGTGTGGATGTCGCGCGTGAGAAACTCGTTCATGTGCTTCGACGTGTGCGCTGAGATGTCGATGCCGAGTTCCGCGAGCGCGGCGATGGCTTTCGGGTGGACGTAGCCGGCGGGCTTTGAGCCTGCGCTGAAGACCTCGAAGAGGTCGCCGGCAGCTTGGCGAAGGATGCCTTCGGCCATGTGGCTGCGGCACGAGTTGCCGGTGCAGAGGATGAGGACGCGTGGTTTTTGAGACATGGGATTGTGGTGAAACTGCCGTGAGATTTAGGCTGCCTGCTCACCGGCGAGTTCCGGCGCAAAGCCGCGCCGGAAGCGCAGCGCCACATGCACCAGACCGATTAGCACGGGCACTTCGATGAGCGGGCCGACCACGGCGGCGAAGGCCACGCCGGACTTGATGCCGAAGACCGCGATGGCCACGGCAATGGCGAGTTCAAAGTTGTTGCCCGCAGAAGTGAAGGCGAGCGTCGTCGAGCGCGGGTAGTCCGCGCCAAGCCGCTTCGCCATGAAGAAGCTGACGAGGAACATGATGGCGAAGTAGATCGTGAGCGGGATCGCGATGCGCACGACATCGAGCGGCAGTTCGACGATGGCGTTCCCCTTGAAGGTGAACATCACAACGATGGTGAAAAGCAGCGCGCCGAGTGTGAGCGGTGAAATGCGCGGGATGAACTTCTGCTCATACCAAGCCTCTCCCTTCAGCGGCACGAGTAGCACGCGACTGAGCACGCCGGCGGCAAACGGGATGCCGAGATAGATCATCACGCTCCAGAAAATGTCGGCCATTTCGATCTTCACCACTTTTCCCTCCAGCCCGAAATACGGCGGCAGAACGGTGATAAAGAGCCACGCGAAGGCGCTGTAGAAAAGGATCTGCGCGATGCTGTTGAGCGCGACGAGACCCGCAGCGTATTCGCGGCTGCCTTCGGCGAGGTCGTTCCAGACGAGGACCATCGCGATGCAGCGGGCGATGCCGACGAGGATGAGGCCGACCATGTAATCCGGGTGATCGCGCAAAAGCGTGACCGCGAGCAGGAACATGAGCACGGGGCCGACGAGCCAGTTTTGCACCAGCGAAAGCGTGAGGATGCGGGTGTTGGCGAAGACCTCGGGAAGCTGCCCGTATTTCACCTTCGCGAGCGGCGGATACATCATGAGGATGAGGCCGATGGCGATGGGCAGATTTGTCGTGCCGACGGTCATCGGCGCAAAGAAGGCCTCGGGATCTGCGAGGACGAAGTGCCCGAGCGCGACGCCGAGGCCCATCGCGGCGAAGATCCAGACCGTGAGGTAACGGTCGAGGAAGGACATCCGTCTTGAGACGGATTCGGTCGTGGGAAGTGCGCTCATGACGAGAGGTCAGCAGCAGCCGGAAGGACCGCAGCAACTGCCGCCGCTGGATTCGGGCGCGCCGCCGGATTTCATGACGCCGTAACCGCCGAGGATGATGCGCTTGAGCGGCTCGCCGGTTTCCGGGTGATGCGTGAGTGGCGCGTCGTTCATGCTCTGCTGGATTTCGTAGTGCTTCGGTTCCTCGCAGCAGGAACTCGGGATGGTTTCGTAGAGGTAGGTAGGCATGGTGTTGGATCAGGCGGGTTGAGGTTCGAGAAAGAGCTGGGCGAGAGCGTCCGGGCCGACCGGCTCGCGTTCCGACCAGCGCAGCAAAGCGGTGCGCGAAGCGAGGGTTTCGGTGACTTCGCGGAGATAGCGGAGTTCGTTGGCACCGCGGTGAACGAGCAGCGGGTCGGTGGTGCCGGTGTGAGCAAAGCTCTGGTTGATGACCCACGCGAACGGCTCGATGCCCGCGCGGCGAAGGTCTTCCTGCAACGCTGCGGCCTCGTGAACCGGTGTGGCTTCCGGCAGCGTGACGACGAGGACACGCGTGAACTCCGGGTCGCGCAAGCGCGGCAGCAACTCGCGCACTTCCTCGGGGATCGTGTCGCGGGCCTGGCGGCCGAGTTCGCGGTGGTAAGCCTCGGTCGCATCAAGGAGCAGCAGCGTGTGGCCGGTCGGCGCGGTATCGAGCACGACGAAGCTTTCGCCGCCCTGCGCCACGGTGCGGGCGAAAGCACGGAAGACGGCGATCTCCTCGGTGCAGGGGGAACGCAGGTCTTCCTCGAGGAGCGCCAGGCTATCGGGATCGAGGCCCGCACCTTGTGCCGCGAGCACTTCGGCAACGTAAGCCTCCGTCTCCGCGGCCGGGTCGATGCGGCTGACGGTGAGGCCCGGGACTTCGCCGCTCAGCGCCTCGACGACGTGCGCCGCCGGATCGGTCGTCGAGAGATGCACACGATGTCCGCGCCGGGCCAGCTCGACTGCGATGGCTGCCGCGACCGTGGTTTTGCCGACGCCGCCTTTGCCCATCGTCATCACGACGCCGTGTCCTGGTGCGGCCAGAGAGTCGAGCAACTCGGCGGGTTCGATGAAGTCGCCGGTCGCGAAGCTCGGCGGCAACACATCGTTCATCGGGGCACTGACATCCGAGGCCGAGACGAGGGCGCGGAGCGCTTCCACGCCGAGGAGATTGTGTGGGCGCAGCACCACTTCATACACCGGCAGCGAGGCGAGGAATTCGCGATAGGCTGCGAGAGCTGCATCGCCCCGCTGCTCCAGCGCGAGCGCCACCGCGTCGCTGCGGTTCGTCGCACGAAAGAGCCCGTTGAGGATGAGTCGCAGTTTTGCGACGCCGATGGCCGCCAGTTCATCGCGCGTGCGGCGGGCCTCGCGCAGCGCAGCTTTCTGCGCACGGCTCACCAGCACGACGGTCGTCCGAATCCCATCCGCCAGCGCCGCGACCGCGGCTTCATAAACTGCGCGCTGCTGCTCCAGCCCGGCAAGCGGACCGAGGCAGGACGTGCCCGTGGTGTTGGCGGCAAAGAATCCCGTCCATGCCTTCGGCAGCATGAGCAGCCGCAGCGTGTGCCCGGTCGGCGCGGTGTCGAAGACCACATGGTCGAACTCGCCCGTCGCCGCGACGTTGCCGAGCAGGCGCGAGAATTCATCGAACGCTGCGATCTCCGTGGTGCAGGCCCCGGAAAGCTGTTCCTCCATGCTGGCGAGCGCCGCCGCCGGAAGCTGCCCGCGCAGCGGACCGATGATCTTGTCGCGATAGACCCGCGCCGCTTCTTCCGGGTTGATGTTTAGCGCCAGCAGCCCGCCCACGGACGGCACTGGCGTCGGCGCATTGGTGAGCCGCACGCCGAGCACTTCATCGAGATTCGACGCCGGGTCAGTGCTCACCAGCAGCACGCGCTTTCCCGCATCTGCCAGAGCGATGGCGACGGCACAGGACAGCGAGGTTTTCCCGACGCCGCCTTTGCCCGTGAAAAAGAGAAACCGCGTCGCGTCGTGGAGCAACGTGTCGATGGAACGTGAGGCGTTCACGCCTGAACCTCCGGCGCTGCTTCGGCAGCGCAGCGGCGGCTCCATTCCACGCGCTGATCGTGGTCCGGGTAGGCGCCTTGCAGCGCCACCTCGCCGTCGATGAAGATGAGCGGCAGCTTCTCCGCACCCTCCGCGTCGAGGAACGCTTTCACCTTCGGATTCTGGACGAAGGCGAGCGGCTGCTGCGCGAGATTGTAGCGCTCGACTTTCACCCCGTGTGTCTTGAGCTGGTAAAGGAAGCCTGCGAACTGCGGAAGGATCGGATCAATCGTCGGACCGCACACTCCCGAGGAGCAGCACATCGGCGGGTCATAAACTTGGATCGTTTTCATGGTTGGCGTGGTTGTGGAGTTGGCAAAGTGACAAAATAAGCGTCACAAAAAAAATCAGCCCTCGTCCTCCGCGTGGAATTCATCGAGGCAGCAAAAGATGTTCAGCAGGCATGGTTTCCTCAGCGCGTAGAAGACCTGCGTGCCCCGGCGGTCGTCCGTGAGGATGCCGACATTGCGCAGCACGGAGAGGTGATTGGAAACCGTGGACATATCGAGGCCGACCAGCGCCGTGAGGTCCGCCACGCACCGCTCCCCCTTCGCCAGAGCGTCCACGATGAGCAGGCGGTTCGGGTTGCTCAGCGCCTTGAACACCTCCGACGCCTGCCGGAAATCCGCCGGCGTCTTGAGCGTCTTGGTTTTGCAGGTCGCTTTCATGCTTTGATACTTTGCCAGTTTTCCAAATAAGGCAAGATGATTCGCTCGCCGCGGACTGGCTCGCCGGAGCTTGCCAAAACTGCGCTTTCGGTTACTGAGCATATCTATTGATGCAGGCCGTTCGCGCCATATTTGCCGCCTTTCTGGCGTTGCTGTTCGTGTTCTCCACGAACCGCTGTGCCATTGCGGCGGCATTTCCGGGTGAAGTCGAGGATTGCTGCTCGAGCGAGAAGCCGTTGGGAGAATCGGAACGTGGCTTGCCATGCGGAGGAAAGGATTGCGTGCCGTGTGCGACGCTCGAATCGGGCGTCCATCTCGCGTCGCTCGTTCCTCTCACAATCACTGCGCCGGTGTGGACGGACGCCGAAGACTTTGCCGAGTTGATGCGGCGGCTGATGGTCGCTACGGTGGAGGATGCTCCCGAGCCTCCGCCCGATCCGGCGGCGATTCCGCCGCCTCCTTGGTGTGATGTGATGACGAAGTCCCTGCCGGTGCGCGGGCCTTCCCTCGTGGCCTAAACGCCGAATCCTTTCGGATTCGGTCTCTCCGTCTTGCGGTGCGCTCTCGCGCGCCGTGGCGCTTCGCTGCGCCGCTCCTTCCCGACCATCACACCCACATTTTACATGAAGATTCTCCGCTCACTTTTTCCACTCATCCTCGCCTTGCCGCTCTGCGCGGCCGAGCCGAAGCCGCCGGCACCGATCACCCTCGATGCGCTCGTCAGGCAGGCGCTTGCCGAGAATCCTGAACTCAAGTTTTACGAAGCCGAGATTGCCGCGGCGAAGGGAGAACGCAAAGCCGCGGGGGCTTGGGCGAATCCCGAGATTGCCGGCGAACTCGGACGCAAGCGAGTGCGCGGCGATGTTTCGGCGGAAGGCACGGCTTGGGCGGTGTCGGTGCAGCAGACGTTTGAATGGCCGGGACGCATCTCGCTGCGCAAGGCCATCGCTGACCGGCAGGTGCAGCTCGCCGATGCCGGGCTGGAGCAATTCCGCGCAGCGCTCGCGGCGGAAGTGCGGAAGCGGGCGTTCGCGCTCTTCACAGCGCAACGCCGGGCGGAGGCGACGCGGGAGGTGTCGGGACGCGGCGAGGAACTGGTCGCCACGTTGGTGCAGCGCGAACCCGCGGGCGTGACACCGCTGCTCGAAACGCGCGCGATCGAAGCGTCAGTCATCAAACTGCGACGCAACGCGAGCGAGGCGGCGCAGGAAGCGCAGAGCGCGCTCTACGAACTCAACCAGCTTCGCGGTCTCCCGATTCAGATGCCGCTCGTCATTGCGGACGTGACTTTGATTTTCTCCGACCTGCCGGGCGTGGAAGAACTCCTCCGCCGTGCGGGCCGTGGCAACTTCACGCTGCGGCAGCGCGAGATCGAACTCGCACAGCAAGGCTTCAAGGTGCGGCTCAGCGAGAACGAAGCGTGGCCTGCGATCACGCTGGGGCCGCAGTTTTCGCAGGAGAAGGCGGGTGACAGAGAGACAATCGCGGGCGTTGGAGTCTCGCTGCCGCTGCCGCTCTGGAATCGCAACACGGGCAACATCGAGGCATCGAAAGCTCGCGAACTTCAGGCGCAGACTTCGCTGCGGCTCTCGCAACGTGAGGTCGAGCGGAAGATCCGTGAGCAAGCCGCCGCCTACGAATTGCACCGCAAGGAAATGGCGCGTTGGAACCCGAAAGTCGCCGAGCAACTGCGCGAAGCCGCCGCGCTCGCGGATCGCCACTACCGCCTCGGAGCGGTGCCGCTCGCCACCTACCTCGAAGTGCAATCGAGCTACCTCGAAGCGCTCGAAGCCATTTACGCCACCCAGGCCGACGCGCTGAACGCGCAGGCCGAACTCGAACTGCTCACCGGAACCAAACTCATCAAGCCATGAAACGCCTCGCCCTCATCTTCGCCGCCGCCGCGCTCGCGGCCTGCCAGAAGCCAACTGCCGAACACACCGGCCAGCCGCCGGAGAACGGCGCGCAATTCAAGAAAGACCAGGGTCTCGCGCTCACCGATTCGATGAAGAAAGCCATCGGGCTCAAAGTCGCGGAGGTCGAGGAAACGAAGGTCGCACCATCCTTCACCGTGGCGCTGCACGTCATGGCGGAGGGCGGCGGCATCCAGCGTGTTGCATTCTCGCCGACCGCGAATGCCGCGTCCGGCTGGCTCACGGCGGAGCAGGCGGCGCTGGTGAGGCCCGGCATGGACGTGGAGCTGCGGACGGAAGCGCCCGGTGCCCCGCGTGAGAGCGGCAAGGTGAAGCGCATTGAGAAAGCGCCTTACCAGATGCTCGGCGATTTCGAGGTGACGTTGGAAAGCACGGCGCCGCTCGAGACGGGCGCGCGGGTGCTCGCCACTTTCCACGCTCCGGCGGGTGAAGCGGTCACGGCCATCCCGCGCTCGGCGTTGCTCAAGACGGCGGAAGGCTCGTTCGTCTATGCGCTCAACGGCGAGTTCTACGTGCGGACGCCGGTGAAGGTCGGAGCGGTGAGCGACGACCACGCCGAGATCACCGACGGCCTTTACACCGGCGACCAGATCGTCGTTTCGCCGGTGATGTCCCTCTGGCTCGCCGAGCTGCAAGTCCTGCGCGGCGGCAAAGCCTGCACCTGCGGCCACTAGGTTTCTCCGATGCTGCACCGCCTCATCGAGATCGTCATGCGGCAGCGCGCCGCTGTGCTGCTCGCTACGCTGATTCTTATTGGCGTCGGCGTGTGGGCGGCGTTGCGGCTGCCCATCGACGCCGTGCCGGACATCACGAACCCGCAGGTGCAGATCAATACCGGCGTGCCCGCGCTTGCGCCGGAGGAAGTCGAGAAGCTCGTCACTTTCCCCATCGAGAGCGAAATGGCCGGGCTGCCCGACATGATGGAGCTGCGCTCGCTGTCGAAGTTCGGACTCTCGCAGGTAACTATGACGTTCAAGGACGGCGTGGATTTGTATCGTCTGCGCCAGCTCGTGACCGAACGGCTTCAGGGTGTGCTCGAAGACCTGCCGCCCGGCGTCACACCGCGGCTCGCGCCTGTCGCCACGGGCCTCGGCGAGATTTACTACTACAGCCTCGATTACACCGCCGATGCGCCGCACAAGCCCGCGACGCGGCAGGAGCAGCTCATGGCGCTGCGGCAGATTCAGGAATACCAGGTGAAGCCGCTGCTGCGCGGCACGGTCGGCGTTGCCGAGGTGAACACGAGCGGCGGCTACGAAAAGCAGATCGTCGTTCAGCCCGATCCGGCGCGACTCGCGGCGGCGGGGCTGTCGCTCGATGCGCTCGCGGAGATCGTGGAGCAAAACACGCACAACGCCGGCGGCGGCTACGTCGAAATCGGCGGCGAACAGCTCATCGTCCGCGCCGCGAGCCGCGTCTCGACGACCGAGGAAATCGCGAAGCTGCCGCTGAAGTTTGCGGGCGGCGTGAATCCCATCCTGCTCAGCGAAGTCGCGACCGTCGGTATCGGCACGAACTTCCGCACCGGCGCGAGCACGGACAACGCGGACGAAGCGCTGGTCGGTGCCGCCATCATGCTCGCCGGTGAGAACACCCGGCTGGTTGCGGAGGCCGTGAAGGAGAAGCTCGCGGTGGTGCAGGAAAAGCTGCCGCCCGGCGTGGTCATCCGCCCGCTTTACGACCGCAGCGAGCTGGTGAACCGCACCATCCGCACCGTGGAAACGAATCTCGCGGAAGGCGCGATCCTCGTCGTCGTGGTGCTCTTCGCGCTGCTCGGGAACTGGCGCGCAGCCTTGATCGTGGCGCTCGTCATCCCGCTCTCGATGCTCTTCGCCATGACCGGCATGGTGAAGCTGCACCTCAGCGGAAACTTGATGAGTCTCGGCGCGATCGACTTCGGCCTGATCATCGACGGCGCGGTCGTGATGGTGGAAAACATCGTGCGCCAGCTCGGCGAGCGGCAACACGCGCTCGGTCGCCGCCTCACGGCCGTGGAGCGCTCCCGCGAAGTCCTGCGCTCCGCAAAGGAAGTCGCGAATCCGATGTTCTTCGGCGTGCTCATCATCACCGTGGTCTATTTCCCGATTCTGGCGCTGCAAGGGATCGAGGGGAAAATGTTCATCCCGATGGCCGTGGTCGTGATGTTCGCCCTGGGCGGTTCGCTCATCCTCGCCCTGGCACTGATGCCGGTGCTCTGCTCGTTCCTGCTCGGCGGCAATATCCGCGAAAAGGACAACTGGCTCGTCACCCTCACCAAGCGCATCTACACGCCGCTGCTCGAGTTCGGCCTGCGCTTCCGCTGGCTCGTCGTGTTGCCGATGTTCGCGCTCTTCGGCGTGTCGCTGTTCGTGTTCTCGCGGATGGGTTCCGAGTTCATCCCGCAACTCGACGAAGGCGACTTCACCTTCCAGCTCATCCGCAGCAGCAGCGCGGGACTCACGTCGTCGCTCGAATTGCAAAAGCAGAGCGAAGCCGTGCTGCGGAAGTTTCCCGAAGTGAAGGAGGTCTTCTCCCGCATCGGCACCGCCGAGGTCGCCACCGACCCGATGAACCCGAACGTCGCCGACACCTACGTGATGCTCCAGCCGCGCGAGACGTGGCGCAGCGTGAACGGGCGGCGCATTTCCAAAGAGCATCTCGGCGAACTCATGCGCAAAGCGCTGCTCGACCAGGTGCCGGGGCAAAACATCCTCGTCTCGCAGCCGATCCAAATGCGCTTCAACGAGATCATGGCCGGTTCGCGCGCGGACCTGATGTGCAAAATCTACGGCGACAGCTACGAGGAATTGGAGCGGCTCGCCGGTGAAGTCCGCACCGCCCTTGGCGCGATCAAGGGCGGCGGCGAGACGGAGTTCGACAGCATCGGCAAGAATCCGATGGTCGAGATCCAGCCCGACCGCGACGCGCTGCGGAAGTTCAACGTCCACGCCGACGACCTCAACCGCCTCGTCGAAACCGCGCTCGCCGGCAAGGAAGTCGGCACGCTCATCGAAGGCAACCGCCGCACGCCGATCCTCGTGCGGCTCGGCGAGGAGCGCCGCAACGACATCGCCGCGATGGAACGCCTGCCGCTGCGCACCGAGCAGGGCGGCCTGCTCGCGCTCGGCCAAGTCGCGAAGGTGAAACTCGTCGAGCAACCCGTGCAGATCGTCCGCGAAGACACGCAGCGGCGCGTGAGCGTCCTCATCAACGTGCGCGGACGCGACACGGCTGGTTTCGTCGCCGAGGCCACGCACGCCATTCGCGAGAAGGTGAAGTTTCCCGATGGCTACTACTTTGAGTTTGGCGGGCAGTTCAAAAATCTCGTCGAAGCGAAGCAGCGCCTCGCCATCGTCGTGCCGCTCGCGCTCGCGCTCATCTTTGTGCTGATTTTCCTCAGCTTCGGTTCACTGCGCCAAGCCGCGCTTATCTTCCTCTGCGTGCCGCTCGCCGTCACCGGCGGGATCTTCGCGCTGTGGGTGCGCGGGATGCCGTTCACGATTTCCGCCGCGGTTGGCTTCATCGCGCTCAGCGGCATCGCGGTGCTCAACGGCATCATGCTCATCAGCTTCATCAATCAGCTCCGCGAGCAAGGTCGCGGCCTGCGCGAAGCCGTCGTCGAGGGCACGCTCACCCGGCTTCGCCCGAAGCTCATGACCGCGCTCGTCGCCTCGCTCGGCTTCGTCCCGATGGCCATCGCCACGGGCGCGGGCGCGGAAGTCCAGCGCCCGCTCGCGACCGTCGTGATCGGCGGCATCGTCACCTCCACTTTCCTCACGCTGCTCGTCGTCCCGGTGCTCTACGAGTGGCTTGAGCGGAAAACCAAAACCACAAACCAAACCCACACGCCCGCGCCGGAACTCGTCACCACATGAAAACACTGCTCAACATCCTCACCGTCCTCGCTCTTGCCGTCGCGCCCGCACTGGCCGATGCCAAAGTCAAAGCCGGCCCGCGCAAGGGCCGCATCCTCGAACTCGAAGGCCAGAACGCCGAGTTCTTCGTCGAGAAGGACCGCACCATCAGCATCGCCTTCTACGATGCCGCGGGAAAGAAACAGCCCGCTGCCGCCCAGGTCTTCGCCGCCACCGCCGAAGCGCCCGGTGCCAAGACGAAGCTGGAGTTTGAGAAGAAAGGCGACCTGCTCGTCTCGAAAGCGCCGCTGCCCGCTGGCGAAGGTTATCAGATCGTCGTCCAGGCCAAGACCAGCGCCGACGCCAAGTCGAAGAACTTCCGCATCAAACTCGAAACCCACGAATGCAAAAAATGCGGCAACCCTGAATACGCCTGCACCTGCGACGAGTAAGGAGAGTGCCTTGAGCGCAGCCTGAATGTGGCTAGATTAAGTTTCATCCCGGTATGAACCGAAACCGCCCGACCGCCATGCTGCTGCTCGCGCTCCTCGCGAGTGCAAGCTGGCTGTTTTGTATCGGGCCATGCACGCTCGGCCCGTTTCAGCGACTTGGCGGGATGGAGACGGAGAATTGCGAGGGCGGAAGCTGTGCGTCATGTGAGGGTGAATCGCAGCCGAGCGAGCCTGCCGGGGGCTCGCGAGAGTGCCTGGCTCAGTGTCAGAGCCTGCGCTTTGCCATCGCTCCAGCGCCGACGGTAGCACCCGCGTGGGCGCTCGAATCCGTCGCGAGCGTCCCCTTCGCCACACCTGCTCGGCTTTCACTCGTATCGGTCGCGAGTTACCGGCAGGCGTTGGACACCGGCCCGCCGTTCGCCCGCTCATTCGCAGAACTGGTCCTGCAAACCAGCCTGCTCAGCCACGCGCCGCCACGCACTGCCTGACGCCACGCGTCGCGCTCATCCGAGTGCGATGTAGGGCCGTCACACCCGCCATCTCCGGCAGGGATGAAGCACTGCCGCGTCGCGTCCTCCAACTCGCTGGTGCCGGAGGACTGCGACGAATCCATCAATCGCAGACCAGCATGTTAGTTCACAAAAAAAATGAAAACGCGTATCCTACTGAGCAGTCTAGTCGTCGCCCTCGCCGGGCTCGGCTCCACCGCGTTCGCCGACAACCCGCAACTCCAGACGCAACTCGCGCTGGCGCGGGCGCAGAAGGCGCAGATGGCCATTAACTGCCCGCCGACTCCGGCCTGCCCCGTGCCATGCACGATCCCGGAGCGATCGAAAATGCAGGCGAAAAGCGGCCATTGCCCCCCGTGCCCCGTATGTCCGGGCGTCACGAAGGCGAGCCGCGCGGCCAAGCTGAGCAAATGCCCGCCGTCACCGGCGTGCCCGCACTGCTAAGGGCGGCCTGAAAAGCGAAACGGCGCGGCGGCGTTCATCGTCGCCGCGCCCACGCTTTTCAGCGCCACTCGAAAGGAAGCATCTGACCAATACTCCCGAAACCACCTGCTGCGGCTGTCACGCTGATGAGAAGCGCGCAGCAAGCGATCCCGCCTACCGACGCGCGTTGTGGATCGTTGTCCTGCTCAACCTTGGTTTCGGGCTGGTGGAGATCGTCGGCGGATTTTTTGCGCGCAGCCAGGCGCTCAAGGCGGACGCACTCGATTTCCTCGGCGACGGCTCGATCACGCTGGTCGGACTGTTCGCCTTGGCATGGGCCGAGCACACCCGTGCGCGGGTGGCCCTGACGCAAGGATGTTTCCTCGCGGCGCTGGGTCTTGGCGTCATCGGCGCGGCGATCTGGCGTTCGATGAATGCCATCGCGCCGGAGGCCGGCCTCATGGGCGGGCTTGGTGTGGCGGGATTGATCGTGAATATCAGCGCCGCGCTCGCGCTAATGCGTTTCCGGGAAGGCGGCGACGCGAACGCCCGCGCTATCTGGCTATTCAGCCGCAACGACGCGCTCGCGAATATCGCGGTCATCATCGCTGCCGCGCTCGTTGCCTGGCTCAAGACCGCATGGCCGGATCTCCTCGTCGCGGCCATTATTGCCCTGCTGTTCCTTCACTCGGCCTGGGAGATCTTCCGAGACGCACGTGCTGAGCTACGAGAGAATCAGCGCGAGTAGTTACCACCAGCAGCAGCCGCGATGCGGGGCATTCGGTTGCGGCGTGGTATAGCCATACATGTCGTAGTGCTTGCAATAGCCGTGGTTCTTGGTCCACGGGCATTTCTTTCCATGCATGGGGCAAACCCAGCCTTTTGGTGCCGGCTGAGCGTCGTAGTAAGCGCAGTGACCAGTGTGCCGCGTCCATGGGCAGTTCTTCGCATGCATCGGGCAGACCCAAGTGCTTTGAGCGACGGCAGTGACCGCCGCGAACGCGACGAGAGCCATTGCGGTGAGGAATGTTTTCATGGGTTCAATCTCGCCCAGATGCCAGCACGAGACTAACCGGCCGTTGCTGAATAGGAGGCAAGAATTGCCTGCTCCATAACCGTGAAGGACTGAAGGACGCATGACCGTTCTTGGCTAAGTGCGACTGCCGCTTACCGACGCGAAAAGCCCCATTGCCGTTTCCAGCAATGGGGCTCGCAACCACCGAATGAAGTTCCGTGCGCCTTACGGCTTCACGATGCGCTTGATGCCGTCGGCGAGCGCCTGCTTGTAACCGTAGAGGCACTCCACGGTAACGAAGATGCGATTGCTCTGCGTTTCGGTGTAGCGCAGGTAGCCGAAGGTGAGGCCCGTCTCCGGGTCGGTGACGGCGCCGGCCTCGTCGTATTCCGCGACCGGCTCCAGGTAGCGCATGGCGACCGCGAGGCCGCTCGGGTGCGCCGCGAAGCCGACCAGCTTCTCGCCGTTCTCCGGCAGAATCGTGGTCTCGAAGATGTCGAAGCCAGCGAGCCGGCGAATCTGCGCCTCGATCACGCCGGGCTGCGCGATCGGTGCCATGAAACTCTTGGCCACGATCTCGTCGCCGAGCAGGTTCGTGAAGTAGGCACCGTCGAGCACGAGATTGCGGTCGCTGACTGGCATCTTTGCCAGGCTGCACGCCTCGCGGATAGCCAGCACCTTTTTATAGTCGAAGGCGGACGCGGCGAGCGCCGGGATGCCAGGCGCGCCGTAGGGGTCAGCGGTGATGGCCGAGAAGATGTCCTGGAGAACATCCTGAGCGAGCTGCTTCACCGCGCTGCCGACCAGCGTTTCGAGCACATTGAGCGCCGTCTCGCTCGCCTCTCGGGCGGTGACGTGGACGGTCTTGAACTTGTGCTTGTTGAGCTGCACCGGAATCACGCTCACGGTCGAATCCGCGTTCGTGGTGTAGTTCCCGGCGAACTCGCTCGAAGCGGACGGCGCACCCACGACGGGCACGCGCACGGTGTCGAGTTTGTCCGCCGGTTCCGGCGAGAAGTTCGTGGAGAAGGCGCGCAGTGGAAGCAGCCCGGCCATCCACGGCTGGAGCGCGTTCTGCGCGACTTTGATGTCTTTGACGTTGGTGAGTGTGTTGGGCATGGCAGTGGTTGGTTATTGGGCGTTGAGGATGAGCGTGCGCTGTTCGGGGGTGAGGGAGCGCCAGAAGGCCGTTTGTTCCTTCGGGTCGGTGATGGCTTTGAACTTCGTGACGAGTTCGGTGGCCTTGGCGTCGCCGCGCGAAGTGACCGGCAGCGGCTTCGGGCTGGCCGCGCCGTAGCGCTCGGCGGCGATGCGCTCGGCGGTCTTGGCCTCGGCTTTGAGCTTTTCGACCTCGGCGGCCAGCGTGGTGATCTGTTCCTTCGCCTTGGTGAGTTCCTCGGCAGTGGTGGCGGCGGAAGTCAGCGATTGCTTCGCGGTGGCAAGGTCGCTCGCGAGCTGGTCGCGCTGCTCAGTCAGTTCACCATTGGTGAGGGTGAGCGTTTCCCTTTCCTGCGTGAGAGCCGCCTTCTCGCCGGTCAGCGTGGCGACTTGTTCGCGGAGATCGTGGGAGGTTTTCGCCGCTTCGGTGAGGAGACTGGAGCCGGCCTTGGCGTCGTCCTCCAGTTGCTTGACCCGTGCGAGGGCGTCTTCGAGTTGTTCGTCGATGGTTTTCATCTGTGCCTGTATTTGAGTGTCAACTAGGCCGGTTGCTTCACATGGCGCTCGCGCAGCTTGGCGAGCGCCGTCGCGCGGTCCTGCACCACGCCGGAGGTGAGTGAATTGTAGGATGCCTTGCGGCCCGAGAAGCTCTGGCCCTCCATCGCATCGGGCGTGATGCGGCGGCCTCGCGCGAGCACGGAGGCCTTGAAGTCGGCATACGTCTCATCCACCTGCGCCTGAATCCAGGCGCGCTGCTCATCGTTGAGCGCGGTGCCCTCGACTCCAATGCTCTTGAACTTGCCGGCGGCGAAAAGCTCGACCTTCAGCCCGGCTTGCTTGAACGCCTCGCTTTCATCAAGCATCGGAAGGAGCACGCCGATGGAGCCGACGCGGGCGCTGGGCGTGGCGAAGATCGCGTCCGCCTGAGACGCGATCCAGTAGGCCGCGCTGCACATCTGCCCATCGGTGAAAGCGTAGGTGTATTTGGCTTTCGACACGTCGGCCACGAGCGTGGCCAGTTCCGGGGTGCCGTTGACCGTGCCGCCCGGCGAATCCACGTCGAGAAAGACAGCCTGCACGTCTGCGCGGTCGCGGGCGGCGATAAGTGCGGCCTCGATGTTCTCCATGTCGGTCGCGCCAAGCAGCAGCCGCGCGAAGAAGTCCGGGCGTTTGATCAGCACGCCCATGACCGACACGATGCCGACGCCGCTATCCACGGTCAGGAGGTCCGGGGTCGGCAGCGGCTTTAGACGCTCGGTGAACAGACTGGCGTTGCCTGCGGCCCGGCGCATCGCCGCGTGCGCCTCCGGCGTGATGAGCCAGGGCTGGTAGTGAATGGCGTGAAGGAGAGGCGTCACGACCGCCGAGCCCTGTCAACGCACCCGTTCGTGCCGACACGAACCGGCGGCCCCGGATTCTACCCCGGCTGCCGCACACCACTCACCGCTGGCGGGTCTTCGATCTCGCCGACCGCTGGCGTCGAGGCAATGCCGCCGCTTGGCTTCCACAGCATCTCGATCGGCACGTTGTATTTCTCCGCGAGATCAAGCAGCGCGCGGGCGTTCTGCGCGCGGATGTCCATCTCCTCGGCGAAGTCCATGCCTTGTTCCGCGAAATGCTCGCTCAAGGTCTTTAGCCCCATCTCCACGTCCGCGCGGTTTTGCTGCGCTTCGCGCCCCGCATCGACGGTGATGCGTCGCGGCGTGGTGAATGCCACCTTCGTCCAATTCTCCACCGCCGGGAGCTGATCCGAGGCGATGGCGTCGCCGATGACGAACATCCACACCGGTTTGAGGAACCGCTCAATCAGGATGAGCTGCCGATACGAAAATCGGCGGTCGGCCTTGGCGACTACGAGCCGCACGCCGGCACCGCCCACCTTGCTCGAATCGGCAGCGAACTCGAATGGGATGTGGCCGAGCGCCGAATCGCGGCGCAGATGCTCAAGGAAACCGGTGAACGTCGGGCTGGGCCGGTTCGATTGAAAGCTGTCGAGGGATTCGCCGGGTTTGAGGGAGACGAGCTTGCCACCGACGATCTTCTGTAAGGCTCCCGGATCGCTCGTTTCACCGGCACCAGGATTCTTGTTCCCGATGGAGAAGTCGCCATCCTCATCCAGCTCACCGCGCTCCGTTTTGAGCACGCGCGCCACGTCTGCGTTGTCTTTGACCGCGTGCTTTTCGAGCGCCAGCAACTCCATCTCGTCGAGCAGGTGATTCGTGCTGTGCTGCAACGTCGGTGCCTGTCGCACCGCGCTCGCATACTCCGGCTCGAAGACGTGGAGGATCAGGTGTGCAGGGACGTTTTCAAAAGTGCCGTCATCGAGCAGCACGCGGTAGAACGCGGGCGCGCCGTATTCGTCGAAGCCGATGCCATCCTCCGTGTCGCCGCGATCCGCATCCCCAATGCGGTGCGACTCGATGAGCTGGAGCCGCAGCGCACCATCCCGATTGCGCGCCTTGTGGACGAAGTATTCGCCGTCCACGTCCATCCCGCGGCAAACCAGTGCCTGGCATTCGGCGAAACAGAAGCGGTCGGTGATTTCACAACGCGCCGCCCATCGGGCGAAGTATTCCTCGGCGGCTTTGTTCCAATCCGGGCTGCCCGAAAGCGCCTGGGGCTTGATGCCGTCGCCGGTGGCGTAGATCGCCATGTTGCCGACCAACTCGCGCACGAAGCCGGAATTCTTGTGCAGGTAGCGCGAGCGCCGCACCAGCTCGCGGCGCACGCCTGGTAGCAAATCGAGTTTCGCGTCGCGCGGGGCCGCGCCCGGCACACGGCCCCGGCGGGGCGAAGGATTCGCCGCCTCGTAAGGCGACATCCATGCCGTCGGCAGAAGCCGGGTGACGATGGAACGAAGTAGATTCATTTGGGCAGATGACCGACGACCTCGCTCGTGCCGACACGAACGGGACGGCCGTAGATTTCCGGGGCGAGTTTGCGCAGCGCGGACTGGCACGCGGCGATGATGGTATGGATCTCGTCGATGCGCCGTTTCTGCACCGACGAGCCAGATTCTGACCACGCGGCGAGTGTGCGCTTCAGTTCCGCCTTCTGCGCGGCGAGGATTTCCTCCACCTCCTCACGGGTGAAGCCGATACTGTAGTCGGGAGCGGCCATGATGGATTACGCGAACGCAGACTTACCGAGCGCACGACGGGCACGGAGTTCGGCGAGCATCTCGCGCTCGCTCATCTCGCGCGCCCACGCGGGCCGGAGTTGGAAGTGCGGCTCGTCCTGGATTGTCTTCCAGTTGCCGCCCCATTCGAGGCCGAGCTTCATGCCGATTGCCCCCACTGCTTTGTATGCAGGTGATTCGCCCAGATAGCGTCCGCCCTCGAACACGCCGATATCGAAGGCGATACCGAAGTTGTGATTGGAATAGCCGCCGCGGGCGTTCGTGACGACGCGGCCCGGCTTGGTGCGACCCTGCTCATAGAGGGCGTTTTGCTCCTCGTAGGTGCGCGTGCCGGAAATGACCTTGATGGCGATGCCGATGGCAGCGGCGCTCTCGATGAGGGCGTGTGCGAGGGGCTGAACCTGCGGGAGCAGCGTGGCGATGTTTCGCTCACTGCGATCATCGGCGAGAGATCCCGTCCCGGAAGAAAGCGGCGGTTCGCCCACGATGGCGCGATGGATGGCATTCCACGTCTGCGGCCCGGGATTGCCGTCCATGGTGACGCCGAGCTTCGCCTGCACCGCACGAATGGTGGCATCGAGCGTCATTTCGCGTAGCCCCCGTTCTTCGGCAGCGCGAACTGCACGGCCGCGTTGCCGTATTGCGGATTGTCGTATTCGACCCGCCAGGTGGTGCCGCACCCGCTGAAGAGCAGCGCGATCACGACAACGACAAGGAACCCGAGGATGAGTTTGAGCGGATAGAGAAAGGAGTCCTGCTTCATGCCGGCTCCGCCGCGTCAACCGCGGCCTCATCGCCTGCCGGTTCCGCGGGCACGACCGCCTCCCGCCCGATCAGCTTGAGCATCGTCGCGGCGGCGGCCTGCATGGCCTCACAATCGAGATAGTGGTTGGGCCGCTTCCCAATCTGCCTCCAGAGCCACTTCCCGCCGTCCTTCACGCGCTGCTCGCTCTCCATCTGCGCGAGGTAATCGTCGTCGATGTCGTCCGGCACTTCCCACGTCGCCCCGCGATCCGGGTCCTGATTGCGCCGGAGCCGGGCGAGCGTGTCCTTGATGTTGAGGTTGGACCAGTAATGGACGTAGCAATGCCGGTTGTGCCCGAGCACGACCTTGCGGCGTGGCGAGTAGAACCGCTGCACACTCTTTCCGCTCTTGGTGCGGTGAACGAACGTGGCGCGGCGGTCGCCCATGAGCGCGACCCAACCGCGCTCGGCGCATTCGCGATAGACGTCGTAGGTCGCGTGGCCAGCATCGAGGAAGACCAGGCTCGGGTGGATGCCGAACCGCGCCTGCAACGCCTCCACGTCCTCAAAGGTGAGCAGCCGCTCGTTCCACACCAGCCGCGAGGAACCGTTTGCACTCCAGGAACGCACGACCGCAAAGAGATGATCCATCTGGCAGTCCACGGTGATGATGCGCAGCGGCGCCGCGATGTCTCCTGGCTCGAAGGGCGCCGCGACGAGTTGGCCGCGCGCGTTCACACCGGCCTCGTCCTCCCAGAGCTCGCCCTTGTGGTAGCCGCTGCGCGTGATCTCGAGCTTGTAGTCCTCGGCGTATTCGCGCCACGGCAGCGCGAGCCGCTTTTGGTAGAACTGCTTGAGGGCGCTGATGTCGCCGCGCCGTGCGATGGCCTTCGCGCGCAGATACAGCTCCGCGAGCGCGCCCCAGCTCATCGTGCAGAGGGCATTCCAGTGGAAGCCGACGCTCTCCTTCGCGGCGCGCGGGTTCTGCACGACGAAGCGGCCGGTCGCGTTCAGCTCGCGCCGCGTGCGGTCGCTGTCGTCGAAGTAGTGATTGCACGACGCGCATCGCATCGCCGCCGTGCGCCGCACCTCGGCGTAGTCCCACTCGCCAGCTTCATCGCGTGCCGACTTCGACCACTCGATCTGCTCCCACGACCACGGTTGGCGCGTGCCGCACTTCGGGCATTGGAACATCCACTCCCGCATGTCGGTCGTCTCGAATTTCCTATGCGTGTCGTCGTTCTCCTCGCCGCCCTGTGACATGAACACGCATTTGCCCAGCCAGCCGAACGCCGTGACGCGAGCCTCGGCCTCGGCCATGTGACCCACCGGCCAGCGCCACGTTTCGTCGCCGATGAGCCAGCGGATCGAGCGGCGTTGGAGATTCGTCTTGTTGTGCGCACCGAGCACCCAGAGCGTCATGCCATTGCGGAAGTGGATCGTCGTGTTCCGCTTCTTGTGCCGGTCGCTGGGAAAAAGCGCCTTCACCGGTGCGCAATCCTCAAACAGCTTGTGCAGTCGCGACTCCGCCTGGTCCTTGGCGTCGTCGTCGGTCTGGTCGAGCCACAGCGTCGGGCCGGGCAGGTTGGCAATGATGTGGCAAAGACCCAGTTCACCCACGCTCGTCTTGCCCGACTGAATCGCCGCGATGATGAACACCAGGCGGACTCGTGGGTCGATTAGGGCTTCGAGCGGCTCGCGGATCTGCGGCGAGTTATCGGACCGAAACCGGCCGGGGATCGGCGAATACGGAATCGAGCCAATGTGTTCCTCCGCCCAAGCCCACGGGGGTCTGCGGTCGGGAGGTTTCCAAGCATCGCGCCAGATTTGTTGAAGCTGCGTCACGCCAGACGGCGAGCGTCAATTAGGGATACAAGGCCGCGTTGACGGATATGATGGAAACGTGCGCATCACACTCCATCGAGCCATCTGCATCGCCGCCTCCGTGCTTTTGAGCGCGTGCGCCTCCACCCCGGTGAAACCTCTCGCCACCGTTCCGAAAGTCGAAGTGCCGCGTTACATGGGCAAGTGGAACGAGGTCGCCCGGCTGCCGATGTTCTTCCAACGCGGCTGCATCAAATCCACCGCCGAGTATGGACTCAAAGCGGATGGCGCGGTTTCCGTGACAAACCGTTGTCTGAAGGACGGCAAGCCGAAGCAAGTGCGAGGCACCGCCACGGTGGTCGATGCCAAAACGAACGCTGTGCTTGAGGTCCGGTTCAATGAGTGGTTCTCAGTCTTCATTCCACGCGCGCGGCAGGGCAATTACTTCATCGTGTGGCTCGCGCCGGATTACTCGGCCGCCGCGGTGGGCACGCCTGACCGAAAATGTCTGTGGATACTGGCACGGCAGCCCGCCCTGCCGGTTGCCACCTACCATCAGGTCGTCGAGCACTGCCGCAAGCTGGGGTTCCCGGTGGAAAACCTGATCGTGGAGACGGCTCAGGCGCACTGAGGTTTCAGGCCGATTCGGTGCCTTGGTGCAGGACACTCAGCACCTCGTCGATGGCTTTCCGGCATTCCTCCTGAATCCCGGTCGCATCGAGGCCGGAAAGGATCGGGGGAAGCTCCTGCTCGAATTTGCGCCGCAGAAGCGACGTCGCCTGTCCGACCAGATTCGTCCAGTCGGTGCGCACCTGCTCCACTGGGATGAACTCGCCACGTTTCACCGCCAGCCGCAACTCGCGCTCCTCGACCTCGGCGAGAAGCTTCCGCGCCTTGAGTGCCTGCTGCACGTCCGGTGTTTCCTCGCCACCCTTGAGCCCGCGCTGCCGCATGAACTCACGCCATTTTGCCACGTCATGCAGGCCGTTGGCCTCGGGCTTCGGCGCGTCCTCGATTTTCTTCCAGCCGTTGATCGTCTGGCGCGTGACCTTCAGCGCCGTGGCCAGTTCGACGAAGTTCCGCACGAACGCCGGGCCGTCGCCGCCCACCCCTGCGGCCATCGACTGCAACATCGCGCGCTCGGTGCGGCTGATTTTGCCGCCTGCCTGCACCCGTTTGACGAGATTGGCGAAATCGCGGTTGAGCAGCTTTTTGGCAACGTCCGGCGGAATGGCGTCCATGCGCCCTTACGGGCGTCAACGGTCAGCCGTTCGTGCCGACACGAACCGATGCCCGGCCTGTCACATACCTTCGTGACGGAACTCCTCGAAAGTTCGACAGAGTTTCGTGCCGTTGCGCAGGTGGCGCTTGCCGACAGGTGTGTTCGCCAGTTTCTCGTTAATCAAATAGTCGACGAGGTCTGGGAACCGTTCAGCGGAGAGGTGATTCCTTGTGCGCTTTCGGAGCCGGAACTTGTTCTTTATGTGCCTGCCGAGTTTGCCCCAAAGTTGCCCTTCATCCGTGGTGATCGGCACCATGTATTTCACATACAGATCGCATAGGTAATCCACGTAGTTTGTCATGTTGGCGTCTGCACCGATGCTGTTCGGCGGGTATTGCGTGCCCGAAGTTTTCTTGGAGCTCGGCACTTTGATAGTGATGTCTCCTTGATTGTGCCCGCCAATCGCGACGGCGATACCCCTTCCTCTCGCCGAAGCTTGCGTCCCGCCCTGCACAGGTGAGTCGGTTATCGTTGCCCGCCTGCGAGTAAACTTGGCCTCGTAAATCAGGGACGCCTGGCGTGCCACAGATGGGCTTATTTCCATGGGCGCTGCTCGCTCGTGCATTTCTTTGATCTCTTCGAGCAATGGCACGGTGTAGGTCACGCGCGCCTTGTCCACGAGCGTGTGGCAAGTCGGGCAGAGAATGATGAGATTTCCAAAGCTGTCTTTCTCCTCTGCCGTCAGACTGGGATCGAATCGAGCACCTCCCTTCCTTCTCGCCCGAATGTGGCAAATCTCGGCAAGCACTGTGTCACCGATTACTAAGGCCGCTTTACACCTCGGCATTGCACAGACGTTCTGCGATTTTGCGAACAAGCGTTTGATGGTGGTTTCTGTGATCGCCATGCGAGTTTGTATCAGCGGTTGGTTGTGTTCCGGTTCTTCTTCTTTGGAGCCTTTTGCCTTCCTCCAGCCGTCGGTCCTTCGATGTATTTGAGCATCGCCTTGAGTCCAAAGCCCTGCGGCATAGCACGCTCCTGCTCCCAATTCTCCAGCGAACGACGCGAGACGCCGAGCTTATCGGCTGCTTCTTGCTGCGTGTAGTCGTTGCGTCCGCGCCAAGCGACGAGCGCCTTGGCAAAGTCACGGTGCTTCATTTCTGAAGGTCGTAAAGATTGCCCCAGAGTTTCGAGTAAGCTGCGGATTTGTCCGCCTGATCGGGCCTCTCGTGGATGCGTGATTTGAAGTTCGAGTAGTCGATGGACGACGCGAGCCGCGACATGACCTCGTTCACATCGGTCTGGCCGCACACGATGCGGTAGCGGTAGTCGCCGCTCTTGGTCTCGATGATTGGCCATGAGGCACCGCAGAGCTTCACGAGCCTCTCCACGTCCTGACGCAGCCGCCCGCGAATATGAAATTCGCCCGGTTTCTTTTGAACGATGGAGAAAAAGCCGTGCTGCGTGCAGAGCCACATATTCGGCAGACTACGCACCATGCGGAGTAGCCCGCAAGTTTGACAGCACCGGACGAGCGTGAAGATCCACTGCGCCCACAATGCCCTCGTCGATCCGGCGACGCTCAAGCCGAACCCGGTGAATCCGAACCGGCACAGCGCGCATCAGATTCAACTTCTCGCTTCCATCATTCAGGAGCAGGGCTGGCGCGGGCCAATCACCGTCAGCAACCGCAGCGGTCTGATTGTTCGCGGCCACGGCCGTCTCGAGGCCGCGTTGCTCATGGGCGCGGAGAAGGTGCCGGTGGATTTTCAGGACTATGGAAGCGAGGCGGAGGAACTCGCCGACCTGCTGGCCGACAACCGCCTCTCGGAACTCGCGGAACTGGATGAAGACGATCTCAAGCGCGTCATCGAATCCATCCGCGAGAGTGACCCAAGCTTCGACGTGGAACTCACTGGCTTCATGGAAGACGAGATTGCCCGGCTCTACGAGGAGAAGCCGGAGGATGACGTGGAGACGGTGCCGCGCATGGAGATTCAGGCGTTCGAGCACCACGACTATCTCGCCTTCTTCTTCCACGACCTTCGCGACTGGATGCTCGCGCTCCAGCTCCTCGGTGTGCGCGAAGTGGATTTCTCAATCACCCGCAAAACCAAAAAGATCGGCCTCGGCCGTGTGCTCCATGGAAAACGCATCCTCGACCTCGCCCGCCGTGCCGCAGCCGCCGGCGGAAATCAACCTGCTCTCCCCGAAGGACTGGCCGGAACTGGCTCCGCTGAGCCTGCGCCTGGTCATCATGAGCCGCAGCCGCCCACGGGCGATCACCAGCCACCGCCTGTTCCCGAGCGCGACGCTCGTCGTCCCCGAAAGCGAGCTGACTGATTACGCGAACGTCCCGCTGGAGAAGGTCACGATTCCCGATGACGTGACGGGCGTGAGTGCAGTGCGAAACTGGATCGTTGCTCACTTCAAGGAAGACGCGCTCGTGATGCTCGATGACGACATCACGGCCTGTGTCTGCATGGTGTCATTGCGCTGCCGTAAGCTCTCGACGGAGGAGACGCTGGCGATGCTCGAAAACTCCGCCTACTGCGCGCGTGGCGCCGGGGCACGGCTGTTTGGCTGGCATCAACGCAGCGATCCGCGCCTGCTTCAGCGCAACGATCCGTTTGGCGTTCATCATTGGGTCGGCGGGGCTGTCGGGGTCGTGCGCGACGCAAACGGCGGTGTGCCGAAGTGGGATGAGCTGCTCAAGTGCAAGTGCGACATCGACGCCACACTGGAGGAACTGATGGTCACCCGCCTGGTCTTCAATGAGGCGCGGTTCTGCTTCGTGCAGGAACGCGACAAGAACCTTGGCGGCAATTCGCTGTTCCGCTCCGCTGAGCGCATCGCTGCCGAGAAGCGTTACCTGAAGCGGAAGTGGAAGGCTCACATCCGATTCGAGACCTATCAAAGTCAGGACAAGACCGCGATTGATGCCCCTCGCCGCCAGTCCTTCAGCCTCGATGCGTAGCCCTATGCAAATGGAGCCATTCAGCGTTGGACACCACGCGGCCGGGACGACGAGGAGGAGGGAATGTCACCAACGTCTGACCGCTCGCGGCACCCCTCAACACCCCCCTTTCTTTTTGGCCTCACGTTTTTGGCGAACGACCATCAAGACATGCGATTTCTAACTAAACGAGGCTATGAGTTTGGTGAGGTTTCCTCGGCGATGCAGAAGGCTATTCGTCGCGGTGACACTCGCCTTGCGGGATATTGGGCACTGGAACTCTGGGCCAGCGGCTATGGGAATTACGTGTGGAAGCGGTTGCTTACCGTGAGTGCTGAGGACTGCTGGGGAATTCTGACTCAGGAGGTAAAGGCGCTGCACGACAGCTACGCGCTCGTGAACGCGAACGTGCCGGCGAAGCAGGCCAAAGGACGCATCTTCATCAGCAAGGCTGTGATCCTTCTCTGCGCGGCGAAGAAGAATCGCGACGCCGATCATTTGCAGAACTTCGTCTATGACCAGTGCGCCGGCTTGGACGCCGACAAACTTGCCGCCGATCTGGAAAAGGCCGGGCGCGAGAGAATCCCGGACTACGCCTTCGACTGCCACACGCAGAAGGGCCGGCGGATGGGAAAGACCAAGGCGGAGTTCTTTCGCGATGAGCAGGCGGCGCTGGAGCCATTCCAGCCGGGATTGTTCGACGATCTGATCGACGGCTGAGCGAGCGCCGACGCTGGCGCTCGGCTTGCCGCAATCCACCTTCGGCGGTATGTGGTGTTGACATGATCGCGTCACCGCTGGGCTTCATCCGCGTTAAAGTCATCGCGCTTTCCGTTGTCGATCTTGAACGCGCCAACTCATTCTACCGCGACACGCTCGCACTGCCGCCGGCTTTCGAGGGGACTGAGCAAGTCGGCTGGCTGCTGGGCGAAACCATTCTCATGTTGAAGCCCGGTTGGTATGCGCCTCCGACAGACGCGCCGAACCCGCGCATTACCCTCGCCACGGAGCGCGCTCGCGACACCGAATCCCGACTGCGCGCTCGCGGCGTAACCATTTCCGACCCGGTGCAGACGTTCGATGAATTCGATGTTGGAAGCTTTCTGGACAGCGAGGGCAACAAGCTCTGGTTCTGCTCGCCGTCCGTAGTCTGATTTGGAGCCCGGCGGGCATCCCTCTACACCACCCGCGGCTGCCGACTCCTTTGCGGCTGATTAAATCGAAGGCCAATTTATGGCGATAAACGAGCGGGCGGCGGACGAGCACTTTTCCGCAAATGGTGCGGGCCGATAGCAGGATTCCGGCTCGCCTTCATCTTTCGCGCCAACCGAAAGCCGGTCGAAAACATGGCGGAAAATATGGAGAGGCAAACGGATGGACTCCGCGAGGGGCGGCGGACGAGGCAAGGCCATGAATACGCAATCCACCAACGCCCAAGCCGGCAGGCGCACTGAATTTGTCGGCACCTTCATCAAAGCCTCGGGCGCCGCGCGCACGATGCGCTTCGTCACTTCCCCGGACAAATTGCGCAGCGGCGGTCTTATCACCGTCTTCGACGTGGAGCAGCGCGGGCTGCGCAAGTTCAACCTCTCCACGCTCGTCGGACGGCTGAGCGCGGTCACACCAGACGGTCAGCTCTCTTTTTGCGCCTGAACTCCGCACTCTGCGTATGAACGACCCGATTCGCTTCATCCTCGCCGGGAACGCGTTTTTCACGGTCGAGAACACTGCCACGGGCAACCGCTTCACTTTCAAGGTCCGTAAACCCGATGACACGAAGCCCCACTTCGTGAGCGTCCTGACCGGCCCGAACAACGAAAGCGATTACTCGTTCCTCGGCACGGTCTTCACGCCCGAGCGTTACCACCACGGACGGCGCTCGCGCATTGCCCAGGATGCGCCGAGCGCGAAGGCGTTCGAGTGGCTCTTCCGCCAGTTGAGCGCGGGCCATCCGCTGCCGCCGCAGGTGCGCGTGTGCCACTGCGGAAAGTGTGGCCGCTGCGGCAGGACGCTGACGGTGCCCGAGTCCGTGGAGTCGGGCTTCGGCCCCGAGTGCATCAAGGCCATCGAGGGAGGCGGGCGATGAAGGCGCTCCGCCGGTGGCTGCACGCCCTTTTCGCGGAGGCGCTCGCCGATCTCGGCGCGCTGCTCCGCAGCCTAGACCAGAAGCCAAAACCAAGAACCAAACGATGAACTACATCACCAAGCCGATGCTCGCCGGCAAGTGCGAGCGCCCCGATGCCCTGAGCTTCCCCGTGCTTGCCACGCCAAAGCTCGACGGCATCCGTTGCCTGAAGATCAACGGGCGCGCCCTGACCCGCTCGTTCAAACCCGTGTCCAACCGCTTCACCCGCGCGTGGATTGAAGCCAACCTGCCCGACGGCCTCGATGGCGAGTTGATCGTGCGTGGCACGACGTTCAGCGAAACTGCCGGCCACATTGGGCGCGAGTCCGGGGAGCCAGACTTCACGTTCGCCGTGTTCGATTACGTGAGCGACGGCGTGGACGTGCCCTACGCCTGCCGGATGCAGGAACTCAAGCGTCTGCCCGAGTTCAAGCACGTCGAGAAAATCCTGCCCGTGGAGATCCGCGATCCCGCGCAGCTCGCAGCCTACGAGGAACAGTGCCTCACCGATGGCTACGAGGGCGTGATGGTCCGCACGCCAGACTCGCCATATAAGTGCGGGCGTTCAACGGAGCGCGAAGGCTGGCTGCTCAAGATCAAGCGATTCGAGGACGCGGAGGCCGTGATCCTCGAAACCTACGAGGGCATGAGCAATCTGAACGAGGCGCAACGTGATGCCTTCGGGCGCACCAAGCGCAGTTCGGCGCAAGCGGGCAAGGTGGGCCGTGGCGAACTCGGCGGCTTCGTCGTGAGCGCAGTGGATTCCAACGTGGTGTTCCGCTTGGGCTACAACCATGTGCTTGGGGGGATCGACCGCGTGACGCTATGGGAGCGACGTGAGACTCTGGTCGGGAAGATGGTGAAATTCATGCACCAGCCTAGCGGAGCCAAGGAAGCGCCACGCTTCCCCAAGTTCGTCGGGTTCCGGGAGGCGTGGGACCTGTAGGCAACCGCTACTTCGGCGGCGCGGCGTCCGTGGCAGGGATGATCTTCTGCTCCGCCAGCCATTCGAGGGACTGCGTCTGCCATGCATCCCACATCGGCCCCTTGTAGCCGTTGAGGCCGTGGCCGCCGGAAGGGAGTTCCAGATACTTGGCCTCCACGCCGTTCGCCTTCATTGCCTCATAGAACATCCGGCTGTGGTCTGCCGGCACCACCTTGTCGTCCAGGGCGTGCGCGAGAAACGCGGGCGGGGTTTCGCGAGAGACCTGTTTCTCGTTGGAGAACTTTTCGATCAGTTCCGGGGTGACGTCTTTGCCGAGCAGGTTGTTCCTCGATCCCGCGTGGCCTCTCTCGCCCATGCTGATGACCGGATAGACCAAGACCATGAAATCCGGGCGGCAACTGACCTGCTCGATGGCGTTCGTCGCCTTCGGATCGCCCGCGTCGAAATGTGTCCCCGCGGTCGAGGCCAGATGTCCGCCGGCGGAGAATCCGATGATGCCGATTCGCTTCGGGTCGATGCCCCACTGGGCAGCCCGCGAGCGGAGGGTGCGGATGGCGCGCTGCGCGTCGAGCAAGGGCACGAATGCCTTTCCCTTCGGAAGCCGGTATTCCAGCACGACACCGGTGATGCCGTGGCCGTTAAGCCATTGGGCGATGCCGTGTCCTTCGGCCCCTGTCACCAAGCCGCCGTAGCCACCGCCCGGGCGGATGACGAAGGCGGCACGGTTCGGCTTCGCGGCGGGATGCACGGTGATCGTCGCGTCGGCGTCTTGGAATTCGCCTCCGCCAATGGGCGCGTGATTCGCCCAAAGTGAAATCCGCTCCGGGGTGGCAGGGGCGTCCTGCCCAAAGGCGGTGAGTCGGGCGAGCAAGATGAGGCTGGCGAAAAGGGATGTTTTAATAAGCAGGAACGGGGGCGGAGGAGTTCCATCAGCTATCGCCGCGTGCTGCCGCGCAGCAATGCTAATCCCCGACGCCGACCTCCAAATGGTGCGGAGCGTTCGCAGGATTCCGGCTTGCACCCACCTTTCGCGCCAATCGAAGGCTGCTCCGACAAATGGTGAAAAATATGGCGTTCACTTCCGCTTCCCGTTCGCGGGCCGGCTGAACGAGGCAAGGGCATGTCTGCAACCACCATCCCAAGCAATGCGCAAAAGCTACGCGCTCTGCGTAGTCTGCGAAAACCCGAGGACGTTGAAGCGATGAACATTCGCTTCGGCATTGAACTTGAAACCAAAGTGCCGCGCACCTGCGGCCTCGCTGTCGGCGGTTACCACGTCGGCTATCCGGTGAGGACAGGCCGCGCGACCAACGGGCAGGAACTCGCCGCGCCCACCTTCAACGGTGCGACGTGGCGGGCTGATCGCGACGGTTCCATCACCTGCGAAGCGAACGAGATGCCCTGCGAGTTCGTCTCGCCCATTCTCCACGGGGCCGAGGGCGTCGAGTCGCTGTGCCGGTTCATGGAATGGATGAGTGCGATCGGCGCGACCGTCGATACCTCGTGCGGCGTCCATATCACCGTGGGCATCGAGTCGGTGATCGGTAGCCGGGAGGCGGGCAAGGTGAGCGAGTTTGTCCGCAAGCTCGCCCACATCGCGCAGTGGCACGCGATGTCACTCTATGGCCAGACGGGCACTGGACGCCACCTGAGCCGCTACAGCCACACGCTCGCCGCAGACGTGGAGCGCCACATGCGCAAGATCGTGAACACGAGCAGCGTGGCGGACAAGGAAGCGGCGGCGGCGGCGTGCGGGCGCGGGATGCTCAATTTCCAAAAATCCTTCCGCATGAGAGGCGATGAGTATGTGGGCGCGGTGGAGTTTCGCGTGTTCGCCGGCACCACGAGCCTCGTGAAAGTGCTGCATCACTTGGGCAGCGTGCTCGGGCTCTGCCGCCGGGCTGCGCAAGTGCAGTGCCTCGGCGCTTTTCGGAAGAACAAGCTTCAAGCCAAGCGCACGCAGACCGCCGAGAGCGCGGTGCAATTCCTGTGGGATTACCTCGGGTGGACCGGCGGCGCGCGGCCGTGCGCGCTGGGGTTGTTCGGCCGGTTGCACCGTGAATTTCCCAGCTACGGCCCGGAGGCGCTGCGCCTCTGCCGCAAGTTCGATGAGCGCTACCCGGAGGCCCGGCTGTGAGCGCGTCGCTTTCCTCAACCCATACCCATTTCCAGCCATGTGTGTCGTCCTAATCTGTCCGCCAAAGCAACGCCCTGACCTGACCATCCTGCGTGCGTGTCACGCCGCCAACCCGCACGGCGCGGGCGTGGCATGGCGCGACAAGCGCCGCATTCATTGGCGCAAGGCGCTCACGCCCGGTGAAGTGAATCATCTGATTCAGCAGGTGCCGGGCGAAGTGATCGTTCATTTCCGTTGGGCCAGCGTTGGCGGCGTGGAGCCGTTGCTCTGCCATCCGTTTCCAGTGACGGCGGAAGCGGCACTCGGTTACGAAGGGCTCTGCAAGTCGGTGCTCTTCCACAACGGGACATGGGGCAACTGGGAGGCCGCACAGGAGATCATCGGCGAACTCGACGGGCCGATGAGCGACAGCCGCGCAGTGGCCGCGCTCGTGCATCACAAGGGCAGCAAGCTGCTCAAGAAGCTGCCGGGCCGGTGGGCGCTCATGCACGCCAAGGAGATCGAGTTATTCGGCGACTGGCAGCCGTGGCGCGGCTTCCTCGTCAGCAACACGAGCTTTCTGCCCTACCTCAGCGCGAGCGCATCATTTTCGGCACAAACTCCGCACTCTGCGGAGCCGCGTCGCAAACCGAGTCCAACGGGAAACATGGGTCAGCTCCCGCTGGCGCTCGGCAATCACCAAACCTGACCCGCAACACCGAAACCAAATGAAGTTGTTCAAATTGATCGCCAGCAAGGCTGGCAAAGTCGTCTTCGATGACCGCATCGAGGCCGAGAATCCGCGCACGGCGCGCGAGCAGATGAAAAGTCTGCTCGGGCTCCAGTCGCTCACCGGCGTGGTCTATTCGATCACGGAAATCCCCGTCGAACTCATCCGCGAGATCGTGACAGCCAAGGTCCTCGAGATCGTGGGCAGCCGCCGCGGTGGTGGCTCGACCATCGATGTGAGCCGTATCGTGAATGACGCCGCGAATGTCGCCGTCAGCGACAAGTTCCGTCCGATCGAGCAGCGGCTCGCCGCGCTTGAAGGCCGGCAGACCGCGGCCCATGCGACCGGCGCGAACGGGGCTCATTCCACATCCAGCCGTCGCTTCGACGCCTTTCAACGCGACTCCACGCGCTCCCGTGAAGCCGATACCTCGGCTACCAACGGGCGCACTGCTGAGACGCCGCTGCCGGAAGTCACGGACTGGCGGGCCGTGAAGCGGTTCTACAAGCACTGCCGCAGCCCGAAGCAGACGGCGGCGCACTTCGACCTGTCGATCAACACCGTGAAGGCGCGTGTGCGCCGGGAGGGCTGGTAGTCGTGGTCACAGTCACTCGCTACGGAACGCGGCATTGGGCCGTGTGGCTCGACGGCGAGCTGGTGGTGGTCGCGCTCTATAAGGTTCCGCCGCTTTTCAGGGTTGTTCGTTTCTAGTTGATGGTGTGCGTGTTACTACAACCCGCACGAGAGACATGATGCACCGAAATGCGGGAAATGGAAGCCTCTTGTCCTGCTTTTGTCAGGTGGCGAAACCAAATCGGGCCGACTTCGGAAGCTGCCGAGTATTTATACTCAACATGAACACACTCGCGGAACTCCAAAATCTCGTCCAAGACACCTACAACCGAATCTGGAATGACTGGTATTCCACACACGCTGGCCACACGCAGGCGACCGTAACCGTAAATACTGACGGCACCGACAGCGGCTACAGCCACGGCAGGAACTTGATCATCGTATCAATCGGCGAGGGCAATCTGGAGGATCACGACATTACCGCTGAACCTGATCTTTGGGACGAGCAGAGGTGGCCGATTTGGATGCCGAACCTCATTCACGAGATGCTCCACGAATACGAACGCAAGGTCATAGCCACGCCTACACCTGCGGGGCGGGCTCTCCATGCTGCTCATCCGCATCCGTGATGGGGTGAAGGGCATGAGGCGCCATTTTACAGCGCAATTGCCGCCCAAGCCGGATACTTCCGGATCACGCCGCGAGAACTACTCGCTGCGATTTGAGCGGCGGGATTTCATGGCCAAACGGCTGCCGGAACCGTAGCGTTTGCGCCCTCTGATGCGCCGAACCAAGGTCACTCTCAAGCAGCTCGAAAACTTCCTCTTCTCCGCCGCCGACATTCTGCGCGGGAAGATGGATGCGTCGGAGTATAAGGAATACATCTTCGGCCTGCTGTTCTTGAAGCGGCTGTCGGACGTGTTCGACGAAAAGCGCGCCGCACTGGCGAAGGAATATAGCCACCTTCCGCCCGACGCGCTGAACGGGATTCTCGAACTCAAGAGCAGCTACGGCGACACGTTCTTCGTCCCTCCGCGCGCGCGGTGGAATACCGAATGGATCGAGACGAAGGAGGACGGCTCGACGGAAGAGCGGAAGGCGCTGAAGGACACGCAGAACGAAATCGGCGCCACGCTCAACAAGGCCATCGGCGAGCTGGAGGACGAAAACGCAGCGCTGCACGGCGTGCTCAAGGGCAACATCAATTTCAACGAAGACATCGGCGGAAAACCGAAGATCAAGAACGGCGACCTCAAGGACCTGCTCGACCACTTCACCCGCAGCGTGGACAAGCGCGGCGTCCCGCTGGTCAATGATGTCTTCGAGTTTCCCGACCTGCTCGGCGCGGCCTACGAGTATCTCATCAAGGAGTTCGCGGACAGCGCGGGCAAAAAGGGCGGGCAATTCTACACCCCGTCAGGCGTCGTCCGCCTCATGGTCCGGCTCATTCAGCCCGGACAACGAATGAGCATCTACGATCCCACGGTCGGCTCCGCGGGGATGCTCATCCAGTGCAGCCAATACGTCAGCGAGCAAGGCGACGACGGCACGGATCTCGATCTGCACGGTCAGGACAACGATCCCGGCGTCGTCTCCATCGCGAAGATGAATCTCATCCTCCACAACCTCGCCTCGGCGCACATCGAGTATGGCGACGTCCTGGAGGAGCCGCACAACGTCCGCGACGGCCAGCTCATTCAGTTCGACCGCGAGCTCGCCAATCCGCCGTTCGCGCAGAACTGGACCAAGTCCAAGTGCCAGCGCACCGACCGCTTCCTCTACGGCGACGCGCCGCAGACGGGGAAGAAGGCCGATCTCATGTTTCTCCAGCACATGCTGGCGAGCCTGAAGTCCACCGGGCGCGGCGCAGTCGTCATGCCGCATGGCGTGCTGTTTCGCGGGCGGAAGGAGCGGGAAATCCGCATGAACCTGCTGCGGCCGCATAATGTCATCGAGGGCATCATCGGGCTGCCGCCGAAGCTCTTCTACGGCACCGGCATCCCGGCGGTGATCGTGATCCTCAACAAATCCATCTCCGACCGGGAGCGCGACCACGTCTTCCTCATCAATGCCGACCGGGAATTCGCCGAGGGCAAAAAGCAAAACCAGCTTCGGCCCGAGGACATCGAGAAAATCGAGCACGTCTTCCGCACTCGGGAGGAAATCGAAGGCTACTCGAAGCGCGTGCCCATCGACGTGATCGAGCGCGAGCACGACTGGAATCTCAACCTCCGCCGCTACGTGGACAACACACCGCCGCCCGAGCCGGAAGACGTGCGCTGCCATCTGCTCGGCGGCGTCCCGCGGGCGGAAGTGGAAAGCGATGCGGCGTCGAAGCAGTTCGCGAAGTTCGGCATCTCGCCCGATTGCGTCTTCGAGGAACTCGACGACCTCCGGCTCGCCTTTCCGGAAGCGCTGGCTTCTGCGGCGGACGTCCGCCGCCGCGTCGAGGAGCAGCCACAGCTTGCCGCCACGCGCGGACGGCTCAGCGCTGCGCTCGCCGCGTGGTGGGAGACGGCGCGCCACGACTTCGCCGGACTCGCGCCGGGTGGCGCGGCGGTCGTGCAGGAAGGCCCGGCTTCCGGTGCGAACCTCACCCTCAACGATCCCCGGCTGCCGCGCGTTCGCACCGCGTTGCTCGAGCAGATCGTCGCCACGCTCGTGCCGCTCGGCGTGCTCGACCGCTTCCAGACCCGTGGCGTGTTCGTGAACTGGTGGGACGGCATCAAATACGATCTCAAGACCATCACCTCCCTCGGCTGGGCGCCCACGCTCATCCCGGAGCCGATGGTCATCGACCGCTTCTTCGCCGCCGAGCGCGACGCGCTGGCCGCGCTGGAGCAGCGCATCGCCGAGGACGAAGCCGCCGTGGCCGAGGCGGTGGAGGCCGCGCAGGCCGCGCTCGAATACGAGCCGGCGGAAGATGAGACCATTTCCGCCACCATCATTCGCGCCTTGCTGAAGGAAGAAATCGGCGACGAGGAGACAGAGGAAAACCGCCCGCTGCGGGAAGCGGCTGAGGTGCTGAAAACCGCGGAGACCGCGCTCAAGGAACACCGCGCGGAGCACCACCGGCTCGACGACGAGCTGCGCCTGAAGGTGGACCTGAAGCTGTATGGCCCGGAGGATCGGATCGAGGAGACGCAGGCGCTCCTGACCCAGGCCGAAGCCGAACTCGCCGCGGCCGGCGGGCCACCGCCCGAGACTCCCGTGCGCCGCGCGAAGGGCGATCCCAAGCCGACGGCGGTGGAAAAGGCGCTGCTGAAAAAACGGAAGGACCTCGCGGCCGACGTGGTGACGCTCCAGGCGAAAATCGCGAACACCTACGCGCTGATGCAGGCGATGGGCGGGCGAATCACCGAGGACGAATCGCGCGAACTGATCCTCCAGAAGCACCATGATCTCGTCGCAGAGCAGCTCCAGCGTTACGTGCAGGCCGAGGAGCGCGCTTTGTTCGGCATCTTCGAGAATCTGTTCGCCAAGTATGCGACCAGCGCTCAGACACTCGAGAGCGAGCGCGAGGCGACGCTCGGCGAAGTGAACGAATTCTTGGGACAGCTCGCCTACACATGACGCTCGCTGACCTCGCCGACGTGAATCCTCCGACCGATGTCTCGCGACTCGGGCCGGCAGACCTGGTCTCGTTCATTCCAATGGCGGACTTGTCAGACGATGGGCGCTGGCTCGGTTGCGACACGAGGCCGCTCTCCACGGTAAAGATGGGTTACACCAGCTTCCAGGATGGAGACGTGTTGCTCGCGAAGATCACACCCTGCATGGAGAACGGCAAAGGCTGGCTCGCGACAGGATTGGTGAACGGGATTGGCTTCGGCTCGACTGAGTTCCACGTCTTGCGCGCAAAACCGGATGCCGATGCGGAATACCTTTTCCAGTGGACGAAGTTCAAAGTGCTTCGGCAGAAAGCTGCGAACGCAATGACCGGCTCTGCAGGTCAACAGCGCGTCCCGGCCGACTTCCTCCGCCGTTTCCCGATCACCGAGCACTCGCCCGACGAACAGGAAATGATCGGACTGGTGCTCGCCACGGTGGATCGAGCGATTGAACAGACGGAGGCGCTGCTGGCGAAGCAGGAGAGAATCAAGGCTGGGCTCATGCACGACCTCCTCACCCGTGGCCTCGACGCTCAAGGCCGACTCCGCGATCCCGACACCCACCGCTTCAAGCCCTCACCTCTCGGACCAATACCCGAGGAGTGGGAGGTTCGCGCCCTCGCGAACGTGGTGCCCAGGAATCGCCCGATCGTTTACGGAATCCTGATGCCCGGAGATTACGTCGAAGGCGGAGTGCCGGTGATCAAAGTGAAAGACATTCAAGGCGGCTTCATTCAGCGAGAAGAATTGCTGCGCACTGATCCGAAGATCGATGCCGCCTTCGCACGCTCGCGACTGAAGAGCGGCGATTTGCTCTTCACGATTCGTGGATCGGTCGGACGCATGGCCGTTGTCCCCGCAGATTTGGAAGGCGCAAATATCACGCAGGACACGGCGCGCATTACGGTTTCGGAAGGCAATACAACCTTCATTCGGCACTGTCTCGAAATGCCGCCACAGCGTTCCTTCATCGACCTTCACACCATCGGACAAGCAGTGAAGGGCATCAACCTGGGCGAGGTGCGCAAAATCCCCATTCAGTTTCCACAGCCGGACGAGCAGAACGAGATCGCACGCCGCTTGGACGCGAAGGATCGCGATATGAAGGCGACCGCCGATCAACTCGCCAAACTCCGCCGCCTGAAAACCGGCTTGATGCAGGACCTTCTCACCGGGCGTGTGCCGGTGACGCCGTTGCTCGCGGAGCCGGAACCTGCAAACGCTGCCGCCTGAATTTACGTGATCACGCTCCGAGACATCGTCGCCGCCCAAACCTCCGCCACCGAGGAGTTGCCGCTCGTTCACACGACGCGATGCGAGATGCTTCCGCACATCGTCGGCAGCCACGAACTGCGCGGCGGCGAGTGCAACGTGTTTCACGAGCACCTCGTCTATTTCTTCTACGGCCGCCCCGCGTATCGGCACGCGTTGGGCCGCGAGCCAGGCGGCGGCATCGAGCTGTGCCCGGTGTGCTTCGTCTTCAAACCGCAGACCATCGCCAGCAGCGCCCGGCGCGTCTTTGCCTGCGACAGCGGCGGCGTCCAAAACGGCTATTTTCAGCCGCACCTGACCCCGCCCGACCGCGACGAGATGCAACTCGACACGACCATCGACAGCGCCCGCCGGCTCGTCCCGCTCGTCTTCGGCAGCAATGAGAAGTATTTCCTCGGCGAGGCGCACGCCACCGCGCCGGCGGAGTTTTCACCCGGCAGCGCCGCGCAGCGTTTCCACGCCCTCCTCAATGACGACGCGCACGCGACGGCGGATGACCGGCGCTCGGCCATCGAGGTCCAGTTGGCTTCGCCGGTCCCGCTGGAGCACCATCTCCTCTACGTCGTGCTGCCGAACAGTGAGCTGAACAAGCCATCCGTCCGGCAGGCGATCCTCAGCATCTGGCAGTGCGACCCGATCGGCTACGATGTCTATCGCGGAACGCCGCCACATGATTACACCGCGACGATTCGCGACATTCTGAAACGCCGGTTCAAGGAGGGGCAGCGGCTATGAAGACCATCGGGACGCGGACAGACCGGTAACAACTTCGGGCGATGTATTACTACTACTACCAATACATCGACTCTGGCCTGCCTCTGGCCGGGCTTTACCAGCCAAGCTCAGAGCCGCCGGGATTTGCGATTGCCGTCTTCCGCGGGCCGGACGGCACGCTGGTCGTGCAAGATGCGGGGAGCGACGGATTGATCGCGGGCTTCATTCGTTGCGATGTAAAACCCGAGCTGCTCCAGAACTCTCCACCGCGCGAAACGGGCGAGGCGTGGAACGCGCGTGAGGGCCAAAGCATGATCTACGCATTTCAGCGGCCCGATGGCACCTTCGCGGTCGGCGTGCGTGAGGACGTAGAGACCGCCGTGCGCAATGAGCTGCTGAATCTGCGGGGACAGCCATTCACCTGGGCCGAGGCCGCGCGCTTCGTGCGCGATGAAGAGCAACTGCGGCGCGCGGAAGCGGAGACGACGAAGCTGCTGCGTCATCCGAACTGGGGGAAACAAAAGGTCGCGCCGTTCTCTGCCGGCAGTTCGACGCCAAAGCACCGCGCGCCCGCGGAGACGCTGCGGCTGGATGAAAAATTCCACGTCGAAGATCCGCTGCTCGCGCATTTGGAGGCGCTCGATTGGACAATTCTCCGGCTGGACATGCACCAGCAAACAGCCGCGGACTCAGGCCGACGGGATTTCTCCGAGGTGGCGCTGCGCCAGCGGCTGGGGAAGGCGCTGCTGGAGATCAACGACTGGCTGGAGCCGGATCAAATCGCCGAGGTCGTCGGACGGCTGACGGATTTCACCGGGCACTCGCTCATCGAAAACAACCGGCAGGTGCTCACGTGGCTGACCGAGGGTATCGGCGTCGCCGAGAACCGGCGCACCGGTGAGCGCAGCCCGACGGTGCGGGTCGTGGATTTTGGTCGCCCGGAGAAAAACGACTGGCTGGCGGTGAGCCAGTTCCGGGTGCGAATTCCGGGGCGCGATCAGCACATCATCCCCGACGTGGTGCTTTTCTTGAACGGTCTGCCCATCGCGGTCTTCGAGTGCAAGAGTCCGAAGGTGCAGGAGCCGGTGGCCGAGGCGATTGACCAACTCCTGCGCTACGGCGAGCAGCGCGGCGCGTCCGGCGAGGGCAACCCGGCGCTGTTCTATTACAACCAGTTCGTGGTCGCGACGTGCGGGCAGATGGCAAAGTTCGGCACGATCACCACCCACACGGAGCGGCACTTCTACCGCTGGAGCGACCCGTGGCCGTTCAGCCTGGATGACGTGGCGAAGCAGACGCACAAAGAAGGCGCTGCCGGTTCGCCGAGCGATCAGGCGCGGCTGGTCGCGGGAATGTGTGCGCGGCGGAACCTGCTCTCGCTGCTCCAATCGTTCACCATTTTCACCACCGACAGCCGCGGACGGACGCACAAGGTGGTGGCGCGGTATCAGCAGTTCCGCGCCGTCCACAAGGCGCTCGCGCGGATGACGACTGGCGAGACGCCGATCCAGCGCGGGGGCATCGTGTGGCACACGCAGGGCTCCGGAAAATCGCTGACGATGATCTTCGTCGTGCGAGAGCTGCGGCGCCGAACGGCGTTGCAGGATTGGAAGGTGGTCTTCGTCACCGACCGCACGCAGCTCGAACAGCAACTCGGGGAGACGAGCCAGAGCATCGGGCAGACGGTGCTCGGCGCGGAGAACATCACGCATCTCAAGGAGCTGCTGCGCGATCCTTCGTCGAACTGCGTCATGGCGATGGTGCAGAAATTTCAGGAACGGGACTTGCACGCGATCTTCCCGGTGCTCAACACGAGCGCGAAGATTCTCGTGATGATCGACGAGGCGCACCGGACGCAATACGGCCTGCTGAAAGCGAATCTCGAACGGGCGATGCCGAACGCGACGAACGTGGCCTACACCGGCACGCCGATCGACAAGACGGAGCGGACGTTTGGCCAATACATCGACTACTACACGATGCGTCAGGCGCAGGAGGACGGGGTGACGCTGGAGATTGTCTATGAGGGGCGCACGCATTCCGCCGCGGTGTCCGATGCGGCGGCGATGGATGCGAAGTTTGCGGACGTGTTTTCCGAATACCGGCTGGCCGAGCGGTTGCAGATTCTCGGCTACGGAACCCGCGACGCTTACCTCGATGCAAAGCCGACCATCGAGGCCAAGGCGCGCGACATGGTGCGGCACTTTGCGCGGCACGTTTTCCCCGGTGGCTACAAGGCGCAGGTCGTGGCGAATTCACGCATCGCCGCCGTCCGCTACGCGCAGGCGCTGCGGGATGCCATCACCGCGGAGGCCGAGGCGATGAGCCAGGACAACCCGCTGCACGTGAACCCCGACGAGCTTCGTGCCGTCGAGGTGGCGCTGGTCATCACCTGGCAGAACAACGATGAGGCGGAGATCAAGGACGCGATGCGGAACGTGGACGTGGAGACGGTCGTGAAGCGGTTCAAGATGCCGTTCGACGCGGAGGAAACGGCGGGCGACCAAAAGCTCAACGGCCGGATCGGCTTCGTGGTGGTGAACGAGATGCTGGTCACCGGCTTCGACGCGCCGCTGGAGCAGGTGCTCTATCTCGACCGCGTCATCAAAGATCACGGTCTGCTCCAGGCCATCGCCCGCGTGAACCGCGTGCATGACGACGGGAAAGATTGCGGCTTCGTGGTGGATTATGTCGGCGTCGGCAACAACCTGCGCCGCGCGCTCGACGCCTATGCCGCGCGCGAACAGCAGGAGGTCATCGAGTGCCTCACGCCGGTCGCGGAAGTGATCGGCGAACTCAAGCAGGCGCTCGACGCGACGCTCGCCCTGCTCGCGCAAAACGGTGTCAGCGACACGACCGAGCCGGAGGCGTTCTACGACCTCTTCTACGACGAGGACATCCGCTTTGAATACCTGACCGCCTTCCGCAAGCTGACATCGGCATTCAACAAGGCTCTGCCGCGCGCTGAGGCGCTGGATTATTTCAAGACCTACCAGCGGCTCTCAGCGATCAACGAGATGGCGAGCCAATTCCTGAAGGACGACCGGCTCAGCATGAAGGGCGTGCCGAAGAAATTGCGCGGGATCACGGATGAGTTCCTTGTGTCGGAAGGAATCGAGCAGAGGGTCGCGCCGATCTCGGTGCTCGATCCGGATTTTCAGCGGAACGCGGCGCAGCGCACCCGGTCGAAAACGAAGGCCGCCGAAGTCGAGCACGCGATCCGGCAACACATCACCGTCAATTATGACGAAGACCCGGAGCTGTTCGCGTCCATCGCGGCGGAGATCGAGCGCATCCTGACGGAGTTCGCCGGCAACTGGGACGTGATCGCACGGGAGATGGAAAACCTGCGCCAGAGACTCATCGCCAAGGAGCAGCAGGAGACCCACGGCCTCGACCGCAAACGCCAGATGCCGATCTTCCGCATCCTGCACGCGGAGTTGCTCGGCAGCGCGGCATTGAGCGAGGAGCAAATCGCGCAATTGGTGAACCTGACGCAGCTCCTCTTCCTGACGATCCAGACCGAACTTCGGCAGGCCGGCTTTTGGTCGGCACCGCCGAAACAGAACCGGCTCCAAGGTGAATTGCAGAAGGTGCTGATCGGCCCCGACTACTTTAACCTCGGTCCCATGATGGAGAAGCATACCACCATCCGTGCGCGCCTCATGGAATGGGCACGTCGGAACGACAAACTCATCTGCCGCCCATGAACCTCGAATACGAAATCGTCTATTCTGAGCGTCGCACCATCGGCATCACGGTAGAGCGTGATCGTCGTGTGGTAGTCCGTGCCCCGAATCGAGCGAGAGCTGAGGCGGTTGCCGCCGTGGTGGAGCGAAAGCGATTCTGGATTTGGGGCAAGCTGCGCGACCCCCGCAAATACGCCGAGAAGCGTCCTGCGAAGGAGTTCGTAACCGGCGAGGCTTTCCTCTTCCTCGGCCAAAGCTTCGGGTTGCAGCTCGTCCGTGACGCGCGCGGCGAAGTTCGATTCGATGGACGCCGATTTGAGTTATCCCGCTCAGATTTGAGCGAGGCGCGAGACCTCTTCGGTGCGTGGTATCTCGCCCAAGCAAAGGCCCACCTCACTCCGCGTGTTGCCACTCTGGCGCGGGCAATGGGCATCGCATTCAAGCGGATCGCGGTGCGAGAAATGAAGTATCGGTGGGGCTCATGCACTCCAGGCGGAACGCTGACCTTCAACTGGCGGATCGTCCAGGCGCCCACGATGGTCGTGGACTATCTCATCGTGCATGAGCTGGCTCACGTCCTGGAGCCGAATCACTCCGGGGATTTTTGGAACATCGTCGCGGTCCACGTCCCGGCGTGGGCAAAAGCGAAGGAGTGGCTGCGACGGCACGGCGCGCGGCTGGAGTGGTGAACTATGAGAACAAGCGCCGGCCCCATCGCCTCGACCAAATGAGAAAGATATCAGCAGAGAGCTATTACGATTTTAGCCCCGGGCTCGCGCACGCCTCCGGGGACATTTGGTCCGATTTTCCGACGCACGGGATTCTCGGACAGGAAATCATTCCCGCACTGGTAGTCTCGCCGGCCTGCGATCTCGCACAGGGGAAAGTAGATGTGATTACCTACCTTCCTATATTGCCGTTGCGGGCATACTTTTCATCAACTGCTGCGCTGCCAGATGTGCGCCGAGCTATCGACGGCCAACTCGCCGTTGCGAACCTTAGAGGGCTGCTAGACCTCCCATCAATGTTCACAATTCCTCCCGTGAGTATGTTGACCACGGCGGAATCGTTGCTATCGGAGCACGAGAGCGGAAGTCTTGGACAAAAGGAGCGGACTGCTCTTCTCCGCGTAGCGGCTGGCCTAAGAATTCTCCGTGAGATCGCGCAACCCGCCCTCCGCGAAGTGGCGGCAGCCGACCTGAACCTTCTCTTTGGCGACAAGGAATGGGCCAGCATGAAATCCCGCATGGTTACGAACTCCTACCGGACCGATCTGCATTTTCTGCCAGCCGATGGTCAACGCCCAGAATGGACAGGCGTGGCTAAACATTCGCTAGTTCTCTTCCGTTATCCCCTCACTGCGCCAATCGAAATCGTCGATGCGGCCCAGGACATCTCTCTCGCAGATTGGCCGCAGTGGTGCCACGAAACAACAGGACGTGTCCCGTGTGCCGCACGATTCGGGCAGGCGCGCCCGATGAAACGCCTGACGGTGAGAATCGAATTCATATCCGACCTGCTCACTCGGTTCGTTGCCCTGTTCGTGCGTCTCGGAAGTCCGGACTTCTCAGCAGAAACCATTTCGCAATACTCACAAGAAATCGATTGATGAACTATATTTGCATCACGCAACAAACTGCCAGCTGGCTGCTGACTCGGGCCGCTACCCTAAACAAACTACACGACATACTCCTTGAGGGAAGCGAGTTGCAGCAACTTCGCCACTCAGACCTCGTCGAAGGAGCGTTTCGCCTCTCAGGATCGCCCGATGGGCAGATTGTTGCGATATGGCATGCCGATTATCTGTCGGGCACGGGGAGTGAGGATTGGGGCTTCATTCGAATTGCTTCTCCGCATGGGCTGGCGGATCGACATGATATCAGTCGCGAGGTTTTCGAGAGAGCCATTTATGTAATCAATCAGCGCCTCCAAGGCCTACTACTGGACAGCGCATTTTACCATCGAACGTATGCAAACGGCGCTCAGACCTGCATGGCAGGGAGAGGAACTGTTGCGCGCCATAGCAGCATTGGATATGTCGAGACCGAGGTTCAGTCGGGACCGACGCGTAGCCGCTCTATAATCTGTGTCGGGCCAGGCGACAATTTCGAGAAATTGGCGTCTGGTGCGGCCGACGAAGCACGTAATCTTCCCGTCTTGGTGAAGATCGCGAACGACGCGATTGCCCCGCAAAGACGGCGCCCCGTTCTGAACTCGACATTATTTCCAAGTCTGCGCTCGGAAATCACTGTTGGCACGCCCGAGCCGCGGCACGCCCTGGGGGACGTCACAGTCTCTTCTCTCGGCACCCCGGTCACGAGGGACGTGTATCGCACAAAGGCATGGACGTATGATGATTGGGTGAAGGAAGGGAGTCCATTGTCTGGGATTCAACGACGAATTCTTGAGGCGGATGGGATACTCAAACATCCACTGCGCCTTATGGGACCGGGTGGTTCTGGCAAGACGTTGCTCATGCAACTTCTTGCAGTTCGACGATTGCGGGCGGCACTAAGTGAAAATCAACCGCTAAGCATAATCTACATCGTGCATAATGCTGCGATGGCTGAATCGGTTCAGGAAAGATTCGAGATCCTTAATGCGGGAGAGTTCTTGGACGGGCGCCCGCAGAAGCTCCGAATTACAACGCTTTCCGATTTCGGTAAAGCCGAGCTACAACTGTCAGACACGGGCGTTATTGATGTGGATGCTCATGAGACGAAGTTGTTTCAACTTGGTCAGGTTCAGGACGCCCTCAAGCAGGTGTTCAAGGTCTCAATGGATAGGGTCAGCGAAAGTCCCCTTCTTAGTCAGGTGGCGCGAAGTGAGGACTTATTCGCTGTATTCTCCAGACTTGTTATGGCGGAGATTTCGACTGCTATTAAAGGCCACGGTCTCACAGCAGACAAACAGCGCTACGTGGGCTCGCAGCGGCCCCTTAGCCGTCTGCACGCATTGCTGACGCTTCCCGACCGAGAGATAGTATTTGAAGCGTTTCAGATTTACCACCGGGCTGTGTTCGAGCAGCTTGAAGTTCTCGATTCCGACGACATTGCCTTATCCCTCATGGGAAAGATGCGGACGCCGATTTGGGAATTGAAACGGCGGGTGCTCGGATACGATTTCGTCTTTGTTGACGAGACTCAGTTATTCAATGAGAATGAGCGGCGCATTTTTTCTCTTCTAAGCAAAGGAAGCCGGGGATATGTCCCAATTGTTTTGGCGTTAGACGAGGCTCAGGAACTCTATGGTCAATCCAGTGCGGGTTTTGGCGCTTTAGGCATCGATGCGATCGCAAACGAGAGTTTGCCGTCGAGCCACAGGTCGACGCGGGCCATAGTCGAACTCGCATTCTTTGTCATTCAACAATCCACTGATCTATTTGGTGCGGATTTCCCCGATTTTACGGCAACCACAACAGTAATCGAGCCTAGCGACCATCGCTTCGCTGCGCCGCCTTCCGTCGAGACATTTGACGGCGATAAAGAAAGGTTCTCAAAATGTGTAGTGGAGAGCGTGCAACGTCTACGTGATGCACAATTGCGGCAGATCGCTGTCATCTGTCATGCTGAGCATCACTGGGAAGGGATTGTGACGGCGTTCAAGGCTTCCCCCTTACCTGTTCGAATATTGCTAAAGCGGGGGGAGCCGCTTGCACCAAGTCAGCCGTTGGTCGTTCTCACACGTCCGGCCTATGTAGGGGGGCAGGAGTTCGATGCAGTTGTTGTCGTTGGCCTTGAGCAAGGTGTTGTTCCACCTCGAATTGTGGAGAACGATGCACTAGCTGCGGCGGTGGAGCAGCAGGCGTTTCGCGAGATGTATCTTTCGTTCACTCGGGCGAGATACCAGTTGCATGCCTTGATTAGCCCAGGTGCAAAGCCAACCAAGGTTCTGCAGGAAGCCGTCGCAGCTGATTTACTTCAGGAGCGAACCTATACCCCTTTGTAGTTCCTACGGCTTCACGATGCGCTTGATGCCATCGGGCAGCGCAGTCTTGAAACCGTATAGGCACTCGACGGTGACGAAGACGCGATTGCTCTGCGTCTCGGTGTAGCGCAGGTAGCCGAACGTCAAGCCGGTCTCGGGATCGGTGACGGCACCGGCCTCGTCGTATTCGGCGGCGGGCACGAGGTAGCGCATGGCGACGGCGAGGCCGCTCGGGTGCGCCGCGAAGCCGATGAGCTTTTCGCCGTTCTCCGGCAGGATGACTGTCTCGTGCAGGTCGAAACCAGCGAGGCGGCGGATTTGGGCCTCGACGATGCCAGGCTGCGCGACCTGTGGGACGAAGCCTTTCGCCACCACATCATCGCCGAGGAGATTCGTGAAGTAGGCGCCGTCGAGAACCAGCGCGCGGTCGGTGACGGGCATCTTCACCGCACTGCAAGCCTCGCGGATGGCGAGGAGCTTTTTGTAGTCGAACGCACTGGCCGCGAGTGCCGGGATGACGGGCGCGCCGTAGTGCGCCGCCGTGATCTCGCTGAAGATGTCCTGCAACACGTCCTGCGCGAGCTGCTTCACCGCGCTGGAGACGAGCGTTTCGAGCACGTTGAACGCTGTCTCGCTGGCCTCGCGCGCCGTGAGATGCACGGTCTTGAACTTGTGCCGCGTGAGCTGCACCGGGATCACGCTCACCGTGGAATCGGCATTCGCGGTGTAGTTGCCGGCGAAGTCGCTCGATTGCGTCGGTGTGCCGACGAACGGGACGCGCACGGTGTCGAGCTTCTCCGCAGGGTCGGGCGAGAAATTGGTCGAAAAGGCGCGCATCGGCGTGAGCGCAGCCGTGAAGGGCTGGAGCGCGCGCTGGGCGACTTTGATGTCTTGGACGTTGGTGATCGTGTTCGGCATGGCGAGGTGCGGTTACTGAGCTTTGAGGATGACGGCGCGTTGCTCGGCGGTGAGCGAGCGCCAGAACGCGGTCTGCGCGCGCGGGTCGGTGATGGCGGCGAAGCGGGAAGCAAGAGCTTCCGCAGAGTCGTCGTCGATCGGCGCATCCGTGGCCGGCGATTCTGTGACGGGCATCGAGCGCTCGGTGGCCTGCTGTGCAGCGGCGCGTGCAAACTCGCCGGGCGTCATGCAAACGAGGCCCTCGGTCTTGGCGAGGACGCGGACGGCATCGACCAGGCGACTGTCGGCAGATTCGCCGAGCGTGAGCGGAGCGGAGAAGCGCGGCTGTTCCTGCGCTGGCAGGAGCGCCACAACGGCGGTGAGGCGAGATTCGAGCGACATCATTGCCCGTCCTCCGGTGTCAAATCGTTGGCTCCGCCGATCAGGATGCTCGCCAATTCCACCGGCGGTTTGTCGCTCGTGCCATCGCTCGCCCACAGCAGACGAGTGGCGATGCTCTCGGCGCCCTCCACGGCCAGCCGCGCCTCGATGACCGTCGGATTGCGGTCCCGGCTCGACATCACCGGCTCGGCCGTTTCACGGCGGTGGGCGTGCTCGGCGCGCAGAGCCTCCAGGGCACGGTCCATCGCGGGCCGGATGATGCGGGCGGCCTCTGCGCTGATGCGACCGCGCAGCGCTGTGCAGGCCCGCCGCAACGTCGCGTAGCGCGTGCCCGTGAGATCCGCGTCGGCGCTCACGAGGAGCCGCTGCTCAGTCTCAGGCGTCGGGTTGTCGAGGAACGCGTTGAACGCGGCCTGCTGCTCTTCGGTGACGCGCGCGGCGGCGTGCTGGCGCTCGCGATTCGCCCAGTGCTCCCATTGCTTCTGCAAGCGATGGACGGCGGCAATGTCGCCCTCGCTCAGCAGCGGGATGTTCAGAGCTTTGGTCAGGGACAGGAATTCGTTGTGCATGGCGGTATCGGGTTCGGGTTAAAGCATCGGGTTCACGGCGGGCGCGGCCTTGCGCGACGGCAGGCGTTTGAGTTCAGCCACTCGTTGCGCGAGAAAGAGCGGCTGCGGCGTGCCGCCCACGTCGAGCGTGGCGTCGGCCAGAAGTTCGAGGTCGCGCATCCGCAAAAGCAGCGTGTTGCGGGAGCGGCCCGAGAGTTCGCCGAGGCGGTGGAGCGTGACGTAGGCGGGTTTGTTGGAAGGTGTGGACATGGCGTTTTGCCCCTGCGCTCGTGTCAACGCGAAGCACCGTCGCCCGCCGGACCTGCGGCGAGAAAGTCGTGCCGGAACGACTATCGCCCTTCCGCGCCATCGCTCGTGGCGCGCTGAACGGTAGTCCTGGCATCAAACCCGGTGTCGCGAGCCTCGTTCAGCCTGCGTCTCCTGCACCACGATGCACCGTGCGGAAAATGGGACGCTTGGGACGCTTTTTCAAAACTCCCCCATGCACGTGTGCCTGCGCATGTGCGTGTGCGCGCCCGCGCGCCTAGCGCGTAGGTTCCAAAACGGTGTCCCAAGCGTCCCATTTTCATGGGCGTGCATCTCCATGCCGGTGACAGGATGGTGCAATCGGCGAACGCGATCTTTCGAGCCGAGGAATCGCCCCACGGTTTGGCCCATCCCTTCACACCGACAATTTCCGACAGCCCGCGCCGAAAAACTTCACCTCCAAAGCCGCGCACGAGGTGTAAAGCGCATGACGAAAAACGGGGCCACTTTACACCTGCTCGGCACCGGAATGAAGTGCCGCGGAAAGCCCGCGAAGTGAGCGTTTATCGGGCTTGTAGGCTCACGGAAGGCGTCGCGGAGGGTGAGGATAGCCGCGAAAAAAGTGTAAAGCGTGAAAAGGGCGCGGTCATACGATTTGAGTGATGGTCGCTTTAACCGATTAGAGGGCGATCGCTCGTAGAAGGTTACCTAAACTCGCGCCTCGCACGCTCGGCTCGGCAGTCGCACGCTGCGCGCTCGTTCGCGCCAATCGCGGTCGTCTTGGCGCGTAGGACCGCGGATGTCCCACCACGTCTGCGAAGACGGCAGCATGAACTCAACCAGATCATCAGACCACACCGAGCCCGCAGCAATTTCGCGTGTTGCCGGTTTTGAGCCAAATCGGTAAGAGGGCTCTCCACGAATCGACTCAATGCGCCTGCTCGAAGACGGTCAAATCATCGGTGATACGGACGAGGTAGAACAACACCAAGTCGCGCATGGCGCGCTCGCGTGCAAATGAGTGACCTTCAGACCGAGTTCGAGCGGTTGAAGCGGAACGGCGATGAGCACTACGCGCGAAAGGAGTATTCGATCGCTGCGGAATGCTACCGGGCAGCAAGTGAGCGCGGTCCGTGTGATCACAACGTCTACTTCAAGTATGCCTACTGCCTTGCGAATGCCGGTAAAGACGTTGAAGCGGTGCGGATTTATCAGATGGCGATCGCGGCGGGTTCCGGAGCGGCAGCACACAACAACCTCGGAACGTGCTACAGAAGGCTCGGGCGCAATCAGGAGGCTCGGGAAGAATTCACGAAGGCGGCCAGACTTGAGAGGAGTGATCCGCTCTACTGGCGCAATCTAGCCGCATGTCTCTCCGACTTGAAAGAGTCCAAGGCCGAACTGAATGCTCTTGAAGCGCTTTCAGACTGCGAGGGGTGCACGGCTGCCGATTGGAACAAGATTGGTTGTGCACGAGAGCGGGAAGGTGACACAGAGGGAGGACTTCTAGCCTTCCGGCATGCAGCGGCCGCAGCTCCTGAGGAGTGCGCCTATTTTTTCAACATTGCGCTGATGCATGAGCGACGCGGAAGGGTGCTCGATGCCTACCATGCCTGCCGCCACTCGTTGAACCTCAACAACGGCTACGAGTCGGCGGAGAAAATGATGCCGAGGCTCGAAAAAGCCTTGGAGCGGCCTCCAGCGCCGCCACCGTTACCGTCAAAGTCGGAGTATAAATTCAACTGTCCACTTTGCGGGCAGCATATCTCCGCGAACGAGTCTGTTGCTGAAACGCGAGTAAGCTGCCCTTCGTGCGGGGGCTCCTTTGCTGCGCCGCGACCGATGGGAAAACCACGAGAGATCGGGCCGCATGATTACGTCAATCCCTACGCGCTTCTGAATCTCGAGGCAGTTAGCGACTTGCCCGAGGCGTTTGAATGGTTCGATCAACCGGAGGATTGGGAAGAGCTGCTCGGCTCGCTGACCCGCCGCCGCCGAACACTCAAGGCCGAGCTTGAGTTGAACGAGGGGAGCCTTTCCTGGCTTCCGGAGCTACACATCACCGACGAAGTGGTTCATCGAGTGCTTTCGGATTTGGACGACAGCGGCTGGCACCCGCATCACTGGGCGGTCTTTCGCATGCCGTTGCTGAATCGCTTTCTCATGCACGGCGAGTTGGACTATTTCTACTCACTCGAAGAGGCGCCGTATCCGCTCGTGGCCGAAATCGCCGGTGCAGCACCGGATGATTTTGAGCAAGAGGAGTTCGTCGCATTCATCAGCCCGTTCTTCCGCCAACGGTGGACGCCAGCAATTAAACAGGCGCTCGACGCTGGGGATTACGCGGGAGCGAGCGCGCTTTTCGTCACGAGCACACCGGTCACCACCGCCGATCTCGATGAGGCGTTGGAGCCGGTCCGCCGCCATTTTTCGAGGCGGCGAGAGGCATTGAAGCAATTCGAGGATTCTGTGGAATCCGGCAACAAAACCCCACCCGACGCTCAACTTCAGTTCGCCACTGGCGAGGCGAAGCTGCTCAATGTTCTGCCGACCCATCTCGGGGCAAAATTCAGAGACGATATGTGTTTTGCTTACCGCAGTATCAGTATCGCGCTGGCGAATCACAGGGGCGACTTCACGGCGTCCGAGCGGGCGCTAAAGGTTGCAGAAAGTTTTCAGGTCTCGGCAACGATCAAGCAACGCCTCACTGAAGACCGCACGACCATCAGCGGTCTTCTACGCCGCGAACAAGAGGAGAAGCAGCGCGAGCAGCAGCTAACATTGCGCCTTCCACTCAAAAGTTGGTTTCGTGAACGCACGTTGGAGATCACGCCTGAGCGATTCACTTGGGGTGAGGAGAGTATCACGGCCGAGCAAATGAACGGCGTTCGCTACGGGATCACGATCAAATACACGAACGGCATTAAGACCGGGGCGGACTCCATCCTGGCATTGCGAGCTACCAACGGTGCAGTCGTCTCCACAGACTGGCTCGGTGAGGGGAACTTCTCAGATGCTGTGCGCAGCGTGATGGGGCTATTTGCTCCCTCGATCATGACGAAGATTCTCGTGGCATTGGAGGGCGGCGGGTGCCGAATCGGGCCACTACAGCTCTCGAAGCACGGAATTGCTTTTGAAAGCGGAGTGATTTTTACAAAGCAGCACCTCGTTCGATGGACGGATGCAGAGACGCATGTCGCTTCCGGCGATGTGCAGATCTACTCTCGGACTGATCGAAAAGCGCGGACCACGCTTGCGTGTCGTGAACATTGGAACGCCTGTTTGCTTCCCACTCTCATCGAAATCATGAAGTCTTCCGCCAAGTAAAGATGCACCTCGAAGTCCAACCCAAATCCCTGTTCCGCTTGCTCAATCAGATTTTCGAGCTGGAACGCAAGGCGTCACGGTTATCCGATGGCGAGAATGTGTTGCGGCAGGTGCGTCGCATGAAAGAGCTGTTTGAGGAGGATTTTCATCTCACTTACGAGGACCCCACGGGACAGCCGTTCAGCGAGACTCGCACGGATGTTGAAGCGCGCCTTGCTGGAGACTCAGCGGAAAATCTGGTCATCGTGGAAACGCTCAAGCCGGTGATCCGCTTCTCCCACGGCCCCACGTCGTCAATAGTGCAAAAAGGCATCGTGGTCGCCGGCGCACGCACCGAACAACCCAAATCTAATCCACTCCCATGAGCACCAAGACCATCAACTTCGGCATCGACCTCGGCACTACCAACTCCGTAATTGCGAAATTCGATCAAGGGCAGGTCGAGGTTTTCAAGAATCCCTCGGGTCACAAAGAAACGCTGCCTTCAGTAGTCGGCTTTCGCAAAGAGCGCATTCTGGTTGGCGACAAGGCGCGTGAGTTTCTACTCACCGATCCGAAGAGCGTCGTGGCGACGTTCAAACGCAAGATGGGGACGGCGGAATCCTTCTCCATCGAGTCGCTGGGTCAGAGTAAAACGCCGATCGAGCTTTCAGCGCTAGTGCTCAAGGAACTCAAAGGTTTCATCCACTCAGGAGAACCGCTCGATGCTGCCGTCATCACGATTCCAGCGTCCTTCGACACCGTTCAGAGCAACGCGACGAAACAGGCCGGCCAGCAAGCCGGGATAAAACAAGTCGTTCTCTTGCAGGAGCCGATTGCGGCGAGCCTTGCCTACGCCAACAAGAAGTCCAAGAGCCTGAAAGCCGGCTCCTGGCTCGTCTACGACTTGGGCGGCGGCACGTTCGACGTTGCGTTGGTGCGCATCGTCGCCGACGGAGAATTGAAGGTCGTGGATCACGAGGGCGACAATTATCTCGGCGGGGCCGACTTCGATCAGCTCCTTGCTGAAAAAATCCTCGTGCCACGGTTGGAACGCGAAGGGCATTTCGAGAACCTTCTGCCCGAACTGAAGAGCCGGAGCGGGCGTTGGAATGCGCTGTGGGAAAAGCTGCTCTTTCAGGCCGAGAAAGCGAAAGTCGAATTGTCGCATGCGACGTCATCGGAGGTGGACCTCGCTACGAAGGACGACAGCGGTGAGGCCATTGATGCAGTCGTTGAAATCACGAGGTCGGAGTTTGAATCTCTCGTCCAACCGCTGGTGGATAAGACCGTCGACATGGTGCGAACGATCCTCACCCGCAATAGCCTCCAGCCTTCGGATCTGCAGTTCATCTTGATGGTTGGCGGCTCGACACTTATGCCCTTTGTCCGGAAGCGGGTTGAAGAATGCGCTGGTGTTCCCGTCGCCTGCGACATCGACCCGACCACAGCAATCGCGTTGGGCGCCGCATACTTTGCCGCCGGCAAGGCGGTCGAGGAAATCGCGACCGCTGGCCAGGCACCGTCCGCTGCGAAGTTGCATGTGAAGGCCGTTTACCAGAAAGCGACTCGCGAGGCCGAAGAGATGTTCAACGCGAAAGTTTCGGGCCAATGGCAGGGCTGCTTTTATCGCATCCGTCGCCAAGACGGCGGCTTCGACAGCGGAATCAAAGAGTTGCGAGAGCGCATTTCGGAGGACCTTCCGCTCGTTGCGGACTCATACAACATTTTCCGTTTTGAGGTGCTCGGAACGACCCACGAACGCGTGTTATGCGACTTCGAGTCGATTCAGATTGCGCACGGCAAGTACAGCGTTGCGGGTCAACTGCTGCCGGAAGACATTTGCCTACAGATCGACGATGGCGACACTGGTGAAGCACGGCTCGACATGCTTGCTCAACGCAACACCCTGCTTCCTGCACGCAGCAAGAAAACCTACACTGTGAACCGCACCGTGCTCAAAGGAGCTGCTGATGACGTTCTCCATCTCATCGTCAAGGAGGGCAACGCTGACGACCTGCCGGAATCAACAAAAACGGTCGGCTACCTCCAACTCACAGGCCGCCAACTCACACGTGACTTGCCGAAAGGAACGGACATCGAGGTGAAGCTCGAAATCAGTGAATCCCGTGACCTGACCTTCACAGTTTACGTTGAGGCGTGCGACCAAGAGTTTCGCGAGGTCTTCGCTCCAACATTCCGCGAAGTGCCAACTCAGACTCTCGCCTACGAATCACGCTGCCTCTTGGAAAAGGTGGATGATGAAATAAACACTGCCGTTGATCTCGATAACTTTGAGTCCGCGGAGGAACTAAAGCATCTGAAGAAGCGGGTGACTGACCTGGAAAAAGAAGCTGCCAAGCTGACGCAGGACGACGGCACCGACGACCGCTACAAACTTGAGGACGAAAAGCGCCGGTGCGCAGCCGAGGTCGGTCGATTAACCAAAGGCAAGCGATTCGATACTGAGCGCCGACAGTATGAAGAGATGCGCGATCGTTGCGAACTTCTTGTGGGAGAGCATGGCAACGACCGTGAACGGAAGCACTTGGACGAATTGCTCAAACGCGAAAGCTACGTGCTAGAATCTGGCAACGCGCGTCGCCTTGAGGAACTGACTGAGCAGCTCCACACCCTTGCGTTTACGGTGCTCCGGCGCGTGCCCGAATTTTTGCACAGCAGATTCGAGCATTTCGCCAGCCAGCAACCGAAAATGAACGACCAAACGCAGGCTCGAAGCCTCGTCGAGGCTGGGCGTCTAGCCATCGCGCAACAGCAGTGGGAGAAGCTCGATGAAATCAACATCGCTCTTTATCACCTACTCCCCTCTCGTGATCAGCAAGAGGCAGTCAAACAAGGCTTCACGGGCATCGTGAAGTAACGCCTACTGATCAAATTCCTATGGGCCTCTTCGACTTCCTCAAACCCAAGAAACAGAAATCAGCCCTCGACGCTCTGATGGAGAACCCGGTTTTCCAGCAGCAGAAGGCTCTCTTCGACGCAATGAATCAAGCATGCGCCACGGGTTGCGATGGTGACGAACTGCCCAATGGACACGGGGAGTTTGGCCTTACACCGACCAACCCGATTCCAACAAATACGGTCATGGGGAGCAGGAGCTACCTTTCGCACCTCCTCACGGCAGACGGCAAAAAAGTTGAGAATAATCGCCGCTGTTCAATGAGTTCCGAGGTCACGCAAATGCCTATCGACGTTTATGACCTTTCTCTACCGGATGGAACGCCGGTTGGCACCATTTACATTTCTCCGTGGCAGAAAAAAACATCTGCGAAAGCGCCTCGTGGATTTCGGCTGTTATTCTCTGACGCCGGCTGAGGGAGCAGTATCTCCACCCGAATACTATATGCCCGCGCCGAAAGGAATGAGAGCGATGACTTTTCCCGTGAACTCTACGGACGCGGTTCACGTTTACAGCGACGCGCAGCATATTTGGCTTCAGATTCGGCGGAGCATTCCAACGCAAGAGGATATCGGTACACCGTCCTTTAAGACCGCCATCAATCTCACGCGCGACCAGGCGATTGCCATCGCAGGCGAGTTGCTCACTGCATCCACCCAGCACCAGAGCAGCCCGTCACCTACTAAGCCTGCACAGAGCAATGGCACGGCCAGGACACCACTCAACCACGGCAAGCCGTGGACGCCCGCCGAGGACACGAAGCTTGTCGATGCTTTCGACGCACATACCTCCATTCCGCAACTCGCCAAAACACACAAACGAGGCATCGGAGGCATACAGTCTCGGCTTACCAAGCTCGGAAAACTCACAAAAGGCGAATACAAGACTTACCCGCCTGAGTCTCAATGACCACAACGCCGTTTAACCCGCCGTAAGCATGGGGGAACGTTCATGGCGTTGGGGATTCCTGTTAGAAGGTCGGATTCCGCGTTTAACAGCCTGATTTGCCCTCCGATTTCCCCGCCGAGGGTGGAGGGATTGGCGCGCGTGCCGGAATGACGTAAGCGTCCGCCATGGCGCCAGTGGACGATGAGGTGGCAGATTGCGAAGGCTGGAGGCTATGCAATCTACCACCTCGGCCTTGCCGGCCTCGGAGATCTTGAAGCGGGACAAGCGCGGGCGTGTCTGGATGAAGCCGAAGCGTCGGGAGGCGTTGCTTGATGAGTTTGAGCGCAGCGGGCTGAGCGGGGCACAGTTTGCGCGGCTGACCGGGGTCAACTATTCAAGTTTTCAGAACTGGGTGGCGCGGCGACGTCAGAAGCGCGGACGGGTCATGGAGGCGCCGGGCGAAAAGCGGTCGGCGGCGCCGGAGCGGAGGGCGGTGCGACTGTTGGAAGCGGTGGTGGAAAATGGCGGTGAGGCGCAGGGCGCGAGACCGGCACCGGCGTTGCCGGGACCGGGCGGCGCGGGGCTTTTGGTCGAGTTGCCGGGCGGGAGTCGGATGCACATCGATACGCCTGTCCAGTTGCAGATGGCGGCGGAGTTACTGACTTTGATCGCCCAACGGGCGCGCGTCCGATGCTGAGTTTTAGCGGAGCCTTGAAGGTGTTCGTGGCGCTGGAGCCGGTGGATCTGCGCAAGAGCTTCAGCGGGCTGGAGGGGCTGGTCAGCGAGCGGCTCGGCGAGGATCTGCGGCAGGGCGCGCTCTTTGTTTTTACCAATCGGCGGCACAGCCGGTTGAAGATCCTGTATTGGGACGGCACTGGGCTGTGGCTGTTGATCAAGCGGCTGGAGCAAGGAACCTTCTCGTGGCCGAAGGTCGTCGATCCGCAGGCGGTGAAGCTGAAGCTCGCGCCCGAAGCGCTGGCCATGCTGACCGATGGCATCGACCTGCGCGGAGCGCGGCTGCGCCCGTGGTATGAGCGGGATAATTAGCGGAAAAAAGTAGCTAACATCACGCCCGGTCAATGGTCGATGTCGGCGTGCCAGATTTAACTCCGCCACGCGATCCCGAGCTGCTCGAACGGATCGCTCGCCTGGAGCAGGAGAACGCGCTCCTGCGGCAGAAGATCGATCTGCTGGTGCGCAAGCTCTTCGGGGCACAGAGCGAGCGGCTCGATCCCGCGCAACTGCTGCTGCTCCTGCAAGGCATGGATGAGCCGCCGGGAAAAGCCCCGGAGCCCGTGGCCGCGGAGGCTCCACGGCGCTCGACGGGCCAATCGCCTCCGCGTGAACGAGGACCGCGCCTGCCGGAGCATCTGCCGGTGATCGAGGAAGTCATCGTGCCCGAGGTGGTCAAGGTTGCGCCGCAGGACTGGCGGCGCATCGGCGAGGAAGTCAGCGAGCGGCTTGACTACGAACCAGCCCGGTTCCTACGTCGGCGCACGGTGCGCCCGAAGTATGTGCAGCGCGGCCTGCTTGATGCCGCCCCGATCGTGGCCCCGCTGCCGGAGTCGCTCCTGGAACGCAGCCTTGTGGCCCCGGGCCTGCTCGCGCAGATCGTCGTCGCCAAATACTGCGATCATCTGCCGCTCTACCGGCAGGAGTCCATTTATTGGACGCGCCACCAAGTCTGGCTGCCGCGGCAAACCATGGCCGAGTGGGTCGAGCTGGCCGCGGAATGGCTCCAACCCGTTTACCAACACATCCAGCGAGGCGTGCTCAGCCAAGGCTACGTGCAGGTCGATGAAACGCCGATCCGCTATCTTGCGCCCGGCCACGGGAAAACCAAGCTGGGTTACCTCTGGACCTGCGGTGCGCCGCGTGGCGATGTCATCTTCCATTGGGAGACCAGCCGCGCCGCCACTTGCTTGGAGAACATCATCCCCGTGGACTTCAGCGGCGTCCTGCAATGCGACGGCTACGAAGCCTACGACTGCTTCGCCCGGCGCCGCGGCGAAACAATCGTGCTCGCCGGCTGCCTGGCCCATGTGCGGCGCAAGTTTTACGACGCCCGCGAGACCGCCCCAAAAGTCGCGGGCTGGTTCCTGAAGCACTTCCAGCATCTTTACGCCCTCGAAGCCAAACTGCGCCAAGCGCGAGCCGGTCCAAAGCTCCGCCAAGCCGAACGATCAAGCCTCAGTCAGCCAGTGCTGGCGCGCGTCCATCGTGCCTTGGTGCGGTTGAAAACCAAGCGTCGGTTCCTGCCGCGCAGCCTCATGGGCCAAGCCATCGACTACGCGCTCAGCCAATGGCCCTCGGTGCTCGTCTTCCTCGAAGACGGTCGACTGGAGATCGACAACAACCGGATCGAAAACGCCATCCGCCCCACCGCGATCGGCAAAAAGAACTGGTTGTTCATCGGCGAAGCCCAGGCCGGCCAGCGCAGCGCGATCATCTACACCATCATCGAATGTTGCCGGCGGCGCGGTCTCGATCCGTTCGCCTATCTCCGCGACGTCTTCACCCGCCTGCCCGCGATGACCAACTGGCAGGTCAAGGACCTCACGCCCGAAGCGTGGGCGAAGACGCGGTCGCCGGTCGATCTCCGCGCCACCGCATAAACCTCAGAGCACACTCGGCTCTGGCATCTACGCTCCCGGATCAGAACTCTCGCTATCCAGCGTCAAGAGGGGCTCGGGCGGTCGTTTACGGAATGACGAACGGCCTTCTGATTCCAACGCGCAAAACGCCCACCGGCTCGGGGCCAGCGGGCGCTTGCGATCAGACGCGACGGCTCAGCTTTCCGGAAGATCGTCGAACAAGCCCGGCTGGAACGGCTTCAACGCGCGCTGCTCCTCGCGGAAGAAGTCGGCCTTCGTCTTGCCCTTTCGCTTCCCCTTCAACGTGTGACAGTCGAACGCGTAGTCGGGCACTTTCTCTTTCCCGGCCTTGAGCAGTTCGGCGGCGAGCTTGTCGGCGTCGATGCCGGCGAGCGCATCATACACGAAGTTCTGCAAGTGGTCGGCATCGCGGCTCTTTCTCGCGGCACACAGCAGGATCACGGCTTTCGAGATGAAGATGCGACCCTTGGGCTGCTTCGCGGGCACGGTCTTGTTCACGAACACGTAGCTGTCATGCAGGGCTTTGATCTCGCTGGTAATCAGGCCCCACACGTCTTCGGCGGACACGGTGAGCAGCCGCTTCCAGACGTAGTTTCCGAACCCGCTGTGCCACAGCTCCAGCGCCCAATACCCAGCCAGCCGGGTATCGGCTCGCCGGATCGCTTTCTGCATCGCCGACGACACCTCGCCGAAGTCGTAACCGCGCTTGGTGATGATTCTCACGGCTGCACCTCCGTTCCGGCAATGATGGCGAGGATGCGCACCATTCGCTCTCGTCGCGGGCTGGCTTCGCCGCGCTCGTAGCGGCAGATCAGCCCTTGGTCGGGTGGCAGGCCAAGCACGGCGCAGGCATCCAACTGGCGCAAGCCGCGCGCCTTTCGCCATGCGCGGAGCTTCTGGCCGAACTCATGCGAGCGGGCTTTGAACCAGTTGTGCGTGCCGGGACCGCTCGCGGGCGGCTGTTTCAATGCCGCGACGAGCTGCTGCAAGCGCGGCTTGAGCGGGACCGCATTGCCACGCTCCCAACCGGAGATCAGCGCTTGGTCGCGCGGCAGCCCCAAGGCCACGCACGCTTGCGCTTGCGTAAGGCAGTGCGTGCGCCGCCAGTTGCGGAGCAATGTCGCGAACTGGCGCGGAGTGATGAGCGGCTTTGGCTTCGGCGGGCTCACGGCGAGCGGCCCGTGAATGAGTTCCAGCACGGCGAGGGGCCGCTGCGGGAATGCGCGAGCGCTCTCCCACAGCCAGATCGTGCGGGCGGTGGTGTGCAGACCGGTGGTGCGGAGCGCATGGGCTGCTTGCGTTCGGCTGAGTTTGCAGCGCCGCCTCCACGCCCGCATCAGCTCGGCGAACTTCTCCGGCTCGATGGGACGCGGGCGCTTGGTCGCCTGCTTCACCAGCTCAACGTCCACGGGCATACGCAGCCTGCGGAGTATCTCGCCAAGCGCAGGCTGACGGGGAACTCCGTCCTGCGACTCCCATCCACGGACCGTCTCCGCGCTGGTGCCTATCGCCGCAGCCGCCTCGCGCTGCGTGAATCCGTGCTTCGCTCTCCAGCACTTGAGCGCATTGGTGAACTCGACCGGGCTCATGCGGACATCGCTCAGCGGGTCGTGCCCGTCGCGCATCTGGCGGACAATGGCGCACTGGGTGAAGTAGTCCGGCTCGCTGCGCCCCGCTACCCAGCCGCGGAACGTTACCACCGGGCAACCAAGAGCGTTTGCGGCGTCGGCGGCGCTGTAAGCGTGTCGCCCGAGCCAATCGGCAAGCATCGCGCTGAAAGGAATCACAGCCAGCCTCCTTCGATGTCGCGTTGCTCTGCCCGATCAACCGAGGGCGGGTTGGCACGTTCAAACGCAGCGCGCTCACTTGCAGCGAGCTTCGCGCGCTTTTCGACGATGTGCTCGACGCAGTGACGCGCACGATCGAGCGCGATGTTTTCGCCCCGGCGGAACGTGCGCCTCCGCCAGAACGTCGCGCCGTCGCCGCGCCCGAAGAATCCGCAGATCTTCAGCCAGCGGCGTTCGCGTTGCTCCAGCGGCGCGGCGAAGTGAATGACGACCTTGCCGCCCTCGGCATCGTCGTGAATCCCGATGTCCCCGATGCGCTCGCGGGCCTCTGGCGTGTTCGCCGCCAACTGCTCGGCGTTCACGCGTTCCATCGTGGTCCGCGCTTTCATGACGAGCTGGTGGATCACGTCGAAGTCCATCTGCTCAACGGCCTCGCGGAGCGCGTAACGCAGCACCTCGAGGCGCTTGTCGAGCAGCGGCATCGTCATCACGTCGCCGCTGGGGACGACGGCGAAGCGTTGCTGGCACTTCTTCACCAGCGGCGCTTCGATCCACTGGTCGCGCACGCGTGGTGCGGGTTCGTCGCCCTCGTCGGGATACTCAAACTCGGCGACTGGCACGCATTGGAGCGCGCCACCGATATGCTCGACGCCGATCATCGCGAACCTCCTTCGAGGAAGGCGACGATGGAGCGCAGGGTGAACCCGCGCGGCATCGACCGTTCACGTTCCCAGTTTGTGATGGTGCGCTCCGTGCAGCACAAGATGCGCGCTGCCTCGGCGCGCGAATGACCACTGCGTTTGCGCCAGCCGCTCAGCAGGCGGGCGAACTCATGATTGGTGAGGTTCGTCATGGCCGCGCGCGGTTAGAGTTGGACCTCAGCGAGCCCGCCGCCGAGGGCGACGGTGCGGTTGATCTCGTCGGCGAAAGCGAGGAGGTCGCTTTCGTCCCCGAACGAGATTTCGTTCAGCCACTCCGCGAGAGTGCGGGCGTTCTGCCCGGTCAGGTCGGCGAGGCGGGTGACGATGTGAGAGTGCGCGATGCTCGTCGCGCGCGAGCCGGTGTTGTCCGGCGTTGGCGTTGTTTGGGATGTGATGCGTTTCACCCCAATTTTTTGCCAGCCGGTGCTCGCGGGGAACCATCAGTTTGGATCGCCAAATTGAACGGCCCTACGCAGTTTGCGGGCTTCGTTGGCGCGGAAGGTGAGGCGATAAGAGGCGGATGAAACGACAGGCGCTTTTGCTTTCGGTGCCGCGCATCGGCCGTAAATTCCCACGACCATGAAACGCACGTTCGCCGCGCCTTGGGCCACATCGCTGAAGGTCATCTCGTTCCTCTCCACGATTCTGCTGCTGGCGATCATGTGGCTTCTCCCGTCGCCCAATCAGCCGGCCTGGCTCACTCCCGCGTTGCGGACGCTTCCCGTGGTGCTCCTCGCCGGATGCGCGCTGTTCACGGTGCGCGGGTACGAAGTGGCCGACGGATGGCTGAACGTGCGGCGGCTCCTGTGGGTCACGCGCATTCCCCTGCGGACGCTCACCGATGCCGAATGGCGTCGCGGCTCGTTCGGTTTTGCGTGGCGCACCTGCGGCAACGGCGGCCTCTACTCATTCACCGGCTGGTATCACCAGAGATCGCTCGGCTCATTCCGCGCGCTGGCCACGCGCACGACCGATGCCGTCATCCTCAAGTTCAGCGACCGCAAACCCATTGTCGTCACGCCGGACGATCCCGCCGGGCTGGTCGAGGCGGTCAGAGCAGAGAGCCGCTAGAACGCCGCCTCGTCTGGACTCACGGAAGATCCACGATCCAGCGACCATTGCGCTTGCTGATCCAGAGCTTGGAAATGCCGTAGGCGTCGGTGGTGTCGCGCTCGAAGGCCATGCTCTTGAGATGCTCCGCGAGCATGGCGAACAGCTTGTGATCGGGAACGACCCACACCGTCGTTTTGTTCCCATACTCGAAGGTCGCGTAGAGAGTGGATGGAATCGGCGCGTCGATGAGGTTCGGACATTGCTCGATGCCGAGGCCGGTGATGTAGCCGTAGAAGTGTGGCTCGGTGCCGATGACTGGAAGCGGTTGGGTTTGCATAGGTGTGGCGGTCAGAATGGGCACACCGCGCCTTGAATCACCGGATAGCCGGTGGTGGCATCAATCTGCGGCTGCTTGTCGAGTTTCAGATAAAGACGCGGCGGCATCACGTGCTCGCGCAACGACGCGTCCCAAAAGAGATCCACCTTCGGGTCCGCCCAGAGCAGCAGCGGGACCGGCGTTCCGTCGTCCTCGCGGTAAAGTCCGACAACCCATTCGCCTTTCTCGGGTTCCCGGAAATTTGGCTCACCGCATTCGAGGGAATAGACCGGCGGTGCGAGTGCTGGCTGTGGACGAGTCTCGTTTCGCAACGAAGGCCGAGGCTCGGAATTCGGCTTCGGCAAGGGCTCGCGCGGCCTCTGCATGATCGGCAACGGTGCTCCCGTGTTCGTGGGCGCAGGAGCAGCCACGCGGACTTTGATCACCGGCACACCGCGTGTGCCCACGAGCTTCGCGATGCGCTGGCGGTGCGGCTTTCCCGCCGCTCCCGGATGCACGACGCAGCCGAACCGGCCGTCGGGCTGGATGATCAGGTGCTCGCCGGTTTCGTCCATGCCGCGCTCTGCGCAGGCCGGACAGCGGGCGATGGTCTTGCGACCTTCCTCATGCACGTTCTCCAGTCTGGACAGGTCGAGGCTCATGGCTGTGGTTTGAAGGCAACGCCACGAAAGCCTTTCTGTGATTTGCCGTCGCGCTGGACGCTGTTCGAGCGGCAGACTTGGAACAACTCGAGCATCAGGCTCTCAAGCTGGCGATGGATGGCGGTGATCGGCATCGGTTCCCAGCCGCGCTCGGGGCAAAACTCGGCGTAACGCTCCACGATCTCCGACGTCGTGAGCGCCTCGCCGTCGGCGCGCTCGATGCGCTCACGCAGGAACGTGCGCAGGCTGTCACTCTCGGCGAGCAACGAATCGACGAGTCCCCGCTGCCGCTCGGTGAGCCGGATGTCTCCGATCTCGGCGATGTCGGCGAGCAGCAACGACAGACCTTCCAGCGCCCAGTTGAGGATGCCGCTGCCCTCCTCCCGGATCAGCAGGTCGGCAAAGTCATTGATTTGCTTCGCCGGCGGGGGCGCCTCGTAGCGCACCAGCAGCATGCGCCGCCGCCACGCGCCGATGTCGCCCTGGAGCCGCACCCGCAGCCGGCTATTCGAGACGATGATCATGTTGAATCGGCCCTGGAACGGAAAGCTGCCGGTGCCGCCCTTCTGCTCGGCGTCGAACCAATCGCCGCCGACGAGCCCCTTGATGACGGGCGCGCCGGGCGACGAAAGAAAGTTTTCGTCCACATCGACGCCCACGAGCAGCGTCCGGCGCAGAAAGCGATACAGCTCGAAGCGCTCGTTCAAGTGCTGCGTGCGGAGCTGCATCACGTTGTCGTGGCCGACGACCTTTTGGATCACGATGCAGTATTGCGTCTTCCCACGACCAGCGAGGCCATCGAGGAGCGTGAAGCGCTGGATGAGGTTTTCTCCGAGCAGACATTGCCCGGCCATCTTTTGCAGCAGCAGCACGTCTTCCGCGTGGACGGCCGGAATGACCAGTTCGCTGAGAAACCGCGGGCACGTGGCCGCCGGCTCATAAACGATGGGCGAGCGGTTGCGGCTGCGAAACAATGGCGAGAACGGATGCAGCCGCGCGCCGTCCGCGTCGAACACGATCACGCCATTCGCGAGGTGAACGATGCGCTGCTTCTCCGCGAGCGCGCCGCGCTGCTCGATGATGCCGCGGAGCTGGGCGGTGATCGCGTTGAGCGTGCGGTCGGTGCGGAAACGCTCCAGCCCCGCCAGGTGCTCGGCCTCACGCGCGACTTCGAGCAGGCGGCTGGAGACGGTTTGCTTGATGGCGTCGGCAGACTCCGGGAGGAACAGGCCGCTGTCGTCGTGGTAGCGGTAGAACGTGCGTTCGTTCGGCTCGAAGAGCGCGATGTTTTCCGCCGCGTAAAGCCCGGCCCAATACGCCTCGTTGATGCCGCTAACGCGCGAGGATTCGCCGTCCTTGCTCTCGCTGATGAAGACGGGATCGCCGAAGCGGCGGCGGAGTTCGGCATGGGCGCTGTCGTCCTGGGGAACTTCAGCGCGCGGCTTCCAAGGCAGGGCGACGTCATCGGGCCAGACGATTTCGCCGAAGGTCAGCTCGATGGCCGGCGCGTCGTTCACGGCGCGGTATTCCATGCCCTCGGGATGGACGCCGTGAATCACGGTCTGATTGCCCGTGCTCCGCCACTCGCCCCACGCCTTGCCGTCGCGTGTCTCCAGCTTCGTCGCGCCGGGATACTGGCCGCGGATCTTCACCCACAGATTGCCGCCGCGTTTCCCGCGCGTGAACAGCGTGTGGCGAAGCTGCGGATTCAACGCGAGGAACGGCTCCACGTCCGCGTCGTCGTCGATGTCGATCGAGCACACACCAGCCGAAGGCGCGCCGACCAGTACGCCAAGATTATGGCCGCTGTTCAGGTTCGCGACATAGCGCGCGTCGCGCATGTGTTCGACGGTCTGCTTCTGCCAGCCACGGAACTTCGGGGCTTTGGTCCCGCGCGCCATCCATACCACCACGACCTGATCGCCGAGCAGCCGCTGAATGCGCTGCACCGGCGTCTCGTTGACAGCTCCACTCAAGTGGAACCCTCCGAGTGGTTGGTTCTGTTTGCAGAGTGTTCATCATGGCAGCCGGCCGTCCCGAGAGGGGCGGCCGGTTTCTTTTTCGCCCGGTTCCGCCAGTGGTCGCGCTTCTGTGCCTCGCTGTAGATTTGGCGCGCGCCCTCCGTCTTCTGCAACCTGTTGCGCAGGCCGCCCAGGCGGTCGCCGAAGTCGCGGATCAACTTCGACAGATTCGCCCTCGTGTAGCCGAGCTGTGGACCAAGTTCCGCCAGCGGGAGGTTGCCGACCAGCTCGGGCCGCGTCAGCCACGTGATGCAGGTGAACCTCATGAACGCGACCTTCAGATCCGGCTGCGGCTTGTCGCCGCGATAGGCGTAGCAGAACGTCAGAATCTCGCGCAGCAACTCTGCCGCGACGTAGAAATCCGTCTCTTGCTCCTCACTATCGCCGTCGCCATCAATGAGCCCTGCGATGTCGGGTTGGTAGCACGGCTCGATGGTGCGCTCGACGTGAGAGTTCCCGACCCAACCGTAGGATGTGGGCGGGGTGCTCATTTCGCGGCGAGAGCCTGGCGGCGTTGCTGGCGCTGGACGTGCGAGCTGAGCCGCCGTTTGCTGCGGATGAATTGTTCGACCTCGGCGAGGTCGTATTTCACGCTGCTGCCGAGCAGGACGTGCGGCAGGCCAGCCCGCCGCAAGTTGTTGAGATGCCGGGGGCTGATTCCGAGATGGGCAGCGAGCTGCTTTTCCGAAACCCACGCCGGCGTGGATGTAGGTGCGTCGTTATTCACGCCGCCCGCGCCGTGTCAACGTGCGCTCAGTTCATTTCGCAATGAGCCTCGCCGGGTCGAAGTTCGTGTCGACACGAACTATCCCCGCACAAATCTCTCCGCGCGGAGAGATGATGTATCGCAAGCTCACGCAAGCAGCCGCATGGAGCTGTCAATTCGCGCACAAAATCGTGTCGACACGATTATTGGCGCTTTCTGCGGCTGCGATCCCCTTGCGCTGCGCTTTGCCGATCGTGCCCCTGCAGATGCCGACGAGGCCGCGCTGCATCTCAATGGGCGGCATGATCGCAAACCATTTCTCCGCCAGTTCCTGCGTCACCACTTCCCGGTAATACTGGAAAAGGATGGTCTGATCGTGTCCCGCCTCCAGTGCGGTTCGCGCGGGGTCATGCGTCTGTGCCAGCCGATAGGACACGAAAGAATGACGCAGCGCGTTCCGCTTCAGACTTAGCCCGACTCGTGCGGCGATCTTCTTGAGTGCTTCTGCAATGCTGTGGTGCATGACTACTCGGCCCGAAGGCATGGCGAAAGGCTGGAGCCACGCGCGCAGGTTGTCGCTGATAGGGACGAGCCGCCGTGCGCGTGTCTTGCAAGTGTCCGCCCTCACTTCGATGAAGCCGCGATCCAGATGCACATTGCGCCAGTCCAATCGCTGAATCTCGGCCGAGCGCAGGCCGGCAAATGCGCCAATGGCGACGAATGGCGTGGCCAGATGTTTGCCCGCCGCGTTGAGCAGCCGCTCGATTTCCTCGGGCGTGTAAATCGTCACATCCATCACCGGCTCCAGATAGGTCACCGCACCGTCGAACTCGCGCCAGTCGCGCGGCAAAAAGCCTCGGCCCTTCGCCCAATTGCCGAAGGTGATGAGCTTCTGCCGGGCATCATTCTTCGACCGCGGCCCCCATGCCGCTTGCTGTTGCAGGAAGTCGTCCACGTCGCGCGCCCGTAGGTCGGGCAACATCCTGCCCGCCGTATGCTTGCCAAACTCACGGAGGTAGCGGCGGATCGAATCGAGATAGTTCTCCGTCACGCCGCTGGCCCGGCGCGCCGCAAGATAGTCAGCAGACAAATCACGGACTTGCCGGCGCTCCACACCACGGTTGAACCGGTTGAAGTAAAGAACCGCGTCTTGAATAGTCGCGTCTGCGGGCAGTGCGGCGCGTGCCGCCACGAAGGCTTCAGCCGCGATATGAACGGGCGTATTCAGCGGCGCGAGAATACGCCGCGCGACCGTGTAGCTCTCGATCTCGGCCGCCGTGAGGTTCTCAGCCTGGATGCCGTCGCGAGCCAGTTCGCCGAGGATGATGCGAGCCTCTCGCTTGGCTTCATTCAGGTCGGCGAAGCTGCGTCGCTCCCGCTTCCCGCCGCGGTAGTAGGAAAGCTGGTGCAGTGGCCTGCCGTGGCTCTCTGTGGTGTAGATTTTGATCTCTTGCTGGTCGTTGCTGATGATGACCGGCTTGGGCTTGCGCGCTGGCATTTGATTTGGGCGCGGAGTCAACCTTGTCAGGAAATCCGTCATGCAGCCCGGCCTCTCCGACGTAAGTCGTTGATGCCGTGGATAAATGGAGATGTTCTACAAAAAGGGCGCGGCCACCGTGGCCGGCAAGCTGCGCGACTTGGTCAGCCTGAAAGGAGGCTCGTATGCGGTTGCGGCATAACCATCGCAATGGCTCGACGGCGCGCGGCAAGTCCGCGCTCGTGCTGCCACAAGCGCCACCCTCACCGATGAACTGGCGTCCGCAGAGCGCGGACGATCTCATCGGCCAAGCACGCGACATTTGCGTTGCCCAGGTCGCGAAGGCGCGGCGTCTGCGCGATGGTCGCAAAGCGGCCTGCAAGCTCCTGCTCTACGGCCCTCCCGGCGTCGGCAAAACGACGGTGGCGGAGCTTGTCGCGCGCGAACTCACCGGCACGGCGCTCGGCGTCGAGAGTTACAACGGCAAGGAAGTCACCGTCGATACTGTGCGCGACTGGATGCACATCCTGCCCTACGGCTCGCTGTTCTCGAACTGGTCGGTGAAGATCATCAACGAACTCGACCGCTGCACGAAGGACAGCCAAGACATCCTGCTCAGCTACCTCGATCGGCTCCCGCCGGGCAAGGCACTCATCGGCACGAGCAACCTCCAGCTAGATCTGCTTACGGAGCGGTTTCAGACTCGCTTCCAAAGCATCAAGATCACGACGCCGACAACGGACGAAATCGCCGAGTTCCTTTGCGCGCACTGGCGCGTGCCGCGCGATGTAGCCGCGCGCATCGCGGTTGGAAGTGGGGGATGCGTGCGCGCCGCGCTCGCGGACTTGGAGACATGGCTCGATGTGAAAGGAGGCGGATTGCTGTGAAAGCGCACATCCACTCCATCACGTTCGACAAACGTGAGCGGCCGAAGAACGCCGTCGTCATCACCCCGCGCGGCATCGTCCACGTCGAGTGGATGTGCGCCGCGGGAGATTGGTGCTGGTTCACGAGTGGCATCGGCGACGCGAAGAAGCTCGCAGTTCCCGCGATCGAGCGCATTCACCGGCGTCTTGCTCCACGGCCCACGCCGAGGCGGGACGTTGGATGCCGCTACTGCGGCAAGCCGAGTGAAGACGGTTCCGGGGTCTGCGACCGCTGCGAACGACGCTATGAACGCCACTGACTCCTTCGCCTCACCTTTCGCGCCAACCGCGGTCCGTCGCGCAAAATGGCCGACAAAAATGGTGCGCCTCCCGCGATGGACAAAACGAGCGGTGGACGACGAGGACAAGGACATGACCATCAAACAACTCAAGCAACTGATCGCCAATCTGCCGGACGACGCGGACGTGCTCATCTGGGACAAGGACACCGCGAATCCCATCGGGAGCGTGGCCACGCACAACGCCCACGTCGATGAAACGCCGGGCCTGCCCGCGCGCGCCGTCGAACCGTGGGTGTTCGATGATTGGCACCGCGACGAAGTCCCGGAGGCCGCACTCATTCTCCACAGCCTCGAACAGATCTGAATTATGCCTGAACACGAACAAACCCTGCCACCGGATGCCGCGACTGCGGCAGACCATCGCAACCCGCGCCGTCGCAATAACGGTGCATCCAACGGCGACGCTCCCGACCTCGGCGTGCTCGTCACCCCGCAGCCGCACCACGAGCTTGATCGGCTCGTGCTCCACGCGGACGTGCGCAATGACATCGCCGCCGGCCTGCGCGCCATTCAACGCCGCGGCGACCTCGAAGCCATCTGGAACATCAGCCAGCTCCAGCCGCAAGACGGCCGTTGCATCCTCAACTTCCACGGCCCTCCGGGCACGGGCAAGACGCGCGCCGCTCTCGGCGTAGCGCTGCGGCTCGGCCAACCGCTCTACCAAGTGGACTACAGCGCGGTGATCTCGAAATACCTCGGCGACACCGCGAAGCACATCGCCGCCTGCTTCAAGCGCGCGAGCGAGCTCGGCGCGGTGCTCTTCTTCGATGAAGCGGACTCGCTGCTCTCCCGCCGTGTGAACATCGGGGAGAGCTGCGCGACCAGCATCAATCAGAACCGCAACGTGCTGATGCAGGAACTCGACCGGTTCAACGGCGTGGTCATCGTGACGACGAACCTGTTCGGCAATTACGACCCGGCGCTGCTCCGGCGCATCTCGCGGCACATCAAGTTCCGGCTCCCCGACAAGGCGATGCGCCGCCGCCTGTTTGAGCTGCACCTGCCGAACCGCGAGCGCGTGTTCGCCGACCTGAACATCCTCGCCACGGAAGCAAAGGGGCTGTCGGGCGGGGACATTCTCAATGTCTGCCTGAACGCGATCTACGCCGGCTCCACCGCCGACGACGCGGGCGAGTGGAAAGTCACCGGGACGGACCTGCTCGCCGAAGTCACCAAGGTGAAAGCCGCCCACAGCGACCACCGCACTCCATTTTGCCGTGAAGCTACGCAGTCCGCGTAGTGCGCGGTGAGAACCAGAAACCACAAAACCGAAAAACCAATGAAGAAAACGAAAGCAAACACCAGTGCGGCCACCGTTGCCGCAGAACCGAAAGCACCCACGCCCGCGGCTGCACCGGCCTTGAAGAAGGTCAGCCTCGCCGGGTTCGCCACGCAGACGCCAGCCGGCAAGTCGGCGAAAGCCTACCCGCTGCTGCCCGACCCCGACGGCCAAGTCGGCGAGTTGGTCACCAGCATCCTCGACAAAGCAGCCCAGGTCGAAGCGCTCGAAGGGGCATTGGAACTGGAGAAATCCGAGCTGATCGCCATCGCGAAGCCGTTCTACTTCCAGCATTTCCACGGGCAGCACGCCGTGGCCTCGTCGGTTGAAGCGCGCTCGGCAGACGGCAAGGTTGTCCGTGTTGGGTTCAGCAACTCCTACCGGGGCACAAGCGACGAACCCGCCATCACGCGAATCGCGGGCGAGCACGCTGCGCGGTATTTCAAGCAGTCGTTCGAGTTGAAGATAAAAGGCGACCTGATTCCGGATGCCGCGGTGGAGCCGTTGCTCGGGGAACTGCAGGAGTTGTTCGCCCGCCACGGCGCCAGCTCGGCGCTCTCGGCAAAGGCGACCATCAAGCCGACGAAGGAGTTTCACACCGCACGTCACACGCTGTTCTCGGTGGCTGAGAACCACGAGTTGGACAAAGTCGTGCCCATCAGCGCGAGCGTGAAGACAAAACTCGGTCGCGGAGGAAGCGACGATGAATAAGTTCACGCTGAAGCTGGCGGACGGTCGCTGGGTCAGTTCACCCACAAACACCGTCACCGACAATCCGAACCTCGCGGGAGTGTTCACCGCCGCCGATGATGAGTCGGCGGCGGAACTGCGGGGCGCGATGGAGCGGCTCCACGGCCCGCTGGAACTCGTGCCGTGGGAGAGCAAGCGCGCGGACACGCTCACACGGCACGTTGAAAACGTCGCGCTGATGGACGAGGCCCAAGACCCCTTCGCCGGTGCGGAAGTGATCTACGCTTACACACGCAGGGACGCGCTGAACGATGGCGTCCAGATCGATGTGAGCGAGGTCGCCCGCGAGGCCGGGCTCAAGTTCCCGGTCTATCTCACCCGCGCTGTGTGGGAGAGCTACGTAACCGTGCCCGATGGCGTGCGCTGTCAGGACGAGAAAGGTCGGCTGTGGGACATCGTGTGGATGCTCCGTTGTGCGGCCCGCCGCACGAGCGGCCCGCAGATGGTCTTCGGCCTGCACGTCCGAAACGACAACCGCGACCGCACTCCGCCGCTTGTGAACCTCAAGGCCGTCTGTGGCCCGCGCGACATCGACGACCCAGCGCCTGCAATAACCGTAATGCTCACCAGTGAAGACTGACGCTCCCATCGTCCTGACGATCTTCGGCAACGAGCGTTGCGTGGTCATGCTCGATGATCTGGAAGCTGTCGCGATGGCCATCCATCAGAAGGCAGTTCGCGAACGGGAAACGAGCGCCAATCCATTCACATTCGGCGCGGAAATCGAAGGGCAAATTCGCGTGATAAACGCGCAATCCGGCCCTTCCGATGCGGAGGCTCCAAGGCCATGAACGTGCCAGCGCTCATTACGTATCCCGCGCGGCCGGTTCAGGGCGGGCGGCTTGAGTTGGCCCCGCCCAAGCGCGGGCTGTGGTATGCGGAGCCGAAACTGAACGGCTGGCGCGCGCTCATCCACACGCCGACCGGGACGATGTGGAATCGGCACGGGGCGCTGCTCACGATCACGGATTGTTTCCGGCCCGCGCTTGGGGCGTTGGCGAAACTCGCTGATCGCGGCCTCGTGTGGGCGGACTGTGAAGCACTGGAGCGCCGGCACAATCTCGGTCGCGGCACGCTCGTCGTCCTCGATATCATTCCCGAATCCGGCACGCCGATTTACACCGCACGCCGCGCGCTACTCGAATTGCTGCTCCCGTGCGATCCGGTCTTCGATGGCGACACCGCGCGCCCGGTGCCGAGCGGCGCCGTGGTCCTGACGCCAGCCCGGCGCGCTGATTCCCACGCCACCGCGCTCGCGTATTACCAGCGGCTCCGCGACGCGAATCGTGGGCTCGGCTGCGATTTCTTCGAGGGCGTGGTGATGAAGCGCGCGGACTCCGCGTATCCGGTGCAGCTCCGCTCCGCGACCGAGGAATTCCGCGGCTGGGCGAAGCATCGCTTCCTCACCTGACGCACACGCAGGTCACCGATTCCACCTGCGGCAGTATTTCAGGGCGTAGTCTTGGATAAACCGCCTGTATTTGTCGGGATCGCTGTCTCGAATGGCGAGAACGGCCGCCAGCATTTCCGAGGCGTTGATCATCAGTTGCTTCATCTCGTCGTCGGTGATGCGACTGAGCGACGGGTCAGCGGTCAGTGGTGAGGATTTTCCTGCGTGAAGTTCCTCGATTGGGCCATTGCGAAAGGCGAACGCGGCGAGCGCATTCGCCTCGTCCCTGATCGTGAAACCACCCGGAAACGCACGCGCGAGCGTCTCGTCCGGGATGGCCGGAACATCAGGAATGCTTGGTTTCTTGCGGTGCTTCATCGGACGGAGGCGGGGCTGTTTGCCAGCAGATTTCCAAGGTCAAGTGGATGCGTGAACATCGAGAGCTGACCGTCCGGTGTGCGCGGCCACTGCTCCGGCGGGCGGTCCCAATAGAGTTCGACGCCGTTCTCGTCCGGGTCGCGGAGATACAGCGCCTCGCTCACGCCGTGGTCGGCCGCACCATCGAGCGTGATGCCGGCGCTCTGCACACGACGGAGCGCATCGGCCAGCTCCGCCCGAGTGGGGTAGAGGATGGCGAGATGGTAGAGGCCAGTCGTCCCCGGCGGCGGTGGACTTCCGCCTGCGCTCTCCCATGTATTCAAGCCGATGTGATGGTGGTATCCGCCAGCAGAAATGAACGCGGCTCCCGCGCCGAATCGCTGAGTCAGTTCAAACCCGAGCACGCCGCAGTAGAACGCGAGCGCACGCTCAATGTCCGCGACCTTCAGATGGACGTGACCGATGCGGACACCGGCAGCGATAGGCGTGCTTGGATTCATGCGCAGAAGAGAGAAGCCGACCGCTGCTCGTCTGGAAAGCTGACGTTGCGAGATGAGGCATGAGCGAAGTGTCCGCGCGCGGTCGAAAGCGCGCTGTGTGTGCGCGAGCGAGCGTGAGTGTTCGATGGCGAGTTCGATCGAGTGCGAAGCAATCTTTTATGAGAGCGAGTTCGTCACTTGGATAAGCCGACCTTCCCTTCAAAACCATGCGGGCCTGTTTTTCGCGCTTTACACTTTTTCACGTTCCTCACGCGCCCTGATACGCGGCTCCAAAAGGCAAAATCCGCATCTTGGTGCGAATCACCTACTCAGACACCACCACACGCCTTCCGTGCGGAAATCCGGGTTCCCAGAGGTGTAAAGTTGGGCCGACACTTTACACTGACCTTACACCCCCGTCGGGCGCGGAGGAGCGCGCTGTTCGTGTCGCCACAAACAGCGCGCCCGCGCCTTGCCGTGCCCCGCCCAGCCGGGCCTAGCCAGGCCGATCCCAGCCCAGCCTCGCCAAGCACCGCCATGCCAGGCCATGAGATCATTGAGTGCCGATGCGACGGATTATCCGCTCGACGTTCTCCATCGAAATTTGCGGCGCGGTAAGCCGGACGACGTTCCAACCGCACAACCACGCGTGGAAGTATTTCTCGCAATCGGTGACGAACCCCATCCCGCGATTGTGTCGCCCTCCGCCGCGGCAGAACACGCCGCCTTCGACTTCGACGAGCAAGCGGCTGGGAAGGTGTGCAAAGTCTGCGCGCCAGCGGCGCTCAGGGTGAAACTTGAACTCGCGCTCGATTGGAGGTCCACCCGCCGCTTGCCAGTAGAGCGCGAACTTTGTTTCGAGGCGTGACCCGCGTGTTTTGGCGCGAAGGCGTTGGAGCTTCACCCCGCGCGGTGGCTGTCAATTCACCCGTTCGCAGATGACACGGCGCAGCGGGCATGAAGAAGTTTGAAGAAATCGCCACTCAAGTTTTCGCAGCCATCGGCTTTGGCCTGACGTTTGTGTTCGTCATGCTCTTCGTCGTCAAAGTGGTCTGGTGGACGCTCCACTGAGCCAGCGGCTCAGAGCAACTCCGGCTGCTGCGGATCGGCCACGACGCTTTCGATTTCGTCGCTGAACGTCTTCGAGATGCGGCAGGTGACTTTGAGTTTCGTGGGCGAGGCTCCGCGGTCGAAGCTCACCTTGAAGCCGATGCCGAATTTTCCGTCCTCATCCTGGGCGTCTTGGGCTTCCCGCCAATGGGCGCCCATCAGCTCGCGGATATGTTCGAGGGCCTTCTGTTGTTCGAGGTCGTTGATGTCGGTGGTCATAGTTCGTTGGCGATGTTCACGATGGGTTGAAGGTCACGCTTGAGCGCCGCGCGCTGTTCCCTCGTCGCGGTCTTGAGCCAGCCGTCGGCCCGCATCCGGCTCCACCAGCCGACGAGCCGGTTCACGAACGGGATGTGGTTCACGATCCCGGCGTCCGCTGGGTCGGTCTGCAGCTCCGAGGCGTCCAGCACGCGTCCGGCCTCAATCGAGCGACGGAGCCGCCGCACGCTCATGCGCCGCCCGGCTCCGTTCTCGGCGATGGCGGTGTCGATCCACTCCTTTTGCTTGGCTTCATCAAGGCGGGCCACGGCGCGATGATGCTCGAAGGAGAGCAGTTCGTGTCGCAACGAACGGGGGACTCGGCGGGCCACGTAGGCAAAATTGTGGAGCGTGGTGATGTCGAGTCGCGTGGCGAGCAGCGCGGCTACGTAGCGCTCATGCGGAACTTTCGCCGGCATGCTTTCAAACCCCGGCAGCGACCGCTGCGGCGCGAAGCGTTCGCCGTAGATGAGCCAGTCACCGATGGCGAATCCGAGCGCGAGCGCAGCGTCCCCAAGATGCGGCGCGAACTGATTCCACTCCTCGAAGGTCATGTCGTCGGAGATCTCCAGGCCAAGCGTTCCGGCGCGGGCTTTAGTGGTGATGGTTTCCAAATTGTTCATGGCTTTGGCGGGTTAAAAGTTGGGCGGCCTGATAAGCCCGGCGGGCTGTCAATGAGCGCATGGCCCGCGACGGCAGAAGGTTCAGGCGCTCGGTGAGTTCCACGCATCGTTTGCTGACGGCCGCGCGGGTGACGCCGTGGCGTTTGGCGATGTCGGTCATCGTGCCGCCGAGGTAGGAAAAGCCCGTGGCGAGCGCGAGGCACTCGAGACTGAGCCGGGCGTTTCGCTCGGCGAGCAGTTCACCAATGAGTCGGCGCAGGATGTCGAGCACCTCTTCGTTCTCGATGGGCGTGAGCGCGACGGGGGCTGGCTCCGGCTCGTTCGGCAACGCGGGCGGTTCCGAGGCTTCGTGGAACTCGGCGGCGTCCGTGTTGCCCCAGCCGTAGCCGTCCGCATCCTTCAACGGCTCAGCCAGTCCCAACTCCACCATGCGGCGACGCTCATCCGGCGGAAGCGACGCGACCCACGCAGCGTAGTTGCGGGCGTGATCCTGATCCCGCATGGCTTGGCGAGTGGCGTATTCGTCGCTCATCACTTTTCCCCCCAGCTCACGCAGACGTTCGCTTCGACTTCGACCGGCACCTGCGGGAAGAGCGCGGCCATCGCTTCAACCATCACCGACTCGACCATTTGGCGGACGAGTTCGGCTTCTTCAGTGGGTGTTTCGACGATGATTTCATCGTGCACCGTGCTCACGATCCGGGCGGCGGCTGGCAGCGTGGCGGCGAGTTTCACCAGCGCGCGCTTCATGCCGTCCGCACAGCCTCCTTGCACGGGCGTGTTGACCAGTGCCGTGAACCGTTCCCACGCGGAGGCATCTGCCGGAATGAGGCGGCGGCGGCCCAGCACGGTGCGGACTTCGCTCACGCCTTCCTCAGCCCGGCGATGGCTCTCGCCGTGCCACTGACGGAGGCTGCCGTAGGTGCGGAAGAACTTCGCGCGGATCTCCTTCGCGTCGTCCTCGGGCAGCGTCACGCCGTAGCTCGACGCCGCATACTTCACGAGGCCCGGTGCCGACTGGCCGTAGAGCAGGCCGAAGTTCACGGCCTTGGCGAGCTGACGATCTTCCTTGGTCACGGCATCGACGGCCTTGCCGAGCACCGCTGCGGCCGTGCCGCGATGCAGATCCTCACCGCGCTGATACGCCTGAATCATCTTCGATTCGCCCGCGATGGCGGCAGCGGCGCGCAGCTCGATCTGGGAGTAGTCGGCCACGACGAGCTCGCTGCCCTCCGGCGCAACGAAGCAGCTCCGCAGAGGCCCGCGCCCGATGTTCTGCAGGTTCGGTTCCTTGCTGCTGAATCGCCCCGTCGCAGTGCCGGTAGGATCGAAGCGCCCGTGGATACGCCCATCGGCGGCGATGCACTCAAGGAGTGACTGCGCCTGCTGGGCGGTCTTCTCCGCCGAGCGATTCGCGAGGATGATCGGGACGAAGCGTTCGTCGCCGCTCGCCTTGAGCGTTTCCTCATTGGTGTTCGGCAGCGCCAGCCCGGCTTTCGCTAACGCCGACTGCAACTGTGCCGGGCTCGACAAATTGATCTGTCGGTCCCCGAGCGCATCCCGGAGCGCGGCAGTCTGCATCTCGCTCTCGGCCCGCGCCTGGTCGCGGATGGCTTCCAGCTTCACCCGATCCACGGCGATGCCGGCGGTTTCGATTCCGACGATGACGGGCTGAAGAGCCATCTCCAGTTCCGCCACGTCGCCTAGCCCGCTCTGCTCCAGCTTCAAGGTCAGCACGTCGTAGAGCGCGTGCAGGTGAGCCACGTCGCGCGCCGCATAAGCGAGCTGTCCGTCGGTGAGGAACATGCCGCCCCAATCCGAGCTGCCGTGATCGTCACTCGGCTTGATGCCGAGGTAGCGCTCCAGGCATTTGTTGAGGTCGTTGCCAGGCCGGGTGCCTGCGGTGAGCAGACGAGATGCGACCAGTGTGCAGAACACGCGACGCAGCCGGAGCCCGCATTTCACGGCGAGCCAGAGGGCGTCGAACTTCAGGTTGTGGGCGATGACCAGCACCGACTCCAGGGCCGTTGACAGCGGGCCAAGCGCGTAGCCCGTGGACTGCAAATCGATGAGCCACGGTTCGCGATGCGCTACCTTGAGCGAAAGCAGACGAATGTCGCCGCGCCACGGGTTCAGAGCGTCTGCTTTGCGGGAACCAAAGGTCTCAATGTCGAGCGCGACCGAGCCCGCGGCAGCGATGGAATCCGCGATTTCGGCGAACGCAGCGGTACTCGAAATCGTGGAAGGTGGGGAAGGTTGGGAAGTCCCAACACCTGCTCTCTTACTCTCTCTTTTTAATTCTCCTCTTTTTTCTTTTTTCTCTTCGATTTTTTCTTCGCTGACCAAATTACTGCTGTCGGACCTTCCGCACGTTCCCGACCTTCCAAAGACCGAGAGCATGATTTGCTGGTAACGGCCTTGGTTGGCAGTGCCGGCGGCGCGGAATCGAACGAGCTGGCGGTCGCCTTTGCCGCGGGCATCGACTTCGAGTGTGACGCCGGACAGCTCCCGTTCGCGGTATTGCCGGAGCGCCTTGCCGATTCGCGTCTTGGTGTCCTTGGACTGACCGTCTTCAAAGCTGCCGAAGTAGGCGAGGTCGTCATCGTCGGTCGCCGCCACGAGCCGGAAGAGGTCGCCCTTTTCGATCCACTCGTCGGGATGGCTCTCGAAGATCAGTGCGTAGAGCGTCCGCATGGCGCGCTCCAAGCGGTCGCCACCGATCTCACCGTCGTCGGTCAGGTGAGGCAGACAAGGGTCGCCCAAGCCGCAGGCGTGCATGATTCCGCCGACGATGCGGCTCCATTCGGGGAAGGAATTGAACGGCGTCGGACCGGACGGGCAGCCTTGATCGATCCATCGCTTTACGAGCGCGCCGATGGCGCTGAGCAATTCGCTGCGATTGGCGAGCACCCAGCCGTGCAGGTCCGGCTTGGCGAAGGCGCGCCCATTGGCGTTTTCCTCGAAAAGCACGAGGCCAATCTTGCGAGTGCGTGGCTCGACGTCTTCCCGGAAGGTGAGGCCGACGTTTGCGGACAAGCTGAACTCGATCTCGTTTGGCAGGGTCAGGTCAGCCTTCGCCTCCGTGCTGCCGAGGTTGCGCGCCGCGAAAGTCTTTGAGGTGATTGCGCCGATGAAGGCGGCGTCTTGGATGTAGCCCTGGCAGTTGGCGAAATGCATCGAGCGCCGGCCAGCCATCAGCGCTGCCGTGATCCGCTTGCGCGTTTCCTCGCTCTCACGCTCGAGCGGCGCGTCCTCACACGTGCGTCCCTCATAGAGAATCTGCGTGACGCCCGCGAGGTAGTCTTTGCCGGCCCTGGGGCGATTACCGCTGTAGTGCCAGAGGGGAAAGCGTGCGTCCCAGCCCATGAGCCCGCGGCAGAATGGCGTGATGATCCGGGCGAGCGCGTGGACCAGGCTCTGGCCGTCCTTCCAGCCGAACTCCGCGTGAACCTCCTGCAGCAGCTCGACGGCGCGCTCGAACGGCATCGGCCGAATGCGTGGCGCCTCGGGATCGAGGTAGCTGCGGAAGCGCGGGTCGTAGCCGGTTTCCGGGAAGACGATGCCATCTCCGGGCGTGCGGATCGGCAGCGGGATGTCGAGGATGCGGATGATCTCGGGTAGCTTGCGGCGGAATTGCGGTGCGGCCATGAGCTTGGCTGCACATTCGCGCGTCATCGTGTGGCGCAGGAACACCATGTCGCCCGAAGCCTTGTCCTCGCGCAGGACGCCGGTTTGCACGAACTGCTCGGCGGCCGTGCAGGCCTCGACGGGCTGGACTGGATGAAAGGTGAGCGCGGTGATGTTCTCGCTGAACCGCCGCATCGCCACCGCGACGACGGTTTCCGCTTTGTTGAACCAGACTTTGCGCGGACCGATTTGCTGGCCCATGTCGGCGGCGAACTCGGAGTCAGGCCGATCCATCTCCGGCAAGAGAACGCGCTGTCGGCCGTCCGGGGACGCCTGGCCCTCGATCCAAACGCGCATCTCGCGGCAGTGGCGGTCGACGATACCGAGCTTCTGCTCTTCGAGGGTTTCGAGCACTTCCTTGAGCGACCGCTCGGCGCAGTGGGCGTGCAGGCATTTGAAACCAGGCGGGCTATCCGCCGATTCGCCCTGAAAAATCACGGTGTCGGTGTCGCAGCCGTTGCCACCCTTGGCGCCGGAGTGTTCGCGTTCCCACGGGCAGCGAACCGACCATTTGCCTACGTCCGGATCGATGGCGTCGCCGAGCAGATCGGCTTCGCGAAAGAGTGCCACCGCGTCGAGCGTATGGAGCGCGCCTTTGAACCGCGCCCACCACGGCTTTTCCTTCGCAGGGCGTCCCCGCTTCGCGCCGGCTGGCTCCTCAAATCCGAACCACTGCCGGATGTGCGCCCAGCTCACCTCGGGAATCTCGCCCGTGACGTCCCAAGTGTAGCGCGCACCGCTTTTGTGAACGGAGGGACTGACCACGAGGTTCATCCCGTCCGCGTAGAACTCGGCGGTCACGCTGGCGTTGATCTGTGCCGTGATGGCCTTCTTCGCCACGGCGACGCTCTCGGGCAGATCGCGGCAGATGAAGACGAGATGCGCGCCGCCGCCGGTGCGCTCACGTGGAATGGACGCAAGCTGCGGCTGGCTACTCAGCCACGTCCGCACCGACTCGCCGGCATCCGGCTTTGAGTCAAGGTCGACGTGAACGAATGGCCCGCGCACTACGACGCCCAGGTTGAAATTGGAGCCGTTGGCGAAGTGCTCGCGCAGATAGTCGGGCGTAACCTCGGCGGCGGTGTGCGAGCGCCAGCCTTTGGCGATCGGCTTCTTGCCGCGCTCGTGATCCTGGCCGCGATTGGGTGGGCAAAGGGCGTGCACGGCCCAGCCCAGATCGCGGTGGTAGAACTCGGCCGTGCGCAGCCGATCCCACGAGTTGATGTCTGGTGGAATGGAAAAGCTCATCCGCAAGCTGCGTAGAAGTCGGTGGCCGCCTTGCTGACGAAGATGCCCGAGAACCAATCCTTGAGATGCAGGCCCGACAGTTCACGCAGGCGGGAGAGCGCGACATACGCCTGACCCGGTTCCCGCGCCGCGCGCACGTCGATATAGGCAGAGTCGAGCGTGAGCCCCTGCGACTTGTGGATTGTCAGCGCGTAGGACAGCCGGAGCGGAAACTGGCGGAACGTGGCGCTGTTCTTGTCCCGGCTGTCGTAGGCCCAGGTGAACGGCTCGACCGAAACGTCCCGGCCCTCGGATTCGACGACGATGCGGCCCAGCGAGAAGTCGCGCACGATGCCGGTCTGCCCGTTCACAAAGCCGCCTTCGCTGCTGTTCACCGTGAACATCACGCGGGCACCGCGTTTGAGTTCGAGTTCCTGCGGCGTGAGCAGGTTGTTGATGAGAAACTGCTGCTGATGCTCTGGACCGCTCAGGGTCGCCTCGAAGACCTCGGGCTCGCCGTCGATTTCGCCGAGCCGGTAGGCGTTCCATTTGTCCACCTGCGCGTTGTGGGTGAAGAGGCGCGTGAGATTGGCGTCCGGGAACTTCGCGACGCGGGAACGCAACAGCCGGGCATTGCGCCCGGCCACGCGGCCGAAGCGAAATTCCGACAGCGCGCCGACGAAGGCCGCGTCTTCCTGCCGATGCACCTTGGTGAGGTGGACGACCTTGAAGCCTGCCTCCAACCACGCCCTCGACTCGAAGGCCCAATCGTAAGGCGCGGTCGGGTCTTTCTTGACCGGCGGGAGCTGGAGGAAGTCTCCCGTCACGATCATCTGGATGCCGCCGAAAGGGCGGTCGTCCCGGCGCACGCGCTTCGCGAGGAAGTCCAGGAAGTCGAGCGTTCGCCCGTTGAGCATCGAAACCTCGTCGATCACGAGCGTTTCCGCGCCGCGGATGCGGTCGAAGCCGGCCCGCACGCTGAAGCGTTTGTCGGCCATCAGGTGATCGAGGTAATCCTCGTCACTCTCGCCATTCTGCGGGCCGAGCATCATCCCGCTCCAGCGGTGGAGCGTGAGCCCGCCGATGTTGAGCGCGGCGATGCCGGTGGAGGCCGTGACCGCAAAGCGCGTGGGATCACTCGCGATCAGTCGCCGCGTGCGGAAGCTCTTGCCCGTGCCGCCCGGGCCGGTGAGGCAGACGTTCTCGCCGGCCTCGACGAGATCCTCGAAGGTGGTGTCGTCGTGCATCATGGATGGGTGAGGCCGTGACACGCCCAGCCGAGGGCAAAGCCAACGAGCAGGCAGAGGATTCGCCAGGGCCAGGTGTGGCGGCGACGATTGCGCCGACTACCCACGTCAGTAAGCCGCAGGCAGAGGCTTGGCGTTGTCATCGGAATTGGTGGGCTGCGGGTTGAGCGGCAGAGGCACCGGGCCGGCGTCGGGTTCGTCGCCTTGGATCGGGCAGTAGCCTTTCATCCAGACCCAGAGATTTCGGGCGTTGAGGAAGGCGCGGTAGTAGCCGGGCTGTTCTTCGCGCGGCCAGACCTTCAGCATCACCGGCACCGGCTCGATGGAGCTGATGACCACGGAGACGAGATCGACCGGCTGCTTGCGGGTCGCTTCCGCAAGGATCGCCTGACGGTAGGCTTCGAGCTGCAGCGGCCACGTCTCGTAGAACGTGGGCTTCAGCGCGCCTTTGGCGTCGCGCTTCACCCGCTGCGTCTTGAAGTCGACGACGGCCCACGAGCCGGTGGATTTGAGCTTCGCCACAATGTCCACGCGGCCGCCGTAGCCCCACTCGTCGTGGGCGACTACCCGCTCGATGCAGTCGATACGCTCAATCTCGCGGTCGAACCACTCGCGCACCGGCGCGAACAGCTTGGCGACCTCCGGATTCTCCGGCAGCTCCTTCGAGTTCGCATACACCTCGCAGGCGGTGTGGATGGCACTGCCAAGATCGGCAGCCTTTTCGACCTGCTCGCCCATGTCGGAGACGACACGCCTTGCGAAGGCGTCGAGCGATTCCTCCGGCTCGCGGGGCAACGTGAGCGCGGCGAGGATCGCTTGTTCCTGCTTCCATGCGTCGAGTGCGGGCTTGGCGAGGACGCCGAGGATGTTCGTCACGCTCGGGTAAGCGCGGACTTTGCGGGCATCGCGGAGCGTGACAGGGCGGAGCCCTTTGCCGTCCGCGCGTTCCACTTCGTGGAAGGGCGTGCGATCCCGCAGATACCAGTGCGAGGCACTTTCGCGTTTAATCAGAATCATGGTCGCGGTCCTCCTCAGTAGGGCTGGTTGTCCATCGGGATGTTGTCCTCGGCGTCGATCTCCGCCTGGGCAGCCTCGAGGGCGGCCATGAGGCGGCGGTCGTCTGCGAGCGGTTTGGCCTTCGCCTTAACCTCGGGCAGCCAATGCTGGATGAGCGCGGTCACCGCAGCGCGATCGAGGTCACCGAGGTCGAGCCCCTTGTGCTTGCCGATGTGGACCTTCGTGCGCCGCCAGTCGGTCGTGTCGCCCGGCCCGTCGGCCTGCTCGGCACGGCGATATTCCGCGTCAGCGGCGCCATTGTTCGGCTCGCGATCCTTCACGCGCTTGAATTTGCCGCTCGGCTTCATCGGCTTGCCGGTCTTGTCGGGCCGGATGAGCGCGATGTTCGCGTAGGTCTCACCGGTGCGCCCTTCCTCGTGGACGACGGTGATCTCGGCGGTTTTGCCGAGCAGGGATTCGGTGTCGAACTCCGCCTCCTCGGCGGCAGTCAGCGCGCGGCCTAGCCACTTGCGGAGGAACTGCGCGAACGCCGCCTTCTCATGCAGCGAGGGTGTGAAGCCGCGGCTCCAGACGCAGTAGGGTGTGCCGTCCTCGCGCAGCAGGGGAGTCTCGAAGACCACCTTGAAGGTTTCCTTCGGCCCGTAGGCGGTTTCGACTTTCTTGAGCGGCGTCACATCGACGACGACGGCTTGGCCCGAAAACTCCGGGCAGGGTTCGAACGATTTGCTGTTTTTGGTCAGTTTCATGGTGTTGTTGATTCAGGTTTTCCCGCCTGCGAATTGAGATACCTCCGGCCCGGCGTGCGGGGAGCGAACCGAAGGCGAAAACCTTCAGGTCTGGCTGGGGAACTCTTTCGGGCGGTCAGCCATGGCGCATTCCGCGTTGTCCTCGTCGCCGGTGACCGCGATATCAGCCAACTGACGCTCGCGCTCTTCCTCTGGCGGCAGATCGTCGCAGCTACTCAGCCACTCGCGAACTTGCGTGGCGTCGAAGCGAACAAGGCCACCGATGAACAGGGTCGGCAGACCGCGCTTTCTGAGAACATAGACTTGGCGCTCGCTGCACCCGAGGAACTGCGCTAAGTCTGCCGTACTCCAGAGGGTGTCAGCGGTAGGGATCTGTTGATTGCGGGTATTTGCGGTCGGCTTCATGACGGTGATGGCGTGTCAAAAAGCCGGACGGACAAATCGCGTCCCGGTTTGGACAGAGCGTGTCCAAAAACAAAAAAGGCGACCGACTGGCCGCCTATTCAACTGACTCTGTCAGGTCTGCCAGACCTGTGGCTGATCGGGACGGTAACTTAGTGGCGGACGCCGGCTCAGGCACCGCTTTAGATGGTCGCCAAGCCCCCGCAAATCCCCCGTCTTTGAAATCGCGACCAAAGCCCTCCCCGTTGCTTTGTAAACCCGTTCGACCTCCGCATTGAGGTCGTCCCCCTCACGTTTCACGAGGCCACTGAATGAATCTTTGATGCCGTGCCTACTTAACAGACCAGCGATTTCCTCGTCGACCCGCGCTACTGCGTCCTTCCGATCCGACTCCTCTGCTGCTTTCTTTTCGTGAACCAACTCAGCCAGTTCGCGTTTTGCGTCGGCCGGAAGGTCTTGTGTGGATTTTGTCTTCGTCCCTCGGGATCGAACGGGAACGTCCTCGTCATCGAGGGCACCGAGTTGGTTTGCGATCTCCGAAACGTCGAATTCCTTGCCCGGATTCCGTAGGAGGAACCAAATCTCGTCCATCCCAGAGAGGTCGGCTATGGCGTGGATGTCGCCGCCCTGAAAGCGAATTTCCCAGCCTGTGCCTGTGCGGCGAAAGACGTTGGCGGTTGTGACTCCACCCGCTTGGGCAGGAGGGCTGACTTTTTGCAAGTCCACCCTGCCAGCGGACAGCAGAGAGTGAAGGCTCTCTGGGATCACCCGCCGCCTGTGCAAGGACCGAATCTCGTCTCGTGTCATCTGCGCCAAGGTTGGGGCTAGCACAACCGTCAGCCTGCCGTCCGGCATGGCGTCGGCGATCGAAATCAGGTCGCCAAACGCCGACACGGCGAATGGGGAAGGCACGTAGAGCACGGTGGCAGGCAATCCGTGCAAGGTGCCGTGGCCCAGCGTCCACAGATTGCCGGACAAATCCCTCGCGTCGTCCAATTCGTTGTCGTCCGCGATCCAGCGGGCAAGTGCAGCTTGATCCAGCTGCACTTGTTCAAGCTCCTGTTCATCGACCGTTCTTGGTGCCGCGCCTGGGGAGTCGGGAAGTGAAAGAAACGGCCGACCACCGATGCGGACGACTTCAACGTGACCCCAGATCGGGTGCTCCCACGACGAACTTGGTGCGGTTCTCCGAAGGATTTTCATCCGGAGCAATGCGCTGGTCCCTTCCGGGGACAGATTGATCAGCTCCGCGACGCGGAATGCCGGGGAAGCGCTGTCGCGCAGGGCGCTAAGCAGCCGCTTGAGAAGCAATGGGAGCGTTGAAGACATGCCAATCGCGGAGCTGGCGAAGAATCTCGATAGTCCCGCTCGTTCTTCTGAACTCTACTTTATTTGGAGCCTGGAGCACGACGCGCCGTTTTCGCGCAGTGCTGGGAACCGGCATCTGGACGACCGTCTTCCGGATGCGGGCTCGCTCAATCTTGCCGACCTGATTGTCATGGCGCAGGGATTCCCTGACATTTGCGGAACTGATCCGGTATCGCGTCTCAAGCGGATCGTTCGGGAAAAGGTAATGAACCTCGGTCACTATGGCGCCTGCCTCTGCAACGGTTTCGTCGTTCAGATCCATCAGCAAATGGAGGTCCAAGATGTCCCGAGCCCCGGGCCAATCGTAAGCCGCTGGGTTGTCGAGGAACGCGGTCGCGAAAGCCCGTCTAATTTCATCCGTGAGGCGGCCCCATGCCGAGCGCACACTCAGCACACCGGTGCTGCGTTCAAAGATGATGAAATCGAGTTGGATTGGTCGGAACTCCTCGTGCTTCAAGCGGGGTGACGCGGCCGCACCATCGAGGAGTCGCTGAGCCTTGGGGAGCTTCTCGAAGTAGAATCCGACGGTTAGCGTGTCCGCCGTGACGAAGTGTTTCAAGAGGACGCGTTGGCTGCCGTATTTGCTTCCGCACAGAAGTGCGATCTCCGATCGGAAGTGGGCTACCCCACGCTTGAGGTCGCTCGTGAGGGCGACGGTTGTCTGCGGCTTGAACAGTTCGAGCGAATCGCTGCTCATCACTTGATCCAGACTCAGCGCGCTCTCGAAAATGTCGCGGTCCTCGGTCAGGACCTTGAGGGAGAGGCATTCTGCCGGCAAAGCCAAAAGGTCTGGCGTTGATTTCCCGGTGAGGGTGCAAACCTGAACGAGACGCTCATGGCCTTCGTCCGAGCAAAGTTCAAATGCCTCGCGGAAGCCGGAGACCACGACCCGAAACTCCTCCGGCGAGCACCCCCGCAGATGATCGTTCACGGCTTCCCATGACGGAATTGGGCGGGCGAGCGTGAGGACACGACTCGGAAGCGTATCAAGATAAGCCTCAAGAATTTCCTCACGCGCGGCGAAGCTCATGAGAAACGCCTCGGGGTCAAATGCCAGGTGGTTTCTGTTCATAGTTTAGATTCTTCAAGTTGCTGTTTCACTCTCTCCCGCTGCGGGAAAACACTGTCGAGCAGCCGGAAAAACGCCCGATCGTGATTTGGGTGTTTGAGGTGACAGACCTCGTGCGCGATCACATAGTCGACGCAGATCGCTGGTGCATGGATAAGCTCGGGATTTAGATAGATACGTCCGTCTGGATGAGAACTTCCCCAGCGTTTTGGCATCGTCCGTAGATGCAATTTCGGCTCGGGGAGTTTCCGTCTAATGCACCATTCACTCCATTCTTTCAGACACTTTGCGAAATACTCACGCGCCTTTTCCCTAAACCACTTTTCGAGTAGATGCCGCACGGCATCCTTGGTCTTTGCCCCGGTAGCCACGTGAAAGTATGGGGTGATGAGTTTCACTCCTGGCGGGTGCCCCAGTTTAACCTTGAGGCGATATTGACGGCCTAGGTAACGATGGGTTTCGCCACTGACATAGCGGCGCGGCGGCAATGTCGGCTGAAACCGTTCAAAGTACCGCACCTGTTGGAGAATCCAGGGTGCCCGCTTCCGCACTTTCACACGGATTGCGTCCACATCCGCGGCACGCGGCGCCGTGACGACAACTCGCTTGTCGGGTCGGACAGTGATGGCGAGGGTCTTCCTTTGAGAGCGGCGCAGCAGGAACTCGACGCGTCCATTCCCGAAGGCGACTGAGTGCAATCTGGTCGGCTTGTCCTTCATCGCGGATAGCGGTTCTTGGCGATATCGAGGCTGCGCTCGACGATCCCATCCATGTCTTCTACCGTGAGGACGATTCCGGTTTTGTCCTTCGCCTCGTAAAGTAGATCATCGATCTCGTTCCGCATCCGATTTTGGACATCGAGGTTGGTCCGCCAATCGACCACAAGATTTCTCTGTACCGCGTCGTCGATTTTGACCGCAAGCTCTGCGGCCGTATCCGTCGTTGTAGCTTCTCCCCCCAGCCGGGCGAACACTTCGCTCACTACACCGTAAAACGCCTTTGCCACGTCACGGTCCCGCAGGATTACTGGCAGCTTGTCCCCCGTGCGGCTCAACACCGACTCCATGACCTCTGTAACCTTGTTCAAGTAATCCTTCTCGGCGAGTCGACCCGCTTTGTAAGCATCGATCGCCTCCTGCAGGATTTTGCCAAATCGCCGGTAGAACACCGGATCTTCATCCATTTTTTCCGTGATCGTGCGGGCCGTTCGGTGCGCAATCGTGTCCGCCTTCGATGCCGCGCTCTCCAGCTTTTCCACTTCCTGCTTGAAAGCATCGCGCTCGAAAATGTTCACCGGCGGGGTGACTTGCTGGATGCCTTCCGACCGCACATGCGTGTCGATCAGCTTCTGCACCTTCTTTTCGTATTCCTTGTAGTCCACTTCCTCCGCGTAACGCTGCTTCACCGCCACGCGCAATTTGAGGAAGAACGTCATGTCATCCTTGTAGGTCTGGATTTTCTTCTCCGGCGTGTCCCGCAGGAACGCCATCGTCGCCAGCGCAATGCCCAGCGTGCGGCAATACGCGTTCAGCTTCTCGTAGAATTGCCCGCGCACTTCCTCGTCGCCGAGCAGCCGTTCGTATTTCTCTTTGTCCTTTGAACCCTTCACCGTCTTGAACACGTCCCATAGTTCGGAATGTTTCTGCGGCAGGCTTTTGATCTCATCGGCCACATTCGTCACCGTCCCGGCGATGTCTTCCTCCGCGAACCCCGGCAACGCGCCGTAAAGGTCCATCGCCTTGCCGAGCTGTTGCAGCACGCCGTAGTAATCCATGATGAACCCGAAATCTTTCCCGCCGGAAAGCCGGTTCACGCGGGCAATGGCCTGCAATAGATTGTGCTCCACAAACGACCGGCACAGATACAGCACCGTGTTCTTCGGCGCGTCGAAACCCGTCAACAGCTTGCTCACGACGATGAGGATTTCCGGCTCTGGCCCGTGCTTGAACGAGTTGATCACCTGTTCCAGGTATTGTTTCTCAGTGCCGTATTTCGCCATCATCTTTTTCCAGAAGGCGCGCACTTCTTCCGTGTCCACCTCATACACATCCTCCTGTTCTTCGCGGGTGTCCGGCGCGGAGATCACCACTTCGCTTGTCACCTTGCCGAACTCATCCAGGTATTTTTTATATTTCAGCGCCGTCGCCTTGTTGGGCGCGGCCAGTTGCGCCTTGAACCCCGTGCCCTGCCAGTTCTGAGTGTAATGCTCGCTGATGTCGAACGCCGCCTCATACACTTTGCGGTCCGCTTTGTTCAACTGGTCTGCTGAGGCGAACTTCTTTTTCAAATCCGCCCGCTGCGCGTCGCTCAACGGCCTAGTCACGACCTCAAACCATTTGTCTATCGCTTTCTGATCCACCTGTTGCAGCACCAGCCGACCTTCGTAGAGCAGGGGAACAACCGCCTTGTCCCGCACAGCCTGGTCAATCGTGTAACTCGGCTCGATGTAGCCGCCGAACTTGTTCGCCGTCTTGTGCTCCTTCTTCATCAGCGGCGTGCCTGTAAACCCGATGAAGCACGCTTTCGGCAGCACCTTCTCCATTTTCGCGCCCGTCTCGCCATACACGCTGCGATGGCTCTCATCCACTAGCACGAAAAGGTTAGGCGATTCATTCTTGAAATCGCCCGCGTCCACCGCCGACGCAAACTTGTCTATGACCGTCGTGATGACGCTCGCGTTGCCCTCGGTGATTAGTTTGGTCAGATGCTTTCCGGTCTGCGCTTGCACCGGCTCCAGGCCGCAATGGTGAAAGGTCTTTTTGATTTGCTCGTCCAGATCCACGCGGTCGGTCACCAGCACGATGACGGGATTCGGAATGTTCGGGTCGCGCGCCAGCGATTGCGCCAGCATCACCATCGTCAGCGATTTGCCCGAACCCTGCGTGTGCCACACCACGCCGCCTTTGCGCTTCCCGTCATTCTGGACGTCCCGCACCCGCGCCAGAATGCTGTTCACCGTGAAGTATTGTTGGTAACGGGCAATCTTCTTGTCACCCGCGTCATACACGATGAAGCGCCACGCCAGTTCCAGCAGCCGCTCCGGCCGGCATAGGCTGTAAAGTGCCTTGTCCTGCTCGGTGACCTCACGGCCTTCGGCTTCCAGATCGTCAAAATACGTCCGCACATAGGCGTAACGCTCGGCGAACAGCTTGTCCTTCTGCGCCCGGCTCAACGGTCGGTTGATCAGGGTGTGAACCTCCTTTGTCACGTCGTCTAGCTCGCGCCACTTCGCCCAAAACGCCGCCGGTGTGCCCGTCGTCGCGTAGGCCGCGTCGTTCGCCGCCACCGCCAGCAGCACTTGCGAGAACACAAACAGCTTCGGGATGTAATCCTCCGCCTGATTGCGGATGTGTTGAGAGGTCGCTTGTTCGAGCGGATCTTTCATGTCCGACCGCTTGCATTCGATCACGCAGAGCGGAATGCCATTCACGAACAGCACCACGTCCGGTCGGCGCGTCGCTTTGCTCGCCGTCTGCTCCACTTCAAATTCCTCGACTACGTGGAACACGTTGTTCGCCGGGTTCCGCCAGTCTATGAAGTTCAGCGTGAAACTTTTCGTGTCACCCTCAACGGTTTGTTCCATCGCCTTGCCCAGTACGAGCAGGTCGTAAATCTGCTCGCTCGTCCGCACCAGCCCGTCGAACGGGATGTCTTTGAGCGCCTGAATCGCCGCCCTGATGTTTGCTTCCGTGAACTCGTATTGCTTGCCGCGATAGCTAATCCGGTTCAGTTTTTTCAACTGGTCGCTCAGGATACCTTCCAGTAGCACGTTCCCAAGCCGGCCCTTGCGCTCGAGAAACACCTCCGGTGGGCGCAGGTAGGTATAGCCGAGGTTTTGCAAAAGTTGCAGCGCCGGCACCTGCGAAACATGGTCTTCCTGAAAGGATGGCTTGTTCATGGGTCAATTCTCCTTCGGCACTTTCACGCGGATTTCGCCGGTGAGCAGTTTCTGCATCAGGCCGCGCTTTTGTTCCTTCAACGCCTCCAGTTGTTTTTGCAGCAACTTGATTTCTTCGTCGCAGGTGTTCAGCACGGCGGCAATGCGCCGTTGCTCTGGCACGTCTGGAATGGTGACGTGAATCCGCGCGAAGTTGTGGTATTTCAACGCCAGCGTGTCGTCCACCAAACCTTGTGAGTTGCGATGAAACGCATGGATCATCGGCGCGGTCTTAAAGAGGTAGGCGGCAAATTCACCGTCAATCTTCTCCGTGGGGACGCAAATCGTATAGGCTGGGCTGACAATGCCTTCAATCTTCGACAGGCCAGCCACACCTTGCCACATGCGCATGGTGTTGTATCCGATGTCGCCGGGGGCGATGCGCAGATACTTGGACTTGTCCTCGCTGGAGTTGTCGCGCTTCGTCAGCGAATCACGAGGCACGACACCATTTTGGCCGGTGATGGCAACGAGCGGCAAATCTGTCCGGCCAATCTCGACGCGTTCTGTAAGTAGTTCGCCCAGCCGATATGTGCGCAACTTCCCCCCCTTGAACTCTTTGAACCGCGTCTGCCCCGTCAACAGTTTCTGCATCAGACCGCTCTTCCGTCTCCGCTTCGCCTCAATCAAACGCTCATAATGATTGACACCGGTTTGCCAAAGTGTGTCGATTGCAGCGATGTCTTTTTGTTCTCCAAGCGAAGGGAGAGCAACCGGGAGCGCTGCAAGCACACCTGCGTTGAGCACATCCATAGTTCCGCCTTGAGACCACCGGATGAGCATTCGCACGATGTGTGCGCTCTCCAAAAAGCACTTGATGAATGCCGGCACAGCTCGTGATGGGTCCAAGGATAACCGCACCAGCCGCGGATTAATTATTCCCGGAGTTGCGTCGTTCGGAATAACCAGGACTTTCCCAATCGTTCCAACCAAGCTGAGCAACACATCACCGGGAACTACTTCACATGAGCGCAACGACTCAAAAGTCTCGGCATCAATAAAGTAGTCACCAATGTAGGCATCCCCCGCAATCACTTGCTCTTGTCCGTAGATTTTGAACCCACGCGCAGTGTAGAATTCCTTTTTCAGCGAAGAGCCGAATGGTCCTGCCTTAATGGCGGGCCTGCCCTTTCTTCCCAAATCGCCAAGTTTGCTGTGCGTCCAGCCATCCACATTCATACGCCTAGCTCCTTCAAATACCCCGCCATCTGCTTCCGCACACCGGCAAGTTGGGTTTCCAAGTCGTCAATCTCCTTTTGCACAGCCACCAGATTGACGGGCTTCTCCGGCTCGAACGTGTCCACGTAGCGTGGAATGTTAAGGTTGAACTCGTTCTCCTCAATTTCTTCCGGCGTGGCGCGGTAGGCATATTTGTCCACCGTCTTGAACGCTTTGTAGGTCGCCACAATTTTTGCGATGTGCTCCGGGCCCAGCTTGTTCTGGTTCGTGCCTTCCACAAATTCCCGGCTTGCATCAATGAACAGCACGTCCTTGGTCTTCTTCCCCTTGTTGAAAATAATGATGGTCGCCGGGATGCCTGTGCCGAAGAAAAGTTTCTCCGGCAGCCCGATCACGGCCTCCAGAACGTTTTCCTCGATGAAGGCTTTGCGGATACGCCCCTCTGCGCCACCGCGAAACAACACGCCGTGCGGCAAAATCACACCCACCTTCCCGGTGCCCTCCACAGCGGTTTCCACCATGTGGCTGATGAACGCGTAATCGCCCTTGCTCTTGGGCGGAATGCCGCGATGAAAACGACGATATTTGTCCATCGTCGCCAGCGACATGTGCTTTCCGTCCACTTCGATGTCGCCATCCCACTTGTCCAGTGAGAACGGCGGATTTGCCGCCACCACGTCGAACTTCATCAGCGCATCCCGCTCGATAAGTTTCGGGTTGTTGATAGTGTCGCCCCACTCGATGCGCGCCGCGTCCTTGTTGTGAACGAGCATATTCATCCGGCAAAGCGCCCAGGTGCTCCCGTTCATTTCCTGGCCGTAGAGGGAAAAATCGTTGTCGCCCACTTCATCGCCCACTTGGATCAGCAGCGAGCCCGAGCCGCACGTCGGGTCGCAGATGCGGCTGCCCTTTTTCGGCGCGAGGAGCTTCGCCAGCAGTTCTGAGACTTCGCCAGGCGTGTAGAACTCGCCGCCCTTCTTGCCCGCGTCGCTGGCAAAGTGCCCAATCAGATATTGGTAGGTGTTGCCAATGATGTCCTGTTTGCCCACGCGAGACGGCCGCAGGTCGAGTTCTTCGACCGCGAAATCTTCCAGCAACGATTTCAGCCGCTTGTTGCGCTCGCGGGTCTGGCCCAGGTTCGCTTCCGAGTTGAAATCAATGTTGCGGAACACGCCTTCCAGCTTGGCCTTGTTCGCATCTTCAATCTGCTCCAACGCCACGTTGATCAGCTCGCCAATGTTCGCCTCATTGCGCTTGCCGTGTAGGGTGTAAAAGTCGCAGCCTTCCGGTAGGATGAAGCGTTCCCGTGCCAACCGCCGCTTCACGCGTTCCGCGTCGCCCTTGTATTCCTTCTCGTATTCCTCGCACTTATCCTTCCATACGTCGGAAAGATATTTCACGAACAGCATCACGAGGATGTAGTCCTTGTATTGCGCCGGGTCTATCGAACCCCGGAACGTGTCACACGCCGCCCAGGCCACATTGTTGATTTCGTCTTGATTGATTGGTTTCATAGTTATCGGGTTTTGTTGGGAAAGGTTTGGTTTAATGCCGCAGGGCTTCCAGCAGGAGACCGTCGATCAGGACGCGGCGCTTGTTCTTGATTTGCTGTAGGAGCTCCTGCTCCTGCAGGGCCAGTTGTTGAACGGCGGCAATGGCCTCCTGAACTCGCAGGCTTGGGACCGGCACCTGGATTTTTGCAAAGGCCTCCATCGGCACGAACGGCAACGCCGATCCCGACCTGAAAGACCGAATGCGCTCCTGCGTCTCGGGCAGATTCAGGAACCAGACCAAGAATTCCGGCACCAACTCGCGGCGGGCACGCACCACGAAAAGGTGAGGTGCCGCTATCACGTCATCATGGCCACCGGTGAATACAGCGGCATCGTTCCTCACGCCGCGCCCGACAAATAGAACATCCGACGGCTGGAGTTTGTGCTTCTTCCAATTCTGTGGGGCTTCGACGTGGGCAAGGTCTCCGCCCACTTTTGGAAGCGTGGCGCGGACGTCGCCCATCTGGACCATCCGGCACCCACCTGCTTCGATGCGTTCGATACGTCCACGGAAGGGGTAGCCAGTCCGGATTTCTGCCAACTCTCCAAGCGTTTTCATCGACTCAGCCATTGCACGGAGGATTGTAGGCCGCGATGAGGTCGCGCTCGGCAGCGAGCCGGTCCTGCTCACACCCGAGGCCAAAAACACAAAGTGAGGTCGCCCCGTAGCGCCGGAAGCTCTCGATTTTATGATGGGAGTCGAAACGTTCGGATAGATCACCGGTCTGCCCGACGTAGAGAACCTGGTGGGAATTCCCCCCACCGGCCTTTGGCGTGGCGCGGGTGAGAACGTAAACGCCCCCGAGGGGATTGAACTGGGTGCCCCACGGAAAAATTTGCGCGGTGTAGGTGATTCCAGAGAGCCCTGTGAGCTGGATTGTCGGTGGCTGGGTCGAGGTGTTCATTGTGTGTATTCGCGATTGCGTGAAAAGGAATACGGCGGAAAAAACAGGAACGCAAGAAGAAAAAGTGCAGTAGTGCGTTTCACGAGCGCTTGTCTGCCTTGTCTTGTTGTCGAACAGGATTGCTCCCGCCGAGTCAACGAGCTGGTGTCCCGGGAATGTTCTGGAATCGCCCGTTCGCCTGCTCCACCGCTTCGCTGACGAGGCGGTAGAGGCTGTGAAGAAACTCCCGCGCAGGCGCCGTCATCGCCGCATTCATCAGTGGGGCGGCCTCTACATAGATGCGGTCAATTTCCTCGGCCCGACGGTGCCCAGACCCGCTCCCCTTGTGGTCGAAGGCTTTGGTCCAGTCTGGTCTCCGGGCTTCAGCCAGGCGACTCTCGACGAGATTGAGCAGGGCGGCGAAGACCGCTTTCCGAATTTTCGCAAGAGCCGCATTGCGCTCTTCATCATCCTGAGGGGCCGCAGTCCAATCGGCAGGGTTGTCGAGCCATTTGGAGATATTCTCCTGGAGGCGTGCAACAAGGTCTGCAACCGGACGCAGATTGTCATACTCGTTGTCCCACGCGTTGGCCAAACGACGAGCGAGAGCTTTCAGCCGGGTCCAGTGCTCTTTCTCGATGCCGTCGTGGTATTTCAGCCCCAGCCTGGCCTTCCACGGCTCCTGGAATCCCTCAACAGCGTCTCTGAGGGCAATCTCGAGACCTTCCGTACTGTAAATTGGGGCTGCCTCAACGGGCTCTGGCGACTGGGCGGCTCCTTGCATAACGCCGAGAAGCTCACGAAGCTGGCCCCTGAATCCGCGGGGAATATCGCCGATTTCCCGATCGAGCCCCCCAAGAAAGAAGGCGTGGGTATCCATCCTCTTTTCCAGCATGGCGGCTACTGGTGCGCCGATTGACTGACGCAAAGACCCGATGGCATCGCGGACGGAATTGAGAACGTGATCGCGTTTCTGCTCGAAGCTACCAAAATTTCGACCTTTGACCTGATCAAAATGAGTGAAGGTTACGGCAAGTTTATCGCCGTGCCCGCTGTTGCCGATGACCCGCAGCAGTTCAAGGGGGGCCGATTGCATCGGCTGCTCCGCGTTATCAACGATGAGGATCAGGTCAGTCTCCGAAAACCGTCGCGTCACGCGGGTGGAAATGCTTGAGGCGGACTTGGCGGTATGCCCTATGCCCTCGCCGTCGAGAAGGACGAGTTTCGGAGCGACCTGCAATTCGCTGAGGGCCGGATGTAGTGGGCCGCGTATGCGCATGCCATCGACCAAAGGGGTGAGGAGCCGACCGAACTGCCTGTGGTGATTGCTGGCAAACCAGCGGACCTGGCTGAGAAACTCATCGCGAATATCGGAATTAAAAGACCAGACCACCGGCCAGCCGGTCGGACCATTTTCAAAAACACCGGCGGAGATCCGTTTGAATCGGTCCTCGACATCTTCCATCACGTCTAAAGCGAGTTTTCCAAACTCTTCCTGCTCGTAGAGGGCATCGCCGAAAAGCTCCAACCAGCTTGCGCGGTTCTCGGGGTCTTCCTGATCTTTGAATTCTCCGAAATTCTCTGCGATCAGACCGCCGGCCGCCTCTGCCACACTCTTGATCCGGGCCAAATACTCCTTGAGTCGGCTCCGGTTTCGCGAGTCCTCCTCCGAGGTGACGCCGTCTTTTTCATCAAACTCGTCTTTGCCGGCATTTTCATCGTCGAAGGAATAGTCTTCAGCTGATACCGCCGTCTCCTCATCCCAGGTGCCCAGCACATATGACAAGCGGAAGCGTTGCTCGCGGTGAGTGAGAAACGCAGCCATGACCTTTGCATCAGATTGCTGCTGGATCGCATTGAGGCACGTCTCCTCTAGGCATTCATCAATATGGGCGCGCACCTCATGCTCGGGCATGAAAGTCACGACCGCCTCAAAGGGGCCGTCCGCGGTTACGATTTCGATCTCTGCGGTTGTTGTCCGCGACGTCGAGGTCGAGGGAAAACGGTCATGCGCGTGATCCGAACCGATGATGTGGCGCAGTAGCGTGGTCTTCCCGGCTCCAGTCGTTCCGGTAAAGAGGACTCGGGAGTAGCCCTTGTCGGCTGCAGGCAAGGGAAGTCGGGCTTCACGCAGTTCGGCAGAAGAGGTTTTTCCGGCCTCCATCCCATCGAAGAAGATGCTCACAACCAGCTCCTCGAATTGCAAAAGGGCTTCCTGCCGGCGGTCGATACTCCACCAGCGCTGGTCAGCGAGGAGTTCGTTCAGTTGGCCAACCAGTCGCTCAGCCTCCGTATCGTCTGTGGTATTGAGGCCGCGCCGAACCTTGAGACCGTAGCGCCCTCGGCTGTCTGTGCGCTTTGGGTGGCGGAAAATGACGCTCCAGCCGGGGCGATTCGTGCGGGTCTTAGTTGCTTGATAGGTGTTTTTTGAGGCGCTCATAATGTTGTTCTGCGTTGTTCTGGATGGGCCATCGCTCCAAATAAAACTCGCGTCAACCAGAAAAACGGAACAACGCAGAACAACGTCCGTTTTTGTGCGGCGCGCTGCCATCTGCGTAGGCCGTGGTCCCATCCGAGACCGAACTGGTCCGACCGGCTTTGGTCACCCCAAGTCGCCCAGCAATGGCGATGGCGTTGAACCCGGCTCGTTGCTAAGAAGCGACTGTAACGGAACACCGAAACATGACACCGAATCCACTGGGGCGCCTTGAGCGCGTCGATCTGCGTAAAATTTGGTCTAGCGAATCCAGCGACTTCACCCCGTGGCTTGCACGCGAGGATAACTTGAAGCTGCTCGGTGAGACCGTCGGCATCGAGCTTGAACTCGAAGCTCAGGAAAAGAATGTTGGCCCGTTTCGCGCCGACATTCTCTGCAAAGATACCGCTACGGACAGTTGGGTGCTCATTGAGAATCAGCTCGAACGCACCGACCATTCCCACCTCGGCCAACTGCTGACTTACGCCGCTGGCCTGAGCGCCGTGACTGTCGTGTGGGTGGCCGAGCGATTCACTGAAGAACACCGCGCTGCGCTCGATTGGCTGAACGAACGCACCGACGAGCGCATCAATTTTTTCGGCCTCGAAATCGAACTATGGCGCATTGGTGAATCGCCAGTCGCGCCGAAGTTCAACGTCATCAGCCAGCCGAACGACTGGACGCGCACTGTTGCCGAGACCGCGCGCCAAATTCAGGCCGGAGAGCTTTCGGAGACGAAGCAACTTCAGCGCGAATTTTGGACGGAGTTCCGCCGCCACATGGAAACCAGCGGCAGCCAGCTCAAGACCACGAAGGCGCTCCCCCAGCACTGGATGAACCTCGCGCTCGGTCGTTCACGCTGCAAGCTCATGGCTGTCTGCAACTCACGCGACAACCGAATTGGCGCGTTCGCCGTTATGATTGACGATCCTGCGAAGATCCAATTTCAGCACCTGAAAGCTCAACAGGAAGCTATCGAAAAGGAGGCTGGTATCGCGCTCGAATGGCAGGAGTTGCCAGGGAAAAAGGAAAGCCGCGTGGCAATCAGGCTCCACGACGTGGAACCGCTCAACAGAACCCATTGGCCTGAGTATCATCAATGGCTCCGGGAGAAGTTGGAAAAACTTCATCAGGTATTCGCTCCGCGCATTCGGACGCTACCAACAACCGGCGAGGAACCGACGGAGGACGGGGACGGATCGTAACGAAGAATTCGGGAAACCGCTAAACTACAACAGACCGTTATGGCACGTAACGTCTATCGCATCGGCGCACTCGCATTCACGTCCAAAGATAAGATCCGCCGCCATTTCGGAGCAATACGCCAGAAATACCTCCCGGGCCAAACGATAGAGGACGCCACCGATGCACAGGCAGTTCTCGACCTTCTACAAGGACACGTGGATCGTGAGCAAAAAATCGGACCAGGAGTTAGACGTGTCTACGTCGATTACGCTCCCGACCATCCCCATTCTACGTGCTTTTGGATCGAGCGCGTTGATGGACACCCACCAACGGATTTTGGCGTGCCAGCTTGCATCGACAACATTGGCAGGCTCAATCGTCAATCGCTTCGGGAGTGCATCCGACCCCAGATTGAGGCCTTCCGTGCTTCCAAGATTGAGGAGTCAGCACAAACCTTCACCTCAGACCTGTCGGGCGAGTCATTCCCGATTAGCGAGCTACACATAGATCATCGCGACACGACCTTTGAGGAGATTGTGCAGAGTTTCGCCAATACTGAGTCGCTATCTATCGAATCGGATCTGCTCACCATCAGCGTCGATGCGTGCAGCGGTCCCCGATGGCGAGATCCTCAGATTGCCGCAAGGTTTTTTGAATTCCACGCCAGATTCCCTCTCCAGATGATCACTCGCAACGAGAACCTCAGCCTAAAGAAGCGCTTGGATAATGCTCGGATCAGGGGGCAAGTCGAACGCCCTTGATTCCAGACAGATTCCACGCAAACCACCCGGTGAATTAACGGAATCTTGCGCTACCACCAAATTCCATGTATCGCGTAATGCCTTATGAAAGCGCAGACTTACGCAAGTTCTGCGGATACCCAAACAGACGCTGCAGCGAACTGCTCCGGCTGTCACGCTGGCTGCTTCCGGCCTCCGCCTTTCCCCCCACCGTGCAGCCAGCGCGCCAGCCTCCGCAGTCGCTGAGCTTGGGGTCGTTAGATACTCTCTTGGGAAGCAAGGGATAAGTTTTGGGTCGGGCTAGGGGTTTTGGAGTGGGAGTGCATGGAAGAGCTGGGGATTGAAGGGTTGCTGATGGCGGAGGAGGCCCCAGAGGGAGTGGAGGAGGCGGCGC
>JBGAPP010000017.1:0-121926 GCA_044221185.1 Chthoniobacteraceae bacterium | reverse complement strand
GACCCGATCAAGGGCACCGTGGTGGCGAAGAGCGGCGATGACACCATCACGCACGCGACGCCGACCGCGGCGACGATCCACGGCCAGCGGCAGATCATCTTTTTCATGAAGAGCGGCCTCACCGCCGTGGAGCCGAAGACGCTGAAGCAGCTCTGGCACGCGGATTTTCCGTTCAATGTCAGCACCGCCGCGAGCCCGGTGGTCGCGGGTGACTACGTCTATTGCAGCGCCGGCTACGGCGTCGGCGCGGCGGGATTCAAGATCAGCAAGGCCGGCAGCGAGTGGAAGGCCGAGCAGGTCATGCGCGTGCCCGCGAAGCCGCTGCAGAACCACTGGAGCACGCCGGTGCTTTTCGAGGGCCACCTCTACGGGATGTTCCAGTTCAAGGAATACGGCAAAGGCCCGGTGAAGGCGGTGAAGCTCCCCGATGGCGACATCAAGTGGGAGCAGCCCGGCTTCGGCCCCGGCAACGTGATCCTCACCGGCGGCGGAAACGTCCTCGCGCTCAGCGACGCCGGCGAGCTGGTGAGCTTCAAGGCTTCGCCCGACGCCTACAAGGAGATCGGCCGCTTCAAGGCGCTCGAAGGCAAGTGCTGGTCCACGCCCGTGCTCAGCAACGGCCGCGTCTTCATCCGCTCGACGAAGGAAGCCGCCTGCATCCAGCTCGGTGCCCCGGCGACTGCGGGGAGGTAGCAGCCCGCGCCGGCTGCGTGATCCGGCTCTCCGCGGCGCCGGATTTGATAACGAAGAATTCGCGGAGTTTTTGACGGCCTTTCATCGGGGATGCTCCAAGCTGTCCGCATCATGAAAACGATCCGTTCCCTCGCTCTCTTCTCCTCGGTCATTTTGAGCATCGCCATGCCACCGGACTCCGTGCATGCGCAGGGCGCGGCGGATAAATCCATCGTCGGCGAGTGGGAGGGCCACATCGTCGAGGGCGACGGCTCGAACGCCGGCCAGCGGCGCATGAACATCACCGTCACGATCACCGACAAGAAGATCACCGCCACCGGCGGCCAGGGCCAGCCGATGGGCGAGGGCACCTACAAGGTGAGCGGCAGGCACATCGATGCGACCGGCACCGCGGGCCAGCAGTATATGGGCAGGACGTATCTCGGCCTCTTCGCTGTCGAGGGCGACACGCTCAAGTGGTGCTCGTGCAACGAGCGCTCGAAAACCCGCCCCACCGCGCTGCGCACGAACCCGAAGGACGGCCACTTCCTCATGGTGCTCACGCGGAAAAAGTGAGCGGCGGCCGCCCCGCCGCGCGGCGCTGAATTCCGCATCTCGACAGGCGCGCCCGCGCCCGCCAACCTCCGCCTCATGCCGCAGGAAGATTCCCCACGCATCCGCGCGCTCCGGATGCTCATGACGATGGACGCAGTCGTGCTCACCGGGCTCGGCGTGCTCTTCATCACGGTGCCGCGCCGCGTGGAGGCGATGTTCCATTTTCAGAGCCTCCCCGCCGGCGTGGACTACATGATCGGCCTGTGGGGCTGCGTGTTCGCGACGCTCGGCCCCGGCTACCTGCTCGCCGCCCTGGAGCCGCGGCGCAACGTGCTCTGGGTGCAGATGGCCATCGCGCGCGGCCTGCTGGAGGCCGTCTTCGGCGCCATGTGCGTCTATCGCCAGCTCGTCACGTGGGAGCAGGCGTCGTTCGGGATTTTCGCCGCCGTCTTCATCGTCGCCGCGTATGTCGCGCTGTATCCGCGAAAGGAGGCCGCATGAACGATCTCCTGAACGTGATCCCCGGCCTCGTGCTCATCGCCGCGATGATCTGGGGCTTCAAGCTCGCCGGCAGGAAGACCGCGAGTGTGCCGGTGCAGATGCTGCTCGGATTCGTCCTCGGGTGCGGCATCATGGTCGGCATCACGTGCGTGATTTTCGGCATCGCCTTCGCCGGCTGCCTCTTCCTGAGCGGGCCGAAGTTCCATTGAGCGATGCCGCTGCGCGCGCCCAGGAATTTTTGGGAGTGGGCGTTGTTGTTTGCGCCAGTGGTAGTGGTCTGGCTGACGACGCTGATCGCATCTGTGCTCCCGGCTCCGGGTTTCGAGTGGGGGCTCTACCAGCCGATGTTTGGAGTGCTCGCAGGCTCCACGATCGCGCTGGGGGTTTGTGTGTTTGCGGGCCGTGTCTTAACGAAGCCGCACCCGGAACTTTTTGTGCGGCGTGCCCGGTGTCTGGCAGCGGCGACTCTCATCGCCTTTTTCAATTTCAGCATCGCCTTCGCAGGCTGTGCACTTGTGTTGCGCTGATTTTTCTCCGTGCGCCGCGCCCGGCGCCGCGCTCATGCTGGCACGCATGAAATTTCTCCTCGCGCTCCTTTTCCTCTCGCCGTCCGCATTTGCCGCAGGGCTGAAGTGGGACCGCACCACGCAGCGCATCGAGGCGCGGCAGGAGGACAAATCGGTGAAGGTCGAATTCGCCTGCCGCAACGCGGGCAAGTCGCCCGTGCGCATCGAGAGCGTGCGCGGCGTCTGCGTCTGCTGCACCGCAGCCCACGCGACGAAGAAGAAGCTCGGGGCCGGCGAGGCCGGCGCGGTGGTGGTGAAGGTGGACTTTGAAAAGAAGCCGCTCCCACTCTCGAAAGTCGTGACCGTGAAGACGGACGACGGCGAGACCGTCGCGCTGATCGTCGAGATTCACGCGAAGCCGTAGCTGACGCGTTTCGCGGCTCAGGCCATGATCGCCTTCACCACGTTGCCCTCGACGTCCGTGAGGCGGAAGTCGCGGCCGGCGTAGTTGAAGGTGAGCTTCTCGTGGTTCAGCCCGAGCAGCGCGAGGATGGTCGCGTGCAGATCGTGGATCTGCACTTTGTTCTCCACGGCCTCGTAGCCGTAGTCGTCCGTCTGCCCGTAGCTGAGGCCGCCCTTCACGCCGCCGCCGGCCATCCAGAGCGTGAAGCCCTTGTTGTTGTGGTCGCGTCCGTCGCCGCCCTGCGCGTGCGGCGTGCGGCCAAACTCGCCGCTCCACACGACGAGCGTGTCCTTCAAAAGCCCGCGCTGTTTGAGGTCGGTGAGCAGGCCCGCGATGGGGACGTCGATGGACTGGCAGTTCGCCTCCAGCGCGCGGCCGAGGTTGAAGTGCTGATCCCAGTTGCCGTGGCAGATTTCCACGAAGCGCACGCCGGCCTCGATGAATTTCCGCGCGAGCAGACACTTCCGGCCCATGTCGTCGGTGCCGCCACCGCCGGGGCCGCCGCCCCCGAGGAACCCGCCGATTCCGCGTGATGCGCCGCCGATGCCGTAGAGCTTCTTCGTCGCCTCGGATTCCTTTTCGAGATCCATCACCGCGGGCATCTGGCTCTGCATCTTGAACGCCAGCTCGTAGCTCTCGATCACGCCCTCGACGTCGGGGTTGTATTTGTCGCGGCGCAGCGCCTCGCGGTTCAAAGTCTGGATCAGCTCAAGCTCCGTGCGCTGCGCCGTGGGGCCGAGCGTCGTCTGGATGTTGCGCACCTGCGCGCCGGCCACCGAGCGGTTGTCCGAGCCGATCTTCGTCGCCTGGTAAATCGCTGGCAGGAAGGCGCTGCCGTAGTTCTGCGCGCCGCCGAAGCCCTGCGGCGGAGTGAGCGTGATGAAGCCCGGCAGGTTCTGGTTTTCCGTGCCCAGCCCGTAGAGCGTCCACGCGCCGAGCGACGGGCGCACGAACTGCGAGTTGCCCGTGTGCATCTTCACGAACGCCTGCGGATGCGCCGGCAGATCCGTTTGCATCGAGCGCACGAGCGCCATTTCGTCCGCGTGCTTCGCCAGCGCCGGGAACAGCTCCGAAATCCACAGCCCGCTCTTCCCGTGCTGCGAGAACTTCCACTTCGAGCCGAGCAGCTTCGTCCCCGGGCGCTTGCCGGCCTTGTCGTTGTCCGCGGTCAGCTTCGGCTTGTAGTCAAAGGTGTCCACATGCGACGGCCCGCCGCGCATGCAGAGGAAGATCACGCGTTTCGCCCTCGGCGTGAAGTGCGGCTGCTTCGGCGCGAGCGGATTCACATCCGCGGCAAATGCGTTGCGCCCCGCGAGTCCCGCGAACGCCAGCCAGCCGAAGCCGCACGCGAGGTTTTGCAGCACCGCACGGCGTGTGAGCAGCGGCGTGATGTCTCCGCAGGTGTTTGGAAGGAGCGGGTTCGTCGGGTTCATGGTGAGCGAGGTGTGTGGTTCAGATGACGCACGCGGCCCGCTTGGAGTTACGGCTTTCGCGGCGATGCGGGTGAAACACGGCATCCGTGGAAAGGTTGCGGCGCGCCCCTCCAGGCCGAAGACGATTCTCGATTTTTTCTCATTTCGTTGAAAGATTCGCCCCGTCCCAAACGTTTATCTCCACGCCGCCATGAAACTGTCCGCCGCCCTTCTGCTGTCACTCGCCATTTCGCTCACCGCCGCTCCCAAGGATGCGCCGGTGACGCTCCACGTGGACGCTTTGGAAAACCACACGCTGAAGCCGTCGTCGGCCTTTGAGCTGCGGTTCGCCGAGCCGATGGTCGCGGACGGTGCGGTGGGGAAGGCGAACGTGGAGTCTCCGCTCGTGATCAAGCCCGCAATCGCGGGCCAGTGGCGATGGGTCTCGACGCAGAGCGGTGTCTTCCAGCCGAGCGAGCCGCCACCGATGGGTGGAAAATTCCAGGTATCGCTCGCGCCGGGGCTGAAGACGGCGGACGGCAAGGCGTTCCGCGGCGCGCTGAACGAGACCTATTTCACGCCGGCCTTCCGCGTGAAGGGCGTCAACTTCCTCGATTATTTCGATGTGAAGGATTCCGTCGCCCAGCCGCGCGCGATGTTCCTTTTCAGCGCGGACGTGGATCCGGCGGCGTTTGCGGCGCACGTGAAATTTGTGGATGCGACGAAGCTCACCGTGGACGCGGTCGTGCGGCGCTCGACGCGCGACGAGGGATCGTTCCCCGTGTATCGCGCGGACGACCGCAGCATGCTCACGTGGGAGGGGCAGGTGCGCGAGCACCTCGCGGGCGGGCCGCCGAAGAAGGTGCAGGATGAGGACGAGGATGAGGACGCCGCATCGGCGCCAAAGGCCGTGCCGGTTTACAAGAACCAGATCGTGGTGACCCCGGTGAAGCCGCTGCCTCCCGGCAAAGGATGGAAGATCGTGGTGTCGCAGGGCGCACCGGCGGCTGGCGGTGTCTTCAAGCTCGCGGCCCCGCACACGACGGAGATTGGCGATGTGCAGCCGTTTTCACTGGTGAGCGTCTCGTCGGAGAACTTTGCGGTGTCGGGCAAGAAGGCGGCGATTTCCTTCAACAAGAAGCTCGGCAAGGCGGTGCGGAAGGAACCGGCGAAATTCGTGAAGGTGGAGCCCGCACCGGCGAACCTGAAGATCGAAAAGGGCGACAGTCTTTTCGACGACGACCGTTCGCTGATCATCCGCGGCGACTTCGCCCTCGGGACGGACTACACGATCACTGTGGCGGGCGAGACCGCGGCGGCGGAGCCGTTCACGCTCGGGCAGGCGGCGAGCCGGAAGGTGAGCTTCGCGCCGGTCGCGTCGCGTCTGTATTTCCAGGGCTTCGCGGCGCAGCAGCAGCGCGCGGGCACGCGGCAGTTCGGGCTCATGAGCGTGAACGTGCCGAAATTCCACGTGAGCGCGAAAGTGATCCCGGCGGACAAGGTGCTCGCGGCGTTCGACGCCTACGCCAAATACACGAAGGACGAGCAGAAGGACGACGAGTTTTACCAGAAGGTGGACGAGAAGACGGTGCCGGGTGCCGTCGTGTGGCAGCGCGATGTTGCTCCGGATGCCGCGGTGGATTCGCGCGCGGTGACGAATCTGAACTGGGACGAAATCCTCGGGCCGGGCAAGACGGGTGCGGTGTTCCTCACGGCGGAGCAGCCGACGAAGCCCGCGCCGAATGTGAAGCGCGTCGGCACTCAGGCGCTCGTGCAGGTGACGGATCTCGGTGTGGTGTGGAAGACAGGCGCGGACAATTTTCTCCACGTCTTCTCCCTCACGACGGCACAGCCGGTGAGCGGTGCGACGGTGCGCCTGCTCGCCGAGGACGGCACGAAGATGACGGAGGTGAAGACGGCGGCGGATGGCACGGTGCGGATTCCGAAGAATGAGGACGGCGGGGACGCGAAATGGCTGCTCGTCTCGAAGGGCGGCGACCAGCACCTCATGCGCTTCGACTCGGAGCGCGGCGAGCTGGAGTTCGGACGCTTCCGCATCAATGTCTTCGGCGAGGAGGAGGACATCCGCACCGATGAACTTGTGGACGCTGGCAAGCGGCGCGGCTTCCTCTTCACGGACCGTCCGGTGTATCGGCCGGGCGAGATGGTGCATCTGAAGGGCATCGTGCGCAGCTACACGCTGGGCGAGTCGCACATGGCGGCGGGGGCAAAGGGCACGCTCAAGATCAAGGGCCCGCGCGGCCGCGTGCTCTCGACGCAGAAGGTCACGCTGTCGGACACGGGCGCGCTCAATGCCGACATCCAGCTCCCGAAGAACACCGTGGGCGGCTTTTTTGCGCAGCTCAACTTCCCGCCGAACGAGGACGAGGACTTCAGCGACATCTCGTGCGGCTGGTCGGTGCAGGAGTATTCGCCGAATGCCTTCGAGGTGAAGGTGACGGCGCCGCAGACGCCGCTGCTCGGCGCGCCCATCGAGCTGCCGGTGACGGCGAAATACTACATGGGCAAGGCGCTCTCGAAGGCGCAGCTCTCGTGGTCGGTGCGCGCGATGGACGAGCATTTCGCGCCGACGGGTTTCGAGGACTTCCTGTTCACCGAGGCGCTGGCCGACTGGCGGCTCCAGCAGAAGCTTGGCGGCGAGCCGCGCTTCTCGGCGCAGGGGCGCGCGGACATCGGCGCGGACGGCGTGGTGAAAGTGGCGTTCAGCGTGCCGCAGAATTCGCGCATGCCGCAGCCGCGCCGCGTGCGCTTCCTCACGGAAATCACGGACATCAACCAGCAGACGGTCGCGGAGCGCACGGAGTTCCTCGCGCACAGCTCGGACTTTTACCTCGGCATCGCGCGGATGCCGGACGTGGTGCGCGAGGGGGAAAAATTGCCGCTGCAAGTCATCGCGGTGCGCACGGATGGCACGCCGGCGCCGGAGCCCGTCGAGGCAACGGTGAAGCTCACGCGCCTCGACTGGCAGACGAACCGAATGGAGGACGCGGACGAGGCGGAGAATTTCCGCAGCGAGCCCATCACGCAGCTCATCGGCCAGGCGCAGGTGAAGACGGCGAAACTCGTGCAGAACGGCGGCACGAATGGAAAATGGCTGCTTGCGGAACCGGAGAAGAAGGACTCGTCCTTCACGCTCGAGAAGCCGGGCCTCTACGTCATCTCCGCCGTCGCGCGCGACGCGGCGGGCCGCGATGTGATCACGACGACGACGGTTAGCGTGTATGGCAAGGACGCGCTCACGTGGAATTACCGCAACCGCTTCCAGGTCGAGCTCGTCGCGGACAAGCCGGAGTATCGCGGCGGCGAGGAGGCGGTGATCTTGGTGAAGACGCCGATCAACGGCCCGGCGCTCGTGACGGTCGAGCGCGAGAATGTGCGGCGCTATTTTTTCACGAAGCTCGAGGGCAATGCGCCCGCGGTGCGCGTGCCGATTGAGGAGGGCGACGCGCCGAATGTGTTCGTGTCCGTGCTCGTGCTACGCGGCTCGCAGGACAGCCCGAAGAAATTCAAAATGCCCGAGTATCGCATCGGCTACACGCAGGTGCGCATCGCGCGGCCTGACGCAAAACTTTACGTGAACGTGAAGCCGTCGCGCGCGGCGTATCAACCAAGTGAGCAGGCGGAGGTGACGTGCGAGGTGCGCGACGTGGACGGCAAGCCGGTCGCGAACGCGGAGGTCACGCTGTGGGCTGCGGACGAGGGCGTGCTGAGCCTCACGGGATTCGAGACGCCGGACCCGCTCGCGTTTTTCAGCAAGCTGCTGCGGCTCGACGTGACGACGGGCCTCACGATCGAGAAGCTGCTGCGCGAGGGCAGCGACGCGGTCGCGGAGGGGTTGTTTGAAAACAAGGGCTACCTCGTCGGTGGCTTCGGCAAGGGCGGCGACGGCAGCGTGCGCCGCAATTTCCTCGGCACGGCATACTGGGCCGCGTCGCTGCGCAGCGATGCGCAGGGCAAGGTGCATGCGGGCTTCGTGGTGCCGGACGGGCTCACGCGCTACCGCATCATGGCGGTGGTGCAGACGAAGCGCGACCAGTTCGGAAATGCGGAGGGCGCTTTCGAGATCAACAAGCCGGTGATGATCGAGCCGTCGGTGCCGCGCTTCGCGAACGTCGGCGACCGCATCGTGCTGCGCGCCGTGGTGCATAATACGACGGAGCAGGCGGGCGAGGCGAAGGTGGGCATCAAGCTCGATGCGACCGCGAGCGCGGGTGAGACCGAGCGGACCGTGAGCATACCCGCAAAGGGCTCCGTCGCCGTGGATTTTCCCATCGAGCTGCGCGAGACCGGCGAGGCGAAGTGGGTGTGGAGCGCGGAGTTCACCGGCGGCGGCGCGAAGTTCCGCGACGCGGTCGAGACGACGCTGAAGATCACTTTCCCCGCGCCGCTGCTGCGCGAGGTGAAGCAGCAGCGCGTGGACGCCGCGGAGACGAATGTGCTCGCGGGCTTCGACCCGACGCTCATGCAGGGCAAGGGCGTCGTGCGCGTGAGCATCTCGAACTCGCGCATCTTCGAGCTGCGCGAGGGTGTGGGCGAACTGCTGCACTATCCGTATGGCTGCGTGGAGCAGACGACTTCCTCGATGCTGCCGTGGCTCGGGCTGCGCGATTTCCGCGACGTGCTGCCGGAGCTGAAGCGCACGGATGCGGAGTTCCAGGCGGTGATTGAAAAGGGTGTCGCGCGCATTTTCACGATGCAGACCTCGAACGGCGGGCTCGCCTACTGGCCCGGCGGTGCGACGGCCGATTTCTGGGGCAGCGCGTATGGCGCTCTCGGCCTCGTAATGGCGCAGAGGGCCGGCGTCGAGGTGGATGAGAGCGACCTCAAGCGGTTGCTCGATTACCTCAGCAAGGAACTGCGCGGCGCCGCGGACTCGAATGACAAGTGGCAGCTCTCGCCGCGCGCTCTCGCGTGCTACGCGCTTGCGTTCGCGGGCCGGCCCGAGGCGGCGTATCACGAGGCGCTGTTCAAGAAGCGCGACGTGCTCACGCAGGAGAGCCGCGCGCTGCTCGCGCTCGCCGCGCTCGAGACGAAGGGCGGCGCGAAGATGGCCGACACGCTGCTCAAGATGCAGGACAAGGCGGTTGAGGAGGATTTTTGGTTCGGCTCCGTCGCGCGTGCGCAGGGCGTGCGCCTGCTCGCGTGGTCGAAGCTTTCGCCGAAGTCTGCCGGCACGGATGCGATCGCGACCGCGCTTTTCGACGCACGCACCGATGGCCACTGGATGACGACGCAGGGCAACGCGTGGGCCGTGCTCGGCCTCGCGGAATACATCCGCCGCACGGAAACGAACCGGAAGGAAGTGAAGGGCTCGCTCGCTGCTGGCGGCGCACCCGCAGATTTCCACCTCGCCGCGAAGGGCGCGTTTTTCGAGAAGGAGTTTTCCTTCGATGCCGCAAAGGCGATTACGCTGCGCAACCCCGGCAAGGGCCGCATTTTCACGCATGTGAAAGTCGAGTCGCAGCCGAAGACGCTCATCGCCGAACGCAAGGATCGCGGCTATTCGATCACGCGCAATTACCAGCGCATCAATGACGACGGCTCGCTCTCGCCGCTCGACGAGGCGCGCGTCGGCGACCGCGTGCTCGTGACGCTGGACTTTGTCTCGCCCGGCCGCGCGAGCTACGTGGCGATTGACGACCCGCTGCCCGCGGTGTTCGAGGCGGTGAACCCGGAGTTCAAGTCGCAGGTGATGGCCGGCCGTGAGCTGTCGAATGTGTATGCCTCCGACTTCACCGAGCTGCGCGACGACCGCGCGCTGTTCTTCTCGAACTCGATGTGGCCCGGCAAACACCAGATCCGCTACCTCGCCCGCGTGCGCGCCACCGGCAGCGCCACCGCGCCGCCCGCGAAGATCGAGGAGATGTATCACCCCGACCGCTTCGGCCTGAGCGCGTCGCTCGTCGTGAAAGGCAGCGCGCTGAAGTGAGCGCGTGCGCAAGTCGTAGCGTAGCTCTCCAGAGCTGCGCGTTGCTTGCAGCAGGGCCCATAGGACGTGTCATGCACTTCGAGCACGCCGAGCACGTAAAACGCGCGAGCACCAGCGGTGCGAAATATGCCAGCCCAGGGCAACGCCCTGGGTATCCGACAGAAAACGATCAAAGCCCTGTAAGGGCGCGACAAAATTGTGTCGCCCCTACAGGGCTCTTGTTTTCTGGAAACCGAAACCCAGGGCGTTACCCTGGGCTGGCATGTCAGCGGGCCGTTGGCCCTCAACCATCGCTGGAGAGAAGCTCATCGGTGGGAAGAAAGATCAGACTGTGAAAACTCCGCAGCCAGTTCGTCGGCGTTGGGTGAAGTGGCTGAAGCGGTCCGCACTCGCGCTGGCGGTGCTTTTTCTCGCCGCGTGGATCGGCTTGAAGTTCGTGCCCGTGCCGGAGTCGCTGCTGCGGACGCCGCCGGTGAGCATGGAGTTTACGGACCGCAGCGGCAAGACGCTGCGCGAGACGCGCGTGGGCGAGCGGTTCCGGCGCGAGGTGAAGTATGCGGAGATTCCGCAGAACGTGATCCACGCGATGCTCGCCGCGGAGGACAAGCGCTTCTTCTCGCACTCGGGCGTGGACTGGCTTGCGGCGGGGCGCGCCGCGGTGACGAGCATCCGCGCGGGGCGCAAGACCTCGGGCGCGAGCACGATTTCGCAGCAGCTCATCAAGCTCTCCGTGCCGCGCGCGCGGACGGTGAAGACGAAGCTCATCGAGATGGCGACGGCGCTGCGGCTCGAGCAGCTCTGGTCGAAGGAGGAAATCCTCGCGGCATATTTGAACCGGCTCGATTTCGGGAACCTCAACTTCGGCGTCGCACAGGCGGCGAGCTACTATTTCGGCAAGCCGCTCGCCGACCTCAGCAACGCCGAGGCCGCGCTGCTCGCCGGCCTGCCGTGGAATCCCACGCGGCTCAACCCGCATGCGAACCCCGCCGCGGCGAAGCGCCGGCAGGAGACGGTGCTGAAGCGGATGGTCGAATCGGGCGGGCTCACGCAGGAGGAGTTCGATCGCGCGCTGGCGGAGCCGCTGCGGTATGAAAAGGCGCGGCGGGTTTTCAATGCGCCGCACTTTGTGGATCTCGTGCTGCAGCGCGAGGCGGGCATCGCCAGCGGCGAAGTCCGCACGACGCTCGACCTCGACCTGAACCGTTTCGTCGAGCGCAGCGTGTCGGAGCGGCTGGCGGGCCTGCGCGCGCAGAACGTCCGCGACGCGGCGGCGGTGGTGCTCGACAACCGCACGGGCGAGGTGCTCGCGCTCGTGGGTTCGGGGGATTATTTCGCGCCGGGCAGCGGCATGGTGAACGGCGCAATGGAGCCGCGCTCAGCAGGCTCGACGATCAAGCCCGTCACCTACCTGCTCGCGCTTGAGCGTGGTGACACGCCCGCGACCATCGTTGCTGATGTGCCGACAGAATTCCCGACGCCGACCGGCCCGTATCGCCCGGAGAATTACCACCGCCACTGCCAGGGCCCCGTGCGTTACCGCGAGGCGCTCGCGTGCTCGCTCAACATTCCTGCGGTGAAGGTGCTCCAGTCACTCGGCGGCGCCGCGCCGTTGCAGCGCCGTTTGCAGGCATGGGGCGTGAGCACTTTGCCGAAGCCCGCGGACGAATACGGCCTCGGCCTCACGATTGGAAACGCCGAGGTGCGCCTGCTGGAACTCGCGAACCTCTACGCCACGCTCGCGCGCATGGGCGAGTGGCGGCCGTATCGGCTGCTCGCGGATGCCGGCACCGCGTCCGCGCCCGCGCCGCTGACTTTGGAACTGCAGGGCGGTGTCACGCACCCGCAGCTCTGCTGGCTTGTCGCCGACATGCTCTCGGACAATGCCGCGCGCACGCCGGGCTTTGGCGCGAACTCCGCGCTGCGGTTCAATTTTCCCGTCGCGTGCAAGACGGGGACGAGCACCGACTTCCGCGACAACTGGACGGTCGGCTACACGCCGGAGTTCACCGTCGCGGTGTGGGTCGGCAATTTCAACGGCTCGCCGATGCGCGAGGTGTCGGGCGTCACTGGCGCCGCGCCGATCATGCACGACATCATGGACCACCTGCACCGGCGCTTCGGCACGACGTGGTTTGCGCGGCCGGAGGGAATCATCGAGCGCGCCGTGCACCCGCTCACGGGCCGCGCTGTGGCGGACGGGGATGCGCCCCGCACGGATGCGGTGGGGGAAAAATTCGCCGCTGGCAATCCGCCGCCGCCCGCCCGCACAGACGACTTCGATTCCGCGGGCCGCGTGCGCCTCGGCGCTGAATACACCGAGTGGGCCGCAAGCGCCGACAACCAGCTCCGCGACCGCGTGGCGCTCGCCGATGCGGGCAAGCTGCATCTCATTTCCCCGCAGCCCGGCTCGACCTTCCTCGTGGATCCGGACGTGCCGTCGTCGGGCCTCGTGCCGCTGGTCGCGAGCGGTTCGGGCCGGCTGGTTTGGGAATGCAGCACGCTGGCGCTGCAGGAAAAGTCCGGGCGGTTCTTCGCGGTGGCCGCCGAAGGCCGGCACGAGCTGACCGCGCGCGACCCGGAGTCGGGGGAAATGGTGAGGACTTGGGTCGTGGTGAAGGCGCTCTGAGCCGCGCCAATCCGGTTTGCGGAAGAAGCTGTGGGAACGATGGAGGCAATAGCCCGGCGCTTCAGCACTGGGAACCACGCGGCACTAGGGAATAAAGTCCCGGAAGGACGGAAGAATCACTCCGCCTTCCCTATCGGGATTTTGCCCGTTTTGTATCCGGAAACCCAGCAGGCTATTTCCAATGATGTTTTGCCAACAAGCCGGATAAGCGGGCGTTGAGCGGGGTAAAATGCATGCCTATCCGGTTGCTTGCCAAGCCGGGGTGGAACGCGACCTCCGGGCGCGTTTCTTGGCATTTCGCCTGGCAGAAGCGTGCCCGGAGGTCACGCTCCACCTTCTCCCCTCGCGCTTTGCCAAGCAACCGGATAGGCATGGTAAAATGGCCGTTTTCAGGTTTTGCGCACTGTTTCGCGGTGAATCGGGTGCAAATTTCATAAGTCGCAGTGGCTGCGGACCTTAAAGGCTTGCGCGCGCGGGTTGAAGGCTTGCGCACAGGCCTCGCACCTTTGCGTTCGGGCCTTGGAGGCTTGCGTTTGGGCCTTTGAGCCTGAACCGCGAGGCTTTGAGGTCGGCACGCGAGCCTCCAAGGCCGGTGCGCGGGGGAAAAGGCCTCAAGCGCAAGGCTCCAAGGCCCGTCATTGAGGCAAAAAGCCCCATGCGCAAGGCTTTCAGGCTGGCGCATGGGGCTTCGACCCCCATCCGCGAAGGTTGGAGTTTGGGAGCCGCGCTTTTGTGTCTCACTGGCACACCTCTGTGAGCCAAATGCGCCACAAAAGGGGCCGTGCCCAAGCTGGGAGGCGTTACTGGATTTCTGCAAACATCTGTAAATGAGCATCTTGACGATTCGCGCCCCGGTGGCGTGGCGATTGCAAGAGGTGAGGCGACATTTTTCCCGACCCGGCCGCCCAAGGCCAACCTACTTCAAACCAGCTCTCAATTTTATGGCAAAAATCCTCGGAATCGACCTCGGCACCACGAACTCCTGCATGTCCGTCATGGACGGTGGCGAGCCGATCGTCCTCGAAAATTCGGAAGGCGCACGCACCACGCCTTCCATCGTTGCATTTTCCAAGACCGGCGAGCGTCTCGTCGGGCAGGCGGCGAAGCGGCAGGCGGTGACGAATGCGACCAACACGGTGTTCTCCGTGAAGCGCTTCATGGGGCGCAAATTCGACGAAGTGCAGGACGAGCTGAAGCGCGTGCCTTACAAGGTCGTGAAGGCGGCGAATGGCGACGCGCACATCCAAGTCGTCGTGAACGGCGAGCCGAAGACGTTTTCGCCGCCGGAGATTTCGGCGATGATTCTCGCGAAGCTCAAGAGCGACGCGGAAGCGAAGCTCGGCGAGACCATCACGCAGGCGGTCGTCACGGTTCCGGCCTATTTCAATGACTCGCAGCGCCAGGCGACGAAGGACGCGGGCAAGATCGCGGGTCTCGACGTGCTCCGCATCATCAATGAGCCGACGGCGGCTTCGCTGGCTTACGGCCTCGACAAGAAGAAGGACGAAAAGATCGCGGTGTATGATCTCGGCGGCGGCACGTTCGACATTTCGGTGCTCGAAATCGGCGACGGCGTCTTCGAGGTGAAGGCGACGAATGGCGACACGCACCTCGGCGGCGACGACTGGGATCACGCGCTGATGGACTGGGTGCTCGCGGAGTTCAAGAGCGACAGCGGCATTGACCTCACGAAGCAGCCGGACGCGATCCAGCGCATCAAGGAGGAGTGCGAGAAGGCGAAGATCGCGCTCAGCTCCGCGCAGGAATACGAAATCAACCTGCCGTTCATCACGGCGGACCAGAGCGGGCCGAAGCACATCCAGAAGAAGCTCACGCGCTCGAAGCTCGAGCAGCTCACGGATTCGCTCTTCCAGCGCACGCTCGCGCCGACCCGCGCGTGCATCAAGGACGCGGGCATCGCGCAGAACGACATCAACGAGCTCGTGCTCGTCGGCGGCATGACCCGCATGCCGAAGGTCGTGGAGACCGCGCGCGGCATCATCGGCAAGGAGCCGCACAAGGGCGTGAACCCGGACGAGGTTGTCGCCATCGGCGCGGCCATCCAGGGCGGCGTGCTCAAGGGCGACGTGAAGGACGTGCTCCTGCTCGACGTCGCGCCGCTCACGCTCGCCATCGAGACCGCCGGCGGCGTCGCCACCTCGATGATTGCGCGCAACACGACCATCCCCACGCGCAAGTCGCAGACCTTCTCGACCTATTCGGACAACCAGCCCGGCGTGGAAATCGTCGTGCTCCAGGGCGAGCGCCCGATGTCGAAGGACAACAAGAAGCTCGGCACCTTCCACCTCGACGGCATCCCGCCGGCCCCGCGCGGCACGCCGCAGATCGAAGTCACGTTCGACATTGATGCGAACGGCATCCTGCATGTGAGCGCGAAGGATCTCGGCACGGGCAAGGAGCAGAAAATCTCCATCACCGGCAGCAGCGGCCTCTCGAAGGAGGAGGTCGAGAAAATGCAGCGCGACGCCGAGTCGCACGCCGAGGAGGACAAGAAGCTCAAGGAATCCGCCGAAGTCCGCAACAACGCCGACAACCTCGCCTACCAGTGCGAGAAGCAGCTCAAGGAGCTTGGTGAGAAAATCCCCGGCAACGTGAAGAGCGAGATCGAGGCGAAGATCGCCACCGTCCGCGAGACGCTGAAGGGCAACGACACCGAGGCCATCAAGACCGCTTACACCGAGCTTCAGAATAAGTTCCAAGCCGCGAGCGAGGAACTTTACAAGAACGCCGCCGCGAGCGGAGCCGGAGCACAGCCCGAAGGCGCGAGCCAGGCCGGAGCCGCCGAAGGCGCCGCGAAGAAACCCGACGGCGACGTCGTGGACGCGGAGTTCGAAGTCGTGGACGAGAATAAGAAGAAGTAACGCACCGTTGCGGGCGAGTTTTCCAAACAACCCCGCAGCATTCTCGTCCCCATGAAACGCCGCCTTACCCTCGCAATCGGCTGCCTCGCGCTGGCAATGCCCGCGATGGCCCACACCAATTTATCAAACCTAAGCCGCAACACGGGCGACGGTTCGTTAAAAACCCACAAGCAACAACAAACCAACAACACCACACATACCATGGCAAAAGTGAACGTTCGTCCCCTCGGGGATCGCGTCCTCGTCCAGCACGTCGAGGAAGCGGAAGTCAAGAAAGGCGGCATCATCATTCCTGATACCGCGAAGGAAAAACCGCAGGAGGGCAAAGTCGTCGCCCTCGGCACCGGCAAGCGCGATGAAGACGGGAAGCTCATCCCGTTCGTCGTGAAGGCTGGCGACAAGGTGCTCATCAGCAAATACGGCGGCACCGAGATCAAGGTGGACGGCGAGAGCTACCTGATCATGCGCGAAGACGACATCCTCGGCATCATCGGCTAATCACACAGCAACCAGAACCTAGAAACCAACAAACTAACTAACATGGCAGCTAAACAACTTCAGTTCGACGAGACGGCGCGTCAGGCACTCCTGCGCGGCGTCGAGAAACTCGCAAAGGCGGTCAAGGCAACCCTCGGGCCTGCCGGACGCAACGTCATCCTCGACAAAAAATTCGGCTCCCCGACGATCACCAAGGACGGTGTCACCGTCGCGAAGGAGATCGAGCTCGAGTGCCCCTACGAAAACATGGGCGCGCAGCTCGTCCGCGAAGTCGCCAGCAAGACCAGCGACATCGCCGGTGACGGCACCACGACCGCGACCGTTCTCGCCGAGAGCATCTACCGCGAAGGCCTCCGCAACGTGACGGCCGGCGCAGTGCCGACCTCGCTCCAGCGCGGCATCACCAAGGCCGTCGAGGCGATCACCGCGGAACTCGCGAAGATCTCCAAGAAGGTCAAGGATCGCACCGAGATCGCGCAGGTCGCGACCGTCTCCGCCAACTGGGACACCGCGATCGGCAACATCATTGCCGACGCGATGGACAAGGTGGGCAAGGACGGCACGATCACCGTCGAGGAAGCGAAGAGCATCGAGACCACGCTCGACGTCGTCGAGGGCATGCAGTTCGACAAGGGCTACATCTCGCCCTACTTCGTCACCAATGCGGAGACGATGGAAGCGAACCTCGAGAACGCCTACCTCCTCATCCACGAGAAGAAAATCACCAGCCTCAAGGACATCCTCCCCGTGCTGGAGAAGGTCGCGAAGACCGGCAAGCCGCTCCTCATCATCTCCGAGGACGTCGAAGGCGAAGCCCTCGCGACGCTCGTCGTGAACAAGCTGCGTGGCACCATCAACGTCGCCGCCGTCAAGGCGCCCGGCTTCGGTGACCGCCGCAAGGCCATGATGGAAGACATCGCCATCCTCACGGGCGGCAAGTGCATCACCGAAGACCTCGGCCTCAAGCTCGAGAACCTCGGCCTCGAAGACCTCGGCCGCGCCAAGCGCGTGACCATCGACAAGGAGAACACCACGATCGTGGAAGGCACGGGCAAGCCGTCCGACATCAGCGGCCGCGTGTCGCAGATCCGCCGCCAGATCGAGGAGACCACCAGCGATTACGACCGCGAGAAGCTCCAGGAGCGCCTCGCCAAGCTCGCCGGCGGCGTCGCCGTCATCAACGTCGGTGCAGCCACCGAGACCGAGATGAAGGAAAAGAAGGCCCGCGTCGAAGACGCGCTGCACGCCACGCGCGCAGCCGTCGAGGAAGGCATCGTCCCCGGAGGCGGTGTCGCACTTATCCGTGCGCAGAAGGCCCTCGATAACCTCAAGGTCGAAGGCGACGAGAAGATCGGCGCCGAGATCGTCCGCCGCGCCGTCGAAGCGCCGCTCCGCCAACTCGCCGACAACGCGGGCCTCGAGGGCGCGCTCATCGTCAGCGAAGCGAAGCGCCGCAAGGGCAACGAAGGTCTGAACATCGCCAACGGCGAGTGGGTGGACCTCGTGAAGGCCGGCGTCGTTGACCCGACGAAGGTCACGCGCAGCGCGCTGCAGCATGCCGCCTCGATCAGCGGCCTGCTCCTCACGACCGAGGCCCTCATCACCGAGGTTCCGGAGAAGAAGGCACCCGCAGCCGGCGGCCACGACCACCACGGTCACGGCGGCGGCGAGTTCTAAGCTCCGCTCCGAAAAATCACCCGCGCTTCCGAGCGCGGATCCAATCACAGCCGCCGCGTCCAGCAATGGGCGCGGCGGTTTGCTTTTTTCGAGGAACGCGCGCGCGAATGCGGGAGCTGCGTGTCGCCGCCGACGGAGTCGCTTCGCGATCCCTGCTGCGGTTAAAACCGGCTACTTCGCGCCGCCCTCGGCAGCCACGCGGCGCGCGGCCTCGTCGTCGAGCTTCAGCAGCGCTGCTGCGTTGTCACCCGCGAGGCGGAGGCGGTCGATCAAATCGGACACCGTGTTTTCCTCCTGCACCTGCTCCTGCAGGAACCACGTGAGGAACTGCAGCGTGGAGTAGTCCTTCTCCTGCAGCGCCAGCTCGTAGAGCGCGTTGATCTGCTGCGTCACGCCCTGCTCCTGCGCGAGCGCGATTTCAAACACCTCCAGCGGGTGGTCGCCATACTGCGTCTTCGGCGCGTCGAGCGCGCTGAGGCTCACGGTCACGTTGCGCTCGCGGAGGAAATCGAAGAGCTTCATCGCGTGGTCGTGCTCCTCGGCGGACTGCATGCGCATCCATTTTGCGAAGCCGAGATACGGCGAGTCCTCGAAGTGCGCGGACATGCCGAGGTAGTTGTAGTGAGCCTGAAGCTCGTTCTTGATCTGCGCGTTGATGGCCTTGTGGACGGAAGTTGGAGGTTTCATGGCAGTGGCTGGTTTGTGCGGGAAGCCTAGGCGGATTTTCCGAATGGCGACAGTCGAAATGCTCGGCGCATTTCAATGGCGCTGCGTTCGCTCAGTTGCGGCTTTGCGCCGGAAAATCAGTCCAGCAGCGGCAGCATCGCTGCGGGCGAGGGGAGCAGCCCGGCGCTGAATGTCGCATCGTGCTGCGCGCATTCCGCGGGAATCGGCGGCGGTGTGGAGGCGGCCTGATCCTTTTCGGCGAGAAGCTCCACATCCTTCGCCACGCGCGCGGCCTGCTCGTGCAGATCGTTCGCTGCGCCGAGGATCGCCGCCTGCACGTCGAACGGCGCCTGCCGCGCATCGCGCTGCGAGGTCAGCGTCGCACGCAGCGAGCGCAGCGAGGATCCGATGTTTTCGACGGCAGCGGCCACATAGGCGTCGGCAATCTTTTCGGAGAACGCGACGGGCCGCGACGGGAAGCGCTCGCGGATTGCGGTCTCCCACTGGCTCTCAAATTCCGCGCGGCTCTCCGCGTGCAGGCGTTTCTCCTTTTCGAGAGGCGTGATGTCGCGCCCGCCGTCCGTGCCGAAAAGCCGCCGGCGCACCTTCGCGCGTCCGCGGAAGAGCAGCCAGTCCACGAAGGACTTCTTCACTGGCAGCGCGTCGGTGCGCAGCGCCATCTTGTAGGCTGCGAGGTCGTCGTCCATGCGCGCGGCCGCGAGTGCGCGCTGGCCGATCTCGCGCAGGGAAAAGCCGGCTGTCCGCAGGTCGGCGAGAATCTCCGCCGTCGGCCGCGTGCCCGCGTGCTCCGTGCCGGCGAGACGGCTGAGGCGCGCGCGGCTCTCCTCGGCGAGCGTGCGCGCAGTGTCCGTGAGCGCGGGATTCCAGTGAAGGTGCGTGAGCGCGGTGAGGCTGTCGCTTCCCGCCATCCATCGGGTGAAGCCCTGCCGGATCTCCTCGCGGAGCTGCGCGGTCCTCGCCGATGTCGCATCCTCGGCACCGTGGCGGTGCTCCTCGCGCATCGGCTGGAGCAGCGCGGTCCAGTCCGCGCGCAGCAGCCGGTCGGTCGCCGCGATCTGCGCGTCGAGCACGCGGATCTCCGCGCCGAGCGCCTCCTGCTTCGCGCGCAATGCGGCGACCTCCTCGCCCGCGACGACCTCCTGCATTTCCCCGCAGAGCGTGTGCGCCTGCCGCAGGCTGTCGCGGATGAACTCGCGCGTGTAGTCGCTGCTGTTCAGGTAATCCATCAGGTCGTCCTGGAATGCGTCGAATGACGTTAGTTCGTCGAACGCCGTGCGTGGCTCCGCCGCCCCGTTCGATCCGGAGAGCTTGGCCGACGCCGCATTCAGCAAGTCAACCGCGTGGATGCGAACGCGCCCTTCGTCGTGTGCCGCACGCAGCGGCCCGGCCATCGAGAGCGTGCGGAACGCCTCCAGCACGCGCGCCGGGTTCTCGCTTTCCGCGCTCGGGCGCAGGCTGCCGTCGGGCGCGAGGTCGCGCTTGCTGGTGTCCACGTTCACCACGATGAAGATGCGGCTGAAGAGATCGAGGAGCTGGTTGAACTCCGCGAACACCTGCTCGAGGAAAAGATTGTCCGTCTTCACCACGAAGACCGCGCACGCCGCACCGTCGCGAAACTCGCGCGTGAGCACGTCGTAGCCGAAATTCATCCGGCTGTAGAGGCCGGGCGTGTCCACGAGCACCATCGCCGATTCGCCGAGCGGCGGCACGGAGACCTTGATGTCCACGCGCCGGATCGCCTCGGGGAAATCCGTGCCCGGATCGAACCCGCCGCCGCGCTCCTCCGCCGCGCGGATCTGCCGCGCGAGCACCGTGTGCGCGTCCTCCACGACGGCCTTCAGCTCGAGCCCGGTGGAGAAGACCGTCTCGCGCCCGTTGTAGCGCGTCACCGCGTAGCGCGCATCGTCCGAGTGCTGCACGAACACGAGGCACGGGTAGCCCGGCAGCGACGTGACCTCGCTCACATACGCGCCGCTCATCGCATTCATCAGCGTGCTCTTGCCGCTCTTCAGCGGGCCGAAAATCAGCAGGTAGGCGTGCTGGCTCTCCAGCTTGTCCGTCAGCGAGCGCAGCCGCGCGCGCAGGTCGTTCAGCGTCGCCAGCGAGCCCTGCAGCGGGGCGCCGCCGCGCTCAAACTGGTTCGCCGCCTTCAAAATCGCCTCCGGCAGCGTGCCGAGGCTCTGGGAACACACCGTGCAGAATTGGGAAATCTCGCTCTTCATTCGCGTTCACCGTTCACTTTTTCGCGCCGCGGTCAACGCGCTGTCCGCGTTGCCGCGAAACTGTTTCGCCTAAGCTTCAGGGCGCCCCGATTTCGCACCGCCGGATCACCGCGAACTCGCGCGCCAGCTCCGCCCGGAAGTCCGGATGCGCGATCGCGACGAGCGCCTCGCCGCGTTCGCGCAGCGTCTTTCCGTGCAGGTTCACCGCGCCGAATTCCGTCGCGATCCAGTGCACGTGCCCGCGCGTGGTCACGACGCCCGCGCCGGGCTTCAGCACCGGCACGATGCGCGACACGGTGCCGCCCGCCGCGGTCGAGGGCAGCGCGATGATCGGCTTCCCTCCGCGCGAGAGCGCCGCGCCGCGGATGAAATCCATCTGCCCGCCGATGCCGGAGAAGATGCGGTGGCCGAAGCTGTCCGCGCAGACCTGGCCGGTGAGGTCGATCTCGATCGCGGAGTTCACCGCCACGAGCTTGTCGAGCTTGCGCAGCAGTCCCGTGTCATTGGTGCGGTCGCACGGGTGAAACTCCACGGCGGGATTGTCGCGCACGAAGTCGAACAGCCGCCGCGTGCCGCTCACGAAGCTCGTCACGAGGCGCTTCGGGTGGACCGCCTTCAGGCGGTTCGTGATCGCGCCCGTGGCGTAGAGGTCCACGACCCCGTCGGAGAACATCTCCGTGTGGATGCCGAGGTCGCGCTTGTCGCCGAGCCGCGCGAGCACTGCGTCGGGGATCGCCCCGATGCCGAGCTGCAGCACCGAGCCGTCCTCCACGAGGTCCGCGATCAACTGGCCGATGCGCCCGTGCACCTCGGTGCCCTTTTCGCCGGCGTGCTCGCCGAGCGGCCGGTCGGTGTGGACGAACGCCGCCACGCGGTCGAACGGCACGAGCGCCGCGCCGTGCGTCCGCGGCATCTGCCCGTTGATTTCCGCGATGATGATCTTCGCGGTGTCCGCCGCCGCGCGCGCCGCATCCACCGATGTGCCGAGCGAGCACCAGCCGTGCGCGTCGGGAGGCGAGAGCTGGAGCAGCGCGGCGTCGAGCGGGATTTGCCCGCTTTGGAAAAGTCCGGGAATGTCCGAGAGGAAAATCGGGATGAAGTCCGCGCGCGCCTCCTCGATCGGCCTGCGCTGCGCCGCCCCGGTGAAGAACGAGATCGAGCGGAAGCGCCCCGAGTGCTCGGGCTCCGCGAACGGCGTCGGCCCTCCGAGGTGCAGGTGGTAGAGGCGCACATCCTCGAGGTCGCCGCGCCGCACCATCGCCTCCAGCAGCGGCGTGGGCGTCGCGCACGCGCCGTGGATGAAGACGCGCATGCCGCTCTTCAGCAGCGACACGGCGTCGGCTGCGGAGACTGCGCGCCCGGGCCAGCCGGAGCTTTTCGGAAGGGAGTGGGAGAGGTGCGGCATGGTTCGGTGCCGCGGGATTGGGAAACGACCGCGCGGCGCGCGGCAATCCAATTTCGCGCTCCACGCCCTGCGGACCCCGGCCAACGCACGCGCAGACGTGCGCAACTCCGGTGTAGCCAGAGCCGCGGCCTTTGCCCATCTTCCGCGTGCCATGAACCCCTACGTGTGCCGAGTCCTGTCCACCATCTGCTTCATCGCCGGGATGTTCTCCATCCTCGGCTCCATCGCCGTTTGGTGGTTCCTTGATCGCAGCACGCCGGAGGCGACCGCGCACGCGGAGCGCTTCGGCATCTTCATCGGCCTGTGGGCGCCGACACTCCTCATCCTCTCGAACCGCTTCGACCGCTACGCCGACAAGGCGCGCCCGCTTCCCGGCCTCGACCCGCGGCTGGACAAGCTGCCCGACGAGGTCGCCGAGGACGGTTTTTAGCAGCGGGAAAAACAACCGCTCGGCGCGCAGCCGGCGGTTCTGCTAGCGTGGCGCCATGGAAACCGAAGCGATCCTGCTCAGGCTCGGCATCTCCCTCGGGCTCGGCCTCCTCGTCGGCCTGCAGAAGGAGCGCACCGAGTCGAAGGTCGCGGGCATCCGCACGTTCCCGCTGATCACGCTCTTCGGCACGCTCGCCGGGCTGCTCGCGCAGAGCCACGGCGGCTGGGTCGTCGTCGCGGGCTTTGTGGCGATGGCGGCGGTCGTGGTGATTGGAAATTTCGCGGAGGTGCGGTCGGGCAGGATCGATCCCGGCCTCACGACCGAGGTCGCGATGCTCGTGATGTTCGGAGTGGGCGCCTACCTCGTGCCGGGGCCGCTGCCGGTCGGCATCGTGCTCGGGAGCGCGGTGGCCGTGCTGCTTTTCTTCAAGCCGCAGATGCATGCGATGGCGCACGCGATCGGGCGGCGCGACTTCGCGGCGATCATGCAGTTCGTGATCATCTCGCTGATCATCCTGCCCGTGCTGCCGAACCGCCCGCTGGATCCCTTCGGCGTTCTGAACCCCTTCCGCATCTGGCTCATGGTGGTCCTCATCGTCGGCATCAGCCTCGCGGGCTATGTGCTCTACAAGTTCGCCGGGCACCGCACCGGCACGCTGCTCGCGGGCATCCTCGGCGGCCTCATCTCCAGCACCGCCACCACCGCGGGCTACGCGCGGCGCACGCGCGGGACTCCGGAACTGCGCACGCTCGCGGTGCGCGTGATGGTCATCGCGTCCACGGTCGTCTTCATCCGCGTGCTCATCCTCGTTGCCGCCTCCGGCCCCGCGATGCTGCCGGTGATCGGGCCGCCCGTCGCGATCATGGCCGGGGTCTTCGCCCTGCTCTCGCTCGTTGCGCTCAGCCTCGGTTCCCGGCTCGTGCGGCAGATGCCCGAGCAGAAAAACCCCACCGAGCTCGGCAGCGCGATCCTCTTCGGCGCGCTGTATGCCGTCGTCCTCCTCGCCGTCGCGTTCGCACGCGAGCGCCTCGGCGTCTCGGGAATCTACACCGTGGCCGCGCTCTCCGGGCTCACGGACATGGACGCCATCACGCTCTCCGTCACCGGCCTCGCGCAGGGCGGCAGGCTCGCGCCCGGCGAAGCATGGCGCGCGGTGCTCATCGCCTCGATGGCGAACATCGTGTTCAAGGCCGGCATCGCGGGTGTGCTCGGCGGCGCGCGCCTTTTCCGCCACCTCGCGGTCTTCTTCCTCGCGGCCTTCGCGGCGGGAGTCGCGCTGCTCGTGCTGTGGCCGGCGTGAGCTGCGCGCGCGGCGGATTTTCCCGCCTCACGTTTTCGCGCAGCGGCGATTGAACGCTCCACATGAAACGCCTCCTCTCCTTCCTCCTCCTGCTGGCCTGCTCGGTCCCTGCCTTTGCCGCCGATCCGATCCCCGCGAAGGACCGCATCGTTGTCCTCATCAGCATCGACGGCTTCCCGGCGTGGATTTGGAAGGACCCGAACCTCGTCGTGCCGAACCTCCGCAAGCTCGCCGCCTCCGGCGCCGCGGCCGAGCGCATGACGGTCTCGAACCCCTCCATCACCTGGATCAACCACACCACGCTCGTCACCGGCGTGAACCCGCAGAAGCACGGCGTGCTCTTCAACGGCCTGCTCATCCGGGGCGGCCCCACCGACCCGCTCGCGCTCGAGCCGTGGCGCGACAAGGCCGACCTCGTCCACGCGCCCACGGTGTATGACTCCGCGTTCAAGGCCGGGCTGAAGACCGCGCAGGTGGACTGGGTCGCCATCCTGAATTCCGGCACCATCTCGCACGAGTTCCTCGAAATCCCCAAGCCCGGCGGCGCCACCGAGCAGGAGATGATCGCCGCGGGCCTCGTGACCGCGGAGGACATCCGCGACTGGAACAAAAACCGCACCATCGTCTGGCGCGACGATATCTGGACGAAGGCCGGCTGCCACATCATCGAGAAGCACAAGCCCAACCTCCTCCTCTTCCACCTCCTCACCACCGACGCCGTGAACCACGCCAACGGCCCCGGCACCACGGCGAGCTACACCGCCTACGCCTACGCCGACCGCCTCATCGGCGACCTGCTCGGGTCACTCGACCGCGCCGGCCTGCGCGACAAGGCCACCGTCATCGTCTCCACCGACCACGGCTTCAAGAAAGTGCAGAAAGTCATCCACCTGAACGTCGCGCTGCGCGACGCGGGCCTCCTCCGCGTGAAGGGCGGCAGGGCCGGGAGCTGCGACGCGTATGCGATGCCGCAGGGCGGGCTCTGCTTCGTCTATGTCACCGACCCGAGGAAGCGCGCCGAGCTGCTGCCGAAGCTGAAGACCCTCTGCGCCGGCATCGAGGGCGTGAAGGAAGTCATCGACGGCGCCGACGGCCCGCGCCTCGGCATGCCCACGCCCGCGGAAAACCAGGGCATGGGCGACCTCGTCCTCTACGCAAAGGACGGCTACGCCTTCATGCAGGGCCTCGACGGCGCCGAAGTCGTCCGCGAATCGAAGACCTACCTCGGCACGCATGGCTACCCAAACTCCGACCCCGAGCTCGACGGCGTCTTCTTCGCCAGCGGCTACGGCATCAAGCCCGGCGTGAAACTCGAGCGCATGCGCAACATCGACGTCGCCCCCACCATCGCCGAACTCCTCGGCATCCCGCTCCCGAATGTGGACGGCCGCGTGCTGACGGAGATTCTCGCCCGCTGAGCGGGCGGGGAAGGACGAAGGTCGAAGGACGAAGGTCGAAGGCAGGGCAACCAGCAACCAGCGACCAGCGACCAGAAACTAGTAACTAGCAACCAGCAACCGCGCCGCGCTTCACACCGCCCGCCGCCCCACCAGCGTGCGCAGCAGCGGCGCGAGATTCTGCGCGCCGAAGGGCTTCTCCACGACCGCATCCGCGCGGCGCACCTTCTCCGCGGCACCCGCGCCGCCCACGCTGCCGGAGTGGATCACCACCTTCCCGCGGAATCCCGCCGCCCGCGCGCCGTCGATCAGCCCGCTGCCGCACAGCCCCGGCATGTCGTGGTCGGACACGAGCACGTCCCACCGCGCCGGCTCCGCCGCGATGCGCGCCAGCGCCGCCGTGCTGTCCGTCATCATCTCCACGGCGAACCCGTCGTTCTGGAGCAGCGCCGTGGTGATTTCCGCGATGAGCGGGTCGTCGTCCACCACGAGCACGCGGGTGATGCCGGGCCGTGCGGGCGGGGTGGGTGGTGCGGGGCGTGGGCGGATTCCGGAAGTGGGGAAGAGCGGAGAGATCATGGCAGTCGTGGTTTCTGCCGATATTGGAGCACCCCACCGTTAAGCCCCCGTGTCGCCCCGTGGGGATTTTTGTAACGGGAGTGTAAATGCGCGCGCCTTTTTCCGTGCACCATGCAGCGGAGGCCACCGCCCGCACGGTGGGGGGCAGCGAGAAGGAAGTCCTCGCCAAGCCCCCGCGCGCCCGCTAATCGCGCATCATGGCATCGGCAAAACCCTCCGTCCTCCGCGCCTACATTGACTACATGCGCAGAAACTGCGAATCCTTGCGCGAATGATCGCCGCCCAGCCTTTCCAATACCAAGGAAGCAAGCGTGCGCTCGCTTCGGTGATTCTCGATCAGTTTCCGGAAAATGTGGGGAGGCTGGTTGAGCCGTTTTGCGGTTCTGCGGCGCTTTCCATCGCTGCGTCGGCAAGAGGGCAGGTTCGCAAATTCTGGCTCAATGATTTCAACAAGCCCCTCGCGGAACTGCTGGCGTTGATGATCGAAGACCCGAAGGACTTGGCAAAGTCCTACGCGGAACTGTGGCGCGACCACGACGCCGATTCGCTGGAGCATTACTATCAGATTCGCGAGCAGTTTAACCGCTCCCGGGAACCCCGGCTCCTGCTCTACATCCTCGCGCGCTGCGTGAAGGGCGCAGTCCGCTACAACTCGGAAGGCCTCTTCAATCAAAGCCCCGACAAGCGCCGCCTGGGAACCCGTCCGGCGACCATGAAGGACAACATCAATGCGATCTCGGCCTTGCTCCGGGGCCGGACCGTTGTCACCTCGCTGAGCTACGAGGAGGTTCTCGCACTCGTGGCTGAAGACGACCTCGTCTATATGGATCCGCCGTATCAAGGCGTGTGCGGCGAGCGCGACTCACGATACTTTTCCGGCATCGCGTTTGATGGGTTCGTGGATGAGTTGGAAAAACTGAACCGCAGGAACATCCGCTACATTGTCAGTTATGACGGACGCTTGGGGGCGAAGAGCTACGGCAGGCCGCTTCCCTCAAAACTGAGGCTCAAGCTCGTCGAACTCGAAGCCGGACGATCTTCACAGGCGACATTGCTCGGTCGCGACGAAAGGACAGTCGAATCGCTCTATCTCTCACCGGCGCTTGCGGAGGAACTTGCGGAACCACCGAAGGCCCGCCACCAGCGCGCCGCACAGCAGATGTCCTTGCTCGAAACGCCACGCCGTCCCCATGCCAAAGCTGCCAAGGGAGTTCGTTGAGCTTTGCCGGTCCGTCACCGCAAAGCGTCCGAAGACGGTGATCGATCACATCCTCAAGCATGGCCACGTCACCACGGACCAGCTGAAGACGACCTACGGCTATGATCATCCTCCCCGTGCTGCGCGCGACGTGCGTGAGCTTGGGATAGACCTCGAAACATTCCGGGTCGTCGGACCCAATGGCCGCAAGATCGCCGCATATCGCTTCGCCGATCCGACTAAGCGAAAGTTCCGCCGCTTCGCCGGACGCACCGGGTTGTCGAAGGAAATCAAGGAGCAGTTGATCCGGAAGCATGGGTGCCGCTGCTTCATCTATCTGGAAACGATGAACGCCGCCGATCTTCAAATAGACCACCGCGTGCCATATGAAGTCGCTGGCGATGGTGATGACCTAAAGACCGAGGACTTCATGCTTCTCTGCGGCTCCGCAAACCGGGCCAAATCATGGTCGTGCGAGCACTGCGAGAACTGGAAGAGCGCCAAGGACAAAGCCGTCTGCCTTTCCTGTTACTGGGCCTATCCGGAAAGCTACACCCACGTTGCCATGCGGCAGATTCGCCGCGTGGATCTCCTCTGGCAGGGTGCTGACATTGCGCAGCACGACAAGCTCAAGGCCGATGCCGCCAAGGCCGGGCTGGAAGTTCCCGAATTTGTGAAACGAATCCTCCGGAAAGTGATCGACGAAGCAGACGGGCGATGATGGCGCGCGAGGAATGCGCCAAGGGGTTCTTCATTTCGTTCGACTTCACGAGCGACGCGCTCACTGAGATCAGCCGCTACTTCAAGCAGACCCGGCGCGTCATCGTCCCGCTCACCGTGCGCGAAATCCTCGACGAACAGATCGCGCACAAGCTGGTGTGAGGCACGGGATGTCTCCCAGACGGGAGGGCTGGATGTGGGTGCGGCGGGGCGGGAAGGCGTCGCCTCAGTGGCTCATGACCCCGCAGCTTACCCGCCCACGGTGATCTCCACCGTGTTGCTCCACACGCCCACCTGTGCGTCGCCCACGCGGAAGATGGCGCGGTATTTCCATTTGGTGGGGGTGGCGGGGAAGGGGGTGGTGTCGGTGTAGTCGGGCGTGGTGTCCATGGCGAGGAAGGTCCAGCCTTTGCCGTCGCCGCGGTCCACCTGGATTTCGATCATGTCGAGGAAGGCGGCGAAGCCCTGCCAGCCCCAGGCGATGAGGACGGCGTTGCCGATGATGGAGAGGGTGAGGATGGCCTGGAGGGTGGCCATGTCGGGGCCGCTCTGCTCGGTGCCTTCGATGCCGAGGGCCTGGCGGATGGCCGGAGTGCAGGCTTTGATGGCCTTGATGCGCTTCACGAGTTCGCGGAAGCGGCGGACGATGCCGGGGGCGACTGCGGCGGGGAAGCCGGCGGGCAGCTCGGGGACGACCTGGCCGGGAGGCGCGGTGTCGCCGCCGTCGCGCTCGTAGTTTTTCCCGGCGGTCCAGCCTTGGGCGGCGTTCTGCATGTTGGCGCAGAAGTCCACGATGGCGCGGAAGCGGGTGGCGTCGGCGGCCTGCTGGATGATTTCGGCATCGGTGGGGGCGACGCCGAGGGTGGCGAGGAAGCCGCCGATGTTGTCGCGGAAGAGGACGAACAGGGAGGCTTTGCCGTTGTCGTCCTTGGGCATGTAGTCTTGTCTGGGCATACGGTTGCGTTTGGGTTTTTGGGTTGGTGTGTGGAGTGGAAATCCGGGGTAGGGGACGAAGCCGGGGTCACCGGGTTCGAGATACATGCCGTCGCCGTTGGCATCGAAAAAGAGGTTCTCGTCGTCCCAAGTGAACGGCAGGCCGGTGATGGGATTCAACATGTCGTAAAAAAGCGGCTTCATGCTTCACAGGGGTTCCCGCGGTGCGGCGGAGGGTAAAAATCGGGTTTTCATGTGGCAAAACGGCATCTTTCAGCCGTTGCGCGGTTTCGACGCATGGCTGCGCGGTGCGCCCCGACCGTCGGGCGGTGCCGCCGGATGGTCGGGCGGTATCGCGGAATGACCGGGCGGTGCCGCCGAACGGTCGGGCGGTGCCGCGCGATGGCCGGGCGGTGCGTCGGAGTCCTCCGGCGGTGTGCATCCCGGGCTCGGTCCGCACCGCCCGACGCTCCAGCGGCACCGCCGGATCATCGGGCGGCACCGCGCGGCGGCTGGGCGGCACCGCCCGGGGATCGGGGCGCACCACTTCACGGCTGTGCTGCGGCTCATGGCTGCGCTGCGGAATGGCGCAGGGGGCCGGGGAGGTGATGGAGGGAGGCGGGGGTGCCATGCACTTACTCCATCCCCGGCTTTGCGCGGTTTGTTACAGGCTTTGTGAGAAATATTGCGGGCTAAGTGCGGGGGGAGGGGGCGGGTGGCTGGAGGTGGAACGCGCGTTCCGCGCGCGTTTCTTCCATTCGGAAATGCACGGAAGCAAATGCGCGGAAGCGTGCGCGGAGCGCCCGCTCCACCTCAGTAGGTGAAGAGCCGCTTGAGATATTGCACTTCGTCCTCGATGTCCGCGGGGTCGGCGAGGGTCCGGCGGATTTCGTCCTTCAGGAGCACACGGTAGTCTTTGAGAAAGCGGCTGAAGGTGACGCGGACGTTGACCTCGGTCATTTGGAAACGGGTGGCGATGGCGGCGGCCTGTTCGTGGGCGAGGGTGCCGCCTCCGAGCACGAGCGGGCGGAATTCGTCGTAGAGCGCGGCTTTCCCGCGGGCGGTGTATTTGGAGCGGAGCCGGTGGAGCACGGCCTTCAGAAGTGCGCAGGCCCATTTGCGCTCGAAGATGCGCCCGGGGGTGTCGTCGTCGCGGAAGACTTCGGCCTCGTAGCGGGCGTCGTGGCCGGTGCCCGATGGGGCGGGGGCGTCGGTGCTGACTTCGCGTTCGCGGTGGGCGTGGTCGCGCTTCCAATTGCTGAGGAAGTGGCGGAGGGCGGTGAAGAGGAGGTCGCGCAGGCGGCCGCTGGCGGCGCGGGCTTTGTCGAAAACGCGGCGCCGGATGAGGGCGGCGAGGAAGTCCTGGAGCGCATCGTCCGCATCGGCGTGGCTGAAGCCGCGCTGGCGGATGCAGCAGTAGAGGGGGTAGCGGTATTGGGTGCAGAGATCATCGAGCGCGCGGTGGCGCACGGCGGGATCGTCGATGTGAACGCGCGCGACGACGGACCAGCGGGTGTCGGGGAATGCGCCCGCGCCGCGCGGAGACGGGAGGCGGTGGGGCCCGGAGGGCTGCCGCGCGGAACTGGAGGGGCTCGCATTCACCGCCGCGGAGCAGGATGCCGGGAAGCGCGGCAGTCAATGCGGAATTTCGATCCACGGTGGTTTCCCGCGCGCCTCGAATCGGGGCACTGCCGAATTGCTTGCTGACTCGCGGCGGCGGGCGGCGTATGGGACGCGCGCGTTTTTTCCGCACCGCCACCTCGCCACCTCGCCACTCCGCCACGATGCCGCGCCAATACACTCTCCACCGACCCGCGCCGGGCGGGCCGCGCATTGATTTCGCGGCGGAGCTGAATGCGCAGCAGCTCGAGGCGGTGACGGCGCCGCCGGGGCCGGCGCTGGTGATCGCGGGGGCGGGGAGCGGGAAGACGCGGACGCTGACGTATCGCGTGGCGTATCTGATGGAGAATGGGATCCGGCCCGAGCACATCCTGCTGCTCACTTTCACGAACAAGGCCGCGCGGGAGATGCTGGACCGCGTGGGGGCGCTGGTGACGGAGAATCTGATGGGGCTGTGGGGCGGCACGTTTCACAGCATGGGCGCGCGCATCCTGCGGCGGCATCCGAATGAGGCGGGGTTTGCGCCGGGCTTCAGCATCATGGACCGGGAGGATTCGGAGGAGATGCTGGATGATGTGATCGCGACGCTGGGGTTTGACCCGAAGGAGAAGCGGTTCCCGAAGGGGGAGGTGCTGGCGGATGTGCTGAGCTACCAGCTGAACACGGGGCGGAAGCTGGAGGATGTGCTGGTGGAGAAGCATCCGCATTTCCTGGAGTTTGCGGAGCACTTCGCGGAGGCGCGGAGGAAATTCGAGGCGCGGAAGCGGAAGGCGAACGCGATGGATTTCGACGATCTGCTGGAGAAGACGGTGTCGCTGCTGAAGAACAACGCGGCGATCGCGCAGCACTACCAGCGGCAGTTCCAGTTCATCCTGGTGGACGAGTATCAGGACACGAACCACCTGCAGAATGACTTCATCGAGGTGCTGGCGGCGCGGCATCACAATGTGATGGTGGTGGGCGACGACGCGCAGAGCATCTACTCGTGGCGCGGGGCGGATTTCCGGAACATCCTCGAGTTCCCGAAGCGGCACGCGGGGGCGAAGATTTACAAGATCGAGACGAATTACCGCTCGGTGCCGGAGGTGCTGGAGCTGGCGAACGCGGCGATCGCGCGGAACGAGCATCAGTTTGAGAAGCATCTGGTGGCGTCGCGCGAGGGCGGGCACATGAAGCCGGCGCTGGTGCCGCTGGCGGATTCGCAGCAGCAGGCGCAGTTTGTCGCGCAGCGGGTGCTGGAACTGCACGAGGAGGGCGTGCCGCTGGAGGAGATGGCGGTGCTCTACCGCGCGCACTTTCACTCGATGGAGCTGCAGATGGAGTTCACGCGGCGGGGGATCCCGTATGAGATCACGAGCGGGCTGCGGTTCTTCGAGCAGGCGCACATCAAGGACGTGGGGGCGTTCCTGAAATGGGTGGTGAACCCGCGGGACGAGGTGGCGTTCAAGCGGATGGTGAAGCTGCTGCCGGGCGTGGGGCCGCGGAGCGCGGATTCGCTGTGGGAGGGGGTGGTGGCGAGGCTCGCAGCGTCCAGCGTCCAACATCCAACGTCCAACATCACGCAGACGCCGGTGGTGGAGGCGGAGCGCCTCTCGACTCCCGACCCTCAACTCTCAACTGACTCCGACGAGCCGACGCAGGCGCTGCCGGAGCTGGAGCCGAACCCGTGGGAAGGGTTGCCATCCATCAAGGAACTGCTGCTGCCGCTGAAGGTGCCGGCGAAGTCGCAGAAGTCGTGGCAGCAGCTCGCCTACACGCTCGACGAACTCGCGCCCGCGGGCCGGCTCGCGCCGCCGGCGCAGATGATCCAGAGCGTGATGGAGGCGATCTACGACGATTACGCGCGGGCGAAGTTCCCGAACTACGACCAGCGGCGCGAGGACCTGAACACGCTGGCGAATTTCTCCCGGCAATACGAGAAGCCGCAGGCATTCCTCGACCAGCTCGCGCTGCTGACGAACCTCGACAACGAGGCCGCCGCCAACGAGGAGCACGACCGCGTGACGCTGAGCAGCGTCCACCAGGCGAAGGGGCTGGAGTGGCAGGCGGTGTTCGTGGTGTGGCTGGCGGACGGGAAGTTCCCGACGGGCCGCTCGCTGGAAAACGCCGAGGCGATCGAGGAGGAGCGCCGGCTTTTCTACGTGGCCGTGACGCGCGCGAAGGACGAGCTGTATCTCACGTATCCGTGCATGACTTTCAACTCGGCCTACGGCGACCCGCTGCAGCGCCCGTCGCGTTTCCTCGGCGAGATCCCGAAGAAGCTCGTGGAGGACTGGGAGGTCGGCAGCGGCGGCGGGAAGGGCTCGCCGTTTTGAGGCGGTGCTTCGCCCCCGACACCCCGCGGGGCGGGGGCGCCCCGGCTCCTTGAGGAAAAGGCCGCGCATCGGAAAATGCGCGGCCTTTCTGGAAAAACGCGGAGCGGGAACGGCTCAGCCCTGGTTGGTGGGCATGTAGCGGTAGAACACCTCGAGCATGAGGATGCAGAGCGTGGTGCGGTAAACTTTGCCGGTCATGTTTTCGCCGGTCTGCGGGCCGTGGGCCTTGCCTCCGGGTGCGGGCCAGCTTCCGTCGGGGTTCTGCGCGTCGCAGATTTCATCCTGGAACCAGCGGTTCCATTTCGTCCAGGCGCTGCCGCCGAACATGAGGCACGCCTGCGTGTGGTAATACCACGCGTAGAGGTCGGCGCTCTCGCCCTTGTATTTCACGGGATACTTCTTCTCGGTCTCATCGAGGAGCCACTCCATGCCTTTGCGGAGCTGGCCGCGCTCGCCCTTCCAGAAGAGGTGGCAGAGGATGCCGACGCCGGTGAGGCTGTATTTGTCCGACGGGCCGCGGTAGCCGTAGCCGCCGTTGGGGCCCTTGTCGTGGTCCACGTAGTTGATCGCCTTGTCGAGAGCCTGATCCACGCCGTAGATGTCGAGCTTGCTGAGGTGCGCCGCCTTGAGCGCCTGGATCTGCCAGCCGCTCACGGAGAGGTCGTCGGCGGTCTTGTCGTAGGAATACATCCAGCCGCCGTTCGGGCCCTGGCCCTGGATGATGTGGGTGACGGCCTGCTTGAAGAGCTCCGTCACGCGGCCGTCCTGCGTCATCGTGTAATACTCGCCGAGGGCGTAGGTGCAGATGCCGTGCTCATAGACGCCGGGTTGGTTGAAGGCGCCCGCCATGTGCAGCCGGCCCTGGTTCTTCGTGCCGTTGTCGAGGATCCACTGCACGGCCTTGTTCACCGTGAGGCCGAACTGCTGCGACTCCGGCGTCTCGCCGTGGCCGAGGAAGCAGAGGAGCGCGAAGCCGGTCATGCCGCCCTTGTTGCCGTCGCCCCACGAACCGTCCGGGTTCTGGTTCTGCTGGAGCCACACGAGGCCCTTCATCACGGCCACCTCGGTCTTCGACTTCATCTTGTTCTGATCCATCGCCGCCTTGCGTCCGCTGCCGGTGCGCCCGCGCATCGCGCCGGGGAGGTTGCCGAGGCCGCCGGAGATTCCCTTTGCGATGCTCCCCGTGTTCTTGGCGGAGTCCACATTGGTGTTGATCTTCACGTTGATCGTCGTCGGTGCGACCTTGAAGGTGTTCGTCGAGGCCGTCGTGCTGATCACGTCAATGTTCGGGCTGTTCAGATTCGGCGCCTGGGGCGTCACCTGCTCGGTGGGCACCGCGTCTGTCGGCGACTCCGGCGGCGGCGAGAGATCCTCCGTCGCGGAGATCAGGCCGTCGCCGCCCTCGGAAACGAAGTCCGGCGCGTCAGTCATCGCCTTCACGAGCACGATGGTGCTCGCGACGGCGACGATCACCGCGTGGATGATCACCGAGAGCATGAAGTAGCGCGACTCGGCGAGCTTCTGCTGGAAACGCTCAAAAAACGAGAGTTTCACCTTGGCTTGTTCGCCCTGCGGCTCGCCTTGGTATTGGAGTTGTTGTTCCGTTTGGAGGTATTCGGACATAGGAGGCAAAGAATTTGCGCGGAAAGTAGCCTGCGCGCCGGCACGGTGTCAATCACCCCTTCCGGTGGTCAATGGCTTGTCATCGGGGGCCGCCGGGGCACGGAATTCGGCGGGTCGCCCGGCACGATGAAAACCGCCGCTTGACACCGGCGGCGTCTCCCATAGTTTCCGCGTCCCTTTTTCCGCCGCTGCCATACTCGGCGGGAAGCGGCACGCCTGCGGGAAACCGACGGCGCGCTGCAAACGGGAACACACCAAACATGGTTCCTCGTCGGGCTGGTGGCAGCCGGCCTTAATTCGCCCGAAGCCTCGGGTGGCGACGACACCGCAAGAAAAACAGACACAACATGGCAGACATCAACGCAATCGTTGAGCAGCTCAGCGGACTCACCGTTCTGGAAGTCGCTGACCTCGTGAAGCAGCTCGAAACCAAGTGGGGCGTGAGCGCCGCGGCACCCGTCGCGGTCGCCGCAGCCGGTGGCGCAGCCGCCGCCGGTGGTGGTGCAGCCGCCGCACCCGCGGAGGAGAAGACCGCGTTTGACGTCATCCTCAAGGAGGCTGGCGCGAACAAGATCAACGTCATCAAGGAAGTCCGCGCCGCAGTGCCCGGCCTCGGCCTCGCCGAGGCGAAGGCTCTCGTCGAGGGCGCCCCGAAGACCGTCAAGGAAGGCGCGAGCAAGGCCGAAGCCGAAGAGATCAAGAAGAAGCTCGAGGCCGCCGGCGCCAAGGTCGAGATCAAGTAGTCTCACTCAAAAATGTCGGCAATCCGCCGACATGCGAAACCTCGGTTTTCGAGCCGGACGTTTCCATTTCACAAAACGCGCGGGAGCGAAAAGCCCCGCGCGTTTTGCTTTCCCAGTATTCGCCCGCAGCCGCTCCGGGTGTGCGGGCGGGGTGTGCGGGCGAAGACACGACACCCGGGCACGCGGTGCCCGCAATCAAGTTCAGCGGGTGCCGGCATCCGCACTTGGCTGCCGCACTTCCAAAATCTGAAATCTCAAATCCGGAATCGAACTCACTCCCACTCGATCGTGCCCGGCGGCTTCGAGGTGATGTCGAGCACGCAGCGGTTGATGCCCTTCACCTCGTTCACGATGCGCGAGGAGATGCGCGCGAGCAGGTCGTAGGGGAGGCGCACCCAGTCGGCGGTCATGCCATCCTGGCTCTCGACGACGCGGACGGCGCACGCGTCCTGGTAGGTGCGCTCGTCGCCCATCACGCCGACGCTCTTCACCGGTAGCAGCACGGCGAAGCTCTGCCACACCTTGTAATACCAGTCGGCGGACTTCATCTCGCTGACGACGATGCTGTCCGCCTCGCGGAGGACACGCAGGCGTTCGGGGGTGATGTCGCCGAGGATGCGCACGGCGAGGCCGGGGCCGGGGAACGGCTGGCGGTGCACGATCTCCTTCGGCAGGCCGAGCTGCGCGCCGACTTCGCGGACCTCGTCCTTGAACAGCTCGCGCAGCGGCTCGAGCAGCTTGAGCTTCATGTTCTTCGGCAGGCCGCCGACATTGTGATGCGATTTGATCATCGCGGCGGGGTTGCCGGCGATGGCGACGCTCTCGATCACGTCGGGATAGAGCGTGCCTTGGGCGAGCCACTTGAATTGCGGATTGCGGATCGCGGATCGCGAATTTTTCCCGCGTCCACGCGTGAGCGATTTCACGGCATCGTCGAAGACATAGACGAACTCGTTGCCGATGATCTTGCGCTTCTTCTCCGGGTCGGTGACGCCGCGCAGTCTTTTCAAAAAGCGCGCGCTCGCGTCCACATACTTCAGCCGGATGTGGAAGTGCTCGCCGAATACGCGCTGCACGTTCTCCGCCTCGTTCGCGCGGAGCAGGCCGTTGTTCACAAAGACACACGTGAGCTGGTCGCCGATGGCCTTGTGCAGCAGTGCCGCGGCGACGCTCGAATCCACGCCGCCGCTGAGGCCGAGGATCACATGGTCGCCGCCGACCTGCGCGCGGATTTTCGAGCACATTTCCTCGATGAATGATCCCATCGTCCAGTCCGGCTGTGCGCCGCAGATTTCATACACGAAATTTTCCAGCAGCTCCTTGCCGCGCGGCGTGTGGACGACCTCGGGATGGAACTGGATGCCGTAGAGCCGCCGCTTCGGATCCTCGATCGCGGCGAAGGGCGAGTTGTCCGTGCGCCCGACTGCGCGGAAGCCGGCGGGCAGCTTCGTGAGCTTGTCGCCGTGCGAATTCCACACGTCCATCGCCTTGCCGAGACCGTCGAAGAGAGGGCACTTGCGGGTGAGCCTGAGCTGCCCGTGGCCGTATTCACGCTGGCCGCTGTTCTCGACCTTTCCGCCGAGGAAATGCGCCATGAGCTGCACGCCGTAGCAGATGCCGAGGACCGGGAGGCCGAGCGAAAAAATCGCGCGGTCGGGATGCGGCGCCTTTTTCGCATACACGGATGACGGCCCGCCGCTGAGGATGATGCCCTTCGGGTTCAGCGCGGCGATTTCCTTCGCCGGAGTGTCGTAGGGCAGGATCTGCGAATACACCTGGCACTCGCGCACCCGACGCGCGATGACCTGCGTGTATTGCGATCCGAAATCGAGGATGACGACGCGGGAATGGGCGGCCATCGCGCTACCAGGGAGTCTTCTCGTAGTCCGTGGCACGCCCCGCGGCCCGCTCGCGGGCGTCGTCGCGGAACTGGTCGTTGCCGAAGTTGACGAACGGGCGTTTCGGATCGCGCGGCACGTCGGATTCGCAGCCGGAGAGCGTCAGGGCGGTGGCCCCGAGGAGCAGGAGCAGGATGGCTTTCATGGTGAATGGGAATAGATGGGGCGCGCTCCGCCGCATGTCGAGCGCGCCGTCAGACTTCCACTCCGGCGGCGCGAATGGCGTCGAGCAGGTCGCCGTGGCGGGCGTGCTGGTAGTGGTGGGCTTGAAAGCCGAGCTCGCGCGCGGTGGCGATGTTTGCCTCGAGGTCGTCGATGAAGAACGTCGTGCCGGGATCGATGCCGTGCGTGCGGCAGGCGATCTCGTAGATTTTCCTGTCGGGCTTCACCGCCTTCGCCTCGTGCGAGTAGGTCGCGCCGGCGAAGCGCCCGAAGATCGGGAAATCACGCAGCAGCCCCTCCACGTGCATGTCGTTTGTGTTGCTGAGCAGGTAGAGCGGGAACCTGCCGTGCAGCGCGTTCACGAGCGCGGTCATCGGCTTGTTCTCGGTGAAGATTCCCTGCCACGCCGCGATGAACTGCTCCTCCGTGCCGTGGAAGCCGAGCGCCTCGATCGAGCGGCGCAGGAATTCCGCTCGCGGCACCTGTCCGTCCTCGTAGCCGTGCTTCACCGCGTCCATGCGCCGCATCACGTCGGCGATGTCGGTCGCCGCGGAGAGCGGCACCGCGGCCTTGGCGGCGATGAGGAAGTCGAAGTGGACGATGACGTTTCCGATGTCGAAGAGGAATGCGCGGATCATGATTGCGGCGGGGATGAGAGGATGAAGCGCGCGATGTCGCGCGAGGCGTCTGGTCGGGAGATTTTCGAGATGGCTGCGTGCCAGCGATGCCATAGGGCAGCGTTGTTGTCAGCCGCGAGTGCGACGGTCTCCGTGATCGCCGCGTGGGTCTCGCAGAGCGCGCCGCAGCCATTCTCCACGATGAGGCGCGCGTTGCCCTCCTCCTGGCCCGGCACCGCGCTGGTGATGATCATCGGCGTCTTCGCGGCGATGGCCTCCTGCGTCGCGGCGCCGCCTGCCTTGCCGATGAGGATGTGGTTTTTCATCAGCAGTTCCGGAACGTGCGGCGTCCAGCCGTGCAGTTCGATCTCCCGGCCAGCGCTGCGCGCCGCCGCTGCGATCGCCCGGCCCACTGACTGGTCCTTGCCATAGGCGACGGTGAGCGCGATCATGGGGATATCCAGCAGCCGCGACACGAGCCGCGCCGCGGTGGCGTGGCCGTGGTTCACCATGTAGAAAATGCGCAGCGGTTCGCCGTTTCCGGGCGGTTTGCGGGCTGGGGCGGCATCCGCGAATTTCAGCGCCACTGGGAAGCCGAGCGCGTGGACTCGATCCGCCGGCACCGCGCGGCGGACCACCTCGGCTGTCGCCTCATTCGGCACGATCCATGAGTCCGAGCGGAAGCGCAGCCAGACGGAGTTCACCGTGATGCTGTCCGTCACGATGGTGTGCGAGCCCATCGGCGGCTTTCCACCGGGAAAGATCCGGTCCAGCAACCAGCCGTAAACGGGATACACCGACGCGACTGCGGAAGGCCGCCGTTCCTCGATCACCGCCGCGAGTTTGCGCCGCAGCGCGCCCATCGCCGGCATGGACCATTTCAGCAGCGGCGTGCGGTCGAGCAGGCGGTAAACGAACGCCCACACCGGCGCCGCGCGGTTGATGCACTCGAGGTAGAGGCGCTGCGCGACCTTGTGCCTGCTCCCATAGGTCTCCAGGAAGAGATCCCGCACCTCCGCGTCCACACCCATGCCGCCGAGCGCGGCGGCGAGGCCCCGCGCGGCGGCGTTGTGCCCTTCGCCGTAGCCGGCGGTGAGGATGAGGACGCGTTTCATGAATGAAAGCGCGTGCGCATAGCGGAGCAGGCGTTTTCCGGCAACCGCCATTCGTGTGAAATTGCGCCCGCCGGCATTTTGTGGAAATCAGCGCGTGCTTTTTCAGCCGCGCCCCGTAGGTTTCCGCGCCCCGAACACCCCGAAGAACCGATGAAAAAACTCCACGCCTTCACCCTGATCGAGCTGCTCGTCGTCATCTCGATCATCGCCATCATTGCCGGCTTCGCCATGCCTGCGCTCAGCCGCGCCATGGAGCGGGCCCGCGCCACCGAGGACTCGAACAACCTCGCCAGCATCGGCAAGGGCATCGTGATGTATCTGAACGACAACGACGACTCGATGTTCTCCTCCACCACCAGCAGCGGCACGGACGTTTGGCCGGCCGTCCTGCATTCGAAATACGTCAAGGACTGGAAGGCGTTCCGCTCGCCATTCGACAAGGCCTCGGCTGACCGCCCGAAAACTGAGACCGAGCCTGTGCCGATCAGCTATGGGCTGAACGAGAAGGTGCTCGGCACCTTCGTCGGCAAGTGGAAGGCCGCGTCGTCCGGCGTGGTTCTGGCAGCGCCTGCGATCGACACATCGAAGAAGGGGGCTGTCGCCTTCGACAAGAACGCGATGTCGGACAAGAATGTGAAGATCACGATGCCCACCGGGACGGACTTGGGCACGCACCAGTCGCGCAGGGCCATCAACGTGCTTTTTGCGGACAGTCACGTGACTCAGTTCGAGTGGAGCAAATACATCCGGAACGCCACGACCGAGGAGAAGCAGCGGTGGGATCCGATGTATGAGCCATAGCGCGCGTTGGCCGCGCGTTCACGCAAAGCCGCAGTCGAGCGCGATCGCCGCCTTCAGCAGCCGCACATACTTGGCCCGCGGCACCTCGAGCGTTCCAAATGTCCGCAGATGCGGTGTGCTCCACTGCGTGTCGAGCAGCGTGAAGCCGCGCTCCCGCATCCGCTCCACGAGGCCGACGAGAGCGACCTTTGAGGCATCCGTCACGCGGTGAAACATGCTCTCGCCGAAAAACGCGCCGCCGACAGCAACGCCATAGAGCCCGCCCGCAAGCTTCCCGTCGCGCCACGCCTCCACCGAGTGAGCGTGGCCGAGCTGGTGCATGTGCGAGTAAGTCGCGAAGATCTCGCCGTTGATCCAAGTCTCGTCCCGCTCGGCGCATCCGCGCATCACCTCCTCGAACGCCGTGTTCACACGCACCTCGAAGAGATTCTTCCTCAGCGTCCGGCGCAGCCCGTGCGGGATGTGAAACCGATCGTCCACCGGGATGATCGCGCGCGGGTCCGGCGAAAACCACGCGATCTCGCCTGAAGGCGTCGCCATCGGAAACGCACCGCTGCGGTAGGCATGCAGGAGGAGGTCGGCGGGAATCATCGGAGGCTGGCAGCTCTTTCTATTCGGAAACCCACCGTGTTCACGCGGCCGGGCTGCGCGGTAGTCAGCAAAAAGCCGCGTCGCTGGCGAGCACGGAACTTCGCACTGGCGCGCTACTTCTTCTTCTGCGCGAGCGTGAACCAGTCCACGGCGCCGAACTGATTTCCGCCGCTCTGCCCGCCGCCGCCGGTGTGCTTCGCGAGGTCGCGCTTGCCGGCTTCCTTCGGCGCGCCGGGTTTGCGCTGCGATTCGACGGTCGCGTTTGACTTCATCGACAGCGCGATGCGCTTCCGCGGGATGTCCACCTCGACGATGGTGACGTTCACCTTCTGGCCCGGCTTCACGATGTCGGCGGGATTTTTCACGAACGTGTCGCTGAGCTGCGAGATGTGGATGAGGCCATCCTGATGCACGCCGATGTCCACGAAGCAGCCGAACGCGGTGACGTTCGTGACGATGCCGGGCAGCTTCTGGCCGGGCTTGAGGTCGTTCATCGTGTGGACGTCGCCGAAGGAAAACGCCTCGAACTGCGCGCGGGGATCGCGGCCGGGCTTGGCGAGTTCCTTCACGATGTCGTTGAGCGTCGGCAGGCCGACTTCGTCGCTCACGTATTTTTTCAAATCAATGCGGTTGCGCTTCTGCGCGTCGGTGAGGAGGTCTGCGACGGAGCAGCCGACATCGCCGGCCATCTTCTCCAGCAGTTCGTAGCGCTCGGGATGCACCGCGCTTGAGTCGAGCGGATTCGCGGCGTCGCGGATGCGCAAAAAGCCCGCGGCCTGCTCGAATGCCTTCGGCCCGAGGCCCGCGACTTTCAGCAGCTCCTTGCGAGACTTGAACGGCCCGTTCTCATCACGGTGCGCGACGATGTTCCCCGCGACGCGCGAATTCAGCCCGGAGACGTAGGCGAGCAAATGCTTGCTCGCGGTGTTCAGCTCCACGCCGACGTTGTTCACGCAGGACACGACCACGTCATCGAGCTGCTTCTTCAGCGCGTTCTGATCCACGTCGTGCTGATACTGCCCGACGCCGATGCTCTTCGGATCGAGCTTCACGAGTTCGGCGAGCGGGTCCATGAGCCGGCGCCCGATGCTTACCGCGCCGCGCACGGTGATGTCCTTGTCCGGGAACTCCTCGCGCGCCACTTCGCTCGCGGAGTAAATGGACGCCCCGCTTTCGTTCACCATCACCACTGGGATGCTCGCGGGCAGCTTCAGCGTGCGGATGAACGCCTCCGTCTCGCGCGATGCCGTGCCGTTGCCGATGGCGATCGCCTCGACGTTGAATTTCGCAATCGCCGCCTTGATGAGCCGCCCGGCCATCTCCTCCTCGCGGTCGGGGTAAATCACATCGTTGCCGATGAGCTTCCCCTGCTTGTCGAGCAGCACGATTTTGCAGCCGGTGCGGAAGCCGGGATCGATGCCGAGCACCGCCTTCTGTCCGAGCGGCGCGGCGAGCAGCACCTCGCGGATGTTCTGCGCGAAGACGTTGATCGCCTCCTCGTCGGCGCGCTTCTTCACCGCGAGCCGCGCCTCGCCCTCCATCGCGAAGCCGAGCAGCCGCTTCTGGCAGTCATGCACGGCCTCGCGCACCTGCATCGCGGCGGAGGATTTGTTCTTCACGAAAAGCGATTCGAGCAGCGACAGCGCCTCGGCCTCGTCCGGCGCGAGCCGCACGATGAGGAACCCCTCGGCCTCGCCGCGCCGCATCGCGAGCACACGGTGGCTTGGCGCCTTTGCCGCGGGCTCGCTCCAGTCGAAGTAGTCCTTGAACTTCGCGCCCTCCTCCTCCTTGCCCGCGATGACCTTCGATTTGATCACGCCCTTCTCCGCGTAAAGCGCGCGCATCCTCGCGCGGGCGTTCGCGTCCTCCGAGATGCGCTCGGCGATGATGTCCCGCGCGCCGGCGAGCGCGTCCTCGATGGTGAGCACGCCCTTCTTCTCATCGATCTGCCACTCGCGCCCCTCGTGCGCCTTCGCGGCGGCCTGCACGTCGAGCGTCACGTCCTGCGCCCACAGCAAGTCTGCGAGCGGCTCCAGCCCCTTTTCCTTCGCCGTCGTCGCGCGCGTGCGCTTCTTCGGGCGGAACGGGGCATAGAGATCCTCCAGCGCGTTCATCGTCTCCGCCGCGCCGATTTTCTTCAGCATCTCCGGCGTGAGGAGCTTCCGCTCGTCGAGCGACTTCACGATGCTCTCGCGGCGCTTGTCGAGTTCCTCGAGCTGCTCGAGCCGGTCGCGGATGCTCGTGATTTTCACCTCGTCCAGCTCACCCGTGCGCTCCTTGCGGTAGCGCGCGATGAACGGCACCGTCCCGCCCTCCTCCAGCAGCACCGCCGTCGCGGCGACCTGGCGCGGTTGAATGGCGAGTTCCGAGGCGATCTTGAGGACGTGTTGTTCGAGCATGAGCGGTGAAAGGCCGCGCATCGTGCAAACGCGCGCGCCCGCTGCAATCGGGAAGTTCGCCGTGAACGCCGCGCTTTCCAATCGCCGCGCGCCTGCCAGAGTCCGCGCCCGTTTCCCGATTATCCCCGCACCAAACGCCCAGCCATGAATCCGCGCATCCTCACCGCCTCCATCGCCCTCCTCGCATGCACGCATGTCCACGCCGCGCCGCCGACGGTCGAGCCGGTCGCGAAGACACCGATCATCAAAAAGCAGCCGCAGAAAATCCGCGCCGAGCTGAAGGGTTCGCGCCAGCTTTTCCTCGTGGTGACGGATGGCGACGACGGCATCACCGCCGACTGGGCCGACTGGATGGAGCCCGTGCTCGTGAAAGCCGACGGCTCGAAGATCAAGCTCACAGAGCTGAAGCCGAAGTCCGCGCAGGTTGGGTTTGGCAAGCTCGGCGTGAATGCGAATGCGGGCGGCAGGCCGATGAAGGTCGAGGGCAGGCCGGTGGAGTTCGGCTTCGGCACGCACGCGCCGGCGATGCTCTCGTTCGATCTGCCGGAGGGCATTGTGGCGTTTGAGGCGACGTGCGGCATCGACAATGGCGGCACGGACCAGGGCGCGGGCTCGGTGCAGTTTTTCGTCTTCAACGAGGAGCCTCCGCGCAAGCTGCTGAATGTCTCGCAGGGAGGCGACGGCAAGTCGCTCGCAGACCGCTATGGCGTCGGGAATGCGAAGGCGGCGATGGCGAATTTCACCACGGCGCCGGGACTGAAGGCCTCGCTCTTTGCCGCCGAGCCGATGGTGCAAAACCCGACAAACATCGAGATCGATCACCGCGGCCGCGTGTGGGCGCTGGAGTGCGTGAACTACCGCACGACGATGAAATCGTGGGGCGTTTTGCGCGAGGCGGGCGACCGCGTGGTGATTCTCGAGGACACCAATGGCGACGGCCTCGCGGACAAGGAGATCACTTTCTACCAGGACCCGAAGCTGATGAACCCGCTCGGACTCTGCGTCATCCCCGGACCCGGCGGCGGGAAGAAGGGCCAGCGCGCCATCGTGAGCGCGGCGCCGAACGTGTGGCTGCTCACCGACACCGACGGCGACGACAAGGCGGACAAGGCGGAGATCATCCTGAAGGTCGCCGGCAATCCGGACCACGATCACCAGATCCACGCATTCAGCTTCGGCCCTGATGGGAAGTTCTATTTCGACGCGGGCAATGAATTCCAAAAACTGCTGTGGCCTGATGGCACGCCGGTGAAGGACATCCTCGGCAACGAGGTGAACAACAGCGGCAAGCCTTACCGGCAGGGCATGGTGTTCCGCTGCGATCTTGTGGGCGACAAGCTCTCAAACATCGAGACGCTCGGGTGGAATTTCCGCAACAACTACGAGGTGTGCGTGGATTCGTTCGGCACGATGTGGCAGAGCGACAACGACGACGACGGCAACAAGGGCGTGCGCATCAACTACGTGATGGACCACGGCAACTTCGGCTACACCGACGAGATGACCGGCGCGGGCTGGCGCACGAAGCGCACGAACATGGAGACGGAAATCCCGAAGCAGCACTGGCATCAAAATGATCCCGGCACGATTCCGAACCTGCTCCAGACCGGCGCGGGTTCGCCGACGGGCATCCTCATCAATGAAGGCACGCTGCTCGGCGCGCCGTTCACGAACCAGCTCATCCACTGCGACGCCGGGCCGCGCACCGTGCGCGCGTATCCCGTGAAGCGCGACGGCGCGGGCTACACCGCGGAGATGGTGGACATCCTCACCTCGACCGACTCGTGGTATCGCCCGAGCGACGTCGCCATCGCGCCCGACGGCGCGCTCTACGTTGCCGACTGGTATGACCCCGGCGTCGGCGGGCACAACATGGGCGACCACGAGAAGGGCAAGGTCATGGGCCGCATCTACCGCGTCGCGCCCGACGGCAGCAAAGCCTCCGTGCCGAAGGTGGATCTCTCCACCGCCGACGGTGCCGTTGCCGCGCTCAGTTCGCCGAACAACGTCACGCGCGCCGCCGCATGGAACGCGCTGCACACGCTCGGAGAAAAGGCGGAGCCTGCTCTGGCGAAACTTTTCAAGAGCAAGAACCCGCGCCTGCGCGCCCGCGCTCTCGGCCTGCTCTCGCAGATCAAGGGCCGTGCGGTGCAGCACCTCGGCGCTGGACTGAACGACACCGACGAGGACGTGCGCTGCTTCGCCATCCGCCTCTGCCGCGAGCTGCACGCGACGCGCGGGCTCGACAGCACGCCGCTCGACAGCGACCACGCGCTCGTCGCGAAGCTGCTCCGCGATCCCAGCGCCGCAGTCCGCCGCGAGATCGCGCTTTCACTCCACGCCTCGCACAAGATCGAGAAACTCTGGGCCGCACTCGCGCAGCAGCACGACGGAAAGGACCGCTGGTTCCTCGAATCGCTCGGCATCGGGTCCGTCGGCAATGAGGACCTGTGCTTCGACACGTGGCTCGCCGCCGTCGGCGACAAATGGAACACGCCCGGCGGGCGCGACATCATCTGGCGCGTGCGCGCGTCGAAGTCGCCCGAGTATCTCGCGAAGATCCTCATGGGCGATTCGATCTCTGCGAATGAGCGGCCGCGCTTCCTGCGGGCGTTCGACTTTCTTCCGGCTACGCCGGAAAAAGAGAAGGTGCTGACGCAACTCGCCGCGCTCGGCGCGAAGAGCGAGGAGGTCTCGCGCGAAGCACTGATGCGCCTGAAGGGCAACAGGTCACCCGAAATCGCGAAGCTGCTCACCGACACGCTCGCGAAGGCAAAGGGCACACCTGCATTTGTGCAGCTCGTCGCCGACTTCGGCGCGACCGGACAAGGCGAGGCACTGCTCGACACCGCGCTCGCGATCGGCAGCGACCCGGCCGCTGTCGAGGCCGTGAGGCTCCTGCTCGAAGACCGTGACAACGATGCGATTCTCGCGAAGGCGCTGAACGGCCCGCGGTCCGGCGACATCCTCAACCTCATCGGCGCCAGCGGCAGCAAGCGAGGCTTCGCACGCCTCGCCGGCATCGTCACGCGTCCGGATGCAAAAGCTGAAGTCCGCCGCGCCGCCGTCCAGTCACTCGCGCGCACCTCGGAGGGCGCGCAGTCGCTCGTCGAATTTGCGAAGGCCGGAAAACTCACGGAAGACCTGAAGCCCGTCGCGGCGAACGCGCTGCGCCTCGTGCAGTATGCATCGCTGAAGAAGGACATCGACTTGCACTTCCCCGCGCCCGCCGCGCTAGGCGGAAAAGCGCTGCCACCCATTTCCGAACTCGTGAAGCTGAAAGGCGACGCCGCGAAGGGCCGCGCGATTTTCGAGCGCGTCGAGTCGTCGTGCATCACCTGCCACCGCGTGGACGACAAGGGCGTGGACTTCGGCCCCGGCCTTTCCGAAATCGGATCGAAGCTGCCGAAGGAGGCGCTCTTCGAGGCCATCATCAGCCCGAATGCCGGTCTCAGCATGGGCTTTGAAACGACGCAGATTGGGTTGAAGAAGGGTGGCGTCGGCATGGGCATCGTCCGCAGCGAGACCAACGACGAACTCGTCCTCGCGCTCCCCGGCGGCGCCACGCAGAAGTTTGCCAAGAGCGACATCAAGACGCGCGAAAAGCTCGCGACCTCGATGATGCCGAGCGGGCTCAACCAGGCGCTCACGCAGGACGACCTCGTGAACCTCGTCGAATACCTGAGCACGCTGAAGAAGAAGTAGCTCGTGGCGAGGGGGCGCCGGGAGTCCTTGCGCGGCCAGCGTTTCGCTTGCTCATGCGTGCTCCCCCGGATAGGCGATGTCCACCGCGTTATGGCTGACTCACAAGACCCGCAGGCTTCTCCCGCAAAACCATCCCAGCCTTCGGCTGCAAAGGGAGGGGGCGTTTCCGTCGGCGGCGTCATCTCCGCTCCGTTCCGGCTCGTCGGTCGGATTCTGCATGGAAAGACGAAGATCGACGAAATCGTCGTCTATTCCGCGCCGCCTGCATTCTTCCTATGGGTCGTCATCGCAGTCGGCTGGGTGCTGAATCTTCTGTGTCCGAAAATCACCACGACCGCCGCGGGTGTCATCACACGGACAGGCGGGATCCTCACGTCGAACGCCTGCGCGTGGATTTTCATCTTCACGCTCGTCTATTTCATCCTCGCGCTGCTCTACGACATGAGCCTGAAGAAGCTCATCCTCTGCACGCTTGTCGTGGCGCTGCTGTGGTTCTTCGCGCGCTACATGGAGAGCCTGCACAATGTCGTGATCCTCGGTGCGATCATGAAATACTTCGCGTCGCTCGACCCGCAGTATGACCCCGGGACCGTGACGGTGTTCTGCTGGCTGCTGCTCATCCCGTGGGTGGCTTCGCTCTTCGAGATGCTCTTCAACCGGAAGAAGAAATTCAGCCCGAACGAGATCGCCGAATACCACTTCGGCGTCGGCTCGGAACTCACCGACCGCACGGGCCTGCGCTTCATGACGCGCTACCGCGACGTGCTCGAGACGCTGCTTGGCTTCGGAGGCGGCGACCTCATCGCGGTGGACAACCAGCAGCGCGTCATCAAGCGCTACGAGAACATCATCGGCCTCTGGTTCCACTGGGACCGGCTCGACCGCATCCTGCAGCAGCGCTCCATCCTCGTGGATGACGAAGTGGAGCAGCCGGAGGATCCGAAGCCGGCGGTCTAGTGGCGCCTTTGCGCCACCGCCGAAGCTGATCGAATGCAGCGACTGCTCCGCGATCGCACGACACGCCCTCCGCTTCTGCTCATGGCGCCGCAGCGGGGGAAGGTTCTCGGCCTGCCGGCGGGCAGCATCCGCGCGCTGCTCACGCTGATGACGGTCGGCTTCATCGTGGTGCAGACCGCGCGCGGCGAGCGCGTGAGCCTGCTGTGGTTTGAATCGCTCATGATCGTGCTCGCGCACTACTTCGCGCACCGGCGCTTCGTGCCGCTTTCACCGGAAATCCTCAGCCAGCTTCGGGATGAATCCCTGATCGAGGACGACGCGCATCCGCTCCATCTGCCGAAGCACACACTGCGCACGCTCATCGTGCTCTCATTCGTCGGCCTCGCGGTTTACCTCCGCAGCCAGGGGCGGCTTTTCGATCCCGTGGCGGTGCCCGTGTTTGTCACCGTCGGCTCGTATTTCCTCGGCATCGCGTTTGGCGCCATCGGCGAATGGTGGATGCGCGGGAAGCCATCCAAGGGCGTGTCGTGGTTTGACGACGTGAGGGCGGTGGTCACGGTGCTCGCCATCGCGTTTGTCATCGTGGTGCAGTTGTTTGGCTGGCAGCAGCGGATTCCGTATGGTGAGAAGCTTGAGGTGCTGCCGCTCGCGCTGATGCTCTTTTACTTCGGTTCGCGTTGAGCCGCGGGGTCACCTCGTCTCGCGCCAGCGCTTCAGAACATCGGCGGCCTTCTGTTCGAGCGGCTTCAGCGCATCGGGATCCGCGCCCGCGTCCTTCGGAGGGATGACGATGAAGTCCGGCGGCGGCTCCGTGCTGAAGACATTCTTCCAGCCTTCGATTTCCCCGGTCTTCACCTTCGGCAGTTCCATGCCGAGAAAGGTGCAATGCTCCGTCCGCAGCTTCGCACCGCGGCCCACGCGGATTTCCTGCGGTGTGCCGGGTCGGCGGAAAATCACATTCTTCAGCACCACATTGCACGGTCCCTTCTGCTCGCGGTCCGTGTGCTGCGCGACTTCCAGCGCCCGCTGCGCGCTGCTCTCGACGATTGCATTCTCGATGCTGTGCGCGGCGTCGCCGATGAAAAACACGTCGTAGCCGAGGCAGCCGCGGATGAAGACATTCCGGTAGTGCGTGACGCTCGACACGGTGTCGCACAGGCCGGTCGAGTTTCCGATGCTCACGAAGCCGTCGATGCGGCAGTCCGCATCCTCGTGGGCGCTGAATCCGTCGTCGCCGCATTCGATGGCCGCGATGTTTTCAAACACCGTGTTCCGCTGCGCGCCGTGGATGTTGTAGCCGTCGTTGTAAACGTGCGTCGCGATGACATTGCGCACCGTGAGGTGCGAGCCCTTGCCGCTCTCGATCACGCCGCTGCTTCGTTTCGGATAGCGGATGGCCGCATCGTCGAGTGCACGGCCCGGAGCGAGGCGGATGTAAAACGCGTCCTCCTCCTTCACGTAGGTCCACTCGTCTGGCTGGAGGTCGCCGGGTTTTTTCAGCGGCGCGCTCCTTCCCTTCGAGGTGCGGCCCATGTGGTTCATCTTGTCGCCGCAGAGGAAAAACCAGCGGCCGACAATCGCGTCGTCGGTGCGCGGCAGGAGCTTCACTTTGCGGAAGAGACCCTTCTCCTTGTCCATCGCCTCCCAATCCGCAGCACGCACCGGCTCGCTGCCATCGAGCACGGAGCCGTGGCCATCAAGAGTGATGGGCTGGCCGGGTTCGCCGTGCTTGTTGGAAAGGTCCGCGCTTTCAAAATAGCGCGCCGTCGCGAGGTGGACGGTGTCACCCGGCTGCGCGAGCCGGATGCCGCGCGTGATAGTTTTCACCGGAGCGGCGACGCCGTCGTTGCTGTCGCTCCCCGTCTTAGGATCGACGCGCAAATCACGCCCCTGTGCGCTGTAAGCTGAAAGGGCCGCCGCGAGCATGGCCGCAGGGATCCATTTCAGCAGCGAAGTGAAGCGTGGAGTGCGTATGCCGTTGGTCGGATCAAGCGTGGGAGGTTCTGGGTTCATCGGCGGAGAGGATGCGGCGCATGATGAACAGCGCCGCGCATTGATCGACAAGCCATTCCCGGCTGACGTCCGGCGCTTCGCTTCACCGCGTGACCACGAGCACGATCGCGCTGAGCATGAGCGCCGCGCCGAGGAGGCGCCATGCGAGGGTGCGCCTGCCGAGGCCCTGCTCGGTGTTGGAAAACCAATGCCCGACGATCCAGACGGACAGGATGCTCATGAGGCCGCGCGAGGAATAGATCACGTTTGCCTTGGCGGCCTTGCCATAAACGGTGACGGCGCCGACGAAGAGGACGGACTGCACGGCGAGCGCGAAGGCGGCCGGGACGAGCCATTTCCACGCTGCGCGCGGCAGAGCGGAGAGCGGGGCGCGGAACTTCGGGATGAGTAGCAGGGAAAGCGCGCCGTTCATCGCATACACGATCGGCAGCAGCCGCCCGACGCCCCACTCCGGGCCCCATTTCTGCACGAGCACGTCGAATGTCCCGAAGCTCGCCGCCGCGAAGCCCGAGGCGAGCAGCGTGATGCCGACATTGTGCGGGCGGTGGCCGTCCTGCTTGCGGTTCAGCACCGCGATGCCGACGGCGCTCAGCACCACGGCCGCCCACAGGCGTGCGTCCACGCTGTCGTTTGTGAGCAGGGGAGTGACGAGCGCGACGGCGACCACCTTCAGCCCCAGCACTGGCACGGCCACGGACACGTCGCCTTTTTCCAGCGCGAGGAACTGCGAGAGCATTCCCGCGAACAGGCAGAGCGCGACGCACAGCGGCTGCCACAGCAGGCCCACGCGCACCGGCGGCCCGCCAAACGCCAGCAAGGTGGAGAAGAGGATGGCGCCCGCGAGATTGCAGACAAACGCCGTGCGCCACAACCCCGCGCCGAGCGCCGATGCGCGCTTCAGCAGCAGCGCGCTGACGGTGAAAACAAACGCCCCCAGCAGCGGCAGGACGACAAGTGCGGTGGATGCGGACACCCGCCGTTCATCTCACGGCAGCGCGCGGCGTGCATGGAAAAAGCACGCGTCCGCGACGACGGTAGCAGACAGGACCGCGTCGTCTTCAAAACCGGAGCTGCCACAACTCAGGCGGACGATTGCATTGTGCTGCGGCAAAAAAGCCGTAATTCATCCCGCCATGACTCCACTACCGCTCAACACCCTCGTGCAAACCGAACTCCTCACCGCCGACGGGCGCGTGTGCATGAAGGGCTATCTGTTGATGAAAGAGAAGGACGCCGGCTTTTTCTACCCGAAGGTGACCCCGCTGCCCGACGACGCCCCGGCCCACGCGAACATTCTCGGCCACGGCAAGCGCGGCATCACCGAGGTCCGGCAGAGCGAGCCGGGGCGGATGACGGAGTATCTCCGGCTCAAGCTCGCGGAGGCGCAATAGGCCAGAGCCTTCAATCCCGCCGGTCCCGGTAGCGGTTGGTGCGCGTGTTCCTTCTCGCGAGGGGTGCTGCGGGTGACGGCAGCGCGTTCGCCGGTTCGTTCAGGCTCGCAGTAGCGCCGCGATTTTTTCGACGCCCGCGATTTTTCCGAGCAGGTCGCACAGTAGCGCCACTGCGGCGGGGATGTGCTGGAGGAAATGTGTGCGGTCGTCGGCATGGCCAAGTTTGCCGTAGGCGCCGAGGGCCTGCATGAGACGCTGCATGGCGCAGAGGTCGTAGAGGGCGCGGAAGTGCGCGGGGTCGGCGGGCGGTGCGAGGGTGAGGTAGTGGTCGTAAAGCGTGTCGCGTTCGGCTGGGGCGAGGCCGGCGTAGGGGTCGAGCAGGAGCGAGGCGAGGTCGTATTGGGCGAGGCCAAGGCGGAGGCCTTGGAAATCGATGAACACGGGCCTGCCGTTGTGGATCATCACATTCTGGCTCTGGAAATCGCGGTGCACGAGGCAGCGCGGCTCGGCGGCGAGCTGGGCGGCGATTTCATGGAGGCGGGTGCCGTCCACGTGCGCGGCGATTTCGGCGGCGCTCAATTTGAAATGCCGGCCGAGGCAGTGCTCGATGAAGTAGTCGTGCTCCCATTCGTAGAGTGCGGCGTCGAATGGCGGCTGGAGCGCCGGGCGGTCCGGCGCGAGGTGCGCCTTGGTGTGGAGCAGCGCGGCTTGTTCGAGCGTGAGTTCGTAGAGGCGGCGGCGTTCGGGCCATGGCGCGCTGCGGAACGAGTAGAGGTCATCGCTGCCGGCGTCCTCCATCACGATGACGCCTTCGCCGGCATCGTGGTGGATGATTTCCGGCACGCGCACTCCGACGCGCGAGAGGAAGCGCGCGATGTCGGCGTAGCCGGCGTTGTCTGCGCGATCGAGCGTGTAGCGGATGAGGATGCATGAATCGCCATCAGCGCCGCCGGCGCCCGTGCGCGGCGTCAGGCGGAGGCGCCAGAATTTGCGGCCGGAGCCGCCCTTCTCGATGGGCTCGACGGTGATGGACATGCGCCGGAGTGTGAACCGTTATCCGGCGACAAAGTCCACATCCGCGTGCTCGCCGAGCGCGGTCGCGCCGTCGGCGACGATGCAGCGCGTGAGGTGTGCGCCAGCCTCGACGGTGGCGCTCTGCCACACGATGCAGTCGTGCAGCGCCGCACCGGCGCCGACTTCCGCGCCGGGGGCGATCATCGTGGCGCCGGTGATGCGCGCGTTCGACGCCACGCCCGCGCAGTCGGAAATCCACGGTGCGTCCTCGGTCGGGTCGGCTGCGAGTGCGGCGTGGACGGCGAGGTATTCGGAGCGCGAGCCGAGATCCCACCAATGGCCTTCATCGAGGACGATGCCGCCGAGTTTTGCGCCGGTGCGGATCATTTCGTGGAAAATGGGGACGACGGAGATTTTCCGCGCTGCGGGAATGCGCGCGATGAACTCGGGCTCGACGACGTAGATGCCGGTGAAGAGGTGCCGCGGCTCAATTTCGGGACGCAGCTCGCGGCGGAGATCGAGGATGCTCCCGCTGGCGGAGTCGAAGGCGACATTCGTGTTCGCACCGTGCGAGCGGAGGATGAGCGTGACTTCGCTGCGGGCGGCTCGGTGGGCGTCGAGCGCGGGTGCGAGCGGGATGTCGCTGAGGATGTCGCCGTTATAGACCCAGAACGGCCCGTCACTCAGATGCGCGCGCGCGTTCCAGATGCCGCCCGCGGTCTCGAGCACTTCGGGTGACTCGTGGACGAATTCCACCGGGCGGCCGCGCCATTTGCCGCAGGGGAAAAACTCCGCGTAGCGCTCGGCGCACCAGTGGGTGTTCACGACGAAGCGCTCGACGCCGACGCTGATGAGGTGGTCGAAGGCATGCGTGATGAGCGGCCGGTTGGCGACGGGAATGAGCGGCTTCGGCCGGCGGTTCGTGAGCGGCCGGAGCCGCGTGCCGAGGCCGGCGCCGAGGACGAATGCTGTGCGCGGTGCGCTGTTCACGCGGGCAGGTTGGCGGGATGTGCGGGCGATGCCAAGCAGCGGGGCGCGGCTTTTGCCGGAGTGGCCAAAATCCGCGCGTCCGAGGACAAAATTCGTGCTCTAATTTATGCCCATCTCCCCGCTTTGCTCTCTCCTAGAAAAGCCAACATCCATGAAACCCTCGCTGCAAAGTTCCGCCCTCGCGACCGCCGCATTTTTCGGCCTCAGCCTCGCCGCATTTGCCCAGGCACCGGCGAAGGTGACCTACGATGGACAAATCGCGCCCATTTTCCGCAACGCCTGCACGAACTGCCACAACCCCGACAAGAAGAAGGCCGGCCTCGACCTCACGACCTATCAGGCGACGATGACGGGCAGCGAAAACGGCCCGGTGGTGAAGCCCGGCAACGGCGACGGCAGCCTCCTCTACAAGGTGTGCCTGCCGAACGGCGACCCGAAGATGCCGCCGAAGGGCGACGAACTTTCCGAGGGTGACCGCGCGCTGCTGAAGGCGTGGATCGCAGGCTTCGCGCTGGAGAATCCGAACAGCAAGCCGGCGACGGTGACGCAGAACAAGGTGGAGGCCGCAGTGGTGTCGCTCACGAAGCCGGATGGTCCGCCACCGATGCCGGGCGATCTGCCGCTCGAGCCTTTCGTGAAGTCGCGCGCGAGCAACGCAGTCGTCGCGATGGCCGCGAGCCCGTGGGCTCCGCTCGTCGCGATCGGCGGCCAGCGCCAGGTGCTGCTTTACAACACGGAGACGCTCGACCGCGTCGGCGTGCTGTCGTTCCCCGAGGGCTTTCCGAATGTGCTGCGCTTCTCGCGAAATGCGAAGATGCTCATCGCAGGCGGCGGCCTTGGCGGAAAGCTCGGCAAGGTCGTGATGTGGGACGTGGCGAGCGGCGAGCGAGTGGGCGTCATCGGCAACGAGGCGGATTCCGTGCTCGCGGCGGACATCAGTCCGGATCAGCAGTTCGTCGCGCTCGGCGGACCGAACAAGCAGGTGAAGATTTTCTCCACGAAGGACGGCCGCCAGACGGGGCTGATCAAGAAGCACACCGAGTGGATCACGGCGGTCGCCTACAGCCCGGATGGCAGATACCTCGCGACCGCGGACCGCAACGGCGGTGTGGAAGTGTGGGAGTCGGGCGCGGACCCGAAGCCGTTCAACACGCTCGCCGGCCACAAGGTCGCGTGCACCGCGCTGGCTTTCATGCCCGGCGTGCTCGCGAGCGCGAGCGAGGACGGGAAAATCTCGATGTGGAATGTGAAGGAGGGCACGGAGATTCGGAGCTGGAACGCGCACGCGGGCGGCGCGCTGTGGGTGGATTTCACCCCCGACGGCCGCCTTGTGAGCTGCGGACGCGACAAGGTGGCGAAGGTTTGGGACGCGACAGGAAAGCAGATTTTCGCGACTGAGGCGCTCGGGGATCTGGCGCTGCGCAGTTCGCTGAACAGCGAGCGCGTCATTGCCGCCGACTGGGGCGGCGACATCCGCGTGTATGCGCTCGACGGCAAGAAGCTCGGGACTTTCACGGCGAATCCTCCCGGCATCGCCGAGCAGCTTGCGCAGACGGAGAAGGCGCTCGCCGACACGCAGGCTGTGCTGCCGAATTTGCAGAAGGCCGTTGTGGATTCCGAGGCGCGCGTGAAAGCCGAGCGCGAGGCTGCGGAGGCGAAGCGCAAGGCGGACCTCGCCGCAGCCGAGCAGCGCAAGGCGGCGGCGGTGAAGGCGGTGGCCGACGCGAAAGCCGCGCCGGACAACGCGCAGAAGGCCGCCGATGGAATCAAGGCGCGGATGGATCAGTCGCAGGCTGCGGTCGCCGCTGCGCGCAAGACCGCGCAGGAGATCGAGACTGCCGCCGCTTCGCGCCAGCGGGCGAATGCCGAGGCTGCCGCGAAGACCGCGCAGGACACTCTTGAGAAGGAGAAGGCTGAACTCGCAAGGCGCGCGGACGTGCGTGCGAAGGCCGCAGCGGGTTCGCCGGAGTTTGCGAAGGCGGAGCAGCAGGTGAAGGAATTTGAGCCGAAGGTCGCGCAGGCCGAGAAGGCCGTCGCCGACGCGAAGCGCGCTGTGGATGCCGCGCCAGTCCCGCCGGGCCGCGACAAGGTGGATGCGGCGAAAGCCGCGGTGGCCGCAGCGCAGAAATCCGCCGAGGAATTGCGCCAGCAGCACCAGAAGGCGGTGACTGAGGCCGGCCGCGTGAAGGGTGCCGCGCCGAAGATGGTCGCCGAGGCGGAGAAGGCCGTGCAGGCGGCGGCCGCGGACATCGCGAAACTCCAGCCCGGGAAATACACGCCGACGCCAGAGATCATCGCGAAGGCTGCGGCGCTGCAGAAGTCGTTCGATGCGGCGAACGCGCAGGCCGAGCAGCTCCGCGCGGCGCGTGGCAGGCTCAAGGAGGGCACGCCCGATTACAACCGTGCGAACGATGCCCTGCAGGCGAAGAAGGCCGAGGTGGCGAAAATCGAGGGCGAGCTGAACGCCGCCAAGGCTGCTGTTGCGGGACCGCAGCCGACGGAGGCCGACAAGGCGCTCGCCGCCGCGAAGTCCGCGCTCGAAGCGGCGAGCGCGCAGATTGCCGCGTCGCAGGGGAGCATCGCCCGTTGGAAGCGCGCGCAGCTCTACCAGACCGTGTTCAACGCGCGGCAGACTGTCGCCGAGAAGCAGTCGAAGCATGACGATCTGATCGCCGCGGCGAAGGACGCGTTCCGCCAGGTGGAGCTGGCAAAGCAGAGCATCGTCAATTCCGAGAAGATGGTCGCCGATGCGCCGAAGATCATCGGCGAGAAGGAGGCGGCTCTGCAGAAGGTGAAGAAGGACGCCGAGGCTGCCGCAGCGGAGCTCGCGAAGGCCGAGAAGGCGATCGAGGATTACAAAAAGTCGCCGCCGGACGCGAAGATGGCCGAGGAGATCAAAGCCGCCACCGCCGTCGTGGACGCCGCGAAGAAGAAGGCCGACGATCTCGACGCGCAGCGGGCAAAGCTGCGCGAGGAGCGCGAGAAATTCCAGCGCGGCACGCCCGAACACGACAAGGCCAATGCCGCCTACCAGCCCGTGCGGACGGCGGCGGAGGCCGCGCACAAGGCGCTCGACGAAGCCACAGCAAAGCTCGCGGAGAAGACTTCAAAGCAGGTTCCCGCGGAGCTGACCGAGGCCGTGAAGAAGGAGGAACTCGAACTCAAGCTCGCCAACAAGAAGGTCGTGCCCGCCGAGAAGGCGCTGGCCGCCGCGAAGAAGGAGATCGAGGACGCGAAGAGGCTCGCTGCCGAGCTGAAGGGGAAAATCGCGCAGATGGAGAAGGACGCCGTGAAGACGAAGGCCGAGGCGGAGAAGGCATCCATCGCCAGCGCAAAGGAGCTTGAGACCGCGAAGGCCGAGGCGGAAAAGCTGCGCGCCCAATACGAGGCGACGAAGAAGGGCGGCGAAGCGAAAACGTCGAAGCTTTCGCAGAACTAAACACGCCGCACTTCGTCCCCGCCGTCATCCGCTCCATGCGGCTGGCGCCTGGCGGCTACGCCACGGCGCTGAGCTGCTGCGGCGCGCGCGCGGGCAGGGACATCTGGAAGATCGTCTCGCCCTTCCGGCTGCGGTGCTGGAGCGCGCCGCCGAACTGCTGCGCACAGCCGAGCGCGACTGCGAGTCCGAGGCCCGCGGCCTGCGTCCTTTTCCGCGTCGAGTAGAACGGCTCGTAGATTCGCACGGCCTCATCGGTGCGGATGCCCGGCCCGTCGTCAACGACTTCGATCTTCAGCCAGTCGCCCTCTCGGTTCGCGCTGCTCGGGAAAAGCTCCGGCTGCTCGGCGCCGCGGTCCGCACCGACGCGCACGGTGACGCGCGAGGCAGCGGCCTCGCACGCGTTGCGCACCAGCTCGACGATCGCGAGCTTCATCCGCGACGTGTCCACAAACAGGTGCGGCAGCCCCGCGGGACACTCCACAGTCACTGCGACCTGCGGGCTGCGAAGCCGCTCGAAGGTCGGCGCGAGCTGGCGGAAAAAGTCGGCGGGATCCACTTCCCGCGGCGTGCTGGAGGCCGGGCGGCTGATGGCATTGATGCGCTCCATCAGCTCCGTCGCCTCGCGGGCGCCCTCGCGGATGCGCGTGAGGCCCTCCTTGGTCACCGGGTCGAGCTTCTTCTCGTCCATGAGCAGGCCGAGGTATCCGTGGAAAAGGGAGAGGATGTTGTTCATCCGGTGAGCCAGGCCTCGCACGAGTTGATCCTGGAATTCAGAGAAGACGAGTTGCATCGGGGTTGAGCTGCCAATCGTCTTAGCAGCCAGTGTGCGCGGACGCGGGCGGCGAAACTTTTCCCCGCGGGCCGGTAAAATTATTTTGTGGCTGGCACGAATGCTGGCGCTGTTTGCGAAGTCACTTCCCCTGCGGTCATTGTGCGCAGGCTGCCATCCGAGAGGCGCAGGAGCAGGTTGCCCTCGGAGTCCAGATCCTCGGCATGGCCCTCGAACGAAATGTCCGCCGAATCGAGGCGGATCCAGCTCCCGAGCACCGTGCTGCGGCGCGAGGCCTCGGCGAGGATCGTGGGAAAATCGGCGTCCACGGCGGGCAGGCGTGCGGCCAGTTCGGCGACGATGGCGGCGGCGAGCGCGGCGCGGTCGATCGCGCGGCCGGCGAACTGCCGCAGGGACGCGGCGCGTGCGGCCAGTTCGTCCGGCATGGCCTCGTGGTTCACATTCAGCCCGATGCCGATGACTGCGAACATGGTGCGGCCCGCGTCGCTGGAACACTCCGCGAGGATGCCCGCGACTTTCTTGCCGCCGACGAGGATGTCATTCGGCCATTTCATCCGCGCTTCGAGCCCTGTCGTCCGCTCAATGGCCGTCGCGGCGCTCACGCCGGCCCATGTGGTGAGCCGCGGCCATAGCGCCGTGGAAAAATCCGGCCGCAGCAACAGCGAAAACCACAGGCCCGCGCGCGGCGCGGAATCCCACCGGCGGCCGAATCGCCCGCGGCCTGCGGTCTGCCGCTCGGCGAAAACCAGCACTCCGCTGCCGCGCCCGTCGCGTCCAAGCCGCGCGGCGACATCGTTCGTGGAAGAGGTCTCCTCGAAAGCGAGGATCTCCCGTGCGAGCGGGCATTCGCCGATGCGTGCGTGCAGATCGTCGGCGATGAGGCGGTCCGGCGCGCCGAGGAGGCGGCAGCCGATGCCGGGGCGCTCCTCGATGTCAAAGCCGGCATCGCGCAGACGCGATAAAGCTTCTGCGATTTCACCGCGTGCTGCTCCGAGCGTTTCCGCAAAGTCGCCCGGCAGCAGGTGGACGTCCGACGCGCGCAGTTCGCGGAGGAGCCGTGCGTCGAGCGAAAGCCCGCTCATGCCTCGACCAGTTCGAGCGAGAAATCCACCGCGGGCGCCGAGTGCGTGAGTGCGCCCACGCTGATGAAGTCCACTCCCGTCGCGGCGATTGCATTCACCGTTTCCAGCGTCACGCCGCCGCTCGCCTCGAGGAGAATGGGGCGGCCACCGCGCATCCGCACCGCCTCGTCGAGCTGCGAGGTGGTCATGTTGTCGAGGAGGATCACATCCACGCCCTGGAGCGCGAGGAAGTCGCGCACCTGGTCGAGCCGGTCTGCCTCGATCTCCACGCGCACGCCGGGGTTCGCGACGCGGAAGCGCCGGATGTCTTCCTGCAGCCGTGCGAGCGCCGTTCCCGCCGCGAGGTGGTTGTCTTTCACCATCACCATGTCGAAAAGCCCGATGCGGTGGTTCGTGCCGCCGCCTGCGAGCACCGCCGCCTTTTCGAGCGCGCGCAGCCCAGGCGTCGTCTTGCGCGTGTCGAGGATGCGCGCGGCATGCGGCCTCACCGCCTCGACGAAGCGCCGTGTGAGCGTGGCCACGCCGCTGAGGCGCTGGATGAAATTCAGCGCCGTCCGCTCGGCGGTGAGGATCGCGCGGACCGGGCCGGCGATCTCGATGGCCGTGTCGCCGGACTGGAGGGCATCGCCGTCTTTGCGAACAGTGCGGACCTCGAGTGATGCGCCCACGAGGGCGAACGCACGTGCCGCAGCCTCGGTGCCCGCGAGGATGCACGGCTGCTTTGCGAAGATGCGCGCTTTTCCGCGGCGCGCGGCGTCCACGAAAAATTCGCACGTCAGGTCGCCGGAGCCGATGTCCTCGGCCAGCGCGAGCGCGACCGGATCGTGCGCGGTTTCATTCCTGCTTTTTCGGTTCTCGTTCGGGCCGGGCATCGCGTCACTCCTCATCAATCACGGCGGCGTCCTCCTCCGTCGCGGCGCTGCCGCCCGCGCGCCACACGCTCTCGCCGCGCACAAACGTCTCCAGCACCGCGTGCGGGCCTCCGCGGTAGATGCAGAGCGCGAGCATGTCGTCGGGTGTGAGGTCCTCGATCTTCATCCCGTCGCCGCCGTAGGGCAGCAGCGCGGCGAGATCCATCACCGTGATGTCCGCCTCCTTGCCCGCGTCGAGGCTGCCGATGATGTCGCCCTTTCCGAGCGCGTCCGCGGCGCCCTGCGTGGCGAGGTGCAGCGCATCGGCGTGCGAGGGGACGGCCACTCCCTGCTGGTGGAAGCTGCGCGCCTTCTGGCTTTCGATTGCGCTGCGCATCACCTGCCAGAGGTTCAGCTCGGGGCCCGCGGCCACGTCCGTGCCGAGGCCCACGCGGATGCCCGCGGCGCGGTGCTCGCCGAGCGGCATGATTCCGCTGGAAAGGTAGAGGTTCGCCGTGGGGCAGTGCGCCACCGCGGTGCCGCTCTCGGCGAGCACCGCAGTCTCGCGCGGCGAAAGGTGGATGCAGTGGGCGAAGATTGATTTCGGCCCGAGCATCCCGGCCTTCTCATACACGCCCGTGTAGTCCGCGGAGTTGGGGAAGAGGTGCCCCACGCGGTCGCACTCCTCACGGTTCTCCGCGAGGTGCGTCTGCAGGTAGCAGCCGAAGTCGCGCGCCATCTCCGCGGCCGAGCGCATGAGCCGCTCGCTGCACGCCAGCGCAAACCGCGGGCTGAACGCGTAGTCAATGAGCCCGTCCGCGGCGCCGTGCCACTTGCGGCAGAGCCGCTCGCTCTCGAGCAGGGCCACGCTCAGGATTTTCCGCGGCTGCAGTGTGCCGTAGGTGCCCACATCCATCATCGTCTGGCCCATGATCACGCGCATGCCGGACGCCGCCGCTGCGGCAAACGCCATGTCCGCCGAGTCCTCATAGATCGCCGTGTAAACCGCCGCGGCCGTCGTGCCGTGGCGCGCCAGCTCGGAGAAAAACCACGCCGCCTCGCGCTCGCTCGCCGGACCGGTGAAGCCGCGCTCGCGCGGGTAAATGTGCTGATGCAGCCACTCGAGGAGCTGCCCGCGGCCGCGCGCCACGACCGGGTATTGCGGCAGGTGCGTGTGGACGTCGATGAGGCCGGGAAGAATGATCGCGCGGTCCGACTGCTGCCAGTGGATCGGCCTCGGGCGCGTCTTCTTCCCGAGGAACTGGAAATTCCCCACCTCCACGATGCGTCCGTCTCCGATCACCACGGCACCGTCGCGCCATGCGCGCAGCTTGCCGGGTTCGGGCGCGTCAATGACGCAGCCGCGGAGGCCAAGCAGCGGGGATTCGGTGTCCATCAGGGGCGTCGAGCGTATCGGCACCGCGCGTCGCGGTCAATGGAGTCGGGGCCTCCGCGCGCGGCGCAAACGGAAGTGTGCGCGGAGCGCCGGGCCGATCCGAGCTTAGTCGTGAAACACCACCGCGCGCCTCCCGTGCAGCAGCACGCGGTCCGTCACGTGCCAGCGCACGCCGCGGGCCAGCGCCTGCCGCTCGGCGTCGCGCCCCATCCGCAGCAGATCCTCCGGCGAATGGAAGTGCTCCACGCGCACCACCTCCTGCTCGATGATCGGCCCGTCGTCGAGTTCCGCCGTCACGTAGTGGCACGTCGCCCCGATCATCTTCACGCCGCGCTCCCACGCGCGGCGATACGGGTCCGCCCCGACGAACGACGGCAGGAACGAGTGGTGGATGTTCATGATGCGCCCCTCCCACCGCTCGCACACGTCGCCCGGCACGATCTGCATGTAGCGGGCGAGCACCACAAGGTCCGCGCCCATCTCCCGCCAGAGCGCCTCGATCTTTTCAAAGTCCCCGCGCTTCGAGTCCGCGCGCACCGGCAGATGCTCGAAGCGCAGCCCCTCGCGCTCCACCGTCGCGCGGAAATCCGCGTGGTTCCCGATCACCCCCGCGATTTCGCACGGCAGCTCACCCGCCTTCCACCGCCACAGCAGATCCACCAGGCAGTGCCCGAGGCGCGACACCATCAGCACCGCGCGGGGCCGCTCCGACTCGCGGCGCAGGCTCCACGACGCGCCGAGTTCCGCCGCCACCGGCGCGAACTCAGCGCGCAGCTCCGGCAGCGGTGTGCGCAGCGTGGCGGATTCGATCGCCAGCCGCGCGAAGAACCACCCGGCCCGCGTGTCCGTGAACTGGTTCACCTCGAAGAGATTCCCCCCGCGCTCCGCGATGAACGACGTGATGCGCGAGAGCAGCCCCGAGCGGTCGGGGCAGGAGAGCTTCAGCAATGTCTGCGGCATGGCCGTGGAACTGCCACCGCGCTGCCCGTGCGGCGAGCGCAAACGGGCGGCCGCAGTGCGCGCTACTTCACCGTGATGAGCTCGATCTCGAAGATGAGCGTCGCGTTTGGCGGGATGGGGCCGCCGGGTGTGCCGCGCTCGCCGTAGGCAATTTTCGAGGGAATCACGAATTCGAATTTCGCGCCCTCCTTCATAAGCTGGACGCCCTCGGTCCATCCGGGGATGACACGGTTCAGCGGGAACTCCGCGGGCTTGTGCCGCTTGTAGGAGCTGTCGAACTCCTTCCCAGAAATCAGCGTGCCGCGGTAGTTCACGACGACGGTGTCGGTGGCCTTCGGGCTCTTGCCGGTGCCCTCCTGGACGACGCGGTATTGGAGACCGCTGGCCGTGGTCTTCACGCCGGGCTTGGCGGCGTTTTCCCTGAGGTATGCCTCGCCCTTTTCGGTGTTGGAGTCTGCCATGAGGGGCGCGACGGTGAATGCGGCGATGGCGGCTGCACAGGAGATTCTTGCGAGGGCGGGAGATTTCATGCGCGCGAGCGTAGGCTGCGCGGCAGGGTAGGAAAATGAAAAAGCCGTGGCGGAATCGGCGCGGACGTCACCTCCCCACCAGACGCCGGAAGAATCCCTTGATGGAAGACGGCGGCTTCATTTTCCCACGACCGCAGTTTTGCAGGAGGTCGCGGAGGAATGTGCGCACGGCGGCGGGGTCGCGCAGGCGGCGCTTTGCGAGCGTGGCGCCCTCACCAACCTTGATGCCCATGCAGTGCGCGGGGAGTGCCGCGAAGAGGTCCTCGTCGGTGCGATCGTCACCGAATGCGACGACGAACTCCTCCGGCGAGGTGATGATGGCGGCAAGGATGGCTGGCAGGACAATGCCCTTGTTCACGCCGTGCTGGCGGACCTCAACGGTGCGGTGGCCAGGCATGACCTCGACAGGGAGGTTCGCAAGGAAGCCGGTGAGGTGCAGTGTGAGTTCCCGGCTTTGTCTTGAGCCGAGATCCGGCTCCGAAAGGCGGTAGTGCCAGCAGAGGGCGGCTTCCTTTTCCTCGACGAATGCGCCAGGGGTGCAAGCGGCGAAGTTCTCCATTACGGGCCGGATGCGCTCCTTCCAACCGTGGCTGAGGGCGGTGTTTGCCCGCCATTCACCGCCGGGCGTGCGGCTCCAGAAGCCGTGTTCGGCGTGGAGACCGACGCGGAGCTTGCGGAACCAGCTGTCGAGAGCCGCGCGCGGGCGCCCGCTGATGATGTGAACGCTGAGGTTCGGGTGGGAGGCGAGGGACTTCAGCAGATCGAGAAGGTCGGGGTCGGGGTTGGCGAGTTCCGGGCGCGCGGCAAAGGGGACGAGCGTGCCGTCGTAGTCGAGCAGCAGGTGAAGGTGCCGCGCGGAGTGCATGAGGGAGATTTCCGTGGCGCTCGGCGGGTTGCCCTCGACGGGCTTCTCCTCCGGGCGCGCGGTGGCAGACTCCATGGCGCCGGTGAAGCCGCGCACCCATGCGTGGATGTCCCATTTCGCCACGCGCTGCCGCAGTGTCGCCATCCGGGCGCGCTGCTCGGCGGGATCCATGAGGATGGCTTGCTGGAGGGCGAGCGCAGTCTGGTGGACGTTGTAGGGGTTCACCTGAACGGCCTCACCCAGTTCCCACGCCGCGCCGGCGAATTCGCTGAGGACGAGGACGCCGTCGTCGTTCACGCGGCACGCGATGAATTCCTTCGCGACGAGGTTCATGCCGTCCGCGAGGGGGGTGACAACCATCACATCCGCGGCGCGGTAGAGCGGGATTAGTTCCTCGATGGATGCGCCGCGGTTGAGATAGTGGATGGGCGCCCAGTCGGTGGTGGAGAAGCGGCCGTTGATGCGGCCGACGAGTTCATCGAGGCCGCGGCGGAACTGCGCGTAGGCCGCCACATTGGTGCGCGATGGGGCGGCGATCTGAACAAAGCGGAAGCGGCCGGCAAGCGATGGGTCGATCTCGAGCAGCCGCTCGATGGCGAGCATCCGGCGGGGCAGGCCCTTGCTGTAGTCGAGGCGGTCCACGCCGAGGAGCAGCTTCACGCGGGGAGAATGCGAGGTGTGTTTCGCCGCGGCTTTGGCGGTGGCAGGGTCGCTGGCGCGAGCGGTGAATTCAGCAGTGTCGATGCTGATGGGAAAAGCGCCGATCCGCACGGTGCGGCCTTTCCAGTGAAACTCGTCCACGACGACGTCGAGTGACATGATGCGAAGAAGGCACGCGGCGAAGTGGCGCTGGTAGCCGTAGGTGTGGAAGCCGATGACGTCCGCGCCGAGCAGGCCGTGGACGATCTCACGCCGCCACGGCAGCGTGCGAAATACTTCCATGGAGGGAAACGGGATGTGCAGGAAGAAGCCGATGCAGGCGTGCGGGAGGAGTTCGCGCAGCATCGCCGGCGCGAGCATCAGGTGGTAATCATGAATCCAGATGCGGTCGCCCTCGCGCCACTGCGCGGCGACAGCTTCGGCGAACTTGCGGTTGACCGATTCGTAGGTCTCCCAGTCGCGCCACGCGTCCATGTTCACGCGTTCGATCTGGTAGTGAAAGAGGGGCCAGAGGACGCCGTTGGAGAATCCTTCGTAGAAGCTCTCCACCTCCGCCGCCGAGAGGTGGACCGGGGCGAGGCTGCGCGCGGCGAGGTCGGAGTCGAGCTGCCGGCGTGTCTCCTCGGAGAATGCCGCGGTTTCCCCAGGCCATCCGATCCACAGCATCCCGCCCTCGCCGCCGAGGCCGGAAAGCGCGGTAGCGAGTCCGCCAACTGAGGGCTTCAGCTCGCAGCCGTCCTCTTGCGGGACGACGGTGACGGGAAGGCGGTTGGAGACGATGATGAAGCGTGGCATGGATGTTCTGGATTGAATCGTCCCTGCGGGACTCAGGGGGCGCGGGAAATTGCGCGTCGGCGGCGATGCCTCACGCCCACGCGCGCGCCTTTCCGTCGCGCGCCTCGAGGAGCTCGGAGATGGTCATCGCTGCGTGAATGAGGCCCACGTGGGTGTATGCCTGCGGATAATTGCCGAGCATGGCGCCGGTCCCCGGCTCGATGTCCTCGGAGAATAGCCGGAGTGCGTTGGAGTGGCGCTCGAGGCGGTGGAACAATTCGCAGGCCTCGTCGAGCCGCCCCATGAGAGCGAGCGCCTCGCACCACCAGAAGGAGCAGATGGTGAAGGCACTGGTCGTCTCGCCGAAGTCGTCGAGCGCGATGTAGCGCTTCATCAGGCCGTCGGGCGCGAGGATGCGCTGGTAGGCTTCGACTGTGGAGACAAAGCGCGGGTCCTTTGCATCCACGATGCCGATGGTGGGGAGCAGCAGCAGCGAGGCGTCCGGGTGTTTCCCGTCGAGGGCCTGTGTGAAAAAGCCTTCAGCCGCGTTGAAGCCGCGCGTGAGCACGATTTCGCGCTCCGCCTCGGCGATCTTTTCCCAGCGCGAGGCATGGACGGTTTCGCCGAGGTGCCGTGCGAGCTTTGCACCACGCGAGATCGCGACCCAGCACATCGCGCGTGAGAAGGTGTAGGGGCGCAGCATCTGGCGGAATTCCCAGATGCCCGTGTCGAGGGTCGGTGCGGCGGCGACGGCCTCCTCCACGAGCCGGTGCACGAGCGGGAAATAATCGCCGCCGCGCAGGTGCGCGAGCCGTGGGTCGGTGAGCAGCGTCTCAAGGCAGAGGATCAACTCGCCCATCAGGTCGTTCTGCCGCTGCTCGGCCGCCTGATTTCCGATGCGGACCGGGCCGCTGCCGCCGAACCCGCTGAGATGGCCGAGCACCTCCTCGGGCAGATCGCGTTCGCCGCCGATGCCGTAGAGGGGTTGGAGCGGCCCGGCTTCTGCGACATCGCGCAGGTAGCGCAGGAATTCCTCCCCCTCGCGCAGGTGCGAGAGCCGGCGCAGCGCCTCGACTACGAACGCGGCGTCGCGCAGCCAGCAGTAGCGGTAATCCCACGTGCGCGGCGTGCCCATCGCCTCGGGGATGCTTGTGGTCGTCGCGGCGATGATCGCGCCTGTGTCGTGGTATTGGTGGAGCTTGAGCACCAGCGCCGAGCGCAGCACGGCGTCCGGCGCGAAGGTGGGCAGCGCGCATGTCATCGCCCAGCGACGCCAGCCTTCCACGGTGCGCTCGAACTGCTCCAGCACGTGCCAGAGCGTGATGCGCTGGCGCGTGCCGCCGCAGACGAGCGAGAAGAACATCGGCTTGTCCAACGCGAACTCGCGCATGCCTGTGACGTAGGGCATCGGCACATCCGTGAAGAGCCGCAGCGGCTCTGCGGCGCCGGTGATGAGCAGGCAGTCGCCCGCCGGCATCATCTGCACCTCCGCTCGGGAGTAGTCCGGGCGCGGCTCGAAGCGGGCGCGCAGCCGCGGGTGCCCGCGCAGGGGGCGCACGAGGCGCGCGAGTTCGAAGGGCACGCGGATCTCCATCCCGTCGAGCAGCCGCGGTGCAAAGTCGATCACCTCCCACGATGCGTCGCCGGCCTCGAAGACGGTCCGCAGCACGTTGGTGTTCGTGAGGTATTCCGACTTTCCGCGCACCTCGCCCGAGGCGTGCTCGATGATGAAGGAGCCGCCCTTCTCCCGGTCGAGGATGCGCGCGAAGACCGACGGCGAATCGAAGCGCGGCAGGCACAGCCACTCGACGGCGCTCGTGGGCGAGACCAGCGCGAGCACCCGACCGTTGCCGATGACCCCATGATCGAGTGGAGGTGTGGCCTGCGCATTCATCACGTGGGGAGGTTCGGCGCGCATCGCGGCCCGCGCCAATAAAAAACCAGCGCGGGCGGTGCGTGCCGCGGCATCTTTCCGCTTTTCATCGGCGGTTGCACGGGCACGTTCGCGCGATGGCAACGAATCCGGAACCAGAATCGCTCCGCCCGCTCCGGGAAGCGGCCCGTCTCTCACCGACGAACATCCCGCTGCGCGTGGCGCTGGGCGACGCGCTGCTTTCACATGGACTCGCCTCGGCGGCCGAGGAGGAGTTCAAGGCGGCGCTCACGCTTGCGCCGGAAAGTGCGGCGCTGAAGTTCGGGCTGGCGCGCGCCTTCCACGCGGGTGGCAAAAACAGCCACGCGCTGGTGGTGCTGGAGGATCTGTTGAAATCGCACGACGCGCCGGCGCGCGCGTTCGTGCTGCATGCGCGGATCCTCGCGGGCATCGGCGAGGTGGAGCAGGCGGTGCGGCAATACCGGCGCGGCGTGGAGAAGGAGGCGGCTGCGGCGGACGCGGATTTCGCGGCGCGCCTCGGCATCCGCGCGACGCCGGAGCCGGAGGAGGCGGCGCCTTTTTCCCCGCCGGGCGCCGAGGACGAGGTGGTGGAAGGCCGCGTGCGCCAGTCGTGGGAGGGCGGCGACGACGCCGCGCCCGCGGAGGTGGAGCGGCCGAAGATCACATTCGCCGACGTGGGCGGGATGGACGCGCTGAAGGAGGAGATCCGGCTGAAGATCATCTACCCGCTCTCGCACGCGGAGGTGTTCAAGGCCTACGGCAAGAGCATCGGCGGCGGCATCCTGATGTATGGCCCGCCGGGCTGCGGAAAGACGCACCTCGCGCGCGCGACGGCGGGCGAGGTGAAGGCGGGGTTCATCGCCGTGGGGATCCACGACGTGCTCGACATGTGGATCGGTAACAGCGAGCGGAACCTGCACTCGCTCTTCGAGCAGGCGCGCCGCAATGCGCCGTGCGTTCTCTTTTTCGACGAGGTGGACGCGCTCGGCGCGAGCCGCACGGACATGAAGACGAGCGCGGGGCGGCACCTCATCAACCAGTTCCTCTCCGAGCTGGATGGCGTGAAGGCGAGCAACGAGGGCGTGCTCATCCTCGGCGCGACGAACGCGCCGTGGCACCTCGACAGCGCGTTCCGCAGGCCGGGGCGATTCGACCGCATCCTCTTCGTGCCGCCACCGGACGCGGCCGCGCGCGGGGCGGTGCTGCGCCTGAACCTCCGCGGCAAGCCGCAGGAGGAGCTGGACTGCGACGCGGTGGCGAAGAAGTGCGATGGATTTTCCGGCGCGGACCTGAAGGCCGTGGTGGACATCACCATCGAGAACAAGCTGCGCGAGGCGATGAAGACGGGGACACCGTCGCCGATCCGCACCAAGGATTTGCTGACCGCCGCAGCGTCGCAGAAGGCGACGACGCGCGAGTGGTTTGCCACGGCGAAGAACTACGCGCTCTACTCGAACCAGGGCGGCGTTTACGACGACATCCTGAAGCACCTGAAGCTCTGATTTTTCCCGGCGATGCAAAGCGCACAAATCCAGCGCGCGCTCGTGCTCCAGGCGCAGGGCCGGCACGAACACGCTGAGAAGGAACTCCGCCAGCACCTCGCAGGCGCGCCGTCGGATGCATTCGCGCATTCGCTGCTCGCGCTGAGCCTGCTGGAGATCGAGCGTCGCAGCGAGGCCGAGGAATCCGCGCGCGAGGCAATCGGGCTCGAGCCGGACGCGGCTTTCTCGCATTACGCGATGGCGCGGGTGCTCTCGGCGCGCAACCGGGACGACGAGGCCGCGGCTGCGATTCAGGAGGCGATCCGGTTGGAACCGGCGGACGCCGATTACCACGGGACGCTCGCGGCGATCGAGTTCGACCGACGCCGCTGGCAGGCCGCGCTCGATGCGGCGGAGACGGGCCTGCAGTTCGACCCCGAGCACGTGAACTGCAACAACCTGCGGGCGATGGCGCTCGTGAAGCTCGGCAGGAAGTCCGAGGCCGGCGCGACGCTCGACGCGACGCTGGCGCGCGACCCGGACAACTCAATTTCGCACGCGAACAAGGGCTGGACGCTGCTGCACTCCGGCGCCCGCCGCGAGGCGATGGAGCATTTCCGCGAAAGCCTGCGGCTCGATCCGGAGAACGACTGGGCGCGAGCGGGCCTCGTGGAGGCGATCAAGGCGGGGAACCCGCTCTACGCGCTGATGCTGCGGTATTTTCTGTGGGTGTCGAAGCTTTCGGACCGCGCGCGCTGGGGCATCCTCCTCGGCGGATATTTCGGCAATCGCATGCTTGCGTCGCTTTCAGACTCCAGCCCCGCGCTGGCCCCGTGGATCCTGCCGCTCCGCGTGCTCTATGTCGCGTTCGCGCTGCTCACGTGGCTCGCGTATCCGCTGTTCAACCTGATGCTCTTCCTGCATCCGCACGGGCGGCACGCGCTGAGCGGCGATCAGCGGAATCAGGCAAGCTGGACCGGGATGCTGCTCGGTTTCGCGCTGCTGTCGCTGAGTGTGTGGCTGTTTGCAGGAAGGAGGTTTGAATACCTGCTGCTCGCGCTCGTGCTCGGGCTGCTCGCGCTGCCGACGATTGCGATCTTTGGGTGCGAGCGCGGATGGCCCCGGCTGACGATGGCAGCGATCGCCGCCGTTCTCGGCGCGCTCGGTCTTTTCGCAGTGCTCGCGGTCCTGCTGCTGGATCCGCCGGCGCGCTCGCCGCTCGGCTCCGCCGCGGTGGAGTGCCTGCAGGCGTTCTTCATAGGCACTTTCATCTCGCAGTTCGCCGCAAACTGGCTCGCGTCGCAGAAGCCGCGCCGCTGAGCGGAGGATTGGCCGCGCGGCCGCTCAGGCGCGGTTGGGCAGCGTCGCCGATGAGAACCAGAATTTCTCGATGGAGGCGACGGCATCCGCATACGAGTCGAGCCCGGATGGCTTCGTGACGTAGGCGTTGGCGTGGAGCTGGTAGCTCCTGAGCACGTCGTTGTCCGCGCTTGAGCTTGTGAGGACGATCACGGGAATCAAACACAGCAGCTCATCCGCCTTGATCTCGGCGAGCACCTCGAAGCCGTTCTTCTTCGGCAGGTTCAGGTCGAGCAGGATGAGGTGGGGACGCGGTGATGCGGCGTAGGGCGCCTCGCGGCGCAGGAAGGTGATCGCCTTCACGCCGTCCTCCACCACGTGGAAGCGGTGCGGGAGCCTGCACTCGGAGAAGGCCTCCGCGGCGAAGAGCGCGTCCGTGTTGCTGTCCTCCACGAGAAGAATGTCTATCGGTGTGTCGTCCGGCCTGAAATTCATGGGCGTTGCTTCGGCACTTTCGGGATGGTGAAGTGAAACGTCGAACCTTTCCCCAACTCCGACTCCACCCAGATCCGTCCGCCGTGGCGCTCGACGATGCGCTGGCAGATCGCGAGCCCGATGCCGGTGCCGGGATACTCCGCGCGCGTGTGCAACCGCTGGAAAATCTCGAAAATCCGCCCGCGATACTGCGGCTCGATGCCGATGCCGTTGTCCCGCACGGAAAACCTCCAGCTTCCCGAATCGCGCTTGGCGCTGATCCGGATTTCCGGACGGCGCTCCTTGCAGAACTTGAGGGCGTTGCCGATGAGGTTCTGAAAAAGCTGTGTGAGCTGCGTCGGATCCGCCACCACCGAGGGGAGGGGATCGTGTGTGATGGCGGCCCCGCTCTCGCGGATCGCGGTGGCGAGGTTCGCGAGCGCCGCATTGAGCGCCGCGCCGGAGTCGGTCTCCTCAAACGATTTTCCGCGCGTGCCGACGCGCGAATAGGCGAGCAGGTCGCGGATGAGCGTCTGCATGCGCCGAGCACCATCCACGGTGAGATGGATCCATTCGCGCGCCTGGTCATCGAGCTTGTCGCGGTAGCGCCGCTCCAGCAGTTCCACGCAGCCGACGACGGCGCGCAGGGGCTCCTGCAAGTCGTGCGAGGCGGCTGATGCAAACTGGACAAGGTCCGCATTCGAGCGCGCCAGCTCCGCCACGGTGTGCGCCAGCTCCTCCTCCGCGCGCTTTTGGGCGGTGATGTCCCAGTTCGTGCCGATCATCCGGACCGCCTTGCCGGCAGCATCGCGGAAGACCGAGGCGTTCGCCTTGATGTGGTGGATGGATTTGTCCGGCCAAATCACGCGGAACTCGCTGTCAAACTCCCGTTCGCCGCGCAGCGCCATCTGCACGCGATCGAGTTCGCGCGGCAGATCATCGGGATGCACTGTCGCCTGCCAGGCCTGATAGGTGCCTGCGAAACTCTCCCGCGTGATTCCGAAGACGCGGAACATCGCGTCGTCCCAGACGAGGATGTTGTTCACGGGGTCAAAGTCCCACACGCCGACGGAGGCCGCGCGCGTGGCGAGCTGCAGCCGGTTTGAGACGAGGCCCAGCTCCTCCTCCGCGCGCTTCTGCTGGGTGATGTCGCGGACTGTCGCCTGCAGGCCGGTTTTTCCGTCGAGCTCGATGCGCGTCAGCAGCACTGTGGCGAAAAACGGGGCGCCATCGAGCCGCTGGTGCGTCCACTCAAAAAAGTGCGAGCCGCGCTCCATCGCCGTTTCGATCGCGCGCTGCGCCGCCGTCGAGGAAAGCTCCCCGTCCGGCTGCCGTTCCGGCGAGAGGTTCCACGGCCCGACCGAGACGAACTGCTGCTCGTCCCGCACGCCGAACAGCTCGATGGTGGCCGCGTTTGCGCTCGTGAATTTCCACTCGGGGGGAAACAGCGTCATGATGGCGTCGCGCGAGGACTCGAAGAGCTGCCGGTATTTCTGCTCGCTGCGCGCGAGCTCCGCCTCGGCCTCCCGGCGCTCGATGAAGAGACCGATTTGGCTGCCGATGCCGTTCATCATCTGCAGAAGCTCCTCGTCGGGCTCCTGAATCTCGTGGCTGAACGCCTCCAGCACGCCGAGGACTTCGCTGCCGCGCCGGAGGGGAAATGCGAACGCTGCATGCAGGCCCGCGATCGCGGCCTGCGGGCGGCGCGGGAAGTTTTGGTCCAGTGCCAAGTCCGGAATCCAGAGCGGCTCTCCGCGTTGCCAGACTCGGCCGGGAATTCCGGCGCCGGGCGCGAACGCGGACTCCCGAATGACCGTCAGGAAGTCGCCTGGGTTGCGGTCAGGCGCGTGCCAGAGATTCACGCATCGCAGGACATTCTCCGGGCGGGACACCTGCCAGATCGCTCCCAAGTCCCAGCCGAGCCCCTCGCAGATCGCCTGCATGATGCGGCGGACGGCATCGTCCAGCGACTGTGAGTCCGACAGCACGCGCGTCACCGCATACTGGATTGCCAGCCGCTGGTTCGCCAGCTTGCGTTCGGTGATGTCGCTGGTTGCGCCGACCATCCGCAGGATCTTTCCCGCGTCGTCGCGAGTCGCCTTTCCGCGCGTCTCGAACCAGCGGTAGCGCCCATCCTTGCAGCGGAGCCGCAGCTCCACGCAATAGGGCTGGTTTTGCTCGATGTGCAGGCGGACCGCCTCGCGGACCAGCGCCGCGTCGTCCGGGTGGATTCGCGCGAAGAACGATGCCTGCTGGTTGTCCAGCTCGCTGTTTTTGAAGCCGAGCAGCGCCTTCCACTGCGGCGACAGGTAGGTGCTCCCGGTCTCCGGCCGCCAGTCCCAGATGCCGTCGCGCGTGGCCTGCTCGGCGAGCGCATAGCGCTCCTCGCTCTCCCGCACGGCCTCGGCGATCTGCGCCCGCGCGATGTTGTCGCGCTCCTTCTGGTCGCGCTCCCGCTCGGCAGCCTTGCGCGCATCTTCCGAGCGTTCGCGCTCGATCGCGATCCCCGCGAGGTGCGCCACCACGCGGATGCTCTGCAAATCCTCGCCGGTTGGTTCGCTGACGTGCCGGTGATACATCGCAAAGGTGCCGAGCACTTTTCCCCGCGAGGAAAGGACGGGCTCCGACCAGCACGAGCGCAGGCCGTGCTTCAGCGCGAGGCCCTTGTAGTTCTTCCAGAGCGGATCCGCGGCGATGTCGCTCACGATGACGCGCTCGCCGCGGAAAGCCGCCGTGCCGCACGAGCCTGCGCAGGGGCCGATGGCGGCGCCGTCGATCATCCGGCAATACTCCGCCGGCAGGTCGGGAGCCGCGCCGTGCCGCAGGTGCGTCCCGTTCTCATCGAGCAGGAGCACCGAGGCGATCGTGCCGGGCGACTGCTCCTGGATCATCTGCACCACGGCCTCGAAAGTCTTCGTCGCCGATGCCCCGGCGGCCAGTTGTTCCAGGACGTGGATTTGCCGATCCCGGAATGCGGCGAACCGCGCGAGCAGCTCGCCCTTCGATTCCGGGTCCTGGCGCTCCGCATCCCCGTGCGGATTCAGCGGAGCACCGCCGGCATCCCCGATTCCGGGCCGCTGCGCCGGACCGCGCTGTCGCTCAATCTCCTGCTGTCGCTCGGGAGGAGGCATACGAGTGGCGGCATCGTGCGCGTGTTTTCCGCGCGGGCGAGCAAAATGTTCAAGAGCCGCGACGCAGTCCGTGCGGCGATCCAGCGAGTTTGGAACAACGAAAAGGCCGCCGCGGTTTCCCACGGCGGCTTTCGTGAATGTTTCCGTCGGCGCGGACTACTTCTTCTTCGCGGCGCGCTTTTCCTCGATCGCGGCTTGGGCGGCGGCGAGGCGGGCGACGGGGACACGGAAGGGCGAGCAGCTCACGTAGTTCAGGCCCACGCGGTGGAAGAACTTCACGCTGTCCGGGTCGCCGCCGTGTTCGCCGCAGATGCCGAGCTTGATGTCGGGGCGCGTGCTGCGGCCCTTCGCAATGGCGGTCTGCACGAGCTGGCCGACGCCGGTCTGATCGAGCGAGGCGAACGGGTTCTTCTTGAAGATTTCGTTCTCGGTGTAGGCGTTCAGGAAGTTGCCCATGTCGTCGCGCGAAATGCCGAGCGCGGTCTGCGTGAGGTCGTTCGTGCCGAAGCTGAAGAACTCCGCGGTCTGCGCGATCTCGTCGGCGGTGAGGGCGCCGCGCGGGACTTCGATCATGGTGCCGACCTGGTAGCTCAGCTTCACTTTCTTCTCCTTCTGCACTTCCGCCGCGACGCGGTGGACGATGGCGACCTGGAGATCGAGTTCCTTCTTGAATCCGACGAGCGGAATCATGACCTCGGGCTTCACCTTGATGCCCTTCTTCTGGACCTCGGCGGCGGCTTCAAAAATCGCGCGCGCCTGCGTCTCGGTGATTTCGGGATACGCGATGCCGAGGCGGCAGCCGCGGTGACCGAGCATCGGGTTGAACTCATGCAGCGCGGCGACGCGGGCCTGCACTTTCTCGAGCGTGACGCCGAGCTTCTTTGCGAGTTCGGCCTGCGCCTTTTCCTCGTGCGGGACGAATTCGTGGAGCGGCGGGTCGAGCAGGCGGATGGTCGCCGGGAAGCCCTTGAGGGCTTTGAAAATGCCGATGAAGTCCTCCTTCTGATAGGGCAGGATTTTCTTCAGCGCGTGGCGGCGGCCGGCCTCGGTGTCGGCGAGGATCATCTCGCGGACGGCGTCAATACGGTCGCCCTCGAAGAACATGTGCTCGGTGCGCGTGAGGCCGATGCCGGTCGCGCCGAATGCGATCGCCTGGCGGGTCTGCTCGGGCGTGTCGGCGTTCGTGCGGACGGCGAGGCGCGTGGCCTTCGAGCACCATGCCATGAGCTGGTTGAAGGCCTTGAACTTCTCCGTCTTCTGCGCGGCCTTGTCGCCGCCGATGGTGCCGGTGACGATGCTGCTCGGGCCGGTCTTCACCTGGCCGCCGTAGATCGTGCCTGCGGTGCCGTCGATGGAGAGGCTGTCCTTGCCCTCGTGGAAGACCTGGCCGGAGATGGTCACGGTCTTCTTGTCGTAGTCAATCTGCACGCCGCTCGCACCGCAGATGCAGACCTTGCCCATCTGGCGCGCGACGAGTGCCGCGTGCGAGGAGACGCCGCCCTTCGCCGTGAGGATGCCTGCGGCGGCGATCATGCCGCGGAGGTCTTCGGGCGAGGTTTCGTTTCGGACGAGGAGGACGGTCTCGCCCTTCTCGGCAGCGGCCGCAGCGCGGTCGGCGTTGAGGTAAATCTTGCCGGAAGCCGCGCCGGGGCCGGCGGGCAGGCCGCTCGCGAGAGCCTTCGCCTTCTTGATCTCAGCGAGATCAAAGTCGGGCGCGAGGAGCTGCTCGAGCTGGTCGGCCGGGTTGCGGAGGATCGCCGTCTCCCAGTCGATGAGCTTCTCCTTCACCATGTCCATCGAGAACTTCAGCGCCGCCGCGGCGGTGCGCTTGCCGTTGCGCGTCTGGAGCATGAACAGCTTGCCGTCCTGGATCGTGAACTCCACGTCCTGCACGTCCTTGAAGTGCTTCTCCAAAATGGAGCGCACCTTCAGCAGCTCGGCGTAGCTCTTCGGCATCTGCTTCTTCAGCTCGATGACCGGCTCGGGAGTCCGCACGCCGGCGACGACATCTTCGCCCTGCGCGTTGATCAGGAACTCGCCGTAGAACTCATTCACGCCGTTCGCCGGGTTGCGCGTGAACGCGACGCCGGAGCCGGACGTTTCGCCCGTGTTGCCATACACCATCGCCTGCACGTTGACGGCGGTTCCCCACTCGGTCGGGATGTTGTATTTGCGGCGATACACGATCGCGCGGTCATTCATCCACGAGCCAAACACCGCACCCGCGGCGCCGCGGAGCTGCTCCCACGGATCGTTCGGGAACGTCTTGCCCGTGCGCTCCTTCACGAGCTTCTTGAAGCGCGCGACGAGCTCCTTGTAGTCCTCCACCGTCAGGTGCGCGTCGTCCACCTGCTCCTCGTGGTGGTCGTGCTTGAGCTGCTCGATCACCGTCTCGAACGGCTCATGGTCCTCGCCCTCGCGCTTCTGCACGCCCATCACCACGTCGCCATACATCTGGATGAAGCGGCGGTAGCAGTCCCACGCGAAGCGCGGGTTGTTCGTCGCCTTCTCCAGCGCGAGCACCGTCTGGTCATTCAGGCCGAGGTTCAAAATCGTGTCCATCATGCCCGGCATCGAGTCACGCGCGCCCGAGCGCACGGCCACGAGCAGCGGCATCGCGTTCGCGTCGCCGAACTTGCAGCCCATGATCTTCTCCATGTTCGCGATGCCCGCCTCCATCTGCTTCTGCAGCTCCACGGGATAGGTGCGCTTGTTCGCATAGTAGTAGGTGCAAACTTCCGTGGTGATCGTGAACCCGGGAGGCACCGGCAGGCCGATGCGCGTCATCTCCGCGAGGTTCGCGCCCTTGCCGCCAAGCAGCGCCTTCATGCCGCCGTCGCCGTCAGCTTTGCCAGCACCCCACGTGTAAACGTATTTTACGGATTTGCCCTTTGAGGGCGCGGACTTCTTTGCGGACTTCGATTTTGCTGCCATTGGCGTGTGTGTGTTGTGTTTGGAGTTTGGTTAAATCATCGCGCCCCGCGGCACGGGGGTCTCCAGCCGGGCGAAAAAGGGGCGCGCTCTATGCCATAGCGTGCAAGGGGTGCAAAGGGATTTTACGGGGAAAATAAGGGTATGAATTTGCTGAATGGGTATCCGCAGGTAGCATCCGCCGCCCATGCCGTCCCAACCGAGCCACAACCCGCTCCGCACGAAACGCCGCGGCTGGCTGCGGCGGATTGGGAAGTGGATGCTTTGGACGCTGCTGGTCCTTGTCGTCGTTCACCGGCCGCTGCTGCACTTCGTCGCGCGCCGGGCGGCGATCTGGTTTGCGGCGCGGGAGCACATGGTGCTGGACCTCCGCATCGCGGGGAACTTGTGGAGCAAGGTGGAGATTCTCGATGTTTCCATCCGTGCGGATGGCCAGGGCCCGGCGCCTGTCGAGCGGCTGAAGCTCGACCGCATCGCGGTGGAATATGATCTGTGGAAAGTAGTCCGCGCTGACTGGCCGCGTGTGGTGCGCCGCGTCCAAGTCGGCTCGCTGGATGGCGTCATCACCGTGCAGCCGTCTGAAAAAGCCGCCGAGCCCAAGACGCCGGTTGCCGAAGTCTTCGAGAAGGTGCTCTCGCAGTCGCTCTCGCCGGTGGAGCAGCTCTCGGTGGGCCGCGTTGATTTGGAGGTGAAGGACGTGGCCGCGCTCCGCGGCCTGCAGGTGGAGATGAGCAACCGGCAGCCGGGCCACATCGGGTGGGAGAAAATTCACGTGGTCGGCTTTCCGGACTTCGGCCCGGCGCACGCGGAACTCGTCGCGAGCGAAACCACCTTCTCCATCGCGAAGCTCGACCTGCTGCCGGAAATCGTCGTGCGGCGCCTGTCGCTCAACCACGTCACGCCCACGCTGCCGCGCGGTGGCCTCGAGATTTTCCTCGAAGCGGGCGGCGGCACCGCGGGGCTGAAGGTCGAGCCGTCGCGCACAGCCGACGCGCTCGATGTGTCGGTGGACGTGGACAAGGTGCGGCTGAACGATGTGACCGCATCCTTCGGCGTGGACCTGCCGGCGCCCGCGGCCATCGAGAGTTTCCACGCGAAGTTCACCGGCAAGCCCGAGAAGCTCGACACCTCCACCGCGGATGTCGGCTTCGTTTTCCGCATGGATGAAAAGGCCGTCTTCCCCGCGGCGCTGGTGCGCGGTGCGGCGAAGCTGACCGGCGGCACGCTCGCCATTTCAGAGCTCACGGCGTCCTCGTCCGGCGTGGACCTCCGCATCGGCGGCACTTTGAACGCCCCGCTGCACGATTTCACGCCGTCGAAATTCAGTGGCGAAATCACGTGGCGGATTTCTGCGCCGGACCTCACCACGCTGCGCATCCAGGACGTGCCCGCCATCCGCGGAGCGCTCTCGGGCGCGGGCCGGCTGCGATTTGAAAACGGCGTGGCGCACACGACGGGCGACATCGAGGCGATGAAGCTCGTGCAGGGTCCGGCACAGGTGGATTCCGCGACGTTCCGCATCGACGCGCGGCGGAAGATCGAGTCGTTCGCCGACATCCTCGCGAGTCTCACTGCGAACCTGTCCTTCGACGCGAAGGGCGTGAGAGCCAACGGCGTCCGCGTGGACACACTGTCCGTGCAGGGGAAACTCGACGGGCAGAATGCGAGCATCGAGCAGTTCAGCGTGACGAGTGGGGAAAACCGCCTCTCCGGTTCCGGCCGCACCACGCTGAAGCCCGGCGCCGCCGGATTCGCGAGCCCGCCTGCGCTGGAGTTGCTCATCGCAGCGCCGCGGTTGGAGCAGTTCGGCATCACGGTGAATGGCGCCGCGCTCTCGGGCGCGCTGAATTTGAAGGGCACGGTGCAGATCGACGGCATGCGGGTGGTCGGCGGCCTCGTCGCGGACGGTGCGGACCTGCAGCTCGGAAAAGCACCTGCCGGTGGCTTCCGCGCACAGGTGAAGTTTGAAAACGGCGCGGCGGTCCTCGAGTCGCTGAAAGTCGCAGTCGCCGATGCCGGTGAAATCACCGCGCAGGGCCGTGTCTCGCTCGACGCTCCGCTTTCCTACACCGCCGAACTGCACGTGAATCTCCCGAGCCTCGGCAAGCTCGACGCCCTGCTCGCTGCCGCCGGGCATCAGGCCAAGCTCGGCGGCTCGCTCACGTTCGATTGGTCAGGCGAAGGCCGGCTCGCGGACATGACGCACAGCGGCAAGCTGCGCATGGGCGCGAAGAACGTGCGGCACGACGCGCTCACGCTGAACGAGGTGCGACTCGGCGTCGCGTATTCGCCGGAGCAGGTGGAGACCGATGAACTGCTCGTGGTCGCGGACAAAACGAAGCTCGGCGGGCGCGTCCGGTGGAAGGCGGGCCTTCTCGACCTCTCGGATTTTGCCATCACGGTCGCCGGCGAGCAGGCCGTCGCGGGCAGCGCGTCCATTTCTCTGGACCCGAAAAATCCGAACGGTCCCGTTCCATTCGACCAGCCGGTGCGGGTGCAGTTCAGCGGCAGGAATGTGGACATCGCACGGCTGCTCGCGGGCGTCGGTGTGCCGGAGCCTGTCGCGGGCCGGGTGTCGTTCGACCTCGCGGCCGGCGGCGCGCTCGCCAAGCCGGATGTGAAGCTCAGCGTGACCGCGCGCGGCGTGAAGAGCCCGAAAGCCAGCTCCGTCGCGCCCGCGGATGTGGACTTGAAACTGAGCATCGCCGACTCGCGACTCGCTCTCGATGCGGTCGCACGGCAGCGGGACATCCAGCCGCTCACGGTGGCCGCGTCGCTGCCGTTTGACGTGGAGAAGCTGCGCGCGCAGCCGGAGCTTCTGCGCGAACTGCCGCTCTCGGTCGCGGTGAAGCTCCCCGCGACATCGCTCGGCGTGGTCCCGCGTTTCGTGCCCGCGATCGCAAAGCTGGAAGGCACGCTCGCGGCGAATGTGGAAGTCCGCGGCACGGTCGCAAAGCCCGTGGTGGGTGGTGAGGTTTCACTCGCGGCGAAATCACTGCGCCTCGCCTCGGGTGCGCTGCCGCCGGTTTCCAATTTCAACGCCAGGTTCGTCCTGCACGAGGACACCGTCGCGCTCCGCGACACGCGCGGCGAAATCGGCGGCGGCACTTTCAACCTCGACGGCAGCGTGAACATCGTGAAGGCCGCCTTCGACCTGCGCCTCCGCTCGAACAAGATCCTCGTGCTGCGCGATGAATCCATCACCGTGCGCACCGATGCGGACGTGACGCTGAAGGGCCCGCTGAGCGCCGCGACCGCCGCGGGCACCGTCTATGTCACGCAGAGCCGCTTTTTGAAGGACGTGGACATCCTGCCCATCGTGCTGCCGGGAAAGAAGGTGCCGCAGGCGCGCTCGGTCTCCACGCCGGTGCGCGTGTCGTTTCCGAATCCGCCGCTGCGCGACTGGAAATTCGACATCGCGCTCAAGACGCGTGAGAACGACGCATTCCTCATCCGGGGAAATGCGGCGAAGGGCGCGGCGGCGCTGAATCTCCGGCTCGGCGGCAACGGCCTGAATCCGTTCCTCACCGGCCAGGTGCAGATTGAGAGCTTCAACGCCGTGCTGCCGGTGAGCAAACTCGAGGTGCAGCGCGGAGTCGTGACGTTTTCCGAGGATGATCCATTCCAGCCGGTGCTCGACATCCAGGCGCAGTCGCGCATCGGGAAGAACACCGTGAAGACGAGCATTTCCGGTCCAGCCACCGCGCCGCGCCTCGAACTCGAGAGCGAGCCGCCGCTTCCGCAGAAGGACATCCTCTCGCTGCTCGCGACGGGCACGACGAGCGGCGAGATCGGATCGAATGCGAGCGCGCTCGCGTCGAAGGCCGCGCTGCTGACGGTGAAGCGCTGGTATCGCAAGACGTTCAAGAAGGGCGCCGACGAGCCCGCTGCCGAGGGGCAGGAGTCGTTCATGGACCGCTTCGATCTCGATGTGAGCAATGTCGATCCAAAGACCGGCCGCCCCGATGTGGAGGCGAGCGTCCGCATGACGGACAAAGTGTATTTCCTCGGCGAGCTCGACACCGAGGGGCAGTTCACGGGCAAAGTGAAATACCTGCTGCGTTTCCGATGATGGACGGTGCGATGACTGCGAAAAAAATCCGATGGCGTGCGGCTGTGCTCGCGGCCGCGGCCGGCATTGTTTTGGGTGCGGCCTTCGGCGCGGAGGCGGACGTGACTTTTCCCGGAGCGACCAGTTTCACCGAGCAGAAGCTCCGCGCGGCGCTCGCCGAGCAGCTCGGTGAAATCGCGGCATCGGGACTCACGCCCGCGCGTGCGGACGACGCGGCATGGTTCCTCGGGTCGTTTTACCGGAAGCAGGGCTTCCCGTCCGCGGAGGTCACCTACGAAGTCCGTGGCTCGAGCCTTGTGCTGAAAGTGCGCGAGGGCACGCGGACCTTCGTGCAGTCGCTGAAGTTCGTGGGCGCCGCCGCCTTCGACGACAAGAAGCTCGCCGACTACATGGTCGGCGTCGCGCCCGAAAATATCGCGGAGTCGAAGCTGCCGTTCAACGACAGCGAGGTCGTCGCGGGAGTGGAGCGACTCATCGCGTTCTATCAGTCGGAGGGATTTCTCGACGCCGTCGTGGACCTTTCCGCGACGCGCCTCAGCGCCAGCGGGAAGAGCGCCGATCTCGTCGTGCGGATTAGCGAGGGGAAGAAATACCTGCTGGGCGAATTCATTTTCACAGGCCGTCCGGTGCTGCAGCGCGAGGAGCTGCTCGGCGCGTTCACGCTGAAGGACGGCGCGCCGTTCACGCCGTTCATCGCGGATGAGCTGCAGCGCACGCTGCGCGGGTTCCTTCGCTCGAAGGGATTTTTTGCCGCGAAGGTCGAGGTGCGTGCGGACCGCGCGCGCGCCATCCACGGCCGCGTGCCGATCACGTTTGTGTGCGAGGCGGGTGCGCGGTTCCGCGTGGGCAAGGTGCTGCCGAGCGGAACGGATCGTCTCCCGCCGGAATTCATCGAGAAGCGCTTCGAGTCGTTCACCGGCAAAATCTACGACCCGGAGAAACTCGAGGAGCGCTACCGCGAGATGATCAAGACGGGGCTCTTCAAGGGCCTTCGTGTGCGGCCTGTGCAGGATGGCGCCGATTCGCTGAATCTCGAAGTCGAGGTGGAGGAGGCGAAGGCGAAGGAACTCGGCTTTGAACTCGGCTACGGCACCTACGACGGAGTCTCCGCGGGTGTCACGCTGGGCGACCGGAATTTCCTCCGCCATGGCCGTCCGCTCTCGCTGAGCCTGCAGTATTCGCAGCGCGGCTTCCGCGGCGAGCTGCTCTACGTGAACCCGTGGCTGTTCGACACGCGCTGGGCGCTGCGGGCGAAGATCTACTCGCAGTTCCGCGACGAGCTGGGCTACTCGAAGTCATCCGGCGGCGCGCGCGTCGAACTTGCCCGGAAGCTCACGCGGCACTGGGAGGTCGGCGGCTACACGGTTTTTGAAAAGACGCGCATCACCGACCTCGACATCGATCCCCGGCTCGCGGGCCCGGCGGACTACACGCTCACAGGCGTGGGCCTCACGCAGACGCTCGATTTCCGCAACGACACGATGGGCCCCACACGCGGATGGGTGCTCACGACCTCGGGCGACATCGACGCGCTCGACGGCCGCATCGCATTCGCGCGGGCGACGGTGCGCTACTCGTGGTATCGCACATTCGGAAAGTCACTGCTCGCGCTCGGCGCGCGCGCGGGCTGGATCATTCCGCTGGATGGCGGGACGGATGTGCCCATTGACCTGCGCTTCTTCAACGGCGGCGGCACGACTGTGCGCAGCTTCGCCGAGCGCAAGCTCGGGCCGAAGGACGCGGGCAACAACCCGCTCGGCGGCGAGTATTACACCGTCTTCAACGCGGAGTGGAACTACCCCATCACAGGCGCGCTGAGCGGCGCGCTCTTCGCCGATGCGGGCAACCTGCTCAGCAGCTCCACGGTGTCGCTCGAAGACATGCGCTATGCCGTCGGTGCCGGCCTGCGTTACCAGCTCCCCATCGGCCCGCTGCGGATTGACTACGGCTACAATCCTAGCCGCCGGAATGGTGAGGCGTCAGGAGCATTTCACCTGAGCTTCGGCTTCGCGTTCTAGCGGGCGGCGCGTTGGGGTTGGCAATTGCACCGCAGACTGTGGTTGAGTGCCGCGCATCGCATGAGCGAGGCGAAGTCCAACCCCCTTTTCCAAGTTCCGGCCCGCGTGCTCGCGGTGGTCGTCATTGTCGCCGCAGTCTTCACGGGTGGCGCGACGCAGCGCGTGCCGCAGGCGATCGTGCTCGCGGCAATCGGCGCGCTGATCGTCGCCGCGCCGCCGCAGGCATGGCCGGAGCGAAGGTGGAGCCTCGCGGCCGTGGGGTTGCTTGCGGTCGCCGTGTCGGGCGCTCTCCCGACTGCGTGGTTCCGCGCGTCACCATGGCGTGAAGCCGTGCAGGATGCGGGCATTGCGCTGCCTTCGACGCTTTCGCCGCAGCCGCAGCTCACGCTCGAATCATGGCTGCTGCTCGCCGCCGGCATCGCGTGGACGGCATGGCTGCTGGCGAGCCCGTGGGACTCCGCTTCGCGACGGCTTGCGGCCCGGACGTTAGCTCTCGGCTTCGGCGTGCTCGCGGTGTTCTCGCTCGTGCAGTGGCGGACCGGCTGGCGTCCGCCGGGATGGCTTTCCGACGTCGGCCGCGGACCGTTTCCCAACCGCAACCACACCGCGCATGTGCTCGCGCTCGGCGGCGTGCTCGCCGTGGGCTGTTCTGCGGATGCGATGCGCCGGGGCGTGCTGCGCGGGCTGCCGTGGCTGCTGGTTTCCGCCGTGATTCTCGCAGCGCTCGCGGTGACGTATTCGCGCGGCGGCGTGCTGATGTTCTTCTGCGCGCTCGGCCTCTGGAATGCCGCAGTCGCGTGGACGCGCCGCTCTTGGAAAATCCTGCTGCTTGGCCTGTCGGCGATTTGCGTCGCAGTCTCGGCGGTGCTGGTTTTCGGCGGACCGATTGCAGCGCGGTTCGCGGGCGGCGCGGACTCGGGGGAGGGTTTCCGCTTCAAGATTTGGAAGGACACCGCCGCACTCATCTCCGCGTCGCCGTGGTGCGGTGTGGGGCTGGGGAATTTCCGCGCGCTGTTTCCATTTTTCCGGAATGAGTCCGTGATCCAGTCCACGGTGCTGCATCCGGAGAGCGACTGGCTCCAGCTCGCCGCCGAATGCGGCTGGCTGGCTGTCGCCCTCGCGCTCACCGCGTTCGCTGTTGCGGTGTCGGGCACGTTTCCGCTGGAGCGCGGCACGCAGCGGCGGCTCCGCGGTGCGGCGGTCGCGGCGGCAGTCGCGGCGGTGATGCACGGGTTCGTGGATGTGCCCGGCCACAGGCTCGGCTCCGTCCTTGCTGCGACATTTGTCCTCACGCTCTCTCGCAGGGATGCAGCCGCGCTGGTCCCTTCGCGCGCAGCGGCGCCGCTCTGGCGTGGAATCGGGCTGGCGCTGGTCGCGCTCGCGGCGTGGTGGCTGAATTTGCCCGAAGACGCGGTGCGTGCGGAGGCTCTCGCCCGCGATGGGAAATTCTCCGCCGCGGTGGTCCGCGCGAACCGCGCGATCGTTCGCGCGCCTCTCGACTGGCATCCGCATTTCACGCGCGCCGTGGCGCTCGGCTGCCAGGGGAAGATCATCGAGTCACTGGCCGATTTCCGCCGGGCGCGCCTGCTGGAGCCTCACTACGCGATGCTGCCGTATGACGAGGGCCGCTTCTGGCTGCGCATCCAGCCCGAACTCGCGCTTGCCGCATGGGGAGAGGCGCTGCGGCGTGTGCGAGCCCCGGACGACGCGGGTCTTTTCGCGACGATGATCCGTTCGGCGCCAAACGACGCGGCCTTCCGCGCGCGTCTGCTGCAGATCGCCAGCGGTCGCGACAGGCTGCAGATGGATTGGTTCTTCCAAGTGCCGCCCGCAGAGGCGAAGGGGCGCATCGAGGAACTCGCGCCTGTCGCAGCGCGCGGCGATGCCGCGTTGCGTGCGGCCTTTGAAAAGAGGGCTGGTGAAATCGGTGCAGCGTCGGCGCCGAGGCCGTGATCAGCGCGGCAGCGGGACGAGCAGCGCTTCGAGGAATGAAGAGGCCGCTGCTTTTCGCGCTCCGAGATCGAGCGGGTCCGGCAAGTAGAGCAGCAGCTCCTCGGTGATTTGCCGCAGCGGCTCCTGCCAGAGAGTCGCTAGCCTTCGGAAGGTGCCGGGGATTTGCGCAGGGTCCACGAGGCGCTTTTCGAGGCAGCCGCCGGCGGAGAGGACTTGCAGCGCGAGGATGCGCGTGCCGCCGCGTGCGAACGGATACGCGGCGCACGGCAGCTCGGTGCCGCGGATCTCGAGGGTGAGAAGGGACGGCGGCTCCTGCAGCGTCCATCCCGCCGCGGGCATGCAGATGGCGGGCGTGTGGTTCGTGGCGAATGCCGGAGTGCGCGCGTGGGCATCCCATGCGAGGCGGATGATTTGCGCGGTGGCGCCCTCCGCATTGCGCACGGCGAACGACTGCCATTCGCTGAAGCGAAGCAGCGCGCGGGTGGACTTGGCGGAGGCGATGCGTTCGGAGGTCCATCCCTGCGGCAGATGCTCCACCGAGATTGCCAGCGCAGGCTGCGCCCTCGGATCTCCGGCCGAGCTGTCGTAGCGTGAAAACCAGACGCGTGCCGCGACGGGGATTGCGATCGCGATAGCAAGGACTGCGATTCCTTCCGGCATCGGCGTGGTGATGGAGGAAGCGCGTGGCTGTGTCGCCGGGGTGCTTCCGCGCGCGAGGAACAGTGCGGTGACGAGGAGCAGCGCGAAGATGAGGCATGTCGCCGTGCCGCCAACGAAGTCATGCCAGCCATCCGACACGTTGCCACCGTGCCTGTGCGCGACGACGGTGAGCGCAAACACCCGTGTGCAATTTGCGATGAAGGCGAGCGCTGCCCCGGCGGCGACGAGCGCCAGTCGGCGCGCGGGTTTCAGCATGAAGAATTCGCCGAGAAACAGCGACGCCATGAGTGCGGCTTGGAGCGACTGGATTCCGCTGCATGCCTCGTCCACTCCGACAGCGCCGGTGGTCAGCTCGACGGTGTTGCCGTGCTGGAGCGCCGGAATGCCCGCGAGGTTTGCAGCCGACACGGCGATGTCGGTGACGGCCGATGCGAGATGGCGGATGGTCCAGAGTTCCACCGGCACCGGCCACGGCACGGCGAGCGCGGCGAAAAGCAGGGGGAAAAGCTGTCTGCAAACCAGCGGCCTTCCGCCCGCGCGCTGCAGCCAAGCGATAGTGAGGATTGTGGCTCCTGACTGAAGGAGCGTTCCCGTGAGACGCCAGAGTGGATCGTGCCACGACAGCGCGGCACCCATCGCCAGCAGCGCAAAGGAAAGCATCACCGCAATCCACCACACTGCGCCGGTCCGCGGAGGCGCGAGTGGTCCGGGGAGCCGCCGCCATGCGATCCATGCCGCGAGCAGCGGGACACCGAATCCGAATCGGTATTGCTCGTCCGCCGCCCAGTCGTGCGCGAGGTGCAGCCACGTGAGCGACCACGCGACGAGGATCGCTGCCGGCCACGCGAAGCGGTGGAGGAACGCGTTCACCGGATGCGGCGCAGCGCCTCGGCGACCATCGCGGCTTCCTCGGGGAAAAGCTGCTGCTTCTGCTGCTCCGCCAGTTCGAGGAGCGGCCTCGCAGCGTCGCGCTCACCGTTTTCCGCGAGCAGGGATCCGAAGCACGCTGCGGCGGAGGGCTCGCTGAATGCCTGCGGCGGGAGCTTCCTCAAGGCGGCGACTGCCTCCGCAGTCCGCTTCCGCCGGTGGAGCGAGAGCGCGTAGGTCGTCGCGATTGCGGGCTGGCCGGGTGAGAGCCTGTGGATTTCCTCGGCGATGCGGTGCGCCTCGGCCTCATCCTCACCGAGCAGCAGCGCGAGCGATGCGACGTTGTTTTTCGCGACCGGGTTGGCGGGCTCAAGTTCGAGGACGCGGCGCGCGACGCGGTAAAGTTCGCGCGTGTTTTTGGCGGACGAAAATTTTTCAAACAGCGCCTTCAGCGCGACCCGCCCACCGGCGCTGTTCTTTGCAGCAAGCCACCACGCCTGCGCGGCCTCGTCGTCCCAGCCCCAGCCGTTCACGAGGCGGCCGAGCATCATGAGCGAGTTCGGATTTCCGCGGGTGGCATTTGTCGCGCGCTCCCAGGCTGCGCGGAACTCGGCGCGCCGCCGCTTCTGCCCGTCCGACTCGAGGAGCACGCGGGCGTGGATTGCCAGGCGGAGGAAATCCAAAGCCTCCCAATCCTTGTCCCGAACGAGTTCGCGCAGGCGTTTCCAGTCCGCGAGTGCGACAAGAGCTTCCGCCTCCGCCAATGGCACCGGCATCTGTGCACGGATTCTTCCAGGGATCGACTCGCACCACTCGGCGCTCTGGGCGGCGAGGCCACGTGCATTCATCCACCTCAGCAGCGTGTAGGCTGGTCCGCTGCCTTGTGCGGATGCCTTCTGGAGTGTGCGAAGCTCGCTCTCAAAGTCTGGATCTCGCGCCTGCTGGAGTTCCTCAAGCCATAGCAGCAGATCCCCGAGGCTGGCTCCCTCGCAATCCCTGAGTTCCCGCGCGAGTTTCCGCGCACGCCCGGGTTCGCCGCGGCGACGCGCGTCTGCCAGCAGGGCGCGGAGCGCGGGCTTTCGAAATTCCGCCTTTTCCCGGAGCCGTTCGAGTGTGGTGACGGCGTTGTCCGCGACGGCGGCCTCCGGTAGCGCGAGCTGGATCGTGGCGAGATTGAGCTGGAGATTCTCGTTGCCTGGCTCGAGAGCCGCGGCGCCCTTGAATTCCATCTCCGCCCGGGCGAACTGCTTTTTGGCGATCGCGACCGCGGCTGCCGTCGCGTGAAATGCGACGGATCCGCGTTCTGCTGCGGGAACCTGCGCCAGTGCCTCTTCGGCGATGAACGTCTCCTGCAAGCCCACAGCGGTGGCGGCGAGTTCGAGGAGGCGTGAGCTTTGAGTTGGGTCGATCTCGACGAGCCGCTGTCGCCAGAGGATTGCCTCGGGTGAAAGCTGCTGCTCGGCGATCTGTGCGAGGATGGCACAGGCCTGGGTGCTGTCCGCCTTCTTCAAGATCGCCTCCCTCGCTGAAAGGTAGGCGCCACGGGCGTCGCCGGCGGCGAGGGATTCCGTGGCGTTCCGAATCAGCTTGTCATGCTGCCAGCGGGAGAATGCGGGGCGTCCAATGGAGGCTGCAAGGGCAAGCGCGACAATCAGCCCGGAAACGAGCCACCAGCGGCGCCCCCGTGTTGTCGCCAGTGATTTGGGCTGCTCCGCCTCGGAGCTTGGCCCGTCAGGGTTCATGCCGCGACCTGACGGACGCGGCGACGCCCGAACGCGAGAAACGCGCCGCAGAGAATCAGGGCCGCGGAACCGCTGGCGACCTCAGGGATGACCGTGAAGTTGATGTTTCCGAGCCCGATCCACTGGGTGCCGCGGAACGAAGCGTTCGGATTGGTCCAGACAAAGGAAATGCTGTTGAGCTTGGTGGTGCCGGTGTTGATCGAGACGTCGCCCTCCGGGTTCGTCCCTGTGCTGCTGTTGCCGGTTGCGACGGGATTCGTGCCCGGGGAACCGGTGATCGTATTCACGGATGTGCCGCCGCTGTTGGACGCGGTGATCGAAATGGGCGTCGCTCCGTCGAGGGCGGTAAATGAAATGCGGTCCTGAAATCCCCCGGAGGAAAGGTTTGCATCCACGTCGTTGAGGGTGAATGTCACGTTCTTGACGCCCACCGCGTAGGTGCCGATGAACGTGATGGTGACTGTGAAGTTGTTCGTGAGCGAGGCGCCCATTCCGCTGGTGGATAACCGGAGATCCGTCGCTCCATTGACGGAAGTGATCGCAGAGGCCGGACTGGAGACGCCGGCGCTGTTCGTGTAGGAAACGGTGATGTCGTTCCCGGCCACACCGTCCACGTTGTAGGACTGCGACGTTCCCGACCACGTGACAGTTGACCAGTTGAGCACGGCAGCGCGTGCCGAAGATGCAGTCAGCATCAGTGCCGCGAGGGCGAGCAGCGGGAGCAGGGATGTGCGCGGGAATTTCATCTGCGAAAAAATCACTGGCTGACTGCCGGCGGATTCGGCGTCGGCACGGGTGTCGTGCCGGCCACCGTGGGGCGGAGCGGTTCGTTGGCGTAATTGCTCGTGTCGGCGTCGCCGACGCCGGAGATCGCGCGCGAACCGCTGATGCGCTGGATGAGCACCGCGGGGTCGGTGAGCAGGGCGACATCAGCTGCGGCGATCAACGCGGGCATCGAGAGCCCTGGCTGTGCATCCATCGCGGTGCGCACGATGGCTTCGGCGAGCGTCATTTCGGGGCCCTCGGGTTCGGCGGGGCCGCGGACTGCCTTGCCGTCCAACGCCTGCTTGCCATCGGGGCCGCTCTTGAAATCGGGCGTGGCCCTCTTCACATCGACCGCGCCGAGTCGCCGATAAGTGACACGCTTCCACGGGTTCGGTGTCGCGGCGGTCGCAGCGGTCACAATTTCAGGCGCTGCGGCCTGCGGGGAGACGCGCACCGCCGCATTCACGATGTGGAGGACACTCGCAGGCGACGAGCGGACCGCCTTGTAAACGATCGAGGAAATCTGCCGCGTGCCGGGGTTTGCCCCGAGCGCCTCAATCGCAGCGGCAGCTTCAGCGGCGGCGCGGCGATCGTTTGCATCCGCGGAAGCTGACGTGGCGGCAGTGTCACTTTTCGTCGGCTTTTCGGCAGCTCCGCCGACAGCAGCCCCGCAGCAGAGGAGGGCGATGAGGAAAGTGAAAGACAGCTTGGTGCGCACGGGTGGTTGCTCGGGACGGGTAGCATTAAGTCAGCCAACGAAATGGTTTGTCAACACTCCGTGCCTGCTGCACTTCTCGGGCGGCTTTCACCACCCAACCATGCCGCCCGCCCGATTTCGTAACAGCAACTTCATTACAACAACGCTGACCGCCGTCGCCTTTGCGTGTCTCTCCGGCCTCTCCGTGCATGCGCAGGAGTCCATTCGCCCTTCGGGAATCAGCTCGCTCGCAAACGAGGCCCGGCAGGATCAGATGTCGAAGCTGCAGGGCGGGTTCATGCGCCTGGGCCCGGTGAATGTGGATGCGTCCGCGCAGATGGAACTGGAGGTGAACGACAACGTGGGCCTCTCGGAAAGGGATCGCAAAACCGACGTGATTTTCCGTCCGCGCGTGAACGTGGACGCGGAGTGGCGCGTGAGCCGGCTGAATTCGATCCGGCTCGGCCTGGGCGTCAGCTACGCGAAATACGCCCGCAATTCGCACCTCGACACGAACGCGCTGCTGCTGGATCCCGGCACGCAGTTCGGCTTCGACATCTTCGTCGGCGACCATCTGCGGCTGAACATCCACGACCGCATCCAGATCGTGCAGAACCCGGTGGACGAGACGACGCTGAGCAACGTCGCCCGCTTCACGCGCCTGCAGAATGCCGCGGGCGTCACGGCATTCCTCCGCTACCCGGACTGGGATTTCATCCTCGGCTACGACCACTTCACCTACCACACGTTCGACACGGAGTTCAGCTACCTCGACCGCAGCGAGGAGCAGTTCTTCGCGAGCGCCCGGCGCCGCGTGACCGACGCGCTCGGCGTGGGCCTTGAGTCGAGCTTCGCATCGGTGCACTACGACGAGAATGTGAACAACGACGCGACGACGTGGTCGCTCGGCGCGTTCGCGGATGCATCGCTCTCGGAATACACGCGCCTGCGCGCCAGCGCCGGCTACCAGAACATGAGCTTCGACGCCAGCGGGACGAGCCTCGACCGCAGCGACTTCAGCGGCTGGTATGCGAACCTCTCCGCGGCGCAGCGGCTCTCGCAGTATTTCAGCCACACGCTCACCGTCGGGCGCGAGGCCCGCCTCGGCCTTTCGGTGAACTTCGCCGAATACGTCTTTGCGCGCTACGCCGCGACGTGGCGGATGAATGCGGCGATGACGTGGAATTTCGACGCGTTCATCGAGGACGCAAAGGAGTCCGGCGGCTCGCTCGTGTCGGCCGAGCATGCGTTCCGCTGGGGCGGCGGCATCGCGATGGGGATGAAGATCGCCTCGCGCACAACGCTCACGCTGCGCTACGGCTACGTTCACAAGGACTCCGACCTCGCGCTGCGCAGCTATTACCAGAATTCCGGCATCATCAGCCTGAATTACCGCTTCTGAGGAAATGCCGCGGAACCTCCGCCAGATTCTCGTCCTCACTTTCATCGCGCTGGCCTCGGCGCTCGGCGCGCGGGCACAGCAGCCGCCGGGGCGCGAGCGGCCCGAGCCCGCATTCGCGGCGGGTGTGGTCGCGGGCACGACCTCGATGGAGGTGCTCGACAACTCCCGCCGGCTCGGCGCGGGCGACCGGCTGAGCTACCGCGTGGTGCAGGAAAGGCGTGCGCCCCTTTCGCTCGTCGTCACAGACAGCGGCGAGGTCGAGGTCCCGCTCATCGGCCGCGTGCGCGCGGGCGGCCGCACGTGCCGCGAACTCGCCGAGACGATCAAGCCGCTGCTCCAGCGCGAGTATTTCCACCACGCCACCGTGATCGTGAGCCTCGACTCCGTGAGCACAAAGTCGCGCGGCACCATCTATGTGAGCGGCTGCGTGCGCTCGCAGGGCCCCATCGAGCTGCCGCCGGAGGACAGGCTCACCGTGAGCAAGGCGATCCTGAAGGCCGGCGGCTTCGCCGAGTTTGCCGACAAGAAAAAGGTGAAGCTCGTCCGCAACCGCGGCGCCAGCGTGGAGACGACCGTGGTGGATGTGGATGCGATCCTGGTGAAGGGGCAGATCGACAAGGATCCCGCGCTCCAGCCGGACGACCGCATCATCGTTCCGCAGAAATTCATCAATTTCTGACGCGCGATGGAGCCCACGCACTTCCATCGGGCGCCGTCCCGACCGTCACCGCACGCCTTCTGGCAGATCGTGCGCGCGAAGCTCATCCGCTACCGCACGCTCTTCCGCAAATACTGGTGGATCGTCGCCTTCGCCTCCGCGCTCGGTCTCGGCATCGCGTCGTGGTATGTCGCCTCGCAGAAAACCGCCTACGTCTCCTCGGGCCGCATGATGGTGAGCGGGCGGGTCGCCATGCCCGACACCGCGACCTTCTCGGAGGAGATGACGTATTTCATGGCGACGCAGGGCGAGCTGATGAAGGACGAGGCGGTGCGGACGCGCGCCGAGGCACACGTGCGCACGCACTCCCCCGAGACACCCGTCACGCCGGTCGATCTGATCGTGAAGGCGATCCCCGGCACCTCGATCTTCCACCTCTCCGCCGTCGGCGTGGAGCCGAGGTATCCGCAGAAATTCCTCGACGCCGTGATGCACGAATACATCGCCACGCGGCGCGAGATGCGCTCGCAGAAGGGCGAGTTCACCGCGGGGGAGATTGATGATGAAATCGAGCGCGTGAAGACCGAGCTGCGCGCGGAGGAGGAGAAGCTGCTCGCCTTCCAGCGCGAGAACAAGACGGGCTTCCTCGAGCAGGAGGGCAACGCCGCCGCCGCGTATCTCTCGAAGCTCAACACCCGCCTCGCCGAGCTGAAGAACGAGTCGCAGCTCCAGGGCCTCCTCGAGCTCGATCACCAGATGGTCCGCGACCGGCCGAAGCCCGCCGGCGCGCAGCCCGACTTTCAGGAATCCGATCCGCGCACGCCGGTCGCGAGCGGCCCGATGCTCGAATACGAGCGCGCGCGGCAGAAGATCGAGCTGCTGCGCTCCGAGCGCGCGAGCTACGCCCGCGACCTCACGGCGAAGCACCCCATCATGGTCGAGCTCGACGAGCAGATCGCCCAGCAGCAGCAGCTCATGGACATTTTCCGCAGGCAGAGCGCCGAGGACCTCCGCCGCCGCCGCGATGCGACGAGCCTCGAAATCCGCAACCTCCAGACGACGATCAAGGACTGGGAGGCGAAGGCCGCGGCGAACAGCGAGCGCCTCACGCAGTATTCGGCGCTCCAGGCCGAAGTCGGTCGCCTGCGCCTCCAGCTCGACTCGCTTGGAAAGTCGAAGGGCAGCGTGGACCTCACGCGCAACGTGGATCAGGAGATCATCTCCATCCGCCAGAAGGCCAGCGTCGCCGAGCCCGTCCGGGTCAACGTCGTCATGGCGCTCACCGTGGGCGTCGTCCTCGGCCTGCTCGGCGGCCTGCTGTGCCTCGTCGTCATTGATCCGTTCGACGACCGCATCGAGTCCGTCGTGGACTTCCAGGCGCACTTCCCCGACCGCGTCCTCGCGCACATCCCGCATGCGGTCAGCGCCGTCGGCACCGTGGACGTCGATCCGCTCACGCCGGACGATGCGCGCCACGCCTTCGTCGAGTCCTTCCGCTCGCTGCGCTCCTCGCTTTTCTTCCTGCCCGTGGACGGGCCTGCGCCGAAAATCTTCCTCATCACCAGCGCCGCTCCGAACGAGGGCAAGAGCACCGTCGCGCTCAATTTCGCGATCACCATGGCGATGTTCGATGTCCGCATTCTCCTCGTGGACGGCGACCTCCGCCGCGGCGCGCTGCACAAGGCCCTCGGCCTGCCGAATGAGCAGGGCTTTGCCGATGTGCTCAATGGCGACGCCTCCCTCCAGCGCGTGGTGAAGCCCACCCGTGTCCGCAACCTCTCCCTCCTCTCCTGCGGCACGCGCCCGCCAAACCCCGGCGAGCTTTTCCTCAGCACCGACACGGATCGCTTCCTGAAGGCCGCCGCCGCGCAGTTCGACTACGTCATCATCGACAGCGCGCCCATCACCGCCGCCGACGACACCTCCTGCCTCGCGCCGAAGGTGGACGCCACGCTGTTCGTCTTCCGCATGGGCTCATCCAGCGTCCGCGCCAGCACGAAGTCCCTCGAAGTCCTCCGCGACCGCCAGGCCAACATCATCGGCCTCATCTGCAACGCCGTCGCCGAGTCCATGCAGGAATACTCCTACTACCGCTATCCCGAATACTACGGCCACACCGCCGCGCGCTCGAAGGGGGAGTAGGGGACCCGCGCGCGGATTGCGGATTGCGGATTGCGGATTGTCGATTGCTCCCTGCTCCCTGCTCCCTATCGCCTGCCATTCAAAATCAGCTCATTCAGCTTCGCGCGCAGCAGCTCCCCCTCGGCGAGTGAGAGCGGGTCGTTCGTGAACGCCGCGTCCAGCGTCGGCACCGCATTCGTGTTCCCGCTCGTGCCCTCGATGGCGGCGGCGAGCGCGGCGCTGAGGGCCGCATTCGTCACCTCGCCCGGCGCGCCGTCGGCGCCGCTCGTCCCATCCGCCCCCGCGGGGAGGCTGAAGGTGAAGCGCACATTCGTCCCGTCGAACGTCACCGACGCGCCCGCCGGGCTGCCCGGCGGCAGCGTGTTCACCGCATCCACCAGCGCACTCGCAAACGGCGGCCCCTGCGGCCCCTGCGGCCCCTGCGCACCGGGGGAGCCATCGCTGCCATTGATGCCGTCCGTCCCCGGCGCGCCGTCGCCGCCCCGCTGCGCGAGCACGTGCCAGTGCGCGGCGTCCGCATCCGGCGGCGGCTGGCCCGGCCCCGTGGTCGTGGCGAGGCAGACAAAGGCCGAGCCAATCCACACGGCCACGTCGAAGGGCGCATACACCGTGCTCTCCTCCCAGTCCCCGCGGAAGGTGAAGCCCTGCCCGGGAGCCCCGGGCACCCCGGGCGGGCCGGCGGGGATGGTGTCAATGCGGTCGTTCAGCGCATTGAGCTGCGAGCGCATCAGGTCCGCATCGGCGAGAGTGTTGGGCGTGGGGAAGGTGGGGTCGAAGGGCATGGGATAGGGGAGTTGGGAGTTAGGATTTAAGAGTTAGGATTTTGGATTTGGGATTTGCGTTTCTTCCATGCCTATCCGGTTGCCTGCCAAGCCGGGGTGGAATGCGACCTCCGGGCGCGTTTCCTGGCATTTCGCCCGGCAGAAGCGTGCCCGGAGGTCACGCTCCACCTTCTCCCCTCGCGCTTTGCCAAACAACCGGATAGGCATGGTTTCTTCCATGCCTATCCGGTTTGTTGACAACGTGCGGAGAAAGCATGGCGAAAAATAGCCCAGCGCTTCAGCGCTGGGTTTGCGGCGCGATGCAGGCAAAGTCCCGCAAGGGACGGCAGAACGGTCCTGCCGTCCCTGACGGGACTTTGCCCGCCTCCCATCGGATGACCCCGCACTGAAGTGCTGGGCTATTCTCAGAACCAGTTCCGGTCCTGTCTTTGGCAACAAACCGGTTCTCTGAGAAACAGAGCCAGTTGTCTTCATGACAGAACTCGTTGTCTGCTCCGGCCAGCCCGCTCTCTGAACAACACAGCCCGTTCTCTGAAAGACACAGCCCGTTCTCTGAAACACAGAACTGGCTGTCTGCCGCAGAGAACGGGTTGTCTGATAGGCACAACTGGCTGTCTCTATCAGACAACTGGCTGTCATTTCCAGACAACCCGTTCTCCGGAAAACAGAACCCGCTCATCTTTTCAGACAACCGGCTCCGTTTTTCAAAAAATCCAAGACGCTTCATCCGAGTCATTTGCGGCAGACAGCCATTCCGGCTCACCGGCTAGTTGCCCCCGCCCGCACCGCCGCCAGCCCCTCCATCGCCGCCGCCGTCCCCGCCCCCTCCGTCACCTTCCCCGCTTCCCCCCTGGCCATCGAACTGATCCCGCAGCGCCTCATAGAGCGCCTGCAGGCCGGCCACGTCCTCCTTGGCCGACTTCACGGCCTCGTAGAACTTGCGCGACTGCCGGTAGCGCTCGGTCCCGCACACGCCCTTCGTGTCCCGGATTTTCGCCAGCAGCGACTCCACGAGGATTTCCAGCTCCCCGAGCTGGGTGTAATAGGTCTCGTCCTTCCCCCATTCCACCGCGCTGATGAAGCCCGGCACCACGGCGGGGAAATTCTGCGCCCCGGTGTAGGCGGTGTCGCAGAAGGCCTCGCGCCCCGCCGCCACGCGCGGCAGCGCCTTGCGCTCGGCATCGGTGAGGGTGACCAGCGCGGGGAACTGGGGGGCAATGGCAACGATGTCCGCTTTGACATCGGTGAACGCCTGCGGCGTGAACTGTGCGGATATGTTCTGGACTGGCATGGTGTTGGTTTGGTTCTGCACCACCGGCGACCAATAGCCCTGGCCCCAGAGGCTCTGGGACCAAATGAAAGGCGGTCGCGTTTGCAGTGGCACGGGCGCGTGTCTAAGCGCGGGGCCCGGCGGTGCATAGGCAACTTAGGTTGCCTTGTTGAGGGACCATTGGATGACGAGCCGCCAGCCGCCCGCCTCCGCGACGAGCACGCACGTTCCCGGCTGGAGAAAGCACGCCTTCACAAAGGTCGCCAGACGCACGCTGTTCCGGCGCTGCAGCACCTTCGTGAGCGCGGGACGCGACAGGCCGATCTGCCCGCCGAGATACTCCAGGCCGCGCTTGCGGCCCCGGTAAGCCTGCCACAGCCAATCCACATATGCCTTCTGCACGGCGGAGACGAGCGCGGGCGGCACCACCACCACGCGCTCGGCCGGCACGCTGTGCTTCCGCCGCCACGGCGTGCGCCCCGCCTTCCGCATCGGGCGCGCCGGCATTTCGGGCGCGTCCGGCTGCGCCTCCGGGGTCCTGTGGATATTCGCGGCCTTCGGTGTCCTGCGCGCCGCCGCGGCCTTCCGAATCCGCGCCGCCTGCATCTTCGCCGTCCGCACCCTGCCTTCGCCCTGCGCCTTGCTTGCGCCCTGCGCCCTGCCTTCGCCGCGCGCCTTCCGCGCAGCCGGTTTCTTCCGATCATTGTTCTTCATGGGAGTTCCTTTCTGCGGACCCCGCACCCTCCCATCCGCAAACACCCCGCCGCACACAAGCGCCGGAGCACTCATCGGTTTGCTGGGGGGCAGGTGTCCACCCCCGATACGTTTCCCAAGGCAAATCGTTACAGACTTTCTGCATTTTTTTGAAAATTCCCGGCCCGACCCCCACGGACGGAGCGGCGGCCCAGCGCGTCGCCTTCTCGGACTGACTGCGTGCAGACGATGCAGCGCTGTCATAACCGGTTCTTTTGGCTGGGGATTTGGCAGCGGCACCAATCGCGCGGCTTAACCGGAAACTTCGAGCCGCCCGGCGAAAAATCACAAATCAGACTCTCGCTTTCGAAGTTTGCGCCTTTCAACAACCTTATACGCCTCCAATACGAACAGTGGCACCGTAGAGACGGCCAACAGCATCAGGCAATCGGCGATTGGAACCGATGCAGTTTTCAGGAACCGTGCGAGAACCTCGCTATGATGGCTCCAGACTTGGATTGCGAAAGACACCGCAACGACGAGAAGGAGATTGAAGTTGGAAAAAAAATTCATCCCCCAAAGCGGACGTGTCTCGCTCCGGGCTCCAAAGGAACGAAGTAACTCGGCGAAAACGAGTGCGGCGAAGGCGTGCGTGCGTGCCAGTTCAGGCGTCTCGCTGCGGAGTCCATAGACATACACGGCAAATGAAACGCTGGCTGTGAGGATCCCGGTGAGGATCATCGTTCGAAGAAAGCGGCCGTCGGTGATGCGCTCATTGCGGGCTCGCGGGCGCTGTTTCATCACGTCCGGGTCAATCGGGTCGGTAGCCAGGCAGAGGGCGGGCAGACCGTCGGTGACGAGGTTAATCCAGAGGAGATGGATTGGCAGGAGCGGCGTGGGAAGCCCGACGACGACGCATAGGGTCATCAGTAACAATTCGCCGGCATTGCCGGCGAGGAGGTATTGCAGCGTCTTGCGAATGTTGTCGTAGATGCCGCGGCCCTGTTCCACAGCGGCGACGATGCTGGCGAAATTGTCGTCCGTGATGATCATGTCGGATGCCTGCTTGGTCACCTCGGTGCCGCTGCGTCCCATCGCGATGCCGATGTCCGCGCCTTTGATCGCGGGCGCATCGTTCACGCCGTCGCCGGTCATCGCGACCACTGCGCCCGCGGCCTTCCACGCGCGGACGATGCGCAGCTTGTGCGCGGCGGTGACGCGCGCATAGACGGCCACTCGTGAGGTGCGTGCGGCGAGGTCGGTGTCATCGAGCTTGTCGAGTTCGAGGCCGGAAAGCGCCACGCTGTCCGCGGTCGCGATGCCCAGTTCGCGGCCGATGGCGAGCGCGGTGTGCGGATGGTCGCCGGTGATCATCACCACGCGGATGCCGGCGGCGTGGCACTTCGCGACGGCGACCTTCGCCTCCGCGCGCGGCGGGTCATACATTCCGGTGAGGCCGACGAAGACGAGATCGCGCTCGACGCTCTCCGCCGTGAGTTGCGCCGGGGCGCAGGGGCCGAGGTCGCGGAATGTCGAGCCGAGCACGCGGAGCGAGCGGCCCGCCATGCGGGCGTTTTGCTCCGCGATCTGGCGGCGATCTTCGTCGGTGAGCGGCCGCACACCGGCGTCGGTGTAGATGTGCGTGCAGAGCCGAAGCAGCTCGTCCGGCGCTCCGTTGATGAGCGCGCGCAGCGTTCCATCGGGCCGCACGCGGACGACCGTGCGGCGCTTCCGGTCGGAATCGAACGGGATTTCGTGATGCTTCGGATGCTCAGCGTCGAGGCGCTGCTTGTCGCCGCCGGCCTTCTGTCCGGCGGCAAGCATCGCGCCTTCCGTGGGATCGCCGACGACCTTCCAGGTGCCGTCTTCGAGGACGAGGTGCGAGTTGTTGCAGCCGACGAGCACGTTCGCGAGTTCCAGCAGCGGCCCCGCGTGCGAAGTGTCGCTGGCCTTGCCCGCAAACATCACCTCGCCCTGCGGCCCGTAGCCTTCGCCGGTGACTTCAAAGGTGCGCCCGGCGGCGTAGAGTTCGCGCACAGTCATCTCGCCGACGGTGAGCGTGCCCGTCTTGTCCGTGCAGATCACGCTCGTGGAGCCGAGCGTTTCGACCGATGGCAGCCGCCGCACCAGCGCGCGCCGGCGCGACATGCGCAGCACACCGAGCGCGAGAGAAACCGTGACGACTGCGGGCAAGCCTTCCGGCACCGCCGCGACAGCAAGGCTCACCGATGTCATGAACAGCTCGAAGAATTTCATCCCGCGTGCGAGCCCGAGGACGAAGAGCAACGCGACGATGCCCAACGACGCCCACACCAGGATGCGCCCGAACGCTTCGAGCTTCTGCTGGAGCGGTGTGCCGTCCTCCGCACCCGCCTCCTGGATCAAGCCCGCGATGTGGCCGATCTCCGTGTTCATCGCGGTGCCCACGATGACGGCGCGCCCCTGTCCCGCGGCCACGCTCGTCCCCATGAAGACCATGTTTTCGCGATCGCCAAGCGGCACGTCCGGACGATCGAGCGTGCCGGCGCGTTTGTTCACGGCTTCGGATTCACCGGTCAGCGCGGACTCCACGCACCGCAGCGACGCTGCGTCGAGCACACGCGCATCCGCCGCCACAAGGTCGCCGGCTTCGAGTTCGAGGATGTCGCCCGGCACCACTTCTGCGGCAGGCACGGTCGTCACGCTGCCATCGCGCAGCACCTTCGCGCGCGGCGCAGCCATCCTGCGCAGCGCCGCGATGGACTTCTCCGCGCTGAATTCCTGATAGAATCCGATCACCGCATTGAGCACGACGATGGCGAGGATCGCGATGGCATCAGCGCCCTCGCCGAGCAGGCCGCTGATGACGCCCGCGACGATGAGAATCCAGACGATGAGGTTCTTGAACTGCCCGAGAAAGATCGTCCACGGGCTGATCGCCTTGCCTTCGGCGAGTTCGTTGCGGCCATGCTCCGCCAGGCGGCGCGCGGCGTCAGCGGCGGATAGTCCCGCGGAATTTGCGCCGAGCTTTGCGAGCACCTCATCTGCGGTGCGCTGGTGCCAGGGGAGCGCGACGGCCGAATCCATCAGACCGCTCCTTTCTGTGCCGCCTTGCGTGTTCGCGCCGTGGGAGCGCAGCGCGCGTCGCACGCGAGCTGCGTGACGATGCTCTCCAACGCCGCGAGCCCGAAGCTGATCTTTTTGAAGAACGAGGCGTTGTGCGGAACGAGAATGAAGCGCGGGTGACCTGCCCACAGCCTTCGCAGCTTGTGGTCGAGAGCGACGGCTTGTTCGAGCGATTCGTTCCGCACCGGATTTCCGCCTTCGATTCCGAGACCGCCGACTGCGGCCGTTTCAAAAAAGATGACGGCATCGTAGCGGCGCAGTTGCGCCTCCTGCGTCGTTCCCACCGCCTTGAAATAATGGTGTGGTTCGCCCGGCCAGTATGCCGCGCCATCCACCGTGCCGCGGTCGCAGAGCAGCGTGCGGCCCGGATAGAGCGCGGCCTGCACGTCTTCGAGATTTCGCTGAACGTGGAAGATGCTGGTCTGTGCGCAGCGCGCGGCTTGCGGCGAGGCAGAGCGCGGGAAACCGCCTTGGAAAAGGATCGTGGCGGCTTCCGGCACGATGACGACGCGCTCGCCAATCTCGCGCCGGAATAAGTCGGCGGCGGTCGTCTTGCCGCCGCCGGGACCGCCCGTGAGCACGATACGGCAGCAATCGGGACATGATCGTGTGGCTTTCATGCCGAAGGCTCCGGTGCGGCGCCGATTCGCCGGGCGCGTTTCCATTTCCATTCCTCGACCGCGCAGAAAAGGCACGGGGCGATGTAGATGGTGACGAGGACGCTGACGATCATGCCGCCGACGCTCGGGATGGCCATCGGCTGCATGATGTCGCTGCCGCGACCAGTGGCCCAGAAGATCGGCAGCAGGCCGAAGATGGTCGTGGAGATGGTCATCAGGCCGGGGCGGACGCGCTTGAGGCCGGCTTCCACGACGGTCGCGCGGATCTCTGCGATGGAGCTGAAGGTGCGCTTGTCGAAGAGCCCTTCGAGATACGTGGACATGACCACGCCGTCGTCATCGACCACGCCGAAGAGCACGAGGAAGCCGACCCACACGGCGATGGAGAGATTCGCGCCCCACAGCGCGAGCATGATGAAGCCGCCGGCCGCGGCGACGAGGATGCTGAAGTAGATGACCGGCGCGATCCACCAGCGCTCGAAGCCGAGGTAGAGCATGACGAACATGATCGCGAGACAGACCGGGATGAGGATTTGCATCCGCTTCGTCGCGCGCACCTGGTTCTCGAACTGGCCGCTCCATTCCCAATAGTAGCCGGCGGGAACTTTGAGCCGACCGTCCTTGAGCGCGGCTTGCAGCAGGCGCTCGGCGTCTTCGACCACGCTCACTTCGTCGCGGTCGCGCGTGTTCATCGTCACGTAGCCGACGAGCAGGCCGCGCTCGCCTTTGATCTCCTGTGGGCCGAGCACGCTCTTGATGGTGAGCACCTGCGCGAGCGGCACCTGCGCGCCGCTGCTCGTGGGCAGGAGGATTTTTTCCAGCTCGGGAATGTCCTCGCGAAACTCGCGCAGGTAGCGCACGCGAATCGGGTAGCGTTCGCGGCCTTCGACGGACTCCATGATGTTCATGCCGCCGATGGCGATCTCGATCACGTCCTGCACGTCGCGGATGTTCACGCCGTAACGCGCGATGCGGTCGCGATCGATCTCGAACTCGAGATACGGTTTCCCGACGATGCGGTCGGCGACGATGTCGGTCGCGCCGGGCACTTCTTTGAGCAGCGCCTCGATTTGCAGGCCGATGCGCTCGATCTCTTTCAAGTCTCCGCCGTAAATCTTCACGCCCATCATCGCGCGGAAGCCGGTCTGGAGCATGACGAGGCGCGTCTGAATCGGCTGGAGAAACGTCGGCAGCACGCCGGGGATCGCGGTCTTCTCCTGCAACTCGGTCAGGATTTCGCCCTTCGTAATCTGGCGATGTTCCGGCGCGAAAAACGCGAGTGGCTTTCTGATCCAGCCGGGCCAATCCGAGAACCAGCGCCGCACCGGCAGATGACGCCACTCGTTCTCCGGCTTGAGGATGATGATGCTCTCCATCATGCCGATGGGCGCGGGATCGAGCGCGCTCTCGGCGCGGCCGAGTTTGCCGACGACGCTCTCGACTTCGGGCACCGACGCGATGGCCCGGTCCTGGATGCTGTTCACCTGCACCGCGGGACCGAGACCCGCCTGCGGCAGCAGCGAAGGCATGTAGAGGAATGAGCCTTCGTCGAGCGGCGGGATGAACTCGCGACCGATGCCGGGCAGGATGCGTTTGCCGCGCCATTCGAGTTTGTCGAGTTGCAGCCGTGGCTGGTCGGCGGGTGCGCCGAGATTGGCGAGCCACTCGACGGGGCGCAGCGTCGTGTGAATGCCGAGCCAGATGCTCACGCCGAGAAAGAGGATCATGAGCGGCGCGAGGAGGAAGGTCTTTTTGTGATCCAGAATCCACTTCAGCACCGGCGTGTAAACGCGCGCGATGCCGCGGGAGACGGGATTTTCCTCCAGCGGCAGGAATCGCTCGCGCGTCATCCGCACGAACGCGAGCGCGACGATGACGCCGACCACGATGCTCATCGGCCAGCCGCTGTAATGTGAGCCGGTGAGCGCCCGCATGAAGACCGTGTGCGACGCGAAGATGCTGATGAATCCGAGACCGCCAGCGATCATCCAGACCGTGCGACGCGACCATTTCACCGGACGGAAAAGGTAATAGCAGACGAGCGGCACGACCGTCAGCGCGAGGATGACGCTCGCGCCGATTGCGAAGGTCTTCGTGAACGCGAGCGGGCGGAACAACTTCCCTTCCTGGTCGGTGAGGAAGAACACCGGGATGAACGAGACGAGCGTGTTCGAGACCGCCGTGACGATGGCGCCGCCGACTTCGCGCGCGCCGTCGAACACGCGCTGGAAGTGCGACTTCCTCGGATCGGCGCTGGCGATGTGACGGTAGATGTTTTCCGTCATGATGATCCCCATGTCCCCCACGTCGCCGATGGCGATGGCGAGGCCCGCGAGCGACATGATGTTCGAGTCCACGCCGAACGCATACATGAGGATGAAGCAGAGGCAGACCGAGAGCGGCAGCGTGACGAGCACCGACATCGTGCTGCGCAGGTGCAGCAGGAAAATGAGGATCACCGCGCTGGCCATGAGCGCCTCCTCGCTGAGCGCTTCCTTCAGCGTGTCGATGGTCTCATGCACGATGTCCGTGCGGTCGTAGAACGGCACGATGCGGACCTTCGAGATGCGGCCGTCGGCGAGCGTCTTCCGCGGCAGGCCCGCTTCGAGTTGTTTGATCTTCGCCTTCACGCGCTCGACGACATGCAGCGGATTCTCGCCGTAACGCATCAGCGCCACGCCGCCCACGGCTTCGACGCCCGCCTTGTCCAGCGCGCCGCGGCGGAAGTCCGGGCCGATGGTCACCGTGGCGATGTTGCGCACCTGGATCGGCGTCCCTTTCTCCTCGCGGATGACGACCTTCTCGATGTCCTCGACCGCCTTGATGAATCCGACGCCGCGGATGAAGAACTCGACGCCATTTTTCTCCAGCACCTTGGCGCCAACGTCGATGTTCGACTTCCGCACGGCCTCATAGACATCGAAGAGCGAGACGCGATGCGCGCGCAATTTGTCGGGGTGAACGTCGATCTGATATTGCTTCACGAAGCCGCCGATGCTCGCGACTTCGCTCACCCCTTCGACGGCGTTGAGCTGATAGCGCAGATACCAGTCTTGGATGCTGCGCAGCTCCGCTAGGTCGAAGCCTTCCCCTTCGACCGTCCACCAAAAGACCTGTCCGAGCGCGGTGGCATCCGGGCCGATGACGGGCATGACTCCGGCGGGCAGGCGCTGCTGCGCCACGTTCATCCGTTCGATGACACGCGAACGCGCCCAGTAGTAGTCCACCTCGTCTTTGAAAATGACGAAGACCATTGCGAATCCGAAGCCGGACATGCTGCGAATCGTCTTCACGCCCGGTGTCCCAGTGAGGCTCGTGGTGAGCGGATACGTGACCTGGTTGTCCACGTCCTGCGGCGAGCGGCCCGGCCAGTCGGCAAAGACGATGACCTGCTTCTCGCCGACGTCCGGGATCGCATCCACCGGCGTGCGCGTGAGCGCGTAGTAGCCGCCCGCGAGCAGCGCCGCGACGGCGAGGATCACGAGGAAGGCGTTGCGCAAGCACCAGCGGATGATCCAGTCCACCATAGGTCAGTGCTTGTGTTCGGCGGGTTTCGGCGTGGCGTGGCCTTCGGGAGCCGCGGGCGCAGGAGACTGACCGCCGTGTTGATGTCCCGAAACGCCGGCCTGGCGGTGCTCGTAAAAGAGGCTCGGCAGGCCGCTGATTTGAAATTGCGAATCGAGCAGGAAATTTCCGCGCACCGCGACGCGGTCGCCTTCCTTCAATCCGGCGAGCACGGGGTAAAAGTCTCCCGCGCGAGGGCCGAGTTTCAGTTCTACGGAGACATATTCGCCGGAGGCACGCTCGACGTAGGCGATCTTGCGGATGCCGCTGTCGAGCACCGCTGTCGCAGGCACAGCGAGCACAAGTTCATCGTCCGGCTTCGGCGAAGCGGCGGGTGGGATTTGCGTGAGTGCCATCTTGCAGACCGGGCACGGACCATCTTTCGCCTGGAGCACCTGCGGGTGCATGAGGCACGTCCATTTGCCTTCGACTCCGGTGGGTGCGAGCTGGCCGTTCGTCAGCAGACCGGCGCGCACCGTGGCACTCACAAACATTCCCGGCTTCAGCCGCTTGTCCTTGTTGGCGATATTCACGAGCACTTTCACCGAGCGCGATTCGTCGGTGAGCACGGGATTGATGAACCACACGCGGCCCGTGAACGTCTCGCCAGGCCACGCCTCGGTGGTGATCTCGACCGTCTGCCCGTAGCGAACCCACGACAACTCGTATTCGTAAATGTCGAGATAGACCCAGACAGATTCCAAGTTCGCCAGCCGGTAGAGCACATCGCCCGCTTTCACCGCCATTTTCTTGAGCACCATCTTTTCCGTCACTGTGCCGTCGATGGGAGACTTGAGGGTGATGCGCTCCTGCGGTTTCCGAGTGCGGGTGATTTCCTCAATCTGCGCATCGGTCAGTTCCCAGCGGCGGAGCTTGAGCTTGGCCGCGTCGGCGAGACTGCTCTGCGCGGGATTCATCAGCAACTCCTGCTGCGCGACGACGAGATCGGGGCTGTATATCTCGACAAGATGATCGCCCGCCTTCACCTCGACTCCGGTGTAGTCAATGAACAGCCGCTCGATGTAGCCGTCCACACGCGCAGTGATCGTGGAGAGCGCCGATTCATTGTATTGCACCTTGCCGACCGCGCGGATTTCGCGGCCGAGCTTCCGGCGCTCGATGGGCGCGGTCTGGACACCGGCCATCGCGCGAGCGTGCTCGGAAAGTTCGAGCATCGAGCCGCCACTTGCGTCAGTGCTTGCCGCCTTTTTCGTCAGGGTGCTCGCCAGCACGAGTGGCATCGAGCAGATCGGGCACTTGCCCGGTTTCGGCAGTCGCACTTGCGGGTGCATCGAACAAGTCCACACCTCCGCGCCGGCGGGTATCACTGCCGTCCCCGCGTCGTTCGATGCCGAGAAGAAGTGCGCGCCGATGAAAATGAGAAGCGTGGCAATCACGAGCGCGATGCCCGCACGGAGGAGTGCTTTTTTGCGAGGTGATGGAGCATTCATGGCTACCTGCCTTTCTTGTGCGGAACGACGGCCTTTGCCGGCGCTGCGGCGGTCGGATCGAATCCGACGAGCGATTCCACCTCAGCGAGCGCCGCGAGGTAGTCCGCAAGCTGTGTCGAGGCGCCCGCTTCGGATTCGCGGAGCATTCGCTGAGTCGTGAGCAGTTCGATGTAGCCCGCCTTGTCCGCCTGATAGTTCACGCGAATCGTCTCGGCGGCTTTGCGCGCGAGCGGCACGAGCTTGTCGCGCGACAGCTCATACTGCCGGCGCAGCGTCTCAATCTTCCGAAGCTGATCGCGCAACTTGCCGAGCGCGGCGGTGCGCTGGCCATCGAGTTCGCGCTGCATCGCCTCGACCATCTGCTGCGCCTCGCGCACGCCCGCGGAGTATTTGCCGGGATTCACCCACGGCACGCTGAAGAAAACGCCCGTGTCGTATTCCGTGAAAGTGCTGCCGCTGCCGCGAAAGTGCCGCGCTTCAACGCGCACCTGCGGATCGGGAATCCATTGTTTCCGCGCGAGTTGGAGCCGCGCTTCCTCTGCTTTCACCCGTTGTTCCGCCGCCGCAATCTCCGGGCGCTGCGCGAGCACTCGCGTTTCGAGCGTGACCGGACGCCAACCCAGCGCCCGAAAAGCAAGCGCCGCAGGTCGCCCTAGCGACGAACTCGCCGGGCGATTCATCAGGACGTTGAGCGCGGTCTGTTGTTCCGACAGCACCTGCTCAAGCCCGGCATATTCCACATCGATCTTTTGAATGTCGGTTTCGGTCGCAAGCACATCGACCTGCGCGGCCTTCCCCACGGACAGCTTCGCGTTGCTGATGGCGAGGCCGCGGTCGAACAGGTCGCGGTTCTGCCGATTGATCGCGAGCTGCGCGTGAGCATTGGCAAGCCGGTAGTAGGACGCCCGCGCCATCGCGATCACCTCCAGGCGTGCGCGCCGCACGTCTTCGTAGGCCGCGCGTGCCTCGGCTTCGGATGCGCGGGCACGACTCAAGTTTTTGCCGGTGAGCGGCAAAGTCTGGGAAACCATCCACTCGGAATCCGAATATGTGCCGAACCGCGTCGTTCCCATCCGCTCGAAATCGACCCCGACCATCGGATCTTCCCACGCCTTTGCCTGCGGCACTCGTTCTCGCGCAGCCGCCCACTTCGCCGCAGCGGCCTTGAGCATGGGATTCGTGGCGAGCACGTCGCGGACAAGTTGCTGCTCGTCGAGCGATTCGCCCGAAGCGATCGGCGCGATCATGAGCAGACTTACCAAGGTTAAAGCTACTCGCTTCATTGCTTGTTCGGCACTCGCTCCCGGCGAATTTCCTCCGCGAGAACGGTGAGCCGTCCGTTGTTCAGGCCCCCGGCAGCGTTCTTGAGCCGGAAGCTCATGAATTCTGTCCCCACCCGAAGCGTGAGTTGAGTGATGTGCGTGAGACTCAGATACGCTTGGTTCGGCGGATTGATGGCGATCACGCTGTCGCTCGTCCGCAGTTCTAAAGTCGTCACACGCCCCGTGAAGACGCTTCCCAGCGGAGTATTCAGTTCCACCACTACGTCATCGAATTTCTGAAGCATAGGGGTTGTTGGAGAAGCCGCCCTGCCGTGAGCTGCTTGCGCTGGGCTCGGCGAGCGCCGCGAGACTCATCGCCGCCACAGTGCCGAGCAGGAGTTTCAGATTCAGTCTCGTTTTCATTGTTTTGGCCCTTCTTGATTTTTGTCTTCCGCGGTCATCCGCTTCCGACACGTTCGATCTCGCCAAAACGCCCCGCCATTGCTCCGCATCGCTCCGGAAAAATTCCGCGTTTCTTCAGCGGACGCTTGGGCCCGGCAAGTGAAGAAAGAAGGCCGTCCAGCGCATCACGCCGGACGGCCTCCAACCTATGAACAATGATTGTTACTTGGCGTGCTTGGAGCACGTCGTCGAATCCTTGGAGCACTTGGAGCACACGTGGGTGTATTCACCGGTGGTCAGCCCCTTCCCCGACATTGCGTTCTTCACCGTGATCTTGCCTCCGCAGCCGGAGCAGCCGTGCGTGGAGTCTGCCTTGAAGAAGGCAGCGAGCCCCTTCTTGGGGGCCTCGTTGACGCTCTTGCAGTCTTTGCAGACAAGGGCGACGGCTTCGCCTCCTTTGTGGCATGCTTCAGCAGCCGCAAGAGTGCGCGGCTGAATGGGTGTCCAGTTGGGGGTGAATGGGGGGCCGGCCTTTGCGGTGAAGGTTGTGACCAGAATGGCCATGGCGAGTGTGAGTAGTGTTTTCATTGTGTTGTGTTTGTTTGAGGTTTGTTGTCCACGCAGCGAATGCCGCGCGTGAGAACACTCGGTGAGATACACTTTCCGCGCTACGCACCCCACCAGAAAGACTCCGCATTTTTTCGGATTTCTACCTTTGGGAGATGCCCGCCCGATATTCCGACGGCGATTGTCCGGCGTATTCCTTGAAGCTGCGGTTGAACTGCGAGAGCGACTGAAAACCAACTTCAAAGGCCACCTCGCTGATTCGCCAGCGCGGGTTTTGCAAAAGATTGCGCGCTCTTTCCACACGCGTCCGCCCGATGAACTCCACGAAGGTCATGCCAGTCGCCTCGTGGAATTTTTCGCTGAAATAATTGGCGCTCATGTTCACCATCTGCGCCACGGCGCTGAGGCGCAGGTCATCCTGGGCATTTGCTTCGATGAAGGCGCGCGCACGTGCCACGGCTTCGGGTTCGGCGTGTTCGCTCTTGAGCGATAGCGCATTGGCGCAGGCTGCGAGATGTCCGGCGAAGACGGTGAGCAGCCGAACAAGGGCCTCATACTGCTCGGGAGCAATCACGCGGGTGTTGAAGTAGGCTTCCTCCAGCTTTTTCAAATCCACCTTCGTTCCCCAAGATAGGAGCGTGCGTGTCGTTTTGCTGAACTCCGCCTTGGAGGGGCGATGCAGCAGGACCTGGCCGGTTTGAAGAAAGGCGATGAGTTTGTCGCCCACGCGCACTGGCACGGCAGTCTCGCAAAGACCGGCGAAGCACTTGAGAGTCTTCGGCGCGAGCTGCGCCTCGTTTTCCAGCTGCTGCTGGAGCGCGTAGCACTGCGCGCAGCTTTGATTCGTGGTGGCCATCAGCGCGCAAAACGGATTTTGCTGGCGGCGCGCATGGCGCATCACGCTCATCATCGCCGGCGCATGGAGCGTCAGCGGCAGCCCGGTGCCTCGTGTGAAGGCGTCCTCGTAATCCTGATAGACTTTCGACTCCGAAAGCGCAGCCAGCAGCGGCGGCACCCCGGGCGAAGACGGGCGTTTTTCGCTTTTCATGACATCGCACCGTGTTTGTGCCCGCCGCCGCGCGCGCCCCCGGGTGCATCCGGGCTGGCGGGCGAGGCTTCCGTGAGCGGCGGCGGGGGCGCGCCGGCGCAGCCCGACAGCAGCGCGGTGATGATGACGGTGAAGGATTGGGGCATGGCTTTTTTGGTGTGTGAAAGCGGGTGACTCTCCGCGCGCAGCCGCGCCGCCCGGTCCGGAAACCGGACGGCGCGGTTTGGGTGCGGGCTATTTTTTCGTGGCCTTAGCGTCCTTGACCGTGTTCACGAACTTCGCGGGTTCCTTGTTGAAGTCCTTGATGCAGGACTTGCAGCAGAGCCACACGTCAGTGCCCTCGCTGGTGACCTTCACGGGCTTGCCATGCTTGCCGAGCTTTTCGCCGGAGACAGGGCACGTCGTCAGCGGGTAATCCTTCGGCACCGCGGAGGCGGGGCTCTTTTGCTCGTCTGCGGCGAAGGCCGCGGTGAAGCCGCCGCCGATAAGCGCGGCGACTGCGATTGCGATGATGCTGTTTCGTTTCATGTGTTTCGTAGTTTGAGAGAGCCCGCCTTGGTTTTGCTTTCCGTCGCCTCACGCGGGCAGGCGGGCACGCGATGCGGCGGAGGCGGTTGGGGGACAGTCACGCGCAGGGACACCACGCCCGCACGGGCGCGGATTGCGCGGCGGCACGGAATGGATCCCCGCCGATGGCGGGGACCGTGCCGCTACGAGAGGAAGGGCGGAGCGTGCGAGCGCAGGCTCCGGTGCAGAACAAGTTCGCTGAACGTCGCCGCCCGGGGCGGCGGGCCGGTGTCAACTTCCGGCGTCGCACGCTTTTCCAGAATCGCCGAGTCACTCCACAGCGCCCACACCACGGGCAGCAGCGCGGCGACCGGCGCGTGGGAGTCCGCGAGCTTCGCAGTGTCCGGCATCACGGCGGCCAGTGAGCGGCAGCACTGCGTGCAGTCGTCCCGCTTTTCAAAGGGAATCGGTTCGCCATGCCGTTTGCCGTGGCAGCATCCGCCTTGGCCAAGGTTTCCCGTTTTCACCTGCGCTGCCGCTCTCGCGAGTGCGCAGTGGTTCGAGAGAACCATGTAGCCGAGCAGCGCCATCGCCACGACAACGAGGCGGAGCGCGAGGCTGGTGCGGAAAGTGTTCACAGGTAGCGCGATTTGCTGGCTATTCCGCGCCGGTGCCGTTGGCAAGGCGCGATATTTTCATCCGGTGACACACCGCCCGCCGGAAAATCCCTCGCGATTTTTTGAAAAGTCAGCCCAGCCAGCGCGAAAGCTTTTCGCGGAGTGTCTGCCGCGCGCGGTAAAGGCGGGTTTCCACGGCTTTCGGCGTGCAGTCGAGGACGGCGGCGATGTCCGCGTGGGAGCGGTGCTCATACTCGCTGAGAAGCACAATCGTTCGCTGGTCTTCCGGCAGTTCGGCGATGGCCGCACGCACGGCCTTCGCGCGCTCATTCGTTTCCGCGCTCGCATCGGGCGCGGGTTTGGAATCCGGCAAATGTCCTCCAAAAGTGTGGCCGTCAGCGTCCAGCGGCGCGTCGAGTGAAACGGAAGGGTGGCGCTGCTGCCAGCGGTGGGAATTACGGGCCAGATTGCCGGCGATGGTGTAGAGCCAGGTGGCAAATTTTCCCCGAGTGTCATAACGGGCGCGAGCCTCATAGACGCGCACAAAGGTCTCCTGCGCGATGTCGAGCGCGGTGGCTTCATTGCCGCAAAAACGCAGGAGAAAATTGATGAGCGGCTGCTGCCACCGCGCCATCAGCTCGTTGAGGGCAAGGTCGTCGCCAGCGCGCAGCCGAGTCATGGCGTTGGCGTCGGCCTCGTGCGAATCACTCATGCTCAACGGTGGGTGGCCGTGTCGTGGCGCAGCGTGCCCGGCAGGATGCGCCGGGCAATCATCGCGCGGTAACGGACGGCCTGCTCCGGGGCCATGTGGGTGCTGATGGCAAGTGCCTGCGCGAGCGTCGCGGCACGGCACTCGGCCTCAAGCTGGCCCGCCTCAAGCATCGCCGCCTCCAATTCCGGCGTCATCGCGCTGCTCCCGCAAACCAGCGTTTCCAGCCGCGAGCGCGATTTGACGATGCGCGAGCACATTTCCATGCAGTGCGGCTCGTATTCAGATTGAAGCGCGGCGATTGCGCTGGCCTGCTCGTCGGTCAGCGCGAATTCCGAACGCAGCCACGCGCTTCCGTCATGGGCATCGAGCATCTGCCTCGTCTCGCGTGTGGCAAAATGATAGCGGACCAAATACGCGGTCGCCGCCGCGGCTGCCATCGCCAGCAACATGGTCACGACCCGTCTCATCGCGTGACGGCCAGCCGCGCATACGGGTCAATCGTGGCAACGTGCTGCTCCACCAGCATCGTGCGCGCACGCGCGTTCGCATCCGACGCACGGAGTGATGCTAGTCCCGCTGCAGCACCGACTGACACAAGCAGGGCAAACGCAGCGAACGCCGGGCGCGTCCGCAGAGCAAACAGGGTTCCAAAAAACTGCCTCCATCCGCTGCGGGCCTCCGCCTCGCTCCGGGTCTGGATGCGCTGCCACACTGCGGCTCCGAAGCGCTGGGGCGCTGAAGCGTCGGGCACCGCTTTGCGGAGCAGTTCACGGAGTTCTTGGTCGTCCTTCATGGGTGGATTCCAGCCGGAGCCGGGCGGGAAGTCGAGTATCCCGCCCGGCTGATTTGGTTTGCGGTGTTACTTGTTGGCGCAGGCACGGCGGCAATCGTCCGGGCGGACGCTTGCATAGTGTTTGCACGGGACAGTCACCCATCCGTTGCGGCCTCCGCCTTGGATGGTCATCGTGTCGCACTTCACGTCACGCACTGGCGCGGGGAGCACCTTTCCTTTTGCAAAGGCGGCAGCAGCAGCTTGATTCGACATCCGAAAGACTTCAGACGAGTCAGCGCGGAGACTGCCCGAACCGAGCATTGCGATGGCACTGATTGCGAGTGTGAGTTTCAGGAGAGTTTTCATACTTGTTTTTTGGTTTGTTGTTTTTGTTGAGCGGGCGGTTTTGATTTCACCCGCATTTGTTCACACACCACCGCCGTCAAAATCCCTCGCGCATTTGCTGAATAAGTTAAGACGAAAAGACCCCTGCCAGCGTGCGCCAGTCGGGCTCATTGCGGGTTTAGAGTTTCCCCGCCTCTCGAGTGGATTTATGCCGTTTGCTGCCGACGATGATGTGGTCGGCGGTGGGGAGAATCCTCCGTGGCCGGAGACCGGATGGAAGCTGCTGAGGGCCGGGAACGATTCGGGAAACGGAGGTGCGGGTGCGAGAGGCGAGGCGGGACGGGGTGCCGCCTTTACTGCGCGATTTCAAAACCGCGGAGGCCGGCGGGCGGGGCGATCACGTGGACGTCCACCTTCCTGATGTGCGCCTTGAGGTCGCTCTCCTCGATGGCTTCGAGGAAGGCGTCCACTTCATCGGCATCGCCGGCGGCCTGGAGTTCGACGCGGCCGTCGGGGAGGTTCTTCACCCAGCCGGTGACGTCGTAGCCGCGGGCGAGGTTTTTCACCGTCCAGCGGAAGCCGACGCCCTGCACGCGGCCCTCGAAGAAGACGTGCCGGCCGGTCATGGATGGACGAAGGACGAGGGTCGAAGGTCGAAGGCCCAGGGCAGAAGGTCGAAGGACGAAGGGCGAAGGTCGAAGGCAGGAAGCTGCGTCCGGGTGCTGTGCCTCGCTCCGCAGGCCGTGCTGGCCTTCGTCCTTCGACCGTCGTCCTTCGACCGCCTCATGGCGCCTCGGGCAGGGAGCGGAGGTAGTCGGCGGCGACCTCGGGCCAGATGCCGTTCACGTGGCAGCCGGTGGCGGCGGCGAGCGCGTCGGTCGGGCGCAGGACGGGCGAGACGGTGATGTGCCAGCGGAAGTCGTGGTCGAGCGTCTCCAAGTCCTCGGTGGGATGGACGCGCGACGGCGCTGTGGTGAGCGAGAGGTGGTAGGGCGGATGGTTGATGGCGCGGTTCAGCTTCCGCAGCGCGAGGCCGAGCGCCTGCGCGAGGTGGCCGGCCTCCTCATGGGTGATGCGGTGGAAGTCGGGCCCGTCGCGCTTTGGCCAGATGGCCAGCTCGAACGGCGCGCGCGAGGCGTAGGGGCAGAAGACGAAGAAGTCCGCATTCTCATGCACCACGCGCGTCGCGTTGCGGCGCTCGTGCTCGATCACGTCGGCGAAGAGCGAGCGCTTGCGAAGCGCGAAGTGCTCGTGGGCGTGCCGCAGCTTGCGGCGCAGCGCGGGCGGCACCACGGCCATGGCGATGACCTGGCTGAGGCTGTGGGCGATGGTCTGTCCCGCGACGCGGCCCACGCTTTTCACCACCGTGAAGGCGCGCAGCCGCATGTCGCGCATGAGATCCTCGATGCGGACAGCCCACGCGCGGATCACCTGCGCGATCGCGCCGGACGGCAGATCCTCGAGGCTGCGGGTGCCGGGATCCTCGATCACGATCTCGTTCGCGCCCACCGCGTCGAGGTGCTCGTAGATGCCGTCCATCTGCGCGCGGCTGTCGCCCTCCACGCGGAGGACTGGCAGGCGGTTTGGCACCACGCGCACCTGCCAGCCCGACTCGCCGGCGGAGTGGTGCAGCGCGTGCGCCGCGAAATGCTCCAGCCCCGCGCGGAACGGGCTCTCCCCGAGCTTCTCGTCGCGCACCGAGCCGTTCACCGGCGGCAGCGCGCGGCTTTCGTTGAAAATGGTCCATTCGCGTGTGAGCGGGTCGAGGCGAAGGTCGGTTTTGTCCATGTGTGGCTGGCGCGGTGGCGTTGCCCTGAGTGAAAGCAGGGCGCGTGCGCGAAGTGAAGCGTCGAGTGTGGGTTCGGGTGTGGGAAACTACGCATCCCGGCGTGCGCCGATCCCATTGATTCCCGGGCAGCGGCTGCGCGGATGGAAATCCCGCCCGCGGACGCGGTTCCCCGGCTTTTACGGCGTCTCGTTTTTTCCTCGGTGGAAAAAAACGCGCAGCGGTTTTCACCCAAAATCCCGCGCGATTTTGGACATGAAGGAAAGTTTCCCCTGTTGGAAGTGCGGCGCGCCGACGCTGGCATATCGGATGCTAAATGGGCGCGTGTCCGTGAAAGCGGACACCCGAAACAAAATCACAGGGAGGCGGCCCGGCCGGTAAAAGGGTTAAGCCACATCGGTCCGGGGGGAACCGGTGGGGCAGGGTCCGACCGGGTCGCCAAACTGTGGGTTTCGGGTGGGGAGGGGTGCCTGCTTCGCCGGTGAAGCAGGCCGGCCCTCCGCTGAATCGGTGCCTTTCCAATGATCGGCAGACGCCGCGCCGGCCAATTCGCGGCTGGTCGGGGAATGCGTTGGTTGTTCTCTTCGGCCCGAGCGAACGCCGCCGCGCCAGGGCTTTTTGCGTGATCCGGGGATTGTATCAGCCTTGATACAATTCATGGATTCGCATCATGTCGCACGTTGCATTTTACTGCGGTGAGATGCGGTCAATGCCCGGTTCTCATCCAAAAACCCTGCCCGATGCGGGCCTGCGCGCTCAAGCGGCGCTCGTGAAATCCGGAGCGGATCATTAACTGCCAGCCACCCCTCATGCGAGTCCTTGTTGTCGAAGACGAACTGCAGCTTGCCCGACACGTTACGAGTGCGCTTTACCGCGCGGGCAATGAGGCGAAGGCGGTGCACGACGGCGCCGAGGGCCTCCGGGTGGCGCTCGATCAGGTGCCCGACCTCATCGTGCTCGATTTGAACCTGCCCGGGATGAACGGCCTCGAAGTGCTCGCGAGGCTGAAGGAGAACCGCTGCGCCTCGCGCGTGCTGATCCTCACCGCCCGCGGCGATGTCGCCAGCCGCGTCCAGGGGCTGAAGGCCGGCGCCGACGACTATCTCACGAAGCCGTTCTCGATGGACGAGCTGCTTGCGCGCGTGGAGGCGCTCGGCCGGCGCGGGTCCACTCCGACCGCGGCGGACCGGCTCGAGGTCGCCGATCTGCGGATGGACGTGAAAAACCGGCGCGTGACCCGCGGGGGCGAGACGATCCCGCTTTCTCCCCGGGAATTCGACGTGCTCCATGTGCTCATGCAGGAGCCGGGGCGCGCATTTTCCCGCACGGAGATCTGCGAACTCGTCTGGCAGCGCGAACACGAGTATGACATGCGCACCGTGGACATCGTCATCGGCCGCCTGCGCAAGAAGGTGGACGCCGCATTTGCGGAGCCGCTCGTGCACACCGAGCGCTCCATCGGCTACTCGATCCGCTCCCCGGGCACCGCGTCGGCGGCGAAATCCAACGGCGCAACTCCATGATCCAAGCACGCAATCTCCTCGTCGCCCTCGTCGTCGCCGGCGGCACCTCGCGCTGGAGCAACGACGCATGGCGCATCGACGCCGCGCTCGGCTACCGCTTCACCGCGCACACGCAGCTCAAAGTGCAATACAGCTTCGAGCAGGAGACGACGGGATCGCGCCGCGGGAGCAGCGTGATCGCGACGCAGTTCACGCTGCGTTTCTAGCATCGCCCGCGGACACTGCGCATCGCCGCGGTGTCCGTGGTTCGCTTTTGCGCCAGTCATCGCCGCTTGAAGCGCGTCCTTCGCCGCGTAGTCTCCGCGCCGTGAAAATTTTCGCCCACTCGAAGGCCGACATCGTCCCCGTGCTCGCCGGTCTTTTCCACTTCGCGTGCCTCGCCGCCGTGTTCGTCTTCTTCCCGTGGCTCCCGTGGTGGGCCATCGTCGCGTGCGGGCTGCTCTTCTCCATCAGCATCTCCTGGAACATCAACGGCATCTCCCACAACTTCCTCCACAACCCCTACTTCACCTCCCACGCGCTGAACCGCGCATTCAGCTGGCTCGAGTCCATCACCATCGGCTTCTCGCAGCAGTTCTACGAATGCGTTCACCAGCAGCACCACAAGGGCAACAGCGACCGCAGGGACGAGAAGGGCGACACCATCGACTGGCTCTCCATCTACCGCCACGGCCACGACGACGACGCGGAGAACGTCTGGCGCTACACCTTCCTCAGCTTCTTCCGCGACGACCCGAAGATGATCTACGGCGAGCTGAAGCGGAAGAACCCCGCCGACGCGCGCTTCGGCCTCTTTGAAATCATCTCCTTCGTCGCGCTCCTCGCCTTCGCCTTCTGGTGGAACTGGCGCTTCATGGTCTTCTTCTACCTCCCCTTCTGGTATTTCGGCCACTGCCTCTCCTACCTGAACGGCTACTACCGCCACTACGGCGGCAACCCCGACGTGCCCATCGCCTGGGGCGTCAGCAGCTACAACCGCCTCTACAACCTCCTCTGGTTCAACAACGGCTACCACGCCGAGCACCACTTCCGCCCCAAGTGGCACTGGACGAAAATGCGCGACCTCCACGAGCAGTTCGCCGAGGAGCAGAAGCGCGCCGGCGTCCGCGTCCTCAAGCTCCCGCACGCCCTCGGCTTTCTCGATTCGAGCCTCCCGGATCACAGCGTCCCGCTCGTGCCGGTGGAGAAGAAGCACTAGCCCTCACTCCTCCCCGTCGTAGTAGTCCAGCGCATCGGAGCGGATGAGCCGGCGCCCGGGGATGGGCACGCACCATTTGCTGCGGTCCGGGTAATGGCAGGATTCGCCGATGGGAATGTCGGCGACGATGAGACCGATCACGCCACGGCCAGCGTCTCGATGGCGGTGAGCATGGCGGCACCGCGGGACTCGACGCTGAGTTTTTCAAAAATGTGGATGGTGTGCTTCTTCACCGTCGCATGGGTGCAGCCGAGGATGGTGGCGATTTCGTGGTTGGCTTTGCCCTGCGCCATCCACAGGAGCACCTCGGCTTCGCGCGGGGAGATGCCGAGTTTTTCCAGCGGGGCGGGGCTGCTGAAATCCGGCAGGCGCGGGCGCTGGCTGCTGGCACGGGCGAGGCGGGCGCGGATGCTGGCGAGCAGGTCGCGGCGGACGACGGGCTTCGGGAGGTAGTCGTCGGCGCCGAGGTTCATGCCGGCGCGGATGTCGTGCGGCTCGCCCTTTGCCGTGAGGAAGATGAACGGAAGCGCGCTGGTGGCGGCGTCGCCGCGGAGGGCGGCGAGGATTTCCATGCCGTCGCAACCGGGGAGCATGATGTCGCAGAGGACGAGGTCGGGGCGCTGCTCGCGCGCGGCGCGCAGGCCGTCGGGACCGGTGGCGGCTTCGAGCACGCGGTGGCCTTCGAGCGCGAGGATGTCGCTGAGGTTTCGCCGCAGCGGCGCGTGGTCTTCGATGAGCAGGATGGTGGTCATGCCGCAGGCAGGGTGAGTGTGGCGGTGGTGCCGCGGCCTTCCTCGCTCTCGATGCTGAAGGTGCCGCCGAGCAATGCGGCGCTGCGTCGCACGATGGCGAGGCCGAGGCCGGTGCCGGGTGTGTCGCCGACATTCGCGGCGCGGTGAAAAGCCTCGCCGACTCGCGCGAGGTCGGGGGCGGGGATGCCGATGCCTCTGTCGCTCACGGTGAAAACGGTCGCGCCGCCGCGCTGCTCGGCGGCGAGGCGGATGGGCGAGCCGGCGGGGCTGTATTTCACGGCATTGCCGAGGAGGTTTGCGAGGATGCTGCGCAGGAGCGTGGCGTCGCTGCGGGCGCTGCCGCTCGCCTCGACGGAAATCGGGCAGCGGTCGCGTGTGGCGGTGGCGACTTCGCGGGCGACGACGTGGCAGAGCTGGGAAAGGTCCACGTCATCGGCGCGCGGCTGCACGCGGCCGGATTCGAGGCGGCTGAGCAGGAGGATTTCGTCCACCATTTCAGCGAGCCGCGCTGCGGAGTCTTGAATCTGCGCGACGGCCTCGCTGCTGCGCGCGGCGTCGAGCTGCGGGCCGTAGCTCTCCAGCAAATCCGCCGAGGAGACGATGACGCTGAGCGGCGTGCGAAACTCATGCGACACGGAGCTGACGAACTGGCCGCGGAGCCGCCCGACCTCGCGCTCCGCATCGAGCGCGGCGCGCAGTGCCAGCGTCCGCTGCGAATCCAGCCGCGCCTTTGCCGCGAGGCCGGCGAGCGTGGCGAGCAGCAGTGCGGTGAAGCCTCCCGCCGCGAGCGCGTAGGTGCCGGAGGGATGCGCGAGCAGTTCCGCGTAGCGTGGACCGCGCGCGATGGCGGCCTGCCACGTCAGCCGGTTCTCGCCGATTTCCACCACTCGCGAGTCCGGCCGTTTTTCATCGGCCAGCGCGACGAGCAACGCGCCCGGTTTTCCTGAGAGCTGCGCCTCCGGGCTGGCGCACATCGCGGCGAGGTCGAGCCAGCCGAGCAGCGAGGTGTCGCCGCGCAATTGCATCGCCACGCAGAGCCGGCGCCCCGGCAGCGCAGTGCTCCACGGGAACTGGTGCTCGGAAGCAGGCGCGGCGGCCATGCCCGCGAGCAGCGCCGCGATTTTCGGCTCCGCCGAAATCTCCGCGCCCACGGCGAGCGGCGGGATTTCCTGGCCGCGCATCCAGACGATGTGTCCACCCTCGACGAGCGCGATGCTGTGCCAGTGCGGCGGGCTGTTGCGCCAGATGTAGTCGGGCAGTTCGCGGTCGAGGTCGCGCGCCGTGCGCCCGGCGGCCGTGCCCAGGCGATTGCGGAGGATGTTCAGCCACGAGGTGTGGCGCACCGTCATCAGCCGCAGCTTTTCCTCCACCGTGGCGCTGGCGGCGGAAAAAATGGCCGCGTCGCTGGCCGCCGCCGCGCGCTGGAAATGCCGCACCGCAAGCGCGACCGGCACGAGCGTGAGCGCCAGCGTGAGCGACGCCACGGCGAAGGGGCGCGCGAGCCAGTGAGCGAGGTTCATCGCCCGCAACGTAGGGGATTCGGACACCCGGGCCAATACTCCTGCGGGTGCATATGCGGATTTCCGAAACACGCGCAGTTTCGCGGCATGAAGAAGCACCACGCATTCATCCGCAGCATCGTCGCCTCGCTCACACTCACGACTGCCGTTGCCGGGCCGGTGGCGAATGGCGATTTCGAGTCTGCACTTTCCACTGCGAATTGGACGGAAAAGGACTCGCTCTCATCCAGCATCGGCACGAACACGCCGCTCGACTGCACCGTCCTGCCCGTCCCCGGTGCGCGGTTTCCGGGCGGCACGGGGTCAACAATCCTGCGCGTGGCGGGGCGCGACCACGTGCAGGACGGCCCGGCACAAGGCAGCTTCAACACAGTCGCGCTGAGGAATGCGCTCATCGCGAATGGCAACGCGCGCATTTACACGACGCGCTTTTGGTTCCGCCTCGATGCGGCGGCGCAGGAGGCGAGCGTGCGGTGCTTCCTGCGCTGGCGCGACAACTCAGTGTCGCAGACGCCGCTCATCCTCGCCGAGCGCATCGTAACGGTGCAGGATGGCTGGGTGCTCGTCACCGGAACGGCGAAACTCCAATGGGTCACGTCGCTCACAGCGGCGACGATTGAGTTCGAGTGCGAGCAGCTCCACCGCTCGTCGAGTGCGTATCCGCCGCCGCCGGCGTGGTTCCCCGGCTACGACCTCGATGATTTTGCGATGGAACTCGACGACGACGGCGACGGGCTTTGGAACAGCGAGGAATCCGCGAACCACGCGCAGGCGACGCTGCCTTTTTCCGATGACAGCGACAGCGATGACGACGGGCTGCCGGATGACTGGGAGGCGCGTTTCCCGCTCGCGCTGAATCCGCGCAACGCCGCCGACGCCGCGCTCGACTACGACGGCGACGGCTTCACGAACCTCCAGGAATACCACGCGGCGACGGATCCGCAGGACGCGAACTCCTTTCCCGGCAAGCCAAGCGACGCCAGCGCGACCTTCCTCGCCCGTGCGCAACTGCGCGCACTCGCGCTCGCGCCGTCGCGCGGCGAGACGTGGATCGGGCAAAACATTCGCGACAACGCTGCGGATTTTAATGCCTACTGGACGCCGCTCGGGCTGGCGCAAAATGGCGGGCGCTTTCCAGCGGTGATGAGTCTCGCCATCGAGGGCGTGAATGTTCCGCTGCAAATCACCGCGAGCACCGACCTCGCCATCGCGCACACGCTGGCGGGCGGCGTGCCGCTGCTGAAATGGGCGATGGCGAATCCGTGGCGCTCGCACCTGATGAACAGCCAGAACATCAACGGCAAGGAGGGCGACCAGGTCGCCGTGGACATCGCCGGGCTGCTCGACCCGGCCCACGCCACCGCGCTGAACGCCACGCCGCTCACGCAGCCGCCGGGCGTGAGCGCGAGCAACCAAGTCGCGCGCTCGGTGATGGACGGGTGGATTGATTCCGTCGCGGCGGAAATCAAACGGCACAACACGGCGACCGGCGGTGCGCCGATTCTCTTCCGCCCGCTCAGCGAGATGAATGGCGCTTGGTTTTGGTGGGGCCACCGCACGCGAGCGGAATACCTCGGCCTGTGGGACCACATCCGCGACCGGCTCACGCTGCCCGCGCCGCTCGGGCACGACATTCACAACCTCATCTGGGTCTATGAATCCGCATCCAGCGAACACAACCTCAGCATCTCCGCCGCCGCCGACTACTATTATCCGGGTGACGACCGTGTGGACTGCTTCGGGCACAATTTTTACGACGACGACTGGGTGCTCTCGTGGGACGCAAACAAGCTCTTTGCGCGCTACCCGAAGGTCTATTGCGTGCCCCAGGCCGGGCCGGACCCCAAAGGGCCGGCGGCTCGTGCGAACACCTTTGGAAACACAGTCTACCTCACGCGCATCCCGGCGGCGTTTCCGCGGCTCTCGTTTGTGATTCCGTGGAATGACTTCGACTCGCAGGACGATGACGACAACAACCCGACCACCCCCGACACCAATGACGACGGCATCGCAGGCAACGACACTCCGACTCACAAACACCTCTCGATCCTCTCCTGCGGCGCGCCCGACGGCGGCGCGGCCATTTTCATGAACTCCGCACGCATCATCACCCGCGACAAACTCCGCTGGCGTCCGCCGACCGCGCCCGCCGCGGGCGTCATGTCGAGCTCCGCGCTTTCCCTCGCATGGAGCGGCGAGCCGACCGCAGCCGGCTACCGCGTGGAGCAAAGCGCGAACGGCGCGAATGGCTGGAGCGTCGTCGGCACGCCAGCCAGCAGCCCGCAGCTCGCGGGCGGCCTCGCGCCATCGAGCACGCGATGGCTGCGGGTGCGATCGCTTTTCGCCGATGGCAGCGACTCGCTCCCGACCGACCCCGTGAGCGCGACGACGTGGTCGCTTTATCAGCAGTGGAAAAGCGACACGCTCGGTGATTTCGCCGCGCCAGACCTCGACGACGACGATGAGGACGGTCTGACAACGCTCATCGAATACAGCCTCGGCACGCATCCGCTCGCCGCGTCGGTGCCGCCCGCGCAGAGCCTCGTGAATGTGAGCGGCGCGGATTATCTCGCGCTCACCTTCCGGCGCCGCATTGGAGCGAGCGTCTCCGTCGAAGCCACCGGCGATCTCATCAACGGCCTTTGGCTCGCGACGCCCGTGCTCCACGGCGCGCCCGCGGACAATGGCGACGGCACCGAGACCGTCACCTTCCGCGACACCGTGGCGGTCGGCAGCGCGCCGGCCCGATTCATCCGCCTCCGCGCGATTTCACCGTGAAGATTCGTCCGCTCCTGCTCTGGCTGCACCGGTGGGTGGGCCTGCTCGCCGGCCTGGTCATCCTTGTTGCTGCGGTCACCGGCGCGCTGCTCGTGATCGAGCGTCCACTCGCCCGTTGGTTCGCGCCGGACCTTTACCCGCGGAAGTCCGACGGTGGCGCGCACGCCCCGGTCGAGCAGGCGCTGGCGGCTCTCGCTGAGCATTCGCCGGAGGCGCGGGTGGACGGCATCCACCTGCCACGGGATGGGCGTGATGCGCTGATGCTCTTCGCCGGGCAGCGCGTGGTCCATTTCGATCCGTCCTCCGGGGAAATGCTCGGCTCGCGCCCGCGCCGCACCGGACTCACCCAGACGCTCGTGAAGCTCCACGTGAACCTCCTCTCCGGTCCGACCGGCGGAACCATCGTCGTCGTCGCGACCATCCTCACCATCGCGCTGGCGCTTTCGGGCCTATGGCTCTGGTGGCCGCTGCGCATCGGCTGGTTCCGGCGTGGCGCAAACTTCCGCCGATTCAATCTGGAGCTGCACAGCGTCGCGGGCCTCTACTCCTCGCTCTTTCTGCTCGTGATTGCCGGCACCGGTCTGACGCTTCGCTATCTGCACACCGAGCACCCGCCCGTTCCGAAGGGAAATCCACCCGCCGCCGGCAGCACGCGCATCTCTGTGGACGACGCCATCCAGCGCGCCGAGGCCGCATTGCCCGGCACCCGCGCAGCCGCCATCGAGATGCCCGCCCCGAATCCGCGCGCTCCGTTCCGCGTGCAGCTCGCATTCCCGGAGGACGGCTCGCCTGCGGGCCGCAGCGTCGTCTTCCTCGACCGCTTCACCGGCGATGTGCTCGGCACACACAGTTCCCGCGAGGGCACGTGGCTCGAGCGCTACGGCAACCTCCAGCTCTCCCTGCACACCGGCGCCATCGGCGGCACCGCTACACGGGCCGTCGCCTTTCTCACCTGCCTCGCCCTCATCCTGCAGATTGCGAGCGGCTACGTGCTCTGGTGGAAGCGCCCCGCTTCGCAGCGGCGGCCATGAGCCATTCGGTTCGTCGAGATCCACCGCACCTTCACCCTCCATCTGGCCGATCCGCCTCACGAACGGAGGAGCAGGAGCACGGCGCGGGAGTAATGCCAGTCGTGGAGATAGTCGAAGGCCGCCGCCTGATGCAGCGCGACGATGCCCCAGAATGCCGCCTGGAAGCTGGCCTTGGCCGTCTTGTGCCGGAAGGCGCGCTGCGCGAGGAAGGCCGCGGGCCAGCCTCCGAGCAGACCGGCGAAATGCAGCGTGGATTCCGGCGTCCTCCAGCCGCCGCTCTCCGCCCGGCGCTTGTCGTGCCAATACATCCAGACCGTCACGCCCGAGACGAGCAGCAGACAGCCGCCGACAAACCGCACATCCCACGAGCGCGCCAGCCGCACCACGGCGAGGACCGGGAGCAGCATCAGCGCGGCGAGCAGGAGCACCGCCCCGGTGGAGATCTTGCGCCGCTTCTTCGGCCGCTGTGGTGGGAAATGCGCGCGCATCAGCAAATGGGAGCCACGCTTGTCAGTCCTCAGCAAGCAGGCGCGCGGGACGCAACGACTGCAACCGCGACGCCCCCGCCGGGTCCGCTGCGGCGTTTAGGCGTTTAGGCGCTTTGTCCATTGGGCCGGCCAGTCATTTCGGTGAAGAGGCCTTTGTCGCCGGTCCGATGAGCCAGGCACGCATGGCGGGGGCCGCCTTCATCGGGACCGTATGGCCGCCGGCATCCTCAAAGATGAACGTGGTCGAGGCGCCAGCAGCCGTGGCCTGGTCGATGATCTCCTGTGCCCGGCGCTTGGAGGCCGTCTGGCTGGAGACCATGAGATACGGCTTCCCCTTCAGCAGCTCGTAATGCTTCAGGCGGCCGCCGCCCTCGATGAAGAAAAAGGCGGAGAACTGCCGGGCGATTTCCCCGCCTGATTCATCGATCAGGCCCTGCGTGGCGTGGGCACCATTGGAGGAGCCGCCGATGATCATGCGGCTCTTGTCGATGTTCGGGACGACCTCGAAGAGCTTGGCGAGCATGGTGCGGAAGTAGGGCCACATGGTTTGGGCGTCCTCATCCCGCATGACGGCATTGCCGCCGGGGTCCTTCGGAGCGATCTTCTTAAAGAAGGGCATGGAGGCGCAGACAAAGTCCTGGTCTTCCGTCATCGCAGACACGATGGGCGCCTTGGGACCACCATTGCCGCCGCTGCCGCCGTGCAGGAAGACGAGGAGCGGGAATTTGCCGCCCGGCGCATAGTTCCTGGGGAGCGAAATCGACAGGAACGCCGGCCCTTTGTTCGAGGTAGCCATCGCCCAGTAGGTCGGCGGCATCTCCGGGAACGGGACGGTGAAGGTGCTCCCGGGAGTGAGCCGGGCCGCCGCCTCGTCGCCGAGCCCGGCGCGGGACCACAGGCAAACGCCCAACAATACGGCGGCGAACGTGGCGGTTCTGACGAGCTTCATGGCATTAACGACAAAAGCTCAGCGACCCGGCGCACGGGAGACAATGATTGCTAACCACGGCGACATGCCGGGTTCGCTGCAGCG
>JBGAPP010000016.1:0-124807 GCA_044221185.1 Chthoniobacteraceae bacterium | reverse complement strand
GCCGCTCAGAAATACGCGCTGCAGCTCGCGCAGACGATGAGCGGCGCCGGGCAGGATGACACGCTGCCCGATGACATCCCCGCCGACATCCGTGCGGAGATGGAGAACTGGCTCTTTGACACGGAGCCCGAGCCGGGGAGCACCGCCATCTGGCTGCACTCCGGGCACGGCGGCATCGATGCCGTCTGCACGTTCCTCCAGCACCTCCTGCAGAAATTCAATCCGCAGGGGCGCATCACCTTCGAGTGGTCGCACGACTGCTCGAAACCCCGCACCGACGCCTACGGCGGCGGCGCGGCGATCATCACCGCAACTGAAACCAAATCCATCAGCACGTGGGAATGGCTGCAGCAACACGCCGCCTGACCCGTGTCCACCAACCAACACAGAAAGGAAACAACAGCATGCTCCACCTCATCGATCCACCTGCGCCCGCCACGCGCAGGCACCCGAACCTCATCCTCCACTGCGGCGCGTCCGCCGTGGAGTTCACAGAAGTCACAAAGATCCGCACGCCGCGGCCCACCGCTTCATGGCATCCGATCCCGCATGACCAGCTCGTCCGCACGGTCGAGCGCACGCTGGCCACCACCAGCCTCGCCATCGGCGCACAGGCCCACTCGCTCACCCACGATGGCATGCGCTACTTCGGCCTCATGGAGATCCACGGGCGCAAATCCGGCTCCGACTACTGCTGGGTGCTCGGCCTGCGCAACTCCCATGACAAAACCTTCCCCGCCGGCATCGTTGCCGGAGCGTCGGTCTTCGTTTGCGACAACCTCTCGTTCAGCGGCGAGGTGAAGTTTGCGCGGAAGCACACGCGCTTCATCGCACGCGATCTGCCGCAGCTCACCGGGCGCGCCATCGGCCTTCTTGCGCCAACAGCTACATCCCCGATGTGCTGCACGAATGGCGCGAACCAAGGCACCCCGAGTTCGAGACGCGCAATGTCTGGTCGCTGTTCAACGCGTTCACCGAATCGCTCAAGCTCGGCAGCCTCTCCGAATTGCCCAAACGCACGGAGGCGCTGCACGGGCTGCTCGATGTAGCCGTCGGGCTAAATTGAATGCTCGCAAGAGGAGTTCGGGTTGGCTGGCGACCGCACCCGAACTCTTTTTTTCATATGCCTTGGTGGAATCGGTTGGATTTCTTCCTGATGTCGCCGTTGACCCGCGCGGTGTGAAATGCGGGGAAACCAATCGGCTTAACCTAAATCCCCTCGAACGTCGCTTTCTACTCGTCCGCGGCGAGGGCGCGTGTAAAAACCTACTCCCCATCTCGGCCAGCCGGTCTGCGCGGATGGTTTGCTCCGATGCCTCGACTTTCACTCGCTAAACTTGAACGCCACCTCTACGCCGCTGCTGACCGCTTGCGGCAGGAGGGGCTCGATGCTGCCACCTACAAGGACTACATCTTCGGGATGCTGTTTTTGAAGCGGTGCTCGGACGTGTTCGAGGCGGAACGGGAGAAGATTGACCGGACTCATCTTTTCGAGCCACAGGGAGAGTTAGTCCGAGTGGTTGGTTTGTGTGTTTAGTGTCTGGTTTTTGGTTTGTCCATCCCCGGCGCGGGGAGGCCGGAGGCCGACCGGAGCCGGGGATGGGGTGAGTCGTGGTTGGGCGAAGTGGGCGGGGCTCTGGTAGCCCAGCTTGCTGTGCGGGCGGATGTGGTTGTAGCGCTGCCGGAAGTCCTCGATGACCACGCGCGCCTCGGTCAGTGTCCAGAGTTGCTCGCGGTTGAGGCATTCGTCGCGGAACCGGCCGTGGAAGCTTTCCACAAAGCCGTTCTGCCACGGGCTGCCGGGATCAATGTAGATCGTCTTGATGCGGTTCTCTGCCAGCCACTGCTGCACGATCTTGGCGATGAACTCGCTGCCGTTGTCGCTGCGCAGGTATTCGGGCGCTCCATGCTTCTCGATCGCCTTCTTCAACCACTCCAGCACGTCCTCCGAGCGCAATGCACGGTCGGCTCTCAGCACATGGCACTCCCGGGTGTGTTCGTCGAGGATCGTCAGCATCCTCAAGGCTCCTCCTCTCACGGTGGCATCCGCGATGAAGTCCCACGTCCACACATGCCCGCGGTGCGTCGCCTTGGTCGGCAGCCCCGTGGAGACTCCTCGGCGCACCACCTTGCGCTTGCTCGGCGGCACGCGCAGCCCGGCGCAACGCCGCAGCCGCTGGATATGCCGCCTGCCCACGGCCCAGCCTTCCCGCCTCAGCAACGCGGCAATCCGTCGGTAGCCGTAGCGCGGGTGCTCTTCGGAGAGTTCCCTCATCCGCCGTTCCAATTGCTCCTGCCGGGGCGACGGCAATCGGCCCCGATACCAATACGTTCCTCGGGACAACCCAAGGAACCGGCACACTGCTCGCCCAGAGCACATCCCTGCCTCCACCACCTCCCTCGCCACTGCCTTGCGGTGCCCTGGGCTTACCATTTTTTTTCGCAAACTGCCTCCAGCACCCGGTTCTTCAGCAGCGACTCCGCCAGCATCTTCTTTAGCTCCGCGTTCTCACGCTCAAGCTCCTTGAGCCGCTTCGCCTCGTTGACCTCCATCATCCCAAACTGCCGCTTCCACCGGTAGTAGGTCTGTTCCGAGATGTTCCGTTCCCGGCACACCTCGGCCACGGCTTTGCCTCCGTCTCCTTCCCGCAGAATGCGGATCTTTTCTTCGGTTGTGTATCGTTTTCCTTTCATGATCTGGGTTCTTTCTGAAATCCCCAGACTCACTCTTCACTCGACTCGAAAAAGCGAAGTCACGTCACTCGCGCATGGTGGTAGTGTCCAGAAAGTTTCGCACTTTGATTGAGGGGTGGCGCTGAGGAAGGCTGCGGGCTCCTTTCGTTTTGTTGGTTGGTTGTTGGGTTTTGGTTTTGGTGTTCTGGGTGGCAATGGCTGCCCTCTGTCCCCCCTGAATCAACAACTCTTGGGGATCGTCGCTGGTTCAGGACGGCGGGGATTTGAAGTTATGCGGCGGTCGTGCCCTTCTCGGTGTCCGGTGCGGTGGCGCGCAGCCGGCTCATGTCCGTGTAGCGTTTGCTGCCCCACTTGGTCCCGGCGATGTGCCGGAGCCGCGCGGCCACCAGCATCAGCGCGCTGCTGCCGTCGGGGGAACGAGCCCACCACGCGCGTGCGCCTCCGAATCTCGCGGATCACCCGCTCCAGCGGGTTGTTCGTGCGCAGGTTGCGCCAGTGCTCCCGCGGGTAGTTCATGTAGCTGAGGGTTTCCTCGATTCCGCTCTCCACTGCCTCGTCCGCCTTGCGCAGCTTCATCTCGCGCAGCTTGCCCACGACGGCGGCGGCCTTGCCACGCGCTGCCTCCACATTCTCCTGCGCGTGGATCGCCTTGAGCATCGCAGCCACTTCTCTGACTTTCCCGCCGGGCACCTCGGTCGACACGTTGCGATACCAGTGCACCACGCCCCGCTGCCAGTCTGCCCCGGGGTAAAGGTCCGCCAGCGCCTCGACCACGCCGAGGCACTTGTCGCTCACGATCAGCCTCACTCCCTTGAGCCCGCGCTCCTTCATCCCGCGCAGGACCTTCACCCAACTCTCCCGATCCTCCTTGCTGCCCTCGGCCACCGCGAGCACCTCGCGGTAGCCCTCCGCGTTCACGCCAACGGCGATCAAGACCGCGACGTTCTTCACCTCGCCGCCCCAGCTCCTCTTGAGCCACATCCCGTCCAGATACACGTAGGCGTGCTCGCCCTGGATCGGCGCTTTCCTCCAAACCTCAATCTGCGCGTAGCTCTTCTGGTTCAGGTCGCCCACCAGACTCGCGCTCACCTTCCTGCCCCACAGCGCCTCGGTGATGTCCTCCACGCGCCTCACGCTCACCCCCGCCAGATACACCTCGATCAACGCCTCCTCCACGCTGCTCTCACGCCGCTTGTAGCGCTCGATGATCGCCGTCTCAAACGGCTTGCTCCGCAGCTTGGGCGCCTTCAGCTTCACCTCCCCGGCCTTCGTGTGCAGCCCGCGCTCGCAGTTCCCGGCGCGTGTGTCCACCCGCTCCGCACTCCGCTCATACCGCTGCGCCCCGCACAGCACGTCCGCCTCCGCCTCCAGCAGCTTGTTGAGCGTCTCCTCCACCGCCTCCCTCACCACTCCGTCCAGGTGCTCACGCACCTTGCCCTCATCAATGCGGATGATCTTCGCCTCGGCTTCTTGGTTCCTTGTTTCGTCGTTCATGGCTTCTTGCGCCCTCAGCCTTCGTCCGCCCACTCCCAGACCGAATGTGCGAAACTTTTCCTATGTCATCCCTACGTCATCCCCCTCGAAAGACTCCACGAGCGATTCACGAGTATTTCGCGTTCGAAGTTCATTGCCGCAAAAAAAGAGAGCCCGCCATGATAAAATCATGGCGGGCTCGTAACTCTGGCGACGTCCTACTTTCGCGCAACCTATAGAGGCACTATCATCGGGGCTGCAGCGTTTCACTTCCGTGTTCGGAATGGGAACGGGTGGGGCCACTGCGCTGGGATCACCAGAAGGCCAGGCATGGTCAGGACATTCCTGGGCTTCTAGTGACATGGAAAGCCAGTTAAACTTGGCTTCTCTTCATGTCGTCAGTCTTTCAAAAGAACACACTTGTTCTCTGATATCTGCATACAGGACTCGCCGCAACTTCTTGCCGAGTTTTTCAGATTGCGATGATCATTCTCCTCGCGTCTTGAATTTGGCGAGGAAGGAATAGATCAAGCCAAACGGGTTATTAGTATCACTAGGCTGAGCGTGTTGCCATGCTTGCACCCGCGACCTATCAACGTGGTGGTCTTCCACGACCCTTCGGGGAGAATCAATCTTGGGAGAGGCTTGGCGCTTAGATGCTTTCAGCGCTTATCCTTTCCGGACATAGCTGCCCAGCACTGCCGTTGACACGACAACTGGAACACCAGGGGTCCGTCAAACCCGGTCCTCTCGTACTAAGGTTTGAACCCCTCAATTCTCCTGCGCCCACAGCGGATAAGGACCGAACTGTCTCGCGACGTTCTGAACCCAGCTCGCGTACCACTTTAACCGGCGAACAGCCGGACCCTTGGGACCTTCTCCAGCCCCAGGATGTGATGAGCCGACATCGAGGTGCCAAACCGAGTCGTCGATATGAGCTCTTGGACTCGATCAGCCTGTTATCCCTAGCGTACCTTTTGTCCGTTGAGCGATGGCGATTCCACTTTCAACCACCGGATCACTTGGGCCTGCTTTCGCATCTGCTCGACTTGTAGGTCTCACAGTTAGGCTGGCTTATATCCATATACTCGTCACCTGATTGCCAACCAGGCTGAGCCAACCTTCGCACTCCTCCGTTACTCTTTGGGAGGATACCGCCCCAGTAAAACTGACCGGCTGCCAGTGTCCCCTCCCCGGTTGACGGGTGAGGGTTAGAGTTTCCAGTTCCCAAGGGTGGTGTTTCATTGGCGACTCAATCTCCCCCGAAAGAAAGATATCAAAGTCTCCCACTTACGCTAAGCATGAAAACCGAAAACACAGTAACAGCGTACAGTAAAGGTGCATAGGGTCTTTCCGTCCTGCTGCGGGTAGGCGGCATCTTCACCGCCATTACAACTTCGCTGAGCTCCTCGTTGAGACAGCGGTCAACTCGTTACACGATTCGTGCAGGTCGGAACTTACCCGACAAGGAATTTCGCTACCTTAGGACCGTTATAGTTACGGCCGACATTCACGGGGACTTGGGCTCATAGCTTCGCCTTGCGGCTAACCACTTACCGTAATCTTTCCGCATTGGTCACGTGTCACACCCTATACGTTCTCTTGCGAGTTAGCAGAGTGCTGTGTTTTTGTTAAACAGTCGGTTGACCCATTTCACTGCGACCGCTTGCGCGGTACCCCTTCTTCCGAAGTTACGGGGCTAGATTGCCGAGTTCCTTAACGAGGTTTCACTCTTGCGCCTTGGCACATTTATGCCCACCCACCTGTGTCGGTTTCCGGTACGGGCGCCTTAGTGTACGCCGGAGTTTTTCTTGGTGCATTGTTTAAGAGATCCGCTTCGGCCGAAGCCTCCACGTCCCCTTGCGGGACCGGGGCAATCAACACCCGGCCTCTCTCCCAACACACGTCTCTCCGGTTTAAATTTCGGCGGTGCAGGAATATTGAACCTGCTGGCCATCGTCTACGCCCTTCGGCCTCGACTTAGGTCCCGACTAACCCTGGGAGGACGAACCTTCCCCAGGAAACCTTGGGTTTACGGCGGACTGGAATTAAACCAGTCTTTTCGCTACTCATGTCTGCATTCTCACTTGTAGAAGCTCGACGGTTGCTTTCGCTCCCGCTTCAACGCCGCTACAACGCTCCCCTACCAATGGATCGGGACGTATCCCGGTGCATTCCAGAGCTTCGGTACGACGCTTATCGCCAATCATTTTCGGCGCGGAAACACTCGATGAGTCAGCTATTACGCACTGTTTAAATGATGGCTGCCTCTAAGCCAACATCCTCATTGTCTAAGTATCTCCACATCCTTTCCACTGAGCGCCGTTTAGGCACCTTAGCTGCTGATCTGGCATGTTTGCCTCTCGCGCGTGAAGCTTATCCCTCACGCACTGACTCCCATGTTCTGTTGTGCGGCATTCGGAGTTTGATTGAATTCGATACCCGGGTGTGGGCTCTAGTTCATCCAGTGCTCTACCTCCGCACATAAACACATGAGGCTAGCCCTCAAGCTATTTCGGGGAGAACCAGCTATCACGGGGTTTGATTAGTCTTTCGCTCCTACCCACAGCTCATCCGAGGACTTCTCAAGGTCCACCAGTTCGGTCCTTCACGCGGTGTTACCCGCGTTTCAACCTGGCCATGGGTAGATCACCTCCGCTTCGGGTCTACTGCCAGCGACTGGGCGCCCATTTCGGACTCGCTTTCGCTGCGCCTCCGCCGCAGAACGGCTTAGGCTCGCCACTGACAATAACTCGCAGACTCATTAAGCAAAAGGCACGCCATCACCCCTTGCGGGGCTTTGACACCTTGTAGGCACACGATTGCAGGTTCTATTTCACTCCGCTCACAGCGGTGCTTTTCACCTTTCCCTCGCGGTACTTGTTCACTATCGGTCGCCAACTAGTATTTAGCCTTGCGCGGTGGTCCGCGCGGATTCACACGAGACTTCACTTATATCGTGTTACTCAGGAACTCCCTAGGCGTGCTTCGGTTTTCGGTTACGGGCCTCTCACCCTCTATGGAGCGACTTTCCATTCGCTTCACCTAACGTCGGCACTGCCACATCGGGATCCTACAACCCCACCGGCAAGCCGGTGGTTTGGGCTCTTCCGCTTTCGCTCGCCGCTACTGACGGAATCGTGGTCACTTTCTGTTCCTCTGGTTACTGAGATGTTTCACTTCACCAGGTGTTGCGCGCGCCGTGCTATGTATTCACACGGCGGCAGCCGGGCATTCACCCGACCGGGTTACCCCATTCGGAAATCCACGGGTTAAAGCGTATTTGCCGCTATCCGTGGCTTATCGCAGCTTGTCACGTCCTTCATCGCCTGTTGGCACCAAGGCATTCATCGTGCGCCCTTCGTAGCTTGATCAATCTGTTCCTCCGACGGATCTACCTCCGTCGTTTAGGAAATTTGTGATAACTGAATTCCCATCTCAAAGACAGAATTCAGACTCAGCTTTCTTGAAGTTGCATTACTACCCTGTATGCAGATGTCAAAGAACCAGCCGGGCCATCTATGCGGCCCGCGGGAGTTCGGTTTCGGGAGTTTCCTCCGCGTCGCCAATCTCAAAACGGTCGTTTGCTTTTGTCCCGAAGTGCTGGTGGGCGTGGCAGGATTCGAACCTGCGACCCTGCGCTTATCAAGCGCATGCTCTAACCAACTGAGCTACACGCCCATGGCAGCTGTGCGCCGATTTGAAATTTGAAATTTGCGCTCTCAAATTCGAGCGAAGCTCGCTGGTGGAGGTAAGGGGACTCGAACCCCTGACCTATAGCTTGCAAAGCTACCGCTCTACCAACTGAGCTATACCCCCAGTTTTGTGATTCAAGGATCCTCTTACGCCCGGATTTTCGGGAATCAAAGCAAAAACTGAATTGTGCGCTGCCGTTTCAGTTCATTTGAGCCCCGCTTGCTTTCGCTTGCGGGGTCTTGGAAACGCATGTCCGCCAAAGGCGGATTTAGCGTTCGACCTATGCCGGCCTCGTGAAAGGCTTCAGGCATTTGCTCCTTAGAAAGGAGGTGATCCAGCCGCAGGTTCCCCTACGGCTACCTTGTTACGACTTCATCCCAGTTACCACTCATTCCTTAGGGCGCTGCCTCCTTGCGGTTGGCGCACGCACTTCGGGAACAAGTGACTTCCATGATGTGACGGGCGGTGTGTACAAGGCCCGGGAACGTATTCACGGCGCCGTAGCTGATGCGCCATTACTAGCGATTCCGGCTTCATGCAGGCGAGTTGCAGCCTGCAATCCGAATTGAGCCCAGTTTTAGGGATTTCCTCTGCCTCGCGGCTTCGGCTCGTTCTGTACTGGGCATTGTAGTACGTGTGCAGCCCAGGGTGTAAGGGCCATGCTGACTTGACGTCATCCCCACCTTCCTCCCCGTTTCACAGGGCAGTCTGTCCAGAGTGCTCCGCTTGCGCGATTGGCAACAGGACACAGGGGTTGCGCTCGTTGCGGGACTTAACCCAACATCTCACGACACGAGCTGACGACAGCCATGCAGCACCTGTGCAAAGCGCTGTATTGCTACAGCTAGGGGACTTTCATCCCCGACACAATGCATGTCAAACCCTGGTAAGGTTCTTCGCGTTGCATCGAATTAAGCCACATACTCCACCGCTTGTGCGGGCCCCCGTCAATTTCTTTGAGTTTTAATCTTGCGACCGTACTTCCCAGGCGGCACGTTTAACGCGTTAGCTCCGGCACGGGCGGGGTCGAATCCGCCCACACCAAACGTGCACCGTTTACTGCCAGGACTACCGGGGTATCTAATCCCGTTTGCTCCCCTGGCCTTCGTGCCTCAGCGTCAGTAACTGTCCAGAGACTCGCCTTCGCCACTGGTCTTCCTTACGATATCTACGCATTTCACTGCTACACCGTAAATTCCAGTCTCCTCTCCAGTACTCGAGCAAGGCAGTATCAAGTGCAGTTTCGGGGTTGAGCCCCGAGATTTCACACCTGACTTGCCCCGCCGCCTACGCACCCTTTACGCCCAATGAATCCGAACAACGGTTGAGACCTCTGTATTACCGCGGCTGCTGGCACAGAGTTAGCCGTCTCTTCCTCTTCAGGTACTATCAGACTTCCAGTAGTTACTTGGAAGGTTTGTTCCCTAATGACAGGAGTTTACAATCCGAAGACCTTCATCCTCCACGCGGCGTCGCTCCTTCAGGCTTGCGCCCATTGAGAAAAATTCTCGACTGCTGCCACCCGTAGGTGTCTGGACCGTGTCTCAGTTCCAGTGTGGCTGGTCGTCCTCTCAGACCAGCTACCCGTCATAGCCTTGGTGGGCTTTTACCCCGCCAACTAGCTGATAGGCCGCGGGATCATCAAGAAGCACCAGGTTGCCCCGGCTTTGGTTTCGGAAGGATGTCCTTCCTGACCGCATGCGGTATTAATTCGCCTTTCGGCGAGCTATCCCCCACTTCTCGGCAGATTTCCCACGTGTTACGCACCCTTGCGCCACTGAACTTCCATCATATTGCTACAATGAAAGTCCCGTTCGACTTGCATGTCTTATCCACGCCGCCACCGTTCGTTCTGAGCCAGAATCAAACTCTCCGTAGAAAGTTTGGCCACAGCGGCAAAGCTGCGACATCTGGCCGTTGTGGCCTGCTGGTTAAAGCAGGCCATCGGCTTTTAAGTTTTCAAATCAAAAAACTGACGTGCAACGCACAATTCAATTTTTGCTGTGTGGACCGTTTTTGAGTTTTGGCCATCCCGGGAGAATCCGGGGATGGGTGACTCGAAAACCAAACTGTCAAAAAACTTTCAGTGCATTCGAGCTGTTGGGTTCTGGACTTGCGCCCTCACCAACTACGTTCACAGGCAACTGTTTCGCGCACTACTGCGCGCCCGCCGGTTTCAGCGGGACGTGCAATTTGCTCACGCGCTCGTTTTCGTCAACGACTTTCTGCAAATTTTTTGCAGAGCCGTCGTGCTCATGAGCGCCGCTTGATGCAGCCCCCGTTTTGCGGGGCGCGCTACATAGCAAGTTCGCTTTTTCGGTCAACAGTCTTTTTTTAAAAAGTGTGCGGCGCGTGTGAACCGCGTGCGGGCGGAGCGGGATTTCACCGGCTGCGCAGCACCTGTTTTACCTCTGAAAGTTGCGTTCTTTTCCATCGGCATTCAACATGCGCGCGGTGCGTTTCACGGGTAAATCGCGGCCGCCGCGATTGTCTGAAAGAAGGCGGCGCCGAACTCTCCTCCCCTTGAACTCACGACGCAAGATCCTGCTGCACTTGGATTTGGAAAGAGAGGCAGCTCCCGATGCACTCACATTTTTCTCCGCTCCACTCCCTCCGTTCCGACCGTCTGCTTGCAAAGGCTGTGCTTCTGACGCTGCTGGTCGTCGTCGCTGACCATGCCCCCTCATTCCACGCTGCACCGCGCCCGTGGTCCGCGCAGGCAGGGAGCGAACCCCTCCCCTTCTCCCAGCTCAGCGCAAAGGCCGCGACGGATGGCTCCCCGCTGCGCAGCGGCTCTCAAAAGGTGCGGGCGTCGTTTCGCACGCAGGCTGCTTCTAGACTCGACCACCGAAGGCGCGGGTTCGCTGCAGCTCTCGGTCAAGGTGCGCGGGGGTGCGGGCGCGATCGTGCGGCTGCCGCGTCCGACGAAGTGCGCCGCAGGGGCAGCGCATCACGTGGGTCCATCTGGGTGTAACGGCGGAATTGTCCGTGTGCGTGGGCAGGCTGCGGCAGGATTTCGTGGCAGATGATTCTCACTCTTTGTCCTTTGCTAGCCTCGGGAGGGAAAGAGCGAGCAAGAGAAGGATCAGGACGAAGAGATAAGGCCTCCGCAATCCCGTCGCTCCTCCTCGACCTCGCCCTCTCCGGCCCGCGGGTGGATGCGGCAGGCGAGAGCGTGAATCTCACCCTCGCGGGCTCGGGCCGCGCGCCGGCTTATGAGAAGTTGCTCGTGAGCGATTCCACCGGGCGGGGGCTCCCGGCCCGCCTCGGTGTAGCGGCGCAGGCGCACGCAGCCACGCCCTTCATGCGCCTCGCCCTACGTCGCGGCGACCGCAGCCGACGGCTCGACCCACTTGCCGTGCTCGCGGATGAGATCCTTCAGCCGCTCGACGGCCTCGCCCTCGGGGATGTTGAACTTCACCGCCTGCTTGCCCACGTAGAGGTTCACTTTTCCCGGCGCGCCGCCGACGTAGCCGAAGTCCGCGTCCGCCATTTCGCCGGGGCCGTTCACGATGCAGCCCATGATGGCGATCTTCACGCCCTTGAGGTGCAGCGTCGCGGCTTTGATGCGCGCGGTGGTCTCCTGCAAATTAAACAGCGTGCGCCCGCAACTCGGGCAAGCGACGTAGTCGGTCTTGAAAATGCGCGCGCCCGCCGCTTGCAGCAGGTTGAACGAAACGCGCAGGAGCTGGCCGGGACCGTCCCATCCGGTGAGCACCACGGCGTCGCCGATGCCGTCGCAGATGAGGCTGCCGAGCGTCGCGGAAGTCTCGAGCAGGTAGTCCACAAAGTCCGGCTGCGGGCCGCGCTCATCGCGCGGGCAGAGATCCTCAGTGAGCAGGATCGGGTGCCGCTCGTCGAGCTTCGCCGCGAGCGTGCGGAAGGCGACCGTAGGGTGCATGAGCCGCGCGAGCGGCTTCACCGTCACGAGCCGCGGCGATGGCGAAGCATTCAGCGCGGCGATGGACGCGTCGTCCTCAGGATCAACGGCGGCGACATCCTGCGCGCGATCGAGCACACCGTCGGGCTTGTAGTCGCCGAGCTGCGCGATCTTGTGCGCGATCGCGGCGTGCAACCCCGGCGTCGTGAAGACTTTCATCACATTCTCCCCGCCGACCTCCGTGCCATTCACCATCACCGGCTGCGTCGCTCGGCGCCGATACGTGAACGGATCGTGCTTCGGCGCCGACGGATTTCTCGGCGAAGCCGGCATGATGCCCGAAGCGGCGGCGATGAGCTTTTTCGCGACGGGAATCTCGTGGATGCTGTCCTCTGTCAGTGAGACTCGGATCGTGTCGCCGACACCGTCGAGCAGCAGCGAGCCAATGCCGATGGCGCTCTTGATTCGCGCGTCCTCGCCGTCGCCGGCCTCGGTGACGCCGAGGTGGATGGGGTAATTCCAGTCCGCGCCCTCCTGCGCGAGCCGCGCGACGAGCAGGCGATACGCCTCGATCATCACCTTTGGGTTGGACGATTTCATCGAGAAGACGAACTCGTGGTAGCCGAGGTCGCGGGCGATGCGGGCGAACTCGAGCGCGCTCTCGACCATGCCGAGCGGCGTGTCGCCGTAGCGGTTCATGATGCGGTCGCTGAGCGAGCCGTGGTTCGTGCCGATGCGCATGGCGCGGCCGTGCTCTTTGCAGAATTTCACGAGCGGCGAGAAGCGCTCGCGGATGCGTTCCAGCTCGGCGGCGTATTGCTCGTCGGTGTATTCGAGCACCTTGAATTTTTTCGAGTCGGCGTAGTTGCCGGGGTTCACGCGGATTTTCTCCACCCACCTCGCGGCCTCCATCGCGGCCTCGGGCTTGAAGTGAATGTCCGCGACAATCGGCACCCCGCACCCGCGCGCGCGCAGGCCGGCGACGATGTGCTGCAAGTTCGCCGCGTCCTTCACTGTCGGCGCGGTGATGCGCACGATCTCGCAGCCGACTTCCGCGAGTTCCATCGTCTGCCGGATGGACGCCTCGGTGTCCATCGTGTCGCAGGTGATCATGCTCTGCACGCGGATCGGATTTTTCCCGCCGATGACGACATTTCCCGCACGCACCTCGCGCGAGACGCGGCGCTTGTGGACGTAAGGAGAATCGCAGTAGGTCATCCGCACGGCGTCACTTCGCGTTCTCCGCAGCTGGCGTGGCGTAGCGGAACTTGTTGCCCTTTCCGCCGAACAAATCCTGCGCGTCGAAGAAGGTGATGTAGAGCATGAAGCCGATGACGAGCAGCGCGCACGCGGTCTGCACCCATTCGAGGATGCGCACGTTCACCGGCTTGCGGCGCACAGCCTCGATGAGCGCGAGCGTGATGTGACCGCCGTCGAGCACCGGGATGGGCAGCAGGTTCAGCAGCGCGAGGTTCACGTTGATGAGCACGCTGAACCACAGCGCGAGCTTCCAGCCCTCATCCTGGCCGAAGAGCTGGTAATATATCCGCATCATCGTGAGGGGACCGCCCATGTGCTGGAGCTTCACGTCGCTCTTGCTGGAGCTAATGGCGGCGATGGTGTTGAAGATGGACATCGCGCTGTTCGCGACCTGCTCGACGGGGGACGGGTAGCGGACTTGGCCGCGGCCGTAGCCATCCAGTGTGAGGCCGTCGTGATCGTCAAAAACAACGCCGATTTTCGGTTTCGTGACGTTCGGGTCAGCCGGATCAGGGGAAAGCGCAGGGGTGATGGACAGCGTCTGCTCCGCGTCGCCCCGCCGGACCACGAATGTGAGCGGCTTGGTGTTATTTTCCTCGATGAACCGATAGACAGCGGAAGCAGAGAGAAGCTTCTTTCCCTCGATGGAGACAACGCGGTCGTCCTTTTTCAGGCCGGTTCTTTCCGCCGGGCTGTCCGCCTGCACGCTCACCACGACTGCGCCGCCCGGTTGGTAGGGCAGTTCCTTGATTTCCTTCCCACTTCTCCGCTCGACGGTGAGCTTGTATTCCGCATCCGGATGGTCGCGGATGTAATCCGAGATGCCGAGCGGGCTGTAAAGCGGCTGGCCGTTGATCGCAGTGATGAAGTCGTTCTTCTGCAAGCCTGCCTTTGCGGCTGCGCTGCCGGGTTCGACCTTCGCCACGAGCGGTGTGAGCGCGGGGCGGTATCCGATTTGCCGCGTGCCCTTGCGTTCCCACGCCTTGGTGCCGGGAATGCGCGGCACCACTGGGATTTTCACCGTGTCGCTGCCGCGACGGACGAGCAACTCGATCTCCGCTCCCTCGCTGCGGACGATGTTCCAGAGGATGCTGTCCTTGCTCATCCCGAGGAAGCGCGCGACGGGCTGGCCGTCCACTTCCAGAATCTCGTCACCCGGTAGCAGGCCGGCCTTCTCCGCCGGGGAATCCTTTTCCAAAGTGCCAACGATGCGCGTGCTCTCCTGCTCGCCCATCGGCTTGCCGATCTGCCAGACGATGACGGCGAACACGCACGCAAGGAGGAAGGAAAAAAGCGGCCCCGCGAACGCGACGATGATCTTGTCGAGCGCGGAGATGGGCTTGAGCTGCTCCTTCGGGATCTCGGTCTGGCCCTCCAGCGCCTCCATGGGCGCGAGCTGCGGGAGTTTCACAAAGCCGCCTGCCGGAATGCAGCCGAGGCTGTAGGTCACGCCGTTGATCTTCTTTTTCCAAAGCGGCTTGCCGAACCAGATGCCGAAGCCCTCGATGTAGAGTCCGCGCCACTTTGCGGCGAGGAAGTGCCCCAGTTCGTGGACGATGATGAGCAGATTGAAGATGAGCAGCACCTCGAGGAGGATGCCGAGGAATTTCAGGACGGCGAAAAATGTGGCCATGCAGTGGGCTGGGACAGTAGGCGGCGCGCGGCGTTCAGCAACACGAACCTCGGCTTACCGCGGGCCGTCCATCGAGTGCAGCACGCGGAGACTGGGGAGGTGGCGCGAAACGCGCGTCGTGCGTGAGCACGGCAGCACCCGCGCGCAGCGCACATTCATTTGGAATCGACCGCGACTCTTTCCGCTGCAATCGAGCGAGCCCACGAGTCGGCGTCGAGGATCTCGGCCAGCGAGGCGTGCGGGATGTTGCGGTGCGCCCGCATCACGCTCTCCACGGTGCGCCAGATCGTCGGGAAACCGCAGCGTTCCTCAAGGAAAGCGGCGACGGCAACTTCGTTGGCGGCATTCATCACGGCGGGCAGCGTGCCGCCGTCGGTGCCGGCCCAGCGCGCGAGGTCGAGCGCGGGGAAGTCTTTCGTGCGCGGCGCCTCGAATTCGAGCTTCGCCAGCTTGGAAAAATCGAGCGGCGGGAGGCGGTTCGGCACGCGCTCGGGCCAGGTGATGGCGAACTGGATGGGAAAGCACATGTCCGTCGCGCTGAGCTGTGCGAGCGTGGAATTGTCCACAAACTCGACCATCGAGTGGATGATGCTCTGCGGATGCACGACGACATCCACGCGCGCCATCTCCACGTCGAAGAGCCAGCGCGCCTCGATCATTTCGAGGCCCTTGTTGAAGAGCGTCGCGGAGTCGATCGTGATTTTCGCGCCCATGTTCCAAGTTGGGTGCTTGAGGGCCTGCGCGCGGGTCACTTTCTCCAAATCCTCCGCCGGCCAGGTGCGGAACGGCCCGCCGCTCGCAGTGAGGATGATGCGGCGCACTTCGTCAGAGCGGCGGCCCTCGATGCACTGGAAAATCGCGTTGTGCTCGCTGTCCACGGGCAGGACTTTCACGCCCTTTTTCCGTGCGGCGGTCATCACGGCCTCACCGGCCATCACGAGGATTTCCTTGCTCGCGACGGCGATGTCCTTTCCCGCCTCGATTGCTGCGAGCGCGGGGCGAAGACCGGCGGTGCCGACGATGGAAATGAGCACGATGTCCGCCTCGGGCATCGTCGCGAGCTGGCAGAGGCCATCTTCGCCTGCGTGCGTCTGCAGACCCGTCGCTGCCACCACTTCTGACACCGCGGCGGCGTCCGCGACTGACAGAGCTTTGGGGTGAAACTCGCGCGCCTGCTCGATGAGCCGTGCCGCATTTTTCCCCGCTGCGAGGCCGATGACCTCCATGCGGTCCGGGATGTCGCGCGCGACCTTCAGCGCGCTCTCGCCGATGCTCCCGGTGGAGCCGAGGATGACGACGCGGCGCTTATTCATCGCAGGAGAAAGCGCATGCCGAAGAACATCATCGGCGCAGTGAAAAGGATGCTGTCAATAAGGTCGAGCGCGCCGCCAATGCCGGGCAGGAAGCGCCCGCTGTCCTTCACGCCGCAGCTCCTCTTGATGAGGGATTCCGCGAGGTCGCCGACGACCGCCGCAAAGCCGAGGACGAGCCCAAGCAGTGCCGCCTGCGGCAGCGAAATTAGCGACAGCTTGTCAGGAATGAGCGCGACCAGCCCGCAGCCGCCGCCGACGCTGAACGCGAGCGCGCCGAAAAATCCCTCCCACGTCTTCTTCGGCGAGATGTGCGGCACGAGCGGCCGTTTGCCGATGAGCGAGCCGGTGAGATACGCGCCCATGTCGCTGAACTTCGTCACGAGCACGAGGAAGAGCACATACCAGTGGCCGGTCACATGCCCGTCGAGGCGCGGCGTGAGATACACGATTTTTGCCACGAAGCTGAACGGCCACGGCACGTAGAGCAGGCCGAAGAGTGTGAACGCCATCGTCTCCAGCGGCACAAGCTCCTGCACGCGCAGGAACATCTGCCGCGCAAACACCACGAGGAGGAACAGCAGCAGCGTGCCGATTTCAAAATCGTAAATCGAATCCGGCGACGCCCCGCGCCAGCCGAGCCAGTAGAAGCTCCCGCCGAGCATCAGCGCGCCGCAGAACATGCCGAACATTTTGAAATTCGGCAGCTTCTTCGCGTCGAGCATCGTGTAATATTCCCAGAGCCCCACGAGGCCGAGACCGGCGATGAGCAGGACGAAGCCCGGCTCGGAGCCGGTGAAAATCGTCCACAGCGCGATGGTCCAGAGCACGGCCGTGCTGGCGAAACGGCGGAGAAAGGTGAGCTTGCGGTCGGTCATCGGCATCGGCGGCGGCGGAACGTGGCGGGCAGGCGCGCGCGTGTCGAGAGCGGAGCGCGTGCTTGCTACGCGCGGTGCGCAGCCGGTAGCGTCGCGCCCGTTTGATGAAAATCCGCAGCCTCGCCATCGCCATCGCCGCGCTCTGCTCAAGCGCACTCGGTGCGCCGCCGAAGCTGCCGTTCATGGACCTCGCGCACGCGCCGGAATCCCAGGCGAAATTCAGCGACATCCCGATCGACATCGCCGCTGAGAAGCTCGACGCCTCCGGCATCCTCGCGACCGCCTCCGGCAACGTCCAGATCTCCTACGGCGCGACCACGATCTTCTGCGACGAGGCGCAATACGACCCGACCACGCGCGATGTGATCGCCACGGGCAACGTGCGCATTTACCGCGACGGCCAGATCGTCACCGCCGAGCGGGCCGTTTACAACCTCGAGACGAAGGACATCATGAGCGCCTCGATCAGCGGCGAACAGTTCCCGTATCTCTTCTCGGGCAACTCCTTCCAGAACATCGCCGGCAGCACCGGCTTCCTGGTGAAGGGCGGCATCTTCACCACCGACGACTCGCTCCAGCCCGGCTGGTCGCTGCGCGCGCGCCGCGTCCGCATGTATCCGAATGACTGCGTGATCCTCTACGACGTGGACCTCTGCATCGGCGAGACCACCGTGCTGCGGATGCCCTACGTTTACCAGTCGCTGAACCGCGAGAACTCCTTCAACATCATGCCGGGCTACCGCTCGGTGTGGGGCGCCTACCTGCAGGGCACCTACACTTTTCCCATCACGGAGAAGCTCAGCGGCACGCTGCGGATGGACTACCTGTCAAAGCGCGGCGCCGCGGTCGGCCTCGGCACGCACTGGCAGCCGAAGGAGGATGGCGGGAAGAACTGGGGGCGCTTCACCGCCTACGGCCTGCACGACTCCGGGTCGGACATCAACAAGACCACCCTCGCCCGCGAGACCGTCCCGACAAACCGCTACCGCGTCACGCTGCAGGCACGCCAGTATCTCACCGACGACATCTACGCCTCGGTGAACATCAACAAGCTCAGCGACACGCGCTTCTTGCAGGACTTCGCCGAGGCGGAGTTCTCCACCAATCCGCACCCGGACAACGTCGTGAGCCTCACGAAGTTTGCCGACGAATACACGCTGACGCTGCTCGCGCGGAAACAGCTGAACGAATTTTTCGACGGAACCGAGCACACGCCCGAACTCGCTGCGGACATCACGCGCCGCCCGCTCTTCGGCACCAAGGCGTTCTACGAGGGCCAGACCTCCGGGGGTGTCTATCGCCGCACGTTTGCGAAGGGCTCCGCATTCCCGGACTACAGCTACGCGCGCGTGGATTCATTTCACCAAATCGCCTTCCCCCAGACGTTCTTCGGCTGGCTGAACATCATCCCGCGCGCCGGCTTCCGCGGCACCTGGTATTCCGACTCCGGCTCCACACAGGCGGTCACGCCCACCTCCACCTACGAGCTGAGCGATGCGGTGAAAAAGAACGCCGACGGCACCATCAACAAGCTCGTCAGCACCGGCTCCCTGTTCCGGCCCGTTTACAACGCGGGCGTCGAGACGTCCTTCAAGGCGTCGCGCGCATTCGAGGGCGTGCAAAACCGCACGTGGGGCCTCGATGGCCTCCGCCACATCATCCAGCCATACGCGAACCTCAGCCTCGTGAGCACCGACTCGAACGGAAAGCTGATCTACCAGGTGGACCGCTACCAGCGCTCCTCGCAGCTTCCCGGCATTGATTTCCCCACGTTCGACAGCGTGGACGCCATCACGAATTGGAGCATCCTCCGCCTCGGCACCCGCAACCGCCTCCAGACCCGCCGCGACGACTCCACGATCAACTGGCTGGAACTTGACAGCTTCTTCGACATCCGCTTCCACTCCCCGGACTTCGGATCCACCGACCCCGATCCGGGCCGCTACTCGAACATCGTCAACCGCCTCCGCTGGACTCCGCTCCCGTGGGTCGCCCTCTCGATGGACTCGCAGCTCCCGCTGCTCGACAGCGGCTTTACCGAAGTCAATTCGGACATCTCCTTCATGCCGAACGACCACATGAGCTTCGGCGTCGGGCACCGCTACCTCAGCCACAACGTCCTCTTCCAGGACAGCTCCCTCCTCACGCTCAACGCGTATTTCCGGCTGAACGACAACTGGGCCTTCTCCGCGCGCGGCTCCTACGAATTCCGCGACCACATCTTCGAGTATCAGGCCTACGAAATTCACCGCGACCTCACGAGCTGGGTCGCCAGTTTCGGCTTCACCGCGCGCAACAACGGCAGCACCACCGGCTCGCAGTATGACTACGGCGTGACGCTCACCTTCACGCTGAAGGACATGCCCGGCGTCCACGTCCCGCTGAATGTGAACCCCGGCCTCGGCGGCGGCACGAACACCACGCGCTGAACTGCCCGGAAAAAAAGAGATTCCCCCTGCTGCAAATCGGCTCATCATCCCCGGACCAAACCCCATGAAAACTCCCGCTCTCCTCCTCATCGCCGCACTCGCCGCCAGCCCGCTCCTCGCCGAGGCGCCGGACTTCCAGAAGGATCTCCAAAAGACCGTCCACGCCGCGACGAAGGACAACAAGATGGCCTTCATCCTCCTCGGCCGCGAAGCCTGCGGAAACTGCAACGCGACAAAGGCCATGATCCGCGAGGGAAAAATCCCCGTCACCACCGACACTTTCGTCGCCGCTGATCTGAACATCGACGACCGCCGCGTGCAGTCCGCGTTCATGCAGAAATACTCGAAGGAAAAATTTGGCAACACGCTCCCCTTCGTCGTCATCACCGACAGCAAGGGCAAGGCGCTCGCCAGCAGCGGCGGCTACAAGGACGCGGGCGCGTGGACCGCGCTTATCGAGGAGGCAAAAAAGAAGGCCGCCGCGAAGGCCGGCACGCGCTGAGCGCGCGCGAATGGCGCGCCTTCTTTCGTCATCCGGCATTCGTCATTCGACATTTCGAGCACCGCGCGTAGCCTCCGCGCCCCATGCTCGACATCGCGCTCATCCGCAAACAGCCCGACGAAATCAAAGCCCGCCTCGCCGCGCGCGGCGGCGACTGGCCCGAGCAGATTGATGCCGTGCTGCGCTGCGACGTGCAGCGCCGCCAGGCGGAGACGAAGCTCCAGCAACTTCAGGCGGACCGGAACCGCATCAGCAAGGAAATCGGCGCGAAAAAAAGGGCCGGCGAAGACACCAGCGCGATCGAGGCGCAGGTGCGCGGCTTCGGCGATGAAATGAAGCGCCTCAACGAGGAGACCACCGCACTCGATCAAGAGCAGCGCCAGCTTCTCCTCGGCATCCCGAACACGCCGCACGAGCAATGCCCCGCCGGCGCAGATGCGAGCGCAAACCCCGAAATCCGCGCGTGGGGCACGAAGCCCGCATTCACCTTCCAGCCGCTCTCACACGTCGACCTCGGCGCGAAGCACAAGCTCTTCGACTTCGACCGCGCGACGAAAATCTCCGCGCCCGCATTCACCTGCTACACCGGCGCCGGCGCGCGGCTCGAACGCGCACTCATCAATTTCCTCCTCGATACGCACACGAACGCCGGTGGCTACACCGAGATCGCGCCGCCGCTGCTCGTGAATGCCGACGCATGCATCGGCACCACCCAGCTCCCGAAGTTTGCCGATCAGCTCTACCATTGCCCCGAGGACGGCCTCTACCTCACGCCCACCGCCGAGGTGCCCGTGACGAACCTCCACCGCGAGGAAATCCTCAAGCCCGACCAGCTCCCCATCCGCTACGCCGCCTACACGCCGTGCTTCCGCCGCGAAGCCGGAGCCGCTGGCCTCGGCACGCGCGGGCTCATCCGCATGCATCAGTTCGACAAGGTCGAGCTCGTGAAAATCTGCCACCCTTCGCAGAGCATGGCCGAACTCGAGTCGCTCACTGCCGACGCCGAAAAAATCCTGCAAACGCTCGGCCTGCACTACCGCATCATCGAGCTCTGCACCGGCGACCTCGGCTTCGGCTCGGCAAAAACCTACGACATCGAAGTCTGGGCACCCGGCCAGGGCTCCTACCTCGAAGTGTCGAGCTGCTCCAATTTCGCCGACTACCAGGCGCGCCGCATGGGCCTGCGCTTCAAGGACGAGAACGGCAAGAACCAGTTCTGCCACACGCTCAACGGCTCCGGCACCGCCCTCGCGCGCCTCTACGTCGCCCTCCTCGAAAACCACCAGCGGCCCGACGGCACCATCGCCATCCCAGCCCCGCTCCGCCCGTATTTCGGCGCGGAGAAAATCAGCTCATAGGCAGCTTAATAGCCAAGCTTTCCAACTCACTGAGAAAAATAGCGAGGCTCGGATTTTTCGGCCCTTCAGTGAGCAACGTTGTCCGCTTTCGGTAGCCGCGAGAGGCCTTGTCGTAAGGCGGCACTTTCTTGTCGTGAGGACTGATCGTTGGCTCATTCTTCTGAGCAAGCGCGGCGTTCAGCGTGGGGAGGCAGCCGGTTGTTTTTGCGACTTTGTTTCCTATTTCCCACAGCGGTAGCAGCCAACACTCTATGTCGCGCACACAGACGGCAAAAATCAGCCGCCCAGCATACGTTGCACAATCTGCAGCGCCAATAATTCCGCACAATTTCGCTGCCACACGCTCCACCATTGCCTCGGGCTCGATCAGCTGCCCGCTTTCCTGTTGCGGCACGCCGTAGTTCGTATGCTCCGAGTCATCGGTGTCCACCTGAACGATGAGGTATTCGTTAAACTCCAACGCATCACGGTGCAGCCCTTCGCGCAGGTAGCGGAAGACATTTTCCCAATTCCCGAACTGCTGCCACGCTGCTTCACCCGTGGCGTCGCTGTCCGGTTGGCGCTGTGTGATGCGTGGCTCGCGCGGTTGGTCTTTGAAATAGCCGAGGAGAATGTTTTTGAGAACCGCGTGGTCGGTCACTCCTTCGCAGACCAAGGCGAAATCAGCCGTGTAGCCGCTCATGCTTCGGTCAAAAATGCTCCGGTAGTCCGCCAATGTGCCCGGCAAGAAATGCCGCCGAGAGTTTCATAGGCGGCTTGCCCGGCTGCGGCTTTGGGGGATGCACGCGGTTCACCACCGTATGCCCTTCGGAATCGCGCTGAACCGTATAAAGACGCTGCTCGTCGTCGTTGATGTTCAACCCGTCGAGTATGGCCGGATTGTGCGTCGTACAGATGACCTGTTTGTCGTATTTTTTCGCCAGTTCAGCGATCTGTCGCATCAGCGCCGAGCACAGCTTCGGATTCAGCGCATTGTCCACATTGTCGAGTGCGAAGAAGCAAGGCGTGCGCCAACTCATCAGCAGCGTGAAGTAAAAGAGCAAATACAGGAATCCTTCGTTCGCGCTCTTTTGATCGAAATAGGCGCCGATCCATTTGTCTCGGATGTGAAGCCGAGCTTCGGCAGTTCCGGCATCGTCAGGCGTAATAAAATCTTCGAACCAGCCGAACATTCGGAGCCGCGCCTTCATATCTGGAAGGCGGTCTGCGAACTTCGGTTCTGAGAAGGATTGAAGCAACTTCAGGAGGCCTTCGCCTTTACTCCCCAGCGGCTGGATTGCGCTTTCCGGCGGTGGCGTCCGGAGAGTTGTGTTCTCCGGAGCGTAAACCATGAAGTCAGTCAGCCCGAGCACTGCCGCATGATCGCGCAGTTTCGCCCGCTTCTTCGCACTTAGTCTCGACGATGCCAGTGCTCTTCTGAGTGATTTTTCCAGTGCGACTCTCGCATCATTGGCCACTACATTCTTCAATGCTTGCCTCGGCTTGGATGACGCCGAAGTCTTTAAGTTGCTGAGAATCTCCTCGATTTCCTTCGCAAATTCCTCCTGTTGGAATGCCTCGTCTACTTCCTTTTTCCACACGGGAGCAGTGACAGCCCAGCCATCGAAACTACCATCATCTTTCCGTCGTTTAGCGTGAATTCGGCAGTCAAAAACCGGCTCATTGCTACCTCCTTTCACACTCAACTGAATGCGATTTGAAGCGTTCTTCGGGACATTGACTTCGTCGTCGGGGAATGCGGACGTTGTCCACTCTTCCTCGACCACCCGCACTCCTCGATTGGCAAGGAAGATACCATCCAGCTTGCTCGCAGCCGCGCCGGCTGCGAATGCAATGGCTTCGAGGATATTACTTTTGCCGCAGCCATTTTCGCCGATGAGCACAGTCACGCGGCTCGGCTTAAACGCGAGGTCTCGAATGCTCTTAAAGTTCTGAATGCGGATTTCGGAAATCACGTGACGGAACCATACGCAGGAACTGCGCCGTTCCGCAAGGCACGGACAGACTTCTTAATTCTTCGCTGCCCTGATGCATTTTCGGGAGGTGGGAACAGCTTTTCGCTCCCACCGCTCAGTCCTTCGGAATCCGGTTCAGCGTGTAATACGCATCCGCGTGATCGAGCTTCGCGCCTTTTGCTGACTTCACTCCGTCCGCGTGCAGTTCGTGGACGTAGAGCGGGCGCAGGCCTTCGACTTTGAGGCGCACGCTCTTCGCGTCGGGGGCAACGGTGGCGGCGGTGATTTTCAGCGGTTCGTTTTGGATTTCGTCGCTGCCGTAGGCGCCGGAGTAGAAGAACGTGAAGCTCTTCATCCTGTAGGATGCGGGATTGCCGGCGCTCGCGGCGTCCACGGGCTCGGTGAAAGCGAGCTCGAAGCCGTCGGGCTTGGCGCGCATTTCGCGGATGGCGAAGGGCGTCCTGCCGTTCCACTTCACGCGCTGGAGGCCGTAGCTCTTTGTGCCGAGCGAGGACCAGCCGCGCGAGGTCATGCCGACCATGAGGCTGCCGTCGGCGGCGAAAAGCAGCCGCACGATGCCGGATGCGAATCCGCTGAGAAATGGAAATGCGGCGCCCTGGTATTCGCCGTCCACTTTCTCGAGGAAGACGCGGCTCACTTTCGCATCGGTGAACTCCGCGACGGCGAACTGTCCGCCGAACGGCCCGAATTTTTCCGGCGGAATCACAGCGAGGTCGGTGCCGCTGCGGCCCATTTTGTTGTAAGGCAGCCACACGGCGGGCGGCTGCATCTCGGGCAGCGCGCGCACGGCATCGGGATACGGGATTTTTTCCGGCACCTTCGCGGAGAGCTTCAGCGGCGAGCCGGGGAGATCCTGCGATGCGATGCCCTCGGGGTTCAAAAAGAACGCGCCCTTTTTCAAATGGTAGATCGGCGTGGTGCAGATCCACGTGCCCTGCTGATCCACGCAGAACATGTCGCCCGCGGCGTTCGCGCCGAGGCCGCATGGCGAACGCATGCCGGCGCACATCGGATGGAAATTTCCGTCGGCGCCGATGGTGCCCGCCCAGCCGCGCCAGCCGGTCTTGTTGTTCGAGTGGTCGCCCATGTCCACGTTGAGCGAGACCCAGAGGTTGCCGCCGCCGTCGCGCCGCGGGCCGTAGGCGTAGCCGTGATACGCGCCGGAGACGTTCCAGCCGCGCCCGGCGGTGAGGTATTCATCCGCGACGCCGTCGCCGTTCGTGTCGCGCAGTCGCGTCATCTCGGTGCGCTGCGTGACGAGCAGGTCCTTGCCGTCGCGCAAAAGCCCGAGCGGCTCGTGCAGGCCGGACGCGAAGAGCTTGTAGTCCACCTTGTTCGCCGGACGCGTGAGCACGCCATCGAGCAGCCACACCTCACCCTTGCGAATCGCCACGGCGAGTTTGCCATCCGCGGTGAAATCCATGCCGCTCACTTCGAGCGCGATTCCTTCGCCGGGTTTCCAATCGGTGCTGCGCGACGCTGACGGCGAATTCGCCGTGAGGATGTCGGTGATTTCGTAGCCGGTTTCCGCGGCGAACAGGGCGCCGCTGAGACAGAAAAATGCGAGTGATGCGGTTTTCATTTCCGCGAGTAGTTGAAGCTGCGCTTGCCCGGCGCGGCGGGTTCTTCGGTGACGGTCACGCCTTCGGGGTGCGCGATGGGGAAATTTTTCAGCGCCGCGGCATCCGCGGTGATGGTGCGGCGCAGGCCGTTTTCGATTCCGTCGAATCGTTCCTCCACGCGCACGCCGCCGATGCTCAGCAGGAAAATCGGCACGCCCTGCGCGTCGAGACGGTAGCCGTCGAATCGCACCTCGCTCGTGCTAGTCGAGGGCGCGGGCCATTTCACGACGGACTCGCCGAGCGGCTTCTCAAACGGCGCGAAGCGCGAGAACCACGTGTTGTAGGCGTCGAAAAATTTTCCCTTCCACGCGAGCGAAGGCTGCGCGTGCTGGCCGTCGTAGGCGAGATGCGTGCCGCTCGGGAAGCCGACGAGAATCGCATGCGTGCCCGTCTTCTCCATGAACGTGCGCTGCACGATGGGTCGCTCTTTCGGCACGAGCTCGAACGCGCCGCCCGACGTGACCGGGAAGCCCTCCGGCTCGCCGTTCGCGCTCTTTGCGAATGAATAGATGGATGCAATTTGCTTGTCCGTGTCGCCGCCGAGGATGTCGCGGCTCGCCGCTTTTCCCTCGGGCCAGAACGACGGCATCAGCGTGCCCGGCCGATACGCCGCGGGCGCGACGAGGTATTCGCGGAACCAGCCGGGCTGAATGCGCTGGCCGAGATTGCTCAGGTCGAGCGCCTGAATGCCGAGCGAAGGACGTTCGCCCCACCGATGGCAAGTGATGCACCCGAGCCCGCCGAGCGTGCCCATGAGCTTGCGCCCCGCGGTGTCGTCGCCGCCGGGAAGCGCCGCGACTTTCCTTTCATCCGCCTGCGCGAGCTGCGCGCCGAGCTTCTCCGTCGCCGCGCCGTAGACGGGCATCCTCGTCTGCAAATACGGGCGCACGCGAAACTCGCCGGTGAGCACTTTCGCGAGCCACTCGGGCTGGAGCTTCCGGCCCGCGGCCGTGAGCGGCGGCGGATATTTGCCGGTGTCGCCGAGATTGTGGTCGCCCTGGAAATACGCCTTGCGCGCCGCATCCGGCCCGCCGCGTCCGTCGCGGTCATGGCACGCGAGGCAGTTCAGCGCCTCGAGAGTGGCGGACACGACATTCGCCGCCGGAGCCGGCTCGCTCGGATGCGCGAGGTAAAGCGCGAGCCATTCGCGCTGCGTCGCAGAAAGTGCGTAGGCAGGAACGCCGGGCGCCGCCTTTTCCGCGAGGCATCCGCCCGTGGATTTCTTCAATGGCACCGGTGTCGCCGCCACATCCTTCGGCAGGTCGTGACACGCCGCGCAGCGCTGCGCAGCGACGATGCCGCGCCCGCGATCCGCGAGCGCCTTGTCCACGGTGAACGCCGGAATCTTCGGAGCGATTGTCCCGTCGCTGCCCTCGAAATTCAGCAGGTAGCCCGCGATGTCCACGGAGTCCTGCTCGTCCATCGCGATGCGCGGCATGCGGCCATCCGTGCGCGTCTTCAGCGGATCGCGGATGAATTCCGCGAGCGTCGAGAGCACATATTTTTCGCCGAGATTCGGAAACGCCACCGAGCGATGCGTGAACTCCGCCGCCTTCGGCATGCCCTCCGGCGGCGTGAAATCCTTCCCCGGCACATGGCACGCGACGCAGCCGATTTTGTGGAAGAGATCCTTCCCGAGTGCCGTGTTCACGTGGCGCAGCGTCTTCGCCTTGGCCGCAGTCTTCGGCTTCAGCGTCGCGAGATAGTTCAGCACCGGCTCGACTTCATCCTTCTGCAAAAGCTGCGGCATCGCCGTGCCCTCGTGCGCCGCCGCCGGGTCCGCGAGAAATTTCCGCAGCCAGTCCGCGCTCTCGCGCTGCGTGACGCCGACGAGCTCCGGCCCGCGCCGCACAGGCATGGCCGTGTCGCCACCGTGGCAATTCACACAGCCGAGCTCATTGAACAGCAGCCGCCCGCCTTCCGCCGTCGCCTTCGCCGCGTGGAAGCGGTCAAAGCCGACGATGAGCGGCTCCGCACTTGAACGCGCGGGCAATACGGCAGACAGCAGCGCAAGAAGCAGGGCGAGGCGGAACGTGAACGTCATGGTCGGTCGAGGTGTGGCTTAGGCGACTGACAGATCAAGGAAAACGAGTGTCGCGGACCCGGCGTCGCTCGTGATTTCGATACGATTTGCACCGTCGCGCAAAATACGCGCCGGCACCAGCCACGCACGGATCTCGTCCGGTTTTCCGAGCAGCGATGAATACGGATTGGGGAAAGGCTCGGAACAATCGTCCATCGCACTCAGTTCCTCGCCGTTGAGCATCGCACGCCACTGCGCACCTGCGAGCGACTGCGCCCCCTGGATGCGAAGCCGCCCGTCCTTCTTCCAGCCTCCCGACGGCGGTGCGAGATCGAGCACAAACACCGCGGGCTTTCCATGCACGACATCGCGCGGCACCTGCGTCGGTCTCGCACCCGGCGCCCGCCAGCCGGCGGCGATGAACCAATGCTGCGGCCGCGCGGCGAGCGATGCGGCGTCGCGCAAATCCTTGAGCGCGGCAAACGGCGGCTCGGAAAATGGCCCGCGGCCTGCACCACCGTGCTCGCGGTAGTAGGCGAAGTTGAAGAGGCTCATACCATCCGCGCCGCGCGCGTAGGCGAGATGCGCAGCGGTGTGAAGCTGCTCCGGTGTCGCCCGGCGGAACGGGAAGACATCGTAGCCGTCGCTGAGCTTCGGTCCGTTCCACGTCGAGTGGCACATTTCAAAATACAGCGCAGCGCCGGGCACCTTGCTGCGGATGGCAGCAAGATCGTGCTGCTGCGTGGTGAAGTAGTGCGCGGAGGCGTTCACCATATCGAGGCCCGCATCCACGAGCGCGGGCAGATCGAGGCCGAGCAAATCCAGCGCGGACAAGTAGCACGGCACGCGCGCGCAGAGCCAGCGGCGGCGTCCGTTGCGCGTGGTGCGGTCGAGCAATGCACGCACATCGCGGACGAAGCCGGTGATGATGCCGCAGCGCTGTTCGCGTGTCGTTTCCTCGGTGCGGAAGAAACTGTAGAAGCGCAGGAAATCGAGTTCGAGGCCGTCGAGGTCGTAGTTCTCACACAGCTCGCGGATGAGCGCGAACTTCTGCTCCCGCACCTCGGCCACGGCCCAGTTCTGCACGAGGTCCGCGCCTCGAAGCGAGCCGGGCTTGATGCGATACTCGGGATGCTCGGCGTAAAAGCGCGTGACGCTCATGCCGATGCTGCTGCCCGGCTTCGCACCCGGCTTCGGATCCACGAATTCCTTGTGATGCGCATCGTTCATGCGGAACGAAATGAACGCCGCCTGCCCGCGCTGGCGGCAGCGCTCGATGAAGACCTTCACGACGTCACCACCGCCGAGCACAAACTTCCCGAACGAATCCGGCCCCTGCTTGTAGCGCTCCTGAATCCACGCGTAGTGCTCCGCGAGCGGCAGCACCTTGCTCGGCCACATCGGCGCCATGCCGAGCCCCGGCTGGAGAAGATGCGCGTCCACGCCGGCGCCCGAGACTTCGTCCACCGTCGCCTCGATCATCTCCTTGCGGAACGCCTCGCCCTTTTTGCGCCACGGGCTTGTGCAAGACGTGATGTTCGTCGTGTCGTTGCTGTAGAGCAGGCGGAACGGCGCTTTCCCGCGTGGTGACTCCGCTGCGCGCAACCCGGATGCGGTGGCAAAAGTGAGGCCCGCAGCGGTGCGGAGGAACTCCCGGCGGCCCGTTCTCATGGCGAGCGCGGAACGGCGGCGGGCCAGATGGATTTCAGTTCATGCACGACGAGCCGCCGGATTTTTGCCGCGCCGCCTTCGACCGTGAGAGTGAGCGTCCGGTCGTTCAGATCGGGAAAATACACGCCGCAGGCATCCGTCTCTCCGCCGTTGGCGAAAGCTTCGATGCTGGTGCGATCGATGAGGACGCGCAGCGAGAGGCAGCCGTCCGTGAGCGTGAGCGTCGGGTCGGCGCGCAGGCAGCGCAGCTTGCGCGACTTCACCTCGTAGCTGAACTCGCCGCCGCGGCACTTGAGCGAGAGACGGCTCGCACTTTGCAAATCCACATCGAGTTCGATGTCGAGCAAGCCGGGCGCGATGCCGGCGAGCGCATTCTGGCCAGGTTCGAGGACGCGCCCGCCGAGATCGTGGGTCTTCGTGCGAAGCTGCGCGACTTCCGCGACCGGCTGGCGAAAGATGCGCGGGCCTTCCGGCGTCGAGCGCAGCGTGAGTTCACGCGGGAAGCTCATCTGCTGGTTGAAAGGCATTCCCGGCCAGCTATTCGGCCCGTCCTTGCCGGTGCTCATCCAGCCGATCTGCACCCTGCGGCCATCGGGCGCGTCGCTGAAACTCTGCGCGCCATAAAAATTGTTGTGCCAATGAATGCGGATCGGCTCGGTCTCCGAGGTGAATTTTTCCCCGTCGAACGTGCCGACGATGTAGTCGCCGCTGCCCTTCATAAATATCCACTTCTTCCGCGCGGCGTCGCCATCCACCGGCAATTCAAACATGTCGGGGCACTCCCAATACCACGCGCCGGGGCCGAGTTCCTGGATGAGCTTCCACGATTTCAAATCCGGCGAGCGGAAGATGCCGTAGGTCGCGTGCTCGCGGTCGGCGTTGCTGCGCGAGAGCGACAGCGCCATCAACCACGCACGGCTCGGTGCGTGGTAAAACACCTTCGGATCGCGGTCGCGCGTGGCCGGCGTGCGCAGGAGCGGATTGCCGCTGAACTTCTCGAATGTGCGCGCGCCGTCCGTGCTTACGGCCATACACTGCGTCGCCTTGCGCTCGCCGCCGGCCGGCGGCATGTCCGTGTAGAAAAGCAGGATCGGCGGAGCGTCGCCGCGCTTGAGCCCCGACGCATTCTCCCAATCCACCACCGCCGAGCCGGACGCCGCCGCGTCTCCGTCGTCCGCGACGATCGCCGCGGGCAACCGCTGCCAGTGCAGCAAATCCTTGCTGACCGCGTGGCCCCAGACGATCCGGTCGCCCGGCGGCGGACGGTGCTGGTGAAAGAGGTGCCAGTCGCCCTGATAGTAGAAGAGGCCGTTTGCGTCATTCTGCCAGCCGGTGAGCGCTGTGAAGTGAAACTGTGGACGCAGCGACTCCGCGCCGAGCACGGTCGCATCCATCGGCACGCCCTTCGCCGCATCGCTCTGCACGAATTGGTCAACCGCGACTGAGCCCCCGGTGGATTGATCGTTCACGCGAATCCGCGCCATGCGCCCGCGGAGATCGGCCACATCCCATGTGCGCCAATGCATTTCGTGCGACGGATCCTTGCCCTCGGTGGCGCTGCCTGCGCGCGCCACGCAACCGTCCACCAGCAATTCAGCACCGAGCACAGCGGGCATGTCGCGCGTGCCGGCGATAAGATAATTGATGAACCGCCGCTCGATCCGAAAGCCCTGCGACAGGAGCGTGCCCCTGCTTTCGTTCCCGCTGACGCCGCTCCACGCCACGCCTTCGCCGTCGTGATTCGCGAAGCGCTGCTTTGCGGCGGGCCGATAGGGCTTCGTCGAAAATGCGTCGCCGCTCGCGGTCCAACCGTCGAACGAATTGCCCTCGAACGCACCGAGAACAAGAGCACCGCCGGGCTGCGTAGCCGCGCTCGCGGGTGCAGCGGGAGGCATAACCGCCGCTCCTGTCTTCGTCGCCGCGGGAGTCTGCGCCTTCGGACCGTCGTGCAACTGCTTTGCCATCGCCTCGATGGTCGCCGCATGTGCGGAGTCTTTGGCGAGGTTGTGATCCTCCTTCGGATCAGCCTGCTCGTCGTAGAGTTCCGCGCCCACGGCTTCGTTCTTCGTGTTCGCCCATTCGGTGTAGCGCCAGCGATCGGTGCGCACGGAGCGGCCCATGAACTTCTCCTTTCCCGGACGCAGATACTGGCTGAACACCGCACGCTTTCCATCGCGCCGCGGATCGGCGAGCAGCGGCGCGAGGCTCGCGCCTTCGAGATGCGGCGGGAGTGCGAGTCCGCACAGTTCGGCGAGCGTCGGATAGATGTCCACGAACTCCACGAGCGAGCGCGTGCGCTGGCCGGGCTTTTTCCCCGGCGCGCTGATGATGAGCGGCGCGTGCGTGCCGAGCTCGAAGTTCGTCATCTTCGTGAAGATGCCGTTCTCGCCGAGGTGGTATCCGTGGTCGCCGAGGAACACGACGATCGTGCTCTCGCGCAGGCCGAGGTGGTCGAGTTCGTCGAGCACACGGCCAATCTGCGCATCCACGAAGCTCGTGCAGGCGCGGTAGCCGCGGATGAGATTCAGCGCCATCTCGTCCGGGATGCCGCCCGCCGCTGGGACGCCGCCGTAGGTGCGCAGCTCATACCAGTTGTGCAGCGCGGGCGCGGGCACGTCCTGCGGCGCGCGGTAGTTGTCCGGCAGCTTGATGGTGTCCGCCGGGTAGAGGTCCCAGTATTTCTGCGGGCAGGTGAACGGCAGGTGCGGCTTCAAAAATCCGACGCCGAGGAAGAACGGCTTCCCCGCAGTCTTCAGCCGCTGCAGTGTCTCGACAGCCTTCGCCGCGATCTGTCCGTCGGGATACATGTCGTCCGGTTCATGCGACGCCTCGAAGGGCGGGCCACGGATGATTTTCGGCCTCTCCTTCTCCGGCAGTTTTTTCAGCGCCTTCAGCGCGTCGTCCGTCTCCTTCGAGAACCAGCTCCGATACGGATCACCGTGATACCACGATGGCTCGCTCCACGACTGCGTGTCGTCGCCGGGCTCGCGCTCGCTGTGGTGAAACACCTTGCCGAGCGACACCGAGTGCCAGCCGTTGTTTTTGAAATGCTGCGGCAGCGTGAGCACGTCGGGCAGTTGCAGCCGGAGGAAATGCTGGTTGTCGAGGACGCCAGTCGTGTCCGGCCGCACTCCGCTGAGGAGGCTCGACCGCGAGGGATTGCACACAGCCACCTGGCAGTAGGCGCGCTCGAAGAGCGTCCCGCGCGCGGCGAGCCGGTCAATGTTCGGCGACTGGATGTGCTTCGCACCGTAGCAGCCGAGGTCGGGGCGGAGGTCGTCGGCAATGAGAAAAAGAACATTCAGCTTCGCAGTCGTCCCCGGCGCTTTCGCCGCGGGCAGCACAGCCAGCGGGACCAGCAACAGCAGTGCGGCAAGGAATCGTTGCATTTGCATCGGCTCTGGAATGCTCCCGGCGCGCGCTCAGGCCACGCCGCTGATGTCGATGAGGTAAAGCTGCCGGCCGTCGCCGTGCGGTGAGTCGATGCACACCCAGCGCTCGTTGCGGCTGATGCGCGGGTGATTGTCCACGCGCCATTCGCCCTTGTAGGCCGGGTGCAGCGGGAACTCGCCGAGATTGATGCGGCGGTTCGTCTTGAGGTGATACAAGTGCGGCGTCTGGATGCGGCGGTCGCCCTTCGGATACGTGTCGTTCAGGATCCACTCGTTCCCGCGGAGGTAGGTGAGGTGGCCGCCGTTATCGAGCACGCCGTGACCGATTTCCTCGACGATGCCGGAGTCGCGATCCTCGAAAAGAAAATCACCCCACTGGTCGTTTCCGAGCCAGCCCTTCGCCTGCGAGAGGATGTGCTGCGGGTCGCGCCAGATGAAATGCGACGCGTAGCCGTTCGGGATCACGACGCGCAGATCGCTGCCGTCCATCGCCGCGGTGATGAGCCGCGTGAGGTGCCCGCCCTTCGGCTGCGTCCAGCGGTGCAGCATGATGAAGCGCTTGCCATCCGGGCTCACGAGCAGGTGATACGCATGGTGCTTCGATTCGGGATGGTTCTCGATGATCTCGCCGGTGGTCGCGAGCCTGCGGTGCGAGACGATGAGTTTCTCCGCGCCGGTCTCGAGATTCACGTGCGTCACGCCGCTGCCCTCGGGCGCCATGTCGTCGAAGAAACGGTCGCGAATCCCCGCGTAGCCGTAGCCGGGCCGGCAGTCGGCCACGCGCGCGAAGTCGCACGACACCGCCGTCCTACCATCGGGGCTCAGCGCGTAGATTGGCGTCGGCAGCGTGCGCTTTTCGCCGGTCTTCACGTCGAGGATGTGGCTCACGAAGCGGTCCTTCTCGCGGTCGTTCCAAATCACCTTCGACTCCGTGCCGGGAATCCATTGCAACATGCAACCCTGCTGCCAGCACCACGCGTTTGATTTGCCGAGCGGGATCCATTTGTCCTTTTCGTGCAGGTCAATCATGCCCACCTCGATCACGTCGTCCGCCGTCGGGGAGCGGTGCTCGAAGCCCACCTTGTTCGAGAGCACGAAGCGGTCGTCCGGCGAGAACTGCAGCTTGTCGTAGTAGCCGAACCAGTGAAAGCCCGGCTCCCGTGTGATCGCGCGCACCGGCGGGAACTGCCTCTTCGCCGAGTCCTGAGCGCGGACTGCAAATGCGCCGAGGGCGATGCCGGAAACTCCCGCGCGGAGAAAGCCGCGGCGGGTGAAGTGCGAGGTCGGAGTTTTGTGGGTCATGGCTGGGAGTGATTGGTCGGGGAAATGGTCGCGTCGCGCTGCTCTCACGGCTGCTCGTTTTGCAAATACGCGCGCAGTTCCTCCGCCATCGGATGCTCGAGCTGGACGTGCTGCGTGCGCAGCGACGCGCGGAGCGGTTCGGCCGGCACATCGGGAAGCGCGACTTTCTTCTCCTTTGCGAGCGCAACGGCGGTGCCGGCGGCCTGGCCGAGCTGCATCATCGTCCGCGAGAGGCGGCAGCTCGATGCGGCGATGGAACTGAAACTCGCCGCGCGGCAGGTGATGAGCAGGTTGCGCATGCCCTTCGGAATCAGGCAGCGGAACGGCACGCCGTATGGCTCGCGCAGCGGCTTGATGCCCTTGTTGTGCCCGCCGTGCGTGTCGCACGGATGATCGGCGAGGCAGATGATGTCGACGTGCTTCTGCGCGTTGATGCCCGCATCGAGATCGTGCTGCGTGAGCACGTATTCGCCGACCACGCGCTTCGTCTCGCGCACGCCGAGCACGGGCGCGATGGATTCGAGCCGGAAGCCGCGGAACTCCGCGCAACGCGTCTGGATGTCGTGCCAGTGCGCACGCACACGGCGCTCGCATTCGCTGCGCGCATCCTGCCAGCCGAGCTTCATGAATTCCGCACCTTCCATCGTCGGCAGCATGTTCATGTTCAGGTCGCCGTTCGGATAGTGGTTGATCTGCGCGGACGGGAATTTCTTCGCCCACCAGCAATCGGCGGCGATGCCCTCGGGCAGCGGCTCCACGGCGGGCGTCGCCACGGGCGTCACGCGGTAGAGAAGGCTCACGCCATTCACGCGAGGGGTCGCCGATTCCGGTGCGCCGGGCTCGTCAAATTGAGCGCGCGATTCCTGCCCGGTCATCATCGCGCAGCCGGCGCTCTCGCACACTAGGCCGTCGCCCGTCGCGTCCACGAAGTAGTCGGCGATGAGCGTCCGATTCTCGACGACCGACTTGCCGCCGGTGAAGCGGACTTTCTGCACGGTGACACCTTGAATGCGCCCATCCTTCGCCATCGCGCGCTTGAACTCCGTGCGAAACAGCACGCGGCAGCGGCCCGTTTCCTCGAGCATCGCGAGCATCGTCCTCGCCATCGCATCCGGCTCGAACACCACGCCGTGAATCTGCGACTTCGACAGACCGTGCCGCTGAAGCGAATCGAGATACTTGAGCGTCGGATCAATCACCGTCTCGCCGCCGGGAAACGGATACGCCTCGCGTGCCGGGTCGAAGCTGCTCATGTGACGCGCCATCGAGTAGATGCCGACTGCTTTCGGCACCGCTTTCAGCCGCCGGTAAATCTCAAACGGAATTCCCGTCCCGCCAAGCCCCGGCTCCCAGATGTTCACGCCGCCGCGCACGGAGTTGCCGCCAAGCTGATCGCTGCGTTCGACGAGCACGACATCCACGCCCATCCGCGCCGCCGCCAGCGCCGTCCCAAACCCACCGCTCCCGCCGCCAATCACCGCCAGCTCGCAGCGGATGGTATCCGGTTTCGCATCGGCGCAGAAAGCTGCGAACGGCGCGATGAGGAGCGCTGTGAAGAGCGAAAGCAGGCGCCTCATGGGAACGCGATTACGGCCGGAGTGAGGTAGCGGGGCTGAACTTTACGCTGTCTCCGCGATGCACTTCTCCACGTAAGCGCGCGACTTGTTGATCGCAGCGGTGATCTCCGCAGCGGTCGGCAGGATCGGAATCCCGCGCGGGGTCGGGTGCATGAAGATCTCCACGTAACCGGTGTGGCCGATGTCGCGGAGCGCCTTCACGATCAGACGATAGTCGAGCTTCCCGAGGCCGGGGAGCTGCTGCATCTCGATTTCCTTCGTCGTCTTTTTCATCATGCCCTCCGAGTGCTCCTGGAAATAGACGAAGGGCAGATTCCGCGCGCCGAGATCGCGCAGGAGCTTCGGGATTTCATCCGGCCAGCGGAAGAGGTGGTGCGGCGCAAAGGCGATGCCGAAGTTCTTCGAGGTGTTGAACTCCGCGAAGTAGCGCAGCGAGTCCGGATGATAGAGCGCCTGCCCGACGTGGTTCTCGATGGCGATGGTCACGCCGAGTTCCTCCGCGCGCGCAACGTGCGGCTTCATGTCCTCAAGGAATTTCTTCACCGCCTCCTTTGCCGCGTCACCCTCGGGATCCTTCGGTCCCTTGCTGCCGGTGAGGACGATATCGCCGCCGAGCTTTTTCACCCACGCCATCTCCTCCTGCAGGCCGAAAGGGCCGAGCGGATAGCGCGTACTCACGCCGAGCTTCACGTTGTGATTCTTCAGCAGGCCCGCAAACGCTTCGTCGCCCATCTCCGCGATTTGCTCGCGCTGGTTGCCGTGGACCTTGCACCAGATATCGATCGCCTCGCAGCCTGTCTTGGCGACTTCAGGCAGGATCGCGTCGAGCGGCATCTCGCCATACATCGCGGAGGAGAGGATGTAGCGGAGTTTGAATGGCACCTTCGGACTGAGGGCGAGAGCGGGGGAAGCCGCTGCGGCTGCTGCGGCTGCGGTCGTTTGGAGGAACTGTCGGCGGTTCATGGGAGTGCGTTCGGAGTTGAAAATATGCGGCTACTTTCCGCACGCGGCGTCGAGCATCTTGATCCACGGGCCGACGTAGTGGCCGTTGTCGTGGAACGTGCGGCCGCTCACCATGTGGCGATCGATCACGCACGGCTCGTTCACGTAGATGCCGCCGCAGACCTCGAGGTCGAACTTGCACTTCGCCACCGTCGCCATGCGCAGCCCCTTCACGATGCCGGCGCGCGCGGGGATCTCGACGCCGTGGCACACGCTGGCCATCGGCTTTTTGTTCTCCCACATCCAGCGCGTGACGTTCAGCAGCGCCTCGTCCTCGCGGATGTATTCCGGCGCGCGGCCGCCGCTGAAGAGGATGCCCGCGTATTCCTCGGGCGTGATGTCCTTGAACGCGATGTCCGCATCAATCGTGTAGCCCTCCCACTCCTTCGTGATCGTCCAGCCAGGCTTCACCTCGTGCATCACCATCTGGTATTTGCGCTTTTCCGGCGCGGCGACGACGGGCTGGTAGCCGCCCTCGATGAGACGGTAGAAAGGATACAGCGTGTCCACGGTCTCCGTGGCGTCGCCGATGATGATGAGGACTTTGGGTTTTGCGGTGCTCATATGCGGTGTGTGGGAAATTTTGGCGATACAACCGGGGGCGGGTGGAAAGCGAAGCGCGAAATTTCAAGCGGGGAGCCCCACGGTGAAAACGGCGTGCGCGCATCCGGGTTCTGAGAGGCACAGCAGGCGCGGGGTGTTCATTCGCGGACGGCCTTGCCGCTGCCATAGACGACTGCGCGGGTGCCGTCGAAGGCGGGGACTTTGCTCCGCAGAATGATTTCGGAGGATAGGATCTTCTTACCGGGGCCGCCGAAGTATTCGTAGCCGGGTTCCGTGGAGCCGCGGAGGAGCGGTGAGAGGAGCGCGCTAGGTTCGATGAACTTCATCCGGCGGGGATTGGAATCCACAAGCTCATGGAGATCCTTGGGGTGCCTCGCGTATTCGTTCTCAAAAACGCGGATGGCGACACCGATCTGCTTGGCGTTCATCAAATCCTTTTGCATCTGCTGCTGCAGCACGAGGTCCACCTTCCACCCGAGCCACGTCCTGCGGGCATAGACTTGCGGGGTAATCGGCGGCTTTTTCCAATCCGGACGCGTCGCGCGCAAGCTGACCTCCGCAATGCCGCCATGATGCCGGGTGCCGGTGACTTCGACCTTCACCGCATTGAGCATTTCCGCTTCGGCAGGCCTGTTCTTCTTCATCCTTTCGATTTCCTCCTCCACTTCCTTGATGGAGGGCTTGCTTTCGTCGGTGACCAGACCGCGCATCGTGCCGAGATCCAGCCTCGAGTAGGCCTCAAACATCCTGACCGCCACCGCCTCGGGCGAGCGATGCGGCCAGAGGATGCTCGCAGCGACGACGCCAGCCACGAGCAGGGCAGAGAGAAGGAGCACCAGGATTCTGCGCGGGCGCCCGGCCTGGCGGGGCGCTGGAGCGGGAGCGCGGCGCGGCGCAGGGACGGGGGGCGGCACCCCGGGGTCCGGCTCGGGCACCGTGAAGGTGTTGCCGCAGGTGGGGCAGGCCCCCTCGGTGCCACAGTCCTCCGGGGTCGCCGAGATGTGCTGGCCGCAATGGGGGCAGGAGAATTTGAACACCATATTTTGCAAATGTCCCAAAACCGGGGTGCCGCGGGATTGCGCTCAGCAGCCCTTAGCGGACACCCATGAGGTGCTTCAGGATGTAAAGCTCGAGCGCCTCATAATCGCGCGCGTCGCGGAACTGCTGGACGAGCTTCGCGTCGAGCGAGCGCGATTTTTCCACGAGGTGGAGGAAGATGGCGCGGCTGTTTTTCAGGTGGTCGGTGACGGGGCTGCCGCGCTGGGTGCGCATGGCCTTCACGTCGAGGCCGATGAATTCGCCGCGGCTGCCGTAGCCGGCCTCCTCGAGGACGCGGACTTGGTTGAAGGCGGCGCGCAGGTTGGCGCCGCCGAAGTTTTTGTCCTGGTCGTATTTGAGGCCGTTCTGGTCGTTGAGGTGGACGCTTGCGAGCTTGTCGTGCGCGAGCGCGAAGGCCATCTCATCGCCCGGGTCGAGGCCGGCGAGCAGCGCGTGCGCGGTCTCGATGAGGCCCTTCACGCGGGTGTGGTCCTTCGACGCGTAGGAGAGCGTGAGCGCATGGCCGATGGTGGGCACGTAGGCCTGGTCGGTGGGCTCGTTGGGCTTTGGCTCAATCCAGATCTCGATGCCGGGGTCGTAGTCGAGGATGGCGTTCACCGTGTCGAGCAGGCGCTGGTAGGCGAGGCGCGCGTCCTTTGCCTCGCGGATGTAGCTGCCCTCGCGGGCGAGCCAGAGGACGAGGGCGTTGCAGCCGATGGCGCGGGCGATGTCCACGGACTTCTTTGTGCGGTCCCACGCGTAGGCGCGATCCTTCGCGCTGTTGGCAGTGTAGCAGCCGTCGGTCGTCTGCTGCGCGAACCACAGGCGCGGCGCGACGAACTCAGGCGTGAGGCCTTGGTTGCCGAGCATCTTCTTCACCGCGGCGCATTTTTTCATGACCTGCGCGGGTGTGAGCGCGTCGAGGCCGGGGACCACGTCGTCGTCGTGGAACTGCACGCCCTCGAAGCCGAGCGGACGGTAGAGGGCGAATTTTTTCTCGTGCGGAAACGCCTTGCGCGTCTCGCCGCCGAAAGGATCGGCGCCTTCGCTGATGTTCCAGGGTCCGAATGAGAAGCGGTATTTGGTGGGTTTGGTTTTGCTCATGTGAAGGCGGAGGGGAGAGTGGATGCCCGCGCGTTTCTTAGAGTGCGAGCGGAAAGTCGCGCGCGGTTCGCCGACTCGGGCCAAAGAACGGCGCACAAAGCGGCTTGTCACGGGGCGCGCGGCGCGCCGATGCTCCGCGCCTTTCCAAAAATCCACTCCGCAACACCTGCCATGAATCCTCCATCCATTCCTTCCCGTCGTGATTTCGTGAAATCCTCCGGCGCGCTCGCACTTGCATCCGGGATCATCATCCCCGCCGGCGCGCGCGCGGTGGACCCTGCCAAGGACAAGCTGAAGGTCGGCTTCATCGGTTGCGGCGGGCGCGGCACCGGCGCGGCGAACCAGACGCTGCAGGCAGACAGCAACGTGGAACTCTGGGCGATGGGCGATGTGTTCGGCGACAAGATTGATTCGTCGCTGGAGATCCTGAAGAAGCAGTTCCAGGATCAGCCGGACAAAATCAACGTGGCCGACGAGCGGAAGTTCACCGGCATGGATGCCTACCTGAAGGTGATCAACAGCGGCGTGGACGTGGTGCTGCTGACCACCTCGCCCGGTTTCCGCCCGCAGCACATCAAGGCCGCGGTGGACGCGGGCAAGCATGTCTTCTGCGAGAAGCCGATGGCGGTGGACGTGACCGGCGTGCGCTCGGTGATCGAGAGCGCGAAGAAGGCGAAGGAGAAGAACCTCGCGCTGGTGGACGGCTTCGTGTGGCGCTGGACGCGCGCAAACCAGGAAGTTTACCGCCGCATCCACGCGGGCGAGATCGGCGACATCCAGGCGATTTACTCCAGCTACTACACCGGCGCGGTGGACCGCTACCCGAAGTGGAACCGCACGAACACGAAGACGGACATCGAGTGGCAGATCCGCCGCTGGTATTACCACACGTGGCTGAGCGGCGACCACATCGTGGAGCAGGCGGTGCACAGCATCGACAAGATGCTCTGGGCGATGAACGACGTCGCTCCGGAGCGCGTGGTCTGCCTCGGCGGCCGCCAGACGCGCCCGAACGATCCTCCCGGCGAATACGGCAACATCTTCGACCACTTCGCCGCGGAGTTCCACTGGGAGAACGGCGTGAAAGGCTACCATTTCTGCCGGCAGGAGGGGAGCTGCTACAATGCGAACACGGACACCGTCATCGGCACCAAGGGCGTGTATGAGGGGGAGAGCGGCAGCAAGCGCCATGTCTTCGTCCGCACCGCGAACCCGTGGCGCTACAAGGCGCCCGAAGGCACGAAGGACGACGGCTACCTCACCGAGCACCAGGAGATGTATGCATCCATCCGCTCGGGCCGGCCGATCAACACGGGCGACCGCTTCACGAAGACGACCATGATGGCGGTCATGGCGCGCATGTCGGCGTATTCGGGCAAGGAGGTCACGTGGGACTTCGCGATGAACAAGTCGAAGGAGGACTTGTTCCCGCAGAACTTCGCGTGGGACATGAAGCTCCCCGTCGCGCCCGTGGCCATGCCCGGCTCGACGCCGCTGGTCTAGCTTTAGACGGCATCAACCGCGCAACAAATGCTGCGCAGACTCCAAGAATGGTTCCACGCACAGTGCGATGGAGATTGGGAACACAACAAGGGCATCACGATTGAGACGCTGGACAATCCTGGTTGGTCACTCAGAATTGCATTGGCCAACACTGCATTGGAGCAGAAGCCTTTTGCCGATCTCCAACGCAATTATGAGAGCGAAGCCGAGTGGCTTAGTTGCTTTGTCCGCAATGGCGAGTTCATGGGGGCATGCGGTCCACTGAAGCTCGAAGAAATGATCGAAGTATTCTTATCGTGGACGGAGAAGCCCTAGGCTGCGATCCGGACGCGGACGAATTTCTTTTTGCCAAGGACGCCGCACGGCGCAGATACTCCATTCACCAACTCTCCCGCACACCATGAATATTCCCCGCACATCCCGCCGTTCCTTCCTCCGCACCACACTCGCCGCCGGCGTAGCGCCGATGTTCCTCCCGGGCCGCATCTGGTCCGCGGAGGTGAAGCCGAACGACCGCCTTTCCATCGGCCTCATCGGCAACGGCAAGATGAACTCCGGCCATCTCGGCGACTGGATGAAGCGCGCCGACACGCAGGTCGTCGCCGTGTGCGATGTGGACACGACGCGCCGGGAGAATGCGAAGAAAACCGCGGAGAACTTCTACGCGAAGCAGACCGGCACGAACTACAAGGGCTGCGCGGCGTTCAACAACTTCGAGGATCTGCTCGCGCGGAAGGACATCGACCTCGTGTGCGTGGCGACGCCCGACCACTGGCACGCGCTGATCGACATCGCCGCGGCGAAAGCCGGCAAGGACATCTACGCGGAGAAGCCGATGACCGAGACGATTCACGAGGCGTGGACGCTCGTGAAGACGATCCGCGACACGAGCCGCGTGTTCCAGACCGGCTCGCAGCAGCGCAGCTCGCGGGAGTTCCGCATCGCCTGCGAACTCGCGCGCAACAACGTCGTCGGGAAAATCTACCACGCATCGGTCGGCGTCGGCGGCCCCGGCAAGCCGTGCGATTTGCCGGAGGAGATGATGGAGCCCGGCCTCGACTGGGATCGCTGGCTCGGGCCCGCGCCGATGCGGCCCTACAACAGCGTCCTCTCCCCGCGCGGCGTGCACAATCACTTCCCCGCATGGCGCAACTACTGGGAATACGGTGGCGGCATGGTCACCGACTGGGGTGCCCATCATTTCGACATCTGCCAGTGGGGCCTCGGCGAGGATGAGCGCGGCCCGGTGGAAATCATCCCGCCCGGCGAAAAGGACGCGCAGAAGGGCGCGAAGCTGAAATACGCAAGCGGCGTCGAGGTGGATCACATCTCCGAGAATGGCGTGACCTTCCACGGCGAGAACGGATTCATCTTCGTGAACCGCGGCCGCTTCATCCTGAAAATCGGCGACAAGGAGGTCGCAAACTTCAGCAAGAACGACAGCAAGCCGCCACTCCAGCAGCAGCTCGACCTCGTGGAGAAGGAATACCTCGCCAACGCGAAGGTGAAGCTCGAGGCGACGACCGGTCACAAGGACAACTTCATGGAGTGCGTGCGCTCGCGGAAGCGCCCCATCGCCGATGTCGCCATCGGCGCGCGCAGCGTGACCACCTGCCACCTCGTGAACCTCGCCTACCGCTACGGCCAGGCGATCAAGTGGGATCCCGAGAAGCTCAACTTCGCCGGCGGCACCGGCAAGGCCGAGTGGCTCACACGCGAATATCGCGGAAACTGGAAGGTGTAGCGCGGCAGAACGCCCGCCGCTTCCAACGGCGGCTACTTCAGCTTCACACCCACGCGCGGGCAGAGCTTTGACAGCTCGCAGTTCGCGCAGTCGGGCTTGCGCGCGTCGCAGCGTCGGCGCCCATGCCAGATGAGCCAGTGCGAAAACACCGCCCACTGCTCCTGCGGCACGAGCTTCATCATGTCCTGCTCGATCTTTTCCGGCGTGTCCTCGCGCGTGAGGCCAAGTCGCGCGGTGAGGCGCTGCACATGCGTGTCCACCACCACGCCGACGTTGATGCCGAACGCATTTCCGAGCACGACATTCGCTGTCTTGCGCCCGACGCCCGCGAGCTTTGTCAGTTCATCCATCGTGCGCGGCACCTCGCCGCCGTGGCGCTCGACGAGCGCCGCGCAGCACGCCTTCACGTTCTTTGCCTTCGCGCGGAAAAATCCCGTGGTCCGGATGATTTCCTCGAGCTGCTCCTGCGGCAGCGCGACGTAGTCGGCGGCGGTCCTGCAGACGCGGAAAAGCTCCCTCGTCACGATGTTCACGCGCTTGTCGGTGCACTGCGCGCTGAGGATCGTGGCGATGAGAAGCTGCAGCGGCGTCGAGTAGTCCAGTTCGCAGTGCGCGCCGGGATACGTGTCCGCGAGCGCCTTCAAAATCTCCCGCGCACGGGAAGTGCGCGCGGCGGCGGTTTCCCGCGCCATTATTTCTTCGGAGCGGCGGCTTCGAGCGCGGCAGCCTTCTGCTTCGCCTCGGCGGCTTTCGGGTCGTCCGGGTATTCCTTGGCGAGCGTCTTGTAGAGTTCCACGGCTCTCTTGCGCTTCTCCTCGCGGAGTCCGGCGCGCTCCTCCTCGCCCTTTTCCGCCTCGGTCTTCTCACCGCAGGACGACAGGAAAAACGCCGCGCACAGTGCGGGGAGGAGGAGGAAAATGCGGGGCATGGGAAGGTGTTGCATGTCTTTCGCGGGGCGGCGAAGGCGGCGCGTGTTTTCCGCATCCGCCCACGCCTGCCAAGCTATTTCTTGGCCGGCGCCGCAGCCGCGGTCGTCGGACCCGGCTTCGTGGGCGCCTTTTTCGGATCCGCGGGCTTCTCGTCTCCGGCTTTCGTGTCGGCGGGTTTTGCCTCCTCGGGCTTCGGCGTCGCCTTCGCCTTCGCCTCCGCGTCGCGCGCCTTCTGCGCCGCGATTCTCTCCGCCTTGGTTTTGACCGGGAAGCCCGACTCGCCCCTCGCCTGCTTCTCCGCAATCTCGGCAGCCTTCCACAGTCCGGCCGCGGCGATTTTCGGCGCGCTCGCATAGCGGTCGTGGATTTTCCCGTAAGTCTCGATGGCGGCGTCGTAGTCCTTCTTCGCCTCCTGAATCCTGCCAACGAGGAAAAGCGCCTTCGCCTGAAGCTCGAAGCTCTTGCCGGTCTGCGTGTTCACGACCTTCGCGAGCCGCTGGATGTAGTCATCCTTCACCTGGCTCGTCTGCTCGAACTCGCCGAGGATGACACCGTAGTCGGCCTCGAGCGTCTTCGTGGACTTCGGGAACTTCGTCTTCAGCGTGGAGAATTTCGCACCGGCTTCCGCCACCTTCCCCTGCTCCTGCAGCAGCTTGCCCTCCCAGAAAAGCGCGACCGCCTGCGCGTCCCTCACGATGAGCGATGCCTTTTCAGGATCCTCCTTGTCCCCGAGCGGATACTCGGTCCGGAGGCGCGCGATGTTCTTGGTGATGTCGTCGTAGCGCTTGGCGTCAAAAAGCCCGGCCATCGCGCGGTCAATGTCCAGCGGCGTGAACGTGGCTGCGATGCGCTCGGCCCCGCCGGCGTCGCTCACCTTCGGCGACTGCGGCACGGTGCGGAGCGCCTCATCCATGAGCGCAAACGCGCGCTTCGAATCGTAGTCGGTGACGAAGGACGCGAGGGCGATGTCGAGCTTCGCCTTCACCAGCGGAGTCTTCCCAAACTGCTCGGCGAGCTTCTTGAAATACGCCTCCACCTGCGCGTTGTCGGCCTGCTGCGCCTTGCGCCGCGCGTTCTGCACCGCCACGAGCCGCTCCAGCCCCTCGGCAAGGCGCTCGCTCGCGGGATAATCCTTCAGCAGCCGCTCCACCGCCATCGTCACGCCATCCACGGACTTCTGCCAGGAGTCGCGCTGCGCCGGATTCATCGTGAGGAAGGGCGGGAGCTTCGCGAGTTCCTTGAGCCAGCGGTCCGCAATCTTGATCAGCGAGCCGTCCCCACGCTTGTGGTCGAGATTGTTCGCGACCTCGTAGTCCACGTAGTCGAGCAGCTTCTTCGCACCCGCCTCGACGTTTGCGCCCTTCTTCGGATCCAGCGAGCCGGCGAAGAGGAACTCCGCGCTGTTGTTGTAGGCAAAATAGACATTCTCGTGCTTCGGATACTTTGCCACGAAATCGTCCATCAGCTTCTGCGCGGCCACATAGTCCTTCTGCTCGTTGTAAACGTCGAAGACCTTGAAATACGCGCCCGGCGCCGCGTCGCTCTCGGGATACGTCTCATACACCTTCTTCCATGCCTCGATCGCCTTTTCCTTCTGGTTCACCGTCAGGAAAGCCGTGCCGAGCAGATACTGCGCAGCAGGGACGTTTGCCTTCGTGTTCGGGCTCTTGCCGCCGCCCCCGGCATACTTCGCGAGGAACGCGTTGATCTCCGTGATTGCCTTGCCGGGATCGCGCCCGCCGAGGATCTGGCAGGAATTGAACCACGCGTCCTCCGACTGCGGATCCAGCGGATGCTTGTTCCGAAGCTCGGTGAACGTTGAGATTGCCGCATCAGCCATCTTCACGTCGCCCGTCTCGCGGAGCTGGGCCTGCTGGACGCTGCCCTTGATGAAGAGCATCTGCGCCTCCACTTCCGGCTTCGGGTTCGTCGCGAGGACCTTTTCGCAGAGTTCGAGCGCCTTCTTGTAATCGCCTTTTTTCAGCGCCGCGGAGGTGAGGATCTGGTTTGCCTCCGTCGAGAAGCGCCAGTCTTTGTAGTCCTCCTGTCCCTCGGCCACGATCTTCTCCGCCTGCGCGGCGTCGCCCTTCTCCACGAAGAGGTTCGCCACGAGCAGCGCGAGGTTGTCGCCGGTCGGGTTGCCTTTGAACTCCTTCCGGAACTCCTGGTAGGTCTCCAGCGCCTTCGGCGCGTTCTTCTGCTCCGCATATGTGAGGCACAGCAGCGAGGCGATCGTCGCCTGCGAGTCCTTGTCCTTTTCAAACAGCTCCTTCTGCGTGAGCAGTTGGCGCATCAGCGTCCGCGCCTCGTCGGTCTTGTGCAGGAAGAGGAAGATGCGCGAAATGGCCAGCCGCGCCGCGAGATACTGATCCTGGCCGCTCTTGAACCTCTCCTGCTTGTCCTTCTCGTTATCAATGAGGTTCTCCAGGCGGGTCTTCATCGGCAGGTAATCCGGCGTGCCCTTCGGCAGCAGCGTGATCTGCTGCTCCATCGCGTTGATCTTCGCCGTCTGCGCCTCCACGACCTCCTCGACGCTGCGCACCATGCGGAATGCCTCGAGCGAGTAGCCCAGCAGGTCCGCCTGCTTTTTCTTCACCTGCTCGTCCTCCGAGTTCCCGAGCTGCTGGCTGCGCGTGAACTGCATCTGCCCGACGAAGAACACCGCCTCGTTCATCAGCGCGATGTCGCCGCTCTTCTGGTAGGTCTGCGTCAGCGACGGCTCCGCGCTGTCAAACAGCGCCAGCGCCTTCTTCACATCATCCGGCGGCGGCTCCTTGCCGCCCTTCGGCTGCAGCAGCGCGTTGGCCTGGATGAAATACGTCTTTCCGATCCACATCAGCGACTCCCAGGCATACGGGCTCGCCCCCATGCGCGCCACCGCGGCAAAGCCCTTCAGCGCCTCGTCGTAGGTCTCCGACTGGAGCAGCAGCGTGGCGCGGAGAAACTGCGCGCTGTCCATGTCCCGGCTCTTCGGGAACGAGTTCATGAAGACCTCGTATTCCTTGATGCCCTCGGCAAAAATCTTCCGCTGCTGCACCTTCTGCGGCTCGCTTTCCGAGGGCAGCTTCATGGCCTTCATCGTGAGCGATTTTCCGATGAGCAACTGCGCCATCTCCCGCGCCGACACATCAATCTTCTGGTTCGCCACCAGCTCGCGCAGGTGCCGCAGCGCATCGTCGTAAAGCCCCTCCTGCACGCGCGAGATCGCGAGGCGGAACTTCGCATCCAGCGAGCGCGGCGAGAGCATCTTGTATTTCTCGAGAAACTTGTCGAACGCCTCGCCCGCTTCCTTGAATTTCCCGGCGCGGAACAGGGCATCCGCGGCGTCAAACTCCCTCGCATCCGGCGCCTGAAGTCCGCCGGGCACCGCGGGCGGGGCCTGCGCATGCAGGAGCGGTCCGGCGGTGATGCCAGCCGCAAGGATCGCGGTGGAGAGAACGAGCCTTCCGGCTCTGATTTTTTGAGCTTTCATATTTCTGGGTCGGAGAGTCCGTGCGGAAGCTACAAAAGGCCGCGCGCCGCGCCAACCAAAACGGTGAAAATATCGCCACGCTGGAGGCCTTCGCGTCCCGGGCGGCGAATCTCCCCGGATGCGGCAAATGAATCTTGAATCCACAGCTCCCGAAACGGGAGTGTGCGGATGGTGCCACCTTCTTCCGCCGACCTCCGCCTGCCGCCCGTGCTCGTGACCTTTGCGCGCCCGGAGGAAAGCGGCCCGTTCCGGAAAAGGCTGATGGCGCTGGAAACCTCGCGCATCCGCGGCCGTAAAGTCTGGGCCGGCGAACTCCGTGGCCTTCGCACCGTAATCGTCCACACCGGAATCGGCCCCGTCTCCGCCGAAGCGGTGCTCAGTGATGTGCTCGGCGAGGTGAAGCCGCGCCGCGTCATCTGCTCGGGATTCGGCGGCGCACTAGACCCCGTGCTGCGCGTCGGCGACACGCTCACCGCCGAGCTGCCGTCGCCGTTCATCCTTTCGCGCGCCGACCCCATCGAGCAGCCCGCGGAAAAGCTCGCCGCATTCCGCGAAACCGGCGCGCGCGTCGTGGACATGGAGACGGACGCCGTCGCGAAAGCCTGCGGAGAATCAGGGGTGCCGGTCACCGCCGTCCGCGCGATCAGCGACTCTGCGGACCAATCGCTGCCGGTCCCCTTCGACGCGTGGTTCGACAGCACGCGCCAGCGGGCCCGTCCCGTCGCGCTCGTGCTCCATCTGCTGCGGCACCCATCTCACATCGCACCGTTTGCACGATTCGTCATGCGGCTTCCGCGCGTGGCCGAAGCCCTCGCGCAGGCGGTCGAAGGGGCGCTGATGACGACGAATGACGACTGACACGCTGCCACAACTTCCCGCCGCCGGACTACCCGTCCTGAACGGCGCCGCACCCATTTCCCCCTTGCTGTCGCGCATCCCCCTTCGTCATTCGTCACCCGTCATTCGTCATTTCCGATGACGCTCCTGCTCTACCGCCTGCTCTTTCCGGTCGCGTTTCTCGTGGCGCTGCCATTCTACGCGCTGCGCCTCCTGCGCCGCGAGAAGGGCCGCGCCTCGCAGCAGAAGCCGCCCGGCTACAGCATCGGTCTCGGCCAGCGCTTTGGGCGCTATTCGCCAGAACTCCGTGCGCGTCTAGCGCAACAGCCCGCACCCGTGTGGCTCTGCTCCATCAGCGTCGGCGAGACGCTTGTCGCGCTGAAAATCGCCCGCGCCATCCGAGCCCGCGATCCTCAGGCGCGCGTGGTCCTCTCGGTCACCACGAGCACGGGCTACGAACTTCTCCTCCGCGACGCAGCAAAGCTCGACTGGCTCATCCCGCTCTACAACCCGATCGACTTCAGATTCGCAGTCCGCGCCGCACTTTCGGCGATCCAGCCCCGCACGCTCGTGCTCACGGAGGGCGGCATCTGGCCAAACCTGCTCGCATGCACACGCGCCGCGGGCATCCGCATCGTGCTCGCCGCCGCGCGCCTCTCACCCCGCAGCGAGCGCCGCTGGCGGCGCCTGCGCGGAATCACCGGCTCGCTCTGGGGCTGCTTCGACCTCGTCTGCGCGCCCGAAGCCGGTGACGAGTCCCGCTTTGGATCCATCGGCGTCGCGCCCGGGCGCATCCGGCACACGGGCAGCGTGAAGTTCGACAACGCCTCGAAGGATGCACCGTCACGTGCGGATGAGTTCCGCGCGCTCGTGCAGCCGCTCGGCTTCTCCGCGCCCATCCTCGTCGGCGGCAGCACCTGGGCGCCGGAGGAATCCGTCCTCGCCGCCGCCGTGCAGAAACTCCGCGCCGACTTTCCCTCGCTCCGCCTCATCCTCGTGCCGCGCCACGTCGAGCGCGCCGCCGCCATCGTCGAGGAACTCACCCGTGCCGGCCACCGCGTCGTCTTGCGGAGCAAACTGACCACAACCGGCGAGCCGCACAGCCACGCCGAGCCCGACATCCTCCTCGTCGATACGACCGGCGAACTCCGCGACTGGTATGCGCTCGCGGACGTCGCCTTTGTCGGCAAGAGCCTCCCGGGCGTCGCTGAAATCGGCGGTCAAAACGCCGGCGAGCCCGCCGCACTCGGCCTGCCCGTCGTCTTCGGCCCACACATGGAGAACTTCGCGCCGCTGGTCTCTCATCTTTTGAAAGACAAGGCCGCCGTGCAGATCGCGAGCGCCGCGGACCTTCACCGCGCGCTCCATTCCCTCCTCTCCGAACCCGAGTCCAGCGCCGCCATCGGCCAGCGCGCCCGCGACGCGCTCGCGAAGCACCAGGGCGCCACCGCGCGCACCGCGGAACTCATCCTCGGCTGAGCCCGCGCAAAAAAAAACCTCTCCCCTTTTCCCCCGCGTGCGCTTTCTTACGCGCCCTGCCTATGGCCAACACCATCACCAGCCCGATCTTCGTCGTCCGCGACAACATCGACACGGATCAGATCATCCCCGCGGAGTATCTCACGCTCGTGCCCACCAAGCCCGACGAATACGAGAAGCTCGGCAGCTACGCGCTCATCGGCCTGCCCGACGAGGCGAACCCGGTGAAGTTCGTCCCCGCAGGCACGACCAAGACGCCCTACAAGATCGTGATTGGCGGGAAGAATTTCGGCTGCGGCAGCTCACGCGAGCACGCGCCCATCGCCCTCGGTGCCGCTGGCTGTGAAGCCGTGATCGCCGAATCCTTCGCGCGCATCTTTTTCCGCAACTGCGTCGCCACCGGCGAGCTCTACCCCTACGACGCGAACGAGCGCCTCTGCGAGAAGCTCAAGACCGGCGACATCGGCACCCTCGACCTCGACGCCGACACGCTCACCGTCAACGGCACGACCTACACGCTCAAGCCGCTCGGCGAAGTGCGCCCCGTCATCGATGCCGGCGGCGTCTTCGACTACGCGCGCAAGACCGGGATGCTCCCTGCGCAGTCGTAGCCCCCCGACGCAGCGATCGCACCAATTGCGAAATCGCGCTTGAGTCCGCGCCGCGCCGCGCCACATTCCGCGCCGCGCTCCGCAATGCGGGTATAGCTTAATGGTAAAGTTCCAGTCTTCCAAACTGGCCATGCGGGTTCGATTCCCGCTACCCGCTCCACCCCCGTGTTTATCAGGGTTTCAGGGCGATTGAGGGCGCGGAAATCGGCAAGTGAGAACGGTAAGTGAGAACAACTCCACCGTTTTCCGACACGCGCCAAAGACCTCCGTGACGTGTGGAATCGCGGAAATTTTCAACCTCCGCACGTCGCCACCGAAAATTTTTCAAACGCGCACGAGCCGGCTTTTGCGCGCCATCACAGTTCCACGTCTCGGCAGATTTGATCGAGTTGGTGCGAGATGCGTTGGATGAGTTCTGGGGCGAATTTGGCATCGCGGGCGTTCAAGACGACTTGCCGGATTTGCTTCGGGTTCACCACTTTCATTCGTTCGTTCACCCGGCTCGACACGAACCAACCCGGCAGCGTGAGAATTGGCGAGACGGCGACGGGTTCGCCAACGGCCTTCGTGAGAAAGACGCGCAGCCTGTCGGCTTGTTGCCTTGCTTGTTCCAGCGCGCTCGTGTCCCTGCCGTTTGGGAACTCCAACGCCTTGCCGTCGAAAATGACTTCGTGATCCTTTTTGCCGGGCGGCACTTTCTTTTTTCGCCGCGTCTTGGTTTCAACTGCGAATACGCCAGACGGCGCGACGATGACGTGATCAATGTTTCCGTAAGGCTCGTTCGGAACGTCGTGAAAGACTCGGCACCCGTCACGCATGAGTTGGTTGATTTCCTCCGCTGCGGCTCGTTCCCCGTAAAATCCCAGAGTGCAGGCGCGCAGTTCCCGCAGTTGGGCAAACAGGCGTCTTGCGGCGAGGGCGAAAAGCGCGACCGCGAGAACGAAGGCGACGGCAAGCCGCGTGAGCGCATACCCTGAAATCGGCACCAAGAGCACAGAAGCGCCAACTGTCGGCGCTAGGATACACATGAAAAGGGAAGTGCTCAGTTTCTCGCCGAGCGCGTCAATTCTCAGACGCAGACTCTCCCCGGCGGGCCGCAATAGTTTCTCCGTTACCGGCACCCGCTCACCGCGCCGGGCAATCCGCCAACGCCAAACAGCGAGGATGCCCGCCAAGATGAGAGCTGGCGTGAGAAAAAAACCCGCAACCCACCATGCTGTTGCGTTCATGCCATTTGATCCGTGATGCGTTGTGTAGTGCTCAGAGCCCGCAGATTACGTCTGCGCGCCGCCTTCGCAGACTTCCGTGTTGAATCGCCCGACTGAAAGCACCCGCGTCTTGCCGAGCGGCGGGGCGTCCTCGAAATCCCTGTCGCCAGTGATGAAATAATCCGCCTCTGCCGCGAGCGCGCAGGCGAGGAATTTCGCATCCTTCGGATCGCGGGGAAAGTCCACAGGCGCGGACACAGGCCACACGCCGAGTGTGGCGAACCGCTCGTCCCACGACGCGAGCAATTCAGCGGAGAGGCCAAATTTAGGGCGTCTCAGAACCTCCCGGTATTCGGCGAGGATTTCCGGTGAAACCACCCATTCGACAGCCTCGTTCCCAATCAGGAAAAGGATCACTTTCTCCGGCGCGCGATCCCGCAGAATGGCGGAGATCACAACGTTGGTATCCACCAACACTCTCATCGTCCGGCACGCACGGCGGCGACTTCATCGGCGATGTCGCCATCCGTAATGCCGCGCGCGGCCACAAACGCCTGCGTCTCCCCCATGAGTCGCTTCCACTTCGCCGCTTCACTCGCAGCGTCAAGACGGCTGGCGAGATATGCAACGAACTGCAAAGCCTCACTCTGAAGCGTCGCCGGGAGGCTCCGCGCCTTTTCGTAGATGAGTTCCGCTGTGCTCATGGATTTCGTGAGGCGCTTTTCGCGAGTCGCCTGTTCTCGTATGGTGCAAACTGTCGCCGACTTCGCGGAAAAAAACAAGCATCCACGCTCACAAGACCGCATCACGGATTTCCTGCTCATGCTTCCCCGCAACGCGCAAATCGCCGGTCGTCTTCTTGTCTTTCCATCCGCGTTGGTGCGGCTTGCACATTGCGCCCGCCGAGCTTTTTTGTGCCCGGTAGCGCCGCATTGCGAGGTCTGATTTTATGACCGTAAGCTGACACGAGATGCCTGCGGTTTCACTTCCATTTGTGGAACGCCAAAATTGCGCGCTATGCCTTTCCTGCCCGTTCCAACAGCCTGAGCACAGCGGGCGAGAAGATGAGCAGTTGCCGGACTTTGCGCTTCCATCCACCGCCCAAGTGCGGAATACGCCGCACGGCACGATCACGCCTCAGTTCACTTTTACTTTTCTTGCTCAGGGATCGCCATTCCCCCGCATTCATCACGTAGAGGGCATTGTCGATTTTCGGGCATTCGAGAAAAGCACGGCTCCGCTGCTCGAATACGAACACGATGTAGCCGTCAAACTCGTCTTCGCCGACGTAGGTTTTGTCAGGCTTGAACTCCCAAAGAAACCGCAATCGTTGCTTTTCAAGCTGTTCCCCGGTGCGTTGCGCTACCAGTTCCAAATACTGCTCGATTGCTTCCCAATCAGTGAAGCTGCCGGGGACATCGTGACTCGGAGGGAGCAGTCTCCAATACACGCGCTCTGCGGACGCGATCCACGGCTCATCATCGGGTTTTGGCAACGGGCGGGCGTGTGCATCTTTTATGCGTTTGAAAATTCGGCGCTCCACATCATCGGAAAACACCCGTTGCGCTTTCACAGTCGCACGCACGGACTGAACGATCTTTTCCAACTCAGCCTCCATGTTCGCGATGGCAGTCTTAACCCCTGTCTTCGCTGCGGAGTTTTGCGGAAGCAGTATCCACTCGATTGACTTTCTTTTCTCCCGCAAGACTTCAAGACGACGGGAAAGCTGCTCAAATCGCGCAATCTGTTTCTCATCCACAATCGGAACACGCGGAATCAGACGTTCCAGCATCACGATCAACTGCCCCCGCGCCGCCTTGCTGATTGCGTCGCAGCCGAGCGGATTCTTTCCGTCTAGGAGCGCGGCCAAGTCCTTAAATTCGTAATCGCCGTCGCCCTGCCATTCGCCGTGCTCACCGATCTTGGCGTTTAGAAGAATCTCAGATTCCCACTCGCGGTCGTCGGCGTTGGGAAGTTTGTTCCAACATTCGTCGCACGATCCATTTCTACCACGCCAAAGCCACAGGAAAGCGACACTCTTGCCACATCGGGAGCACTGGCTTGGTTTAAGCGGCACGGGTCAGGGGGGTGTCGCCACTCACAGCATCTCGTCTGCCGCCTTCTGTCGCGTGGCGCGCGGCTTTTTCGTGCCGGTCGCTTTGGCTTCTGCGGCGGCGCGGGCGAGGTTCAATGCGAGCAAGCGGGAGAGGATTTCATCGTCGCTCAAATCGGCGGGCCAGCCGTAGGCGGCGGCAACGGCGGCATCTAGCTTCGCGTGGGCGTTCGCGAGCCATGCGGGGCGTTCGTTGTAGAGGTTCGTGAGCGTGCGCTTGGCGAGCTTGGCGGCGCACTCAGCATCGCGCGGTTCGCTGAGTGGATAACGCACGGTGCCGACTCCGCGTGCGTCGGGATTCGTCACGAAGCGATTCCACGGGCCATCGGTGGAACCGGGAAATTCGAGCGTGCGCGTTGCCGTCCATTCGGGCGGGTTGAGCCAGTTTTCGCGCAGGTCGTTCAATTCCTTTGCAGCGGCGGCGATAGCGTCGCGTTGCGCGGGCGTCGGCGTCGGGCGAGGGAAAGTTTCAAAGCACGTCGTTGGCGTGTAACGAAAGCCGCTCTCTCGTTCGCGCACTTGCGTTCCGTTTGCCCGTGCCCATGCCTCGTGAATCCGTGAATGAAGCACGCCGAGCGAAAAATCATCGGCAAGGGCGAACGCGAAAACTTGGGAATCGGGAAGCGTCGGGGCTTCCAACCATGCAAAGAGGCGATGCTTCGTAACGCGAGGGGTCGTGAGGAAACGAGGAAGCGGTGCAAGGGCGGCGAGCATTCCGGGGCGTGGTTCAACGTGCCTCCACCAATAGCGCGCGTAGAGGGCGCGCTTGTTGCCGATGCGCTCCGGGCGCACGCGCTCGCGGACATGAGCGAACGGTGCATCATACTTCGCGCAGTCGTCCTCTGTGCGCGTGAGGCCAAAATCTATGATGAACATTCCACGCGAGCGGCGCGTCACGTCGAGGCCATTCACCCACGGAATGAGCACGTCTGAATTTGGCCGTCCGTGCGGATTCGGCGCGTGCATCATTTCCAAGGCGCGCGCTTCTGTGATGTCGAATGCACCGCCCTTTGTGTCGCCCATGAAAGCGAGGTTGAGGTTTGCCGTGAGCTGGCGCGCTTCGGTGATGTCTGAGGCGTGCGCGGAAAGGTTCGCGTGGATTTCGGCGACACTTGCACCGTCCAAGGTGCGCTCTGTTTCGGTGCCATCATCAAAGCCAATCATGCTCACATGCACGGTTGCGCCCGCGAGAATCCAATCGCGGTCGCTCACGGCGAAGAAAATGTCGCCGCTGTCTTTGATCCGTTTGAGCACGTCGCGATTTGCCCCGCCCCGGATTCCCTGCGTTGCGAGCAAGCCGACACGCTGACAATGGCTTTCCTCAATTTGCTGCCGCGCTTTCTCAAACCAGTAGCAGCACAGATCGGCTTCCGGTCGCACGCGCTCGCCGAAGTTCTCGAAAAGCGCACCAACGTAGGAATCGCCCAACTCACGGCGAAGCATCTTGCCGCCGAGAAACGGGGGGTTGCCCACGATCACGTTGCAAGCGGGCCAAGCGCGTTCCGTATAGACTTTGAAAAGCTCGTCCTGCCCGCCGTGTTCCTCCGCCTGCGCGGCTTTCAAGTCCTTTGGCTTTTTGCGGAACGTCTCGTTGAGCAGCGCATCCTTGTTCTCGAATCCGTCGAGATTTTGCAGAACGGGCGTGCGGTCGTTGTCGAAACCGTTGTCGAAACCGTTGTCGCGCCGCCATTGGAGCGCGCCGATTTGCACGGAGACTTGCGCCAACTCGTAAGCGTAGGGGTTGATCTCAATCGCGCGGAGTTGCTGCACGTTCACTTGCGGCGTGAACGTGAAGCCGATCTGCGCGGCGGCGGTGATGACTTCCTTTTCCAGCCCAAGCAAAAGTTGAAGCGCGACGTAGAGGAAATTTCCGCTTCCGCACGCGGGGTCTAGCACAGTGATCCCGGCGAGCTTCTTTTGGAAAGCGGCGAGCGTGTCGCGTGCGGCGTTCGTGGCTTTTCCCTTCGCGAGCAACGGGGCCAGGTCTTTCCGAAGCTCGCGCCACTCGCGGCGAAGCGGGGCCATGAGCACCGGCTCTACCAGCGTGCGGATGTCTTCCTCGCTCGTGTAGTGCGCGCCGAGTTGCGAGCGCTGCGAATCGTCGAGGGCGCGCTCGAAAAGCGTCCCCATGATGGCGGGGCGGATGGATTGCCACTTTGAACCGGCAGCATCGGCGAGCTTTGCGATTTCATCGGGGAGCAATTCAAAGACGGTCGCATCCTCGAAAAGATGGCCGTTGAAGTGGCGAATCTTGTGCGTGCCGAAACGCCCGCCCTTCGCCATGCACTTGAAAAGGTCTTCCAAGGATTCCGCGAACAGCTTCGGGTCTTTCAATCCGACGGCGCACACGTCGCCGAAAATGTCTTCCGGCAAGAGGCCGGTGTCCTCCGCGAAAAAACAGAAGACGAGCCGGTTGAGAAAGCGCGCGATGCGGAGATTTTTCTTCTGCGCGACGGAATGCTCGCGACGGGTCTTGGCGCTCGCGAGTTCGACGGCTTCCCGCTGTTGCAGCGAAAGGGCGATGGCGGCGATTTTCTCCGCGAGCTTCGCCGTTACGTCCGCCGTCGTCTCGCGCGGTCGCAGTTCATCGGGAGCCGCGAGCGCGGCGCGCAGCACGCGGAGCGCGTCGGGCGAATCAATTTCCGCATTCGTGAAATCGTGCGTCTCCTGCACCGCACCGTTGAAGTTCGTGCGGACAATGTAGCGGTGAAAATCGCAGACTATGAGCAGCGGCGGATTGAGCAGGCTTTCGCGGTAGCGGAGAAGTTGCTTGTAGGCTTTTTCGAGGTCTTCGCCCGGCTCCTTGTATTCCCAGCCGAAACAATCGCGCTTCCACACGTCGGCAAAGCCGCGCTCTTTGCTCGCGGGCAACGCCTCGCCGTCGGCGTCAAAATCGAAAAGCTCCGCGTCCTTTGCAACGCGCTTCTGGAAGCAAAATGAATCGTTGCCCGTGGGATCGCTCTCAATCGGCGTCGGCACGCCGAGCATCCGACAAAGATCGGAGAAATGATCCTGATAGGCCGCGCTTTCCTTGCCGGAAAATTTCGCCCATTTCGCCTTAAACTGTGCCGGGGTCATCAAGTGGCGGAGGCTGAATTGCCGATGCGAGCGGCGCAAGGCGCGACAACAAGCCAGCACAAGACGGCGCGGACATCACAGGGGTCTTCCCGCGCACTACGATGCTCGCCAGCGCATTTTCCGAATCGGCTAGAAGCCTTTTCCCTTGCCGGGGATGGGTTGGCCAAATTGGGGCTCTGGCTTTTTCGCCGGTTGCGCCAACCGCAGTTCCCGAAACGAATCTGTTTCCACAATCAAAGTGTCCGCGCCTTGAATCCACGCACGCAGGCCGTTGGCCTTGTAATTGCCGGGAACACGTCTGCCATTTTGGAACGCTGTTTCCGTGATCGCTGTTCCTTTTGCCGCACCAATTTCGTTTGCTTCCACTGCCCAAGGCGCGCCGTTGCTCGCCGCCGAGAGAATTTGCTCGACCTCATCATTTTCGAGCCGTCCGCCACTCTTTTTATACGCCTCGCGCTGGCTTCGGTTGTCGAAGAAATGCACGGCGATTTTGAATTTGCCGAATTGATGCACGCGCGAGGTTTCACGCATGGACGTTGTGAGGGGATTGGCCGTCACAAGACGATATGTGATCTGCTCTTTGCGCGAATCATCACGGATGCTAATTCGCCTGCCCCCCGCCGGGGCTTGCACGCTGCCAACGATTTTTCCGGGATCGGTTGTCACCTTTTCCGTCAGTGGCTCGCCAAAGCGTTCTTGAACTTGCCCGGATGTTTCGCCGGGCCGCGCGAAGGCGGCGGAAGCCGAAATGCAAAGGAGAAGAAAAGCGCGCTTCATCGCCGCAAAGCTCCCGCGTATTCCTCCGCCTGTAACCGGACGCGACGCTCGCTGTCCGTTTCTCGGCTCATGCGATCCAAATAGCGCATCGTGTCTTCATGCTTGTTCAGCGCGTCACGCGAGTCCTGTTGCGCCTGATTGATGAGCAGGAGAATCGCGAGAGCGATCACGGCCAGCACTTTCCAGTGCCGCTGGACGAAATGTTTTCGCTGAGGGTTGGCATTCATGCGGGCTTCGCTACTGCCGGTAGCGGGCCGGTTTTTAGGGCGTCATCGGGAAGACGGCAAACCCAATATCCAAGAAATCGGATAAACCCGTTTTCGGGTTAGACGCTTGGCGTTGAAAAAGCGCCTCACCAAATCGCTCTACACGAAGGAGTGGGAAGCCCTCTTGCAACTGCTGAAGGATTTGCGTGATGAGCAGAATTGGACGCAAACGCAGGTCGCGGAGCGGCTGGGAAGGCCGCAATCTGCCGTCTCCAAAATCGAGGCGGGCGAGCGGAAATTGGACGTGTGCCAGTTCGTTGACTACGTGAAGACTTTGGGAGCCGATCCTGTTGAAGTCATGCGGCGGTTCATGCGGGCAATTCAGAAGGCGCAACACTGAAAACGCGTGTTGCGGTTTCCATAGGGCCGGCTCAGGCAAAAAGAAGACGTTCCACCCTCGGCTCAAAGAGGCAGCCAAGCACAGCGTCGGCGCGGTCAGGGCTTCGCAGTCCGCGTGCGCGCATTTGCTCTTTTGATTCGAGCATGATTTGCCCGCGACTTGACGTGCCAAAGCGCCGCGTCGTGAGCTGCGCGAATAGCTCAGCATCATCCGGTAGAATGACTTGGCTCCGCTCGATTTTGAGTGCGCCTTTCATCCAAATTTCTGCCGCAATGTTGGCGTAGGTGTCCGGCTCTTTCGACGGCGCTCCGTTGTTCACTCGACGCACATTCCAGCCGAGTTCTTTGAAGCGGTCGCAAATGGGAATCCCCAACCCTCCGCTGTCCGCAAAGATGTTCTCTGCGGAAAGCCCATGCTCTCGGAACAACTGAATGAATCGCCCGACTGCGCTCATGGTGTCCCTATCGCGCCATGCGGCAGCGATCTTCACGCGGTTCCCCTCTGCGATTGCCAACACGTTCTCATCACCGCCAGCGGCGAAATCGCAGAACGCCCTCACCTTTCCCGGCTCGAATGGCGGCGGGTGCGACACGCACCGCTCCAAAAGCGCGAGATTGATTGCCGTCCCGTCTTCCCCCGTCTCCATGAACTCCGCAAAAACCATGCTGCGCACGAGGGGGGATTGTTCGCCGTATTTCTCAATCTGTTCCGCGATCCATTGCGGCGAAATGTGAGGGCATTTCTGCGCAGTGACCGTGTGAGGGCGGAAGAATTTCCGGCGCGCGCTAAATGCTTGGTAAAAGAATCCTGTGCGCCCGCCCGGCGAACTCATCACTAGGAAACGGTTTGGCTGGCACCTCTCGATCGCCTCAAAAATGGCGTCCGGCACACTTTTGGCCTCGTCCACAATCACGAGAAGATTTTCCGCGTGCCAGCCCTCGAATTTGCCGGGCTCATCGGTCGAAAATCCGATGATGCGCGAACCGTGAGCCGCTTCGATTTCCGTCTCGTTGAACGTCCATCCTGCAAACTTCGCAGCATGGCGGCGGATTGCGGGGAACAATTGTTCCTTCACTTGCCGATACACGCCCGCCGTTATGATCGTGAGCGAGTTCGGAAAAACCGCCGCGTGCCATAGCGCCAGCGGTGCGGCAATGTGCGTCGTCTTGCCCGTGCCATTTGCAGCCTTCACCGCGATTGAGCCGGGAGTGTCGGCATCCCAAAGAATGAGTTCCTGCCACCCGTAGAGAGGCATCCCGAGAACGCCATGCGCAAAGCCGACTGGTGTTGAGAGGCTGTCAGCCGTTGGCACGGGCAAGCTCATAGCGTCTCCGGCTCTCTGCGATGGCTTCCAAGGCTTGCGGCGACACAACAATCTCATGCTCCAAGCGTCCCGCGATGTCGTGCTTCAGCTCGATTCGATTGCGGGCGAAGTGCTCAGGCATGACGTGTTCCAGCCACCATTGCGCGGCTTTCACGTCACCGCCCTCCGCCGCCGCTTTGATGATTTTCAGCCGCGCATGAACGCCGCGCGCCGTAGCTCTCTCGACGGCTTCGGAAAATTCGGGAAAACGCCGCTGCCAATCGCAAAAAGTGTCCTGCGAAATGCCACCCATAGCCGCCGCGAATTTGTTCGGCAATCCGTCCGCGATGGCGGCGCAGATCGCTTTCACGGTCTTGGGCGAGTATTTCGAGGGACGCCCGCGAGCGCGGCGCACAGGTTTTGGTTTGGCGGCATTCATTCAGATTTCAACAGGGTCGGGCATGTGCGACTCAGGCAGCAGTTCGTGGAAATTGACCCCTCCGAAACGGACTTTTGCCGCCTTCACCTTTTGGCGAAACCGGGCGGCTGCCTGCGGTGAACCGTAGTGTTGCGACCATATTTCGAGACAACTTCGCCCATTGTCTTTCCAGCCTCTCATTTCACCGAGCGCGATGAAGTCGGCGAGAGCGCCACTGCCTTGCTGAATCAGAGCAGCCGGATTCGGACTTAGCGCAACCGTAAGGCGTCTGAATGAGCGCCGACACGCATCAAAAATCAAGTGAGTTACAGGCGCAAGACTGCCGGTCAACTCCTCTCGCAATCTGCGCTTTCGCAACCTCCATTCGATCCTGATTACGTTGCCGGGCTTGCCGGAAAGCTCCCGCATCTTGTCATAAATGCAGCCTCTCATCGTCGCATTCCTTTTCCCGAACCAGATGGACTCGTTTTCGGCAAATCCTGGCACGCCGTTAATTAGCGGGTGCCTACACCCTCTAAGCGATGCGATGAAATGCGCGATGTCCCCTGCGATCTGCCAACACAGATCAACCCGCGTGAACTCCGCAGTTCTCGGGGGAGAAAGGACTTTTGCAAGAAACGCATCCATTACGCCGACAGCCCCATCAAGTTCCGCCTGTGATTTGAGCAAGCGTCCGTTTGTGGGAAAGATCAACTGCGGCAAGGAGTGCTCAATGCTGAATCCATTTTGCGGACTTCCCCAAACTGCCAGTCCGGTTTGTGCGTCACAAACTTTGATGCCCTTTTCCACCTCAGTGCTCGCACCTCCGGGAACACGCACTTTTTCTTTGTAAATTCCCACAGGAAACGGGCAATCGTCGCGAAGAACGCAGCCGGTCAGGATTTTTCTCGCAGTGTCAACCATAGCGGCTCGAACAAAAAAGTCCGCTGAGACGGGTTATTACCGCTGAGGGGTGTTCTCGCGATGCCCTTCGATGAAGGCGCGCAAGCCTGCCGTGGAAATCAGACGGATTCCTGATTTGTTCCCCGGTCGTCTCACGAGGTGGCTTCGGATCAAGCCTCTTGAAATCCAGTCCGCGAGCGTGGATTTGCCGATTCCGAAAAGCCGGACGGCATCGGCAGTGCGGACGAACTCGGGCATGATTCCGTCGCAACGTCCCGGTGCGACAGGTGCCACAGTGTCTTGTGCGCCGTCTGTGAGCGGCGGAGTCAGTTGGTGCTTCATGGATACCCACCTCGCACTGCTTTTTTCCCACGTCGTTCCCGCTAAATGCCCGCGATTTAGCGGGTGTGCCTGCTCACTCTCGCCCTGTTACTATTCCAAGGAAGATTTCAGCCTTTCGTTTCGCTCGGCTCCACGCCTGTTGCGTGTTGAACAATGGCTCCCCATCTTTCAGATGTTCACTCGTCATGTCCCATGCCTCCATGTGGGTCATTCGTTGAAGCAAACGCCACGCTCCAAGGTTGTTCAGCATTCCCACCGCAGACTTGATCGGGCGCTCCGGCCAAATGGCATCCTTGCCCGTGATTCGAGCCTGTTTCGGGCAATAAATGACTTGACGCACCCGCACGCAACGGGCAGTGTGCGTGCATGAAAACCGAAAACACGACTGAGAGCGGCGCGGAGTTTCCCGAGACGTTGCAGGAAGTGATGCGCTACTTTGCCGACGAACAACGCGCGTTCGACTACATGAAATTAGTGCGCTGGTCTGACGGCGTTGTGCGCTGCTCGCACTGCGACTCGGAGCGCCACAGCTTCATTTCCACGCGGCGGAAATGGAAGTGCAAGGACTGCAAAAAGCAGTTCACCATCCGGCTCGGCACAATCTTCGAGGACAGCCCCATCAAGTTCGACAAGTGGATCGCGGCGACGTGGCTGATTGCCAACGCGAAGAACGGGAACAGCAGCTACGAGATCGCGCGGGCGCTTGGTGTGTGCCAGAAAACGGGATGGTTCATGTTGCAGCGCATCCGCTACGCGATGCAGAACGGCAGCGTGGTGAAGATGGGCGGCATTGTGGAGGCGGATGAAACCTACATCGGCGCAAGGGCGCGCACGATGAACGCGAAGCAGAAGGCGAAGCGGCGTGCGAAGTATGGCCGCAAGACCGGCGGCATTGCCATGACGCCCGTGCAAGGATTGTTGGAGCGCAGCACGCGCGAGAAAGCTTCGCGGGTGAAGCTGCGCGTCATCAACTCCACGAAACGAGCGGATGTTCAGAAAGGTGTGCGTCAATACGTGCTCAAGGGTGCGGAGGTTCACACGGACGCGCTGAAGGGCTACGCCGGCCTTTCCGACGAATACACGCACAACGTCGTGGATCACGCGGTCTGCTACGCGAAGGGACACGTTCACACGAACGGCCTTGAAAACTTCTGGTCGCTGCTGAAACGCGCGATCAAGGGCACGTATGTCAGCGTGGAGCCCTTCCACCTGTTCCGCTACCTCGACGAGCAGGCGTTCCGCTTCAACGAGCGGAAGGACAGCGACAAGGGCCGCTTCCTCAAGGCCATCGCGGGCTTCATCGGCAAGCGCCTGACGTGGCTCAAGCTCACTGGCAGCGACGACGGCCTTCCGGCACTTGCATAGGCAGGAGCGCGGCCAGCGATACAACACGCGCTGCGTGGCGCGGCTGGCGAATGCGCTGCGATTTGCAGCCCGAGAGCGACAGAAGCGCAGGCGCAAACGCTAGTGGCTTCCCGACGCGAGGGCGATCTCCAACTCCTCGCGCCGCTGCTCTGGCGACATCGCCGCTCGCATTTCCTCCCCATTTTTGCGGCTCTCCTCCACAAGCCTTTTTATTTCCTCGGGCGGCAGCGCCAGAATCTCCGCCTCGATCCTGTCCATCTCGGGCTTGAGTTCGTGAATCTTCACGGCTCTCCGCATACGCCCGGCCCGCACCGCCGTCAATGCGCCGCTCTTGCACCCGCTGCGTGCGTTTGATACGCTTCCACCATGAGCGAACCAGCACAGCCGGAGCCGTCCCCGTTTCAGAAGTTCGACAAGCTCATGCGCCAGATCGCCAGCGTTCCAAAGGCCGAAGTGGATCGCCGGATGGAAGTCGCTAAACGGCAGCGCCAGCGACGCGCAGCTCGGCGCTGACAGTCAGGCGCGAGTTGTGGCGGATGAGGTTGAGCACGCGCGTTCCAAGCTCGGTGGGAACAAACCCGGAGCCATTGCACCGCGAACACGCCTGCCAGCCTTCCTCCTCTCCTCGCAAATACTCTCCGCGACGGCCCTGACAATCGGGGCAGTTCTGCTCCAGCTCTAAAGCATGAATGTCTGCACTCATGGATTTCGTTTTAGCCAGTCGTCCACTTCCTTGACTAGCGAATAGCCGAGCGGTGTCAACGGGTCGATCAGCCCGCGAGTAAAGCTGCCGGTAAATTCGATTTCCGTTCCTTCCGGCGCAGCCTCCCATTGCGCGAGAATCGGAATGCCCTTTGCCCCTGTCCTAAAATCATCATCCGTTTTTCCGGCGACGTGAACCAAGACGTTTCTCACCAGCGCCGCCGCATCAATGGATTGATCCAGCAGAAGCGAATGAATGCTTCCGACATCGGACGTGAATATGAGTTCGTAAGATTTCCGAAAACGCCTCCGACTGCGAAAGCCAATCTTGCCGCGCTCCTCGTTTGTCATTGCAGATTCCAAACTGGGCCGCTCCGCGACTGCTGCATACCACAAGCCCTCAACTAGCACTTCAAACGCCGTCAATGCGTTGATCACCATCGTCTGTAACAGGTCGTGCAACGCTCGCGGCATCGTATCAAACTCCGACCACATCAAGTCCGCGTTGTCTGTTGCCTCCCGGAAGTGGTCGCACTTCTGTTGCGTGCTGAAAGTCGCCTCACGTTCCTTGTATAGCCTGACCGCCGGCTCGGGCACTCGCGCGTCGAGTGGATCACTTGTGCCCAGCTCCTTCATCGCGCGATCACACGCCGCTTTCCAATTCTCGCCATCCATGAAGGCATGGCCGGGAATCAGCGCGAGACGGTGCGAACGCTCAATGTTCGACCTATAAGCGCGCGCGACATCAGCGCAGCGCGCCGAGGCAAAAACAATCTTGGTGAGATGCTCCCACGGCTGAATCTCAAGGACATCCCGGAAGTTCAAACGGTGCATCCGCGCACTCCCACAGATTGCGATTGGTGCGTCAAGTCAGTTGTCGCCCTGTTTCGCTTTGTGATTCGCCTTAACCCATTTTTCAAAATCCTCGACGATTTGAGGCTTTGGACACCCCCAACAAATCTCGACAAGCACCGTTTCCTCCCCTGTTTCCGTGTTGAATCTTTGGCCAAATACTGGATTCGCAACGGCGAAACTCTGGTCTCTGAACGTAAATAGACGCATAACGCGCTTTCGCCGAAATTGAGTATCAATCCTCAGCCACGGAGTTGCGGGAAACTCCGGGCAATTCAAGCTCAGGCCAAAGCCTGTGGAGCCAAGTAGTGCAGCCGTTCCCTCTGCGGGATTACTCCCCTTCAATTCGTCATACTGAGCACGGAATGCCTCGGAAGAACGAGCATACTCGTAAAGACAGCATTCCATCCGTTCGTTTTTTGGACAGCCCGAAAAATCCCACTCTTCCGGCTTAATTGCGATTTTCTTGGCGCTCATTGTGCCGCGACACTTGGCACAAGAGCGACAGCCGCACGGAGGGCGTCGAGTTCGTGATGTGTGTATTTCGCATTCATGGCCGCGCTCGCGTGTCCTGTGAGTCTCTGGCGGAGTTCCTGTGCCACGCCCGCGTTGGCGAGTGCGGAGTTGAACGAATGGCGGAGGGAGTGAAACGAGAGGCTGCTTTGCGTGCGACCCGCGCTGTTCTCGGCACGCTGGCGAAGCACGCGCCCCACGATGCCCGCCCGCTCCATGATGCCGCGAAACTTCATGGAAAGGCCGCTCTTGCCCCCACCTGTCTTGCCAGCAAGCGCGGGGAAGATCGGGGCTTTGCCGATGCCCCGCGTTTGCTCTTGCAGCCATGCGGCAAACTCCTTGTGAAGCGGGAGCACAACAACCGCGCCCGTCTTGCGCGTCTTGACACGAAGCAAGCCGGTTTTGAAATCCAATGCGTCCCAACGCAGTTCCGTCACGTCGCGCAGGCGCAGGCCGGTGAAGTAGCCCGCAAGGATCACGCCCTTCCAATCGCCCTCCGCCGCCGCCACAAGCGAACGAACCTGTTCCGGCGCGAAAACGTCTTTCTCTGCGTCGGCATCGTCGCGCAGAAGTTCGACGCCCGCGCATGGGTTCACGGCGATATATCCCAAACGCTGCGCGGCATTGAAGGGCGAGGACAATATCTTGAGTGCGCCGTTGACCGTGACCGGGGAATGTCCGGCGCGCGCGAGCGAATCCCGGAATGCGCGGACGTGGCGCGGTGAAATCGAAGCCAACGGCTTGCTGGCGCTCTCGCCCAAGCTCTCGCGAAACTCGGCGACATATTGCGTGTATTTCAGAAGCGTCCGTTCAGTGGTGACGCCTTTCTTCCCCGCAAGCCATTCATCCAACCACGCGCCCGCCGAATGAAAATGCAACGGCTCGCCGTTCGCGTGTTCGTGGATTTCGGAAAGCACGCGTCGGCACTGGCTTTCGACAAGACGCCCCGCACGCCCCGCCTTGGCCGCTTGCTCCCATTCGAGCGCAAGTTTCATGGCAAGGGCACGTTCTGTGGTGCGCGTGGATTTTTTGAGGCGTCTGCCATCCGCAGCGCAGTAGGCGGCAACCCAAAATGGGGAACGAGAGCGTTTGTGTAGGCTCGGCATAATGGTGAGAACATTAGTGAGAACACCCAAGCCCGTCCAGACCTTTCCAGCGTGTTCTCACTCTAGGGAAAAATGGTTCGATTCCCAAGGGTGAATCGAAATGCGGGTTCGATTCCCGCTACCCGCTCCATCTTCACGGCGTCAACAGGTGGTCGGAGTATGCAGGAGCGGTCGTCCACGTGCTGGAATTCAGGCGCCGTGCTTTGTGCCAGCCCTGTGGATGATGACCTTGCCGGGAAGAAAATCGCGGATGAGCACGGGGATGTTTTCCACTGCCTGCACGTCGTAACGCTGGATTTCCCGCGGAACGTCCTCCCATTTGACGAGGTAAGGCGAAACGCGGTTTTTCTTGTCCGTGTCTTCGTCGCGGGGGCCGGGCGGCGGGAGGCGCCAGCCGGCGAGCCAGCGCTCGGCGTTCCAGCGCGTGTGCTCGAGAGGCGCGAGCGGCGTGAAGTCCGCGGCTTTCACATCGTCGGCAGGGGTCGCGCCCTCGGGGATTTTGTCTCGATCCGCGAGGTCGTATCCGAGGGCGCGCAGCTTGATGAAAAGGTGGTCCGCCTGCTGGCGGTTCGAGTCCCGGAAGTCGTCGCGGAGCTCGTTCCACGGACGGAGCGCATAATTCTTCGCGACCTTCGCCGCATACTCCGCGGGGTCGGGCACCATGGACTTCACAAAGGCGCTGTGAATCGCGCGGGCGATGGTGTCGAGATCCTCGTCGTCGCCGGTTTCATCGGCGGTGGAGAAGACGGCGATCTGCGGCTCCTTCGCGGCCACTTTGATGATGTCCCTGATGGACGGGCGCGCGCGGATTCGGACGAGGAGGGAGTCGGTCCTCCCGAGGGTTTTCTGGAAGCGCAGCGCGAGTTCGAGGCTCTGCATGTCGTCATCCAGGCAGAGGCAGATGTGCAGCCTCGTGTCCGGCTCGTCCGCCCACGCCTGCATTTGCCGTGCGCACGCTGCGGAGGCGGCGTCGAGCTGGTGAAAATCGAGGACGCAGAACTCCTGCTCGCCGAACGCGGGGTGCCGGAAGCGGAAGGTCTCCTCCTTCGCAGCGCCGTGGCGGTCCACGATGGAAATGCGGAGCGGCTTTCCGTTTGCGAAATGCCCGAGGCGCGCCGCGTTCAGCGCGAGGCTGCGCCCCATTTTTCCAAAGCCGATGACGACGAGATGCACCTGCGTGGTGTCGGTCCTCCGGATGCCCGCGCCGTCGAGCGGATGGTCTCGGAAGACGCGTCGCGCGGCCCGGTCGAACACATCGAAGAAGTGCGGACGGGCCGCCGGATGATCCTCGGTGCCGTCGAGGGACGCGTCGAAAGCCTGGCGGAGGTTTGCGTTCGAGAGGTGAACGCGGCACTCGGGCGGCCTGCCATCCTTGGATGCATGAAACGCTGCGGCGGCGATTGCGAGGTTCGTCTGATCCGAGCCGGTGATGACGAAGATTTGCGACGCCCGGGCGATGCGGGCGCGGAGGAGGATTTCCTTCTCGGTGGCGTCGCCCTTCAGCACGCACACGCCGGCCTGCTCGAGCTTCTCGCGCACGGATTCATCCGGCGCGGGATCGATGACGACGATCTCACGGGCGTCGAGTTGGCGATTGCCGCAGCCACCGCAGCCACCGCGGCCTGCGCAGGCATTCGCAAAATCGCGGGCCGCGTTGCGGTCCTGCGCGCCCTCGCGCCACAACGCCACGCGCACCACCCGCTGCACGACGGCGGTAAGCCGCCGACCGAGCCGCTTCAGAGCCCCGAGCCAGCGAGCGTGCAGGGGGAGATCCAGCGCGGGGCCGAACCTGCGGACGATTTCGAGGCCGCGGTCGCCGATTCCGCAGACCACGATGTGCTCCTCCGCAAACCGGAGCCAGAACCGCTGCAGTTCGCGGCGCGCCCTGTGGTGCAGCAGGAACACCACGGTGAGGAGCGCGGTCGCCGCGCCGAAAAACTCGCCGGCGAGAATGCCCCAGTTCGGCCCGTGCTCGAGGTGCGGAGTGTGCAGCAGGAGCATCTGCAGCGAGTGGTAAAATGCCTGCGGAATCTCCATCGCACCCTCGGCATGGTGCCCGTGCGCGCGTCCGTAGAGGACCAGCCCGACGGTCCCGCACACCACTGTTGCAATTCCCAAGCCGAGAATGATGCACCACCGCCGGAGCGGCATGTGCATGTGGTCCTGTGTGCCCGCGCTCATGTCAGCTCATCCTTTCTCTCAGGAACCCCGCTCGATGCGATAGCCCATCGCGAGGATGGCCTTCAGCGTGCCCATCGCGGTCTGGCGGTCATAGACTTTCTCCGAATCGGGCAGGTCAGCGTAGGAAACGAGGCATGGGTGCTTCTTCGCCGCGTCGTCGCGCTCGGCACCGAATGTCCAGCCCTCGGAAATCCGCTGCGCGGCCCACAGGTCGTGCGCGTTTTCCGCGAGATACTCCGTCAAGGCGTGAAGATCTGCTGGAAGGGAAATCGCGGAGGTGTCAATCGGTGCCGGCTGGTAGCTCATGGATGGGTTCTTTCGGAATTCTCGGTGTCTGGGCGCGCCGCCGTCGCCGGCTCGCGGACGATCTGCATTCCTATTTCGGCCAGCAGATCTTGGAAAGTGTCCACAACGCTGCGATCCCAGCCCTTCACCCCATCGTCGAGATCATTCCACGAGACCAGAAACGGACTGAGACGCTTCTCGGGCTCACGTTTCTCACCCCAGCGCCACCCCTGGCTCAAGCGCTCGACATTCCACCGCCCGTGCTCCATCCGCCCCATGGTTTCGGATTCCTCACTGCTGAATTTGCCAGGTGCCGCACCGGAACCCGCCGTCGCCACGCCGCAGCCGACGGCGCGCAGGATCTGCGTCATGTAGGTGATTTGGTCGAGGTTCGACCTCTTCAGATCCTCGCCGAGGAAATCCCAATCGCGCATCGTGCGGTCGCCCAGCCTGTGGCGGTTCTGGTCGAGGTAGCGCGCGTGGGCCAGGCGCGCGAGGCGCTCCGCCTGCTCCGCGGTGAACGGCGACCCGCGGCGGTCGCCTGTGTGGATGAATGCGCGCAGCGTCATCGCGTCCTCCGGGAGCAGCAGCATGCCGGGGTATTCCTGCCCGTTGATTTCGTGTTCGATCCGATCGGCCTCGCGGCCGCTGCCGCGCACGATGCCCACGCGCGCGCCGAGCGCCCACGCCATGCGGTATTCGAGGGCCGCGATGGCCCCGCCGTTGATTCCGATCACGCGCACATCCTCCGGCGCGATTCCCGATGCCAGGAGATCGATCCAGTTCTGGATCGGTTCGAGCACGGAGAATCCCGCGTCCCCGTCGGTGCGCCGAAGGTCGTGGTAGCGGCCATCGCGGGTCGCGGTTCCATCACTCGGAAGCATGGCGGGGAGGTAGCCGACCGTGCGGAGCCGCCCGGGGTGCCTCTCGCCGAGTTCGGCCACCAGCCCGCTGATGCCCTCGCGGGTTCCGCCGGAGACGATCGTGCCTTTGAAATCCGCAAGGCACTCGTGCAGCAGGGCCCGGTAGCCCGCAACCCGCCCGGCATGGGCCGGATCGCATCCGCCCGCGATGATGACCACCGGACCTTCGATCCTGCACATCTGGCCGGCTTCGTCGTGCGTGGCGATGCGGGTCAGGCGTTCCAACGGCGCGTCTTTCGGGAATCTCGCCCGCCAGGCCGCCAGCAGAAACCGGGAGACTGCCTTCAAATCGCAGCGACCGGGCTGCATCGAGCGGAGCTTCTCGACTGCCTCGCTTGCGGTTTTCAGCAGCAGCGGCGCCTTGGCGAGCGCGGCGGCCTGGGCGCACGCCGTCAGGGCGGGCGCGCAGTCCTCGCGCCCGGCCGCGTCGCGGACGGGACCCAGCAGCAGGTGAAAACCCGCGATGCGAAGCAGCGCCTCCGGAAGATTGACGCCGGCCTGCACATGAAGCCTGCACGTCGCAATCGCCTGCTCCAGCGCGGGCCGCAGCAGGGGAATGAACGAGTCGCTCTTCTCGACCCCGAGCTTGTGGCGGACATAGGCGCTCAGCACCTCGGGATCGCCGGGATTCGCGACGAACGCGGCCTGGAAATGCCCGAGCTTCTCAGTCTCGTCGGACGCGGTTTCGGCAAACTGCAGGAGCGCCTCGATGTTGCCCCCATCGAGCTGGATGGCTCTCCGCAGCGCCTCGCGGCCTTCCGCAAATGCCGGGTGCGACGGCTCGTCGCGGTGGAGTTCGCAGAGGGAAATCCCGAGGCAGCACTCGAGGCTGCTCGATTTGCCCGTGCCGGGGAATTCCCGGAGAACGCGCACCGCGTCGGCCCATTGGTTCCGCAGCATCGAGAGGCGTGCGAGCCTGTGAACGGACGACTCCGAGGCGGCAGAGTCCCCTGCCTGATGGCTGAGGATCGTCCTGCAAATCGCCTGCTCGCTTTCAAACTCCCCGTCGGTCTTCGGCATCGCGCCGGAATTGGTCCGGTAGTTTTCCATTCCGTCCACGATGCGCCCGAATGCGTCATCCGCGCTCTCAAGCACGGCCGCCACGCGCCCGGCCTCGCGCTGGTGAACGTCCGGCACCGCGAAACCGCTTTTGTAGAGACGGTCGTGGCCGATCGCCGCCCACGCGTGCTGGAGAATGGTGCGCACCTGAATCTCGGCCCTCATCTCGCCCTTCGTTCCGGCCTTCGGGCGCAAAAGCCGGTGCGGTGCCTGCCGGAAGCCTTCGGCATCGAACCGCACGACGAAGTGCACCGACCGGTAGCCGAACTCGCTCGCGCGCAGGCGGGTCAGGGTATCCACGCTGTTGGCCTCATCGATGGCGAAGCTCGTCCTGATGAACTCGCACACGGCGTCCACCTCGGGTTTGATCTGCGTGATGATGCGCGCCCCGCACAAGTCGGTGATATCCGCGAGCGGGTCGTTGTATTTGTTTTTCCGCAGGATCTTCTCCGCAAAGCTCGCCACGCTCTTCGGCCGGCACTGCACGATCGCCTCCGGGCAGATCTGCCTCATCGCGTCCCTCAGGTTTTTTTCCAGGGTTGCGGCGAAGGATTCATACACGGGGTGCTCCGCCTGATACCGGGCCACGAACTCATCAATGCGCGCCGCACTGCGGGGCGCGGGGGAATCCTCCCTCTTCATCTGTCCATAGCCCCGCGCGCGGCAGTAGGCCTCGACGAACGGCCGGAACTGCTCCGCGATTTCCTTCCGCGCGTTCATCTCCAGCAGCTCCGGCAGGGACACCCAGCGCGAGTCCTCGTGCTCGTCGCTCAGCCTCACCTCCCCGGAGACGAACTGTGCGTCGAAGAAGAGATAGGCGATCGTCTTGTCCGTCAGTTCGGAGTGCGCGTGGCCGACGATTTTTCCAAGGTGGATCGCGATCCCGGTCTCCTCCCCGACCTCGCGAAGCAGGGCCGCATCCACGTGCTCGCCCTCATCCGCCTTGCCTCCGGGAAACTCCCACTGGCCCGGATTCCCGCGGGACTTGCGCGAACGCTGGATGACAAGCCGTCGGCCGTCCTGTTTCCGCACGACGATTTTTCCGGAAAAGTGAAGGGGCTTCGATGGCATGGTGATGAACCTCCGCGGACGCGGGCGAGAGCATGGGGTGGCAGGCGTGCATCTGCATGAAGCCGCGCGGGCTTGGCAAGCCGGTTAAAAAATGGCCACCGCCCGGGCCGCGTCCGAATTCCAAGTCTCGGCCGGACGCTGGACGATCGCAGACCGCGCTACCCCCTCCTGAGCTGCGTGAACGCCGCAATCATCGCATCCTTCAGCATGCTGCTGTCGTTTGAATACACCACGAAGCGCGCGCCTTGCCGGATCGTGCGCAGAGCCTGCTCAGGCTTCCCGAACCAGCAGCCCGCGGGGATGTGGCGCTTGTCGGCCGTGTCGATGATGCGCTGGATGACCGCGATGAGCTCCGGACTGTCGTATTCGTTCGGGATGCCCATGTTCGTCGTCATGTCGTTGGGTCCGATGAAGAGCGCGCTGACACCGGGAATCGCGCAGATGGCTTCGAGGTTCTCGACCGCACGGACCGACTCGATCATCGGGATGAACATCGTGTCGGCGCATTTCTGCTCGGCCACGTAATGGCGCGTCTTCTCGCTGGGCCACTTGCCTTCCTGGATCACACGCTCGAGCGCGACGCCCTTGAGCGGGCGGAAAACGGCGGCGGCAGCGAGCCGCCTGATCATCTCCACATCCTCGGCATACGGGATGACGACGCCGTCGAATGAGTCGCAGACCTTCGCCACGTCGTCGGCGTCGCGGCTGTGCGTCCGCGCGAGGCACGCGATTCCCTTTGCGGCGAGCGCGTAGCGCAGCGGCATGAAGTCGGCGATGTCGAGGGCGTTGTGCTCCGCGCTCACGATCACGAAGTCCACCGAGTTTTCCGGAATGAAATCCACGATCGCCGGCACGACCGCGTGCTGGATGAGCGTGCCGTAAACGGCGTGGCCCTTGAGGAGCTTGTCTTTGAGGATCGCGGCTGGCTTCGGGGTGTTCATGGCTCTGGGGAAGGTGGCGCTTTGCCGCAGCGTAGGTGCGGCGGAATCGCAGCGGCAAGACGGAAGCTGCGGGCTCCCTCGGTCACATTCACCGACAAAATATCACAGCGCCCGCCCTCCGGCGGGGTTACACAATTTCCGCACCGCATCGTCCTCGCATGAAACCCGCCTCCAACCATCCGCTCCCCCGCCGCACGTTCCTCGCAAAGTCCGCCACCGCGCTCGCGGCGACTGCCTCTGTTGGATTCCCGATGATCAGCCGCGGACAGGGCGGAAATGAACTCCTGAAGCTCGCGCTCGTCGGCTGCGGTGGCCGCGGCGCGGGCGCGGCGAACCAGGCGCTCAACGCCGACAGCAACACGAAGCTCGTCGCGATGGCGGATCTCTTCCCCGACAAGCTCGCCGTCGGATTCAACGCGCTGCGCGCGCAGCAGGAGCACCGCGTGGATGTGCCGCAGGAGCGGCAGTTCACCGGCTTCGACGCCTACAAGCAGGCCATCGCAGCCGCGGATGTCGTGATCCTCGCGACGCCGTGCGCATTTCGGCCGGCGCATTTCGAGGAGGCGGTGCGGATGGGCAAACACGTGTTCATCGAGAAACCGGTCGCCGTGGATGCGCCGGGCGTCCGGCGCGTGCTCGCCGCGGCGGAGGAGGCGAAGAAGAAGAACCTGAAGGTCGCGGTCGGCTTCCAGCGGCGGCACAAGAAGGGCTTCCAGGAAATGGTGAAGCGCATCCACGCGGGGCAGATCGGCGACCTCATCTACACGCGCTCCTTTGCAAACACGCCGCTGCGCACCGGCCTCAAACGCAAGCCGGAGGTGGGCGAGCTCGAATACCAGCTCCGCAACTGGTATTACTTCTCGTGGCTCTCGGCGGACTTCATCGTGGACAACCTCGTCCACGGCATCGACATCTCGAACTGGCTCCACGGCGGCTACCCGGTGCGCGCGCACGGCATGGGCGCGCTGAGCGAGCGCAGCCCGGACTACGGCAACCTCTTCGACCACTTCGCCGTCGAGTGGGAATACGCGGGCGGCGGACGGCTCTTCGGTGAATGTGATCGCCGTCCAGGCTGCTGGGCAAGCGTCGCAAACCACGCCGTCGGCAGCACGGGCCGCGCGGACTTTTTCGACGGCCGGGAGATTTACTCCATCACAGGAAAGAACCCGTGGGAGATGCGCTCGGACCGCGTGGAGAACCCCTACCAGCAGGAGCACGACGACTTCTTCCATGCCATCCGCCACGACCTGCCCTACAATGAGGCCGAGTATGGCGCGAAGAGCACGATGACCGCGATCATGGGCCGCATGGCCGCCTACTCGGGAAAGATCGTCGAGTGGGATGCCGCGCTGAATTCCAACCTCCGGCTCGCGCCCGACATCACGGGCATGGATGCCGCGCCGCCCGTGCGTCCGGACGAACACGGACTCTACGAAATCCCCATCGCCGGACGGACAGTCGCCCTCTGACCAGCGGCATCCTCACTTCACCGGCACGAGCCGCAGCGCGCGCACGTCGGCGAGTTCATTGCGCAGCGGGCCGTCGACGCGCATGAGGATGCGGTTCACACCCGCACGCAGCGGGACGCGGCCGGCGGAGAACTCATGGAAACGGTCGAATGCCCCGCTCGACTGCACCGCCGCCGTCGTGCTGTCGACCTCGGTCTCGATGCGGAAGCGATTGCTCGCGGACGCAGAATCGGCGGCGAGCGTCACGAACACCTCGTAGCTGCCGTCGCCGGAAACTTCGACGCTCCAGCCCGCAACGTCGTCCTTCACGCGCCATGGGCCGAGAATGTCGAGCGACGGACGGTAGGCAAGCCGCTGGCCGTAGGTCGTGGCAAGGCGCGCGGGCAGGAGGAGTTCACCGTTCGCCGCGGGCTTGATCGCTCCGGCGTCGGCTTGCGCGGCATTTTGAAAACCAAGCTCCTCCGCGCGCCACGGGAATGTGCGGGCCGCGGTTTCCTTGCGCACGCTCGTGATGATGGATGGCTCGACAGGCGCGGAGGTGTTGCCCCACGCGCGGCGCACGTAGCTGAGCACACCCGCGATTTTCTCGTCGCTCAAAATCCCGGACGCGCCGAGGCCGGGCATGTGGAGATTCCAGCGTTGGCCGTTCACCTCGATGGGCCCGTAGAGGCCGTGGAGGACAACACGCGCCAGCCGCTTCGGCGGGCCGCTCACCCAGTCGCTGCCCGCGAGCGGAGGCGCCACTCCCGCACCGCCGCCACCGTGCGGCTGATGGCATGCAGCGCAAATCGTCGAATAGACTTCGCGCCCCGCATCCACGAGGCGCTGCTGCTCGGCGGTGAGCGGCGGCGCGCCGGGCGTGAGTGTCTTCGCCGCATCGGCACCCGGCCACGTGACGACGCTGAGCGCGCGCTGCGCGAGCGGGGCCGATTTCGGATCGCGAAGCAGCGAGGTCAGCACGCGGGGTTCGCCTGCGAGCGCAAACGGCTTCGGCGGCCGGGTTTCGGCAAAGACCGCGAGAAGCGCGTCGCGCGCTGCGGGATGCGCTGCGGGGGTTTTCGAAAGCAGGTCGATCAACGACGCGATGCGCGCCGGCTCGGATTCCTCGAGCACGCATTTCGCCAGCAGCGCCACGAGCGCGGGCGTCACCTCACTCTCACCGTGGTTCTGCAGCCAGCCGGCGAGAAACTCCAGTTCGCGCCCCCCGAGCCCTGTCGCCGCGGCAGTGCGGAAAAGCGGATGCGTGTTCTGTGTAAGCAGTGTTTCCAGCAGCGCGACGGCCTGCGGTTCGCGAAAGGCGCCGAGCGTGAGAGCAAGTTGCAGCCGCACCGGTTCGCTCGCATCTGCGACGAGCGGCGCAAGGGCGGCAAGAGTGGCCGGGCTCGGATCGCGCTCGGCGAGGCGGACCGCAGCGGACCGCACGCGCTCGTCCGGATCCTTCAGCGCGGCGAGCCGCGCATCGGCATCCAGCGCATCCATTCCGTCGAGCGCCCACAGCGCGTGGAGCCTGCCGAGGGGCACGGCATTCCTCGCCGCCTCTCGAAGCGCGGGCACGGCGCCCGCGTCGCCGCGCTCGACGAGCAGGCGCTGCGCGGTGATGCGGTGCCAGCCGTTGGGGTGCGCGAGCGTCTTCACGAGTTCCGCACTCGATGCCGTCGAGAGGCGCGGCGGCCTGCGGTCGATCGGGCGGCCTTCCGCGACGACACGCCAGATGCGGCCGCGATCATTTCCGTCGTCGAGATGGCGCTCCTGAATTTGCTTCGCGAGCCACGGCACCATGAAGATCACATGCTCGATGATGCCGTGACACAGGTCGGCGACGTATAGCGCGCCGTCGGGGCCGACACGCGCATTCACGGGGCGGAAGCGCTCGTCCGTCGAAGCGAGCAGCTCCTGCTCCGGCGGATAAAAGCGCGTGGCCAGCGGCGCGATGCCGGGCGGCAGCACAAGCCGGCCGAGCAGGTGGCCGCCGGATTCGGGCACGATGAAATTTCCGCGCGCATCGTCGGGGAACTGGTGGCCGTCGTAGCAGCAGACGCCGCTCGCGATCGTGTAGGTGCGCAGCCGTCCGTCGTCGCGCAGTTCCAACGCGCCAAGCGTGACAGCGGGCGTGACGCGAATCGGAAAGACCTCCTGCGCACGCGCGCCGGCATCCACATTCACGCCGAACGCGCTGCGGTCGCCACCGCCGCGCTCGAACACCTTCTTCAAGTTCGCATTCCGCATCAGATAATCCGCAGGGATCAGGTCCGCAGTGAGCGCGCGGTTTTCATAGCAGGAGAAAAAGCGGCCGGTCTCATCGAAGGTGACGCCGAACTGCCCTCGGTGGGCCGTGTTTTCGCCGATGAGCTTGCCGTCGCGCCAGCGGTGCTTGCGCGGCCAGTCGGCGTTGTGCAGCCAGTTGTCGATGCCGTAGCGCAGGCCGTTCGCGGTGTGCTGCGGATTTCCGGCGAGACCGAGGTTGCCGACCTCGGTTTTCCGGTCGCAGTGAAGGTCGCCGTCGAAGTCCTCGCAGAACCACAGCTTCGGCGGCTCCTGCAACAGCAGGCCGCCTTTCACAAAGGCGAACGAGCGCGGCATCACGAGCTTGTCGAGGAAGACGGCGCTCCGGTCCATGCGTCCGTCACCGTCGGTGTCCTCGAGCACGACTACGCGGCAGATCGGATCGCCCTCGCCCGTTCCCGCGAGGTCGCGCATGTAGCCCTGATACTCGACGACCCACAGCCGGCCGTCGGGATCGATCTCGAAGAAGATCGGGTTGTGCATGAGCGGCTCGGCGGCGACGAGTTCGACGCGGTAGCCCGGCGCCATTTTGAAAGTCTTCATCTCCTCCTCAGCCGACAGCACCGGCGCGGGCGGGACCTTGATGCGCTTCAGCAACTCCTCGCCTTTCTCCCACTCCGCGAGGCCCGTGAGCGCGGATGCCGGGCGCGTGCGCGGACGCTGCGCTGGAACGGTCTGCGCGGATGCGGATGCCCCGACGAGCAGGGTCGCGGACAGGATGCTGAGTGAAGCGGGCGGGGTTTTCATCGGGGAACTGGAAGGCCGCTCGGCACGTGCGGCGGCGCGGTTTTGTCGTAGCCGTCGTCGTTGAGCATTTCGAGGAACACCTTGAGGTCTGGGAATTCCTCGGCGCCCAAGTTGAGGTGCTTCAGCAGCGGGTCGAGCGGTGGATGCGCGGCGTCGCCGCCGTCGAGCGTCTCGCTCACAGCGTCGGAGAGCTGCTCGTAGAAGAGGAGCACGTCGTCGAGGGAGCGCAGCGAGCCGTTGTGCATGAAGGGCGCGGTGTGGCGGAGATTGCGCAGTGTTGGCGTGCGGAATTCGCGGCGTCCGCCCGGTGTGGAGTCGCTCACGCCGATGAAGTGCAGCTTGAAGTCCGAAAACATCGGCCCACCGTGGCAATGGATGCAGCCGGCGCTCTGGAAAATTTGCAGTCCGTGCTCCTGCGCCGCAGTGAGCGGCGGACCCACGCCGCGCTGATGGCGGTCGAACGGAGAATCTGCTGCGACGAGCGAGCGCTCAAATGCGGCGACGGCCTTGGCGAGATTGTCCGCACTCACCCCATCACCCTGCGAACCGGGAAACGCCTTCGCGAAGAGCGAGCGGTATTCCGCGATGCTCCGCACGCGTGTCGCAGCGGATTCAATGGCATCGGCCTCCACGCAGGCGTCCCCGCGCATTTCGTCGCGGGAGCGAAGCGGGTGCAGCGCCTGCGCTTCGAGGCCTTGCTCACGTGCGTCCCAAAACATTGGTGCGGATTTTGCGTCGGGCCTCTTTCCTGCGACGATGCCGTTGAAGCCGACGTTCAGCAGCGATGGCACATTCCGCATGAGCGGTGCGACGGCCGCTTTTCCATCGAGAATGCGCGCGGGGCCAAGCCCGCTCGCCCCGACGCCGAGCGGAGTCGCGCGCGCATCGGCCCACGCGAATTTCGGATGATGGCACGTCGCGCACGCGACCGTTTGCGTGGCGGACAGGATCGGGTCGAAAAACAATAGTCGGCCGAGCGCCACCTTTTCCGGAGTCGAGGGATTGTCCGCAGGCTCCGGAGCGCCCGAGGGCCGTGCTTCGAGCCGCATCTCCGGCGGCACCTCACTCTGCGGCCGTTCCGCGCGAGCTACACCCACCATCAGCAGCACGGCGAGCAGCGCGATGCAGGAGCGGGAGGATTTCATGCAGGGACAACCCTGCCCGGCGTATTCCATTGCAGCAACTCCGCGGTTTTTGTGGAATCACCCAAGCCCGACCGACCTCACCCTCATGAACCTCATGAAAATGCTCCGCCTCCTCCTCTGCACCCTTCTGCTCTCCCTCCATGCGCACGCCGCCGAAGCGCCACCGCTTTTCATCGAGGGCTACGCCGCACAGCTCAGCGTCGCGCCGGGCGACGAGCTGGCGTTCTGCATCTCGTCGAGCACGCCGAAGTTCACCGTGGAAATCGCGCGCGTCGGACAGAAGACCGAAGTCGTCTGGAGCAAGAAGGACCTTCCGGGGCAGACGCATCCGGTGCCGGAGGACGCGGCGTCGATGGGCTGCCGCTGGCCGGAGACATTCCGGGTGCCCATCGGCAAGGACTGGAAGAGCGGCTACTACACCGCGCGCTTTTCCATCGCCGACAGCGGCGGAAAATGGACGCACCGCGGCAGGCGCACCGCGGAAAGCGAGGCGTTCTTCGTCGTCCGTCCCGCCGAGCCGGGGAAGCGGACAAAAATCCTGCTCCAGCTCTGCACGAACACCTACAACGCCTACACGAACTGGGGCGGCTTCAGCGTGTATGCCTACAACGGCCTCGCGAAGAACCAGGGCAGCCGCGTGTCGTTCGAGCGCCCGCTTTCGTCGCAGTTTGCGAGGTGGGAGCTGCCGTTTGTGCAATGGTGCGAGCGCAGCGGCTACGAGCTCGACTACGCGACGAACGCCGACCTCGAGTTCCGCCCCGAGATTCTGAAAAACTACCGCCTCGTGCTGAGCGTCGGCCACGACGAATACTGGAGCGGGCCGATGCGCGACCATCTTGAGGCGTTCATCGCGCAGGGAGGCAATGCGGCGTTCTTCAGCGGCAACTCCGTGTGCTGGCAGGTGCGCAGCGAGGACGCGGGCCGCGCGTTCACGTGCTTCAAGCAGCACTACTTCGCCGACCCCGTGTATCAGACGCGCGAGTTCAAGACGCTCTCCACCGCGTGGAGCCACCACCTTTTGCAGCGCCCGGAAAACCAGCTCACCGGCGTCGGCTTCCTGTGGGGCGGCTACCGGCAGAGCCACGGGCAGTTCATGAACGACCCGGCCGAATACACTGTGCACCGCCCGGAGCACTGGGTCTTCGAGGGCACGGGGCTGAAGCGCGGCGATGTCTTCGGCGGCAAGGACACGATCGTCGGCTACGAGTGCGACGGCTGCGAACTCGAATGGCGCGACGGCCTTCCCTTTGCCACGCACAAGGATGGCACGCCCGAGAGCTTCACCGTGCTCGGCACATGCCCCGTGCGGTGGCATCCCGACGACGCCGAGTGGTATGAGCGCTGGGAGAAGGGCCGCACCGGCGCGGCATGCATGGGCATCTACACGAAGGGCGGCACCGTCTTCACCGCGGCGACGACCGACTGGTCGCACGGCCTGCGCGGCGGCGACAAAGCCGTGGAGCGCATCACGCGCAACGTCCTCGACCGGCTGTCAAAGTAGCCGCCCCCGCGCGAAGTAGTTTCCCTTTTTCCGCCGGAGCCTCATGGTGCGGGGCTATGCCATTTCGCGAACTCGGTCTCGGCGACAAAATTTACAAAGCAATCCAGGAAGCCGGCTACACGGAGCCCACGCCCATTCAGGCGGCGGCGATTCCGCACGTCCTCGCGGGGCACGATGTGATCGGCATCGCGCAGACGGGCACTGGAAAGACAGCGGCCTTCACGCTGCCGATCCTCGCGCGCATGGCGGGGAGTATCAATGACGGCACGCCGCGACGCACGCGCACGCTCGTCCTCGCGCCAACCCGTGAGCTCGTCGTGCAGATCGAGGAGAACATCCGTGCCTACGGCAAGCATCTGCCGTTCACGATGGCGACGGTCTTTGGTGGCGTCGGCGAGAACCCTCAGATCAAGGCGCTGCGTGCGGGCACGGACATCATCATCGCGTGCCCTGGCCGCCTGCTGGATCTCATGGATCGGCGCAACGGTGATTTCTCCGGCCTGCAGCATCTCGTGCTGGATGAGGCGGACCGGATGCTGGACATGGGCTTCCTGCCGAGCATCCGGCGCGTGATTCGCAAGCTGCCGGTGAAGCGGCAAACGCTCATGTTCTCCGCGACGCTCTCGAAGGAAATCGAGGCGCTCACACACGAGTTCCAGCAGCACCCGAGGACGGTTCAGATTGGCCGCCGCTCGAACCCCGCGGAGACGGTGACGCAGTTCGTCTATGAGGTGCCGGGGCATCTGAAGCCGGCGCTGCTCGCGCATCTGCTGGCCGACCCGGCGATGGACAGCGTGCTCGTCTTCACGCGCACGAAGCACGGCGCGGACAAGGTGGCGCGGCGGCTCGAGCAGGCGGGCATCAAGTGCGGCACGCTGCACGCGAACCGCTCGCAGAACCAGCGGCTGCGCGCGCTGAATGAATTCAAGGCCGGCACGGTGCGCGTGCTCGTGGCGACGGACATCGCCGCGCGCGGCATCGATGTGGACGGCATCTCGCACGTGGTGAACTACGACTTCCCCATGCACGCCGAGGACTACGTCCACCGCATCGGCCGCACGGGCCGCGCAAACGCGGTCGGCGACGCGATAAGCTTCGTGAGTTCCGAGGACTACGGCGCGCTGAAGTCGCTCGAGCGCTTCATCGGCCGCGGCATCGTGCGGAAAAAGGCGGAGGGCTTTGACTACACCGCGCCCGCTCCGCCGAGGCCACCGGAGCAGCCGCGCGGAAACCGCGGCGGTGGTGGTCGCGGCCAAGGTGGTGGTGGCGGCGGAAACCAGCGGCGGCAGCAGCCGCAGGAACCCCGCGGTCAGCAACAGCGGGGATCCCAGCAACGCGACGAATTCACCAGCAGCGAAGGCAAGCCGGTGCGCCGTCCGGATCACGGGAAAGTGGGATGGACCTTCCGCAACCGCCGGCGCGGATGAACAGGGCATAACCGAGAGATCATTTGCAACACGCCGGGCGTGCGCTCTTTTCGCGGCGGATGAAGAGACTCACGGCCAGTGTCCTCGCAGCGCTTTCCGCCGCATGGCTGCACGCCGAGCCGGACAATGTGAGCGAGGCGCTCGAAAAGATCCGCGACGAGCACGATGTGCCGGCGCTTGCCGCCGCCGCGATGGACGAGGGGAAACTCATCGCGCTCGGAGCGACCGGAAACCGGAGCGCGGCCCGCGTGCTGCCCGTGACGCCCGATGACCACTGGCACCTCGGCTCCTGCACAAAGAGCATGACCGCGAGCCTCGCCGCGATGCTCGTGGAGGACGGCCTGATCCGGTGGAACACGACACTGGGTGAAATTTTCCCCGACGAAATCGAGGAGATGGACCACGCCTGGCGCGACGTGACGCTTGATCAGCTCCTCGTCCACCGCGGCGGCGCGCCGCACGATCCGCCGAAGGATCTCTACGCCGAGGCGCTGAAGCAGGAGGGCGAGCCGATGCTCCAGCGCTGGGAGTTTGTCGCCGGCCTCCTGCACAGGCCACCCGCAAAGCCGCCCGGCGCGCACTGGATTTACAGCGACAGCGGCTATGCCATCGCCGGGGCGATGCTGGAGCGCGCGGCGGGCGAGCCGTGGGAGGAGCTGATGCGCCGCCGCCTCTTTGAGCCGCTCGGTTTGAAAAGCGCCGGCTTCGGCGCGCCCGCCACGCCGGGCAAGCTCGACCATCCGTGGGGCCACCACGGCTACGAGCCGCCATTCAAGCCCGTCCCGCCCGGCCCGAACGCCGACTACCCACCCGCCCTCGGCCCCGCGGCCACCGTCCACATGAGCATCGCCGACTTCGCCCGCTACGCGCAGTGGCACGTGGACGGCGACCGCGGCGAATGCCGGCTGCTGAAGGCGTCCTCGTTTCACAAGCTCCACACGCCGCCCGACGGGCAGGACTACGCCATGGGCTGGGCCGTCACAAAGCGCCGCTGGGCCGGCGGCACCGCGCTCATGCACAGCGGCGACAACACCATGTTCTACGCCGTGATGTGGCTCGGCGCGAGGGAGAACACCTGCTTCGTCGCCGCCTGCAACGCCGACTGCCAGGACGCCACCGACGCCTGCGACGAGGCCGTCCGGATGCTCATCAATAAATACTGAGCGCGCTTCCCTTCCGGCCCGCTCCGCGCTACTGCTCCCCGACTTTCCACCATGGGCCTCACCACCCAGACCTACGACATCCTCTCCCGCATCGCCGTCGGCAACGGCGCCCTCGTCTATCGCGCGGTCGAAAAATCCAGCCTCCGCCAGGTCGCGCTGAAGCTCCTCGTCCAGGAAGGCGAAGTGGATCACCGCTTCGATGTGGAGGCCCTCCTCGCCGATTCGCCGCGGCTGAAGCAGATCACCGGCTCGCACGTCTGCCAGCTCCTCGATGCCTACAAGGACGAGGACGGCCCCGTGCTCGCGTATGAGTTCGTGAACGGCGTCAGCGGCACCGAGCTGCCGCTCCAGCGCAAGCTCGAGCCCGCGCAGGCCGTCGATGTCGCCGCGCAGCTCATCAGCGCGCTGCGCTCCGGCGAACGGCAGAAGACCCCGCACGGCGACGTGAAGCCGTCGAACCTCATCTTCATGGAGCTGGCCGACAAGCGGCCCTTCACTCTCGTGCTCGACTGGGGCCTCACCGCCTACCGCACCGCGACGGCGGACGACACCATGTCCTTCCTCGCTCCCGAGCGGCTCGACGGCTCGCCCGCCACACACCGCGCCGATCTGTTCTCCGCGGGCGCCACGCTCTTCTACCTCTGCACAGGGAAAATGCTCGTCACCGGCACCGTCCGCGCCGAGCTGAAGGCCGCATGGCCGCAGGCGCGTCCGGCGATTCTCGCGGAACTGCGGCCGGACCTTCCTGCGAAGTTCGTCCAGTGGCTCGGCACGCTGCTCGATCCCGATCCGGCAAAGCGGCCCGAGTCCGCCGTCGAGGCGATGGCCGCCCTCTCCGCGCTGAACCCGCCGCCGCCCGCGGTGCCGCCGGAGACATTCCGCCCGCGCCCCACACAGCCGAAGCCACCGGGCCCCCTGAGTTCCGGAGGCTCCGGCATCGCGAAGCCCCCGCCCGCCAGCAGCTCACCACCGAAGCCCACATCCGGCATCCGCCAGCAGCCGCCCGCGCCCGCGGCTGCGCCCGCAGTCGCGGCATCGGCAGCCACTTCGCCGGCGAAAGCCGCGCCGCAGACTCCCGCGAAAGCCGGCGCACCCGGCGCGAAGCCCGGCACAAAGCCCGGCGCGGCGGCACCCGCGCACAAGGCGGGCGCCGCGATGACCATCGCCTTCCTCGCCTCCTCCCTCGCGCTGATCGCCGGCATCGTGTGGTTCCTCTTCTTCCGCGACCGCGAGGTGAAATACCCCGGCGATGTCGCCAAGGTGGACCCGCTCGCGGGCCCCGCCCCCACCGTCGCCGCACGCACGCCCCCGCCCAGCGTCGGCCAGAACATCGGCAAGACCTACACGCCGCCACCGCTCCCGAAGAACACCACGGCCTCCACCGGCACCGCGAGCCAACCGTCGAAACCCGCGAAAAAGCCGACACCGAAACCCACGCCAAAGCCCCAGCCCGCCGCACCCGCGAACAAACCGCCCTCCCCCTTCATCGCCGGCGACGCCTTTGCAGGCGTGCCGCCGGGGCCGCTCGACGGGAAAGATGGTGGCGACGGCTGGGCCGGGCCGTGGCGCGCGCAGTTCGGCCAGATCGAACGCGCGGCCGGTGCGCAGCCGGGCACCATCCTCGTCATCCCGCCCACAGAGCAGGATGTCCTCCTCTCCCGTCCGCTCGGGCCGCTGGAAAAATTCGCCGAGCCCGCGGAGGGCGGCACCTGGTATTTCGCCTGCCAGCTCCAGCACAGCACCGACATCCCCAGCCCCGGCGGCGACATCCAGATCAACCCCTTCAGCGCCGACAGCGTCCACGACCTCGTCCGCATCGTCGCCACCGACACCGGCGGCAGCCTCCAGCTCACCCTGAACAACGAAAAGAACCCCATCGAGGTGAAGGACAACTCCAAGCCCGTCCTCGTCGTCCTCCGCATCACCCTCAGCAACCCCCGCTTCGGCAACTGGGACATCGAGACCGACCTCGCCGTCAACCCCGCCATCGGCAACCAATGGCCCCCGCCCGGCGCCCAGCGCGTCACCGCCAAGCTCGCCAACCGGCAGCTCCCCAAGCAGCTCGGCCTCCTCATCCGCAAGCCCCGCGCCGAAGCCACCACCCGCATCGCCGACATCCGCTTCGTCAAAAAGCTCACCGACCTCGCCCTCCCCGCCGTCCCCGCGGCGAAGTAGCGCGGCGGCGCCGGGAGTCAGGGGTCAGGGGTCAAGGCTGGGGCGCGGGCGGCGCAGGCGTCCCCAATTCCTTCCGCATGAAGAACCGCCGGTGCGGCCGCGGATAATCCTCCAGCACCGCAAATACCGAGTAGCCCTGCCGCTCGTAGAATCCCCGCGCCTGGAAATCCAGCGTCGTCAGGTGCGCGTGGTGACACCCCCGCGCCACCCCCTCCGCCTCCGCCCGCCGCAGCAGCTCCATCCCCACGCCCCGGCCCCGCAGTTCCTCCGACACCCACAGCCAGCCCAGATACAGCCAGCCGTATTGCGTGTGCCCCAGCGCCCCCGCCAGCACGCGCCCATCCTCCCCGCACACCGTCACCGCCAGCTTCCGCTCCGCCCGCGCATCGCAGAACAGCGCATTGTAAGCCCGCAGCCCCTCCACGATCTCCCGCGACGAAGCCTCCGGGCACGCCTCGGACACCGTGTAGGTCAGCGCTGGCAGTGCATCGTCGGGCATGGCGGTTAATCGGGAGTAATGCGCGGACAACTCACGTGTCATAGTCCCCACTATCGAAGGGCTCGAAAAATGCCATGTAGTTGCCCGGCTGAACCTCGACTGTCCAAATGTCGTCCTCATCCTCCGGCTCGCGAAGCACCAGACCGAAGGTCGTGCCGAAACGCTCCACCTGAAATGGCTGCACCTCGATACGATCGTAGCTGACCTCGCCAAGCTCAGCCAAGCGCTGCTCGTAGAGGCGCTGGGCGGCACCTCGGTCGAGTGTGGCTCGCGGGCCAAGATCGTCGATGCACGCGTCGAGGAAGCGGCCGTCGACGTCGAAGAAATAAAGAGCGATAAACTCGCGACCTGCCGCGCCATTGATGGCGGGCACAAATGGAGTCGTCAGAAAGAACTGGCGACCACCCGAAGTGCGCCCAACATGCTGGGCGTGGTAGTCGTCATGGTTGATGGCAACGAGTTTGGGAGGCACGTCTGACATGAGCAGTTTTTCTTGGCGGCGTTCTCGAATGCGCGGGCAACGACAACCCAAGCTCAGCACGCTGGCGCACGGGATGCATCATCCGCATCTCCCCGGTAATACGTGACAGTCAAAGTCGCGCCAAGCTTCGCGACTCGCTTCAAAGTGTCGGGACGAAGTGAGAACCGTGATGAACGTTCAGACGGGCGCACCTCGTAACCCACATCGAACTCCTTGCGTGCCCTTCCCCAAACGCGCCGCGCTGGCGGCGGCAAGCTCTCCACGACTGCACAAAGCGCGTGAATCGCTGCGTCTGGGTTTTTGAATGAGCGGGCGCTCTCCAGTGCCAGCATGTGTCGCTTCGATTTCGACGCCGGACCTGAGTGCAGCACAACCACCCCCTTGCCCATCGCAGCCGCAAGCGAATCCAGCCTCGTCGCTGATTCGATCTCCAAGTCCACGTTTAGAAAGCAGGGTCGCACGCGCCCCCGGACTCTCCGCCCCTGCGGACGACGGTCCGACGGGCGACAGTTGGGCGACGGTTGATTGAATTGAGACATCACGAGCTAGAATTCTTGAATGAGGGCGAGCAGGAACATCGCGGGCACGAGAAGCAAGGCGTGCCGATGAGTGAGGGGCACTGGCTGACTGGCACGGAAATAAGGCAGCCGAGCCAAACCGAGAAGAAAGACGACAGCCGGCACGCCAGCGGAGAGAACAATGAGGCAGGCCAACGCCGCCCAAGCAACGAAACCCTCGGCGACCGCCGGATGGGAATACCAGACAGCGAGCCGCCACGCGTAGAAGTAGCCAAGCTCAAACGCGACGAAGGCGCCGAGCGTGCGAACCAAGTCGAGACGGCGGTAAGACACAGCGAGAACGACCAGAAGACGCAGCACTGCGAAAACGAACCATGTGGGAAAGACCCGATTGTAGGTGCAAACGGGGCAAGCTAGAATCACGAGTGCTCCGAACGGTGTCATTCAGGTGGGAACGCGCGGATCGCCTGACGCCCCAAGCTCAGCGGCAGCCCCGCCGGGAGAGCGCACCGTGCGCTCTGGGATTTCCCTCCCCCGCAGACGACGTGGTGACAAACAACAGTTAGCCGTTGCGGTCATTCGCGAAAGCGCCGCCGAAGGCAAAATGCAGAGCCGAGCACCAGAAGGGCAGTTGATGTGGGCTCAGGAACGGTGGCGATGAAGCCTTGGTAGGTTCCGTTGTGAATGCCGTATCCTACGATGGTTGTGCCGTCGGGTGAAATATCAGTGGCTCCTCGCAGCGACCATCCAGAAAGGTCGAGTCCGTAATCCGTGGTTAGAACGTCCTGCAGTCGCTGCAGATTGCCTGTCGGCGTCCAGATGAAGGCTCCGGCGTTGCCAAAGGAACCAACAACAATGGAACCATCCGCACTGGTTGCTTCGGCGTATCCGCTATCGCCTGTTTCGAGCAGTCCGAGTGACTCCATCCCACCGCTCGCGTCCAGCGAAAGGGAGTATAGTTGCTGCCCTGACCAACAACTACGGTGCCATCGTCGCTGACGTCCTTGCCGACGTTCGCGTTTGGCCCGAGCGAACCAATCCGTTCGAAGCCTGTCGCCGCGGACCATAAGAACGCATCCAAATTTGGAGCGCTCGCGTCAATACCAGTGACCCAAAGGCCGTTTGGGGAGACACCCCAAGCGCTCGTCCCAACATCGAGGCGAAGCGTCTCGACGCCGTCTGTCCAAACGGCGGCATATTGCCCGGAGAAGGTTCCGGGCAGAGGATGGATGCTGCCCACAATAACTCTGCCATCGGAAGAAACCGCAACCGCGCTGCTATCGCGATAGGAGGTATCTCCGAGGGCCTGAATGCCCGTTGCGGCAGTCCAAACAAAAGCCTGTCCTCGACTGGTGAAGCCGTTGCTGGAATACGTGCCAGAACCTCCTACGACAACAGAGCCGTCCAATGAGACGCCATTCGGACTCGTTGAGTGATTCGTGCCATAACCAGGGCTATCGACATAGCCCAAGTCGAGATAGCCCGCGGAATCCCAGCGGACGCCTGCTGAGGAATTCTCACCAACGACAACGCCGTTACCGCTGACGCCATAGGGTTTGGAAATGTCGGGCAAGCCAGTAAACGAGGCAGCCAAGCACAATGTGCGTGTCAGGCAAATGGCGATGACGACGGAAGTGGTTTTCATTCGGTTGTGTTTCAGTGTGCGCGAGCAACGGCTAACTTCCCGCCATCCGACTGGCCCTTGCGCCCCAGTCGTATGGCAGGAAGGAGCGGGGATTGAATTCGAACCGGTGGCGGGCGAGAGGGCGGGGTGCGCGCGGTTCATGGCTGTCGTATAGCGGGGGGCGGCGGGGGTGTCGAGCGGGCGTTTTCCCGGTAGCCGCCGACGGGAGGAGGCGGGCTGGCTTTTTGGGCGACTGCATTTGCGTAGCTGCGGCTGGGGGAAAGAGTGCCCGCCTCCTGCCGTCGGCGGCTACGGGACTTCCCGTGCCCCAGCCGGGTGGAAAACGGGTCGTGAAGTGGGGAAATGCAACGGCATTCCCGAACAAACGCCGCATTCAGGCGAGCAAATGCGGTATTGTCTCAAGCAAACGCAGCATTTGCCCGAGCAAACACCGCATTTGCCCGAGCAAACACCGCATTTGTCCGAGCAAACGTCGTATTTGCTCAAGCAAACGTGGCATTTGCCCGAGCAAACGTGGCATTTGCTCGAGCAAATGCGGCGTTTGGGCGAGCAAATGCGGCGCTTTGGCTGGCAAATGGGCTTCATCCGACTTGTTGTCACGCCGCTGGTTTTGGAGAAGTGCTCGGTTCTCAGTGCTCGGCGCTCGGCGCTCGGGGAAAGGAATGCCTCTGACTGAGAACTGAGCACTGCGCACTGAGAACTACCCCTCCCCCACGGGCAGCATCCGCCATTCACCGGGGGCGAGGTCGTCGGCGGTGTGCTCGCCGAAGCGGGTGCGGTGGAGGCGGGTGACGGGGCAGCCCTGGCTGGCGAACATGCGCTTCACCTGGTGGTAGCGGCCTTCGGTGATTTCGAGGCGGGCTTCGCGGGGGCCGAGGAGTTCGAGGCGGGCGGGAAGGCACGGCTTGTCCTCGCCTTCGAGGACGAGGGTGCCGGCGGCGAAGGTGTCGGCGATGCCGGGGGGGAGGTCGGCGGCGACGGTGACTTCGTAGAGCTTGGGGACTTTGTGCTTCGGGGAGGTGAGGCGGTGGACGAGTTCGCCGTCGTCGGTGATGAGGAGGGCGCCGGTGGCGTCCTTGTCGAGGCGGCCGATGGTGGTGACGGGGGGATTGCGCGCGAGCCAGCGCGGGGGGAGGAGGTCGAAGACGGTGGGGCCTTCGGCGGAGTCGTGGGAGCAGACGCAGCCGGCGGGCTTGTGGAGGAGGGCGAGGATGCCGTGGGGGTGCTCGACGGGCTGGCCGTCAATGAGGACGTTTGCGGGGAGGGCTTTGTCTGAGTGCGATTTCGCGACCGCGGCGCCGATGCGGACGCGCCCGGCTTTGATCCAGGCGCGGGCTTCGCTGCGGGTGCAGTAGCCGTAGCGGGAGAGGAGGGCGTCGAGGCGGAGCGGGGCGGACACTTCAGTGCTCAGTGCTCAGTTCCCAGTGGAGAGGCATCAGGAGTCAGGGGGCAGGGGGCAGGAGTCAGTGTTCGGGCAAGAGGCGCCGTGAACTGAAGACTGAGCACTGCGCACTGAGCACTGAGCACCAGCCACCCGGCTAGTGAAACTCGGCGCTGGTGAGGAACTTCATGAAGTCGGCTTCCATCGCGGCGGCGTTGGGGAAGTCGTAGATTTTTGCGAGGTCCTCGGGCTCGGGCACCTGGTGGGAGACGCTGATGCGCTGGATGAGTTTGTTGAAGGAGGCGAGCTTGGGGAGGGTGCTCTGGAGGTAGCGCGCCCATGCGAAGCCGAGGACGTTGCCCTTGGCATCCGCGCCGTCGAGGGTGAGGAGGTAGATGTTTTCCATCGTGGGCTTCACGTCGCCCTTGCGGACGAGGCGCTTCAGCTCGGTGGCCCAGGTCTTGGGATCCTTGAAGCCGCCGATGCTGCCGACATCCTGCGCGGTGATGCTGCGGGCGCGGAGGAGGCTGGTCTCGGTGCGGCCGGTGAGGGAGATTTCCTTGTAGTAGCTGTGGCCGGAATCGACGGCATACCAGCCCTTGGCACCGAAGCCGGAGACGCCGCCGGCCTGGACGTCGAGCATGTCGCCGGCGAGGCAGTGGACGAAGAAGGGCTGCCAGACGCCGCGGATGAGCTCGGGCTTCTGCGAGGGGGAGGCGGTCTTGCGGTAGGCGCGGAAGACGCGGGCGTGGTCGAGGACGCTGTATTGCCGGGCGATGGCGGCGGAGAGGTTCATGGCACCCGCGGCGCTCGGGGGCCAGGTGGCGCCGATTTTCACGGCGACCTCCTGGTTGCCGGCCTTTGCGACCATGTCCGCATACCAGCGGCCGATGCGGTCGTAGTGGCTGTCGGTGGGGGCGAGGAAGATGGCCATCTTCTCGGTGCGGAACTTCTGCGTGAAGGTGGCGTGGAAGAATGCGGCGTCGAGCCACAGGCGCTCGGCGAGTTCGCCGGTGTCGCGCGGGTCCACGGGCTTCTGATACATCACCTTGAAGTGCGGGGTCTCGAGGATGTCGTAGGCGTCGTCGGCGATCTGGAAGGTGCCGGCGTTCATCTTGAAGAGCTTGGTGTCGATCTTCGCGGTCTTCGCGGGCTGCGGGAGCTGGACGGCGGCGGTGGTGGAGAAGCCGGTGCTGGTCTTGGCGTCGGGGAAGTTCTCCCGGATGTATTCGTTGTCGCCGATGCTGAGCCAGGATTTGTCCACCTGCACGGGGCGGCCGGTGTTGTCGAGGATCTGGACGAGGCTGCCGGAGACTTTCTGGAGCTCGCCCTCGATGATGCGGCCGTCATAGACGATCCACGTGCGGGGCTCGAGCGAGAAGGCGGCGGGCGCGAGGAGCGCGACCGCGAGGAAGGCAGATGCGGTTCGGAGGAGCTTCATGGGCGGAGGAAATGCGCGCGCCATCCCGATGTCCAACCGATTTTAGGCGCAGCATCAATCCTTGCCCCGCGCTCCGCGGGCCGCTACATGCGCGGGCCGACCCCATCGCTCCCATGAAACGCACGCCATTCCTCTTCGCCGCGCTGGCCGCGGGAATCCTCACGCTGCTCACGGCCACCGCGCCCGCCCAGCAGACCGCCGCCTTCCGCCGCTACATGATGAAGGACGGGAAGACGTTCTACGCGGCGGTGGTGACGAAGACGGACCTGTCGGCGACGTTCAAGCTGCAGACCGGGCAGACGGCGGTGCTGCAGATCAAGGACCTGAGCGCGCCGGACCAGCAGTTCGTGAGGAAGTGGACGCCGTTCAAGGAGGCGCTGATGAACAACGCGCAGTTTGCGAAGCTCTCGGTGAAGGAGCTGCTGGAGCTGCGCGGCTACCAGAGCTTCGAGTTCGACATCAAGGGCAACCACATCTTCGTCGAGGGCGAGATCAATGCGAAGCGGACGAAGTTCATGGTGGACACGGGCGCGAGCAGCTCGCTCATCCACCTCGACGCCGCGAAGGACGCGGGGCTGGAGATGGGTGATTTTGACGTGGAGATCCGCGGCGTGGGCGGAAAGGCGATGGCCGCGGTGACAAAGGTGCCCGTGCTGAAGATGGGCGACGCGAAGATCGAGAACCGCAAGCTGCTCACGACGGATCTCTTCAAGCAGATCGGCGGCAAGGGCGACTACGACGCGATCTTCGGCGCGGACTTCCTGCGCGAGCTGGACGCGGTGATCAGCTACCGCGAGGGCCGCATGTTTCTGAAGCCCGACAACATCAAGCCCGCCGCCGCCGGCGCGAAACCCGGGCAGCCCGCCGCGCAGCCGCAGCCCGCGGCCTATGCGGAGTGGAAGCGCTGGACGACGGCGGACGGGAAGAACTTCGTGGCCGCGCTCGTGGAGAAGAACGAGAAGGAGGTGACCTTCCGCATGCAGAACGGGAAGACCGCGCCGTGGCCGATCGAGAAGCTCTCCGACGGGGACAAGGACGCCGTGGGGAAATGGGACAAGCTGCGCGATGTGATCGCGAAGCTGCCCGAGTGGCGCACGCTCACGGTGAAGGAGCTGCTCGAGCTGCGCGGCTACCAGTCCTTTGAATACCGCGCCTCGGGCAACCACATCCTCGTGGACGGCCTCGTGAACACGACGAAGTCCACCTTCCTCATCGACACCGGCGCGTTCGACGGCGTGCTGCACATCGACTTTGCCAAGACCGCCGGCGCGGAGGTCGGCCCGATGGACCAGACGATCTACGGCATCGGCGGCACCGCGCCCGCGGCGAAGACCAAGGTGAACGTGCTGAAGATGGGCGACGCGATGATCGAGAACCGCACGCTGCTCTCCGCGGACCTCTACAAGGACTCGGGCAACCTCGGCGGCAAGGGGGACTTCGACGCGATCTTCGGCGCGAGCTTCCTCCGCGAGCTCGACGGCGTGATCAGCTACAAGGAGGCGCGCATTTTCCTGAAGCCCGACAACTCCGACAAGCCGGACGCGAAGGGCGGCGAGGCGAAGCCGGGCACGGCGGCGCCGGCCACACCCGCTGCTCCTGCTGCGCCGAAGGCGAAATGACGGACGCCCCCCCGTCATTCGTCATTCGGATTTCGTCATTCCTAAACGCGCTCCTTGAACGGCTCGAAGCCGAGCTCGAAGAAGTTCGCCGAGTTTTCCATCACGTGGACGAGCGAGCCGAGGAAGGTGTCCCACTCCTGGTTGTTCTCAAACTGCGTGTCCCACGCGACGAAGATACAGTTCGGCGCGGCGTTTGAGACTTCGATGAGCACGCGGATGTCCTTCTCCCAGTCGGGAATCTTCACGTAGCCGAGCGCGCACGGCTTGTGGACGAGCGCGTTGTGCGAGAACTGGTCCAGCCACTTGTCGCGCTCCTCCAGCGTGTCGAACTTCGCATGCACGTGCGTGGAGAGATGCGTGACCGTCTTCCTGTCGAACTTCATCAGGTTGTAGAAGCGCGTGAGCGTCTGGTGGATGATGTTCCAGTCGCCCGAGGTGCGCGCGTTGCGCACGCCGAGCTTCACGCGGTCGGCGGTGCGGTTGAGCGTGCCGTTGTCGCCGAAGAACGTGGCCTTCAGCTCGTAGTCGAAAAGGTCGTCCACCTTGCGCAGGTGGATCTGGTCCGGACGGAGCGACAGGCCGGTCTGCTGGTCGCAGATCTTCGCGGCAAACTCGTCGAGCTTCGCACTGTGGTAGCCGATGGGCGCGGCAAAGGGCACATCGACGGCGACGCCAAAAATTTCGATCGGGAGCACTTCCATGGGGCGCGCACCGTAGCGGGATTCGCGCGGATGCAAATCGTGTTTTTGCCCCGCCCGCTGCTCCGCGATGCAGGCCGCCTTGGCTGTTGCGCGCGGGCCCGGAGGGTGGTTTAACGTGCGCTTTGCATTCCGAGATGAACGCGACGTCTCAAAGCACAGGAAAGACAGGCTCCGCCTCCACCGCGGCGCTGTGGGAAATGCCGCGCCGCCCGCTCGTCATGGGCATGGCCGTGATCGCGGCGCTCGCGCTCGTCGCGCTGCTCACGCTGATCCTGAAGGGCCGTTCCGCGGTGCTGCTGCTGGATCATCCCTCGGCGCACTTCCCGTATCCTTTCACGATCCAGAACCTGATGCACGTCGCGTTCTTCATCGGGCTCGGCGAGCTGTTCGTGCGCTGGCGCATCGGCGCGCGCGAGGAGGCGTTCCTCCGCAAAAAATACCTCCCGGAGGACGACCACACCGTGCTCACCGCCGACAGTCTCGGCCCGATCCGCAAGCGCGTGGCGGACAAGTTTGACCACGACCACGGCATCCTGCCCTCGCTGATCAACCTCGCGATTCTGCAGTTCCAATCGTCCAACTCCGTGGAGCAGTCCGCGACGGTGATGAACCAGCAGCTCGAGCTCACGTCTCACCGCGTGGACATGCGCTACGGTCTCGTGCGCTTCATCGCGTGGGTCGTGCCGACGTTCGGCTTCATCGGCACCGTCTTCTCGCTCGGTGCATCGCTTTACTCCGCAGGAGATCCGAACAAGACCTTCGATCCGAAGGACGTCGCGATGACGCTCGGCGTGGGCTTTGACTGCACGATGGTCGCGCTGATGGAGAGCGCGCTGCTCGTGTTCATCCTGCACATCGTGCAGGAAAAGGAGGAGACGGCGCTAAACCGAGCGGGCGACTACACGTTGCGCAACCTGATCAACCGCCTCTACACGGGGAAATGACGCGCCATGAAGCCGCGCAACCGCGAGATCAACATCTTCAACATGTCGCTGCTGGACATCCTGTGCGGCGCGCTGGGGGCGTTCTGCTTCATGATGCTCTCGCTGCTGCCGTATTACCGGCCGCCGGATCAAAACTTCAACGTGAGCGAGCAGCAGAAAAAGCTGCTGGATGAGGTCCAGAAAATCAAAGACCTCGCGGAGAAGCTGAAGGACGCGAACAACGTCGAGGATCTCCGGAAGCTGGTCGAGGAGCTGAAGAAGCAGATCGCGCAGCTCGAGGAGGAAATCAAAAAGCTCCAGGGCCAGGTAAACTCGCTGCTCGCTGAAAACGGCGAACTGAAGCGGCGCGTGGCGAAGCTGGACGAGGAGAACAAGCGGCTTCTGGCGCGCAACGATGTGCTCGAGAAGGAAAACCAGCGGCTGAGGGCGGAGAACGAGCAGCTCCGGCAGGACAAGCAGAAGCTCCTCGCGAGGAACGAGCAGCTCGAAAAGGAGAACCAGCGGCTCCAGCAGGAGAAGCAACGGCTTGAGCAGCAGAAGCAGGAGCTCGAAGGCCGCCTCCAGCAACGGATGCCGTGGACGGTCACGGTGACGGCGAGCGATCCGAGGCTGCCGCTGGACTGCAGCCTGCACGAGCAGGTCGTCCTCGCGAGCGGCGACAACTCGCGGCAACCCGACTTTGATCCGGCGCTGATGGTGCAGCCCTCGATGTGGACCGGCGATTATCGGATGGGAGGCACGGGCACTGTGACGCGCGTGAACGCAAACCGGTATGCAAAGAGCGAGACGAAGTTTTACATCCGCGCGAACGGGCCGCATTCCACGTCGCTCGCGCCGGGTGGCCGCGCCACGCTGCTGGTGCTGAACACCGACTTGTCCGGCGCGAAGCTGAACACTCCGCGCGTGCCGCCGGTGACGCTGGGGGCTGATCGCGACTGGGTGTATGTCGGCAAGTTCCGGATCGAGACGCCTGAAACGATCACCTTCACCGAGGCGACGCAGGCCGAGCGCGACGCGGAGTGGGAGCGACTGACAAAGACCGCGCCGCCCACGGACCCACAGCTCACCGACGCCGTAATGGGCCCCGGATTTGAAAAGCGGAAAAGAGAATACGAGGCAGCCGCCGGCCCGAACCCGCCCGAACCCGTCCGGATGGCGCTGCTGGAGGCGTGGATGGCGCAGGCGCAGAGCTTGAAGGAGAAGGACTACGTGGGCGCGCTGATGAGGAAGAAGCTGGTGCCGCCGGACAGCGGCGGGTTCGGACCGGGCTTCGCGAAACGCAAGGCCGAGTATGACCGGCTGACGAGCGGGAATCCGCCCTTTGTGGTGAAGGAGGCCCATTTGTTGAAATGGCAGGCCGAGGCTGAGACTGAGCGCGAGCGGACGCTGGTGGGCGCGATGCTCTCGCGGCTTCGCTCCCAAGAGGGCGATGCCCCGAGGAGGAGGCCTGGCCTCTCCAGCCGCGAGGAGGCGATTGAAGAAATGCGGAAACGGCAGCAGGAGGAAGGGAGAAACAGCCCCCCCGCGCCGGGCACTGCGCCGGCGCCGCAGCCCGCGCAGCCGCCGCCTGCGCCAAAGCCGTAGCGCGCCGGAAGATTTTCAACCTCAAGCAACCCACAGCCATGGCCACCAAACTCACCCGCTGCATCTGCGGCAAAATCTACGACCCGGCCGAATCCGAAAGCTGCCCCGCGTGCGGCGCGCCGCCGCGCATCGAGCAGCCATCTGCAAAGAGCCCGGAGGACTCGGCGGCGGCGCTTCCACAGCGCGCCGAGGTGAGCAGCACGCGCATTCCCCCGCAACCGGCGGATGAGAGGAGCCGCCGCGAGATTCACGTTTCGATCAGCGTGGACACTCTGGCGAAAATCGTCGTCGCGTGCGTCACCCTCGTCGCCGCGGTGGGGGGCGTGATCTGGTTCCTTCGGAAATCCGCGGACGACAAGGGCCCCTCCGCCAAAATCGAACTCGCGAAATCCGCCGACAAAGCGGACACGGGGAAGAAGGGCGTGGAGAACAGCGGCAAGATCGCATCGAACGACGATCCGAAAATCAACCCACAGCCCGAGCCGAAAACCGAACCCAAGCCGGAACCAAAGCCGCAGCCGACTCCCGAGCCGAAGACAAACCCGGAGCCGAAACCGAAGCCCGAGCCCAAACCGGAACCCAAGCCCGAGCCCAAGCCTGAGCCCGGGCCGAAATCGACCACACCGAAAACGTGGATTGTGGATTCCAAGAAGGGCGAGGGCGCGGACGCCGCGGAAATCGCGCCGGTGCTGGAGAAAGCGGGCGACGGCGACACCATCACGCTGCGCCCCGGCACCTACGCCGGCGGCTTCACCGTGGAGAAGAAGGTGCGCATCGCCGGCGAGAAGGCCGAGCCGGGGCAGCATGTGATCCAGACCACGACCGAGGAGAACAAGCGGCCCATCCGCGTCACGGCGCGGGGCGTGACATTTGCCAACCTGCAAATCCTCCAGGGCACTGGCGCCGGCGGGCCCGCGCTCGTCGCTGCGAAGGAATCCGAACTCACCCTCGACGGCTGTGATCTGAAATTCTCCAGCATCTCGGGCATCCTCGGGCAGGGCCCCGCCTCGCTGGCCGCAAACAACTGCACCTTCTCTGCGACGGGCCAGGCGCTCGTCCTGCGCGGCCCCTCGAAAGTCGAGATGACGAGCTGCACGTTCACCGGCGGCACTGGCGTCTTCCATGCGGACAACCAGGCGGCCTTCACTTTGCGCGGGTGCAAGTTCGACGGCATCGGCTCGAAGGAATCGAAGGATTCCGCGCTGCGGATTTTCGGCGGCGGCGCGAGCCTCACGGCCGAGGACTGCAAGTTCACACGCTGCCGCATGCCGGTGGACGCGCAGGAGGGCGCGACGCTCACCATCACGAAGTGCGTCTTCACCGGAAACGGCGTGCCCGGCGAAAACGGCGACTCGTCGCACGGCATCATCGCGGTGTCGAAGAAGTCGTCCGCAACGCTGAAGGATGTGACGTTTGAAAACAATACGCAGGGCATCAATGTCTTCGCCGAGGGCACGGTGCAGCTCGAAGACTGCAAGTTCACGGAGGGCGGGCTCGAAATGAAGGACGCGAACTTCGAGCGCCTCTGCACCGCGCTGTATGTGAGCCAGGCGGGATCGAAGGCGACGGTGCGCAACTGCCGCTTTTCAAAATCAAAATCGTTCGCCGTTCTCTTCGACGAGGGCGCGAGCCTGTCCATCGAGGACTCGGAATTCAGCGGCGCGGAGAAACCCGCGCTGCGTGCGGGCAAGATGGCCTCGCCGGGCGAACTGCGGGTGAGGAAGTCGCGCTTTCTCGGGAACAACGCGGGCGTCTCGCTCGCCGGCGTCGTGAATGCGAGCCTCGACGACTGCGAGTTTCGCGGCAACACACTCGCGGTTTACTCGGATCAGGCTGGCACGAAGCTGAACATCAGCGGCGGCACCGTCGCGGAGAGCAAGTTCATGGGCATCATCATCGTCGCGGATGGGTCGCTTGCGGTCACCGGCACGAAGTTTGAGGGCAACTCAACCGCCATCCAAGTGGGCAACTCCGGCAAGCCGGCGGACAAGGCGAGCGGACAGATCGAGGAGTGCAAATTCGCCGGGAACACCCTCGGAGACATTTATGCCGGTCCGCAGAGCAGGGTGACGATCCGGCTGTGCGATTTCGATCCCGTTGCGGGAGCAAAGGTGAAACGCGAGAAGGGCGCGACGATTGAATCCGAGCCGCCGCTCCTCGGCATCGTGGACACCAAGGGCTCGCCCGGCAGCGACACTCCGGGCAAGGACACTCCCGGCAAAGGATCGACGGCGTCGAACACGAAGGGCTCGTCGTCCAAGGGCCGCTCGCCCTCCCCTCCCCGCCGCCCCCCGCCCGATCCCGTGCGCGACATCATGCACGCGGTGGACAAGGTGAAGCGGTTCTTCCGCTGAGAGGGCGCGGCTGCCGCATCCGAATTCCACGCCCAGCGAGAGTGGCGGAGGGGGCGGGATTCGAACCCGCGGGACCTTGCGGCCCGTCGGTTTTCAAGACCGATGCATTAGACCGCTCTGCCACCCCTCCGGGTGGGGGCTCACTTTCCCCACAGCCGCAGCGCGCTGCAACTGCAATGTCGCGCGCTTCGGATCAAAGCGCGGGAATGGCGTCCTCCAGCAAGTCCGCAAGCACCGCGGCGGCGCGCGCCCCCGTTTCCATCACCTCGGTGTGCGCGAGCGGCGCGGCGTTCAGGCCGGCGGCCCAGTTCGTCAGGCAGGAAAATCCGGCGACCTCGATCCCGAGCGCGCGGGCCTGAATCGCCTCCAGCACGGTGCTCATTCCCACCGCATCCGCGCCGAGGCGCTGCACCATGCGCACCTCGGCCGGCGTCTCGTATTGCGGGCCGAGCAGGCCGGCATACACGCCCTCGTGCAGCGTCATGCCGCCCGATTTTGCCGCCGCGGAAAAATGCGCGCGCAGGCGCCGCGAATACACCTCGCTCATGTCGAAGAAGTTCGCGCCGCCGAGCAGCGGCGAGGTGCCGGTGAGGTTCAGGTGATCGGCGAGCATCATCCACGAGCCCGGCGCAAACTCCGCGTTGCACGTCCCCGCCGCATTCGTGAACACAAGCTGGCGGACGCCGCGCTCCGCCATCCAGCGCACGCCCGCGGTCACATCCGCCGCACCGCGGCCCTCATAGAGGTGCACGCGCCCGCGTGCGGCGACGACCGGCACGCCGCCGAGGTCGCCGAAGACAAACTCGCCCGCGTGCCCAGCGACACGCGACTGCGGCAGGCCCGCGATTTCCGAATACCTCACCACCGCCGCGACTTTCATCCGCTCGGTGAAGCTGCCGAGGCCGGAGCCAAGCACGAGGCCCCATTGCGGACGGAGGGATTCCCAATTCATGCGCCCACACTGAGCGCCGCTGATGCTGCGTGCAAGCCGCGCCGCACCCACGGGGCTCGGTGCTTGCAAGCGCGTGCGCATCCCGCACTGAATGCGCGCGATGAAAGTGCCCGCATCCCTTTTCGCCGCTGCAATGCTCGCGCTCTGCCCCGCCTCGCCCGCAGCCGAGAAGACCGCACCCTCAACCGCCTTCAACCTGCGGAACTGGAAGCTGCAAATCCCCGGCCCGACCGAGGTGAAGGAACTCACCGGCCACTCGTCGGACTACTTTTTCCTGACTCCGGCTGGAGAGATGTGCTTCCGCCTCGACGCCGCGGAAAAGGGGACGACGGAAAATGCGCGCTACGTCCGCTCCGAGCTGCGGCACATGGTGAACTGGCCCGCAAGCGAGTCGCACACGCTCTCCGCCGAGTTCCGCGTCGTGTCGAAGCTCACTCCCGACAAGGTCACCGCCATGCAGATTCACGGGATCACCGAGACCGGCGGGGACGCGCCGCCCCTGCTGCGCATCGCGGTGAACAACGGCGATCTCGTCGCCGTGCTGAAGACCGACAATTCCGGCGACAAGAACGAAACCGTGGTGCTGAGGAAGTCCCTCGGGACACAGTCCGTGAAGGTGGAGGTGAGCGTGCGTGCGCGGCAGCTCAAAATCACCGTGGATCACCAGCCGAAGGTCACGCGCAGCCTCGCGTATTGGAAATTCCCCAACTACTTCAAGGCTGGCTGCTACCCGCAGGCGACGCAGGGCAACGCCGAGGTGTTTTTCAAAAAGCTCACCACCGAATAGCGGACATCACTTTTGCGGCGGAAGGTCCGCGGGCTTCGCCGGTTCGGACTTCGGCGCGGCTTGCGGCGCGGGCTTCGGAGGCTCGGATTTCACCGCGGGCGCAGGCTGGACGACGGCGGGCTTCGGCGCTTCGGGCTTCGGCGCTTCGGGCTTCGCCGGCTGCGGCTTCGTGGCGACGGCTGCGGGCGGGGGCGTCTGGCCTTCCTTGGAAAAGTCCACGCCGCCGAGCAGGCCGCGAATCGTTTCGCTCGGGAGCACCTTGGTGTCCACGCGGCCGGAGCGGGCGATGACCATGCCGATTACGTTGCCGTCGAGATCCGTCACGGGGCCGCCGCACTGCGTGGACTGGAGCGGGAGGTCCGTCTGGAGCACCGACGGGAAATCCGTGCGGCGCTTGCTGATCGTGCTGCCCATCGTGTTCATGCGGTCGTTGCCGCCGCGGCGCGGGCCGCCCGCAGCGGAGGTGCCGCGGTCGCCAAGCGCGATTTCCTTCTCCACGATCGCGTCGCCGCGCTGCACCTTGAGGCGCACCTTGTCGCCGGCCTTCCGGTCGCTCACCATTCTCGTGAAAGTGAAGATCGAGTCGGGCTTCTTCCCGTCGAGTTCGAGGATGCGGTCCTCCATTTTGATGCCGGAAGCCTCCGCCGGGCCTTTCTCGACAAGACTCTTCACTTTCAGCACGCCCTTGTCGTCGGTGTCGAGCTGCACGCCGAGGAAGCCGCGCCCCTTCTCCTGCTCGTTGCGCACGGGCACGCTCACGATGCCGATGCCCACGGGGCGGCGCCCCTCGGGCGCGACGGCAGTGATGAACGTCCCGACCTCCGGCGCGGTGCGCGTGGAGAACTTCACCGCCGGGATGTCCTTCGCGCTGACCTTCGCGAGCGCGAGGTCGTGGTCCTGCCATGTGCGGACGATCTTCGCCGCCACCCACTCGCCCTTGATCTGGCACTGAAGCTCGCCTGCGGCAGACGCATCGCTCGCCTTCACGAGGATCCATCCGTCAGTGCGCACACCGGTCGCGAACCCGAGCGGATCCGCGGGCTTCTTCCCGTCGCGGAGCGTGAAAGTCGCCGGCGCAGACGCGAGCGATCCGGGTTTGAGGCCATCGAGGAGCTGGTTGAAGTGGTCGTCCAGCTTCTTCTCCGTCGCCTTGTCGAGGCCGGGCATTCCGCCGCCGAGGCCGAGTCCCTTGAAGGCGTCCGGGTTCTTCTCCTTCATCAGCCGCAGGAGCTCCGGGAGCCCGGCGTTCTTGATCTGGTCGGCGGGGACGCCCTGCTTCTCCAGCGCGCTCCGGAGCATCCCGAGCAGTTCCTTCGGCTCCATGCGCAGCATGCCGCCCTCGCGCTCCGCTCGCTTGCGCAACTCCTCGATCAGGTCTGCGGCGCCCTTGTTGTCGGGTTTCGCCGCGGGCGCGGCAGGCTTGGGCGGCATCTGCGGTTTCTCGGCAGGCGCGGCGGGCGCCGGGTCGGGCTTGGAATTGGGATCCTTCTTGATCGCAGCGTGGAGCGCGCCCGTGGCGAGCAGCGCGGTGAGGATGAATGTGCGGATCATGGTGGTGGGGTGTTACGGTTTCTTCGGCGGGATGGGCTCCATCCGCTTCTTCATTTCGTCTTCGGAAATCAGGATCACCTCCGTCGTCCGTTCCGCGGTGCCGCGGCGGTAGGCGAGCGCAAGCCGCTCACCCGGCTTCGCCTTTTTCATCCGCGCGGCGACTGAGGCCGCCGTGGGCGTGGCCTCGCTGCCGAGCTTCAAAATCACGTCCCCCGCCTTCACTCCCGCTGCGGCGAGCGGCGAGCGCGGCTGCACTTCCTTCAGCAGCGCCGGAGCCTCGCCGCCGCCCTCGAACACCGCCCCGAGCACGGCGCCCCCCGTGTTGCGCTGGCCGGGGCGCACCGGCGGCCTGCCCCACGACTTCCCCTCGAGCAGCTTGTCCCACGAGGCCTTCGCCGCGTTCACGGGCGCATCCCGGTTGTAGTCCAGGCTCACCGAGATCGAGGAATGGATGCCGACCACCTTGCCATCGAGGTCAAAGAGCGGCCCGCCGGAGTCGCCGCCGATGAGCGTGCAGTCGCTCACGAGGAATCCGCGCGCGTTGTTCTGGCTGATGCGCCCGAAGCGCGCCGGCGGCGGGCGGCGCGGGTCGAACCCTCCCGGATGCCCGAGCGCGATGACGATGCTCGTCTGCTTCAGCGTGTCGGAGTCACCCACCTGCGCGAACGGATACTTCCCCTTCTCGATGATCTGCGCGAGGCCCACGTCGCGGTCGTAGTCGGCGCCGAGCACCTTGCAGTTCGCCTGCTTCCCGTCGGGGAAAATCACCGTCATCTTCTCGTTGCCGTGCGTCACGTGCGCCGCGGTGAGGATGAGCCCCTCCTCGTTCACGATCACGCCTGAGCCCGAGCCCGGCACCTTCGTCCCCATGAGCGCCACCACGGCGGGCAGGTTCTTCGAATAGATCCTCTTCACCTTCGCCTCCATGTCCTTCAGCTCCGCGGTGGTGAAGGCGGTCGCGGGCCGCGCGAGGCCGAGCGTGAATGCAACGAGCGCGCAGAGGAGGCGGAAAGTGGCGGTCATGGTTGTTGTGGAGGAAATGCGGAGCGGCCCCGCAGCTTTGTCTAAATAATCGCGTTGCCTGCGGATGCAAGCCGGGCAGCGGCGATGCGACTTCACTGCGAAGGGCGCGAAGTTCACGAAGGGCTTCGGGCCGGCACCCACTTCGGGCAGGCTCGTCGTCGTGCCCTTTGTGCCCTTCGTGGTGAAAAATGCGCCGGCTTGTTCTGCTGCGGCACCTCCGCCACTCTCACCACCGTGAACTTCCCCCTCCTCCTCCCGCTCCTCGCCTTCGCCGCAGCCGCGCACGCCGCGGACATGTTCCCCTTCCAGCTCCCGTGGGACGACGCCACCGAATCGGCGACGAATGTCTCCTGGCTCAACGACAAGCCCGCGGGCGCGGCGGGCTTCGTCCACGTGAAGGACGGCCACCTCTTCGCGGGCGGGAAGCGCCTGCGCATCTTCGGCGTGAACACCTGCTTCGCCGCGAACTTCCCCGACAAGGCCATGGCCCCGAAGGTCGCCGCGCGCATGGCGAAGTTCGGCATCAACTGCGTGCGCTTCCACCACATGGACATGCTCAGCGCGCCCGCCGGCATCTTCGCGCAGGACGGCCGCACGCTCGACCCCGGCCAGCTCGACCGGCTGGATTTCTTCATCGCCGAGCTGAAGAAGAACGGCATCTACGCCGACCTGAACCTGCACGTCTCGCGCACGTATCCCGACCGCACGCGCGCGGAGAAAAAGGGGAACCCCGACTACGACAAGGGCGTGGACAACTTCTGCGCCGCCATGATCGCGCTGCAAAAGGACTACGCCCGCGACCTCCTCACGCACGTGAACCCCTACACCGGCCACCGCTACGCCGACGAACCCGCCGTCGCGCTCGTGGAGATCAACAACGAGAACGCCCTCGGCTTCCAGTGGTGGGCCGGGCAGATGGACGACCTCCCCGCGCCGTATCTCATCGAGTTGGAGTCCTTGTGGACCGAGTGGATCACGAAAAAGCACGGCGACGACGAAGCCGCCCGCAAAGCGTGGCGCGTGGGCGAACGCGTGGAGGGCGAAGACCTGCTGCACCATGCAAAGGAAGACGCCCATGCATCGGGGAGCGCAGGCGGCCCGCCTGCGGTTCCCGGCGTCTCGCCGGGAACATCGAACGTCACACCCCCCGCCCAACGCGACACGTCCTCCCCGGGAGGTCGCACCTCGACGCCCAGTGCGTCGCGCGGGACGCGCGACGCGGCAGGCGGGACGCCTGCGCTCCCCGATGCAAATCGCCCGAAGAACGCGTGGAATTTCGAGCAGCACGGCGACGCCGTCGCGAAGCACACCGAGAAGGACGGCATCATCACCGTGGACGTCGAGAAATCCGGCACCGAATCGTGGCACGTCCAGTTCTCCGCCACACCGCTCGCCGTGCAGGCGGGCACCTACGAGGTCCGCTTCCGCGTCCGCTCCGCAAAGGAAACCACGCTCACCGTCGCCCTCCAGCAGTCGCACGAGCCCTGGAAAATCCTCGGCTCCGCGAATGTGAAAGCCGGCGCCGACTGGCGCGAAGTCTCCGCCACGATCAAAGCCACCGAAGCCGACGCCAACGCCCGCCTCACCATCGGCGGCATGGGCACCGTCACCGGCACCTTCGAGTTCCGCGGCTTTTCCCTCCGCACCGCGGGCATGGATGGCTCGCTCGCGCGCGAAGGTGCGCGCATCCCCATCATCCGCAAGCGCGACCTCGCCCGCACCACCCCCGCCAAGCAGCGCGACTGGCAGGAATTCATCTGGGACACCGAGACCGCCTACTGGAACGGCCTGCGCGACTTCCTGAAAAAGGACCTCGGCGTGAAGGCCCCCATCGTCGGCACGCAGGGCTTCTGGAGCCCCGGCCACGTCCAGGCCGGCATGGACGTGATTGACTCGCACGCCTACTGGCACCACCCCGACTTCCACGGCCGCGGCTGGAACGCCGACGTGTGGAGCGTGAAAAACGAGCCCATGGCCGGCGCGCCAGACGGCGGCACGCTCCCCGGCCTCGCCGCGCAACGCGTCGCCGGCAAGCCCTTCCTCTGCACCGAATACAACCACCCCGCGCCGAACACCCATTCCGCCGAGACCTTCCCGCTGCTCTGCTCCTTCGCCGCGCTGCAGGACTGGGACGGCGTCTTCGCCTTCAGCTACAGCCACCGCGGCCCCGGCGAATGGGCGCAGGAGACGTTCAACAACTTCTTCGACATTGATCGGCACCCGGTGAAAATGGCGACGCTCCCCGCGGCGGTGATCAGTTTTAGAATGGGAAACGGGGGAATTGCATCGGAGCGCTACGAGTTCCGAACGTCGTATCGGTTGACGCTGTTGGAAGCTTTGGAAAAAGGACCTCGCAACTCGGACGGGTTTACGGGAGCAAGCGCGTTGAAGGCTTTTGACTATCGGGTCGCCTATTCAGACAAGCTGATCGACATGGACGACGGCCCCGCGCCTGCACCTGCCGAACCCCCGCAGGGCCGGGCACCGAAGAATGCCAGTCCCAAGCCCGTTCGCGCACCCACGGCGGTAAGCTGGGCTCCAAACTGGCATGCAGTGAGAATGCACACACCGCGATCCGGCACCTTCGTCGGCCCCAAGCTGGAGGGAGACCAACCCGCCAGGCTGGGGGCTCTCACGCTGCTCACTGCTGGAACCACGCGGCAGAATTGGGCCTGCTACCAGATCACCGTCCTCGACCGCGACGAGCGCGCGGACTTCTCCACCGCCAAGCGCATCCTCATCACCGCCACCGGCGACATCGAGAACACCGGCATGGGCTGGAAGGACGCGGCGAAGACCAGCGTGGGCCGCGATTGGGGGAAGGCGCCCGTGCTCGTCGAAGGCCCGGCGGCGAAGATCGAGCTCCCCGGCGGCGGCAAATTCAAAGCCTGGGCGCTCGACGAACGCGGCCAGCGCCGCGCCGAAATCCCCGTCGCGATGGACCGGGGAATCGCCACCCTCGAAATCGGCCCGCAGTGGAAGACGCTCTGGTATGAGGTCGTGAGGGAATAGGGCGCGGTTCGCCGCATCCGTTCCCCAGTTTGCGGCATCCGCTGATGCTTTTGTCGCATCGGCTCTCCAGTTTGCCTCATCCGCTGACAGGTTTGCCCCATCCGCTGACAGGTTTGCCTCATCCGCTGACGGGTTTGCCCCATCCGCTGACAGGTTTGCCCCATCCGCTGACAGGTTTGCTCCATCCGCTGACAGGTTTGCTCCATCCGCTGACAGGTTTGCTCCATCCGCTGACAGGTTTGCTCCATCCGCTGACAGGTTTGCTCCATCCGCTGACAGGTTTGCTCCATCCGCTGACAGGTTTGCCTCATCCGCTGACAGGTTTGCCTCATCCGCTGACAGGTTTGCCCCATCCGCTGACGGGTTTGCTCCATCCGTTGACAGGTTTGCCTCATCCGCTGACAGGTTTGCCCCATCCGCTGACAGGTTTGCCTCATCCGCTGACGGGTTTGCCCCATCCGCTGACAGGTTTGCCCCATCCGCTGACAGGTTTGCTCCATCCGCTGACAGGTTTGCTCCATCCGCTGACAGGTTTGCTCCATCCGCTGACAGGTTTGCTCCATCCGCTGACAGGTTTGCTCCATCCGCTGACAGGTTTGCCTCATCCGCTGACGGGTTTGCCCCATCCGCTGACAGGTTTGCCCCATCCGCTGACAGGTTTGCTCCATCCGCTGACAGGTTTGCTCCATCCGCTGACAGGTTTGCCTCATCCGCTGACAGGTTTGCCTCATCCGCTGACAGGTTTGCCCCATCCGCTGACGGGTTTGCTCCATCCGTTGACAGGTTTGCCTCATCCGCTGACAGGTTTGCCCCATCCGCTGACAGGTTTGCCCCATCCGCTGACGGGTTTGCTCCATCCGCTGACGGGTTTGCGGAGAACTTTCCTTCCGCCAAGGTGTAAAATGGCGTTTTGCCGGCCTTTTTTCGATTCTGCTACCCAGCCGTGAGCGGGACGAACATCCGGAAGTGCGGGCCGACCGTCGGGATGTCGAACTCCGTGCCCAGAATCTGCCAGCCGTTCTTTGCGTAGAACTTCGCGGCGCTCGTGCGGGCATTGCACCAGAGCAGCGCGGCGCCCTTCTCCCGGGCGGCGGCGACGCACGCGGCGAGCAGCGCCTCGCCGAAGCGCCGGCCGCGCACTTCCGGCAGCGTGGCCATTCCGCGGAGCTGGTAGGCGGGTGTCGGCGCGGGCCGCGCAGTGCCGTCCGCAGCGGGGATGGGGTCCGGGCACGGCACGAGGTAGATGGAGGCGACGCCGGCGAGCTTCGCGCCATCGAACGCGCCGAAGTGGAGCGTGCCCGCATCGTCATCCCCGGCAAAGACCGCCGTCTCGCGCGGAAAGCCCGGCCGCAGCACGGGCCAGCGGACGGCGATGGTGTCGGCAGCAGAGATGGGGCGGATCATGGCGAATGCCGGGGGCGGAGGGGAGCTACGAACGTGGAGAGGGATTGGCGGGCCGATGCATCGGGGAGCACAGGCGACCCGCCTGTGGTTTGAGGCGGCTCGCCTCAAACATCCTGGTGCGGCGCTCCCAACCCGCGGGGCCTGCGTGGTTTCGCGCAAGACGTTCCCGGCGGGCCGCCGGGAACCACAGGCGGGCCGCCTGTGCTCCCCATCGCGCGTCGGGCGTCTTCATTCCCTTTTCCCCGCCACGATGCGCTCGACGTATTTGGCGAGCATGTCGAATTCGAGGTTCACGCGGTCGCCTTTCTTGCGCGCGGCGAGGTTGGTGACTTCGCGCGTGTGCGGGATGATCCAGCAGACGAAGCTGCCAGGATTTCCATCGCGGACCTCCGCGACGGTGAGGCTGATGCCGTCCACGGCGATGCTGCCCTTGAAGGCGACGAGGTGGGCGAACTCGGCGGGCAGCGCGACTTCGAGGCGGAAGTCCGCGCCGTGCGGCGAGAAGTCGAGCACCTCCGCGGCGGTGTCCACATGGCCCTGCACGAAGTGGCCGCCGAGCTTCGCGCCGGCGCCGAGCGCGGGCTCGAGGTTCACCTTCGCGCCGGGGGCGAGGTCGCCGAGGTTCGTGAGGCGGAGGGTTTCCGCGAGGAGGTCGAAGGAGACGTGCGTGCCGTCGAGCGCGACGACAGTGAGGCAGCAGCCGTTCACCGCGATGCTGTCGCCGATCTCCGCGCCCGGCCCGACCGTCGGCGCGCGCAGCGTGAGGCGCGCGCTGTCGCCCGTGCGCGTGAGCGAGAGAAGCTCGCCAGTTTCGATGACCAAGCCGGTGAACATGCGGAGTGCTCAGTGCTCAGTGCTCAGTGCTCAGTGCTCAGTCAAGACGCGCGGTGACACTTTCTGAGCGCTGCGCACTGTGAACTGAGCACTGAAACGCTCACCCGAAGATGCGCCAGCGCGAGAAGAACAGGATGCCGACCAGCGCGAGGAACGGCAGCAGGATGGGGAGCGCGTAGCGGACGACGTAGCCGAGGAAGGACGGCGTCTTCACCTTTGCGTGCTCGGCGATGGCCTTCACCATGAAGTTCGGGCCGTTGCCGATGTAGGTCATCGCGCCGAAGAACACCGCGCCGAGTGAGATGGCCTCGAGCGTGCCGGCCTGCGTGCGCGCGAAGGTGGTGATGTCGGCGACATTCTCCATCGAGAGGTGCTGCTGGCCGAGCGCGGTGGCGAGGAAGGCGAGATACGTGGGCGCGTTGTCGAGCATGCCGGAGAGCGCGCCGGTGGCCCAGTAGTAGGCGTGCGCGCTGGTGAGCGGCGGCGGGTTGCCCTGGAGGTAATGCAGCGCGGGCGTCATCGTGATGAAGATGCCGATGAAGAGCCACGCGACTTCCTTCACGGGCTCCCACGAGAAGTCGTTTGCGTTGTGGATGTCGCGCTTCGTCAGGAACCACGAGCCGATAGCCGCGGCGACCATCGCGCCTTCGCGCCAGCCGAGCGGGAGCATGAGCACGGCGAAGAGGATGAGGGCGAGGAAGAGGAGATTGTGCAGCCCGTCGAAGCGCCACGTCTCATGCGCGGTCTCGGCGTCGCGGACGGTCTTCGGGGCGCGGAGGAAGTTCGCGCGGTCGAAGGCGAAGAAGATCGCGATGAGCCCGGCGACCGCGACGAGCCATCCCTGCCAGCAGTGCGTGAGCACCCACCAGAACGGCACGCCTTTCAAATAGCCCATGTAGAGCGGCGGGTCGCCGATGGGCGTGAGGCAGCCGCCGACATTGCTCACGACGAAGATGAAGAACACGACGTGGAATGCCGTGATGCGGTATTTGTTCATCCGAATCCACGGGCGGATGAGCAGCATGGACGCGCCGGTGGTGCCGATGACGTTTGCGAGCACCGCGCCGATGGCGAGGAAGAGGCAGTTCACCAGCGGCGTCGCCTCGCCCTTCACGCGGATGTGGATGCCGCCGCTCACGATGTAGAGCGACGCGATGAGCGCGATGAAACCGCCATATTCCTCCAGCGCATGCAGCAGCGGGGCAAAGCCGCCGCCCGTCGCGAGCTGGCACACCGCGCTGATGACGCCGAGCCCGACCGCGATGAGCGGGTAGCGCTTGTGCCAGAAGTGCGGAAACGCGAGCGGCCCGAGCGCGATGCACAGCAGCAGCAGCGCGAAGGGCGCGATGAGCCACGGGGGAGTCGGTGCGGTTGCGGCGGCGGCGAGGATCACGGGATGCGGTGTGGTGAAGAAGGACAGTGCTCAGTGCTCAGTGCTCAGTGCTCAGTGCAAGCGTTTCCGCGCTGAAGCTGCGGCTTTGGAACCGAAAACTGAGCACCGAGGACTGAGAACTGGGCACTCCCCGGGATCAGTGCAGCGGCCGGTCATACACGGGGAAGGCGCGCAGCTCGCCACCGGGCCAGTAGAAGCGGCGCTCGAAGTCGAAGAGGTTGCTCGACGGCACGTAGTCGAGGCGCGCGGACTTGCCGGCGTAGTTCGCGTCATACACGCGGAAACGGAGGCGGCCGTCGGCGAGGCGCTCGGCGTGATAGACGAGCACGACATGGTTCATGTGCGGGAACTTCGCGAGATACATCGCGCGGATTTCCCCGCGGCTCACCGCGGCAAAGAGTCTCTCCGCGTAGCCGCGCTGCCGCAGGCGGGTGACCGGGTTGAACATCCGCCAGTTGCCGGGGCGCAGATACGTGAGCACCCAGTTGCCGAGTTCGCTGACGAGTAGCTCCTCATAGTCGCGTGAGAAGCTCCACAGGTCGGCGTAGCCGGGGAAGACGATGCGCTCCGCGCGCTTCGCGTAGGGCTGGATGCGGAAGAGCGCGCGCAGCAGCGGGCGGTATTCCTCCGCGGACAGGCGGCGCTGCTTCGGCTCGAACCGCGCGAACTGCCAGAACTGCATCGCCGCACGCGTGAAGAGGAAGCAGCCATGCGTCGGCCGGCCGGACTTCGCCTTCGCGCTCATGCGGAGCTTCCCGTCGGCGCCGACGTCGTAGTTCAGCACGGTGTCGTTCGAGAACGCGAATGCGTCGCGCCGCGGGTCGAACTCGCGCGCCGCCAGCGCGGAGACGAGGGCGAGGAGAAGGACGGCGGCACGGAGCATGTCGCGGATTCCGTAGCACACGATGCGCACTTGCCAACTGCTCGCGAAGCGCGGGTGCGGCCGCGATAGGTCGGCGCGCTCGGCGAACGCGCCCCGCCTTGGTAGGGACGGCTCGCCGAGCCGTCCGTCATCAGACATGAAGCTGCCGCGCCACAGGCACCGGCAGCCCTTCGCTCCGCAGCGAAGAAAATGCATCAATCCGGTTGTGAAATCGGACCCGGTGGGGCGAAATGCGCGCGTCATGAGAAAGGTCGCCAGCTCCAAAAGCAAAAAGACAACGGCTCCGCCCGAGCCGCAGCCTGAGCCGGCGCGCGTGAAATTGAACCCGCCGCTGCGCATCCTCATGGTCGCCGCGGAGAACGACGCCATCCCGCGCTGCAAGGTGGGCGGCGTCGCCGACGTGGTGCGCGATGCGCCCCGCGCGCTTGCCGCCGCCGGGTGCGATGTGACCGTGCTCACGCCGTCGTATGGCTTTCTCCAGTCGCTGCCCGGCGCGAGGCGGCTCGACGACTTGCCGCCGCTCCCGCGCTACGGCAGCGCGGAGCTGTCGCTCCACGAGTGCCCGGCGAAACCGGGCGCGGGCACCACGGGCGTGCGCAACATCGTGGTGGACCACCCGCTGCTGCATTCGCAGACGCTCTACGTCGCCGACCCGCCAGACCGCCCCTTTGCGACGGACGCGACAAAGTTCGCACACTTCTGCCGCATCGCGGGCGAGGTGATCCGCTCGGGGGCGCTCGGTCCCGTGGACTGCCTGCACCTGCACGACTGGCAGACGGGGTTCCTTTTCATCCTGCGCGAGTTTCACCCGGACTTCGCGTTCCTGCGCGGATTGCGCACGGTCTTCACCATCCACAACCTCGCCTACCAGGGCGCACGCCCGCTCACCGGCGACGTGTCTTCGCTGCGCGCATGGTATCCCGACCTGCACGGCGTGGACTGGAACCGCCGCACGCATTCCGAGCACCACGACTCCGTGCTGCGCGACCCGCGCTGGCCCGAATGCGCGAACCCGATGCTCGCCGCCATCCGGCTCGCGAATGCAGTGCAGGTCGTCTCGCCCACGTATGCGAAGGAAGTGCTGCTGCCAAACGACGAGAGCCTCGGCCGGCGCGGCGGCGAGGGGCTTCACGAGGACATGCAGCGCGCCGATGCCGCGGGCCGGCTCTTCGGCATCCTGAACGGCTGCGAGTATCCCGCGGGCCGCATCCCGCCGCGGCTCGACGCCACGGAACTCTTCGCCAAGTCGCGCGACCTGCTGCCGTCGTTTTTCCAGCTCGCGCAAAAGCAGGGGCAGGGCTGGGTGCCGCACCTCACCGCGCTCACGCGGCTCACGGACCCTTCACTCGTCGCGCCGGCGAAGAAGCTCCTGCTCACCTGCGTGACCCGCGCCGCGAGCCAGAAGGTGGACCTCATGCGAACCTCCACGCACTCGGGCGTCTCCGCGCTGGAGGCAATTCTGCGCGACCTCGGCGACCGCGGTGTGCTCATGATGCTCAGCTCCGGCGAGCGCGACATCGAGGAGTTCCTCACCGACCTCGCGGTGCGCCACCGCAATTTCATTTTCCTGAACGGCTTCGCCGCGGGCTTCGCGGACTACCTCTACGCGAGCGGCGACCTCTTCCTCATGCCCTCGAGCTTCGAGCCCTGCGGCATCGCGCAGATGCTCGCGATGCGCGACGGCCAGCCCGTGGTCGCCCACGCCACCGGCGGGCTGAAGGACACGATCCGCGACGGCGAGGACGGCTTCCTCTTCGACGGCAACAGCCTCGTGGAAAAGGCGGATGCCTTCGTGGCTGCGGTGCGGCGCGCGGTGGAAATGAAGCTCAACGATGCCGCCGGCTGGAAGCGGATCGTGGCCAACGCGGAGGCCGCGCGCTTTGAATGGAGCCGCTCCGCGCAGGAATACATCGCGAGGCTCTACCGCCGCGCGTGAGCGGCGCGCGGGGCTTGCGTAATTTTCCACGCGTCACCACTCTCGCCGGATGCCTGCCACGGAAAAACGCTTCGGCTGCCTCGGTGTCTTCATCGTTGTGCTGCTGTGCCTCAGCCTGCTGTTCAATGCGCTCTTCCTCGCCGGCGAATTCTTCGGCATCGCGGCGGGCGGCGCGCGCAGCTTCCGCGAGGTGGTGGTCGCGGAGGGCGCTCCGAAAGTGCCGTCGAAAATCGCGGTCATCCGGCTCGGCGGCGTGATCTCCAGCGGCGAAATGGGCTTCAGCCTCGGCACGTCGCCGGACGACATCCGGCAGCAGTTCAAGCAGGCGCTCGAGGACAACGCCGTGCGCGCCATCGTGCTCGCGATTGATTCACCCGGCGGCGAAGTCACGGCGAGCGACGACATCTACAACATCGTCCGCAAGGCCCGCGACCGAAAGAAGGTCGTGGTGAGCATGGGCGCGACCGCAGCGAGCGGCGGCTACTACGCGGCGCTCGGCGCGAGCCACATCATCGCGCGCGACACGACCTTCACCGGCAGCATCGGCGTGATCATGCAGACGCTGAACTACGGCGAGCTGTTCGGGAAGGTGGGCCTGCAGATGGTCACGTTCAAAAGCGGCAAGATGAAGGACATGCTCAGCGGCTCGCGCCCGGCGACGCCCGAGGAGCGAGAATACATCCAGAGCCTCGTGATGCAGACCTACGGCAAGTTTGTCGGCATCGTCGCCGCCGAGCGGAAAATCCCCGAGGACACGCTGCGCAACGGCGTCGCCGACGGCCGCGTGCTCTCCGGCAAGGACGCGCTGGAGGCCAGGCTGATCGACGAGCTCGGCGACTTCGACGCCGCGGTGAAGAAGGCGATGGAACTCGGCGGCGCGCCCGGCTCCACCGTGGTCGAATACAAGGCGACCGAGTCGCTCAGCCGCTACCTGCGCTTCCTCGGCAAGGCGGAGTCGAAGAACGTGGAGATCAACGTCGGCCCGCAGCCCGCGATGCGCCTCCAGCCGGGCCGGCTCTACCTGCTGCCGGAATTTCTCGCGCCCTAGCGGAGCCCGCCCTTTGCCGTGTTTCTCGCCGCCTTAACGAAGGAACTCCCCATCCCCGCCGAGCAGGTGTTCCTGCTGAACATTCTCGGGCTCGTGCTGCTCTTCGCAGGCATCCTCGTTTATCGGCGGATGCTGCGGCGTGTCGGCATCCGCGGAGGCCTCGTGCGCAGCGATCTGTTTGGGCTGCCGGACGCGCTCGTGTCCGCGACACTCATCACGCTGCTGCTGCTGCTCGTGGCGATGCAGTGGATCATGCCGCCGACGCCTCCAAAGCCGCCGGATGGCACCAACCCGGCAAGTGGCCCGTCGGGTCTCCAGATCATCTACGGCGCGCTGCAGTTTGCGCTGCCCGTCGCCGCGATCCTCGCGCTGCTGATCGCACGTGGCGTGGGGCTCACGACGCTGTTTGGGCTGAAGCGCTTCGGGCTGCTGCGCGCGGTCGGCACGGCGGTCGGGCTCATTCTGATGCTCCTTCCGATATTCATGCTGGTCACTGCGGTGGCGTATCACTTCCTGCAGGGACACGCCGAGCCGCAGGAACTCGTGAAGATTTATCAGAAGGCGGCAAAGAGCGGGAAGCATGAGATTCTCTGGCAGGTGATGGTCGCCGCCGTGGTCATCGCGCCGATCACCGAGGAGATTCTCTTCCGCGGCTACTTCTACCCCGTGTTGAAACGATACGCCGGGCCGCTGCCCTCCGCGCTCGCGGTTTCGCTGCTCTTTGGAGCGGTGCACAACAATGCGCTCGGCATGCCGGGCCTCACGCTCCTCGCACTGGCGCTCACTCTTGTCTATGAGTGGTCGGGCTCAATCCTCGTCCCGATGTTCATGCATGCATCGTTCAACGGGATTTCGCTGCTTGCGATGTGGTGGGCGACGCAGAACGGCGTGCCGCTATGAAAGCCGCAGACTTGGGCGAGGACGCCGTCGTGGCGGCGCTCACGCGCGGGCTTCCGCTCGGCAGCGATGTCCGGCGCGGCGCGGGCGACGACTGCGCGGTGATCGGAGGCCCGCGAGATCGGATTTGGCGCCTGCTCAAAACAGACTGCGTGGTCGAGGGCGTGCATTTTGAAAAGGCGGAGAAGCCCGCGCGTGTCGGCTGGAAGGCGCTCTGCCGCGCCGTGAGCGACATTGCGGCGATGGGCGGGCTGCCGAAGCACGCGCTCGTCACCGTCGCAGTATCGCGCGACGCGAGCATGGCATGGCTGCGAAACCTTTACGCCGGGCTGCGCCGGGCCGCGCGAAGGTTCGCTGTGAGCATCGTTGGCGGCGAGACATCGCGCTCGCCGGGGCCGGCCTTCATCAGCGTGGCGCTCACCGGCGAGGTCGAGCGGACGCGCTGCGTGACGCGCGGCGGAGGCAGGGCGGGCGATGTGCTGTTTGTCACCGGAAAACTCGGTGGCTCGCTCGCGGGCAAGCACCTCGATTTCACGCCACGGCTTGCCGAGGCTCGCTGGCTCACGGCGAATTTCCGCGTCCGCGCGATGATGGACCTCAGCGACGGCCTCGCCGCGGACCTGCCGCGGCTCGCTCGCATGAGCGGATGCGGCTTCGAGATTTGCGGCGAAAAGATTCCGTGCAGCCGCGGATGCTCCGTCGAGCGGGCGCTCGGCGACGGCGAGGATTTCGAACTTCTGTTTGCGGTCCGCCCTTCCGACGCGGCGCGGCTCGAGGCGAAGTGGCGCGCAAAATTTCCAAGACTCCCGCTCACGCGCATCGGCATGCTCACACGCCGGCCCGCACGGGCCAGTCAAACGGCAAACCTCCGTGGCTACGATCACTTCGCATAGTCCGGCAGAAACCTTCGCCCACGGGCGGACGCTCGCCGCATCGCTGAAGCCGGGCGACGTGCTCGCCCTCGACGGCGACCTCGGCGCGGGCAAGACGCATCTTGTAAAGGGCATCGCCGCCGGCCTCGGCTGCGACGCCGATGTGACGAGCCCGACCTTCACCCTCGTCCACGAATATACCGGCGGACGGCTCCCGCTTTTCCATTTCGACTTCTACCGGCTCGAAACCGAGGACGAAGCACTGCGGCTCGGGCTTGATGACTACCTCGCCGAGAACGGCGTCGTGGTGATCGAGTGGGCGGGGAAATTCCCCGCGCTGCTCCCCGCGGGCACACGCTGGTTCCACTTGGGCGCCGGCGAGGGCGACACGCGCATCATCGGGGAAAGCTCGGAGCCTGCCCGGACATGAAGATCCTCGCCATCGACACCTCCACCTCGCGCGGCAGCGTGGCGCTCCTCGACGGGGCCGACGTGCTGCTCGACGAATCATGCCAGTCGGACCGGAACCACGGCAGCACGCTCGTCCCGATTCTCCAGCGTGCCCGCGAACTCACTGCGCATTTCGACTGCATTGCCATCGGCCTCGGCCCCGGCAGCTATGCCGGCGTGCGCATCGCCATCGCGACGGCGATGGGGCTGGCGATGGCAACGGGCGCGCGGCTCGCCGGCATCCCGAGCGTCGCTGCTTGGGAGTGCAGCGAGGATCACCACATCGCAATCGGCGACGCGCGGCGCGGCACATTCTATTTCACCAAAGTGGAGCGCGGCGTGTGCGCCGAAGGTCCGCTGCTCGTGGACCCCCCCAGCCTTCTAGCACGCATCGCGGAGCTGTCAGGCTGGCCCCTCCTTTCCGCCGAACCCCTCGACATCGCACCTCAGGCAGCGCTTGGCAGGCCACGCGCGCTGACTCTGGCGCGGCTCGCTGCCGAGGGACGCGGGATCGTCGCCGAGGGTGACCTCGAGCCGCTTTATCTCCGCGAGCCGCACATCACGCAGCCGAAGGTGCGTTGATCCCAAGCGGCGTGTTGCGCCGCGAGCCGCGAATGCCGATGCTGCGCGCATGGCCAGCAGCTTCGACATCGCAAACCTCCGCATGGAATACGGGCAGCGCGGACTGCTCGAAGGCGAACTCGATCCAGACCCCCTAAGACAGTTTCAAAAATGGCTCGACGAATCAATCGCCCAGCAGCTCCTCGAGCCCAATGCCATGACGCTCGCGACGGTGGACGAGGACGGCCAACCGTGGTCGCGCACGGTGCTGCTGAAGGCGTGCGACGAGCGCGGCTTCTCCTTTTTCACCAACTATGAGAGCGCCAAGGGCCGCCAGCTCGCGCACGAGCCGCGGTGCGCGCTCACGTTCCGCTGGGGCGAGCTCGAGCGGCAGGTGAATGTGACGGGCCGCGTGGAAAAGGTGCCGCGCGCGGAGACCGAGGCGTATTACCCGAAGCGTCCACTCGGCGGCCAGCTCGGCGCATGGGCGTCACGGCAGAGCAGCGTGCTCGCGGACCGCGCGGCGCTGGAGCGGGCATTCGAGGAGGCGAAGGCGCGCTTCGGCGACAACCCGCCAGCGCCGGAGCACTGGGGCGGCTACGTGGTGCAGCCGCAGACGATCGAGTTCTGGCAGGGCCGCGCCAGCCGCCTCCACGACCGGCTGCGCTACTCACGGATGGCGGATGGCGTTTGGAAAATTGAGCGGCTCGCCCCTTAATCCCGGCGCACATCCTTGCGCGCAATTTCAGCGGCCAATCAGCGTCGCGTTCAGGCCCTTTGACGGAACGACCTTGAAACTCCACTGCGTCTCCACCTTCTTTGCGCCGTTCTTCGCGGAGACGACGACGGTGTATTCACCCGGCTTCAGCGGCTGCTTCGGCCGCGCCTCAATGATCCTGTTGGCGGCGTCGAACTTGAACTCCACGGGGCCGATTCCGCTCAGGCGCATGCCGAGGCTCGCGGCCTCGAATTCGCCGAGGGCGGAAAGGTTCGCCTTCAGCAGCGGCGAGGTCTCCTCGGTGCTGTCGCCATTCATCGGATGCGTGAGGAGCATCGCGGACGAGAGCTCGGCGGCGCCGGACGGCTCCTCCTCGGACGCGCTGATGGGGCCGTTGAAATTGAACGCCTGCTCCACGTCCTGCGGGCGCTTCCCATACCAGGCGTAGCGGCCTATTTTCTCCGCGTTCGCCCCGTGCGTCACGCGCTGCCCCCACGTGGTGAATGATGCCTCAAATGCCGCCGCCTTCACCACGTCGAGCACCTTCGCGTTGAAGCGGCCCTCCGGATACGCGAATACGGCGCAGCGAATGCCGAGCTTCTTCTCAATGAGTTGCTTCGAGCCGAGAATCTCCTCGCGCAGCCATGCATCGTAGGCTTCCGGCGACTTGCCGCGCGGTTCGCGGAGATTCTGATGGGAGATGGTGTGGCAGCCGATTTCCACACCCTCGTCGCGCAGCTCGGCGAGTTGCTCCCACGAGATGCTCTTTCCGCCCGTGCCGATGAACTTGGTGTAAATGAAGTAGGTCCACGGATAGCCGAACTTCTTCAGGATCGGCCGCGCCACCTCGAACGCGGAGACATAGCCGTCATCGAGCGTGATCAGCGCGCTCTTCGCCGGGATCGATTTTTCATTCCGCCTCCACGCGAGAAAATCCTGCATGGAAATGACCGAGATGCCGCGATCCTTCAGCCGCTGCAGGTGCTGCTCGAAGAGCTCGGGCGTGATGCTCAGCGCACCGCCCGCCGAGCCCTCGACCCGGTGGTAACAAAGCACAATCACCTGCGCGGCCTTGTCCACCGCCACGGTTTTTGGCGACGGCGTGGCAGCGGGTGCGGGCTTCGCCTCCTCGACAACAGGTTTTGGCGCGGGTGCCGGCTCGGGCGGAGGCAGGGCCGGCGCAGGCTCCCGGGCGGCGACGGGCTTCCCATCCTTCTGAAAAACGCCCGCGATCCTCTCCAGCGTCGCCGGGCTCCATTTTTTCAGCGAAAAAAACGCGGTGGTGAGAACAGCGAGAAGGATCAGGAGCTTCTTCATGACGGAAATTGAGGCGACCATAACCCGCGAAGTGCGGGTGGAAAGTGCGAAACCTGAGTGTGGCGAATTCGTTCAGCTCCGCTCACCCGGGGAGCCGCCTATTCCTAAATTGGAATTGTTCTTGATATGGAAACGGCGCGGTGCTTCGGTTTCCCACCATGAGCAAGCAGGCAACCCACTCCCCCATGCCGGATGAAAAAATTCACGGCTTCGGGCTGCGCATGACAGACCAGCGCCGCGCCGTTTATGACGTTCTCACGAGCAAGCGCGACCATCCGACCGCCGTCGAAGTCTTCACCCGTGTCCGCGAGCGCGTGCCGTCCATTTCCCTCGCCACCGTTTACAACTGCCTCGAGACCCTCACTGACTGCGGTCTCGCGAAGACCGTGACCGACGAGCGCGGACCCGCGCGCTACTGCCCGAACCTCGACGAGCATGCGCACTTTTTCTGCGAAAGCTGCGGTGAAGTGTCGGACATTCCGCTGCGAAACCGGCGTCAACCTGAGGACGTCTGGGAGCTTCCGAAGGGGATGGCGATTTCACGCCACGAGATTTCTTTCCGCGGGCTATGCCCGAAATGCGCTGCGGCATCCGCCAAGGCGAATGCCGCCAAGGCGGCGAGGAAGCACTGAACCAAAGAATCTTTTCCAACACGATGAGCCTCGAAATCAAAAACCTGCATGCCCGCGTCACCGCGACGGGCACTGAAATCCTCCGCGGCCTCGATCTCACGGTCGAGAAGGGCAAGGTCCACGCGATCATGGGGCCGAACGGCTCGGGCAAGAGCACGCTCAGCAAGGTGCTGGGCGGCCATCCCGACTATGAAGTGACCGAGGGCGAAGTGCTGCTCGATGGCGTGAACATCCTCGGCATGGAGCCGGACGTGCGTTCGCGAACCGGGCTGTTCCTCGCGTTCCAATACCCGATGGAAATCCCCGGCGTCTCGAACGCGAATTTTCTCCGCGCCGCATTGCAGGCGCGGCTGCCCGAAGGCGAGGAACTGGAGGCCACGGAGTATTACGCGCGGCTCTACGAGAAGATGGACATGCTCGAGATGGACCGGAAATTTACCGCGCGCTCGGTGAACGAGGGCTTCTCCGGCGGCGAGAAGAAGCGCAACGAGATCCTGCAGATGCTCATGCTGGAGCCGAAGTATGCCATTCTCGACGAGACGGACAGCGGCCTCGACATTGACGCTCTGAAGATCGTCTCGAACGGCGTGAATGCGATGCGCAGCCCGGAACGCGGCTTCCTCGTCATCACGCACTACCAGCGCCTGCTCGACTACATCGTGCCGGACGTTGTGCATGTGCTCGTCGGCGGACGCATCGAACACACCGGCGGCAAAGACCTCGCGCTCGAACTCGAAGCGAAGGGCTACGACTGGATCAAGGACGACATCGCCGCGGCGAAGTCGGCATAATTTTTCAACAAGGAGGCAATCATGAGCACCGAACTTCTCGACCCACCGGCAACGCCCGCGACGCAGATCGACATTGACCGCACGCGCGGCGACTTCCGCTACGACGTCAGCTACGAGCACGACGCCGGCTACGGCCTCACGCACAAGACGATTGATTTCATCGCCGACGTGAAGGGTGAGCCCGACTGGATCCGCGAGTTCCGCCACAAGGCGCTCGACGTTTTCCTCTCGAAGCCGATGCCCACGCACTGGGCGTCGAAGGATTTGGAGAACATCATCTTCGACAACATCCGCTACTACCTCGCGAACGGCCAGAAGCCCACGCGTTCGTGGGACGAGGTGCCCGACGACGTGAAGCGCACGTTCGAGCGGCTCGGCATTCCGGAGCAGGAGCGCAAGTTTCTCGCGGGCGTCGAGGCGCAGTTCGACAGCGAGGCCGTTTACTCAAACATGAAGAAGGCGCTCGGCGACCAGGGCGTGATCTTCGTCGGCAGCACCGAGGGGCTGAAGTCGCACCCGGAAATTTTCCGCAAGTGGTTCGGCAAAGTGATCCCGACTGGCGACAACAAATTCAGCGCTCTCAACAGCGCCGTGTTCAGCGGCGGCTCGTTCATCTACGTGCCGCCGGGCGTGAAAGTGAAGCATCCGCTTCAGGCGTATTTCCGCATCAACGCGGAAAATTTCGGCCAGTTCGAGCGCACGCTCATCATCGCCGACGAAGGCAGCGAGGTGATGTATATGGAAGGCTGCACCGCGCCGAAGTTCGAGACGGCCACGCTGCACTCCGCAGTCGTCGAGCTCGTCGCGCTGAAGGGCGCGAAGATCCAGTATGTCACCGTGCAGAACTGGTCGAACAACGTCTTCAACCTCGTGACCAAACGCGCGCTCGCACACGAGGAGGCCGAGGTGAAGTGGATTGACTGCAACATCGGCTCGCGCCTCACGATGAAGTATCCCGGCGTCGTGCTGAGGGGCCGCAAGGCGCGAGGCGAAGTAATCAGCATCGCGCTCGCCGGCGACGGCCAGCACCAGGACACCGGCGCCAAGATGATCCACGCCGCAGATGAGACGACCTCGAACATCGTTTCAAAATCCATCTCGCTCGGCAAAGGCCGCGCGACTTACCGCGGCCTCGTCCACGTGCCGAAGCACCTCAAGGGCTGCAAGAACAACACCGAGTGCGACGCGCTGCTCATCAATTCCTCGAGCCGCACCGACACCTATCCCGCCATCACCGTGCGCGGCACCGGCAACGCGTGCCAGCACGAGGCGAGCGTCTCGCAGATTTCCGCCGAGCAGATTTTCTACATGCAGCAGCGCGGCCTCACCGAGGCGCAGGCGATGAGCCTCTCGGTGAACGGCTTCGTCAACGACCTCGTCCGTCAGTTCCCGATGGAATATAGCGTCGAACTGAAGCGGCTCATTGACCTCGAAATGGAAGGGAGCGTCGGCTGATGAGCGCCGTCCTCGAAGCTCCCGCCGCCACGGCACGTGCGGCGAAGATCGAAAAATTTGTGATGACCAGCGGCCCTGATTTCCACAGCCACCCGACCTATTTCCGCGAGCGCCAGCAGGCCGCGTGGGAAAAGTTCACGCAGTTCCCAATGCCTGCACGCACCGATGAGGCGTGGCGCTTCGCCGACGTGAAGGCGCTCGACCTCTCGCCGTTCCACCGCGCCCACGAACTCAGCGACGCCGAAAGCAACGCCCTGCTTTTCCGCTCCACAGGGCTCTCCGAAACTGCGGGCCGCATGGTCTTCGCAAACGACCGCGTGCTCGCGCACGAAGTCCGTGGCGACTCGCTGCGCGCGACGGGGGTGCTGTGGATGCCGCTTGAGCAGGCTGTTGCCACGCAGCGCGAGCTGATCGAGAAACACTTCATGCGCGAGGGTGCGATCCTCGGCTCACAGAAGTTCGCCGCGCTGCACGAGTCGCAGGTGCGCAATGGCACGTTCCTCTACGTCCCCCGCGGCGTGGAAGTTGCGCTGCCGATCGAGTGCTTCCACTGGGTGCAGGGCGCAGGCACCGCAATTTTCCCGCACACGATCATCATCGCTGAGGCGGGCAGCAAAGTGACCGTCGTGGATCACTTCGAGTCCGCCACCGACGGGCCCGGCCTCTCGATCGGTGCGAACGACATCATCGTCGGCGACGGAGCCACAGTGAACTACGTCGCCATCCAGCAGTTCAGCGAGCAGTCGCTCGCCTTCCGGATCAACAACACCGTCGTCGGACGCAACGCCCATGCGCTCGCCCTCGTGATGAACCTCGGCGGCCGCTACGTCCGCAGCGAGGCCGCGAGTCATCTGCGCGGCCCCGGCGGCCGCAGCGACATGCTCAGCATCACCTCCACCGAGGACTCGCAGTGCGTGGATCAGCGCACGCTGCAGATCCACGAGGCGCCGAACACCGCGAGCGACCTCCTCTACAAGAACGCCCTCGGCGACCAGTCGCGCACCATCTTCACCGGCCTCATCCGCGTCGAACCCGGCGCGCACAAGACCGACGCGTATCAGAAGGTGCGCAACCTTCTGCTCACCGACGAAGCCGAGGCGAACAGCGCCCCCGGCCTCGAGATCGAGGCCGACGACGTCCGCTGCACGCACGGCGCGACGAGCGGCCAGGTGGACACCGAGGAACTCTTTTACCTCCTCTCCCGCGGCATCCCGCTCCGCGACGCCCAGCGCCTCGTCGTCTTCGGCTTCCTCAATGAGGTAACTGAGCGCCTGCCAGGCGGGCCGGTCGTCGAGATGCTCCGCGACAAGCTGCACGCACGCCTCGGCTGAGGTGGCCGCCGGCGAGAGGAGCAGGCACTTTCACATTCCTGGTTTCCATAATCGCGCCGGAATGCCGATGATGCGCGCATGAAACTTTCCCCGGTCATCGAGACGCTCCGCAGCCTCGTGGCGATCAACAGCGTGAACTCGTTCTACGAGGGAGGGCCGGGCGAGCGGGAAATCGCGAGGTGGGTGCGCGAATTCTTCGAGCACCGCGGCATCGTGGTGTGGGAGCAGGAGGTTTTTCCGAACCGCCCGAACGTCATCGCGCGCCTGCCGGGCCGCGACCCGTCACGCCGCGTGATCCTCGAGGCGCACATGGACACCGTGTCCGTGCAGGGCATGAGCATCCCGCCGTTCGAGCCGCGCATCGAGGGCGGAAAGCTCTTCGGCCGCGGGAGCTGCGACACCAAGGGGGGGCTCACCGCGATGATGCACGCCGTCGCATCGCTGCACGCGGACGGCATCAAACCGCCGTGCGAAGTGTGGCTCGCTGCGGTGGTGGACGAGGAGTTTTCGTATCGCGGCGTGGTGAAACTTTGCGAAGGACTCACTGGCGACGCCGCACTTGTCGCGGAACCGACGGGCCTTCGCGCAATCGTCGCCAGCAAGGGCGTGCTCCGCTGGCGAATCGTCGTGCGCGGAAAGGCCGCGCACAGCAGCAAACCCCACCTCGGCGTGAATGCGATCAGCCACGCCGCGCGCATCGTCCTCGCCATCGAGCAGGATCACGCGCGGCTAGCGGCGCACGCGCACCCGCTGCTCGGCCCCGCGACGGTGAATGTCGGCGTCATCCACGGCGGCGTTCAAGTGAACTTCGTGCCGGACACCTGCGCCATCGAGATTGACCGCCGCCTGCTTCCCGGCGAGAGCGGCCCCGCCATCCTCGCGCACTACCAGCGCATTCTCGACCATCTGCGCGCACAGCATCCGACATTCGACGCCGTGATGGAACCGCCGCGCATCATGGACGAGGCGCTGGAGACGGACGCGAACTCCGCACCCGCGCGACTCGCGTGCGCCGTGCTCGCAGAGATGGGGCTCGACGGCACGCCGGGTGGCGTCCCGTTCGGCAGCGACGCCAGCAAGCTCTCCCGCTCGGGAATCCCGAGCCTTATCATCGGCCCCGGCTGCATTGACCAGGCGCACGCCGCCGTGGAGTTCGTCGAGATTGCCGAGGTCGAGCGCGCAGCCGCCTTCTACCGCGAGTTCATCCGGCGCTTCGGCTTGTAGGTGCGAGCGGAAGCTCACGTCCGCATGCGCCGGAAAATCGTCACAAAAAGAACACCTTCTCCGCCGTGCCGCGCAGCATCCAGTGCTTGTCTTCCGGCGTGAGAAAATCGAGCCGGTCGCGGATGACTGCAATCGAGTCCGCGTAGGTGTGGCCTTCCTGCACCTGATACGGGCAGTCGCTTGCCCACATGAGCCTCTGCGCCCCGAACGTGTCGCGCAGCCTGCGCATGAGCGGCGCCATGTCCGTGTAAGGCGCCTTCTTCTTCCCGAGCGCGTAAAAGGCGGACGTCTTCACGTGCGTGTGCGCGAAGTCCGCGAGGCGGCAGAGGTTGTCGAGGTCGTGGTGGCGCACCGGGCCTTTCATGCCGATGCGTGCGAAGTGATCGAGCACGACGCGCGTTTTCGGAAATGCGCGGCACATGCGCTGCACGGCGGGCAGCGACTCGGGATCGGCGAGCAGGCACATCGCGAGGCCCTCGTCCGCGGCGCAGGCCCACATCTTTTTCATCCCGTCGGAATGCTGCCACGCCTCGGCCTTCGCGCGGTCGGTGTAGATGCGGAAGCCGCGCACACCTTGCTTGGCGAGCGTCTTCATGGTCGCACACACATCGGGCTTCGTCGCGTCCACGATCGCCACGCCGCGGAAGGTGGCGGGCCGCCGCGCGATGCAGTCCAGCATGTAGCGGTTGTCAGTCGTGTAGAAACTCATCTGGATGAGGACGACGCGGCGCACTCCCTGGGGACGCGAGTGCGCGAAGAGTTGTTCCGGCGTGAAGCTGTCCACCGTCCGGTGCTTCTTGAAAGTCGGGTCCGGCGACATTGGATAACGCTTCGTGTCCGGTGTCCAAACGTGGACGTGCGCATCCACGAAATTGCCGTGCGCACGTTCGAAGACTGCGCACCCGGCTGGAGAAAGGGCGGCGAGCGCAGTGGTGCGGAGAAAATTGCGGCGGGTGAGCAAGTGGGGCGTTTTCATGCCCATGACAATGTCGGCGCGGTCCAAAAATTGGAAGCCCAGCCCCTGCCCGCTCGACAAAATCACGCCTGCGCCCCTACGAATGCAGACCGTTCCCCGTCATGCGTGCGATCCTCCCCATTCTCGCCATCATTTTCACGAGTGCTGTCGCCGCTCCCGCAGCAGGACCGGGAGCACAGAATGATTTTGGCGGCAGACGCGTGCTGCTCATCGGCATTGACGGCTGCCGCACGGACGCGCTGCGCGCCGCCATGGGCTCCGGCAAAGCTCCGAATTTCCAAAAGCTTGCCAGCGACGGGTGCGCAAACTGGAGTGTCTTCGCAGGCGGCGAACTCGGCGGCGCGACCGAGCAGGCCACGTCGAGCGGGCCGGGTTGGAGCTCGATTCTCACCGGCGTTTGGCGCGACAAACATGGCGTCGGCAGCAACAAGTTCGAGAACCACCGCATCGCCGACTTCCCGCACTTCATGCGGCGCATCAAGGATGCAAAGCCCTCGGCGTGGTGCGGCTCGCTCGTGAGCTGGCCGGAAATTCATGACTTCATCGTTGATGCCTCGCGGAAGGACGGCGCGGAGTTTCTCGACGAGAAAATGACGCTGCATGCCGACCCGGCGAAGGAGGCGCGCGATTGGCCGGACCTCGACGCCGCAGTGCGCGACCGTGCCGTGGCGCTGCTGCGCGGCAAAGATCCCGATGTGCTCTTCGTCTATTTCGGCCAAGTGGATGAGTTCGGCCACGCCGCCTCCGATCCGGCAGGAAAGTTTTCCCCGGACAATGCACCCTACCTCGCTGCCATCGCGCGCGTGGATGCGCTCACCGGCGAGGTGCTCGCGGCCATGCGCGCACGTCCGCAGTTCACCGATGAGAAGTGGGGGGGGGGGGGGGGGCTGCTCGCCAATGGGGGCCCGTTCCGCGGCGGCGCGGCGCTCGCGCAGAAGTGCGGCCACAGCATCGTGCCGCCAACGGTTTTCCAACACCTCGGTCTCCCCATTGATCCCACATGGGGCTGGGAGGAAAAGCCGCTCCAACCTCCGGCAAAGAAGTAACCTCTCACGAACCATGAGAATCCCCGCCCTACTCACACTCGCCGTCGCTCTCGTTACATCCGCACGGGCCGAACTCCGCGTCCCCGCCGCCACGGCCTACGCCGAGCCGTGGCAGAGCGGTGCGAAGATTGGCAGAGACGGCATCTCAGGCTGGAAGGATGCTTCGCAGAAGATCCTGTGGTTCGGTGAACTCAAGACTGCCGGAAAACTCGACGTATCAGTCGCGGTGCGTTTGCCCGAAGGAAAATCGTCGAATCTACGTCTCACCGTCGCCGGCCAGTCGCACGACGCGGAAGCAAAAGGCGGCGCTGCACCCGTCACAGTGTCATTCGGCAGCTTCACGATCGCAAAGCCCGGCTACGTGCGCTTCGAGCTTTCGTCCGCGCATCCGCAGGGCGACTTCGACGCTCTCGTGCTCGACGGCCCCGCGGCGAAGGACGCGCACTTCAATCTCGAGCCACGCCGCAATGCCGCGTCCGTCCACCTCGCCTACCCGCTGCCGAAGGACGCCGCAGTCGAGTGGTTTTACAACGAAGTCACCGCCGTCGAGGATCCGGTCGCGACCTACTACATGGCGTGCGGCTTTGCGCGCGGCTACTTCGGCATGCAGGTGAACTCGCCCACCGAGCGCCGCATCATCTTTTCCGTGTGGGATGCGGCGAGCGGGCAGTCGGCGAAGGACCGCACGACAGTCGCCGAGGAAAATCACACGCAGTTCCTCGGCAAAGGCCCCGGCGTCGTCGCGAGCGTGTTCGGCAACGAGGGCACCGGCGGCCACTCGCACCTCGTGTTTCCGTGGAAGACCGGCGAGCCGCAGAAATTCCTCCTCAACGCGAAGGCCGACGGCGCAAACACGATCTACACCGGCTGGTGGTATCATCCCGCGGAGAAAAAGTGGACGCTCCTCGCGAGTTTCCGCGCGCCGAAGGACGGTAGGCTCCTGCGCGGCCTGTATTCGTTCAGCGAAAACTTCAACGGCGCCAACGGCCACCTCCAGCGCAAGGCGCTCTACGGCCCGCAGTGGATTCGCACCGCCGACGGCCAGTGGAGCGAACTGACCGAGGCGAGTTTCAGCCACGACGGCACAGGCAAGGCCGCGCGGCTCGACCGCTTCATGGGCGTGGAAGGCAGCCGCTTCTTCCTCTCGCAAGGCGGCTTCGTGCCGGGCTTCATGCCGTTCGGGGAAAAGTTCACGCGCCCCGCGTCGAAGACGCCGCCGCAAATCGATCTCTCGAAGCTGCCGATGGGAAAGTAAACGTGGAGGCTTGTAGCGAATCCGGAAGATTACCTTAAACTCCTCACTTGCCCCCGCTGGCTCCTCACTTTACACGCCCCGACGAATCTTCCGACACACGCCTCACGCAAATGGCAATCGATCTTCCGAATCTCAGTTCATCCTCAAGTAAACGCATCGTCGCGTGCGGCGCTGTTTACTCCAAGGAAAAGGCGGTGCTCGAATGGTTGAAAAAACCTCGGCACATGATCGGATCCTACAAGAAGGGAGGAAAACAGCATTTCGTCAGACTGATGACCGGAGGCCGCAAGGAAAGGCATTTTCATTTCGAGGTCGCGTTGGCAACGTGGTTTCCAACGGACGCTCAACCGACCATCACTTCCAAACTGTCCGATATCCAAGAAGCAGCCTCGGAGATGCTGGACGCGAAGCTTGATCTGAATCTCAGTTCTGATTTCTTGCTCGAATTCAAGAGCCTGCCAGAGGGAGGTCCAATTCGCGTTTTGTCTGCCGAAACACGAGTGGCCGGAACATCTGTTCGGCTTACGGCGGGCGTCTTTGACCGGACTCATCTTTTCGAGCCACAGGGAGAGTTAGTCCGAGTGGTTGGTTTGTGTGTTTAGTGTCTGGTTTTTGGTTTGTCCATCCCCGGCGCGGGGAGGCCGGAGGCCGACCGGAGCCGGGGATGGGGTGAGTCG
>JBGAPP010000025.1:0-25463 GCA_044221185.1 Chthoniobacteraceae bacterium | reverse complement strand
CGCGCGGCCCGCGTAATCGGCTGGCACTTCTTCCGGGCGGTGGGAGTGACTGGCTGCACGACCCATCTGCTGCCCATTTCAAAAATTCACACTCATGTTTTCCAATCCTTCCTCGAAATACCGGCCCTTCCCGCCGGTGACCCTGCCGAACCGCCAGTGGCCTTCGCGCACGCTGAAAATGGCGCCCGTGTGGTGCTCCGTGGATCTCCGCGACGGCAACCAGGCACTCGCGGTGCCGATGAATGTCGCGCAGAAGCTCGAACTCTTCCACGCGCTGGTGAAGTGCGGCTTCAAGGAAATCGAAATCGGCTTCCCGGCGGCGTCGAACACGGAGTTTGCGTTCAACCGCACGCTCATCGAGCGCGGCCACATCCCGGATGACGTGACGGTGCAGGTGCTCGTGCAGGCGCGCGAGGATCTCATCGAGCGCACATTCGAGTCGCTCGTCGGCGCGAAGAAGGTGATCATCCACCTCTACAATTCGACCTCCCCCGCGCAACGCCGCGTCGTCTTTGGAAAATCGAAGGACGAAATCCGCGAAATCGCCGTGCGCGGCGCGCAGTGGATCAAGGACCGCATCCCGCGCCTCGCAAACGGCGGCACCGACGTGCGGCTGCAATACTCGCCCGAGAGCTTCAGCGCGACGGAGGTGGAATTTGCGAAGGAAATCAGCGAGGCCGTGATGAACGTTTGGCAGCCGACGCCACAGCGACCGATGATCCTGAACCTGCCCGACACCGTCGAGGTCGCGATGCCGAACGTGTATGCCGATCAAATCGAGTGGATCTGCACGAACATCCGCAACCGCGATTCGCTCATCGTCTCGCTGCACACGCACAACGACCGCGGCACCGGCGTCGCCGCCACGGAACTCGGCCTGCTCGCGGGCGCGGACCGCGTCGAGGGCACGCTCTTCGGCAACGGCGAGCGCACCGGCAACCTCGACATCATCGCCGTCGCGATGAACTGCTACATGCACGGCATCGCGCCCGGGCTCGATTTTTCCGACCTCAATGCGCTGCGCGAAGTCTACGAGCGCTGCACCGGCATGACCGTTCCGGCGCGCCATCCGTATTCGGGCGAGCTCGTCTTCACCGCATTCAGCGGCTCGCACCAGGACGCGATCAAAAAGGGCCTCGCCGAGTGGGAGAAAAAAGGTCGCGAGCACTGGGACGTGCCGTATCTCACCATCGACCCCGCCGACGTCGGCCGCGAATACCGCGAGGTCATCCGCGTCAATTCGCAGAGCGGAAAAGGCGGCGTCGCGTATCTGCTCGAGAGTGAATTCGGCATCGAGCTGCCGAAGGACATGCAGCGCGAGTTCGGACCCATCGCCAACGACGCCGTGGACGCCCTCGGCCGCGAAGTCACCGCCGCAGAGCTGAAGCAAATGTTCTGGCGCGAATACATCGAGCGCAACGAGCCGTGGGAGCTCATCCACTTCCATGCCGACGGCGTGGACGGCGTCTTCTCCTGCCGCGCCTCCGCGCGGAAATCCGGCGCCGACACGCAGCTCACCGGCAAGGGCAACGGCCCCATCGCCGCATTCGTCCACGCGCTGCACGGCGCGGAAGCCGGCCCGTTTGAAGTCGCCAATTTCAAGCAGCACGCCCTCAGCTCCGGCACCGAAGCCAGCGCCATCGCCTACATCCAGATCCAGTTCCCCGACGGCCGCACCAAATGGGGCGCCGGCGTGGACACCAACGTCGAGCTCGCCGCCATCAAAGCCGTGCTCAGCGCGGTGAACCGGGCGAGGTAGGGCGCTCTCGCCGAGAGCGCCGTCGCTTTCCGCCGAAATGAGTGGGCGGTTTCGGCGAAACCGCCCTACCCGATGAACTTCGCGCAGAAGGCGCCGTCCACGCCGTCCAGCCACGGGCGGACGTGGCGCGTGGTGTGCAGGCGCAGGCCGGGAATCGTGCGGGCGGCTTCGTCGGCGACGTGCTCGTTTTCCTCCGGCTCGAGCGAGCAGGTAGAATAGACGAGCGTGCCGCCGGGCTTCAGCAAGCCGGCGCAGCGGCGCAGAAGTGCGAGCTGCTGCGCGGGCATCCGCAGGAAATCCTCCTCGCTCAGCCGCCAGCGCACGTCCACGCGGCGGCGGATGACGCCGGTGTTGCTGCACGGCGCGTCCACGAGGATGCGGTCGAAACTGCGCGTCGCGAGCTCCGGCGATTCCTTCATCGTGTCGAGCGTGAGCGCGCGGACGCAGGTCGCGCTGAGACGCTGGCAATTTTCGCGCAGGCGCGTGACGCGGCTTTCCCATTGATCGCACGCGACGATGCGGCCTTCGTTGCGCATGAGCGCGGCGAGCTGCGTGGTCTTGCCGCCGGGCGCCGCGCAGGCGTCGAGAATCGTCTCACCCGGCTGCGGGTCGAGCATGTCGCAGGCGGCAAGCGTGCTCGGATCCTGCACGTAGCAGAGGCCGCCCGTGAGCCATTCGACCGGGATGCGCGGGACGCTGAGCGCCAGCAGGTGAAATGGATGCGGCTCCGCGCCCGGCAGCGAAGCGAGCAACTCATCGCGCGTGGTGCGGAGCGTGTTCGCACGGAGCAGCACCGGCGCCGGGGTGTTGTTCCACTCCGCGAGCTTCGCAGTGGCGTCCGCGCCGAAATTAGCCGTCCACTTTTCGAGGAGAAACTCCGGATGGCTCGTGCGGACATCGAGCGGCGCCGAGGCGAGTGCATCGAGAAGCTGCGCGCGCTCGCGGTCCGCGCGGCGGAGGATCGCATTCACCAGACCACCCGCTCTGCGCGAGAGCGCCACGGTTTCCTTCACCGCTGCAAAGACCGGAATCCGCGTGTGGAAAAGCTGGTAGAGCCCGAGCCGCAGCACGGCACGCGTGTCGTCATCCACCGCCCCATCGCGCAGGCGACCGATGAGGAAATCCAGTTCACTCAGCCGCCGCAGCACGCCGTAGAAAAGCTCGGTGACAAGCGAACGGTCCCTCTCGTCGAGCTTCGATGCGGCGAGCTTTTCGTGCAGAAGCTCATCGGCGTGCGGGCACCGGCGCTCCCATTCGGCGAGCAGGCGGTGGGTGACGGCGCGTGCGGATGCCACGGAAGCCTCGCGCAGCTCAGTGGCGCACCTTTTTCTGCAAGCCGGCGACCATCGCGCGGACGTGCGGATATTTCTGCCGCGGAATCAGCACAGCGAGGCTCACCGGGTAGCTGCCGAGCTGGAGAATCTCGATTTCAACGTAGCGGACACCCCATCGGTTCATCTCGGCGCGCGTGCTCTTGTAGAGGTCAATCGTGTAGCGGCCCACGAGCGCGCTGCCGTAATCCTCGATGACGTAGTCCTCGCCGGTCGCAAGGATGCGGAAGCGCGTGCCCGCCGGCAGCCAGCTCCAGTCGGCGGCGGCGCTGTGCGTGGGCTTCAGGTAGCCGCCGACCGCGGTGGCGCGCCCGCCCGGCTCGGAATGGTGATACGCCGTCGTGCGCACATACATGAAGCGGGAGGGCGAAGTGCTGATCTTCTTTCCCGGCTTCGTCGCAAGCACCTCGGTCCCGCCCCTCTTCTGCACAGTGCCGCCACTGGTGCATGCCGCGAGCACGGAGGCACCGGCGAGGAGGATCATGCGGAAGATAGCCGGGGATTTCATTGAGGAACCGCTTCGTTTAGCGAAACGCTGAGGGCGTGGGAACAGAAAAGGACCAATGGACGGGAGTATGTTTCGTGGAAATTCGGCGCCGGTTTCCTGGGTCTTCTCCAGATGGTCGGCGACCGGCGACTCTCAGGTGACTGCGTCCCCGGATTCCCCACCTTCGCGGCCGGAGCGCTCCAGCTTCGTGACACGCGCGCGGAGTTTTCCCAAGCCGAAGATGTGGGCGATCTGCTCCTTGAACTCCCGAGCGGGAATCGCCGGGCTGCCGATGTAGGTCTGGCCGCCAGGCAGGCTCTTGCTCACGCCGGCCTGCGCGCCGACGATTGCCTGATCGCCGATCTCGATATGGCCGACGGTGCCGACCTGGCCGGCGAGCGTGACGTAGTTGCCGAGGCGGGTGCTGCCGGAGATGCCGACGAGCGCGCAGATGATGCAGTGCTTTCCGATGACCACGTTGTGCGCGATCTGCACGAGGTTGTCGATTTTCGTGCCCGCACCGATCCACGTGCGGCCGAAGCGCGCGCGATCCACCGTCGTGTTTGCGCCGATCTCGACGTCGTCGTCCACCTGCACGATGCCGACCTGCGGGATTTTGACATGGCGGCCGTTTTGAAACTCAAAGCCGAACCCGTCGCTGCCGAGCACCACGCCGCTGTGCAGGATCACGCGGTCGCCGACCTTGCAGCGGAAGGACACCGTCACGTGCGGGTGAATCAGGCAGTCCCGCCCGACTTGCGCGGAATGTCCGATGAACGACTGCGCACCAATCACTGTCCCCGCGCCGATGACCGCGCCATCCTCGATGACCGCGTGGGGCTGCACGCTGACGCCCTCGCCGAGCGTGGCAGTGGGGGCGACGTAAGCAGTCGGATGCACACCCGGCGCAAACTGCACGGGCGGCGGCGCGAACTTCTCAACGACCTTGGAGAAGGCGAGCGTCGGGTTTTCGCAGCGGATGCAGATCGCGGGCACCTCCTCGGCGAACGCGGCCGGCACGAGGGCGACGGAGGCCTTCGATGCACGGAACTGCGGCAGGTATTTTGGGTTTCCGAAGAAGGTCACCTCGCCGGGCACGGCCTCGGCGAGCCCTGCGGCCCCGGAAATCTTCAGCGATCCGTCGGCGTCGGAAGCAAGCTGGCCGCCAACGAGGGCGGCCAGCTCTGAAACGGTGAGTTCCACGGCGTGGACTACTTTTTGCCCTTCGTCTCGGGCTTGGCCGGAGGCTTGTTCGCCGCGGGCGCTGGCGTCTCGGGCGCGGTGGTCTTGGGCCGGGTCGCGTTGAGCTTCTCCACGACTTCCTTGGTGAAGTCGTAGCCCGGGTTTGCGGAAATGACGACGGGCACGTTGTTGATGCTGTTGCCCGAGGTGTCGAAGACGAGGTCGAAGTGCTTCGCGTCCCGGATCTCGTTCACGACCTTCAGAATCTCCTCCACGATGCCGTTGCGCATCCGCAGTGTCTGATCGGCAAGCTGCTTCTCCTGCTCCTGCTGGTAAGCCTGCAGGTCGCGCATCATGCCCTGCCACTCGGCGATCTTGTCGTCGAGCTCCTTCTTCTTGCTGATCGCGCGCTCCTTGCTGATCTCGGGCTTCTTGATCTCGTCGTTGAGCTTCTCGATCTTGTCCTGGAGTTCCTTGCGCTTCTCGTTGCGCTCGTCGAGGTCGCGCTTCACGACCGCGCGCTTCTCGCTCATCTGCGTCTCGGCCTCCTTGGTGTGCCAGTAGGACTCGAAGACCTTCTTCATGTCCACGGTGCCAATGGCGATTTCAGCGGATGCCGTGCCCGCAGTGGCGAGGCAGAGGACGACGGAGAGGATGGATGCGATGAGGTGTTTTTTCATGAACAAAGCCGTGTATTGACCCTTAAACCGGGAGTGCGTTCAAAACTTGTAGCCCACGTTGAACTGGAACTTGCCGCCCGAGCCGTTCCACTGGTCCTTTTGGATCGGAATGCCGTAGTCAATGCGGATGGGGCCGATTGCCGGAATCTCCAGCAGCAGGCCGACGCCGTAGTCGCTGTAGAGGTTCGAGGTGCCGAAGTCCCACGGCTGCGCGTTCACAAAGCCGACGTCGTAGAAGAACGCCATGCGCACCTTCTCGACGATCGGGATCGTGTATTCCGTGGTGAAGCGGGCCAGCGACTGGCCGCCGATGGGCTCGCCGGTCGAGTCCTTCGGGCCCACATCGCGGTAGCGGAAGCCGCGCATGTTGTTCGCGCCGCCGAGGTAGAGGCGGTCGAAAATCGGGACGTGCGTGCCGTTGGACCAGTTGTCCACTCCGGCGAACTGGCCCTCGAAGGTGAGGATCGTGTCGCCGGGCAGCGCGATGTATTTTGCCGCCTCGATCTCGAAGCCGTAGATGTCCTCGTTGCCGCCGAGGAAGCCGCCGGCGACATAGACCTGCGCGTCCACGCGCATGCCGCTGCTCGGGAGGTAAACGCGGTTGCGGGAGTCGTAGGTGATGCCCGCGCTGACCTGGCTCTTCAGCCATGTGTCGTTCTCCGCGAGGATGATCGGCGAGGCGGTGGAGGAGAAGTCGTGGAGCTGGATTTGCTCAAGCTTGTATTCGAGGCGCATCGCCGTGAACTCATTCAGCGGCTTGCGGATGAAGATGTCCCCGCCGATGCGGCGCTCGTTGTAAACGCTGCTCGTGTAGCTCGCGTCGCGATAATAGGCCTCACCGCCCAGCGACAGCTTCTTGTCGAGGAAGTAGGGCTCAGTGAGGCTGATGATGACGTCCTTGCGCTGCGTGCCGTATTGGACGCGCGTGCGGAACTTCTGCCCGCCGCCCGTGAAGCGCGGCCAGCCGAAGAGGTCGAAATTGCCCTGCGTCAGCTCGACGAAGCCGATCAGGTTGTCCACCGAGCTGAAGCCCGCGCCGAAGTTGAACGAGCCGGTCTGCGTCTCCGTCACGTCCACATTCAGGTCGCGGCGGCCCGGCACGGAGATGAGCGGCTCGGCGGGGCGCAGCTCGGTGCGCGAGAAATAGCGCAGGTTGTCGAGGCGCTGCTTGCTGGCGTCCATGCGGACGGTGTTGAAGAGGTCGCCCGGCGCGAGCGCGAGTTCGCGGCGGATCACCTTGTCCTTCGTCCGCGTGTTTCCGCCGATGTTCACCTTGTCCACGTAATACTGCACGCCCTCGTCGAGGCGGAAAGTCACGTCCACATTCCCCCCGCCGACCGGCACCGGCTGCGGCGCCACCATCAGATCCAGGTAACCCTTCGCACCGTAGAGGTCGCTGATCGTCTTGCGGTCCGCGGCGAGCGCCTGCGGCGAATAAATCGCGCCGGGCTTCAGCTTGAGATTCTTCGTCACCTCATCCGCCGCAAAGACGCGGGCACCGATCACGATGACCCGGCCGACATGGAACTGCGGCCCCTCGACGATCACGAAGGTCACGTCCACCTTGGAGCCCTTCCGCGTGATGCCCGGCTGGCGGACATCCACATTCAGGTAGCCCTTCTCCTGAAACGCCTCGCGGAGCGCGCGGACGTCCTCGTTAAGCTGCTCGCTGTTGAGCTTGCCCGCTGTAGAGGAGAGGATGTTCATGATCCCCTTCGGCTTGGTCTTCACGATCTTCAGCAGGTCACGCCGCTTGATCGCGGTGTTCCCCTGAAAATAGACCTCGTCAATCTTCACCTTGCCGCCCTCGGCAATGCTGAAGATCGCGCGCACCGCGCCCGCCTTGCCCGCGATGGTCTCCGTGCGGTAACGCACGTCCACGTCGCCGTAGTTTTTCTCCTGGTAAAACTCGATGATCTTCTGGCGGTCAGCCTCCAGCGTGGACTCGCTGACCAGATCGCCCGGCTTGGCGGTCATCTTCTCCCGCAGCTTCGTCGTCTTCACCTGCGTGTTGCCGTTGATCACCACCTCCGCGAGCGTGCTCTTCGTCGCGATGACCACGATCACCTTCAGCCCGTCCCCCTGCGGCTCGCCGAAAATGCGCACGTTCGTCACGCCACCGGATGCGTTCAGGTTCCGCACGTCTTCCTCCGTCACGCGGGGATTGTAGGGACGGCCCACCTTCGTCCGCATGTTGGCGATGATCTTCTCCTTCGACACCGTCTGCGCGCCCACGAACTGCACCTCGATGGATTTCACAAGGGGCATGTTTGGCACCTGCGCCCGGGCGCCGAGCGGCGACATCAGGAGTGCGGCGACGACGAACAGGGCGTGGAAGAATGTGCGGAACTTCATGGTTGGATGGTCTCGCCGCAGCTTGGCCACGGCGTGAAGCGGCGTATTTGCCGGGGGGCGCGCAACAACGTCAAGCCGCCTTTTGTGAACTCAGCGCCCGGTGCCACGGCCAAGCTTGAACTCGTAGCTGTCCACCAGCGCGAGCCAGCTCGCCTGGATCACGTTGTCGCTCGCGCCGACAGTGCCCCACGACTCGCGGCCGTCGGTGCTCGTGATGAGCACGCGGGTGCGCGCGGCGGTGCCCGCCTGGCCGTTGATGATGCGGACTTTGTAGTCCTCCAGCCGGATGTCGCGGATGGCCGGGTAGAAAGGCGCGAGCGCCTTGCGGAGAGCGGCGTCGATGGCATTCACCGGGCCGTCGCCCTCGGCGACGGTGTAGCTCATTTCGCCATTCACGCGCAGCTTCACGGTCGCCTCGCACTTGTCCCAGCGGCCATCGCCGGCGCGGCGGTAGGTGCAGTGGTATTCGAGCAGCTCGAACAGCGGCGCGTAGCCACCCGTCTGCTTGCGCAGCAGGATCGCGAAGGACGCCTCCGCCGCCTCAAACTCATAGCCCTCCGATTCGAGGCGCTTCACCTCGTTCAGCACGGCTTTCACCTCCGCCGAGCCTTTCGCCAGCGGGAAGCCCAGCGCTTCGGCGCGCGACAGGATGTTCGCCTGCCCGCTCATGTCGCTCACGGCGATGATGCGCTCGTTGCCCACCAGCGCCGGATCCACGTGCTCGTAGCTGCGCGACAGCTTCTGCACCGCGTCCACGTGCAGCCCGCCCTTGTGGGTGAATGCCGCCGCGCCCACGAATGGCGCGCGGATGTCCGGCGCCACATTCGCGAGCTCCGCGACAAACTGCGAAAGCTCCCGCAGCTTCGTGAGGTCCGGCACCACTTCGAGGCCGAGCTTGAGCTGGAGATTCGCGATCGTGGTGATGAGGTTGCAGTTCCCCACGCGCTCGCCGTAGCCGTTGATGGTCCCCTGCACCTGGCAGGCGCCGGCTTCGACTGCCGCCAGCGCATTCGCCACGCCGAGCCCGCAGTCGTTGTGCGTGTGGATGCCCACCGGCTTGCCAAGATGCGCGACGGCCTTCCGCGTCACCTCGCCGACGAAGCCCGGCAGGTTCCCGCCGTTCGTCTCGCAGAGCACCACGAGGTCCGCACCCGCATCGCTCGCGGCCTTGATCGTCGCCAGCGCGTAATCGGGCGAATCCTTGAACGCGTCGAAGAAATGCTCCGCATCGTAGAGCACCTCGCGGCCGTTCTTTTTCAGAAAGGCCACCGTGTCGCGGATCATCGCGAGGTTTTCCTCCAGCGACACCTTGAAGACATGCTCCACGTGCAGCGCCCAAGTCTTGCCCACCACGCAGACGACCGGCGTCTTCGCGTCGAGCAGCGCCTTCACCTGCGGGTCGTCCTCCACCTTCGTGTTGCCGCGGCGCGTCATGCCAAAGGCGGCGAGCTTCGCGTGCTTCCACGTGCGCTTCGCGGCCTCGGAGAAAAACTCGGCGTCCTTCGGGTTGCTCCCCGGCCAGCCGCCCTCGATGTAGTGGATGCCGAATGCGTCCAGCTTCTCGGCCACGCGAATCTTGTCCACGACGGAGAACGAAATCCCCGTGCCCTGCGTGCCATCGCGGAGCGTCGTGTCGTAGAGCGTGAAGCCGTTGGTTTTCATGGTGAAAAGGGCGCGCACGCTACGGCACCCCCGCGGGGCCGTCAAATGGCGGATGCTCTCCGCCTCCTCCTCCCGCACCTTGCCAAATCCCCCGGCATCCCCTACTCCAGCGGAAGGCTGAGAACCCCGTCACGAAAGCCGCTCCGGGGGCGGCAAGCAAACCCGACAACCATGCCCTACAAACTCATCCTCATCGCCAGCATCGTGATCCCCGCGCTCATCTACGGCATCTACTTCAACCGGATGTCCGAGACCTCGATGGTGCAGCTCTCCTACGTCTGGGCGCCCGCCCTCGTCTTCGGCGCCGTGGGCATGAAGACCGGCGGCAAGTCCGTGCGCACTCCCGCCCTGTTCGCGCTCGGCACCGTCGCCGCGCTGTTCCTGTTCTTTGAGCTCATCTTCCCGAAGCTCTGACAGGAACCCGCGCCCCCGCGCTCACCCGCCTCCATACCGATCCCAATGCGCAAAACCCTGCTCCTCCTCCTCGCCCTCTGCGCCGCCGCATTTCCCGCCCGCGCCGCGGACGACTGGAAGGAATACCTCAACGCCCGCTTCGGCTTCCTGCTGCGGTATCCCGCCGGCCTCGTCGCGAGCCGCGCGCCCGACAACGGCGACGGCCGCGAATTTCACACGAGCGACGGCGAGTTCAGCGTCGCGGCATTTGGCCACTTCCTCATGACCGACGACGGCGACTCGCTTGAGAAGCGCTGGAAGGAGGATCTCGCCGAACTCGGCGACACCGTGACCTACAAGAAGAAAACCGCCACGTGGTATGTCGTCTCCGGCGTCAAAAAGGACGGCACCGAGTATTACCACAAGCTGCTCGTGAACCCGAAGGAGAGCCGCTGGGCCGCCTTCCGCATCACCTACCCGCACGCGAAGAACAAGAAATACGACCCGTGGGTCGCGCGCATCGAGAAGAGCTTCTCCGCCTTCGAGAAACCGGGCGCCGACCGCATCATCAAATAACCACATGAAAACCTCCCCCCTTCCTTTGCTCATCCTGCTCGTCGGACTGCTGGCCGGCGCGAGCCACGCCCTCACGACGGGGAACAGGAGCTTCACCTGCCCCATCGACGGCAACCAATGGAAACAGGAAGTGGAAATGTCCGGCACCTCCTTCGGGCGACGGCTCGATCTGAGACCCATCGGCCCGACAGGGTCGCCTTGGACAGCGCCGCAGTGCCCGAAATGCCGCTTCGTTCTTTTTGAGGACCAGACCGACAAGGCCACGGTCGGCAAGCTCAAGCCCTACATCCTTTCCGAGGCCTACCAGACCGCCTCCAAGGATCAGCCCTCCTATTTCTGCATCGCGCTCATCCAGACATTCCTGAAGACCAAACCGCAAGTCATCGGCCATGCCCACCTCAAGGCGTCGTGGCAGACGGAGGCGAACCCGAAGGAATGCCGCAGGCACCTGGAGTCAGCGCTCGCCCAGTTCACCGACGCGCTCACCACGCTGAAGCCCGGCGAGAAGGATTTTCAGACAACGGCATTCCTGTGTTGCGAACTGGAACGGAGAACAGGGAGGTTCGACGAAGCCCGGAAGCGGGCGGAGGCACTTCTCAAGACGGACTCATTCAAGGACGACCACCCGAGGGGCCTGCTCGAGCGCGAGTTGGAATTCATCGGGAAGAAGGACCTCGCGCCACACGCGATGACGGACGAATTGGAGAAATTCCTGACCGGCGAGAAATGAAAAGCTTCCTCATCGCGGCCATCATGTGTGCGGCGCTTCACACGGCGCACGCGCTCACCGGCGCGGAGATTCAGGCATCCGTGAACGCCGCAATCCGCGCCGGCGGCGGGGATGTCGTCATCCCTCCCGGCACGCACGTGCTCGAAAAGGGCCTGCTCGTGAAAGACGCGCGCAAGCTCCGCATCGTCGCCGCGGGCGGCGGCGAATCCATCCTGAAGCTGCCGCCGATCATCTTCGGCGAAGTCGCGGACGCGGCCGGGCCGGGCGCGGCGAAGCTCACCACCAGGCGCCTCCGCGGCATCACGCCGGGCCTGCGGATCCAGATCGAGGCGCCGGGGGAAATCGATTCGTTCTCGAAAAAGGCGAAGCCCTACCAGCTTGCCGTCGTCGAGCGCATCGACAGCACGGCGCTCGTCCTCCGCGAGCCGCTGAAGTTCCCCGTGCCCGCGGGCACATTCATCCGCGATCCAGACGCGCCGAACCTCATCGAAATCCGCGGCACCAGCGACGGCGTGGCCATCGAGAGCCTCACGCTCGACGGCGGCAAGCTCGCCGACGACCCGCCGGTGCACGGCCACGCGCAGTTGTGCGGCGTGTTCGTGCAGGGGCCCTATTCGTATGAGAAGGGACCGACGGGGCCGCTGGTGAAGGGCGTGGCGGTGTCGCACTGCCTGATCCGGAACTGCCACGGCCGCGGAATCGCATTCTACGCCGTGGAGGATTCGCGCGTGGAAAGCTGCACCATCACCGACACCTCGGACGAAGCGGTGGACCTCGACCATTTCACGATCCGCACGACCGTGCGGGGCGTCAGCGCCGAGCGCTGCGCGGTGGGCGTGGAGCTGAACGATGCGGCGGAATGCACCGTGGCGGAAAGCGTGTTCCGCGACTGCGGCATCGGCATCAACCTCTGGCGCTGGTGCAGGCAGCCCGGCCTCAATGAGCGCAACCGGATCACGGGGAACATCTTCGATCAGATGCGCGGCAACGGCATGCAGATCGCGAAGGACACCGCCGAGAATGTGATCACCGGAAACACCATCCGCGACAGCGGCCGCAACGGCATCAGCGTCGGCGGCGCGAGGCAGACCGTGCGCGGCAACACGATCGCCGGCAGCAAGCTGAAGGACATCGCCATCATCGAGCCCGGCGCGATCGCGGAGTAGGCGGGCGCCGGCGCGTTCGGCGAACGCGCCCTACCGGCACCATCGCCAATCGCATTGCACATCCGCCCCGCGCCGCCTTTCATCACCGCCCTCCCCTTTTCCCTTCTCCCATGAAACACCACTCCCGCCGCCAATTCCTCCAGCACACTGCCGCCGCTTCCGCCGCACTCGCTGCTCCCGCATTTCTCAAGGCCGCCGCCGGTCCCGACAAAATCCACCTCGCGTTCATCGGCCCCGGCGGCATGGGGATGAACCACGTCCGCAACTTCTGCAAACGCAGCGACGTCATCTTCCCCTGGGTCTGCGACCCCGACTCCACCCGCGCCGAGACCGCCGCGAAGACCATCCAGGAACTCACCGGCCAGACGCCGAAGATCGCGAAGGACATGCGCCAGGTGCTCGACGACAAATCCGTGCAGGCCGTGGTGATGGCCACGCCCGACCACTGGCACGCGCCCGGCGCGATCCTCGCCGCGAAGGCCGGCAAGCACGTCTATGTCGAGAAGCCCTGCTCCCACAACGTCCGCGAGGGGCGCCTGATGATCGAGGCCGCTCGCGCGAACAAAGTCGTGATGCAGGTCGGCACGCAGAGCCGCAGCACCGCGCACGTCATGGAGGCGGTGGAAAAACTCCGCTCGGGCGTCATCGGCGAAATCCTCGTCGCAAAGGCCTGGAACAGCCAGCTCCGCAAGAACCACGGCCACCAGCCGCCGACCGAGCCGCCCGCGACGCTCGACTACGACCTGTGGCTCGGCCCCGTCCCGCGCGTGCCCTTCAAGAGCACCTACCACCCCGCGCACTGGCGCTGGTTCTTCCACTTCGGCGCGGGCGACTCGGGCAACGACGGCGTCCACGACATCGACATCGCCCGCTGGGGCCTCGGCGTCGAGCAGCACCCCACGCGCATCGCCGGCATGGGGCAGAAGCTCTTCTTCGACGACGATCAGGAATGGCCCGACACGCTCTACTGCGCCTACGAATACGATCTGCCCGGCGGCAAAAAGAAGCAGTTCATCTACGAGCAGCGCATCTGGAGCCCCTACGTCCAGGAGGGCCACGAAAACGGCTGCGCATGGTATGGCACCGCCGGCATGATGATCGGCGGCAAGGCCGGCGGCTGGCAAATCTTCGGCCCGAAGAACAAGCTCATCGGCGAGATCAAGGCCAAGGGCGTGGATCTCCCCGCGCACCACGAGGACTTCCTCACCTGCATCCGCAGCGGCGGGCGCCCGCACGCGGACATCGAGCTGCACCACCATTCCAGCGTGCTCTGCCACCTCGGCAACATCGCCTTCCGCACCGGGCGCGCCCTCACCTTCGATCCGGCAAAGGAGAAGTTCATCGGCGACGACGACGCCTCCAAGCTCCTCCACCGCGAATACCGCGACCACTGGGCCGCGCCAAAGGGCGTGTGAGCACCCGGGCGGATGAACAGCCCCCTCATTCACTGCGCAATTCGCGCATGCGACGAAACGCCCCTCGCCCCGCAATCCGCGATGCGCCCGTGAAAAATCCGTCGTGCCACTGTCTTGCTGCGTCCGAGGGAAGGCTTGCAGCCCGCGGCATGAACCGCGAAAAAGGAGCCATGAGAGGCGCCCGACGTGTGAGAATCCAAATGGTTCGCAGCGCGCGCATGCCTTTCAATTTCACCGTCGCGATGATGGCCGCTTCATGAGGAGGCTGCTGCCATGGTCCCTTCTGCTTGCGGCACTCATCGCCGCGGGAGCATGGCGCTACCTGCGGCCAGGGGCAGACGAGACAGGATTGGCAAAAGGCAACGGTCGGATTGAAGCGACGGAGATTGATGTCTCCACGAAAATCGCGGGGCGGGTTCAGGAAGTTCTCGTGAATGAGGGGGACTTCGTGGCTGCGGGCCAGGTCCTCGCACGCATCCAGTCGGACTCACTGGAGGCACAGCTCGCCGAGGCGGAGGCGCAGCACCGGCAGGCGCAGAATGCCGTGGCCAGCGCGGAGGCCGCGGTCGCGGCGCGAGAGAGCGACAAGCTGGCGGCGGAAGCCGTGGTCGTGCAGCGGCAAGCCGAGTGGACGGCACAGAAACAGCGCCTTGAGCGCACGGAGGCGCTGACCAAGCAGGCCTTGCTTCCGCCGCAGACCTTGGACGACAACCGCGCGGCGACCCTCAGTGCGGAGGCCGCCGTCAGCGCCTCCAAGGCGCAGGCCGCGGCGGCGGAAGCGGCAATACGGGCGGCGACAGCGCAGGTGAAGGGGGCCATTTCCACCGCCGAGGCCGCGGCGGCGACCATCGCGAGGATCAAGTCGGACCTCAACGACTGCGCGCTCAAGGCACCGCGAAGCGGCCGGGTGCAATACCGCATCACCCAGATCGGCGAGGTGCTCGGTGTGGGCGGCAAGGTGCTGAACCTCGTGGACCTCGCGGACGTGTATATGACGTTCTTCCTGCCGGAGACCGCCGCGGGCCGCGTCGCGCTCGGCAGCGACGTGCGGATCGTGTTCGACGCCGCGCCGGAATACGTCGTCCCGGCGAAGGTCTCCTATGTTTCGAGCGTCGCACAGTTCACGCCGAAGACGGTGGAGACGGCCACCGAGCGGCAGAAACTGATGTTCCGCGTGAAGGCGCAGATTGATCCGGAACTGCTGCAAAAGCATCTCAGGCAGGTGAAGACCGGCGTTCCCGGAGTGGCGTGGATCAAACTGGACCCGGCCGTGGAATGGCCCGCCCGACTGACGCCGAAAGTCCCGCAATGACCCCGGAGGCTCCGGCGGCCCGGCTGAGCGGCGTTTCCCTGCGGCACGGAAAGACGCGGGCGCTGGTCGCGGTGAACCTTGAACTGCCCGCGGGGCGCATGCTGGGCCTCATCGGGCCGGACGGCGTGGGCAAGTCGAGCCTGCTCGCGCTCATCGCCGGAGTGCACAGGATCCAGGAGGGCGAGGTGGAAGTGCTCGGCGGCAGCATGCGGGAGAAGCGTCACCGCGACAATGTGTGCCAGCGCATCGCCTACATGCCGCAGGGGCTGGGCAAAAACCTCTATCCCACACTTTCGGTGGAGGAGAACCTGCAGTTCTTCGGCCGGCTGTTCGGGCACGCCCGCGATGAGCGCCGCCGGCGGATCGACGAACTGACCGAGAGCACCGGGCTGAAGCCGTTCCTGGACCGGCCCGCGGGCAAGCTCTCCGGCGGCATGAAGCAGAAGCTCGGACTGTGCTGCGCGCTGATCCACGATCCGGACCTGCTCATCCTCGACGAGCCGACGACCGGCGTGGACCCGCTCTCCCGCAGCCAGTTTTGGGATTTGATCGAAGGCATCCGGAGGCAGCGCCACGGGATGAGCGTGATCGTGGCCACAGCCTACATGGAGGAGGCCGAGCGCTTCCAATGGCTGGTGGCGATGGACGCCGGGAGCATCCTTGCGACGGGCACGCCGCAGGAACTGCGGGAGAGGACCGGCGGAAAGACGCTGGAGGATGCCTTCATCGCCCTGCTGCCGGAGGAGAAGAGGGGGGGCCACCGGCGCGTGGAGATCACGCCTTACATCGCGGAGACCGGGGACGAGACCGCGATCGAGGCCCGGGATCTCACGATGCGCTTCGGTGATTTCGTGGCGGTGGATCATGTCGGCTTCCGCATCCAGCGCGGGGAGATCTTCGGCTTCATCGGCTCCAATGGCTGCGGAAAGACCACGACGATGAAGATGCTGACGGGACTGCTCCCGGCCAGCGACGGGAAGGCCTGGCTTTTCGGCAAGGAGATCAATCCGCACGACCTCGGCACGCGCCGCCGCGTCGGCTACATGTCGCAGTCCTTCTCGCTCTACACCGAGCTGACCGTGGAGCAGAACCTCGTGCTGCACGCGCGCCTGTTCCATGTTCCGGAGCCGGCCATTCCCGGCCGCGTGCGGGAGATGGCGGAGCGCTTCGGGCTGGCGGATGTCATGGCAGCGCTCCCCGCAGGCCTGCCGCTGGGCATCCGGCAGCGCCTGTCGCTGGCCGTGGCAATGGTGCACCGGCCGGAGCTGCTGATTCTGGATGAGCCGACCTCCGGAGTGGATCCGATTGCGCGCGACAACTTCTGGAAGCTGATGATCGATCTCGCGCGGCGGGACCGGGTCACCATTTTCATCTCCACGCATTTCATGAACGAGGCGGAGCGCTGCGATCGCGTCTCGCTGATGCACGCGGGCAGGGTGCTCGTAAGCGACAAACCGGCGGACCTCGTGCGCAGGTGCGGCGCCGCGAACCTCGAAGCCGCCTTCATTTCCCATCTGCGGGAAGCCGGTGACGCCAGCGGCGCAGGCTCCGTGCGCGGCACCCCGAAGGGCCCCGCGCTGGTTCCGGTCTTCCCGGCTTCGCCTCCGCCATCCGCGGCGAAGCGCCGCTTCAGCCTGAGGCGCTGCCTCAGCTACATGTGGCGGGAGGCTCTCGAACTGCGCCGCGATCCGGTGCGCGCCACGCTCGCGCTGCTCGGCTCCGCGATCCTGATGTTCATCATGGGCTACGGCATCAGCATGGACGTGGAGGACATGACCTACGCCGTGCTGGATCACGACCAGACCACGCTGAGCCGGAACTACGCGCACAACCTCTCCGGCTCGCGCTACTTCACCGAGCGCGCGCCCATCACGGACCACGGCGACATGGATCACCGCATGCGTTCCGGCGAACTCGGGCTGGCGCTGGAAATCCCGCCCAACTTCGCACGCGACCTCCAGCGCGGCGCCACCGTCCAGATCGCGGCATGGGTGGATGGCGCCATGCCGCAGCGGGCCGAGACGATGATGGGCTATGCGCAGGGCATGCACATGGGCTGGCTCGCCGACATGGCGACGCGCAGGCTCGGCCAGAGCCTCGCCGCCCCCAGCACCATCGAGACGCGCTTCCGCTACAATCCCGACGTGAGAAGCCTCCCGGCCATGGTGCCCGCGGTCATCCCCCTCCTGCTGCTCATGATTCCGGCCATGCTCAGCGCGCTGGCCGTCGTGCGGGAAAAGGAGCTCGGCTCCATCGTGAACCTCTACGTGACCCCCGTCACCCGCACCGAATTCCTGCTGGGCAAGCAGGCGCCCTACGTTCTGCTGGGAATGCTCAACTTCCTCCTGCTCTCGCTGCTCGCCGTCACGGTGTTCGGCGTGCCCGTCACCGGCAGCTTCCCGACGCTGTTCTGCGCGGCATTCATCTACCTCATCAGCGCGACGGGGCTGGGGCTGGTGGCCGCGGCTTTCACCCGCAGCCAGATCGCCGCGCTGTTTGCCACGATGATTGGCACGATGGTGCCGTCCATCGAGTTCGCCGGCATGCTCAACCCCGTCTCCTCGCTGGAAGGGGCGGGCGCCTTCATCGGGCGCATCTACCCGACCACCCACTTCCTCCTCATCACGCGCGGAGTCTTCAGCAAGGCGCTCGGGTTTGCCGACCTGCACGCCTCCTTCCTCCCGCTGCTGCTGGCCGCCCCCGTCATCCTCGGCCTCGCCATCGTGCTGCTGCGGAAACAGAACACCTGACCGATGCTGCGCCGCCTCGCCAACATCCGTCGCCTCGGGGTCAAGGAGCTGTGGAGCCTCAGGCGCGATCCGCTCATGCTGGCGCTCATCGTGACCTGCTTCACGGCGATGATTTATGTCGCGGCCACCGCCATGCCCGACACGCTGCACAAGGCTCCCATCGCCATCGTGGACGAGGACGGCTCCCCGCTCTCCGCGCGGATTGCCTCGGCATTCTACCCGCCGCATTTCCTCCCCCCCACCCCCATCCCGCTCGATCAGCTCGACCCCGTTCTCGACAAGGGCACCCACACCTTCGCACTCGACATCCCGCCGCATTTCCAGCGCGACGTGCTCGCCGGGCGCTCCCCTGCGATCCAGCTCAACGTGGACGCCACGCGCATGAGCCAGTCCTTCATGGGCGGCAGCTACATCCAGCAGATCATCGCGGGGGAAGTGAACGAGTTCCTCCAGAGCCACCGCGGCGGCTCCGCCACGCCGGTGGAACTGACGGTCCGCTGCCGCTTCAACCCGAACCTGGAGCGCAGCTGGTTCGGCTCCCTCATGGAGATCATCAACAACGTGACCATGCTCTCCATCCTCCTCACGGGCGCCGCGCTCATCCGCGAAAGGGAGCACGGCACCGTCGAGCACCTCCTCGTCATGCCCGTGACACCCGGCGAGATCATGGTCGCGAAGATCTGGTCCATGGGCGCGGTCGTGCTCCTGGCCGCCCTGATGTCCCTCCTGCTCATCGTGCGGGGCGCCCTCCAGGTTCCGATCGAGGGATCCATCCCGCTGTTCCTCGCCGGAACCGCGCTGAACCTTTTTGCAACCACCTCCCTCGGCATCTTCCTCGCCACCGTCGCCCGCAGCATGCCGCAGTTCGGGATGCTCCTCATCCTCGTGCTGCTGCCCCTGGAGATGCTCTCCGGCGGCACGACCCCGCGGGAAAGCATGCCGGGGTTTGTGCAGGACATCATGCTCGTCGCGCCCACCACCCATTTTGTCCAGCTCGCCCAGGCCATCCTTTTCCGCGGCGCGGGCATCGAGGTCGTCTGGAAGCCGTTCCTCGCGCTGCTCGTCATCGGTTCCGTCCTCTTCGCCATTTCCCTCGCGCGGTTTCGGAGGACAATCAGCCAGATGGCATGAACCCTCTCAGCAACTCCGATCCAGCGCAGCCATTTCGCGCGGGCAGCCGATGAGCGCCGACGCCGCCAGACCGGATGAAGCGGCGCGGAGCACCGGAAGAGGCTCGCTCCCGACACGCCGGCACGCTATCCCGCCCGCACCCACCATGACCATCCGCACCTTCCAACCCGGCGACGAGGACGCCGTCATTGATTTGTGGACCCGCTGCGGGCTCGTCGTCCCGCAGAACAACCCGCGCGAGGACATCCGCCGAAAGCTCGCGGACTCTCCGGAGCTCTTCCTCGTCGGCACGCGCGGCGCGGAGATCATCGCCACGGTGATGGCCGGCTACGAGGGGCACCGCGGATGGATCAATTACCTCGCCGTCTCCCCGGATCTCCAACGCACCGGCTGCGGGCGCGCGATCATGGAGCACGCCGAGTCCCTCCTCCGCGCGCTCGGCTGCCCGAAGATCAACCTCCAGGTCCGCTCCACCAACACGCAGGTCATCGCCTTCTACGAGCGCCTCGGCTTTTCCTGCGACCCCGTGACCAGCATGGGCAGGCGCCTCGTGCGCGACTCGTGACGGACAAACCCCGCTCCCGCTGAGTCCGGGCCCGCGTGGCATGCGGGGGGAAACAGCACGCATCCGTGCTTGTCTTCGCTCCTGCGGATGACCCAATGTCCGCATGCTCTCCTCTCCTCGCAGACTCCCCGTTCTCGCCACAGCCGCCCTCCTCGCCCTCGCAGTCGCCACGCCTGCGTTTGCAGCGAAGAAAAAAAAGAAGCCCGGTCCCGGCCCTGCGGCGAAAGCCGCTGCGGTGCCCGTGAAGGCCGAGCCCATCCAGGTCCGCTACGCGGAGATGGCGAAGCACCTCGTCACCATCAGCTACGGAATGGCCGGCGGCACCATCGGCAATGCCGGCGGCGGCAGCGGCTTCCTGATCAAGCGCCCCGACGGCGTCTTCTGCGTCACGAACCAGCACGTGCTCAACGCCGACCTGCCCGTCACGTTCCAGACCGAAGACGGCAAATCGCTCAAAGTCTCCCGCGTGCTCTACGCCAAGGACCGCGACATCGCGATGTTCCAAGTGCCCGACGCCACCGAGGGCCTCCCCGTCTCCGAGCGTCCGCAGGAGACCGCCCGCATCGGCGCCCCCATCGACGTCCTCGGCAACAGCCACGCCGGCGGCGTGATGACCGCCCTCTCGGGCAAGCTGAAGGCCATCGGCCCCATCCTCGTCGAGGTGGACGCCCCCTACGTCGCCGGCAACAGCGGCGGCCCCGTCATTCTCACCAATCAGGGCAAGGTCATCTGCGTCGCCACCTACGCGAGCCGGCGCTCCCTCGGCAGCCTCGAGGGCGACGCGCCCTTCGGCGGCATCCGGCGCTTCGGCGTCCGCATCGATAATCTCGGCGAAATGGAGGCGCGCGACATGAATGCCATCCGGCAGGAAGCCGCCGCAGTCACCGCCATCAAGAAGCGCACCGACGCCATCCGCATCCTCGTGGACGACATCCAGAAGCGCGGCGCCATCACGCAGCCCGCCTATCAGGGCCCGGACAACCCGCTGCGCAAGCTGGTGAACGACTACTTCAGCGTGATGCACGGCGCCGCGATGGGCGACACCGACCGGCAGAAAGTGCAGCGCCGCTTCATGCAGGACCTGTTTTCAAAGTCCGACATCACCCGTCTGGAGGAACTGCGCCCCTCCTTCTCCACCCGCGAGACCCTCGCCCAGGAGCAGCAGCAGCGCGCCGCCTACCAGCGCGCCCTGGAACTCCGCGGCGAGGCAAACGACTTCTCCGGACAGAAGCCCGCGAAAAAACCCGCCGTGAAGACCGGCGGCTCCCCCTTCCCCACCATCCCGACCATCCCCACCATCCCGCGGTAAGGAATTCCATCCATCGCGCGACGACCCGCCCAGCGGCCCGGCTTGAACTCCTGCCTGTCCGGTTGGTGGATGAAGCGCGAGGTGGGAAGGTGGAGCGTGACCTCCGGGCACGCTTCTGCCGGGCGAAACGCCAGGAAACGCGCCCGGAGGTCGCGTTCCACCCCGGCTTGGCAAACAGCCGGACAGGCCCGCTGGAACCACGGAGCGCGCGAAGGCCGCGAAGGTCCAAAGCACGGAAGCCTGACCACGGCATCGTCCCCTTGGGTTCACTTCGTGTCCTTCGTGCCCTTCGTAGTGAAATCCTATGGGAGCCATCGGACCGACTCCCCGAGGGCAAAACCACTCTCCTCCCCACTTCACCGAGTCTCCCCGGCCCCGGAAACACAATCGCCGGAGGCTGACCGAGCCTCCGCCGAGCCATGCCGCGAATCGCGCCGGGCTCGCAGCGCCTCCCGACGGTCGAAAACACCCTCCGCGCGAAGTCACGCCGCCTCCCCCGGGCGACGCCGACGCTCCCCGGCGCGAGAAAGCGCCTCCGCAAGGTGAAAACAACACTCATCCGAGGTTGCCAGAGGCTCCGGCGGGGTAAAACCACCTCTTTCCAAGGCTTTCGGAGGCTTTCCGCACCTAGAACCATTCGTCGGCCAGCCATTGCACGTCTTTGGCAAGTTAGAACGATTCATTGGCTGGGCCTTGTAGGTCTTTGGATTGGAACAACCATTCCGTTTCCGGAGGCAAGGAGTCTCCCTCATGTCCGGACCATTCGTTGGCTAGCCCTTGCACGTCTTTGTTCTGGAACAACCATTCCGTTCTAACTGCCTTGGAGTCTCCCCCGCCTCGCAACGATTCGTTGGCTGACCATTGCAGGTCTTTTCATTGGAAGAAACATTCCTCTCCAAGAGACAAGGAGACTCCCCCGAGCCTCGACAATTCGTTGGCTGACCATTGCAGGTCTTTTCTCACCAGTGGCGATTCGTCGGCTGGGTCTTGCACGTCTTCCCCCGGTGCCAGCCGTTCTCCCTTTTCACCGGGGGAGCCGCCTCGGGGTCCGCTGGATTTGTTGGCCGTGCCTTGCATGTCTTTCTCCGCCTCCAGCCATTCTGCTTTTCAGCCGGGGGAGATTCCTTCCGGTTTCAAACATTGTCCCGCCGCTCCTTCCGGGACGATGTCCGGAGATAACTACCGTGGCTTCCAGCCCGGGGAGGCTCCGCCGGGTCAGTGAAATTCGTTGGCTGGCCCTTGCATGTCTTTTCCCACTCATGCACACTTCGCGGCGCACCGTTCGGAGGCTCCCGGCTAAGTGCCGGACCGTTCCCGCACCTTCGCCGAAGCTCCTTCCACCTCCACCGATTCTCCGTCGCAGCTCCTCCTCTCAACTCTCAACCCTCAACTCTCAACTTTCCCCCACCCATGGCCGCCAACCCCGTCCCCCGCCACACCGGAAAGCTCCGCTCCTTTGCCGAACGCCTCATCCAGGGCCTCAGCATCCACGAGGAGGCGCTCGGCGTGAAGCAGAACACCGCCGCCGCCATCGGCGAAGCCCTCGCCGCCGCCGCGCTCGCGAATTTCGGGGTCGGCAGGGCGCTCGCCACCCGCAGCGGCACCTACAAAGTGCTCTCCAGCGCTGACGACACCGGGCTCGCGACGCTGCGCAACTGCAAGCTGTGGCTGGCAAAGCATTTCGGCCCGCGCTGGAACTCCTCGTGGGAAGCCGCCGGTTTCCCCGACCGCTCCACCGCCGTCCCGCGCACGATGGACCCGCGCTACACGCTCCTCGCATCGCTCGAGCTCTACTTCACCGCCAACCCCGCTCTCGACCGCCCCGCCGTGGACGCCTCCGCCACTCTCTGCAAAGCCGCCTGGACTGCCCTGCGCGAAGCCCGCTTCGCCGCCAACCAATCCGAAAGCGCCCTCACCACCGCCCTCCGCACGCGCCGCGCCGCGATGAAAGCCCTCCGCTCCCGCTGCCGCGGCCTCATCGTCGAAATCTGGGTCCTCATGAAGCGCGACGACCCCCGCTGGCTGGATTTCGGACTGAAGATCCCCACAAGCCGCGCGGCGAAGCCCGACGCCGGGGACGGGAGCGACGGGCAGGAATAGAAAACGAACACGCATTTCCCACTGGAAAGACGCGATGCACGCTGGAAAACGGAGCCTTCACTTTGCCGGAGGTTTTCCCGCCCTCCTCTTCATTCATCGCGTCCGCGGAAACGTCTCTCGACACCTCGCCCCCTCCTGCTACACGGCAGCAATGCAAGCGGCCCTCCCTGCATTCCCTCCCCTCAACAGAGGCGGCAACCCCTTTCAACCCCTTCCAGCCATGCGACTGGCAGAAATCCCCAGTCGCATAATCAGTAGTTAGGCTTTGCCGTGCGCGTCCTATTATGAATAACAAAAATCCAGTGCCCGGACTGCTGCTCCTGAATCTTGGGGTCTTCTTCACGATTGCCGCATTTTTGCCGCGCGCCAGATCCTACAGCTACAGCGGTCCCATAAGTGAGTTTCTCAACGCCAGAATGCATTGGGACATTGCGCTCGTAGCCACACTCGGCAGCACGCTGTTCTCCACTGGGCCAGTGCTGTTGCTAGGTGCCGCGCAACCACAAATCCGAAATGACTGCAACGCCCAAGGGGGAAGGTCACGAGCATGAAAAGGTTTATCGCGTTCCTCCTAGCCCTTGTGCTTCTCCCGGCTGCCCTCTGGAGCGGGCCCGGAACCACGCTCAAGCTCTTCCCCGATGCAGACGCGGACAAGGACGGCAGGCTCTTGATCTCCGATGCGCTCAAATTCATCGCCGATCATCCCGAGTTGCAGGGCGCGGTCGACTTTTTTAGCCGCGTGGTGCAGGATCGGGTGACATCGAAGCCCGCGGCAAATCCGCTCGGGAAGGGACTCCGTGTATTTGTCTGCGCGAACAGCTTCATGATTTTCACCGCCCCGATGCTGCCCGCGATGGCCGATGCGGCGGGCATCGAATACCAGGACGCGGGCCGGCAGATGATCGGAGGCTCGCGGGTGATTCAGCACTGGCGGGTGCCGGACGATCAAAACGCCGCGAAGACCGCTCTGCGCGAGGGACGCGTCGATGTGCTCACGCTTTCGCCGCATGCGCTGCTGCCGGACCCGGGCATCGACAACTTCACGAAGCTCGGGCTCGAGAAAAATCCCAAGCTGCGCGTGCTCGTGCAGGCCTCGTGGCCGGCGCGCGATGGTGAGCTCGACCTGAGCTTCTCCAACGAGAAGCGAAATGCAGCGACGGTGGGGAGCCTGCGCAAGATGCGCGACCTGTTCCGGGCGACCTGGCTGAAATCCCTCGAAAAGCAGGTGACCGCGCTCAACGACGCGAACGGTCGCGCCATGGTTGCAATCGTGCCGGTGTTTGAAGCCGTCTTTGCGTTGCGCGAGAGGGTCGCCGAGGGAACCGCGCCGGGAATCACGAAGCAGGCGGATCTTTTTCATGATGCCTTCGGGCATCCAAAGGCGCCATTGGCGGCACTCGTCGCGTATTGTCACTTTGCGGCTATCCACGGCCGCAGCCCCGAGGGCCTGCCGGTTCCGCCCGAGCTGAAATCGAACCCTGAATCCGAGAAGCTGAACGCGCTTCTACAGGAACTCGCGTGGAAAGCCGTGAAGAATTACCCGATGAGTGGTGTGACTACCCGCGCACCGTGAATCCCAAGTGTAGTTGATTAACGTCGAAACAGAGCAAGTGGTTTTGGTTTATGCCTATGACAACGAAGCCATGTCTTATGACCGAAATCGGCGGAGATCAAGGTGTTCGCCCGGAACAGCCGATAGATCGGATGGACTTGGCATGCGCGGTCTTCGTTGGAGTCGTCTTTGCGTTGTTGAAATTGGCTAAATTCAAGATGCCGACGTGGCAGATCGGCATGAGTGACTGTGTCGTTCCTCTTATTCTAACCTTTCTCTACATCGTCCTTCGTGCGCGGCGTCAACCGGAGAAACTCGACGAATGGGGCATCACCGCACCCGTCCCACTTCCCGCCATTGCAACGGGCCTGTTGTTGCTGGGCGTTGCGGCAGGCGTTCTGGCCACAGCCGGCTTGAAGTTCGCCGGACGACTTTCTTTTCATACGTCTTATGTGCCACAAATGGTTAACTACCTTCTCGCCGCGTTTCCGCAGCAATTTTTCATGTGTTCAGTGGGCCTGGTCACACTCGCAAAGCTCCGTCTCTTCCGCGGTTCATGGCGGCTGCCCCTGATCGCGGCGAGTCTGTTTGGTTTGGCACATTTCTGGGTGCCCTTCCACTTTCCGGGGACAGGATTGCCAATCCAGATAATCGGCACGATTCCATTGGGATTTGCGGCGGCATTCTACTTCTTGCGCTTCCGAACGATACTCCCGCTCATGGTTATTCACGCGATAGCGTATGTGCTTTTCCATAACTGGCTGGAATTGCCAATTCGGTCTGCCAGCAGCCTGCTTTGAACCGCCGACCGGGAGGTCCCTCGCGGATGTCCTCTGCTCATTCCCTTAACGCAGCATCGAACGCTCCTTCAGTGAACCCCTGCTCACCGAGTGGGAGAGCGTGCAGGACACAAACACGGTGTTCTCGCGCTGTGCTGTTCATCCACCACCAGCCTGCCCGGCACCGCCCGCGCGGACAACCTCTTGAAACATGACATCTAACCATGCG
>JBGAPP010000015.1:0-146772 GCA_044221185.1 Chthoniobacteraceae bacterium | reverse complement strand
ACAGCATCCCCTTCCCCAGCCCCAGCAGCCACGCCTTCACCCCCGACACGCGCCCCTCCTCCCGCTCCCTCCTCGGCGGCGGGCAGAGCGTCCACATCAACGAAATCCGCCAGTTCCCCGACGGCCGGATCACGTTCACGGTAGGGTATAGCTATCAGTGAGCACTCGTCCCCTTCCTCTGCATCCACTTTAGCTGCCCGCGGTCGCGCTGCAGCTTCAGGAACTCGTGAAAGCCGGCCTCCGCACCATGGCCGACAACCCCGCCGACACCCACCAAATGCGCTACACCCTCTCCTTCGGCCTCACCGCCACCAAGTCCCCCACCGGCCCGTGGAAACTCGACTTAGGCTGCTGCGTGATGCGGTGGGGGTGGTGAATCGCTGATGCCATCCACCCATTTCACGGCTTGGGTCGGCCCATTTCTGGGATTAAGCGGAAACCAATGAACGAATCAGGCCCATCCCCGCGCGAAGACCGGCCTTACAAATACTGGGCCTTCATCAGCTACAGTCACCAGGACAACCTCTCCACGCGCGGCGACGGGAGCGGCGATCACATCCCGTGGGCCAGCTGGCTCCACGAACAACTGGAGACCTACCGCGTCCCGGACAGCTACCGCGACCGCACCGCGCGCACTGGCGAACCGATGCCCGAGCGGTTTTTTCCCATTTTCCGTGACGAGGCCGAACTGCCCACCAGCCACGATCTCGGCGGCAAAATTCGCGACGCCCTCTCCCTCTCGCGGTTCCTCGTCGTGATCGCATCGCCGCGCTCCGCGCGCTCGCGCTACGTGGGAGAGGAAATCCGCCATTTCCGCGAACTCGGCCGCGGCGACCGCATCCTCGTCCTCATCGTGGACGGTGAACCCAACGTCCGGCTCCACCCCAAGGCCGGATGGACCGCCGGGGATGACTGCTTCTGCCCGGCTCTGATCCACCCGCTCCGCCCCGATGGCGCGGTGGACACCGACCGGCTGCTCCCGGAGGAGCCCATCGCTGCCGATGTGCGGGTAAAAGCCGAGGAGCCAGCGCGCGAGCTGCGGGACAGCGAACAGGGGCAGCCCGACCACCGGGCCACGCTGGACTTCATGAAGCTCAAGCTCATCGCCGGGCTCATGGGCGCGGGCCTCGATGAGCTCGTCCAGCGCGACAAACTGCGGCAGCTCGAGGAGGCGAAACTGCGGGCACGGACGCTCCGCCGCTGGCTCGCCGCCGTGATCGCGCTGGCGCTCCTGGCGACCGGCGGCGGATTCATCGCCTGGCACCAGAAGGAAAAAGCGGTGCGGGCGGAGCACGCCGCAAACTCCGCCGAACACCTCGCGACGCTGCGCCTCGGCCAGGCCGAAAGCGCGAGAGACGCCGCGGAGCGCCTGGTCTCCGAGGCCATCTTCGGCCTGCGTGAAAAGCTCGTCCCGCTCGGGAAAATCACCGTGGTGAAGGATCTCGCCGCGGCGGCGGAGGATTACTACTCGAAACTCCCGCCCGAACTCGCTTCACGCACCAGCCGCCGGCATGAGGTCCGCCTCGCGCTGAACCGCGCCATGATCGCCATGGGCTCTTCCGACGACGACGAGACCGAGGCAGCCGCAAACAAGGCACTCAAACTTGCGCGCGAGCTTCTCGCCACCGCACCCGGGGACGAGGGGCTGCGCGAGGCACAGGGGGATGCGCTGGTCTGCCTCGTGGTTCTGAGGATCGGCCAGGAACGCTGGCCTGACGCGGAGAAGACCCTCGCGGATCTCACGAGCTTGACGGACGAGTGGTTGAAAGTGAGCCCAAAAGCCCCCGCTGCACTGCGTGCGAAACTTTATGCGCTGTGCGCACCGCTCATGTTCCAGCGCAATGCGATCCGGAATCCCGCCGTCGTGATGCCCGTTTTCAGCGAAGCGCAGAAGGTGCTGGAGACACTGCGGGAAGTGGGCGGCGAGACGATGGAGACGCGCACCGCCTCTGCTGCGAGCCTCCTCGGACGCGCGATGCTGATGGGGAAGCTGGGCCAGAAGGAGGCCGCGCTGAAACTCTTCGAGGAGGCAAACGCCGCATTCCGCACCGCCCTGCTTGCGGATGAGGGGCACCCGCTCATTCGCGAAGGCATGAGCATGTCCCGCAGGTGGTCCATCTCGCAGTTGCGCGCCCTGGCGGAGGAGCGCAAAGACGCAGCTCTGGAAAAGGAGGCCTACCGGCAGACGAATGAACTCCTCGCCGATCTCACCGCCCTCGCGGAATTCGAGCCCCTGCGCCTCGATCGCTGGCGGGGCGTCGCGTGGCTCCACTTGGACAATGCGGCCGCGGTGAGGAAGCTGGAGGGCGAGGCGGCATGGCAGGCGTGGATCGAGAAGGGTCTCGCCGCTGCGGAGCGCGCTGTCGCGCCGAGGTTTGAGCGCCCGAGCGTGCGCAATGCCCGCATCCACTTGCGGCTCGCGCTGTGCGACGCGCTGGAAAGCATCCGCCCGGCCGGGTGGGATGAGAAAGTCTTCCGGCTGCTTGCCGAAGCCGGCGAAATCGGGCTCGCGTCGGCAAAAGGCCGTGCGGTTCCCGAGGACACCGGCCAGCTCGGCTTCATCCTTGATCACTGGCGCAGCAGCCTCATTGCCGCAGCCTCATCGCCCGGCCAGAATGCCCGCCTCACCGAACAGGCTCACGCGCTGGCAGCATTCGCGCAGAAGTCCATCGATGCGCTGCCGGGCTCCGGTGCGCCGCGCCGACAGGCGGTTGAGAGCATCGCACGCGTCGCGGAACTCTTCGAGCGGCAAGGCCGCGCCGAGGCGGCGGACTTCACCGCCCTGGGCAAACGGTGGCGCGCCGAACTTGAGCAGAATTTTGCGGATGACCCGGACACCATCGCGATGGGCATCAAGGCAATGCAGGACCGCAGTAGCGAGTTGCTCGAGACACTGCGGGCCGCGCCGCAGGGGCGGAAAGATGAGCGCCTCGGTGAACTCGAAGCCAACACGGGAAAGATCCTCGCCTTTGGTGAGCAGCACCGCGGAACGCTTTCCGAGCATGATCTCGCCGTGCTGCGGGCACAGGCCCACACCACGCTTGGCACCGCCCTGATGGAACTCGCCCGCTTTGCCGATGCCGAAGCCGCGCTGCGCGGGGCGGTCGCAGAGCACACGACCGCAACGGCAAAATCCGCCAGCCGGGCAGAGGCCGTCCAGCGGCGATGGAACACCGCATATGCGCAGGGTCTGCTGGGCTTCTCGCTTTTCCGGCAAGGCCGGGAGGAAGATGGCCGCGCCATGCGATATGCCGCGGCCGAGACGATGACCGAGATCGCCAAATCGGAGCCGACCCCGGGCCGCCTGCGAGACTCAGGGGCCGTGTGGCGACGCACGCGGGACGTGCTCATCGCGCCCAGTGATGCCGCCGAGCGGCTCGTCGTGGCGCAGAAATCCGCGGAACTGCTCCGTGAAAGCGTGCGGCTCGCAAAGACCATCAAGGGATTTGCCGTGGCGGAGACGGCAAAGTGCCTCACCGAAGCCGCCTCGGCGGAATACGAACTCGCGCTCGAACAGAAGGCACTCCAGCATTTCAAAGAAGCGCTGGTCGCCGGCCAGAGGGCACTGGACTTTTCACACGAGGCCGCGTCGAGTGCGGCTCCCGCGAATGTCGTCACGCGTCTGTCCCAGACGGGCGGCATCCGCCAATTCATGGCGTCTCTCCTTTCCGATTTGGGCCGAGCAGAAGAGGCGCAGGCGCAGGTGGACGCAATCGGCACGCTCCTGCAGCAAATCGATGGAAAGCCGGGAAGTGACTCCGCCGATGTCTCCAGACTCCGCGTCTGGTTCAACGACCATCATCACAAATAGCGTCGGGGAGATTTCCGCGACGAACGGCTCTCACTTCCCCACTTCAAACGGCGCGTCGGTGCGCTGGCATTCGGCGGCAAGCGTGGCGCGAAGCTTGGTGATGCGCTCCTTGTGCGCCGGGTCGGCGATGAGGTTCCGCAGTTCCTCGGGGTCGGCGCGGAGGTCGTAGAGTTCCTCGCCGGATTTCCGGTCGAGGTAGTGGATGAGCTTGAAGCGGTCGCGGATGATCGCGGTGTAGAGGGGGACGCCCTGGAAGTTGTCCTGCTGGCGGCCGGCGGCGATGGAGCGGCCGGCGGCGGCGCCGTATTCATTGCCCATGTGCTCGTAGAAGCAGGGGTGCGGCCATGCGTCGGAGGAGGCGGCGGGGTCCTTCAGCAGCGGGGTGAGGTCGCGGCCGTGGGTCTTCCACGGGACGTTGACGCCGCTGATGGCGAGGAAGGTGGCGGCGAGGTCGGCGCCGGTGACGGGCTGCTCACACACGCGGCCGGTGGGGAAGCGGGAGGGCATGGAGACGATGAGCGGGGAGCGGTAGTTCGCGTCGTAGGGGGCGAGCTTGGTGCGGAAGCCGTGCTCGCCCATGGAGAAGCCCTGGTCGGCAGTGTAAACGACGAGGGTGTTGTCGAGCTGGCCGGATTCCTTGAGCGCGGCAATGAGCTGGCCGACGCCCTCGTCGAGCGCGGGGACGCATTCATTCACCTGCCGCACCCAGTCGTCGAAGCGCTTCTCCTTCTTCGCCTCGCCGAATGCCTCGCCGCCTTTCCCCGCGATGGGATGTCCGTCGGTGCCGCGGGTCCACGCCTGCATTTTGTCGAGGTAGGCGGGCTTGCCATCACGCGGCGGAAAGATGTCCGCGGGGACGGCGACGGGCATGTCCTTGTAGAGGCCCTTGTGGCGCGGGGCGGGCTTCGATGGCCCGTGGATGCTGCCGTAGCAGAGCCAGAGATACCACGGCTTCTGCGCGTCGCGGTTTGCGCCGCGGATGTAGTCGCAGGCCCACTGGGTGTAGTTGTCCGCAGGGTAGCCGTCCTGCCAGCGCTCCTCGCCATTGAAGGCGAGAATCTGCCGCTCGTAATACGCGCCGGCGTTCTCCGGGTGCTTGGGGCGGTTCCAGACGATCTGGTAATCCCAGTCGCGCCCCCAGCCGGCGTCGGTGCCGGTGTGCCATTTTCCAATCTGCGCGGTCTGGTAGCCCTGCTGGCGCATCTGCGCGGGGATGAAGGGGCACTGCTTCGGGTCGTAGGTGCTGCCGGGATATTTCCCCTCCATGCTCATGCTCTCGATGGCGTGCGGCTGGCGTCCCGTGAGCATCGTGGCGCGCGAGGGCATGCACCACGAGCCGAGATACGCGGCGTGGAAGCGGATGCCGTTCTTCGCGAGCGCGTCGATGTTCGGCGTCTTCACGCCGGGGAAGGCCTCTGGGTAGCAGCCGACGGTCTTGTAGCTCTGGTCGTCGGCGTAGATGAGGAGGATATTCGGGCGCTTCGCGTCGGCCGCGGATGCGGGAAATGCGGCGGTGCCGAGCAGGACGAGGAGAAGGAGGGAGGCGGGGATTTTCATCGGGCGGAAATCGGTGATGTGGGAAAGCACAGAGACTCACAACGCGGCGTGCGGGATTCAAGACGGGGAAATGGTTGTGCGGATGATGGCGCCGCCACGCACGGCAGTCGCAAAAGAGTCACGGGCGATTGACAAAGTTCTGACAACTCCACCCCGAGCGCGGATACCGTCCACGGCATCGCACGCAGCGGCGGCTTGTCCACCGGGCGTGCGGAATACAACCTCACCACACCTCGCCATGACCCCGCGCACTTTTCTCCCCGCCGCACTCGCGACGCTCACCTCCATCGTCTTCCCCGCCGTGAGCTGGGGTGAAAACGAGATCGGCTTCATCGAGAAGTTCGCGCTCGCGCCGGACCGCGAGAAGGTGCTCGGCGAACTCGTTCCCGGCAGCGAGGACTACTATTTCTACCATGCGCTGCACTGGCAGAACACGCGCAACGCCGCGAAGCTCGCTGACATCCTCGAGCAGTGGCGGAAGCGCTTCCCGGACGAGAGCCAGCGACGGCGCGTGATCGAGAACCGCGCCGCGCTGCTCGACTACGACGCGTCGCCGCAGAGGACGCTCACGTATTTGAAAGAGCGGCTCGGCGTGGAGTTCAACCACCAGCAGGAGGTCCGCGACAAAAAGCCGGACCTGCCGGCCGCGCTCGACCCGGCCCGCATCGCGCGCGACGTCTTCGAGAAGAACGCGCTCGCGAACAACGGCGATCTGAAGGTGCTCAGCGACGATGCGCTGGAGTCGCTCGTGGCCCGCGGCGTGAAGCTCACCACGCAGCAGCGGCGCGCGCTGCTCGGCAGGATCGAGCGGCCCGATGTGCAGAATCTCCCTGCGCTGATCATCGCGGACCTGAAGTCGGAGGAATCCGGCGGCTTCGGCGAGTTCGAGATTCACCGCGCGCTGCTGCCCGCACAGCTCGATGCGCTGGCAAAGGCGATCCCGGCCCTCGCCACGAACGAGGCGTTTGTCTTCACCAGGCTGCGCAAACTCGCGCCGGGCGCGGACACGAACATCGGGACCGACGATGCCGAGCGCGAGGCGTGGCTGGATCGCGCGTGGGCCTACGCGAAGACGCTGCCGCCGGCCTTCAACACGCTGAAGGCGCACATCCTCCACAGCCGCCTCGATCATGATCGGAAGAGGGGCGCGTATGATCGCGCGCGCTTCCTCGAATACCTGAAGGTGCCGCGGCAGCTCGACTACGTGAACCCGAAGTGGCTTGAGAAGCGCGGCAACGACGGACACCCCGCGGACCTCGGGGCGGACCTGGAGGAGGCGCTGCCGGGCGTGCATCCCATCGAAAACGACGAGCCGCTCGTGCGCGAATACTTCCTCCACCTGTTCGCGCAGGACGGCGCGAAGTCCGCGGACGTGGATCGCATGCTCGCGCCGTGGGCCGACTACGTGCGCACGACATGGCTGAAACCCGTGCTCGCCGAGGCGATGATCGTGAACGGCATCGGCGGCGCCGAGCGCTGGGCGTCACTGCTCACGCCGCAGGCATTCCAGTCGCTGAAGGAGCGCGTGGACATCGAGTTCCCGAGGACGAATCCGGCGGTCTTTCAGCCGGCGGACGATGTGCAGGTGGACGTGATTGTGAAGAACACGCCGAAGCTCATTGTGAAAATCTACGAGCTGAACGCGCTCAATTTTTTCCTCACGCAGAAGCGCCAGCTCAACACGGACCTCAGCCTCGACGGACTCGTCGCGAACAGCGAGGAGACGCACACGTTCGACACGGGGCCGTTCAAGCGCACGCGGCAGACGTTCAAGTTCCCCGCGCTGGGCGGCAAACGCGGGGCGTGGATCGTCGAGTTCATCGGCGGCGGCCGCAGCAGCCGCGCGCTCATCCGCAAGGGCCAGTGGCAGCTCGTGCAGCAGACCGGCCCCGGCGGCGATTTGATCACCGTGCTGGATGAAAACGGCGCGCAGGTGAAGGACGCGGTCGCGTGGCTCGACGGCCGCAAGCTCGTCCGCGACGAGAAGCTCGGGCGCATCAACGTGCCGTTCACGAAACAGCCCGGCCGCCGGCAGGTCGTGCTCGCGGGCGCCGACGGCAGCTTCGCGACGCTCGCGGAATTCGAGCACCACGCGGAGGAGTATGTGCTCGACGCGCAGTTCCACATCGAGCGCGAGCAGCTCCTCGCAAGGCACGAGGCCACGCTCGCCATCCGCACCGCGCTGCGCCTCGGCGAGTCGCAGCTCGACCCGCGGCTGCTTTCCGAGCCGAAGCTGACCATCACCTCCACGACACTCGACGGCATCTCGACGACGCGCGAGGTGAAGGACCTCAAGCTGAGCGCGGGCAGCGCGCTCACCCACACGCTCAGCGTGCCGGAGCGCCTCGCGCAGCTCACGGTGACGCTCAGCGCGAAGGTGGACGTGCTCAGCGCGGGCGGCGAGAAGCGCGTCCTGAATGCCTCGCACTCCTGGTCGCTCAACGGGATCGCAAAGACCGACGCGACGAACGACGGGCACCTTTCAAAATTCGGAGGCGACCACGTTTACGAGTTGCTCGGCAGAAACGGCGAGCCGGTCGCCGACCAGCAGATCGTCTTCACGTTCACGCACCGCGACTTCACGCGCACCGAGTCCGTGGCACTGCGCACCGACGAGAAGGGCCGCATCGCGCTCGGCCCGCTCGCGGGCATCCGCAGCTTCGCGGCGAAGGCGCCGAACGGCCGCGAGGGGCGCTTCGAGCTGGGCGACTTTGCGCGCACATGGTCCGACGAGATTCACGCGAAGGCCGGGGAGGTCGTGCGCGTGCCGCTGCCGCCCTCCATCGCCGAGATGAACCGCGAGCGCTCGCTGAAGGACTGGGTTCGCGCCTACGTCTCGCTCCTCGAAGTGCGCGCCGAGACGTTCGTCGCAGACCATGGCACGAAGCTGTCGGTGAGCGGCGGCTTCCTCGTCATCGAGGGGCTGCCCGCGGGAGACTTCGCGCTGCGGGTGCGCGGAGAGGCTCAGGAAATTTCGATCAAAGTCACCGGCGGCAAGCTCTCGAATGGCTGGTATCTGGGCACCGCGCGGAACCTGGAGGCGCCGCACGCCGCGCCGCTGCAGATCGGCAGCACCACAAACGACAGGGAGTTCATCACGTTGAAGCTGGCAAATGCGGGCCCGCTCACGCGCGTCCACATCGCTGCGACTCGCTTCGTGCAGGGCGGAAACTTGTTCGCGTCGTTCGGCGGCTTCGCCCGCTTCGGACTGTCGGAAGGCCAGCCCGCGCGTCAGCCAAACCTCTATGCAGCGGGCCGCGAAATCGGCGACGAATACCGCTACATCCTCGAGCGCCGCTATGCGACGGCGTTCCCCGGCAACATGCTCACGCGCCCCGGCCTGCTGCTGAACCCGTGGGACCGCCGCTCGACGGACACGCAGGAACTCGCGCAGAAAGGCGGCGAGATCGCGGAGAAGACCGTGGGCGGTGCGGACGCGAAATACAAGCGCGCCGGTCTGGCGCCGGCGTCCCCGATGGCGCTTGATCCCCAAGGTCTCGCGCGCGCCGCGGCGGAGTCCAACCTCGATTTCCTCGCAGCCAGCGCGCCGGTGCTCTTCAACCTCATCCCGGACGAAAACGGAGTGGTGAAGATCGAGCGCAAGACGCTCGGCGACCGGCAGCACGTGCAGGTCTATGCAGAGGATCTGGAGAATGCCGTTTGGCGCTCGTTCGCGCTGCCGGAGGCGGCGACGAAGTTCACCGACCTGCGGCTCGCGCGGAACCTCGATCCCGCGAAGCCCTTCACGCAGCGCAAGGAGATCACCGTGCTCGAAGGCGGAAAGGCGCTGACGCTCGGCGACATCCTCACGAGCGAGATGGAGACCTACGACACGCTCGGCGGAATCCACGCGCTGCTGAAGACGCTGAACGGCGACGCGAACTTCGCGCAGTTCGCCTGGGTGCTCGAATGGCCGAAGCTCAAGGACGACGAGAAGCGCGCGAAGTATTCCGAGTTCGCCTGCCACGAGCTGCACCTCTTCCTCGCGAGGAAGGATCCCGCGTTTTTCGACAAAGTCGTGCGCCCGTATCTCGCCAGCAAGAAGGACAGGACCTTCATGGATGACTTCCTCCTCGGCGCTGACATGATGCCGTATCTGGAGCCGTGGCGCTTCGGGAAACTGAACGCCGCCGAGCGCGCGCTGCTCGGCCAGCGCCTGCCCGCCGAGGCGGCCGGCCTCGCGCGGAGCCTGCGCGAGCAGTGGGAGATGATCCCGCCGAACCCCGAGCAGACGGACGTGCTCTTCGAGACCGGCCTGCGCGGGCGGGCGCTCGATCAAGACCGCGGCGGAGTCGCCACCGTTTTCAGCCTCGAGCGCTCGAATGCCGAAACGGCGGCTGCGCGTCCACCGGCCCGCGCGATGGCGACAGGCGACAGATATGCCCTGGCGGAGGCGAAAAACGGCGCGCCGAAGAAGGACGCTCCTCATCCGGTGCCGATGGCCGGTGCGCCAGCCGGCGGCGGAGGTGCGTTCGGGGCAGGCCGGTTAAAGAGCGAGCTCGGCAACAAGGGCGCGAAGGGGCTCGCATTCGACGCCGAGGAGATGGACGGCCTTGCCAAGGCGAAGAAGGAGATCGAGCAGCTCCGGGACGAGATGCCCGCGCTCCGAGGCACGCTCGCGCTGGCGGACCGGCGGCGGAACGCGCTCGACGATTCCGGCATCACGGGCAAGGAGGGGAAAAGCGGAGAGGACAAGCCCGACACCGCCGCCTATTTCGGGACCGTCGCGCTGGGCGAGCACCGCGCGCTCGTCCGCGCCTACTACCGCCAGCTCGGGCCGACGAAGGAATGGGCCGAGAACAACTACTACCGCCTGCCGATTTCCGCGCAGGACGCCTCCCTCGTGACTGTGAATGCGTTCTGGCGGGATTACGCCGCGCACGTCGCGTCGGGCGCGAAAACGCCGTTCGTCTCGCCGCACATCGCGGAGGCGAGCCGCAGCTTCACCGAAATGATGCTCGCGCTCGCCGTGCTCGATCTGCCGTTCGACGCGCCGAAGCACGCGACGAAGGCCGACGGCGGGCAGTTCACGCTCACCGCGGGCGGGCCGATGCTCGTCTTCCACAAGGAGATCAAACCCGCGGCCGCCGCGAAGGCCGACGCGGCGCAGCTCCTCGTCTCGCAGAGTTTCTTCCGCCAAGGCGATCGCTACCGCATGGCCGGCAACGAGAAATTTGAGAAATACGTGACGGACGAATTCCTCACCGGCGTCGTCTATGGTGCGAACACCGTGGTGACGAACCCGACGAGTGCACCGGTGAAGGCGGAGGTGCTGCTGCAAATCCCGCAGGGCGCGGTGCCGGTCGGCGGCAGCAAGGCGACCGACTCGCGGCAGGTGCGACTCGCGCCCTACACGACGCAGACGTTCGAGCATCACTTCTACTTCCCCGCGGTGAGCGCGCAGGCGGGCGCGAAGTTCCCTCACTTCCCGGTGAACGTGTCCGTCGCAAACACGTCTGCCGGCGCAGCGAAGCCGTTCGAGTTCAACGTCGTCGCGAAGCTCACGCAGGTGGACAAGGCGTCGTGGGACTACATCTCGCAATACGGCAGCGCGGACGATGTGTTCGCATTCCTGGCGCAGAACAACCTCGCCGCGATCAACGTGTCGCGCGTCGCGTGGCGCTGCAGGGACGCGGCGTTTTTCAGGAAGCTCACCGCATTTCTCGGCGAGCACCATGTGTGGAATGAAACGATCCACAGCTACGCGCTCATGCACAACGATGCCGAGGCGCTGCGCGAGTGGCTCAAGCACAAGGATCCGTTCGTGAGCCAGTGCGGGCCGTTTCTCTCAAGCAGGCTCATCCTGCTCGATCCCATCGAGCGCCGCTCGCATGAGCACCTCGAGTATTCGCCGCTCGTGAACCAGCGCGCGCACCGCATCGGCGGCGAGCGCCGCATCGCGAACCCCGCCGTGCTCGGCCAATACCGCTCGCTGCTCGATGTTCTCGCGCACAAGCCGCAGCTCGACCCGATGGATTCGATGAGCGTGTCGTATTACCTCTTCCTCCAGGACCGCGTGGACGAGGCGCTCACGCGCTTCCGCTCCATCGACGCCGCGGCGCTGCCCACGCGCCTCCAGCACGACTACCTGCGCTGCTACGCGGATTTCTACGAGGGCAACCTCGCCGACGCGCGCGGCATCGCGTCGCGCTACAGCGACTATCCCGTCGCGCGCTGGCAGAAGCTTTTCGCCGAAGTGACCACACAGCTCGATGAAATCGAAGGCAAGGCCGTGAAGGCGGAGAAGGGCGACAAGCCCGACCGGGAGAAGGAGCAAAGCACGCTCGCCGCCACAGAGCCGTCGTTCGACTTCAAGGTCGAGAACAGGGCAGTCGCGCTGACTTGGAAGAACCTCGGCGAAGTGACGATCAACTACTACCTGATGGACGCGGAGTTCTCATTCAGCAGCAACCCGTTCGTGAGCCAGGACGCGGGCCGTTTCGCCATCGTGAAGCCCAGCAAGACCGCGCGCCAAGAACTGCCGAAGGGCAAGGACACCCTCGAGATTGCGCTGCCCGGTGAATTCGCAAAGGCCAACGTGCTCGTCGAGATCGTCGGCGCCGGCCAGCGCAAGGCGCACGCCTACCACGCGAACACGCTCAAGCTCACCGTCGCGGAAAACTACGGCCGCATCGAGGCCCGCGACTCCGCGAGCGACAAGCCCGTGAGCCGTGCCTACGTGAAGGTCTATGCGCGGCTGAAGGGCGGCGCCGTGCGCTTCTTCAAGGACGGCTACACCGACCTGCGCGGACGCTTCGACTACGCGAGCCTGAACAGCAGCGAGGGGCAGCACCGCCAGCAGCGGACTTCGGAAACACCGCCGGCAAACGGACTCGACTACCAGATGCTGAAGCCGAACGAGCTGAGCGATGTCGAGAAGCTCGCCGTGCTCATCCTCAGCGACACGAACGGCGCCTCCACGCGCGAGCTGAATCCGCCGCGCGAGTAGGGACACGGAAATGTGCATGTCTTCTGCCACGCAGTCTCGCGACGCGTGAAATTGCCGATGACAAATCCACGTGTGCGGCCTAATCGTGATCCCATGAACCTCACCGCTGTCTTCAAGGAAGTGCCCGAAGGCTACATTGCGTGGGTGGAGGAACTTCCGGGCGCGAACACCCAGGCCGCCACGCTGGAGCAGGCACGTGAGAATTTGCGCGAAGCGGTCACGCTGGTGCTGGAGGCCAACCGCGTGCTGGCCGAGGAGGAAATCGCGGGGCAGACGGTGCACCGGGAGCCGTTCCCGCTGGTTGCTGCGTGAAACTGCGCGACTTGATTGCGCATTTGCACGCTCATGGAGCCGAGTTTCTCCGCGAGGGTGGAAGCCACTCCGTTTATGTCCATCGCGGCAACCGCAAATCCACCGCCGTGCCGAGACACCGCGAGATCAATGAATTCCTCTGCCGGAAGATCTGCAAGGATTTGGACATTCCCGCGCCGCACGCCAAGTGACGCGGCCTCGCACGATCGCTTGAGACGGAATTCCAGCCGCGTGGTCGCCGCGCGAGTAAGCTTGCGGGCGTTTTGCGCAGGCACGACAACGCCTGTGTCATGCGCTCCCTATTCCTCTGCCTGCTCGGTCTCGGCGTCGCACTCCGCGCCGAGGATGTCGTCATCTACGGTGGCACTTCCGCCGGAATCACCGCCGCGATCCAGACCGCCCGCGAAGGGCGGACTGCGGTGCTCATCGAGCCGACAAAGTTCCTCGGTGGCCTGACCACCGGCGGGCTCGGCGCGACGGACATCGGCAACAAGCGCGCCATCGGCGGCATCTCGCGCGAATTCTACGGAGGCATCTTCCGCCACTACTCCGACCCGGCGAAGTGGAAGCAGCAGACGCGCGAGCAGTATTTCGCAAAGCGCCCTCACGGCAACGCAGAGAACGAGGACACCATGTGGACCTTCGAGCCGCACGCCGCGACCGAGGTGTATGATGCGATGCTGAAGGCTGCGGGCGAACGTGTGAAGGTAGTCTTCGGCGAGCGGCTCGACTTGAAGAAGGGTGTGGTGAAGGACGGCGCGCGCATCGTGAAAATCGTCATGGAGAGCGGCCGCGAATTTTCGGGGAAGGTGTTCATCGACGCGACCTACGAGGGCGATCTCATGGCGAAGGCCGGCGTGAGCTACCACGTCGGGCGCGAGGCAAACTCCGTCTATGGCGAGACGCTGAACGGCGTGCAGGTCGGCCACGCGAAGTCGCACCAGTTCATCGTGAAGGTGGACCCCTACGTGAAGCCCGGTGAACCCTCGAGCGGGCTGCTGCCCGGCATCGAGCGCGACCCCGGCGTGGAGTTTTCCGGCGACCGCAAGGTGCAGGCATACAACTTCCGCATGTGCACGACCGACGTGCCCGAGAACCGCCGCGACTGGGAGAAGCCCGCGAACTACGACGAGCGCTGGTTTGAACTCGCGCTCCGCAATGTCGAGGCCGGCGACTCGCGCATCTCGTGGGCGCCCACGCCGATGCCGAACCGCAAAACCGACACGAACAACAACTTTGCCATCAGCACCGACTTCATCGGGCAGAATTGGGATTACCCAGACGCCGACTACGCAACACGCGAGAAAATCTGGAAGGCACACGAGGACTGGCAGAAGGGCCTCATGTGGACCTACGCGCACCATCCCCGCGTGCCGCAGAAAATCCGCGAGGCATTCCAGCGCTTCGGCCTCGCCAAGGATGAGTTCACCGACAACGGCAACTTTCCACGCCAGCTCTACGTCCGCGAGGCGCGCCGCATGATCAGCGACTACGTGATGACGGAGAAGAACTGCAAGCGGCAGGAAGTGGTCGAGGACAGCGTGGGCATGGGCGCCTACAACATGGATTCGCACAACATCCAGCGCTACGTCACCGCGGAGGGATTCGTCCGCAATGAAGGCGACGTGCAGGTCGGCTCACGCCCGTATCCTGTGAGCTACCGCAGCATTCGTCCAAAGGCCGGGCAATGCACGAACCTCCTCGTGCCCGTCTGCCTCAGCGCGAGCCACATCTCCTATGGCAGCATCCGCATGGAGCCCGTCTTCATGGTGCTCGGGCAAAGCGCCGCCACGGCCGCCGGCCTCGCCATCGAGGGCGGCACGACGGTGCAGGCCATCGACTATGCGAAGCTCAAGGAGCGGCTGCTCGCCGGAAAACAGGTGCTCGATTTCGAGAGCCCCGCGCAGGGCGAGGGCTCGGGTATTCCCGTCGCGAAAGTGCCGGGCATCGTCGTGGACGACGAGCAGGCTGTCCGCACGGGCTTCGACGCCGAGGGCCACACCACGCCGGGCTTCATCGGCACCGGCTACCGCCACGATGGCAACGCCGAGAAGGGCAGCCAGAAGGCGCGCTTCATTCCCGACCTCCCCGCCGCGGGCCGCTACCGCGTCGCAATCTCCTACGGCACGAATGGCAACCGCGCGACGAACGTCCCCGTCGTCATCCACCACGCGGGCGGTGAAACGAAAGTCGTCGTGAACCAGAAGGTCACCCCAAAGGGAGACGCGCCCTTCCACACGCTCGGCGAATTCGAATTCGCCGGCGGAAAGTCCGGCTGGGTCGAGATCAGCAACGCCGCCACCAATGGCCACGTGATCATCGATGCGGCGCAGTGGCTGCCGGCCAAGCGCTGAGTGCCGTCCGCCCCGGGGCGAGACTCAGCAACGGCGGGAAAAGGCGCCTAGCCTGCCATCACCCACCACGAGCGCATGAACTGCCTCGCGATCTCGCTGATCTTCTCCGCATCGGTCTTCGCGGCGACCGTCGTCACCACCATCTGCACCCCGATTTCGAGGTTGAGGAAAGTCACCGTCCGGACCAGCGGGCGCCCATAAAGCGAATAGCTCCAAGTGAAGCGGAGGCTCCTCCAGCCATTGTAGGGGAAGACATTCAGCACCGGTTGCTCCACGCTGACGTTGGTGGCGCCCTTCGGAATGTCCGCGGAGGCGGCATCGCGGTATTTCAGCGCATTGGCGGCCAAGTCGAAATCCGGCGTGAAGTCCGAGCGGCCGATGCGAATCTCCCCGTCCAGAGAGTTGCGCGGCGGAAGGAGGACGAAACCGCCCTCGTCCGAGGAGAGACGGCAGCCTTTCGGAACTCCGAAAGCCATCCGCTTTGCACCGATGCTGAAATAAGTCCTCCGCACATCAGGCCCCTCCACATTCGATTCCTCAGACACGCGCGCGGTGAATGAAATCGCCGGGGGCTGCGCCTCCGCTGCGGTGGAACCGGGCGAGATGTGAAGAAGGACCGCCAGCATCGCGGCGGCAGCCTTGTGGTGCAGCTTCCGAGTCATCATAGGTCACATCTTGTTCAGTTGCCCGCGGATGAAACCACCCGATGCCGGAATGCCCGGGAGAACCCGCGTCAGCAGCAGGGTGTCGAAATACCAGTAGCGCGTGGGCGGAACGTAGATGTCGCCCGTGTCCCAGGGAGCGGTGTATCGCCTGCTCTCGTAAAGGGAGACGAAGGCGCCGGAATAGGTGAGGCTGTCGCCGCTCCATGTTTCGAGCAGCCGCGGAAAGTTGTTCATTCCCCCGGAGTATCCCGACCTCCCGTAGTCGCCGCCATTGGTCGATGGGAGATAGCCGGAGATGAGTGCGGTGTTCAGCGTGGTGTTCGCGGCATTCCGACTGCCCACGCTCTTGTTGGCGTTGCTGTCAGACCAGTTGTTTGAGAGGACCATGATCGCATCGGCCACCAGGGCGGCGGGTTTGGTGGTGTAACCTGCGACGACTGTGGATGCGTTGGCCGCGGGGCTGCTGTTGGCGGGCACGGCGTTCGGATTGCTGGTCGTGCCCGTGTTGTAGTCCCCCTGCACATACAGGCCGCCCTCGGTGGCCACGGTGAGGCCGTTGTTCGGAAGCACGCCTCCATTCTTGATTCGAATGGCGGTCTTGTCCCCGGATCCGGAATCCGTCATATAGATGATCCCGTTGAAGCCCGAGAGGTTGTTGAGCGTCGGGGTGATGGCCCCGATGTCCAGGTCCGTGACTGGAATTTCCTGCAACTCACGCTTGTCGTAGATCGTCTTGTGCGTGGTCTGGTTCACCGTGGCGTAATGGCCCTGATCCATCGTCACCGTCTGTGTCTGATAGCTCCCCTGATCCACCATCGACGTCTGGGTTTCCCAGTGACTGGTGTCCACCCACCTTCTCTTTGATCCCGAACCAGTGTAATATCCGGAGGTCACCCATACTTGAGTGGTGACTTCAACCCAGTTTGAAACCCAGACCTGCTGCTGCACTTGAACGAGGTTCGGCACCCACTGCTGAACCTGTGTGACGATGGCATTGCTCACCGCATTCCGAACCGTCGCGGCCTGGGCCGCGCTCAGTGAAGTAGAGTTCTGTGCCTTGATGCTGATGTTGCCGCCTGTATAGGTGGTTGTGCCGTTGCCCGCGCTCGGAGTGAGCGTGGCGGAAGTGTCCACGGGGCCGGTGACGTTGATGAGGATTCCGGCGGTGTTGTAGATACGGCTCGCCGCGATCGAATCGGGATCCTCGAAGCCGCCAACGGGTGCTTCGATGAGTTCCCGGTTGCCGTCGTTGTTCGGGTTGGCGTCAGTCGTGTCGTATTCCGCCGCCGTGCCGAGACCGATGCCCGAAATCTCCGGCACTTTCTTCACCTGGCTGGACAGGCCGAGCTCATAGGTTGGGGGATAATTCGTGCCCGAACTGCTCCATGCCGCCGCACCGGGTGGGATGCCGTTGTCGTATGAGCCGACGTAGGTGACCCTCGAATTTGCCAGGAATGTCAGGTTTGAGGACGATGTTCCCGTCGAGATGTGGGCGTCGGCATTCGTGTGGACATCGCCTCCGATCACCATTTTTGCCGGCTTGTAGAGCTCGAAGTTCCCCTCGGAAAAAAACATGCCGCGCGTCGGCGGGACGGAGGTGTAGATGAAGCTGCGCCGCAGGGTCGTCTTCCTTTCGCCGCCAATCCCCAAACTGCGGATCGTGACCGATCCGACGTAGGAATAGACGAACGACATCCGGTAGTCGTAAGTTTTCACAGCGTCCGCGCTGGGTGCGCCGTAGGCATCCACGGGGGTGATCGACAGGCTCACGATGTCCATGTTGGAGGGTGTCGCCGGCCGGTTGCCGCCATTCACCAATGCGGTTGCATCCGCCGCGTTCAGCAGTCCCGAGCTATCCATCGCGGCTTTCCATTTCCCGTAGGCATAGTCGAGCACGCCCTCCGCCGTGGATTCGAGCGCGTCCATGTCCGCGCTCCGCGCGGTCAGCAGCGCCTGTCCCGACGTTGACATGTGGGCGGCTCCGATGACCAATGCCGCAACGACGACGATGAACAATGCCGACAGCATCGCGCTTCCGTTTTCATCGCCGATTTTTTTCATGGAAGGTGTGTGGTTCACGGCTGGGGTGGAGGAGCGTTGTAATTCCAAAGTTTGATTTGGACGGGCATGCGCGTCAGCGTGTTCCGTCCCCTAACCGTCTCGGCATATTCCGCGTGATCCGAGCAGCGTGCCACCGCGCGCAGCCATGTGGCGCGAGTGCCATTGCCGGCTGTCGAGGTAAAAAATGCTTCGCCACCGAGCTTCTGAAATCCAGTGGACACCACGCGGAAAGCCGCAGTGTCGCTGAAACTGGTGCCCGCAGTGACTCGCGGATAGTGACGCAACGTCCATTGACTGCCGTCTTGGACAAAAACATAGGCCTCCTTATGATAGCGGCTAGCCGAGACCGTGTAACTCCCCGGTTTTGCATTCTCAGGAATGCCCTGCCGCGTCGTCACGATGGCCCGCGACACCGAACCGAAGCCTGAGGTCGCAGTCACGCTGGCCACCTCGAGTTCCGGATGAGTTGATAAATTGATCAAGAAAAAGTCCCCCACCTGCGGGGCGGCCAGACCGGCGGCTGATGAGTATTCCACCATGAAACTCATCGCACCAGCGGTGATTTCGGCATCCGGTTGTCCGCTCGCATTCTTGAAGACATAAGGCCCGCCCAACGCACGCTTAGCGAGAATGCCGGCTGAAGCAGTCCCGGAGGCGGGCACGCCATCAGATCCAATCAATTTCGGCTCCTCTTGGGCAAAGCGCACAAGTTCCTCGAGACGGTCGAGCGTCTGGCGCGCGCGATAGCTTGAGACGTTCGTCACCACGTTCTGGCTGGACAGGCTCATGGTGGCAATCAGGACGCTGACCAGCAAGGTGCCAGCAAGCCCGGCCAATCCCATCGCGACCAAAATTTCGGCCAGCGTGAAGCCACGGTTCCTAATCGGACGCCTTGTAAGTGAACAACTCATACGAGAGATTTCTTCCCAGATAGCTGTATTGGATTGTGCATTTGATGGCGAGGGTGCCGCCCCCGCCGGGGACGGCGGACACCGTCCAAATCGCCATCCCGGGAATGCTGCCCAAATCAACCGTGTTGCTCCCGAGATCGACGGCCTGAGCGGTGGTTCCAATCTGGAGGATGGAGGGGATGACTGCGGGCTGGGCATCCGGATTGTAGGAGCACTGTGACACCTCCTGGATGCGGGAGAGCGCCTCGGCTTTGGCGGCGTTGCTCACACGCGAGATCGCAGCGCGGCGGTTCAGGTGCAGGAGAGCCTGCGTCGTCGTGACCGCGACCAGCGCCAGAATGGTCGCCGCCATCATCACTTCGACGATGGCGAATGCGAAGATGCCCTTCCGCGCGCGGGTGAGCGTCTGGAGGCGCTCCGGCGGTGATTCCCCGCCGCTTTTCTCGGCGGTTGAACGGGAATTGATTGGAAGGCTCATGCTTCTCAAGGCAGCAGCGCGGGTGCCCTCCCGTTCTGGCGAAATCTGTATTTGCGATCGAATTTCTACTCAGTGGCGAAACCCTCTCCTCCGTCAAACGAGCCTGCACAGAGGCACCCGGCGCTGCAAATGCCTCGCCGTCATTTTTCCGGCGATTCCGGATCGTTGAGCCTCATCCTCAGCATTTGCAGTCCACGATCGCCTCATTGCGCGCTGGATGCGCCCGCACTTCTTCCGCAAGCTCGTCGCACCATGCACTCCCTGCCCCGCCTCCTGCTCGCCGCCCTCGCCCTTGCGTTCCTTTTCAACAACACGCACGCCGCCGACGCCGCGACGAAACGCCCGAACGTCCTCTTCATCCTCTGCGACGACATCCGGTGGAATGCGCTGTCGTGCGCGGGGCATCCGGCGCTGAAGACGCCGAACATTGACCGGCTGGCGAAGGAGGGCGTGCGCTTTGAGAACATGTTCTGCACGACTTCGCTGTGCTCGCCGAGCCGCGCGTCGATCCTCACCGGGCTCTACGCGCACGGGCACGGGGTGCGGGACAACTTCACCGAGCTGCCGTCGAACCTCACCCACTGGCCGCAGCGCCTGCGCGAGGAGGGCTACGAGACGGCCTACATGGGCAAGTGGCACATGGGCGAGGACAACGACATGCCGCGCTGGGGCTTCGATTACTTCGCGACGCACAAGGGGCAGGGCAAATACTTCGACACGGAGTGGAACCTCGGCGGCAAGGAGCGCAAGGTGTTGAAGGGCTACTACACGACGGTGGTGACCGACATGGCGCTCGACTGGATGAAGAAGGATCACGCCGGCAAGCCGTGGGCGCTCTGCGTGGGCCACAAGGCGCCGCACAGTTTCTACACGCCGGAGGAGAAATACGCGCACACCTTTGACTCCGTGCGCGTGCCGTATCCGCAGACGGCGTTCGAGCTCGGCGACAAGCCGGCGTGGATCAAGGAGCGGCTCTACACGTGGCACGGCATCTACGGGCCGCTCTTCGAGTGGCGGAAGAAATTCCCTGACGACCGGCCCGAGGCGGTGAAGGATTTCGAAAACATGATGCACGGCTACTGGGGCACGATCCTGAGCGTGGACGACAGCATCGCGCGGCTCGTGGCTTTCCTCAAAGAGCGCGGCGAACTCGACAACACGATCATCGTCTTCATGGGCGACAACGGTCTGCTCGAAGGCGAGCACGGCATGGTGGACAAGCGCACCGCGCACGAGGCCAGCCTGCGCATCCCGCTCATCGTGCGCTACCCAGCCCTCACGACAGCTTCAGCCAGAGATGAAAACCGCCAGTCCGGGCAGGGTTCGCTGCCGGCTTCCACCGCTGGAAGAATCGTGAAGGAGCAGGCACTGACGACGGATGTCGCGCCCAGCATCCTCGAACTGTGCGGCGCGAAACCGCTGGACGCGATCAATGGCAAGTCGTGGGTGAAGCTCGTGCGCAGCGGCGACGCCGGTTGGCGCAAGGCGTGGTTCTACGAATACAATTACGAGAAGCAGTTCCCCTACACGCCGAACGTCCGCGCCGTCCGCACCGACGATTGGAAATACATGCGCTACCCGCACGGCGACGGCTCTCCGGACAAGCACATGGCCGAGCTTTACCACATCAAGGACGACCCCGAGGAACGCCACAACCTGATCAACGACCCGAAGCACGCCGGCAAGGTCGCCGAGATGCAGGCGCTACTCGTGAAGACGATGACCGACTCCGGCCTCCCGCCCGCGAACGACAAGATGCCGCTCGACGCCGGCATCGGGAAGGAACTGCCGGACGCGAAGATTCGCTGAGCGGAATCAGCGCGTGCGGTCGGTGTAGCCTGGCTTGGCGGGCGCCTTCGGGGGCGCCTTCGCGAGCTGGGCGAGGATTTCCTTGATGGCGCGTTCAAGCTGCGGGTCCGTGCCCTTCGCGAGTGATGCGGGGTCTTCCAGCACCTCGATGTCGGGCTTCACGCCAGTGCCCTCGATGATCCAGTTGCCACTCGTGTCGTAGATGGCGAAGGTCGGCACGGTGACTTTGCCGCCGTCGATGAGCGACGGCGAGCCGGTCATGCCGATGAGGCCACCCCACGTGCGCGTGCCAATCACGGGCCCGAGCTTTTTCTGCTGGAAGAGAAACGGAAAGCAGTCGCCGCCGGAGCCGCTCCAGCCGTTGGCGAGCATCACCTTCGGACCGTTCGCGGTGACGAACGGCGACGACCAGTCGCGGCCGTCGCGCACGGCGTAGTAGTTCGTGACCGGGCGGTTCAGCAGCTCGATGAAGCGGTCGGGGATGTGGCCGCCGGCATTCCAGCGTTCGTCGATGATGAGCGCGTCCTTCTGCGTCTGTCCGCGCCACTGGCGGAACAGCTCCGTCTGCCCCTCGTCGCCGGTGTTCTTCACGTAGATGTAGCCGACGCGCCCGCCCGTCGCCGCCTCCACGCGCTTGCGGTTCTCATTGATCCAGAAGTAGTGGCGCAGCGGAGCCTCGGTGCCGAGCGTGTGAAGCACGACCTCGCGCGCACCCTCGAGCACGGGCTTGTCGTTCACGGTGAGCACCACGGTCCTTTCCGCGAGACCGCTGAACGCCGCGGCGGGCTCCACTCCGGTGTCGAGCTTGCGACCGTTCACCGCGAGCAGCCAGTCGCCCTCTTTCACCTGCACACCCGGCCCGCGCAGCGGCGAGCGCACGCCCGTGTCCCACGGCGCGACGTCGTAGATGCGCTTGATGCGGTAGGCGCCCTGCTCGAGCGCGTAGTCGCAGCCGAGGTAGCCGGTGTTGCGGTGCGACGTGCCCTGCAGGTCGCCGCCGCTGCGGTAAGTGTGCGAGCTGTTGAGTTCGCCGAGCAGTTCGCCGAGGACGTAGTTCACGTCGTGGCGCGTCGCGCAGGCGTCGATCATCCTGCGGTAGCGCTCGCGCATCTTCTGCCAGTGCACGAGGTGCAGATAGGGATCGTAGAAGAAGTCGCGCTCAATGCGCCACGCGTCGTCGAAGATCTGCCGCCACTCGGCGACGGGATCCACAATCGCCTCGAGCGAACCCGTCGGCAGCGCGCGCTCGGCCTTCTGCCCCTCGGCCGCGGCGACGACAAACCAGCTCCCGCCTTTCGCCACGAGCATCTTGCTTCCGTCCGCGCTGACCTCATAGCCGCCGACATCGTCGAGGATCATGCGCTCGGCCCGCATGTTCACATCGTAGAAACTGAGCGGCGCCGTGCGGTTGTTCGAGCCCTGGCGCGGCGGCCAGCGGAAGATCACCTTGCCCGGCAGCGCACCGAGCTGGTCGATGCGCCCGCTGCCAATCGGCAGCACGATCGCGCGGCCCTCGAAGCCATCGAGGTCAATCTTCACATCGGTCGGCTTCGGCGCCTGCGCAGGACCGGCCATCATGCGCACCGGACCGTTCTTCGTCTGGACGATCACCGTGCGGTTCGGCGGCTCCGGCGCCTGGCGCGGGTCGGCAGGTTTGTCTGCGGGCTTCTCCGCGGGCTTCTCCTGCGGCTTCGTCTCGCCCTTCTTCGAATCCTCCGGCTTCTTCGCCGGGTCCGTGCTCTTCGGCGCCTCCTTCGGGGCTTCCTTTGGCGGATCCTTCTTCACCGGCTCCTCATCGTTCCGCGGCGCGAGCGGCGAGGGCATGTCCTTGCGCAGCGGCACGCAGACGATCGAATGGCTGTTGACGTAAGTCCACGTGTTGTCGAAATCGCTGCGGTGCTGCGAAAACGTCCGCTTGCTGCGGTAGAAGAGATAATTCCCCGCCGGGTCGAAGACCGGCATGTCGTCATCGTAAAACGCGCTCGTGACCTGGTGCTTCTGGTGCTGCCTCGTGTCGTAAATCACGACGCACTGCTGGCGGTTCTCCGTGTCGCCCGCATAGGCGATCCAGCGACTGTCGGGGCTCCACGAGAAGGAGAAGTTCTCAAGGTCGCCGTGATAGAGCCACATCTGGTGGTCAATCGGCACCGTCTGCTTTGACTCCACGTCGAGCAGCCAGATCTGCATCTCGGAATCGATGAAGACGATCTTCTTCGAGTCCGGCGACCAGTGCGGCTGGTAGCGCCAGCCCTTGCCGAAATTCGTGAGCTGCTGCTCCGCATCCTTGCCACCGGGGCTCTTGTTCTCCGCGCTGCGCAGCGTCAGCTCATTCTCGCCGCTGCGGTCGGAGACATACGCGATCCACTTCCCGTCCGGCGACCACGCGGGGTAACGCTCGGCCACGCCCGTGGACTCGGTGAGATTGCGGATCACGCCCTGATCCGACGGCACCGAGAAAATGTCGCCGCGCGCCTCGATGAGCACGCGCTTGCCAGTCGGCGAAATCGCGCCGTAGCGCGTGAGGCCGCCCACATTCTGCACGCGCGGACGCAGCGTCGCCTTGTCGGTGATGACTTCGATTTTCACCTCGCGCGACTTCTCCGTCGCGAGGTCGAGGAGCTGCAGCGAGCCGCCGTTCTCAAACACGATCTCCTTCGGCCCGACGGACGGATAGCGCACGTCGTAATCCGTGAAATGCGTCACCTGCCGCAGCTTCTTCGCGGCTGTCTCGTAGCACCAGAGGTTCGCGCGCTTTCCCTCGCCGCGGTCGGAGAGGAAATACACGCGGCCATTGCCCGCCCACATCGGCTGCGAGTCGCACGCGTCGTTGTGCGTGATGTTTTCCGCCGCCCCGGTGTCGAGGCGGAAGAGCCACACGTCCGGCGCCATGCCGCCGCGGTAACGCTTCCATGATGCGCGGTCGGTGTCCGTCATCGTGTAGGCGAAGGTCTTCCCATCCGGCGACACCGCGCCAAACTCGCCATAAGGAATCGGCAGCCGCGAGGGCATCCCGCCCTGCGCGTTCACCTTGAAGAACTGCCCCACGCGGTCGCTGAAGCTCTCGCGGCGTGAGCCGAAGACGATGCTCTTCCCGTCCGGCCACCAGCACACCATGCGGTCGCCCGCGCCGTGATACGTCACGCGGCGTGGCTCGCCGCCGGTCACGGGCATCACGTAGATGGACTCCGCGCCGTCGTAGTTCGCGGTGAAGGCAATCTCCCGTCCGTCCGGCGAGAAGCGCGGGAACGTCTCCTCCCCCGCGGGCGAACTCAGCCGGAACGCCGTGCCGCCTTCCTTCGGCGCAACCCAGATGTCGCCGGCATACACGAATGCGATCTGCTTTTCCGAAACGGCGGGCATCCGCATCAGCCCTGCATCGAGCCCGTCGCCGGCAACGGCGCGGAATGCGGTGGTGGCGAGGAGAACGGCGAGGACTGGGAGCTTCATGGCGCGGGAGGAAACACGCGGGCCTCCCACGCGGCAACGCGCAATATTTCAGTAGCCGCCGCTAAACCGTGATCCGCCGTGCACGCGCGAGGATGGGCCACGTGTCCACGACCAGGCCGTCCTCGACGACGACCGCCTCGGAGTGCAGCGCGACGGTCGGGCAGATGTGGCGCGGGATGCCGTAGAGCGCCTGGCCGATGGCAAACTCAGCGGCGCGCGGAGTCTCGATGACGAGATGCTCCTCGCTCTGCATCGCAAACGTCGCCTCGGGAATTTCAATGAGCCGCACGCGCGGGTGCGGATTTTCCGCGGCTACGGCCTTGTGGCCGAGGTCGAGCGTGAGGCGGTTCGGACCGGGCTTGCTCACGACGCGCGTGAGCAGCAGCGCCGCGGGGAGAAAGGGCAGGTCGCCATGCTTGTCGCCGTAGCCGAAGTCCCACAGCACCGTCGTGCCAGGGCTCAGCTCGCGGTCGTTGTGCTTTGCGTGGATGGCGAAAGTCGGCGAGCCGCTCGCGATGAGCGTGGGCACGGGGAGGCCCGCGGCTTCGAGGTCGCGGCGCAGCGCGAGCACGGGCACGAATGCCGCCTCACACTCGCGCTCGCGCTCAGCGGGAGCCGGCTGGTGCAGGTGTCCGTCGTAGGCATGCAGACCGGCGGCGCGCAGGCCGGGCTCGGCGGCGAGTTTCCTGTAAAGCGCGACCGCATCCGCGCCGGAAGCCACGCCTGTGCGGTGCATTCCAGCGTCGATGTCGAGGAACACATCAAGCGTGATTCCCGATGCACGCGCCGCGGCACCGAGCTGCGCGATGCTCTCGGCGCTGTCGGTGAGCGCGGAGAATTTCGTGTCGGGGAATTTCCGCGCAAGTTCGCAGAGCCGCGTGCAGGTCGGCCCCGCCGCGGGGAATGACAGCAGCACATCCGCCGCTCCGGCCATCGCGCACATCTCCGTCTCCGCGACGGTGGCCGCCTTGAACTTCGTGATGCCCAGCTCGATCTGCCGCGCGACGAGCGGGCCGAGCTTGTGCGTCTTCACGTGCGGGCGCAGGCGCGTGGGGTCGCCGGCGATCTGCACCATGAGCCGCAGGTTGTGCTCGATGCGGTCGCGGTAAAGCAGCAGCGCGGGCGAGGGAATCGCCGCTTCGACTTCGGGGCGGAGGCGGAACCAATCGTTCATAGCGCGAGGAAATGCGCATGACGCAGCGCTGTCACTTCATTTTCCCCGCGGAGGCAATCCACTCGCCGCCCTTGCGCGCCACCCATCGCTCGCTACTCTCCGCGGCCCGATGGCCACCGCACTACCAGACCGACCGCAGCCGCTCAGCGGCGCGAGGCGCTTCGTGATCGTCGCGAGCAGCTACAACGCGCAGCTCGTGGACGGCCTCGTGAACGCCGCGCGCGCGGAGCTTGCCGCCATCGCGCCGCAGTCCGCAGTCGATGTCGTCCGCGTGCCGGGCTCCTTTGAAATCCCGCTCGGCGTGCAGACCGTCGGCGAGCAGGGAAAAGCGGACGCCATCCTCGCCTTCGGCCTCCTGTGGGAGGGCGAGACCATGCACGCGGAGCTCATCGCCACCGCCGTCACGCGCTCGCTGCTCGACCTTTCCCTGAAGCTCCGCATCCCCGTGCTGCACGAGGTGCTCACCGTCTCCACCGAGGAGCAGGCGCGCGCGCGCTGCCTCGGTTCGACCATCAACCGCGGCACCGAGGCCGCACGCGCCGCGGTGCGCATGATCCATTCGCTCGGCGCGATCCGCAGCGCGCAGCACTGACGACTTTCCATGAGCAAGCGACGCGAGGGCCGCGAGGCCGCCATCCAGTTTCTCTACCAGCAGGACATCCACGGCGACCGCGCCACGGATCTCCGGAAGGACTTCTGGGCCTTCCGCGAGGCCAAGCAGTCCGTGCGCGACTTTGCGGAAAACCTCGTCGCGGGCGTGAACGCGCACATCGCCGAAGTGGACGGGCGCATCGTGAGATACACGGAGAACTTCACCATCGACCGCCTCGCGGCCGTGGACCGCAACATCCTCCGCCTCGCGATTTACGAGATGCTGCACTGCATGGAGACACCGCCCGTCGTCGCGATCAGCGAGGCCATCGAGCTGGCGAAGAAGTTCGGCGGCGAGGACAGCGGGCGGTTTGTGAATGGCGTGCTCGACAAGTTCAAGGGCGAGCTCACCCGGCCCCTCCGCGAGGCCGTCGTGCAAAGGAGTCAGGAGCCAGCGGTCAAGAGTCAGCCCACCGCCCGCCAACCGCCCCCTGAATCCTGACCCCTGCCCGCTGATCCCTGATTCCTTTTCCCAATGGCCTTCGGCTTCCTCAAAAAAATCTGGAACAAGTTCACCGGCAAGGCCGTGGACTGGGACGAGCTCGAGGAGTCGCTCATCCGCGCCGACCTCGGCATCGGCATGACCATGCGCATCATCAAGGCGCTCCAGGCCAGCAAGGACGTGCCGAACGCCGACACCATCGTGAAGGTCGCCCGCGAGGAGATCGTGAAGATTCTCCCCGCCGACACGTGGACGCTGCGCCCGCTCGCGGCGAAGCCGAAGGTCATCCTCGTCGTCGGCGTGAACGGCACCGGCAAGACGACCAGCACCGCGAAGCTTGCGGCCCTTTTGAAAAAGCGCGGGCACAGCGTGCTCCTCGTCGCGGCGGACACCTTCCGCGCCGCCGCCATCGAGCAGCTCGGCGTGTGGGCCGAGCGCATCGGCGTGCCCATCATCAAGGGCCAATACAACGCCGACCCCGCCGCGCTCTGCCACGACGCGTATCAGAAGGCGAACAAGGAGGGCATCGAGTTCATCCTCTGCGACACCGCGGGCCGCCTGCACACGAAGCACAACCTCATGGCCGAACTCGGCAAGGTGAAGCGCGTCCTGCAGAAGACCGACGCCTCCGCGCCGCACGAGACGCTCCTCGTCGTGGACGCCACCACGGGCTCAAACGCCGTCGCGCAGGCCCGCGAGTTTCACACCGCCGCAAACCTCACCGGCATCATCTGCACGAAGCTCGACGGCTCCGGCAAGGGCGGCGTCGTCGTCGCCATCAAGGACGAGCTCGGCATCCCCACCCGCTTCATCGGCACCGGCGAGAAGCTGGAAAACTTCGCCTTCTTCGACAGCCGCGAATTCGCCGAGGGCATGCTCGCGGACGAAGCCTGATCTGCGCTCGCCGCCCGCCCCGCGCGGTCAGGCTGCGACGCTCGACTCCTTCGGCGAGTAGAATTCCCGGCCGCTGATCCACGCCTCGGCTGCGTTGCCGTGGTTGTCGCTGGCGATCACCTTGACGTCGTGCGGCTCGCCCTCGCCCGCATAGGCCGCCACCGGGATCGCCGGCTCAAACGCCGCCCCCTCGAAATACGACCCGCGCAGCTTCAGCGGACGCGCACTTTCCACCGGCTCCCGGTGAAATCCCCCGCGCCCATCGGGCAAATGCCATGCAACGATTCGCACCTCGCTGTCCGGCTCGAAGCCCTCCCCGTCCAGCAGCAGCTCAGCCTTTGCGTCCGGCTCCGCCCCGAGGCGGCGCATGGAGAGGCTCAGGCGCGTCCGCCGATGCTGGGAAAAGTCGCCCCCGGCCGCGCCGGAGAACATTGCAAACATGATGCCGAACAGTGCCGCGATGCCGAGGAGAATGCTCATAAGGAAAATGGGTTTGATGAGAATCTGCTGCCACAGAGGAAACCCCGCAAACCTCGCGGCACAAGGCGGTTTCTTCCAAGACCGCCATGCGCCCCCTTCCCATAAACCATTAGCATCACAAACGCTGCAATGAAGCCACTGAGCGGGCACCCATCCTGCTAAATGACGATTCCGTTCCAATGGACTCTCCGCCTCCGCGGCGAGCCCGCATCACCGAAATCATCATCCATTCACACTATGCTCCGTAAACTGAACACCAAGCGGGGGGGCTTCACCCTCGTGGAAATCATGATTGTCGTCGCGATCATCGCACTGCTCGCGGCCATCGCCGTCCCGAACTTCCTCCGCAGCCGCAAGCGCTCGCAGGCCACCCAGATCCTCGAGGACCTCCGCGTCATCGACGCCGCGGTGGACCTCTACGCCATCGAGAACAACAAGCCCGGCGGCGCGACCGTCGCATGGGCCGACATCCAGAAATACGTGAAGACCGGCACCCGCCTCTACACCAGCAGCGGCTCGGACATCCTCGGCAACGCCTTCACGCTCCCCACCGTGGACACCGCGCCGAAGGTCAACACCACCAGCTACAACGCGCTCTCCGACGTCGCGCCCGCGGCCTTCTGGTCGCCCTACCGCTAAGCGCGCACCCTTTCCGCTCCCCGCGGATTTCACAGCACCCGGTCGTTCCAGCGAGGATGGCCGGGTGTTTGTTTTCCAAAAGGATCCTCATGGCCGCCGCACGGCCGGATGGGCACCGCTCAATTCTTCCGCAGCGGATCCGGCCGGCTGAGTGCGGCGAGCCGCGTCTCCCACTCCGCAGCCGGCGCGGCACGATCGGTTTCGAGATAAAGCTCCACGAGCGAATTGATGCCACGGACCAGCACTTCCCCCAGCGCATGCGGAATCTCCGAGCGGCGGCGGAGCATCCCCTCGCAGCCGGAGACGAGGAGCGGCTCGGCCTCCGCCACGCGGCCCTGGAGCAATAGGCTGCGCCCGAGGCCCGCTTGGACGCGAAAATGGTTCCAGTCTTCCGGGCGAATCTTTTCCCACAGCGCCAGGGCTTCCCGCCCATGCTTCTCGGCCTCCTCGAAGCGCTCCTCCACGATGTAGAAGTTGAACAGATTCCACAGTGCGGACGCCAGCTCCTCCCTCTGCGACTCCGGTTTTCCCCGCGCATTTTCGACGGCCTGCCGGAGCGGAGCTGACTTCGCGGCAAGATCGGCGCTGTCCTTGAGCACCGCCGTCACCCGGCGCCGCCATTCCACGGCATCCCCGTCACGGCCGGTCTTCACACAGAGGCGGACCATGTGCCTTCCCGCCGCTGCGACTTCACGGAGCGGTGTTCCCGGCAGCTTTGCGAGCGCATCGAATCCGCCGAGGAGGAACGGCTCCGCCTCGGAGTATCTGCGCTGCTTCAGCAGGAGTTCCCCCAACTGCGACTGCACGTGCGGCAGGCGGACGTCGCCCGACTGGGCCTTCCCACGGACATCGAGGTATCCGCGGAGCAGGTGCTCCGCCTCATCCGCGCCGCCGATGCCCGCCCACGCGGCCGCAAACGCCTCCACAGCCCGCGGCGACCGCACCTGCGCGCCCGCCTTCTCCGCCTCGCGGTCCGCCCACTGGCGCACGGCCAGCCGCAGCCTGTCCATCGTCGCGCGCGACTCCGACTCCCGGCCGAGCCGTTCCTGGATGGTGCGGAGGTGCATCACCTCCTCGAAAAACTCCGTGTCGCGGCTCTCCACCGTTCCCGCCTCTCCGGCCCTCCTCTCAAATTCGCCGAGCCGCCCATCGACCGCGCCGACGAGTTCCTGCCTCAGCGCCTGCAGCTCCGACTCAAACCACGCCGCCCGTTCCAGCACCCTGCTCCGCACCCAGTCGGCCTCGCCCATCGGGCCGGACTGGATCGTCGTCCACGCCGCGCGGAGGTTTCCCTTTTGAATGGCGACGAGCGCCTTCAGCAACCGGTGATCCGGCTTCTCCTTCGGAATCGAGTCCGCGAGCCAGTCCACAAATTCAAACTGGCCCTCCCTCAGAGCCAGGACCGCGGCCTGAACCGTGAGCATCGGGACCAGCGGGCCTGACTGCGCGGCGGTCCGATACGCGTCCATGGCGCGCTGCATGGCCAGCGGCTCCCCCTGCGCATGTTGAAGCTCGCGGAATGCAGCCATCTCCTCGACAGAGTGCCGGAGTTCCTGGGGCACGAAGGCGATCGGACGCTTCAGAAACTCCTGCGCCGCCCGCAATTCACCCTCCTCGTCGTTCATCTCCCGGAGCATCGAGATTTTCGGGATATACAGGTCCGCGATGTCCCACACCTCCATCGCGCGGTCCAGCGCGGCGAGCCCCGCCTTCGTGTCCTTCGCCACGAGGCCCTTGAGCACCGCCTCCAGCAGGTTCCCGCTGAGCTTCCGGGAGAGCGGCGTCGAAAATGCCGCGCTCAACCCGATGGATTCCGCGCCTTGGGAGCCACTCATCTGCTTTGCGCGCATCATCAGTGGCATGAACTGCATGACCATCCCCGCCGTGTTCATTTCCTCGCCGTCCCTCATCTTCTGGATGCTCCGGCCCCCCGCGTCGAGGAAGTCCACCAGCAACTCCGCCCCCTCGCGGTAAATCCGCGGCGCCGTTGCGAGCTTGGTCTTGATCAATGCCTCCGCTTCCGCCTTCCGCCCGGAGAACAGCCGCGCGCAAACCGCGATGAACGGGAAATTGTAATCCTTCGGATAGAGGCTGGCCGCCACCGAGGCGCGCAGCACCGCGTCGTCATGCCGGCCCGAAAGCATCAGCAGCAGGCAGATGCGTCCGCTCGCCAGCATGTGGTGAGGCGCGTGGTCCAGCGCCTCGGTGAACGCATCCACCGCCTCCGACACTCTCTCGGCGAGCAGCCCGCGCACGTATGCGGCATCCGCCGCCGGAAGGATCCCATCGGGAATGCCGCGCAGGATCGCCACGCCCGCATCCGTCTGCCCGTGGCTGAACTCCCTCTCCGCAAGCCACACGTCGAGCCGCGCGCGCTGCGAGGTGCTGAGCGGGCGGGCGGCCAGCGCCTTCATCTCCGCCGCGGCATCCGCCAGCCTCTGCTCCGCATGCAGCGCGGTGAGGCGCTGGAGCCGCAGTTCATCCGGGTCCGCATGCCCGCCGGCGATCGCCGAGTCCCACTGCGCCAGCGCCTCCCTCCACAGGCCGCGCTGGGCGGACAGCTCCGCATTGTGCGCGAGGCTCTCGGCGAGCATCCGGCGCGTCTCCCGCTCGCTCGCGCGCACCTTGTCCCGCTCGGCGCGGATGTTCACCACGTAGAAGGCAGCGGCTCCCACGGCGAGGAAAAGCAGCGCCGCAGCCGCGAGCGCCGCGGCCCGGTGCCGCCCGATCCATTTCCGCGCAAAATACCACGGCGTCGCGCGGCCCGCGGCGAGCGGCTCCCCCGCGAGCCAGTGGCGCAGTTCGTCCGCCAGCTCCCCCGCCGTGCGGTAGCGGCCGTCCGGCGCCTTGTTCAGCGCCCTCAGCAGCAGCATCTCCATCTCCGAATCCAGATCCCGCCGCAGGCTCCGCGGGCGCCGCGGCTCGTCCTCCGCGATGCGCCGCAGCAGCACGTTCCACGTGCCATCCGTGTCGTGCGGATGCTGCCCGGTGAGCGCCTCGAAGAGGATCACGCCCAGCGCATACACATCCGTCCGCGTGTCCACCGCCGCGCCGCGCGCCTGCTCCGGCGCCATGTAGCGCGGCGTGCCGATGAGCTGCCCGCTCAGTGAAATGTCCAGCGCGGCCACGTCCTTCTCCAGCGCCTTCGCCAGGCCGAAATCCACCACCTTCGCCGCGCCCTCCGCAGTCACCATGATGTTCGACGGCTTCAGGTCGCGGTGGATGATCCCATTCTGGTGCGCGTGCTGCACCCCATCGCACACATCCCGCATCAGCTCCACGATCGCGCGCATGGACGGCTGCCGCGTGCGCAGATGATGCGCGAGGTTCCCCCCGTCCACATACTCCATCACGTAATACGCGGCACCGCCCGCCTCCCCGCCGCCGAACACCCGCGCGATGTGCGGATGATCCATCCGCGCCGCCAGCTCCACCTCCCGCTCAAACCTCCGCAGCCCCTCGCCCGCGATGTCCCGGTCCACGCAGAGCTTCACCGCCACCAGCCGCCGTGTCGCCTCCTGCTCCGCCAGCCACACCGCACCCATCGCCCCCTGCCCCAGCTTGCGCAGGAAGCGGTGGCCCGGAATCTCCGGCAGCGGCCCCGTGTCGCCCGCTCCCGTCGGCGGCAACGGCACATCCAGCAGGCACTGCGCGCAGAGATCCATCGTGCTCTCACCCGGCACCGGCACGCTGCACCGGCGGCAGCTCCCCCGCGACGACCGCGCGCCGATTTCCGAAATCAGCACCGTCCGCGCCGAATCCCCCGCGCCCGCGCACCGCCCGCACAGACCGCCGCCCGACTCCTCCAGCACGGCGGAACCGCACGACGTGCATACTCCGGGCTGCTTCGGATCAGCAGCGGGCGCGTTCATGCGGGTGAGGGATGAAGCGCGCGGCAACCCGGGAAACCGGCTGCCCAGCGGCTGCGTTCACCAGCGTGGCTGTTCATGGCGTCCTTCCCTGCCCGGATTTCTCCCAAGAGTCGAGCCCCGTCTTTGCCCGCCCGCGCCACACCCGTCCGGTCCGCCCGGCCGGGCAGCCCGGCCGTCCCAGCGAGGATGGCCGGGTGTTTGTTTTTCAAAGCGGCGCATCCGGCGTGACCGCAGTGCCCGCCGGTGGGCGCGGCCGTTCGCCCGTCGGCAAATCTCTGCTCCTCGCCACGTTCACCAGCTCGCTCCGATGGGGCGACGGGAAGGCGGTGGCCAGCGGCGGCTTCGCCCGCTCCGAGAGCGGGAAGCTGCTCAGCTCCCCCGGGTGGCTCGGGGGCGGCGCGGGGCCGTGGAGTTGGAAAACTGAACCACCCAGTCATCCCCCCGGAATTTCCGGGGGCTTCAGTCTGTCGCTCGGGACAGCCCCCGGCGTTTCCGGGGGGTCGAGTCTGTCGTTTGGGACACCCCCCAGTTTCTCCGGGGGCTTGAGCGACCGAGCCAGTATAGCCCCCGTTTTTTCCGGGGGCACGAATCCCTCACCCATCAGAGCCCCCGTTTTTTCCGGGGGATGCGCTCGCTGATTCGGTATCGCAACTGAACGAGCCGCGCGTGCCCCCGCACTTTCCGGGGAGTCCCCCAGTTTTCCAGGGGGCATCCACGCTGGAGGCAGTAACGCTCCTTTGCCAGCCATTTGCCACGTTTCGCCGCCCAGCGACGCATCCGCCGAGGCGAAGGACGTCCATCAACCCGTAGGGTGGCCCGCGCACCTTTGGACCGCGCCTTTTTTGGACTGCGCCAGTCCTCTGGAGCTTTCCCCTCTCCCCTCATCCCCCCACCGGACCGAAGCGGCAGAGGACTGCCGCACTCCAAAGCTCCGCGCCCCCCCTACCGCTCGGGCGTGAGAACGCCGGGGGCCGCCGGCTCCAGCACGTCGAGCCGGAGCGTCAGGGCTTCACCCGGGTCCACTTGGCGTTCTCTTTCCCCTGAATGAGGGAGGTCATGCTCTGCCCGTCCTCGGAGAGCCTGCCCGTCCAACTGGGGCCTCCCACCCATTTGACGTGGAACTCCCCGTCCCCGGTGACCTCCCACGTCCCATCCAGCGTCACGCCGTTCTGGCCCGTCTTCACGCCCGTGTGGTCGGCCTGAAACGTGGCCGTGTTGTTGGTGTCGGCGATCTTCCACGTCCCCACGTAGGCCGCATCCCCGGCAGGGGCGACTGCTGAAGTCGTCTTAGCGACACCCGCGGCGGCCAGATCGCGCGCCATTTTCTGACTTTCCGCGGAGAGGCTGGCCAGCGGAAGGGACGTCGCCTTACCGCCAACTTCCAGCACCACTTTGTCGCCCTCGATGGCCTTGAACACCCCCTGCACGGTGCGGTCCGTGGTGTCAGTCCACGTGGTGGAGCCGTTGGGCGGCGTTTTGGGAACTGCAGGCGCGGGCTGCGGCGAAGCGGCGGCGGCGGAAGGGGCGGGCTCCAGCACGCAGCGGAAGCCGCGGTTGATATCTCGAACGTTCGGTTTGAAGTGATTCCGATGGGAAGACCGAAGCCCGGCTCGATCGCTATACATCCACGAGCCGCCGCGCAACACGCGGTCGGTTTTCTCTGCGTTCCACCAGTCCTCGCACCACTGCCACACGTTGCCGCCCATGTCGTAGAGCCCATGCGCATTCGCGGGGAACGCGCCCACCGGTGAGGTCGTCGCGAAGCCGTCGTCGTAGCCTGCAAGCCAGTTGTTCTTGTTCGAATCATTCTCCGCCCTTTCGTTCAGCGGGAACTTTGCGTGGAATAATTCGTCTGCGTAGTTGCCCACCTTCTTCGTCGGTGGCCACTCGTTACCCCACGGGAAGTCCACAGTGTTCTTCCCGTTCTTCTCCTCCGGCGTCGCGCCTTGCTCGGGCGGCAGGCCGACGGCGGCGCTCCACTCGGCGTCGGTGGGCAGGCGATAGACCCAAGGAGCCGGGGCGCCCTCGCCCCGCGTCTCATTGGGGCGCCCTCGCCCCGGGAAGGAGCCGCGGGGCGGGGGCGCCCCGGCTCCTTGCGTTCCTTTTCCGTGAGCCATTGGCAGAACGCCTGCGCGTCCTCCCAACTCACGCCGACGACGGGATGATCCGGCTCGCGCCCCACAGGCACGCCGTCCTTCTGCTGCGTCTTCCAAGCGCCGTCCACGCCCGGCTTCGCCGCCGCATACTGCTCGTAGTCCATCACCCGCGTGTCCCACACGCTGAAGAGCACCTTCGTCCCCGGCACCGGCACGAACTTCATCCCGAGCGAATTCACAAACGGCGCGTCCTTCGTGGCATCGCTGACTGGGGAGGCTGCAGCAGTGCGCTCTATGGATGTCAGCACAATCCGAAATCCCTCGCTCGTGTCCGCGACCCAGGGGCTAAACTTCCAGCGGGTGGCGGACTGCAGCCAGGTGGTGCCGGAATCCTGCCATGAGGCGCCGCGCATGATCTTGTAGTCGCGGCTGTCTTTCCCCAGATCGCCGCACCATTCCCTCACGTTGCCTGCGAGGTCGTAGATGCCCAGCGCATTGGCCGGGAAGGCGCCCACGGGGGAAGTGCGCGGGAAGCCGTCGTCGTAGCCGGCGATCACCGGCCAGCCCGGCGGCAGATCCGCGGCGGTTTCGGTGCCGGCGTAATTGGCGGACTTCGCAGGAGGAGGCCAGGCGCCGCCCCACAGGAAGCCCCTGTCACCCTGCGGCTCCCCGGGGTTCACCGCACAGCTCCATTCCAGATCCGTCGGCAGGCGGTAGGCCATGTCGGGCGGCAGCTTGCCGTCCCTGCTTTCCTTCACGGTGAGCCATTGGCAGAAGGCCACCGCATCATCCCAGCTCACCGCCACCACGGGATGGTCCCTGCCCTGCTCGAAGCCCGGGTTCAGCCACGACCTTCCCGCCTGCTTCATCTCCGCCTTCCCGTTCACGACCTCCAGCGAGTAGCGGTCGGTGGTGACCTTCCGCTTCGTTTCCTCGGAGAACGCCGCGTAGTCCTGCACCCGCGTCTCCCAGATGGAGAAGAGCACGCGCTGTCCATTCGTTGGCCCGCCGGTGATGGGCACAGGGACGAACTTCATGCCGAGCGTGTTCACAAACGGCGCGTCCTTGGTGGCTCTCGCGGCGGAAGACTGGGAGACGGGGAGAGTGGGAGAAGGGGAGACTGAGGCGAGCACGACGCGGAAACCCCGGTCTGTCCGGTCATTCGGCAGGACGGTGCTACGATAGGACAGGCTGAGTCGGTCGCGAAGATCGGTGTTCCAGCAGCCGCCGCGCATCACGCGGGAGGTCTGGCTGGCATCGATCCAGTCCTGGCAAAACTCCCAGGCGTTGCCAAAGAGGTCGTGCAGGCCGAAGGCGTTGGCGGGGAAGCTGCCGACGGGCGCTGTCGTCGCATGCCCGTCGCGGTAACCGGACAGTGAGCCCTTGAGATAGATCTGGAGACGGTCGAACTGGCCACCTTCCAGCAAAGGGCGCAGTTCCTCGCTCCAGAAGTTTCCGGTGCGGTCAGGTGGCGGCCATGCGTCACCCCAGGGGAGAACTCCGCGGTTTTGCTTTGCCTTGTCGCTGGGCAGATCACCTGCGTTTTCCTGCGCGCCAATGCCTGCTGCGCAGCTCCACTCGTGGTCGCTTGGCAGGCGATAGACCTCACCAGCCTGAATCCTCCCGTCGCGACGCTCACGGTCGGTGAGCCAGGCGCAAAACGCCGTGGCATCGGTCCAACTCACCGTGGTTGCCGGATGATCAGGCCCCTGCTCAAAATCCGGCTTCTCCCAATTGCGCTTTGTCTCCGTGGCAAATTCCTCGTAGTCCCGCACGCGCGTCTCCCACACGCTGAAGAGGACACGCTGCTTGTCGGTCGGTCCACCGATGATCGGAACGGGCACGAACTTCATCCCAAGCGAATTCACAAACGGTGTGTCCTTCGTCGCGGCGGCGGGTGGAGCGGGCGCTCCGCGCACGCTTCCGTCTCCGGCTGCCGAAGAAACGCGCGACGGAGCGCGCGTTCCACCTTCCTTTGCCGCGCGCTCGGCCTCGGTGAGCTGCGGCTCCTTTTTGCGGAGGGCGAAGAACGCGGCGATGCCGAGGATGGCGGCGACGACTGCAATCACCGCGTAGAGGCGGCCCTTGGTTTTCAGCGCGCCCGAGGCAGGCTGTCCGCTGGAAACTGCGGCGGGCTGCGCGATGATCGTCGGCGCGGAATGGATGTCGGCGGGCGCGGGCTGCGCCTGAGGTAGGGCGCTTTCGCCGAAAGCGCCCTGATTCGCGGGCCGGGGATTCGCGGGCGGCTTCGGCGAAGCCGCCCTACCCTGCGGCTGCGTGACCGCGACGACGGAGGGAAGCGTGGCCCCGGCGACTTCATCGTAGGCGCGGCGCAGGTCGGCGAGGATCTCCGCGTAAGACTGCTGCCGGTGCGCGGGATTTTTCGCCATCATCTTCATCACCGCGACGGCGAGCGACTGCGGGCAGCCGGGGAGCGCGAGGGCGAGGTTCGGCACGGGCGCGGTGACGTGCTGCATCATCACCGCGAGCGCGGTGTCGCCCGAGTAGGGCGGCGTGCCGCCCGCGAGATGGTAGAGCGTGCAGCCGAGCGAGTAGATGTCGGCGCGGAAGTCCACGTCCTTTTTGCCCTGCCCCTGCTCGGGGCTGATGTAGTGCGGCGTGCCCATCGAGGAGCCCGTCATCGTGAGGGACTGCACCTCCGCGGTGGCGCCGCCGACGCTCTTCGCGAGGCCGAGGTCGCCGAGCTTCACCTCGCCGTCCTCGGAAAGGAAGATGTTGTCCGGCTTGATGTCGCGGTGGATGAGGTTCGCCTTGCGCCAGCCGTATTCCAGCGCCGTCACCACGTGGATGGCGATGGCCACGGCCTCCGCGAGATCGAGCCGCCCCTTGCGCGTGAGCCGCGTCTTCGCGCTCTCGCCCTCGATGAACTCCATCGCAAACCAGTGCAGCCCGTCCGTCTCCCCCGCGGAATGCACTTGCACGAGGTTCGGGTGGTTCAGCGACGCCGCGGCGATGGCCTCGCGCTGGAAGCGCGCGATGAACTCCGCGTCCGACGCGAGCGAAGCCTGGAGCGTCTTCAGCGCGACGAGGCGCTTCAGCGAGATCTGCCGCGCCTTGTAAACAGCCCCCATCCCGCCCTGCCCGATGCGGGAGAGAATCTCAAACTCGCCGAGGGTCTGGCCTTCGAGGCTCATGCGCGCCGCGTGCTTACAAGCCCGTCACCTGGGAGGCGAGGCGATTCTTCGGTGGATGGCGGCCCCGCGCCCGCGCGCGGAAGTTTCTTCCAAAGGAAGCGCGCGCGGCGCAGGTTGTCCGCCCGCAGCGCCGCGCGGGGCATCGTGCCGCGCGCAGTGCGCGGCCTTTTCCCATCACTTCCGAAACTCCCGCTCCACGCACCATGAAGAAATCCCTCGTCCTCACCCTCGCCCTCGCCTGCCTCGCAGGAACGTCCTACGCCGCGGAGAAGAAGCGCCTCATCGTCTGCACGGTGACGACCGGCTTCCGGCACGCGTCGATTCCGTTCGCGGAGAAGACGCTGGAGAAGCTGGCGAAGGAGAGCGGCGCGTTTGAGATCGTGGACTTCGCGCGGCAGCCGGACGTGCAGGTGCCGCAGCGCCCGCGCAAGCCGAAGGATCTCGCGCCGAACGCGAACGACAACGACAGGAAGCGCCACGAGGCGGAGACGAAGAAATACGATGCGGAGATGGCGAAGTGGACGCCCGAGGTGGAGGCGAAGGAGAAGGCGGCGAAGGCGGAGTTCGAGAGCGGCGTGAAGGCGAGCCTCGCGAAGCTGTCGCCGGAGAACCTGCGCGCGCAGAAGATCGACGGCGTGATTTTCGCCAACACGACGGGCGACCTGCCGCTGCCGGACAAGGAGGGGTTCATCAAGTGGATCGAGGACGGCCACGCGTTCATGGGCATGCACTCGGCGAGCGACACGTTCCACCAGTTCAAGGGCTACGGCGAGATGCTGCAGGGGGAGTTCCGCACGCACGGCAAGCAGGTGCCGGCGGACCTCGTGGCGGGCGACACGGCGCATCCGGCGAATGGAGGCATCGGCAGCAAGTGGGACATCAAGCAGGAGGAGATGTATGAGATGAAGGACGGCAGCCACGACCGGGCGAAGGTCCGCGCGCTGTGGTTCCTCAAGCACCCGCCGCAGGATCCGACGAAGCAGGAATACGCGCCGGTGAGCTGGTGCCGCATGGCGGGCTCGGGCCGCGTCTTTTACACGAGCCTCGGACACCGCGAGGACCTGTGGAGCGATGATCCGGCGATGAACGGGCGCATCAACCCGCCCGAGACGAGCAAGCAGTATCAGGCGCACATCCTCGGCGGCATCAAGTGGGCGCTCGGCCTCGCCGAGGGGTCGTCGTCGCCGAACCCCGAGGTGAAGTAGAGAAGTCCGCAGTGCTCAGTTCCCAGTGCTCAGTCACTGGCATCGGGAGCGAGCACTGAGCACCGAGCACCGAGCACCATGAAGACACTCACCTTCGCCCTCACCCTCACCCTCGCAGCGGCATCCTTCGCGGCGGACGAGGAGAAGGACTTCACGCCGCTCTTCAACGGCAAGGACACCGCGGGATGGCACGTGCGGAACCCCGCCGCGCACAACGCGTGGAAGGTGGAGGACGGCGTGCTGAAGAACGTGCTCGGCGAGAAGGAGCACGGCGTGGATCTCATCACCGACGCCAAGTTCTGGAACTTCACCGTGCGCTACGACTACATGGTGCCGGACGGCTCGAACTCGGGCTTTTACCTGCGCGGCCGCCACGAGATTCAGATCCTCGGCGACTACAAGGGCGGCAAGCCCGCGAAGGGCGGGAACGGCGCGATCTACAACTTCAGGGAGCCGTCTGAATTCGCCAGCAAGCCGGGCGGCGAATGGCAGACCGTGGAGGCGACGATCGTGGGGAACAAGATCACCGTGATTTTGAACGGGAAGAAAATCCACGACGCCGTGGAGTGCGACAAGCCGACGGGCAGCCAGCTCGACAACGATGTGAAGGAGCCGGGCTCCCTCTTTCTCCAGGGCGACCACGGAACCGTGTGGTTCCGGAACATCCGCATCAAGCTGCTGCCGAAATGACGCGCGCAGCCGGAGCCCGCGCCGCCGCGGCTACTTCGCCGCGTAGTATTTCGGATACTGATAGTAGTGGTATCCGGGCACCTCGGTGTCCACGCAGTTCAGGATGAGGCCGAGGACATTCACCTGCCGCTGGTAGAGCGCGTCGAGGGCGTTGCGCGTGAGGCGCGCGCTGGTGAAGCCGGCGCGGATGACCATGAGCGTGCCGTCGAAGTTTGGCGCGAGCGTCGGCGTGTCGTCGGTCGCGAGAATCGGCGCGGTGTTGAAGATGACGAGGTCGTAGCCGGCCTTCCACTCGGCGAGGAGCTTCGGCATGACGGGGAGCAGGAGCAGTTCGCCGCTCTGGTTCGTCGTCGGGCCGCGCGGGATGATGTGCAGGTTGTCGCGGCGGCCCTTTTGAATGCACGCCTTCCAGTCCACCTCGCCACGCAGGATGTTCGAGAGTCCCTGGCGGCCGTCGAGGTCGAAGAGCGCCGCGATGTCGCCGCGGCGGAGGTCGGCGTCCACTAGCAGCACCTTCGCGCCCGCGTTCGACATGGTGATGGCGAGGTTGCTGGTGATGGTGGACTTGCCCTCGTTCGGAATCGCGGAGGTGACGATGAGCGTCTTCAGTTCCTGCTGGTTCGGCATGAAGATGAGCGAGCTGCGCAGGCTGCGGAAGGCCTCCGCAAACATGTAGCGCTCGTCGTCCTCCTGCAGCAGGGGCAGGCCGGCCTGCGTGCGGCTCGCATCCACGTTCGGGATCTGCGCGACGATGGCCTCGTTGAAGAGCTCGATCATCTCGCTGGACGAGTTCAGCCGGTCGTCGTTGCGGTCGAGCAGGAAGAGGATCGCGAGGCCGAGCAGCAGGCCGCCGATGAGGCCCGTGAGGAGGTGGCGCGTGACTGCCTTGTCCTCGATGCGCGCCTGCGACGCCGGCTGGCGGATGGCGAGCACTTCGGCGATGGTCGGGTTCGTGCGCAGCTTGTCGAGGCCCTCGCGGGTCTGCTTGTAGGCGCCCTCGCGGCGTTCGACCTCCTCCTTCAGCACGTTGTATTTGGAGGTGATTTTGCTGAAGTCGGCGGCTTTCTTCTCCAGCTCCGTGATTGCGCCGTCCTTCGTCTGGATCTCCGCGTTGAGGCGCCGCAGGACGCCCTCGAGGTTCTTCTCCGCCTCCTTCTTGAGCACGTCGATGCTGAGGCGCAGGTCGGCGACTTCGCGCTCAAGCTGCTGCATACGCGGATGCGCGGGCTTCCACACGGTGGCGCGCTCCTTCAGCTCCGACTCCTTGATCGCAAGCTGCTCCTGCTTGTCGAGCCAGCGGTTCGCCGCGGAATCGGTCGAGCCTGCGCCGGAGCCCTTGCGGTCGTTCTTGGGCGCGTTCGCCTCGAGCAGGGATGATGCGTTGAGGTTCTTGTAGATGTTCACCTGCTGGATGAGTTCGCCGCGCGTCTTCTTCAAGTCGGCAAGCTCCGTGGAAATCTGCTCGGCCTGCTGCTCGATGAAGGGCGCGTTGCTGTCCTCCTTGAACCGGTCGAGCACGGCACGGCTCGCATCCACCTCCTGCTTTTCGGCGGCCACCTGCTTCTGCAGCGCCTCAAGCTGCGTGCTGTGCGCGGAGGCGCTCTCCTCGCGGCGGAGCTCCATGAAGGCATCCATCGTCGCGGCGACGAACGCCTTCGTGAAATCGGGGTTCTGACCGGCGCCGGAGACCGAGAAGATGAATGTGTTCGGCTCGTTCTGTGCGGCGATTTCCACGCCTTCCGCGAGTCCGACGGACTGCGGCTGCGACACGGCAATCTTCTTCACCGCACGGTCGCGGACGACCGGGCTCTTCACGGTCTCGGTGATCGTCTGATACCAGCTTTGGTTGAAAACAAAGTTCTGCGCCGCAGGATCGCTGGTGTTTTCGCTCACGCTCAGCTTGCCAACGGAGACGTAGCGGGTCGGCTTCGTGACGAGGACGAACACCTCGTAAAGCAGGCCGACGCTGGCGCAGAGCAGCAGCACCCACCAGAAGCGCCGGAGCACCGCACGGTAACGGTAGATGCGCACGCCGACGCTCTTGCCGCTGTTCGGAGAAAATTTTGTGGAGTCCATCTTGGGCTGAGGGCTGTCGTCGGGCTATTCGCCCCGGAAGATGATCGTCTTGGCGGGGATGTAGATTTGGTCGCCATCCTGAAGCGTGACATCGAGGTCGGTGCGTCCGTCCTTCGTGATCTGCTCCACGTTGTAGTCCACGCTGCGCCCGCCACGCGTGAGGCGAACCTTGCGGAGTTCGGAATACAGATTCGTCCCGGCAACAATCACCGCCTCGGACAGCTTCAGCGGATTGGCGCCAGTAAAATACTGGGGCCCCGGACGCCCAACCTTGCCGGCAACGATCGCCTTGTAGGGGCGCACGGTGCCCATGGCCTTGGTTCTCACGCCGACCTCCACCGTGGCCTGATGGTAGTATTTTTGCTTGAGAAAACTCGCAATCGCCACCTCGGCCTCGGAGCTGGATTTGCCGGCGACGTAAACGCGCCCCAGGCCGTTCACCTCGACCTCGCCCGTGTCGGTCACAATCGTGCGCAGAGGCGGATCACGGTCCTCCTTGACGAGGATGGTGACTTCATCACCCGCGGTGAGCTTTGTGTCGCGCGAAACCATCATGCCACCGGCACGGGGAATCCCCGCAGGTTCCGCCGACAATTCCGCAGATGGGGGCGCGGCAGCAGGCCGCACACCGCCAATCGTCCTCGGGGCGCCGCCGATGCCGCCGGACTGCGCCATGCTGCCTGCCGTGGTGAATGTGAGGAGGGCGGCGAAAACGCCGGCGAAAAGGCAGCTACGCATGGGTCATGGCTTGGATTATCAGAACTTGTAGTAAAGGCTCACCATCCCGAGGTTCTGGTAATAATCAGCCCCTGGGACGTTGGAGTCTTTGACAAGATAGCGATAATCGAGCCCGACCGTGAAATTATCTGTGATGACGTGGTAGATTCCGAGCGCGGCGCCGAAACGGTGCGCCTTTTCGGCATCAGGACCGGAAGTCTTGTAATACTCGTAGAAGAGCGACGGGCGGATTGTGGTCTTCTCGCGGAACGCCCACTCGAGGCTGTATTCCACGTGGTAGAGGTCGTAGAAATTCGAGAGGTAGCCGAGCTCGGCGGTCTTCGAGAAGCTGAGCTTCTGGCGCAGGAACTCCGTCGGCCGATTCACGATCTCGACTTTTGCATACCAGCTGCTCGCATCGTCGGTGTCCACGCCTGTGCCGGTGGTCACGCCGGTCACGCGGTCCACGATCGAATAGGTCGTCGCGCCGTCGAAATCCGACTTTTGGAAGCCCGCCTCGACGTAAACGTCGGTGAAGTCGCTGACTTTCCAGCGGACGAACGGACCGACGAGCAGCGAGTGGCCGTCCGCGTGCGTGTTCTGGCGGTAGTCGAACATGCTGTAGGAGGCGTTCAGGCCGACGGTGAATGCGGGGCTGATCTGGTAGGCGGGGCGGAGGAAGACCGTGTTGATGCTGTGGTCAATCGCCTCGTAGGTCGGATCCGACGTCCAGAGGTCGTAACGGTCGAAGCCAACGGAAATCTTCGTGTATTGATTCGCCTCCCAGTCCACTTGGATGCCGGCCTGGTTTTCCCAGCGGCGGTAGTTGGCGGTGTTGATCGTAGGCTGGTCGAACGGATCCTCCTGGTAGGACAGGCGCTCACGGAAGGTGAACTTGAACGGGCCGGACTCCGCCGTCCAGATGATCGCCGAATTTGGCGAGATCAGCGGCGAATCGGAGTCAAACTGGCTGTGGCTGAAATATTTTGCGTAGCTGATGCCGACGCCGAGGCGCAGGCGGCTCGACTCAGAGAAACGAATCGCGCCCTCGAGGTCGAGCTGCGGGCGGAAAATGACGTCCGCCTGACGGTTGAATTCCGCGAGGCCGATGTTGTCGTTGAACTCGAAGCTGACACCGGCGGCGATGGCCAGATCGAACGAGCCGATGCGGATGTTGTAGTTCTTGTCGTCCTCGGCGAGGGCTGCGTCGGAGAGCGGCTCGATGCCGTTCGGGCTGTTGCCGAGAAAGACTTCCGATCCCGGCCCGAGGCGGCCGATGCCCCCGGAGGAGCGGGAAGTCCCGAAGTCACGGAAATATTCCTGGGCGAAGCCGGTGCCCGCGGCCAGGAGCGAAATGGAGCCGAGAAGTGGAACGACGCGACCTGAAAGTATCTTCATAGATGATGAGATGAGAATTGCCGGCTGAAAGCGCGTGACTATCAGACCGCCGCCAGTGGTGGCAATCTAAAATCCCGCTGATTTTGCCAGCGGAAATTTTGCCGTTGACGCGCGCCTCGCGGCTTCAGTGGCGCTTTGATTTCGCCGAGTCGGCAGCCTTCACCACGCGGAACCCGTAGGTGTCATGCAGCGTGTCGGGCGAGGAACTGATCCGGCAGGACGAAAGCAGGCTGAGCGGAATGGCGCCGTTATACCACGAGCCGCCGCGCAGCGTCTTCGAGCGGTTGTCGCCGTTCCAATAATCCGCGACCCACTGCCACACGTTGCCGCCCATGTCGTAAATCCCGAGCGAATTCGCGCGGAATTTCCCCACCGGAGAAGTGTTCGCGTATCCGTCGTTGTAGTTCGGAATCGGAATCTCCGTCTGCGTCTCCTCACCGGCATAGTTGCCCGCGCCCGCCGGCGGCGGCCACTGGTTGCCCCACGGATACACGTCCTGCACGCCCATGTCGCGCTCCTCGGGAGTCGCGCCGCTCTCAGCAGGGAGACCGACGGCCCTGCTCCATTCCGCGTCGGTGGGGAGGCGATAAATTTCACCCTTCAGCAATCCCCCCTTGCGCTCCTTTTCGGTGAGCCATTTGCAAAATGCCTCCGCTTCGCGCCACGTCACGTTCACCACCGGATGATCGGGCTCCTGCTTGAATCCCGGGTTGCGCCACGCCTCGGATTTCAGCCCGGTCGCCGTGGCGAATGCCTCGAAGTCCTTCCTCGTGGTGAGATACACGCTGAACTGCACGTCGCCGACGGGGACGAACTTCATCCCGAGGGAATTCGTCGCGACGGTGCCCGCCGGGGCGGGAGCGGGATCTTTCTCCTTCTCCGGCCTCACCGGTTCCGGCGTGGCCGCGGGCGGCTTCACCGCGCCCGTTTCTTTTCCCAGCGGCTTTTCGGGAATCGTCCCGGCCCCTCCGGAGAGGCGTTTCGCCTCGGCCTGCAGATCGGTGATCTGCTGCTGCATGGCGGCTTTTTTCTCCTCGGCCTTTTTCACAGCGTCCGCGCTGTTCTCGCTGATGAGTTCCTTGAGCTGCCCGATGAGCGAATCGTAGCGGACGACCTGCGCCTTCAAGTCCTGCACCTGTCTGTCGATCGCCGCGATCTTTTCCTGACTGGCCTTCCGCTGCGCCTCCATCTCCGCGGAGCGGACCTTCTCGGCGGCGGCCGCGATTCTCTGCAAATCCTGCTCGGCCTGCTGCTGCGAAAGGCGCGTCTGCTGGCGCAGCGTGTCCGCCTTCGTGATGATCTGCGAAAGGCTGTCGGCCTCCTTGCCGAGGCTCGCGAGTTCCGCGGTCGCGGCATTCAGCTCGCCTTCGGCCTGCTGGCGCGCCTTCAGCTTTTCGCCACCCTTTGCAACGGTGTCTTCGAGCTTCTTCTTTGCGGCCTCGGCCTGCTTCGCCGCTTCGGCTGCAGCGGCTTGCGCCTTGTTGAATTCGTCCTCGAATTTCCTGCGCTCCGCCTCGATCGCATCGGCCTGCTGGATCACCGGCGCGAGCGTCTTGCGCTTCGCGTCGAGTTCCTTCTGGCGCTTTTCCTTCGCGGCCTTCGCGGCTTCGAGCCGCTTTGTGGCCTCCTGATGCGCGGCATCCGCGGCGGCGGAAGTCTTGCGGAAATTTTCGGCCGCGGCTTCGCGCTGCTTTTTCACGTCGTCCAGTTGCGCGGCGGTCGCCTTCTCGGGGAGGACGAGCTTCGCAAGCGGCTGCGGCGCCTCGGGCACGACAGGCAGCGGTTCCGTCTTTTCGGTCGCGGCGGGAGGTGTTGCGGTAGCGCCCGGCTCAGTGGCGCTCTTCTCCGGCGATTTTGCGGTGCTCGCCGCATTGGCCGCATTTGTGGCAGTCGCGGGATTCGACGCATTCGACGCGACCGATGGCTGCGGCTGCGAAGCAGTTGTGTCCGGAACTGGCGGCTTCACGTCGCCGGGAGGCTTTGCGTCACCCGGAGATTTCGCGATGGCCTGCGCGGAGGCGCCGACGAGCGAATCGGGAACAACGCTTGTGGAAGGCGCAGGCGATTCGCTGCCGATCAGCGCGCTGGTCTTCGGCGGATTTGCGGAGGCCGTCGCGGGATTTTTTGGAAGCTGCGCAGAGACTTCATCCGGCTTATTCACCTGCGCGCTGCCAGCGGCCTTCGCAGGCGCGATCGGCTGCGGATCGGGCAGCGAGTCCGGCGACTTCGCCTCCGGCGTTTCATTTTTCCCGCCGGCGGTCACGGCACTGGCAACTTGCCCGCTGCCGTCGTTGTCGAGCCGCTTCACCGAACCGCCTTCGTTTTCAGCCGGATCCGGAGAATTGCGCATCCAGATTCCCACGCCGATGATTCCCGCCGCGAGAAGCAGCCACACGAGCGGCGCCTTCGAGCGCGGACGATCGAGATCGGGAAAATTCGCGGACAATGCGCCCTTGGCCGGACTCCGCTTCACGCCGTTGCCGGGAGCGACAGGCGGCATCTCCGGATGCAGCGGCTTCCGCGACGGCGAGGATTTTTCCACCGGCGGCTCGGAGACCGGCGCGGCGGCGGAAGACTTCCTCTCGTCCACCGCGCCCGGCACGTTCTCCGGCTTGGTCTCCGCATCGGCTTTCACTGCCTTTTTCAAAGGAGCATCCAACTCTGCAACCGGCGCGCCCTGCGGAGCCGGCTGCGCCGGGGCTGGCTGCACGCGGGGCCGCGCGGGGCCGGAATCCTGGCCGAGCAGCGCGAGCACCTCGGAGATGTTCCGGGGCCGCGCCTCGGGCGCCTTCGCGAGGCAGCCGGCGATCAGTTTTTCCCACGATGCCGGAATCGGCGCCCCGGCATTCGTCGCGCGGACATCGGTCACCGCCGGAGGCACCGTCTTGCGAATCTGGGGAACGATGTCATCACCGGCAAACGGCGGCGCGCCGCAGAGCAATTCGTGCATCAGCACGCCGAGGCCGTAGATGTCATCGCCCGCATTCGGGCGCTCGCCGTCGAGCTGCTGCGGACTCAGGTAGGCGAGGCGGGCGGCGGCGCCTTTCGCGGCACCGGCGCGCTCGAGCGAATTCAAAATCACGCGGCTGAGCCCGAAATTCGCGACAAGCAGTCCGCCATTTGGGCGCAGGCGGAGATTTGCGGGCGCGAGGTCGCGGTGGAATAGCTGGATGCGGTGCGCGTCGGAAAGCGTCTCGGCGAGCGAGGCGATCCACGGCTTCAAATCATCCGGATCCAGCCGCCCCTTTTTCCCCAGCAAATCCCGCAGCGACTCGCCCTCATACGCGTCCATCGAGATCGCGACACGGTTGCCGTCCTCCACAAAATCGTAAACGCGCAGGATGTTCGGGTGGATGAGCTGGCGGTTGCGCTTCACCTCCTGGCGCAGCTCCATCATCGCGCGCGAATCCGCCGCGACTGCAGCCGGGATGAAATGGAGCGTCACGTCCTTGCCCAGCACTTCGTCGCTCGCGAGCCACACGGCATTTTCATCCGATTTGCCGAGGTCCCTCCTCAGCACGTAGCAGCCTCCGATTTTCACTCCCTCAGCGAGGAGATGCGCGGTGTCCGTGGCCGGTGTTTGTTCGTTTGTTGGTAGCGTTTGCACGATGGATGATGGGCTTTGCGTAAAATGGCGGAATTTCCCTCAGACCGAAAATGGCCGGGCCGACTGGGAAATTCGATAAAGCATCTTCAATGCTTGTCTTTGGAATGCTCGAAAGAGCGAACACGCGAACCCGCAAACTTGCGAGAAAAATTCAAAAAAACGCTTGCCATGCCTTATGTTTTGTAAATAATTTCCGTAATTCTCATACATTCTCATCAGGCCGCTCGTTCAAGTTTCCCGGCCTTGATTTCACTTTCCACACCCGTCTCCGGCCGCTAAAAACACAACAAACCAGACAATGAACAAACCAGCACTCGCCACTGTCATCGCGACCGCCAGCCTGACGCTGGCCTTCGCCGCTCCGGCAGAAAAATCCGCAGGCAGCGCCACGCAGGGCTACCTGAAGAACATCGCACGCCAGCACTACACATCCACGCTCTCGCTCTACGACGCCAAGGGCCAGCGCTACGTTGCCACCGAAGCGGCCGCCGCATGGCTGGACGACGATGTGGCCACCGGCTGGCCTGCCCTCGCCGGCAGCCAGCACTATCTGCTTCAGTTCGCCGAGCCGCAGCTCATCACGAATTTCGAGCTCTCCACCAAGATCCCCAGCGGCACCGTCTCCCTCTACGCCGGAGACCGCGACGCGGCTCCCGGCGACAAGGCTTGGACGCTCGTCGCAAAGGACGTGCCCGTCGAGAGCATCAACAACCAGAAGCTCGCGCAGCGCATCAACAAGTTCGCGAAATACCTCCTGATTGAGACGAACATCACCGAGCCGTCGCCCATTTACAGCCTGAATGTCTTTGGCGAGCGCAGCGCGGCATCCACCTCAATCCTCAACCGCCCGCAGCCCGTGGACGTGAAGCAACTCCTCGGCGACTTCGTGAACAACCAGACGGCCTTCAACATGGCCGCCATCTACGCCAAAGGCGCGGTCACCTTCGCAAACGCCGGCGGCACCGAGAACTCGTGGCAGCGCGCGATCGACGACGACCCGGAGACTTTCCTGAACGTGAAGCCCTCGGCAAATGAATCCGGCCTCGTCGTCCGTTTCGACAACGCCTATCCGTTCACGCGCCTCTCGCTGCTCACCAACCCGAAGCTGCGCGGCAAAGTGGACGTCTTCCTCCTCAGCGAGGCACCGCAGAAAAACACGCCCGTGAGCATCGAGGGCATCGCGCCTTCGGTCACGCTCACCTTCGACGGCAATTCGCAGCGCGCCAGCGCCGACTTTGCGGAGACGAAAGCCTCCGCCCTCGCGCTCCGCTGGACGCCCGAGAGTGGCGAATCCGCGCTCGCCATCCGTGAGCTGAACATCTTCGCCGACCTCGCGCTTGGCGACCACGAAGTCGCAGGTGCGCCAACCGCGCTCGCACAGGGGCCCACCGAAAAGGGCGACGGTTCCGACCGCAGCAGCGGCAGCGACGGCAAGAGCATCGCAGACGGCAAGACGCCGATCGCCATGGGCCCCGGCAAGAAGGGTGACTTCAAGGGCACCAGCGCCCCGCCAGTCGCGATGGGCCCCGGCGGCTACACGCCCGGCAGCCTCGGCTTCCCGCCGAACCTCGGCATTCCTCGCACGACGAACACGCCGAATCCCACGCCCACGCCGGTTCCTGCCAGCGCGGACTAAAGCGGAGATTTCCCAATCCTCTCAGCAACGCGCGGGACACACGTCCCGCGCGTTTTGCTTTTCAGGGAATTCGTCGGCTGTGGCGACGCGCGACAGCGGCTAAAGCTCGATCTCCACGCGCGAGCCGCCCTTCGCGATCTTTGCCGGCACAGTCTTCGTCTTCGATCCCGCGCGAACCTCGATCGTGTAGTCGCCGAGAAAGCCCTTCACCTTCGCCACGCCCGTGCGGCCCGCCTCCGTATTCACGCTCGTCCACCATTTCTTAAACACGAGATCATACCACACTTTCCCGTGTCCGCGGAGCTGCCACGCGCCGTCCCACTGCGCCGCGTTCGGGATCCAGTGCCGCTTCTCCCAAAATCCCCAAGTGATGAACCCGCTCGTCGCCGGATGCGCAAACACCGCCGTCATGAAGTCGCGCGTGTAGTCCGCCATCACCTCGTCGTCCCACACATTGATGTCGTGCTCCGTGATTTGAATCGGCAGCCCGAGCGCGCCGAAGCGGTTCAGAATCTCCCACACCCGCGTCGGCGGCGTGAACTGCTCGTTGAAGTGCCCCTGCATCCCGATGCCGTGCAGCGGCGCCTTCGCGTCGAGCAGCGCGCGGATGACTCTAAAATATCCATCCTGATGCTCCGTATCCGTGCCGCCGTGCGAGAGGATGCTGTAGTCGTTGATGAAAAGCCGCGCCTGCGGATCCACCTCGCGCGCGGTCTTGAACACCTCCGCGAGAATCCCGTCGCCCAGCACGCGCTGCACGTCCGTGTTCGTCACCGGCTCGTTCACCACGTCCCAATCGAGGATCTGCCCCTTGAACGCGCCCGCCTCATCGCGCACGTGATCGAGGATGCGCTTGCGCAAGGCGTCGGGCTTGTCCTGCAACGTCTGCACGTCCTTCGGCAGGTATTTCCACGAAGGCCAGAGCAAGTTGTGCCCCCGCACCGCGATGCCCGCCTCACGCAGCCACTTCACCGCGTCGAGCGCACGCTGCCGCTTCGCCTCGAAATTCGGCCACTTCAAATCGTTCTCGATCGTCACCCGGTTGAATGACCCCGCGACAATCGTGCGATACGTGTCCGCGTCGTCACCCTCGTCGAGCAGCGGGGACGCCGCGACCGCGCTGCCGAACCCATACGCGTGCCGCTGCTGCCGCACCTTCACCTCAGCCCACGGCAGCGCCTTTCCCGACACACTGCGCACGATGATCGTGAGCTGCGCCTTGCGGTTTTTCTCGATGCTCTCCGCCGCCTCTTTGCGCCACGCCATGTCCGCTCCGCGGCCCTTGTAGGTGAGCGGCGTGTAGGGCAGTTCGCCGAGCGCCACATTTTTTCCGTAGCTCACCACGCGCAGCCCGCCGATTTCGATCGTCTGCTTCGCCGCACCCGCCTGGAAATGCAGCGCGATGTCATCCGCCCCGTAGTCCATCGCCGCGACGAACGGCACGTAGAATTTCGACCACGTCCTGCCGCATTCGAACCGGTAGCTCGAGGACTTCGTGTAAGGCGCGCGCGCCAGCTCGAACACGAACGTTCCCTCCGCCTCATCGCTTCCGCCCGACGCCCGCGCCCAAAACACCGCGAGCATCACCTCGCCCTTCCTCACCGCCGCCACGCCCTTCGCATTTGTCTGAAAGCCCCACGGGTTTGGCGGCACATTCCTCGTTGTCAGCCGCAGCGCCTTCTCAAAGCCCGGCGCTCCCTTCACGTCGCCATATTCCGCGGTCCCGCTCTTGTTCGTCTTGCCCAGCGCAAGCGCCATCCCCTCGAGCGCGCGCGGCGGGCTGACCTCGCGCCCGGCGGGCAGCTTCTTGAAGCGCACGTCCTGCGCCGCCATGTCCGCAGACGCGGGCAAGGCAAGGGCGAGAAGGATGATCACGCAGCGCAGCACGCCGCGCTTCTACGTTTTTGAAAACGCGAAGCAAGCGAAGGCTGAATGCCATGACGGATGCGACGGCGGCTCGCGCTCGCCGTTCGTCATTCATCATTTTCCAGAACCGCTCGCATTTTTCCCCGGCACGCACCATCCTCCCCGCGCATGAGACGCGTCTTCGGCATCGAAACCGAGTATGGAATCACCGTGGACGGCATGGCCGACGTGGACGTCGTGCGCGAGAGCATCGCCATCGTCCGCTGCTACACCGAGCACGGCTCGCACATGAAGTGGGACTACTCGGCCGAGGATCCGCACAATGACGCCCGCGGCTTCCGCGCGCCCGAGCTGCGGCAGGACACCGATGAGGCCGCATACTTCGAGCTGGATCGCGGGCGCAACCTCTCCTTCGCCGAGATCAAGAGCGACCTCGTGCTCAGCAATGGCGCGCGCTTTTACAATGACCACGCGCACCCCGAATACTCCACGCCCGAGTGCGCCGCGCTCCGCGACATCGTCGCGCAGGACAAGGCCGGCGAGCGTGTGCTCGAGGAATGCATGCGCCGCCGCAATGCGCACCTGCCCGAGGGCCAGCGCTGCCGCCTCTACAAGAACAACACCGACTTCCAAGGCCACAGCTACGGCTGCCACGACAACTTCCTCATGCGCCGCGACGTGCCGTGGGAGCGCATCGTGCGCGACAGCGTCCCCTTCCTCGTCACGCGCCAGCTCTTCGCCGGCGCGGGAAAACTCGGCATCGAGGGCGAGGACGAGCGCGCCCAGCCCGGCGCGTTTCAGCTCGCGCAGCGCAGCGATTTCTTCGAGGTGCTCACGAGCATCGACACGATGAACCGCCGCCCCATCGTGAACACGCGTGACGAGCCCCACGCCGACAACGCGCTCTACCGCCGCTTCCACGTCATCGTCGGCGACGCGAACATGTCCGAGTGGGCCACCGCGATGAAGATCGGCACGACCGCGCTCGCGCTCGACCTGATCGAGAAGGGCCACGCTCCACAGCTCGCGCCCGCTGATCCCATCGCAGCCACGCGGAGCATCAGCCGCGACACCGAATGGAAGTGGATGATAAGGCTCGCCGACGGCCGCACCGCCAGCGCGATCGACGTGCAGCGCGAATGGCTCGCCGCCGCGCAGGCGCACTGCGACCGCGACGACGACACCGCGTGGATTCTCGCCGAGTGGGAAAGCGTCCTCGCCGACCTCGCCACCGATCCGATGCGCACGCGCGACCGCTGCGACTGGGCCGCGAAGCGCTTTCTTCTCGCGACATTCCGCGAGGCCGAGAAGCTCGACTGGTCACACCCGTGGCTCCAGGCCCTCGACCTCGAATACCACGACGTCTCGCTCGACAACGGCCTCTACTACGAGCTCGCGCGCACCGGCCAGATGCGCCGCATCGTGACCGAGAAGCAAATCCACCACGCCATCTTCTATCCGCCCGAGGGCACGCGCGCATTCTTTCGCGGCCGCGCCGTCGCGAGATTCGACGCCGCCATCGAGAGCCTCCAGTGGGATGCGGTCACTTTCCGCGGTGGCGGCAACTTCACCGTCGCACTCCCCCACCCCGCGTTCGACCCGCAGCTCGACACGCTCAATGCACGCATCGGAGCTGCCCGCCAAGCGGACGATCTGCGCTGACTGCATCCGTGCTTGCCCGCCGTGCGCGGGGCTCCCATCTTCCGCGCCCTCATGATCGAACGCTACACGCTGCCCGAGATGGCGGCCATCTGGACCGACCAGCGCAAATACGAGATCTGGCTCGAAATCGAAACGCTCGCGTGCGAGGCGCAGGCCGAACTCGGCCACATTCCCGCGGAGGACGCGAAAACGATTCGTGCAAAGGCGAAGTTCAACCTCGCGGAGATCATGGAGATCGAGAAGCGCACCAACCACGACGTCATCGCGTTCCTAGAAAACGTGGCGAGCTACGTCGGCCCCGCGTGCCGCTGGATGCACCAAGGCATGACGAGCAGCGACGTGCTCGACACCACGCTCGCCGTGCAGACCGCGCAGGCGTCGGACATTTTGCTCAAGGATCTTCGCGAGTTGCGCGACGTGATCGCGAAGCGCGCGCGCGAATTCAAGATGACGCCGATGATCGGCCGCAGCCACGGCATCCACGCGGAGCCGATCACGTTTGGGCTGAAACTCGCGCTCATGTTCGACGAGTTCGGCCGCGCGCTTCAGCGCCTCGAAGAAGTGCAGCCGCGTATCCGCGTCGGAAAAATCAGCGGCGCCGTCGGCACACACGCGCATCTCGATCCACAGGTGGAGGAGCGCGTTTGCCAGCGCCTCGGACTCACCGCAGCAACGCTGGCCACGCAGGTTGTGCAGCGTGACCGCCATGCGGAATTCCACACCGTGCTTGCGCTCATCGCGTCGAGCGTGGACCGCTGGGCCACCGAGTTCCGCCACTTGCAACGAACCGAGGTGCTCGAGGTGGAGGAATATTTTTCTGCAGGCCAGAAAGGGAGCAGCGCGATGCCCCACAAGCGCAACCCCATCACCGGCGAGAAGCTCAGCGGCCTCGCACGCCTCGTGCGCGGCAACGCCGTCGCCGCGCTGGAAAACGTCGCGCTCTGGCACGAGCGCGACATCAGCCACAGCAGCGTCGAGCGTGTCATTTTCCCCGACTCGTGCATCCTGGTGAACTACATGCTCGTGCTGCTCCGCAAACTCGTGGACCGGCTGATCGTCTATCCCGCGAACATGCAGCGGAACCTCGAAATCACCCGCGGCCTTTACCATTCGCAGACGATCCTGCTGAAGCTCACCGAGCGTGGCCTCGAGCGGAAAGCCGCCTACGAAGCCGTCCAGCGCGCCGCAATGAAGACATGGCAGGGCGACAAGCCGCTTCTCGAAAATCTCGTCGCCGAGGAGGAAATCACCGCGAAGATTCCGCCGGATGAAATCGCGAAGCTCTGCTCCCTCGACCACCATTTCCGCTGGGTGGACGACACCTTCCGCCTCCTCGGCCTCTAGGTTCGCGGATTTCCAGACATCCAAATTCCTGCTCGCCGTCTCCTTTTTGCGACGAGGGCTGCGAGATCGCATGAAAACGCCGCGCCTGCCAGTTCGCGGCGACAGTTGTCCGAATCACCCAAAACCTCACCGGAATTCGAAACGGCTCTCTCGACGCAAATCCTAGAGCCCGCACTTCTTACTTCGATCCGCGCAGCGCACCCGACGGTCTTCACGGGAGTTCCGAAGCCCCTCGACCTTTCCCCTTCCCCACGCTGTCCAGCGTCTGAAAGAAACCACCCGAACTCCGCACGTTGTGGAATTAGGAGCACACTGGATTTTTTCGACCATTCCGATCCCCGGCTAATGCGCTCGTTTCGGAACTTGAAAATTTTCTTCAAAGATTTTTCCGCCCGGAAGCGGTTGTCGAATTGGTTCTTATAAAGCCGCGCCCTCCCAACAACCCACGCTGCACATGGTCATGGCACCGGCATTGCTAATGGGCCGCCGTCGGCAGATGTCGGCATTGATAGGAAAACACCAACCAAACTAACACACATGACCAAAACCATACTACCCACACTGGCCGCGCTGATGCTCACCCCCCTATCTGGGCTCATCGCAGGCACTAAGGAGAGCAAAACCGTCGTCGCAAAAGCCAAGGAGCCCTTCATCACCGGTGACCTCGGCGTTGCCGTCGTCAGCGAATACATCTCGCGCGGCGTCGTTAACGAAAACCAGGGCGCGATCTTCCAGCCCTACCTCGATCTCTTTTTCAACCTCTACACGGGCGACGGCTTCCTGAACAAGGTGCAGCTGAATTTCGGCCTCTGGTCGAGCATCCATTCCGCACGCACCGCAGCCGCCGCGGGCAGTTCGTTCCCGACTTGGTATGAGTTCGACTACATGCCCGGCATCTCGCTCACATTCGCGAAGAACTTCACGTTCACGTTCACCTATTTGGAGTTCGACTTCATCAGCAGCAACGGGCGCGCCGGAAACCTCAACTTCAACCTCGCTTACGACGACACCAGCCTCCTCGGCGCCTGGGCGCTCCACCCGCACTTCACCGTGCTGAAGAGCGTAATTGGCAATCCCGTCGGCGTTCCCGGCGCCAATGGGGGATGGTATTACGAGATCGGCGTCGCCCCAAGCCACACCTTTGGGCCCGTCACCCTCACCGTGCCGCTCACCGTTGGCCTTGGCGATGACAAGTTCTACGGAGGAAAGAATTATGGATACTTTTCGGGCGGACTCACGGCCGCGGTTCCACTCTCCTTCATTCCTGAGAACTACGGGAAGTGGACACTGACAGCCGGCGTGACCTACTACAACCAGAGCTCCGCAGTCGCGGCTGCCTCCCGTCCTGCCCTAACCGGTGGCAGCGGCAACACCCGCGTGGTGGCCTCCGGTGCAATCGGCACCACCTTCTAATTAGGGGCATTACACACCTGCAGCCCCCTTGGCTCTTCCGAAGTAGCCAAGGGGGTTCGCAGGCTTGCTGCGTTCGTGGCGTTCGATACCCAAAAACAGATCGCGCATTGACCGGGAGCCGGAGGCCTCTGGGGCCTCTTGCCCACTGAACCCACGCACCAAAGCCCTTTCCACAATACTACGTAAAACCACAACCAACTACACAAACACACATGTCAAATCCTTTTAGCCACCTCTCACTCGCAATCACAGCAAGCGCCGCCCTGCTTGCCACGGAGCACACATCCCGTGCTCAGGATACCGTCAAGGTGGGTGTCCTTCATTCGCTGTCCGGAACGATGGCGATTTCGGAAACGTCGCTCCGTGACGTTCTCCTCTTCACGTTCGACGAGATCAACGCCAAAGGCGGAGTTCTTGGAAGGAAGATCGAGCCGGTCGTCGTGGACGGCGCCTCGAACTGGCCGCTCTTCGCCGAGAAGGCGAAGCAGCTTCTCGAAGAGGACAAAGTCGCAGTGACGTTCGGCTGCTGGACATCGGTCAGCCGCAAATCCGTGCTCCCCGTGTTCGAAAAGGACAATGGCCTCCTCTTCTATCCCGTTCAGTATGAGGGCGAGGAACTCTCGAAGAACATCTTCTACACGGCGGAGGCCGTGAACCAGCAGGCAACGCCCGCAGTGGACTACTACCTCGCCCAGGGAAAGAAGAAATTCTACCTACTTGGCTCCGACTATGTTTACCCGCAGACAACAAACCTCGTTCTGCTGGAATATCTCCTGAGCAAAGGCGTCCCGCTTGAGAACATCGGTGGCGGTTTCAAGAAGGACGAGAGCGGCAAAATCATCTCTGCCGGCAAATATACGCCCTTCGGTCACACCGATTACCAGCAGATCGTCGCCGAGATCAAACAGTTCGCCGCAGGTGGCAAAGCGTGCGTCATCAACACGCTCAACGGCGACACTAACGTTCCATTCTTCAAGGAATACGCGGCAGCGGGTCTGACCGCGGAGACCTGCCCGGTGTGCTCCTTCTCGATTTCCGAGGACGAATTCCGCGGATTGCCCGCGAAGCAATTGGTCGGTCAGCTCGGCTGCTGGACCTATTTTCAATCCATCAAGTCGCCGGCAAACAAGAAGTTCGTGACGGATTTCCAGTCTTGGCTGAAGAAGAGCACCGTGCCCGGCATCGTCAAAGAGGGCCGCGTAACTTGTTCGCCGATGGTGCTTAGCTACGACGGGGTCTATCTGTGGAAGGCCGCAGTCGAGAAAGCCAAGAGTTTCGATGTGGAAAAAGTCGTTGCCGAGTTGGAAAAGGGCATCAGCTTCGACGGCCCAGGCGGCAAAGTCACTTCGCAGAAAAACCACCACCTCACGAAGAACGTGTTCATCGGTGAAACGAAAGCCGACGGGCAGTTCAAAATCCTGAAGGAATACAAGAACGTGTTTGGCGAGCCTTTCCTGAAAGGCACCTTCAAAGCCAAATAACACTGCTAGGTGACAATAGACCTCAACCGGCGAGGCACTAGGAGCCTTGCGTGACAGTTTCGACGGGGCGGGTTCGCCTGACACGAATCCGCCCCGTCTGCTGCGCAAATCGTCCGTCAAACCAATGACTCGCGCCCACTTCACAGACAACTCCTGCCTCCGCTCGGTCGTCCTCATCTGGCTTATCGCTCTTTTTACTTTCTCCGCCCGTTCCGAGACGCCCCGGGAGATTGTCACAAAGGCGATCGTGGAGGAGGACACGGAAAAGAAGGTGGCACTCGTCACGAGCCTGAGTGGCGTGGCAAGCGATGAAGTCCGCTCTCTGCTGACCGCGTGGAAGGAGGACGCGATTTTCATCTTCAAGCCCGAAGAGGACAGGAAGATTCCTGTCACGCTGGGGGATGAGAAGGATGCGGAGGAAAGGCAGGCGGCATTTCGTTTGGAGGACGGCAAACCCCTGCTCGACAAGGACGGCAGGCAGCTCCGGCTCGTGGCCTCAGACATGGATACTGCGGAGCATGACGCCGCCCTGCGCGGCGTCATGAAAGGCGTGCTCGACTTGCTCGCGCTCGCGGCGCCGGAACCGCAGAAGCGCATCCTGGCCATCAACGCATTTGGCACTGCGCAGGATCCTGAGAAGCTTCCTGCACTGGAAGCCGCACAGAAATCGGAGACGAACTCGAAGGTGATTCACGCCCTCCGCGAGGCAGTCGCCTTGATCGGACTCAAGAGCGATGATCCGGCGAAGCGCGTCGAGGCAGCGAAGACGCTTGCCGATCTCGGCTCCATCGGCGGCCGCGATTTCCTAAAACAGCTCGCGGCAGACAGTGTGGATCATCCCGAGGTGAAGAAGGCTGCGGAGACGGCGATGGCGCGCATCGAGTCGCACATCCGCACCGTTAACGCGGTCGGCACGGCCTTCCGGGGAATTTCCGCGGGTTCGATCCTGCTCGTCGTGGCGATCGGCCTCGCAATCACCTTCGGCCTGATGGGCGTGATCAACATGGCGCACGGCGAGCTGATCGCGGTCGGCGCCTACACGACTTACGTGGTGCAGTGCCTGTTCGGCTCAGGGCTCGTCTTTCAAATTCCGACGCTTTTCTGGCAGCCCATCACGGTGCGCCTTTCGGGCATGAATCTGTCCGGCGGCGCTCTCGACTCGTATTTTCTCCTCGCGCTGCCGCTCAGTTTCCTCACGGCCGCGCTCGTGGGCATCGCCCTGGAGCGCGGCATCATCCGGTTCCTCTACCGGCGCCCGCTCGAATCGCTCCTCGCCACATGGGGCGTTTCGCTCGTGCTCCAGCAGCTCTTCCGCCTGACGTTCGGCGCGAACAACGTGCAGGTCTATTCGCCCGGCTTCCTCAGCGGCAACTGGACGGTCAACGACGTCATCCTGGGCTGGAACCGCGTGTTCGTCATCGGCTTTGCGGTGCTCATCATCGTCGGGACGCATCTCCTTTTAAAAAAGACGCCGCTTGGCCTGCTCATCCGCTCGGTGATGCAGAACCGCCAGATGGCCGCGTGCATGGGTGTGCGCACGGAGCGCGTGAACATGATGACCTTCGCATTTGGCAGCGGGCTCGCGGGCCTGGCGGGCGCGTTCATCTCGCAGGTCAGCAACGTCGGGCCGAGCCTCGGGCAGAGCTACATCGTGGACAGCTTCATGACGGTGGTGGTCGGCGGCGTGGGCAGCCTCATCGGCACCGTGGTGAGCGCGCTCGGCATCGGCGTGGTGGATCAAAGCCTCCAGCAAATCCTGCTGAACCCGGTGCTCGGAAAAATCCTCGTGCTCGCGGGCATCATCCTTTTCCTGCAATGGCGGCCTGCGGGGCTGTTCGTGACGAAGAGCCGCAGCTTGGAGGGCTGATGAGATTTACACGATGAGCCGGAAGATTTCAAAAGTCGAACTCACGGCCGCGGTGGTCATCGCGGTGCTGCTCGTGGTGGTGCTGCCCGCGCTCAATGCCGCGGGCGTCGTCAGCAACTTCACGATCAATCTCTGGGGCAAATACCTCTGCTACGGGCTGCTCGCGATCTCGGTGGATCTGCTCTGGGGCTACACGGGACTGCTCAGCCTCGGGCAGGCGCTCTTTTTCTCCCTCGGCGGATACATGCTCGGCATGCACCTGATGCTGATGATCGGCCCCGACGGCCAATACTACAAGGCGGGCAACAACCCGAACATGCTGCCGGACTTCATGGTGTTCCTCGGACACACGTTCCTGCCTTCGTTCTGGCGGCCGTTCTACTCGTTCGCATTTGCGATGCTGATGGTCGTCGCGCTGCCCGCGATCCTCTCCACCGTCTTCGGCTATCTCGCATTCCGCAGCCGCATCAAGGGCGTCTATTTCTCGATCCTCACGCAGGCGCTCACTTACGGCGCGGCGCTCATGTTCTTCCGCAATGACATGATCATGGGCGGCAACAACGGCTTCACCGACTTCAAGCGCATCCTCGGCGCCGACATGCGCGATCCCGCGACGCAGCGCATGCTCTATATCGGCACGGCGGTGCTGCTGGTGGGCGTGTATGCCCTGTGCCGGTGGCTCACCTCGACGAAATTCGGCCTCGTGCAGCGGGCGGTGCGCGACTCGGAAGTGCGTGTGCTTTTCTCCGGCTATGCCGCGGCAAACTACAAGCTGTTCGTCTTCGTCGTGAGCGCCGTCATCGCGAGCTTGGGCGGCGCGTTCTACGTCACGCAGGTCGGCATCATCAATCCGAGCGAGATGTGGCCGGACAAATCGCTCGAGGCGGTCGTCTGGTGCGCAGTCGGCGGACGCGGCACCATCGTCGGCCCCATCATCGGGGCGGTCAGCGTGAATGCGCTCAAGAGCTGGGCGACCGTCGGAAAGACGGCGGACTACTGGCTCATCATACTCGGCACGCTCTTCATCCTCGTCGTGCTGCTGATGCCGAAGGGAATCGTCGGCCTTCCGACGCAAATCCGCGCATGGCTCGGCACTCGCAAGCCCGCGCCAGACCTCGAACCCGCGGCGGCCCCGCTGAAGGCGAAGCCATGAAGATCGAGAGCACGCAGCGCCCATTTCTGCTCTCCGCCGAGGGTGTGAACAAATCCTTCGAGGGGTTCCAGGCGATCCGCGACCTGAACTTCTATATGGAAGTCGGCGAGCTGCGCACCGTCATCGGGCCGAACGGCGCGGGCAAGACGACCTTCCTCGACCTCATCACCGGGCGCACGAAGCCGGACGACGGGAAAATCGAGTTTCTCAACCAGCACGACCTCACCGCGATGTCGGAATACGAGATTTACCGCCTCGGCATCGGGCGGAAATTCCAGACACCGACCGTCTATGCCGACCACAGCGTGTGGGAAAACCTCGTCCTCTCGCTCGAGGGCAGCCGCGGCGTGTGGCACTCGCTCTTCGTGCGGCTCACGGGCGCCGAGCGCGACCGGCTCGACGAAATCCTCAAGACGATCAACCTCGCGCAGCATCGCGACCGCAAGGCCGGCTCGCTCGCGCACGGACAGAAGCAGTGGCTCGAAATCGGCATGCTCCTCGCGCAAAACGCAAAGCTGCTCCTCGTGGACGAGCCCGCCGCGGGCATGACCGACGAGGAAACCGCAAAGACTGGCGACCTGCTGCTCAGCCTCGCCGGAGAAAAGCACAGCATCGTCGTCATCGAGCACGACATGACGTTCGTCCGGCAAATCTCGAAGGGCCGCAAAGTCACCGTGCTCCACCAGGGCCACGTCCTCTGCGAGGGCGCGGTGGACGACGTGCAGAACGACGAGCGCGTGAAGGAAGTCTACCTCGGGAGAAAGGCCCGCGCCGCCTGATCCATGCTCAGCGTCTCCTCACTCAACGTCTCCATCGGCGGCAGCCAGATCCTGCGCGGTGTGGACTTCACCGTGCCTCCGCACAGCGTGTTCTGCCTCATGGGCCGCAATGGCGTCGGCAAGACGACGACTTTGAAGAGCATCGTCGGGCTTCAGTCCGCCGACCACGGCAACATCACGCTCGATGGAAAGCCGATGAAGGGACTGCGCCCCGAGGATCGTGCGCGCGCAGGCATGGGATACGTCCCGCAGGGCCGCGACATTTTCCCACACCTCACTGTCGAGGAGAACCTCGACATCGGGATGCGCGCCCAGGGAAAGTGCAGCGGCCGCGCGGAGAAGCTCGACCGCATCTTCGGACTCTTCCCGATCTTGAAGGAATTCCTCCCCCGCAAGGGCGGGATGCTCAGCGGCGGCCAGCAGCAGCAGCTCGCCATCGCGCGCGCGCTACTCACGCAGCCGAAGCTCCTCATCCTCGACGAGCCGACCGAAGGCATTCAGCCGAACATCATCGACCAGATCGGCGAGACCATCAAAATGCTCCGGCGCGAGGGGCAGATGAGCATCCTGCTCGTCGAGCAGTATCTCGATTTCTGCCGCGAGCTCGCCGACGTGTTTGCCATCATGGACCGCGGCGCAGTCGTCGCGAGCGGCACCGTCGCGGAACTCACGGACGCTGTCGTGAAGGAGCACCTCACCGTGTGAGCACCGCGCAAGAGATCCCACGCGCTGCATTTTCACCGCCGCACTTCTTCGTGGTTCACATTCCCGTGCAAACTCGCTCTAAACTCCAGGCATGAAACACATTCGCCTCGCACTCGCATTCGCCCTCGTCCCCGCCCTCGCGCACGCCCATCCCGGTCACGGCGCGGAAACCGGCGGCATCGGCTGGGGCCTCGCGCATCCGTTTTCGGGGCTCGACCACGTTCTCGCGATGATCGCCGTGGGCCTGTGGGCCGTGCAGCTCGGGAAACCGGCGCTGTGGTTGCTGCCGATCGCATTCGTGGGTTCGATGGCCGCGGGCACCGCGCTCGGCATGAATGGCGTCCAGCTGCCGTTCGTCGAGCCGATGATCCTCGCCAGCGTCCTCTGCCTCGGAACGATGGTCGCGCTGTCCAAGCGGCTGCCGCTCGGCGCAGGCGCTTTGCTGGTTGCGGTTGCTGCGGTCTTCCACGGTCAGGCGCACGGCAGCGAAATCCCCGCGGGCGCACACGGGATGCTCGCGGTGTCAGGACTCATCGCCGCGAGCGCGGCCCTGCATGCCGCCGGCATCGCCACCGGCCTCATGCTGCAGCACTCCGCGCACAAGCGGGCGATTCGCACCGCGGGCGCCGCGATTTTCTCCGTCGCGATCCTTCTCGCGCTCGGCGCGCTCTGACGCGATGCACCTGGCGCCGCGCGAGACTGAAAAGCTCCTCATCGTCGTGGCCGCCGACCTTGCGCGCCGCCGCCAGAAACGCGGCCTCAAGCTCAACTACCCGGAGAGCATCGCCATCATTTCCTACGAAATCATGGAGGGCGCGCGCGACGGACGCAGCGTGTCCGACCTCATGAGCTTCGGCACGACCATCCTCTCCCGCGCCGAAGTGATGGAGGGCGTCGCGGAAATGATCCACGAGGTGCAGGTCGAGGCGACGTTTCCCGACGGCACCAAGCTCGTGACCGTCCATCACCCGATTCGCTGAATGATTCCTGGAGAAATCATCGTCGCCCAAACCACCGGACTGCCCGCCAACGAAGGGCTCGCCACGAAAATCCTCCGCGTCTCCAACACCGGCGACCGGCCCGTGCAGGTAGGCAGCCACTTCCACTTTTTCGAAGTGAACGAGTCGCTCGCCTTTGACCGCACCGCCGCGCGCGGCTTCCGGCTGAACATCCCCGCAGGCACCGCCGTCCGTTTCGAGCCAGGCGACACGCGCGACGTGGAGCTGGTCGCCCTCAGCGGCGCCCGCGAAGTTTTCGGCCTCAATGCGAAGGTGAACGGAAAGCTCTAGCCCATGCCGCTCACACTCACACGCCGCCAGTATGCAGACATGTTTGGCCCGACGGTCGGCGACCGCGTGCGGCTCGCGGACACGGAGCTTTTCATCGAGGTCGAGCGCGACCTGATCGCGGAGAGCGGCGGCTACGGGAACGAGGTGAAGTTTGGCGGCGGAAAGGTCATCCGCGACGGCATGGGGCAGTCGCCGACGGCGCTCGATGCGGAGTGCCTCGACCTCGTCATCACGAACGCGCTTATCCTCGATGCGGTGCAGGGGATCATCAAAGCGGACATCGGGATAAAAGGCGGACGCATTGCGGGCATCGGCCACGCGGGAAATCCCGGCATCCAGCAGGGCATCACGATGGTTATCGGCGCGGCGACGGAGGTGATCGCGGGCGAAGGCTGCATCGTCACGGCGGGCTCGATCGACACGCACATCCACTTCATCTGCCCGCAGCAGATCGAGCACGCGCTCGCGAGCGGCGTGACCACGATGATCGGCGGCGGCACCGGCCCGGCGCACGGCACGTATGCGACGACTTGCACGCCGGGGAAATGGAACATCGCGCGGATGCTCGAAGCGGCGGACGAATATCCGATGAACCTCGGCTTTCTCGGCAAAGGAAACTGCGCCACGCCGGAGCCGCTGCGCGAACAGGTGCGGGCGGGCGTCATCGGGCTGAAGCTGCACGAAGACTGGGGCACGACGCCCGCGGCGATTGATTGCTGCCTCGGCGTCGCCGACGAACTCGACGTGCAGGTCGCGATTCACACCGACACGCTGAACGAAGCCGGTTTCCTCGAAGCCACGCTCGCGGCGTTCAAGGGCCGCACGATTCACACCTTTCACAGCGAAGGCGCAGGCGGCGGACATGCGCCGGACATCATCCGCGTGTGCGGCGAGCTGAACGTGCTTCCATCGTCCACGAACCCGACGCGCCCGTTCACGGTGAACACCATCGCCGAGCACCTCGACATGCTGATGGTGTGCCATCACCTCGACTCGAAAATCCCCGAGGATGTCGCCTTTGCCGAAAGCCGCATCCGCCCCGAGACGATCGCCGCCGAGGACATGCTGCACGACCTAGGTGCGATCTCGATCATGTCGAGCGATTCGCAGGCGATGGGCCGGCTCGGCGAAGTCATCACGCGGACATGGCAGACCGCGCACAAGATGAAGGTGCAGTTCGGCACGCTCGCGTCGCCCGACTCCGCGCACGCTGCCGCCGACAATTTCCGCGCGCTGCGCTACGTAGCGAAGACGACGATCAATCCCGCCATCGCCCACGGCATCGCTCACGAAGTCGGCAGCATCGAGCCGGGCAAACTCGCCGACCTCGTCGTGTGGAAGCCAGCGTTTTTCGGCGTGAAGCCCGAGGTGATTTTGAAAGGCGGCCTCATCGCGATGGCCAACATGGGCGACCCAAACGCGAGCATCCCGACGCCGCAGCCGATGTTTTACCGCCCGCAGTTCGCCGCGCACGGACGCGCGAAGTTCTCCACCACGGTCACGTTCGTGAGCGGCGTGGCGCTGGAGAGCGGTGCGCTCGATTCGCTGAAGGTCGCCAAGCGCCTCGTCGCCGCGAAGGGCACGCGCACAGTCACGAAGAAGAACCTGCTCTGGAACGACGCGACGCCTCACATTGACGTGGATCCGGAAACCTACACCGTCCGCGCCGATGACCGAGTGCTCACCTGTGAGCCGGCCAGCGTGCTGCCGATGGCGCAGCGGTATTTCCTGTTTTGAGCGGATGACGCTCATTCACGCCACCCTCGCTGACACGCCCGACCTTCCGCGCATCGCCATGCGAGTCGAGCGCCTCACGCTCGCGAAGCGCCGCTGGCGCGGCACTGCGGACGACGGGGCAGAGTTTGGCTTCGATGTCAGCACGCCGCTCTCCAACGGCACGCCATTTTTCGCCACAGACGCAGCAGTGTATTGCGTTGAGCAAATACCGGAGCCGGTTCTGGAGGTCGCGCTCATCCCCCGCCCCGCTCCCGTCGCGAGGCTCGGATGGACTATCGGCAATTTGCACTTTCCCATTCAGGTCGCAGATGACTGCATCCGCGTGCCCGACGACCCGGCGCTGCGGCAGTTGTTCGAGCGGGAAAAGATTCCATTCACCGCCTGCGAACGTGTGTTCGTGCCATTCGCAAAATCCCACAGTCATGCCCTCTGATGCGCTCACCTGGCTGCCCGCGCTGCTGCAGACCAGCGACGCGCTTTTCCCCACGGGCGCCTACGCGCACTCGCTGGGCTTCGAGGAATTCGCGAGGTTCGGCGGCGTCCGGGACGAAAGCGGGCTGCGGGAATTTACCGAACTTCATCTGATTCCGGCGCTGCGGGACTTGGAACTGCCGTATCTGCGTTTCGCACACGAGGCGGCCGACCGACTCAATTCGCTCTGCGAAGTGGACCGCGAGATTTCCGCGTGGAAACTCGCCCGTGAAACGCGCGAGGCGAGCATTACAATCGGTCGCCGACGCCTCGCGGCGCTGCGCGTCGTGAATGATCCTCCACGCTACACGGAGTTTGCCGGTGCCGTCGCGCGCGGCGAAGCCCACGGGCACCATCTCGCCGTGTGCGCGCTGCAGGCGAGCGTGGAGGGCTTCCCGCTGAACGCCGCGCTCGCCGCGTGGTTTTACCAGAGCGTCGGCGGACTCTGCTCGGCGGCACTGAAGCTCATCCGCATCGGGCAGGATGGCTGCCAGCGCGTGCTGCGCCATGCACTCACGCTTGCGCAGCCAACCATCGCCGCATCGCTCACCGTCGTGCGCGACGATGCGGGCGTCTTCGACCCGCTGCTCGAGATCGCCTCGATGCGCCACGAGTTTGCGAACGAACGCCTTTTCATTTCCTGACGCATGAACACACGACCTGCACGCATCGGCATCGGCGGCCCCGTGGGCTCCGGCAAGACCATGACCGTCCTTCGCCTCTGCCAGTGGCTGCGCGACGAGATCCCGATGGCTGTCGTGACGAACGACATCTACACGCGCGAGGATGCCGAGTTCCTCACACGGAACGAAGCGCTCGCGCCCGACCGCATCCTCGGCGTCGAGACCGGCGGCTGTCCGCACACGGCAATTCGCGACGACACTTCGATGAATGTCGCCGCCATTGAGGAACTCGAACGACGTCATCCCGACTTGCGTCTCATCCTCGTCGAGAGCGGTGGCGACAATCTTTCCGCCACGTTTTCGCCGGAGCTGGTGGATGCGTTCATCTACGTCATCGATGTCGCCGAGGGAGACAAAATCCCGCGCAAAGGCGGCCCCGCCATCCGCAACAGCGACCTCCTGCTCATCAACAAGATCGAACTCGCCCCGCACGTCGGCGCCGACCTCGATGTGATGGCGCGCGACGCGAAGGCGCAGCGCGGCGATCGCCCGTTCATCTTCGCCGACCTGCGCAGCAGCAACGGAAAGGACGAACTGCTCGCGTGGATTCGGCGCGAGGTGCTCTTCGCGTGAGCGGTCTGCACGGCCACCTCGACCTGCTCGCCTGTGCCGAAGAAGGGCGCACCTTTCTACGGCGTCAGTCCTTCTCCGCGCCATTCCACATCTCGAAGCCGCACCACGACGCCGGCTGGCTCGTCGTGAACCTCGCGAGCCCCACGCCCGGCTTGCTCGCGGGCGACCGCCTGGACGTGCGGATCGAAATTGAGACTGGAGCGCGGCTGCTGCTCACGACGCCGAGCGCAAATCGAATCCACGCGATGAAGTCGGGACGCGCTGAGGTGAATCAGGAACTTTTCGTCGCGGCGGGCGCCATGCTGGACTGGTGGCCGGAATACCTCATCCCGCAGGCGCGGTCGCGCTACCGGCAGCGCAGCATTCTGCGAGTCTCACGAGGCGGCTCGCTTGTGTGGACGGAATCCGTTGCACCGGGCCGTGTCGCTGCGGGGGAAGTTTTTGCGTTTGATGAAGTGCATATCGGCACCGATCTCCATGTCGGCGAGCGCCATGCGGCACGCGAGCGCTATTCGCTGATCCGCGGCGATGCGGTGTGTGAAGCGCTGAGTTGTCGGTTCGCCACTCCCTATTTTGCGAGCTTGTTCGGCATCAGCCCCGCCCTCGACACGGCGGCGGGCGATCTTCCGCACCTCGCGGACTCGCTCAGCAGCCAGCACGTTTGGGTTGGAGCGAGCCGGCTCATGGAGAACGCATGGGTGGTGAAAGTCGTCGCATCCGGCAGCGTGGACCTCCGGCGCACAGTCGCCGCAATCCGCAGCCACTTCCACACCGCCATGAAGACCGCGCCCGCATCGCTCCGACGAGTCACCGGCGAAAGCGAGGACGGCAGATTCGGCGTTCGCAGCGCAGACGTTGAAAAGTGATCCGGCGAGCGCGGTGCAATGCGCGTTCCGGATGCCGCGCTGAGGCCCTCGCTCAACGCGTCCTTCGGGCCGGAAAAGAACAAGCCTGCCGCGGCGAGGTGCCGGGCAGGCTTGAAAGTGGTTAAACGGGGTTTGGGTTGGAGTTGTTTAGGCGGCGGGCTGCACGAGATCAGCCTGGCTCACGACGCGGAAGGGGATCCGGGCGAGCACCTTGCCGTCGAAGTGAACGGCGAAGTGGTAGTTGCCGGCCTTCTGAACGCTGCCCTGGAGCGGGAGGATCATGTTCTGCGTGGAGAAGCCGACCGTGCCGGGAGGCATGTTCACCTGCAGCTGCGCCTCGTTCGGCGGCTGGTCACCGGCGTTGCCGGCGTCGTCCGTGAGGCGGATGGAGAATGTGTGGGTGCCGTGGTCTTCCGCGGTGAACGAGAAGCGGAGAACGAGCGTGTAGGCAAAGTTCGCGGGGAAGTTTTGCGCAATCACGGCGTCAAACGCGCCAAGCACGTTCAGTTTGCCTTGGTTTTCGACGGCAGTGTCAGCGAGGGTTGCAACTAGGAGTTCCATAGAGGGCGGGATGGCTACCCGAATTCCAAGAGCACGCAAGCGCTTTGATGCGGAAAGTGAAGAATTTTTCGCAAACCAACCGGCGCGCCCCCAACCGGCGAAAAAATTTGGAGGCGGGGGCGGGAATCGAACCCGCGGTTCGATTCCGCATGTGGAATCGAACCTTTTGCAATCTATTGCAAACACTTTTGGAAAGACCTGGACAAAGCTGGATGTTTGCATTTTTGTTTGCAGCACTATGGCCTCACTTTTCCGCAAACCCGGCAGCCCGTTTTACTTTGCAGCGTTCCGTGATGCTCTAGGGCGGCGCGTGCAGCGTTCCACCAAGCAAAGGAGCAGAACCGCCGCACTCGGCGTGCTTGTCGAGTGGGACAAACTCGCCGCGCATGGCCGTGCCGGTTCGCTCACGGAGGTTCAGGCGCGCAAGGTCGCGGACAGGATTCTCCGCGATGCAACGGGCGAAGGACTTCACTTTCACACATGCCGCGCATGGATGCAGGAATGGCTCGCCAGCAAGCGGACGCTCGTGGCGGCAAAGAGCATTGAGAAATACGAACAGGTGATCACCGATTTTCTCGCGCACCTCGGCGAGCGGGCGGAACTGTCACTGGCAGCCATCGGACCGCGTGACGTGCGGAGATTTCGCGATGCGCTGGCAGATGGCGGGCGCTCGCCTTCCACGGTGAATCAGACGATCCGCAAGGTGCTCACGGCCCCCTTTGGCGCGGCGATGCGCCTCGGATACATCCCAGTAAACCCGTGCGCGGGCGTGGAGGCACTGCCAGACAATGACGATGCGGCGCGAGAGACATTCACCCCGGAACAGGTGAAAGCCCTGCTGGCGGCAGCGAAGGGCGATTGGAGGGGTGCGATCCTCACGGGATATTTCACGGGCCTGCGCTGCGGCGACGTGGCGAACCTGCATTGGGAATCCGTGGACATGGACGCGCGCGTGCTTCGCGTGCGGACGGGCAAGACAAAGGCGAAGGTGGTGATTCCCATCCACGACGAACTCTCGCGCTGGCTGCGTGCGCAGACGCGGGGTATTGCCAAGGCTCCGGTGTTCCCGTCCCTCGCGGGCAAGGGCACGGGCGGGCGGCACGGGCTGAGCGGGCTTTTCCGCGCGGTCATGGACACGGCAGGCGTCAAGGGACGCATCCTGCGCGGCGCGGACGGCAAGGGGCGCAAGACGAGCACGCTGACGTTCCACTCACTGAGGCACTCGTTCATCTCCGCGCTTGCCAATGCCGGCGTCGCGGAGGAAATCCGCAAGCGGCTCTGCGGCCACGCGCACGGCGGCGTGCATGGCGACTACACGCACCATGAGATCGCGACGCTGCGTGCCGCCGTGGAAAAACTTCCGAGCATCGGAAAAGCAGCAGCGTGAGTGCAGCGAAGCCGGTAGAGCCCGATGAAGCCCAAACCAAACAAGAAGCCGGACAAAGCGCATGAAGTCACTCCGACAGATGCCACGTCTGCCGAGGCTACCCCACTGGAGATCGCGCAGCTCGCAGCGCTGATTGACCCGCAAGCGTGCCGGTCTGGAAACTTCCGCAACGCCCTGCTCATGGCGGTTGCACTGTTTGAGGACAGCAAGGATGTCTGCGGGATGTTGGCAGCGGCAGTAAACGACAGTTTGGGCCTCGACGAACTCCTCAGCTTCGGTCCGCTCTGTGGCAGCGAGGGGGCGGAGCGGCTCGTGAACTTGTATAGGCAACGAGCGATCAATGCCGCTAAGCCCGTGCTCATGCTCGACACGGACGCGCATACGGATGCCTGCCGCGAATACCTCGCGAAAAACCTAAACCTTGAGGGAAAGAAGAAGCAGCAGCAGCCGTGGAAAAACGCGCGGACGGTGCTCGATAATCTGAAGCAGATGTATGTGGATCGGGCGAACATGCTCAATCAACACAATGCGCACCGCATTGCTGAACGTGAACGCCTCGACGCCGAAGCCACACGAGAGCGGGGACGCGCCGCGGAGAAAGGCCGTTCGTTGGAATGGATCAACTTTGAAGAGATGTGGCAGGACGGTGTTGAGAACTTCGACGACTTCCTCACGGAGTGTAAAATCGCCTTCCTTCGGCGGAGCAAAGGCCCGTCAGATTCTAAAGCCGAATGCTACGATATTCCGAAGGGAGTGATCGACGCGCTGATCGCGTGGAAGCGGCAAAAAAGAAGACGGCGCGACGGGCGCGGGAGTGTGCGGCAACTGACGCGGGAGGAAGTGCTCAGCCCGGCTGTCAAAAAAAACATTCCGAAAAAGGCGAAATAACTCTGCGCGGATCGGGCTGAAATTCGCTTTGAACTGCGCAGAAGGGCGTCTGGGACACCCAGATTCCGAAAACCCCGTCGCTTTTCTGCGCGGCTGAACTTCCGGGCAAAATCAGCGTGCATCGTATGCGCGTGAAGACGCACCCACACATGCCCGAACATCCAGTCGCGGGCAGCTCCATCACGACGGACAGGCCAAGCGCGGCGGCCTCACTAGCCGCACAACCCGAGTTCGGAACACTCTGCGAACTGCGCCGGGTCTTCGGGATCGCCCGATCCTCAGCGTATGAACTCTCCGAGGCCGGCGAGATCAAGTTCGTGCGCCTGCGCAAGCGCGGGAACGTGCGCGGGCGCGTGCTCGTGAGCTTCGATAGCGTGAGGGCGTATCTCGCGCGCTGCGAGAGGCAGGGAGGAGCCGGAAAATGACTGCACACCAACCATGCGCCGGCCCGCGCCACCGCAGCGCTCCGCGATCCACCTCACCGAGTTCGGGGCGCTCCGAGGAACCGCTGTGCGGCGTGGAGGACCATATCACCTGAACAAAGAAGAAACCGCCTCCCAAACTTTCGCGGGCTCGGGAAGCGGTTTCAGAGACTGCGATGAAATCATTACGCAAGAGCGACGCATCCGGCAATGATGGAGACGCGCTCGCGGTCGAGGTCGCGTGGTTCAGCTACATGAAGTCCACCAAGCCGGAGAGGCGCCGTTTGGGCCAAGTTCTCGGCGACATCCAGAAGGGCGAATGGCGCACCGACGTTGAACGTCTCCGCGTGATTCTCGCTGAACAGGGGAAGGTCGCCTACAACCGGAAAAAAGAGAAGCTGCCGAGCTTCTACATCTCAGGCACAGCAGCCACGCCGACCAAGATGTTGACCCACAGTGGCATGATCCCGGTGGACCTCGATGGTCTCGGTGAGCGTCTCGCAGCGATCCGTGCGGAGATAGTCACCGCACCACACGTTGCGGCGGTGTTCACTTCGCCGAGTGCCGGCGGACTGAAGATCGTCTTCCGCATTCAACCGCTCGACTACCCGCTCGACAAGGCCGAGCACAAGTGCGCCTTCACCGCCGTCGCCGCCTACTTCGAGCAACACTACGGCGTGACGCCCGATCCGGCGTGCAAGAACGTCAACCGGCATTGCCTCGTGTCTTACGACCCCGATCTCTTCTGCAACCCTTCGGCAATTCCCTTCGATTGGCGAAATCATGCTCCTCCTGCTGGGGAGGTGGAGAGAGGAAGTTCGTCTTCACAGACTCCCCTACTTCAAGACTGCACTCCTACCCGACTACCGGACTGCCATACTACACCACACCTCCAACCCGAGGCTGAAACGACCGAGCCAACGAAAGCACTCGCCGCGCTGAAATTCCAAAGTGGAATCGAAAAAGAACACCCCGGCCTTTGGGCGCAATACGTGCGCCTCGTGGAGCGCAGGCATGAGGCGCGCGGCGGCGAGCGCAACACGACGATCATCAGCGCGATTCCCTACCTTTACCGGGCACTGTCCACGCCGGTGGCGAGACTCTACATGGAATGGTTCTACCGGGTGAACGCGCACGTCTTCAAAGATCCGCTCGAAAAGCACATGGAGCAGGTGGACGCGATGCTGAAGAGCGTTGAAATCACTTTTGCGGCGGGGTTGTCGAGCACGGAGCGCGAATTCTGGAGGGCGCTCAATGACCGGGACCGCGCGACATTCCGCATTGCGCGTGATCTGGCGCTGTTCAGCGGCCCGAGCGCACCAGCGCCGCCCGAGTTTTTCCTGTCGGGTGAATCCCTGGCGACACGCCTCGGCTTGTTCCGCAAGGATGGCAGACCGCAGGACGAAGCCGGTGCGCGCAGTCTGAGAATGCTTGTGCAGTTCGACATCATTACAGTCGTCACGCCGGGGCGAAAACGGATCACGGACGCGATGGGCGTGCCGACGCGCTACCGCTGGATGCTGCCGACGCAGTGAGGGGCATGATGCCCACGCGGCCTCAAGCCTTCGGCGGATGCTGAGTCAGCGCGCGCATGTGCCGGATCTGCAATCCGGCAGCATCGGCGGGATGATCTTTTCGCGGCACATTTTAGCGCGCAACACTCACTCCCTTCGCGGAGAGTTTTGAAACTATTCTCTCGATCAATGATGCGGGACATTTGTGATCCGAACGGAAACGCGAACGACTGATGGTCGCCAAGCCTCGTGGAATACACCATTCGTGGAACGTGAGATTATCGCGATAGACATGCCGCGCGAAGTAGCGGTGCAGTGCGTCGAGTTCGTCACCGGCAAACCAGCTCTCGCAGTTTTTGTCCAAGTCCAGTGCTGGCGCATTGCTCCTCGGCGGTGTCGCTGGGTGAACCACTGTGCGTGGCGGTGCTGCTGCTGGCGCCGCTGCTGTGTATTTTCTGAACACAGGTTCTTCACGTGAAACCACGGTATCGCCCATGATGCCGATGAAACTCGACGGTTCTTTGTCGTGCAGCAGGAACACTTGATCGCGCCCACGAGTCATCGCGACATAGAGGCGGAGTGCATCACGCCACACCTCATCTCGTGGTGTTCCTTGAGGCGGGAAGAACCCCGCATCACAACCAACGATGAGAACAAGCCTGAACTCGAAACCCTTGAGATCACTGATTGTGCCGACAACGACCTTGTCCGGGCGGAGAAAGCAGTCACCAGAGAGTGGTTCTGCTGCCAAGTTCTCGGGGCGTGCGTTGAGGATCTTTTCAACAGATACATTTTTCGGCGCTGCGGTGGCGATGCACACCGTCCACGGTTCAGCTTTTTGGTCAGCGGTGCATTCAAGTGCGATTTCCCATGCCTTCACCACTTGGTCATCGGTCTTCAGCGCGATGGGCGGGTTTGTCTCACGCTGTGCAAGTTCCGGGTCGAGCACCTCGACTTCCTCGCCTTGCGCACTGGCCATGCTTCCATAATGATTCGCGAGGCGGCTCGCAGCGCGGAGAATCTGTCGGCTGTTCCGGTAATTTTTCTTGATTCGGTGGTGCAAAACCGAGCCGGTGTCGAAGCCCGCATCACTGAGCGTCAGCCTTTTCACGAGGATTCGCTGCACCGTGTCGCCAGCGAGGAAGAGTGCGTCCGGCTGATCCAAGGGCACGATGCGACGGAGGAGCTGAAGGTCGAGCGTGGAGAAGTCCTGAAACTCGTCCACGAGTAGGCAACGGAATCGCATGGATTCCGGCAGGCGCTGCATCTCACCGTGGAGTGGCATCAACGCTTGCGTCAGGCCGAGCGCGTCAATGAATCCGCCCGCAAGCAACCACTCCTCCCAAAAAAGGAGGAGACGGAGTGCATCTTTCCGCAGTTCTTCCCGGAATGCGACGCTGCGTCCCGAGCGAGCGAACGAAAGGTAGTCGTTTCGCGTTGGGACAGTGAACGCGCTGCGAATCAACGTGAACTCCTCCTCAATATAACGCGAAGCATCTATGTTGTTTTCAACAAGGTATCGGTCCAACTCGCGCATCCAATCTTTCGGATCGGGATGCTGGCCCATGTAGAAGTCATCCCACTCGTCCTCGACGCGGGCGTGATTGATGGGATCCATATCCCACACCATGGCGTCGGGCCACCGCTCGCGGGCATTGCGCAATACGGTGTGCATGTGGGCGGTGTCTGGCAGTAATTCAGCGAGTTGAGCGAAATACCTTTCCGGCCCGAGGTGCCGCAGGCAGTCGCGGAAGACTTCGTAAAACGCGAGCACTTGGATGCTCCTCCTTTCCTCTTCGCTGCACAACTCCTTCACGAGATTTTGGAGCAATCCTGCGAGCGTCTTGCTCAGCGTGAGGATGCCAATGCGCTGGCCGGGATACCGCTGCGTCAGCATTCGGGCGCGATGCACGAGGATGCATGTCTTGCCGCTGCCGGAGACGCCTTTCAGCACTACAGGACGGTCGTATTTTCCGTCGGCGAGTGCCTTCTGATCGGGATGCAAGAAGAGCATCCAATCCTTGAACTTTACTGGGTCGAGCAAGCGATCCAACTGCTCTTTCGAAAGATCACTGATGACGATGACTTGATCCGAATTTGCATCCGATGTTGCGGCTTCAACGGCGAGCGTTCCTGCATCTGCTGTGGGCACCGCCTTGCCTGTGCGAAGATTGAGGCGCGCTTCTGCTGCCGCAATCTCCCCGCTACGGATAAGGCTGATCAGGTCGAACAGGAAATGGCGCACATCCTCATCCGCTACAGCTTCAAGCGCTTCGAGGACTTCGTCGTCGGACGAAGTCTCATCGAGTTCTGACAGCAATTTGCGGATTGCTTTTTGCGGCACCAGTTCTTCGAGATGCAGATCGGACAGTCGTGAGAGCAACGGCTGCGGCTCGGCGGTCAATGTGGCAGGCTGCATTTCCGGTGGTGGCGCCACGACTGTCACTCGCGTCACTGTGATGCGGTGCGTGTCACCATCCACAGTGACGACAAGTCCTTTGTGAGCCTCCAACCATCCTTCTACTTCGGTAGCCACACCTACGAATGCGGGAAAAAGCATCGCGCAGTTCTTGATGAGCACGAGTTCACAAGTCGCGTTAAGCGGGAAGATCATCGCACCATTGATGCGAGCATCCTCCCGCCAGGTCATGTTGATCAGCGGGTCAAGTCCCTGCCGCATCTGCTCAAAAATCCCACGCACCGTTTGCGCCGCTTGCGAGCACTGCCCGCCGAGATTGCGAAGGCGAAGCTCGTGATCGCGGAATGGAAATTCCTTGAGATATGTCAGTCGCAGCCGGGTGATGGCTGGCGGCGGCGAGGCTTGGAGCGGCGCACCCTGTGCATGGGTGCTCGTGGTATAGATGTGTTGTGCGCGCAGCCCCAGCACGCCGGGCAGCGCAGAAACTTCCGCAGGAGATAAATTGAGGCGGGGAGTGTGGATCGCCGCAAGCCGGTCGCCCAAGCGTTGAGAATCGGTGACATGAAACCAAACTCTCAGTGCGCCGAGAATGGCGTCGTTGAATTGGATCGGCTTTGCAAACAGCACCATCCCTGCAATGTGGTTCCACTCCACCGTGCGTGGCTGGTGAAGAACCTGCGCTGCCCGCGTGCTGAGATAATTGCGGAGGGCGAAACGATAAGTCCGCACCTGTTGAAACGGATTCGCGTGGCTGCCGCCGCGCACCTCGTTCTGATCCGCAAACCACTGCGTATTCTCTGTGAAATGAATCTGCCCGCCGTGGCTCTTCATCTCGATGATGCAAATGCCATTCGGCTTGAGAAAAACGCCGTCCATCTCGTGCCCTTCAAACATCACGTTTCCGATGAGCACGTGCGGTTGTGGAGAAGCACCAAAACGCGCCGCCAGCGATTGCACGACGGCATCAAATTGTTCGTTTTCGTGCGGGTGCTGAAAGCTCGACGGCAGGTAGGCAGTGAATGGCATAAGGTGATAGCGGCGAAGATGTGAATCGTGGCGTAGTCACTCGGAGCCGCCGTGCGGGGTGTATGCTCGACGGACTATGTCACTGACCAGTTCTCCCCTCGCCGCCGCGGCCTCCACCTCGGCGACGATTTTCTGATCCACGATGAAGCAATCGGTGATCATCGCCATCTTGATGGCCTTGCCGCACAAATTCAGCATTGACCAAGATCCGTGAAACTCGAAAGGCGTCGTGAAGGCAGGCGCAAATCGTTCCATTTCCGGGTCAGGATATTGGTGCAGGATGGTGGCTGCCGCGCGGAACCCCTTGTCGTTCACGGTCAATTCATCAACGCGTGCCATAACCGAAACCCGGCAGTGGTAGATGATCTTCTGCCCCTTCATCCCCTCCACCAGCGGACGGATGACCTCTCGTGCTGCCGCTTCCAGTTCGGGCGTCGGGGGCAGTTGCCACCCCGTGCGCACCTTCTCTTTCAGTTCTTCGTGGGAATACGCTTCAGGCATGATCTTTGTTCGGCGGCTGAAAACCCGCGACCAGTCTCCAGTCGCCGTTCGGCTGGCGTGCGTAGAGCTGGCCCCTCCCCCAGCCGATGCCAGCCCCGCGCAGATTGAAGCACGGCACGCACATGTTGGCCCACTCGAACCCATCGCCCATCATGCCATCAACGAAAAAACCGCGGGTGCTCAACTCGCACTCGCAGACGCCGCAGGTTTCGCCCCCGCAGGAGTAAGCGGGTTCGTTGGAATGCACTGTCGCTTCGTCAATTTGCCGGGCGATGGCGGTTTCAGAAGCGTCCACTGGCGAGACGGTGAACTCGACCCGCTCAATCTCCGGCTCATCGTGATCCTCATTGTCAGCCTGCTCCTCGTCGTCCTCCGCTTCGTCCTCGTCATCTTCTTCCTCCATTTCATCGAGCAACGGATTGTCCGAGTCCGTGACTTCGACGGAATAGCCACCACTGGCGAAGTCCACGCTGGCGATCCCATCCGGGTAGGTGCGCACGTCGGGCACTATCCGAAGGTTGTTCTTGAAATCCGAAAACTCCGATTCCTCGCCGGGCTGCACGGACCACATCATGGATGTGAAGCTGTCCCCGCCGGTGCTGGGTTGGTAAAAGTGCCCGCCGCTTTCAAGTCGTAAACAGCCGTTTTCCAGCGCCACGCTCCACCAGTGAAAGGTCTCTGCTTCGCCGAAAGAGCGTCGAGGGCTGGACACAGAAACAAGCACGTCCATTTCCGTGTTCGGCACCGGCATGTCGGCGAGAGCACGTTGCAGTTTTTCAACCGTCGCAAGCTGGGCTGGGTGGAGTCCGGCACTGCTCGCGACTTTGTTGAGGAGCAGCTTCGCGGCGGTGAGCAGCTCGTGGTCGTGCGCGGTGAGGACGTAGTTCTCCGATTCACTTTCCGCGTCGGAATTCGCCTCACCCGCTGACTTCAAAGCTTCGTCGATCTGGTCTTTCAGTTCCTTCAGACGGCCCACGTCTTCATCTGTCACGAGTGATTCGAGCCAGTCGGAGAAGACGGTTTCCGGCCCAGGAAGAAAGCGCCAGCAGCGCGCAGACCAGTCGTAGTAAATGCGACTGCCATCGTAACGGTAGGGTTTGGAAAGACCGCCCAGCAATTGCCGGAGCAAGCCGGCGTCGCAGCCAGCCGCGACGATGGAACCAACGAAGCGGAGTTCGGCTTCCGTGGCCTCGTCCAGTTCCGGGCTGCTTTCCGGGTTGAAGCTCAACCATCCGTCTTGATGGAGCTTTACGGCAGTCCACCAGTTCAGGCCAATCTCGACGCAAATGTCTCTCGGATTCGGAGGAAATAGCAATTGCTGTGTGGCAGAAACGCGGGCGCGCTCAGGATCATCGCTGAGGGGCGCTGGATTCATGGTGTGGCTTCCTCCTTCACCTTGCATCGCTCCGCAATTTTCACGAGTTGCTTCGCCGCTTTGATCGCCCGTTCAATTTCCGCCCGGCCCACTGTGGTTGAGTTTCCGTGCGTCAGTGGATTCAGCACCGTTTTGCGGAGTGATTTCAGAGTCGTTTGCAGCGCCTTCGGAACGAGCAGCGTCGTTCCTTTCTTCTTCCGCTTTTCATCCTTCACTGCATCGAGAAAGACATTGGTGTCGTGCCGCTCGGGGTCGAGTCGGAACGGAATGCGCAGCCGACGTTTGTCACAGATGCTTTTTAGGGCGGTTTCAACCGCCGTGCGCGCGTAGTTCGCGGCTGCGGGCCATTCGTGTTTCCCAAGAAAGTGGGCCGCGCGTTTAATGAGTTCGCCGGTTGTCTTCTTGCGCACTGGCATGTCGCTCTTGTCGGTTCCCCGTCCGCGCTTGGTGTATAGCTCGGCGAGCATCCACGTCTTGTCGTCCTCCACTTCCAGTCGGCAAAGGTCGAACCACACGCGATTGTGGGTCAGTAACACGATTTGGTAGCCCGCCTTCACAAATTCTTCGCGGATGATGTCGAGCACGGACAGGCGGTGATCGTAATCGAGGCCCACGAGCACGTCATCCATCACGAGCAGGCGTGCGGGCTTTTCGGGTTCGCCAGCGGTGGGGATATAGGCCACTGCGTTTTGCAGTTTAGCGGCGGCGAAAAAGAGCGCCAGTGCGAGCGCCGTCAGCCGCGCTTCATTCAAAACGTGGTGATGGGTCGCTTCCGTGCCGGTGCCTTGCGTGATCGTGAGGTCTTTTGCGCAAAAGGTCACGCGCGGGTTGATCCTGCCGCCGCTCAGCGAACCGTCTGTATGGTTGAACGTGAGATGATCAAACGTCAGCGTGAGCTTGAGCTGGCGGAGCTTGCCTTCGAGGACGCCGAGCAGACGCTCCGTTTCAGCAACCAAGGGCGGTGTCTGACCTGCTGGCGCGACGAGGTAATCGTCCAGCGCAAGATTCAAGGCGTTCACTTTGTCCTCGACCTCCTTTCGATGCGCCACGGGATCTTTCACACCGCCTCCTCCGCCCCCCTGTTTTCTGGCGTCCAGTGCTGCGCGATACGCCCTTTGTTCCTTGAGAATTTCTTCCCAGAGTGCGCCGACAGTGTTGCCAGTTGCAGACACGGGAAGGTGCGCAAAGAAATGCTCCACCGCAGCGAGAAAGAAGCTCTCGCCGAGACCGCGGGTGCGGTCGCTCAGGAGCAGCAGCTTGCGGTGGTCGAGGAAGGCCGAGCGCGCGGACGTCGCTTTCAGCCAATCCTTCGTCGGGCGCGGGGTGGTGCCGGTCCATTTGTGCGTCTCCTTATGCGTTGCTCCCGCGAGCGTGCCTGCGAAGGCCAGCTCGATGCTCGGAGTTGCCGCCGAAAAAAGGTTCTGGTGGCTCGCCAAGTCGCGATTGGGGCGGGTATCGAAAAAGAGTTCGAGCGCGCGGGCGAGCGAGGACTTTGCTGCGCCATTCTCACCGAAGACGAGCAGGTTTAAGCCGTTTGGGTATTTGGTGCTGGCGAGGGGTAGGGTGAACTCGCTCTCAATGCCTCGGAACGCCTTGACTGTCAGTTTGGTCAGCTTCATGCCTTGCCTTCGATGATGCGGATGGGCTCCAGGGTGTGGAGTTTTTGCAGCAGGGCGCGGAGGGGGTGCGTGGGGGCGTAAAGCTCCTCGAACTTTTCGCGCAGCGCGGTGAGCAGGCGGGCATCGCGGCTCGCGCTGCGCCCGCTGTCGGCGTCCAGCGTCGGCAGCCCGGCGCCCGCCACCTGCTCCGCCATGCGCAAGCCCGCCGCGTGCAGTTCCTCCGGCAGATACAATTCATACACCAGTGCGTTCAGCAGTTCCTCGTAGTAGTCGCGCATCAGCGGGTCCCGCGGGTGCGGCGTCACGCCCGTGGGTGAAAAGGCGAGAATGCGTGCGAGGTTGGTGAGCACATCGGCGACACCGTCGAGCTTTGGAACCGGGAAGTCCGCCATGAAGGTTGGCTTGAACTCAACGAAGCCGCCTTGCTTCGTCGGGTAGTGCTCTTTCGCATACCACCAATGCACTTTGGAGTTGAGCACGGCACACAACGCCTCTGGCGTGTCTGAAATGACGAAGCTGGTCTTGTCGTTGCCGTAAAATCCGGCTTGGTCCACCGCAAACGCTACCGACTTTTCGATGCAGGGAATGACGACCTTCGGCGCATCGAATGCCTCGCGGTTCTCAAAGCGCGGGCGAGAGAGCGCATACCACTCGTAGCGGATGCCAATCTCAGACTTGTCCCGCTTTAGCAGGTCATCCTTGAAGCGAGCAACATGGCGATGCAGCGCCGGAAATTGTCGCCGAAATTCCGCCTCAGCTTTGGCAGATGCAGCCGTCTGCCCGCTATCGGCGTGAAGTGGAAAATGCCACGGCAAGTAAATGACCCAAAGGTCCGCTGACTCGATACGCCAGCGTTTCACATCACGTCCGCGAAGGAACGGCTTGAGCACGTCGGCGGACTTGGAGTCTTCCGCAATGAGCCGGTCGCGTGTCGCGTCATCAACGACGAACGCATCGTTCAGCCCAGTCTTGATACCGTTGTAAAAGCACCCGTGGACAAACTCGGTCAGCGGAGTTCCAACGGCGCGAATCTTGTCGAGCAAGTCCTGCCCTTTTCTCGCAATGAACCGCCAGCTCTCGGATGAAAGGCTGCTCTGCGCGATGCGCGTGGCTTTCGCGTCGTAGAACTTCGCGAAGTTGGCGATTTCCGAGTTCGGCGTTTCCGGGTCCCAGTTCAGCGCGCGGAACGCGTGCTTCGCTGGCGGCGCGGCTTTCCGCGCGATGAGGATCGTCGGATACGCGATGGCCGTGAAGACGGGCGCGTCGCCGAAATCAATGGCGTGGAGCAGCGTGGTCGTCCTGCCGAGGTGCGCGCGCAGCTTTTCGCCGTAGGCGGCGCGATACCATTTGTTCGACGTGATGAACGAGAGGATGCCGCCGGGCCGGAGAAGCTGGAGCGCGCGGTCGTAGAAATAGACGTAAAGGTCGGCGGTGCCGGTGAACGTCTCCGGGTAGTGTGGCTTGAGGTCGTCCTTGATATCCTTGATTTTCTCCTGCCGGACGTAGGGCGGATTGCCGGCGACGGTATCGAAGCCCGTCTCTCCGCGCGCGCGGCCGCGCAGGTAGGCGTCGCCAAACATCCACGCGGGATCGAAGAACGGGGCGAAGGTGTTTTGATCGTAGGGGTCCCACTCGGCGAGCTGCTTTGCGGTCTTCGCGGGCAGGCCGCTCCCGCGCAGGACCTCGGCCAGTTCGGCGCGGAGGCTGGCGTCGCGCTCGCGGCAGCGGCGCTTGCCGGCAGGACTGCGCGCCTGGAAGTGCTCGTGCCGCACTTCGCGAAGCGCGGCGCGGAGCTGGTCGAGCTGCTGGTCGAGCAAGTCGGCCTGGCCAAGCCGGCCTGCGACGGCGCTGCCGATGGGGAGCAGCGTATTGGCGGCGACGATGCGCGTCTCGAGATTCGGGAGCGGCAGGACGCCCTGGTTTTCGGCCTTCGCATTCGTCTTCTGGTCGCAGATGAGCGCGATGAAGAAGCGGAGCTTCGCAATCTGCACGGCGACGGGCTGGATGTCGGTTCCGAAGATGGCGTTCTCGATGAGGAAGAGCTTGCGGACGTAGTCGCGCTCGAAGCGCGAGGCGTTGAAGATGGAGGTCAGCTCGCGCTCGCGCTGTGCGACGGTGTCGAGCGCTTCGCGCCGGAGCCTGGCATCGGCGAGCTTCCCGGCGCGGGTTTTGTCCTCCGCCAGCCGGGCGCGCTGGCGCGCCTCCCAGCGCGTGTTCTCGGGGTCGAGCTTGCGGAGCAGGTCCACGAGCCGGTGCAGCGCGCCCATCGGGAACGCGCCGGAACCACACGCGGGATCGAGGATTTTCACCTCATCCAATGCCGCGACGAGGCGCTCGATTTCAGATTCCGGGAACTGAGGTTCGTAATGCTCGGGGTCGGCCGCGAAGAGGGTGCGCAGCATGTTCCCGGCTTCGGCGCCGCCGAGGATCGGTTCGAGATACGCGAGCAGCGCTTCGTCCACCATGAACGAGACGACTTCGCGCGGCGTGTAGAACGAGCCGGTCGCGTTGCGCGCGGTGGTGGAGGTCTCGGGATTGTAGGACGCGAGCAGGTTCTCGAAGACCTTGCCGAGCAGCTCGGGATCGAGCGCGATCTCCTCGTCGAGCGGCGTGTTCTCCTCGATGGTGAATTTGTAGCGCGAGAGGATGTGAATGAGGCCGCGGACGCGGGCGCGCTTCGAGCGGGCGGTGCGCTTGTCGTCCTCGCCGTAGTCGCGCGAGAGGTCCACCGAGCGCTCTGGGCCGAAGAAAAGGTCGTTCGGCAACGCCGCGGATTCCTTCGGATTGTCGGAGAAGCCGTCGAGCCGGGAGTTCGGCGTTTCCTCGACGTTCTGATAGACGCGATCGAGGCAGTCGAAGAGGCCGCCGTTCAGAAATGGGATGTCTTTCGTGAGCGCCTCCCACTGCACCGGATCGCGGAAGCAATCCTCGTAGCGCCACAGGTTCGTGATGCCGCGATTCGCGTCGCGCCCGCCGGACGTGCTGCGCTTGCGGAAGCCGCGACACGGTTCGCCGTCGTCGTCCGCGTGCGGCTGATTGAGCGTGGCGAAGAAGAGATTTTGCAGGACGGCGCGGTAGTAGGCCGGGCTGCCGGCGGAGAAATCTTTGAGCAGCTTCTGCAAATCCTTTTCCCGAAACAGCGCGGGCGGAATGAGGCGCTTCTCGACGAGGAACCAGCAGAAGATGAGTCGGGTGAGCAGCCGGATGAGAAAGAGCGACCGCTCGGGGTCGGTGTCCACGTCGCGCGGCGGGACGATTTTCCCGTCTTCGATGAGATGATGCGCCCAGAAATACCAGTCGGCGATCTCGACGTAGAACTTGTCGTTGAGCGCGAAGGTGGCGAGGCGCTTCTGCCACGCGTTGTGGAGCGAGACGAAATTGTGGATGCCGAAGTCGGCGTCGAGATTGGTGAGGACGAAATCGTTGAGGATTTCGAGGTGCGCACGGATGGGCTCGGCGTCGCGCCCGCCGCAGCGGATGTCTTTGATGAGCGTCGCCTTTTCGAGCACGTCCTTGTCGGCCTCGCGCTTGTTCAGCCTGCGGTGAAGGATCGCCAACGAGAGCGCGTCGCCATGCCGGATGAGCACGAGCGCGGGCATGGGGAGCGGCTTGTTGATCGCGCGGGCGATGCCGGAGAGAAAGGTGCGCGTGTAGGCGCCGGCGGGCAGCTCGGCGGCGAAGAACAGGTAGGAGTGAATGCGCGTGTTCTCGACGGCCTTTGAGTCGTCGAACATGTCGCCATGCGAGGTCAGCTCGGCGTCGGTGAGCTGAAAGAGAAAGTGGAGCGCGGTGAGGCGGTCGAGCTGCTCACGCTCGCGGGCGGTGAGAGTGTTGTGCGGATCGAATGATTCCCGGAACGCGCGCACGGTGCCGACGGGAAGGCGGCGGTCGGATTCGTAGCCGAGCACGACGAGCAGGCGGCGCGCGGCATCTGGAAGCGCATAGGAGCCGAAGTCGGCAAGAGCGGCGGCGATGGCTTCACGTTGGTCGGTCGAGGCGGGCATTTCGTCAGGAAGCAGAACCCGGCGCGAGGACGACAACCCACGTCATCAGCTCAAAATCGCCAGAGTCGGCTTGCGGTGTCTCAGCGGCGGTGGGCAGCACGCCACCACGACCTGAGAGTAGCGCGGCGGTGGCTCGGCGCTGGAAGGTGCGCTCAATGGAGTCGAGGGCCTTTTTGATGAGGCCGTCGTAGTGAGCCATGTCTCCACCGTCCTTGGTGCGCTCATCGAAAATGTCGCAGAGCTTGTTGAAAGCCTCGGGCTTCTGCGCGCAGAGATCGCGGAGCAGGAGCAGGCACTCCTTGGGCTGAGCGAAGGTGAAGCGCACGGTGCCGTCGTCGTGGACATAGATGAGGTAGTGCGGCGCGAGCGGGTTGAGGTTTTGCGAATCGGCGGGTGCGGAGCCATTTTTGCCAGTGCGGCGCAGGCAGAACAGCGCACCGGGCTGGCAGGCGGCGAGTTTCGATTCTGGAGGCACGACAGCGTAAAGACCGGGCGGCGCCTGCTCCAGTTCGTCGCGCCGGGATTCGAGGTAGGCGAGGAGGTCGAGGCGAAACTCGTCGAGCGAGAAGTCGGTGAGCGAAACGCTGTCGTCGAGCTGCTCCAAGTCGAGCACTTCGTCCTTGAGCCGCTTGAGCTGCCGGTCGCGAAAGAGCAGGTCTTCCTTGATGAGGTCTTCGATCTGACCGGGTTCGAGGAGGTTGTCGGTCTGCGTGGCGGCGAGGTCCACGAGCGCCATGCGCGCTTCGACGCGATGCTTCACGTTGAGGTAGCGGTCGAGGTCAGCGACCGGCCAGAAGTTCACGAGTCGCACCTCGGCGTTGCGCGAGCCGATGCGGTCAATACGGCCAAAGCGCTGGATGATGCGCACCGGGTTCCAGTGAATGTCGTAATTGATGAGAAGGTCGCAGTCCTGAAGGTTCTGACCTTCGCTGATGCAGTCGGTTGCGATGAGCAGGTCAATTTCCTCGTCCTGATTCGGGAACCGCTGCGGCTGCTCGGCCCGACGCTTTGAGCGCGGGGAGAAATTCGTCAGGATGTCATCGTAGTCGGTGGTGCCAAGCGAGGTCTTGTTGTCGCCGTCGCCGACGACGAGCGCGATGTGAAGGCCGAGCTTGCGCGCCCACGGAGCGAGTTCCCGGTGGAGATATTTCGCCGTGTCGGCAAAGGCGGTGAAGATGAGCACCTTTCGGTTCTTCTCACCATCGCGATTCACACTCGGCTCATTGGCCTTCTTTTCGGTGATGGCACGCAGTTCGGCGAGCTTGCCGTCGCGCTTTGGCGTCACGGCCTCGGTTTTTTCGAGGAGAAACTGAAGCTGCGCGCGGTCATGACGCACGGCCTTCAGCCACTCAGGGAGCTTGAGATGACCGAGATGGATGCGCCGCTTTCCGCCGATGGTGAAGTCTTCACCCTCAAAATCCGGGTCTTCAAACTCGGCGGGCGTGAGCGAGTCGTAATCGAGGTCGGGATTGGCGTCGCGATGCTCCTCGAATGCCGCGATCCGCGTTTCGAGCGTGTCGATCTTCTCGATGGTGCGCGCGAGCGTGAGGCGGAAGGAATCCACCGAGCTTTCGAGGCGCTTGAGGAAGTTGATCTTCATCATCGCGATGAGGATGCGCTCGCGTCCTTCCTGCGTGAAACCGCCGTGAATCTGCGCCTGATACTGCGCGAGCACGCCAGCGGTCAAATCGTCCCGGAGGAAGCTGCTCGGGTGATACAAGGCGAGTCGCAGCTCGCTGATTTCCTTGTCGAGTTGCTCAAACGACAGGTAGCTCTGCTGGAGATCAATGTGCGGGTGAAGTGCAACGGGCGGCGGGCGATGCGGAAAGCCGCCGAGACGTTTCATCTCGGCCTGATAGTAGTCCGCGATCTGCCGGCGCGAGCGCGCGATGCTCAGGCCGTCGAGCAGCTTGAAGAAGTCGCCGCCGAGCGCGTGCAGCAGATCGCGCGTTTTGCGTTCGCCGGGTTTTCGCTTTGCCCAATTCGTGAAGTGCGTTTGTGCTTTGCGCGTGGTGTCACGGACAGTGGCGATGCCGAGCGACTCTTTGAAAGCGGCGTCCGCCTTGTCATCGCGTGCGACGTCGCCACCCGCGATGAATGAGATTTGGTTGCGGAGATCGGCCAGTTGGTTGTTCACCGGCGTTGCAGAGAGCAGGAGCACTTTGGTTTTCAACCCCTTGGTGATGATGTCTTCCATGAGCCGCTGATACCGGGTGCGGCGGGGCTTTTTGTCACCGGGGCGCTGTGCAGCCAGCGCGTTGTTGCGGAAGTTGTGCGACTCATCAATCACCACGAGGTCGTAGTTGCCCCAGTTGAGATCATCGAGCGTGATGCCATTGGAGGTGCCGGTGTCCCGCGAGAGGTCGGTGTGGTGAAGCACGTCAAAGCGGAAGCGATCCTGCTCGAAAGGATTGAGCGTGCTGTTCGAGCGATAAACCGACCAGTTGCGCGTGAGCTTCTTTGGGCAGAGCACGAGCACATTTTGGTTTTTCAGCTCGAAGTATTTGATCACCGCGAGCGCGGTGTAGGTTTTGCCGAGACCAACGCTGTCCGCGAGGATGCAGCCGTTGCAGGTGAGGATCTTGTTGATCGCAGCCTTCGCTCCATCCTTCTGGAACGAAAATAGAGCGCGCCAAATGCGTGTGTCTGGCAGGGCGATGCGGCGCAGCGATTCGTCGAGGTCTCGCGTGCCGTCGAGGAAGTCGCGAAACAGATGAAAGAGCGTGAGATAGTAAATGAACTGCGGCGATTTGTTGCCGTAGAGGCGCGCGAGTTCCGCGAGCACTTTTTCCTTCACGTCCTCGACGAGTGCCGTGTCCTTCCACAGCTCATTGAACCACTGGAGAAGGTCATTGCGGTCGCGGTCGTCAGAGACAACGAGATTCAGTTCGATGTTGTTTCCCGTGGCCAGAAGGCCGAGGCCGGGGACAGTGAAGTTGGAACTGCCGAGGACGCCATGCGCCACCTTGCCGTCCTGCACATGATACATCTTGCCGTGCAGGAAGCCGGCGCGAGTGACCGACCGGATCTCGACTTTTCGACGAATCCAATCCGCACACTCGGCAGCGAGTTTTTTCTGCGAAAGCTGATTGCCGAGATTCAAACCCGTTTCCGTGAGGCGAAACTCCCGGGCTTCTTTGTCATCGCAATCCATCGCGCCGACGAAACGCGGTTCACCGAACAAGAACCGCAGCGAGTCTGCCCGTTCCAGCGCATCCCGGAGAGCGTGGTAGGCGTGCAGCGTGAAGTAAGCGGAAACGAACGACAGCTTCGCGCCCGCGCAAATCTTGCCGTCGAGAAAATCGCCGACCTTGCCGCGCCGGTGATTGTCCTTGAGGCCAGAGCTGGGGGACTGATTCGTCATGCCTGTGTTGAAGCGGCGGGAGGTTGCCGAGTCGAACAGCGGGATGCGAGAACAACCGCCAGCTTGAGTGACATTTTCCGCGGGAATCCGCCCCCCCTCGCCGATAAAAACCCCACGCACCGAAGGTGCCTCGCATGTGAGCGAGCAAGCCCTCGCTGGAACCCAAGTGTTCCCCAAGTTCGCTTCGTGCTCCAACTCCGCCGTTCTCTCATTTCTTCTCTGTCGCACTCCGCAAATTCCAAACTTGCCTTCTTGGGAGTTGTCACGGAGGCAGCACCACCGATGAGCACGACCGAACCGACACCGAATTTCCGAGGCTGGGCGACACCCCGGCATTTGTGCAGCCCCACGTTTCGCGAACATCTGCGGCAGTGTGCCGCACGAGGTGGCCGTTCGCGCTCGCTGGCAAAACTGGATGCGTGCAGGAGGAACGGCGCGATGCCGTGCAAACCGGGCCGGAAGCGCGGACCTAAAGGCCTGCATCTGCGCGTGCCACCCCTGAACGCGCCCGAGGTGCATTGCGTTGGTGCGTGCGGGTTCTCAATGCTGCTGTCACGGTCGACAATGGAAGCGAACAGCCGTGGAAAGACGCTGGTGTGGACATGTCCGCAGTGTGGCCACACTGGCAACCGGATGGAGCCGCGGACGTGCCCTACGCCGGTGATGGTGCCGAGGCCGCGGGAGATGATGAGACAGAGGAAGGCCTGATAGCGGCCACCCACGGAGGGAACATCACCGCTTGCCCGAGCGGCTGACAGGCACGCTTCACCCATGGAACGAAAATCCCGGTAAAGAAGTTTGACAGCAACACTGTCGCACTGTCTTTTTTCCCCCATGAGCGAAACCTTTTCCCTCGAAGAACTGTCCGACCAAGTGAACGCATGGTGCGATGAACACGAGATTGCTCCGGTCAGCGGACAGGTGGGCGAGAGCGTTTCAGAGCGCAACATCCGCTATTACCGGACACTCGGATTGGTGGACGCGCCGACAGGCGGCGGCTACGGCGAGAAGCATTTCCTCCAAATCATCGCGCTCCGGCTTTTGCAGGCTCAGGGGGTGCCCCTGCGTCGCATTCGTGAGCTGCTTTACGGACGCTCACTCGCCGAACTTCGGGAGATACGGAAGCGCGGTCTTGCGGAGGCGACGCGAGCGACGGCTTCCGTTCGGATGGTCATGCCGGTGGGGGAGGAACTATGGCGCGCGATTCCGCTCGATGGAGATTTCCTGCTCGTCGCGCGTCGCGGAACATCACTCACGCCCGCACAGCGTGAAGCGGTGCTCACAGCGCTGAGGACCGGCAACGCTGATCAAAAATCCAAAAAGACCGCACGCCAATGACACCTCCCCGCCAGCCCGCCAAACAATTCCCCTTCGGCCTCCTCGCATGGCTTGAGGAAACGCGTGTGACACTTCCACTCAAGGGCATCGAATGCCGGTTCCAAGTCAACGGCACCATCGCCAGCGTCGAACTCGATCAGGTCTATCACCAGAACACAGAGCGACCACTCGATTGCACTTACACGTTCCCGCTTCCAGCAGGTGCCGCCGTGTATCGCTGCGAAGTGCATCTCAACGGCAGGGTTATCAAGGCAAAGGTGGAGGAGAACGAGGCTGCGACGAAGATTTACCGGACACAGAAAGCGGCTGGCCGGAGGGCTGCACTCGTGGAAATCGAGCGAGAAAATCTCTTCACGCTTTCGCTCGGCAATGTGCAACCGGGAGATGTGATCGTTGTGTGCTTCGCGTGGTTTCAAGTGCTCGACCGAATCGGTGACGGACTGCGTCTCTTGGTGCCAACCTGCCCCGGAGTCCGCTATATTCCCGGCAAACCGCTGCTGCGCGGCTTGTCGGGGCGCGGCACTGCGGACGACACCGATCAGGTGCCGGACGCTTCTCGCATCAGTCCCCCGCGCATGGACGCGCTGCATCCCGATGCAGCCTACTTTTCGATCAAAGGTTTTCTGTCGGCGTCGGAGGTGGAATCCCGCTCCGCATCGTCTCCGAGCCACCCGGTTATCGTGCGGGAAAGCGAGGACACGGTTGCAGTTGAACTCTCCGGGCACGATGCCGTGCCGGATCGGGATTTCGTCCTGAGCTGGAAAGAACCGAAGGCTCAACAACTCACAACGCGAGCATGGCGCAGGAAGGAAGGGCAGGACACATACGCATTGGTGCAGCTCCGTGCGCCGGAAAACGTGAAAGTGGCCGACGGTCTTGCGCAGGATTTCTATTTCCTCGTGGATCGCTCTGGAAGCATGGCAGGCACGAAGTGGCAGCGGACCTGCGAGGCGCTGCGCTGCTTTGTCGCTCTGCTCGGAGCGTTGGACCGCGTCTGGATCACACTCTTCGAGTCTGAGTTCCGGGACTTTGATACGGTGCCGGTCCCGGCTCCTGAGATACTGGCCGACGAGGTGTTCCAGAGGTTGGAAGCAATGGGAGCCAGCGGAGACACTGAATTGCTGCCCGCGGCCACGCATGTCTTGGAGAAAATCACCGCTCATTCTGCGGGACGAAACACGCACGTCATACTGATCACCGACGGTCAGGTGGGAAACGAAGAGGCGATCATCCGTGCTTTCAACTTGGCTGCGCAAGTCACTGTCCACACCTTCGGGATCGATACGGCGGTCAACGATGCGTTTCTCAAATCGCTCGCCCGACGGCAACGGGGCGGTTGCTGGCTGCAAACGCCCGACGACGACATCGCGGGCACTGTCGCTACACTCGGGGATCGTCTGAAACGGCCAGTGCTGAACAACGTGTCCATCGCAGGCTCGTGGGAAACCAGTGACGGAGCCTTGCCGGACATCCACGCGCGGGAAGTGGCAACGGTGGCCCTGCATGGGAAAGAGAAAGGGCCGCTCACTGTCACCGCTTGCCTCCCGGACGGCTCTCCACACTCGTTCACCGTGTCGTTGACCAGCGACGGAAGCGAAGCCGTGAAGCTGGTGTGGGTGCAGCAGCGAATCGAGGCGCTGCTGGCATCAGGACAAAAGCAGAAAGCGATCACGCTGGCCAAGGCGCATAATCTGATCTGCGAGGGAGCCTCTTTCATTGCATGGGACGAGCAAGAGCAGGTGGCGGTTGCAAGAGAAGAACTGGTCCAGCCAGACCTTGAAACTCGCCGTATTCGCAGCGCCGGACTTTCCCTGCATTGCGGCATGGACTACTTGGGCGCTTCATCGGGATGTTCATCAGACGGTCCCGAGGTGCGTGAATCGGCACCCACTCGAAAGCAAATTGACCCCGTTGAGGAGGAAGAACATCGAAAGGCAGTCATCAAAGCGAGTATTCATAACCTCCGCGGTATGTGTGAGGTTTGTAAACTTCCAGATTTGATCTCCGAACGATTGGTTGCTTGGGCGCAAAGCGGTGAAGTGGTTGAGCGAGCGAGAGAGCTGTTTCGGGTAGTCATGAGCGTCAATGCAACTCGTCACGTGTGGGCTTCTGTGTCCGCAGTGAACGCGACAATAGAAAACTTACTGAATGGCCCGCCTGAATCCCTTATAGCATGGGAGAAAGAGACTGAGCTAGGATTGAACCTGATGCGACACCTACAGCACGCATTGCGCACAATGGGGGCTTTTCCTGACACGCTTGAACATCTCGAAAGCTGGCTGCTCGAATCAGGCAGCTTCGACCGGGAGCGACTCAATGTGGTTTCAAGATTGGTCGAAGCTCTCAAGCTGGAGCCGCGTTCGATCCGAAAGGCCGAGCGAGAATCGCGCCAACTCCTTGCCAGGTGCGTCCAAGGTGCGGCGGCGTGACTGCGGGCTTTGCAATTTGGGTGGAGGTGACGGATTTCCGCAAAATAGCAAAAGCCCTCCGCGTCATTTGTAGCGGCTGGACTGCACCGATGACGATTCAGGTAAAGGCAGGACGGCTCGCCTTCGCTGCTGGAAGCGGCACTTTTGAGATTGCCTGCGAATGCGCGCGGGAGTTCGCGGCCACAGCGAGTGTGGGCGCAATCCGACGCCTCATGAGACTTCCAAAACCACTGCCCAAGCTGGATAGCAGAATCATGATCGCTGCACGCCCAATGGACAAACAGATCGCCACAGAATGGGGAGTGGCCAAGGTGAAGTTTCAGTAGCCCATATCCGCTCCGAAGGGCCGAAACTCCGGGGTTGGTTTTCACGGCCACTGACAACCGAACGGTCAAAACCCCGAAACACCGCAAAGCAGAGCGAATCAGGTTCAGCACGGGACTGATGCGCGTGGGTGGGGTCGAGAGTATTCGGAATGTGTATTTCCTATGTCCGTCCCTGCACGTCCGGCGCATTGGCAGACTCGACATCTCCCTGTTGCGCGTCCACCGTATCTTTGAAGCTCGCGTGTAAAGTTGTCCGCGAATCGTTGTCGGCAGCCCGCTCAATTCCGGTAGCCGGCGCCACCACTGCGGGCTTCACTGTTTCCGGCGATGCAATGGGTTGATGCCAGTGAAACACTCTCGTAAGGAGACATCGCCCGGTGAGGCTGGCGACGGCACTGGAAAAGCATCCCCGCCAGATTGTAGCCGGGCACTTTTGTTCTCTACTTCAGGCGGGCCTTGAACCTCTCGATCAGCGCGTCCACTTCTCCCGGTGGCAGTCCGGCACCTAACCCCACGAGAACTTCACTTCGCCCCTTTGTCCCCGTCGCTGACGCGTGGCGGCAGCGGGAGTCCGTAAAGCACCAACGGATGAAGCAGGGACTTCTTACAACCGATGCCATATTCCGGCTCGGCTGGCTCAAACGCCGCTTCGGCTATGCGCCCAAGCCGCTCCAGCGTAGGCACAATCGCGCGGATCGCTTCGATGGGATCATGTTCGGCCGTCCGTCGCGCCTGCCGCAATAGGCACAGAAATGCGACCGCTTCCTGCTGAACCGCTTTGCGGAAGTCACTCAGCGTGACAACTGGGACAACATCGGCGGCGACCTCGGATTTTGCTTCTCGGCTACCCTCAGCACACTTTTGCGACCGTTCCCGCCACCGTTCGCGGCTCGACCTCTTGCGCACCGCATGCAGCGACAGATCGAACCGCTCCGCAACGAGTTGAAGCGTCAGCCGCGGATCGCTGGCATACAACGCCCGAGCCGCCCGCCATACAGTCGCCGGGGTGCGGCGTCTCTGTTTTGCGGCTACGACCATGATGCTGTTTTTCTAGCACAAACTGGTTTCACTTCAAGCCTGCATGCAACGCTTGCGCGTGAAGGAGTTTTTTTTGCGAGTCCTACCCTGCTGTTTCAGCTCGGTGAAATCGCCCCCGGGAGGGCACCCTCCTCGGTCCGCAATTTCGTCGCACAAGACATCGTGCGGAAGCGGTTGCACATCACAACCAAAGCATTGCACACCCGCGGCCTGTGCATGAAGGCGGATGATGTTCCCAGCAACCGCCCCCCTCGGGCGACAAGGTATTTCGCGACGTGCTCACTCGTCGCGTTGCGCTTAACTTGCGCACCGCACGCTCGACTGTTCAAGCGCGGAGTGCAATTCTGAGCATACACGTAAACCTCTGGAACGATACGCTCGCATTCGTCGGTCAGGCTGCCCCAAAAATTCCTGCAACGGTGCTCCTTCATGCGCTCGTGTGGCAGTGACGCGGGGTGAGGCGGGAGAGCGTTTGAATCCAAACACACGAATCTGGATTCAATGGAAACTAGCCGCATGAAAAACGACTGCCGTCCTCGGTTCTATTGCACTCCGCGTTTTCTTATTCCAACAGCAGTTTGGACACCGATGGACGATGGCGGAAAAACGCGGAAAACGATGGGAGTGTTTGCAAAAGTGTTTGCAAAACCTCCATTTTCAAACCCCCGGTCGCCGTGGAACCCTGATAAATACAAGGGGAGAGGCGGGGGCGGGAATCGAACCCGCGGATAGGGGTTTTGCAGACCCCGGCCTTACCACTTGGCTACCCCGCCGTGTTGAGGGCGCGTTCCTTTACGGAAAACTGCGCAGTCGTCAACAGGCAATCCGCCGCTCAGTTCACGACAAGGGCCGGAGCCGGGACGAGGCGGATGGCCGCGTTGACGTCGGCGCCCTCCGTCTGCTCGAGCGAGGAGACGAGGTTGTTCTCAAATGTCACCGACAGTTTCCCGGCAGGCACCTTGACATACACGGTCGTGACCACCGCGCGGCCCGTCGCCGGATCGAAGCCCGGTGCTTCCTGGGGAACGCGCGTGTAGCGAATGAATTCCCAGATTTCCTGCCGCCCCTTCGCATCGAGCTTCGAGGTCTTTTTCTGCGGCTTGCCGAGCGCGGCTGAGACTTCGTCCTGCGTCATGTTCAACGCGGCCTCGCCCTTTGCGATGAGCGCGTCCACCTCCGCCTTGCGCTGGGCGTTTTTCTTCACGCTTTCGATGAATTCCGGCTTCATCGGCGTGAGCCCGGTGGCTGGCACCCAGCCGGCGACGCCGCCCTGCTGCGCGGTGCCGCGCACCCGCACCGCGGTGTCGGAAATCGCGAGCACCTCGGCGACGGAGCCCTTGCGCAAAACACCGAGGAACCGGCCATTTGTGATCTGGCTGTAAACGGAGGCCTCGCCAATCACCGTCAGCTTCACGGGCTTGATGGAGAGATCCTCCAGATAGACTGCGCCGGGCTCGCGGGGCAGGGCGCTGGCCGCGTGCGGCGCGGTGCCGGCTGCAATCACGTGGGCGGAGAGGAATGCGAGGCCGAGGGCGAGAAACGTGGCTTTCACGCCGGGAAGAGTATGCCCATTTTGCGCGCAGGAAAGGCGTTTTATTTGACGGGGGTTCGCATCGGGCTCGCTCCCCCGGCAGGCGGGCGCGGCTTCGTCGTTGCACCGCGCGCGGCCTTGCGGCATCACGCCTCGCCATGACCTCTCCGCGCTCGTCCTCGCTTTTCGCAGAAGCCCGCAAACTGATCCCCGGCGGCGTAAACTCGCCCGTGCGTGCGTTCCGCGGCGTGGGCGGCGAGCCGTTCTTCGTCGAGCGCGCGAGCGGCTCGCACATCTGGGACGCAGACGGGCGCGAGCTGATTGACTACGTGGGCACGTGGGGTCCAGCGATTCTCGGCCACGCGCCGCGCGTGGTGCTCGATGCGATCGCGGCGGCAGCGGAACGCGGAGTCAGCTTCGGCATCCCGCATGCACTCGAGGTGGAAATGGCGCGCACGATTTGTGAGTGGGTGCCCTCAATTGAAAGAGTGCGCATGGTCAACAGCGGCACGGAGGCCACGATGTCGTGCGTGCGGCTCGCGCGCGGATTCACCAGACGCTCGAAAATCGTGAAATTCACCGGCTGCTACCACGGGCATGTGGACTCGCTGCTCGTGAAGGCCGGCAGCGGTGCGCTCACGCACGGCTCGCCGGACAGCGCAGGCGTCCCCGCCGAACTCGCCGCGCTCACCATCACGCTGCGCTACAACGACGCCGACGCGCTGCGCACCGCATTTGCACAGCACGGAAGGGAAATCGCCGCGGTGATCATCGAGTCCGTCCCCGCAAACGCCGGCCTCTACTTTCCCGAGCCCGGCTTCTACGAACTGCTCACGAAGACCTGCGCCGAGCACGAGTCGCTCGTGATTTTCGATGAGGTGATGACCGGCTTCCGCCTCGCGCGCGGCGGCTACCAGCAGCTCTGCGGGATAAAGCCCGACCTCACCGCGCTCGGCAAAGTCATCGGCGGCGGCCTCCCCGTCGGCGCATTCGGCGGACGCCGCGAAATCATGGACCAGCTTTCGCCCGACGGCCCCGTGTATCAGGCGGGCACGCTCAGCGGAAACCCTCTCGCGCTCGCCGCCGGCCTCGCGCAGCTCCGCGAGATGGAGCGCCTCGACGGCTGGGCAAAGCTCGAAGCGCTCGGCGCGGAGTTCGAGTCGCGCACGCGCGCCGGGCTCAGGCGCGCGGGCCGCGACTACAACTTCCGCCGCATCGGATCGATGTTCTGCCTTTACTTCACCAGCGCCTCGAACCCTGTGCGAAGCCTCGAAGAGGCGATGATGAGCGACAAAGCCACATTCGCAAAATTCTTCCACGGCTGCCTCGAACGCGGCGTTTATTTCGCCCCTTCGCAGTTCGAGGCCGGCTTCCTCTCGCTCGCACACACCAGCGAAGACATCGCGCGCACCGCTGATGTCGCAGTCGAAGTCCTGGCTGGGATTTGAAACGTGGGCAGTGAGGGATTCGAACCCCCGGCCAACTCGGTGTAAACGAGACGCTCTACCGCTGAGCTAACTGCCCGGTTCGCGGCCACCCGCAGCGCCTACTCGTGGACGATCACGGGCGTGCCAAGCTGGGAGTTGTGGAAAAAATGCTCCGCCATCACGCGCGGGAGGCGCACGCAGCCATGCGACGCGGGATAATTCGGCACGTAGCCGGCGTGCAGGCCGTAGCCGCCGGTGAAGCGCAGGTAAAAGGGCATCTTCGCGCCCTTGAAGGAGGCACCCTCCGGCACCGTCATCTTGCTCATGTCCACGTCGCGCCTCACCACGTCGCCGCCTTCTCCGACAAAGCTCCCGTAGAGGTTGGAGTAGTGGTTTGCATCCTTCTGGATGACTGCGAAATTACCCTGCGCAGTGGCGAACCCACGCTTGCCGGTGCTGCATTTGGTCTCACCCACGACCGTCTCACCCCGGTAGAAATACGCGCGCTGCGCGCTGAGATCGACGACGATCTTGGCGGGCCCCTTGGCTCCGTTGTCATTCCACGTGTAGGGTGGCGGCGGCTTCTGGGGCTGCGGTGGCGCGGGGGGCGGCGTGGGCTTAGTCGCACAGCCCGCCATCAGGCAGGTCGCGATCGCCGCGGAGAAAAGGGTGCTGAGGTTTCGTGGTTCCATAAAGCGGTTGCGACCATAGCAAGGCGGATGCAACTTGGCAAAGAATTCATGATTCCCCCTCCGCACCCGGGCAGCGGCACGACGAGGATCGCTTTCTCGATGAAAGCCACCCCCAATCCTGCTCCGGACGCCGCGCTGTGGCGGAGCATAGCCAAGGGAACGTTGGCGCCAGCCGGAGAAAAGGCTCGTATCTGCCCGGTGACTAGGCTAACATGTGCCTCCAAACAAGATTAAGATTGGGTCCACCTCACTCCCACTTATTATCCGCGACTCCATGCCCTCATCTCCCGACCGCATCGCCCTCCTCAGGGAAGCCATTCAACTCGAGCAGCAGCGCGCCGCGCTTCAGGCCCGCGTCGAACAAATCGCCCGGCAGCTTTCCTCCGGCGGCGGCAGGATGGCTCCAGCGGCATTCAGCAAAACCGCGAAACGCGCGGTCTCCGCGCCAGCTCCCACCCCAGCGGCACCGAAGAAAGCCGGGGCCGCGGCGCTTAGGAAAACGAACGGGCACCAGCGCGGCCAGCTCACCGCCGCCATCCATGAGACGCTGAAAGCCGCTGGCAATGACGGCGCCACCGTCGCGGACATGGCGCGGAAGTTCGGTGTGCCCACGCGCAATCTTTTCGTGTGGTTTTCCACCACGGGGAGAAACTTCAAAACCATCGTCAAGGCAGCCCCGGGACGTTACCGGCTGAACGGCTAAGTCGCGTCGGAGCGCGAATACTCCCCTAATCCGCACTTCGACGCGCCGGCAGCAAAAGAGAGGCGCATCGTCATGCCGGAATGCCGCGTCACGCCCGGCTGACGAACGGATGCAGCGACGGCACGCCGCGCCACACTCTTCGCGCAACCTCCTCCGGCGGATCTTCCGCCACCGCCACGCGGATCACGCACGGCTCGGATGCCTCCGGCGGTTCGGATGCGTCGAGCTGCGAGCCGAGCAGGGATGCGGGAAAGAAATGCGTGTGCTCCTCCTCCCGCTTAACGAGACGGCGCTCGAGGACGGCCGGCGGCACATCCAGCCACGCGATGCACACCTGCCCGCCCACGATGCGCGCCTCATGCACATACATGCGGAACCGGTCCCGCGTGTGCCGGCGCAGGCACGAGCACGCGATTACCACGCTCTCGCCCCGACGGCGCCACGCGATCATCCCGCCGATGATCCGCTCGGCCCAGCTCTCGCGGTAATCGTCCGTCACGGGCCGCCCGTCCTTCATGTCCGCCACCGCCGCCCGGCTGTGATAGTCGTCCGCGTCAATCACCGGCAGGCTCAGTTCGCGCCCGATGTGCTCCGCCACCACGCTTTTCCCCGAGCCGCTCGGCCCGGCGATGATGAGCGCATACCAGCGGTCGCTGACGTTCAGCTCGGACACGCGAGCCTCCCTTCCGGCATCGGGGAAAAATCCGCGCGCAGCCCGAGGGCACACGTGCGTTGGGGGGAAGCTTCGCATTGCGGATTCACCGAGGCAGTCTGGCGCGGCACCGCACCGCGAGGCGAGAGGGATTTTCAGCGGGTAGTTTGAAAGCCGGGAGCGACGCCGCATGATCGGCGAGGTGAGGATTGTATCAATGTCGCAGCGGATCTTCCGCGCGCACTGGGGGCGCTGCGGCCGCTCGGTCTGCATCGCGCGGGTGTCGATGCGGTCGAAGCGCTTGTCCATCCCGGCAGGCAGGCTCGGCATCTTGAACAGGCCGCGCGGGATTCCGCCGGTGAGCATTTTGTAGAGCGTCACACCACCCGGCAGCATGGCCGCAAAATTGGTTTGAAGAATCCCGGTGAATGCCGCGTCAATTGGCGCGTGAAGACGCTCCTCGCCATCCTCCTCGCGCTTACCACCGTCACTTTCGCCGAAACTAAGAAGGACAAGGACAGGGAGAAGCAGGAGCAGGCTGCGCGGGAAAAGGCTGCGGAGGAGAAATCCGCCAGGGAAAAAGCGGCTAAGGACAAGGCGCTGAAGGAGCAGAAGGCGAAGGAGCAGGCTCTCGCGGGCAGGGATGCCTCGATGCGCGATGGCAGCGGGCGCGTCACGGGCAGCACGACGACCTCCGGGAAGAGCACGACATTCCGTGACGCCTTGGGACGCACGACGGGCACGGCGAGCGAGTCGGGCAGCGGGACGACGTTCCGCGACGCGAGCGGACGGACGACGGGCACCGCATCAAAGTCCGGGGATAACACGACTTTCCGCGACGCAAGCGGGCGCACCACGGGCACGGCGCACGAGTCGGGCAGCGGCACGACGACGTATCGCGACGCGAGCGGGCGCGTGACCGGCACCAGCACGATTTCCGGCGACACGATCACGTATCGCGACGCACAGGGGCGGGTGACGGGGACTTCGCGGGTGAAGAAATAGCCGCGGCGCAGGAGGAAGCGCGGAGTGCAAAGCGGTGAGCGGCACGTCGGGGCGGCGCATCGCACGTGGAATGAAAACCCTTTGACGCACGGAAAGCGCGCCGCTTTACTCCGCAGACCACCGCAACCGGAGAGATGGCTGAGTGGTCGAAAGCAGCGCTTTGCTAAAGCGCCATACGGGTTAAACCGTATCGAGGGTTCGAATCCCTCTCTCTCCGCCACTTTTCGAGGGTCGCGCCATCACGGAGGTTTCAAGAGGCCAACGCAGGGAGGGAATGTCGCCACTCCGGTTTTGCCGCGCGGCACCGGCGCCGTGTAGATCGCCGCGTGAAAATTCTCCGCCGCCTCCTGCCCTCGCTCCTCGCGCTCCTCGCGCTCCATCCGCACGCCGCGCACGCGCTCACCGTGCGCGTGGCGCCAGATGGCAAGGATGGCAGCGACGGCGCGCAGGCAACATTCGCGGGGGCGCGTGATGCGGTGCGGCGTGCGCGCGAGGCCGGGGACAGGGGCGAGGCGCGCGTGATTTTCGCCGCGGGGACGTATGCGATTTCGGAGCCCGTCGTGTTCGAACCACGCGACAGCAAGGTGAGCTATGAGGCGGAGCGCGGCGCGAACGTGATCATCACCGGCGGAAAAAAGATTGAGGGCGTGATGAAGGACGGAATGTGGACGGCGAAGGTGGACCCGGCGTGGCGCTTCGAGGGGCTGTGGGTGAATGGCGGGCGCGCGGTGCGGGCGCGGACGCCGAACGAGGGATTCATCCAGGCGATGGGCCAGCCGCAGATGCCGCCCGGCGCGGCGAAGCCGACAGGCGACGCAGGCAAGACACTGCTGGGCATCGAACCGCAATACGCGAAGGATCTCGCGGCACTCACAGCGGAGGAAAGACGCGACGTGAACGTGCTGGTGTATTTTTCCTGGGACGTGCAGCGGCACCGGCTCGCGGAAGCAGGCGACGACGGCACGCTGCAGTTCACCGGGCCGCTGCAGCGCGCGTTCTTCTCGCTCGCGCCGTTTCACAGCATGCGGCTGGAGAATTACCGCGCAGCGCTCGACGCGCCGGGCGAGTGGTTCCTCGCACATGACGGCACGCTGAGCTACATCCCGCGCAAGGGCGAAACGGTGCGCGACGTGTGGGCGCCGGTCGCGCCGCAGTGGATCGCAATGCGCGGCGACACGGCGAAGGAGGAACTCGTGAGCGGGCTCACATTCCGCGGACTGCACTTCGAGCATCAGGCGTGGATCACGCCGGAGGGTGGATCGATGTTCGGCCAGGCGGAGTCGAAGCTCGGCGCGGCGATTGAGGCGGACGGCGCGAAGGGCATCACGTTTGAGGACTGCGAGTTCGCGCGCACGATGACGGGCGCGGCATGGTTCCGCCGCGGGTGCAGCGACATCACGCTCCGCAAGTGCCGCATCCACGACCTAGGCGCGGGCGGCGTGAAGATCGGCGACCCCACCGTGTCGAAAGACGGGCCGGATCACACGCACCATGTGCTCGTGGAAAACTGCATCATCCACAGCGGCGGGCGCTTCTTCCCAGCGGGAATCGGCGCGCACATCTTCCACGCGAGCGACTGCACGCTGCGGCACTGCGACATCGCGGACTTTTTCTACAGCGCCGTGAGCATCGGCTGGACGTGGGGCTACAAGCCGACGCCGTGTGCGCGCAACACCGTCGAGTTTTGCCACCTGCATCACCTCGGCTGGGCGGAGCTGAGCGACATGGGCGCGGTCTATACGCTCGGGCCGCAGCCGGGCACGGTGATCCGCGGCTGCCACATGCACGACATCGGCTGCGCGAGCTACGGCGGCTGGGGCATGTATAACGACGAGGGCAGCACGGGCATCGTGTGGGAAGACAACCTCGTGCACGACACGCAGGACGGCGGCTACCACCAGCACTACGGACGCGGGAACATCATCCGGAACAACATTCTCGCGTTTCAAAAGGAGATCCAGGTGCGGCGCAGCAAGCCGGAGGAGTTCCTCGCGTTTACCTTTGAAAACAACATCGTGCTGTGGCGCGAGGGGCGGCTCTTCGGCCACGTGGACAAGAACTGGTTCGACGGGCGCGTCGCCGTGAACCGGAACGTGTATTGGAAGATGGGCGCGGCCTTCGACCTCGCGGGCAAGACGTGGGACGAGTGGCGCTTCTTCGGCCACGACGCGGAGAGTGTGATCGCGGACCCGCTGTTTGTCGCGCCGGAGAAGGGCGACTTCACGCTGCTGCCCGAGTCGCCCGCGCTGAAGCTCGGCTTCAAGCCATTCGACTGGCACCTAGCAGGCGTGAGCGGCGACGACGCGTGGAAGAAAACCGCTGCACGCGACTTCGGCCCGATGAAATACGGCATCAAGCCCAAGCCGGTGCCGCTGAAACTCGCGGACGGATTCGAAGGCACCGCCGTCGGCGCAAAGCCCGCGCAGGCGCAGGGCGTGAACAAGAAGGGCGACTTCATCCGAGTCGTGGAAGGGGGCGCGTCGAAGGGAGCGCGCTGCGTGCAACTCACCGACGGCCCCGATCTTCCCGCAGCGTATGAGCCGCACTTTTACTACCACCCGAACCATGAGCAGGGCACCACGCACGTCGCGTTCGATGTGAAGCTGGAGCCCGGCTACCACTTCCTCCACGAGTGGCGCGACAACACGCCGCTCGACGGAAAAGCCTATCAGAGCGGGCCGATGATTGATTTCAACAAGGGCGTCGTCAGCGTGCAGGGCCGCAAAGTCGCGGACTTCGCGGAAGGTGTGTGGCTGCGCGTGGATGTGAGCGCGAAGATCGGCGAAGGGCGCGACAATATGTTCGACCTCACTCTCACGCCAGCGGGCGGGGAGCCGCAGCGCTTTGAAAAACTGCCCTTCGCCAGCAAGAACATGAACCGGTTGGACTGGGTCGGTTTCATCAGCCCCGGCAAGGACGCCCTGAAAGCGTGGCTCGACGAAATCGTGATCGAAAACGCAGCGCCAAAGTAGCCGCACAGCCGGGGGGGGCGCGCTGCGAACGGTCAGTCCATCGTCTGCGACCAGGGGGCGGGCTCCTCGGCCGCCGCCTCGGAAAAGAGCAACGCCTGCTCGGCATGAGTCGTGGCGGTGTTGCGGCGGGGCTCGGGAGATTTCCGCGCAGCGGGGAGTCCGGGTGTGAAGTGGCCGCGGCGCAAAGCTGTCTTCGTTTTCCCAGGTGGATGCGGACGGTGTGCCGGCATGGATTACATCCGCTTCGCAGCGGCACGGACGACGGGTTCCTCCACGATCATGCCGCGGCGATCGGCGGCCTCGATGAGGCTGAGCATCGCGAGCTTGTTAATGCTGCGGCAGATTCCGCCGGAACATTCATGCAGCGCGGCGAGCGCGGGCTCGGTAAAAAGTTCGTCGAGCCGTCCGGCGGTCATCAGGCGGAATTTCACATACTGCGCGACTTCGGCAGGTGCCAGCGGGTGCAGCTCGCTGCGCATGTAGATCCGGTTGCTCAGGGACGCGTAGCTCGGATGCACGAGGCGCTGCGCGAGGCGCGATTCGCCGAAGAGCAGGCAGGTGACGAGCTTCTCCTGCGGCGTCTCGATGTTGCTGATCGTGCGGATGACGTGCAGGCAGTCTGCGGAGAGCAGGTGGCATTCGTCCACGATGATGACGAGTCGGCGCCCCTGCTCATGAAGCTCGATGATGTGGTTGCTGAGGAGCTTCACGAGATCCTGCACGCGTGCGATGCCGACGGGGAGCGCGAGGTTCAGTTCGGAGAGGATTTCTCGCAGCAGGCCGGTCTTGCTGAGGCCGGGCGTTACGAGCACGAGCACGACCTTGTGTTTCGGTTCGTCAAAATGCTGGAGGAGGAGCTGGCTCACGAGCGTCTTGCCCGTGCCGCTTTCGCCGCTGACCATGCCGAGCGACGCGCGGAAATCCACCGCGAGCGTCATGCTGCGAAAGGCGTCCGCATGGCCGTCGGTGCGGAAGAAGAATGCCGGATGCACGCAGTCGGCGAACGGATTTTCCTTCAGGCCGAAGTGCGTGAGGAAATTTCCAGCTGGCTCGAACGGGACGATCGCCGGGGCGGAAGCCGCGGGAAGTGCCGGCACGCCGATGAGATCCGCGAGCGGGTCGGCGTCGTGCGGCTGAAAATGGGCGGCTGGTTGAGGTTCGATGGGCTGGGGTTGCGGCGTCATGGCTTGCTGGGTGCGTGGTTGGGGCTGCTGCGGGAAAATCGGCTCATGCGGCGGCGTGCTCCCGCTCCCGGACGGCCGCACCGCCGACGAGGCGCGCGGCGATCGCGGCGAAGCGCAGCGCGTTTGCATTGCCGGGATCGGCGAGCACAAGGGGACGGCGGCCCTGGTTCGACTGCTCGACGAGCGCGTCGCGCCCGAGAAATCCGAGCGAGTCGAGCGACGTGTTCAGGAAGCGGTTTGCGCAGCCGGCGATGCGGTCGAGGACGCGCGCGGCCTGCACCTCGTTCTCGGCCTGATTGATGAGCACGTGCATGCGCGAGGCGAGCCGGCTCTCGTGCGCGACCTTGATCACGCCATACGCATCGAGCGTGGACGCGAGGTTCGGCGTCGCGACGACGATGGCATCCTGCGCGAGCCCGAGGAAATGCGTTACGGACTGCGCGATGCCCGCGCCGGTGTCCATGATGAGCACGTCGAACTGCGCGGCGACGCGCAGCATCTCGCGCCCGAGGGCATCGAGCATCGGCTCGCCGAGATCCGCCATGCGGCCGATGCCGGATGCGCCGCAGATGAGGCTCACGCCGCACGGGCCGGGCGTGAGCACCTCGTCCATCGTCGCGCGGCCATCCACCACGTCGAGCAGCGTCGCCGCCGGATTCACGCCGGCGAAGATGTGGACATTCGCCATTCCAAAATCCGCGTCGAACAGCAGCACCTTGCGCCCGAGCTGCGCGCAGGCGACCGCGAGATTCACCGAGAACGTCGTCTTCCCCACTCCGCCCTTGCCGCTCGTCACGGCGAGGATGCGCGTGTTGTGGCGCGTGCCGTTCAGTTCCCCGCGGATGACGGAGAGCGGCGCGCGATCCACGAAAATGCGGCGGTGAATCCACCGAATCCATTCGCCACGGCGCGTCGCGCGCGCGTCGCCGCCGGCGCGTGCCTCACCGAGGAAATCGCCGAAGGTCTTCTCGATGAACTGGACTTGTGCCGGCTCGATGGTTGGAGGCGCGGTTTTGCTCATGGAAAAAGGGGGCGTGGCTCCCAAAGTGCCGCGGCTGCGGAACTGGCCTGACCAACGGCGACCACAGGATGTGGTGGTGATAGTTTCACCTTGACCGCAAGTAATGGGCTGACAGCTTCCGGCAGTCAAGCCCGATGCGGCTTTTCCTTTGCCCACACCGAGCCTCAAAGCCATGCCCACATTTCGATTTTTCTGCGTCATCTGTGGCGTGGATTTGTCGGGAAAAGCCGGCGCGCGCGGCAGCGTGACGGAGTGCCCCGCTTGCAGGCACCAAGTCCCCGTGCCCACAGCACTGAACATGCAGGCCGGTTCGGCGGAATGGCCGCACATCCTCCCACCGGGCATCCTCGCGCTGGAGGTGAAGTTCCCGTGCAAATCATGCGGCAGTCCCCTGCGGGCCGACGCGCGATGGGAGGGACGGAACATTTTCTGCCCCGTGTGCACGGACATCATCCAGGTTCCGGCCTGGTCGCAGCCGCCCGGCACGCCGACGGACACGCGGAGGACCAAAGCGGACGAGCGGCTGGCAACCGCGACGCTCAGCACGGAGGAAATTGCATTCCTCAGCGAGGCAACACCCGTGAGCCCCGGAGCCGCGGGATAGAGCGATGGTCAAGAACTACATTCCGCCCGAAAGCCGCGAGGTGATCTGCCCCTCGTGCGGCGGTTCCTTCAAGGCGGCACCCACCGCGCGCACACGGCGGATCCAGTGCCCGCATTGCCGCGAAGTCGTGGTGATCGAAAATCGCGCCGAGCCGGAAACAGCGGCGAGGTCCGCAGCCGATCCCGCGCGGCTCGACGCGCTGGAGGCGCGGGTCGCGGCGCTCGAGGCCGCGCTCGAAGGACGTGCGGGCGCCGGGGACGCGGAGCAGCCGGGCAAACTCGAGTGGTTCAGCGCGGCGCAGGACCGCGGGCCGGACTATTCCGCCGGGCAGGAGAAGGTGCTCGTCCACAATCTGCGCGCCGTGCGCGGGCAGCAGATCACCATTCGCTCATGCATGGAGAATGATGCGGACAGGGCGCATGCCGAGTGGTTCAGGAAAGTCTTCGAGCTTGCTGGCTGGACTGTCGCCGGGCCGGAGAGAATTCCGCGATCCGCCTCAGTGCATGTGCTCACGCTCGCGGTGCCCGAGCTTCCCGTCGCGCGCGACGCCGCGAAAACCTACCTCGCGTTGAAGGCCGCCGGCTTCAGGACGGAGCCTGTGCTCGATCCAGCGCTCGCGTCCGGCACCGAGGCTGCGCAGCTTTCGCTCACGATTCCTGTCGAGCCGGCCGCGTAGCTGCGCGGAAAAGCTTCCCCTGCCACACCCCGCGCGGCTATCCCCTGCGCCCATGAACCGCCCCCATTCCCTCCTGCCCACGACGCGACGCGGCTTCCTCCGCACCGCCGGGACCGCGGTCACCGGCGCATTCCTCGGCCTCGATGCTGCGCTCCTTGCCGAGACGGCATTTGCACCGGCGGACTTCATCAGCGTGCAGAAGGGCGACCTTCCGGTCATCCTCTCCGCCCCGCATGGCGGCCTGCTGGAAATCCCCGGCGTGCCCGAGCGCAAGGGCGAGGGCATGAAGAAGGGGCCGTCCGGTTTCTTCGCCGGACGCGACGGCAACACGGAGCTGCTCGCCGCCGCGATCGCCGTGGCGCTTGAGAAGCGCCTCGGCAAGAAGCCGTATTTCGTCATCTCGAAAGCGCACCGCAAATTCGTGGATCCGAACCGGCCGGTCGAAATCGCCGTCGAGCACCCGCGTGCGCGCGAAGTTTACGACGCCTATCGCGGCACGCTCACGAAGTTCTGCGACGACGTGGGCAAGCGCTTCGGTGCCGGGCTGCTCGTGGATGTCCACGGTCAGGGCAGCGCGCGCGACACCGTCTTCCGCGGAACCCACAACGGCACCACCGACATGAACCTCTCCATGCGCTTCGGGGACAAAATCCACGCCGGCCCGAAGAGCCTCGCCGGTCTGCTCGTCGCGCGCGGCATCAATATGAAACCCACGGACAGGAGTCCCGAGACGAACGGCTTCACCGGCGGCAACATCGTCGTGACGCACGGAAAGCAGGCAGGCATCGGCGCCGTCCAGTTCGAGTTCGGAGCGGACTTCCGCGACAAGGACAAGTTCAAGGCCGCCGCGGAAAAAGTCGCCGACGGCATCGCGGACTTCGCGAAGCTCTACCTGCTCGCGGAGCCCGCACCGAAAAAATAGGCGGTTCAGCGCCTGCGCTTCGGCGGCGGAGCAGGCGGCACCCACTCACCGATAACCTCGATCGGCGTCCCCGTCTCCACCCATTCAAAGAAGCGCTTCGCCGGATTGTCGCCGGTCAGCGGAACGCGCACGCATCCGTGCGACGCCGGGTAATTCGGCACCGACGAGAAGCCGTGGATGAAATAGTTGCCGTTGATCTGGACGCTGAACGGCATCGGCGCGTTGTCGAAGAGCCTCGAGTAATGCATCCGGTGCTTCTCGCCCGCGACGAAATTCCCCGACGGCGTGCGGCGGCCCGGCCGCCCCGTGCTCACGCGGCTTTGCATCACCACGCGCTCGCCCTCGTAGGCAGTGAGTTCCTGCTTCGTCTTGTCCACCACCACGCGCTTCGGGCCCGCGGGGGCGGACTCACTGGCAGTCTGCGCGCACGCGGACACCAAAGTGAATGCCGTTGCGCACAGAAGGCGGAGGCATGTCTTCAAAACGTTGACCACGCGGAATGAGGAAGGTTGCGGAATGCTGGCTGGCATTTTGCGCGAGAGGCGTCCCACATCGCGGGCCGCAGCGCAACGCCGGCGTCGGAAAATGTGTCACCGACCATCGACGGAGTTGCCCTCTCCGCCGCGCACTTCGACCGGCTTGAAACCCTCCTTCCGGCGGTCGTCAGCGATGAGGTTCATGCCGACGCGGGAGTTCCTCACATTCTCCAAAAGGAGGCCGACACCGTCGCTGTCGAGGATGCTGCAGCCGGTGATGAGGAATCGACGCGAGTCCTTCACGTGGAGCGCGGCGGCATGCTCGCGGACGCCGTTGACGTGGACGCCGCTCAGCGTGCAGTCGGCGCAGTTGCGGAACGCGAGGCCCTGCTTCGGCGCCTCCTTCTGCCAGAGCGCGTAGCGCGGGTTGCGGTCGAAGACGTTCCCTGTGATGGCGATGTCGCTGCTGTTTTCCACGAGGAGGTCGTGCTCGAAGCCCTCCCAGAATGTGTTGCCGAGGACCGCGACACTGCGCGCGTGCTCGATGTGGACGTTGATGCGGACGTCGCTCATCACATTCGAGGAGATGGTGATGTTGCCCTCGCGCGTCTTGCCCGCGCCGCTCTCGCTGGTGACGCGCTTGTCGTCACCGGGGCCGATGATGTGGATGTTTGAGCTGCCCGCGGCCTTGCCTGTGTGCTGGAGCGTGCAGCCGGTGATGGCAACCTCGGCAATGCTGCCGCCGCGGCTGTCGAGTTCGACATTCGCGGAGGGCGCAGGCTCCTTTGCCGCGGTGTCCATGTTTGCCTCGATGTCGCAGCCGGCGATGTGGACGTTGCGCACCTCGCCGCCACGCGAGACGACGCCGCCGCCCGCGTTGTAGCTGATGTGGCAGCCGGTGATGTTTGACTGGTGAAGGTTCACCGCGTCGTAGAACACGCCGATGCCGCGGTTCTTGTAGAGGTGCGAGTTGGAGATGATGACGTTGCGGTTGCGCTCGACGAGGTGGATGGCGTGGCGGCAGTCGCGGATGTTCACGCGCGTGATGGTGAGCTGCATCGTGCCCTTCGCCTCGATGCCGTCGGCCCCGGGGTTCGCGCCGACGATTTCGAGGCCGTCCACGAGCGGCATGCGCTGGTGATCGAGGACCTCGTGCTTCACGCTCGCGGGATCCGCCGTGCCGCCGTGCGTGCCAACGATGCGGAACGCCGGCCCCTTTCCCGCCATCACAACGCGCGCGGTGCCATCGCCAACGATGGAGAACGGCCCGTCCTCATCGAGCGTGACGGTGATCGTCTTTGTGATGCGGTAGGTGCCCTTTTCAAAACGCACGCTCCCCCACCCCGCCTCGACGGCCGCCTGGATCGCGGCGGTGTCGTCCGCCACGCCGTCGCCAATCGCGCCGAAGTCGCTGACCTCGGAGGCCGTGAGCCGGGAGTGATGCGCAAGGAGGAGCACGGCGAGGAGAAAAAGGGGACGCATAAACCGGATGACGCCAGAGCAGCGTGCGCGGCGCAAGTGCCTTCCACGTCAGCGATGCATTGCGCGCGCAGACCGGAGGGAGGACAAGGAAATCCTCAGCCCCGCCCTTCGCGGGTGCGTTTGCCCCCGGCGGCACGCCCCGCCTTTCTGCGACCGCCGAACAGCCGCTGCAGCCACGACCTTTTCTCCACTGGGGGCAGTGCGACCATGTCGGGCGGCTTCACCGGTGGCGCGATGATTGCCGTGCCAAAAGGCCGGTGCTTCAGCACCGTGTCGAGCGTCTGCAGATACGCGCCCATCGCACGCATCTCCGCCACGGGGTCTTGTTCCATCTCCGAATTCTCCGCGATGACCTCCTCGTAGACGCCGACGAGTTCCGCAACGGCGCGCCGCATGTCGGCCTGCGCGCGCACGACTTCGCACACGCGCGCCGCGTCGGCCGGATCGTAGGCACGGATCTCCGTGCCAATGTTCTCCACCGTGTGCGCACCGCACAGCGTGCGAAAGCCGAAGTTCAGCGGGCGCAGCGCGGGGAAATTTGCGGAGGTGACCATTGGACCGAGGCCGGCATCGCTGCAGAGCACCACCGCGCAGCCGGTGGCCATCGCCTCGATCGCGGCACGCGCCTTCGCAAAGACAATGTCGTATTGCGGCAGGAGCGTGTGCGGCTCGGCGCAAACGTTGCCAGAGCCGATGCCACGCAAATCGAGCGCGATGCCTTGCTCCGCACATGCTTCCCCCACTGCGGCCGCATAGTTGCTCCCGCAGGCGTTGTTTCCAAACACCAGCGCGCGCAGCGGTCGGGACGGCAGCGGCTGGCGAGGGCGAAACCGATCCATGTCCGCGAAGTTCAGGATGACGCACACTCTCTCCTCCGCCACCCCCGCGTCGCGCAGGATGCGCTCGCGGCACGGCATGTCCACGGCCACATAGCGCAGGATGCGCGGAAAAACCGGCGGCATCTCCTCCCATGGCACAAACCCGTGGCAGACCGAAACCGCGGGCACGCCGGGCAGCGCCGCAAGCGCCGTCATCGTCTCCACGTGATGCTGCCCGTGGATCACATCGGGGCGGAACGGCAGCGAGGCGAGGCTGGCCACAACGGGAATGCCATCGGCGCGGATCTGCGCCGCGACATCACCGAGGTGCGGGCTGTAGGCCACGGGCTCGTGGCCGAGCCGCTTCAATTCACGTGCGACATCGAGCAGGTAAAGCTCCGAGCCCGCACGCCAGCCCAGGGTGTTGTTGGTGAGAAGAACCCGCATGGCTCAGGCAGCACCTGCCGCCTCCCACAGCGATCTCGCGAGCGGCAGCACATGCAGTTTTCTGCGGATCACTTCCGGGTATAGGCCGGATGCGCAGCGCGACTCCCCGTGGCGCTCGTAAAACGGGATGCCTTCCGAGTCGGCAAAATCGACGGCTGCATCCTGTGCCGGCCGCAGCCATTCCGTCGCAAATGCCGCAGGGCCGAAATTCCCGAGCGCAGTTTCCAATTCCGTTTTCAGCTCGGGATACGCCTCGGCGGCGGCAAGCTTGCGCGCGAGAGCGGCATCATCGAGCGCGATGCGGGCGGCGCCGGGCCGTAGCGACGCCGGGCATTCGTCCGGCCTTCCAGCGAGCAGAAAATCGAGGCGGTGAATTTTCCGGCCGGCGCTCCGTTCCGCGAGCAGCGCCGCTGCACCCGCGAAATGCCAGCAAAGATCGTGGGATGGATTGTAGCCCTCCATCGCATCATGCACGAGCAGCTCGATGCCTTCACCGTCCAGGATGCGCGCGGTCTCGCGTAGCAGCGACCCAAGCGCCACGTGGTTCCCGCGCAGCATGAGGGAATAAATCTCCGCATCGGTGAACCGCCCGCACACCGCGCCCTCGCGCGCTCCGGCGCTTTGCAGCACCCGGAGCGTCGAGGAAACGCGCGATTTCCCTGTGCGACCCGAACCGTCGGTGAGCACCAGCGAGAGAGGTCGCGCCAGCTCCACCCAGTGGTGAACCCGCAATTCGTGGCCCGGATGCGACACGAGCAGCGCGGCACGCCGCCCCCGCCATTGAAGTTCAGATTCTGCCATCGGCCCGCAACGTAAAAAGCACGGCCGTCTTGGCAACAAGCCTGTCATTTTTTCCTCCACGCGGCGATTGCAAGGCACGCGCCGCTTTGCTGTCATCCCGCCCCTCGCAAACCCAAAACCTCACTCCCACTATGGCAAAGAAAGCTCTCAACATCGGTCTCATCGGCTACGGATTCATGGGCCGCACGCATGCGCACGCCTACCACAATGCGGCGCAGTTTTTCGACCTCCCGCTCACGCCGGTGCTCAAGGCCGTCTGCGGCCGCGACGGCGCAAAGGCGAAGGCCTTCGCGGACAACTGGGGCGCGACCATCGTCGAGACCGACTGGAAGAAAATCGTCGCGAACAAAGACATCGACGCCATTGACATCGTGACGCCGAACGACTCGCACGCCGAAATCGCCATCGCCGCGGCGAAGGCCGGCAAGATGGTGCTCTGCGAGAAGCCGCTCGCCCTCACCGGCAAGCAGGGCGCGGAAATGGTGAAGGTGATCGAGAAGACCAAGGTGCCGAACACCGTGTGGTATAACTACCGCCGCGTCCCCGCCGTCACGCTCGCGAAGCAGATCATCGACTCCGGCAAGCTCGGCAAAATCTTCCACTACCGCGCGAACTTCCTCCAGGACTGGACCATTTCCGCCGACCTCCCGCAGGGCGGCGCGGGCCTCTGGCGCCTCGACGCGAAAGCCGCCGGCAGCGGCGTGACCGGCGACCTGCTCGCGCACTGCATCGACACCGCGCTGTGGCTCAATGGCCCGCTCACCGACGTGACCGCGATGACGGAGACATTCATCAAGAAGCGCAAGCACACGCTCACCGGCAAGGTGCAGGAGGTGAAGATTGACGACGCCTGCACGTTCATGGGCCACTTTGAAAATGGCTCGCTCGCGCTCTTCGAGAGCACCCGCTACGCGCGCGGCCACAAGGCGCTCTACACGCTCGAAATCAACGGCGAGAAGGCGAGCATCCGCTGGGACCTCCACGACCTGCACCGCCTGCAATACTTCGATCACAGCGACGAGGGCATCGTCCGCGGCTGGCGCAGCGTGCATGTGACCGACGGCGACCAGCCCTACATGAAAAACTGGTGGGTGCCCGGCCTGCAGATCGGCTACGCCGAGACCTTCACGCACCAGGTCGCCGACTTCATCCGCGCCGTCGGCGAGGGCAAACCGTGCCACCCGACCTTCCGCGACGCGCTTGAGACTCAGTATGTCTGCGACGCCGTGCTCGCCTCCGCAAAGAGCGGCAAGTGGGTCAAGTGCAAGCACGCCTGAGCGCCGCACCCGTCATTTTTGCAAAGGAAAACGCGCCTCTCGCGGGGCGCGTTCTTCTTTTGTCCAGAGTGCCTACTTCACCCCGTAGAAAACCCAGCCGGACGTCGTGTGGATTCCGCCTGTGTTCGCGTCGCCGTCGTCCATCGTCGAATCAATCGCCACCTGCTGCTCGCCGTCGAAGTTCGCATTATACACGCCGATGATCCCGGTGAAGCCCCACACCTCCGAGGTCGAAAAATTCCACCAATACCAGTAGCCTCCGGTCGGCGCGACGGAGGTCCAGGTGCTCTTGCGCGGAAGGTAGTTCATCATTCCCGTCGGAATCGCGCTGAAGCCCGAAGCCGTCGGCGGCAGGCCGCCCTTCTCCGCCGCGTAAGTCTGGAATGCATCGGCGGTGACCCGCATCTCGTTCATCAGGATGTCCGCCTGGGCGCGCTTGCGCGAGCGCTGCCATGCGGGAATCGCAATGGAGGCAATGAGCCCGATGATCGCCGTGACGAGCATCGTCTCGATGAGCGTGAAGCCCTTCCGGCCGGTTTTGAGTGGTGGCAGTTTATAGTGCATTTGGGAGGTGCTGTTCGAGGTAGCGCATCGCGGGATCCACGCGCTGCGCGAGTTCGGTTTCCTTGGAAAGATCACGTTCGAGCGCCTCCAGCAGCGGCTTCGCCTCGGACTTCTGCGTCAGCGCGAGCGCGCCGATGGCGGCCTTGCGGTAATGCGGCGCGGTCCGGGTTTCCAGCGCCCACTTCGGCATCATCTGCACAGCCACATCGGGGTAATAGCGCGCGATGCCGTAAAGGCCGTAGTGGCGCATGGTCGGGTCGCCCTCCGTCAGCAGGCCCTTCCAGTAGGCCCACTCGTTCTCGTGGCTGATGCCGTAATACTGCATCGCGAGGTCGTGGGCCTTCAGATCCACCATCGCCTCGACCTTGAGCTGCGCATCCTGCGCGAGCCGGCTGGCGTCCACGCCGATCTCCCGCAGAAGCTGGGCGGCGGCGACCATGTCGCACGTCTCCACGCGGAACGTCTCCGTCTCGGAAACATCATCCGCAAGCGGCCGCGGAAACTTCGCAAAGAGCCCCGCCGGCGCATCCTCGAGAATCACCAGCGCCGCCGTCTGCACCACGCCCACCGGAACGCTCGAATGGGATTCGAGATGCTGGATGAGGCCCGCAAGCTTCGGCTGCGTCTTTGTCGAGCTCGTGAAAGTGCCGTGCTCGCTCTGGCCCCTCGAACTGAGCGCCACCACCGAGAGATCCTGATGGAGCGTGGCCCCGGGCTGCACCTGCGCCTCGAACGGCTTCAGCAGCAGGAGTTCGGACCTGTCGTTCTGGAAAATCGTCCCCGCAGCGAGGCTCACCGCAAATGCCTGCTTCGTCGAATTCGTCGCGCGGAGCTTCAACGTGTTGATGCCGCTGCGCTCGTAATTCGTGTCCGTCTGGGGCGAATTGCTGCTCGCGAGCATCGCCGCAGGCTTCTGGCCCGGCTTCACCTTCGCCTCCGCGATGGCTCGCGTCAGTTCCACCGGCATGACGGACTGCACGGATTCCGGCCGCGGAGCCGGCTTGTTCGAGGCCGCCATGTAAACGCCGGCGCCCACGGCGATCGCCGCCACGGAGGAAATGAGGATGATCTGATTTCGTGAGAGCATGGCGCCCCTCAAAAGCGATTATTGTGCCCGGCGCGCGGCTTTTCCTGAAAGTCGGCCGCCCGCGGCGCCGCCGCACTTCAGCTTGTGCGCCGTCCCGGAACTGGCGACGAATGCGCCCCATGAGCAACGAACCGCGCGCACGCATCTCCCACGCAGACCTCCTCCAGCTCAAGCGCTGGAACACGCCGACGATCTACAACGGCTGGGAGCAAGTCACGCGGCGGGATTTCTGCGCGGATGCGTTCAACCTCGAGGAGACGCGCGATTTCATGCCGCAGATGGGGCCGATGGTCGGCTTCGCGGTCACGGTGGTCGTCGAGCCGAGCCATCCGAAGCACCGCGCCGGAAATCCGAAGGCGTGGGCGGAATACCGGCAGTATGTCGCGAGCGTGCCTGGACCGAAAATCGTCGTGGTGCAGGATCTCGACAAGCCGCGCACGATCGGCGCGTTCTGGGGCGAGGTGAACAGCAACATGCACCGCGCGCTCGGCTGCGTCGGAACGATCACCGACGGCGGCATCCGCGATCTCGATGAGATGACAAATGCCGGCTTCAAGGCGCTCGCGCGCCGGCTGTGCGTCGGGCATGCGGCGGTGCATCCGGTGCGGTGGAACTGCGAGGTGGAGGCCTTCGGCCGCAAGGTGGAGCCCGGCGATTTGATCCACGCGGACAAGCACGGCTTCATGGTCATCGCGCCGGAGGAGGCGCCCTCGCTGCTCGAGGCGGCGCGCTTCATGGACTCCAATGAATGCGACACGGTCATCCCCGCGGCGCGCGATACATCGGGCCGCAGCAAGGAGGAAATCCTCGCGAACCTCGACGCGGCGATCGCGCAGTTCGGCTACAACGTGAAGGCGAAGTTCAAGCGCGACGGCGAGTGGTGACGGGCGCGCGGTGCGCGAATTTTGAATTCAGCCAACGCATTCGCGCCGCCTTCTTCTCAAAAATTCCGCATTCAAAATTCAAAACTCAGAATCTCCAACCCACCACCCATCCATGAAAACACTCCTCCTGCTGCTGGCCCTCACCTTCACCACCCGCGCAGCCGAGCCCTTCATCGAAAAACAGGATCTTTTCAAAGTCGGTGACGATCCCGCGTTCAACATCTACCACATCCCCGGGATCGTCGTGACGGCGAAGGGCACCGTGCTCGCATGGTGCGAGGCGCGCAAAGGCGGCGGCGACTGGTCGGACATCCGCATCCTGCTGCGCCGCTCGACCGACGACGGCAAGACGTGGAGCGCGCCGAAGAGCATCGCCGACGTGCCGGGGCCGAAGCCGAAGAACCCGTTTTCGCTGCGCATGAAAAACGTGGACCCCACGCACGTGACCTACAACAACCCCGTGCTCATCGCCGGGCGCGACGGCACGGTGCACATGCTTTTCTGCCTCGAATACATGCGCTGCTTCTACCAGCGCAGCGACGACGACGGCGTGAGCTGGAGCGCCCCCGTGGAAATTACGAAGACCTTCGAGCAATTCCACCACCGCTCCGACGAGGGCGCCGACACCGCCGACGGTTCATCCGCCGCGCGCCGTCGCCTGCAGGAATATGACTGGAAAGTCCTCGCTACCGGCCCCGACCACGCCATCGAGCTGCGCACGGGCCGGCTGGTCGTGCCCGTTTGGCTTTCCACCGGCACCGGCGGAAACGCGCACCGCCCCTCGGTGACTTCGACCATTTACAGCGACGACAAAGGCAAGACATGGAACGCTGGGGAAATCGCGGTCCCCTGCACCGACGATTGGATCAACCCGAACGAGACCATCGCCATCGAACTCGCCGACGGAAGCGTGATGCTGAATGTCCGCAGCGAATCAAAGGCCCACCGCCGCCTCGTGACGACGAGCCCCGACGGCGCGACGAAGTGGAGCACGCCGAAATTTGACGACGCCCTGCTCGAACCCATCTGCATGGCGAGCATCGTCCGCTACTCGCTCGCCGACGCGCCCGGGAGCGGAGGCAAAAACCGCATCCTCTTTTCCAACCCGCACAACCTCGAAACCGCGAAGGGCGAACCCGTGCCCGGCAAGAACCGCGACCGCAAGAACGTCTCCGTGAAACTCAGCTACGACGAGGCGCAGACGTGGCCCGTGAACAAAACCGTCGAGCCCGGCGCGAGCATGTATAGCGACATCGCGGTGACGAAGGCCGGCACGATCCTCTGCTTCTACGGACGCGGCACGAAGCCCGGCTTCGCCGGCGACGCACTCACGCTCGCGCGCTTCAACCTCGAGTGGCTCACCGACGAAAAGGACTCCGCGAAATAAGTCATGACCTCCGCACAGCTCCGCGACCGGCTCCGCGCCGGCGAAAACGTCTTCGGCACCTGCATCGTCTCGACTTCGCCGAAATGGCCGCGCGCCCTCGCCAACGCCGGCCTCGACTTCGTCTTCCTCGACACCGAGCACGTCGCGCTCGACCGCGCGCAGCTTTCGTGGATGTGCCAGACGTATTCGCGCATGGGCCTGCCGCCCGTGGTGCGCGTGCCGTCGCCCGATCCGTTCGCCGCGTGCATGGCGCTCGACGGCGGCGCGGAGGGAATCATCGCGCCCTACATCGAGTCGGTGGCGCAGCTGCAGGCGATGCGCGGCGCGGTGAAGTTCCGCCCGGTGAAAGGCGAAAGACTCACGCAGCGGTTGAACGGCACGCCCTTCGAACCCGCGCTGGAGAGCTACCTGCGCCAGCGCAACACGCAGCCTCTCATCATCAACATCGAGAGCACGCCCGCCATGCGCGCGCTCGATGAAATCCTCGCCGTGCCGGACCTCGACGCCGTCCTCATCGGCCCGCACGACCTCTCCTGCAGCCTCGGCATGCCCGAGGAATACGACCGCCCGGAATTCCTCGCCGCGTGCGAGACGATCTTCCGCAAAGCGCGCGCCGCCGGCGTCGGCGCAGGCATTCATTTCTCCGGAAGCGCCACGGAACTCGCGCGCTTTCACTCGCTCGGCGCAAACCTGCTCATCCACAGCACGGACATCTCCATCTTCGGCACGCATCTCCGCGCCGAAATTGCCGAGGTGAAGCGCCTCCGCGGCATCACCACTTCGCCCAACGCAGGCTCGGGGCAGGTCATCATCTAGCGCATGAGCTTCCGCCGTTTCCCCCAATGGCTCGCGCTGCTTTCGCTGACGGCCGCGCTCGCTGTGCGGGCGGCGGAAACCACGAATGCCGATGTCGTCGTTTATGGCGGCACGAGCGGCGGAGTCATCGCGGCAGTCGAGGCAGCGCGGCTCGGGAAGAAGGCAGTGCTCATCGAGCAGAGCCGGCGACTCGGCGGCATGACGAGCGGCGGGCTGGGCATGACGGACAATGGCTCGACCGAGACCATCGGCGGCCTCTCGCGCGAGTTTTACCAGCGCGTGTATCGCTTCTACACGAAGCCGGAGAACTGGCGCTGGCAGAAGCGCGAGGACTACCTCGCATGGCTCCCGAAAATCTGGGGCGTGGACGGACCGCGCATGGAGGAAATCCAAGCGCAATTCCTCTTCGAGCCGCGCGCGGCAAAGGCGGTGTTCGACGACATGGTGCGCGAAGCCGGCGTGACGGTCGTGCTCGGTGAGCGTCTCGATTTGAAGAAAGGCGTGCGCAAGAGCGGCGCGCGCATCACGGGCATCACGATGGAGAGCGGGCGCGAGTTTGCGGCGAAGGTCTTCATCGACGCCAGCTACGAGGGCGACCTGATGGCGAAGTCCGGCGTGAGCTACATCGTGGGCCGCGAGCCGAACTCGCTCTACGGCGAAACGCTCAACGGCACGTTCCCGTTCACGCCCGCGCCGTTTCCGAAAATCAGTCCCCACGTCATCGCGGGTGATCCGAAGAGCGGACTGCTCCCGCGCGTGGAACCGAAGCCGCCTGCGCCGAAAGGCAGCGGCGACCATCGCGTGCAGGCCTACAATTTCCGCGTCTGCCTCACCGACATTCCCGAGAACCGCGTGCCGATTGAAAAGCCCGCGAACTACAACGCCCTCGAATACGAACTCCTCGCGCGCCACATCGCCACGATGAAGAACGTGAAGCCCGGCCCGCGCAAACACGCCGCCATCGGCCTGCGCGGCAATGGCGGCGATCTCGGCATCAATTTCGAACTCGTGCCCAACCGCAAGACCGACTCGAACAGCGGCAGCGAGTTTGGCAGCGACATGTTCGGCGCGAGCTACGACTGGCCCGAGGGCGATTACGCGACGCGCGAAAGGCTCTTCCAATACCACAGGGACTACACGCTCGGCCTGCTGTGGTTCCTCGGCCATGACGAACGCCTGCCCGCCGAGGTGCGCGCCGAGATGCAGCGCTGGGGCCTGCCGAGGGACGAGTTCGCCGACACCGGCCACTTCCCGCACCAGCTCTACGTGCGCGAGGCGCGCCGCATGATTTCCGACTACGTCGTCACCGAGCACGACGCCTATGCGCGCAGTGTCGCCAAGGACTCCGTGGCGCTCGCCTCCTACCCGCTCGATTCGCACGGCGTCACGCTCTACGTGGATGAAAAGGGCGTGCTGCACCGCGAGCGCGGCTTCTTCGTCGGCGGCACGAAGCCCTTCCCCATCAGCTACCGCGCGCTCCGCCCGCGCGCGGACGAATGCGAAAACCTGCTGGTGCTCAGTTGCCTCTCCGCATCGCACGCCGCCTACGGCTCAGTGCGGATGGAGCCCGTCTTCATGATGCTCGGCCACGCCGCCGGCGCCGCCGCGAGCATCGCAGTCGATCAGAAGGTTGCCGTTCAGGAAGTCCCCTACCCCGCGCTGCGCGAGCGCCTGCTCACGGAAAAACAAATCCTCGAACGCACCGCTTCGCCCCCGGCCTCCACCTCCGCTGGCAAACCCGCGCCCGCGCCGGCTCCCGCACCATCCGCGGAACACCCGCCGAACGACCAGTTCATCGCCGACGTGAAGGTGCTCGTCGAAAAGAAGCTCACCGACTCCGCCGACTACTGGCTCGCGCACGCGCGGAAGGGCGCACAATGCGACGGCAAAATGGTCGGGGCGATGTTGCTGAACATGGCGCGCGCCTTTGAATCATCGGCCACGCGCCCCGACGCCCTCCGCATCCTCGCCGCGCGGAAAGTCCTCTCCTCTCCCGCCTATTGGGAAGAGCACGCCGTCGCCGACCGGAAATGCTCCGGCGACAACGTCCGCGCCGTCATCCGCAATTTCGTCCGCCAGTTGAAGCACTGAGCACCAAGACCGCCTCCCTACATCCGGATCACGCAGGAGCCGTAGTCCAGGGCGCCATCGAGCCGGCGGTTCGCCTCAGGGATGAAATAGAGTGCCTGCCGCCGATCCTCACCGGCGCGCCAGTTCAGCACCCCGGCCTCGCGCAGGATGCGCAGATGCTTGCTCACCCCGTCGAAATCCCGATGCACCGCCGCTGCCATCGCAGTCGCCGACATCGCGCTTCCGGTCGCGAGCAGCTTCACCATCTCCCAGCGCAGCGGATTTCCGAGCGCCGCGAAAAAGTCTGGCAGGCTCGCAGGCGGAGCCACCAGCCCGGGAGGGGATCCCGGCGGCACCGGCGACGGACTGACGGATGGGGCAGGAGAATCCGGCGTGCTCATGGCCAAGAATCAAAGACTCGACGCCGATTCTTTCAAGCTGGAAGTCGGAACTTTTAGTCGGAAAGTCGAACTTCAAAGATTCTGTATCGGACTAACGAGTCGGATAATATAGACTCAAAGTCCAGATGCTGGAACAAAACATCGGAAAATCGGAGCTCAGAACCTCGACGTTGGAACAATTCATCGGATATTCTGGGTTCGGACTCCAAGTGTCGGAGCAAATAGTCGGGAAATCGAGACTCTGAACATCGAATTTCCGACTAATTGCTCCGGCATCGAACCGAAAAGAAACGCCATTCACGCGCCTACAGAGGAAAACGACTAGCCGACGGTGTTGTGCCCGACCTTTTCATCGGACGCTTTCAACCAAAAGGCGGAACCCAATTCCCTACCACTGCCCTTCGTGTCCTTCGCGTCCTGCCGCACAAAAGAAAATCTCCCGCCCTACTTCGCCAGCTCCGCGTTCCAGATCTTCAGGTCGTCGAAAAAGCCATCCTTCCCCATGCAGCCGAATTCCACCTTCGACTTCGTCGCATGCGCGATGCCGGGCGATTGCAGGAAGGCGACCGGCTTTCCATCCACCGAGGCGCGCATCGCGTCGCCCACCGTCTCCAGCGCGAACGTGTGCCACGTCGCCGGGTCGATCTGCACCGGGAAAGTCACATTCTTCCGGCCGGCGGGCGGCGGCGGTTCGCCGGTCGCGCCCTCGGGCCGCGCCACGGCGAGCCCCTTCTGGTCCACGAGGATCACCTTGTCCGCCGCCACGCGCGCCATGCAGATATGTCCATAGTGCGAGCCGTTGAAATTCCGGTCGTCAAACTCCGCCGTGACCGACTGCGCGCCGCCCAGCTTGAAACGGAACTCGATCACGCTGTCCTTCGTCTTCACCTCCGAACCGATCACCGCCTGATGCCCCTTCACCGCCGGCTTCGCCTTCTCGGTCCCCGTCGCCGGCACCTCCGGAGCATCGAACCGCATCTGCGTCCCCTTCAGCGCCCCCTTCTCGAGGGAAAAAGTCGGCACCACGATCTTCCAAGCATCCCCCAACTCCGTCCGCTCAAAGTCATCCGAAAACAGCAGCTCCTTCTTCTTCGCAATCGCCTGCTCGGGGATGGCAGGCAGCTTCGGCGTCTCGGCGGCGAAGGTGGTGGCGGTGACGAGACAGGCCAGAGCGAAAAGGCGGGTCATTAAGAATAAGGGGTTGGAATGCATTCTATTTTTCAGGCAAAGCTTCGGAGGAATGCGATTGCCTCCGCGCGCTTTGGAAAAGTCGCTTCAATTTTCGCTCCGGTGTTGAACCGAACTTGGACCTCAAATGCTTCGCGTTGCTCTCCGTCTTCGCGCAGCCGAGCTGACTTTTCCTCGTCAATCAAATAAGCGATCGCGCTATCAATGTCCGAACACTCAACAAAGTGGCCGCGAAGAACCGTCAATCTGACAGAATTAACCCGTCTGGTGATTGCAGCATCGAGGCGCTGCTTGAATTCCGCAACTTCGCGCTGATGAAGTCCATGAAGCTTCACCAGTAGGCGGTTTGTTGCCTGCGGTTGCGGAAGGGATTCCCACTTCGTGATTTTCCCGCGGAATTGCTCCTCAGTTGTGCCGTCCGCCCCATCTTCCGACGATGCATCAATTCCAAGTTCTCTGAATGCCTTTAGGATAGAGTCATATGGGACATACAAGACCGCGAAGCCTTTCGACTCGAGTTGATGAAGCGCATTCCGTGTGAACTCGCCCGCGAGCACCGCTCCCAAAAACGGTTGATGACGAGAAAACGTCAGCGCGACAGGCATCACTGCAGCTTCAATCTCCTGCACCTTGTTCTTCGAGTGCTTGGTGTATCGCCGCCATGCCGACTCAATAAATCCTGCAGGCACTCCACGTGTTTCTTCATCGCCTCCGCGTTCTAAAACGTAGTCGAGATCGTGCTTGTTTCCGTAGCCGTCCTGCCATGTCACTTTTCCTTGGCCACCTCTGGCTTTGCGCGGACGCTTGAAATCGAGATAGAGATCATGCCGTTTTGCGACGTCGGTAAGGATGTCACGAACGAACATTTCAAAACCGTCGCCGATGATTTGACCCCAGCGGTGCGCAAGTGATTCAGCCATGATGTTTCCGAATTATCCGCAAACCCACAGATGTCCCTCACAGAGCGGCACGCGATGTTTGCGATTCTTCCATTTGTTGTTTCGATCTCGGAGCTTCTCGAATGTCCACGATTCAAAACCGGAGGCCAGCGCCAGCTTGCCGAACCATTCGATGACTGGCACGTAGACGCCATAAGGCGCGGAATCGCCGATGACGAAACACACTTCCGACGGAGACGCACAGACACGCCGAAGCGCCTTCCACGTCTGAGCCATGTCGAGAAAGTAGCAGGCGATCATATTGTTATAAGTCTTCTTACCGCCGCGCTCCAAACGAACCGATGTTAGCTCGCGACAGACCGGCACAATTTCATCACGAATTGGCCCAAGCTCGGGTGATTCAAGAACCTCTTCAAGCTTCACTGATTTGGGCGGGACATGCTGCGAACACGCACGCACCAAGTGGCGGCGCACAGTTTCCTGAAGATCTCCCCAGCCGCGAATCTCGCCCATGAATGCCATCTCCAATCGTGTGGCATCGGCATAATCATAGTTGTTCGCATACGGTGGAGAGGTAATGACGAGCGACGCCCAACTGTCCGGCACTGTCGCGCATTTGCGCGCGTCATCCACACGCAACTTTGCCAGTGGTTTGGCTCTATGCGCCATAAAACGGATGTCGGCTGCCATCATCTGCACCACTTTATGCAATGTGACTTCGGGCAGAGGTGGAATGGTCTTGCGTCGGCCTGGCAGCACATATTGCCACGGTGCCGTGCCTGCTTCGGAAACAATGCGAAGCGACGACACCAGCGCCATCCAAAGCAATCCGGCTTCAGGTGAACCATCCTGACCGCTCTCAACGGCCTGACGGAAACGATCCAGATAATCCAGTGTCTCAAGTCCGTAGCACTTCCCGATGATTTCGGGGTAATGTGCCGTCTGCCCAATTGCCGTGCGTGCGAACGCGAACGCAGCTTCAGCTTTAGAAGTGAAACGATCGGGATCGACACAGTAACTCAATTTGGCCTGAGCGACGCGATGCACAAACGGATGCGCCTCGATACCAAACGATGGGATGCCCATTTCATCGCAGGCAAGACAGGTTGTTCCAGAACCGACGAACGGGTCTAGCACCCGAAGTTCACCGCCACTCTTTTCGGTAAGCAGCCATTTCACCCACTCCGCTGAAAAGCCTGCGCTATAACGAAACCACCGGTGAATCGGCAGTCGCATGTTGTCGAGGAAGTTGGAAGTGTGGCCGATGACTTCAAGCGCAGGGCGAACGTCTTCGGCCTCTTGCTCAGTTCCGAAAAGATCGAGCACAGCTTGCTCATAGTCCTCACGTAAACGCAGAAGAACGCCGTCGTCTTCACTTGTTTTTTGGTATTTGACTACGGAGGCCATGCGCAGACTAGCGGGCGGAAGTGTGCGGCGCGCGGGCGGGCTTGGCCTTTACGGATTTGCCGCCGATGAGCGGGAGACCGAGGCGATCATTTTCCGCACGGAGAGTCCTGGCCACGCGGCGGAAGGCACGACGCGCCGGAGCGATGAAGTCATCCTGAATCGTGGGCTTGCGCGCGGTTTTCATGGCAGGCCGAGGATAGCCCGGAGTCCGGGCAAAGGACAAGCGGCGGATTGCGCGAGGAGCTTCGGCGGGCTGGTCTGGTTGTCCCACACAGCCCAGCGGTCGGCGAGAGGCGCGTAGTCGGCAGCGAGGTGGGCGAGGCTGCGCGCAAAGCGACGGCGGATGTCGGCGGCAGGAACATCGTGCCCGCCCTTTTTCACCCGCTGCCGCACCCGGGCGACGGCCATGCGGGGATTCGGCAGCCAGAGGTAATGCAGGTGGATGCGGAAGCCGAGCGCCCTGGCCTTTCGCAACATACCGACATAAGTCCTGCCGCTCAGCGTGCTCTCCAACGCGAAGGTCTCCCTGCGCTGCAACGATCCGCGGAATTCCGTGAGCAGCAGCCGGGCGGCCTTCACCGCACTCGCGCTGGGATCAAATGGCGAAAGCCCGCGCGCGATTTCATCCGCATTCAGGAAGCGCAGGCACTTCACCTCCTTCGGCAGGAACTCGCGGGCGAAGGTCGTCTTCCCCGCGCCGTTGCAGCCGGCGATGAGGTAGATGGTGGGCGTCTGCGCGGGCATTTGCTTACGCCTTCGTGCAAGCCTTTCCGTTCCTTTCCAAAAACTGCCCGTGATGTGGAAGCGGTTCGCCATGGACGCGCTCGAACAGAAACCTTTTCCGCTCGGAATCCGTCAGTCCCGCGGGCAGCGAGGCCAGCAGCATGCGGCGCGCGGCTTCGCACATCGCCACGCCCATGCGGAAGCGTTCCGCGCCGGACAAGGCCATGAGGCGGGCGCGCACCATCTCGGCGATTTCGGGCGGGGTGTCGGTCATGGCTGGAGTTCCTGCCAGAGGCTAAGGAGGCCGAGTTCCGCCGTCCAGCGCACGATGTAGTCCGTGTCGCAACCGATGGCGGCGAGGTTTTTCACGTCGCGCAACTGCTGGTCGGAGCGCGTGTCCCTTGCCCGCCAGAGCTTGGAGATGATGCGGTCCTCCCTGCTCGCAAATCCTGCCTCCAAGCCGGCAACGTTGGAGAGGCTGAACCGCCCGGCGGACGCGGCGCGATCCGCAGGCTCGGATTGCGGACTGCAATTTCGGCGCAGCCATTCCGCGGTTCCGCTCCGCTTGCTTTCAAAAGCCGCGCAGCGGTAGCGTCGCACGCCATGCGCCCCACCCTTGCCGCCGCCATCCTCCTGTGGACGATCTCCGGCGCTGCCGTGGCGGGGCCGTCCGTGATCTGGGGCGAGCGCGGGGAGAAATACGATCCCGCGGGACCACTGCCGGATTTTTCCTTTGCCGGCTATGAGCGCGGCGAGAAACCGATCCCCGAGCGGGCGCCGCAGGTTTCCGTGACGGACTTCGGCGCGAAGGGCGACGGCAAGACGGACGACACCGCGGCCTTTCAGCGGGCGCTGCGCGAGGCGGGCGGCAAGGTCATCGGCATCCCGGCCGGCCGCTATGTGCTGAGCGACATCCTCGAAGTAAGCACCCCGGGCACGGTGCTGAAGGGCGCGGGTGCGGACAAGACGGTGCTTCTTTTCACGCGCGGCCTGCAGGCCATCCGCCCGCTCGCAGCGGAGACCGGCGAAGGCAAGGCGACCACCGCGTGGTCGTGGAGCGGCGGGCTGGTGTGGTTCAAGGGCGAGGGCTCCACGGTCGGCAACGAACTCACCGCGGTGGCTGCGCCGGGTGCGAAGCGCGGCGACACCAGGGTGCCCGTGGGCGATGCCTCGAAGCTCAAACCCGGCGATGAAATCGCGGTATCCGTGAAGGACGACGCCTCGGGCAGTTTCGTGAGCTACATCTACGGCGGAAAACCGCAGGACGCGCAGAAGCTGGTGGGCAAGCACGGCTACCGCTACGCGGCGCGTGTGCGCGAGGTGCAGGGCACGACCGTCGTGCTCGACCGGCCGCTGCGCTTCGATCTGCGCGCGGAATGGTCCGCATCGCTGCGGAGCTTCAAGCCTGCGCTCCAGCAGGCGGGAATCGAGGACCTTGCCTTCGAGTTTCCGCGCACGCCGTATCGCGGCCACTGGGAGGAGGACGGCTTCAATGCGATCCAGTTCGACAACTGCGCGCACTGCTGGGCGCGCCGCATCGCGATCCGGAACTGCGACAGCGGCATCTTCACGAAGGGCTGGTTCTGCACCGTGAGCGACATCGTCTTCACCGCGACACGTCCCGCGCAGCCCAAGGGACAGACCGGCCATCACGGGATTCAAGTCGAAGGCACGGACAACCTCGTCACGCGGTTCGATTTCAAGACGCGCTTTTTCCACGAACTCACCGTCGCGCATTCCATCGGCAATGTGATTTCCGACGGCGGGGGAAAATTTCTCACGCTCGATCACCACAAGGCCGGCCCCTACGAGAATCTCTTCACGAACCTCGACACCGGCGACAGCGGCAGGGAGGCATGGAATTCCGGAGGCCCGCCCGGCGTCGGCCAGCACTCCGCGGCGGGCGCCACTTTCTGGAACATCCACGGCAAAAGGGAACCCGGGCTGCCGCCGGAGAACTGGGGACCGTCGGGCCTCGTGTTCGTCGGCGTGCGCGGCTTTGTGGCGAAACCGAACCGCCCCGAAGGGTGCTACTACGAGAACATCAGCGCGCTCACTCCGCCCAACCTCCATCTCGCGCAGCTCGCGCGCCGGCTCGGCGGCGCCACGGGCTCCACTCCCGCGAGCGCAAACCCGGCGCAGCCGCCATCCGCTCCCACGCGCTGGACCACGGCAACCGGGCAGGCGTTCACTGCCAAGTTCGGCCGCATCGAGGGCGCGAATGCGGTCTTCATCCTCCAGGACGGCCGCACAGCCCCCTACCCCCTCGCGTCACTCTCCGCGGAAAGCCGCGCCGTCATCGCGAAGCTCGCTGCGCCGCGCTGATCCCTCCGGCCACGGAGCGCGGCCATCGCGCCCTTCGCCACTTCCCCGACGAGGCGAACAATTTTTACAGCCACTTCAGCGCATCGTCGGGCCAGGCCTTTGCGTCCCTTTTCGCAGTGCAGGCCGCAGCAGTGACCGGCCTTGTCACGGGAGCAATTCACGGATTCCCGCCATGAGCCGCGTCGGGCTGGTCGGGCTGTCCCTCACCGCCCCGCGTTGCAGCCCGCGATCCCCTGCGCGCTCATTCGGTGATGCCGGCTTCCCTTGTAAACGCCGACGAGCAGTCCGGGCAGATGGCGTGGGAAATCATCGGCAGGCGCGGCGTGTCGAACAGACACAGCGCCCTGACGGCCTCCTCGACTTCCGCCCACCGGTTTTCCGGCAGGAACACCTTTTTGCACCAGCCGCACATGACGAGGATTTCGTCGGTGCGCGGGGTTTCGGCCTCCAGCAGGCGCACGTCCTCCCGCGGCTCCTGCCGGAGGATTCTGCTGGAAAAGCCGACGTTCCGGTTGCTCATGGGGATGATCTTCAATTCCATGAACCGGCGCCGGTCGGCGCTGTCGCAGCGGAAGGGAAGCACGACCGGCTTCCCCGTGTCCCGCACCTTCTGCAGCAGAATCCTGAAGAGGTGCCTCGTCTCGTCATCGGCGATGTGATCCCAGAGCAAGGAGCCGATGACGGCCCCCGGCTGAAGCGCCATCGCCTGGTTCTCCCGGGCGAAGTCGAACCATTCCCGGTTCGCGAAACCGATGCGATCCCACTCGTCGATCTGGTAAACGAAGAGCCTAGGGTCGTCGGCCATGCTGCGGGAACATGCGTGCGGCGGTGGCAGCCACTCCGATCTCCGATCGGACCCGCGGGCGTGATGCGTCTGACGCTTCGGAATCTCCGGCGCATCGGGGGAAGTCTCCGGCGTGTTCGGGAGGGATGTGGATCATGGCTGGTGCATTTACCCGCGAGCGGGGCAATCCGTAGTCCCCCGTGCAGCGCGGGATGCGGGGAGGAATGGAATCCCTGCGGGTTTGCCGCGCTCGCGCGGAGGGGAGTTCCCGGCAATGGCACGGGCGATTCTACTAAGAAACGTCGGCGCAAGGGCTCGCCACACCATGCTTCCCGCCGCTCTCCCTTCCCCGGCAAATCCCGCACGGCGCGCGGAGCCGGGCTTGATCGATCATTTCAGCCCGGCTGCGGGCGATCTGCTGCGCGTGGGCTCGACGCGCCGGGGATTCCTGCAGACGGGGCTCGCGGGACTCGCGGGGCTTTCGCTGCCCTCGCTGCTGCAGCAGAACGCGCTGGCCGCGGCGGCGGGCAAGGCGAGGAGCAGGGCGAACGTGATTCTTTTCTGGCTCTCCGGCGGGCCGAGCCATCTCGACATGTGGGATCCAAAGCCGGACGCGCCGCGCGAAATCCGCAGTCCCTTCGGCCACATCCCGACGAAGCTGCCGGGCGTGCATGTGTGCGAGCACCTGCCGCTCACCGCGCGGCTCATGGACAAGCTCACAATCATCCGTTCGGTGGACTGCAGCGCAAGCGACCACACGCCCATCACCATGCAGGCGGGGAACCCGCTCGCGCGGCGCACGAACGATGGCAAGGACGGCGGCGGCTTCCCGAGCATGGGATCGGTCGCGGCGAAGTTCCGCGGACCGAACGCGCCGGGCATGCCGGGCTACATCGCGCTCGCGCCGTCGATGGTCTCGGACATCTGGGGTGCGGGGCACATGGGGAGCGCATTCGAGCCGGTGGATGGAAAGGACCTCGCGGGGCGCCTCGCGCTCGCCCCGGGCATGACGGTGGAGCGGCTCGGCGACCGGCGCACGCTTTCCGGGCAGATGGACCAATGGAAGCGCAAGCTCGCGGGCAGCGAGGCCGTGGCGGCAGCCGACCAATACACGCAGCAGGCGTTCGACGTCCTGCTCACGGGCCGGGCGCAGCGGGCGTTCAATCTCGACGAGGAGAAACCCGCGCTGCGCGACACCTACGGGCGCGACAGCCTCGGCGAAAAGGCGCTGCTCGCTCGGCGGCTCGTCGAGGCCGGGGCGACGTTCGTGACGGTGAGCGGCGCGTGGGGTTACTTTGATCATCACGGCGACAATGTGAAGTGGGGCGGCATCGAGAAGGGCCTCCGGCCGCTGCTGCCCGTCGTGGACCGCACGCTGCACGCCATCGTGACGGACCTCGAAGCGCGCGGGATGCTCGACAGCACGCTCGTGCTGATGATGGGGGAGTTCGGGCGCAGCCCCGTCATCAACCCGCAGGCCGGCCGGGATCACTGGCAGCGCGTGATGTCCATGGTGGTCGCCGGCGGCGGCATGCGCCACGGGCAGGTGATCGGCAGCACGGATGCGAAAGGCTACGATATCGCGAGCCGCCGCGTCAGCCCGAGCGATCTCGCCGCGACGGTGTTCCATCACCTCGGCATCGATCCGCACTCCGATTGGATCGACCCGCAGGGGCGCCCGCGGCCGATCATCACCGAAGGCGGGAAGGCGATCGAGGAATTGATCTAGCGGTCTGCTACTTTTCCTTCGTCTTCTCCCGCTTCTTCACGATGATCTTCTCCGGCGGCTTCGAGCCGGGCGGCTTTTCGGTGTCGAGCTTCGCGCGCAGTGCGGGGGGAAGCGTGGCGGGATCGATTTTCGAGCCGGTGATGTCGATGGTCGCGCGCATCGTGGCAAAGCCGGCGGGTAGCGAGGTGAGCAGTGTGTTGCGGACGCGGAGCTGGTTGACGATCTGCACCTTTCCAAACTCCTCGGGCAGCGAGCGGATGGGATTGTCCGAAAGGTCGCACACGCGCAGGCGCGTGAGCTTCGCGATGCTGGCGGGCACCTCGGGAAACTTGTTGGCGGACATGTTCAGGTGACGCAGTTCGGCGAGGTTGCCCAGTTCCGGCGGCAGCACGGTGATCGCGTTTTTCGAGAACTGCATTTTCTTCAGCGACTTCATCGTGAAGACGAAGGGCGGGACTTCGGTGAAGCGGTTCGCCGTGAAATACATGCCCTCGAGGGCGGGCATCCGCGCGAGTGCCGCGGGGAGGGTGCTGAGCTGGTTGAACTCGAGGTAGAGGAACCCGACGCCGCTGAGCTTTTCGATTTCGTCGGGCAGCGCGGTGATGCGGTTGTGGTTCAGAAACAGGTGCACGTCCTTCAGCGAGGCAAGCGGGACGGGCTTGCCCTCGTCCTCGACGGTGAGCGTGCTGATGCCGGTGAGATCGTCGATCTCCTTTCCCGAAAGCAGCAGCGCGCGGTCGCCTTCCTTGAGGTTGTTCGTCTGGTCCGTCGTATTCGGCATCGTGGTGCCCCTCTTCGCGATCCATGTCTGAATGGGATGTGCCTTTGCGTAGTCGGTGATCGAGACGGCGTGCGCCGAAGTGCAGGCAAACAGGAGGACAGCGAGGGGGATTTTCATACGCGAAAGGAATAGCGCGGGGCGGGAAATTCATCCCGCTGCCGCTTGCAAACCCAGGGCACTACTTCGTCGCTGGGCGCACCAGAGTGCAGCGCTTGGACCTTCCACGGACGATTCCCCCTCGTCTTTTTACGGCGCATTCCGAAGAGTCGCCGCAGAGAAACCGCACGCACGACATGAGAACCACCGTCATCGCCGCAATCGCCGCGGGATTCCTTCACTCCGCGCTGCTGGCGGCGCCTCCGCTTTTCGAGACGACGCCGGTTTTTGCCGAGTGGTCCGGCCCGCTCTTCCGCGCGGCACAGCGCGACGGCGGGAAGATGGTCGTCGCTTTCGATCATGCGGGCGGGCTGAAGGCGGTCTCCGGTGAACTCACCGGCTTCGCGATCGCGGGCTCGGACAGGAAATTTGTCTGGGCAAAAACGAAGGTCGAACACGACAAGGTGATCGTGTGGAGCGATGACGTGCCCGAACCGGCTGCCGTCCGCTACGCTTGGGCGGCGAACCCGAAATGCAACCTCGTCAACGCCACCGGCCTGCCCGCCTCGCCATTCCGCACGGACGACTGGAAATGAGCCTGCAAGAACGCTGAACCCCACCACAAGACGCCATGCACCTTCCCCGAGCCGCAATTCTCCCGATCCTAATCTGCCTAGGCGCCGCTCCCGCTCCGTCCGCTGCGGCAACGCAAACTTTGAAGCCCGCGGGCATCGTGATGGATGACCGCGAGGCCATCCTCACTGGCGAATGGGTCGAGAGCACCAAGCAGGCGTCTCTCGTCGGTGCGGGCTACCGGCACGACAACCATAAAGACCAAGGCACGAAGACCGCGCGCTTCACACCGAAGCTCGCGCAGGCCGGCGACTACGAGGTGCGCCTGCTTTACCCCGCAACAAGCAACCGCGCGACGAACACGCTCTTGATCATCGAGGACGCCGGTGGCGCGAGGAAAGTGCGCGTGAACCAGCGGCAGGACTGCATGGAAGGCGGCGTGCCGCGGGCGGTCGGGACGATTCATTTCGAGCCGAGCAAGCCGGCGACGGTCACCGTGTCGAATGAGAACGCGGACGGATTCGTGGTTGTGGACGCGGTGCAATTCGTGCCCGCCGCCGACGCGCAGGCGGAGCGCGCGGGCGGACGCGGCGCGGGCTTCGCCGCAACAGCCGCACCCGCTCCGGACAAGCCGGCGAAAGCGGAAGTGAAGCGCGCCCCGATGGCGGCAGCGGTCGCCGTTTCCCCGCTGACGAAGGAAGTTCCCGGCAGCCTCACCGCGCCGCCTTCCGCGGAGCCCGTGCAGATTGCGAAGGACGCGCAGCCCCGGGACGTGGATGGAAAAAGCTACGACCTCGTGGTCATCGGCGGCACCGCGGGCGGCGTGGCGTGCGCGGTGCGCGCGGCGCGCGACGGCTGCTCGGTGCTCCTCGTGCAGCACAACCGCCACATCGGCGGCATGCTCGCCAACGGCCTCATGCAGTGGGACGCGCTCTACGGCGGCCCGCGCGCGCCGCTCTTCACGGAGCTGCTCGCGGCCATCGAGAAGGACGCCACCGCGCGCTTCGGCCGCGACTCGCGCAACCACCAGATCCAGCGCTACACGCACGAGCATTATCCCGTCGGCTGGGTGGAGCCGCACGTCATGGAGCGCGAGTGCAGCCGCCTCGTCGCGGGGGAAAGGAACCTCACGCTCCTGCTCGGCCATTACCCGGTGGCCGCGGAGCGCGACGGCGCGCTGCTGAGGGGCGTCACCCTGCGCGCCTACGGCACGGCGGCGGACATCCGCGTGAAGGCCGCGATGTTTGCGGATGCGACCTACGAGGGCGACCTCCTCCCGCTGGCGAAGGTCCCCTTCCGCGTCGGCCGCGAGGCCCGCGACGAATACCACGAGCCCCACGCGGGGAAAATCTTCGCCAACATCAGCCACGGCGCGCCCGAGGGCGTGCTCGCCGAGGGCCTGAACATCCGCGCCTACGGCTCGCGCCAGGGGAGCATCGATCCCACGAGCCCGTTCACCGCGGACAACGCCTCGCAGGCCTACAACTACCGCTTCTGCGTCACGAAGGATCCCGCGAACCGCGTCATGCTCACCGCGCCGCCGCCCGGCTACAATCGCGACGAATACCTCCACTACGAGCGCAAGGCCATCGCCACCAATCCCGGCCCGAACCTGAAGTCGCACATGAACTCGCCCATCCTCCCCGGCGAAAACCACGCATATCCCGAAGCCTCGTGGCCCGAGCGCGAGAAGATCATCGCGCGACACAGGAACTTCGGCCTAGGCCTCATGTGGTTCCTGCAGAACGACGAGTCCGTCCCCGAGGCGAAACGCGCCGGCTTCCGCGAGTGGGGCCTCGCGAAGGACGAGTTCCCCGACAACAGCCACATCCCTTACGAGATGTATGTCCGCGAGGCGCGCCGGCTCGTCGGCAGGCACGTCGTCACCGAGCGCGACGGCATGCTCGCGAAAGGCATCGCCCGCACGCCCGTCCACGCCGACAGCATCGCGGTCACCGACTGGTATATGGACTCGCACTCCTGCACCACCGACTCGCGGCCCGGCTTCCGCTACGATGGAAAGCTCATCCTCACCGAGGAATCGCGGCCCGCGCAGATCCCGTGGCGCGCACTTCTCCCGCAGGGCGTGGACAACCTCCTCGTGCCCGTGTGCATCTCCTCGACGCACGTCGCGTGGGGCGCCATCCGGCTCGAACCCGTCTGGATGCAGACGGGCGAAGCCGCCGGAGTCGCCGCCGCGCTCGCGAAGAAAAAGCAGACCACACCCGCCGCGCTCGATGCCGCCGAGCTGGTGCGCACCCTCGCAGAGCGGCGGCATCTCGTGAGCTTCTTCAATGACGTGAAGGTGGACGGACCCGACGCCTCCATCCCGGCGGTGCAGTTCCTTGGCGCGCGCGGCTTCTTCGCGAGCTACAATGCGGACGCCGCGAAGCCCCTCACCACGGCGCTCGCCGCCCACTGGGCCCGCACCTTCGCCACGATGAACGCCCCCGGCTCCGTCCCCACCAACGCCGCGCGCAAGACCGCCAAGCTGGAAAAGGAGGACTCCCCCACGATCTCCGCGACCGCATTCCTGAAGCTGCTCGCCGAAGCCGGCGTGCCGGAGAAATCCCTCGCCCCCGCACGCACGCTCCTCGCAGCGCAGCCCGACGCTCCCCTCACCCGCGGCGACGCCTGCCGCGCGCTCTTCGCAGCGCTCGCGCGCTAATCTCCCGCATTCCGGAGCAATCCCGCTCCACCGCCCGGCGGGGAGCCTCGCCAACCGAGCCTCACGCCCCCGGCGAAATCCTTGGACAATCCCCCGGTGCCGCCTAGTCTGACCGCCCTTTTTTACCGCATGAAAATCACCTTTCCCGACATTCTCGCGCAGTCGCAGGTGCCCGGCTCCCAGCCCGGCGTCGAAATGACCAACCAGCTCGTTTGGTTCGGCGCGATCCTCGTCGTGATGTGGCTCCTGATGATCCGCCCGCAGCAGAAGAAGCAGAAGGAACTCATGGCCCGCATCGCCGCGCTGAAGACCGGCGACCGCGTCGTCACCTCCGGCGGCATCCACGGCACTGTCACGAACGTCAAGGACGGCGCCACGCTCACGCTCCGCGTGGACGACAGTTGCAAGCTCACTGTGGACAAAGCCGCCATCTCCATCGTCCTCCCGAAGGACGCCGCCTGATCCCTTCCCTTTCCCGCCATGAAGTTCCTCGACACGATCACCACACCGCACGCGACGTTCATCTACGGCCTCGTGCTGCTGCTGCTTTTCGGCGGCTATCTCATTTCCGGCAGCGAGCGCGCGAAGCGCATCCTCGGCACCGTCCTCATGGTGTTCATCGCGGGGCTGTGCATCGCCTACGTCTATCCGCCCTTCGACGTCCCGGAAAAGGGGGCCGACGGCAAGGTCGTCGTCGATCCCGCGACCGGGAAGGAGAAGATCGCGCAGAAGGGCAAGATCCCCCTCGGCATCGATCTGAAGGGCGGCACCACCTTCCTCATCCGCATCCAGCCCGCGGAGGATGTCGCCACGGGTGAAAAGCGCGCGGTCAACCAGCAGTCGCTCGAGCAGGCCGTCGAGGTGATCCGCGGCCGCGTGGACAAGATGGGAACCTCCGAGCCCCTCATCACACCCACCGGCGAGGACCGCATCATGGTGCAGATCCCCGGCCTTGCCACCGAGGATCTTGAGAATGTCCGCAAGCAGCTCCAGGAAGTTGCCAAGCTCGACTTCCGCGTCGTGCATCCGGACACTGCCTCCCTGGTTCCCGCGATCGAGGCGAAGCAGAAGATCCTCGATCCCGCGTGGACCATTCTTTCCTTCAAGGCCCAGGACGACTCCGAAGGCCCGGAGCGCAAGCTCATCGTCCACCGCGTGCCCGACATCACCGGCGACCACATCAAGGACGCCTATGCCGGCCTCGACCTCGAGGGCTGGTTCATCAGCATCCAGTTCGACAGCACCGCCGGAGAGAAGTTCTTCCAGCTCACGCGCGCCATGCGCAAGGGCATCGACCGGTTTGCCATCGTCCTCGATGGCAAAATCCTCTCCGCGCCCACCACGCAGGTGGAGGGCGGCATCGCGGGCGGCGGCTGCCGCATCACCGGGAAATTCAAGGAGCAGGAGGCCCGCGGCCTCGCCAGCTCCCTCATGAACCCGCTCCAGAACCCCGTGAAAATCGAGGAGGAGCGCTCCGCCTCCGCCTCGCTCGGGCAGGATGCCATCACCAGCGGCGGCCACGCCGGCCTCCTCGGCCTCGGGCTCATCTCGCTGGTCATGCTCGTCTATTACCGGTTCTCCGGCCTCATCGGAAATATCGGCCTCATGCTGACGATTCTCGTCATTTTCGGCAGCATGGCGCTGCTCCACGGCGTGCTCACGCTCCCCGGCATCGCGGGCGTCATCCTCACACTCGGCATGGCGGTGGATGCCCACGTGCTGGTCTTCGAGCGCCTCCGCGAGGAAATGGCTGCGGGTAAATCCTTCAAGGTCGCCGTCGAGCACGCGTTCGACCGCGCCTTCACGGCCATCTTCGACGCGAACCTCACCACGCTCATCTCCGCGTTCATCCTCTTCCTGCTCGCCACCGGCCCGGTGAAGGGCTTCGCGGTCGCCCTCACCATCGGCGTGCTCGGCTCCCTCTTCTCGGCACTCGTCGTGAGCCGCACGCTCTACTCGTGGGCCATCGAGAAGTTCGGCCTCTCGAAGCTCTCCATGATGGCCGTCGTGCAGGGCACGAAGATCAACTTCATCAGCTACCGCAAACCCGCCATCGCCGTCTCCCTCGCGGTCATCACCGCCTCGATGTCCTACTTCGCCTACCGCGGCGACAAAAACTACTCCATCGACTTCAAGGGCGGCGACCTCATCGTCCTCGAGGCCCACGGGCCGAAGCCCGACGACGGCCACGTCCGCGAAGTCTGCGAAGGCCTCGGCCTCAAGGAAGTCGTCGTGCAGAGTGAGAAGGGCGCCACCGGCCTCGAATACGTCTCCGTCCGCAGCGAGAAGGAGACCGGCCTCAAGGTCAAAACCGCGCTCCTCGAGAAGTTCCCCGAAGCCAAGTTCAAGGTCAGCCAGGAGGAGACCGTCGGCTCCCTCGTCGGCAGCGAGCTGAAGAAGAACAGCGCCCTCGCCCTCGGCCTCGGCATGCTCGGCATCTTCCTCTACGTCACGCTGCGCTTTGAAATGAGCTTCGCCGTCGGCGCCATCGTTGCGCTGCTGCACGACGTCCTCATCACCGTCGGCGCCTTCGCCCTCTTCGGCCGCGAGCTCTCGCTCGTCACCGTCGGCGCCATCCTCACCATCGGCGGCTACTCCATCAACGACACCATCGTCGTCTTCGACCGAATCCGCGAGACGGTGAAGAGCGGCCGCCCCGGCTCGCTCGAGCAGATCATGAACATGAGCGTGAACGAGATGCTCGGCCGAACCTTCCTCACCTCCGGCTCCACGCTCATCCCCACGATCGGTCTCTTCCTTTTCGGCGGGCCGGTGCTGCGCGACTTCGCCTTTGCCATCCTCATCGGCGTGGTCACCGGCACCTACTCCTCCATCTTCATCGCCTCACCCGTCGTGCTCTGGTGGAGCAAGCGCGGCGGCCGCGACCTCCGCGCCGAGCTGAAGAAGGACAAGCAGGCCGTCATCCCCGCGTAGGGCGCGGGGGGAATTGCGCAGTGCGCAGCGCTCAGTCACTGCGAGCGCGCTGCCCTTCTGAGAACTGACCACTGATAGCCACCGGCTACTTCGCGTCGTCCGCATCCCCCGCAAGCACCCATGCGCGGCGCACGGGGGCGGGCATCGGGCTATTCGCGCCGCGCACGCTGCGCCAGATCACCTCGTTCAGCAGCAGGTCGTCCGCGGCGTCCTCCTTTGTCAGATCCATCGTGCTCGTCTCCTTCACGCCCCACGCGGTCTTCTTCGTGGTCTCGTTCAGGTCGGCCTTCGGCATCTTGTGTTCGTAGGGGGTGAGGTCAGGCTTGTGGCGGAAGCTCGCGAACATCGGCATCGCCAGCGCGTCGAACTGCGACATCGGCTTCAGCCCGAGGATCAGCTCGATGGTCCGCAGCATCGAGGCCGTGGAGTAGAGCGTGCTGTCGAGCCCGCGGCCGCGCGTGTAGGGCGACACGACGAATGCGATCGTGCGGTGCGCGTCCACGTGGTCCGGGCCGTTCTGCGCGTCGTCCTCGACCACAAAGATGGCCGTGTCCTTCCAGAATTTCGACTTGCTCACCGCCTCGACGATCATCCCGAAGGCAAGGTCGTTGTCCGCCACGTGCGCGACGGGCGTCGGCTTGCCGGGGCTCGCGCCGCTCGTGTGATCGTTCGGCAGGCGGACGATCTGGAGCCGCGGCATCGCGCCCTCCTTTTCAAAGCGCCGCAGTTCGGAGATGAACCGCTCCGCGCGCTTCACGTCCGGGTAGCCCATGTCGAACGTGTGATACTCCGGATCGATGTGCCCCTCGAGCCCCTTCACCTTCGCCTTCGCGGGCCCGCTCTTCGTCACATCCGTCGTGAACTCCCCGTAGCTCCGGTAGCTCACACCCGCCGCCGCAGCGCGGTCCCACAGGTAGCCGCCTGCCGGCACTGCGATGGGAAAGACGCCCTCGCTCGGATACGGGAACTTCTTCGAGCCGCCGTGCCCGTAGTTCATCGGCCACGTCTTCTCCACAAAGTCCGTCGCATACGCCGCCATGCTCCACTCGTGCCCGTCGGCGCTCACCTCGCTCTCCACGTAGAAATTGTCCAGCGTCACGAAGTCGCGGGCGAGCGCGTGGTGGTTCGGCGTCACGTCCGCGCCGAAGATGCAGAGCGACGGATCGCCATTCCCCTTCCCCAGGTCGCCGAGCACCTGGTCGAAGGTGCGGTTCTCCTTCACGATATAGATCACGTGCTGAATGGGCGACGGATCGCCGACCTTGCGCGGCACGGGATTGCCCTTCAGCGCCGCCGCATCGAGCCGCTGCTCCACGTCCGGCATGCACGCATACGCCACCGCGCTGTGCTTCTTCAGCTCCACGGCCAGCTCATCCTCCTCCGTCGGGAGCTGCACGATGCCCACGGTGCCTTGGAGAAGTCCGGCAATGTATTCGGTCACGCCCGTCGGCGGCGCCTTGCGTCCCGGCTGCGTGTAATGGCGGTTCGACTTGCTCACCACGCCCTTGCCGTTCGCGACGATCAGCTTCCCTCCCTTCGCCGCGCGCACGCTCGTGGGATACCACCCCGTCGGGATGAACCCGAGCGAGCGCGAATGCCCCGGCTTCTCCACCTCGAAGACCGCCACCGTGTTGATGTTCGCATTCGCGACAAAGAGCCGCTCGCCGTCCCGCGACAGCACCAGCGAGTTCGGCGTGTTCCCCGGAGGCGCGTCCGGCATCAGCTCCGCCACCAGCGTCTCGATCGTCTTCCCGCTATCCACGTCGATCACCGACACCGAGTTCCGGTTCGCATTCGCCACAAAGAGATGCCCGCCGTCCTTCGACAGAACCATTTCGTTCGGATGCTCCTCCGCATCCCAGCGCGCGACCTCCTTCCATTCCTTCAAGTCGATCACCGCCACGTGCTTCTGCGCCCACAGGCTCACGTAGAGCCGGCCGCGCTTCTCATCCAGCACGCACGCATACGGGAACGGCGCATCCTTCCCCGTCGTATCCAGAATCGCCTCCGCGCGCTTCGTGATGCTCGGGTCGTCCGTCGCCGCGCCCTGCCGCGGCGCCACCTTCCCGATCGCATCCGGCGCCGCCAGTGCGAGGTCGCTGATTTCCGCCGCACCACCACCCGCCGAGATGCGCACACGGCTCACCGTCTGGCCCCACACATTCGCCACGTAGATCGTCGAGCCATCCGCCGAAATGGCGATCCCGCACGGGATGCCCCGGCTCGTCTTGCTCCGCAGCGGCACCGCCGTCGGCTCGCTCAGGTAGCCGTCGGCAAACTTGAAGAGGTGCAGCACCTCGTCCCCCGAACCGCTGCACACCAGCCGCTTCCCGTCCGGCGAAAACGCGATCCCGTAGAACGCCTCGTTCAGGTTCACCCGCGACGCGATCTTCCCCGCCTCCACATCCAGCACCTGCACCTCATGCTGCCCGTAGCCGCAGTGCAGGATCGCCGCAAACCTCCCATCCGGGCTCAGCGCCATGCTCGCCGGGAAATCACCCACCACGATCTGCTTCCCCGCCGGACGCAGCCGCCACTGGTTCGGCAGCAGCACCGTCCCATCCTGCTGCGGCCCCGGCACCTCCGCCCGCGCAGACTCCACTGTCACGCTCCCCGCTCCCGCCTTCCCCGTCCCCGGTCCCGGCGCCTGCTCGGCCAAGGCAACGATCGCAGTGGAAAGGATGACAGGGAGGATGCGCTTCATGTCCGCCTTTCTGCCGGGAACCCTTTCAGCAAGCAAGACTCCGCGCGCCATCCCTCTCCCCGTGGCTTGCCAAGCTGCGCCGGTTGTTGCGCACTTGCCACGGGCCAGTCGTCTGCGCCATACGTTCGCGCGCTTACGCCACGCGAGCACCATGCACCAAAACGAACCCCGGCAGCAGAAGCATGATGCAGGGTCCATCGACCCCACGCGCATCGTCCCCGGGGAGGCCGCCGGTTCATTCACCGCCGCCGACGGCGCGCTCGCCGGCATGCTCGGGGCCGCCCGTGGCTCGCACACGCAGGCCGGCGCGTGGCAGCCGCCCACCCCCGAGGATCTCCAGCGCGAATTTCCCCAGTATGAAATCCGCGGCATCCTCGGCCGCGGTGGCATGGGCGCCGTCTATCAGGGCTGGCAGAAAAGCCTCGACCGCCTCGTCGCCATCAAGGTCCTCCCGCCCACTCTCGACGACGGCATCAGCGGCTTCACCGAGCGCTTCAAGCGCGAGGCCAAGGCCATGGCCCGGCTCCAGCACCCCGGCATCGTCACCGTCCTCGACGCCGGCACCACGCCCTCCGGCCTGCTCTACTTCGTGATGGAATGCATGACGGGCACCGACGTGCACCAGCTCGTGAAGGAGCGCGGGCGCCTCGAGCCCGCCGAGGCCCTGCGCATCACCGCGGCCGTGTGCGACGCCCTCGCCTACGCCCACAGCCACGGCATCATCCACCGCGACATCAAGCCCTCCAACATCATGCTCGACGCCGGGGGCCGCGTGAAGGTCGCCGACTTCGGCCTCGCAAAGACCATCACCGCCGGCACCACCCTCCTCACGCGGAGCGATGTCTCCATGGGCACCCCCGAGTTCATGGCGCCGGAAGCCGCGAAAGGCAGCGCCACCGTGGACCACCGCGCCGATCTCTACGCCGTCGGCGTCATGCTCTACCAGATGCTCACCGGCGACCTGCCCCGCGGCCGCTTCACCCCGCCCTCCCGCGCCGTGAAGGGCCTCGACAAGCGCCTCGACCCCATCGTGGACAAGGCCCTCCAGACCGAGCCCGCCGCACGCTGGTCCAGCGCCATCGAGGTGAAGGCCGCCATCGAGCCCATCACGCGCACCATCGCCAGGCGCCTCGGTGGAACGCGCGCTCCGTCGCGCGTTTCTCCGGGCACGCAGGACGCGGAGCGTGCGCGGAGCGCCCGCCCCACCATTGCCATCGCCGCAGTGCTCATCGTTGCCGCCATCGTCGCCGGCTGGCTGGCGTTTGGGAAAAAGAATGATCGGCCTGCTGCCGACAATGGTTCCAAGGCCCCGGCTCCGCCCGCCACACTCCCGAGTCCGCCTGCGGCAAAGAAGCCCGCGGGGGCGGAGGCCGCGGCCACGACTCCCGCCGCCGAGGCGCCCGAACCCGTGCGCGGCCCGGACGGCCGCATGCGCTTCCCCGTGGGCGTGTGGACGCGGATGTGTGACCGGGAGAGGGATACCAAGGTTTTCGCGAGCCACGCCACTGACCCCGCCTTCGAGCAGGACGGTCCCTGGAGGCGCTGCGGCGTGGCCTACGGGTGGCTGGACCGCGATGTCACTTTCATGACCAACCTGGGCATCCGCGCGCGCTTCCGCGGTCAGCGGTTGAAGGACTCCGTTTACCCGCAGTTGAACCTGCGCGGGGGCTCAGACAACTCGAAGACCTCGATCAACCTCCACATCAACGCCGGCCGGGTGCAGATCCGCACCACCAAGTCCGACTACCCTGTGCTGGCCGAGGCCCCGCTGCGCGAGCCACTGTCGGCGGGCAGGGAATATGACATGGAGCTCTACGTCATTGGCGCCCGCGTCTTCGCCCGGGTGAACGGCCAGCTCCTCACGGCCACGACCACGCTGCCGCCCGAGCCTGGATCCTTTTCCATCTACGGCGCGGACATGGACTACTTCAAGGACGCCCAGGTGCTGAACCTCGACGGCCTCCCCGAGGCCGACGCGCTGAAGCTCGCGGGCGTCGAAGGTGGCGCGCGTCCTCCTGCCAAGTAACTCCCCATGGACGATCCCAAAGGCAAAGGCGACAAAGGCGGCGGCCGCTTCCCCACCACGAGCTGGACCCTCATCCAGCGCATCCGCTCCGACAATGCGGTGGATGCCCGCGCGGCCCTCGGCGAGATCTGCGCCCTCTACCACTACCCCCTCTACTGCTATGCCCGCCGCCGCGGCCTCGCGCACCACGATGCGCAGGATGTCCTGCACGACTTCCTCGCACGCCTCTGCCAGCGCCGCACCCTCGACCAAGCCGAGGAGAGAAAGGGCAGGCTCCGCGGCTTCCTCTCCACCATCCTCGCCCGCCACATCTCCAAATGGCGGGCCGCCGAGGCCCGGCGCGAGACCCCCGCGGGCGACTTCACGCTGGATCTGGACTTTGGCGCCATCGAGGACCGCTACAGCCGCGAATACCGCCGCTCCGCGGACAGCACCAGCCCCAGCCCCGAGGACGCCGAATCGCCCGACCGCGCCTTTGAGCGCCAGTGGGCCCGCGCCGTCGTCCGCACCGCCATCGAGACCCTCGCCGCCCGCTACCGCAGCCGGGGCCGCGAGGACATCCACACCGTCCTCCGCCCCGTGCTGGAGCGCGGCGGCAGCCTCCGCGGCGAGGACACCGCAGCCCTCGCCGCCGCCCTCGGCACCAACGGGGTGAACCTCCGCACCATCCACTCCCGCTACCTGCGCGAATTCCGCACCGCCGTGGAGGACACCGTCCGCCTCACCGTGGAGGACCCCGCGGACATCCCCGACGAAGTCGCGCACCTCCTCGGCATCCTCACCGCCTAGCGCGGGGGCTCCGGCGGAATGTGATGGTGGAACGCGGGCTCCGCGTGCGTTTCGCAGTGGCCTCGGCGCACGTCGCATTGCGCTCCGCAGGCAGGGCTGGTCGCCGAACCACCCGCCGCCGCTCCCCCCGCTCACCGCCGGAGCGTGCCCGGAGGCCGCGCTCCCCCGGCACGCCACCGGCACGACCTCCCTGACCTCCGCTCCGGCCCCGCCCCCGGCACCCCGGCGCGAAGATTGTTGAAAATAGTTTGTCACAAACCGGAGGGAGAACCCCAAGCCGTGCAGTGAAGACCATCATGCATGCCGCTGCCACCAGCCCCGCATCCCCCAGCGCCCCGCACCCCCGCACCAGCACCAGCCACGGCAAGACCGGCACCAGTCACGGCAAGACCGGCACCAGTCACGGCAAGACCGGCACCAGTCACGGCAAGACTGGCACCAGTCACGGCAAGACCGGCACCAGTCACGGCAAGACCAGCGCCAGTCACGGCAAGACCAGCACCAGCCATGGCAAGACCAGCACCAGCCATGGCATGACTGGCGCCAGCCATGCGATGGCGGACACCTGCCCGATCACGGCGGACACCAAAAAGGCCATTGAAGTGGCCGTTTCCAAAGCGCGGACCCATCAGCAGCCCTTCCACCGCCCCCTTCCACCCATGTCCACCCTCCGCCGCCATGCCGTGGGATAGCGGCACGTGGGACTCCGGGTTCTGGGACTCGGATTCCGAGCCCCCGCCTTTCACCCCCACCCAACCCCAAAAACGAACCAGACACATGCCCAAAGCAGACTACATCGAATCCGCGGACGAGGCCTTCGTGGCCCAGCTCCGCACCTTCAAGGAGAACATCGGCAGCTATGCCACCCTCCTCGGCGTCACCCCCGCGCAGGTCACCGCCCAGGCGGCGGACGCGGATTACATGGCCTATGTGCAGGATTGCCAGCAGGCCGTGCTCCAGGCCGGCCAGCAGTGGTCGGCGTGGAAGAGGCTCGTCCGCGGCGGCGGCACCGCCCCTCCCACCGGCATCCCCGTGCTGCCCGTCTTCCCGGATGCGGTCGCAGCCGTGGCGCTCGGCATCGAGATCCGCTTCCGCGCCCTCTGCCAGCAGATCAAGAAAAGCCCCGCCTACAATGTGGGCATCGGCGAGGCCCTCGGCATCGAGGGCGCAATGCAGACTCCGCCCCCCGCCGGCACCCTCCAGCCCGTCATCGACCTCCTCATCGACGGCAACAAGGTCCTCGTGAAATGGGGCTGGCAGGGGAAGAAGGCCTTCATCGACATGTGCGAGATCCAGGTGGACCGCGCCGACGGCAAGGGCTGGGTGCTCCTCGCCTACGACACCACGCCCGACTACCTGGACACCGCACCCTTCCCCGACACCCCCGCCCGCTGGAAATACCGCGCCATCTACCACAAGGGCGACACCCAGGTGGGCAACTGGAGCGACGAGAAGCACATCACCGTCGGCTAAGCCGCCATGCGGAAACATTCTCACAAACGGGAAAGGGAAACCCTGCGCGTGCGCCATGGGGATGGCGTGCGCGCAGGGGGGCCGGGCCCGGTGTGCCGCAGTGCCCGCCGACTCCGCGCTGCACGAAGCACGCCTGTCTGAACCCACCGAGCCAATGCCTTGGCGGCTCGCAGTGCCGCCGGGGAAGGCGCCGCAAACCCACTTTCAAACAACGACACCACCACGACTCACCCAGCACCACCATGAAACCTCACACACCCTCCATCACCGCACCTCTGGCACTCGTCCTCGCGTTCCTCACGTCCATGGCGATGGGCGCCACCTTCACCGTCAGCAACAACAATGACAGCGGTGCCGGCTCGCTGCGCGATGCGATCACGAACGCCAACCTCAGCACCGGCCCCCACACGATCACCATCACCGCCAAGGGCATCATCCTCCTGCAGACGCCGCTGCCGCCGCTCAACCAGAACATGACCATCAACGGATCGGGGGCCTCTTTCCTCACCGTCCGGCGCGACCCGAGCAAGGCGTTCCTCGCGGCCATCTTCAAGATCGGCAATGCCTCCACACCGACGGTAACCCTCTCCGGCATGGGCATCGCAGGCAACGACACCGTGGGAGTGGAGGTGGATGCCGGCAACGTGACCATCCAGGACTGCGTGATCCATCACAACAGGGACATCCCCGGCGCCGGCAAGGGTGGGGGCATTCACAACGCCAATGGCAGCACGGTGACGGTGCTGCGCACGACCATCGCCTTCAACGAGTCGAAGGACCGGGGCGCGGGCATCTATGCGCAGGGTGGGGTGAAGGTGATCGACAGCACGATCAGCGGGAACAGCATCTTCCAGGAAGGGGACGAGACCGGGCAGTTCCTCACGTTCAAGGGCGCCAATGTCGCCACCAACCAGGATGCCCTGGACTATTATTCGACGGTGGATCCGCAGAATCTGAGAACCACGCTGGGCGACTGGTGGAAGGCCAACGGCTTCAGCAAGACCGACGGCAGTGCGCCCAACGCGACCAAGGTCGCCTACCTGAACCACAACGACCTCGGCTTTGGCCGCGACATGCACATGGCGCAGAATGGCAGCGTGGTTTCCTCGTGGGTGGCCAACTACAGCCTCACGGCTCCCAAGCCCGACCAGAACCCCCTGAGTGCCGATGCCGCGCTGGCCCAGGAGCCCAGCCAGGCCATCGCCACGGTGTGCATGGAGTATTCGGCGGTGGAGGGCGACACCCGTCCCTTCGTGAAGTTCTTTGTTTATGCGGGCGTCGGGCCGGGTGCGGCGCGTGTGAACTCCGCGGACCTCGACGGGCGCGGAGAGAAGTTCGTGCCCCAGCTCTGCACGACCTGCCATGGCGGAACCGTCGCCACAGGGGCCAAGCCAACCATCACCGATCTGGTGAACGCCCCTTCCAGCTTCCGGGAGTTTGATATCGCCAGCTTCAAGTTCGCACGCCCCGGCACCCGTGCGGATGACAGCAGCCGCTCAGTGCCGACGGCTGCCGAGCAGGTGGCCTTCAAGGCCCTCAACAACATGGTGCGCAACAGCAACCCGGCCGCCGGCATCAAGCAGCTCATCGAGGGCTGGTATGCGCCGAGCATGAGCCGCAGCACGCAGGACACGGCCTTTGTGCCCCCGGGCTGGAAGGACGCCAACAAGCCCGCTGACAACACGCTTCCCAACTTCTACCTCAACGTGGTCGCGAAGTCCTGCCGCACCTGCCATGTCGCATTCGAGCCGTTCCGGAATTTCTCAGACTTTCCCGGCTTCTATAACTACCGCAGCACCACGGATGCCTTCGTCTTCGGCAGCGCGACCAAGTTCATGCCTCACGCCAGCGTGACCTTCAAAAACTTCTGGAATGAGGGCGTGGCGGACAAGCTGGCGAAGTTTGCCTACAAGCTGGATAACAACACGGACTGGCAGATGCTGTATCCGGGGGGCTTTCCCGGCATCCCCGGCGTGGGTGGCGGCGCGGGCATCGAGGTCGTGGGCGGTGCCGGCATCGAGATCTCCGCCAGCACCATTGCATTCAACACCATCCATGCCGGCGCGAACGTCGCCGTGGCCTCGGATGCCACCAACGGCGCCGGCCTCCGCGTGGATGTGAACCAGACCGCGACCATCCGGAGCAGCATCATCGCGAACAACTTTGTGAACGTGGCGGGCTACTCGCTGAACGACCTCAAGGTGAACGTGATCGGCGGTGTCGGCAGCGGCACGCTCACATCGCAGGGCTTCAACCTCATCGGCACGCTGAACGGAATCGGCGGCACTCTGGGAGGGACCACAGCCAGCAACATCGTGAACGTGGATCCGCAACTCGGACCGCTGCTGTATCACTCAGCCGACATCAACCCGCTGGCAACGCTGACGCTGGAGCTTCTGGCCAACAGCCCCGCCATCAACAAGGGTGACAACTCGATCCTCCTCTCCCCGCTGAACCTGTCCGTGGACCAGCGCGGGCAGCCGAGGAAGTTTGGCAGCAGCGTGGACATCGGTGCCTTTGAATCCAGCGCGAATGTCGCATCCGGCAACGGCGCGCGCGACATCAACAGCGACGGTTACGCGGATCTCTGCTTCCAGAACAAATACGGCCAGATCGCGGCATGGTATATGGACGGCAAGGGCAACAATACCGGCGGTGTTTACCTCTCGACAGCCAATCTCGGGGACTGGCGGCTCAAGTGTGTGGCGGACATGAACGGTGACGGCAGGGCCGACCTGATCTTCCAGAACAACTACGGCCAGATCGCCGTTTGGCATATGAACGGCAGCGGTGGCATCGCCTCCAGCGCCTACATTTACGCCGGCGGTCTCGGGGACTGGAGAGTGATGGGTGCAGGCGACATGAACGGCGACGGCAAGGCGGACCTGATCTTCCAGAACAACTATGGCCAGGTCGTCGCGTGGTCCATGGACGGCAGTGGCCACAACACCGGCGGCTACTACATCTATGGTGGCGGGCTCGGGGACTGGAAAGTCGCCGCGGTGGCGGACATGAACGGGGATGGAAAGACCGACCTGATCTTCCAGAACAACTATGGCCAGATCGTCGTGTGGTATATGAACGGCAGCGGGGGAATCTCCTCCAGCCTTTACGTGTATTCCGGCGGTCTCGGCCCATGGCGGGTCCGCTGCGCGGCAGACATGGACGGCGATGGAACGCCCGACATTCTGCTTCAAGACAACTACGGCCGGGTCGTCGTGTGGTATATGAACAGCAACGGCACTGTCAGGCTGGGCTCCTACATCTTCGGCGGCATCCTTGGCGACTGGGTGCTGCGCTGAGCGTGGCGACCAAAGCGCTGCTTGGGAAAGAAACCTCCGCACAGAAGGAACACCGCCATGCCATTCGATTCTTCCAAGCCCGCGCCCGGCTCGCCCAACTCCAGCGCGGAGATGCGCGCGCAGCTTGCGGGGCTGAAGGAGATCTTCGATGCCGGCGCGATCGCCGGCGTGGTGATCGACAGTGTGACCACGCTGCCTCCCGGTGAGGCGGCGACGGTGAGCGCGAGCTTCGCCGCCGGGGTGCTGCACCTGGGCTTTGGCATCCCGCAGGGTGTGGCGGGTGCGGCGGGGGCCAACGGCTCGGACGGTCCGCCGGGGCCGCAGGGAAATTCCGGTCCGGCAGGCCCTCCCGGTCCGCAGGGCAACGAGGGGCAGCCGGGGATGAACGGCAGCAATGGGAGCGACGGGGCGCAGGGCGCGCAGGGACCGCCGGGTGTGCAGGGACCGCAAGGCCCGCCGTTTGCGAATGCGCTGGTGGATGCGGTGAACACGCTGCCGGCGGGCGACCTGGCGAGCGTGGGGGTGACCTTCGACGGGACGAACGTGCATTTCACGTTCAACCTCCCCGCCGGGGCCGCTGGTGCGGACGGCGCCGATGGCATGAATGGCGCGCCGGGCGAGGTGACAAATGCGGCGCTGGCATCGGCGCTGGCCGCGGCCATCGCGGGGACGGCGCGGAATCCGGATGCGATCGGAGCGTTCACCGGAACCTTCAGCGACCCGCCCACGCAGGCGGAGATGCTAGCCTTCGCGGCCTATGTGGAGTCGCTGCGCACGGCGATGACGCGCTGAGGACGGAACGAATGACGGAGGGCGAGGCGAGGCAGCGGAGCGGGCGGGCGCAGCGCGGCACCCATCCGTGCCCCGCTTCCGGCGGGCTTGCATTCCACGGCGGCGTGCCCACAGATGCGCGCGCTTTGGAAAAGACCCTGCTCCTCTTCGACATCGACGGCACTCTGATCCGCAGCGGCGGCTGCGGGGAGCGCTCGCTGCGGCTCGCGGTGCGCGAGGTGTTCGGCACCGAGGACGATTTGCGCGACATCGAGATCGCGGGACGGACGGACACGCGCATCGCCCGCCAGCTCCTGCAGAAATACGGGCGCGAGGTGACGGAGGCCGGCATTTCCGAAATCCTCGAAAGTTACCTGCGGCACCTGCCCGTGCTGCTGGGTGAATCGCAGGGTGAGGTGCTGCCGGGTGTGGAGGCACTGCTGCCGCTGCTGCAGCCGCGCGGCGACGTGGTGCTCGCGCTGCTCACCGGCAATCTCGTTCGCGGTGCGCAGCACAAGCTCACGCGCTACGGGCTGTGGGACTACTTCGCATTCGGCGCGTATGCCGACGACCACCACGAACGCGACCGGCTGGGGCCGTTTGCGCTCGCGCGCGCGAAGGAGCGAGGCCATGCGGTGACGCCGGAGCGGACGTTCGTCATCGGCGACACGCCGCACGACATTTCCTGCGCGCGCGCCATCGGGGCAAAGGCAGTGGCCGTGGCGACCGGCGGCCACCGCGCGGAGCAGCTCGCGGCGCACGCGCCGGACGTGCTGCTGGAGGACATGGGCGACATTCCCGCGACGCTGCGCGCGCTCGGGCTCTGAGGTCAGCGGGGCGGCTTTTCCTCGGCGGGATGCTCGGAGAGTTTCGGGAACTTGCGGTGGATGAACCGCTCGAGCGGCTTGCCGAGCACCAGGATGAGGAGTGTCATCCCCACGCCGAGCAACGCGACGAGCCACAGCCCCACGCCGCAGAGCACGCCGAGCGTCGCCGTTAGCCAGATGGTCGCCGCGGTGGTGATGCCGTGGACCTGCGTGCCGCTGGTGTCGCGCAGGATCACCCCCGCGCCGAGGAAGCCGATGCCGGTGATGATTCCCTGCATGACGCGGCTGACGACGTCCGCCTGCCGCTCGCTGCCGGGGCCGGACGTGATGCCGATGGCGGACAGGATGAGCAGCGCGGAGCCGAGCGAGACGAGGGCGTTCGTGCGCAGGCCGGCGGGCTTTCCCTTCAGTTCGCGGTTCAGCCCGAGCACCGCGCCCACGAGCACCGCGCTGCCGAGGCGGAGCGAGATTTCCTGCCAGCCGAGGGTGTGAAAAATGTCCATCGCGCGTGAGTGTGGCCGCTACACGCCTGCGCGGTCGAGCAGGCTCGCGAGCACCTTGGTCGCCTCGAAAACCTCCGCCGCAATCTCAAACGCCGCGCGGCAGTGCGCCTTGTAGTCGGCGTTGATGGCGCGGACGTGCTCGGTGATTTCCTCGACGGTGCGGAATGCGAGCAGTCCCTTCTCACCCCCGTAGAGCTTCGTGAAGCCGGTCTCCTGCGTGATCGCAGGGCGGCTGCTCGCGAGGTAGCACGCGGTGCGATCGCTGAACCAGCCGGTGCGCAGCCGCACGTATTGATCCTTCGCCACGGTGAACTCGCCCTTCGAGCGCTGGATGTAGCGGACGTATTTGTCCCAGTGGATGCTGATGTCGTCGGGCGACACGAATTGCCACTTGTTTTTCAGCATCAAGGCGCGCGTCTTTTCATCCCGGATGGTCGTCGCCATCTCGAAGGTTTCCTTCGAGCGCTTCGGGCTCTCGACGAATTTCAAAAACTCGAGCGACTTGCTCCAGAGCAGTTTTTTCCTGCGCCAGGTGATGTCCTTGCGACCGCTCGTGTTCCAGTTCGCGATGGTCGTAAAGGTCGCCTTCGCCGGCGGCGCGGTGCGGGCCTTCCAGAAATCCGTGACGACCGGCTGGCGCGTCGGCAGCCAGCGGAAACCGTGCAGCGGCACGGGGAAATCCTCCGTGCCGATCAGCTCGCCGAATGTGAACAGCGCGCGGTGGCGCTTCAAATACGCGCGCGTCCTTTTCTCCCCGAGGTCCACGCGGATCTGCTCCACGCCGGGATCGCTCTCGACGTAGAGGATGTTCTGCGAGACGAGCAGGTCCTCGTTGAACTCCTGCGCGCCGCAGACATTCAGAATCGCGTCGGCGCTGCGATACAGGCTGCGGATTTTTTTCAGCGGCATGCCCGCGGTCGGGTTGCCTTTGATGAAACGCGCGCAGTAACTCCACCGCCCTTCGAAGCCGAACTGCCGCGCGAGCCGACCGAGCACCTCGGCGGCGTAGCGGTAGTTCTCGTTCTCCTCGTAGGTCACCGGGTTGTAGGGATACCGCGCGGAGTCCTCGATGTAGTAGACCTCGTGCCCGAGCCGCTGCAGACCGACGATGTAGTGGATGTGCTGCCAGACGACGCCCGCGATCGGACAGCCGCCCATGAAGCCCATGACGATGATGCGCTTTTT
>JBGAPP010000003.1:0-502248 GCA_044221185.1 Chthoniobacteraceae bacterium | reverse complement strand
CCGGCAGACCCGTGAAGGTTTCCGGCAGACCCGTGAAGGTTTCCGGCAGACCCGTGAAGGTTTCCGGCAGACCCGTGAAGGTTTCCGGCAGACCCGTGAAGGTTTCCGGCAGACCCGTGAAGGTTTCCGGCAAACCCGTCAGCGGATGGAGCAAACCCGTCACCGGTTTGGGCAAACCCGTCACCGGTTTGGGCAAAGCCGTCACCGGTTTGGGCCAATTCCCCACCCGTTTCACCAAGCTGCCCGCCGGCAGGGCGGCGCAGCCTGCCGGGGCCGGCGGGGTCACCAGAGATTGATGTAGTAGCGGTAGCCGGTGAAGTCGTCGGTGAGGAAGCCGCTGAGGGGATCCTTGATGTAGTAGCGCACGCGGCGTCCGTCGGGCGGGGGGCCGCCGGCCACGCTCACTTCGGCGCGGAGGTATTTGCCGTAGAGGAGGCCTTTGGCGGTGATGGTGCCGATGGTCACGCTGTTGCGGAGCTTTTGCGCGGCGTCGAAAGCCACGCGGTCGGCGACGGGGATGGCGCCGGGCGGCGCGTATTCGTTCTGGAGGCGGAACTTCATGTCGCGGAACACCGACTCGGGCACGGTGTGCGGGATGAACCAGCGGACCGCGTAAAGCAGCGCGAAACCCGCCAGGAGGAACAGCGCCTTTTTGAGCGAGCCCGCGTGGAGGAGCTTGTGCGCGACAGTGGTGGACATGACGCCCCCGGAAGATGCAGGGGGCATTCCAGCGCGGCGGAAAATGAAAGCGCGCGGCGGCTAGTCGAGCATCCGCCCGGGGCGGTAGCGGTAGAGGAGGAAGACGTGGATTTTCCTGAGCGGGAGGCCGTGGCTCTGGAATTCGAAGGTCGTCTTCAGCTCCCAGCGGTCAAAGGTGCGCGGGATGGGGTCGAGGGGCGACTGGTCGATTTCGCGCTCGGTGAAGTAGATGGCGGTGCGGCCGGCGAAGCGGCTGAGGCCGTATTCGCCGGAGTCCTCCTGGTCGTTCAGGACGGGGGCGGTGCGCTCCTCGTATTCATCGTAGCGGCCCCAGAAGTGGAACTGGTTCTGCGCGACGGGCGACTCGGGGACATAGACGAGCGGGTGGCCGGGCGCCTCGGTGCGGCGGTATTTTTCCGGGAGGTAAAAGCAGACCTCGGCGGCGGTGCCGTAGCTGCTGGCGATGAGGAAAATCTTCTGCCCGCTGGCCTGCTCGATGGTGTCGCGGAATTCGCCGATGCGGGCGGCGACCTCGCGCCAGCCCTGCATGCGGGCACCGGGGTCGCGCTTCCACGGGAGCCGCCATTCCGCCGGGAGGAAACCGGGGCGGAGGATGTTCGTGTTCACCATCACGACGCTGACGAGCGCGCCGATGGCGATGGCCCAGATGGAGTAGGCGCGCGCCCCGCGGACGCCGCGGAGGACACGGTCCACGCACCAGGCGACGGTGAGGATGCCGAGGGAGATCATCGCGGGTGCGGTCCAGTTCGGCAGGCAGCGGTGATGGAGGGCGAGCCAGCCGTAGCCGAGGAGGAGCGGCAGGGCGAAGGCGGCGAGGAAGCGGGACTTCCAGTGCATGTTCGCGGCGTCCTTGTGCGAGCCGACGAAGACGATGACCGCGAGGATGGCGAGGAAGACGGCGAGCGAGTGAAACGCGGTGCTCTCGAAGAAGTTGCCCGCCATCCACAGCGCGACCATGAGCACGGCGAGGACGACCCAGCTTCCCCACGCGGAGCGGAGGCTGCGGGGCAGCGCGGGGAAGGAGCGCGCGACGGCGGCTCCCCAGCGGCGGAAGGACGGCCCGGTGTTCGCGAAGAGGGCCATCATCATCGCGAAGAAGATGAGCGGCGAATAGACACCGAAGTGGGAGCCGATGAATTCGCCGATGGTGCGGATGTTCAGGCTCCACCACGGCGTATCGAGGCCGCCGCGCTCGGCAAGGTGCGCGGTGGTGGGCCAGCCGTGAGCGGCATTCCAGCGGATGAACGGCTCCGCGAATGGCAGGAAGCAGAGGATCATGCTCCAGAAGCCGCGCTGGAGGAGTTCACCGCGGTAGCGGGCCGTGAGGATGAGGAGGAGAAACGCCGAGAGGAGGAAGGCGGCGTTGGTCATCTTGCAGATGAAGCCGAGGCCGGTGAGGATGCCGGTGAGCGCCCACCACCACGAGAAGGCCGGGCTTTTCTCCAGCGCGAGCCAGAGCGTGCAGAGCGATGCGGTCCAGAAGAAGATGGACGGCGCATCGATGGTCATGATGAGGGCGCCGGCATTGAAGATGGGCGTGACGGTCATCACGATCACCGTCCAGAAGGCGACGCGCTGGTCGTAGAGCCGCCGCGCGAGCCAGTGCATGAGCAGGCACGTTCCGAGGCCGAAGACAGCCGCGAAGAAACGGACGCCCAGTTCCGTGTGGCCGAAGATCGCCGTGCCTGCGCGCATGATGAGGGCGATGCCAGGGCCCTTGCTGAAATACCACCAGTCGAGCCGCTGGCTCCATTCGTGGTAGTAGGCCTCGTCGGGCATCAGGCCGTTCTGCCCCGCATAGATGATGCGGAGAACGGTGAGGACGATGAGGGATGCGAAAAGGCGGATATTCATGCGGCGGAAAGCAGCGAGGGAAAGCGGGCGGCGAGCGGTGGTGAAAGGCGCGCTCCCCATCGGCGCCACGCGGCCTCGGCGAGCAGCAGCGTGAGGAATGCGACGCCCATTCCGAGGAAGAAGCCGCCGATCACATCGCTGGGCCAGTGCGCGCCGGTGTAGATGCGCGAGTAGGCGACGAGCATCGCCGGGAAAAACGCGAGCCAACCGCGCCTGCGGAAGAACACCGCGGTGAGCAGCGCGGCGCACGCGGTGTTCGCGGCGTGGTTCGACGGAAAGGAGCGGCCCCGCGTCTCCTGCGAGTCGCCGAGCGAAAACGTCTCCAGCGGCGCCTCGAACACACCCTTCCAAACGGGAACGGCAACATTGAGCTGCCGCACGCCGACCAGGGCGTCGCGCGGCCGCACGCGTCCGACGGCGTTTTTGATCCCGAGGCCGAAAACGCCGTCGCTCAGCGCCACCGACACGATGCCGACGGCGAGGAATGCCCGCGCGCGGAAACCGCCGCGCATCGCCGCCGCCAGCACGAACAGCGCGATGGGCACGATCCACACCGCGGTGGAGGAGGCCACGGCCATGACGCGGTCGAGCACCGGCCCGGTCCATTCGTGGTTGATGAGAAAAAGTAGCTTTTGATCCATCCGGCGTTGGCGAAGGTGGGCGAGCCTATGGTCACACCGAATCGTGTAAAGAGCATCCTCGCCGCCGTCGTCACCGCAGCCGCGATCGCGTCTTCGCCCGCGGATGGCGCGGACACTCCGCCGCCAGCGCAGGAGCTTCTGCGCTCCGTGCGGCTCGCACAGTCCTCGCAGAACTGGAAGCTCACGGGCCGCATCCGCGTGGGCAGCAAGAAGATCCCATTCCGCCTCACGCTGGAGAAGGGTGCGATTCACTATGAGTTCACCGACAATGGCGATACCCTCACGCTGCGGCTCGGCGAGCGATCCTCCACGCTCGAGGAGCGCAAGGGCGGCAAGACGGGGCGCGTGACTGCGGCGCGATACGACGACCCGGTCCACGGCACGGACATCAGCTACGAGGATCTTTCCCTCCGCTTCATCTACTGGCGCGACGCGAACGTGATCGGCAGCGACATCATCTCCGCCCACCGCTGCTGGAAGGTGGAGGCGCGGCCGGACTCGGCGAGGGATTCGCAGTATGCCCGCGTGGTGCTCTGGATTGGCCGCGAGGACGGCGCGCTGATGAAGGCCGAGAGCTACAACTCGTCAGGGAAATGGGTGCGCCGCTTCACCGTGACGAGCGTGATGAAGCGCGAGGGCCTCTGGCTGCTGAAGCAGATGCGCATCGAGCGCGCATCGACCGGCGGCTCCGACCCGAAGCCGGCGTATCTGGAAATCGAGGACGCGGAGAAATAGGGCCGCCCCTTTTCCGGCCCGCCGCTAGGGGCTCTCCGCCTCGTCGTCGTCCTCGAGCTCGTCCTCGATGCCCTCCTTGATCCTCTTTGAGAGGAACGGGCGGAGGAAGCCGTAGAGCAGGTAGATGAGGAAAAGCACCGCGGGCATCCACTGGTAGAACATCACCGTGAGGCTGATCGCCGTGACGATGGCGATGAACTTCGGGATGCTGCGGGTGGTGCGCCAGTTGATCGACTTGAAGCTCGGATACTTGAAGCCGCTGAACATCATCCACGAGAGGAAGAGCAGCAGCGGCGGGAGCACCCACTTCATCAAGCCGTGCTCAAGGCGCTCCTGATCCTCCTTCAGCGACATCATGAAAAGCGTGATGCTCGCGACAAGACCCGCCGCCGCCGGAATCGGGAACCCCTTGAAGTCCTTGCCGGCACCCGGCGCTCCGGAGGCCGCGATGCAGTTGAAGCGCGCAAGCCGCATCGCGCCGCAGATGAGATAGACCGATGCGACGAGCCATCCGAGCTTTTCAAAATCGCGCAGCACCACGCGGCTCACCATCAGCGCCGGGGCGACGCCGAAGCTGACCACATCGGCCAGCGAGTCGAACTCGCGGCCAAACGCGCTGTCCGTCCCGCCGAGGCGCGCGAGGCGTCCGTCGAGCAGATCGAAGATGCATGCGGCGAGGATGCACCAGATCGCGGTTTTGAAATACTCGTTGCCAGCATCGAGCGCGCGCGCCTCGTCCATCATCCGCGCGGTGCTCACGGCGAGCGCGCCCTGCACGATCTTCAGAGTGGCGAGGAAGCCGCAGAAGAGGTTCCCCGCGGTCATCAGGTTCGGGAGGAGGTAGATTTTCGGCGAGCCGTCGTCGGCTTCCTTCTTCGGCGCGTTCGGTGGCTTGGTTTCGCTCATCGCGTCGGGGCGTCAGGGCTTCAGATCAGGACGGCGGGCACCGCGGCGCTCGCCACATAGCACGCGTCCGGCGCGGCGAGGCGCGCAATCACGCTCGCGCTTCCCTCCACGCGGTCGCCGACTTTCACGAGGATCTCCGCGTCGAGCGGCAGGTAGATGTCCGTGCGCGAGCCGAAGCGGATCATTCCGAAGCGGTGCCCCTTCTCCACGGTCGAGCCCTCCCTGCTCCACGGCACGATGCGGCGCGCGATGGCGCCGGTGATTTGCCGCACCACGAGCGTCGCGTGCTCGCCGGCGAAGGCCCACGTGAGCGCCTCGTTCTTCTGGTGGCAATAGGGGTCGCGCGCGTCGAGGTAGGTGCCCGGGTGGTGCTTCGTGTAGGTGATGCGGCCCGCGATCGGGGCGCGGTTCACATGCACGTCGAAGACATTCAGGAAAATGCTCACGCGCCGGCAGGCACGGCCCAGCACCTCCTTTTCCTCGGCGACCTCGACCGCGTCCACGACGCCATCCGCCGCTGCGACCACGACATCCGTTCCTCCCGGTGTCACGCGCTCGGGGTCGCGGAAAAAATTTGCGCAGAAGATGAACACGAGCGCCGCGGGAACCGCGAGCCAAAGCCAGCCGCTCCAGTCCGCCGCGAGCCAGAATCCGAAAATCGCCGCCAGCAGGGACGGCAGCAGGAAGTGCCGCCCCTCGTAAAATGTTTGAAATCGCATCGGGGCGCATCGTCGCCACGAGCGCCGGAGCGTCAAGCGGTTTGGCCCGCGGTTTCCGCCACAGCGACGTCAGGGCTTCTTCGGCGCGGCCTTCTTGAGCTTCGCCAGCTCGCCCTTCGCCTGCTTCGCTTCATCGCTGTCCGGCGCCTTTTTGACGATGGCCTCGAAGCGCTGTTTCGCATCCTGCGTGTCGCCGAGGCGCAGCGAAGCCATCGCGATGTTGCTCAGCACGATGAGGTCGTCCGGCGCAATCTCCGACGCTCGGAGGAACAGCTCGCGCGCCTCCTTCCACTGCTCCTTGTAGGCGTGGTAAACGGCGGCGAAGTTCAGCAGCTTCACGTTTTTCGGATAGAGCTTCAGCGCCGCGACCGCGATGCGGTGTCCGGCCTCGTCCGTCTCCGGCGTTTCCTTTCCATAGAGCCGGCCGATGCGCCCGTTCAGCTCGCCGACCACTTTCTCCTCCAGCGGGTCCTTGATGGGCGCGTCGTCCACCCAGCGCAGCTTCTCCCCATGTGCAGCGACCGCGGCGAGCATCTCCGTGATCGCGCGCTCCAGCGCCGCGGAATCACCAATCCGCTCGCACACGCTCATGCGCCCGACATGGATGTCCAGCCGGTGCGGGAATTTCGCCGCGGCCATCGCGAGCATCTCCTCGCCCTTGCGCTGGATTTTCGGATCGGGCTCCGTCCCGAGCGTGCCGACCTGCTTCTTCGTCTTCGGATCCACGATCGCGAAGCCCTTGCGCTTCGTGTCCGCGTTGATGACGACGTTGTCCGCCGCCGCGAGGTAGGCGTTCGCGGCGAGGACATAGGGGTCCGGGTTCTCCGGCTCGCGCGCAGACCATTCCTTGAACGCCTCCCCGATGGACTCCGGCGTCCTGTGCGTCGCGATGAATTCACTCACGCGGGTGGGAAGCGGCTGCTTGTCCTCGGAGAATGAGGGGCTGAACAGCGCGCACAGTGCGGCGGCGGCGAAGGCGGGAGTCTTCATGGAAAGTGTCCGCAGCGTGTCCGTTCGCGGCGTTTTTCCAAAACATTTCGCCGCCGCGCCCGGCGCGAAACACGACGGCGGTTGCCATCGTGCGGCACCCGTTCTAGGCTGCGCGTCCGATGACAACGACCATCGATCCACAAATCACCATGGGCGAGCTGACGACGCTCTATCCCGGCGCACAGCGGGCGCTCTTCCGCAGCTACCACATCGGCGGCTGCTCGAGCTGCGGGTTCAACCCCGGCGAGACGCTCGCGCAGGTGTGCGCTCGCAACGAAAACCTCGATGTCGCGGAGGTCTCACGGACCATCCTCGATGCGCATGAGAGCGACGCAAAGATGCAGGTCGCTCCCGCCGAGGCCGCGGAGCTGGTGAAGGCGGGCAAGGCGCGGCTCATCGACGTCCGCTCTCGCGAGGAATGGGACGCGGTGCACATCGAGGGCAGCATGTTTTTCACGCAGGAACTCATGCACACGCTCGGCGGGCTGCCGAAGGACGAACTGCTCATTTTCCTCTGCCACCACGGCGTGCGCAGTCTCGACGCCGCGGCATATTTCACCGGCCATGGGCTGGAAAATGTGCGCACGATGCGCGGAGGCATTGATGCGTGGAGCCGCGAGGTGGATGCGAACCTGCCGCGCTATGAGGTGGAGTAAGGAATGAGCGACGACCTTCAGCAGAAAATCGAGAACGCCATCGGCGAGCCGAAGAATCTTGGCGAGATGCAGAACGCGGACGCCGTGGGCACGGCGGGCAGCGCAGATTGCGGCGACATGCTGCGGATGTGGATCAAGTTCCGCGAGGAGGGCGGGAAGAAGGTGATCGACAAGGCGACTTTCCAGACGTTCGGCTGCGAGACGGCCATCGCGGTCGCGAGCCTCGCGACGCAGCTCATCCAGGGGAAGACGCCCGAGGAGGCGATGGCGATGGACGGCACCGCGCTGAGCGCGCCGCTCGGGCCGCTGCCGCCGATGCGCATCCACTGCGCACAGCTCGTCGAGGGCGCACTGCGTCAGGCGCTGGGCGGAGGATCGCCGGGCGAGGACCGAGGGGTGAAGGGCGAAGGCAAGCAGGCTGCTGCACAGCCGACGCCGACTGCACCGACGCTGATGGACAGCTTTGCACCCGGACAGAACGGCGGCGCGGAGAAAAAGGTGAAGGTGATTTTGAAACCGAAAGACGGGCAGCACTGACGACCAAATTTTATGGAAGACCACACAGGGACAAAAATTCTGACGCGCGACTGCGAGGCGATCCGCATCCCGAGCGGCGACAAGTTCACGCTCGCGAAAGGCACGCGCGTCGTCGTCACGCAGGCGCTCGGCGGCAGCTTCACCGTCGCGACCGACCAGGGGCTCGCGCGCATCATCGACACAAATGCGGACGCGCTCGGCATCGCCGTCGCCGCGAAAGCCGCGGCGCCCGCACCCGACGCCGGCCCGGCGAAGGTGGACGAGCAAGCCGTGTGGGAGCAGCTCCGCACGTGCTACGACCCGGAGATTCCCGTGAACATCGTGGACCTCGGCCTCGTGTATGACTGCCTCGTCGAACAGCCCGAAGGCCAGCCGGCAAATGTGAGCGTGAAGATGACTCTCACCGCGCCCGGCTGCGGCATGGGCCCGACCATTGCCGCGGAGGCACGCTCAAAAATCGAGGGCGTGTCCGGCGTCGCCACTGCAAACGTGGAGCTCGTGTGGGATCCGCCGTGGAACCAGGCGATGATTTCCGAGGCGGGAAAAATGAAGCTCGGCCTGATCTGAGCCGTGCGGTTTTTTGCGATCTGCTGCTTCGCCATCGCGGCGTTCTACGGCTGGACCGCCATCGACGCGGTGCGCACGGGCGAGGTGCGTTCGCTTGGCGGCAAAGATGAGACCGCGCAGCGCCGCGACGATCCCAATTCCAAATACCAGCGCTGGATGCTCGCGCGCTGGATGTATGCGGGCGGCTTCGCAGCGCTCGGCGGCGTGATGCTCGTCTTCGCCGGGCGCTTTGAAAAACTCGGGGACGATGCGCGGAAATAGCGTGCGGGAAGTGTGGTTCATCCGCCACGCGGAGAGCGTGGCGAACGCCGGCGCGCGGACGCGCGAGGCACCGACGTATCCGCTGAGCGAACTCGGTTTCCGCCAGGCTGCGCAGCTCGCGCCGCTGCTGCCGGTCGAGCCGGACCTGATCATCACTTCGCCCTACACCCGCGCACGGCAGACGGCGGAGCCGGTGATCGCGCGCTTTCACCGCGCCCGCGTGGAGGAGTGGCCCGTGCAGGAGGTGCAGTATCTCGACCCCGCGCTGTGCGTGGACACCACGCAGGACGAGCGTCGCGTGCTGTCGGACGCGTATTGGGCGGAATGCGACCCGAACTTCGCAGCGCCGAATGCGGAGTCGTTCGCGGGCTTCATCGGGCGCGTCGCCGATGCCATCGCCCGCCTCGCGGAACGGAGCGAGCGCGTGACATTCGTCGTCTGCCACGGCCGCGTGATGGACGCCGTGGCGTGGCTCAGCCTCTCGCCGCCCGGGGCTGTGGACGCGACGGCGATGCGGCGCTTTTTCAGCTTCATCCACGGCTTCACCGTGCCGAACTGCGCGGTGCTGCCGCTCCATTTCCACGCCTGCGGGCGCCGCTCACTCGGAAAGCTGTGGGTGCCCGACGGCGTCGAGGCGGAGAGCGGCGGACGCACGCCGGCGCAGCTTGCGGGTTTGTAGGGCGGAATTTCCGGGGGGAATGGCGCAAATCCTGCGGTTCCTGCGGAACCACCCGCGCCCGAAATCCGCAACATGTCCGACCCGCAACCCAGCCCGATCGGCGATCCCGACGAACCGTCCCCCGCACCGCGGGAAAAAGCGGCGCGCGCCGTGGCGGTGGTCGTGGATGAAAAGCCGGCCGGCGAACCTCAGCCCGCACCGGCGGTGCCCCCGGAGCCGGAGCCCCAGCCGAGAGGCTTGTTTGCCCGGATGGAGCGGAAGACCCGCCGCTGGCTCGCGCCGAAGCCGATCAAGCGCAAGCTCACGGCGATCACGATGCTCGCATGCACCGCGGCGCTCGTTTTCTCGGGAATCATCTTCTTCACCTTCGACATCATCTCGCAGTTCCTCTCCTCGCGCACCGCGCTGCAGTCGCTCAGCCGGGTCGCCGCGGAGAACACCCGCGACGCGCTCGCTCGGGGCTCGTCGCAGACGGTCGTCACGACGCTGAACGCGCTGCTGGACTACCCGCACGTGACTGGCGCGATGGTTTACCGCGCAGACGGCCGCCCGTTTGCCCGGCCCACGAAGAATGTGAAGGCCATGCTGCCGGGCATCGTCGAGGCGGGCACTCCGATGGGCACGCACCTCGGCATCACAAGCCTGAGCCACTACGAACCCGTGATGCACGACAACCTGCGGGTCGGGACAATCGTAATCGAGATCGGCCTCTCCGAGCTCTGGACCCGGCTCCGGCTCTATGCGGCGATCATGCTCGCGGTCTTCGTGCTCGCCTCGCTCGCCGCGCGGCTCCTGCTCGGGCGGCTGCAGGGCATGATCTCCGAGCCGGTAGTGGCGCTCGCGCGGGTGGCGGACACGGTGGCAAAGGAAAACAACTACACGCTGCGCGCGGAAAAGAGGAGCGACGACGAGGTGGGGCACCTCGTGGAGACGTTCAACAACATGCTCGCCGAGGTCCAGAAGCGCGACGCGGCGCTCAGCCAGGCGCAGGCGGACCTGGAGACCAATGTGATGCTGCGCACTAGCGAGCTTCACAACGAAGTCACCGAGCGCAGGCAGGCCGAGGAGGCGCTGAAGGACTCCGAGACGCGCTACCGGAACCTTTTTGAAAACAACCCGGTGCCGATGTTCGTGATGGATCTCGAGTCGCTCGGGTTCCTCGCCGTGAACAACGCCGCCACGCGCCACTACGGCTACGGCCAGTCGGAGTTCCTGCTCCTGTCCCTGCCCGCGATCACGAAGGAGGCTGATCCGCTCGACATCGAGCGCGCGTTCCGCAGCAACGCAAAGTCGTTCGACGCCGGCGAGTGGAAGCACAAGAAGCGCAGCGGCGAGATCATGGAGGTGCAGCTCACCGCGCACGCGATTTCCTTCGCGGGAAAAATCGCGAAGATCGTGCTCGCGAACGACGTGACAGAGCGCAACCGCGCCCAGCGCGAGCTGGAGGAGATGCACAGGAAGCTCGTCGAGGCATCGCGCGCGGCGGGCATGGCGGAGGTCGCCACGGGCGTCCTTCACAATGTCGGCAACGTCCTCAACAGCGTGAACGTCTCCGCAAACCTGCTCGGCGACAGCGTCCGCAAGTCGAAGACCGCAGGCATCCGCAAAGCCGCAGAACTGCTCGAATCGAACAAGGACGATCTCGCCTCCTTCTTCGGCCCGGACGGCAAGGGCCGGATGATGCCCGCCTACCTCGCCACGCTGGCGCAGCAGATTGATTCCGAGCAGCAGAGCCGACTCGCGGAAATCGAGCAGCTCACGAAAAACATCGCCCACATCAAGGACATCGTCGCGATGCAGCAGGACTACGCGAAGGTCTCCGGCGTCATGGAGGACTTCGCGCCGCGCACGCTCATCGAGGAGGCCCTGCGTGTGACGAACCCGGAACTCCAGCGCTGCTCGGTGAACGTGGAGATCGAATGCCCGGCGACACTGCCCAAGGTGAACACCGACCGGCACAAGGTGCTCCAAATCCTCGTCAACCTCATCACCAACGCGCATCAGGCGATGGAGGCCCTGCCGCCGGCTGAGCGCGCGCTGAAACTCTCCGCGGCCTGCGGAAGCGGCGGGCGGGTTCGCATCGCGGTCGCCGACAACGGCTGCGGCATCCCGAAGGAAAACCTCACGCGCGTCTTCAACCACGGCTTCACCACCAAGTCCGGCGGCCATGGCTTCGGCCTCCACAGCGCGGCCAATGCCGCCACGGAAGTCGGCGGCAGCCTCAGCGGCACCAGCGACGGTCCGGGCAAAGGCGCGACGTTCACCCTCGAACTCCCGCTCGCCCAGCCGGACGCCGCAAAAAAGGCCGCGTGACGCTGCGGCCCTGCCGCACCGGGTCTGCGGCAGCCATTGGTTGACCACCCGCAGCACGCGGGCTAGACGTGCGGCGTGTTGCGCCGAACCATCCTCCTCACTTCGAGTTTCATCCTCGCCGTCCGGGCCACGGCGCAGGTGCCGCTGCCCCCTCCGGTCGTCCCCCCGGCCCCCGGCGCACCCATGACGCCCGGCCCCGCGCTGCTGCCGGCCAACCCGCCGAACATGGCGCAGGTTCCGCCCGGCACCGAGCCGCCCGTCACGCTCCAGTTTCTCGATGCGAATGTGACCGATGTGCTGAACCTCTACAGCACCTGGACCGGACGGCATCTCATTTACAGCACTCAGCTCACCGGTCCGATCCGCATTTTCATCGCCGGACCCGTGCCGCAGTCGGAGGCGATCAAGATCGTCGAGATGACGCTCATGATGAATGGCTTCAACATCGTGCCCACCGAGGATCCGAAGATTTGGAAAGTGACCGGTGCGGGGCTGAACCCGAAGTCCGTGGGAATTCCGTTCGTGGACCGCGAGGAGCTGCTGCCGCCCGGAGAGCAGACGGTGACGTTCCTTTTCAAGCTCACCCACGCGGATCCGACGGAACTCGCCCAGACCATCCAGAGCGGCATCCTTGCCGCCTCGCAGGGCGGTGCATCGAGCATCACGGCGCTGCCGAAGGCGCAGGCGCTGCTCGTGACGGAGAACACCAACATCATCCGCACGCTCATCCGCATCGTGCGCGCGATCGATGTCGAGCCGGCGGAAGTGATCAGCGAGTTCATCTCCCTCGAGCATGCGCAGGCCGAGGAAGTCGCCGGTTATCTGGAGAAGCTTTTCGAGAAGCAGCAGACACAGGCGGGTGCCGGAGTCGTGCCGGGGATGCCGGTGCAGCCCCGCGTGGCACGCACCAATGACGGAACACCTGCCGCCCCGCTCCCGCCGGGAGTTCCTGCCGGAGACGGGAATGTTTCCATCCAAATCCACGGTGGCGCCGCGGGCACGGGCCCCACCGAAGACAACTTCGTCGTCGGCAAGGTGCGCATCACCGCGGACAAGCGCACGAACCGCCTGCATGTGGTTTCACGCCCGGTGAACATGAAACTCATCCGCGCGCTCATCAAGGAATACGACTCGCAGACCCCGCTCTCCCCACCGGCCGTCCGGCCGCTGCGCTTCCGCCCGGTCGAGGAAGTCATTGATGCGGTCGTCGCTGCCGTCGCGGATCCGGGCGACAAGAGCGCCACCGGCACCGGCGCGACGTCCACCCCCACCCCGACCAACCGCGGGCAGCAGGCGGGCACCACGCGAAACGCCAACCAGAGCACGCTCGGCAACCTCTCCACGAGCGGATCGAGCAGTTCCACCTCCGGCTCCTCATCGTCGCTGGGCGAGACACTCTCCACCAGCGAGCGCGACACGCAGCCCGTCACGCAGCAGGTCGGCAAGAGCACCATCATCGCCGACAAGCGCGCCAACAGCATCATCGTCGTCGGCCCGAAGGACACGACGGACAAGATCTTCGCCCTGCTCGACAAGCTCGACGCGCCGCAGTCCCAGGTGATGATTCACTGCATCGTCGGCGAGCTGAAACTCACCAAGAACGAGTCCTTCGGCATCGAATATATTCTCCGCAACGGCGGCGTCCTCGCCAACACCGTGGGCTCCACCACGGGAACCACCACCGGCACGACGGGCACCACGGGAACAACGACCACCACGACGACCAGTTCCTCAAGCAACCAGGTCGCAGGCTATGACAGCTCCGGACAGGCTGTGCTAAACCTCAACAACTTCATCAGCCAGAGCGCCATCAAGCGCGCGCTGACCGTCGGCGGCGGCGGCGTCGCCGGCGTCGTCGCCGTCAGCAATACCTTCGACATCGCGGTCAATGCGCTGGAAAACTCCGATCGCTTCCGCGTGATCACGCGCCCGAGCATCTTTACGAGCAACAACAAGCGCGCGGTCATTACCTCCGGTGAGGAAGTCCCGGTGCCCACGAGCATCCAGAGCACCCCCAGTTCCACTTCCACAACCAGCGGCCTCACGACGAACAGCTCTGTGCAGTTCAAACCCATTGAACTGAGGCTCGAGGTGCTGCCGCTCATCAACAGCAACCGCGACGTCACCCTTGAGATCGTGCAGAACATCTCCGAGCGCTCCGGCACGACGAAGATCGACAACAACGACATCCCGAACATCGCCCGGCGCGCCCTGAAGACGACCGTCACCGTGCCGAACAACGGCACGCTCATCCTCGGCGGCCTCATCAAGGAGAGCAATGACAACACCAAGAGCGGCGTTCCGTGGCTGGTGAACCTTCCGCTGATCGGCCCGGCTTTTGGCAAGCACTCGAAGGCAAAGGTCCGCAACGAACTCATCATCATCATGCGCCCGGTCGTGACGATTGCCGCGGCGGAGACCTCGAAGCTCCGCGAGAAGACTTACGAGTCGTTCAACATCCCCTCTGATCTCGAGAGTGCGATCATGCCGCCGAACATCCGCGAGCGCGTCAAATCCGGCAAACCCTCGCAGCTCCGCAGTTCCGTTCCGACGCTCCGCGAGGAGCCTCTCAACAACGTCCGCAGACGATGAGCCAGCTCCGCGCCCTCCTCGACGCCCTGCTGGCCAGCGGCGTCAGCGAGACCGATGCCGCCGCATTGATCGGCACCCAGCCACCGGCCGGCAGCACGTGGACCATCGAGGTTCTGAATTCCGGCAAGGCCGATGAGGCGAAGCTCACCGCCGAGCTCGGCAAAATATTCCGCACACCCGTCGTCCACATCGATGCTGGCAAAATCGAGCGCCCCGTGCTCCAGCTCCTGCCGGGCCGCTTCGTCTTCAAGCACCACATCCTCCCCGTCGCGCAACCGGATGAGAACACCATCACGCTCGCGACCTACGACGTCTTCAACCAGACCGCCCGCCGCCTCGCGCAGCAGCAGCTCACAGGCAAAAAAATCCAGTGGCAGCTCACACCGCGCAGCCAGCTCCTCCGCGCGCTCCGCATGGCCTACGGCGTCGGCGCGGACGTCTTCGAGGAAATCCTCAAGAACAACCGCGCCTTCGAGAGCATCGAGCAGGACACCACGCTCGACATCACGAACGATGATCCAGAGGCGAGCGTCGTCAAGTTCGTCAATCAGATCATCCGCGAGGCCATCACCGAGCGCGCGACGGACATCCACGTCGAGCCGCTCGAGAACGATCTCCGCATCCGCTACCGCATCGATGGCATCCTCCACGAGGTCGCCGTGCCGCCGCAGCTCCGCGTGCTCCAGAGCGCGATCATCTCGCGCCTGAAAGTGATGGCGCACATGGACATCGCCGAGCGCCGCCTGCCGCAGGACGGCCGCATCAACCTCACCACCGTCGCCGGCGCCATTGACGTCCGCGTCTCCACCATCCCCACGGTGAACGGCGAGAGCATCTCGCTCCGCCTCCTCTCCCGCACCGAGACGCTCACGTTCGGCATAGACCGCCTCGACATGGGCGCGAAGCAGATGGCGGAGATGAGGAAGATGATCACGCAGCCGAACGGCATCATCCTCGTCACCGGCCCCACCGGCAGCGGCAAGAGCACCACGCTCTACTCATTCCTCTCCTCGGTGAACCAGCCCACGCGGCGCATCATCACCGTCGAGGAGCCGGTCGAATACCGGCTTCCCGGCATCTCGCAGATCGACGTGAAGAGCGATATCGGCCTCACCTTCGCAAGCGGCCTCCGCGCGATCCTGCGCCAGGATCCGAACATCGTGATGGTCGGCGAAATCCGCGATTTTGAGACGGCTGAGATCGCGATCCGCGCGGCCATGACGGGCCACCTCGTCTTTTCGACGCTGCACACGAATGACGCCGTGAGCGGCTTCACGCGGCTGCTCGACATGGGCATCGAGCCGTTCCTCCTCGCGAGCGTCGTCCGCTGCTTCCTCGCACAGCGCCTCGTCCGCTGCATCTGCCCCGACTGCCGCGTCGAAGCCACCTACGATCCGGACTTTCTCCGCGAAATCGACTTCAATCCGCCGCCCGGCACGAAGTTCTACAAGGGTGCTGGCTGCGACACGTGCCGCCACACCGGCCACCGTGGCCGCGCCGCGATTTTCGAGGTGTGCACCGTCACCGAGGAACTCCGCCGCCTCATCATCCGCAAGGAGACAGGCAACGTCCTCAAGTCGCAGGCCATGAAGGACGGCATGGAGACCCTTCGCAGCGACGGCTGGCGCCGAGTGCTCAAGGGCCAGACCACTGTCGAGGAGATCGTCCGCGTCACGCAGGCCGACGAGGCCATGACCGAGACGCCCATTGCCCGCGCGCACACCTTCCGCGGGTAGCCATGCACTCTGTGCGCTTGCCGATGCGCCGCGAATGCGTGACTCTCCGCGCATGAGCGACCAACCGACCATCGCCGCAAAGGCCCCGGCAAAAGTCACCCTCGAAGCCGGCAAGGACTACTGGTTCTGCACCTGCGGCAAATCCGCCACCCAGCCCTTCTGCAACGGCGCCCACAAGGGCTCCTCCTTCGCGCCGAAGAAATTCACCGCCGAAAAGTCCGGCGACGCCTGGCTCTGCCAGTGCAAGCACACGGCGAATGCGCCCTTCTGCGACGGAGCGCACAAGACGCTCCCCGCGTAGCACAGTCCCCGCAGTTCCACGCTTCCCTCGCATCGTTCCGCGCGATTTCGCTTGGCGCTGCGCGCTGTTCGACTTTGCTCCGCACGCGAGATGAACGAACGCATCCGTGCATTCCAGGCAGCCTGCGACCGCGGCGAGCGCATCGCCGTGCTCACGGCCTACGACTACCCGATGGCGCGGCTGCTCGACGAGGCGGGCGTGGACGTGCTGCTCGTCGGCGATTCGCTCGGCATGGTCGTGCTCGGCTACCCGGACACGACGCTCGTGACGATGGACGAGATGCTCCACCACGCGCGCGCCGTCGCACGCGGGGCCCAGCGCCCGCTCATCATTGCCGACCTTCCATTCGGCAGCACCGCGACGCCGGAACTCACCGTGCAGAACAGCCGCCGTCTCATCGAGGCCGGCGCGCACGCGGTGAAGCTCGAGGGCGGAGCCTCGCACGCCGTGCATGTCGCGGCACTGACCGCCGCGGGGATTCCGGTGATGGCGCACATCGGCATGCAGCCGCAGCAGGTGCGCGTGGAGGGAGGCTATCGCATCAAAGGAAAAACCTCCGAGCAGGCCGCCGCTCTGCTCGCCGATGCGGACGCAGTGGAAAAGGCGGGCGCATTCGGCCTGCTGCTGGAACTCGTCGTTCCCGCAGTCGCGAAGGAAATCACCGCACGCATCCGCATTCCCACCATCGGCATCGGCTCCGGCGCGGACTGCGACGGCCAGGTGCTGGTGCTGCACGACCTCATCGGCCTCTTCCCGTGGTTCAAGCCGAAGTTCGCGACACAGCGAGCCGATGTGGCGGGCGAGATTCGCCGGGCAGCGGAGGAATTCATCCACGGTGTAAAGAGCGCCAACTGACGGCAACACACCATGACTCCGCCGGGATTCACTGTGTTTGTGGACGACAACTTCCACTACATGGACGAGGACGAGCGCTACAAACTTGGCACGTTTGCGACGTATGAGGAGGCGCTCGAAGCCTGCCGCACGCTCATCCGCAGGGATCTCGGACACTTCCTCGAAGCCGGAACGACGCGCGACCAGTTGATCGCGCAATACTGCAGCTTCGGCGAGGATCCGTTCATCGTGCCGACGCCTGAGGGGGTGGAGCGGTTCTCAGCGAGGGACTATGCGCGGGAACTCGCCAGGGAAATGTGCGGCTAGGATCGCGGCAGATTTTCACCCGCAGTTACGGCCGGTGGCGCTGCACCATCGCGCGGAAGTCGCCGAGGTTGTAGGGGCCGATGAATGGCCGCCCCAATTCCACCTCGGCCACGGCAACCGTGCCCCACTCGCTCGCCCTCGCGATGGGAGTGCCCGCGCGGTCATAGACGGCGGAAATCATCCAGTCGTTCTTCGCGTCGGTGAATGTGCTGCTCACGAGATAGACGTGATTTTCGCAGGCGCGCGCCTGGGCGAGCAGAGGGTTGCAGCCCCACACCGGCCACGCGATCACCTCCGCGCCGCGGTTGCTCAGTTCGCGCGCAACCTCGGGGAAGAATCCGTCGTAGCACACCATCATCCCGACTTTGCCGAAGGCTGTGTCGAACACCGGATAATCGTGGCCGGGCGCGATGCCCTTCGCGACCTCGCTGTGCGGCAGGCAGACCTTGCGGTATTTGCCGATGAGCCTGCCGTCGGGGCCGAGCAGCACGGCGGTGTTGTAAACGAGGTGTGCGTCGCGCTCGTAGAGGCTCAGCGCGATGTGCAGCCGGTGCTTCGCCGCGAGCGTCCCGAAGTATTCCGTGGAGGGGCCGGGCACGGGCTCCGCATATTGCACGACATCCTGCTTCAGGGACGCAGTCGGCACGGTCTCGCCAAGCACAACGAGGTCCGCCTTTTGCCGCGCCGCCTCGGCGACATGCGCCGCAAAGGCCTCGCAGTTCTCACGCGGCGTTTTTCCCTTCGGGAGAAAGTGGACGGTCGCGAGGCGCACTTTGCGCGAGGCAGGCTGCGTGGTCTTCTCAAACGTCACATCGCTCCACTCCACACGGCCGTTCGGTGCGTGTTGCAGGTGCAGCTCGACGACCGCCTGCGTCGCCTTCGCCGGCGCACGATACACGCCGGAGACTATCGTCCAGCCCTGCGCATCCGTCGCACCGTCGGCTGGATGTTCCGGCTCCGCGGAAGACAGCGGACGGCCTGCCGCCTCCGGGCCGGGCGGCTCGGCTGCGGGCACGGCCTTGCCAGTTGCGTCCTGCCAGACCACGCGCATGAGCGCGCTATGCCGCGGGACCGCGACGCTGCTGGTCTTGCGCAGAGCGGAGACACCGTAGAACTCGCCACCGCTCACCGGGAAAGATTTCTGAAACCAGCCGTCGAGCCCTTCGCGCCCGTCGTGGGTGATGACGAGCGCACCGGCGCCCTTCGATCCGCCCTTCGGCTCGTAGGAAAACGCCGGACGGATTTCATCGCGCGGCGCGACGGTCGCCCAGTCGGCCGGGATGGGCGGGCGGGCGGGTGCGAGCGCAAGGGCGCTGGCCGCGAGGGATGCCAGCGGCAGGATGGAAAGGCGGAGGAAGGTGCGGAGCGGGTTCACGGCAGGAGGAGTTGTTGCGGGGATGATCCGCGATCCCGCACGGCGCGCAATTCCCGATTCGCGCACGGCCCGGTCAGGGCTTCTTCATGAACTCCGCGTGCTGCTGAAAATGCTTCAGCCAAGCGCTCATCAGCGCGGCTTCGATCCTTGCGCCCTTCTCCGTCTCGTATTCCGCGATCGTGCGGCCCCAGTAAAAGCTGATGTGGCCCGCGGTCCGCGGCTTCGAGCGCCGGAGGAAGTCATCCATCTCCGCGACATCACATTCGAGCGGGAATGTCTCCTCGATGAGCAGTGGCTTGCCAATTTCATACACGCCCATCGCGGTGAGCGCCTTCTCCACACCGCCCTTCTTCGGATAGAGGTGGATGCTCGCGAAATCGAGCGCCGGGCTGACCTCCGGCGAACAGAAGATTGGCTTTGCGCCCGGCCACACGTGCGCCCACGGGATCGCACCGACGGTGATCATGTGCGCGGGATCCTCCGCACGGATGGCGGCAGTGAGCGTGTCCACCCATGCCTTCGCGATTTCGACCGCTGTCCGCTTGCCCGGTTCCAGCGTTAGACGCTGCACGAAGCTCTTTCCACCGAGATTCCCCGCGACCCAGCCCGCGTCGTTCCTCCCGTCGAAGACAGGCTCGTTCATCAGGTCGTAGCAGAACACCGCGTTCGAGCCGCGGCATGTCTTCGCCACAGCGGACCAGAACCGCGCCTGCGCGGCCCAGCGCGGGCGCTCGCCCATCGCGTCATACCACTTGGGCGTGTCGGCCTTGTGGTAGCAGGCGAGGCCGGTGATATCCAGATACAGACCGGTCTCCTCGGCGAGCGCGAGCAGGCGGCTCAACTGCGCGAGCGACTTCTCGTCCGGTGTGGCGGCATCGCGCATGAACTTCCCGAACTGCAGATGCACGCGCACCACGTTCGCGCCGAGTGCCCTGATTTCGCGAAAGTCTTCGCACACCGTGTCCCACTCCTTCTCCCAATAGTCCTCGATCAACCGACCCTTGCCGACGCTGTCGTGGTCGTAGTTCACACCCCACACGCGGAACGGCGTGCCGCTCTCCGCGAGCACGAACGACTTCCCGTCCTTGCCGACGCGCACGGGCTCCAGCGCCGAGGCCTGCGTGCAAAGCGCGAGCAGCGCAGGGAAAAGGAGCGGAGCGAACGCTTTCACGGTGCAGCTATTTTGCCGCAGGTTTCTGAAAACACCATGAGCGGTAGGACAGCTCGCCCTTCTCGATCGCGACATAGATGCGCGAGCCGGGCACGCCTGCAAAGTCGCGCCCGAGCGCGTGCATGAACTTCGGCAGCCGCTCAAAGATAAGCTTCAAGTTGCGCTCACCGTTGCGGTCCATGCCCTTGAGCACGTTTTGGCCAATGTCGCGCGTCTGCACGATCTCGAGGGGCGCAGCGGCGACCGCCGCCTCCCACTTCGCGATCTCCTCCTTGAAGCGGAAATCCGTGTAGAGGAAATGCCCGCCAGGCCGCAGCACGCGCGCAACCTCCGCGAGGAAGCGCGGAAAATCCGGGTAGCAGTGCGACGCCTCCACGTTGATCACCGCGTCGAATGAGCCGTCCTTGAACGGCAGCTTCTGCGCGTCGCCCTGCTGGAACTTCAGCCCAGGCACCGCCGCGTGCCGCTGCTGGCAGAAGCGCACGCCCGTCGGATTCAGATCAAGCCCGGTGTATCCCGCGGGCTGCATCGTCCGCGTGATCCACGACGCACCTCCGCCGTGCCCGCAGCTCACCTCGAGCACTTCCTTTCCGCGAAGGTTCACCTGCGAAGCGACGTGATGATAGAGCTGGATGCAGGCGCGGTTTGGCTCGTCTTCAGGCGAAAGCGGGAGACCGACGGGCGGCTCGCTCTCGAATGCGTAGTTCAGGAAAAGCACTTCGTCGCCCCGCAGCCGGCGCGTGACGAACGGATACCACAGCCGCCAGATGAGTTTGCGGATTGGGCCGATGGTTAGGAGACGCTCGATGAAGGACATGGTGATGCGGTTGGAGAATTTTGGACGGACGCTCTCTTACTCGTTGTCTTGCTCATGCTCCTGCTCGACACCCGCCCCCGCGCGAGCAGGCGCATGATCAAGGCAGAATTCCAAATCGAGCAGGCGGATGCCCCAAATACGAAAACCCAAGGCCCGGCGGATCACTTTTTGACGGTCGCCTTCACCGCGGCGTCGAGCTGCGCGAGGCCCTTTTCAAAATCGCCTCCGACCATCTTGTCGCAGTTCATGAAGAGGCCGATCGCCTTGCCGATGAAATTGTTCTTCCCCGTCATCGCCCACGTCACCTCGGTCTGCCCGCCGCTTTCCTTGAAGGTGAACTCCGAATTGCTCGTCGCCTTGAACGGCTTCTCAAAGTCGAGCCGGAACACCACCTTCGCATTCAGACGGCTCTCGATGATCGTCATCTTCCCCTCGCCCACCTCGCTGTTGCCAGACCATAGGAACGCCGCGCCGACGCCCGACGCCGGACCCTCGTAGCTATTCTTCGCATTGGGATCGCGCTTTGCCCACGGCGACCACTCCTGCCATTTGTGCAGGTCGTTCACCTGCGCGAAAACGGCGCCGGCCGGTGCGGCAATCGCCGCCGAGCGCGTGACACGGAAATCCGCCGGCTGCATCGCGATGACGACGCAAAGAATGGCAATGATCACCGCGAGAAGGATGAGGATCTTTTTAAGCATGCGGGCGCATTCGGAAAGTGAGGGCGCCTTGCTACGGCGATGGGCCGCGGCTGGCAAGGCATTCGGCGCCATCCACCGGATGGCGCGCCTCGATCATCTGCTAGGAAATCAGCTCCTTGAGCACGCGCCCATGCACATCCGTGAGCCGCCAGTCGCGGCCGCCGTGGCGGTAGGTGAGGCGTTCGTGATTGAGGCCCATCTGGTGCAGGATGGTGGCATGGATGTCGTGGATATTGACGGGGTTCACCACGGCGGCGTTGCCGAATTCGTCCGTTTCACCAAATGCTGTGCCGCCTTTGAATCCGCCGCCGGCCATGAAGATGGAGTAGCCATTCACATGGTGGTCGCGTCCGCAGCCTTCGGTGACTTTCGGTGTGTGCGGCGTGCGGCCCATCTCGCCGGCCCAAAGGACGATGGTGTCCTCCAACATGCCGCGCGCGTGGAGGTCGGCGATGAGGGCGGCGACGGATTGGTCGGTGATGCGGGAGTTCTTCTCGTGGTTCGTTTTCAACTGCCCGTGCTGGTCCCACGGGGAGTTGTTGCCGTCGAAGCTCGGGCAGGTGATTTCGACGAAGCGCACGCCCGCCTCGACGAGCCGCCGCGCGCGCAGAGCCTGGGTGGCGTAGAAGCGCTGATGTTCGTCGGTGGAGTCGAGACCGTAGAGTTTGCGGATGTGCCCGGGCTCGCGGCTGACGTCGGCGATGTCCGGCACGGCGCTCTGCATGTGGAAGGCGGTTTCGTAGTTGGCGATGACACCCTCGATGGCCTGGGCGTCGGAGCTTTGCGCGGCGAAGGCGCTGTTCTGCCCGGCGAGCAGCGCGAGTTTGCGGCGCTGAATCGTGGCGGCGTCGCTGGCTGTGATGTTGTCCACCGGCACGCCCTTGGCGCGCATCATCGTGGCCTGATGACTGGCGGGGAGGAAGGAGCTGCCGAAATTCTCCAGCCCGCCGTTGGGCACCCAGTCGTTGTTCAGCACGACGTAGCCGGGCAGGTTATGATTTTCCGTGCCGAGCCCATAAGAAATCCAGGCACCAAAGCTGGGTGCCTGGCCGAGGACGCGGCCGGTGTGCAGGAGGAGGTTTTGCGCTCCGTGCAGTGGCAGTTCGCCGACCATGGAGCGCACGACGCAGAAGTGGTCGGCCACTTTGGCAAGATGCGGAAACAGTTCGCTCACCCACAGTCCGCTCTGTCCGCGTTGCTTGAACTCCCACGGGCTGCCGAACCACACGCGGTTCGCACTCGATTGCGAGCGTTTCGATACGGCATCTGCTCCGATGGCCTTGCCCTCGTGCGTTTTCAGCATGGGCTTCGGGTCGAAGGTGTCCACATGGCTCGGCCCGCCGTCCATGAAGCAGAAGATGATGTTCTTCGCACGCGGCGGAAAATGGCTTCCAGCGGCGGTGGCGCGTTGTGCGGAGAGTCCGCTCAAGGCCAGCCAGCCGAAGCCGGCGGAAGCTTGCTGGAGAAAGCCGCGACGCGAGAGCGCAGGCGCGATGCGGCCAGGGCAATGGCAGGAAGAGTGGTGCGAAGTTTGCATGGCGGGACTGGCTTCGGTTCAGCGGTAAAAGAGAAACTCGGTGGTGTTGAACAAGGTGTGAGCGAGCTGCGCCCATGCGGCCTCATCCTGCATCAGTTCGCCGCCATTGGCGGTGGAAAAATCGCGCGCGGCGGCGGACCAGCGCGACCATTCATCGCTCTGCGGTTCGCGTCCGAAAGCCTGCACAAACATCACGCGCACGCGGTCCTCCGGCGTGGCGTGCGCGGACTGGAGGAGTTGCGCGGCCCATTGCTTCGCCATCGCAGCGACGAAGGGGTCGTTGAGCATCGTCAGTGCCTGGCCGGGGACGTTGGTCACGTCGCGTCTGCCGGTGGGCAGCTTGAGGTCGGGCAGGTTGAACCCGGCGAGAAACACGGGCGGGGCCATGATGGACATTTGCAGGTAGAGCGAACGCCGGCCATGACCGTCAAGCGGGCCGGAGAACAGCCGCTTCTTGCCATCCTCGGCGTTGCGTGACGGCAGAATCGGACGGCCGTAGAGCTGCGGGTCGAGGCGGCCGGAGACCGCGAGCAGCGAATCGCGGATGGCCTCGGCCTCGAGTCGGCGAGTGGGATAGTGATGGAACAGACGATTGTCCGGGTCGCGTTCGTGTGCAGCCTCGCTCGTCGCGCCGGATTGGTGGAAGGTCTGGCTGAGCACGAGTCGGCGCACGAGCGATTTCGTGGACCAGCCTTCGCGCATGAACTCGCGCGCAAGCCAGTCGAGCAATTCGGGATGCGAGGGCTTGCCGCCGAGCCGGCCAAAATCATCGGGCGTGGCGACGAGCCCGATGCCGAAGACCCATTGCCAGACACGGTTCACATAAACGCGCGAGGTGAGCGGATGCTCCGGCTGCAGGAGCGACTCCACGAGTTCCAGACGCCCGCTGCCGCGACTTTTCGCCACGTCATTTTTCCCAGCAAACATCTGTAGAAAATCCGGCGCCACGCGCTCGCCGGGCGCATCCACATTGCCCCGCACATTGAGCGGATAGTTCACCTTCGCGCTCTCGCGTTCGTCCATGCTCATCACCGTGCGGGGGAAAGCGATGCCCTGCTCGATGAGCCGGTATTCGGCGAGCAGGCTGGCGAGCTTGCTTCCTTTCGCGGCGCGGTTGGGCAGGAGTTTTTGGCTCACCATCCAGTTCAGCAGGCGCACATCACCGGCCAGCGGCTTGCCTTCGCACCAGCGCCGCATCGCGCCGGTGAACCAGTCGCCCATGCGCTGCCAGGCTTCCTCCGCGGACTTCGGCGTCGCGGATTCGTAAAGCGTGGTGAAGGTCTCCAGTGTGTCCTGCGGCGCACCTGCCTGATCGCTGCCGACGATGCCCGTGAGACTGAGCCAGCTTCGCTTGTCATAGCCAAAGTCCGGGTTCAACAATCCCTTCACCAAGCCCGTGCGCGCGGGAAAGTAGGAGTTCAGCGGCGCGGTGGTCAGCTTCACGAGCAACTGCGGCACTCCGTTCTTCAGCGTCACGGAGGAAAAGGTTTTCCAATCCGGCTCCGTGTTGGTGACAAAACGATAGCCCGGCGAGCCACCCCCGAAATCCTCGCCGAGAAACGCATTGCCGACGAGCGCCTGCATCGCGCTGAACGCATCGCCGCCGAGATGCACGCTCACGGTCTTCGTGGACCAGGTCTCCTGCGGGGGAAGGAAAACGGAGCCGGGTAATTTCGATGACAGAGCGTGCGTGTGAAAGCCGCGCGGCAACAGGCCCGCGATGACGGCATCGCCCTCCAGCGCGATGAGCGGCGTGCCTTCATCCACAAAGCCGTGCCGCATCCCGTCGCCCTCCGCAACCCAGCCCGCCGGCAGTTTCGGCTCGCGAAAATCGGCCAGCACGGTGAAGGCCGCGTTGGCCTTTTGATGTTGCGCGCGCGTGCCTTTCCATGTCGCCGCGCGTTCTTGCCAGCCAGACGCGATGTCAGCGTCATGCACCGCGACCGAGGTGTCCGACTTGCCGCCAACAGCGAGCCGGAAGCAACCCAGCACATGCTGCGAGCCATACGGGTGGTCGAGCGTGACGGTCCACTCGCCACCGTGCGGCAGTGCGACGGGATTGGTGAATGTGAAGCGCGCCGTGTGGTCCTTGGCTTGAGGCGAGAGACCCACTGCCCAGCCGCGGCGCGAGGCGGCATTGAGCAGATTCTCCACGCCGTAGCCGGGCTGCGAGTAGCTGGCCTCGGCGGCGGCGAAGGTGAGCGCGCGCGCCTGCCCGGCCTTGCCATCGGGTCCGAACGGCTTCACTTCCACGCGCAGTTGCGTGAGGACGAAATTGCCCTGCGAGGTGCGTCCCGGTCCGCGTGCCGGCAGGCTGTCATGGGCCAGCGCCTCCAGCCGTAATAGGCTCGCGGTGCCCGCACCTGTGGTGAAACGCACCGTGTAAGTGTCCTTCTCCGGCGCCTCCCCGCTGGCAAGGATGGAGCCGTCCTTTTCGAGCGAGAGTTTGGTGGCTGCAAGCGCCGTGGCGGTGATGCCCGTCTGCGGCATCCACGCGGTGCCGCCGAGCAATTGCGCGAGCAGGTGGCCCACCTCACCGGGCTTTGCGCTCTCGAGGGCAATGCGATTTTCCGACGCCCATTTGCTCAGGGATGCCCCCTGCAAGACACCGCTCCGCGCCTGCCACTCGCTTGCCAGTTCACGCCGAATCGCGCCGCGCAGTTCCTTCAGCTTCGCAATGGCCGCGTCGTTTTTCCCCGGCGCATCCACCTCGCGCGCCGTCCAGCGCGGCGTCATGAAGACGGCGGCCAGCGCGTAGTAGTCGCGCTGCGACACCGCCTCCAGCTTGTGATTGTGGCAGCGCGCACAAGCCACCGTGGTGGCGAGAAACGCTTTTGAGAAAGCGTCGATTTTGTTGTTCACCATGTCCTGGTGGATGCCGTTGAACGACATGCTGTCGCCGTGCCGGTGCTCGCCAAAATGGAAGAACATCGGGCCGATGAGGCTTTCATTGAGGCCCTGCTCGCGGTTGACGCGCGGCTCCGGCAGCAGGTCGCCGGCGAGCTGTTCCCGCACCATCTGGTCGTAACCCACGTCCGCATTGAACAGGCGGATGAGGTAGTCGCGATACTCCCACGAGCCCTTCGCCGGGATGTCCCACTCGTAGCCGTAAGTGTCCGTGTAGCGCACCACGTCCATCCAGTGCCGCGCGAAGTGCTCGCCGAAATGCGGCGAGGCCAGCAGCTCATCCACGAGCGTCTCGTAAGCCGCCGCCGCGTCCTGCTTCCAATGCGCGAGAAATTGCTCCCGCTGCTCCAGCCTCGGCGGCAGCCCCGTGAGCACCAGCGACACTCGGCGCAGCAACACCTCCGGCTCTGCAGGCACTGCGGGAATCAGCTTCGCCGCATCCAGCGCTGCGCGGATGAAACGGTCCACCGGCTGCAACCACGCCGCATCCTGGACCACCGGCGGCTCTGCTTCGCGCAATGGCTTGAGGCTCCACCAGTCGAGACGCTTCTGGTAGGCCTCCGCCCAGTCCTCCGCCTCGGGCGTGGTGGAAGCCACAGCCGTCACTTTCGCCGTGCGCGGGTCAGCCGCACCTTGTTTTACCCATTCCTTCAGCAGTTCGATCTCCGCCGCGGCCAGCATCTTCTTTGGCGGCATCTGCAGGTCTTTGTCCACATAGGTCACAGCCTTGATGAGCAGGCTCGCCTCCGGCGTGCCTGGAATGATCGCGGGACCGCTCTCGCCACCCTTTTCCCAGCCGCTCTTCGAGTCGAGAGTCAGCCCGCCCTTGATCTTCTTTCCGTGCGAGTGGCACTCGTAGCATCGCTGCCGCAGCAGCGGCTCGACTTTCGCCGAAAACAAGTCCCCACCACCGGCAGAAACCACACCGCACGCAAGAAGAAGGCTGATCGAGATGAAGCGCCTCATTTCTTCTCCTCCCCGAGCCATTGGAGGCCGATGATGCGCTGCTCGATGTTGCCCGTCTTCGGCTCCAGCGATCCAGGTTTCCTGCCGGCAAAGGCCTCGGTGCCGAACTTCCACACAACATTCTTGTCATGCGTGACCTCGAAGAGCTGCACCGCCGTCTCCTTCGCGAAAGCCATCTTCCCTTCTCGGTCGAAAACGCTCACGCCTTCGGCCGAGGCGAGCACGAACGAACCTGGCTCAACCACAGCCGCGCGCAGCGTGACGATGGCAGCTGCACACACGGCGGCGCGAACGAGCGAGGTCGTCTGTCGTGAAAGGCGGAAACGCATGTCGAGAGCACAACCCGGATGCGCGCGATCTTTCTGTGTCGATATCGCCAAAAACTGGTAACATCCCGCCATCGCTCAACCTTCCGAATTCCAAGCTGCTTTTCTCGGCCGCGTCGCCGATCTGCGCGAGATCCTCGATGTGCTCGATCGCCTGCCGGGCGCGATGTTCATGATCAAGGACACCGAGTCACGCTACATCTACATGAGCCGCGCGCTTCGCGAGACCATCCATCTGCCCCTCGGTTTCGACGTCACGGGCAAGACGGACTTCGACCTCTTCCCGAGAATCATCGCGCAGAGCTTCCGGGAAAACGACCAGCAGGTCTTCAAGCACGACAAGCCGCTCATCAATGAAGTCCACGCTGTCGGCTTCTTTGCGCACGCGATGAAATGGGCTTATTCCACCAAGTTCCCACTGCACGACCGGCGCGGGAGAGTGATTGGTCTCATCACCGTGAACGAGGCCTACGACAAGGTGATGGGTCGCGATGCCGAGATGAACCGCCTGCTGCCCGCGATCGAGCACGTGAACCGGCATTTTGCCGTCGCGATCACCGTCGCCGAACTCGCGCGACGATGCAGCTACTCGGAGACGCACTTCATGCGCGTCTTCAAAAGGCACCTCAAGATGACGCCCTACGCGTTCGTCGAGCAGGTGCGGATGTTTCACGCCATCGACGCCATCCGGCACAGCAACCGCACCATCGCCGAGATCGCGAATGCGTGCGGCTTCTACGATCACAGCGCGTTCGTGAAGCGTTTCAAGAAATTCTCCGGGACCACGCCGCTCCGGCACCGCCGCGAACACCAGAAGCAGATGGACACGCAGCACCCGATGGCCCTGCCCGCCGGCGTCAGCGCGCTGGTTTCAGATGCTTCTCGAAAAACTCGAGGAGCGCCTTCTCGGCCCTCTCGGCGTCGGCCCCCTTGAAGCCGTGGCCCGCTCCATCGATGGTGAGCAACTCCGCCTCCACCGCACTGGCCTTCAGCTTTTCGAAAATCCAGCCCGCCTGCTCGTAAGCGACGTATTTGTCCTCGGTGCCGTGGACAAGCAGAGTGGGCGCGGCAAACGGCGTGACCGAATAAAGGGGGCTGCCGACGATGTGCTCGCGGCGCTTTGTAGCGAGATCGCCGCCAAAGAAAAGCGGCAGCACCTCATGTGCGTCCACGCTCTTGCCGTAGGACTTCGTGAGGTCGCTCGGACCGTAGTAGTTCACCACGCACGACACGGCGCTCGACTGGTCGAGATGCTCTCCCTTCTCAAACTCGTGCACACCGGCCGTCACGCCGAGAAACTGCGCGAGATGCCCGCCAGCAGAACCGCCCGTGACGCCGATGCGCGCCGGGTCCACTCGATACCTTGCAGCATTTGCGCGCAGCCAGCGCACAGCCGCCTTGCAGTCCTCGACCGCAGCGGGAAACGGATAAGCGGGCGCCAGGCGATAGGTGACGGTAATCGCGACGTATCCGTGCGATGCCAGCGTGAGGCACAGTTTGTCGTAGCTCTCGCGCTTGCCCGCACGGAAACCGCCCCCGTGGATGCACACGACCGCGGGCCGCAGCCCGTCACCGGCTTTCGGCTGCGCAAGGTTCACCTGCAGATGCTGGTTGTCCGGATTCGAAAACTCCAGATCGCGCTCAAACACGACGCCTTCGGGAATCACCAGATCCGCCGCGCGCGCACCACAAATCACGGCAAGCGCGAGAAGCGCACGGAAGATTTCACGGGACAGCGTGCAGAGGATGCGGGCGGGTTTCATGGATGCCGGTCAGCTTCCTACCCGCTCCCGAGGAAAGCCACACGTTCTTTGGAAGCACCTCCACGCGCCGATGAGCGCACGCCAACCCGCCCTTTCGCCAAACCCCTTGCCTTCGCCGCTCTGCACCGCTACATCGGTAGACAACCAGCGGCGCTTGAAGCGCTCAGCACGGCAAACCACAAATCAGACACCATGCGCTCCCTCCCTTCGTCCTCGAAATTCCGCCCGCTTCGCGTCACGGCCCTCCTCCTCGCCGCCTCCCTGTGGCTTGCCCCCGCCATGCGGACATTCGCGGCGGACGCCATCACCACAACTTCGACGACAACCACACGCACCAGCCTGCTCAGTTCGCTCCTCGGCCTCTCGAGCAGCTCGTCCAGCAGCTCCACGAGCAACTCTCTCTCGGACCGGATCAATCGCAGCATTCTTGGCCTCCCGATCGGGTTGGCAAAAACGCTCGGAACGACTGCTGTCAAAGCGGCGAAGGACGCCGTCTCCAAGCACGTCAGCTCCAACTGAAGCGCGGCCCGCACTTTTTCGTTTGCTGGGTGGGACTGCGAACGCCGGAGAATCGGAGCGGCCTAGCGGGCCGCGACGCCGATTGTGATTTCCTTCGCATCGCTGCGAAGCACCTCGATGCCACACAGGATCGGCAGATGCTCGGGCTCAAGGCCTGACGTGGCCGCGATCTCGACCGCCAAGTTTTCGGTAACACGGACATCCCGGAATTCGGCCATGAAGGCGCGCTTCGTGCCGCCGGCTTTCACGACGGGATCGAAGCCCTTCGCGACGGTGTTGCCCTGCAACTGGATGTCGAAGACGCGCTGGCCGGGCTGGTCGTTTTCGAGCGCGGCGAAGTAGAGGCGAACCGTGTAGTTCGCCGCGGGTTGGTCTTTGCCGATGAGCGGAATGTCGGCGCGGTTGAGGCCGCGGACGCCCGAGGTGAAGACCCACGGCGTGTCGGTGCCTTCGACTTTGTAGGAGTCCGCATTGAAGGAGAACCAGTCGCCGCCTTTCGCAAACTTCGCCTTGATGTCGAGCGGCAGGTCGATGCCGCTGCGCGACGACGGCCGCGGATAGCTGAGCCAGAGCTTGCCGTGTGCGTCGCGGCGATCGCCGGGCGCGCCGAGGTTCAGCGCCATGTGCTGCACGGGAAGCGATGCACCGGTCGCGCCATAGACGCCCCACTCCATGCGGTGGTCACGCGGTTCGAAGACGATCGTCGCTGCAATGGAGAATAGACATACGCAACCGGCGCTCGCCTCGGGGATCATCACGAGGCCGTTGGCGGGGATGGTGTTGATCCAGCAGCCGAGGCGCTGCCCGGCGAAGTGCTCGGTGCCCTGATCCTCGTCGAGGTTGTAGAATGCGGTGCTCTTCGAGCGGAAGAACATCATGTTCGGCGTCGCCGAGATTGCGCCGCAGTGATGCCCCGGCCGCGCAAACATCCACGCGGTCTGCTCGCCGGTCAGCGGATGCGTGCGCGTCTTCTGCGCGCCGGTGTAGAGGTCGTAGCTCCACGGCTCCGCGATGACTTCGTTGCCGATGACGATGGGGCGATGGCGGTAGTTCGCGTCCTTCGCCCAAATTTTCTCGCCCGTCTGCCCGCTGAGGACGACAAGGCGGCGGCGGGAAAACTCACCCGCGAGGAACTGCTGCCAGTAATGACCATTCGCGTTCGCGCCACCGAGGACAAGGTGGCCGTTGTGATACATCATCGTCAGCGCGCCGCCGCCGATTCCGATCTCGCTGCAATCGGTCACATCCACCGGCTTCGCCCATTCCTGCTTCCCGGTCTTCGCGTCGAGCGAGACGGCGAGGCGGAGGTCGGCCTTCTTGATGCGCTCCTCGGCGATCTTCTGCGCCTTGCCCGTGAGCTTCGCGAGATCGCTCTTGTCCTGCCGCAGCAAGCCTTCCCGCTGCTCCTGCGTTAGCGACGCATCGATGAAAAACACATGGCCGTCGCCGATGGCGATCGCGACGTGCGAGATGTGCTGGCCCTGATAGGTCCACGCACGCGCGCCTGTCTTCACGTCGAAGGCGAAGATGGAGTCGGTGTTCAGCGCGACGTTTTTGCCGCGCCGCGCCATCTCGGCGGCCTTGTCCACGCGCTTCGTGGCGGTGCCGTAGAGCAGGCCGTCCTGGTAGGCGATGTAGCCCCACTGGAGTTCCTTGTCCGCGTCCGCGCCGGGCACGGTGTAGGTGCGGACGATTCTGCCCGTGGCCGCATCGAACTGGATGCACTTCTCCTCAAGGATCATGAAGAGCGCGTCGTCGCTCGCGGCCATGTTGCCGGGTTCGCGCGCGTTGTAGACGCCGGTGCGCATCGCGCCGGGGTTTTTCACCTCCCAGAGCTGCTGGCCGTTGTAGGCGTCGTAGGCCATCACGGCCTGCTCGCCCTGGATGAAGAGGCGGCCGTTCACCGAGAGCGGGCCGACGGCGCCGTCGTGGCGGTTGACCATCTTCCCCTGCCCCGGGTCGCCATACCACAGCACGCTGAGCCCGCCCTTGATGCGCTGGTCGTCGTTGCTTGAGGTGTTCGCGGCGTTGCCGTATTGGTGCGACCATGCGCCCGCACCGGGAAGCGCCGCGCGCACGAGCCGCGACCATGCGCCGTCTCTTTCAATCTTCGCCTTCTCGTCGCCGAGCTTCGTCGCCGCGAGCCACGATGCGATGCCTGTCTTCGCCTTCGCCTTCACCGAATCCGCAGCGCTGTCCGCGACACCGAGGCACATCACTCCGCCGAGCGGCTTGAGGCAACGCGCAACTTCCGTCGCATTCCCCGGCACTTCGCCCGTGAGCAGCGCGGTGTCGGACACGATGAGATTCGCGAAGTAGCTCGAGTGCGGCAGCACGCCGAGGTCCACATGATCGAACGTAACCCGCGAGCCGTAGAGCCCGGCCTTCACCAGCGCCTCGCGCGCCGCAGCGACCTTCTTCTCGTCGCTGTCCACACCGTAGATGGTGAGGTCGCTTCGCTTCGCGAGTTCAAACGCCAGCCTCCCCTGCTCGCTGCCCGCGACGAGGCAAAAGCCGCGCTTGATGCCCGTCTGCTTGAGGATCGACTCCGCAGCCGCAGCATACATTGTGGAGAGATCGTCCTTTTGAAATGGATTCGCCACCGGCTTCGAAGCCGCGGCAACCTGCGGCAGCGCTGCGCGCGAAGTGTCCGCAAACGCATACACCTTCCCCTTCGAAGTGCTCACGATGAGATGACCGTCCGCCGCGGCGAGTCCGCGCGCGTCGCCATCGACGGACTTTCGCCACAGTTCCTTGCCTGTCTCTGCGTCGAGGCACACGACCTCGCCATCACCGCCAACCACTAGCGTCGAACCCGCGATGATGAGAGCGGAATCATGCTTGAGCGCCGCCTTCCACTTCACGCCGGTGGGCGGCAGGGCAGCGATCTCCTTCTGCTTCGCAGCGAGCAGATCCTTCTTCGCCTGATAATCCGCGCGCTTTTCCTCGTAGCTCTTGCCGAGCTTTACGAGCGCAGCCTCTGCCTTCGTCACCGCTTCCTGCGCGGCAGTGTGCTCGGTGGTGCCCTTCTTCGGCGATGCGGCGATTGCGGTGAGCGCCTGCTTCAGCGCGGTGAGTTCCTTCTCGGCCGCAGTGACCTTCTTCATCTCGTCGAGCGCGGGATGCTTTTTCAGGAAGGTGTTCAGCGCCGTAATTGCGGCCTCCATCTTGTAACGCTCGCGCGAACCCTCGGCGTGCTTGACGCGATCCACGCCGACGATCTCCGTGCCGTCGGCAAAATAGCCCATGTCGCCCGCGAGCGTCATCTGCCGCCCGCGAAACCAGCCGTAGCCCGTTTTCCCGCTCGTCTGCTCCGTCGCGAGAATCTGCCGCTCGCCGACGGCGAAGAGCTGGTCGTCCGCGAGCATCGCCTGCGTGCCGCCGATGCCGCGCCACGTGCCACTCGTGCGCTTGAGCTGCTCGCCCGTCTTGCGATCAAACGCCGCCGACAACCCGCGGCCCGACGGAACGAACAGGATGTCCTTCGTCGCGAGCAGATAGCCCTGCGGCGACAGCTCGTTGCGCCCCGCGTCCTCCTGGCTGATCGCATCGTTGCGCCACAGCACCTTCCCGGTCGCGGCCTCGACGGCGTAAAGGTAGACGTTCTCGTGCGGGAAAATACCCGCGCCGAAATATGCCGTGTCACCATCGACGAGCACGCCAGTCCGCACCGGCCAGCGGGAAATCATCCGTCCGCGCGCGAGGATGCGCTCGTCATTCGGTCCGGCGCGCAATTTCCAGATCAGCTTCCCGGTCGCCGCATCGAGGCAATACGCGTGACCATCGTCCGAGCCGACGAACAACCTGCCATCCGCAATCATCGGCGAGAGGCGAATCGGCCCATCGGTAAAGAACGTCCACTCCTCCGCGCCCGTCGCGAGGTTCATACAATACACGCGCCCATCCACCGAGGAGCCGAAGAACACGTGGCCATTCGCAATCGCGACCTGAAAGGCCTCGTCGAAGCGGATGCGGTTCACCATCTCGAATCCCTCGAAGCTGCGGCCATCCTCGCCCGGCCACGCAAGCACCGGCGCTGTCGGCGAAGTGAACGTCCAGCGATCCGCCAGCGGCGCAGCGAGCTTCTCCGTCGTCGCACCGACGCGCGAGCTGTCGTGCTGGTAAGTTGGCCAGTCAGCGCGCACCGGCAGGGTGGCGAGGCAGACGATCGCAGGGAGGAGGAGGCTGAGGAGTTTCATAATATGGAAGAGCCGCGACGGTGAACAGTCGCGCGTTTCAATGCGACTCCGTTTCCTCAGCAAAATTAGCTGCGGCGACAGGCGATTCGCCGCTTTGCAGAACGCGGCGCACAACTACGCTTCCACCATGCTCCGCCCGTTCCTTCGCACGATCGTGCTGTTCGCCCTGATGTCGCTGCTCGTCGCCGCTTCGCACGCATGCTCGGTGCCCGTCTTTCGCTACGCGCTGGAACACTGGGATGCAGCGCCGTTCGATGCGTTCGTCTTCCACCGCGGACCGCTCGGCGAGTCCGAGCGCGCCGCGATGCGCGACCTCGGCGAGGACGGCCTCGCCGGAAAACTGCACGCCAACGTCGCCGTCCACGACGTGGACCTCGCGCAGGATCCCGCAGCGGAACTCGTCGAAATGTGGACGCAGTCCGCCGATGGAAAACTCCCTTGGATCGTCGCAAAGTTTCCCGCGACGAACCGTGGCAGCCACATCTTCTGGTCGGCCCCGTTCACCGCCGACAGCGCGGCTCAGCTTCTCGACTCACCCGCTCGCAAGGAAATCATCCAGCGCCTCGGCGAAGGCCAGAGCGCGGTGTGGCTGCTGCTAGAGAGCGGCGACGCCGCCAAGGATAGCGCCGCCGCCGACTTGCTCGAGGCGCGGCTGAAGCACCTCGCTTCCGTCCTCCAGCTCCCAAAACTCGACGCGCAGGACATCGCCAACGGCCTCGTCTCCACCGGGCAGGACGGCCTGCATCTCGAATTTTCCACGCTGCGCATACGGCGCGGCGATGTGGCGGAGCAGGCGCTCATCCGGATGCTGCTCGGCGCTGAGACAGACCTCGCGGAGACGAAGAACCCGCTCGTCGTGCCCGTCTTCGGCCAGGGCCGCGCGCTCTACGCGCTCGTCGGTGACGGCATCAAAACCGAGGCGATTGACAAGGCCGCGACCTTCCTCATCGGCAAGTGCTCGTGCGAGGTGAAGGAGCGCAACCCCGGCTTCGACCTGCTCCTTGCCGCCGACTGGAAGGCGCTGCTCGCCGCACAAAACGCCGGCATCCCCGACCTACCGACGATGGCCGAACTCACAAAATCCGCGCCGGTGACGGTGACGATTTCCCCGGACAGCGCGCCCGCACAGGCCGGAGTGGAACCCCGCCAGGAAAAACCAGAACCACCGCCGTGGCTCATGCCCGTGCTTGCCGGAACAGGCGTTCTCGCCCTGCTCGCGATCGTGCGGATTTTCACCCGCAAGTAGCCGCGTCTGGCTCTCCGCATGAATTGACGCCGCGCTACAGCAGCTCCGCGTAGTGCGCGCGGGCGACCTGCTCGCAGAGCGCCAGCACGGCGGCCCCGGTATCCACGCGCAGCGCCGCCTCCGCGAGGCTCCGGCATGCGGCAAGGCTCAGCGAACAGATGGCACGCTTCACCTGCGGCAGCACCGCGGCCCCGCAGCTCAGCTCGCCCACGCCGAGGCCGATGAGCAGCGGCGTGAGGATGATGTCCCCGCCCATTTCGCCGCAGAGGCCGGTGTGGATTCCCGCGGTGCGCGCGGCATCCACCGTCATTTTGATCAGGCGGAGCACGGCGGGATGCGTCGGCTCGTAGAGGTGCGCGATGCGCTCGTTCGTGCGATCCACGGCTGTAGAGTATTGCACGAGGTCGTTGGTGCCGAGGCTGAAGAAGGAAACCTCCTTTGCGAGGAGGTCCGCGATCATCGCGGCGCTGGGGACTTCGATCATCATGCCGACTTCGAGTTCCGGGTCGAAAGCGGCGCCCTCCGCCCGCAGCTCCGCACGGCATTCCTCCAGCGCCGCCTTCGCATCGCGCAGTTCTGGCAGGCCGGAGATCATCGGGAACATGATCTTCACCTTTCCGTGCGCGCTCGCCCGCAGGATCGCGCGGAGCTGCGCGCGGAAGACATCGCGGCGCTCAAGGCAGACGCGAATCGCGCGCCAGCCGAGGAACGGGTTCTCCTCGCCGTCGGCGTGGAGCTGCTCGTGCAGCTTGTCACCGCCGAGATCGAGCGTGCGGATGATCACCGGGCGGGGCTTTGCCGCCTCGACGACGCTGCGGTAGGCGGCGAACTGCTCGTCCTCGCCGGGCAGATCGTCGCGGTTGAAATAGAGGAACTCCGTGCGGAACAGGCCCACGCCCTCGGCGCCGGACGCAAGCGCCTGGATGATGTCCTCGGGCTGCTCGATGTTGGCGGAAAGCACGACGTGCGTGCCGTCGCACAGTGTGGCGACGGTGTCCCGCAGGCCGGTGAGTTCCTGCTCGAGCTGCCTGCGGCGCGTCTCGACCGCACCGTATTCGTAGAGCGTCTGCTCGCCGGGATTCACCACGAGGATGCCGCCGTATCCGTCGAGCAGGATGTCGTCGCCGGTCTCGATTTCATGGAGGCGCCCGTGCAGGCCGACCACCGCCGGGATGTTCAGCGAGCGCGCCATGATGGCGGTGTGCGAGGTCTTCCCCCCCGCCTCGGTGACAAAGCCTCGCAGAAATTCGCGCGGAATCTGCACCGTGTCGCTGGGCGTGAGATTGTGGGCGATGATGATGTGGGGCGACTCCAGCCCGGCTAGCGGCGCAGGCTCGCGGCCGAGGAGATTGTGGACCACGCGGCGCCCGACATCGTGGATGTCCGTCGCGCGCTCGCGGAGATACGGATCCTCCATCTGCGAGAGGCTGCGGATGTAGCGCTGGACGACGGTGTGAAATGCGTATTCCGCATTGCACGAGTCGCGCCGGATGAGCTTCTCGACTTCATCAATCATCACGCCGTCCTCGACGACCATGGCGTGCGCCTCGAAGATCGCCGCGTCCTTCGCGCCGAGAGACTTTTCCACTCGCTCCTGCAACTCGACGATCTGCCGCCGCGTGGTGCAGAGCGCATCGCGCAGCCTCGCAATTTCGTGCTCGCTCCTCCCGGCAGTGACCCTCCGAGGCGGAGGGTCGTCGTCGGGACGGTGGACAAAGGCGGTTCCGCGGGCGATGCCGGGCGACACCCCGACCCCTTGGAATCGCCGCTCAGTCTTCATCAAATTTGGAGAGGATGAGCTTCTCGACGGCTTCGAGCGCCTGCTCGGCGTCCGCGCCCTCGCAGGCGATGATGAGCCGGCTGCCGTTCCCCGCGGCGAGCATCATCAGGCCCATGATGCTCTTTCCATTCACGCGGTCGTCATCCTTGGTCACCCACACATCGCAGCGGAAGGTGTTCGCAAGCTTCACAAATTTCGCGCAGGGACGGGCGTGGAGGCCGAGCTTGTTCAGAATCTCGACGACCTTTTCGACCTTTGTTCCTGCATTGCGGCTGAGTAGGCCCATTCAGTTTTCTTTCTTCTTTTTCTGCATGGATGCAAGGAGGCGCTCATTAAATTCCACCGCGCTGTTGTGGCCCACGCTCTTGAGCTTCTGGTCGAGCGCGGCGACCTCGATGAGCCTCGCAAGGTCGCGGCCAGGCCGCACGGGAATCGTCACGTGCGGGACAAAGAGGCCGAGGATTTCAAAGTATTCGCTCTCCAGCCCGGTGCGGTCCACCTCCTCGATCTCGCCCCACTCCTTCAGCGTGACGACGAGATCGAGACGCTTCTCCCTGCGCACCGCGCCGATGCCGAAGATGGCCGTGACGTTGATCACCCCGAGGCCGCGCACCTCCATGTAATTGCGCGTCAGTTCCGAGCTGGTGCCCATGAGATCGCGGCCCTCGATGGCACGGAAATGCGTCATGTCATCGCTCACGAGCGAGTAGCCGCGCTCGATGAGGCCGATGACGCACTCGCTTTTCCCGATGCCGCTGGAGCCGCGGATGAGGACGCCCATGCCCTGGATGTCCACCATGCTGCCGTATTCGCTCTTGCGCGGCGCGAAGTCGTATTCGAGCGCAAGCGTGGCGGCGTTGATGAAGCGCATCGTCACCATCGGCGTGGAAAAAATCGCGACGCCGTTCTCCACGGCGGCGGCGAGAAGCTGCTCGGGCACGCGGTAGTGCCGCGCGAGAATGAGGCACGGGATCGGCCGCTCGCACATCGCGGTGCAGCGCTCGCGCAATTCCTTTTCCGAAAGGCTCTTCAAATACGAGAGCTCCGCCGAGCCGAGCACCTGGATGCGCTTGTCGGCGAAATAGGAGAGGAAGCCGCACAGGGCGAGGCCGGGACGGTTCACAGTAGGCTCGCGGATTCTGCGCTGAAAACCGACGCCGTCGCCAGTCACGAGCTTCATCTGGAGCGACTCGGAGTGGCGTGTGTAGAATTCGCCGACGGTTACGGTCGGGTGCTTTTCGGGCGAACTCATCGGCCCCTATTACCAGAAAATCCGCCTGCGATGGCAAGGGGGAACATGCCGCATTGAAAATGCGGGCCAGCTTGCGCTCGACATCCGCATCCCGTTTGTGGCCTCTGTCCGCCTCCAATTCCCAAAAACTTCATGAGCACCTCCCGAAATGGAATCATCGCCGGCGGCAACTGGATTGTGGACGCAGTCAAAGTCGTGGACGTCTGGCCGCAGCAGGACACGCTCGCGAACATCTTCAGCACGGTGAAGGGCACCGGCGGCTCGCCGTTCAACATTCTCATGGACCTCGCGCTCCTCGGCGCGCAGTTCCCGCTCGCGGGCACCGGCCTCGTGGGCGACGACGAGAACGGCCGCTGGATTCTCGATCTCTGCGCGAAGCACAGCATTGACTGCTCGCAGCTCCACAAGGCGGCCGAGGCACCGACGAGCTTCACCGACGTGATGACGGTGCGCGACACCGGCCGCCGCACCTTCTTCCACGCGCGCGGGGCGAATGCGCTGCTCGACGCGCCGCACTTCGACTTCTCGGGCACCAGCGCGCGCATCTTCCACCTCGGCTACCTCCTTCTGCTCGACAAGCTCGACGCGCCGAGCGCCACGCACGGCACTGTCGCCGCGGAAGTCCTGGCAAAGGCGCAGGCCGCGGGACTCAAGACCTCCGTGGACTGCGTGAGCGAGGACAGCGACCGCTTTCCGAAAATCGTGATGCCCGCGCTCAAGCACGTGGACTACTGCATCATGAACGAGTTCGAGGCCGGCCGCTGCACGGGCAGGCGCGTGCGGAAGAACGAGCGCATCGACCCAATACAGCTCCGCGGCGCGATGCAGCTCCTCATTGACGCCGGCGTGCGCGAGCGCGTCGTCGTCCATTACCCCGAGGGCGGCTGCGCGCTCGGCCGCGATGGCGGCTGGGTCGAGCACCATTCCGTGAAGCTGCCGAACGGCTACGTGAAGGGAGCCGCGGGCGCGGGCGACGCGTTCGCGGCCGGCGTGCTGCTCGGCTGGCACGAGGGGAAAAATGTCACCGAACAGCTCCGCTACGGCGTCTGCGCGGCCGCGGCAAACCTCAGCGAGGAAACCTGCACGGGCGGACTGCGCCCGCTCGACGAATGCCTCGCGCTGGGCAGCCGCTTCGGCTTCCGCGGCTAGCGGAACTGCGCGAGCGTGTTGTGCAGGCCCGCCATCGTGAAGGGCTTGTTCATCACCACATCCACGCCCTCCGGCTTCTCCCCGGACGCGGCCATGATGTCGCCGAAGCCCGTCAGGAGAATCACCGGGACATCCGCATTCTTCCTCTTCACTTCGCGCGCAAACTCGTCGCCGCCCATCTCCGGCATCGAGCGGTCCGTGAGCACGATGTCGAAATTTCCGGCGCAGAATTTCTCGAGCGCCTCGCGCCCGTTCACCGCAAGCTCCACCGCATAGCCATCCTCGTTCAGGTAGGTGCTGATGACTTCGCGCACCATCGGGTCGTCATCCACCACGAGCACACGCCGCGGGCGCTCCGCATCCGCCGCGGCCTTCGCCGAGGAAAAAATTGCGCGCACTGTGGTGCCGATTCCCTTGCGGCTCTCGATCTCGATGCGCCCGCCGTGCCGCGCAAGCACCTCGTGGATCACAGCATATCCGCTGGCACGGCCATCCGGATGATCGGCGGCGGCGCTCGGGTCGAGCAGCCGCTGGCGAACTGCCTCGGTGACTCCGAGCCCGTCGTCCTGCACGGAGACGAACGCCTCGCCATCCTGCTGCCGCACGGCGACCGTCACTTTTCCGCGGCGCGGAATCGCCTCCATCGAATTGCGCACCAGGTGTGCAAGCATCAGCCGCAGCCGACGCTCCTCGCCTTGAATTTCAACGCCTTTCTCAAGCTTGAGGTCAAAGGCGATCCGCGACTCCCCACCCTTCTGGCCCGCCGGCTTCTCCATGCATGCGGCGACCACGCGCTCCACCAGCGAATCGAGCGCCACCGGCCCGATTTCGCCCTCACCCGAGTCCTCCTCAAAATCCATCGCCGCGGCGGCGGCGCTGTCGCGGGTCTTTCGCAGCGCCTTTTTTCCGGCATCCACTGCGGCGGAAATCTGCCGCAGGTGCTCCGTCAGCTTCTCCGGATTTGCGGCGGTCGCCGGCGCGCGCAGCAGCAGCTCGGTATGCTGCTGGATGCGCTTGATGACATCCTCCATCTCCCGCCGGAGCGCCGCCGAGCGCTCCGGCGCCGATCGGCGCTGTGAAGCGCGCAGCTCCGCCAGCGCGACGGTGAGCTGCCGGTTGCTCTTCGAAAGTTGCTCCTCCGCGTGCCGCCGCTCGCCGATCTCGCGCTCGACCCGGGCATTCACCGCCTCCAGCTCCGCCGTGCGCTCCTTCACGCGCGCCTCCAGTTCCACGTTGAGGTGGAGGGCCGCCACCTGCGAGCGTTTCCGCTCGATGGCGTATTGAATCGAGCGCAGCAGCAGATGCGTGTCCACGTGGCCCTTCACCAGGTAATCCTGCGCGCCCTCGTGGACCATCTCGATCGCGAGCGCCACGTCCGAGATGCCGCTCAAGATCACGATCGGCACTTCGGGGGCCGCGTTGTTCATCCGGCGGAAAGTGTCGAGGCCCTCGCTGTCGGGCAGGCTCACGTCGAGCAGCACGATGTCCATGCCGCCTCCGGTGACCTTCTCGATGCCCGCAGCCAGCGTCACCTCGCCGACGACGGTGAACTTCGGGAATTCGGAAAACGCGAGCAGCCGTTCGAGCAGCTCCATGTGTTCCCGTTTGTCCTCGATGAGCAGGACGCGGATCGGACGGTTCAAGGCTGGCATTGTGGCTGCGGCTTCAAATGGGGCGGTTGGGATTCTCGCACTGGGAGGGATGTCACCAAACTGGATCAGCGGGCAAATTACAAGACGTCGCTCCGGGACTGGTCCGCGAGGCCGCCGGAGATTTCAGCCCTCGCCGCGCAGGCGCAGCCGCCGCCGATGATGACCGTGCCGGTGAGGTAAATCCACAGCAGCAGCGCGACAACGCTGCCGAACGTGCCGTAGAGGACATTGAAATTCGCCACGTGCCCCGCGTAAACGACGAACAGCTTCTGCAGCCCGCCGAGCGCCGCAGTGACGAGCAGCGCCTCGATCCACACTTCGCGGAATGTCGTCTTCCTCCGCGGCGCGAATTTGTAAAACAGCGCGAGGCTGTAGAAAAGCAGCAGCGGCGGCAGCAGCGAGCGCGCGGTGTGCACGACCCATCCGCCGAGGCCGAAGTCGAACGAGAACATGTCGCGGTGGGCGACGTAGTATCTCTCGAAGCCGTTCAGCATCGCCGGCGCCACGAGCCCGATCAGCAGCGCGCTCGCGAGCACGGCCACCATCAGCAGGTTCTTCAGCGGCAGCCTCCACCAGCTGTATTCGTGCGTGCCCCACGCACGGTTCGTCGCGCGCACGAGGGACTGGAAAAATTTCAGCGCGCACCACGTGAGAATCCCGAGAGAGACCAGCCCCGACCCGAGCCGCGACTGCATGAAGGTCTCGACCGTCGCGCGCACCTGCTCCGGGCTGCCCAAATCCACGACGATATACTGCGACAGCAAATCGAAAATTGCGTTCGTCGCCTCGATGCGATCGCCAAAAAAGCGCGTGCCGAAAGTGATGAGCAGCACCAGCAGCGGCAGCAGCGCGAACAGCGCGTAGTAGGCGAATGCCGCCGCGTGATGCTCGCCGTCGGTCTCCACGAATTTCACCCCCGTCCGCCACATCACCGCCCACATGCGGCCGATCCGCCGCCGACGCGCAGGAGGTGGAGCGGGTGTCTCGGTCATCGCCGCAGATTCAAAGCGGAACAGCCCGGCGGCGCGAAGCAGATTCCTTCGCGCGGAAACGGCGCGCCCGGCTCAGTTCCCCGGCCCGCGGCCGCGACCGGTGAAACCGCCCGGCCCGCGGCTCGGAGACTGGATGCGCGTCTTCACGTCGTCCGGCAGGCTGCTCTGCGCGACCCACTCCTTGGCCGCATTCGCATCCAGCTTGATCCACGCGCGCACCACTCCCTCGACCGTGCGCTGCTGGCGGCCCGCATCGGTGATCGATGTCGCCCACGCGAGCGCGCCCTGCGGATCCTTCTGCGCGACCGCAGTCGCGTAGTTCTCGCGGCTGCGATCGTTCTCGGGCGTGGCAGGCAGCTTTGCCATGAATGCGCCCGCAGCCGCCGGATCCTTCTTCGCCCATTCACCGACAGTCTCGGCGAGCGCGCGCGACTTCGCCTCGCCCTCCGGCAGCGCGTGAGCCCATTCAGTTGCGGCCTTCGGATCCTTCTCGGCCAGCTTCCCTGCGAGCTGGGTCGTGAGACCATCGCGCAGCGAACCCGCGGCCATTCCATCGAGCACGCTCCGCGCGCCGTCCACGCCGCGCTGGCTCACCAGCTCGTTTGCAAGTGTGTCGAGCGTGCGGCTGCGGCGGTCAAAGGTCTCCGCCCCAGCCACGCTCAGCGCGCGCTCCAGATCCGAATGCGCGAGCTGCGAAATCACGATCGAAACCGGCGAGAGGGTGAAGCCCGGCGGCCCGCCGCCCGGGCCGCCTGGACCTCCGGGTCCGCCCTGCCCTCCAGTGCCACCCTCCGCGTCATCCTTGGTCTTGTTCGCCTGCGCCCAAGTCACAGCCGCGGAAGCATCCGTGCGGGTCCAGGTCCGCAGCACCGTGCTCGTGCCCAGCCACTTCTCCTCCCGGCTTTTGCCGTTCACGTAGGCGATCGCTCCCTTTGGATCGAGCTGCGTCCACTTTTCCAAGATCATCGAATACTCCGTGAACCGCGCGCCGCGCCCAAACCCGCGGTCGCCTCGCAGGCTGATCGCGCTGAGCGCGGTCTTCAGGTCCTCCGGGTCACGCACCGCGTCGAGCAGCCGCAGCAGGCCGCTCATTCGCACGAGGTCGTCCTCCTGCGCCATCAGCTGCTTCATCCACTTGTCGAGCGGCTGGCCGTTCGTCACCCGCATGACCGTGAGCGAACCGCCCTCGCCCATCTCAAACTGCCCCCTCGGCCCGGCGGCTCCCAGCATCGCCGATTTGTCTCCCGCGCCGCGCATGCCACCTCCGAATTCCGCGCTGCGCGCCGCATCTTCGCCAGCCGTGGACGTCGGACCCGCAGGCGATCCAATCCTGCCGATGCAGAACGCGATCGCGGCCGTGGCGAGCCAGCCGATGCCGACGATGAGGGGGGTGCGGCTCGAGTTCGTTTTCATGCGTCAGTCGTTTGGAAAAGGGGACAATGGTTGCGCCCTTCTTGCAACACTCCGCGGGCCGAAAAGTTCCCGGCATCCGCGGGAATGACGGCAGGCCGCCCGTGTGACATGGTGCCGCCATGCCCATTTACGTTTACGAGCTTTGCGAGGGAGACTGCAAAATCTGCGGAGGCACCTTCGAGCTTCGCCAGCCGCTCGACCGCGAGCCGTGCAAGGCGTGCCCGCTCTGCCGCAAGCCTGTGCGCCGCATCATCACCGGCGTGAATTCGCCGAGGCTGATGAAGCCCGTTTCCGTCGCCGACGCGAAGAAGGCCGGCTTCAAAATCTACAAGCGCATCGGCAAGGGCGAATACGAGCGGCAGTGAAGCCGCGATTTGCGCGGCCGCGCCATCGGTGCGAGCTTCCGCCATGAAAACCTCCCTCGCCCTCACTCTCGCAACCGCGCTGTTTTTCGCCGGCTGTGCCACGCAGACCAAGGAACAACTCGCCGCCGCGCGGGCCGCGGGCGTGTCGCCGACGACCATGCGCAAGCTCGAGCGCTGGGGCAGCCTCAGCAGCGACGACCTCATCGAGCTGAAGCGCCGGAAGGTGAACGACTCGGTCGCGCTCCGGCAGCTTGACCGGGCAGGCGTGGACTTCGTGATGGATAAGTCCGAGATCCGAAAGCTCGAGGCCGCGAAGGTCAGCCGCGAGGTGATCATCGCCGCGGAGAATGCGAGCCGCCGCTTTGTGAGCCAATACACCCGGCCCGGTGCGTCATTTTACTTCTACGGCTGGGGCTACCCCTACGATCCGTTTTACTACGAGTTCGGCTGGCCCTACCCGCGGCGTCCGCTGCCACCACCGCCAAATCCCGGACTGCCCGGCCCTCCCGGCGGCCCGCCTCCCCCGCGCCGCTAGCCGAAGGCAAAGCCTTGCGCCCACACGCGGCGGTCGGCTTTCATGCGCGCCGAAAATCCCCGCACGCATGCCCACCATCGCAATTCTCGGCACCATGGACACCAAGGGCGACGAACATGGGTTCGTCGCCGAGCAGATCCGCGCGCGCGGCCATGGGACGCTCGTCATCGATGCAGGCACCGACCAGCCGCCGCGGCTGAAGCCGGACATCTCCCGCGAGGAAGTCGCACGGCTCGCGGGCCTCGATCTTCCCGCGCTCATTGCGCGCCATGACCGCGGCGAATGCGTGACCGCGATGGCCGGCGCGGCGGCAGTCGTGCTCTCGAAGCTGCAGGCGGAAGTGAGGATTGACGGCGTGATTTCCCTCGGGGGCGGCGGCGGAACTGCCATCGCGACGGCGGCCATGCGCGCGCTGCCGCTCGGTTTTCCGAAGCTGATGGTCTCCACCCTCGCGAGCGGCAACACCGCGCAATACGTCGGCGTGAAGGACATCGTGATGTTCCCCGCCATCGTGGATGTCGCGGGCATCAACCGCATCTCACGCACCATCCTCGCGCGCGCCGCGGGTGCAATTTGCGGAATGGTCGAGACCGCGGTGCCTGATGCCGGTTCGACGGAAAAGCCGATCGTGGTCGCCAGCATGTTTGGCAACACAACCGACTGCGTGCAGCGCGCGAAGGCGCTCCTCGAGGCGCGCGGCAACGAGGTGCTCGTCTTCCACGCCACCGGCACCGGCGGACGCACGATGGAGTCGCTTATCGAGAGCGGCATGGTCGCCGGCGTGCTCGATGTGACGACAACCGAGTGGGCCGACGAACTCGTCGGCGGCATCCTCGGCGCCGGCCCCGCGCGGCTCGACGCCGCGGCAAAGACCGGCACGCCCGCGGTCGTCGCCCCGGGCTGCCTGGACATGGTGAACTTCGGCGCCCGCGAGACGGTGCCCGCGAAGTTTGCCGACCGTCGCTTTTACCAGCACAACCCGCAGGTCACGCTCATGCGGACGACGCCGGATGAGTGCGCCGCACTCGGCCGCATCCTCGCGGAAAAAGTGAACGCGTATCGAGGCCCCGTGACCGTCCTGCTGCCGCTGAGGGCCGTCAGCGTCATCAGCGCCGAAGGCGGCGCGTTCCACTGGCCCGAGGCGGATGCGGCACTGTTCGGTGCGATCAAAATGCACCTCCGCGCAAACGTTCCCATCATCGAGATGGACGCGACGATCAACGACCCGGCCTTCGCCGATGCGTGCGCGAATGCGCTGCTGGCCAGCATGGCGAAGCGTTGATCCGCGGAGAAGCATCGGCTTTCCTCGCCGCTCCACATGAAAGCCATCCAGCTCGAGAAGCCGCAGACATTCCGCAAAATCGAAATTGCCGAGCCAGCGAAACCCGGCCCCGGCGAGGCCGTCGTGGCCATCCACCGCATCGGCATCTGCGGCACAGACTACTCGGGCTACCTCGGAAAGATGCCCTTCTTCAGCTACCCGAGAATCCCCGGCCACGAACTCGGCGTCGAAGTCCTCGCCGTGGGCGAAGGCGTGACGAACGTCGCGCCCGGCGACCGCTGCTCGGTGGAGCCCTACATCAACTGCCAGAAATGCTACTCCTGCCGCCGCGGCCACTCGAACTGCTGCGAGGCCCACATGACGCTCGGCGTGATGTGCGATGGCGGAATGTGCGAGCGCTTCCACATTCCCGCACGAAAGCTCCACGTCTCGCGCAAGCTCTCCTTCGATCAGCTCGCGCTCGTCGAGACGCTCGCCATCGGCTGCCACGCGGTGAACCGCGGCAACCCGCAGCCCGGCGAGCATGTGCTCATGATCGGCGCGGGGCCCATCGGGCTTTCCGTGATCGAATTCGCACGGCTCAGCGGCGCACGCACCATCGTCATGGACATGAATGCGGCGCGGCTTCAGTTCGTCCGCGAAAAGATGCGCGTGCCCGACACGATTCTGCTCGCGCCCGGCGGCGAGGCGCAGGCGCTGGAGCAGCTTTCGGCCATTACCGGCCGCCAGCTCGCGGATGTCGTCGTGGATGCGACCGGCAGCAACAAAAGCATGGGCGGCGCGCTGGCCTACTGCGCGTTCGCCGGGCGCCTCGTGTATGTAGGCATCACTCAGCAGGAGGTGAGCTTCCTGCACGCACCCGTGATGCACCGCCGCGAGATCACGATCATGGCCTCGCGCAACGCGCTGCCGCCGGATTTCCGCCGCATCATCTCGCTCATCGAGGAAGGGCAGATCGACACGGTGCCGTGGATCACGCACCACGCGAAGTTCGACGACATGATCGATACGTTCCCCACGTGGCTGAAGCCGGAGAGCGGCGTGATCAAAGCCGTCGTTGAACTGACCTGACCAACGTCACCCCCGTTCGACCGGGATTATGCAGCCTGAATCGCGACCGTGCCGCGGTTCGCCGACATGGGCAGCCGGCAGCTTACGATTGTTCCCTCGCGCGGCTTTGCGTCCACCTGAAGGTGCGCGCCGATTTCCCCGGCACGGTAGCGGATGGTCCGCAGCCCCATTCCCTGCGTGTATCGCACGCCCGAGTCGAAACCGCATCCATCGTCCACGATCGTCATCATGAACGCCTCGTCGTCCTGCACCATCCTGACCGTCACGCGATGCGCCCGGCCATGCCTCAGCGCGTTGCTCATGGCCTCCTGCGCGATGCGGTAGAGGTGCATCGCCACCTGTGGGTTCTTGATCCGAATGTCCCCTTCAACCTCCAGTGAAATTGAGGCGCTGCGCAGGCGGTTCATCGTTCCGATCAGCTCCTCCAGTGCAGTGGCGAGGCCGGTCGAATCCATCTGCACGGGAAAGATTCCGCGGGCCAGGCTGCGAGCCTCCACAACGGCTCCCTGCAGCAGCTTCTGCAGCGCCCGCACCTCCTCAGCCTCGGGCAGCTGCCGCTGCTCCATGTCCGAGCGGATGCTCGCCGCGGCAAAGTCAATCGCCACGAGCGTCTGGCAAAGCCCGTCGTGCAGGTCCTGGCCGATGCGGATCTGCTCGTTCTCGCTGACACGCACGATTTCACGCTCCAAGTGCCTCGACCGCTCCATCGCCTGAATCCGAGCCTGCAAAATTTCCCTCTCACGCCGCATCACAATTCCGCACGTCGCCACGATGAAGAAGGCGACCATGCGGTTGATGCCGCGCCACACATAGATGCTCATCTCCATGCCGCCGGGAAGATTCGCGACCCAGGACAGGAGCGAGACCGCGACTGAAAAGCCGAGCCCCACCCGCGTGCCGCAGGACCACGCCACGATGAAGACCGGCACCGCATAAAACATGAAGAAACTCACCGTGACCGGCGTGATGTAATCCACCACGAGGATGGCGGCGACCAGGGCCAGCGACCACGTGATGATCGTTGCTTTCCGCCGGGACTGCAGGAATTCGACGATTTTCATGGGCGCGACGCTATGGAGGAAACGTGACGAGCGGAATGAATCTTTCTGTCATGTTTCGCAGGCAGCCAAACGGGCCGCACACGCCCGGCGTTTTCCTTCGTTGCGTATTGCCCGGCGCAGTTTCACACTCCGCATTACAAAACCATGAAAGCCATCTGGACTCTCATCTTCCTCGCAATCATCGCCTCCACGTTCGGCATCACGATGCTTTTCGTGCCCCAGTCGCAATGGACGGAGACTTTCTGGCTGAGCATCGGCGCAGTCGGCCTGGCGGAGTTGTTCCTGTGGGTCGGCTTCACGTTCAGCGGCACGCGGAATGGCGAGCAGGCTGGCGGCTTCTCAAAGCTCTCCATCATCGCCGCATCGCTGCTCTACTTCGGTGCCGTCGCCGTGCTTGGAATCATCGCAATCTTTGCGTCGCTGAATTTCAAAGTCCTCCTCGCGCTGCACATTGTCGCGCTGCTCGGGTTTGTGATCGTCGGCGGGCTCGCCGCCATCGGGACCCGCGCGCTCCAGGGCACGAACGAGGCGCAACGCCCGCGCTGAAGCGCCGCAATTCCCTACCGCTCGGCTGACGGCACGAGCACGCAGCGGAACCCGAAGATCACATCGCGCTCGGCGCGGTCCACCACGTCGCGGTAGCCGATCGACAGCTCCTCCTTTTTGCTCGTGCCCCACGAGCCGCCGCGCAGCACGCCCCAGTCCTTGCGCGCGGGACCGCCGTGGTAGCTGTCCTCGACCCACTGCCACACGTTGCCGGTCATGTCGAAGAGGCCGAGCCTGTTCGCCGGGAAACTGCCCACGGGCGACGTCTGGGCAAAGCCGTCGTTGTAGCCCGCGATGAACGGCTGCCGGCGCAGCGATGCGTCGGCAAAATTCCCCGAGCGCGCGGGCGGCGGCCAAGTCTTGCCCCACGCAAACTCGCGCACGCGCCCGTCGCGCTCCTGGGGCGTCGCGCCGCTCTCGTTCGCGATTCCCGCGGCGGAGCTCCATTCCGCGTCACTCGGCAGGCGGTAGATCTGCCCCTCGGCGAGACGCTCCGCCTTCACCCCGGTCTCGGTGAGCCACTGGCAGAACGCGCGCGCATCCTCCCAGTTCACGCGCACCACTGGATGGCTGTCGTCCTGCGGAAAATCCACCGGCAGCCGCGCGCGGCCCGTCGCCTCGCAGAACGCCTGAAAATCCTTCACGCGCGTCGGCCACACGGAGACGAGCACGTCGCCGACCGGGACGAACTTCATCCCCAGCGGATTCTCCCACGGCTCGCCCCGCCGCGGCACGGGCCGGCGCTCGAAGCGCGCGCCGACGAACGCCTGCTCCCCCGCCTTCACCATCACTGCGACCTTCGTGCTCCGGTAGCCCGTGAGCCTCAGCTCGTAGTTCCGCTCACCGGGCTCGAGATCCTCGAGCGGCAGCGGCGTGCGTCCGATCTCCCTCCCGTTCTCGAAGATCGCCGCACCGGCGGGCGCGCTCGTGATTTTCACACTGCCGAATGGAAACGCGAATGCGATTCCGGCCACCGGGCCGGGCTCGGCGTTCACCGTCCGCTCCTGCGCGGGCCACCCGCGGTAGCGCGCGGTGAGCTTGTGCTCGCCCTCGCCCAGCGCGACCTCGCAGGGCGCGGTGCCGATGACCCTGCCATCGGCGAGGATTTCCGCACCGCCCGGCGTGCTGCTCACGAGGAACTTTCCAGAGCCGAACCGCAGCGACACCGCGGCAGCCTCGCCGCTCTTCACTTCGACGGGCGCACGCTTTTCGCCGCCCGCGTGGCGCATCACCACCTCGTATGTGCCAGTGGGCAGATCGCTGAAATCCACCGGCGTCGTTCCACGCTTCACCAGCCCGCCGTCGAGACGCAGCTCGAACTCGCACCCCGCGGGCTCCGATTTCAGATGCACCCCGCCCATGCTCCGGCGCAGTGAAACCTTCGAGGGGCGCACCTCCACGTTCGCCATGATCTGCAGCGGGAGATCCTGCGCCTCATACCCCGGCAACATCACGCGCGCATTCTGGGCTCCCGCTTTCACCGACGCAAACCGCGCCGGGCTCCGGAGCACGCGCCCGTCTAGAATCACCATCGCATTCGGCGGTTCCGTCTCGATGAACACCGAGCCCTGGCCGGTCTGCACCGGTGCGGCCTCAGGCCAGTTTTTCCAAATGCCGAACGCAGCCCCGCACAGGAGCAGCAGCGCCACAAGGGGAAGCCAGCGGCGGCGGCCTCCGCGGAGCGGTCGCCCGTCACGCACGCTCTCCAAGTCCGCGCGCATCTCGTCCGCGTCCGCGTAGCGCTCGTCCGTTTCGCGGGCGCACGCGCGGAGCAGCACCTCGTTCAGCCGCATGAGCTGCACCTTGTCGGGCAGGTCGCTGATGCGCGTGTTCACCTCTGGGAACTGCAGGCGGTCCTTCCCCATCGCGATTTCGTAGAGAACCTTGCCGAGGCTGTAGATGTCCGCCTGCGCGGTGCCGTGGCCTTCGGGCGGAACGTAGCCCTCGGTGCCGACAAACGAATCCTGCCCCATCGCGGAGACGAGGCCGATGTCCGCGATCTTCGGCACGCCGCCGACAAAGATGATGTTCGCCGGCTTGATGTCCCGGTGCACGAGCCCGTGCTGGTGCAGCGCCGCAAGCGCCGCGGTGAGCGAGAGGCCGAGCGTGATCACCTCGTCCGCCGGCAGCCGCGCGACGCGCTGCAGCTCGCTCTTGAGCGTCTTCGGCTGATACGCCGCGGGATCGAATTTCGCCCGCACGACCGCGTCGTCCGCCAGTTCCATCACGTAGTAGAAAAATGCGCCGTCGTCGCTGCGCCCGACGTGCAGGATGTCCACGAAGCCCTCATGCTCCCGCGACACCGGCTCGAAGCGCGCCATGCCGTCGAACTCCCGGTCGAATGCGCGCTCGTCGTCAAACCGCGAGCGCTCCACGATTTTCACCGCACGCCATGCACCCGTGAGCGAACGTGCGAGCCATATTTCACCATAGCTCCCGCGCCCGATGGGCCGCACGACATGGAGGTGCGGCACCGCGGGCGGCGGTGTGGCGGCGGCTTGGGACATTGGGGGTGACAATGGCAGAAGTGCGGCCCCTCCGCCAGCAAAGCGCTGCAGCGAGGGCTTTCTATTTCGAGCGCTACTTCGCCACCGGCTCCGTGACGCCGATGAACGGACCGAGGTCTATGCGAAAATCACTCCGCTTCAGCTTCGGCGCGTGCAGGCTCGAAACCGTGCCGTCGAGGAACAGCGCATCCGGGCAGTGCAGCAAGTCGCGGAACATCGTCGAGAACTCGTGGAAGTTCACCGGCGCCTCGCTGATGGCAAATAGCGCCACGTCCGGCGACGGCACGCCGACACCATTGCGAAAGAGCCGGTTCTCCGAGCCCTCACGGAATGCCGGGTGCATCCGCCCGCCGCGCAACAGCAGCGGCCCAGACTGCGTGGCGACGAGCACTTTTTCCCGCAGTCGCGGATACTCGGAGGTCTCGATCACGCGCGCACCGGCCTCCGTGACGGCGAAGACGCCGTTGGGCTTGAGATAGAAGTTGGGTGTTGGTGCCCTTTCGTAGCTGTTGGCGGTGTTGAGCGGCGTGAGTTCCTTGCCGTCCGCGACAGAGATGCCCTCCGCGGAGAAGTCGCGCAGATACATGCCGGCATTCATGGCAAAAGTGAGCGTCTGCCCGCGCTTTGCGAGCCAGTCCGCGAGGACGGGGAAGCGCTTGAAAGGCTGGCCGTTCTCATCGTGATGAAACAACTGCAGCCGCTCCTTCTTCACATTCACACGGCAGACGGTGATGCGCTTGCCTGCAATCTCCACTGTGCTGAACTCGACGGCATGCGCTGTGCAGAGCACGGTGAAGATTGCAATGAGACGCAGCAACATGGCGTGTGACAATTACCCCAGCGCGGCGCGCACATCGCTTTCGGCGAGCGTGCGGCAACACGCGGGCACCGGCGATTTTTTCTCCAGCACCGCGGACTCGATGCTCGCGTTTGCGAGTTGCTCGCTAAGGTGCGAAGCGACGCGTGTCTCGTCGGGCGGCGGCGCGTCGGACTCGGCATTGAGTGCGAGGTGGCCGATGGCCCATGTGCGTGCGGCGAGGCGCAGTGCGTCGGCCAGACTCAAATCGGAGTGCTTCTCCGCACGCAGCGAATTTTCCATTTCCGCGATGGCGTGCGGCTTTCCGGCGATGACACCGAAGTCCTCGAACGCGCGGCCGAAGTTTCCTCCGTTCGTGCGGATGGAGCCGTCGTAGTCGAGGCGCAGGAAAAGATTCGGCGCGACGCCGCGACCGAGTTCGGCGAAGAGCAGGCGCGCGAGGAAAGGCGGGCCGTATATTTGCTCGAACGCGGCCTTCAGCGCGGGCGAGAGCGAGTAGTTCGCGAGGCGGCGCAGCGCCACGTCGTCCGCCGAGCGCGCGAAGCCCTCGGTGCTCGCCAGCTCGATGGCCGTGAGCCGCAGCCGCTCAAGGTCGCCCGGGTGCCCGATGCCGCCGAGCGCGATGCGGTCGTAGATCTCAAAAATCTTCTGCCGCTCGCGGCTGAGCGTGAAGAGCAGGATGCCGTCACGGAACCCGAGCGCGACGATGGGGCTCCCGGGCGCAAGCTGGTCCTCGATGTATTCACGGCGGTTCGCAACGGCCTCGACCCAGCGGAATGGTTCTTCGTGCATGGCGCGTCAGTCTGTGAGATTCGCCTTGTAGAGCTTCGCGAGCCTCGTCTCGGGGAGCGTCTCGATGCCGCTGCTGGTGATCAATTTCACGATGGGGAAGACGCGCGCGCGGCGGTCCACGCCGCCGGTGGCGGAGTCGCTCTCGGCGGCGGTGTCGAGAGCGCGCAGGGCGAGGAGCACGGCTTCGCTGCCCTTGAGCTTTCGGAGCGGCTTGCGCGCGTAGGTGTTTTCAAAATGCAGCACGGCGCGCACTGCGGGGCTCCCGCTGCCGGTGGCGGCGAAGTCGGCGGCCTCAAACTGCGCGCCCATCGGGTCGTAAAAATAGACGCGCGGGATTTCCGCGGCGGCGTCGAACGTGGCGAAGATGGGCACGACGACGCCAACACCCTGGAGCACGAAGCCGAGGTTGTCGCGCAGCAGCTTCGAGAGGGCGCGCACTTTTCCCTCGAGGCTCATCTCGGCGAGCTGCGTGCGGCGGAAAAAGTGGAAGCTGTGCTCGAGCACGCGCGCCATTTCCCACGCGGTCGCGGGCACGCCAGCGATGGCCATGAGCGAGTGGCGGTCGATCTCCAGCACCTTGTCCGCACGGTCATACATGATCGTGTTGCCCGCAGTGGCGCGGCGATCTCCGGCGACAAGGACGCCGTCGGCAAACTTGAACGCGAGGATCGTCGTGGCGTGGGGAATGACGAATGACGATTGTCGAATGCCGAGGGAAGCGGCATCAGGCGGCTGAGGGAGAAGGCCGTGGTGACGGAGCACGGCGCCGAAATCCTGTGAAGGCGCGCCATCGAGCGCGGCTGTTGCGCGTGGGGAAAAATGCGGGCTCATCGGCAGCGCGGATTCATTCGTCATTCGTCATTCCGCATTCGTCGTTCGGCGCGCCGCGCCTCACTCTCCCGTCCGCTGGCGGTAGCGGCGCGCCTGGTCGGGATCCACGCGGCGCATCCGTTCGAGGATGCCCTTGGTGTCGGGCTTTTTGACGTCGGGCGACTTGGGTCCGTCGCCACCCCCATCCTTGCGCTCCCATGGCGCCGGGCCGGTTGGTTTTTGCGTCCGCTCAGGCATGGCGGAGACTACGATCCGCGCATGAGGATTGCAAGGGCGTCGGACGCGGCGCAGGAAAAAATGGCGGCGCAGATTTTTCCGCGGCGCAGGCAAGTGCTCCTTGCCTTCCCCCGCGAAAACGTGGAAGATCGCGGCGATGAGTTTCCGCTTTTCCCTCCCCCGACTGAGCGCCAGCTTTGCGCTGGCAGTGCTGGCCTCTCCGGCGGCTCACGCGCAATACAACGTGGCGGACGAGGTGAAGGCGCTGCGCCAGATGGTCGAGCAGCAGGCGAAGCAAATCGAACTGCTCACGGCGCAGGTCTCCCGGCTCAGCGCAAAAATGGACGGCGGCGCCGGTGCGGCGCCCGCCACGCCGGCAGCCCCGGCGGAAAATACGGAGTTTGCGGTTCCCGCAGCGCGCCCTGTCCCGCCCCGCCCGCCGGCGAACGTCCACATCGTCGTGAAAGGCGAGTCGCTGGAGAAAATCGCGAAGGCCCACGGCACGACCACCACCGAGCTTCAGAAGCTCAACCGCATCACCGATCCAAAGAAGCTCCAAATCGGACAGCAGCTCGTGCTTCCACCCCCGACCCCAAAGAAGGAAGGACAATAATTATGGACGTCAGCGTCTGGTATCTCCGCAAAGCAAGCGACGGCTCCCTCTTCGGACCGCTCACATTCCAGCAGCTCCGGCAATGGGCCGCAGACGCGCAAGTTTCCCCGCTTGACCGCGTCTCCACCGACCAAAACAACTGGATCAAAGCGCCCATGGTCCCCGAGCTGCAGATGGATTACCTCGTGGAGGTGGGCGACGAGCAATATTACGGGCCGACGACCATCGGGGCGATCGCCGAGTTTATCGCCGCGGGGGAAATCACTCCGGAAACCACCGTCACGAACTGCAAGGATGCATCCGTCATGCGCGTGCGCGACCTTCTTCCGCCCGGCCTGCTGAATCCAGCGCCGCCGCCGGACATCGCCATTTCCACGCGCCCGACCAGCATCCGCATGAATCTGCAGCAGCGCATCCGCGAATTGGAGACGGCGCTGCTGGACGAACGCCGCGCCCGCGAAGGCGCCGAGGCCATCATCGAAAAGCTCGAAGCGCGGCTCCGGCAATACAGCGAGAGCGACGAGACTGTTCTCTCGTAGCCGCGCGCAATCAGCGAAGCACGCGAACGGATGCGTGCATTTTCGATCGAGATTGGGGCGTGCGCGCCCTCGGCACTTGGTATAAGCATCCGGCGAATGCTCGATCAGCTCCAGCGACCGCTCCGCGACTTGCGCCTGTCCGTCACTGACAGGTGCAATTTCCGATGCGGCTATTGCATGCCGAAGGAGATTTTCGGCCGCGGCTACGACTTTCTGCCGAAGGATGACATCCTCTCCTTTGAGGAACTCGCACGGGTGAGCCGCATCTTCGTGGGCCTCGGAGTGGAAAAGCTCCGGCTCACCGGTGGCGAACCGCTGCTCCGCCGCGACATCGAGCGGCTCATCGCGCAGCTCGCCGCGATCTCCGGACTCCGCGACCTCACGCTGACGACCAATGGCTCGCTGCTCGCGGAAAAATCGTCCGCGCTCCGCGACGCTGGCCTCCGAAGGCTCACGGTGAGTCTCGACACGATTGACGAGAAGACTTTCGCCGCGATGAACGACGTGAACTTCCCGCTCCGACGCGTGCTTGCGGGCCTCGATGCCGCGCTCGCCGCCGGTTTCCGGCCGATCAAGCTGAACATGGTCGTGAGGCGCGGCGTGAACGACGCCGACATCGGCGCGATGGTGCGGCGATTCGCCGGGCCCGATTTCATCGTGCGCTTCATCGAATACATGGATGTCGGCAACTCGAACGGATGGCGGATGGCCGATGTCGTGCCCGCCGGGGAAATCGTCGCGCGCGCCGGCGAGGCGGCGACCCTCACGCCGATCGCGCGGAATTACCCCGGCGAGACTGCGATGCGCTTCCTCACCGCGGGTGGCGGCGAAATCGGCGTGATCGCGTCTGTGACGCGGCCATTCTGCGGCGACTGCACGCGCGCCCGGCTCACCGCGGATGGGACGCTGTTCACCTGCCTTTTCGCGAATCGCGGCACGGCTCTGCGCGAACTCCTTCGCTCCGGCGCCACCGACGAAAGCATCGCGGAAAAAATCGCCTCGGTCTGGAGGTCGCGCGGCGATCGCTACTCGGAGATCCGCTCGTCGAAAACGGAACCCGCGCCGAAGGTCGAGATGTCCCGTGTCGGCGGCTGAAAGCTCAGCGCAGCTTTGGCCGCGGATGACCGAGGTGGTCGAGGCATTCGATGATTGCAGGGAGCACCAGCGGCAGGCATTCGCCGATGGCTCTCGGACTCCCGGGAAGGTTCACGATGAGCGAGGCGCCACGCGTTCCCGCGGTGGAGCGGCTCAGGATGCTCGTCGGCACCTTTGCAAAGGACTGCACGCGCATGATCTCGCCGAAGCCCGGCAGCTCGCGCTCCAGCACTGCACGGGTGGCCTCGGGAGTCACATCGCGCGGCGACGGACCGGTGCCACCGGTCGTCACCACGAGCGCGCATTTTTCCTCATCGCACACACGGCGGAGCGCCGCCTCGATCTGCGCGCGCTCGTCGGGAATGAGCACGCGCACCCACTCGACCTCGTCCGCGATGCGCTCCGCAAAAAACTGCTCGATGGCCGGACCACTCCGGTCCTCATAGACACCCGCGCTGGCGCGGTCGCTGAGGGTGATGCGCGCGCACTTCATTCCCTCACCTTCGCAGTCACGCGGACATCGCCGATGCTCATTCCTTTGTCCACGGCCTTGCACATGTCGTAGATCGTGAGCGCCGCCACACTCACGGCGGTGAGCGCCTCCATCTCGACGCCTGTCTTTGCCGTCGTGCGCGCCGTCGCGGTCACACGCACCGAGTTGGCCTTCACTTCAAAATCCACATCCACCGAATCGAGCGGCAGCGAATGGCACAGCGGAATCAATTCATCGCAGCGCTTCGCAGCCTGGATGCCGGCGATTTTTGCCACGGTGAGGACATCGCCCTTTGGGAGCGCCTTGCTGCGCAGCGCGCGAATGGTCGCCGCGGCACAATGGACGAACCCCTCGGCGCTCGCGGTGCGGCGCTGCACGGGCTTCGCGCCCACGTCCACCATGCGGGCCGCGCCCTGCGCATCGAGGTGGCTGAAAGTTTTCTTCGGCATGGCGGCAGCCTCCTTTGCCGCGCGTGAAAAAGCGAGCACAGCCTGCCGCTCAGGCGCGGATGAGGCGCGCGGACACCTTTTCGCCCGGCTGAATCGCAGGGCTGCCCGAGGGAACGCGGATGAGCGCATCGAAGCCCGCGAGGCCGGTGAGGTCGCCGGAACTCTGCCATTTCACCGGGATGAACGCCGGCGCATCGCCCTCCCACGACAACCGCGCCGGCCACCACGTCTCGCGCGCATAACCCTTCAGCGGCATTGTCCCACCGAGCGCGGCGGCCGCAAGCCCGAACTCCGCGTCGCCAACGGTCAGCATGTCGAACGCGGCGCGTATCACGACATGCCAGCACACGACGTGGGACAGCGGATTGCCGGGAATCACGAATGCAGGCTGCCGGCCGCGGGTCGCGAAGATGAGCGGCTTTCCGGGACGGAGATTGAGTTGCTGAAAATGGACCTCGAATCCGAGTTCGCGCAGCGCCCTCAGCCCGAGATCGTAGTCACCCACGCTCGCGCCGCCGGAAAGCAGCAGCACGTCCCAGCTTTCCGCGGGCGCGGATTCCACCGCGGCGAGCAGGGATGCGAAATCATCGCCCGTGCGGCGCTGCGCGGCGATTTCGGCACCGGACTCCGCGACGAGCGCCGCAACGAGCGTCGAGTTGCTGTCGCGGATCTGCCCGGCCTGCGGCTTGGAATCCGGCGGCACAATTTCGCTTCCCGTCGCGACGTGCAGCACGCGCGGACGCGGCGAGACCAGCGGGCCCGTATTCCCGATTTGCGCAAAGAGTGACAACTCGGTCGCGCCAAGCCGGACGCCGCGCTCGATGAGGATTCCGCCTTCCCGGGCATCTTCACCGCGGCGGCGGATGTTCGTCCCCGCGTCGCGCCGCTCGAATGAAACCGCGTCTCCTTCACGCTTCGCGACTTCCTGGACGACCACGTGCGTCGTGCCGTCGGGAATCGCCGAACCGGTGAAGACGCGCACGCATTCTCCAGCGGCGAGCGCCTTCGCGGGGACGACGCCCGCGGGAACCTCTGCGACAAGTCGGAACACGCCGGTGCCATCGCCATTCACCGCATAGCCGTCCATCGCGGAGCGGTCGAAAGCCGGGATGTCCTCGTCCGCGACCAGCGCCTCCCGCAGCACGCGCCCGCGCGCGGCGGCGAGCGGCACACGCTCGGGCGCGAGCATGTGGGCCTTCTCGGCAATGAGCGCGCGGGCTTCGGAAAGGGTGATCATCTCGGGCCGGATTATGCGGCCCGCATTCGCGCGGGGGCGAAGCAATTCCCAGCCGCCGCGCACATTTTCACACGAGGCCGCTTCCAAATGCCGCGGCCCGCCCATACAGTGCGCACGATGATTTCCGTGAAACTCCTCGCGTTCGCCCAGGCGGCCGACCGGCTCGGCTGGCGTGACACGGCCGTGGAGTGTTCGCCGCAGGAAACGCCCCGCGAAATTTTCGCCCGCGTGGCGCCGGCGTTTGAGCCGGGCAATGTGCGCGTCGCGGTGAACTGCGAATACCAGTCGTGGGACGACGCCGTGGGCCCGCTCGCGCAGGAGATCGCGCTGCTGCCGCCGGTCAGCGGAGGATAGCGATGGAAACCAAAGTGCTCCTCGTCAACGGACCGATCTCCGCGCCGGAATGGAAATCGGCCTCGCGGGAAGTCGGCGCGGTCGTGGACTTCCTCGGCATTGTGCGCGAGACGGAGGGCGATGGGAAAATCGCGGGGCTCTCCTACGAGGCCTATGAGCCGATGGCGCACCGCGAGTTCGGCCGGATCTTCGCGGAACTGTCAGCAAAGCATCCCGTGGGAAGCGTGCTCGTCATTCACCGGCTCGGCGGCGTTCCCGTCGGCGAGGCGTCGCTGCTCGTGCGGGTGGAGGCGAAGCACCGCGGGCAGGCCCTCGCGTTCTGCGGCGCACTCATCGACCGGATGAAGGAAGACGTGCCGATTTGGAAGTCGCCGATGCCGTAATCCTCGCGGCTACTGCCTGAGCGAAGTGCGCCCTCCCCTCGCCCGGCGGAAGCGGTCGAAAATCTCATCACAGCCGTCCGTCTTGAGCTGATGAACGATGCGGAGAAGCTCGCCGATGCGGCCGCGCGGCCAGCCGCGCTTTTGAAACCAGCAGAGGTATTCGAGCGGAAGATCGAAGAGCGGCACGCCATGCGGCGGATGATGGACGGGGCCAAATTTCCCGAACGGCATGAATGTCCCGGCGATGTCGGCCAGATCGGCGGCGAGCCAGTCGCGAAGGTTGTCATCGAGGTTGCCCATGCTGCCGGCAAACCATAATCGGGCGCGGGCGGCAGACGATGTGAAATCCAAAGGCGCGACCGCTACAATTTAGCTGATTGACATGGCATTCATCTGGCTTGTTTCAGAGGTGAAAAGGGCGTTCGCGCCCCCAAACAGCCCATGCCTGACGCCAGTTCCATTGCGGTCTCCATTCACGACCTCGCTCCGGACGAGCCGAATTCGCGCTTTGCCCGAATCTTCGAGGCGACGACGGATGTCGTCGCGATGACGGATCGGCACGGGCGGCTGCACTACTTGAACGCCGCGGGCCGCCGGCTGCTCGAACTCCAGCAGGATGTCCACATTCCCGAGCTGACTCTGCGCGACCTCCACCCGGAATGGGCCTACGAGATTCTCGTGCAGGAGGGCTTCCCCTCCGCACAGGCGGAGGGCACGTGGTCGGGTGAGACGGCGCTGCTCTCGGCTGCGGGCCGCGAGTTTCCCGTGATCCAGGTCGTGCTCGCGCACGTCGGTGCGGATGGCGAGACGGAGTTCCTCTCGACGATCTGCCGCGACATTTCCGAGCGGAAGCTGAAGGAACTCGAGCACATCGAGTGGGCAAACCGCTACAACGCCGCGATTCGCGCGAGCGGCCAGGTGGTCTTCGACTGGGACACGGTGACCGGTGAAATCGCCTATGGCGAGGGGATCGGCCTGCTCCTCGGCTTTTCAGCGGACGAAATGGAGGGCGGCATGGATCGCCTGCGGGCCGTCATCCACCCGGATAATCTCCAGGCATTCGACGAGCGGCTCGATCAGGCGACGATGACGCGCGATCCGTTTGACCATGCGTTCCGCGCCATCCGCAGCGACGGCGGCGAAATCATCGTCCACGCGCAGGGATGCTTCTTCCTCGACCGGCAGGGACACATCGGCCGGATGGTCGGATTTCTGAAGGATGTGACGAAGGAGCGGATGACCGAGCGTGCCATCCAGCTCGCAAACGAGCGGCTGGAGCAGCGCGTGGCGGAGCGCACAAGCGAGCTGGCGCGCGCGAACTTCGAGCTGAAGAACAGCGCACTGCGGCAGGCCGCAATCTCGCGCCTCGGGCAGCGCGCGCTCGCCGGGCAGCCGCTCAAGGACATGATGCTCGATGCCGTGAAAATCGTCCAGGAGATGCTGCCGAGCGACCGCACTTCCGTCCTGCACTACGAGGAGGAGGAAGACATCTTCAAGCCGCTCGCGGAAGTCGGCTGGAAGAACGAGCCCTTCAAGCGCGTCCCCCATGCGGGCGGGCTTCAGACGATGAGCGGATACACGGTGCAGACGGGCGAGGCGATCGTTTCGCGCGACCTGGCCCGCGAGACGCGCTTCCGCGTCTCCGAAGCAGTGAGGGCCGCAGGGATGATGAGCGGCATCACGGTCTGCATCAAAGCCGGTGACCGGCCGCTCGGCGTGCTGGCATCGTTCTCGATGCGGCCGCGCGATTTCTCCCGCGACGACGCGACCTTCGTGCAGTCCATCGCCAACGTGCTCACCGCCGCGATTGACCGCCACGAATCCGAGGAAAGCATCCGCCGCGCGCGCGCGGACGCCGAGGCGGCGAACCGGGCGAAGAGCGAGTTTCTCTCTCGCATGAGCCACGAGCTGCGCACGCCACTGAACGCGATTCTCGGCTTCACGCAGCTCCTTGAAATGGAGGAGCACACGGAGAAACAGCAGGAGAGCATCGACCACATCTCGCGCGCCGGACGCAACCTGCTCGATTTGATCAACGAGGTGCTCGACATCGCGCGGCTTGAGGCGGGGCGCGTCCAGTTCCACATGGAGTCGGTGGATGCGCTCGACTTGCTGCGCGAGGCAGTGGTCGTCTCGACGCCGGCGGCGTCGAAGCGGAAGATCACGCTGCGCGTCGCCGAACCCGCGGGTGAAGCACCGTTCGTCTCGACGGATCGGGAGCGGCTCAAGCAGGTGCTGCTGAACCTGCTTTCCAACGGCGTGAAATTCAACCGGGACGGCGGCAGCGTCGCGCTCACAGTCGCGCGCGCGGGCACCACCGCGTGGCGCATCAGCGTCACGGACACCGGCGTCGGCATTCCGCAGGAAAAGCTCGCGCGTCTCTTCGTTCCGTTTGAGCGCCTCGGCACGCGCGAAGGCGGCACCGAGGGCGGCACAGGTCTCGGACTCGCGATCTGCCAGCGGCTGGTGAACGGCCTCGGCGGGCGCGTCGGCGTGGCAAGCACCGTGGGGATGGGCAGCACCTTCTGGGTGGAGCTGCCAGTGGCGGAAAGCCAGCCGGCCCCCGCGCCTGCCGAAACACCGGCTCCGGCCGGCGGCAGCAGCGAGCCGGCACCGCCGCCGGGCAGCGTCCGCAAGATCCTCTACATCGAGGACGATGTGGCGAACTACTACCTGCTCGAGCGCTTCCTGAGCACGCGCAAGGACATCGAACTGATGTCCGCGCTGCAAGGCAGCATCGGCCTCGATCTCGCGCGGGAGCACAAGCCCGAGCTCATCCTTCTCGATTTGAACCTCCCCGACATGAGCGGCGAGCACGTGCTCCGCACCCTCAAGGAGGATCCTGCGACCGCCGGTTTCCGGGTGGTGGCCGTCACCGGGGAGGTGATGCTCGACCGGGAGAAGGAGCTGAAGGCGCTCGGCGTGATGGAGACGCTGGTGAAGCCCTACAAGCTCGCCGAGATCAGCGCACTGCTCGACCGCGCGCTCGCCGGGAAAAGCTAGCGCGCGTCTGCGGCGCCGCGCACAGTGCGCGGATGAACGCAGCCCCCGATGCGCGAACAAAGGCACCCGGCCTCACCCGCGACGGAGCGATCGAGATTCTCCGTCCGCACATCGGGAAGGATCTCCGCCCGCTCGCGGAGGAGCGTGGGGTCACCGTCTGGAAAAATGGGCGCAAGAACAAGGGCTGGGCAGGAATGGTGATCGAGCGGCTGCTCGGACATCCGCAGGACGCCGAGCAGGCGCCGGATTTCGGCACGTGGGAGCTGAAGGTCGTGCCCGTCGTGCGGAACGCGCAGGGCCACTGGCAGGTGAAGGAGACCATGGCGATCACGATGATTGATCCGCGCAACGTCTCGGAGACGCCGTTCGAGCACAGCCATCTGCTCGAAAAGCTGCGCGCCCTCCTCATCTGCGCGCGCGAGTGGGTGAACGCCGATGATGAGCATTCGCGCCTCGTGAAGCTCGGCACGTTCGACCTCTCGGACGGCGAGACTTTCCGCCAGGTGCAGGCCGACTACGGGCTGGTGCAGAAGACGATCCGCGCGGAGGGATCGAAGGCCCTCACGGGCTGGATGGGCAACCTCGTGCAGCCAAGGACAAAGGGACCGGGCCGCGGCGACCACACGCACGCATTCTATGCGCGCACGATGTTTGTGTCGCGCATGCTGAAGCTGTCGGACGCCGACTAAGCGCGGCGGATTCGGCGTTGCGTTTGCAGGCGGCATCCGCCATTCGCCTTTCATGCAATTCGACGGACGCTCACTCATCGCCGGCAAAACCGCGCACGCCACCGCGAAGACCTTCCATGCGACCTCGCCGCTCGATGGAACGCGGCTGGAGCCGGATTTCCACGAAGCCAGCGCGGAGGACGTGGATCTCGCGATGCGGCAGGCCGACGAGGCATTCGAGATCTACCGGCAGATGCCCGCGAAGACGCGCGCGGATTTCCTCGATATGATCGCCGCGGAACTCATGGCCGCGGGCGACGATCTGCTGCGGCGCGCAAATGCCGAGACGGGCCTGCCCATCGAGCGGCTGACGATGGAGCGCGGGCGCGCCTGCGGGCAGTTCAAGACATTCGCCGCGCTCATCCGCGAAGGGTCGTGGGTGGATGCGCGCATTGACACCGCGCTGCCCGACCGGCAGCCGGTTCCCCGCCCCGACATCCGCCGAATGCTCGCGCCGCTCGGGCCGGTCGTCGTGCTCGGCGCGAGCAATTTTCCGCTGGCATTTTCCACGGCGGGCGGCGACACGGCGTCAGCGCTCGCGGCGGGCTGCCCCGTCGTGGTGAAGGCGCACCCGGCGCACCCCGGCACATCGGAGATCGTGGCCCGCGCAATCTACCGCGCAATCGAGACGTGCCGCATGCCCCATGGCGTCTTCTCGCTCCTGCACGGCACCGGTGCGGAGGTCGCGCTGGAGCTGGTCCGCCACCCGCTCACCCGCGCACTCGGATTCACTGGCTCGGAACGTGCCGGCCGCGCTCTGTTCGACGCTGCGGCGACGAGGCCGGAGCCCATTCCCGTCTTTGCGGAAATGGGCAGCACGAACCCGCTCCTCATCCTCCCCGGCGCGCTGAGGAACCGCTCTGCCGCCATCGCGCAGGGGCTGAAGAACGCCTTCACCATCGGGGTCGGCCAGTTCTGCACAAAGCCAGGCATCGTCCTCGCGCTCGGCGGCGAGGACTTCGACACGTTCACGGGGCTCTTCCGGGAGCAGGTGCGCGGCGCAGCGCCCGGCACGATGCTCCACCGCGGGATCTGCGACGCCTTCCACGCGGGCGTCGATCGCGTGCAGAAAATCCCCGGCGTGGTGGTGCTCGCCGAATCCGACACCGAGGCGGACGCCGCGAAGACGCAGGCCGAGCCGCTCGCATTTGCGACGGACGCGGAGACGTTCCTCCTCCACCGCGAGCTGCGCGAGGAGGTCTTCGGCCCATGCACGCTGCTCGTCTCCGCGCGCAGCGTGGCGGAACTGGAGGCCGCCGCGCGCTCGCTGCCGGGCCAGCTCACCGCGACGCTGCATGCCGACGGCGCGGATCTTTCCGAATTCAGCGATCTCGTCCGCATCCTGGAGCGAAAGGCGGGCCGGGTCCTCGTGAATGGATTCTCCCCGGGCGTCGAAGTTTGCCCGGCGATGCAGCACGGCGGCCCCTATCCCGCGACGACCGATTCGCGCTTCACGAGTGTCGGCACCGCGGCGATCGCACGCTGGACGCGGCCGATTTGCCTCCAGGGTTTCCCCGAAGCCGCCCTCCCGGAAGCGCTCCGCAACGCGAATCCGCTCGGCCTCATGCGCACCGTGAACGGCGTGCTCACGCGCGATCCGATCGCGGGCTGAGTTGCCTGCTTGCCACGTGTGCGCCCGAGGCCCTAAGCACTCCGCCCTATGTTCAGTCACGTCGTCATCTTTTGGACCAAGCCGGAAAACCCAAACGCCGCCGAGGATCTGCTCGCAGGCGCCGAGAAATACCTGCGCCCGATCCCTGGCGTGCGCAGTTTCCACATCGGCAGGATGGTGGGCAGCCACCGCCCGGTCGTGGACCAGAGCTACCAAGTCGCGCTGAACCTCATCTTCGACACCAAGCAGCAGCAGGACGATTACCAGGTGCATCCGCTCCACATCGAGTTCGTGGAAAAGGTCTTCAAGGTCCACTGCGCGCGCGTGGTGGTGTATGACTTCGAGTAGGCCCGGCCGGAGCCGCTGAACGGGCCCGGAAAAACGCACGCATGAATCTCTTCGAGCCGGAGACACTGACGAAACTGGCGAAAATTGTCCTCACCGACTTGGTGCTCGCCGGTGACAACGCGCTCGTGATCGCGCTCGCGACGCGCTCCCTTCCGAGGCGCCAGCAGTTCTGGGGGCGGATTTTCGGAGCAGGCGGCGCCGTCGGGCTGCGCGTGCTTTTTGTTTTTCTAATCACCTGGCTCACACGGATCCCCGTCCTCCAACTCATCGCCGGACTCCTCCTGCTCTGGGTCGCTTGGAAACTGGTGCGCCCCCAGGACGAGGCGCTGGAGGATGCGGCTCATCCGGAGAAGGCCCACAAGCACACGGCGGGTTCACTGTGGCAGGCGGTGCGCATTATCATCGTGGCCGATGTGGTCATGAGCTTGGACAATGTGATCGCCATTGCGGGAATCGCGCAGGAAGGCAGCGCCTCCCCGCATGGCGAAATGTCGCTGGTAATCTTCGGCCTCCTGCTTTCCATCCCCCTCGTGATTTGCGGCAGCGCGCTGATTTCGATGCTCCTCAACCGCTTCCGCTGGCTGATCTGGCTCGGTGGCGGAGTGCTCGGCCACGTGGCCGGGAAGATCATCTTTCAAGATCCGCACGTTCTCAGTTGGCTCGGGGTGCCCGCGCATCAGGGAATGCGGGGCGCGGAATTGGAGAAACTGGTCGTTGCGGCGGAAGGATGGGTTCGCATGACGGTCGAATGGCTGCCGTGGGCGTTTGCCGTGATCCTCTTCATCCTCGGAGCATGGTGGAGCCGCCATTCCACGGCGGAGCATTCGACGGACACGCCAGCGGGGGCATGAGCGACGCGACGCAGAGTCCGCCGCCCACAACGGCCGAGGATGTGCTGGATCCGGTCAGCACCAGCCTGCGTTCGCTGATCGATGCGGCGAAAGGAGAGGCCATGTCGCTCGGCGAAATCGAGATCCACCTGAAAGACCGGGGCTACGCGCTGCTCGTGCTCTTCCTCGCGGCACCATTTCCGATCCCGAACATCCCGGGCCTTTCCGTGCCGTTTGGCATCGCCATCCTGCTCATCGGCATCGCGTTCATGCTGCGCCGCAGGCCGAAGCTGCCGGACTTCATTCTCCGGAAGAAGGTTTCGTTTTCGACCCTTCAAAAAGTCATCCCCTTCGTCGCGCGGCTCATGGAGCGGCTCGAGCGCTACATGAAGCCCAGGCTCAAATTTCTCGTCGCCGGCCCCCTCATGACGAGCCTCTTCGGCCTGGGAATTGTCTCCGGCGGCCTCTTCCTCGCGCTCCCGCTGCCGATCCCACTCACCAACGGCCCGCCCGCACTCTCGATCATTTTCCTGATCGTCGGCTTCCTGTGCCGGGACGGCGTGATGATCCTCATCGGCCACCTTCTCGGCCTCGCCTCATGGGCCTATCTCGGCCTCTGGATTTACTTCGGCACCTACCTGTGGGCGATGTTCCGACATCTGTGGGACGCGATTTGGAACTGGTTTGCGCACTGGTTTTGAAAAAAGGCGTTTGCATTCGCCCGCAGAAGCTGTTTTAGAAAAATCCACGAATGAAACGTCTCCTCCTCAGCCTCACCGCCCTCTTTGTCGCCGGCACCGCATTCGCGGACATTCAGGATCCGCCGATGCGCGAATACTCGGCCACCCGGAAGCTTGGACGCGCGTGGGCAAACCTGTTCCTCGCCTCGAGCGAAATTCCCGCGACGGTGCGCCGCACCATCGATCTTGATGGTGATTCTGCCGGCGCCTCCTACGGATTCATCAAGGGTGTCGGCCGCACCTTCGTCCGGATGGGCGCAGGCGTGTATGAGTTCGTCACCTTCCCCTTCCCGACCTACAAGCGCTCCTACCGCCCGGTGCTGCGCGCGAAGGTTCCGTGGATCAACCACGGCTACGACGAATTCCCACCGGAGCTCGGCTTCGAGGCGCGCAAGCGCTACACGACGCTCTACGACAGCTACTAGTCGCAGAGGACACCTTTCCACGGAGGCTTCCGTCCCTCGGGATGGAAGCCTCCGTTCTTTTTATGGAAAAGCTCATTGAACTGCAGATCGCAGATGTCGCCTTCGGCGGCGCGGGAGTCGCGCGACACGAGGGGAAGGTCTATTTCGTCCCCTTCACCGCGCCGGGCGACACCGTCCGCGCGGAGATGGTGAAGGATCAGCGAAAATTTGCCGAGGCGCGGGCCGTCGAGATTCTCACGCCGTCGCTGGATCGTGTTGAGCCGAAGTGCGAATACTTCGCCCGCTGCGGTGGCTGCGCCTACCAGCACATCACGTATGCGCGGCAGCTCGAAATCAAGCACCGGCAGGTCGAGCAGACGCTCCGACGAGTGGGAAAATTTGCGGAGGTTCCCATGCGGCCCATCGTCCCGGCCCCGGAGCCTTACGAGTATCGCAACCGCATCCGGGTGCATGTGCAGGACGGGCAGCCCGGCTTCTTCGCGCACCGCTCCCATGACCTGGTGGCCGTCACCCACTGCGCCATCGCCCGACCCGCGGTGAATGACGCGCTCCGGCGGATGCGCCGGACCGCGGTGCGCGACGGCGACTACACGCTGCACGCCGGCGAGGCGGAGAGTTTCTTCCGGCAGACCAACGACGCGGTCGCAACGGAGCTCCTCGCGCTCGTCGAGCGCAGCATTCTCCGCGGACAGGCCCTGCTGGTGGACGCCTACGCCGGGGCGGGCTTCTTCTCATCGAGGCTCGCGACATTCTTCGACGAGGTCATCGGCATCGAGGAAAACGAGCACGCCGTCGCCCGCGCGCGAAGGTCCGCCGCCACGAACGAGCGGCACCTCCTCGGCGATGCCGCCGTCCTGCTCGCCGAAGTTCTCGGCGCGCACGACATGGCGCGCACCTCAGTGATCCTCGATCCTCCGGCGACGGGGATTGCTCCGCGAATCGCCGCGCAGCTCTGCGCGTCGCGGCCCTCGGAAATCCTCTACGTGTCCTGCAACCCGGCGACACTCGCCCGCGATCTCGGAGAAATGCGTTCCACCTTCCGCCTCGAATCCGTCACCCCGATCGACATGTTTCCGCAGACTGCGGAAATCGAAGTGCTTGCCGTGCTCCGGCCCGCCTAACGCGAAGCACCGGGCTTCTTCACGCCCGGGCGTTCCGAATTCTTCGCGGGATCCTTCTTCCCGCCGCCGGCTGCACCGGTCACCCGCAAGCCCGGTGCGTCGCCTTGGCCCTCGGCAGTGACATCGAACGCCACGAACGTGTTCATCGGCACGCTGGCGACGGCGACAGTCGGCTTCAACTGGCGGCGCACCGCCATGAAGTCCACCGGGCTCCAGTAAACCGTGTCGTCCTTTGCAAAGCGGTGACGCGCCATTCCCACGCGCACGTCCTTCCTCAGCTCCAAGTGCAGATGCGCCGGGTAAAGCCCGCCGCCGGTGCCGATGGTGCCGAGTTGTTCGCCCCGGCGGAGCTGCTGGCCGTGGCGCACGAGAATCTGATCCAGGTGCCCGTAGAGCGAATCCACCAGCTTCTGCCGCCCCTCCTCCTGGTATGCGTGCCGCACGATCACGACATTCCCCCACCCGTGCCCGAAGTTCTGCGCAAAGACGACGATGCCGTGCGCAACGGCATACACCGGCGCGCCGAGATCCGTGTTTCCCCCGCCGTTGCCGTTCCAGTCCTCACCGAGGTGCCCGTTCGCCCGGTAGCCGCGCGACCGATAGTAGCCTTCGCCATCCGGCTTGCCGACCGGGGCGTCAAAGCCGTCCGCCATCAGCGTGGACGCGATGTCCGCTGCCCGCGAGGAGCATAGCGACAACGCGAGACAGAGGATGAGGGGGGCGATTCGCATCGACGAACTGCACTCTAGGAAACCGCAGCGTGGAAAAGCAAAGCCTCAGTGATGCCACGCCACACCGACCACCACCAACACCACGGCGGCACCGATGCGATACCATCCAAAGCCGGTGAATGTGTGGCTGCGCACGTAACCGAGCATCCAGCGCACCGCCGCGAATGAAGATGCCGCCGCGACAACTGCCGCGACGACGAGTGGAACCCACAGCACCTGCTCGTGGGCCTTCCACGCATCGAGCGATGTCTTCAGCCCCGCGGCGCAGAGCGTCGGCACGCCGAGCAGGAATGAAAACTCCGTGGCCGCCACGCGTCCGAGCCCGAGCGCCAGCGCGATGATGATCGTCGCGCCGGAACGCGACGTGCCGGGAAACGCAATCGCGGCAAGCTGCGCGATGCCGACGGCGATCGCGACCGTCCACGTCACCGTGTCGCCGCCCCTCCGCCCGCAGATGGCGCGCTCGACGATGAGGAAAAGCACACCGCCCGCACCGAGCGCCACGGCGACCGGCCAAATCTCGTGCGGCAGACGAAGTCCCATCTTTTTCATCAGCAGCCCACCGGCCGCCGTGATGAGAAACGCAATGCCGAGCTTCACGAAGTAGCCGCGCACTTCCGGATCGCGCCAGCGCTTCAGCGATGCGAGACGGCCCTTGAAAAGCGGCAGCGCAGCGAGCACGGCCCCGACTTGGATGACAGCATTGAAAAACTCGCCGTGGAAAAAAGTCCCGCTGAGCCGCACGCCGTCCACCCGGAGGAAGTGCTCCGCGATGAGCAGATGCCCCGTCGAGGAGACGGGGATGAATTCCGTGATGCCTTCAATCAGGCCGAGGACGATCGCGATGAGCAAAAGCGACATGCGGATGCCGGGACAAAAACCCTGCGCTGCGCGACGGCCGCCGGCTCAGACCGCGTTTTCGCCGCGCTCGTCCGTGCGGATGCGAATCGCCTCCTCGATCTGCGTCACGAAAATCTTTCCGTCACCAATCTTGCCGGTCTTTGCAGACTTGATGATCGCCTGCTTCGCCTGCTCCACGCGGTCATCCGCAAGGACCAGCTCAAACTTCACCTTGGGCAGGAAATCCACCGTATATTCGCTGCCGCGGTAGATCTCCGTGTGGCCCTTCTGCCGGCCAAAGCCCTTCACTTCGGTGACAGTCATGCCCTCGATGCCGATTTCGGCAAGGGCTTCCTTCACGTCTTCAAGTTTGAACGGCTTGATGATGGCCTCGATTTTTTTCATGCTGCGGCAGTGCTAGCGGCGGGGGCGGCGTTCCGCAAGCATTCCTTGGAATCATCTCTCCGCCTCACCAAATCGGCGTCCTTCCCGCGGCAAAGACGGTCCTCCAAATCCACCAGAACAGCGCGATGACGAGCAGCAGCGCCATGATCCGCCAAAACGGATGCAGGCCGGATTTCCGTCTCCAACGCACTCTGCCGCCCTCGTCCTCATGCGCCTCGTCGAGAAAGTCCACGCCGTCGTAGATCTCAGCGTCCTCTTTCCAGCCGGACTCGTGGCACGCACCGCATTCGGGGCACGCCACCGATTGCGGCGGCACCATTTCACCGCAGACGGGACAAATCGGCGGCGGCTTGCGCAAAGGCTTAAGCATGACCGCGCTCGGCTGCCCGCGCATATGCCGCGTTGGTTTGGTATTTTTTCCCCAGCGCATCCCTCAGCGGATTATCCGCCTCGTCGCTGAAGCCGTAATGCAGGTGGCGCACCCATCCCTCCGCGTGCTTGAAGCGGCGTGACTGCCTTCCAAGCGCCAGCGAGAAGCCGTCCATCGTCTTGAGGTAGCTGTCCATGCCCTGCGTCTTGTCGAGCCACTCCTTCTGCGAGGCGTGGCACGCGAGCGCGGCGCGCTTGCGGGCGTGAACATCGGCCGTGTCCACAAAGCCCTCGGGAAACACCCGCACACGCGTCGGCGTGCGCTGGCCGTGCGGCATCGCGTGGTAAATCACGCATGCATCGAGGCACGGCTTTCGCGTCGGCAGCGAGCGGTAGTTCGGGACTCCGCGGGCAAACGCCGCCGTGACCGCGATGCGTGCGGTGATCATGTGATCCTCCATGTAGTCCGCCAGCGCATGCGTGAGGATCACGCGGGGCCGCGCATCCCGCACGATGGCGCAGACCCTGCGGATATTCTCCTCGGTGTAGAAAATCGCCAGGTCGTCCCCGATGGGTGCATGCCACTTTGCGTCCATCAGCTTCGCCGCCGCCTGCGCCTCGGCGCGCCGCGTGCGGGCCGTCTGCGCGGCGGTCATCGCCGTGCTGCCCATGTTGCCGGTGGAGAGATTGCAGCAGTGGATTTCCCATCCCTGGTCGCGGAGCTGAAGCAGCGTTCCGGCCATCACGAATTCGATGTCGTCTGGATGTGCGGCGAGAGCGAGTGCGGAAGGCATGGGCCGGAGATTGCGCGGGCGGCGCATTTTTGCCGAGCGGAAAACCTCGCCGCACTTGCCGGATTTGAACCCCGCCGCTTAATTCGCCACCCGATGCGCCCTGTGATTTGCAAATGTCCCAACTACTCCGGCTGCCTCCTCGGCTACCATGGCGACGACATTGAAATCACGCCGGACATGCCCGCTGTGTGTCCCGAGTGCAGCACGCCGGTCAAAATCGCGCCGAAGCCGCGCAACGACCTCTTCTACCGCATTGCAAACCTGATCGGCATCGCCGCGGTCGCCGGCGCGATCTGGTTCGCATGGCCGTCGCTCGTGAAGCTCTGGCACCGGGTGACCACTCCCCCGCCGAAGACCGCGCCGTCGGCGCGCTGATTACGCGCCCATTCCTTCCTCGAACGAACCGGCGGCGGCAGGCCAGCAGAGATTGTCCTTCACGTAGCGGATGCCGTCCGCGGAGCAGTAGTCGAGCTCCTTGTGCGCGCTTTCGGCCTCGACGACGAGCGGCGCGCTAGCGGTGCCGTGCAATTTGCAATAGCGGTCGCGGTAGCCGACATGCAGCAGCAGCTCCGCGTAGCGCTGCATGTTGATGTCACCGCTGCCGAGGTCGGTGAACTGCATGGCGCGCTTCGGCCATGTCCACTCCATCGCACGCAGCGGGATGCCGCGGCGGACGACGAAGTTCTTGATATGCGCCGCGTAAATGCGCGGGCCGACCTTGAGGAAGCGCGTCTCCCAGTCCTCGCCCTCCCAGCAGTGCGACGGGTCCGCGTTCACGCCGAGGCACGCGTCGCCGTCGCAGATGCTCACGAGCATGTTGAAGTCATCCGCCGTGCTCGCCGCGGTGCCGGGATGAATCTCGTGGCAGAGGTAGATGCCGCGCTTGCGGGCGTGGTCGCGCAGCTTCTGCGTCTTCTTCACGAAGCGCTCCTTGCCCTCCGCAAGGAGATCAAATTTCCCGCTCTTCGACTTGTCCGGCCCCGCCCAGAAACCCCACGGGTAGCCCGTCGCCAGCTCCCAGCCGAACGCCACGCCCCAGAACATTGGCATGGACTTCACGCCGAGCTGCGCGGCGAGATCCATCAGCCGCAGCAGATAGCTCTCGTGCCACTCCTCGATTTTCGCGACGGGCATCTTCAGCACGTCCGGCGGGATGAAGATGTTGCCGCTCTTCGTGCCCGACCAAATCGAAGTGTGAACCCAGAACGGGCAGTGCGCGCTGATGCCATCGAGCCGCATACCGCGCGACTCAAACACGTCCTTGATGTCCTGCGCCTTCCGCAGCCCGCCCTTCGGCCCCTGCAGCATATAATTGCTCGGCTGAGCGCCCTCGGCGCCCGCGGCCTTCGCATAGTCGAGGAATGCTTCGAGTGACTTCGCGCCGTGCTGTGCGCCTTCGATGGAGGGATGAAATGCGTTGGTGGACATGGTTTGGTTGCGGGGTTTGCGCGCGGCTTACCTCCCCACGCATTCCTTGGCAAACGGAAAGCTGCGCGCGCCAAGCAACCTCACTCAGCAGCCTGCCTTCCCGGGCCCCTCATGCAGATACCACTCGTAGGTCCGGCGGATTCCCTCGCGCAGTGCGATGCGCGGTTTCCACCCGAGCGCGAGGAGGCGCGAACTGTCCATGAGTTTCCGCGGCGTGCCGTCCGGCTTTGTCGTGTCAAAGGTGAGCGAGCCGGAAAAGCCGACGGCCTCGCAGACCGTCTCGGCGAGTTCGCGGATCGTCACGTCGTCGCCGAAGCCGACGTTGATCAGCGCGGGATCGTCGTGGTTCTCGAGGAGAAAGCGGCACGCCGAAGCGAGATCATCCACATGGAGAAATTCGCGCCGCGGCGTGCCCGTGCCCCACACGATGACTTCCTTCGCCCCCGCGAGCTTCGCCTCATGCACCTTGCGCAGCAGCGCGGGGAGCACGTGCGAGCTGTTCAGGTCGAAGTTGTCCCCGGGGCCGTAGAGGTTCGTCGGCATCGCGGAGATGAACTTCCTCCCAAACTCGCGCGCATAGGCCTGGCAGAGCTTGATGCCCGCGATCTTCGCAATCGCGTAGGCCTCGTTCGTCGGCTCGAGCGCGCCGGTGAGCAGTTCGCTCTCGGCGATGGGCTGCTTCGCAAACTTCGGGTAGATGCACGAGCTGCCGAGGAAGAGCAGCTTCTCCGCACCGAAATCCGCCGCCGCCTCGATCACGTTGTTCTGGATTTGCAGATTCCAGAGCAGGAATTCCACCGGGAAATCGTTGTTCGCCTTGATGCCGCCGACCTTCGCCGCCGCGACCGCCACGACCTGCGGCCGCTCCTTTTCAAAAAATGCGCGCACCGCTCCGCGTTCACGCAAGTCGAGGTCCTTCGAGCCGCGCGTGAGCAGGTTCGAGTATCCCGCGTGCTGAAGCTCACGGAGAATCGCGCCGCCGGCGAGTCCACGGTGGCCGGTGACAAAGATGCGATCAGTTTTCTGCATGGCCGCAACCTACGCAGCCGCGCGCGAAAAAGGGAAGCCCGCCGCACAGCGCGAAGTTGGAAGTTGAACAGCGCCGCGGAAACTCTGATTCTCCCGCGCCATGCGCCTCCCAGTCCTGAAGACCTACAAGCTCCACGTCGGCGGAAAATTCCCGCGCGGCGAAAGTGGGCGCGTGACCGCGGCCAAGTCGCCGACCGGCGAGCACCTCGCGAACTACTGCGTCGCATCGCGCAAGGATTTCCGCGATGCCGTCGTCGCCGCGCGCAAGGCGCAGCCCGGGTGGGCAAAGGCGACCGCCTACCTCCGCGGACAAATTCTTTACCGTGCCGCCGAGATGCTCCAGCAGCGTGCCGGCGAACTCGTGCATGAGCTCTCCCGCAGCGGTGCATGCAACGCGCGCGCGGAGGTGGATGCCGCAATCGACCGCCTCGTCCATCACGCGGGCTGGACGGACAAGTTCACGCAAGTCTTCAGCACCGTGAACCCGGTCGCGACGCCTCACTTCAACTTCACCTTCCCCGAGCCGACGGGCGTGGTCGTCGCCGTCGCGCCGGACTCCCCCGCCCTGCTCGCGCTCGTGTCGCTCATCGCGCCCGTCATTCTCAGCGGAAACACCTGCATCGTCCTCGCGAGCGAAAGTGCGCCGCTGCCAGCGCTCACCTTCGGCGAGATCGTGGCGACGAGCGATCTCCCCGGCGGCGTGGTGAACATCCTCAGCGGCAGGCGCGCCGAACTCGCCCCGCACTTCGCCAGCCACATGGACGTGAACGCCATCGTGGACGGCAGCGGAGACGCATCCATCGCTGCAACACTCCGCGGCGGCGGCGCGCAGAACCTCAAGCGCCACGCAAAACGCGTGCTGACGGAAAAGGAGTGGTTCACAGCGAACGCTGAGGATCCCTGCTGGATCCTCGACAACGTGGAGATGAAGACAGCGTGGCATCCGGTCGGCGTCTGATTTTCTGAGCCGATGCGCGCGCTGCTCCTCGTGCTCGACAGCGTCGGATGCGGCAGTGCGCCGGATGCGGCCGCGTATGGCGACGAAGGCTCGGACACACTCGGGCACATCTACGCTCAGCTCGCGGGATTCACGCTGCCGAACCTCGAACGCATGGGCCTCGCAAAAATCCTGAGGCAGAAGGATGCGCCAGCACCGCACGCCTCATGGGGCCGGATGCGCGAGTGCAGCGCGGGCAAGGACACGACGACCGGCCACTGGGAAATCGCGGGTGTCGTCCTCGACCAGCCGTTCACCGTGTTCGAGAAATTCCCGGACGAACTCGTGCGCGCCATCGAACGCGAGGCGGGCGTGGAGTTCATCGGCAACTACCCGCGCAGCGGCACGGTGATCCTCGACGAACTCGGTGCGGAGCACGTGCGCACCGGCAAGCCAATCCTTTACACGAGCGCCGACAGCGTGCTGCAGATTGCCGCGCACGAATCCGTCGTGCCGCTCCCCCGCCTCTACGAGATTTGCAAAATCGCGCGCCACCACTGCGACTCCGCGCGCATCGGGCGTGTCATCGCCCGCCCGTTCATCGGTGAGCCCGGTGCGTGGAGGCGCACCGCCGGACGCCACGACTACGCGATGCTCCCACCTCGCACCGTGCTGAATGCGCTCGCGGAGCGCGGCACGACCGTCCACGGCATCGGCAAGATCAGCGACATCTTCGCCGGCAGCGGTGTCACCGCGAGCACGCCCAGCGCCTCGAATGCCGAAGGCATGGCCGCTATCGCAAAGCTCTGGCCCGCGCTCGACGGCCTGCTCTTCGCAAACCTCGTGGACTTCGACATGCTCTTCGGCCACCGCCGGAACGTCGCGGGCTACGCGGACGCGCTGCTGGCATTCGACCGCTGGCTCCCGTCCTTCCTCGCAAACGTGCGCCCGGACGATCTCATCATCATCACCGCCGACCACGGCAATGATCCCACCTGGCGCGGGACCGACCACACGCGCGAGGAAGTCCCACTCCTCGTGCTGCGCGGCGGCAAGGCTGCGCCGCTCGGCACGCGCAGGACGTTCGCTGATGTCGCCGCGGCACTCGCGGAATTCTTCAAGCTGCCGCCGTGGCCAGTCGGCGACTCATTTCTCACGCACCGCTGACCCATGCACGTCCCCACATTCATCGAGAAGAAGCGCGAGGGCCGCGAACTTGGCGCGGAGGAAATCGCCGAATTCATCCGCGGCTATACGAGCGGCGAAGTGCCCGACTACCAGGCGGCGGCTTGGGCGATGGCGGTCTATTTCAAAGGCATGAGCGCCGCGGAGACCGGCGCGCTCACGCGTGCGATGATGCACAGCGGCAGCGTGCTGAAGCATCCCGCTGGCTCGCCGCCAAAGGTGGACAAGCACAGCACCGGCGGCATCGGCGACAAGGTTTCGCTCATCCTCGCGCCGCTCCTCGCGTGCGACGAACTGTGGGTGCCGATGATCAGCGGGCGCGGGCTCGGCATCACCGGCGGCACGCTCGACAAGCTGGAGAGCATCCCCGGCTTCCGCGTCGCACTGAGCGAGGAGGAGACCGCCGCGCAGCTCGAGAGCATCGGCGTCGCGATGATCGGGCAGACGGCGAACCTCTGCCCCGCGGACAAGAAGCTCTACGCGCTGCGGGACGTGACCGCGACGGTGCCAAGCATCCCCCTCATTGTCGCGAGCATCATGTCGAAGAAGCTCGCCGAGTCGCTCGACCGGCTGGTGCTCGATGTGAAGTTCGGCAGCGGCGCCTTCATGCAGAACCGCGCCGACGCCGAGACGCTCGCCGCCGCGCTCTGCGCCACCGGCCGCGAGTGCGGCGTGAAGACCGAGGCGATCCTCACGCCGATGAGCGAGCCGCTCGGGCACACTGCGGGCAATGCGCTCGAAGTATGGGAGTCTGTCGAAACACTGCAGGGGCGCGGCCCCGCCGACCTCGTGAACCTCACGCTCGATCTCGCCGAGCGGGTCGCAAACGTGCCGCGCGCGCAGCTTGCAAAATGGCTCGAAGACGGAACCGCGTGGCGCAAGTGGGTGCAGCTCGTCGAGGCGCAAGGCGGACGCGCGGCGGAAACTGAGCGCATCCTCGAAATCCATACCGCACCCATCCGCCACCACGTGAGCGCACCGCGCAGCGGAACGCTGGCGCGCATGGACGCCGGGCTCATCGGCCGCGCGTGCATCGCGCTCGGCGCGGGCCGCTCCAAGGCGGCGGATGCGATCGATTTTGCCGTTGGCGTTTCCGGCATCGCGAAGACCGGCACCGCAGTGAGAAATGGTGAGCCGCTGCTCGTAATCCACGCACGCGACGAGCACACCCTCACACAGGCGCGGATGCTTGTGGAGCAGGCCGTCGAAGTCTCGTAGGCGCGGGCGGGAGCCTGCGGCCACGCCCTCCTGGGCGCGCCTATGAGCAACACTCGCTCTTCCGTCTCAGTTTGGTAGTCACCTCCCATGCGCCTCCTCCTCATCCTCGCATTCGCATTCGCACACTTCTCCTCCGCCGAGGAGAAGCCGCCCGTCGTCCGGCAGCTCATCCCGTGGCTACTGGAGGAGGACGCGGCACTGAAAGGCATCCTTTTCTCCGATGTGATCAGCGCCACGAGCGGGAAGCGAGTGCTTCCCGTGGACCGCAAGGACGCCGACACCGGGCGCATTTTGAAAGGCATCGGCGGCGCGCTGGACAAGGTGCTCGCCGAGATGAACAGCACCGGCAGCCCCGCGAAAAAGCAGAAGCGCGTGAATGAGATGAGCAAGTTCTTCGAGGACGCCATCATCGCAAACCTCCGCGGCGTCACCGACTTCGAGTGCGGCGTGCCGCTCACCACCGCGGGCCGCAGCCAGCGCAGCGGCTATCCCGACATCCGCCTCGCGGACAAGGCGACGGGTCGCGTGCTCTACCTCGATCCGAAGCTCTATGCGGCGGGCAGCCGCCGCAGCTCTCTGCGCACATTTTATTTCACGCCGAAGCGCGAGACGAACAAGGTGAACGACGACGCGCACCACCTCGTCGTGGGCATCGAGCACGAGAAGACCGGCGCGGAGGTGCGCTTCACGCGGTGGGAGCTGGTTGACCTCAGCGGCTTCCGCGTGCGGCTGAAGGCGGAGTTCGAGGGCAGCAATGCGGATATCTACCGCGGGGACGCGGTGGTCGCGGGAAGCGCGAAGTAGGAGTCCCCAGCGTTCAGTGCTCAGTCGTCTTTTTGCATGGCGCAGTTGCTCCCGCCGAGCACCGAGCCTCGAGCATTGGCCACTGACCTCGAAGGTGCCCGCCCCCTCTGTCGGCGGCTACGAGATGCCGCTGTAACTCGGATCGTCGAGGCCCTTCAGTTCACCGGTGCTGTCGGCGAAGCGCTCGACGGGGACACCGGCGCGGCGCAGCATCGAGAGCCAGAGATTGGCGAGCGGCGTGCCGCTTTCGTGGACGACGTGGCGGCCGGTGGCGATGGTGCCGCCGCCGCGCCCGGCGAGGATGATGGGCAGATCTTTCGGGCTGTGCGCGTTGCCGTCGCGCATCCCGGCGCCGAGGACAATCATGCATTGGTCGAGCAGGGTGACGCCGCCCTCGCGGATGCCGCGCAGTTTCTCGATGAAGTAGGCATACTGCGCGACGTGCCACTCGTTGATGCGCTGATACTGCGCGAGCTTCGCGGGGTTGTTCTCATGGTGCGAGGTCTCGTGGTGGCCGCCGAAGCTGGTGCCGAGGAATGCGAAGCTGCGCGCGCTGACGGCGTTGCCGAACATGAACGTGGAGATGCGGGTGGTGTCGGTCCAGAACGCGAGCGCCATGAGGTCGAGCATGAGGCGGACGTGCCCGGTGTGGTCCCCCGCGCGCTCGCTGAGGCGAGCTGGGTCGGAGTAGGCATCGATGCGGCGTCCGAGATTCTCGATGGCGGCGCGCGCGGCGGGATCGGAAAGCGCGGTTTCGCCCTGGCGCTTCGCATCCCACTCGATGCGGCGCTCCACGGCGCGGATGCTCTCGAGGTATTCGTCGAGCTTCGCGCGGTCGTTCGTGCCGAGGCGCTGGTGCAGGCGCTTCGCGTCGGCGGCGACGAGGTCGAGCACGCTGCGGTCGCGCGTGGCGGCGAGTTCGGCGGCCTCGCGGCTGCTCGCCGGCTTCGGGCGGAAGAGGCGGTCAAAGGCGAGCTTCGGGTTGATCTCCTTCGCGACGGGCGTGGTCGGCTGGCTCCACGAAATATGCGCGCCGTAGATCTGCGTGTAGCCGACGTTCGTGTCCACGCCGGTGGCAGGCGGCTCGATGCCGAGCTCGAGCGACGGCAGCGGAGTGAGGTTGCCGATCCTTTTTGCCGCGACCTGGTCCATCGAGACCCCGTTGCTGTTCAGATCCTCGCCGGTCGTGCGCGTGATCGTGGTGCTCGTGAGGTAGCCGCTTGTCTTCACGTAATGGCCGTCGCCGATGCCGCTCGCGGCGTTGCCGAGCTCGCTGAGAACGAGGATGTCGTCCTTCACGCCGGCGAGCGGTGCGAGCGTGGGCGAGAGCTCGAAGGCGGCGCCCGCGCCGGCGCCGCACGGCGTCCACATGTCGGGATGCACCCCGTTCGGCATGTAGAGGTGCGCCATGCGGACGGGGATTTTCGGTGTCGCTGCTGGGAGCATGGCCTCCAGCACGGGCAGCGCGAGGACTGCGCCGACTCCTTTCAGCATCGTGCGGCGTGTGATGGGCGTGTTCATGGCGTGAATGCGGTGGCGGGCATGTCGGCGGGCTTGCGGAACTGGAAGGCCGGGCTCCCCGCGATTTCGAGCACGAGCCGCTGCGCTCGGTAACCGTCCTGCGCGACGGCGCGCGCGATTTGCCGCACCGCGAGCCAGTCGGTCTGCTCGATGCCGCGGCCCAGCGCGTAGCTGAGCATGCGCTCGGTGATGTTGCGTGCAAACTCATCGCGGCGCTCCAGCAGCAGCGCCTTCAGCTCCACGGGGCCGTTGAACTCCGTGCCGTCGGGCAGCTTGCCGGAAGCATCCACCGGGAGACCCACGGCCGTGTCCCGCCAGGAACCGACAGGACTGAAATTTTCGAGGCCGAAGCCAAGTTGATCCATCGTCCTGTGGCACGCGGCGCACTCGGCCTTGCCTCGGTGCTGCTCCAACTGCTGGCGGAGCGTGAGGCCGCCGCGGCTTCTCTCGGAGGTCGGAAGCGCCTTGATGATCGGCGGTGCGGGCGGCGGAGGCGTGCCGAGGATTTCCTCCATGATCCATTTGCCCCGCAGCACCGGGCTGCTGCGGCGCGGGTAGCTCGTGAGCGTGAGGATGCCGGCCATCGTGACCACACCGCCCCGTGCGCGGTCCGCGAGCGCCACACGCTCGAAGCCCGGGCTGTTCACGCCGGAGATGCCGTAAAATTTCGCAAGCTCGGCGTTCACGAATGCATAGTCCGCATCGAGGCAGTCGGTGAGCGGGCGGTTGTCGCGCAGCAGCGCGGAGAAAAACTCGATCGGTTCAGCGGCCATCGCGTCGCGCAGCGCCGGGGTGAACTCCGGAAGCTTGTCATTCGCGGGGCGGGTGACGGAGCGCAATTCCCGCGTGCGCAGCCACTGACTGCCAAAATTCTCCCCAAGCATCCTCGACTTCGGGTCCGCGAGCATCCGGCGCACCTGCGCCTCGAACACCGCAGGCTCGGACAATCTGCCCGCGCGCGCGATCGCGAACAGCGCATCGTCCGGCATCGTGCTCCAGATGAAATAACTCAGCCGCGCCGCGAGTTCCCAGTCGCTCACGCGCTGCGGCCCGATGCCGGGCCGGTCCTGCTCCACGCGGAAGAGGAACGACGGGGAGACGAGCATCGCACGCACGGCCTGACGCATCGCCTCGTCCCACTTCGCGCCCTGGGCGAGCGTCGCATTGAACAGACTGAGCAGCGCCCCGACTTCATCCTCCGCGACCGGCCGGCGGAACGCGCGTTCCGCAAGCCACGCGATGTTTTCCCGCGCCGCAGTCGCCGCATCTTTCCCGCCAGACGGGCGGATGTGGAAAATGAGCTCCGGCCTCGCTTCAGCGACGATCACCGACGCAGCCGCGAGGTATTTTTCCATGAGGATTGGCGGGACAAAGAGCGTCGAGGCGTTGTTGTCGAACCCACCGCCGCCGCCACCGTCCGGCGGAAAGCGATCCGCCGGATTGGAAGTCACGCCGAGCAGGTCGCGGACAGTGTTGTTGTATTCGAGACGGCTGAGTCGGTGCAGCGGCTTTTGACCGACGTCGCTCTGCACCTGGGCGACGTCGGGATTGTCCAACGCCGATTTCAACCACGTCGTGAGCCGTGCCCGCTCCTCGGGCGACGGCTGCTTCTTTTTCGCCGGAGGCATCGAGGCGTCGCGGACGGTGTTCAGCGTCTTCTCCCAAGTCTTCGGCTCGCGCCAGAACGCCCCGTCCCTTGACAGCGCCTCCAAGTTCACGCCGCCATTCGCCGTGTCGTCGTGGCAGTTGAAGCAGTAGGTCTCCAGCACCGGCAGCACGTCCCGCCTGAAGTGATCAGAGGCGAAGACTCCCCCCTCTTTGGCGCTCACCCCGAGCGCGGCCACGATCAAAATGACGCGGGCTTTTATCACGGGTGGAATCTTTGCGATCCCTTTTAGCTAGAAGTATGCAACTCCGCGGAAAAGAAAAGCGAAACTTCTCAAACGACGAGGCAACGGAGGGTGAGCATCCGGCAAGCATTTCGTTGTCTCGGATGGGCTTGTGCCGGATCATCGACCCATGAAAGCGATCCTGCTCACCATCCTCCTCGCAGCGGCAACGCCCCTCTTCGCCGCGCAGGAAAAGCGCGCCCCCATCCAGACCACGCCCAACTGCGAGACCGGCCTCGCGCCGGGAAAATACTCCGATCGATCCATCTTCCGCCTCACCTCCGAGTGGACGGACGATTCGGGGCACAAGCTGCAGCTCGAGAATTTCCGCGGGCGTCCGATCGTCCTCGCGATGTTCTTCGCGAACTGCCAGCATTCCTGCCCGTTCGTGGTGCGCGACATGAAGGCGATGCAGGCCGCGCTCACGAACAGCGCATCGGGCCGGACGCAGTTTGTCCTCGTCAGCATCGACCCGGAGCGTGACTCCGCCGCGGTGCTGAAGCAGTTCCGCGCCAAGCAAAAGCTGCCTGCCGAACGCTGGACACTGCTCACCGGCAGCCTCGACGGCGTGCGCCAGCTCGCCGACAAACTCGGCTTCAACTACGCGCCCGGCTCGAAGACGCAGTTCGCGCATTCGCTGCTCATCACCGTCCTCGATACGAAAGGCGAGGTCGCGCACCAGCAGGCCGGCCTCGGCGTGGATCGGCGCGGGGCGGTCAGCACCATCGAGAAGCTCGCCGCGCGCATGAAGCGCTGAGTTTCGCTCGCCAGCGCCAGACTTTTCGCGCGACCGGCGGCGCCTGCTTGAGGCAATCTGCGCGCACGCTTGCGTGATGAATCGCGGACAGATTTGCTGCGCGGCTCACCGTGTCCGCCTTACCACCATCCCGCACCGCTCCGCCGAATGGCGTCTTCGTGCGGTTCATGATCGCCGAATTCATCTCGGTCATCGGCGCGTGGATGCAGTCGCAGGCGCAGCAGCTCGTCATCGTGAAGCAGGCGGTCTCCTCGACCGAGCAGGCATGGGTGAGCTTCGCGACGCTCATCGTCATTCCGCTTTTCGGCCCGTGGGGCGGCACGACCGCAGATCGCCACGACCGGCGCCGCATCCTCATCATCGTGATGCTCATCCAGGCGGCGCTCGCGGCCTTCGTCGGCTGGAAGGTGCAGATGGGCACGCTGCTGCTCTGGCATCTCGTCACCGTCGGGTTTGCTCTCGGCGTCACGCATGCATTCGAGGGGCCGGCCTACTCCGCACTGATTCCGGAGCTGGTGCCGCGGGAAAAAATCGCGCGGGCATTCGCCCTTGACCGCTCTGTCTTCCACACCGCGCGCATCATCGGCCCCGCGCTCGCGGGATTCGCTGTCGCGCACTTCGGGCTCGCTTCCGCGTTTTACGCGAATGCCATCAGCTTCGCCGGCCCGCTCATCATGCTCCTCACGCTCCCGCCGCGGCCGCGCGGCACGGATGCGGAGGAGCACCAGCGGCGCACAGGCTTTGCCGATGGCTGGCGCCACGTGCGCTCGGATGCGCCGACGCTCCGCATGGTGCTCATCTCCGCGGCAAACGCGCTCTTCTGCTCACCTTTCGTCATTGTGCTGCTCACTTGGTATGCCGAACGCACGCTGCACCTTGGCGACACGGAGGTCGGCTGGCTCATGGGCCTCGCGGGAATCGGCGCACTGAGCGCGTCGCTCACGCTCATCGTGATCCCGCACGCCTGGCGCGCCATCTTCACCCGCCTCGGCGCCGCCGTGAGCGTCGCCGCGATGGTGCTGCTCGCAGTCGCGAAGGGATTCGCCTTCGCCGCGGTCGGCATCACGCTGCTCACGCTCGGGCTGAACTTTCTCTACGGCATCAGCAACCAAGTCGTTCAGGAGCGCGCGCCGGATCCACTCCGCGGACGCGTGTCCGCCATCGCGAGCTTCAGCTTTGTCGCCGTCATCCCCTTCTCCGGCCTGCTCACCAGCGGCCTCGAGCATTTCCTCGGCATGCGCGCCGCGCTGTGGCTGTGCGCCGCGGGGTATGCAGTGACCGTCGCCGCGCTGCTCTGCCGCCGCTGGCCGGAAAGTTTGAAACCGCCTCCAGTCTGCTGACGCGTTTTGCCGACACCCCCGCGCCCGCAACGAAGAAAGTCCACGCGGGAATGTTTCTGTTGACCCGTCGGCGATGCGCGGCTTTAGTCGCGGTCCTTTGAAATCGGGCTGTGGCTCAGCTTGGTAGAGCGCTTCGTTCGGGACGAAGAGGCCGCGGGTTCGAATCCCGCCAGCCCGACCATCTGAGCCACCGGGTCTCGACGCGGTTTTGTTCTTGAGGTTCTTGGCGCGCTGCGACGTTTTTCCGCCATGCCCCAACACTGGATGGTCAAACAGGAACCCACTGCCTACTCGTGGGATCAATTCTCAAAGGATGGTCTCGCCGCGTGGACCGGCGTGCGCAATTTCCAGGCAAGGAACAATCTCCGCACGATGAAGACCGGCGACCTTGTGCTCTTCTACCACTCAGTCGTGGGCAAGGAGGTCGTCGGCATCGCAAAGGTCGCGCGCGAGGCGTATCCGGACCCCACCGCCGATGAGCCGGGCTGGGACTGCGTGGATCTCGTCCCGGTGAAGAAGCTGAAATCACCCGTGACCCTCGACGCGATCAAGGCAGCGCCCGCGTTGAAGGAAATCGCGCTGCTGCGCCAGTCCCGCCTCTCGGTGATGCCTCTGAAGCCGGCGGAGTATGCCGCGATTGTGAAGCTCGGCGGTGCGTAGCCCGCGATGAGCGCCGCCCTCCAGGCTTCGGCATTCGCGCTCATCGCAGCGCTCTGGGCGCTGCTGGAATGGGCCACCGCCGATGTGCTCACTCGCTGCCTCGTGCTGTGGTTTGTGGTCGGTGCTGCGTGGCTCGCAGCGGAGGTCCTCTCGCGGACAAGCCCACCGGACGCCGCGGCACAATGGATCGCGAGCAAGCTGCCCGCGCCTGTGGAAAGGCCGCGCTTCGTCACGGCTCGGCGCGTGTTCTCCTTCGCGCTGGGCGCAGTCTTCCTTGCGGCATTCTGGTCATGGGGTTCCCAAGTGCGCGGCCTAGTCGGCGAACATGGTCTCGTTCCAGTCAGCGAGCAGCTCACGGCAGCAACGGCGGCTGGAAATTCCATCTGGCAGATTCCGTCGCTAAGCTGGCTCTCCGACGGCGATTTCATGCTGCTCGCACAGTGCTGGGTCGGCGCGCTGCTCGCGATTGCGATGTGCGCGGGCTTTTTTCCCGGTGCCTGCTCGCTGCTGTGCTGGGCGCTTTACCTCTCGCTGATGTCCGTCGGCGAGGCATTCGCCAACTTCCAATGGGACGCGCTCCTGCTCGAGACCGCCTTGCTCGCCGCCGTCTGGCTCCCATGGCGCGCGCGGCCCGACTGGGGCGCGGAGACCGACGCGCAGAAAATCGGCCTCTGGCTGCTCTGGTGGCTCTACGTGCGGATGATCCTCGAGTCCGGCATCGTGAAACTCACGTGGGGCGACGGGACATGGCTCGGCTACTCGGCGCTCGACTATCATTTTGAAACGCAGCCGCTGCCGCTGTGGACGGCGTGGTATGCGCATCAGGCGCCGCGATGGATGCTCCGTGCCTCGTGCTGGCTCACCTATTTCGTCGAAATCGCACTGCCCATCCTGCTGCTCGCGCCGCCGCGCTGGCGCCCGCTGCGGCAAATTTCCGCATGGCTGCAAATCGCACTGCAGGCCGGCATCATCGTCACGGGCAACTACACGTATTTCAACTGGCTCACCATCGCGCTGTGCGTGCCGTTCCTCGACGATTCGTCGCGCATCTTCCGCAGGCTCCGGTTCCAGCCGCGCGAGACTCCCAGCGCTCGACAATGGCCGCTCGTGCCGTCGGGAGCGGTCGCGCTGGCGTCCGTGTTTTTCACGTTCGACGGACTCGGCGATGCGTTTGCTGGCGCCGCCGGCCAGGAGGCTCAGATACGTCGGATGCAGGAGGAATTCCAGCGGACCAAGAAGCGGCCCGCCGCTCCGTGGCACGCGCCGCTGCGGTCATTCAACAGCTACGGCCTCTTCCGCACGATGACGCTCTCGCGGCCGGAGTTTGTCCTTGAGGGCAGCAACGACGGCGTGAACTGGCGCGAATATGAATTTTCCCACAAGGCTGGCGACGTGTATCGCCGCCCCACACTCGTCGCGCCGCACCAGCCGCGGCTCGACTGGCAGATGTGGTTCGCCGCGCTCTCGCCGCAGCATTACTCCTATCTCCTCGAACGGCTGATGCACCGCGTCCTCGAGGGCGAACCGTCGGTGCTCGCCCTGCTGGAAAAGAATCCCTTCCCTTCCGCGCCACCGCGCCAGGTGCGGCTGAGCCTTTACGACTACCGCTTCACTCGCTTCGAGGACCACACTGCCGCGTGGTGGAAGCGCCAGTTCAAAGGCTCCACGCAGCCCGTGTCGCTGGAAAACTTCCGCAGGCGCTGAGTCGTGCCGGCCATTTGACACCGTTCCTCCCGCGCAGTATTCGCCGCGCGTGATTCGTCTTCCGCTGATTCTCGCCGCGACCATGGCAGTCGCGTGCCTGCGCGCGGAGGATCCGCAGTTGAATCCCCCGCCCCCAGCCCCGGCGCCTCCACCCACGGCGCAGCCGACTGGACGCTCCCTCGTCGCCATCGCGCAGGATCCGCGCGCGATGGATGGCTTCGATGAAAATCCCGCCGTCACGAGGAGAATGGTGGACGCCCTTGTGCGCACCGTCACCGGATGCGCCAGTTCGCGCGCCGCGTGGCGCGAAATCGCAGGGTCGGACACGCGCGTCGGCATCAAGGTGACCACTGCCGGCGGCCCGTTTTTTTCGACCCGGCGCGGAGTCGTTTCCGCAGCGGTGGCCGGCCTCCGCGATGCGGGCGTCCGCGAAATCATCGTGTGGGACAAAAGCTCGGCCGCGCTGCGCGAAAACGGATTCACCGCGCAGAGGCTCGGCTGCGAAGTGCGCGGGATCGATCCACCGCACGGCTGGGATCGCGACGCGAGCTTCCAGGCACCCGTCCTCGGAAAACTGATCTGGGGCGACCTGCTCTTCGGGGAGAAAATCGCACCTCGCGGACTGAGCAGTCCCTCGGACAACCTGCTGAGTTCCAAAAGCCACCTCTGCACAATCCTCAGCCGCGATGTGCCGCGCTTCATCAACATCGCCGCGCTGAGCGATGATCCTGGCTGCGGCATCGCGGGCACTCTGCACAGCGCCGTCGTCGGCAACCTCGACAACTGGCGCCGCTTCACCACCTACGGCGAGAGCGGCGCATCCGCGATTTCCGACTGCTACACGGACGTGCGGCTCGGCGGAAAATGCGTCCTGCACATCCTCGACGCGCTCGCATTCACCTACGCCGGCGGCCCCGGCCCGAACCCGCAGAACTCCGCAGTCCACTGCGCGCTCTACGCAAGCCGCGATCCCGTCGCGGTCGATTCGCTCGGGCTGAAGCTGCTCGAAAGATGGCGCGAGCGGAGCGGCTTCGGGCAGATCGGGGCAAAGGCCGCATGGCTCCGGGGGAGTAGTGCTGGCAACTCGGACGAACATATGATGATTCTTTCCACAGCCCGATGAAACAAGACGACATCACACGCGACCTGCTGCGCTCAGTCTCCCGCACGTTCTACCTCAGCGTCCGCATCCTTCCCGGCGCCCTCCGAAGGGCGGTGGGTGTCGCATACCTCCTCGCACGCACGAGCGACACCATCGCGGATTCCGTGAGCGCGACGCCCGCCGTGCGCCTGAGACGGCTGGAGGAATTCGGCAAGATGCTCCTCTCCGGCGCGACCCCGCAGCTCATCGGCAACATCCAGCGCGACATTCAGCCGGAGCACGAGGGCGAGCGGGCTCTCATCGCCGCGCTGCCCCGCGTGCTCGAGAGCTTCGGCGCGTTCAACCCGTGGGAATGGAAGGAGACGCTCGAACTGCTCACGAACATCATCAACGGACAGTCGAACGACCTGCGGATGTTCGCCGACCCCGCGCAGATCACGGCGCTGCCGGACGGGCACAGCCTTGAGGATTACACCTATCTCGTCGCAGGCTGCGTAGGCGAATGGTGGACGCGCATGAGCTTCCACTTTTATCCGAGCTACTCGGCGCGCAGCGAGCAGGATCTCATGCCGCTCGCGTCGGCGTTTGGAAAGGCGCTGCAGCTCACGAACATCCTCCGCGACATGCCCGCCGACCTCCGCGCCGGCCGCTGCTACCTCCCGGCGGACGAACTCCAGCTCGCCGGCGCCGAGCCCGCGATGCTCCTCGACAATCCCGCGGCGGCGCAGCCGGTCTTCGACGAGTGGATGACGAAGGCGCGCGGCTACCTGAACGACGGCCGCGACTACATCCGCTCCATCCGCCCGTGGCGCATCCGCTTCGCGTGCTACGTGCCGTGGCGGCTCGCGGTGAAGACGCTCGACCTCATGGCCGCCACTCCGCCGCTCGCGAGCACCGCGAAAGTGAAGGTCTCCCGCGGGATGGTGTATTCCACCATGCTGCGCGGCCTCATCGCCGGCTTCAGCAATGGCCCGCTGAGCTGAGGCTGCACATTCACCCGAGATCGGCCACGAGCTTCTGCGAACGCAGGCCGAAGAACTCCATCAGCGCACGCAGCTCCGCCCGCTCCGCCGCGCCGTCACCGGGCTGCTCCCGCTTCGTCGCCGCAATCATCACGTTCTTGCCCGTGTGCTCGTTCGAGATGAACTCAAACACACTCGTCGAGTAGCCCGCCACCTCCAGCGCCAGTGCACGGATGCCATCCGTGAGCAGCTCCGCCTGGCGCTCGGCAAGGATGCCGTGCTTCAGCACACCGCGCAGAACTTCCGGCGGGGAAAATTCACGGCGCACCTCCTTGTGGCAGCACGGCGCGGTGACGATCAGCTTCGCTCCCGCTCGCACACCGGCGGCGATGGCGTCGTCCGTCGCCGTGTCGCACGCGTGGAGCGCGATGAGCACGTCGAGGTTTTCCGGCAGCGGGAAACTCCCAATCGCACCTTCTACGAAACGCAGTCCGCTGCAGTCCAGCTCTGCCGCAATGCGGTTCGTCTCCTTCACAAGGTCGGCCCGCAGCTCGACACCGGTCACCTCAGCCTCGGCTCCCCGCGCACGGAAGAACTCATGCGTGGCAAACGTCAGGTATCCTTTGCCCGCGCCCATGTCGCACACACGCGCGCGCTTCGCTTCACGGAGCGGCGACGCGTCCACGAGGTGCCCGAGGATTTCCGTGAAGCGCTCCACCTGCCGCAGCTTGTCCGCCATGCCGGGCCGCGCGGTGCCGTCGGCCGCGGTGACGCCGAGCTTCACGAGGAATGGCGCGTTCGCCAGCGCGCGCACTTTCGGGCGGTCATGCGCGGTCGGCAGCGTCGCGGAGAAGACCGGGCGCGACGCCTTCAGCTTCCACTCGCCGCCATTGCCTGCGGCAAGTTTCCAGTCGCCCGTCGTCGTGAAGAGATGCGCCTCCTCGAAGTCCTCCGCGAGCCACTTGCCCAGCATGCGCGGCGCGGCGTCCGGCGCCTCATTGCGCGTCTCATCGCGCGTGGCAAAGCGCAGCGTGAAAGACAGCGCCAAACCCGACTTCAGCTCCAGGAGCCGGCCATAGACGTTGCGCAGGTCGCCCTTTCCGCGCCGGCGGCTGAGCGTGATCTTCACAAACGTCCCCGCCGCGATGCTCTCGCGCAGTCTTTCAAAAAATCGGTCCATCGTGTTCACGATGCCATCACAACGGCGCCGCCCGCGCGACGCCAGCATTTCCGCCGCATGCCCGGAGGCGCGCTTTACTTCCCCCGGCAAAACCGCTGCACTGGCCGCCCTATGAAGAAGCTACTCGAGGAATTCAAATCCTTCATCCTGAAGGGCAACATCGTCACCATCGCGGTCGGTCTGTTCATCGCCGCTGCATTCGGTGAACTCGTCACGGCGTTCACCAAGGGCATCATCGATCCGCTCCTCGGGAAAATCCCCGGCATGGGCGGCTACCTGAGCAACTGGGCGCCCTTCGGCTTCGGCATCGGCATGATCATCTCCGCGACGATCACCTTCCTCGCCAAGGCCGCCGTCATCTTCTTCCTCGTCGTGAAGCCAATGAACCGAATCATGGGTCTGGTGGACAAGCCCAAGGATCCCAACGCACCCGTCCCGCCGACGCCCGCGACGCTCGACGACGTGGTCGCCGCGCTCAAGGAACTCAAGAAGTAGCCCCGCTACTTCCCCGCCGGCACCGTCTGCGGTCGCGTCGGCGGGTCCAGCTTCACATCGTCGGGAAAATCCGGCAGCAGCCGCTTCAACAGTTCGCGGTTGGAAGCGATCGCCTCGTTGATCCGGAGGAACGTCCAGTCGGCGCCCGCCTGCTCCTGAATCGCAATCATCGAGCTCTCCTCGGTGATGCGCGCCTTTCCCGGCACGATCATCACGCTCTTCGTCTTCACGACGGCGAAAGTCTTCCCGCCGCCGCGGTGAAAACTCTCCGGCGGCTGCACATCGAGCGACACGAACTCCATCCCGATCTTCTTCATGTCCGCCATCGTCCGCTCGATGGCCTTTTTCAGCGTCTCCTCCCCGCCCATCGCCTGCACCACGCCGGCGGGCATGAACTTCAGCACCTCGCTCCCCTCGCCCTTCAGTGTGGCCTCCACCATCGTCTTAGCCCGCGCGGCCACCGCCGCCTTGTCAGCAGCCTCGTCGGCAAAAAGGAGCGCGTTGAGAGAGAGCAGCAAGGCAGTGAGGCAGGAGAGCTTCATGTGCCGCCGTTTCGCAAAGCGCGACTAGGAATGCAAGCGGCCATGCGACCGCGCTCACGGCGGTGACTTTGAAACGCAGAGACGCGGAGGCAACATGCGCGCGGGATGCCGCCCGCGGTCTCCCAGACGAAACTGCACCGCGAGCGAATCCACCGACTGCGCCATCCGAATTCTTCGCCGCGTCTCTGCGTCCCTGCGTTTCAAACCCGCCCCGCCGCTTCGCGCTTGCCGCCCCCTGCGCGCGGCACTAACACGCTCGCCCGCCCGCGAATTCGCGCGGCACTTTTTCCCAACACTCCCACACTCAAACTCCCAAAAATCATGAGCAGAAAAATTCGTTATGGAATGGTCGGCGGCGGACGCGGCGCATTCATCGGCGCAGTCCACCGCATCGCAGCAGCCATCGACCAGCAGACCGAACTCGTCTGCGGCGCATTTTCCTCCGATCCCGAGCGCAGCAGGGTGAGCGGCGGCGACTTCTTCCTCCCGCCCGACCGCTGCTACGGCACCTTCGAGGAAATGATCGCGAAGGAAAAGGCGCTCCCTGCGGACAAGCGCATGGACTTCGTCGCCATCGTCACGCCGAACCACATGCATTTCCCGCCCGCGAAGGCCGCGCTCGAAGCCGGCTTCCACGTGCTGAGCGACAAGCCCGCGACGCTCAATCTCGCTGAGGCGAAGAAGCTCGCCGCCATCGTGAAAAAGACCGGCCAGTTCTACGGCCTCACGCACAACTACACCGGCTACCCGCTCGTGAAGCAGGCGCGCGAAATGGTCGCCACCGGCAAGCTCGGCAAAATCCGCAAGGTCGTCGTCGAGTATCCGCAGGGCTGGCTCGCCACGCGCCTCGAAGCCTCCGGCCAAAAGCAGGCCGCCTGGCGCACCGACCCCAAGCGCAGCGGCGCGGCGGGTTGCATCGGCGACATCGGCACGCACGCGGAGAACCTCGCGGAATACATCACCGGCCTGCACATCGAGGAACTCGCCGCCGACATCACGAGTTTCGTGAAAGGCCGCAAGCTCGACGACGACGGCAACGTGCTGCTCCGTTTCAAAGGCGGCGCGAAAGGCGTGCTGCACAGCTCGCAAATTTCCGTCGGCGAGGAAAACAACCTCAACATCCGCGTTTACGGCGAACTCGGCGGACTCGAATGGCACCAGCGCTACCCGAACACGATGTATGTGAAGTGGCTCGATCAGCCGCAGCAGATTTTCCGCACGGGCCTCGGCTACCTCGGCAAGGCCGCCGCCGCCGCCACGCGCACGCCGCCCGCGCACCCCGAGGGCTACCTCGAGGCTTTCGCAAACATCTACAAAAACTTCGCCAACCACATCCGCGCACGCATCGAGGGCCGCAAGCTCGCGAAGGACGACCTCTGCCTCGACTACCCGAAGATCGAGGACGGCGTCCGTGGCATGGCCTTCATCGAGGCCGTCGTGAAGTCCTCCAAAGGCAACGCCCGCTGGACGAAGCTCGCGATCTGATGCTTCGCGCGCCCACTCCCATCGAGGGAACGCGGTGATTGCGCTGCGCTTCACTCGCGGACCGTCTTTCCCGCCAAGCATGAGCGACCATCATTCCCGCAGCATCCTCAAGGCTGTGTCGTGGCGCGTCACCGGCACGCTGGATACGATCGTCGTGTCGTTCATCGTGACGGGGAGGATCAAGCTGGCGCTCTCGATTGGGTTCGTGGAGGTGTTCACAAAAGTCGGCCTCTACTACCTGCATGAGCGCGTGTGGAACCGCATCTCCTACGGCCGGCCGAAGAAGCCGGAGTATGAGATCTGAGCCGAGCGGAAAATGGCGGCGCGGGATGGAACGCGCCGGCTCCTGAAACGCAAAGGCGCGGAGACGCAGGGGGGACGCCTTCCCTTTTTCCTCCGTGCCTCTGCGTTTCAGCCCTGAGTATCGGTGCGCACTTTGAGGATACTGATACGCAAATGCTCGACGCGTGCGGCGGCATGCGGGCTTCATGCAGGGCGCATGATTCCTTTCCGACGCCTGCTCCCCTTCGCGCTCCTCACCCTCCTCAGTATGCCGCTCTGTGCGGCGGAGTTTTTCGTCGCTCCCAATGGACAGGACACGAATGCCGGCACGAAGGACGCGCCCTTTGCCACGCTTGCACGGGCGCGGGATGAAGTGCGCAAGCACAAGGGCGAGGCGCGGACGGTGTTCCTGCGCGGCGGGCTGCACGAGGTGGCGGCGGGGCTGAAATTTGGGCCGGAGGATTCGGGGACGGCGGAGGCACCGGTGGTGTGGCGGGCGTTTGAAAATGAGAAGCCGGTGGTGATTGGCGGGCGCGCGATTGGCGGATGGAAGCCGTGGAAGAACGGCATCCTGCAGGCGGACCTCGGCGCGCAGGGATTCAAGGGCGCGGCGTTCAAGCAACTGCTCTTCGCGGGACAGCGGCAGATCCTCGCGCGGTATCCGAACTTCGATCCGAAGAATCCCTACGGCGGCGGTTGGGCCTACGCGGACGGCGAGATGTGGCCGATGTATGCGGACAAGGAGGGCGAGGACAAACACACGCTGAAGGTGAAGAACTACGACTGGCGCAAGTGGGCGCGGCCGGAGGAGGTGCAGGTGTTCGTCTTCCCGCGCTACAACTGGTGGAACGATATCTTGCCGGTGAAAAACGTGGACGAGGCGAGTTACACGATCACGACGGCGAAGGACGGCAGCTACGCGATGCGGGCGAATGATCGCTTCTATTTCCAGGGCGCGCTGGAGGAACTCGACGCGCCGGGCGAGTGGTATCTCGATAAGCAGGCGGGCGTCGTCTATTTCATGCCGCCGGCGGACATCGCATCGGCGAAGGTTTATGCGCCGACGACGCGCGATATTTTCGCGCTCGAAGGCACGGAGCACATGACGCTGCGCGGGCTCACGTTTGAATGCGCGGAGGGCGCCGCGGTGGTGGTGCGCAAAGGCCGGCACAATCGCATCGTCGGCTGCACGGTGCGGAATGTCGGCGACTTCAGCGGCACGGGTATCGGCATCAGCGACGGTGAGGACAATGGCGTGGCCGGCTGCGACATTTCGTTCACGGGACGCGATGGCATCTCGCTCAGCGGCGGCGACCGGCCCACGCTCACGGCGGCGGGAAACTTTGCGGACAACTGCTACATTCACCACGTCGGCGTCTTCTACAAACAGGGCGTGGGCGTCTCGCTGAGCGGCGTCGGCCAGCGTGTGTCGCACTGCCTCATCCACGACACGCCGCGCTTCGGCATCATGTTCACGGGGAACAGCCACATCCTCGAATACAACCACCTGCGGCATCTCGCGCTCGAGACGGAGGACGTGGGCGCGACGTATTGCGGCGGACGCGACTGGATTTCGCCCCGCGGCACGGTCATCCGCTACAATTTCATCCACGACGTGCTCGGCTACGGTTGGAACGGCAAGTGGACGTCGCCCTACTTCGCGTGGGGCATTTATCTCGACGACAACTCGGGCGGCGTGGACGTGATCGGCAACATCGTCGCACGCTGCGGCCGCTCGCTCATGCACGGCCACAGCGCCCGCGATTCGCGCGTGGAGAACAACATTTTCGTCGAGGGCGGACTGCGGCAGTGGGAGTTCAACGGCTGGACGACGCAGGCGCACTTCTGGGTGGATCACATCGCGAACATGCAGAAGAGCTGGGAGTCCGTGGCGCATCTGCCCGCGTGGAAAGGAATGCGCGGCATGGACGTGCCGCCGGAGCAGATTCCCGACGCGGACGGCTGGGTGATGTCGGGAAACGTCTTCGAGCGAAACATCATCGCGTGGAAGAACGACGAGGCGAAGGCGCTGAACGTGGTGAACTTCAATCCCGCGCGGAATCATTTCGACCAAAACCTCTACTGGCACCACGGCAAGCCGATGCTCACCGGCATTCGCAAAGCCGGCAAACCCATCGGCGGCAACCTCGCGCCGAATCCGGCCTTCGACGGCGGCGATGCGACGCACTTTCCCGATCTGTGGCAGTGGCAGATTCATCCGAAGGACGCGAAGGCCGGCGTAGTGGAGGAAGGTAGGGACCGCTCGCCGAGCAGGCCCACATCTTCCACAGGCGACGGCGCGCTCGGCGAGCACGCCCTACCCAAAGGCCGCGCGCTGCGCATTGACGCCGCATTCGACGAGACGAAGAAGCGCGACAACTTTCCCATCGTCGTCGCGCGCGACATCGAGCTTAAACCCGGCGCACAGTATCTTCTCCGCGCACGCATGCGCACCGACCGTGCGGAAGTCGGCAAGGCCGCGCTGCTAATGCAGTTTTACGTCGGGCCCAAGGACGGCAAGCCGGGGCACTTCTGGGGCAGCTCGCCGTCGAACGCGAAAATCACGCGCGAGTGGCAGACGTTTGAGTTTGCGTTCGCCATTCCGAAACAGGGCGAGAAGGGCTGGCATCCGGAGATGAAGAAATTCCGCGTGCGCATCGACTGGCCGGAGAAGGAAGGCGCGCTCTTCGTCACCGACGTCTCGCTCCAGGAGACCGAGTCGCGCGACGAATGGCAGAGCTGGCAGCAACTCGGCGACCAGCACAGCGTGATCGCCGATCCGAAGTTCCTCGCACCGGAAAAGGACGACTACCGCCTCGCCTCCGACAGCCCCGCGTTCGCCCTCGGCTTCAAGCAAATCCCCGTCGAGAAAATCGGCCCCTACCAAAGCCCCGACCGCGCGAGCTGGCCCATCGTCGAAGCCGAAGGCGCACGGGAACATCCGCTCACCCAGTAGCGCACATTTGCACGACCGCGGCAGCGATGGCACGCCCGAGCGCGAGGTGACCGGCGGCGTCGAAATGCAGACCGTCGTTGCGGCTGGGCTGGACGTGGTCCTGGGCGTTCAGGAAGACGCAGCCGAGGGAGTCGGCGGCGCGCTTGTAGAGCACGGGGAAGCGGCGCGACTTCTCTTCGCCACCGGCAAATTTTTCCGCGAGATCGGGCAGCAGTGCGAACGGGCCGGCGGCGATCGGCGCGACGAGGAGGACTTTCGGGGCGCGTGGCGACACCGTCGCGTTCATCTCATGCGCGCCGGGATGGAATGGGATCGGTCCGGCGTCGCTGGTGAGGATCATTTTCGCGAGGCGGCCCGCGCCTTCGGCGATCTGCGCGGCGGGCGCGGAGAAGACGACCTTCAGATCATTCGTGCCGAGCATGAGCACGACGGCGTCGAGCGGCTTGTGGCTCTCGATCGCGGCGGGCAGGTAGTCGAGCCCGCGGCGGCTCGGCACGAGCGGATCGTCGAAGACGGTCGTGCGGCCATTCTGCCCTTCCTCGATGACGCGCCAGCCGGTGCCGAGTTCGCGGGCGAGCACGCCGGTCCAGCGCACGTCATGCGCGAATCGCACGGGAAATGGCTGGCCGAAGGATGCCTCGGGGTCGTAGCCCCACGTGTTCGAGTCGCCGAAGCAGAGGACGGTTTTCATGAGGCGCGGACTCTCCGTGAATTCCGGCGTGCGATGCAATCGCATCCACACGCGGGCGCCCGGCTCATTTCAGGAAATGGCGAGCCGATGCCGCGGAGAGACGGCGTGAGGCGAGGCGCCGGAGCGTCAGGCGTATTTCTCCACGCCGATGCGCTGCACTTCCTCGGCCGAAATGGAGCGCCCCTTGCGCCACGCGATCGCGTCGGCGTAGGCGTCGGCGAAGATGCCCGCGATTTGATCCGCGGTGACCTGCTTCATCTGGCCGGGCGTGCGGCTGGAAAGGAAGAGAGCGACGGCTGCCGCGGGCTCCATGCCGGCGGCGCGGAGGACGGGATGGCCGGGACGGTCGTCGAGCGCTCCGCCGGTCTTCGTCGTCGCGAGGGTGAAGCTCGCGCCGTCCTCGTAGCGGGTGAAAAGGTCCATCCACACGCCGGCCTTGCGGTGCTCATAGACGACGGCGCACATGGCTTCGGCGGGCTTCACGGAGAAATGCAGGGGCAGCCCGCCCATCTCGGGGATGGTGAAGCTTCCCGCGCGGGTGAAGCCCTCGGCGGAGAGCTTGACGACGAGTTCAAATGCCTTCGCACCGGGGCCGTCCACAGATGGCACGAGCGTGATGCGGTCCGGCTGGTCGGCGAGCGCGCGGCGGCCGAGGTCCTCGCAGCCGCGCTCACCAAGCACGAGCAGGGTAACCTTCCGCGAGAAGCTCGGGGACAGTTTCATGATGATCAGCACGACGAGCAAGAAGCAGATCACAGCGAGTCGAATGGTAGGCATAGGGCAAAGGTGGTTCGTGATTCGGCGCGGGATTTTGCAGGCGCAAATTACCCCGCGGGGTTGAAGGCATAGCCGCATCCGTGCCAAACACACCGCGGCCATTGACAGCACCCTCACGCCGCGCAACTCTCCGCGCCCTTTTTCAATGAGCCTCATCGTCCAGAAATATGGCGGCACCAGCGTCGGGAATCCCGAGCGCATCAAGAACGTCGCGCGCCGCGTCGTCGCCATGCAGGAGAAGGGCAACCAGGTCGTTGTGGTTGTCTCCGCGATGAGCGGCGTGACCGATTCGCTCATCAAGCTCGCCAAGGACGTCTCCCCCGCCCCTGAGGAGCGCGAGATGGACGTGCTGCTCGCGACCGGCGAGCAGACGACGATCGCGCTCACCGCGATGGCGATCAATGCGCTCGGAAAGAAGGCGGTCTCGCTCACCGGCGCCCAGGCCGGCATTGTCACCGACGGCGTCCATACGAAGGCAAAGATCGCCGACATCACACCGAAGCAGCTCAAGCAATATCTCGACGACGGCTACATCTGCATCGTCGCCGGATTCCAGGGCGAGACAAAGGACAAGCGCATCACCACACTTGGCCGCGGCGGCAGCGACCTCACGGCCATCGCGCTCGCAGCCGCGGTGAAGGCCGACCTCTGCCAGATCTACACCGACGTGGACGGCGTCTATACATGCGACCCGCGCGTCGTCCCGACGGCGAAGAAGATCGAGGAGATCAGCTTTGACGAGATGCTCGAGATGGCGTCGAGCGGCAGCAAGGTGATGCAGTCCCGCAGCGTCGAGTTCGCGAAGAAATTCGGCGTCGTCTTCGAAGTCCGCAGTTCATTCAACGACAACCCAGGCACCATCGTGAAAGAAGAAACCAAGAGCATGGAGGCCGTGGTCGTCCGCGGCGTGAGCATCGAGAAGAACCAGGCAAAGGTCACCGTCCGCGCCGTGCCCGACAAGCCGGGCGTGGCCGCGAAGGTCTTCACCGCCGTGGCCGCCGCGAGCATCGTCATCGACATGATCGTGCAGAACGTCTCGCACGACGGCACGACGGACATCAGCTTCACGCTCAACAAGGACGAACTCCCGAAAGTCGAACCGGGCCTCGCTTCAGTGGTGAAGGAGATCGGCGCCCGCGGGCTCGAAATTGAAAGCGGCTACGGCAAGCTCAGCATCATCGGCGTCGGCATGCGCAGCCACAGCGGCGTGGCGGCGAAGATGTTCGAGGCTCTCAGCAAGGCGGGCATCAACATCGTGATGATCAGCACCTCGGAGATCAAAACCGCGGTCATCATCGACGAGGCGAAGCTCACCGACGGAGCGAACGTGGTGCATGAGGCTTTCGGTCTCGGGAAGTAACGCCGCTACGGTGACGAGCCTCCGCCTTTCCGCCGACTGAGTCGGCGGAGGATGCGCACGAATGCATCCATGTCCTCCGGGCGGAGGAAGGCGAGATACGTCATCATCATCGCGAGGAAGAAGAGCCCGAGATCACGCGCGAAAAGGCTGATGCCAGCGTGGAGAAGAAAGCCGAGAAACATCCCCCACCAGCGTGTCCTCTTAATGAAAAGCAGAACCGGGATTGCGACCTCAGCGAGCTGGACTGCGTGCGTGGCTGCGGCAAACAGGCTCTCATTTTCCAGAACCCATCGGCCGGGCCAGCGCGCGTGGTGCGAGAGGAAGAAGTAGCTGAGAAACTCGCCGTTGCCCCAGTAGGGAGCGGGGTTCACGAGGCGCCGCATGACGGCCTGCCAGTAAATGACCAGCAGTTGCAGGCGCATGAGCAGGATGCCGTGGCGGGAGACCGCTTCGGGGAGTGCCCTCGCACCGCGGAGCAGCGTGGCCAGCGACCAGCATTTGCCGGGCGGACTCACGAGGACGAGGAACGCATAGCAGCGGAGGACGACATCCCAGCCCGTCTGCGCCAATGGAGCGCGCGCGGTGTAAGACACATGCCAGACGAACACCCACAGTGCCGCCGCACGGGTGCCAATGCCGGCCATCAGAAGCAGCACGGCGACCGCTGTGGCCGCGAGGCAGCACGTCACCGCCGTCTCGCTGTGAATCCACCTGAAGATGGAGGGATAGAAGGGGCTCGACAGATCTTTTGCGACCGTCGCGTCAAGCAGGCCGGTGTCGGCAAAGAGCGCGTGTCTCGATGGCCAGAGCGCCAGCAGATTCAGCAGCGCCAGCGCGGCAAACACGATGCGGATGACGGCGTAGATTCGCTCATCCGTGCGGCCGAAGAAGACCGCAGACGGAAGGCGGAGCCATTTTGACAGCGGGGACATGCGGTTGATCAGGGCGAAGCTTTCTCCGACCCGGCGGGTCCGAATTTTTTGACGAACGGCAGCGACAACTGGCCATCCCGCCTGCTGTGGGCAAGGGTGCGGATGAACTCGGCGTCCATGACGAGCGACCAGACCGCACCGCCCGGCGCACCCGCGCGCGACTGCATCAGCTGCGCCACTTTCTGCAAGTAAGCCTCGCGGAAAATCGCGCCGTGGTCCGTGAGCAGCAGGCGGTGAAAGAGAACGTAAAAGCGCGACTGCTCGGGCTGCGGATACGACGCGAAGCCCGGCAGCACGCATCCCGCCGTGGATTGCCGGCCATCGGTGTCGAGCCCCTCAAGGTGGACGTGCAGCGAGCGGAACATCGGGATGGTCTCGAACATGTTCCAAACCTGCCGCGAACCCGTTGCGAGGCGGTAGGCATCGATCGCGGGTGTCCCGGCATCGTCCTGGCCCCGCCGCTGCGGAACGATGGAGAAGACGAGGAACAACGCATGCCAGCAACAAAAGGCGAGGAACAGCGCTGCGCCGACGCGCCGGATCGCGGGTTGCGGTTTTGTCTGCGTGCTCATTTTGACCGGCTGAAGCGGTTTCCCATCAGGGCTTCGGCGACGACGAGGCCGATGGCAAGAAATGCAATCGGAAGCCACAGCTCTGTGCCGTTGCGCTCACGCTCCATCTGGCTGCGAAAATCCGTGGCAGGCGTCCAGCGGACGATGCGCACGGTGCTGCCGAGCGCGGCGAGATCGGCAGCAGAGATTTCGTGCAGGTCGCCTTCGCCCGGATCGAACACCGATGCGAAGCGAACCGCTGTGCCGGTTTCATCCGTGAAATGAACCGCGTAAGCGCCCGCTGCGGAGGTGTCGGCGTGCTCGATCTGGGGCGTGCCATTCTTGACAACGACAGTGCGGGTGCGCTCGGCACCGGGCTTTGCGCCGGGCTCGATGACGACATAGCTTTTCCCGGCGCGCTCGGCGGAAACGGCGTCGGTGAACGGCGTGCCCGCGCGGATATTCAGACGATCCCCGGTGCGCGCGAGCAGGAAGCCGAGCGTGCGGTGCATGAGCGGGAGGAAGACGGGACGCACGGGGAGATCATTCCACGCGCCGTCGGCGGTGCTGCTGAACTGCACCACCCGCCCGAGGCCGAACGGGCGCTCCATCATTGCGGGCTCGCCGTCGGCGTAGCTGAGGACGACGGCGGGCAGGCCCGCGTCGCCGGGCACGTCGCTTTGTTTCGCGGGCTGCAGCGTGAGTGTGCGGTAAAACTGCGCGGTGCCCAGCGTGCCGCTCGCCGGATCATTCCACAGCTCGACGATGCGGTGCGCATAGTCCTTCGGCTGGAGGCGGAAAAATCGGTCCGGGCGCTCCGCCCTTGTCTCGTCGAACGCCTCGCCGCGCACCGGGCCGAATGCGGCGGGCAGCAGGCCGCGCTCGCCAAGCAGGCGCTCGTTGTAGAACTGCGCGCTGATTCGCGAGCCGGGGAAGACGAGCAGGCCGCCCCCGGCGCGCACGTAGTTTTGCAGCGCATCAGCGGCGAGCGGCGAGATGTCCACGACGTTGGCCAGCACGACGGCGTCGTAGTCGCGCAGCACGGTCTTTTCAAACTCTGCGCCGGTGATGGTGCGCGCCTTGATGAAGAACTTCTCGCGCGCGTCGAACGGCACGGGCACAAGCGCGTTGCGCAGGTAGAAGACCTCGCTGTCGCGCGGCTCCGCGCCGGGGTCGCCGTCCACGAGCAGCACGTTGACCTCGTCAATCACGCGCAGCGCGAGCGAGCGCTGGTCGTCGAACGGGCAGCGGTCCGCGTGCACCCGCGCGGTGACCGTGTGGAAGCCCGGCTCGCGGAAGGTGGCGAAAAGCGAAATGGTTTTCGGTGCGCCACCGGGCGGGATCCCCTCGAGCATCTGCTCGTCGGCGGGCGGCTCATCGTCGATCGCGAGTGCGACGGCTACGCCGCGCGCCTCGGCGGGGCCGAAGTCTGCGACGGAGATCTCGAAGCGCAGCGGCTGGTTCACCGTCGGCAGCGCCGTCGCGAGGCGGACATCGGTGACGCCGAGATTCCGCTCCTCGCCCTCGCCGACGAGCACGAGCGTGGCGCGCATCTCGCGCTTCACGGATTCGAGCAGACGGTTGATTTCGCCGACGCCCTTCCAGCCGATGGCCTGGCCGTCCGTGATGGCGTAGATGCTCTTCCTCGCACCCGGCTGCTTCTTCAGCACCTCCACCGCGCGCCGCAGCGCGGGCTGCCACTCGGTCCCCTGGTCGCTGCGCTTCGCCTCGCGGATGCTCTTGCGCGCCAGCGCGAGATCGCGCGCCGGCTCGGAGACGGACTCACGCACGGTGTCCGACACGAGCCACACCGCGACGCGCGAGCCGGCGGGCAGGCCGTCGAGAACCTGCCCCGCTGCTTTCTGCGCCTTTTCAAAACGCGACACAGCGCCGTCCGTCGTGGACATGGAGCCCGAGTTGTCCACGAGGAGAATGGCCGCCTCATCGCCACCGGGCAGCCCGACGCCACCTTCGCGCAGCGACGGCCGGGCCAGCGCAAATGCGAGCAGCACGAGGATGAGGCAGCGCATCACGAGCAGGAGAATGTCCTCGATGCGCATCTTCCGCTGATTGCGATCAACGGTGATTTTCAAGAAACGCATCGCCGCCCACACCACGCGTTTGAGCTGCTTCCGCGCGAGCAGGTGGATGATGATCGGCGAGGCAATGCCGGCGACGCCGAGCAGGAGCCATGGATTCAGAAAGGACATGGCTCAGCCGTAACGATGCTGCCGTGTGGCAAGGTAGGCGGTGAGGACTTCTGCCCACGGCTGGTCGGTGGTGATGCGCACTAGGGTGGCACCGCAGCGCTCGCATGCCAGGCGCATGCGGTCGAGAAATGCGCCGAACTCCTCGAGGTAACTTTTCCGAATCTCGGCGGGGCGCGTGAGCTTGCGGCCCTGGTTTTCGAGGCCGATGAACTCGACGGTGCCTTGGAACGGGAATGACACTTCGTGCGGGTCGAGCACCTGAAATACGATGACTTCGTGGCCGACGAAACGCAGGTGCTGGATGCCGCGGACGAGCTTCTCCTCGTCGTCGAAGAGGTCGCTGATGAGAATCACGATGCCACGTCGGCGCGTCTTGCGGGCGAGTTCGTCGAGTGTCTCGGAAATCGCAGTGGGCTGCGTGGGATTGAACGCCGCGAGGACGGCACAGATGGCGTGGATTTTCGCGAGGTTGTCGGTGCGCGGCAGATGTTCACGCGGCTTTTCATCGAAGACCGTCACCGCGGCGGCGTCGCGCTGGAGCAGGATGAGATATGCGAGGCACGCGGCCATCACTTTCGCGTAGTCGAGCTTCGTGACGCCGCCGGAGCCGTAGCGCATGCTCTCGCTGCCATCGAGGAGCAGGTGCGCGACGAAGTTCGTCTCCTGCTCATACTGCTTGACGTAGTAGCGCTCGCTGCGGCCGAGCACCTTCCAGTCGAGATGCCGCGTGTCGTCGCCGGGCACGTATTCGCGGTGCTGTGCAAACTCGACGGCGAAGCCGCGGAACGGCGACTTGTGCGCGCCGGCCATGTAACCCTCGACAATCGTGCAAGCCTGCATGCCGAGAAACTCCGTGCGCTGAATCGCCTCGGGATCGAGGAACGGCGATTGGGAGGATGGCGTCGTGCCGGACATCGGCGCGGACGATTGCAGGACGCGCGATTTTTCCGAGGGGAAAAGCGCCGGCTAGTCCGTTCCGAGCGTGCGGCTCGGCGCGGTCGAGGTGAGCAGGACACGGTTGTTGCCGTTCACCTGCTGGATCGCGGCGACGAATTCACCGGGCCTGTGCTGCACGCGCAGGGAGACGTTGTAGCGCAGCTCGGTCATCATGCCGGCCTGGATGGACTCGACGGAGACGAGGTCGTGGCGCTCGAGGAACTTTCCGAACACCTCCTCGAACGCAGTGTCGTAGTTGATGTCATTCGTCACGCGGACACGCAGGTAGTGGCTTGCGCGGCTCGGCGCGAACCAGTTGCCGCGCGAGAAGCACCAGATGATCGCGCAGATGAGGACGGTCGTCGCCGTGGCGAGGCCGTATTGCCGCGCGCCCACTGCGAGGCCGGCGGTCATCGCGAAGAAGATGAACGCCACGTCGCGCGCTTCTCCGAGCGTGGTGCGGAAGCGGATCATCGAGAACGCGGCGAACATGCCGAAACCCGTGGCCATCGCATGGCTGCCATCGCCGCCGCGGATCACCATCACGACAACAGACACAACGATGCCGAGAATCATCAGCGTGTGGACGTAGTCCTGCGAGAGCTTCGGGCCGCGAAAGGTGGACTTGTAAAGCGCGGCGATGAGCGCCATGAGCGCGAAGCTCAGCAGGGCCGCAAAGAAGATCTCCGGCAGGCCCGGCACCTCGGAGCCGAAATGGAGCGTGTCGTTGAAAAAATCCACAAGCGGCCTCGTCGCTGGAACGTCGTGGAGCACGCGGAAGAGCGGGCCGAGCTTTTCCGGCGCGGCGCCATCGGCAGCGGCGAGTGGAAGTGCGGGGAGTCCGGGTGCGCTGAGCATGGAGTGAATCAACCTGCGACAGCCGCGAATGCTGGTGCGGAAAGCTGCGGAAACTGCGCGGCGGCGCCTTTCACGGGCGCGGCGTGCCACCCGCGCCAGCTCGGCGAGAGCATCGCGCGCAGCACGGGGTCGCGCTGTTCGAGCGCGGTGGAATACTTCGAATGGCTCCGCATCCGGCAGCCCGTTTCACCGAGCACGCGGCTGAGCCAATACGGAATGCAGCCGGTGATTTTCACCTCCATCACCGTCGCGTCGCCTCCGCACATCTCGTCGGCGGCGGCAAAGCGCCGGTCGTCCGGCTCCGGCTCCAGGCTGTCGAAGCGCGCGAAGATTCGATCGTCGAATGTGATGCGCAGGTCGCTCTCCGGATCGGCGGCCGCGAACGCCGTGCGGTCGTAGCGCATCACCAGCACCGGGGCGAAGCCGCGCCGCCGCACGAGTTCATGCACCTCGGCGATGACGCGCCGGTCGGTCCCGCGAAGCACCGCATCCTCGAGCTGCACGCCTCCGCACACGCGCAGCGCCTGCGCGACCGGGAGCTGCACGCGCCGCTTCACGCCCCGGCCCTCGCACTTGTGCTTGATCTCGATGAACGAGGCCGGAGGCACCGCGCCGTCGCTGCTGCCATACACGCGCACACGGAGCTTGCGCCGGCTCGGCAGGCTGCGCGCCTTTTCCCAGTAGCAGTCGCGCTCCGCGTTGTCGTAGTAGAGGCTCACCACCGGGTAGCGCGCGCCGGGGCCGGAATTCCCGTCGGGGCGGAGGTGCGGCGCGAGCCGCTCCAGCAGCGCCGCCCGCTGCACCGCCGAGATCGCAAACTTCATCTCAAATCGGTCAATGCGCAGGCTCACGGGTTCGTGCTCGCTCGGTTCATTCGGGAAATCAGCGCGTGCTTTTGATCGGAGCCGCGCCGCAAAGCAAACTGCAATTGGTGAAGTTTCGTTGGGTATGCTCCGCGCCCGCCAACGCGACGCGGCCTAGTCGCCACCGAAAAACTTTTTGAACGAACGCAGGATGCCTCCGTCCTGCTTCTCCGGCTTGCGCAGGCCGCCTTCCTCCTTCGTGCCGCCATCGCCTTTCGGCAGGGACGTGGCGCCCGGCCGTTCACCGCTGCTCCGAAATGCCGCCGCTGGATATTTGTCAGACGACGCGCGCTTCATCACGTCCACCCACACGGGCAGCGCGAGCGCGGCGCCGTAGCCCTTCGGAATGATGGTCGCCGGCTTGTCGAGGCCGACCCACACGCCGCACGTGAGCGTGTTCGTGAAGCCGACAAACCACGCGTCGTGGTAGCCGTCGGTCGTTCCAGTCTTGCCGGCGGCGGGCTTCGTCCATCCAAGCGATTTCGCCGAGGCCGCGGTGCCGCGCTGGAATATCTCCTCCATGATGCGCGCCGTCGTCACGCATGGCCCGCGCTCGATGGCCGGAACGGTGATGTGCGCGGCGCGAAAGAGGATTTCGCCGTCAACGGAGTCTATGCGCTCAATCATGTAGCCCTGCCGGCGCACGCCGCCGTTCGCGAGGACCGCATAGGCCATCGTCACGTCTTTCGGCGTCGCGCCGAAATTGCCGATGTAGCTCTGCGCGTTCATCGGGATCTGTGGCAGGCCGGCTTTCAGCGCGAGCTGCGCGACATTCTCCAGCCCGGCGCGGTTGCCGACACGCACCGTCACGGTGTTGCGGGAGTGGATGAGCCCCTCCTCCGCGCGCAGCATGCCGCCGAATTTGTCGTCGCTGTTCCCCGGATGCCACCCGCCGCCGTGCGCGATTTCACCGGCCTCGATCGGGCCGTCGCTGATCAGCGTGTCGGGCGACACGCCCTTCGCAAACGCGGCCGCATACACGAACGGCTTGAACGTCGAGCCGACGGTGCGGTGCGCGTCGATCGCGCGGTTGAACTTGCTGTCGTGGTAATCGCGCCCGCCCACGAGCGCGCGGACGGCGCCCGTGCGGTTATCCACGGCGACCACCGCGCCCTGCAGGTAATCCGTCGGCAGTTCCTGCTTCCGCTCCTCGTCGCCGTAGCTGGCCTTGCGCGGGTGCGAATAGCCGGCGCGCTGCTCGACCTTCGTGAGCGCGCGGTCGAGCGACTTTTGCGCCTCGTCCTGAAGATCGGGATCGATCGTGGTGTAAATCTTCAGCCCGCCCTGCGCCTGCTGCTCGTCGTCGAGCAGCACGTCCAGCTCCCGCATGATCGCGTCCATCGCATAGTTCTCCTGCGTGTTCACGCGCCTCGCGGCGACCACCTGCAGCGGCTGCTCCTTCGCGGCGGTGATGGACGCCGTCGTGATGTGAAAGCGCTCGCGGATCTTCGCGCAGTCATCGAGCGCCAGACGGTCGAGCACCATGTCGCGCTCGGCGCGGGCGCGCTTGAGGTTCGTGAATGGCGACGCCTTCGTCGGCGCCCGGATGATGCCCGCGATCATCGCCGCCTCACTGAGCGTGAGCTGGCCGGCGGATTTGCCAAAATACACTTTCGCCGCCATCTCGATGCCATACACGCCGCTGCCAAAGTAGATGCGGTTCATGTAATGGCTGAGGATCTCCTCCTTCGAGTAGCTCCGCTCCACGCGCAGCGCGACGAACACCTCCAGCAGCTTGCGGTCGATGCTCTTTCGCTGGCCCAGCTCGTCGAGGCTGTTGCGCGCGAGCTGCTGCGTGAGCGTCGAGCCGCCCTGCTGCTGGCCCTGCGCGCTGCGGACGAGCGCGCGCACGATGCCCCTCGCATCCACGCCGGGATGGGAGAAAAAGCGCGTGTCCTCGCGCGCGAGCAGCGACGCGATGAAGAACGGCGACACATCCGCAAGCGCGACCGGCACGCGGTTTTCGCCCTGCAGGCGGCTCCACACTTTCCCATCCATGTCATACACCGTGCTCCGCTCGCGCATCCGCTCCACCTGCCGGATATCCAGCCGCGACGCCCGCCACCAGTAGAACGCCAGCACCGCAGCGACGACGAGAATGCCGATGCACGTCCATTTCAGGAGGAAGCGCTTGAAGCTGAAATGCCGGCGCGGCTTGTTTTTCTTCGAGCGGCGCGCGGCTTTGGACGAACTTCGGGACAAGAGTGGTTGGGCGCTTCGCGGGTTGAGAGTTGAAAGTGGAGAGTGGAGAGGAAAAAACACCTCTCGACGCCCGGCATTCATTGCTCCCTATAACAGTCCGAGCCCGCCTCTCAACTCTCAACACTCGTCTCCCAACTCCCCTGCCGTGCGCATCGACGTCCTCAGCCTCTTCCCCGCCATCGCCTCCGCCGCGCTCGGCGAAAGCATGATGAAGCGCGCGCAGGAAAAGGGGCTCTTCACTTTCAAGTCCCACGACCTCCGCGACTGGACGCACGACCGGCACCGCACCGCCGACGACGCACCCTACGGCGGCGGCCAAGGCATGGTGATGAAGTGCGAGCCCATCTTCGAGGCCGTCGAATCGCTGCGCACGCCGGAGACGCGCGTCGTCTTCATGGGCCCGTGCGGGCGGCGGCTCGACCAGCGCATCGCGCAGGAATACGCCGCGCTCGGCGGAAAAGGCGGACACCTCATCATCCTCTGCGGCCACTACGAGGGCGTGGACCAGCGCGTCCTCGATCACCTCGTGGATGACGAAATCTCCGTCGGCGACTATGTGCTCACGAATGGCGTCATCGCCGCCGTCGTCTTCGTGGACGCCATCGTGCGCCTCATCCCCGGCGTGCTCGGCGACGATGCCAGCGCGACCGACGACAGCTTCGCCACCGGCCTGCTCGAATTCCCCCACTACACCCGCCCGCCAGAATTTCGCGGATGGAAAATCCCCGACATCCTGCTCAGCGGCAACCACGCCCACATCGAGCGCTGGCGCCGCGAACAGGCGCTCGAACGCACCCGCCAGCGCAGGCCGGATCTGCTGCCGCCGGATGTCGGTTAGGCCGCTACGCTGCCACGCATGGGATACGTCACTAAGCTCTTTGTCGCGCCAGTCGCCGCCCTCCAACAGATCGCGGATTCGTCAACGGCTCCGTTTCCCTCATCCGGGGCCACACTGGACTATCTAAGCGATTTAGCTCTGGTTCGCTTGCAGGCGCTCATTGATGGAATCACTGGCTGGGGCGCGGACTTCGATGCTGTCGCCATCCAATTCGAGTCGGAACCGTATGCGGAATCCAGAGCGGACGACGGCGGCTGGAGTCGTATGATTCCTGAGCGGTCCATTCGTTCCTTTGGCGCGCTAACCAACGCAGACATCAATCGCCTTGCGGCAGTTTGGGGACATCCCGACACCCATGCAGGCCAGCGCATTTCGCTAGTAGGCGCATCCGCTATGATCCGCGCCGTCCGGGATATTTCCTCACAGGCAGTCACTCAGGGCTCAGCGGTTATCTTTTCCACACGCGAGTGACTTTGACGAACAACACCAATCCAGCACCGGCACGACATTTTCTCATGACCCGCGCCACCCGCCCCGTCCTCGACATCCGCGGGCTCGTCGTCCATCGCGACGGCACGCTCATCCTCGACCGGCTCGACTGGCGCGTGTCGCGCGGCGAGCACTGGGTCATCCTCGGCGCGAATGGATCGGGGAAGACTTCGCTGCTCAGCGCGCTCACCGGCTACCTCACGCCGAGCGCGGGCGAGATCGAGCTGCTCGGCGAGACCTACGGCAATTCCGACTGGCGCGAGCTGCGCACGCGCGTCGGCCTCGTCAGCTCCGCCATCCGGCAAAAGGTCCCCGACTGGGATCCCGCCGGCCTCGTCGTCATCGGCGGCAAATACGCGATGCTCGACTACTGGGGCCGCGTGAAAAAATCCGACCGCGCCGAAGCCGCACGCGTGATGCGCGCCGCCGAGTGCGCGCACCTCGCCGGGCGCGAATGGGGCGTCCTCTCGCAGGGCGAGCGCCAGCGCGTGCTCATCGCCCGCGCGCTCATGGCGAAGCCGGCCGTGCTCATCCTCGACGAGCCGTGCGCCGGCCTGGATCCCGTCGCGCGCGAGCACTTCCTCGGCTTCATGCAGCGGCTCGCAGCGCGGAAGAATTCCCCCACCCTCCTCTTCGTCACGCACCATGTGGAGGAAATCGTCCCCGCCATCACGCACGCGCTGCTGCTGCGCGAGGGCCGCGTCGTTGCGCATGGTTCCGTGGACAGGACGCTCACGGGAAAGAACCTCACGAAGACCTTCGCCTCACCGCTCCGCCTGCGCCGCGCCGCAGGACGCTGGTCGCTGCACGCGGCATCTCCGCGGTAGCCCGCGGGATCGCGTCGCTTTCGCCCAACCGCCCTGCATTCGCCCCGCACCGGCCCATGCCGCCGCTAGGGTGAAAGGACGATCAGCAGGCGTTGGAACCCCGCGCGATACTGGGCGGCGAGGTCGTTCCACTTCTTGTCGATGCTGCCCGTGAAGAACTCCGCCCGTTTGATCTTCGAGTCGATGTCCGCCTGGGCGACCCTCGACGCCCTCGAACCCGGGGGGTCCGGGTGATACTCGACCGCCTTGCGGCGCTTCGCGTGATCCTCCCGCTGGGCGACGGCCTGCTCGACCATGCCGGCGAGCTGCATCGCCATCTGCAGCCGAATCTTCCTCTGCGGATCGGCCTCCTTTGCAAACTGCGTGCTCACACCCAGCTTCAGCTCGGAGACGGCCGCAACGGGCGCCTCGTGAAATTCATTCGAGAGGGGCGCGAGCAGATCCTCCATCTTCATTCGCACGAAAAAAGCCAGCTCCGCGGCGGAATCCTTCACAGGTTGCTTCGCTGTGAGTTCCTTGGGGCGACGGGGGGCGGGCTCCTCGGCTTCCTCCTTGCGCGAGGACATGCGCTTCACAAATCCCTCCGGATCCTGCCAATACAAATGCCCGAAATAGCCAACCGCTCCGAGGCAGAGGAAGAAGAGGAGCTTTCTCATGGAGAAAGACGTTTTTGAAAGCGGCTGCCAGCAGCCGGTCCGTGCTGGGGCTCTTTTCCGAAAATGCCCCGCCGACCGCAAGGCGATTCATCATGAACTCCGACGCGCAAGTCCCTGCGGAAGAGACACCGCGATTCCACCGGATGCAGAATCGCCTCGTTTTCGCGAAACCGTCGTGCATTGACTCTGCGACTCGGCGACAAATGCCACGCCGGTTTCCACACTCCGACTTTCCCATGCTCAAGACTCCGCTCCTCCACCCCGACATCCTCGCCGTCGCCGCGCGCTGCGGGCACCATGCGAAAATCCTCATCGCCGACGGCAACTACCCGGCCTCCACGGCGAAGGGGCCGAACGCCACGCAGGTCTGCCTCCAGCTCATCCCCGGCGTGCCCACCGTCGCGCAGGTGCTACGCGCACTCATGGGCGTGCTGCCCTTCGACACCATCAACACGATGGGCATCCCCGACGACGATCCGTATGCGAAGTTCGGCGAGCCGCCCGTGTGGAAGGAGCTGCGCGCGATCTGCGCCGAGACTGGCGCGACCGTCGGCGCGGACCGCACGCCCGTGAGCATCCAGCCGATTCCGAAGTGGGACTTCTACAAGGCCGTCGCGTCGCCCGACCACGTCCTGACCATCCAGACCGCCGACCAGGCGCTGTGGGCGAATGTGCTGCTGACCGTCGGCGTGCGCACGGCGTAGGGGAGAAGACCGGGCTGCCCCTCTGGTGAGTGTCCGGGGTGAAATCGGGCAGAGATTGAGGCAATCGCATCATTGGCTTGGCAAACAGCCTATTTTTTGAACGGCACATCCCAATCCGAGAGCTCGGTCTGTGAAAACGAGAGCTCGGTCTGTGAAAACGAGAGCTCGGTCTGTGAAAACGAGAGCTCGGTCTGTGAAAACGAGAGCTCGGTCTGTGAAAACGAGAGCTCGGTCTGTGAAAACGGGAGCCCGGTTTGTGGACACGAGAGGCCGGACTGGCAAAACGGGTAAGCGGATAGGCAGGGAGCCGGGAACGGCTTACCTCAATCCGTCAGCTTGCCGGGTGGCAGCCGCAGCCTGCGCCGCAGCTTCCCTCGCCTGCGGCTTCGGGGCCGGGCTCGCCGACGATGCGGACGGCGAACTTGATGCCCTGCAGGGCGATGTGCTCGCGGATGCGGTGAATGAAGGCTTCGGCGGGCGGGTCGGGAGGGACGGCGCTGTCGAGCTGGAGGCGGAGGGGCCTGCCGGCGAGGTGCGGGAAGGCGTCGGTCATCTCGCCATCGAGGGCGAAGCTGAGGTAGGCGTTCACTTTCTCCTGGAGCTGGAAGAGGCGCTCCTCGGAGCCGTCCCACGCGCGGGGCTCGACCATGATGAGGACGGCTTCGCCGGTCTCGTGGTCGTCGGCGAGGGCGTCGAGGCTGCGGGGATTTTCCACGCCGAAGCCGGCGGGCACCTGCGACTGGCTGCGGCACTGGCCGTCGCCACCGCATTGGCCGTGGCTGTGGTCGTGGCCGTGATCGTGGTCGTGGTGCGGGCAGCAGTCGTTGCTCATGTGGAGGGAGTGATGGCCGATGTCGGGCGGTGTGTCAAAGGACGGTGAGCGCTGGACAATGCGGGTGTTGCGGGCGGGCTTGACGCGGGGCGAGCTTGCAGGGCAACACGACCGCCCACATGAAAACACTCTCCTCGCTCCCGCTAATGGCCATCGCCGCAGGGCTTTCCCTCTCGACATTTGCCGCCGCTGAATCCTCCGATGCGGCCACGCTGAGGCCCAAGGCGAAGGCGCTGTTCCCGCCGATGCCGGACAAGATGCCGGGCGCGGAGAAGGACACGCCGGCCCGTGTGGAGCTGGGGAGGAAGCTCTACTTTGAGAAGAACATCTCGGCGAACCGGACGCAGGCGTGCAATTCCTGCCATCAGGTGGAGCCGGGCAAGGCGGGCGTGGACGGGCTGCCAACGTCGCCGGGGGCGTTCGGGAAGTTCGGCGGGCGCAATTCGCCGACGACGCTGAACGCGGGATTCCATGTGGCGCAGTTCTGGGATGGCCGCGCGGCGACGCTGGAGGATCAGGCGAAGGGCCCGGTGCTGAACCCGGGGGAGATGGCGATGCCGAATGCGGAGGATGTGATCAAGCGCCTCGCGGAGAACAAGGACTACGAGAAGCTTTTCGCCGCGGCCTTTCCAAATGAGAAGGCGCCGATGACGTATGACAACTTCGCGCGCGCCGTCGCGGCATTCGAGCGCACGCTCGTCACGCGCGACCGCTACGATGACTTCGCGAAGGGTGACGAAAAGGCGCTGACGGCGGCGGAGCTGAAAGGGCTGGAAACGTTCATCAACACCGGCTGCATCGCCTGCCACACGGGGAGCTTCTTCGGCGGACACATGTATCAGAAGATGGGGCTGGTGAACGCCTACGAGACGAAGGACTTCGGGCGCTTCGAGCTGACGAAAAAACCGGAGGACAAGTTCGTCTTCAAGGTGCCGTCGCTGCGCAACATCGCGCTGACCGCTCCGTATTTCCACGACGGCAAGGCCGCGGAACTCGACGATGCCGTGCGCAAGATGGCGTGGCATCAGCTCGGCAAGAAGCTGACGGACGACGAGGTGAAGGCGATCGTGTCCTTCCTCCGCTCGCTCTCCGACAAGGAGCGCGGCGCGAAGAAGACGGCGTCGCTTTAAGCCGGACCGCGAAAGGGTTGGACGGGCGGGCCGCGCCCGCGGAAGGATTGCGCGCATGAAAGCAATCCGCATCTCCGCATTTGGTGGTCCCGAAGTCCTGCAGCTCGCCGACGTGCCCGACCCGCAGCCGGGGCCGGGGCAGGTGCTGGTGCGCGTCGCCGCAGCGGGGGTGAATCCCGTCGAGACGTATTTCCGGGCGGGCACTTACGCGAAGCTGCCGGAACTCCCCTGCGGAATCGGCCTCGATGGCGCGGGCGTGGTGGAAGCCGTGGGTGCGGGCGTTGAAAAGCTGCGCAAAGGCCAGCACGTGTGGATGCACGGGAGCACGAGCGGCAGCTACGCAGAATTGGCGCTGGCCGATGCCGCGCGTGTGCATCCGCTGCCGGATTCCGTGAGCTTTGAGCAGGGCGCCGCCCTCGGCATCCCCTGCTCCACCGCGTATCGCGCGCTCTTTCAACGAGGCGGCGCAAAACAGGGCGAAACCGCCCTGATCCACGGCGCGACCGGCGGCGTGGGTGTCGCCGCGGTGCAGTTTGCAAAAGCCGCGGGCCTCCGTGCGCTCGCGACGGGCGGAACCGAGGCCGGGCGCAAGATGCTCGCGGACATCGGTGCCGATGCGGTCTTTGACCACACCGCGCCCAAATACGAGGAGGCGATCCGCGCGGCGACGGACGGCAAGGGCGTGGACGTGGTGATTGAGATGCTGGCGAACGTGAACCTCGTGCGGGACTTGTCGCTGCTCGGCCGCCGCGGGCGCGTGATCGTGGTCGGCAACCGCGGCAGCATCGAAATCAACCCGCGCGACCTGATGCTGCGCGATGCGGATGTTCGGGGTGTGATGGTCTCCAACACTCCGCCAGCCGAACTCGCCGAATGCCACGCTGCGATCAACGCCGCGATCAACGCGGGCACTCTGCGCCCGGTCATCGGCCAGGCCTTCCCGCTCGCTTCCGCCGCCGAAGCTCACAAGGCGGTTCTCGCGGCCGGACACTGCGGGAAGGTCGTCCTCCAGACTGGCGTTGCCCTCTGACGCGCTGCGCATTTCGAGACACCGCGGAGATCGGCCGCACTGCACCCGAAGAGGACTAAAGGGAATCCGCGCAACATTTAATACGCACCAAGCGACCCGTAAAAACCTGTTGCGCCATTTTTGCCACGCTGCTAGAAGACGCACCGTGCCGAAAGGCGCTGAAAGAAAAACCACATAACCACCACCACCAAACACATGAACAAAACCACCATCACCATCGCAGCGTTCGCGGCGGCCTGCTTCGCAGGCACCACTGCCTACGCTGGTCCCAAGCCCGCGAAGAAGATCGTCGAGCCCGCGCAGGAGTCCTGCATCACGGGCGACATCGGCGTCGACATCGCGAGCCAATACATATTCCGCGGCATCGTTCAGGAGAACTCGGGCTTCATCTTCCAGCCCTGGGCGAACCTGCACTTCCGCACCTACAAGGGCTCCGGGCTCCTCGAGTCGCTCACCGTTGACCTCGGCATCTGGAACTCCATCCACGACAACAGCCCCGGCAACTGGTTCGAGTTCGACTTCCAGGCGGGCCTCACGGCAAACCTGAGCAACAAGATCAGCCTCGGAACCTACTACAAGCTGTATAACAGCCCCGGTAATGCGTTCCTCGAGACCAACGCCGTCGGCGTGTCCGTCAGCTATGATGACACCGACCTCCTCGGCGTTTGGGCGCTGCATCCGTATGCGCTAGTTGAGTTCCAGCTCCAAGGCAGCTCGGGCAACAACTTCCCGCCCGCCACACCGTCCTTCCACGGCCGCGGCCAGTATTACGAGATCGGCATCACCCCGGCGCACAGCTACGGTGACCTGACGCTCTCGCTCCCGATCAAGGCCGGCTTCGGCACCGGTGGCTACTACCTCGCCAACGACGCCTTCGGCTACTTCTCGGCAGGCCTCACCGCCAGCTACGCGCTGAACTTCGTGCCCGCCTGCCTCGGCAAGTGGTCCGTGAACACCGGCGTGACCTACTACTACATCGGCGGCAACAACAACGCCACCAGCCGCAGCGGCGCAGCTGGCCTCAGCCCCGCCCACAACTCGGTCAACAGCAGCAATGTCGTTGTCCAGGGCGGCCTGAAGGTCGCGTTCTAACGCACTCGGTCATTCTGACCTGAATCCAACTCCCCCGGGGCGGCAACGTCCCGGGGGAGTTTTCTTTTCCCCGAATCGTCCGCATCCCGCTGGCACAACGAGTGCTATTTCACCCACTCACAAACGGCCCATCGCATGAACTTCCTCGTTGTTGACGACAATCGCCTCCTCAATCGCTTCCTGACGACCTACCTCCGCGGCAAGGGCCACGGGTGCTCCTCCCTCGCGGACAGCTCCAAGGTCATGAGCTGGCTCGACCTCAACCCCTGCGACGCCCTCATCCTCGACATCGGCATGCCGAAAATTGACGGCATCTCCCTCACGGGCCTCATCCGCGAAAAGCACCCAAACCTCCCCATCGTCATGTTCACCGGCCTCGGCTACGACGAGGAAGCCATGCAGGCCGCCCGCAAAGCCGGCGCCAACGGCTACGTCAGCAAAGGCCTCGGCCCCTCCGAAATCTACTCTGCCCTCATGCGCGTCCTCAGCCAGACCACCGCGCAAAGCGGCCAGGCCGCCTGAGCCGCCAGCGCCCTCCCTTGAACAAGCGGCGAGCGTCCCGGCGCCGGCTAGATCCGCCCGTGCCCGCAGGAGCAGGACAAAGTGCTGTCACAAAGTTGCCCACGGCCCTTTCCGGGGCTCGACGCTGGCACGGAGCCCGCTATTGTCCGTCTGCCCAACCATGTCCGATTCGCCCGACCCGGCGCTGAAACGCGTCCTCATTTTCATCGTCGCCTACAACGCTGAGACCACGATCGCCAGCGTGCTGAACCGCATCCCGGCCTCGCTGCGCCGGCCCGGCGTGGAGGTGCTGATCATCGATGATTCGTCGCCGGACTCGACGTTTGCCACGGGGCTGAAGCACGAGGACAAGGCGGGGGATTTCCGCATCCACGTGCTGCGCAACCCGGAGAACCAGCGCTACGGCGGCAACCAGAAGCTGGGCTACCGCTATGCGATCGACAACGGCTTTGACATCGTGGCGCTGGTGCATGGCGACGGGCAGTATGCACCGGAGAAGCTGCCGGAGCTGATCGAGCCGCTGGCGAAGGGGGAGGCGGACGCGGTGTTTGGCTCGCGGATGATGCACAAGCACGATGCTCTGGCAGGCGGGATGCCGCTCTACAAGTGGATCGGGAACCAGGTGCTCACGGCATTCGAGAACGCGGTGCTGGGGACGAAGCTGAGCGAGTTCCACAGCGGCTACCGCCTTTACTCGGTGGCGGCGCTGAAGAAGCTGCCATTCGAGCGGAACGCGAACGACTTCCACTTCGACACGGACATCATCATCCAGCTCCACTTCGCCGGGATGCGCATCAAGGAGCTGCCCATCCCCACCTTCTACGGTGACGAAATCTGCCGGGTGAACGGGATGAAGTATGCGTGGGACTGCGTGAAGGCGGTGGTGCGCGCGAAGCTGCACAGCAAGAACCTGCTGTATGACCGGAAGTTTGACGTGGGTCCGGTGGAGGAGACCTACGACCTGAAGCTCGGCTACGACAGCTCGCACGAGCGGGCGATCCAGAGCGTGACGCCCGGCGCGCGCGTGCTGGATATCGGCTGCGGCCGCGGCTACGTGGCGGAACTGATGGCAGAGAAGGCCGCCCACGTGACGGGGCTCGACCAGTATTCACCGGACAAAAGCGGCAAGCCGAACGTGGACTACCGCAAGTGGGACATCGAGGCCGAGCCGGTGCCGGTGGACATCTCGGACTACGACCAGATCTTCATGCTCGACATCATCGAGCACCTGAAGGACCCGGAGGCATTCATGGAGATGCTGCGCGAGAGGGCGGTTCACAAGCGCCCGGAGATTGTGCTGACGACGGCGAACATCGCGTTCTTCGTCACGCGCATGATGCTCTTTTTCGGCCAGTTCAACTACGGGCGGAAGGGCATCCTGGACCGCACGCACACGCGGCTCTTCACGTGGCGCTCGCTGCGGGAGCTCTTTGAGCAGACGGGCTACAAGATCATCGAGATGCGCGGCATCCCCGCGCCCTACCCGAAGGTGATCGGCAACGGGTGGTTCGGGAAGATGGTGATGGGGATCAACAGCTTCCTCTGCCGCATCCCGATCATCCGGAGCCTGTTCAACTACCAGATCTACGTCCGCGCGCAGGCCCGGCCCACGGTGCCGAACCTCCTCGAGCAGACGATCGCGTCGAGCGCGAAGCTGCGGGAGGAGATCAAGCAGAAGGCGGCGTAGGCGCGGCGCAGGCCGCAGCCGCCGACGGAGATTGTGCTTTTTCCCCGCGCGCCACGGCACCTACGCTCGCGCGCATGAGCCAGACTCCGATCGACCCCATCGCCATGCTCCGCCCGCGGCGGCGCATCGAGGGCTTCTCCGCCATCCTGCTGCCCTTCCTCGCGAACGGCGACGTGGACTGGGAAGGCTTCACGGCGCACACGCGGCGCACCGTGGAGGCGGGCCTCGGCCCCGCGGTGAACATGGACACCGGCTACGGCAACCTGATTGACGACGCGACGAAGCGCCGCGCGCTGGAGATCACGCAGGCGGAATGCGCGGGCCGCAGCTACGTGGCGGGGGCGTTCGTCGGCGACCAGCCGGGGGCGGCGTTCGACTTCGACACCTACGCGCGGCAGATGGAGATGATCCAGCAGCACGGCGGCACGCCGGTGATTTTCCAGAGCTACGGGCTCACGCAGCAGGGCGACGAGGGCATCGTGGCCGCGTATGCGAAGCTCGGCACGGCCGCGGAGCGCTTCGTGGGCTTTGAACTGGGGACGATGTTCGCGCCGTTCGGGAAGATCTACTCGCTGGATGTGTATCGCGGGCTGATGGGCGTGAAGCAGTGCATCGGCGCGAAGCACTCCTCGCTGCGCCGCGACCTCGAGTGGCAGCGCATTCAACTGCGCGATGCGACGCGGCCGGACTTCCGCGTTTACACGGGAAACGACCTCGCCATCGACATGGTGATGTATGGCAGCGACTACCTGCTCGGCCTCTCGACGTTCGCGCCGGATGTCTTCGCCAGGCGCGACGCCGCGTGGCTCGCGGGCGACCCGGCCTTCTACGAGCTGAACGACCTGCTGCAGTATCTCGGCTTCCTCGCCTTCCGCTCGCCCGTGCCCGCCTACAAGCACAACGCCGCAATGTTTCTCAAGCTGCGCGGCTGGCTCGGCTGCGACGACACGCATCCGAAGTCGCCGAAGCGCCCCGACTCCGACCGCGAGATCCTCGCGGACATCGCGAAGCGGCTGGCGCCGTAACGCGGAGATCTCACCCGACACCCGCGATGTTCACTCCACGAATCAGCCGGCGGAACTTTCTCCAAGGCATGTCCGCGCTCGCGCTCGGCGCCGGAGCGCGCGGGCTGAACGCCGCGGAGTCAAAGGCCGAGGATGCGGCGTTGCTCGCGCGCATCGAGAAAAGCCGCCCCGGCCGCGGCGCGACCCTGCCTGCGGACTTCAATGCGCGCTACGGCTCGACGCATGTCGCGGGGAGATACTGCCTGACGAAGAAGCCGTTCCTCATCGAGGGCGCCGAGCGGCTGATCCAGTTCGGCACGCGGCTCGGGAAGTTCTGGTTCAACTGCGAGACGGCCACTGAGAGCTACCGCTTCCACAGCGAGTGGCCGCGTTGCCGCACGCTGCTCGAACTCGCGGAGACGGAATACTTTCACCAACTATTCGAGCAACCCTTCGAGACAGTCGTGCTTGAGGCCTACTCGCCCATCGAGCGCGGGTGGGACAAGCCGGACCGACCCGCGGATTTCCACGCTGCCATCGAGCATGAATACCGCGAGGTCGCGCTGCATTTTCTTCGGAAGTTCCGCGACCGCAGGCTGACGATCGTGCTGCAGAATTGGGAGGGCGACTGGATGCTGCGCGGCAGCGACAAGAAGTGGTCGCCGCCGCCCGCCGGCTGGGAGCAGCGCGTGGAGTCCATGCAGCGCTGGCTCGCCGCGCGGCAGGCCGGCGTCGCAAAGGCACGCGCGGAGGCCGGTGCATCGAAGTGCACCGTCGCGCACGCCGCCGAGGTGAACCGCGTGGACGATGGCTTCAAGGGCATCCCGACGATGACGCGCAATGTGCTCCCAGGGGTTGAGGTGGACCTCGTCTCCTACAGCGCCTACGACGGCACCAACGGCGGCCCGCTGCATTTCTGGAAATGCCTCGCGGAAATCCGCGCGCGCGCCCGCACCGGCAAGCTCTATGGCCCCGGCGCGCTCGCGATCGGCGAATTCGGCATCCCGGAGAATGCGTCGCCGAAGAACATCACAGGGCGCTACGACGAGATGCTCGGCGTGATGCTCGCCGCAGATGTCCGCTACGCCGCGCACTGGCAGCTCTACTGCAATGAGTTCGCCGACCCGAAGGCAGCGAAGGACACGCCCGTGACCGACCCGAAGCAGATGCGCGGCTTCTGGCTTGTGAAGCCTGACGGATCGCTGAGCGAGGGCGGCGAATATTTTGCCGCGCTCTGGCGGCGCGCAAAGTGAGCGCGCGGGCCTAACGCATTTCCGCCATCGTCCTTCTCCTCTCCATGAAACTGCGACTCGTTCCTCTCCTCCTCGCTGCCGCGCTGCGCCTCTCCGCCGCGGACGACCCGCTCGCCCCGTGGCACAGCGGCGTGAAGATCAGCGAGGTCGCGCCGAAGCCGGGGCGGCACACGATTCACTCATATTTCAACACGTGTCCGGAGAGTCCGGATGGGAAGTTCGTGCTGTTCTACTCCTCGACCACGCCCGACGGGCATCGCGGAGAGGTGGTCATCCGTGACCGCATCACCGGCGAGGAGAAGGTGCTCGCGACGAACATCAACGCTGAGGACGCGCACCGCGTGGCCTGCCAGCAGTGGGTATCGGGTGGAAAGCGCGTGGTGTTTCACGGTGAGCGCGACAAGCAGTGGTTTGTCGGCTGTGTGGACCTCGACACGATGAAGGAGCGCATCCTCGCGAAGAACCAGCTCGCAGGCTGGGGCCAGCCGAATGCCGACATCGTCCCTCTCTACAGCCCGCACTGGAATCCCGGCGAGCACCGCGACCTCGATTTGATCAACGTCGCGACCGGTGAGAAGCGCACCGGCGTGACGGTGGATGCGCTGAAGCAGGCGTATCCGGATTGGTTTGCGAAGACGTTCGGTGAGCAGAAGCCGTCGATCTTTTTCCCCATTCTCAGCCCGGACTTGAAGCGCGTGTTCTTCAAGATGGCGCTCGCCACAAGCGATGATCCGCGCAGTTCCAAGGCGAGCGCGCGGCAGGGCCTCATCTGCTACAGCCTCGAGGAGAAGCGATTCCTCTACATGAATCCGAAGTGGGGGCATCCATCGTGGCAGCCCGACTCCCGGCGCATCACCGAGATGCATTACACGGTGTTCGACAGCAACGACGGCAAGGCGACCGTCAATCCCGGCATGCCGACGAAGGCCGCGCGCGCCAAAGCGGCGACGGAGGGTAAATCCGCTCCCGAGTTTCCGCTGCGCGATGTGAGCGGTGATCACCCCTCGGTGAGCCCGGATGGGAAAATCGTGGTGACCGACACGATCATGACGAGCTTCGGCGGAGCGCGGAACGAATGGGGGGTCGTGCTCGCCGACGCGAAGGGCTCGGGGCAGATCATCATCCATCACTTCGACAACTCCCATGGCGCGAAGTCGTGGCGCGTGTCGCATCCCCACCCCGTCTTCAGCGCGGATGGACGGCGCCTTTACTACAATGTGAGCGACGGCGAATTCACCCGGCTCTTCGTCGCGGAATGCAGCACGCCATCCTCCGGGCGCTGAACGCGCCCGCCATTTGCCTGCGCAACACTCTCCTCCCGCTCCACTCACACCCATGAACCTGACTCCTCACTCGCTTTCCAAACCCTTCCGCACTGCGCTGGTCGCTCTGCTCGCTCCAATTGTCGCAGGCGCGGCCGAGCCGAAGTGGGCGCCGTGGGTCGAGCCGGAGTTTCCGTTCTTCTCGTCCTCGCTCGATCTGCGCGATGCGGGGCCGAAGTCGGTGCCGATGAACATCACGCCGCGCGGACTCATCCTGAACCTCGGCCACGAATGGTGGGCGTGCTTTGACACGGAACTGCTGCGCATCTCGGCGATTTGGAAGGGCAAGGGCGTCACGCCCGAGGCGCTTGGGCCGCTGTCGTATCAGGAGTCGGGAAACTTCAAGACGATGGGTGGGCAGGACAAGCTGCCGAAACCTAACGGGGAACTGCTGCTCACAAACGGCGTCTATCCGGGCTGGCAGGTCGGCGAGAAGATTTCGCTCGAAGATCCGCGCGAGCCGCAGCCAAGCCCGGAGGAGCCGGGCCGCGGGCCGTTGAAAAATGCGCGATTCAAGGCAGTGCGGCAGACAGCGGATGGCGTCGTGCTCGAATACGAAGTGGCAGGCACGGCAATCAAAGAGCGGATCACGGCGCGGGACTTTGTGCAGCGCAGTTTCGAGATCGCACCGAGCAAGCGGATGCTGACGCTCGTGATCGCCCGGAAAAATGCGGGCGCTTCCCCGCTCGCAATCTCACACAAGAGCAGCGTGCCGGTGAACTTCACGAGCGGCGAGACCGACGCGAACACCGTGCGAATTCCACCGCACGGAACCGCACTCGATCTCGCGCTCGCCTTCGGCGTCGGCGCGGAGGCCAAGCTTGAATTCACCGACACTTTTCCCGAGCGAAGGCGCGCACCGAGGCGATGGACGCAGGAAATCACGACGGAAGTCACCCTCGCGAAATCGCCGGGCGCTTACGTCGTGGATACCTTCGCACTGCCTTTCAACAACCCGTGGCGACGCAATGTGCGGCTGTGCGACATCGCGTTTTTCAAAGACGGCACCGCGGCAGCATCGACCTTTGATGGCGACGTGTGGATCATCCGCGGGCTGGGCGAGCCAGCCGGCAAACCGGTGTGGCGGCGCTTCACCTCCGGCCTGCACGAGCCGATGTCGCTCGCGATCCGCGATGAGGAAATTTTCGTCCATGACCGCAACGGGATCTGGCGGCTGCGCGACACCGACGGCAACGGCGAGGCCGACATGCACGAGCTTTTCTCGAATGCCTTCCCGCAATCAGCGGAGACGCGCGAATTTCCAAACTCGCTCAAGCTCGCGCCTGACGGCTCCTTCGTCATCGCAAAGGGCGGCCAGCAGGACTCCACGATCAGCAGGCTCAACGGCAGCGTGCTGCGCGTCGCCGCAGACGGCCGCAGCTACACGGTGCTCGGCTACGGGTTCCGCCAGCCGTATGCGGGAGTGGATCCGCGCACGGGCCTCGTGACGGCTGCGGATCAGGAGGGCAACTACACGCCGACCTCACCGCTCTACATTTTGAAGGAGCCCGCGGAGTTTCACGGCTTCCTCAGCGCAAAGCTGCCGAAGGAAAAATACCCCGCTCCCATCGCCGACCCGCTCACTTGGATTCCGCATCAGGTGAATGCCTCCGCCATCTCGCAGACGTGGCTTTACGGCGCGAAGATGGGCCCGCTGAATGACTCGCTCGTTCATGTGGGCTTCAACCGTCCCGAGCTTTTCCGCGTGATGCTGAACAACCGCTTCGCGAAGCCGCAGGCCGCGGTGGTGAGCATTGCACGCGACTTCGACGTGCCGGCGCTGAACGCCATCGTGAACCCCGCGGACGGCGCGCTCTACGTCACCGGCTTCCAGGTTGTCGGCTGGGGCACCACGTCGAAATCGCTCAGCGGCCTCGCGCGCCTGCGCTACACCGGCGGGCCGGTCACGCTGCCGCGCGAGGTCGTGCCGATGGACAAGGGCGTGCTCGTGCGCTTCGACGTGCCGCTCGACGCGAAGCCCGCGGGCGACCGCGCGAGTTTCACGATGGAGAGCTGGCACTACCGCCGCACTTTCCAATACGGCTCGCCGCACCTGAAGGCCGACGGCACGCCGGGCCAGGACTGGCTCACGCCGAGCGCCGCATATCTCTCGCAGGACAAGCGCAGCGTCTTCGTCGCGCTGCCCGGCATGAAGCCCGTCGCGCAGATGCGACTCGGCTGGTCGCTCGCGACGACGGACGGCGTGAAGTTCGAGGGCAACACGTGGTTCACGCCCCACGAACTCGCGAAGTTCGATCCGGAAAAGGAGGGCTTCGAAAAAATCGAGGTGGATCTCACGCCGAAACCGTCGCTTGCCCCCGTCACCGCGCCTGCCAGCGTCGAGGAAGGCAAGCGGCTTTACCAGCTCATGGGCTGCATGGCGTGCCACTCGCTCGACGACGCAGTGGAGAAGAAGATTGGCCCGTCGTGGAAGGGCCTTTACGGCAGCAAGCGCGACATTTTCAAGGGCGGCAGCGTCGAGGCGACCGACGACTATCTCCGCGAATCGATTCTCACGCCCGCGGCGAAAATCGTGAAGGGCTTTGAGAAGATCGAAGCCGGAATGCCAGTCTATTCCGGCGTGCTGAACGACACGCAGATCGAGTCGCTCATCATGTTCATCAAGACGCTGCGGTGACGGAAATGCCCGCGGCGCGTGCGATCCAGGCAACATCGCGCGCTCGACATGCCGTCGGCCAAAGTGAAAGAGACAGCGAAGTGAACCCGCCGCATCCGCGGCCCAGCGCATCCTTCCATGTCCGAACCTTTCAAACTCACCCGCATTCCCTCGCTGAAGACCGTGGACGATTTCCGCGCGCACTGCACCGCACTCGGCATCGAGTTGCCGTGCGATGACTCCATCGCCGCGCCGAATTCGCCGCTCAGCGAACCGGCACCGGACGTGGTTGTGAACGGCAAGCGCATCGGCAACCGCATCGCCATCCACCCCATGGAGGGATGGGACGGCACCACGGGCGGCGGGGTGACGGACGAAATGCGCCGGCGCTGGCAGCGCTTCGGCGAGAGCGGCGCGAAGCTCATCTGCGGTGCGGAGGCGATGGCTGTGCGCCCCGACGGCCGGGCAAATCCGAACCAGCTCATGATCATCGAGCAGAACCGAGCGGGGCTCGCGGAGCTGATGGGCATTTTGAAAAGCGCGCACGCCGATCGGCATGGCACGGCGGACGATCTCGTCGTCGGTTTTCAGCTCACCCATTCGGGGCGCTTCTGCCGGCCGAACGACAAGAAGCGCTGGGAGTCCCGCGTCGCGTTCCGGCATCCGATCCTCGATGCGAAGTTCAACGTCACGAGCGACGCGCAGGTCTTCACCGACGACGAGATCGAGCAGCTCATCGCCGACTACGTCCGCGCGGCGCGCATCGCCCGGGAGGTCGGCGCCGACTTCGTGGACATCAAGCACTGCCACGGCTACCTGCTGCACGAGTTCCTCGGCGCGCACACGCGGCCCGGCAAGTTTGGCGGCAGCTTCGAGAACCGGACACGCATCCTGCGCGACATCGTCGCGGGCATCCGCGCGGACGGGAACCCCATCGAATTCGGCGTGCGGCTCAGCACTTTCGACAAGGTGCCGCATCGCCCGGACCCCGCGCTGAGCGTTCCCGGCAAGCTCGGCCCCGGCATTCCCGAGGAGCACGCGCGCGTGCTGCCCTACCGCTTCGGATTCGGCGTGAACGAAAGCGACCCCACGCAGATCGACCTCGCGGAGACGTTCCGGTTCGTCGAGCTCTGCGCGCAGCTCGGCGTGAAAATCCTCAACACCACCGCGGGATCGCCCTACTACACGCCGCATCTCCAGCGCCCCGCCGCCTATCCGCCGAGCGACGGCTACCAGCCCGCGTATGACCCGCTCATCGATGTCGAGCGCCAGGTGCAGGTCGTGCGGAAGCTCTGCACGCGCCTCGGGGAATGCAAAGTTCAGAACCCATCGCTCGGCGTCCCCGTCGTCGTGGCATCCGGACTCAGCTACCTGCAGGAATACCTCCCGCACGTTTCCCAATTCCTCATCCGGAATGGATGGGCAGACATGGTGGGAATCGGCCGCGCGGTGCTCAGCTACCCAGCGATGCTCGCCGACGCCGCGCAGAAGGGTGAGATCGAAAAGAAATTCATCTGCCGCACCTTCAGCGACTGCACCACCGCCCCGCGCAACGGCCTCATCTCCGGCTGCTATCCGCTCGACAAATTCTACACCGCCAAACCTGAAAACGCGCAGTTGAAGGAAATCAAGAAGCGAGTCGGCGCGTGAGCGGACTGCCCTGCAGCGTTACGGAACCGGCTGCTTGAACTTGCGGATAATCGCGTAAACCACGATCGCGAGATACACGAGGCCCACCGTCCAGTTCTTCACGACGAACTCCGTGAAGATCGTCACCGCTCCGAGCAGCGGCTGGAGCACGTGGTTCACCAACTGCATCACCGTCGCGACGAAGCCGTGGCTCGGCAGGTCTTTCACCGGGAGGCTCTGCTGGATGATGGACGCCACCACATAGGCGATTCCAAGCACCACAAGCGGCGTGACCACCTTCGCAAAATCCCCGCCGAGGAAATCCTTCAGGAATTTCAGCATTGGAACCACGAGATATGCACAGATGAAAAACGCCGCCCATAGCGCCGCCACGAGTGCTGCGAGGAACTGCGCCAGCATACGTCTCGCGAGGAAATTGTCCCGGCCCTTCTTCTCCCACTCGCGCGAAGCCTTCGCCGTCTCGTCGCGCCGCTCGGCGTTCTTCTTGTCGATCTCCGCGTTCTCCTTGTCGATGGCCGCCCGCGTATCAGCCGAAGCGGAAGCTGGGATCTCCTTGTGTTCGACGGGCTCGAATTTCGGGCCGTCTGGCGATGGGAAGTATCCGAAGATGACGAACACTGCGAGAACCGCAGCGATGATTGCGTGGAATTTCGCATCCCGCTGAATTTTGCGGCAGATGCCGCAGGCTTCGTTGTTCTCGGCGGGAGCAGGCGGCGTGATCTCGTTCATGCCTTTCGGAGATAGACTGGGCAATTGCCGTGTCGAGAAGCAATCTGGGCCCCGCACTCGGCGCCGGACATTCTCGCCCGTTGCATTCACGCGCACGCCGCGCACCTTGCCTGCCATGAACTCCGAGTTGAACACGAACACCAGCAGGGTCGGCAAAGACATCGAGATCACCGGCTCGATCAAATTCAAGGGCCAGCTCGTGTTCGATGGCAAATTCAAGGGTATGTCCGTCGAAGGCAGCTCGCTCGTCATCGGTGAGGGCGCCGAGGTGCGGTCGAAATCCATCGTCGTCGAAAATCTGACGAGCCACGGCCTGGTGGAAGGCGACGCGAAGGTCGGCCAGCGCTGCCATCTCAAGGCAACGGCGCACCTTCAGGGCAGTCTCAAGACCTTCCGCCTCGCGATGGACGATGGCGCGACATTTGCGGGACAGTTGGAAATCTCGAAGCCGCCGAACGTGACCACGCCGGCGGCCCCTCAATAGCGATCGGAGCGCCTCATTTTCCGAGGCTCACAATCTCACTGTGCCGCACACGCACACTGCAGTCCGCGCGCGAATCGGCAGGCATGAACTCGCGCACAGCACCCACCTCCAAATCGAAGGGCAAACAGCTCCTTCACGCCACCGCAATTGACCAGCCTGCGGGCAGCCGCGCCGAAGTCGTCGCGCTGCTGAACCGACAGCTCGCCAACATCGCCGACCTTCAGTCGCAGACGAAGCAGGCGCACTGGAACGTGCGGGGGGCGGAATTCTACCAGCTTCACAAGCTCTTCGACGACCTCGCCGAGCCGCTCGGCGACCACATTGACACCATCGCCGAACGCGCCGTGACCCTCGGCGGCTTCGCACTCGGGACCGTGCGATGCGCGGCGAATACCTCCGACCTTCCCGAATTTCCGCTGGAACCCGGTGCGATGGAATACGCGCGGGAACTCGCGAAGCGCTTCGCCCTGTGCGCAAACTCCGCACGCAGGGCGATAGCAGCCTCGGACGAAAAGGACGACCCGGATACCGCCGACCTTCTCACCGACTTGAGCCGCGACCTGGAGAAGGCTGTCTATTTTCTCGAAGCCCACTTTCGCAATTAACTCGAACACCGGCCCCTCACTGCCCCGAGCCCTCGCACATGATGCGCCTGCGCGGGCGGCCGCCTGCGATTCAGGGATTATGAAAACAACGCTCATGCTCCGCATCGCTCCCTTCGCCGCTGCGCTCATGCTTACTTCCACCGCGTTCACTCAGCAGCGGCCCGGGGGTGGCGGGCCGTTGAGCCCACCACCCATTCCCGGCGAACCCGGTTCCGGCTACCCGCGGCCGCTCTTCAGCGCGCCGCTTCCTTCGTCTGAAAAACCGCCGCGTCAGCGCCCGTCCCCAAGCGATTCGCGCGCCGGCCCTCGCCAGGAATCCACAGTCGCGCAAGTGCAGCGCGCGCTGAAAATGCGCGGCTACTATGCAGGCCCGATCACCGGCGAGGCAGGCGGGCGAACGCGCGACTCCATCCGCAGCTTCCGCCGTGAGCATGGGCTCGGTTCCTCGTCGAGGATCGACGGTCCCCTGCTCCGCGCGCTGCTCCGCCAAGCTCGCGCTTCAGCACAGAATCCGCCGCAAAACCTGCTGCTGCTATTTGCCGCCGGGCGACGCCTTCCCGGCTGCTCCGTGCAAATCGTCGCCAATCCTGCGAGGCGGGGCAAAGAGAACCTTGTTCACACCCATCGCGGGCTCGGGTTGACCGGCGGACTTCCACGTGACGCCGTCCGGGGACCAGCTCATCTTGCCGGGCCAGGAAGTGCCGATGAAGCGGGTGCCGTCGGTCCATATGGGCGTGCCCTGCGGTTTGAGCGCGTGCGCCTGCCACGTGAGACCGTCCTTTGACACGAAGCTCTGCCGGCCGTCGCCAGTCAGAAATTCCCGGCCGGTCCACAACAGCCAGCCGAGCCTCTCCTCTGCGGGCCGCTCCTGCCGGGCCCACTCTCGTCCGTCGCGCGAGGTGAGGATGACGCCGTTGCCGACGGCGACGAAGAGGTCCGCACCAAAAGCCAGCGCGCGGAGCTGCGGGAGGTCTCGGCGGAATTTGGCTGCGGTGCCCTCACGGCTGGTGATGCACCAGTAGAATTCCTTTTTCGCGCCGCCCTCACCCATGAAGACGAAGGTGCCGTTGCCGAAGGCGCCGTTGCGGAACCACATGGCCCAGCCGGGGAAGCCGTCGGCGGGAACCCGCACGCCGTGCTCCCATTTCTCGCCGTCGTCGGACCAGAGCAACCTGCGGTCGGGCCCGCCGGCGACGAAGCGCGTGCCGCCGAAGACGACGGGGTTCACGCGAAAGGGCTCCCTGTGCACTTCACGCCACGCGATGCCGTCGGTGGAAACGAGGATGTGCCCGCCCTGCGTCTCACGCGAGAAACCGCCGCCGCCCACGCAGACGAATTTGCCTTTGCCGAAGGCAAGGCCCATGAGGTTGTTCAAGTCATCGGCGCCCTTGTCGGCCCACTGCTGGATGTGCTCCCAAGTCTGGCCATCACGCGAAGCCATGCGCCGCCCGCCGTAACCGACGGCGACGAAGATGCCGTCGTCGCCGAGTGCGTGACAGACGGGAAATGAGAGGGACGCAGCGAGGAAGATGAGGGGTGTTTTCATTTCGGAGATGGTGTGGTGAAGTTGGAGCGGCGGATCATTTCCACAGCGGCTCGGCCTGCTCGTGGTTCCACTTGTCCCAGAGCACGGAAAGTTCGGCAACCCGCGCGGGTTCCCTCGCAGCGAGGTCGGTGGCTTCGCCAATGTCGCGCGCGAGGTCGTGGAGACGCCATGCGCCGCGATCGCGGACGAGCTTCCAATCGCCGCAGCGCAGCGCGTTCCTTTTGCCGACGCGCCAGAAGAGCGCGGCGTGCGGTGCAGTGACGCCGGCACCTGAGAGCAGCGGCATGAGGCTCGCACCGTCGATGTCGGCGGGCGCGGGCTTCACTCCGGCGAGATCGAGCGCAGTGGCGGTGGCGTCCATGGAAACCACAGGCACGTCGAGCAGGCGCGGCGCGATGCGGGTTTTCCACGAAACGATGAACGGCACGCGGATGCCGCCTTCCCAAAGCTCGCCCTTGCCTCCGCGCAGCGGGACGTTGCTGGAGGTGAGTTCCTTCGTCGGGCCGCCGTTGTCGCTGAGAAAGACAACGAGCGTGTTTTCCTCCGCGCCGCTTTCGCGCAGCGCGGCGAGCACGCGGCCCACGGCGTCATCCAGGTGCGAGAGCATCGCCGCGAAGATGCGCCGCTGGATGTCGCCGATGTGCGCGAATCTTTCCATGCATGCATCCGTGCCCTGCATCGGGCTGTGGACGGCGTTGTAGGCGAGGCAGAGGAACCACGGCTGCGCGCGGCGGCGCATGATGAAGTCGCACGCCTCGCGCGTGAATGCGTCGGTGAGGTTTGCGCGCTCGTCCACCGGCTGGCTGCTTCGGAGAATGGCGTTGTCGGTGTCGTATTCGTGCTCGTTCACGCCGAGGTGCGTGCTCCACACCGTGCGACCGTCGGGAGAAGTCCAGCGGCCCTGCGAGCCGTCGGGCAGCGCCTTGCGGCGGAGCCACGTGGTTACGCCCGCCCACGGCTGCGGCACGTAGCAGTGCCCCTCGTGAAGGAAGCCGAAAAACTCGTCGAACCCGCGCCGCTGCGGATGGAACGGCGGCGTGCCGCCAAGGTGCCACTTGCCCACGAGCGCGGTCGCATAGCCGGAATCACGCAGGCGGTCGGCGACGGACTTCTCGGCGACAGGCAGGCCGATTCCCGGCGAGGCGTTCTTCGCGCCGATGGGGTTGAACTCAAAGCCAAAGCGCGTCTGGTAGCGGCCCGTGAGCAGCGCCGCGCGCGAAGCCGCGCAGAAGGGCGCGGTGACGTAGCCGCTCGTGAAGCGCACACCGCCCGCCGCAAGCGCGTCGAGGTTCGGCGTCGGGATTTCCTTTCCGCCGTAGGAGCCCAGCTCGCCATAGCCCAGATCATCGGCGACGATGAAGAGGACGTTCGGTCGCTTCGGAGCGGAGGCTCGGAGCGGAGCAGATGCGGTGAACATGAGCAGCGCGAACGAAACGTGGACGAAAGATGGACGGCTCATCGGAGGAGTGGCGGGCGATGCGCGCCAAGGGCTATTCGTCCGCCGCACGTGCGTCGAGCACGCGCGAACGCGCAAATTTCACGCTGGCCGCGATTCCCTCTGGCGGAAGCGGCGAAATCGGCAACCACTACGCGCGATGCACGACATTTCCCTGATCACGACAATCGCACTCGGCCTGAGTGCTGCGCTGCTGTTTGGGACGGGGGCCAAGCTGCTCGGCTTCTCACCCATCGTGGGCTATCTCCTTGCGGGCATCGCGATCGGGCCGCACACGCCCGGCTTTACCGGGGACACGAAGATCGCCGCACAACTCGCGGAACTCGGAGTGATCCTGCTGATGTTCGGAGTGGGCCTGCATTTCAGCCTGAAGGATCTGCTTGCGGTGCGCTCCATCGCGCTGCCCGGGGCGCTGGGGCAGAGCGCCGCCGCGACGCTCGCGTGCATGGGGCTCGCGGTGGCGGTGGGGTGGACTTGGCAGAGCGGGCTCATCCTCGGCATCGCCGTGTCCGTCGCGAGCACGGTCGTGCTGCTGCGCGCGCTGTCGGACCACGGAAAAATCGACAGCCCGGAGGGGCACGTGGCCGTGGGCTGGCTGGTGGTGGAGGACATCATCACGGTGCTCGTCCTCGTCCTGCTGCCGCCGCTCGCCGGCGGGAGCGAGGGCGCGGCGGTGTGGAAAACGATCGGCCTCGCGGTGCTGAAGCTCTCGGTGCTGACAGCGATCGTGCTGCTGGCGGGCGCGCGCATCGTGCCGTGGCTGCTGCTGCGGGTGGCGCGGCTGCGCTCGCAGGAGCTGTTCACAATGGCGGTGCTCGTGATGGCGATCTGCGTGGCGACAGTGTCCTACGTGGCGTTCGGCGCGTCGATGGCGCTCGGCGCATTCCTCGGCGGCATGGTCGTGGGGCAGTCCAAGGTGAGCGACCAGGCATCGGCCGATGTGCTGCCGATGCGGAATGTGTTCGCGGTGCTCTTCTTCGTCGCGGTGGGTATGCTGTTTGATTTCCGCGCACTGCTCGATGCGCCGCTGCTCGTGCTCGGCGTGGTCGGAATCATCCTGCTGGTGAAGCCGCTCTTCGCCCTGCTCATCGTGCTGCTCTGCGGGCATTCGCTGCGGACAGCACTGACCGTTGCCGCCGGTCTCGCACAGATTGGCGAGTTCTCGTTCATCGTGGGTGACATGGCGAAATCACTCGGCCTCATGTCCGGCACGGGCGGCAATGTGCTTGTGGCGGGCGCGATCATCTCCATCAGCCTGAACCCGCTCGTCTTCCGCTGGGCGCTCGCACTCGAGCCGCGGCTCTCGCGGTGGAAGCCGCTCGCGAACTGGATCGCCGCGCGCAGCGAAAAGCGCGGTCAGACTGCAAACGCGGAGACGGCAAAGCACTGGGAGGATCCCGGCGCCATCGTGGTCGGCTACGGTCCAGTGGGGCAGACGGTCACGCGGCTGCTCGGGGAATTTGGAATCAAGCCCGCCATCGTAGACACCAACGTGGAGGTGATTCTCGAACTTCAGCAGCGCGGACAGCAGGCGATCTTCGGCGACGCCACCCGCGCCGAGATCCTCACCGCCGCCGGGATCACCTCGGCGGCCTACCTCGTCGTCAGCATTCCGCACGCGGAGACGAGCCTCCGCGTAATCCAGGCGGCCCGCGAACTCGCTCCCGTGATCCGCATCCTCACCCGCGCGGAATACATCAACCAATACGAGTCCTTCGCACAGGCCGGCGCGGCAATCATCCGCTACGATGAGGCCGAATCCGCCGCAGCGCTCGCACAGGCGCTCCTGCAGGACATCGATGTGCCGGCAGACCGCATCAAGGATGTCGTGAATGCGGTGAGGAAGGAACTCACGCCGCGCCCAAGGGCGAAGAGAGTGGAATAGAGGTGGCCCGCCGCGCTACGGCACCGCATTCCCGCCCTTCACGGGCACCGCCTGCAACAGCCCGATCATCGCCCATCCGCTGCCGAAGCAGGTGTAAATCGCCGTCGCTTCCTTGAACGACTTCGCCTTGTCCGGCGCACTCCGATCCTTTCCGCTGATGTGCGTGATGTCGATCTGCCAGCCCCCGTCGTCGCGCTGTGTGCGCACCAGCCATTGCTGCGCGCGGGCGATGGCATCGGCCGCCTTCGGATCCGCGGCGGACGCCTGCAACGCGTAGAGCACCTGCCCCGTCGCGAGCGGATCGCTCAAGTTTGCACCGAGATAGGACGCCCAGCCGCCGTCGCCGCGCTGCCGCCTGAGAATGTCCGCACGCAGCGCATCCACGTCCGCTCCGTTCCCGATGCTCCGCGCATAGAGGATGCGGAAAACGAGCGACTCCATCGAAGTCGGCACGTCCTTCTTCCCGAGCACTGCCGCAGCCTTTGCCCTCGCGGCATCCGCCTCGGGTGATGGTCCATGCGTCGCCAGCGCGGTGAGAAAAAGGCGCACCGCACTCGCCCGGGCATCGGGTTCACCGCGCCGCTGCAACGTCGCAAACTGCCCTGCCGGTTTCCAAGAGCCGTCCGCCTGCTGACCGGCGACGATGAGCTTCGTGAGTTCCGGCCACGGACGGTCGGGCATCGCGAGCTTCATCAGCGCGAGCATCTCAAGGCCGGGGTTCTTGTTCGTCGAGCGCTCGTCCGCCCACTTCAGCCACTCGTCGAATTTTTTCTGATCGATTTCAAAGCCGCGCAGCTTCGCCTCGCGGAAGCTCCACAGCATCTGGGGCAGGTGGTGGCAGCCGTTGCAGTCCTTGGCCTCCATCCAAGCCTCCCCGTCCTTCGCGAGGAAGCCGAGTCCCTTTGTGATCGTCGCGCGCAGTTCGGATTCCGTCGGAGGCTTCACCGGATTGCTTTTCGCCGGCGCGTTCTTCGCAGCCTCCGCCGGGTTCGCCTCCGCCGGCTTTGGCCTATCATCGGCAAGGAGCGGGGATGCGCAGGCAGCGAGAAGCAGCGCGACACACGGCAGGGAAAGGCGTGGCGTGTTCATGCGGAGGAGGTGTTGCTTGAGACAAGCCCGCACCGCTGGCCGCACAAGATTAAAGTTTTCCGCCACGCTGCAGCGGGAAATCCGCCGGCGCTACGCGAGGATTTCCTTCACCACGCGCCCGCCTTGGTTGTCGGTGAGCGAGAGGTCGGCACCGTTGCGTTTGAAGGTGACCTTGGCGTGGTCGAGGCCGAAGAGGTGCATGAGCGTCGCGTGGTAGTCGTGGTGATTGACGACATCCACGGCGGCCTTGTGGCCGATCTCGTCGGTCTCGCCATAGGTCATGCCGCCCTTGAATCCCCCGCCGGCGAGCCACATGGCGAAGCCGTTCGTGTTGTGGTCGCGGCCTACGACGTCCTTGCCGCCGTCATATTGAATGACGGGCAGGCGTCCCATCTCGCCGCCCCAATGCACGACGGTCGTGTCGAGCAGGCCGCGTGATTTCAAATCCATCACGAGACCGGCGGCGGGCTTGTCCACGTATTTGCACGCGGCAGGCAGGCTGCCGATGATGCCCTTGTGGTGGTCCCACGTCTGGTTGCCGGTGTAGAGCTGCACGAAGCGGACGCCACGCTCGACGAGCCGCCGCGCGATGAGGCAACGCGTGCCGAACTCGGTCGTCGCGGGGTCGTCGATGCCGTATAGCTTCTTCGTCGCCTCACTCTCGCCGCTGATGTCGAGCACCTCCTTCGCGGAAGTCTGGAGCTTCGCGGCGAGTTCGTAGCTGGCGATGCGTGCCTCGAGATCCGTCTCACCGCGGTGGCGATCGAGGTGGCGCTGGTTAAGCCCGCCGAGGAAGCCGAGAAAATTTTCCTGAACCTCGCCGCGCAGGTGCGGCGCGGAATCGAGATTCGGGATGCGCGGTTCCTTCGGGCGCACGACGGTGCCTTGGTAGAGCGAAGGCAGCCAGCCATTGCTCCAATGCTCGACACCGAGCACGGGCAGCCCGCGAGGATCGGTGAGCGCGACGAACGCGGGCAAATTCTGCGCCTCGCTACCGAGCGCATACGTGAGCCAGCTCCCGAGCGTGGGGCGGCCGCCGAGGATGCGCCCATTCTGCATCGCGTAGATGGACTGACCGTGGTTGCTCACGCCGGTCTGCATGCTGCGGATGAGCGTCACGTCGTCCACGATTTTGGCGAAGTGCGGGAGCAGCTCGCTCACAGCCATGCCGCTCTGGCCGTAGCGGCCGAACGTCCACGGGCTCGCCATGAGCTTCGTGCTCGCGTGCGCGGCGTCGTCATACTTGATGTCGCCGGTGAAGCTCTGGCCGTTGCGCCTGTCGAGTTCGGGCTTCGGGTCGAAGAGGTCGATGTGCGACGGCCCGCCCTGCATGAACATCGAAATCATCGCGCGGGCGCGCGGCTGGAAATGCGGCTGCTTCGGCAGCATGTCGAAGTGCTGCTGCTCTAAATCGATCGGCTTTCCGTAGCCGTCGCTTTTCAAAAGCCAGTGGAGGCCGAGCGCACCGAGCGCGAAGGCGCTGTGGTTGAGGAAGTGACGCCGCGAAAGGCAGCCGCAGGAGTTCGGGTTCATGGCTTCAGTCAACGTAGAGGAACTGGTTTGAGGTGAGGAGCGCCTGACAAAAAGTCGCGAGCGCCTGCATCGGCGGCTCGGCGGGAGGCGCTTCCTTGCCCTTCGCAGGTGCCGCAGGCTTCACGGGATTCTTCTGAAACGACGCCGTCTGCTTCGCGATGAAATCCACCGCGAATTCCACGTCGGCAGCGGGAGGCTCGCAGCCAAATGCGAGGTGCCACGCGCGCTTCACCTGCGCTGCGGTGTCGCTGCCCGCGTCCTTCGCGACGCGCTCGGCGAAATACTTCGACATGGTGACAGTGAAGTCGCCGTTCATCATCGCAAGCGACTGCGTGGCGACGGTGGATGCATTGCGCAGCTCGCAGTTCGGCTCCATGCGCGGGAGATCGAACGCCTCGAGCATGCCGACCGGCTTCGTGCGGCGCATCTGGATGTAGAGACTGCGGCGGAACTCCTCGCCGTTCAGCGGCACGAATTTTCCGCTCGGGCGGCCCGCAGTGTCATTCGTGTCCACACCGACGACAATCTGGCCATCCTCGTCCGTCATGATGGGCACGGGCGGGCCGAACATCTTCGGGTTCAGCTTGCCGGTCACCGCGAGCATCGTATCGCGGATCGTCTCGGCTTCGAGCCGGCGCGAGTTCGCGCGGCCGAGCAGACGGTTGTCCGGATCCACGCGATCCTTTTCCGCGCTGCGCTCGGACGACTGGCGATACGCCGTCGAGGTGAGGATGAGCTTGTGCAGTTTCTTCAGGCTCCAGCCCTGCGCGACGAATTCGCTCGCGAGCCAGTCGAGCAGCTCGGGATGCGTTGGGCGGTCACCGATGCGCCCGAAGTCGCCAAGCGATGCGACGATGCCGCGTCCGAAATGATGATGCCACACACGATTCACGAGCACGCGCGTGGTAAGCGGGTGCTTGCCGTCGGTGATGCTCTGCGCAAACGCGAGGCGGCGCCCGCTCGTCGCGACTGCCGGGGATTTTTCCGCAATCGTGCTCGGGTGAAAGGAGGCGAGCACCATCAGTTCGCCGGGCGTCACTTTCTCCCGCGGCGCCTCGACGAGCCCGCGGTAAAACAGATGCGTCTCCGGAAGTTTCGCAGTCACGAGTTCATTGAGGATCGGGATGAACTGCTCGACCGGCTTGCGCTTGCGGATCTCCGCAACCTTCTCGGTGAAGACCTTCAGCTCCGCCTCGTGCTTCGTCTTGTAAGTGCGGTCGTAGAGGTAAAGCGAACCGCCGCTGAGCTGATTGATCGTCGGGTGCTCCTTCAGCAGCTTGAGCTGCTCGGACGTGCGCTTTTTCACCTCGGTGCGGTAAGCGGCGCGCAGCGGCCCGCGCAGAGCCTCGGGCTTTTTCTCCAGCTCCCACGTGAGAACTTTCTCGATGAACTCGTCCTCCTTCACCTTGCGCGCATCGTCCACTACCTTCGCCTCCTTCTCCACCTCGGCGGCCTGTGCGCGCTCGGGGTCGGTCATCAGCGAGACGAGGCGCGCGCCCGGCATGCGCCAGTTCTCCGTATCGAGCGCAGGCTCGAAAATCGCGCGCATCCGATAATAGTCCGTCTGCGGAATCGGATCGAGTCGGTGGTCGTGGCATTGTGCGCAACCGACCGTCATGCCGAGCAGCGAGGACGACACGACCTTCAGTGTTTCGGCGACGACCGCATTGCGTGCGGTCTTCTGCTCGCCCGTCGCAGCGCTCGCCGTGCCGTCGGGCACCATGCGCAGGAACGCAGTCGCCGTGAGCTTCTCCGTGTCCTCGGGCGAGAGGTTTTTGTAGGGCTGCTTCACCATCTCGTCGCCCGCGAGCTGCTCGCGGATGAACTGATCGAACGGCTTGTCCGCGTTCAGCGAACGGACGACGTAGTCGCGGAACTTGTGCGCCCACGGACGCACCGGGTCGGCGTCCGTGTAGCCATCCGAATCCGCGTAGCCCGCGACATCGAGCCAGTGCCGCCCCCAGCGCTCGCCGTAATGTTCCGAAGCGAGCGCACGGTCCACCATGCGCTCGTAGGCGTCGGGCAATTTGTCGGCGATGAACTGTGCCGTCTCCTCCGGCGTCGGCGGCAGACCCGTGAGGTCGAGCATCACGCGGCGGATCAAAGTCGCGCGGTCCGCCTCGGGGTTGTAGCCGAGCTTCTTCTCCGCGAGCTTCGCGAGGACGAAGGCATCGATCTGATTCTGAATTTTGAATTTGGAATTCTGAATGGAAGGAACCGCGGGCCGCTTGATCGGCTGGAAAGCCCAGAACTCCCGCTCCTCCTCCGTGATGAAATACTTCGGCACCTCCGCGGGCTCGGCGCGCGCGGTCTTCGCACCCTGCGCGACCCACATTTCAATTGTCGCGATCTGCGCTGCCGTGAGCGGCTTCCCCTTCTCCGGCATCTCGCCGTGCTTGAGCACCAGCAGGAGTTCACTCTTCGCCGGATCGCCAGGGATGAGCACCGGGTCGCCGTCCTTCGTCCTGCCGAGCATGAGCCGCCGCAGACGCAGGTCCACACCACCCTTCAGTTTCTCGCCCTCGCCGTGGCACTGAAAACAGTGCGTCTTCAAAATCGGGCGAACGTCGCGCTCGAACGTCAGGTCGGCAGCATGCGTCTTCGCGGCGAGTGCCGTGACGATCCACGGAAGCAGTGAGGTGCGTTGAAAAAATCGGGGCATGAGGAAGGTCGGGAAAACCACCCTGCGGCGGCTGAGTAATTCCATCCGCCATCCGCGCCTTCGTTAGGACCGTCTCTCCTCCGTCGGTCGCGGCTCAGACCGTTGCGACGACCGGCGGCGCGGCCTTCTCCAGCGCAGCGGCGGTGCCGGTGACATTGAGGAGGTTTTTCGCCTCGAACTCCTTGCACCAGCCCTTGATCTCCGTGTCGTTGAAAATCTTCCCGATGACACGGCGGAGCAGGCCCTTGAGGCTCGCGTTTTCCAGATCGCGCAGGCTGCGGATGGCTTCCTCCTTGTAGCGCTCGAGGAGTTCGCGGCAGCGCTCGTCGGCCTTCACCTCGCGGTAAAGCTGCTCGACTTGCGCGACGGTCGCCCCTGCGGGCAGGCGGCGCTCCCAGAGCGCGCTCGTGAACTTCCGATGCTCGCACTCCGCGCGCTCGTGCGCGGTGGCGAGGAGCAGGCTCGGGCGCAGCCCCGCGATATCGCTCGTGTCGTCGGTCTGGCCGAGGTCGGCGAGGTCGTCGCGGATCTGATATGCGATGCCGAGCGCCTCGCTGTAGGCGCGGAGCACGTCGGCGACTTCGTCGTGCAGTTCGGAGCCCGCGAAGATCGCGCCAATCCGCAGCGCGACCTCGAACGCTGGCGCGGTTTTCTTTTTGAAAATATCGAGCACCTGCAGGCTCGTGAGCGGCTCGGGCTTGCGGGCCCAGAGAAGTTCCGCGCCCTGGCCGCGGCTCAGCTCGCGCTGTCCTGCGGCGGCGACGGCGGTCATTGCCGCGCGCTGTTCGGCGCTCACATTCGCGGCGGCCAGCAGGCGGTAGCCCTCGCCGATGAGCAGGTCGCCGACATTCAGCGCGACGGCGACGCCGTGCTCCGCGTGCAGCGTGGGCTCGCCGTAGCGCGTGGCATCCTCGTCCTCGATGTCGTCATGGATGAGCGACGCCTTGTGGAAGCACTCCACGGCAACGGCGACCTTCCTCAAATCCTCCGGCATCGCCGCATCCACTCCGGCGAGTGCGCGCCATGCGGCGACCGCGAGGAACGGCCTCCAGCGCTTGCCCGCGCGGGCGAGCCATTCGCGGCCGATGCGCTCCGTCTCGTCGGCAGGTGCGCCCATGATTGCGGTGAGCGATTCGTTGGAAAACCATGCGTCCACTTCGTCGCGCAGCGAGCCGAGGTCGAGGCGGCGCGTCTTGTCATCGGCCGTGAGGTGGATGTAGTCCCACACCCAGTCGAGGTCCACGGTGGTGTCGATGCAGTCGTCCTGCAGCAGCGGCACCGCGACGCCGGGAATCGCCGCCGCCTCCATGTAGGGAAAGCTCCGCTCCAGCACGCTCAGGCAGCTCACGCCGACGATGGCTTCGATCTGCCCCGTCTGAATGAGCGACATCACGATCGCGCTGCCCTCCGCCACGAGCACCGCGTAGCCGAGACGCTCCGCCTCATTCTGCAAATCCTGAATCGAGCACAGCCCGCACTGCTTGCACAGCAGGCCGAACTCATCGAACGGCGCGGGGCACTTGCTCTCCACGCGCAGGCACTTCGGCATCAGCAGCAGGCGCCGTTCAAAAGGCACCGCCGCGAGCTGCTCACGCCACAGCTCGTTGTTGATGAGCACACCGATGTAGTCCCGGAAAATCGGCGCGCAGCCCAGGCGCTGCACCACGCGGTCCGCGTGCTCACCCAGCTCGGCCAGCGGCACCGGCGGCGTGGGGCAGAACTCCGCCACGTAGTTCCGCACCGCGTGGAGAATCTGCGTCCGCTCCTCGGGCGTCTGCGGGATGTTCTTCTTGGGCTGGCGGTAGCGGGCCGGAGCGATCGGCTTCGGCAGGCTCAGGGAAATGGGGGGCACCTCTTTGCGGGGCAGTTCGGACATCGGGGCGAGGGTAGTGATTGGGTGAACCAACCGCAAGGGCCGAGGTTTCTTTGTTTCCTCGGAAAAATGCCCGCCCAACCGTGCGGGAACACCGTCGCCGCTCGACGCTCCGGCTATTGCTCCACCCCGTTGCCGTTGCCGTTGCGGCGCGGATGGCTGGCGAGGAGGCGGTGGGCGGCGGCATCGTCGGCCATGCCGATCGCCGCCCAGTCGCGCGCGTGCTCGCCGTATTTCGCCCAAAAGGCGCGGAGGTTTTCACTGGCGACAAATTCGGGGTGCTCGACGAGCACGTCGTAGGGGCCGGGACGCGAGAAGATTTTTGCCATGATGGGCACGAGGTCCAAAACGAAGAGCGTGCCGAAGATCACGAGGAACTGGAACAGGCCGGCGATCCATTTCTTCCCCTGCTCGCCCCGCTCGACCTCGTCGGCGTCGGGCGCGGGAAGGAAGATGACGCGGTAGAGGCCGATCGTCTCCTCCATCGGGTCGAGGACGCCGTTCATCTTGCGCTCCAGGCGGGCGATGTGCGGGCGGTATTTTTCGTCGGTGCGCTTCACGGCGCTGGCGTGGTCCTCCTCGAGCGCTGTGGTCTGGTCGGCGAGGCGTTTCAGCAGACGGGGCTGCTCCTCCTCGATGGCGGTGATGTCGGCGGTGACCTTGTCGAGGCGCTCCTTGCGGATGCGCTCCTTCTCCTTCGCCTCCTCGACGAATGCGGCGCGCTTCGTGACGAGCGCGTCGAGGTAGGCGTTCTTGTCGGCGAGGCGCGCGGCCGCGAGCTGGCGGTCGCTGGCGAGCAGCGCGGCGGTCTGCGCGGCCTCGGAGCTTTCGAGGCGGCGGATGTCGGTGACGACGCCGCGGTCGCGCGCCTGCATGTCCTTTAGGCGCGGACCTTCGCCGGGCTTCTTCACCTCGGGGTAGAATTCGTTCGGCTGCCCGAGCGCCTCGCGGGCGATGGCCTCGACGAGCCTGCGGTGGAGATCCTGCCGCTCCTCCAGTTCGGCCTTCGTTTTCGCGAGCGTCTCCTTCTGCGCCTCGATCTGAGCGAGCACGTTGCGCGTGGCGCCGCTGGCAGGGGCGACGAAGTCCGGCTCGCCGGCCTTTTTCCGCTCCTCCTCCATGCGCTCGTCGGCGTAGGTCTCGACATTGATGATCGCCTTCTGCAATTCAGGGAGCTGCGCGAGGAGACCGTCGCGCTTCTTTGAGTAATCGTCGTTGAGTTGCTTGCGGGAGGCGGCTTCGTCGTCGCGGATTTTCTCAAGAACAGCAGCAAGTTCCTTACGCTTGGCGGCCTCCTCCTCGCGGAGGTTGTTCAGCTTGCCCTGGATCTCGGTCTGGATGCGGTGCGTGATGGCGGAGCGGTATTGGTCGAGGCAGAACGGGAACGCGATGGCGACGCTCACGACACCCGCAAGCGCGAAGCGGAAGACAACCTGCATGAGCTTGCGATACCACGGCTGGAAAGGCCGGTAGGTCGCGAGCAGGATGCGGTCGGTGTTCATGATCACGAACGCCCACGCGAGCGCGATGCCGAGCACCGCGAGCCATGGCGGATCGGCGAAGCGGCTCTTTGCATAAAAAATCATGCCGAGAAACGACATCACCGTCGGGATGAGCACCGTGCTGCCGAGCACCGCGATGCGCTCGCGCTCCGTCGCCGGGCAGTGGCGCAGCGTCTCCCATCGCGCACCCGCCAGCCAGTAGAGCGGGCGCATCCAGCGATCCGAGCGCGACGGCGCGTCGGCGTCGGGCGGGAGCGGATTTTCAGGAGGCTGCCAGTGCATCGGGCTCGTCAGCGTAGCGGGGGCAGTCCGGCACGCCAGCCCTGATGGGCCGCGGGCCGCCGGCGCGCCCCGGCGTCAGTCCTCTTTTTCCACTGGCGCGCAGAGCTTCTCCCTTCCCTGCTCGAGCATGCGGCGCTCCGCGCGGGTGAGGCTCTTCATTCCCTGCTGCGAAATCTTCTCGAGGATGGGATCGATTTCCAGCCGCACAAAGTCGTCCGCGCTCATGCGCTCGATGCGCACCTCGCGCTGGCGGCGCTCGAAGCGGCGGCGCTGGAACCACATCGGGTTCCCGAAGCCCACGCGGCGCGCCCACGCCCAGCCAAAGATACTGCCGAAGAGAATGCCCGAGGGGCCGATGCCGGCGAGCGTGCCCGTCGCCATGCATGCCACGGCGAAGACGACCATCGTGAATGCGAGATACTTCGCGCGGAAGCGAAGCGGAAAGAGGTGGAAGAACGACACGCCCGTGGACAGCTCCGGCATGATCGTCGCGTAGGCCGAGAGCACCGCGGCGACCGCAGCCGAGAATCCCACGACGGGCACCGCGCCGCCGACCGCGAGGTTCGCGGCACCACCGACGACATTCGCGATCAGGCAGAGCCAGAGAAACTGCACGCGCCCGAGGATCGGCTCGATTTCACGCCCGGCGAACCACAGCACGAGCAGGTTCACGAGGAAATGCGCCGGCCCCGCGTGGAGGAACTGGTAGCTGAACAGCCGCCAGTATTCCCCCTGCAAAAACTTCCCGCCGTCCAGCCGGAGCAGGTCGAGAGGCTCGCCCACATGCGCCCAAGAGAGCGCGGCCTGCGTGGAACCCCAGAAAATCATCGTCCAGAAAAACACCAGCACGCCCGACGATCGTCCCTGCGACCAAGTGCGCTGGTAGGCCGTGCTCTGTCGTCTTGGGAGGCTCATTGCGATGGTGCGTGAACTACGATTCTTTGCGCGGTTTGCAAGGCTGGAATTTACGGCACGCACAGCCGCAGTTTTCCTGCCACGCGGAAGGTCACCGGCAGCGTGCCGGAAAGTTCGCCGTCCACCTCCACCGGCACATCGTCCGCCGAGCGCACAGTCGCCTCGGCGACTTGGAAATACTCCACGCCCGTCATGCCCGTGTGCCGCCCCATGAAAACACCCGCGAGGTATTTTGCGATGTCGAGGTAGCCGGTGTTCTTGAAGATGAGCACGTCGAGCATGCCATCGTCCACGCGGGCCTTCGGGAAGAGGACGAGCCGCGCGCCGTAGTAGCGGCCGTTCCCGATGAGCACAAAGGAACCCTCGCTCTTCACACCGCCCGCCTCGACGATGAGCTTCGGCGGCGTGCGCGCGGCGATCTGCGCGGCGCTGATGAGGTAGCTCAGCGGGCCGAGGCTCCGCTTCGACTCCCACGTCGTCTCCTTCACCACCTGCGCGTCGAGCCCCACACCGGCGAGCTGGATGAAATGCGTGTCGTTCGCCGCGAGCAGATCGATCTCACGCAGCCGGCCCGCACGGATCACCGACCATGCCTGCTCGAGACCCGAGGGGAGATCGTGCTCCTTTGCAAAGACATTCATCGTCCCGACCGGCAGCACGCCGAGCGCGGCATCCGTGCCCGCGATTCCATTCGCCACGTCGTTCACCGTCCCGTCGCCGCCCGCCGCGGTGATGATCCGGAACCCTTCGCGCGCCGCCTCCGCCGCGAGCCGCCGCGCATCGCCGACCTCGCTGGTCATCCGCAGCTCGGCGCCGGACGCGATCTCGCGCAGCATGTCAGTGAGGTCGTGCGATCTTTCACTGCGCGACTTCGGATTGAAAATGATGACGTGGTCCGGCATGAGCGCGCAGCTTTTACGCGGCGCGCGCGGGCGCTTGCGAGACACTTTCCGCCCTTTCCTTTGAACGCTCCCCCGTTACGTTCGCCGCGAATTGAAACGCATTGCAAAATACCTCGGCATCGCCGTGCTCGCACTCGCGCTCGTCCTGACGCTTGCGGGCTGGGCGCTGAACCGCTGGCTGAAGTCGCCCGAGTTTCACGCGGCGTTCGACCAGGAGCTCAGCCGCGCGATGCGCCTGCCCGTGAAGACCGGCGGCATTGATTTCTCCGCGTGGCGCGGCCTCTCGGTGCAGTCGCTCACCATCGCGGGCGCGGAGGGGAGCGCGTTTGAATTCTCCGGCATCTCCGCGAGCCACAGGCTCCTGCCGCTGCTGCGCGGAAAACTCACGCTCGCCGAGGTGCGCATCGAGAAACCGCGCCTGCGCCTCGTGCAGGACGATGCGGGAGCCTGGCGGCTGCCCGGAAGCAAACCTCCGGCGAAACCTGCGAGCGCCGCAGCTCCCGTGGCACCGCCTGCGGCACCGGCACCAGCCTCGCCGCCGCCAAGCGCGCCCGCCATCACACAGGCGTCTCCACCGGCACCGGCTCCGGCGCGGAAGCGAAGCTCCCCCATCATCATCGAACGCGTCGTCATGACCGGCGGCTCAGTGGAGCTCATCGGGAAAAACCAGGCGCCCTTCGCGACGCTGACGGACATCAATGCAACGCTCAACGACGCGACTGGCGAAAACCTCTCCGGCAGCCTCGCGATCCGCCGCGTGACGCTCCACGGATGGTTCACGCTCGACAACTTCACGGCCGTCGTCGGCCGAGACGGGCGCGCCGTGCAGCTCCGCCAAATCGCCGCGGCTTCCGGCAGTGGCACCGTCACCGGCGACGCCGCATGGACGGAAGGCGCCGCAGCCACAGCAAACCTCAAGCTCGACAACATCAGCGTCGCACTCACCGCGCAGGCTGCGGGCGCGGCAAATCCGCGCATCGGCGGAATGCTCAGCGGCACCGCGCAGTTCGCAGGCATCGGCGCGGACAGGAACGCTATGACCGGCAGCGGCCAACTCACCCTCACAGGCGCGAGCACGCGTGAAATCGAAATGCTCCGCCAGATCGGCGAGGTGCTCCAGATCGCGACCATCGCCTCCTTTGAAATCTCCGCCGTCACCGCGAATTTCCGCGTCGAGCAGAGCCGCGTCTTCCTCTCGCCCGCGGACGTCGCCGCGCGACCCGTCGGCCTGACGCTCAACGGCCCAGTTGCATTCGACGGCACGCTCGACCTCACCGGCATCCTGCACGCGCCCGCCGACTTCGTCGCGCGCAACGCCGTCATCGCGCCGCAGTTCTCGCCACCGGACGCCGAGAACCGCCGCGGCGTGCAGTTCAACATCACCGGGTCGCTTTCAAAGCCGCGCCAGAACCTCGCCGAGCGCCTCACCGGGACTTCGAACCGCCGCGAGCAGAACGTCATCGCCGCAGGCGCTGCCGCGACGGCGATCCTCGAGAGCACGCCCCTCGGGAAGCACAACCAGAAGCTCCTGAAAATGCTGCCGCAGCTTCTCCCCGTGAAAAAGAAGGCACCCGAACCCGCGCCGGCTCCCGCTCCCGCTCCGGCAGCCACCACGCCCGCGCCGCAATGAGAGTGGTCGGCGGCACCGCGGGTGGAATCCCGCTCCAAGTCCCGAAGGGCGATCTGCGCCCGACGATGGAGATCGTGAAGAACGCGGTCTTCAACAGCCTCGGCGAATTCGTCCACGGCGCGCGCGTGCTCGATCTGTTCGGCGGCACCGGCGGACTCGGCATCGAGGCGCTCAGCCGCGGCGCGGCATCGTGCGTCTTTGTCGAGAGCGACCGGCGCTCCTGTGATGTCATCCGCCGCAATCTCGAAAAGACACGCCTGACCGGCGGCGATGTCGCCTGCGCGGACGTCATCCGCTGGCTCGATCGCTCCGCGGCACCCGCGGCATTCGACATCATCCTCGCCGATCCACCCTACGCGAAGCGCGAGGGAGACCGGGACTTTGCAGCCGAACTGCTCGCGTCGGCACCGCTGCGGCGCGCGCTCACGCCAGGCGGGATTTTCGTGCTCGAACATCTGCCCGAAAAGCCGCTCGAACCCGGGGACGATTGGGAAATCATCCGCGACAAACGCTACGGCGCGACCGCCGTCGCGTTCCTGCGCGCGGCCTCCATGCCACCATCCACCGAATGACCGAAACCGACCGGACGCTTCACCAGAAGCAGCAGCACGCAGAATTCCTCGCCGCCACCGAACGCGCACTGTGGCAGCCGGCGGACCACGTCCGCCGCGCGCAGTTGTCGGACATCTTCGATCGGCCCGCGCCGCTGGAAATTGATTTCGGCTGCGGCGACGGGAGCTTCCTCCTCGCGATGGCGACGCGCTTTCCCGAGAAGAATTTCCTCGGCACCGAGCGGATGCTCGGACGCGTGGAAAAAGTCTGCCGCGCCATCGCGCGCAACCGCCTCACAAACTGCCGCGTGCTGCGCCTCGAGAGCAACTACTCCGCGAAGTGGCTCCTGCCCGTCGGCTGCGCGTCCGTCGTCCACATCGGCTTCCCCGACCCGTGGCCGAAGCGCCACCACCATCCGCGCCGGCTGTTCCAGGATGAGTTCATGATCTCGCTGCACCAGGTCCTCGCCGACGGCGGCGAGGTGCGAATCAAGACTGACGACCAGCCCTATTTCCTCTGGATCGAAAAAGTCCTCGCGCGGGCGAAGGGCTTCGAGCGCATCGAATGGGTCGAGGATCCCGATTATCCGAAGACGGATTTCGAGCGGCACTTCACCGCGCAGGGCCTGCCGGTTTACCGCGCGCGGCTGCGCAAAATCTGACCGCCCGCGAAACTCCGCACGAGCAGCGAGCCATCGGCGTTCATCTCGATGCGCACCGCGCCGCAGCGCTCCTGCTGAAACGGCTCGGCACCCGCGGCGCGCACGCTGCGCTCCCATTCCGCCACGCGCTCCGGCGCTGAACCGAACGGCGGCAGCGAGCACACCACCGCAAGCGGCCGGACGCGCGAGAGAAAGTCCGGCGTGCCGGAAAGGTCGCGCGAATGCCAGCCCGCCACGAGCACATCCGCTGCGAGATCCGGCTCGTTTTCGAGCAGCCAGTTCTCCGTGAAAAATCCCGCATCAGAGACGAGCAGCACGCGCAGCCCGGCGGACTCGATGCGGCACACGAGCGCGCGGTCATCCGCGAGCGTGCGCGCGATCTCCACGGGCGGGAAGAGCACCTTCATCACCGTGCCGGGCCCGAGCGCGATCTCATCGCCCCGCCGCAGGTAGCGCTTGCCGGTTCCCGCCGCCGCGAGCCGCGCATGGATGTCCCGCCGCGTCGGCGAGCGATCGCTCAGCGTCGTGTCAGCAATCCACCGCGGACGGAAATCCTCGAACAGCGGCCACGCCGCGCCGATGTGCGAGGCGTCGCCGTGCGTGAGCACGAGGCCGTCGAGGCGGTTCACGCCGCGCGAGCGCAGATACGGCAGCAGCATGCCCTCGTATTCGCGCGCGGCGCCGCAATCCACCATCCAGTCCCCTCCCCCGGCGCGCACATGCACCGCCGCACCGTCGCCCACTTCGAGCGCCATGACTTCACACACCGGCGCGCGCTCCAGCCGCGGCATCTCCACATAGACGTAGCCGCCGGGAATCCGTGAAAAGAACGCGAGGCTTGCGACCAGCGCCTTCGCCATCGCCCAGTTCGCCTGGTTCACCAGCACCGCCAGCGCGATGGAGAACGTCCCGCACAGCAGGCTCATCAGCCCGAGCGCGAGAACGCAGAACGCCAGCGGCACGGCGACGGCATTCGCGAGAATCGCGACCGGCGAAATGAGATGAAAATAGCCAGCCATGAAAACAAACGAGCCGATCCACGCGGCCACCGTCACTCCGGCCGCCGTCGCGATCTGCCTCCACACCGCCGCGAGCCAGCGCTGGCGGCGCGTCCAAAGCTCGTGCGGGATGAAGTCGTCCGGCTCGCCCAGCGGCTCGATGCGGCGCGCGGTCGGCTTCGCCAGCCACATGATGAAAACAACGAGCGTGAACGAAAGCTGGAATCCCGGGGTGAACAGCTCGTTCGTGTCCCACGCGAGAATCGCCACCGCCGCCGCTGCGAGGCTGTTTCCGACGACCTCCGGCCGCTCAAAAAGCCGCCCGAGCAGGATGAAGGACATCATGACCGTCGCGCGCACGCAGCTCGGACTCAGCCCCGTGACGAGGGCATAGGTGCAAAGCAGCGGAATGATGATCACGATGGCCGCGCGGCGCGGGAAGCGCAGCGGCTTCAGCAGATGCCACGCGATGCCCGCGAGCATCGCGACATTCAGCCCGCTCACCGCGAAGAGATGCAGCGTGCCCGTCTTTTGAAAGAGCCCCTTCATCTCCGGCGGCGTCTCCCCGCGCAGGCCGAGCACCATGCTCTCGATGAGCATCGCCAGCTCCGGCGACTGCCCGAGGCCGAGTTCGAGCTTCCCGCGGATCCACTCGCGTGCGGAGATCGCAAACGAGATCGCCGGCGAACCGTGCCCGTGCGCCGTCACCGCGCAGTCGCCCGCGCTGCGCGCGGAGATCTCAAAGCGCACGCCGTGGCGGCGCAGCCACCCGGGCACGTCGAACTGCCCCGGATTCATCGTCTCACGCAGCGCACCCGCCGAGCCCTCGACAGCCACGGCATCGCCATACGCGGGCGCGGCACCAGACCATTTCGCGAGGCAAAGCCCGGTGAACGGCAGCGTCTCGTCGCCGACGCGCAGTGAGTCCACCTTCAGCCAGAAGCCCGCACGCGGCTCGCCGCGCGGGCCCGTTTGCGCCGTAGGCTCGGACCACACCACGCCGCTCACGGACGCAGTGCGCGGCCCTTCGCGCAACAGCGCCTCGACGGCACCTCCAGCCAAGTGGTGATGCCGCATTTCATGCAGTGCAAAAAACGCCGCGCAGGAAAACGCGAGGCACGTCCAAATCCTCGGAAGCAGCAGCGCGGTGATCGCAAGCACCGCAGCGGCGCCGCACGCCCATGCGACCGGCACCGGCCACGCATCGGCCAGCAGGATGCCGGCAATCGCGGCAACACAAATGCCGAGGAGGGGCTTCCGGGGGCGGAGGAAAAACATCTGCACAGACCTTGGCCGCCATGCCATCACCGCGCGATGCCGTCGGCAAGGCCGGATCTTCACCTGCGCGCGCGGTGCGCCGTGGAAATTTCCCGCGTCCCGCGTAAGCTCCGCCTCATGCAGCCACTCAAGGACGAGCACTTCGTGAGCTGGGAACGCACCCCGGAGCAGATGGACGCGCTCTGGGAGGGCGGCTGGCGTCATTTCGGGCCGATCTTTTACCGCTACCGCCAGGCAGTCACGCCCGCGGGCCTGCGCAACGTGCAGCCGCTCCGCGTGGATGCCCAGCGCTTCGAGCCGGGCAAAACCCAGCGCCGCGTGCTGCGCAAAAACAGCGACCTGCAAATCCACGTGCGCACTGCCGAACTGCTCCCGGACCGCCAGCGGCTCTTCGATCTGCACAAGCAGCGCTTCACCGAAAACGTCCCGAACTCCCTGGAGGATTTCCTCGGCCCCGCGCCGCAGACCGGCCCGTGCCACACGGTCGAACTCGGCGCGTTCCTCGGCGACCGCCTCCTCGCCGCGAGCTACCTCGACCTCGGCGTGAACGCGGTCTCCAGCGTCTATGCCTTCTTCGACCCGGAGGAATCCGCACGCTCGCTCGGCACCGCCACGATGATCTGGGAAATCCTTCTCGCCCGGCAGACTGGCCGCCGCTGGCACTACCCCGGCTACGCCTACCTCGAACCATCGGGTTACGACTACAAAAAGCAGTTCGGCCCGATGGAGCACTACGACTGGGTATCATGGCGGCCGCTTGCCCGACCACTGCCGCACACCTGAGGCTGGGCGGGTATTTTGCCCGCTGCATCCACGGCACGCCCCGCCCGGCGCAGCAGGCCACGCGCTTCGTGATCCGCTCCAACCACGAATTCACAGCGTTGCAAATCGCACACTTTTTTCCGAGCACTGCGAAGGCACGGAAGTTGCAATCGCAGCGGTGAAAATATGCCTCTTTACGACAAGAACGGACGGATCGTCGGCTCTCCCACCATCAATCTTGAGAACGGCGTCGCGCCGCCGCCGCCCGCGCCCGTCGCGCAGCGGACGAATGGGACGAACGGCTCCACTGGCAACGGCCACTCCCAGCCGCAACCTGCGCCCGCGCCGATGCCGGCGCCGGTTTACGCAGCGCCGGCAGCCCCGGCCAGTTCCGGCCAGCAGCCCGCGCCGTCGAGCATCGGCGATGTCCGCTCGCCGGTGTTCTCCTCGCCGCCCATTCCGATCGACGACCTCCTCCGCGCGATGCTCGCGGTGGGCGATGGCGTGAGCGACCTGTTCTTCATGGTGGGCCGTCCGCCGCAGGTGGAAAATTTCGGCAAGCTCACGCCAGTGGAGGGCACGCCGTTTTCGCCGGAGTTCACGCCGCAGCAGACGGAGGGGCTCGCGCACTGCATCGTCGGCTCCCAGCAGCGGCTGCTCGAGGACTTGCGCAACACCGGCTCGTGCGACTGCAGCTATTCGGTGGCCGACCTCGCGCGCTTCCGCGTGAACATCTTCAAGCAGAAGGGCACCTTCGCCATGGTGCTGCGCAAGCTGAACACGAGGATCCCCACGATGGCGGATCTGAAGCTCCCGCCCGTCTTCCAGCGCGTCATCCAGGAAAAGACCGGCCTCATCTTCATCACCGGCGCGACCGGCTCCGGCAAGACGACCACGCTCGCCTCGCTGCTGAACGGCCTCAACGAGTCGCACCCGATGCACATCGTCACGCTCGAGGATCCCGTGGAATTCCTGCATCCGCACAAGCAGGCCACCTTCTGCCAGCGCGAGATGGGCAAGGATTTCTCCACCTTCGCGCTCGGCCTGCGCGCCGCGCTCCGGCAGGCGCCGAAGGTGATCCTCGTCGGCGAAATCCGCGACCGTGAGACGATGGAGATCGCGCTCACCGCGGCGGAGACCGGCCACGTCGTCTATTCCACGCTGCACACCATCAGCGCCGGGCAGAGCATCAACCGCGTGCTCGGCATGTTCAGCAAGGAGGAGGAGCAGCAGGTGCGCGAGCGCCTCGCGGAGACGCTCCGCTGGGTGGTGAGCCAGCGCCTCGCGCCGAAGATCGGCGGCGGCCGCGTGATGGTCCCGGAAATCATGGGCAGCAACATGCGCTCCCGCGAGGCGATCCAGCTCGGCGAAAACGACGTCCGCAATCTGCACGACATCATCTCCCAGGCCCGGCAGGACGGCTGGTGCACCTTTGAGCAGAGCCTCTGCGAGCAGTTCGAGCAGAAGCTCATCACCGAGGAGAGCGCGATGCTCCTCGCCGTGAACAAGACCAAGATGCGCCAGATGCTCGACCGGCTGAAGAAGACGCTCGGCCACGAGGAGGAGAACACGCTCGACTTCAAGCTGAAGCACCACGACGAGCACGAGAAGAAGGCCGTCGTGCAGCCGCACATCCCCGTGCCGCCACCGGTCGTCGCGACCGCCGCGCCGCTCTCCACGGTGCCGGTGGACCTGAAGCTGAAGAAGTGACGCCCCCGCGCGCACGCATCGCGCGCAAAGTCGCTGACACGCACCGCCGCGCTGTGGCAGAAGCCCACTGTGCTCGCCGCCTATCTCCATTCCTTCGGCCCGTTCGTCTTCCGCATCGGTGAATTCGGACCGCGCTGGTATGGCCTCTCCTACGTCCTCTCCGCACTCGTCGCCTTCTGGCTCTACAAACGCCTCGCCACCCGCGGCTACACCGACATCCCTCCCGCCAAGGTCGCCGACTTCATCACGTGGACCGGCCTCTTCGGTGTCCTCGTCGGCGGGCGCGTCGGCTGGATTCTCTTCTACGGCATCAAGGAGCAGCACGAGCACCCGTGGTGGATGCTCGAGGTGTGGAAAGGCGGCATGTCCAGCCATGGCGGAATCCTCGGCATCGTCATCGTCACCTTCATCCTCTCGCGCCGGTGGAAGGTCTCGTGGACCGGCATCGGCGACACCCTCTGCGTCGTCGCCACGACCGGGCTCTTCCTCGTCCGCTGCGCAAACTTCATCAACGGCGAGCTGATCGGAAAGCCCGCCTCCCCCACGCTCCCGTGGGCCGTGCAGTTCCCCCGCGAGCTGCTCGACACGCCAGTCGGCCGCGACGATCTCGCGCCCAGCGTGGAAGCCGCGCTCTCCCGCCCCGCGGTGGAAATCGTCGAGACGATGCCGCGCGACGCGGAGACAAACCGCGTGCTGGGGGATTTCCTCACCCCGCGCCACCCCTCGCAGCTCTACGAGGCCCTGCTTGAGGGTGCGCTTCTCTTCACCGTCCTCTGGCTCATGCGAACGCGCTTCCGCGTCCCCCGCGGCGTGCTCACCGGCAGCTTCTTCATCCTCTACGCCACCGCCCGCATCGTCGCGGAGAGCTTCCGCGAGCCCGACCCCGCATGGTCCGTCGGCGAATGGTCCGCCGGCCAGTTCCTCTCGCTCTTCATGTATGGCATCGGCGCCGCCTTCATCGCTTGGGGAATCCGCACGCGGCATTACGAGAAGGCGGACCAGCGGGGGTGACCCCCTCTCCGCCAATCCCCGGTTGCCGCTTCACCTCCTCCGCTTCACCTCCTCCGCTTCATCCACGCGAGCGTCCAAATGAGCCCGACGCCGAAGCCGCAGACCATGCCGTAGGCTTCGCTGATGCGGGCATCTTCGTCGGGAGTGGCCTTGCCGTGAAGGAAGGCCTCGGTGTGGAGAATGCCGGCGCCGATGGCGAGCGCCACCCAGACGGCGGAGCCGAGGAGTGCCTTCTTCCACCACTTCATACCGGGGAAAGTGGGACCGAACCCAATGAGGCGAAGAGCGGAACGGGGGCGCGGAGCGACATGGGAGTCGTGTAGCGACCCGTGAGCGTCGCGGCAAGCGGTTGGCGGAGTCTGCCGGAAGCGGCCCGACCACGCGGGACTGGCGGGGTTTTGAACTCCGGTGGGGTCCAGTTTTGAATTTTGAAACCATGAAGCCATGAGGGACAGGCGTGTTCCCGTTGGCTTCCGGCTGGTTCCGCCCGTTCTGGTTTCCTAGCTTCCAAATGAGGACACCACAGGTATTCGGTGCTTTTGACTGGCAAACCGACTACTTTGTGACCTCGCTCCCTGAAAATCCATGAGCCGTTTGCCGAAATCCATGAGCCGTTTGCCGAAATCCATGAGCCGTTTGCCGAAATCCATGAGCCGTTTGCCGAAATCCATGAGCCGTTTGCCAAAAGCCATGAGCGGTTCGCCAAAAGCCATGAGCCGTTTGCCAAAAGCCATGGGCGGTTCGCCAAAAGCCATGAGCGGTTTGCCAAAGGCCATGAGCGGTTTGCCAAAGGCCATGGGCGGTTTGCCAAAGGCCATGGGCGGTTTGCCAGAAGCCATGGGCGGTTTGCCGAAACACTTATGCGGATGGATCCGACCCTTGAGCAGTCTTGCCATCTCCAATCGTCAGGCCGAACCGCGCCGAGGGCGCCGCCATCGCGGCGTCGGGCGGTGTCCGGATTTGAGACGCAAGCAGGAAACCACAGAGGAGCACGGAGGCATGCGAAGAGGAGCACCGAGCCTCTGTGTCCCCTCCGTGTCTCCTCTGCGAACCTCTGTGGTGGAAAACGGCACGCTTCCCGGCATCGGCTCATGCAGCGCCATCCACCAGCCTCCGCGAGCTCCGAATGCTCAAAACTTATACGTCACTCCGCCCTTTTCCCCGATCTCGATGATGCCGCTGCCGGTGAGCTTCATGACCATATCCTCCAGTTCAGCTTCGGTGAGCTTGTTGCCGAAGTAAGAGTTGATCTGGGAAAGCAGCGTCTTCTTCCGCTTGGGGCGGTTCGTCTTGTTCTTGCCGAGCTTCTCCGTGACGAGTTTCAGGCGATCCTCTGCGGGAATGACCGCCGGCTCCTTCATCTCAAACGCCTTGGCAAACGACTCGTCGCGGCGGGCGAGGATGCCATTCAGCTTCAGATGCGCGACGAGTGCGTCGAACCCGGTGTCGCGGGACACGATGTGGAAGAAGCCCTTCGGGTCCGCCGATGAGACAACGCCGACGCGGTAGGCGAGGACGAAGTCGAGCGCGTTGCGCCCCGACTTACCGGCTTTCACCAGCTTGATCTGCGCGTGGTGGTCAAGGAGACGCTCCACCATGGAAACGGGCAGGTTTTTGTGCTGCTCGCCGAGCACCAGTTCGACGATGACGGGTTTGCCGTCCATGAGCGCGAGGTCCACGTCGTGGACGTTCTCGTAGTCCACGAAGATGTAGTTCTGTTTCATGCCCGGACGGGGCATGCAGGAAGCGCGCCGTCAGAGCAGCGCGGTCTCCTCTGGCCAGCCGCAGAGGATGTTCAGGCACTGCACAGCCTGGCCGGCGGCGCCTTTCACGAGGTTGTCCTCGGCGCTCAGCAGCACGAGGCGGCCGGTGCGCGGATCGTGGCGGGAGGCGATGTCCACAAAGTTCGTGCCGGTGACGTTCTTCGTGTCGGGCAGCTCCTTCTCGCCGAGCACGCGGACGAATTTCGCCGCGCCGTAGTCCTCGCGCCATGCGTTCGCGATGTGGAAGGCCTCGATGCCGTCCTCGGGCGCGGCGTAGATGGTGGTGTGGATGCCGCGGTTCACCGGGATGAGGTGCGGGGTGAAGTTGACGGTGACTTTCTGCCCCGAGGCGAGCGACAGCTCCTGCTCGATCTCGGCGAGGTGCCGGTGCTTCGGCACGCTGTAGGCGCGCACGCTTTCGTTGCACTCGGCGAAGAGGTAGTCGGCCTTCACGCTGCGGCCCGCGCCGCTCACGCCACTCATGCTGAAGATGCAGATGCTGCCCGGCTTCACGAGCTGCCGGCGCAGCAGCGGGACGAGCGGGACAAGGATGCTCGTGGGATAGCAGCCGGGGCATGCGACGACCTGCGCGCCTTGGATCCGGTCGCGGTAAAGCTCGGGCAGTCCATAGACGGACGCCGCGGCCAGCTCGGGCGCGTGGTGCTTCTCGCCGTAGAACTCCTCATAGATGGCGAGATCCTTGATGCGGAAGTCCGCGCTGAGATCGAGCACGCGCAGCCCGGCCTTCACGAGCGGCGCGGCGTATTCCGCGGCGACACCGTGCGGCAGCGCGAGAAAGACGATGCGCGCGCCGGTGGCGAGAATCGCGTCGGTCGTGGAATCAATGAACTTGAGCGCCGCATAACGCGTGCCCGCAAAGCGCGGATACACGGATGCGAGCGTCTGCCCCGCGAGCTGGCGCGAAGTGAGCGCGGCAAGTTCGGCGTGCGGGTGCCGCGAGAGGATGCGGACGAGCTCCTCGCCCGAATATCCGCTGGCTCCGACGACGGCGACTTTTTCGGCATTCATGATGAACGAGGAAACGGTTTCACCGAATCCAGTCCAAGCGCAATCACGCATGTCACAGGAAACAGGACGGCATGCCTCGGGTAGCGCGGGCATCCTGCCTGCCGCATTCCGCCTCCTGCGGAATGCATCTTGAACACGCACGGCGCTCTGATTGCCCGCTGACGTCCGCCAGGTGCCACGCAGGATGCGCGGCACTGCAGGCAGGATGCCCGCGCTACCCGAGGCACGCTGCTGCGCTTCGCACGCGTTGCATCAATTTCACACCACCCACTCGGCGAGCCGGCTGTCCGAGCCGGGGACGGCGAGCGTGAACGGAGTGTTCTCCGGGTAGCACTCGCGCTCGATGCCCTTCTCGAAGATCTTCACCTGGAACTGCACCGTTGAACCCGGCGCGGCTTCGAGGACGGCGAACGGGACGCTCATCTCCGCAATCTCCGCGACGGCAAACTCTCCGATCTCACACGCCTCCCCACCCTGCCGACGGAGCGTGAGCACACCGTGGCTCCCGCGCGACACCGACGGCGTCTGCGCAAACAATCCCGCGGGCTGGTGGAAGACAACGCACACGGAGAATTCGCCCGCGCGCCGCAGGTCGAGGCGCAGGTGCAGCCGGTCCATGTTGCAGCCGAAGCGCACCGAGCGCAGCAGGCGGTCATCGCGGAACATCGCGCCCTGCTCGCTGCCAGCGAGGTAGAGCCCGGCGCCAACCCACTCGTAAAATGGCGCGAGCCGCCCGTTGATGATCGGACTGATCTGCCGGCGCGGATGCGTGTAGAGCACGGGCGCCGCGGAGCTGAGAACGGTGCGGTCCAGCTCCGGCGGAGAGGTCTCGCCGCAGATTGCATAGACGTTCTTCAGGTGCTGGCGGAAGAGGTCGTCGAAGAGGACGTCGCACTCCGTGGAAAAGTCCGGCCCATACCACCAGAACCAGTCGCTGCCCTCCGCGGCGTAGATTTCATGGAGCGCCGCCTCGCGCTGCCCGGCGGTGAGCGAGGGCAGCCTGCCCTCGAGGAAACGCCGCGTGTCGCCGAGCAGATCCCACGCGCGGTTTTCCTCCTCCTCGCCGATCCAGATGTCGAAGTTGCTGTAAATCCACGAGCCGCTGTGGAGCTTGTGCAGCGTCTTCCGCGGCGGGCAGCGGCGCAGATAGTCCTCGATCGTGCAGCTCCGCATGTGCGCGCGCCCTTTCTCAAGCCCGTGGTAAAGCTCGCGCAGGAATGCCTCGCCGCCGTCCTTGAACGTCTCCCACGCATTCTCGCCGTCGAGGATGATCGGCACGAGGCCGGTGTCGGCGGGAATGTGATCCGCGATGTGGCGGATGTGCATCAGCAGGTGCCCCGCGGAGTCGCGCGGCTCGTTGCGCGCGGCCATGAAGCCCACGAAATCGCTGAGCGGCTTCTCGCGGAAGACGGCGTTCACCGCCGCGCCGCCGTGTTCGACGCGCCAGCCTTGGAACAGCTCGAGGTGATCCGCATGAATGCCGTCGCGCCGCAGCGAATTGAAAAGGTTCTCCTCGTCCGAGCAGAAATACTGGATGCCCGCCTTCTGCATCAGCGGCACCAGCTCCGGCGCGATGCTGCCCTCGCTCGGCCACAGCCCCCGCGGCGCACGGCCAAACATCCGCGTGTGCTGCTCCACCGCGAGGTCGAGCTGCGCCTGCGCATCCTGCGGCCAGTGAAAGCGCCGAGGCAGCGCGCGGCCCGGCATCGCCCGCGCGGCGAAGTCGCTGTCATAGACGAGCGGCAGGATCGGATGGAAAAAGGGCGTGGTCGTCAGCTCCGCCTGGCCGCGCGCCTCGGCGTCCGCGTAGAGCCGCGGGATGTCCGCGAGGATGCGCATGTGGATGTCGAGCACGCGCAGCTTTTCCTCCTCGGAGAAATCACGGCCCTTGCGCTTCAGCGCGCCGAGTTCGGGATAGAGCCGCGCCGCGGTGAAGCCGCACCACGCGAGGTTATACCACGTCTGCAAGTCGCGGAAATCGGAGTCGCTCCAGTGCCGCAGCTCGGAGCGCACGCGCTCCCGGCTGAAGCCGCCGCCGCGCTTTGCGAGCAGCTCCGCATAGCGCGGGAAGGGCTTCAGCAGGTTGTCGTGCTGGATTTTGAAGAAGTGCTCGAGGATCGCGAGCCGCTCGTTCTCATCGAGGTCCGCCGCGGGCTTGCGCGACCAGTCCAGCCACAGGTCGCGGATTTTCCCCTGCACCAGCTCCTCGATTTGAAGCATGAGCACGGGCGTGAGGTTGAAGTTCACGCGCACCTCCGGGAACTCGGCGAGCACGCTCACCATGTCGAGGTAGCCCTTCACCGCGTGGAGCCGCACCCAGGGCATCATCGCCACGCGCGAAACCGGGTTCACGTAGTATGGCTGATGCATGTGCCACAGAAAAACGACGTTTGCCATGGCGTGCTGCTAGCGCGGACGCGGCGCGCGGTGCAATGAAAAGCGTCAGCGCGGTGGCGGACCTCCGCGCGGAGGCTCGACGAACTCCGGCAACGCGAGGCGCCAGCGGATGCCCGCAAGCCTCAGCGCCAGCGTGACAAGCGTGCCCGCGATGATCGTGATCGTGCGGTCCGGCATCCAGTGCCGCAGCGCGACAAAAAAGGCCGCGCCGATCGCGGACGCCGTCGCGTAAAGGTGGATCTCCTTCCGGAACACGAGCGGGATTTCGCTCGTGAGCACATCGCGGCACATCCCTCCCGCCACGCCCGTGATCACGCCCATCGCCACCGCAATGTGCGGCGCCACTCCGAATGCCAGCGCCTTCTCCGCGCCGAGCGTCGTGAAAAACGCGAGCGCGAAGGCATCCGGGACGAGGAGGACATTCCGTGGCAGCTCGCGCGTGCGTGCCACGAAGAACATGGCGAGCGCGGTCGCCGCCGCGGTGATGACGAAGCCCGAGTTCCGCACCCAGAACACCGGCACGCCGAGCGTGAGGTCGCGAATCGTGCCGCCACCGAACGCGGTGACGAGCGCCAGCACGAGGACGCCGAACAGGTCCACGCGCTTGCCGCGCGCCGCGAGCACGCCGGTGATCGCAGCCACGGCCACGCCGAAATGTTCGAGCAGCGTCTGCATTGGCGCGCAGCGCCGCTAGCCGAGTTTCACCCGCGCGTCCTCCGCGAGGAGTTCCTCGAGCGGCTTCCAGTCCGCGTCGCTCGTCGCGAGGAACGCGTGCAGATAGACCGCGACCACGGCCGGGTCGTGCTTCTCCAAAAGCGAGTTGACCACCCCGGCGAGCTTCGCCTTCTCCGGCGCTGCGGGAAGCTCCTCCACCGTGCCGTGCTCGTCGTGCGCGATGCCGAGCCCGTCGAGGAAATCGCAGAGGAGCTGCTTCTGCGTGCCCACGAGCCAGATCTGCAGCAGGTGCGCGGCGACGCCCTCGTTCTGCTTGCGGCCGCATGCCTCGCGCAACCATGCGAGGCGCTCGGCCCGCGGCTTCCGCTCGACGAAGACCGAGCGCAGCTTGCGCTGCTTGCAGAGCGTGTCGATCGTCGCCTTCATCAGCGGCTTCTCATTGTCGGCGAGGTGGGTGAAAAGCTGCGTCGCCGCGGATGCGGGCATGCGGGAGAAAATTTCGTTCGTGGAATACATGAAGGGCGCGGAGCCTATGCCCCGGGCGTTGTGTGGCAAGCGCGGGTGTTGCACCGCCGCGGGCACCTCGCGGAGCATCAAGGTGCTCGCGTTCACGTGGCACTCCCGCCAAGGTGCCGCGATGAAACACAGCTCCCCGAAGCCCCGCCGCATTGTCGCCTCCCACGCGAGGACCGGAGCGACATTTGAGTTTGTCCTCGACGGCGGACGCGTCGTTTCGCGCCGACCGGTGCGCGCAAAGACGGACGTGTTCTTCGGCCCCGGCCTGCTCGACCTCCAGTGCAACGGCTACGCGGGCATTGATTTCAACCACCCGGACACGACCGCCGGGCAGATGGCCGAAGGCATCCGCGCGATGTGGCGCGACGGCTGCGCGCACGTGCTGCCGACGCTCATCACCGCCTCGCCCGAGCGGCTCACGCTGCTTTTCAAAAGGCTCGTCGCCGCGTGCGACAGCGACACGGAAGTCGCGGCGAGCGTGCCAGGCTTCCATCTCGAAGGACCGTTCATCAGCCCGCAGGACGGTGCGCGCGGAGCCCACCCGCTCGCCCACGTGCGCGACGTGAGCGCGAAGCTGTGGCGCGGGTGGCAGCGCGCGGCGGACGGCCGCATCGTGCTCGTCACCGTCGCGCCGGAAGTGAAAGGCGCGGTCGCATTCATCCGCCAGCTCCGCTCGGAGAAAGTGCTCCCCGCCCTCGCGCACACCATGGCCACCGCGGAGGACGTCGCCCGCGCATGCGACGCTGGCGCGCTGATGAGCACACACCTCGGCAACGGCTGCCCGCAGCTCATGCACCGGCACCGGAACCCCGTCCTCGCGCAGCTCTCCGAGGACCGCCTTGCCGCCACGATCATCCCGGATGGCGCGCATCTGCCGCCGGAGATTGTGCGACTCTGGCTGCGCGTGAAAGGCGCAGAACGCATCGTGCTCGTCACCGATGCGATGTCCGCCGCGGGCGCGCCGAGCGGACGCTACACCATCGGCGACCTCGTGATCGAAATCGGCTCGGACAGGATTCCGCGCCAGCCTGGCAGCCCGAACCTCGCCGGCGCGGCCATCACGATGAGCGAAGCCGTCGAGCGCTACGTCGCGATGACCGGCGTGCCGCTCGCGGAGGCATGGGATGCCGGCTCCAGCCGCGCGTGGGATCTCCTGCGGCGCGCGGGCTCGGTGAAGCGGGTGCCGGAATCCACCGTGCTTGCCCGCTGGCGTGGCGGGAAATTCGGTGTCCTCGCGACCCTTCGTGGCAAGCGCGTGCTGTGGGCGGAATGATTCCGCTGCTGCGTTGTCATCGCCGCGAATTTTCCGCGAGCGATGCGCTGACTGCCGATGCGCAGTCCGCGCCATGGCGCGATCTTGAAGCGGTCCAATTCGCAGATGCCGTCACCGGCGCCACACCACAGCAGGGCACCGAAGTTCGTGCTGCGTGGTCCAGTGATGAATGGCGGCTGCTTTTCACCGCCACAGACAACGACTCTTGGGCAACGATGACGCAGCGCGATGCGCCGCTTTATGAGGAGGAGACGGTGGAGGTGTTTTTCGATCCCGCCGGCGACTTGGAGAGCTACTTTGAGATCGAAGTGAATCCGCTCGGCGCGGTGCTCGACCTCGTCTTCCGAAGGAACCGCAGCGGCTACAAGGGCGACCGCGCCTGGGACTGCGATGGCCTCCGTGCCCTCGCACGCGCGCACGAAGGCGGCTGGAGCGCCGAACTCGCGATCCCCTTCCCCAGCGTCACGAACTCCCCGCCGAGCGCCGGCTCGCAATGGCGCGTGAATTTCTGCCGCATCGACCGCCCCTCCCGCGACGGCAGCCTCCCGCGCGAACTCACCGCATGGTCCCCTCCCCTGCGCGCGACCTTCCACACGCCGGAGCGCTTCGGTGTGATCGAGTTTGCCGACTAACACCGGCGCGTTTTCACGAGATCGTGCGGATCTCGAAGTAGCATGGCGTGAGCGGCGGCAATGCGGGAATCGTCAGTCCGCCCGCAAGCAGTTCTGTCTTCGCCGTGCGCAGATCTGCGAGTCCTCCGACCCGATCCGCGAGCAGCAGTTCCTCCGGCAGCGACGCCAGCGCAGCACGGGCCGCGTCCGTGAGCGCCACACGTGTATTCTTGAAGACAGCGTCGCGATGCAGATTCACCACCACGAGGAAGGGCGGCGCATCTGCGGGCACGCGGAGGAATGCGTAAAGCCAGTGCCCGCTCGCGGGCTCACCCGGAATGCGACCGAAGTTCTCGTTCCAAATGTTCGCGGAGTTCAGCGGGAAAAATGCGCCGTCGCGGAAAGCCGGCTCCGCGCACGCCGCGAGCAAACGCCCGTAAAATTCCCGCAGGCTCCGCTGCGGCGGCGACAGCCGTCCGCCGTCGTAGCGGTGGCCGTTCACCCATTTCGCAAACTCAGGCATGCACCAATAGTCGAAGATCGTCGTGCGCGCGTTGTCCTCCGCGAATCCCTCGGAGCCGTCCGCCGGTTCGCCGACCTCCTGCCCGTGGTAAAGCAGCAGCGGCCCGCGCGAGATGCCGAACAGCACGCCGCACACAGCGCGGCCGACTTCCATGCCGATGCCGCCCCAGTGGCCGCGCCCGGCGAGCCGCACCTCGTCGTGGTTTTCCCCATAGCGCAGCGCGCGGCCAACGACCCCGCCACCCTGCGCTGCAAAAAGCCCGTCGAGATCGTTCGCCCATGCCGACCCGTCGTAGATGGCCTTCAGCGTGCGGTAGGAGTCGTCGTCATAAACGGCGTCGAATCCCGCGCGCAACAGTGCCGAGAGGACGTCACCCTGCTCCACCTTCTTTGGGTCGCCGTTGTATGCCTCTGCGATGAGGCACGCCTTCGGATCACGTTTGCGGGCGCGCGCGATCGCCCACGCCCAAAAATCAACGGGCACCATGTGCGCCATGTCGCAGCGGAAACCATCCACGCCGAGCGCCTGCCAGCACTCGAGCACGGCGTCCATCTTCAGCCATGTGTCCGGCACCGGCGCACCGGGGTTCTCCGCGCACGGGAAGCACCGCGCGCCCGTCGTGAAATCGTAGCCGTAGTTCAGCTTCACCGTCTCATACCAGTCGTGTTCCGAGGGCGCCCATGTCGCCGCGTTGTTGCCGGTCACGCGCGCCGTCTCCATCTCCCCGGGGAAAAATCCGTCGCACGTGCCCAGCACGCGGCACGTCGGGCTGGGCGCCGCGTCGTCGCGCATGGTCGGCAGCCGCAGCGGCGGGCCGCCGCCGTGCGAATCCCGCTGGAGCCAGAAGAAATTGTTCCGCGGAGAGAAGAACTTCGAGCGGTCGTCGTCCGCACCAAAATCCACGAGCGCGGAGCCGTGGCTGCGTGCGACGTGGTTGGGGACGAAGTCGATGATCACGCGCAGACCGAGCGCGTGCGCGCGATCGAGCAGCGCGCGAAACTCCCCCATGCGCAGCGCGGGCTCGACGGCGTAGTCGGGGCAAACGTCGCCGTAGTCCTTGATCGCGTAGGGCGAGCCGGCGAGGCCCTTGAGCAGATCGGGATCGTCGGCGGGTTTGCCGATGGAGGTGTAGTCGGTCGCGCTCGCCTGCGCATGCACGCCCGTGAGCCAGAGATGCGTGATGTGCAGCTCGTCGCGCAGCGAGCGCAGCGCCGCGTCGCTGATGTCCGCAAATTTGCCGCAGCCATTCTCCGCGATTGTGCCGTTCGGCCTGCGCGTCTCATTCGTGTTGCCGAAGAGGCGGGGAAGAAGCTGGTAGATGCGGGGGCGCTCCATGCGGGCGCACTCTGCACGCTAGTCCCAGAGGCGGTCGAGCGCGCTCGCGACTGCCTCGAAGATGATGTCGATTTCCTCGTGCGTGACGGTGAGCGGTGGCGCGATGGCCATGATGTCCCGGATGCCGCGGACGATGACGCCCCCGGCGCGCGCGAGCTTCGCGCCGCGGATTCCCAGCGCGGAATCGGGCGTGAGCGCGGCCCTCCCGCCGCGCGGGACAAGTTCCAGCGCGCCGATGAGCTGGCAGCCACGGGCCTCGCCGACGGCGCGGTGCCCGGCGAGGGCCTGGAGCTTCTGCTGGAAATACGGCCCGACCTCGTCGCGCACACGCTCGACGAGGCGCTCCTTCTCAATGAGCGCGATGTTTGCCATCGCGACCGCGCACGGCACCGGATGGCCGCTGTAGGTGAAGCCGTGCGCGAGGTAGCCGCCGTGGATGAGCACATCGGCGATTTCATCCGCGACCATTGTCGCGCCCAGCGGCAGGTAGCCGCTCGTGAGCCCCTTTGCGAGGCACATGAGGTCGGGGTCGAGGTTCCAGATGTCGCTGGCGAACCACGCGCCGAGGCGGCCGAAGGCGGTGATGACCTCGTCCGCCACAAAGAGGATGCCGTGCTGCCGCGCGAGCGCGCGGAGCTTCGCGAGATAGCCGGGCGGCGGGACGATCACACCGCCCGCGCCCTGCACCGGCTCGGCGAAAATCGCCGCAATCGTCCCCGGCCCCTCCCGCGCGATGAGCCGGGCGGTTTCCTCGATGCACCAGTCGGTGTGTGCGTCGCGCTCACCCTCGCGGTTCGCGCCATAGGCGTGCGGCGCGGGCGCGTGGAGGAAGCCGTGCAGAGGAAGATCGAACGGCTTCTGGCAGCTCGGCAGGCCGGTCATGCTCGCGGTTGCGAGCGTCACGCCGTGGTAGGCAAACTCGCGTGTGATGATTTTCGTGCGCTGCGGCTGCCCCTTCAGCTTCCAGTAGGCGCGGATGAGCTTGAGCGCGGTCTCATTCGCCTCGCTGCCGCTGTTGCTGAACATCACATGGTTCAGCCGGCGCGGCGCGAGCGAGGAGAGCTTCGCGGCGAGCTCGATGGCGGGCTCCGTGGTGCTGTTGAAAAAGGACGGGTAGTAGCAGAGCCGCTCCATCTGCCGCGTGGCGGCGTCGATCAGCTCGCGGCGTCCGTAGCCGACATTCACGCACCAGAGGCCCGCGAGCGCGTCGAGAAGGCGGCGCCCGTTTTGATCCTGGAGCCAGACACCGCGGCCCTCGGTGATGATGGTCGTTCCGGCCTCGTGCAGTTCCTCGTGGTTCGTGAACGGATGCAGATGGTGCTCCGCGTCGAGCTTCTGAAGTGGGGACAGCGTGCTCATGCCCGACGATACACGCGGCGGCAGCGGTGTCCACCTCCCGCCGCGCGCGGCGAGGGACACGGCAGTTTGACTCCACGCCGGAAAGCCGCCTTACTGTGCGCCAAATGGATCCCGGCCTCCGCCAGCGCATTTACGACTTCCTCGAATCAAAGGGGCTGCGGAAGACCTCGCAGCGCGACGCGATCATCGAGGCGGCGTTCAGCACGACCGAGCACTACACCGCCGAGGATCTGCTCACGCTCGCGAAGAAGGTGGACTCCTCCGTCTCGCGCGCGACCGTTTACCGCACGCTGCCGCTGCTCGTGGAGAGCGGCGTGCTGCGCGAGATGGACTTCGGGCGCGACCATAAGTTCTACGACCCGAACTACGTCGATCACCCGAACCACAACCACCTCATCTGCCTCGACTGCGCGAAGATCATCGAGTTCGAGGACATCCACATCGACACGCTGGAGAACTGCATCGCCAAGCGGCTGGGCTTCACACCCACGGGCAAGGTCGTCCGCATCGAGGCGCACTGCGATGAGTTCCGCGCCACGGGGAAATGCCGGCGGCGTCCGTCCGTCGCCGCAGTCTGAGGCTCCATAGGCGAGGTGCCGCAGTTCCGCGGCGCGGCCGCGTCAAAGCTCCACCCGGCGGAGCAGCAGCCCGAGCAGCGTGCCGTAGAAGTCGATCTGCATGATCGCGAAACTCTCCTCGCCTGTGTGCTCCTTCGCGCCGGAGATGTCCTCCTCGGTGAAGCCATGCCGCGCGGCGAGCGCGAGGCGCGCCTGGTTCAGCGTGTGAATCCACGCCCGCACATTCGCCATCGGGATGCTCATCGAGACAGCTTCGCCGTCCTCCTTCATCGCCGAGAGGTCGGCCGCGACCACATCCACGTGGCTTTTGAAAAGCTCGCGGAGTTCCGGCTCCACCGTCTCCGTCCACTCGCGGTCCGCCTCCGGATCTTTGCCGCCGGTCGGCGCGCTGAAGATCCGCCGGCCCGCGGCCTCGTCGTCCGGCGACGCGCACTCCGGGATCATGCGGAGCAGCCCCTCGACGACCGGGTCCATCTCCTCGAACTGCCAGCCTTCATCGTCCGCTCGGATTCGCATCGTTCAGCGTGTCCTCTCGATGGTGGCGAGCAGCAGGTAGGAATGGAGCTGCTGCACAAAGAACTCCGCGCGCTCGCGCACGCCCGTCCAGACGATCGAGCGCCCCTTCTGGTGAACTTCCAGCATGTGCATCTCCGCCTTCTCCCTCGTGAAGCCGAACAGCTTCATGAACACCTTCGTCACGTAGTCCATGAGGTTCACCGGGTCGTTGTGAACGACGACATTCCACGGAATGTCCAGCGCGTCCTCCGTCCGCACCTCCTCCTCGGTGAGCACGTCGCCGCCAGCGGCGGCAGTCACCGGATTCATTCCACGGATGCGCGGCATGTTTCTCAAATCGGGATTGCGCCTCAGCGCGCGGGAGCAGGCGCGGGCGGAATGATGACTGCCGTGGGCGGATTGCCCGGCGAAGTCGCGGGCGGGACTGTCGCCGGCGGAGCCACAGTCCCGCGGGGCTGCGTGCCTGCCGCCGCCGCGGCCGGCGAGGCGGACACGAGCTGCTCGAGTTGCGAGATCCAGCCCGCCGCCTCCGGGTGCTGCGGGAAGGCCTTGATCAAATTGAACATCTCCGTGATCGCGCGGTTCCGGAGCCCGATCACCAGCGTGTCCTGCGCGCGCGCCCACAGCAGCGAGGGGCGCTTCACCTGGCTCCACTGCTTCTCCTCGTAGTCCGGCATGCCCGCGTAGATGTTCTCCTGGCCCTTGCGGATCACCATGTCCCAGTAATCGAGAATGCGCGGATCCTTCGCCGCGCGGAACTCCGGCAGGATGATCGTCGTGTAGATGCCGTTCACATTCCCCGGCACCGGCTCCCAACCGCCGCCCTCACCCTCGTCGCCCTTCTGCTTCCGCTTCGCCGCGCCGCTGATCAAATCACCGATCTGGAGCTGCTTCGCCACGGGGCTGCTCGCCACCGACGTGCGGAGGATGCTGTCGTGCATCTTCTTCGCCTGCGTCTCGTCGGAGAGCGCCTTGTTCGGCACGCCGCGCTTCGCGTTCGCCTTCGCCTTGTCAATCTGATCGACGAGATGATCCACCGCGAGGCTGTCCGCCTCGATCTGCTTCACAAAATCCACGATGGTCGGGAGCAGCTTCGATGTCTCCACACCTGCCGCGTGCTGCATCGTGATGCCGAGCCACACGAGGTGAAGCCGCGCAGCATTTGCGCCCTCCTTCGACTTCAGCCCCTCGCCCTCCGTCTGCTTCCAGTCGCGCACCGCGGTCGTCTGGTGGTCCACCCCGGCAAACTGCACCGCGAGCACGGCGTTCGCCCAGAACGCCGACGCCGCCTCGTTCGACGCCGCCGCGGCGGTGATCGCGCGGTAGGCCGTGTCGCGCCGCGCCTTGAGCCCCGTCTCGTTCTGCTCCTTGAACTGCTTCAGGCCCGTGAGGACCTGCCGCAAGTCCACTGCGGGAGCGTCGTTGAGCTGCGCAAATGCCGGGGTGGCAAGCACGGAGAGGATCACGGGGATGCAGGAGGATTTCATGGGAATGGGCTGGGACTAAACCCCCTTCCCCCGCGTTTTGCACGGCTCATTTTTCCCCGGCCCGGGCACCCGTGCCAGCACGCGCCTCCAGATGCGATCCTGCGCCCGGTGCATCCGCTTCCGGTCGTCCGCGGCGATGTCGTCATGGCCGTTCAAGTGCAGCAGCCCGTGGACAATGTAGAGCGCGAGTTCCTCCGTCACCCCATGCCCGCGCCCGGCCGACTCCCGCTCCGCCGTGTCCGCGCTCACCACGATCTCGCCGTGGTCGAAAGTGATCACATCCGTCGCCCCCGGCACCGCCATGAAGTCCACATGCACCTTCGCGATCACCTTGTCGCTCACCACCGCCACTTCCACGAACGGCTGCTGCTTCAGCCGGAACCGCCCGTCCCCCGACTCGCCGACACATTCCCCCAGCGCCGCCGCCGCGATCCTCCGCAGCCGCTCCACGTCGAAACGGACCCTGCGCTGCCGGTTGGTCAGTGTGATGTTCACCCCGCGCACTCTGCCAGCGCGACGCCGGACCGCCAGCGCGTTCCGCCGCGCGCCGCGGAAAATGCCGCGCGCTCCTCGCCGCAGCCTACTCGATCCCCGTCTTGCAGCCCGCGATCACATCCACGTAGCGCGGATGCGGCGCGCCCTCCCAGCCCTTCCACGCCCCCGCGATCACCAGCGCCGCGCGCGTCTCATCCGGGCTCACGTAGCAGCCCACAATCGCGACCGTGAACGGGAACAGGTAGTCCTTGTATTCCCACTGGAAAATCGGCGCCGCCTTCTCCGTGGCCGACGCAAACACCCGGAAGCTCTTCACTCCCGCATACCGGTAATCCGGATGCTCCGCCGCAGTCGCCTCCAGCACCGGGTTGAACACCGCGCCGCGCCGCTTCCCGAGCACCAGCGGCAGATGATCCATCGCCGGCGCCGACCGCTTCACCCCGTGCTTCTTCAGCAGTGCGGCGACCTCCTTCCCATGCTTCGCCCAAAACTGCCGCATCCCGATCGAGAACCCCTCGCCCAAGTCGTATCTCCGCTGCTCCACGGTCTTGTTCGCATCCAGGTCCTGGATCGTGAAAGTCCACCGGCTCTCCCCCATCCCCTCGCTGGAGTGCAGCACCACCCACGCGAACTTCCCGTCCCCCGACCAGCCCAGCGGGAAAATCCGATCATCCATCCCCTGATGCTCCCCGGCCTGCACAAAGAGCGGCGTCTCCGCCGGCGGCGCAGCAGCCGAAGGTGCCGGCGCATCCGCGGCGGACAGCGGCGTGTGCGCAGCGGCCGCCAGCAATGCGGCGGTGAACACGCGGAGCGTCTGGAGGCGGAGGGTTTTCGAGGTCATCGGCGGCAGGCGGGCTGGGTGCGGGTTCTCAGCCTCACTTCTTTTCAAACATCAGAATCAGCGACCGCCCGAACAGCACCGGCGGCGAAAACAGATGCCGGACGATTTCACGGAACTCCCCCTTCCGCTCACCATCCAGCACCACCTTCCGCTGCGCCCAGATCCGGCCGATGGCAAAGAACGGGAGCAGGAAGGGAATCAGCCACTTCTTCTTCCACCGGTCCGCATCCACGGCGACGACCTTCGCGCCGTAGTGCTCGAAAAAGTAGCGGAGCTGGACATAGCTCAGCGGCGAGATGTGGCCGTGATCCAGCAGCTCACCGGGCGCACGGTGATGCGCAAAATACGGCGTGAACTGGTGGAACATCCCCATGCACATGAACTGGAAGCGCGAATACGCGCACTGGAGATTTGGCGTCGAAATCAGAATCCGCCCGCCCGGCCGCGTGATGCGGCACAGCTCCCCGATGAAATCGACCGCATTCAGCGTGTGCTCGATCCCCTCCGTGCACGCCACCGCATCGAACTCCCCGTCCGCAAACGGCAGCCGCTGGTTGAAGTCCGCATACACGTAGTCCGGGTTTTCGCGGTTGATGTCCGCGCAGACGACCTGGTGCCCCCGCGCGCGGAGTTCCGCCGCCAGGAGCCCGTTGCCCGCGGGCAGGTCCAGCACGCGCAGGCCGCTGCCGCTGGAATCGATGAAGCGAAGCACCTTCGCCATGTATCCGGTGAAATTGGAAACGTGGGAGAACCCCTTGCTCAGTGTCTGGCGCATCAGTCGTGTGTCCGGGTTGGCGGCGGCATGAGCCCGGCCCCTTGGCATTTTCCCCGGCGGAGTTCAAAGCGTATTTCCCCGGCGGGACTCCGGCGCATCATTGAATCCCCCGCCCACAGACCCGGGCGCCTCACTTCTTCCTCTCCGGAAACTCCACCCACGGCGTCGCGGCGAACGCCTTCCACTGCGCCTCGATCTTCTCCGGCGCGGGCATCCCGCTGTGAATCCACAGCGCGTAGCGCAGCCGCATTGGCTCCCCCTTCTTCACCACCAGCGGATGCCCGAACGTCAGCGCCGCACCCATCCACCCATCGCCGCGGCAGTGGAAGGGCACCGGGTGATTCGGATTCGACGGATGATCGAAAAGTGAGATGCCCTCGATGACCAGATTGCGGATTGCAGATTGCGGATTGCGGATTGCCGCACCCGCCGCCGCCGCGCCGCCTTCATCCTTCATCCTTCCGCCTTCATCCTTCGCGATCGGCCCGCTGTAGTCCATCCACCGCGCGGGCTTGCGGAAACACGCCACCTCATCCACGCCGCCCTCGCTGTTGCGGATCGTCCCGCCGCCGTCGTGCACGCCGATCGTCTTCGCCATGCGCACCCCGAGGAACCCGAACGCCGTGTCATCCAGCGGCACGTCCGCCGTGCGCGCCTCGAGCTGGAGATCGAGCAGCAGCAGCCACTCGCGGCCGGCGAGCGGCTTCACGCTCACGCGCCGCTTGTCGTGCAGCACCGGCTTGCCCTCCTTGTTCAGCCACGCGTTCTCCGTCTCGGCAAAGGCCGCCTCGTCCGAATCCTCGTAGCGCAGCACCTTCACGTGCGACACCCGCCCGCCGTTGTCGCTCCAGAAATCCGTCCCGCCCACAAACTGGTGCGAAAACCACACCGAGTTGTGGTGGCTGTGCGACACCGGGTCGTGCGGATGCCCCATCCGCGTCAGCGAACGCCCGCTCGGCCCGATCACCGGATAGACGAACGGCCGCTTCTGGTCCGGCGCGAAATGAAACCGCGCGATCTCCTCCCCGTCCCGCTGGAACGACGCCTCCTCATGCGGCAGCGGCAGCACCTGCATCCGAGGCACCGCCTTCGGCTCCCCGGCTTGGGTGGCGGCGGCGAGGAAAAGGAGGAGCGGGAGCGGGCGCATGGCGGCCGGCACCGTGCGCACCGCACCGCCCACGGGCAATGACGAATGACGCGCCTCCCCTTCGTCATTCCGTCATTCGGCATTCGTCATTCCTACCGCACCAGCGCCGCGCGCAGCGTCTCCATGTGCGCGGCGAAGGCCACCATCTCCGCCTGCGTCGGCGGATCGCTGAAGGTGCCGGTGAAAGGTGGGATCGCATTCGGGTTCCGCGCCGTCGTCACGATCGCATCGTCGAGGTTCTGCGGCGTCACGGCACCCATCGGGCCGGTGGCCCCGAGCGATCCCTGCTCGCCCTGGATCCCCTGCGCGCCCTGCAAGCCTTGCGGGAGGCCGAAGCTCAAGTGCAGCACCCCGGCGGTGATGCTCGCATCCACCGTCGCCGCCTCGCCGGGCGGAAGCGTGGTCACGCTGTCGATCACGACGCCGGCGATACCGGGCACGGCGTCGATGAAGTTCTTGAGTCCGCCGAACTGCTCGCGGAAGCGGATGGGGTCGGCGAGGTCGCCGTCTTGGGGCCAGTTGGGATCGTAGGGCATGGCGTGGAGAAAATGAGGAATGACGGAATGACGGAGGACGGAATGAAAACTCCGGAGGTGTGGCGGAAGGACTTGGGAGGGGAATCCCTCATCCTTCCGCCTTCCTCCTAAAATCGCTCAGGCCACGACGAACTCGGCCACGGGGCCGGGCTGGCTTTCGCCGGCGGCATTCACGGAAGTCACGCGCACTTTCACCGTCGCGCCCGTGGGCAGGCCGGTGAGCGTCGCGTCGCTGTCGTTCACCGTCTCCACGGCGTGGAAATCCTCATCCACCCCCACGATGAGAATCCACACGCGGTAATGGTCCGCGCGCAGCGCATCGTCCCAGTCAATCAGCCCGGTGCCGGGCGTGCTCGCGATGGCCGTGGTGAAAGACGGCGCCTCCGGTGTCTCCTCATCCGCCGGGCGGCTCAGGCCGAAGGCGTGCCAGCGCGGATCATCATCCGCCAGCAGCGTCTCCAGCTCCGTGATGAGCCCGCGCATCCGCGAGCGCAGGTTTTCCACCGCATTGTCCCGCGCCACCTTCGCGTCGCCCACCTCGGTGGTCTTTTGTGCAAAGGAGGCCCGCGCGTCGCTGAGCGCCGTGTGGATCGTCGCCGCGATGGCCGCCGTCACCTCCATGTCCGCGCTCTCCTTCGCCGGATTCGCCGTGAAATACAGCTTCAGGCTGTTCATGAGGGCAAAGCGCTCGTCCCTCGTCTCCGGCGTGCCCGTGGAATTGTTCGGCCAGCCCGCTGCGGCCCACTCGGTGGAAAACGCCTCGCCGAAAAATTTGGACAGGCGCTTGCGGGCATTGCCGATGAAGACCCGCGCATTGTTGTCCGCGATCTTCAGCGCCGCATTCGCGTTCTTCTTCGCCACCTGCGCGGCGCCGAAGCCGCTTTCCGCCGCAGTCGCCGCCGCCAGTGCGGCGCGGATCACCGCCTCGGTGTTCTGTTTGACGCCAATGGCCACCTCGTGGGTGTGCCCGCCGTCGGCCATGTCCTCCGCCATGGAGATGAGCTTGCCGAATGCGCGTGGAAGGATGTTCGCTGCCATAGTTTTGTGCTTTCTACGATGCGACTCCTCCTCCGTGGTGAGCCGGGTGCCGTCGCCGAAATAGAAATGTCCAATTCGGGCCACGGGGTTTCGGGGGTGTGGAGGGATTGCCGCTGGGGTTTGGATTCACCCTCCCATCGGGCATCTGCCCGGTGTGTAAAAAGGGCGAACTGATGGACCGCCTAGAATGATCGCCACCCTCCGTCAACCACAATCTTTGCGAATAGTCCGCGTTCCCCAATTCCGGCTCCAAGCGCCTCCCGTTCGACCCGCGGAAGTATTTCCGCGTCCCAGACGCCTCCCGTTTGCCCCGCGGAAGTATTTCCGCGCCCCAGACGCTTCCCGTTTGCCCCGCGGAAGTATTTCCGCGCCCCAGACGCTCGCCGTTTGACCCCCGGAAGTATTTCCGCGCCCCAGACGCTTCCCGTTTGCCCCGCGGAAGTATTTCCGCGCCCCAGACGCTTCCCGTTTGACCCCCGGAAGTATTTCCGCGCCCCAGACGCTCGCCGTCCGGCGTCCGGAAGTTTTTCCGCACCCCAAAAAATCGGCCGGCTTCCCGATAGCTTCTGGCACACGGTCAACCGGCCTGCGGGGAAGACGGGAACGGCGCTTCTAGGTGCCTGCCCTACACACGCGGTCGTTGAGAATTGCAACTTCCGCGCGGGTGCTTCCGAGGGCTCCACCTTCCCGCGCGCCGCGCCGGAGATCAAGACGAAGAGCTGCCAGCGGCTCCGATCGGCGACTTCTCCCCGCACGAGTCCCGGAGGGACATCCGGAAATTAGCCGGTGGTGATTCGAGCGGAGCGAGAAGCCTGCCGAATGGCAGCCCGAAGGGCGGACGCGGAGGCGTCCGGCAACCGCGCCCCGCGCGCGGGAACCACCGGATCCCCGGCCCACCAAATCATCCGCCCCGGATGGGGCGGCGGAACCGCGGCGCTCCAGCATCCGCCGGTGGCTCCCCGCATTTTCATCGCGCGCACGATTCCCCGCGCCCCCTCCGGGGCGCATGTCCGTTGTGGGACGGTGATCCGGTGGTTCCGCCCGCCTCCGGCGGGCTCCACACACCGGCTACATTCCACCAGCCCTCCGGGCTGCGGGGCAGGAGAGTTGCCATCTTATGGGGCAGGCGGGGCGGGCGCTTGGCGAAAGCGTTGTTTCCCCGCTCCAAATGGGTGAGCACGGGGTCGGAACACGGATGGGCGGCAAAGGAGAACCCCTTCAGCGTCTGGACACCGAACCCTCTCCCCGTTACACGGTAGCCATGCGCTGCATCCCCGCTCATCGCCGATCATGACCCCGCAATCAGAAGGCAGCCGGCTGGTCCAGGCGTTTCGGGATGCCGGCCGCGTCGCGCGCGATCCGAAGCGGATTCTCCGCGCCACCGTCGCCCTGGCAAAGAGCCTCGATCCCGAGGCGATGGCGTTTGTCCCCGACGATGAGGAAGGCGGCATCGTCTTCACCGCGCTGCTGGAGTGCGAGGATGCCTCCTCCGCTGAGGCGATCGTCCGATTTGCGCAACGCGGAGGACGCGCCGCTCGCGACGCCGCGCATTACTGTGCCGACATTCTCAGCCTTCGCGGCGACTGGCGGGTGGACAAGGAGTTCCAGAGCGGAACATTCCTAGAGAGGAAGCTGGCGCTCAATGACACGTTCCTTTTGCTCGCCGCCGACAGCCTGGTCGCCGTCGGGGCGTCCGCAGTCGATTATTTGAAGAATCTTCTCGCCCACCGCGATCCGGAGACCCGCGCCCTGGCTGCGGACATCGCGAGGCGCATCGGTCGCGAGGCGGAACCCGTGGCGGATTTGCTTCTGAATGTGCTCGTGGCTGAGAAGGCGGACCATCGGCTGACCGGGGCATGGGCGTTGGCGGCCTGTTCCCCGGCGGCGGCCGAGTTGGTGGTCGAAACGGTCCTGCCTTTCCTGGAGGCGTCTTATTGGGTGACACGGGGCCAGGCGGTGACGATCCTCGCTCTCGTGGGCAAGGCGGGGGCACCCGCAATCCCGCGGCTTCGCGCGATCAGCGAAGACCCCCTTGAGCAAGAGGTGGTCAAGGAACGCGCGTTGGCCGCGATCCGCGCCATTGAAGAATCAAAGTCCCGCTGATGCAGCGGCAGCCTTCTCCGCCAGCGGGCGGGCACCGCGACGCTACGCGAGGTCGGTGACGGCGCCCTGGCTGGCGCTGCTGACGGTCTTGGCGTATTTGGAAAGGACGCCGCGCTTGTAGGCGGTGGCGGGGGCTTTCCATTTCCTGCGGCGCGCTTCGAGGTCGGCCTTGGAGATGCCGAGGGTGAGGGCGCGCTTTTCGGCGTCGATGGTGATGGGGTCGCCGTTTTTCACGAGGGCGAGCGGGCCGCCGAGGGCGGCTTCGGGGGTGATGTGGCCGACGACGAAGCCGTGGCTGCCGCCGGAGAAGCGTCCGTCGGTGATGAGGGCGACGTCCTTGCCGAGGCCCTTGCCCATGACGGCGCTGGTGGGGCTGAGCATCTCCCTCATGCCGGGGCCGCCGACGGGGCCTTCGTGGCGGATGACGATGACGTGGCCTTTCTTGACGGTGCCGTCGAGGATGGCGGTGAGGGCGTCCTGCTCGTTTTCAAAGACGAGGGCCTTGCCGGAGAAGCTGAGGCCCTCCTTGCCGGAGATTTTGGCGACGGCGCCCTCCGGGGCGAGGTTGCCGTAGAGGATGACGAGGTGGCTGTCCTTCTTGATGGGGTCGCTGAGGGGGCGGATGATTTCCTGGCCCTTGGGGTAGGCCTTCACGCGCTTGAGGTTCTCAGCGAGAGTCTTGCCGGTGACGGTCATGCAGCCGCCGTGGAGGAGGCCCTCGTCGAGCATCATCTTCATGAGCGGGGTCTGGCCGCCGATGGCGACGAGTTCGGACATGAGGAAGCGGCCGCTTGGCTTGAGGTCGGCGAGGACGGGGATGCGCTTGCCGATCTTGGTGAAGTCGTCGAGTGCGAGCTTCACGTTGGCGGCGTGGGCCATGGCGAGGAGGTGGAGGACGGCGTTCGTGCTGCCGCCGAGGGCGATGACGACGGCGATGGCGTTCTCGAAGGCTTCGCGGGTGAGGATGTCGCTGGGGCGGATGCCGCGCTTGATCATCTCGACGACGGCGACGCCGGCCGCGCGTGCGTCGGCGGCTTTTTCCCTGCTCACGGCGTTCTGCGCGGAGCTGTTCGGGAGGGACATGCCGAGGGCCTCGATGGCGCTGGCCATGGTGTTCGCGGTATACATTCCGCCGCAGGAGCCGGCGCCGGGGATGGCGTTTTCCTCGATGAGGGCGAGTTCGCGGTCGTCGAGCCCGCCGGCGGCGTGTTTGCCGACGGCTTCAAAGCAGGAGACGATGTCGAGGGGCTTGTCGCCGAGGAGTGCGGCGCGCTCGCGGTTGAGGCGCTTTTCCGCGAGGATGCCGGTGATGCAGCCGGGAAGGATGGTGCCGCCATAGACGAAGACTGCGGGGCGGTCGAGCCGGGCCATGGCCATGAGGCAGCCGGGCATGTTTTTGTCGCAGCCGCCGATGGCGACGAGGCCGTCGAACTGCTCGCAGCCCATGACGGTCTCGATGCTGTCGGCGATGACTTCGCGGGAGACGAGGGAGTATTTCATGCCCTCGGTGCCCATGCTGATGCCGTCGGAGATGGTGATGGTGCCGAAGATGACGCCTTTTCCGCCGACGGAATTCACGCCCGCCTCGGCCTGGCGGGCGAGGCCGTCGATGTGCATGTTGCACGGGGTGACCATGCTCCAGGTGCTGGCGATGCCGACCTGCGATTTCTTGAAGTCCTCGCGGGCAAAGCCGACGGCGTGCAGCATCGCGCGGCTGGCGGCGCGCTCGGCGCCGTCCACGACTTCGCGTGACCAGCGGCGGTGAAGTGACCCAGGATGCTTGGAAGGTTCGCGGCTCATATTTTCGATAAAAGGTCGGAAAAGGGCGCGCACCCTAGACGCCATTGCCGCGCATGGCAAGGATGCCCGCAGGGATGTCAGATGCGACACGGTGCCGCCACGAGGGGGAATTTCCCTTTTCAGGCGAAAGATGCTCTGTTTGATTCCGCGCTCCACATGCCAAAGAAACGATTCACAGCCGTCATCTCCTCCGCCCTGCTCTGCCTGTGCGGAATGGTGAAGGCTGACACTGTGATCCTGAAGTCCGGCGAGAAGCTGGAGGGGAAAATCCTGAGCGAGACCGACGCGGAGCTGACGATGAGCGTGCAGGTGAGCGCGACGATCAAGGACGAGCGGGTGGTGAAGCGCGACGAGATCGAGAAGGTGCTGAAGATCCAGCCGGAGGAGGAGGCGTGGGTGGCGCTGGGCGGGCTGGTGCCGGGGGCGGATTCGCTGGAGCGCGACGACTACGAGCGGGTGAAGACGGCGCTGCAGTATTTCATCAACAGCTTCCCGAAGAGCGGCTACGTGCCGGTGGCGAAGGAGCGGCTGGATCAGTTCATCGCCGAGCAGAAGCGCGTGGAGGCCGGCGAGATGAAGCTCGATGGCAACTGGCTCTCCAAGGAGAAGGTGAAGGAGGAGCGTGTGCAGGTCGCGGGGCACATCCTGCTGAACCGGATGAAGCGCGCCGCCGCCGCCGGACAGCTCACGGAGGCGATGGCCATTTTCGACCAGATGGAAAAGGGCTTCCCCGGCGCCGCGAGCTACCCGGACGCAATCGAACTCGCGCGGCGTGTGCTGCCGACGCTGAAGGCCGTCGTGGAGCAGCGGCAGGCGCAGCTCAAGCGGCGGATCGAGGACGAGAACCAGCGGCTGAAGACCGCGACGGGGACGGAGAAGGCGCAGCTCGACGCGCTGATCAAGCAGGAGCGCAAGACAACGGAGGCGACCATCGCCGCCGCGAAGGCCGCGGGGCTGAAGTGGCTCCCGCTGAGCCCTGCCAATGAAGGGAGCCTCAGCGCGCTGGCGACGCTCGTCACTGCCGAGACCTCGCGGCTCGGCGGAAGCGGCCTTTCCGTGGAGAAGATGCGCGAGTCGCTGAAGTCCACCGAGGACGCGGCATCGGCCCTCGCCAAGGGAAATCTTGAGCAAGCGGAGAAGACGCTGCAAAGCGCGACTTCCGCGTGGTCAGCGAACGAACTCGCTAAGCGGCTGCAGACGAAGCTGAACGACGCGAAAAAGGCGGCGAGCGAGAAGAAGGCTCCCACGCCGGCGCCGACGCCGACACCGAAGCCGAAGTCGTCCTCCGGGACAAAACCCGCCGGCGCCGGCCAGTCCGCCCCCGCGACCACCGCCCAGACGGAGGAGGCGGAGGAGAAACCGGGCATGGGGAAGCCGATTCTCTACATCGCAATCGCGGGCGTCATCGCCATCGGCGCGATTGGCGGCAAGATGTTCATGAAGGCCCGCGCAAAGGCGGACGGTTCGCAGGGAGCGTAGCCGCAACCATTTTCCCCAATGCCACGCACCGCACAAATCCACCGCAAGACGGGCGAGACGGACATCCGCATCGCCCTCACCATCGAGGGCCGCGGCACGTCCGCCATCGCGACAAAGATTCCGTTCTTCGACCACATGCTCACGCTCTTCTCGCGCCACAGCCTGATGGACCTCGATGTGAAGGCCGACGGGGACATCGACGTGGATTTGCACCACACGGTGGAGGACACCGGCATCGCGCTCGGGCAGGCCTTTGCGAAGGCGCTCGGCGACAAGTCGGGCATCCGGCGCTACGGCTTCGCCTATCTCCCGATGGATGAGACGCTCGCGCGCGTGGTCGTGGACTTCAGCGGGCGGCCCTTCCTCGAATACCGCGCGCCGCAGGGCGTGCCGAGCATCGGCGGGTTTGCGTTCCAGCTCGTGGAGGAATTCATGCGGGCCTTCAGCATGCATGCAGGGTGCAACCTGCACATCGAGATTCTCTACGGACGCGACGCGCACCACATGGCGGAGGCGATCTTCAAGGGACTGGCCAAAGCCGTGGACGCCGCCTGCCAGATCGATCCGCGTGTGACGGGCATCCCGAGCACGAAGGGGACGCTGTGACCAGCGGGATGGTCGCCCTCATCGACTACGGCTCTGGAAATGTGCGCAGCGTCTTCAACGCGCTGAAGCAGCACGGCGCGGATGTGCGGCTCACGGCGGATGCCGCGGAGATCGCGCGCGCGAAGCGGATCGTGCTGCCGGGCGTCGGTGCATTCGGCGACTGCGTGAATGGTCTGAAGCAACGCGGGCTCTGGGACGTGATGAACGGCGCCCTCCGCGACGGCAGGCCGTTCCTCGGAATCTGCGTCGGCTACCAGATGCTCTTCGAGGAGAGCGAGGAAAACCCCGGCGTGCGCGGGTTTGGATTTTTCCCCGGCCGCGTGAAGCGCTTCTCGACGCCCGGTCTGAAGGTGCCGCAGATCGGCTGGAACTCGCTCGACCTCGCGCCGCATCCGCTGTGGGCGGGCCTGCCGGCGAATCCATTCGTCTATTTTGTGCACAGCTATTTCCCCGAGACAGAGGACACCGGCGCGGTCATCGCGCGGAGCACGTATGGCGAGACGTTCGCGGCGGCAGCCGCGCGCGGCAGCGTGGCAGGCGTGCAGTTTCATCCAGAGAAAAGCCAGGGCGTGGGCCTCGGCATCCTGCGAAATTTTCTCGGCATGTGATTCGGCGCGCGCGTAGCGTCCGTGCATGAAGATCCTCCTCGCCGCACTCGCCTCCGCCACCGCGCTGCTCCTCGCCACGCCCGCCGCCCATGCGCAGGGGGGCCGGGAGAAGGGCGAGGCCTTTCTCGCCGAGAACGGAAAGAAGGAGGGCGTGAAGACGCTGCCGAGCGGTCTGCAATACCGAGTGCTCAAGCAGGGCGACGGCAAGCAGCCGCGCAAGAGCGACCAGGTGGTCGTCCACTACCGCGGCACGCTGATCGACGGGACGGAGTTCGACAGCAGCCACAAGCGCGGCGAGCCCGCGAAGTTCGGCGTCGGCGGCGTGATCAAGGGCTGGACCGAGGCGCTGCAACTCATGAAGGAGGGCTCCAAGTGGATCCTCTACATTCCCTCGTATCTCGCCTACGGCCAGAGCGGCTCCGGCAAGCTCATCGGGCCGAATGAGACGCTCATCTTCGAGGTGGAGTTGATCGCCGTGATGCCCTGACGCGGCAGCTTTTCGACGGCCGACTTAGAGCGCGTCGCGGAGGATTTGGAAAATCTCCGTGCTGTCGAGGAAGCCCTTCAGCCGCTCCGCTCCAAGTCCGACGCCGAGTGCGAGCACATCCTCCGCGGTGTTCACGCCGCCCGTCGCATCGCGCGCGACGGGCTCGTTTGGATTGCCGCCCTTCGCCCCCGTGGCCCATGTGATCCACGGATTGCCCTCGGGCGTCGCGCCGAGCAGCGCGAGCCCCTTGTCCTGCCGCAGCGGATAGCCGCTCAGCGCGAAGCCGCCGACGCTTGTCCGACCGACCGCGAGAATGAGCGACTTCTCACCCGCATATTTCACGGCGGTGCCGACGGCGCGATCGAGCTCCAGCGTCTCGCGCATCAGGCTTTCGCCTTCGTTCAGCACGCACGCCTGCGAAATGAGTTCCTCGTCCACGATGAGCACGTAGCCGTGCCGGTTCGTCTCCAGGCACTCGATGGCGCGGCGCACGAGGTCCGAGAGCGCGGGCTGTGCCGCAGCGGGATCGCGCTTCTTGGAAAAGTCGAGGGTGCCCTCGGCGAAAAGCCCGAGCAGCGTGCCCTCGCGGTATGGCGATGCGCTTTCCAAATCCGCCCGCGAGCGGACAATGTCCCAGCGCGGCGCCCTCAGGCCCGCGAGCAGATCCTTCCTGTCCTTGCGCCTCCCGCCCGCGCCCTCGGGCAGGAAATCCCCCGCCCCGCCGCCGAGCAGCACCTTGAACTCCGGCGCGCCGAGCAGCGCCGGCGCGAGCGCGGGGCCGTCCTCCGCATTCGCCGTGTGCGCGTAAAACGCGGCTGGAGAAGCACCGGTGAGACTGCCGTTTGTCACGAGTCCCACGGCGCGGCCCTCCTTGCGCGCGAGTTCGAGGATCGACGCCACGGCGTTTCCGCTCTCATCCACGCCGACCGTGTGATGACGCGCCTTGCGCCCCGTCGCGAGCGCGCTGGAAGCCGACGCCGCATCGGGCACGGCAAACTGGAGCGAGTCGTTCCGCAGCAGCGCCGAGTGCCGCAGCAGCCGCTCGATTTCCAGCCGCTGCCCGGCGCCGTTTTCATAAAGCCGCGCCGCGGTGAGGTGCCGCGCGACGAGGCCGTCGCTCACAAACACAATGATGCCGTAGGGCCTCTGCACGACCCAGAACCGCACATACAGCACACCGATTCCGAGGAAGAGGAGCAGGATGGCGAAGGCGAGCAGGTTGTTCCGAAGCCGCATGTGGAGTGCGGATTCAACGCCGGGCGCGCTGCTTGGCAATGAGAGAATTCGCGGCGCAGAGCCGGATGCGGGCACGAAGCACGCGCGGACGCACTCTTTGCTTGGAGTTCACGAAGCGGGAATGTTTTCTCCCGCGATGCAAGAGCAGCCGGCAACCACCCATCGCGACGCCAAGAAGGCCGTGGCGCTGCTGCTCACGATCAACCTCTTCAACTACATCGACCGGCAGATCCTCTCCGCAGTCGAGCCGCCGATCAGCGCGCACTTCAACCTCCGCGAGGAGCAGTCCGGGCTGCTCGCGACCGCGTTCCTCTACGCCTACATGGTCTTCGCGCCGATCCTCGGGCGGCTCGCGGAGCGCTTTTCGCGGTGGTGGGTGGTCGCAGGCTGTGTGGCGGTGTGGAGCCTCGCGAGCGGAATGACGGGCCTCGCCGGAACCTTCGGCGTGCTGCTCGCCAGCCGTGTGATCGTCGGCATCGGCGAAGCGGGCTACGGCCCCGCGGCGCCCGCGCTCATCTCCGACTATTTCCACATAGACCAGCGCGCAAAGGTGCTCGCGCTTTTCTATGTGGCGATCCCTGTCGGCAGCGCGCTCGGCTACGTCATCGGCGGGCAAATCAACGAGTGGTTCGGATGGCGCGCGGCATTCTACGTCGTCGTCGCGCCGGGACTGCTCCTCGCGCTTCTCGCGTGGTTGATGCGGGAGCCGCACCCGCACCGGCCGAAGGTCATCCGCGAGGGTTCGCTGCGCGCGGACATCCGCACCCTCCTGCGGATCCCCTCCTACATGCTGAACACGCTGGCGATGACCGCGATGACCTTCGCCATCGGCGGCATTGCATTCTGGATTCCCAAATACATGGCGCAGCGGATCGCCGAGCAGCAGGGTCTCCAGGTCCTCACCGCCCTCGGCGATCTCTCGACGCTCACGCAGTTCAACAAGATTCTCTCCGAGGTGAACACCACCTTCGGCATGATCGTCGTCGTCGCGGGAATCATCTCCACGCTTGCCGGGACATGGCTCGGCGAAAAGCTCCGCCCGCGCTTCAGCGGCGCGTATTTCACGGTGTCCGGCATCGCCATCATCTTTGCGTTCCCATGCACGCTCGCGATGATGGCGCTCCCCTTTCCCTACGCGTGGGTCGCGGTCTTCGGCGCGGTGTTCTTCCTCTTCTTCAACACCGGCCCCGCGAACACCGCGCTCGCGAACGTGACCTCGCCGCAAATCCGCGCGACGGCGTTTGCGATGAACATCTTCCTCATCCACGCCTTGGGCGACGCGATTTCGCCGCCGCTCATCGGCTGGGTTAAAAGCCACACCTCCTGGAACACCGCGTTCACCCTCGTCTCGCTGATGATGCTGCTCGCGAGCGGCATGTGGTTCATCGCCGCGCGCTACCTCGGGCGGGACACCGCAGCGGTGGAGAAAATCGAGGCCGAGCGCGACGCTGCCGAGGCGAAGCCCGTTTAGCCCGCGCCTCTACCCGCCGCCCGCCTTCCGCGCGACGACCACGAGGCCTTTCACCGGCTTGCCATATTCCATCCGGAGGTTCGCGGAGGAGATGGAGAAATCGGGGAAGCCGGCATCCTTCATCGCCTGCCCGATGTAGCCGCGCGAGTGCGTGAAGCGGCCGTTGATCTCGATGCGAAACTGGTCCGCCGCCGATTCGTCCACAAGTTCCTCCACGGTGAAGACGAGATGCCCGCCCGCGCGGAGGGCGCGGCTCGCACCTCTCAGCGCATCTCGAAGTTCGCCGAAATAACACAGCGTGTCCGCGGAGACGATCGCGTCGAACTCATTCCCCTTCGCGTTCAGATACCCGGTCAGCTCGGCCGCATCCAGCCCGTCGTAGCCGCCGCGCTCGCGCGCCTTCTCGAGCATCCCCTTGGAAAGATCCACCCCGGTGAGCCGCCGCGCGATCGGCCTGAGCAGCGGCCCGCAGAGCCCCGTGCCGCAGCCCGCGTCGAGGATGTCCAAGCCGGCGGCGCCGCCAACGGCGCCCTTCAGCGCCTCGGCCACGATCTCCGGCGCGCGGTAGTTCAGCAGCGCGAGCTGCGCGTCGAAGTTGTTCGCGTAGCGGTCGAACGTCGTCGTGATGTAGGCATCCTCCGCACGGCTCAGCGCGCTGCCGCCTGCGCGCGCGGCGAGATGGTGCCTCGGGATTGGATTTTTCGGATCGCCCTCCGCCCATCGCTGCCAGACCTCCATCGCCTCGTCGAACCGCTGCTCGTGGTTCAGCTCGATTCCCAGCGCGTGGAATGCAGACCAGTTCTTCGGGAAAATATCGATCGCCATGCGCAGCGCCTTGATCGTCTCGTTTGCCTGCCCGTGCTTGCTGAAAAGCTGCGCCATCCACACGAGCCGGTCGGAGCGCTCCGACGCGTTCTTCGGCTTTTTGCCGAACTTCCGGATCGCGTCGTCGATTCTCCCCTGCTGCCAGTAGATCCAGACGAGCCGGAAATGCCCCTCCGCCTCCGTGGGCCAGCGCTTGATCACGGTCCTGAACGTCGCCTCCGCCTCCTCCCACCGGTCGAGAACGCCGAGGATGTTGCCGAGGTTCAGGTAGGCCACGATGTGGTCCGGGTTCTCGCGGATGGCCTCCTCGAAGCGCGCGATCGCACCCGCGGAGTCGCCGCTCTTCTGCAGCATCAGGCCGAGGTTGTTGCACGCGTCCGGAAAGCCCGGCCGGAGATCGAGCGTCCTGCGATATGCAGCCATCGCGTCCTGCGTGCGTCCGCCCACCTTCAGCAGGTTGCCGTAGTTGTTGTGGAAATCGGGATGCTGCGGCGAGAGCGCGATGGATCTCTCCATCAGCTCCAGCGCGCGCACGAGATCCTTCTCCGTGTTGTAGATGAGCAGCCCCAGGAAATGCAGCGCGTCGGGGCAGTCCGGCCAGACTGAGAGCACGCGCTCATAGAGGCGCCTCGCGTTGCCGTAGTCCATCCGCTGGTGGCTCTCGATCGCCATCCGCAGCACGTCCGCCGCCGAGATTTCCCGTTGTTCCTCCTGCGATTCTGAAGACATGGGTCAGGCAAGCACGGGCGAAAAACCGGATAAAGCAGAAAAGCCGCGGCTCACCGGCCGCCGACGGACTGGTAGATTTCGATGGCTTTCGGCAGATCCCTTTTCAGCCGCTCGATGCGCGTCTCATGCGCGGGATGCGTGCTGAGGAACTGCGCCGGCGCGCCTCCGCCCGTCTTCTCGCTCATGCGCTGCCAGAACGCGACCGCCTCGCGCGGATCGTAGCCGGCGCGCGCCATGTATTTGAGCCCCACGCTGTCCGCCTCGCTCTCATGATCACGGCTGAACGGCAGGATGTAGCCGAGCTGCGCGCCCGCGCCGATGAGCCCCATCACCTGCCGGCGCTGCTCGTAGCTCATGTCGCCGAGGGAGAAGTTCACGCCGGTGAGCAGCGTGTTCGTCGTCTGCTGCTGGAGCACGCGCTCCGCACCGTGGTGCAGCGTGGCGTGGGCAAGTTCGTGGCCCATCACGACGGCGAGGCCGCCCTCGCTTTTCGCAACCGGGAGGATGCCGGTATAGACGACGATTTTTCCGCCGGGCAGGCAGAAGGCATTCACCTGCGGGCTCTCGACGAGCGACACCGCCCACTGGAATTTCTTCCCCGCGTCGCCGGTCGCCGCGGAAAGCCGGGCGGCGCAGCGCTTCACCATGTCGTAGCTCTCGCCGCCGGTGATCACACGGCTCTTGTTGAGCACGTCGCCGTAGGCCTGCGCGCCGAGGGCGAGCTCCTGCTCGGCGCTCAGGCCGAGACGCGCGGTGCGTCCGGCCTCGTTGACGATCTTCGGCGACGAGCAGCGCTGGTAAAAGACAACCAGCACGGCGATGAGGATCGGGGCGACACGGGCAAGGATTCGGCCATTCACGGGATTGCGCGGAAGAAAACGGAGCCGCACTTCGAGCGCAACCGGAATCCAGAGGAGCGCCAGCGCGTCGCGAAAACGACATTTGCGGGAAAATCCTTTGACGGCTCCGCGCGACGAACCTAGAAGTCCGCTCCCTAACTTTCACCACACATGAAACCTGCCGCGTCTCTCACGACAACGGGGCCCTTCTCCGGGCCGGGACGCTGCGGCAACCACACATGCGGGGGCGCTGAAGGCGCTCCTTTCCAACTCTCGCTAGCGCGATGCTCAACGGCTTTCTCGGAATTTTTTCCAACGACATCGGAATAGACCTCGGAACGGCAAACACGCTCGTTTACGTCAAGGATCACGGCATCGTCCTGCGCGAGCCATCCGTCGTCGCGGTGCAGGCCGGCACGAGCAAGGTGCTCGCGGTCGGCGACGAGGCCAAGCGAATGCTCGGCCGCACGCCGGGAAACATCGTCGCGATCCGCCCGTTGAAGGACGGCGTGATCGCTGACTTCGAAGTCACCGAGGCGATGCTGCGGCACTTCATCCAGAAGGTCCACGGCAAGCGCACTCTTTTCAAACCACGCCCGCGCGTTGTCATCGCGGTGCCCTCGGGCATCACGGAGGTCGAGAAACGCGCGGTGAAGGAATCGGCACTGCACGCAGGTGCGCGGGAAGTTTACCTCATTGAGGAGCCAATGGCTGCTGCCATCGGCTGCGGACTCCCCGTGCAGGATGCGGCAGGCAACATGATCATCGACATCGGCGGTGGCACCACCGAGGTGGCGTTGATCTCTCTCTCCGGCATCGTCTTCAGCCGGAGTGTTCGCGTCGCGGGCGACGAGCTCGACGAGGCGATCATCCAATACATGAAGCGGGCCTACAACCTGATGGTCGGCGAACGCACAGCCGAGGACATCAAGATCAAGATCGGGAGCGCCTATCCGATCGAGAAGGAGACGACCATGGAGGTCAAGGGACGCGACCTCGTGGCAGGCCTGCCCAAGACGCTGAGCGTGACTTCGCAGGAAGTCCGCGAGGCGCTGCTGGAGCCGATTTCCACCATCGTGGACAATGTTCGCGTGACCCTGGAGCGCTGCCCTCCCGAGCTGAGCGCCGACCTCGTTGACCGAGGCCTCGTGCTCGCCGGCGGCGGTGCGCTCCTGCGCGGTCTGGACCGACTCCTCTCCGAGGAGACCGGCCTGCCCGTGCATGTGGCGGAGGATCCGCTCAGCGCAGTGGCCGAAGGGACCGGCCGCGCACTGAGCGAGATGAAGTTCCTCCGGCAGGTCACCGCGACCGACCGGCAGTGGCGGAACTGATCCGCCGCCCCGAGCGATGATCCGGCGCCGACCATCACGTGCGTTCGCAACGCCGCGCGCTTCGTCATTTGTCATCCGTCATCCGTCATTGCGGAGGTGCTCCGCATGAACAACCGCCGCGCAAACCTCATCGCCATCGGCATCTTTCTCCTCGCCGTGACGTGTGTCTTCATCCTCAGCCCGCGCAACCGCCAGCGGCTCCAGAGCGCATTCCTCGGCATCATGTCGCCGTTCCTGAAAAAAGGATCGGAGCTCGACTCGCGCTGGAAGAGCTACCGCACCGGACTGAAAAAGCTCGAGGACCTCGAGGCCGAAAACCAGCGGTTGAAAGTGGACAACGACCAGCTCCGCGCGACGAACCAGGCACTCCGCGGCGTCGAGAGCGAAAACATCCGCCTGAAATCTGCGCTCGGTTACCAGAGCGGCGCGCCGTTCACGCTCATCCCCGCACGCGTCATCGGCCGCAGCCCGTCGAACTGGTGGAGCACGGTCGTCATCGACAAGGGCGCCGGCGAAAACATCCAGGAGGGCCTCGCAGTCGTCACGCCCGACGGCCTCGTGGGCAAAGTGATGAACCTCAGCGAGCACTCGGCAAACGTGCTGCTGCTCTCCGATGAGAACTGCAAGGTCTCCGGCAGCGTCGAGAGCACGAAGGAACAGGGCATCGTGCGCGTGGAGGTCCGCGGCCAGCGCACTTCGAACAGCATCCAGCCGACGATGACGCTCAATTTTCTCTCCCGCTTCGCACCGCTCCGTGCGGGGCAGAAAGTCTTCACGAGCGGCGCCGGCAGCGTCTATCCGCCCGGCATCCTCATTGGCCGCATCGTCGAGTTCAAATCGCGCGAACTCGACGGCCAGGCGGTTATCGAGCCGTCCGTGGACATCGCGGCGCTGTCGGATGTCTTCGTCATCACCGGCATGAAGGGAACCACCAAGTCGCCCTGAGTCATGATCACGCTGTCCTTCATCATCGCGATGTTCGTCGGGCTGCTGCTCCAGTATTTCACCGGCGCGGTGCCGGGCTTCGGCAGCCAGATTGCGCCGCTGACCGTGGTTTTCCTCTGCGGCGCGGCGGCGCTTCCTGTGCCGAGCATGCTGTGCCTCGCCTTCGTCGCGGGGCTGATGTGGGACTGCATGAACTTCATCCACCTCGAGGGGCGCGCGGATTTTCCGTTCGGCGGAACGATTCTGCTCTACGCGGGAATCGGCGCGCTGATGAACGGCCTGCGCCCGCTCTACCTGCGCGGCTGGTGGCAGATTCACGCCGTCGTCGCCGGGCTGCTCACCTCCGTGCTCGCGCTGGTGGAATACATCATCATCACCTTCCGCCGCGAGCCGTTCGCGCTCGTGTGGCCGCGGGAGGTCTGGGTCCGAATCGGCGGCAGCGGGCTGGTCGCCGCATTCCTCGCCGTCCCGCTTCTTCTCTTTCTCAACTGGGCCGGCCGCCGCGCCGGTCTCTTCAACGTGAGGCGGGCAATTTGAGCATGAACCCGCCCCGCCGATTCCTGAAACTGCGCATGCTCTCGAGCACGGCGATCCGCGTCTATGTGCTCGGATCCTTCATGCTCGGGATGCTCGGCGTGCTCTCCGCGAAGCTCTGGCATGAGCAGGTCACGAACTCGAAGAAGTGGTCGGACCGCGTGCGGAAAAGCTCCTCCGTCACCGTGCGCATCCCGAGCGTCCGCGGAGAAATCCGCGACCGCAACGGCATCACGCTCGTCGCGAACCGCTCCAGCTACTGCGTGGACTTTTACCTGCCGCAGATGGTGGAGGGCTACAGGGAGCTGAACGACGGCAAGGCCCCGCTCGTGAATTACCGCACCACGCGTGACGGGATGCAGGCCGACGTGAAGGTCGCGGACATCGTGGAAATCGTGAACGACACGGTTATCCAGCGCTTCGAGGATCTGCAGCTCGCCCGCGACTACAACGCCGCGCAGCTCGAGCGCCACTACCGCACCAACGATCAGGTGCCCTACAACTACCTTGAGGACGCCGACTTCAACACCGTCGCGAAAATTTCGGAGAACGACCTCGGCGTGCCCGGCGTGGAAATCGCGCTGCGTCCCGTCCGCCAGTATCTCTACGGCTCGCTGGCCTCGCACATCCTCGGCTACGTCGGCGCTCCGGAGGACATCGACAAGCTGAAGGACATCAAAGACTTCACCTATTACCAGCCCGAGGTGCAGGGCCGCTCGAACATCGAGAAGGCCTACGACCAGTGGCTCCGCGGCACCCCCGGCAGGCGCATCCTCGAACGCAGCGCGAAGAACAAGATCGGCGCCGAACTCTCGCGCGAGGAGCCGACGCCCGGGGCCAATGTGTATCTCTCGATTGACGCGCGCATCCAGACCATCGTCGAGCAGACGCTGAAACAGGCCGGAGTCGGACGCGCCGCCGTCGTGGTGATGGATCCGCAGAACGGCGACATCCTCGCGATGGCGAGCGTGCCGAACTACGACCCGAACATGTTCATCCCGAAAATCAGCGAGGAGGACTACGCGCGGCTCAACGACGACTCGACCGACCCGCTCGTGAACCGCGCCATCCAGGCGTTCGCGCCCGGCTCGACCTACAAGATCGTCTCCGCCCTCGCCGGCTTCCTCGGCGGCCTGAAGCCGAACGTGACTTTCTCCTGCGCGGGCGGTGTCACCTACGGCAACAAGTTCATGAAGTGCTGGATCGCCGAGAAAGGCGGCGCGCACGGCCCCCTGAACCTCACCGGCGCGATCAAAAACTCCTGCAACAGCTACTTCTACCAGTGGGGCAACAAGGCGAAGCTCATCAACTACGAGAAAATCGGCGACGCGCTCGGGCTCGGCACGCGCTCCGGCCTCCCGCTCAGCGGCGAAAGCCCCGGCACACTGCCCGGCCCGCGCTGGCTCGCCGCGCAGGGGCAGTCCGCGCTCGAGAATTCCAGCGGCCACATCGCAAACACGGCCATTGGCCAGGGTGCCGTCACCGCTTCACCGCTGCAGATGGCGACCGTTTGCATGACCGTCGCAAACGGCGGCACGTCCTACTACCCGCGCCTCGTTTCGCGCCTCGTGGATGCGTCCGGCGAGGACGTGCGCGACGCAAACGGAAGCCTCGTCGTCCCCGTGGAGCCGAAAGTGCGCGCGAATTTGCGCGAGATGGGATTCAGCGCCGGCGACATCGAGGCCGTGCGCCAGGGCATGTGGAAAGTCGTCAACGAACCCGGCGGCACCGGAGCCAAGGCACGGATCAAGGGCATCGAAGTCGCGGGCAAGACGGGCACCGCTCAGTTCTGGCGCATCATCGAGCGCGACGCGCGCGGGCGCATCACGAAGAAGGAGAAGGACAACCACGTGTGGTTCATGTGCTTCGCGCCCTACAAGAATCCGAAGTTTGCCATCTGCGTGATGATCCAGGGCGCAAAATCCGGCGGCGGCGTCGCGGCTCCCGTCGCGCACAAGATTCTCACCGAGAGCCTCGCGCTCGACGGCGGCTACAGCCCGCAGATCGTGTGGCGCGAGCCCATCCACGGCCACATCTCCCAGATCGCGGAGATCAACCTCAAGGAAGACGGCAGCCTCGGCATGCTCGTCGCGAGCACGTTCAAGGGCCAGGACCAGAAACCCAATGGCCGCATCGCTTCCGTGGACGAGGAAACATCCAGCCACATCGGCGATCCCGACCGCGGCTCCGGCAGCGGCGGACGCGACACTTCCCGGCCCGACGTCCGCGCCACCGCCGACGCACGCGGCCGCGTGAAGCACGACGCCCCGAAGCCCGGCTTCTGGCAGCGCCTTTTCGGAACCAAACCCAAGAACAACCCCGCCACTCCCACCCACCGCTAACACTCCACCTCCCAGTGCTCACCAAAATCGTCAACACAACCTTTTCCATCATCAACAAAGTGAAACGACTCATCGGACTCGGACCCCGCCAGACTGGCAACAAACTCATCATCACCGTCGAAAAACTCGAGAAGCGCGTCGCGCTCCTCGAGAACGGCATCCTTGAGGAATACAACGTCGAGCGTGCCAACGAACGCAACATCGTCGGCAGCATCTTCAAGGGCCGCGTGCGCAACATCGAGCAGGGCCTCAAGGCCATGTTCGTGGACATCGGCTACGAGAAGAATGCGTTCCTGCATTTCTGGGACGCGCTTCCCGCGGCACTCGATGCCGGCGTCGAGGAAGTCGAGCGCACCAACAAGAAGCAGAAGCAGCGCATCACCTCGAAGGACATCCCGAGCATCTACCCAGTCGGCAGCGAGGTGCTCGTGCAGGTGACGAAGGGCCCCATCAGCACAAAGGGCCCGCGCATCACCACAAACATCAGCCTCGCGGGCCGCTTCCTCGTGCTCATGCCCTTCAGCGACCAGTGCGGCATCTCGCGCAAAATCGAAAACCCGAAGGAGCGCGAGCGGCTGCGGAAAATCCTGCGCGAACTCAGCATTCCCGAGAACATGGGCGTGATCATCCGCACCGTGGGCGAGGGCCAGAAGGCCCGCTATTTCATCCGCGACCTCGCATATCTCGTCGAGCAGTGGCGCGGCATCGAGCAGCAGATGAAGGAGAAAAAGGCGCCCGCGTGCGTCTTCCAGGAGCCCGACCTCGTCGAGCGCACTGTGCGCGATTTCCTCACCGACGAAATCGAGGAGGTCGTGTGCGACGACGAGCACAGCGTGAAGCGCATGCAGGAGATGGTCGGCCAGGTGAGCAAGCGCAGCGTCTCCCGCATCACGCACTACAAGGAGCCCGTGCCAATCCTCGAGCGCTATGGCGTGCAGAAGCAGATCGAGGACGCCTTTCACCGGCAGGTGTGGCTGAAATGCGGCGGCTACATCGTGATCGATGAGACCGAGGCGCTCGTCGCGATCGACGTGAACACGGGCCGCAACAAGGGCTCGCGCGACGTGGAGAAGACCATCTTCCAGACAAACATCGAGGCCGTGGACGAAATCGCGCGACAGCTTCGCCTGCGCAACATCGGCGGCCTCATCATCGGCGACTTCATCGACATGAAGAGCCGCAAGGATCAGCAGCAGGTCTATCAGCGCATGAAGGACCAGCTCCGCCGCGACAAGGCGAAGACCCACGTGCTCCCCATCTCGCCGCTCGGCCTCATGGAGATGACCCGCCAGCGCGCGCAGGAGAGCATCAGCGGCTCCGTCTTCCAGCCGTGCCCGTATTGCAATGGCCGCGGCAAGGTGAAGACCTCGATGAGCATGAGCGTCGAGATCCAGCGCGAGCTGCACCGCGTGATGAAATACTACAACGACATCCACGAGGTCCGCGTGCAGCTCCACCCGCACGTCCTCGAGCGCCTGCGCAAGGAGGACGAGGAGCTGCTCGTCGAGATCGAGCGCAAATACGCCGGCCGGCTCAGCTTCCGCCCCGACCCCACCTACCACCACGAGAAATTCACGCTTCACGACGCCAACACCGGCGCGGAGCTGAAGGTCACCTGATTCCGCAACGGCTTGCCGCGGCGGGAGTTCACATGATTGTGACATCCCGCCGCTTGCCGTGGGGCGGGCGCTCGGCACAGTGGCATTGCTTTCATGAGCAAAACCACCAGCAAGAAAATCCTGGTCGCAGAGGATGAGGACGATGTGCGGCGCCTCGTCTGCAACAGCCTGAAAAACGCCGGCTTCACTCCCATCGAGGCCGCCGACGGCCCCGGCGCGCTCGAGACTGCGCGCACGCAGCTCCCCGCGCTCCTCGTGCTCGACCTCATGCTGCCCGGCATGCAGGGCCTCGATGTCTGCAAGGCGCTGAAGAATGCGGGCGAGACCAAAAGCATCCCCATCCTCATGCTCACCGCCAAGGCTGACGAGGTGGACCGCATCGTCGGCTTCGAGCTCGGCGCGGACGACTACATGACGAAGCCCTTCAGCCCGCGCGAGCTCGTCCTCCGCGTGCAGAGCATCCTCCGCCGCGCATCCGGCCAGCCAGCCGAGGAATCCATCGTCAAGCTCGGCGAAATCGCCGTGGACCGCACGCAGCACAAGGTCACCGTGAAAGGCAAGCCCCTCGAGCTCACCGCGACCGAGTTCAAGCTGCTCGCGACCCTCATGGAGCGCCGAGGCCGCGTGCAGAGCCGCGACGTCCTCCTCAACGACGTGTGGAGCTACGACAGCGTCATCGACACCCGCACCGTGGACACCCACGTCCGCCGCCTCCGCGAAAAACTCGGCAAAGCAGGCAGCCACCTCGAGACCGTCCGAGGCTTCGGCTACCGCATGGCGAACGTCTCGTAGCGCGGCGCACACAGGAAGCGCCGGGGCTGGCGTGGCGGGGCTTTGCCGGGCCTCCTGTTTTATCGCACGCGGTTGTTTTGAGCTTCTGCGTCAGGGGCGCTGCAGCGTCACGGCTTCGCCGCGGACTTCTTTTCATGCACAGGCTCCGTGAGGAGGAACGTCATCAAGTCGCGCAGTTCATCCCTCGTCAGCACCTTGTCGAGGCCCGCCGGCATGAGCGAGACGGTCATCGGCTCGGTCTTTGTGATGTCGGACTTCTTCAGCTTCGAGACCACGCCGCCCGGCTGGGCGATCTCAAGTTCGGCGGCAGTTTCGCCGAGGCGCGTGCCGACCACGGCGCTGCCGTCCTTCATCGTCACGGTGTAGCCGATGGCGTCGGGGTTGATCATCGCGTTCGGGTCCGCGATGTCCTTGAGCACGCTCGCGTAGTCGCGATGCACGAGGTTGCCGAGATCCGCACCGACGCGCACGCCTTCGCCGCGGAACTGGTGGCACGTCGCACACGCGGCCTTGCCCTTGAACAGCGCGCGGCCCACCTCCCAGTTGCCGCCGGCGATTTCGGGGATGTCGCGCGTGAGATCGTCCGGCGGCGCGGGCTTTGCGAACGGCATGAGGAAGCGCCGCAGCGACAGCGCGCGCGGGCGCGGGTCGCAGTTGGTGAAAAAGGAAACGTCGAGCGACTTTGCGGGCGTCGCGACGGTGAGCGTGAACGCGGGCCACACATTCTCGCGCGCACCCTCGACGGCGAGCCGCGACTCATGCTCGCTCACGCGCTCGACCTTTGCGCCCGTCGCTTCGAGCGCGAGCGCCGCGTCGCTCTTGAAAGTGACCGTGACCGTCTCGGGCTCAGGCGTGTAGTCGAGCTTCGAGAGCGGCTGCGTCGCCGGGATGAGCATCTGCCAGAGATCGATCTGGCCGCGCAGGGTCAGCTTGCCGGGCTTCGCGATCTGTTCCCATAGCAACTCGTTCATGACACTGCCGCGCGTGAACTCTCGCGCGGCGGTGAAATCGGGATGCGGAAGCCACCCACGAAGTCGTGGTTCGTCCGAACCAACGGCATCCTCCCACAGCGCATTCACGCCCGAAAGATCGTAGGGATGGTAAAGCGTCTCTTTGCCATTTTCGTCAGCAAAAGCGATGGCGTAGTTCACCGCCGCCTGCCGCACATCGGACTGAAGGATCATGATGCGCTGACGTTGATCGCGGGGCATCATCGCGCCGTTCACCGTGGCTTTGGTTCGTGGCTGGCGGAGTTGCATTTTAACCACGGCATACGGCGGACGAATCGTTTCGAGCCTATCTGCGGCAGACACGTAGCGGCCTGCCTCAACGATTACCTTCGGCAAGACATCCTGACGCTGGAGCGAATCGATTGGCTTATCGAACTCCACGAAGGTCTTCGTCTCGTCCACCGCCCACGTCACCATCGGCTGCGACGCCAGTTTGTCCGTATAGCTGATTTTGAAAATCCGCCCTTCGCCCTTCGGGCCGTTGCCCCAGTCGGGCTTGCCGGTGTGGCAGCAGACGACGAGATCGCCCTGCGGCGAAATCGCGCAGTCAACGATCATCAGCCCGCAGCGCGCGATGAGCTGCGTCTGCGCGACGTAGCCGGCGGCTGTCTTCGCGAGCTTCGTGCGGTAGAGCTTGCCGCGCGATTCGCCGGTGACAATCGCGTCGCCCTCCCACCACTCGGGGCCAAAGCGGCCGCGGCCCGGCGCGGGGCCGTTGAAGCGGAAGCCGCACGTGCTCTCGTGCTGCGGCGCGTAGTCGAACACGCTTGGCTCGTCCACCACGTCCGGCAGCCAGCGAGGATGACGCGGCGGAAAGCCGAAGTGGCGCGATTTTTCATCCGCACCAATCGGGATGTGCAGCAGCTCGTCGAACGGATTTCCATTCGGCACCCACGTCGCGCCCTCCTGATCGGTGCCGAAGAGGTCGCCGTATTTGTTGAACTGCAGCGACATGATGTAGCGCAGGCCCGAGTGGAGCTGCGTCACTTTGCTCTCGGGCGAAATGCGCCCTTTGCCGTCAGGCAAAAACTGCAGGAGGCAGCCGCGGCGCGCGCCGGTCGAGTAGTGCGCGACGCCCTGCTTGTCGTGCCAGTAGGCGTTGTTGTAGCCGGCGTTGCCCATCGTGGTGAGCAGCGAGCCGTCGGGCGCGAACGCGAGCGCCATCGAGCTGTCCACGCGGCGGTGGTTCAGCCACGGCGCGCTCTCTTGTTTTGCGAGCGCGGGATCGTCGAAGCCCTTCACGACTGTCTCGCGCTTGTCGGGAATGCCGTCGCCGTCCGTATCGCGCCAGCGGATGATTTCATCCGTGAGCACGGCGTAGAGGTCGCCGTCCTTCACCGCCATGCCGAGCGGGTAGTTCGCCGTTGTATCGGGCGAGAAAGTGTCCACGCGATCCTCCAGCCCGTCGCCATCCGTGTCGCGCAGCACATGGAAGCGTCCGTCGTATCCTCCGGCAAAAAGTCGGCCATCCGCAGCATACTCGATGTTGTTGAGCGACGTGAGCTTCACCGGCAACTCGCGCACGGTGAAGCCCGGCACGAGCATCTGCACGCCGGGCGCGCTGTCCTTGGCAAAGGGCGGCTCCGGCTGCTTGTCGGGCACGGGCGGAATTGGTTTGTCCGCGGCGAATGCGGAGGAGGCGGCAAGCAGGAGGGCGAGGCGTTTCACGAATGGCGGATGACGAATGACGAACGGGCCTCGGATGCAAGCGGGTTCTCCCGGCATTCGCCATTCGTCATTTTTGCTGTCCCCTCCACCCCGCTCCCGCTAGACGCCTCGCACACTCTCCCGCCATGTCCCCCTTCCTCGCTGAACTTCTCGGCACTGCAATCCTCGTCACGCTCGGCGACGGCGTCGTCGCAAACGTCCTCCTCAACAAATCCAAGGGCCGCGACGCCGGCTGGATCGTCATCACCGCCGGCTGGGCCTTCGCGGTCACCATCGCGGTGTATTGCACCGTCGCCATCAGCGGCGCGCACCTGAACCCCGCGGTCACCATCGCCATGGCCGCGATCGGAAAATTCGACTGGGCGCTGGTTCCCACCTATCTCGGTGCGCAGATGCTCGGCGCGATGCTTGGGGCCGCGCTCGTGTGGCTCGCGTATCTCCCGCATTGGAAGGAAACCAGCGACCAAGGCGCGAAGCTCGGCGTCTTCTGCACCGCGCCAGCCATCCGGAATGCCCCCGCAAACTTGCTCACGGAAATCATCGGCACCGCCGTGCTCGTCCTCGGTCTGCTCGCCATTCTCACTCCGCAAAATCTCCTGCCAAAATCCGGCTTCACCGAAGGCTTCGGCCCCGCGCTCGTCGGCGTCCTAGTGTGGTCCATCGGCGTCTCGCTCGGCGGCTCGACCGGCTACGCGATCAATCCTGCGCGCGACCTCGGCCCGCGCATCGCGCACGCGCTGCTGCCCATCGCGGGGAAAGGCGGCTCCGACTGGGGCTACGCCTGGGTGCCCGTGCTGGGCCCGATCCTCGGCGGCGTCGCGGGCGCGTTCATCTACAAGCTCCTCTGGCTCGCACCTGCGACCGCCTCCGCGCTTCCCATTCCACCGACACCCCCGCTGTGAAATACATCCTCTCCCTCGACCAAGGCACCACCAGCTCACGCGCGATCCTCTTCGATCATGCAGGCTCCATCGCGGCCGTAGCGCAGAAAGAGTTCCGCCAGATTTTTCCGAAGCCGGGCTGGGTCGAGCACGATGCGAACGAGATCTGGTCCTCGCAGGCCGGCGTCGCGACGGAAGTGCTGGAGAAAATTGGCGCGTCACCCGCGGACGTCGCCGCTATCGGCATCACGAACCAGCGCGAGACGACCGTCGTGTGGGATCGCAGCACGGGGCAGCCAATCTGCAACGCCATCGTGTGGCAGGACCGACGCACTGCGCCGATGTGCGACCAGCTCCGCAAGCGCGGCCTCGCGCCGCTCATCCGCCGCAAGACGGGCCTCGTCGTGGACGCGTATTTTTCCGGCACGAAGCTCCAGTGGATTTTGCAGAATGTCCCCGGCGCGCGCGCGAAGGCGAAGCGCGGCGAGCTGGCCTTCGGCACCGTGGACTCGTGGCTCGTGTGGAACCTCACGCGCGGCAAGCGCCACGTCACCGACGCGAGCAACGCGTCGCGCACGATGCTCTTCAACCTCAAGACCGGCGACTGGGACGACGAGCTGCTCGGCATTTTCGGCGTGCCGCGCTCCGTGCTCCCCGAAGTGCGCTCGTCGAGCGAGGTGTATGGTGACGCGGAAATCTTCCCCGCAAAAATCCCCATCGCCGGCATCGCGGGCGACCAGCAGGCCGCGCTCTTCGGGCAGGTCTGCACGCAGCCCGGCATGGTGAAGAACACCTACGGCACCGGCTGCTTCATGCTCATGCACACCGGCGCGAAGCCCATCGCGTCGCGCAACAACCTGCTCACCACCGTCGCGTGGCGGCTCGGCGGACGCACGGAGTTTGCGCTGGAAGGCAGCATCTTCATCGCCGGCGCAGTCGTGCAGTGGCTGCGCGACGGGCTCGGCATCATCAAGACTTCCGCCGACGTCGAGGCGCTGGCCGCATCAGTCAAAGACACGCATGGCGTCTATCTCGTCCCCGCGTTCGCGGGGCTCGGCGCGCCGCACTGGGATGCCTACGCGCGCGGCATCCTCGCCGGCATCACGCGCGGCACGACTTCCGCGCATATCGCGCGCGCCGCGCTGGAAGGCATCGCCTATCAGGTCGCCGACGTGCTGCACGCGATGGAAAGCGACGCCGGCATCAAGCTGAAGGAACTCCGCGTGGACGGCGGCGCATGTGCGAACAATCTGCTGATGCAGTTCCAAGCCGACCTCCTCGGCGTCCCTGTCGTTCGCCCGAAGGTCTCCGAGACGACCGCGCTCGGCGCTGCGTATCTCGCCGGTCTCGCCGTGGGATTTTGGAAGGATCAAAAGGAGATCGCCCGCCAGTGGCAGGCCGACCGCCGCTTTGCGCCGAAGATGAAACCCTCAGCACGCAAGCAGCACCTCGCCGGATGGGCCAAGGCGCTCGCCCGCTCGAAGGCGTGGGAGGACGGCGGAGGCAAATAACGCTCACCGGACCCGCGCTGAGCTGACCGAGCCAGCGCAGCTTCCGCCGTGACGCAGCCCAAAGCACCCCTCGATGTATCTCAGTTCGCGGGCGGAACCATCCAGAGCGACGACGAACAGCCTCACCCCCGGGTCCTTCGAGACGACGCTGGGAACATTGACCACAAAACCTGCGGGAGGAACCGGGATCGAGAATTGAGCACCGACATCGGGTCTCGGAATCGAGGAGCGGCCGCTGGCGACCACTTCGCCATCCACGACGACGACGACGTCGCACATGGTCGCCGGGGAATCGTGGTTCATCACCCACCCCGACATCCTGAGGCCGGGCGAGGCGGCCTCGCCGACTTCCGCGTGACCCTCAAGCCGTCCGCCGTAAGGCACCGGCTCGCCCGTCGCAGTCACCAGATCGCCGTTCGGAGCGATGCGGTAGAGCGTCGCCGCGATGGATGGGCCACCCGCTGCCGGGGTCGCCGCGAGGTGCAGGCGAATCGCAGCCAGCACGGGGGTGAGCCGCGCCAGCGCGGGCCACGATGCGCGGCCGAAGACCGCGCCTGATTTCTCCCGGGCCATCGCCGCGATGCGCAGGACGAACTCCGTGGCGAGCCAGCCCGCCTGCACCGCGTCGATCATGTTTGGCCGGTAAGTCACGGCCAGCGTGAGCCGACCGCGCAGCGTCGTCGGCGCGAATGCAATCGGCGTGAGCGGGCCGCATGGTGAAACGCGCCGGTAATCCAGCAGCCCGGACGCATCCTTCAGCCACTCGGCGTCGAGGTTCACATTTGAGAGGCCGCCGGAACACGGCGCACAACGGTGCATGAGGCCAGCACGCCGCCGCCGGAACACACCCAGCCATCCGCCCCAGCGCAGCGCGCGCCACGCGCCGTCGAGGCGTGTGGGCTTGGGGGCCGCCTTGATCGACTGCGTCTCCCCGGCGATGCACCTCAGCAAATCCACGAACGGCTGCCTTTCCGGCGCTGGCTGGAACATCGCGAAGCAAGTGAGGAAAAAACCGAATGCGTCGCGGGATTCCTCGGGAAAGAAAGGCCGCGTGTTCATCGCCACACCGATCGACAGCTGGTTGCGCTTCCGCTGCCTCGCCCGCGCTCCGGCCGTCCACTCACCGAGGAGCTGCATGAGCACGGCAGCGAACAAGTCGTTGACCGTCGCGCCGTGCTCCTTCGCCAGCGCTTTCAGGATGCCGAGCACTTCCTGTGGAAACTCCCGCACGCAGAGGCCCACCCGCAGATCCATCGCGTCCACCATCAGCATGCGATACGCAGTGCGGAAGCTCCGGCCCTTCTCCAGCGACATCGCCAGCGCATCGGACACCGAGGCGCGCGGCGGCGCCGCGAAACGCAGGGGCGGCAGCTCCCCGCCATTCCACCCCGCGTGCAGGCGGCGCATCAGCTCGCGGATCGTCACGCTGTCCGCCACCCAGTGGTCCCACACGAGGCCCAGCCAGTGGCCCGCGCCTCCCGCGCCTGCGACGAAAAACCGGAACGGCGGCGCATCCTCCTCGAAGATCTCATTCATCTCCTCGGTCACGGCGGTGTCGATGTCGTCGTATTCGCGCACCCACTCGGGCGCTGCAAAGCCGTGCGCGCCGACCACCGCGGCGATGATTTTTTCCCACCGCGCCACATCACCCGCGCCCGCGATGCACATCGCATCCACCGCATGGAAGGGCCCGAGCCCGGACCACTGCCGCATCAGCTTCTGCAGGTCACCGAGCGGCTTCATTGGAAAATCGCCCGTGCTCCGCATCCCGGCGGAAAGCGGCGGGCCGCAACGAACACACGCGCATGAGGGGACCGGGAGCTTTCTCAGACATTCCGCGCGAGAAAAGCAGGCGCGCGCGGCGCACGGCAAGCGCGGCGTTGCAGCAATGCCCGGCTGACGTCAATGCGCCAGTCCGCCGTTGCGCGGCATCCCCTGGTTTTCCGAAAGCCGCGTGAGGAAGCTGCGCATTTCCCCGGCGCGGAACGGACCCGGCAGGATGTCATCGTCGGCCATCACAGCAATTTCGCCCACGAGCTTGCGCATTTTCGCCGGCGTCAGCGCAAGGAGCGCGAACGCCAGTTCATCGGGCGGGACAAGCAGTTCGCCGGCAAGCCCGCACGCCTCCGCCAATCCATCCTGCAGCAGGCAGGCGAGAATGAGCAGCCCGAGTGCGGCACCCTCCTTGGTCTTCAAATCGCGGTTCGGTTTCATGGCCAAAGCTCGCGGCAGAGGCCCCGCGCGCTCACCCGCTATTGGCGAAAATCGACCTACCCCTGATGGGCCATCCAAGCACGGCGCCATCGGTAAATTTCGTATGGGATGACGAAATTTTGTATTCACGCCGCAGGGGATCTTGATCAAGATTTCATTGGAGGTCTGCATGAAAACCAATTTTTCCCCTGGCAGTGAGTATTGCGCGGAGGTCGCCGCCGCGCATTTTGCATCCATCATCGAAGCGTCTCCGAACGCGATCATCAGCACGACGCCCGACGGCATCGTCACCAGTTGGAACCCCGCGGCGGAGCGCATCTTCGGCCACGCGGCCCCGGAGATGATCGGCACACCGCTGCAGGCGATCCTTCCGCCGGAGCTGGCCGGCGAGGAGCCGGCGATCCTCGCGCGCATCGCGCAGGGCGAGCGCATCCGGGATTTCGAGACGGTCCGCATCGCAAAGGACGGCACGCGCGTGGAGGTCGCGGTGGCCATCTCGCCCATCCGGGACTGCGAAGGGCGCGTCATCGGCTTGTCCACGATCGCGTGGCCCATCGGCGCCCGGAAGCAGACCGAGGAGGCGCTGCGCGCGGCGCTCCAGGAGACCGCGGACCTCTGCGCGGCGCTCGATGAACATGCGATCGTCGCCCGCACCGATGCGCGCGGGAAGATCACCTTCGTGAACGACAAGTTCTGCGCCATCTCCAAATACACGAGCGCCGAACTGCTCGGCCGGGACCACCGCATCATCAACTCCGGGCACCACCCGGAGGACTTCATGCACGGCCTCTGGGACACCATCCGCGGCGGCAGCGTGTGGCGCGGCGAAATCAGGAACCGCGCGAAGGACGGCTCCCACTACTGGGTGGACACCACCATCGTCCCCTTCCTCGACCCCGCGGGAAAGCCCCGCCAATACATCGCCATCCGCGCCGACATCACCCAGCGCAAGGAAGCCGAGGAGGCCCTGCGCACCTCCGAGCGCCGGCTCCGCCAGATCGTCGAAAACATCCATGAGGTCTTCTGGATGACAGACCTCGACATGGAGGAGGTCTTCTACGTCAGCCCCGGCTACGAGGCCATCTGGGGGCGCAAGTGCGAGGAACTCTGCGTCTCGCCCCGCGAATGGGCCGATGCGATCCACCCCGATGATCGCCGGCGCGTCCTCGACGCCTGCCGCGCAAACGCCCCGCTCGGCACCTACAACGAGGAATACCGCATCCTCCGCCCCGACGGCGGCGAGCGCTGGATCCGCGACCGCGGATTCCCCGTGAAGGACGAAAGCGGCCACGTCTTCCGCCTGGCCCGCGTCGCCGAGGACATCACCGCGCGCAAGAAGCTCGAGCAGCAGTTCCTCCGCGCCCAGCGCATGGAGAGCATCGGCACCCTCGCCGGCGGCATCGCCCACGACCTGAACAACATCCTCTCCCCGATCATGATGTCCCTCGAGGTCCTCCGCATCCGCTTCCCCGACCCCGACAGCACGCAGCTCCTCGGCGTCCTCTCCGACAGCGCCGAGCGCGGCGCCGCCATGGTCCGCCAGGTCCTCTCCTTCGCCCGCGGCATGGGCGGCGAACGCGTCGAGCTGCAGGTCCGCCACCTCGTCCGCGACATCGTCAAAATCGCCGAGGACACCCTCCTCAAAAACATCCGCATCAGCTCGAACCTGCCGCCCGAGCTCTGGACCCTCACCGGCGACCCCACCCAGCTCCACCAGGTCCTCCTGAACCTCTGCGTCAACGCCCGCGACGCCATGCCCAACGGCGGCACCCTCCGCTTCTCCGCCGAGAATGTGGAAATCGACGCCCAATACGCCGGCATGAACACCGAGACACGCCCCGGCCCCTACGTAGTCCTCCAGGTCGAGGACAGCGGCATGGGCATGCCCCCGGACGTCATCGAGCGCATCTTCGACCCCTTCTACACCACCAAGGAGCTCGGCAAGGGCACCGGCCTCGGCCTCTCCACCTGCCTCGCCATCATCAAGAGCCACAACGGCTTCATCCGCGTTTACAGCGAAGTCGGCAGAGGCACGAAATTCAACATCTACCTCCCCGCCAAAACCGACGCCTCCCCCGAAGCCGCCACCACCGCCAAGCCCGCCATCCCACGCGGCTCCGGCCAGCGCATCCTCGTCGTGGACGACGAGGCATCCGTCCGGAAAATCACCCAGCAGACCCTCCAGGCCTTCGGCTACGAGGTGGTCTTCGCCACCGACGGCGCCGACGGCGCCGCCACCTACGCCAGGGAGGGCGGCAAGATCGACGCCGTCATCACCGACATGATGATGCCCGTGCTCGACGGCGCCGCCCTCATCATGGTCCTCCAGCGCATCAACCCCCAGGTCCGCATCATCGCCGCCAGCGGCCTCGCCGAAGCCGGCCAGGCCAGCCACGCCGCGAACCTCGGCGTGAAACACTTCCTCCCCAAGCCCTACGGCGCCGAGACCCTCCTGAAGACCCTCCACGAGGTGCTCACCGCCGCGTGAGCGGTGCGGCGGCTGGAGTGCCCCGTCGCTGCACGGGCAGGGCGCGCCCTCCCTTCGTCATTCCGTCATTCGGCATTCGTCATTCCTACCGCACCAGCGCCGCGCGCAGCGTCTCCATGTGCGCGGCGAAGGCCACCATCTCCGCCTGCGTCGGCGGATCGCTGAAGGTGCCGGTGAAAGGTGGGATCGCATTCGGGTTCCGCGCCGTCGTCACGATCGCATCGTCGAGGTTCTGCGGCGTCACGGCACCCATCGGGCCGGTGGCCCCGAGCGATCCCTGCTCGCCCTGGATCCCCTGCGCGCCCTGCAAGCCTTGCGGGAGGCCGAAGCTCAAGTGCAGCACCCCGGCGGTGATGCTCGCATCCACCGTCGCCGCCTCGCCGGGCGGAAGCGTGGTCACGCTGTCGATCACGACGCCGGCGATACCGGGCACGGCGTCGATGAAGTTCTTGAGTCCGCCGAACTGCTCGCGGAAGCGGATGGGGTCGGCGAGGTCGCCGTCTTGGGGCCAGTTGGGATCGTAGGGCATGGCGTGGAGAAAATGAGGAATGACGGAATGACGGAGGACGGAATGAAAACTCCGGAGGTGTGGCGGAAGGACTTGGGAGGGGAATCCCTCATCCTTCCGCCTTCCTCCTAAAATCGCTCAGGCCACGACGAACTCGGCCACGGGGCCGGGCTGGCTTTCGCCGGCGGCATTCACGGAAGTCACGCGCACTTTCACCGTCGCGCCCGTGGGCAGGCCGGTGAGCGTCGCGTCGCTGTCGTTCACCGTCTCCACGGCGTGGAAATCCTCATCCACCCCCACGATGAGAATCCACACGCGGTAATGGTCCGCGCGCAGCGCATCGTCCCAGTCAATCAGCCCGGTGCCGGGCGTGCTCGCGATGGCCGTGGTGAAAGACGGCGCCTCCGGTGTCTCCTCATCCGCCGGGCGGCTCAGGCCGAAGGCGTGCCAGCGCGGATCATCATCCGCCAGCAGCGTCTCCAGCTCCGTGATGAGCCCGCGCATCCGCGAGCGCAGGTTTTCCACCGCATTGTCCCGCGCCACCTTCGCGTCGCCCACCTCGGTGGTCTTTTGTGCAAAGGAGGCCCGCGCGTCGCTGAGCGCCGTGTGGATCGTCGCCGCGATGGCCGCCGTCACCTCCATGTCCGCGCTCTCCTTCGCCGGATTCGCCGTGAAATACAGCTTCAGGCTGTTCATGAGGGCAAAGCGCTCGTCCCTCGTCTCCGGCGTGCCCGTGGAATTGTTCGGCCAGCCCGCTGCGGCCCACTCGGTGGAAAACGCCTCGCCGAAAAATTTGGACAGGCGCTTGCGGGCATTGCCGATGAAGACCCGCGCATTGTTGTCCGCGATCTTCAGCGCCGCATTCGCGTTCTTCTTCGCCACCTGCGCGGCGCCGAAGCCGCTTTCCGCCGCAGTCGCCGCCGCCAGTGCGGCGCGGATCACCGCCTCGGTGTTCTGTTTGACGCCAATGGCCACCTCGTGGGTGTGCCCGCCGTCGGCCATGTCCTCCGCCATGGAGATGAGCTTGCCGAATGCGCGTGGAAGGATGTTCGCTGCCATAGTTTTGTGCTTTCTACGATGCGACTCCTCCTCCGTGGTGAGCCGGGTGCCGTCGCCGAAATAGAAATGTCCAATTCGGGCCACGGGGTTTCGGGGGTGTGGAGGGATTGCCGCTGGGGTTTGGATTCACCCTCCCATCGGGCATCTGCCCGGTGTGTAAAAAGGGCGAACTGATGGACCGCCTAGAATGATCGCCACCCTCCGTCAACCACAATCTTTGCGAATAGTCCGCGTTCCCCAATTCCGGCTCCAAGCGCCTCCCGTTCGACCCGCGGAAGTATTTCCGCGTCCCAGACGCCTCCCGTTTGCCCCGCGGAAGTATTTCCGCGCCCCAGACGCTTCCCGTTTGCCCCGCGGAAGTATTTCCGCGCCCCAGACGCTCGCCGTTTGACCCCCGGAAGTATTTCCGCGCCCCAGACGCTTCCCGTTTGCCCCGCGGAAGTATTTCCGCGCCCCAGACGCTTCCCGTTTGACCCCCGGAAGTATTTCCGCGCCCCAGACGCTCGCCGTCCGGCGTCCGGAAGTTTTTCCGCACCCCAAAAAATCGGCCGGCTTCCCGATAGCTTCTGGCACACGGTCAACCGGCCTGCGGGGAAGACGGGAACGGCGCTTCTAGGTGCCTGCCCTACACACGCGGTCGTTGAGAATTGCAACTTCCGCGCGGGTGCTTCCGAGGGCTCCACCTTCCCGCGCGCCGCGCCGGAGATCAAGACGAAGAGCTGCCAGCGGCTCCGATCGGCGACTTCTCCCCGCACGAGTCCCGGAGGGACATCCGGAAATTAGCCGGTGGTGATTCGAGCGGAGCGAGAAGCCTGCCGAATGGCAGCCCGAAGGGCGGACGCGGAGGCGTCCGGCAACCGCGCCCCGCGCGCGGGAACCACCGGATCCCCGGCCCACCAAATCATCCGCCCCGGATGGGGCGGCGGAACCGCGGCGCTCCAGCATCCGCCGGTGGCTCCCCGCATTTTCATCGCGCGCACGATTCCCCGCGCCCCCTCCGGGGCGCATGTCCGTTGTGGGACGGTGATCCGGTGGTTCCGCCCGCCTCCGGCGGGCTCCACACACCGGCTACATTCCACCAGCCCTCCGGGCTGCGAGGCATCCCGCCAGCGCGTGCGGAAATGCAGGCCCGGTGCCGCCGGGGAAGTTCAGTGATTCCTCCGTGGCTACGCGCCGCAAGCCTACAAGTTTATGCGACCGGCGGCGGGAGCGGGCGTGCGGAAGATGGTCGGGCGTTTCGGAAGGTCAAGACCGTGCCGCGCGTCACACCAGCTTGTGCGCGATCTGTTCGTCGAGGATTTCGCGGACGGTGAGCGGGACGATGACGCGCTGGGTCTGCTTGAAGTAGCGGCTGATCTCCGTGAGGGCGTCGCTGGTGAAGTCGAACGAGATGAAGAACCCCTTCGCGCATTCCTCGCGCGCCATCATCGCCTCAAACGCATCGATGTCCGGCCGGCCCGCCTTGTCCTTCTGCTTCACCTGGATGGGATACCATTTCTCCTCCAGCGCGAGTTCACCCTCCTTGGGCTTGCGCCGCGCGTCCAGCGCGGAGACGGGGAAGATGCGCCCGTCGATGCCCATGTCGCCCACCTGCGTCTTGTTCGGGATGCCGCCGAGGGCGATCACGGCCCAGTTCTCAAACTCGAAGGGCGGGATGGCGCGCAGCTTCTCCTCCGTCCACGGCAGGTCGCGGACGATGAAGCCGCGGCCAATCTTCTGAAGTTCCTCGCTCTCCTTCATGCCGCACACGTCCTTGAGCCGCTTGGCCATCACGCGGCAGGCGGTGGGCGAAATGTCGATGCCGATCCATTGCCGCTTGAGCTTCTGCGCCGCAACGAGCGCGGTGCCGCATCCGCAGAACGCGTCGAGCACGATGTCGTTCTCGTTGCTGCTGGCGCTGATGATTCGCTCCAGTAGGGCGAGGGGCTTCTGCGTGGGGTAGCCGAGGCGTTCATCGCTGCCGGAGATAAGCGGCTTGATGTCGTCCCAAAATGTTTGCAGCGGCACGCCGGGCATCTCGTCAATGTAGTGCTTCAGCATCGGCATTCCGGTTGTGCGGTAATAGATGAGCCCGGCGTCGTGCATCTGTTTCATCTTCTCCTTCGAGTAGGCCCAATAGCGTCCTTTGTAAGGCTTCACCGCTTTTCCGTCTGGCGTCGTCCATTCATAGGAAACGTCACCGCCGGGCTTGTTCGCCGTCATGTCTGAAACGCGGAAGACTCCCTTTTCGTCCTTGTAGCGATAGTTCTGCTCGACGTATTCGGGATCGTAAGGCGTGTAGCTCTTGTTCCAAGTCCACGTCTTTCCGGCCGTGTAGAAGAAGATGGTGTCGTGATTCGCACCGTAGCGCTTCGAGTCGCTGTGCGCGCTGCTTCGCTTCCAAACGATTTCGTTTTGGAACTGCATCTCCCCGAAGACCTGATCGAGCATCACCTTCACATAGTGCGAGGCGTGCCAGTCGCAGTGGTAGTAGAAGCTGCCGGTCTTCCTGAGGACGCGGGCCATCTCCACGCAGCGCGGGCGCATGTAGTCGATGTAGGCGCGGGTGCTCTCGTGGCGGTCCTCAAAGGCGCGCTTCTCCTTCGTCTCGCCCCAGAAGACCTCGTAGTTGCGGTTCGAGTTAAACGGCGGGTCGATGTAGATGAGGTCCACGCAGGCGGCGGGGAGCTTCTGGAGCTGGTCGAGATTGTCGCCGCAATAGATGACGCGCGTGTCCACGAGCGCGGAGGGTTTTGCCGATGCCATGATGCGCCGCGTGTAGCGGGCGCGCGGGAGCTTGGCGAGGACGGAGTGGCCGGGCGACTGGCGGAACAGCGCGGCGCGGGGTGCGGCTAGCGGGGCAGGGCGAACATGACGCACACGGGGGCGCCGACGCCTTCGAGCTTGGATGCGGGGGTGAGCTTGCCGGTGGCGGGGTCGATTTTGTGCGAGGCGAGGCTGTCGCTGTTCTGGCCGGCGGCGACGAGCCAGCCGCCGTCGGGGGAGATGGCGAAGCCGCGCGGGATTTTCACGCTGGCGGGGGCGTTCTGGGTGAGGGTGATTTTTCCATCCGCAGCGATGGCGAAGACGGCGATGGTGTCGTGGCCGCGGTTGGAGACGTAGAGGAACTTGCCGGTGGGGTGGCAGAAGATTTCGGCGGTGCTGTCCTTCTTCGTGAGGGTGTAGTCGGCGGGCAGGGTGCTGAGGGTCTGGATCGGAGTGAGCGTGCCCTTCGCGGCGTCGTGCGCGAAGGCGGTGGCGGTGCAGGTCATCTCGTTGCACGTGTAGGCGAAGCCGCCCTTCGGATGGAATGCGAAGTGCCGCGGCCCGCTGCCGGGGGGCACTTTGCCGCTGGGCGGATCGTTGGGCGTGAGCGTGCCGCTGGCGGGGTCGAGGCGGTGGATGAAGACGTCGTCGGTGCCGAGGTCGCAGGCATAGACGAAGGGGCCGTTCGGATAGATGGAGTGGGCGTGGGGGCCTTTCTGCCGGCCGGCGTCGGGGCCGCTGCCGGTGTGCTGCACGGAGCCGGTGGCTGGGCCGAGGGAGCCGTCGCCCCTGATGGGGAGTGCGGCGACGCTGCCGCTGCCGTAGTTGGCGGCGAAGACGAACTTGCCGGAGGGATCGACGGTGACGTGGCAGTTGCCTGCGCCCTTGGAGGATTCGGTGTTCAGGGCGCGGAGGTTCCCGTCCTTTTCAATGGCATACGCGCCGACGGCGCCGCCGCCCTCCTCAAGTGCGGCGTAGAGGAATTTGCCGCCGGGATGGACGGCGAGGAAGCTGGGGTTCTTCGCCTCGGCGGCGAGGCCGAGGAGCTTCAACTCGCCGGTCTTCGTGTCGAGGGAGGCGCGCTGGATGCCGCGGTTGCCGCCTGGCTTCGTGTAGGCGCCGATGTAGAATTCGGCGGTGCCGGCGAGGGCGCAGGCGGCGGTGACGAGGGGGAGGACGGCGAGGGTGAGGGCGAGCTTCATGGAATGACGGATGACGGAATGACGAATGACGAATGACGAATGACGGAATGACGAATGTCGAACGGGGGGAAGACTTAGGGGGCGGTTCAGTCGAGGAGGCGGCAGATTTTTTCGCGCGCGAGCACGAGGTTGAAGGGCTTTTGGATGAAGTCGATGTGGCGGTCGCCGGCAAAGCGGTCGGCGACTTCCTGGGTGCTGAAGCCGCTCATGATGAGCACGCGCAGATCGGGGCGGAGCCTGCGCAGCTCGCGGAGCGTCTCCTGGCCGTCCATGTGCGGCATGGTGAGGTCGAGGAAGACGAAGCGCACTTCGCCGAGCGTGGGGAAAAGCTCGACGGCCTCGCGGCCGTTCGCCGCCGCGACGCTCTCGAAGCCGAGAAAACCGAGCAGCCGCGAGGCGACGTGGCGGACGGTGTCCTCGTCGTCCACCACGAGGACGAGGCCGCTCCCCTTCCAATCCTCGTCCGGCTGCGCGCCGTCCAGCTCGGCGGCGGGGGTGCCGTGGCCGATGGGGAGCAGCACGCGGAAGCATGTGCCCATTCCCGGCGCGCTCCTCACCGTGAGCGCGCCGCGGTGGCCGCGGACGATGCCGAGCACCGCCGCGAGGCCGAGGCCGCGGCCGGTGAACTTGGTCGTGTAGAAAGGATCGAAGATGCGCTTCAGCACCTCGGGGTCCATGCCGCATCCGGTGTCGGTCACCTCGAAGCACGCATATTCCCCCGGCACGGCCTCCGGGGACGCATTCGCTCCGGCAAGATCCTGCGCGCTGAGCCGCACCGTGCGGGTGGAGATGCGCACCGTGCCGTCGCGCTCGCCGAGGGCCTCGCTCGCGTTGATCACGAGGTTCATCACGATCTGGCGGATCTGCGTCGCATCCGCGAGAACGGCGGGCAGCGACGGCGCGGGCTGGAAGTCGAGGCGCGCGCGCTTGCTGATGGAGATGCCGAGGAGGTTCTTCGTCTCGTGGATGAGCGCGTTCAGGTCGAGCGCCTTCACGTCGAAGCGCCCCCTGCCGGAATATGCGAGCATGTGCCGGCAGAGGTCCGCCGCGCGGCTGGCGGCCTTTTCGATCTGCGCGAGAAACCCGTGCGCCGCGGAGTCCGCCGGGATCTGGGCGGAGGCGAGGCTCACGTTGCCGAGCACGCCGGTGAGGAGGTTGTTGAAGTCGTGCGCGATGCCGCCGGCAAGCACGCCGAGGCTCTCGAGCTTCTGTGTCTCCTGGAGCTTCGCCTCGATGGAGCGGCGCTCCTCCAGCGCGCGCCTGCGCTCGCTGATGTCGCGGCAGAAGGCGTGGAGCCGCATGCCGTCGGCCGTCTTCTCCACGTTCGCATTCACCTCGAAGGGCGCCGCGCGGCCATCCGCGCTGAGAAGATCCACCTCGAGGTTGCTGAGGCGCCCCTCCGACAGCAGCCGTGCGAAAGCCTGCATCGCCATGGCGCGGTGGTGCGGCGCGACGAGGTCGGCGTAGTCGCGCCCGACGAGGTCCGTCTCCGACTTTGCACCGAAGAAGCCGAGGTAGCGCTCGTTCGCCGCGGTGATGCGGCCCGCGGCGTCGAGGCGCACGTAGCCGATGCCGGTCGCCTGGATGAGCGTGTTCAGCAGGCGGTCGGACGCCTGCAGTTTCTCCAGCGTCTCGACGGTGTAGGTGATCTCCTCCGCGAGCGCGAGGTAGGAGCGCACAGTGCCGTCCGGATTGCGCAGCACGGAGTTCCACCAGAGGCAGTGGATGATGCGGCCGTCCTTCGTCAGGTTCCGGCAGCGCAGCGTGCTGTGTTCCTCCTCGCCGCTCTTCAGCCGGCCGATCATCGCGGAAATGTTCGCCTCCTCGTCGGGATGGTTCGCCTTCAGCTCGGTGAGCGTGCGGCCCATCGCCTCCGCGGGGGACCACCCGAACATCCGCTCCGCGCGGCCCGCCCAGCGCTTGATGCGCAGATCCGCATCAAGCTGCGCAACGAGCAGCAGCGAATTCTCCAGGTGCTGGGAAAGGTGCATGCGCGTCTCGGCCAGCTCATCCGCGGCAAGCTTCAGGTCCGTGATGTCGCGCGCGATCGCGACGAGCCCGAGCAGACGCCCGCCCGTGTCGCGGAGCGGATACTTGCTCGTGAGAAACCACCCGCTCCTGCCGTCGGCGCTCTGGAACCGCTCCTCGCGGTTGATAATCGCCTCGCCGCTTCTCAGGACCGTCAAATCGTCGTCGAGATACGCCTGCGAGAATTCTTTCGGGAAACCGAGATCGGTCGGCAGCCGCCCGATCACGTCCTCAGCCGCGTAGCCGGTCAGCTCCCGGTGCGCGCGGTTCACCATGACGTAGCGCGCCTCGGTGTCCTTCAGCATGATGATGTCCGGGATGCCGTCCATCACCGTGCGCAGGAGGTGCCGCTCCTCCGAGACGCGCTCGAATTTCCGCCGCCGCGCGGTGACATCGCGCACGCTCAGCAGAGTGCGGTTTTCGCTGAGCGGCAGCGCGACGACCTCGCAGGAGCCCGGCTCGCCGCCCTTGCGCACGAAGGGCGTCTCCCCGTGCCACTGCTGCTCGCTGCTGAAGACCTGCTGCATCGCGTGCGCGAGGCCGCGCACGGCGCCCTCGGGCTGGAGGCTCTGGATGGACATCCCCTGCGCCTCGTCCGGCGTCCACCCGAAGACGCGCGTCGCCCCGCTGTTCCACTCGAGCACGCTGCCGTCCCTGCCCACCACGATGACGGCCTCCTCCAGCAAATCCACGAGCGACTCCGTCGGCGGGCGCAACGACGCCGTGCGTTTGTTCAATCGGGAAGGGTCAGGGTTCATTCATGGAGGCCGCGCGCAGAGGCAAGCCGGTCGGCGGGGGAAATCAAGCCCGCAGGCCGCGCGGACGGGGTGGATTCTGTATCAGTGTGGAATCCGCAAACCTTCCTCCGCTCGCGCGCTCTCCACCTCGGCTGCCGGGCACGGCACAAATGCGTTGAACATTGCGCCGGTTGGGGTGACTAAGATGGCAGTCATGCATTCCGTCTTCGCCAGCGCAGTCCGGGTGCTCGTCGCCATCGCGATGGGATTCGGCTTTGCGGCGCGGATGCCCGCGGCGGACTGCGGCGCATCCCTGGCGAAGCGCCGCTGTGAATGCTGCGCGAACCCGGAATCCTCCTCCTGCTGCGCCGCGCCCGAGAACCGCGCGCCCGAGCCGCAGCCCGCGGCGCCCACGGCCACGCAGCAGTGGCAGCCGGCGGCGCTCCATCAGCGCGCCGCACTCGTGGTGCTGGCGCCTTCGATCCCGGTCATTTTCCCGACGGGAAAAATCGCGCACGTGGGAATCGCCGCCGGCCATTCCTTCCAATCGGTGCGCTGCGTGTGGACGGTCTGAGAGTGCCTTGACGCCAGTGGTGTGCCCAAGTGCGGCGAACGCGCGCGGGCTTGGTGAACGTCAACGCAAACTCTCAGACCCATGAAAACATTCCTCACACTCATTCTCATTGCCGCCGCCGCGTTTGGCGGATGGTGGTTCGGCCAGCACCACCACACCCACTCTCCCGGGCCCGCGGGCCGGAAAGTCCTTTATTACCAAAGCCCCATGCACCCGTGGGTGAAGTCCGACAAGCCGGGCCGCTGCACGATCTGCGGCATGGATCTCTCGCCCGTCTATGAGGGCGATGCGGGCCTCGACGCCGACACGGCGCTCGTCACGCTCGGCAAGCAGGGCGTCACCGTCGCGGGGATCGAGACCGTGCCCGTTTTGAAAAGGAGCATCCGCCGCACGATCCGTGTCGCGGGTGCGGTGGACGACGACGACAGCGCGCACCGCATGCTCAGCGCCACGGCGGACGGGCGCATCGAGAAGCTGTTCGTCAATTTCGTCGGCGCGGAGGTCGTCGCGGGCCAGCCGCTCGCCACGCTCTACAGTCCGGCGCTGCGCAACGTCTTCGCGGATTATCCGCTCATCGCGCGCCAGCCTGCATCGCCGCAGCGCGAGCAGCTCATGATGAGCATCCGCGAGCGCCTGCTGCGACTCGGTCTTCCCGCCGCCGAACTCGACGCAGCACTCGCGACCGACAAAGTCCCGATGGAGCTGAAGGTGCTCGCACCGATCACCGGCACCGTCGTCGCACGCAAGGTGTATGAGGGCCAGTATGTGAAGGAGGGCGAGCTGCTCTTCGAGGTCGCGGACTTCTCGAAGATGTGGTTCGTATTCGACGTGTATGAGCGCGACCTCCCGTGGGTCCGGATGGGTGCTGAGGTCGAAATCACCACGCCCGCGCTGCCGGGCCGAGTCCTGCGCGCGCCGATCGCGTTCATTGACCCGAACCTCAGCCCGGACACGCGCAGTGCGAAGGTGCGCGTCGTCCTCGACAACCCGCAGACGACGGAGCCCGGCAAGCACCGCCACGAGCTGCTGCACCGGCTCTACGCCGAGGGGCGCATCGGCACCGAGACCGCACCGACGCTCACCGTGCCGCGCAACGCCGTGCTGTGGCCCGCGGGCAGGCCCGTCGTCTATGTCGAAAAAACCGCCGGCGTCTATGAGCCGCGCGAGGTGCAGGTCGGTGTCGCCGGCGACGAGCTTTGGGAAATCGCAGGCGGGCTGAGCGAGAACGACCGCGTCGTGACTTCGGGAAACCTGCTGCTCGACGGCCAGTCGCAAATCAACCGCCCGCCCAAGCCGCCAACCACACGCACCCACTCGCTCGCCGATGCGCAGCGCAAGGCCGCGCTGGATTTCTTCGCCATCGTCTCCTCGCTCGGCGAGTCGCTGGCCGCGGACAAGGCCACGGACTTCCGCGCGGGCACCGGGAAGCTCCCGAAGCCCGCCGCCGCACTCATCGCGCAGTTCGGCGCGAGGGTGGAGAGGCTCGCCGCGCTCGCGAAACTGCCCGACACCGTGGACATCGCCGCGCAGCGTGCCGCGTTTTACCCGCTTAGCGAGGCCGCCGCCGATTTCGCGCTCGACCTGCGGCGGGAGGATGACGGCTTTGACGCGGTGAAAGTCTTCGCGTGCGACATGGCGAAGGGTGCCGTCCCCAGCGCGCCCAAGGAACGCGGGCGATGGATTCAGTTCACCACCAGCCTCCGGAACCCATGGTGGGGCGCGGAGATGCTCGAATGCGGAGCGGAGATCCGGCCATGATTCCGAAGCTCATCGAATGGTCGCTGCGGAACCGCTTCCTCGTCGCATGCGGCACTCTGCTGCTCGTCGCTCTCGGAATCTTCGAGGTGCGCCGCGCTCCGGTGGACGCGATCCCCGACCTCAGCGAGAACCAAGTCATCGTCTTTGCCGACTGGGAGGGACGCGCGCCGCGCGAGGTCGAGGATCAGGTCACGTATCCGCTCTCCACACAGCTCCAGGGCCTCGCGGGCGTGAAGGCCGTGCGCGCGCAGAGCATGTTCGGCTTCTCGCTGCTCACGGTGATTTTCCGCGACGACGTGGACAACTACTTCGCCCGTTCGCGCGTCCTTGAGCGCCTGAACTCCATCGGCGACAGCCTGCCCGCGGGCGTCGCGCCGAAGCTCGGCCCCGACGCGAGCGGCCTCGGCTGGGTGTATCAGTATTACCTTGATGTGGACCCCGCGAAGGCGCCGCAGGGCGGCTACGACCTCGGGCGGCTGCGCGCGGAGCAGGACTTCTTCATCCGCTACGCGCTGCAGAGCGTGCCCGGCGTCGCCGAGGTCGCCGGTGTCGGCGGCTTCGTGCGGCAGTGGCAGGTCGAGGTGTCGTCGCTGAAAATGAAGGCGGCCGGCGTGTCGCTCGATGAAGTGATGACTGCCGTCGGCCAGAGCAGCCTCAACGTCGGCGGCAGGGTGCTCGAGGAAAACGGGATGGAGTTTGTCGTTCGGGGCCTCGGCCTCGTGAAGGGTGCAGCGGATCTGGAGCACATCGTCCTGCGCGAGCGCGGAGGCACCCCCATCTACCTGCGCGATGTGGCGCGCATCGAGGTCGGCGGCGACTTCCGCCGCGGCGCGCTCGACGTGAACGGCCACGAGGTCGTCGGCGGCGTGGTCGTGATGCGCACCGGGGAGAACGCGCACGCCGTCATCAAGGCCGTGAAGGAGGAAATCGCGCGCATCACCCCGAGTCTGCCGGCCGGCGTGAGCATCAGGCCGTTCTACGACCGCAGCGAGCTGATCGACCGCACCATCGCCACGCTGAAGCACGCGCTCATCGAGGAGGTGCTCCTCGTCACGCTCGCCCACGTCGTCTTCCTCTTCCATTTCCGCAGCATTCTCATCGTCACGTTCCCGCTGCCGGTGAGCATCCTCATCTCGTTCGTGCTCATGCGGCACTTCGGCATCACGTCGAACATCATGTCGCTCGCCGGCATCGCCATCGCCATCGGCGTGCTGGTAGACGCTGCGATCGTGATCACGGAGAATGTGATCCGGCACTGCGAGAAGGCGGAGGACGAGCGCGGCCGCCGCCTCACCGCCGCCGAGACATGGAGGGTCACGCTCGATGCCGCGAAGCAGGTCGGCAGGCCGATCTTCTTCGCGATGGCGATCATCATCCTCGCGTTCGTCCCTGTCTTCGCGCTCTCGGGGCAGGAGGGGAAACTTTTCCATCCGCTCGCGTTCACGAAGACGTTCGCAATGCTCGGCTCGACGATTCTCGCCGTCACCATCGTCCCCGTGCTCTGCGCGCTGCTCGTGCGCGGCCCCTTCCACCGCGAGGAGAACAACATCGTGATGCGCGCCCTTCTCCGCATCTACGATCCGGTGCTCGACTGGGCGCTGCGCTGGCGCAAGACCGTCCTCGCATGCGCCGCGCTCCTGCTCGCGTCCGCCATTGCACTCGCCATCGGCCTTCCGCGCGCGGTGCTCGCAAAACTCGATAGCTGGCCGCGCGTGCAGCGCGCGTTTTCCGGCATCGGCGGCGAGTTCATGCCGCCGCTGAACGAGGGCAGCCTGCTCTTCATGCCCGTGTTCGTTCCCACGACGAGTCTCACCGAAGTGAAGCGTGTGCTTGCGTGGCAGGATCGCGTCATCGCGGAGACGCCCGAGGTGCTCAGCGTCGGCGGAAAGCTCGGCCGCGCCGACACCGCCACCGATCCCGCACCGGTCGAGATGGTCGAGACGACGATCATGCTCAGGCCGCCTGCACAATGGCGGAAGGGAATGACTCTTGAGAAGATCCAGCAGGAACTCACCGCGAAGCTCGCCCAAGTCCCCGGCTACGTGCCCGGCGCGTTTCTGCAGCCGATCGAAAACCGCCGCCTCATGCTCGCCACCGGCATCCGCGCGCAGCTCGGCGTGAAGATTCTCGGCGATGATCTCGACACGCTGCAGCGGCTCACCTTCGACGTCGAGAACGCCATCCGCGGCGTGCAGGGTGCCGCCGGTGTCTCGCCGCTGCGCGTGCAGGGAAAGCCGTATCTCGAAATCGAGATCGACCGGGAGGCCGCCGGACGCTTCGGCCTGCGCGCAGCGCAGCTCTTCGACGCCATCGAGGCCGGTCTCGGCGGGCGCAAGATCGCGACGACCATCGAGGGCCGTGTCCGCATTCCCATCCAAGTCCGCCTTGAGCGCGAGGAGCGCGGTGACATCGAGCGCATCGGCTCGCTGCTCGTCGGCATGCCCGACGGAAAGCACATCCCACTCGCGCAGGTCGCCACCATCCGCCGCACGAGCGGGCCGAACGAAATCCAGAGCGAAAACGGTCGGCTGAAGAGCTACGTGCAGGCCAACGTGCAGGACCGCGACCTCGCCGGCTTCGTGAAAGAGGTGCGCGAGCGCGTCGAGGCCATCCCCCGCCCGCCCGGCGTGAAGTTTGAGTTTGCCGGCGAATACGAGAACCAGCTCCGCCTCATGGACACGATGAAGCTCGTCGTCCCCATCGTCCTCGCGATCATCTTCATGCTGCTCTACGTCGTGTATGGCAGCGCGAAGGAGGCCGCGCACGTCATCCTCGCCGTGCCGTTCGCACTCACGGGTGGAGTCTTCCTCCAATACGCGCTCGGCTACAACTTCAGCGCAGCCGTCGCCGTCGGCTACATCGCGCTCTTCGGCACGGCGATTCAGACGGGTGTCGTCATGGTCGTGTATCTCGAGGAGGCCGTCGCACGGAAAAAGGCCGCGCTAGGCGCGGCATTCACGCGCACCGACCTGATCGCCGCAATCCGCGAAGGAGCGCGCCTCCGCCTGCGGCCGAAGGTGATGACCGTCGCAACCATCGTCGCCAGCCTGCTGCCGATCATGTGGAGCACGCGCACCGGCTCCGAGGTGATGAAGCCGCTCGCCACGCCCGTCATCGGCGGGATGCTGAGCAGCCTGCTGCACATCCTCGTGGTCACGCCGGTCATCTTCGCATGGCTGCGCGAGCGCGAGTGGAGGAATGCGCACCGCGCCGACGCAGCTACTCCGCGCTGATCTTCAGCACGCGGTCATTCATGCTGTCGGCGACGTAGATGGCGCCGTTGTGAAAGAGCACGCCGTGGGGATTCCTGAGCTGCGCGTTCGCTGCGGGGCCGCCGACTCCCGCGGTGCCGGGCTTTCCATCGCCCATGATCGTCACGAGCCTGTCCTCGGCGACGATGTATTTGCGCAGCAGGTGGTGGAGTTCGTCGCAGATGAGCACGTTGTCCTGCGCGTCGATGCCGAGGTGCTTCGGATTGCCCGCGAGCGGGAGGTCGGCGCCGCCGGTGTGCTTGTCGTCGAGCAGCACCTTCACGGTGCCATCCGGCGTGCGCACGCGCAACGAAGTGCCGCCCGCGATGTAGAGGTTGCCCTTCGAGTCGAGCGCGATGCTGCGGCCGCCGGGGCAGTTCGGGATCGTGCTGATGATGCCGGTCTTCATGTCGATCGTCCGCACGAACCTGCTGAACCCTCCGACATACAGCGTCGCGCCGTCCTTGCTGAACCACAGGCTCGCCACGCCATCGAGCGCCGCCTTGTCCGCGGGGCCGCCGTCGCCCGTCGCCGCCTTGCCCTCGCCGGTGCCGGCGAACGTCGTGAGGATGCCCGTCTTCACATCGATCTTCCGCACCTTCCGGTTGAAGCTGTCGGCCACGTAGAGATTGCCGTCCGGCCCGATCACGATGTCGTGGATGAAATTGAACTCGCCCGCGGTGGCCAGGCCGCCGTCGCCACCCGCGCCCACTTTGCCCGTGCCCGCGATGGTCGTGATGATGCCCTTTGTGTCCACCTTGCGCACGAGCTGGCCTTCGGTCTTCGTGCCGAACTGACCGATGAACAGGTTCCCGGCCTTGTCGAAAATCACGCCGAACGGCTTCGACACCTTCGCCTGATTCGCCGGCCCGCCGTCACCGCCCGTGCCGCCCGCGACGAGCGTGACTTTGTCCGCGCGCGCCGGCGCGAGGAGCGCGAGCATCAGCGAGGAGAAGGCGGCGGCGGAATGGCGGAGCTTCGAGGCGCGGGAGATTTGCATGGCGAGAAGACCGGGTTCACCGAAAAGATTTAGACTGGCTTCGACCATCGCAGACTTGTTCGACCAAACGGGATCGGGCAGAGTGCCGGGGAAGTCTGTGCACCTCCTCCGAGCATTCTCAGCAATCCCGTTGTCACTCTTCGCTCTCACATGTGAACTCGTGAACGTCCGCGCGCAGGCTGCAGGCAAGACTGCAAAGGAGATTCAAATCGCAATCACGAATGTCGATCGCGTGGTCGTGGAGCCGTTCGACGGCTGGATACGGCCTCCGAAAAAATTTGCGATTCGAGAAGTGGGATCGCTGGTGAAGCTGCTGTCGACACTGGAAATCCAAGACGCAGAAATGCCTCCGCCCTGCGCATGTCGCGGTGCATACGCAGTGCATTTCTATTCGGGCAAAAGAGAGCTCGCCTCCGTTTTCGACCACAATGGCCTCAGTCTGCATTGGAGGGACGGCGATGGATGGGGTTACGCAAAGTTTCCCGAGCGAGCTGTCTCGCGATGGCGCGGCTGGTTTTCGCAGCACGGCTATTCACAGATGAATGAACCGCATGCCCGGGATGCCCGGGATGAGAGGTTTGAAAAACTGCGTGAGGACGAATGGCAGGAATTCCTCCGTCAGTTTCCCGAATCGGTCCGCGCCTGTGTTTTCGAAACCGATTTCGCCAAGACTTCCAAAAATGAGGAGACGAGGGTGGCCGTCTCGCAAGTGGCAAAGAAGGTGGCGGCGGCCTTTCCTGACAAGGCGAGCTTGTGCAAGGCAATCTGCTCGGCTCTGGGGGGACTTGGCACAAACGGCACCAAAGATGCAGGTTGGGGAGCCTTCGAGCTCAAGAGGTATTTTGCCCACGATGTCGCGAAAATCATCGAAGGCGCAGACTTTGAAACCGTGGTCGGCCAGTCCAAGGACGATCTTCGGATACTGCGGGGAGCGGCCCATCTGTTCTTCGCCGGGTCCTTCCACAAAAGGGTGAGGAAGGAGGATGCTCCCGCAATCGCCGCGCTTCTCGCACGGACGACGTTTGAAAACGACATCGGTGGAAATGGAAACTGCGCGATGCAGCGTTTGGGCCAGTATGTGGACGGCGAACCATTGGAGTTGCTGAAACGGGTCGCGCTCGGCGAGATCGAGTGCACTGCACTAAGCCAGAAATCATGGGAGGATGCTCCTTCGCTCCGAGCATCTGCGTGCATCTATATGGCAAGGAATGGCCACACAGAGACCAAGCGGGCAATCGAAGCTCTGGCCAAACAGAGGCTTTCAAAACGGGATTCCGCAGCTCTGGACATCGCACGTGCATTCTGTGGCGCACGTGGACGCATCTCGAAAGCACACTTTTCCTTTGCCTCCGAGATGCTTGGGAGGACTGCCCTTGAGGCACTGGAGCGACTGGGTGGCACGGACTCCCTTGCGATTGTCATCGAATGCGGCACGCGCCATCCGTGGGCCGCGATTTGCGGCGAGGCCGTCATGACTGCCCAGCGCATGACTGGCGCGAAGTGGGTGCCCGATGGTGCAGACCCGTCGATGCCGGCATCCATCGATGCTGCGCGCTCATGGTGGGCGAAAAGCCGCGCTGACCTCAGAAGGATGCGGAAAGAGTGAGTGACGGGCGGATTGTGCGCGGTGACCTCGTCGGACCTGCTCCCATCTTTGCGAAGGGACAGACATCCAACCGCTGAGCGCACCACGCATCGGAGCCTGCCAAGGCTTTACCTGCCCGCCGGTTGAAACGAACATCACCGCCATGTCTCCTCTCCGCTCCCTCACCCTCTCCCTCTGCCTGCTCACCTCCGCCTTCGCCGCCGACCTGCAGCCGGTGGACATGACCCCCAAGCTCGAGATCCTCAACAAGCAGATCGCGATGAACCCGGACGACGCGCAGAACTTCGCGAACCGCGGCTACACGCTCGCGCTGCTCGGGCGGAAGGACGAGGCGCGCGCGGACATTAAAAAGTCCGTCGCGCTCAAGGACACCGCGCCGATGCACAACCGCGCGGGCTGGGCCTACTTCAACCTCGGCGACACCGCGGATGCCGTGCGCGAGTTCGAGCTCGCATCGAAGATGAGCGGCAACCGCTCGCACTACGACTACTACTCGCTCGTCCTCGGCTACTGGTCCGCCGGGCGCACGAAGGAGGCGCTGGAAAACTACCAGCTCGCCGTGGAGCGCGACCCGCGCTTCGGCGAATACAAGACGCTCGCCGAGCGCACCGCGGAATGGACGCCGCTCGAGCGCCGCGCCATCCACGAAATCTACGTGATCTGGAGCAAGGCGTATAAGCCGTGAGCGGGATTCCAGCGCGCGGCATGCGGACGATTTTTCCGCGGGCATCCGGCGCGGCAGACCAGCTCAGCGTCCGCGCACTGCGGCGCGCGCCTTCACACCGCTCGCGGGGAAGTCGGTGAAGAAGGCATCCACCCCGTTGCGCAGGGCGAGCTCCACTTCCTCGCGGCTGGAGGCGAAGCGCTTCTCGTCGAACTTCGCGTCGTCGAACGTCCACGCGATCACCTGCAGGCCGAGCGCATGCACTTCGGCGATCCACGCCTTCGAGTCCTCCGCGATGCACCCCGCCTTGCCCACGGCCACCGAGTCGAACACACCCTTCAGCGCGCGCACCTTTTCGATCTCGGGACGTTTGCCCGACAGCAGCGCGGCGGGGAAATGCAGCGCCTCCCGCGCGGTGCGCAGCGTCGCCGCCTCGAACGACTGGAGATAGACCGGCGGCGAGCCGGCCCCGCCGAGCTGGTGCTCGCGGGCGAACGCGATGAACGCCTCCGCATCGCCGCGCAGTTCGGGCACGATGCCCACGTTCGCGCCGTGCCCGCGGTTCCATTCGCGCACGAGCGCCACGATCTCCTCCAGCGTCGGGATGCTCTCGCGCCCGTCGAATTCCTTCGGCCGTCCCGGATGGCCCTGCCTGCAGCGCAGCGTCTTGATTTCCGCGAGGGTGAGATCCGCGGGCGCCCACGTCGGCGCGCCGCTCTTGTCCGGCTTCGCGCGGTCGGCGAACTCCGCATGCGCGGCCACATCCGTCGTGCGGTTCAGCGTCGTGTCGTGCAGCGCGATGAAGACCCCGTCCTTTGTCCGCCGCAGGTCCGGCTCCACAAAGTCCGTCCCTTCCTCCATCGCGAGCCGGTAGGCCGCCAGCGTGTGCTCGGGCCGTTCGCCGCTCGCGCCGCGGTGGGCGAAGATCCACGGCTGCGGACGCGCGGGTGCCGGCTCGGCAGCGGATGCGGAAGGGACGGACATGACAGCGGCGAGGATGGCCAGCAACACGCGGCCGACGACCGGCAAAGCGGTCAGGGAGGGAATTTTCTGAGTCATGGAAAGCGCGCAGGCTTTCGAGGAACCGCACATCGCGCAAGCCCAGGCAGCGGCCTCACCCCCGCACCAGCTTCATCCCCCACCACACGATCACGAGGGCGAAGAGGAGGTTGATGCGGCCCATCCAGGCGGCGGCTTTGCGCAGGCGGAGCGTGCCGGGTTCCTCGGCGGCGCTGCGCATGGCGCGGACGGCGGCGGGGCCGATGTGGAAGTCATGCACGTAGCTGAGGAGGAGGATGACGACGAAGGTGTAGATCTTGTGCATCAGCACCTTGTTCGCGAAGAGGACGCCGGCCCATTCGCCCCACGGCTGGCCGTCGTAGCCGTAGCGGGCGCGGGCGTTCACGAGGCCGGTGGCGGCGAGCAGGATGAGGCAGGCCCAGCCGATGCGTTTGAACTTCTTCCCCGTGACGTGGAGGATCCGCGTGGCGACGGGCCGGAAATCCGCCGAGCGGATGAGCGGCGCGAGCACCATGACGATGAAGAGCATCCCGCCGATCCAAGTGATGGCGCTGATGATGTGCAGAAAGACGGAGACGGGATACCACCAGTGGTTCATGGCGCAGGCTGCGGCGGAAAGCGGTGTGGCGTCGAGCGGCAACTACTGCGGGCGCAACAGTCACGGAGGCGATCCCACGGTGGAAATGCCGCGCTTGACCGCACCTGTGCGGCGTGCGCCAGGAAAAGTCGGCGACGCCGGCTCTTGCGAACGAAGCTGGGTCGCAAGTCCCATCCATCGGAATTGATCGAACCGAGACGGTCCGTCCGACCTCGCGGGCTACTTCCAGTGTTCGTCGAAGAACCCGGCGTCATGGACGAGGCCGGGCCACTTCGGGCCGGGCGGCGTGGAGATGTCCACGATGGCCCAGTCGGGGAGCTTCGGGGTCTGGTCGCTGTTGTTGAGCAGCGCGAACTCGCGGAAGGTGTGGCCGCTGTTGAGCACGACGTATTTCGCCGGATTGAGCGGGTTCGGGTAGATCATCACGGGGACGTAGCGCGAGGGGTCGAGGCGGTAGGCCTTCAGGTTCAGCTCGTTCTTTCCCCAGAGGATGGGAAGGAGCGGGCCGGCGGGTTTGGCGGCGCTGTCCTTCACGCTGGCGGGGATGGGGTCGGCGGCGATGCGCTTGATGAGGGCGTTGGAGGAGTTGTCGCCCCAGAGGATGAGGTTGCAGTTCTTGATGTCGTCGTCGGTGACGGCGGTGTCGTCCTTGATGGGGGCGTCGCCGCGGAAGACTGCGCGCCAGCTCTTGATGGCGTGGTCCATCTCGGCCTGGGTCCACTTTCCGATGGCGTCGTTCAGCGGCTTGCCGGTGGGGCGGACGAAGAGGAACCGGGACATGAAGGCGTGGTCGATGGGACCGCAGAGGCCGGGGCGCTTCGTGCCGGGGATGCCGACTTGCGAGAGGGTCTCGTGGACGGCGCGGCGCCACTTGCCGCCTTCCTTCACGTATTCGGCGACGCCGGTGAAGTTTGAGGCGGGGTCGGCGTCGGTGGCGGTGGTTTCGTTGATGACGGTGCCGTCGATGGTGATCTTCAGCGGAGCGCCCTTGGTGAAGGGTGTCCTGCCGGGCGAGAGGATGAGCGCGGAGACGTTCTTGGTCTTCACGGTGATGGTGTCCTTGTCGATCGCGGCGTCCACATCGGCGCGCTCCCACGATTTTTCCATGCCGGTGACGGCGACCCACGCGCGGCGGGGATAGATGAGCGAGTAGGTGGTGTAGCTGACGGTCTTGGGAACAGGATCGCGGCCCTTGGTGAGCGCGACCTCGATGAACTTCTCGATGACGGGCTTCGAGTCGGGGTGATACTTGTGCGGCACGCCGGGGCCGATGATGTGGGTGAAGCTGTGTTTCTCCTGCGCGGCGTAGCGGAGCATGATGTCGGCGGACTGCTTCTGCCCGTCGAGCTCGCCGGAGTAGGCGACGAGCGGGAGTCCCTCGACGTTGCGCGCGCAGATGGTCACATCATACCAGCGCCAGAGGTGGCGCTCCCACCAAGGCGGCGGGGTGGCTCCCTCGGCGTAGAGCGTGCGGCCGAAGAATTCCTCGGTCTCGGCAAAACCCGCGCCGGGCGCTGCGGCGGCCCAGTTTCCCGGGAAGTGAAAGGCAAACTGCCACGCAGCTGCGCCGCCCATGGAGAAGCCGCGGACGACGACGCGGTGGTTGTCGATCGGGTAGTGGGCGGCGATGTCGGCCTTTGCCTCGAAGAGGTCGCTCTCGCCGGCAAACTTGTTGGCGCAGCAGTAGCGGCCGTAGAGGTAGCAGACGATCTGGCCCTCGGGGGTGAACTCACCCTTGCTGCTCTGCACGCCGCTGATGAAGGCGAGCTCGCTGAGCTTTTCGCCGCGACCGTGGCACCAGAAGTTGAGCGGATAGGGCTTGCGGTTCGCGCCCTCTTTCCCCCAGTCGTCGGGAATAAGCACGCCGTAGGGCTGCACGGAGCCGTCGATCTTCGAGCGGTAGCCGCGGGCGACGAGGCCGGTGGCGGTGTTCCAAGGGGTCTGTCCCTTGGCGAGGGCTCCGGCTCGGTCGAGGCCCTGGAGGATGTGGTCCTTCGCGGTGGCGATCTGCTTCTGCTCGTGGATTTCGTTGTAGCGCACGGCCCAGTCGGCGGACTTGAGGAAGATCTCGACGTTGGGGAGTTCCTTCTCGATGAGCGGGTTTGACTTCGCCATGTCGCGGAGCTTCGCGATCTCGTCTCCGAGCTTCTTCACACCGGCTTCAATCTCCGCGCGGTCGGCCTCAGGAACCGCGATGCCGGGAGGCGGGACGGGGCGGACGTCTTCGGCGAAGGCCGAAAGCGCGAGCGCGGCGGGAAGCAGGAGGACGGCGAGGAATTTCATGGGCGGTGTGTGGAAGTTTTTGCGGCGCGGTGCAAGGCGCGCGCATCATCAATCGGAACACGCGGGGGAAATTTGATGAGTTTGCTGTGTGCCGCGCGTCGGCGCTTGTGCGCGGCCCCTGCCGCACGCAATGGTGCCGCAGTGAAATTCCCCGTCCTCCTCCTTGTTGTCTCCCTCGCGTGCGCGGCACCCGCTGCCGATCATCCTTTCGGCGGCACGCTGCTGCCGGGAGACCGCGCCGTGCTGGCCGCGCAGCTTTCCCAGCCGGACATGCAGAAGCGCGCACGGGCCATCGTGCGCCTGCGCGCGGATGGACGCAGCGCGGCGGATGATGTGAAAGCCGCCGCCGAGCGCGCGGAGAATGCGACGGTGATCTCATTGCGCAGGCTGCTCCAGATCGCAAAGCCGACGGACAAAAGCTTCGAGGATGCTGCAAAGGCATCCCGTGAATGGAAGGCCGCGGCGGAGGCGGCGCGCGCGATCATCCTCACCGATCACCACAAGAACCCGGCGAAGTTTGCGGAGATGGACAAGGCGTTTGCAAAGGCGCAGCACGCGCATGACACGCTTGCCCGCCTCACGAAGCCCGGTGGCAGCACAGCGGCGGCGCAGGTGGCGGACGCGCTCGTTCTCCTCGCCGAGAGCCAGCGCGAGAAGGACTGGGGCTCGGGCAAGACCGCCGACGCGGAGAAGCTCGGCCTCGGCAATTTGATCAAGAAGGAGGCGCCGGCGATCGGCATCGAGCAGTTTGTCACTGAAGTGGAGCCGTTCATCGAGCTGCGCGAATACGCACGGCTCGTGAGCGCGGCGCATGCGCAGATGAAATGGGCAAAATCCGAGGCGGTGATTTATGCGGAACTGCTGAACGCCCGGCGCGTGATCGTGGGCCTCGATCCGCTGCTCCTCGCTGAGAAGCTGTCGGCCGCATGCGCCCAGCATTCGGAGGAGATGGTGAAGCTGAAGTATTTCGCGCACGAGTCGCCCGTGGCGGCGAACAAGACGCCGTGGGATCGCGTCGGCAACGCCGCCTTCGACGGGAAGGGCGGTGGCGAATGCATCTACGCGGGAAATGGGACGCCGCAGGCCGCGCACACCGGCTGGTGGTATAGCGACGGGCACCGGCTGATTCTTTACTCCGAGGCGCGGGCGCAGGGCATCGCCAAGTTTGCAACGACGTGGACTTTTCTCACGGGAAACTTCAACACGTTCCCGTTCTAACGAACGCGCTCAGGAAATGGCGCGGAGGACGCGCGCGGGATTGCCGACGGCGATGACTCCGGCGGGGATGGGCTTCGTAACGACGCTGCCCGCGCCGACGACGCTGCCATCGCCAACGGTCACGCCCTTGAGCACGGAGACATTTGCGCCGAGCCAGCAGCGCTTGCCGATGATGACAGGCTTTGACGCAAGGGGCGTGTCGCCCGGTGCGAGGCCGGGGCCGACGACGTGATCGTGGTCGGTGATGTAGCAGAAGGGGCCGATCATCGTCTGCTCGCCGACCTCGATGCGCTCGGAGGCGTCGAGCATCGTGCTGCGGTTGATGTAGGTGCGTGCGCCGATGACGATGCGGGCGTCGTCGTTCGTGGCGAGGAGCGTGATGCCGCGGTCGAGCGCGGCGCCTTCGCCGAGGCTGATGCACGAGGGTCGCGACGGACACTCGATCCGCTCGAGCCACACGCGGCCCTCGATTTTCATCCCCACGAGCCGGAGGAAAAATGCACGCCGCCGGGAGCCGATGCTCTGGAGGATTTGGCGGAGGCGGTGGAAAGTCATGCGCGCTGCGTTGCAGCTTCCACGCCAGCACGCCGCGGGGCAAGCGCGGGAGATTTGGCTGGTTTGCCGAGCGGCGTCCGACTTAGCACAGCATCCGATGCCGGACGACACTCCGCTGATGATGCTCTCGACGATCCCCACGACGCACGCGCGTCGCTCGGGCTACGGGCTGCTCGCGGAGTATGTGCAGGGGGCGAAGCTCATCCACGCGCCGCGCCGCGACCCGAAGGGCGGGCTGCGGCTCTTCCTCGCGCGGGTCGCGCGGAAGTTCGCGTTCTCGCGCTGGTATCTCGGCGGAAGCGCATCGGTGGAATGGCAGGCGCGGCGCGAACTGCGCGCGGGGTTTTCAGGCGTGCTGCATTATTTGTGGGGGGACCAGGACATTGGGTTCCTCGACCTGCTGCTGAATGCAAAGCGGCACCGGCTGTGCGGGACGTTTCACAATTGTCCCGGCGATATCGGCGGGGTGATCCGCTTTCCGAAGCGGCTGCGGAAATTCGCGGCAATCGTGCTGATGAGCGAGTGCCAGCGGCAGTTTTTTCGCGACGCGGGAGTGCCGGATGAGCGCATCCACGTGGTGCTGCACGGCGTGGACACGGAGCATTTCACGCCGGGCATTGCGCCAAAGGACGGTCCGCTGACGGTGGTGTCGGCGGGAGGCTACCGGAGGAATTTCCCGCTGCTGCGGAAAGTGTGCGAGCGGCTCGCCGGGGAGAGCGGGATTCGTTTTGAGGTCATCGCGCCGGCGGAATTCCGGAAGCTGTTCGAGGGGCTGGCGAACGTGCGCTTTTCCACCGGCCTGAACGACGAGGAGCTGCTCGCGAAATACCAGTCCGCGTCGTGTCTCCTGCACACAGCGGAGCAGGCCACGGCGAACAACGTGCTCGTGGAGGCGCTCGCGTGCGCGCTGCCCGTGGTGGCGGAGCGGGTCGGCGGCATTCCCGAATACGTGACTCCCGAATGCGCGCTGCTCAGCGAACCTCTGGATGATGCTTCACTGGCGGAAGGGCTGAAGCAACTCGCACTTTCACCCACGCGGCGGCAGGCGATGGGAATCGCGGCGCGGGCGCGCGCCGAGGATCTGGGCTGGCCGAAGGTCGCCGCGCGGATGCACGAGCTTTACCGCTCGCTCTGAGCCCAAACCGCGCAAAACGTGATTGCAGTCACATGGTGAAGACTGCATCGTGCGCGCAGCGAGAAGGGTTTGGCCGGAGCCCAGCCGGCAAAGCCAGCGACTCACACAGCACCCCAAAGACATGGCTGACGAATACAAACAAGGCACGAGACCGATGAGCGTGTCCTCGCCGCTCGGCCCGGACAAGCTGCTGCTGGTCGGTTTCGAGGGCGCCGAGGACATGAGCCGGCTCTTCAGCTTCCAGCTCGACCTGCTCGCGGAGAACAGCGCGGTGAAGGACATCAAGTTTGACTCGCTGCTCGGCAACGAAATGACCGTGACGATGCTGATGCACGACGGAAAGAAGCGTTATTTCAGCGGCATCTGCCGGCGATTGGAGCAGGGAAACCAAGACGCGACCTTCACGGTTTACCGCGCGGAGATCGTGCCGCAGCTCTGGCTCACCTCCCGCGTCACGCAGAGCAGGATTTTCCAGCAGCTCAGCGTGCCGGACATCCTGAAGAAGGTGCTCAAGGGGCTGAACGTGAAGTGGCAGATCCAGGGCCAATACGAGAAGCGCGAGTATTGCGTCCAATACCGCGAGTCGGACTTCGACTTCGCGAGCCGGCTGATGGAGGAGGAGGGCATCTTTTATTTCTTCAAGCACACGGAAAGCGGGCATGAGATGGTCGTGGCGGACGCAGCCGCAGCGCACCCCGATGTGCCGGGCACCAAGAACGTGCAGTGGAACGTGGAGGAGGGAAAGCGGCGCGAGATGCACAACGTCCAGGAGTGGGTGAAGCGGCAGGAAGTGCGCTCGGGGAAGTTCGCGCTCTGGGATCACTCGTTCCAGCGGCCGGACGACAATTTCGAATCCAAGCAGCCCGCGCAGGACAGCATCGCGGTCGGCAAGGTGACGCACAAACTGAAGTTTGCGGCGAACGAGAAGCTCGAGCTCTACGACTACCCCGGCGAGTTTGCGCAGCGCTTCGACGGAATGGACTCCGGCGGCGGCGAACAGCCTGCGGAGCTTGCGAAAATTTCGCAGGACGGCTCGCGCACGGTGAAGCTGCGGATGCAGACGGAAACCGTGGCAGGCCTCACCATCGAGGGCAGCTCGAACTGCCCGCAGTTCACCCCCGGCCACAAGTTCACCCTCGAAAGGCACTTCGACGCGGAGGGCTCCTACGTGCTCACCAGCGTCCAGCACACGGCCCGCTGCAGCAATTCCTACCGGAGCGGGGACGATGAGGAGTTTGCCTATTCGAACAAGTTCAACTGCATCCCCGAGGCGCTGCCGTTCCGGCCGCAGCGCATCACGCCGAAGCCGTGCGTGATGGGCGCGCAGACCGCAGTGGTCGTCGGCCCGCAGGGCGAGGAGATTTTCACCGACAAATATGGGCGCGTGAAGGTGCAGTTTTTCTGGGACCGCGAGGGGAAGAACGACGCGAACAGCTCGTGCTGGCTGCGCGTGGGCACGCCGTGGGCCGGCAAGCAGTGGGGCGTCATCCACATCCCGCGCATCGGCCAGGAGGTCATCGTGGACTTCATGGAGGGTGACCCGGATGCGCCCATCATCATCGGCAGCGTTTACAACGCGAACATGATGCCGCCCTACACCCTGCCGGCAAACAAGACGCAGAGCGGCGTGATTTCCCGGTCGAGCATGGGTGGCTCGTCGGCCAATTTTAACCAGATCCGCTTCGAGGACAAAAAGGGCTCCGAACAGGTGCTCATCCATGCGGAGAAGAACCAGGACATCGAGGTCGAGAACGACGAGACGCACTGGGTCGGCCACGATCGCAAAAAGACGATCGACCACGACGAGACGACCCACGTGAAGCACGACCGGACGGAGACCGTGGACAACAACGAGACCATCACCATCGGCGGCAACCGGACCGAGACGGTCGTGAAGAACGAGACCATCACGGTGGCCCAGAACCGCTCCCGCACTGTCGCCCAAAACGAGACGGTGACCGTGGCGATGATGCGAACGCACACCGTCGGCATCAACGAGGCCATCGCCATCGGCGCCGCGCAGGAGATCGTGGTGGGTGCGATTCAGTCCATTTCCGTGGGCGCGAGCCAGACGACCTCCGTGGGGGTCGATCAAAGCAACACCGTCGGCAAGAACCGCGAGTCTTCAGTGGGGAAGGACGATTCACTGACCGTCGGCAAAAAGCTCGTCATCAATGCCGGCGACGAAATCCAGATTGTGACGGGGAGCGCCAGCATCATCATGAAGAAGGACGGCACGATTAAGATCAAGGGCAAGGACATCGCCATTGATGGCTCCGGCGAGATCAACGTGAAAGCGTCGAAAAACGTGACGATGAAAGGCCAGAAAATCCTCCAGAACTGAGCGGGTCTCACCCGAACCAAGAGTAAGCCGAGCCGACTATGACAACGAATGCCGAGATGGTCATCGAACTAGCCGAAATGAAGTCCTCGCCTGCAAAGGCTCCGGCCCCCGACTCGATCCAGATTTCCGCAAATGTGCGTCCCAGGCGGCGTCCGGCGCAGCCTGTGTCGTGGAACGGCGCGGTGATCGGCACACTGGCGGCGGTTTCCGAGTCGGGCGAACCGCTGGTGAACTTCGAGGGAAGCCCAAATCCCCTGCCCCTGCCCGCGAAGGCTGCCGCCGCGTTCTCGGCGAAGGACATCGGGCGCGGCGCGGTGCTCCTCTTCGAGTCGGGCGATCCCCTGAAACCGATTCTCATGGCGTTTCTGCAGTCGGGCAAACCCGGCACCGCCGCGCCGGCGATCGGCGTGAGCGTGGACGGCGAGCAGGTCACGCTTTCCGCGAAGAGCGAGGTCATTCTTCGCTGCGGAAAAGCGAGCATCACCCTGACCCGCGCGGGGAAAGTCATCATCCGCGGCGCGTATCTCCTCAGCCGCTCCTCGGGCGTGAACCGCATCAAGGGCGCCTCCGTTCAGATCAACTGACCCGGGCAACAGAGCGGCGAGCATGGAACTCCTCAACGCCACGAAGATGAAGGCCGGCTACACCATGGGCATGAAGCCCGATGGCCGGGAACTTCTCGTCGTGGTGGTGAAGGGCACGTTCGCAATTCCAAAGGCTGGCGAGGAGCCACAGCTCGCCGCCACCCAGGCGGATCTCGTGATGGCGGATGAGTTCACCGGCGAGCCCGCCTTTTCCGCGATGCGCTACGAGAGCGACTTTCCGCCGTTCAAGCCGCGCTGCGACGTGCTTTTCAACGGCAGCGCCCATGCTCCAAACGCATTCCCTGTCCCCAAATTGGACGTCGGCCTCCGCATCGGCACGATGACGAAATCGCTCAGCGTCGTGGGCCACCGGCGCTGGAAAAAGGGGCTCGTCTTCGTCTCCTCCACGCCCCCCGAGCCATTCGTGAAGATGCCGTTCTCCTACGACAACGCATTCGGCGGCGTGGACAAGACTCACCCGGACAAAGCCAAGCACGGCATCTTTGTGCCGAATCCCGCGGGCCGGGGATTTCACAGCAATCTCGCAAAGGAGGCTGTGGAGGGGAAACCGCTGCCCAACACGGAGGAACTCGGCAAGACCGTCAGCAGCCCCGCGGGCACCTACCGGCCGATGGCATTCGGCCCCATTGGCCGCAGTTGGCAACCGCGGCCGAAATACGCGGGAACCTACGACCAGAACTGGCTCGACAATGCCTTTCCATTCCTGCCTGCGGATTTCGACGAGCGCTATTACCAGTCGGCGCCCGAGGATCAGCAGATCGCCCATCCGAAAGGAGGCGAGGAGGTCGTCCTTCTCAATCTCACGCCGGAAGGCCGCACCACCTTCAAGCTGCCCGCCATCGAGGTGCCGGTGACTTTCTACTACAAGACGCGCGACGAGTTGGAGACGAAGGCCAACCTCGACACCATCATCATCGAGCCGGACCTGAACCGCTTCATCCTCGTGTGGCGGTCCACGATCCCGCTGAAGCGGAACATTTTTGAAATCGCGCAGGTGGTGACGGGAAAAATGTCCCCGGCGTGGTATCGCGCGCGGAAGCTGGGGAAGACTTGGTATCCGTCGCTCAAGGAACTCGTGGACGAGCGCCGGGCTTCGCGCGTGGAGAGCGCGGAAAGCACGGAGGAGGTGCAGACGTGAATCCCGTCGCCATTCTCGCCTCGGGCATGGTCACCGGCGTCGGTCTCAATGCGCCTTCGAGTTGCGCCGCGATTCGGTGCGCGATTGATAACTTTTCCGAGACGCGGTTCATGGACAAGGGCGGCGAATGGATCATCGGCAGCCAGGTGCCGCTGGAGCAGCCGTGGCGCGGCCTGCCAAAGCTCGTCCGCATGGTCGTGCCAGCCATCCGCGAATGCCTCGCACACATCGGCTCCGTGAAGACCGAGCAGATTCCGCTTTTCCTCTGCGTCGCGGAAAAGGAGCGTCCTGGCAGGCTGGAAGGTCTGGACACTCAGTTGCTCCGCGATGTGCAGTCCGAACTCGGCCTGCGCTTTCACCCAAACTCCAGCGTCTTCGCCCGTGGGCGCATCGGCGGCGGCATCGCGCTGGGCACGGCACGGCGGCTCATCTATCAGGAAAATGCCCCGCTCTGCATCATCGCGGGCGTGGACAGCTACCTCGTCGCGGGCACCCTCGCGGCCTACGAGGAGAAGAGCCGCCTGCTCACCAGCCAGAACTCCAACGGCTTCATCCCCGGTGAAGCTGGCGCCGCGATCCTCGTCGGGCCGCCCGGCTCAAAGTCCGGGGAACTGCACTGCCTCGGCATGGGCATGGGACAGGAACGGGCGACCATGGAATCCGGCGAACCTCTGCGCGCGGATGGACTGCTCCAGGCGTTTCGGACCGCCTTCGCCGACGCAGGCTGCGGATTTGAAGCCGTGGACTACCGCCTCACCGACGCGAACGGCGAGCAGTATTGGTTCAAGGAAGCCGCCCTCGCGATGACGCGCGCGATGCGCGTGCGGAAGGCGGAATTCCAGCTCTGGCATGTCGCCGACTGCATCGGCGAAACTGGCGCGGCAGCGATCCCCGCCACTCTCGGATACGCGCTCGCCGCTTCGCGGAAACAGTATGCGCCCGGCCCCGGAGCGCTCTGCCATTTCGGCAACGATCTCGGCGAACGGGTGGCCTTGGTCATGAACGACAAGGAAAGGCGGGCCGCCTGATGGCGAACGAAGTCTATGCCAATGGGATGGAACTCGCCTGCAAGGCAGGCGCGGGCAAATCCATCTGTGCTTTCCCGGACGTGTGCATGACGCCGCCGGAAAATCCCGCCACCCCTCCGGGCGTCCCCATTCCCTATCCCAACACGGGCATGGCCAGCGACACGACCTCCGGCAGCAAGACGGTCAAGATTTCGGGGCAGGAAGTGATGCTCAAGGACAAGTCCTACTTCAAGCAGAGCACCGGCGATGAGGCCGGCAGCGCGGCAAAAAAGGGCGTCGTGACGAGCGTCAACCGCGGCAAGGTCTATTTCACCGCGTGGTCCATGGACGTGAAAATCGAGGGCGAGAATGTCGTGAGACATTTCGACATGACGACGCATAACCATGCGTCAGCTCCCGGCAACACAGTGCCTTGGCTCTACACCGACGCCATGTCCCCCTCCAAAATCGCACCTGAATGCAAGGATGAGGCGGACAACTTCAACAACAAGTGCGGCAAGCACGTGAAGAAGCACTCGGACGGCTCAATGAATCTCGCGGGATCCAACAGCGCGATGTGTGCCGACAACGACTGCAAGGACGCGAGGACGTGCGTGCTGACGCCCTACAACATGGATTGCTGCGACGGCAAGACTCCGCACCACGTCGTCCCGAAATCCCAGTTCAAGGAGCGCGGTGCCGACACTTATTCCGTGGTGGCCTCGGCGACCTACGATCCCGACAAAGCACCCTGCATCTGCGAGGATGGCACGAGCCACTCCACCGGAAAGCACGGGGACATCCATGAGGAGACGAACAACCTTACCGTAAACCACGCGTCGGTGGTGTCCAATGTGTCCGACACTGGAAAATCCGTCGCGGCTACGGCGCGCTGGAAGGCGTCCGAGTCGGAGAAAGTCGGCTCGCAGGCGACGTCCAAGGTGACCAAATGCAAGGAGAAGTGCATCGAGGATCAGGTGCGCAAAGGCCACGAAAAGATGGGTGTGAGGCCCGACGACCAGATCCGCCCCACGACAGCAGGACGTGTCACCAATCCGCCCGCTGGCACTGGAACGTCCGTTTGATTCCCAACCCTCCGGAGCAGCCAGACACCAACTTGAACATTCTATGAGCAAACAATCTCCTTGGGCGGGTCTCGTCATTCGCACGGCGGCGGTGCGGCTCCCCGACGTCGGTTATATTTTTGCCTGTGATCCCAAAAAAGAGCAGGACGACATTCCGCACGCCTACGTGTTCCGCTGGACGCCGAACGGCGTGCAGCAGGGCGATCGAAACTACAATGCGCACTCCATCTGCGTCATCGAACATCCCGACCTCGGCTATGTGGATGTGTCCGGCCAGGGCTACTACTCGGTGAACACGCGCGCCGGACTGACGAGCGGGGATATCCTCGAACTCAGCCAGCCACCTTCAAAAAAACAGAGGACCGCGAGCTTCCGCTCCGTAGCCGAAATCGCCGGCAAAGCCTACGCCGTGGGTCTGCGTGGCATGGTCTATCGGCTGGACGATTTGCGCCGGTGGACGCGGATGGACGACGGACTGCCCGACACTTTCAATGTCCAGGCCATCCACGGATTCGATGCGTCGGAAATCTACGCCGTGGGCCGTGATGGCGATCTCTGGCAGTTCGATGGCAAGGGCTGGATTCAGCGGGAGTTGCCCACCAATATGAACCTCACCTCGGTCAAATGCGCCGGAGATGGCAGTGTTTATGTCACCGGACATGGCGGCCTCCTGATCCGCGGGCGGGGCGACATCTGGAACGCAATCCGGCAGGAACAAACAGTGGACGACATTTGGGACGCGGAATGGTTTGAGGGGAACGCCTATGTCTCCACCATGCGCGCGGTCTATCGCGTGGCCGATGGGGAGTTGGAGCCGGTAGATTTCGGGAAGGACGCGCCCCGTAGTTGTTACCAGTTGAGCGCGGCAAAGGGAGTGATGTGGTCGAATGGGGAATTCGACATCATGTCCTACGATGGCAGCGCTTGGACCCGTGTCGTTTGATCGGATGCCGCGATGAAGGTGATTCCCGATGTTCTCATGCGGCACGCCGAGGAGGTCTCGCTGCTCTGGATGTCGCGCGACGTTGCCGTCTGCGCGCCGCATTACAGCCTTCCCGATCTGGCAACACTCGACGGAAGGATCGAAGCACATCTGGACGGCCTGCGCAGCGCCGGCGATTGCGGCTGGGAGACATGTGTGGCGGAACTCGCAGCAGTCGAGCCGGGCGAAGTGTTCACCGCGGGGATCATCGCGCTGGAATCAGGGAAGGCGGAGCGGGTCGGCAGGGTGCTTGCAGCCGTCGAGGCCGCGCCGGAGACACTCGGCGGGCTCGTGTCGGCTCTCGGATGGCTTCCGCTCGCGCAGGTGCGGGCGAAAATTCAGGAGTTGCTGCAGAGTGAGGCACCCCTGCATCGGAGAATCGGGATCGCGGCTGCGGCGGCGCATCGGTGGCATCCGGGCGTCGCATTGAGGGAGCTGGTTGGAAATGAGAATCCGTCGGTGCGCGCACGGGCGCTGAAGGCCGTCGGCGAGCTCGGAGACATGAACCTCAAGCCGCTCGTCGAGCCGGCGATCCGCGATGCGGATGCGGAATGCCGCTTCGCCGCGGCGTGGTCGGGCGCGCTGCTCGGGCTGCCGACCGGCGCAGCCGTGCTGCAGGAAATCGCCGAGAGCAATCCCGCTCGGGCAGCCGCGGCAGCGGGCGTCGCAGTCCCGCGCATGGGCTCATCCGCAGTGCTCGCGTGGCAGAAGCGGCTCGCTGGCAAAGCGGAGCACGCCCGGCTCGCCATCCTCGTCGCCGGGCTCGCCGGCGATCCAGCACTGGTGCCGTGGCTCATCCCGCTCATGGGGCGGCTGCCGCTGGCCCGCCTGGCGGGCGAGGCATTCACGATGATCACGGGCGTGGATTTGGCATACCGCGATTTGGAGCGGAAGCCGCCGGAGGACTTCGACGCAGGCCCCACGGAGGATCCGAAGGATGAAAACGTGGCGATGGACCCGGATGACAACCTTCCATGGCCGCAGCCCGCGCTGGTGCAGAAATGGTGGGAGGCGAACGAAGGAAGGTTCCCGGCCGGGGTGCGCCATCTGATGGGCCAGCCGATCACCGAGGCGTGGATGGAGAAGGTGCTGCGCGGCGGCCGCCAGCGCCAGCGCGCCGCGGCGGCGATCGAACTGGCGATGCTCCGGCCCGGCCAGCCGCTGTTCAATGTCCGCGCACCTGGATTTCGCCAGCAGCAGATTCTCGGAAAGTCGGACGTGATTCGCTGACGCCAATAACAGCGTGATGCGCGCGGACCATCACCCATTCGCGCTGGCGCTTCCCCTCCCCTTCCACACTCCGAGCGCCATCAGCCGGCCCGCCTCAACGACGCGGCCGGCACTTGCGTTGAGCAGGTGACTCCAGACGCACCGGTTCATCCGCAAGCTGCGCCACGACGCTCTCGAGAGCAGACAGGCCGAAGCTGATCTTTTTGAAGAACGACGGGTTGTGCGGAACGAGCGTGAACCGAGGATGCCGGGACCAGAGCGCGCGCAGGCGGCGGTCCAGTTCCACCGCGCGCTCGATTGATTCATTCCTGACGGGATTGCCGCCCTCGATGGACCCACCGCCAACGGCAGCCGTCTCAAAAAAAATCACGGCATCATAGCGGCGCAGCTCCTCCTCGAGAGTGGTGCCCACGGCGGCGAAGTATTCGTGGTGGCCGTCCGGCCAGTAGGCGGCGCCATCCACGGTGCCGCGGTCGCAGAGCAGCGTGCGGCCGGGATAGAGGGTCTCCTGCACGGCCTCGAGATTCCGCTGCACGTGGAAGATGGCGGTCTGCGCCACCCGCAGCGCACGCGCCTCGCTGGATCGCGGGAAGCCGCCTTGGAAAAGAATCGTGGCCGCCTCGGGGACGATGACCACGCGGGTGCCGATTTCGCGGCGGAAGAGATCGGCCGCTGTCGTCTTCCCTCCGCCGGGGCCGCCCGTGAGGACGATTCGGCAGCAGCCGTGGTGTTTTCGTTTTGTCGTCATGCAGTCGAAAAAAAGGATCACCGCCCGGGAGAGGTGGAATCGCCGGGCATTTCCGGGGACGGCGGGCTCTTCGACGGCGGGAGGCGAAAGCGCATCCCCGGAGGATGGATCGCACGCGGAGGCGCGACAATCACGATGTGCGCCGCGGCGAGTCCGCACGTTCCGCCCATTTTTCCGGGATGACGCCGCGCCGGTGCGGCTGGTGAACACACGACTGTTTGCGCTGGCGGAGTCCGTTGCCAAATTGAGCGAAGCGACTACGTTCGCGCCCTTTTTCATGAGCAATACGATGCCAGTGCCGGGACAACGATGGGTGAGCGACACCGAGCCGGAACTCGGCCTGGGGATCATTCTCCGGGCCGGCGCGGGTCGCGTGGAGGTGCATTTCCCGGCCGCAAACGAGCAGCGCCAGTATGCCGTGGAATCCGCCCCGCTGAGGCGCGTGCGCTTCGCCGCGGGGGACAAGATCAAGTCGCGCCAAAGCGTGGAGTTCGTCGTGGATGCCGTGGAGGAAGTCGGCGGGCTGCTCGTGTATCGCCACGCGCGCGGCAGCCTGACGGAGGCGGATCTCTCGGACACGATCAGCTTCAGCAAGCCGGAGGACCGCCTTTTTGCCGGACACACGGATGACCTTCGGACGTTCGATCTGCGCGTCGAGGCGCTGGAGCGGCGCTGCGCGCTGCGGCGCTCGCCCGTGCGCGGGTTTGCAGGGGGCCGCGTGGACCTGCTGCCGCACCAGATGTTCATCGCGGGCGAAGTCGCGGGCCGCCTCGTTCCGCGCGTGCTGCTCGCGGACGAGGTCGGCCTCGGCAAGACAATCGAGGCCGGGCTGATTCTCCACCGCCTCCATCTCACGGGACGCGCGGACCGAATCCTCGTCCTCGTTCCAGAGCCGCTGGTGAACCAGTGGTTCGTCGAGCTGCTGCGGCGATTCAACCTGCTGTTCGCGATTTTCGACGAGGAGCGCTGCGCGTCGATCCAGCAGCATCAGCCGGATGCGAACCCGTTCCTCGACAGCCAGCTCGTGCTTTGCAGCATCGCGATGCTCGCCGCAGACCGGCAGCGCGCGCGGCAAATCACTGAGGCCGGCTGGGACCTGCTCGTCGTGGACGAGGCGCACCACATGGAATGGAGCCCGGGGGATTCGAGCCCGCAGTATGCGCTGGTCGAGGCTCTCACGCAGAAGACCCCGGGCCTGCTGCTGCTCACCGCGACCCCGCAGCAGCTCGGGCCGGAGGGGCACTTCGCACGGCTGCGCCTGCTCGATCCGGACCGCTACTCGGACCTGGCCGCGTTTCTCGAGGAGAGCAAGCACTACGAGGAAGTCGCGCACGCGCTCGACGGGCTGCTCGCCGGCGAGCCGCTCACTGCGGAGGACCGCGCGCTTTTCGGAAAACAGTCGCCGCATGTGCTGCGCCACTGCGACGAACTTGCCGCAGGTGGCGACGACGCACGCGCGCGGCTCGTGGCGGAGCTGCTCGACACCTTCGGCACCGGGCGCGTGATGTTCCGCAACACCCGCGCGTCGCTGAGGGGATTTCCGAAGCGCGTGGCGCGGCTGCACCGGCTCGACGGATCGGACGATGAGATCCCCGCCAAAGTGAAATGGCTCGCCGACCTGCTGAAGCAGCCCGGCACGGAGAAGGTGCTGCTCATCTGCAAGACGCGCGAGCTGGTGGAGGAAATCGCCGCGAGGCTCCAGCACGAGATGAAGGTGAGCGCCGGAATTTTCCACGAGGGCCTCACACTGCTGCAGCGCGACCGCAACGCGGCGCATTTTGCCGAGCCGGAGGGCGCGCGCATCCTGCTCTGCTCCGAGATCGGCAGCGAGGGGCGCAACTTCCAGTTCGCGCACCACCTGGTGATGTTCGATCTGCCGGCGAACCCCGAACTGCTCGAGCAGCGCATCGGGCGGCTCGACCGCATCGGGCAGACGGCGGCGATCCAGATTCACGTGCCCTACATTCCCGGCACCGAGGGCGAGGTGCTCGCGGGCTGGTATCACGAGGGGCTGAATGCGTTTGAGAAAAACCCGCACGGCGCCGCGGAAATCGCGAGTGAGCTTCAGCCGGAACTGGATGCCCTTTGTGAAACTTTCTCCGCGAAGAAGCTCGCCGCCCTCATCAGGCGAACCACCGCGATGCACGCTGCCCTCGCCGGCCGGCTGGCGCGTGGACACGACCGGCTGCTCGAACTCAACTCGTCGAAGCCGGAGCGTGCCGCGGAGCTGATCACGCGAATCCGTGAGACGGACAGGGACGCCGTCTTCGAGGACTTCTGCGTGCGGCTGCTCGATCACTTCGGGGTGCAGGTGGACGACCTCGGGAGCCGCGCGTATCTGCTGAAGCCCGGCCAGTTGCTCACCGACGCGTTCCCGTCGCTGCCTGAGGACGGGATGTCGGTGACCTTCGAGCGCATACGGGCGCTGAGCCGCGAGGATCTCGGCTTCATGACGGGCGACCATCCGCTGCTGAGCGGTGCGCTCGATCTGCTGCTCGGTTCCGAGCGGGGGAACACCGCGTTCGGTGTGTGGAAAGGCGCGGGAAGCGAGAGCATCCTGCTCGAAGTCCACGCCGTCGTGGAATGTGTCGCGCCCGCAGCTCTGCACGTGGACCGCTTTCTCCCGCCAACTCCACTGCGCATCGTGGTGGACCACGTGATGGCGGATCGCAGCGACGATGCCCGGGTGGGCTCGGCAAAATTGGAGAAGGGCGATATCTTCCGCCTCCTCGGCCGCGGCCCGATGCGCCGAAAGCTCCTCCCTGCGATGCTCGCCACCGCGCAGACGCTCGCGACCGCACGGATGGCATCCGTCGTGGCTGAATCGGCAAGTGCAATGGAGGCACAACTCCAGGAGGAGATCGAACGGCTGATTACCCTTCGCACCATCAACGACCACGTGCGCCCGGAGGAAATCGCCGCCCTGCAAAAACAGAAGGCGGAGCTTTCGGCCGCACTCACCTCCGCACGGCTTCGCCTCGACTCGCTGCGCTTGATCCTTGGCCTGAAATAGTCGCGGAGCGCGCCAGCCAACCCCCGGGGCTGGTGTGCCCGCGCTAGGTTCAACGCCCGCATCGCGCCGCGTGTGACATTTTCCGCCACATCATCGCGACCATATTCATTACATCACGTGTCTTTTGTTGGAGTAGGTGCATGTCCATTCACATGCGGGAATGCCAAGCACCCCAAGCGTTGCGTTGAAATTGCGACATGAGGAACCATTCGGCGGGATATTTCCCTCGATCGGAAAGTCGGCACCGAGTGCCGCCGGGCAATGGCTTAGGTGAAGGCGTGGTCCGTGCCGACTTTTTTCCATTTGCCCGTCCACGCAGAGGTTCCAACCACTGGCGGAACGCGCGGTCCGACTCAGGAGCCGTGGCCAATCTCACACCTTGCGGAGCGCTGCTTTTGTTGCGAAGAAGACTGGCGATGAAGCTCGGAGCCGCATTTGAAAAACAGCCCAAATGGCTCGTGGTGGCGGAGTCCATTCTGATGATCGCCATCATCGGGGTGTGCGACTATGCGACTTCATGGGAGTTCAGCCTCTTCGTCTTCTACGGATTTCCCGTCTTTGTCGCCTCTTGGTATGCGGGCCGCAAGGCGGGCTTCCTTCTCGCAGCGTTATCGAGCGCCACGTGGTATTTTGCCAATCTTCCCACGCATCCCTATGAGACCAGCGAGGGATATCTCTGGGCGGGAATCAACCGATTGTTCTACTTTGCCTTCGTGGCGGCAGGGGCCGCGGTGATGAAGAAGCAGCGTGAGACCGTTCGGGAGCGCCTCGAGGCCATCACGCTGGCACGCAGCCTCGAACTCGAGGTCGTCCGGGCCGGTGAGCGCGAGCAGATACGGATCGGCCAGGATTTGCATGATGGCGTCTGCCAAAACCTCGCCGCGATCGACTGCGCGATTGAGTGCCTGAAAGACGAACTTGAGGCTGCGGGGCTCTCCCAAGCGGCGATTGCCGGAAAAATCCAGACATTCCTCAAGGAGACCATCGTCGAGGCACGCAATCTCGCGCGGGGAATTTTCCCAATTCAGGTGGAGAGTGAGGGAATCGTCTCCGCGCTCAAGGATCTCGCCACCAAGGCGGATTTTCTTCGCGAGGGTTCCGCTCATTTTGAATGCTCGGAAGAAGTCACCATCCAGAACCCGCAGGTCGCGCTGCATCTGTATCGCATCGTGCAGGAGGCGATGAGCAATGCCGTGCGCCATGGGAAGGCCAGCCACACGGAGGTGAGCCTTTTTCACGAGGGCGACAATGTGGTTCTTAGAATTTCCGATGACGGCACCGGGTTTCGATCGGGTCCAGATCTGCCCCTCGGAATCGGGCTGCGAACCATGCAGTATCGGGCACAGTTGATCGGCGCCACCCTCAGCGTGAGGAGCAAACTGGGGATCGGAACCACGGTGCAATGCACGCTGCCTCATCCTCGCGCCGTGAGCGCTCCCGGACCCGCCACATCCCCTGTGACCCAGCCCCTATGAAGACACCTGCAAGAGCCAAACAAATCCGCGTGGTGCTCGTCGAGGATCACCTCATGTTTCGAGAGTGGCTCGGCCACATGCTGGCCAAGGCGGGCTCCTTCACCGTCTGCGGCGAAACGGACAATGTCGGCGACGCAATCAATATCATCCTCCGGACAAAGCCGGACATCGCGATCGTGGATTTGACGCTCCGGGGTTCGAGTGGCTTGGAACTGATCAAAGACCTCAAGGCGCAGGAAATCGACATTCCTGTGCTCGTCCTCTCGATGCACGACGAGGAATTGTATGCCGAGCGCGTGCTCAGGGCGGGGGCCCGCGGATACATCTCGAAGCATGAGGCCACCACGACCTTGAGCGAGGCCATTGAGAAGGTCCTGGGCGGCGAGGTGTATCTCGGCAGCAAGATCACCGCCCAAGTCCTCAAGAAGCTGACCACCGGCGGATCCACGAAGGCGACGGGAATCGACCTCCTTGCAGATCGAGAACTGGAGGTGTTTCAGTTGATCGGCAAGGGTTACAACTCACGCCGCATTGCGGAGCAGCTTCACCTCGGCGAAAGCACCGTTGAAACCTACCGTGCGCGCATCAAGGAGAAACTCGGGCTGAAAAATGCGGCGGAACTCTACACCCGGGCGGCTTTCTGGGTGAACGAGATGACCCAGGACCAGCGTGGCACGCCCTAACATGCCGCACCGCGGCCGGGTCGGTTTCCGCCGCGTTTCAAGGAATGGACATCGGGAACGGACATCATCTGTGGAGAATTTCGTCATTCGTCATCCTGCCTTACAACATCCCTCTGCGGAAAATCCGCAATACGTGCCACTGGGCATCCCTGCGATTCGGCAGCCGTTGTAGGTGTCTTGTAGCGATGTAGCGTTTTCCGCCATATTCGCACCACAGTTATCGCTTCACCCTGAGTATTTTGTCTGCCGTGCCTTCCTCCGACTAAATGCGGAGGAATATGACGGTAGTTCCTCCAACCCCCAGCAATGCCTCTCAGCGCAGCGCCGCCCTGCGTCCGTCGCCCCAGAAAAAGTCCCGGCGATGACTCCATTCGTCGAAATCTCCGTGCGGCGGGACAGCGCGTTCCTCCAAGGGCTTCATGAGATGCTCCTCTCGCGCCCCGACAGCTTTTTCCTCGAAGTATTCCAAGGACGCATGCCCTCTCAGGATGAAAAGCTGCGGTGGACGGAAGACGCCACGAAGCTGATGATTCCAGACCGCGCCTTTCGCAATGATACCTACACGGTTCTGATGAATATCGAACGGCCATTCATTCATCTGGATATCCGCCGCCATGACGCGGGTGCGGTGACGAGTTGGCAGGAGTTTCAACGAATCAAAAACGAACTCGTCGGGCCCGAGCACGAAGCAGTGGAGCTCTTCCCGGCGGAAAGCCGGCTCATTGACACGAGCAACCAGTATCATCTTTGGGTTTTTGCGGATCCGGCGAACCGCTTTCCGCTGGGCTGGCAGCGCCGGTGTGTGCTCCCGACCGGCGGGGAACCTTCCCGCCGCCAAACTGCATGTGATTCGGCTGCGGGCAGGGCGCCGATGGGAGTCACTCTGCGCGGCGGCGGAGTCGCCATGCCAAATATCCAAGTCGGTCTGCCGGCGAACTGAGGTAGTTTTCCGCGCTCCCCATTTGCGACCGGCGGGTGCAGTGTGCCGCCATGTTTCGCATCTTCGCCGCAGTTTTCACCATCGCATTTCCGGCGCTCGCCGAACGCCCGGCAAACTGGGCTCAGCCAATCCCCGGCTCTGCGGTCAAGAATCTCCACCGCATCACGCCGCAGCTCTTCCGCTCAGCGCAGCCGGACGCAGCCGGAATGCGCGCGCTGGAGAAGCTCGGAATCCGCACCGTGGTCAACCTCCGCAATTTCAACGACGACGAGCGGGAGGCACGCGGCACCGGGCTGCGTCTGCTGAACGTGGATATGAGCGCCTGGCGAATCAAGGACGAGGAAGTGGCCAAGGTCCTCGCGCTCCTGCGGAAGGAGATGGGGCCTTTCCTCGTCCACTGCCAGCACGGCGCCGACCGCACGGGCGTCATCTGCGCGATGTTTCGCGTGGTGGAGCAGCGCTGGAGCAAGGGCGAGGCGATTCGCGAACTCACCGGCGGGGGGTTCGGCTTCCACGCCATATGGAAGAACATTCCCGACTACGTGCGAAACGCGGACGTGGAGAAAATCCGCCGCCGCGTGAATGAACTGTCGAGGTAGGGCCAGCCCGGCTATTCGCCGCGCATCCAGCGGACGAGCAGATCGAGTTCGCGCGCGGTGAGACGGCTCGATTCGCCGAAGGCGGGCATGCGGTCGTTGCGCTTGCCGTAGAAGCGCTCGTGGCCGGGATTCTTCAAAAACTCCACGAGCCACTCGTGCGAGCCGTAGCCGGTGAAGTCGGGTGCCTTGCCGCCTTCCACCTCGTGGAAACGGTGGCAGTCGGTGCAGTCGAGCGTGAGATCGCGGAGCAGCTTTCGGCCCTCCTCGATGACTGCGATGTCGCGTGCGTCGGCGGCCTTCTGCGCGGGCAGCTTCGCCTCGGCGCTGATGGCGGCGATGATTTTCCCGAGCTGCGCCTTTTCCTCGGCGGAGTATTTCGGCACGTCGTCGAGAATGAGGCGCACCATGCGGCTCTTCTTGTCGCCGGCCTTCGGGTGGACGAAGACGGTGCCGCCGAAAAACTTCAGCGTCTCGATCTGCGCGGGATCCATGAAGCCGCTCAGCCAGTCGCGCGAGCCAAAGCCGGCGAGATCGGGCGCGCTGCGGTCCTTTTCCGCGACGGGCTCGCCGAGGCCGTCGTGCCCGTCGTAAGTGTGGCAGCTCGCACACTGGCTGGCGAAAAGGCGCGGACCCTGCGTGAGCGGATCGTTGCGGAGCAATGCAAGCGCGCCCTCGGTGGGGATGCCGTTGCGCTCGGTGGCGAGCTGCTTCGCGCGCTCGGCGTCGCGGTGCGCCTGCTGCACTGCGGCCTTGTAGTGCGTGTCGCGCGCGTCGTGGATGAACGCCATCGCGGTGAGCGCGCCGAAGCCCGCGAGCCCGGCGATGAGGACGAAGATGTTGAAGCGGTGTCCCATTTTCCACCGGCCGATGAACGGCATGAGCATGAGCAGCGCAAAGACGGCGCCGGGGATGATCAGCGAGCCCCAGATCACGCGCTCGCCCTGGAAGAATTTCAGGAACTGGAAGAGCGCCATGAAATACCAGTCGGGCCGCGCGGCACTGTAGGGCTCAGCCGGGTTCGCCGGCGCGCCGAGTTCCGCGCCCTTGAACCACCACACGAGGCCAAGCACCGCGGCGAGCACGGCGAAGCACGCGACGGCGTCCTTCAGCACTTGGTCGGGCCAGAACATAGCATCGGGCTTTTTCTGCGGCAGCTTCGGCGTAAGGCCGTGCTTCCGGAACAGCGCGACGTGCGCGACGATGAGAAGCACCATCAGCGCGGGCAGCACGCCCATGTGCATCGCGGAGAAGCGCGTGAGCGTGTGGTGCCCGTAGTTCGCGTCGCCGACGACCACGCGCTGGAGCTGGTCGCCGATGAGCGGGACGCCGCTGATCAGATTGGTCGCGACCTTCGTGCTCCAGTATCCGCGCTGATCCCACGGCAACAGGTAGCCGGTGAGCGAGATCGCGAGCGTGAGCACGAGCAGGCCGAGGCCAAACCAGTAGTTGAACTCGCGCGGCGCCTTGTATGCACCGTCGATGATTACCTGCAGGAAGTGCAGCACGAGCAGCGGCACCATGAGCTGCGCCATGAAATGGTGGATGCCGCGCAGCAGCCAGCCGCCGGGCATCACGTTGTTGATGTAATAGACGCTCTCCCACGCGCTCTGAGCGCTCGGGCTGTAGTTCATCCACAAAAATACGCCGGTGATGAACTGCACCACGATCGCGAACGTGAGCGTGCTGCCCCAGATGTAACGCCAGCGCGCACCGCCGGGCACGTGCTCGTAGAGCGCGCCGTGGACGAGCTTGCGGAATGCGATGCGGTCGTCGAGCCAGTCGAAGAGCCTCATGCGACGGGAATCTTCTCCTTCACGCCGGCCTTGAAGTCCTGGAACTTGACCCACACGGAACCGTCGCCGTGAATCGCGACTTCGAGCGTGTCGAGGCCGCGCGCGGACGGGCTCGGGTCAATGATCGCGCCTTCGTGCGAGAACGCGCTGTTATGGCACGGGCAGTAGAAGTGCTTCTGCTCGGCGCGCCACTCGACGGCGCAGCCGAGGTGCGGGCACGAGGCTTGGAAAGCGCGCACAGTCCGATCGCTGAGGCGCTCAAGGAAGACCGAACCCACGGCGTTGCGCGCGTGGCGCGTCCATGCATCGGTGCGCTCGACGAACACTTGAAAGAGGCGCGGCTGTGCCCCGACCTGCAGCGCGTTGAGCTTCGTCAGCTCCACCCATGCGCCATCGGGCGCGGGCTTGCGCAGTGGGCCGAGGAGCACGCTGATTCCGACGGCTGCGGGCGCAAGCACGCAGGCGCCGCCCAGCGCGGCGCACGCGGCACTTTTCAAGAACTCGCGGCGATCGCCTTCAGACGAAGATGCAGGCTCAGGATCCCCCTGCGAGGGCGATGGGTCGTTGGACATCGCGCGCATCGTGCCCGCGGGAAACGCGTTGGCAACCGCTCGATGCGAAAATAACGGACAATTTCAGCGCGCTCTACGCCACATACGGCGCGAGTCCATGCACCCCGCCCTCCCGACCCCATCCACTCTCCTTGTAGCCGCCGAACGGCGACGTCGGGTCGAACTTGTTGTAGGTGTTCGCCCACACGACTCCGGCGCGCAGCTTCGAGATGATTTTGAAAATCTTGCTGCCCTTGTCCGTCCACACGCCGGCGCTGAGGCCGAAGGGCGTGTTGTTCGCGCGCTCGACGGCCTCCTCGGGCGTGCGGAAGGTGAGCACGCTGAGCACGGGGCCGAAGATTTCCTCCTGCGCGACGCGGTGGCTCGCGGTGACGCCCGTGATGACGCTCGGCGGGAACCACCAGCCGCGCGCGGGCAGCGTGCAGCGGGTCTGGAAAAGTTCGCCGCCCTCGGCCACGCCCGCGTCCACGAGCGTGCGGATTTTCTCAAGCTGGGGCTTGGAGTTGATGGCGCCGATGTCGGTGTTCTTGTCGAGCGGGTCGCCGACGCGCAGCGTGGCGATACGGTCACGCAGCTTGCGGAGCACGGTGGAATACACGCCCTCCTGCACGAAGAGCCGCGAGCCGGCGCAGCAGACGTGGCCCTGGTTGAAAAAGATTCCATTCACGATGCCCTCCACGGCCTGGTCGAGCGGCGCGTCCTCGAAGACGAGGTGCGCGGCCTTTCCGCCGAGTTCGAGCGTCAGCTTCTTGTCCGTGCCGGCGACGGACTTTGCGAGGAGCTTGCCGACCTCGGTGCTGCCGGTGAAGGCGAGCTTGTCGACGCCGGGATGCTCGACGAGCGCGCGGCCCGTCTCGCACGCGCCGGTGACGATGTTCACGACGCCGTCGGGCAGCTCGGCCTCCTGCAGGATGCGCGCGAGGTGCATCGCGGTGATGCTCGTGGTCTCGGCGGGCTTGAGCACGCACGTGTTGCCGCACGCGAGCGCGGGCGCGAGCTTCCACGCGGCCATGAGGAGCGGGAAATTCCACGGGATGATCTGCCCGCACACGCCGACGGGCCTCACGGAGTCGCGGCCGGGAAAGGCGTAGCGCAGCTTGTCCGCCCAGCCGGCGTGGTAGAAGAAATGCGCGGCGACCTGCGGGAGGTCGAAGTCGCGCGACTCCTTGATCGGCTTGCCGCCGTCGAGCGATTCGAGCGCGGCGAGCTCGCGCGCCTTTTCTTGGATGATGCGCGCAATGCGGTAGAGATACTTGCCGCGCTCGCGGCCGGGAATCTTCGACCACACGCGCTCGTATGCGCGGCGCGCGGCGGCGACGGCGGCATCCACATCCGCGGCATCAGCGCGTGCGATCTCGGCGAGCTGCTTTTCGTTCGCGGGATTGTGCGAGGGAAAATACGCGCCTGATTTTGGCGCGACGAACTTCCCGCCGATGAACAGCTCGTAGCGCCCCTCGGGCTTCACCACAACGGACTCCGGCGCGGGCGCATACTGCCACTTGCCGCCGAAGCTGAGCTGGCGCCTGCTGCGGGGAACGATGGAGTGCGGGGGCGGCTCGATGATGGCGACGGTGGCTTTACGCCCGTCCGCGTTGCGGTGGGAGGCATTGCGGGCGGGAGTTCTGCGGGCGGCTTTGCGGGGCATGGACGGAGGTTGAATGAGCGGTCGCATCTGCTCAACGCAGAACTGCCGCGTTGAATCCACATGCTGGGAAGCAGGCGCCTCTTGCAGCGATGGCACGGGAATCCGATGAGCGGTTTCGCGGTGTGTCGGCCTCCACCTTTTCAGGCCATCAGGCCGCCAAGTGGTCCCGAGCATCGCCATGACCCATCCACATGCGCCGGATCTTCATCCATCGAGGGGCGCCGCGCAGATGACAACATTTTCCGGCAAAAGAAAACCCCGGCACCGTTCGGCGCCGGGGTTCTTGAATTATCTGCACGCGGCGCGGTTCGATCTCCGCGCTGCGGCTTCGATTACGCCTTCGAGTAAAGCTCGACGATGAGCTGCTCGTTGACGATCGGGGCGATCTCCTCGCGGGATGGGATGCGGGTGACCTTGCCTTGGAAGGCGTCCTTGTTGACGGTCAGCCAGTCCGGCACGGGTGCGATCTGGGTCAGCTCGAGATTTTTCGTGGCGAGGCGGCGGGAAGCGGACTTGTCTTTCACGACGATGGTGTCACCCGGCTTGCATTGGAAGCTAGGGACATCCACCTTGCGGCCGTTCACTTGGACATGGCCGTGGCCGACCATCTGGCGGGCGGCGTTGCGGCTGTTGGCGAAGCCAAGACGATAGACGATGTTGTCGAGGCGGCTCTCGAGGAGCTGGAGGAGGATTTCGCCGGTGACGCCGCGGGTGTTGGCGGCGATTTCAAAGGTGCGGCGGAACTGGCGCTCAAGCAGGCCGTATTGGTAACGAAGCTTCTGCTTCTCAGCGAGGGCGATGGAGTATTCGCTGCTCTTCCGGCGCGAACCCTTCGGGCCGTGCATGCCAGGCGGGTAGTTTTTCCGCTCGAGGTATTTGGTGGGGCCGAAAAGCGGCGTGCCGTAGCGGCGGGCGACTTTATCCTTGGGTCCGGTGTAACGTGCCATGAGGTGTGAAGAGTGAAAGTTTGAGTGTTGGGATGACTACACGCGCCGCGCCTTGGGAGGGCGGCAGCCGTTGTGCGGGACGGGGGTCACGTCCTTGATGATGGAGATCTCCAAGCCGACGGCCTGAATGGCGCGGATGGCGCTCTCGCGGCCGGAACCGGGGCCCTTCACGCGGACCTCAACCTCGCGGACGCCGTGACCCATGGCCTGACGGCAGGCATCCTGCGCGACCATCTGAGCAGCGTAAGCAGTGCTCTTGCGGGAGCCCTTGAAGCCGACCTTGCCGGCGCTGGACCAGCCGAGGACATTCCCCTTCTGGTCAGTGATGCTGACGACGGTGTTATTGAAGGTCGCGAGGACGTGGGCGATGCCGACGGCGACGTTCTTGCTTCCCTTGGCCTTGACGACCTTGATGGGCTCGATGCCTGCGTTGAGGTCGAGGGACACATCGGCTGCGGCAGGCGCTGCGGCGGCTGCGGGAGCGGCGCCCTCTGCGGCGTCCTTCTTCTTCGGAGCAGCCTTCTTGGCGGCTTTCGGTTTCGCTTCGGCGGCTGGAGCGGCAGCAGCAGCGGGTGCCCCGGCGGCGGGCGCGGGTGCGGGAATGTTTTCGTTTTCAGCCATGGTTCGGAATTCGGATTGGTTTGAAAATTACGCCTTGGCGGGAGCGGCGTCCTTGGCGCGCTGGACGCCGACAGTCTTGCGCGGCCCCTTGCGGGTGCGGGCATTTGTCTGCGTGCGCTGGCCGCGGACAGGCAGGCCGCGACGGTGGCGGAGGCCGCGGTAGCTGTTGATGGCCTGAAGACGCTTGAGGTTCTGCTGGAGTTCGCGGCGCAGGTCGCCCTCGATCAAAATCTTCTGAGCCGAGATGGCGTGGATGATTGCGTTGAGCTGCTCAGGAGTGAGATCCTTCGCACGGAGGTTCGGATCCACGTTGGCGGCCTCGAGCACTTTCTTCGCATTGCTCGGGCCGATGCCGTAGATGTATGGGAGCGAAACTTCGATTCGCTTGTCGCCTGGGATGTCAACGCCGAGAAGTCGTGGCATGGGTGTGTTTGGTTGGAGTTAGCCTTGGCGCTGCTTATGGCGCGGGTTTTTGCAAATGATGCGGACGACGCCCTTGCGCCGGACGACGCGGCAGGTTTCGCACTGCCGCTTGACTGATGCTCTGACTTTCATGATTGGAAGCGTGGTTGGTTTCGAGAGGACAAAAAATCGCCCGGGGTGCCTGAACTTTGAGAGCAGGCGCCTCGTGCGCTAGGTGGCTACTTGCACCGGCTCGCGGCCGGTCTTCGGTGATGCCTTGCGCGTATCCGTAACAGAAGTTCCCGCGCTGGCAAGGCGCGAATGCCCGGAAACGGAATTATTTTCAGCGGAGCGGGTCATGTTCATTTGGCGAGGATGCGCTCACGCCATGTGAGGATTTCAGGCTCGCCCTTGGTGACGAGCACGGTGTGCTCAAAATGCGCGCTGGGCGAATGGTCAGCGGTCACGACGGTCCAGCCATCCTCCAGCGTGCGGACAGCGGCACCACCGAGGTTGACCATCGGCTCGATGGCAAGCGTCATCCCGGCCTTCAGGCGCGGACCAGTGCCAGCGCGGCCAAAATTCGGGATCTGCGGCTCCTCGTGCAAATTGCGCCCGACTCCGTGGCCGACAAACTCGCGGACGACGTTGTAGCCATTCGCAACGACTTCGTCCTCGACGAACGCCGAGATGTCACCGAGGCGGCGGCCAGCAGTGACCAGCGGGATGACGCGGTCGAGGATGTCTTCAGTGACGGCGAGCAGGCGCGACCAAGCGGGCTTGACCGCACCCACAGGCACGGTCTTCGCGGTGTCGCCGACCCAGCCGCCCTTGATCACGCCGACATCGAGCTTCACGACGTCGCCGTATTGGATGCGCCGGGTGCCGCCGATGCCGTGGACGACTTCCTCATTCACGGAGATGCAGATGTTGCCGGGAAAATTGCGGTAGCCGAGAAATGCACTGCGGCAGTTTTCCTCAGCCATGAAATCGGCTGCGGCCTCGTCAATCTCGCCGGTCGTCGCGCCGGGGCGCACGAGGTTCCCAAGCCGTTCAAGCACCCGAGCGGCGCTCATGCAGGATTCCCGCATCTTCTCGATTTCACGTTCGGACTTGATCGGAATCATCCTGGGAACACGCGGTGCGGCATGGGCCGCTAATGTGCAAACCGGCTCATGAAGAAAGCCACGATGCCGGCAAGGACGAGAATCGCAGCGCCGGTCGCAAGCCAGACGAGCGCTGTGTTGGCGACCGCCTCGCCGCGCTGTTCGGGCGAACGGTCGAAGCGCCCGCGAAGCTTGCCCTTCCGCAGGAAGCCGTCGTAGTGCCGCTGGAGCAGGTGAGTTTCGATCTGACGCATCGTGTCGAGCACCACACCGACCACGATGAGGATGCTCGTGCCGCCGAAGAACTGCGCGGCCAGAGCAGGAACATGCGCGGCGTTGCTGAGCATGTTCGGCAGCAGCGCGATCACGAGCAGGAAGATGGCGCCCGCGAAGGTCAGGCGCGTCATCGCCTTGTCGAGAAACTCAGCCGTCGGCTTGCCGGGACGCACACCGGGGATGTAGCCGCCGGCCTTTTTCAAATCGTCGGCGATCTGCTGCGGCTGGAACTGCGTGGCGACCCAGAAATAGCTGAAGAAGAAAATCAGGACGCTGTAGATGACGTAGTGCGGCCAGCCCGAGTTCAGCGCCTCGGCGAATTTCTTCGCGCCGGGCGAATCCGAAATCAGCGACACCATCGTCGAGGGGAACACGAGCAGCGCCTGGCCGAAGATGATCGGCATCACGCCCGCGTAGTTGACCTTCAGCGGCATGTATTGCGCGACACCGCCATACTGCTTCCGACCGACGACGCGCTTCGCATACTGGATCGTCACCCGCCTCTGCGCCTGCGTGAGACAGATGACGCCGGCAATCACGAGGATGAGGAAGGCCAGCATGAGCACGAGCTTCATCGGCGCCACATTGGCGACGCCCTCGCCCGAGGGGACGACCGTCTTCCAAGCCTGCACCAGCGCAGCGGGCAGGCGTGCAACGATGCCGACGGCGATAATCAACGACATGCCGTTGCCGATGCCGCGGTCGGTGATTTGATCACCGAGCCACATCAGGAGCATCGAACCCGCCGTGAGGCAGACGACGGACACCAGTTCGAACCAGAATCCGGTCTCAGGAACGAGCGGCCCGTAATGGGCCATCGTCTCGCGGATGCCGGGCAGGATCGTGTCCGACGGACTGACGAATTGCTTCGTCATCAGCAGTCCCTGAAAAATGCAGAGGATGATCGTGACGTAGCGGGTGTATTGCCCGATTTTCTGCCGGCCGCCGTCCTCCTTGGCCAGCTTGCCCAGACGCGGAATCACCGCGGTGAGCAACTGCATCATGATGCTCGCGCTGATGTAAGGCATCACGCCGAGCGAGAACACCGCGCACTGCTCAAGCGCGCCACCGCTGAAGATGTTGAACAGCGCCGCCGCTCCACCACCCTCCCCGCTGCTGTTCATCCGCTCGACGAAGTAGTGCTTCAGGACGCTCGCATTGACGCCCGGGCACGTGATCGTGCAGCCGATTCGATAGAGCACCACCATCAGCAAGGTGAAGAGCACCCGGTTCCGAAGCTCCGGGATCTTGCGGATGTTGAAAAATGCAGAAATCATTCGGCGGTATTTGCGAGGGCGGCGGCATAGCCAAGGAAGGGCTGGAGCCCCCCGTGGCGCTGCCTCCGCGGCGCCTTACTTCAGCGTGAGAGTTCCTCCCGACTTTTCGATCGCGGCTCTGGCGGATTCGCTCGCCTTGTTGGCGACGATGGTCAGCTTCTTGGAAAGGGAGCCGCTCGCGAGAATTTTCACGCCATCATAGGGCCTGCGGATGATGCCCGCGTCGAGGAGCGCCTTTTCGTCCACGCTCGCGCCGTCATTGAAGGAGTTGAGCGAGTCGAGATTGACGATGGCCCAGCGAGTCTTGAAGACCGCATTGTTGAAGCCGCGCTTCGGCGTCTTTCGGATGAGCGGCATCTGGCCGCCCTCGAAGCCGAGGCGGATGCTTCCGCCGCTGCGGGCCTTCTGGCCCTTGTGGCCTTTGCCGCAGGTCTTGCCTTTGCCGCTGCTCTCGCCGCTGCCGAGGCGCTTCACGCGGTGGCGCGCACCGGGGCGGGGTTTCAAGTTGGTGAGGTTCATGGTTGTGTCTTTCAGGTTGGTGGGGCCGGCGGCTGCGGCTCAGCCGCGCGCCTCAGGGCCGCCTTGCGTCAAACTAGGCCGCGGCAGGCGCCTTCAGGCTGATTCCGCGAATCTTGAACACGTCATCGCGCTGGCGGAGCTTGCTCAACGCATCGAGCGTCGCCTTGAGGACGTTCGCATGGTTCGAGGAGCCGAGGCTCTTCGCGAGGATGTTCTTGATGCCGACCGCGTCGCACACCGCACGGACCGCACCGCCGGCCTTGATGCCGGTGCCGGGGCTGGCAGGCTTGAGGATGACGTGTCCGCCGCCGTGGTTGCCCACGACTTCGTGCGGGATCGTCGTGCTGCTGATGGCGAAGTGCTTGAGATTGCGGCGACCGCGGTCACCAGCCTTGCGGATCGCCTCGGAGACTTCGTTCGCCTTGCCGAAACCGAATCCGACACGGCCCTGCTTGTCACCAATGACGAGCAGCGCGCTGAAGCTGAAGCGGCGGCCGCCTTTGACGACCTTCGCGCAGCGGTTGATGAAGACGAGCTTCTCGATGAGCTCCGCCTGAGGTTGGCCGGCGAAGGCACCCACGGAGACTGTTCCACGATCCACGGGCTCGGAAGGCTGCGCAGGCGCCTGGCGCCGGCCGCGCGGGCCGCGCGGGCCGCGGCTGGATCTGCTGTCGGAAGGTTTGGTGTTTTCGGCCATAAGATTAGAATTGGAGTCCGCCCTCGCGCGCCGCGTCGGCGAGCGCCTTCACTTTGCCGTGAAAGATAAAGCCGCCGCGGTCAAAGACGACTTTGTCCACGTTCTTCGCCTTCGCGCGCTCGGCAACGAGCTTGCCAACGGCAGTCGCGGTCACGGCATTGGCCCTGGGTTTCTGCGCCTTCAGACCAGCTTCGGTCGTGTTCACGCTCGCGATGGTCTTGCCGGCGACGTCATCAATGACCTGCGCATAGATGTGCTTGCCGCTGAAATGCACCGCAAGGCGCGGGCGCTCCGGCGTGCCGGAGACGATCTTGCGGAGGCGCTTGTGGCGCATCTGGATGCTTTGTTTGCGGATGTTTTTGGCCATGGCTTACTGGACGGTTTTGCCTTCCTTGCGGATGATCTTCTCGCCGACGTAGCGGACGCCCTTGCCTTTGTAAGGCTCCGGCGGGTAATAGCTGCGGATATCCGAGGCCACCTGGCCGACAAGCTGGCGGTCGATGCCCTCGACGCGGACCTTGGTGTTGTCGGTCACAGTCACCTTGATGCCATCCGGAATCGGATGATTGATTTCGTGCGAGTAGCCGAGGTTGAGCTGGAGCACCTTGCCCTTGAGCGCGGCCTTGAAACCGACGCCCTGGATTTCGAGATCCTTCACGTAGCCGTTCGCGACGCCGTTGACCATGTTGTTGACCAAGGCGCGGCTCAGGCCGTGCAGCGCATTCGCCTCCGGCTTTTCACAGATAAAGGTCACCTTCGTGCCCTCGACCTTGCCGCTGACACCTTGCGGCAGCGACCACGCGAGCTTGCCCTTCGGGCCTTCAACATTCACCTGGCCGTCCGCGCCGATTTTGACGCTGACCTTGGCCGGCAGTTCGATGGGTTTCTTTCCGATTCGCGACATAGTCTTTACCAGACGAACGCCAGCAACTCACCGCCGACGTTCTGTTTCTTGGCCTCACGTCCGGACATCAGCCCCTTCGAGGTGGACAGGATGCTGATGCCGAGCCCGCCGAGGACGCGCGGGATCTCGGTCGAGCCGACGTAGCGGCGGAGACCGGGCTTGGAGACGCGCTTGAGGCCGGTGATGGCCGGGGCGCGGTTGACGAATTTGTTCACGACCTTCAGCTGCGGCTGCGGGCCGGTGCCGGTCTCAACCTCAAAGTTCGAGATGTAGCCCTCCTGCTTGAGGATGCGGGCGATCTCCGCCTTCATCTTCGAGTAAGGCGCGAGGATCTCGGACCTGCCGGAGCGGCAGGCATTGCGGAGACGGGTGAGAAAATCTGCGATGGGATCGGTAAGTGCGCTCATGTGTGGTTAAGCGGTCGGTTGCTCCTGTTGCTGCTGCTGCGCGCGCTTCAGGCGTGCCTTGTCTGAGAACGGCATCCCGAGCTCGGTCAGCAGGCTCTTCGCTTCGGCGTTCGTCTTGGCCGTCGTGACGATGGTCACATCAAAGCCGATGTTGCGCTTGATGCGGTCGAGCTCGATTTCGGGAAAGATGGTCTGGTCGGCGACACCGAGCGTGTAGTTGCCGTTGCCATCGAAGGCGCGGGTGCTCACGCCGCGGAAGTCGCGGATGCGCGGGAGCGCGGTCTTGATGAGGCGCTCGAGAAACTCATACATGCGGCGGCCACGCAGCGTGACCTTCGCGCCGATGGCCTGGTTTTGGCGGAGCTTGAAGTTCGCGATGCTCTTCTTCGAGCGGGTCTCCGCGGGCTTCTGGCCGGTGATGGTCGCGAGCTCGGCCTTCGCATCTTCGAGTGCCTGCTTCGCGTCGCCCTGGTGAAGGTTCACGCAGGTGTTCACGACGACCTTCTCAACCTTGGGCACCTGGTTGATGTTCTTGTAGCCGTGGGCGGCTTGGAGCGCGGCGATGACGCGGCTCTTGTAGTGTTCCTGAAGTTCGACGGACATGGCTTGCTATTTTTTCTTCTTGGTCTCCGCCTTCTCAACGAGGCGGACATTGGAGACATGGATGGGACCCTCGCGCTCGACGATTGCGCCGTTCGGGTTTTCCTGCGTCTTGCGCTGGTGCTTCTTGATGATGCGGACACCCTCCACGAGCACCTGCTGCTTCTTCGGCAGCACGGCGAGGATCTTGCCGCTGGCACCCTTGTGGTTGCCGCTGATCACGGTGACGTTGTCACCCTTCTTCACATGAAAGCTGGGACGGCTGGACATTTCAGAGCACCTCCGGGGCGAGCGAGATAATCTTCATGAAGTTCTTCTCGCGAAGTTCACGGGCGACAGGGCCGAAGATGCGCGTGCCGCGCGGGTTCTCGTCCTTGTCGATGATGACGATGGCGTTGTTGTCGAAGCGGAGGTAGCTGCCATCCTCGCGGCGGATCGCCTGCTTGGTGCGCACGATGACGGCGCGGACGACCTCGCCCTTCTTCACCTGGCCGCCGGGCTGGGCCTCGCGGATGTGGGCGGTGATGACGTCGCCGATGTGCGCCGTGAGCGTCGGCTTGCCAATGACGCCGATCATCTTGGCCATGCGCGCGCCGGTGTTGTCGGCCACGTCGAGTCTGGAACGGATTTGTAGCATAGGTGGTTAGTCCTTTTTCAGGCGCTTGGGTTAGTGCTTCAAAATCTCAACCACACGCCAGCGCTTGAGCTTGCTGAGCGGGCGGGTCTCCGCGATGCGGACGAGATCGCCGATCTGCGCCTTCTGCTCCTCGTCGTGCGCGTAGAACTTCTTCACGCTCTTGATGATTTTCCCGAACTTCGGGTGCGGCACGCGGGTCGTGGTCTTCACCACGACGGTCTTCTGCATCTTGTTCGACACGACCTCGCCGACGCGGGTCTTGCGGAGACCGCGGGCGGGCGTTTCAACGGTGGAAGTTTCGCTCATTGGGTTTCCTTACTTGGCGGCTGCGGCCGCGGTCTTGTTCTTCTGGGTCAGCACCGTCTCGATGCGCGCAACCTCGCGGCGCAGCGTGCGGAGTTCGCTCGGCTTCTCGAGCTGTCCGCCAGCCTGCTGGAGGCGGAGGTGGAAAATCTGCTCGCGCAGCTCGCGCTTGCGGGCCCGCAGTTCATCGGGCGTCAGTTCACGGATTTCTTTGGTCTTCATTCTCGGCGATTAGTTGTGGCGCGTCAGAAACTTCGTCCGCACGGGCAGCTTGTCCGCCGCAAGCCGCAGCGATTCACGGGCGAGCGTCTCGGAGATGCCGTCGATTTCAAAGAGGATGTTTCCAGGGCGCACCGTGGCCACCCAGTATTCCGGCTGGCCCTTGCCCTTGCCCATTCGGGTTTCCGGCGGGCGCGCGGTCACGGATTTGTCCGGGAAGATGCGGATCCACATCTTGCCCTTGCGCTTCATGTTGCGGGTCATCGCAACGCGGGCCGCTTCGATCTGGGTGTTCGTGATCCACGCACGCTCAAGCGTCTGCAGCGCGAACGATCCGAAATCGAGGTTCACGGCGCGGGAAGCTTTCCCGGCGCGGCTGCCGCGCTGGGTCTTCCGATACTTCACTCGTTTTGGCAACAAAGGCATTGTGTTTCCTCCTTCTTAAAAATTTCTACTGGGTCAGGCTGCGGGCTGCTGGTCCGCCGCCTCGTTCTTCTCGGCCGGCGCACCGGGTTTCTTCTCCTCCTGCAGGGCGGCAGGCTTGCAAATCCAGCACTTCACGCCGATCACACCGTAGGTCGTGCGGGCTTCGGCAAAGCCGTAGTCAATCGGCGTGCGCAGCGTGTGCAGCGGAATCTTGCCCTCGCGATACCATTCCGAGCGGCTGATTTCCGCTCCACCAAGACGGCCCGCGCAGCGGACTTTGATGCCCTGGGCACCCTGCTCCATCGTGATCTGGATCGCCTTCTTCATCGCGCGGCGGAAGCTGATGCGGCGCTCCATCTGCATCGCGATGTTCTCCGCGACGAGCTGTGCGTCGAGGTCGGGCGACTTGATCTCGATGATGTCAATCTTCACCTGCTTGCCGCCCGAGAGACGCGAAATCTCCTCGGTCATCTTCTCGATCTCCGCTCCCTTGCGGCCAATCACGATGCCGGGGCGCGCGGTGTGGATGGTCACGCGGAGGCTGTTCCAAGCGCGCTCGATGACAATCTTCGAGACAGCGGCAAGGCGGAGCTTTTCCTTGAGCATCGCGCGGATCTTGATGTCGCTGGCGAGGAACTCAGGAAACTCCTTGCGGCTGGCGAACCACTTGGAGCGCCAGTCCTTGTTTACCGCGAGGCGGAAGCCGATTGGATTGGTTTTCTGTCCCATGGTTATTCTTTGGATTTCTCTGCGGATTTCTTGGCGGCCTTCGGCGCCTTCTTCGCCGCGGGCTTCGAGCCCTTTTTCTCGCGGCGCTTGACGGGGATTTCGTCCGTCAGGGTGATGAAGATGTGGCTGGTGCGCTTGCGGATCGGGCCGGCGCTGCCGCGGGCCTTCGGGATGAAGCGCTTGATGGTCGTGGACTCGCCGGCGACCGCCTCCTTCACGACGAGCGTGTCGGCGCGGAGATTGTGGTTGTTCTCGGCGTTGGCGACGGCGCTCTTGAGCGTCTTCTGCACGAGGAATGCGGCTTTCTTCGGGCTGAACGCCACGATGTCCAGCGCGGCCGCGACAGGGCGGCCCTGGATTTCACGCGTCACATCCCGGACCTTGAAGGCCGACATGCGCGCAAATCGGTAGATGGCTTTGACTTCCATTTTGCGTTTGAGTTGGTGGCGTTGCTTTTTGGTTAAATCTTAGTTGAGCTGCGAGTTCACCCTGACGGTGTCCCCGAGCTTTATGGGGTCTTTGTCTGACACAAGATTCTGAATCACTGTTCCCGCGAAGGTCTGCCGGGCATCCACGACGCGGACGGTCGCGATGACCTTGCTTCCGCGGCGGATTTGAAACGGCATTCCCGTCTTCACCCCGTGCTTGGTGCCGAGGTTGATGACAACGCATCCGAGTTCGGGCTTCAGGGCGCTGACTTTTCCGTTGAAGAGGTCCGGCATCGGCTCGGCGTCCTTCTTTTCAAGGGCGCCGAAGTCGTTCACTGCGGACTTCACGAGGATTTCCTCGGTCTTCCTCAGCTCAGTTTCAAAGACGAGCTTTGATTCGGCGTCGGGCTTTTCGAGAAATGCGTGGGCCAGTTCCGCCATGCGCACCAGCTGGGTGCTGAGGGCTTTCCTGCTGCGGTCACTGAGCTGGAGGTCGTGGACCGCCTGCAGGAGCCGCTGCTCAAGCTTCGATGGATCCGCCGTGCTGGCGCCCAGTGCCTCCATGCGGAGGACGAGTTCCTGCACCTGCCGCTTGAAAATCTCAGCCTCGGCGGTCGAGACAGCGGCCGCCTTTTTGGCGTCCTCCATCTCCGCTCGCAGCCTGCGGTTTTCCGTCAGCAGCTTTTCCAAGGCGACGAGAGCCGTCACCTCGGAGGAATCAGAATCTGTGGATGGCAAAGAACTGTCGCCGGCTTGGCCGACGCCCGCGCTGAGCGCGAGGAAAGTGAGAGGCAGCAGGATGGTCGCGTAGGATTTCATTGCTGAGAACCCGGCACGCGGCCGGCCATGCTACTTCGCCACCTTTGCGGTGTGGGCACCGTGCTTCTTGAAGATTCGCGTTGGCGAAAACTCCCCGAGCTTGTGACCCACCATGTTTTCGGTCACGAAGACCGAGTTGAAGACTTTCCCGTTGTGGACGAGGAACGTGTGCCCGACGAAATCCGGCACAATCGTGGAGCGGCGCGACCAAGTCTTGATCGGCTTCTTCGCGCCCGAGGCGTTGATCTTGTCAATCTTCTCGAGCAGGTGCTGCTCGACGAATGGTCCTTTTTTGAGGCTGCGTCCCATGGGTGATTAAATGGCTGCTTTCTTGGTTGCGTTCTTGCGCTGCAGGATGAAGCGGTCGCTCGGCTTGTGCTTGCGGCGCGTCTTGAAGCCCTTGCTGAGCTGGCCCCACGGCGACATCGGGTGATGGCGTCCGCCACCGCCCTTCGACTTGCCCTGGCCGCCACCCATCGGGTGATCCACCGGGTTCATCACCATGCCGCGAACGGTCGGGCGCACACCGAGCCAGCGGCTGCGGCCGGCCTTGCCGGAACTCACGTTCATGTGCTCCACGTTGCCGACCTGGCCGATCGTCGCGTAGCAGTTCACATGGACACGGCGGATCTCGCCGGAAGGAAGCTTGAGCAGCGCGTAGTCGCCCTCGCGGTTGTTGAGGATGACGCCGACACCGGCGCTGCGGGCCATCTGGCCACCGCGGCCGGGCTGGAGCTCGACGTTGTGAATCGTCGCGCCGAGCGGGATTTCCTGAAGCGGGAGCGCGTTGCCCACCTTCGGCTCGCTGCCGGGACCGGCGCTCACCTTGTCGCCGACGCCGAGGCCGACGGGCGCGAGGATGTAGGCCTTCTCCTTGTCGGGATACTGGAGCAGCGCGATGCGGCAGGTGCGGTTCGGATCGTATTCGATCGCGATCACGTCGGCCACGACGCCGCGCTTCTTGCGCTTGAAATCGATGATGCGGTATTTCTGCTTGTGACCGCCGCCGATGTGGCGGGTGGTGAGCCGGCCGTTGTTGTTGCGGCCACCGCTTTTCTTCTTCGTCTCGAGGAGGCTCTTCTCGGGCTTCTTCTTGGTGACCTCTGCGAAGTCGGGAAGAATCTTGAAACGGCTCGTCGGTGTGAGCGGGCGGAATGTCTTGAGTCCCATGGTGTGTCTCCTTTACGCGAGTTCGATTTTTTCGCCCGGCGCGAGCGTGACGATTGCCTTCTTCCAGTCGCTCGTCATGCCGGGGTGCTGCGTGCGGCCGCGCTTGAGCTTGCCACCGACGTTGCTGGTGTTCACGCGGACGACCTTCTTCTTGAACAGCTTCTCAATGGCCTGCCGGATCTGCACCTTGTTCGCCTTCGTGCTGACGCGGAAGACATACTGGTTGCCCGTCTCCGAGAGGATGCTGCTCTTCTCGGTGAGGTGGACGCTCTGGATGATGTCGTAGGGCTCGTTCATTTGTTGATGCGTTCGGCGAGTTGGGCGAGCGCGTCGTTCGTCACGACGATCTTCTTGAAAAGGAGCAGGTGCTCGGCGTTCACCTCCGCGGCGCTGGCGAGCGCTGCGGGCTGCACATTGCGCGCGGCAAGGCGGGTGTTCTCGTCGAAGTCCCTGCCGACGATGAGCGTCTTGGGCTCCGGCGAAATGCCGCCGATGAGCTTGACGAATTCCTTCGTCTTCGGCGCTGCGACCGAAAAGGCAGGCACCACAAACACGTCGCCGGCGAGGATGCGGGCGCTGAGAGCCTTGCGCAGGGCGATGCGGCGCTGCTGCTTCGATGTCTTCTTGGAATAGTCGCGGGGATGGGGGCCGAAAACGACGCCACCGCCGGACCAGACGGGGCTGGTCTTGTAGCCGGCGCGGGCGCGGCCCGTGCCCTTCTGGCGCCAGGGCTTCGCACCGGAGCCGTTGACGGTGGCCTTCGTCTTCACGCTGGCCGTGCCGCTGCGGCGGTTGGCGCGGTAGGCGACCACGGTCTCGTGAGCGGCCTGGCCGTATTTGCCGTTCGTGATGACTTCGATCTTCGCGGCCTTTGCGGCCTCGGGTGTCAGGATTGTCGCGCTCATTTCTTGGCTGCCTCCTTTTTCGTCTGGCTCGTCTCTTTCTTCGGCTGCCCCTTCTTCGCGGGGCGGATGACGACATAGCTGCCGGGCTTGCCGGGGATCGCGCCGCTGATGAGGATGACGTTGTCCGCCTCGTTCACCTGCACGACACGCAGGTTCTGAACCGTCACGCGCTCGTCGCCCATGTGGCCGGGCATGCCCTGGTTCTTCCAAATGCGGCCCGGTGTGCTGCGGCAGCCGATGGAACCGTTCCGGCGGTGCATCATGTGGCCGTGCGATGCGGGCTGGCCGCCCATGTTGTGCTTCTTCATGACGCCTTGGAAACCATGGCCCTTGCTGCGGCCAATGATGTCCACAACGTCGCCCACCGCGAAATGCTTCACGCTGAAGTCCACGCTGTCCTCGAGCTTCGCGCCATCCGGGAGACGGAACTCGCGGACGAATTTTTTCGGCTCGGAGCCGGCCTTCTTGAAGTGGCCGAGCTCCGGCTTGGAGACGCGGTGCTCCTTCTGCGTGTCGAAGCCGAGCTGCACACCGTTGTAGCCGTCGGTCTCTGCCGTCTTCTTCTGAAGCACGGTGTTGCCACCGGCTTCGATGACGGTCACGGGAGTGATGACTCCCCTGTCGTCATAGACGCGGGTCATCCCAAGTTTTTTGCCAAGTAGTCCAATCTTCATCGTCGTCAGATCTTGATGGTGATGTCCACGCCTGCGGGCAGGTTGAGCTTGCGCAGTTCATCCACGGTCTTCGCGGTCGGCTCGATGATGTCGAGCAGGCGCTTGTAAGTGCGGATTTCAAACTGGTCCATGGACTTCTTGTCCACGTGCGGCGAGCGGTTCACAGTGAACTTCTCGATGCGGGTCGGAAGCGGAATCGGGCCGGCCACGCGGGCGCCGGAGCGCTTGGCGGTCTCGACGATGTCGATGGCCGACGCGTCGAGAACGCGGTGGTCAAATGCCTTGAGGCGAATGCGAATTTTTTGTCCGGTCATGGCTGTGTGAGTTATTTGCCTTTCTGGTCGAGCACGGCGGCCTTCACGTTTTCGGGCACCTGCTGGAAGTGCGACGGCTCCATCGTGTAGCTGGAACGGCCCTTCGAGAGCGAGCGGATGGCGGTCGCGTAGCCGAACATTTCCGCGAGCGGAACCTCGGCGTTGATCACGCACATGCCGATCTTCGTCTCCATGCCTTGGATGACGCCACGGCGGCGGTTGAGGTCGCCCATGATGTCGCCCTGGTAGTCCTCGGGAGTCGTGTTCTCGACCTTCATGATGGGCTCGAGGAGAATCGGGTTTCCATTCTTGAACGCGTCCTTCACCGCGAAAATCGCGGCCATCTTGAACGCCATTTCGTTCGAGTCCACCTCGTGGTAGCTGCCGTCGATGATGTCCACCTCGACGTCAATCACCGGGTAGCCGCCGAGCACGCCGTTCAGCACGGCCTCCTCAATGCCCTTCTTGCACGCGGGAATGTAGTCTTTCGGAATCGTGCCGCCGACAACCTTGTTCTCGATGACGAGACCCTTGCCGCGCTCGGACGGGCGCACGTCCACAATGACGTGGCCGTATTGGCCGCGACCGCCGGACTGCTTGATGAGCTTGCCCTCGCCGTTCGCCGGCTTGGTGATGGTCTCCCGGTAGGCGATCTGCGGCTTGCCCGCATTCGCCTCGACCTTGAACTCGCGGAAGAGTCGGTCCCGGATAATTTCAAGGTGAAGCTCACCCATGCCCGCGATGATCGTCTGGCCGGTCTCCTCGTTCGTGAACACGCGGAACGTCGGATCCTCCTCGGCGAGGCGCTGCAGCGCGACGCTCATCTTTTCCTGGTCGCCCTTCGTCTTCGGCTCGACGGCCATGCTGATGACCGGATCAGGGAATGACGGCGGCTCGAGCATGATCTCAACTTCCTCGTCGCAGAGCGTGTCACCCGTGGTGATGTTGCGCAAGCCGACGATGGCGGCGATGTCGCCCGAATAGCAGCACTCGATGTCCTCGCGCTTGTCCGCCTGGATCTGAATGATGCGGCTGACGCGGTCGGTTTTGCGCGTGCGCGGGTTGTAAATCGTGTCGCCCTTCGAGAGCTTGCCGCGATACACACGGAAGAACACGAGCTTGCCGACGAACGGATCGCTCCAAAGCTTGAATGCGAGGCCGACGAACTTTGCGGCGTCATCCGGCGGCGCAGGCACTTTCTCCTCGTGGTTGTCCGGGTTGATGCCGGTCTGCGGCGGGATGTCTAGCGGCGACGGCAGGTAGTCCACCACCGCGTCCACCAGATACTGCACGCCCTTGTTCTTGAACGCGGAGCCGCCGACGACGGGGACAAATTTGTTGGCGATCGTCTGGCGCCGGATTGCCTGCTTGATCATCTCCGAGGAAATCGGCTTCTCCTCGAGGAACGCCGTGCCGAGTTCGTCATCGATGTCGCAAAGGGCGGCGATGAGGGACTCACGGGCCTCCTCCACGACCGCCTTGCCGGCATCGTCGAGATCCTCGACTTTGTAGGTCGAGCCCATCGCGTCGCTGTCAGTGTAGAGGATCGCCTTGCGGTTGATCACGTCATACTGGCCCTTGAGTTGATCCTCCGCGCCGATCGGGATGAGCACCGGATGCGCATTCGCCTTCAGCTTCGTGCGCATGTCGTTCAGCGCATTCGCGAAATTCGCGCCCGTGCGGTCCATCTTGTTGACGAACGCGATGCGCGGCACGCCGTATTTCGTCGCCTGGCGCCACACCGTCTCGGACTGCGGCTGCACGCCAGCCACACCGCAGAACACCGCGATCGCGCCGTCGAGCACGCGGAGCGAGCGCTCCACCTCGGCCGTGAAGTCCACGTGGCCGGGGGTGTCGATGATGTTCACGCGCATCTTCTGCCCCTCGTAGAGCTTCACCACGCCGTCGGCCTTTTTCTGCTGCCAGAAGCAGGTCGTTGCAGCGGACGTGATCGTGATGCCGCGCTCGCGTTCCTGCTCCATCCAGTCGGTGACCGTGGTGCCCTCGTGCACCTCGCCGATCTTGTGGATCATGCCCGTGTAGAAGAGAATGCGCTCGGTGAGCGTCGTCTTGCCCGCATCGATGTGCGCGGCGATGCCGATGTTCCGCGTCTTCTCGAGCGGATAAGCCCGGTTCGGCGAATTCGGGTTTGTGGCTGCTTTTTCGGCGACTGCGGTGGACATGGAGATACCTCGGCGAGAGTTTGAGTTCGTCGGGGGGGGGTTAGAAACGGAAGTGGGCGAAGGCGCGATTGGCCTGCGCCATCTTGTGGGTGTCGTCGCGCTTCTTGATCGCGTTCCCCTGCCCCGCTGCGGCTTCCTTGAGCTCGGAGGCGAGCGCCTTCTTGAAGGATCCCTTCCGGGCAGCCGCGTAGCCGACGATCCACCGGAACGCGAGCGCCACCGCACGGGCAGGCTGCACCTCCATCGGAACCTGATACGTCGCACCGCCGACGCGGCGGCTCTTCGTCTCAAGGCGCGGCTTCACGTTTTCCACGGCCTTGTTCAGCGTCTCGAGAGGGTCCACCGAATCGCTGCCCTGGCGGCTTTGCTCAATGGCGTCATAGACGACACGCTCCGCGAGCGAGCGCTTGCCGCTCTTCATCACCGTGCCGATGAGGCGGGCGACGAGCGGCGACCCATAGCGGGCATCGAGCTTCTCTTCCTTGTGAATGACGCGGCGACGGCGGGACATGGCTTGGGAAAGTGTGGGTTGAAAATTGCGTGTTACTTCTTCTTGGCATCAGCCGCGGCTGCACCGGCCTTCGGACGCTTGCCGCCGTATTTCGAGCGGCTGCGGCGGCGGCCCTCGACGCCGAGCGCGTCCAGCGTTCCGCGGACGATGTGGTAACGGACACCGGGGAGATCCTTCACACGGCCGCCGCGCACGAGCACAATCGAGTGCTCCTGCAGGTTATGACCCTCGCCCGGGATGTAGGCGATGACTTCAAAACCATTCGTCAGGCGCACCTTCGCGACTTTGCGGAGCGCGGAGTTCGGCTTCTTCGGCGTGCGCGTCATCACCTGCAGGCAGACGCCGCGGCGGAACGGGCAATTCTTGAGCGCGGGCGACTTGGACTTGTATTTGACCTTGTTGCGCCCTTTGCGGACGAGCTGGTTGATGGTTGGCATTGAAAGGAATCGGTAAACTGTTCGCCCCAAAGACCGGCCCGACTGGGCCCTTTGACATCCGGTGAAGGACAACAAAACCGCCGTGGTTTGGTGCGAGCCACCTGCGGCGGGGCGCGGAAACTAGAAATCGCGCCCGTTTTGGCAAGCACATTTCTGCTTTCGCACTGTTTTACTTTCCTCCCCATCCGGCGACACGTCCTGCGGTGTCCAAACTCGGGGCTGAGAGCCCGTCGCCGGAAACCGCGTTACGCGTGGTTCACGCCAGAGCGCGGAGAAAAATGGACGCGCTGTTTAGTTGCTACCGCCTGCACGCGCAACAAGTTTTTTCAAAAATCTGCTGGTGCCGGCATGATTTCTCGCCGTGACGCGGCGGTCGGGGCATCGGGCCCCGCGCGTGAGTTCTGAAATTTTTTCCATTTGTGCAGCGCCGACGGGAGCCACTACGGTCGCCGCGAGCATGACACAAAAGATCCGATGGCACCGCCGTTGACGGACGACATCAGGCGCCGGCGCGCGCTGTGGTTCACCGTGGCCGGACTGTGGGCGGCGCTCCTCGTGGGGGTGCTCATCCGCACGCTGCTCAAGCCGACCAGCGGAACCGTTTTCCCGGTCTTCCACATCGCCGGCACACGCTGGCTCCATGGTGAAAACCTCTACTCCGGCCGCGGAGACTACCTCTACAGCCCCCTCGTGGCGGCGTTCTTCTCCCCTCTCGGGCTGATGCCGTTCTGGCTCGGGAACATCCTCTGGCGTGTAGGCGTGATCGCCGCGTATCTGGGCGCGGTGCGGGCCTGGCTCCGCAGCGGCCCTGTCCGGATTCCGGAAAAGAATCACCCTCTTGTTTTCCTCGCCCTGCTGCCGCTCTCAGTCGGCAGCCTCAACATTGCGCAGTCCAACCCGCTGGTGATCGCCCTCGTGATGTTCGCCCTCGTGTCGGCGCGCGCGGCGAAGTGGATGCCCGCCGCACTCTTCATCGCGGCCGTCACGTATTTCAAAATCTACCCGCTCGCCGCCGGCCTGCTCGTCGCCGTGCTTTTTCCAAAGCAGTTCGGCTGGCGCCTCGGCGCCGCGTTGGCCGCCCTCGGCGCGCTTTCATTCGTGCTGCAAAAACCCTCCTACGTGCTGGAGCAGTATCACAACTGGGTCGCGACGCGCTCCAGCGACGAGCGGCACTACGACATCGGCAACCGCCCGCGCGACCTTTGGACCCTGCTCTATGCGTGCGGCCTCGAGCTGAACCTGCGGCTCTACTTCGCGATTCAGATCCTCGGCGGCGCAGTCATTGCCGGGCTCTGCCTCCTTGGCCGACTGAGAAAATGGGGCACAGACCGCCTCCTCACTCTCGTCTTCACGCTTGTGTGCTGCTGGATGCTGCTGCTCGGCCCCGCGACGGAATCCTCGACCTACATCCTCCTCGCCCCAGCGATGGCATTCGCACTCGTCGAGGCGTTCAGCCGTCCGTTTCCAAAGTGGATGCGCGGGCTCGTCAGCGCCTCGGTCGCGGTTCTCATTGGAGCCGCGATCTTCATCTCTGTCGCTGGGAAAAGGCGCGAGCTGTGGTGCATGTCCACACACCAAGTCGGGACCGTGCTCTTCGCCGTCTTCGCGCTCGCGTGGGTATTCAAAGACTCGCTTTGGCGCTCCGATGAAACGCCCGCCGCGTCGGCTTGACCGCGCCTACGTGGACGACGCGCGGATCGCCTCCAACTCCTCCCACCGCGCGTAAAGGTTCGCCGTCCGCGCCTTTGCGGCATCGAGCTTCGCCTCCCACTCGGGGAATTCCTTCGAGCGCGCGACGAAGAACTCCGGATCCGCGAGCATTTGCTCGATCTCGGCGGCCTCACTTTCCGAGGCGAGGATCGCGTCTTCGATGCCTTCGAGCTCCTTCGTTTCCTTATAGCTGAGTTTGCGGGCACGCGTGCGCTGCGGCTGCGGTTGCGCTTGTGAAGCGGAAGCTTTCGTCGGCTCGACGAACGCGCCCGGCGTTGTGGTGCGGCCGCGCTTCTCGAGGTAGCGGTCGTAGTCACCGACGTGCAGCGCGACTTGGCCGCCGTCCTCGAAAGCTAGGATGTGCGTGCAGACGCGGTTGAGGAACCAGCGGTCGTGGCTGACGACGAGCACGCAGCCGCCGAATTCCGCGAGGCCCTCTTCCAAAATTTGCAGCGTGGAGAGATCGAGGTCGTTCGTCGGCTCGTCGAGGATGAGGAGGTTGCCGCCGCGCAGAAGAATCTTTGCGAGCGCGAGGCGGCTGCGCTCACCGCCGCTGAGATTTTTCACGCGGCCGTTGATCGCCTCGTCGGTGAAAAGGAAGCGCCGGAGATAACTTCGGACATGCAGCTTGTGCTCGCCGAGCAACACCCAGTCGCTCTTCCCGGAGATGGATTCCATCACGCTGTCCTCGTCGCTGAGGATTTCGCGGTTTTGATCCACGTAGTTGATGACCGTGCGCGTGCCGAGCTTCACCTCGCCCCACGTCGGCGGCTGCTCGCCGAGGATGATGCGCAGCAGCGTGGTCTTGCCCGCGCCGTTGCGTCCGACGATGCCGATGCGCCAGCCGGGCTGCACTTCGAGCGTGAGGTAGTCGAAAAGTTTTCGCCCGCCGATTTCCGCGCCGACATTCGCGAGGTCGAGAATCGTATTCCCGAGCTTCGGCGGTGGCGGGATGATCAAATCCACGTCGTCCTCGCGCTCGGGGCCGGACTGCGCGGCCATCTCGTGGTAACGCGCGATGCGGTCCACGCTCTTCGTGCGGCGCGCGCTCGGGCCGCGGCGCACCCACTCGAGTTCGCGTGCGAGGAATTTCTGCCGCCGGTGCTCGGCGGCCTCCTCGCCGGCTTCGCGCTCGGCCTTCGTCGCGAGGAACTGCTGGTAGTTTCCCGGATACGAAAAGAAGCGCCCGCCCTTCAGTTCGACGATGCGCGACGCGACGCGGTCGAGGAAAAATCGGTCGTGCGTGATGAGCAGGCACGTGCCGGGATACGTGCGCAGGAAATCCTCGAGCCACTCGACGCTCTGCGGGTCGAGGTGGTTCGTGGGCTCGTCGAGGATGAGCAGTTCGGGCTGCGCGATGAGCGCGCGGCAAAGCGCGACGCGGCGCTTCTCGCCGCCGCTGAGTCCGTCGGCGGTGCGGTCGGCGGCGGGCGCGTGAAGGTTCGTGAGCAGGCTCTTGAGGCGCGAGTCGAGGTTCCAGCCGTCGTGAAGCTCGATTTCGTGGAGCAAGTTCGCGGCGCGCGGCGCATCGCCGGGCGTGCGCTCGTATTCGGCGATGATGTCGAGGACGTGCTGCGCGCCGATGAGGACGTTCGCCTCGACGGTCGCGGCGGGATCGAGATCGAACGTCTGCGGCAGGAAGCCGGTCATGATTCCGCGGCGGCGCGAGACTTCGCCCGCGTCCGGCTCCAGTTCACCGGCGATGATGCGCAGCAGCGTGCTCTTCCCGCAGCCGTTGCGCCCGACGAGGCCGACGCGCTCGCCCTCGTGCAGTGCGAACGTGCCGTCATCAATCAGCGTCTGCGGCCCGTAGCGGACGACGAGGCCCTTGGCACTGACGACGGGTGTGGCGTTGGCGGGTGCGGACATGATGCGTGGCGAATCGAGAAAAAGAAAACGCGGGTGGTGTGCCCGCGTTTTCGAGGAGCGTTTGCTTGCGCGTAGCGACTATCCGCCGACTGCCGCGCGCGCCTCCGCCGCGAGCGCGGTGGAGAGGTAGCGCTCGCCGGTCGAGCAGGCGACGGTGACGATGAGCTTGCCCTTGTTCTCCGGGCGCTTCGCGACTTGGAGCGCGGCCCACACGTTCGCGCCGGTGCTGATGCCGACGAGGATGCCCTCCTCCTTCGCAAGGCGGCGCGCGATGGCAAATGCGTCGTCATTCGAGACCTTCACGCACTCGACAATCTGCGCATTCCCCGCGCTGTCCTTGAGGTGCAGGTTATTCGGCACGAAGCCCGCGCCGGTGCCTTGGATTTTGTGCGGGCCGGGTTTCAGCGGCTCGCCTGCGAGCGTCTGAGAAATGACCGGCGAATCCGCAGGCTCGACGGCGATCGCCTGGAAGCTCGGCTTGCGCGGTTTGATCACCTCGGTGCAACCGGTGATCGTGCCGCCCGTGCCGACGGCGGAGATGAGGATGTCAATCTTCCCGTCCGTGTCCGCCCACAGCTCCTCGGCGGTCGTCTTCATGTGAATCGCGGGATTCGCCTCGTTGTTGAACTGCTGCGGTATCCACGAGTTCGGCGTCTCCTTGTGCAACGCCTCGGCCTTCGCGATCGCGCCCTTCATGCCCTCGGTCCCGGGCGTGAGCACGAGCTGCGCGCCGAGCATCGCGAGCAGCACACGGCGCTCGATCGACATCGTCTCGGGCATCGTGAGGATGAGTTTGTAGCCCTTCGCCGCCGCGACGAACGCGAGCGCGATGCCCGTGTTGCCGCTCGTCGGCTCGATGATGACGGTGTCCTTTTTCAAAATGCCGCGCTGCTCCGCGTCCTCGATCATGCTCATGCCGATGCGGTCCTTCACGGAGCCGAGCGGGTTGAAGAACTCGCACTTGAGCGCGATCGTCGTGCTCGGATCCACGCCTTCGGAGGCGGGGATGCGGTTCAGTTTCACCAGCGGCGTGCGGCCGACGGTCTCGATGATGTTGTTGTAGATGTTGCCCATGGTGAGAGTGCGTTGGTTGAAAGGAGCGCCGTGTTTACCGCCCCGCGCACGCAGCGGCAAGAGGGAGTTTGCGAATGACGGGAGGAGCTTTCGTCGTTCGTCATTCGCAATTCCTCACGCGTTCACGCCCTTGATTGCACGCTGCGCCTTTCCCGCATCCGCGGCGCGCCAGAGATACCACGCGGCGGTGGTGCCGTGGGGGCGCCAGCGCTCGGCATGCAGCAGGAGTTCCCTCGGCTTTGGGAGCTCGCCGAGACCGTGCGCGATGCGGAAGCCGTTCCGCACTCCGAAGTCGTCGGCTGGAAAAACGTCGGGCCGTCCGAGCTTGAAGATGAGCATCATCTCCACGGTCCAGCGGCCGACGCCTCGCACCTGCACGAGACGCTCGATGATCTCCGCATCGGGCATCGCGCTGATTTTCCGCGAGCCGGGAATCGTGCCGTCGAGCGTCTTCGCCGCGATGTCGCGCAGCGCGGCGATTTTCGCCCATGAGAAGCCGGACGCGCGCAGAGCGCCGTCATCCACAGAAGCGAGCTGCGCCGCCGATGGAAACCGCCGGCCGGCGAAGAGCGCGCGGAAGCGGCGCAGGATCGTCTCCGCGGCGGTGCCGTTGAGCTGCTGGTGGGCGACCGCGCTCACGAGCGACTCGAGCGGCGAGCGATCCCTCTCCGGCGCGAGCCTGCACGGACCGTGCGCGCGGATAAGGCGGCGCATGATTTTGCAGCGTTTCGCGAGATACTCGGTGGCTTCGGGAGTCATGCTGTGAAACGGATCACGCGCCGTGTGGGTGCGGCGATGGCGGGCTATCTCCTCGCGCTCTCGTTCGCGAGGTTCAGCAGATACTGCTCGACGAGCGCACCGTATTCGCCGGGATACTTTTCGCGGAGCGACTGCTGGATCGCCGCGCGCTCGCGCGCGGGGAGCCCGATGAAATCCGCCTTCTTCAGTGCAGCCTCACGCGCGCCACGCTCGATGGCCTTCGGGTCGCCCGGCGTGTAGCTCTCTGCTCCCTGCGACTGGCCATTCGCGGCGTGCGAATCCTTTCCGGTGCCCCGGCCCTGCCCCGGCTGCACGGCCGCCCCCTGCTGACCCCGGCCCGGTGAACCGGCCATCGGCGCACCCGCCATTGCGGAATGGTTCTGCGACGGTGAAAGCCCCGCCTGCATCGCGCCCACCGCCGCCTGCGCCTGCGCTAGGGACTGCGCCGCCTGCCGCGCGGACTGCTGCGCGGCGCCGTTCTTTCCTCCGGCAGCCTGCAAGCTCGCGGCGGAAAGCTGCTTCGCCGCCTGCTGCATAGCCTGCTGCGCGACCGGGGAGGATTTTGCACTGCCCTGCGATGCGGCCCGCCCCGCTCCCTGCGAAGCCTGCGCGAGCTGCTGCGCGGCCTGCTGCTGCGCGGCATTCGCCTGTGTCTGCTGCGATGCGCTCTTGGCCGCATTCGCCGAAGCCTGCGCCATCTGCCGGGCCTGCTGCGCGGCTTGCGCGGCCTGCTGCGCAGCCGTCGCGGCGCTGCCCGCCTGCCGCGCCGCCTCCTGGTTTGAATTCTGCGCCGCCTGCTGGCCCGCCTGCGCCGCCTGCTGTGCGCCCTGCGCCGCAGCCTGCTGTGCATCGCGCGCCGCTCGGGCCGCCTGTTGCGCCGCCGCCGCTGCCTGACCCGCCTGTTTCGCCGCTTGCTTCGACGCTTCCACCGCCGGCTGCAGCTGGGAAAGGACCTGCTGTGCGTTCTGCGCCGCCTGCCCGGCAGCTCGCGCGGCTTCGTTTGCCTGCTCCACAGCCTGCGCCGCCTGCTGCGCAGCCGGTTGGTTTCCCGCCTGCGCGGCCTGCTGCTGCGCCACCTGTGCTGCTTGCCCCGCCTGCTGGGCAGCCTGCGCCGCCTGCTGCGCGGCCTGCGCGGCAGTTTGCGCGGCCTTCTGTCCGTTTGCCTGCGCAGCCTGCTGAAGATTCGCCTCCGCCTGCTGGAGCTGCTGCTGCAACTGGGCGAGCTGCTCCTGCGCAGCGGCCATCTGGACAGCGGCAGCGGAAGCGTTCTGCGGAACGGAATGGTTCATCTGCTGTCCGGCCTTCGCGGCCTGCGCCTGTCGCCCGAGTTCCTTCGCTGCATCGGAAAAATTCTGGGCAGCCTGCTGCGCGGCTTCGCGCGCCTCTCCAGCCTTCTCGGCCTGCATCGCGGCACCGGCTTTGCGCGCCTCATTCGCCCCGGCCTGCACGGGCTGCTCAGCCTGCGGCGCCTCCATCGCTGCGCGCTGGGCGAGCTGCTCCGCACGGCGCGCGAGATCCACCTGCGCGGCGGCATCGGGCTTCGCGTCGCGGGCGATCGCGGACTCCTCGCGGGCAAGAGTTTCAGCGACTTGCTGGAGCTGCTCCAAGTCCTTCGCATTGTCACCGCTCCTCGCCGTGAGCGCCTCGGCCTCGTCCGCCCGGCGCTTCAGTTCGGCATGTGCCTTTTCAAGCTGCTCGATCGCGGCACCCTGCTGCTGCGCGGCCTGCGGCGCGTCGGAGTCCAGCATCGCAGCCCGGGCCTCCTGCATTTTGCCCGTCGCACCCGCAAGCTGCCCGGCGGCCTGCGGAGCCTCGGCGATTTTCTGCGCGAGCGCGTCCGTCTTTCCGGCGAGCTCAGCCTGCTGATCCTCCATCTTCGCGAACTGCGCGTCCCTCTGCCGCTGCTCATTTTCAAATCGCGCGCGAATGTCCGGGTTGTCGTGCAGCGCCGACGCCGGCTGGCCGCGGAAACGCTGCGGCAGCGCGCCGTTCTGATCCTGCGCGGCGATCTTTTCGCCGAGCCACTTGTCGAAATCCGCCTGCCGCCGCTGCTGCGCGGTGCCTTCGCGGAGCTGCCGCTGCTCGGCGATTATCTCCCCGACTTCGCGTTCCGCCGCACGGAGCGCCTCTGGGCCGCGGTCGCGCGGTGCGATCTGGCGCGCGATCCGGCGCAGTTCGTCGCGGCTCGTCTTCTCATCCGTCGCCGCCTTGAAAAGCTGCCGCGCAGCCAGCGACTGCGCCGCAGCTTCGGCCACTGGCTCGGTCTTTTCCAGCTGCTGCGCCGCGGCCTTGAGCTGACCGGCCGTTTCAGCGCTGTCGGGATTCGCGGCGAGGCGCGCGATCCTGCCGCGGATGATCTTCACCTCCGCGGCGATCGCAGCCTGCTCGCCGCGCTGCGCCTCAAGTTGCGCCTGCAGCAGCGCCGTTGCACGCGCCGGCAGAACCTCGGCAGTCATCCGCGCCAGCTCGATTCCATTCTGAAGATTGCGCGCCTGCCGGTCGGCGAGGCTGTGGAGCTGGCGCGAAATTTCCCCCGCCTCCCGCTCGCGCAGGTGCTCATCGAGGATGCGCTGAATCGCCACGACGATTTGCTTCTGCGCGCTGAACGCATCTGCGACCGTCCGGACCACCGCGTCCGTGCGCGACGCCGCGCGGGCACGCTGGAGCAAATCCACCACCTGCCGCATCTCCCCTGCCGACAGCCGGCCAAGCGACTCCCTCACGCGCCGCACGGCCGCCGCATCGTCACCCGCGAGATTGTTGCGCTCGTATTCGCCGAGCATCGCGTCGAGCGATTCCGCGAGCGCCTTCGTGTCGCCCTGAATCTGCGCCTGCTTCTGCTCGCCCTCGCGCAGCGGTGCGCCGGGAATTTCGGCGAATGCCGCACCAGCGGCGAACAGGACGAGCGCGCCAAAGGCGGCCGGAGATCGCGCGGGAAGAAGCGGAGGAACTTTCATGCGGCAGGCGTTGAACCGTGGACGATAGGCGCGCGCGGCGGCGTTGTCGCGCACGGATTCATTTCGCGCCCCCGGGCTTTTCGTGGATGAGGTCGCCGAGGCGCCGCGCGAGATCCTCCTGGTTCTGCCGCACGGAATCGAGCCCCTGCAGCGTGTCATTGAGGCGGCTCGCAAGTTCGTCGCGCTTTTCCTCCTCGCTCACGATGCGCATCTGGTAGTGCTCGGACATCACGGTGACTCCGGGACCAGTGACGTCGTTCGCATCGCGGGCCTCGAGCCAGAAATCAATTTTGTCGTTCAGCGCCGGCGCGGGAGTGATGCGCGAGATTTTCCAGTCGAACCGCCGGTTGAGCACCTTTGGCTGTCCGCTGCCAAGATCGAGCTCGACCGTCTTGTGCGCCGCGCCTTCGGTCCAATTCACCGCGTAGTGGAGCCGCACGCGCGCGACTCCGAAGTCGTCCTTCGCCTCGAAGCCGAGCAGCATCGTCGCACCCTGCGTGAGCAACTCCTCGCGGCGCACCGGCACGAGGATGCGGATCGTCGGCGGCGCGTCCGGCACGACTTCGATGCGGTGCACGGCCATCGCGCGCGACTCCACGCCCTCGCTGTCAGTGAGCTGGAAAGTCAACCCGGCCACCCCCTTCGCAGGAATCTCGACGGTGCCAGACCATTCCCCCGATGCGGCATCCTCCGCGAGCAACGCACTGCGGACGGTCTCAGCAGGATCATTCCCCACAAGCCGTAGCAGTGCGCCTCGGAGCGGCGCCGTCGCCTTCAGCCGCACAGCGAGCTTCGAGCCCGCGAGGAGCTTGAGGCTGCCAAGCTGGAGCCGCGTCGGCGGGAGCTTCGTGTATGCAGGCCAATGCTGCTCCAGCGCGAGGCTGGAAATCGCCGGCCTCGGACGGACGCGAATTCGTGCTTCGTCCGTGCGATTGTCACCAAGCTCAAGGCGATAGCGGAAATCCTCCTGCACGCTTTGCAGGATTCGGAAAAAGCGCACCGGGTCCGCAGGCAGCGCATCGAGGGAAAATCCCTGCCGCTTTCCGCGCGCAATCTCGATGACGAGCCTGCCGGATTTCGGGATGACTCCGGCGGTCGTCGCCTCGATGCGGACATCATCGCCGAGCGCCACGACGCGGCTGCCCGTGAACGCCGTGATGAGCGTCCTGCGCGGGACGGGGACATTCACCAGCCATGCGCGCAGGAAAAGCGGCCAGCTCGCGCGCCCTCCGGCGAACCACAGCGCGGCAGCACACAGCACCGCGGCACCGGCGATGCGGCTCCATCGGCGCAACGCATCGGTGTTCACCGCATAGTCGAGCGGCGCATCGCCTGCGATTTCGGCGGTCTCCTCGAGCAGCGCATTCACGAGCGGCTGCCCGGAGCCGTCGTGCTGCCGCGCAAGTTGGACGCTGGCGATGAGGCGCGTGCGGAAACGCGGCAGCGCCCGTTCGATGGCGAGCGCCACGTGGTCGTCGTCGGGGCGGTGGAGCCAGTGGCGGACGCCAAATTTCCAAGCGAGAAACGCCGCGCCGCCGAGACCGCACACCAGCAGCACCGCACGCACCGTCAGCGGCAGCCCGAATAGCCAGTCGAGCGGCATCGCGACCGCGAGCCACCCAAGCACGGCAACAAACGCCATCGCAAGCCCGGCACGAAGAGTGACACCGCACTGCATGCGGCGGACGTGCTCCAGATGCCTCGCGAGCGCGGGTGCTGATCTGGAAGGCCGGGGCTCGACGTCGGTTTCGGGCACTCGCGGAAAATGGATGCCTGCCCCGCAGGTTGCGAGCGCATTGTCGCGCCGCGAGGACAGCTTGCGATCGAATCAGCTCCCCAACAGCAGCCAGATGCCGGCCACGGCCACGGCGAGCACGATCGCGGCCGTGCGAGCGCATCCCTTTCCCTGCGGCACTGCGGTGAAGCTCTGTGGCACCGAAGCCCGCAGTTCACTCTCCAGCCTCTCCACCGCCGCCTTCGCCTCGACCAAGCTTGAGTTGGTCTGCTCCCGGTAGAGCTTGATGGCCTCGATCTTTCGCCCGGCAAAAATCGCGTCCCTGACTTGCTGCGCCTGTGACTCGGGATTCGGGGTGTCCATGCTGCGAGGCACTACGCGGAGGGAGGTCCGCAGCCAACCACAAATTGCCGCGCTTGGCGGCGGCCGGGGATTCTAACCCCACCCGGTTTATTGCCGGGTTTCAGGGGATTCGCACCCCTGCCGCCGGTGGTTAAGCGCAAAACATCAGACCGCAGTGCGCGGCAGAATGTTCAACTGAAAATAGAACAGAATGTGTGCCGCGACGTGAACAGATTCCACCGCCCGCCAGTCGAAGATCACACCATGAGTGACACCACATTCCCAATCGAATTCTTCGGCGGAAGCCAGGACGGGGCGCTCATCGAGTCCACGTCCGCACCCGACGTCTACGAGGTGGCGGTCGCCGAAGGCGTGAAGGAAATCTACGCGCGCCAGACGAACGAACCGCCGTTCATCTACGTGCAGGTCGGCTACGCTGGAAACGAGACTTGGATTTGAAGCGGCACCGCTTCAACCCTCCTCCTCCCACCGCATGCAACCCGCCATCCGCAGGACGAACTGGTGGAGCCATGGGGATTCGAACCCCAGACCTCCTCAATGCCATTGAGGCGCTCTACCAACTGAGCTATGACCCCGTTCGCAGCGGGCGCGGAAGATGGGAATGAAGGCGGGGGTTGGCAAGGGAAATCTCGCGGCCTCTTCAAAGCCGCAGAGCCACGGCAAATTCAACCCCGGCATCGAACCGGCAGTCGCGGCGAAGCCGGCCTACTTTTTCTTTTCGCCCGCGAGCGGCAGTTCGGGGAGCGCCTTGCCGAGCGTCTGATCGGAAACCTTGAGCCCCTTGCGGTAGCCGTTGAATCCGTAAAAGAGCGGCTTGTAGGGATCCACGGGCTCCACGTTCGCCTTCGCGGGGACGTCCAGCCCGGTGAACGCGTAGGCCGCGTTGACGATGAGCCGGCGGAGACCCTCGTTTTCGAGGTCGGTGGCCGAGCCCATCGTGGTGCAGAGGACCTTGTTGCCCTTGCCGAACTCGTTGTCGTTCACGCGCGTCCACACGACGGCCATCGGCGGCTCGTTCACGCCCTGCTCCGCCTTGTCGGTCGAGCGCTTCTTCTTGTAGTCGGCGGGCGCGTCACCGGGAGTCATCCCCTTGAGCACGACGCCGCGCACGAGCACTTTTGCGTCGGCTGGCGGATACGCCTCATAGACATCGGTCGTGCCGAAAATCTCGCCCACCCCGCGGAGCAGCGCATCGCCCTGCGCGCCCGGCTCGACGACACCGCGCGTGGCCTCGCTCTTGTGCCGGCCCCAGTGGCTCACCCAAGTCTCGCCGAGCACCTGCTTTCCAAAGCCGCCCGCCTTGTTGAAATTGAACGCCTCAAACTGGCCCTTGATGCCGTTGAACGCGTGTGTGCTCGTGCGCAGGCCGATGAGCGGCTTTCCAGCCTTCACGTAGTCGGCAAAGTGCTTCATCTGTTCATCCGGCCAGCGGCGGAAACGGAGCGAAGTTATCACGAGGTCGGCCTTGTCAAGCGCCTCCATACCGGGCTCGTTGTCGCCCGTGTTCGGCGCGATTTCACCCGTGGCTTTATCAATGGAGAACAGCACCGTGCAGGTGAAGCCGTGGCGCTGGCTGAGCACCTTCGCGAGCATCGGCAGCGCCTCCTCCGAGCGGTATTCCTCGTCGCCGGCGAGCAGCACCACGCGCTTCCCCTTCCCGGGCCCCTCCTTGCCTTCGTAGGTAATCCATTGGTCATCGGCGTGGGCGGACGCGGCGAGTGCGAGCGAGAAAATGAGGGTGCGGAGGAGTTTCATGGGGCGGTGATGCCAGCCGAGCGCGCTCCGCGAGTCAAGGGCCGCGCGCGGCCTCAGGCGATGCAGTGGGGCGGCTCCTTGATCGGCGGGTTGTCGCCGATGTGGAGGCGCGTCCAGATTTCCTCGGCGATCACCTGCGCCGCCAGCTCGGAATAGTCCTCCGAAACCAACCCATGCTCCGCGAGCGCCTCGGCGCAGAGCGCCGCGACGGCCTCGCTCCAGGACGCCTGTGTCTCGTGGATGCTCATGGTTCGTGTTCTCAGCAGATGCAGTTTCCGCGCCCGGGAATCACCGCTTCCCGGTGCGCACCTTCTCCTTCTTCCTTTCCAAATCTTCGTCGAGTTTCTGAAGTTCGTGCTTGAGCTGCTTGTTGAGCTGCTCGACGCCCTCGAAGTCTCCCTTCTCCTCCGCCTTCGTGATCTCACCGCGGAGAAAGAGCTCCTTCTCCGCCTTCTTCGCCTTGGCGAGCGCCTCCAGCTCCGTGATTTCCGCCTTCTGCGCATCGGTCAGCTTGGCGGACGGCGACTGCTTCTCCAGCCGCTCCATCGCGAGTTCGTAGGCGCTTTTCATGCCGGCAATCATTGCCCGTTGCTTTCACAACGCAAGTTCCTATCGTCCGCCGCCCGTGATTCAGCTCCTGAGCACCGACTTCGACGGCACGATCGTCAACCACGACGCCAAACCCAGCGTCGATCCCGAGATGATCGCCGCCATCCACGACCTGCGCGCCGCCGGGGTGAAATGGGCCGTGAACACCGGCCGCACGCTCTGGCACATCGACGACGGGCTGAAGCGCGAGTTCGCCCTGCCCGTCCAGCCGGACTACGTGATCGTCGAGGAGCGCGACATCTACCACCGGGAAGGCGACGGGCCGTGGCATCCGCTGGGCGACTGGAACGCGCGCAGCGTGCGCGACCACGACGAGATGTTCCGGCTCGCGGGTCCGCTGCTGGCCGAAGTCCTCGCATTCCTCGAACGATTCGAGGGCGTGCAGAACCTCTTCGACAGGGGTCGCTTCATCGGCTGCGTGACGGCGAACAACACTGACATGGACCGCCTCTGCCATTTCCTCGACACGCTCCGCGCGCGCCTGCCGATGTTCAGCTACCAGCGCAACACGATCTACATCCGCTTCTGCCACGGGGCCTACAGCAAGGGCACCGCGCTCGGTGAACTCGCCCGCATGCTCGGCATCCCGCGCGACGCGGTCTTCGCCGCCGGCGATCACCACAACGACATCCCGATGCTCGACGGCAGCTTCGCCCGCTGGGTCGCGTGCCCCTCAAACTCCTGCGAGGAAGTGAAGCTCACCGTCCGCACCGCCGGCGGCTACCTCGCAAAGGGCGCGGCCAGTTCCGGAGTGGTCGAAGCGCTGCGGCACTTCGGAATCTGGAAGCCCGCAGCAGCACTCGCGGCCAGCTAGCGGCACACGCCCTATTTCATCGGCGCCCGCATCAGCTCGTCGAAGATTTTGTAGAACTGCCCGCGCACCTGCTGCTCCTCCCCGAGTTCCTTCCGGAAAAAATCGTAGCGCAGGCGCGCATTCGCAAGCTGCACGTCGTTCTGGGAGGCCTGTCGCATCGCGTCCATGAGATCCTTCAGCGCGCGCGCCCGGTCAGTGGCGAGCAGCCCCTTCCCGCTCGTGGCCTCGCTGAATTTGTCCAGCGGCCTGCGAATCGCCGGGTTCTGGTGGTGCGACGCGTTCACGCCGCCGCTGCGCGACATCTCGCGAAGCAGCGCGGCCAGATCGTGCGTGCGCTCCTTGATGCGCTCGATGGTCGCGTGCTCCTCGTTGTAGGCCGGCCACGCGACGGGCTGCCACTGCTTCACGCTGTCCAGGCGGTAGCCAAAGCGGCGGACTTTCGGGACGGCGCGTCCGCTCAGCCCGTCCATGTCGCGCATCGTGAGATAGGTCGCGATGCCGATGACCTTCCCGCTCTTGAGGTGAAAAATCGGGCTACCGCTGTTGCCGGGGACGAACTCCGCGGTGACCTCGATCAAATTCGGCCCGATCCCGACAAGCTTGCCGGTGAGCGGCTTGATCACGCGCGCGCCCTCGGGGTTCCCGAGCACGACGACTTCGTCGCCGATGGATGCGTTTTTCTCGATCTCGGTCATCATGTCCATCGCCTTCGAGTCGGAGAGAAGCGCGAGGCTCATGATGTCGTGCCCGACCGCCGCGGCGGCCTGGCCGACCTTGAGCTGCGACTGGTCGAGCAGCGTGAGCTTCGCGCCCGAGTGTCCTGCGACGACGTGCTGGTTGGTGAAGACAAATTTCCTACCCGCGAACGTGCACACGAACCCGCTGCCCGAGCCGCCCTTGTCCTCCACGAACACCAGGCTGCCGCTGTATTCCTTCACGAGGTTCGCCGCCTGCTCGTCTGCCGACTGCGCACGCACGGCTGCCGCGGTGAAAAGCCACGCGCAAAGCGCAACCACGACCGCGAACTGGCAGGCGCCGCGCCTCATCACACCCACATGCCGTCGGGAAGCACCGCGCCCTTTGGCACCACGACGATGCCGTCGCGGATATACCACAGCGGCTTTTCGGTTCCGTCGCTCCAGCGCACGGGCGGGCCGTCGCAGTTGTCGGCCTTGCCGTCAGGCGTGATGACGACGCCGTTTCCAACACGCGCATTCTTGTCCACGATCGCGTGGTCCACGACGCAGTTCGAGCCGATGCCCAGCGGCGGTTCGCCCGCCCGGGCAGGCCGAATCTCCTCGTAGTAGTCGGCACCCATCACGACGCTGTTTTTGATCGTCGAGCCGCTCTTGATGATGCTGCGCAGGCCAATGACGGCGCGCTCGATGTTTGCATCGCTGATGATGCAGCCGTCGCTGATGATCGCCTGGCGCACCGTCGCGCCGTTCACCTTGCTCCCCGGCAGAAAGCGCATGTGCGTGTAGATCGGAGCGGTCGCATCGAAGAAGCTGAACGGCGGCAGCGGATTCGTGAGCGCGAGATTCGCATCGAAGAACGCGCGGATCGTGCCGATGTCCTCCCAGTAGCCCTGGAAGATGTGCGCGTGGACGCGGAATTTCCCAAGTGCCTCGGGGATCACGTGCTTGCCGAAATCAATGTGCTGGTTCGCGAGCGCCTCGCGGAGCGTGTCGCGGTTGAAAATGTAGATGCCCATCGACGCCTGATACAGCTCCGCGTCCTCCGCCCGGCCGAGTTCCTTCAGCACCGGCGCCGGTATGCGCAGACTGTCGAGCACCGCGGGATCCTTCGGCTTTTCCACGAAGCGCGTGATGCGCAATTCCGAGTCCGTGTGCATGATGCCGAAGCCCGTCGCGTCCTGCCGCGTCACCGGGAGCGTCGCGATCGTCAGCTCGGCCTTCGTCGCGATGTGCTGCTCGAGCATCCGCCGGTAGTCCATGCGGTAGAGCTGGTCGCCGCTGAGGATGACGTAGTAGTCGAAGGGCCCGTTGAGAAAATCCGTGAGGTTCTGCCGCACCGCGTCCGCCGTGCCCTGATACCACTGCGAATCCGTGGGCGTCTGCTGCGCCGCGAGGATCTCCACGTAGCTGCGGGAGAACTGGTCGAACTTGTAAGTCGCGCCGATGTGCCGGTGCAGCGAAACGCTGTTGAACTGCGTGAGCACGTAGATGCGGCGCATGCCGGAGTTCAGGCAGTTTGAAATCGGGATGTCCACGAGCCGGTATTTTCCGGCGAGCGGCACTGCGGGCTTCGAGCGCTCCTTCGTGAGCGGGAAAAGCCGCGAGCCCGCGCCGCCGCCCATGATGATCGCGAGGGTCTTCTCTGTGACTGCTTGCCAGTTGAAATTGGAATCGATGCCCATGCGCTAAGGCTAGAGCAAATTCCCCGCGCGAGGGAAGCGGCGAAACAGTGAAAACGCGCGCTCCGGCAACGTCCCTGTTGCCATTGCCGCGCAGTCCGCGTAAATGGGCGCCTCATGGCCGACCTGAAACACCTGCTCGCCAAAAACCGCGCGTGGGCGGACGAGATCAAAAGCCGCGACCCGAAATTCTTCGAGTGCCTCGCGGGCATCCAGAGACCCGATTACCTGTGGATCGGCTGCTCCGATTCCCGCGTGCCGGCAAACCAGATCACGGGCCTCGCTCCCGGCGAAGTTTTCGTCCACCGCAACGTCGCGAACGTCGTCGTCCACACCGACCTGAACTGCCTCTCCGTGATGCAGTTCGCGGTCGATGTGATCAAAGTGAAGCACATCATGGTCGTCGGCCATTACGGCTGCGGCGGCGTCTTCGCCGCGCTGCACAACAGCCGCTTCGGCCTCATCGACAACTGGCTGCGCCACATCCAGGACGTGCGCCACAAGCACGCCGCGCTCATCGAGCGGTGCCCCGAGGCGCAGCGCCACGACAAGCTCTGCGAGCTGAACGTCATCGAGCAGGTCCTCAACGTCGGCCAGACCACCGTCGTCCGCGACGCATGGGAGCGCGGCCAGGCACTCACGATCCACGGCTGGATTTACAGCCTGCAGGACGGACTGCTGCGGGACCTGAAAATCACCGCCTCCAGCGTGGAGGAACTCGACCGAGGATACCGCGACGCGGTTTCTGCGGTCGCGTAGTTCAGCGAACTGTCGCCGCGCAGATCAGACCAGCCATCTCTCGACCTTCCGCGCATCCTTGATGGGGCCGACGATCGCGAGCCCGAGGCGTCCGCGGTGCAGGCACTCGCGGGCGACCGCCTGGACCTCGTCGCGCGTCACCGCGAGGATGCGGCGCTCGATTTCCACCGGGCACAACACGCGGCCGTAGCCGAGCAGGCTCTCACCCATCCAGAGGATCTGGTTCGTCGTGCTCTCGAGGCCCATCAGCGTCTGGCCGACGGTGTAATCCTGAGCCATTTTCAGCTCCGCGCGCGTCGGGCCATTTTTCGCGAGGCTCTCAATCTCACGCAGGATCAAACGGATTGCGGGTTCTAGCTTCGCCGGATCGAGCCCCGCACTGACGTGCAGCGCCCCGGTGTCCGCGAGCGTCACCATGCCGCTCGACACCGAATAGCAGAACGCGCGGCGCTCGCGCAGCTTCTGGAAAAGCCGCGAGCTCATGTTTTCGCCGAGAATCACGCTGAAGAGCTTCAGGGCAAAACGGCGCTCGTCGCTGCGCCCCCACGTGTGAAAGCCCATCGCGAGATGCGTCTGCTCCGTATCGTGCGTGTGCAAATTGACCGACGGCCTCCCGGGCACGCTCGGCGAGCGCTGGAATCGCGGACGTTTCCCCGACGGCAGCCTGCCAAACTCCGGGCCGAGCACCTTCACCACCTCCGCGTGGGGCAGGCGGCCCGCGACCGTCACGACCGTGCCTGCACCGTTGTAGTTGCTCCGGTGAAATTCCGAAATCTGCCGACGGCCCAGCTTCGAAACCGTCTCCACGGTTCCCGTGAGCGGCCGCCCGAGCGGGTGCCGCGGCCACAGCGTGGAAGTCAGCAGCTCCTGCGCGTGCTGCGCGGGCTGGTCGCGATACATCAGAATCTCCTCGCGGATCACCTCGCGCTCACGGTCGATCTCCACCTTGGGAAAGACGGAGTCCACATACATGTCCGCGAGCACGTCGCAGAGCCGGTCGAAATGCCCCGCGCACGCCTTCGCGTAATAGCACGTGTGGTCCTCCGTCGTGAACGCATTCAGATAACCACCCACGCCCTCCACCGCCGCGGTGATCTGCCGCGGATTGCGCCGCTTCGTCCCCTTGAAAAGCAGGTGCTCGATGAAATGCGAGATGCCTCCCTCGCCCACGCGCTCGTGGCGCCCGCCGACGCCGGCCCACACCCCCACGGTCACGCTGCGCATGTGCGGCATCTCCACGGAGGCGATTCGGGCACCGTTGGGGAGGCGTGTTACTTGGTAGGTGTGGGTCATCAAGGGTGTGTTGCCGCGCGATTTCGAGGGTCGTGAAGATGCGCACATTCATGAGTAGCGCAAGCGGCCGCATCTTGGCCGGAAAATGCCGATGCCCCCCGGACCGAGTCCCCTCAGCGGGTCCGCTCGCGGCCCATGCGGATGTCGATCACCTGCTCCGCCAGCGGAAGGTCGCGGGGAAAGGTGATTTTGAAATTGTAGTCGTCGTTTTCCAGCAGGGCCACCCGCTTGCCGATTTTCTGAATCGCCGAAACCTCGTCGGTCACGAGTTCGTTGCGCGCCATGAGCGACGCATACGCCTGCATGATGAGGGCGCTGCTGAAAATCTGCGGCGTCTGCATCGCCCACAGGTTCTGCCGCTCCACATTCTCGGTCACGAGATGCTCGTGCGACGCGCGCTTCACCGTGTCGGGAATCGGCGAGGCGCAGCAAGCCGAGCCGTTTTTTTTCGCGAGCGCGAGGCAGTCGCTGATGAGCTTCGGCGTGATCAATGGCCGTGCCGCATCGTGAATCGCGACATACTGGCTGCCGTCCGCACGCACTGCACGCAGCCCGTTCCACACGGAGAGGTGCCGCTCGGCGCCTCCCGCGACGACCGCGCTCACCTTCGTCAGGTTTTCCGCGGCCACGAGCTTCTGCACTTCGGCCACCTTCTCGGCACGCGTGACGACCACGATTTCACCGATGTCGCCGCACTGCTGGAACGCGGCGATGGACCAGCAGAGGACCGGCTTGCCGTGGAGCGTTGCGAAAATCTTGTCGAAGCCCATGCGGCGGCTCGCACCCGCTGCGACGATGATGGCTGAGTTCATCCGAGTCGTGGAAATGCGTTCGCGTTACGGAAGGAGCCGGCCCACTGCGGCGCTCAATGCACGTCCGTCCGCGCGGCCCGCGGCGCGCTCGGTGGCGAGCTTCATCACGGCGCCCATCTGCGCTTTTGAGGTCGCCCCGGCATCGGCAATCGCGCTCTTCACCAGCACCTCGAGCTCCTCTGGCGTGAGCGGTTTCGGAAGATACGCCGCGAGGATTTCCGCCTCGGATTTTTCCTTCGCCGCCAGTTCAGGGCGCCCGCCTTTTTCAAAGCTCTCGATCGAATCCTGCCGCTTCTTCATCTCCTTCCGCAGCACGCTCAGCGCCGTCGCGTCGTCGAGCGCCTCGTCGGCAATGCCCTTCTCGATGGCTGTCGCCTTCAGCGCGCTCTTCAGCATCCGCAGCACACCGAGGCGCTCCATCGCGCGCGCACGCATCGCGTCCTTGATGTCGGAATCAATCTGTCCAAGCAAACTCATGCCGCGACGCTAGCGGCGCGCGCCGGGGCGGCAAAGGAATTCGTGAACGCCGGCCGCCGCTCCCGCATTGCGCGGCTCGCCGTTATTCCGCACCGTGCGCGCGATGTCCGCCGCGCAAATCTCGACGCTGCTCAGCAACCGCGACCTCGACCGCCTCGCGCGGCTGCGGCTGAACGCGTCGCGCCGCTTCACGAACCGCGCGCGCGGCGAGCACCTCGCGGCAAAGGGTGGCACGAGCACGGAGTTCTGCGACTTCCGCGACTACTCGCCCGGCGACGATGTGCGCTTCGTCGACTGGAACATCTTCGCGCGCATCAACCGCCCCTACCTCAAGCAGTATCACCAGGAGGAGGAGATGCACATCGCGCTCCTCGTGGATGCGTCCGCGTCGATGACCTTCGAGGGCAAGCTCGCCCTCGCGCAGCAGCTCGCAGCGGCGTTCGGCGTCGTGAGCCTCCGCAGCTCGGAGAAAGTGAGCGCGTGCGTCCTTGGCGGCGCCACCGCGCGTCTAGCACCGTGCAGCGGTCGCACAAGCGTGCGCAAGGTGCTCGCCTTTCTCGAATCCATCGAGAGCGGCGGCGACCGTCCGATTGACACGGGCATCGAGGATTTCCTCCGCCAGCACAGCGGGCGCGGCGCCGCCATCGTGCTTTCCGATTTCCTCACCGCCGGCGACATGAAGCGCGCCTTCAGCCTCCTGCACAACGCCGGCCTCGAACCGTGGGCGCTGCAAATTCTCGGCCCCTCCGAACTCGCGCCCGAGCTCAACGGCGACTTCCGCCTCGTGGACAGCGAGACCGAAGCGACGCTCGACATCAGCAGCGCCGGCGACCTGCTTGCGCTCTACCACGAATACCGCACCGCCCGTGAAGCCGAGCTCACGACGCTCTGCAAGCAGCGCGGCGGGCGCTTCCTCGGCGTGAATGCCGCCGACACATTCGAGCGCGTGTGCTTCGAGGCGCTGCGGAAGAAGGGGTGGCTCGCATGAAATTGCGGATTGCGGATTGCAGATTGCAGATTCTTGCGGCGGTTCGCGCGATCGCCGCGTGGAGGCTCTCACACGGCGGAAAAGCTTTCGCTCAAGACTGGGACACGGCGCGCAATGCGGTCCAATCCGCAATCCGCAATCCGCAATCCGCAATCGCATGAGCTTCACCGCACTCTCCAACGCATGGCTCTTCGCGCTCCTCGCGCCGCTCATTCTTTTCTATTTTCTGAAACTGAAGCGCCCGCGGCAGGTCATCCCGTCGCTCGTGCTGTGGCGGCAGGTGCTCAGCGACCAGCGGGTGAACTCGCCGTTCCAGAAGTTCAAGCGCAACCTCCTCCTGCTGCTCCAGATTCTCCTGCTCGCCCTGCTCGCACTCGCGGCAATGCAGCCCTTCCTCCGTCGCGAGCCAAAACGCGCCGCGCGCCTGCCGCTCCTCGTGGACGTCTCGGCGAGCATGGCCGCGCTCGACAAAGCAGGCGGACGCTCACGGCTGGAGGAGGCGAAGCAGCGCCTGAGCGAACGCATCGAAGCGCTGCCTCCGGATCAGGAGCTGTGCCTCGTCGCATTCGCCAAGACCGCTCGGAAACTGACCGGCTTCACCAACAACAAAACCGAACTGCGCGCCGCGCTGAATGCGCTCGACGTGGAGGACGTGCCCGGCGACCTCGAAGAAGCGCTGCAACTCGCAAAGGCTCTCGCGCGGACGCAGCCTTTCGAGCGCGTGCTCGTGCTCACGGACGGCAACCTCCCGTCGAAAACGAGCTTCGAGCTGCCTTTCCAAATCGAACTGCAAAAGCTCCCGCCTGCCGGACCGAATGCCGGCATCACTGCGTTCAATGCACGCCGCGCAAGCGGCGGCGAATGGGACCTCTTCCTCCAGCTCGGCGTGACCGATCCCACTCCGGCCTCCACCGCGACCGTCGAACTCAAGAGCGGCGGACAAGTCATCGCGCAGGAGCAGGTCGCGCTCGTTCCCGGCGGTGCGCCACGCCTCGCGTTCCGCGTGAATGGCGCGCGCAGCACGGCGATTCACGCGGCGCTGCGCATCAATGGCTTCGATTCGCTCGCCGCCGACAACGACGCATGGCTCTCGCTTCCCGCCACGCGTCCGCTGGATGTGTTCGTGCCCGAGAATCTCCCGCAGTTCCGGCATGCGCTCGCGGCGCTCGATGACATCCGCATTTTCCCGAACGCGGACACGCCACCGCCGAGCGCATTCGACCTCTTCATCACCGACGACGCGGGTGCTGCCAAAACCGCATCGGCCCTGCTGCTTTGCACGCTCGGCTTCGCTCCCGACAACACCGCGCAGCTCGTGAGCATCGCCCAGGGAAACAGCCACGCCATCGACTGGCGCCGCGAATCGCCACTGCTCCAGCACGTGAGCTTGGACGAAGTCATCTTCATGGACGACCCGGTCGCCGCCACCGGCAAGGACGACGCGGCATTCGCCGCCCTCGGCTACGAAGTCCTCGCGCACGGTCCGCGCGGACCGCTCGCCCTCGTTCACAGCGACGGCGGAAAAATGCGCGCGCATCTGCTCTTCCACCCCGGACGCAGCACGCTGCCCTTCCGCGTGGCATTTCCCATTTTCGCCACAAATCTCGCCGCACACGCCCGCACGCTCGCGGGCCTCTCCGAGGCAGTGGCGGCGACGACCGGCGTGCTGCCGCCGCAGGGTTTCACGAAAGGCGCGTCGGTCACGGTGCGCGGCCCGTCGCACTTCTCGCGCACCGAGCGCGCGGATGAGCACGGCACCGTCGTCGGAATCCCCGCGCCCCGTGCCGGCGAATACACGCTCAGCACGAACGGCGGATCGCGCACCGTCGGAGCGAGCCTGCTCAGCGCGTCCGAGACGGGGCTCGCCACCGTTGGCGAAGTGGAGTTCGGCGACCGCGTCTCTGTGGCAGCGACGAACGCAGCGACGAAGACCGACCATCCGCTCTGGTGGCCGCTCGCGCTGGCCGGCTTCGCCATGCTGCTCGTGGAATGGTGGTGGTTCCACCGGCGCGCAGCCGCGTAGGCCGCACGCCTGCGCTCGATCCGCTCCGGGGAAAATCGCGGCGCACACGAAGATTTGCCGCTCCACATTTCGCCGGCCGCCTGCCAGCCTCCGCGCCGCGTGAACCGCCCCGGCTTTCTTCCAGCGTTCGTCCTGTGCCTGCTGCTCATCCTCGCGGGAGACTCGCGCGCCGAACTGCGCATCGGCCCGCCGCAGTGGGGCTTCGACGGCAGGGCGATGCCGTATTCCTTCAGCGTGCTCTCGTTCGAGGTGAGCAACCACGGCTCGAAGCCGTTCGACGGCGATTTGACTCTCGAGGATCAGGGCGGCGGCGCGCCGATCCGCCAGTCGGTCTATCTCGCGCCGGGGGCGACGCGCTGGGTGCAGTTTCATCCCTACGTGGGCGGCTACGCGCCCGGCTGGCGGCTGCGCTGGAAGGACGGGCTCGCGCAGGCCGAGGACATGGGCCAGCCGCAGACCGGTGCGCCGGCCACGGTGTTGCTCGTGGATTTCGACGCTCCCGGCGCGAGGAGCGTGAAGATGCGCGCATTCGCCGAGCATCTTTTCCCCACGACGGTCGCGGGGACGGACGGGCTCGGCGCGGCAGTGCTCGATCACGTGCCGCGGTGGGATGCGCCGAGGCGCGCGGCGTTCATGGACTGGGTGCGGCGCGGCGGCACCGTGCATGTGCTGACCGGCGCAAATGGAACGGTGCCGCAGTTTGCCGACGAACTCGCCGCGCTGAACTTCGCCAAGGGCGACCGCAGTCCGGTCGGCGCCGGCCTCGCGGTGCGGCACTCCATCACACGCGCGGAAATCACCGAGCAGTGGCTGAAGGAGAAAGGCTTCCCGCCCTCCGAGCTGCGGGACGGCCAGGGCAACGTGAGCGACCGCGACAGCCTCATCTTTCACCGGCTCGCGGCGGCCACGCGCCCGAACATCAAATGGGGCCTCATCTACCTGCTCACGGTCGCCTACATCATCGTCATCGGCCCCGTCTTCTACGTGCTGCGCAGGCGCAACTACCGCCTCCTGCTCGGCGGCTTCCTCGCGACCGTCGCGCTGTTTGCGTGGGTGTTCACGGTCATCGGCCGCCGAGGCTATGGAGAAAAGCAGATCTACCACTCCATCGCGCTCGCACGGCCGCTCGGTGCGGGCCGCTTCGACGTGCATGAGTGGATCCATGCATTCGCGACCAGCGGCGACATCTACAAGTTCGCGCACGGCGATGGCGGCCAGCTTTACGGCGTGAATCCGGGCGCCGACTCCGTCCGCGGCGAAGTGCGCAGCGGGAAGGACTCCCATTTTTCGGCGGACATCCCGCTCTTCTCCTCACGGCCATTCGTCCACCACGGCGTGATGAAGGCGGAGGAGCCCGCGCTGAAGGTGGAGACGTGGAAGACCAGGGAAGGCGCCCTGAACGTCGGCCGCGAGGTCGTTGCCCCGCTGGCGGCCTTGCGCGTCAGCGCCGCGCCGGAGTTTCGGAAGCGCGTCTTCACCGCCGTGCTGGAATACAACGGGCACTACTTGGAACTCACGCTCACACCCGGTGGCTTCGAGCTTTCGGCGAAGCCGGTGGCGAAATCCCCCGAGGAGTTCTTCGGCAGGGATCGCTACTACGACTATGGCCGCCACTACGGTGGCTATTACGGCGACGCGGAAAGCGCCATCCGCGAGCTGCGCGGGCTGCATCCGTTCTTCATCGCCCTTGCGAACGGCGAGCGTTTCCACGCGCGCAAATACCTCACGCAGCCGGTGCGCGGCGCAGACCAGGCGCGTCTTTTCCTCTACGCCGAGGCGCCGCCCGGCTTCGCGATGAAGAACCAGCGCTTCGAGTCCGGTCACAGCCTCGTGCTCTACGTCGCCGACATTTTCAAACCGTGAACCTCCACACCGCATGGACACCGAGCCCGCCATAGACATCCGCAATCTCAGGCACGCCTACAAAAGCCATGTCGCCGTCGCGGATGTGACCTTCACCGTGCAGCCGCGCAGCATCCACGGGTTCGTCGGCCCGAACGGCGCCGGCAAGACGACGACGCTGAAGGTGCTCGCCACGCTCATCCCGCCGCAGCAGGGCACCGTGCGCGCATTCGGCAGGGACATCGTGCGCGAGCGGAACCTCGTGCGGCAGAAAATCGGCTACATGCCCGACCACTTCTCGATGTATCGCCAGATGACCGTCTTCGAGTATCTCGATTTCTTCGGCGCGGCCTACGGAATGACGCAGGCGCAGCGCGACAAGACCATCGCCGACGTGCTCGCGCTCACCGACATGGCCGGCCGGCGCGACGACTTCGTGCAGGGCCTCTCGCGCGGCATGCAGCAGCGCGTCTCCCTCGCGCGCGTGCTCGTGCACGACCCGGACCTCCTCCTTCTCGACGAACCCGCGAGCGGCCTCGATCCCCGCGCGCGAATCGAGCTCATGGAAATCCTCCAGGAGCTGAAGCGCCTCGGGAAGACGGTCTTCATCAGCTCGCACATCCTCAGCGAACTCGCCGAGCTGTGCGACTCCGTGACCATCCTCGATCGCGGCTCGGTGAAATACACAGGCACCATGCGCGGCCTCATCGTCGGCGAGAAGGCCGGCGACGCCTTCGCCATCACGCTCACCGCCGAGCATCCCCCGCTCGTCACGGCGCTCTCGGCGCTGCCGGGCGTCACGCGCGTCGGCCAGCCGGAAAATTCAATCGGCACCGCGCGCTACACGGTTGAGTTCGATCCCGCCGCGCTCACTCCGAACGCCATCCTGCAGGCCGCGCTCGCATCCGGCGCGAGCATCACCGCATTCCAGGAGGACGTGAAGCACCTGAACCAGGCCTTCATGGACCTCACCGAACCCGGCGTCCGCACCTGACCTGTGATCGCGAGACTCCGGCCGCTGTTCGCACTTTTCACCCGCTCGCTGCGCGAGCAGTCGCGGGCGAAGTTCACCTCGCTCGCCCGCGGTGGGATCGCGCTGGTCGTCCTCCTCTTCATCGCGATGAACGAGCGGAACTTCGCCAGCCGCTCAGCGCCGGGCCAGTCGGTGCTCATCATGCTCGTCATCGTGAATTTCTTCGTCATCGCCATCTTCGGCCTCAGCACGTTCGCCTCCGCGATCACCGAGGAAAAGGAGGAGGACACGCTCGGCCTGCTCCAGATGACGCGCCTCAATCCGCTCGCGATTCTCCTCGGGAAAAGCACCGCGCGGCTATTCGATGGCCTGCTGCTGCTCGCCGTCCAGGTGCCGTTCACGATGCTCTGCATCACGCTCGGCGGCGTGTCGCTCGACCAAGTCCTCCGCTGCTACGGCATCCTCGCTGCGTTTCTGTTCTTCCTCTGCAACATCGCGCTGCTGTGGTCCGTCATCTGCCGCCGCACGACCCGCGCGACCTCGATGACCGTCCTCAGCGGCGTCGTGCTCTATTTCATGCCGTTCTTCTTCCTCTGGATGACGTTCGGCTACCGGGTCAGGGGAACGGGATTGGGCTGGGGCGACCACTTCATTCAGTGGTGGTTTTCGATCAATCCGATCTACGACCTCACCCGCGCGGTGCAGCCGCGCTCGATCATGCCGTTCGGCGGCGGCTCCGTCCCGTTCAATCTCGTGGGCGGAGCAATCTGCTTCGCGCTGGCGTGGATGCTCTTCAAGAGGTTCTGCGGCTCCGGCACCGAAGTTGTGCCAGGCCGGACAAGAACGGCGTCCGCAGGCGTCCCGCGCCGCGCCGCTCATCCGCGCGCCGGCAGGCGCGCCATCGCGTGGAAGGATTTCCATTTCCTCGCCGGAGGGTGGAAAGGACTCCTCATCCGCACGTTCGTTTACATCGCGATCGGCCTCCTCCTCGTCTGGTGGATGGCGACCGTCAACCGCTCGCGGATGCGCACCGCCGAACTCGGCGTCATGTTCTGGGTGTTCGGCATCATGTCCTTCACCATCGAGGTCGGCCTCGTCAGCTCGCGGATGTTCGGCTCCGAGCGAAAGCGCAAAACGCTGGGCGCGCTCTACACTCTGCCGCTCGGCACGGGCCGGCTCATCCGCGAGAAGATCCGCGGCGCCCTTCCGCAGCTTTTCCCGTCGCTGCTGTGCACTTTCATCGGCATCGGGATCATCGTCAGCGAGGAGCGCGTCCGCAACTGGCTCAGCGACGATGCGATCGCCGGGTTGATACTCTACGTCAGCGGCTGCGTGTTCTTCGCGGTGCTCGTGATGTATCTCTCGCTGCGGATGCGCCGCTCGCCGTTCGCCGCCGGCGTCTGCGTGATGATTCTCCTCTCCTTCATCATCCCGTTCGTCTTGACGAACCTCCATTCCCTCGGAAACGACGTCGCCGAGATGCTGACCATCTCCGTGCTGGGATGGATCGGCGCCGCGGTGATCGCATCCCGAATCCCCGGCCGCATCGCAGCCTGCGCCGCGGAGGAGTAGCGGAAAATGCGCGCGCTCCTCGCCCTCTTCGTCCGTTCCCTGCGCGAGGACGCGAGGGCGCGGCTGCCGATCATTCTCCGCACGCTGCTCGTCCTCGTCACCCTGCTGATCCTCTGGGCCAATGAGCGCGACTTCGCGAGCCGCACCGCGCCGGGGCGCGAATTTCTCGGCATGGTCCTCTTTGCAAACATCGGCCTCCTCGCCATCGCCACGCCCGGCATCTTCGCGACCGCGATCACCGAGGAGAAGGAGGACCAGACGCTCACGCTGCTGCGGATGACCCGCCTGAACCCGCTCGCGATTCTCCTCGGAAAGAGCACGACGCGCCTCGTCGGCGCGCTCCTCCTGCTCGCGGCGCAGATTCCCTTCACGCTCCTCGCCGTGACGCTCGGCGGCGTGGGCATGGATCAGGTGCTCGGCGCGTATGCCGTCCTCGGGGCGACGACATTCCTGCTCTGCAACCTCGCGCTCCTCTGCTCGGTGTTCTGCCGCAACGGCATCCGCGCAGGCCTCTGGACCGGTGTCGTCTGTGCGCTCGTGTTTGTCGTGCTGCCGATCGTTTGCATCGTCACGGCGCTTGAGCGGCTCCCGTTCGGGGCGCTGGCACCGGGCACGGCGTGGGAGCATTTCGGCACATGGCTTGTGGAATCGAACCCCGCCTACACGCTGGCCGTGATGCTCTTTGAGCCGTCGAAAACAGCGCCCATCGCCCGGCACATCGCGGTGAACCTCGCGGCAGGCGTGTTGTGCTTCGCATTCGCGTGGCTCGCATTCGACCGCTTCTGCGTCGGCGACGGACAGCCATCCGCAGCACGGAAAGCGACAGGCCGCTTCCGCCTCTTCTCCGGCCGTCGTCCGCGGCCTTCAGCACGCCGCCCAATCGCGTGGAAGGATTTTCATTTCATCATCGGCGGATGGCGTGGGTTGCTTATCCGCGTCGGCGTGTGCGGCCTGATTCTTTTCGCCGCCTACTCGTTCGAGCGCTGGGTGGAGAAACGCGATTTCAATTCACCCTACTTCTGGCGGAACGTCGGTGAGATCACGATGGTCCTCTCCGCCGGCGCATTTGCCATCGATGGTGGGCTCACCGCCTCGCGCATCTTCGGCGAGGAGCGCCGCAACCTCACTCTCGGCGGCCTCGTCGCACTTCCGCAGCACCTCGGCAAAATGATGCGGCAAAAGGTCGCAGGTTGCGTCGCCTCGCTGCTGCCCACCGCCGGGCTTTTCGCGCTCGCCTACGGCCTGAAATTTTTCAGGCCGTGGTATGAGCGCCCCTCATGGGGCGGCCTGTTCACCTACCATCGCGAGGCGATTTTCTACGGCCTGTCGCAGGCACTGCTGCTGGTCGTTCTCGCTGCATATCTTTCACTCCGCATCCGGCGCGGCGCCTTGCCTGCGGGCATCGCCGCAATGATCGCGCTGAACATCCTCACCGTGGTGGTGAATCGGCTGCATCCGGTTTGGAGCGCCAAGGAGGTCATCGTGCTGATGGGAACGTGCAGCATCGTCGCGGCCATCTTCCTCGGCTTTGGAATTCGCCGCCGCATTCCGATTGCCGCTGCAGAGGAATGACGCGACGCGCGACGCTCAGAGCACCGCGGGATTTCCGTAAAGGCTGAAACCGGTTGTCCGCTCGATGCGCACGCCGAACACTTCGCCGATGTGCCGCTCGCTGCCCTCGAAGATCACGATCTTGTTGCCCGGCGAACGGCCAGAAAGCCGTTCCGGGTTCGTCTTGCTCCGGCCTTCGCACAGCACCTCCACGCGCTGCCCCACGAGCGCTTCGTTCTTCTTCACCGCGATGCCGTTCACGAGTTCCAGCAGCGCGTGGTTGCGCTCCTCGCGGACTTCCTCCAAGACCTGCCCGGCCATCACGGCAGCGGGCGTGTCGCGGCGCGTGCTGTATTTGAAGACGAACGCGTTGTCGTAGCCGACGCGGCGGACGAGTTCACATGTCGCTTGGAAGTCCTCGTCCGTCTCGCCGGGGAAGCCCACGATGACGTCCGTCGTGACCGCAATGTCCGGCCGCGCGGAACGGAGCGACTCGACGAGCGCGAGGTATTTCTCCGCCGTGTAGGCGCGGTGCATCGCCTTCAGGATGCGGTCGCTGCCGCTCTGCACGGGCAGATGCACGTGGGCCATGAGCTTCGGCAGCCGCGCGTAGCACTCCACGAGATCCGCGCGGAACCCGATCGGATGCGGCGACGTGAAGCGCAGCCTGCGCAGACCCTCCACCGCATGCACCGCATCGAGGAGCTGCACAAAGGGTGATTTTTCCCCGACACGCGGAAACTCGTGGCGTCCGTAGAGATTCACAATCTGGCCGAGCAGCGTCACCTCACGCACGCCGCGCGCGACCAACCCCTCGACCTCCTGCACGATGTCCGCGATGGCGCGGGAACGCTCGCTGCCGCGCGTGCTCGGCACGATGCAGAAGGTGCAGTGCATGTTGCATCCCTGCATGATGCTCACGAACGCACTCGCCTGCCGCTCCGCCAGCACATGCTCGCGGATCGTGCCCTGCGAGCCGGGCTCCTCGGCCACATCCACGATGCTGAACCGCTCGTCGTCCATCAGCCGGTCGCGCAGCGCGGCCTTCCGCTGCACGAGTTGGTCCACGTAATCGGCCACGCGGTGGAATTTCTGCGTGCCGACGACGAGGTCCACATGCGCGACGTCGCGCACCAACTCCGCGCCGCGGCTCTGCGCCATGCAGCCGAGAAAGCCGAAAATCATCTCGGGCTTCCCCTCACGCAGGCGGCCGAGCATGCCCATCTTTCCGAGCGCCTTCTGCTCCGCGAGGTCGCGCACGCTGCATGTGTTGATGAGCACCACGTCCGCGGCCTTTTCCTGCGCCGTGATCTCGTAACCGCGCGCGGCGAGATCGCGCGCGACCTGCTCGGAGTCGCGCTCGTTCATCTGGCACCCGTAGGTTTTCAGGAAAACTTTTGGCATGGCGAAAGGGGCGGGACGCTAGCCGAGCATCCCGCGCCCGTAAATGGGCAGTTCGGCGGCGACTGCGCGCCGCTCAGCGGATGCCGAACTCCCGCAGCTCCGCGCGAAGCCGCTCCATCGGAAGGCCGATCACATTGGAAAAGGAACCGGTGACTGCCGCGACCATCTCCCCGCGGTCCTCCTGCGCGGCGTAGGCACCGGCTTTGTCGAGCGGATGGATCCGCGCGAGGTAGCGCCTCAACTCGGAATCCGTGCGGCGGTGAAAGCGCACCTGCGTGACCTCGATGAAGCCCCGCTCCATGCCACGCGCGGCGATCCATGCGCCGGAATACACCTCGTGCGTGCGGCCGTTCAGCCGGCTCAGCATCGCGAGAGCCGCATCCATGTCCGCCGGTTTGCCGAGCACGCGCCCGCCAAAGAACACCTCCGTGTCCACGCCGAGCACGACAACGCCGCTCGCCGGCATCAGTTCCGCGAGCGCCGCGCGGGCCTTTGCACGCGCGTTCGCCAGCACCGTCTCGCCGGGGGAAAGATGTGCGGGTGCGAACTCCTCCACGCCGCTCGGAACATGCACCTCGAACGCATACCCGTGCTCCCGCAGAAGCTCCCGCCGCCGGGGCGATGCAGACGCCAAAATGAGCGAAGGCCGGGCTTTCGGCCCGGCCTTGCTGGAATCGGTCTTTGCTCGTTTCCGAGCGGCCATTATTTCGGCGCGCCGGGAGTGGGCAGCTTCGGCATCTCCATCTCCTTGTAGCCCTCGGGCTTCACAAACTCCTTGTCGTCCACAGCCTCCTCCTTGGCCTTCACGAGCGTGATGGTCATCTTACCCGCGGGCGTGTTCACCTCGCTCTTCACGACCATGCCGGGCACGTCCACCTTGCTCGGGTCAAAGCCCGCGCCGCCCATGCTGCTGCTGATCTTCATCATCTGATCCTTGATGGCCTGAGCATTCGGGAAATCCTTCGCGATCCAGAGCTTCGACTGAAGGGCGCCGAGGTTCATCTCAAATATCTCCGTGTCGTAGTCGCCCACTTTCTCCTTCTGCCCCGTGGATTTCGGCTTCTCGATCTTCGAGGGATCCACGCCGAGCATCTTCTGACCCGCCTCCTGCTGCTTCTTCAGAGCCTCAAGGTTCATCTTCATCGCGATCTTCTGCCCCTGGATCGCGGTGAAGGTGGTCATCTCCCCGGTTTTGAAATTCATCAGCACGAGCGCGCTGCCACCGAGCGGCGTGGGCGTCTCCATGCGCGCGTTGTCGCCCTTCACCTTCATGGTCACGTTGCCGGTGAGCATGGAGGACTCCATTTTCTGCTCGATGACGATGTCAGCGCGGGCGATCGCGGCTGCGAAAAGGATGGGGACGAAGCGAAGGAGGCGTTTCATAAGGGAAGGGACGGTGACTGGTTTGGATGCGGTGTGAAAGGGAAAAGTGGGACAGCATACCAAAGCGCTTGATTCGCGGTTGGCCGCCCTGTATTCGCCCGCGCATGAAACGCCGCTCCCTCGCCCCGTTCGCAATCACCGCGCTCGCCACTCTGTCGGCATTCGCCGGCCACAAGGTCTCCGCACCGGCCGAGGATCCACTCCCCGCAGGCACCGTCACCGCGGGCGGAAAATTCAGCGAAAGCCTGCAGAGCGCGTGGCTCGACGCACTGGTTCCGTTCGCCCGCGCCGGCAACGTGACGCTCTTCGGCGATCTGCGCGGGACATGGGATGACAACTCACAGACCATTTTCAGCACCGGCCTCGGCGCGCGCTACCTCGTCCCCGGCCGCGACATCATCATCGGCGGCAACATCTACTACGACTACCTCGACAGCCAGTCTGGCAACCAATACAACCAGCTCGGCCTCGGCGCGGAACTGCTCACCAAGTGGGTCGACGCACGCTTCAACTACTACCTGCCGGACGACGGTGTCCACCGCGTGCGCACCCTCCCCGGCTTCATCCAGCTTGAGAGCAGCCTCGAGGGCTGGCACACGGAGGTCGGCTTCCTCGTCCCCGGTTTGGACAAATACGTCGAGGCGCGTCTCTTTGGCGGCTACTACGATTTCCGCAGCCACATCGGCATCAAATACTCCGGCTGGAAGGCGCGCGCGGAAATCCGCTGGACACCCGCCATCACCACCGACTTGGAGTGGTGGGAGGACAAGGCGCTGAACGGCGGCAACTGGATCGCCGGCGTCCGCGTCTCGCTGCCGTTTGAAATCGGCAACCTCTTCCAGGGGAAAAACCCGTTTGTGGGAGCGGGCGATGCCTTCAAGTTTGGCAAGAAGCGCGAGTTCAAGGAACGCCTCGGCGAGACGGTGTGGCGCTCGCACCGTGTGCAGACCGTAACGAACACGATTCCTCTGCCGGGCACGCCGACGACTCCCCAAACCACGCCCACGCCCACGTCCACGCCCACACCCACACCCACGCCGCCACCGGAGGAAGAGGAGCAGCCCAATTAGGAACGGGCTGAGGCGAATGGCGGCAAATCCGCAGCACCGGCTTTTCTTTGCAGCGGACGTTCAGGCGAGCGCGGCCAGCTCGTCGAGCAGCGCGTATAGCGCGGGCGCAGCGGCGTCGCTCTCCGGCGGCGGCGAAAGGAGCTGCTCGCGCGACTGGATGAACGGCACCGTCCCAGCTTCGTCGAGCGACGCGTGGACCAAGTCCTCAACACCCACCTTCTCCAGCTCGATGTGGAACTGCAGCCCGACCACGCGATCGCCGAGAACGAACGCCTGGTTTGCACAGGCGTCGCTCTCCGCCACACGCCGCACTCCCTCAGGAATCGTGAACGTGTCGCCGTGCCAGTGCATCACCGTGAGGCGTTCCGGAAACGCCGCGAATGGCGCACTTCGGTCGAGCATACGCACGGGGAACCAGCCGATCTCCTTCACCGGATTCTGGAAAACCTTTCCACCGAGCACATCCGCGAGGAGCTGAGCGCCCAGGCAGATTCCGAGGATCGGCTTCCGCGCGCGGATCGCCTCCGCGAGAAATCTCTTCTCCACCGGCAGCCACGGATGCGTGCGGTGTTCGTGGATGCTCATCGGCCCGCCCATCACCACGAGCAAATCGAACGCGCCCTGCCCCGGTGGCGCCTCCCCATCATGAAGCGCTGTGCGCGACAGGATGTGCCCCCGCTCCTGCGCCCAAGCCGCGATGCGGCCCGGTCCCTCGAAGGGCGCATGTTCGATCGAATGGATTCTCATCGCCGCGACGATACGCACCCCGCGGAGCGTGCGAGCGATTATTTCTTCGCCTTCGACGCCGCGGAGTCCGCCCCGGTCGCACGGCGCAGGAGGAACTGAGCGCGGTTGTGGCCGGTCAGCACGTCGAGGTAGTCGAGTTCCGCGCGCGTGAGATCCTGCTCGGCCTGGATGTTCTCCAACACCTCGCCAACTCCGAATGCCTTCCTCTCCCGCGCGAGTTCGTGCGTCCTTCGCGCAGCCGTGAGCGCGGCGCGCGCGTGCGTGAGCTGATCCTGAAAGGAGCGCACCAGCGTGTGCGCTTCCACGACCTGCCGTGCGATCTCCTCCTGCAGCTTCTCCCGCTCGACGGCGGTGCCGCGCTGCCGCGCATCGGCGAGGTGCGTGCGCGACGGATCAAAGAGCCCGCCTGGCCCGATGCGCCATGTGAGACCGATGCCGTATTCCATCGTCGAGTCAAACGACCGCAGGCCCTGCGAGTAGGTGCCGCCGCCGAGCCCGCCGCCGTAGTATTCCGCGCTGAGCTTCGGCACGAGCGGTGCGAAGCGCGCGGCCTCGCTGTCCTTCACCGCGGCCCCCAGTTGCTCCGCACTCATCGCCATCTCGGGCCGTGCCGAAATCGCGGACGCGATCAGCGAGCCGAGACTGCGGCGCGAGTCACCGAAGCTGAGCATCACAGGCTCGTCCCCCGGCAGCAACTCGACCTGCGGCGGCAGGTGGAGAATCTGCGCAAGGCGCGCCGCCGCGATGCGCTGCTCGCCGCGCGCCCTGCTCCGCTCGCGCTCGTTGCGCTCGACCTGCACCGTCGCGCGGAACGCGTCGCCCTTGAACGCGATGCCCGCATTCACCGCCTGGCTCACCTGCCGAGCGTAATCCTCCGCGATGCGCACCGACTCCGACGCGACGCCGACCGCGGCCTTCGCGCGCACCAGTTCAAAATACGCGGACACCGCCTGCCAGATGCTCTCCTGCCGCTGCACCTCGACCGCATGCGTCGCAGCACCCGCGAGTTTTTTCGTCGTGAGCGATTTGTAGTAGGCCTCGCCAAGCTCGACCTGCAACGTGACGCCGACCCCGTAGCCGAGGCTCTCCTTGTCCGCGTCGATGATCTGCCCGTCCACCGTCTGGATGTTTCCCTCGTGGCGCCTGAACGCGAAGCCCGTCGTGAGATACGGGAAAAACTGTAGCCGCGCCGCCTCGTGCTGCGCCCACGCCTCCGCGAGACGCGCGTCCGCAACCCGAATGTCAAGATTGCGCGCACCCGCCAGGCGCATCACGGCGGCGAGGTTCACTGGATAGGGCTTCGTCGAACGCGGCTCGGGCGCGGGCTGCTTTGCGAGCGCGGCTCCCGTGAGCACGAGGAGGAAAAGCGGGGCGGATTTTTTCATGGGGAAAATGTTTGGCTACTTCGCGGCCTCGGCTTTCACCGGTTGTCCGTCGGCGGGCGGGACTTTGCCGGGGACAATCACGCCCTCGCCGTCAGCGAGGCCCTCGGCGATTTCGGCGTTCACCCCATCGTTGAAGCCGAGCTTCACCGCAGTCTTCTTCGCCTTGCCGTCGGCGACCTTAAAAACAAACGCGTTCGTCTTCTCCATCACGAGCGCCTCGACGGGGATCGTGATCACGCCGCTGTGCTTCTCCACCGCGATGCGGATGCTTGCATACATGCCGGGCTTCAGCACGCCGTCGGCGTTGGGCACGTCGGCCTCGATGAGCATCGTGCGCGTCGCCTCGTCCAGCGCACCGAACGAGCGCGACACCGCCGTCTCGAACGCCTTTCCCGGCACTGCCTCCAGCGAGAGCTTCACCGGCAGTCCCGTGCGGATGAATGACACCTCCGTCTCCGGCACCGCGGCCTGCGCACGGACTACGGTGTAGTCCATCACGGTGAAAATCGCCGCGTTCTGCGCAGCGCTGCCGCTGGTGGCGGACGGGACGAATGCGCCGTTGTCCACGAAGCGCGCGGTGACGATGCCCGGAAACGGCGCGGTGATTTTTGCGAAGTGCAGCAGCGTGTTTGTGCGCTCGAGGTTTGCGCGCGCCACGTCCGCCGCGCCGCGCGCCTTGTCGAGCGCCTGCGGCAGAATCAGGTCGGGCGCCTTCTTCTGCGCCTCGGTGAGGCGACCGAGATCGATCTCCGCGACCTTCACGTCGGCCTCGTATTTTTTCTGATCCGCGAGCAGCTCCGGCACCTCCAGCTCGGCGAGCGGCTGGTCGGCCTTCACCGCATCACCCTTGTCCACAGCCATCTTCGCGACGTAGCCAGCGACTTTCGCGTAGAGCGTCGCCTGCTGGTTCGCCTTCAGCGTGCCGGGAATCGTGATCCAGCGGTGGATGTCCGCGCGCTTGGCGCTCGTGAATTTCACGGGCATCGGCTCCGCGGCACTGGCTGCGGACGCGAGCCCGAGGACGGGCATCGAGAGAAAAAGGAGGAGTTTCATTCAGGCTTTGCAGGTGTGGAGTTTTCGAGGGAGACGAGCGGAAGGAAATGACCGCTCTCGGGGTCATCGGGATCGAGCGAGACGTTCTTAACTTTGCGGCTCGCGATAAGCGCGAAGACCGCGGGCAGGATGAAGAGAGTGGCGAGCGTGGCGGCGGCGAGTCCCCCGACCACGGCGCGGCCCAGCGGCGAAGTCTGCTCGCCGCCCTCGCCAAGACCGAGCGCCATCGGCACCATGCCGGCGATCATCGCAAAGCTGGTCATCAGGATCGGGCGCAGGCGGCTGGCGGCGCCCTCGACTGCGGCGGCGGCTTCATGCACACCGCCGCGGTGTGCGCGCTCGGCGAAGGCGACGAGCAGGATCGCGTTCGCGACAGCGACACCGACGGCCATGATCGCGCCGATCGCCGACTGGATGTTCAAAGTCGTGCGCGTCAGCCAGAGCGTGAGCGCCACGCCCGCGAGCACCGCAGGCACCGTGGAGACAACGGCGAGCGCGAGGCGGAAGGACTGGAAATTCGCACTGAGCAGCAGGAATACAACGACCACCGCGACGATGAGGCCGTTCCTGAAACCATCGAGCAGTTCGTTCAGCGGGATGACCTGCCCGCGGATCGCGACGCTCGTCTTCGCGGGCGGCGTGCCGACATCCGCTAGCACCTTCTCGATCTTGCGCGCCACGGAGCCGAGGTCGGCGTGGTAGAGGTTTGCGGTGATGCTGACGACACGCGCCATATTGTAGCGCTCGTATTGGCCGACGGCGGTGCCCTGCGTCACATTCGCGACGCTGCGCAGGAGGACGGACTTGCCGCCGGCCTCGACGGGCACATTGCGCAGATCCTCGACCGACTTCGTGAGCGCCTGCGGGATCTGCACCTGCAGGCTGTAGCTCACGCCAGTCTTCGCGTCGTTCCAATACACTGGCTGGGTGAAGCGGCTCGATGTCGTCGCCGCGACGAGCGCACGCGTGACATCGTTCATCTTCACGCCGAGCAGGCCCGCGCGCTCGCGGTTCACATCCACGTTCACGGTCGGGTAGTCGAGCGTCTGGCCAAACTGCACGTCGCGCAGCTCGGGCATCGCCTTGAGCTTCGCGAAAATCTTCTCCGCATGCTCGCGGTTCACGGCAAGGTCGGGGCCGTTCACGGCGACCTCGATCGGCATGTTCGATCCAAAGCTCATCACGCGTGTGACGATGTCGCTCGGCTCGAAGACCACGCTCGCGCCGGCGAACTCCCTCGCGAAGACGCCGCGCAGCTTTTCCTGCAGCGCCTCGACGCGCACGGGCGCGCCGTGCTTGAACTGCACCGCGAGCCACGCCTCCTCGGGGCCGCCGTTCCAAAGGTGGATGAAGTTGACCGGGTAATTGGATGCGTGGACGCCGACCAAGCCCATCGTCAGCGCGATGTTGTCCGCGCCGGCCTCGCGCCTGATGATGTCGAGCGCGCGAAGGGCGAGCTGCTCGGTGTTGTCCAGCTTCGTGCCGGTCGGCGCCTTCACGCGCAGCGCCATCTGGCCCGCGTCGGCCTTCGGGAAAATCTCCACGCCGAGCTGCGCGCCGACAATCCACAGCACGCCGGCCGCAGCGGCGAGGTAGGCTGGCACGAGCAGCCAGCGCACAGCCACCATGCCGCGCACGAGCCCGCGATAGATGCCGCCCTTGCGGTGCTGCTCGACGTGCGCCTTTCCGCCGCGCATCAGCCACACGCTCAGGATCGGAACGAGTGTCGAGCTGAGGAAATACGACGCGATCATCGAGAAGCCGACGGCGAGCGCGAGCGGGGTGAAAAGCGCCTTCGCCGAACCGGTCATGAAGAGCGCAGGCGTGAACACCGCAAGGATGCACAGCATCGCGAGCAGGCGCGGGATGGTCGTCTCTCGGGTCGCGTCGCTGGCCGCGCGTGCGATCGGGCGGCCGAGTGCGAGGTGCGTGTGGATGTTCTCGATGGCGACCGTCGCCTCATCCACCAGCACGCCGACCGCGAGCGCGAGGCCGCCGAGCGTCATGAGATGGATGCTCTGGCCGGTGACCCACAGCGCAAAGGCCGCGGCGAGCAGCGAGATCGGGATGTTCAGGACGACGATCAGCGCGCTGCGCCAGTCGCGCAGGAAGACGAGCACCATCAGGCCCGTGAGCACGGCGCCGATCGCGCCCTCCTTCACGAGGTCATTGATCGCGCGCAGCACGACCGGCGTCTGGTCGAACTCAAACGTGACGTTCACGTCGTCCGGCACCGCGGCCTTGAACTTCGGCAGGTTCTTCCTCACCAGCTCCACCACGGCGAGCGTCGAGGCGTCGGAGCGCTTCGTGACCGGCATGTAAACCGTGCGCCGCCCGTTCACGAGCGCGTAGCTGGTGACGATGTCGCTCTGGTCCTCCACCGAGGCCACGTCGCGCACGAACACGCTGCCGTCCTTCGTCATGCGCAGCGGCACGCCCTCGAGGTCCTTGATGTTCTTCACCAGCGCGTTGACCGGGACGATCGGATACTGGTCGCCGAGGTTCATGTTGCCGCTCGGGCTGATGACTTGCGACTGCGCGACAGCCCGCACGATCTCATCCGGCGACAAACCGAGCGCGCGCATTCGCTCCGGCTTCACGTTCACCACGATCGTGCGCGCGCCGCCGCCGAACGGAGGAGGGGCCGACACGCCGGGCAGCGTGGCGAAGAGCGGGCGCACCATGTTCAGCGCGGCGTCCTGCATCTGGCCGACAGTGCGCGCGGGATTCTCCGTCGAAAAGACGAGGTGCCCCACGGCGACGCTGCCCGCATCGAAGCGCGTGATGAAAGGCCCCGGCGTGCCTGGCGGCATGAAGGCGCGCGCGCGGTTCACGTAGGCCACCGTCTCTGCCATCGCCGCGCTCATGTCCGTGCCGGGGTGGAACTGGAGCTTCATGATCGAAGCGCCCTGGATGTTCTTCGACTCCACGTGCTCGATGCCCGCGATGTAGAGGAAGTGATACTCGTAGTAGTAGGTGAGATAGCCCTCGACCTGCGACGGATCCATGCCGCCGAAGGGCTGCGCCACGTAGATCGTCGGGATGCCGAGCGGCGGGAAAATGTCGCGCGACATCTTTTGCACGCCGAGCAAGCCGGCCAGGCACACCGCGAGGACAAGCACCACGATGGTCAGCGGACGGCGAAGCGAAGTGGAGACGATGTTCATCAGATGAAAAGGGCGGTCGCGGCAGCGCTCGAACAGCGCGGGAGCAAGCGGTTTGGGACTGCTGTTTGGCGGAGGTTCATCACCGCGGCCGCCAATGCAGATGCCACAGCGGAGGATCGGACGGACGCAGGAAACAACATCACGATTTTCCCTTCCTCCCCATCACCTCGCCCTTCATCTCGCCGAGGCAGCGGAGGACAATCTTCAGCGCCTCGCGGCCCTTCGCCGTGAGGAAATATTCGCGCCGCGCCTTCGGGCCGGCCTTTTTATCCGCCTTCGAGCGCAGCCAGCCGTTCGCCTCCATGCGGCGCAGCACCGGGTAAAGCGTGCCGGGGCTGACGTGGTAGCCGTGTTCGCGCAACTCATGCAGCATCCACTGCCCCACGAGCGGCCCCTCCGCGGCGTGATGCAGGATGTGCACCTTCCAAAACCCAAGGAGGATTTCGCGCTGAACATTCTTGAGGGAGACAGCCATTACGGATTCCGTAATCCGTATCAGGAATACGGGTCAAGCGGATTGCGGCAGGTGGATTCCTCGCAACCGTGCGGCGGCGGCCGCCCGCTCCTACCCCGCAGCGGCATCGTCTCGCTGCGTCTGAAGATACAAATCAGCGGATCATTGCCCGGACGAAAACCACCTCGGTCAGATCCTCGCCTTTGGTCAGCGTCTTGTCCGGCTCGATGGTTCCGAGAAGGGCGACACCGCCATTTTTGATGAGCAGATTGTTGGATACCTTTTTCACGTAGAACTCCGGCATTTCGATCTCCCCGTTGTTGTCCGTCTTGAATTTGACGGTTCCCTGAAGGGCGGTGTGTTGCAGCGCCAACTGGATCGTAATCTCGGTCAGGGCTTCGTTGACGATTGGTTCCATCTCCAGCGTGATTCCCAAATCGCGCTTCTCAAACGCGGTCGGGGTCGCAGCAGTCCTCGGGAAGTATCCCCCGCTCTCTTCCGTGATGATGGTTGTCTTCGTCACCCGCTTCGGAGGCTCGGGCGCACTGAATGTCTGTGGAATCTGCGGCTGCGAATACTCAGTCCCGTATTTGTGTTCCAGGACGGATTCGACGACTGCCCGCTGCCCGCTCAATGTCGTGAGGGTGGGCGTCGCCACGAGCGCGGCCTTCTCGTCGGTGACGAGCGCCTGCACGTTTTTGAAGACCGTCTCGCCGTCGGTCTTGGCCGGCTGATTGAGGACGGTCTCCGCGGCTTGCGCGCGTGTCATGCTGAACACCTGCACTTCCACATTGATGCCGACGGGGGGCTTTGGCTTTTCCACCGGCGGCGCGGGCTTTTTGCAACCGGCAAGCGTGAGGACGAACGACGAAACGACTGCCACCGCAATGAGGGAGAAGAAATGAGGGGATTTCCTTTTCATGGCACAGCGCGGGCCTGCGAATCACCGGAGGTCAAACAGGGATTGGCGCCGCTGCGCTAGCCCGCGCCGAGTCGCTGGTCCTTCTTGTTCGCGGGATGCTCGTCCTTCTTGCCGTGGACGAACGCCGCGACCCACTCGGCCAGACGCTGGCCGAGCAGGCGGCACCCTGCGGCATCGTCCTCGCCTCGCGGCTCCTTCGCCACGACGGCGCCGTAGTGGGCGGTGCGCATCTTCGTGGCGTAGTCGGTCACGCCGAAGACAAGGAAGCCGAAGTTCATCAGCACGGTGAGCAGCGACTGGCAGGCGAGTTCCATGCCGCCGCCCCACGCGCCGGCCGAGGAAAATGCACACGCGATTTTTCCATCGACGTCCATCCAGTGCGGAATCATCTGCTCGTCCCAGAAGCGCTTCATTTTCCACGAGAGGATGCCCATGTTCGTCGGGCTGCCGACCGCGAGGCCATCGCACCACAGGACGTCGCCCGGCTTCGCATCTTCCACGGAGCGCACACGCACCTCGGTGTCCGCAATGCGCTGCGCGCCCTCGGCAACAAGTGCCGCCATTTTCGCGACGTTGCCGGACTTTGAATCGAAAAGAACGAGGATGCGGTTCATACGACTTGAGGGAGAAGATGCGGGCCATCACATCCCACGGAGCAGGGGCACGGCGATGCGATTTTCAAATCCACGCCAAAAAGAACGTGCTGCCACTTGCGGTGAAACGGCGCCATCGAAGGCCGGACATGGCGGCTCCCGAGAGGTGGCACTCGGCTGTTCTGCGGCAAATTTTCCTCAATGAACAAATGCGACATAAGACGCTGCTCTATAGTGTTATACGATACATGTTAACCGCATTTGATTTAATTATTATCACAAGTTCACTTGCGGCCCTCGGCGTGCAGTGCCACTACAAGTGCCTGCCACAGCATTGTAATGAAAAGCGCTACGTTCCCCTCTTCACCACCCAGGCCCGCCCCGTCAATCTCGACGCGGCCTTCAAAGGGTGGCCCCCTCGATCCGAGAGGTTCCCGCATTCCAGCCAAACGCACGGTCCGCAAAATTCTTCTCGTCCTAGCGGGCATTCTCATCGGCGGGACAGCCGTGTATTTTCTCCCGAAAAAGAGCCGGAGCAATGTCGTGGCCGCGGAGGAACTCGGCACCGCTGTGAAGCCGGGCCCGTGGGGAGAACTCTACACAGTCCCATTCACCATTGCCGCGCCGGATGAACTCATACCAGTGCGCTCCCTTGAGTCCGGCGGCACGCATTGGGTGTTCAAGAACTCCGCCCGCTCCGAAATCTCCCAACTGCTCGAATCCGCCGGCGTGCCATCCGAACAGCGCGAGGCAGTGCTCGCACCAGCGGTGGCGCAGGTGAGCGGTGTTGATTTGGAGATTTCGCCGACACCCGAGATGATCATGGCGCTGCCCGACAATGCGCGGCTCACGATCTACCGCAAGCTTGCGCAGTTTCCCGAAAACCGCCCTTCGTTTTCGTTCATCCACAGGGATACTCTCCGCGACCGCTTCGACAACAGCGGCGTCTCCGAGGAGACACTCGCGCTTTTTCACAAATTCTGCTGCGAGCATGGCGACTACCTCGTGCTCGGCGGGCTGCCGGCGCTGCTCTCACAGATTCGCGACTACGACGAAAAGATCCGCTTCATGAAGGCGCTCACCCGCCAGAAGACGATGTTGATCCGGCTCCGAATCACGCCGAGTTCCGACGTGAAGGAACTCGTCAAATACTGGGGAAAAGGCCGGTGGGCACCGAAAGTTCGGACGCTTCTGGAGTCCATAGACCGCGTGCCCGGCAGCACCTTCATCGGGCTCACGGCGATGATGCCGCCGCTGCCGGCGTCGCAGCTCTATTTTTACCCCCTTGCGCAAACCGTCGCCGCCTCAGGGACCACGCAGCTCCACGACTGCCACTGGACCTCACTCAACTTCTTCCAGGATCCGTCTGAAACGGTCGCCGTGAATCAGGCATCATTCGTCGCCGAGCTGGCAGGCAGCTATTTCGCAATCAGCGGCGATCCGACATTCGGCGACCTCCTGATTCTCGCGAAGCCCGATGGGGAAATCGTCCATTCCGCCGTCTTCATCGCAGACGAGATTGTTTACACAAAAAATGGCGCGACACCCATCTTCCCCTGGACGTTCTCAACGGTGATGGACGTGCTCCGGCAGTATTCCTTTCACGCGCCGGACGGGCAGCAACTCACGCTGCGCTATTTCCGCAACAAGAACTTCTGATCCGCGGCGCGTCACTTCGCGCGCCGGCCAAACAGCTCCGCAAACCGCGCGGACGCCTTTGGAAAATCCGTCTTGTCCGGCTGCCCGCGCTCGCCGACTCCGGATGAGAGCTGGTGGCGGTGGCCGGGCGCGTTCACGTCGAAATAGCAGTGCCACGCGACGTTGTTCGCCGGGTCGCTGATGAATGCATGCATCCGCTCGATGAAGAGCACGTTGTCCAGCCCGCCGTGGCCGTGCTCCGCGGAAACAAGTCCCCACTCGGGAATCGCGAGCGGCTTCCCGTGCTCGCGGGCGAACTTCGCCCAAAATGCGAGCCCCCATCGGCTGCCGAGGATCCACTCGTCCCACACCTTCGCGTGCCGCGCCGCGATCGCCGCGTCGCTGGTTCCGGCCGGCCACGGATAGGTGTCCGCGTTCCAAGTCTCGTCATAGACATCCACACCGACGAAATCCACAAATGCATCGCCGGGCCACGCCTGTTCCGCCGGGAACTGCTGGTCGCCCAGCGTCGGGTTCCAGCAGAACTGCAGCTTCTCCGCGCCCGGCACCGCGCGCATCGCCGCGACCATCTGCCTCCAGAACTCCGCAAACTCCGCGGCCTTCCCCTTCGCGCGCCACGCATACCAGTCGCCGTTGAACTCCCAACCCGGCCGCAGGATCACCGCATCCGCGAGTCCGAACTTCACCAAGTTCTCCGCGAGCTGTTTGAAATGGTGGTTGTATCCGCCCTTCGCGCCCTTCTCCAGCGAGACCGGCACGCCTTCTTCCGTGTCGCCCTGCGTCGGCCCGCTGCCGTCCACCGGTCCCGCAAGCATCGGCACCGCAAAGACGAACCGCCGGCCCGGCTTTGCCTTCACCCACTTCGACCAAGCCTCCAGCCACCACACGGGCCACGCGACATTGCTCCACGATTCCGGGCCGATGAAATCCTCGCCCCACACCAAGTTGCGCCCGAGCCACGCGACGAACGCATCCACGTTCGCGGCACCATTCGCCCAGCGATACACGCCCATCGCCGGCTCGGCGCACGATGCCCGCGGCGAAAAAGGCGCACACACGAGAAAAAGCACACACAGGAACGGAATGAGGAATGAGGATCTCGGCACCATGCGGAGCACCTATCCCCGGCAGCGGCCCCACGGCAAGCTCCCGCCGTCGAATGCGCGGATTGTTGCAATTCCGCTCTGGCCCTTTTCGAACGCCACCGGAAATTTTCCCGCATGAGCACACCCGACAACTCCCAAAAATGCGCGCCCATCCATTCCATCTCGTGGAATGAACTCGTCACCTCCGACACCGCCGCGGCGGAGACATTCTACAGCAGCCTCTTCGGCTGGAAAACCGTGCCGTTCTCCGGCGGCGAAAAGCCCTACACGATGTGGCAAAATGGCGACCGCTGCTTCGGCGGAATGCTCGCGACTCCGATGCCCGGCGTGCCCACTCACTGGCTGCATTACGTCGCCGTCGAGAGCGTGGATGAGTCCCTCGCAAAAGCGGTGGGCCTCGGCGCGAGCGTGTGCCTTCCCACGACCGACATCGGCGAGGCTGGCCGCATCGCAGTGCTGAAGGATCCGCAGGGAGCCGTCTTCGGGCTGCACCAGCCGCCCGCGCAATAGCCGCGCACCTCCGTCTCAAATCATCCGCCGCACGCTGTTTCCCACCTGCATGAAAAGCTCCCTCGCCATCCTCGCCGCCATCACCACCACCGCATTCGCCGCCGAGCCGTCGCAGCCCGCGACGAAAATCGCGCAGATCGAAAAGCTCGTCCTCTCCGACTCCTTCACCGGCTCCACGCTCAACACGCAGTGGAAGGCGGCGAAGGGCAAATGGGAGGTGACCGACGGCGTCCTGCGTGGCGCGGAGCTGAAGGCGGACAACCACGGCGCTGTCCTCCGCACGCCGCAGAAATTCCAGAACATCGTCATCGCCTACGACGTGAAGCTCGACGGTGCGAAGATGACCTCGCTTTCCATCAACGGCCCGAAGGATCACCTCGCCCGCATCATCGTCGCCCCGAGCCGCTTCACCGTGCAGCGCGACGATCAGGATCACGAGGGTCCGGACAAGGCGGTCGTCTTTCTCAACAAGGCGATGGAAATCGCCCCGGGCACCTGGCACAGCGTCGTCCTCGAGATGGTCGGCGACCGCCTCGTCGGCACGCTCGACGGCAGCGTCGTGGGCCAGGGGAGCGATCCCACGTTTGCGGCAAAGGAGAAGACCTCGCCCGGCTTCACCGTCGCGGGCGAGAGCGCGAGCTTCCGCAACGTGCGCATCTACACGGCGAAACCGGAGCCGAAAAAATAGCGGCTCCGGCGGGTCTGGCCGGAACACTGCGAAGCGGCCCTCATTCCGCATGAATGTCCTCGCCTGCGCGGGAGGCGCCGCACATTCTCTGCCCATGGCCAAAACGAAGACCACCTCCCGTAAAAAGGCAAAAGCCGCTGCCAAGCCCGCGAGCAAGGAAAACCCAAAGGGCGGACGCATCACGAAGAAAACCGTTCGCGCGAAACGGCATAAAGCTCCCGAGCGTCGGAACGAAAACAAAGTCCGCGGACGCTAGCGCGCAACCCACTCCTGCGATCGGCGCGCGGCGGCAGTCGCGCACTTTCACCCAGCCGCGCCACGCAGCGGCGTGCCCGGCCTTCGATCATCGAAAGTCATGCGACTCCGCGAGTTCGAGGCGCGGGGCAACGAGCGGGAGGATGCGTTCCGCCTTGATGTGGATGACGCTCTCAAAATTTTGCAGCGGCCCCTCGATGATGAGGAACGGCTCCGTCGTGATGAGCAGGCGGCATTCTTCAAATAGGTGCGGCAGCACGATGGCGTTCGCGATGCCTGTCTCGTCCTCCAGGCTGATGAAGACGAATCCCTTCGCGGTGCCGGGTCGCTGTCGGCAGATGACCTGACCGGCGATTTGCACGCGCGTGCCATTGGCCGCACGCGGAAGGTCTGCCGCGCGCCACGCCAGCGGCAAATGATCGCGCAGCATCCGCATCGGATGCGCGCCGACGGTCAGGTTCATGCCGTTGAGGTCTGCGGCGAGACGTTCCGCAGGATTCATCCGGGCGAGCGGCGTCGATGGTGGCTTCGCGCACTCCGCTGCGAAGAGGCCGTCGAGATCGTGCGGCGTCTCGATCTGCCATAGCGCGTCACGGCGGTGCTCGCTCAGGCCGTAAAGCGCGCCGATTCGGCCGAGCGCGCGCTGCTCCACTTTCGTGAGTTTCGACCGCGCGATGAAATCGGCGACTGACGTGAACGGCGCGTTCGCCCGCTCGTGAAGCAGGAGCTCGGCATGCTCGCGCCGCACGCCGTTCACGACGCAAAGGCCGAGCCGCACGGTCGAGTCGTCGATCACCGTGCAGGGCCACTCCGACTCCACCACGGACACGGGTAGAAAGCGCAGCCCGCGCCGCTGCGCATCCTTGATGAGCGTCGCCGAGGAATAGAAGCCCATCGGCTGGTTGTTCAGCAGCGCGGCGAAGAACTCCGCCGCCCGGTGCACCTTATACCACGCCGACGCATACGCGAGCAGCGCGAAGCTGATCGCGTGCGACTCGGGAAATCCGTAAACCGCGAACGACTCGATCGACTTCACGATCTTCTCGATGATTTCCAACGAGTGTCCCTTTTCGCGCATTCGCTCCCGCAGCTTCACGCACGCCTCGTCCATGTATTCGTGCGAACGGTGAAAGGAGAGCGCGCGGCGCAATTGCTCAGCCTCCGAACCCGTGAAGCCCGCGAGGTCCATGGACATCTTCAGCATCTGCTCCTGGAAGAGCGGCACGCCCAGCGTGCGCTGGAGCGTCGGCTTCAGCACATCCTCCAGCTTCGGGTCGAAATACGTCACCGGCTCCCGCCCGCTGCGGCGCCGGAGATACGGGTGCATGAGCCCGCCCTGGATCGGCCCCGGCCGCACAATCGCGACTTCGACGACGAGATCGTAGAAGCATTCCGGCTTCAGCCGCGGCAGCGTCGCCATCTGCGCGCGACTCTCGATTTGAAACGTGCCGATCGTCTCCGCTGCGCGGATCATCTCGTAAGTCTGCGGATCATTTTCCGGCACCTCATAAAGTTCCACCTTCCGGCCACGCTGCACGCTGATCTCGATTGTCTCCTGCAGCACGGCCATCATGCCGAGACCGAGCAGGTCCACCTTGATGATGCCGAGGTCCTCGCAGTCGTCCTTGTCCCATTGCGCCACGACGCGGCCCGGCATCGAGGCATTTTCGAGCGGGATGAAGGAGCTGAGGTTGTTCTGGCAGATGATCATGCCGCCGGAGTGCTGGCCGAGATGCCGCGGCAGCCCCTTGATGGCCTGATAAAGCCGGCACGCCGCCGCCGCGCGCGGATGGCTCACCGGCACGCCGGCCTGCGTGAGCTGCGCCTGCAGGTCGAGCGTGTGCGGGAAGTCGCCGCTCGCGAAGAGCGCGGAGAAGCGGCCGAGCACGTCGGGGGAAAAGTTGAGCGCCTTGCCGATCTCACGCATCGCGCTGCGGCCGCGGAAAGTGATCACATTCGCCGTCATCGCTGCGCCGTGCTGGCCGTAGCGGCGATACACTTCCTGAATCACGCGTTCGCGACGGTCACCGCTCGGCAGGTCGAGATCGATGTCCGGCCACGTGTGGCGCCCGTGCGCGAGGAAACGCTCGAAGAGGAGCTGATATTTCAGCGGATCGCAGGCAGTGATGCCGAGGCAGAAGCACACTGCGGAATTCGCCGCGCTGCCGCGGCCCTGAATCATGATGTTCTCCCGCCTCGCGAACTGCACGATGTCCCAGATGCAGAGAAAGTATCCGCAGAACCCGAGCTCCTCGATGAGCGCGAGTTCCTTCTCAAGCTGCGCGCGCAGGTCGCTGCGAATCTCACCACGGTAGCGTTCGCGGGCTCCTGCAAAAACCTGCCGCCGGAGAAACGCGCTCTCCGCGCCGCCATCCGGCACGGGGAAATGCGGGAACTCGTAGCCGAGGTCGCCGAGTTGGAACTGCAGGCGCTCAGCCAGCGCCACGGTGTTGTCGAGCGCCTCCGGCAAGTCGCGGAAAAGCCGCGTCATCTGCGCGGGCGATTTCAGGTGCCGCTCGTCATTGGCACTGAGCACGCGGCCCGCTGCGTCGAGGTGCGTGTGATGCCGCGCGCAGGTGAAGACATCGAGCACCTCGCGCTGTTCGCGCTGCGCATGGAGCACGCCGTTCGTCGCAAGCAGCGGCAGGTGTTCCGCGCGCGCGAGGTCCACGAGCTGCCGGATGCGTGCCTCTTCACCGCGCCGGAGATGCCGCTGCACTTCCACGAACACATTTCTCGCTCCGAACGCGCGCCGCAGCCGTGCAACACGCTCACGTGCTGCTGCCGGATCATCGCATTCAAGGCAGCGCTGCACGGGGCCTTCCTCATCACCGGTCAGCGCGACGATGCCCTCGGAAAATTCCTCCAGCTCATTCCAACGCACCGGCGCTTTCGTCTTCGTTCCGCGCAATTTCGCGCGCGTGATGAGCTGGCAGAGGTTGCGGTATCCCGTGCGCGATTCGACGAGCACGGGCAGCACCGCACCGTCGTCGAGCGTGAGCTCCGCGCCCGCGATGAGCCGCACGCCAAACTTCGCACCCCGCTTGTAAAACCGAGGCGCCCCATAGACGCCGTCGCGGTCGGACAGCGCCACCGCGGGCAGCTTCAGCTTCGCCGCCTGCTCGGCGATTTCCTCCGGCATGCTCGCGCCGCGCAGAAAGCTGAACGCGCTCTTCGCATGCAGCTCGACGTATTCACGCGGCATAGCATCCCTCCACCATCCAGTTGTCGCCCTGCTTTGAGAGCCGGTAGAGCGCACCGCTGCCCACTTCGATGTCCCATTCCTCGGTCGTCCATGCGCCGCGGTCCCACCAGTTGCCCGAGCCGCGATACGGCCCGGCGGCGTCGATGATCTCCCCGTGCATGCATTCGGAAAAAACGAACATCGGCACGTAGCGTTCCAGCCGCACTTGCGCGGAAAGCGGCGGGCGAAACCGGCACAGCGGCAGCCCGAGCATGCGGCTCTCCGCGACGGTCTTCCCCGCACGCTCCTCATGCTGGCCGAGCTGCGGCGGCACGAGGCGAAAGCGATCGGGGCGATGCGTGTCCTCCATTTCGACGACACCCACATTTTCCTCCCCCACGAGCGCCGCGAGCCGGCCGAGCGTCTCGGCAAAATGATTCGGGTCGCGCAGCGCGCTCTCGAAGAGGTGATGCTGCGCCGTCCCGCCAATCACCGGCTCGACGAGCAGGCGCACGCCGTTGGGCTGCTCGTCGAGGCGCAGGCCGTCGAGGTGCGTGTGCAGGATGCGGAAGAGCACCTCGGTGTCCGCAGTCGGCGAGGGAACCGTGAAAACGCGCTCGTGAATCGCGGCGCTGTTCTCCAGCGGAATGGTGAGCCTCATCCGCGCGGCGACACGATACGCGCCGCGCAGCCGGAGCGTGAGCTGGTCCAGTTGGCGGCGGAGGATGAAAAGCAGCGGCTCCGTCGTTTCGATCGGATGCCCAAAGTCGAACGCCTCCGCAAAAACCTCCGCTGGGCGCTCGAGCTGGAGTTCACGGTGAAGACGCCCGGCCGCGCGCAGCCACAGCTGGTCCGCAGCCGGGCCCAGCCGCTGCGCGACTTCCTGCCGCGAAAGATGCGCGAGCTGGCCGAGGTGGCTGATGCCCCAGTCGTGCAGCACCGAGAGCAAATCCGGCGGCGCGTCGATTTCCGCGACAGCGATGCCCGCGAGGAATGCGCCGGGATTCTGCACGACAAGCGCTGGATCCGCCCGGCACGCAGCGAGCACGGCGAGGTCGGGATTTTCCGCGACGCCCACCTGCGCGCACAGTTCCAGCGAAGCGCACCGTTCCACGACACCGCGCGCCCATTGCTCCCAGTCCTCCGCTCGCACCTGCCGCAGATCCAGCACGCAGAGACCGGGGCTCGTCGCCTCGACGAACGGTGAGAATGCAAACGCGGCCTCCACGAGCAGCGCAGCAAGTGTCCGCTCCTGCGCCGGCGAGCGCGAAAGGAGACGCAGCGCCGGGCACCGCGCCATCGCCTGTGTCGCGACCATTCCGCGCTCCACACCCTCGCGCTGCGCGGCGGTATTCAGCTCCAGCACACGGCCCTTTTCATCCACGCCGTCGAGGACGGCCACCGGCTCATGCGTAGCCTCCGCGCGCAGGCGCAGCGCCGCCTGCAGCGGAAATTGCGGGAGCGAAATCGCAGCGAACCAGGACATCGCTCATGCACTTTGCGACAGCGGCGCTGCGGCGCGGCCATGGCGGAAAACCTGCACGCCCAGTTCTGCAATCAGTTCGCTCCGACGACGACGCATCGCCTCCAGGCTCCATTCGCCGCTCAGCGTGATGCGCACCCGCGCCGCCTCCACGAGCGGCCGCGGCGTAAGCACCACGAGCGCCGAGCCGCTGCGCTCCACCAGTTGCCGGAAGCGGTGCCACGTGCTCGCCGGAATGCGCCCCAGCGACTGCAGCGGAATCGCCTGCAAATCGAGCAGCACCAGCCGCAGGTTCCCGTCGCGCAGCAGCGCATCCGCCGCCTTCACCGCCTGCTCGATGTTCTTTGGAAAAACGATGAGCACCCGCTCCCATCCCCATCGGCCCGAGCTGTCCGGGTCGAACGTCCTCCCCGGGTCCACCAACCCCGCCCATTCCCCGCGGCGCCGCACCGTCTCCAGCACGCGATCGCAGAAGAGCCGTCCCACCGCGATGCCCCCGCACACCTCCGCAACGGCCCCGAGCAGAATGGCCCCTCCATCTGCATCGAGCGGCGCCCACTCCGCATGCCACGCCTGCGCCTGCGGTGCCGCCGGCTCCGGGAAGCGCTCCGCCAGCATCCGGCGGATCTCGGCGATTGATGTGACGTTGGGCGCGACCATGCGTCATTTTCGAGGCGGCATTCCGCCCGGTCAAACGGCGCGAATGGAATCTTGTTCCCCCACCCTCAAACCGGGCTTGACTCCGGCTCCGGCCTACGCCCGCCGCTCTTTGATCGCCGCCAGCAGGTCCGCGATCACTTCGCCGCGCGGCTTCGCGCCGACGTTGCCTTTGCCGTGGACCCGCACGCTCACGTTGCCGGCTTCGAGGTCGCGCTGGCCGATGACGAGCATCGTGTGGACTTTGCGCTCCTCGGCGTTGGCGATTTTCGCCTTCATCGGGTCGGTGCCGAAATCGCCGCTCGCGCGCACTTCGGCGGCACGCAGCTCGGCGACGATGGCCTTCGCGTAGTCGAGCAGCGGGGCTTCGTCGCCGATGGTAATCACGCGCACCTGCTCGGGGGCGAGCCAGAGCGGGAAATTGCCGGCGTAGTGCTCGATGAGGAAACCGATGAACCGCTCGTGCGTGCCGAGCGGCGCACGGTGGATGCAGAGTGGCGTGGCGTCGGTGTTGTCGCGCGTGCGGTATTTCAGCCCGAAGCGCGCGGGCACGGCGAAGTCCACCTGGTTGGTCGCGATGGTGAACTCGCGGCCGATGGCGCTCCACACCTGCACGTCAATCTTCGGCCCGTAGAACGCGGCCTCGTTGGGCACCTCGACGTAGTTGATGCCGCTGCGCTGGAGGACGCCGCGCACCATGTCCTCGGTCTTCAGCCACAGCGCGGGCTCGTCCACGAATTTCTGCCCGAGCTTCGCCGGGTCGTGCGTGGAGAAGCGCATCACGTATTTCTCGATGCCGAAGATTTTGAAATACTTGAGATACATCTCGTTCACGGCGCGGAACTCGTCCTCGAACTGCTCCTCGGTGCAGTAGAGGTGCGCGTCGTTCATCTGCATGGAGCGCACGCGCATGAGGCCGAAAAGTTCGCCGCTCTGCTCGTAGCGGTAGCACGTGCCGTATTCGGCGAGGCGCAGCGGCAGGTCGCGGTAGCTGCGCGGCACCGCTCCGAAGAGCTTGTGGTGGTGCGGGCAGTTCATCGCCTTGAGGTAGTAAAGGTCGCCGCTGTCCATTGCCTTCAACCGGTTCGTTAAGTCGCTCCACCTCTTAACGAGATCGCTCGTTTCTGCATCCAGTTGTCCGTCATGGAAAAGAGCGTTTGCCTTGTTCAAGGAACGTCTCCGAATCGCGTGATCGAACAGATAATCCTCAACGCTCGGGGTGGTGATTTGGACTTCGCCAATTCGGCCTCGCATTGCGAGAACGATCCTATTTACGACTCCGCTAATCTCGTCGTCCAAATACTCTCGGCTGTCATCGCTCGCGACGCCCTCTTTCAAAACCATCGGCGGAAACATCGACTCCGCGTAATACGGCAGATGGCCGCTCGTGAGATACATGTTCTCGCGCGCGAGGTGAGGCGTGCGCACGCGCACGTAGCCGGCGGCGAACTCCGTCTCCTTCGCGAGCTTCTCCAGCTCCTCGATGAGCGCCGTGCCGTTCGGCAGCCAGAGCGGGAGGCCGGGGCCCACGTCGTCGTCGAACGTGAACAGCTCCATCTCGCGCCCGAGCTTGCGGTGGTCGCGCTTCTTCGCCTCCTCGAGCATTTTGAAATACTCGTCGAGCTGCGTCTTGTTCTTGAACGCCGTGCCGTAGATGCGCTGGAGCTGCGGGTTTTTCTCGTCGCCCTTGTAGTAGGCGCTCGCGACGTGCGTGAGCTTGAACGCGCCGATGTTGCCCGTGCGCATCACGTGCGGCCCCGCGCACAGGTCGAGGAAGTCGCCGTTGCGGAAGAGCGAGATTTCCTCGCCCTCCGGGATGTCCGCGAGATTGCCGATTTTAAATTTGCTCGGATTCCCCGGCCGCTCGCCCAGCCCGCCGAGGCGTCCGCTTTCCGCGAGCTTCATCGCCTCGTCGCGCGACACCACCGTGCGCTCGAAGACGTTGTTCGCCTTGATCTCCTTTTTCATCTCCTCCTCGATGCGCGCGAAATCCTCCGGCGAAATGCGGTGCGGCAGCTCCACATCATAGTAGAAGCCATTCTCCACCGGCGGCCCCGCCGCAAACTGCGCCTCCGGCCAGATGCGGAGGATGGCCGTCGCGAGCACATGCGCCGCGCTGTGGCGGAGCCGTTCGATGTCGGACATCTGGTTGCGCTGTTCGAGTGTCTTGCGTTCGTCGGCCATGGTGAAAGGGGCGCGAAGCTAGGGGCGCGTGCCCGTCATCGCAAGCAAGGACCGGGGAAACGGCGTGCGTGGTAGAGCTCCGTTCACGTGCATCCTCATGAGAAGCTCGGGTCCCCGGGCGCTCCATCTCCATTCGCCGGCCTCGGACCGGCATGGACCAGTTCCCGCCGGAATGGGAGCGGTCCTCGCCCGGCTTGAAATGGAGCTGGTGCCGTTTAGCCCCGCACTGCTCGGGCTTCGGGTAGGGCTGGTCTTGCCGTGGCTGGGGCTGGTCTTGCCGTGGCTGGGGCTGGTCTTGCCATGGCTGGGGCTGGTCTTGCCATGGCTGGGGCTGGTCTTGCCATGGCTGGGGCTGGTCTTGCCATGGCTGGGGCTGGTCTTGCCATGGCTGGGGCTGGTCTTGCCATGGCTGGCGCTGGTCTTGCCATGGCTGGCGCTGGTTCTGCCGTGACTGGGGCCAGTCCGGCTTTGCCGGACACCTGAGTTTTCATCACCGCCGCGCGCATCATCGCGCGGGTGCTGCCCGGGATGCGCCGATGCGGCGGCTCACTGCCCGTCGATCGCGCGGATGGGGAAGAGGTCGGACTTCATGTGCTGCGTCTTCATCACCGCGAGGAGCTTTTCCACCACGTCCGCGTGCGCTGCGGCGACGTTCGTCGTCTCGGCGGGGTCCTTCGCAAGGTCGTAGAGCTCGATGGGAGCCGGACCGCCCTTCGCCTTCGGGCCGAGGTGCAGCTTCTGCCGCACGAGCTTCCAGGTGCCCATGCGGATGCTCTGCTGCCCGCCGTAGCTGGCAAACTCGCGATACAGAAACTCGCGCTCCGGCTGCGTGCCGCCGAGCAGCGTCGGTGCAAAGCTGATGCCGTCCGAATCCGCGGGCGCCCTGTCCTTTGCGCCGGCCAGCTCGGCGAGGGTGCGCATCCAGTCCTCAAAGCCCGTCACGCGCGCGCTCGTGGTGCCGGCCTTGATTTTGCCCTTCCACCGCACGACGAGCGGCGAGCGGATGCCGCCCTCGTAGAGCGTGCCCTTTCCGTCGCGCAGCCCTTGGTTCGAGTTGAAGAATGCGCAGTCGGTGCCGGCGAGGCCCTGGTGCGTGCCGTTGAGCGGGCCGTTGTCGCTCACGAAGACGAAGATGGTGTCATCGTCGAGGCCGAGTTCCTTGATGAGCGCCATCATCCTCCCCACCTCGCGGTCCATGCGCGAGACCATCGCGGCATACGCGGCGCGCGGGCGGAAGTGCGGGAGGTATCCCTTGCCGCCGGTGTAGGGCGGATCGTCGAACTTGCCGATGTAGTCCGCGAGCGAGTCGTCCGGCACCTGCAGCGCGAGGTGCGGCACCGTGGTGGGCCAGTAGAGGAAGAAGGGGCGCTCCCTGTTGTCGCGCGCGAACTTCATCGCCTGCTCCGCGATGAGGTCGGCGGAGTAGTCGGAGCCCTGGAATTTTTTGTAGCTCTCCGGCTTCGTCGGATCCTCGCCGGGGCCGAAGCCCTTGTGCGCGCTGAAGGGCGGGTTCCTCAGCTCGATGGTGCGGTCGTTGTCCCAGAGGTAGGTGGGGTAGAAATTATGCGCGACGCCCTGGCAGTTGTAGCCGAACCAGCGGTCGAAGCCCTGCTTCATCGGCCTGCCGTCGGACTTCGGACCGCCAAGGCCCCACTTGCCGAAGCCGCCCGTGGTGTAGCCCATCGCCTTGAACATCTTCGCGAGCGTGGCTGTGTCCGCGGGAATCGGCTCCTGCCCCTCGTTCTCCGGCTTGCCGACGACCTCGATGCCCTTCGCATCGGCCGCCTGGCGGTTGTCGCGGATGTAGGCGTGGCCGGGATGCTTCCCGGTCATCAGCACGCAGCGCGAAGGCGCGCAGACGGCATTGCCGCAGTAGTGGTTCGTGAAGCGCATGCCCTCCGCCGCGATGCGGTCGATGTTCGGCGTGCGGATGATTTTCTGCCCGTAACAGCCGAGGTCGCCCGGCCCGAGATCGTCGGCGAGGATGAAGATGACATTCGGCTGGCGGGCGCCGGCAGGTGCGGCGGCGGCGAGAAGAACTGCGATGAGAAGGCGGAGGGTCTTCATGGGAAGCGCAGCAGAGTCGCGCGGCGCGGGAATGTCGAGCATGGCAGCGAGCCGCCGCTTTCAGCGCGGGCGCGCAAATTCCACGACCAAACCGAAACACACGCGCGATTCTGTCTTTGCCTCTCATGAAAACCTCGAAACCCTCCAAATCAAATTCGCGCAGCGCAAAGCAGCATGCTGCAAAGGTCGGAGCGGAAATGGATGCCCTCGTGAGCCATCTGCGGGACGACATTCACAAATTCTCCGAGCCGAAGGCGCAGGCGCTGTTCGAGACGGCTGCGGAAGTTCTCATCGGCCTGCGCGCGGCATTTGAACACTATGAACGCGCCGCGGAGCCCGCGATGACGGAAAGCGCGCATTCTCCGTAGCGATTCCGGGACAGACATGCGGCAGCGCCGCGCGCGCATCGTTGCTGCTTGCCGGAAATGACGCTCTGGGTAGAACGCGCGCGATGCTGCAACACTTGATCGAAGTCTGGTTTCACTGGGTCCACGACTGGGGCTACCTCGGAGTGATCATCCTCATGGCGATGGAGAGCTCCATTTTCCCCGTGCCAAGCGAGCTGGTCGTGCCGCCCGCGGCGATCCTCGCGGCGCACAACGCCGGCAACATGACGCTCTTCGGCGTGGTGCTCGCGGGCACCTTCGGCTCGTGGCTCGGCTCGGCGATCACCTACTGGGTGTCGCAGGTCATCGGCCGGCCGTTCCTCGCGCGCTACGGCAAGTATATCCTGATGCCGCCGAACAAGGTCGCCCGTGCCGAGCGCTTCATGCACCGCTACGAGTCCGGCGGCATTTTCTTCGCGCGCCTGCTGCCCGTGATCCGGCATCTCATTTCGATCCCCGCGGGAATCATCCGCATGAATTTCTGGAAGTTCAGCGCGCTGACGATCATCGGCTCGGCAATCTGGTGCTCCGTGCTCGCGTGGCTCGGCGGCCGCGTCGGGGAAAAGATGTCCGCCGAGCAGATGGCGGCGCTCAAGGCCGGCACCGGCGTGAAGCTCATGGGCGAAGGCGGGCTCATCGGCGCGGTGAAGCACGAGGCCCTCTGGATCATCATCGGCATCGTGCTCGTCTGCGTGCTGTATTTCGTCGCGATGCGGATTACCGCGCACCGCCACAGCCACGACGGCGAGGCAAAGCAGTAGGCCGCGCGACCTGTTCCGCGGCGCCGAGGATCACCCGGGCGGGCTCACCGCCACTCGTGCTTCGGATATTTCCGCGAGAGCTCCTGCTTCAGCTTCGGGTAGCTCTCCTTCCAGAAGTTCGAGAGGCTCGTGGTGACCTGCACGGGGCGCTGGTTGGGCGCGAGGACTTGGATGACGAGCGAGATTTTTCCGCCCGCGACGCGGATGTCGCCGTCCACGCCGTAAAGATCCTGGATGCGCGCGGCGAGTGTCGGCGGCCCGCTCTCGGCGTAGGTGATTTTCGCGCGGCGCCCGCCGGGCAGCTCGAAGCGCTCGGGCGCCATGCGGTCGAGCAGGTCGAGCTGTGCGGGTGAGAGCCACGACTTCACGACGGGCCACACATCGCGGTCTCGGATTTCACGGTAGCTCATTGCGCCGAGACAGAGCTGCTCGACGAGCGTGCCGCGGTCGGCCTGCGTGAGCGGCGGCAGCTCGTATTCCGGGCACCACTCGGCGAGGCGGTTCAGCCGGACGATCCACTGCTCGACGTCGAAGTTCCATTTGTCGAGATGGCAGCGCCCCGCGATTACCTCGGCGGCGAGCAGCGCGGCGGCCTGCTCCTTCGGCACGTCATCGCTGCGCTCGGCGCGGATTTCTAGATCGCGGAAGCGCGTGACACGGCGCGACATCACGCGCTTTTGCGTCGTGTCGTAGAAGCACTCCGTCTGCTCGGTGAATGCGTCGGGGAAAATCTCCTTCAGCCATTCCTCCTTCACCGCCGTCGCCAGCGTGAGCAGCGTCTGCACATCGTCGCGGCTGTCCACCTCGCGCACCTCGCTCACGACGAGCAGCGGCGAATCCTGCACCACGCTCTCGCGCGCGAGCACACCGCGGCGCCCGTGCACGAGCTGCACGCGCAGCGTCCCGCGGTCGAGCCGCACGCCGACGAGGTCGGGAAAGCCCGCGAGGATGCTGCGCGCGATGGCATCGGAGCCGGTGTCGCGCGGATCGGTGTCGAGCCCCTCGTCGCGCGCGATGCCGAGAAACTGCTTCGAAAGCGCGAGCGCCTCGCGCGACGCGATGCCGTTGATGCCGAGCGGACGCAGCTTCTGCGGATTGAAACCCGCGTTCTCCGCAAAGCGCAGCGCACGCAGCAGGACGGAAAAATCACTGCCCCCGTCGCCGCCGAGCAAATCCTCGCGGTCTTCCTGCTGCTGCTTGCCCTGCGCACGGTGGAGAATCGGCTTCCCCTGCGTGAGCGCTGCGACCTGGCAAATCGCCGGCACGCAACCGCGCTCGTGCGCCGCGAGCAGCATCCGCGCGTAACGCGGGTGCGCGGGGAACGCGAGCATCCGCCGGCCCAGCTCGGTGATTTTTCCCGACGCATCCACCGCGCCGAGGTCGAGCAGCAGCGTCTCCGCGCGTTCGAGTGACTTTGCATCAGGCGCTTCGAGCCAGCGAAAGTGTGCGACGTCAGTGATGCCGCCCGCCTTCAGCGTGAGCACGACTTCGGCGAGATCGAGCCGCTTCACCTCTGGCAATTCCTGCGCGGGACGGTCCGCGTGCTCGCGCTCCGTCCACAGCCGCAGGCAAACGCCCGGAGCGGTGCGGCCAGCACGTCCGGCTCGCTGCTCGGCACTCGCGCGGCTGATGCGCTCGACGAGCAGAGTGTTGATCCCGCGATGCGGATCAAAGCGGGCGATGCGGGCGAGCCCCGCATCAATCACGACGCGCACGCCGTCAATCGTGAGCGAAGTCTCGGCGACATTCGTGCTCACGATCACCTTGCGCTTCTCGTAGCGGGCGACCGCGGCGTCCTGCTCGTTCGCGGGGAGCTCGCCGTGCAGCGGCAGCACGATGAAGTCATTCCCTACCGATGCACGCACGGCTGAGATGGTGCGCGAGATTTCATACGCACCGGGCATGAAGATGAGCACATCGCCGCTCGTGCGGGACGCGAGGTCGGCGAGCACATTTGCCGCCGCATCCCACACGGGAAAATCATCCGCACGGATCGAACGCTCGAGATACTCGACCTCGACGGGAAACGTCCGCCCTGCGCTCATGAGCGTGCGGCACGGCGCGAGATATTTCTCCAGCACGCCAGTCTCCAGCGTCGCGGACATCACGACGAGCTTCAGGTCGGGCCGCCGCTTCTCCTGCAAATCGAGCGCACGGGCGAGCGTGATGTCGCCATACAGATGCCGTTCGTGGAATTCATCGAAAATGATCGCTGACACGCCGCGCAGCGCCGGGTCGTTCAGCATCCGTCGCAACAGCACGCCCTCGGTGACGAACAAAATCCGGGTGCGATCCGACGCCACGCGGTCGAGCCGGATTTGATAGCCCACCTCGTCGCCGACACGCTGCCCGCGCTCGCTCGCCACGCGCGCCGCGAGCATCCGCGTCGCGAGCCGGCGCGGCTGGAGCACGATGATTTGCCCGTCGCCCGCCAGCCCGCGGTCGAGGAGAATCTGCGGAATCTGCGTGGACTTTCCAGAGCCCGTCGGCGCCTGCAGGATGAGCCGGTTGTCCGCGCCAAGCGCGTCCACGACGGCATCCTCGAGTTCGTAAATGGGCAGGTCAGCTTTCGGCACCGGCGCGCTCTACACGGTTGCAGCGGCCGCGCAAAGTAAAGTCCGGCGCCGCTGGCTAAAACAGGCTGCCCTGCTGCTCTCCACTTTTTGCCTCCTCATCATTCGATGACGCCTGTTCTTCAATCGGATGATTCTTCAGCGCTTCAACCCAATGTGCCTCGGACACAATCGCAGGCTTTCCGCACTCCCGGCGCGCATTCACAGCGTCTTCAATTTTGTTCCCATACGCGCCTTCCTTCCACGCTTTGCTGCCCTCCTCTCCTATCACGAGGTAATCGACCGTTCGGCTCACCGAATTCTGTGTTTTGCCACCACGCCGGATGACCTCCTGCTGACAGTCCAGGCGAGACCCGAAACCAAAAGCCCCGGTAAATACAAAAGCACGATCCACAAACTCGATTGGTGGTTGGGGATCATCGTAGGGCGATTGGTCTCGGAGAAAATCGGCGGCAAACTCCTTTCGATACTCAGCGACTGCCTCTGAACTACTCCAATCCTCTGGCACTACCACGGCAGCCAACTGTTCCGATTCAAACGCTCTTAGCTGATCAGACTCGGAATCGAAATCGTGAGTGAGAAACAGGTATTTCCTCCACCGCTCGCGATTCGCCTCGTTGGTCATGAGCTTCTTTATCTCAAACCCTGCAGCACCCACGGACAGACGAGGAGAAAAGGGCACGCCAAAGAAGCTCAGAATCTTCTTCTGCCGGTTCGACGCAGGGATGACTTCAGATGGTGATGCGGCTTTCAACTGATAGCGGCGCGCGGCAACCGGATTCAGACCTAGAGCCTCCATCTTCTGCAACGCTGCCCGTCCGTATGGTCCATTCACCCAATCCACCAATTCCTGCGCGGCACGTGGTCCAATCAGTGTTTTCGCCTGCCATGGGTTTGCAGCAGAAATGGCGAACCCTGCATCGATCAGCCGCTGACCGATTGGGTTTCCCAAACGCTTCGCCTCCTCTTGGCACCTTTTCCGTTCTAACTTCTCATCGGCTGAAATGTTTTTCTCCTCTTTACCCACCTTGTTTTGATCAAACAGGGCTCTTGCTCTACCCAACTCCGCGGCATCTCGAATCAGATCTGATGTGAGCAGCGTTTTGAGGTCAGGGAAAAATTGCGCGAGATCGTAAGACGTCTGCTCGCCAACATCGGGAATCGCGAGCGCATGAAGCCAGCGGGCCAACGGCTGCGTCTTGGCGCGTGCGATGCCTTCGACCACTTTCGTCGCGTTCTTCTCGCCGAAGATGCGTGGCTCTTCGTCGGTGCCGAGGTTGAGTTTCGCGAGTTGCTCGAGCTGAAGGTCGAAAAGATCGAGCGGTGACTTCACCAGGCCGCGCTCGACGAGTTTCTCCGCGACCACTCCGCCGACGCCCTCGATGTCGAGCGCACTGCGCTGTCCGAAAAACTCGACACGCCGCACGAGCTGCGCGGGGCAGCCGGAGATGTTTTCACAGCGCCACGCGACCTCGGCCTTCTTGCCCGTCGAAACTTGAGAGCGCGAAATCGGCCCGCCGCACGCGGGGCACTTTCCACCGACGAACTCGAAGAGGTCGAAGGGCTTCGCATCGGTGTGCCGCTTCGACTTCACAACCTCGATCACCTCGGGGATGACCATGCCGGCCTTGCGAATCACGAGCGTGTCGCCGATGCGGATGTCCTTGCGCTTGATTTCCTCGTCGTTGTGCAGCGTCGCGCGCGAGACGGTGGAGCCCTGCACGAAGACGGGCTTCAGCTCGGCGACGGGCGTGAGCACGCCGGTGCGGCCGACTTGGATTGTGATGCCGAGCAGTTCCGTGACCGCGCCGGAAATCCACGGCACTGGCTTGTGCACGACGGCATAGCCGGGCGCCTTCGCCTTTGCGGGAATGCGCTCCCAAGCCCCGCGGTCGTTCACTTTGATCACAATGCCGTCGATCTCATAGTGGAGCTTCGTGCGCAGGTCGCGGCTCTCGGCGTAATGATGCACGACCTCACGCTGATACTTCGCGATGACGTCCTCCATGTCGCTGCACTCCCACCAAAGTTCCTGTGTCGGCAGGCCGAACTGCTTCAGCGCGCGCAGCGTGTCGCCGTGCGTGGCGAACTCGATCCCGTCGAGTGCGCCCACGGCGTAGAAGACAGCGCGCACGGGACGCTTCGCGACGGCGGCGGAGTCGAGCTGCTTGAGCGTGCCGGCAGTGGCGTTGCGCGCGTTCGGCAGCGTCTTCTCGCCCGCCGCCTCCAGCGTGGCGTTCATCGCCTCAAACTCCTTCACCGGCATGTAGGCCTCGCCGCGCACTTCGAGCAGCGCGGGCGGGTTCTTCATGTCGAGCCGCAGCGGGATCGCTTTCACCGCGCGGAGATTTGCCGTGATGTCGTCGCCTGTCGTGCCGTCGCCGCGTGTGACGCCGAGCGCGAGCAGGCCGTCGCGATAATGAACGGAAATCGAGACGCCATCCACCTTCGGCTCCATCACGTAGCCGACTTTCTCCGCGCCAAGCTGCTTGCGGATGGTCTGATCAAACCAGCGCAGATCCTCCACCGTCCGCTCATCCTGCAGCCGCACGCGCTTCGCAAACTCCAGCTCCGCTTCCGCACCCTTCAGCTCGGGCGGTTCGATTTTCTCCAGCGAGAGCATCGGCACCTCGTGGCGCACCTGCTTGAAGCCCTTCGACGGCGCGCCGCCCACGCGCTGTGTCGGCGAATCGGGCGTGACGAGCTCGGGGTGCTCCGCCTCCAGCGCGCGCAGCTCGCGGTAAAGCTCGTCGTAGGCCGCGTCGCTGATCGTGGGCTTCGCCTCGACGTAGTAGCGCCGGTCGTGCGCCGCGATCTCGCCGCGCAGCTCTGCGATTCGTTTCTTCGCATGTTGGCCATCCATCGTGACGCGATGTTTCACGGGACGCGGTGAGAGGAAAGGAGAAAGCGGCTCCACGGCACCCTGCCCCCGACCACCCGGCGCCCTCCTCGACGATTAGAGCTTCTCGACGATGCGCGCGACGTTCACGTGCTGCTCGACGAGGCTCTGGATGCGCTGGATCTTCTCATTGTCGCCGGGGAGCGTCTTCACGGTCATCGAGTGCAGCGTGCTGGCGATGCTGTAGCTGTCGAGCCCGGACGCGATCACCGGAACCTCGCTCTCCCGGAGCAGCGACATCACGCTTTCGTGCGGCTTGTGGCCGGAGCTCATCACGAGGCCGCAGATGCCGCGCGGATGCCTGCTGATGTGCGAGAGCGCGGCGAGCATCACGTCGTCGCGGTCGCCGGGCGTGATGAGCAGCGTGCCGGGGCGGAAGAGCGTGAGCAGGTGGCCGGTGGCCATGTCGCCGATGAGCGAGTGGCGCACGAGGCGGCGCGAGCTGGTGCGCGCACTGATGAAGTCGCCCTTCACCGCCTTGCACACCTGCCCGAGCGTGGGCTGCGTGAGCAGCGGATCGGCGGGGATCGTGCCGAGCAGCTCGATGCCGAGGCGCTCGAAGCCGCGCCGCGCGAAGTCCACGACGTGATCGAACTTCTCCGGGAGCACCTTGTTGAGCACGACGCCCAGCAGCTCGACGCCCTCCTTTTCAAAGACGGCGCGGTTCAGCGCGATTTCGTCAATCGGCCGGCCGATGCCGCCCTGCGTGACGAGGATCGCCTTGCTGCCAAGCAGCCGCGCGACGCGCGCGTTTGAAAGATCGAAGACAGAGCCGACACCCGCGTGCCCGGTGCCCTCGATGATCACGAAATCCTTCTCCCACGCCGCGCGATCGAACGAGTTCTGGATGCGGCGCACGAGCATGTCCGAGTTCGACTGCTGGATGAACTTGCGCGTGAAGTCGGGCTCGACAGCGATGGGGCTGATGTCGCCGAGCGGGGAACCGATGCCGTAGGTCTCATCCATGAGCACCGTGTCCTCGTCAATTTTCTGCCCCTCGATTTCGACGAAACGCTGACCGACGGGCTTGATGAACCCGATGCGGCCCTGCGTCTTGCGCAGCGCGCCGAAAATGCCGAGCGAGACGGTGGTCTTGCCGTCGTTCTGCTGCGTGGCGGCGACGAAGAGCCGCTTGGTGATGCTGTTCATCGGCCGCGCTCCTCAGCTCGCGCCCTGCTCGGGATAAAGTTTCCGATATTGGATCGCCTGCAGGCCGGCGGTCGCGGCGACGCCGAGGATTTCGTCGTCGCTCGCGCCGCGCGAGACGTCCACGCACGGGCGCGAGAGGCCGAGCAGGAGCTGGCCGTAAACCTCCGCGCCGGCGAGGTGCTTCACGAGCTTCGATGCGATGTTGGCGCTGTTGAGGTCCGGAAAAACGAGCACGTTCGCCTTTCCGGCGACGAGACTCTCGTTCGCCTTGATCGCGGCGAGGTCGGGCACGATCGCGGCGTCGGCCTGCATCTCGCCGTCAATCTCCATCTCCAGCCCGGCGTCGAGGGCGCGCTGCTTCGCCAGCGCGGTGGCCGCGGCCATTTTCTGCACCGCGGGAATCTGCGAGCCGCCCTTGTTCGAGAAGCTGAGGAACGCGATGCGCGGCTTGTTGCCCGTGAGCTGACGGCAGATCTTTCCCGTCTCGATGCCGATGTGCGCAAGCTGCTCGACGGTCGGCTCGGGAATGACCGCGCAGTCCGCGAAGAAAATCACACCGCGCTCGCCATAGCGTTTGTTGCTGAGATCAAGCATCTGACAGCTTGAGATCGTCGAGATGCCCGGCAGCGGCTTGATGAGCTGGATGAGCGGGCGCAGCGTGCCCACAGGCGTGAGGCTCGCTCCGACGACGAGGCCGTCCACGAGGTTGTATTGCACCATCATCGCGGCGAAATAATTCGGCTGCGAAAGAATCTCGCGCGCCTGCTTCGGCCCAAGGTCGCGGTAGCGCTTCAGCTTTTCGAGGCGCGGGATGAACGTCTCCATCTCCGAAGACTTCGCCGGATCCACGATGCCGATGTGGTGCAGGTCAATTTTCTCGGCGGCGGCGGCCTTCTCGACTGCATCACGGTTCCCGAGCAGCACGGGCGTGCCGAGGCCTAGCTTCGCGTAGCGGCCCGCGGCGCGGACGACGGCAGGCTCGGCGCCTTCGGGAAAGACAATCCGCTTCGGGTGCCGTTTCAGGTGTTCGTAAACCGTCTCGATGAAACGCAACATGGCGGCGAATGTCATGTGCGCCGCGCAGTGTGACGAGTGAATTTTGTGTGGCTTTTGACCGGCCCCGCGGTGTGAACATGCGCGCGTGCCGAACATCCTCGCATCGCTCGCCGACTATCACACGCACACACCGCTCTGCCGCCACGCAGAGGGATGGCCGGTGGACTACGCGCGTGTCGCCGCAGAGCGCGGGCTCGGCGAACTCGGCTTCGCGGACCACAACCCGATGCCTGAATTTTTCGACGACTGGCGGATGCTGCGCGACGAGCTGCCCCGCTATATCGAGGAGGTGGAAAAGGCACGCAGGGAGTTCCCGCAGCTCCACATCAAGCTGGGCCTCGAATGCGACTTCATCCCAGGCTACGAGTGGTGGATCGAGGAACTGGCGGGAATGGCTGACTGGGACTACCTCATCGGCAGCGTGCATTACCTGCCCGGCGGATGGGAGGTGGATCACCCGAAATACATCGCGCGCCACCGCGGCGACGCGGACCAAATCTGGCGCGACTACTGGGCGCTCTACGAGCGGTGCATCCGCAGCGGGCTTTTCGATTTCGTCGCGCATCCGGACTTGCCGAAAAAGTTTGGCATCACACCGGACGGCGACCTGCGGCGCTACTACGAGCCGAGCGTGGCCGCCCTTGCGGAGCAGGGCGTGCCTTTTGAAATCAACACCGCCGGGATGCGGCGCGACTGCCGCGAGGAGTATCCGTCGCGAACCTTCATCGAGCTGGCAAACGCCGCGGGCGTCCCGCTGCTGATCAACTCCGATGCGCACGCGCCGCGTGACGTCGCCGCGGGGTTCGAGGACGCCGCGGCGCTTGCGCAGAGCTGCGGCTACAGGCACACGCTGCGCTTTTCGAAACGCCAGCGTTCATCTGTCGCGATCTCCGGCGCATGAAGCTGCTCGCGCGACGATTCGCATTCGAGTTCCCCCGCCCCGCGCTCGTGATGGGCATCGTGAATCTCGGCGCCGATTCGTTCTCCGGCGACGGCATCACGGAGATTGACGCGGCGCTCACGCGTGCCCGCGAGCTGGTCGCGCAGGGCGCGGACATCGTGGATGTCGGTGCGGAAAGCGCGCGCACGAACCGCGGGGCCATTTCAACCGGGGAGGAAGCGGCGCAGCTTGTGCGGTTCATCGAGCGATGGGACTGCGGCGTGCCGCTCTCGATCAACACATGGCGCCCCGAAGTCGCACGTTCTGCGCTGGCTGCGGGCGGCGACATCCTCAATGACATCGGCGGCCTGCCGACGGATGAAAACGCGCGTATCTGCGCGGGGACAGGTGCGGCGCTGCTCATCATGCATACGGTCGGCACGCCGAAGGTGCCACACACGCATGTCGGCTACGCGGATGTGATGCAGAGTCTCGATGATTTTTTCGATGAGAAGATCGCTCTCGCCGAATGCGCCGGCCTCGCACGGGACGCAATGCTGCTCGATCCCGGCATCGATTTTGCAAAACAGCGCGAGGACAACCTGCGCATCTACCGCGAATTCGGACGCCTGCACCGTTTCGGGAGACCTGTGCTGCTTCCCGTCTCACGCAAGACGGTGATCGGCGATGTGCTCGGCCTGTCTCCCGCGGAGCGCGACGCCGGCACTGTCGCGTGCATCGCAGCGGGAATCCTCCGAGGCGCGCAGATTTTCCGCGTCCACAATGTCCGTGCCGCAGTGCAGACGCTGCGGATGCTGGAGGCGGTGGAAAAGCAAGGCGCCGCTGATCCGAAGACCAGCGGCGCTTGAAAGTGCGGAGGCTTTTGCCCCGCCGCCCGGTCAGAGCTGGCGGCAGAACTCCTCGATGCGATCGAGGCCCTTCTTGATGATGTCGAGGCTCGTCGCGTAGCTGAGGCGGATCGTGCGGTCATCGCCGAACGCGACGCCCGGCACCACGGCAACGTGATGCTTGCTGAGCAGGCGGTCCGCGAAGTTCGTCGAGCTGAGGCCGAGGCCGCTGATGTTCGCGAGGACGTAGAACGCGCCCTTCGGCACGACGACGCTCACGCGCGCAATCTTCGAGAGACGGTCCACCATGTATTGCCGGCGCATGTCGAATTCCTCGCGCATGTCCGTGACTGCCTGCTGGTCGCCCTTGAGCGCAGCGAGCGCGCCCTTCTGCGCGAAGCTCGTGCAGCCGCTGGTCGAGTGGCTCTGGATGGCGTCGATGGCCTTTGCGATGGGTTCGGGAGCACCGAGATAGCCGAGGCGCCAGCCGGTCATCGCGTAGCTCTTGCTGAAGCCGTTCACCGTGATCGTGAGGTTGTAGAGCTCCTTGCTGAGCGAAGCGATGGAGACGTGCTTCACGTCGTCATAGGTGAGCTTCTCGTAGATTTCATCGCTGAGGATGAGGATGTCCTCGCCGAGCGCGACTTCGCCGATGGCGCGCAGTTCCTCCTCGGAATAGACGGCGCCGGTCGGATTACCGGGCGAATTAACGATGACCATCTTCGTGCGCGGGGACATGGCGTCCTCGAACTCCTCCGCGGTCATCTTCCACCCGTTCTCCTCCTTCGTCTGCACGATGACGGGCTCGCCGCCGGCGAGACGCACCATTTCCGGATAGCTCAGCCAATACGGCGCAGGGATGATGACTTCATCTCCCGGCCCGACGCACGCGAGGATGGCGTTGAGGCAGGAGTGCTTCGCGCCGTTGCTGACGATGATCTGGTTCGCCGTGTAATCGAGGCTGTTGTCGGCCTTGAACTTCTCGCTGATCGCCTGGCGGAGCTCGGGGATGCCGCTCGACGGCGAGTATTTTGTGAAGCCGGCGGCGAGGGCGGCGGCGCACGCCTGCTTGATGTGCTCGGGCGTGTCAAAGTCGGGCTCGCCCGCGCCGAAGCTGCAAACGTCGATGCCTTCGGCTTTCATCGCCTTGGCCTTGCTGTCGATCGACAGGGTGAGTGACGGAGTGAGAATGGTTGCGCGTTCAGCGAGTTCCATGGTCGGTGTTTTCAGGTTGTCGGTTGTCGGTTGCGATCGGGCGGCTCACTTTTGGGCGAGCCAGTTCTCGATCAGGGTTTTGAAATTGTTCTCCTGGATGCGGATGATGCCCATCTCGCGCTGCGCGTTTTCAGGCGCGTCCGAGGCGTGCGCGGCATTGACCATGATGGTCTGGCCGAACTCCTTGCGGATCGTGCCGACGGGCGCCTTCGACGGGTCGGTCGGCCCGAGCACCTCGCGGATTTTGCGCACCGCGTCGTCGCCCTGATAGACGAGGGCGAGGCACTTCTCCGTGCCGGGCTGGCTGCGGAGGTCCGCAGGGCACTCGCTCGGACGACGTCCGCTCATGAAGGCGACGATGTCCTCCCAGTTTTCACGGCCCATCTGCGGCCCGAGCAGGTCGCCGAGCGCGGCCTTCGTCTCCGCGGAGAAAGTCACCTCGAACTGCGGCTCGAGCGCCTTCGTCGCGATGTCCGCCGCGCGACCGCGCAGCTTGTCCTGCAGCACCGCTAGCACGGGGCCGTAGAACTCCTCTGCCTGCGCGACGCTCATGTGGAGGACATTGCACGCGACGATGTAGAGGCCCGTGCGGCTGAAGGTGTCGATGACGCCGCCGGGACGCGCATTCGGGAAGCGGAAGTTGTCCGGCTTGATGAGCACGAGCGTCTTCTGGACATTCGTGCCGGGCGGAAACTCGATGGCCTTGTCGAGCACACCGCCGTCCGCGTCGGAATATTCCGCCCACAGCTTGAGGTCCGCGCGCGCGCTCGCCACATCCGGGGCCGTGAGCACCGCGGGCTCGAAGTAAATCACGCGGCCATCGGCATCCGTGATGTAGTCGCCGAACGTGTCGCGGATCGTCTCGCCGGACGTGCGCTCATTCAAAATGTGCCCGACCACCTCGCGCAGCTTCTTCACCGCATCCTCGCCGCGGAACACGAGCATCAGCAAGCGGCGCTTCGTGCCGGATTCCTTCGCGGAAAAATGGCGGCGCACATACTTCTGAATCGTCTCCTGTGCGGCGCGGTGCGACGGCTCGGTGTCCGTCACCAACCCCGCCGCATATTTTTCCACCAGCTCGGCACCCGGCGAAAACATCCGCGCGGCGACCAGCTCGAGCCCGGTGCGGGAGAGCAGGCGCGAGACGATGCCGCCGGTCCTCGATTTGCGGATCGAGTAAGGCGTGAGGAGGACGTAGGAAAGTTCGACTGGCATGGTGACTAAAAAGCCCACGTTGCCCGCTGAAATCGCTCAGCATTCAACGTAGGCTGCGGTTGTTCGGTAAATTGGTTCAGCTAGCGGGCGGCGAAACTAGTAGCCCGCCCCACAGCGTCAACGGAAATCTTCGCGGGAAAATGCGCGCGCTCGTCGCGACTCAAGCTCGGGGGAGGCTCGCGCAAAAACTGCACGGCGTTTCCAAACGCGGCCGCCTCAGCCGCCATTCAGCGCAGGTCCACGCCGCTTACAGGTCGTCCGACGGCTTTTTCGGCGCTGCAGGCGTGCCGGGTGCGGGCGCGGCACCGGCGGGAGCGGGCAGCGCCTCGTTCACGTCCGTGGCGACCCCGGGAACGAAAAAAACATTGTTGTTCCAGGAGACGCGGACATTCGGCCCCTCGGAGCCGAGATATCGGAGGAGCGTGCCGGCGGGCAGGGAAACTTGGCCGTTCGGCAGCATCACGCCGATGCCCTGGGTGAGTTTGACGGTCGTACGCTGCGGTGGCGGAGGCGGAGCCACGGGTGCGGGCGCCGCGGGAGATGTCATCGCGGCCGGCTCTGCGGGTGCGGGCGCTGGCGCGGCGGGTTTTTCCTCGGAAGCAGCGGGCGTCGCAGGCTTCTCGGAATTCATCGCGGTCGTCGCGGGAGCAGGTTCTTTCGGCGCCGCAGAAACAGGCGTGGGCGGCTCCGGTGCGGGTGCCGGCGGCTTTGTCTCCGCGGTCATTTTCTCCGGCGCAGAAGCGGCGGGCTCGGGCACGGAAGGCTCCTTCTTCTCAGGCTCCTTGGGAGTGTTTTCACCGGCCGCGGCGGAACTGGGCTGCGGCTCCTTTTTCTCCAGCGCGGCGGGAGCGGGCATCGTGAACGAAGCGGACTGCCCGCCTCCCTGCCCCTGCGACTGCTGCCAGAAATGATATCCAGCGAGGATCGCACCGAGGGCGATGACGCCGAGCACCACGCCGCGCAGCATCGCGCCGAAAGTGCCGGTGGACTGCGGAGGCATCGGGACTCTCGGCGTCGCCATTCCACGCGTTGCGGCCGCGGCCTTTCCACCGCCCGCCTTCAGACGCGCCTTGCCCGCGGGCAGCACGAGCTGGGGAAAATGCTCGCCAATCGCAGGAAGCAGGTGGTCCCACAGCGCCGACTCCGGCTCGGACTCCCATCTCGGCTGCTTCTTGTCGAGCGCCTCGACGATCACCTGCACGTGCGCCTTCGTCACATCCTTCACCAAATCCGCGGCCTCCGTCTCGATGCGCTCCAGGTAGCGGGTCGAGCGGTTCGCGCGGCGGTAGTCCACCTCGTCCTGGAAAAGCTCAGGGTAAAGGCGCAGTTTTTCATCCTGCCATTTGCGGATGCGGAGCTGCAGTCGCGGCGTTTCGATCGCATCGCTCACGGCCAGCGCGGCACGCTGCTTGGTGAGATTCTCGCCAAACTCCGCGCCGAGAAATTTGAGAAACACCTTCTGCTTCGCCGTGGCGGGAATGTGCGGCTCAGCCGAGCCATTCGCGCCATTCGCGCCATTCGACGCGGCCTCGGCGGGCGGAGGAGGCGTCGCGGAGTCTCCGGCGCGGTCCGTCCGCGGCTTCAGCACTTCGCTCAGCGCCTGCCAGTCGCCCATGCCCTTGCGCCAGCCCAGATCCGAGGGCCGTGCGCTTCCCTCCGTGAGGAACGCCTTCACAGCGTCCTCGCTGAATGGTCCCGTCTGGCGTCCTTCGCGGATGATGAAAATGTCCATGATGTTGTGTTACCCAGCGGGGGAATGCTTGTTAGTGCGTGTCGGGGAGCCGCCGGATGACGGCAAAGATGAGCCGGCTCCGCGGCATTTTCCAGCGGCTAATTCTTCGGCTTCGCGCGCGGCGCAGTGTCCCAGTAGTTCCTCACGTGGCCGTCCGCGTAGAGGTAGTTTTTCTTGCTCTTAAAATCGCTGCGCAGCCCGTGGACACGCTCCGTGTCAAAGCACATGATGATCCTCGATGCCGACACGGTCATCTGACCGCGCCGCCCGATGATCTGCGGCGCAGCTTCGAGTTCATCATCCGCATACGGCGCCCACTCGAAACTCGTGCCCCGCTTGGCAAAGTAGTTGAACGTCTTCAAGTCCGCCGGGCACTTCACGACTTCCTCCGTGAGCCCATAGCTCCTCAGCGTTTCCAGCAGCCCCTTTGCCTTCGACTCCGGCGGATAGACAGGGTTGCTCGGATCCGTCTCGATTTCCGGGAATTGCCCGTCGTTCTGCCCCACATACGCCTGCACCGCAACGCCGATTTGCCGCAGGTTGGACACGCATTTCATGCCGTCATTCTTTTCCGCGACGCTCGAAAACGTGGGCATCATCAGCCCCGCGAGAATCGCGATGATCACAATCACACAGAGCAGCTCGATGAGTGTGAAGCCGCCCCTCCTTGAAAAAGCACGCCCGGTCATTATTTGGATTTCGCGTTCTGCATCTGCTGCTTCTTCGCCACATACTTCTGGTATCTGGCAATGCGCTGGTCGGGGGTCTTGCGCTCGTCGGACTTCATCCTCCGATCCGCCATGCGGTCCTGCACTTCCGGGCGGCTGAAATAATCCTCGGCCTTCGCACGCCGCTCCTCTTCGGGCAGATCGCGCAGGGAAGTGAACAGCTTCTCCCGCTCCTCAAACTCCGCCTTCGCGGTCGCCTGCTCCGCGGCGGGCAGCTTCGCGATCTCCGCAAGCATCCGGTCGCGCATCATGGACATCTCCGGGCGCGAACCCCGCTCTCCACCGTCCGAACTGCCGCGCAACCGCGGAGGCCCGCCACCAAATCCAATCGGCCCGCCATCATCATCCCCGCGCCCGCGCTCCCGGTCCCGGTCCCGGTCTCCCTCCGCCAGGCCCGCCGGACGACCCATGAGCAGAAACACCTCCTCCACCTTCGCACCCGCGAGCTTCGCAAGCTGCGGCGCGGCCTTGCGGATTTCGCCGCTCGACGGCGCCTTCGTCACCGGAGGATTAAACTGCTCGGGGCATGAAAATGACGCCGAAACTCCAGCCGACGCCGCCTTCATGAACGCCTGCAGCGTCTTCTCCGCGGGCGCATTCACCGCCCATGTGTCGCGGCGCGGATCCGCTGGCGCGACCACGTCATCGAGGCTTCCGGGTTTTCCGAAAAGCGGGACTTCAAATCGCTTCCAGCCCTCAGGCCGCTTGCCGCTCGCGATCGCCTCCATCACACCTTTCAGCGCACCCGAATCCGCCGCGAAAAAATAGCCCAGCCGCCAGCGCGAATCCGTCACTTCCGCGAGCGTCTCCAGAGCTTCCGTGAGCGGCACCTTGTGAACGTGCATCGTCACCGGCTTCGTCACATCCATGTTCGTCTTCAGAACGATGCCACCCTGCTTCTCGATGCTGCGGATCACCTCGCTGAGCGGCTTGCCGTTCACTTCCACGGTGATCAGCCCCCATCCCGAAAAAATCCAATATGCAATGGCAGAGACGACGAGGAGGATCGTCGCACCGAGGAGAGCTTTCTGGCGATTCATCGGCATGGAAACCCGCGGCGGCGCAAAAAGTTGTCCCCTATTTTCCCCGCGCAATCCACTCGGCGAGAAACACACACAGCGCGGGTTTGTCCGCCAGCTTCACAACCTCGCGGCTGGGTTCGACAAAGCCGAATCCCGGCCCCCATGCGGCGCCGTTCACCACGCAGGCGTCCGTGCCGTTCGTGACAATCTGCTCACGGGCTTTCGTCTCGGCGGCGGCGTGATTTCCATTCAGTTCATATTTCCAGCCGACGATGCGCGCGGCGGGAAAAAGACCGCGTAGCGCAGGCAGGAGCTTCCTCGCGGGCCGAAGCGTCACGACCAGTTCGCCGAAGAACGTGGGGATCTTCCTCGCAGACATCCGCGTGCCATCGGACGCATGAACGCCCTTCACTTCGTAATCACACAGCGCCGCCGCATGGAAGACCGCACCGACATCCTGCCCGCTGAATTCGTGCAGCCGCTCCAGCAGGCTCGTGTTCGTCGTGAACGGCACCACTTTCGCACCACCCGCATCGGCGTGCGAGACCGCGCCCTCGCCTTTCAGGCACACGACCTCGTGCCCCGCGCGCGAGAGTTCCGCCGAGAGCAGCAGGCCGAGTTCGCCCGTGGAGAAATTCGTCAGCCGGCGGACTTCATCCACCGGCTCGAACGCAGGCCCGCATGTCACGATGACTTTCATCGCCGCCAAGCTACCGCTCGCAATGCCCGCGCTCAAGACTTGCCGCCGCACGCGCTGCGCGCACCATGCGCGGCATGGATCGAGCCACAGCCAGCAAGGAACTCCGCGAACACTGCAACGCCGTCTCCGTCGCCGTGATGAAGATGCACCCGCTGCTCAACGCTCTCGGCGACGACGCGACGAAGGGCGAAATCGTGAAGGCGCTCTTCGAAATCACGAAGAACACCGAGGTCGTGAAAAAGCAGGTGATGCGCCTCGAAAAGCGCGACGACTCCAGCCTGCTTTAGCTCACTTCGGCCAAGCACCACCCACGATCGGCTGTGTCTTCAACTGCGCCGGGTCGATCACGCAGTGCCGCACGCGCTGGCGCTTCCAAGTGTAGGTGATGTGCACAAGGCCGTCCGCCGTCTGGAGGATCGCAGGGTAGCTGTATTCGCCCGGCTCGACTTCGAGCGTGAGCGCGGCTTCCCACGCCACGCCATCGCGCGACGCGGCGAGGTTCAGCGGCGTGCGGCCTTTCGCAGTATGGTTGTAAACGAGCAGGTGCCGCCCATCCTTCAGCGTCACCGCATCGGTGCCGGAATTTGGATTCGGCAGTTCCGTCAGCGACATCTCGCCCCACGTCTTGCCGCCGTCATTCGAGGCGACGCGGAAAATGTGCGCCTGCCTCGTGCGTCCGAGCGCGAGCAGTTTGTCGCCGCCGAGGAAAAGGACGCTGGGCTGAATCGCACCGATGGCTTTGCCATCGTTCACCGCGTCCGTCGCCGTCCAAGTCGCGCCACCGTCGCTGCTGCGCTCGAAGTGCACGCGCCATCCCGCATGCTCGCTGCTCGTCGGCGAGAGGATGCCGCCGTTCGCGAGCTGCACGGGTTTGTTTTTGATCGGGCCGAGGATGCCGTCCGGCAGCCGCCGCGCGTCGCTCCACGTTTTGCCGCCGTCCGCCGAAGTGCGCAGCATGCCCCACCATTTGCTCGGGCTCGGGCCGACCTTGTAAAAGAGCATCAGCGCGCCGCCCTTCGGCTGGAAGAGCACGGGATTCCAACACGGGAAACGCGTCCCGTCCGGCTGCACGCCATTCGCGACTTCGACCGGCACCGTCCACTTCTCGCCGTCGAGCCGCGAGGACCAAATGCCCACATCCTGATGCCCCTCGCGCGTGCCGCCGAACCATGCCGCCACGAGTCCCCCACCCGCCGGCTCGACAATCGTCGTCGCATGGCAGCTCGGAAATGGCGCGCTCTCGTAGATAAATTCAGACTTCGCAAATCCCGGCTGAGGCTCCGTCGCGCAGACGGTCTGCAGCAGTGTGAAAATGCCAAGTGAAGCGACGAGGAGGTATGTTTTCATGGGAAAATCAGGATGCAGCCTGGGCATCCCGCGGACGGATGCGCAAGACGATGAACACCGAAAGCAAAGCCACGCCGGCGAACGCGCCGAATGTGACATTCAGCGGCACGTGGCGGTCGTTGAGCATGCCGAACACCCAGTCCGCCACGCCGCCAAACATCATGCTGACGAGATTCATGATGCCGTAGCCCGTGGCACGCAGTTCAGGGCGCGTGATTTGGCAGAGGATCGGCATGTTGTTGCAGTCGAAGAAACCCCAGCCGATGCCGAAGAGCACGAGTCCAAATACGGCGAGCGGGAAGGAGTTTGCCGACGGCGCGTTGCCCACGCTGAAGAGCGCGGGGATGATCAGCCCCATGCCGATGGCGCTCACATAAATGCGACCGCGCGGACTGCGCCGCATCCAGCTGTCCGCCAGCCAGCCGCCGAAGATTGCGGCGATGAGCGCAGCGGCCTGCCAGTAAAGCGACGCCGACACACCGGCCTTGCCCTGGCTGATATTGAACGACTTTTGGAGAATCGCAGGCATCCAGTCGCGCACGACCCACGCCGCGACCGCCGGCAGGGTGAAGTAGGCGACAAGCAGGAGGAACGATCGGTTTGAAAGCAGCTCGCGCGCGGCGACACCGACAGAGAGTTTCGCCCCCGCCGTCTCACCCGCTGAATCCCGCGCGGGATTCTTCAGGAGGAAAATGAGTGGCAGCGCGTAGAGCACACCCGCGAGACCCGTGTAGTTGAAAGCCGTCCGCCATCCCAAATCCGGCGAGTCGGCCACATAGCCCGCAAACCCGCCAATCATCACGCCGCAGTAGATGCCCATCTGGTGCAGCCCGATGGCGCGCGAACGGGTGTGCCCGAGGTGAAAATCCGCGATGAGCGCGAGCGCCGCGGGAATGTAAAACGCCTCGCTGATGCCCATGAGTGTGCGCGCCCAGAGCAGGCCGGCATAGGATTCCACATGGCCCGTCCACCACGTGATCGCAGACCACACGAAGAGGCTCGCGCAGATCGTCAGCTTCCGGCTGAACCGGTCGGCGATGTAGCCGCCAATCGGACTGCAAATCGCATACACGAACTTGAACTTGCCCAGCATCAGGCCCCAGTTCGCCTCCGTGCCGATGTCCGCGATGTCCTTCATCACCGAGACCTTCATCGCGGCAATCATCTGCCGGTCGAGGTAGTTCAGCAGCGCGACGGGGAAAAGCAGCGCGACTGCGAGCCACGCGCCGCGCGCGAGAGTCGGTTGGGGATTCGAGTTCATCGGGGAGATTCGGCGCGCAATTTCAGCGGCTCACTTCGTCCGCGGATTGCGCAGGTAGTAGAAGCGCCCGTCCTCCGCACCGCCGAGGAAGTCCGGCACGCCGTCACCATTGAAGTCCACAACCGTCGGACTCACGTCGTGGCCCTCGATGTTCTGCTTCACGAGCGGGCCGAGGTCCTTGAAGGACCACTTGCCGTCGCGCGCGTCCACTTGGCGGAGGAAATTTGCGCTCGAGGAATTGAGCAGAATATCGAGCTTGCCGTCGCCGTCCCAGTCCGTGATGCAGATTTTCCGGCGTCCGCTCTTGCCCGCGATGCCTTTGTTCAGCCGCAGCGGCTCGCCCTTCTCATCGCACAGCACGCGCTTCGGTGGCAACAGCACGAGTTTGCCGTCGCGCTTTGCGCGCTCGAAAAATGCGAGGTAGCCCTCGTGGTCGAGCATCACGAGGTCGGTGAGGTCGTCGTGATTCCAGTCCACCGCGAATGGCGTCGTGCGCCACTGCGTGAGCAGCGCCTTGCCCTCGGGCTTCATCCAGCCCCACGCGAGCGAAGGCTGCGCGCCTTCCCACTCGACTTCGATTGGCTGCGCCGCGGCGAGCTTCGGCTGCGTGCGTGTGCCGACGTTTTTGAACCACACCACTTTCCCGAGAATGGAATTCACGACGACATCCGGCAGCCCGTCGCCGTCCCAATCCGCCACGCTCAGCGTCGTGTAGCCCCACTTCGATTCGCACGGACCCTGAATCGATCCGTTCGGCCCGGCCATGAAGCGGATCACATTTCCGTCGGCCTCGAGGAGTTTCGGCGCTGCCCACTTCGGTTTCTCCACGCCGGGGCCGCTGAGATTTTTGTAAAAAGCGATGTAGCCCGCGGTGTTGCCGCTCACGATGTCCATCGCGCCATCACCATCCCAATCCACACCCACCGGCGTCGCGAGCGCGCCGCATTTCACGTCGTCCGCCTCCTGTTGGAAATAACGCGGCGGCGCAAAGACCGGCACGCCGTTCGCATCCACCTTTCCTGTGTTCTCGATGAACGCCACGCGCCCGTCCTCGTCGCCGCAGACGATGTCAGGGCGACCGTCCTTGTTCCAATCGAACGCGACGGGCGTGATCATCTCCAAATCCATCGTGAGCAGCTTGCCCGCCGTGGTCTTCACTTTGCGCGGCGGCGCATACTTCGGCTCGGTGCGCGTGCCGAAGTTTTCAAAATACGTGAACGTGTCCCGGAACTCGCCGCAGATGAGGTCAAGCTTCCCCGTGCCGCGGAAATCCGCGAAGCACGGCGACGGCCAACCGAACGTTTCCACAGCCTTGTCGCCCGCCATGAGCCGCACGGGCTTCTCCCACTTCGGCGCGTCATCCGTGCCCGTGTTGCGAATCACATACACGAAGCCGCGCAACGGTCCGTGCGTCCAGTGGCCGTTCGCGTCATACGCGTTGTCCCAGCCGTATTCCGTCCAGTCGTCGGAGCCGACGACGAGGTCCGTCTTCCCGTCGCCGTCGAAGTCCACGTAGCGCCAGAAATTTCCGCGCACCCTGTTTGGATGCACATTCGCCGGCAGCGGCAGCGGAACGCTGCGTTCAAGTCCCACGCGAAGAAAATCCGGATACTCCAACCCTGGAGTGAGCACGCGCGGCTTGCCGCCGACGAACGACACGCCCGCAAACTGCGCGCCCTTGCTGATACGCTGCCCCGCGCGGAAAACCGGGAGCGCATTCTTCGCCGTGTCCGTGCCGGGATTCTCGAAAACGTAGGTGCCGTTGTAGGGCTTGTCCGGGCACGACACGACCATGTCAAATTTCCCGTCGCCGTTGAAATCCATCGGCAATGGAAATGCCCACAGCCCCACGCCGAGGTCCACGGTGAGCCCGGGGTTGTTGTATTTCAGCCGCTCGAGCCCGTCGGCGCGCGCATCATGTGGGACGATGGAAAGGAGCAGGCCGAGTGTGGAGAGGGAGAGGAAAGCGGGGTTCATGGCGTATCAGGGCGGGCGCACGCTGGCAGAGTTGTGCACATGCGTCTTTCACAATCGTCGAACGGATGATTCTGCACATCGCGCGGCACGCGGCCCCGCGGGCCGCTCATCCGCGCCGGAGACTGCCGCAGACATTCACCCGCATGCCGAGCGCGCGGGCGAATGCGGCTTTCGCGAACATGCATTCGTCCGCGGCTTTCGCGTCTTTCGCGTAGGCGACCTGGATGTGATTCGCCTGATGCTTGGCCATGAGCTGGTCGCGCGACACGCCGTAGGTCACCGCGTGCATGATAGGCCACTGCGGCGTGGTCGCCTGCCAGCGCCGCTCGGTCTCCTCGCGCGGCAGCGTGACGACTCCGCCGCGACCGATGTCCATGTGCAGCGCTTCGTCCTGGACGTAGATGCGCGACCAGACAATTTCACCGGGCTTGCTGATGCCGCGCAGCGTCGAGCCGCCGTTTGGGAAATACATCGCGGGCTGGCGGAAACCTTCCGCGCCTTTCCAGCCGCCGATGAAGTGCGCCGCGGGTGCTGCGCCGCTGATGAGAAAGACCCAGACGTATTCGCCGCCAAACTCCGCGCCCCATCGGACGTCGTGCAGCGTGTTCTCGACCGGCTGGCCGAGCGCAGCGTGGACGCGCTGCGTGAGCAAGCCGTCGAGCCCGGCGCACTCGTCCACTTCATTGAAGTGCGTGACTGGCTGGCCAGCGTAGAGCACGCGCTTGCCGTTGCGCGAACGCACGGGCGGACGGTCGGCGTTGTTCAGCGTGCCCTCGACGAGGTCGCTCGCTGGCAGGAGGTCTTTCAGCCCCTGCTGATACTGGATGCCGATGGCGTCGCAGCCGAAGTCATCCGCGATCCGCACGGCGGCAACATACATTTTGCACTGCAACCGAATCTGCGCGTCGGTGAGGTCGCGCTCGTGCTTCGGGCCGGTGTGAAACTTCATGCCCTTCTTCTCCAGCCACGCGCGCACCGCGTCGGCCTCGGCATTCGGCACGCGCATCGTCTCGGCGTAGAGCGCGGACTGGCTCAGCCGCTCCTTGAACACGCCGCACGCATGCAGCGCGTGGTCGGGAATGATGGCGTTGAACATGCCCATGCAGCCTTCATCGAAGATGCCAAGGATGGCCTTCTCGCTGCGCAACTGCGTCGCGAGCTTCTCGCCGAGCTTCATCGCACGGAAAAGGCTCGCGGGCACTTTCACTTTCTCCAGCGGCCGCGCGTGCGAGGTGTCATGCGTGATGCGGCCGGTCTTCAGCCATTGACGCAGCTTCGAGCGGAAAAATGTGTCGGTGAAATCTTCGCTCCACAGCGTCGAATAACGCACGCCGGCCTTAGTCAGCGAACCGTTGAGATTCAACATGCCGACGAGCCCCGGCCACTGGCCGCTCCAGTTCGCGACCGTCAAAATCGGCCCGCGATGCGTCGTGAGCCCGGCGAGCACGTGATGCGAATACTGCCACACCGCCTCGGCAACGATGAGCGGCGCATCCGGGTCCACATTGCGAAACACCTCAAGCCCCATCTTCTGAGAGTCGATGAAGCCATGCTTCGCCTTCGCATCGAACGGATGCGCGCGCGCCACCTTGAAACCCTCGGTGGAAAGCGCCGCGCTGAGCGCCTTCTCCATCGCGGCCTGCGCCGGCCAGCAGACTTGATTGGCAGAGAGACGCAGGTCGCCGCTGGCGACGAGTTGGACGGTGTTTTTGCTGAGCGTTTTGGATGGCATGGGCGGGATTCTTGTTTCTGTTCGCGTGGGTGTCCGTCAATGGGTGTTTCGCACGATTCACACTCGCGACGAGCATGAATCCGTGCCTCTTTCCCCCATCCCGATGCGCTTCCGACTTCACCCGCTGCTCGTCGTCCTCATCCTCGCAGTGTCTGGAGGCGTGCTCTCGGCATTCGCGCAGGACAGGCGCGCCGACACGCTCACGGGAAAAGTCATGTGCGGCTACCAGGGTTGGTTTGCCGCGCCGGGCGACGCCATGGGCATCGGCTGGGGGCATTACACTTTCACGCCGGAAGGCACCTGCACGATCGACCTCTGGCCCGATGTGCGTGAACTGGACAAGGACGAGCTTTTCGTGTCGCCGCTGCACCTCGCCAGCGGGAAGCCCGCGACGGTATTCAGCTCGGCGGTGCCGAAGACCGTGCAGCGGCACTTCGAGTGGATGCGCACCTACGGCATCGACGGCGTGTTCCTCCAGCGGTTCGGCACGGTGCTGAAGGGCGAGAGGTCGCGCGCGTTCAACGATCGCGTGCTGGAAAATGTGCGCGCGGCTTCCGCGAAAACCGAGCGCACGTGGGCGGTGATGTATGACCTCACTGGCTTGCGCCGCGGCGAGATCGAGAGCGTGGTGATGCAGGACTGGAAACGGCTGCGCAACCAGCTCCACGTGATGGACGACCCGCACTACCTGCGGCACGGCGGGCGGCCTGTCGTGGCGGTGTGGGGCATCGGTTTCAACGACCGGCGCGACTACACGGTCGAGGAATGCGCAGCGCTGCTCCGTTTTCTCCGCGACAATCCGGAATTCGGCGGCACGACGGTCATGGCCGGTGTGCCCCACGGCTGGCGCACACTCGACCACGACGCGCTGAAAGACGCGAGCCTGCACGCGACGCTCGACCTTGCCGGCATCATCAGCCCGTGGGCCGTCGGTCGCTACGGCACGCCCGCCGACGCCGAACGCCAGATCGCGCGGGTCCACGCCGATGATGCCGCGTGGTGCAAGGCGCATGGCAAAAGCTACCTGCCCGTCGTCTTCCCCGGCTTCAGTTGGAAAAACATGATGTCCTTCCGCAAGCAGGAGGCGACCTTCAACGCCATCCCGCGCCTCGGCGGGCGCTTCCTCTGGTCGCAGGCGATGCAGCGCATCAAGTCCGGCGCGGACACGCTTTACGTCGCGATGTTCGACGAGATGGACGAAGGCACCGCCATCTTCAAATGCGCCGATGACGTCCCCGTCGGCGCGAATGTCTTCGTCACAAACGAAGGCCTGCCCAGCGACCAATATCTGTGGCTCACCGGTGAAATCGGCCGCGTGCTGCGCGGGGAAAAAGCGGTATCCGCTGACTTGCCGAAGCGCTGACGAGGATCTCACGCGCGGGCCAACGCCGCATCAAAATCGCGCGACGAACACCCGCGGACGGCGTGTGTCTTTACTTCTTCAGCAAGCTCGGCTCGGCCCAGATGGCGTAGTTGCTCTTCGATTCCGAAGTGCGGCTGGCGAGGGCGAGTTGCAGTTCCTTCACACCGGTGATGTCGCACTCGATCGTCTGCGCGGCGTCGCCGCCGGCGAGCGTCACGGATTTCAGCGGCTTCCCGTCGCCGTTGATCGTGAACTCCACGCGGCCTTTCGCGCCGAGCTCCGGATGCAGGCCGGCGATGACAGTGAAGCGCGTGAATACACTCTTCGGCAGCAGGAAAGTGAGCGTCCGACCCATGCCTGCGCTAAGTCCGTCGGCGAATACCTTTTCGCCATCGGCGAGCCGCAGCTTCAGAGGCATCGCCTTCACGCCTTTCTCAAGGATCACACCGGCGCGCGGATAACCCCAGTAAGGCGCGCCGAAAAACTGCGTCTGCGGGAAGTGAAGATTGACCGCTTCCGTCGGCCAGAAAGTGCTGAGCGATACGCGCTGCAGCGACTCTTCGCCCTTCGCATCATACTTCTGCGCGCCGAGGCAGAGCATCGTGTGCAAAGCATCGGCCACGATCTGCGCGTCCACCGTCGCGGCGCGAAGCTGGTGCTTCACCACGGCATCGAGGTCGCCTGCGTAGTGCGCCTGCATGATTGGGATCGTCGTGGAGCGCGCGTTGATGATGCCTTCATTCATCCGATGCATGAGGCGCCATGCGGCCTCTTCCACTGACGTGCCGAGCAGCCGCGGCGTGTAGCCATCGATGCTCACGGCGAAAGTGCCGTTCTCATTCGCAGGATGCATGAGCTGGTCCTTCATGCGCTCAGTGGGCGGAAGAAACTGCTGGAGCAGCGTGAACTGGTTGTCGCCCGGCATCGTGTGCGACGGGCTGCCGTAGTCCTCGATTTGATGGCAGAGCGTCCCCATGAATTTCGCCGCATCGGTGAGCCTCCCTTCGCGCAGTGCGGTCACGGCTTTCTCCATGAAATATCGCGTCACCTCGCCATACTCGGCCTGCGTCGTCGGCAGATGCAGGAACTGCAGATATGCCACACCCGGGTGAGACTCCATCGCGGCATACTTCGCGTTTGCCTTGTCCGAATACACGTTGTCGGGAATCAGGCAGTAGGAGTCGGCCAGCGCCTTCGCCTCATTGCCGAGCTGCTGCTTCTCCGCATCCGACAGCACACTCACCGCAGCCCGCGTAATCGCGTGGTGCGGCTCACCCCACGCGAGGAGGTGGTGTGGGAGCAGCAAAATGGCGGCGAGAATGAGGTGCGGGTGTTTCATGGGGCGTGCAAATCTGCGCGGCACGGAACGGAGATTTTCCGAGCAAGGCAAAGAGAATTCCCTTCGCACTCGAGTGGGCGACCCACTCCACTTCGGCCATGGTGGGCTACCTCTGTTCAGGCGGAGTCCAGAAAGTTCCTTCAATGGCACGGTCTTCGCCGCGCGGGCCGTTGTAATAGTAGGCAGTGAAAACCTTGCCGTCCGGCCGCACGAGGCTGCGCGGATAGCCGAGGTCGCCATCAAAACCATCCTCGCGAATCACGACTTCCGGCAGCCAAGTCCTGCCTTCGTCGGCGCTGATGCGCGCGCGGATGCCGAACGGCTTCCGCCTGTAGCCGTAGGTCACGCACAGGCGACCATCGGGCAGCAGCACGGTCGCGGGCGGATTGCCGCCGATGTTGCCGCTCACGTCGCTAACCCGCGTCCACGTTTTGCCGAGGTCATCGCTGCGAAACAGCTCGATGTTGTAGCCCGGCTTGCCGCGGCGAATCGTCGTGAGCAACGCCCCGCTCCCCGTGCGCACCGTGCTCGGCATGATGGCGAAGTCCCCCGCCGCCGGCTCATCGCCGATGAATGACACGAGCTTCCACGCAAGCCCGCCATCGGTCGTGCGCGCGCAGAAGACGCGGCCTTCCTTGCCGTCGTTCTTTTTGCCGCAACTGCCAAACATCAGGCAGTCGCGCGGCCCGAGCGTGATGAGGTCCGTGCGCGTGCAAATACCTTCGACACCTTCCACCGTGAACGCATACGGACCGCTCCACGACTTGCAGCGGTCCGCGCTCGCGTAAAACCACGACGGCCCCGCGTGCAGTCCACCGAATCGGAACATGAGCGCAAAATTCGGTGCCGTGAAATCGAGCGGCACGGTGAGCGGCTGCGGCTTCGCCTCCTTCGCATGGTCGGCAAAAAGAACGCCTTCTTCCGTCTTCCACGTCTTCCCGCCGTCGAGACTGCGCGCCTGAATTTCGTAGCTCGGCTTCGTGCGGTCGATGCGATGGTCCGTCGTCGTCTCGCGATACCAAGTGGACGTGAAGCCGACGACAAGTTCATCGCCCCACTGCCACAGCCCATGATTCGCCGGCCATCCGCCGTAACGCCCGGCCTCCTTGTAGATGGCCACATTCTCTCGGCTCGCGGGCTTCAGTGTCGCTTGGCCCGGCGCAGACTTTGGCGTCTCAACGACATCGAGCTTCGCAACCGCAGCGACTTTGCTCACGGGCATGGGCTTCGGCTTGTCGGCGGAAGGCGCGGCAGCTTTGGCCTCCGTCGTTTTGCCCTTCAGCGGGCGGCTGATGAGCATCTTGAGCTTCGACTTCGGACCGGTGAGTTGCTTCGCGAGCACATCCGCCTCGGTGAAACGCGCCATGAGGATTTCGCCGTCGGTGTTGCGGTTGTGATCATACGAGATGTAGATCGTGCCGTCGGGCGACTGGAAGCCATCGGGATACGAGACGCCGCCGCGTTCATCGAGCACGAGGCCGCCCTGCCACGTCTTGCCTTCATCGTCGGAAAGCCAGGCGCTGAGTTGTTTGCGTCCATGATTCGTGTCGATGGTCTCGCCGTGCTTCACCAGCAGCAGTCGGCCCGAGGCCAGTCGTCGCAGATGCAGGCGACCGACGGGATGACTGAAGCTTTCCACCGCTGTCGGCGCGCTCCATGTCTTGCCGAGGTCGGCGGAGAAGCTCTGCATCGGTCCCTTGCCGGTGCGGGCGACCATCCACAGGCTGCCATCCTGACGCTCGATGAAGCTGTGCTCATCCCAGTCCGGATTCGGAAACTGAACATGGCCCTGACGCTGCCATGTCGCGCCGTGGTCTTTGGAAAGAAACGCATTCGCACCGCGCACCGGGTCCAGTTCCTTAAACGCGCCGTTGAACGGCCCGAAGCCCGCGCGGTTCAGCGAGACCGGCAGCAGCCAGTCGCCGCTGCTCAGCACGGTGGGTTTGTTCAGCGTGAAGCCGTGCCAGAGGCGCTTCGGTGCCGACCACACGGGCTTTGCGTCGTCGGGATTTTCGCAAATCGCGGCCCACACGCCGGAGCGTCCGTCGAACTGCGCCATGGATTGATTGAAGAAAATCCACAGCCGCCCAAGCGGGTCGGTCCACAGATTGCCCACGAGCACGCTGCGCGGCAGCGGCAGCTTGTCCGACTGCGCGTCAATCACGAGCACTGGCTTCGACCACGTCTCGCCATCGTCATCGCTCACCGCGCAGACGAAGAACGCCTTCGCGCCATCCTCGCCCGCGACCCAGCACGCCCAGATGCGACCGCCCGGCGTGCGCGCGATGCCGATGGTCATGCCGTAGGCGAGCTGATCGTAATCATACTTCGGCAACGGCGAGGTGTTCAGCTTCGGCGGGATCAGAGCGAGGTCCGCGACCTTCTCCATCACCTCGATCTCAAACTTGCGCTGCTGCTCCGCGTTCATCGCGGTGAACGGCGCCTCGGGATTTTGCGCGAAGAGGGACGCGGTGATGAAGCTGCAGACGAAAACGATGAAGCGAAGAGTTTTCATATCAAGAAGAGCGGAACGCCGGTGCGTCTCGGTGCTCTATGAAGTCGGCCGCTTCAGATTCGCAGGCAGCTCCTTCAAACGCTCGACGGAAGTCACGTCGTGGAAGAACCACGGTTTGCCGTCCTTCTTTTTGAAGATGATCGTCCGGCTCGCATACTTCACGCCGTCGTGCTCCTTCCACTCGCTGAAGCGGTAGAAATCGCCGCGCCAGTCGAGCCGGAGCAGCAGGTTCGTCTGCTTGTCGAAGTAGAGGTCCATCGCGGGCGTCACACTGACGCTCACCCGCAGGCCGAACGACGCTTTGCCCTCGTCGGTGAGATCGGGGATGACCTCGACCTTCGACTTCGCATCGGTCAAAATCCCGAGTGACCACGCCCACACGTCGAACTTCGCCGGCTCATTCTCACGCTCCTTGGTGCCCAGCCACCAATACAGCGGCGGCTCGATTACCGAAGTGCGCTTCGTGCGCTGCTTGCCTGCCGGAGGTTCCGGCTGGTCGCCAAAATGAAACACCTCCCCGATGCGGAACAAGGTCAGCAGCTTGTCCCTGCCGCCGACGGCGGCGAGCGCCTTGTCGATTAGCGGTCCGGGATTCGATTCAGGAGCCTGGGCCTGCAACGAGGGAGCCAGCAGCAGGAGGACGAGGAGTGCTAGTGTGTGTTTCATGGGCTGACGGTAACTTCGTGCAAAATCATGAACTTTCCGGGAGCGTGCTGATTGCTGGGCGAACCCAACACAGCCATGACTCCGCAGCAGACGGTTTCGCAGGGCATTTGATGAAAAGGCACGGACGATTGCAGGCGTGTCAGTGACATGTCGCGCGGCCTGCGATGCGCATGGAGACACAGTGCTTCATGGCGCGACGCTCAGCTTGGCAATGGGGATGATCGCGAGTTCGTTCGCGGCGTGGCTTTTGTGCGTGTAGCCGACGTAAAGCTTGCCGTCGTGCTCGATGGCGTAGGGGTAGCTGAAGTCGGCGCGTTCACTGGAGACGCCGGGACCTTCGGGGAAGATGGAGCGGCGGATGACGAAGACTTTGCTGAACACGGATTCGCCCGGCTTGCTCACCGCGATGGTCAGCGGAGAGCGCTTGCCGCCGGTGTCGGCGGTGGTGGTGCAGACGAGGTAGCGCTGGCCAGTGCTGAGAGTGCCAGCGTAGGGCTTGCTGGTGGCCATGGGGAGATTCGAGGGAAGCATCGTGGCCCAGGTGCGACCGTAGTCATCGCTGGTGGAGATGAGCGCGAGAGGCTTGCCACCGTAACGCGAGATGTTGGTGATGTGCTTGCCATTCACGATCACGGCGGACTCGCCCCAGACGTTTCGCAGACCGCGATCGAGAGGCAGGACGACAAGGTCCCACTTCGTGAAGTCATCGCCATGACTGATCGCCACTGCGGGCGGATCGCCGGCGAAATCATAACCCTTCGCGACTCGCGCACCGGACATGATCCAATTCCCATCGTCCATCTTCTGCGGTTCCTGCATGGGCCAGAAGCCATCGTTCAGCACCACGCCCTTCGCCTGCCATAAGCCGGTCGTTTCATCGAGCAGATAGGCGCGAGTGTGCGTGCGCTGGAAGTGATCGTAGAACGCGCCCATGAAGGCCCAGAGCTTGCCAGCGTGCGAATGAAAGACGCCGTGGCTGACGCCGAGATTGCCCTCGCCGTGATCCATCACGACCGGCTCGCCCCACGTCTTGCCGCCATCGCTGCTGACGCGCACATGCGCCTCCTCGGTCGGCGTGTTTTCATCGCCGAGATTGAAGCCATAGGACGCGAAGATCCTGCCTTTGTGCCACGCGAGGCCGACGCCGAGCGTCCACTTCGCGCCATCGGTATCAGGTCGCTGTTTCTTGATGACATGAAACTCCACGCCCTCGAGCACCGGCAACTCCGCCGACTTCAGCAGCGGCACGCGTTCGTCCCACAACGGCGTGCCCGCCACGGGCGGCTTCGGCAGCTCGTGCGTGGCGGTGACGGGCTTGTAGCTCGCCGCAATTTCCTCTGCTGAAAGCACGCGCGGATCGAACCGCGCCTCATCCACCGCGCCGGAAAAAGTCTGCTTCAAAACACCCGCATCCACAATGCCGCCGAGCGTGATGGGCGCCTGCGTCGCTGGCACCGGCTTCTTCAGCGCTGTCTCACCGATGCGCTTCCCATCACGATAAAGCACCGCCTTTGCCGCGCTGACGCTCAGGGTCGCCAGATGCCAATGCCCGGCCTGCAGCGGCTCCGTATCGCTGATTGTGCTCCAGCCCGTCTGCTGCATGAACGCCTTCAGCGTGCCATTCGGCTCCACGGTGAGCGTCCACTGCCGTTCGTTCGATGAATAACGCGTCTTGCCCGCGATGACCTGCTGCCCGCTCGTCGGCGCATACGCATTGAACCACACCGAAAACGTGAAGCCCTCCGCGCCCGCATTCAGCGCCGCGCTGTCCTTCAGCTCGATGATGGAGTTTCCGTCGAGAGCGAGACTGTTACCGGCCACACCTGCTGCGGTCTTCGCCTTGCCATGAACGACGACCGCTGCCTGAGCATCATCGAGCGGCCAGTGTTCAGCGGCGTGGCCGCATGGAGTTGCTACAAGCGACAAAGACGAGAGGCAGGCGATCGTGAGAAGATGTTTCATGGTGCAGGAGGCCGTTGTTTCAGCCACGCGAGGTTGAAGACGTAGTGATTGCGGCTGGTGACAAGCTGAATGCGGCCGTCGCGGGTCTGTGTCGCGGCGAGATAGCCGTTGTGCTCGGCGCGAGTGTCGCTGAGCGGAAACATGTTGCGGTCAATGCCGTTCACCGTGCGCGCTGGGCCGCCGGGCGTGATGAGGCGCTTGTGCGGCCAGGTTTTCCCGTCGTCGAACGAAACTGCTGCGAACAGACCCGCACCGTTGAACTCGCCCTTCTGGCTCTTGAAGATCATTCCTTTCGGATCGCGAGCATTGGCGGAGAGATCGGTGAACGAACAGAATAGGAGCGCGCCTTCCTGCAGACGCATGAGCACCTGACGTTGCACGCTGCTGATGGCGGGAAACTCCGTTGGCGCATGTGTCCACGTCAGGCCGCCGTCGCTGGAAAAGCTGGCGGGCGTCTTGAAGTTGAACTTCGCCTGCTCCTCCGGCGTGTTGAGACGGCCGAAGGTCATCAGGCGACCATCCGCAAGTTCGACGATGGGCGCATGAATGCCCGCGTGGCGCGCGGAGCTGCCGTTGCGATGCGCGAGCTTTTTGTCTTCGATGAAATGCGAAGCCCACATTTTGCCGCCGTCAGTGCTTTTCGTGAGGCTCGTGATCGTGGCGTCCTGCGTCATGAGGATGGTGCCGTCACGGGTGCGGATGATGGCGTTGCCGATTTCGCTCATCGGCTGAATCACCTGCGCTTTGCTCCACGTCGCGCCGTTGTCTGTGGAGGTGCGGACGATGTTTTCCAACTGGCCGCGCGCAAAGTGATAGAGCGTCTGCTTGCCATCCCACCAAAGCTTCGGTGCGTGGTCGTTGATGTCCGCTCCGTCCCAAAAGAGCGAAGCCGGTTCCCATTCGCTCGCACCAAAGCGCAAACGGCTCGCGAGATTGTTCAGCTCCGTGCCGGCTTCATCAACGCAGGAATACCACACCGCGAGCAGGTCTCCGTTCGGGCATTCGGCGATGGCAGGGCTGTGATTGTGCCCGGAGAACAACGGGCCGAACGAATTCGTCGGAATTTTCACGAACGGCTTCGGCCCGGAGAAAAACGGGATCTCCGGCGAAGCCATCTGGAGTTTCGGAACGGTTTGCGAAACGTTCTGCGCGTTGAGCGGCGGTATGGGTAGCGGCAGAAACTTTCCCTTCGGCCATTCGCCAAGCACAACACGGAAGCCAGCCTTGTCGCTGCTCGTTTGGGGCAACCACGCGGTGCGGTTGGCCGAGCGCAGCAGGCGCGTCTGCACGGAATGGCTGCCGCCACGGATCACGCGGAAGTCGCCATCCACACGGCCGAGCGGGTCGGTCTGCTCGCCCGCTTCGTATGGCCCATACCAATCTGCGCACCACTCTTCGACGTTGCCGTGCATATCGAAGAGCCCCCACGCGTTGGCGGGCGAGCGCCCGACTTTCAACGAGAGCGTCGCGGCTTTCGGCAAATACTCCGGCGGTAGTTCATTGCCGGGGAAAAACCGGTCGCGCAATCCCTTGTCCATCAGCCACGAATGGAATCCTTTCGGCAACTGGTCCCCGGTGTGAAACAGAGTCGTCGTGCCCGCACGGCAGGTGAACTCCCACTCCGCCTCCGTCGGCAGGCGATACGTGCGGCCTTCCTTTTTCGAGAGCCATTCGCAAAACGCCACCGCTTCATTCCAACTGACGTCGGTTACCGCGTCATCGTTGTTCTGTCCGCGATGCTTGGGATCAAATTGCCGATACTGCCCGACTGTGACTTCCGTCGCGCCGAAGTGAAACGGTTGCGTGATCGTCACACGGTGCGCCGGTTTCTCGTCCCAGTCCGCGTCATCAAACTTCTCCGCGTGCTTCTTCACGTTGTAGTCCGCCGCCGGGCCGTCTTGCCCCATCGTGAAACTGCCCGGCGCAACCGGCACGAGCTTCATGCCGATGGAGTTCGTGATTGTTTCCGCGCAGAGCGTGCCGGTGACGATGAGGAATGTGAATAGTGTTTTCATTGCGCGAGGAAATCGCCGAGCCGCCTATACTCACGGTAGAGCGCATCGTAGGCGGCGCGGTGGGAGCGGTTGGGTTTGAAAACGGCGGCGCCTTTCCGCACGGCCATGGCGCGGATGGCGTCGCCGGGAGATTTGAATGCACCGGCTGCGAGTGCGCCAAGAATCGCGGCGCCGAGCGCGGGGCCCTGCTTGCTCGGATGAACCGTGATGCTTTCGCCGAGCACGTCGGCATAGACCTGCACGACGAGCGGGTTGTGGTGCGGCAGGCCGCCGGTCGCGACGAACTTTTTCACGGGCACGCCGCCGTCGCGGAGCACTTCGACGATCCAGCGCACGCCGAACGCCGATGCTTCGAGGAGCGCGCGGTAGAGGTGCGCGGGGCGATGATGCAGCGCGAGCCCGGCGAACGCACCGTGCAGCGTGCCGTCCATGAGCGGCGTGCGGCAGCCGTTGAACCAGTCCACGCACATCACGCCTTCCGCGCCCGGCGGCAGCGCGGCGGCTTCGCAACCGAGTGTGGAAAAATCGCGCTGGCCGGTGAGTTTCCGCAGCCAATCAAAAGCATCGCCCACAGCAGCCTGCCCCGTTTCGTAGCCGTAGAAGCCGGGGAGAATGCCGTCCTTCACGACACCAGCGACGCCGGGGACACTGCGCTCGACTTCGCTGTTGAGCATGTGGCACGAGCTGGTGCCCATCACGAGCACGAGCGTGCCGGGTTCCGCCGCACCGGCACCGGGAACGCCCGCGTGTGCATCAATGATCGCCGCGCTGACCGGTGTGCCTTCGCGCAGGCCGAGCTTCTTCGCCATCGCTGCGGTGAGACCACCGGCGGAAACGCCGGGAGCGAGCAGGCGGCCGGGCATTTTGTCCTTCACCACGCGCGCAAACTTTGGATTCACGGCGCGCAGAAAATCCTCCGAAGGGTAGCCATCCGTCGCGCTCCACATGCCCTTGTAGCCGGCCTGACAAGTCGAGCGCTGCAGCGCTTCCGCCGCACCACCGACGAGCTGCCACACGAACCAATCGCCCGCTTCAAGCCAGACGTCTGCGGCGTCGTAAGCTCGCGGCGCGAGCTCGAGCGTCTCGAGCATCTTCGGGAAAAACCATTCGAGCCCGATGATGCCGCCGTAGCGCTGGAGAAATGCTTCACCGCGCTCGCGGGCGACGGCGTTGATACGGTCCGTCTGCGCCTGCGCGCCGTGATGCTTCCAGAGCTTCGGCCACGCGAGCGGCTCGGCTGCAAATTCCTTCAGCAAGCAAAGCGGCGTGCCGTCGCGCTTCGTCGGCAGCATCGTGCAGCTCGTGAAATCCACGCCGATGCCGAGCACGTCGCCTGCGTCCGCTTTCGCCTGACGCAACCCGGCGCGCGTGGCTTTTGCCGCGACGCCGATCCAGTCGAGCGGATGCTGGAGTGCGTAGAGCGGCGGGAGCTTTTTCTTCGAGCCGGGCAGCGACTCGGTGATTTGGCCGTGCGGATACTTTGCGACCGCAGTGGCGAGTTCGCGCCCGCGCAAATCCACGAGCACCGCGCGCACGCTTTCCGTGCCGAAATCGAGACCGAGGGAGATTTTCATAGAGGGAGATTTTTTTGCAAGGGAGCGCGGCTCCAAGTCACAACCACGCCACGCGCAGAGTCGTGGCGCAAGTCATGGCATCTCGCCTTTCAGCTCCTCGAGCAACCCAGCCACCCGGTCGCGCTCGGGGCCGGACAGCGGCCCGAACGGCTCGGCGACGGCGTCCCCGCAAATGCCCAGCAGCGAAAGCGCGCATTTGATTCCGCGAATGCCGGACGACGCGTGCGTGCCGATGCGGTAAAGCTCGCCCATGCGGATGATGAGCGACTGCATTTTGCGGAGCCGCTGCTCGTCGCCCCCCACCGCGGCGGAGAAACATTCCGCGTAGAGCCTCGGAAAGACATTTGCGCCGCCGGTGACACCGCCATTTGCGCCTGCCTGCACGCCGTAGGACATCACCTCCTCGTCGCCGACAAACACAGGCCAGTCACTGCGGCTGCTGCGCGCGCGCAGCAACTGATGCAGGTAGCCGATGCTGCCGGAGCTGTCCTTCATGCCGATGATTTTCGGGTTGTCCAAGGCGCGCCGGACAGCCTCCAACGGGATGGGCGTCTTCGTCAGCGCGGGCATGTTGTAGAGCATGAGCGGCAGCGGAAGTTCGGCGGCGAGACGGTCAAAGTAGCGATCCATTTCCGAAGCACCGAGCGGCCAGTAAAACGGCGGCGCGGCGACCGCTGCATCCGCGCCCGCGTCAGCCACGGCCCGCGCGAGATTGAGGGATTCGGCGAAGGAGGTGTCGGTCACGCAGACGAGCACCGGCACACGGCGGCGCACCTGCCGGCAGGTGCGCTCGACGAGTTCCCTACGGAGCCGGTAGCTGAGGGCAGGCCCCTCGCCAGTCGTGCCGAGCACGAACAGTCCGCCAACGCCGCCAGCGATGAGGTGCTCAACGAGTCGCTCCAAGCCGGCATGGTCGAGTCTGTCCCGCGACTGGAGCGGAGTAATCATGGGCGGGATGATTCCCGAAAGTGGAGACGTCATGCTGCGGCGAGCTTGGCGGACGATGCAAAATCCGTCTTGTGCCTTCGGATGCCGGACAATAGTACACATTCATGTCCGCCCCAAAAACGCGCGCACCTGCGGAACATCCGCTCTCCGGGAGCGAAATCGGCCTGCCGCTGGTGAAGTCGGTCGGAAGCATCCGCAGCCGGAGCGCGCAGCGCATCGCTTGGCACGGACACGATGGCGTCGAACTCATTTTCCTGATTGAGGGCGCGACGTCCTATGAATTCCAAGGCGCGGGCACGCTCGACCTTGCCGGAGGGCAGTTCCTGCTCGTGCCCAGTCACGCGCGGCACCGCGGCCGGCACGACATCCGTTCGCCATCGGTGCTTTGCGGAATCCTCTTCCAGCCGGACCGCCGGCGCGCGCACGAGACCAGCCCGTTCACCGCAGTGGAACTAGTGCGCCTCAACGACCAGTTGCGCGCGCAGCCGCCGAGCGTGCGGACGATGAGCCGCGAACTGCGCGGAATCGTCGCCCGCCTTGCGGAACTGGTCCGCATTTTCCGCCAGCAACGGTCGCGCGGCAACACACGCAGCAACGTGAAGCCGCAGCTCCGCGCAGTGATTTGCCTCGCCATCATGGAGGCCGCGAGACTGCTCGCCGAGCGCGAGCGGGCCGGCGCGACGCAGATGGTCGCGGCGGCGCAGGCATTCCTGCGCTCGCGCCACGGCGACACCGTGCAGATGAACGAACTGGCGGCGCACCTCGGACTCGGACGCGCGCGGATGTTCGAGATTTTCAAAAGCGAGACGGGACTCTCGCCGAACGACTTCCTGCAGCGGCACCGCATCGAGGAGGCGAAGACGCTGCTCGCCGATTCACGCCGGAGCATCACGGACATCGCGATGGAGACGGGCTTCGGCTCCAGCCAGTATTTCAGCCGCGTGTTCCGGAAATACTGCGGCGTGACTCCGGGTGATTTCCGGCGGCGAAAATGAGCGGTGCTTGCCCTGCCGCGTGCGGGCGCTAGCGTGCGCGCCTTTTCCACGAATCCGCCAATGAACCAGCAAATCCGCCACGTCCACTTCCTCGGCATCTGCGGCACGGCGATGGGCTCGGTGGCGGCGGCGATGAAGGAGCAGGGCTTCATCGTGACGGGCTCGGACAAGGGCGTGTTTCCGCCGATGTCGGATTTTCTGCGCGAGCGCGGCATCGTCCTGAAGGAGGGGTTCGCGCCTGCGAACATCCCGGACGATACTGACTTGGTGGTCGTCGGAAATGCCATCGGGCGCGGCAATGCGGAACTCGAGGAGGTGCTGAACCGGCGGCTCGCCTACCAGTCACTGCCGGAGACGCTGCGGCATTTTTTCCTGCGCGGACGGCGAAATCTCGTTGTCGCGGGAACGCATGGAAAGACGACGACTGCGGCGATGCTCACACATATCCTGCGCACGGCGGGGCTCGACCCGGCGTTCATGATCGGCGGCATCGCGGAGGATCTCGGCAAAGGCGCGAGCCTGCACAGCTCGGAGCTGACCGTGCTCGAGGGCGACGAATACGACACGGCGTTCTTCGACAAGGGACCGAAATTTGCGCACTACCTGCCAAGCCTCGCGATTTTGAACGCGGTCGAGCTGGACCAGATGGACATCTACGCGGACCTCGCCGCGGTGAAGAAGGCGTTCGGCATCCTCATCCGCGTGCTGCCGGAGAATGGCGCGCTCATTTTCAACGCCGATGACCCGAATGCGTGCGATGTCGCCGAACCGTCGCGGACGAGAACGAAGATCGCCGCGGGCCTCGGTCCGGATGCGGATGAAAAATTCCGCGCGACGGATTTGCGGCATGAGCCCGAAGCCTCGCACTTCACGCTGCTCGGCGAACGGTTTGCGGTGCCGATGGTCGGCGAAATCAATGTGCGCAATGCCACGATGGCGATTCTCGCCGCCCGCCACTGCGGCGTGCCGCTCGATACGGCGCGGCGCGCGCTGGCGGCATTTCAGGGAGTGAAGCGGCGGCAGGTGATGCGCGGCGAGACGAACGGCGTGAGAATCGTGGAGGACTTCGGCAAGCACCCGACGAACATCCGCGAGACGATCAAGGCGCTGCGGCACCGTTTCCCCGGCGCGCGTGTGTGGGCCGTGGTGGACCCGCGCTCGAACACGATGTGCCGCGCCGCCATCCAGCGCGACCTCACCGATGCGCTCACGCATTCGGACGGCGCAATCATCGGCCCGGTGGACCGGCCCGAACGGTTCGGCCCCGGTGAGGCGCTCGATCCTGCGGCTATCGCGCGCGAACTGACCGCGAACAGCAAACCATCATTCGCGGAAGCGGGCGTGGATGCCATCGTCACGCGCATCCGCGAGGTCGCGCGACCGGGAGATGCAGCGGTGCTTTTCAGCAGCGGCGGCTTCGGCGGGATTTTCGAGAAGCTGCTCGGAAAAGGCTGACCGCACGCGGTTGCGGCGGGACGGAATCCAGCAAGAGCGGGCCACACCTCGCCAAAATCCGCCTTTGCGCGCCCGCGCTCCGCGATTAAGGAGAACACCCCACTTTATGAACCTGACACGCACAGCCTACGGCACTTGGAACGGCGGACGATACATGAACTTCGGCGAGGCGATCGACGAGGCGCGCTTCGACGCCTGCATCCGCCGCGCCTACGACAAGGGCATCCGCACCTTCATGACCGCAGACGTCTATGGCAACGGCGCCGCCGACGAGGCCATCGGCCGTGCGCTCGCCGGCCTGCCGCGCGACAGCTACTGCCTCGTGGGCATCATCGGCCACGACTTCTACGGCGGCGCGCGCGACGGGCAGAAGGGTTTCCCGCGCTTCACCGACCCGCGCCTGCGCCAGCCGCGCGACTTTTCCGACTACGTGCGCATGGCCACCGAGCGCTCGCTCACGCGCTGCCGCACGGACCACTTCGACTGCCTGATGCTGCACAACCCGGACAGCATCGGCTATTCGCAGGAGCCCGTCTGGAAGGCCATGGCGCGCGTGCAGGAGGAAAAGATGACCGAGCTGCTCGGCGTTGCGCCCGGGCCGGCGAACGGCTTCACGCTCGACCTCATCATGTGCTTCGAACGCTTCGGCCCGCTGCTCGACTGGGCGATGATCATCCTGAATCCGTTCGAACCGTGGCCCGGCAACATGGCGCTGCCTGCGGCTGTGAAAAATGACATTAGTCTCATCACGCGCGTGGTGGACTTTGGCGGCATTTTTCACGACGACGTGAAGCCGGGCCACACATTTGGCCCGCGCGACCACCGCACATTCCGTCCGGCGGGCTGGGTCGAGGCAGGCAGCGCGAAGCTCGACACTATCCGCCCCATCGCGAAAAAGCACGGCCTCACGATGCTCCAACTCGCGTGTGCTTGGAACCTGTCGCAGGCACCCGTGAAAAGCGTCATCCCCACCCTCATCCAGGAAGGCCCGCAGACGAACGGCATCACGCCAAAGACGATCGAGGCGAAAATTGACGAACTGGCCGCCCTCCCGAGCGTCACGCTCAGTGCCGACGAAGTCGCGGGCATCGCGGAGGTCGGCAACAACAAAGGCTGCATGGAACTCAAAGGCGGCAACCCCGGCCACATCGGCGAACCGCTGCCGGATCGCTGGTCGCTCAACGACGAACTTCTCGACATCGCCACGAAATGGAAGATCGAGCCGCAGCGCGATCTCACTTGCACTCATAAGGCGGCATAACGCCTCAAAAACCCAGTTTTGGATGGCATTTCCGAACAATATAGGATAAGAGCCAAAACTTCCGAATCGCTTGCGCGCTGCACTTGGAACCTCGATTTCATCCCTTGGAGCCGTCTGGCAATCCCGCAATCCAATTGTTTCAATTCTGACAGGAAAACCCCTTTACACCCAAAACCATGCGGAACAATATGGTGCGCATTTTGAAAAGAGCGTCCCCTAGAATTCTTCTCCATCTCTTCGCAGCGCTCCTGTGCGCGACGTTTTTCGCGCCTCAGGCCGATGGTGCGATCGTGAACGGTGGTTTTGAGGATATCCTCGACAGCTCCGAGCCCGTCCTGAAATCTTCGCTGGACAGCTGGACGGTTACCCAGCTCACGGGCCCCGGCGATCCCACCTACGAGGTTCTTGGCCGGGACACGACTCTCCTCTACACGGCGCTGGCACCTCACGGCGGCAACATCGCAGCCATGTATTTTTCCAGCAATGACGCCACAGGGAACGGTGCAAGCCTTTCGCAGGCATCCACGACCGACACCTCGAAGACCTACAACGTGAGCCTGTGGCTCGCGAACTCCATCCTCGACACCGGGAACTTCAACAACGTCTTCTCGGTGAGTTGGGACGGCGCGCTGATCTCCCTCTCGGGCGCGAACATCACCGAGATCGGATTGACGAAGACATACATCGTGACCCCGAACACCGGCTGGACGCAAATCACGGCCACCAACCTCCCCGTCACCTCCACCTCCACGAACCTCATCATCAGTGCGCGGAACAACAACTGGGCGACGCTGGTGGACGACGTGGTCGTCGAGGAGACGCCCGAGCCTTCCACCCTGGTGATGCTCGGAGTGGGCGTGGCCGCGATGAGCCTGCGCCGTCGGCGTCAGCGCGGACTGTAGCAGTTTGAGGTTTTCGTGAAAGGCGCGCCTCGCGCGCGCAACGAGGGATGGCGCGGGCGATGCGGCGTTGATGTGGATGGCACGCTTGCCAACGGTGCATGTCTTCCCCACATTTCGCCCCGCACGGCCGCGAAAAGCGCGCCGTCATCAAGCATGCAACCGAAAGGCAGAATTTCGGCGATCCTCGCGCCCCTGCTGGCATGGGCGCTTTTCCTCTGCGCGGCGGACATGCGCGCGGATTCGCTGGACTCGGCGAACAAGCAGGGCGAGCGGTTGCTGAACCAAGGGCTGTATGCGAAGGCGATCACGGCGTTCCAGAAGGCGATCGAGACCGGGACGAAGTCCGAGGGGCCGAAGGGCGCAAACGTTCTCCGCGTCCGGCAGAACCTCGCGCGCGCCTACGGGATGGACGGGCAGTTCGCGCTCGCGGAGCAGAATTTCAAGGAGAGCTTCGAGGGGATGATGGAGGCGTTCAAGGCGGGGCGCGGGCGCGTGACGGCGGACGAGCTCGGCTGGGTGCTCGTGAACTGGGCGGGCGTCTCCTACAGCCTGGCGCAGTTTGCGGATGCCGAGCTGCGCACGCGCGAGGCGATGAAGATTTTCGAGGAGCACCGGCTCGCGGACTCCGCGGATCAGGCGCGGCACAACCTCGCGTCCATCTACTGCGAGACGAAGCAATACCAGAAGGCGATCGACACCTACAGCGAGGTGATCGAATACCGGCAGCGGCGCTACGGCGCGCGCGACTGGCGCACCGCGAGTGCGTTCGCGGGGCCCGCAGTCGTGCTGCTGAAGACGAAGGACTACGAGAAGGCGGAGAGCTATTTCCGCCGGTGCCTCGACGGCCAGAAGCGCGACACCGACCCGGAGACCTCGGAGCACCTCGCCTACACGCTCACCGCCGTGGGAAAGCTCGACGAGGCGCGCGGCATCTACGAGCACCTGCTCGATCTCGCCGAGCACCGCTTCGGGCTCCCGTATCGCGTGGCGGACTTCAAGGGCAGCCTCGCACGCATCGCCGCGTATGAGGGCCAGTGGGACAAGGCGCTCAGGCTCGCCGACGAGGCGCAGCGCTTCATCATCCCGTATCGGCGGAACGTCGCGCTCGGCCTCTCGGACTCGGAGATGCTCTCTTACTTCAACCTCATCGGTGGCGCGGACGATCCGATCTCGATGGGCTGGGCGCGGCACGCCGAGCGCGGCGCGGCCGAGATGGCCGCAGCGTGGTCCATCAATGAGCGCGGCCTGCTCTACGAATCCATGGCGGAGCGCGTGCTGCTGTCGCGCGACCAGCGGCTGAGCGGCCAGGCGCCGCTCTTCGAGGATCTCACGGAGGTGCGCAAGCAATACACGTCGCAGCTCCGCGCCGGGGCGGGCACGCGCTCGAAGCAGGAATATGCGGGTGAAATGGCGAGGCTGATGGAACGCGAGGCGGATCTCACGCGGCGCATCGGCCTTGCGTCGCTGCGCGTCCCGCCGATCCGCCGCTTCGTCGAGGTCTCGTCGCTGCGCGGCAACATCCCCGCCGACACGGTGCTCGTGCATTTTGCAAAGACCGAGCTGCGCAGCTTCGCGGCCAGGGGCGGCCCGCAGGGGCCGGTGATTAACCCGCACTACCTCGCGTGGGTCATCCCGCCCGCGGGCAAGGGCGAGGTGACGATGCTCGACATCGGCCCCGCGGAGGTGGTGGAGAAAGCACTGCAAAAATGGGACGCAGCCCGCGAGGAGGTCGAGGCCGGGCGCACGGAGCACAACCGCCGCATCATCGAGCTGAACAAGGAGAACATTTCCGACGACGAGCGGCTGGCGCGCGGGAAAAAGAAAGTGGAGGAGCTCCGCGGGCGCGAAAAGACGCTCGGCGAGGCCTACCGCACGGGCGCCGGGCTGGACATCTCGAAGCTCCTCCTTCACCCGCTCCTGCCCGCGGCGGGCGGCTTCAAGAAATGGATCCTCTGCCCCGACGCCGAGATCTGGATGTTCCCCTGGAATGCGCTCGTGCTGCCCGACGGGAAATACTTCATCGAGCGCCACACCCTCACGCACATCGTCTCCCCGCGCGACCTCCTCGCCCCCGCGAGGGCGCAGGCGGACCCCGGCCCTGCGCTCGTGATTGCCTCGCCGAACTACGACCTAGGCGTCACCGGCCCGGAGAACCGCGCGCAAGACATCAAACCCCTCGCCGCGTTCGGAAGGCCGTGGATTGATTCGATGCTGCCCGACATGGAGTTCTTCTCCCGCTCGCAGCCGCAGATTTTCATCGGCGACGCGGCCACCGAGGATCTGATGAAGAAGGCACGCAGCCCGCGCCTGCTCTTCCTCGCCACGCACGGCCTCTTCGGCAGGATAGACCCGCAGAAAATGCCCGCCGGCTTCGGCTTCTTCAAGGAGAACCCACTTGTGCGCAGCATGCTCACCTTTGCCGGCTGCAACCGAAAGCGCGCGCCCGGCGAGAAGGGCGAGGACGGCTTCCTTTACGGCTCGGAAGTGCTCGGCTGCGACTTCCGCGGAACCGAGCTGGTGATCCTCACCGCCTGCCAGACCGCGCAGGGAGACACGCACGCCGGGCAGTCCGCCGCGGGAATGCGGCAGGCGTTCCAGCTTGCGGGCGCGCGCGATGTCGTCGCCACGCTCTGGTCCGTGGACGTCGCCGCAAGCCGCAAGCTCATCGCGGACTTCGTGAACCAGATCGGCACGATGATCCCGCCGGTCGAGGGCCTGCGGCAGGCGCAGCTCGACATGCTCCACGACGGCACCTACCCGCACCCGTTCTACTGGTCGCCGTTCACGATCACCGGCAACGGGCGCTGAGCCGCGCCGCGCAGGGAGCAGGGGCACCGCTGTTCCTTGTTGCCGCGCCGCCTACGCGAGACCGGGGATCGGCTCCGCGTCATAGACCGTGTGCGGGCGCTCCAGCGGGTCGTGCCATTCGAGCGTCCGCGGCAGGCCGAGCGCCTCGTAGATCGTCGCGGCGAGATTTTCCGGGCGCTGCGGCGACTCCGAGGGATACGCGCCGATTTTGTCCGTCGCGCCCACGACCGTTCCGCCGCGCACTCCGCCGCCCGCGAGGAAAATCGTCTGGCTCGCGCCCCAGTGGTCGCGGCCCGGCAGTCGCGCGCCGGAGAGCTTCGAGAGCCGCGGCGTGCGGCCGAACTCGCCGCCCATCACGATGAGCGTCTCGGAGAGCAGCCCGCGTGAATCCAAGTCGTCAATCAGCGCGCTCACCGCGCGATCCATCGGCGGCAGCAGGAAGTTTTTCAAATTTGGAAACATGGACTGGTGCGTGTCCCACGTCTCGTTGTTGCCAAGGTTCACCTGCACGAGCCGCACCCCGGACTCAACGAGCTGCCGCGCCATGAGCAGCGACCAGCCGAAGCTGTTGCGCCCGTAGCGGTCCAGCCACTTCGGCTCCGCGCGCGAGAGGTCGAACGCGTCGCGCGCTTTCCTGTCGGTGATCAGCGACACCGCCGCCTCGCGGTATTGGTCGAGGGTGGCATCGTTCACTGCGGCCTCGGCAAATGCCGACTGCCGCTCGATTTCCCCGCGCAGCGCCACGCGGTCCATTACGCGGTCGAGGCTCAGCCCCTGCGGCAGCGAAAGGTGCGGAGCCTCATAAACGAGCGACGCATCCGTCGCGCGCCCCTTTTCATGGTGAAAGAGATACTCGGGATAGGCGCCGTAATCCTCCGGGTGATACGGTGACATTTCGAGGAACCACGGCTCGCGCATCCTCCCCATCTGCCCCGCGAACTGCCCCGGAATCACGCGCCCCGTGCGGTGCCGCAGCTTCTCCGGCAGCACGATCGCCGGCGGCAGGTTGTTCCGCCGCGGCAACACCGCGCCCGCGACCGCCGCGATGCTCGGGTAGTCGCTCTCCTTCGGCTTGTTCGGATCGAAGCCCAGCGGCAGATCGCTGTGCCCAGTGAGCATGATGTGGTGCGCCGCCGAGTGGTCGTTCGACGGATGCGTGAGCGAGCGCACGAGCGCAAACTTGTGCGCGCGCTTCGCCAGCTCCGGCAGGTGCTCGCAAATCTCGATGCCCGGCGCGCTCGTGCGGATCGGGTTGAACTCGCCGCGCACCTCCAGCGGCGCGCCCGGCTTCATGTCAAAGCTCTCGTGCTGCGCGAGGCCGCCCGAGAGGAAAATGTAGATCACCGACTTCGCCCTCCCCTGCCCCGCCCGCGCATTCGCCGCGGCTCCGAGCGCGCGCAGCCCCGCGAGATGATTCATCCCCAGCCCAAGCAATCCGATCGCACCCGCCTGAATCGCGGCGCGGCGGGACACTCCGCAGTGGAGGAGCGCGTGGGGCGGGGATGCATCCGGCTTCATGGGTGGCACCGAATCAAGCCGTGTCGCACGCCTCCGTTAGCGGATTTCCTTGCCGCGCAGACGGCGGAAAAAGACACGGAGTTTCCGCAGCGGCAGCGAGAGGTATTTCTTCCGCAGGAAACGAAGCCGCTCGCCCGCCGTTGCCCTGTGCGGTGAATCCGCCGGCACATACCAGTCATTGTCGCCGATTCGGCGGAGAAAACGGTAGCCGTGGGAGCGCACGAACCGGGTGAGCGCGAGCGTCTTCGAGTGATCCTCGATGGATAGCAGCCGCGGACGCCAGCGGCTCCAGGCGAACCCGCGCAAGGCCGGGATTTCGCAGCCCTCGATGTCGATGGAGAAAAAATCAACCGTCTCCAACCCGGCGGTGGAAAGAACCTCGTCCAGCGTCCGCGTCCGGCAGGTGATGAACTCCCCGCCCCGTCGCCGCGCATCCCCCGGCACCACGTGCGCAAGCTCCGCACTACACCCCTCCGGCGTGTGCAACCGCACCTCCGCCGGGCCGCCTGGCTCCACGAGAGCGCACTCAAAAACGCGCGAGTTTGGACGCTCCCTCCGGCAAAGTTCCGCGAGCCACGGCGTCGGCTCGATCAGCACCCCGCTCCAGCCCCGCTGCTCGAGCAGCCACGTCTGGCTGCCGATCACCGGATGGTTCGCCCCCGCCTCCACAAACACCCCCGTCCTGCCGCCGAAAAACTCCAGCACGGCGAGGTCTTCGCCGTGGTGTGCGTGGCTGGCCGGTGCAGTTTCGTTCATCAAATGCGGTGCGCGCCCCGGGGCGCGCTGCCTGTTCTTTCTGTGATCATACCTCTGGAAACTTCCAGCACTTTCGCATCCATTCGCCCTCCACCAACGGGCCTGTAGCTCAACGGTCAGAGCAGGGGACTCATAATCCCTTGGTTCCGGGTTCGAATCCCGGCGGGCCCATTCGATTGCGGATTGCGGATTGTGGATTGCGGAATTGAATGCTCCCGATGAACCCCAGTTCCCTCGGAAAGATTGCCGTCGTCGGCTCCGGCGCCGTCGGCTGCTACTACGGCGGGATGCTCGCCAGCGCGGGCTGCGACGTGCGCTTCCTCATGCGCGCAGACCTCGATGCCGTGCGGCGCGACGGGCTCGTCATCTTCACCAAAGGCCGTGAGGTGCGGCTTCCCCGCGTCCAATGCGCGGCGACGACGGCGGAAATCGGCCCCGCGGACCTAGTCCTCATCGCGGTAAAGACCACCGCGAACGCGGAACTCGGGCGCCTGCTCCCACCGCTCATCGGCGCAAGCACCGCGCTGCTCACGCTGCAGAACGGCCTCGGCAATGAGCACCAACTCGCCGAGCGCTGGGGCGCGGAGCGGGTGCTCGGCGGGCTCTGCTTCGTCTGCATCCACCGCACCGCGCCGGGCGTCATCAGGCATCTCGACGACGGCAGCATCTCCCTCGGCGAACACCTCCGGCCCATCTCGCCGCGCGTGCGGGCCATTGCGGATGCGTTCCGCTCCGTGAATGTGGACGCAAACCCCGTGGACAACCTCGAGTGCGAGCGCTGGCGCAAGCTTCTCTGGAACGCGCCCTTCAACGGCCTCTCCGTCGCCGCCGGCGCAGACGTCGCAAAGGTGCTCGCAGACCCCGCGCTCTGCGGCGAGGCCCGCGCGCTCATGGACGAACTGCTCGACGCCGCGCGCCGCCTCGGCCACGACATCCCCGATGCGTTCGCCGACTGGCAAATCGAGCGCAGCCACGCCTTCGGCGCCTACAAGCCCTCCTCCATGATCGATCACGAGCAGGGACGCCCCGTGGAGGTGGATGCCATCTGGGGCGAACCGCTACGCCAGGGCCTCGCCGCCGGAGCAAAAATGCCGCGCCTCACCCGCCTGCTCGCCGCCATCCGCAGCGCCACCCAAACAGTGCGGTGAAACGAACGCGGCGAGGTGGATGGCGCTCCCCGCAACACTCGTCGTTCCCTCACCGAGCGCTTGCGCCCCGCAGACCCTTTCCCTTTTCTCCCCGCCATGCCCGGCTGCCCGCCCACCCGACTGCTCGACATCTCCCGCCAGTTCCAGATCCACGGCGAAATCCTCCACGCGGAGCCGTGCAAGGTCGGGCACATCAACGAAACCTACACCGCCACCTACAACCAGGGCGGCACGCAGGTGCGCTACATTCACCAGCGCATCAACCACCATGTCTTCACGAACCCAGCGGGCGTCATGGACAACCTCATGCGCGTGACCACGCACCTGCGCCGCAAGCTCGCGGAGAACGGTGCGAAGGACATCACGCGGCGCGCGGTCACGGTGATTCCGACGAACGACGGCAAGTCATTCCTGAAAACGGCCGACGGCGAATACTGGCGCACGTTCGTGTTCATCGAGCGCGTGCGCACGTATGAGGCGGTGGAGACGACCGCACAGGCGTTTGAGGCCGGACGCGCTTTCGGCGAGTTCCAAAGCCTGCTCGCGGACCTGCCAGGCAAGCGCCTCATCGAGACCATCCCTCATTTTCTAAACTCACGCCGCCGCTTCGACGCGCTGCTAGCCGGCATCGAGGCCGACAAAGTGAACCGCGCGGCGAGTGCGAAGCCGGAGATTGATTTCGCGCGATCGCAGGAGCCGGCGGTGGACGTGCTGCTGAATGCGCTCGCGAAGAGGAAAATCCCGGAGCGCATCACGCACAACGACACGAAGTTCAACAACGTGATGCTCGACGTGGACTCGCAGAAGGCGATGTGCGTCGTGGATCTCGACACCGTGATGCCCGGCACGCCGCTCTACGATTTCGGCGACATGGTGCGCTCGACGACGAGCCCCACGCTCGAGGACGAGACCGACCTCTCGAAAGTGCGGATGCACATGCCGATGTTCAAGGCGATCGCGCGCGGCTACCTCGGCACGGCGGGCTCCTTTCTCACGAAGAACGAGCGCGCGCTCATCGCGTTCAGCGGCCGCCTCATCGCGCTCACGCTCGGGATGCGCTTCCTCACCGACTATCTGCAGGGCGACACGTATTTCCGCGTGCACCGCCCGCAGCACAACCTCATCCGCTGCCGCACGCAGTTCCGCCTCGCGCAGAGCATCGAGCAGCAGCAGGAGGCGATGCAGAAATTCGCCGACGGCCTGTGATTTCCGCCGGGCGAAGCTAGCTCAGCCCGGCCCACTCGACGGGCAGCATGCGGCCATCCTGACCGGCGCTGAAAAGCAGGCGTCCGTCGGGCGAAACTTCCACGCGGCACTCGATGGCTGCGGGGCCGTCGGTGCCAGGCGTGACGTTCTTCACCACGAAGGTGCCGAGCGGCTTCGGAGCGCTGCCGAGCCCGGCCTGGCCCTGCTGGAGACGCACGCGCGCCTCGGTGCCGCCGTTCTCCTTGGCACGCCACGGGAACTTCTGCATCGCGGGAAGCGGCTGGCGCGGGTGGATGAGCACGCCGCCCTCGCCGTCCTCGAGCGCGAGGAGCACCGGGCGCAGCAGCGAGCCGCTGCGGTGAACCTCGAGCTGCTCGCCGCTCTGCGCGCGGAGGCCGCTCCAGATCTCGATGGCGTTCGTCGCCGCCGCCTTGAAGTCCTCCGGCACCTGCCCGAGCTGCGCGCGCTGCAGCGCCTCGATGGCCTGCTGCGTCCGGCCGCACTGCTTGAGCGACTGCGCAAAATTCCAGTCGAGCCGCTTCGAATAGCGCCCACCGGTGACGGCGGGCTGGATCGCCGTCTCGAGCCCGACCGCATCCTGCGCGTCGCCGAGCATCGCGCTGTATTGCAACAGCACCTCCTCGGAATCCGGCTTCAGCTCAAAGGCCTTCGCCGCGTGCTTCACCGCTGCGGCGATGTCGCCGCGCTGGCGCGCGACGCTGCTGGCGAGGAGCAGCGGCATCCAAGCGCCGCGCTTCTCCGCGAAATCGAGGAGCTGCTTCTCCTTCTCCTCGCTCTGGTCGTTCTGCAGGTCGTAGTAGATGCCGAGCGCCGCCTGGATGTTCGGGTCGCGCTCCAGCGTCTTCTCGAGCGCGGCGCGCTCGCCGGCGGTGTCGCCCGCGGCATTGCAGGTCTGCGCGATGTTGAAGTAGCCCCACGCGTCGTCGGGGCGCAGCGTCGTGAACTTCTCAAACGCCGCCTTCGACTTGTCGTGCTCGCCGAGCAGCCGGTAGCCGGCGCCGAGAGCGGCGGTGATGCGCGGGTCGTTCGGGCGCAGCGAGTCGGCCTTCTCCAGCGCCTTCACGCCGACATCGGGCACGAGCCCCTCGCGGACCATCTGTTCGCCGAAGCCGATGAGGTGATCCATGTTCGCCGAAAGCTGGTCGATCTGCCCCGCCGCCATCTCGCGAAACTGATCCACGGGCACATACACCGCGGAATTCGGATCCTTCTGGTCGCGCAGAAGCTTCACCGCCGCGCGGAGCTGCACGAGCGACTCCAGCGCGACCTGGTCATTCTGGTTTGCACGCACCGCGTTCATGAATGCCTGCACCGCCTGCTCGCGCTGGCCATTCTCCGCGAGCATCGCGCCGAGGTTGTTCCAGATGAACGGCACACCCGGCGCCTTCTGACCGGCCTCGGCGTAGAGGCGCACCGCCTCCTGGTCGTTGCCGCTTTGCCGGTGGATGTAGGCCTGGTGAAAGAGCCCGTAGGGCGAGCCCGAGTGCGACTTCTCGATCTCCGCGAGCAGCTCCGACGCGCGCGCGTATTCCTGATCCTCCAGCGCCTCCGTCATCTCCTGGAAATTCTGCGACGCCGCGAGGAACCCACGCCACGGCCCAATCACGGACGGCTCGCTGTTCACGCATGCCTCGACGCCGCGCACCAGCGCGCCCATGTCAAATTCGCCCTTCTCCGCGTCCGGCTGCTTCGCGTCCGCCGGCCACGGGATGCGGCCCGGAAGTCCGAAGAATTGAAGCTGCCATGCCGTTGATTCGATCCAGTTGTAGTTGCTCATGTGTTGGGAAAGCGGGGTGCCTCTTCTGTGTGGGACGGCGGACTATGCGCCGATGAGTTTCATGATCGCGCCCTTGTCCGCGCGCGCGGTGACGATGCCGGAGATGCGGTCCTTCGCCACATCGGGATCCTTCAGGCCGTGGCCGGTGACGGTGCAGACGATCTTCGCGCCCTCGGGAATCTTCGGCATCGGGCACGCGGCGCAGCGCGACTTGCCCGCGCACTTCATCAGCCCCGCAATGCTCGCCGCGCTCGCGGGCTCCACGAAGATTCCCTCGTTCTTCGCGAGCCAGAACTGCGCCTCGAGAATCTCCGCGTCCGTCACGATGTCCACCGCACCGCCCGAGTCGCGCATCGCCGCCGTGGCGAGATCCCAGCTCGCCGGGTTGCCGATGCGGATCGCCGTGGCGACGGTCTCCGGCTTCTCGATCACCTTGTTGTAAAAAATCGGCGCCGAGCCCGCGGCCTGGAAGCCCGTCATGACCGGCAGCTTCTTCGCGCGGCCGTTCGCGTGAAACTCGCGGTAGCCCATCCAGTAGGCGGAGATGTTGCCCGCGTTGCCGACCGGAATCATGTGCAGGTCCGGCGCGTCGCCAAGCGTCTCGATGATTTCAAATGCCGCCGTCTTCTGCCCCTCGAGGCGGAACGGGTTGATCGAATTCACGATTGCGATCGGCCCCGAGCCGTCGTCGGCTTTGCCTTCGCCGATCTCGCGCACGAGCCGCAGCGCGTCGTCGAAGTTCCCCTCGATGGCCACCACCTTCGAGCCATACATGAACGCCTGCGCCAGCTTCCCCAGCGCGATCTTCCCCGCAGGCAGCAGCACCACGCTCGTGATCCCCGCACGCGCCGCATACGCCGCCGCCGCCGCCGAGGTGTTGCCCGTGCTCGCGCAGATCACCGCCTTCGCGCCCGCCTCCACGGCCTTCGAGATCGCCATCGTCATCCCGCGGTCCTTGAACGATCCCGTCGGGTTCAGCCCCTCGTATTTCACGAAAACCTCCGCGCCCCGCCCCACGATCGCGCTCAGCCGCGGCGAATGAATCAGCGGCGTCGAGCCCTCGTTCAGCGACACCACGGGCGTCGCGTCGCTCACCGGCAGAAACTGCCGCCAGCGGGCGATGACACCTCGGTCGTGGAGTGGCTGCTGCATCATTGGCTTTGGAAAAAAGGGAGCGGACTATCTGTTCGCGCATCGCGCCCGGCAAGGAGCATTTCGGAAACGGGACAGTTTGCCCCTCCGCCCGACACCGCTTCACTGTGCCCCGCCGCATTCAGCCCGCAGTCCCGCGGCGACCGTGCATTTGCCGAAGACCCCCCTCGTCACTTCACGTCAGCTTAAGCGTTTCGCAAGCGCAGTGCATTGGTGATGACGGAGACGGAGCTGAGGCTCATCGCGGCGCCGGCGATGATCGGGCTGAGGAGCAGGCCGAAGAACGGGTAAAGGACTCCGGCAGCGATGGGGATGCCGGCGGCGTTGTAGATGAAGGCGAAGAACAGGTTCTGACGGATGTTGCGCATCATGGCGCGGCTCAGGCGGATGGCCTGCTCGATGCCGCGAAGGTCGCCGCGCATCAGCGTGATGCCCGCGCTTTCCATGGCCACGTCGGTGCCGGTGCCCATGGCGATTCCCACGTCGGCGGCGGCGAGTGCCGGGGCGTCATTGATGCCATCGCCAGCCATGGCGACGACCCGGCCGGCGTCGCGGAGCCTGCGGACACGCCCGTGCTTGTGCTGCGGCTCGACGTTCGCCTCGACCTCATCAATGCCGAGCTCCTGCGCGACGGCGCACGCGGTGCGCTCGTTGTCGCCGGTGAGCATGATGATTTTGATCCCGAGCCGGTGCAGATGTTCGATCGCCGCTGGAGTGGAATCCTTGATCGGATCGGAGACTACCAGCACCCCGGCCGCGCGCCCTTCGATGGCGGCGAACATGGCGCCCTGGCCCTGCTGCTGAAGCTCGGCGGCTCCCACTTCGAGGGCCTCGAGCCCGGTGACGCCGCGCGCCTTGAGGAAGGCGGCTTTGCCGACGACCACTTCGCGCCCCTCGACTTTCGCGCCCACGCCGCCGCCGGTCACAGATTCAAAGTCGCTCGCGGCGCCCGGCTTTAGCCCGCGTTCGGTCGCGCCGCGCACGATGGCGGCGGCTAGTGGATGCTCGCTCTGGGCTTCGACCGCCGCGGCTGCAGCGATCACATCGCTTTCGGAAAAGCCAGCCGCCGGGATGACGGCCGTGAGGCGCGGTCGCCCTTCGGTCAATGTTCCCGTCTTGTCCACGACGAGCGTATCCACCTTCTCCATCCGCTCGATGGCGGCGGCGTCCTTCACGAGCACGCCCGCCTGCGCGCCACGCCCGACGCCGACCATGATGGACATCGGCGTGGCGAGGCCGAGGGCGCATGGGCAGGCGATGATGAGAACTGCGACTGCGTTCACGATGGCGTGCGCGAACCGCGGCTCCGGCCCGAGCCAGGCCCACGCGATGAAGGTGAGCACCGAGGTCGCCAGCACGGCGGGAACAAACCAGCCGGCGACTTTGTCGGCGAGGCTTTGAATCGGGGCGCGGCTGCGCTGCGCCTGCGCGACCATGTCGATAATCTGGGCGAGCATCGTCTCGCTGCCGACGCGCTCGGCCTGCATGAGAAAGCTGCCGGTGCCGTTCACGGTGCCGCCGCTCACCGGGTCGCCCACGACCTTTTCAACCGGCATGGGCTCGCCCGTGAGCATTGATTCATCAATGCTGCTGCGCCCCTCGACGACCCGGCCGTCAACCGGGACTTTATCGCCGGGCCGCACGCGGAGCTGATCGCCGCGCTGCACTTGATCGAGCGGCACCTCGTGCTCCGCGCCGTCGCGCACCACGCGGGCGGTCGGTGGAGCGAGATCGAGCAGGGCGCGGATCGCGTTGCCGGTGCGACTGCGCGCCCGGAGTTCGAGCACCTGCCCGAGGAGCACAAGGACGGTGATCACAGCCGCCGCTTCGAAGTAGACGCCGATGCGGCCGTGATGCTGGAAGGACGCCGGGAACGCGCCGGGCGCGAGCATCACAACCGCGCTGTAGAGCCACGCGACGCCGACGCCCATGGCCACGAGCGTGAACATGTTCAGACTGCGATGGACCAGCGACTGCCAGGCTCGGACGAAGAACGGCCAGCCCGCCCAAAGCACCGCGGGCGCGCTCAATGCGAACTGCACCCAGCGCATCGGATCGCTGTCCACCCACGATGGGGCGCCCGGAAAAAGGTGCGACATCGCGAGCAGGAATACCGGCAGTGACAGCGCGCCTCCGATCCACATGCGCCGGGTCATGTCGCGCAGCTCGGAGTCGTCCTCCTCGCCGCGCGGCGTGACGGTCTTTGGCTCCAGCGCCATGCCGCACTTCGGACAGCTCCCCGGATGATCCTGCTCCACCTCCGGGTGCATCGGGCAGGTGTAGATCGTTTTCGCCGCGGGCTTCCACGCCGGGTTGCGCTCGAGCGCCATGCCGCATTTCGGGCAGGTGCCGGGCTCATCGCTCTCCACGCCGGGGCACATCGGGCAGAAGTATTTCTTTGCCGGCTCGCGCTCGGTGGCCGCGCGTTTGATTTCCTCGGCAGAATGCGCCGCGTGCCCGCCGCAGCAGGAATGGACAGGTGCCGGCGCAGGCTTTTCCTGGCCACCGCAGCAGGAGTGAGACGGCGTGGCGGGATGAGCGGAGTGATGTTCGTGGCTCATGGTCAGTTCTCCGGTTGTGGTTCGCACGAGCAGTCCAGGCAGCCGTGGGTGGCGCATGCGCGACAGGTCTGCTCCAGACGTTCCCGGAGCTGCTTGCGCCCGCGATGGAGGCGGACTTTCAGGTTGTTCCGCGTGATCCCGAGCTGACGCGCGGCATCTTCCGGCGCCCGTTCTTCCAGATCGAGAAGGCGCACGGCCTCCGCGTAATCCGGCCGGAGTGCCGGCAGCAGGCCGTTGAGGCAGGCGCATGCGGAGGTTTCGAGTTCACGCTCCGAGGCCGCGGCATCGAGCTCCAGCGCGAACTTCTCCAACGCCGCGCGCTGCGTGCCGCGCCTCCGGTGCAAATCGGTGAGCACGTTGCGCAGGATGCGGTAAAACCACGCCACGAGGTTTTCGTCGTCGCTGAGCTGGTGCTCGGCCTTGAGGGCGCGGAGCAGGCTTTCTTGAACCGCATCGGCGGCGAGTTGATCGTCGTGCAGCCGGTGGCGGGCGAAGGATTGAAACGCGGCGAGATTCGCGAGGAGAGTCGTCGCGAGTGCATCGCCAAGTTCTGTTTTCGGGTCAGGCATGAGAGTGTTCATTTCAGCCGGGGCCAACGCACGACCGAGCGCCCGGTTACAGTTTTCGGAAAGAAAGTTCGGAAATTTTCATCGCAAGATCACGAAACCGCAGTCGGCTTCGGCGGAAGACGCAACATGGCTCCAGACCGGCACACCCGGCGCGTGCCGCGTGCTCGGCCGCGGTTTGTCCCTTCTCATCGAGAATCACCCCACCGAGTTCGCCGTGGCGACTCCACCGCAGTGCCTGCGGTCCAGACGACGAGCGTTTTGCCGCTGGCATTGACGCACAGATCTGGCGACCGAGCTTTGCACGAAGAGAGTTCGACGACGGCAGAATTTGCGTCGAGGATTGCAGAGCGACTCTTTCCGTCGGTCTCCCACGCGCCACGGACGCCTCGTGGCGTCGCGAGCAGCGCGGTGCTGCTCATCGGGCAAGGGGAGGTTTTCCACGGATCGAGCATCGCGCGGGTTAAAGTCGTGCCGCTATGGCACGATGTGGGCAGTGCGGCGACGAAACGTGCTCCGTGCGGGCCTTACAGAAAGAGGCCGTCGACGGGCTTGGCCTTCACCAGCTCGCGGGGCTGGTTGAGGTGGTTGTAGACGATGGTCTCGGGGTCGATGCCGATGGAGTGATAGACGCTGGCGAGGAGCTCGGTGGGGTGGACGGGTTTGTCCTTCGGGCTGGCACCGGTGGCGTCGCTCTCGCCGTGGACGTAGCCGCGCTTCGTGCCGGCGCCGGCGACGACTGCGGTGTAGCAGTAGGGCCAGTGGTCGCGGCCGTCGGAGCTGTTGACGTTGCCGCTGGTGCTGACGCCCTTCTCGGGGCTGCGGCCAAATTCGCCGAGCATGACGATGAGGGTCTCGTCGAGGAGGCCGCGGGATTCCATATCCTGGATGAAGGCGGAGAAGCCCTTGTCGAGCATGGGGGCGGCCTGGTCCTTCATGCGGTTGGTGAGGCCGACGTGCATGTCCCAGGAGTGGTTGTCGCTGTTGGCGACCTTGGGCCAGATGACTTCGACGACGCGGGTGCCGGCCTCGATGAGGCGGCGGGTGAGGAGGAGGCTCTGGCCGAAGGTGTTCATGCCGTAGCGGGCGCGCATTTTTTCGTCCTCGCGGTCCACCTCGAACGCCTCGCGGGCTTTGCCGCTGCTGATGAGGTTGAGGGCCTTGTCGTAATACTCGTCGAGGTTGTAGTTGGCGACGGCCTTCTCGATTTCGGGCATGGAGTCCTCGATGGCGGTGCGGAGGCGGGCGCGGCGCTGGAGGCGCTGGGCGAAGACGTCGGGGCGGAGTTTGAGGTCATCCACCTTCACACGGTTCATCTTGGACATGTCGAGGTCGTCGCCGTCGGGGAAGAGCGTGTAGGGATCAAAGCCCTTGCCGAGGAAGCCGGCTGTGCCGCCCTTGCCGACGACGTTCGACTCCTGCAGCGGGCGCGGGAGCATCACGAACGGGAGCACGGGCTCGGTGGGCGGCTTCAGGCGGATGATGTTGCTGCCGAAGTTCGGGTAGTCCTTCGGGCTGGGCGGCTCGAGCTGGCCGGACGGCGACACTTTGTCCGTCGTGTAACCCGTCATGATTTGGTAAATCGCCGCCGTGTGGTTGAAGAGACCGTTCGGCGTGTAGCTCATCGAACGGATCATCGTGAACTTGTCGTTCAGCTGCGCGAGCTGCGGGATCACCTCGGAGAAGTGCACGCCAGGGATGCGCGTGGGGATGCTCTTGAAGGGGCTGCGCATCTTCTCGGGCAGGTTCTCCTTCGGATCCCACAGGTCGAGGTGCGACGGGCCGCCCTGGAGGTAAATCATGACGACGTGCTTGGCCTTGCCGAAGCCCTTGCCGAAATTCGAGCCCGCGGCGCGCGCCTTCCCCTGCAGGGAGAAGATGGAGCCGAGCGTGAGGCCCATGAGCGCGCTGCCGCCGACGCGGAGTAGGTCGCGGCGGGTGACGCCGAGGTGGGGATCGCAGAGGTCGCGGCCGGGTTGTCCAGGAATGCGGAGCATGGGAGTGGTGTCGTTGAGGTTGTGGGGGAAAAGACTTCGGGAGGCGGGCAAACTTAGCGGGCAATTTTGGGAATGCACGCTTGGTGTTTGAGGGTGCGGCGGCACCGCAAAAGCCAAAATCGGGGCAGCAAGGGACAAGCGCTGCGCAGGGCGCAGGGCGGGCCGCAGGTTCATTCCATCGAAGCGCAGTGCGCTGCGCATGCAGCGGGGCGCGAGACACCCAAACGATCCAATCATGAACCACGACCACCTCTTCCACCCCGAATCCTCGCAGTGCACGCCCGTGACGGACGACGCGCTGCTTTCCAGCGCGCTGCAGTCGCGGCGGCAGTTTCTCTCGCGCTTTGGCCAGGGGATGGGTGCGATCGGGCTCGCGACGCTGCTCGGCTCGGAGCTCACGCAGAGCGCGCACGCGGGTGCTCTTTCGCCGCTCGCACCAAAGAAGCCGCATTTCAAACCGAAGGCGAAGCGTGTGCTGCACATTTTCGCGCAGGGCGCGCCGTCGCACATCGACACGTTCGATCCGAAGCCGGAGCTGACGAAGATGGATGGCCAGGTGATGAAGGAATTCGACGGGCTGGCGTTTGCATCGCCTTTCAAATTTTCCAAGCACGGCAAGAGCGGGCTGGAAATCAGCGAGGTCTTCCCGCAGCTCGCGACGCACGCGGACCGCATGTGCGTGCTGCGCTCGATGTGGACGGATGCGCCGGACCACGTCATCTCGACTTTCATGGTGAGCACCGGCCAGGGCCGTCTGCCGAGGCCGAGCATGGGCGCGTGGATCACCTACGGCCTCGGCTCGATGAACCAAAATCTGCCCGGCTACATCGCGTTGTCGCCGGGCGGGATTCCGTTTGGAAACCAAAACCTGCGCTCTGCATTTCTCCCAGGCGCGTGCCAGGGCACGCTCATCAACACGAGCCAGCGCGACGTGGAGAAGCTGATCGAAAACATCCGCAACCACTACGTCACCTCGAAGGAGCAGCGCGCGCAGCTCGACCTCATGTCGAAGCTGAACTCGCGGTTCAAAATTGACGATGGCATCGAGGCGCGCATCCAGTCGTTCGAGCTGGCCTTCCAGATGCAGGTCGAGGCAACGGACGCGTTCGACATTTCGCGCGAGCCGGAGGATGTGCGCGAACGCTACAAGGCGGACACCGCGATGGGCGTGCAGATGCTCATCGCGCGCCGCCTGCTTGAGCGCGGCGTGCGTGTGGTGCAGGTGTGGCACGGTGGCTGGGACCACCATGTGGACATCGCGAAGAACATGCGCACGAAGGCCGGCGAATGCGACCAGCCGATCGCGGCGCTGCTCACGGATTTGAAAGAGCGCGGCCTTCTCGACGATACGCTCGTCGTGTGGGGCGGCGAATTCGGCCGCATGCCGCGGCGTCAGTTGCCCACCGGCAACATCAAGCTCGAGTCGCCTCCCGGACGCGACCACAACGCGAAGGGCTTCGTGACGTGGCTCGCGGGCGGCGGCGTGAAGGGCGGCATGGCCTACGGCGCGACGGACGACTTCGGCCATCAGGCCGTGGACAACAAGGTCCACGTGCATGACCTGCACGCGACGATCCTGCACCTGCTCGGCTTCAACCACGAGCACCTCACCTACCGCTACAACGGCCGCGATTTCCGCCTCACCGACGTCTACGGCACTGTCGTGAAGGACATCTGCGCATAGCCCCGCACGACTATGAAACAGGTCATCGCACTCTCGTTCATCTTCCCGTTCACGCTCGCAGCGGCTGAGCAGGCAAAGCCGCCGGCCGTGTCGAAGGAGCACGCGGATTTCTTCAACCAGAAGATCATGCCCGTGCTGAAGAGCCGCTGCTTCGAGTGCCACTCGCACGAAGCGGCGAAGATCAAGGGTGGCCTCGCCGTGGATTCGCGCGAGGGGCTGCTGAAGGGCGGCGACACCGGCCCGGCGATTGTCGCGGGCGATTTGACGAAGAGCCTCTTCATCACCTCCATTCGCTGGGACGATCCGGACTTCCAGATGCCGCCGAAGAAGAAGCTGCCCGACGCGGAGATCAAACTCTTCGAGGACTGGGTGAAGATGGGCGCACCCGATCCGCGCACGGGCACCGCGGGCGCGGGCACGCCGACGACAATCGCCGCGAAGGCGCAGGAGCACTGGGCATTCAAGCCGGTGAAGTCCCCCACCCTTCCAAACGTGAAGGACAAGTCGTGGGTGAAAAATCCCGTGGACGCATTCCTCCTCGCGAAGATGGAGGAGAAGGGCCTGCGTCCGTCGCCGCCCGCGGACAAATCCACGCTGCTGCGCCGCGCGAGCTACGACTTGCTCGGCCTGCCACCGAGCCCCGAGGAGACGCAGCGTTTCCTCGCCGACAAATCGCCCGACGCATTCGCGAAGCTCGTGGATCGCCTGCTCGCCTCGCCGCAATATGGCGAGCGCTGGGCGCGCCACTGGCTCGACGTCGCGCGCTACGCGGACACGACCGGCGACGCGGGCGTGGGCGGCAAGGACAACCGCTACATCTACGGCTGGACCTACCGCGACTACGTCGTGAACTCGCTCAACGAGGACAAGCCGTTCGACCGCTTCATCACCGAGCAGCTCGCGGCGGATTTCCTCGTCGCGAAAAAGCAGGCCGACCCGAGGACGCTCGCCGCGCTCGGCTTCATCACGATCGGCAAGCGCTTCACGAATCCCGACGACGAGATTGACGACCGCATTGACGCGACGGGCCGCGCATTCATGGGCCTCACTGTCGCGTGCGGGCGCTGCCACGACCACAAATTCGACCCCATCCCGCAGGAGGACTACTACGCGTGGCACGGCATCTTCACGAGCACGCGTGAGACCGAGACGCCGCCGCTGCTCGCCGAACCGGCGAAGACCGCGGACTACGAAGACTTCGAGAAGAAGATCGCCGAGGCGCAGTCGAAGGTGGACCAGCTCGAGGACGAATCGTGGGAGGCACACTACGACGAGCAGTTCGCAAAGTTCGGCGCGTATCTCCTCGCAATTCACGACGCAAAGAAAGGAATGGGCGGCCTGTCCGTCGGCTCGTTCTACCGCGGGCGCGGGCTCACACAGGGCATCGCGCAGCGTTGGGATGCGTATTTCAAGGGCGCCGCCGCGCGCGGCAAGGCGGCGACGGTGAAGACAACGCAGGCACCCGCTTTCGATCCGATCTTCGCGCCGTGGATGGCGCTCGAAGCCATCGCTGACGAGAAGTTCGCGGCTGAGTCGCCCGCGGTGCTCGCGAAATTTGCGCCCGGCGGCGAGAGCGCGGCGAAGCTGAATCCGCTCGTCGCAAAATTCTTCGCCGGCGAAGCGCCAAAGACGCTGAAGGATGTCGCCGACCGCTATGGCGCGCTGTTTGCGGATATCCAGAAGCAGCACAAGGAGAAGCGCGCCGCGCTGCTGAAGGCCGCGGGCAAATGGGAGCGCCCGACGGTGAAGTTCGACGACGCAAACGCCGAGGCCGTGCATGCGCTCATCCAGAGCGCCGATGCCCCGGCCGGACGCACCGCGCTGAATTTCCGCGGTGAGGTCGGCGTCGCCGTGGCAGGCCAGATCTTCCGGCTGCAGGCGAAGGTGAATGACGTGCGCCTCGAGCATCCCGGTTCGCCCGCGCGTGCTATGGCTGTGGAGGACATCCCGAAACCGCGCAACTCGCGCGTCTATATCCGTGGGGATCGCGCCAAACTCGGCGCCGAGGTGCCGCGCCGCTTCCTCACGATCCTCGGCGGCACGAAGCCCTACACCGAGGGCAGCGGACGCCTCGAACTCGCGCAGAACATCGCGAGCAAGGACAACCCACTCACGGCCCGCGTGATCGCGAACCGCCTCTGGCTCGATCATTTCGGCCGCGGCCTCGTCGTCACCCCGAGCGACTTCGGCCTGCGCGGCGAGCCGCCGTCGCACCCCGAGCTGCTCGACTGGCTCGCGCGCTACCTCATGGACAACGGCTGGTCGCTGAAAAAGCTGCACCGCGTGATTCTGCTCAGCAACGCATGGCAGCAGCGCACCGACGACAATCCGAAATACCGCGACATCGATCCCTCGAACATCCTCGTCTGGAAAATGAACCGCCGCCGCCTCGACGTGGAATCCATGCGCGACTCGATCCTCGCCGCTGCGGGCACGCTGGATCTGAAGCTCGGCGGCAGGCCGATTGAAATCCTCGGCAGCGTTCCGCGCCGCACGATCTACGCGAGCATCAACCGCGAGAACGTCCCCGGCTTCCTCGCGAACTTCGACTTCGCGCTGCCGGAGCTGAGCAGCCCGCAGCGCTTCGACAGCATCGTGCCCACGCAGGCGCTCTTTTTGATGAACAGCCCGTTTGTCATCGAGCAGGCCCAGAAGCTCGCCGCGCAGCCGTCGCTCGCAAAGCTCGCCGACGACCAGCGCATTCAGCAGATCTACCGCCGCGTCTATCAGCGCACCGCTGCACCGCAGGACGTTGCCGACGGAATCTCATTCATCCGCGAGCAGACGAACTACAAACCCGAGCCGCCGCCGAAGACCGACTGGCAATACGGCATGTCCACTCAGGGCACGGACAAAGTGTGGCGCTTCACCGAGACGAAGCGCTGGCAGAACCGCGAGTGGCAGTCCTACGACAAGAAGGCGCTCGTGAAGGTCACCGAGGTCGGCGGCACGACCGGCAGCACCGCCGCGAGCACGCGCCGCTGGGTCGCGCCCGCGGATGGCTTCGTGGACATCGAGGGCAGCATCGCTGCGACGACAAAAGCCTCGAATGCCGGAGTGCGCGCCCGCGCCGAACTCCAGCGGAAAGGCACGCCGCCGCGCGAACTCGGTGCCTGGACGGCGAAGCGCACCGCCGTTGCAACGAACGCAACGCGCATCGAGGTGAGGAAGGGCGACACGATTGACTTCTCCGTGCTGCCCGGTGGCGGCGCACAAGAAGGCTACACGTGGACGCCATTCCTCCGCCTCACCGACGCCGAGGGCGGGCTCCCCGCAAAACACGACTGGAACGCGCAGTCGGAATTCGCCGGCCCGCCGCCCGCGCCACCGAAAGGCATGACGCCGTGGGAAAAATACGCGCAGACGCTGCTGCTCACGAACGAGTTTGTCTATGTGAACTGAGCGCGCTTTCGCGCTGACATGCGTGCGCGCAGCGTCTATCCCGCGCGTCATGCAAACGCTCACGCTAGGCTCCTCGTCCCTCACCTGCACGCGCCTCGCCTACGGCTGCTGGCGCCTCGCCGGCAGCGAGGGCGGCGCGAAGCGCACCGACGAGGAGGGCATCGCCGCCGTGCGCGCCGCCTACGACGCAGGCTACACGCTCTTCGACAACGCGGACATCTACGGCCGCGGCGAGTGCGAGCGCATTTTTGGAAAGGCGATGCGCGACATCCCCGGCATGCGCCAGCGCATCGTGCTCGCGACGAAATTCGGCATCCGCCCTCCGTGGGACGGCGCCACGCACTGCTACGACTCGTCGGCCGCGCACATCACCGCCTCCGTCGAGGGCTCGCTGAAGCGCCTCGGGGTGGACTTCGTGGACCTGCTCATGATCCACCGTCCCGACTTCCTTGGCGACCCCGCTGAAATCGCGGGCGCATTCACGCACCTGCGCGCAGCGGGGAAAGTGCGCGAGTTTGGCGTGAGCAATTTCAAGCCATCGCAGTTCGCCGCGCTGCAGAAGCACTGCCCGATGCTGCTCATCGTGAACCAGGTCGAGGTGAGCCTCTCAGCGCTCTTCACGCTCGACGACGGCACACTCGACCAGTGCCTCGCCGAGCGCATCACGCCCATGGCGTGGAGCCCGCTCGCGAAAGGCCTGCTGCTCGACGCGCCGAAAGACGCGCGTTCGGAGAAACTCCGGGCGCTGCTTTCCAAAATCGCCGCGGAGAAGAACGCATCCGTCGCCGCCATCGCTCTCGCATGGCTGCTGAAGCACCCGTCGCGCATGCAGCCGATCATCGGCAGCGTGAATCCCGGGCGCATCCGCGAAGCCGTCCGCGCCGATGCGATCGAGCTGTCGCGCGCCGAATGGTATTCGCTCCTCACCGCCGCGCGCGGCACGCCGCTTCCGTAGCGTCGTTCTCCGCGGGCGCGCTACTGGGTGTTGCCCGCGGGCTTCGCTGGTGCCGTGCGCAGTTCCTTTGCGAGCGCCGCGGCTTCCGGATCATCGGCGCAAATCGCCTCCGCCTTCGCGAGCTCGCCAAGTGCCTCGTCGCGGCGATTCTGGTCTGCGAGCGCGCGGGCCGTCTGCACCCGCACGCGGGCGCGCTCGATGGCGGAGTCCACGACGGCGCGGAGCTGCTTCAAGTCACCGCGCCCCGAGTCGGATGCGAGGCCGATCTCGACCGCGCCGAGCGCTGCGAGCAGGCGCTTCGCGTCGAAATTGGCGCGTGCCCGAACAAGCGCGTCGCCCGCGGCGTTGATGCGGCGCGTCACCTCCGAACGGTTGAACGCGTCCGTTTCCAGAATCCGCGATTCCGATGGCATCTCCTTCCTCGCGAAGGACGTCACCGCATCCCAAAGCGGCAGCCCCACCGAGGGCGAGCCGCCTTCGATCAGCGACTTCGCGTGATTCCGCGCGGAGTTGATTGCATTCGCCAGCTTCTCGGTCGCGGACGAGACCGCCGCCTCGGACTTCGCGCGCAGCGCCGCGGCCTTGGAGCGGATTTCCCCGGCGCGGAGCTGGTTCGACTTGTCGTTGGGAATCAGCGGCGGCCGGTCGGCCACCTCCGCATTGCGCGTGAGCCGCGCGACCTCCGCGAGATCGAACTGGAGCGCCTGCCGGGCGGATGCGAGATCCTCCGCCGATTTCCGCAGCGTCTCGCAGTGCAGCGCGAGCTTCACGGCCGCGTCGTCCACCTGCGCGCCGGTCGATGCCCGCACGAAACGGCCGCGCGCGCCGAGGAGGTCGCCCTGCTGCATCGCGTTGAGGCCATCCTTCACGAGCGCCCATGTGTCCTTCGGCGCGGGTTCGACCGCGGAGTCGGGGCAGTGCAGCGCGAAGGGCTTTCCGTCGCCGTCGAGCGCCAGCAGATACACGCGGCCCGCCGCGCGGTCGTAGCGCATGACCCTGAAAGTCTCGCCCGCCTTCCCCGAGCGGAAGACGGCATCCTTGAAATGCAGCGGCTCGTCGCGGCGCAGGCGCACCTCGTCGTCCCGGGCAAACTGCGCGGACACCGGCGCCGCCGCGCAGACGAGCGCGGCCGTGGCGAGCAGCGCGGATTTTGAAAACGCCAGGCAGGACATCGCGCGGGAATGTGCGTGAGGAGCCGCGGCACCGCACGCACGAAAAATCCGCGGCGCGCTTGCGCGAAATTCCGCGCGCACGTAGGCGTGCGGGATGAAATTGACGGCCTGCCTTCTGTCCCTTGCCAGCTGTGTCTTTGCCGCGGACGCGGAGCTCGCGGTGGCCATCCGCTACCTGAAGCCGGAGGGCGTGAGCCACTCGCACGTGTATCTCTACCGCGGGGACGGAAAGCTCCTGCGCCAGCTCACGAAGGACGACAGCGGGCAGGACCGCGATCCGTTCTTCTCCCCCGACGGCACCACGATCGTGTTCACGCGCGAGCTGAAGAAGGGCAGCGAAATCTGGAGCGTGGAGCCGCTCGGGAAAAACCTGCGCAAGCTCGCAGCCGCGCCGGATTGGTATGCGAAGGCGAAAAGCGCCGCCTATTTCCGCTATCCCGAATACGTCGAGCGGAAGGAGGGCGAGCCGCGTCCGTCCGACGACCCGAAGACCGCGCCGCGCTTCACCACGCCCGACGGGCTGAACGAGCTGGTCCTGCGCACGGTGAAGGGCGACGAGGACGACGAGTTCAACGGCCCCGGCCACGGCAAGCACTACCTCCTGCGCGACGTGAAGGCGGGGAAGGAGTCGGAGATGGGCAAGCTGCCGGGCTTCGTAGGGCTCGTGGAATTGCTGCAGCTTGGAGCAGATGCGAAGGCGCGCTTCCTCATCCAGCCGCCGATGCGGCTCGCATTCTTCGGCCTGCATCTCGGCAGCACCGACGGCGACACCGTCTTCGCGGTTGATTTGAACAACCCGCGCATCGTGAACCTCTCGCCGAACTGGGCCGCGCCGTTCCCGCTCGAGGGCGAGCCCGCATTCCTCACGTTCACCTTCGTGCGCTACGTGCCGATCCCCGGCAGCAAGAAGACCGCGAACTGCACCTACCTCGAGCGCTGGGACGCGGATCTGAAAAAGGTGCGCTACGCGGAGGAAGGCACGGCGGCGATCCTGTATGGCGCATCCATGTATCGGCCGAACGGGAAGCCGTCCGTCATTTGCATCAAGAAGGATCCGGGCGAGGCGGAGTAGCGCTGCTCCCGGGGCGATGAGCTACGCGCGCTTCAGGATGCAGAACATCTGCGAGGCCTTCGCGAAGGGGCTGCGGAGAAAATCGAAGCCGGCGAACACAATGAGCAGCAGCCGGTAAAGCGGATGCATGAACGACGGGCGCGAGGCATCAATGCGCACCCATCCGCGTTTGTGCAGCGCAGCCATGACGCTGATAGTCCAGAAGGGCGCGCCCTGCGTGTATTTGAAGAGATGGGGTGCGAGCCCCGCGCGTGCGGCGACGGCGAGGAAGCTCTCCCGGTTGAACAGCACCCAGTGCCGCGGGCAGTGGAAGCCGCCCCAGTTGCGCCGCCGGAACCAGCGCGCGTCGAGGCTGTCGATGTTCGGCGTCTTGATGATCACCATGCCCTCGGGCGTGAGACAGTCTTTAATCTTCGCGAGGACCTCGAACGGATTCGCGACGTGCTCGATGAGGTTCAGCGCGAGAATGAGGTCGAAGCGCGTCGTCGGCGTGTAGTCTTCGATGCGTCCGTGGAAATACGAATGCCCCTTTGCCTCCGCAATTGCCCGCGCCTGCGAGTCCAAATCCACCACCGTCGTCTGCGCCACGCGGCGGTCGAGGCCGCGGATCAAGTCGAGCTGCAGACCCGCGCCGCCGCCGACATCCATCACCGCGAGCGGACGGTCGGGAAGCTGGCGGAGGCACGAGCGAAAGAGCCGCTTGTCGAGCGCGTCCTTCACGCGGCTGCCGAGAGTTTTCCCCGCGACTTGGAACGAGTAGTAGTTCGGCGGATAGATCTTCGAGAGCTGATCCACCGGCGGGTTCGCGAGCGTCACCGCGCCGCAGTCCGCGCAGCGCACGTAGGAAAAATCGGCGTCGCTCGTGAAGTATTCCACGTCACGCACCGTCGCATGGAGCGCGGTGCTGCGGCTCCCGCACGCGCCGCATGGGAAACCACCAGCCCCGGTCTGCGAAGTCGCGCCGCTCATTTGCCCCCGCGCTTCAGGAAATGCCAGATCGTGCGCACGTAGGTTGTCTGCCGCTGGCGGAAAAGCGGCGCGCATTCGCAGTCGAGGACGAAGCGCTCCAAGTCCGCCAGCCGCGTGTAGGAAACCTGCGGCTCCCAGTGGTGCAGCAGGTGGCGGTTGAAGCCCGCGCCGCCGAAGCTCCACGCGAGCGGGCCGTCGCCGAAGAGGCGGTTCACGCGCCCGTGCGGCACCTCGCGGTAGTTCATCGCGGCTGTCGCGTTCTCATCGCGGTGCTCGATCAAATTGCGCAGCGCATTCAGGAACGGGAACACGCTCAGCATCCCGACCGTCCACGCCACGCTGATCGTCCAGTAGCCGGCAAAGAACGAGCCGAGCACGATCGCCGCGTTCAGCACGAGGCCGCGCAGCAGCGCGATCCGCGATGCACGCTGCGACTCGATGTCCTCGGGTGAGGTGGACACCACGGCCTTGCGGCTGCGCGCGACTTCCAGCGCGCGGATGCCCAGCAGCCCCGCGGCGAAGAAGCGCATGTTCAGCGGATCAAAGTAGGAGTTCTCCGTGTCCATCACCGTGCCGTGGTGCTGGTGGTGCGCGAAATGCACCACGCGGTAGGCCGCGATGGACTGCCCCGCGAAGATGCCGATGAGCCAGTCCGCGAGCCGGTCGTTCCACCGCTTGCCCGGGGCGAGGTTCCAGTGCGCGGCCTCGTGGAAGAAGAGGTTCAAATACGCGAACGCAAAGCCGAGCAGGAACGCCGCGCACGGCACGGACACGCACCAGCTCCACGCCCACGTCCGCTGCAGCCAGACGAGCGCGAGGAGAATGGCCGCGATCGCCGCATGCCCGAGCAGGATGTCCCGCCACACGATGAAGTATCGCGGACGCAGCCCGCGCTTGAACTCCGTGTATGCCACGCCGCCCGCCGAGCGCAGGGTGCTCTTCGGTAATTTGTAAATCTGTTCGTCGATCGACACGCTCATGAAGCTTCGCCGTGGCGGATGCGGATGACGTTCGCCCGCGTTCTGTGTGTCAATTGAGAAAGCCGCGCGCCGCGTGAAATGAACCAACGCGCTGCAGCATCGGAGCGCGCCCCCGCGCCCGGCGGAGAAATGCCTTGCCGCTGCGGGACGCGCTTTTTATGACGGCGGACGAATGCCCGAACCGGTTCAGCTCTCGCTGGTCATCCCGTGCTTCAATGAGCAGGATGCGCTGCCCCATTTGCTCGAAGCACTCATTCCCGTCCTCGAACGGGAGGTCGGGCCGTGCTGGGAACTGATCCTCGTGGACGACGGCTCCAGCGACCGCACGCTCGAGCTCATCGCGCAGGCGAACGTGAAGGATCCGCGCATCAAGGGCGTCTCCCTCAGCCGCAACTTCGGCCACCAGCCCGCCGTCGCGTGCGGGCTCGCCTTCGCATCGGGCGAGGCAGTCGGGCTCATGGACAGCGACCTGCAAGACTCCCCGGACGTCCTCGCGCAGCTCTTCCACAAGGTCCGCGACGAGGGCTTCGACGTCGCCTACGCCGTCCGCGAGAAGCGCGACGCGTCCTTCGTGAAGAACTTCTTCTACCGCAATTTCTACCGCCTCATGCGCGGCGTGTCCGAGCATGAGTGGTCCGAGGACTCCGGCGACTTCTCCGTCTTTCACCGCCGCGTCCACCGCACCATCCTCGGCCTGCCGGAATCCGTCCGCGTGCTGCGCGGCCTGCGCTCATGGGTCGGCTTCAAGCAATGCGCCGTGCCCGTCGCGCGGCCGGCCCGCGCGCATGGCACCACGAAATACAGCTTCACCCGCCTGTTCTCCCTCGGCCTCAGCTCGATCACCGGCTTCAGCTACGTGCCCCTCCGCATCGCCAGCATCATCGGCATCGGAATGGCCTTCGTGAGCCTGCTCCTCGGCGGCCTCTTCATCCTGAACCGCCTCTTCCCCAAGTTCACCCTCTTGAACTACTACATCGGCGCCAGCCCCGGCATCACGACGATGATCGTCCTGCTCCTCGGCGTGGCCTCCATGCTCTTCCTCTGCCTCGGCGTCATCGGGGAATATCTCATCGTCATGCTCAAAGAACTCAAACGCAGGCCCACCGCCATCGCCCGCTCGATCATCGGCAACCTGCAGCCCACGGCTTCGGACACCATCCTCTCCGTCCCCGAGATCACCGCCACCATCGGCAAGCCGTCCGGAAAGGCCCAGCCGTGAGGCCCGAGATCAAATACCTCTGCCAGCCCGAGGGCGTCAGCATGGGCGATGCGTGGTTCACCATCGCCTCGCCGGAACACTTCTGGGTGCGCCGCCGCTTCCAGGTGCTCAAAAAACTCGCCGGCGACTTCCCGTGGCGCACGGCAAAGCTCGCCGAGATCGGCTGCGGCTCCGGCCTCGTCCAGCGCCAGATCGAGGACGCCTATGGCACGACCGTGGACGGCTTTGACCTGAACGAATACGCCCTCAAGCAGTCCGTCTGCCGCACCAGCCAGCGCCACTGCTACAACATCCACGCCCGCGACGCCTCCCTCCGCTCCGCCTGCGAGGGCCTCATCCTCTTCGACGTCATCGAGCACCTCGACGACCACCGCGGCTTCCTCGAGTCCGCCCTCTTCCACGTGAAGCCCGGCGGCCGCATCTTCATCAATGTCCCCGCCGACATGAAGCTCATGTCCGAATACGACACCGCCGCCGGCCACGTCCGCCGCTACGATGCGGAGGAACTCATCGCCCTCTGCGAATCCTGCCAGCTCCGCGTCGAGAAATGGACCTACTGGGGCCGCCCGCTGCGCCCCCTCCTCAGCATCCGGCAGAGGAAGCTGCGCAAGATGACCGACCCCTCCGAAATCCTCCGCTCCGGCTTCAAGCCCCCCGGCGCCATCGCCAACGCCATGCTCATGTTCCTCAGCCAGTTTGAGCGCATCCCCCAGCACCGCGCCGGCTCCTCCCTCCTGCTCGTGGCCGCGATGCCGTAGTGCCGCACGCGATTTCGACGGAAGATTTGAGATCGGCGAAGGGGGATGTGCGGTGCGCGATGGACGATGGGGATTGAAAAGCGCGCCCCCGCTCGATGCGTCCCGCATCATTCGTCATTCGTCCTTCGTCATTCGACCGTCCCCTCACCGCACCAGCGCCGCGCGCAGCGTCTCCACATAGGCGGCGAAAGCCGTCAGCTCCGCCTGCGCGGGCGGGTCGCTGAAGGTGCCGCCGTAAGTCGCGATCGCATTCGGGTTCCGCGCCGTGGTCACGATCGCATCGTCGAGATTCTGCGGCGTCACGGCCCCCATCGGCCCCGTGGCCCCGAGCGATCCCTGCTCGCCCTGGAGCCCCTGCGAACCCTGCAAGCCCTGCGGGATGCCGAAGCTCAGGTGCAGCACCCCGGCGGCGAGGCTCGCATCCACCGTCGCCGCCTCGCCCGGCGGAAGGGTGGTCACACTGTCGATGACGACGCCGGTAACCACCGGCACACCGTCGATAAGGTCTTTGAGTCCATTGAGCTGCCCGCGCATCTCGGCGGACACAAGCGGGGAATTCGGCGCAGGAAGGGAAGGGTCGAAAGGCATGGGGTGGGGATCGTTGAGAGTTGAGGGTTGAGCGTTGAGAGGAAGGAAGCATGGCGGGCCGGGAGCGAGGGCCGGAGCGGGAGGACGGCGGGTGCCGCCCCTCTCAACTTTCAACCCTCAACCCTCAACCCATCCCCGTCAGGTGACGATAATCTCCGCCGGGTCGCTCCAATCCCCCATCACCCCGCGCAGGCCCACCGTCCGCACGCGCACCCAGATGTGCGCCCCGAGGGTCAGTTCCGTGAGTTCGGCACGCTGCCCCTGGAAAATCCCCGCCCCCGTCCAGTCCGCCCCGGTGTTCGGGTTGCCCGTGTTGATCTGCACTTCGTGGCTCGCCGTCGGCCTCTGCGACTTCCACCGCGCCACCACCGAGCGGCTCACCGCCCCGCGCTTCAGCCGCAGGTTCGTCGGCGCAGGGGGCGCGCTCGGGTCGGCCGGGTGCGTGGTGTCGTAGAAGGGAATGCCGCTCTTCTCCACGATGGCCGCGTCGCCCTGCGCGATGTCGTTCACATAGTTGGCCAGCCGGCTCAGCGCCTCCTCCATCGCCTCCCGCGCTGCGTCAAAGGCGAGCTTGTCCGCCGTGGAACGGCTCGCCTTCGCCCCGTATTTCGTCACATAGTCCGTCACCAGCGTCTGCAGCGCCGCCATCGTCACGGGGGGCGTGGCAAAGGTCGCCGCATTGGCGGTCATCTGGTCGTGGACGTATTGGGCGACTCCGCCCAGTTCGCCGTCCTTGTATTGGGAGAAGTTCACAATCGCTTTGGTGTATGGCATGGCTTTGGGTTTCTTGGTTGCGCCCGCTCCGTCCCAGGTTCCCCCAGAATCAAAAGCGATTCCCGGTTGATCCCATGTGTCCGGCGCAGGCATTGGTTTTGGGTTTCTAGTTTCTAGGCTCGGGTTTCGGGTTTCGGGTCAGGCGACCGCGTGTTGCAGTCTGGAAAACGAAGGAAGCCGCCCTGCCCTCCTTGGGACACCCGCGGCGAACGCCGCTGCACGCAGCCGATGCTGGACAATCTGCGAAAAAGACCGGAATTCCGCCCCCTTTTGCATGCCGATTCCCACCAAAATCGTCTGCTTCCCCGCAAACCATCCCATGAACGCCGCATTCATGCCCATGAATTCCACAAACCATCTCATGAATGCCGCATTCATGCCCATGAATTCCACAAACCATCTCATGAATGCCGCATTCATGCCCATGAATTCCACAAACCATCTCATGAATCCCGCATTCATGCCCATGATTCCCGCAAACCATCTCATGAACGCCGCATTCATGCCCATGAATCCCGCAAACCATCTCATGAATCCCGCATTCATGCCCATGATTCCCGCAAACCATCTCATGAACGCCGCATTCATGCCCATGAATCCCGCGGACCCCCGGCAGACGGCTCCGACGATTCTCAGGAATGTCCCGGCCAAGACCTCGGCTGAGGCGGTCCTCGCGTCCTCCGCGCCGGACCATCGCACCCGCGCGACCCGTGACCGATTCATCCATCGGACTCATCCGTTCATTGCCGCAGACTTTTCGATGTTTGGAAAATCCCGCCGCCCTCCGCCGAAATCCCCGCGCTCCACCCGCCAAACTTCCCCCGTCCCTGCTCTCCGCCATCCCGAACCCGCCACAGACCATCCGTTCCCCACGGGCAATGATGGAATGCTCAACAGTTCCTGCTTGCTTTTCTTTTTGCAACATGACATCCGCATACAAACCGATTTCCGTTTTCGCATCAATATACAGGCTTATGTAACCAGAAACGCATATACAAAAACCCAGAACCCACCATGAGCACACCCCAGCCCGAACTCCCGGAAATCACCGCGGCGATGATCCGCGCCGCCCTCCCCATCCTCAGCACCCGCGAGGCGGAGATCCTCGAATGGGACATCCGCGCCAAGACCGATCCCGAGATCGCGGAAATCCTCGGCCTCGCCCCCGGCACCATCCACGTCGTCCACAGCCGCATCTTCCTGAAGCTGCAAGTCCCCAACCGCGTCGGCGCCGTCGTCACCACCCTCTACGCCGCCCTCTGGAATCTCTGGCGGAAAAAGTAGCGGCGCCCGGCGGCAACACCCCTCGCGCATCCCACAAGTCCCCGCACCCGTGGCCGCTGACGGCAGGACGCGGGCTGATCCTTGATAGCCCGCACGGCGACGTCAGCGCCTCCCTCCGCTCAGGGACCATTCCACCGCGCCGGATTCAGCGGCGCACCCGCATCACCACAGGAACCGCGCATCATACTCCACCTCCGCGCGCTGGAGGAACTCCAGATACTCCTCCTGAAACGTCTTCACCCGGTGATGCTCCTCCTGCCGCGCGATGTAGCCGCACACCTCCGCGCGCTGCGTCGGCGCCACGGTGAACGCCCCGTATCCCTCCTGCCACGCAAAGCCGCGCTCGCCGATTTCCTCATGCACCCAGCGCGACGATGCGGCCTTCACCTCGCGCATTACTTCCGCAAGGCAATGCGTCGCCCGCAATCCCGCAAGGATATGCACATGGTCCGCAACCCCGCCCACCGCCTCCGCGATCCCGTCCAGTTTCGACACGATGCCGCCGAGGAATGCGTGCAACCGCCCGCGCCACGCCGGAGCGATGAGCGGCGCGCGGTCCTTCGTGGAAAAGACGACGTGATAGTGGAGGGAGAGATGCGTGGAGGGCATGGCGCCGCGAGTATCCCAGCGCCCCATCCAGGGCGCATTGTTTTTCTTTGTATCTCAAGCCGGAGGCTTGACGGAAATTAGCCGGTGGTGAAGCGCAGCGAAACCACCGGACCCACGCCCCCACCGATCATCCGCCCCGGATGGGGCGGCGGAACCGCGCCGCATCCCAGCGCCCCTGCCGGGGCGCTTGTCCATTTGGGCAAACGATCCGGTGGTTCCCGCTCGCTGCGCTCACTTCACCACCGGCTAATTTCCGTTGTCCATTCGGGACACACGCAATCCCCCGCCCATCGGAACCAACACCGCACACACCCGATCCAGCGCCACGCAAACCCGATCCATCACCGCACACACCCGATCCAGCACCACATACACTCGGACAGATGCACCACAATCCACGTGGGATGCACCGAAAATCGAAACCGATGGGCCACCATCCAAACCTGCTGCATCTCAAGCCGGAGGCTTGACGGAAATTAGCCGGTGGTGCAGCGCAGCGAAACCACCGGATCCACGTCCCCACCAATCATCCGCCCCGGATGGGGCGGCGGAACCGCTGCTTACGAATCTGATTTTGGAAATCGGCGAATGATTTTGTCCTGCGGATAGCCGGGCTCATAAACCGTTTCATAGCCGTCTCGGTATACAGTCTTACTGATCCAAAGACACAAAAATCGGGCATCTAGTTTCCAATCCTTTATTGCGTCATCCATATGTTTTGATGGCTGGTAACTGTAGTGTCGGACATTTCCATTTTTCTCGTGCCCTTCATCAAAAAGGATCTGCCGCATCTCAAGGGGCTGATGATTGCACCACCCGAGCAAATAGTGCGTAATGAACGCAAACAGGCTTTCTAAAACAGTGCGCGCATGCCCGGGGTTCCACCCGAGGTCCGTGACATTCATGGGAATCTTGAGGAAGGAATAAGTGGGCGCCTCCGAACGATATGAAAATTCAGCAAGTTTTTCCCAGCGCCGATGCGCAACCCTGGGATGAACGCATGCGTTTCGCCAATTGATCAATTCAGCCATTGGTTGTGTAAGTTGATGGCCGCGATCAAGAAAGGTGGCGCCATTTCTTGATAGCAAATATACATCCAACTTTCCAAACACTGTTAGCTTATCCACGTCATTCGCCAACTGACCCCGCATCGCGCACCTTTGAATAAGAATATTCGCCAACGCCTCCAACGCCAAGGCTGCATTGAGCACTGAGAGGCGAGCCAGCCGTGAGATGTTTTCACGAATGTATATGTAACCCTGTGGGTTTGGCTGGTCGGCGATCTCCTGACTTTGAGTGCAACACCAGACGGAATCATCGAGGAGGTCAACAAATGGTTTATCATGGTGGATGAGTTCTTCAGGAGAGGTCATTTTGCTATGTTGGCGGGCCATGGCTGTGCAGGAAAGGGGGAAATTGAGGTGAGCCATCGGGCGTCACTTCTGCGTTGCAAGGCCACGGATTAAGAAGAAGGAGGAAGCTTCGCCCTTTCCTCTGCCGCCCATCCCGTCGGCATGGCGCGGGCATCCCGCGCTACTTCGCCGCCTTGAGGTGCTTGTCGAAGAAGCCGAGGACGAGGGGGCGGAGGTCGCGCTCCTTGGGCTGGAGGTGGAAGCTGTGCGGGACCGCCATCGATGATCACGAGCCGGTGCGCGATGCCCGCCTTTTCCAGCGCAGCGTCAAATGCCTTCGATTCGCCGAGGCGACCCTGCGTGCCGCCCCGCCACTTCGGCGAGGTGAGCTTCCATTCGTGCTGGCGGCGGTTGTTGCCGTGGATGGTAATGGGGTACTTCGCCCCGTCGCGCTCGATCTCGCCTGCGGCATCCATATGGATGGTCGTGCTCATCATGTCCCAGGGACGGACGCCCTGCGGGGCGAGGGGAAGGGCGGCTTCGGCGGCCATGGTCGCGGTGAGACTGCGGAACCGCACGATCGGGACATGCGGGACATTGGCCCTTCGGCTGCGGACTTCTTCATTCCGGCCACGACCTTCACACAGGGCGTGCGGCCAAAGGAGGTGGTGCGGGCAGTGGGCCATGCTGCGTGCGGGGTGCAATGGGGGTTCCGCGGAAAACCTCGGGAGGACGCGCTCGACGCGCGCGCGATTTCGTGGGAGGAGAGGCGCATGGAATACCCCCTCCATTTCGGCAAGCAGGTGTGGAAGCCGATGCATGCGGCGGAGTTGACGCTCTTCCTGCCGGCGAGCCTGCGTTACGGAATCTCCTTTCACGCGGACTTCACCTTTGTGCCGCACTGGGTGGACCCGGAGGGCGAGAATGACGAATACCGGACGATGAATCTCGACGTGGAGGGCTACCTGCCGGGGCTGAGGAACTGGCGCGAGCTGGAGGGCTACGAGACCGGGGGTTGGGATGGGGACGACGAGGACGGCGGGCCGGACGGGGTGAAGGTGGTGCCGCCGGAACTGAGCCTGTGGAGCAACGACCGGGAATCCCCGACCTTTCACACCCACGCGAAGGAGGGATGGGAGACGCGGCTGAAGTTTGTGGAATGCGACCGGGAGGATCCGGCGAGGTTCATCGTGGAGGTGGAGGCGTTCTTCCCGAGCGAGCGGGCGCGCGAGGCGCATTTCCAACTGTGGCTGAAGAGCCTCTTCAACCGGCTCGACTACGGGGACGAGGAGAAGGAGCGCCTGATGGAGGAGGGATGGCGTTTCCGCTACCGCGGACCGCTCTCGCTGGGCCACGTGAGCTGCCGCGTGCCGCTGAACGTCCCCGACCCCGTCCAGCGGGCGAAGCGCATGGCGGAGCAGGAGCTCGCGATGAGGGAGTTCGGGTTCTGCCGGGTGAACGGCGGGGAGAATGACGGGACCTTCAAGCCGGAGGACGGCATCTGCGGCAATGACCGACTGGTGCTGGTGAGCCCGCGATCGGCCTTCTACGACGAATGGATGAGGCGCGAGGAGGAGCGGAAGCGCCGGAAGAAACCGCCGGGGACGTGAGAAGACGGCGGGGAGGATGGCTGCTGCGGTGCCGGGGTGGCGGGCATGGCGGCTGGCGAGGCTTGCCGTGGGGCGCCTGCCTTGACTGATTTTCCACTGCGGAACGGGGCCGGCATGGAAAGCCGATGCGCGGTTGGAAGCCGGGGAACCGGGGATGCAGGCGGGGTGTTGCAGGCGGGCGAAGCGATCGTGCGGACGATGCACGAGCGGGAATCCGGCGCAGCACATCCGGCCGGCTGCGAGATTTCACGCGTTGCGATTTCACAGAAGGACATGGTCGTTCCGAGGGGCATGGCATTTTTTTCAAAAAACTTTTCCTAACGGAGAATTAACCGCGCTGTTGACGCTGGTGAATTCACCGTTAACTTCGACCACCAAATGAACATCAACGAACACCGCCCCAGCAAAGCCGACCTCTGCTTCACCCGCCGCCAATTCCTCAACCGCTTCGGAATGGGCTTCGGCGCACTCAGCCTCGCGAGCCTGCTCGGCGAGACCGCGCACGCGGCCGCCAGCCTCTCGCCCCTCGCGGTGCGTTCCCCGCATTTCGCAGGCAAGGCCAAGCGCGTGATTCACATTTTCTCGCAGGGCGGTCCGTCACACATCGACACGTGGGATCCGAAGCCGGGCATGGCGAAGCACGCGGGGCAGGACGTTTCGCTGATCGGCGGCGTGCCGCTGCCGTCGGTGTTCAATTTCAGCAAGATGGGCAAGAGCGGCGTGGAGGTGAGCGAGATATTCCCGAAAATCGGCGAGAGCATCGACGACATCGCGGTGATCCGCTCGATGACGACGGATGTGCCGGCGCATGAGTTTGCGACGCTGATGATGAACACGGGGTCGGGCCGCCTCGTGAAGCCCTCGATGGGCTCGTGGGCGCTCTACGGCCTCGGCACGGTGAACCAGAACCTGCCGGGCTTCATCGCCCTCGGCGGCGGACTGGGCGGCGCGACGAACTGGCGTTCGGCATTCCTGCCCGGAGCCTACCAGGGCACGCTGGTGAGCAACGTGAGCGCGCCGGTGGAGAAGATCATCGAGAACATCAAGAGCCACTACGCCACGCTCGACCAGCAGCGGAAGCAGCTCGACGTGCTGAAGGCGCTGAACGAGATGCACGCCGACCAGATGAAGCGCGAGGCGAACCTCGAGGCGCGCATCCAGTCCTTCGAGCTTGCGTTCAAGATGCAGAGCGAGGCGACGGACGTCTTTGACGTGACGAAGGAGCCGCAGGCGATCCGCGAGATGTATGGCGACACGGAGATCGGCCGCCGCATGCTGATTTCGCGCCGCCTCGTGGAGAATGGCGTGCGCTTTGTGCAGGTCTGGGCCGGCGGCTGGGACCACCACACCGACGTGAAGGGCAACCTGCGCAAGCAGGCGGAGTCCATCGACCAGCCGGTGGGCGCGCTCCTGAAGGATCTCAAGCAGCGCGGCATGCTGAACGACACGCTCGTCGTGTGGGGCGGCGAGTTTGGCCGCACTCCGCGCCACGACAAGGGCGCCCGTGGCGAGCCCGGCCGCGACCACCATCACCGCGCCTTCTGCTCGTGGATGGCCGGCGGCGGAGTCAAGGGTGGCCAGGCCTACGGCCAGACGGACGACTTCGGCTACGACGTCGTGGAGGACAAGGTTCACGTGCATGACCTGCACGCGACCATCATGCACCTTCTCGGCTTCGACCACGAGAAGCTCACCTACCGCTACAACGGCCGCGATTTCCGCCTGACGGATGTCTATGGCAACGTCGTGAAGGATCTCGTCGCCTAAAGCCCACACCCAACAACCATGAGCAAGAGCACCCAGCGTGTGTGCATTGCGGCTGTCGCCGCAGCACTCCAAATCCCCTACGTTGCAAACGCGGCGGCGCCGTCCGACCTCGCGCAGCTCGACTTCTTCGAGAAGAAGATCCGGCCTGTGCTGGCGAAGGAGTGCTACGAGTGCCACAGCGCCGGCGCGAAGAAGCTGAAGGGCGGACTCTACCTCGACACCGCCGAGGGCATGCTCAAGGGCGGCGACAGCGGCCCCGCGCTCGTCCCCGGCAAGCCGGACAAGAGCCTCTTCCTCCAGACGATGGAGCACACGTGCAAGGACGAGGATCTCTTCATGCCGCCGAAGAAGGACAAGCTCTCCGACGACGTGATCGCCGACTTCCAGAAATGGGTGAAGATGGGCGCGCCGGATCCGCGCGACGGCAAGACCACTCGCAGGAATGCATGGGACGAGAACACCGCAAAGACCCACTGGGCCTTCCAGAAAATCGCGAACCCGCCGGTGCCGAAGCCCGCGGACCCGAAGCACTTCATCCAGAACCCGATCGACGCCTTCGTCCTCGCGAAGCTCGCCGAGAAGAAGCTCGCGCCCTCGCAGAAGGCCGACAAGCACACGCTCATCCGCCGCGTGACCTACGATCTCACCGGCCTGCCGCCGACACCCGCGGAGGTGGACGCGTTCCTCACTGACAACTCGCCGAACGCCCTTGAGAAAGTCGTGGACCGCCTCCTCGCATCGCCCCGCTACGGCGAGCGCTGGGGCCGCCACTGGCTCGACATCTCCCGCTACGCCGACACCAACGGCGACCGCGCCAACGGACGCCGCCAGCCGCTTTACCCCTATGCATGGACCTACCGCGACTACGTGATCGACGCGTTCAACAAGGACCTGCCCTACGATCAGTTTGTCACCGAGCAGATCGCGGCGGACAAGCTCCCGGAATCGAAGTCGGAGAAGCAGAAGCTCGCCGCGCTCGGTTTCCTCACGGTCGGCAAGCGCTTCATGGGGAACGACAACGACGTGATTGACGACCGCATTGACGTCGTGACGAAGGGCATCATGGGAATCACCGGTGCGTGCGCGCGCTGCCACGATCACAAGTTCGACCCGATTCCAACGAAGGAATACTACTCGATGTATGGCATCTTCAGCAGCTCGATGGAGCCGGAGGAGAAGCCGCTCATCGCCGACCCCGAGAGGAATCCGCACTACAAGGAATTCCAGGCGGAGGTCGCGCAGGTGGACAAGGATCTCGAGCATTTCCGCGAACGCGAATCCGCACGCCTGCTCACCGGCATGCTGGAGAAGGCCGGCGACTACCTGCTCGCCGTCCACGAGACGGAATCCTCGAACGACAAGAGCAAAAAGGGCGACAACTTCCGCAAGGCTGCCCGCGACCGCGGCCTCACCGCCGAGATCGCCGCGCTGTGGAAACTGCGCCTGACGGACATCGCGAAGGAAAAAGACAAAGATCCGATTTTCAACGCATGGTTCCGCTACGCGGCGCTCGACGCGAAGAGCTTCGCCGAGCAGGCCAAGGCCCTCACCGCCGAACTGTCGGCGCCCGAGGCCAAGACGCACCCGCTCATTGTGAAGGAACTCGCCTCACATGCGCCGGCTTCGATGAAGGAGGTGTCGGAAGCCTACACCAAGGTCTTTGACCAGCTCCGCAGCGAGATGAAGCTCGGGCCGTTCGTCGTCGGCAAAGGCGGCGTGCGCTCGGGTGAGAAGTTCGACGTGACCAAGGTGAAGACCTCGCTCGCCGACTCGACGCTTGAATCGCTGCGCAGTGCGATTTTTGCCGACAACTCTCCGCTCATGCCCAGCGAGCGCAACATGCAGAGCGTGCTCGGCGTGGCCTATTCGACCGCGGAGGGCAACATCCGCAACAAGGTCGCGAATCTCGAGCTGACCCACCCCGGCGCCCCCGTGAGGGCGATGGCGTTCGTGGACCGCGACAAGCCGCGCGACGCCGCCGTGCTCATCCGCGGCGAGCCCCAGAACCGCGGCCCCGTCGTGCCGCGCGCGTTCCCCGCGGTCCTCTCGGGCGGCACGTCGAAGACGTTCACCGATGGCAGCGGACGCCTTGAGATGGCGAAGGTCATCACCAGCCGCGACAACCCGCTCACCGCACGCGTCATCGTGAACCGCGTTTGGCAGTGGCATTTCGGCCAGGCGCTCGTCCGCACCGTCAGCGACTTCGGCACTCGCTCCGATGCGCCCACGCATCCGCAGATGCTCGACTACCTCGCCACTTGGCTGATGGACAACGGATGGTCGCTCAAGAAGCTCCACAAGCTGATCATCCTCTCGTCCACCTACCAGCAGGACAGCCGGCCCAATGCCGCGGGCATGGCAGCCGACCCGACGAACCAGTGGCTCTGGCGCGCGAACATCCAGCGCCTCGACTTCGAGCAAGTGCGCGACACGCTCCTCAATATCGGCGGCAAGCTCGACCTCACGATGGGCGGCCAGCCCTTCTCGATGGCGGTGTCCGGCCCGGCCAGCAAGGGACGCTACGCAACCGTGGACCTAAGCTCGAAGAACAGCAACCGCCGCAGCGTCTATGCGTTCATCGACCGCTCCGCGCTGCCGGAGATGCTGAACACGTTCGACTTCGCAAACCCCGACATGTCCACCGGCGAGCGCATCATGACCACCGTGCCGCAGCAGGCGCTCTTCATGATGAACAGCCCGTTCCTCGTCGAGCAGGTGAAGAACTTCCTCGCCCGCCCCGACTTCCCCGCGAAGGCATCCGATGCGGAGAAGGTGAAATACATCTTCCGCACTGTCTTCCAGCGCTCACCGAGCCCCGCCGAGCTGAAACTCGCCGAGGACTTCCTCGCTTCGGAAACGCCGGCGGCACCAACTTCCGAGACGCAGGGAATCGCCATCGGGAAGGCCGCGGAAATCGAGAGCAAGCTCCGCAAGAAGAACGGCGACGCGCAGTTCCAGCCGCTCACCCCGCTCCAGCGCTACACACAGATCATCCTGCTCACCAACGAGCTGATCTTCCTGAACTGACGCGCTGCAGGCAACCGCGGGCTGAAATCCCCGCTTCCGTCCAGCGGATGAACCCGGGATAATCGCGCACCATGCGCGTCTTCCTTCCGTGGTCATCGCACCTGCTGCCAGCCGCAGCAGCGCGGCTGCTCGCGGACATCACGGCCGGGAACCCGGATTTACCAGACGCGGATTTTTCCAATTGGCTGCTCGTCGTCCGCGGTCGCAGTGCGTCACGCCGCCTGCTGGCGCTGCTCGCCGCCGAGGCGCAGCGCGTTGGACGCGCGCTGATTCCGCCGCGCATCGTCACGCCCGGCTCGCTCGACACAGCGCTCTTCGGCGAGGCACCCCGGGTCGCCCCGGCACTCGTCCAGCGACTCGCCTGGACAGCCGCTGTGCAGCATGCGCCCGCGGAACTGCTCGGAACGATTTGGACCATTCCCAGTGAACGCGCCGCCGCGGGCAGGAATCTCGCCACCGTCCTCGACCGAACTTGGCGTGAACTCAGCACCTCCGGCCTCGACTTCGCCGGGGCCTTCCGGGAGCTCACGAAAATCGCGCCCGACTCCGCCGGCACGGATGGCGGGCGCTGGGATGCGCTTCAGATTCTCCTCGACGACTTCCGCGCCATTCTTGGCAAATGGGGTTTCGTGGACACCGCCGCACACCGCACGCGGCTGGCAGCGACCGGCAGGCCGCCCGCAGATCTCCGGGTCGCGCTCATCGGCGCGATCGAACTCTCATCGGAACTTGAACCGCTGCTCCGCGCACTGCGCACGCCCCCTCGCATTTTCGTTCACGCACCCGACTCCGAATCCGCGGGCTTCGACGAATGGGGAAGGCTGGTCCCTGCATATTGGGCGGAACGCTCCTGCCGTTTCTCGAATGGCGAAATCCACGTCGTGCGCGGAGCAAGCGATCAGGCGTCGCGGTGCGCGGAACTCATCAGCGCATGGAAACGCGCCGGCCTGTCCGCCGATGCAATCACCGTCGCCGTGCCCGAGCCGGCCGCCACGCCAGCGCTGCTGCACGGACTTTCCGACGCCGGAATCGAGGCCCGCTCCGCCGAGGGCACGCCCGCATCTCGCACCGCACCACTGCAACTCCTCGCGCAAATCGCCGACTTCCTCGACCGCCCCGAAGGCTCGCCTCCGGCATATGCGAGTGTTGCTGCGCTCGCCCGCCATCCGGACCTCGCCGACATCCTCCACCCGTCGGTGCGGCGGCTCGATGAATTTTTCAACGAGCACCTCCCCATGCGCATCGAAGTCCGCGATGCCGCGCCGGACTCGAACGAGGAGCGCGTCGCGGGAATGCTCGGAGACCTCGAAAGGTTCGCGTCCGTCCAAAGCGAAACGTTCGCCGGCGACATCACTCGCCTGCTGCTCGAAATCTACGGAAGCCAGCAGCCCGGGCGGCAATCCGACTCCGGGCGCGCGCTGCACGCCGCGCTCGAAGCCGTTCGCGCGGCACTCAACGAAATCGAAAGGCTGCCTCCCGATGCGCTCGCGGATTTTCCCGCGGCGGAGTTGCTGCGCACCGTCGTGGAAATCGCGGGCAAGGCCGAAGTGCCCGAGCACGAGCGCCCTGGCGCAGTCGAAATCGCCGGCTGGCTCGAAGCCGCGTCCGACGACGCACCCGCGCTCATCGTCACCTCCGTCATCGAGGGTGCGCTGCCCGAGGGCGCGCCGCCCGAGCCGATGCTGCTCGACTCACTCCGCGAGCGCCTCGCCCTGCCGTGCCGCGCGAGCCGCTTCGCGCGCGACCAATACACGCTGCACACCGTCACCGCGAGCCGCAGCGAAACGGGCCGCATCGCACTCATTGCGCCGCGCCACACCAGCGAGGGCCTCCCTGCACGCCCGAGCCGCCTGCTGCTCGGCGCGGACAACGGCGACCGCCTCGCACGCCGCCTCATCGCGCTCACCACCGAGCCGCACGCCGTTGCCGAACCCCTCCACGCCGCACCCGGACTCGTGCCGCCGGATCTCGACGTGGAAAAAATGCGCGCATTCCGCGTCTTCCCCGTCACAAGTTTCCGCAGCTACCTCCGCTCGCCGCGCCTCTTCTATTTCCAGAACATCCTCCGCCTCGAGTCGCAGGACGACTCCGCCGACGAACTCGATGGCCGCATGTTTGGCATTGCGATCCACGCGGTGCTCCAGGAATTCGGCGGGCGCCACCTCGGCGGCAGGGGCGTCGCCGATCCCGCGAAGCTCGAATCCGAATTGCACGCGATTCTCGACGCTCACATGCGCCGTGAGTTCGGCCCCTTCGCACTGCCGCCCGTGCGCGCACAGGCCCGCGCGCTTGTGGAGCGTCTCGCCGTTTTCGCGCAGCACCAGGCGAAGCTCTTCGCCGACGGCTGGCGCATCGCCTACGTGGAGAGCGAATCGCTCGCCGTTCCCCTCCCTGTCCCCGGCGGTCCTCAGGACGTGATGCTCAAGGGCCGCGTTGACCGCATTGATTTCCATGAACGCGACAGCAAATGGCGCGTGATTGACTACAAGACCTCCACGCAGGCCGCGACACCCGACAAGGCACACTTCAGCGCGCGCAGCGGCGAGTGGAGGGACTTGCAGCTCCCACTCTACGTGAAGCTGCTCCCCGCACTCGGCGGGCTCGACACCGGCCCGGTCGATCCCGCGAACACCGACCTCGTCTATTTCAACCTCCCGCCGAAGCCCGACGACGCGGGCATCACCGCACCGTTCACCGCGGAAAAAATCCCCGAAGCGTGGGAGGAGGCGCAGCGCATCGCTGCCGAAGTTTGCAGCGGCGAAGGGTGCCGCGAAATCGGCGAGGTGTCCGACATCGAGGATCCCGCGTTCCTCGCGCTCTGTGGACTCAACGGCCTCCCAACCACCACGGAGGAGGACTGACAAATGCCGCTCGCTGTCATCCGCGCCTCCGCAGGCTCCGGCAAGACCTACCAGCTCGCTCTGTCGTTCATCCGCATCCTGCTGCGCGGCGAACTCCATGGCCGTCCGCAGAATCCCTCCGCGATCCTCGCAACGACCTTCACCCGCGCGGCAGCGGGGGAAATTTTGGACCGCGTCCTGCGCCTGCTTGCCGAGGCCGCGTTGTCCGAGGCGCGGCGCGAGACGCTCGCAGACAACCTCGGCCTCGCGCTGTCACGCGAACACTGCCACCGCCTCCTCGCGAATCTCGCGTCGCACATGGACCGCCTCGCCATCTCGACGATGGACGCGTTCTTCGCGCAAATCGCGAAGGCATTCGCGGGCGAACTCGGCCTTGCACCCGACTGGACGATGGCCGTGGACGAGGGTGAGGAAAAGCTGCTGCGCGAGACCCTGCACGCGATTCTCGGCGAGGCTGACCTTCAGAGCCTCGCCGAAGCATTGTGGACGTTCCGCCGAGGCGTCGTCAGCTCGATGCTCACCGCGCTCGCCGAACTCTCGCACAGCCTCGACCGCATCGTCCCCGCAGACGACACACCCGCGGCTTTCGCGCGCCCGGAGATTCGCCGCTGGAGCAAGGAGGAGCTTACCGGCGCTGCGAAGACATTCGCGGGCATCGCCGGCTGGATTCCGAAAACGAAAAGCACCAAGGCCCCCGACTCGCGCTGGCAGAGCGCCATCGAGAAGCTCGCCGCCACGCTCATCGCGGGCGAGGACGCCACGAAGCTGCTGACCGTCCCGCTCGCGCAGAAAATTTTCAGCAGCGAGGGCTACTACAAGCAGCCCGCGCCCGCGCCGCTCGCCGCCACGATCAAGCCACTGCTTTCCGCCGCCTGCGCCGCGCTGCTGCGGATTCACGAGGGGCGCGAGGCCGCGCTGCTCTGGCTCGCGCGCCACTACCAGGATCACCGCCGCGCCGCAGCGTTCCGCGCCGGGGCCTACACGTTCGGCGACGTGGCTGCGATCGTCGCGTCGGCGGCGCCGCGGTGCGACGACGTGTATTTCCGGCTCGGCACGCGCTTCGAGCACGTGCTCTTCGACGAGTTTCAGGACACAAGCCGGCTCCAGTTCGGATTCTTCAAGCCGCTCATCGAGGAAATCGGCGGCACAGGCGGGGAGGTGCTCGTCGTCGGCGACGAGAAGCAGGCCATCTACGGCTGGCGCGGCGGCGACCGCGGGCTGATGCACGCGCCGCTCGACGAAATCGGAAAGCAAATCGGCTGCAGCCCGGCGAAAGTCCTGAGCGAAAGCTACCGCTCCAGCGCCGCGGTGCTGAACGCGGTGAACCGCACCTTTCAGGCACTGCGCGGCGGCTGGCTGGACGAGAAGCAGACGGACAAGGAGGCGCTCGAAGAGGCAGGCCGCGAGTGGACCGAGACATTCCCAGAGCACAGGCCGGCGAGGGATGTGCAGAAGCTCCGAGGCCGCATGCGCGTCATCCTCGCAGGCACTGGCGAGAACGCCGATGCGGACGCGAAGAACGACGCGCTCGTCACGAAGGCGCTCGAAATCACCACTGCACACCTCGGCGAAGATCCCGCGCGGAAAATCGGGATCCTGCTGCGAAAGAAGAACCTGATGCCGCGCATCATCGCCGGCATCCGCCGCGCGCATCCCGAGGTGGACGTGAGCGGTGAGGGCGGCAACCCCCTCACCGATTCGCGCGCCGTCGAGGTGATCCTGTGCCTGCTCGCGTGGCTCGATCATCCCGGCAGCACCGCCGCGCGTTACCTCGTCCTGAAGAGCCCGCTCGCCGCAGTGTTCGGATTTCCAAATTCGGTTTCCGCCGACGCAAAACCTGGCGACAACGAGTGGCGCATCCTCCGCGGCCTGCGCCGTGAGATCACCCTCCGCGGCTTTGCCACGACGCTGAGAAGCTGGATTCGCCACTCCACATTCACCACCGTGTGCAGCGACCACGACCAGCAGCGCTGCGAACAGCTCCTCGAAATTGCACGCGAGTTCGACGCACGCGGCCCGGTGCGATTTTCGGAATTTGGCGCACGCATCCGCACACGGCGCGTCGAGCGGCCCGGCGGCTCGCAGGTGCGCGTGATGACCATCCACGCCTCGAAGGGTCTCGAATTCGAGGCCGTGCTGCTGCTGGAACTCGACGCCGCACAGGGCGGCGACACCAATGTGATTCTCACTGGCTGCGACGGAGCGCCGCGCATCGTGCCGGCGAAAAAGGACGCACCCTTCCTCGGCATGGAGGACATCGTCGCTTCGCAGGCCGCCGCCGGCTTCATGGAGGAGCTGAGCGTGCTCTACGTCGGCATGACGCGCGCGTGCTCCTTCCTCGACATCATCCTCCGTGAAGGCAGCAAGACCCCGCTCGGCATCCTGCTGCGCCGCGCGCTGCAGGTGGATGCGGATCGCGTCGTCGAGGAATGTGGCGGCTCCTCGTTGCGCGAATCCGACGAGGCGCGCGGACGCGGCAAGCTTGCGATGGACAAACCGGATCCCGGAATCGCCGGCACAGCCACTCCCTCCACAAAAGGACTCTCCACTCCAGTTGCAGTCCGCATCACGCACACCACGCCTTCCGGCCGCGGCGATGGCGATGTGGTGAACGCCGAAGCCATCCTCGCGCCGAAAACGCGCTCCTCGATGCGCCGCGGCGATTTGATCCACTCTTGGCTTCAGCAGCTCACATGGATCGGGGACGGCCTGCCGGACGCAGCCACGCTCGTGAAATCCACCGCCGACACCACCACCGACCTTGCATGCGATGGCGTCACCGGCTGGGCGCACCGTCTCATTGAGGAGGCAAAAGCCCCCGAGAGCGACCTGCACCGCGCGCTTGCCAGGCCGCCGGTGCAGAGGACGGAGACGCTCGAACTCTGGCGTGAGCGCCCCTTCGCCGTTCTGCGCGAAATGAATGACCGCCCCGAACTGCTCAGCGGAAAGTTCGACCGCGTCGTGCTCGTGCGAGCCCCGGATGGCCGCGCACTCCGCGCCAACATCCTCGACTTCAAAACCGACCGCTTCGGCTCGCCCGACGAACGCGCCGCAATCGAGACGCGCTACGCCCCGCAGCTCGCCGCTTACCGCGATGCGCTCGCTGCGCTCTGCCCGCAGCTCAACGCGGCGAGCATCACCGCGTCGCTGGTTTTCGTGACGGCATGACAGCGCACAGGAATGATCGCGAGGCAATGACTGCAAGTTCCGCGGATTTCAGTTCTTCGTCCGGTGCAGCGGAGCCTCCATGGAAGCGCGATGCGGAAAAAGCTAGAATCGCCGCACGCTTTGCAGAAATTGCGAACGTGCCTTTCAAACCATCACTCATTGCTAGCAGGCGTGCGCAGCGGTGTGCGGGAACCCGCGCCGTGCGCGAACGCGGGGAGACGCTCGGATGATGATCGGCGGTCCCGCGGAGCCCTTCGGTTGCGCGACATCGAATGGCACGGCGCGCATTGTGTCCGTGCTGGAAGGCGACGATCTTGCCAAATGGCAGCGCGCCTTCGCGGGCCACGCCAAGGATCACCGATACCACCGCATCTGCGCGGAGGCGCTCGCCGGGCAGTTCGATCACCGCTACCTCTTCGTTGAGAATGCCGCCACGGTCGAGACGGCCGCCCAGCAGATTTTCGTTGTGAAACAGGATCTCACCGCCGGGATGCCCGGCAAACTGCGCGCGATGCTGAACTGGCCTCGCAGGGTTTTTCCGCGCTGGCTGTCGCTCCGCATCCTCATGGTCGGCTGCTCGGCGAGTGAAGGCTCGCTCGACTGCACGGAACCGTGGGCCGTGGAGGCGATGCGCGAGGCTGTCGCCGCGTTTGCGAAACGCGTGAAAGTCTCGCTCATCCTGCTGAAGGATTTCCCCGCCGAATACAGGGACGCGCTGAAGCCGCTGCTCTCGCACGGATTCAGCCGCGCCCCCTCCATGCCAGCCTGCGGAATGAAACTCGATTTCGAGAGCTTCGACGACTTCGTGCAGAACCGCCTCAGCTACTCGTTCCGCAAGAACCTGCGGCGCAAATTCAAGAAGCTCGCCGAGCATCCGCCGCTCTCGCTCGAAGTCGTGACGGACATCTCGGGCGTCATTGACGAAATCCACCCGCTCTACACGCAGACCTTCGCGCGCTCCGAGCTGCGCTTCGAGGAACTCACAAAAGATTTCCTGCTCCGCGTCAGCCGTGAGATGGCGGACTGCGCGCGCTTCTTCCTCTGGCGGCAGAACGGCAAAATCGTCGCGTTCGCGCTCTGCATCGTGCATGGCGACACGATCCACGATCTCAACGTCGGCCTCGACTACTCGGTCGCGCTCGACCTGCACCTCTACTTCGTCACCTGGCGCGACGTGGTGCAGTGGGCGCTCGCCAACGGCCTGAAACGCTACTACACCGCGCCGCTCAACTACGACCCGAAGTTCCACCTCCGCATGGAACTCGCGCCGCTCGACCTCTACGCATGGCACACGTCCCGCCTGATCAACCCGATTTTCAAAATCGCGCTCCGCTACCTCCAGCCGGTGCGGCACGACAAGGTGATCAAGAAGTTCGCGAACTTCCACGAACTCTGAAGCTCCGCCTGCGCCTGTGGGCGGCGAACCCCGTGGTGCAGGTCTTCCTGGCCGCGGTGCTGGTTGCCGCATCGGAAATGGCGAAAAAGCGCGGCGCGGACTCCGCCGTCGCGCAGTCGGTGGTGGACGTCTCGCAGCTCCGCTCGCCGTGGGTGTGGCTGAGCGTCGCGCTCGGGATCGGCAGCCTGCTCTGCTGGCTGAACGCGCTGCGCACACTGAGCCTGAGCGTCGCCTACAACCTCACGGGATTGCAGCACGTGCTCGTGCCGCTCGGCTCGTGGTGGCTGCTCGGGGAGCACATCGCCGCCCGGCAATGGGTCGGCATCGCCCTAGTCTTCCTCGGCGTGATGATCACCGCACCCGCGGTCGCGCGCGCGGAGGAGGATCTGGAGGGAAAACCGCACGCATGAAGGCGCTCACTGTTCTCCTCGTTTCCCTTGCGTTCGCCCTGCAGGTCGCCGGGCAGCTCTTCCTGAAGATCGCGATGGACGAGAGCGCGGGGAGCACCGCCCCCGCCCGCCGCATCCGTGCCTTCGCCGCCGGCATCGGCGCGATGGCGCTCAGTTTTTTCCTCGGACTCTCCCAGCTTTCGGAGATTCCGCTCAGCAGGTATTACCCATTCGAGGGAATCGAGCGCGTCGTCATCGTCGTCGCTGCCGCATTTTTTCTCCGGGAGAAAATCACTCCGCGCATCGCCATCGGTGTCGCGTTCATTTGCGGCGGGTTGTTTCTGGTCGCGGGATAGTTTCCGCAGGCACTTCACTCACTGGCCAGACTGTGCGCCGTCAGACGATGGCTGACTCAACAGCGCAGGCCAGAGAATCGCCAGCGAGCGCAGGTTCACCTCGCGGGCTTTCGCGGTGTCGATGTGGCCGAGCTTCGGACGGTCGAAGCCTGCTGCGAAGCGCTGCTTCCACCGCGCGTATTCCGGTTGCGACCACGCGCCGCAAATATCACCGCCGACGATCGCGGCGCCACCGGCGCGCAGCATGTGAAGCGCATCGGCAACATCCTGGGAGGTGAACAGGCCCTGCTCCCAGTTTGTCACCGCCTCCGCCACACCAAGGCAATCCATGTCTATGGTCACATAAACGCGCGCGCCACGGAGCTTCGCCGCAAATTCCGCGAAGTGAACGCGCCAGTCTCCCCGGGTCATCGTCGGCCACCTGCCCCGCAAGCACTCGCTCAAACGTTCATGCCAGGCACGGACAAAGAGTCGTCCGTCCCGGAGTGCACGCCGGTTCGCAAACCAGCGGTGCGGCCAGTTGAACTCGAAGTTCCCACAGCCCCACACATACGCGGACTCGACGTGCAGGAATTCGAGGGCGCGGTTCACCCAGCCGCCGCAGCCCCAGTGGGGCGGACGGATGTCCCAGTCGGGATGGTTGTCGAACGACACGAGCGTGAGCGGTTCGGAAAACTGCCGCAGCCACAGCGCGCTGAGGTGGTGAAACTCGCCCGAGCCGAAGAGCGTGAACGGCACGAAGCGCGGCTTCACTTCGCCAAAGAAATTCTCCATTTCCGCGCGCGGCGCGGAAAAGCGCAGGCGCGGCCCCCATTGCCGCGCGTCGAGATACTCCGCACCCGGCGCGGCATCGCGCGGCCAGGCGCCGTCGAGATCAACATGCAGGGCGGAATTCACCGGCAGGATGCAAGCGGAGGCGCACATCCGCGGCAAGCGCAGCGGCGACGCACTTGCCGCATCCGTCCACTGCGCGTAGCCTGCGCGCCCTATGCCGGAAGTTTCCAAAGATCAGGTCGCCGACACACTCGAGGAAATCGCGATGATGCTCGAACTGAAGGGCGAGAACCCCTTCAAGATCCGGGCCTACCGCAACGCGACACGCGCGATTGAAAACTTCTCCGGCAACCTGCGACAATCGGCGGAAGCCGGGAAGCTCTCGGACACTGACGGCATCGGCGACGCCATCGCGGAGAAAATCACCGAGCTGGTGACAACCGGCACGCTCGAATACCACACGAAGCTCAAGGCCGAGTTTCCGCCGGGGCTGTTCGATATGTTTGAAATCAACGGCCTCGGGCCGAAGAAAATTCATGCGGTGTGGAAGGAGCTTTCCATCACCAGCGTTGCTGAGCTGGAGAAAGGCTGCCGTGATGGGCGCGTGGCCGGGCTCAAGGGATTCGGCGAAAAGACTGCGGCGAACATTTTGAAAGGCATCGAGGATTTGAAGAAGCACGCGGGGCGCTTCCGCATCGGCGACATCGCCGCGGACGCGGAGGAGATGCTCGACGATCTGCGCTCACACCCCGAGGTGCTGCGCGTCGCGGCATGCGGCAGCTACCGCCGGCGGCGCGAGACGTGCGGCGACCTCGACTTCCTCGTCTCGACACGCGAGCCGAAGGTCGTGAGCGAGGATTTCATCGGGCACAAATTCGTCGAGAGCGTCATCGCGCACGGCGAGACGAAATCCTCCGTGCGGTGGAAGATCGGCATCCAGGCCGATTTGCGCGTGGTGAAGGATGCAGAGTTCCCATTTGCGATGAACTACTTCACCGGCTCGAAGGAGCACAACATCGTGATGCGCCAGCGCGCGCTCGCGCGCGGGTGGACGCTGAATGAATACCGCCTCGCGGAGCTGTCGAAAGACGAAGGTCGGGGGTCGGCAATCCCCGAAATTCGCGAGGAGGCGGATCTCTACCGCGCACTCGGCCTCGACTACATCGAGCCGGAGCTGCGCGAGAACATGGGCGAGTTCGCGGCGGCCGAAAATCACACGCTGCCGAAGCTCGTCGAGGTGGAAAACCTCCGCGGCACTTTCCACAACCACACCACAGCCAGCGACGGACGCAGCACGCTGCGCGAGATGGCTGACGCCGCCATCGAACTCGGCCTGCAATATCTGGGCATCGCGGACCACTCGAAGTCCTCGCCGCAGGCGCACGGCCTCGACGAGAAGGCCGTGCTCGCTCAGGTGAAGGAGATCCGCGCGCTCAACGAGGAACTCGGCCCGGACTTCCGACTCTTCGCCGGCTGCGAGGTGGACGTGCTCAAGGATGGCTCGCTCGACTTCGTCGACGAAATCCTCGCGCAGCTCGACTACGTCGTCGCAAGCGTTCACAGCGTGTTCCACTTGCCGGAGGCGGAGATGACGCAGCGCATCATCAGGGCGATCAGCAATCCGCACGTCACCATGCTCGGCCACCTCACCGGCCGGTTGCTGCTGGCGCGCGAGCCGTATGCGGTGGACCATGCTGCCGTCATCGAAGCCGCTGCGGAGACGGGCACGATCATCGAGATCAACGCCAACCCGCGCCGCCTCGACATGGACTGGCGCTGGTGGCCGCTCGCGAAATCGAAGGGCGTGAAGACCTCCATCAATCCCGACGCGCACCACACCACACAGCTTCAGTTTCTGAAGTTCGGCATCGGCACAGCGCGCAAGGGCTGGCTCACGCGCGGCGACGTCGTGAACTGCCTCCCGCTCGGAAAAATCGAAGCCGTCCTCGACGCGAAGCACCGGGCTTCGGCATAAGCGGACATGTTCTACCGCCGCTTCGGTCGCACGAATTTGCAGATGCCGGTCTTCTCCTGCGGGGGAATGCGCTACCAGCAGAGCTGGGACGACGTGAAGCCGGAGGCGGTGGACGAGGCCGGCCAGCGGAACTTGGAGGCCACGATCCTCCGCGCGCTGGAACTGGGCATCAACCACATCGAAACCGCGCGCGGCTACGGCAGCAGCGAGATGCAGCTCGGGTGGATTTTGCCGCGGCTGCCCCGCGAGAAAATGATCGTGCAGACAAAAATCGCGCCGTTCGCTACGGCGCAGGAGTTCCGGGACACGTTCGAGAAATCCATGCGCCACCTGAAGCTGGAGCATGTGGACCTTCTCTCGCTGCACGGCATCAACAACGCGGAGCTGCTCGACTGGTCGCTGCGCAAGGGCGGCTGTCTCGACGAGGCGCGCAAGCTCCAGCGCGAGGGGCGCTGCCGCTTCATCGGGTTCAGCACGCACGCGACGACGGATTTGATCCTGCGGGCAATCGAGAGCGACGGATTCGACTACGTGAACCTCCACTGGTATTTCGTGAACGAGCTGAACTGGCCGGCGGTGCGCGCGGCGGCGGCGCGGGACATGGGCGTGTTCATCATCAGCCCAAACGACAAGGGCGGGAAGCTCTACGCCCCGCCGCCCTCGCTGGTGAAACTGTGCGAGCCGCTGACGCCGATGCAGTGGAACGACCTGTGGTGCCTCGCGCGCCCGGAGGTCCACACCCTGAGCCTCGGCGCCGCGAAGCCGTCCGACTTTGACGAGCACATCGCCGGACTCGCGCACTATGCCGAGGCGGAAAAAATAACCGCGCCCATCGAGCAGCGGCTGCGCGAAAAAATGCGCAGCGTGCTCGGCGCCGACTGGTGCGCGCGCTGGAGCGAAAATTTGCCGAACTACGTGGACGTGCCCGGCGAGGTGAACGTGCAGGAGATCGTGCGCCTCCACACCTACGCGCGCGGCCTCGATCTCACGGACTGGGGTAAGATGCGCTACAACCTCATGGGCAACGCGGGCCACTGGTTCCCGGGCGCAAACGCCTCCGCTTTCGACGCTCAGCGCGTGCGGGAGGCCTGCGCACGAAACCCGTTCGCCGATCGAATCCCTGACCTGCTCACCGAGGCGCACACGCTCCTCCACGACGCGCCGAAGAAGCGGCTGAGTCAGGGCGGGGATTAGACTGCCGCGGAAACCCGACGCCGGCTTCCGCACTCCGAGGCCTGAAGCCGCCCACCGCGCAGCAACTTCGGTTCAATCTTTAGAAATCCGCGCCCTACCAGTTCTTGACCCACTTCGCCCACTCGAGATCCTTCGCAGAGTCGCTCGCGGGGCTCACTTTTGCGACACTGCCACCAGTGGACCAGAGGTCGAAGCTCCCTGTGTTGAAGCCGAGAAGCAGATTGCCGGTGAGGCGAGTCGGACTCTTGCCGAGCTTGATGTCCTTTTGAAAATCGGACTCCGCCTTCGCAGCCGCCGTGGAATACGCGTAAGGAAACCCGAACGGATCCTGAAGGTAGTTGACCTGAGTGATCGCCTTCGTGCTCGCGTCCTTTTTCGCGTTCAGGATGCGGGCATCGATCTCCTTCAGGTAACGCTGCTCGCCATCATCCGTGACGCCGTCGGGCTGGGTGCCCTCGGTGCCGCCTTTCGTCCTGTCACCGGAAAGCTCCTTGTAGAGGAACAACGACGACTTCGCATACGCCCCGCTGGCATCGGTGGTCGGGATGAAATTCTGCTTCGGTGAAATCGTGTCTGTCACGCTGGTGCCGGTGACGGGCAGGTCGCGGGGATAATTCCCCTTGTCCACCTTGTAGCTCTCGCAGGCGGCCGCGAGCATCGCGATCTCGCCCTTGGCCCGCGCGAGGGCACTACCCTTCTGCACATGGCCCGCGACGCCGAGGACGATGCCGGCGAGCACGACGATGATGGCGAGCACCGTCAGCATCTCGAGGAGGGTGAACGCGGATGTGGGGGACTTTCTCATGGTTGGAAAATATCGCGCCCGGCGGAAGCCGCCAACGGTTTCTCAGTTGCCCTGATTCTGCATCTTCTCGATGATCTTGATGAGCGGCAGGAAGAGCGCGATGACGATCGTGCCCACGATAACCGCGAGAAAGACGATCATGATCGGCTCAAGGAGCGACGTGAGGCTCTCCACGGCGTTGTCCACTTCGTCGTCATACACCTCGGCGACCTTCAGAAGCATTTCCGGGAGCTGGCCCGTCTCCTCGCCCACGTCCACCATGCTGATGACCATCGGCGGGAACACGCCACTGGCCTCAAGCGGCGAGACGATGCTCTCGCCCTCCTTCACCGCATCGTGAACCTTCGTGATCGCGTCCGCGAGCACGACGTTGCCGGCCGTGTCCTTGGTGATGTTCAGGGCCTGGAGGATGGGCACGCCGCTGGTGACAAGAGTTCCGAGCGTGCGGGTGAATCGGGCGATGGCACCCTTGGTCGCGATGTCGCCGAAGATGGGAAGCTTCAGCTTCATCTTGTCCATCCATGCCTTTCCTTTCGCCGTGTTGTTCAGCGCCCACCAGCCGGTGCCGATGATTGCGATGGCGATCATCGTGAACCAGAGGTGTGGCGGAACGAACATCCCCTTCACAAAGGAACTCGCGGACATGACGAGAAGGGTCAGTTCCGGCAGCTTTTCCTCCGCACCGAGCATGTCGGCGAAGATCTTCTCGAACTTCGGCACGATGGTCGTCAGGAGGAAGACAAGAATCAGCATCGCGATGACGAGCACCACCACCGGATAGGTCATCGCGGACTTGATCTTGTTCTTCAGCTTCTGCGCCTTCTCCTGGAACTCCGCCAGACGCGTGAGCACGAGCTCGAGCACACCGCCGATTTCGCCCGCCTTCACCATGCTCACGTAGAGGCGCTGGAAAATTCGCGGATGCTGCCCCATCGCCTCGGAAAACGTGCTGCCTCCCTGAACGGCGTCCGCGATGGCGATGATCGTGTTGCGCAGAACAAGGTTCTTCTCCTGCTTGGCGAGCACGTTCAGGCCCTTGAGCAGCGGCAGGCCGGCGTCAATCAGCGTCGCGAGCTGGCGCGTAAAGATCATCAGCGTCTTCGAGGGGATGGTCTTCTTCTGGAAGAGCGTGAACCCCTTCTTCTCCGCGGCCTTCGCCGCAGCCACGGCCTTGTTGCCGGCCTTCACCGTCTTCGCCACCTTCTTTCCCTGCCCCTCGGGCACGACGCTCGTGGGGAAAAACCCCTGCTGCCGGAGGTGCGTCACCACGTCGTTCTGCGAGGGGGCTTCGAGGATTCCGGAGGATTCTGCGCCCCGTGCGTCGAGGGCGGTGTATTCAAATCGCGGCATAAAATCTGGCGGGGCTTCTCTGTGAGGTGTTGTTAGTGGCGCGCGGAAAAGTTGTCCATCCGAATTCCGTTCGCACCTGAAAAAGCGGTTACGTGTATTTGAGGACCTCCTCGATTGTGGTTTCGCCGAGATAGATCGAGCGCAGGCCATCCTGCCTCAGAGTGTCCATGCCGAGTTCGATGGCCTTCTGCTTCATCACCACGGACGGGGCGCGCTCATTGATGAGCTGGCGCAGCGGGTCCGTGATGTCGAGCAGCTCGTAGATGCCCTTGCGGCCCCGGTAGCCGGTGTTGTTGCACACGTCGCAGCCGCCGCCGTAGTAGAAGTTCTTGTCGCCAATTTCCTGCGGCGAGAGCCCGAGCTGCGCGAGCACGCTCTCGGTCGGCTCATACGGCTGGCGGCATGTCGTGCAGATGCGGCGGATGAGGCGCTGGCCGAGCACCGCTTCGAGCGAGGCGGAGATGAGGAACGGCTCCACGCCCATGTCGATGAGGCGCGTCACCGCACCGGGCGCGTCGTTCGTGTGCAGCGTGGTGAAGACGAGGTGACCCGTGAGCGACGCCTGGATCGCGATCTGCGCCGTCTCCACGTCGCGCGTCTCGCCGACCATGATGCGGTCCGGATCCTGTCGGAGGAACGCGCGCAGCACCCGCGCGAAGTTCAGCCCGATGCCATCATTGATCGGCACCTGGATGATCCCCTCGATTTCATATTCCACCGGATCCTCCGCGGTGAGCACCTTCGAGTCCACCGTGTTGATCTTGTTGAGGCACGCGTAGAGCGTCGTCGTCTTTCCAGAACCCGTCGGGCCCGTGACGATGAAGATGCCGTTCGGCAGCTCGATGGTCCGGAGCAGGTAATTGTAGATGCTGTCCGGCATCCCGAGCGACTCGAGATCCAGTTTCACCGTGCTGCGGTCGAGCACACGGAGCACGACCGATTCGCCGAACTGCGTGGGCAGCGTGCTCACACGCAAATCCACCTGCCTGCCCGCGATGTGCGTCTGGATGCGCCCGTCCTGCGGGATGCGCCGCTCGGCGATGTTGAGGCTGGACATGACCTTCACGCGCGAAATCACCGGGTTTGCGAGGTGCCGCGGCGGCGGCGACATCTCGTAAAGCGCGCCGTCCACGCGGTAGCGGATTTTGAACTCTGTCTCGAACGGCTCGAAGTGGATGTCGCTCGCCCGATCCTGAATCGCCTGGGCAAGCACGAGATCCACGTAGCGGATGATCGGCGCCGCATTCGCCTCGTTCTCGATGTCCTTGATGTCGAGGACGCCGCCCTCGTCGCCAAACTGGATGCCCCCGCCAAGCTCCGCGAGGATCGAGTCGAGGCTGGCGGCATCGGAGCCGTAATGCTTCTTGATGAGATCCTCGATCTGGTAAATCGGCGCGACCACGGGATGCACGTCCTTGCCGATGGCGAAGCGGAGATCCTCCACGGTCTGCGGGTTCAGCGGATCCACGAGCGCGACCTGGAGCATGTTGTCCTCGTATCCCAGCGGGAACGCGCGGTGGAGCTGCGCCAGTCCGGCCGGCAGCAGCTTCAGCAGCTCCGGCGGCGGCGTGAAGTCCTTGAGGTTCACGAACTCGGATCCGATCGCGTTGGCGATCGCCTGGTAGTAGCCCTCCTCGTCCACCGCCTGGTAGTCCACGAGCACGTCGCACAGCGTCTTCCCGGTGCTCGCGACCTCCTGGAGGATGTCGTCCACAACACTTGGATCCACGATCCCCTGTTCGACAAAAATGTTCAGCGTCTGTCTTGCATTCATGGGTGGAAAATCTGCTCAGCGTCTCGGTTCACGGCCTGCGAGGAGCTGCGCGACCAGCTCCGGATCCTGCGCCTTCCCGAACGTGTCCTCCCGCGAGATGATCCCCGCGAGATAGAGGTCCACGAGCGACTGCTCGATCGTGTTCATCCCGTATTTCGCACCGGTCTGGATTTCCGTCGCGAGGCGGAAGGTCTTGTTGTCGCGGATGAGCGCGGCGACGGACGGCGTGTTCACCATCACCTCGAAAACCGCGACGCGCCCGGGGTGGTCAATGCGCGGAACGAGGAGCTGCGAGATCACCGCCTTGAGGTTCGTCGAGAGCTGCACGCGAATCTGCTCCTGCTGCCCCTCTGGAAAGGAGTCCACGATGCGGTCCACCGTGCGGCCGGCGCCGGTCGTGTGGAGCGTGGAAAAGACGAGGTGCCCCGTCTCCGCGGCGCGGATGGCGACCTCCATCGTCTCAAGGTCGCGCATTTCGCCCACCAGAATCACATCCGGATCCTGCCGCAGCGCGCGGCGCAGCCCCTCCGGGAACGACTCCACGTCGTTGCCGACCTCGCGCTGGTTCACCATGCCGGCCTGGTGCTCATGGATGTATTCAATCGGATCCTCGATGGTCACAATGTGGTGCCCGAGGTTCACGTTGATCTCGTTCAGCATCGCCGCGAGCGAAGTCGTCTTGCCGGAGCCCGTCGGCCCGGTCACCAGCACGAGGCCGCGCGGCAGGCGGATGATTTCCTTCACGATCGCCGGCATGCCGATTTCCCCGAATGAAAGCATCCGGCGCGGCAGCAGGCGGAGCGCAATCGCCGTCGTGTGCTTCTGCCGGTAGAGGCTGATGCGGAAACGGTTCCTCCCCGCGTGCGTGATCGCGAAGTCCACGCTGCCCGTCGTGCGCAGCTTGTGGAGCTGGTCGCCGCTCGCCAGCTCCGTCGCGATGTTGTCCGTGTCCTCCGCGAAAAGCGCGCGGGTATCGAGGCGCACGAGCTTCCCGTGGATTCGCAGCACCGGCGCCGTGCCCACGGTGAGGTGCAAATCCGAAGCGCCGGACTCGACGGTGAGACGCAGGATGTCCTCCACCGGCGCGAAGGCACCCCGCCCGCCCGCGTTCATCGCGGGGGCGGGCGGCTCCGGTCCCTGCGCCGCCGGCTCAGGAGAGGGCGCTTCAGCCGCGGAAGATTTTCCAAATCGAAAGATGCCCATGGCGCCCCTTATTCTGAATCGGACATCGTCGCGCTGATGACCTCCTCGGCGGTCGTCATGCCCGAGAGCACCTTGCGGATGCCGTCCTCGCGCAGCGTGCGCATGCCCATTTCGCGCGCCCGCTTGCGAAGCTCCACCGTCGTCGCGCGCGTGTTGATCATGTGGCGGACCTCGTCGTCCACCTCGAAAATCTCGAAGATCCCCATCCGCCCCTTCGCGCCGAGCCCCTTGCACTTCTCACAGCCCGCGCCGTGCATCACCGTCGCGGTCGCAAGCTGCGCCGCATCGAGGCCGAGCGAACTGACCTCCGCGGGCGTCAGTTCCACGGGCGCCTTGCAGTTCGGGCAGATCTTCCGCACGAGCCGCTGCGCCATCATCGCGCGCACGGCGCTGGACACGAGGAACGGCTGCACCCCGATGTCCACGAGGCGCGCCACCGCGCTCGGTGCGTCGTTCGTGTGCAGCGTGGAAAAGACGAGGTGACCGGTGAGCGCCGCGTTGATGGCGATGTTCGCCGTCTCGGGATCGCGGATTTCACCGATCATGATGATGTTCGGCGCCTGGCGCAGCATCGCGCGCAGCGCCGCCGGGAAGGTCATCCCCACCTCCGCATTCACCTGCACCTGGTTGATGCCCGCCATCTGATACTCCACCGGGTCTTCCACCGTGATCAGCTTCCTGTCCGGCTTGTTGATGTAATTGAGACAGGCGTAGAGCGTCGTCGTCTTGCCCGAGCCCGTCGGGCCGGTCACGAGCAGGATGCCGTCCGGCAGACGCAGCAGCCGCTCAAACACCTCCTGGTCATCGCTCAGGAACCCGAGTTGCGGCAGGCCCAGCGACAGCGACGACTTGTCCAGAATACGCATCACCACCGACTCACCGTGCGCCGTCGGGATCGTCGAGACACGCAAATCGAGCTGCTTCTTCCCCATCTTCACCTGGATGCGCCCGTCCTGCGGCAGCCGCTTCTCCGCGATGGACATCGTCCCCGTCATGATCTTCAGGCGCGAGACGATCGCGGCCTGCAGCTTCTTCGGCGGGTTCTGCATTTCGTGCAACACACCATCGATGCGGAAGCGGATGCGCAGCCGCTTCTCCAGCGGCTCCACGTGGATGTCCGAGCACCGCGCATTATAGGCCTCGATGAGCATCATCGTCACCAGCTTGATGATCGGCGCGTCGCCCACCTCCCCTTCCGCCCCCTCCACACCCACCGCCTGCCCGCCGATCTCGATCCCGGCGAGGTTGCCCTCCATCGCCGCCACCGCGTCATCCACCGAACCGTAGTATTTCATCAGTGCCGCCTTCATCGAGTCCGGCGTCGTGCAGAGGAACTCCACCTCGCGACCCAGCACCGTCTGGATCGCGTCCAGCGTGTCAAAATTCAGCGGGTCATCCACCACCACCACCACGCCACCCAGCTCCGTGATCGCCACCGGCACCACCCGGTAGCGCCGCGCCACCTCCGCCGGGATCAGCGCCAGCACATCCCCGGAGACGATGATCCCCTCCAAGTTCACAAAATCCATCGCCGCATTCGAAGCCACCGCCCGCGCCACATCCTCCTGCGTGATGAGCCCCTGATCCTGCAGCACCTGAATCACCGATTTTCCCGGCTTCACCAGCCTGCGCGCCTCATCCACCTGCGCCCGCGTCACCAGCGCGTTCTCAATCAGGATCTCGATGATGTAATCGTCGTTTGCGGCCACGGGAGGAAGGTCTTTGTCTCGGGAAAAAATTTTCGGGGTTGGAGCGGCCTTCGCTCAGGCCGGAAATCCATGTCATTCATTCCGCCGCCGCAATCAATCCCCGATTTGATGAATTCGCTGTTTTCGCCATCGGCGCCGCACCGGCAGATGGCTGGATGGCGCTCAGGCGCGGATTCGGAAGAAGCAATCCACCAGCGGCCTTCGCCGTTCGACCTTCGACTTTTCCCTACGGCAAATCCGTCGCTCCCATGAGGAAGCGGTCGCACTCGCGGGCGGCGCCGCGGCCTTCGTTGAAGGCCCAGACGACGAGGCTCTGGCCGCGGCGGCAGTCGCCGGCGGCGAAGACTTTCGGAATGCTGGTCGTGTATTTGCCGTGCTCGGCCTTCACGTTGGAGCGCGGGTCGCGCTCGACGTTGAGCGTGTCGAGCAGCGGCTGCTCGGGTCCGAGGAAGCCCATCGCGAGGAGGACGAGCTGCGCGGGCAGCACTTTCTCGGTGCCGGGCACGGGGACTGGGCCGAACTGGCCTTTGTCGTTCTTCTTCCACTCGACGCTGACGACGTGGACGGCCTTCACGTGGCCGTTTTCGTCGGCCTCGAACTTGGTCGCAGTCTGGAGATACACGCGCGGGTCGGCGCCGAATTTTGCGGCGGCTTCCTCCTGACCGTAGTCGAGCTTGTAGGTCTTCGGCCATTCGGGCCACGGGTTGTCCTTCGCGCGCTCGAGCGGCGGCTTGCCCATGATTTCGAGTTGCACGAGCGACTTGCAGCCGTGGCGGATGGAAGTGCCCACGCAGTCGGTGCCGGTGTCGCCGCCGCCGATGACGACGACGTCCTTGCCCGCGGCGTCGATGAACCCACCGTTGCGGCTCTTGTCCAAAATCGCCTTCGTGTTCGCGGTGAGGAATTCCATCGCGAAGTGGACACCCTTCAGCTCGCGGCCGGGAATGGGAAGATCGCGCGGCTTCGTCGCGCCGGTCGCGAGGATGACAGCGTCGAAGTCGCTCAGCAGTTTCTCTGCGGGGAGATTTTTGCCGACTTCGGTGTTGCAGGTGAAAGTGACGCCTTCCTTTTCCAGAAGCTGGATGCGGCGCAGGACGACCTCCTGCTTGTCGAGCTTCATATTCGGGATGCCATACATGAGCAGGCCGCCCGGACGGTCGGCGCGCTCATAGACGGTGACGGTGTGGCCGGCTTTGTTGAGCTGAGCGGCGGCGGAAAGTCCCGCGGGGCCGCTGCCGACGATGGCGACATTTTTACCCGTGCGCTTTGCCGGTGCCTCGGGGGTGATCCAGCCCTCCGCCCAGCCCTTGTCGGCGATGGAGACCTCGATGTTCTTGATCGTGACGGGCGGGTTGTTGATGCCGAGCACGCACGAGCCCTCGCACGGCGCGGGGCACACGCGTCCGGTAAACTCGGGGAAGTTGTTCGTCTTGTGCAGACGCTCGAGTGCTTCCTTCCACAGTCCGCGGAAGACGAGGTCGTTCCACTCGGGGATAAGGTTGTTGATCGGGCATCCGCTCGCCATGCCGCTGATGAGTGTGCCGGTGTGGCAGAAAGGAACGCCGCAATCCATGCAGCGTGCGCCCTGCGTCTTGAGCGCGGGCTCGGGCATGTGCAGGTGGAACTCGTCCCAGTCGCGGATGCGCTCAAGTGGCGCACGGTCCGCAGGAAGCTCGCGCTTGAATTCGATGAAGCCGGTTGGTTTTCCCATAAATTAAAATTCGATTTCGGTGGGATCCGCAGATTGCGCAGATTCACGCAGATTACGGACAAGACGTTTGTATTCGAGGCTCGGCCCGCCGAAGTTCACCAGCAGAGAACGCTGAAGCCCGGTTGCCTTGAGGTAGTTCAGCACCTGCGCCTGCTCGATGTTCGTCAGCCGCGCGAGCGCCTTTGTTTCGACGAACACGGTCTCATAGCAAATGAAGTCGGCCCGATAGCCGCACCGCAGCACCTGGCCTTTGTAGCTCACCGGAAGTTCCACCTCCGCCTGATAAGGAATCCCGCGCAGAACGAACTCACGAGCCAGCGCATCCTGATACACGGCTTCCAGAAAACCACCGCCGAGTTCGCGATGGACTTCCATCGCGGCCCCGATGATTTCGTAAGTCTGTTCGTCCCTGATGTCCTTCATCTGCGGAAATCTGCGCAATCTGCGGATTACCCTCCCCCGACGCGCGCGACGTCGCGGGCGTTGGCCTCGAAGGCTGCGTTGAGTGCGTCGTCGCCGCTGAGGCCGTCGGCCTCGGCTTTCTTGAGCGCCTGCAGCACGCGCTTGTAGTCCTTCGGCATCACCTTCACGAACTTCGGCACCGTCTCCTCCCAGAGCGCGAGCACCTTGAATGCCTTCTGGCTCTTCGTGAGGTCGGCGTGCTTTTTGATCAGCGCGTAAAGGGCGTCGCTCTCGGCCTTGTCCTCGATTTTCTCGAGGCCGACCATCTGCGTGTTGCAGCGCGTGGCAAAGTCGCCCTTCTCGTCGAGCACATACGCGACGCCGCCGCTCATGCCTGCGGCGAAGTTGCGGCCAGTGGTGCCGAGCACGACGACGCGGCCACCGGTCATGTATTCGCAGCCGTGGTCACCCACGCCTTCGACGACCGTGTCCACGCCGGAGTTTCTCACGGCGAAGCGCTCGCCCGCGACGCCGCGCAGGAAAAGCTCGCCCGCGGTCGCACCGTAGAGCGCGACATTGCCGGCGATGATGTTGTCCTCGGCGGCGAACGTGGAGCCCGCGGGCGGATAGACGATGATGCGTCCGCCGCTCATGCCCTTGCCGACGTAGTCGTTCGCGTCGCCTTCGAGTTCGAGCGTCACGCCTTTCGCGAGAAATGCTCCGAGGCTCTGGCCCGCGCTGCCCTTGAGGTGCAGGTGAACCGTGTCATCGGGCAGACCTTGCCAGTGCTTCTTCACGATCTCGTGGCTGAGGATCGTGCCGACCACGCGGTTCACGTTCCGAACCGGGACGGTGGCATTCACTTTCTCGCCGCGCTCGATGGCGGGCTTGCAAAGGTCGAGCAGCGTCGTGAGGTCGAGCGACTTCTCGAGGCCGTGATCCTGCGCCTCGGTGCAGAAGCGTCCGACCTCGGGGCCGACCGGCGGCTGGTAGAGGATCTTCGAGAGGTCGATGCCTTTCGCCTTCCAGTGGTCCACGGCCTTGCGGGCCTCGAGCACGTCGGTCCGGCCGACCATGTCCGTGAGCTTGCGGAAACCGAGCTGCGCCATGAGCTCGCGCACTTCCTGCGCGATGAACTTCATGAAGTTCACAGCGTGATCCGGATCGCCGGTGAATTTCGCACGGAGCTGCGGGTCCTGCGTGGCGACGCCGACGGGGCACGTGTTCAGATGGCAGACGCGCATCATGATGCAGCCGAGCGTGACGAGCGGCGCAGTGGCAAAGCCGAACTCCTCGGCGCCGAGCAGCGCGGCGACGACGACATCGCGGCCCGTCTTCATCTGGCCGTCCGCCTCGACGGCGATGCGCGAGCGGAGGTTGTTCAGCACGAGCGTCTGGTGCGTCTCGGCGAGGCCGAGTTCCCACGGCAGACCCGCGTGCTTGATGGAAGTCTGCGGCGAAGCGCCCGTGCCGCCGTCGAAGCCCGAGATGAGCACCACGTCCGCATGCGCCTTTGAAACACCGGCAGCGATCGTGCCGACGCCGACTTCCGAGACGAGCTTCACGCTGATGCGCGCGTGGCGGTTCGAGTTCTTCAGGTCGTGGATGAGTTCCGCGAGATCCTCGATGGAATAGATGTCGTGATGCGGCGGCGGCGAGATGAGGCCGACGCCCGGCGTCGAGCCGCGCACCTTCGCGATCCACGGATACACTTTCGTGCCGGGAAGCTGGCCGCCTTCGCCGGGCTTCGCGCCCTGCGCCATTTTGATCTGCAACTCCTTCGCCTGCGAGAGGTAGAGACCGGTGACACCGAAGCGTCCGCTCGCGACCTGCTTGATCGCGGAGTTCTTCGAATCGCCCTTCTCGTTGGTCCAAGTGTAGCGCGCCGGATCCTCGCCGCCCTCGCCGGTGTTCGACTTGCCGCCGATGCGGTTCATCGCGATCGCGAGCGCCTCGTGCGCTTCGCTGGAGATGGAGCCGTAGCTCATCGCGCCCGTCTTGAAGCGCTTCAGAATGGCGTCCACCGACTCGACTTCCTCGATCGGCACCGGCGTCTGCGGCTTGAACTCAAGCAGCCCGCGCAGCGTGTAGAAATTCTTCACCTGCTCGTTCACGAGCTTGCTGTATTGCTTGAACGTCTCGTAGCTGCCGCTGCGCACCGCCTTCTGCAGCGTGTGGATGGTCTGCGGGTTGAACAGGTGCGCCTCACCTTCGCGGCGCCACTGGTATTCGCCGCCGACGTCGAGCGCGTGGCCGTTCGTCTGGCGATCCGGGAATGCGTGGCTGTGGCGCGCGATGGCTTCCTTCGCGATGACGCCGATGTCCGAGCCCTCGATGCGCGTCGCGGTCGTCGTGAAGTATTTGTCCACGACTGCCTGGTTGAGGCCGACAGCCTCAAAGATCTGCGCACCGCGGTAACTCTGCATCGTCGAGATGCCGATCTTCGACGCGACCTTGATCACGCCCTTCGTCGCGGCCTTGATGAAATTCTGCACCGCCTTCCTGTGATCCACATTCACGAGCAGACCCTGGCGGATCATGTCGTCCAGCGTCTCGAATGCGAGGTAAGGATTGATCGCCCCGCAGCCGTAGCCGATGAGCGTGCAGAAGTGATGCACCTCGCGCGGCTCGCCGCTTTCGAGGACGAGGTCCACCTGCGTGCGCGTGCCCTTGCGGATGAGATGATGATGCAGCCCCGAAACCGCGAGCAGCGATGGAATGGGCGCGTTGTCCTTGTTCATCCCGCGGTCGGAAAGGATGAGGATGTTCTTTCCCGCCGCGACCGAGCGATCCGCTTGCGCGAAAAGTTCGTCGAGCGCCTTCTCCAGCGCCGCCGCACCGCCGCGCGGATCGAAGAGCGTCGGCAGCGTGATCGCCGCGAACTGTCCCTGCGCCACGGCTTTCAGCTTTGCGAGTTCCTCGTTGCTGAGGACTGGCGCTTTCAGTTCGATGAGATGCGCGCTTTCCGGCTTCGGATCGAGGAGGTTGCCCTCCGCGCCGATCGTGGTGACGGACGACGTGATGATTTCCTCGCGGATACAGTCAATCGGCGGGTTCGTGACCTGCGCGAAGAGCTGCTTGAAGTAATCGAACAGGAGCTTCGGCTTGTCGGACAGCGGCGCAATCGGCGTGTCCGTGCCCATCGAGCCGATTGCTTCCACGCCGTCTTTGGCCATCGGCACCATGAGCATCCGCAGATCCTCGAACGTGTAACCAAACGCCTGCTGACGCTGGAGCATCGTCTTGTGATCCGGCGGCGCGACGGGCTCGCCGTCCTTGATGTCCGCGAGCTTCACGAGGTGCTTGTCGAGCCACTGGCGATACGGCTTCTCGCTCGCGATCTTCTGTTTGATCTCATCATCGGGAACGATGCGGCCCTCCTCCATGTTCACGATGAACATGCGGCCCGGCTGCAGGCGGCCCTTCGCCGCGACATTCTCCGGCGCGACCGGCAGCACGCCGGCTTCCGACGCCATGATCACGAGGTCGTCCTTAGTCACATAATAGCGCGAGGGACGCAGGCCATTGCGGTCGAGCGTCGCACCGATCATCGTGCCGTCGGTGAACGCGACCGACGCGGGACCGTCCCACGGCTCCATGATGCAAGAGTGATACTCGTAAAACGCCTTCTTCTCCTCGCTCATGGATTCGTGACCGCTCCACGGCTCGGGAATCATCATCATCATCGCGTGCGGCAGCGAGCGGCCGCCCTGCACGAGAAGCTCGAGCACGTTGTCGAACATCGCCGAATCCGAGCCCTGCTCATTCACGATGGGCAGGATCTTCTTGATGTCGTCGAAGAGCGGACTGCCGAGGAGCGACTCACGCGCCTTCATCCAGTTGATGTTCCCGCGCAGCGTGTTGATTTCGCCGTTGTGCGCGATGTAGCGATACGGATGCGAGCGCTCCCAGCTCGGGAAGGTGTTCGTCGAGAAGCGTGAATGCACGAGGGCCAGCGCGCTCTCCATGTCCGGATCCGCGAGGTCGCAGAAATACTTCCCAACCTGCTCCGGCATCAGCATGCCCTTATACACGAGTGTGCGGCACGACATGCTCGGAGCATACCAGAAAGGATCAACCCCGCCGCCGCGGATGGCCTTGTGCGCCACCTTGCGCAGCACAAAAAGTTTCCGCTCAAACGCCGCATCATCCGCAACACCTGCGCCGCGGCCGATGAACGCCTGCTGCATGAACGGCTCGCTGGCCTGCGCCGTCTTGCCGAGCGAGGAATTGTCCGTCGGCACATCACGCCAGCCGATGACCGTCAGGCCCTCGCCCTTTGCAATCTGCTCAAAAAGCTCTCGCCCCTTTTTCCGCGCCGCCGCATCCGGTGAGCCATAAAGGCTGCCCACGCCATACTGTCCCGGCGCCGGAAGCGCGACGCCCGCGACCTTGGCGAGGAACTTGTGCGGGAGCTGCATGAGGATGCCCGCGCCATCGCCGGAATTCTTCTCGCAGCCTGTCGCGCCGCGATGGTCGAGGTTCACGAGAATCGTGAGGGCGTTCTGCACGATGTCGTGCGACTTTCTGCCCTTCATGTGAACGATGAAACCGACGCCGCACGCGTCGTGTTCAAACTGCGGATCGTAAAGTCCCTGTTTTGGCGGAAGTCCCTGGTTCTTCATTTCAGTGTTCACGTTGCAAAGAGCGGGAACGCGCCAATTGCCAACTGCCCCGCGGAGCCGCGGGCTGCGGCGCTACACGGTCTCGTCGGTGTGGCTGCGTTCAATTTCTTCAAAATGGGCGCGCGACATAGCACCCGCGCGCGCGGGCCGCGAAGTTTTTTTCGCGCTTTTTTTGAAATTGGCTGCCGGGGAAGATTGCCGCCTCTTCCGGGCCGGAAGGTGGACGAGCCGCCTTCAAAGTCCACGCAAATCTTATTGCGGCCCTGCGAAAGTTCGCGGCCTTCTTCCCAGCCCTCCCGCCCGTCCGGTCTGCGCACCGCGGCCTCCAGGGAAAATGTAACCTTGGCTCCCCCGCCCGCGTCCGGCTCATTGTCACAAACACGATGCCGCAAGATGATCACCGCCGCACTCGCCTGGAACGCACCGCTCTTTGCGGAACGCGCCGATAGCCCGACGCGCATGAGCGATGCCGTCCCCGGCGACCTTGCACTCGTCCGCGCCGCGCTCGGCGGCGACGACTCGGCATTCGCGGACCTCATCAGCCGGCACAAAAGCCGCGTCTTCGGCACGTGCTCGCGCTTTGCCAACGACCCGCACCAGCTCGACGACCTCTGCCAGGAGGTGTTCCTCCGCGCGTGGAAAAGGCTGCGCACCTTCCGCGGCGAAGCGCCGTTCGAGCACTGGCTCGCGCGGCTCACCGTCACGGCTTGCTACGATTTCCTGCGCCGCGAGAAGCGCCACCGCGGCCACGTGGAGCTCGACTCCTTTGAAAGCCAGCCGCTCGAATTCCGCGACAGCGGAGTGGACGCTGCCATCGCTGCCGGCCGCGCGCGCGACCTGCTCGACTGGGCGATGCGGAAGCTCTCCGCCGAGGAGAAGCTCGTGCTCACCCTTTTGGAAATCGAGGAGCGCACCGTTCGCGACATCGCCACCCACACCGGCTGGAGCGAGGCAAACGTGAAGGTGCGCGCATTCCGCGCCCGTGCGAGACTCCGGGAAATCATCGAACGCAGCAATGAACACTGACGACCACCAGCTCGACGCGCTCTTCCGCGCTGCGCGCCAAGACACGCGCGACGAAGAAATGATCGGCCGCCTCGAATACGGCTTCGAGGCGCGGACCCTCGCGCGCATCCGCGAGGAGCGCGGCTCATCGTGGCTCTCGTGGGCCGCCCGGCTCTGCCCATTCGCCGCCGCACTCGCGCTGGCCGCGGGCGTGTGGGCCTACGCGCACTGGGACGATTCGCCGGACGGCGAGAGTGTGGTGGACGCGATGCGTTTCGCCGGCATGCCGGTGCTCGACTACTACCTCGGCGGCGACCAATGAAGCGGCTCAAGAGCATCCTCGTCGTCGTGCTGATTTTCCTGAGCGGCGCGTTCATCGGCGGCATCCTTGGCGGCACCGCGACCATGATGGACGTCTTCAACAAGACCTTCCTCGGCGGTCCGCCGAACATCCGGAGGCTGATGATGCAGCGTGCCAAGCATGACCTGAAGCTCGACGAGGATCAGACGCACCAGTTCTGGCAAATCATCAACGACGCCGGCGCGGACCTCCGCGATGCAATCAAGCCGTCGCGCCCTCAGATTGACGCCGCTTTTGAGAAAGCCCTTAACCGGATGCGGGAAGTGCTGCAGCCGCACCAGCGCGCGAGCCTCGACCGCTTCGCGCAGCAGGCCCGCAAACGGTGGCTGCAGGCGATGGGCGAACTGCCGCCCGACAGCAAGCCGGCGGAGAAGACCGAGACGGCCACGGCGGCGACGAATTAGGCGACGCCGACTTCGGCAAAACCTCCGCGGGAAATCCGCGCCACGTTTTCCTTTCCCTGCGCGCGGGTTTTCCGCTCTCATCCGCGCCCCATGAGTGACCAGTTCGACGTCCGCTACATCGCGCAGCTCGCACGGCTGGAATTGTCCGCCGATGAGATCGCGAAATTCCAGAGCCAGCTCGGCCAGGTGCTCGCGCACGTCGAGAAGCTCAACAAGGTGGATGTCTCCGGCGTCGAGCCGACCGCGCACGCCAACCACGTCGTGAACGTCTTCCGCGCCGACGAGCCTCGCGACTGGTTCACGCGCGAGCAGGCGCTCTCGAATGCGCCGCGCCCGGCGAACGGTCTCTTCATCGTGCCAAAGGTGATCGAATAACGCGGGCGTTCGCGCACGCAGCCCGGAAGATCTTCAAAAGGAATGTCACTCGCCTCGCTCTCCGTCTCCGCACTCCGCAGCAAGCTCCGCTCGCGTGAGGCTTCGCCGCTCGAAGCCCTCGATGCTCTCGAAGCGCGCATCGCCGCGGTGGACCCGCAGATCCACGGCTACCTCTCGCGCGACTACGACGCCGCCCGCGCGCTCGCGGAGCAAGCCGACGTGAGCCTCCCGCTTGGCGGCGTGCCCATCGCGATCAAGGACGTGATCAACGTGAACGGCGAGCCGTGCTCGTGCGCGTCGAAGATTCTCGACGGCTACCGCGCGAACTACGACGCGACCGTCATTGCCAAGCTGCGTGCAGCGGGCGCGATTCCGTTTGGCCGCTGCAACATGGACGAGTTTGCAATGGGCAGCTCGACGGAGAACTCCGCCTTCGGCCGCTCGTGCAATCCGTGGGATCTCTCGCGCGTGCCCGGAGGATCGTCCGGCGGCTCTGCGGCCGTCGTCGCCGCAAATGAGGCGTTCGCCGCGCTCGGCTCGGACACCGGCGGCTCGATCCGCCAGCCCGCGGCGCTGTGCGGGATCGTGGGGCTCAAGCCGACTTACGGGCGCGTGTCGCGCTTCGGCCTCGTTGCATTCGCCTCGTCCCTCGATCAGATCGGCCCTTTCACAAAAACCGTCGAGGACGCCGCGCTGTTGCTGAACGCGATCTCCGGCCGCGACCCGCTCGACTCGACGAGCCTCGACGAGCCCGTGCCCGACTACACCGCGCAACTCGGACAGGACTTGAAAGGCGTGAAGCTCGGGATGCCGCGCGAGTATTTCATCAGCGGCATTGACCCGCAGGTGGACGCCGCCGTGCGCGCCGCCATCCGGCACTACGAATCGCTCGGCGCGGAAATCGTCGAGGTCTCCCTGCCCAACACCGACCACGCCGTCGGCGTCTATTACATCATCGCCACCGCCGAAGCGTCGGCGAACCTCGCGCGCTTCGACGGCGTGCGCTACGGCTCGCGGGCAAGCGCCGGCAACATCCTCGAAATGTATGGCCGCACACGCGGCGAGGGCTTCGGCCCCGAGGTGAAGCGCCGCATCATCCTCGGCACCTACGTCCTCAGCAGCGGCTACTACGACGCCTTTTACCTCCGCGCGCAGAAGGTGCGCACCCTCATCCGCCGCGACTTCATGCAGGCATTCGGGAAAGTGGACGCCATCATCTGCCCCACGACGCCCGAGCCGGCGTTCAAGGCCGGCGACCGCAGCGACGACCCGCTGAAGATGTATCTCGCCGACATCTTCACCATCGCCTGCAATCTCGCCGGCACCTGCGGCATCAGCATCCCCTGCGGCTTCGCTGATACCGATGGGAAAAAACTGCCCATCGGCCTGCAGCTCATCGGCCAGCCGTTCAAGGAGGCAGACCTGCTGCGAATCGCGCACGCCTACGAGCAGAGCACCGGCTGGCACAAGGCCAGCGCACCGCTTTAAGGCTGCCCGTCTTCGCAAGTCAGCCGTCCAGGCGCGCCCTCCCACTCGTCCTAGTGGACCGTTCAGTTCCGCATCCGGCTCGTTCAGTTCCGCATCCGGCTCGTTCAGTTCCGCATCTGGCTCGTTCAGTTCCGCATCTGGCTCGTTCAGTTCCGCATCCGGGTCGTTCAGTTCCGCATCCGGGTCGTTCAGTTCCGCATCCGGGTCGTTCAGTTCCGCATCCGGGTCGTTCAGTTCCGCCTCTGGCTCGTTCAGTTCCGCCTCTGGCTCGTTCAGTTCCGCCTCTGGCTCGCTCACTTCCGCAAGTGGGCCGTTCTCTTGCGCAAGTGGGCCGTTCTCTTGCGCAAGTGGGCCGTTCTGACGGCACACAAAACCACCGAAAAGCAGCGCAAAACCGCGTTTCCACTCATCCAAGGCGGGTTTTCACCCTGCTCATCCGGTTTTGCGGCCCCTTCGCACCCCCACCGGGCTCACCCCGCTGGCCGGATGCAGTCCTCCGTCACGAGGCTTTCCGGCTTTGGGAAGCCGGACGGAATGCCGGGGGCGGTGACGGGTTCGCCGGCGGTGAGGCGCGCGGCGACGCTCTGGTTCAGCGCGAGGAGCTGGGCGAGGAGGTCCTTCTTCGCGGAGAAGCCGTAGGCGGCGAGCACGGCGGCGTCGAGGGCGGCGTGGGCGTCCTTGAGCGGGTTGGCGCCGGGGAGTTCCAGCGTGCGGTAGAGGGCGCGAAGCCCGCCCTTGAGCTTCGACAGCGCCTCCGCGCGGATGCGCCGCACCTCCCGCCCGGCGGCGGCGACGGCACGAACGGCCTTCGCGTCCGGCTCCTGCGGCCAGGGGAAGGTGTCGAAGACGGATTCGGCGCTGTAGCGAAAACGCTCGGTCAGCTTTCCGCATTTCGTCACGAACCAAAGCCAGTGCGCGTGCGACTGGAGAATACCGAAGCTGTAGTCGTCGCCGAAGCCGAAGACTTGGATGAGATTGCTCGGACGGAACTCGCGGGAGATGAAAAGAAAGACTGGCCGCTTCGTGACGTAGGCGCAGGCGAGGTAGCGTGGCAGCGGCGTGATGACCGAGAGCATCTCGGGCCGCCCAAATCCGAGCTGCCACCAGCGGGAGAGAAACGCCTTGTGGTGAGGCCGCATGTTCCCGTCGGCGTCCTTGCCTTCCTCCGCCTTCTTCTGCCGGTCGGGGAGGACGTGCTCTTGCACCCAAGCGAACGCGCCCGCGTAGCTGGCCGCGGTGAGCTGATCCATCTGGCGGAAATCGAGGACGAAGCGTTCACCTGCGCCGCCGAGCGTGAGGACTTCGACGCCGTTGAGATACGGGTGGATGACCTCGGCGGAACGCGGATCGCCTTTGATGATGCTCTCTCGTTGCTCGCCCGTGAGGAGGAATCCCTGATGGCCGAGCATCTGACCGTTGAAGCAGCGTTGTGGGTCGGTGTTGCACTCAAGCGCGCCCGCGGTGCTCACGTCAGTTTGATCGCTGAGCGCCGAGTTGATTGCGTCCGTGTCGCGGAAGCTCAGCTCGTATTCCTTCCCCGCTTTCTTGCCCTGCTTTTTCCACAGCTTCTTCGTCGCCGCGGACGGCTCGACCTTGAACCACAGCCGCCGCGTCTTCGGCAGGAGCGCGGGGTCCTGCGTCTTCACCCAGTTGGCGATGGAGACGTGGACGTTGGCCTCGCCGCTCCACGGCTGGTTGTCCACGGCCTCGACGATGGTGCCGTCCTGCACGACGTGGTCGAGCCCGCCGACGCGGGACTGGTTGTTGCGGATGTTCTGCGTGCCGACGAGGCCCGCGCGCCCGGCGACGGGATCGGCGGCGGTGCACGGCGCGAGGTGGTCGTGCGCGCGGCGAATCCAATAGACGCAGTAGTCCGCCATGCCGGGCACCTCGGGGTAGAGCCTGCGCAGCGTGTTCACCTTGTCCGGGCCGAGCTGCGGCTTGAGGAGCTTCGCGCCGATGAAGGGCGGGTTGCCGATGATGACGTCGGCCTTCGGCCACGGGGTGCGGAGCCAAGGAGGGGCGGCGCCCCGCCGCCCATCGTCCACGCCCGGCGGCGAGGGCGCCGCCGCTCCTTGTGACACCAGCGCATCTCCCGCGACAAAATTCTGGTCGAGATTGTCGAGCGGCAGGGCGCGCTCGGAGATGTGCAGCTCGTCGATGGCGAGCTTGCGGGCGATCATCATGGTGACCTTCGCCAGCTCGACGGCGAAGGGGTTGATGTCCATGCCGAAGAAGTTCAGCGCGGAGAGGTAGCTCATGGCGATCTGGCCCGGCTCGGCCTTGCTGGGGAACTCGGCATTGATGCGCTCGATGATGCGGGCCTCGAGGCGCTTCAGCTCGCGGTAGGCGACGTAGAGGAAGTTCCCGCTGCCGCACGCGGGGTCGAGCACGCGGAAGTGGTGGAGCCGCTCGCGCAGCTCGCCGAGGCGCTTCAGGGTCTTCGCGCCCTCGATCTGCTCGCGCCACGGCGCGACGATGGTGGGGCCGACGATTTTCATGATGTCCGCCGGATGCGTGAAGTGCGCGCCGGTCGCGCGGCGCTCGTCCTTCGTCCCCTCGACGCTGCCGTCGTCGAGCGAGTGCTCGAAGAGCGTGCCGAAGATTTCCGGCTGCACCTTTTTCCAGTCGAACTTCGCGGCCTCGCGAAGCAGGACCAGTTCGGTGTCGCGCAGCTCGACGCGCGCAGGCTCGGAGAAGAGGCCGCCATTGAAATACGCGACGCCCTTGAAGCGCCCGCCGGACTTGGGCGGGTTCGAGTTCATCGCCTCGAAGAGCCCGCCGAGGAGGTCGAAGCTGTCGGCCGGTGAGGTGATGTCGTCGAGGAGCTGGGTGACGAAGTATTTCGGGAGCAGGTCAATGTCCTCCGCGAAGAGCGAGACGAGCATCTGGAGGATGAAGCGCTGCGCGGTCTGCTGCGGGACGCCGCGCTTGCGGAACTTGCGGAAGCAGCGCGCGAGGCAGTCGGCGGCGTCGCGGGTGACGGCGACACGGTCGTTCTGGAAGTGCGGCGCGGGCTGGCCGGGGAAGAGGAAATTCAGCGGGCCGTAGTGCTCGGGCAGCTCGGCGAGGGAGACGGTGCCGACGGGCGAGTCCATCTGCGTCTCGAAATCATAGACGTGGAATTCGTCGAAGTTGCAGAGGACGGCGTAGCGCGGGCGGCCGGGGACAAGGCGCGTCCAGTAGTCGAAGGCCTGCCGGTAGTGCTTCGCGAGCTTCTCGCCACGCTTCTTCATTTCGATGAGGACGACGGGCTTCCACACGAAGTCGGCGAAGCTCGTGCCGCCGCCGTCCTCGCCGGCCTTGCGGATGCGGAACTCGTGCTCGCCGATCTCCAGCGAGCCGGGGTGGCCGAATGCCTGAAAGAGATGGTCGAGAAAGATGTGCGCCTCGCCCTTCTCATCCCCGCGGATGTGGGCCTGCGCCCATGAAGTGAAGGCGGCGAGTTGCTCAGTTCTGGGATCGCTCATGGGTCCGTGCGGGCGCATGTAGCGGGCGAAGATGCGGATGGCGAGGGCAGAGATACGAGAGGCGATGCGTCACGCAAGCATCCCACGAACATTCCGGACAAACGCGGCCACACCGCGCAGGAACCACCCGGACTCAGGCCGCGCTGGCCTTCTCGTTCACCTTGTGGCCGAGCATGGCCATGGTCTGCTGCAGCGTCTCCACCTGCAGCGGCTTCTTGAGCACGGTCACCGGACCGAGCTTGAGAATGTTGTCGAGCATCTGGCTGTCCGGGAAGCCGGTGATGATCACGATCGGCATGTCCGGGTGAATCTCCTTCGCCTGCTTGTAGATCTCGTCGCCCGTCGCGTCGGGCAATTGAAGATCCAGAAAGCAAAGGTCGAACTTCTTCTTGTGCATCGCCTCGATGGCAGCCTCGCCCGTGCCCACAACGATGCGCGCAAAGCCCTGCTTTTTCAGGAAGAGCTTGAACATGCTCTGCAGACCCTCGTCGTCGTCCACCACGAGGACGGTCGGCTGAGTCTCATCGCGGCTGCGCATCACATCGCGCTCGAGCATGTCGCGCTTCACCCGCCATCGGCCGCCGATTTGAATCGCCGGGAGCTGCCCGCGCTGCACGAGGTAATACGCCGTGGGCAGCGGGATGTTGAGGTATTCCGAGACCTCCTTCACCGTCATCAAATTGTGCGCCTGCGCCTGCGCCTGGGCCTCGGCTTGTGCCTGCGCACTCTGCGGCTGAACCGGTTCAGGATTGGATGGAGAAGGACGAGCCATGCTCAACGTTGTGGGGAAAATGGTAATTTTAGAGAGCGATGTCAACCTTAGTTTTTATAGAAAACATCAACTGCATGCAAAGCTCAAAACATCAAATCGCGCGATCTGGCCGCCAAATTCATCAAACCCGAGCCGCGTGGGTCGCCATGAACCGGTTGTTTTGCGCAAGCATTGACGCCAAATGGCAGCGGGAGCGCCCATTGAAGAACATCATTTTTCCACGCCCGACCGCAACGGCAGCACGAGCGTCCCCGATCAGCTGCTCCGCACATTGAAACGGAATTTTCTGTTTCCCCAACGGCATTTTCCACGTATCTCCGCCCTCCCTTCGGAGCAGAAAAACGACGTCTAACGAACCACACCACTCCATACCATGCCGAAACTTTTCATCCCTGGGCCCGTCCAAGTCTCCGAAAAAACCTTCCGCGCGATGTGCCGTCCGATGATCGGGCACCGCAGCGGGGATTTCAAAAAGCTCTACGGCGGAATCCAGCCGAAGCTGAAGGAACTCTTCGGCACGACGCAGCCGGTGTTTCTTTCCACGTCGAGTGCGTGGGGCGTGATGGAAGGTTCGATTCGCAATCTCGTCGGCACGGGCAAGGTGCTGAACTGCATGTGCGGCGCGTTTTCCGACAAGTGGTTCGACGTGTCGAAGAAGTGCGGCAAGGAGGCGGTGGCGCTGCAGGTCGAGTGGGGACAGCCGATTCGCGGCGAGCAGCTCCGCGCGGCGCTGAGCGCGGGCGGCTTTGATGCGGTGACACTCATTCACAACGAGACCTCGACGGGCGTGATGTCGAACATCGAGGAAATCAGCGCGGTGATGAAGGACTTCCCGGATGTGTGCCTGATCGTGGACACGGTGTCATCGTTCAGCGTCGTGCCGATCCCGATGGACGCGCTGGGCATCGACGTGCTGCTCACCGGTTCACAGAAGGCGCTCGCGATGCCGCCGGGCCTTGCGCTTTTTGCCGCGAGCAAAAAGGCGATGGACAAGGCGGCGACGGTGAAGGGACGCGGCTACTATTTCGACTTCGCGGAGTTCGCGAAGAACCAGCTCGAGGACATGACGCCGAGCACGCCGAGCATCAGCCACATCTACGCGCTCGAGTCGAAGCTCGACGACATCTTCACCGAGGGCGTCGCGAAGCGCCACGCGCGTCACGCGGAGAACAACGCCATCGTCCACGAGTGGGTGAAGAAGCACGGCTTCGACTTTTTCGCGCCGGAGGGCTTCCGCTCGAAGTCGCTCACGTGCATCGCGAACAACAAGGGCATCGACATCGCCGAACTCGCCAAGAAGGCGAAGGATCGCGGCTTCATCATTGACGGCGGCTACGGCAAGCTGAAGGGGAAGACCTTCCGCCTTTCCAACATGGGCGACGAGACGCCGGACACGATGCGCGAGCTGCTCACGGCGCTCGACGCTTGCCTCGCAGCCTGACGCCGGCACCCGCTCAACCCTAGACAGCACGCTGCCTGTCGGGCAGTGTCCCGGCCAAGTGCCCAAGCCGCGCCGTTCCAAATCCAAGATCGCACGGACGGACCCCGGTCAGCTCGAACTGACCGACCAGTCCGAGCTGCGGGTGTCGGCTCAAACGGCGGAGGAAGCCGGCGGACTGGAGGGGAACGATGACGGCGAAACGCCGCGCCGCCGGCTGCGCGACCGGCTGTGGAATGCGCTCGCGGGGCTGAGCCTCGTGCCGTTCGCATGGGTGTTCACCGCCGCGCTCGTCCACACTTTCTCCAATGCGAAGCCGGGGACGCAGCGCGCACCATTCTGGATGTCGCACGAGTTCCTGATGCTCGCGCTCGGCGCGGGAATCTGGGCGGGCTGGCTCTGCGTGAGCTTTCTCGCGTGGAAACGCCCGCGGCCGGTGCGCGTGTATGTCTTCGGCCATGAGCTGATGCACGGGCTGATGGCGCGCGCGTTCGGCGGGAAGATCCGGGGCTTCCACGTGAGCGCGGAGGGCGGCTACATCGTCACGAACAAATACAACTTCCTCATCGCGCTCGCGCCGTATCTCTGGCCGTTCTACTCGGTGCCGGTGCTCGCGGCGTGGGGCGTGTCGTCCTTCTTCAAGGGCGCGCCGTGGATGCGCGAGTTCTTCCTCGTGGCGCTCGGGCTCACGTGGATGTTCCACCTCACGTTCACGCTCTGGGTGATGTCGCGCAGGCAGAGCGACCTGCTCGGGCCGGGCCGCGTCTTCTCCCTCACGCTCATCTACCTCGCAAACGCGCTGCTGCTCGGCGGGGCGCTGTTCGTCTTCGCGCCGGAAATCACGCTGGGGGCTTATGCGCATGAGCTGTGGACGAGCGCGCTGGCGTTTTACCAGTGGGTGGGCGATGCGTGTGCGTGGTGTGCAAACTTCGCAGGCCGGCTCTGGCAGGGTGGCGCGGGCGGGTAGCCGTCCGGAAAAATTTTTGCGGTCGGCGGGCCGCGGCACGCTTCCGGCTATATCAGGTTTGCAACCCGATGAAAACGCATCACACCGACCGCAACACAGCCCGGCCCCTTGGGCCCGCCGCTGTCGTTCGTGAGGTGCTGGCCAGCGTTCTTCCGGGCAGCATCATCGCGCCTGTGTCCAGCGGGCGGCTACTGCCGCGGCTGCCGTTCGCAGGAAGCCGAGGCGCGATGATTCCTCTTTGTTGATGTTGGTTGGGAAAAAGGTGGGCGGAGTCCGGGGGGTCTCCGCCCACCTCACCCGATTGCGGATTGGGGATTTCGGATTTCGGAAAGATGCAGCGGCTCTGCCTCTGCCGCTCACTCTGCTCTCCATCTTTTTTGAGTGAGAGGTGAGCGGCAGAGGCGGAGGCAGAGGAAGAAGTGATGTTCCCAATTGCACGCACTCGCACGGCCCGCGATGCTCCGCGCCGTTTCATGGGCGACTTCACGTTCACTTTCCTCGGCACGGGCACCTCGCAGGGCGTCCCGATGCTGACGTGCGACTGCGCGGTCTGCCGCTCGACCGACCCGCGCGACAAGCGCACGCGGGCCGCGGCCTACGTGGAGACACCGGAGTGCTCCTGGGTCGTGGACACCGGGCCGGACTTCCGCCAGCAGGCGCTGCGCGAGGACATCCGGCGCGTGGACGCCGTCATGATCACGCACGCGCACACGGATCACATCATGGGCTTCGACGACCTGCGCGCGTTCTGCCACGGGGGAAAAGTGCTGCCCGTCTATGGCTCCGAGGAGACGCTCACCCAGCTCCGCCGCTCATTTTCATTCGCGTTCGATGGCAACAACCGCTTCCCGGGCTACATCCATCCGGAGACGCACGTCGTGAAAAGTGCCTTCCGCCTCGGTGAGACTGAAATCGTCCCCCTCCCCGTCCCGCACGGCCGCGTCACGACCTACGGCTACCTTTTCATCCGCGGCGGCAGACGGCTGCTCGCGTATCTGAGCGACTGCAAATCCGTCCCGGACTCCATCCGTGCGGAAGTCGCCGGCGTGGACACTTTGATCCTCGACGCGCTGAGGCACCGGGAGCACCCCACGCACATGAACCTCACCGAAGCGCTCGCGACCGCCGAGGCCATCCGCCCGCGCCGGACGCTCTTCACGCACCTCTGCCACGATCTCGCCCATGCCGAGACGGAAGCCACGCTCCCCGACGGCGTCCGCATTGCGACCGACGGCATGAAGGTGACGCTCTGAGCGCCGTTCGTGTTCGCCATTTTCAAATCCTCCGCGTATCCCGAAACCCACTCATGAAAACCGTCCGTGTCCCGTGGATCCGCTGCCGAGCCGACGAAGTGGAGGCCCTTCCCATCGAAATGGAATGGCGTGGCACCTCCTTCACACTGCTTGCCTACTCTGACAGGGAGGCGCGCGACTGGTGGCGCAGCCTCTCGGACCGCGAGCGCGAGTCGGCGCTCGGATTTGCCGGCGCAGCCGAGGAGCCGGGCCTTTTCTGAGGCTCGGAAAATCCGCAATCCCCTCTCACCAACGGCGGGATTTGCGCTTGACCGCATCCGCCGAACCCCCATCATACGCCCTTCATTTTGCCGGAAACGGCTCATTCACCGCATGCCCGACAATCTGGGAAACATCATCTGGACGCTTTGTTACACAGCCGTGCTGCTCGGGATCTCTCTCTACGGCCTGCATCGCTATCTCATCGTTTACCTCTTTCTGAAGAACCGCGGCAACGCCGCGAAACCTGCCGGCAAGCTGGAAACGCTCCCGCGCGTCACCGTCCAGCTCCCCATCTTCAACGAACTCTACGTCGTCGAGCGCCTGCTCGATTCCGTCTCGAAGCTCGACTACCCGCGCGAACTGCTCGACGTGCAGGTGCTCGATGACTCGACGGACGAAACCCGGGAACTCAGCGCCAAGCTCGTCGCGGATCTAAAGACCCGCGGATTTGACATCACGCACATCCACCGGACGGACCGCACGGGCTTCAAGGCCGGTGCCTTGGAAAACGGGCTCCAGTCGGCGAAAGGCGACTTCATCCTGATCCTCGACGCCGACTTTGTCCCGACGCCCGATGTCCTGAAGCGCACGGTGGACTTTTTCACCGACCCGAAGGTGGGCATGATCCAGACTCGATGGGGCCACCTGAACCGCACCTACTCGATGCTCACGCGCGTCCAGGCGATGTTCCTCGACGGCCACCTGCTCCTCGAGCAGACCGGCCGCAACCGCAGCGGGCGTTTCATCAATTTCAACGGCACCGCCGGCATCTGGCGGAAATCCTGCATCGTCGAAGCCGGCGGCTGGCAGCACGACACGCTCACCGAGGATCTCGACCTCAGCTACCGCGCCCAGCTCAAGGGCTGGAACTTCGTCTTCCTCCCCGACCTCGTCACCCCGGCCGAACTGCCGGTGGACATGAACGGCTTCAAGAGCCAGCAGCACCGCTGGACGAAGGGCAGCATCCAGACCTGCCGAAAGCTCCTGCCCGCCGTCTGGCGCGCGGAGCTCCCGCTGAAGGTCAAACTCGAGGCCACGATGCACCTCACGTCGAACTACGCGTTTCTCCTCCTCGCCGCCATCTGCATCCTCATGCACCCGAGCGTGGCATCCACCACCAACGGAAGCTGGGGCATCTGGCGCACCATCCTGCTCGACATCCCGATTTTCATCACCGGCTCGCTGCCGGCAGTCGTCTTCTACATCGTCTCGCAGCGCGAGCTTTACCCCCGGTCCTGGTGGCGGGAAATCATCTATCTCCCCGCGCTGCTCGCGCTCACCATCGGCTTGGCGGTGAACAACGCCTGGGCGGTGATTCAGGGAATGTTCGGCGTCACCGGCGAGTTCACCCGCACGCCGAAATACGGCATCCAGACAAAGACCCAGTCGTGGAAAAAGGCGAAGTATTCCGTCACGAAGAATTTGCTGCCCTTCATCGAAATCGGCTTCGCGGCCTATTTCATCTATTTCTTTGTCCACGAGGTTGCCGCCTGCAACTGGTTCGCGATCCCCTTCCTCGCCCTGTTCGCCGGCGGCTTCACTTACGTCGCCCTGTGCTCGTTGGCACAGTGGTTTCCGCAGCTCCGCGCCCCGTGGCGTGACAACGGCGAGGCCCTGTCGGCCTGACCATTCCGGCTGGCATTTTCCGGTCGGAGAGCGGCGGACCTTGCTTCACGTCGTCAAAAATGCTTTGCCTTTCCGTGGAACATTCGCACTATCCGCGCGCCTTATGACACTTCAGCCCAGCGTCACATCAAGGAGGTTCGCCAAGTGAGGCGCCTCCTCCTCGCCCTCCTCTCCCTCCAGACGCTCGCCACCCTGTCCGCTTCCGCGGCCCCCGCTTCCTCCGTCGTCGTCAGCATCTCCGAGCAGCGGCTCTACGTTTTCGACGAGGGCGGCCATAAGCTCTCCAGCTACCGCGTCTCGACATCCAAATACGGCATCGGCGACTCCCGCGGCAGCTACACCACTCCCATCGGCCAGTTTGCCATTGCCGGGAAAATCGGCGGGGGCGCGCAGCTCGGCACCGTCTTTCACCACTGCCGCGCCACCGGCGAAATCTGCAGGCCCAACGCGCCCGGACGCGACCCCATCGTCACCCGCATTCTCCCGCTGCGCGGCCTGCAGCAGGAAAATTCCCGCGCCCTTTCCCGCGGCATCTACATTCACGGCACCGCGGATGAGCGCCACATCGGCCGCCCCGCAAGCTACGGCTGCATCCGCATGAAATCGCGCGACGTTGTGGAACTCTTCGACCAAGTCCGCACCGGCACCATTGTGAAAATCACCCCCCGCCGCGTCGGCGGCTTGTTCGCCACGGCGGCACGCCCGGCGCAGGAACGCGGGTCGCAGTAACGGAGCGGCGCACCCCCCCGGCAGCCCCACAATAAGTGGCGCAGCGGCAGCTCAGTCTTCGATCACCTCGAAGTGGCTGAAGAGCTTGAAGCTCTCGTAGCGCGCGGCGATGTCCGCATCCGTGAGCGTGCGCATCCTTTCGAGGCTGAACTGCTCCACGTTGTAGCTCGCAAGCACGCTGCCGAAGACCACCGCCTTGCGCAGCGCCTTGAACGTCACGTCGCCCTGGGTGTTCGCAGCGAGATGCCCCGCGAGCCCGCCTGCAAAGGTGTCACCCGCGCCAGTCGGATCATGCACATCCTCGAGCGGATACGCGCTGCACGAGAAGAAGTCGCCGTTCCCACCGAACAGCAGGCAGCCGTGCTCGCCCTTCTTCAGCGCGACGAACTTCGGCCCCATCGCCTGGATCTGCTGGCCGGCTTTGATCAGCGAAGTCTGCTGCGTGAGCAGGCGCGCCTCGCTGTCGTTCAGAATGAGCATGTCCACGCGCTTCAGCAGCCGCTTCAGCTCGTCGAGCGCGATGTTGATCCAGAGATCCATCGTGTCCGCGATGACGAACTTCGGGCGCTCCATCTGGTCGAGCACGCTGTTCTGCAAGTTCGGCCCGATGTTCGCGAGCAGCGCGACCGCGGGCTTCTTGTAGGGTGGCGGCAGCACGGGATTGAAATGCTCGAACACATTCAGCGCCACGCTGCGCGTCTCGCGCACATTCATGTCGAGCATGTATTCGCCCGACCAGCGGAACGTCTTGCCCGCCACGATCTGCAGGCCCGCGAGATCGATTTTCCGCGACTTGAAGAACTCGATGTGCCGGTTCGGAAAATCGTCGCCCACGACGCCGACCATGTTCACCGGCGAGAAAAACGACGCCCCCACCGCCGCATAGCTCGCCGAGCCGCCGAGCAGGTCGGCATGCTCCTCGAACGGAGTCTTCACAGTGTCGAGCGCGACGGAACCAACGACGAATACGGACATGGGTGTGTGGATGTGGGTGTGGTGGAAAGGGCGCACGGGTTACATGCGCGCGCGCGCCGCGTCCAATCCTTTGTAGCCGCCGACGGAAGGAGATGGGCACTTCCCGGATGCGGGTTGGAAGATCAGCCCGCCTCCCTCCGTCGGCGGCTACGGGAGTTGCGCCTTCGCCTCGCGGCAATACGCCACCACATCCCGCGCCTGCAGGATGCCGCTCACGAGCACCACCCGCCGCGCACCTGCGGCGATCACCTCGGGGAGGTTTTCCAGTTTCACGCCGCCGATGCAGAAGACCGGCACGTTCACGAGCGAATGCACGCGCGCGATGTCCGCGAGGCCGATGGCCGGGCGCCCAGCCTTCGTCGGAGTGGGAAACAGCGGGCCGAAGCCGATGTAGTCCGCACCCTCGGCCGCAGCCGCAACGGCCTGCTCCACCGAGTGCGTGCTCTTGCCGATGATCGGCGGCGGCACCTCACCCGCGAGCGAGCGCCCCGCGCGCCAGCGCGCATCCGCCACGGTAAAATCATCCTGCCCCACATGCGCGCCATCCGCTCCGACGCCCGGCACCAGCTCGGGATGATCGTTGATGATGAACGGCACCCCCGCATCGCGCAGGATCGGCGCAACGCGGTTCGCCATCTCCTCGATTTCAAAATCCTCCCTGCCCTTCGCACGGAGCTGCACCACATCCACCCCGCCCTCGCAGAGCTGCGCCGCCATCCGCTCCAGCGAACCCTCGGCGACATAGCCGAGGTCCAGGATCCCATAGAGCCGTGCCTTTGCGAGCCGCGCGCCCGCCCCGCCGGTGTCCATCATTTCCTGTCGGTGGAAGCAGTGACTTCCAGCGTTCCGCCCGAAATGATCGTCGCACCGCCGACGTAGGTGTTCGCCCCGCTGAGAATCAGCGTGCCGCCCCCCGTCTTCGTGAGCCTGTCGGAATCCGGGTTGGCGATCGCCTTCTGAATCGCGTCGCGGGCGTCCTGCAGCCGCTCCTGCAGCACCGGCGTGTTGCACTGCGGCGCAATCGTGTCGAGAAACGCCGCACGCGCCTGCAGCTTCTCCACCTTCGCAGCCCTCACTGCCGAGGCGTCGCCCGTGCCGCCACCCTTCACCACCATCCCGCCGCTCACGGGATTCCATCCGCCAACCTGCGCGCTCTGCGTGTTCGCAAAGCCCTGCAGGAAACTTTCGCGGAACCGCTTGTCCGTGCTCGACGCAAAAATCTGCGCGACGTTCTGCGCGACGACCGGCTCGGCGTAGTTCAGCGACTGCATGCCCCACGAGTTCTGCTGGAAATTTTTCACCACCGCCTCGCTTGAAAACATCCGCTGCAGCGCCGCGCCGCGCACGTCTGCCGGCAGCGCATCGAGCGCCGCGGCGAACTGCGGCACATACCAGCCGTTCTTCGCCACGTATGCCTCGGCGGCCGGCAGCAGCTCGGCGGCCTTGAACTCGCGCATCGCGTCCATGAGCACCAGGCCCGCCCGCATCATTTCATTCCTGTCCCCCGGCTTCTCCGTGATGCGCTGGAGCGCCTGAATCGCCTCCTCGCGGTATGCGCCCGGCGCGGCCTTCTGGAGCTGCGCGACCGCGATGGCCGCCTCGTCCAGCCGCGAAGTCGAGCGCAGCACATCGCGCGTGATTTCAACAGCCCCGGCGCCGGGCGAATCGCCGAGCGCGCTCAGCAGCGCGGTGCGCAACGAAACCGCCACCATGCCCGCACCGTTGAAAAGCACCTGGCTGTCCGAGAACTTCACGTCCTCCCCGGCGCGGAAATAATTGCGGAGCACCTGCAATCCCTCCGGCCCCATCCCGACCAGTTGCTTCACGAGCGATGCAATCGCCTGCTGCCGCTTGTGCGGCTCCATGCCCTTCAGCTTCCCGATCGTCTCGTGGAAAGTCTCCGCCGCACCGCCCCTCGGCTGCGGCGTGGAATCTGCCGGCGCGAGATCCGCGCCCGCGTCCTCGCGCGCCGCAACAGTCACGCGCCTGCCAGCGCGGGTTTCGACCACCGCGGGCTTCGCGCCGTCCCGCGCGGCTGAGCCCGCAGGCAAAGGAGCCGCAGCCTGGTTTTCCGCAGGCGTCACCGGCTGCCAGAAGACGACAGCGGCAGCGACGAAGCCGCCCGAGAAGCCGAGGAGGGAGCAGAGGATGTCACGGCGCATGGACGGCACCTAAGTCCATTCCAGCGCACGGGCAAGCTATACGATCACCGCATCGAACTGCGCGCGGCAGTCTTCAAAAACCTCTTCCGGTGCGCGCGACGCATCCACGCGGCGGACGAAAGGCCGCTCCAGCGAGAGGAAGATTTTCCGCACCGCGCGGAGCTGCTCCAGCTCCTCGAAAGTGTTTGGCGAATCGCCGCGCGCCCGGATGCGCGCAAGGCCGCCTGCGGGATCGAAGTCGAGCAGCAGCACGAGATCGGGCTTCGGCGCGAAGCTCTCGTTCATTTCCAAAATCTTCCCAGGTTCCGCGCCGCGCGCGCCCTGATACGCGGCGGTGGAAAGGTAGTAGCGATCCAACAGCACGACTTTTCCCGCCACGAGCGACGGGCGGATGAGCCGCTCCACGTGCTCCGCGCGGTCCTTCAAAAAGAGTGCAAGCTCCTCGTCGAGCGACAGCCGCCCCTCGGTCATGCTCTGCCGCAGCTTCATTCCCCACGGCCCGCGGGTGGGCTCGCTGCTCGTCACGCAACCGAGGCCGCGCGCGGCGCAGTGCTCGGCGAGCCTGCGCAGCACGGTGCTCTTGCCCGCGCCGTCGATTCCCTCGACGACGACGAGCCAGCCAGGAGCGTTCGGGCGTGACATCGGGCGCGGTGTAGGCGCCGCGCGGGGATGCGTCCACTGCAAACGCAGCCGGCGCACGCGGCGCAAAAGAGCGGTTGCCGAGCGGCGAGGCGCGCTCTACAAGCCCCTTCCCTTTCAACGACCACAACGACAACCCAAACCAACCACACACCATGCCCATCGCAGTCGGAACCAAAGCCCCGGATTTCACCCTCAAGTCGAAAGGCGCCAACGGCCTCGCCGACGTGACTCTCTCGGCGAACTTCGGCAAGAAGAACACCGTCATCCTTTTCTTCCCGCTCGCGTTCACGGGCGTGTGCACGCAGGAGTTCTGCGACATCACGCAGGGCATCAGCGCGTATGCGGACATTGGCGCGGAGGTGATCGGTGTGAGCGTGGACAGCCCGTTCGCCCAGGAGGCGTGGGCGCAGAAGGAGAAGATCACCGTGACGCTCGTGAGCGACCTGAACAAGGCGACCACCAAGGCGTATGGCGTCGAGTTCCCCGGCCTCGCGGGCATCGGCGACACGAGCGCGCGCGCCGCGTTCGTCGTGGACAAGAACGGCGTGGTGCAATACGCCGAGCAGACGCCGACGCCGAAGGACCTGCCGAATTTCGCCGCGATCAAGGCGAAGCTCGCGGAGCTGAAGTAACCGCGGAATTTTCCACGGGGGGCCTGCCCGCAAACGGGCAGGCCCCTTTTCATTTTCACCCGTCATTTTCAAAAGCGAACGATGAGCAAGGAACTCACAGCGGGCGACAAGGCCCCGGCATTCTCGGCGACGGCGGTCGGCGGAAAATTCGGCGGCGGCGCGAAGGTGTCGCTCGCGGACTTCAAGGGGCAGACGGTGGTGCTCTACTTTTACCCGAAGGACGACACGCCCGGCTGCACCACGCAGGCGTGCTCGCTGCGCGACGCGTGGCCGGACTTCGACGGCAAGGCCGTCATCTTCGGCGTGAGCCCGGACTCGGCGAAGAGCCACGCAAAATTCATCGCGAAGCACGAACTGCCCTTCCCGCTGCTCGTGGACGACGAGAAGAAAATCGTCGAGGCCTACGGCGTGTGGGTCGAGAAGAGCATGTATGGGAAAAAATACATGGGCACCGAGCGCTCCACCTTCGTGATCGGCGGCGACGGAAAACTGAAGGCCGTGCTCCGCAAGGTGAAACCCGCCGAGCATGTCGCGCTGCTGAAGGCGACGCTCTGAGCGCGGAATGAAACTCTCGACCATCGCGGCGACGCTTGCGGAAATCGGCGCGAGGCCGACGCAGAGCCTCGGGCAGAATTTCCTGCACGATCAAAACATCGCGCGCTGGATCGTCGAGCAGGCGGGCATCGCGCCCGACGCGCCGTGGGTGGAAATCGGGCCGGGGCTCGGCGCGCTGACGGAGTTCGCGGCACAGATTTCGCCGCAAGGCATCGTGCTCGAGAAGGACGACCGCATCGCACCGTGGCTGCGGGAGAATTTTCCGAAGCTCGAGGTCGTGCATGGCGACGCGCTCGACTTCGATCCGCGCGAGTTGTTCTGGCGCGGACCGCTGCCGGTCTTTGGCAACCTTCCCTACTACGTCTCGAGCCAGTTGCTCTTCCTCTTCACCGCCGAGCCCAGCCCCGCGAGCCGAATGGTCTTCACGCTCCAGCGCGAACTCGCCGAGCGGCTCTGCGCGCAGCCCGGCACGGGCGAATACGGCGCGCTCACGGTGCTCATCGGCCGGCGTTGGAATGCGCGGCTGCTCAAGCACCTCCCGCCGCACGTCTTCACTCCAGTTCCGAAAGTCGGCTCATCCGTCGTGCTCCTCACACCCCGCGACGACGACACGCTGCCCGAGTGCGACGGCGCGAAATTCACCGAGTTGGTGAAGCGGGGATTCAGCCAGCGCCGCAAGCAGCTCCACAAGCTGCTCGGCCTAGACCGCTGGCCGGAATTTTCCGAAAAGCTCGGCGTGCCCGCGACCGCGCGCGCGGAGGAGCTCAGCCTCCCGCAGTGGATCTCGCTGACGAACCTTGCAAGCGGCGCCGAGGACGATCACAGCGCCGGCGCGCAGGACGTGAACGGCGAGATGTTCGACGTGGTGGACGAGCAGAACCGTGTCGTGGACCGGAAGCCGCGCGGAGTCGTTCACCGCGAGAAGCTGCTGCACCGCGCGATCCACATCTTCGTCTTCAACAAGCGGGGCGAGCTTTTCCTCCAGCGCCGCTCGCGCTGGAAGGACGCGCATCCCCGCCGCTGGGACAGCAGCGCCGCCGGCCACGTGAACGCGGGCGACGACTACGATTCCACCGCGCCGCGCGAGCTTGAGGAGGAACTTGGCGTCAGCGCGCCGCTCGAACTCGCGGGCGAAATCGCCGCGTGCCGCAACACCGGCTGGGAGTTTGTGAAAATCTACCGCGCACAGCACGAAGGCCCGTTCCGCCTGCCGCCATCGGAGATCGAATCCGGCTCGTTTTTCACCCTCGAACAAATCCAGCGCTGGATGGATGCGCGCCCGAAAGACTTCGCGAACGGCTTCACCGAATGCTGGCGCATGCTCGCCGCGCAGGGCCGGCTCGCGCGGTGAGTCAGGTTTGCTGCACGCGGCGGAACTTCACGTGCTTCTCGAAGCACTCCGGGCAGATGCCGTGGCTGAAATTGCTGCCCGTCTGCTGCGAGATGTAGCTCTCGACGGCGTGCCAGTAGTTCTCGTCGTCGCGGATCTTTTTGCAATACATGCAGATCGGCAGCAGCTCCTTGAGCTGGCGAATCTGCGTCGCAAACTCGATGATGCGCTCCGCCACGCGCAGCCGCATCGCGATGGCCTCGCGGTCGAGCGGCTTTGGAAGGAAGTCATCCACGCCGGCATCCATGGCCTTGCGCAGATTCTCGCGGCCCGTGTGGTTTGCGGTGAGGAGGATGAAATAGGTGTAGTCCGTCTTCGGGCGGCAACGCACGCGGCGGCAGAATTCCAGGCCGTCAATGCCCGGCATCATCCAGTCGCTCACGATCACGCGGACTGGATCCGCGTCGAATGCCCGCCACGCCTCGTCCCCGGACTCCGTCGTCACCACCGTGTGCCCGCCGCTCTCCAGCGCGAGCTGGAGGATCTTCGCCGACACCACATCGTCTTCCGCGATCAGGATCTTCATAGGACCCCCACCTTCAGTTCTCCCTCGAGTGCGGAGCGGACGAACGCAAACTCGCGCTCAATCTCCCCGAGCATCTCCATCATTTCCTCCACGTCCGCGCCGTCCGGCGCGGCTTTCTCGAGGCGCTCGCACGCGGCGCGCATCCGGTGCGCGCCGAAGTTGCTGCAGCTTCCCTTGATGGTGTGCGCGAGCCGGATGAGCCGCTGCGTGTCGCGGCCGGCGACCGCCTTTCGCGCCTCCTCAAACATCGGGGGTGTGCGCTCGATGAAGAGATCAATCACGCTCGTGAGCACCGTCTGTCCGGTCTCCTCCTCGATTTGCCGGAAGCCGCTGATTTTCTCGCGGCTGATGACATTTGCCGGAACCTCCTGCACGCGCGCGGCGGCGACGCGCTGCCCCCCGGGGCTCTGCTCGAGCGCCGAGGCGAGTTCCGCAAAGCGGACCGGCTTGCTCAGGTAGTCGTCCATGCCCGCTTCCATACACCGCTCCCTGTCTCCCACAAGGGAATGGGCGGTCATCGCGATGATCCATGTGCGGTGCGCCTCGCCCCTCTCCATCTGCCGGATGCGGCGGGAAGTCTCCCATCCGTCGAGCCGCGGCATCTGGCAGTCCATCAGGATCACATCGTAGGATTTCCTCCGGATCGCCTGCAGGGCCTCCTCGCCGTCCGCGACGGTGTCCGCGCTGCAGCCGAGCTTGCGGAGCTGGAATTGGACGACCTTCTGGTTCACCACGCTGTCCTCCGCGATGAGCACGCGCAGCGAGGAGAGCACGATGCTGCGGACCGGCTCGGAGGACTCCGGCACGAACGGCAGCAGGCGGAGTTCCTTCTCCGATTCGGACTCCAGCACACTGCCGATGCAGCGGCGCACGCTGCGATCCTTGATGGGCCTCGCGATTTCGCCGTCCACCGGAGTGCTGTCGTGCTCCGCGGAGTCATCCGCCGAGTGAAGCGAGACCACGCGCACCAGCTTGATCCCCGCGAGTGCGGCGTCGTCGCGCACCGCGCGGGCGAATCCCACGCCGTGCCCGATGCGCACATCCACCCCGAAAATCACCATGTCGAACTGCTCGCTGCGGCCGGCGGCGGCGCGCAGGACGCTCATCGCTCCCACGGCATCCGCCGCGCGCTCCACGGAGACGCCCCACCCTTCCAGCATCGGCGGGAGCACGTTCGGACAGCCGCCATTTTCCTCCACGAGCAGCGCGCGCACCCCGGCGAAGCGCCGCACCGGCCGCACGCCCGCGCTCTCCGAGTGCCCGAACGTCGCCGTGAAGAAGAACCGCGAGCCGCGTCCGGGCTCGCTCTCGATCCAGATTTCGCCGCCCATCTGCGAGACAAGGCGGCGGCTGATCGCGAGGCCGAGCCCCGTGCCGCCGTGCCGGCGCGTCGTCGAGCCGTCGGCCTGCACGAACGCCTGGAAGAGACGCGCCTGCTGCTCGATCGAAATGCCGATGCCGGTGTCCATCACCTCGAAGTTCAGCATCGTCCCGTCCGCGTAATCCTTCTCCACGCGCACGACCACGCGCACCTCCCCCTCGTCGGTGAATTTGAGCGCGTTGCCGACGAGGTTCGCGAGCACCTGGCGCAGGCGGCCCGGGTCGCCGCGCATCGCCTCAGGCACCTCGTTGGCGATGGAGAGCGACAGTTCGATGCCCTTGGAAAGCGCGCGTCCGGCGAAGAGATCCACCACGCCCTCGGCGACGTCGTTCAGGTCGAAGTCAATCTCCTCGAACGTGAGCATGCCCGCCTCGATCTTCGAGAAGTCCAGGATGTCGTTGATGATCTTCAGCAGCGCCTCCGAGCTGTCCACGATCGTCTCCGCGAAGTCCCGCTGCCGCGCCGACAGCTCGGTGTCGAGCAGGAGGCCAGTCATGCCGATGATGCCGTTCATCGGCGTGCGAATCTCATGGCTCATGTTCGCGAGGAACTCGCTCTTGAGCCGCGCCGACTCGAGCGCCGAGTCGCGGGCGCCCGCCATCGCGGCCTCCGCCTGCCTGCGCGCCGTGACGTTTTCCAGCGCGCCCTCGTAGTAGATCACCTTTCCGTCGCGCCCGCACACGGGACGCGCGTGCTTTGAAACCCAGATCACCGAGCCGTCGCGGCAGCGCACCTCGCACTCAAACTCCGCAATCGAGGCGCCGCGCTCCATCACCGAACGAAACTCCGCCCAGCGTGAGGGCTGCACGTAAATCTGGCTGCCGATGTCGCTCACGCCCGCGAGCAGTTCCGACGGCGACGCATAGCCGAGAATCGCCGCAAGCGCCGGGTTCGCGTTGAGGAAGCGCCCCTCGGGCGTGATCTGGAAAATGCCCTCGATCGCGTTTTCGAAAATCTTCCGGTAGCTCTCCTCCGCGGCGCGCAGCGACTCCTCCGTGCGCTTCAGCTCGCTGATGTCCTGCATCGTCGAGCGGAGTCCGAACACCACGCCGGCAGAGTCCTGGATGAGGCTGTCGCGCACGAGCACCGGGAACACGCTGCCATCCTTCCTGCGGAACTGCGCCTGATACGGCTCGTCGTCGCTCTCACCCGCGATGAGCCTGCGCATGATCGTCTCGCGCACGTCGTCGCCCACGAGAAATTCGCTCACGTGGCGGCCCACCATTTCCTCGGCACCGTAGCCCACCATCGCCAGGCCGGTCTTGTTCACGCGCGTGAACCGGCCCTCGGTGTCGAGCTCGTGGTAGGCCACGGGCGCGTCGTGGAAAAGTTCGCGGAAGGTGGACTCGCTGAGCTTGAGCGCACGCTCGGCACGCCGCTGGTCGCGCACGTCGACGCCGATGCCGCCGAGGAATTTCCGCCCGTCCGGCGCGACAATCGGGAACTTCATCACCAGCCACTCGTGCATGTGGCCGTCGGCCGTCGTCACCATCTCGACCTGCTTCGAGGCGCGGTTGTTCGCGAGGATGCTCCGGTCGTATTCCATCACCGCCTTCGCGGTGTCGTGCGGCAGCCAGTCCAGATCGCTCTTGCCCACCATGTCCTCGAACGACACGCCGAACGCGCGCGCCATCACGCGGTTGATGAAGATCATCCGTCCCTGGTCGTCCTTGATGAAGCACAGCGTCGGGCTGTGATCCATGAACGCCTCGAAGCGCTGCTCGGATTCCCGCAGCAGCTTCTCCGTGAGGCGGCGCTCGGTGAGGTCGCTCCACACCGCGAGCAGCACCTCGCGCCCGTCCGCCCACACCGGCGTGAGCGCGATCTCCACGGGGAACTCCTCGCCCGTCCACCGCCTCGCCTGCCACTCGTAGCGGCAGTGGCCCATCTCGTGGACGAGCTGCCACGTCTCCGTGCGCTTGATTTCGGAAAGCGCGCCGTCGGGCTGCTGCTCCGGCGAGAGCGCGGCGACGTCGAGCCCGATCATGTCGAGCTTCGACGTGAAGCCGAGCATCTCCACCGCGGCGTGGTTGCAGTCCACCACGCGGTGATCGTCGAAGATGATGTGCGCGTTCGTCGAGTGGTCGAAGAGCACGCGGAACTTCTCCTCGGAGGAATGGCTCGCCGTCACGTCGCGCGAGACGACCAGCAGCCGCTCGGGGCGCTCTTTCTCGTCCGAGACCGGCGAGACAATCACATCATACCAGCGGCCCTCGCCGGAGCGCACGTGGCACAGGCCCTGGAACCTCCCCACTTTTCCGCCCTGCGCGGACTTCAGCACCGTCTCCGCGGCGCGACGCAGATCGCCGAACCACGCTTCCACCCACTTCATGTCCTCCACCGGCTGCAGGCCGATGTCCTCGATCCACTTCCACATCGCGGAATTCACCACCTTCAGCCGGCCGTTCACATCCAGCAGCGCGATGCAGTCCGTGCTGCTCTCGATCATCCGCGCATTCAGCTCCTCCGCGTCGCGCAGGCCCTTCTCCGTCTCGCGGCGCTCCTGCGAGCCGCGCCGCATCCACATCAGCGCAAAGCCGAGCAGGACCGAGTAGGCCATGCTGCCGAAAATCGCGACCACTCCGAGCATCCGCGCCTCCTGCACCTTGGACACCTGCCAAATCGCGACGCCAGCAACGACGAGAAACACGGCGAGGGCCGCCGCAATCCCGGCATAAATCTTTTTTTCGAGGGCGCGATGCATTCGGGCTAAAATGGATCGTGCCTGATTAAGCAGCATTCAGGCCGCCGTTAACATCGAATTCAATCTTTTCCCCTCCCCGGGCGCTCCACGGCCGCGCCGGCCGCCCCTCAGAGCTTCGACTTCAGATCTTTTCCCACCGTGAACTTCACCGACTTCGACGGCTGAATCTTGATCTTCTCCTTCGTCCGCGGATTCACGCCCATCCGCGCCTTGCGGCTCACCACCCGGAAGTTCCCGAAACCGATCAACTGCACATTCTTCCCCCGTCGCAGCGACGCGGCGATCGCATCGATCACGGCGTTCACGGCCTTCTCGGCGGCTGCGTTGCTCACGCCTTTGCCGAGGTTCTTCTGCACACTGGAGACGAGTTCTGCCTTGTTCATTGGGATTGCGGGTTCTGGGTGGTTCAATGAATTCCCGGGCTGATCTTCAGCGCCGTCAATTCGGCGCGCTGTCTCTCACCCGGAAATGGCCGCGTCAATGGTTTTGAAAAAATTCTTCCGCTGCACTCCGCGTGCCGTTCCCCGGTTGATTTTTCCCTCCCCGCCGCTCAGCTTGCCGCATGGATTTTTCTGAGCGGATTTCCCATTTCCTCGGCACCGCGCCGCGCATCCATCCCTCGGCGTTCACCGCGGCGAACGCCACCATCCTCGGCGACGTCACCCTCGGCGAGGAATCCAGCGTGTGGTTCCAGTGCGCGCTCCGCGGCGACATCCACCGCATCGTCATCGGCCCGCGCACGAACATCCAGGACGGCGCGGTCGTCCATGTCGCCGACGCATTTGGCGCGGAAGTCGGCGAGCTCGTCACCGTCGGCCACAAGGCTGTCATCCACGCCTGCAAGATCGCCGACGAAGTCCTCGTGGGAATGGGTGCGGTCGTCCTCGACGGCGCGGAAGTCGGCGCGCGCTCCATCATCGGCGCGGGCGCCGTCGTCACCGGCGGCAAGGTCTTCCCGCCCGGCTCGCTCATCCTCGGCACGCCCGCAAAAGTCGTCCGCACGCTCTCGCTCGACGAGCAGGCCGGCATCCGCGTCTGGGCCGACCGCTACGTCACGCTCTCACGCGAATACATCGCCCGCGGCATCCGCTGAGCGGGCGATGTTGAGAGTTGAGTGTTGAGTGTTGAGAGGAAAAGCCGCGCGGGCTGCGGACGCTCAACCCTCAACCCTCATCGCTCAACTTTCCCCTTCCCCCGCGCTCGCCGCGCACGGCATGGTGCGCGCATGAAATTCGGAATCTGCAGCGAGATCTTCAAGGACTGGCCCGCCGAGGACATGTTCGCGTTCGCGAAAAAGGCCGGCTATGACTACGTGGAAATCGCCCCCTTCACCGTCGCGAGCCCCGTCGGCAAAATCTCCGCCGCCGAGCGCACGCGCATCCGCGGCCTCGCGGAAAAAATCGGCATCGGCATCAGCGGACTCCACTGGGTGCTCGTGCAGACCGAAGGCATCTACCTCACGCATCCCGACGCCGCCGTGCGCCAGCGCACCTCGGACTACTTCGTCGAACTCGTGGACTGCTGCGCCGACTTCGGCGGCACGCGCATCATCGTCGGCTCGCCGAAGCAGCGCAATCTGATGGAAGGCGTCAGCTACGAGCAGGCGTGGGCGTTCGCCACGGACGCCTTCCGCGCCGCCGTGAAGCGCGCCGAGCAGCGCGGCGTGGTCCTCTGCTTCGAGCCGCTCGCGCCGAGCGAGACGGACTTTGTGAACACCGCCGCCGAGGGCCGCCGCTTCGCCGCGCAGTTTGGCAGCAGGGCCATGAGCATCATCCTCGACGTGAAAGCCATGAGCTCCGAGGGCCGCCCCATCCCCGACATCATCCGCGAGAGCGCCGGCCACTTCGAATACTTCCACGCCAACGACCCGAACCTCAAGGGCCCCGGCTTCGGCGACATGGACTTCCGCCCCATCGCCGCCGCGCTCCGCGATGCGAAATACGACGGCATCGTCTCCGTCGAGGTCTTCAAATTCGAGGAAGGCCCCGAGGCCATCGCCACGCGCAGCCGCGACTACCTGCGCGAGACGTTCGGCTGCTGACCGAAATAGCCGGTCACTCCGGGCTGGAGATTTGTCCTCCTCCGAAAACAGCCCGGCGCTTTGGGCGGGAGGTCTGTCTTCTCCTGAAAATAGTCCGGCGCTTTAGCGCTGGGAAACGGGGCGCCCTCGCGGAGCCGAGTCCCGGAGGGACGGCAGAACGGCTCCTTCGTCCCTGGCGGGACTTGTTCCGGGCTGCGCGGCGGACCCACCGCTAAAGCGCCGGGCTATTTTCAGGGGAGTCTGGGCGGCGAACACGAGGGGATTGGCTTTTGGCTGCCGGGTGGCTGTCGTTGGAATGGTGGAGACGTCGGGGCAATGCCTTGGCGCGTCTCCTTCGGATAGGGCCATGCCTTCCTTTCTGGCCGAGGTGACTGTCCTTGAACCTGCGCTGGCCGGATGGAAAATTGCGTCAGCCAGACGCAAACCAGCTGCATCCGGGTATGGGTCTGCGGTGGCCAAATCAATCTGTGAGTCGTCTGGCTGTGGCTATGTTTCGTCTGGATATAGCATTGCCGTGTCTGAGTATAGAGATGTGTCGGCTAGGTCCGAATCTGCGTCGTCTTTGTCTGCGCCTGTGGCGCCTTTTTGTGGGTCTGCAGTGGCTGCAGAGGCACAAAAAGCCGATGCAATGCTATATGAAGACGATTCAGATTTGAAAAAAGATGCAGCATTTTAAGGCAAATAGACATCATTTTAAGAATATGCCGCGGAATGGCTAAATTTATCCACCGCATTGCTCCAAGCGGACGCCTCAGCTCATTTGGAAGCCATTTCCAATCTGCACGTGGTGAACGCAACGGTTTCCGCAGACGACGCCATCCACAAAAACGGTGGCGCAGACCTCGCAATAGATACGCAAGGAGCCGGGGCGCCCTGCCCCGCGGGGGGGGGTGAAGCCGGGGCGAGGGCGCCCCGGCTCCCTGAACGGCCGCGACCGGACGACCTTGCCTCGTTTTGAGCCGTTTTAGTCCTTCGGGATGCGGTCGAGGATCATCCGGGTGATGATGTCGCTGGTGACGCCTTCGCTTTGGGCGGCGAAATTGGGGATGATGCGGTGGCGCAGGATGCTGGGGGCGACCGCGGCGACGTCGTCGCAGCCGACATAGACCTGGCCCTGGAGGATGGCGTGGGCCTTGGCGGCAAGGATGAGATTCATCGAGGCGCGGGGGCCGGCGCCCCAGGTGAGCCATTTCTTGCAGAAGTCGAGGGCCTGCTCGCTGCGGGTGCGGGTGGCGGCGACGATGCTCTGGGCATAGCGGAGGACGTGCTCGGCGACGGGCATGCGGCGGACGGTGCCCTGGAGGTAGCGGATGTGGTCGCTGCCGAGGACCTGGCGGACGTTCGCGGTGGCGTTGCCGGTGCCGCGGCGCATGATTTCGAGCTCCTCGTCGGCGCTGGGGTAGTCCACGTAAACCATGAACATGAAGCGGTCGAGCTGCGCCTCGGGGAGCGGGTAGGTGCCTTCCTGTTCGACGGGGTTCTGGGTGGCGAGGACGAAGAAGGGGTCGGGGAGCTTGTGGTCGGCGCCGGCGACGGTGACTTTCCTCTCCTGCATGGCCTCGAGCATGGCGGCCTGGGTTTTCGGCGGGGTGCGGTTGATTTCGTCGGCGAGGATGACGTTGGCAAAGATGGGGCCGGGGAGGAATTTGAAGGCGCGCGCGCCGGCGGCGTCCTGCTGGATGACCTCGGTGCCGGTGATGTCGCTCGGCATGAGGTCGGGGGTGAACTGGATGCGCTTGAACTGGAGGTTCAGGGCCTGGGCGAGCGTGGAGATGAGGAGGGTCTTCGCGAGGCCGGGGACGCCGACGAGGAGGGCGTGGGAGCGGGTGAAGATGGCGATGAGGAGTTCATCGATCACTTTGTCCTGGCCGACGATGACCTTGCCGATCTGGTGGCGGAGAAGGGCGTGGGCTTCCTTGAAATACTCGATGGCCTTCAGGTCGCCGTCGCGGAAGGCCTCAGGCTTGTCCGCGGCTGGGGCGTCGGCGGGCGGTGGCGGTGGGGCGGCGTCGGTGCTCATCGGGAGAAAGTGGCGGGAGTAGAGCAGCCGGGGGCGGCTTTGCCAACGGCGGATGTCCCGGGTGGCCGCGGGACGTGGGGATTTTACTACGAAGGGCGCGAAGGACACGAAGGCGACGGAAAGAAACAGGAGCCAGGAATTCCTCGACGCCTCCTTTTCTTCGTGCCCTTCGTGCCCTTCGTAGTGAAATGAAACACCGGTGACCCCGTTGCCGCGGGACGCTTGACCGCGGGCGGGGGGCGGGGCATCGTCGGCGTCCGCACTTGAAAACTGAATCTCTCAACGGGCAGCCGCTCCCAGCTCCCCGCACCGGCCGGACCCCCGGCCATTCCACCGCGCAGCCCGCCTCTTCCCCCGCGCGCTGAGGTTTTTCAAAAGGCCGGAAGGCCGGCTGATTTCTCGATTCCACGATCATGGGACCGTCCACAGATGTCACACGCCCGCGCAACCTCGACTGGAAGCGCGCGGCAGCCCTGCTTTACGGCGACTGGGGCACGTCGAAGGCCTACGTCATCGGCTACGCGTTCCTGGCGATGCAGTTCGCGTCGCTGCACACGATCATGGCGGTGTGCGCGGTCACAGGCCTCGTCGGGCTGAACTACATCGTCGTCTGCAAGCACTTCCCGGACGGCGGCGGGGTGTATTCCGCGGCGCGGTCGCAGGGCCGGGCGCTCGCCGTGGTCGGGGCGCTGCTGCTCATCGCGGACCTGACGGTGACCGCGGCGCTGAGCGGCTACGACGCGCTGAAGTATTTCTTTCCAAACCTGGCGAACGTCTGGGTCCCCGGCCTGACGATCCTCGCCGTGGTCGCGTTCGGCGTGCTGAACGCCTACGGCCCGCGCCACAGCGGCGGCCTCGCCGTGGGCCTCGCCGTGCCGATGGTGCTGCTCGTGATCGTGCTCATCGCGCTGGCTGCGCCGCATTTCACCACCGACCTCGCGCCCTTCCCGCCAAGCCACACCGTCGGGCACGCATGGGGGTCGTTCGTGAGTTCGATCCTCGCACTGAGCGGCGTGGAGGCCATCGCGAGCCTCACGGGAGTATTGAAGCTGGACCCCGGCTCGACGTCCGAGCATCCGCGCGTGGCACGCGAGGCGAAGCGGGCGATCATCCCCGTGGCGCTGGAAGTCGTCGGCGGCACAATCCTGCTCGGATGGGCTACGGTGTCGCTGTGGAAGTGGAGCCACTCGGCATTTTCGCCGGAGCAGACGATGCTGCACCGCCTCACGGAGGACAGCTCGCACATCCTGCGCGTGCTCGGGGAGGAGTTCGCGGCGAAGGCGTTCGGCCACACGTGGGGCGTGGTGATGGGGGTCGTCGCGGGCATTGTCGTGGGCCTGCTGCTGCTCAGCGCGGTGAACACCGCCATCGCGGCGCTCATCGGCATGCTCTACACGCTCGCGCGCGACGGCGAGATGCCGCGCCCCTTCCTCGCGCTGAACCGCCACGGTGTGCCGAAGCTCCCGCTCATCGTCGCGACGGTGCTGCCGTGCATCGTGCTGCTCATCACCTACGCGGACCCGGACAAGGCGCTGCAGACGCTCGGCGAGCTTTACGCCATCGGCGTCGTCGGCGCGATCACGGTGAATCTCGGCTCATGCACGTTCAACAAGAAGCTCGATCTCAAGATTTGGGAGCGCGCGCTTTTCGGGCTGACGTTCTTCGTGCTGTTCTGCGTCGAGGTGTCGCTGGCGTATGAAAAGCACCTCGCGCTGTTCTTCGTGGTGATCGTGCTGGGCCTGGGCTTCTGGCTGCGCGCGCTCTCGCACAAGGCGAGCGGCCTCGCGACCGTCACCGTCGCCCGCGAGATGGCGGAGATCGTGTCGCCAGAAACGATCGAGCGCCTGCGCCCGCAGCCGCTGGCCGAGGGCCGCAAGTTCCTCGTCTGCGCGCGCGGCATCACGCCTGTGCTCAAGTATGCGCTCAACGAGGCGAAGCTGCACAAGGCCGTGCTCTGCGTGCTCACCATGCGCGAAATCGCCGTGCTCCTCGGCGGCGCACGGACTGCCGAGCCACGCCGCGCACGCTGGCAGGATGACCCGCAGGCCTCCGCGATCATGACGCTCATGCTGAAGCTCGGCGAGGAGACCGGCGTGTGCGTGCAGCCGATTTACACTGTCACGACAGATCCCTCCGGCTCCATCGTGGACATCGCCGCGACGCTCGGCGTGGACCTCGTGATGCTCGGCTCCTCGCACCGCGCCGCAATGGCCCGCCTGCTCAAGGGCAGCGTGATCGAGCGCGTGGCAAGCAACCTGCCCGAGAACATCGAGCTGGTGATCCACAGCTAGGGAGCCCGCTCACTCCTGCGGCTGCGCCGTGGCAAAGAACGCCTCGAACCGCTCCGCCGCCTTTGCAGCGACAGCCTCGACCGTCACCCCCGCCGCGCCCTCGCGCTCGAGGCTCGTCATTTCCACGCCTGCGATGCCGCAAGGCGTGATGTGCGCAAAGCCGTCCAGCGGGCCGCAGATGTTGAGCGCAAAGCCGTGCATCGAAATCCACCGGCGCACACCGACACCGAGGCTCGCGATTTTTTTCCCCCCGACCCACACGCCGGTGAGCCCCTCGCGCCGCGACGCCACGACGCCAAACTCCGCGCAGAGTGAAATGAGGAACTCCTCGAGTTCGCGGAGGTAGCGGTGCAGGTCCGAGCCGCGCCTGCGCAGGTCGAGCAGCGGGTAGCCGACGAGCTGCCCCGGCCCGTGCCACGTCGCCTGGCCGCCGCGGTTGATCATCATCAGCGGCGCCGGCAGCGCGGCGGGATCGCGCAGCGAGGAATGATCGTTGTTGCGCCCCATCGTGAAGACGGGGTCGTGCTCGAGCAGGAGCAGCTCATCCGGCGCACCGGGCTGCTCCGCCTTCTGCGCGACGATCTTCTCCTGCATCGCCAGCGCGTCCGCGTAACTGATCCTGCCGAGCCAGCGGATGTTCATATCTGCTCGAGCACCACCGCGCCGTGGCGCGCGCTCTCCGCGGTCTGGAAATGCGTGAGGCCGATGGCGAGCGCGTCGGCCGCGTCCGGCGGCGGTGTCTCGGTGAGCCCAAGGAGCACGCGCACCATGAAGCCCACCTGCTGCTTCTGAGCGGCACCGCTGCCGACGACGCTCTGCTTCACGCGCCGCGGCGCGTATTCGTAAATCGGCAGCCCGCGCTCCGCCGCCGCGACCAGCGCCGCACCGCGCGCCGCGCCGAGCGTGATCGCGATGCGGTGGCTCTGCACAAAGATCACGCCCTCGAACACCGCGCAGTCCGGCGAGTGCTGAGCGATCAGCTCCGCGATGCGCCCGCGGATTGCCACGAGACAGCCGCTCGGCAGCAGCTTCGGTGGGTTCTTCACCACGCCGTAGTCGAGCGCGCGCACTTTGCCGCCGCTCTTTTCCAGCACGGCAAAGCCGCTGGAGCGCAGGGATGGATCGATCGCGATGATTCGCACGCGGCCTTCATACGCGGACGGCGGGCCGCGCAAAACCGAAACTTCGTTCTTTCGCGCCGTGCAAAGTGACGCGTAGAATCCAGCCATGCTCCTCGACTTCATGCAAAAAGGTGGACCGATCATGTGGTTCATTCTGGTTTGCAGCGTGCTCGGCAGCGCCGTGTTCCTCGAGCGGTTGATCTACTTCCACCGCATCAGCGTGCGCGTGGGCGAATTCATGCGCGGCCTCGCGAACCTCATCCACGGCCGCCGCTACCAGGAGGCGCAGATGGAGGCCGCAGCGACGCGCGGCCCGGTGCAGCGTGTCGTCCACGCGGCGATCATCCGCCACAGCGCGCCTCGGACGGAGCTGAAGGACATCGTCGAGGAAGCCGGCCAGCTCGAAGTGCCGCGCTTGGAACGCCGCCTCGGCATGCTCGCGGCGCTTGCATTTCTCACTCCCCTGCTTGGCCTGCTCGGGACGGTCGCGGGCCTCATCGAGGCGTTCCAAAGCATGCGCGCGACGACCGGGCTGACGAGCTCCGCGGAAATCGGCAACGGGATCTACCAGGCGCTCATCACGACCGGCGCCGGCCTCGCGGTGTGCATCCCGTGCGCTATGGCCTACGCCTATCTCAGCGCGCGCGCGAATTCGGTCATCCACGACATGGAGCGCGCCGGCATCGAGGTGGTGAACCTTCTCGTCGAGAGCCGCCAGCGCACGGACATCATCGAGTTCGGCGAGCCGCCGCGGGTGTCGGAACAGCGCTGACCGTGAAGCTCGAGCGCAGCTACCACTTCCACCTCGCGCTGTTCGGCATCATGCCGATGCTGAACGTGCTGCTGCTTGTGCTCGTCTTCTACGTGCTCGGGTCAAAGTTCACGCTCACCGCGGGCGTGCAGGTGAGCCTGCCGACCACCTCCTTTGCCCTCGGCCCGCAGCAGAACGCGGAGATCGTGAGCATCACCGGAGGTCCGGCTCCCGCGATGTATCACCGCGACCGCGAGGTGACCGCCGCCGAACTGCGCGCGCAGTTCAAGGCGAACAGCGCCGCGGAGAAATGGCTCATCATCAAGGCCGACGCGGGCGCGCCTTCCGGCACCGTCGCCGCAGTGACGGACGAGGCGCTGCGCAGCGGCTACTCGGTGATCCTCGCCGGCGAATTCCCGAAGAGTGAACGACGTTGAGCGCGAGACACCGGTGATCTTCACATGGGCCGACCGCGAAGGCAGCTCGTGGTGGCTCGCCGCGTTCATCTTCCTGTCGTTCCTGCTGCACAGCGCGGCGTTCTTCATCTTCCACGGAAAGGATCCCGTCGCACCGCGGGCCATCCGCACCGCGCCGCTCGTGCAGGTTCTTTCGCCGGCCGGCGACGCCGCCACTCGCACTGCGGAGAGCAGCGCGCTGCTCGACTGGATCGCGACGCATGATCCCGCGCTTGTGGCGAAAGTGCAGACTGTCGAACCCAAGGGCCTGCTCGACGTGCCTTACCGGCCATCGTTCAACACAGTCCGCACGCAGCCGCTCGGCGCACCACCTGAACCGCCGACGATCCAGATTCCACCCGCTCACGATCCGATCTCGCTCATCCGCAGCGTGACGCCGTCGGAGAAAGTCCTTCCGGCGGCGCCAGCGCCGCAGCCGACGCAGATCGCATTTTCCGCCACGCTCCAAACGCGCGCGGACAAGACGTCCGCCTTTGCTCCGAAATCAAGAGCCACCGCGAACGTGCAGCCCACGACCGTGCTCGCCGGCGTGAACGCGGAAGGCAGCGTGCGGTTCGCATTCATCCAGGACGCGTGCGGAGAAAAGGCGCTCGATGCCGAGGCGCTCGCGTTCGTGCAAGGGCTCCGCTTCTCGCCGTCCGGCGGCGCGCTGCAATGGGGCACGGTCACTGTCACATGGGGCGACGACACCGCCGCGCCCGCCGCGCCCAAATAGCCGCATGTTTCGCCTCGAACTGCACGAGATCATCTTCGCCTACACCGGGCTGTGCCTCGGCATCATGCTGGTGGCCGCGCTGCTCCACAACATCCGCCGCCACCGCCGCGAGGTGAGCGCGCACCGCAACCTCATGAGATGCCACCTCTGCGCGTTCGAGTTCCGCGATGCGACCGGCGCGGAGTTTCCAAAGTGCCCTTGCTGCGGCGCGTCCACAAGCCGCGAACGCCTGTCGCGGCTTTGACCGCACTTCCCTCTTTTCATCCTCCCGCCGCTTCTGGCAGGGTGTGACATGGCACCTCTCGACGACCAGTTCTACCAGCCGGCGGACAAGTTTTTCCAGGCGCACAGCGGTGTGGCGCTCACCTACGACGACGTGACTCTCGCCACTCTCTACAGCGAGGTCATCCCGCGCGACGCGAGCCTCGACACGCAGCTCCACGAGCGTCTCCAGCTCCGCCTGCCGGTCATCTCGGCGGACATGGACACCGTGACCGAATCGCCGATGGCGATCGCCATGGCGCGCGCCGGCGGCCTCGGCCTCATCCACTGCAACATGCCGGAGCGGCAGCAGCTCTCCGAGGTGAGCCGCGTGAAAAACAACGTCCACGGCCTCATTCAGGAACCCATCAAGGTCGGGCCAAACCAGCTCATCGGCGAAGTGCTCGAGATGATCGAGGAGCGGCGCTTCGGGTTCGCGACATTCCCCGTGGTGGATGAAAAGAACACTCTCCTCGGCCTGCTGCCCGGCAATGTCGTCCGCGAGCGCTATGCCTCGCGCAAGGTCGCCGAGGCGATGCTGCCGCGCGCGCAGGTGCAGGCCATTCACGAGCGCGAGCTGGGCAGCGATCCCATCCGCGCGGCGGACAAATTCTTCACGGCGCACATGGGCATCCACAAGCTCCCCGTCGTCGGCGACGGCGACGTCCTGCGCGGGCTCTTCACGCTCAGCGACATCGAGCACATCCTCCACGAGCGCGGCGCGCAGTTTAAGCCCGCGCGCGATGAAAAATTCCGCCTCCTCTGCGGCGCGAGCATCATCGGCCTGCGCAAGCCCGACGGCACGCTCGACCGCGACCGCATCATCGGCCACGCGGGCGCGCTCGTGGATCGCGGCTGCGACGTCATCGCCGTGAGCACCGCACACGGGCACAGCGCGGGCGTCGGCGACACGGTGAAGCTCATCCGCAGCGCGTTTCCGGATTTGCCGATCATCGCGGGCAACGTGACCAGCGGCTCAGGCGTCGAGTTTCTCGCGAAATGCGGCGCAAATGTGATCAAGGTCGGCCAGGGACCCGGCAGCATCTGCACCACCCGCGTCGTCGCCGGCGTCGGCATCCCCCAGCTCACGGCGCTCTATGTCGCGGCCCGCACGGCGGAGCAATGCGGCGTCACCATCATCGCGGATGGCGGCATCGTGAAAAGCGGCGACATCGTGAAGGCGCTCACCCTCGCCCATGCGGTGATCTGCGGCGGCCTGCTCGCTGGCTGCCCCGAAGCACCGGGGCAGATCATGGAAATCAACGGCAAGCTCTACAAACAATACCGGGGCATGGGCAGCCAGGCCGCGATGGCGGCGGGCAGTGCCGCGCGCTACGGCCACTCGGCGAAGGACTCCACGCGCAAAGTCGCGGCCGAGGGCGTGGAAGCGCTGAAGGAAGTCAGCCCGCCGGTCGAGCTTGTCCTCGCGCAGCTCGCAGGCGGCGTGCAGAGCGGGCTCGGCTACCTGGGCTCCCGCGATCTCCCTTCGCTGCGGAAAGCCGCCCGCTACACCCGCGTGACGAGCGCCGGAATGCGCGAGAGCGCGCCGCATGACATCATCGAGGTGAAGGCAACGAAATAGGGCGCTTCGCGCGTGGCGAGGGACGACGGTTGCAGGGCACCCGTGCGCAGCCATAACGCCTTGTTCACAAGGGGTGGTCTAAGCTGGCGCAACCCGGCTTGCTCTATATGTTCGCGCCTCTTTTCTGATGATACGTCCGCTCGCCTTTTCCATCGCCACGCTCATCGCGACCGCAGCACCGATCTTTTCCGCACCGCCCACCGCGCCCGCTGCAGCGCCCGCGGCACCCGTCGCGCACGGTGACGGAAAAGCCGAGGCCGGCGCGAAGGACGGGGCGAACGCGATCAAATCGTTCAAGTTCGACTCAGGGCTGAAGGTGGACCTGTGGGCCAACGAGCCGCTGCTCGCGAATCCGGTTTCCTTCGCCACCGATGATCGCGGGCGCTGGTTCATCGCCGAGAGCTACCGGCAGGAGGGGCGCAACGTGAAGGGCAGGCCCGTCGCGGGCGGCGTGGTGGACAACCGCGGCCACATGAACTGGCTCGACGCCGACATCGCCTCGCACTCGACCGACGAGCGCCTCGCGATGATGCGCAAGTTTTTCCCCGACCCGAAGAAGTTCGCGGAAATGTTCGAGACCTACGAGGAGCGCATCGTCGTCGTCGAGGACACGAAGGGCACGGGGCGTGCGGACAAGACGACGATTTTTGCCGACGGCTTCCGGGACGCGCTCGACGGCACCGGCGCGGGCATCCTCGCGCGCGGCAATGACGTGTGGTGGACGTGCATCCCGAACCTCTGGCATTTCACCGACTCGAACGGCGACGGGAAGGCCGACGTGAAGGAGAAGCTGCTCTCCGGCTTCGGCGTGAAGTTCGCATTCCGCGGCCACGACATGCACGGGCTGCGCTTCGGACCGGACGGCAAGCTCTACTGGAGCATTGGCGACCGCGGCCTGAACGTGACCAGCAAGGAGGGCCGGCATTTTGAAGTGACCGACACCGGCGCGATTCTCCGTGCGAATCCCGACGGCACGGACTTCGAGGTGTTCGCGACGGGCGTGCGCAATCCGCAGGAGCTGGCGTTCGACGAATGGGGCAACCTCTTCACCGGCGACAACAACTCCGACAGCGGCGACAAGGCGCGCTTCGCCCAGCTCGTCGAGGGCGGCGACAGCGGCTGGCGCATGACGTTCCAATATCTCGACGACCGCGGCCCCTGGAACCGCGAGCTGCTGTGGGACGAAAAGGAGGGCCGCAAGGCACGCTACATCGTGCCGCCCATCGCCAACATCAGCAACGGCCCGAGCGGCCTCACCTACAATCCCGGCACCGGACTCTCGAAAAAATACGCCGGTAAGTTTTACCTGAGCGACTTCCGCGGCGGCGCGAGCGCGAGCGTCGTGCATGAGATTTCGCTCGAACCGACGGGCGCGTTTTTCAAGCTGAAGGAGCGGCGCGATTTCCTGAAGGGCGTGCTCACGTCCGATGTGGAGTTCGGCACCGACGGAGCGCTCTACGTGCTCGACTGGGTGGAAGGCTGGAGCGGCGTGGACAAAGGGCGCATCTACAAATTCACGGACTCCGCCGCGGACACGGCGAAGCAGGCCGAGGTGAAGAAGCTGCTCGCCGAGGGGATGGTGGCGCGCCCGCCCGCGGAACTGGAGAAGCTGCTCGCACACGACGACCAGCGCATCCGGCAGGCTGCGCAGTTCCAGCTCGCTGCAAAAGGTGACATGGACACTTTGACCCGCACCGCAAAGACGGGGCCGACAACGCCGGCCCGCGTGCATGGTATCTGGGGCCTCGGCCAGCTCGCGATGAAGCAGCCGCAGGCGCTCACGAATGTCGCCACGCTGCTCACGGACAAGGACGGCGAAGTCCGTGCCCAAGCCGCACGCGTGCTGAGCGACCATCATTTCAAGGGCGCCTACGACAAGCTCATCGGCATGCTCCGCGACGCGCATCCGCGCGCGCGCTTCTACGCGGGCATCGCGCTCGGCAAGACGGGCTACAAGCCGGCAGTCGATCCGCTTTTTGCCATGCTGGAGGAAAATGCGGACAAGGATCCGCTGCTGCGGCACGCGGGCATCATGGGTGTCACGGGCTGCGCGGACCCCGCGACACTGGTGCAGCGTGCGAGCCACGCGAGCCCGGCGGTGCGCGGAGCCGCCGTGGTGGCGCTGCGGAAACTGAAGAACCCGCAGGTGGCGGCGTTCTTGAAGGACGCGGATCAATCGGTCGTTCTCGAGGCGGCGCGCGCGATTCACGATGTGCCGATTCCCGACGCCATGCCGGCACTCGCAGCGCTGCTCGGCGAAAAGCGAATCACGGATCGGAACATCATGCTGCGCGCGGTGAACGCGCACTACCGCATCGGCCAGGCTGCGAACGCGAAGGCGCTGGCCGCGTTTGCTGCGGACAGCACCGTGAACGAGGCGGGCCGCAGGGAGGCGCTCGCGGCGCTCGCCGTCTGGGCAAACCCGAACCCGAAGGACCGGCTGCTTTACCTCTGGCGTCCGCTCCCTCAGCGCTCGAATGCGGATGCGGTCGCCGCGCTCACTCCGGTGATCGCGGACATCCTCGGCACCGCACCCGGCAGCGTGCAGGAGAGCGCGGCGATCGCCGCGGCAAAACTCAGCCTCCGCAGCGGCGCCGACGCGCTGCTCGCGGTGGTGGCGAACGACAAGGCGGGCAAGGCAGCGCGCACGGAGGCGCTGCGCGCACTGGCGTCGCTGAAAGATCCGCGCCTCGCACAGGCGGCGAAGGAGGCTCTCACTGACCGCGATCCAAAGCTGCGCGCCGAAGGTCTCAAGGCGCTCGTCGCGGCGGATCCCGTGGCTGCGCTTTCGACCGTCGGCGAGGTGCTCTCGTCGAACGCCCCCGTCGCGGAAAAGCAGGGCGCGGTTTCCGCGCTCGCCGAAAGCCGCACGCCCGAGGCGGAGAAGCTCCTCGCGGGGCTGATGGACAACCTCGTCGCGGGCAAACTCGCCCCGGAAGTCCGGCTCGATGTGTATGAGGCAGCGCGAAAATGGCCCGGGCTCTCCGGAAAGGTCCAGCAGTGGACGACGTCGCTTCCGAAGGACGATCCGCTCGCGCCTTACCGTCTCTCCATCGCCGGCGGCGACGCGGACCGCGGAAAGAAAATCTTCCGCGAACACGCGACCGCGCAGTGCTTCAAATGCCACAAGTGCGAGGGCGGCGACAGCCTCGTCGGCCCCGACCTGACGAAGATCGGCGCGGGCAAGGATCGCGAATATCTTCTCGAGAGCATCGTCTTCCCGAACAAGCGGATCGCCGAGGGTTTCCAAATCGTCGTGCTGGAGCTGACCGATGGCGCGACCGTCGCGGGCCGCCTTCTCCACGAGACGAAGGAGCAGCTCAAAATCGAGACCGTGGACGGCGCGGGCAAGCCGCAGGCCGTGAACGTCCCGGCAAAGAAGGTGAAGACGCGGACTAGCGCGCCTTCTCCGATGCCGGAAATCATCCGCGACCAGATTACCCGCCAGGAACTCCGTGATGTCCTCGAATACCTTGCCACAAGGAAATAGCCGCCGTCTCAGCGCCACCGCGCTGCTTCTCTCACTCGCCCTCCCGCTCTCCGCCGAGCAGCCCGCCGCATCGCGCGCGAACCGCCAGCTTGCGGATTATCTTGCCCGCGAGGTCGCGGCCATCGAGAGCCGGCCGCTCGCCGAGCCCGCGTCACCCGCCCAGTGGGAGGCGACGCGCACGGTGATGCGCCGCCAGCTCGCCGAGATGCTCGGCCTCGATCCGATGCCCGAGCGCACGCCGCTCAAAGTTGAGAAGACCGGCGAGGTGCGCGGCGAGGGCTTCGTGGTGGAGAACATGCACTACCAGTCGCTGCCCGGCCTCTACGTGACAGCGAACCTTTACCGCCCGGAAAAGTCCGAGGGCCGGCTGCCCGCGATTCTCTACGTCTGCGGCCACAGCAACATGATGAAGGACGGTGTGAGCCTCGGAAACAAGACGGGCTACCAGCATCACGGCGAGTGGTTCGCGCGGCATGGCTATGTCTGCCTGATCATCGACACCGTGCAGCTCGGCGAAATCCGCGGCGAACATCATGGCACGTATTCGAAGGGACGCTGGTGGTGGTTTTCGCGCGGCTACACTCCAGCCGGCGCCGAGGCATGGAATGGCATCCGCGGAATCGACTACCTCGTGTCGCGGCCGGACGTGGATCCCGGGCGCATCGGTGTGACGGGGCGCAGCGGCGGCGGCGCATACTCGTGGTGGGTCGCCGCGCTCGACGAGCGTGTGAAGGCCGCCGCGCCCACCGCGGGCATCACCACGCTGCACAACCACGTCGTGGACGGCGCAGTCGAGGGACACTGCGACTGCATGTTCATGGTGAACACCTACCGCTGGGACTACGACAAAGTCGCCGCGCTTGTCGCACCGCGCCCGCTGCTGATCTGCAACACGGACAAGGACGGCATCTTTCCCCTCGATGGAGTCGTCTCCATCTACAACAGCACGCGGCGCATCTACCGCGCGCTGGGAGCGGAGGCGAAAATCGGACTGCAAATCGCCGAGGGCCCGCACAAGGATCTGCAGCCGCTGAACGCCGGGGCGTTCCACTGGTTCGAGCGCTGGCTGAAGAACGCCGACCCGATGGCGGTGCTCGACGAGGGCGCGACGAAGCGCCTCGAACCGGAGCGGCTCCGCGTCTTTTCCAAGCTGCCCGACGACGAAAAGAACACGGCGATTGACTCCGAGTTCGTTCCCGCAGCCGCGCCCACCCCCGTGCCCGCCGACGCGGACGCGTGGGCGAAGCAGCGCGACTCGTGGCTCGCCGCGCTGAAGGCGAAGTGCTTCGCGGGCTGGCCGTCCGCCGCGCAGGATGTGGAGCTGCACGACGCCGGCAGCGCCGTGCATGACGACGTGGTGCTCCACGCTTGGGACTTCACGCCGCAGGCGCCGTGGACGCTCCGCCTTTACGTCGCGCACAATGCAAAGCTGAAGCCGGAGGAACTCGAGCTCGTCGCGATGAACGTGCTCGACGAAAATGCGTGGCAGGATTTCCGGCACATGATGGCGGGACATTTTTCGCGGCTCTTCCAGCCTTCCGAACGCGCAGGTGCCGACGGGCATGGCTTCGCCGACGAGAAAAAGATGTTCGACGGCTCGAAGTGGGCGATGGCCTACGTGTGCCCGCGCGGCGTCGGGCCGGCGGCGTGGACGGGCTCGGACAAGCAGCAGACGCAGAGGCTGCGCCGCTTTTACCTCGTGGGACAGACGCTCGACTCGATGCAGGTGTGGGACATCCGCCGCGCCATCGCCGCGATGCGCGAGACGCCCTACGGGAAGATTCCACTCTGGCTCCAGTCGCAGCAGGCAATGGCGGGCAACACGCTCTACGCCTCGCTCTTCGAGGACGGCATCACGCGGCTCGACCTGCACCGGATGCCGGCGTCGCACGAAAGCGGACCGACTTACCTGAACGTGATGAAATTCCTCGACCTCCCGCAGGCCGCAGCGATGGCGGCGGAGCGCACGCGCGTGCGCATCTACACGCCGGAGAAGTCCGCGTGGTCGTTTCCCGCCGAGGTTTCGGAGAAGCTCGGCTGGAAGAAGGCGTTCGAGCTGCGCGAGCCGCTCGCCGTGCCGTAGTCCGGGGAGCGCCGGCGCGCGAATCGGTGCTTCACGCCATCCGCAGCTTTGTTCATCGCTTGCATATGATCCGACGACTGCTCCTGCTTTTCCTCCTCGCTGCCTGCTGCCGCGCCGCCGAGCCGCTGCGCGTGGGGATGGACATGAGCTATCCGCCGTTTGAAGTGCGGGACACGCAGGGCCAGCCCGCCGGCGTGAGCGTGGACCTCGCGCGCGCGCTCGGCGAGAGCCTCGGGCGGCCCGTGGAGTTTGAAAACATGCCGTTCGACGGGCTCATCCCGGCGCTGAAGACGGGCCGCGTGCATGTCGTGATTTCCTCGATGACCGCCACTGACGAGCGCGCGCGCAGCGTGGATTTTTCCGAGCCGTATGTGCGCACCGGGCTGTGCGTTCTCGCCGGCGCGAAGAGCACCGCGCAGAGCATCGCCGACCTCGATGCGGACGGGAGAAAAATCGCCGTCGTGCGCGGGACCACGGGGCATCTGTGGGCGCGGATGAATTTGAAGAAGGCGCAGGTGCTCGACCTCGCGAAGGAGACCGCGTGCGTGCTCGAGGTCACGCAGGGCAAGGCGGACGCGTTCATCTACGACCAGATGTCCACGCTGCGGAACTGGCGGGCGAACCCGGACGCGACGCGCGCGCTGCTGAAGCCGTTCCGCGAGGAGTCGTGGGCGATCGCGCTGCGCAAGGGCGACGCGGAACTAAAGGCGAAGGTGAATGCGTTTCTCACGAAGTTCCGCGCGGAGGGCGGCTTTGACCGGCTCGCCGAGAAATGGCTGAAGGTGCAGCGCGCGGATTTTGAAAAGCTCGGCGTGCCGTTTGTCTTTTAGCCCGCGCGGAACCCGCGCAGCAGCGCCGCAAGGGGATCGGGCACCGTGGCGAGATCCAGCCACCCGAAGCCGCGCTCCCTGCGAAACCAGGTGAGCTGGCGCTTCGCATATTGCTTCGTCGCTAGGGTGACGGCAGCGATGCATTCATCGCGCGTGATTTTCCCCGCGAGGTGATCGCGGATTTCCGCGATGCCGAGCATCTGTAACGCGGTCGGACCGATTTCTCCCGCAGCGGCGACTTCCTCGATCACGCCGGCGGCGAACATGGCCTCCGTGCGCGACTGGATTGCGGCGTGGAGTTCATCGCGCGAGCGCGTGAGGATGAAGCCGCGCGGCGCGGTGTCTGCGGTCCACTCGGTCCGGAAGCTGGAGAATGGACGGCCCGTGAGCAGACAGACCTCGAGCGCGCGGATGACGCGGCGGGGATTGCGCATGTCCACAGCGCTCGCAGGATCGAGCGAGAGGAGGCGCTCGGCGAGCGCGGGCAGCGGCTCCTTTTCGAGCGAGGCGCGGAGTGCTGCATCCGCGCTCGGCAATGGCGCGAGCCCGTGCGTCAGCGCGCGGATGTAGAGGCCCGTGCCGCCGCAAACGACGGGAACGCGGCCACGCGCGGTGATTTCGGCGATGCACCCGCGGGCGCGGGTGAGCCACTGGGCGACATCGAAGCTCGTGGTGAGCGGGATCTCGCCGACGAGATGGTGCGGGACTCGCGCACGCAGTTGGCGGGACGGCTTCGCGCCGAGGATGTCGAGTCCGGCGTAAACTTGGAATGCATCCGCGCCGATGATCTCGCCGCCGACACGCTCGGCAAACTCGACTGCGAGCGCGCTCTTTCCGACGGCAGTCGGACCGATGAGGAAGAACGGGGTGTGGATGTTGTCCGCGGACACCGGCTTCGTCTCGCGGGAAACACGCGGCATTTCAACCACGGACGAGCAGGCGCCCGCCGCCAAAGAAAGACGGGAGCCCCGCTCATGGCAGGGCTCCCGTAATTTTTTCCGCGATGTGTGCGGGCTACACGCGGGGCTCGCGCGCGCCCTCGGAGCGGGAGCCGCTCACGACGAGCTTGCGGCCCATGAAGTCCTTGTCGTGCAGCGTGGCGACGGCGCGCACGGCTTCCTCGATGGTGAGCATGGTCACGAAGCCGAAGCCCTTCGAGCGATACGTCTCGCGGTGGGTGACGATTTCGGCGTTCTGCACCTGGCCGACGCCATTGAAGAGCTGGAACAGGTCGCTCTCGGTGGCGTCGTAGCTGAGGTTGCCGATGTAGAGCCGCGGCGAGGTGACCTCGACGCGCTCGGGCGGTGCGGCGCGGCGGCGCTCGCGATCAGCCTGCGAGCGAGGCTGCTCGGAGCGCGCGGGTGCGGGGGACTTCTTCGCGGGACCGGCACCGAAGAATGCGAGGATTTTGTGCCAGAAGGAGACCTTCTTCTGCGGCTCGGGGCGCTCGGAGCGATGCTCGCGGCGCGCATCCGAATCGCGGTGTGGCGGACGGCGCCGTCCGCCGCCCTGGCGGCGGGGACCACGCGTCCGTGTGTCGTGGGATTTCATGCGTTGCTTGATGAGTTGTGGTTGTGTGGCGGAAGCTCCGGGCCGCTCCCTCGCGGGAGTGGCGGACGGCGGCTTCGCGGCGCGCGCAAAAGGCAAGGCAGACTGCGACGACCTCCCAGACCCGTCCCGGCACGGAAATGGCAAACTTTTCCACCGATGCGAAACCCCGCTGAAGCGAACCCAGCAGATGGAGGAGGAAAACCGTCATCGGAATTGGAGTGTTTGGGAGATGAGCGCGGGCTGACCACCCGGCGCGCGGCGCTCACTTAACCCGCGCGCCCAAAGGCCGCAAGCGGGAACTGACACCGCGATTTTTCCCGCCTGCCACAAAAAATGCGCGGGCCACCGAGGCAGCCCGCGCATTTTTAAAAAGGGTGCGCCATTCACCGGCGCGACGGCCCTTGCCGCTTACTTGTTCTTCTTCTTTTTCTTCTGCTTCCCGCCGACCGCGGCGATTTCCTCGTCGGAGAGGCTGCCGTCGTTGTTCGTGTCGAGGGCCTTGATCTCGGGCTTGCCAGCCGCGAAGTCCTTTTTGAGGGCTTCCACTTCGTCGCCGTCAATTTTGCCGTTGCTGTTCTTGTCGTAGGTGGCGAGGAGGTCGGCACTGCCCTTCTTGCCTTTCTTGCCCTTCTTGCCGGCTTCCGCCGGGACGACGAGGGACAGGCTGAGAGCCGCGATGGTGAGGATGCTGAGGATGCGTTTCATGTGATGAGGTTAGTTGTTGTCTTCGGCGGGCCGCCGCATGTTCGCCGCGCTTCGCGGAGAGGGGATGCACTGCGGCCCGTTCCGCATTTTCATAGCAGCCACGAGGTGAACTGGGACATTCGCTCCGCCTGCGGAGGCGGCAGCGGCATTCCCGCACCTCGGCATTCCGGACTGCGGCAGTCGTTTCCGCGGGCGCAAATGCGGGATAATTTCGACAAAGCTGTTGACACCCCCGAGCGCCACTGAGATAGAAAAATTCGTTCCCAACTACACGCCATGGCCGACGAAAATCCCGCAACACCCGCAGGTCCGAACGACGAATCCGACAAGAAGGAGACGATACGGATCACACTCCCCTCCTCCACTGAAAGTCCTGTCGCAAAGCGCGAGACTGTTCGGATCAACATCCCGGAGTCCACAGGCAACTCGCCGAAGAAGGAAACCTCGAAGGTCTCCCTCCCCTCCTCCGGCATCGTGCCGCCTCCCCCGATGACGCGCCCCTCCGCGCCCCCGGCCCCGCCGCCACTTTCAAAGCCGATGAGCGGACTGACACCGCCGCCGAAGCCCCCGCCACTTTCCAGCAAACCCACCGTGCCGCTGAAGCCCGCGCCTTCCGGCGCCATGCCCCCACCCGCGGCCCCCGTTGGCTCCGGAATTGTCGCGAAGCCGGCGTCGCCGAAGAAGGAAACCGCGCGCATCAGCCTCCCGACCGAGGCACCGAAGAGTTCCGCACCCGCCCTGCCCAAGGCAACGGTGAAAATGCAGGCGACCCAGCCGCTCATGAAGGCGCCCCCGCAGGCCAGCGGCATCCAGCATGTCGCAGCCACCACGGGACCGCTGAGATCCGTGAGCGCGGCAAGCATCGCGCCGGCCGTCTCGACTTCGCCCGCAAAGGCGGACACGCTCACCATCGTCCTCAGCATTCTCGCCTTCCTCGGTGCGACAGCCGCGGGCGTCTTCGCATTCCTCGTCCACAAGGCGGCCGAGCTTCCAGACTGGGTGAAGTAGCACCGCCCGCTTTCAATCTATGGCCAACGCAAACGTCCTCAATCTCTCGGACTCAAACTTTGACTCCGCAGTCGCACAATCCAACCTGCCCGTGCTCGTGGACTTTTGGGCGCCGTGGTGCGGGCCGTGCATCCAGCTCTCGCCGGTGATTGACGAAATCGCCAATGAGCGCGCTGGCAAGGCCGTCGTCGCGAAAGTGAATGTGGACGAGAGCCCGGCGCTCGCCGGAAAGTTCCGCGTGAACTCCATCCCCGCGCTGCTCTTTTTCAAAGGCGGCCAGCCCGTCGGCCAGCTCGTGGGACGCCAGCCAAAGGCCGAGATCCTCGCGAAGCTCGACGGCATCGCCTGACACGGCGGACTTCCGAAAAAGGAGGGATAAGACAATTTGGCGACCGCTGAAACGCGCTGCTCCGGCAGCATTCCCGTGCTCGGGTGCGCTCGAACTTGAATCACCGCCGGCCCGCGCCCCTGCTCGCTGCCGCGTGGACTCAGAACTCCCGCTGCTGCTTCCCGGAGACCTTGTCCGCCGGACGGGCTACCGCGCCGCTGCCGCCGCCTGCGGCTTCTGCGAAGTCTCCGCCGCCGCCGCCGGGGTCGCCGGCTCCGTCGCTGCCGCGGCCTTTTCGGTCTGACCCTTCTTCTGCGCGACAGGCTCCCTGTGCATTTTGATCAGGTCGCTCATCGTCACAAACTTGAAGCCCTTCGCGAGCAGCGCATCGAGCGTCGCCGGCATCGCGTCCACGGTCGTCTTGTGGATGTCGTGGCACAGGATGATGGACCCCTTCTTCGTCTCCGAGAGGATGATGCTCTCAGTCTTCGCCGGCGACCGGTGCTTCCAATCGAGGCTGTCCACATCCCATAGGATCGTCTTGTAGCCCCACGTCGCATTCGCCCATGCGCGCTGCTGCACTGTGAATGCACCGTAGGGCGGGCGCAGCAGCGTCGGCGTCACGCCGGTCGTCTGCTTGATGACGTTGTGCGTGCGGTCAATCTGATCGTGCACCGCCGCCTCCCCCAGCTTCGTGAGCTGCGGGTGGTTCCACGAGTGGTTCGCGATTTCATGCCCCTCCGTCACGATTTGCTTCGCGACCTCCGGGTTCTGCGCGACGCACTGCCCGCAGCAGAAGAACGTCGCCTTGATCCCGCGATCCTTGAGCATCTTCAGGAGCCGCGGCGTCTGCCCGCCGTGCGGCCCGTCGTCGAACGTGATCGAAATGAACGGCCCCTCCACGTGGCAGGCGGTGAAAGTGACGCGCTGCTTCCCCTTCTCCGGCTCGGGCGACGGCGTGACAGGCTGACCGTATCCCGCCGCTGGTTCGGCCACCGCGGGCTGGTCCGCGGCACATGCGGGTAGGCTGCACACGATGAGCGAGAGGAGGATGGAGCGGAGCATTGGTGCGGGAAGAAAGGCGAGTGGCCGCGATTCCGCAAGTTCACACTGCGAAACTCAGCCGCACTTTCACCTCCGCGCCATCGTTGCATCCGTGAAACTCCACGCGCACACGCTCGCCACTGTCGCGCACATCCACCCAGCCGAAGCAGCCCTCGCCCTCGTCCGGCAGGTGAAATCCGTGGCTGTAAGGCCCGCCCTTGAAACTCCCGGTCTGATCGAGCGCCGAGCCGTGGAGCACCGGGATGCGCAGCCCGCCCGCGTCCGAATAGTCGCTGTTCGTCCCGTCGTCCGCGGCGAGCATGTGCGCATCGCCGCAGAGAATCACGAGGTTCCTGATGCCGCTCCGCGCGATGAAATTTGCGATCTCGCGCCGCTCGTCGGCGAATGCAGCCCACGACTCGCTGCGCCCCTCGCCTCCGATCCACGGCACGCTGCTCGCCCAGAAAACGATCGCATGGGACCGCGACGACTCCGCGAGTTCGCGCTTGAGCCATTCCTTCTGCGCAGTGCCGAGCATCGTCTTTGCGGGCCCAGCGGGTGATTTTCCCGGAGAGCGCTCGCTGCGAAGATCCGTGAGGATGAACCGCGCGCGCCCGATGCTGAACGCCTGGTAAATCGCAGCGTCGCCGTCGCCGGCGGGCAGCGGATAATGCGGCGCGTATTCCCGATAGACACGCCTCGCAGCGGCCCGCGACGGGGTTCGCGCGTCGGCGTCATTCGGGCCGAAGTCGTGATCGTCCCACACATGCGCCAGCGGCACCGTGCGGTAGAGCACGCCCTGCGTCGTCGAGGCGAGCACCGTGTCCCACGCGGCGCGGAAAATCCGCGGGTCGCCGCGTGAGATGTTCGCGTAGTGCATGTCGCCGAGGTGCAGGAAGAACGCGGGGTCGCGTCTCTGGATCGCCGCAAACACGCGGTGCTCCGATCCCGTCCGCGCGCACGAGCCGAACGCGAATGAGAACGACGCGGCAGTCCCCGGCGTGGGAAATGTCCGCAGCACCGCCGGAGGATACGTCGCGGGGCGCCCGTTCACCTCCAGCGTGCATGTGTGGCGCGTGAGCGCAGCCAGGCCGTGCAGCCGGAAAGTGCGCACGGTGCCCGAACTTTCCGCCAGCGGCTCCGGGCGGAATATGATCGGCCTTTCCCCGGCGGCGAGCACCAGCAGGCGCGCATCCGCCCGCGGAGGCAGCTTCGTCTTCAGCACCGCGCCGCCATGCGTCACCGCGCCGATCCACATCGTCGGCACCCCCCTCGGCTTCTCGGGCAACCGCAACTCCGCGGCGGCGTCCTCCGCGTGTGTGCGCAGCGCGGATGCGCCGAGCCCCGCCGCGGCAAGCCGCGCAAACTCGCGCCGGGTGATCCTGCTCATTTGAAAATGCGCGCACGCTGCATCCCGCGACACTTCGGAGCGCTCCATCACCTGTCAAGCATCGCACCCGCGCTCAGCGCGGCTCGATGCGCACTTCGTCGAGATCGAAGCTCTCCTGCGATCCGGTCTGCGCCGCCATGATGACGAACTTCCCCGCGTGCCGGATCGTTTCGCGCCACGAGTAGCCCTGCGGCGACGGCACCCAGCCCGCGGCTCGCGCCTGCTCGTCGGTCCAGTCGTGGCGGATCGTCGTGCGGATCGTCTGCCATTCCGTGGTGAAGGGCGGGAGCTTCTCGAAAGTCCACTGCGCCACGTCGCGCGCAAAAATCTCGATGCGCACCGCACCTCCGGCTTTCGGAGCGCGCACTCGCGCGCTGAGCGTGACCTCGTCCCCGCCGAGCAGCGTCGGCCAGTCGCCCTCGACGGGCATCCCGTGCGCGATGGGACGCAGGTTCTTCGCGCGGGAGATTGTCACATAGCCCTCCGGACGATGCTCGATGGAATCCACGCCCTTCCAGTTCTCCACGCCGCGGTCGAACGAGACAACGACCGGCACCTTCGCCGGAACGCGCGGCAGCGGCCCGAGCTTCGGCTGCGGCAACTCCGTGTTCACCAGCTTCGCGCCGTCGATCGCGTAGAGCTTCGCGCCGGGCGCGAGCGTGAGGTGCAGGCGGAACGTGCCATCGTTCCCGAGCTGCGTGTTCATCTTCACCTCGCCATCCGCGACGAGGCGCAGCGGACGATCCGCACTGCGCAGCGGAGCAGTGATGAGCACCGAGGGCTTCGCAGGATCCTCGGCCTCGAAAAATGCGAACCCGTCCTCACGCAGCCGCGCGACACAGAGCTCGCCGGAGCGCTTCCAGCCGAGATGCACCGTCGGGCTGCCCCCGTAATACACGAGCAGTTTCCCATCCTGCACCACCGGCGGCCCGGCCTGCGCGTAGATGCATCCGCTGTCGTAGCCGCCCTTCGCGCCGAGCGGCAGAAACGGCGTGCCGGGCTTCACGCGCTGCCAGCGCACGGAGTCCGGGCTCCACGCGAGTTCGCAGTCCACGGTGCGGCCGGTGCCCACGTGATACATCATCACGTAGCCGAGCCACACGCTGCCGTATGGGAACACCGTGAGCGCATACGTCTGGTGCGCGCGCCCCTCGTCGAGCCCGCTGCGCAGCACGATGCCGCTGCTTTTCCAGTGGAGGAAATCGTCGCTCTCCAGCCGCGTCACGAGCCGCTCGCCGAGGTAGAGCTTGGTGAACCACAGGTATTTTCCGAGGCGCGTGTCGTAGAAGGCGTTGTTGTGCGTGTCGCCCTGCTGCGCGGTGAAGCCCAGCATCTCCTGCGCTTCGCCCCAATGGATGCCGTCCGCGCTGAAACGCGCGCGCGGTTTCCCGAGCCCCACGTCGAAGACCATCTTGTATCGGCGCGCGGGATCCGGGTCGTGCGTGTCCTTGAAGACACCCACGTTCGGACAGTCGCGCGCGACGATGTTGTTCGCGCTGCTGCCCGCGAATTTGTGCTGCCCCACCGCAGGCCGCTCCCACGCGATGCCGTCGCGCGAAGTGGCGTGGAGCAGATACCAGCCGACGTCATGCACCGTGCTCGGCGAGTCCATCTTCGCGATGACGTCCTTGTCCGCGAGCACGTCCTTATACCAGAGCTTCCACAGCCGCTCCTCCGCATCCCAAGTCACATTCGGGTAGTAGTTGTTCGTCGCGTTTTCCCACGGCTGGTCAACGGGCAGCAGCGGATTGCGCGCATCCTTTTCCGGCGTGCCGAGGGAAAGCCGCGCGTTCTCCGCGCTCTCGATCACGCGCGTGTCGAGCATCAGCAGCTTCGCCGCGTCCGGCTCCACGAGACGAGGCTCGCCGGCGTGCAGCGCGGCGGCGAGCAGGAGGAAGAGGGAGGAATGTTTCATCACCCGCGCAGCATCCCGGCACCGCGGGGCGGATGACAAGCCCGCACGCACTCCGCACCTCGCCGGAAAGTTTCAGCGCGACGCTAAGGAGAGCGCCGCCAGAGCGATGAACACCGCGCTTCCTTTCACCGCCTTCCCATGAAACCCCTCCTCGCGCTCTCGCTCCTCGTCCCGTTCGCCGTGCTCATCGCAGCGGACTCCGCAAAGCCCACCTCCCCTTCATCCCCCACCCTGCGCGCCGGCGCCGCCGCCGTGGACATCACGCCGAAGCAGTTCCCGCTGAACATGCCCGGCGGCTTCAGCGCCAATCCCGCCACCGGCGCGAACGACCCGCTGCACTCCCGCGCGCTCGTGCTCGATGACGGCAGGACCGCGCTCGCGATGGTCGTCGTGGACAATCTCGGCCTTGCCAGCGAGACGACCGCCGACGCAAAGGCCCTCGCGTCGCAGCGCACCGGCATCCCCGTGGACCGCATGCTCATTTCCTCCACGCACACGCACACCGGCCCGTCGTCGAATGCCCGCGAGAGCGACAGGAACGGCTTCGCCTACCGCAAGCTGCTCGTCGAAGGCATCGCGGAATCCATCACACTCGCGCACAGCAAGCTCCGCCCCGCTGCCGTCGGCGCGGCGTCGCATCCGCTGCCAGACGAAGTCTTCAACCGCCGCTGGTATCTCAAGCCGGGCAAGATGCCGCTGAATCCCTACGGCAAACTCGACCAGGTGAAGATGAACCCCGGCACCAGCCCCGACGTGCTCGACCACCCCGCCGGCCCGACAGACCCCGACATCACCGTGCTCTCCGTGCAGGACACGAAGCGCAAGCCGCTCGCGCTCTTCGCCAACTACTCGCTGCACTACGTCGGCGGCTCGCCGCACGGCCTCATGTCCGCCGACTACTACGGCGAGTTCGCGCGGCTCATGCCCTCGCGCGTGCGCGGCGATGCGGACTTCGTCGCGATGATGTCGAACGGCACCTCGGGCGACATCAACAACATCCCCTTCCTCGTGAACCGGCCTCCGCGCGAACCGTTCGAGCAAATCCGCATCGTCGCCGGAAAGGCCGCCGACACCGCATGGCTCGCGCTGCGCAAAATCGAGAAGCACGACCCCGCCGTCCGCCTCGGCATGGTGCAGCGCGAGATCGTTTTGAAATACCGGCGCCCGACCGCGGAACAGGTTGCCGATGCCAAGGCTGTGCTCGCGATCAAAGATCCCGCTGCAAAGGAACAGCTCCCGCGCCTCGCAGAAAATTACGCCCGCAGCACAATCGCCGCCGCCGAGCGCGCCGACGACACCATCACCGTCATTCTCCAGGCCATCCGCATCGGCGACTTCGCGGTGTGCGGCATCCCGTTCGAGGCCTTCGTGGAAATCGGGCTCGATTTGAAAAAGCGCAGCCCGTTCCCGAAGACGATGGTCATCGGCCTCGCCAATGCGCGCCACGGCTACCTGCCCACACCCGAGCATCACAAGCTCGGCGGCTACGAAACGTGGCTCGGCACGAACGTCGTGCAGGAGGACGCCTCGGTCGTCATCGTGAAGAACCTGCTCGAAATGCTCGGGGAACTCGCGCGCGCAAACTGAGGCGGGCATTGCGCAGCACACTAGGTCCGTCATCATGCTTTCCCTCCCGCCCGCACCGGTCCACGCTGCGGGCGGCGGCTCCGCCCGGCTTGTCCGCCGGCACCGGCCAAACCCCCACTGAAATCCCATGCGCCAACTCTGCATTCTTTCCCTCGCCACCACCCCACTCATCGCCTGGGCAGACGATCTCCCTCCACAGCTGGGCGATCTCTACAAGACCGACGTCGCGCTCGATGCAGTCACGCTCGCCGACAGCCGCTCGGCCATCTATGTGCGCCAGACCGTTGACATGGCAACCCGCAACCCGAAGCAGTCGCTCTGGCGCGTGGATGGCAGCGGGCCGCCGCGCGCGATGGAGGAAGGCGAGCCCGATGCCTCGCGTCCGCTGCTGTCGCCGGATGGAAAATGGATCGTGTTTCACTCCATACGGCCATTCGCCGACGGCACCCCGGCCTTCACACAAGTGCCGCCTTACTCGGACCAGGCGGCGGACTTGTGGCTGCTGCCGGTCACCGGTGGAAAAGCGGTGCCGCTCGGCGGCAGGAGCAAGCCGTATGGGCGCGTCATCACCGACCGCTTCTACGGGCGAGTCGCATTCTCGCCGGACGGCAGGCGGCTCGTCTTTGTCGCGGACACGGGCATTGATCCGCGCACCGAGGCAGAACTGCGCAACAACGTCACCGTCGTGCGCGAAGATCAGGGCGAGGGCTACGAGGGCTACGGTCCGGCGCAGATTTGGGTCGCTGACCTGCTGGAGCAGCCAAGAGACGTCGCGGCATCGCGCATCACGCGCCTGACAAAGGACGACTTCTGGTATGGCGATCCGCAGTGGTCGCCGGATGGCTCCTTCATCGTCTGCCACGCGAACCGCAGCGACGATCAGGAATCCGCGCGCTACAGCATCAACCACAACTACGATCTGTGGAAAATCATGCTCGCCGACCAGCGCCTCGAACAACTCACCTCGGGACCGGGGCCCGAGTTTTCGCCGCGCATCTCGCCTGACGGCAGGCGCGTCGCCTGCCTGAGTTCGCCGCGGCTCAAGGGCCCGCACATGGATGTGTGGAATATCGCCGTCGTGGACATCAGCGGCGACAGGCCTCAGTCGCGCGTGCTGTTCGATCACCACGGCCCGCAGGGCGGTGCCGCTCCACACGCGTCGCCGATCTCACCGCTGCCCGACGATTGCTGGCTCGACACGCGGCGCATTCACTTCACGGGAACAGGCGGCCTGAGGGACAGGCCGCAGTGCGTGGATGTTGACGCCGGTCCGCAGGCCCTCGACTTCACTGCACCGAAGCCGACTCGCAGCCCCTTGCTCCCGTCGTCGAATCCGCTCATCGGCCCCCGGCTGAGGGCCGCGGACGAAATCATCCGCTGGAGGAGCTTCGACGGACTGGAAATCGAGGGCGTGGTGACACTGCCGCCCGCGTCCGTCGCCAAGCCGCCGTTCAAGCTCCTGCTCATCCCGCACGGCGGCCCTCACCATCGCGCGTCGGGCGGCAGCGGGTTTGACACGCAGTTTTTCGCCACGCGCGGCTACGCCGTGTTCCAGCCGAACTTCCGCGGCTCCACCGGCTACGGCGTGCAGTTTCTCGACGCCGACAAGCACGACTTCGGCGGCGGCGACATGCGCGACATCCTCACCGGCATCGAGCACCTCATCCACCTCGGCATCGCCGACCGCGGCCGGCAGTTCGTGTATGGCGTCAGCTACGGCGGCTTCATGACTTCATGGCTGGTCGGGCAGACGCATCAGTTCCGCGCGGCAGTCGCGCAAAACGCCGTCACGGATCTCAGCGTGATGTGGCATCTCAGTGATCTGCAGAGCTGGACCGAGTGGGACATGGGCGGCCTGCCGTGGCAGGTGGTCGAGCGCATGCGCGAGCACAGCCCCCTCGCACACGCCCACAAGGCGCGCACGCCCACGCTCATCCTGCACTCACAGAACGACCGCCGCTGCCCGCTTGCGATGGGCAGGATGTTTCACCGCGCCCTGAAGGAAGCCGGCACTGAGACGCAAATGGTCATCTATCCCGATGAAGGCCACGGCATCCGGCAGCTCCCGCACCGCGAGGACGTGCTGCGCCGCGTGCTCGAGTGGTTCGAGAAGCATGACGCGGTGAAATCGCGGTGAAGCCCATCCGCACAATTGAAGAGCTTGAGGAGGCGCTGAGCCGCCCGACACCCGGCGCGCTCGACACGCTCCGCACGCTCGATGGCGATGTGATGGTGCTCGGCGCCGGCGGGAAGATGGGGCCGACGCTCGCGCGCATGGTCCGCCGCGCGCTGGATGAAATCGGCCACGCGCACCGCAGGGTGACGGCCGTGTCCCGCTTCTCGTCCGAGGCGGCGATGCGCGGCCTCCAGCAGCACGGCGTCGAGACGATCGCGTGCGACCTCCTCCACCGCGACGCCGTCCGCGCGCTGCCCGATGCGCCGAACGTGATCTTCATGGCGGGGCAGAAGTTCGGCACCAGCGACGCGCCGGAGCTGACGTGGGTGATGAACACGCTCGTGCCGGCGAACGTCGCGGAGCGCTTCGCGAAATCGCGCATCGTCGTCTTCTCCACCGGCTGCGTGTATCCGCTCGTGCCCGCATCGGGCCCCGGCGCGCGCGAGGACACCCCGCTCACCCCGCCCGGCGAGTATGCGAACTCGTGCGTCGGCCGCGAGCGCGTGTTCGGCCATTTTGCAAAGCTGCACGGCACCCGCGCGCTCATGTTCCGCCTCTGCTACGCCATCGACCTCCGCTACGGTGTGCTGTGCGACATCGCATCGAAGGTCCTGCAGGGCCTCCCCGTCAGCGTCGCGATGGGCAGCGTGAGCGTGATCTGGCAGGGCGATGCAAATGCGCGCGCGATCCAGTGCCTCGCGCACACCGCATCGCCGCCCGTGCCGCTGAACATCACCGGCTTCGAGCGCGTCTCCATCCGCTCGCTCGCGCAGCGCTTCGGCGAGCTGCTGCACCGCGAACCGGTCCTCGAGGGCAGCGAATGCGAATCCGCCTGGGTGTGGGACGCGTCGCGCTCGCACGAGCTGCTCGGCCCGCTGTCGGTCTCGCTCGACGAGATGATCGAGGCCACCGCGCAGTGGCAGCTCCGCGGCGGTGCGATGCTCGGAAAGCCCACGCACTTCGAGACACGCGACGGACGCTTCTAAATGACGATACGGCTCTTCCAGCAAAGCGACCTCGGCGAACTCCGGCGCATGACGGTGGAGGGATTCGACGGCATCGCCATTGACCAAAACATCCAGCGGACGCTGGGAGTCGTCGGCGGCCTCGACTGGCGCGAGCGGAAGGCGCGGCACGTGGACGACGATGTCGCCGCAAATCCCGCGGGCGTCTTCGTCGCCGAGGAGGACGGGAAAGTCCTCGGCTACATCAGCACGCGCATCGACCGTGAACTCAGCCGCGGGCGGATTCCGAACCTCGCGGTGGACAGCGCTGCGCGCGGACGCGGCCTCGGGCGCCAGCTCATCGAGCACGCGCTCGCATATTTTCAGCGCGAAGGAATGGCGTTCGCAGTCATCGAGACGATGGCGAACAACCCCGCCGGCCAGCACCTCTATCCGTCGTGCGGCTTCATCGAGACGGGCCGGCAAATCCACTACGCCATCAAGCTGTGAGCGCCGGACTCCGAACACTGCTGCTCTCCGGGCTCGCGATTCCCGCGCATCCGCTCGCGCTGAACGCCTCGCGCCGCCTCGACGAGCGCCGACAGCGCGCGCTTACCCGCTACTACATCGCCTCCGGTGTCGGCGGGCTCGCGGTCGGCGTCCACACGACGCAGTTCGCGATCCGCGATCCGAAGGTCGGCCTGTTCCAGCCCGTGCTGGAGCTTGCAGCCGAGGAAATGAAGCGCGCCAAGGCTCCGCTCGCGCGCATCGCCGGGGTGTGCGGGGCGACGGCGCAGGCGGTGGCCGAGGCGGCGCTCGCCCGCGATCTCGGCTACGACGCCGCACTGCTCAGCCTCGGCGCGATGCGGGATGCGGCCGACGACACCCTCATCGAACACTCCCGCGCTGTCGCGGAGGTGATTCCCGTCGTCGGCTTCTACCTCCAGCCGGGCGTCGGCGGCCGCGTGCTGCCCCACTCGTTCTGGCGCCGCTTTGCGGAAATCGGGAATGTCGTCGCGATCAAGATCGCGCCCTTCAACCGCTACCAGACCCTCGACGTCGTGCGCGCGGTCATCGAGGCCGGCCGCGACGACATCGCCCTCTACACCGGCAACGACGACAACATCGTCGCCGACCTGCTCACGCCCTTCCGCATCGCGGGCCGCGAACGCCGCATCGTGGGCGGACTCCTCGGCCACTGGTCCGTCTGGACAAAGCGCGCCGTCGAAATGCTCGCGCGCTGCCGCAATGCCGGCGCGACACCCGAGCTGCTGCGGCTGGGAGTCGAGGTCACCGACAGCAACGCCGCCTTCTTCGACGCCGCCCACGGCTTCCGCGGCTGCATCGCCGGCCTGCACGAAGTGCTTCGCCGCCAGGGACTGCTCGCGGGCATCTGGTGCCTCGACGAACACGAGACGCTCAGCCCCGGGCAGGCGGCGGAAATCGACCGCGTCTGCCGCGCGTATCCGCACCTCGCGGACGATGCGTTCGTCGCGGAGCATCTGGACGACTGGCTTCGCTGACCTCCGTCCTTCCGGCTTTCTCCCCTTTCACACCGCCGCCCGGGCGGTTATCCACACCACCATGAAATCCCCGTCCCTTCCCCTGTTCACCGCCCTCCTCCTCATCGCCACCGGCAGCCCCGCATTTTCCGCGGACAAAGCCGACAAAGCCACGGACAAAGCCGCTCCCAAGGCCGCCGACCCCGCGGCGAAGCCGAAGCGCGCCCCGCATCCCTCGCTCGTGAAAGTCGAGGAGGTGCCCGGCCTGCCGCGCGTCCTGCTCATCGGCGATTCCATCTCCATGGGCTACACGGTCGCCGTCCGCGAAAAGCTCGCGGGCAAGGCCAACGTCCTCCGCATCCCCACCAATGGCGGCCCGACCACCAACGGCCTGAAAAACCTCAAGGCATGGCTCGGCGACGGCAAGTGGGACGTCATCCACTTCAACTGGGGCCTGCACGACCTGAAATACATCATGGACGACGCCACCAAGCGCGCCGACCCGAAGGCCGCCGGCGCCCACATGCAGGTGCCTCTCGCCGAATACGAGAAGAACCTCCGCGAACTCGTCACCCAGCTCAAGGCCACCGGCGCCAAGCTCATCTGGTGCAGCACCACCCCCGTCGTTGATGGCGGCGAGGGCCGCGTCGGCGCCTCCGAGCTTCCCTACAATGCCGCCGCCGCCCGCGTGATGAAGGAAGCCGGCATCCCCACCGACGACCTCCACGCCCACGCGCAGGCAAAGCTGAAGGAAATCCAGCTCCCCAACGGCAACGTCCACTACACCCCCGACGGCTACAAATACCTCGCCGAAAAAGTAGCCGCCGAAATCGCCGGCGCCCTGCCGAAGAAATAGGCCGGACGCTTGATCGCGGCCTATCTCCGCGATGACAATAGCCCAGCGCTTCAGCGCTGGGTTCACCGAGCAAGCAAACGAACAAAGTCCCGCAGGGACGGAAGAACGGTTCTGCCGTCCCTGCGGGACTTTTCTTGCCTTGGATACCCGTGTTCCCAGCGCTGAAGCGCTGGGCTATTGTCACGGCATTCGGTTTCCAGAAGCCCGGTGCCAAAGAACCGGGGAAAGCAGGGGGAAGGTGGGCAAATCGGCTTGGAATTCGGTGCCTTCCGCTTGGGATTTCGCATGCCTATCCGGTTGCTTGCCAAGCCGGGGTGGAATGCGACCTCCGGGCGCGTTTCCTGGCATTTCGCCCGGCAGAAGCGTGCCCGGAGGTCACGCTCCACCTTCTCCCCTCGCGCTTTGCCAACCAACCGGATAGGCACGGGATTTCGTGTCTTTCGCTGGGGAGTTTGGAAGTTTGCTCCGGAGGTTTGCCTGTTTCTGGCGGCGGTCCAGACGATGGTTTAGTGGCTTCCGTGACTTTGGCAGGGTGTTTTTGGAATTGGTTGAAGAAATCGCGTGTTTTTGGCGGCATTCCGGTGAATGTTTGAGACAATTCGATGGATTTGCTTGGAGAAATGCCATTTTCTTCCGGAAAAATTGTTGTTTTCCGTTCGGAATTTTACTTTTTCTGCACGGTTATTTACAGGAACCGCGCCGCTTTAGTTTAATTCTGCGCGGTTTTTCTTTATTTCCGACCAGTTCTTTTATAATTCTGCACGGTTGTTTTTTGTTTCTGAGCAGGTTCACTCTTTTTCTGCGCGTGTTTGTCTAATCTCGGAACGGTTTCTTTTATTTTCCGCGCAGATGTTTTGCACTTCTGCGCATTTCGGATTGATTTCCGCGCGGATGTTTTTGATTCTCTTTCCCCTTTACTCCGGGATGTCGTGCGGGTATCCGGTTTCCACGCGCCCATGAAAACGACCAAAGCAGTGGTGGACTTTTCCAACTACAAGGCAGTGGATCTCGTGCCAGCGGCGGGGGTGATCCATGAGCGGATGAGCGGGAATGCGGTGACTTTTCCGGAACCGCCCGGCGGGATGGATGGGCTGCTCGGGCTCATCGGGACTTACCGCGACACGCTGGCGGCAAAGTCCAGCCGGGCGCGGGCGGATGTGCTGGCGTTTCGCGGGGCGCGCAAGGCGCTGGAGTCGGCGCTGCGGCTTCTGGGCGGCTATGTGAACTATGTGGCGAAGGGCGATGGGCAGGTGGTGGAGAAGAGCGGCTTTCCGTCCTACGAGGTGGGGAGTCCGCGGCCGACGTCCGCGCCGGCGGCGCCGGAGAATGTGCGGCTGCGGCACGGGCCCCTCGGGGGGAGCATCGTGATCCGCTGCAAGGTGGCGCGGCTGCGCGGGGCGAACCAGGTGCAGGTGACGACGGGGAGTCCGGCCGAGGAGTCGGGCTGGGTGGATGCGGGGGTGTTCACCGGGGGCCGCACGACGCTGACGGGCCTGCCGGTGGGGGCGGTGCTGTGGGTGCGCATCCGCACGTCGGGCGCCGGGGGCGTGATGGGGAATTGGAGCGACCCGGCGAGGATTGTGGTGATCTGAGAATGACGAATGACGAATGACGAATGACGGAATGACGAAGGCGGGGCGCGCCTACTCGCGGGGGATTTCGTTCACGGTGTAGTAGGCGCGGGTGTGGAGGAGGGGCGCGCCTTCGCGGGATTTCATGGGAGCGAGGTGGAAGTCGTGGATGTGGCCCTGCTCGATTTTGTCGAGGTGCAGGCGGACGGAGAGGCCGTCGGCGGCGGGCTCGGCGCGGGTGACGCGCGGGGTGGTGTGGTCCACCTCGGGGCTGCCGTAGCCGGCGTGGTAGATGTGGGTGTAGGTGGTGACGGCGTAGGTGGCGGGGTCGGCGGCGACGCGCGGGTCCACGGGCTGGGTGAAGTGGAGGAGGAAGCCGCCGGGGCGGATGTTGATTTCGCGGATCTCGAAGGGGACGACGCCGGTCCAGTCGATGCGCTGGAGGGCGAAGGGCTCGGCGCCGCGGACGGGCCACTGGGCGTTCGTGGTGAAGCCGCCGGCGATGAGCTGTCCCTTCGGGGTGAACTCCACATTCATGATGCCGGTGGCGAGGCCCTCGCGGAAGGGGTAACACGCGCCCTGCCACACGCCGTTCACCTCCTCGGTGGTGGCGCGCATGATGAGGCTGAGGGTGTAGTCGCCGAGGAAGAGCTGGTTTTCGAAGGGGCCGAACTTGCCGCCGGTCCGGTTCAGCCGGAAGCCGGAGATGGAGCGGCCCATTTTGATGTAGGGGAAGCAGACGGCGGGCGGGACGAGTTCCTTCACGCGCCTGCGCTCGGCGAGCATGCGCGACTCGGTGTTCGGCTTCACGGGCTGGGCCATGCCGGGGACGAAGCGATACCAGTTGAAGCTCGCGGGGTGGCCGAGGAAGCCGCCGGGCTTGAGGTGCTTCAGCGAACAGCAGCCGTTCCACGGGCCCTGGCTCTCGATGGCGAACATGGCGCCCTGGGCGTTCGCGCCGACGCCGCCGGGGCTGCGCAGGCCGCTGCACACGGGGATCATCTTGCCGGCAGGCGTGACTTTCACGGCCCAGCCGCGGAAGAGATTGTGCGATTCGTAGGAGCCGCTGAGGCCGAGCGCGACCCAGATGTTGCCCTCGGGGTCGTGCTTCGACGCGAAGGCGAACTCGTGGCCCTCGGCGTAGCCCCAGTTGTTTGAGAGCGTGTCGTAGCGGTCCGCGACGCCGTCGCCGTCGGTGTCCGCGATGCGCATCACTCCTTCCCAGGTCGTCGTGGTCATCGCGCCGTCCTTCCACGCGAGGGAGAAGATTTCATCCTGCCCGCTGGCGAAGAGGTGATACTCGGGCTGCGGCGTGGATTCAAACGCGCCCTTGATGAAATAGATGTCGCCGCGCCGCGTGCCGACCGCGAGGCGGCCGTCGGGGAGAATCTCCAGTCCGCCCGGGCGCAGGGGAATCGTCGGCGGAATCGGGATGCTGGTGATGGGGTAATACTTCGCCTCCTCCGCGGCGGTGCCCCACATTTCGCCCAGCTCCTCGGCGTGGAGCGGCGCGAGCGGGAGGAGCGTGCAGGTGGCGAGGGCGAGGATGAGCCGGGGAATTACCATCGGTATTCGAGGATGAGGGTGGAACGGCCCTTCGGCAGCGTGAGCGGGATGAGCAGCTCGCCCTCGCGCACGATGCCGCGGTGCCCGCTGGTGACGCGCACCCGGAGCTGATCCGCGAGGAAGCTGCGTTCGGATTCCGCGCGGACGCTGTTTCCACATGCGGCGCGGAAGTGGAACGGTGCCGGCGCTTCGGGCGCATCGAAGGCGAGCGTGCGACGGAAGAACGCCCTGCCGTCCGCATCACGCGCGTCCTCGAAGAAATCCTCCACGGCGATGTCGCCATATCCGTAGCGGAAGGTCGGCCGCCGCAGCGCGTCGAGGTGGTAGCCGCGGAACTGGTAGCCGTGATCCTGCGGGAAGGTGAAATCGGTCTTGCCCTTCGACGGCCAGGAGTCGTCGGCAGATTTCAGCCGGTGGAACGGGACGCCCGGCGGGAAGGAAATCCGGTCCCCGCCTTTCGGGCGGAACGAGCCGGTGTCCACGATCGCGAAGTCGTCCTTCCACAACATGCGCAGCGCCATCTCCTCGGAGTCGAACGCGAGATTGATCCGAGCGGGGTAGCCGACACCGATGCCGCGGAAGCCGACGGCGCCGCGGCCCCGGCACATCTCCGCGACGTCGGCGACGCGCAGTTCATTCGAGGTGCGCGCGAGACCGAGCGGCTTCCTCGCCTGCGTGCCGCCCTCGAGATACGTCCAGAGCGCCTCGATCTGCCGCGCGGCATCGCCGCCGAGAATGCCGGGCCGGATGGATTTTCCGCCGGGCCAGTAGCCCGGCATGATCACGCCGGGATGGAACCGCTGCGGCTGCCGCATGTAGAGGTGGAACCAGCTTTTCTGCAGCCGCCCGGTCACATGCACGATGTCGAGCGCGCCCGCGCCGCCGGACTTCTCGCCGTTGAAGTCGTGGCACGCGATGCAGCTGAAGCCGTTCGCGCCGATCATCTCGTAACCGGCGTTCTTCGATTCCTGGATGTCGGCGACTTTCGGGAACACAACGTCCTCCAGCCGGTCCACCCTGCCGAACAGCTCCACGAGGTGCCCGACATTCGCCGCGCCAAACTGCGGCATCGCTGCGTCGAGGTAGCCGCGCTGGCGCTGTCCGTCGAGCAGCACCGCGGAAATCCACGCGGGCTTCAGCTTCGCGCCGACATCGGTGAGTGGAGGAGGCAGGCGCCCCTGGTCGCCGAGCGCGGGCGCGGTGCCGGTGAAGAGGGCCCTGCGCTCCGGCGCGATGCCGCCGAGCCCGCTGCGCTCGTGGCAGGCGGTGCAGTTGAACGTGGCGAGCGTCTTGTGGAGCCGGTCGCGGTCGGAGAGTTCGCGTGACTCGATGCGCGGGAGCGCCTTTGCAATGAGCGCGCGCTGTCCTTCGGCGAGGTCGAAGCGCGGCCAGGGCCCGTCCGCGCCGCTGAGGCAGCCGCGGGCCGGGGACAGTTTCGCAAATGCAGCCGCCGGCGCGGACTTCACGCCGGCATCGTCGTGGCAGTTCGCGCAGCCGAGCTTCGCAAAGTGCCCGCGTCCGCGCGCGGCGAATTCCGCGTTCACTATCAGCGGCTCGAACGCGGGCAGCGGCTCCCTCGAGACCGAAAGCATCGCCGACGGAACCGGCCCGCGCGGGAACTGCGGACCCTCCATCTCCAGCGAGAGCGACGGCTCGCGGCCCGTGTGAAAATAGGTGAACTCGATTTTGTGCCAGCCGGCGGCGAGTTCCGCGGAGCCCTCGAGCTTCAGCACGCCGCGGCGGTCCTTCGGCGCCTCGCCGAGGACTTTTTCGCCGTCGAGCAGCAGAGAGCCGCCATTCATCCGAGCGAAAAAGCGGTGCCGCCCCGCGTGCGCGATGTTCAGCCAGCCCTCGAAGCGGATCGCCGCGTGGTGGTGCAGCCTGCCGAAGTTCGCGAGGGAGAAATCCCCCGCGTGCCCCGCGCGCTCGGGCTCCACTTCATCGCTGTCGAGCCCCTTCCACACCTCGCCGCGATACATCGTGAACGCGAGATGGCCCGGCACCCGCGTGCCGCGCAGGAGGTAGTGGGCGATGCAGTCGAGGTCGCGGCCCGCGAGCCGCAGGTCCGGCATGCGCCCCGACGGCCGGCTCGTGTGCGGCTGGCGCAGGAACTCGACGAGACTGCGGAAGCTGTATTTCCCCTCCAGAGCGCCGAGCGGCACGGAGGTCTGCGGCATCGTCTCGGCGCCGTTTTCATCGCGCGGCGAATGGCAGGCCGCGCACCCGCGCGAATGGAAGAGCCGCCCGCCCTCCTTCGCCGCCACGGCATCCGGCGGCTGCGGCGCGAAGGTGCCCGGCTTGAGCGAGAGCAGGAAGTGCGTGAGATCCGTGGCCGCCTGCGCGCGCTCCGCGGGCTGCATCCCGCGCAGCAGGTCCGGCATCGGCGTCCCCGGCTTCACTCCATGCGGATCGCGGATGAACGCCTCGATGTGGGCCGGATTCACGCGCGACGCGACGGACGCGAGCCTCGGTGCTTTCCTCGACTGCGCCGCAAAGGCCGCACCGCTCGCGTGGCACGCCGCGCAGTTCATCTCCTCGATCAGCACCTGGCCTTTGAGTTCGTCATCGAGCTGACTTGCCGCGACGCCGGGAACAACGACGGCGGCGGACGCAGCGCGCGCCCCCGCGAGGATTGCGGAGAATGAGAGCGCGAGAGCGGTTCGCAGTGCGTGGACGCGCGGGGAGACAGCGGCTCCGGCAGGGCGGATCTTCATCTCGCCGCATCATCGCGACCGGCGGGCCGCACGCCAGCACATCCTTTCCCCTCCTTTGCGTTGGCCTTCAACAGTCGGCCGCCCACGATGCGCCGCGCATGACCTCCCGCTTCTCGGACCTCCGCGCCACCGCACATGCCTCGGCGCTCCGGGCCTGCCACATGTTCGCGGCCACACCGGAGAAGGACTTGCAGATCATCGCGGGATTTGTGCGGCAGCGTGCGGTGCGAAAGGGCGAGTTCGTCTTCCGTGCGGACCGGGGCGATCAGTGTGCAACGCACGACGCCGGTGCCCCGAGCCGCGGGCGGAGAAACCGGTGAAGGTGGTGCTCGACGTGACGAAAACGGTGCTCGCCTCGGAACTCGGCGCGCGCAACGAGACGCTCTCCCGCGCGCTCGCGAAGCGGCGCGACGCGGGGCACATCGGCGTGGAGGGGAGAATCATCCACGTGCTGAACCCCGCGGTGCTCGCCGATGCGGTGGCGCACAGCGCGCCGCAGTTTGCCTGGGGCCTTGGGGGAGCAGGGCGCCCGGCCGCCTGCGTCCGTCGCCGGAAATCCGCAAGTCCTTGATTTGCATCAAGGATGCGATCAGGCATACCCCTAGCATGAACCCCATGAAAACCCGCACAACGACCCCGCTCCTCCGGTTCCTCGCGCTCGCGATCGCCGGCCTTTCCCTCCTCCCCTCCGCGCGCGCCGCGGAACCGCCGCCCGCCACCACCGCACCGCTCCCCGGCCCCGAGGCAAAGGGGACGGACCCGGAGATCATCGGCGAGGAAAAGGCGGTGCTCACCGCCGCGCCGAACGTGCCGCCGCCGATCAAGCGCAAGCACGCGAAAAAGGTGATCGTGGAGCTGGAGGTGCGCGAGGTGGTGAAGCGCATGGCGGACGGCGTGGAGTATCTCTTCTGGACGTTCGGCGGCGAGGTGCCGGGGCTTTTCATCCGCGTGCGCGAGGGTGACCTCGTGGAGTTCCACCTCGGCAACCACCAGAGCTCGAAGATGCCGCACAACATTGACCTGCACGCGGTGACGGGCCCGGGCGGCGGCGCGGCGTCGTCGTTCACGGCGCCGGGGCACAAGTCGCAGTTTTCGTTCAAGGCGATCAACCCAGGGCTCTACGTGTATCACTGCGCGACGGCGCCTGTGGGGATGCACGTGGCGAACGGCATGTATGGGCTGATCCTCGTGGAGCCGAAGGAGGGGCTGCCGGTCGTGGACAAGGAGTTCTACGTGATGCAGGGGGACTTCTACACGAAGGGAAAGTTCGGCGAGGAGGGCCTGCAGCCGTTCGATCAGGAGAAGGCGGTGGATGAGAAGCCGAGCTACGTCCTGTTCAACGGTGCGGTGGGCTCGCTCGTCGGCGACAACGCGCTGCGCGCCAAAGTGGGCGACCGCGTGCGGCTCTTCGTGGGCAACGGCGGGCCGAACCTGCTGTCGTCCTTCCACGTCATCGGGGAGATTTTCGACAAGGTGTATCAGGAGGGCGGCATGAAGGTGTCGCAGGAGCACGTGCAGACCACGCTCGTGCCGGCGGGAGGCTCGGCGATCGTGGAGTTCGGCCTGCAGGTGCCGGGCACCTACATCCTCGTGGATCACTCGCTGATGCGCGCGTTCAACAAGGGCGCGCTCGGGATGCTGAAGGTGGAGGGCGACCCGAACCTGATCGTGTATTCCGGCAAGGAAGTGGACGCCGTGTATCTCGGCGAATACGCGCTGCCCGGCAGCGGCAAGGGCGCGAAGCTCGCGGGGATGGAGGCGGAGATGAGGAAGGCCATCGCCACCGACCCGAAGATCATCGCGATGGGCAAGGAGATCGTGATGGAGAAGGGCAAGCGCGTTTACACGCAGCTCTGCTTCGCGTGCCATCAGGCGGAAGGCCAGGGATTGCCGGGCGTGTTTCCGCCGCTCGCGGGCAGCGACTGGCTGATGGCCGACAAGAAACGCGCGATCACCGCGCTCATCGGCGGCCTCAGCGGGCCGATCACTGTGAACAAGCAGACCTACAACGGCGTGATGCCTCCCTCGATGCTCAGCGACGAGCAGATCGCCAGCGTGCTCACCTACGTGCGCAACTCGTGGGGCAACAGCGGTGACGTGGTGACCGTCGAGGAAGTGAGGAAGGTCCACGCGGAGGGTTCGGGGCAGCAGTGATGCGCGCGCTCCGCTTTGCCTGCATCGCGCTTTGCGCCGCCGCGCCATTGCGCGATGCCCGGGCCGGCGAGCCCGGCATGGCGTCCCTGCCGGGCGGAAAATACGCGCCGCTCTTCCGCGGGGAGAAGGATGCGAGGGAGATCGCCGTCGCGCCCTTCCTCCTCGACGAGCGGCCCGTGACGAACGGCGAGTTTCTCGCCTTCGTGCGCGACAACCCGAAGTGGCGGCGCTCGCAGGTGAAGCGCCTTTTCGCCGATGAGCGCTACCTCGCGCACTGGAGCGGCGATCTCGATCTCGGCACGGCTGGTGACGCGCAGCCCGTCACGCACGTCTCGTGGTTCGCGGCGAAGGCATTCGCGCAGTCGCGCGGGCGGCGGCTGCCCATGACCGCCGAGTGGGAGTTCGCCGCCGCGGCGGGCTTCACGGATGCGGACGGGAAAAAGGACGCGGAGTTCCAGAAGTCCATCGCACGCTGGTATGCCACACCTGCGCCCGACGTGCTCCCCGCTGCCGGCAGCGGGCGGGCGAATGTCTTCGGCGTCCGCGACCTGCACGGCCTCGTGTGGGAGTGGACGAGCGATTTCAACAGCGCGATCGTCACGGGCGACGCGCGCGGCGACGCGGGCCTCGAGCGCAATCTCTTCTGCGGCGCGGGCTCGCTCGGCTCGAAGGACACCGCGAACTTCCCCGCCTACATGCGCTTCGGCATGCGCAGCAGCCTCAAGGCCGGTTACACCGTCCACAACCTCGGCTTCCGCTGCGCCCGCGATCCTGATGCGCAGGCACCCCGCCAACCACCGGCACCCCAATCTCCACCACCATGAAACCAACCATCGCCACGCTGCTCACCACCGCGCTTCTCGCCGGCCACTCCATCGCAGGGACCGCTGCGAAGCCCGAGCCGAAGAAAGCCGACACGCCGCTGCTCAGCTTCCTCGACGGGAAGCTCGTCTTCGACGTGCAGGAACGCCTGCGTTATGAGAAGCGCGAGAACAACTTCGACTTCAACCAAAACGCCAAGGCCGCCACGGATGACGACTGGCTGCTGCAGCGCTTCCGCATCGGCATGATGATCAAGCCGGCCTCGTGGCTGAAGCTCTACGTCCAGGCGCAGGACAGCCGGGAGTTTTTCTCCAGGCGCGCGCTCATCCCCGGGACGGGCGGCGCGGAGGGCGACGACGCCTTCGACCTGCGCCAGGCCTACGTGGACATCTCCGACTACTCCAAGTGCCCGTGGGGCCTGAAAGTCGGCCGGCAGATCCTCTCCTACGGCGACGAGCGCCTCGTCGGCGCGTTCGAATGGAACAACTTCGGCCGCACTTTCGACGCCGTGAAGCTCACCTACAAGACCAAGGGGTTCACCGCGGACGCGTTCGTGTCCACGCCCGTGATCATCACGCGGAACAAGTTCAACGAGTCCGACCTCTTCGACACCGCCTATGCGAACCGCGACCTCGTCTTCAGCGGCATCTACGCGACCTTCGACGAGCTGCCCTTCGGCACTCTCGACCTCTACACGCTGCTGGTGGACCAGCCGCGCGGCAACACGTCGAACAACCAGGGCACGCTCGCTGCGGCGACGACCACCGGCTCGCTCGCAAGGCACAGCGACTTCGTCACGCTCGGCACGCGCGTGAAGGGCGACCCGAAGAAGTTGAACGGCTTCGAGTTTCAGGGCGAATTCGCCTACCAGGTCGGCGACGTGCGCGGGCTCAGCCTGAGCGCCTTCGCCGCCAATGTCGGCGCCGGCTACAACTTCGACACGCCGCTCAAGCCGCGCATCTACGCCGAATACAACTACGCCTCCGGCGACAGCAACTCGGCGGACGGCAGCATCGGCACCTTCCAGAACCTCTTCCCGACCAACCACAAGTTCTACGGCATGATGGACGCCTTCGCCTGGCAGAACCTCCACAACGTGATGCTCAGCTTCAAGATCACGCCGGTGAAGGACGTCACCGCCCAGGTGGACTACAACGCCTTCTGGCTCGCGGACACCGGTGACACCTGGTATCGCGCCAACGGCCTCACCGCGGTCCGCACGCTCAACGCCGCCGCCCGCAACGCGAGCAGCTTCTGCGGCCACGAGGTGGACTTCGTCGTGAACTGGAACGTCAACAAACACCTCCAGGTGCAGGGCGGCTACAGCCACTTCTTCGCAGGCAGCTACCTCCGCGGCACCGGCGCCAGCAGCGACGCCGACTTCGGCTACCTCCAGGCGACGATCACGTTTTGAGCGGGCAATGGAGAACACCCTTGGTCTGACATGAAAATCCTCCTCGCGCTTCTCTCTCTCACGTTCACTGCATCCGCCGCAGAACCCGCAAGGGCATCTGCCAAGGAGGATCTGCCTCCTTGCTGTAGAAAAGCGCTCGAATCGGGAAAGCCGACGGACAAGTCACTTTACCTGCTCGACTCCAAATGGACGTCCGACGTCGGCAGGGCCATTCCGCTCTCGGTCCTGCGCGGGCGCCCGCAGATCGTCGCGATGTTCTTCACGCACTGCGAATACGCCTGTCCGATCATCGTGAACGACCTGCGCAAGCTCGAATCGGCACTGCCCGAGAACCTGCGCGAAAAGGTGGACTTCCTCCTCGTGAGTTTTGACGCCAAGCGCGACACGCCCGACACCCTCGCCGAGTATAGGAAGAAGGAAAAGCTCCCGGCGAAAAACTGGACGCTCCTGCGCGGCGAGGAGGACGATGTGCGCGAACTCGCGGCGCTGCTCGGAATCAACTACGCACCCGATGCCCGCGGACAGTTTGCCCACTCGAACCTCATCACCGTGCTGAATGCCGATGGCGAAATCATCTTTCAGCAACCGGGCCTGAACGCATCCCCCGCCGCACTCATCGCCGCGATAACGAAGCTCACGGCATCAAGGAAGCCATGACTTTCCCGGCATGCAGCCACGCGAAAGGGCCGTCCGTGACAACGGCCCTGCGCTGGCTTGCAGAGGAGCCATTCCGAGTGTTTTTCCTCACCGGAGCGCTCTTTGGCATCGCGGGCGTCCTGCTCTGGCCGATGCTTTACGCGGGTTGGCTCGCCTTTTATCCCGGCCCCAGCCACGCGCGACTGATGATTGAATGCTTCGGTGGCGGCTTCGTGCTCGGTTTTCTCGGCACCGCCGGACCGCGGATGCTCTCAGCGCCGCGCCTTGCTCCCGCCGAATTCTGCGCCCTGCTCGTGCTGCATGTCGGGGGCGGCGGATGCCATCTCCTCGCACACAACGCCTGCGGGGATGCGCTTTTCATCATGATGCTCGCCGCCTTCCTCGCAATGCTTGGCGGACGCATGCTTCTGCACCGCTGCAGCGCGCCGCCTCCGCCGATGCTGCTTGCCGTGCTTGGCTTGTCGTGCGGACTGGCCGGGGCGGCGATGTGGCTCCGTGAAGGATGGCACAACACCGCGGAAACTCATCGGCTCGCCGGCCTCCTGCTGCACCATGGCTTCCTGCTCGGCCCCGTTTTAGGCGTGGGCTCATTCCTGATCCCGCGCCTGCTTGGCGGAAATTTTGGCGAGCCTGCCGATGACGGTGAACGCCGCCGTTCATGGCTGCGCACACTGCTCATCGCTGCGGGGTTACTCGCCAGTTTTTGGGTCGAGGTGAGGCTGCAGGCGTGCTCCTGCGCGCGGCGACGGTCGCATTCGCTCTCGCGGGCATCCCTTGGAGGAGAGGCCGGGGAACGCTTGCCCGCGCGCTCATTTGGTTCTGTCTCCCTCTCCTGCTCATCGGTTCGGCCACTCCGGCGCTCGCCTACAGCCGGCACGTCGCGCTCGATCACCTGCTCTTCATCGGCGGCTTCGGCCTGCTCTGCCTCATCGTCGCGAGCCGCGTTCTTTTCGGCCACAGCGGAAACCTTCCAGCCTTCGCGGAAAAATCCCCCGCTGCCCGCTGGATCGCCGCCGTCGCCATCATCGCCGCGTTCACGCGCGCATCGGCTGAGTTTCTCCCCCGCATTACCGTCTCCCACCACAATTACGCGGCAGCACTTTGGATCCTCGCCTCGCTGCTCTGGCTCCTCTGGCACGCGCGCCGATTCTTCGCACGGGACCCGAATCCCGACTAGGGCCGGGGACCGCATTCGCACTTGCGCCGGGCGGGTGGAATGTCAAATGTCCGCGCTTCCGGTTGCAGGGTCGCGCGCCCGCGAACCAGGGCCATCCACAAAAACACCGTTCATTTTTCAAAAACGCCATGCCAGTCGTCGCCAAAGGACTCGAAGGAATCGTCGCCAACTCCACCCGCCTCTCCGACGTGCTCGGCGACATCGGCCAGCTCATCTACGCGGGATACGACATCAACGAGCTGGCGGGGAAGGTGTCGTTCGAGGAAATCATCCACCTGCTGTGGTATGGCGAGCTTCCGAACTGGCGGCAGCTCAACACGCTCCAGGAGAGCCTGCGCGGCCACCGCGATCTCCCGCAGGGCGTCATTGATTTCATCACGACCGCGCCGAAGGACGCGAACCCGATGGATGTGATCCGCACGGCGGTCTCGATGCTCGGCCTCTTCGATCACCACGCGGACGACACCTCGGTGGACCGCAACCGCGAGCGCGCCGTGAGCATCACCGCGCGCATCAGCGTGATCGCGGCGCACTATCACCGCGCGCGCAGCGGCAGGAAGCTCCTGCCCATCCGCAAGGATCTCGGCGAGGCGGCGCACTTCCTCTACCTGCTCACCGGCGAGGAGCCGGGCGCCGACGCCGTGAAGACGCTCGACGTGGCCTACGTGCTGCACGCGGACCACGGGATGAACGCGAGCACGTTCAGCGCGCGGGTGACCATCGCGACCCTCAGCGACATGTTCTCCGCGATCACGAGCGCCATCGGCACGCTGAAGGGCCCGCTGCATGGCGGCGCGAACGAGGGCGTGATCCACATGCTCCAGGAGATCGGCGGCGAGGACAAGGTGGACGCATGGGTCGCCGACGCGCTCGCGCAGAAGAAAAAAATCATGGGAATCGGCCACCGCGTTTACAAGGTGCTCGACCCGCGCGCACCGCACCTGCGCGCCATGGCGATCAAGCTCACCGAGCAGCTCGGCGAGCCGAAGTGGATCCGCATGAGCGAGCGCATCGCGGAGATCATGAAGGAGAAGAAGGGGCTGAACGCGAACGTCGATTTCTACAGCGCCACCGTCTATTACTCGCTCGGCCTGCCGACGGACATGTTCACGCCCATCTTCGCGATCGCGCGCACCGCGGGCTGGACGGGCCACGTGCTCGAACAGCTCTCGGACAACCGCCTCTACCGACCGCTGAGCGAATACACCGGCCCCGCCGTCGGCAAGAAGGTCACTCCGATCGCGCTGCGCGGGTAGCGCGCAGCAGGGCGCGCCTCTACTCCGGCTGGCTGTCCCCCGCCGCCGCGAGAGTCGGCAGCAGGACGCCGATTCCGGCGAAGACCAGCGGAACGAGGGATGAGACCAGCACCCCGAGGACAATCTGGACGACACTGAGGTCGAGGCGCACCAGCGCCCAGATGCCGAGCCCGAGCGCCACCACGCTCGCGATGAAGCATGCCGCCTGGACGCACTGCATCCACGTCACCTGCCCGGCGACCCTGCGGTTCAATAGCTGTGTAATCTGCCGTTTCCCGTTGTTCATAAAATGCGCTCCGGGGGGTTCCACGTGCGACAAGCGCGGGCGCGGCGGTTTTCTTTGGCAGCCGCTGCGCGCATTACGGGAAAATCATCGGGCGCGTGAATGCCGTGGCGCGCGCCTCGACGCGCGCGTCCCGCAGGCGGAGCGTCAAAGCAGTGGCCTGCATCGCCGTGCCGCGTAATTTTAGCGCGATGAAATCCGTCGCCGTCCTCGGGGCCTCGCCCAAACCGGAACGCTACTCCCACATGGCCATGGAACGGCTGAAGGCGAAAGGCCACCGCGCAATTCCGGTGAACCCTGCATTCACCGAAATCCTCGGCGAGCCGTGCCACAGGAGCATCCGCGATGTGCCCGGACCCATCGACACGGTGACGATGTATCTCAGCGCGGAGCGATCCACGTCGCTGATGGGCGACATCATCGCAGCCAAGCCGCGCCGGATCATTTTCAATCCCGGCGCGGAAAACGGGGCGCTCGAAAAGGCCGCGGAGGCCGCGGGCATCGAGGTCGTTCGCGGCTGCACGCTCGTGATGCTGGGCGCTGGAACGTTTTAGTGCCCGGCCCCGCCGCCGGTAACCGCAGCGCGGTTACTTGCCGCCCGTGCGGATGACCACGGCGCTGACCTTGTCGAGCGCCACGACCGCGTCGAAAAACTCCTGTCCGGTGAGGCCGGAGAGGTGGACTGCCTTGGCGCCGACCGCCTCGACCTTGCCGCCGATCTTCTCGCCGGAGTTCAGGCGGAGTTCGACGCGCTGGCCGACTTGGCGCTTGAGGACATCTCCCACGGTGTCGTCGGGGGTGAAGCCGACTTTCCCGTCAGCGAGGGCGGTGGAGGCGATGGTGGCGACGAAGGCGAGGATGCGGAGGGTTTTCATGGATGGAATGTGTGGAGTTTTGGAACGCGCGAAATTGCAAGCCGCTGACGCTGCGGACGGCAAGACATATCGGGCGGGCATCGGCAGCCGACGCGAGCGAAGGCTTGGCTCGCCATTTCTCCCCGCCATCATCGCGCGCGAATGAAAGCCCCTCCATTCCGCCCCCTGCTCCTCCTCGTGTGGCTCGCCTGCCTCGGACTCGCCACTGCCGCGCACGCCGGCACGCGCCCAAACATCCTCCTCGCCATCGGCGACAACTGGGCGTGGCCGCACGCATCGAGCCTCGGGGATCCGGTCGTGCGGACGCCCGTGTTCGACCGCATCGCGCGGGAGGGCGTGCTCTTCGCGCATGCGTTCTGCCCGGTGCCGTCGTGCTCGCCCACGCGCTCGTCGCTGCTCACGGGCCGCGCCGCGCATCAGCTCGAGGATGCGGCGAGCCTGTGGAGCGCGTTTCCGAAAAAGTGGACCGTCTTCACCGACCTGCTGCGCGACGCGGGCTATGTGGTCGGCTTCACCGGCAAGGGCTGGGCGCCGGGCAATTTCAAGGACTTCGGCCGCGACGAGAATCCGGCAGGCAGGCAATATGCAAGCTTCGAGGAGTTCATGGAGAAGCGCGACAAGTCGAAGCCGTTCTTTTTCTGGCACGGCAATGTGGACACCGCGCTGCACAAGTGGCGCCACGACCCCGACGGCACGCCCGGTCTCGATGCGGCGAAAGTCGTCGTGCCACCGATGCTCCCCGACGCGCCCGAGGTCCGTGCGGACATGCTCGCCTACTACGGCGGCGTGGAGCGCATGGACAAAACATTCGGCGACGCGATCGCGCTCATCGAGAAAAGCGGCGCGCTCGACAACACGATCGTGGTCTTCACAAGCGACAACGGCTGGCAGATGCCGCGCGGCCTCGCGAACTGCTACGACACCGGCTCGCGCGTGCCGCTGGCGATTCGCTGGGGTGGCAAGGTCACCGCAGGCCGCAGGGCGGACGACTTCATCAGCCTCACCGACTTCGCGCCGACGTTCCTCGAACTCGCGGGGCTCAAGCCCACGGCGGAGATGACCGGCCGCAGCTTCGCCGGCGTGCTGCTGGGGAAACCGTCCGAGCCGCCGCGCGATCACGTTTTCCTCGAGCGCGAGCGCCACGCGAATGTCCGCCGCGGCGACCTCAGCTATCCCATCCGCGGCATCCGCACGAAGGATTTCCTGTATCTCTGGAACATGCGCCCCGACCGCTGGGCCGCGGGCGATCCGGAGGTTCATTTCGCCGTGGGCGAATACGGCGATGTGGATGGCTCGAAAGCGAAGGAGTTCATCCTCGCGCATCAGGCCGAGCCGGGGATGAAGCGCTTTTTTGAACTCAGCTTCGCGAAGCGCCCCGCGGAGGAACTCTACGATCTCCGCAAGGGTCCGCATCAGCTCGTGAATGTGGCCGACCGCGCCGAATACGCCGAGGCGCGCAGGGAACTCCGCGGGCGTGTCGAGCAGTGGATGCGGGACACCGGGGATCCGCGCGTGGATCCCGCCTGCGATGCGTGGGACAAGTATCCGTATTTCGGCGGCCCGGCGAAGAAGAAGGAACGGGCGAAGTGAAATGCGGAGGCCGCGCGCTCAGCACGCGCGCGGCAAAGGCGCCGTCACTGCGCCTTCGGCAGCAGGTCCCGCATCGATGCGATGAAGTCGTCGCGCTGGAGCGAGAGCGCCGCGCCTTCACCGCCGCTCGTTGCGCCGCCTGCATAAGAATAGATCCAGTCCTCCGCCTTTTTCGCCGCGGCGTGCGAACCTGCGATGTCACCCTCATTGCGCAGCCGCACCGCGCGCAGCCGATACATCTCCGCGACCGACGCGAGCGCGCCGAGTTCCCGGACGTTGTCAGTGATCATTTTCTCCGCGGCTTCGAATGCGCCGCTCTTCTCGAGTTCGACAGCCTTCTCCCACCAATCCGCAACTCTACCGCTTGGCGCGCCCTCCACCCACGACCGCTCGTCATAATGCTCGTCCGCGGGCAGCTCGCCCGGTGTGTCGCCGGGAGGCACGGCGTCCGCCTGCGCCGCTGCCATCGCCGCATTGCGGCGCTCCCTGCTGCTCGCCTTGCGACTCCGCTCCGGCTCCGCCGCGGGTGCCGCGGGCGCAGGCTCGGGCTCGGGTTCCAGTGCGGGTTGCGCAGGCTCGGGCGCAGGGTGCAGGGCGACGGTTGTCCCGCGTGGGGTTTCCAGAGCGAAGGACTCGACCGCTTTGAACCACACACTCCGCACCGCCGAGTCGAGCTGCTCCGGTGCGGTGAAGGTGATGTTGAGCAGCCGCTGCCCGTCCTCGCAGAACGCGAAGCGCACCACCATCGGACCGAGGTCGGAACCCTGCACCGCCTCGCCCATGATCGCCGGCATCGTCCCCATCGTGCCCGCGCCCATCGCGCGGAGCTGCAGCCCGCTTTCCCCCGCGAGATACCGCGCCCAGTCGGAGAGCGTGCCGTCCTCGTAGGCCGGGCGCGCGCCCACGGCAAAGACGACCACCGAGTGCGGCGCCGTGACGATCGCGATCGGATAGCAGAACGACGGGTTGGAAAAATCGGCGTCCTCGTCCGGAAGCGTGTGCGAGATCCACTCGGCAGGAAGCTGCACGGAGAAGCCGAGGTCGGCGATGCGCGATGGAAAGGTGCGGAGTGCGGTGGAGTCTGAGGACATGGAGTCGTTGGAACCGGCCGCGCACCCTATCGGTGATCGCCGCGCGGTTGGCGAGCGCGATGCGCGGCCGCGTTTTCCTTGACTCATTTCCCCCCACATCGTTTGCAAGGGCATGACTCCTCAGCAAAAGGCGGAAAGCCTCGGCATCCAGTTCAAGAAAGTCGCACCCGGTTACCTCAACCTCTGCATCCGCAGCGGCTCGCAGCTCATCACCTCGGGCCATGTGAGCGACCTCAAGGGCAAGCTCGGCGCGGACCTCAACGTCGAGCAGGGCTACGCGGCGGCGAAGAATTGCGCGGAAAAAATCCTCCGCTCCGTGTGGGACACGCACGGCACGCTCGACGGCCTCCGCGTGATCAAGGTGCTCGGCTGCGTGAACTCCACGCTCGAATTCACCGACCAGCACCTCGTCATCAACGGCGCGTCCGACCTGCTGCACGAAATCTTCGGCAAGGAGGGCGACGGCTTCCACGTGCGCAGCGCGCTCGGCTTTGCGCAGCTCCCCACCGGCGCGGCGGTCGAGGTCGAGGCGATCTTCGAAATCCGCTGACGGCGCGCCGTCAGCAGCGCTGCCGCGGCGTCACCAGTTGTCCGTGCGGAACGGCTGTGCGGGCAGGCCTTCCTTGTTGAAAAGGTTCGCCCACTGGAAGGCATTGCTCCACGCGTAGCGCACGGCGGCAGGCTGCGGGACGTCCTTGCTGGAGACGACGACCGTGTCGCCGATGATCTGCGCGTCGGCCCACACAAACTTCCTGTCCTCGCCCGCGATCGCAAAGCCCTGCAGCGCCGTTCCGTTCGCGAACGCGAGGCCCTTGCCGGCGTGCTTGAAGGTGAGCGTCACCTTGCCGCCGCTGATGCTGTGCTTCGCGAGCTGCGGCCCGAGGTATTCGTTGCCGCGGCCATACGCGACCGCCAGCGCCACCTGCGCGGCGCGCTCGCCGTAGCCGGACTTGTTCGCGGGATGCGTGTCCCGGCCGAGGTCGCTCGCGGTGACCATGTGCGTGTTCGGGTATTTCATGATCTCCGCAAATGCGGCGTGTGAATACTCGCGGTCGGGATTGTTCGGCATCGTCTTCGGCAGCGCCGCAAATTTCTCCGCGAGGCGGTTCATCGGCCGCGTGTAGTCGAACGCACATCCGCCGCCGCTCGGCTTCTCGACGTAGAGCCACGGAAATTCACCCTGGCCCCAGTCCTTCCGCCAGCCGCGGATCAGCGCGCCCATGAGCGTGACCTGATCCACGCCGACGATGTTCGTGCGGCTCTCACCCTGATCCCACAGCACGCCCTTGATCGCGTAGCCGACATACGGGCGGATGAACGCCTCGAAAAGCTGGCCGACCTTGCCGCCGCTCGTCTCCCCTGCCTTGCCCGGGACCTGCGGTGCGCGCGGACCGCGCGGCTGCGGCTTGCCCTCCTTCTTCGCCGCATCGGCGAGCGGCTTCCACGCGGCGAGCTCCGCCTCGTATTTCTTCTTCGCCTCCTCGTATTTCGCGAGCGCCTCGGCGTGGTTGTAGGTCACGGCAAATTTCTTCACCACCTCCGCGCACGCCGCGTCGCTGCGATACATCTCCTCGCTCAGCCAGTAGCCCGACGGCGTCCCGCCCACCGCGCCGACCATGATGCCGATGGGCACGTCCACATCCTTCTGCAGCGCATAGCCGAAGGAAAACAGCAGCGCGCTCATCTTGATGTTCGTCTCCGGCGACGACACCTCCCACACGTCGCCCGGTCCCTTGCGCAGCAGGCGCAGCTTCGGAAAGGACTGCTTCACCGCGGCGGCGAGCACCGGATCATTCTCCACGTAGCTCTGCGCGGGCATGTCCATGTTCGACTGCCCCGAGCCGACCCACACGTCGCCGACGAGCACATCGTCGATCTTCCTGTCACCGACGGTGAGCACCTGCGGCTGCGCGCTCGCGGAAAGCGGCGCGAGCTTCACGCGCCACGCGCCTTTCCCGTCGGCAGTGGCCGTCTTCGTCTGCCCCGCGAAGGACACCGTCACCTTCTCCCCCGGCGAAGCCGTGCCCCAGATCGGCACCTCCATGCTCCGCTGCAGCACCATGTGCGGCGTGAAGACCTTCGGGAGCTTCACCTCCGCATGCAGCGGGGCGGCGATGAGGCAGAACAGAGCGGCGGAGGAAGCGAGGATGCGGGTCATGGATTCGGGGTGGTTGGTCCTGTGATGGACCCGGACGCGCGGGGGAAATTAGCGCGCCACCGGTTCCAGATTCGCGCAGCGCAAATCAGCGCTACTCCGCTCCGCCGTCCTTCTCGTCCTTCTCCTTCCGCTCCTCGCGCGCGCGCTCCACGGCCTTCTTGCCGTCCGGCTTCGGAAACTTCGAGAGCTTCGATCGGATGATCTCCGCACGCAGCGTGTCGCGCTCCTCGGCCTGCAGCTTCTGCTGCGAGCTCTTCTGCAAGTGCGCGGGCTGCGTCTCCATGAAGAGCTGATCCACGAGCAGGCGGCAGTCCTCCGGGAAGAAGCCGAGGTCGGTGCCGAGCTTGAGCGCGCTGAGGAGGTTCAGCGCCTCCTTGCTCGCCATGCTGTGCGCGTGGCGGAGGATGCCGTAGGCGCGGCCGATGTTGTCGAGCAGCAGCACGGCGCGCTTCTCCAGCAGCCGCGCGCGGGCGTGCACCTCATTCTGGAGGATGCGCTCGATCACCTTGTTCAGCCGCGTGAGGATCTCCTCCTCGCTCTCGCCGAGCGTGATCTGGTTGGAGATTTGGAAAAGGTTCCCCAGCGCCTCGGTTCCCTCGCCGTAGAGCCCGCGCACCGCGAGGCCCACCTTGTTCACGGCCTGGATCACCTGGTTGATCTCCTCGCTGAGCACGAGGCCGGGCAGGTGCATCATCGCGCTCGCGCGCATCCCGGTGCCGACATTCGTCGGGCACGCGGTGAGGAATCCGTATTCCGAGTGGAACGCAAAATCGAGCTTCTCCCCGAGCGCCGTGTCCACCTTGTCCACGAGCTTGAAGACGTTCTTCAACTGCAGCCCCGCGCGGATGCCCTGGATGCGCAGGTGGTCCTCCTCGTTGATCATGATGGAGAGCGTCTGCTTGCGGTTCATCACCACGCCGGAGCCCACGCCCTTCGCCGCGTGCTCGCGCGAGATGAGGTGGCGCTCCACGAGCACCTGCTTCTCCAGCGCGCTGAGATCCTGCGAATACGCCGAGTAGGCGTCCGCCATCTCCGGCAGCGACTCCACCTGCGGCTTCACGCACTCCAGCACCGCGATGCGGTCCGCCTTCTTCGCCCAGCCGGGAAAGGAGAAGTTCCGCAGGTTCCGCGCGAGCCGCACGCGGCTGCTGATCACGATGTGGCTCTGCGGGCCCTCGCCGCTGAGCCACTCGCCGGATTCCGTCAGGATGTTGTGCAGCGCCATCTTGGAAAAATCAGTTCGCCGCGCTGCCCGGCTCGTAGTGCTTGATCTTGTCGCGCAGCGCCGCGGCCTCCTCGTATTTCTCGCTCTCCACCGCCTTGCGCAGGTCGCGCTGCAGCCGCTTCAGCTCCTCGTCGCGCTGGCGCGCCTTCACCAGCCGCGCGGGCACCTTCCCCTTGTGCGTCGTCCCCTTGTGCATCCCCTTCAGCATCGCATCGAGCCCCTCCGAGAAAACCTCGTAGCAGTTCGAGCAGCCGAAGCGCCCCGTCTTCTTGAAGTCCGCCTGGCTGAACCCGCACATCGGGCACTTCGTCCCCGTCCCCGTCCCCGTGCTCTCCACCTCCTCCGACGCGCCCAGCCCGAGCAGCATGTCCGCGAGCGCGAATCCCTTCGGATCCGTCACGCCCTTCTCCTTCGAGCACACGTCGCAGAGGTTCACCTTCTGCATCTTGCCGTCCACGATCTGGGTGAGGAAGACCGTGGCCGGCTTCTGTTTGCAGACGTCGCAGTTCATTTCAGTGCAAAGATGGAAGCCTGCGCGCGCGCGTCAAGCGCGGCGCCCGCGCTCACTCGTAAACCGGCGTCCCCGTCGCGTTCGCGATCTCGCGGAACTTCGCGATGATCCGCTGCGTCAGCGGGCCCGGCTTGCCCGTGCCGATGATGCGCTGGTCCAGCTTCACCGCCGCGATCACCTCCGCCGCCGTGCCCGTCAGGAAGCACTCGTCCGCCGTGAAAATGTCGTGCCGCGTCAGGTCGCGCTCCACGATCGGAATCTGCAGGAAGTCCGCGACCTCAAACACCACGCGCCGCGTGATCCCGTCCAGCGCCCCCGCGCTCAGCGGCGGCGTCGCGATCCTCCCGTCGCGGATGATGAAGATGTTGTCCCCCGTGCACTCCGCCACGAGGCCCTGGTCGTTCAGCATCAGCCCCTCCTCCGCCCCGGCCTGGATCGCCTCCACCTTCGCCATCACGTTGTTCAGGTAATTCAGCGACTTCACCTGCGGCGGCAGGATGTCGTGGCGCGGGCGGCGCGTCGCCACCGTCGCCATCACCAGCCCGTTCGCATACGCGCTCTCCGGATAAAGCTGGATGCTCGCCGCGATGATGAACACCGACGCCTTCGGGCACTTGTAGGGCGAGAGCCCCATCGGCCCCACGCCGCGCGTGATCACCGTGCGGATGTAGCCATCGCGAAGCCCGTTCGCCTTCACCGTCTCCACCGTCGCCCGGATCATCTCCTCCGGCGTCATCGGGATCGTCAGCAGCAGCGACTTCGCGCTGTCGTAGATCCGCCGCGTGTGCTCCTCCAGCCGGAAGACCCGCCCATTGTAGAAGCGGATGCCCTCGAAGCACCCGTCCCCATACAGCAGGCCGTGGTCAAAGACGGAGACCTTCGCCTGCGATTCAGGGACAATCTTTCCGTCGAGGTAAATGAGCAGTTCTTTCGTCATGCGGGACGCGGACGGTGCCAGACCCCGCGAGGAATTCAAGCGCCGCCCGCGCGGGGCAGCGGCTCCGTTTGAACTACGAAGGGCGCGAAGCACCCGAAGATGGAATCCCGGGGGAATCAATGCTGCCTCGTCCTCCACGGATCGCCTTCGTGTTCTTTGTGCCCTTCGCAGTGAAATTCCATTTGAACCACGACCGCGCGCGGACACCCCGCCGTGCAGTCCCGGCAAAATCGCGGCGCAGTCCGGCTTCCTTTTCCACATCGCCGCCTGCCCCGACACCCCGGCACTCCGGCATCCCGTCTCTCCCCGGCGCGGCCATCCCCCGCCCTACTTCGCCGCGCCCTTCACGGACTCCTCAAACTTCTCCAGCGCCTCGTCGTCCGCGTCCGGGAGCGTGTCGGGCTCCAGCACCAGCAGCGTCGCGAGCACCGACGTTTCCGCGCCGCCCTTCAGCAGCGCGAACGCCGCCTTGGCCGGCTTGCCCCCGACCGTCACCGAGTATTCCGCGATGAACCCGTCCAGCCCGTCCTCGTTGTGCGCCTCCGGCTTCTCCGTCTGCTTCGCGTCCGTGCCCATCGCCTTCACGAGCTCCGGCAGCATCTTCTCAAAGACCTCCAGCGACGCCGCCACCGGCACCACCCCGAGATGGATCGACACCCGCCCGCTCTTCGGCCCCAGCGTCACGCTCTCATCCTTCTCCCCCGCCTTCGCCTCCCAGCCCTCGGGCAACTCATAGTTCAGCACCGGGCTCTTCGGCGGAAAGCTGCGCTTCTCCCCCGCGCTGGCAGGCGATGCGCAGGCAAACGCGAGGAAACCGAGAACACTGAGGAGGAGGCAGAGCGCTTTCTTCATGGCGGGAATGTCGTGGCTGGCTGGCACCGCCGATGGACACCACCGCTCCCCGCGCGTCAAAGCAATCCCCATGGATTCTCTGAAATCTTCCCGCGACGGCCCGAACCGCAGCCATCCGGTGCTCGTCCGACGTCACGCCGTCGCCATTCCCGTTACTCCGCCCTCGCCAAGCCTCCCCGCGTCCGCTAATCCCGCGCGCATGCCGCATCTCTCCTGGGCTGAAATCCGCATCCGCGCGACCGACTTTGCGCGCAACCACCGCGGCGACCGCAGCGAGAGCGCGGAGAAGCAGACCTTCTGGAACGACTTCTTCGCCGTCTTCGGCCTCCGCCGCGCCTCCCTCGCGTCGTTCGAGGAAAACGTCCGCAACCTCAAGGGCAACAAGGGCGCCATCGATCTCCTTTGGAAAGGCAGGCTCCTCGTCGAGCACAAGAGCTTCGGCGAAGACCTCGCCCTCGCGGAGACGCAGGCATTCACCTACATCGAGGACCTCACCCGCGAGCAGCGCTGGGCGGAGATTCCCCGCTTCGTCCTCATCTCCGACTTCGCGCACTTCGTCCTCTACGATTTGGAGCCGGAGGAAGACCGCGAGCTGCCCCTCTTCGCCGGGCGCAAGGTCGCCCCGCACCATTTCACCCTCGCCGAGTTCCCGAAGCACGTCCGGCACTTCGCCTTCATGCTCGGACAGACGCGCGTGCGGCTCGACCCCGAGGATCCCGCGAATGAAAAGGCCTACGACCGCATGTGCGAGCTGCACGATGCCCTGAAGGCCGGCGGCTTCTCCGGCCACGAGCTGGAGCGCCTCCTCGTCCGCATCCTCTTCTGCCTCTTCGCGGAGGACACCGGCATCTTCGCGCCGGATGTCTTCACGCAGTTCATCCGCACCCAGACCCGCGAGGACGGCTCGGACTGCGGCGCGCGGCTGAACGAACTCTGCGACCGCCTGAACGAACGCGCCACCGATCGCATCACCGACGACGCCGATCCCTTCTACGGCTTCCGTTACGTGAATGGCGGCCTCTTCGCCGAGCGCCTCGGCTTCCCGCGCTTCACGAAGGACATGCGCAAGGCCCTCCTCGACTGCTGCGACTTCCAGTGGGCGCGCATCTCCCCCGCCGTCTTCGGCTCCCTCTTCCAGGGCGTGCTCGACGACAAGGCCCGCCGCCAGCAGGGCGCCCACTACACCAGCGAGCGCGACATCATGAAGCTCCTCCGCTCCCTCTTCCTCGACGACCTCCTCGCCGAGTGGAGGCGCCTGAAGGCCGACGCCTCCACGCGCCGCCGCGGCGGGCTGGAGGGCTTCCACCAAAGGCTCCGCTCGCTCCAGTTCCTCGACCCCGCTTGCGGCTGCGGGAATTTCCTCGTGCTCGCCTACCGCGAACTGCGCGCGCTGGAGATCGAGGTCGTCCGCGAGATCGCCGCCGCCGCGGGCGGCCAGCAGCTCCTCCCCATCGTGAATGTGGACCAGTTCCACGGCATCGAATGCTCCGAGTGGCCCGTCCGCATCGCCGAGGTCGCGCTGTGGCTCATGGACCACCAGATGAACCAGCAGGCCAGCGAAGTCTTCGGCCAGCCCATTGACCGCCTCCCGCTCACCACCTCCCCGCACATCGTCCATGCGAATGCCCTCCGCAAAGACTGGCAGGAGGTGCTCCCCGCCGCCCGGTGCAGTTACATCCTCGGCAACCCGCCGTTTGTCGGGAAGAAGGAGCAGAACGCGGAGCAGAAGGCCGACATGGAGCTGGTGTGGGGCTCGGTGAAAGGCGCGGGCGTGCTCGACTACGTGACGTGCTGGTATCGCCGCGCCGCGGAATACCTCACCGCCGGGCACGCCGGGGACGGGGTGCGTGGTGCGGATGCATCGGGGAGCACAGGCCGCCGGCCTGTGGTTCCCGGCGGCTCGCCGGGAACGCTGCGCGCCGGGCATCTTCGCAGCGCGGGAGCCGCGTCCGGTGCATCCGGCGGGCCGCCGGATGCGACAGGCCGGCGGCCTGTGCTCCCCGACACACGCGACGCGCTTCCGCGCGCCGCCTTCGTCTCCACCAACTCCATCTCGCAGGGCGAGCAGGTCGGCATCCTCTGGGGCGACCTCTTCCAGCGCTTCCACCTGAAGATTCACTTCGCCCACCGCACCTTTAATTGGATGAGCGAGTCGCGCGGCAAGGCGCACGTCCACGTCGTCATCATCGGCTTTGGTGCGAGCGACGCGCTGGCCAAGCGCATCTACGACTACGATGCCGGCGAGAATCATGTGACGGTTACGACCGTTGCCAACATCAATCCGTATCTCGTCGCCGCGAGTGACATCACGATCCGCACGCGCACCACACCTATCAACGGTGCTCCACCCATCAGCTACGGGAGCATGATGATTGATAAGGACCGCAAGCCCGGCGACGACCGTGGCTTGATTCTCACGGCGGAACACCGCGCCGCCTTGCTCGCCGAGTGTCCGGCGCTCGCGCCTTACATCCGCCTGCTCTATGGCGGCGAGGAGTTCATCAACGGCACCGAACGCTGGTGTCTTTGGCTGGTGGATGCCCCGCCAAACCTCATTCGCCAATCCCCATTGCTCCTTGCGCGCATCGAGACCGTCCGCGCATTCCGCCTCTCAAGCAATCGCCCGCAGACCAAGGCACTCGCGGCGACTCCGACTTTGTTCGGCGAGATTCGCCAACCCGCCGTCCGCTATCTCCTCATTCCGAAAGTCTCCTCCGAAAATCGGAGCTACATTCCGATGGGATTCCTCGAACCGAAGCACATCGCGAGCGGCAGTGCTCTCATCATCCCCGGTGCGACGGATTACGACTTTGGGATTCTCACTTCAGTCATGCACAACGCATGGGTGCGCACTGTTGCAGGGCGGATGAAGAGCGACCCGCAGTATTCAAACAACATCGTTTACAACAACTACCCTTGGCCCGAGACCACGCCCGAGCAGCAGGCGAAGGTGGAGGAGAAGGCGCGGGCCGTCCTCGCGGCGCGCGAGCCGCACCTGCCACCGCGCGGGATGAGCACGCTGGCGGACCTCTACGATCCCCTCACCATGCCGGCACCCTCGCCAAGGCCCATGCGGAGCTGGACCGCGCGGTGGAGCGCTGCTACCGCGCCGAGCCTTTCCGCAGCGACCGCGAACGCGTGGAGCATCTCTTCGCCCTCTACGAAAAGCTCACCACGCTCTTCGTCACGCCGAAGGTGAAGACCCGCGCCCGCAAGCCGACGGGCCTCTATGCGCAGAAGCGAAAAGAGCCGCCGGCGGGAACGTCCGCCCCGGAGTCCGAGGCCGCCGCCGCGCACTTTCACATCCCCATCGGCAAGGAAGACTCCCCTCCCTACCAGACCGCCAAGGGCCGCACCCCCGGCCTCCCGGAAGCCGGCCACTCCTGAGCGGCGGGTGCGGGAAGAAGCACCCTGCGCACCCTGGGCAGTTATTTTCCACTTTCCGGGTGCGACCGTGTAACAAAATGCCGCAGGAAACGTAACCGGGGGCATGAACCCGAAATCCCTGCATTACCCGGCCAACCCGGACGACTATGTGAAATGGATCAACCGCTGCATCGGCGAGGAGATCCGCGCGAGGCGGAGGGAGGTGGAGCGGTGGGGCGGACAGGACTTGAGCGCGTATGAGCTGGGCCGGGCGGCGAAGGTGAGCGACCAGGCGGTGCTGAACATCGAGCAGGCGGTGAATCCGAACGGAAGCTGGACCGGCACGATCGCGCGGATCGCGCTGCGGCTCGGCAGCACGCTGCCGGACATCGTGGTGGCGGCGACGCGGCGGAGCTAGCCTGCTCCGGCTAATCCCGGCACCATGCGGCGGCTGTGGACAGGGAGCCGGGGCGCCCCCGCCCCGGACCTCAAACACGGGGC
>JBGAPP010000014.1:0-156266 GCA_044221185.1 Chthoniobacteraceae bacterium | reverse complement strand
CAAACACGGGGCGGGGGCGCCCCGGCTCCTTGGGTGGCCTCCCCGGCTCCTTGGGTGGCCTCCAAGGCTCCCCGGGTGCCCGGCGGCATTGCCCAATTCCTCTTGGCTAACTGGACCGGCGGGTTCCGTGCTTGTCTCGCGGGTGCCGTCACTGGCATCCCCGATGAACTCCCCTTCCTCCACAGCCCTCCCGTTCCCGCTGTCCGTGCCGCGGCTGCTGTCGGCGGGGGCGTGGCTGCGGGCGCTGGGGGTGCTGGTGCGGGTGGCAGGGCGGGAGCTGGGGCGTGCGGGTTCGGTTTTCCGGGGAAAGGGGGCGCTTTTCCGCGGGGCGGGGGCTTCCCCTTTTCGCGCGGGGTGGTCCAAGGCCGCGGCGGGGTGCTCCAAGATGGCGGCGGGGTGGTCATTCCCCGTGCCGGGGTCGTCCAAGACGGCGGCGGGGTGCTCCAAGGTCGGCGCGGGGTCGTCATTCCCGGGGGCGGGGTGCTCCATGCGCGGAGCGGGGTCGTCCAAGCTTCGCCCGGGGTCCTTCCCCTTTTGGTTCTTGGACGACCCCGGCGCATTCTTGGACGACCCCGGCGGGGGCATGGACGACCCCGGCGCGCGGAGGGGATACTCCGGCGGCTCCGCCGCCTGCCCCCAAGCGGCAGCGGACTGCCGCAGTCCAAAGGGTGCCGGCACGCTTCCCGCGGCGGGCATCCCGGCGCTTTGGATGGCCGCGTGGGACGAGGGGACATGGGACTCCGGCTCGTGGGATGAGCCGACCCCGCCGCCCAGCGACTACTTTCAGCCCAGAAACAAACCCAGAAACCAAACCAACAAACCCATGAAACGACAGAACTATTACCCCGGACGCATCGGCGACCAAGTGAACTGGCTCGCTAACTTCGCCCAGAAGATCCCCATCCACGGCCCGACGCTCGGCGTCGCCGCGGGCGACGTCACCGCCGCCGTCAACGACGCGAAGTGGTGCCACTATGTGCTCAGCGAATGGCTCAGCGCCGTGCGCGCATTTGCCCCCTCGACGACGGATGCGGTGGACGACGTGCTCACCGGCGCGGGGCCGGACGATGTCGTGCTGCCGACCTTCACCGCCCCCGCACTGCCCGCGGGGGTCACGGCGCCACCGCCCGGCGCGCTCACGCGCATCTTTGCCCTCATCGCCAAGATGAAGCTCGCCGCAGCCTACACGGCGGGCATCGGCACGGACCTCGGGGTCGAGGGCACGGCAGGCGCGGAGAAGTCGGTGCCGAAATTCCTCACCGAAGTGCTCCAGGGCGAGGGCGTTCAGACGGTGAAGCTGACCTTCTACAAATACGGCCACATGGGCGTCCACATCGAGAGCCGCCGCGGGGCGAACGGGGTGTGGGAGTTCCTCGGAGTGGACACGGAGAGCCCGTATCTGGACGACCGCGCGCTGCTCGCGGCCGGCCAGCCCGAGGTGCGCGAATACCGGATGCGTTTCTGGGACAAAGGCACGCCCAACGGCGACTGGACGGACGTGACCAGCGTGACCGTGAGTCCGTGATTCCAGACGCGGGGACTGGGAGACGGGGAGAGGGGGAGACCCTCCGCCTTTCCCGCTCCCGGTCTCCGCTTCTCCGCTTCTCCACATCTCTTCACCCCTCTTCCCCAAATCTCCAAGTCTTCCCCGCCATGCCCTACGACCCCGCACTCCCCGCCGACCATTCACCGCTCGTCTCCGCTGAGATGCGCGGGCAGCTCAATGGACTGAAGACCCTCATCGACGCCGGGGCGCTCTCGGGTGTCGTCATCGACAGCGTGACCACGCTTCCGCCCGGCGAGGCGGCGACGGTGAGCGCAAGCATTGCCGCCGGAGTGCTGCACCTCAGCTTCGGCCTCCCGCAGGGCATGCAGGGGCTCCAGGGGGAGCAGGGATCGCTCGGGGCCACGGGGCCGATGGGCGCGGTGACGCCGCAGAACCTCGATGATGCCATCGCGACCACCGCGCGGAACCCGAATGCAATCGGGCCCTTCGCCGGGACGTTCAGCGACCCGCCCACGCAGGCGGAGATGGTGGCGTTTGCGGCGCATGTGGAGACGCTGCGCGCGGCGCTGGTGCGGTGAGGAAGGACGAATGACGGAATGACGGAATGAGGGAATGACGAAGGCGGGGGCTCCTTGTGGCATGGCCCACGATTCGCGCATTGATCGGGCGGGGCGGGCGGGCATTCTCCGCGAGCCATGAGACTTCTCCCCTTCCCCGCTGCGTCCGCATTTTCCACCGTGCTGCCTGCCACCGTCGCCGCTCTCCTCGCGCTGGGTGCGGGGGCGTTTGCGGCGGAGGAGAAGCCGAAGGCGCCGGAGGGGAAGACACCCGAGGTGAAGGCAGCGCAGGCGAAGGCGCCGGAGGGGAAGAAGGTTCTTTTCCAATACAAGTCGGAGGGGATCGAGGTGCCGGGGGCTTCGGCGGAGGAGGCGCGGGTGAAGGCCTTCGGCGCGGAGACGGTGCGGGCGGCGGCGAAGTATCTGGACGCGGGGGCGCACCACTGGGTGCGGGAGAAGTCGTGCGTGGCGTGCCACAGCACGGGCGTTTACATGGTGGAGCGGTCGGCGCTCACGGCGCAGCTCGGCAGGCCGAGCGATGAGATTTTGCAGAATTTCATCGAGGCGGTGCCGAAGGAGGGCGCGAAGGACGGGAGCCCGATCAAGTCGGTGTGGCGCAGCTCGGGGCTGGCGTCGTGGGACAAACACGTGGAGGGGAAGCTGGCCGCGCACACGGACCGTTCGCTGCGGGGGACGATGTCGCTGCTGGATGCGGACGGCTCCTTTCACACGATCAAGCAGGTGGAGATCCCCTACATCACGACGCACTTCGAGCTGACGGTGCAGGCGGCGCGGGCGCTGGTGACGGCGCCGGGCTGGCTGGCGGGGCTGGATGCGGCGAAGGACGCGGAGCTGCTGGAGCGCATCGGGAGGATGAAGAAGTTCCTGCGGGAGCATGAGCCGATCAGCGACTTCGAGCTGGCGCTGAAGCTGCAGCTCGCGGGGCTGATGCCGGAGCTGGTGCCGCAGGAGGTGCGCAGTGCGGCGGCGGCGATGCTGTGGAAACACCAGCTCGCCGACGGCGGCTGGTCGCTGCGGCGGATGTCGGACCTGATGAAGTGGCACGAGACGATGGACCCGAAGGTGATCGCGATTTTCGAGGGCGAGCCGGACAAGGCGAGCCCGGGGAGCGATTCCTACATGACGGCGTGGGCGATCGTGCTGCTGCGCGAGAGCGGCGTGCCGGCGGAGGACGCGCGCATCCAAAAGGGAATCGCATGGCTGAAGCGGGAGCAGCGCGAGACGGGGCGCTGGTGGATGAAGTCGCTCTACCGGGGGACGTATCACTACAGCACCTACATCGCGACGGCGCAGTCGCTGCGCGCGCTGGCGCTGTGCGGGGAGCTGGGGAAATAGCGCCGCGCATTTCACACCATGAAGAACCCATCGCTCACACGACGCCAGTGGCTCGGGGCCACGGCCGCCACCGCAGGCAGTTTTCTGCTGTCGCCTTCCCACAGACTCAGCGCTGCGCGCTCGGACATCCGGGAGACGGAACACTTCCTCTACCGCGGCGCACCCGAGGGGCCCTACATTGACTCGCAGCGCGGCAACAAGGCGTTCGGCTTCGGCGGCGAGAAAATCTTCCTCTCGGAGGACAATGCGAAGACATGGGCGCACAGCGCGGATTTTCCCCACGCGGATGCGATCACGTTCAGCGTCATTTTGAAGAACGGGAACATCCTCTTCGCGACGACCACGCATCTTTTCCTGAGCACGGACAATCTGAAGACGCACCGGGAGATCGTCGTGAAGCGGCGCGACGGGAGCGATTACCTGCCGCACAAGCCGGTGAACCCGGAACTGCCCGGCTGGTATTTCCATCCGCTCGACGGCGAGCACTGCTTCGACGTGGGCGGGCGGGAGATGCTCGTGTGGGGCAACTACTGCAACGTGGTGGGCGGCGCGGTGCCGGTGAACATCTACTACTCCACCGACAGCGGGCAGACGGTGAAGCTCGCGTATTCCTTCGGGCAGAATCCGAAATTCCAGCAGAAGGGGGCCGCGCCGGATGCACCGATGCTCGGCGACGCGACGAACCCGATCATCGCGCGCCACGTCCACAACGTGACCTACAGCCCGACGGAGAACGCCTTCTACGCCTGCACCGGCGACATTGACCGCGGCCACGGCAACGAGTGCCACTGGCTGCGCGGCACCTACGACGCGAAGGCGGACGCGTGGGACTGGAAGGTGATCGTGAGCGTGAACTCCGACTCGCGCTTCAAGTCGGGCGGCATCAATTTCGTGGACGGCCGGCTCCACTGGATCGCCGACGCGAACGGCCCGAAGGTCGGCGCGGAGCACGACCGCGGCGTGTTCGTCTGCGACCCGAAGGACATCGCGGACACCTCGAAGCACACGCTGCTTTTCAACCCGAAGTTCGAGTCGGCAAACATGCTGATCCAGGACGGCGTGATCCTCGCCACGCACTGCGCCCCGGCGTCCACCTACGCAAACGGGATCATCTATTCGCCCGACATGGGCCGGACGTGGGTGCAATACGATCTGAAGGAGTTCGGCCCGCGCTCCGGCTGCCGCATCCACCGGAAGAATGGCGACGGGTGGTTCCGGCTCGACCTGCGGAAGGGATGGATCGACCGCGCCGAGGTGATGTTCATCAAGCCGAAGGCGTGAGCCGGCCTCGCTGCATCGGCGCATTCCTCGTGCTCGCGCTCGCGGCGGCGCTCCCATCCGCGGCGGCGGAGAAGCGCCCCAACATCCTCTGGCTGATCGGCGAGAACCTCTCACTCGACCTCGGCTGCCACGGCACAAGGAACGTGCGCACGCCGAACCTCGACCGGCTCGCCGCGGAGGGCGTCAGTTTCACACGGGTCATCGCCACCAACCCCGCGTGCGCACCCAGCCGCTCGGCGTTTTTCACCGGGATGTATCAGACCACGACCGACACGCACCACATGCGCTCGCACCGCGACGACGCATTCCGGCTGCCCGAGGGCGTGCGCCCCGTCACGCAGCGCCTGCGCGAGGCGGGTTACTTCACCGCGAACATCAAGACCCTCGGCGGCCGGGAGGTCGGCACGGGGAAGCTGGACCTGAACTTTGTGAACGAAGGCCCGATCTACGACGCGGATTCGCACGACTGGGCCTCGCTGCCGCGCGACCGGCCGTTCTTCGCGGTCGTGAATTCGCCCGAGTCCGAATACGACATCTACGACCGGCAGACGCGACGGAAGGAGCGCGCCGAATGGGTCGGCGAGCGGGAGCACGAGAAAATCGCGACGCCGGAAAACGTGTCGCCGCCGCCCTACTACCCGGAGCACCCGCTCGTGCGCGAGGAATGGGCGCGCTATCTGAACTCCGTCTCCGGAATGGACAGGCGCATCGGCATCGTGCTCGACAAACTTCGCGCGGAGGGCCGCCGGGAGGACACGGTGATCTTCTTCTTCGGCGACAATGGGCGCCTCGACGCGCGCGGCATCCACTGGTGCTACGACAGCGGCCTGCGCGTGCCTCTGATCATCCGCTGGCCGGAGAATTTCCCCGCGCCGCCGCAATGCACGCCAGGTGCGGTGGACGGGCGCGTGGCCAGCCTTCTCGACGTCACTGCCACCACACTCGCAATCGCCGGTGTGCCACGCCCCTCGACGATGCAGAGCCGAAACCTCCTAGGGGCGGACGCCGACCCGCCGCGCGAGCATGCGTTCGCCGCGCGCGACCGGATTGACGAGACCGTGCAGCGCATCCGCTCGGTGCATGACGCGCGCTACCACTACATCCGCACGTTCAGCACCGGGCCGACTTTCTCCTCGCTGAACCGCTACAAGGAGAAGTGCTTCCCCGTCATCCCGCTCATGCGCGAATTGCACGCCGCCGGAAAACTGTCCGGCCCGCCGCTGGAACTGATGGAACGCCGCGGGCCGTGCGAGGAACTCTACGACCTGGAGACCGACCCTCACGAAATCCGCAACCTCGCGGCCTCGCGCGAGCCCCCGCACCGCGACGCGCTCGCCCGTCTCCGCGCGGCGCTGGCGACATGGATGACCGAGACCCGCGACCGAGGGCACATCGCCGAACCGCCGGAGATCGCGGCGGCAATCGGAAGGGAGATGGACGAATGGTTCGGCACACCGGCGTGGGCGCGATAGCCGGAGTTCAGCGCGACGGCGCGCCCACCGAGGCGATCACTTTCGCGAGCACGGCGTCGTCCATCTCCACGAGATGCTGGCGCCCGGGGAAGCGGCCCTCGCGGACGTCGGCGACGTATTCGCCGAAGGCGGCGATGCGCTCGCGCTGGAGGCGGCGGTGCTCCTCGAGGAAGTTGCGGTAGGCCTTCGCATGGCGCGGGAGGCGGTCGTCGTAGTCGCCGAGGATGTCGTCGGAAAAGAGGAACTGGGTGTCGCAGCCCGGGCCGGAGCCGAGGGACATGAGGAGCATCTTCGTCTGCGAGGAGAGGAAGCTCGCGAGCTGGTGCGGCACGCACTCGAGCTCCGCGGCGTAGGCGCCGGCGCTCTCCAGCATCTTCATCTGCTGGTAGAGCTGCGTGGCTTCCTCCTCGGTGCGGCCAATGGCGCGGTAGTTCGTCCACGTGACGTGGCGCGGCACCATGCCGAGGTGACCGACGACGGGGATGCGCTCGCGCGCCATCGCCTCGATGATGAACGGACTCGCGGAGCAATAGACGGAGCTGGCGCCCATTTCGAGCGCGCGGAAGGCGACGCGGATCGCCTCCTCCGGCGACGCGAGCCCGTGCGGCGTGGCGCAGGAGAGGAAGCTGTTTGGCGCGGCGGCGACGAGCAGCGGGAGGCGCGCCTGCGATTCCGGCGAGTCGAAGCTGCAGCTCATCAGGTCGATGCCAGCGGCCTCCGCGGCGGCGGCCTCCTCGGGGGACTTTACGTGGATGTGGGTGAGGACGCGCCTGCCCTTGAGCTGGCGCAGGTCGTGGACGGTGTATTTTTTCCGGGGACGCAGCATGGCGGAGACTTGCGAACGCGGGGGCCGCGATCAACTGCGTTCACTCGCGGAAGCTGCGGCCTTGAAGAGCCGCGGCGCATTCCCGACACTCCGCGCATGTCCGAGACCCCAAACCCCCGCGACCCTTTCCGCGAAGCGCGACGGAAGGACGGCGTGCTGCAGTGCCCGTTCCAGGGCGAGACGCTGCCGATGATTCTCCGGCACGCGGATGTGCGCGAGGCGGCGAAGGACTGGAGGAAGTTCAGCTCCGACGCGCCGTTCCGCGTGCCGATTCCGTCGGAGGAAGCCGTGCGCACGATGCGGCAGCTCCCCATCGAGACGAACCCGCCCGAGCACACCGAGTGGCGCGCGATCGTCGAGCCGTTCTTCCAGCGCTCGAAGCAGCCCGATGTGATCGCGAAGGTGGCTGCGCTCATCGCGGACATGCTCGCTGCGGCACTTGGCCGGGACTCGACGGAGATCGTGAACGAGTTTGCGCTGCCCATCCAGTCGCGCGCGCTCACCTACCTGCTGAATGTGCCGGAGTCCGAGGGCGACACCTACATCGGCTGGGGCATCCATGTCTTCAAGGCGACGGGCGGCGACTTCAAGCCCGGCACCGTGCTGGAGGACTACCTGCACGCGCAGTTCGACCGCGCGGAGAAAAATCCGGGCGACGACTTTTTCAGCGCGCTCACGAAGGCGACGTATCGCGGACGCCCGCTCACGCGCGAGGAGATGATGGGCTTTGGCAACCTGACTTTCGCCGGCGGCCGCGACACGATCATCCACAGCGTCTCGTCCGTCATCGCCTACCTCGGGGGGAATCCCGCGGCGCTCGAATTCCTGCGCGCGGACACGAAGCGCATCGTGCTCGCGAGCGAGGAGTTTTTCCGCGTCTTCATGCCGCTCACGCACATCGGCCGCGTGTGCCCGGTGGAGACGGATGTGCTCGGCGTGAAAGTGCCCGCCAACGGCCGCGTGTCGCTGGCGTGGTCCTCGGCGAACTTCGACGAGACGGTGTTCGACGCGCCGGATGAGGTGCGCCTCGACCGGAAGCCGAACCCGCACATCTCGTTCGGCTTCGGCACGCACCTCTGCCTTGGCGCGCCGCACGCGAGGCTGATCGTGCGCAGCCTGCTGCAGTCGCTCGTGGACCGCGTGGCGTCCATCGAGGTGATCGAGGCAAAGCCGCACGTCGAACACGAGCCGCGCTACGACCGCGCAAACGGCTACGAGTCGCTGACGGTGCGCTTCAAGGCCCGGTGAGATTCGAGTCCCGCGTTCCCCTTCCCATGAACCACCACAGCCTGCTCCACGTCCTCACCGCGCTGCTGGCGTCGCTCGCCGCGCTCCACGCCGCACCGCGGACGATTCTCTTCGTCGATGACGAGGATGTGCTCTACCGCTCGGGCACGCGGAAGGAGGTCGTGCCTCTGCGGAAGCACGCCGGCAATCCGGTCATCGCGCCGGACAAGCCGTGGGAAGGAATGATCGGCTGGGTGAGTGCGGGCCGCGCGCCGGGCGGCGGGAAATTCCAGATGTGGTATCAGGCCTACAACGCGAAGCGCACGGAGGACAAACGCCTGCGCTGCGTCGTCGCCTACGCGGAGTCCGACGACGGGAAGACGTGGACAAAGCCCGACCTCGATCTCTTTCCCTACTACGAGGTGAAGCGCACGAACATCGTGCTCATCGGCGCGCCGGACGCGTATGCCGACCGCTACTGCAATTCCGTGCTCGTGGACGAGCGCGACCCGGACCCCGCGCGGCGCTACAAGATGGTCTATTACGACTGGGATCCCGACGACTCGCGCAACCTCGGCGCCGGCATGCGCGTCGCATTCTCGCCGGACGGCATCCATTGGACGAAGCACGAGGGCATGGTGCACAAGACCTCGTATGGCGCGAAGGGCCGGCAGGTGCCCTTCGCGGACGAGGGCGCCTACGTGGAAGTCCCGACGAAAAGCGGAAAGCCGAAGAAGAACTGGCTGGTGCCGCTCTCGATGAGCGATGCGCAGGATGTGATCCACGACACGCTGAGGCAGCGCTATGTGAGCTACGGCAAGATGTGGATGCAGGGACCGGACGGCGGCACGCACTGGAAGCACGGCATGGGGCGCATCGAGAGCGCGGACTTCATCCACTGGTCGAAGCCGCAGTTCATCCTCGGTCCGGACGACGAGGATCCGCCGCAGCATGAGTTCCACACGTCGCCGGTGTTCATGCACAACGGCCAGTATTTCTCGCTGAACCAAATCCTGAACCGCAGCGCCGGCACCATGGACATCGAGCTGATGAGCAGCCGCGACGGCATCGCATGGCAGCGCCCGTATCGCGGCACGCATTTCCTCGAACGGGGAAAGGGCGCGGCGTTCGACGCGGCGACGCTGTTGACGAATGCGACGCCGCAGGCCGTCGGCGATGAGATGTGGTTTTACTACGGCGGCTACCGCGGCACGGCGGTGGGCGGCGGCGGGCTCGGGAACCAGGTGACCGGCTCGAAGGACTACTTCAGCGGCGTCGGCATGGCGGTGATGCAGCGCGACCGCTTTGTCGCCATCGTGCCGAACCCGGAGACGAACCAGCGCAACAGCCTCAAGGTGACGCGCGCCTCAGTCGGAAAAGAAGCGCCGTCGCTCACGAAGCCGAACACGATCGGTCAGGTGACGCTGAAGCCGCTCGACCTCACGGGCGTGCAGTCGATCACCGTCAACGCCGACGCGTCGCGTGGAAAAATCGCCGTCGAGATTCTGAACGAGGATGGATTCCGGGTTCGCGGGTTTTCCAAGGATGACGCGCTGCCGATTGCAGCGGACGCGCTCGCGGCGAAAGCGAAGTGGAGGGAGAAAAGCCTCAGCGCGCTGAAGCCCGGCCGCTACATGCTGCGCATCCACCTCGACAACGCGAAGCTCTTCGCCTGCACGCTGGAATGAACGGCCGGGCGTTCATCCTGGCTGCGGTGATGTGCGGCAACGCAGCCGCTGCGGCGGAGACCCTGCTCTTTGTGGATGACCACGAGGTGCTCTACCGTTCCGGCACGCGGCGCGTCATTCACACGCTGGAGAAGTTCAAGGGCAACCCGGTCGTCACGCCGGACAATCCGGAACGGCCATGGGAGAAGTCCGTCCAGTGGGTGAGTGTCCACCACGACCCGCACACCGGGAAGATGCAGATGTGGTATCAGGCGTTTTCCGGAAAGGGCGCGGAGGACAAGCGCTTCAAGTCGGTCGTCGCGTATGCCGAGTCGAGCGACGGCATCACGTGGATGAAGCCGAAGCTCACGCTGTTCCCGTATCGCGAGCGGGGCTTCGACGTGGGAGAGACAAACATCGTGCTCGTCGGCGCGAAGGACGGCTACGGCGACCGCTACGCGAACTCCGTCGTCGTGAACGCGGCAGAAGCCGACCCGGCGAGGAAATACAAGATGGCGTTCTACGACTGGAACGGCGGCGCCGGCGAGCAGGGTGCTGCCGGACTGTGTGTCGCATTTTCACCGGATGGAATCCACTGGACGCGGCAGGGTGGCGTCGTGATGCCGACGGCGTTTGGATCGAAGGCGATGCAGCCGCCGTTCGAGGACGAGAGCGTGTATCTCGAAGTGAAGAAGGGCGACGGGAGCACAGTGCGGAACTGGCGCTACCCAGCGAGCCTCAGCGATGCGGCGGATGCGCTGTGGGACGCGCGGCTCGGGCGTTACGTCATCTACGGCAAGATGTGGTTTGGCGGCCCGGATGGCGGGCTGAATTGGAAACACGGCATGGGCCGCAGCGAGAGTGCGGATTTTCTCCACTGGTCGAAGCCGCAGCTCGTCCTCACGACCGACGAGCGCGATCCCGCGAATCTCGAGTTTCACACTTCGCCGGCCTTCATCCGCCACGGCGTCTATTTTTCGCTCAACCAGCTTTTCACCCGCGAGAACGGCACCATCGACAATGAGCTGATGACGAGCCGCGATGGAATCCGCTGGAACCGGACCCGCCAACCGGTGCTCGCGCGCGGCGGCAAAAGCTCGTTCGACGCCGGCTTCGTCCTCACGAACGGCAACCCCATCGAGATGGGAGACGAGCTGTGGTTTTACTACGGCGGCAACCGGGGCCTCGTGCGCTTCCCGAATCCCGACGAACCCGACATGCCGAAGCGGACCACGCAGTTCGGAAGCGGCATCGGCCTCGCGAAAATCAAGCGGGACCGCTTCGCTGGGATTGCACCCGATCCGCTCGCGTCGCTGCGAAACTGGAATCCAAACGACCCGAGCAGGAAGCCCGAGCCCGCCGCAAACACCATCGGCCAAATCACGCTGAAGCCGCGCGACTTCACCGGCGTGAAATCGATCGCGCTCAATGCCGATGCCGCGCGCGGCGCGGTCCGTGTCGAAGTGCTGAGCGAGGAAGGCTACCGGCTGCGCGGCTTCACGAAGGATGACGCCATTCCAACCACCGCTGACGCACTCGACCGCGAGGTGCGCTGGCGGGACAAGCGGCTCAGCGACCTTCCGCCCGGCCGCCACATGCTGCGCGTGCATCTCGACCGCGCGGAGCTTTTCGCGATCATGCTCAAGTAGGAACCGAAACACTGAACCTCCAAATCCCCATGAAGATGAATCGCCGAGAATTCCTCCCGCTGCTCGCCGGCGGCGTCCTCGCCTCAGCACGCGCTGGTGAGCCGATTGCGGACGCTGGAGAAAAGGCTGCGGCGATTGTCCGTCGGCCGATTCAGGATGGCACCCTGCGCGCGGCTTGCCTGCAGATTCGGCGCGGCGACACGGAGTTCGTCCGCGCATTCGGTGATGCGAAGGACGCCGATGCGATGTTCCTGCTCGGCTCGATCACAAAGCCACTGACCGCAATTGGCGCGATGGTGCTGGTGGATCGCGGTGAGCTGCGCCTGAGCGACCCGGCGGTGAAATACCTCCCTGAGTTTTCCGAAGGGGAGCGCAGGAACGTGACCATCGAGCACCTGCTCACGCACACCTCCGGACTGCCCGATCAATTGCCGGACAACAATGCCCTCCGTGCGCGGCACGCTCCGCTGTCGGATTTCGTCGCGGGCGCCGCGCGGGTGCCGCTGCTCTTCCAGCCGGGGTCGCGCTATCACTACCAGAGCATGGGCATCATGCTGGCGGCGGAGATCGTCGAGCGCATGGCGAAGCAGAGGCTGCCAGCGTTTCTCGAGGAGCAGGTGTTCCGCCCCCTCGGAATGAACCGCACGGTGCTCGGGCTCGGCCGCTTTGGAAAACGCGCGATGATTCCCATGCAGACCGAACGCGCCGCGCCCGAGGCTGGCGCAGGCGATCCGTCCGCGAAGGACTGGGACTGGAACAGCGACTACTGGCGTTCGCTCGGTGCGCCGTGGGGCGGCGCGCACAGCACCGTGGGCGACCTCGCCCGGGTGCTCCGCTATTTCTCGAAGCCCGACGACCGAGTGCTGAAGCCTGAGACAGCGCGCCTGATGGTCCGCGACCACACGCCAAACATGGAGGCGCACCGGGGCATTGGCTGGCAGCTCGGCGCCTCGCTCGGACGCGGCTGCTCGGAGCGGGCCTTCGGCCACTCCGGCTCCACGGGAACGCTCACTTGGGCCGACCCAGAGACGGACACGATTTTCGCCATCCTCACCTCGCTTCCGAAGAACATCTCCGGCGACCTGATTCTGAAACCTGTCTCTGATTTGATCTCCGCGTCATGAAGCCGTCTGAACTCCCCGCTTCACACGGAGCCCAAAACATCACCGTCTCACATCAGGACAGAACCCAGGTTGAACAACCGCACCCTTCCCACCGCACGACATGAACATCCGAACCTTCATCGCATTCGCCGCCCTCCTGCTCGCCACATCCGCTGCGTCCGTCGCCGCCTCGCAGCCAAACATCGTCATCTTCCTCGTGGACGACATGGGCGTGATGGACACCTCGCTCCCGTTTCTCACGGACGAATCTGGAAAGCCGAAGCGTTATCCGCTGAACGATTTTTACCGCACGCCGAACATGGAGCGGCTCGCGGCTCGCGGGATCCGCTTCAACCAGTTCTGTGCGATGAGCGTGTGCTCGCCGACGCGCATCTCGATCATGACCGGCCAGAATGCCGCGCGGCACCGCACGACGAACTGGATCAACCCCGACAACAACAACGCTGGTCCGCAGGGACCGTCTGACTGGAACTGGCGCGGCATGACGAGGGACTCGGTCGCACTTCCGCGCCTGCTCGCGGCAAATGGCTACCGCACCATTCACGTTGGCAAGGGCCACTTCGGCTCTCGAGACTCCGAGGGCGCGGACCCGCGCACCATTGGTTTCGACATCAACGTCGCAGGCGGCTCCATCGGCGCGCCGGGCAGCTACTACGGGAAGCAGAATTTTGGGAATCCGCTCGACGGCAAACCCGCGAAGAAGGCGGGTGCGGGCGTGCCCGGGCTCGAGAAATACCACGGGCAGGACATCTTTCTCTCGGAAGCGGTCACAATTGAGGCGAAGTCGCACGTCGCTTCAGCGGTAAAGGACAACAAGCCGTTCTTCCTCTACTTCGCGCACTACGCGGTGCATGCGCCGTTCAACTCCGACCCGCGCTTTGCCGACCACTACAAGGACAGCGGCAGGCCCCCGTCCGCGCAGGCCTTCGCGACGCTCGTTGAAGGCATGGACAAGTCGCTCGGTGACATGCTCGACCAATTCGACACGCTCGGCATCGCGGACAACACGCTCGTCTTCTTTCTCGGCGACAACGGCTCCGATGGGCCGATGGTCGCACCAGGAACGAAGAATGCCGGCGAAGGGATGAAATTCGGCGCGCACATGGTCGGATGCGCCCAACCGCTCCGCGGCAAGAAGGGCTCGCACTACGAGGGTGGAATGCGCGTGCCATTCATCGCCGCATGGGCGAAGCCCGAGGCGGCGAACGCGTCGCAGAAGCGCCTGCCGATTTCCGCGGGGGCCATCCAGCACCAGCAGGCCGCGGTATATGACATGTTCCCGACGATCCTCGCGCTCACGGACACGAAGAACCCTCCATCACACACATTGGACGGCACCCGGCTGGACACACTGCTCACCGGCAAGCGCGACGCCAGCCGCGAGGAGGCGTTCCTCATGCACTACCCGCACTCGCCGCACCGCACGGACTATTTCACCACCTTCCGCAGCGGTGACTGGAAAGTGATCTACCACTACTTCCCGTCGGAGGTTTCCGAAAACTCGCACTACCAGCTCTTCAATCTCAGAGCTGATCCCTTCGAGCAGAAGAACCTCGCGAAGTCGGAACCCGCGGAGCTTCGCCGGATGATGCAGGGGCTCATCGCGGAACTGGAGAAGGAGGACGCCGTTTATCCCGTGGAAAAGGCCGGCGGCACACCGGTGAAGCCGCAGCTGCCGTAAACCCGGGGGGCCGACATGAAACTCGCAGCCATCCTCGCTTCGTCGCTCGCTCTTCTTCCCCTCGGCTTTGCCGCGGAGACGCTGCCGAACGGCATCGTTCTGCCCGATGTCTGGCCTCCGCAGGGGACGAAGCTCACCCGCGCGCCACTCGCAGAACCACCGTATCTGCGCGAGCGGCCGAAGGTGATCCCGATCGATTCCGGACGGCAGTTGTTCGTGGACGACTACCTCGTCGAGCAAAGCACGCTCAAGCGCACGCATCACCTGCCGCGGTATCACGAGGCGAGCCCGGTGCTCTCGCCGGACCGGCGCTGGGACAAGGACCACGCGGCGCCGTTCAGCGACGGCGTGTGGTTCGACGAGCGCGACCAGCTTTTCAAGATGTGGTATTGGGCGCGCGGCGACGACGAAGCCGGCAAGCCCTTTGCATCCACCTGCCTCGCCACGAGCCGCGACGGTGTGCGCTGGGAAAAGCCACGTCTCGACGTGGTGCCTGGCACGAACATCGTGCAACTGGACGAGCCGGGCTTCGTGCGCAACTCGGGCACCGTGTGGCTCGACCATGCGGGGAAAGATGCGGCAAGCCGCTTCAAGATGTTCCGGGTCATGCGTGGCGCGGAAAAACAGTGGCGCATCCGTTACAGCGCATCGCCGGATGGTGTGCACTGGACGATGGTGGACGACTCGGAGCCGGTGAGCGACCGCACGACGGTCTTTTACAATGCCATCCGCGGGAAGTGGGTCGCGAGCCTGCGCGGAGGCGACAACACCGTCGGGCGCTTTCGCCGCTACCACGAGGCGAACGATGTGGCCGCGATGCTGCACTGGAAAGACTCTGCCGAGTGGATATGCGCCGATGAACTCGATCCCGCGCGCGAGGACCTTGAACTGCGCCGGACACCGGAGCGCCCGTGGGATTTGCCGCCGTCACAGCTCTACAACCTCGACTGTGTCGCCTACGAAAGCGTGATGCTCGGCCTGTTCAGCATCTGGCGCGGGCAGCAGATGCCGCCGCGGCCGAAGATCAACGAGGTGTGCGTGGGCTACAGCCGCGACGGGTTCCACTGGTCGCGACCCGAGCGACGCGCGTTCTGCCCGGTCGCCGCGAATGACAACGCGTGGAATTCCGGCAACCTTCAGTCGAGCGGCGGATGCTGCCTCGTGGTCGGCGACAAGCTGCACTTCTATGTCGGCGCGGTGCCGAAGAGCCGGAATTTTCCAGACCCCGGCAATGTCGGTCTCGCCGTTCTGCGCCGGGACGGATTCACGTCGCTCGACGCGGGTGCGGAAACCGGAACGCTCACGACACGGCCCGTGGTATTCAAAGGCTCGCGCCTTTTCGTGAATGCCGCCGCGCCTGATGGAAAGCTGACCGTGGAGATTCTCGACGAGGCCGGAAAAATCATCGCGCCATTCACGCGCACGGACTGCCGCACCATCAGCGGTGACAGCACGAAGCGCGAAGTGCGATGGGACAGCGCATCCGATCTCGCTGCACTCGCAGGCAAGCCAGTGCGCTTCCGCTTCCACCTCACGAATGGTTCGCTCTACGCGTTCTGGATGAGCCGGGATGAGCGCGGCGCGAGCGGCGGTTATGTCGCCGCGGGCGGCCCCGGCTTCTCGGGTTTGCGCGATGAATAGATGCGCCCCCCTTTCCGCTGTCATGAACCCCTCCCCCGCAGTCATCTCGCCCACGCCGAAGCCAGTGCCAAACAGCTCCGGCCTGAGAATCACCGCCATCGAGACGGCGATCCCCGACGACATCATGCCGGGACTCTTGCTGCTGCGCATTCACACCGATGCGGGCTTCATCGGCCATGGCGAGACTTACTACGCACCCCACGCAGTCGCGGCGATGATCCACGACTGGATGGGCCGACGCCTGCTCAGCGCCGATCCGCTCTCCATCGAGAACCACTGGCGCTTTCTCTATGAGCGAGCGAGCGCGTTTGGCGCGCGCGGGGCCGAGATGCGCGCCATCAGCGCCATCGACCTCGCGCTTTGGGATATCCTCGGCCAGGCCTGCGACCGCCCCGTGTGGCAGCTCCTCGGGGGAAAGGCGCGCGAGCGTGTGCGGCTCTACAACAGTTCCGGCGGGCCAACCTACGGCCGCCGCATCGGCGCAGCCTGCGACCAGGGCTGGCCGGGGCACGGCGACATCGGCAAGCCCGGGCCGCTCGAGGACAACTGGGCATCCAACCACAGCGCCGGCGACCTCGCCGAGGAGCTCGTCGCCGAGGGCTACGCCGCGATGAAATTCTGGACGTTCGACCGTGCATACCACGAGCACGGCGGCGCCTTTCTACCGTGGTCGGCCGTGAAGGAATGCATCCGCCCAATGGAGGAGGCACGTGCGCGCGTCGGGGACAAAATCGAGATTCTCCTCGACGGACACGGCTTCTTCCAGCTCCCAGCCGCGTTGCGAATCGCCGAGGCCATGCGCGATCTCCGCCCACTCTGGCTCGAGGACGTCATGCGCGTGGACGTTGCCGACACACTCGCCGATTTCCGCGACAAGGCCCGGCTGCCCATCGCCGTCAGCGAGATGCTCACCAGCCGCGAGGACTACCGGCTCGTGCTCGAACGCCGCGCCGCGGACTACGTGATGATCGATCCCACGTGGGTCGGAGGCATCAGCGAAACCCGCCGGCTCGCGGAACTCGCGCAGGCCTACAACGTGCCCGCCACCATGCACGACTGCACCGGCCCGCTCACACTCTTCAGCGGCCTGCACGTCGCGACCGCAGTCCCGAATGTCGTCTTCCAGGAATCCGTCCGCGCGCACATCCGGACCTTCTACAGCCAGCTCATCACCACGAATGTCGTCATCGAGAAAGGCGAAGCCGTGCCGCCGGCCGGCCCCGGACTCGGCACCCGGCTGCTGCCCGGCCTCTTCGACCCGCAGCGCCGCGGCCACCGCATCACCGGCACCGCACCATCCGCCGCCCGCGGCTAGTGCGCGCACATCCCGTCGCATCCATCGCGGTGGCAAAATGGTCGGGGCGACAGGATTTGAACCTGCTGAACCCTCCATACGGCATCAACGACTTACGCAGCACGACACACCGCAGGACACACCCGCGCTCCAATTTGACGAATTGGCGCTGGTTGTCGCGGCATGGCACCGGCTGTCACCGGCTGTCACCGGAACTGAGGCAGGCAATCGTCGCGATGGTGCAGGCCGTCGCCAGCAGGAAGGAGTTCCGCCAATGACAATCGCCGGCTTGATGCAGCGATTGGAAGATGGTGCGGCGATCTGGGTTGTCAGAGTCCGCGCCGTGAAAATTTACACCGCGGGCTTTGTGGATGCGAAGTCAGGCTTTGAACGCCTTGGATTTTTTTGCGCGTATTTTGTGGAGCCTGTCGAAAACGGGCGGTGGGAGTGGGGCAAAATTATCAGGAGGCTGCCTGCCGACACCGATAACGCTGACGCACTGAAGCCCTGCACCTTGAAAGGCAAAATCTACGCCTTCGAGATTTCCACCTACGAAACAAAGAACGATGTGCCCGTCGCCACAATGGGCACCCGTGAGCCTGTGGAAATGGAACTGAGCGCGGCACCGACTGACGCGCCGCAAGGCGCGGCGGGCGGTGCTGCGCCCTAATCTTGTATTACTGAAAACAACTCCAAGGAACCCTATGACGAAGAGCAAAGCCGCCTTCCTGTTCGCAACGAAAACCCTCGGAAAGGAGAATCTTTACCTCTGGACCTTCACTTTTGCCGAAGTGCTCGACATTCGAGACACGCGCAAACGCTGGAATCATTTTTTGACATTGATGCGTCAGCGATGGCCTGAACTGCGCGGCCTCCGCGTTTTTGAAATGCACAAAAACCACGGGCTGCATGTGCATCTGGTCACGAACCGATTCATTGACGTGAACGTGGCGCGACCGATGGCACACCAGGCCGGCTGGGGGCGCATCCATGTGAAGAAAATCCCCGTCGAGCGCGGTGCCTACCTCGCAAAATATCTCTCGAAGGAGCGGCCTCCCTGCCTGAAGGGCTGGCGGCTCTGGGCGGGATTCGGCGGCTGGGATTGGACGCGAGTCAAAGACATCATCCGCGATTTGCCCTTTTGCCGTATCTACCGCGCCTGCAAAGAATGGCTCGGCTGGACGGGGCGAAAAGCCTTCTTCGATCGGATGCGCTTCGTGGGGTGGTTGGAAATGCGCTCGGCAGTCGAGAGGTGGATTGACGGCTGCGGCCCCGGAGGAAAACCACTCTGGATGTGCTGCCGTGCGGAATTGGAAGAGGGTGCCACTGTCGAGGTTCCATTTTGAAATGGTATTGCCATTTGCAGCATTTGGTAATACCTTCACTTCATGACAACGATCACCTGCAAGCTTCCTGAGAAATTGTCCTCACAGCTCGACTCTCTTGCGCGTGCGGAGCGCCGTTCCAAGTCCGCACTTGTCCGGGAAGCGCTGGAGCAACGGGTGCGTGAGAAGCGGCATCGCGGCCCGGTGCGCGCTTACGACCTCGTGAAGCACCTTTGCGGCTCCATCAAGGGAGGGCCGTCCGACCTCGCGACAAATCCGAAGCACATGAAAGGATTCGGTGAGTAGTCCCCGAATCATCGTGGATACCGGCCCCTTGGTCGCGTTTCTCACCGAGGCGGAAGCCCTGCATGGATGGGTTGCATCGAAGTTCACCGAATTGCCCGCGCCCTTCGTCACATGTGAGCCAGTCCTCGCCGAAACGTTCTTCCTGCTCTCCCGCCTGCCGGATGGCGCTCGGCGATTCTTCGATCTGCTCGGGTCGGGGTTGCTGGAAATCGAGCTGTCTGTGCTGGGCGAACGGGAAGCGCTCGGGAAGCTCATTCACAAATACAAAGACCTTCCCATGTCCCTCGCCGATGCCTGCCTCGTCCGCTTGGCAGAACTGCATCCCAAGGCTTCCGTCTTCACCCTGGACACGCATTTCCGCGTCTATCGGAAGCACGGCAGGCAGCAGATTCCGGTCATCATGCCGTGAAGCTCTCACTCTCTCTAGCCCGCGCGGCAATAAGCGCATTTTGAAAACGCTCCTGAGGTTGCTCGGCAGCCTCTCCTGACATCCGAGGCTGCCGAGCAGCCGAACACGAAACACGGCGGGTGATGTGCCGCACAAAACATGACCGGCGCTGCGCTGGGCGTGATTTGTGCCTGGCGTGCTGGCTGGCTCGTTCGGGAAGTTTGAATCGTCGGAGCTTCGCGGAGTGATCCAATCTTCGCGGCGGGTCTTCGGCGGGCGGGGCAAAGTCTTCGATCTTGGAGCGCAGCGGAGTCGCGGGCCAGTGGGACGAAGCGGCGTGAAAAGGTCGAAGTCTTTGCCGTGGTATGTCCGGCACGCTAAATCACGGCATCAAGCTCCGTCATCAAATCCGCATTCGTCCGCATCGGCGGGCGAACCGGGCGCTCCCGGTAGTTGCGCTGTTCGCGTTCGACCTCGGCAAGAACCGCAGGCGATGCACCGAGGGCACGCAGCACATTTTCCAGCATGGTGCAAAACTCGTCTGGCGAAATCCAGTCATCGAGGAACGTGTTGTAAGGATCACCTGCGGCAGTGCTCTCCGGCGTGTTGAGCGTGAGGACGTGTTTGCCGTGGGCGAAGACATGGCAGCCTTCCTCCTCCCAGTTCTCGAAAATCACCGGTTCATTGTCCCATGAAATTCTGGGGGCTGGCTCGGACATCTCGGACTATTTTGAATTTTCCGGCTGCCAGCAGCGGATGCGTTCAGCTTGGACGCCGGGGAGTTTCACGAAGGCCACGCCAGGCGGCAGGTAAGTGTCGCCGAATTCACTGGCTTGCAGTTTGCGATTGAAGACCCCTTGGAGGGAACCGAGGCCCCGCTGTGACTGGTTGCAAGCGAAGGCGATGACGGCTCCGAGCTGCGTGGTGAAGTCGTCGGTCTGGCCCTCGAAATCGCTGGGGTCTTGGGAAAGGAGCATGACCACGGAGCCTTTCGAGCGGCCCTGCCGGACGAGATCCACGAGGGATTCCGAGCGTCGTTCCTTGAGCACCTTGCGGGCCTCGTCGAGGACGAGGAGATGGCGGAAGCTGCGAAAGCCGCCAGCCACCGCCGAGTCAGGCTGGTCGAGGAGAAAGGCGCTGACGGCATCGAGCAGGACGAGCGTGACGAGCCGCTTCAGCTCCTCGGGCAAGCCCTTGAGACTCACGACCCATGACTGGCTGAAGAATTGCGCGGGCTGGAGCTTGGCGTCGAAGCAGCGCAGATGCGTCAGTTCATTGAGGCGGCTCACGATGCTGTCGTTCTCCTTCCCGGCGGCACGAAGTTCGTTTTCGTAAGTCTCGCGGATGGACTCAAGATTGCGATCTCCTCCGCTGGTGATGACGCTCTCGATGGCGGTGCGAAGCAGATCCCTTTGCAGATCACCGGGAGACTTGCAGCACAGCACAGCGCGGCGAATGAAGAAAGGAAACAACCGATGAAATGCCATGTGTTCAAACGCAAGCGTGAGGTGAACGGAAAGCTGCGCGTCTCGGAGTATTACTGCGGACGCTACCGGCTGCCGGATGACGTGCAGGACACCGAAATTGCCCTCGGCACGAAAGACAAGCAGGTGGCCGAAACCAAGCTGCGGCGCATTGTGGGTGAGTTGGAACGGGGGCGGGAGGGAATGAGCATTCCAAAAAAGATGCGTGAGGCGATGGCAACGCCTCTCATGGAGCATGTGAAAGCATTCGTGTCCGAGTTGCGGAGCAAGCGCTGCCATCGCCATGTCGCAAACGTCCAGATGCACCTCGAAAGGCTCAGCGATGCGTGCGGCTGGAAGACGCTCCGCGATGTGACCGCAGAGTCGTTTCGTGTGTGGCGTCAACGGGAGAAAGGGCGGAAGAGCGAAAAGACACTGAATGAATACCTCGGCTCGGTGCGCCATTTCCTGAACTGGCTGGAAGACAACGAGCAACTGGAGCGCAACCCGCTGAAGGGCATCGACAAAATCCCGGTGCTTACGCGGAAAGTGGAAAGGCGCTCGCTCCGGATCGAAGATGCGCGCCGGCTGCTCGAAGTCGCCGGACCTGTCCGCCGCGTGGTGTATCTGCTCTGCATGACGACAGGCCTGCGGCGCGAGGAGCTGAAGCAGCTCGAATGGCGTGATGTGCGGCTTGATGCCTCGGTGCCCTTCATCGCCGTCCGCGCCGCCACTGCCAAAAATCGGAAGAACGCGCAGCAACCGCTTCACCCCGAGGCCGCGGAAGCTCTCAAACAACTGCGCCCTGCAACTGCATCGGAAATGGACAAAGTGTTTCCAAAGTGCGTTCCGAAAATGCCGCGCATGCGCAAAGACCTCAAGGCGGCAGGAATCCCGTTCGTGGATGAAGCAGGCAAGCGGCTCGACCTCCACGCGCTGCGAAAAACATTCCAGATGCTGCTCACGCTCAACGGCACCCACCTCCGCACAACGCAGGCGCTGATGCGTCACAGCACCTCGAAATTGACTGAAAGCACCTACACCGACGAGGGGCTGCTCCCGACCGCAGACGCGATTCACGCGCTTCCCTCGCTGCTGAATTCCGCAAAGCACGACACACCCCAGGACACACCCGAGAGCACACTTTTGCCAGTCGCGGAGCGTTCCCGCGTGTCACGCAGTGTCGCAGGTGATGAAAAGTGCAAGCCCGCTGGAACGCTGATAAACAGACGCATCCAGCCCGATTCGGCACCGTCTGTCGCGACGTGTCACGAATGGAAAATGGTCGGGGCGACAGGATTTGAACCTGCGACCTCTTGGTCCCAAACCAAGCGCTCTACCAAGCTAAGCTACGCCCCGACTTTGCTGAAACCGGCGCTGGCAAACGCTGCTGCCGGCACCAGTTCATTGGCCGCGAACTATGCCCGGAGGCATGAACCCGGCAAGGAGATTTCCCTTCACGGGAACCGGCATGGGCGGCGGTGTCACCTCGGCTGCTTGGACGCCTGCGCCGGCCGCCCCGCCGTGAGCTTGGCTCGCTCCAGCAGTGATTTTTCCTCCGGGAACAGCTTCCGCGTTTCTGCCGCGGCGAGAAATCCCGCCGCTTTTGCGCCGTCGCCGGAAGCGGTGAGGAACACGGCATGGTAGAATGCCGCGTTGGGCTTCGCCAATTCCACGGGCGGCAGACTGGAAGTAGTCGCGAGCGCCTCCGCCGTCCTGCCTTGGAGGTGCAGGGAAAATGCGCGGGTGATGGCGATGCTTGCATCGCCCGGGTTTTCGCTGAAGAGCCTTTCCGCCTCGCGGTGGGGATTGCCGTCGTCACGGCGTGTGAGGAGGGAGAAGAAGATGTGGTTGTTGCGAAGTTCGGGGGATTTTGGGTCCGCATTCACCCGGATGGCGGAAAGCCTCTGCAGTTGCGCCGTGTCCGAGTTTTCCAGCGCGATGAGCCACAGGGCATCCGTCATCCAGCGCGGGCAGCCGGGTGAATTCGCCATGCTCCAGATCACGTCCTGCGCCCGCTGCTCCCAGCCCCAGCTGATGGCGAGCCTCACCGCGCGCTCAAGACAAGGGATGGCGTCGGTGCGGCTGCGCGCTGAGGAGATCCCGTTCTTCCACTCCTGCTCCGCCTGGTCGGCTTCGCCGAGGTGCTCGAGTGCGCGCGCGGCGAACACACGTCGCAGGCAGTCCCATTCCCCCCATGACCGCTCGCCCAGGAAGTCCTGCAGCCTCTGCCAATCGGAACTCGATGCGTGCGCCTCGGCCACGGCAAAGCAGACTGGTGGCGCGCCGATGGTGTCCGCCGGCAGCGAACGCGCCCATTCCGAGGCCATCATCGCGAGGCGGTGCTGGTTCATCCACATCAGCATCAGGTAGAGGCTCTTCGGGCTGTCGAGCGAGGCGGTGCGCAGGTCGGCAAAGTAGGCGGATGCCTCGTGGTGGTTCATTGCGCGGAGCGCATCGAGGCGCAACAGCTTGTCCACGAAGGTCGAGCGGGGATCGGCAACGAGCGAGTCAGCGTGGACGAGGGCATTTGGCCAGTCCGTGAAATGAACCGCGTCCGCGAGGAGGACACGGAACACTTCGGCGGCCATCGCAGGCCTCGCACCGATCTCCTTCAGGGTGGCCACCACCTCCGCATGCCTCGCCTGTTCCTTCGATCCAAGCCGCAGGACAGCAAGGCTGAACCGGTGGCGATCCTCCCCGGGAGCGAGGCGCACCGCTTCACCCCAGTGGCGCTCGGCCGCGGCCGTGTCACGACCCGCCGTCGCCACCGCGGCGGCGGTGGAGTGGTAGGTGGCGTCGCCCGTGGGCTCGGACTGCAGCATCCTCAAAATGCGCGCGGCTGCGGCGGAATCTCCGCCCTTCAGCGAGTCCGAGGCCCACGCCACGATGTTCTGCAAGCTGCCGGGACGAATTGAATCGAGCCGGCTCCTCCACTGGGCGGCGGCGGCAAACGCGCCGCTGCCCTCCAGCGACCTCGCCATGATCTCCGTGGCCTCTGGATCCGCCGGATTCACCGCCAGGGCGTTCCGTGCGTCGAGCAATGCGCGGCGGAAATCGCCCTGCGCGGCGGATTCCGCAGCCTGCTTCACGAGCCGGCCGGCGTTCCAGCGCCGGTGGATGTCCCGCGCCTTCGGCCATGCGAAGACCGCCGCCGCCACGGCGAGGAGCAGCGCCCATGCCCACCAGCGGCGATGCCACGGCTTCGGTTTGTCAGTTTTCCAAGTCGCTTGTGTCTTCATGTGATGGAGCGGTGTTCGGCTTCGATGATTGCGACAGGCGTGTCGCGGTGAAGGCATCCCAGTGACATTTCAGGAAAGGATATGCGTCCGCACACGCACTTAGGTCATGCACCTGTAACCTTTGTCCGCCGACCCGAACAGAGGCGGAAATGGACGACCAAAAGAGCGGACGGGGCGGCCTGTCTTTCGATTGCCGGAGCGTCGAAACCCTTCCGTCACACCTGTCTTATTCCCGTTGCTTTCAAATGCCGCGCCGCAGCCGGCACCGGGCGCCCTGCAGGCCTCATGAATGCTGGCTTTCACGGGATCAGCACACCCCCGGGCGAGTGCCGCGGGCCGCCCATTCATCTTCCCCTTCCCGATGCCCCGGAGATCCCCGCCCCGACACAGGAATGTTACCATGCGTTTCTTGTCCGGCAAATGCGGGAGGGTTCAACTGGCTGCGTTCCGTTCTGGCGACTCCGCCCGCGGGCCGAAGGCCCCGGTTCGCAGACACCGCGAGGGCGGCACAGCACTAACTAACCTGTCAACTTATGAAATCCACAAGCAAACTGACCAAGAGCATCTCCACGGCCGCCGCACTGGCATTGTGCGCGGCTGCAGCCCAGGCCGCCAACCTTCAAAACGGCAGCGCCGCCGGCGAAGGCGAACTGTTCATCGGCATCCACGCGACAGGCGGCACCGGTGTGGGCAAGAGCGTCGTGATTGATGCAGGCCTGGCCTCGACCTTGTCGCTGCTGGGCCCGGGTGCGTCCTTGAGCCTCGGCAGCCTCGGCACCGACCTCGTCAGCACCTTCGGCGCTGGCTGGTATGACCGCACCGACCTCCTCTGGGCTGCCGTCGCAGCGGTGCAGAACACGCAGACTGTCCCTGCGGTGGACCCGACCAACACCCTCTACGGCTCTGTGTCCGGGTCGAACACATGGCCGCTCTCCACGGTCGCCTACACCCGCGCCGCCAATGGCGCCCAGAGCACCGTGGCAGGCCGCATCATCACGATGGCTTCCGGCATCAGCGGCTCATTCACAACCGCACCGCAGGGTGCCACCGCGAACATCGCAGTGGAAGGTGCCTCCGATGCGAACAGTTGGGCGTCCTGGATGCCCGGTGGCTCAAATGCGACCGGTGTCGGCAACGCGCCCTTCGGCGGCTTCGGCACACCGAGCGGCCAGGCATTCGAACAGGCATTCGCCGCGGGCACGCTTTCGGGCGGAGTCGAGGGTGCGCTCGACTTCTATCGGATGTTCAAGACCGGCCAGGCTGACGGCGATCTCGGCGGCGCCACCACCGGCGCGGGCAGCTACCAGTTCACCCTCACCATCAACCAGAGCGGCGACATCACGGCGACAAACCTCACCCCGGTGCCCGAGCCTGCCAGCATGAGCCTGCTGCTCGCCGGCGGCCTATTCTTCCTCGGCGTCCGACGCCGTGCGGCGGGCGGGCGGTTGTCGGCGCAGTCCGCATCCTAGGCTGGGTTGGGACCGGGGAAGGCAAATCAGCACAAATGCCTCCCTCCCGACACAACAACGTTGCACTACACACCTTGTAACCCATGTGCGGGATAGAGATAGATGCGGCCTCGTTAGCAGCCAAAATCAAACCCAGCATCATCAGCACAGACACCCGCATAACCCAACAAAGCAACAATAACCACCATGAATAAAAACACCATCCTCAGCAGGCCGATTGCATCCGCTCTCGCGCTCGCTGCGTGCGCAGCGGCAGCCCACGCCGCCACGCTCGTCAATGGCACCACCGGCGCCGGCGAGCTTTTCATCGGCTTCCACGCCACCGGCGGAACGGGAGTCGGAAAGAGCGTCGTCATCGACGCCGGCTCCATCTCCGCACTGTCCGCCCTCGCCACCGGCTCGGTCACGAGTCTCGGCAATGTCGGCACGGACCTTGTCAGCACCTTCGGCTCGAACTGGTATGAGCGCACCGACCTCATCTGGGGCGCGGTTGCCGCCGTCCAGAACACGGCCACCTCGGACCCCACCAACACCCTCTACGGGGGCGTCTCCGGCACCGGCTCCTGGCCGCTCTCCACCGTCGCCTACAACCGCGCGGCAAACGGCGCGCAGAGCACCGTGGCAGGCCGCATCCTCACGATGGCGTCCAACGCCGTCGGCTCCTTCACCGCGGCGTCGAGCGGCTCCGCGTCGAACATCGCCATCGAGCAGGCCTCGGATGCAAACAGTTGGGCCTCGTGGATGCCGAATGGCACCAATGCCACCGGCCTCGGCAACGCCCCCTTCGGCGGCTTCGGCTCCCCGAGCGGCCAGGCGTTCGAGCAGTCCTTTGCCGCCGGCGCGCTGACTTCCGGCTACGAGGGCGCGCTCGACGTGTTCCGCATGTTCAAGACCGGCGTCGCGGACGCTGAACTCAGCGGTGCCACGGCCGGTGCGGGCAGCTACCAAGGCACCATCACCATCGGCGACAACGGCGCCCTCAACTTCGAGGTGCTCCCCGTCGCAGTGCCGGAACCCGCCAGCATGGGCACGCTCATGTCCCTCGCCCTCCTCGGCACGGGCTTCATGCGCCGCCGCCGCGTTGCACGGGTGCAGGCCGCCTAAGTCGAATACTCAGAGAACCCAACCACACACAAAACCCAAACAGCTACCAATAAACCAACCCATGAAGTCACTCAAATTCCTCGCCGCCGGCATCCTCGCCTCCGCGGCAATTGTCCCGGCAGCCTCTGCCCAGACAAAGATCTACATCACCGGCTCGACGGCCTTCCGCTCGGCCACGGTGAACGCCATCACCGCGACCCTCTCGGGCACCGTCACCACTGCCTCCGACAACGCCTCCCTCACCAGCGCCAATGCGGTGACGTGGACCGGCGGCAACATCAGCGGCAACCCCGTCACCATTAAGGCCTCGTGGTCCGGCTCCTCCGGAGGCATCCAGACCGTCGCCGGCTCGTATAACACCGTCCGCTTCCTGCCCGACGGCGCGACCGGCACCTCGAACGCCGACCCGCGCACCATCGGCAATCCCGCCGAGACCGCCACCCCGGACATCGCGATGGGTGACAGTCTCCAGACCTCCACTCCCTTCCTCGCGGGCACTGCAACCAGCGGCGGCGGCACACCCACCTATGTTCAGCTCAATGAAACCCCGGTGGGAATCGTCTCCTTCACCTGGGCGGCCAGTGCGGGCTTCCCGACGGGAAAGAGCATGACCAAGCAGCTCGCCCTCTACCAGTTCGGCGGCACGGGCTCCGTTCCACTCGCGCTTTACACGGGTCTCGATGCGGATCAGGCCACGCTCCTCGGCGGCGCCACCAGCGTCGTCTATGCCACGGGCCGCGACCCCGATTCCGGCACGCGCGTGCAAACGCTCGCGGAATCCGGCTACGGCGTCTTCAACAACGTCAGCCAGTGGAAGCCCACCGTCTCCGGTGCAAATATCACCGCGATGGCGCTCTACCCGGTTCAGACCATCAACGGCATCAGCACGGTGGTGGCGGGCAACAGCGGTGAAAGCTCGGGCAGCACGCTGCGAAACTACCTCACCAAGACGCTCACCTCGGGCGCCTACCAGAACGGCGAACCCGGCCCGTCCTACCTGATCACCTACCTCGGCGTGAGCGACTTCAACTCTGTCTCCGGCAGCGGTGCGGTCGCGCTGAGCTGGAACGGCGTTCCTTTCAGCCAGTCGGCGATCATCAACGGCCAATACACCTTCTGGGGGTATGAGCGCGTGATGACCCGCCCCTCCATTTCCGGCGTGAAGGCCACCTTTGCGACGAACCTCACCAACACCATCCTCGGCACCTCCTCCGCGACGCTGAACCCCAATGTGAAGCTCTCGGACATGGCAGTCTCCCGCACCGGCGACGGCGGCCCGATCATCAACCCGAACTTCTAACCCTGCGTCCGCCCCGACCGCAGCGCCGGGGTGGAAAATGGGGCGAAACTTCGCTTCCAACCAAAGACCAGCGCGGGTGGCGACATCCGCGCTGGTTCTTTGCTGGGAGGAACAGGACCGTCCCATGCGCCTTGCCAATATCTCCTCACACCTTAGTCTTACTCCCGGCCCGGCAAACTCCCCCGGACCGGGCCGGGAGTAAGATTCCAAGCAGGAACCCATGAACCTCGCCAAGACACGCACCGGGATCCTTATCCCGGCGGCATTGCTCGCGCTGCCGGCAGCCTTCGCCACGTGGTGGATGCTTTCCCCGCCGCAGCCTCCAGGGCAGGCCCCGGAGCGTGCCGGCGACCCGCTTCCCGCCTCTGGGAGCAAAGAGGCGGAGATTGTCGCCCACGGACGCTTGGGTTCGGAGGCTGCGGACGCCATGCATTCCCAGCCGACCATCGAGGCGGACGCGGCGGAAATCCGCACCTACGCCGCCGGGCTCCGCACCAAGGGCGTTCCCGAGGCCACCGTGCGCGAGCTGGTCGCCAGCCGCATCACCGCGTCCTTCGAGCCTCGCCGCCGCTCCCTCCGCAGCATTGCCCGCCGGCCCGGCTCGGATGCCGCGGCCACGGACCGCCAGCTCGCCGCGCTCAACGCCCTGCAGGAAGCGCTCATCACCCAACTCGTCGGGACGGACGATCCGAGCGCGGAAGCCTCCGCCGTGGAAGCGCGGCTCGCCGCGACCGAGGGCCAGGTGCTCATGCCCGCCGCGATGTCCGAAGCCGCGCCGGAGATGCTGAGGACCGACGCACAGGCGGCGGCGCTCGGGAAGGTGCGGCAGGACTTTGCGGACGCCGTCAATGCCGGAGGCGAGTCCCCCGCCAGCCCCGGCTACCGGCGGCGCTGGATCAGCGCGGGGAACGAGGCCGACCAGCGCTTCCGCCTCCTCTTCGGGGACAATGCCTTCGTGCAGCACCAAATGCAGGCCTACCGCGAGGCGCAGTTGCGCGCACAGGGGCGGGAAAGATAGGCCAAACGCTGTGAAGATGAGCCGCCGTCCGCCAGTCGGGCCTTCGGCCTGCCGGTAAAATCAGCGGCGATGCCGGGCAAGCGGGGCAAGCTGTGAATCAGGGCTTCGCAGCGGGCGGCGCAGGAAGCTTCAACTCCGGCTTCGGCGGCGGGGCCTTGAGCCCGTGCGCGGCGCGGTATTCGGCGAGCTTCCTTTCGCCCTGCTCGATTTGCCCCGCGGTGAGGCCATGCTTGAACTCGTCGAAGAACACTTCGCCGGTCGCCTCGCCCTGGTCGGTCGCGAGCTTCAGCCAGAGGTAGGCGGTGACGGGGTCGCGGTCGGTGCCGTGGCCGAGGGCGATGGCTTGGCCGGCATTGGCCTGCGCCTTGGGGTGCTGCTGCTCGGCGGCCTTCAGCCACCACACGAGCGCGAGGCCGTCGCTGCGGATGGTGCCCCAGCCATTTTTATGGAGGAGGCCCATGGCGTTCTGCGCTTCGGCGTGGCCCTCCTTTGCAGCGGCGGCAAGCCACTTCGCGGCGAGGGCGTAGTCCTGCGCCACGCCGTCGCCGAAGAAATGCAGGAGCCCGATCTGCGCCTGCGCGCGGACGATTCCCTGCGCTGCCGCCTTCTCCAGCCATAGGGCGGCCTCCTTGGGATCCTTCGGCACGAGATCCCCTTTGGCGAGGATGTAGCCGAGGCCGTCCTGCGATTTCGCGGTGCCCTGCTCCGCGGCCTTGCGGAGCCACTTCAGCCCCTCGGCGGGATCCTTCGGCACGCCTTTCCCCTCGAGGTAAAGCCACGCGAGGTTGTTTTGCGCGCGCGCCTCGCCCTGCTCGGCGGCTTTGCGGTAAAGCTCCGCGGCCTTCGCAAAGTCCAGCGGCACGCCCTCGCCGTTCGCGTGGGCGCGGCCCGCGAGGAACTGTGCGGCGGGATCGGTCTCCTGCGCGCGAGCGGGCACGGCGGAGAACAGCAGGATGAGGGTTATGAAACGCATGGGATCACATCGCCGGCGCTAGTCGCCGCCATAGCCCTCCACTTTCACCTCCCACAGCGAGGCCGGAAGCTCCTCCTCCTTCTTCGCCTGCTCCTCGCGGTTCTGCCGCTCGGGGTCGGCGGCCGCGGTCGTCTGCGGCTGCACGGGCGCGGCAGTGGCGATGGAGATGTTCACCGAGGGCGTGCTAGTCGCCGGCGTGCCGGTGCTGCCTCCGGATGCGGAGATGTTGCTCGCGTTGAGAATCTGCTGCGCGGCGACGTTGAGCTTGCCCGTCGAGCGGATGCCCGCGTCTCCTGCGTCAATGGTGCCCGCCGGCGCGATGAGGTCCACGCTGCCCGGCGCAACACCCGCGACGCTCGCAAGCACGCCGATGCCGCCGCCGGTGGCGAGGCCGGCGATGTCGGTCTTCACATCGCCGCTCTGCGGATCGACGAGGACGCGCGTGGGCGGGGCGGACTGCACGGTCTTCGACGACGCGCCCGCTCCGATGTTGCCGAAGGAGGACCAGATGATCTCGTCTCCGCCACGGAGTGTGAAGATGCGCGAGGTGCCCACGTCCACATTTCCGCGGGTGAAGATGGAGATGCCGCCACCGGCCTCGGTGAGGATGCCCTGGTCGAGTGCCTGGTTGCCGGCAATGTCCACGCCGACGGTGAGCTTCCCGCCCGGCACTAGGATCTGGATGCCGCCGCCGCTGCGGGTCTTGATGGTGCGGGAAGTGAGGTTGATGTCGCCGCTCGTAGCCGCGGGAAACAGCGCGGCTGCGGCGGCATAGCCGGCGGAGTAGGTCTTGTAGTTCGCGCTGGTGGAGTCGTTGTAGTCGCGGCCGGCGTTGCGCAGGACGAGGAAGAAAATCTCCAGCGCGCGGCGGTCGCGCTCGTCGGTGCCCAGGTTTCCAAAGGCCGACCATGTGGCCGCGTCGCCCGCTCCGGACATGCCGAGCAGCGAAGCGAGTTCCGGCAGGTAACGCGACGCCTCGCTGCCGGCGGTGGCAGGATCGAGGAACTTCGCGATGAACGCGGCAAAGTCCGGCTGTCCGTAGCCGATGCCCGCGCCGGCGATGACTTGCGCACCCTCCGCGGGGAGGTAGGGGTTGCGTGCGTTGCCGATGGTGCTCACGCCGATGCCCGTGCCGTCGGCGTTGTTCGGGCCGATGCCGAGCGTGAGGTTCCGCCCCGCGAGAATCTCGAGTGTGCCGGGTCCGCTGACCTGGATGTCGCCGGAGAGCGGCGAGGCATCGAGGAGGATGTTCCCGTTGATCGAGCCCTCCACGCGCAGCGGCGAGTTCGGATTGTAGGCGACGATGTCGCGGCCCGCGGAGATGAGCGTCGCGTCCTCCGGCTTCGTGTTCTGGATGTAGAGCGCAATGTCCGTGATGTCCGCCCCCGCGAGGACGCGCGTCTCCTTTCCCGCGAAAAGCGTGAGGTCCGCGATGCTGCCGCTCCCGGCGTAGAGCCGCACCGGCTCCGTGTCCGCCGCGTGCAGCGGGCCCGGCGCGTGAAGCGCCTGCTTCGTCTGGAGCACCGCCGCCGTGCCGATGGTGGACCCGGTCTCGGCGAAGAGCTGATCATACGGCGCGAGGAAGAGCAGCGTCGTCGTCGCATTGAGTCCCGCACCCGTGGCGGCGCCGGGAAGCGTGGATCGGAACGCAAATGGCGTCGTGGTCCCCGGGATGCGCGACGGATCGGCGTCCGAGAGGTTGATCCGGCTCGCGCCCCACGTCTTCCCCGATGCGTTCACCAGCGTGTATGCACCCTCGGGCTGGAGGCCGTTGATCGAGCCGTGCGCGGCCAGTTCCAGCGTGCCGGTCGGCGACGACGAAAGCGTGAGGTTGCCGGCGATGCTGATGTCTCCCGAGAACGCGGTCGCGCGCAGCGTGGACGGCATCAGCGAGACAAGCGTGGCGAACGGGAGGACGCTGCTTTCATCCAGCCGCAGCCACGGCTGGGAAAAGGAAACGCTGCTCGACGCCGCGCCGCCCACGAGGTTCAGCAGCGAGACATTCTGCAGCCACGCTTGGAGGAGTGGTATGGATCCGGCGCTCGTCGGCAGCACTGCCCCGGTGCGCAGGCTCACTGAGCCACCGAGCGACTCGACGCTCACCGCATCTGTCGTCGCGTAGGTCGAAAAATACGTCTTATACCAGAACGTGTTGTTGTAGCCGCCGGGCAGGAGGAACGGATTCGCCACCGGCCCGAGCAGAACGTCACCCTTCGCGGAGACATCGAAGCTCCCCTTGCCGAGGAAAAGCGTGGTAGGCAGCCATGTCTCGGGCGCGAAAATCTCAGTCGGCGTGGCGGTGAGGCCGCGCGACGGCGAGCGCGTGCTGTTTGTGCGGATGTCGTTGCCTGCCGCGAGCACGCCCGCGCCGCGCTCGACGTAATAGACGCCCGCGTTGATGTCGTGTCCGGCACGCACGGTGAGGTCGCCGCCGCCGAGTTCGAGCAGCGCCGCCGCGTCCGGCGTGCCCTTCGGCATCCGCGCGTTCGTCGCGACGAGACCGTCCACATTGCTCACATCGTGCCCGGCGGTCATCGTGAGGTTGCCGCCGCCGAGCGTGCCGACGCCCTCGAAGAAGTTGCTGAAGTCCACCCACCATGTCGTCGAGGCTGCATCGCCGAATCGGCCGTTTCCGAAAGTGCCGTTCGCCTGCACGTAGCCGCGGCGGTAGAGCCAGTTGATCGGCAGCTCCTTCGATGAGTCGTCCGAGAGCACGCCGGAGAGCACCGTCTTGTGGGTGATGTCATTCTGCGCGGTGATGCTCACGTTGCCGCCCGCGAGGCTGTATTGCGGCGTGTATGGCACCGTCTGCTGCGGCGAGCCGAGGATCGTGTTCGCGCCAGTCTCGCTCAACACCGGAACGTCGAATGCCCCCCCCATCGTTGCGTCGGCGACCTTGGTGCCCGCGGTGTAAATCGTCGCGAACTGGTTCAGCAGCCGCACGTCGCGACCCGCGGAGATCGTGATGTCGCCCGAGCCTGTGCGGATGACTTGGAAACGCGTGGAAACCGCCGTGCTCGTGAGCGCGGTGGCGCCCGTGGAGAAGACGTTGAGGCCGTAATCCTTTCCAAGCAGCAGCGAGCCGGCCGTGCCCGCGAGCTGCGCGATCGGCAGCACGCGCGTGAAGTCCGCCGCGGAGAAATCCGCTCCCGCGGTGAGGCGGTAGCTCCACGACTGCGCGTTGAGCGGCAGTGTCGCGCTTTGATCCAGCAGCGGGGCGTTGTAGGCGCTCGTGGTGAAGCCGTCGCTGAGCGCGTTGTAAAAGACGAGATCCTGCGCGGCGCGCAGCGTGAGCACACCGGGCGCGCTGTTCGGGCCGTAGCGGAACGCCGCGAGATTCCAGTCGCTCGTCGCCGTCGAGTTTGTCGCCCCGAGCGTGAGGCTGCCAGTGAGGTTGATGATTTCCGCGCCGGGCATCACGACGACCGCGCTGTTCCCCGGCAGCACGCGGTTCGCAACCGCCGCCGAGTTGCCGCCAAACAGCGCGCCGTTCGCATTCACGCTGCCCCGCACGTCCGTGCCGGGGCTCGTGATGTTCCCGCCCGCGGCGATGGTGCCGCCCGTGTTCGTGATGCGCCCGCCCTGCTGCAGATTGAAGATCTGGTAGCCCTCGACCGTGATGAGGGAGGCGCCCGTGATCGTGCCCGCGATGGGCTGAATCTGCACATCGGTGTTTCCCGCAATCTGCGGCGCGCGCAGGTGCAGCGTGCCGGTGAAATGGCCGAGCGCCGCGTCCGCCGCCGCAGTGCTCGACGAGGCGACGCTGAGGTCAAGCGTCGCGCCGCCCTGGATGTCTAGCTGCGCCCCGCTGCCCAGCGCGAGGCTGGCGAATGAGCCGTTGTAGGACGTTCCGGACTCGATGGTGATCGCGCCGCCCTTGCCGGCTGCGTCGAATTGCTGCGCGGCGACCGTGAGCACCGCGCCTGTGTCGCCGGGCGAGGTGGCACCCTCAATGATCACGCTGCCGTTCGCGCTGAGATGAATCGTGCCGCCGGTGATGCCGGACGCGTCAATCCTGCCGCCGTTCTTTGCCACGGTGATCAATCCTTGATCCGCCGAGAGATTGAATGTCTGCGCCGTCGCGAGGCCGTCCACGGCGACATCGCCGCTGCGCACTCGGAACGCGCGCGAACTCGTGAAGCCGCCCGTGTTCAGCGCGTCGTTGATCGGTTTGAGGCTCGCGAGTGCGGACACGTCGAGCGAGAAGCTGCCGCCGTGGCCGCCCGCGCCCGCGCTGCCCAGGAGCGTGTCATCCCCGATCGAGACGCCGCCACCCGCAGTAATCGAGAGCGTGCCCGCGCTGCCGGCGGCAGGATTTGCCGACACACGGATCGTGCTGCCGCCCTGCACCTCCACGTTTCCGACGGCGCCGAGCGTGATGGTGCCGGCGTCGGTGTATTTGATCACATCGAAGAACACCCGGGCCGTGCCGCCGACATCAACCACGCCGCCGATGGAAAGATCTCCCGCGGTCGCCCGAAGCGCCAGCGTGCCGCTCGGCAGCAGGATCGCGGTGTCCGCCGTGATGCTCGTGCCAGTGAGCGATATGCTCGCGCCGAGTCCGCCTGCCTCCGAACCCAATGCGCCCGGCGAGAGCAGCGACAACGCACCACCGGCGGCAACTGTGCGGCTCGTCACTGCCGCGCCCGTGATGAGCGGCGTGCTCACCGTGAGCGCGCCTTGCGTCGTGAGCGTGCCAGTCGCGGACGAGGACACGTGCGACGACGCATTCAACTCGACCCTCTCGTAGCGATCGACCGCAAGCGTGTTTGCGCCGAGCTGGATGGTGCCGGCATTGAACGAGAGCGTTCCTTCCGGCATGCCCGCGCCGGGACCGGGCGAGGTGCCGTTCGCGCTGTTGTCGAGGAGGACGCTCCCAGCCGTGAAGCTCACGCTGCCCCCGACGCCGGCATCCATGCGGCGAATTTCACCCGCGTGGAGATGGAGATTCCCCAGCAACGCCGAGCCGACTGCGCCGGTGCCATAGATATCGAGCGAGGAGTAGCTGAGCAGCGAAAGCGTCCGCGCGGCCTGAAGGCTCTGCAGCACCGAGTCCGTGAGCACGAGGCCGCCGCTGCTGGTGAGCAATGGGCCTGGGTTTGCGAGTTGGATGCTGATCTGGCCGCTGTCGAGCGTCACAGATGCGGCGCTCAGCACCGCAGTCGCATCGAGGCTCGTCGCGGCCGTGGAGTCCAGGATGACGCTGCCACCGGCGAGGTGCGCCGATTTTCCGATCGTCTGCACCGGCTGCGTGGAGGCATCCACGCCCAGGCGGCTGATGGCCGCAGACGGATCGGCGCTCACGCGCAGCAGCGTTCCGTTGCCGCTGCCCGCGGCGGAAGAATCGCCGAACACAAGCGCGGGCACCGCGGAGGACACCGCGCCCTTCGCCGAAATCTCCGAACCATCCGCAACCATGATCGACTGCTTCGCGGCGAGGACGATGTCCGCCCCGGTGAGGGGGCTTCCGGCGTTGCTGACCGTGATGTTTCCGGTGCTGACTTTCACCGAGGTGACACCCGAGCTGGTCGTCCGAACTCCGCCGATGAGGAGGCTCTCCGCGCCAAAGGCGCTCAGCACCGAGGAATCGAGCGCCATCACTCCGGCCCCGGCAGTCACACCGGGCCCGCCGATGAGGATGTCGAGCGCGCTGTTGATGTCCACAGAGCCGCCGCGGCTGCCGGAGGACGCCTGCGCCTGCACGGAGCCGCGCAGCGTCATCGCCTGCGTCGCATTCAGGACGAGGCTGCCTGCGTCGCCGGGCAGCCGTGAAAGGACCGCATTGCCGGCCGCGGCGCTCTGCGCGAAGAACGAGTTGCCGTAAAAGTCCTGATACTCCGCGCGCTGCTTGGCGACTGCGGCGGACTCGACGAGGTAGCGCGAGAGCACCGGCTGGCTCGTCCCCGAAGCACGCATGGAATTGAGCCGGTAGCCGGAAACGATGCCCCCGCCCGTGGGAAGCGACACGGAGCCGACTGCGGTGCCGCCCTGCGGCGTGACGAGATACGCGCCGGGAAGCAGCGCATAGCGCGCGGGAAGCAGCGTGTAAGTCCCAGCGGGCAGGCCGCTGCCTGCGCCGAGGAAGATCGCGTCGCCGACGCGCAGCGTGCTGTTCACATAGCCCGCGTCTGTGCCGAGGTTCGTCGTCAGCGGTGTGGAATTGTAGGGCGCAAACGGCGCGTAGCCGGCATCGTAGCCGGGGATGACGGCGAAACTCGTCGTCGAGGCAAGGAGATCGGATGATCCTCCAAGGCCCGAGACCCAGCGGTAGGCGTAGAGATCGCCTCCGCCCTGGATGTCCACAACCGATCCGGCCTCGGTGGTGACGCTCTGCGCGGAGATGTTCACCGCCTTTCCGCCGGCACCCGCGAGCGTGATGTCCGTGCCGGCGGGATCGATCCACGAGTTGCCGTTGAGGTTGATGCCGTAAGGCACGGTGATGCTCTTTCCCGTCGAGGGATCCACTGCGGAGACGGACGTGATGCTGCCCGGCGCAAGCGTCACCTGCTGCGTCGCGTGAATCGCAGCGGTGCTGCCCGCGATCAGGTCCACCGGCGCGGCGCCGGTGCCGTCCCATCCGATGTTGATGCTGCCAAACGGCGCGCGCAGCACGCCTCCCTGCGAGATGATCGATCCGTAGATGTTCAGTTGCCCACCCGCGGAGAGCGGAAGCTTCCGCATGCCCGATGCCGTGATCGTGACCGAGCCCGGCTGCGTGCCGCCGCTGGCCGAATAGTCGTAGGCCGCAATCGTGAAGCTCACCCCGCTCGGAGGATAGATCTGCCCAGCCGTCATCGTGATGCTGCCCGCGACGTCGAGCGTGCCGTTGCCGCGGATGTCGCCGTTCGCCGCGACGAAGTTCGCCGTCCCGAATCCCTGCAGCGAGAGATTGCCGACATCAATGAGGCTGCCATGCACAGTGAGCGTCCCACTGCCGTGCGTCGGCGCGAAATAGTAAGGCACACCGCCCGACGTGAACGCGCTGACGATCTGCCCCGGAGCCATTGGCGTCTGGAATTCCGCGCCGAGGGAAACATACGGTGCAATGAGGTTCACAGCCGCATCGCCGGAGAGCACGCCACCCGTGCCGATGATGATGCCGTGGTTCGCCGCGAGCGTCACCGGCCCCGAAAACTGCACGGTGCCCTTCAGCATGAGATCATCGAAGCCGCGGCCGTTGAAGCTGTCCGCCGCGAAGTAGGCGTGGCCGGGCATCGCGTTTCCATTCGCGTCGAGCACCGGGCGACCGACCGCAGTTCCGGCGGCAGGGTAATGCGCAGCGGGGATGGTCAGCCCGCCTTGCGTGACGAGCACATTCGTGTCGAGCGGCGTGGTCGGGACCGGGTTGTTCGGGCTTTGATAAATGCCGGACTGGATTGTGAGCGTGCCGCCCCGCGCGCTCAAACCACCCGCGGCGCCGAGGAGCGTCGCATCTGTGAATAGCGACTGGTCGCCGAGGAGGCTGATCGCGCCGCCATCGCTGCTGACGAAAGCGCGGACGACCCGCGAGCCCCTCAGCGACCCGAGCCGGCCCCCGCCGAGCGAGGCTGTGGTGGGTGCGACATCGAGGATGCCCGTCGCGCCGGAGACATCGAGCAGCGCGCCAGCCTCAGCGACGATGTTGCCCGAGATGGTGATGGTGCCGCCATTCAGCACGGAGCCAGTGCGGTTCCCGCGCACATCGGGGAGGAGCACGGTCGCACCCGCAGTCGAGATGACGCTGCGCGGTCCCAGTTCGATGTTCGTCCACACTTCGCCCGCAGGGATCACATTCAGGATCGCGCCCGGGAATTTCGCGCTGATGGAGACGGTGCCAGCCGGCGCGATCAGCGAACCAAGCATGGTGACTGTGTGGCCCGACAGGAAGATGCCTCCGTTCGCGTCCGTGCGGATGAGCGCGCCCTCCTGGATGACGGTGTCGCCGCGGGCAATGAGAAGCGTGCTGACGAATTGATCCAGGACACCGGAGGCCGCGAGCGAGAGCTTCACCGGCGTGCGGCTGCCTGCGGGCGGCTGCACGACCTTGAGTGACAGGCCGCCTGTTCCCGGAGTGAATGGCACGGTCACCCACCGCGACGCCACGGGGAAAACCTCCGTGCCGGCGGTGACAAGCATGCCGGGCAGATACGCGCCAGGATGATTCGGGTCCGCGGCGCCAAGGCCAGTCAGCGAGAAATTCGTGAATCCGCCCTGCGAGAAAAACTCCGGTGACAGAACGAGCGTGCCCGCATTCACGCTGCGGCCGCCGATTTGAATCAGCGGTGCCGTGATGCTCAGCGAGCCGCCGACGCCGCCGGAATAGCCCAGCAACGTCGCGCTGTTGGCGAGGGCGCCGCCGAGGACAGACCCGATGTTCAGATCACGGCCCGCCTTGATCGAGAGGCTGCCACCCTTGCCGTAGGACGCCCTGCCGGTGGCGCTCATCGCGACACCGCCGGAGACGTTCAATACAGCTCCCGACGAGAGGATGCTGTTGAAGCTGCTGATCGCGATGGAGCCGCCGTCGTTCAGCAGCGGAGCCGGGTCGCCGCCAGTCATGCCCCGGCGGTCATCCGTGATGAGGCCCGCAGTCGTGAGCGCGGCCCCAGGACCGAGGACGAAAAGTCCGCGGTTTGCGTTTGCGCCGGGAGTCTGCGGGTTCGGGTCCGACTGCAGTGCGTTCAACTGCGCGAGCGTGATGTTGTAAACATCGAGCGCGATTTTCCCGGCGGGAACGGCGATGGCGCCAAACACCGACAAGTTGCCAGCCTTCATCGTCACCGAGCCGCCCGCGCTTGTGGAAAGTGTGACTCCTGCGGGCACGGTGATGTTTCCGTCGTTGTTCTCGATGGTCAGGTTTCCAAACCCGCCCGCCGAGGTGAGCAGGGGCGAAAGCACGACCTCCGCCGCGCGATCCGCTCCCAGCGCAAGCGGGGCGTCGTTGGAATCGAGTGCAAAGGCGTCCGCCGCGCGCAGTCTCCTCGTGGGATCGAACGTGATGCTCGGCGGTGTCGGCGAGTGGTAGCGGAAATCCGTCGTCGTCGCATCCTGCGCCTTGAACGACAGCGACAGCCTCGATGCCGTGGGGAGGATGCTCCGCTGCCGCGGTCCGGCCACCGTGGTGCCGAGCATGGTCCCATCGAGCGCCACCGAGGGCGAGGTGATGGAAAACTTGCCCCCGTCTCCACCGAATGTGTAGCCCGCCTCGTATCGCAGGCCGGTGAGCGCGAGCGCCTGCGAGTAGGTGTTGTTCAAGGACCACTTCGCATGCTGGTCCGTGAACTGGCCGGTGTAGATGCCGTCATAGACAAGGTTCGGCGTCGCATTCGAAATGTCGTAAATCCGCCCTGAGGAGATCACGCGCGTGGTCTGCACCATCGCCCCCGAGTAATTGATCCAGCCGCCCGACACGTCCACCTTTGCGCCGGACTGCATCACCACCGAGCCGCCTGCCTTCATCTCCACGGCACCGCCCGCGATCGTGAGCTGCCCCACGGTGCGCTCGATCAGGTTTGCGTAGCCGGAGACATCACCGAGCGGCGTGCCCACCCACGTGCGGCCGTCGTAAACACCGGTCTGCCGGATGTCCACTGTCACGGTCTGCCCGCGCAGCACGCCATCGCGCTGCAGCGGCGAGTCCTTCAGTTCCGCGCCGCGCAGCTGCACCTCGATGATGTTGTCCGCGACCGACGCGGAGACATCCACGGAGCCAGCCGCATTGATGGTCGCACCGGAGTCGAGATAGATCTGCCCGGCGGAATACACGTAGCTGGCCGACTGGAGCGCACCGGGATCGAGGAGTTTCCACACACCAGCGCTCAGGGAGATGTTCGCGCTCGGAGCGAACACCATCGCGTTCTGCTCCAGATGAATCGCCTGGCCCTGCATCTGGATTTGCGATGCGAGAGCGAGCCTGCTGCCCACGACTTTCTCGCTGCTCGAACTCTCCGGCAAAATCTGCGTCACACTGTCCGCGCCGAGCGTGACGGTGCCGGATGACCGGGGGAGGAACAGATACGGATCGAGCTGGCGCACGCCTCCGGTGCTCCGGCTGTTGTTCTGGTTCGTGGAGAGGTTGCTCACCGCGTTGTAGTCGGCAAAGAGGCTGATCGAGCCGTTCAGCGACACAGACGTGCTGCTGTTGATCACACCGAGCTGCTCCACGTTCCTGCCCGTCATTGTCACGTTCGCCCGCGGTGCCTCGACGATGCCTGCGTTGGTCGCAGTTCCGCTCCCGGCATCCACCGTGCCGACATATACATCCAGCCCGCGCACGCTCGCATCGCCCGAGGGATGCGCCGCGAATCCCACCTGCTGCCCGGCAGCGATGATCGTCTGGCCGTCGGGCGTGGAAATGGCGCCGGCGTTCCTCACATTCGGCCCGATGAGCGCGATGCGGCCGCCAGTGTGGTCGGCATTCGTCGGCGAGGAAAGCTGGGCGCCCGCCTGCACGATCACGTCGCCGGACTTCCCATTTGGCGCGGCCGGCGGCGTGAAAGCCGGAGTGCCGTTGCTGCCCGCGCTCTGAGGCAGCGATGTGAAAAGAAACTGCGAGTCCGGGTTGTTCAGGAGACCGCGGTTGATCAAGTTGTCGTTGATCGGCAGCGAAGATGCCACGAGCGCATGGACGTTCACCTGCGAGGAGCCGCCGAAGATGATGCCGTTCTGGTTGATGACATACACCTGCCCCTGCGCGGTGATGGAGCCGAGAATCTGCGACGGCACCCCCGAGGGATCGCTGATCTTGTTGAATGCGATCCACTGGTTCGCATTCGCGCCGCCTGCGCTCTGGTCGTAATTCAGCCTCGTCCTCTTGCCGATGTTGTAGCTCTTCCAATTCAGCACTGCCTGCTGGCTCGTCTGCTTGATGTTCACGTTCACGACCTCTCCCGTGGTCGTCTCCGCGGGCAGGTTCGCGCCCTGCCAGAGAGCGGAGCCGGGGGTCGCGCCTGCCGCGACTTCGAGCCCGCCCGGCCTCAGTCCGTTCGGTACGTTCGGCAGCGTCAGTCCGGGGCTGTTCGGGTTCGCGCCGAGGTTGTTCGCGCCGTTGATCGCCAGGTTGCGCGCGGCATTCTGCATGTCGCGCACGGCTTGAATTGCCCGCGTGTTGCGGGCGAGCGCGTCCATCGCGTTCGCCCGGGCCTGCGCGGTGGTCGCGGCGGCGGCGCTTCCCGCGGTGTTCGTGCGCGCGGCAGCAGCCGCGCCACTGCCCGGCCGGAGGATGTCGCGCGCCTGCAGGCTCGCAGCAGCGAAAGTGAAGCAAAGCCCGAGCACAGCCGCGATGCGGAACCCGCACGCATGGCTGCGCCCCGCAGCTCTGCGGCGCGCGCGCAGCCGGGCGTGCTTCGCGCGCCAAATTTCTTTGCCAAATGATGCCGGGGATTTTTTCACTGCCGATGGACGCCTGGGTGCGCCGGATTAGTCACGCTGTCGCTGACTTGTTGCAGAAGCCTTCTTCCCGCCCTGCGCACCGCCTTCCCTCGCCGCCTGCTGGGTTTTCGCCGGCGCATCTGCACGGGCGGGAGCGGGCTTGATTTTCTGCTCGGCCAGCTTGTCCGAAAAATCCTGCACGAGGTTCTGGAACTTCACCCTCGTCGTGCCGATGAACGGCTCGCGCGCGGTGATTGCGTCGCCCAGGCCGAACTTCTCGTAACGGCCCAGAATTTCGAGGCCGAGCCGGTGCATTGCCGTGTTCTTTGCCTGCTGCTCCGCGACGCGGCGGTCGAGCAAGATGGATTTTTCCTCAAACTTCCTCCGCTTCTCCTCACTCCCGGCGAACAGCTTTTCCTTCTGCTCGATCATCACCTTCGCCTTTTCCACCAGTTCCTTGAGCTGCGCGATCTCCGCGTCCTTCGCGGACATCGCATCCCTCATCATTTCGACGGTCTTCTGCGATTGCAGCCGCTCGGTGTCCGCCGTCCTGGTCAGCGCCTTCAGTTTCTCTTCGAGGCCCCTGCCCTTTTCCTCCGCTTCGGTCTGCGCAGCCTGGGTGGTGGCGAGTTGCGTCTGCACGTCGCGCAGTTGCAGCATCGTGCTGCGCAGCGCCTCGCGCAGCTTGGCTTCGGCGCCCGCAGGCTGTTCGGCCGGCAGCGGACTCGGGCCCGGCAAAAACAAGAGCGTGCAGAGGATGAGCGACTTGAGTTTTCGGTGCATGTTCAAAACTTGGCGTTGATGTCGAACCACAGCGTGTCGCTCTTGAGCGGCGGCCCCGCGATGCTCGTGGCGCTGAGCCAGCGCATCCCCACCCACACGCGCGAGGACAGCGCGTAGTTCGCGCCGAGCGTGTAGCCTCTCACGTTCGTGCCACCGCCGCCGAAGTCATTGTCATTGAAGCCGTCAATGACCGCGTCGGACTCCAGGTAGCGGTAGCCGATGTTCGCATTCCAGTCGCCGCGCTTCGCAAGGGCGGCGTTGCCCACGCGCAAATTCACCGTCCAACCCGTGTCGCCGCCTTCATACGCGCCGCTGCTCGTCGAGGAGCTCGATGCGCCGAAATTGTTCACGGCCTTCGATGCGACCGCCGACTTCCTGAAGGCGAGGTTCTTCACGAATTCACCCGTGAGCGAAATCTGCAGGGGCTCGTAGCCGTTGTAGTCGAGCCGCCCGGTGACCGCGAGCTCGCGGAAGCCGGTGGCCAGTCCGTAATACTGCCACTGGTTCTTCGTGCCGTAGTCGTTCGTCACATCCGGGACGATGTCGCGCAGCGCCATGTAAGTGTTTCCCTTCTGCGCATACGATGGCCGCAGATTGTCCGTGTCGCCCTGATCCGCCGCGGTGTATGGCGTGAACGGCGTCGAGAGGCGCCCCGCCACGTTGTCGAAGTGATAGTAGGCCGCCGCGACCTTCGCGGAGAAATCCTTGCCGGGCTTGAGGTCTGTGCCGAATTGGACGCCGTAGAGCCACTTGTCCGTGCTCTTGAATTTCGCCGGCTGGATGGACGAGAAATTCAGGTCGGTGTTGAACACCGGAAACACACCGGCAGTGAGGAACGGAGTGACGCCGGTTGCGATCTTATAAGTCGCCTTCATCCCCAATCCGTCGAACGCCATCTCGTCCGCCCAGATCATGCTCGTGCTGAAGAACGGGTTGTTGAAGCGCCCCGCCGTCAGCATGAGGTGCCGGTTCGGATCGACCCCGAGGTCATACTGGAGAAACGCGCGGTCCAGCCATATCGCGTATTTGCTGAAATTGCCGCCCTGCCCCTGGTTCGCGACGCCGAGCCCCTGGTTCTGCGTGACCGGCGAATTGTCCTGCCCCGTGCCGATGCGGAAGCCCGCGGTGAAACCCTCCTCCAAGTCAATGTCCGCACCGAAGCGCGCGCGCAGCTTCATGCGCTGGCGGTTTTGATCCACGTTGAGCTGCGGCGAGAACACCGTGCCCGTCGTGTCAAACGGCGAACCGGTGTTGATCGCGTTGAAGTTCGGGAACGAACCCGTGTTGTCGTTTCCTTCGGGGTAAAAGTTGCCCTCGCCACGGATGCGGATGTCACCGTTGAAGCGGAAGCGCGGCAGCCAGTCCGGCAGCGAGCGTGGGCTCGCCCAGTTTTCCGAGCGGGCCTGCGCCATCACCTCGGACTTGATCTGCTCGCGCATCTCGGCCTTCACATTCTCCGGGATGTAGGTCACGCGCACCGCGTCGTCCGAGGCGATGAGTCCCACGTCGAGGCCGGGAATGTTCTCCGGGTTCGGCGTAGTGACGGGGATCTGCTGCAGCAGCGCCTGCGTGCGGATCACTTCGTTCTTCGTCGCCTGCGACTCCTGCCGCGCGGCTTCCGCATCCGCCTCCGCACCCTTGATCATCTCCGCGGCCTCATCGGCGGTGAGGATGCCCTTCTGCACAAGTCGGCTGATCAAATTGACAGTCACATTCTGCGTGCGCGCGCCCGGCGCGACGGCAGGCAGCGGCGGATTCGCCTGATCCGCCTTCGGCTTCCCCTCCGCGGCTCCGGAACCCGCGGGACTCTGGGCAGAGGCGGCAATGCTCGCCGCACACCATGTCGTCGCGAGAATCAGTGCGAACCGCGGCCGGAAATCTTTCTTCTCTTGAATCATAAAAAAGTGGGTCGTCCGGCGTCAGCGCTGTGCGGTGAGCCCGGCGCGCGCGCTGAGGCGCAGGATGATCGGCAGCGGCATGTCCGCAGGCGGCGGCTCGGCGAGCGCGAGGCCGAGCAGCGCCTGACGGATCGCCGCGTCCACTGCGGGCTGACCGCTGCCGCTCTTGAATTCCACGCGGCTGATGCGCGCGTTGCTGTCGGGCCAGATTTTCACGAGCACGCCATCGAGCTTCGCGCTTCGCGTCGCCCTGTTCGTGCGCAGCGCCTCGGCCACCCGCGACTGCACCGGACCAGCATACCAGCCAAACTTGCTTCCGCTCCTCCTGCCGAGCCCGGCAAAGGGATTCGCCGCACCCGTGCCCGCGAGGCCCGAGTCTTCGGTGCCGCCCTTGAGCGAAGTTGCAGCGGCAGGAGCGGGCGGCGGCTCGTTGTCCGGCTTTTTCTCGTCATCCTTCACATCCTCCTGCACGAGCATCTCCTTTTTCGGCTGCTCGACTTGCGGCGGCGGCGTGGGCTTCGGCGGCGGCGGTGGTGGCGGCGGAAGCGGCGGGAGCGTCACCGTCATCTTCGTCTCCTGCTTCTGCGCGCCCGCAGAACCGCCGCTGTTCATCTTCATCGCAAACATCGCGACACCTCCGCCTGCAGCGAGCAGCGCGAGCGCGAGTATGATCTTCTTCTTCCCCGAAACGCCCTCCGCCTCGTCGTCGAAGAGGCTCCTTGGCCCGGTTTTCGCCGGCGGCGCTGCGACGGGCGCATTCCGCGGCTGCGCGTCTTTTTGGAGATCGAGATCGTTGCTCATGGTGTGTGGGTGCTATTTCGTTCCGCGTGGTTTCGCCGTGAGGCCGATGTGCGTGAGGCCGGCTTTTCCGAGGACGCCGATGACATCCACGACCGCCGCATACTGCGTCTTGGTGTTGCCGTTCACCACCACGTGCCCGTCTGGCTGCTGGCTCTTGAACTGCACAGCCTCCTGCTCGAACTGGGCGATCGTGAGCGCAACGTCGCGGCGCGTGCTGCTCTTGATTGTGCCGTCGTCCTCAATCGTCACCACGAGCGGCTTCTCCGGCTTTTCCTTCGGCTTTACGGGCGAGTCGCTCGCCTTCGGCAGCGACGCCTTCAGCCCCTGCACGCCCGCGGTGCACATGAGGATGAAGATCACCAGCAGCACGTAGGCGAGGTCCAGCATCGGCGTGATGTTGATGTCGTCGTATGGCTTGTCGTCCTGGACTTGCATGGCGCGCTATTTCGAGTCCCCCGATTTTGTCGCGATTCCGATCTCCGTGATGTCGAGCCGCCCGAAGACCTCGAACACATCCATCACGTTCTGGTATTCGCCGACTCCGTCGCCCTTCAGAACGACGTTGCAGTCCTTGTTCGCCGCCTTGAACGCTCCGAGCCTCGTCTCAAGCTGTTCGAGCGTCACCGGCTCGGTGTCGAGGAAGACCTTGCCCTCCTTGTTCACGGTGACGGACTTCGTCTTCGGCACCGCAAGCGTTTTCGGCTGCATGAAGTTCGAGCCGGGCAGGTTCACCTTCATGCCCTGCACGCTCGCAGTGCACATGAGGATGAAGATCACCAGCAGCACGTAGGCGAGGTCCAGCATCGGCGTGATGTTGATGTCGTCGTATGGCTTGTCGTCCTGGACTTGCATGGCCTCGCGCTAGTGGCCTCCCGAGCCGGCGGAGGTGTCGTTCCGCTCCTTGTAAAACTCCGCCATCTTCGTGACGAACTCATCAATGAAGATGTGCATGTCGTCCTTCGCGTCCTTCACGCGCGAGAGGATGTAGTTGTAGCCGAAAAGCGACGGGATCGCGACGGCGAGGCCGGCGACAGTTGCGAGCAGCGCGGCGGCGATGCCCGGCGCGATGGCGTTCACGTTCACCTCGCCGGCAGCGGCGACGGCGGCAAACGTGATCATCACGCCGACGACTGTGCCGAGCAGCCCGAGGAACGGGCCACCTGAGATGCAGATCGTGAGAATGACGATGAGCTTGTTAATCTTCTGCGTCTCGCGCACCACGCCGCCATCGAGGCTCGCGCGGATCGCCTGGATGCTCCGTCCCGCGAGGCCGCGCTGCACGCCGCGATCGCGATCCACCGCGAGGCGGTGGCGGATTTCCTCCGAGCCAATGTGGTAGATGCGATAGACTGACGACTTGCGGAGCTTCTTCGCCTCCGCGGCACTGACTCTGCCACCGAGCGTGCGCGTCTTCTCCGGATCGCTGTCGTCAAGTGCGGTGAGGTCGTTCGCCACTTCGCGCCAGTGCTTCATGAAGACCTCGTTGCCTTTGGAGATGCCGTTCAGGTAGCCGACCTTCGTGGTCATCACCCACCAACTCAGCACGGCCATGACGGCGAGAATGATGATGACCAGCCAGCCGTCGAACGTGAGGTTCGCGATGATCACGCCGAATGTGCCGGACTTCAGCCAGCTCAGCCAGTTCGACGGCGCCTCCTCGTTGCCGAACGTGAGGAGCTTTGCCGCCTTCTCGCCGCCCTGTCCGAGCGCCGCGATCTTGATGAAGCCCGCGGGCCTCGCGACTTTCGAGATGTTCAGCTCGTCCACCTCGCCCGCGAAGCCGACGACGCCGGGAGCATCCGCCGAAATGCCCACGCCGAGCGTTGCGGCGCCGTTCAGCGCGGGAAGCGCCGCGGCGAGCGGCGCGCCGTAGCTCTCTCCGTCGAGATGGATGGAAACCTGCCCGCCCGACGCAACCACCGTGAGATGATGCCACGAACCCGCCTCGATGGGCGCTCCCTCGCCGCTGCGCTGCTGGCCCACCTGCACAAACGGCGCGCCGTTGTTCAGGCCGATGTCGAAGGTGTTCGCACCCTCCGCACGGCGGAAGAGAATCGCATTCGGCTGGAGCGATGCCGGCTTGATCCACGCACTCCACGTCATTGAGCCGCCCGCGCTCCACACGAGCGACGCCGTCGGCGCTATCGCGAGCGCGCCTTTCGCGCCGAGCCGCACGCCGTCGCCGATCATCGCCGCCGTGTTCACAGGCGCGCCCGAGGCATTGTTGCCGTGGCCAGTCACGTCGGCAGGCACGCCCTTCTCCGCAAAGTGATACACGAGCGACATGTCCGTGTCGTAGGTGCCCTTCGGGTCGCTGGTGTTCGTCGCCTTTGGCCCGGTGTTTCCGTAGTAGAGGAAAATCGTCGTCTGCGCGCCGGGCTTGAGGTCGGGCACCTTCACCCACACGAACGCCTCGCCCATGAGCGTGTCGAGCTTCTCAATGTGGTGGGTGAGCAGCGTCTTGCCGTCCGCGGCGACGAAGCGCAGGTCCGAGCCGTCCTCCTTGCCGTTGAAGCCGAAATTTCCCCCGTGCAGGCGCACGAGGATCGCGGGCGAGCCGACGGTGTCCGAGACGGGCACGCCGTTCGCGGTGAGATCAATCGTGATTTTTTTCCGGAGCGGCCAGTCCTCGCTCCACCACGGCGCTTCCGCGGCGCGGGAGATTCCCGCGAGCTGAAGCAGCGCGAGGAGCGCTGCGAGGACGATGTTCCGGTGAATTCGCGTGTGTGCCGTTCCCATTCGTGTCGTGCGTTGAAAGCTCATGATGAGGGCCGCGCTAGAATTCCGCCGACACGCGGAAGGTCGCGAGCCCCTCGCCGACGCGCGTGTCCGAGAGGCTGTAGAGCGGGATGCCGAATTCGAACGTGCCGTTGAGGTGGCGCGCGATCTGGATGCGCGTGCCGAAGCCGTAGCTCGCGAGCGTGTATCGCGAGGTCTGCTCGGCGAGCGGGTCGTGCAGCGTGAGGTGCCCCGCGTCGAGGAACGCGAAGACCCGCCACTCATTGACGTGCTTTCCGAAGACAGCCGCCAGGTTCGGGCTCCGCAGCTCGATGCTGCCGACGATTGCATTGTCGCCGAGGGCGGCGGACTCGAGGTAGCCGCGCACCGTGCCCTCACCGCCCGCGCTGAACTGCTCGGTGTTCAGCAGCGGCTGGTCGGCCACCTGGCCCTGCACTTTTGCGAAAGCCTGGAAGCCGCGCGGCAGCTCGCGCGTGTGCGAGAGGTCGCCGCGGAGGTAGATGTAGCTGCCGTCGGCATTGTAGCGCTTTGAATCGAAGGCGGCGCTCGTGTCGCCCAGACCCCGCGCATGGAAATTCGCGGCGAGATTGAAGTCCGTGATCCAGCGTGCCAGCTTTTCGCCCTCCCGCCGCTGCGCGGACCACGTCGCGCTGTAATTCGCGCTGAACGGGAAATAGGTGATTGGCGTGAAAATGTCCGACGACGAGAAGCGCACGCGCTCGTCGAAGTGCTTGTAGTCAAAGCCGAGGCTGAATGACTGGTAAAAATTCTTACCCTGGGGCAGTGAAAAGAGGGCGCGCAGGCCGAGCATCTCCCCTTTGCCGATGACGTTCGCGCCGCCGAGCGTGGACACGTCGCTGTCCTGCTTCGTGCCGGTGAGCATGAGGCTGATGTCGCTGTAGCCGGGGAAGCGCGCGATGTAATAGCCGGAGAAGACCTTGGCGGCCCGCGCGTCCATCGGCGCGATCTGGATGCTTGCGCCGACGGAATGGCCGAGCTGCCAGAGGTTGTTGTAGTTCAGCGAGGTGTTCACGCGCAGCGGCGTGGTGTTCGCGCTGTAGCGGTTGTTCAGCTCGACGCTGCCGTGCAGCGGGAGCTTGTCCTCGACGTTGAGATCCACGTCCACGAGGCCCGGCTCCGTTCCCGCGCGGATGGACGGCGTCACCTTGCGGTCCGCGAGCTGGTTGAGCGCGACGATGTCCCGCTGAACGTCGTTGAAGTTGATCACCCTGCCCTCCGCAAGCGATGGTGCGTGGCGCTTGATGTGGCTCGGCAGGAAATAGCGCGCGCCCTTCACGCGCAGCGCGCCCACTTTTCCCTCGAAGACCTGCAGGAACACGAGCCCGCCGCGCCCGGTCTGCTCGGGAATCGCAACCTGTGTCGCGCTGAAGCCCTTCGCGTGATACGCCTTTTCCAGCGCCGCGCGCGCGGCCTCCACGTCGTCCACCGTGCGTCCCGGCCCGAGAAACGGATACACCGTCTCAGTGACCTCCACCCGCGGCAGCGCATGCGCGCCGAGCACGCGGATCTCGCGGATGTAGATCTTCGGCTGCGCCGCCGCAGCGGGGGCAGCTGCGGCTGCGGGCTGCGCCGCACCGGGCTTCGCGGCGGCACACGCGACGTCGCACGCCGTGGCGAGCAGCGCGATCGCACACGCCTGCGGGAGACGGGAGATTGGTTGCGGTCGCGGAATCATGCGGTGAAAAAATGGGCCGCCCCGTATCTCGCCCGTGGTGGAGAACCGACAAGCAACGCAATGTGACCTTTCCGTGTCGGTTCTGCGTCACCCGATGGGCGGCGGCCCCTCCCAGAGGAGAAACGCCGCGACGCACCTGGTGACGCAATTCCGCCACAAGGCTCCAATGCGACACGATGGCGGCGGCCCGGAGACAAAGTTGGCAGATGGAAAGCGCGCGGAGTCATTGTCGTGGGCCCCGCTACTCACCGATGCGGTAGCCAAAGCCGCGCACGGTGTGGATTTGGTCCGCTGCGGCCCCGAGCTTGCCGCGCAGCCGGCGCAGCTGCGTGTCCACAGTGCGCTCGGAAATCTCGCTGTCCACGCCCCATGCCGACTTGATCAGCGCCTCCCGCGACACGACAGCGCCGTCCGCGCTCATCAGCACCGTCAGCAGCCGGAAATCCAGCGCGCTCAAGCTCACCGGCCTTCCGCCCACCTTCACGCTGCGGTGATCGAGATCAAGCTCCAGCCTTCCCGAGCTGAACCGCGTCGCCTTCGGCTGCTGCACGGTGCGCCGCGAGAGGATCGCCCGCACCCGCAGCGCCAGCTCGCGCGGGCTGAAGGGCTTCGACACATAGTCGTCCGCACCGAGTTCCAGCGCCACGATGCGGTCAATTTCCTCCGCGTGATCGGACACCAGCACGACCGGAATGCCGCGCGTTTCCGATGTGGACTTCAGCATGCGCAGCACCTCCTTGCCCTCCATGCCAGGCAGCGTTGTGTCGAGAATCACCAGCGAGGGCCGGAGATCGCGCGCCTTCACGAGCACTTCATCCGCATCCGCTGTGTGGGCGACCGCAAACCCCGCGCTCACCAGATTTGAATGCAGCAGCGCAGCGGTGCCTTCATCGCATTCGGACACGAGGACAGTCGGGCTGATTTGCGCCGCCATGCTCATGCGCCGTGGCCGCCGGCCCGGCCCCGCCTGTGCGAGCGGTCTTCACCACGCGCGTGCGTGGCTCGTCTGCCGGCGAAAGTGAATTTGCGAATGCGAAGCACGCGCCATTCATCGCACGCCTGTGTTACGCTCTCGCTGCACTCGGTTGACGTTGTTGTGACAACTGCGGCCGAATGTTTTGGCCCCGCAAACGCACGAAGCCGCCTGCGCATGTGTCAGTCGTGTATCAGACGTGCGGAGGACACGTAAAACCTGCGCATGGGAGACGGGAACCCGTTGCGCGTTGTGAACAACTGTGAACAAGTCGGCTCAAATCTCCCATGCAACACTACCGCACAGGCTGGATCTCCGACGTTCACCTCGGCACGCGCGGCGCGCAGGCCGACGCAGTGCTCGCCTTTCTCCGCGAAAACGAATTCGAGACGCTCTATGTCGTCGGCGACCTCATCGACGTGTGGTCGCTCAAGCGCGGCATCTACTGGCCGCAGACGCACAACGACGTGATCCAGAAGCTCCTGCGGGCAGGCCGCAAGGGCACGCGCATCATCTACATCCCCGGCAACCACGACGAATTCCTCGCCCATTACCACGGCGAATACGGCAACGTGACCGTGCAGGAGCGCGCCATCCACACGACGGCCGACGGCACGCGGCTGCTCGTCATTCACGGCCACGAGCTCGACACCGTGGTGCAAAATGCGCGCTGGCTCGCGCTCATCGGCGACGTCGGCTACCAGTTCCTCCTCTGGCTGAACCGCCCGCTCAATTTCCTGCGCCGCATGTTCGGCCTCGGCTACTGGTCGCTCAGCGCCTACGCGAAGCAGAAGGTGAAGAGCGCGGTGAACTACGTCGGCAAGTTCGAGGAGGCCATCGTCCGCTTCGGCGAGAGCGACAACGTCCACGGCGTCGTGTGCGGCCACATTCACGCGCCCGTCATCCGCACCATCAGCGGCGTGACCTACTACAACTGCGGCGACTGGGTGGAGAGCTGTTCCGCGCTCGTCGAGCACCACTGCGGCCGCATGGAGCTGCTCAAGGGGATGCACTCCCCATCGCGTGTGATTCCGCTGCCGCCGGTCGCATCCTTCGAGGAGTTTGAGGAAGTCGGCAGGCGGATGCGGAAGGGGTAAGCCCTCGGCGGTCTCCGCCCGCCCCTTTCCGAAGTGCCGGACGGCATCCCCGAGAACCCAGCCGGCCGAGCCTGCAAGAACTCCAAACGGCTAGCGGTTCCGCAACGAAGCCTGCGACGCCGTGCGCTTCGGGAGCGAGGACGCATCGCTCCCCCTCCGGGAAATATGCAGCACGATCCAGCCTGCCGCAGCCAGCGCAACGACCGAGGTGCCGATTGCCGCCCACCGCTCCCATTTGAACCGGACTTCGCGCGGGCGCTTCAAACCACATTCGGGGCACTCAGAGGCGTAGCTGAGAAAATGGTGCCTGCATCGCGGGCATTGAATCGTGTGCATAATCGTTGGTCGCTGTGCGGAGGAACCGTTGTCCACGACCTGCAATCCCGGCAAGCGCAGGCCTGTTACTTTCCACCAAGGCATGGTGCGAAAGCACAGCATGTGTGACGGAAGCGCCTCACTTCGGCGGCGGCAGCCTCACCGGGCACCCGGAGATCGGAGTGCTGCGACACCCCGGCGGCATTTGTGCCGTCACAGCCGTTCGGCTGCGAGGAGGATGCCGGCGGCCTTGTGGAGAGTCTCCTGCCATTCCGCCTCGGGCGAACTGTCGGCGACGATCCCGGCGCCGACGTGGAAATGCGCCGCGCCGCGCTCGATGACCACCGTTCGGATCGCTATGGAAAACTGGCTCTCGCCGTTGAAGCCAAACCAGCCGATCGCGCCCGTGTAAAGGCCCCTCGGCACCGGTTCGAGTTCGGCGATGATTTCGCGCGCACGCCTTTTCGGAGCGCCAGTGATGCTGCCGCCCGGAAAACACGCACGGAACGCGGACGCGTGATCCACACCGCAGCGCAGGCGCCCCTCGACGGTCGAGACGAGATGGAAGACCTGCTCGTGACGCTCGAGCTTCAGCAGCTCAGGCACGGTGACGCTGCCGAAATCGCACACGATGCCGAGGTCGTTGCGCTCAAGGTCGGTGATCATCACGAGTTCGGCGACTTCTTTTGGCGAGGTGAGCAAGTCAAAGGCGCTGCGCTCGTCGGCGAGCGCATCCGAGCGGCGCGGGCGCGTGCCCTTGATCGGACGGGTGCGGACCGCGCTGCCGCTCATTTTCAGAAACGACTCCGGCGATGTGGAAAGCACCGTGCGCCCGCCGACGTCGAGGAACGCGGCGTGGGGTGCGGGCGAATAATGCCGCAGCGCCTCGTAAAACGCCCACGGTTCACCGCTCCAACCGCTGACAAACTGATGCGCAAGGTTCACTTGGTAGATGTCTCCCGCGGCGATATATTCCTGCGCGCGCCGGATCATCGCGAGAAAGTCCGCCCTCGTCATCGAGGAATGAAAAGCCGGCGGAGCGCATCGCGGCGGCTCCATGTCGCGCGCGAAGCGCGAATCCAAATCGCCGATGGAATACCAACGCTGCTCCGCATGGCGGAAAATCAGCGCTTCCTCGTATAGGCCGAAGCAGAACGCGCCGTCGTAATCCACACAGCCGGCGGCGAATCCGTGCGGAAGGCCGTCATCGCCGGAATTCCGGCATTCGCGGGAACTCAGCGCCGCGCGCAGCGAGTTCCAGTCGCGCGCGACATGGCCGCGAAGGATCTCGGCGGGCGCAGCGGCGACAATGGAAATCGCCGCAGGATCGCTTTCAGATTTCGCCGTGTCGAAAAAGACCAATCCCGGCAGGTGCCGGAGCCGCGCCGCCGCTTCCGCGGGCGCGAGTTCAAGCGCGATGGGCCGGACCCCGCGGTTCTTCTCGATGACAGACACGCACCGGCAATTGGCCGGATGAGCGGGCTTTTCAAATGAAAAGTTGCCGCGTAGCGTCTGCCGAGAATGCGTTTTCTGAAATCATCAGTGCTTTGCTTTGCCGTCGCTACTGCCATTGCAGCGCCGGCGGCCGAGCCGAAGCAGGGCAGCACATTAGATCCATTGCCGAGCCTTCTCACCACTCCCTCGAAACCCTCCGCGACAGACTCGGAAAAGCCGCTCCCGCCCGAAGATTTCACCGCGCGCCCCGCAACACCCGCACAACTTTTCCCGTCCGAGCTTCCGCCAACGAAACGCCCCCCGCCTGAAAAAGCCCCCACCAGTGGAAAAGCCGGCGCCGTGAAAAAGCCGCTTTCCCCGGGTGCCGCCCTCGACCTTCGTCTTCGCTACCAGAAAGCCCGCATCATCGCCGAATCGAACGAGAAGGTCCGCGCCGCGTGGGAAGCGTCGCGCTATCCTCGAACTGATCAGCAGAAGCGGGTCACTCTGCTGAAATACTACGATGTCCTTTTCTCGAAAATCCTCGCCCTCGATCGCGGTCTCGCACCGCTAGTCGAGAAAGCCCGGAAGGAAAAGGCGGCCCTACTCACGCAGACTCACATCAGCCCCACCGTGACGACGGAATGAGCGCATCCGGTTCAGCCGGCCTCCGTGCTTTTGCATTGTCCGGAGTTTCCCATTGCAGAGCCCGACTGGAACGTTATCGTCCCGCCCCTGTTTTCCAACGGCGCGTTCGTCTAGAGGCCTAGGACACAGCCCTCTCAAGGCTGGTACACGGGTTCGAATCCCGTACGCGCTGCCACTTCCGCCTCACCTTGCGCCAATGAATGATCCATTGTGCGCGGCGACTCTCCGATGAGTTCCCACCGTAGAAGTGCCTCTGTCACTTGCCAGTTTCTTCTCTTGCTTCTGAGCGTCCTGAGCGTCGCTGCCTCAGCGCAGAATTCGCCTTCAGACAACGATCCGCTGGTGGATCTCGCAACGGTGGACAGCACCATCCTCGTCGAACTTCGCTATGCGACACCGCGCAACATCACCGGCAGGGCGCTGTATCCCGCAGGTTCGCGGTGCATCGTGCGGCGCCGCGTGGCTGAGGCACTCAAGGTGGCGCAATCGCAGTTGCGGCCGCAGGGCTATCGCCTGAAGATTTGGGACGCCTACCGGCCGGAGGCGGCGCAGCAGGCGCTTTGGGAATTGTCGAAGAATCCCTCGTTCGTCGCATCGCCGGGCACCAACCGCTCGCTCCATATGCGCGGCGTCGCCGTGGATGCGACGCTCGTGGACGCCTCGGGAAAGGAGCTCAGGATGCCCACGGACTTCGATGACTTCAGCCCCGCGGCGGCGATGCACTACCGCGGCGGTGACCCCGTGATTGCTCGCAACCTCTCCACGCTGCAAAAGGCGATGGCGCAAGGGGGGTTCGTCGGCATGCGCACGGAGTGGTGGCATTTCATCGGAAAGCACTGGCAATCGTCGAAGGCGGTGCATGTGGATTCACTTCTGCCCGGAAAGGACGGCTTCTGGTCAACGACGGCCCCGCCATCTGCCGTCGGCAGCGCACCAAGACCGGCCACCGCGATCATCGGAGACCCACCGCCACCGTCGCCGCCAAAATAGCGCACCCGGGTTCGAGCCTTTTCGCAGACGCGAAAATCGAATGCCTACTGCCCTGCCGCACCCGCCGTGTTCCCCGGGGACTTGGCGCGCATCGTCTCCGCGACTTTCGCGAGGAGCGGGCTCAGCAGCAGAGCGGCGGAGTAGTGGCCCACGGGCATGATGACGTGGTGTTCGCGGCCGAGCTTCGCAGCCCGCACATACGCCTCGGTGCATGCAGGCGGGACGACATCGTCGAATTTTCCGCTGAAGACCCAAGTGGCCGCAGCGTCCACGCGGTGCGCGAGCCGCATCGGTTCGATGACGTGGGTGAGTTCGCGAATCTGCCGCGCATCCAAGCCGGCCTTCACGAGCCGCCGATGCATCGCGGTGGCATCCTGTTTCCCATTGAGCAGAACCTCCGCGACTTGCCCGCCGGCAAGAAAGATGAACGACTTCGCGTAGCCGCGGTCGAGGCCGGCGACGGTGGCGACGACAAACCCGCCAAGGCTGGTGCCCTGCACGCCGACCTCCGCGCCGGATACAAACGGCAGCGCGGCCACGGCGTCACGCGCGCGGCGGACGTCGGCGATGGCCTGCCGCATGCCGGGGAGCATGTTTTTCATGTCGGCTGTGAAACGGGATGCGCGCTCGCCGTAGCCGGGCAGGTGGATGAGAAACGTGTGGACGCCCTGCATGCGCAGGCCCCTCGCGATGGCGCGGCCGGCAGTCATCGCACGGCCGGACTCATGGACGATGACCATTGCGGGCGCAGCAACGGGTTGCCCCGCAGCGTCGCGGACGACGTTCCACTCCATCGCAACGAGATCGTTCTTCGCATCGCCACTGGGAATCGGTGTGGGAAAGCGCACCAGCCAGTCGCCATGTTCGGGCTTCGCGGCCTCGCAGCGCACGGTGAACGGGGCGCATTTCCACTTCAGCCCTTCGAGGCAGGCGGCAGCGTCCGCACCGGGCTCCTCGCCGCACGCGAGCGTGTCCATCGCGGAAAAAGTCGTGCCCGGCGCGAGCGACGCCACCTTGTCGGCAGCGATGCAATGCAGCGCGGCGAGGAGAAGTGCTGCGAGGAATTTCATGCGAAGGGGTGTAGTTCTGCGTGCTCCGGCTAACCGCTCTTTGGCTGAACGGAAGCAGTGGCGGGCGTCAGCGTGCGGTGCGCAAACTGCACCCAGCTCCCGTCCGCCTTGAGCGCCTCGAAAGTAACGCCGCATTTCCCCTCGCCAGCGATCCGGTAGGGAATGGAAAAGCCGGAGGCGTTTCCGGCCTCCGGATGGCCCGCCGCCACGTCGCTGCGGATCTGGAAGTAGGTCCCCATCCATGACTGCGACCCGATGCGCGCGCGGACAGCGAGACACGGGCCGCCGCGGCGCGAATACACCCAGCCACTGAAGCAACCCGCGCGCGGTGCGCTGCCGAAATCCACGGGTGCCTCGATGTGGTGCGGGAAATCTTGGCGCCGCACACGGCGCTTCAGCCAGAAGCCGACTCTGCGCGATGCGTTGCGCAGCCCGTCCAGCACCCGCGGCTCGCCCGCGTGGCTCACAGCCTTCCCGACGGCCTGTTCGATCGCCTCAAGGCGCGCGCCCTTCATCGCGGCGGGTCTCGCCTGCTCGCCCGGCGCGCCACCCGAACTTGAGTGCTCCATCACGGCTTCCACGAGTTCCGCGGATTCAAGCCGCACGCGGATGCGCACCTCGCACTCGATGCTGCCGGCATCCGGGACTTCGACCGTCGGCAGCGAGATTTTCGGCCTCGCTCCGAGACTCAGCAGCTTCAGCACCGGCGACTCCGCCGCCTTCAGCACCTCCGACGACCAACTGACTCCAGCCCACCCCGTCCGCGAGTGCATCTCCAGCAGCGGTGCGCCACCTCCAGAAGGCCGCACAATGATGGATGCGATCTCCACCACTCCCGGGAGGCGCACCGAGTCGAACCGCAGGTGCAGCGGGCCTTTCTGCGCGGGAATCGTCATGCGCAGCACCGTCTCGTCACTGCTCGCCCACGCGAATTTTTGCGAGAGCTGCTCGGTGAAATGCCCATCCCGGCTCCAGAAAACCTGCATGAACAACGGCGACGGCATGCGGTAATGGGCGTCGAGTGCCGCACGCTCTCGGTCGCTGCCATTGAAGAGCACCTGCAGGAATGGATTGTCGGCCGGCACCTCGCCGTTGCAAAGCACGCCGAGCCCCGCGCTGTGGGTGAATGAAAACGTCGGGTATCGCGCGGACAGTTCCTCCCAAAGCCGATGCACACCGAAGCCGCGATCGCGCACCGCAGTGTCGTGAAAGAGCACGATCCCACCGGGGCGCACGAGCGGAATCCACGTGTCCCAGTCGTGCTTCACCGCCTCATAAGTGTGCAGCCCGTCAATGTGCAGCAAGTCCACCGAGCCCGGCGCGAAGAGCGCGTTCGCCTCGTCGAAGGTCATCCTCTGCAGCGTCGAGAACTCGGCGAAGTGCGCCGAATTGTAGGTCTGCACGAGCGAGTAAATGTATGCCGCGTAGAAGCCCGCGTGCTCGTCACCCTTCCAAGTGTCCACCGCGTGGCACTTGGTGCCCGTCGAAAAATCCTTCACCGCGTGGCAGAACGAAAAATACGAGAAACCGCCGTGGGTGCCCAGCTCCACCAGCACCTTCGGATTGGTGAAGCGCACCAGGTCGTAGGCAAACGCCGAGTGCCCCGCCCAGCCGGTCACGGCGAAATCGGGAATGTCCAGCGCGCGCCGGGGAGCGCCGGAAAGCAGCTCGTGGACTCGGCTCACTTGCATCTCAGCGTGGTCCCGGCTGGGAAGAGCCGGAATGCGGGCGGGATATTTGTTTCGTTGGCCACGGCGCGAAGGTGGATTCGCCGTTCACGGGCGGGCAAGACTATTCTTGGAAGCGCGCCACGCAGCCCGCGGACAAGTGGGTCGGGCGAGACTCGAACTCGCAACCAACGCCTTAAAAGGGCGCTGCTCTACCATTGAGCTACCGACCCGGTGCCGAAAAGGAGGCGTGCAAGTAAGGCACGCTGCCGCGTGACGCAAGCGGGAAAAGCCGCTAGCGTCCGCGCCTCCGATGGCATTCCCGAAATTCACCAAGCCCGTGCGCCGCAGGCTCGCGCTCCTCGCAGTGATCGCAGCGGTCGTCACAGCCCTTGTCTGGAACTGGCCCGAGATCGAGGAGTTCCTCTTTCCCGTCGATCCTCTCGTGTCCGAGCCGGGAATCGCCTGCAAGGAGGTGCAGGCACGCTCGCTCTACTTCAACGGCATCGCGCTGCCGTGGCTCGAAAAGCTGCGGCCCGACCTGCTCACCGCGGAGGATCGCGACGCATCCAGCGCGCGGCGGCGCGCGTTCGTCCAGGCCCCGCAGAATCCGAAGCTCTTCCGCCAGCTCGACCGGCAGCATCGCTTCGACACGCTGCTGCTCATCGGCGATCCAAGCAACTACCAGCGACTGCTCGACCACCTGATCGAACCCGCGCCCGAAAAGCGCGACTTCCGCCTAGTGTATCTCGACCACTGGGCGTTCGTCTTCAAGCGCACCTCCGCGCGCGAGTGGCAGCCCTCGGATGCGGCGGCCATCCGGCAGCAGATCGAAAAGCTGCGCGCGCGCGACCATGCCGCCTTCCTCGCGATGGCTGCGGGGAAGATGCTCGCCATCCGGCAAATCGAAAACGCGAAGAGGTGGCTCGACGAGGCGCGTGCGCTGGATGGCCACTCCATCCACGTGCTCGGCGGCCTCGCCGGCTACCACATCGCGATCGGCCGCTGGATCGAGGCGGAGGCATTCGCGGACAAGGCGCTCGCCCGGAACGAGGAGTTCATCCCCGCGCTCGCCGCAAAGATTGTCGCGATGCGCGCCACCCGCCATCACATTGACGCCTTCAAGCTCTCCGTGCGCCTCAACAGGCTCATCCCCGAGGATCCCGTGCGGCTCTGGCAGCACGCGCAGCTCGCCCACGAGGCGAAGCAGAACGCCGCTGAAATCACCGCACTCAACCGCCTGATCGAACTCGCGAAGGAAGAGGGGCGCCCGGCTTCGGAATACGAGTTTTACCTCGGCGAGGCGCACGCGCACGAGGCCATCGACAGCGCCGAACACGCGCCGCTCGCACTGGAGCATCTCCGCCGCGCGATCGCGGATCCACTGCTGCCTGCGGAAAAGCGGAAGTTTGCCGAGGAGCGCATCGCCATCATCCGCGAGCGCACCGGCCTCAGGTGACACGGCGATGATTTGCAAAATCGCCGCACGCCCCGGAGATTTCCGCGCAATTTTCCCGACATGAGTCCGAAGCTGCTCGCCGCCCTGTTCTTTCCGGCTCTTTCATTCGCCGCCCCAGCGCGCGCGGATGAGTTGATCTCCATCCGCGGAGCGCAGGCGCCGTCCGAGCCGGTGAACGCCGCGGCGGCCGAAATCAAGAAGCAGACTGGCCTCGAGTTCCGGATCGTGACCGAGGGCGGAAATAGCGGATCGGTGGCCGGCATCGGCGAGGAAATCACGGACGTGGCGCTTCTCAGCAGGAAGCTGTCGCCCGAGGAGCACTCGTTCTGGCCGGGGCGGCAATTTTTCGAGATGCAGCTTGGAAAGCAGGCCCTCGTCCTGGTCGTGCCCGAGCAGGTTTGGCGCGGCGGAGTGCGCGCGCTCACGAAGGAGCAGGTGCGCGACATTTACGAGGGCCGCGTGCAAAACTGGAAGGCGCTCGGCGGCGAGGACCGCAAGATCCGCTTCTACAACCGCGACGTGCGCGGCAGCGCGTGGGAGCTGTTCGTGATTTTTCTCTACGGCGACACGCGCAAAGCGCCCGAAAGCTCGGCGGAGGTGCTCACCGAGCCGGGTGACGTCACCACGGCGGTCGAGTTTAACGGCGGCTCCATCTGCTTCCTCGAATACAACGCGCCCCGCCCCGCTGCCGTCCACGCTCTCGGCATCCGTCTGGCGGACGGCACCGTCGTCGAACCGACTGCGGAAAACATCGCATCCGGCCGCTATGGACTCGCGCGTCCGCTCATCATCGCGACCTCGCGCAAACCGGCGGGGAAAGTGCGGCGCTTTGTGGAGTTCATGCTGGGTGACGACGGCCAGAAGTTTGTGAGGAAGACGGGGCACGTGACCAACGCCGAGCTGGACGGGAAGAAGTAGGGCGACGCTGACGGCACGGACTGCCCCTGAGCGCCCTTCGTCATTCGTCGTTCGTCATTCGTCGTTCGTCATTCGCAATTCGCCACTCCACTCCGCTCCCTTGCATCCCGCCTGTGCCCCGCTAGTGTTCGCGCCCTTTTCAAAAGACCGCCATGCCGACACCCAGCATCATTGAGCCTTCGCGCAGCGCGAGGCAGGAGTTCAGCAACGACGAGATCGCGCGCTACTCGCGCCATCTCATCATGCCGGAGGTGACGCTCGACGGTCAGAAAAAACTGAAGGCCGCGAGCGTGCTGTGCATCGGCGCAGGCGGGCTCGGCTCGCCGATCCTGCTCTACCTCGCCGCGGCGGGCATCGGGCGCATCGGCATCGTGGACAGCGACGTGGTGGATTTTTCCAACCTCCAGCGGCAGGTGCTGCACGGCACGAAGGACGTGGGCCGCAGCAAGTGCAAGTCGGCGCGCGAGGCGATCCGCGACATCAACCCGAACGTGCAGGTGGACATTTTCGAGACCCTCTTCACATCGGAAAACGCGCGCAAAATCGCGGAGCCCTACGACATCATCATCGACGGCACGGACAACTTCCAGACGCGCTATCTCACGAACGATCTCTGCGCCTTCACCAAAAAGGTGAATGTGTATGGCAGCATCTTCCGCTTCGACGGGCAGGCGACCGTGTTCGCGCCGCACCTCGGCGGGCCGTGCTACCGCTGCATGTTTCCCGAGCCGCCGCCACCGGGCATGGTGCCGACGTGCGCGGAGGGCGGAGTGCTCGGCGTGCTGCCGGGAATCATCGGCGTCATCCAGGCGATCGAGGCGGTGAAACTGATCTGCGGCATCGGCGAACCGCTCATCGGGCGGCTCGTGGCGTTCGACGCGCTCGCAATGAAGTTCCGCGAGTTCAAGCTCCGCAAGGATCCGAAATGCCCCGTGTGCAGCGCAAACCCGACGATCACCGACCTCATTGACTACGATCAGTTCTGCGGCATCCCGCAGGCGCGCGCGCGCCAGGCGGAGGAGGCAGCGGTGCCCGCGGTGACGGTCGAGGATCTAAAAGCGAAGCTCGATGGCGGGGCGAAGTTCCGGCTCATCGACGTGCGCGAGTCCTACGAGCGCGACATCTGCGGGCTGAAAAGCGCGGAGCTGATTCCGATGGCGCATCTGCCCGCGCGCATGAGCGAGCTCGATTCCGCAGAGGACACGATTCTCGTCTGCAAGAACGGCGCGCGCTCAGCGCACGCGGTGAAGATGCTGCAGGAGGCGGGCTTCGCGCGCGTGTGGAATGTCGCGGGCGGCTTCGACGCGTGGGCGGAGCGAATTGACACGGCGTTCCCGAAATACTGAGCAGCAATGACAACACAGGGCGTGCCGTTTGAACTGCTGCGCTGCCCGATCACCGGACAGGAAGTGAGGCCCGCGCCGGAGGATCTGCTGCATGACTTGCGGCAGCGCCAGCAGTCCGGATCGCTGCGCACTCGCGGCGGGGAAATCGCGGAGCCTTTCGACAGCGGCCTCCTCACCGCGGACGGCGCGTGGCTCTACCCGATCCGCAGCGGCATCCCGGTGATGCTCGCCGGTGAGGCGATCACGGCGGCGAGGCCTTAGCGTTCGCGCACGCAGAAAGCCGCGCGCAGCGGCGAATGTTACGTTTTCGCGACACCGAGCGGGCGGAACAGAGACACGTCGGACCCGCCCGCGGTTGGAAGTTGACGGACACGCGGGACACGCAACGATGCGCGTCCCATGAAGGAGCGCACCAACAGCGGCCCCCTGCTCTCCCGGCGATTCCGCCTCGTGCTCCTGCATCTGGCGGAGGAGGCCCGGCGCGATCTCGACGCGCTGGCGGCGCGGCCGGTGCGCGCCATCCATGCGCTGCGCACGCGGATGAAGAACCTGCGCGCGCTGCTGCTGCTCGTGAGGCCGCGCATGACGAAGCCGGTGCGGAAGGCCGTCGCCGAGCTCGCCGGCGCCCTGAAGGACGCATTCGCCGAGCAGCGCGACGCGCAGGTGGTGTCCTCGCTGCGGGCGAAATTCCCGGGCCTCGGTGAGTCCTCAGGCAATGACGATCCCGCAAAACACGCGGAGCGCGACAAGGCAGCGAAGGCCGACGCGGGCCGGCTGATCCGCACGGTGTCGAAGCTCGGCCTGCACGGACTCACGTGGGCGGACGTGCTCGGGGGATACCTGCGCAGCTACCGCACCGGCCGCAAGGCGATGAAGGCGTGCGAGCGCGAACCGTGCGCGGAGTCGTTCCACGAGTGGCGGCGGCCGGTGAAGGATCTCTTCTACCAGTCGCAGGCGCTGCAGCCGCTCGATGGGATGAAACAACGCCGCCGCACCGCGGAGCGCCTCGGCGACCGGCTCGGCGAGATGAACGATCTCGAGATGCTGCGCAGGACCGCGGCAAAATCCCGCATCAAGCGCGCGGTGAGGCGCATCGAGAAGAGGCAGCGCGAGCTGCGGCCTGCGATCTTCAAGGCTGCGGAAAAGCTGTTTGGCGGGCATCCGCGCGAAATCGCAAAGGCGCTGGAGCGCTGCGTGAAGTTCCAGCCCGCCGTCGCCGCGCAGGCGGTTCGCCAGGCGTGACGGTCAGCGGGCCTTCGCGCGCGGCTTGAGCTTCGGACGGACGATGCGCGGCTTGCGCTTGCTCGCGCGCATTTCGCCGAGCGCGAGGGCCATGAATTCCGCCTGACTGTCGCGCTTTGGCTCGCCCTCGGCGCGCGGCGCCTGCGTGTAGCCGCCCTCGGAGTCGAGCAGCCACGCCTTCGTGTTGTCGGCGAGCTGTGCCCCGAGAATCTGGTTCACGATGCGCGCGCGAAGCGGCTCGTCCTCAACGGGCGCGACGATCTCCACGCGGTTGTAGAAATTGCGCGACATCCAGTCGCCGCTGCCGATGAAGACCTCCGGTTTGCCGCCATTTTCAAAATAGAAGACGCGCGAGTGCTCCAGGAAGCGGCCGACGATGCTGCGCACGGTGATGTTCTCGCTGAGGCCAGACACGCCGGGGCGCAGGCAGCAGATGCCGCGGACGACGAGGTCCACCTTCACGCCGGCCTGCGACGCGCGGTAGAGCGCCTCGATGGTCTTCGCGTCGCTCAGCGAGTTCATCTTTGCGAGGATGCGCGCGGGCTTTTTCTTCTGCGCGTTGTCCGTCTCGCGCTGGATGGACGCCAGGATGCGCTGGACCATGTCGAACGGCGCGACGATCAGCTTGCGCATCGGCTGGAAGCGGCCGTAGCCGGTGAGCAGGTTGAAAAGGTTGGTCGCGTCCTCGCCGATGTCGGGCGATGCGGTGAGCAGGCTGAGGTCGGTGTAAAGGCGCGCGGTGGTCGGGTTGTAGTTGCCGGTCGCGATGTGGATGTAGCGGCGCAGGCGGTCCTCGTCCTTGCGCACGACGAGCGTGATTTTCCCATGCACCTTGTGGCCGACGAGGCCGTAAACGACATGCACGCCCGCGGCTTCGAGGCGCTTCGCCCACTCGATGTTGTTCGCCTCGTCGAAGCGCGCCTTCAGCTCGGTGACTGCGGTGACCTGCTTGCCGTTCTCCGCGGCCTGCATGAGCGCGCCGACGATGCGCGCGTCGCCGCCGGTGCGGTAGAGCGTCTGCTTGATCGCGAGCACGTTCGGATCGCGCGCCGACTGCTCGAGGAAATCCACGACGGTGCCGAAGCTCTCATACGGGCTGTGGATGAGCACGTCGCGCCGGCGGATCGTGGAGAAAAGCGAGGCGCGGTCGCGCACCGCGGGGGCCGTCGGCGCGAGGAACGGCGTGTCGCGCAGCTCGGGCGAGTGCGTGCCCTCGCAGATCGCCATGAGGCGTGTGGGGTTCACGGGGCCGTCCACGATATAGAGATCCTCCTCGGTGAGGCCGAAATTTTCGAGCAGGAGCTGCCAGGTCGGCTGCGGGCAAGCCTCGTCCACCTCCAGCCGCACGGCCTCGCCGCGGCGGCGGTTGCGCAGCTCCTCCTCGACGGCCCTGAGCAGGTTGCCGGCGTCGATCTCATCCACATACAGCTCGCTGTTGCGCGTGATTCGGAAGCACCACTGGCCGCGGATTTTCGTGCCGGGAAAAAGATCGCCGAGGTAGTGGCCGATGAGAGTCGCGAGGAAGACGAAGTCCATCGCACCGTCCTCGCGCGGGAGCCGCACGAGACGCGGGAGCACGCGCGGCACCTGCACGAGCGCGAGGCGCGCGACAGTCTCGCCGTCCTGCTCCACGTCGAGGCTCACGCCGATGTTCAGCGACTTGTTCAGGATGTGCGGAAACGGGTGCGCCGGATCCACCGCGAGCGGCGTGAGGACCGGACGCACCTGCGCGCGGTAGTATTCGTCGAGCCACTTGCGGTCGGACTCCTTCAGCTCGTTGTATTCGAGGAAGCGGATGCGCGACTTCGCGAGCAGCGGGCGGAGCTCGCCGCGCCACAGCCGGTATTGATCCTCGACCATGCGGCGCACGCGCTTCGTCACAAGGCGCAGGATTTCCTCGGCAGTGCGCCCGTCCATGCTGCGCTGCGCGACGTCGCTCTCGAACTGCTGCTTGAGCCCCGCGACGCGCACCTCGAAAAACTCGTCGAGGTTCGAGCTGACGATGCAGAAGAACTTCACGCGCTCGAGCAGCGGGTTCGCAGGGTTCGCCGCCTCGGCGAGCACGCGCTGGTTGAATTCAAGCCAGCTCAGCTCACGGTTCAGGAAAATGTCGGGTGGAAAGTCGCTCATCGCTCAATGCACGGCAGGCCGTGACTTTTGCAAAGGGCGCGCAAGCTGGCAGGACGCCGGGCGCGGGGCAAGCGCGGCAATGTGACATCGCCCGCCGCAGAAGCCGCACGCCGCTTGCAGCGCGCACCGCCGCCGTGGTAAAGCGTGCGGATGCCAGCCGACACCTCCTCACTCAAGCTCCGCGATCCCATCGGGCTGAGGAAGGGACGCTCGCTGGAGGAAATCGTGCATGAGGAGATGTCGCCGAAAGCCTACAAGCGCGATCTCCGCGAGGCGCAGCTCGAGCTGCTGACGTGGCAGCGCCGCCTCACGGAGACGAAGAACAACGTGATCGTGGTGATGGAGGGGCCGGACGCCGCGGGCAAGGGCGGCGCGATCAAGCGGCTCGTCGAGCGCCTCGACCCGCGGCTGGTGCGCGTCCATTCGATCGTGAAGCCGTCGAGCGACGAATACGAGCGGCACTACCTCTGGCGCTTCTGGGAGCGCATCCCGCAATACGGCCGGCTCACGGTGTTCGACCGCTCGTGGTATGGGCGCGTGCTCGTCGAGCGCGTCGAGGGGTTCTGCACGCCCGCCGAGTGGAAGCGCGCCTACCGCGAGATCAATGAGTTCGAGCGGCAGCTCCTCGACGACGGGACGATCATCATCAAGTTTTTCCTCTTCATCACGAAGGACGAGCAGCTCGCGCGCTTCAAGGCCCGCGAGGCCGACCCCTACAAGCACTGGAAGATCAGCGACGAGGACTGGCGCAACCGCCGGCACTGGAAGGAGAACGTCGCCGCCGCGGAGGACATGCTTTTCAAGACCTCGACCGAGCGGGCGCCGTGGCATGTGATCGGCGCGAACTACAAGTGGAACACCCGCGTGAAGGTCGTGAACGCAGTTGTCGAGGCGCTCGACAAGGCGAAGCTGCGCGACTCGGCGCTATGAGGATCGGACGCGCGCTGGCGCCGCTTTTCACCGCCGCCCTGCTGCTCGCCGGATGCGAGAAGCAGGACAACGCGCGCTCGACCGTGGACCAGGGTGACGCGCGCGTGAAGATCGGCGCCTACGGGGAGGCCGTCCGCTCGTATGAGAGCGCGCTCGACGGCACGCCGAAATCCGCGGAGGTGCACTACAAGCTGGGCATCCTCTACGACGACAAGCTGAAGAACCCGCTCGCTGCGATTCACCACTACGACCGCTACCTCGAGCTGGCCGCCGGCGGGGGGCGGACGAAGGAGGCAAAGGCCGCGCGCGCCGACTGCGAGAAGCGCCTGAACGTCTCGCTCAAGGACGGCGGCTTCATGACCACCGCCGAGGCCGCGCGCCTGCGGAATGAAAACGAGCGCCTGCGGAAGGATCTCGCCGAGCTTCGCGCCGCAAAACCGACGCCCCTCCCCAGCGCACCCGTCCCGGGAGGCACGGACAAAGTGCCGCCCGGCGCGCGCAGCCACGTCGTGGAAAGCGGCGAGACCCTCTCCTCGATCGCGTTCAAATACTACCGCAACCGCGCGCAGTCCTCGCTGATCAAAAACGCGAACCGCAACCAGCTCGGCGGGAAGGATGTCATCCGGGTGGGAATGACGCTCATCATTCCCGAGCTGAAAAAGAAGTGAGGGAACGGTCGGTCTTCACCGCTTGGTCGGCTGCGGCGGCAGGTCATCCAAGGCGTGCGGCCAGACACAAATCACCAAGCCCCGCTCCACCGTCCCACAGCCACGCTTGCGGGCACACCGCTCTGACATTATCTCCGCCGCGCACATGACGATCATTGACCACGAGTATTCCGACATCGCCACACCGGGCGGGCCGATGCGCACGCACATCTTCCGCCCCGCGGCACCGGGGAAATATCCGGCGCTCTCGCTCTTCTCGGAGATTTTCCAAGTCACCGGCCCCATCCGCCGCACGGCCGCGATGCTCGCGGGGCACGGCTTCCTCGTCGGCGCGCCGGAGATTTTCCACGAGTTCGAGCCTGCGGGCACGGTGATCGGCTACGACAGTGCCGGCGCAGATCGCGGAAACTGGTGCAAGGTCAACAAGCCGCTCGCGGCCTTCGACGCCGACCTCGCCGCGCTGCGTGAATTTTTGAAGACGCACCCGAACAGCACGGGCCGCCTCGGTTCGATGGGCATCTGCATCGGCGGGCACCTCAACTTCCGCAACTGCTTCAGCCCCGACGTGCGCGCGGGCGTGAGCTTCTACGCGACGGACATCCACAAGCTCGACGAACACAAGCGCGGCCTCGGCACCGGCATGGCGGACGATTCGCTGGAGCGCGCGCGCCGCGGCGGGATCAGCGGCGAGCTGCTCATGATTTGGGGAAGGCAGGATCCGCACATCCCCTTCGAGGGCCGGATGCAAATCCGCCGCGCGCTCGAGGAGGGCGGCATCAACCACCAGACCTTCGAGGTGAACGGCGCGCACGCATTCGTCCGCGATGAGGGTCCGCGCTACAACCCGGCGCTCGCGCGCCAGTGCTACGGCCTCGCCATCGAGCTTTTCCAGCGCCGCCTCGGCGAGGGCGACCTGCCCGCCGAAGCCGCGGGCGCGGGCGAGACAAAGCACTGAGCGCAGCCGGGGATTCACACCCCGCCCGCACAACTTCGGCATTGTTTTCGCCGCGCCGCGGGCATGGACTGCCGGGCATGAAATCCATGTTCCATCCCAAGCGGTTCATCCACGTCGCGCTCGGCCTCGCGGCGCTGGCATTCCCCCGGTGCAGCAAGCAGCCGGGCGCCCCGGCCGCACTCAGCGGCGAGGGCGCGTCGCCGACATTCCAAGCTGTGGCGTCGCGGCTCGAGCTTGGCGCGCGCTCGTTTGAATACTCCGAGGCGGACGCCGCGCCCGCGCTCGCGAAATTCCTCGACGAAATCGTCAAGGCCCTGCCCGCGCGGGAGCGGCGCGACATCCCGCTGGGCTTCTTCGCAAAGCTCTCAGAGCTGCTCGGGATTGACGCCATCGCGGCGACCGGCTCCAGCACACGCGCGCGCGGCGACGGCTCGTTCCACTCGCGCAGCTTCGCCCTCACGCCGAAGGGCAGGAAGGGCCTGCTCACGCTGAGCGGCGGCCCGGCGGCGAAGCTCATGCTCCTCGACCTTGCGCCGAAGGACACGGACTTCGCGCTCGAGTTCCCGATCTGCACGAAGGACTTCGCGCGCGACGCGTGGCCGCAGATTCTCGCGATGATTCCGCCGAGGGAGCGCGCGGAGATCGAACGGGACATGTCGCAGCCGATTCCCGGGCTCGGGCTGAGCGGCAGGCAGATCCTCGAGAAGCTCGATGCGCGCGTTGGCATCTACCTCCGGCTTGATCCGTCGCAGAAATTCCAGCCCGCTCCCGACGCGCCGCAATTTCCCGGCGCGGACGGCGTGATCGTGATCGAGCGGATCGGCTGGCTCGTCGAGGCGCTGAAGCCGCAGTTCATGCCGCAACTCAAGGAGCCCGGCGCGCCAGTCTCCGTGACCGACGAGGGCGGCGTGCTCACGGTGCGCTTCACCAGCCCGACCGGCCCGCCGCCGATGGACTTCCAGCCGGTGGCGCGCTTTGACTCGAAGGCTGACCGCATCATCATCGCCTCGCGGCCCGCGCTCTTCGACTCCGTCGTCGCGGGCAAGGAGAAGATCACGCAGGGCGCGGACTTCACGCAGGCGTGGCGCGATTTGCCGAGCGAAGGCAACGCCTGCATCTACGCCTCGCCGCGGCTGCTGCAGACCGTCGGCGATCTCGTTGCGAAGGCCGCGATGAGCGAACGAGGCGGATCGGCGGCGGATCGGGCCGTCTTTCAAAAGATCTCCGACTGGGTGAAGCCGCTGCTCAGCCACGGCCAGGCGCTCGTGGTCGCCAACCAGCCCGACGGCATCCTCGCCGTCTCGAACGCATCAGTCCCCCTCGGCACCTCGTCCATGGCCGCGGTCTCCGCAGTCGCGGTGCTGTCCTCGCTGGCGATGCCCGCCTATTCGAGCGCCCGGATGCGGGCAGTAGAGGCCAGCGACATGAACAACATCCGGCAGGTGCAGATGGCGCTGAGGATGTATTATACTGATTGCGGCAAGTATCCCGCTGCTCTCTCCGGCCTAACTGGTGACAACCCCCGCCAGCTAAAATACATCGAAAATCTCGGCATTCTTGAATTCACGGATCGCCGTTCCGGGCAACGCATCCCGTGGATGTATCGCAGCTCGCTCACCGAGAATTCGCCTGCAAACGAAGTGCTGATCGCCGCGCCAGTGGCTGAAGCCAACGGGATGCGGATCGTCGGCTTCAACGACGGCAGCGTGCGGAGCATCCCCGAGGGCGAGTTTCAGGCGCTCTGGAGCAAAAAATAGGGCTATTCAATTCATGGCGCAGCCGCGCGGTGGGGCGCGGCGCTCCACCATCGAAGCCGCTGTGGACTTTGCGGAACCGGTCTCGCATCCGGCGCGGGGTGCGCTATCCAGTCTGCGTGCCTTCATTCCTCAAGACCCTCTTTGTCAATCCGCCGAGCTGGCAGGGCTTCGACGGCGGCGCGGGGTCGCGGTATCAGGCGAAACGCGAGATTCGCTCGTTCTGGTATCCCACGTGGCTCGCGCAGCCCGCTGCGCTCGTGCCCGGCTCGCGGCTCGTGGATGCGCCACCGCACGATCTCACAAGGGACGACGTCCTGCGCATCGCACGCGACTACGATGCGGTCGTCATCCACACCAGCGCGCCGACTTTGCGCGGCGACGCTGAGCTGGCGGAGGCGCTGAAAAACCAGCGCGGTGACGTGGGCATCGGCCTCGTCGGAGCGCACGCGGCGGTGCTGCCGGAGGACACGCTCCGCGCGAGCGAAGCGATTGACTGGGTGGGGCGGAAGGAATTCGACTTCACTTGCCGCGAGATCGCCGAGGGACTGCCGCTGGAAAAAATCGCGGGCCTCAGCTTTCGCCGAGACGGGAGAATCATCCACAACCCGGACCGCGCGCCCATCGCGGACTTCGACGAGCTGCCGAGCGTGATGGACGTTTACAAGCGCGACCTCGACATCGAGCGCTACGACATCGGCTACCTGCGGCACCCGTATGTCTCGCACTACACGGGCCGCGGCTGCCCCGCGCAGTGCACATTCTGCCTCTGGCCGCAGACCGTCGGCGGGCACAAATACCGCGCGCGCTCGCCCGAGGGCGTCGCCCGCGAAATGGCGCACGCGAAGGCTCTGTTCCCGCAGGTGCGCGAGTTCTTCTTCGACGACGACACTTTCACCGCCTACCAGCCGCGCGCCCGCGAGATCGCGCAGCACCTCGGCAAACTCGGCATCACGTGGAGCTGCAACGCGCGCGCCAACGTGAACTTTGAAACGCTGAAGACGATGCGCGACAACGGCCTCCGCCTGCTGCTCGTCGGCTACGAGAGCGGCGACCAGCGCATCCTCGACAACATCAAAAAAGGCATCCGCATGGAGGAGGCTCGGGAGTTCACACGCAACTGCCGGAAGCTCGGCATCACGATCCACGGCACATTCATCCTCGGCCTGCCGGGCGAGACGCCGGAGACGATCCGGCGCACCATCGAGTTTGCGAAGGAACTCGATGTCTTCAGCATCCAGGTGAGCCTCGCCGCGCCGTATCCGGGCACGGAGCTTTACCGGCAGGCTGTGGAAAACGGATGGTTCGGCCGCGACGCCACGCTCGTGAGCGAGAGCGGCACGCAGACCGCCGCGCTCGAATACGACGGGCTGTCCCGCGAGGAGATTTTTGCGTGGGTGGAAAAATTCTACCGCTCCTACTACTTCCGCGTGCGCCCCATCGCGCGGATCATGAAGACGATGCTCACGGACTGGCAGGTGATGAAGCGGCGCCTGCGCGAAGGCGCGGAATTCCTGCGCTTCCTGCGGCTGCGGAGCGCATCATAGGCGCGGGTTCCCGGTGAGCCGCGGGCGCAGCCGACGAGCCAGGTCGCAACCGGCGGCATGGCGGCTGCTATTTCACCATTTCACCATGGGCCAAGAAGCCTTCTCCACCCTGATCACTCACTACGGCAAGAAGGCTGCCGCCGACGATGCGCACGAGATGCGCGCGCGCCAGCGCCGGTTCCTTTCAGAAAACACGCGCCGCAAGGGCATCCTCGCGGGGCTGCTGCTCACCGCGCTGTGCGCGTTCATTTTCCGCGAGGACATCGGCGAGCTGATGCCGCTGCCGGGACATGTCAAAAAGACGAAGCGCGAGGACCGGATGAAGAAACAGATGAACGAGTTTAAGAAAGAGGCGATGGATCGGAAGGACGCGCTGGAGACGATCTTCAAGTAGGACGCACCGGAGCAGGAAGGATCGTCTAGCCAACGCGGGCGCGCGCGGTTAATTCCCCGCACGCCATGACTCCCGCAAAGCTCCTCCTCGCCGCATCTCTGTCCGCCTTCACCCTGCAGGCAAGCCTGCGCGCGGAGGAAAACTGGCCGCAGTTCCGCGGGCCGAACGGCGACGGACACAGCGATGCGAAGGGGCTGCCGGTGGAGTTTGGCGAGGGCGTGAAGGTGAAGTGGAAGGCGCCGACGCACGGCAAGGCGTGGTCATCCCCCGTCGTGTGGGGCGGCGAGGTGTGGCTCACGACCGCGACCGAAGACGGGAAGGAACTCGGCGTGATGGCTTTCGACAAGGCGACCGGGAAAGTGCTGCACGACAAGGTGCTCTTCAAAGTCGCGGAGCCGCAGTTCTGCCACAAATTCAACAGCTACGCGTCGCCGACTCCGGTGATCGAAGACGGACGGCTCTACGTGAGCTTCGGCTCGCCGGGGATCGCGTGCCTCGACACGAAGACCTGCTCCGTGCTGTGGGAGCGGCGCGACTTCGTGTGCAACCATTTCCGCGGCGCGGGCAGCTCGCCGGTGATTTGGAACGGACTGCTCTTCCACAACTTCGACGGCAGCGACCACCAGTTCATCGTCGCGCTCGACAAGAACACCGGAAAGACCGCGTGGGAGGTGAAGCGCTCCGTGGACTACAAGGACATCCAGCCCGACGGAAAAGTGGAGGCTGATGGCGACTGGCGGAAGGCCTTCGCGACGCCGCACGTGATCGATTGGAACGGGAAGCCTCTGCTGCTCTCGAGCGGCGCGAAGGCGCACTACGGCTACGAGCCGGCGACGGGCAGGGAGGTGTTTCGCTTCGAGGAGCACGGCGCGCACAGCGCGGGCTCGCGCCCGGTCGTCGGACACGGCATGTGGTTCATCACGCCGGGATTCGGGAAGAAGAACCAGCTCATCGCGCTGAAGCTCGGCGGCAGCGGCGCGCTCGACGAATCGTCCGTTGCATGGCGCGCCGCAAAGACGGCGCCGAGCAAGCCGTCGCTGCTGCTCGACGGCGACTACGTCTATGCCGTGGACGACAAGGGCATCGCGTGGTGCATCGAGCAGAAGACCGGCGCTGTGAAATGGAGCGAGCGAATCGGCGGCGACTACTCCGCGTCGCCGCTGCTCGCCGAGGGTCGGCTCTACTTTCTGAGCGAGAACGGCAGCGTGACCGTGGTGGCCGCGTCGCCGGAGTTCAAAAAACTCGGCGGCGGGAAATTCGACGACGGCTTCATGGCCGCGCCTGCGGTGAGCGGCAAGGCGCTCTTCCTGCGCACGAAGTCGGCGCTCTACCGGGTGGAGGAATAACACGTGCCGCCGCTCGTCGAAAGCCTCGCACTTCTCGCAGACCCCACACGGCTGCGGATGCTGCTGCTTCTCGGCGAGGAGGAGCTGTCGGTGGCGGAACTGCAGGAGATTCTCGGCATGGGGCAGTCGCGCATTTCAAACCACCTCGCGCAGCTCCGGCAGGCGGGCCTCGTACATGACCGGCGCTCCGGCAAGCACAGCTACTACGCGCTCGCAGGCCGCGATGCGCTTGCAGATCTCGAGCCGATTCTGAAAGCGGCACGCAAGGAAATCCCCGATGCCGCGCGCGACCGCACGGCGCTGAAGGTCGCCGTGCAGAAGCGCAACGACCGCTCACGCGAATACTTCAACAGGCTCGCGGGGAAATTTGGCCGCACCTACTGCCCCGGCAGGACGTGGGAGGCTGTCGCGCATTTTCTCTTCCTGCTCGTGCCTCCGTCCACCGTGGCGGCGGACCTCGGCGCCGGAGAGGGCACAATCTCACAGCTTCTCGCGAAGCGCGTTAAGAAGGTGATCGCTGTGGACAACAGCGAGAAGATGGTGGAGTTCGGCGTGAAGCTCGCGAAGGAGCACGGACTGAAGAACCTCGAATTCCGCCTCGGCGACATCGAGAAGCCACCAGTCGAACCCGAAAGCGTGGATCTCGTGCTGCTCAGCCAGGCGCTGCATCACGCGGAGCACCCGCAGGCCGCGATCGCCGCCGCGCACCGGCTGCTCCGCGCGGGCGGCCGCATCGTCGTGCTCGACCTGCTGCAGCATCAGTTCGAGGAGGCGCGCGAACTCTACGCCGACCGCTGGCTCGGCTTTGGCGAGGCGGACCTGCACGGCTGGCTGGAGGACGCGGGATTCAATGACATCGAGGTGATGACCGTCGCGCGTGAGCCGAAGCCGCCGCACCTTCAGACTGTGCTGGCGACGGGAGTGAAGGGCTGAGCTACTCGGCGCGGATCTCCACAGGTGTGCCGACGCGCACTTTCTCGAAAATGAGCCGCGCGATTTCCGACGGCACGCGCACCGAGCCCTGCGCGGCGGGGTAACCGGGAAGCAGGCCGTCGTGGAGCGCGAAGCCGGAATCGGTGAACCGGCAGTAGAATTTCATCGGCACGCTCACGTAGCGCGATCCCGCGGGGGCCGCGTCCAGCTTCATGCTCACCCCGGAGCGCACGACGCGCCGGCTGGCGTCCACGAAGTCGCCGTAGGATGCGGAACTGTGGTCGCGGATTTTTTCCAGCACGGTGAAGGTGCCGGCCGGCGTCGGCGCGGCGCGGCGACCGGAGGAGACCGGCGTGTCAATGCACGCGTCCGCGCCGACCATGAGGTATGCGCGCTGCGCCGCGAGGTTCACGACGATGCGCGTGTTGTCCGGCGTCGCCTTCGCATACAGCTCCTGGACGACCTGCGCGGGCGGCTGCCTGCGGATCAAATCCTTCGCGGCTCTCGCGGGCACCGGCGTCGGCGCTGCGTTTGGCGCCGTGTCCTGCGCAAACGCCCCCGTGCGCACCGGCAGCACCGCGGCGGCGATGATGGCGGAGAATACACGGAACATGACGCAGCTTTGTAGAAAGATGCGGGCGAGCGGCAATGCCGGAAATCAGGAAGCTGCGTTGCCAGTCCCGCGGCGCGCATCTATAAGCGCCGCATTCCCCGTGTTCACGAAGACGTTCATCGCCGCGGCGCTTGCCGTGGCACTCACTTTTTCCGCGCCGGCGCAGAGCCGCCGGCCCACGGCGCCGCCGCCCGTGGTGTCGCAGGCCGTCTCCGTGCCGCGCGGGGAGAAGGTCACGGTGCCGCTCGCGATCCACGGTTCGCGCGGAGAGATGCTCGAATTCATCATCCGGACTCCGCCGGCCTTCGGGAAGCTATCCGCAATCAAGAGCACCGGCATGAACTCCGCGCTCGTGACCTACACGCCGGGCGCGAGGAAGGCGCCGGAGGATCGCTTTGCGTATGCGGTGCGCAGCTCCGAGGGCGTCTCGGCGGCAGGCGTGATCACCATCCGCTTCGTGGAGCCGGTGGTCATCCCGGCAAAGCTGAAGGCCCCCGGCGAGCTGGACTTTCCGCCGGTGTTCCTCGGCGAGCGCAGCACGGCTGAATTGGAAATCACGAACGAGGGCGGCAGTTTCCTCGAAGGCGAAGTGGAGGTGTCCGAACCGTGGAGCATCGAGGGGCTGAAGCTTTTCAAAGTCGCTGGCGGCCAGAAGACGGTGGTGCGGCTCATGTTCATGCCGAAGAAGCCCGGAGAGAGCACCGGCGAGGCCGTCATCACCGGCACCGAGCGGAAAGTCGTCCTCCTGCGCGCGAGCGCCGACGAGCGCCTGAAGGCGTCCCCCGCACAGTTGAAGCTCGTCGCGCAGCCCGGCAGCCACACGCGCATGGGCGTGCTGAAAATCGTCAACCGCAGCGGCGAGGATGCGAACGTCGCCATCGAGGCAGGCGCGCGGCTGATGACGGATCGCATGGTCAAAGTCGCCGCACGAGGTGAGTCCGCGGTGCCTGTCTTCGCCGACGCGGCAAGCGGTGCGGCATTCGACGAGACAGTGAGGCTGACCAGCGGGGATTGGAGTGTGAAAATTTCCATCCACGCGGCAGCGGTGGGTCCGATTTTGAAATTCGCAGCGGCCGAGGTGGCTGTCGCGGGAGGCAGCGCGGGCACGGAGGCGCGCGGGAGCGCGACGCTGGAAAACAGCGGCGGCGAGGCTCTCACGGTCCGCCTCGACATCGATCCGCCCTTCGATGTCGAGCAGCGCGTCGTCACCGCGCCGGCGCATGGGAGGGTGGAGATCCCGGTTATTCTCCGCGGCAAGGAAGCGGGCTCCTTTCGCGGAAACCTGAAAGCGCACGGCGACGGCGGCTTCGCCGTGGTGCCCGTGAAGGCGGAAATCGCCGGGGCATCCCCCGCCCCGGCAAATGAGCGGGCGCCCGCGCTCGCGGAAAATGGCAGCCCAAACAGCTCGCCGAAAGAGGAGAAGCGGCAGCCGCAGGAGGGGCTCGTCTTTCCGGAGGAGGTGCGGGAGGTCCCGAACGCGCTCGGGCGATTCGCGCGCGCGACGGGCACCAGCACGGCCGCGCTCGACTGGCCCGCAAGCCTCGGCCCTGTGAACCGCGCGCGAATCGAGGAGCGCAAGCTGTCGCTGGCGGCTGAAAGCGGCGAACTGCAAATCGGCTGGGCGCCGATCTCCGAGGCGAGCATCGCCCCCGGCGAGGAGCGCGTGACAGCCGAACTGCGCGGGCTGAAGCCCGGCACACTCTACACGGTGCGGGTCGTCAACGGGAACGACGCCGATGCGTTCGTGCTCTTCACCGCGGATTTCTGGACCGCGCCGAAGGCCCCCTTCTTCACGCCTCCGATGCGCACGGGCCTGATCGTCGTTGCGCTCATGGCGCTGCTCGCCGCGATTTGGCGGACACGGCGCGCGCAGCTCCGGAAGCTGGAGAAATCGCTCCTGCGCGACTAGTCGCCCACGATGGCGTCGAAGAGCGCCTGCGTCTTCTGCGACGTCTCGCCATGGGTCAGCGCACCCTTTCCGAGCTTCAGCAGGCCCGGCATGTCGCCAAACCTCGCCGCACCGGGCTGGAACCAGGGGCTGTAGATGCTCTCCGCGTTCACGAATCGGAATCCCTTCGTGTCGAGCACCGCCTTGTTCACGTAGCCGTCCGAAAGCGCGCGCGCTGCGGCGGCGACGGCGGCGGTTTTGTCGAGCGCAACGAGGGCGACGCTGGAGGAGCGGCGATCGTGATCGCGCACAAATGCCAGCAGCGTGAGCACGTCGTTCGCGCGCTGGACGACCAGTGAGTCATTGTAACCGAAAGTGAACGCCGCCGCCTCGCGCGGATTCTTCACCTTGCGCTGCGGATTGTCCGACTGGCCGTCGAAAACGAACTCGCCCTGCATGAACAGATCCGGCGCGACGACGCTTGCGCCCGACGCGAGCAGGCGCGCGACGTCCGCATTCGGCTGGTCGCCGTCGAGCAGGGCGGATTTCCCCTTCTCCGAGAGCCAGATCACGGTGCGCCCGCTCCACTTCTTCGGGTAGAAGAAGATGCACGGCACCTGCTCATGGCGCGCCGCATTGTCCACCACGCCGCGCAACAGCCACCAGTCGCCGCGGTCATCCTTCCTCAGCGTGGAATTGATCATCGCGGCCTTCTCGCCTGCGAGCGTGCGCGTGAAGATCGCCTCCAGCGCCGGGCGTGCTGTCTTCTCAAAGTTCGCAGCGATCGCCTTCTCGCTGTCCTCGGTCCACCACTTGAGGAGCTTCCGCTCAAAGTCGGGGCCGCCTGCGGGCGCGGGATGCTTCGCATCATACACCGTCACCTGCTCGTGCGTGAGCGGCTCGTAGTCGTGCTCCTTCAGCCGGTCGCCGGCGAGGCCGAGGCGGAAGTGCGTGTTGAAGAAGTCGTAGATGTGCTCGCGCGTGACGAGGTTGTAGTTGTGCGGGAAATCCGGATGGTCGAAGAGCTTCACGCTGTCCGGCGCGCCGAGGTTCTTCCAGTGCTGCGCGAGATCGGGGAAGCCCTTGGTGGACATGTTCACCGTCCAGTCCTTCGCCGTGGTCATGCCCATCGGCTTGGGCGCAAAGAGCGCGGCGAACTCGATGTTGCCGGTGCGCACGCGGAGCAGGCTCGCATTCTCGCAAGTGCAGCCGCCCTGCATCGCGGTGCTCACCATCACGCACGGCACGGCGACCGTGATGCGCGGATCGATTGCGGCGAGGAGCATGGACTGCGTGCCTCCGCCGCTTGCGCCGGTCACCGCGAGGCGCGACGGATCCACGTCATCGAGCCCGGTGAGGAAGTCGAGCGAGCGCATGTTGTTCCAAGTCTGGATACCCATGATGTTCTGGCTGTGGATCTCCGCCTGCGGCGAAAAGAGACCCCATTTCCCCGGCTCGGGCGAAATCATCTCCGGGCGCTGCGTCTTGAAGCCGTGCGCGATCTCCATCGAGATCTGCTGTGAGTCGCTGTTCCCGAGCATGTCACTCACGAACGCGACGCAGCCCATGCGGGCAAGTTGCACGCCGATGGACTGGAAGATCGTGCGCCCGCCGATCATCGAGCGCTCGTGTCCGTCCTGAATTTCTTTCTTCAGCACCGCGTCCGTCTTCTCCCAAAAGCGCGCGTCCTTCCAGTGCCCGTGCGTGACGATGACCGCCGGATGTTTGCCCGCGGCGCCTTTCGGACGGTAGAGATTCCCGGTGTGAAAGAGGCCGGGCATCGTCTCGATGATCACCTTCTCCACCGTGTAGCCGTCGCGCTCGACCCTGCCGTGGACGACGGCGTTCAACGGCGTGCGCGTCGGCTCCGGCCAAAGCCCGAGCGCCACGCGCATTTGCGTGCGCAGGTTCGCGGCGCGGTTGTCCCACGCGATTTTTGAGTCCGGCGGCGACCACGGGAAGTAGCCGTCGAGATCCTTCAGCGGCTGGAGGCGCGCATCGTCCGGCAGCGAGGCGGCGGGCAGCACGCGCGGCGCATCGGCGGCGGAGAGGATGGAGGAAGTGAGGACGCAGAGGGAAAGGAGGGCGCGCGTTTTCATCGCCGCGAAGCTGGCAGACTCCTCCGCGCGCGGCAATGCCTCGCACAGCAGTGTTTTGCCGATTGCGCGGATACGCCGAAAAACCTTAGGCTCCCGCAGCGGAAAACTTTCCGGAACACGATGCCCAGCGAGTCAGCCCAGCCGGTCCACAGAGCAAGTTCGGTTTCTGAACTCGAGACGCTCATTGGCACCCACGTCACGCACGAGACGCCCGAAGTTTTCTGGGTGGACTCGCACGGGCTGTTTCAGTTCGCGACGGAGCTGGAGGCGCTCGCCGCGTTGAAGGATCCGTATTTCCAGCAGTTCCTGCCCGACGTGGACTGGTCGCAGACAGTGGTTCGGAAAGTGAGCATCTACCGACATTGCTGCACCGAAGCGGCGGCCCTGTGGCAGATGGTCGAAAAAGCCAGCACAACTCACGGGGCGCTGTCGCTGCAGCGGAACCACGGACGCTGGTGGGCGGGCTTCGGAAAGGCGGCGAAAAAAGACGCGCGCACCGCGCCGGTCGCGATTTGCCTCGCCGCTCTGGAGGCGGAGAAGATCGCGGTCGAGATCAACCACGACCGCGTGGATGCGGAACTCAACGGCTCGGGGATGGTGGAGCAAATGCCGGAGCCGCCTGCACGCGGCCCGTCCAACTAGCGCGCTGCGGCGAGCAGCTGATCGATTCCGTCGAGGCAAAGCTGCGACCAGGTCTCCAGCGCGTCGCGCCGCGCGCGCAGTTCGGCGACAGTGAGGAAGCCGGATTCTGTGATCACACTCTCGCGCTTCCGCGCGGCGGGCGCCTCCAGTCGAAAGACATGGACGACGCCGAGGTGGACTTTTCCCACGTCGTTTGAGTCGTCGTTGAGCAGCGCGACGACATGATTCGTGTAGGGCGTCTCAATGAAGACCTCCTCCTCGACCTCGCGCTTCACCGCGGCGTTGTAGGCATCGCGGTCGAGCGCGAAGAGCCCCTCGTCGCCGTCGTTCATGTGGCCGCCGATGCCGAGACTGCCCTTGGCGACGAGCCGCTGCTCGCCCGCCTTTTTCCCACGGACGTAGTGAAAGACGGAATCGCCATGCACGAGCAGCGCGTAGGGGATGATCTGCTTGAGTGCCGGATTCGTCTCGGCAGGGCCGCGCGGGGTGAAGAAGTTGTTTTCGCGCGCAAGGAACGCGGGCAGGTAGCGCTCCACGTCGAAGCACAGGCCCTGAAATGCACCGAGCTGGTCGAAGAGCGGGCGGCGGACGACGAGGATGTTTTCTTCTTTCATCGCGCCCCGTGTAGCTGGCCGAATTTTTTTTGAGACAAAAAAATCGAGCGGCGACGCCATCCCGGTTGACTACATGACCGTCCCCAAGTGCATCACGAACCCTCTTCCGACGAATGGCGCAGCTGGCTCCGCCGCTGCGGGCCGCGCTTCCACCTGTATGCACGCCAGCAGACACGCACCGAGTCGGATGCCGAGGACATCCTGCAGGAGGCTCTCGTCGAGTCATGGAAACGCGAAGGTGCCGTGCCCCCGGACGCACTTGTCTTTGCCACCATCCGCCGCAGGGCGATCGACCTCGCGCGCAGCAATGACCGCCGCGGCGAGCGCGAGCTCGTGGCGGGCAGGCCGGACACCGAGTGGTTCGCGCCGGACATGGAGGAACGGGAAACGCAACGCCTGCTCGAGGACGCCGTGAAGTCGCTCCAGCCAGCCTACCGCGAAGTGGTGACGCTGAAGGTGTGGGGCGGCCTCACGTTTCAGGAAATCGCCGACGTCACCGGCGTGCCACTGAACACCGCGGCATCGCGCTACCGCTACGCGATCGAGAACCTGCGCGGGAATTTGAAAGGAGTCATCCTGTGAACGAAAACGATCCCACCGATCCCATCGTGGATGCGCTGCACAAGCTGCGTCCCGCTGAACTCGAGTCACCGCTGATGGCGCGGCTCACGGCGGCGCGCCCGCAGAACCCGACGGAAGGGAAGTCGTCATGGCGCGAGATGCTGACCCGCTGGCTGCTGCCAATTGCGGCGAGCGCATGTGTCGCAGTGGCGACGTTTGCCTTCCTGGAAAAGAACCGCGCCAGTGATGGACAGGGCGAAGGCCGCGCGGGCCTCGCCAATAGTTCCAAGCCGGGCGGCAGCCCTGAGAAGCTCGTGCCCGTCGAGAGCGAGGACTACCTCGTGAGCGCGCGGCCTGTCGGCATCATCGTCGCGCCGGACAAGCGGCCCTACCGCCTCATGGACGTGGAGTGGCTTGAGCACGAGACCGTGCGCGTCGGACCGGACGGCTCCGCATTCCACACAGCCACGAAGCGGCGCGATGTGATCCCGGTCGCCCTCGAAGTTTACTGATCAATCCTCAACCCACGACCCACGACCCACGACCCACGACCCACGACCCATACCCACACATGAAAAGCAACATCCTCACCCACTCGATTGCGGCGCTCCTTGCAGCGCTGCCTTTCGCCCAAGCCGAAGAGAACAAACCGGAGGCAAAAAATGAAAAAAGCGAGAAGGAGGCGAAGCACGAGAAGAAGAATCCGTCCGCCCCGATCGTCTCCGCCGACGGCACCGCGACGATCACCATCGACATCAACGGCAAGAAGGAGACGCGCACCTTCAAGCTCGGCGACGGCAAGAACAGCGTCTTCACCTTTGAGCAGGACGGCAACGGCCCGAAGGGCGGCGGCGTGGTTGGGATCGGCGGGAAGGGATTCGTGAAGCCGGAACGCGAGAAACGCGAAAAAGGCCCGTGGCTCGGCATCGCGATGGAGCCGGTGCAGGACGTCGTTCGCGCGCAGCTTTCACTCGCACCCGGCGAGGGCGTCGTGATCAACCACGTGGCACCGGACGGCCCCGCGGCGAAGGCCGGCCTTCAGCCGAACGACATCCTCGTGCGCTTCGAGGATCAGATCGTCGTCGAGCCGTCGCAGTTGAAAAAGCTGATCGGGATGAAGAAGCCCGGCGAAAGCGTGAAGCTCACCTACCTCCGCAAAGGCGAGCAGAAATCCGCGAGCGTCACGCTCATCGAGCACGAAATCGAGCCGGGCGACGGCAACGCGCGCTGGCTGAACGTCCAGCCGGGCGTGTTCAATCTCGCGATCCCGGGAGGAGGAAAGCCGTTCGACCGCGAGCACCTTGAGGAGCAGCTGAGGAAGCTCAAGGATGTGCGGCCCGAGCTTCAAGACCGGCTTCAGGGACTGCAGGATCAACTGCGGCAACTGAAGGAAAAGCATCCCGGCATCGTCGTGGAGAAGCGCGAGTGGTTCAGCGGCTCACCGGAGCAGATGCTGAAGGGGCAGATTGAAAAGCTCGAGCGGAGCCTCGATGAATCGAAGCTGCCGAAGGAGCAGGTCGAAAAGCTCCGCAAGGGACTCGACCACGCCCGCCGCGAGGCAGGCGAAGCGATGGAGCGCGCAAAGCGCGGTGCCGAGGAAGCCGTGAAGAACGCGCAGCGCGCGCTGGAGGAGGCGTCACGCACTTTGAAGGAAGCAGGCAAATCCACCGAGAAGGAGAAGCCCGAGCCGAAGAAGAAACCCGGCGAGACGCTCTAGCCTCCCACGTTTCACAACCCTCACTGTAACCGCTGGCGGCGGGACACGCGGAGCTGGGCTCCCGTGCTCCCGCCGTCAGTGCTTTTTGGCGCTTCCGTCGTCCGCGGCTACCGGCGCCTTTCCTCCGGCAGCAGGAACGCGCTCTTGATCACATTGATGCGCGGCTTCCCGCTGCCCACGACCACCTCGACGATGTCAAAGCGGAAGGTCACATCCGGCCGGTCGAGCAGCCGCAGCCATGCGCGCGCGCCGCGTGAAATGAGCTCCTCCTTTGCGCGGTCCACTGCATCGGCGGGGCGTCCGAGTTCGTCGCCCGTGCGCGTCTTCACTTCGGCGAAAACGAGCGTGTTGTCCGTCTTGTCGCGCAGCACGAGGTCCACCTCTCCCCCGCCCTTCGGGCGGAAGTTCCGGTAAAGAACCTTGCAGCCGTTCCGGCGCAGAAATCTCTCCGCGAGCTTCTCGCCGCGGCGGCCCAGCGCGTGCCGTGGATCAGAGCCCGAGCTCCGCCTGGCGGACGGGGAGAAAAGTGCGGCGATGGATCGGAGAAGGCCCATGCTTTTTGAGCGCGGCGAGGTGTTGTGGCGTGCCGTAGCCCTTGTGTCTGGCAAAATCGTAGCCGGGGAACTGCGCGTCCGCCTCCACCATCAGCCGGTCGCGCGTGACCTTCGCGATGATGCTCGCCGCGGCGATGCTGAAGCTCAGCGCGTCGCCGCCCACGAGCGCCGTCTGCTCGATGGGAAAAGGGCGCACGGGCAGGCCGTCGATGAGCACATGCTGCGGCCGCGGATCGAGCTGCGCGACCGCGCGGCGCATCGCCTCATGCGTTGCGCGGAGGATGTTCAACCGGTCGATTTCCCCGCTGTCCACCACCGAGAGCGCCCAGCGGATGTCCACGCGCGCCGTGAGTTCCGCAAAGAGCGCCTCGCGCCTGCGGGCGGTGACCTGCTTGGAGTCGTTCAGCAGACCATGCGAGAAGCCCTCCGGCAGAATCACCGCCGCCGCGACCACCGGACCCGCGAGCGGCCCGCGCCCGGCCTCATCCACGCCCGCCACAAAATGCAAACCTCGCGCACGGAGGTCATCCTCGTGCGCGAGGTTGCAGGCCATCTGGAATGGCAAATTTTCTGGAAGCGGAGCTGCTTAGGCGGCCGCCACGGCGTTCTCCTTCTCCTTCACCGCCATCGCGGCCTTGCCGGTGCGGTTGCGGAGGTAGTTCAGCTTCGCGCGGCGGACGGCGCCCTTCGTCTCCACCACGATCTTCGCGATGCGCGGCGAGTGCAGCGGGAACACGCGCTCGACACCCTCGCCGTAGCTGATGCGGCGGACGGTGAAGCTGGCGTTGATGTCCACGCCGCGGCGCGCGATGACGACGCCGGTGAACTTCTGCACGCGCTCCTTGTCGCCTTCCTTGACGATTGCATGAACGCAGACGGTGTCGCCGACGTTGAACACGTTGCGGTCGGCCTTGAGCTGCGACTGGTTGATTTTCTCGATGATCTTCGACATAAGCCCGGATGGATTGGAAAAGGGGCGGCGTTCATAGCCAATCCACGCGCCCGCGCAACCGAATTCTCCGACTATCTCCGACCACCGACATGGACGAAATCATCGATCTGCACAGCGACCACCACTTCATGGGCGAGGCCCTGCGGCAGGCGCACCGGGCGTGGGAGCGCGAGGAGGTGCCCATCGGCGCCGTCGTCGTCCACAACGGGCGCATCATCGGCCGCGCCTTCAACCAGGTGGAGACGCTGAAGGACGCCACCGCCCACGCAGAGATGCTCGCCATCACGCAGGCCGAGAGCGCCATCGGCGACTGGCGGCTAAACGAATGCGACCTCTACGTGACGAAGGAGCCCTGCCCCATGTGCGCCGGCGCGCTCGTCCACGTGCGCATGCGCCGCGTGGTCTTCGGCTGCGCCTCCGCGAAAGACGGCGGTGCCGGCGGCGTGGTGGACCTGCTGCGGCACCCGAAGCTGAACCACCAGTGCGAAGTCACGAGTGGCGTGCGCGAAAAGGAATGCGCGGAGATGCTGAAGGCATTCTTCCGCGAGCGGCGCCCGAAGGAGTAGGAATCCGCAGATTGCGCAGATTTTCGCAGAAGCTCCGCGACCTGCTGCATCCAAAAATCTGCGCCCATCCGCGCAATCTGCGGATTCCTCACACGATGAGCATGCAGTCGCCGTAGCTGTAAAAACGGTAGCGCTCGCGGATGGCTTCGGCGTAGGCGCGCAGGGTGAACTCGCGGCCGGCGAAGGCGCTCGCGAGCATGAGCAGCGTGCTTTTCGGCAGATGGAAATTCGTGAGCAGCGCGCCGACGACCTTCGGCGCGTAGGGCGGGTGGATGAAGATGGCGGTGCTGCCGGTCGTCCCGCGAAACGGGCGGCCGAGCGTCTCCAGCACGCGCGCGCTCGTGGTGCCGATGGCCACGATGCGCTGCGCGGCGTTGCAAGCGGCGGCGGTGGCCCCGCTCATCGTGAAGCGCTCGCTGTGCATGCGGTGCTGCGTGATGTCGTCCACCTGCACGGGGCGGAATGTGCCCACGCCGACATGCAGCGTGAGGAAGGCGTGCGGGATGCGCGCGAGCAGTTCGGGCGTGAAGTGCAGCCCGGCGGTCGGCGCGGCGACGGCGCCGGCCTCGCGCGCGAAGACCGTCTGGTAGCGCTCGGCGTCCCCGGCCTCGGGCTTGCGCTCGAAGTAGGGCGGCAGCGGGAGTTCGCCGCATTTCTCCAGGTCCACCTCCTCCAGAAACTCGACGATGCGCTCGCCGTCCGGCTCGATGCCGCGCACGACGCCCGCGACACCGCCGACATGCACCAGCGCGCCCTCGCGCATCTTGCGCCCGGGCTTCACGAGGCATCGCCAAAGGTGGGGCGCTCTCGCCGAGAGCGCCGACGCATCTGCGCCCGCTGGAGAATTGGGCGCTTTCGGCGAAAGCGCCCTACCATCGACGCGTTCGAGAAAGAGCAGTTCGATCTTCCCGTCGTCGGAAAAGGCGCGCGCCGGGATCACGCGCGTGTCGTTCAGCACCACGAGGTCGCCTTCGCGGAGGAACGCCGGGAAGTCCGCAAACATCCGATGCTCGATGCGCTGTTCGGCGCGGTGCAGCACCATCATGCGCGAGGCATCGCGGCGCTCGGCGGGTTGGCGCGCGATGAGTTCCTCGGGCAACGGGTAGTCGTAGTCGGCGGTGCGCAGGCTCACGGGTGAAAGGCCGCGAAGGTTCCGCGCCTAGCGCGCGGCGTCCATGTTTTTACTACGAAGGGCACGAAGGACACGAAGAGGATGTGACTGGTGACTGGTGACTGGTCGCGAACCCACAGGAGCCGTGCGAGGGCGCGGTTGAAAACGGGAGCGCACGCTTCCAGCGTGTCCTTTTCCGCATCCTGCGGAAAAGTTCGTGGCGCCGCGCGCCACGCCAGGAATTTCCAGCCGCCTTCGCCCGCTGCCCGGCAAGGATGCCGGACACTGCACGCTGGAAGCGTGCGCTCCCGGACTGCGGCCACCATTCTTGCAGACGCGCATTTCCGAGTCGCCGCACGCGGGCGGGTGCGGTAGTCCGCGCACATGCGAACGCTCTCCATTCTCCTCGCAATCTCCACAGCCGCACTCGGCACCGCGCGCGCCGCAGTCACGCAGCCCGATCAGATCAAGGTGCCGCCCGGCTTCAAAGTCGAGCTGCTGCGCGAGGCCGGGCCCGATGAAGGCTCGTGGATCTGCATGGCGCAGGACGACAAGGGCCGCCTCTACCTTTCCCCGCAGGGCAAGGTGAAGGGCGCGAACACCAAGGACCAGGGCCAGTGGGGCGGCATCTGGCGCGTGACCTTGGGGAAAAGTGCTCAGTCCTCAGTGCCCAGTGCTCAGGCAAAAGGCAGCGGCGCGGCGGGCGCAAATCTGAGCACTGAGCACAGAGCACTGAGCACTCCCGCCCCGTGGGCGCTGACCATTCCCGCCGACTGGAAATGGGACCGCGTCCCCGTCCCCGTCGCCGACTGCATGGGCATGCTCTGGGCCTTCGACTCCCTCTACCTCTCCGGCGACGGCCCGCAGGGGCGCGGCATCTACCGCTGCACTTCCAGCAAAGGCGACGGCAACCTCGACACCGCCACGCTCTTCAAGGCCGTCCCCGGCGGCGCGGGCGAGCACGGCGCGCACGCCATCCTCCTCGGGCCGGACAAAAAGCTCTACATCATGCACGGCAACAGCACGCCGATGCTCGACGGCCTCGCGCCCGATTCGCCCTACCGCAACTGGGGCGAGGACGACCTCCTCCCGAAGCTCCGCGATCCCGTCGCCACCTTCTTCGACAAAATCAAGGCCCCCTACGGCTGCGTCTATCGCACCGATGAAAACGGCACCAAGTGGGAACTCTTTGCCGGCGGCTTCCGCAACCCCTACGACATCGCCTTCAACGCCGACGGCGAACTCTTCACCTACGACAGCGACATGGAGTGGGACCGCGGCCTCCCGTGGTATCGCCCCACGCGCATCCTCCACGTCGTCCCCGGCGGCGAATACGGCTTCCGCGAAGGCAGCGCAAAATGGCCCGCGTATTTCCCCGACTCGCTCCCCGCCGTCGTGGACATCGGCGTCGGCTGCCCCACCGGGATGACGTTTGGCACCGACGCGAAAGGCTGGCCCGAGCAATACCGCAAGGCGCTCTTCATCCACGACTGGACGTATGGCCGCATCCTCGCCGTGCACCTGCACGAGAAAGGCGCCAGCTACACCGCGCGCAACGACCTCGCCAGCTACACCTACCCGCGCGACGCCGAGGCGAATGGCGACGTCGAGGTCTTCCTCAGCGGAAAAGGCATGCCCGTCACCGACATGGAGTTCCTGCGAGACGGCTCGATGGTCTTCACCGTCGGCGGCCGCGGCACCGCCAGCGCGCTGTATCGGGTGAGCTACCACGGACCGACTGGACCTGATGGACAGCATGGACGCCGCGAAGCTGGAATTGGCCGTCCATCGGGTCCAGCCAGTCCAGAAAAGCGCCCCTCGGATCGAATCCTCAGCCCCGGCGACATAGACGGCCTTCTCAAAACCGAGGCAGCCCCCAACCAGAATGCGCCGGAGGCGCAGCGGAAAGTAGCCGGTGGTGCAGCGAGCGGAGCGAGCGCAACCACCGGATCGCCGACCACCAACGCCAGCGCCCCGGATGGGGCGCAGGAAAATGCGGGTGACCGCACCACTGACGGCAACCGCCTGCGCAAGGCTATCGCAAAAGTCGCAACCAAATCCGAGCCCTCTGACGAAGAATGGAATCTATATAACGACGCCATTTCGAGCTGGTCTGAGCGAGACGACCGCTTCTCGTTGCAGTGGGTCCGCTTCATGATTCAGGGAACTCTGCTGGGTATGAGTGCCGAGGATTCACGCGAAATGATCCCGGCAATGTTGGAGGAAGCGAAACGAGTGCCTGTCGTCGCGCCAAAGGAACTCCTGCCAAAAGCAAGGCAAGTGTTGTTTCCCAGCCTTCTCGAATTGGCACGAACAACTCCGGCATCGGCTCAGCAAAAGGTCTTTGAAGCGCTTCAATCTTATCCGTTCGCCTCCCTCCCCGACGACCTGAAGCTCCTCAAGCTCCGCGTCCTCGAACTCAGCTTCGCGCGGCAGGGGCGGCCTTCGGCGGAGGCGGTGCAGGCGCTGGCGAGGGAACTGCTGGCGATTTACCCGGCGGGAGGTGGAGCGGGCGCTCCGCGCACGCTTCCCAGCGGCACGCCGGACGCGCTTCCCAAGGACGACGCAGGGAAACGCGCGGCGGAGCGCGCGTTCCACCCCGGTGCGCCGGTGGATGACCCCGCTTGGCGGCTGAACCGCGAGCTGGCGCAGCTCCTCGTCTGGCTCACGAACCCGGAGCTGGGCGAACTGAACGCCGACCTCGTGGAAAAGGCCAAAACGGGAACGCCTGCAGCCCCGAAATCGCCCGTTCCGGCACCGGAAGGAAAAAAGAGTGCATTCCATTTGGAAAAAGAGGCGTTTTCCGCCGCGGCAGCTCTCTCGTCTGCCCCATCCGCTGACAGGTTTGCCTCATCCGCTGACAGGTTTGCCTCATCCGCTGACAGGTTTGCCTCATCCGCTGACAGGTTTGCCCCATCCGCTGACGGGTTTGCTCCATCCGCTGACGGGTTTGCTCCATCCGCTGACGGGTTTGCCCCATCCGCTGACGGGTTTGCCTCATCCGCTGACGGGTTTGCCCCATCCGCTGACGGGTTTGCCCCATCCGCTGACAGGTTTGCCTCATCCGCTGACGGGTTTGCCCCATCCGCTGACGGGTTTGCCCCATCCGCTGACAGGTTTGCCCCATCGGATCTCCTTTTCGTTCAGGCGAAGCCCCTGGCCGGCAAGGCCCCGCTCGACCCGGAGAAGGAGGCGGACCCAAGGAGCCGGGGCGCCCTCGCCCCGTCATCCGACCAACCCGGGGCGGGGGCGCCCCGGCTCCCTGCGGCAAGCCTCGGCCCCGTGCCAAATCCCGGCGCGTCCGTCTTCCCCGGCCGCAAGGGCGCGGACTTTCACGCCGAACTGGGCCGGCAGGTGATCGAGAAGACGCTCGCGCTCATGGACGCCGCGCCTTCGCAGGAGGAGCAGATCCACTACGCGCTCTGCCTGCGCTGGGCGCACGGGTGGACGCCCGGGCAGCGCGTGCGGTATTTCCGGTGGTTCCACGAAAAGGCGGCGCGCTACACGGGCGGGAATTCGTTTGCGAAATTCGTGGAGGCCATCCGCGCCGAGGCCGCGTCGCGCGTGCCGGAGTCGGAGCGCGCCGCACTCGCCGAATGGCTGCGCCCCGTGGCCACGCCCCCGCCCGCCGCCGCGCTGAAGCCGCGCGCCTTTGTGAAGGCGTGGACTTTGCCCGAACTCGAAGCGGCGCTCGACGCCCCCGCGCTGAAGGCCCGCAAGCCCGACCTCGTGCGCGGCAAGGAGCTCTTCACACAGGCGCAGTGCGCGCAGTGCCATCTCTTCCGCGACGCGGGCGGCGCCGTGGGGCCGGACCTCACCGCCGTGGCGCAGCGATTCGGGCGGCACGACATCCTCGAGAGCATCACCGACCCGGGCAAAGTCATCAGCGACCAATACGCGATGGTCACGCTCACCATCCTCGACGGCAAAGGCGGCACCGCCGAGGTGAGCGGCCTCGTGAAGGACGAAAGCAGCGCCACCATCACCCTCCTCACCGACCCGCTCGCCGGGAAGACGTCGAACCTCTACAAAAACGTGGTGGTGAAGCGCGAAAAAGCCGCCGTGAGCCTCATGCCCCCCGCCCTGCTCTACACGCTGACGGCGGAGGAAGTGGCGGACTTGGTGGGGTTCCTCGGGGCGAGGTAGGGCCGCAGCGGCATTTCAATCCGCAGATTTCGCAGATACGAGTCACACCAATCTTCGGAGCACGCAGCGGCGATTCAATGTTCCGCCGCAATGCGGACAACTCTCCCGAGGCTGTCGCAAGACAAACCTTCCATAGGTGTCAGCCCGGCCAATACCAAAGTCTGGCACTGCGCACCAGCCAGCGTTCTTGCCACAGTGCTCACAGATCGATTGTTCGAGGTGAACGTAAACCCACTCGCCTGCAATCGACAGCGCAACTCCTCGCACTTGGGTATGACGACAATCGAGCACGCATTTGCGAAGCTCAGGGTTTCGAGACACGACGGCTGCCATCGACTCTTCGAGAGCTGAGCGCGGTTCCCAATCAACTAAGTTGAGGTCACCAACATGCATGTGTCTTCAATGGGACAGGTTTTCCCCGCTCTGAGCGACTCTTTTCCCTCTGCGGAAATCTGCGCAATCTGCGGATGAACATACTCCGCGGATTCCCCTCCCCGGCGCTATTCCTTGAACGTGATCTGGCTGGCGATGCCGCGCCATTCCTCCTCGGTCAACTTCGCCTTCAGCGCGCGGAGCATGTAGCCGCCGACGGCCTTGCCGTCCTCGTTGAACATCCAGTCGCAGAGGTCCGCGGGCGGGAAGGTGACGCGTCCGTCCTTCGGGAGGCCGCTGCCGGGCTGCGCGGTGTTGTCGTCCACGCGGCCGTGGAGGAGCGTGCCGTCGAAGGTAAGGTCCACGACCCAGAGGATCTGCTGCCTGGCGTCCTTCGCGGGGAATGCCCTGCGCACCATGAACTGCTTCTGGTTCGGCGCGGGCTTCTGCAGCGCGGCGAGGAACTGCCCGGAAGTGGCGCGGGCTTTTTCCATCGCGGCGCGGATGTCGGCGTCGTCCGTGAGCCCGTGCATGAGGGCGCGGAGGTCGGCCTTGCGCTGCTCCTTGGCCTTGTCCTTGCAGCCGGAGAGGAGGAGCGCCGTGAGCGCGCATGCGAACGTGAGCAGTGTGCGGAACATCGGGCGCGTCTTCGCATGGGCGGTGCGCAGGTGCAACGGGGAGCTTGCGCTTACGCACCGCCCGGTCGCACTCAGCGGGCCGGATGTCGAATGCGCGGCAATCCCTTTGCACGGGGCGGCGCTCGTGGGCATGGTGCGCGCCTTCCATGTGCAATCGCCTTTCATCACAGCCGACACGGCGGCTCCCGGCATGATGCCGATCGGGGAAATCCTCGGGCTCGGCGCGGCGGCGGCGGCGGCGGGGGCGATCAATGCAGTCGCCGGCGGCGGGACGCTGCTGACCTTTCCGGTGCTGACGTTTTTCGGCACGCCGAAGATCATCGCGAACGCGACGAGCACGCTGGCGCTGGTGATCGGGACGGGCGGGAGCATCTTCAGCCTGCGGAAGCAGATCGGCGCGGTGCGCGCGTGGCTCGTGCGCTTTGTGCCCGTGAGCATCCTCGGCGGCTGGCTCGGGAGCGTGCTGCTCACGCGGACGGGCGAGAGTGTGTTCGCGCGGCTGGTGCCGTTCCTGATTCTGTTCGCGACGGTGCTCTTCCTCTCGCAGGGGGCGTTCCGGCGCTTTGCAGGCTTCGGGGAAAAGGGCGCGGCGCATCCGCACCACCGGGCGGCGTGGGTGGCGGTGGTGTTCCAGTTCGCGGTGTCGGTGTATGGAGGATACTTCGGCGCGGGCATCGGCATCCTCATGCTGGCGTCGCTCGGCTTTCTCGGGCTGCGCGACATCCACGAAATGAACGCGCTGAAGAACGTGCTGAGCTGCCTCATCAACGTGGTCGCGGCGGCGTGGTTCATCTGGTCGGGGCTCATCGACTGGCCGAAGGCGGGCGTGATGAGCGTCGGCGCGCTCTGCGGCTACTTCCTCGGCGCTCACTATTCGCAGCAGCTCCCGCAGCGCGCGGTGCGGCATCTCGTGACGGCGATCGGGCTGACGATTTCGGCGATCATGTTCTACCGGCAGTTCTTTAGCTGAGCGTTGGCGCAGACCAGCGCATCCGCCGTGGTCCGCCCTTGACCGCACGCACTCTTTCAACAAAAGCTCCGCGCCCTTTTCCACAAACAACCATGTCCATTCCCACCGTCACCGCCCTGAAGGCCGTCAAAGGCAGCACGAAGTCGAAAGTCGAAGCCGAACTCTCGAAGACCGGAGGCTTGCTGCGCCTCGCGCCGTGCTGGGTGCCGCGTTCCTTTCTCCAGCCGGGCAAGCGCCTGAAGCTGCATCCCGATGATCTCTACGCCTACGGCCTGAACCGCGGCGGCATTGATGAGCGCTGGTTTGCGAGCACGACGCCGGCGGCGAATGAGAACCGCACGCCGGACGAGGGACTGAGCTATGTCGTCGTCGGCAAGGAGAAGTTCACTTTGCAGAAGGCCGTGGAGGACTGCGGCGCGACGCTCATCGGCAAGAGCATCTGGAACAAATACAGGAAGTGGCCGGTGTATTCGAAGTTCTTCGACAACATGGGGCCGATTCCCCACCACATGCACCAGAGCGCCGCGCAGGCGAAGCTCGTCGGGCAGGAGGGCAAGCCGGAGTCGTATTATTTCCCGCCGCAGCACAACAACGTGGGGAACAATTTCCCCTACACGTTCATGGGCTTCGAGCCCGGCACGACGAAGGAGCAGGTGCGCCAGTGCATCGCGAACTGGAACAAGGGCGACAACGGCATCCTCGATCTCTCGAAGGCGTATCGCCTGAAAGTCGGCAGCGGATGGCTGATCGACCCGTGCATTCTCCACGCGCCGGGTTCGCTCTGCACCTACGAGCCGCAGTGGGGCTCGGACGTTTTCGGCATGTATCAGAATCTGGTCGAAGGCCGCGAAGTGCCGTGGTCGCTGCTCGTGAAGGACATGCCGAAGAGCAAGCACAAGGATATTGATTTCATCGTGGACCAGCTCGACTGGGCGAAGAACGTGGACCCGAAGTTCAAGGACAACCACTACCTCGAGCCCGTGCCGGTGGCCGACACGCGCAAGGAAGGTTGGGTGGACCGCTGGATCGTTTACGGCAAGGTGGACGGCGAGCAGCTCTTCACCGCGAAGGAACTGACCGTGGACCCAGGCGTGACCGCCTTCGTGAAGGACAACGGCGCCTACGGTCTCATCTGCGTGCAGGGCAGCGGCCGCATCAACAGTCAGCCGCTCGTCTCGCCGAAGCTGATCCGCTTCACCGAACTGACCGAGGACGAATACTTCGTGACCGAGGACGGCGCGAAGTCGGGCGTGAGCTTCACCAACACCAGCGAGACCGAGCCGATGGTGATTTTGCGCTACTTCGGCCCCGAGGTAAATCCCGACGCGCCGAAGATGGGCGCGTATCGGAAGAACAAGTTCAACTGAGCCCGACTGGCGGGAGACAAACCACAACAACAAACACACACATCCATGAAAGCACTCCGTGCAATCCTCGTCGCCATCGCCGTGGCGTTCACCTCCACCGCCACCGTGCGCGCCGACGCCGCGCTCGACGGCTTTAAGAAGGAAATGGCGGCCCTCGAAGCGTCCGTGAAACAGCAGGAGGCGGCCCTGAAGGAAAACCCGATGGGCGGCATCGCGATGATCCGCGACATCGTCGGCAAGCTGAAGGCAATCAAGACCGACGGCCTGCCCGACGACCTGAAGGCCGGCTACACGGACTTCGTGACGGCCATCTCGAAGATGGGCGACATCTTCAAGGACTGGCCTGCGAAGGCCGAGGAAATGCAGGCCTTCATCGTGAAGAAACTCGGCGAGGATCCGAAGTTCATGGAGTCCTTCGGCGAAAAGATGCAGGCGCTCGAGAAGGAGATTCAGCCCGCCGTGGCGAAGCTCGACGAGCTCGGCAAGAAATACGGCCTCGAGGGCCTCGGCGCTCTCGCCCCCGGCAAGTAACCGGGCATTCCAAACTGGGATTTCAAAAAGCCGCCGATTCGCTGAATGCGGATCGGCGGCTTTCGCTTTGTCCGGACGCACCGCACCATCACCGGATGATGAAAAAAGTTTCGTTTCCGCTTTGCCAAACCGCACGGAAACCCCACTCTCCCGCCGCATGAAAATCACTCACATTCTCCCGGCGATCATCGCCACCGCCATCCTCACCCTCACCGGCTGCAACAAGGCGCCGGACGAGAAAACCGCACTCGCAAACTTCAAGGCCGACGTCGAAGGCTTTGCAAAATGGGCCGACGAAAAGGGCAAGGCGGCCAAGAGCGACCCAACCGCCGGCCTGAAGATGATGGGTGAACTCGTGGACAAGCTGAAAGCCATCAAGACCGACGGGCTGCCTGCGGATCTCAAGGGAGCGTGGGGCGAGTTCAGCGGCGTGATCGGCGAAATGGCCGACATCTTCAAGGGCGTGAAGCTCGACAAGCCTGAGGACGCGATGAAGTCGATGGGCGACATCATGCCGAAGATGATGGCTGTTCAGGGAAAGATGGAGCCGATCATGAAGAAACTCACCGAGGTCGGTAAGAAATACGAACTCGACATGACGAAGGTCGGGCCGAAATAGCACCGCCTCAGAGTCCCTCTCTCAGCCGCCGTCCTGCTCAACGGGACGGCGGCTTTCTTTTTTGCAGACGGCACATGCCGCGCGCTGGCGATTCCCTCACAAAGGAAACGCTTGCCAGCCGCACGCCGAGCGCATAGACGCCGCCCACTCTCCATGACGGCCCCAAGCCACAGACTGTCCGGGCTTCCACGCGCGATGGGATTCGCCGTGCTGCTCCATTTGCTGGCGGTGCTGTTCATGGTCGCCTCCCCCGCCCTGCACGCAGCGGCGCATCCGGATTCGGACGAGCCGGAGCACACCTGCTGCGTCACGATGTTCGAGGCGGGGAGCTTCCATGCGCCGACGGTTGATGCGGATTTTTCCGTCAACGTGGATCTACCGGCCGTCGTCCGGATTCAGCTTCCGGCTGAGCGCTTCGAGGCAGTTCGTTTTTCAGCAGGGGTATTGGAGCACGCGCCGCCGACCGCGGCCTGAGACACACAGAAACAGCTGAGCTCCCCAGTCGGGCGAGTTCTTCGTTCCATTCTGTCACGCACACCCGTGCCGCCGGCATTCGCCCGCGGTCACCACTCCACCATTTACCCAAATCCAAGAACCTACTCGCAGTGAAAAAACACATTTCCACACTCGTCATCGCACTCTGCGCCGGCAGCGCGATCGCACAAACCAGCTCTCCGGCAAAAGAACAACCGCCCACATCGAAAACAGCCGCCTCGGATTCCGACAGGAAGATCGAGGAACTCACCCGCAAGGTCGAGCAGCTCACCGAGAGCGTGAAGGCGCTCCAGGGCAAGGTGAAACAGCAGCAGTCGCTCTGGGAGAACTACAACTCCCCGGCCGCGGTCGCCATCGGGCCCACCGGTGAAAAGACCTCCTCCGGCAAAAGCGGTGGCAGTTCGGCCTCGATGAGCCAGCTCCAGCAGGACGTCGAGGAACTGAAGGCCGCCCAGCGCCAGACGCGGACGGGCATCTTCAACCCCGACATCTCGGCGTCGCTCGACTTCATCACGTCGTATTCGCGCGCCGCGGACGACGTGAATTTCACCATGCGCAACATCGAGCTCATGGTGCAGTCGAACATCGACACGTTCGCGCGCGCCTACGCGGTCTTCGACGCCGCCACGGAGCTGAACCCCTACCGCAAGAGCGATCCCTTCAGCGAAGTGAGCCTCGGCGTGGAGGAGGCCGCCATCGCCACCACCAGCCTGCCCTACGGGCTGCAGGTGAAAGGCGGACAGTTCTTCGCGGACTTCACGCGCCTCGGCAAAGTCCACGCGCACGACCGGCCCTTTGTGGACGGCCCTTCCAGCGTGGACACGATCATCGGCGGGGAGACGAAGGCGCGGGGTTTTGAAGTGAACTGGCTCCCGCCCGCCGGCCACTACTTCCGCCTCACCGGCGGCATCGTGGACAACATCGGCGCCGAACAGCCCGGCACCGGCAAGCTCAGCCTCCTCGACGGCAGCGAGGGCACTGCATTCGCAGACCGCCTGAACCGCCCGCTGAGGTCGCTCACATTCTACGGACGCGCGGCGACACTCGTCGAACTCGGCAAAGGCGCCGTGCTGCACCTCGGCGGCGACTACGCGGAAACCAGCCGGAGCACGAGGCGCCAGATCGCCAGCGCGGACGTGAAGCTCGAATGGCAGCCGAACCCCGCCAGCTACGATCTTCTTGAGGTTGGCGGCGAGGTGCTCTGGACGCGCCAAAGCGGCCAGCTCTCCACGGACGCCACGTTCGGCGGCATCGACTCGTCCTCGTCCACTGCATATGGCGGCTACGCTTTTGCGCAGTATCGCATCGGCAAGCGGTGGCAGCCGGGCATCCGCGTAGACTACACGCGCCCGCAGTCCTTCGAGCAGCTCGACACCGACGGCGACGGCCTGGCCGACACGCTCGGAAAGAAGTCCAGCAAGATTTGGACATACAGCGCCTACCTCACGTTCTGGGCGAGCGAGTTCAACCGCCTGCGCCTGCAGGTGAGCTACCTCAATTCCGACCGCGACCTCGGCGCGGGCCGCAACAACGACTGGCAGATCTTCCTCCAGTGGACGGCGCTGCTCGGCGCGCACAAGCACGACTTCATGCCGTAACCACGCAACCCACGAATCAATATGAACACCATGAAAAAACTCCTCCTCCTCGCAGCGCTGGCTCTCACCACTGCCGCTCAGGCAGCCCCGCTGAAAGTCGTCGCGACAATCCCCGACCTCGGCGACATCGCGCAGAAAATCGGCGGCGGCACCGTCGATGTCTTCACCATGGCGAGCGGCATGGAGGATCCGCACAACGTCCTCATGAAGCCGAGCATGATCACGCGCCTCCAGCAGGCCGACCTGTTCATCGTCGTGGGGCTCGACCTCGAGCACGCCTACGCGCCCGCGCTGCTCGCCGAGTCGCGCAACCAGAGGATCCAAGTCGGCAAGCCCGGCTACCTCGACTGCTCCAAGGGCATCTCGGTGCGCGACACACCGAAGAGCCTCGACCGCAGCGAGGGCGAGCAGCACCCGGTGGGCAACCCGCATTACAACCTCGATCCCGGCCGGATGAAGACCGCCGCGCTCGCGATCGGCGACCGCATGGCGCAGCTCGATCCCGCCAACGGCGCGACCTACAAGGCCAACGCGCGCGGCTACGCGGCACAGCTCGACGCAAAGCTCGCGGGCTGGAAGGCGAAGCTCGCCGGCAAGCGCATCAAGTTCGTGAGCTACCACCCGGACATGGTGTATTTCGCCGAGCGCTTCGGCCTCACGCACGTCGCCACCATCCAGCCAAAGCCCGGCGTGGAGCCGGGGCCGCGCTATGTCGAGGAGCTCGTCGCGCGCATGAAGCAGGAGGGCGTGAAGCTCATCGTGAAGGAGAGCTTTTACAGCGACCGCCTGCCAAACCAGATCGCGAAGGCCACCGGCGCACGCGTCGTCAGCGTGCCCATCATGGTCCGCGGCACGCGCGCGGCCGGCGACTACATCGCGTTCATCGACACGCTCGTGAACGCGTTCGCCAGCCAGTAGCCGCCTCCACGCATGGAACTGCAGCGCGCCGCCCTCGGCTACCGGGGCCACGTCATCCTCGAAAATCTCGACCTCCGGATCGAGCCGGGCGACTTCGTGGTCGTGGGCGGACCGAACGGCGGCGGCAAATCCACGCTGCTGAAATCCATCGCCGGGCTCATCCCGCTGCTCCGCGGGGAGAGAAAGGTGGACGGCCTGAAGTTCGGCTACGTGCCGCAGCAGGCGTCGGCCGATGTGCCGCTGCCGATCACCGCATTCGAGATGGTCGAGCTCGGCGCTTCGGCACTGCTGCCGCTGCACCGGACCTTCTTCCGGATGGAGCGCGCATTCTACCGCGAGTGCCTGCGCGAGTGTCAGGCGGATGAATTCGCCAAGCGGAGCTTCGCCGAATTGAGCGGCGGGCAGCGCCAGCGCGTGCTGCTCGCCCGCTCCCTCGCGGTGCGGCCGAATGCCCTGCTGCTCGACGAACCGACGGCCGGCGTGGACCACGAGACACAGCTCGTCATCGCGCGGCTGCTCGCGCGCCTGAACCGCGAGCAGCGCATGACGGTCGTCCTCATCACGCACGAGTTCGAGCCGTTCCGCGGCATCGCCACCCACTTCCTCCGCGTGGCCGGGGGCCGTGCCCAGTTCCTCGACATCGCCGCATTCTCAAACGGCACAGCCTGCACTGCCAATGTGGGATCTTAGCTTTCTCCAATCGAAGTCCTACTGGGCCGCCGCGATCATGGGCCTCGTGTGCCCGCTCATCGGCAGGCACATGGTGATGGGACGCGCGATCATGCTGGGCCTAGCGCTGCCGCAGGTTTCGCTTGCAGGCGTTGCGTTCATGTTCTTCGGCGCGGCCCTCGGCTGGCGCTGGTGTGCGTTCTTTGAAGATGACGCCTCGCGCGCCTTCGCGGGCGCCATGCTCTTCACGCTGCCCGCGCTCGTGCTGCTCGCGCTGCCGCGCCGGCGCGTGCAGCTTTCCGAAGGATGGCTCGCCTTCGTTTTTCTCGCCGCGGTCAGCGGTGCGAACCTCCTGCTTTCCAGCAACGCTGTCGGCGAGACCTACATCGCGGACCTTTTCCACGGGCGGCTGCTGCTCATCAGCGACACCGCCTTCAACTCGCTCGTCGTCGCGCTCAGCTCGGCATTCCTGCTCGCGATGGCGCTGCGCCGCCGCATCCTGCTCACGCTGACGGATCCCGATTTCGCCGCCGTGAGCGGGTTGGGGCTCCGGCGCTGGAATGTCGTCCTCGCCCTCGTCAACGGCAGCGTCGTCGGCATCTCCGTCGCAACCGTGGGGCCTCTCGTGACGTTCGGCTTCCTCATCCTGCCGGTGCTCGCGGTCGCGGCCTTCGCGCGAAGCCTGCACACGCACCTCGCGTGGGCGATGATCTGCGGTGTCGTCACCGCGACCGCAGGCTTCATGGTTTCCTACCGCTACGATTTTCCGCTCGGCGACTCCGTCGTGGCGCTCGGCTGCGCCGGCCTCGCGATCATCCACACACTACGGGCAATTCTCCGGCGCTAGCCCGCCCCGCTCATCCCGGACCACCCTCACCTCGACCGGCACCTCGCTGAGCTTCGCGTAGATTTTCCCGAGCCGGCGGATGGGCCACCAGCGGTAGAGGTAAATCTCCAGCGGGCGCCACATCGCCACCCAGCCCATGATCGTAAGGCCCTCCTTCATCACGGGATGGAGCCTCCCGAGAAAAGTCGTGAGCGTCTGCGCGACAGTCACGCACGCGGCGAGGAACGCGAGGCCGATGAGCAGACTCATCCAGCCCTCGCGCATGAGCTGGCGGAACTCGCGCTGATTCAAATCCGCACGATACGCGAAGTAGTGATGAATCGAACCGGCAACGTCCGCCTGTGCTGCAGACTTCTCGGCCGGCTGGCCGAGGTGGATGACGAGCTTCAGCGGCGCATGCAGCGGATGCTCCTGCGCCCAGCCGACGATGAAATGCTCCGCATCGCGGTCGAGGTCCCGCTCGTGAAATGGCGACGGGTCCATCGAGTTGAAGAGCTGGTGCACCGTCTGCACCTTCACCTCGACGAGCCCGGCGGCGTCGCCGCTCGCGACACTGTTCATCTGTGCAGGCTGGCCGGGCAGTTCAGACATCGCAGCAGATCAAAGCGCGTGGCTCCGCGAAAAAAAAGTCCGCAGCGCCGCATGACGCCTCAGCCCTTCACGCCGCACTGGAAGACGAACCACTTCGGATTCAGCGGCCCGCAGCGCTCGCGGAGCTTGTCGAGTTCGGCGGATGGTCCATGCAGTTCGAGCCGGTCGATGTCCGCGTGCTTCAGCATCTCCTCGAGGAGCGAGCCCACGTTGTCGAGATGCTCGGCTACGCCCTCCGCGCCGACGTATGCCTCGCGGCAGTGAAGGATGTCTCCCTGCAGCGTGAAGTCATAGCAGAGGCAGTTCGGCTCCTTCTGCGTGCGCGTCACAAAGGCCGGAAGGAGGCTTCGCACGGTGTCGAGCTTGCCGGGCTTGATTTTGAAATACGGATGGAGGCTGACGGTGTTGCTGGGGAAAGGCATGAGTGGAAATCGTTGCGCTGTGACGACACCCGACTGGCTGCATGCTTAGGCGGGTGTTCGTCAAACACGGACCCGGCATCACTGGCGCGTGGCGCGCACGCGCATGAACTGCCGCCCGGAAGCATCGGGCGCCAGCAGCGAACCGACGCGCACGGTCTCCGTCGCGCCGTGATCATCCGTGCCGATGACCGCCGTGAAAGCCACGCCCGACTGCCAGGTCACGAGGTCGTTCGACACCTCGACCGTGTAGGCAATGTCCGCCGCGCTCTTCACCCGGGTGTATGCGATCGCCAGCGCGCCTCCCGGCTGGAGGTAAGCGAACGGCAGCCCCGCCACGTCCATCGTCTTCGGCTCGAGGCCGAAGGCATACTCTTGGAGAGTGACGACGCCGTCCTTTTCAAAGTCAGCCTGCTCTCCGCTGAGCGAAGTGTCGGCGAGTTCGGCAGTCGTGAACTTTGAAAACCGCCACGCATCGAATGGCTTGTCCTGAATCGTCACCGCCGCCGAGGAGGCCGTGCCGATGACATAGTCCGGATCAAGCGCGAGCGTGAGCACCACGGTCTCATCGCCCTCCACGATGCTGTCCGCAATGGGCGCAACGGTGATGTCCGCCGAACTCGCGCCAGCGGGAATCGTCACGCTGGTCAAGAGGGTGGCGTAGTCCGTGCCGTTCGCGGCGGTGCCGCCGATGGTGCATTTCACCACGAGCGCCGCAGTGGTGTCGCCACCGCGGGTGATGGTGAACGTGCCCGGGGCGGGCCCCATCTCCGAAGCCGTCGGCGCGGTGGCTGAAATCGTCACGACCGGCACCGACAGCCACGCGAGCGCGTAGGCCACGCCGTCTTCACCAGCGGTCACCTCGAGCGCGTAACGCCCCGGCGCAAGCGTCGTCCGGTATATGTGCTCCACGTTGTCCACCGCGCTCTCGCTTGAGTCGATGAGCGCGCCCGTCGTGAATCCAGACGCAGCATAGAGCTTCAGCGTGAGATTCGCCAGGCTCGATGACGGACTCGGAAATGAACCGGAGATGGTCCGGTTCCATATGAGCACCGTCGAAAGCGCCATTGTGGAGGCACCGGCCGGCATATCGAAAAAATAGAGCCGGCCGCCGGCCGCCGTCGTGTTGTAGTCCCACCCCGTGCGCGGCACCGTGGCGCCGCCGTTCGCGGCCTGCTGGCCCGCGGCGAGGATGTGCTGGCTGTTGTAAACATTGAGCTGTCCGGCGCCGTAGATTCCATTGAGCGGATGCGCGGTGGTGCGGCTCCATGTCGAAAACTGCCCCTTCGTCGCGCCGGCCATGAGGATCGCCTTCAGCGTCACCGGCTTCGTCGCATTTGCCGGCGCACCTTGGCTGAGCATCGCCGCGGCGGATGCGACTACGGGCGTCGCGTAGCTCGTCGCGCCGAGGGGCGCGACAATGTCTGGCTTCGTGCGCCCGCTGCCATCAGCGGTGTTCGTCCCGTAACTGTGATAAGCGTCCGAGCGGCCGACGCTGATGCCGTTGTAGCAGCTCGCCAGCAGCGGCGGGACGTTTCCGCCGTCGCCATTGTTCAGGGCGACGACCCCGAGGAACTCCGACTGCTGGACCGCGTAGTCGAAGCGCCGGAGAAGCTGCACATCGAGAGGACCACCACTGTCGGCCGAGCCAATCCAGCTCGCATTCAGGATCCGCTGGGTCTCCGCATCCGGCGGGCTGCTCGATCGATATTGCAGGAAATCATCCTGCAACCACCCGTTCGCCTCGTAGTTGTGAATGCTCGTGCCCCCTGGCGCCATGCTGGTGCTGCTTCCAAAAAAAAACTGGGCCACCGTGTTGGCGTGCCCGGAGACCGAGCCGCTGTTCGAGAGGACCGTGAAGGTCTTCCCGGCGAACTCGGCAAACGATTGATCCGGCAGATACGCATAAGGCTCGGTGCCGTTCACGGGTGCCTCGACCTGGGTGACACCGATGCCCGTCCCCACCGGCAGCGCGCCACCGAGTTCGAGCGCGAGCTTTGTGTATCCGACATCGTCCCGATAATCAGCGCGCAACACCGCCTGCGGAGCATGGAGCAGCAATGCAACGAGCACCGCGAGCACGCCGCGGAATCCCCGCGGCAAGTGGGATCTGGAGGAGGTCACTTCGATTCCTTCCCGAATACAGCCAGCATGCACCTTTTCAAGTGACACTTCGGTTTCAGCCCCGGCAGCGGACTTCGGTGGGATTCGGAAAAAACAACGCCTAGCAAGTCCGCCCTGCGACGCCTTAGCGTGGGCACGATGAAATCCACTTTCCTCCCCCTCGCACCACTCATCCTCGCCGTCTCTGCCACTGCCGCCAACCTGCCCAAGCTCGACTTCGGCACCGTGCGCGAGGAGCACATCATGATTCCGATGCGCGACGGCAAGCGCCTCTCGGCCTACGTCTATTTTCCGAAGGACGCCGGTCCGGAGAAAAAATATCCGGCGGTCTTCGAGCAAAGGTATGCAGACATCAGCGGCGCCGGCTCGCGCAAAAATGCGGCGAAATTCGCAGAGGGCGGCTTCGTCATCGCGCTCGTGAACTACCGCGGCACGCATGAGAGCGAGGGCGTGTATCGCGGCTATCGCGGCCTGCAGTGGGGGCCCCTGCGCGATGGCTACGATGTGTGCGAATGGCTCGCCGCGCAGCCGTGGTGCACGGGAAAGATCGGCACCTACGGCGGCTCGCAGGCGGGCTACGCGCAGAACTACCTCGCCGTCACCCAGCCGCCGCACCTCGTCGCGCAATACATGACCGACACCGGCCTCAGCCTTTACCAGGAAGGCTACCGCATTGGCGGCGCAACGAAGCCTCAGCGCTTCATCAAGGGCGGTGCCGTCGCGCGCGACATCAAGGACAACGACGACCTGCTGAAGGAATGGGACGCGCACCCCGACTACGATGACTACTGGCGCGACGAGGACGCCTCACTGCACTTCGACAAGATGAACCTGCCGTGCTTCACCATCGGCAGTTGGTTCGACTTCATGGTGCAGGGCAGCGTCGCGAGCTTCATCGGGCGCAACGAAAAAGGCGGCGGAAATTCGCGCGGAAAACAGCAGCTCATCCTCGGCCCGTGGCTCCACGGCGGCTACCCGAAGTCGAACAAGATCGGCGACCTCGTCTTCCCCGAGAACGCGCAGTTCGACGTCTACGCACACATGACGAAGTGGTTTAACCACTTCCTCAAGGGCGAGGACAACGGCATCGAAAAGGAAATCCCCGTGCGCTACTACGTGATGGGTGCCTGCGGTGAAAATGGCGCGCCCGGCAACGTGTGGCGTGAGGCGAAGGACTGGCCGCCGAAGACGCAGAGCACTTCATATTTTCTCCACGACGACGCACAACTCGCGCCCCAGGCCTCATCCGCCGCACACGGCAGCACCAGCTACGCCAGCGACCCGCTGAAGCCGATGAGCCTGCCCTACACCGGCTTCCCCGGCGCAAAGGACGCTCGGCCTTTCGAGGAGCAGGCTGAAGTGCGCACATGGACCACCGCACCACTCACCGAGCCCGTAGAGTGGACCGGCGAAGTCACCGCCGAAGTCTGGGTCAGCTCCACCGCGCGCGACACCGACTTCATCCTCCGCGTGAGCGACGTGTATCCCGATGGCCGCAGCATCCTGCTGATGGATTACCCGCAGCGCGCCCGCTACCGCGACGGCTTTGACAAGCAGCACGTGCTCACGCCCGGCGAGCCCGCAAAACTCGCGTGGCACATCGGCTTCACGAGCATCATCTTTAACAAAGGCCACCGCATCCGCGTCACCATCGCCAGCACCGGCGCACCCTTTTACGAGCCGAACAACCAGACCGGCGGCAAACAGACCGTGGACTGGATGAAGATCACGCAGCCCGCCATCAACACCATCTGGCACGACGCCGCGCACCCCTCGCGCATCATCGCTCCGGTGATGAAGCCAGCAAACTGAAGCCGCTATTTTGCCGGCGTCTTCAGGGTCTGGAGGAATGCCTCCACATCCGCGATCTCCTGCGGCTTCAAAATAAGCGCCATCGGCGGCATCGGTGACACACCGAGCTTTTCGAATCCTCTCGCGAGCACCTTGTTCGGCTCGAGCAGGCTCTCGCGGATGTAGGTGGCGTTCTGGCGCGCGGCGATGCCGTCGAGCGCAGGGCCGACGGTGCTGCCCTGGCCACCGAGCATGTGGCAGTTTTTGCACGCGGCGACCGGGTGCTCCCAGAAAATCTTCTTCCCACGCTCCACATCGCCTGCGGCGACCTTGTCGGCGGCATCCTCGACGGGAATCAGTTCGCACAGCCGCACGTCGTCGAACGTCCCGTCGCCCTTCGCAACGTGCAGAATGTTGATGCCCGCCTTCGTCCTGTCCTTGCTGTCGAAGGTCGTCTCGACCTCGACCCAGCCCGACTCGCGCGCGGTGAGCTTCTCCGTCTCCGCGCGGCCGATGTGATCGTTGAAGCTCACCTTGCCCTTGAGCGCGTGCGTCTTCACCCAGCCGGCGAGGCGATACGTCGTGTGCGGCTTGATTGCGACATCCTGGTAGAAGCTCGTGTCACCGTCGTCGCGCGTGATGCACAGCAGCGCACTCTTTCCGCCATGCGCGTCGGCGACCACTTTCCACTGGGCACCCTTGTTGCCCTTCGACTTCGGCTCGCCACCGTAGTCGCGGCGCTTCCAGCCCTCGGGCAAGCCATCGGCACCAAGCTTTTCAAGGTCGCCGTTCACGAGAAGGTTCGGGCCTTCCTTATAGGCGCTCGCGCCGTGCTTACGTGCGAGCATCTTCGCGGCCTCGGCGAGCCACTCGTCGTTTTTCACGATCGGATCACCCGCCAGCTTGCCGATGAGCGTCCTGATCTCCGGCGTGGTCGGAAACTCCGCGAGCTTCACAAAAGCCGCGAGCCGCGTGTGCAAGTCCGCATCGGTCACGACACCGGAGCCGAAGAAAAGATGCTGTGCACTCACATCATTGCCGAGCGCGCGGACGGCATTGCGGCGAAGGCGCGCATCCTTCGCGAGCAGCGCGGCACGGTGCGTGTCGGCGTCGAGCGCGCCGAGACCCTGCAGCGTCCACAGCGCATGAATCGCCCCGTTGCTTCCGTCGTTGGACGCAGCCATCTGCTTCAGCGCCGCAACAGCATCCGTCATCGTCCCATCCACGAGCAGCCGCTGCGCGAGCAGCCGCCAGTATTGCGTGTCACCATTCAGCGCAGCAACGAGCTCCGCAGTCGACGCGCCGGTGAGCGGCTTCGGCATTGTCGAAGCCGTGTCCTTCGCCACGATGCGGTAGATGCGGCCGCGAAAATGGTCGCGCAGTGAATTCTCATGCGCACCACCCGCGCCGGTCTTCGCGTCATAGCCACCGCGCACGACGCTCGGCGTGGGGTTGTGCTGGATGATGAAGTTCTGCCAATCCGCCACCCACACCGCGCCGTCGGGACCCACCTCGGCATACACCGGCGAAGTCCACTCATCGCTGCTCGCAAAAATCGGCATCGCGTCGAGCGCCTTCCAGCCAGCGCCGTCGGGCTGCACGTCCATCAGTTCGATGAGCTTCATCGTCGGCTCGCACACCATCGCCTTGCCCTGAAAGCGCGCCGGCAGCTTCGACGAATAGATGAACGACGACCCCGCCGCCGCGGTGTAGCCTCCCCATCGGTTGCCGCTCGCATCCACGCCCATCACGTCCACCTGCCGGTAGTTCGGCGTAATCGCGCGCGCCTCCTGCACGACGTTGATCTTTTTCGCCGTCATCACGTTCGCGCCGTCGGGCACAACGCTCTTCGGGATGCCGCCGAAGAAAATCGGCGCGGCATTCGCAGTGCCGCCGAACTGATCGCCCGCGTCATTCATGCTATGACCCCACGAGTTGTTCGTGAACTGATGCAGGAACTCGAGCGCCGAGCCGTCCGGCGTGAAGCGGAACGTGCCCATCGCAAACTGCTGCCGCTTCCCGTTCACCATGCGCTCAAAGCCCGAGTAACCGACGCAGCCGTAGAGCCAGTTGTCGTAGCCGAGGTGCAGATTGCTCGCCTGCGCATGCGTGTCGCGGATGCCCCAGCCGTCGATGATCACCTCACGCACGTCCGCCTTGTCGTCACCGTTCATGTCTTTCAAAAGTAGCAGCTTCGGCGGCTGCGCGACAATCACTCCGCCACGCGCGAAGACGAGTCCGGTCGGCAGGTTCAGCTTGTCGGCGAAGACCGTGAACTTGTCCGCGCGCCCGGTGCCCTTTGTGTCCTCGCAGATGATGATCTTGTCGTGGCCCACGCCATCCTCGGTCACGCCGTGCGGGTAGTCGCTTGTCGCCGCGACCCACAGCCGCCCGCGCGCGTCCCATGCAAAGGCGATGGGCTTCCCAATTTCCGGATCGCTCGCGTAAAGCTCCAGCTTGCAGTCCGCGGGCACTTGAATGCGCTCCATGGCGCCCTTGGCCGCAAACGGTTCCTGAAACGTGAGCGTCTCCGGACGCTTCTCGTAGTTCGCCACGTTGGGATCTTTCCGGCGCACCTCCGGCTCGCGCTGCGCGAGAAATTCCTCCCACTCCGACTTCGCCTCCGGATCCACCGTCGCCAGAATCGTCGAGCGAATCGCCGCGGGAGCATCCCCGTCCTTCACCGTCAGCACACGCTTCTTTGCCGCGAGCGGCGCCAGCGCTGGAGCATCCCCTCCACCGAGCACCATCGCCACATCGTAAAGCCCGGCCATCTTCTCGCTGAGCCCCGACGACGGCGTGAAGTAGTCGAAGTAGATCGCTTGGCGCCCGAGCTGTTCCATCGCCAGCCGCAAAACGCCCGCCTGCGCCTGCTCCGCGCCTTTCGGATCAAAGAACAACACACGCAGCGGTCGCGGCTCCGCGCTATCGACAGTCGAGAGCGTCGCCGCGAAAAGCGCGGCCGCAAAGATGGCGCGGAACAGAAATGGGGGGCGGAGGAAGGAGTTCATGTTTGGAGATGCAAATTTGTTGCCCGAGATGACCACACGCTGTCCGGAAGCCATCTGACATTTCTTGTTTGAAATCGGACAGATGGAAAGCCATTGCCCAAGGTGTCACCACGAATCAAGAGACTACCCGAACTTGATGAAAAGGATGACGATGAAGGCAACAATGACCGCGACCACGATTCCAACAGCGATGGCCGGCCCGCGGTCCCGGGTCGTCAGCACTGGCTTCTCATCCGGCACTCGCGCCCCATCGCGCAGCAGCGACTGAAACATCGCCTCCTGCGTGGAGAAAACCCGGTGAGCCAGCGCGAAACCCATCGCTGCGAACGTCGGAATCGAAAGACCGAACAACAGGCCGGCATCCTTGAGCGACGCCAGAAAGGCCTCACTGCTGTGGTTGCCTCCCTTTCCAATCGCACCCAGCATGATTCCGGCAAACACGGCACCTCCGACGGCGCCGATCACAGCGCCACGCAGTGCGATGGCGACCCGGCCCGGCTTGCGCCGCCGGGACCACAGCCAGAGAAACAAATCACGCTGACGATCATTCATGGTGTTCGCGTGCGCAGACCATGTCCGGCCCGGACGCAATCATGCAAGGCACACGTGGGAGCACGCCACGCCACCGGTCAGATGAATTCGTTGATCAGGTTCTCGAGGAACTCCTGGCGGCCGCTCGTGTTTGCGGCGGCGTCACCCTTCTCAAGCATGAGCTTTTCGAGCGATGCGAAGCTCTCCTTCCCTGCCTCGATGCTTGCGCCGAGCCCGCTGTCCCACGAGGCGTAGCGCTGCTTCACGAAGCTCGCGAGCCGCCCATCCGCGCGGATGGCGGCGGCGATTTTCAGGCCGCGCGCGAAGGCGTCCATGCCGCCGATGTGCGCGTGGAAAATATCCTCGGGGTCGATGCTCTCGCGGCGCACCTTCGCGTCGAAGTTCACCCCGCCGGTGGTGAAGCCGCCATATTTGAGCACGGAAAGCATGCACTGCGTGGTCAGGTAAATGTCCGTCGGGAATTGATCCGTGTCCCACCCGAGCAGCAGGTCACCGGTGTTCGCATCAATCGATCCGAGCGCGCCCGCCGCGCCCGCGACTTCCATTTCGTGCTGCATTGAGTGACCCGCGAGCGTCGCATGGTTCGTCTCGAGGTTCAGCTTGAGGTGATCGATGAGGTTGTATTCGCGCAGGAAATTGAGACATGCGGCGGCGTCGCTGTCGTATTGGTGCTTCGTCGGCTCCTTCGGCTTCGGCTCAATGTAGAACTGGCCCTTGAAGCCAATCTGCTTCGCGTAATCCACGGCCATGTGGAGGAACTTCGCGAGGTGATCGAGTTCGCGCTTCATGTCCGTGTTCCAGAGCGTCGAGTAGCCCTCGCGTCCGCCCCAGAACGTGTAGCCCTCGCCGCCGAGCGCGTGCGTGACTTCGAGCGCCTTCTTCACCTGCGCCGCGGCAAAGGCAAACACCTCCGCGTTCGGCGAAGTCGCCGCGCCATGCATGTAGCGTTGGTGGACGAAGAGCTGCGCGGTGCCCCACAGGAGCTTGATGCCCGTGCGCTTCTGCTGCTCGGCGAGGAGCGCGACAATCGTGTCGAGATACTCGTTCGATTCGCGCAGCGTCTTTCCGTGCGGCGCGACATCGCGATCATGAAACGCGTAATAGGGCATCCCGAGTTTCTCCGCGATTTCGAAGAACACCGGCACACGCGCCTTCGCGAGATCGAGCCCGTTCAGGCCCGCTTCCCACGGACGAATCGCCGTCGGCCCGCCGAACATGTCCGCGCCCTGCCCACACATCGTGTGCCAATAGACAATCGAGAAGCGCAGGTGCTCGCGCATCGTCCTGCCCTCGACGATCTCGTCGGGGTTGTAGTGCTTGAAGGCGAGAGGGTTCTTCGACTTCGGGCCTTCATAGGCGATGCGGGAGATGCCGGGGAAGTGGGAGCTCATGGGATTTTGCGGATGATGCTGATGGTTGAGGAGATGATGCACGGCTGAGTGGCCGCCATTGACACGATGTAGATAACGCCGCATCCCGCAAGGCGTGACGACAAAGCATATACCCAATGCGCCATCGCAAAGACGCTCCGCCGCCACACGTCCGGCAATCTCCGCACTCATGCGGGAGCGCGCCGCATGGCTCAGCCGGATCAGGCCCGACGCTCATTTCTCAGTGCTGTTCGACCACCTGCCGGGCGTCTGCTTCTACTGCAAGGATGCCAGGGGGCGCTTCATGCTGCTGAGCCGCAACTTCCTGCAGAATTACCAAAAGCGCCATGAGCGCGAACTGCTCGGCCTCACAGATTTCGACGTCGCGCCGCAGCACATGGCGGCGGGCTTCGTGCGTGACGACGCGCGGCTGCTCTCCGGAAAGGCGCGCTGCGTCGAACGCGTGGAGCTGTGGTTCGACAAGCAGGGCACTCCCGACTGGTTCTTCGTGAGCAAGGTGCCGATGCGCGATCTGAACGGGCGAATCTGCGGGACTGCCGGAGTCGTGCGGCGTGCAGCGGAGCATGAAATGCAGCTCCCCATCATCCAGAGCGTCGCGAAGGCCGTGGAGATTCTCCGCCGGGACTTTGCGCAGCCCGTGGTGCTCAGCGAGGTCGCACGCGCATGCGGGCTCTCGACACGGCACTTCCAGCGGCGCTTCCAGCACGCGTTCGGCTTCAGCCCGCAGGAGTTTCTCATGAAGACCCGCGTCACCGCAGCGATGAAACAGCTCGAGGAATCGAATCTCTCCGCCGCCGAAATCGCCGCAAGCTGCGGCTTCATCGATGCGAGCCGATTTGCCGAGCAGTTCCGCGCACGAACCGGCCAGAGCCCGATCGCCTACCGCCGGCACCTGCGCGGGTGATTCTCCGGACGGCCCGCTGCCGGGGAATCCCGAATCGCGTGGTTGGACGCCGCAGGCTCTTGTGCGAAATCAGCCATCTCCATGCCTGCCAAACTCAAACGCCCAACCGCATCGTCGGTGCGCGAACGCTTCATCCGCTCCGTTGCAGCGGAGAGCTGCTACCATTTGATTCTCGAGCACATCGGCGGTGTCGCCTTCTTCATGAAGGATCGAAGCTCCCGCCTCGTCGCGGCGAACCGCCACTTTTATGAGCGCCTCGGCTTCCGCAGCGAGCGGGAACTCATCGGCAAGGATGACTTCACGATCTTCCCCGCGCGGCTCGCGGAACATTTCCGCCATGACGACGCCGAAGTGCTGCGCACCGGCAAGCCGAAGCTGAACATCGTCGAGCTCTTCTTCAATCGGCAGGGCATCCCCGACTGGTTCCTCACCCACAAGCTTCCCGTGCGCGACCGGCGGGGGCGCGTGATCGGAATCGCGGGTGTCACGCAGAGCTACGGCTTCGGGGGACACATCCGGGAACCCTATCTGGCCATCGACCGCGCCGTGGCACTCATCCGCGAGCGCTTCCGCGAACGGCTCACCGTCGGTGAACTCGCGGCCGAGGCCCGCCTCTCGCCGCGGCAGCTTCACCGCAAATTCATCGAGACATTCGGCAGCAGCCCGCAGGCGTTCATCTTGAAAGTCCGCATCCAGGCCGCCTGCGAACTGCTCCAACAGGGCGACGGGCTCATCAGCGAGGTCGCGCGTGAGTCGGGCTTCGGCGATCAAAGCTCGTTCACACAGCACTTCCGCAGGCATCTCGGCATGACCCCGCGCCGCTACCGGCAGCGATACCGGATGGTGCGGGGATGAAATCAGCGCCTTCACGATTTCCCCCAAGGCAGCGGCAAGCTCCGCGATTCACCCATCCGCCAGAGCGCCCTCGACACGATTCACGGGCGCGCTAGCGTTCACGCTCTTTTCGATTCAACCATGAAACCCATCATCACCCCGTCCTCCCTCACCCGTCGTTCCTTCCTGCACCGCGGCGCCTCCGGCGCGGCGGGCGCTGCGCTCGCAGGCGCCTTCCCGCACATCGTGAACGCACAGGCCGCGAAAGCGATCAAGATTGGCATCGTCGGCTGCGGCGGACGCGGCAGCGGCGCACTCACGGACTCGATGAACGCGGATCCGAACGTCGTGCTCACCGCGATGGGCGACGTGCATGCGGACCGCCTCGAGACGAGCTACAAGAACATCGCCACCGCACGGCCCGACCAAGTGAAGGTGCCGGAAAACCAGAAGTTCTCCGGCTGGGATGCGATTGACAAGGTGCTCGCCACGGACATCGACATCGTGCTGCTCACGACACCGCCCGGCTTCCGCCCGGCGCACCTGCACAAGGCGATCAACGCCGGCAAGCACGTCTTCTGCGAGAAGCCGCTGGGCGTGGATGCCCCGGCGATTCGCCACGCGCTGGAGGCAGTGAAGAAGGCGAAGGAGAAGAACCTCGCGATCCAGACGGGCTTCTGCTGGCGCTTCAACCTCGCGGAGCGCGCCACATGGGCGAAGGTGCACGAGGGCTTCATCGGCGATGTGCGCGGCTATTACGGCACGTATCTCACGAGCAGCCCGTGGGCGCCGTTCGAGCGCCAGCCCGACTGGCCGGAGCTCGAATACCAGCTCCGCAACTGGCTCTACTACACGTGGCTCAGCGGTGACATCATCGTCGAGCAGGCCGTGCATTCGGTGGACAAGATGAGCTGGGCCTTCAAGGACGTGCCGCCCGTGAAGTGCACCGCGCTCGGTGGGCGCCAGCAGCGCGTGGAGCCCGAGTTTGGCAATGTGTATGACCACTTCGCCGTGATGTATGAGTTCCCGAACGGCGGCCGCGGCCACATCTACGCGCGCCAGCAGGGCGGCTGTTCCAATGAGAATGCCGACTACATCATCGGCGCAAACGGCACCGGCCAGGTGAACGGCTTCAAGCCCCTGCACGTCCTCGACACCACCGATGGCAAACGCTGGATGTATGAGAAGCACGGCGGCGCGGACGGAAAATCGCCCGGCGAAAAGAACCTCATGTATGTGCAGGAGCACAAGGAACTCATCGAAAGCATCAAGGCCGGCAAGCCCGTGAACATGGGTGAGCAGCTCGCACACAGCTCCTTCCTCGCGATCATGGGCCGCCTCAGCGCCTACACCGGCAAAACCATCACGTGGGACGAGGTCATCAACTCGAAGGAAACCTGGTCCGCGATCGACGTGAACAGCCTTACCTGGGCCTCCAAGATCGAGAAGCCCGAGGTCGCGATGCCCGGCCGCTACAAGCTGGTCTGAGCGCCGCGTCACTCATTCAAAAAGCTCCGCGTGTGCCCGCCCGCGGAGCTTTTGCTTTTTCGCAGGAACACGGGCCGGCGCAGGAAATTCGCCCGCAGCTCCGCAGCCGCGCATTCGTGTGCGGCTCGGAGCCTCAGCGGTCGAGCTGATCGATCGCCTTCCGGGCCGCGCGGCGGACGTAGTCGTTCCCGTCGGCCAGCAGCGGCTTGAGCTTCTCCACGAGCGGACGCCCCTTCGATCCGAGCTTTGCCGCCCGCTCGCAGGCCCATGCGCGCGCCTCGGCCACCGGCAGCGCAAGCGCCTGCTCGATGGCGGCGGAATCGCGCACATGGGAGGAGCGGAGCGCATCGAGCGCAAAGGCCCGATCCTCGCTGCTTGCAAGCATCGCGACGAGCGGGCCGAGCGCTGGAACGACCTTGTCGGTTTCCTTGTCGCCGATTTGCCCGATGAGCTCGGCGGCAGCTCGCCGCACGGAAACCTGCGAATCGCGCAGGGCTTCGACCAGCATCGGAATCACCTCCTTCACGGACGCGTGGAGCTTCACGCCGGCACGCAGCGCAGCGGCGCGAATCTCCGCATCTCCGTCCTTCACGGCGCCGGCGACCAGCAGCGCGGACTCCCTGCCACCGGATGCACCAGCCGCACCGAGCGCGCGGAGGATCGCGAGCCGGTCCTCCTTTGCCGACTTCGGATAAAGCTGCAGCAATTTTGCGGCGACACCCGCGCTCGCGCCGCTGCCCGCCAATGCGGCGAGCGCAGCGCTGCGCGTGGCCGGATCATCGAGGCTGGCGGCCAGTCGCTCCGCCAGCGCGGGATCATTGCTGCCGACTGCCCCCGCAGCCTTCAGCGCGGCGGCACGCACGGCGGCATCCTTGTCGGCCAGCAGCGGCGTGAGCGCGCCCGCCAACCCGCGTGCGTTCGCGCCGAGCGCGGCGGCGGAGGTCGCGGCGGAAAGGCGCACGATGGGCGCGGGATCACGCAGGCCGGCCTCGAGCTTTTTCAGCGTGCTGCCCGTGTCCATCGCCATCGAGACGAGCGTGCTGAGCGCCGTTGCACGGACAACCGCATCAGCGTCGCCGGTGAGCTTGAGCACCGCGGGCCGCGCCTCGCGCGACTGTTCGCCGAGTTCATTCAGCGTGCCGAGCGCGGCGACGCGCACCGACGCGGACGGCGATGAAAGCGCCTGTTCCAGTTCGGGAATCCCCGCACCGCCGATGGCGGCGAGCAGCTTGATCGCCCAGTGCCCGCGGTTCAGCGATGCTGCGGCGACAGCCTCCGCCCTTTTCAAAATCACGGGCACGGCTGGCCGTCCGATTTCGGTGAGCGCGGCAGCGCCCTCGGTCCGCAGCGGACCACCGCGCTCAACGGCATCCACCAGCGCGGGCACCGCACTCTTCGCCGCGGAACCGAAGCGCCCGAGCGCAAGCGCGGCGCGCCTTGCAAGGGCGGCGTCGGAATCCACAAGCATCGCCGCGATCGCCGGCACCGCCGCCTTTTCCGCCGGCCGGACAAGGAGCAGTCCATTCAGCGCGGCAGAGCGAATGCGCTCATCGCCATCGCGGAAAGCCTGCGCGAGCGAAGGAACGATTCTCTCCTGCGCCAGCCCCACGCGCGGCAGCGCGCCGAGGATTGCCGCGCGCACTTCGGGCTCCTTCTCAGCCTTTGCCTGCGCAAGCAGCGCCTGACCTGCACTCGACGCGGGAGCGCCAATGACGGCGAGCGCGCGCGCTGAACCGCCGCGCACCCTTGCGTCGGGGCCTGCGAGCGAATTTTCCAGCGGCGCCACCGCATCCGCGCCGATGAGGCCGAGCGTCTCGACCACTTCGTTCCGCAAGTCCTCATCGCCGTGGCCAAGATTCTCGATGAGTGCGGGGATGGCATCGCGGGCGTTCGCGGCCATGCCGCCGAGCGCCTTCGCAGCGCCGAGGCGGAGACCCGTGTCGTTCGCCTTCAGCGCCCCGATGAGAGCGGGACGCGCGGCCTCGCCGATGCGGGAGAGCGCGTGGGCTGCACGCATGACTTTCTGCGCTTTGTCGCGCTGGCGAAAGGAGGAGTCCTTCCGCGAATCAAACGAATCCACGAGTTTCGGGACCGCCTCGGCCGCATCGGAGCCGATCGCAGCGATGGCGGCAAACGCATTCGCCCACACCTGCTTGTCGGAATCATCGAGCGCCCGGAGCAGCGCGGGCAGCGCGGCCTTCGCGGCAGGGCCGAGCTTCTCAAGCCGGAATCCCGCCTCGCGCCGCGTGTCGCGGTCGGATGAGGAAAGCTGCTCGGAGAGTTTCGCGACATCCGCGGGCGGCTCGGCGCCGACGGCAAGCTGCGCGCAGAGCATCCATGCGGATGCCGTGAGGATGACGCCGGATCTGCGCAAGGTCCGCGTCACTTCAGCCTTCCAAGCCGCGCAGCGCGCCGGTGCTGTCGCCGTGCCGCTGCGCGGAGACGCCGGCCTTGTTCATCATCGCGACCAGCAGGTTGCACATCGGAGTCTCGGAGGCATAGCGCACGTGGCGGCCCGTCATGATCGCGCCGCCGCCGCGTCCCGCGAGGACGAGCGGGAGATTCTCGTGCTCGTGGCGGTTGCCGTCCGCGAGCGCGGCGCCGTAGAGCAGCATCGTGTTGTCGAGCACGGTGCCTTCGCCCTCGGGCATGCTCTTCAGCTTGCCGAGCAGGTAGGCGAACTGCCGCATGTGGAAGCGGTTGATCTCCCGGATCTGGCGGAGGTTGTCCTCGTTGTTCTGGTGATGCGAAAGCTCGTGGTGGCCGCGGGTGATGCTGAGGTTGCGGTAGGCGCGGTTGCTGCCCTCGTTTGCGAGCATGCACGTGGCGATGCGCGTGCTGTCCGTCTGGAAGGAGAGCGCAATCATGTCGAGCATCAGCCGCACGTGCTCCTCGTAGCTCTCAGGAATCGCCTCCGGAACGTCGTAGGCCTTGATGACGCCCGAATTCTGCACTGCGGCCACGCTCCGCTGCGTGACCTCCACGCGCTCCTCAATCTCGCGCACCGCGGTGAGGTATTCATCGAGCTTCTGCCGATCACTGCCGCCGACTTTTCCGCTCAGCGTGCGCGCATCCTCCAGAACGAAGTCGAGGATGCTTTTGCGCTGCCGTTCGCGGCGTCCCGCGCCCTCCTTCGCGAGCTTCGGATTCGAGGACGCAAAGAGGCGCTCGAACACGAGGCGTGGATTGATCTCGGCTCCGCTCGGCGTCGTCTCGCTGCGCCACGAGATGTTGTTCGAGTAGGCGCACGCGTAACCGCTGTCACACTTGCCGCCCTGCCGCGCGGGCTCGATGCCGAGTTCGATGCTCGGGAAGCGCGTCTGCCGGCCCATTGCATCGGCCATCACTTGGTCCGCCGAAACGCCGACGCGGATGCGCGAACTTTCGCTCTTCAGCGGCTGCGCGCCGGTGAGCCACGTGGACGCCGCGCGCGCGTGGTCGCCCGCGCCGTCGCCATTGTTGCGGCCCTTGTCCTGCGCGAGCCCGGTGAGCACCAGCACATCGTTTTTGTGCGCATGCAGCGGCTCGAGAATGTAGGGAAGCTGGAAGTCCGCGCCGACCTGCTTGGGCGTCCAGTCCACCATGTTCACCCCGTTCGGCACATAGAGGAATGCAGTGCGGACGGGCGCACCCTTCGCGGAAGCGGCAGCCGCCGCGCCACGCGGGAGCATTGCCTCGAGGAACGGCAGGGCCATGGTGACTCCGAGACCACGGAGGAATGTGCGGCGGTTGAGCGGCTGTGCAGTCATGTCGGATTTATCAGTCCGGCTTGCCGGATAAATTAGAGGCCGGCTTGCCCGCAGATTCGGAGGGCAGCGGCGGCGGGAGCGGTTCGGTGGCTTTCTGCGGAGCAATGCCGCCGTCCAGCTGCAGAAGCGGCTTGTCCCCGGACGCCGGCGCCGGCTCCTTTCGCGGCTGCGATCTGGCGACATCCACACCGTCCAGCGGACGCGGTGCGGGATCGCGCTGCGCGATCAGCCTGAGCTGCAGCGCCGGAATTCCGGCCTGCGGCGTGCCTTTCAAAACACCGGACGACTCCAAATCACGGAAGCGCTTCTCCGCATCGTCCCATTTTCCGAGCCGCCGCTCGATCTCGCCGCACAGGAGCGAGAGGTCGCCCTGCTGCCGGCTGCCAGCGGCGCTCTCCGCGAGCGCGAGCACGTAATGGCCATGCGCCTTTTCCAATAGGCGGCGCGACACCGCCTCGCGATCCTCGACTTGCCACGCTGCGCGCAGGTAGCTCAGCGCCACGACGCGGTGCGGCGCGCCAAGGAGCTGCTGCACCTGCGCGAGCGCGAAATACGGCGGGTTCTTGGAGGCCAGCATCTGAAAATCCGCGCCGAGGACAAAGGTGCGCAGGCGCTTGAATGCCTGCTGCTTCGCGGGGTCATTCGCCTGCGCGAGCAGCCGGTCGCTGAAAAGCGGGAAGCGGCACTTTGAACACTGTGGCAGCGTGGGCGGATCCACGACATCGCCGAGCTGGCGGAGATCCAGCCGCAGTCCCTTTGCATGGCCGGAAGTTTCGATGCGCTGAGTCCAGTGCGTGCCGCAGACCGGGCAGAGAAACTCCTGCTCCAGCGTGTTCACCGCAGACACGGCGCACGCGAGGAGCAGCAGCGGTAGCAGTGCAAATCCGAACTTCATCGCGCGAAGATGGCGCGCTTCGTGGGCGTCGTAAAGCGAAGCAGCGGGCGGCGCGTCATTCGCAGCGTGTGCGGCGGCTCAGACTCAGATCGGCGGCAGGATGGTGTAAACCGGTGGCACGTAGGTCTGCTCCGGCACGGTCAGCCCGAGTTCGCCCTGCGTCAGGGACGCTGCGGGTACAGGCCCGTGGCCGTCCTCGCCCGCATGTTGATCGTGATACGGATCGTTCCCGCCGTGGTGGTAGTCGCCGTGCTCGTCCTGATAGTGGCCGTGCTCGTCGTGATACGGGTCATGATGCTCATCATGGTAGAGATCGTGATGCGGGTCGTGATGCGGTGCCTCCGGCGGAGTCGGAGCGGGTGGGGCGTTGCGGCGCGCCTCCGCCTCGAGGCGATCCTCCTCGGCCCGGCGCTTTGAGCGGCGGCGCTCCAGCAGCCACACGAGCCAGATGCACAGCTCGAAGAGCGCCATGATCGGCAGCGCGAACACGAAGAGCATGAACAAGTCCGGCGTGGGCGAGATGATGCCGGCAAGGATCAGCGCGATGGCGTAGCCATACATGCGCATTCCGTTCAGCCATTTGAAGCTAATCAGCTCGATGGCGCTCAGCGTGAGCATCACGACGGGCAGCTCGAAGATGAGCCCCACCGCGATGCACATGTGGGTGATGAAGCCGTAGTATTCCTTCATCGTCCAACTGGGCTTCACTCCGAATCCCGCGGCATCCGAGTGCAGCCAGCGGAGCGTCGGCGGAAGCACGTAAAAGAAGCAGAGCAACACACCGGCAATGAAAAGGCCGAAGCCCACACCCACGGCGGGCAGCACGTATTTCTTCTCCTTCCGCGTCAGCGCCGGCAGCAGGAATTCCGCGAGGAAGTAGAACAGGATCGGGAAAGAAACGATGAGCCCCGCGTAAAACGACAGGGTGAACGACATCGTGACCGACTCGATCGGGTTGATGCTGATCAGAGTCGCCTCGCTCGCCGCGCCGAGCGCCTGCCTGAGCGGATATGCGAGCGCCGCCGCCAGCTCCTTTCGGAAGCAGAATGCCGCAATCATCGTAATCGCGAGCGTCCCGATCATCTTCACGAGCGTCCACCGCAGGTCCTCGAGATGGTCGAGGAACGGCTTCACGATGTCGCCATCCTCGGACAACTGCTCGTCGCGTTTCTTAAAAAGCTTCTTTAGAAACCACATGGGCGGCGGAAGATGGTGAACGAGGCGGCGGGTTGGAAGCGGAATTCCACGGGAGAGTGAACCGCGCCCGGTGCCTCACCTTCGCCGCTTTTTTGCGGACGAGGTGCCAGCGGGCGCCCGGTGATCTGGATGATCACCGCCTCCGGACGGACTCGGCTAGAAATTCACCTTCAGCCCGACCTGGCCGTAGAGCGAGCCGCCCTTGTTCTGGTAGTCGTCCCCCACCCTGTGGTAGTCGAATTCGCGGAAAGCCATGCAGCCCAGCTCCAGATCGAGCGTTCCCCGCGGGCTGAATTTCCACGATGCGCCGGCACCGGCGCGGACCTCGGTGTAGTCAAGGTAGGCATTCTGGTATCTCACGCCACGCCGGCCGCCCACATTTTCGCGGATGCGGAAAGTGGAGCTGACCAACTGTGCGCCGGTGTAGAGCGTGACGTTGTCGGTGAGCAGGAACTCCACGCGCGGGTTCGGCGGCACGAAGTTCAGCACCCACCTGTCTGCCGCCTTCCACCGGAATCCGACTCCGCCGAGCACGGGGTAGCTGGCGTTCGGATTCACGTAGAGCCCGGCGATCCACTGGAAGTCCTTGCTGACGAGATACGACGCGCCGACGACGACCGGCACGTTGAAGTTGTCCGAGTAAAATCCGCGGCTGTCGCCGTAGAATCCCGGCTGCGCCTCGATGCGCATGAGCACGTCGGAGATTTTCAGGTCGATGCCGGCGACGAGATTGAGCGACTGGAGCGTGCGCGGAATCAAGCCGGGGCCGGAGTAGTCGAAGTCGAAGCGCTCATAGTTCACGCCGAGCCGCACGATGGGCCGGTCCGGCACGGCGTAGGAGAGGACGTATTGAAAATGCGACTGCTGCTCGGAGAGGTTGCCAGTGCGCAGCCCGAGCTGCGAGCGGGCGCCGGCGCTGGCATTATAGCTGGCCTCCGCCTCGTGGGTGATGTCGGCGGCGGGAAGTGCCGCGGCGAGGCCGAGGCAAAGCGAGGTGAGGATGATCGTTCGTTTCATGGTTTGGAAAATTGCGGCGCCTCAGCGCTGGGAGGAGATGTCCCTCACCATCGCGCTGATGTTCTTCTGGATCTCCTTGCGCATCGCGACAGACGAGCCGGCGCGTTCGATGCCGTGCAGTTCGCCGAGCTGCGCGGAGGACAAAAGATCGCCCCGCCAGACGAGCGTGGCTGGTTTGCCCTCCACCTGCACTGGCCACATCTGCGAAAAGCTGAGCAGGACATAGAAGCCGCCGCTGGAATAGAACTGCACCGTGCCGCTCTGGATGCTCTCGCCTGCGGCGCGCGTGTAGGTCGCGCCGAGCGAAAGCGCCGCGTGGCCCTCGACATCGAACAGCTCGTAGTAGAGCGCTGGACTGCCGCCACCACCCGTCAGCGATCCTGCGAGCGCGGAGAACTGTTTCCGGATCGCAGCGCGTTCGCGGAGAAGCTCCGATGCCTCATCCGCCGGGCGCGCCGAGCCGCTGCGGCCGAAATACGCCGGCTGCCCCCCGAGCCCGCCGGAGAGAAATGCGTTCGCGCGCGCGTGCAGCAGGCCGGCCCAGAACGCGGTGACTCCCGGCGACATCGCCCCCTTTGACCCGCCCTCGATCCGTGCCGCGCCCTTCGCCTCGGCGGCGCTCATCTGGAGGTCCGGCTTGTCGGGATTCAGCTTCTCCGTCGCCGAGACGAGGTATCGCACCGAGGAATTCGACGGCGCCGACGAGAGCCGCTGGAAATCCTGTGCCGAAGGCCGGCGTGGCAGATCCACGTGCTGGTAGATTTTCAGATCGGAATGCCGCACACCGCTCCACCGCTGCTGCGCCTCGTTCGCCTTCGCGACTGGCATCGGCAGGAGAAAGAGAGACTCCACCTGGAGCCCGCGGGAAAACCGCATCGTCGGCCCGCTCGCGGAAATCACGTCGCCCTTGGCGAGTTTCTTCATGTCCACCTCCTTGAAGTTTGAAAATGAGAGGATCTCCGCGACCGGATCGGCGGCCACGCACGGCCCGGCGGCCACGGCGAGGAACAAAAGCGAAAGAGAAGTGAGGATGCGCATGTTCGATGGGTGCTGAATGGTCTAACGCAGCAAGGCGGAGTTACGGACGGGTGCAAAGTTTGTCAACGGCGCGCGTCCCCCGCCCCGGCTCCGCCAAACCGCCGGAGCCAAGCCGCCATGTTGCGGATTGACCGTGATCTGCTAAATCTGCGCGCCCATGCCGGACCCGATCATCGTGCTCGAAAAACTGCGGAAAGCCTACGGCCGGAACACCGCGGTGAACGACATCACCATGTCCGTCCCGCGCGGTGAGATTTTCGGCTTCCTCGGCGCGAACGGCGCCGGCAAGACCACCACCATCCGCATGCTCTGCGGACTCACGCGGCCCACTTCCGGTCATGGTTTCGTGGACGGGCTCGACGTGTGGACGGACCGCTACCGCATCCGCTCGAAGTTCGGATACGTGGCGCAGAAATTCAGCCTCTACCCCGACCTCACCGTTACGGAGAATCTCGCGTTCTTCGGCGGCGCATTCCGCGTCCCGCGCGCCGATCTCGGCCCGCGCATCGAAACGCTGCTGAAGCACATGGATCTCGTGGCCAAGCGGGACGCGATGGCCGGCAGCCTGAGCGGCGGCATGAAGCAGCTCCTCGCGCTCGCCTGCGCGCTCGTCCATTCACCACCGCTCCTTTTCCTCGACGAGCCGACAAGCGGCCTCGACCCGGTCCACCGCCAGCAGCTCTGGAATCTGCTCTACGAGCTCGGCACGCAGGGCACGACCATCTTCGTCACCACGCACTACATGGACGAGGCGGAGCGCTGCACGGAAGTCGGCTTTGTGAGCGAGGGACAGCTGCTCGTGAGGGAGTCGCCGCGACGGCTGAAGGCGTCGTTCAAATCGAAGCTCCTCGAGCTCGAAGTCGAACCGGTGATGCCCGCACTCGCCGCGCTTCGCAGCGCGCCCGGCGTGCTCGACGCCACGCTCCGCAGCGGCCACGCGCGCATCTACGCCGCCGACCCCGAGGGACTACTGCGGGAATGGCAGCGCTCATGGCCTTTCCCCGAGCTGAAGCTGATCAACCACGCGTGGGTCGAGCCGGACATGGAGGACGTGTTCAAGGCCTACTCTCAGGGCTTCACCCAACTCCTCGACAACACCGCCGCATGACCATCCGCTCGATTTGGAACGCCATCGCCAGCGTCGCCGTGAAGGAGTTCCTCCACGTGTGGCGGGACAAGCGCATCCTCGCGCTCATCCTCATCCTGCCCCCGTTTTTCACGCTGCTTTTCGGCTACGCGTTCGAGGCCACGGAACTGACGGGCGTGCATGCGACGATCATTGACCGCGATCAGACTGACCACACCGCGAAGCTTGCGGAGCAGCTCGGGAAGAAGAAGACCTTCGCGTGGAGGAAGACCAAGGACACAGGTGACGATCCGGACCTGCTGAAGCTCGGCGTGAGCGCGGCGCTGGTGATTCCGAAGGACTGGACGAGCACGCTTGAGGCCGGCGACCCCGCGCCGCTCCGTCTTTTCCTAGACGGCACCGACGCCACCTCCGCCGAGGAACTTCAGGGCAGGCTGCGCGAGATGCTCGGCGATTACCAGAGCCAGGAGAATGTGCAGGAGCTGACGTCGAGGCCGCTGCTCGAGGAACTCCCGGCGGAGATTTGGGACGTGATGAAAACCATCTCCCCCGAGAGCAAGGCGAAGCTGAAGCTGGAGTTTCAGAAAATCGCGAAGCCGTGGCAGCCGGAGACGCACATCCTCTACAATCCGGGCTTGCGGTTCATCGACTACGTCACGCCAGGCATCATCGGCCTCATCCTGCAGCTCCTCACCGTCACGCTCATGGCCTGCACGATCGCGCGGGAGCGCGAGGCCGGCACACTCGCGCAGCTCATCGTCACGCCGCTGCGCCGGATGGAAATCGTCATCGGCAAAGTGCTCCCCTACCTTGGCATCTCGCTCTTTCTCATCGGCGTCACGATCTCCGTCGCGCATTTCCACTTCGGCGTGCATTTCCGCCAGCATCTCACGCTCGCGCTCCTCTGCCTGCTTTTCCTCCTCTGCTCGCTCGGCTCCGGCCTTCTCATCTCGGCGTTCTGCCACACCCAGACGCAGGCGATACAATTCGCCGTTTTCTACCTGCTGCCCGTGTTTCCGCTGTCCGGGGCGTTCGCGCCCATCGAGCGGCTTCCCGAGGGCGTCCGCACGATCGCCGAGCTGTTTCCGCTCACGCATTTCTGCGACGCGTTCCGCATGGCGAGTCTCCGCAATGCGGAGTTTTCATTTTTCGCGGGCGACCTCCTCTTCCTTGGAATCGGCGCCATCGTCACCTGCGGCGGTGCGGCATGGCTGCTGAACCGCACGGACGCCTAGCCCGGCAGCAGGCCGAGCGCAGCCATCCGCGCAAAGGCACAGAGCGTGTTCGAATCGCGGATTTCTCCAGACGCGATCATCGCGCGCAGCTCCTTGAGTGAAAATGCGCAGCAGTCGGTGATGGATTCCGCAGCGTCCGGCTTCGCGCCGCTGGCTGCTTGCACGACAGACCGTGCGAGCACGAGATGGCTGTGCTCATCCGTGAATCCCGAGCTTGGAAAAAAATGCCCCAGCGAGATCACCTCGCCACCCGGTGCAAGCTCGTAGCCCGCTTCCTCGTGTAGTTCGCGCAGGCCCGTCGCGCGGATCGCATCCGGCTCCGACGCGTCATCAATCTGCCCCGCGGGAAATTCCCAAATCGTCGCGCGAATCGGAACACGCTCCTGCCGCACGAGGATGAATTTTCCATCGGCAGTCATCGGCGCGATGACCACGGCGCCCTTGCGGTGCACCACCGTCCACGGAAACGGCTCCGACCGCGTAGGCGACGTCACCATCGCCCGGTAAACCTCGACATAGGGATTCGCGAATTGCTTCTCACTCGAGACAACGCGCCAGTCCCCGGAATCACGGATGAAGCGGTGAAATCTGTCCATGGCAGTCAGCGCAGTGCCCTCTTCCAGCGCGCGAGCTGCGCGGCCACGTTCTTCGGCGACGGAGCACCGATGCCTTTGCGCGCCGCCATCGCGGTGCGGAGGTCGAAGCACCTGGCGACATCCTTTTCAAACGCGGGCGAAAGCGCGCGCCAGTCGGCGAGCGTGAGCTGCGGGAGATCGCAGCCGCGCTGCGCGCAGAGCGCGACGGCCTTGCCGACGACTTCGTGCGCGCTGCGGAAGGGCACGCCGCGGTTCACGAGGTAGTCGGCGACGTCGGTCGCGAGCAGCATCGGGTCAGCTACGGCTGCGGCACACGCGGCGGCGTTCACCTTCGTGCCGTCGAGCATGCCGGCAAAAACGGCGAGCGCGGCTTTGACGGTGTCGACGCTGTCGAAGACCGGCTCCTTGTCCTCCTGCATGTCGCGGTTGTAGGTCATCGGCAGGCCCTTCAGCGTCGTGAGCAGCGAGACGAGGTTGCCGATGACGCGCCCCGTCTTGCCGCGCGTGAGCTCAGCCACGTCTGGATTTTTTTTCTGCGGCATGAGCGAGGAGCCGGTCGTGTAGGCGTCGCTGATGGTGATGAATTTGAACTCGCTCGAGGCCCATAGAATCACGTCCTCGCTGAGCCGCGAGAGGTGCGTGGCGACGAGCGCGAGCGCGGCAAGCAGCTCGACGGCGAAATCGCGGTCGCTCACGGCATCCATCGAGTTCTGGGTGATGGCGGGAAAACCGAGCAGCTTCGCGACGAGCTTGCGGTCGAGCACGATAGTCGAGCCCGCGATTGCGCCGCTACCGAGCGGGAGAACGTTGATGCGATTGCGGCAGTCCGCAATGCGCCCGAGGTCGCGTTCGAACATCTCGACGTAGGCGAGCAGGTGGTGCGCAAAAAAAACGGGCTGGGCGCGCTGGAGATGCGTGTAGCCGGGAATCACCACATCCTTATGCCGTGTGGCCAGCCCGACGAGCGCGCGCTGCAAATCGCGTAGCAAGCCGACGACCACATCGCACTCGTCGCGCAGGTAAAGCCGGATATCGAGCGCGACCTGATCATTGCGCGAGCGCGCCGTGTGCAGTTTCGCCCCCGCCGTACCGATGCGCCTGGTCAGCTCGGCCTCGATGTTCATGTGGATGTCCTCGAGCTCCGTCTTGAACTTGAATTTTCCCGCCGCGATCTCGCCGCCGATTTCGCGTAGGCCGCGGACGATCTGCGCGCGCTCCTTCCTGGAAATCAGGCCCGCTTTTTCCAGGGCGGCGCTGTGCGCGATCGAGCCCTCGATGTCATGCCGCCACAGGCGCCAGTCGAAGCTGATGCTCTCGCTGAACGACTGGAGCAGTGCGGCGGTTTGTTCTTGGAAGCGGCCTTTCCACATAGGGCGCGGAGCATTCCGCACACACCACGCAAGCGCAAGCGTGCGTGCTCAGCGGCCTGCCCGCTCGTCTTCCTCGACGATTTCCACCGTCGCACGCGTGCCGTGCTTCGATGCCGCAGCATCGAGAAGATTGCGGATCGCGGAAATCGTCTGGCCGTATTTTCCGACGACTTTGGCAATGTCGGTCCGGCGCATCTGAAGTCGGAAGACTGTCTTCTTCGGCGCATCCTCGCGGAGGATCACCACCTCGTCGGGAAAATCGACGAGCTGGCGCAGCACGAAATCGAGGAAGCGTTCCATGACGCACGTTTTAAGCGCGGCACGTGGAAACGGAAAAGCGGAAAGTTCGGACGGAGCCGGACTTTCCGCTGAAATTTCCGATGCGCTAAGGGCGCAGCGCTTTACTTTGCCGCGTCGGCGGTCGCCTTGCGGACCTTCTTGATCAGGCTGCGCACCGTGTCGCTCGGCTGCGCGCCCTGGCCGATCCAGTAGTCGGCGCGGGCGAGATCGACGTTGGCGTTCTGGCCCTGCTTCTTCGGATCGTAGTTCCCGATGATTTCGATGAACTTGCCGTCGCGCGGGCTGCGCTGATCGGCGACGACGACTTTATAGTAGGGCGTGTTGGTGGTGCCTTCGCGGCGGAGTCGGATGACGACCATGATTCGTTTTGTTGAGTTTGGATTTTAAATTACTGGCCGCGGCTGAAAAGACCCCGGCCTTTTGCTTTGGCCATCATCTTCTGCATTCGCGGCATCTGTTTCATCATCTTGCGCATCTCATTGAAGCGCGTGATGAGGTCATTCACCTGGGTGACAGTCGAGCCGCTCCCGCGTGCGATGCGCTGGCGGCGGCGGGCATTCAAGATGTCCGGCGTCGTGCGCTCCTGAGGTGTCATCGAAAGGACGATGGCCTCGATTCGCTTGAGCTGCCCTTCGTCAACCGAAAGGTTTTTTAGGTTACCCATGCCGGGCAACATGCCAAGGATTTTTTCCAGCGGCCCAAGCCGGCGCATGAATTTGAACTGCTCGAGGAAGTCGTTGAAGTCGAACGTCGCGTTGCGGATTTTCGCCTCCATCCGCTTCGCCTCCTCCTCGTCAATCGCCGCCGCGGCGCTCTCGACAAGCGTGACCACGTCGCCCATGCCGAGGATGCGGCCCGCGAGGCGGTCGGGGTGAAAAACCTCGAACGCGTCCATCTTCTCACCCGTGCCGGCGAATTTGATCGGGCGCTTCGTCACCTCCCGCATCGAGAGCGCAGCGCCGCCGCGCGCATCGCCGTCGAGCTTCGTGAGGATAAGCCCGGTGATGTCGAGCGCCTCGTGAAAATGCGTCGCCACGCTCACCGCCTGCTGGCCCGTCGCCGCATCCGCGACGAGCAGCACCTCCTGCGGCTTCAAATACTCGCGCAGCTTCTTCACCTCGGCGATCAGCGCCTCGTCAATCTCCTGCCGGCCCGCCGTGTCAAAAATCTCCACGTTGTGCGGCGTCTCCGCGAGCCACTGCACGGCGAGCTTCGCCGTCGCGGCCACATCCGTCGCGCCCTGCGGCGGCACAAAGACCGGAATCGTGAGCTGCCGCCCGAGCGTCGCGAGCTGCTCGATCGCCGCCGGCCGGTAAAGGTCGAGCGCCACGAGCGCGGGCGCCCTGCCCTGCTTGCGCAGGAAATTAGCGAGCTTGCCGCAAGTCGTCGTTTTGCCCGCGCCGTTCAGGCCCACGATGAGCACACGCGCCGGCGAGGTGAGATCGAGCGGCGATGCATCGCCACCGAGCAGCGCCGTCAGCTCATCGTGGAAAATCTTCACGATCTGCTGCCCCGGCGTCACCGACTTCAGCACCGCCTCGCCGAGCGCCTTCTCCTTCACCCGGGCGATGAAATCCTTCGCCACTTGGAAATGCACGTCCGCCTCCAGGAGCGCCATGCGCACCTCGCGCAAGGCATCCGCGACATTCGATTCCGAAATCTTCCCCTTCCCGGAGAGATTGCGGAACACGCCCTGAAGTTTGTCGGCAAGCAGGCTGAACATGAGGGCGCGGAGCTTACGCACACGTGCCGCCTTGTCCAGCAGCGCAGCCGCGCCGGAGGCACCGCTGCATATTCGCGGCCCTCTTTTCCAAAGAGACCCTATCGTCCAGCGGCCTAGGACACCGCCCTTTCACGGCGGGAACACGGGTTCGAATCCCGTTAGGGTCGCCAACAACATCAACGACTTACGACGAGTTGGTTGACTTGCATGACGGCTGCATGACAACTCATGCGGCTAACGAATCCAAGGTCCAGTTCGCCAAGGCAGGGTCCGTCACCGTCAAAATCTACCGGGGCCAGAACCGTGGGCAGCCCATGTTCACCGTCGCATGGATGGTCGGCGAGCGGCGGTTCCGACGAAACTTCGGCGACGAGAAACGCGCGATGCGATTCGCCAAAACGCAGGCGAAGGAACTCTCCGCGGGCCGCGTCGATGCCTCGTGCATTTCCACGACCGAAGCGGCGGAGTATCGTGAGGCCCAACGCCGACTGCGCGAGAAGGCGCCGCTGCACGTAGCGGCGAGCGAATATGCGAACGCGGTAGATTCGCTCGGGAACGCGGGCTCGCTGACGCAAGCCGTGGAGTTCTTCCTGCACAATTCCATCCGCCCGGAGATGACGCGCACGGTGTCCGAGGTCGTCGAGGAGTTTCTCGTTGCGAAACGAGCGAACGGGCTGAGCGAGACTTACATCAACGACGCAACGTGGCGGCTGCGGAAATTCGCGACGGACTTCCAGACGAGCATCGCCCACGTCTGCACGCGCGATTTGGAGCAGTGGCTCGCGAAGCTGACGACTGGACTCGTGACGCGGAACAACTTCCGGCGTCACATCATCACGCTGCTCAACTTCGCGCGCCGACGCGGCTACCTCCCGCGCGACCGGGAAACGGAAGCGCACTGGCTGGAGAAGCCGAAGATTCGCTCGAAACCCATCGAGGTCTTCACGCCGGGCGAACTGGCCGAACTCCTCGCCGTGGCGGAGGGGCAGGCGAAGCTCGGGCTGATTATCGGCGCGTTCACCGGCATTCGGTCTGCCGAGATGCTCCGGCTCCGCTGGGAGAACTTCAACTGGGGTGAGGAGGTCATTGACATCGGCAGTGACCAGACGAAGACGGCATCGCGCCGGCTCGTGCCGATCCTGCCGCCGCTGGTGGAATGGATTCAGCCGTTCGTGCAGACCAGCGGTCCGGTGCTGAATTACAGCCTGCCCGTCTGCCTCGCGGAGGCGTTCGCCACGGCGGCACAGAAGGCGAGCAAGGCCAGGCCGGCGGGAAGTCTTCCGTTCAAGTGGAAGCAGAATGGATTGCGCCACAGCTACGCCAGCTACCGACTCGCGATCACGAACGACGCGGCGCAGGTGTCGTTGGAATTGGGGAATTCGCCGCAGAAACTGTTCAGCAATTACCGCAAGGTGGTCACGCGCTCCCAGGCCATCGCGTGGTTCAACGTGATGCCCACCACGGCGAGCAATGTCGTCCCGGTGAAGTTCGCGGCGGGTTGATTGACAGGGTGCGGGTGCCATGAATCCGCAATCACCGGCAATCCACGACAGCGACCGCCTCATGACCGACCGAGAGGCCGCCGAGTATCTCCGCATCAAGCCGCGCCAGCTCTACACGTGGCGCGTGAACGGGCTGGTCCCGTTCATCCGAATTGGCAGAACACTCCGCTATCGCAAGTCGGCGGTGGACGCCGCCTTGGCGAAGCATACGCACGCCCCGTTCCTTGGCTGATTGTCGCCGCCAAGACGGAGATAATCGTGCCGACACGATTATCTCCACGTTTTGGAATTTCCGCGCGGCTGTCCGCCGAGTTCGTGTCAGCACGAACTCACCCTTCGTTTCGCAACGAGAGGCGTTCGCAGATCGCACAGTTAATTGCGCAATGAACGTCACGACTTCCTGAACTGCCCCTCCCAACGTCGCCTCCACACGTTTCGGAATTTTTTTTTGACGTTTGTGCGCTCCCGCGCACAAACGAGAAATATCAGGCAACCGCGGCATGACAAGCCTGAAAGTTGACACGCTGAGCGTGGACGTGAACAAAGACACTCCAAACTCTGCTCCGGCATCCGGTCTCACCGGCTGGGTCACTGAAACAGAACTCGCCTCCCATCTTCGCATTTCGCGGAGGCATTTGAACAACCTGCGGAAATGCGGACTGCCGCACATTCTGTTGGGCAGTTCAGTGCGCTTCGACCTTCAGGAGGTGGAGCAATTCGTTCGCAGCAGGCGCCGGCTCTCGGCGCACGTCGAGCGGCAGAAGCGGCGCGCTGCGCTGCGGTCGGACTAAACGAAAACCGCCCGCCTCTTTCGAGACGGGCGGCTCCCATGATGAACACTCGAAGCCCCAACGCGGAACTTCACATGACTGAGCATGTCAACCCAACGCCCGTGCAGCGCATCCAGCGACTGCTCGGCGATCAGGTCGTGGTCATCTGGATGGCACGCGGCACGAAAGCGCCGAAGTTTCGCGGCTGGCAGAATGTGCCCGTCGAGCACATGCGCGACGAGCGCTACGTCGCGAACCTGAACTCCGGTCACAATCTCGGCGTGCTCGTCGGCGCTCCCTCCGGCGGCGTTTGTTCCATCGACATCGACGACGACGCCAGCGTGGAGCCCTTCCTCACGCTGAATCCGCAGCTACGTTCTACGCTTTTCACCCGCGGCAAACGCGGTGGCAATCTGTGGGTGAAGATCCGCGGGCAGTATCCGGGGTCGGGCAAGCTGGAGACACGCGACGGCAAGGCGTGGGGCGAATGGCGCAGCACCGGCAATCAGACCGTCATCCACGGCGTGCATCCCGAGGGCATGGAATATCGAGCGGTGAACGACGCGCCCGCGGTCGATCTGACCTTTGGCGAAATCATCTGGCCGGACGATCTCGTGCTGCCGTGGAAGCCGCGCGCCGAAGTTCCCCAGGACGACAGCGCCGATGCCGAGCTGCAACGGAAGTTCGGCGAACCCTACTTCGTCTGCCAGAGCAAGGACGGCGAATCTTCGCGCATCTGCGGCCTGAACGAGGCGTATTGGGCCGGGCTGTATTCCAAGGAGCACATCGCCCTCTTCGAGCCGGACGAGCGCGCGTTCTACCGCTACCACGAGGACACCGGGCTTTACACGGTCGAGTCTGCCGACCTGATCAAGCAGGCGATCTCCAGCCGCCTGCTGGAGGTGTCGCGGGAATCCGATTTCATGGGGGCGCTCGGTCGCTATCGAAACGACCGCACGCTGAACGCCGTCACCGCTCAGCTTCGCGGCATCATCGAGCAGCGGGGCGCGTTCAAGGAACGGCAGCGCATCGTTCACCTGAGCAACGGGGTTATCGTTTTCGGTGAGGATGGCGCGCGGCTGCACCCGTTTTCACCGACGTTTCGCAGCCGCAACCGTTCGCCCATCGCCTATGATCCCGCGGCCACGTGCCCACGTTTCCTCAATGAGCTACTCATGCCCGCAGTCCACGCGGACGATGTGCTGCTGCTGCAAAAAATGGCGGGGCAGTGCCTGCTCGGTGTGAATCTCGTCCAGCGCTTCACGCTGCTCGACGGACTGGCCGGGCGTGGCAAGACGGTTTACGCCAACATCATTCAGCGCGTGGTCGGCATCGACAACGTGATGCAACTGCGCACCCGGCATCTCAATGACCGGTTCGAGATTTTCCGGTTCCTGCGCAAGACGCTGCTGGTCGGAGTCGATGTCGCCGAGGATTTCATGAGCACGCCCGGCGCATCCGAGGCAAAGGGACTGGTGGGCGGCGATTGGTTCAATGCCGAGCAGAAGGGCGGCACCGGCAGTTTCCCGGTGCAGGGCTTGTTCAACATGATCATCACGTCCAACTGCCGGCTGCGCGTGCGGCTCCAGGGCGACATCGGCGCGTGGCGGCGGCGGATGCTGCTTGTGCGTTACGAGGCACCGCCGCCAGCGAAGAAGATCACCGATTTCGTCGATGTGCTGATCCGCGACGAGGGCAGCGGCATTCTGAACTGGGCGCTCGAAGGTCTGGCGCTGCTGCTCGCGGATGTAGCCGAGATTGGCGACATCCGGCTCACTGAGCGGCAGCAGGGGCTGGTCGATTCGCTGCTCGCCGAGAGCGACAGCCTGCGCGTGTTCCTCAGCGAGCGGGTGGAGCGCGCGGACGATGAGTCGCTCACGACGTCGGAGATCGTGGAGCGTTACGCTGAGTTTTGTCCCGAGCGCGGCTGGGACCCGCTGCCGATCACCGCCATCCATCGCCAGCTTGAAAGCCTGATGCTGGAGCTGTTCCAAGTCTGCCGCTCGAACAGCGTTCAGCGCGACGGCAAGTCGCAGAAGGGCTTTCGCGGCGTTGCTTTCAAACCGTCGCCATGAGCCTCGATCTGACCAAGCTGGAGAACGTCCATGAGGGGGGAGGCAAGACCATCGCCCGCTGCCCGGCCTGCGCGGAGAAGGGCAAGGACACGACTGGCGAGCATTTGATCATCCAGTCGGACGGCCGGTTTGGGTGCGTCGTGCATCCGGGAGCGAGCGGCAAGCCACACCGCCAGCGCATCGCCAAGCTCGTCGGGGTGCGCGGCGTGCCCGTGATCAAAGTCCGGGTCGCGTCTTTTCCGGTGAATGAGGGAAAGCCACTGCCGATCATGGCCAGGCCGCCGCAGGTCGAATCGAAAGCGCCGCCCGACCCGCTACCCAAACCACCCCGTTCGTTGCGCAACGAGACCTGTGCCGAGTCACCGCAGATTGGCCCGCCGATCTATTCGCTCGAATGCGGCGAGCCGGGTTTCCGCGAGCCCGAGGACGGCGAATGGATTGTGGCGCTCTACCGCCAGGACGATGGCACGTTTTATCCGCTGCTGCTCTGGGCTGACCCGGACGTGGACTATTTCTGGGATGTGGCCCGCCGCAAACACACGCTGCCTCCACGGCTCTACGTGAAGCTCGCGGAACAACCGCAATTCGATCCCAAATCCGGCCATGAGATCATCGACGGCGCCGAGTGTCCGTTCTGACCGCCGCGCTGATTCCTCCCAGCGGAAAATGGTGAACACCGTTTGCACGGAACTTTAGTTTCAACTTTCGCGCCAACCGCGGGGCGTCCGCGAAATTGGTGCAAACTTTGGCGCGGCTGGCGAAGCCTTCAGTGATGGTTCCTCGCGAGCGCCGGCTGGCAAAAAATTGGGGTGAAACGAAACACAACCCCAACGCCAATGCCGGACAAAGCCGGCTCGCGCGCGACGAGCATCGCGCACTTCCAGAAACTGATCGTCGCCTGGCGCGCACGCCGCCGGCTGACGCGGGTCGAGGCCGCGCAAATCCTGTGCTGCTCACCCCGAACGCTGGAGAACTGGGAGCTTGGACGCTGCGCGCCGCGTGGGTTCACCCTGCGGGCCATCATCGCCGCGATCGAAGGAGGTTCGATATGATCGGCGTCGAAGCGATTGGCGATGACGTGAGCCTCGTGCCCGTCGTCGATTTCCTCTACCCGGACGAGGGCGACGAGCCTGCGCCCGTGGTGCGCGATCAGTGGCGCCCAGCGCCGCTGGCGACGAAATGCCAGCAGCGTTTCGCCGTGGTGCCCAGCCATGACGTAATGACGATGCCGCTGCTCGACAAGCGGCTCGATGTTCTCTCCTGCGCGCTCCGCGAGGCAGTCGAGCAGATGGACTTCATCCTCATCCATCAGCTCGCCGAGAAAGCGATTGCCACGCGCGAGCGCATCGCCACCGAGCAGCTCGCGGCGTCCACGCCCGGCCTGCGCGAGCGTCACGGCGACATCGTGATTCACGACGATGCCGAGCGGGGCAAAGTCGTCGTCCAGTTCCCCGAGCGCGTCGATGAACGCACGCGGCGGGTGCTGAAGATCTACGGGTTCTGCGGCAGCGGCGATGGCGCGACGTATTGGCGGCGCAGGACGTTCCGCCGCGGCGAGAACATGGCGCTCGACCGTGCGCGCGATCTCGTGGAGCGCCTGCTCGATGACCGCGCCAAGCTCGCCGCCAGCGAGCAGGCCGCGTTTGAACGTGCAAACCCGCCTGCCATCGACAAGGCCAAGCAGCGCGACATCGAAGGAGGCTGGCTGTGAAGGCGTTCAGCGCGATGCTTACCGAATGGTTCGGGCGAACCGGGTTCAGTTCCGCCGATGCCGCGAACGTGCTTGGCTGTCCGGTGGTGACGTTCCGTGGCTGGCTGGCGGGACGCAGCGAGCCGGACTACTTCACCCGGTGCGCCGTGGAGCGCCAGATGCGCCACGGGCACGACCCGCTGAGCGACGTGCGCATGAGCCCGGCCGAGTTTGCCGATGCGCTCAAGCGGTGGCGCGTGAAGCACGGATTCACGCAGCGCGAGGCGGCTGCGGCGATCGGCACCAGCGCGGAGACAGTCCGCGGATGGGAGTCGCAGGGTGGAGTTCCCCGCCAGCCTGCGCTTGGCGAGATACTCCGCAGGCTGCGTATGCCCGTGGACGTTGAGCTGGTGAAACAGGCGACCAAGCGCCCGCGCCCCATCGAGCCACAGAAGTTCGCCGAGTTGATGCGGGCGTGGCGTCGTCGCTGCAAGCTCAGCCGCGCGCAGGCCGCCCACGCACTGCGCTCCGTCGCCGGGTTGAAGACGACCGACCGCACGATCTGGGTTTGGGAGAGCGCTCGCGCATTGCCGCAGCGGCCCCTAGCCGTGCTGGAACTCATTCACGGCCCGCTCGCGGTGAACCCGCCGAAGGCGAAGCCGCTGATCACGCCCAAGCAGTTCGCGAAGGCATTGCGGGACTGGCGGCGGAAGCATTGCCTCACCCAAGCGCAGGCGTGCGTTGCCCTCGGGCTGCCGCGCGACCAAGCGCTGATCTCCGACTGGGAGAGCGGCAAGGCGTTCCCGCGCAAGCCGCGTCTGGAGCAGCTCGTCGCAGCGTTGAAACAGCCACCCGCGAGCGGTCCCGGCACGCACAACTGGTTCAAAGCCCGCTCGCATGAGTTCGGTCAGAGGCTCCGCGCATGGCGAAAGGCGCACGGCCTGCGCCAGTGGGACGCCTGCGCAGTGCTTGGCCTGCCGCGCGACCAAGGACTGATCTGCCGCTACGAGCGTGGAGAAGCGAGCCCGCGGCGAGAGCGAATGACCCGCATCCTCGCCATCATCACCGGAACGGAGGTGCAGCCGTGAGAATCATCACCAAGCGCGGTTACGACTTCGGTGAGGTGTCGTCGGCGATGCAGAAAGCGATCCGGCGAGCCGACACCCGGTTGGCTGGGTATTGGGCGCTGGAGCTGTGGCACAGCGGCTACGGCAACTACGTCTGGAAGCGCCTGCTGACCGTGAGCGCGGAAGACGTGTGGGGCCTGATCACCAGCGAGATAAAGGCGCTGCACGACAGCTACGTGTTCGTGAACAAGACCGTGCCCGCGAAGCAGCCCAAGGGTCGCATCTTCATCTCGAAAGCCGTGATCCTGCTGTGCGCTGCGCGAAAGAGCCGCGACGCCGACCACCTGCAAAACTTCGTGTATGACGCGCTCGCCGGCATCGACGCTGACAAGTTGGCCGCCGAGTTGCTGAAGGCCGGGAAGGAGAAAGTCCCCGACTATGCGTTCGACTGTCACACGTTGAAGGGGAAGCGAAAGGGCAAGACGAAAGCAGACTTCTTCCGCGAAGAGCAGAAGGCGTTGAAGCCGTTTCAGCCCGGCTTGTTCGACGACCTGCCGGAGAGTTGAGCCGTCGCGGCTGACCGCAAGCGCCCGTCGGCCTTGAGCCGGTGGGCGTTTCGCGTGTTGGAATCGAAGGCTGTTCGTTAATCCGAGACGGGCGCCACTCCATCTACCCTCGGTGCGGAAATCAAAAGCCAAATCAGGCAATTAAATGCGGAACTCAGCAGATCTTCAAAGCAGGTATCACCACCTTGCGAGCAGCCGGAACACCACAGGGGTCGCGATGAGGGAGAAGAGCATCGAGATACACAGCGCGCCGATGATGCCGATGGCGAGCGGGCGGAGCATGTCGGCGCCGTGGCCGATGCCCCAGGCGAGCGGGACCATCGCGAGGACGGTGGCGAGCGAGGTCATCAGGATGGGGCGCAGGCGACGGTGGGCGGAGAGGACGAGCGCGTCTTCGAGGCTGGCACCGTCGGCGCGGTGATGGGCGACGAGGTCGAGCATGAGGATGCCGTTCTTGGCCACGATGCCGACGCCGATGATCGCGCCGAGGAAGCTGACGATGTTCAGCGTGGTGCCGCTGAGCCACAGCGCGCCGATGGTGCCGGTGAGCGCGAGCACACTGCCGAAGACGATGGCGAGAGGCTCGCGGAAGCTGCGGAACTCGATGATGAGCACGGTGAAGACGAGTGCGATGCCGAGCAGGAGCACGACAAGCAGGTGGCGGAAACTTTCCTCCTGCTGATGAAACAGGCCACCGAACTCGATGACGCCGGGCGGGATGCTTTTGTCCTGAGCGAGCACTTGTTTGATTTCGGCGATGCCACTGCCGAGGTCGCGGTCTTCGAGCGCGGCGGTGACGGCGACGAGCTGGCGCAAATCTTCGCGGCGGAGTTCGAGCTGGCCGGGTTCCTCGGTGATGTCGGCGACTTGCGAGATCTTCACGATGCTGCCGCTTGGCGTGCGGATGGGCAGCTCCTTCAAATCATCGAGGCGTTTGATGCTTCCGGTCTCGGCGACGACGCGGATCTCCACGACGCGGTCGCCTTCGAGCACGCTCGATGCGGTGCGGCCAAGCATCGCGGTATTGAGCGCGGTGGCGATGTCTTCGCTGGTGAGGCCGTGGCGCTGCGCGTCAAGCGCGCGGATGCGGAAGCTGATGGTCGGGCCGGTCATCTTGAGGCCGTCGCTCGTGTCCACGATGCCCTTCACTTTCTCGATGGCCTCCTTCACCTCGGGCGCCTTCTTCATCAGCCACGGCGTGTCGGTGGAGAAGAGTTTGATCTCGATCGGGTCGGGCGATTCGGTGAGGTCGCCGAGGAGGTCGCCGAGGATGCCGGGGAACTCCCACTCCACGCCAGGCAGCGCGGCGTTGAACTTGTCGCGCAGTTCGATCTTCACTTCCTCGGTCGAGCGTTTGCGGTCGGGGCGCAGCTTCACGAGGTAATCGCCTTTGTTTGGCTCGGCGATGGCGAGCGCGAGGCGAGCGCCGGTGCGGCGGGAGTAGCCTTCGACTTCCGGCGTGGCGCGCAGGATGGCCTCGGCCTGCTGCATCATGCGGTCGGTTTCTTCGAGGCTCGTGCCCCAGGGCGTGAGGCAATCAATGACGAAGCCGCCTTCATCCATGTCGGGCATGAAGCCGGTGGGCAGATGGTCGTAGAGCTTCCAGCCGCCGAAGGCGATGGCCACGCACGCGCCGAGCACGGCCCAGCGCCAGCGCAGCGCGCGCCGCAGCACGCCATCGAACAGGCGCAGCAGCGGGCGCAGGATGAATCCGCCTTCCTCGCTCTTTGGCGTGTGGCCGTGTTCGAGGTGCGCGCGGTCGCGCAAAAAGAGCGACGCCAGCGCGGGCGTGAGCGTGACGGCGAGCACGAGCGAGGTGAGCAGCGCGACGACCATCGTGAGCGCGAGCGAGCGGAAGAAGACGCCGGAGATGCCGTCGAGAAACGCCAGCGGAATGAACACGACCACCGGCGTGAGCGTGGAGCCGATGAGCGGATGCAGGATGTCTGCGAGCGCGCCCTGGATGGCTTTCAATCGCGGCTCGCCGTGCGCGATGCGCGCGTAGATGGCCTCCACGACGACGATGGCGTCGTCGATGATGAGCCCGATGGCAGCCGCGATGCCGCCGAGCGTCATCAGGTTGAAGGTGAGTTTGCACGCGAGCATCACCACGACGGTCGCCAGCACGGACACCGGAATGACGACGATGGCCGTGAGCACGCTGCCCCAGTTTTTCAAAAAGAGATACAGCACCACCACGGCGAAGATGAGCCCGATGAGGATGGCCTCCCACACGCTGCGCATGGATTCCTGCACGAGCAGCGATTGGTCGTAGTAAAAGGATAGCTCCATGTCCGGCGGGAGCGTCTTGCGCAGTTCGGCGAGCTGCGTTTTCAATTCGGCGGCGATGTTCAGGATGCTGCTTCCGGTAGGCTGCGCGCGGATGTTCATCAGCACGGCGCGACGGCCCTGCGCGTTCACCACGTTGAAGACCGGTTCCGGCCCGCGCTCGACGCGCGCGAAGTCGCGGATGCGGATGGGATGACCGTCGCGCATCGTGACCACGAAGTCCTCGATGTCCTGTGCCGTCTTCACGCGGCTGTCCACGAGCGCGAGGTAGATGGTGTAGTTCTCCATGTGGAAGCCTGCCGGCGCGACGAGGTTTCCTTTTTCCAGCGCAGTCGTGATGTCACCGAGCGCGACGTTTGCCGCCGCGAGTTTCAGCGGGTCCACGACGACGTGATATTCCGGCGCGCGTCCGCCCACGAGGTCCACGCGGGCGATGCCGGGAATGCGCAGGAAGCGCGGCTTCAAGTCGTAGCGCGCGAGTTCCCACAGTTCGGTCTGCTCGCGCTTTGGCGAGGTGAGACTCACGCCGATGATGGGGAAGGCATTGAACGTCAGCCGCCACACGGTCGTCTTCGCCGTCTGTGGCAGCGAGGCTTTGAGCTGCGAGATGCGGTTGAGCACGTAGAGCTCGCTCTCGACCATGTTCACCTGCCAGTTGAAAAACACGTTCACCTCCGCGCTGCCGCGGCCCGTTGCCGAGCGCACCTGCACGACGCCGGGGATGTCCTTCATCGCCTCCTCGATGGGCCGCGTGATGGTCGCCATCATCTCGTCCGCGGGCATCACGCCGTTGTCGATGAGGATGACGCAGCGCGGAAATTCCGTCTCGGGGAACACCGACGACGGCATCCGCAGCGCGCTGAACACACCACCGAGACACACCGCGACGGTGATGAAAATGATGGCCAGCCGGTGCCGCGCCGCAAACGAGCCTGCGCCGGACCCGGCGGTTTCGGGAGAGCCGCTCATTTCGCGTCGGCCGTGGCGTTGAGGATGCGCACCTTCGTCTGCTCGGGCAGTGCGTAGGAGCCGATGGTCACCACGGTCGCGCCTTCGCTCACGCCTTCGCCTTCCACCTCCACGAGGTCGCCGTCGCGCAGGCCCGCCTTCACAACTTTCTGTTTCGCGGTATCGCCCTCGACGATGGAGAGAGTCGTCTTGCCTTCGCCGTCGGTGTAAACGCTCGCGCGCGGCACCGCGAGTTTGTCCTCACGTTCCTCGACCACGATGCGCGCGCTCACGAAATCACCGGGGCTTAGCCCCGCGTCTTTCGGCACCGCCACGCGCACGAGCACCGTGGCGCTCGCCGCATCCACCTGCGGGCTTACAAACGCGACCGTCGCAGCGGTGGCCTTGGCGTCGCTCGCACTCGTGCGCAGCTCAGCTTTCTGCCCGACTTTCAGATCCGCCGCCTCCGCGCGCGGCACGCGGACGGTGGCCACGAGCCGGTCGAGGTCCACGATTTCGGCGAGCACCGTCGTCGCGTCTGCTGCTTCGCCGGGCCGCGCGCTGAAACGCACGAGCGTTCCCGAAAGCGGCGCCTCACCGCGCAGAAGCGACTGCTGCACTTTCGCCGTCGCGAGTTCCGTCTGCGCCGCGGCGAGCGCCTGCTCGGCTTCAAGAACGTGTTTCTCCGAGGTGCCTTCAGCCGCGATCAGCGTCTTCTGCCGGTCGGCGTTCTTCTGCGCGAAGGCGATGGTCAATTCCGCTTTCGCCACCGCCGCATCCACGGCTCGGCTATCGAGCCGGAAAAGCACCGCGCCTTTCTCCACGCGCTGGCCTTCGACGCCATTCACCTCGGAGACGATGCCCGCGAGAGCCGGTGAAAGTTTTGCGCTGGCCGGGAGCTTGCCCACCTCCGCCGGTTCCGGCTCGACGCTGCCATACGCCGTGACCATTCGGCGCAGCGTCGTGCGCGTGACTTTGCCGACGTGGACGGCGACTTCCGTGGGCGGCTTCTCATCCTCCGCACGGACGAGCGGCGCGGCGAGAAGCGCGGTGATGGCGAGGAGCGATTGGAGTTTCATGGCGGTGCAGGCGGTGCAGTGTCTCGGCAGCTACGAAGTGCGGTCGGCACGACGCCGGCCAAAACGCGCATACAGCGCGGGGAGCAGGAAGAGATTCAGCAGCGTGCTCGTGACGAGACCGCCGAGGATCACGAGGGCCATCGGGCGTTCGATTTCATTGCCGGGGACGTTGCCTTTGAGCACCAGCGGCAGCAGCGCGAATCCGGCGGTGGTGGCGGTCATGAGAATCGGCACCAGGCGCTCCTCGCTGCCTTTCAAGACGAGCGGCAATCCGAATGCCAGGCCTTCCTCTTGTTCGAGGTGGCGGTAGTGGCTCACGAGCAGGATGCCATTGCGCGCGGCGATCCCGAGCACGGTGACAAAGCCGACGAGCGAACCGAGGGAGAGCACGCCTCCGCCGAGCCACGCGGCCATGACTCCGCCGATGAGCGCGAAGGGCAGCGTGAGCGCGACGAGGAGCGTGAGACGCACGGATTTGAAATCCGCGAAGAGCAGAATGAGGATGCCGGCGAGCGAGGCGAGCGAGAGCCAGCCGAGGCGGCTTTGCGCGGCCTGGCGCTCGGCCCATTCGCCGAGGATTTCGGGGTGGTGGCCGGTCTTGAAGGTGAGCTTGCCGACTCGCTGCTCGATCTCGCGCACGACATCGCCGAGCGCGCGACCGGCGACGTTGCAGGTCACGTCGATGCGGCGCGACGCGCCTTCGCGTTTGATGGCGTTTGGCGTCGGGACGATGGCGAGGTCGGCCACATCGGCGAGGCGCGTATGGCCGCCGGCGGGCGTTTCAATGAGCAACTCGCGCAGCGTGGTGTAGTCGGCACGCACGGCAGGCAGGCTCCACACGGTGACATCGTGAACGCGCTGCTCCTGATAGACCTCGCCAACCTTCCGCCCGCTGATGAGCGTGGTGACGGCCTGGCGAATTTGTCCGGACGTGAGGCCGTGCAGCGCGGCGGCTTCGGGCCGCACTTTCACGGTGATCTGCGGCACGAGCGTGAGGGATTCGACTTTGAGCGCGCTGATGCCAGGCACGTCCTTCACCGCGGCGCTGACTTCGGCGGCGTGCGTGCGCAGCGTGTCGAGATCGGGGCCGAAGATGCGCACGACCACGCTCGCACTCGCGCCGGTGAGCACTTCCTTGATGCGCTCGCGCAGGAACGTTAGCAGGTCGCGAACGAGGCCGGGGTAGCCATCGACGACGGTCTGCACCTTGTGGATCGTCTCGTCGTAATCGGCCTTCGGGTCGATGCTGATCCACAACTCGGTGAAGTCGGGGCCGACCACTTCGTCCGCGACCTCGGCGCGGCCGATGTGCGCGCCTTGATTGCGCACGCCCGGCACGGCGAGCAGATCCTTCGCCGCGGCAATGGTGATCCGCTTGCTGGCTTCGACGCTGGTGTTCGGTTTCTCCAGCCAGTGCATGAGGAAATCGCGCTCCTTGAAGTTCGGCAGGAACTCCTCCTTCAACTGCGTGTGCCAGACCCAGCCGCTGCCGGCGAACGCGGCGAGGAGCACCAGCACGGCGACTCCGGGCTTGCGCGCAAAGACCGGCAGGATGCCGCGATAGAGCGCCTTCATGCCGCGGGCAAAGAACGCGTCGCGATGGCCCCCGTCCTTGAGTTTCAGCAGCATCAAGCTCAACGCGGGCGTGACGGTGAGCGCGACGGCGAGCGAAGCGGTGATGGCGAGGATGTAGGAAAGTGCGAGCGGCTTGAAAAAAGTGCCCGCCAGCCCCGGCAGGTAGAACACGGGAATGAAGACGAGCACGATGATGACGCTCGCATAGACGACGGCGCTGCGGACTTCGAGCGAGGCATCGAGCACGACCTGCAGCTTCGGCTTCGGCACGGCGAGCGCGGCGTTTTGCCGCAGGCGGCGCAGGATGTTCTCCACGTCGATGATGGCGTCGTCCACGACCTCGCCGAGCGCAATGATGAGGCCGGCGAGGATCATTGTGTTGATCGTCTCGCCCCGCCACCGCAGCCACAGCAGCGCCACCGCGAGCGAAAGCGGGATGGCGGTGATGCTGATGACGGTGGTGCGCCAGTCGCCGAGGAAGAGCGCGAGAATGATGATGACCAGCAGGCAGCCCAGCCACAGCGCCTCGGTGAGATGATCGATGGAGAGCTGGATGAACGTCGCCGGGCGAAAGATCGTGGTGTCGATGTTCACGCCGGGCAGCGCGGGCTTGAGGTCGGCCATGACTTTTTCCACGCCCGTGGTGACATCGAGCGTGTTTCCCCACGGCTGCTTTTCCACGATGAGCAGAATGCCGTCGCCGTCATTGATGACTGCGTCACCGATGAGCGGTGGATTGCCGACACGCACCTCCGCGACCTCGCCGAGGCGGATCGGTGCGCCATTGCGAAACTCGACGACGGTGCGCGCGAGATCCTCCGGCGTGGTGATGAGCCCGAGTTGCGTCACGCTCAGGCGCAGATTCGGCGTGTCGATGAAGCCGCCGGCGCTGATCACCGCCGCATCACCCGCCGCGCGCGTCACCGCATCGAGCGTGACCCCGGCGGCCCGGAGCCGCTGGGGATCGACGAGCACCTGAAACTGCTTATCGCGCTGCCCCCAGATGGCGACATTGGCCACGCCCTTCACCGACATGAGCCGCGGGCGAATGGTCCACAGCGCCAGCTCGCTGAGTTCCATCTGGTCGAGCGTCTTCGAGGTCAGGCCCACTTTGAGCACGCGGCTCAAGGACGAATACGGAGCCATGAGCACCGGCGGCTTCACCACGGCAGGCAACCGGTTTTGCGCGAGGTTCAGCCGCTCCTGGACAAACTGCCGCGCTTTGAGGATGTCGGCGCCAGTCTCGAAAATCATGACCACGGAAGACAGGCCGAGCACCGACTTTGAGCGGATGGTTTTGAGCGACGGCAAGCCGTTGAGCGAATTCTCCAGCGGCACGGTGACGAGCGCGTCCACCTCCTCGGTGGAAAGACCGGGCGCTTCCGTCTGCACCTCGACGAGCGGCGGCGCGAATTCCGGGAAGACATCCAGCGGTGCATGCCGCGTGGCATTGATGCCGACGACCAGCAGCGCCGCGGCGATGGCCACGACGAGCACGCGCATGTTCAGCGCCCAGGAGACGATTGCGTTCAGCATGGCTCTTCTCCTCCTCGTCCTCCTACTCCTCCTCGTCCTCGACCGTCCCCATCGAACCGCTCCACGAGTTTCGTGAGAATCGAAACCACGCGAACCAGCAAGTCCTTCCCCTCGATAATGCGTTCTCCCGCGCACGCGCGCTTCGCGACAAGCGCATCCAGGCACGCCGCGCACTCCGTCGCCGAGCCGCGTGCGTCATCGAGGAATCGCGCACGTTGCTGGCTCGCGCGGCGGCCATTGCCCTCGGCGGTGTTGAGCAAGGCGGAGAGCGCGGCGCGGTCGAGTTGGTCGCACGTCTCGCGGAGGTTGGGGATCTTTTGGTCGCGGACCTCGGTGAGGAGGTCGGTGGACCAGGCGACGAATTGGAGTTCGAGTTTATAGACCTCGAGCTTTTCGTGATCGAACTGGCGGCGGGGCATTTTCGAGGACGAGTAGGAGTAGGAGGACGAGAACGAGTTACTTCCCCGTCATGAACTCCGTGCCAAACAGCTCCGCGGCACCGTCGGTGACTATCTTGCTGCCGACCGGCGGACCGCTGCTGAGCACGGCTTCGGTGCCGGCGAGCCGTGCGACTTGCACGCGGCGGCGGGTGTAAGTGTGTTCGGCGGTCTGCTCATACACCCACTGCCCGCCGTGGATGTCGTGCAGCACCGCCGCGAAGGGAACAATGAGGCTTTCGGTCTTGCTTTCGAGCGCGGGGATTTCCACCGCAACGCGCTCTCCCGCGCGCAGCTTGCTCTCGGCGGGGAGCTCATAATACCAGTCCACGGTGTTGGTCGCGGAGTTCGCCGTCGGCGGGCCGGCCACCGGCGGCGCACTCAGTCCAGCGGTGGACGTGGAGAGCGGGCGAATGCTGGCGGCCGCCTTCGCATCGAGCATCCCGGCTTCGCCGCTGTAAATGGCCGCGCGCACCCACGCGCGCCGCGCAGTTCCCGCTTCGCCAACGGGTCCGCCGAGGATTTCGCGCTGCGCTTTGGCCGTGGTCAGCGCGGCTTCGGCGAGGGCGAGCGTCGCCGTCGCTTCATCCACGGAACGCACGCTGCCCGCCTCCGCTTTCAGGACGCGGTGCGCGCGTTCGAGGGCGATCTTGGCGGCGTCCACCTGGACCTGCGCCTGGAGCACCCGGCCCTCGGCAGCGTTTTGCAGTTCGGCGAGTCGCAGCACTTCCTCGAGGGTGCCACCGAGCACCGGCGCGACCCGGTTGCCCGCGGCGGCGAGTGGCAGCACCACTTCCCCGGAAAACAAACGCATGGCCGGAACGGAGCGCCGCTCGACCGGCACAACCTTCAGCCGCAAATACTGCTCCGCCTCGGGCTTGAGCGTGACGGTGACGAGGTCCGCTTCCTTGGTCACCGTTGCCGGCGTAGAGGCCGCGGGTGCCGCGCGGAGATTGTTGGCGACGATGGCGAGGAAGAGAAGAGTGAGCGTTTTCATCCGAAGGAGTGCGGTCATCGCGCCGAGCGCAGCGGCACTTGCAGTGCGGCCTCCAGTGCGCCGATGGCTTGCTGGGCTTGGACGCGGGCTTCCGCGCGAGAGAGATTCGCGGCGCTGGCCTCGATCCGGCGGCGGGTGAGTTCGAGCGGCGTGAGTTCTCCGGCGTCCACCATGCGCTTGGTCGTGTCGCTCGCGTGCGCAGCTTCGTCGGCCAGCGTGGACGCGGTCGCGGCTTTGGCGCGCGCCGCGCGGAAGGCGGCGAGCGCGGTTTCGATTTCGCCGAAGACGGCCTGCTGCTTGGCCTCGAATTTCGTGCCGACTGTTTTGCGCCGCGCCTCGGCCTGCGCGATGGGGCCGCGGTTTTGATTCAGGATGGGTAGCTCGACACTCAGGCCGAGCTTCCATTTGTTGTCGGTCTGGTCGAGTTCGTAGCCGGGATTGAGGTGGATGTCGGGATACTGCTTCGCGATTTGCAGCCGCAGTTCCGCGTCGGCGGCAGCGTAGTCCGCCAGCGCGGCGAGCAGGTCCGCGCGGTGGGTGAGTGCGCGACGGCGCACACCGGAGCCGGGCGCGGGCGGCAGCGAAGTGAAGGCCGAGAAATCGAGCTTTACCGCGTCGAGCGCAGCGGGCGACACGCCGACGGCGGCGGCGAGTTGGGTTCGTGAAGTGGCGGCAAGTTTCTCAGCGTCGTGCAGCGCGAGCTTCGAGCGATTCAGGCCGAGCCTTTCCTGGAGCAGTTCGAAGGCGGGCGACTCGCCTGCTTTCACCTGCGCATCGAGCTTCTTCACCGCCTCCTCGTGCAGGGCGACTTCGGTGGCGAGCAGTGCGCTGTTTTCCCGCGCCGCATAGAGGTCGAGCATCGCCGCGCGCACTTTCGTCCGCGCATCCCACGCCACCGCGGCCACCCGGAGCTGCGCCGCTTCCGCCGTCGCGCGCGCGCTCGCCAGCCGCTTGCCGCGCTTGCCCGCCGTCTCGATGGTCACATCGAGCGAAGGGTTGATAATCCACGGCGAGATGCCGGTCGTCGTCGAGTTGTAGCCCGGCGAAAACGAGAGCACGGGATTCGGCAACTGCCCCGCAGTCTTGATGCCGGCCGCTGCTTCCTCCGCCTCTGCGCGCGCCACGGCCACGTCGCCGTGGAAATACGCCGCCGCGAGCGCGAGGCGCTCGACATTCCACGAGCCGCCGCTGGCGCCTTGCTCGGCGAGGAATTTCCGCAGCCCTGAATCGCTGAGCGAGCGTCCGGTGAAGGCGGAAGCGCTATGCCCGGCATCGAGCGGGCGCGCCGAATACTTCGCGCAGCCCAGCGGCAGTGCGGCGACGGAGATGGTGAAAAGCAAAATGAGCGAAACCTTCATGGGTGGGGTGCTGCCATGAACCCCATAAGTTGTGCCTAGTCTGCCGGAAAGTTGTGACAGCGGTGTTATGGGTTGGCCGGGAGCTTTCCACGCAGGCGAAGCTCTGCCACATTGCCGACCCGCCATGCACCTGCTGCTCATCGAAGACGAACCCAAGCTCGCCCGCTACATCGCGAAGGCGTTGCACAAGGGCGGCTGCACGGTGGACCAGGTGGCTGATGGCCCGAGCGGTCTGCAACGCGCGATGGAGGCGCGGCACGATGCCGTGGTGCTCGACCTCACGCTGCCCGGCTGCGACGGACTCGAAGTGCTGCGTGAACTCCGCGCGCGGCAGCAGACCGTGCCGGTGCTCATCCTTTCCGCGCGCGGCAAGCCGGCAGAGCGCGTCGAAGGACTGGAACTCGGCGCAGATGATTACCTCGCGAAGCCGTTCGTGATGGAGGAACTCATGGCGCGGCTGCGCTCGCTCAAACGCCGCGCGACGACTCCGCCCGCGCCGCCGCTCTCGGCTGGCGATTTGACCTTCAACCCGACGACGAGGGTCGCCACGCGCGGCGGCGAAAAGCTCGACCTCAGTGCGCGCGAGGCCGGTTTGCTCGAATACCTTTTGCGCCATCCGAACCGCGTCATCTCGCGCGTCGAACTCCAGCAGCGCGTGTGGGGTTACGAATTCGAGCCGGGCACCAACGTCGTCACCGTGACCGTGGGCCGGCTCCGACGAAAGGTGGATGAAGGCCGCGAAGTGGCGCTGATTCACACGGTGCCGTGGCAGGGCTACACGCTCCGCATCGCATGAAGACGTGGTCTTTGAGTGGACGACTGGGCGCATGGTCGGCGGCGTTTTTCTCGGTGCTCCTGCTGCTCCTCGCCTTGCCGGTCGCGTGGATCGCGGTGCGGCAGCAAGTGTCCGGGCTCGACCTGCGGCTCGCCGACCAGGGCGCGCGGTTCTTTCACGAGTGGGAGGAGCGCGATGGCGCTCCGGAGCAGCGGGCGGCCAATGCTTTGAAGCAACTGCCCTTCGTCGGTGGGATGCGCGTGACTACGACCGCAGGCCAGTTGCTCTACGCGACTCCCGAGACGGCGGCGACGCTGCCGCAGAGCCATGCCTTTGCCCACTTGGGCGGTGAGCGCGTGCGGGTGGGAACATTCGAGGAAGCGGGCTTGCGTGTGACCTTGGCGACGAGCCTCGCCCCCGTGGAAGCCGTGGCGCGCGATGTCCTGCTCGCCTTCCTCGTCGCGCTGCCGGTGCTCGGCGTGGTGGTGTATTTCGGCAGCCGCTGGCTGGGCCGGCACACGCTCGCGCCCGTCGTGAATATCACCTCGACCGCCGAGCGGCTGAACGCACGGCAACTCACCGAACGGCTACCGCAGCCCGCTGGCCCGGAGGAAATCTCGCGTCTTGGCGGAGTGCTGAATGCGCTCCTCGACCGCCTCGCCGACGGACTCGACCAGGCACGCCGATTCACCGGCGATGCCGCGCACGAGCTGCGCACGCCGCTCAGCATCCTGCAAGCGGGCCTCGAAGAACTCCTCGCCCGCCCCGACCTCGCGCCCGAGGTGCGCGATGAACTCGACTCGCTCATCGATGACCACCGCCGCCTCGCGACCATCTGCGAGCGCCTGCTCCTGCTCAGCCGCTCCGACGCCGGACAACTCAAGTTGGAACTTCAGCCAATAGACCTCGTGGATCTCGCTGAAGCCGCCATCGAAGACGCCCGCACATTGGCCGAACCTCGCGGCATCATCGTCGAAACCAAGTTCCCCGCCAGGGCTCCATGCAGCGGCGAACCCGCGTATCTCATGCAAGTGCTGCTCAACGTGCTGGTCAACGCGGTGAAATATAACCGCGAAGGCGGCCGCGTTTCGGTGGTATTGCGCGAGGAACCGTCGCGCTGGGCCGTCGTCATCGGCAACACCGGCCCCGGCATCGCTGCCGCCGAAACCGAGCACGTCTTCCGGCGCTTCTACCGCGCGCCGAGCGCTCGCGCTGGCGGCGGCAACGGTCTCGGCCTCAGCCTCAGCCGCGAACTCGCCCGCGCCCACGGCGGCGAACTCACGCTGCTCAATTCAGCAGACGATTGGACGGAATTCCTCCTCGTGCTGCCGCGCACCGAGGCCACCACTTCGCAGTCTGCGGATTCCGATTCCTTGGAAAGGCCCGCACCGTCACCCGCGGGATTCGGCGAGGCGGAGCCGGCGATTCGGTAGCGGCGACCCTCGCGATGCAATCCGCATCGTTCCCTCGACTTCCGCAGTGGATTCGCGGCATTTTCCGCGCTCCATGCTCAAAGCCCTGCTTCTTTTCACCGCCACTGCCGCCGCCGAAATCTTCGGCTGCTATGCGGTGTATGCGTGGCTGAAGCTCGGGCGGACCGCGTGGTGGCTCGCGCCGGGCGCGGTCGCGCTCGCGCTGTTTGCGTGGCTGCTCACGCTGCATCCGCCGGTCGGCGCGGGGCGCATCTATGCGGCGTATGGCGGCGTGTATGTGGCCGCGTCGCTGGCGTGGCTGTGGCTCGTGGAGGGCGCGCGGCCCGACCGCTGGGATGTGCTCGGCTCGGCGCTGTGCATCGCGGGGACGATGGTCATTCTGCTGGGGCCGCGGTGGCAATGAACGGGAACGACACCAGGCCGCTCGCTGTTGAGCCGTTCCGTGGCGGTGTTGCGCCGATGGACGAGACAAGGCCAGCCTCGTAGTTTGGTCGCCACGGCGCGGGCTACTGAGCCCATCTTTGCTCGACCACGCGAAATCCTCGCGCGATGCTGCGCGTCCTCATGCCAGATCAACCTTCAATCTTTCGCGTCTTCGAGCAGTGCGTCACTGCTCGACACTCGGGACAGCTCATTGAACGTGCGAACCGGCAGGACAAGGAATTCCACTTTCAGAATTGGTTTCAGGCGCGGCTCAACGCGACCGGATTGAACCACGAACAGGGCGGGCGAAACACGTATCCAGATTTTCGGATGGTCGCTTCAACGGAAGGCTATGAGGTCAAGGGGCTGGCTTACCCAGGCCGCGAACTCAACTACGACTGCAACAGCCAGGCGCCTTCCGGGGAACACAACGGGCGCACCATCTACTACGTTTTCGGCCGCTATCCGGCGGAGCCGGATGGGACGAGCTACCCGGTGCTCGATCTTGTCGTCTGTCACGGTGATTTCCTGAACGCGCACCATGACTACGTGCATAAAAACAAGAGCGTGCGCGGCTTTGGCAGCTACGGGGACATTCTCATCCGCGACCGCAAAATGTATGTCGCGCCGACGCCGTTCGGCGTCGTGGATGGCGTGGCGCACCAATCCACGCTGATTCTCCCGGCGGGCGTTGCCGCGCCGAATGGCCTGGTCTGTGTCGGCGACATTGTGCGCCGTGAAGCGGCGCAACTCATCGTCGGCTATCGGTTCGATCTTCGCACCAACACGCTCACTGCGGAATCCGTTCCGAATCCCGGCGCGGATCGGGAGCACCGCTTCCGCGCGTGGAGGCTCAAGGGCGAATTGAGCGAGGGCGTGCGCCTGCGCACAAAGGCAGTGAAAGAAGCGAAGATTGAAGTCGTGCCCGATGAGGACTGACGAATGACCTCACACCGCCTCATCGAAACCGACCGTTTTCCAGTCGAATTCATCTCGCTGCTGGCCGAGCGCGAGAGTTGGCGGAAGGAGGTTCACCGTCCGATTTACCACGTCCACAAATGGTGGGCGAAACGGCTGGGCTCGGTTTTTCGCGGTGCGTTGCTGGGTTGCCTGTTGCCCGACGACGCGCGCTTGGAAGACGCGTTCTATGCACGTCACGATTTCTCGGGCGTGAGTGTCTTCGAGCCATTCATGGGCAGCGGCACGACGATTGGCGAAGCGCACAAGCTCGGCTGCACGGCGTTTGGGCGCGACATCAATCCGGTGGCGTGCGAGGCCGTGCGAGTCGCCTTCGGGCCGATGGAACGCCACCGATTGCAGGGTGCCTACGAGCGGCTTTCCGCGAGCGTGGGCGAGCGGATACGCACGCTCTACCGGACGACGGATGCGCAGGGCGACCCCGCCCAAGTTCTCTACTACTTTTGGGTCAAGACGGTGCCGTGTCCGCAGTGCCGCGAAATCGTCGAGCTTTTCTCCTCGCGCATTTTTGCACGCAACGCCTACCCGAATCGCAAGCCCGAGGTGCAGGTTTGCTGTCCGGCGTGCGGCGAGATTCAGGCGGCGCGGGGCGATGACACAGCCGTGCATTGCCGGACGTGTGCGCATGATTTTGCGCCCGACACCGGGCCGGCGCGCGGCGCGAAGGCGGACTGTCCGCATTGCCGGCACACATTCGCCATCGCCGCGGCAATCCGCGCCGGCGGCACGCCACCGGCGCACCGGCTCTATGCGAAACTCGTGCTCACAGGCTCCGGCGAAAAACAATATCTCCGCGCCACCGATGAGGATTTTGCAGCCTGCGCAAATGCAAGCGTGCTGCTGCGCGAGGAAGTTGCCGCCGGACACATCCGCTTGCCCTCAGGCGAACTCGCGGACGGCTACAACACCCGCCAGGCCATCGGCTATGGCTACAAGGCTTGGCGCGACTTCTTCAATGACCGCCAGCTCCTCGCACTCGGCTGGCTGCAAGAAGCCATCTCCGCTTTGCCCGACGAATCCACACGCGATGCGCTGCTCGTGCTCTTCTCCGGCGTTCTGGAGTTCAACAATCTTTTCGCGTCCTACAAGGGCGAGGGCACCGGCGCGGTGCGGCACATGTTCTCGCATCACATCCTCAAACCGGAGCGCACTCCGATCGAAGCCAACGTGTGGGGAACTCCAAAAAGCTCCGGCTCCTTTTCAAATCTCTTTCGCGGTCGCCTGCTCCGCGCGTTGGAGTATCGAGCCGCCCCGCGCGAAGTTACTTTGGGTGAAGGGCGTTCCGAAGCAATCTCAAGCGCGGCGTTTGCCGGTGAAGCCGCCATTTCTTTCCCAGCCGACGGGCGCTTCACGCCGCGCGGCATTTACCTCTCGTGCGGAAGTTCCGATTCCACCGGCTTGCCGTCGGCGAGCGTCGATTTCGTCGTCACCGATCCACCTTTTTTCGACAACGTCCACTACTCCGAACTCGCAGATTTTTTCCATGCCTGGCAGGTGCTTCATCCGCGCGGATTCATCGGCGATGCCACGACCACCCGCAACACCCGCGAAGTTCAGGACACCGATGCAGCCTCCTTTTCAGAAAAGCTGGCTGCGGTTTTTTCCGAGTGTCTTCGCGTGCTGAAAGACGAGGGACTGCTGGTGTTCAGCTACCACCACTCGCGACCCGATGGCTGGGCTTCGGTCGCCGAGGCGATTTTTGGCGCGGGTTTCTCGGTCGTGGAAGCGCATCCGGTCCGGGCGGAGATGTCCGTGGCCACGCCCAAGGCCCAGGCCAGCGAACCCATCCAACTCGACGTGTTGCTCGTCTGCCGAAAACGAAACGCCGATTTTCGTCCTGCGCAGACTTCACGAGCGGCTTGGATTCACGCTGAGGACGTGGCGCGTGAACGATGCGCGCGCCTGACCGCCGCGGGCTTCACCCTCTCCCGCCATGACCGTCGCGTTGTGCGTGGCGCCCATTTCCTTGTTGGCTTGGGTCCGGTCGCGGGCATGAAGGCGAGCGATTGGAAGGACGCCTTTGCATCGCTCTGTTCAGACGTGGAGCCGGCGGCCGAATCGCTTGTCACATCCACTGCGACGGTCACTGATGGGCCAATACCAAAGAATCTCGAATTGTTTGCCTGACCGGCGCTGCGCCGCGCGGGCATCGGCCTGGCGTGCGGCCTTATTCCGTGCCGGGCGCTTCATACTGCTCGCTCCTGCGGTCGCGCGGGTCGAGCGAGGCGGAGCGGCGGTGGGCGCGGGATTGCACGAGCGCGAAGACGGAGGGCAGCACGAGCAGCGTCGCCAGCGTCGCGGCAGCGAAGCCGCCGACCACGGCGCGACCGAGGGGCGCAGTTTGTTCGCCGCCTTCGCCGAGGCCGAGCGCCATCGGCATCATGCCGGCCATCGTCGCGAAGCTCGTCAGGAGAATTGCGCGCAGGCGGCTGTTGTCAGGACGCTTTTCCGTTGTGCGATTCGTAGTGGATGACGTGCACCTTTTCCAAAGTCACCAGGCCGCCTTCCATCATCGGGCCGAGCACGGGCAGGAACGCCTCGATTTTTTCCGGCAGATCCACGATCTCGATGACCATCGGCAGGTCAGTTGAGAGCTGGAGGATTTTCGCCGTGTGCAGGCGGCTGTTCTTGCCGAAGCCCATCGGACTTTTCAGCACGGTCGCGCCCGCGAGATGTTGCTCCCGCGCTTTGAGCACAATGGCCTCGTAGAGCGGGCGGCCATCGTGCCGGTCGGCGTCGCCGATGAAGATGCGCAGCAGCGTGGCTTCGACAGGCGTAGAGGGTGAAGGCTGGTGGGCGGGTTCGGGGTGCATAGTCAGCGTTGGTTGAGAGCTTGCGCCGCAATTTGGCCGAGCCACACCGCGAGCATGCAGAGCGCGAACGAGAGGCCGATATTCGCCGAGGCGCGTGCCCACTGGCCGTCGTTGAGGAAGTTGAGCGTTTGAAAACTGAACGAGGAAAACGTGGTGAAGCCACCGAGCACACCGACCATTACCACCTGCCGCGTGAGCGAAGAGACGAGCAGTGGTCCATCCGGCCCCGCCAGCCCGGCGAAGAAGCTGATGATGAAACTGCCGATGATATTTACGACGAGCGTGCCCACGGGGAACGTCTCGCCCACCTTCGCCGCGAGCAGACCGGAGAGCCACAAGCGCAAGCCCGTCCCGACCGCGCCGCCAGCCATGATTGCGAGGTAAGTCTTCAACATCATGCGCGTGGCACGCCGCTGCGGGTGCGGCGCGAATTCGGAACTGTGCTGGATATGGATTCGGACATGATTCTACCGGAGTCGGTAGGAATCATCAGCCGCGGTAAACCGTGGCGGTTCCCCAGCGAAGCGCCGGGCGGCAGAAATCCATTGCCGTTTCGCCGTGAGCAAAGGCAGGACGCCCCGGCAAGTCAAGTGGGCGCTGTTGTCCGCCTTTGGTCCTATATCGTTCCAAGTGTCCGGGTGTTCTACTTTGGATGAGAGGGCAAACCACCTCCCGCCACACCTATGAAAATCGTCCAAATCCGCGGCCTTGAAGTCTTTGATTCGCGCGGCAATCCCACAGTCGAAGCCGAAGTCGTCCTCGAAAACGGAACCCGCGCCATAGCGTTGACGCCCTCGGGAGCGTCCACCGGCGAGCGTGAAGCAGCGGAATTGCGCGATGGTGATGCGAAGCGCTTCCGCGGCAAAGGCGTGCTGAAAGCCGCGCAAAATGTCACCGACAAGATCGGTCCCGCGCTTATCGGCCGCGACGTGACCGACCAGCGCGGCCTGGACTCGCGGATGATCGAACTCGACGGCACGCCGAACAAATCCACGCTCGGCGCCAACGCCATTCTCGCCGTCTCGATGGCTTGCGCCCGTGCAGCCTCAATGGCGTGTGAGCTGCCGCTTTTCCGCTACCTCGGGGGAGCGAATGCCGCGCTGCTGCCGGTGCCTTGCCTGAATGTCATCAACGGCGGACGCCACTCGCAGAACACCGTGGACTTTCAGGAATACATGATCGCGCCGCACCACGCGCCGTCCTTCGCCGAGGCCATCCGCATGGGCTTGGAGACTTTCCACGCGCTCAAGGACGTGCTGCACGGCAAGGGCTACAGCACCGGCGTGGGCGATGAAGGCGGTTTCGCACCGGACCTCAAGTCGAACGAGGAAGCCGTCGAGGTCATCCTCGAAGCCATCGTCAAAGCGGGCTTCCGACCCGGCGACGACATTTCCATCTGCCTCGATCCCGCGGCGAGCGAGATGTGGGAGGACGGGCGCTACAAGTTCTACAAATCCGACCAGTCCACCAAATCGTCCGAGGAAATGGTCCAGCTCTTCGCCGACTGGGTGGCGCGCTACCCCATCGTGCTCATCGAAGATCCGATGGGCGAAAAGGATTGGGACGGCTGGAAAGCAATCACGCGCGAGTTGGGCGCGAAGGTCGAACTCGTCGGCGATGACGTTTTTTGCACCAACGCGAAAATCCTCGCCGAAGGCATCGCGCAGGGCGTCGGCAATTCCGTGCTCATCAAGCTCAACCAGATCGGCACCGTGAGTGAAACGCTCGACACCATCGAACTCGCTCGCGCCAGCGGCTACCACTGCTTCATGTCGCACCGCTCGGGCGAGACTGAGGACAGCTTCCTCGCCGACCTCACCGTGGCGGTGGGTGCGGGCCACGTGAAAACCGGCTCGGGCTGCCGCTCGGAACGCATCGCGAAATTCAACCAACTGCTGCGCATCGAGCGCACGCTCGGCGGTGCGGCCCGCTTCGCCGGAAAGGCGACGTTTGCTCGCGGCTGAACGGCGTCACGCGCTCGCGCTATGGGGCGCGGCTGCACTCCGCAATCGCATCACCAGCAGAGCGCCGAGCGCGAAAAGCACCGCGCTGTAGGAAAACGCGACAGCCGGGCCGAAGGCACTCCACAGCACGCCGACGACCAGGCTGCTGAGGAAGTCGCCCACGCCATTCACCGTGGCGAGGACACCGAAAGCCATGCCGTGATGATCTTCGCCGACCAGCTCCGCGCAGAATGAATCCTCCAGCGTTTCCTCGATGCCGACGTAAATTCCACCGAGCGCGAAGACCAAGCCCAGCGTCCACAGCGTCGGCGGAAGCGCGATGATAAGCACCGCCATCACCGCTGCGAGCGCGTAGCCCGTCGCGAGGACAGAAGCTTTGCGAAAACGGTCGGCGAGCCAACCCGCGATGTAAGCGAAGGCTGCATAGAAGACATTGTGCAGCACATAGAGAGCGACCGCGGCGCTCGCCGCCTTCGCAGGTCCGAGCGCGGGAGCCAGCTGCTGGGTGGCGAGCAGGATGAGCAGCGTATGCGCAAAGTCGCCCGCGCCGAACAAACCCACGGCGACGAGAAAGCGGCGGTAGTTCGCCGGCAGCATCCGCAACCGCTCTCCGAAGGAAATGTGCGGCACCGGCGCGCGTTCCTTCTCGACCACGACGAACGCAATGAGCGCCGCTGCGAGCAGGCCGGGCACGAGCGTAGCCGCGAACAGTCTAGGGTAGTGATGGCCGAACGCGCCGAGCAGCCAGAGCGCACTCGCTGGGCTGACGATGGCGCCGAGCGTGTCCATCATCCGCTCGAATCCGAACGCCCGGCCGTAGCCTTCGCGCGTTACCGAACCCGCCAGCAACGCCTTGCGCACCGGCGTCCGCACGCCGCGTCCGAGCCACGCACTCGCTCGCGAAAGCAGGACATGCCACGCCTGCGTCGCCAACCCGAAGGACGCTGTGCCGAGCGCGGTAACAATGTAGCCAAGCACCGCGATCGGTTTCCTCCGCCGCAGCTTGTCCGTGTAGTAGCCGCTGCCCATTTTCGCGAAACTCGAAAGCCCGTCGCTCACGCCTTCGATGAGACCCAGCCACGCCGCTGCGACGCCCATCGTGGCGAGGAACGTGGGCATCAACGTCGTCGCGATCTCGTGCGACCAATCGCTGAACAAGCTCGCGAGCCCGATGCCGAGCACCGTGCGGTTGAGCCACCGAGGCGCAGTAGTTTTTGTGGACTCCATCGCGCGCAGAATATGAGAGCGATCCGCGAATGCCAGTCAGCGCGAGCCGCGAGTTTAGGTAACCTTCTAAGAGCGATCGCCTCCCAATCGGTTAAAGCGACCACCACACAATTCGTATGACCGCGCCCTTTTTGCGCTTTCCACTTTTTTCACGGCCATCATTCCCTTCCGTGATGCCCTTCGTGGCCTCCAAAGGCTGATAAACGCTTATTTCGCGGGCTTTCGGAGGCACTTCATCGCGGTGCCGACGAGGTGTAAAGTGACCGCGTTTTCGTGACTGCGCTTTACACCTCGGTCGTGCCGTCGGTGCTCCCGGTTTTCGTCCGTGGCCGCTGGAATTGGCGTGCTCGAAAGGATGGTGCGAATCGCGGTGTCACACGGTTGGACTGACGGATTGCATCTGGCGTTTGGTGCATCCTGTCCCCTGCACAGACCTGCACCGTTTGGTATTTGGGACGCTTGGGACACCATTTTTCATCCTACGCGTAACGCGAGAAACTTTGCAGCAGTCAGGACCGGAAAAACCAATGTGCAGGAAGAACTGGATTTTAGCCGTCCCAAGCGTCCCATTTTCAACGCGGTGCCGGGTGGTGCAGGGGACGAGCTGAAAGCCGGCGTCCGAAAGCCGGTGTTCAGGCGGGGAGACGCGCTCGTTGCGCAACGAGCGGTGGTTCATTTCGCAATGAGGCAACGCATACAGGCCGGTCGAGGGCGCTGAAAACGGCACAAAATCGTGTCGACTTTACCTGCCTCGCGGGGCCGAGGCGTGGGCGATGCCGCGAGCAGTTGACACGAGCGGCAGGGCAAAACGCCATGTCACACCCGTCCACCAAACCGACCTTCGTCACGCTCCACCGGCTCGGGGAGCTTTCTGGAAAATCCCGCGGCACACTGCTCCTGAGAATGCGCGACGGCGAGCTGCTGCCCGACGCGCACCTCGACCTGGGAGGCCGCCTCCACCCGTTGTTCGTGGCGACACGAACTTCCGATCTGAAGCGCCTCCCGTCGCGCAAGGCCGCGCCCGCCGTGAACCCGATGCTTTAGCCCAACACCGCCATGAACGAAGAATTCCTTTCCCTGATTAAATCGCTGAACGTCCCGCTGCCGGGCGCAGACGACATCGCTGCCCTGAACCGGCTCCAGAAGCAGTGGGAGCATTGGGAGAATCGCGAGCGCCAGCACGCCGTGGCGCGCATCGCCCAAGAGCAGGAGGTGGCGTTCAGCACGTATCTCGATAACCCGACCGCCGAGAACGAGCAGCGGCTCCTGATCACGGCGGACGAGGCGCTCACGGGCAAACGCTACGCGCTGTTGCGCCGGGCCTTCGCCATCCTGCGGATTCGCGTCAGTGCGAAGGCGGGCGAAATCCTGCGGCCAGTGGTGAAGGGCATCAGCGCCGCCCTCTACGCCGAGCGCGAGCGCAGGCTTGAGGCTGCCGAGCCGGTGATGTCCTCGAAGCGCCGCAACCCGGCCGTCGTGGAAGCGACGAAGGCCGTGGACTACTGCGACCGGCTGGTTCATCAGGTGCATACGGCCTGCGCGGGCGAGGGCAGCAGGCTCTCGCCGCTGCAACTGGCGGATGTGCTGATCGGTGGAGCCGACAATTTGACACCGGAGGCTGGGCAATGATGTCACTCGAAGATCGTTTGTCCGCCGTCGTTGCTCTCCTGCCCGCGCAGGAACAGCCGCGCTTCTCCGCTCCACTCACGCTCGGCGAATCCGCCGACAGTCGCCTGGTGGATGCCGTGCGCGCTCTCGCGAAAGCCGAGGGCCTCGCCTGCATGACACCGGGCGAATTCGCTCGTGCTGTCGCTCAACAAGCTGCGCAACGCTCGATGCCGACCACCGAGCCGCCCGCTGCGGAAACGCCGGCTGATGACGACTCGCCCGACGCACTCGCCGCGCGATTCGCCGCCATCACCGATCCACGCGCGCAAACCGCTTTCTGGCGCTCCCTCACCGCCGAGCAGCGCGCCGCCATCCTCGAAGCTCAGTAACCGCAAATCGTCATGCCCAATACGCTCACCAACGTCCACGACATCAAGGTCGCGCAACGTGCGCTCCAGCCCTTCACGGCCGCGCTCACGCCAATGCGCGCCTTCTCCACCAACTTCTCGCCCGACCCGGCGGACAAGCTCGACACGGTGCGGGTGCCGATTGTTTCGCCGCCATCGCAGTCGAGCGACTTCGCCGGCAACTACACCGCCAACGCCGACTCCACCGTGAGCGTCGTCCCGGTCCAGCTCACGCGGCACAAGTTCAAGACCGTGCATCTCACGGCGCGTGAGGCGGCCGAGACCGCCTTCAACGTGCTCGACACGCTCGTCTCCGCCGCGGTGAAGCAGCTCGCCCAAGACGTGTTGCAGGACATCTTCAGCGAGATCACGGCGGCGCACTACGGCGCGCCCGTCATCGCCGCGCTGGCTGCGGCAGATTTCGATTACAAGAAGCTCCTCGCGATTCGTGAGGCGTGCAGCGCTGTAAAGATGCCCGTCACCGACCGGGCACTGATTCTCGACGGCGCCTACTACACGAACCTGCTCGGCGATGATGTGGTCGCGAAGGGCTTCGTCCCGCAAGTGGCGCAGCCTGGTATCGTGGAGGCGCAAATCCGGCGGCTCGCCGGCTTCGATCTGCACGAGACGGTCATCCTGCCGGAGAACGGCGAAAAGCTCATCGGCTTCGCCGCACACCCGAGCGGCCTCGCCGTCGCGATGCGCTACCTCATGCCCGCCGCCGAATACGACGAGGCCGGTGCCGTCACCGATCCCGAGACCGGCCTCACGTTCGGCTACCTCCGCTACACCGAGACGCAGAGCAATCGCGTCTTCGTCACCGTCGAGTGCCTCTACGGTTTCAAGGTCGCGCTCGCAGACGGCATCAAGCGCATCGTGAAGCCGTAGAGTCAGCGTTGCCTCGACGAGAGAGCTAACGACACTGCCAATTCCGCTCCAGCAGTCGGTCTAGCAGAACAGCGGTCGCTGATGACCCCGCACTGCGATGTCCAGGATCGAAGGTGCGACGCCTCACTCCGGAATGATGAGCGGGATGACCTGCCTTCCGTTCTTGCGGTAAGTGCGAAAGTCACTGTCGGTGGTGAATACCACGGCACCATCGCTCTTCTCTGCCATCCGCACGAGGCACGCATCCGCGAAGCTCATCGGTGTATCGTTGTAGCGACGGATGAGCCGGAGGGTCTCCGTCAATTCGTCGTCGAACGAGTAGCGCACGACGACGATGCCGCGTTCGATCAAGCCGCACAGTGCCTCTTTGCCGTCACGCGCCCGTTCGAGCAGGAAAAGACTTTCCGAAATCACCGCCTCACACGTCGCAAAAGGTTCCGTCGCCGCCTCGAAATGAGCGCGCGCCCATGCGTGGTGAACGTCGCGCCGCCGCAGCGCGGCGACGAGCGGCCCCGTATCAATGAGAACGCTTTTTCCCATAGCCCTTCATGTGCGCCTTGTTCGACGAGAGGTCTGCCGGCAGGGAGTCCGCACGGATCACCAAATCCTCCATCCGGCTCCAAAGCGAAGTCTTGTGCGCCTGGGCGACAGCAGGCTTTCCCGCCAGCCGCTCGCGGACGATTTCAGACTTCGGAACCTTTCGGATCTCCGCTGCGCTGGCGATTTCCGCGAACAGCGAATCGGGGACTTTGATCGAGAGCGTTTTCATCGGGAGAACCGTATTACCGTTCTGCCACAATGGCAACACCGCGTTTGAAAACCCGGCCCTTACTGCATGACAAGCATGACAACTAAAATGCCGAACCCTGCTGGAAACTGCTTGTATCCTTGATTCCGGGGCGATAGCATACATGCCTTATGTCACAGCACTTAGAGCAGGATTCAGTTCCTGCCTCGGTGGCTGGGCCGGAAATTCGAATCCCGTTAGGGTCGCTTGTGTTGCGGGTGGATCGCCATGGGCTAGTTTCCGACGACATTGCAGAAGCCGCCGTCCAATCCATCGCCGCGCATCCACTACCCGCCTGAGCTTCCCGTTTCCGGGAAGCGCGG
>JBGAPP010000013.1:0-158666 GCA_044221185.1 Chthoniobacteraceae bacterium | reverse complement strand
CATTCCCTGATGAATGTCCCCATGAATGTCCTGATGAATAATCGCTCGTTTCATATCGCAGGAGAACCCGCCAGCTCTCCCGCCCCCTCACATGCCATCTATGCGCTGCAGCGAACCCGGCCTGGCGTCGTGGTTGGCAATCGTTGCGTCCCGTGTGCCGGGTCGCTGAGCTTGGGTCGTTAGCCCCCTGAGGGGCGGCCGGCTCGCATTTGTTTGGTTTCCCTCCTTGCGCCCGGGGGCTTCCGTGCTCACGGTCCCGCTGCCCGCGCTGCCCGTGGGAGTGGGCGAAAAATTCTCCATGTCACCCAAGCTCGCCGTCGCGCCACGCCCCGAACCGAAGCACTACATCCTCGACACAAACGTCCTCATCCACGACCCCGCGTCGCCGTTTCAGTTTCAGGACAACTCGGTGTGGATCCCCGTGGAGGTCTTCGAGGAGCTGGACCGGTTCAAAAGCGAGAGCAGCACGCGCGGCGCGAATGCCCGCGAGGTGCACCGGCGGCTGAGCGAGCGCTTCATGAATCCCGCCGACATGCAGGCGGGCGTGAAGCTGGAGAACGGCGGCACGCTGCGCGTGTGCATCAACCCGACGGCGCGCTTCAACGGCGAGGGCTGGCACCTCGTGAGCGACTCGCCGCACTTCAGGGCGCTGCGCGATCTTTTCTCCGACCTGTCGCACCCGGACAACCGCATCCTCGCCGCAGCGTGCGGCGTGGCGGACGCGGAGAAGGGGCCCGTCATCCTCGTGACGAAGGACCTGAACATGATGCTGAAGGCGCGCGCTCTCGGGCTCGAGGCCGAGGACTACCGCACCGACCGCGTGGAGGATGGCGACATCCGCCTCACGATGCGCCGCAGCGAGGAGGAATACGAGACGCTCGACGTCGCGCCGCACAAGCTGCAGGCCTACGCGAGCGTGGAGGCCATCGTCATTCCCGAGGCAAAGGACTTCCTGGCGAACCACTACCTGCTGCTGCGCAACGAGGAGGAGCCCACGCACGCGATCCCCGCGCGGCACGCCGGCGCGGGCGAGCTTCACAAGCTGCGCCGCGACCGAATCGCGATCCGCGGCGGCCGCACGCTCACCGCGCTGAACCTCGGCCAGCGCTTCCTGCTCGACGCGCTCTACGACCCCGCGATTTCGCTCGTGACCGTGTATGGCAAGGCCGGCACGGGAAAGACGCTCCTCACCGTCGGCGCCGCGCTGGAGCAGGTGCAGATCGGCGTCTTTGAGAAGATGCTGATCACCCGCGTGATCATGCCCACGGGCCGCGACATCGGGTTCCTCCCCGGCAAGCTCGAGGAGAAGATGCAGCCGTGGGTGCAGCCCGCGTTCGACGCGCTCGAACTGCTGCTCACGCGCCCGCGCCGCCCGGAGCAGTTTGAGAATAGGCGCCAGAGCCAGCGCAAGTCCGGCGACATGCAGCCGCAGTCGCAGCCGCCGCAGAACGCGCAGCCGCAGAATTCACCGCAGAAGCCGATGCGCCCGTGGGAGCCGCTCATCGCGAGCGGCCGGCTCGAGGTGGAGGCCATCACGCACATCCGCGGACGCAGCATCCCGAACGCGGTCTTCATCGTGGACGAGGCGCAGCAGCTCACGCCGCACGAGGCCAAGACGCTCATCACGCGCATGGGCCGCGGCAGCAAGATGATCCTCATCGGCGACCTCGGCCAGATCGACAACCCCTACGTGGATGCGCACACGAACGGCCTCGTCTATGCGCGCAACCGCCTGCAAGGACAGCCGTGGATGGCGCACGTGAACCTCTTCAAAGGTGAACGGAGCGAGATGGCCGAAGTCGCGGCGAACTTGATGTAGCCCATGAGCACTCCCGACGGACGCTACATTGCCACACCACCGCCGCCCGGCATGTCGCCGGCAAAGAAGGCGCTCATCGCGGTGGGCCTCGCGATTTTCGCAGGCACGGTCACCTTCGAGGTCGCGCAAAGTGTCAGGAAGAAGCGGGAGGAGCGGCGGGAGATGGAAAGCTTCGACGCGGCGCGGCGCGAACTCGCCAACGACATGAAGCGCGAGATCGATCAGACCGGCTCCATCTCGGCCGACACCGCGGCGCGGACGATGGAGAAGATGCGCGGCCAGATGGAGAAGATGTCCGGCAAGGGCTGGGCCGACGACAAGCAGATGAAGGCCGCCTCGGAGGTGATCGCGGCGATTCAGGAAAAATCCGCGCCTTACCTGAAGCTCATCAAGGAGATCGAGTCCGACAACCCGATGGACATGACGACGGTGAAGGACAGGGCCGACCTCGGAAAGCGGAGGAAATTCGGCCAGGAGATGCTGCGGCTGAACAGGGAGCTGCTCGCCTTCGTGGACGGCGTGGAGCCGATGCTCCGCGACAAGGCGCTGAAGCTCGGCGTCGAGAAGGCGGCAGCCGAGCAGTTCGTGGCGGGATTCATGAAGGGCTTCAGCAGGAGCGCGGCGATCCAGCGGCGGATCCGCATGACGGACGAGACGATGGCGAAGGCGCTCGTCTCGATGACGGACCTGCTGGAGGCGGAATGGGGGAAGTGGAAGCTCGAGAAGGGTGAACTCATTTTCGACAGCAACGACACCCTGGCGCGCTACAACAAGATGGTGGAGGAAACCGCGAAGGCCGCGGACGAGCAGGCCGCCGCGCAGCGCGAGTTGGTCGAGCTCCAGCAGCGCGGCGTCCGGTGAAGGAGCCGCGCGTCCTCGTCATCCGCGGCGGAGCCATCGGCGACTTCGTCCTCACGCTGCCCGCCATCCGCGCCATCCGGAAAACGCTGCCCGCATGCCGCGTGGAGATTCTCGGCTACAAACACATCGCCGAGCTGGCGCACCACGCCGGCCCCGAGCCCGGCACCACCTACGCCGACTCCGTCCGCAGCATCGAATACGGCCCGCTGGCCGCGTTCTTCGCCCGCGGCGGGGATCTCGCAAAGGATCTCTGCGAATACTTCGCCGGCTTCCAGCAAATCGTGAGCTGGCTCTTCGATCCCGACGGCATCTTCGCCACGAACCTCCAGCGCGCCGGCGTGAAAAACTTCCTCGGCGTGTATTCGAAGCTCTCCGACGGCGAGCACGCCAGCGCACAGCTCGCACGCGGACTCGAGCGCATGGCGATCTTCCTCGATGAACCCGCCGCCCGCCTTTTCCCCGACACCGCGAGCGCCGACGCCGCGAAGGCGTGGCTCGGCGAGCATCGCGCAAACGCAGACGACCGACCACTCGTCGCCATCCATCCCGGCTCCGGCAGCCCGCGCAAAAACTGGCCCGTCGGCAACTGGCAGCGCCTCGCGGACCGCATCGCCGGCGCGGGCTCCCGCCTGCTGCTCATCGGCGGCGAGGCAGACGGCCCCGCGCTCGATCCACTCGCGAAGGCGCTGGCCGTCCACGAGCCGCTCGTCGCCCGCAACCTCTCCCTCCCCACGCTCGCCGCGCTGCTCTCACGCTGCGCCGCGCATTTCGGCCACGACACCGGCATCTCCCACATCGCCGCCGCGACGGGAATCCCCTGCACCCTCCTCTTCGGCCCCACCGATCCCGCGACGTGGGCACCCCTCGGTGAGAATGTCCGCGTCATCCGCGCCCCCGCCGGCGATCTCGCCGCGCTCGCGCCCGGCGCCGTGCCGCTCTCCTGACGCCAGCGGCGCAGCGTATCACCTCTGCTTCGCCTCTTTGAACAGCACGCGGGCGACAATCGCATCGCGCTGCGTGGGGCTGGAGAGATGCTTGGAGCGGTAGCCGTCCTTTTCAATGGCGGCGATTTGCGCGTCGGCTTCGTCGTGGCGGCCAAGCTTCCGATGTGCGAGCGCGGTCAGCACTACGGCGTAGCAGGAGCGCGCGGTGTCGGCGGACTTGAGCAGCGGCTGCACGGTGTCGAGTGATTCCTGCACCCTTCCCGTGCGGAGCAGCGCGAGGCAGTGGCCGAAGCGGAGCCATTCGTCGCTGGGATTGCTTTGGAATGCGGCGGCGGCCCCCTCGGTGGCCTGCTTCAGCTCCGCGCCCTCGGCTGGCAGCAGGAGCGCGGCCTTTGCCACGCGCTCGCGCGTCGTCTGGTAGCTGAAGTTTTTCGCGGCCAGCAGCAGCGTGGTGCGCTGGCGCCTGTATTCCCCGGTGTTCCCCTCGTCAGCGAGCTGGGCCAGCCAGCCCATCCAGTTCAGGACGGCGGAGTTGAACTCGCTCTCCGACATTTTCGGATCGAGCGGGCGCGCCTCCGCAGCTCGCCGCACCCAGACCCGCGCGGCCGCGGCGCGCTCCGCATCCGGCTTGCCCATGTGCATGCCGTGATGGACATCGCAAAGCACCGCCGCGGTGTGGGCGCGCAGGTCCGCGTGCTCGCCGGGCTCGCCGAGCGCCGCGGCTTTCTCCCAAGCCTCGAGGAGGATCTTCTCCGCCTCGGCGTGCCTGCCGCGCTTGGTCAGCGTGGAGCCAAGGCTGTTCGCCGCGCGGATCGCCCGCCAGCCTGTGTCGTTCTCCTGCGCGATGTCGTATGCGATGCGGGCGTGGTGCTCGGCGGCTTCATGTTTCCTGAGCGTGTCGAAGCCGCCCCTCGCGGCGAGGTGCGTGTCCACGAGGATCACGGGCTGCGCGGTTTTCGCGGCGTCCGCGAGGGCGGCGCCGAGTTCCGCGGAGGCCTCGGGGGCGAGATGCTGCTCCTCCAGCACGACGGCGAGGCTGATGCGCGCGCTGATGGAGCTTTTGTCGAACACCTTCACCCCGCCGTCGAGCTCCTCGATGCGCTGGCGCAGCGTGATGATGTGCCTCAGGACGGCTGCCGCTTCTGACAGGCGTTTCTGCTTGCGCAGCAGGTCATGCACTCCATTCAGGGGCGAGTCGCTGTAGCGGCGAAGCCGCGGGAGGTCGGCCTCACCTTGGAAAAAGGCCTTGAGATCCTTCAGGCACGGGACCGCTGACTCGATCGGTGGGATCAGCTCGCCGCAGTTGGCAAGACGCAGGACGATTTCCATCTGGGTCACGGCAAGATCCCAGTGCCAGGCCCGGTTGTCCGGCTCCATGTCGTGCGCGCGCTGGCGGTGCTTCAGTGTCTCGCGCAGCGAGGCGAGCGAGCCGGCGTTGTCCCCGAGGTTGAACTGGCAGTTTGCGAGTGCGGACCACGGCTGGCCCGCGCGGGAAAAATCGAAGCCTGTCGGCGGGGGCGCCGTCTGGGCGCAGCGCGCGTCGCGCTGCCGGATGGCGGCGCGGTAGTGCGGCACGGCGGCGGCGTATTCCTTCGCATTGCGCAGCGCCTCCCCGAATTCGACATGCGCATCCGCGATGGCGTCCGCGTGCTTCTCCGGGTCGAGCAGCGCGAAAGCCTTCCCGAACGCGGCTGCGGCCTCCGCGGAATGGCCGAGCTTTTTCTCGATGCGCCCCTTGAGCCGCCAGGATCCTGCGAGTGTGTCGCGGTGATCCGGGTTCTCCGGCTCCTTTTCCACTGCCTGCTCGAGCTGTGGGTGCGCCTTCGCGCGCTGCGCCTCGATTTTTTCCATCGCCGCAGGCTGCTCCGAATCCGGCAGCGAGAAATGCCGGTCCCAATCCGTCTTCGCGAGCGCCAGCGCCGCCTTGCCCGCCTCGTGCAGCTCAGCGGCTGTGCGCGCGCCCCCCAGATGGGCATCGAGCGCCGCGCCCACCTCTGCGGCCTCGGCTGCGCGGCCGAGCTTGGCGAGGTTGTCGCGGAGGGAACCCGTCAGCATGCCATAGGCAGCGGCGAGGTCGTTCTTTCCGTCGGTCTTTCCGAGCAGCGGCTCCAGCATCCTGCGGGCGCTGACGAGCAGCGGCACGCCTGCGGAGGGATTGGATGCAGCCAGCTTGCTCAGGCGCTCGACATCGTTCTTCACCGACTGGCCCATCACCTGATACCCCGCCATCTCCACCGACCGCGCCCAGTCATCGAGCGCGCGCAGCGTGAATTCCCCCGCCTGCCTAGGGTCGGGCGGCTCGATTTTCAGGAATGTGGACGCCAGGATCGAACAGGTCGTTCCGCGCTCGCCAAGGAGCTGCGGGCGGTTCGGCTGGCGTCTCACGGCCTCGTCCCGGCAGCGCAGGTCTTCCTTCAGGCTCTCGATCTGTGAAGCCCAGTCCTTCCTGTGGGCGGCGAAATCGCCGAAGACCCGGTGGCTGTATGCGAGGTCGCGCCACCACTCGGCGCGGCCCGGCTCCAGCTCGACCAGCCTGCGGCGGCCCTCGAAGGCCTGCCGCACGGTTTCCTCGCCGCGCTTCATCGCTGCGGCGTCGCCCTTCGCCGATGCGCGCTTGAAAGCCAGCCATCCGGCATGGTGCATCGCGCCCATGTGCACCTCGCGCAGCAGCGCGCTGTCGCCGCCGAGTTCCAAGGCGCGGCCAAAGGACGCCAGGGACGCCTCGAACTCCCGAATCTCCGCATCCTGCTGACCAGTCCGCCCGGCGATGTTGGCGTTGCCGTAGTGGATCAGGCCCTCGCACTCGCACACCTCGGCGGTCTCCCCGCCGACTTCGCGCATGCGCCTGGTGATCGCCGCCGCCGTCTGGAAACGCGCCATGCCCTCGGGGATTTTCCGCAGATAGCGCACGCTCGCCTGCGCGGCGAAGTTGTGCGCGTTCACCTGGTAGCGCATCGCCCACAGGCTGCCGGGCTTCCTCCTCAGCCATGCCTCGCAGCGCGCCAGCACCGCATCGGCCATCGGGATCAGCGAGGCGTTGTCGTTCCGATCCATGAAGACGAAGCACAGGCCCAGCATCGCGTAGCAGATTTCGTCGTGGAGCTTCTCGTCGTCCGGGTGCCGCGAGGCGATCTCCTCGCCGATGCGCAGGGCGTTGCGCGTATGCACCTCGCTTTCCCTGTCCCGGCCCAGCGCCTCGGCGATGAGCGCCCGGTTGATCGAGAGCGAGACGAGGTGCCGCTTCGCTACGTCGTCGTAAAGCTCGGGGGGCAGCCTGCGGTAGTATTCCTCCGCCGCCGCCGCGATTTCCTCCATCGCCTCGACCTTGCCCACCGCCATGAGCTTCCTGCGCAGGCCGTGGACTCCCTCGCTGATCAGATTCTCCGCAGCGTCGCGCGCCAGCGCCGCGCGCTGCTCCGCCTTTTTCGCGCGCGCGGCCTGCCAGACCGTGAAGGCCAGCCCAGCGACAATGCTCAGCAGCAGCAACGCCGCGGCGACGAGCGGGCCGCGGTAACGCCTTGCGAGCTTGCCGAGGCGGTAGCTCGCGGATGGCGGCCCCGCCTCGACCGGGTCGCCCTTGAGGTAGCGCTGTAGGTCGAGCGCAAGGGCGTTCACCGTCTGGTAGCGGCGGTTGCGATCCTTCTCCAGCGCGCGCATCACGATCCAGTCGAGATCGCCCCGCAGGAACTTCTGCAGCCGCGTGAACTCGATCTGCCGCGCCGCCGCGACCTGTTTCCGCGTGGCCTCGGCGAAGTGCTGGAAACGCGTGCTCGGCCGCTCCGCATCCTGCGTGCGCAGCACCTCCATGAGCTGGTGGACGGCCAGCTTCCGCGCCTCCTCGCGCCGCAGCGGCGTCGAGCCCGTGAGCAGCTCATAGAGGATCACGCCGAGCGAATACACGTCGCTGCGTGTGTCCACATCCTGGTTGCCCGCGCCTGCCTGCTCCGGGCTCATGTATTCGGGCGTGCCGATGGCGAGGCCGATCGCGGTGAACATCGTCTTGTCCGTGAGCTGCTGGCCAAGCGCCTTCGCCACGCCGAAGTCAATCACCTTCGGCACCACGCGCCCGGCGATTTCCGTCACGAGGATGTTCGACGGCTTCAAGTCGCGGTGGAGTATCCCCTTCTGATGCGCGTGCTGCACCGCCGAGCAGATATCGAGGAAAATGGGGATGCGGTCCGCGATGGGCAGCCTGCGAGAGTCGCAGAATACATTCACCGGCTCGCCCTTCACAAACTCCATCGCAAAATACGGCCGGCCCGCCGGCGTCGTGCCACCGTCGAACATCCGCGCGATGCTCGGATGATCCATCAGCGCCAGCGCCTGCCGCTCCGCCTCGAACCGCGCGATAATCTCCCGCGAATCCATGCCCGGCTTGATCACCTTCAGCGCCACCTCCCGGTGCACCGGCTTCGTCTGCTCCGCGCGCCACACGGTTCCAAATCCACCCTCACCCACCTGCTCCATCAACCGATACGGCCCGATGAAGTCGCCGGGGCGCTCGATGAAATCGCCGACGCTTCCCGGCTGGGAAACCTTCATCGTCGGCGATTCCGCATCACCCCCACCGGGCGATGCCGCCGGATTGGAGTCAGGAGCATTCATCACGTCATGCGCAGACTTGGCTCCGTTTGTGGGAGAAAATGCAACAGGTCAATATCTGGTTGCGCCGCAGCGACACCAAGTTCGCACGACGCAAGCACGGTGGCTGATGGCAACTGGAACGGTGCATCGGAACAGGAGGCGTCTTCGAAAACCTCCAGCACAGTCTTGGCCGGACGCCACCGCCCCCTTACGCGCCGCGCTTCACTCCGCCGCTGGTGGTGGAGCGGGTGGCGGCTGCACAAACAGGAAATCCACGCCACCTGCCTGGATGAAATCTCCGCCCCGCAGCTCGTGCCGCTGAACCTTCCCCGGAATTCCATTCACAAGCGTGCCGTTCGATGAGCCGAGATCCTCCAGAAAAAAGCTCCCGTCCTCGCGGCGCACCTCGAAGTGGCGGCGGCTGAACTCCTGCCTCCCCTCGAAGCGGATCCCGCAGTCCTCGCCGCGCCCGACCACCACGCCGCCGGCCAAGGCGACGCACTCGATTTTTCCTCCAGGACGGCAAAAGACGAGCGATGCAGCCCTCGGAACTTCCGGCAAAGCAGAGAGGAGAAAATCCGCCTCCGGCTTCACGAACAGAAAATCCACGCCGCCTGCCTGGATGAAGTCGCCGTCGCGAAGCTCGCGGCTCTGGATTTTTCCTCCGGAGCCATTCACCACGGTGCCGTTTGACGAGCCAAGATCCTCGACGATGAACTCCTCCTCCTGCGGCTTCACAGCAAAGTGCCGGCGGCTGAACTCCTGCCTCTCGGCGAAGCGCACCTCGCAGCCCTCGCCGCGCCCCACCGTCACCCCCGCGCTCACCGGCACGCACTCCACGCGTCCGCCGGGGCGGCAGAAGACGAGCGACGCCACCGCCGGCATCACCGGCAGCGCCTTCAGGAGCTGGGCGGTCTGCGTGAGCTGCCGCCTCAGCACGTCGGTTGCAAACGTCGTGCAGCGCACCGTTTGCTCGGCGGCGGACAGTTCGGCTTCAGAGATTTCGTCGGGTGTCATGGCTCGTTCAGCGGTTCCACGGGCTCGGCGCCGTCTTCCAGCTCTGCAAGCAGCGCACGGAGCCTGCTCATCAGCCGGGTCTTGATCTGATACACCGCGTTGTCCTTCAGGCCAAACTGCGCGGCAACCTCGGCCACGGCGCGCCCCTCCATGGCCACGGCGCGGAAAACCGCGACCGTCTCGGGCTTCGTATAGGGATCCTCCAGCAGCCGGCGGAACGCCTCCTCCAGCAGGCTCTGGCGCCAGCTCGCCTCGACATCCTCCGCGGCGCTCGACGCCACCGCCGGCTCGCGGATTTTCTCCCCGGTCTCCGTCTCCGCGTCGAGCGACACGAAACGCCCCGGCTTCGCTCGCTTGCGGGCCTCGCGCACCTTGTTCGCGACGATGCTGAGCAGCCAGTTGCGGAAGCGCCCCTGCGCCGGGTCGTAGCGGAACTGCGGCATCTTGCGGATCACCATCAGCATCGTCTCCTGCAGCACGTCGCGCGCACCGTGCTCGTCGAGCCCCTGCTTCTGCGCGAAGCTCACGATCGCCGCCGCATACTTCGCGTAGAAAACCTCCCAGTCGCCATCCTGCGACGCATCGCTCAGGCGCTGCAACAGGCTTTTCTGCGTGGCGAGATCCATCGCCGGGGAAGCTACCCGGTCGGCACACAGGATGGCAATTCCACAGGCCGTGAGAAGACGGACACGCCGCGCCTCCCGCAAATGGCAGCGCAGGCCCCCGATCGGGAGCCTGCGTGCCTGTCGCTCGGAACTGTGAGGTTCGCATCATCTCACTCGCTTGCCCAATTCGCGCGGAAGACCCGGCTCAGCGCAGGCGCCAGTCGCCCAAGCCGACACTGCTGATCATTGCAGAGCCAGTCGCCTTGCCGCTCCCGTTCATGTGCCACACCGAAATCTGGCCCGCGCCGTTCTGGAACACGAGGTCTGCATCACCATCGCCGTTCATGTCTGCGATGGCCGCCACGCGCCAGTCGCCCAGAGCCGCGCTGCTGATCACCGCGGAACCTGTCGCCTTGCCGCTTCCATTCATGTGCCACACCGAAATCTGGCCCGCGCCGTTCTGGAATACGAGGTCCGGCCTGCCATCCCCGTTCATGTCCGCGGCACCCGCCACGCGCCAGCCGCCGAGGCCCGCGCTGCTGATCATCGCCGAGCCAGTCGCCTTGCCGCTCCCATTCATGTGCCACACCGAGATCTGGCCCGCACCGTTCTGGAATACGAGGTCCGCATTCCCGTCGCCATTCATGTCTGCGATTCCCGAAACCCGCCAGTCACCCAGGCCAGCACTGCTGATCATCGCGGAGCCAGTCGCCTTGCCGCTCGCATTCATGTGCCACACGGAGATCTGGCCAGCACCGTTCTGGAACACGAGATCCGCCCTGCCGTCCCCGTTCATGTCGGCCCGTCCCACCATGCGCCAGTCACCGAGACCGATGCTGGACACCATCGCCGAGCTGGTGGCCTTGCCGCTCCCGTTCATGTGCCACACCGAGATCTGGCCGGCGTTGTTTTGAAAGAAAACATCGGGAGCGTTGTTGCTGCCCGCCGTGGAGTTCTGCGATGTGCTGGTCGTCGAGCTGGTGCTTGAAGAGCCGGCGCTCGATGAACTGGCGTTTGAAGAGGCCCCGCTGGTCGCGCTGCTGCTCGAAGACACGTTGTCAGCCGCCGTCGTCACTGTGATGCTTTCCACGTTGCCACCGACATACGACTTCACCTCCTGCAGAAAGGAGCTGTAGAGGGTTCCGGAGGGCTTGATGGGGGGCTGGACGAAAATCGTGAGCGCCCCGTTGTTCGCCAGATTGTAGTAGAGTGTCGTTCCAGCGTTGAATTCCTGCGCCCTTAGCGTGTTCCATGTGAAAATGTTCGGAAGTCCCGGATTGGTGAGGCTGCTGATGGGCGATTGCGCGGTGTTCACCATGTTTGCGGCCAGTTCATCCCCGAGGGAGGAACTCATCACGCCGCCCCGGTAAATTTTGTAGCCGCTCTCCCGAAAACCCGCAGCCGGCACCGTTCGATACCAAAAAATGTCGGGGTTCCACTGGTCGTAGGCGGTGTCGATGAAGAATCCGCCGTTGTTCAGATACAGGAAACTCTTGGAACCCACGATCAGCCGGCCATTGTCGTATTTCCGGACTGTCACTCCGAACCTCACCGTGGAACTGCGCGACCAGTCGGTTGAATTCGCAACAACAACTGCGGCAGTGCCATTGTATTCGAGATAACCGTTGCCACGGGTTTGCGCGGACGCATCAGCCGGGGCGAATGCGGCGCAACCGACGAGGATTGGGCAGAGAAGCTTTGCGAGTTGGAAACTGTGATTCGTGCTCATGGTGTGATTTGGAGTTTGATGTTTGCTTGCCGCCGCTCGGAATGACCGGCGACACCCCTTCTTGGCCGCCTGCGGAAATTTCTTACGCGCATGCCGCGAATTTTTTCCCCGACCACCAGCAGGTTCCCACGCCCGGCAACGCAGCGGCCAACCGGACAAATTCCACCACATCAAATCCCGCTCAGACGGCAGACGCGGGAATTTCCGGAAGGACGGCGGTAAAGCTGGCCGCGCTTGTGGGAGAACCGACTAGGAACTGGATAAACCCCGGCGCCCCGCCGCCTTGGGGCATCTCCGATCCAACCCATGAAAGAGAAGCGCTTGTGACCGTGCTATTCTTCAGCTTTCCCAGCCTTGGTCCTGTTAAACTCCTCCAGTTCTTTCCGCCACTTGGCCGCTTCGGCGGGCTTGCCCCATTTCTCGTGGAGCGCAGCAAGGTCGGCAAGGGTCGAGCGGAGGCTGTGGAGCCGCTCGGAGACAGAAGCACCGGTAACTCGCCTCTGGAGTCTTACATAACCCTCAATCAGCAGCGGTTCAGCTTCGGCAAACTTCTGCTGCAGGCTCAAAGCCGCTCCCAGCAGGCTCCGGGCTTGCCCCCCAGTCCAATCATCCACATGCCTTTTCTGGCAGTCTTCCAAGTTGGCCCGCAGAAGAGGCTCAGCCTCGGCAGGCCTGCCCTCCCTCATCAGGCATTCGCCTAGGTCGCGCATCGCTTGAAATGTTTCGGCGTGCTCCGCTCCCAGCGTGGTTCTTCGGTATCGCAGGAGATCCTGAAGGAGCGGAACTGCCTCGCTGAAGCGGCCGGCCAGCCGGCAGGCTCTGGTCAAATCGGCCATGTTCTTCAAAGTCTCGGGATGCTCGTCTCCCAGCTTGTCCCTTCTCAGACTCAGACTCTGTTCGTGAAGCCGCACCGCGTCGTCAAACCGATCAGCTAGGAAATAGACAATCGCGAGGTTACTCATCGAAGTGAGCGTTTCCGCATGCCCGACCCCGAGATTCTTCTTTTGAAGCTCAAGCAGCGGCTCATGAACCGCAATGGAGTCCAGCAGCCGGCCTGAAACGTAATAGGCGACTGCAAGATTGTGCATCGCGTGGAGGGTTCCCGGGTGCTCCGAGCCATACTTGGACTTGTGAAGCTGCACACAGGACTCCTGTAGTCCGATCGCCTCCTCGAGCCGGCCCGCCTCACGGTAGGCAAGCGCCAGGTTGTTCATGGAATCAATCGTGTCGGGATGCGCGGGCCCGAGTGTTGCACTACGAATCTGAAAGGCTTCCTTCTCGATGGGTATGGCTGCCTCCGATCGGCCAAGCGCACGGTAAGCAATTCCCAAGTTGGCCATCGAAGTCAGTGTTTGCGGGTGATCCGCGCCCAATATCGCTTTCCGCAAACGCAGCGTCTCTTCATGGAGCTTCACGGCCTCCTGGCTTCTGCCGTCATCATTGTAAGCACAGCCAAGGGTGTTCATCGCCTGAAGTGTGCCTGGATGGTCTGGGCCAAGCTTGGATTTCATCCGAAGCAGCGCCTCTTCGAGCAATCGGACTGCCTCTTTGGGCTGCCCAGAGACCGAATAATCGACCGCCAGTGCATTCACCGCAGAAAACGTGTCCGGATGATCGCGGCCAAGCACTGAGCTCCTGATCTCCAGAACCCGGCTGTCATTGTTGATTGCCCTGTCCGCCTCCCCCATTTCCTGAAAGGTCCAAGCTAGGGCGGCGCGGATCGTCGCCTCCACCAAGGGCTGGCTGGAGAAGCTGTCTGCGATTTTGGCTTCGGCGGCGTGAAGCGCCGAAAACAGGGTGATGTCATGCCCCTTGCCACCAGCCCGGCCCTCCGGCCTCGGGGCTGCCAGCACTTCATTTTGAAAGAACCGAAGGACGGAATTTGCCTCATCCTTCGACCGCACCGCCGCATCCCGCTGCTCCGCTGCGGTCTTCTCCCCCCGCTCAGCGCGGTTGCGCTCCCAGATCACCCGAAACGTGAACATGGTCGAAAGGACGGCGACAAGCAGCAGGCTCGCGGCAACGGATGATGACAATGCACGGTGACGGCGGAGGAAGAGGGTGAACTGCTTCCACGCGCCGGCGTCCTCCGCGCTGGTGGCGAAGCCGCCCTGGTAAGCCGCGATGTCCCGCTGGAGGTCGGCGACACTCGGGTAGCGCCCATCCCGCTCAAAGGCCATCGCCTTGCGCACCACTGCGGCGAGGCTCTGCGGAATGCTGAACCTTGAACTTTGAATTTTGAACTCGCCCGGTGCCAGCGGCTCGACTTCTCCGCGGCCTACCCTGCCGACGACCTCCATCGCGCTGCCGCCGGTGACCGGGGTGCGCAACGCGAGAATGTGGTAGAGGATCGCGCCCAGGTTGTAGATGTCGCTCCGCTCATCGAGCGCCCCGACTTCGCCGCGCGCCTGCTCGGGGCTCATGTATTGCGGCGTGCCGAGGATGGTGCCGGCCATGGTCTCTTCACCGTGGGATTTGCTCCCGGTGCGCGCACCCGCCTCCCCATTGGGCATTCCGTATCCCGCATTCCGCACATCCTTCGCCAGCCCCCAGTCCATCACCAGCACCTCACCGTAGTCGCCGAGCATGACGTTCTCGGGCTTCAGGTCGCGGTGGATGACCCCCTTGCTATGCGCAAATGCAACGGCGTCGCAGACCTTCTGGAAAACGGTCAGCAACGCCGGCAATGAAAACTTCCGCGCGGAGTCCGCGTCTCCGGCGGCCAGCATCTCTATCACCTTCCGCAGCGTGGTGCCGCGCACCATCTTCATCGTGTAGAAGGGCTGGCCGTTTTCATCCACGCCAAGTTCATGCACGGGGACGATGTTCGGGTGCTCCAGCCGCGCCGTCACACGAGCCTCCGCGATGAAGCGCGAGATGTCCTCCTCGGTCGCGTCGTCGAGCATCACTTTCATCGCCACCGTGCGCTCGGTGGCCGCCTCGCGCGCCCCGAGGATCTCGCCCATGCCGCCGCGCGCGACCACGCTGCCGATGTCGTATTTCCGCCCGTGCAGGACTTCCTCCGGCAGCAGCCGCTTCACCGCGGCCTCCGCCGGTGGCAGCGTCCGCTCTGGATCCTCCGCCGGCAGCAGCCGCCGCAGGATGAGCGAGGCGGTGCCGATCTGGACCTTCTGGCCGGGCCGCAGGCGCGCGCTGCCGCGGATCAACTCGCCATTCACCATCGTGCCGCTCGTGCTGCCCAAATCCTCGATGCGCACGCCTCCGCCATCGAGCGTCAGCCTGGCGTGCCGCGGCGCCACCCAGGGGGCTTCCAAATGAATCGCTGCGGTGCTGTCGCGCCCGATGACGTATTCGCCCGGATGCAGCACCACCCGCGAGATTTCTCCCGCGTCCAGACTGATGACGATTTCGGTCTCCAGCAAGGGCATGGCGCTGGCGGTGTCGTTTAGGAAAAGCCCCATCCAAAGGCGAGGACGGAATGCCCGCCCGGCGTGTGAAGTGCGTGTCCAGTGCATTGCTGCTCGCGCTCCCCGGGGATTTCGCAGGGAATCACTTGCGTTGCGGCGAAAAATGACGACCTTCCCCGCCCTTCCCCCGGCGCAAGTGCCGAGCGGAGTGCTTCACCGAAAGCGTTTCCACCAAGGCAGCAAGCCGCCAGTCACATCCAGATTCGCTCCGCAACGAGCGGCGCATCAAAAAAATCCAAATGCCTGTCCAAGACGATGTCATCGAAATCGAGGGCCGAATCACGTCTGTTCTCGCCGGAACGATGTTCCGCGTGGAGCTGGCGAACAAGCACCTCGTGCTCGCACACATCTCCGGCAGGATGCGCAAGAGCTTCATCCGCCTCACGACGGGTGACCGCGTGAAGCTGGAGATGTCGCCCTACGATCTCTCGAAGGCGCGCATCGTTTACCGCCTGCAGGGCTAGGCGCGCCGCGCATTCGCGCGGAAAATTGACCGTCGCACTCGGCAGCGGCGGCTTTCGGATTGACTCCGAACAGGGGCGCGGGCTTCTCGCTGGGAACGAAATTTTCCCGCATGAACACGTTCCCGCGCATCGCCGTCCTCGCCGCCGCACTCTGCCTCGGCTTTTTTGCAGAACCCGGAGCCGCGCTCGCGGCGAAGGCAAAGCCGAGGGAGGCGTCCGCCAAAAAGCACGAGGTGAAACGCGAGGTCTTTGGAAAGACGAAGGACGGCGAGGTGGTCGAAATTTTCACCCTCAGTGGACAGCACGGGCTGCGCGCGCGGGTGATGACGTGGGGCGCGACGCTCGTGAGCATGGAGGTGCCGGACCGCGACGGACGGGCCGCGGACATCACGCTCGGCTTTGACTCGCTCGACGGCTACCTAGGCGCGCACCCGTATTTCGGTGTCATCGCGGGCCGCTACGCGAACCGCATCGCGAAGGGTAAGTTCACGCTCGACGGCACGGAATACACGCTTGCGACGAACAACGGCGCGAACCACCTGCACGGCGGCCTGAAGGGCTTCGACAAAAAGAACTGGTCCGCGGCGATCGTGAAAGAGATGAACGGCGTGCGTTTCACGCTCACCAGCCCGGACGGCGACGAGGGCTACCCCGGCAAGCTGCGCGCGGCGGTGACTTACTCGATTACGGACGACAACGAACTGCGCATCGACTACGAGGTGAGCACGGATAAGCCGACCGTCGTGAACCTCACGAACCACGCCTACTGGAACCTCACCGGGACAGGCGAAGGCGACATCCTCGGCCACGAGCTGAAGCTGAACGCCGCGAAGTTTACGCCCGTGGACGAGGGCAGCATCCCGACCGGGAAGATCGAGCCCGTCGCCGGCAGCCCGATGGATTTCACAAAGGCGAAGGCTATCGGGAAGGACTTCGCGAAAATGACCGGCACGCCCGGCGGCTACGACCACAACTTCGTGATCAACCACCCGAAAGGCCGCGCTGGTGTCATCAGCCTCGCCGCCGAGGTTCGCGAACCGAGGAGCGGGCGCGTGATGAAGATCTTCACGACCGAGCCGGGCGTGCAGTTTTACACGGGCAACTACCTCGACGGCACCGTCACCGGCAAAGGCGGCAAGGTTTACAACAAAAACGCCGGCTTCTGCCTCGAGACGCAGCATTTTCCCGATTCACCGAACCAACCGGAATTTCCCAGCGCAGTGCTGCGCCCCGGCAAGCCGTATCGCAGCACGACGATCCATTCGTTCTCCACGCGGTAGAGAGCGAGGCGGGAAAACTCACTCCTCAAACTTGAGCTTCCTCACATCGCGCTCAAGGCCGGTCGGGACGGTGAGCGGCATGTAGAGTTCCGGGCGGCGCGCGCAGATCCACTTCCGCCCGGTGGCATCCACCAGCAGCGCCGGATCGAGATCGGCGACCACCATCGCGTCGTCGGCCTTCCACGTCTCGGCGAGGATGCGGCCGTAGGGGTCGAGGATCATTGCGTTGCCCGTGCGAATTTCGTCGTCGTCCACGCCGATGCCGTTGCTGAAAATGAGGAAGAGCCCGTTGTCGTGCGCGCGGCTGGGCAGCCAGCGCATCAGCCAGCCGCGGCCTTTTTCGCTGCGAAACTCCCGCTCGATGGCCTCGGGATCCGCGCGGCGGTTGTCCCACAGCCGCCGGTCAATCATGCCCATGAGATGTGGATTCTTGCTGCGCACGGCACCCGTCTGGTGCGGCGCGATGAGCACCTCCGCGCCACGCAGCGCGGTGATGCGCGCGTTCTCGATCACATTGCAGTCGTAGCAAATCAGCACGCCTGCGCGGAACCCGCCCGGCAGATCGAACACAGTGTATTCCGTCCCGCCGCGGATGGCCGGGTGCTCGAACGCATGGAGCTTGCGGTGGCAGTGCACCGTGCCATCCGGCAGCGCGACGATGTAGCTGTTGTGATAAACGCCGCTGCCCGCATCCTCGACCAATCCAGCGCCGATGGTGATGCCGTGCCTGCGCGCCAACTCGGCGAGACGCCGCGTGCTCGGCCCATCCGGGATCGGCTCCGAGAGCGCCGCGAGCTGCGGCACCGTGAGGTTGCGGATGAACCAGTAGCCTGTGATGCAGCACTCGGGAAAGACGAGCAGCTTCACGCCCTGCGCAGCCGCCTGCTCCGCGAACGCCTCCATCTTGCGGAAGTTCGCCTCCTTTTCGCCCGGCGCGCTCTCGAACTGCACCGCGGCCGCACGAAGCGCCGCCCTCGCCTCGGATTGGCTGCTCACGGCTTCATCAGATACGCGAAGAAGTCGCTCAGCTCCGCGTCGCTCATTCCGGTGAGCAGCGCCTCGGGCATCAGCGAGACGGGCGATGCTTCGAGGCTCGTGATGTCCACCTGCTTCACAGCGTGCCTCTGGCCGGCGACATCCTTGAGCACGACTCCACCAGCGTCCTGCTTCTCGATCAGCCCCATGAGGATCTGTCCGTCCTTCAGTTTGCCGATGTAGGCGCCGAAGCCCTCGCGAATCTCGATGCTCGGGTCGAGAACGCCGAGCAGCCAGAAGTCCGGATTAGCGCGCTCATAGCCCGTGAGGTCGGGGCCGACTTTGCCACCCTCGCCGAAGAGCGTGTGGCACACGGCGCAGCGCTGCGTGAAGGTCACCTTCCCCTTCGCCGCGTCGCCGCCGCCCTTCGCAATCACGGACTTGATGCGGCTCATCTCCGCGAGCTTCTGCGCGCTGCCGACCTTGGCGCTCGCGGGCGGCCAGAATTTCTTCACGCGCTCGTCCAGCGCGGCATCGCGGTAAAGCCCGAGCTGTCTCACGACGTCGGGCGAGACGTTGCGGTCCTTGATTCGGCGGGCCTCGACTTCATCCATGAAGAGACGCGCCCACTCGAGCCGCCCCGCGAGCATGCGGTGCGCGGCGTCGCGGAGCGAAGTGTCGCCTGCAAGCTTGCCCTCGTAGTTGGCGACCGCCGCCTTCGCAATTTTCTCGTCGTCAAAGCGGCCCGCGACGGACATCGCGGCCTTCTTCAGGCCGACATCGCCCGCACTGCCGATGATGCCGACAATCACCGGCACGAGCTGCTTCTCGCCAGCCTCGGCAAGCGCGGTGAGCAGCGACGCGCGCTTCGTGGACGACGCCTTCTTGTCCGCGACCACCGCGAGCGCCTTCTTCACGGCATCGGAATTGCCGGTCTTCACGGCGAGCGCGAGGTCTCCGTCCATCTGGCTCTTCATGTAATCGTTCATCGCCGACGCGAGCGCGGGCGGCAGCTCCGGCATCTTCCCACCTTCAAACGCGGACGCGATGCCCTCGATGACCAGCGCGCGGTCTTCGTTGCGCCTCGCAAGCGCGAGCAGCTTTGCGCAGGCGTCGAGGTTCTCCTTGCCCCCGGCCATCGCCCAGCGCTTCGCGAGGTTCTGCGCGGCGAAAGTGCGCGCGAGCTTGAAGTCCCACATCTTCGCCTCCTCAAACATCGCCACCAGCGAGTCACGGTCGCTCTCGGCCTTCGATTCGACCGCCCACCACAGCAGGAACGGGATGCGTTTGTCGCCGATGTCCGCATCCCGCTCGATCATCGTGCGCACGAGTGAGAGGCACTCCGCACCGGGAAGGCGCTTCGCGCTGCAGAGGAGCTGCGTGCGCACCTCCGGGCTCTGCTCGGTGAGCGCGAGGCTCTTCAGCGCCGATGCGACGAACGAAGTGGCCTCGCCGCGGTCGCCAATGCAGCGCACGACCCAGCGGCGCACATACGCGTCGGGATGCTTCAGCAGCTCCACCGCGAGGTCGTCAGTGAGCCCGCCGAGCATGTGCACGGCGAAGAGCGCATCGAGCGCGTTTGGGTTCGCCGTGTCGCGCGCGAGCTTCACGAGCTCGGGCAGCGCGGACTTTTCGCCGCGCCAGTTCAGCTCCAGCGCGGACTGGAGGCGGAACCACTTGTTGGCGTGCTTCAAATTCGCGACCAGCTCCGCGACGGGCGCCGTGTGCAGGTTGAACGGCTTCAGCGTCGGCTTCCAGTCCGTCGGGCGCACGCGGTAGATGCGGCCGTCACCCTTGCTCCAGTCGTCAATCGGGCTCACGTGGCTCAGGCGCGTGTCATACCAGTCGGCGAGGTAGATGCAGCCGTCCGGGCCGGACTTGATGTCCACCGGGCGGAACCAGCGGTCGCTGCTCCGCAGCAACTCGGGCTCGTCCTCGGCGCGGAACGTCGAGGAATCCGGGATGCGCTTGCGGACGTAGCACATGTTCTGCAGCGAGTTCGCGCAGATGAAGCGGCCCGCCAGCTCCGGCATCAGGCCGCCGTCGTAAATCATGAATGCCTGGCTGAAACGCTTGCCGTCGCTCTTCGTCTCGATGTGGTCGAAGTATCCGAACGCATACGGATTCAGCGGCGGGCCGTGTTTGCCGAAGCCCTTCACGCCGCTCATTCCCTGGTCGAAATGCATGCCGGCCTGCGCGCCGTTCGTCCCACTGAACACGCGGCCCTGCGCGTCGATTTCGCTGCTCATCGTGTTGCCGCCGCCCTCGGCGAAGATTTCAAACACCTTCGTCTTCGGATGAAAGCGCCAGATGTGCTGGCCTTGGAACTTCACGTTCTTCGTCACCGCGGACGACACATTGCCCGTGGTCGTGCTGCCGTTCGCGCCGTAGATCCATCCGTCGGGTCCAAAGCGCAGGCTCGTGGCAACGGAGTGCGTGTCCTCGAGGCCGAAGCCGCGGAGCATTACCTCCGGGTCGCCGTCGGGAATGTCGTCGTCATTCGCATCGGGATAGAAGAGCAGATACGGTGGGTTCATCACCCAAACACCGCCCGCGCCCTTCAGCGCCGCCGTCGCGATGTTCAGCCCGCTCAGCACGACCTTGTGCCTGTCGAATGATCCACCGCCCGTGGAGTCCTCGAACACCGTGACTTTGTCCGCTCCCTTCACACCCTTCGGCGGCGGCTCGGGCACCTTGTCAAACTGCGCGCGCAGATGCTGGTCGTAGCTGACGACCTTCAGCCCGGCAGGGAACTGATACTGCAGATACTCCATCACCCACATGCGCCCGCGCGAGTCCCAGCTCATGTAGAGCGGCTGCGCCACGTCGGGCTCGCTCGCCATGAGATCGATCGCGTAGCCGTCGCGCACCTTGAACGTCTTCAGTGCCTCCTTCGCCGCAGTCGGCGGCGTATTGTCGCGCTGCACGCCGCGGCCCTTGAAGGTCTCCGCGACCTTCTGCGCCTGCTCGCTGCCCGTCGGTGTGAGGATTCCGGGTGGTTGCACGAGAGGCGTGTCGGCGGCGAGCAGCGCGGCGGGAAGGCTCAGGAAGGCGGCGAGAGGGAGATTCCGTTTCATGGGGTGTTTCGAGGGTATTCGGAAAGTGCGGCGATGTTAGTGCCCGCCACCCTCGCCGCGATGGAAAACTGCGCGCACCACGAACGCCGACACATCCCTCAGCCCGGCGAATCAGCGCGGCGCCAACGCACCCTGCTTCACCGCTTGATGCGCGGTCGCTCGGAGGAATTTTGCATACTCCACATCGAGGCCCGCCGGCACGAACGTGTTGTTCTCCACGCTCTTGCCAAAGAGCACCTCATACCACACGCACGCGCCGAGGTATTCACCCGCCGTGTTCGCATGATGGCCGTCCATGCTGAGCTTTTCAGTGCCGTCCTTCTGCTTTTTCCAATTCCATCCGACGTTGAGTGAGTGCGTCTGGTCGGGCAGTTCGCCGGACTTCGCCTGCTTGGCGTTGAACGGCTTCGACGGCACCCTGTAGCCCCACTTCGCATCGCGGTTCGCGATGTGGAATGCATCGCCGACCGGAATCAGCCGCACACCAAGTTCCTTCGCGATCGTCGCGTAGGCGGACACGAGCCCGTGATACATCTCGTCCTGCGTCTTCGGCTCGCCGGGCTTCGGTTCCTTCACGGAAAACCGCGGGTCGTCCACGCGATACTCCCACGTCTGGTGCATGATGAGCGTCGCATCCGGCGCGTGCCTCCGGATGTAGTCGGCGAGCAGCTTTGCGTGCGGTCGGTAGGTGACCACGTCGTGGCTCTTGATGCTCGCCTGCTGGATCGTGATGAAGTCCCACTTCTGCGATGTGAGGTCGTCCTTCAGGCTCCGGTCGCCGGTGTATTTTCCCAGCTTGCCCGCCGAGTCTTTCTCGAACTCCTCAACCTTCTTCAGGTGAACATCAAAGCTCGAGCCGCCGATGTTGTCCTCGCGCAGGATGAGCGTGTCGCCCGCGGCTTTCGCGATGTCGCCGAGGTAGTGCGTCGCGTTGTGCGAAAAACTGTTGCCCACGGTGAGCAGGCGGACGGTCTTCGGCGGCGCGGGCGCTTCGGCAAAGCACAGCCGCGCGCTGAGGAGGAGAAGCGGGAGAAAAAGGCGTCGTGTCATCATGGCAAAGTCCGGCGGCGTGTTTCAGCGGGCGAGCAGGCCCAGCGACGCGAGGAATGCATCGGACTTCTGGAGGCACTCATCGAAGAGCGGCTTCGCGCGCATGAGGTATCCGTGGGCGCCGCCCTCGTTCACGACCAACTCGCTGCGGTTGCCTGCCTTCAGCATCGCGTCGTGGAATGCCTGCGCGCCCTTGAATGGCGTGACGGTGTCTCCCGTGCCATGAAAAGTGATCGTCGGCGGCAGCTTCGCGCGGACGTTGTGCGCCGGCGAAAGCTCCTTCCATCGCTCGCCAATCTTCGTGTTGCCGTAGCCGTCCTTCGACGTGTCGATGACCGGAAAGAGAAGCACGAGCGCGTTCGGCACCGCGGACACCTTCGCATCCTCGCCGGCCTCATCCACGCCCTCGAACATCGCCGTCGCCACCGCCAAGTGCCCGCCCGCCGAGCCGCCGCTGACGATGATCTTCTCCGGGTCCACGCCGAGTTCGCCCGCATGCGCGCGCACGTAGCGCACCGCCGAGCGCGCGTCCTTCACACAGTCAAACACCGTGGTCGCCGCCTTCGGGTCGTAGAGCCGATACTGCACGCTGATGCCGACGAGCCCGAGCTTCGCGTAGTGGTCGGCGAAGGGATACATGCGCTTCGGCGCTCCGCCGGTCCAACCGCCGCCGTGGATGGTGATGAAGCAGGCGCGCTTGTCCGCAGCCTTCCATCCCTCGGGGTTGAAGATGTGGAGGCGCAGCTCGCGGCCCGCGACTTTCTTGTAAACCACCTCGCTGCTTGGCGAGAGGTTCATCGCGAGGCGATTGACGTGGTCATCGGTCGCGGTGGCAGGCTTCGGAGTCTGGGCGGGCGCCACTGCGGATGTGAAGACGGCGATGGCAGCGAGGGAGCGGAGGAGCGGGATCATGGGAGTCATTTTCTTGGAGGAAGTCAGCCGAGGGAAACAGCGCGGAGTGTCATTTTTTCGCCTTCTCCTTGAGCATCTTTTCCACGCGCGCCTTCTCCTTTTCCAGCGCCGCGGGCGGAACGGGCATCGGCGTGAACTCGGACCGCGCGAGCTGCTCGTCGGCAGGAATCGCGCGCAGGCGGATGTTGCGGAACCACACGTCCGCACCGTGGTCCTGCAGCCAGAGCTTGCCGCCGCGGGCCTTCAAATCCGCACCGCGGATGCGCAGCAGCTCGACCTCCGCGGACCACTTCGGGTCGGTGTAGTCGAAGTCGATGACCTTCTCGCCGTTGAGCCAGTGCTGAATCACGGTGCCCTTGCACATCACGCGCCCCTCATTCCACTCGCCGAACGGCTTCGTCGCGTCCCTCGCTGGCGCCATGCAGAAAAAGAGCGAGGCGGCGGCTTGGCGCGGGTTCTCGCCGTAGGGGCTGTTGGCGTTGTCGAGCACCTGATACTCGTATTGACCGGGCCGGTAATAGACGCCGCTGTTGCAGCCCTTGCTCACCTTCCACTCGAAGCGCAGCTCGAAATCATCCGGCACCGTCTTCGCCGTGTAAGTCAGCGGCCCGCCGCCCGCCTTGCGAAAGAACGCGCCGTCCTCGATGACCCAGTTCCCCTTCTGCTCCCAGCCGTTGAAGGTCTTTCCATCAGAAAGCAGCTCAAAGCCGTCCACGCGCTTCGCCTCAACCGCACGGGAGATGCGCGAGACGATGACCTCCCTCGTTTTCCGCTGGATCGAATACAGCACGCCCGGCTCCTTCCGGTCCCAAGCGAACGCCTGCCCGGCGGCGCCAATCGGAATCGTGTCGCGCCAGAGCAGCTCACCGCCGCCGTTCGGAAAATCGAGCACGTAAAGTTCCTTCGCATCGTGGCCCGTGACGAACAGGTGCCCGCCCGGACCGAATGCGCCGCCGGAACTGCTGTTGCCTGCGAAGCGCTCGATGAGCTTCGGGGGGAAAGACCAAGTCGCGAGCCGCTTCCAGTCTGCATCGAACTTCACCACGCGGCTGAGCGCGGGGTCGCTCGTCTTTTTGTAGTGCGCAAAACATGCGAACCACGCGCCGTCGCGACGATCCACCCAGGTGAGCGAGCCGGGCGGCTTCTCGAAGCGGTGCTCGCCGACGTGCTGCAGCGTCGCGGTGTCCCAAATTTCCACCGAACTCTGCTCCGGCATTTCGGGAAAATTCGAGTGGGCGCAGTAAAGCCTCCCTTCTAGCACGACGCCCGCGTTCAGATGCTTCAGCCGGCCGCCGGCCCCGCCATCCCAAGACGCGACACACTCGCCGGTGTCCTTGCGGTATTTGCCGATGGCGTGGTTCGTAATCGCGTAAAAGTGCTGCTCGTCCACCGCGACGCCCTGGTTTGCCTCGGCAGCATTGAAGCTCCGGATCTCCTCGTGCTTCCAGTCCTCGGCGAATGCGGAGGCACAGACAAGCGATGCGATGGCGAGGCGGAGGAACATGGCGGATGCGGGTTCGGTTTCTGTGAGTCAGTTCACGACGTTCTGCGGCGCGTCGGCGAGGAACGCGCGGATGTTCGCGACGACGACGTCCATGAGGCGCGCGCGGGACGCATGCGTCGCCCATGCGATGTGCGGGGTGATGATGCAGGTCTTCGGGCGGAAGAGCGGATTGCCGGGCGGCGGCGGCTCGGTGGAGAGCACGTCAAGCCCCGCGCCGGCGATGCGGCCGGCGTTGAGCGCGTCGGCGAGGTCCTGCTCGACGACGAGCGGGCCGCGGCCGGTGTTGATGAGGAATGCGCCGGGCTTCATTGTCGCGATGCGGGCGGCGTTCACAAGGCCGCGGGTCTCGTCGGTGAGCGGACAGTGCAGTGTGATGACGTCAGCGCGGCGGAAGACTTCATCCGTGGAGACAAACTCCACGCCGTCCACACTGCGCGGGCTCCGCGCGCTGGCGATGACTTTCATCCCGAAGGCCGCACCGATGCGCGCGACCGCCGCGCCGATGCTACCGTAGCCGACGATGCCGAGCGTGCGGCCCGCCAGTTCCACGAGCGGGAAATCCCAGTAGCAGAAATCCGGACACGCACTCCATCGCCCGTCGCTCACGGTCTGCGCGTGGTGGCCGGTGCGCTGCGTGAGTTCCAGCAGCAGCGCGAAGACATGCTGCGCGACGGACGTCGTGCCGTAGCCGGGGACGTTGCAGACGGGGATGCCGCGCGCGCGGGCAGCGGCGGTGTCCACAACGTTGTAGCCGGTAGCGAGCACGCCGATGAAGCGGAGCTTCGGCAGCGCCGCGATGGTCTCAGCGGTCACGGGCGTCTTGTTCGTGAGGACGATTTCCGCGCCGTCAGCCCGCGCGACAATCTCGGCGCCCGAGCTGCGGTCGTGAACGGTGAGTTCGCCGAGCGCAGCGACGCCATTCCAATCAAGGTCGCCGGGGTTCAGCGTGTGGCCGTCGAGGACTACGATGCGGGTGCGGTTCGCGGGATTCATTTGGAAAGGGTCATGCGGAGCGTTGGCGAGTCGAACACCTCGGGATTGAACACCCACTGCGGACGGCGCCCGGCGTGGCAGTCGGCGATGGCGCGCGCGGCTGCCTCGCTCACACGCGCACCGGTGTCGGTGCCGAAGGATGCCTGGTGCGGAGTGATGAGCACGTTCGGCACAGTCGCCAGCGGATGCCCCGCGGGCAGCGGCTCCGTGACGAAGGCATCAAGCGCAGCACCGGCAATCCAGCCCTCGTGAAGCGCGCGCACGAGCGCAGCCTCGTCCACGATGGCACCGCGCGAGGTGTTGATGAGATGCGCGCTCCGTTTCATCCGGCGGAGCTGCGCCTCGCCGATGAGCCCTCGCGTCTGCGGCGTCAGCGCGGCGTGCAGCGAGACGAAATCCGATTCCGCGAGCAGTTCATCGAGCGTGACGAAGCGCACGCCAAGCTTCTCCGCCTCCGGATGCGGCGCCGGGTCGAAGGCAAGCAGCCGCATCCCGAAAGCGCCCGCACGCCGCGCGACAGCCTGACCGATGCGACCGCAGCCGACGAGGCCGAGCGTCTTGCCGGAAATCTCCGTGCCCCATGCCGGCTCCCACTTTCCCTCGCGAAGCGTGACGAACCCCGTGTGCACACGGCGCGCGGCGGCAAAAAGCAGCACCAGCGCATACTCGGCCACCGCCTCGTTCAACAGGCCCGGCGTGTAGGCGATGACGATCCCCATGCGCGTCGCGGCCTCGCGGTCGATCGCATCGCAGCCCACGCCCCAGCGCGAAATCACCTTCAGCCGCGCAGCCTGCGGCGACGCGAGCAGGGCGGCGGAGTATTTGTCCACGCTCGCGAAGATGGCATCCACGCCGTCGATGAGCGGCAGCACCTCGGCTTCGCTGAGCGGGCCGTAGCGCGGCGAGTGCGAGATGGAAAAATCCGCGCCGCCGAGGATTTCGCGCGCGCCCTTTCCGACGACGGGATCGGCGAAGGGCGACGACGTGATGAGGACATTCCAAGTCATGGGCCGGCGACGCTAGCGGGCGTTCCGCATTTCGCGAAGCGCGATCTCTCCTGCCGCCGGGAGTTTTCCGTTCCGACTCAGATCAACTCCGCAAGCGGCGCTCCGCCGTCCACGATGGGCACGGGGCGGCCCTGATGATCCGTGTAGGTCGCGTCGAGCGGCACGCCCATGTGGTGGTAGATGGTCGCAGCAAGATCGGCCGGCGTGACGGGCCGCTCGGCGATTTCGCCGCCGTCGCGCGACGACGCACCGATGACCTGCCCGTGCCGGAGTCCGCCGCCTGCCATGCACATCGACATGACGAACGGCCAGTGGTTGCGCCCGTCGGTGCTGCCCTGCGTGCCGAGGGTCGGAGTGCGGCCAAATTCGCCCATCGCGATGACGAGCGTGTCGTCGAGCAGGCCGCGGTCCTTCAAATCGCCGACCAGCGTGGTGATGAGATGATCGAAGACTGGCAGCAGCGGGCGCAGACCGTTCCAAATGCCGCCGTAGGGCGGGATGTTGTCGCCGTGCGTGTCCCACGTTCCGGAAGCGGAATGGTTGCTGAGGTCGATCGTCACGAAGCTCGCGCCGCGCTCGACCAGCCGCCGCGCGAGAAGCGCCTGCCTGCACCAGTCGTGCGGGCCGTAGCGCTCGACGATTTTTGCCGGCTCGCGCGAAAGGTCGAACGCCTCCTGCGCCCGTCCGCCCGTGACGATGTCGAACGCCTGCTGCGAAAACCGGTCCATCGCCTCGACCGTCCCGCTCGCATCCACATCGCGGCGCAGACGGTCCATCTGCTGCGCGAGGGACTGGCGCTCATGCAGACGATCCATCGAGAGCCCGCCCGGCAGCGTGAATGCCTTCGCCGCGTCGCGCGCGTCGAACGGATCGTATTGCTGTCCGAGGTAGCCGCCGAGCGCGATGTGGTCGCGCGTCTTCAAATTCAGCACCACGGATGCAGGCATCGCCGGATGGTTCGGCCCGTGGAATTTCGCCACCAGCGACGCAATCGCCGGATACATGCGCGCCCTCGGGTTCGTGCGCGGCTCGGCGTCCCGGTTCGCCGTCTGCATCACCATGTTCGGCTCGTGGTTGCTCTGGCGGCAGTCCACCGAGCGGATGAGCGTGAACTGGTCCATCATTGCCGCCTGCTTCGGCAGATACTCGCAGACATGCACGCCGGGCAGCTTCGTCGGGATGTCGGCGAACGGACCGCGGTTTTCGAGAGGGCGCGCGGGCTTTGGATCCCATGTGTCGATGTGCGACGGCCCGCCCGTCATCCACACGAGGATCACGGACTTCCCGCTGCGCTTCAACGCGGACTCCGCGCGCAGCTTCATGAGCCCCGGCAGCGTGATTCCAGCGAGGCCAGCGAGGCCGGCCTTCAGCACCGAGCGGCGACTGTGGACGACAAGGCCGTCGCGCACGCGCGGATTCAGGAAAGTGAACGCGTGCCGCTCGGAATGCGAATGGGGTGCTCCGCTGGGCATGGCGGGAGAATGGCGGGCGCCGACCCGGCGGTCAACCCACCCCTCACTGAAAGACCTGGTCGCCCTTGCGCGGCTCGCCGGAGACGATGTCGGCGGTCAGGTGCGTGCCGCGACGCTCCTCACCCACGGCAAGGATGCCCGTCTCCTGCTCGCCGCGCATCGTCTTCAGGGCCGTGCCGGCATCGGGCTGGGCAAAGCCGTGGGTCTCGATGAGCACGAAGCCGCCATCCGCATTCACGAGCAGGACCACACCCACGGCCTTCGGCTGCCGTTTCGTGCCGTCCGAGGTGTTCGTCTTCGGAAATTTCAGCGGCACGGCTTTCGGAACCTTGCTCGTGAACGGCATTTTCAGCGATTTGCAGCCTGCCGACCCGAACACCGCGCAGCAGAGCGCCGCTGCGGAAATCCATCGTGCGAGGGAGCGGTTCATCGGCGCGACCCTAGCGCGAATCCGGCGCGATGGAAGCCGCACGCACGCACGTTTGCGGCTTGCATCGCCGCGCCGCCCGGCCAGCGTTCCCGCATGAAACGCCACATCTTCTCCCTGCTGTTCGCCGCCGTCGCCGCATTCGTCCCCGCCGCGTCGGCGAAGGTGAAAACCGAGAACGTCGTTTACAAGGACGGCGTGACGGAGCTGGAGGGGTTCCTCGCCTACGACGATGAGGTGAAAGGCCCGCGTCCCGGCGTGCTCGTCATCCACGACTGGACCGGCCTGCAGGACTACACGAAGTCCCGCGCCACCCAGCTCGCCGAGATGGGCTACGTCGCATTTGCCGCCGACATCTACGGCAAGGGCGTGCGCCCCACGGACACGAAGGAATGCGCCGTGCAGGCCGGCACTTACAAGAGCGACCTCCCGCTTCTGCGCCGCCGCGTGCTGCTCGGCCTTGACCAGCTCAAAAAGAGCGCCGGCGTGGACGCTGCGAAGCTCGCGGCCATCGGCTACTGCTTCGGCGGCACGAGCGTCCTCGAACTCGCCCGCAGCGGCACCGACGTCCGCGGCGTGGTGAGCTTCCACGGCGGCCTCTCGACGACCCTCCCCGCCGAGCCCGGCACCATCAAGGCGCGCATCCTCGTCTGCCACGGCGGCGCGGACGCGCATGTGAACAAGGAAGTGCCCGGCTTCAAAACCGAGATGGAGAAATCGAAGGCGAAAATGGAGTTCGTCACCTACGAGGGCGCCCTGCACGGCTTCACCAAGCCCGGCCCGGCCTACCAGGAAAAGGCCGACAAGGAATCGTGGGCGGCGATGAAGAAATTCTTCGCGGAAATCCTCCGCTGAGTCCCGAAAGGCCTCGAATCCTCTGAATCGGGGCATTTCACCCGGAAAATCAGCCATCTGCGGCAGGCGAGCGGTGAAATCCAATTGCCGAAGCCTCGCGTCCGCCCAAATAACCCGTCGGCAGTCAAGAACCCGCTCCTACGCTCGCTCCCGGCACTTTTCCCCTAAAAAATGCCGGGCCGCCCGTGGGCTCCCTCAGGAGCACCGCCGAGCGGCCCGAACCACCCTAACACTGTAACGGAAGCTATGACCGCAGGGTGGGCCGGGCGTTCAAAAAATTTCGAAAAAAATTTCGAGAGGTATTTTCACCGCGTCTCGAGGGCCAATTCCGCCGCGCCGATGATGCCCGCGTCGTTGCCCAGCGTGGCCGGGACGACTCGCAGCTCCTCGTGGAAAAGCGTGCTGGTCCGCTCACAAATCGTCCGCCGGATGGGTGCGATGACGATGTCCCCCGCGGCCGCGATGCCGCCTCCGATGACGATGGTGTCCGGGTTCAGCAACCAAACGCCGTCGGCGAGCGCCGCGCCGATGTCCGTGCCGATGGCGTCCCAGAGCGCGATGGCGATGCGGTCGCCGGAATTCGCCAGCGCCGCGACGTCCGCCGGCGTGCATTTTTCCAGCGGCCGCTGCTGGCCGGATGCAGTGTAGAGCCGCTCGGCGCGCTCGGCGATTTGGCGGTTACCCACGTAGGTCTCGAGGTCGCCGGGCGTGCCGTAAACGCCGCGCGGCCCGTGCGAATCGATGCTCATGTGACCGAGTTCCCCGGCCGCCAGCCGCGAGCCGCGGTAGAGCCGGCCCTCCAAAATCAGCCCGCCGCCGACGCCCGTGCCGAGCGTCACGCAGATCGCGTTGCGCGCGCCCTTCGCTCCGCCGTGGAGAAACTCGCCATACGCCATCGCATTCGCGTCGTTCTCGATGGCCGAGCGCAGGCCGGTCCTTTCGCGCAGCAGCGCCACGAGCGCCACCTCGTGCCAGCCGTCCACGTTCGTCAGCTCGTGCACGATGCCGTTCACGCTGTCCACAAATCCCGGCAGCCCGATGCCCACCGCCTCGATCTCCGGGTGCGCCGCGCGCATGTCGCCGATCACGCGCAGCAGCTCCGCGATGATGCCGTCCGCCGTGCTCCGGCTCGTCGTCACGATGGTCTCGCCTCGCGCGAGCACCGCGCCGCTTTGCACGACCGCCGACTTGATCGTGGTCCCGCCGAAATCAATCCCGATGGCTTTTGCTGGTGTGCTCATGCGCTTGGAAAATCCGCGCGCACACTGCGGACGGGCGGCGAAAAGTCAACCGCACGCCCTACTTCGCCGCGCCGTCCGCCGTGCCGAGAATCTTCCGCGCGCGGTCGAGCGCGTCGTCGATGTTCGCGCAGAAATTTTCCATGCCGATGTGGTCCACGAGGCCGGACTCGAACATCACCTTCATCGGCTGCGGCTGGATGGCCGTGACGAGCACCGTCACGCCGTCGCGGTGCATCTTCTCCCAAGCGACCTCCAGCGCCTTCAGCCCGGTCGCGTCCATCATCGGCACGTGCCGCATGCGCAGGACGATGACGCGCGGCTTCCCCGTGTGCGCGCGCAGGGCAAACTCCAGCTTCTCCGCCGCGGCGAAAAAGAGCGGCCCCTCGAAGCGGAACAGCACCACGCCCGGCGGCACATCCTTGCCGCGCAGCGAGTCGCTGCCGCTGTGCTCGGTGTCATTCTCCGCGGTGAGCATGCGCACCTGCGTCACACCCTCCATGCGCCGGAGGAAAAGCACCGCCGCGATGAGCAGTCCGCCACCGACGCCGATGGTGAGGTCGAAGAGCACCGTGAGCGCGAACGCAGCGAGCAGCACGCCGAAGTCCGTCCGCGACGCGCGCCACATCTCGGCGAACGTGTCCCATTCCCCCATCCGCAGCGCGACGCCCAGCAGCACCGCCGACAGCGCCGCGAGCGGGATGCGCGCCGCGAGGTCCGCCGCGGCGAGGACGAAGACGAGCAGCACCAGCGCGTGGACGATCCCCGCGATGGGCGTGCGCGCGCCGCTCCGGATGTTCGCCGCCGTGCGCGCGATCGCGCCCGTGACCGCGAAGCCCCCGATGAGCGGCGTGCAGAGGTTCGCGATGCCCTGGCCGAGCAGCTCCTGGTTCGAGTCGTGCCGCGTGTCCGCCATGCCATCGGCGACCGTCGCGGAGAGCAGGCTCTCGATGCCGCCGAGCGCCGCGATGGTGAATGCGGGCGCCATCAGTTCGCGGATGCGCTCGAGCGAGATCGGCGGGAAGTGAAACCCCGGCAGCCCCGACGGGATGCCATGGAACTTCGACTGAATCGTCGCCACCTGCAGCGCGCCCTCCTTGTCCCAACCGAGCCATGCGACGAGCGCGGTCGTCGCCACCACCGCCACGAGCGACGCCGGCACCTTGCGCGTCACTTTCGGCCACAGGAAAACCAACGCCAGCGCGAGCGCGCCGACGGCCGCGGTGTGCCAGTTCACGGCGCCGAGGTGGCGCGCGATCTCCATCACCAGCGCCGGCGCATGCTCGGTGCGCGGCAGCGTGAGGCCGAGGAACTCCGGCACCTGTCCGAGGAAGATGATCACCGCGATGCCCGAGGTGAACCCCGCAATCACCGGGAACGGGATGTAGCGCAGCAGCGCGCCGAGCCGGAAGACGCCCATGAGCACGAGCAGCACGCCCGCCATCATCGTCGCCAGCGCGAGGCCGTTGTAGCCGTGCGCAGCCGTCACCGCCGCGAGCACCGGCACGAATGCGCCCGTCGGCCCCCCGACCTGGTGCCGAGAACCGCCGAGCAGCGAGATGAGCAGCCCGCCCACGATGGCCGCCCACAGCCCCTGCCCCGGCGTCACGCCCGATGCGATGCCAAAGCCAATCGCCAGCGGCAGCGCGATGATTCCCACCGTCAGCCCTGCACTCAGGTCGCTGAGGAAATCCGCGCCGCGGTAGCCCCGCAGCAGGCGCACAAACTTGGGATAAAAGAACGGTCTGGCCTCGGCCTTCACGCGCGCATTCTAGCGGAGGTCGCGTGCGGATCGCTAGCGTTGGTTTGGCAAAAGGTCACCTTTCTTTTCCCATCGCCCCGAGGTGGAGCGGGCGCTCCGCGCACGCTTCGGTGGATTTCCGAGGGGAAAGAACCCCGCGTGGAGCGCGCGCTTCACCCGGTTGCACGGAAAAGAGTATGCCTATCCGGTTGCCTGCCAAGACGGGGTGGAATGCGACCTCCGGGCGCGTTTCCTGGCATTTCGCCCGGCAGAAGCGTGCCCGGAGGTCACGCTCCACCTTCTCCCCTCGCGCTTTACCAACCAACCGGATAGGCACGGAAAAGAGGCACCATTCTGCCTGTTTTTGCCCAAAACAGGCTCTCGTCCGCGCCCCCGATTGCCTCGTCCACGCCTCCGATTGCCTCGTCCGCGCCCCCGATTGCCTCGTCCACGCCTCCGATTGCCTCGTCCACGCCTCCGATTGCCTCGTCCACGCCTCCGATTGCCTCGTCCACGCCCCCGATTGCCTCGTCCATGCCCCCGATTGCCTCGTCCACGCCCCCGATTGCCTCGTCCACGCCCCCGATTGCCTCGTCCACGCCCCCGATTGCCTCGTCCGCGCCCCCGATTGCCTCGTCCGAGGCAAGGCGCGGCGGCGAAACGCGGCCCATTCGAGAGCCAGCGCCACCATGAAGCGGGTCGCGAGGCAGGTAATCGTGAGGGCAATGAATGGCTCGTCCGGGTTTCCCAGCTTCCTGCTCCCCCGCTTTTTCCCTTTCCGCGAAAAGGGCTGCGCCATTTTCCGCTCTCGCAATTCTCCGCCCCGCGGGATTGTCTCCCCACCATGCGCACATCCCTCCTTGCCTCCGCCCTGCTCGCCCTCGTCTCCACCGCCTTCGCCGGCAACTGGCCCGCGTGGCGCGGCCCGAACGACGACGGCACCACGCCCGAAACGAACCTGCCGCTGAACTTCAGCCCGACGAGTGGCGTGAAGTGGAAAATCGCGCTGCCCGAGCGCTGCAACAGCACGCCCATCGTGTGGGGCGACCGCATTTTCCTCACACAGCCGCAGGGCACGAAGCGCACGCTCATGTGCCTCTCGCGCAAGGACGGCAAGACGCTCTGGCAGGCCGGCCCCGAGTATGCCGAAAAGGAAGTCACACACGGGACGAACCCGTATTGCAGCGCCTCGCCCGTGACGGACGGCGAGCGCGTCGTGGCGTGGTTCGGCAGCGCCGGCCTGTGGTGCTGGTCGCTCGACGGCAAGGAGCAGTGGCATGTGGACCTCGGCAAACAGAGCCACATCTGGGGCTGGGCCGCGTCGCCCGTGCTGCACGGCGACCTGTGCATTTTGAACTTCGGCCCCGGTGAGCCGAGCTTCATCGTGGCGGTGAACAAGAAGACCGGGAAGGAAGTGTGGCGCTTCGCTGTGCCGGAGGCCGTAGTGAAAGAAGGCCCCGGCGGACAGAAGGGATTCACGGGTTCGTGGAATACCGGCCGCGTGGTGAAGCGCGGCACCGTGGAGGAGTTCATCGTCTCGCTCCCCGGCGCCGTCTTCAGCCTCGACCCGAAGACCGGCAAGGAACTGTGGCACTGCAACGGGCTGAACGCGCTCGCCTATGCCGAGCCGGTCATCGGGGACGGCGTGATCGCGGGCTTCGGCGGCTACAGCGGATTCAGCATCGGTCTCAAGCCCGGCGGCAGCGGTGACATCACGGAAAAGGCGCGCCTCTGGCAGGAGCGGAAGAACCCGCAGCGCATCGGCAGCAACGTCACCGATGGCAGGCACGCGTGGCTCACCGGCGAGCCCGGCGTGATCCAGTGCATTGACCTCGCGACTGGCAAGGACTTGTGGAAGGAGCGCATGCAGACTCCGTCCGGCCGCGCGAACACGTGGAGTTCGCTCGTGAAAAGCGGCGACCGCATCTACGCCGTCACACAGGCTTCCGACGTGATCGTCTTCAAGGCCTCGCTGGAAAAATACGAGCAGCTCGCGCTGAACCCCATGGCCGACGGCCTCACAAACAGCTCCCTCGCCATCAGCGACGGCCAGCTTTTCCTCCGCACGCACCGCAGCCTGTGGTGCATCGGCAAATAGAACGCCCGGACCTATCAGCCGGGACTCTGCGGCCCAATTTCCTGCCCACCCCCGAAGAATTTCTGCCGGGCATAGTGGAAGAGCGCGTAGTCATCCGCGTGAAAATCGCGCAGCTCGCTCTCCGTCGCCGCGCTGATCGCCGTCGAGGACTCCGGGCGGGTCGCATTGATGTGCGGTATTTCCACATGCTCCGGCAGCGGAAAATCCAGCGCGGCACAACAGCGGCGAACCGAAGCCGCGAGATGCTCATACAGCCCGATGAAGGCAAACGCGCCGGGCGAAACCCCGAAGAAATATTGGGCGTAAAAGTTCCGCATCTCCGCGCTGAAGGCGAATTGCTCGAACGACCAGTTCTCCTCCTTCCATTTTCGCCAGACATAGTGGTCGGGAAATTCGCCCTCGCACAGATAGCGGTAGTGCGACCGCAGCCGGTCAATGGGATCGCGCAAGATGGTCACCAGGCGGATTGCCGGATCCGGTGCGGCGCCGAGATATTTGACGGGGAAAAAATGGCCGATGATGATCTTGTCCTCGGGCGCACACACGGGGTTGAGCAAGCTTGCCACCAGCGCATCATTTCTCTGCGGGCGGGGAATCCGGAAAAATGAGGTGGCGTAATCGTCCTCAAAGACGCCCGGCGCAGCGGCCGTGAGCATTGCCCGCACCGAAAGTCCCGCACACTTCGGCATGTGTAGGAATAGGCGCTTCATCGGTCGGACTGCGTGTCGCTTCTTCGGGCCGCCTGCAATGCGAATCTTGCGCTGCAATGTCAGTGTCGTGCTTGCACCGGAGAGCGAGATGTCGAAGATGCGGACTTCAACCACGCAACGCCCCACACATGAAAACTTGGTGCAAACTCGCCATCCTCACCGACGAAGTCTCGCAGGAACTCGATGACGTGCTGCGCTTCGCCGCCGACTTCAAGCTCGACGGCATCGAGGTGCGCAGCCTCTTCGGCCGCGCGTTCAAGGATCTCACGAAGGACGACCTCGCGCTTATCGCGAAGAAGTCGCGCGACGCCGGCATCGCCATCGCGGGCGCCGCGTCGCCGGTCTTCAAGTGCAACCTCGACGCGCCGGATGAAATCGCCGCGCACGTGGAGCTGTTCAAGCGCAGCGTCGAGGCCGCGCAGTCGCTCGGCACGGACATCGTGCGCGTGTTCGCGTTCCTGCGCCGCTCGCACCCCGCGACCAGCGACGACCTCCAGCGCGCCGCGTCGCACTTCCCGAAACTCCTCGACGTGGTGCGCGGCACGAACATCCGCATCGGCATCGAGAACGAGGCGAGCTGCGTCGTCGGCAACGGCACGGAGACGGCGGAGTTCTGGAAGCACCTGCCGCCGTCGCCGCAGTTCGGCGTCGTGTGGGATCCGTGCAACTGCATCTACCTCGAGGGCGCGAACGATCCGATCCGCGACGACTTCCCGCCCATCGCCGACAAGGTGATCCATTTCCACGTGAAGGACGCCGCGCGCGAGGGCGGCAAGTCCGCGCTGAAGTGCTGCGAACTCGGCAAGGGCTCGATTGATTTCCCCGGCCACATCCGCGACCTGAAAAAGCGCGGCTACAATGGCTGGATCACGCTTGAGACCCACTGGCGCAGCATCCCGCTCGACGACGAGATCCAGCACCTGCCCGCCGGCTATTCCTTCTCCGCAAACGCCGAGCCCGCGAGCCGCATCTGCATGGCCACGCTGCAGAAGTGGGTCGCGGAGGCGTAAGGACGCAGGGTGGAGCGTGCCGCCTCAGCCGTTCCACGATTTCCCGTCCCAGCGAATCGCCCGCTCGATGAGCGAAGCGACGTCATCCGCAAACACGCGGAACAGCGTCTCGCCCTTCTCCGCGCTCGCGAGGTGCGGCTGGCCGATGTGGCCGGGGACGCTGCGCTCGCGCGTGATCCAGCCGCGCGACGCGGGCGCGAATGACGGTGTGAAATCCACGGCTGGCGTGCTGCGGTGATCGCCCACGAGGTGCGGCGCGATGCGGAGCATCATCGAGGTCTCCCACTCGCAAGCGTGGCCCATCTGGCGCTGCACCAGCGACGCATCCGTCTCCCAAGGCTTCGCGCCGAGGTCCCAGTAGGTCGCGAAGACCAGCAGCAGGTCATCGCGCTCGCGGTGCCGCTGGCGCAGTTCAAAGACGGACTGCTTGCCCGGCACATCGTTGCCGCCGTGGCCGTTCACGAAGACGATGCGGCGGAAGCCGTGCGTGAGGAAATTCTCCGCGAGGCCGTTGAGCAAATCGAGATACGTGCGCGGCGCGGCGGAGAGCGTGCCGGCGAAATCGAGGTGGTGGTCGGAATTGCCGAGCCACAGCAGCGGCGCGAAGAGCGCGGTCTTTTCAAAGCGCGCCGACACGCGCCGGATGACCTCGCCGCACAGCAGGCTGTCGGTGAAGAGCGGCATGTGGTGCCCGTGCTGTTCGAGCGCGGCGACGGGGATGACGACCGGCGTGTCTTTGGAAAGCGCGGCCACATCGGGCCAATGGAGGTCTGCGAGGTTCATGCGCATACGCTGCCAGAGCGGCGCGTGCATTGGCGAGCGCGGACGCTTTTCCTCCAGCAACACCGCCCGCTGCGGATTGAACAGTCACCCAACTTCACCCTCGCCCGCCATGAAACACATCCTGCTCGCCCTTTCATTCGCCGCCATCGCCACCGCCTCCGCCGCCGAACCCGTCGCCATCGGCTCACGCCGCGAACTCTTCGTGGACAAGCTTCTCGTCGAGAAGATCGAGGGCGCGTCGCTGCGGATGCACTCGCCGCAGCCGGCGGGCGTCGCGCTGAAATTCGACCAGCCGTGGGAAGGCCGCTTCAGCGCCTACATCACCGTGATCCACGACGAGGCAGCGAAGAAGTTCCGCATGTATTACCGCGGTAACACCGGCTTCGCCGACGGCAATGCTGGCGAATGCACATGCTACGCGGAGTCCGACGACGGCGCGCGCTGGGTGAAGCCGAAGCTCGGCCTGCACGAGGTCAACGGCAGCAGGGACAACAACGTGATGCTCGCGAACATGCCGCCCTTCACGCACAACTTCGCGCCATTCCTCGACCGCCGCCCCGGCGTGCCGGCGGACGAGCGCTACAAAACACTCGCGGGCCTCGGCGGAAAATTCGGCGGCCTCAGCGCGTTCGCGTCGGGCGACGGCATCCACTGGCGCAAGATGCAGGAGGCGCCGGTGATCACGAAGGGCGCGTTCGACTCGCAGAACGTGTCGTTCTGGTCGGACGCCGAGCAGTGCTACGTCGCGTATTTCCGCATCTTCACCGGCGGCGGCACCGACGAGAAGACGTGGAAGCCGATGGGCGTGCGCTGGGTGAGCCGCGCGACGAGCAAAGACTTCATCCACTGGACTGACTGGGTGGCGATGACGAGCGACCAGCCCCTGTTCGACCACATCTACATCAGCCAGACGCACCCATATTCCCGCGCGCCGCATCTCTACGTCGCGACCGCCGCGCGCTTCATGCCGGGAAAGGCCACGCTCGACGCGGAGCAGCAGGCGCAGCTCGCCGACGACACGAAGAAATATCCGACGCTGGTCAAGGACTGCTCCGAGGCCGTGCTCATGACGAGCCGCGCCGGCACCACGCTCTACAACCGCACATTCATGGAAGGCTTCGTTCGTCCCGGCCCCGACTTCCGCAACTGGACCAGCCGCTCGAACTACCCCGCGTGCGGCGTCGTGCAGACGGGCGACGGCGAGATGTCGCTCTTCATCGAGCGCCACTACGGCCAGAGCACCGCGCAGCTCGACCGCCTCACGCTGCGGCTCGACGGCTTCGCATCGCTGCATGCCGACTACGCGCGCGGCGAGATGATCACGAAGCCGCTCACCTTCTCCGGCAAGGAGCTGCGCCTCAACGCCGCCACCGGCGCCGCCGGCTCCGTCGCCGTGGAAATCCAGGACGCCGACGGCAAGCCCCTGCCCGGCTTCACGCTCGATGAATGCCGCGCATTCAGCGGCGACAACACCGACCGCGCACTCGCGTGGAAGGGCGGCGGCGATCTCTCGTCGCTCGCCGGAAAGCCGGTCCGCCTGCGCTGGGTGCTGCGGGACGCAGACGTGTTCTCGTTCCGCTTCCAATAACCGCGCGAGCGGCCGCGCTACTTCACATCCACCCACACGGGCGAACTCCACGCCATGCTGCCGTCCGTCTGCTCGACGCGGAGGTAGTAGCGGTTCTCGCCGGCATTCGGGGCGTCGTCGGTGTAGCTCGTCTCGAACTTCTTCGTCTTCGGCTCCCACTGTTTGTAGTTCTGCTCGTTGCGCACGAGCGTCACGCGCTTGATGTCCGCGGTGCCGTCCACCTTGAAGACGAGCTTCGGCTTTCCGCTCGTCGCGACTTCGGAGCCGAGCAGCTCGCCGTTGCAGGTGAACTCCACAAATATCTTGTCCGTCGCGGCGATGGTCCGTCGCGCGTTGAGCGCCTCGATGATTCCCTCGCGCGTGAATTCCTTCACATACACGCCGCCGTAGCTCGTGTGCGTGGAGACATGGTCACTGTCCGCCCACACGCCGAGCTTGTGGCCCTGCGCGAGCGCGTGCTGGTAGAGGCCGTTGTTCTTCACGGTGAAGCTAGGGATGGGCTCGCCCACAGGAATCTTGCCGACGACGGACGACGAGTGGTTGTAGGGCTCGCCGGCGCGCATGCCGATGGTCGGCTGCGGAGCGCCCTGCCCCTCGTAGCTCACACGCGCACCCTGGAAGATCTCGATCACGTTCTCCACGCGATGGTCGATGGATTTGATCACGCTCCAGTCGGTCCCCATGCTCGTCGCGCCGGTGTGGCTGATCGCCGTGACGGGTTTGCCGTAGCGAACGAGCACGTCCCACAGCTCCTCGGGCATGAGTTCCTTTTCACCGTCTGCCTTCACCGGGAAGACCTGCTGCCACGGCGATGCGAGATAGTTCGCGCGCTGGATGTAAACGATCGGCCCGCCGCGCTGCGCGAAGATCACATTGCGGTGTCCATACGGCCACTTCTGCTCGCGCTCATACGCATACATGCTCGTGAAAAAACCGGGCGAGTAGAACACATCCACCATCTTCTGGTTCAGCCACCACTCGTAGGGGTGGTAGATTTTCGCGATGTCCGTGTGGTCGCTCGTGCCGAGCGTGTCGAGCTTGCCCATGTCCCACGCGTAGCGGAACTGCTCGAGCACGCAGCCGTCGTTCGCGGTGATGCAGTTCGAGATGTCCGTGTGCCGGTGGTAGTCGCCCCAGTAGAGCTTGTAGGTCACGCCATTGTGCGTCCACGTGTGACGGTCGTCGCGTGCGCGCTCGGGCGACGGCGCGTTGACGTATTCGGGGAAAGGCTCGCGCTCGACAGGCTTCGTCGGCCCGGCGAGCGGAACTGCGGCTCCAGCCGCGACTTTCGCGAGATGAACGCCGGAGGTCCGCTGAAGCTTCGACCCACGGAGATCCGTCGGCCACGCGATCCAAAGGCTGCCGTCTTTGCCAAGGGCGCTCACCGTCTGTCGATCCTCGGTGTAAACGCTGCCGGGAATCGCGAAGGGCTTCGTCCACTGCTTGCTCGCGCGATCGAAGCGCGCGAGCGCGACGCGCCAGCAGTATTGCTTGAAATAGCGCACCGTCACCCACGGGTCGCCCTTCGCGTCGAGCATCACGTGCGGGAGGTTCACGGCCTTGTCGGCGGCGCCTTTTGCCTGCGCACCTTTCGGTGCTGACGGCTGCCTTCCATCGGGCTGCGCGGGCTGTGCCGGAGCGGGCTGCTGCGCGGCGGCCTGCTGGGCCGCGCGGGCCTTCTGCCGCTGCGCGGCCTTCGGCTGCGCGGCGGGATTGTTTGTGCGCGCGGGCAGCGGTTGCGGGCCGGGAAGTTCGTCGAGCAGCGGATCGAGCGGCGGCATCTCCTCCACCTTCCCGCTCGCGAGATCCCAATACGCGAGCACGCTGTCCTTGCGTCCATTCAACCCCTGCGGATGCCCGTGAGCGCGCATCTGGAGGCCCCACTGCTGGTTGCCCCGCTCGCACGCGAGCCAGATGCCTTTGCCGTCCGATGTGCCGATGGCGCTTACGCGGCCCTCGTAGCGGTCGGTTTTGATCAGCGTCTTCGTCTCGCCGACTTTTCCATCGAGGCTCACGCGCGCGGCGTAGATGTTGAATTCATTCCCGCGCGAGCTGTCGAAGACGACCCACGCGCCGTCGTGATCGTCGAACGCCACGGACGGCTCCCAGTCACCGGCGGGATCGGCCGTCACCTGAACCTCCGGCCCCCACACGCCCTTCGCCGGATCGAACACCCGGCAGAAAATGTCCGACAGCCCGCCACGCATTCCCTGCCACACGACCCACACGCGCCCCGCGCGATCCGTCGCGGCTTTTGCAAACGCGTTCCCGCCCTTGTCCGACGACGCGAGCGTGACCGCCGAGCCCTCCGTCTTCCCGTCGCGCACGGCCTGCGTGCGAAGCTCCACGAGATCCTTCGCGTTCACCTGCGACCAGATCACGTGCAGCGTGCCGCTGCCGTCCGCCGCGAGCGCAGGCTGGTGGATGATGCCCGGTTGGCCGACGTGAAACACCTCCGCGAGCGCGCCGCCATCCTGCTTCGCGACACGCAGCGTATCCTGCTTCCCGTCCCATGCGACGAACGCAATCCACGGCCTCCCTTTTGCATCGAGCGCCATCGCGGGAAAATCCGACTGGATTCCCTTCGTGCGCAGAATGGCGGGGTTCGGCGTAAGATTCGTCGCGGGCTCCTGCGCGGTCGCGAGGATCGGGATGAGCGCGAGCGCGGCTGCGAGCGGGTTGAAAGCGGAGGGCGTTTTCATGGGGCGAGGGTGTCGGGGTGAGCGGGGGCAAACAAGCACCGCATTTGCCGCCGAGGTCTTAGGTGAATTGCACGCGCGCGGGAGGAAATGCGACACGACATTCCTGCATGGACATCGCGCGTTCCGCAGGTGGACAATGCGCTCGCGTTCCGGGAATCAAATCCCGGCGCTCCCCGACAATCCCCATGAAGACACTGCCCCTTCTGCTCACTTTGCTGACGGCTTCCGTCGCATTCGGCGACACGGAAAACTGGCCGCAGTATCGCGGCGCGAAGTCCGACGGGCTCGGCGAGGGCGCGACGCTGCCGGAGACTTGGAGCGCGACGGAGAATGTCGTTTGGAAAGTCGCTGTTCCCGGATGGGGGTGGTCGTCGCCCATCGTGTGGGGCGGCAAAATTTTCGTGACCTCCGCGGTGAGCGAGAAGCCGCTGCCGACGCCGCATGTGGGCGGCTATCCCGGCGGTCATGTCGGCGCGGAGGATCCTCACCGCTGGATGCTTTACTGCCTCGACTTCGACACGGGGAAAATCCTGTGGGAGTTCGAGGCGCACAAGGGCATCCCGCCGCAGATGCGCCATCCGCGCAATTCCTTCGCGTCCGAGACGCCGGTGACCGACGGCGAGCGCGTGTATGCCTACTTTGCAAACATCGGCCTCTTCTGCTGCGACATGGACGGCAAAAAGCTGTGGGAGCGCCGCTGGCCGAGCTACCCGATGCGCGACGGCTGGAACACCGGCACTTCGCCCGTGCTGCACGGCGACCGCATTTTCATCCAGAACGACAACGATCAGGAGTCCTTCCTCGAAACGCTCGACAAGCGCACCGGGAAGACGCTCTGGCGCGTCGCGCGCGAGGAGAAGAGCACGTGGTCCACGCCCTACGTATGGGAAAGCGGCGCGCGGACCGAGCTGATTACCATCGGCATGAACAAGATTCGCTCCTACGCGCCAGAGGACGGCAAGCTGCTGTGGGAGCTGAGCGGCACGGCCGGCCTCGTGAGCCAGATGCCGCTCTCAAAGCACGGCCTGCTCTACGCCGGCGCGGGCTATCATTACGGGCCGCTCTACGCGATCCGCCCCGGCGCATCGGGCGACATCACGCTTGATCTGGACGCGACGGCCAGCAAGTGGATCGCATGGTCGCAGAAGCGCGGATCGAGCATCCACCCGTGCTACCTCATCAGCGGCGACCGCCTCTTTGTCTGCTACGACTCCGGGCTGGTGGCCTGCTTCAACGCGAAGACCGGGGAGGAAATCATCCCGCGCCAGCGGCTGAACACCTTCGGCGGACGCTTCTACGCGTCGCCTTGGGCCTACAATGGCCGCATCTTCATGCTGAACGAAAACGGCGACACGTGGGTGATCGAGGACAGCCCGGCCTACAAGCTCGTGCGCAAAAATTCGCTCGGCGACGTCGCCTGGGCCACGCCTGCCATCGCACGCGGCAGCCTTTTCATCCGCACCTACTCCTCGCTGTTCCGACTGCAGGACAAGGCGGCCGCATCCGACAAAAAATGATTCCGGAATCCTCGCCATGAAATTTCTCCGCACCGCGTTCATGCTCGCCGCAGCGAGCCTCGCCACCGCGCTCACGGCCCTCGAACCGCCGCATCCCACCGTGCTGCGCGCGCTGAAAGACCGCTCCGCGCGCGGCACCCTGAGCGACCGCCGCGAACTGGTCCGCGGCGACACCGGCAAGTGGAACGACACGGCCACGCTGCAGCACGTGCCGCCCATCGAACGCAAGCCGCAGGGCCTCTCGCTCGACAATTGGGCGGAGCAACTCGCGGAGAAATACGCGGACAAAAAAACCCCGGCCACGCCCGGCGACGACCACTGGCTCATCTTCCGCACCCGCCAGCTCGACGACAACGACCGCGTCTGGGTGGAAAAGATCGAGCGGCGCGGCAGCGAGTTCACCGTCACCATGAGCGAAGCGGTTTGGAAGGGCCGCTACTTCAAGTCCTTCACCGGCTACGAAGTCCACGCCGTGAACCTCGGCAAGCTGCCGCCCGGCGACTACTCGGCGAAATGGATCGTGAACGCGCTCACCTGCAAGCAGCTCGAGAAACCCGCGCAGCCCTACCGGAACACCAACGACAACTGGCCGCTCGACGAGCAACCCGCCGAGCGCAAGCCGCTCGAGCTGACCGTCGCGTTTTCAGTCCGCGACGAACGAAAATGACGATCCGCGAGACGATGGTGAAATCGTTCAGCCAAGGTTTTGCGCTCCTGCGAAGTTCGCCCGCGGCAAGCACAAGCTCACGGCAACGGATATTCTCAGCGCAAATTCCGCCGAGCTCACTGCGTCGTCGGCAACACCCCGCCGGAGCCGATCCGTCCGGCATCCGCAGCGCCGCGCCGATCCTCAGCCGCTGGAAGCGCCCGCATTCCACCTAGGTTCCACCGGCTTCCAGCGTGTCCGACATCTCCGTCGCGAGCTCCGCCAGCCCATACACGCGCACGCGCTGCTTCTTCCCCTTCAGCTCATGCTCGCCGAGGTCCACGAGCTTGATCTCCGGCGCGAGCCCGCCCGCGAAATCCTGCGAGAGCACCAGCCGCTGGTTGAGCTGCTTCATCACCGTCTCCAGCCGGAACGCCGTGTTCACCGCATCGCCGATGATCGTCGCATCGCGCGCCGCCACGATCCCGATGTTGCTGCACACCACCGAGCCGAAGTGCAGCGCGATGCGCACCCGGAAAGGCGCCGCCGACTGCGGCCACGTCCGCTTCCGCGTCGCCTCCAGCAGCCTCCGCCCCACCTCCAGCGCCGTCGTGCATGCCAGTTCCCCCGCGGAATCCCGCATCGACTCCGGCCAGTAGGCCAGCAGCGCATCGCCGATGAACTTGTCCACCGTCCCCCCCGTCGCATTCACCACATTCCCCGCCTCCGCAAACCAGCTCCCCAGCGTCCGCGCGAGGAGGTTCGGCGCCAGCGTCTCCGACACCGTGCTGAACCCCAGGATGTCGCACACGAGGATCGCCGCCCGCCGCGTCGTGTCCGCACTCCCCGCCGCCGTCGCCGCCAGCGTCCCCGCGATCGTCGCCTCGTCGTGGCTCTCCTCCGCCACCCCCTCAAAATGGAGGTGCGCCCCCGGCACCCGGATCACCGAGCCATCCTCCAGCGTCACCGGCGTCACCACGAGCTGCTCGCCCACATACGTCCCGTTGCGGCTGCCGAGGTCGAGGATCTGATATTGCGGCCCGTTGAACCTCCGGATGAGCGAATGCTGCCGCGAGATGCGCGCATTGTTCGGGATGCACACCGTGTTCTCCGGCGTCCGCCCGATCGTCGCCGTGTTTCCGATCAGGATCACCTGCGCAGGCGCACCGTCGTCGGTGATGATGCGGATTCTGGCGGGCATGGTGAATCCAGATACGTCATCCGGAAACACCGCGCCAAGATGCAAATGCGCGGGCTCCATCCCGCTGCGGTGTGGGGGTGTCGGGAGAAATGGCGGCCCTACTCCAGCATCAGCGCGCATCCGCCGCTGGCGATCGCGATGTGCGCCCAGATCACGAAGGCCTGCATCCGCGAGTAGGAGCGGGAGCTTGAGCCTTCGCTCGGAAGGTTGGGGTCGGCGCCGAAGAACTTCTCCTGGTTCTTGAGCAGGTAATATCCTGCCCACAGCGACGCGATGAACACGACGAACGCGAAGAAGCGGAGAACGGACATGAATTCTTTTTGCATGGCCTGAGGCTATTTCGCCGCGCGCGCGCCGCCAGATACAGGCCGCCACTTTTCCGCAGTGCACAGAAGGGGAGCCGCAGGCCTAAAAGTCCCGCACCATCTGCCCCAGCATGCCCACGGCGCGCTCGATTTCCTGCGACCAGGGATGCCCGCAGTTGAGCCGGATGAAATTCTGGAATCCCTGCGTCGCCGAGAACATCGGCCCCGGCGCGATGCTGATCATCTTCGCCAGCGCGAGTTCGTGCAGCTTGAGCGCGGAAACGCGCGCCGGCAGTTCGACCCAGAGCACGAAGCCGCCCGCGGGCCGCGTGATCTTGATGTCCGGAGGGAAGGCCGCCCGCACGGCTTCGCTCATCTGCTGGATCTGCTTCGCGAAATTGCGCCGCAGCGCCCGCAGGTGATGGTCGTAGCCTCCGTTCGCCATGAACTCCGCAATCGCGAGCTGGGGCAGCGAGCCGGTCGCCAGCGTGCTCGTGAGCTTGAGCGCCTTCACCCTTTCGTAAAAGCGGCCCGGCACCACCCATCCCACGCGGTAGCCGGGAGCGAGCGTCTTGGAAAACGAACCGCACAGCATCACGCTCCCGTTTTGGTCGAACGCCTGCGCGACGCGCGGCCGGGCGCCGCTGTGGTGCAGGCCTCCATTGATGTCGTCCTCGATGAGAGGCACGTCGCGGCGGGCCAGAATCTCCACGAGCCGCCTCTTGTTCGCATCGGGCATCAGGGAGCCGAGCGGGTTGTTGAAATTTGGGACGGCCACGCAGGCCGCGATCCTCCGGCGGCTCACCGCGCGTTCGAGCGCATCGAGGTCCATGCCGTCGCGCGGGTGCATCGGGATTTCAAACGCCTTCAGCCCCAGCTCCTCGATTATCTCCAGCAGGCCGAAGTAGGTCGGGGATTCCACGGCGACCACATCCCCGGGTTTCGTCACGGCCCGGAGACACAGCGCGAGGGACTCCGTGCCACCGCAGGTGGTGATGATCTCATCCGGCGAGAGGCTCAGCCCGCGGTCCAGCGAACGCTTCGCGATCTGCCGCCGCAGCAGCTCAGACCCCGGCGGCATGTCGTAATGGATCCCGCGCGCCCCGGCACTCCGCGCCACGGACGCCATGATCCGGCTCAGCTTGGCGACGGGAAGGTTGCCCGCATCCGGATACGCCGCCCCCAGCGGAACCACCTGCGGCATCCGCGCCGCATCGAAGATCCGCGACTGAAGCCCCGCGACTCCCACGCTCGTGATCAAATGCCCCGGCCGTGAAGTGAGCGGCTCCGGCGCGCGCCCCCGCAACTGGCCGCGCACGAAAAATCCCGACTTCGGCCTCGCCTCCACGAGCCCCCGGTTCTCCAGGAGCAGGTAGGCCTGGACGACCGTCGTGAGGCTGACCCCGTGCTGCACGCACGCACGCCGCACCGAGGGAATGCGCTCCCCCGGCTTCATCGTGCCCGCCCGGATCAACTGCTCGAGTTTGTCCGCGACCCGCACATAGAGAGGCTTCAAAGGCTGACGCTGGCTCATCACGGAATGGGATATTCCACCGGCGCGCGGAAGCGGAGGGAATTCGGTGCGTGAAGCATGCAACGTTGGGCAGGTGCGATGGACTCGCCCCCGCCTTCATCGCCGGCTGGAAGCAAAACTGCCTCATCATCGACGCTGGCCACGGCCCCGGCGAGACGAGCCCCGCGGAACCCGCCGACGCCCCCGACCCATAGGCGATTCGCAATCACCCAAACCCCAGGAGATGACACACCCGCGAGCCGGAGGCTCGAATGGAAATTAGCCGGTGGCGTCAGCCACCGGATCATTGCGAAACCGAATCCGCCCCGGATGGGGCGGCGGAAAACGTTCACCACAAAAATCGCTCGTCGTATTCCACGCCGCTGCGCTGGAGGAACTCGACGTATTCCTCCTGAAATGTCCGCCCGCGGTGATGCTCCTCCTGCCCGGCAATGTAGCGCCGCACCGTTTCGATCTGCGACGGGCTGACGGTGAAGGCTCCGTAGCCCTCCTGCCAGGTGAATAGGGCATCACGCATCTCATCACGCGCCCAGCGCGATGAGACGGATTTCACGTCCCGCACCACATCGGCGAGGCAATGGGTCGCGCGGAGACCGATGAGCAAATGCACGTGATCGGCGACGCCGCCGATTGCTTCCGGCACACCGCCGACATTGCGGACGACGCCGCCGAGATAGGCATGGAGGCGTTCACGCCGTGGATTCGCAATGATGGGGGTGCGATCCCTTGTGCTGAAAATGATGTGGTAATGGAGTGCGAGGTGGGTGGAGGGCATGGCGCAACTTTTCCAGCGCCCCTGCCGGGGCGCACGGTTGTTTTTTGGTGATGAATTCCGGTGGCTGACGCCACCGGCTAATTTCTTTCAGCCCTCCGGGCCGTGACCAACGGCAGCTTGTATCCTTCTATCCGGTCCGTCATTCTTCAGGTCATGCGTGTCACTCGGGTGGAAATTCCCAAAGACAATCCGTTTGGATTGAAACCAATCGTGATGGACCGGCTCGGGCCGGTCGTCGTCCTCGCAGGGAAAAATGGAGCAGGGAAGACACGGTTGCTGGACCGACTGCTCGGGTGGACCCGAAATGAGAATTCGTGGCCGTTCAACAACCGACACGAAATGAAGAAACAGTTTTCGACTAGTCAGTCTAATCCTTCGTTCGCGAAAGCGGGAAAGGCTTGGCTAATGGAGAATTGGAGGGACGAGGCAGCGAAACGACATTTGGACGTTACGCTTAAGGCAGGCATCTACGATCTTCAGTTTGACCGCGAGGGCAGCCCGCTTTTTGCGCCATTTGTTCCGAAGAACGTGCTACTCGAGGACCCCGACAGTCTCAGAAAGAGGGAATTTCTTGAAAGAGCGGACCGGGCTAAAATGCTTGGCGTGGGACACCTTCATTCAGATGCGCTTCCGCGCATCCAACAACTGCAAGACCGCTGGTGGAACGCGTCACATCAGGCAACGACTGTTCCTCGATCGGAGCGCGACCTAGCGGTGGAGCGCTATGAGCAACTCAACGCTCTTGTCGGGCGTTTTGTGGGTGTCGCGCTGCAGCGTGATCTTGATGATCATGCCACGATCTACGGATATCCGATAGGCATCGCGCCATTGTCCGACGGGCAAAAGATCCTTTTGCAATTCTGCGTGGCCATCCATGAACAGGCCGACAAGCTTTCTGAACTGATCGTCCTGATGGACGAACCCGAAAACCACCTTCATCCGGGAGCAATGCTCGATGCGATTGAGCAGATTCAACCGGCTCTGACGAACGGACAGCTTTGGATTGCAACGCATTCGATCCCGCTGCTCGCGCATTTTGATCCCGAGAGCATCTGGTGGATGGAGGATGGTGGCGTTGAGCATGCGGGTTCGACGCCGGAACGGGTGCTCACCAGCCTTCTCGGCGATGGGGAACGAGCTTCGCGGTTGGGTGATTTTCTCGGCCTTCCCGCCGCATTGGCAGCAACTCGTTTTGCTTATCAATGCCTGCTGCCGCCCGCTGTCTTGACCACCGGATCGACAGATCCTCAAACAACTCAAATCAGCCGCATGCTTGCGAAGCACAAGCCCGGCGAACGCATTCGCATCCTTGATTTCGGCGCAGGGCGCGGGCGGCTAATTTCAGCGCTGCGGGAGGGCATCCAAGATAAGGCGGTGCTCGCCGAGCGGATTGATTACAGGGCGTTCGATCCGGATGAGAGCAACCATGCCGAATGTGAGAGTGCGATCGCACGTGTTTATGACAATGCGCAGGACCGCCTCTTCCATTCCGAGAAGGATTTGGGGGCGAAGCTCGATCCGAAGAGCGTCGATGTGGTCGTCATGTGCAACGTGCTTCACGAAATCGACGTGACTGAATGGCTGGGTCTTTTTGGCGAAGAGTCGCTCATCTGCACTCTGCTTCGTGACGACGGTTTTCTCCTCGTGGTAGAGGACACGGAAATGCGGGTCGGCGAGCGCGCCCACCAACGGGGCTTTCTTGTTCTGGACACCGCTGGACTCAAAACCCTTTTCGCAATCACGGAGAGCGAGACCCGTTTCATCCGCGACGACGCCAGAGGCGACGGGCGCCTTCAGGCCCATTTGATTCCGAAGCAGTGCCTCGCAAACGCTACTTCCGAATCCCTCAAGGCTGCACTGAAGCAAGTTCAGCGGTTGGCGATGGAAGAAATCCGAAACCTGCGTCGGGAGCCTGCGGATTACCGTCGCGGGCGGCGCCACGCATTTCATGTCCAGCAGCTTGCAAATGCACAGCTGGGTTTGAGCAGTCATTGAGGCGGGCAAGCAGCCCGGAGGCTTATCGCAAAAGGGCCGCGCGTTGCTGAAACCTGCGCAAACGCACACCCGCGTTCTTGGGGACTTATCCTAAACTCACCGCGCCGGCTCCAGCTCGCGGCCGGATTTGGTGAAGACGCGGCCGTTCCGTTCGGTGACGTCTTCGACGCGGAAGAGGGTGCCGTTGTCGTGGCGGAGGAGTTTGCGCATTTCGTCGAGGTTCATCGGGCGGGAGCCGCGGCGGCCGAAGACGACGGTCTGGCCGCCGGTTTCGTCGGTGACGCGGTCGCGGTCGAGGCCGCGGGAGACGGCGAGCATGGGTTCCTTTGTGCGATAAGTGGCGATGAGGCGCGGGGCGGGGCGCGGGCTGAAGCCGGCGGCGCCTTCGACGGTGTCGGGTGAGATGAGCTGGAGGACGCGGAGGCCGTTCCTGCCGTCGGCGACAAGGGCATACATGGAGGCGGCGACGGAGCCGATTTGCACGGCGCGGGTGTCGTTGAGCTGGCCGCCGGCATTGAACATCTGGTCGAGCCGCGGGCGCTCGGGGTTTTCGATGTCAATGATGGCGAGGCCGTCGGCGCCGTTGGCGACATACACGTAGGTGCGTGCGGCGTAGAGCTTGTGCGCGTCGCGCAGGCGGACGACGGCGCCGGGGATGGCGCGCGGGTGCCCGGGGTCGGCGAGGCTGACGACTTTCAGGCCGTCGTCGTCCGTGACGAAGGCGTAGAGGAACTGCACGGCGACGGAGCGCGGGGTTTTCAGGAAGCTGCCGGTGAGCTCGCCGACGAGGCGCGGCTGCGCGGGGTTCTTCACATCCACCACGGCGAGGCCGCGCGGGGTGCAGACATAGAGGCGGTGCCCGGCGCAGACGCCGTATTCCGCACCGGTGAGGCGACCGCCGGGATTAAACTCGGCGACCTTCTTCACGAAGTTGTTTTCGGGATTGCCGTCGAGCAGCGTGCGGACGTCGCAGACGACGAGGCCGAGCTTGCGGTCGGTGACGAACGCGTAGCCATACCACTCGGGCATCGGCTGCTCCTCATTCTCCGAGGGCTGGAGGCGCATGGGGTCGTTCAGGAGCGTGCTCGGGAGCGCGACGGAGGTGGCGAAAGGCGTGCGCACATACGTCCGCTGGCCGAGCGGCGAGACGGGCGAGGAGACGATGCGTTCGCTGAAGTCCTTCTGATCAATGTTCGCCACGTCGAAGACCTCGAAGCCGCCGGGGCCGTTCGCGGTGTAGAGGTATTCGCCGCGCAGGGTGAGGTCGTTGATTTCCCGCGCGTGATGCTCGTGGCCCTCGCGGAGCTGCTGCCCGCGCGCGAGGTGCTCGGCGAAATTCCGAGGGTAGGCGTTCTTGTGCATCGAGCTGCCGATGACGGACTGCGGCTCGTCGGCCTCGGTCCACACGACGCCGTGGAGCGCGCCCTCGCCGCCGATGTAGGCGTAGCGGCCGAAGAAGTTCACCGTGCCCGTGCCGAAGCCGAGGAGCTGCGTCATCCACGCGTTGTTGTCGCGCGACTTCGCGAGGTGGCAGTCGGTGCAGTTCTTCGTGGTGCCGGCGCCGCTCGTGGTGTGAGGGAAGTGGGGGTTGAACGCCTGGCCGCTGTAGCCGCCGCCGCTCACGGTCTGCTGCTGCGAATAGACCCAGTTGCGGTTGCCCGTCTGGGAGCTGACGACGACGGCGCTCGACGAGCGGATGACGGCGAGGCGGTTCTTCTTCACCGTGCCGTCGATGCCGAGCATGAAGACGTCGTCGCGCACGACCTGCGGATTGTAGGTGGTGAAGTTGCGCTCGAGGTCGCCCTCGAACTTGTTCTGCGGCACGCGCTGGTTGGACTTCATCGGCAGGTGGCAGCCGAAGCAGCTCGTCGCCCACGAGCTGTGGCAGACCTGGCAGTCCATGTTCTGGTTCGCGTGCGCGAGCTTCGACGCGCACTGCTTCATGCCCGGCACCTCGCCCCACGTCTCGCCGTCGCGCTGCACGGTCTTCGCGTAGGCGGCCTTCGCGTTGTATTTGTCGGAGCGCGGATTGACGACGTCGATGGTCTGCGGGATTTCCCAGCGCGCGTCCCTGGCCATCACGGAGTTTTGGAAAAGGCGGCGCAGCGGCTGCCCGGCGGCATCCTTCACGGGTTCGCCGGTGAGCTGGTCGGCCACGTCCTCCCACTCGAAGCGCGGCTTCCACGGCGTGACGGTCTTCGACAAATCGACGGGTGTGATTTTGCGCCGGTCCTGCGGATCGGTCTGCCCGCCGGCGCCGGTGGTGATGAGCGTGGGGCGCGCGTTCACGGTGCCGTGGCAGTCCACGCATGTGATCGTCGTCGCGTTGCGCGGCTCGCCGTAGAGGAGGCCGTTGCCGTGGACGTCCACCTCGAAGTGGCAGTCAGCGCACTGCATTCCCTTCGCGAGGTGGATGTCCTTGAGGTGGACGGCGCGCTTGAAGTCGCGGTGCGCGATGATGTTGTCATCGAGGTCGAGGCGGTTGCCCTTTTTGTCCTGCTTGAAGACGGCGCGGAAGACCCAGCCGTGGCCGTGGTAGTCGGCGAACTGCGTGTGCTTCAGCTTCGGGTTCAGCTCGGCGACCTTCTCAAGGAAGTCGAGGTTTCCCCACAGCCCGCGCGCGGCGGCGGCCTCGGGATTCGCGCGCGTGGCGTGCACGAGTTCCTCGTCGGTCGGGTCGTGCTGCTCCTTCGGATACATGAATTCGGCGTCCGTCTCCTGGTCCCACCAGATGTAGCCGAGGTAGGGGTTCACGAAGAGGTTCCCCTGGTGCATGTGGCAGTTCATGCACTGCGCGCTGGGGATCGAGCGCGTGAACTGGTGCAGCACGGGATGGCCGCGCTCGCGCTTCGGGATGGTCGGGTCCTTGGAAAAGCTGAGGCCCTGGTTGCCGAACTGGTGCCACCAGCCGGAGTTGCTCGGCGAGCGGTCGTTTGCATAGACGACGTGGCACGCGCTGCATCCGCTGGAGCGGTAGTCGCCGGGATGGTCGTTCGAGCCGAGGAAGCCGAGGAGCGGGTCGTGCAGGCGCGTCTTCTGCGCGCCGAGGAAGACGGGGTCGATGCGGTTCAGCGTGCCGAGTCCGCGCGGCGAGAGGCGGCGCTCGGGCTTGCCGGGCGGTTCGTCGGGCGTCGGGATGCCGGTCGAGAGCTGCTCGACGCCGCCCTTTTCAAAGATGCGGAAGATGTTCCCCGGCTGACTGAGATTGAAGCGTGGCAGCGGCACGAGCGCGGGGAGGATGCCCTGCAGGCGCGTCTGCTCGGCGGTCGGCTTGAACGGGTTGTTCAGCTTCAGCGGGATGCCGTCCGCGCCGTAGGCCTGGCCGACAATGGGGTTCTTGTTGTTGATGGCGCCGTTGTTGTAGGCGGCGGCATTCCACAGCATGCCGCCGTGGTTCATCATCGAGTTGCCCACGCGCTCGACGATGTCGCCGTGGCAGAGGCCGCACGCCTTCTTCGCCGCGCGCAGGTCGCCGGGATTCAGGAACTGGATGAACTCGGGCGACTCGTGGTTGAGCACGACGTTCGAGTTCGCCGGGTTCGCGGATGTTTTCCAAAACTCCGGGTTGCGCGGCTGGACGTGCGCCTTGTCCATCGTGAGGCCACGCGCGGGATTGCCGCCGTGGCAGTCGGTGCAGCCGAGGACGACGTTCGGCGAGGTGTGCATCGTGTGCGCGTCCGTCGAAGTGTGGCACTGCACGCAGCCAGCGCTCTTGCGCTGAGCTTCCTCTTTGGTCTGGTCGATCCAGTTCCGCGGCGGGCGCGAGGCGGAGGGTTTCTGCGGGTGAAAGGAAATGTGCGGTCCGAGCCCTGCGCCGAAGAGCGGCCCGAGTCCGAGATCCGCGCCCTTTTCCCGCCGAATCGGCGCGGGCAGTTCGTTTGGAGTTTTCGCTGCGGGAGAAGTCTGCGGGCCGGTGCCCGCGTCGGCGCCGGGTGGTGGAGCGGGAAGAGGAGCATCGCCTGCGGGAGCGAGGGGCTTTTTCTCCTCCGGCAGCGGACGACCAGTGGTCGAAGTGGCCGGGCCGAGCCCCTCCTGCGCGCGCAGGAAAAATAGCGGCGCAGCAAGCGCGAGGCAGCCGGACAAAATCAACGCTGGAGAAAATCGGCGCATGGGTTGCGTCACGCAGGAGTTTCGGCGCGCTCGGCGAGCACGCCCCACCTCGGTAGGGACGGCTCGCCGAGCCGTCCGTCGCCCAGCAGATATGTGATCGATTCTCTGAGGGATTTCATTTCAATACGTCAGCGAGACGGTGAAGAAGCCGTTGTAGAGGAAGTCATCCACCTTGCCGCTCCCGGAACTGAAGCCGGGGACGCTCACCGTGTTCGTCTGGTAGATGTCGCGGTAGCCGCGGCCCGGCACGAAGAAGCCCATGCCCGCGGAGATGATCACGTTGTCGGTGAGGAACGGGCGGTATTTGAAGCCGAAGCTCGCATCGAGGCCGAGGTCGTTGCTGATCTTGTTCGTCTGCAGCGCGGTCTTCAGCGACTCCGTCTGCGCGAACCAGATATAGTTGAGGTTCAGGAATGCCTTGAGCTTCGGCGTGACGTCCACGTCCGCGCCGACGCCGACGATGAAAGCGCCGGGGTTCACGAAGTTCGACTGCCCCTCGGTCTTGCTCGTGCGGAGGTTCGGCACAAGCGAGTCGCGCTGCTTGAGATTCACCGACGTGCCGCCGAGATTGAAGCCCTCGTGCGCGTAGTAGCTGAAGGGGCCGCCGATGAAGGACGGGTTGTCGAGAATGGTGTCGAAGCCGCGCGCGGTCTTGTCGGTCGGGTTCGAGTCGCCGCTCGCGTAGAAGCCGGAGAGCTTCAGCCGGAACCAGTCGCGGTCGTAGCTCAGCTCGACTGCGGCCATCTGCGCGTTGATGTCCACTTTCCGCCCCGCGAGCGAATTATACTCGTCCTCGCCGAAGACCTGGTAGAACGCGTGCGTGACGTTCAGCCGGCCGATGTGGCCGTCGCCGGTCCAGCCAAGATAGACCGACTTCACGTCGTGGCCGCGCAGGCCGTCGGTGGTGTCCTGCACGGTGCCGAGCGTGGTCGGGCGGGTGAGGAAGCCGTTCTGGTCGTAGTGCGGGCTTCCCCCGTCGAGGTTCACGTGGATGCTGGCCTGCGCGGTGTATCCCTTCCACGGGAAGTCCTGCCGGAACATATTTGCGATGAGCACCTGCTGGTCGCGCGAGTCGAAGGAGTTCAGGCCCGAGTAGGTGTCCTTCTCGCGCATGTGGAAATACGCGAGGTTGAACTGCGTGCGGTTGTTGCTGGCGGTGCCGAAGAGGCGCACGCCGAGATTCGTGTCCGAGAAGATGAACCCGCGGAAATCAGAGATGAACGGCTGCGTGCCGAAGCGCGAGGAGATGAAGTCGTAGTTGTCCGAGATGTCGCGGATGTGGATCTCCGCGAACGCCTCCTGCAGCGCCCAGAACTCGCGGTGGCGCGTCGTGTAGCGCGTGCCGCTGAAGTCGCTGTTGCCGGGCACGGTGTTGTAATTCGTGATCGTCGTGGACTTCACCGTGGTGCCGTTGATGGGCACGAGCGGCACCGCATTTCCCAGCGGCTGGAGCTGCGGCGCGAGGTAGTTGAAGACCGTCGAGGGGTTCACGGTCGTCGCGAAGAGGCCGGGGTTGCCCGACTGCGGGTTCACGCTGCCGGCGACCGGCGCGATGGCGCCGATCGCGGCGGTATTCGGCACGGACGACGCGGCGGCGCCGGTGCCGCGCGGGTCGGGATCGAGGAGATTGTTCTCCCGCACGCGCGTCCAGTTGTTGTTATAGACGGCGTTCACGCGCACGAGCCAGTTCACGGGCTTGAACGCCGTTTCGCCACGGAAGAGGTCGAACGCGATGGACGCATCGTTGGAAAACATCATCTGCTCGCTGCGCCCGTAAAATTCAGCGCTGTTCGCCGTGGCGGTGCTCACGCCGCTGGGCACGGGCAGCTTGCGGTCCTCGAAGAGCGTGAAGTTCTTCGCGGTGATATTGAGGAAGACGTCCTGCCCGATGATGGGCACGTCGCCCTTGAGCTTGCTCTGCTTGTAGGGGTGCCAGAGCTTCGGCGTGTCGTAGGCGTAGGGCGTCTCCGTGGAGGGATCCTGATAGCGCTGCCAGTGCGGAAAAGGGAGCAGCCAGCGGTTGGGCACGCCCGTGGCATTCGGCAGCAGGCCGAGCCCCTCGCGGCCGAGCGGGTAGGAATTGTAGGTGAAGGTTTTCTCGATCGGATTGTGACCGACCACGCGGCCGCGCGGGAGCTTCAACGACTCGGGGATCGGCGTCTCGGGGAAAAGCAGGCGGTCGCTGAGATCGAGCGACGGCGTGAGGTCGTTCCATGCGCCAGGGTCGGGGTTGAACTGGCCGGGAGACTTCGGTGGAACCTCCTGCACGTTCTCGGCGGTCGGGCGCAGTGCTGGCGCGCCTTTGCGGAAACGCGGCTTTGCCTCCGCACCATCCGCACCGGATGCCGCGGTCCAAATCGCCGCAGCGCAGACTGCAAAGGGGCGCGCGAGTGCGCGGCGCGGTTTGCAGTGGAGCGGGGCCAGTCTCGGCACGCGGAGGATGTATTGTTTTGCCGTGTGCCGGGGCAATGCGAAACGCTCGGCGCGGCTGCTGGAAGATGGATGAAGTTTGACGGTTCCGGGCGCCGGCGCTACTCCGCTGGCCGCCCATGAAGGCCCCGCTCATCGCCCTTGCAGTGCTCGTCTGTGCATTCGCGCCGCGGGAATCCCACGCGCAGCACAGCGCCGAGCAGCTCACCGCGGCGGAGGTCGAGCGCATCATCTCGCAGGCTGCGGCGAACGCGTCATTCATGAATCCCGGCGCAATCATCGCGGTGACGGACCGCGAGGGATTCGTGCTCGGCGTGTGGGACATGCAGGGGCGCATCCCGAATCCGCTCCCGGCATTCAGCCTCGATGATCCCGCGGTGCTGCGAATCTACGGCCTGCTCGCGGGCGCGATCACGCGCGCGGGCACCGCGGCGTTTCTCAGCAGCGACCAAGAAGCGCTCACCTCGCGCACGGCGGGATACATCATCCAGCAGCATTTCCCCGTGGGCGTGCTGAACACCGCGCCCGGCCCGCTCGTCGGCGTGGGCTTTTCAAATCTCTTCTTCTCCGACGTCAACCGGTTGAAACAAATCGCGAACCCGCTCTCGCCGGGGTCGCCATTCGATCCCTCGGACCTGCGCGCGTCTATGGTCGTCGGCGACACGCGCCGCATCTCTCCCGGCGTGCGTGGTGTGCCGATCCTTCCCGGCTCACTGAACGACTCGCCCGGCGGCGTGCCGCTCTATAAAAACGGCCATCTCGTCGGCGGCATCGGCGTCACTGGCGACGGCGTGCCGACGAACCTCGCGCCCGCCGCGGCGATCATCCTCAGCGAGACGCAGGCGAACTCCACCCCGGGGTTTGTGCCCACGTCGCAGAACGACGCCGACGAGCAGGCGGCACTCGCGGGGCAGACGGGCTTCCGCCCATCGTGGGGCATCGTCGCGACGAATGTCCTTATCGCCGGCGTGCGGATTCCCTACGTGTGGCAGGCGGTCGAGATCATCGTGGATGCCGCGGCCCCTGTGCCGCTCAGCAGCCTGCCAGGCCGCATCGTCGAGGGATTTGCGATTCAGGCGCCGCCGCCACCGTTCCCATATCCGCTCGCAACGCTCGGCGGAGTGCCGGGGGAAATCCGCGGGCCCGTCGTCTTCGACAACTCGGCAAATCCATCCGGCACGATCTGCTTCATCGACGACCCTGTTGCCGAAGTTTCCGACAGGGAACTTATCGGCGGCGTGCCGCGCCTCACCGCCGCGGAGGTCGAGCTGATCATCACAAAGGCCGCGCAGCGCGCGACCATCACACGCGCCGGCATCCGGCTGCCGCTCGGCACTTCGGCGAAGGTCTTCATCGCGGTGGTCAACAACCCCGACAAGGACGAGGAGCCGCCCGCGGTGCTCGGCACCTTCCGCGTCGGCGATGCGACGATGTTCTCGTGGGACGTCGCGGTGCAGAAGGCGCGCACCGCGGTGTTCTTCTCGAACAGCCAACTCGCGATGTCCACGCGCGCGGTCGGCTTTCTCGCGCAGCACAATTTCCCGCCGGGCATCGACGGCATGCCGTGGGGTCCGCTGTTTGGCTTCCAGGAAGCGGTCTCGCTGAAGCGCCGTGCGGGAACCAACCCGTCGGACAATGTGTTTCCAGGAAACCCAAATCTACCGAACGGCATGACGATTTTCCCCGGCGGCTTCCCGCTCTACCGCAACGGCGTGGTCGTCGGCGCGATCGGCGTATCCGGCGACGGCGTGGATCAGGACGACATCATCGCGGCGAGCGGCTGCGAGTTTTTCCTCGCGAACCCAAACATCCGCTCCGACACCTACGCCTACAGCGGCGCGCGGCTGCCCTACGCGAAGTTCCCGCGCAACCCGGTCATCGCGTTCGACGCCGCGGTCGCGCCGGACCCGCTGCCGACTGCGCCCGACATGGACTCCTCCGAAGTCGCCCATTTTGCGCAGCGCGACCTCAGCGGCGACGGCATCGCCGACCTCGTCTTCCAAAACGGCGCGGGCCAGATCGTCATCTGGTATATGGACGGCAAGGGCAGCCCGTCGGGCTTCAAGCAAGTTTACGACGGCAGCCTCGGCGACTGGAAAATCGCCGGCGTCGCGGACATGAACGGAGACGGCAAGGCGGACCTCATCTTCCAAAACACGCCCGGCCAGATCGTCGTGTGGCAGATGGACGGCAAAGGTTCGGTGTCAGGAACCGCCTACATCTTCGCCGGCGTGCTCGGAGACTGGCGTGTGGTCGCCGCCGCCGACATGAACGGCGATGGAAGCAGCGACCTCATTTTTCAAGACTCGCTCGGCCAGATTGTCGTCTGGCAGATGGACGGCAGCGGCACGCCGCTGCGCTCAGCGTTCATCCATGCCGGCGCGCTCGGCGACTGGCGCGTGGTCGGATCTGCCGATATGAATGGCGACGGCGAGGCGGATCTCGTTTTCCAAAACGCCGTCGGGCAGATCGCCGTGTGGCACATGGACGGCGCCGGAGGCGTGCTCGGCGTGGCTTATGTTTACAGCGGCGGGCTCGGCGACTGGCGCGTCGTCAATGTCGCGGACATGGACGGCGACGGAAACGCGGACCTCATTTTCCAGAACGCCGCCGGGCAGATCGCGGTGTGGCGCCTGGATGCCGGAGCCACGCTGGGCTCCGCGTTCATCTACAGCGGCGGCCTCGGCGATTGGCGCGTGCGCTGAGCAGCGGCGCGGCGGCCTATTTCTGCGCCGCCGGAGCAAGCGCGCCTTCCAGTTCCCGCAGCGCGGCGGCAAACTTCGCCGCGTCAAAATCCTCCTGCTCGCGCGCGAGTCGCAGGAGTGCGTCGAGCGATGAGTTGAAGGCTGGAGCGTCGGCGCCGCCCTCCTTCTTCCACGCAGCCCACAGCCGGTCGATTGCGGGCACCAGCACTTCGGCGCGACGGCGGTGCTCCGCCTGATCGAGTTTGGCGTCGGCAAATTCCGCGTGTGAAGCAACGCAGTCGCGGAGCTGGCCCATCGTCTGGCCCTTCGTCCAATTCGTCCGCGCCGCATCGCGCGCCATTTGATCCGCTGCGGTCTGCATGGCTGCGAAGTCCCCATTGTCCGGCAGATTTTTCCGCCCGGCCTCCGTCTTGCGCAGCAGCCACACCATCGCCTTCCAGCGCACTGCGAGCCGGTCGTCCTTTTTGGCCGCAAGCTTCCAGCTCAGCTCGCGCAGCGCGACGGCCTGGCCCGTGAGCCACGAGCGCGTGCCAAGTGATGGCCGTGCATCCACGTAGTGCGGAGGCTGGCGCAGGCTCTGCAAATCCATCTCGAAAAGCAGCTCGGGATGGCCGGCTTGGCGGATCGATTCGTCGAGGTTCAAATGGCACGCCACGCACGCGTTCGCACGGCCATACAGGTCGGTAAGGTCGCGCATCCCGACGCCGAGCAGTTGGCGGAAGGTGACATCCTTCCGTGTGTGAAAGCGCAGCCACGGTTCCGCGGCGCCGTGGCATGATTCGCAGCTCACCCCGCGGTCCGGCTTCAAGCCCTCCACGAGCCGCGCCGGTGCCACCGCCTGCATCGGCGAATGGCAGACCATGCACTGCGACGCCGCACTTGGATCGCCCTGGATGCCGAGCGCCTCGGCAATGCGCAGCGATGTGCCCTTTGCGAGAATGCCCGCGGCGAACACGTGCCGGTCCTTCTTCTCGAAAGTGAGCGACTCGATGTGGTTTCCACCGCCGTGGCAGCTCGTCGAGGCGCACGAGGCGGCCCCAGTGAAGCGCGCTTTCGCGTCCGGCCCGTCCGCCGCCGGCGCGGGCGAGGCAAGCACGCACCAGATGCCGGGCATCAGAAGGGGAACGAGGCTTTGTCGGAGTGACACGCGCGCGCTTCTAGCAGCGCGTGAGTCGAAGTCGATCCCAGAAAGTTCCCCGGCAGCGGCGCCGGCACTCACTTCCGTCTGGCGCTGCGCCGCCGCGCCGTTCACCGTGCCGCCGGTCCGCCCGCCGAATGAACGCTCCATGAAAATCGATCGCACGCACAGCATGTGGATCGTCTTCACCGTCCTCGCCACGGCGGGCTGCGCACTCCTGTTCCTCGCGAATTTCTTTCCGCACCGCCTGCCGTTCACGCTGCGGCTTCCGGCATTTTTCGGCGATGCGCCGCCAGTGCGGAACACCTACGGCGGCACGCCGCTTGGTCTCACCTTCGGCTCCGCGGCATTTTTGATTTTCGTGTTCGCGGCGGCGCTGGGCATCCGGAAGAAAAAGCGCACGTGGCCCATCGGGAGCGTGCAGTTCTGGCTGAAGGCGCACATCTGGCTGACCGTGCTCACGATTCCGCTCGTGCTTTTCCACTGCGGGTTTCACAGCGGCGGCGCGCACACCACATCGCTCGTGCTTCTCTACGCTGTCGTGATGGGCTCCGGCTTCATCGGCGTGGCGCTCCAACATTTCCTGCCGCGGCTCATGACGGAGCGCCTGCCGCGCGAGGTTGTCTTTGAGCAGATTCCCCATCTCCGCGGCCGGCTGCTCGACGCCGCGGGGAAGCTCCGGGAGGAAGTCGGGAGACCGCAGCCTGCTGCTGTCGTCGCGGGTGCCGCCGGGGCCGGCTCCTGCGACTCGTCAGCCGAGACGCTCGCGCGCTTCTTGGATCAGGAATGCCTGCCATACCTCGCCGCACGCCGCGGCGATCGGCTCCCGCTCGGTGACGGACACGCGGCGGTGGAAAAATTCCGCTCGCTGCGGCTCAACGTCGGCGAGCAGTGGCGCGCGCGGGTGGATGCGATGCAGGGCTGGTGCGCCGACCGCCGCGCGATGGATCTCCAGACGCGCTTCCAGCACTGGCTTCACGGATGGCTCGTCGTGCATGTGCCCGCATCGTTCGCACTGCTCGTCCTCACCGCATGGCACGCGTGTGTCGCCGTGCGCTTCATCCTTCTCCGCTAGCGAATGGATCCGAAGCCGCCGAACTCGAGGGAAATCGCCGGGAGCTACGCCGGCAACCCCTCTTATTTCGGAAAACCCCACTACCTTCGCAGGCTCCGCGGCTGGTGCTTCGTCATCGCCGTGCTCGGCTCCATCGCAGCGGCGGTGACATACGGCCGATGGGGAAACGCGAGCGCCTTCAGCAAGGGTCCGGTTTCCGAGCGCCACGCACGCTTCGCCAATGACTGCCGCGCCTGCCACGCGGACGCGCAGACCGATCTGCTCAAGGCGGTGACCGGTGAGAATCCCGGTCGCCGTCCGCTCGACAAAGTGGTCGCCGCCGCCTTCATGCAGCAGCGCGCCGGACACGGCACCGCGGCGGCGATGGACCAGGCGTGCCTGAAGTGCCATCCAGCCGCGGGGCTCCATCTCCCGCAGCCGGCGGACCTCGCCGTCCGCGCAGTGTCCAGCGAGCTGCCGGTCGTGCACGCGGAGAACTGCTTCACCTGCCACCGCGAGCACGCCGGCAGCGGGCGCATGGCGCTGCCGAGCCGTCAGTCGTGCGTCTCGTGCCACGGCGATGCCGCTGCGCTCGCGAATGCCCGGAAATCGGCCCCGCAGAAGGGCGCGCCCGTCGCAACCGCAGGCGAGAACCGCGATCTCGGCGACGGCGTCATCCGCTTCCTCGCGCCCGCGAACGCGTCTGCCGCGCCGAAGGCCTTCGCCGACTACGCGCACGGCCATCCGCCATTCACCTACGAGCATCCCGGCGTGCGCGATCCGGCGGAGCTGAAATTCAACCATGCCCGCCATGAGCGCGCCGACGTGCAGGCGATGGGCCGTGGAAAAAAGCTCGGCTGCACCGACTGCCACACTCCCGGAGCGGGCGGAGTGCTTTACCAGCCGGTGAGCTACGAGCGGCACTGCGCGGAGTGCCATTCGCTGCAGATTTTGCCGTCATTCCCGAAGCTCCGCATCCCGCATGGCGACGCAGACAAGGTGCGCTATTTCCTCGCCGGCCTCGCCGTCTCCGTCGGCGGCGCCATCCGCGCCGAAGGCGTGAGCGACCCCGCGCAGCTCGCAAAGCGCGTGGACGACGAGATGCAGAGTCTCCGCGTGCGGGGCCTGGACACGCCGGAAAAATTCGAGCGCCGCGTCTTCTTCGAGGGCGAGCCGCGCGACGATCCCAACGACCGGCGCATGCGTTCCGGCAGCAGGAAATTCCTCACCGAGTGCGCGAAGTGCCACACGGTCACGCCGACCGGCATCAACGGCGCGCCGCAAGTCCGCCCGCCCACCATGGCGGAACGCTGGGTGCAGCACGGGCCGTTCACGCATCTCCCGCACCGGCACGTGGACTGCGCCGGCTGCCACGGCGCCGCGGCGACGAGCAAGGAAACCACGGACATTCTCCTACCCCCGCAGAAGCTCTGCGCGGAGTGCCATCGCCCGCCAGCCGCGGAGGGCCGCGCTGCGAGCCTCGCGGCGGCGAAGTCCGCGCCGTCCCCGGAAAACGGCGGCCGTGAAATCGCTGCGGCACAGCGGCGCGAGGGCGGAATCAAGTGGGACTGCCAGAGCTGCCACCGCTTCCACACTTCGCCGGACGCCGGCCCCTCGCTGCCAGCGCCGCTTTTGAAGGCTGCAAAGTGAGCCGCTGCCCGGGGCGGAAACTCACTCCTGCCGCGGTCCCGCGTTCAGCTCCTGCTCGACCAGCCGCGCGAGATCCTCGAACAGGCGGATAGTCGCGTCCGGAAACTGCCGCGGGCGGTTGTCCATGAGGCACAGCGTCCCGAGGCAGCTTCCGTTTTTGTGAAAGACGGGGAAGCCCGCGTAGAAGCGCACGTGCGGCGAACCGGTCACGAGCGGGTTGTCGGCGAAGCGGTCGTCCTGGAGCGTGTCGGGCACGATCATCGGCGTGCGGTGGTGGACGACATGCGCGCAGAAGGCATCGTCGCGCGGCGTCCCGGACGTGCTGAGGCCGTGGCAGGATTTGAACCACTGCCGGTCGCGATCCACGAGCGACACGAGCGCAATCGGCACATCCGCGAGCGCGGCGGCGACGCGCGTGATGCGGTCGAAGCGCTCCTCGGGGGGCGTGTCGAGAATGGCGAGATCATGCAGCGCGGCGAGGCGCCTGCCCTCATCGGGCGGCAGCGGCGCGCGGATCCAGCGGAAGGCGGCGCGCAGCAGCCGGGCCTGGATCTGCGCGCGCGCAAACTGCGTCGTGAATGGCTTGATCAGCCAGCCCGTCACGCCCGCGTCGGCGGCCTCGCCCGACTTGTCGCGATCCGTGATGACGATGACGGGCACCTCCTTCAGGTCTCCGTCCGCGCCGGAGCGAAGGGCGCGGCAGGCAGCGAGGGCGTCAATTTCCGGCGGATGATCCTCGATGAGAACCAGCGCGGGCGGCGCGGATTTCGCATCCTCCAAAATGGCCGCGGCGTCCCGCGCGTCGGCGACCTGCACGCCGTCCGCGCTGACGGCCTCCGCGAGAGTGCCGCGGAGTTTCGCATCAGCCACGCCCATGATGATCTTGGAGTCCTTGATCGCCTTCGTCGCGCGCAGAGTGCTGCGAATCGCCGACGAGCCTCCGCCGGACGCGGATGCCGACACCGTGCGCCGGGAATGCAGCTCCACGACCTGCCCGTCAGCCGCCGCGAAGGCCTGCATCGACGAGCGCTTCGCGATCAAGTCCGTGCGGACCGCGTCGAGGATCTGATCCACATCCTCATCGGTGCGCGTGGGATCGTGGTGCGTGAAGGCCATCCTCCTCACGCCGGCCCGCTGGCCGATTTCCGAGACATACTCCACGCTGCTGTGGCCCCACCCTTTCTTCGTCGCGTATTCGGCGTCGGTGTATTGGGCGTCGTGGATGACGAGGTCTGCACCCGTCAGGAATTCGCTGTGGCGCCGATCAAGGTCGCTGATGGGCTCCTGCTGCCCTGGGTTGCGGGCGTAGGGCTCGTGATCGCATGCATAGACGACGCACGTTCCCTCCATCTCAAGCCGGTAGCCGAGTGTCAGCGCCGGATGGTTCAGGTAGCGCGTGGTGATGCGGATGTCGTCAATCGTGAACGTGCCCTCGACGAGGTCGTGAAAGTGGATGTCCGCCCCCAGCTCCTCGAGTTTGACCGGGAAGTAGGTGTATTGCATCTGGCCCGCGAGCGTGTCGCGCAGCGATTCGCCGAGCCCGGCGGGGCCATATACATTCCACTCGCCACCGCGGACGAAAAGCGGCGAGAAAAACGGGAAACCCTGGATGTGATCCCAGTGGGTGTGGCTGATCAAAATGCTGCCCCGCAGCGGACCCTTCGCATTTGCCAGGAGCGAGCGCCCGAGGTCGTGCGCGCCGGTGCCGCAGTCAATCACGAGCACCGAGCCGCCCGGCGACACGACCTGCACGCACGAGGTGTTGCCCCCGTAGCGGAGGGTCTGCCTCCCCGGCTTCGCGAGCGAACCGCGCGTTCCCCAAAATTGGACGAGGACCGGGGATTTCATGTCGCCCTCATTGTTTCCCCGGAGATGAGCCGTGCAGCACGAGGTGGAGAAGCTCCTCGCCGCTCATTCGCGAGGAGGCCTCGTGTGGGCAGGCGGAGACGCACCGCGGCTGCGGCGACGAGTGCTTCCCCTCGGAGTCGCAGAGGTCGCACGTCGCAGCCTTCGGCTGTGCGACGGTGAGCGTGCGCGATTGGTGATCGGGGTCGGGGATTTCGTGGAGCGCGCGTGCATTCGGGATCATCGTGATGCTGCCGTAGGGGCAGTTCGACGCGCAGAGGCCGCAGCCGATGCAGTGATCCTCGATGACAATCTGGAGGTGCCTGCCGCGGTGGATCGAGTCCACGGGACAGCCGACCATGCAGTGCGGATCGGCGCACGAGCGGCAGGCTGTGGCGACGGTGAACTGGCCGAATCGCACGCCGTCGCGGAGCATCCGCGAGACAGGAACGCCGTGCGTGTGCGTGCCGTGCTGCTGCACGCAGCCGCGGGTGCACTCGTCGCAGCGCGTGCAGAGATCCATGTCGAGCACCAGGAGCTTCCGCGCCTCGTAGAGCCCATGCTCGATGTAGTCGCGAAGCAGCGGGTTGTCGCCCTCGTTGCCGCGCAGCACGGAGAGGGACTGCTCGACGAGCCTGCGGCGGAGGACGGGAAATTCGCGCACGAGCTGGAGGAAGTCCGCCCGGCTGAGCCGCGCCAGTTCGAGGTATCCTAGCGCGGTGCAGGTCGCGTTGCGCTGACCCGCAGGCACCGCGCCGGTGAGATCGCCGCCCGCGGCGTTCAGCGCGGTCTCCAGCGCGTGATCCACCTCCGCCGCCGCCTTGCGGACATCCTGCGGCGACAGCGCGAGCAGGCCGATCTCGCCGAGGATCGCACCGGGCCCGCGCGTGAGAACCCGCGCCTCGTTTCCAAAGCGCCGGACTCCGATGCGGATGTGGCCGAGGCGGACGAGATACATCGCGTCGGCGCGGTCACCCTGCCGGAAGATCGTCTGGCCCGGATTCACACGCACGAAGGAGAGGCGCGGCCGCAGGTAATCCACGATTCTCCGATACTCTACGGGTTCGATGTTCTCAAACAGCTGCGCGCCCTGCAGCACGAGGTCCAGCGCGCGCGCGCGGTAGTCGGACTCGAAGCGCTCACGCAGCCTCGGCACACGCATGAGCCGGTCGAGGACGTTGCGGCGAATCTCCCACACTTCAGCATCCGTGAGCGCAGTGATGCTGGCGGTGCGCGGCGTGCCGCTCATGCATGCCATTTCGCCGAGCAGCATCGCATTCTCCGGCAGCGGGAATCGCGCGGCGGATTTTCCGCGCCCGCCGGCGGACTGTGCCGGCATTTGCCGCACTTCGACCTCGAACCTGCCGCTTCGGATGAGAAAGGCGGTGTTGCCCGCATCGCCCTGCCTGCACACGAGCTGCCCCGCCTTGAACCTCCTGCGAACAACGAGTCCCTGCTGCCAGAGCAGGAACTTCGGCGAGATGTCCGCGAAGATCGGATCCGACAGCAGTTCGCCGGACGGGACGATCTGCGTGGTGCGATCGCCCGCCGGCACACTGATGCGCGCGCCGGGCTTGAAGGTGATCGCGCTGGTCGGGCATGACACCATGCACTCGCCGCACTGCACGCAGCCCGAGCTTCCCATTGGTTCGTTCAAATCAAAGCTGATGCCCGCATTCGCGCCCTTGCCCGTGCGGCCGATGACATGGTTCTCCTGCACCTCGTCGCACGCACGCACGCAGCGGTCGCAGAGGATGCACGCGCTGTGATCCACGAGAAAGACGGGCGAGGATGCATCGAGCTCACGCCGGCCTGCGCACGGCTTCGCAGCCGGCGGCGGGGCAGAAAGGACGTCGATTTTCAGCCGCGAAGGCTCGGCACCGGTGCGGTCCACCATCTGCGAGAGCTGGTTGAACTGCGCGAGTTCCCTGTCCAGCAACGCGGGCTCGAACGGCTTGAGGTGATTCACCGCGAGCAGCTCGGTCATCACTTTCACCGTCTGGCGAACGCGGTCGCCGTCCGGTCCCTCGGCCTTCATCGTGAAGACTTCCATCCCCTCCTTCACCTGATGCTGGCAAGCGGGCAGCAGCTTCCGCTCGGCGGCGCGCTTGCCACGCTTCTGCCCGTAGATTTGCACGACGCACAGCCGGCAGGCCGCCACGGGAGTCATGTGCGGCAGATGGCAGAGGGTCGGAATCGGAACCTTTGCCTCGTCGCCGAGCTGCTTCACGTGGAGCTTCACCGCGGCGTCGAGGATCGTCGTGTAGCGCGGCGTGGTGCGGCCCTCCACGTCCTGCACGATGTTGCCGTTCGCATCCTTCAGCGGCTCGGCGAGCGGCACCGTGACGGTCTGGCCGTCGATCTGCAGCGTGACGGTCTTGCCGTAGTCGGACTCGGTCGGCGAATCGAGGCGGACGAGCTGGCCGTCAATGTCACGGCTGAAAAGGCCTTCGTCGTCATCGCGGATAAACAGACCCTCGACGATGTCGCTCATGCGCGGCGCTCCTTTCCATGGCTCGCGGCGCCGGCTGCGAGGTGCTGGGCGACGTCGTCAGGGAAAAAGTTGAGCACCGTGAGCAGCGGGATGGGCACCGAGCGGCCGAGGCCGCAAATCGAGGCAAGCTCGATGGCCTTGCCCATCTCCTTGATGAGCGGGACAAGGTGGTTCGTCCATTGCTCCGCCGCGATGCCGCCGCCCACGAGGTGCGAGCCGAGCGATGCAAGCTTCTGCGAACCAGTGCGGCACGGGACGCATTTCCCGCACGACTCGTTGCGGAAAAACTCCAGCGAGTTGACGGCCTCCGCCGCCATGTCGCGGCCCTCGGCATACACCACGAGCCCGGCGCCGAGTGCCTGTGTGGGGCTGAGCGCCCGGAAGAGATTCAGCTCCAGCTCCAAGTCGAGGATGTCGAGCTCCGTCGCCGCCGGATCGAAGCCACGCCGTGCCGCGAGATTCTGCCACGCCTTGTTGTTCACGTGGTCGCGAGGCAGGCCGCGGGCCGCGGTCAGTTTCGCCGGGAGAAATCCGCCGGACGGCCCCGATGGCGCGAATGCCTTCAGCTTCCGGTCGCCCGCGATGCCGCGGCAATACTGCTCACCGTGGATCAGCTCGCGCAACGTGAGGCCCATTGGGACTTCATACACGCCGGGGCGCTTCACGTCGCCCGAGACGGAGAAAAAGCGCCGGCCCTGCCAGCCATTCACACCAAGCGCCGCATAATGTTTTCCGCAGTGCAGGATGATGTGGGGAACCCACGCGAACGTCTCGACGTTGCTCACGAGCGTCGGGAGATCCTGCAGGCCGTTCGTCTCCAGCTTCGGCGGCATGTTGCGCGGTTCACCGCGGCGGTCGGACATCGCCTCGATGAGCGCGCTCTGCTCGCCGCAGATGTATCCGCCGGGACTGACAAACACCGAGATCGGAAACGGCCGCCCGAGCGCGGATGCGTTCTCACCGCAAAGCCCGAGGCGCTCTGCCCGCTCGATCTCGGCGCGGCACGCCTCGATTTGCTCGGCGTATTCGTGGCGGATGTAGATGAATCCCTGCGTCGCTTCGGTGATCAGTCCGGCGAGGATCACGCCCTCGACGATGACATGCGGCGCGCGAAGCAGGAGTTCACGGTCCTTGAACGTCGCAGGCTCGCTCTCATCGCCGTTCACGACGATGAATGCGCGGTCGTCCGACTCCCGCTGCCGGGCCTTGCGGACGGCGTCGCGCACATCCTTCCATTTCTGCGTCGCTGGAATGCCCGCGCCTCCCATGCCGCGCAGATCGGCGTCCCTGAGTTCGTCCAGAAGCGCGTCCGCCCAACCGCCGAGACCCGCGCCCTTGGCCCAGTCGCCCTCCGTCTGCCAGCAGCGCACTGCCTCAGTGACGTCGGGCTCCACGGCGTCGTCGGTGCGCAACTGGCGGACTGCTCCTCTGCGGAATTGCTCCAGGCGCTCTGAACCCCAGCCGAATTTCGCCTTCAGAATCTCCGCCGCCTCTGCGAGCGACGCATCACGGGCCGCAAGGGCTTTGCGCACTGCGAGATATTTTGGCGTCTCTCCACCATAGGGATCGATCGTCCAGTCCTTCGCCGAATAGCTTTGATCCGCATCGTGATCGGGATGCGGTGGCGCGCCGTGGGCACAAGCCGCAACCACTTTCCTCAAATCGTCCGCTGAACGCCCGAGGTAGAAATGTTCGTGCGCCGAGCCCTGCACCGCAACGCAGGCAGCCGGCACGCGGTCGCAGCGCCCCAGGCAAGAGACGCCCTCGACCGCGACAAGCTCGCCCGCGAGCGACTGCAATTCGCGCAGCATGGCTGCCGAGCCCGCGAGGTGGCAGGACGTGTCCCGGCAAATGCGCAGGACGATCTTCTTCGGCGCCGTGAGCTGGAAATGCGGGAAGAAGCTGGCGAGTGCCTGAAGGCGGTGCTGCGGCACCCCCGATTCCGCCGAATACCGCTCCAGCGCCTCGCGCTTCAAGTAGCCGTGCTCCTCCTGAATCCGCTGCAGCGCGGGAACGAGTGTCGCGCCGTAGAAGCTGGGGGTCGCGGCAGAGCTCATCGCGCCGCGCCTCCCGCCGGAAGCTTCACCGTGAAAGTTCCCGCCTTGCGCAATGACGGAGTGCGAATCCCGCACGCCGGGCTCCGCCGGGGAGCGAACCGTTGTTCCTCGGGGATGCGCGTTGGAAATGCGGCGAACAACACAGCCGCCCCTAAAGGTTTCCGGCGAGCGCGCGTCAAACAGATTCCTCGCGGCGCCTATTTGCCCACGCGCACCCAGAGGTGGCCGAGAGCCCGCTCGCCGCGCGCATTCGTGTGCTCCACGCTCACGATGTAGTCGCCGGATTTTGCGAATGCGTGCTGCGTGGCCGCGTATCCATCCTTCGCGAGCGCCTTCGCGTTGCCGTCGGATTTCACATTCACGGGTGGCGTGCCGTCGCCGAAATTCCACGTCTCGCCGCCCTCATCGCGGAAGGTGCGCACTTTGAATGTGATCTCCTGCCCGGGTTTGAGGTCCATCGTCGGTGCGAAGCTCGGGTGAATCGCCGGCGGGATGTTCACAGGGTCGCTGCCCATCACCTGCACGATGGCGAAGTCGTAGCTCGTGTGCCCCGCGTCGTCGGTGACTCTCACGATCTCACTGTGGCAACCGGGCTTCGTGTAGGTGTGCTCAAACTTCGCGCCGCTCCGCTTCGTGCCATCCGCCAGCGTCCACTCGTAGCCCGTGATTTTGCCCGATGCCGCCCATGAATTCGATGCATCGAGCGTGATCGTCTCGCCCGCCCGGATGAAATGATGCGGCCTCGCGACGGCGATGACCGCGGGTTTCTGCTCGCGGAGACATGCCTCCCACGCAAATGCATACGCCTCCTGCGTGCCCCACTTGCCGGACGGCTGGCGGCTCTTGATGCCGAAGTGCAGGTGCGACCAGCCGCCGCTCGCGCCCTCCTTGCCGAGGATGCCGATGCGCTGGCCCATCTTCACGCGCGCGCCGGGCTGGATCGCGGAATCGATCGTCTGCAGGTGGCTGTAGCGGTAATACCACCCGCGCCCGTCGAGCACATAGACGACATCGTAGCGCTCGCGCACGGGCGTGTCCTCGTAGCCGGGCAGCGTGTGTTTTGCCGAGGAAACGACGAGGCCGTCTGTCGCAGCGACGACATCCACAAGGCCCTCGCAGCCGCCGAAATCGAGGTCGTTGTGGTAGTAGATTTTCTTCCGCTCCGGTTTGTCGCCGCCGTCCACATAGGTCGGCTCGTTGGAAAACTGCGTCATTGTCGCGAACCACCGCTGCTTGATCGGATACACGAATGTGCCTGGCTCGATCCACGGCGACCCCGCGGGCCAGAGCCGCAGCCGCGCGCTTTTCTCGAGGCCCCAGGAGTCCTCGCCGCTGTTCGTGTTGTAGCCGGAGGTGATGGGGCAGTCGATTTGCACACCGCCGACGCGCTGCGGCAGATTGTAGTTCGCGCTCGTGAGCCAGGCCTGCGCGCCATTCACCTCCACTTTCACCTGCGCCTCGCGGACAGCCTTCGACATCGAGTCCACCTTCTCCTGCAGGTCGAGCAGCCGCACTTTCGCCGTGGTGCCGTCGGCGAATTTCACCTCGGCCGCGTCGCCGATGTTCAAATCCACGGCCCGCAGCGCGGACTCAATGGTCGGTGCGGGCGGTTCGGCTCGCAGGGCAGGAGTGAAAGGAGCGCTGACCGCACTGAGCGCGACGATGGAAAGCAGGAGGATTCGGGGAATGCACATGAGGTTTGGAAAAATGGAAATCGGATACGCCCGTTTGCTTTGCGGCGAATCGTGCAGAAGGCGGGCTACTTCGCTTCCAGCAGCGTCTTCATTGCACCGGTGAGCACCTGCTCGACTTCCGGCGCGACGCTCGAGGAAGTCAGCCCCGTCTCGTAGCCGCCCTCGGGATACGCCGCGGCGGTGCCGATGTAGCCGGGGCCGTATTGTCCGTAGGCGGCCATCATCACGCGGAGGTCGGGCCGCATCCTTTTCGCTGCGAGCTGGTATTCCACGAACAGCTCGCCCGGCATCTGCAGCACGCGCGTGCCGCCGACGCGCAGGCAGCGGATGTCAATCTGGTTGCCCGCCTTGCTCCAGCGCAGCCATGCGAGCTGGTCCGCGTAGGAGATGTAGCCCTTCGGCGCCGAGGCCTTGATTTTCGCGATGAGGTCTTCCTCGTTCAAATGCGCGGCGACGGGCAGCGTCACGGGCGCGCTGCTCCAGCCGATGTCCGCTGCGGCGAGCGGGTGCTTCTCCGTCTTTTCAAACGCCTCGCGCATGGCGCTGGCGAGGCGCGTCGCGAGGATCATGCGGTTGGCCTGCGCGCCGTCGTTGTATTTGCCCGCGGCCACGTTGCCGCCCGCTCCGTTGAAATGGACGTGCAGCGCCGCGTTCACATCCTGCCCGCGGATGAACCGCGCGATGCCGGGGAAATCCGGGCTCGGGATGCCGAGGCGGTAGTAGCTCTGCGGATGGCATGCATAGAAGCTCAGCACCGCGACTGGCTTCTCGCCGTTCCAGAAGCTCAGCAGCGACACCACCGGGTCGATCGTTCCCTCCGGCAGCGCACGGAGTTCCTCGACCTTGCACGCGCTCCCGCGCATCCGCCCGACTTTGCCTGCCGGAGTGCGCTCGACGCGGCGGTTCGATGCGACCTCCTTCGCCTCCGCCTCGCCATAGCCGTAGTGCGTGATGGGCTGCGCATTCGGCAGCGCCGCGCGGATCGCATCCGCCGCGCGGGCGATCACCGTGCGATGAAAATCCCCGCTGAACCGCGTGTAGCCGTCCACGCCGAGTTCCCTGATGATCGCCTCCGCCGTGAAGTCGCAGCCCGGCGCGTCGTGCTGATGGAGCGTGTGGACCGCCACGCGCCCCGGCACCGTGCCCGCGGCCTTCGCGAGTTCAGCGCGAAACGCATCGTGCCCGCCGTTCGCGATGCCGATCCAGTCCACCGCGCAGAGGACGATCGGCTCGCCCGCGCCGAGCAGCACCACGCCGCGGCAGCGCAGCGTGAGTTCGTCCACGCGCTTCACCGGGTCATACGCCATCGCCGAGCCGAGCGGTGGCGTGGCGTCCACATCGAAGGTGGCGACTTTGATCCCGCCCTGCGCAACTGCGGCGACGTGGAGGCAGAGAAGGACGGTGACGAGGAAAAGACGGCGGAGCATGGAGTGGAATGATGTGGAATCGACAGGGGTATAATTCGCGAGCTCCGCTTTTAGGCGGAAAAGAATCCGTGTGATGCAGCTCTCGAAAACGGGAGGCTACCGCGCATCCGGGAGTTGTGCCTGCCGTGCGGCCGTTGTAGAGGCGGTGGAAACTTGTCGCCCGATGAGCAAGGCATTCACCAAGGAAGACGACGCGCTGCCGGAGCGTTCGCTGCGGACCCGCTCGACTTCTGGTCTGCCGCCGGGTGCTGCAAACTACATGACCGCGGAAGGCGCGAGGCGGCTGCGGGAGGAGCTTGTTGGGCTGGACGGTGCGAGCGGGCGGGCGGGCGAGATCCGTGAGGCGCTGGAAGCCGCGACCATCGTGGACCTGCCTGCGGAGCCGCCGCATTGTGTCGTTTTTGGGGCGAAAGTGACGCTCCGTGATACGAAGGGAGGCACGGAAACATTACGCATCGTCGGCGTGGATGAGGTGGGATTTGAGCCGCGCGCGGTGAGCTGGGTTTCACCGGCGGGCAAGAGCCTGCTCGGGCTGAAACCCGGCGAGCGGCTCGTCCTGAATGTGGATGGCGGGAGCCGGAAATTCACCGTGGCGCGGATCGAGTGGTGAGTTCTGCTCGGAAGGAACGGGCGGTGCCCGCCGCATGGCGCTCCGATCCGTCGAGAATTCGTTCGCAATCCGCCGCAGGTTCGCCATTTTACCGGCCCCAGACGCGTGAATGTTCTCCTAATCGAAGACGAAGCAAAGATTGCATCCTATGTGACGAAGGCGCTCACGGGCGCGCGCCATGAGGTGACTGCGATTCAGGACGGGCAGGAAGGTTTCATCCGGGCGACAAGCGAACCGTTTGACATGATCGTGCTGGACCTCGGGCTGCCGGGGCGGGACGGGCTGGAGATCCTCGCCGCGATCCGCGAGCGGAGCATCAGCACGCCGGTGCTGATCCTCACGGCGCGAGGGGATGTGAAGGATCGCATCGAGGGCCTGAACCGCGGGGCGGACGACTATCTGGCGAAGCCGTTCTCGATGGAGGAGCTGGTGGCGCGCGTGAACGTGCTGACGCGGCGCAAGGGCGGGGATGCGTCGCCGCTGCTGCGCGTGGCCGATCTCGTGCTGAACGAGACGACGAAGACCGTGGCGCGGGACGGGAAGTCGATCCACCTTTCGCAGCGCGAGTATGAGGTGCTGCATTTCCTCATGCAGAATGCGGGGCGCACGGTGACGCGCACGGAGATCTGCGAGCAGGTGTGGAAGAGCGCGCTGGCCAACGACACGAACGCGGTGGACGTCTATATCCAGCGGCTGCGGACCAAGGTGGACGACGGCACGGACGCGAAGCTCATCCAGACGGTGCGGGGCGCCGGCTACGCGATGGGCATTGCAAAGCCATGAAGCGGCTGCCGCTCTCAGCGAAGGTGGCCCTGTGGTCATGCCTGCTGGCGGCAATCACGATGGGAATCTCGGTGTATGTGACCGAGTATGTGCTGGAGACGGAGCTGATGTCGTTCGTCGAGCAGCGCATGGAGCGCATGGCGAAGGACATTTTTTACGAGCTGGATCACCGGCCGGAGGGCACGCCGGAGAAGCTGACGAAGATCACCAGGGACATGCTGCCGCGCTCGGCGGCCTCGTCGGTCATGGAAATTTTCGGCCCGGGCGACAAGCTCCTCTACCGCGCGCCCTCGCTGAAGGACCGCACGCTGCGCGAGGAGAGCGGAGGCGCGCGCAGGATCGTGGTGAGCAAGCAGAACTTCTGGACGGTGCCCTACCAGCAGCGCGGGCTGACGCTGATGCTGGCCTATCCGCTGAAGCAGAACGAGGTCACGATGGAGCGCGTGCGCGCCGCGAGCCTCGTGGCGCTGCCGGTCGCGGTGGTGCTGAGCCTGCTCGGCGGCTACTGGCTGGCGGGGCGCGCGCTGAAGCCCGTGCGGAAGATCAGCGAGGCCGCGGCGCGCATCACCGCGGAGGATCTGCACCAGCGGCTGCCCGTGCCGCCCGCGAGGGACGACATCCGCCGACTGACGAACGTGCTCAACGAGACCTTCGAGCGGCTGGAGCGCAGCTACCTCCAGGCGGTGCGCTTTGCCTCCGATGCCTCGCACCAGCTCAAGACGCCCGTGACCGTGATGCGCGCGGCGATCGAGGCGCTGCTCGCCGACGCGACCCTGCGCCCGGCGCAGGCGGCCGTGCTGAACGATCTCCTCGACCAGACACGCCGCCTTTCCTCGCTCACCGAGGGCCTGCTGCTGCTCGCACGCGCGGATGCGGGCGGAATCGCGACGCAGGCCGGGGACGTGGATCTCGTGCCGATCCTCGAGCGGTGCATCGAGGACGCCGAGGTGCTGGGGTCGAACCAGGACATCCGCATCGAACACGAACTGCCCGCGAGCCTGCGGGCTTTCGCCGATCCCCAGCGGACGGAGCAAATCCTCCTGAACCTGCTGGAGAACGCGGTGAAGTATAACCGGCATGGAGGCTTGATCCGCGTCACCGCAGATGAGCGCCGCGACGGCATCTTCGTGACCGTCTCAAACAGCGGCGTGCCGATTCCGCCGGATCGGATGCCGTGGATTTTCGACCGTTTCGCGCGCGGTGGCCGGGACGAGTCGCGCGCGGGCCACGGCCTTGGGCTGAGCATCGCGCGGGAGCTTGCGAATGCGCAGGGCGGAGACGTGCGGCTGGTGCGCTCGGATTCGGAGGCGACGGAGTTCGAGCTGCGGCTCGCACCCGCGCACTCGCGCAGGGAAGACACTGCAAAGACCCCGCTGCTCGCGCCGCCGGAACGGGTCGAGGTGCTGAGAATTCCAGGTTGACACTCCGGGGTCGCGGGTTAGTTTGCGCGCCCTTTTTCCAGCGCACTGTGCAATCCCGCACACCGCCGGAGAGGGGCAAAACAAACATCAAGCGCAGGAGGGCGGAAGCCCGCTAGCACTGCAAAACCTACATGGCTCAACACCGTTCAAAACGTTATCGCGCATCCGCGGACAAGCGCGACACGAAGAAAGTCTATCCGCTCGCCGAGGCAATCGCGGCTCTCAAGGCGATGCCCGCCACCAAGTTCGACCAGACCGTGACGCTCGCGTTCCGTCTGGGCGTGGATCCAAAGCAGTCCGACCAGATGGTCCGCGGCACCTGCCCTCTCCCGCATGGCTCGGGCAAGACTGTGCGCGTGCTCGTTTTCGCCGAAGGCGCCGCCGCGCAGGCCGCGAAGGACGCGGGTGCCGAGCACGTCGGCTACAAGGACATGATCGAGAAGTGCAACGGTGGCTTTCAGGATTTCGATGTCGCGATTGCGACGCCCGCGGCGATGGCCGAGGTGCGCAAGCTCGGCAAGGTGCTCGGACCGCGCGGCCTCATGCCGAACCCGAAGACCGGCACCGTCACCGAGGACACCGCGAAGGCCGTGAAGGAAGTGAAGGCGGGCCGCGTCGAGTTCAAGCTCGACAAGAACGCGAACATCGCGGTGCCCGTCGGCAAGTTCAGCTTCGCACCCGAGCAGCTCGTCGAGAACGGCTCGGCGGTCATTGACGCCGTCGTGAAGGCGCGCCCCGCGACCGCGAAGGGCCGCTTCGTGGACAACATCACGCTCAGCGCGACGATGACGCCCGGCGTCACCGTGGACGCGGCGCCATTCCTGAAGCTCGCCTAACCGGAGGACACACACATGCATCCCGCAAAAGCATCCATCGTCACAGACCTCAACAAGCGGCTCAACGACTCGCCGTTCCTCTTTGTCACCGACTACACCGGGCTCGACGTGATCCAGTTCTCCGAGCTGCGCTCGCGCCTCGACAAGGCCGGCGCCCGCTGCACCGTCGTGAAGAACAGCTACCTCCGCCTCGCGGTGAAGGAAGCCGGCCTTCCCGATCTCGGCGAACTGCGCGGCCAGACCGCGATCATCATCGGCGACAAGGACGTCGCCGCAGCCGCGAAAGTGCTGAAGACTTTCCAGGCGGAATTCCAGAAGCCCACCGTGCGCACCGGCGTCGTGGATCGGCTCGTCGTCAGCGTCGAGCAGATCAAGGCGATCGCCGACCTGCCCTCGCGCGAAGCGCTGCTCTCGCAGCTCCTCGGCGTCCTGCAGGCACCCGCGAGCAAGCTCGTCCGCCTGCTCAACGAACCCGCGAGCCAGCTCGCCCGCGCGCTTCAGGCAAAGGCCGACAAGGGTGCTTGATCCGCGCCCGCGAAACACGAAACTCACGTCACACTTTAGAAAAACATGGCATCCACAGAATCCATCTCCGCCCTCCGCCTGCACGAGAAAGACACCGGCAGCGCGGACGTGCAGATTGCCGTTTTGACCGAACGCATCAATCACCTCACCGAGCACCTCAAGGGCCACGTCAAGGATCACTCCTCGCGCCGCGGCCTCCTGCAGCTCGTCGCGCGCCGCCGCGGTTTGCTTGATTATCTCAAGCGCACCGCACCGCAGCGCTACCAGAGCGCGCTCGATAAGCTGAATCTGCGCAAGTAGGTTCCAAAACCTCTCCCAACGCTCGCCCCGGTCATCGCACCGGGGCGAATGCTTTTCCCGGTCAGACAAAAAAATCGCACCGCCACCGCCGGCACCGGGCGGATTGGTGAGCGGGGCAAACCCAAAACAACTAGCCAGACGGTTCGCCCGAATCGCTCTCTGGTCTTCTTCCTCAAGACTCCACTCCCGTTCTTAATCCAAATCTTATTCTTAATCTTAATCCCTCTGCAGCCGTCCGGAACGCGAGGGGATTAAGATTAGGATTAAGAGGAAGATTAAGAGGGAGGCGGCAGCTCCGGGGGCGAAGCTGGAGGACACGACGAGACGGCGGGCCGGATGGCATTCTCACACAATGAGCATCCACAACGTGACTGCCCAAATCGGCAGCACATCCATCACCATCGAAACCGGCAAGCTCGCGAAGCTCGCCGACGGAGCCGTCACCGTCCGCTGCGGCGAAACCATCATCCTCGTCACCGCGGTCTCCGCGACGAAGATCAAGGACGGGCAGGACTGGTTCCCGCTGAGCGTCGAGTATCGGGAGAAGGCCGCGGCAGTCGGCAAAATCCCCGGCGGCTACTTCAAGCGCGAGGGGCGCCCGACGGAAAAGGAAGTCCTCACCGCGCGCATGACGGATCGCCCGCTGCGCCCGCTCTTCCCGAAAGGCTACCTCTACGACACGCAGATCGTCGGCACGCTGATGAGCGCGGACGGACAAAATGATCCCGACATGCTCTCCATCAACGGCGCCAGCGCCGCGCTCATGGTCAGCGACATCCCGTTCGCGGGCCCCGTCGGCGCCGTGCGCGTGGGCCGCATCGGCGGCCAGTTCGTCGCGAACCCGACTCATGCACAGCGCGCTGAGAGCGACCTCGACCTCGTCTATGTCGGCACGGAAAACGACATCATCATGATCGAGGGCGAGGGCAGCGAGATTCCCGAGGAGGAATTCATCAAGGCCCTCGAGTTCGGCCACAGCGAAGCCGTGAAGATCATCGCCGCGCAGAAGGATCTCGCCGCGAAGGCCGGCAAGCCCAAGCGCGAGATGCAGCTCTTCACCGTGAAGGACGAAATCATGGAGGTCGCCTACGAAGTCGCGGGCAGCCGCATTGAGGCCGCGCTTTACACGCCGAGCAAGGTCGCCCGGAGCAAGGCGGTCAACGCGCTCAAGGACGAAGTCGCCGCCGCCATCAAGGCGAAGTTCCCCGAGGCCACGCCCTTCGAGGTTAGCCAGGCCTTCGACTACCTGCAGAAGAAAGCCTTCCGCATCGCAATTCTCGACCGCCAGCAGCGCTGTGACGGACGCGGCTTCAACGACATCCGCCCGCTCAGCGCCGAGACCGGCCTGCTCCCGCGCTCGCACGGCAGCGCACTTTTCGCCCGCGGCGAAACGCAGGCGCTCTGCCTCGCGACGCTCGCGACGACGGAAGAAGCGCAGGAACTCGACGGCTACACCGGCGGCGGAACCGAGAAGAGCTTCATCCTCCACTACAACTTCCCGCCCTTCTCCGTCGGCGAGACCGGCCGCATGGGCGGCATGAACCGCCGCGAGATCGGCCACGGCGCCCTCGCCGAGCGCTCCATCGCGCCCGTCATCCCGTCGAAGGAAGACTTCCCGTATGCCATCCGCATCAGCAGCGAAGTGTGCGAGTCGAACGGCTCCACCTCGATGGCCAGCGTCTGCGGCGGCGTCCTCGCGCTCATGGACGCAGGCGTGCCCATCAAGACCCCCGTCGCCGGCATCAGCGTCGGCCTCGTCACCGAGTTTGAAGGCGCGAACCTCAAGCGCTACACCACGCTCGCCGACATCATCGGCAGTGAGGATCACTTCGGCGACATGGACTTCAAGCTCTGCGGCACCCGCGAGGGCGTCACCGGCTTCCAGCTCGACCTGAAGCTCCCCGGCCTCTCGCACAAGATCATGTTCGAGGCCATCCGCCAGGCCCGCGAGCTGCGCATGCGCGTCCTCGACGTGATGAACGCCTGCATCGCCGCCCCGCGCACCGAGCTCTCGCCCTACGCGCCGCGCATCGAGACGATCAAAATCAACCCCGACAAGATCGGCCTCCTCATCGGCCCCGGCGGCAAGACCATCAAGGGCATCGTCGCCGAGACCGGCTGCGAGATTAACATCGAGGACGACGGCAGCGTCCACATCTACTCGAACAACCCCGACGGCATGGCCCGCGCGCGCCAGATCATCAACGGCATGACCAAGGAGGTCACCATTGGCGAGACCTACCACGCGCCCGTCGTCACGATTAAGGAATTCGGCTGCTTCGTCGAAATTCTCCCCGGCAAGGACGGCATGTGCCACATCAGCGAGCTCGCCGACTTCCGCGTGAAGCGCGTCGAGGACATCGTCAAAGTCGGCGACATGATCTGGGTGAAAGTCCTGGGCGTGGACGAGCGCGGCAAGATCAAGCTCTCCCGCAAAGCCGCGATGCGCGAGCGCGACGAGGCAGCCGGCAACGGCGGAGCCCCCGCCGCCCCCGAGACCGCGCCGAGCAGCGGCATGAACTAAGCCACCGCAGCGGGGACAAAATCCCAGCGATCCAAACCTCACAAGAAGGGCGGCCTCCGGGCCGCCCTTTTTCGCGCCTGCGAAAGCCGTCCCCATTCGCCGCCCCGCCGGAGATGTCGGCGCGAAGTTTTCTCCGGGACTGAAGCCGCAAACGCGAAGTGAAACCAGGGTGGAGACAGCGCTTACTTGGCCTTCATCACAAAGACGCCGTCCCACTCGGCGCCGGACGGCTGCGCGGCGAGGTCGCGGCTGCGGGTGAGGTAGAGTGCGGCGAGCGGATCGTCGGGGGCGAATGTCAGGGCTTTCGCGAAGGATCCGGCGGCGGCGGCGAACTGCGCGGTGCGATACTGCTGCATGGCTTCGTCGTAGGCGGCGAGGTAGCGGGTGCGCGCCTCGGGGAGCGGCGCGCTGCGCGGGCCGAGGACGGTGTAAACGCGGATGGGCTTCTTCTTTCCCTTCACGCGGACGAGGTCCACGAACTGAAGGTGGAAGGCGTCGGCGACGAGATCGGCGGCGGCCTCGCCGAGGAGGAGGCTGAGGCCGTATTCCTTCGTGAGGCCCTCGAGGCGCGAGCCGAGGTTCACGGTGTCGCCGATGACGGTGAGGTCCATCTTTTCCATCGCTCCGGCCGAACCGATGTTGCCGGAGATCACGAGGCCATGGTTGATGCCGATGCCGATTTGGAAATCGCGAATGTCGCGGGCGGCCCAGCGGGCGTTCAGTGCGGCGAGCGCGGACTGCATCTGGAGGGCGGCGCTGACGGCGCGGGCGACATCCTGCGCGGGGCCGTCGCTGCGGATACTGCCCCAGACCGCCATGACGGCGTCGCCGATGAACTTGTCGAGGGTGCCCTTGTTTTCAAAGACGCAGCGGACCATCTCGGTGAGGTATTCGTTGAGCTGGGAGACGAGCTGCACGGAGTCGGCCTCCTCGGTGATGGTGGTGAAGCCGCGGATGTCGCTGAAGAGAATGGCGACCGACTTGCGCTCGCCGCCGAGCGCGTTGAGGTAGCTGGATGGGTTGTCGAGGATCTCGCGGACGAGGTCGCGCGAGACGTAGCGCTCGAGGGTGCGGCGCGTGCGGTTTTTCTCCATCCGCTCGATCACGTGCTCCCACACGAGCCACGCAGCACCGGAGCCATTGGCCGCGAGCAGCGGCGGGGCGAGGGCGAGGAGAATCCCGCCCGAGCCTGCACGGAAGAGCGCCCATGCGACGGCGCAGTAGAGCAGGCTCGCGAGGATGAATGCCGCAAGGCGCAGGAACGGCTGGGTGACGAGCCAGCCAAGCAGCCACGCGACGAGCCCGGCGACGAGGATGGAGGCAATTTCCCCCGTGCGCGACAGCTCGCGGATGAAGTCGCCGTTCAGCGCCGCGTTCAGCGCCTGCAGGTGCAGCGCCGGGCCGGGGATTTCGCCAAAGGGTGTGTTGATGACATCCTTGGCCCAGTTTCCCATGGGGCCAATGAGTACGATCTTGCCGCGAAACAGCTCCCCGCCGGCATACGGCCTGGCCTCCCATTGCCGCTGGGAGAAGATGGGCCAGAGCGAATGCGGCTGGATCGTCTCGGCGAACCGGATGCATTTCACTTCGCGCGGAATCAGATTCCCGCGGCCGGTTTTCTGGAGGATGCGCGCGGCGAGCGAGTGCAGATCCGCCATCGGAAGGACAGCCACGTTCTCCTCCGTGAGGCGGTAATAGGCGCGGCGCACGACACCGTCGAAATCCGGCCAGACATTGACGTAACCAACACGCGGGTCGAGCGAGCTTCCCGGAGGCACGAGGGACGGGGCCGGAAGGGTGACGCTGGAGGTGGTGGGATCGATGTTTGCGCCGATGACAACCTTGTCGCCGTGGCGTTCGAGCGCGGCCCGCAGCGCATCGTCCCCCGGACGCTCGGTCGGAAAAAGCATGTCGAACGCGACCACACGCGCGCCGGCTTTGACGAGGCGCTCGATCACCATCGCGTGGACTTCGCGGGACCACGGCCAGCCGTCGCGCTTCATGATTTTCAGCGCGGGCGACGCGTTCACTTCGTCGTCGAAGACGCCGTCCAGCGAAACGGACTCCTGGTCAATCGCGAGGAAGACGATCTCCGGCCGCAGCGGGGAACGCTCCCCGTGCCGCGTGAGGAAATCGCGCGCGCTGAACTCCAGCCGGCGCAGCGGCTCGAAGCCGAACCAGTGGGCCGCGAGGACGATCGCCGTGCATGCGGCGCAGACGATCGCTGGCAGCGCGCGGCGGTTGCGGGTCGAGAGGGTCATGCGGGCAGGGTCGTCGTCTGCGGTCGGGCTGGCGTGCAGTTCCGGTGAATGTCGGCGCACTCTCCAGCTTGACTCGCGATCCTGTAATCTAGACACATTCGCCCATGAACAGGCAGCACTTTTCCGGCATCCTCGGCATCGGAACCGCCCTGGTGGCGGGACTCGCAGCGATGAAGGCGGGCGCGAGTTCGTTTGATTCGGCGAAGATCACCCGCGTGGAGAACAGCGTGAGCGTGGGCGAAATCGTCGGCGGCAAGGCAGGCGCGCGGCGCGCGGCGGCCGTGTCGGAAACAGTGCGCGCGAACAATTTCGTGCAGACCGGCAGCGAGTCGCGGGCGGAGCTGCAGTTCAAGGACACGAGCCTCGTGCGCGTGGGGCAGAACTCGGTCTTCTCCTTCGAGGCAAAATCACGCACGCTCTCGCTGGACAAAGGCGACATGCTTTTCTACGTGGCGCCCGGCCAGGGCAGCGGGACGATCAAGACCCCGGCGCTCACAGCGGCCATCACCGGCACGCTGTGCAAGGTGGCGACGCACACGATCGCCGTGCTGCGCGGCTCCATCACCATCAAGATCAACGGCAAGCCTGTGAAGATTCCAGCCGGCTACGCGGTGACGGTCGTGAAGGGAAAGCTCCGCATCTACCGCTTCGACCCGAACGAGGCGAACCGCGGCAAGCTCTACTCGATGGGCCCGATTCCCGAGGATCCGGGGCTGCAGACGAAGCTGTCGAAGCCGTGGCTTTTCTTTCCGAGCCTGAGGGACCAGAACGCGGTTGATTTGGCGCTGGTGAACAGCTTCGTCCGGCAGCCGCAGCCGCAGATCCCGCAGACGCCGCAGGTGGACCGGCCCGTGGTCACGCAAACCACGACCCCAACGACCAACAATGCAGCCACCGGAGGCAACCCCACCACAATGGACCCGCCGATCACGGGGCGTCCCTAAAGACCCCTGTGGAAATTGCCCCACCGCTCTGAAACTCCAATCGGCGGAAGGTGCATCTCAAGCAGAAGCCAGGGTCCGCCCAAGTCATTCCCAAGCCACGAACCGCCTCATGCGCAACGGCCAGACGAGCCTTCCGAACAACACCAACCACCAGCCTTCCATTGAAGCCGCACCGTCTTTTCACCGCCATCTTCGCCACGACGAGCCTCATTCAAGCCGCCCACGGCCAGAGTGACCGAGTGGTTCAAGTCACGCAGCTCAAGCAGTCATTCAGCGAGGTGCCGGACGTTCCCGCTGCAATCATCGAGGATCTCGGGGACATCCGCCCGCTCGAGGACAAATCGCTGCTCAAGAGGCTGCGGGTGACGGCATCGCTGCGCGCGGAGTTTGTCTCGAACGCGCTGTCCCGCGGCAACCACGGCAGCGGCGACCTGCTCCTCCTGCCGACCGTCGGCGCATCGTATGAGCAGCCGTTCGGCGCGGGATTCTCGCTCTCGCTGAATGCGCGCACGGAGTCGTTCATCTACGCCAAGTTCGACGAGGAAAGCTTCTGGGGCTTCAGCGGCGCGGCGCTCCTCAACTACCAGCCGACGCCCGAATCGCTGCGCATCTACGCAGGCGCCGAGCCGTCGTGGTATTCCAGCATCCGCACGGGCAGCCAGCTCTCGGAGGCCATCGGGATCAGCGCGGGTGTGCAGAAGGAGTGGGCCTTCAACCGCGACCAGAGCATCTTCTTCCTCGGATACAACTTCACCCACTACGCCAGCTCGCCCGCGGTGGACGACCGCGACGCGCACCGCGTGACGGCGGGCATCACGCACCAGATCCGCCCCTCCGTGCACGGCCAGCTCTACTATTCCTACCAGTGGAGCGACTACACGAACGCCACGCGCCGCGACTCGCGCAACCTCGTCGGGGTGAACTTCGTCTTCCGCCTGAACAACCACTGGACCGCGAATGCCACGGCCTACCTCGTGGACAACGACTCCACTGCGGCCCGCGCGAACTACCAGACGTTTGGCACCGGTCTCGGCATCAGCTGCCAGTTCTAGGTCCCGGCGGACCCGCGGAGCAATTCCATGACCTGGCTCGCGCTGAACTGCCCGCAGTGCTCCGCGCCACTCCCGCGCGTGGCCATCTGGCGCTCGGTGAAATGCGCGTCGTGCGGCGCGCTGATCACGAGGGGTGAATCCATCGTGGAGCGCGACTCCTTCCGCCAGGCGCTCGCCCGCGCGAAGCAGGGGCTCGGGAGTGCGGGCGGCGAGATCCAGTGCCGGGGACAGCAGTATCACCTGATGCAGCACATCGGCAGCGGCACAGTGTCGGAAGTCTGGCTCGCGCGCAGGCTTGGGACGCTCCCCTTCCTCGCGACGCTCAAGCTCTCCTCGACGGCGGAGGGCGCGAAGCAGCACGCATGCGAGGCGGAGGTGCTCCGCGAACTGCAGACTTCGCACAGCGACGCGGCGGCGTCCTTCGCGGCGCAGCGGCTGCCCGAGGTGATCGCGGAGGGAAAGGTGGACGGCTCCGACTCGAAGCACGCGCTCGTCCTGCGCCATCCGACAGGCTACTGGGGCAGCCTCGCGGCGCTCAGCCACCGTTTTCCCAGCGGCATCGACCCGCGGCATGCCGTGTGGATCTGGCGGCGGATGCTGGACGTGCTGCACTTCATCCACGCGCAGGGATGGTCTCACGGCGACATCCGCCCGGAGCACGCGCTGGTGCATCCGCAGGATCACGGAGTGAAGCTCATCGGCTGGGCCTCGGCAGAGAAGAATGCCGGCACGAAGGAGCACACCCGCGACCTGATGCACTGCTCGCGCGTGGTGATGGTTCTCCTGTGCGGCGCGACCGATGCGGGAAGCATTCCGAGCCACGTGCCATCCGGCCTAGCCAAGCTGGTGAGTCGCGCCAGTGACGACGAGGACTTCTGCCGCACAAACGGAGCACCAGGCATCGACACCCTGCTGCGCGCGGAGGCCGCCGCCGCCTTCGGCCCGCCGACATTCGTGCCTTTGAACCTCTGATTCAGCCGCTCACCTCAAAACAACACCACACACCAACACCATGGGTTACGGAAACTACTCCTACGACGCACACTCCGCCCTCATCGCGGGCCGCGCCCACCAGTCGCGCAGCGAGGTCTTTCAACAGACCCAATGCCACGCGCTCATGAACCCGAAGGGCCTCAAGGTCCGCGAGTGCCGCGACAGCGCGGACCATCCGGATGCGCTCGGCATCATCTTCGCGCTCGATGTGACGGGCTCGATGGGCGACATCCCGCACCTGCTCGCGAAGCAGGAGCTGCCGAACCTGATGAAACTCGTCACGTCGTGCGGCATCGCGGATCCGCAGGTGATGTTCATGGCGGTGGGCGACGCGACCTCCGACCACGCCGCGCTACAGGTCGGCCAGTTTGAGAGCACCGCGCATCTCATGGATCAATGGCTCACGTGGAGTTTCCTCGAGGGAGGTGGAGGCGGCAGCGGCGAGGAGAGCTACGAGCTCGCGCTCTACGTCGCCGCGCAGCACACCGACACGGACAACTGGGTGAAGCGGAAAAAGAAGGGCTACTTTTTCATGACGGGCGACGAACTCCCCTACCCGTCCGTCTCGCGCCACCAAGTCGAGGCGCTCATCGGCGAGAAGCTCGATGAGGACATCCCGATCGAGGAAGTGATCGCGGCGGCGGCGGAGACCTACCACCTCTTCTTCCTGATCCCCGACAAGGGCCGCGCGCAGCGCTGCGGCGCGCGCTGGCGCGACCTCCTCGGCGACCACACGATCAGCATGGAGTCGCCGCGGGACGCATGCACGGTGGCGGCCGCAATCGTCGGCCTCACCGAGGGACGCATCCCGGATCTCGATGCGCTGGCAAAAATCCTCACCGACGGCGGGCTCGACCGCGATCACGTGGGCTCCACGATCCGCGCCGTGCAGGACTACGCGGCGGTGCTTCACCTCCCCACGCGGAAATACACGAGCCCGCCGACCACCCCGAAGACTTCGTGGTGGAAGCGCCTCTTCGGCTAGGCCGCCGGCAAAGTGGGCGCGACGCGTTACGCCTCGGTGCTGGGGCTGGGATTCGGCGACTGCGGCAAGGGGCTCTTCGTGGACGCGCTCACGCGGCGCTGGAAAGCCCACACGGTCGTGCGCTTCAGCGGCGGGGCGCAGGCGGGCCACAATGTGATGACGCCAGCCGAAGCCGGAGCGCCCGGGCGGCATCATACGTTCTCACAATTTGGCGCAGGCACGCTCGTGCCGGGCACGCGCACGCTCCTGCTCGACCCGATGATCGTGCATCCCACCGCGCTGCTGGTGGAGGCGGAGGCGCTCGGCCGCATCGGTGTGGACGACACGCTCGCGCGGCTGACGATTGACGCGCGGTGCCGCATCACCACCCCCTTTCACCAAGCCGCGGGCAGGCTGCGAGAAATCGCCCGCGGCAGCGATGCACACGGGACCTGCGGCGTCGGTGTCGGCGAAACCGTGCGGCATTCGCTCGCGCATTCGGAACAGGCGCTGCGATACGCGGATCTGGCACCCGCGATTCCGCGGCAGGCGCGGCGAGAAAGGCTTCACGCAGTTCGCGAAACGCTCCTCGCGGAATTCGCACCGCTCTTCTCCGCAGCCAACGGTGCGGCGGCAGCGGAGCTGCAAGTGCTGCGCGATGAGGAATTGGCAGAGCGGTGGCTGGACATCGCCGGGGCACTCGCCCGCCAGTGCGCGCCCGCAGAGGTGGAATCCATCAATGCAGAATTGCGTCGCCCCGGCTGCGTCCTTTTCGAAGGCGCGCAAGGCGTGCTGCTCGATGAGCACTTCGGTTTTCATCCGCACACGACGTGGAGCTCCATCACCGCCGCCGCCGCGGAGAACGCGGCCGCGGCAGTCGGCATTGATTTCCCCATCGAGCACTACGGCGTGCTGCGCGCCTATCTCACCCGGCACGGCACCGGCCCGCTGCCGACCCACGATCCCGCGCTGGATGCCCAGCTCGCTGAACCGCACAACCGCGGAGAAGGCTGGCAGGGACCGTTCCGCCGGGGACATCCGGACGCCATCCTGCTGCAGTATGCGATCGAAGCCGCCGGACGCCTTCGCGGCCTGTTCGTGAGCCATCTCGATGTGTTCGGCCGCGGCGTGCATTTGAAATGGTGCAGGCACTACACGCTTCCACCACAGGACGAGTTTCCGAGCTTCGTCGAGCGGCTGCCTCTCCCGCTCGCCGGAGACTTGGTGCAGCAATCCAAGCTCACCCGTCTCCTCGCCAGCGCCCGGCCGGAATACGCATCGGAGCCAGTCACCTCGGAGCGCGAATGCCTGCACCGCATCGCCAGCGTTGCTGATCTTCCGATCGTCCTCCGCTCGCACGGCTGCACCAGCGCCAGCGTGCGGGATGCAGCCGCGGACTTGCTCTGATTCCCGCTCAGCCGCGCGCCGCCGCCTTCACCGCATCCACGATCGCGCGGTCGTCGTCGCCCTTATCGCGAACGAGCTGGAGGAACTGCGGCAGCGTCATCCCGCGCTCGCGCAGGAACGGCCGGTCGCCGGCGCAGCCATACATGAGGTCCGGGTTCATCTCTCCGCGCAGCTTCAGCCGCGCCTTCACGATGAGCCGCGGCAGCCATGCGATGCCATCCACCTTGTCCGTCTTCGCCGGCAGCTCGCCCATCTGCACGACGCGCCCGGTGGATTTCCCGCCGAGCACGTTCAGAAAATAATCGCGCCGGATGGCGGTGACATCGAGGACGGTGTCGAAGCCGAAATCCCCGTAGCCGAGCGAGTCGTCCACGAAGTCGAACAGTTCCTGCGCCGAGCAGCCGATGCCCGCAAGGAATGCCACGTCCTTCGGCTCGAACATCGCTGCCGCCGATTTGCGCCCGGCCTTCCACGCAGCAACGCCGCGATCCCACACCCCGCGAAATTCAGATTTCCAATCGTCGCTCATCGCGTTCGCAACTCAGGCCAGCGCCTCTTTGCAATACTGGACGCACTTCGCCACTTCGGCGACGGCGTTGGAGCCTTCCGGAATCTTGTATTCCAGCTCGATCTCCGCGGGGAAGGTCCACTTCTCTTTCCGCATGAGCTGGAGCACTTCCTTGATCGGCGTCTGACCCTGGCCCCACGGGACGTTGCCGCCGTCGGCGGTGCGGTCCTTGAGGTGCAGGCTCACGATGCGATCGTGGTATTTCTCCAGCACAGGAATCGGCGAGAGGCCCTTGCTGCCGGCGACGTAGTGGCCGATGTCGAGGTTGAAGCCGATGTATTGGCCGAGCTCGAGGATGGGGTCGCGCTTGTCCATCACCGGGAGGTTCGCCGTGTGGTTGTGGAAGCCGACCCAGATCTTGTGCTTGTCGGCGAACGGCGCGACACGCTCGGCGAGCTTCTCGTTGCGCTCCGTGGTGACGCCCATGCAGCCGAGCGCTTTCGCGACCAGAAAGCTGAACTCGATGTCCTCATCCGACTGGCCGAAGCCCATCTTGTGGATGTGGATGTTGACGCCCGCGTCGTTGAACATCTTGCGCAGCTCCTTGCACTTCGCGAGCTGCGCCTCGCGCTGAGCGTCCGTCGCCTTCCCGCCGATGCCGGCGTAAAGCTGGATGGGGCCGCCCATCAATTCGGTCTCGCTGATGCCGCAATCGAGCAGCGCCTTCAGCGTCTCCTCGGCGGTCTTTGCAATGCTGCGGTAGCTGTAGGTGATGCAGCCGATGCGCACGCCGTTGAAGACGGAGTTCGGCTTCGCGGCGGCAAATGCGCGGCGCGGGAGCGCGAGGCAGGCCGCCGCAGCGGCAGCGGTGCCGAGGAATGCGCGGCGCGTGGTGAGGGAATTTGATTTCACGGGAGAGGTGAGATGGAGATGGATGTTTACTTTACAGTGTGTCGCCGCGCGTGTGTGCGAATCAACGGCGAATCGCGTGCGCAACGTTAGGTGCGGCGCCTTTCACACGGGCTGCAAATGAATGCTCAGCGCGCCTTGTAGTCGTGCCACACCCACTCGAGCGCCTGCGGGATGACCTGCGGGCGCGCATTGCCGACACCGTGGCCGGAGTTCAGGCAGAAGAGGTATTGGTAGCGGTAGCCTTTTTCCTTCAGGACCTTCGCCATGCGGTGGTTTGCCTCGACCCAGTCGTGCATGCCGTCGCGCATGACGTTCGGGTTGTAGTTGTCGCGGTCGCCGACGCACATCCAGATGCGGATCGGCTTCGGGGCGCTCCCGGGGATGAGCTTGCTGTGGTAGTCCCACGCGCCGGTAGAGGTCGGGACGATACCACGCCATCGTGAAGGCGGCCGCTGCGCCGGAGCTGCTGCCCATCGTCGCGCGCGCCTCGGGATCCTTCGTGATTTTCACCCCGCAGTTTTTCTCCACGAGCGGCAGCACTTCCTCCTCGATGAACTCGGCGAAGAGCCCGGAGAGCGTGTCGTATTCCCTGCCGCGCTCGTGGCCCTGCGCGTCGCCGCCGCCGTTCTGGACCATGACCATGACGAGCGCGGGGATTCGCTTCTGCGCGATGAGATTGTCGAGGATGCGCGGCAGGTTCTTGTCCGGCTTGCCGAGGCCGGGACCGTCGTGCGTGACGAGCAGCGGCGCGGCGGTGCCGGCCTTGTATTGCGCCGGGACATAGACGGTGATGGTGCGCTTGTAGTCGATCGTGTGCGTCTCGACGATGAGCGTCTTCGGATTGTTCGGGTCCGGCTTGCCGAACTCGTCGCGCGCGATGCCGGGGTTGAAGCGCTTGCAGTCCTTCGACTCGATGACGAACTGCTGCACGCGCCCCTCGGGCACGCCCTCGACGGCCTTTGTCTCCGGCGCGGCGACATACTCGGGGCCGACGACGAAATCACCCGTGGCGTCCACCGGCGGAACCGCGCCCGGCTTGCCATCGAGCCGCGTGAACTTCGGCGCACCCGGCGCATCGAACGGCCGCGTGGGCGGCTGAGGTTTGGCGGGCTTCGGCGGCTCGGGAGCCGGCGCTTTCGTGTCGGCGGCGGGCGCTGAGAGGGAAATGGAGGCGGTGATCGAGAGGAGGAGTGCAGTTCGGATCATGGCAGGGAGCGGCATCAATTCACGGTGCCCGCGCGCCCGCAATCCAAACCAACCGCTTTCACTCCGGTGAAGGCACGGCCCCTTTCGCGCGCAGCGGTGCGAAGAATCCGCAATTCACATTCCGCCGCGAAGCGGACACGAATTCCGGAATGAACCTCCGCCTTCTCCTCCCACTGCTCCTCCTTTGCTGCGCGGCCACGATGCGCGCGCAGGCGCCCGACTCGTGGACGAAGCCCTTTCCGCCCCACTGCATCGCGGGGAATCTGTATTATGTCGGCTCGCAGGATCTCGCCTCCTACCTCGTCGCGACGCCGCAGGGTCACATCCTCATCAATAGCAGCCTTGAGGAATCCGTGCCGCTCATCCGTGCGAGTGTCGAGAAGCTCGGCTTCAAATTTGCCGACATCAAAATCCTGCTCATCAGCCACGCGCACTCCGATCACTGTGCCGGCAGCGCGGAGATTCTGAAGCAAACGAAGGCCCGCCATCTCGTGATGGAGGGCGACGCCGCCGCGGTGGAAAATGGTGGCGCAAAAAGGCTGCCATCGGGCCGCGGCGACTACACGCAGTTCCCGCCGGCCCATGTGGACCAGAAGCTGAAGGACGGCGACGAGGTGAAGCTCGGCGGCTCGACGCTCGTCGCGCACCTCACTCCGGGCCACACGCGCGGCTGCACCACGTGGACCATGCGGGTGATGGAGGACGGCAAGCCGCTCAACGCCGTCATCATCGGCAGCCCGAATGTGAACCCCGGCTACGTCCTCGTCGGCAACAAGACCTACCCGGAAATCGCGACGGACTACGAGCGGACCTTCCGTGTGCTGAAGTCGCTGCCCGTGGATTTGTTCCTCGGCGCGCATGGCGGCTACTACGGCATGGAGGCAAAGCACGCGCAGCTCGGCACCGGCAAAGCGAACCCCTTCATCGACCCGGAAGGCTACCGCCGCTACGTGGAGGACCGAGAAAAGGCGTTCCGCACAGAGTGGGAGCGGCAGAAGGCGAAGTGACTCATCGAACACCAGCTTCAGAGCTGCGCATCAAACCTGCCTCGCTGCTCGAGCGAGCTTGGCAGGAGAATGACAGCAAAGACGCGGACAAATTCCTGCGCACTAGTCGGGTCTATACACCATTGACGATGTTCGCCCAAAAAAATGCCCGTTGGTTCCTCTTCGCGATCATCGGCGCACACGGGCTCCACGCAGACGAAAAGGTGGATTTCGTTGGGGAGATTCAGCCGATCCTTCGGGAGGCGTGCGTGGATTGTCACGGTCCGGAAAAGCAGAAGGGGAAATTGCGCCTCGATACTAGAGAGGCATTACTCAAAGGAGGCGAGGACGGACCGGTGATCGAGCCGGGGAATCCGGAAAAGAGCGATCTCTTTCGCCGACTCAGGTTGGCAGAAGACGACGATGATGTGATGCCGCCGAAAGGCAAAACCGCTCATCTCACAGCAGCGCAAATTGAGCGGATGAGGAAATGGATCGCCGCGGGTGCGAAGTGGCCGGACGGCGTGGTCGCGACGCGCGAGACGTCCGCGAAGATGACGACCGCCGGACCGCCCCTGTCACCCATGGAATCGCAGGCGATTGCAAAGCTCGAAAAACTTGGAATCAAGACGCGTCCCATCGCCGCTGGCGTCAACTGGCGGCGGGCAAACCTCCGAGGCGCCGGGGACAGTTTTCCCGCAGAAGCCTTTGCCCTGCTGCGCGAAGTCACGACGCTGCGGGAACTGAATCTTGGCGGCGTCCGGCTCAAGGATGAGGATCTGGCGGCAATCGCCGCGCTAAAGAATCTGACAGTGCTCCATCTCGACAGCACACCAATCACCGACGCGGGCCTCGCGCACCTCGGCGCGCTGGAAAACTTGACCGCTTTGAATCTCTTCGGCACCGCGCTCACCGATACCGGGCTGCCCCACCTTGCTGGGCTCAAAAACCTCAAGTCGCTGTTTCTCGCTGAAACCAAAGTGACCGCGGAGGGCGTGGCCCGGCTGCAAGAGGATCTCCCGAACGTGCAAATCGACACCGGCGCTGAACTCAAGGAGCTTGCGAAAAAAGATCCTCCTGCGCCTGCGAAGACACCGGAGGCTGTGAAGCCTTCGGCGAAGAAGTAGCGGCGACGCGAATGGACCCAGCCCGCCCGCGTCAGGCTAGGACTTCCCTCGGCACGTGACCCGCAACGTCCGTGAGCCGGTAGTCTCGGCCCGCGTAGCGGAAGGTGAGGCGCTCGTGGTCGATCCCGAGCAGGTGCAGCAGCGTCGCGTGCAAATCGTGGACGTGCATTTTGTTCTCCGCGGCGCGGAAACCAAAGTCGTCCGTCGCTCCGTAGGTCGTGCCGCCGCGCGCGCCGCCGCCGGCCATCCACATCAGGAATCCGTGCGGATTGTGGTCACGACCGTTGCCATTTTCACTGACGGGTGTGCGCCCGAACTCGCCGCCCCACACAACCAGCGTGTCGTCGAGCATCCCGCGCTGCTTTAGATCGGCGAGCAGCGCGGCGATGGGGCGATCGATGTCGGCCGCGAGCTTGCGCACCTGTTCGTCGTGCTTTCCATGCGTGTCCCACGGCTGGCCATTGCCGTAATACACCTGCACAAAGCGCACGCCACGCTCGCACAGCCGGCGCGCAAGCAGGCAGCCGTTCGAGAAGTGGCTCTTGCCGTAAGCGTCGCGGATGCCCTGCGGCTCGCGGCTGAGATCGAATGCGTCGGTCGCGGCGAACTGCATGCGGAACGCGGTCTCCATCGCTTCCACGCGGCCATTGAGCGCCTGATCCGCGCCGCCGCGCATCGCGAGGTGCTCGCGGTTCAGATCGTTGAGCAGATCCAGCTGCCGCCGCTGCTCGCCCGTGTCGAGGCGCGTATTGTGCAGCCACGGGATGAGTTGCCTCGTGTCGAGCGACGAGTGGTTGATGTAAACGCCCTGGTGTTTCGCGGGCAGGAAGGCGCTGTTCCAGAGGATCGAAAATCGCACCGGGCGACCGGGGCAAAGCACGACGTAGGCCGGGAGGTTCTCGTTGTCCGTCCCGAGCCCGTAGGAACACCACGCGCCCATGCTCGGCACGCGCTCGGTCATCGTGCCGTTGTTCATCAGCAGCAGCGCGGGCCCGTGATTCGGGTTGTCGGTGTGAACGGAGCGCAAAATGCAGAGCTCATCCGCATGCCGCGCCGTGAACGGCAGAAGCTCGCTGACTTCCAGTCCGCTGCGGCCATGCCGCGCGTAGGAAAATGGCGAAGCCAGTAATCCACCCGTGGGTCGTTCGGTGCGCAGGTCCGCGCCTTCCGGACGCTGGCCGGCGAACTTCGTGAGCGCGGGTTTCGGGTCGAAGAAATCGGGACCGAACGGGCCGCCGTTCATGAACAGGTGGATGACGCGCTTTGCCCGCGGCGGAAAATGCGGAGCACCGATGACCGCGCCGTCGCCAGCTGCCTGCAGCGCGCTCGCGAGACCGAGCATGCCGAGCCCGCCACCAAGCCGTGCGAGGGCCTCGCGGCGTGAAATGGGAAGCGAAGTGTTCATGGGTCAGTCGATGAAGAGCATTTCGTTGCTCGCGAGCAAAGCCTGCGCGTAGGCCGACCATGCCTTGCGATCGCCCTCGCGTCCCTCGAAAAAGCGCGCGGCGACAGCGATCTCGTGCGCGGTCGGCGCGCGCTGATACGAGAGCGAGTATGCATGGCGAACACGGTCCTGCACCGACTGCGAAGCCTCATGCACGAGTCGGTCAGCGAGGGCGTCGGCCTGCTGCTGGAGAAAGGAGCTGTTCAGCGCGAAAAGCATCTGCAGAGGCGTGGAGGTTTCCGGGCGCGCAGCGCTGTGTGCACTCGGCTCGGGAAAATCGTTGATGCGCAGCATGGGATCCAATTCGTCGCGGTTCACCGCGCCGTAGAGCGTTCGGCGATGGTTCTTCTCCGAATTCAGCTCCTCGGACGGCCCCCCGGGTTTCCGGTCGAGCAAGCCGGACACCGCGAGCATCGAATCGCGCCACGCTTCCACGTCGAGGCGGCGGCGCGGCATTCGCGCAAGGAGGCGGTTCTCGGGGTCGGCGCGCTCCGATTTTGGCGCGATGGAATCCTGCTGCCACGCCGCAGAGAGGAGTATCTCGCGATGCAGCCATTTCAGCGACCATCCATTCGCGACGAATCGCACGGTGAGGTCGTCGAGCAGCTCCGGATGGGTCGGCGCCTCACCCATCGCTCCAAACTCACTCGGCGTGGCCACGAGTCCGCGGCCAAAGTGGTGCCGCCACACGCGGTTCACCATGACTCGCGCCGTCAGCGGAGCTGCGTCCTCGATGATCGCCTGCGCGAGTTCGAGGCGGCCGCTGCCTGTGGTGAATGCGCGCGGCTTCCCGTCCTTGCGCGGGAATGCGGAAAGGAACCGCCGCTTCACCACGTCGCCGGTCTGGTTGGGGTTGCCGCGCTTTTGAATCTCAAGGTCGCGTGCCTGCCCTTTGCGGTAGTCGAGCTTCGTGCCTTCCTTTTCGCCCGCGGAGACCACGTAAAGCGCCGCGTCCTCGACGCCGTTTGCCATCGGCACATTGTAATGGGGCGTCCGAGCCTTGATGTCGGCGATCTTCTTTTCCGCCTCTGCCATGCGAGCCGCCTGCATCGCCGCGACGTGCGCCGCAAATGCGGGCGTCGCCTTCTTTTTCTTCAGCTCGGCGAGTTCCTTTTCGAGCTTTGCGACTTCTGCGCGCGCCTTCGCCACGGGTGCCCACAGCTCATCGGCCATCGCCGGGACCGGCGTGATGCGCACGCTCGCGAAGACACCGGCGATGCCGTAGTAGTCCGCCGCGGTGATCGGGTCCGACTTGTGATCGTGGCAGCGCGCGCAGGCGAGCGTGAGACCGAGGAAGGTCCGGCCCACCGCGTCCACATGCTCCTCCCACTCGTCGGCGACCGTGCCCTTGATGATCTCCGGCGGTAGCTTGAGTTCCTTGAAATACGTCGGGCTCAGTCCAAGGAATCCGAGCGCATGCCGCTCCTCCGGCTTGCTGCCGGGCATGAGATCCACCGCGAGCTGCCGCCGCACGAATTCATCGTAGCGCATGTCGTCATTGAACGCCTTCACCACCCAGTCGCGGTAAAGCCACGCCGATGAGGAATTGTCGAGATAGTCGGGCGTCTTGTCGGTGTAGCGCGCAAGATCCAGCCAGTATCTTCCCCAGCGCTCGCCATAGTGCGGCGAGGCCAGCAACGATTCGACGAGCTGCGCCACCGCCGCTGGTTTGCAGGCGGGGCCGAGAATTTCCTCCCAATGCGCGAGTTCCTCCGGGCTCGGCGGCAATCCCAGCACGTCAAACCACAGCCGCCGAATCAGCATGCGCGGCTTGGCGGGTTTCGCCGGCTCGAGATTCGCCGCCTCCATTTTCGCGAGGAGGAAGGCGTCCGTCCTGGTCCGCGGCCACGCTGTGTTGCGCACCGTCGGCACCGCGGTGCTTTGCAGCGGCCGGAACGACCACGGAATGGGACGCTCACCCGCACCCTCCTTCGCCACCACGAGCGAAATCGCCGCAGACATGCTGAGGAAAACCACGGCATGCAAAACGTTGGGGCGTTTGAATGAGAAGTGTCGCACGGGGCAAATCAACAACCCCGACCGGACTCCTTCAATAGGCCTTCAGCTGGGCGATTACGTCCCTCTGTTGTCTGGCAGCCGCAACGACGCGCGTCGGAATGCTCCAACACCCATTGTGCTCATCATGGAATCAGCGCCACACCGGCAGCCCGAGCTTGCGACGGCCTTCATTGGTCAGCCGGTTTGAACTCCAACCCGGCTCCCACATCTGCTCCACGATGACTTTCTTCACGCCGGGCACCTTCAGCAGCCGCTGCTGCACCGGCACTGAATTGCCACCGGAGCCGAAGGTGAAGTAGCCGAGCCTCGGACGCCCTCGATGCGGCATCGACATGAGCACGTGAACCGTGTCGCCGCGCACTCGCAGGTCATACACCAGGCCCAAGTCCACGACGTTGATATCGGCGGTATAGAGCTGCTCGTCCCTGCAGTCGCGCAAGGCATCCCAGAGCGCCTGCTTCGGGATGGGGCTGTCGCCGGCTTCGCCGGGACGTGCAAGACGGCCCGGTGAGGCTTTCGACGCCGCGCCTTTTGGGATTTCGCCCGCAGAAACATGCAGCGGGTTTGTGAGGCGATGACGCAGTTCCTCGATCCTCCGCGGACCCTCCGCCGCCGTGAACTCGAGCGCAACGTAGGCGTTCTTCTGGTGCAGGACCGCACCCGCCGGCACTTGCTTCACGGGCAGCGGATAGCGGCTCCACACGTGCCCGTGCCAGCGGTAGAACATCGTCGGCGCCCCCGAGTGCTTCAGCTCCGGCAAGCCGTCCGCCCGATGCTCCAAAAACAGCGCGACGAACGAGTCCTTGGTCTGCGGGTTTGCGAAGCCGACGGCCCACACATTTTCGCGCTGCGCCGGGTCCACGGCGCCCGTTCGCAGCTTCCCATCGGCACCCATCCACAGGATGTCCGTGAATGACTGGCCGGAAAAAACCCACTCGTCGTCGCGCAGCGCGGCCACCTCGAAATCCTTAATCGCCTGCATGGTGCCGGCTTTGTGAAACCACGGCAAACCCGCGTAGAAGCGATACTCGACATCGACGTTCAAGCGGCTCGGCGAGAAGACCGGATGCACGGGCGAATGCGGGAAGCCCCACCGGCGCACGATGGTGGCCAGCGGACCGCGAACCACTTCGAAATCGGGGCACGTCTCCCAAAGCGTGATGCGCAGCTTTTGAAAATGGCCTGCCGCCGCATAATCGTGAGCCCAGTCGATGCCCGGCGGCTCCCCGTGGCCTTCGCCTCCCGCAAAGAGCTCCAGCCCGTGCTCGCGCTTGATGGTCATTCTTTCGAGCTGGCCCATCTGCCGCGAGAGCGAGGCTTTGAAATAGTCGTTCTCGACTTCCAGCGCGAAACCTTCGCCGCGCGTCTCCAAATCCGTCCGATAGGCCGGCAGCTCCGCGTCCGGATTTCCGTGAAAGATGAGAAAGGTCTGGCGCTCATGCATCATGCCGCCCGCCATGAAGAGCACCTTGCACAGCCGCTCGGCTCCGCGCCGCAGCTCACCGTGGACCTGGCACGGCACTTCCCTCAACACATCGTCCACGACGCGCGCCACGCGAATCTCGCGCGCCAGCGACGAAGCTTGGTCTGCCGGAACGCTCAGCAGCAACTCCACCGGCTCCGGTGGCCGCTCCACCCCCAGCGTCTCGTCGAGATGCACGGCACGGCAGAATTTCCAACCCTGCGCCCACTGCTTCCACGGCGCGGGCAGCGAATCCACCATCTCGATTTCCGCCGGGAGCGGCATCCCCGGACTTTCCTCCTCCATCTGCGCCTGGATCGCCGTGGCACGGAGCGAATAGGTCAGCGCCCGCGCCAGTCGAAAATCCTTCTTGCGCCAGGCAGCCTCGAGCAGGCGCAGCTTCTCCTCGAATGTGTCGGTCCGTTCCCAATATTTCGTTTCGCTCATGGTGTGTCTTTGCCAGTGGTGAAATGCATAAGGGCGCTGGTCCTTTTGTGCGTTGAATTCAACGACCCGGTCTCACCCGCCATTAAAGGAAATGGTTTCACCCACTTCGATGCCGCGGAGCCAAACAACCCGGCGATGCGCCTGCCCTCAGCGAACTTTCTGCGGACTGAATCGGGTCACTCCCTCCCGCCGACGCAGCAAAGGAACTCCTGCCGTTTCCCGTCGATCAGCTCGGCCACGCGGAGATAGACACGATTTCCGGCAAAGGAGGGCGTGGCGAAGACTTCGCTGCCGAGTTTGTTTTGGGCAACGACGATCAGCTTCGCCGGATCCGGCTTGATGACAAAGGTCGTGCCATCCTCGCGGGCGACGAAGATGTGATTCCCCGCGAGCACAGGCGAGGCGTTGAAGACGCCGCCGAGACGCTCCTTCCATTTCTCCGTCCCCGTCGCAGCCTCCCAGCAGAAGGCCATGCCGCTGTCGTTGACGGCGTATAGATGCCCCTCATGGACCAGCATCGACGGCACATACACCTTGGTGTTGTTCCGCCAGACGATCGCACCGGAACCGTCGGCGCGGACGGCCACCGTTTCGCTCTTCGGATACCCGCCGCTGGCAAAGGCAAGATCGCCGTCCACCACGACACTGCCCACACATTCCTCGGTCGTCGCGTCCGCCGACCAGAGCGGCGTGCCGCTGGCCGGATCATAGCTGCTGAACAATTTGCAGCCGGCGATGAGCACCTGATCCTTGCCTGCGACCCGGGCGACGATGGGCGGCGGATAGTTGGGCGACTTGGGCCGCTCCTGCGTCCACAAAATCTCGCCAGTAGCGCGGGCGATCGCCGTCACGAATCCCCCATCGGCGTGATCGGCCGCGACGAGGAGGGAACTGCCATGCAGGATCGGCGAAGCGCTGTATCCCCAGTGCGATTTGAATTTACCCAACTCCTTGCGCCAAAGCTCCGCGCCGTCCGGGCTGAGTGCGATGAGATGAATGGCCCCGGCGTTCATGAAGAGGGCAAATACCCTTTCCCCATCACAGGCCACGGAGCAGGTCGCCTGCGTGTTCCTCTTGTGGGCCTTGGCGTCGAGGCCACCGGTGAAGAGCACCTTTGTCCAGAGCGTCCGGCCCGTCGCCCGATCAAAGGCGAGCACGGACTGAGTCTGTCCCGCCTCGTCCGACGTCGTGAGAAATATCCGATTTCCATCCACCGTCGGCGAGGAATGGCCCCGTCCCGGAATCGGCGTCTTCCACAGCACTCCCGACCTATCGTCCCACTTCAGCGGCGGTTTTTCCTCGGGAACCTTCCCATTGCCATGCGGCCCCCTCCAGCCGGGCCAGCCGTCACCCGCCTGCGCGGGCAGCGGCATCTGGATGAGTAAGAGTGCAAAGCCGAGACGAAGGGCGAAGAGGCGAGGAGCGAGGAGGGATCGCGAGGAAGGCATTCGGCCTTCTCTCCGAGGTGGCACACAAAGGCGAGTCCATAAACGGTGCGCAAGGAAACGGTTCGCGGCTTTTAATCCCTTCCTCGGAGAAGGTGGCGACCGATTGCCTGCCCTCCGGTGTCAAATCGTTGGCTCCGCAGAACAGGACACAATCCGTGATTGGCGTGCGGATCGATCGGACGGTTCAGCGCGGGCAGTTGGCTGAGCCCGAGGCACCTCCAAGAGTTTGAAAGTGGTTGCGGGGGCAGGATTTGAACCTGCGACCTTCAGGTTATGAGCCTTCGTTAAAGCCTTCTTGCCGAGTCACTAATATTCGCAAGCATGCGTCGCTGTTCGCGTTGCTGCGGATATCAAAAAACGGCGCGCACGCATGATCGCGCACGATCGCGCAAAACTTTTGCCAGTAAATGACAGTAAAATTCGCTTTTAGGGACGGGTGTTTCTTTTCCGTGATTTCTCGATACGCGGCCAGAGCATAGGCCCTGTTCTTCAGGTTCTTCTCGCGATTTTGTCCGATGGCGAGCCAGGGATGTGGACGGGGCATCTCATCACCGGCGAGTTCCAGCGCCTTGAGCAGGTCGGCGTCTGCGCACGCAGGCGACGCGGACAGATCGGCTTTGCGGCTTGCCGCCGTTTGCAGACCTGAGTCTGGCTGAGGCTGGACGTGAGCATTCCACCCTATGTGCGAAATCTTCGCCTGCTCGGACATCGCAAATGGACGCGGCCAGCAACGACTCGGCGGTCGCGCCCGAACACCGGGTGATTACGCTCCGTGCAGCAACCTCGCGAAGAGTCCGCACATCGAGTCCGCGAGTCGCGAGGGCGACGATACAATGCTGTAGCTGTGCCGTGTGAACATCGCGGGGAAAAATTCAGCAGCTTGATCCTCGACGGCGAAGGCGTGGGTCTGGATGCCATGGAGGCGACCGGTTTCGATGGCTTTCTTCACATCCCTGATGCCGTGCCGGCCTTCGTAGCGATCATAGTCGCAAGGGCGCCCGTCGGTGACGAGCAGGATGATTTTCCGCCGTGCCTTTTCACGGGCGAGGAGTTCCTGCGCGTAGCGGAGCGCCGGGCCGATGCGAGTGTAGCCGCACGGTTCCTGCGCACCAAGACGATCGCGCGTCGCGGCCCAGGGTTCGTCGAAATCCTTGAGCAGCGCGAAGCGGCAGTTGCGCCGCGTGTTTGATGTGAAGCCCGCGATGGCGAATTTTTCGATCGCGTCGTGCAGCACTTCGCCGACGCAGAGGATGGTCTCGGTGATGATGTCGAGCACGCGCACGCCGTCGAGCCACGCGTCGGTCGAGTAGCTTTGGTCGAGGAGAATGAGCGCTGCGATGTCGTGCGGCTCGCGTCGCGTGTCGGTGTAGAGCGACTCGGAAGGCGTGTGGCCGGTGCGGCGCTGCACCTCGGCATCCACGACAGCGTCGAGGTCAAAATCCGGGCCCGCGGGCTGGCGGCGGAGGCGCAGCCATTCGAATCGCAGCGTGGCGAATTGCCGGCGCAGCCTGCAAATGAGCGCGCGGTGCTTGCCGGCAGCACGTTCCGACCAACCCGGTGCGGCTGTCGTGGCGCGGCTTGCGAGCACGTGGCACCAATTTGGCCGATAGCGACTCTTACGGTAATCCCACTCGGGATACGGTATTCCCACGGCGGGTTTATCGTCGCCGGCCTCGATGCCGAAGCCGTCGAGAATGACATCGCTCCGGTAGATCGAGCGTGGACGTTCCGGCGTGCGAAGAAGCCGGTGCATGTCGAGTTCGCGCAGCGCCTCCTCGTGATCGCGGAGCGAATCGTCATCGTCGGTCTTGCGGGGTGTTCCCTGGTATTCCTCAAGTGCCTCCACTTTCTCGAAGACATGCTCGGGCATCTCGGCTCCAGGATCGTCGAGATGTTCTGCTGGCAGGAGCTCCACGTCCGCCTGGCCTTTGCCGTGCAATTCCGTGCTCACACGCTCCGGTCCGGTTTCGGTCTCGTCGCCGACCGCACGAGTCTCGGAAGCGCGCAGCGGTTGCGCGTTTGGAAGTCCGCCGAGCAGTTGCCAGATGTCCGCGTCCGGCGGCAGTGCAGCCTCGGCATGCGTGATTTTTTCCGCGAGCCTTGGGAAGTCCTCCCCTGCAAGCCGGACAAGTTCGGGCAGTGCGCCGCCGTTCCGGTGCCAGCCGTGCCGCAATGCGAGGCCTGCGATGATTGCCTTCAGTGTGAAAAGTTCCGCGTTTTCCTCGATGTTCGCCGCGGCTGCGAACTCGCGCGGAAGGAAGAGTCGATCCTCCGTGCAGAGTTGCGCATCTTCGGTCTCGAAGAGTGTCAGAGATCTCGCGGCAATTGCTTGGGCGAGCAGGAGCAGTATCCGCCGTCGCTCGTGCAACGTGGCGCGGACGGCTTCACGCTGCCTTTTGCGCGGACTCACGACAATGCGGCGGTAAAGGTTCTTCAGCCCGGTGAAAACGCTCTCCTCCCAGTCGAGCATGGTCGTTCAGATGGTGATTTCCACCACCTGCGTGAGCGCCGCGAGCGCATCGGGATCGTCGGTGAGTGGCTCGGTGATTGCACTCTGGCACGCGAGGCGCGGAGGGACGCCGCGCGCGATGAGGCGGCCCGCGGCGACGAGCAGGCGCGTGCTCACGGATTCCATGAGCGACAGGTCGGTGAGGTTGCGAATCTGCCGGCCGATCTGGACGAGCCGCTTCGAGATCGTCTTGTTCACACCCGTCTCGCCGGCGATGATCTCCACCTCCAGCGACTCGGGCGGGTATCCGAAATTCAGCGCGACGAAGCGCTGCCGCGTGGACGGCTTCAGCTCGCGCATTGAGCGCTGGTAGCCGGGATTGTAGCTCACGGTGAGCATGAATTCCGCGGGCGCGCGCAACGTCTCACCCGTGCGGTCGAGGAACAGTTCGCGCCGGTGATCGGTGAGCGAATGGATTACCACGAGCGCATCGGGCCGCGCCTCGGCGATCTCGTCGAGGTAAAGCAATGCACCGGTGCGGACGGCGCGCGTCACCGGGCCATCGGTCCATTTCGTCTCGCCGCCGAGCAGCAGATGTCGCCCAAGCAAGTCGGTCGCAGAGGTATCCTCATTGCACGAGACGGTGATGAGTTCGCGCCCGAGCTTCCCCGCCATGTGCTGGATGAAGCGCGTCTTCCCGCAGCCGGTCGGCCCCTTCACCATGAGCGGCAGCCGCGCCTCCCACGCATGTTGGAAGACCGTCTCTTCCTTGCCGACCGGGAGGTAGAAAATGGACATGCTAATTGCCGGCCGGAGCGGCTTCGATGTTCGCGCCGATGGCTTCGTTCGACGGCAGCCCGTGGCGCAGGAAATTCCAAATGAACAGCACGATGCCGATCGTGAAGAGTGACGCGGCGAGCAGCAGCCCGACGAAGTGCATTTCGATCTCGTGCTGCACGGCGAGGAAGTCGAGCCCCATGCGGCGCTCGAGATTCACCTGCGTGATGCCCGCGACTGCGAATGCGCCCGTCATGCCGACCATGCCGATGTTGCTCGTCCAAAATGCCCAGCCCGAGAGTGGCGTATCCCACAGCTTGCGGCCCGTGAGCAGCGGCATCGCGTAGGCCATGATGGCAAGCACGATCATCGCGTAAGCGCCCCAGAATGCCAGATGCCCGTGCATCGCCGTGACGAGCGTGCCGTGCGTGTAGAGATTCACCTGCGGCAGCGTGTGCGCGATGCCGAGAAAGCCCGCTCCGACAAATGACATGACCGCACAGCCGAGCGACCACGTCAGCGCGATGCGGTTTGGATGTTTGCGCCCACCTTTCCTCGCCATCATGAGCGCATAGACCGCCATGCCGAGAAATGCGAGCGGCTCAAGCGCGCTGAAAATCCCGCCGACAATGAGCCAGTATTTCGGCGTGCCGATGTAGTAGTAGTGATGCCCCGTGCCGAGGATGCCGCTGAGAAATGTGAGGCCCACGATGATGTAGAGCCATTTTTCCACGACCTCGCGATCCACGCCCGTGAGCTTGATGAGCAGATAGCACAGGATGCCGCCCATGATGAGTTCCCACACGCCCTCGACCCACAGATGCACGACCCACCAGCGGTAGAAGGAATCCACCGTCTGATTGTTGAAAGTGATCATGCCCGGCAGATACAGCAGCGCCGCGAAGAGCAGCCCCATGTAGAGCACGATCGAGGTCGTCGTGTAGCGTTTCCCCTTGAGCACCGTCATGCCGATGTTCGCGAGGAAGAGCAGCACATTGACGACGACGAGGTAGTCGAGCGGTCGCGGGATCTCGAGAAACTTGCGCCCTTCCCAAATGTTGAGGTGGTAGCAGACGACCGCCGTCACGCCCACGGCGAGAAACGAGATGAGCTGCACATACGCGAGCTTCGCCGACCATAGCTCGGTGTCCGCCTCCTCGGGGATGATGAAATAGGCCGCACCCATGAAGCCGAGGAGCAGCCAGCACACGAGGAGATTGGTGTGGACGGCGCGCGCCGTGTTGAACGGGATCCACCTGTGCAGACCGTCCAGGCCGATGTGCGCAAAGCCCATGATGAACCCGTAGACGAGCTGCAGCACGAAGAGCAGCATCGCGGAGGCGAAGAACCAGTAGGCGACTTTTTGAGAGGCGAATTTCATGGTAGAAGGCGGTTAGTTTCCGAGGCTGGAGAGGAAGTCGGCGATTTCGTTGATCTGCTCCGGCGTGAGCGGGAGCTTCGGCATCTTCGTGTCCGGTTTGATCTTCTGCGGGTCGGAGATCCACGCGGCGATCTCGTCCTTCTTCTTGCGCTTATACACCTCGTCGAGGGGCGGTGCGCCGAGTGCCACGCCGGCGGCTCCGCCCTTTCCGCCGATGGAATGACAGCCCGTGCAGGCCATCGCATCGAAGACCGGCGGAATCGGTTTCGTCGTCACCGCCGGCATCGCGGCGGTCGCCTTCATCTTCTCGGCGAGCGGCGGTTTCGCTGGAAAACCATTGAGATCCACATTCCCGCACCATTCGAGAAATGCGATCGCGTCTTCGATTTGAGCATCGCTGAAGTGATAGTTCACCATCTTGCGGTCGTTCGGATACATCCCCTCGGGGTTCTTCAAAAAGAGCCTAAGCCACGGCTTGCCGCGCCGCTCGACAGCCTTCGTCAGCTCCGGTGCGTAATACGCTCCTTCGCCGAAAAGAGTGTGGCAGCCCATGCAGTTGTTTTCCTCCCATATGCGTTTTCCGCGCGCGACCTCCGCCGTGATGTTTGCCTCGCGCGTCTGCGCCGGAACCTTGCGGTGCGTGTCAAATGTGAGCGCGAGAAACGCCGCGGTGAAGACACCGGTGCCGCCGAGGAAGAAGACTTTTGCCTGTGATTTGCTGAGCATGATTCGGGTGCTGGCTGGTGAATCCAGCACGCGATTTCTATGCGGGAAAATGCGGGCGCGCTTTGACTCAAGTCAAAGTGCCGGACACCACGTGCCAAAAAATCGGCGCACCGACTCACCAAAAGAGAAGCCAGCACCTGATCGCGGAGCTCGCAGCAGGTGGCAATGCGCGCACCGACACGCTATGGGCGTTTACCGACAGGGAGTTCTCGAATCTGCTGAAATGATCGGCTTGGGGCGAAGTCATCGCCAGCCTGGTTGACCCAGATCAAGCCGCAGCCCATCTCGCGCTCGCATGCGCGGAGCGCGGCGCTATGTTCTCCCGCGTATGAAAGCCGACAAACTTCATCCTGCCGGTCACGCAGACATCATCGGCCGTGCCGACATCGAGCGGTTCGTAAACGCATTCTACGAAAAGGTGCGCGGCGATGATCTGCTCGGTTTCATTTTCAACGACGTGGCAAAGACTGACTGGAGTGCACATCTGCCGAAGATGTATGCGTTCTGGGAGACGATGCTTTTCCGCAGCAGCGGATACATCGGCAATCCGCTTGCAGCACACGCGCGACTCGTGCCGCTCACGACGATGGGGCGGGCGCAGTTCGACCACTGGCTGGCAATTTTCACCACGACGGTGGATGAACTGTTCACCGGCGAGAACGCCGAACGCATCAAGAACACCGCGGCGGACATGGCGAATGTCATCCACGCAAAAATCAACGGCGTCGCGCAGGCGCCCTACGATTACTCGAGGCTCACGCCCGAGCAGCGCGCCCGTTACGGCATCGGAAAGCCGAAGGAGGCTGTGTCGTGAGGAACACACCCTCATCAGCCTGCGGCGGCCGCAGTTTCGCACAAGAACGTGCAATCTTGGCCGCGCGATTTTTGACACCCTTTCTTCCGACGTCGGGAAAAAACGGGGACAGCATCACCGGATGCAGAGTAAAATGACTGTTCCCCACGACAGTCGGCAGGAGTGGTCACCTGCCTCGTGGCAGCGCAAACATGCCGATCAACAGCCTGTTTACGGGGACCGCGCGGCGCTCACATCCGCACTGGCCTCGCTTGCGAGCCTGCCACCGCTGGTCACAAGTTGGGAAGTCGAGAACCTCAGGCAGCAACTCGCCGAAGCCTCGGCAGGCGAGCGCTTCCTGCTCCAGGGCGGCGATTGCTCGGAAAGTTTTGCCGACTGCCAGTCCGATGCCATCGCCAGCAAGCTGAAAATTCTTTTGCAAATGAGCCTGGTGCTCGTCCAGGGCTCGCGAAAACCCGTCATCCGCGTCGGGCGATTTGCCGGGCAATATGCCAAGCCGCGTTCGGCGGACACGGAAACCCGAAACGGCACCACGCTGCCGTGCTTCCGCGGAGACATGATCAACTGCCCCGGCTTCACCCTGGAGGAACGCACGCCCGATCCGCTGCTCCTGTTACGTGCCTATGAGCGTTCCGCTTTGACGCTGAATTTCATCCGCTCACTGATTCAGGGAGGGTTCGCCGATTTGCACCATCCGGAAAACTGGGACTTGAGCTTCATGTCCAAATCCCCGCGGGCCGTCCAATACAGCCACATGGTTTCGTCCATCGGGGAATCGCTGCGCTTCATCGAGACGCTGACAGGCATTCCCGTTTCGGAGGCGAACCGCGTGGATTTTTTCACCAGCCACGAGGGGCTGCACCTCTGCTACGAACAGGCGCAGACCCGGCAGGTGCCGCGCCGATCGGGATTCTACAATCTCGCCACGCACTTCCCGTGGATCGGCGAAAGGACGCGCTCGCTCAATGGGGCACACGTCGAATTTTTTCGCGGGATCGTCAATCCGATCGCGGTGAAAATCGGACCGGTGATCACGCCCGATGAGCTGATCGCACTGACGGAAATCCTGAACCCCGCCAACGAGCCGGGACGCCTGACTCTCACTCACCGCTTCGGCGCAAGCCGCGTCGAGAAATGCCTGCCGCCACTGGTCGAAGCCGTGCGGCGCAACGGGAGGCAGGTGCTCTGGTGCTGCGACCCGATGCACGGCAATACGGAAACAACCTGTGGTGGCATCAAGACACGCCACTTCAAAAACATCCTCGGCGAACTGGAGGCGTCATTCCAAATCCTCAGGGACTGCAGCGCCCATCTCGGCGGCGTGCATGTCGAACTCACGGGCGAAAACGTGACCGAGTGCATCGGCGGGGCAAGCGGTGTGACGGAGGCTGATCTCACGCGCGACTACCGCAGTCAGCTCGATCCGCGGTTGAATTACGAGCAGGCGATGGAACTGGCGCTCGCTCTCGGACACCTGATGTCGAACAACCGCGCCGCCTGAGCGCAACTATCGTTCGGGTGCGCCGCTGGCAGTTGCCACAATCTCGAACTGAATCACAGGCAAGGCCCCGAGAGAAACACGGCGGGCCTTGCCCTTTGCACCGGAGCGCATGGCGAAGGCTTGCACGACAAGGTTGCCTTTCTCGCCGACGATGACTTTTCCGGCCTCGCTCTGCAGCTCGATCTCCACGCCTTCGGGAGACGTGGCGACACTCTTCACCGCAATGCCCGCCGGCGGGTCGCTCAACTCGATCTGAAGCGCGCCTGCCTTTTCCCCGATGTCTGCGGTGATCCTCACACGCGCGCTTCCGCCGATCGGAATCTTCACCGGCAAATCGCTCACGATCTTCACCGAGCCACTCTTTGAAAAGTGCCCGGCGACGGCGACCATGAGTTCCTTTGCCGGCACGAAATGGTGATACGCAAAGGCCTGCTGCATGTCTTCTGCGGGCACTGCGCGGTGCGTGACTTCGCCGCCGGCGATCGTCGCGCGACCTTCCAGTTCGATCTTCGCGGGCTCCTCCAAGTCCTGCGGCAAAGTGAGCGTGAGCTTCGCCTGATCCTTGTCGCCGGCGAGGGTGCCGCCGCCGAGCTTGAAACCATCGGGCGCGTCCTTCAGCGCGATGGCGATCGGACCTGCAAAGCCGTCGCGGCGCAGCGCGTGGACGGTGAGCGGCACGTTCGCACCCGCGCGTCCGCTGATGCTCGAAGGCACGACGCGCAGTTCGAAGTCCGGACGCGGCGCGCTCACGCGGAGCCGGTAGCTGTGGTCCGGCCCACCCTCATGCTGCGTGTCGGCGACGCGGAGAAAATACGCGCCGTCCGCAGGCAGCTTTGCAGCGAGGCGCGAGTCGGCGTGATGCGTCGTGAGGCCTGCGCCGCGGTCCTCGTTGTCGTCATTGAAGGCGACCTGCATGCCCGCGCTGTCGGTAAGCGTGACCGTGGAATCGAGCGGCGAGCCCAGCCTGCGCGCAAAAATCTCCGCCACGATTTCGTCGCCTGCGTGTCCCTCAAAACGGAACACGTCAATGTCGCCCGGCTGATCCATGCGTCCATTGACGACAAGAGGCAGCGTGATTTTCTGCGCTTCGAATGCAGAGTTGTTCGGCTCGCGCTCGATCACCTCTGGCAGCGTGTCCACGGTGAACGGAACAAAGTTGGAAATCGTCTGCCCTTGTGCGGCGACCAGCGGCATCAGGCCGGGCTTCGCCTTGTGCAAATCGAGCGAGATGGCGCCGAGCGGAAGATTCCAGCCGCGCAGCAGGACCGTGCATTGTGCGCCCACGGATCCGCCAAGTGGGAAAATGTCCGTGATAAACGGCAGTTCGCCGACGGTGATGCGATACACGAAGTCCTCGCGCCCCCGGTAAATCGAGTCGCGGATCTCGATCACGTATTCGCCGTCCCTTGGGAACTCGTAAAAGAGCACCGGGTCGGGATTCGATCGGAAGTCGTCGGCGTAGGCAAGCTCGTGCCCCTTCGCGTCGCGGATCACGATGACCGCCTGGAACCATCCGGGCACCGCATCGGGCAGATACGGGATCAGCTTGCGCGCGCTCGCGGCGGCGACCACGCGCTGGCCGCGCTTCGCCTTGAATCGGAAATGATCCACGCGGCCGGCGAGGATCTGGCCGTTGAGGACTACGGGCAGCGCGATGGCTTCCGCCTGTTCCTTCTCGTCGTCCTTCGGTTCGCGTTTTCCGTAGCGGCGCGGACGCGCATTGATCTCCGCCTTGAGGCTGCCACGCGCCGGCGGATGGCTGAACTCCGGCAGTTGGCCGATCTGGAAGAGGAGCGGATTCGACAGCGCGCCCGGCGTGCCGATGCGGATCTCCTGATCGCCGAGCGTCGCATCCGGCGCCATGGTCACGCGCAACGTCACATTTTCCGCGATGGCGACATTGAAAGGCCGGCCATTGCCGAAGAATGCGATCTTGTCCTTCAGCATCGTCAGTTCGTCATCACTCGCGCTGCCGCTCTTTTCCTTCGAGCTGACGGATGCGGAATTTTTCCTCTCCTGCTCAAGCTGCGCGATCTTCTCGCGCATCAGCTCGGTCTCCTTCGGCGTGAGCGGGCGCTCGTGAGAAATCACGGTCGCCTGCACGCCCTTGCCGGTGAAAACGACCTCGTTCGCGCCCGTCAGATTTTGTCCGCCGATCGTGACCTCGAACGTCGTGCCCTGCCGCCCGCCAGCCGGATACACGTAGCCGATGCGCGGAATTTTTTGGCCGTGCGCTGTCGGAATGGCTGCAAGCGCCGCGAGGACGATCAACAGCAGGCGTGCGGAGTTTTTCATGGCAGTCGTCAGGCCATGATTTCGCGCAGCCGTCCGCCCGTCGTGACACCATCGGCGCCAGCGGGCATGACTTTCACAGGTGTGCCCTGCGGATGCGGCAGCGTGGCTTCGGTGTCGATGCCAAGAAGCTCATACATGCTGCCGATGAGATCCGTCGGGCTCACGGGGCGCTCCACGACTTCCTCACCGGTCTTGTCCGACGCGCCGATGACGTGCCCGCCGCGGAATCCACCGCCCGCGATCACGGAGCTGAAGACTTTGCCGAAGTGATTGCGCCCGCCGGACCAAGGCGGCTCCCACTGCACGCGCGGCGTGCGTCCGAATTCTCCGCCCCACCACACGATCGTGCTGTCGAGCAGGCCGCGCTCATGGAGATCAGCGAGCAGCGTGGACATGCCGGCGTCGAGTTCGGGCAGTTTGCGGTTCATCGTCTGGAAGTGCTGCTTGTGCGTATCCCAGCCGCCGTAGTTGATCGTCACGTAGGGCACGCCACGCTCGACGAGCCGCCGCGCGACGAGGCACGACTGGCCGAAGGTGCTGCGGCCATACTGGTCGCGCATCTCGGGTTTTTCGTCCGAGAGATCAAAGACCTTCCCGGCGTCGCCGAGGATCATATCGTAGGCTTCCTTCTCGCACTGCGCGAGCGCAAGCAGACGAGGGTCGCCCTTCGCTGCGTGATTCAGCGTGTTGAGATTGTGCATCAGCTCGCGGCGGCTTTGCTGATGCTCCGCGGAAATGCCGGGCGCAACCACGCCCTCGACCACGAACGGCGTCCGTGCCGGATCGCCGCCCGTGGCAAATGGCTTGTATCGCGACCCGAGAAATCCCGCCTCGGAAAACCGACCCTGCGGTTCCGTGAGCACGATGTATGGAGGGATCAATCCCTTGTAGCCTTTGCCGTAGCCGCGCATCAGCGACACGATGGCGCCGACGCACGGATACACTTCGCCATCGCCGGGCTTGCGTCCGGTCTGCACGAGATAGGAAGCGGTCTCGTGGCCGTTGTTGCCGTGCGTCATGCTGCGGATGATCGAGTATTTGTCCGCCAGTTTCGCGAGCTTCGGCAGCAGCTCGCAGATGCGGATGCCGTCCACATTCGTGGCGATGGGCGACTTCAGCGGGCCGCAGAAATCGTTACCCGCATCCGGCTTTGGATCGAACGTGTCGAGGTGACACGGCCCGCCCCACATCCAGATCTGGATCACGGATTTCGCCCTGGCCGGCGGCGGAGACGCGAGCGACGGGGCTGCGAGGCCGTCGCTCATCAAAATTCCGGCGGTGCCTGCGAGGCCGAGCCGCATGGCGTCTCGGCGTGAGATGCTGTTCGGAGTGTTCATGGTTTTGGTTGGTGATGCCTGTCAGTGGCGGTGCAAAAATTCGTCGCTGTTGAACAGTGCCCACGCGAGATCCGCCGCGCCGCCGCTCGCCGCTGGCTCGGAGTATTGCGCCGCGATCTTCAGCTCCTCGTCCGTGGGATAACGCGAGAGGATCGCGAGGTAGAGCGCGGTCGTTTTCTTGCGCGCATTTTCCTTCGAGCGCAGCAGCGCCTGCATCTTCGGGCCCTGCTCGATCTTTTTCTGCACCTGGCTGGAGTTCAGCATGTGCAGGCGCTGTGCGGCAGTGTTGCGGCTGTTGCGCTCATTCGCGAGACCCGTGTCGCGCTGCGAGCGGCCGAAGAGTTCGAGAAACGGGCTCGTGATACTGCCGTCCGCAAGCGCGATGGCGCGCTGATCCTCGGGAATGAAAGTGAACGGTTCGGGGATCGCGCTCGCGTATTGCTCGGTCGTGCCGGTGATCTGGTTCAGCGCGTCAATGAGCACCTCGGCCTCAAGGCGGCGCGTCGGGTAGAATGCAAAATTCTCCTCCGCCTGTGGATGCTTGCTGCGCGGAATCGGCGAGAGCTGATACGCGCGTGAATTGAGGATGAGCCGGAAGAGGTGCCTGAGGTCGTAGCGCGAACGGATCAGCTCCACCTGCAGGAACATGAGCAGCTCCGGATTGCGCGCACGGTTGTCGGCCCGCAAATCGTCCGGTTCGTCCACGATGCCATGCCCCATCAGCCATGACCAAACGCGGTTGGCGATCGCCGCAGTGAACCACGGATTGCGCGGCGTGATGAGCCAGTCGGCGAACGCATCGCGCGGGTCGCGACCGTGCGTCAGCTTTGCCGGCGTGCCATCGGGAAAGACCGGCGTGCCGGTCATCGGCTTCGTCGGATCGAAAAAGATGATCTCCTCCTTCCACTCGGCGGTGGCTTTGTGGCCGACCTGAGAGAAGAACGCGGCCATTCCATCAAGCCGCGCGGCGGGCCACTTCTCCGCGCGCGCGCCCATGAATGTCAGCGCCACCGTGTGCGCGATTCCCTGCGCATCCTTGTTCTGCATGGCGCGGTAGAAGTTCACCGTGGGCGCGCGGAAATTGCTGCCGCTGCTTACGAGCAGTTCGCGCACGAAGCGATCGTAGGGCTTGTTCTGCACGATGGCCGTGTGAATCCAGCGGTGATACGCCTGCACCGCATTCGGCCAGAGATTGATCGGGAACTCCGCCTTCACGCGAAGCACGTCGCACCACTTCATCGCCCAGTAGTCCGCAAACTCATCGCGCGCGAGCAGCCGCTCGATGAGGTCGCGCCGCTTGTTCATCGTCTTGTCCTCGAGGAATGCGACCGTTTCCTCCGCCGTCGGCAGCGTGCCGATCGTGTCGAGAAAAACGCGGCGCACGAACACCGCGTCCGAGCACATCTTCGCCGGCTGGATGCCGAGATACTGCAGCCGCGCGAAGACGTAATGATCGAGCGTGCTGATCGGCGTCGGGGTGAGCGAGTTCTCGTAGACGCTTGCGGGGTCAATCTCCGCAGCCATCGCCAGGCTGATGATGAGGAGAATTCCAGCGGCCACGACGCGCACAGTTTTCATAAGACGGCCGTTAAGGGCGGCTGGTAAATGCAGAGCGGCTCCTCGGCGAGATGGTCGCCAGTCATGGCGTAGGCGCGGGCACGCGAGCCGCCGCAGAGCGCGCGGTATTCGCAGCGCGCGCACTTGCCCTTCAGCAGACTGGCATCGCGCAGTTCGCGGAAGAGCGGCGCGTTTTGGTAAACTTCGAGCAGTTCGTCCCTGCTGACATTGCCCGCTGTGATCGGCAGAAAGCCGCTCGGCTGAATGTCGCCGGTGTGCGAGACGAAGACGAAGCCGTTGCCGTCATTGATCGGCAGCAGCGCGGGCTTCGGCGTGGAAGGATTCCTCCGCCATTGCTGCATCGCGACGCGGCGGTAATGCTGGCCTTCCGTGGTTTTGATCGGATACGGCACGCGCAGCGACAGATCGTGGAATCGTTCGAAAAGCGACTCCAGCTCTTCGCCGGAAAGCAGGTCGTCGCATTTCGCACGGCCCGTGGGCACGAGCTGAAAGACACTCCAGAGCGAAGGCTTGATCTCGTTGAGCAACCTCACGAACTCATCGAACTGGCCGATGTTCTGGCGCGTGAAGGTCGTGTTGATCTGCACCTCCAGCCGCGCCTCGCGTGCGGCGACGATGCTCTCCATCGTCCGATCCCACGTTCCTTGCACGCCCCGGAACGCGTCGTGCGCTTCGCGCGTTGCGCCATCAATCGAAAGCGACACGCGCTTCAGCCCCACGTCGCGGAACTTGCACAGGTCCGCCTTCACAAAGCGTGGCGTCGCGCTCGGGCTCATGGCCACCTGCAGGCCGCGCTGCGTCGCGCCGAAGACGATGTCGAGCAGGTCCGGGCGCATCATCGGATCGCCGCCGGTGAGCACGAAGACCCTCGGCTGTGCGCGTGCGACCTGATCGAGAAACCGCCCCACCATTTCCCCGCGCAGCTCGCGCGGGTCACGCCGGTGCACCGCCTCCGCACGACAGTGCTGGCAGGCGAGCGGGCACGCCCGCGTGACTTCCCAGATGATGACGAATGGCCGTTCGTTCCAAGGGCTGATCATGTGCGGACGATGCCCGGCGCATGGGGCACCCGCATTGACGTGAATCAAGCCATCCAGCCCACGCCCGCCCGCGGTATCCGCGCCTGATCCGGCATTGTCGGGGTCGTGTGCGATCATACTCAGAGTGCCGCCATCGTGCAGCGATTCATAGCAAGGATGGAATGTCGCCGGCTTCCGCCCTGATGGCTGCCTGCCGCAACGGCGAAAACGCGACGGCCTCAATCTCGACGAGCAGTTCCGGGCGGCACACGTCCGCGTGCGCGTAAATCACCGGCACCGGACCGAGGCGGCGCTCGCACACGGCGCGGCAGCGCTCGAAATCCCCGGGGCGCTTCACATACACGCGCATCTTCGCGAGATCCGCGAGTGTCGCTCCCGCCCCGTGCAGCCCGTGACGCCCGAAATTCTCCGCATCAATCAGCCGCTCGATGTTTGTGAGCGTCTGCTCAGTCTGCTTCTCAATATCGCCGAGGTGGAGGCTTTCGGAGTGCACGATGCTCGCCGTGCCGGAGATCCAAGTCGTGACGTAGTCGCCGATGGCCACGGCCATCGCGCGGGAAAACTTCGGGCTCTTGAGCGAGAAGCGCTGCGCGTAGTCGAACGACGGCGTCTGCAGCGGATTCTCCAGCGGATAAAGGTGCACGTCCTTCCGCTCCGTCTGAAGCGCGAGGCACGCCGTGATGAGGCCGCGGCCCATCGTGCCGATGCCCGTGCTCGCGGGATACGAGGACTTCTTGCTGCTCGCCGACATCAGGCGGCGGCCAAATTCCATGCCCTCGAAAAAATCCGTCCGCGCCCGGTTCAGCTCGCGATACCTCTCCGTGCCGTTCTCATCCGCAGTGATGCCGCCCTGGTAGAGCCACACCCGCGCGACTTCATCGAATGACGCTCCAGCCTGTTCGATCTCGCGCCGCAGCACTGTGAAGGCTTCGCACGTCTGATCGTATGCTGTCGCGCCCTCGGGGATCCTCGCAGCGGCGTGAATCCAGCGCAGCCCGTCGTAGCTCACGCTGAGCACGTCCGGCCCGTGATGCTGAATCTCCGCCGCATTGCTGCCGAGCGCCCACGCCTCGATCGCGAGTTCCGCGCCGTCGCACGGCGGCTGCGGGAGGAAAATCGTGACCGGCATCCGTTCGCCAAAGGAGGCCTCCATCAGCCGCCGCAGCGCGGGCACATTCGCCACATCGCGCATGTAAACCGTCTGAGTGGTGATCGTCATCGGCTCGCCCTGCTGACGCAAAATCGCGCGGATCGTGGACATCGCCTCCCACGCCTGATCGAGAAATTCCCCCGCTGGCGTCGGTGTCACCATCAGCGCGACGCGGCGCACCTTTTCCACGCCGATCACCGAATGCTGCTGCCGGCTCAGCAGGCACGGCGGGACATCGGGCGTTTCGCCATTCGCTTTCGCGTGAACGCAGCCGGAGCCGTCGTGCGCATGCAGTAGCTGTCGCGACGGAGCGAGGTGGTAGCAGAGGGGGGCGGCGCACACGGTCGGAGAAACTGCATCCGACCTGGCGGGATTCGTGCGAAGGGGAGAGTTCATGGAATCGGAGTTTCCTTTCACACGGAATCATCCCAGCGTCCTGCCGCCATGCCTTGACTTGGCTCAAGCTTCGCCGGGATTGGCAAAGGCCCCCTTTTCACCCGCCTTTCGGCGCTGGCTACAGCTCGCCGAGATTCCGCCGCAGGATTTCCTCAAGCCGCTTCGGGTCGAGGATGGTGATGCCATTCCCCGCCACGCGGATGAGCTTCCTGTCGCGAAAGCCCGCGAACGTGCGCGACAGCGTCTCGCTCACCGTGCCGAGTTCCGCGGCGAGCACGCGCTTTGTGCGGTCGAGCAGGATTTCCACCGCGTCCTTTGGCAGCGGGCGCGGGCAGCGTTTCAGCAGCCAGTTGGCGAGGCGCGTTTCCACGTCCTTCAAGGTGAGATCATCGAGCAGCCCCACGAGCACCCGCAGGTGCTGGCTCATCGAGCCGAGCATCCGCAGCGCGAGTTCCGGGCGGCTGCGCAGCAGACCGAGGATGTCGGCCTTCGGCACGAGCAGCACCGTCGAGTCCTCGATCGCGCGCGCATCCGCCGGGTATCCGCCCGCGCTCGCGAGCGCCGCCTCGGCGAAGGACTGCCCGGCGCGGAAGACGGCGATCACCTGCTCCTTCCCGTTCGCGCTCACCCGGTGCACATTCACCGCGCCGCGCTGCACGACGTAGAAGCCCTCCGACGCCGAGCCTTCGTGAAAAAGATAGGCCCCCTTGCCGAGTTCCCTCGGCAGGACGAATGACGCGATCAGATCGAGATCCTCCGGCGGCAGTCCCGTGAAGAGCTGGCACCCGCGGAGGGTGTTCGCTAAGACGACTCGGCGGAATTCGGCTGTGGGGCTGGCCATGGGCCATTCATGCCGCAGCGGGGCGCCCCAGCGCAACCGCGCATCTACTCTGCTTCCCGCCAGAAATAGGTGATCCAGCTCCCGTCGGGCTGCGGCTCGGCGCGCGATTGGAAATTTTCACCGCGCAGTTTTTCGATCAGCGGCGAAGGCAGGAACGGCGCGATGACCGCCAGCCCTTCGCCAGTCGTGAGCGCATCCACGCTCTTGCGGATTTTCGGAAATGGCTCGATGCCTCGTGTAATGAGCTTGCGGACATCGAGACGTTTAAAATTCGGATGAGACATGCCTGTTGGGTGGCAGCATTCTCGACTCGAATGCGGGCTCGAGCCTTGAGTCGGGTCAATGAATCCGGACAATCCCTCATGGGCCGAAGCACGCAAACCAACTTTTGAACATTACGCCGCGACGATGGGCAGCGCGCTTGTCTGCGCCGGCATGGCGAATCCTGACGGCCCCCGCGAATGCCAAGGCGGTGGAGACGACGCCGGGCGTGCGCTCGAAACCGCGGTGTTGCCGCTTCGCTGGTGCCGCGGAGAAAGGCAGCAAACTCACGATCGACAACAGCCTCGGACGGCTGCGCGATGACGAAACGCTAGACGTGGCGCTGCCTTTCGAATGCCGCGATGAAAAGAAAGCCCTCGGCGACAAATTGAAAAAGCTGCGCGGGCGCCGCTTCAAGTTGGGCAAGCGGGATGTCGGCCCACGTGCCCGCTACCGCTTGATGGGCAGACAGAGGGACACCAAAACCTTGCAGCGCTTGTGGGCCTGTTCCAACACACCAGTGCATGTCGACCCCAATGTTTCTCGACCCAGGCGTTGTCAATTGGCGTCCCCCGGATATGACGCCGAAGAAAAACTCCGCGACCTGTACAAAACTTTTGATGCCGACTTTCTGCTGTGGGAACTCGTTCCAGAGGATTGGAAGGCGTTGGTCCGGGCGGCCAATAGGCGCGAATGCGCAGCGGAATTTCAACCGCTTGAAGTGCGGCTCAAGGAGCGCCACTTCGAGATCGAGCCGTTGGCGCAGGAGTTCTGCACGCGCCTCGTCTGTTGTTTCGAGGCTCTCGCGGATGAGGGTACCGGTCCGCGGGTCGCGGAATTTGACCCACCACTGCTGCCGGCACTGGTATTTCGATGCCATGTTAGTGCTTGGAAAACGGCGTCGCCAAATTCCCTTCGGAAGTCCCATGACACAGTTTAGGGCACACGCGGCATCGAAATCAGGGCACACGCCGTTGTTGACATGTGGATCGACCGGATGATTCAACGCTAGGCTAATCGCTAAACCAGAGACACTTCCAAGACTTTGAAAGTGGTTGCGGGGGCAGGATTTGAACCTGCGACCTTCAGGTTATGAGTCTTCGTTAATTCCTTCGCGCCCAGTCACTAATGTTCGCAAGTATGCGCCACTGTTCGCGTTGCTGCGGATACAAAGAAACGGCACGCACGCACGATCACGCAGGATCGCGCAAAACTTTTGACAGTAAATGACAGTAGCAGCAGTGCGGTGATGATAATGCTGGCTTCCACTGCCAAGCGCCGAGTTTCGTCCGGACGGGTGACGCCACCACGAGAACACCATGGTGCTCATGTGCATTCTCGTTCAGAAATGAATAGCCGAAGAGGCTTTATCGACGAGAAATGCCTTCGGCGGATAAGCCGAATTCAGTGCCACGCGATCACCGCTCCCGGTGCCACTCGGAGGTGGTGTGCCCGGCGGCGTGGGAGAGCAGTGTCTGTCGATGCCCGCCCAGATAAAGGCCAATCTTCTCGAAAGAAACCGCGGTGAAACACCGTGACGAATGGCAGACGAGCGGCGAGGACGACGAGGGCAGACTGCACGGACATGGCGTCTATAGGTTGCCCAGTGCGTCCTAGCGCCTGAGTTCGAATATCGGAATCACTGCCAGTTCATTCGCAGCGTGGCTTTTGTGCGTGTAGCCGACGTAAAGCTTGCCGTCGTGCTCGATGGCGTAGGGGTAGCTGAAGTCGGCGCGTTCACTGGAGACGCCGGAGCCTTCGGGGAAGATGGAGCGGCGGATGACGAAGACTTTGCTGAAGACCGACTCGCCCGGTTTGCTCACGGCGATGGTCAAGGGTGAGCGCTTGCCGCCGGTGTCGGCGGTGGTGGTGCAGACGAGGTAGCGCTGGCCGGTGCTCAAGGTGCCCGCGTAGGGCTTGCTCGTGGCCATGGGCAGGTTCGAGGGAAGCGTCGTGGTCCATGTGCGGCCGAAATCGTCGCTGGTGGAGATGAGCGCCTGCGCCTTGCCGCCGTAGCGCGAGATGTTGGTGATGTGTTTACCCTTCACAATCACGGTGGACTCGCCCCAGACGTTCCGCAAACGGCGGTCGAGCGGCAGAACGACGAGATCCCACTTGGTGAAGTCGTCGCCGTGACTGATTGCCACCGCTGGCGGATCGCCGCTGAAATCATACCCCTTCGCGACGCGGGCACCGGACATGATCCAATTGCCATCGTCCATCTTCTGCGGCTCCTGCATCGGCCAGAACCCATCGTTGAGCACAACGCCCTTCGCCTGCCATTGGCCGGTCGTTTCATCGAGCAGATAGGCGCGTGTGTGCGTGCGCTGGAAGTGATCGTAGAACGCGCCCATGAAGGCCCAGAGCTTCGCGCCGTGAGAAAGAAAGACGCCGTGGCTCACGCCGAGATTACCCTCGCCGTGATCCATCACCACCGGCCCACCCCACGTCTTGCCACCGTCATCGCTCACACGCACATGCGCCTCCTCGGTCGGCGTGTTTTCATCGCCTTTGTTGAAGCCATACGAGGCGTAGAGCCTGCCATTGTGCCACGCGAGGCCGACACCGAGCGTCCAGTTCGCGCCATCGGTATCGGGTCGCTGTTTCTTGATGACATGAAACTCCACGCCATCGAGCACGGGCAGCTCCGCCGACTTCAGCAGCGGCACGCGCTCGTCCCACAACGGCGTGTCCGAAACCAGCGGCTTCGGCAGTTCATGCGTGGCGGTGACCGGCTTGTAGCTCGCCGCGATTTCCTCCGCTGGAAGCACCCTCGGCTCGAACCGCGCCTCATCCAGCGCGCCGGAGAAGGACTGCTTCAACACACCCGCATCCGCGATGCCACCGAGCGTGATGGGTGCCTTCGTCGCGGGCAGTGGCTTTTTGAGCGCCGCTTCACCAATTCGCTTCCCATCGCGATAAAGCACCGCCTTGCCCGCACCGATGCTCAAGGTCGCCAGGTGCCAATGCCCGGCCTGGAGCGGTTCTGCATCGCTGATGGTGCTCCATCCCGTTTGCTGGATGAATGCCTTCAGCGTGCCATTCGGTTCCACCGTGAGCGTCCACTGCCGTTCGTTTGACGAGTAGCGCGTCTTGCCCGCGATAACCTGCTGCCCGTCCTTCGGCGCATACGGATTGAACCACACCGAAAACGTGAACCCCTCCGCGCCCATATTCAGCGCCGCGCTGTCCTTCAACTCGATGACCGAGTTGCCATCGAGAGCGAGCGATTTGCCGTGAGCGCCGCTCGCCGCCTTCGACTTACCCCAGACCTTGATGCGCGCATCCACCGCATCGAGCGGCCATGCCTGTGTCGTGTCAGGCTGCTTTTGCTTCACGCCGGTGGCCTTGTTCACCAGCACGCGCAATTGGCTGTTCGGCGAAGTCAGTTTGCCTGCGAGCACGTCGGCTTCGTTGAAGATGGCCATGAGGATCTCCTTTGCGCTCTCGGGGCCGCCGCGCTCGTGATCATAGATGACGTAAACGGAGCCATCGGGCGCTTGCACGCCATCGGGATAGGAGACGCGCAAACGCTCATCGAGCAGCAGACCGCCCTTCCATGTGCTCCCATCGTCGTCGGAAAGAAACACGGTGAGGTGCGAGCGATCCTTCTTCCCGCCCGGCGGGTTTTGCCGCACGAGCAGCAACCGCCCGCTCGCCAGCTTGCGAATGAAAAACCGTGCGCCTGAATGCGGGATCGAAGTGGCCGCCACGTCCGCCCAGATCTTGCCGCCATCGGTGGACACGCTTTCGCCGATGCCGGTGTAGTCGGTTTTTATGGGCGGGAACTTTCCGCGCACCAGCATCCACAGCGAGCCGTCCTTGCGCTCGACAATCATGTGCTCGTCCGCGCTGCGGGATTTTCGGTCTGCGATTCTGGCCGCGCCCAGTTCGCTGAAGGTCGCGCCACGGTCCGTGGAGATGACCACCCGCGCACTGGCCTCGGCAGCCCAAGTGGCAAACGGCAGCAGCCACCGGCCATCCTTGGTGACGGTCGGCTTGTTCATCATCACGCCCTTCGCGATTTGTCGTGGCGCCGACCATTTAGCATCGGCTTTGCCCGAGTCTGTCGTTGTGATCGCAAAGGTGACGAAGCTGCCGGTGTCGCGGCCCTTTGGCAGCGTCGTTTCTTGCGCCCAAAAGAGCCAGAGCCTGCCTTCTGGATCGTGCCACAGGCACGGATCAAACGCTCGCACTGGCCCGTCGCCATCGGGATCGAGCACCAGCACACTCTGCCACGTCTTGCCGTCATCGCCGCTGGAATGAACCAGGATGTAATTGTGCAAATCTTCGGTGACACCACCGCCATACCAAGTCGCCCACAGCCGCCCATTGGCCGCGCGTTCGACACCAGCCACGCCTTGGAAAAGGCGTGCGCTGTCCGCATATTCCGGGCCGGGCGAAAGGTTCGGCGTCGCTGGGGTGGCGGCGGGGTTGGTTTCTGCGGCTCGAAGCTGTGGCCAGAGCGCGATCAGGGTGAAGAGAATGGCGAGGTGTTTCATGGCATTTATTCTTTGGTCAGCGTTGTCATGCCGGGGTCTTTTTGCGATTGGGCAGTGACTTGCTCGCTTCTGCTCGGCGCTTTCTTCTCATTTTACTTCTTCAACTCGACGGCCTTGCCGTAACCGGTAGTGAGGCTTGCCGTCGCCACCACGAAGCCAGCGCCGAGCTGGTGATGGCGCTCCAAGGGCCGAAGACGGCGGCACCGAGCGCGGCGGCGGAGCTGTGCAGGACGTTGAAGGCGAGACCCGTGGCCATGCCGCCGTTTTGAATGCCGACCTCAAGTGCGCAGGTGCGGGCATCGGTTTGGTTCAAGCCGCAGAGGCGGCCACCCCAGTAGCCGAGCAGGTAGCCGGTGGCGTTGTGACAGGCGCAGGCGGCGAAGATGGCGAGTCCCATCGTGAGCAGTTGTTCGTGCGACAGCGCGATGGTGACCCCGATGATGGTGCAGATGGCAAACATCGCGACGTATGGCAGAACCTTCGCCAATCGCCGCGCCACGCCGGGAAGCAATCGCTGCATCACGAGTCCCACCGCGAGCGGCGCGATGATCATTTTCAAAATGGAAATCATCATCGCTCCGGCATCGATGGGCACCTCCGCACCGGCGAGCAGCTTCATCGCGAACGGCGTGACCAGCGGCGAGATGAGCGTGGAGACAGCCGTGACTGTGACGGAGAGCGGCACGTTCACCCGCGCGAGCAGCGAGATGACATTCGACGAGGTGCCGCTGGGCACCGAGCCGATGAGCACGAGCCCCGTTGCCACGGCGCCCTGCAATCCGAACAGATGCGCGAAGCCCCATCCGGCGAGCGGCATGATGGTGTAATGCAGCAGGCAGCAGAGGATGACGCCGCGCGGCATCGTGACCACACGGCGGAAGTCATCGAACGTGAGCGTGAGTCCCATGCCAAGCAAGATGACCTGCACGAGCGGCGTGATCGCGCTCTTCAGTTCAAAGCCGCCCCACGACACGAACGCGGCGGGAAATGTCATCGCCGCGCTGCCCGTGGCGAGCACGACGAAGGTAAAACCGAGTCCACCCAGCCACTTCACGCGTCGCGATGCCACGGCGAGCGTGGCGAACAACGCGATGAGGATGAGGCCAGTGGTGGAGGACATGGACGCGACGTTAGGTGAATCACGAAAGCTCGCCCGCGAGCTTCAGCACCGCATCGAGCGCGGGTTTGATCTTCGCCTTCTGCGCCTCGGTGGCCGGACGCATCGGCATGCGCGGGAATCCGGCGTCCACGCCTTGCAGCGATTGCGCGTAGCGGATGCACGCGGGGAGATTGTAGTGATCCGTGGCATTCCAGAAACGCAGGATCGCCTCGTGCAATCGCAGCGCGTTGGCGTGATCGCCTTTTGCCACGGCATCGCGCAGCAGTGCCGTCGCGCGCGGAATGCCGGACGGCGTGGCGGCGATGACGCCCGGCGTGCCCAGGCAGAAGGACGGATACATCAGCGCATCCACCGCGCTGTAGATTTTGCGGTCCTTCGGCGCGTTGATCATGAGATCGGCGAAGAGCTTCAAATCGCCCGCGCTCTGCTTGATGCCCATCACGCCCGGCACCTCGTTCATCAGGCGCACGGTCAGCTCCGGCGAGAGATAGCACCAATGCACCACATTGTAGATGATGAGCGGCATACCCGTCTCCTCATGGATGACGCGGAAGTGCTCGATCATCATCTCGTCGTCCGGGCGGAAGAGGTAATGCACCGGCGTGAGCTGGATGGCGTCAACGCCGAGACCTTCGATGGCCTTGATCGCGCGAATCGCCTGCCGCGTGCTGTCGCAAATCGTGCTGGCGACCAGCGGCATGCCCGCAGGCATCGACTCACGCACTTCGCTCACGCAGGCGCGGAGTTCATCCGGGTCCAAGGTCTGCCCCTCACCTGTCGAGCCGCCCACCGCGAGACTGTCCGCACGCTCGCGAACGAGGAACTCCACCTGACTGCGGATGGCTTTAGCGTTGAGTTCGCCATCAGCGGCGAAGGGCGTCGTCATTGGGGCAATGACGCCAAAAGGGATGTTCTTGGGCATGATCATGGGCAGTTGTAATGCGGTGTTTGATTTGGCATAAAAGCCGTCGTGAATGCCGATCAAACGCCTCCGCGTATCTCGTTTCAACACCTGCGCTGCAATCCATCGGCCTTTGCCCTCTGCCGCATACCCGCAGGCCTGATTTCGCATACTTCGAATCACCCATGACTCTCGCCGAACTCCGCAAGCTCTCCGAACTGCGCTCCACGCTCGAAGGTTTCGCCGCGCGTCATGCCGCGACGAATGCCGCCGCTTCATCCGACGCGCTCAAGCTACTGCGCGGCATCCTCAAGCGCGTCACCCGCTCCATGCACGAACGCGACTACGCTTCGTTTCGTCGCGCTGACCTCGAACTGCACGACACCATCATCCAGCTCGCCGCCGTGCCCTTGCTGCGCGAAATCTGGCGCACCATCTGGGACAGCCTGCAAGCCTTCCACAAGCAGGGATTCGACGACTATTTCCCCGATGCCCGCGTGCTAGCCGATGAACACGAGCATCTTGTGGAGACCATCGCCCTCGGCGATCCCGCCGCCGCCGAGGACGCCGCCCGCAATCACGTCGAGGCCGTCTGGCTGCGCCTTGCTGAGCGCAAGCAAACTGCCGCCGATCCCCACGGCGATCCTTTGCAACGCGCCACCGCGCATCTGCCCTTCCGCCTTCACTGCCAACTGAAGCTCACCGACGTGGCCAAGAAGATCGCCTTCACCAGCCCCGGCAACTTGAGCCGTCTCTTTCGCCAGCGCCACGGCCTGAGCTTCCAAGCCTACCTGCAAAAACTCCGCCTCGAAAAAGCCGCCGAACTCCTCCGCACCACCCAGCTCCCCATCGCCCGCATCGCCAAGCGCGTCGGCTACAACGATGTCTCAAGATTCGGCCAGCATTTCAAAAGAAGGTTCAGCACTACACCTGTGAAATATAGATCTTCTCGACACCGATGACTGGGACTAAGGGGGCCCCTGTTTGGCCAACGCCTGCTTTCAAGCAGATACCCAAGGTCAAAGCTCCGGCACGCTGCTGAACTTCTGCCGCAGGATGACAACCAACTCCGACATCATCACATCCCGCTGCAACACCATGTGATCGGCGATAAGGGCAGGCAGTTTGATTTACGCGTGGGCCAGGAAGATGTGTTTCATGTGAGGCGCGGAGGCACGTTCGTTAAACTCGGTCGCCCAGCAAAACGGAAGTCATTGAGCGTCCTACCCGGCACGCGCACCTGGAGCCAGAGTTCCTTGTCGTATGGCGTCTCGCCGCCGGCGCTAGTCCCCACCCCCGTAGCCCAGGACTTCAACGGTAATCAGGGATGGAGGTTGCTCTTCCTTCCGGGCTTCGGGCTGCGCGGCTTTGCCAAGTTCCTTCACGGTGCTGGCAGTGGCGCCGGCGGTGGTGTTGCCGGCGGTGAGCGTGCCGAGGTTTGGCGCGGAGACGGTAGCGGCTGCGGGGGTGCCGGAACTGCTGCCGCTGACTTGGATGTTCTGCGCGTTGACGACTTGCACCGCGGCGACGTTCAAGTTGCCCGAGGAGCGGATGCCGGCGTCGCCAGCGTCGATGGTGCCTGTGGGGGCGATGAGATCCACGTTGCCGGGGGCGACGCCCGTGACGGTGGCAAGCACGCCGATGCCGCCGCCGGTGGCAAGGCCGGCGAGATCGGTCTGCACGCTGCCGCTCTGCGGATCCACGAGCACGCGGGTGGGCGGAGCGGACTGAACGGTCTTGGCCGCAGCGCCGGCAGCGATGTCGCCTTTCGAGGACCAGATGACGATGTCGCCGCCACGGAGGGTGAAGATGCGGGAAACGCCGATCTGCACGCTGCGGTCGGCAAAGATGGAGATGCCTCCGCCGTCCTCGGTGATGATGCCCGGGGGCGCGAGCGTGCCGGTGACATTCGAGACAAGGGAGAGACCGCCGCCGGGTGTGAGAAGACTGATGCTGCCGCCGCTCTTCGTGCGGATGTCGCGGGCGCGCGTGGTGATGTCGCCGGAGGATGCGGCGGGGAAGAGGCTGCTGATCGCGGCGAAGCCGGCGCTGTAGCTGCCGTAGCCGGCGCTGGTGGCGTCGTTGTGATCGCGGCCGGCGTCGCGCAGGGCAATGAAGAGCAACTGGAGCGCGAGCTTTTTCCGCTGCTCGGCGGAAAGGGCGAGGATGCCCTGGAGGCTCGCGGGTGCATCGGGATTCGCGGCGCCAAGCTCGCCGAGGTAGCGGCTGGCGTTCGATCCGGTGAGTGTGGCGGTGAGGAAGGCGTCCACCGTGGAGGGCGCGCCGCCGATGCCGCTGAGGGAATTCACGCCGGCGCCCGCGATGATGTCCGCGCCGGTGAATGGGAGGTAGGGGTTGCGGGCGTTGCCGATGCTGGTGATGCCCGTGCCGGTGCCATCGGGGTTGTTCAGGCCGATGCCGAGGTCGAGGTGGCGTCCGGCGAGGACTTCGAGGGTGCCGGGTCCGCTGATTTGGATGTCACCCGCGGCGGGGCGGCCCGAAGTCGGGCCGGAGGTGCCGGCGGCGAAATTGAAGAGCTGGTTGCCCGAGGTCTGCGCGGCGAGACGGAGAAGTGAGTTCGGCTGGTAGGCAACGATGTCGCGGCCCGCGGCGACGGTGCTCACGTCGCTGGCGTTCACATTCTGCACGTAGAGGGCGACGTCGCTGATGTCGCGGCCGGCGAAGATGTCGGCGAATTTCGCGGAGTAGAGCGTGAGGCCGGAGATGTCGCCGCTGCCGGCGTAGATGCGGAGCGGCTCGGTGTCGCCCCCATGGAGCGGGCCGGGGCCGTGCAGCGCGAGCTTTGACTGGAGCACGGCAAAGGCGCCGGTGTAGGAGCCGGATTCCGCAAACAGCGCGCTGAGCGTCGAGAGGACGAACGGGCTGGTGGTGGCCTCGGGAACATCGAACGAGAGCGGCGACGTGATGCCGGGGATCGAAAGGGGGTCCGCGTCGGAGAGATTGATCGTGCCGGAGCCCCAGTTGTTCGCGCCGGCGACGACGGCATTCGGGCGCACGCCGTTCACCGAACCCGCGGCGAAAATCTCCACGGTGCCAGTCGGCGACGGCGCGAGGGTGAGCGAACCGACGAGATTCACGTCGCCGGAGAATGCGGTGGTCTTCAGCGTGGGCGCCATCAGCGAGGCTGCGGTGACGAAGCCGGAGGCGATGCGCGTCTCGGCGAGCCGGAGCCACGGCTGCGAGATTGCAAACGAGCCGGCGGTGCTGAAGAGCATTCCGTTTTGATACCAGTTCGCGAGCGAGCCGGCACCGGTGATGGCGTAGTCGCGCACGGTCACGCTGCCGCTGAGCGAGGACGCGGCGACGGAGGCATCGGCGGAGTAGGTGGAGAAGTAGGTCTTGTCCACGAAAGTGTTGTTCAGGCCCTGCGGCAGAAGGAAGGGGTTCGCAACGGGGCCGAGGAGGAGGTCGCCGCCCGCGTTAACGGTGAAGGAAGACTTTCCGAGGAAAAGCGTGGTCGGCAGCCAGGTCGTCGGCGTGCTGGCGGCTGCGGCGAGCTGCGTGCGCGTGACGGCGGCGCGGGCGCTGTTCGTCGTGACGGCGCGGCGGGCGGTGATGATTCCCTCGCCGCGCTCGACGTAATAAGCGCCGCCACTCACGTCGCGGCCCGCACTCACGGTAACGTTGCCACCGCCAAGCTCGATGAGCTGCGCGGTGTCGGGGACGCCTTTCGGCATGCGTGCATTCGTCGGCGCGACGGCGTCCACATTCACCACATCGCGGCCCGCGGCGAGCCTCACATTGCCGCCGCCGAGTGCGCCGACTCCCTCGAAGAAGTTGCTGAAGTCCACCCACCAGGTCGTGGAGCGCACATCGCCGTTGAGGCCGAGGCTGAACTGCCCGTCGGCGCCGACTGTGGAGCGCCGGTAGAGCCAGTTCGTCGGCATCTCGCGCGTGGAATCCACGGTGAGCGTCGCCGATGCGCCGCTGCCCGAGGCGAGGTAGTGGCCGATGTCGTTCTGGGCGGCGATGGTCACGTTGCCGCCGGCGAGGCTGTATTGCGCGAGATAAAACGGAGTCTGCGCGGCTCCGAGCGTGCCGCTGTTGCTGTAGTTCAGGACCGGCTGGTCAAAGCCGGCGATGTCCGGCGCCTTCATGCCCGCGGTGTAGATCGTGGCGAGGGAGTTCAGGAGCTGCACGTCGCGCGCGGCGGCGATGTCGATGTCTCCCGTTCCAGTGCGGATGGTCTGGAAGAAGTTCGGGATGATGTTCGAGCGCACCGTTGAGCTGGTGCCCGTGGTCGGCAGCGCAGTCGCGCCGCTGCCGAGCAGCAGCGAGCCGGTGTTCGCACCGACGCCCGCGAGCGGCTGCACCTGGTGAAAATCCGCGGCGCTGAAATCGGCGCCCGCGACGAGCCGGTAGCTCCATGAGCGCGTGGACGAGAGCGTGCGCGCCCAAAGGCCGAACGTCGCGTCGGTCGTGTAGCTGAGGAGCGGATCGGTGGTGAATCCGTCGCTCAGACTAGCCTTGAAGTTGAACACGAGGTTGCCGCCCGCGCGCAGCGTGAGCACGCCCGGCGCGCTGTCCGGCCCGAAGCGGTAGCCCTGAAGATCCCAGTTGTTCAACAGCGTGAGGTTGGCATTCGGCGCGGTGACCGTGCTCGTTCCCGCAGTGGTCGTGACCGTCCCGCTGCTGCCGACGGCGATCGGAATCGCGCCGCCGGTTCCGCTCGCAAAAGTCACAGTGCCCGTGGTGGCGAGCGTGACCGAGCTGCCCGCGGTGATGGCGGTCGCAGTGTTCGCGGCGACGGTCGTGACCACGCCCGCGGGGCTCGTCACTGTGGCGGCGGCGCTGAACCTCACGCGGTTGGTCCCGACGGTGCCCGTGGTGAAGACGAGCGGCGCGCCCGCATTCACGCTGAACGCGCTGTTCACCGCATTGAGCTGCACGATGCTGCCGGCGCCGGCGCCGGCGACCGTGATCGCACCCGCGGTGTTGCTGAACTGCGCGCCGTTCGGAATCGAGACCGGAATCGCACCGCCCGATCCACTGGCAAAGGTGATCACGCCGGTGCCCGTGCCGTTGAAAGTGACGATGCTTCCCGGCGAGAGCGTGTTCAAGGAGTTCGCCGCGAAGCTCGTCGTGGTCGTCGTGGTGCCATCGGTCACGGTGATCGTGCCCGCCGCGCTGAACCGCACGCGGTTCGTGCCCACGGTGCCCGTGGTGAAGGTGACCGGCACTCCGCCCGCGACGCTGATCGCGCTGGTGCCGCTCGTGTTCAGCGTGATCGGAAGCACCGTGGACGCGGACGCGCTGTTCACGATCTCAGCGCCGGACTGGATGCTCGTGAGCGGGATGAGCGCCGTGTTTCCACCGAGCAGCCGTGTCTGCATGTCCGTGTAGGCCTGGGTCGCGGGCGCTCCGGCGACTCCCGTGAAGTTCTGCGCGTCGCGGAATATCTGCCCCTTGACGCCGTCCACAACGCCCGCGGCCGGCGTGTAAACTCGATAGCCCTCGACGACGATCGAGGACGCGTTGCTGATGGTTCCGTCGATCGGCGAGACCTGCAAATCCGAGCCCGCCGCGTTTTGCGGGGCGCGGACGTGAAGCGTGCCGTTGAACTTTCCGAGCGCCGCATTTGCCACGACAGCCGCGCCCGTGTTGCCGGCCACGCCGAGCTCGATGCGCGAGCTGCCTGCGATGCTCACCGTGGCGCCGCCATCGCCGCGCGTTTCGAGTGTCACCGTGCCGCCCTTGCCGGCGGCGTCGAAACCATCGCCGCTCACGTCGAGCACGGCGGTGGAGGCGAGCGTGACGTCCTTCAGCGCGTAGAGGCTGATTGAGCCGCCGGTCGCGCCGTGGGCATTGAGCGTTCCATCGACGGTGAGTTTTCCGGCATCGGCAGAGATCGAGAAACTGGCCGCGGTCCCCGTGCCGCCGACCGCGACATCGCCCGTGCGGACACGCACCGTGCGCGAAAGGCCGAAGCCCGCCGCATCCAGCGCGGCGTTGAGCGGCTTGATCTCCGCGAGGCTTCCGACATCGAGCGAAAATGAGCCGCTCGATCCGGAGGGGCCGGCGCTTCCGTCGAGCGTCCCGCCAATCGTGAAACCGCCGTTCTTCGCGTTGATGACGACACTGCCAGCGCTGCCGCCGCCCTGCTGTGCTGCGACCGAGAGCCGTCCGCCTGCGGCGAAGTCCACCGCGCCGAGGTCCGACGTGAGCGTGATCCGCCCGCCGTCGGTGAAGCGTGTCTCGTCGAAGAACGTCTTTCCGATCCCGCCGGCATCGGCGAGGCCGCTGACGGTCAGGCCTCCCGTCGTCGCGCGCAGCGAGAGCGTCCCGCTCGGCAGCGCGATGGTCGTGCCGCTGACGACCTCCGTGCCCGTGAGGCTGAGGCTCGCGCCGAGCCCGGCTGAGAGCGACGCGGCGCCCGGCAGCGCAGCCAGCGTGAGTTTCCCGCCCGCGTTGATTGCCTGGTTTGCCGACGCGGCGCCGACGATCAACGGCGCGGCGATGGTGAGCGCACCCTGCGTGGAAAGCCCGCCGGTTCCCTGCACGAGCACGCCGCCGGCCGCATTGAGCGTCACCGTTTCAAACTGATCGACCGCGAGCTGGTTCGACCCGATCCGGATGGTGCCGGCGTTGAACTCCAGGCCGCCGCTGAACTGCGCCGGCGACACGAGGCCCGGCCCCGTCTTGCCCGCGCTGTTGTCCAGCAGGAGGCTGCCCGTGTTGAAGGCGACCGTCCCGCCCGCATCGGTGAAGCCGCGGATCTCCGCCGCGTGCAGTTCGAGATTCCCCGTCGTGAACTGCCCGCTGCCGTAAAGGTCGAGGCTCGAATAGCTGAGCAGCGAGAGGACCTTCGCCTGTTGCACGGACGCGAGCGCCGGGCCGGACAACACGAGGCCGGGCAGCGGGCCGGGATTTGAAAACAGCAGGCTGATGCGGCCCGCGTTGAGCGCGAGGTAGCCGGCGGAGATGGATGCCGCGGGGTCGAGCGTGCTGGAGGCGGTCGAATCGAGCGTGACGCTGGAGCCGCTGATTTTCGCGCCGGCTCCGACGGCGAGGCTCGGCAGCGCGGAGACGAGCTTTCCCGGGCGAGAAAGCGTGCCGGGGGTCTGCGTGAGCCAGACGAGCACGCCGTCGCTGCTGCCATCGATCGCGGACGTTCCGATCTGAAGCGCCGAGCTGGGCGCAGCGCCGCTCTGCACGAGCTGCGCGTCCGCGGAGATGGTGATGCCCTGCTTCGCGGCGAGGATGATCTCGGAGCCCGTGAGCGGCGCGCCCGCGTTGTCCACGGTGATTTTGCTGGTCGCCACGGAGATCTGCGTCACACCGGTGGCAGTGCTGCGCGTGCCGCCGATGAGCAGGCTTCCGGCGCCGAATGAACTCACGACGGAGGGATCGAGCACGATCGTGCCCGCCGGCACGGCGACGCCGGGCACCGCGATGAGAAAATTCGCGGGGCTGCTGAAGTCGATCTGCCCACCCGCGCCGCCCGCGACGCTCGCCGCGAGGACGCCCGCACCGCGGGAGAGCGTGAGCGCATTTGCCGCGGAGATGGAAAGGTGGGCCGAGTCCGCAGGCCGCGAAGTGCCGGTGCCCGCGAAGAATGAGCCCGCGAAGTAGTCCTCGTATTGCGCGCGAGCCCGCACGACGGACTGCGGCGCGACTTCAAACTTCAGCGTGAGCTGGCGGCCCGTGTCCACTGGGGCGAGGCCGTTGAAACGCTTGCCGGAGACGATGCTCGCGCCGTCGTTCAGCCCACGGGTGCCGACGGACGCGCCGGTTTTCGGAGTGACGAGCACCGCGCCGGGAAGCAGCGCGTAGCGGGCGGGGAGCAGCGTGTAGGCTCCGGCAGGCAGTGCGCCGCTCGCTTCGAGCCACACACGGTCGCCGACCTTCAGCGCGGTGTTCACGTAGCCCGGGTCGCTCGATGCAAGATTGGTGGCATCGGAGGAGGCATTGTTGGGCGCGTAAGGCGCGATGTTCGCCGAGTAGCCGGGGATCACTGCGAAACTCGCCGCGGAGTTCAGCACATCGCGGGTGCCGCCGTTGCCGCTCACGAAGCGATACGCGTAAATCTCGCCGCCACCACGCAGGTCCACCGTCGCGCCGGATTCCAGCGAGACGTCCGCAGCGCCGAGGCTGACGCTCCCCGCGGGAATGCCCACAACCGTGATGTCCGAGCCGGTCGGCGCGATCCACTGCGAGCCGTTCACGTTGATGCCATACGGAATCGTGAGGGCCGAGCCCGTCGCGGGATCGACACCCGAGACCGACGTGATGCTGCCAGTCCGCAGCGTGAGCTGCTGCGTGGCTGCGACACCCGTTCCTGTGACTGCATTCACGGGCGCGGTGCCGGTCCCGTCCCAGCCGAGCCTCACCGATCCAAACGGCGCGCGCAGGACGCCGCCCTGCTCGATGATCGGAGCGTAGATCGAAAGCTCGCCGCCCGCGGAAAGCGGCAGGGCGCGAGCGCCCGAGGATGCAATGCTGATCTTCGCCGCGGATGTCTGCCCGCCCACGGTGTCCGTGAACGCGGCAATGGTGAATTTAACCGCCGACGCAGGATAAATCTGCTCGGCCCGGAGCGTGAGTGCGCCGGCCGTGTTGAATGTGCCGTCGCCGCGGATGTCGCCGCCGTCCGCGGCGATGAGCGTGCGGCCGATGCCCTGGAGCGAGAGATTGCCCACGTCCACGAGCTGCGCGCTCACGGCGAGGCTGCCCGCGCCAATCGTGGGCGAGAAGCTGAACGCGCTGCCGCCGGCGGTGAACGGGGAAGCCGCAGTGTTCGTGGGCGTCTCAAAGGCCCGCCCGAGCTGCACGTAGGGCGCGGAGATGCTGGCCGATGCGTCTGCGAAGATCACGCCGCCGTTGCTCGCAGCGCTGCTCGTTTTTGCAGCGAGGATGATGGAGCGCGCGGCGGTGAGCTTCACCGCGCCGGAGAGCTGCACGGTGCCGTTCAGCGCGATGGAGTCGAGGCCGCTCGCCGCAAAGCGGTCCACGGTGAAATGCGCGAGGCCCGCGATCGCACTCGCATCCGCGTTGCGCACCGGCAGACCGAGGCCGGTGGATGCCGGCACCGGAATCGTGGCGCCGCCTTGGCGGAGGATGAGCGTCGGATCGAGCGGCGTCGCGGCGACATCGGGGCCGAGCTGCGAGCCAATCAGGAGGCTGCCGCCGGAGGCACCGGGACCGCCCGCGCCACCGCGCAGCGTGGCATCCGTGAAGAGAATCTGACCAACGCTCGCGCCTGCGTTGAGGCTGATCGTGCCGCCGCTGCTGTCCACGGTGAGCGGCGCAAAAAACTGCCCGCGGAGCGAGGGTTGGAAGACCGCGAGCCCCGCGTAAGCCCGCGGGTAAAACAGCGTGGCGCTCGTGCCCGACACATCGAGCAGCGCCCCCTCCCGTGCGACGATGTTGCCGGAGACCGTGATGCTTCCGCCGTCCACGACGGTGCCGGTGCGAAGCCCGCGCGCGGCGGTCTCCACCGTGGCCAGCGTGGTTCCCGCGGCGGAGATCACGGCGCGCGGACCGATGAAGACGGTCGCCGCATCGCTGCCCTGGCCGGCGAAGAGGCCCGCGGAATTCAGCGAACCGCCGATGGTGACCGCACCGCCGGGAGCGCGGATCGAGCCGAGCACGGACACGGCGTTTCCGCGCAGCGTCACGCTCGCGAACGCATCCGTGACGATCTGCGCGCCTTCGCCAAAAATAACGTCGCCGCGAATGAGGCGGGTGGTGCCGCCACCGGTGGAGTCGGTGACGCCCGGCGCGGAAAAGCTGAGACCCACCGGGGTGCGCACGCCCTGCTGGCGGAGGATCGGCTGGAGCGAAATTCCATTGCCCACATTCACCGCGAGGAGTGACTGCGCCTGCGGCGCGATGACGGTGCCGGGTGCGATGAGCACGCCCGGCAGATATTCGCCAGCCTTCGATGTGGCGGCGCCGATGCCCGCGAGCGAGAAGCTCCCGAAGCCGCCGTGGCTGAAGAAATCCGGCGACAGCAGGAGCGTGTCCGCATTCGCAGTGGTGCCGCCGATCTGCACGAGCGGTGCGAGCACGCTGAGCGAGCCGGCCTTTGCGCCGGAGAAGCCGGTGAGGTTCGCGCCGAGCGTGAGACGGCCGCCGATGAGCGAACCGAGGAGCGGATCTTTTCCCGCCTCGATCTCGATGGCCCCGCCGTCGCCATACGTGCGCTTTCCGGTGCTGCTGACGGACACGCCGCCGGAAACGTCCACCGAGCTGCCAGCGGCGAAGTCCGCATTGAAGCTCTTCACCGAAATCATCCCGCCGGAAATGAACCGCGGCTGCGTGCCCGCCACGCCGTAGGAGGCACGGTCGTCCACGATCAGGCCGCGCGTGCTCAGCACCGCGCCCGCACCGATGGAGATGCTGCCGCGCGACGGGTCCGGCGCCGGAGTGTGATCGGGGGCCGCCGCATAGGGCGACAGGTTCTCCGACTGCAGCGTGATTTTTCCACCGGGCACGACGAGCGCGCCGCCGATGGAGATGTTCGCCGCGTGAAATTGCAGCGCGCCGCCCGCGGGCGCCTGGAGCGTGACCGAGGAGGGAACGGCGATGCCGCCGTCGCTGTTGTCGATGGTGACGAACCCGAAGCCCGCGGAATTCACGAGGCTCGATGGAAGAACGACGTTCGCCTTCCGCTGCGCGGGCAAGTCAGCGGGCGTGCCGTTGGCGTCCAGCGTGAATGCGCCGGCCGCGGCAAGACGCGAGTCCTTCTCAAAGGTGATCGTCGGCGGAGTGGGCGAATAGAAGAGCGATGTCGCATCATCCTGCGCGCGCAGATTGAGCGTGAAGCCCGCGGATGCCGGCATCGTGCCGATGAGCGTGAGCGGGTCGGTGTTCGCGCCCGCCTTCCGCTGCCGCGGGCCGGCGATGGCGAGCCCGAGGAAGGAGCCGTCGAGCGCAACGGCGGGGGCATTGATGGTGATCGAGCCCGCATTGCCGCCGTGGAGATAGCCGGGCTCGTAATGGTAGCCCGTGAGCGCGAGCGGCTGCGCGTAAGTCTCGCTCACGCCCCACTTGCTGTAGTTCACGGTGATGGTGCCGGTGTAGATGCCGGTGTAAACGCGGTCGGGAAGCGCTTTCGAGATGTCGTAGAGCGCCTGGCCGGACCACAGGCGCGTCGTCTTCACCATCGCGCCCGCGTAGCTGATCCAGCCGCCGGAGACGTCGATGTTCGACCCGCCCTGCGTCACCACGGACCCGCCCGCACTGAGGTTCACGGTGCCTCCGCCGATGGCCAGCTCGCCGACGGTGCGCTTCACGAGCCCGACGTAGCCCGAGGCATCGGCGATCGGCGTGCCGGTCCAGTCCGCGCCGTTGTAGGTGCCCGTCTGGCGCATGTCGATCTGCACGGTCTGCCCGCGCACGACGCCGTCGCGCTGCACGGGGGAGTTTGCGACCTCCGCACCGAGGATTTGGAAATCGAGGATGTTCTGCAGCAGCGACGCCGAGACATCGCTCGAGCCGGCGACGCTGATCCGCGCACCGCTGTCGAGGTAGATCTGCCCGCCGGTGTATGCGAACTGCGACGGTGGGCTTCCCTGCGGCGAATAATTCCACCGGCCCGCATCGATCCGGACCTGCGCGCCGGGCGCAAAAACCGTGGAGCCCGCGGCGAGATGAACCGCCTGGCCCTGCATGTTCACCTGCGAATTCAGCGCGAGGCCCGTGCCGACGACCGACTCCGCGCTCCACGTCTCCGGCAGGATCTGAATCACGCTCCCCTCGCCCACTTCGACGGTGCCCGTGGACTTGTTGAGGAAAGGCGTGCCCGAATTCACGTTGGCCGCGTCGTAGCTGGCATTCGAGACGGCGTCGTAGCTGGCGAGCAGATCGACGCGGCCATTCAGCGAAACGGAAGTCGTGCTGCTCACGAATCCACCCTGCGTGACGTTCTTTCCCACGAGCGAGGCGCTGCCGCGCGGCACGTCGATCACGCCGGTGTTCACCGCGCTTCCGGCGCCGGCACCCGCGGAGCCGACATAGACATCCAGCCCGCGCAGGCTCGGATCCGAGCTGGGATGCGCGGCCATCCCGACCTGCTCGCCCGCGGCGAGGATCGTCTGCCCGTCGGGCGTGGAGATGATGCCGGAGTTCGTGACGTTCCTGCCGACGAGCGCGACGCGTCCGCCGACATGGTCGGTGTTCGTGGGAGTCGAAATGCGCGCGCCTTTCTGCACGATCACATCGCCGTATCCCTGCGCAGGCACGGGGCCCGGGTCGAATGCGGGCGTGCCGTTTGCGCCGGCATCGATCGGCTTTGACGTGAAAAGGAACTGCTGGTCCGGGTTGTTGAGCAGGCCGCGGGAGACGAGGTTGTCGTTGATCGGCAGCGACGACGCCACCAGCGTGTGGACATTCACCTGCGAGCTGCCGCCGAAGATGATGCCGTTGCGGTTGATGACATACACCTGCCCGGCGGCCTGGATGGAGCCGAGGATTTGGGACGGGACGCCGGAGGGATCGTTGACCTTGTTGATCGCGACCCACTGGCGCGCCGAGGCGCCGCCCGCGCTTTGATCGAAGGCAAGCGTCGTGTTCCTGCCGATGTTGAACGTCTCCCAGTTGAGCAGCGCCTGCTGCTGCGTCTGCTGAACCGTCACGCGCGTGGCGCCGTTCGCGGTGGTCTGCCGCGGAAGCTGCGCGCCCTGCCAGAGCGACGGGTTTGTGCCGACGCCCGATGCGACTTTCAGGCCGCCCTGCGCGAGGCCGTCGGGGACATTCGGGAGCTGCGTGGCCGGTGCGTTGGGGTTGCGCCCGAGATTGTTCGCGCCGCCCTGTGCGAGCTGCCGCGCCGCATTCTGCATCGCCTGCATCGCCTGGGCGGTCTGCGCAGTGCGAACGAGGATGTCCTTCGCGTTCGCGCGCGCCTGCTCAACGACTGCGGGATTCTGCGCGACCGGCGCGCTAGTCCGCCGCGCCCCCGCGCTCACCCCGCCGCGCAGGATGTCGCCGGCATGGACGGTGCGCGGCAGCAGCAGCCCCAGCGCGACAGTGATGGCGGTGGCCAGCGCCGTGCGCGGCCCGGAGCCGACTTCCCGCGGATCGAATCTGGCGGCACGCAGGGGCATCAGGGCTTCAGCTTCGGGTCGTGCAGCTTGTCCTCGTAGCCCTGCACCTGGTTCTCAAGCCGGATGCGCGTCGCGCCGACGAACGGCTCCCGCGCAGCCAGCGCGTTGCCGAGTCCGAACGTCCGGTAGCGCTCGAGGATCTCGCCGCCGATTTTGAAAAGCGCGAGGTTCTTGCGCTCGAGGTCCGCCACGCGGTTCCGCAGCGCGGTGCCCTCCGCAAACAGCTTCAAGCGCTCCGCCTCCGCCTTGCGCGCAATCTGGGAGGTCTTATCAAAACCGGCCTTCCATTTTTCCAGCGACGCATTCAGGCGCGTGATTTCCGCATCCTGCGCCGCGGCCTTCTTCGCAGCGTCGGCTGACGCCTTGTCGGCGGCATCCTTCTCCGTCGCCAGCCGCTTCGTGAGCGCGGCGACCTGCGCGGCGAGATCCTTGTTCTTCTGCTCCAGCGCCGCCGCATTGGCCTGCAGCGCCGCGCGCTCGGCCTCCGCGGTCTGATATTGAAGCGTCACCGAGCGCAGCGCCTCGCGCAGGCGCGCTTCATTGCCGGCCGCAGGGTCGGCGGCGAGCAACGCCGGCCCGGTGAAGGCGACGACTGCGGCGATGGCAAAGATGCGGAGTGTGTTCGGACGCATGTTCAGAATTTCGCGTTGAAGTCGATTTGGAAGATGTCCGTCGAAAGTGGCGGGCCGGCGATTTCATCAGCGCTCGTCCAGCGCACGCCCACATTCACCTTCGAGGAGAGCGCGTAGCTCGCCCACAGGCTGAAGCCCCTCATGTTCGTTCCTCCGAGGCCGAAGTCAGAGTCGTTGAATCCGTCCACCACGGCGTCCGACTCCACATAACGGTAGTTCAAGCCGGCCGACCAGTCGCCCCGCTTGTCCATGCCGGTCTTGCCGAATTTCACCCCGGCGATCCACGCGGTGTTGCCGCCGGCAAAGGAACCGGTGCCGTTCCCGCTGCTCGTCGCGCCGCGGTTGTTAACGGCGATGGAGTCGATGGCGGAGCGGTTGAAGGCGACGTTCTGGATGTATTCGCCGAAGAGCGTCACCTGCACGGGCTCCCAAACGTTGATGTCCAGCTTGCCGCTGAAGACGATGTTTCGGAACGGCGTCGCGAGGCCGTAATACTGATACTGCAGCGAGGTGCCGTAGTTGTTCTCCTCCGTCGCGAGGATGTTGCGCAGCGCGCGATACGTGTTGCCCTTCTGCGCAAAGGACGGGCGCGTCTCGTCCGTGTCGCCCGCATCGGATGCCGTGAGCGGCACGAAGGGCGAGGAGAGCTTTCCCTCGACGCCGATGAAGTCGTAGTAGGCCACCGCGACTTTCGCGTTCACCTTCTCGCGCAACTTCCAGTCCGCGCCGATCTGCGCCGCAGCGAGCCACTTGTCGCTGCTGCGGAATTTCGACGGGTTGTTCGAGGCGAAATTGAGGTCGCTGTTGAAGACCGGGAAGATGCCCGCGGTGGCGAACGGCGTGAAGCGGCTGCCGAGGCGGTAGCGGCCCCGCGCGGCGAAGCCGTCGAAGCCGAGGTCCTCGTCGAATATCACCTCGGTGGACATGAACGGGTTGTCGAAGCGGCCGATGGAGAAAGTGGCCGAACGGTCCGGGTCGCTGCCGAGCGTGTAGTTCACAAAGGCCCGGTCGAGCCAGATGGCATACTTGCTGAAGTTGCCGCCCTGTGTCCCCGACGCGAGGCCGAGATCCTGGTTCGTCGAGGTCGGTGTGTTCGTATTGCCCGTCGCAAAGCGCATCCCGGCGGTGAAGCCCTCGCCGAGGTCCGCCTCCACGCCGAAGCGCGCGCGAAGCCGGACACGCTGCCGGTTCCTGTCCACGTTGAGCTGGGGCGAGAAGACCGTGCCGCTCGTGTCGAACGGCTGGCCCGTGTTGATCGAGTTGAAGTTTGGAAACGTGCCGGTGTTGTCGTTACCGCCGCCAAACGCGACACCCTCGCCCCGGATTCGCACGTCCGCATTGAAGCGGAAGCGATCCACCCATTCCGGAGCCTGGCGCCCGACCTTCAACTCGCCCGCGCGCGCCGAGGTCGCGATGTCGCGTTTGATTTCGTCGCGGAGCTGCGCTTTCACCACTTCAGGGATGAACGTGATGCGCGTGGCATTCGGATCGGGAATGAACGGCGCCATCGGGTTGTCCAGCGGTGACGGCGGGACCTCCGGGTTCGCGGGGTCGGCAGGTGCCGGGGCAAGCGCGGGATTCGCGCGCACCGCGGCGAGAGTCTGGTTGATCGCATCGCGCACTGCGGCGTCCTGCGCAGCGGCATACTGCGCGCGGACTTGCGCGGCCTCCTCCTCGGCCTGCTTCAGGAGGCCGTCCGCCTTTTCCTTCGGCAGCACGCCTAGGTCCACAAGCTGGCGGATCAGATTCACCGTGACGCTCACCGACGGCTGCGCTGCGGGCGCGGGTGCCGGCGCGGCCTGGGGGATCAGCTCGGCGGAGCCCGGAGCCGCGGCGGAGGCGGCGCCGAGCTTCGGCTCATTCGCGGCAAAAAGCGGCAGTGGAGGCAGGTCGATCGGTCCTCCCGCAAATGCCGATGAGGCGAAGGAAGCCGCGGCCAGACTCGAAAGAACCGGACCGGCCAGAATGCGCCGGGCTGCCGGGCTGTATGCGGGGATGAAATTCGTTTTGCGATTTTTCATGGAAAGTCAGTTCGGTCGCCGCGCCGTCACGCGGAGGGTGATCGGCATGGGCATTCCTGCGGGGGGCGGCTCGGTGAGCTGGAGGCCGGAGAGCACTTCGTCGCGCAGAGCGGCGTCGAGCGCCGTGTCGCCTGTGGAATTCACGAGTGCCGCGCGGGTGATGCGGCCGGTCGTGTCGGCCCACACTTTCACCTCGGCACGCAGGCTCGCGGTGCGGGTGCGCGAATTTTTTCGCAGTGCCTCCTGAATGCGCGACTGCACTTGCCCGGCATACCAGCCCCAGCGGCTGCGCTGTTGCGCGCCGGAGTTCGTGCCGCCGATCGCATTGCCGCCGCGACTGGCTAGACCGAAGCCGTCCGGCGGGCCGTCGCCCTTGATGCCCGTGGCGACATCTGCGGGCGGCGGCTCGTCCACGGGCTTCGGCTCGGGCTTCGCTTCGTTTTCCACCGGCGTCTGCTCGATCATTTTCTGCTCCGGCGGCTGCTGGGGCGGCGGCGGTGGAGGGGGCAGTGGCGGCGGTGGCGGAAGGATCGCGGTGAGCACGACATTGGTGCGCGCTGGTGCCGCGGGTTTGTCGGAATATCTCTTCGCGCCCCACCACACTCCGCCGACAGCGGCGAGCCCCAGAATCGCGGTGAGCATTTTGTGCCGGGCAAAAAATCCGCGCTCCTCGTCGTCGAATTGCGCGTCGCGCAATGGCGGCGGAAAATGCGCGGCGGAGTTCGGCTTTTCGAGAGTGTCGTTTTCCATGGCGCGCTATTTTCCGGGTTTCGTCGCGAGGCCGACCTGCGTGATGCCGAGGCGGCCGATGACGTCGAGCACGTCCATGACGCCCTGATATTGCGTGAGGCTGTCGCCTTTCACCACGACGGGAAGCTCGGGCATCGCGGACTTCGCCTGCGCGAGCTTCTGCTCCAGTTCGGCGAGCGAGACGGGCACGGTGTCGAGGAAGATGCGACCCTCGTTGTTCACGGTGATGGCCTTCGTCTTCGGCTTCGCGAGGCTCGGCGACTGGCTCGCCTTCGGCAGGTTCACCTTCATGCCCTGCACGGACGCGGTGCACATCAGGATGAAAATCACGAGCAGCACGTAGGCGAGATCGAGCATCGGCGTGATGTTGATGTCGTCGTAGGGCTTGTCTTCGTTGAGCTGCATGGCGTGGGTTCCTTTCCTCCGCTACTCCGCCGGCCCGCCGCGGTAGTGCTCGGCGATGCTCGTGACGAACTCATCAATGAAGACGTGCAACGCGGTGTTCGCTGCCTTGATGCGCGCGAGCAGGTAGTTGTAGCCAAAGAGCGCGGGAATCGCGACGGCCAGACCGGCGACGGTCGCGAGCAGCGCGGCGGCGATGCCCGGCGCGATGGCGTTCACATTCACGTCGCCCGCGGCGGCGACGGCAGCGAACGTGATCATCACGCCCACGACCGTGCCGAGCAGCCCGAGGAACGGACCGCCGGAGATTGCGATCGTGAGCAACACGATCCGGCTATTGATGCGCTCGGTTTCAATGACCTGCCCGCCATCGAGCCGTGCGCGAATCGCCTGGATGGCGCGAGCCGTGAGCGATCGCGGCTGGTCGGGCCGCAGCGCGAGACGGTGGCGGATGGTCTCCGCACCGATGGTGTAAACGCGGTAGAGCGGCGACTGGCGCAGCAGCTTTTGCTCAGCGGGCGAAGCCTTCGCGCCGACGCCTTCCTCGATGGCCTTCGGGTCGGCCTCAACCTTGCGCCACTCGCGGGTGAAGAGCGCATTCGCCTTCGTGATTTTGCCGAGGTAGCGCGCCTTCGAGATCATCACAGCCCAACTGATCGCGAACATGATCGCCAGCACGCCGATGACGAGCCAGCCATCGAAGGTGAGGTTCTTGATGATGATGCCGAGATAGCCGCCTTCCAGCCAGCTCAGCCAATTCGCGGGCACCTGCTCGGTGGCAAAAGTGAGGAGCTTCGCCGCCTTGTCGCCACCGGCCTGGCCGAACGCCGCGAGCTTGATGAAGCCCTCCAGACGCGCGGTCTTGGAAATCTCCAGCTCATCAATCTCGCCCGAGAAAGTCGTGCCGCCCTCCGGTGCGCCGAGCGTCGCCGCGCTGTTCAGCGCGGGCAGCGGAGCCGCGAGCGCACTGGATTTTTCCCCGTCCACAAACAGCGTGATCTGCCCCAGCGATGCGACCGCCGCGAGGTGATGCCATCCGCCCGCGCCAATCGCCGCACCGGGTGTGCCGCGCTGCCCGTTCACCTCGACAAACGGCGCGCCGCTGTCGAGGCCAAGCACGAAGGAATTCGCGCCCTCGCTGCGGCTGAAAAGAATCGCGTTCGGCGCGAGCGCGGCCGGCTTCAGCCAGAGCGAAATCGTGACCTGCCCGCCCGCAGGCCACACGAGCGAGACCGACGGCGGGATCGTGATGCGCGATGCGTCATCGAGCCGCAGTCCGCCCGCAATGAATGAGCCCGCGACATTCACGCCCGCCTTGTCGCCGTAGTTCGAGTTCCCGCTCGCATCCTGCGGCGGCGTGTTGCGTTCCGCGAAATGCCAGACGAGCGCGGTGTCCGAATCGTAGGTGCCCTTCGCGTCGGCGACGTTCACGGCCTTCGGACCGCTGTTGCCGTAGTAAAGCCAGAGCGGCGTCTGCCCGCCCGGCTTCACATCAGGCACGCGCACCCACACGAACGCCTCGTGCAGCAGGCCGTCGAATTTCTCGATGTGATGCTTCAGGACCGTCTTATCATCGGCAGCGACAAACCGGAGGTCCGAACCATCCGGCTTCGCGGCGTCGAACTGGAAATTCCCATCGTGCAGCCGGAACAACACCACCGCACTACCGACGGGCTCGGCGATTCCCGCCGCCGCCGTGTCGATCGTCACCTTCTTCCGGGAGATCCATTCCTTGTCCCACCACGAATCGGCGTGCAGCGCCGAGGTGAAACAGGATAGCGCGAAGATGAATTGAAGCAGTAGGGTTTTGCCGCGAGCGGATGCCATGATTTTCAGAGGAAGGAGCTAGAACTCAGACCAGAGCCGGAATGTGAACCGCGGTTCGCCGCTCTGGGTGTTTTGCTGGGTCGTGAGGGGAAATCCCACGTCGAGCGAGCCGTGGAAGTGCTCGAAAAGCTGCACGCGCGTGCCCACGCCGACGCTCGCCAGCTCAAAGCGGTGCTGCTGCTCCGCTAGCGGCTGCTGGAGCGTGAGGATGCCGCCTTCCGCGAACGCATACACGCGCCATTCGGTGTTCTTCCTTTTCGTCCAGCCGAGCAGCGAGGGACTGCGCAGCTCGATGGTGCCGAAGACCGCATCGTCCCCGAGCGCCTCCGCCTCAAGATATCCGCGCGCGGTGCCGAGGCCGCCGCCCGCGAACTGCTCGTTGCTCACGAGCGGCTGGCTCGAAGCCTGGCCCTGGATTTTTCCATAAAGCTGCGCGCCGCCCGACAGCTCCTGCGTGTGCGCAAGGTCGCCGCGCAGGTAGAAGAAGCTCGCTCGCGCCTTGTAGCGATTGTCGCCAAACTCCGCGTCGTCGCTCCCGCCGCCGCGCATGCCGAACGTCGCGGACGCATTCAGCTCCGTCTGCGACTGCTTGCGCACCCATGTCGCGCTGTAGCCTGCGGTCACGGGGAAATACGTGATCGGCGTGGTCGTCTGCGTGCTGCCGACGGTGAGGGCCTGGCGGTAGTGTTTGTAGTCGAGGCCGAAGTTCAGCGAGTGCACGAAGCCGTCGCCGGGCGGCAGCGTGAAAATGCCGCGCACACCGAGGATGTCGCCGCGCCCCGCGACCGCGGCGCCGCCGAGCGTGGAGACATTCGAGTCCTGCTTTGTGCTCTGGAAGAGCAGCGAGAAATCCGGACGCTGCGCGAAACGCGCGAGGTAGAAACCGGAGAAGACCTTCACCTGCTCCGGATCCTCGGGCGAGAGCTGCACGCTCGCGCCGACGGAATGACCGAGGTTCCAGAGGTTGCCGTAGCTCAGCGAGGCGTTGAGCCGCAGGTCGTGCGTGTTCGGGCTCTGGCGGTTGTTCAGCTCGACGCTCCCGTGCAGCGGGCGCTTGTCCTCCACGTTCAAATCGATGTCCACCGTGCCCGGCACCGCGCCGGCCTTCAGCACCGGCGTCACCCGGCGGTCCGGCCATGTGTTCAGCGCCGCGATGTCCCGCTGCACGTCCGTGAAATTCGGGACCGTGCCCGGCTTCAGCGAGGGCGCGCTGCGTTTTATCTGGCTCGGCAGGAAATAGCGCGCGCCATTCACGCGCACCCGGCCGATTCTCGCCTCGGTGACGAGGAAATCCACGATGCCATTCCGAATCTGCTGCGGCGGCAGCGACACGGACACCGTCTCGTAGCCCTTCCCGCGGTAAGCCTTCTCCAGCGCCACGCGCGCACCCTCGATGTCCGCATCTGTCCGGCCCGGGCCGAGGAATGGATAAACCGCCTCGCCAATCTCCAGCGACGAGAGCAACTGCGCGCCGCTCACCCGATACTCCGAAATGTAGCGCGCAGGGTCGGCGGGCGCGGCGGCAGCGGAAGGTCTGGCCGGAGCGGAATCCGAGCGCTCCGCAGGCTTCGGAGCGGCCGGCAGCAGCGGCGCGGGACTCAGCGATGCAATCGCCACCAGCAGCACGCCCGCCTTTCGCCCCGCGAAGGGACGAAGCGTCGTTGGAGTGTGAAGGTGGCGGTTCCTTTTCAATGTTCGGTTCGTTGGTCCGACTGGCGGCGGATGGAAACCAGATTTAAACAGTGTAGTATTAAGTCAAGGTTTTTCCTGCCGCATTTTTTCCAGCGTTTCGTCCCACATGCAGCCTCGCTCCACCTATGAAACGGCACTCGCACGACATTTTCTATACTTTTTCAGTTGACTATGACAGACAGACGCATTTCATTCGTGGCAGACGGGCCACGTTTCGGCCGGTCCCAATCGACGGTGAGTGCTGAGATTGCGCGGAGAAAGCAACCACAGCATCACCATATGAATTCACCTAGCCGCTCCTTCCCCCCGGATTCACGGATGGAAATCCGGCTGCCGCACCGAAGCCTCGGCCTCCGCGGGCGGCCCGTCGCCTGGGAATCGCGGGAGGATGAACTTCAGCGCGCACTCCGGCCATGAACGTCACCACCACCTGCCGGAACTGCTCCCACGTCTTCCTCGCCTACGCGCACCGCTGCCCGGAATGCGGCACGCCAGTCCGCCGTGCGAAAACGAGCACGAACTTAAAGCTCGCACTAGGTGCCCTCGCGGTCAGCGGCGCGATCATCGCGGGCACCTTCCGCATGATCACGAAATTCCAGGAAGGCGACACGGACCCCGTCGCCCGGAAACCCGCGACCGAAAGCAGGCCCAAGGCAAAGCCGCGCCCGCAGCCCGCCCCCAATATCCAGAAACCCGACTCCCGCTCGGTCGCCCACCGCGACACCGCGCCGGACCAATCCTGAACCACCCGGCTCCACAGCCTCCTTCACCGCATGAATGATCCCCGCATCCCCAAACCCGGCCCACGCAGCACACGCCCACCAAGGAAATTCACCCGCGCGCGCTGGCTCATTCTCATCGGCGTCGTGGCCGCGGCGGCGGTCGGCTTTGCCGTGCTGCCCGCGTTCCGGCACGGGGTCGGCAGGCGCAAGGAGGAAAAGCGCCTCGACCGCGCCCGCGGCTTCTTCAAGTCCGGCGAACTAAAGCGCGCCTTTCTCGACGCCAAGTCCGCACTCGACGCCGACCCGCAGTCCATCGAGGCCAACCGCCTCATCGCGCAGGTCATCGAGGCCTCCGGCGAAAAGGGCGCGCTGAACTGGCGCCTCCGCCTCCGTTCCCTCACCGCCGACGACCCGGAAAACCTCATCGCACTCGCCAAGGACGCCATCGAAGCCAGCGAACCCGGCAAAGCCGCCGACGCCCTCGGCGCCCTGAAGCCCGAGCACCGCACCGGCGCCCTCTTCCACGAAGTCTCCGCCCTCCTCGCCGAAGCCACCGGCGACACCGCGGGTGCCGAGGCCCACTGGCAGCAGGCCAGCGCCGCGGACCCCGCCTCCACCCACTACCGCGTGCGCCTCGCAGCCGTGCAGTTGAAATCAAAAGACCCAGCCACCCGCACCACTGCCCTCCAGTCCCTCGACGCGATCACGGACGGCACCTCGGGCGCTCTCGCCGCCATCCGCGTCCTCCTCGCCGACGCCCGCGGCTACGACCACCCCGTTCGCATCCGCCGCCTCGCGGAAAAACTCGGCGCCGCCCCCGGCGCCACCCTCACCGACCGGCTCACCCGCCTCAGCGCCCTCCTCCAAGTCGGCGCCACCGAGACCCACGGCGAAATCACCACTCTCCTCGCCAGTGCCGGCGACCGCCCCGCCGACCTCTACCAGATCCTCCTCTGGATGTCCGACCACGACCTCGCCCTCCTCGCCGCAGACTGGCTGAAACGCCAGCCCGCCGAAGACCTCTCCCGGCCCCCCGCCTGCATCGCCGTCGCCCAGATCCACGTGAAGACCTTCGCGTGGAAAGCCCTCCAAGAATTCACCGACGCCGCGTCCTGGGGCGACCTCGACTACCTCCGCCGCGCCTACTCCGCGCAGGCCCTCGAGCACCTCGACGACCCCGCGGCCTCCGAGCAGGAGTGGAAAAACGCCGTCGCCGCCGCGCGCACCGCCAACAGCCCCGAACGCCTCGAACGCCTCGCCCTCCTCGCCCAATCCTGGCGCTGGCAGGCCCGCCTCGAGGAACTCTGCTGGGAACTCGGCAAAAATCCCCACGCCCCCAAATGGCCCCTCGACGTCCTCTGGGCCAAAGCCGCCGCCAAGCTCGACGCCAGCCTCCTCCAGCAAGTCGCCGGCCTCATTATGAAAGCCGACCCCCAGTCCGTCAGCGCCCGCAACAACTACCTCTTCCTCTCCCTCCTCACCCGCAGCGACGAAGGCAACCCCCACCAGTCCGTCCGGCGCCTCCACGAGGAAAACCCCGGCAATTCCCCCGTCGCCGTCACCCACGCCCTCTCCCTCTACCTCCAAAACCACCCCCAGGAAGCCCTCGACACCCTCGCCGGCCTCACCGACGCCGAACTCCACAACCCCGACGCCGGATTCGCCTTCTACAAAGGCCTCTTCCTCATCGCCTGCGACCGAGCCCCCGAAGCCGAGCCCTACCTCCAGCTCGCCTCCGGGCGCATCGCCCTCGACGAGGAAAAATCCCTCCTCACCCGCGAAAAAGCCGCCGCAAAAGCCCGCGCCGAGGAAGCCGCCAAAAAATCCGCCCTCAACCGCACCCAAGCCCAGCAGGGCAATTAGCCGGATCAAGAGGCCCGCTAGCTCGATGAGGTCCATCCTGTCAAGCTTCCCCCCTGAGGCCCTCAAACCTGCGATCCATTCGCCTGACATAGCGTCATTGAAAATAGCCCAGGACTCTCTTCCCGTGGTCAACCGACCGCCTAGGTATCCTTCAAATCTGCCAAATCCGGCCAAATATCCGCAAAAACGGCAAAATCCTTCAAAAATCCATTCATCCCATTGCCAATGGGGCTCATCCCATCGACGACGGGGCGCATCCCATCGCGAATGGGATGAATCCCTTTCCAAATGGGATCGATCCCATCGGCGATGGGATGCATCCCTTTTTCAATGGGGCGGCCCCCATTTGGAAAGGGATCAGCCCCATTTCAAAAGGGATGCATCCCATTCGCGAGGAGATTGACCCCTTTTGAAAAGGGATGCGCCCCGTCGTCGATGGGATCCATCCCTTTGGTGTGGAGATGGCCAAGTTTCCCGAGCCGGGAGCGCAGAACGTCCGCGGGGACCCTTCAAATCTGCCTCAAATGGCCCGGGTTTTCGTAAAAATGTTTCCCGTTCGCGTTTCTATGCTTCCGGATCGCATTTCTAGGTTTCCCGTTTCCGCTCCTGGGTTTCCGGTTCGGGTTTCCATGTTGCGGACTTCCGTTTCCATGTCGGCGCTTCCGATCCCGATGCTTCCCGGTGCCATTTCCATGGTTCCGGCTCGCGCATCGAAGTTCCAAGTTCCAACTGCGATGGCCGCGAGTCCCGGGCAGACGGAATAACTTACCCCGCAGCGCGCCTCCCTTTTCCTTCATCACCGCCGGGCCGCGCCTTTTCCCATGGAATGACAAAGCCCCTCCGCCGGCGAGGGCGGAGGGGCTTGCCATTCCGGGATTCCGCATAATGAACATCACTCCATTGCTCCCTCACACCGCCAGATGCTGAGGAGATGCGGAACCAAGAACAACCCATCCCTGAAAAGGGGCTAGGCCGTGGCCGACCGGCGGCGGATGCGCCGGGCTCCCGCGGCGATGGCGACCACGCCGAGCAGCGTGATGCTCGCCGGCTCAGGCACCGGCGTCAGCGTGGTGTAGCTGAAGTTGCCGCTGTCATCGAGATTGAACGTGCCGAGCTTCGACACGGTGTCGGTCAACTGGCTGTAGCCGTAGAGATCGAGCGTGTTCGTGGCGCTGGGCACCGCGCGCTCGGTGGCCAGCGTGAACGCCCCATAGAACGGCGACGCGCTGCCGACGGTCTGCAGATAGGAGCCGGCGGTGCTGTTCAACACGCCGGAAGTGTCCGCGCCCTGCAAGGCCGTCCCGTTGATGTCGTTCGTCCGGCCGTTCAGCGTGCCGTAGGCAGTGGTGGCGCGGGTGTTGAACGTGTTGTTTTTGAACTGCGCCGCGGTGCCTCCGGTGGCGCCGGCGAAGGTCGCCCATGCGTCGGTGCCGGGACCGGAGTTGTGCCCGAAGACACCCCAGTTCAGGTTCAGGCTGGCCCACCCGGAGCCATAGGCGGAGGCGAGGTCCGCCGCCGAGAGGCCGGAGGTGCCAAGGAACGCACCGCCGTAGTTCAGGTTCACGGTGCCGCCGGCGGAGACCGCCGCGGCATCGAGGACAGACCATGATGGCAGGGCGAGCTCGAGGTTGTAGGTGCTGTTCTGCGGCGTGCCGCTGGTGATGCGGAAGCCGAGGATGAGGTCGCCCTGGCTCAGGGTGACATTGGCCTGCGCGGTCGCCAGTGTGAAGGCGGCGCCGGCGATGGTGATGGCTGCGGCCAGCAGCCGCGGTGCTTTGTTTTGAATCAATGTTTTCATGTGGATTGTTTGCTAGGTGTGTTCGTTGTCGGGTCCGTTGCCGGGGCTCGTCCCTCCCCGCTCCGGGCGGGGAGGGACGGTGCCGGTGCTGCCTATTGTTTGAAGATCGGCTCCCCCTCCACGGAGCGGGCACCGAGGACCGGCAGGCTGGGTGCATTCAGCAGGATGCCGACTGCACCTGTGTTTTCCGTCGGCGGCGTGTAGGTGACGCCGTTGCGATCCGTGGCCGCGTCGATGTCGAAGATCTTGTCGGAGATCAGATCGAGCGCCGTGACCTTCACACCCGAGATCTGGGACGCGAGGTAGTAGAGATGGGCGTAGGACCAGAGGGAGTATTGCCCGTTGCGGACGGCGGCCGGCGTGTAGGCGACGCCGTTGTAGCTCAGCGTCGTGCCGCCAATGGTGGAGGCGGCGTCGGCCGTTCCGTTGTAGCCGACAAACCAGTATTCCGAGATGCCCGCCGGCGGGGTGTAGGGGCTGTTCGGGTAAGGAATACCCGTGTCGATGTTGGTGTTGAAACCGCCGGGCGTGATGGAGGTGGCCTGGACGGGGTTGATGGCGCTGAGGGCGTTCGCCAGATCGCTCGTCAGGTTGTAGCCCGAATGGCCGAAGAGGTTCCAATCAATGGTCGGCTCGGTGTTCAGCGGCCAGCTCTGCGGCCAGGGGAAGACGCCCGAGACCGTGGCGATCTGCGTGCCGGCGGTGTTCTGGCCGCCGGTCGGCAAGCCGTCCACCTGCTTCTGCTGGTTGTTGGTGAACTTGAGCTGGAACTGGTAGGGCGCATTGCCGAAGCCGAAGCCGGCCTCCGCAAACGGCACCGTGCGCGCACCGGCGTCCTGGCTGCGGCCGACGGCGAACACATACTTGTTCTTGTCGAGCGAGCTGCGGCTGGTGCCGTTCACATTCGTGAAGAACGGAAGCGGCACCGGACCCTGCAGAAGCGCGAGCGCCTGCTGCTGGGTGATGTTCGTGAAGGGCGCGCCCGTGTTGACGAACGTCGTGTCGTAGCGGCCGAGGGTCCATTGGAACGCCGCGATGCCGATGCCACCGAACGAGGGTGCCTTTGAAGGATCTCCGGCCTCGATCAGGTCGCCATTGTTGATGGCGTCCAAGATGGCATTCGATGCGGTCGCACCGGAACCGGTGCTGGCGAGAACCTGCGCGCTGGAAGAAGCCGCTGAAACCGTGACGGAGGCATCCACCGGCGATCCCGGGCTGCCTTCATCAAGCCAGTTCTGGATGTTGCCGAGGCTGACGACGTTCGGAGTCGTGGAACCCGTGGCACCCGGCTGCGGGAAGGTGGGCACCTGACTGGTGTTAATCCAGCGCGTGAGCTTCTTGCTGCCATAGGCCGGCGGCGTGAGCGCGAGATCCACGACGCCCGCGAGGTCGCCGGTCCAGTAGATCTTGATGAGGACGTCGTCCTGCGTGCCGTTGTTGAGCTTGCCCTTATAGATGGAGGCATTCGGACGGTAGCGCGCGGAACCGGCATAGGCGGCGGTGTAGGCGTTCACCCCGGAGGAGATGAGAACGTCCTCAACCGCCTTTGTGAGCGCGGGTCGGTAGGTGGCAGCACCCGCGATGCGGATGATGGTCGGGTTGTTCGGGTCAGCGAATGCCGTGTTCAAGACGGATGCCGCAATGAGGCCCGTCAGGATGGCTTTGGATTTCAGTTTCATATTCGTGGTTTTCTATTTTTCAGTGCTTGGCCGCCGCTCGGCCCGTCACCGCCGTGATGAGGTTGCGGTGGGTGGCGTTCCGTGCGGCGAAGTGCGTGGTGTTTTCCTTGTTTTGGTTTTGCAGTGAGTGGTCTCTCGGTCGGAGTTGGCCGTGTTGGTCCGGGGTGAGATCGGCGGGGGGCTCAGTCTTTCGCCGTGCGCTGCACAGTCGTCCGCGAGAAGAGGCGGGCGGCTGGGAGACCGACAATCAGGACAGCAACCGCGAGGATGGCAGCGGTGAGGTGCAGGGCGACGATGAGATTCATGAATTCGAGAAGAGATGGTTTTGCGCTTCAGTGATCGCCCTGCCGGGAAAGCCCGGCGGCTATGAGCGATTCCAGTCACTGCCATACTCCTCTCGTGAGGTCGCCAGCGGATGAATAGACTGGTTTGGTATAGTATTAAAACGGGGCGTCAACGCTTTTTTTGAAATCTTTTTGTCCCGAGCCGCGGTCCCAATGTCATTGATAAGCGCGTTGACCACCTCACCCCGGCGATTCTACTCTTAAACGAAATGACCCTCACCAAGAAAGGCGAATACGGCCTGCGGGCTATCATCCAACTCGGCCTCGCAAAGGCGCTCGGGAAGGAAGTTGTCCCGGTCTCCGAGCTGGCCGAGAGCAACCGCCTCCCGCTGAAATTTCTCGAACGCATCCTCCTCGAACTGCGGGAAGCGGGCTACATTGAGACCCAGCGCGGCAAGCTCGGCGGCTACGCCGTGGCAAAGCCGCTGGGGCAGATCAAAATGGGGGAGATCGTCCGCCTGATCGACGGTCGCCTCGCACCGATTGCGTGCGCCAGTGAGACCGAATACGAGCGCTGCACCTGCCCGGATGAGGAGCACTGCGGGCTCCGCATGCTGATGATCGATGTGAGGAATGCCATTTCCAACATCCTCGACCGCTACACGCTGGAGCAGGTGGTAAATGTCACGCTCCGCAAGCTCCAGCGCGACAATAAACCGCTCCCCTTCTCCTCCGGAAAAGCCAGCGCCCGTCAAGCCGGGCGGAAAATCGCGGATCCCGCCCAAGGGTTCCTGAGCGAACTGGGCATCACCTCCCACCGGAACGACGAGCCTCCGGCGACGTCGAAGCGCTGAGTGGATCGGCGGGCCGTGCGCCCGCATTTTGAATGCGAAGGGCAAACCCGGGGCGAAAGCTATACTCTTTTGGTTGACATTTGTCTGTGTCGCTTTTATCTGAGCCGCAGCCGAGGCCACTAACCATACTGCAATCAACGGTGCGTGCTGAGATTGAGGGAAGGCCCGGCGGGAACCAACCAAGCATCACCATGAATCAAACACTGTCCCGCAACCTGCTCCAGCGCCTGCGCAGCGACGACATCGACACACGGCGCGACGCACTCACCGAACTCGACGAGGAATTTGAGAACCTCCCCGTCGAAGTCGAATACCTGTTGCCGCTTCTTCGCGACGACGACGGCACGTTCCGCTGGCTGACGATCCAGCTCCTCGTGGAAATCGGCGACATCGAGGCGATCCCCGGCCTGCTCGATGCCACGGACGACGAGGATCCCAAGGTCGCCGAGGCCGCTCGCGAAGCGCTCCTCGAATTCCGCACCCGCGACGCGCTGGAGCCGCTCGTCGCGGGCATCGAGCATTCCAGCCCTGCGGCGAGGACCGCAGCAGTGAAGGCCCTGCGCGAACTCCGCAACCCGCGCGCGGTGCCCGCGCTTCGCCGCGCGGTCGAGGATCTTTCCGATTCCGTCCGGCGGGAGGCGATCCTCGCGCTGGCCGTATTCAATGATGTTCGCCTGCTCCCGCTGCTGAGCTGGGCGCTGTATGACGAGAGCCCGGCTGTGCGCCTCGCCGCTGTGAAATCGGTCGCGAAGTTTGCGGCCAAGGAAACGCCCGACCAACTCATCCGCGCATTGCAGGACTCGGATTGGAGCGTGCGGCGCGAGGCAGCCGCCGCGCTCGCCGGCTTTCCGGGCCGCCAGACATCCGCCGCGCTCCTGCGCGCGCTGTTCGATTCGCAGGAGGAAGTCGTGGAGGAGAGCATCGTGAGCCTTGGCAAGCTGCGCGCACCGGTGGCGCTGCGCATCACGCGATTCCTGCTCAGCAAGTCGGCCGACCTCCGCTTCGCCGCGGCAAATGCGCTCGGCGAAATCGGAGACCGCTCCGCCCGACCCCACCTCGCGAGAGCCGCGGACGATCCCGACCCCCGGGTCGCCCGCGCCGCATCCCGCGCCTTCCAGCGAATCTGGACACGGCACCAATCCAGCAAGGAGGCGAAATGAGCCGCGGCACCTTCGCCTACTGCCACCGCTGCGGCGCGGGCCGGGCATTCCGGAAACCGGCGGCGGATCATCGCCGTCATCTCAGAAACACCATCCGCACCGCGGGCCTGTGGGCTATCGCATGGGCGGCACTCACCGTGCGGCGGGCCTTCCGGTCGCGGCGCTGCACGGGATGCGGCACACGTTTCGTGGCCGGCGAATTCAAGGTGAAGTTCCTGCCTGCGCTGCCGCATTGGGACGACCTGCGGGCCAGCCATTCCTTGAACACTCCCGCAGAGCCAATCGCCGCGGCTCCTGCTCGCGATGAACGTCCCCCGGTCCGCGCGCTCGACTCGCCGCTCCTCGACTGCGCGCCGGATGCGCAGCCGCTGTGAAGTCCCCGCCGGCAAAAACACCGCTCACTGCACACCTCTCCGTTCTCTTCCAAAAGCAAAACCGCACACCATGACTGACACGACCCCTGAAATCGCAACGAACCGCACGGCCTCCACAGAGTTTGTCATCCGCAATCCCCTCGGTGTTTACGGTCGTCTCGCCACTCTCATCGCGCGCTGCGCCATGAGTTTTGAGAGCGACATCGAGCTACGTGTGAATGGCAGGAGCCACTCCGCGAAAAGCGTGCTCGATCTGCTCATGGCGCATCTGGCGAGCGGCACCCGCGGCGTGATCGCAGCGAGGGGCATCGATTCACTCATGGCTGTCGAAGTCCTCGTCGAACTGATCGGCACGCTCGGCGAATGGGAAACCCCCGCGCTTCGCAACAGCGATTTCGAGGAGGACTAGCCCGCGTCAAATCGAAGGGTCCAGCGCGGCCGCCGCGCCGGGCTTCGCTTTCTTGTCGAGGATGCTGAGCTGTTTCTCCTCATACACGACGAGCGAGTCGGGCGGGACGCTGTGCATGAGGAAGACGTTCGCGCCGATGGTGCTGTTTTCGCCGATGACGGTCTTGCCGCCGAGGATGGTGGAGTTGGGGTAAATGGTGACGCCGTCCTGCACGTCGGGATGGCGCTTGCCGCCTTTCACCACGCGGCCGTCCTCGTCTTTCACGAAGCTCCGCGCGCCGAGCGTGACGCCGTGGTAAATCTTCACGTTGCAGCCGATGCGGCACGTCTCGCCGATGACGACGCCGGTGCCGTGGTCTATGAAGAAATGCGTGCCGATGTTTGCGCCGGGATGGATGTCGATGCCGGTGCGCGAGTGCGCCCATTCGGTCATCATGCGCGGGATGAGCGGCGCGCCTTCGCGGTGGAGCCGATGCGCGAGGCGCTGGATGGCGATGGCCTCGATGCAGGGGAAGGAGAGGATGATTTCCTCGCGGCTGAGCGCTGACGGATCGCTCCCGAATGCGGCCTCGATGTCCGTCTGCAACAGCTCGCGCACGACGGGCAGCGCGCGCGTGAATTTCTCCATGATGGGTGCGGTCTTGCCGGTCGGCCGCTTCGGATCGCCGACGCGCACGCTCTTGCGCACCTCTTCCTGCAGGCGATGCACCACGTCGTAGAGTCGCTGCGCGGTGATGTGTGGGAGCGATGTCGTGGAAATCGCCGCGTCGTCGTGGAAGCCGGGAAAAAGGAGCTGCAGCAGGTCTTCGCAAATCAGCCCGACGGCGCGCTTGGACGGCATGTTCTGCACGTCGTTGTCGTTGAAACCGCCGAAGCGCCGGTAGGATTCGAGCAGCTCGGGCAGGTGCCAGTTGGGAAGTTTGTCCATCGTGTGCGCGCTCGTCAGGCGGCCTTGCGCTGATTCCACGGGGCCTTCGCGAGCAGCAGGCCCATGCCGCACCAGTCGGTGATTCCGGCGAAGACAAGTCCCGCGCCGACGAATGCGGAGAGGCCGAGAAAATAGCGGTGCACATTCCAGCCGAGGATGAGTCCGAGCAGGACGATGGAACCCGCGGCGATGCGCACCTGGCGCTCGATGCTGATGGCGCCTTTGCCGCGCGTGACGGGCAGGCCCGCTTTTTCCCACGCCTCGGTGCCGCCCTCGACGACGACGGCATTTTGAAAACCTGCGCCGACGAATTGCGCCGCGGCATCGGCTGCGCGGCGTCCGCTGTGGCAGAGGATGAAGACCGACTCGCCGTTGCGCGATGCGCCGGCGAACACGATGGGGTCGAAGTCGGCGAGCGGGACATTGCGCGCGCGCGGGACGTGGACCGCGGCGAACTCCGCGGGCGTGCGGACATCAAGGACGATGAGGTCCGGTTTCGCCGCGAGGCGCTGCTGGAGTTCGGCGGGTGTGATGGTCTGGCTCATTTGCGTGGGAGCGTGTGGAGCGCGGCGACGAGCGCGTCCACTTCGTCGTGCGTGTTGTAGAGCGCGAGCGACGGGCGCACGGTCGTCTCGAGGCCGAAGTGCCGCTGCGCGGGCAGCGCGCAGTGATGGCCCGCGCGGACGGCGATGCCGCGGTCGTCGAGATGCCGCGCGATGGCGTCGTTCGAGACGCCGGGGATGATGAATGAGAGCACGCTCGCCTTGTTCTGCGCGGTGCCGATGGGCCGCAGGCCGGGCACGGTCGCGAGTGCGCCGGTGGCGTAGTCGAGCAGCGAATGTTCGTAGGCCGCGATGGCGGGAATGCCGAGCGTGGTGAGGTAATCAATCGCCGCGCCGAGGCCGACGACGCCGGCGATGTCGGGCGTGCCCGCCTCGAATTTCTCCGGTGCGTGGCGGTAGATGGTTTTCTCGAAACGCACGTCCTGAATCATGTGGCCTCCGCCCTGATACGGCGGCATTTCCTCGAGCAGATGCGACTTTCCGTAGAGCGCGCCGATGCCGGTCGGGCCGAAAATTTTGTGGCCTGAGAAGACGTAAAAATCCGCGTCGAGCGCGGAGACATTCACCGGCATGTGCGGCGTGGACTGCGCGCCGTCCACGAGCACGGGCACGCCGCGCGCGTGGGCGAGCGCGATGATTTCCTCGACGGGATTCACGGTGCCGAGCGAGTTCGAGACGTGCGCGACGGAGACGAATTTCGTCTTCGGCCCGAGCAGCTTTGCAAATTCCTCGATGATGAGTTCGCCGCGGTCGTTGATGGGAATGACGCGGATGCTCGCGCCAGTCTGCTCGGCGAGAAGCTGCCACGGCACGATGTTCGCGTGATGTTCGAGTTCGCTGAGAATGATTTCGTCGCCCGCGCCGATGTGGCGCTTGCCGTGGCTTTGCGCGACGAGGTTGATGCCCTCGGTCGTGCCGCGGACGAAGACGATTTCCTTTTTGTCCGCAGCGCCGAGGAACTGCCGCACCTTCTCGCGCCCGGACTCGAACAGCGCGGTCGCGCGCTCGCTGAGCACGTGCGCGGCGCGGTGGATGTTCGCGTTGTCGCGTCCGTAAAATTGCGACGTCGCGTCGAGCACGGCCTGCGGCTTGTGCGTGGTCGCGGCGTTGTCGAGGTAGATGAGCGGGTGGCCGTTTACGCGCTGGTGCAGCGCGGGGAAATCGCGGCGCACCGCCTCGATGTCGAAGACCGAGAGCGCGGGCGCGGTGTGCGCGGGCTTCGCGGATTCGGGCGCAGGCTCGTTGATGAAATAGAACTGCGGCGCGTCGGCGATTTCGATGCCGCTGCCGTTGCCGTTTTTCTTCTGCGAAAATGCGTGCCGCTCGAATCGCGGCTCGCCGAAAGGATGCGATGCCGATGAACCCGGCTCGTGCGCGCCGCTCGGCGTTTCCTTCGTCGCGGGCTGCTTCGCCGGAGCCTCGGATTCCAGCACCGGATGCACCGGCGGATGCGACGGCGCGGACGCCGACGGATAACCGCCGGACAACTCGCCATCGCCATTTTTCCCCGGCTGCGAAGGCGCTGCGGAAGGAACTCCCGCAATCGCCGTCGGCACGCTCGGCACCGGCGCGGGCGGCTGCTGCGCGTGCGCACTCGGCGACGCGCCCGCGACTCCGCTGAACGCCTCTTTCACCAACTGCGAAATCAGCGCGGTATCGAACGGGTCATCGGCCTGCGGCGACGCGGTGCCAGTCGGCAGCGGCGCGGTCTCAAGCCTTGGGGTAGACATACTCGTGGTAGTGTTTCACCGAGACATTATCGAGGCGCGCGATGGCGTCCTCCGTGAGCACTGCGGCGGAAAAGTAGCGCGTGACGAGGTGCGACGCGATGGAGTTCTCGTTCGTGCCCATGTAGCGCACGGAAAGCCCGGGCTCGACTTCGCCGGTCACGCCCGCTTTTTGCAAACCGACGACGCCCTGCTGTGCCTCGCCGACGCGGAGCAAAAGGATGCTCGTCTTGCCCGCCTTATCGAGCGGCAGCTTGTCGCTCGGTATGAGCGGAATCCCGCGCCAGGTGATGAACTGCGAGCCGAAGATGCTCACCGTCGGCGGCGGCGTGCCGCGCCGAGTCGCCTCGCGCCCAAACGCCACGATGGCCTTCGGATGCGCGAGGAAAAACGCGGGCTTCTTCCAGACGAGCGTGAGTAGTTCGTCGAGGTCGTCCGGCGTTGGCGCGCCATTGCGCGTCTCGATGCGCTGCGAGGGCGCGACCTCCTTCAGCAGGCCGAACTCCGAATGATTGATGAGCTCCCACTCCTCGCGCTCCTTCACCGCCTCCACGACGAGCCGGACCTGCTCGCGGAGCTGGTCGATCTTGTTGCTGTAAAGGTCCGTCACTCGCGTGTGCGTCTGGAGCACCGTCTGAATCGTGCTGAGGTGATACTCGCGCGGATCGTCCACGTAATCGACGTAGGTCGCGGGAAGCTTCGGCTCGCCGGTGTTGACCGTGAGCAAATCGACGGTGTCCGCCTTCGCTTTCGCGGCAACGCGGTTGACTCGGTAAACGCCGCCGTCCACGTCCACCCACGGCAGCAGCTTGTGCAGCCAGCGTGGCGTGATTTCGGTCCACTGCGGGACGGTGACGGTTGCGGTTGCGAGGTTGCGCGCGGCTTTGGCGCTGAGGCTCAGGCGCGTGTCGGTGTCGTTTGCCATAGGATTTGGGATTTGGGTGCTTGATGTCGGAAACACGCCGTCCCTGCTGCCCGATGTGAGGCTCCGCTTCATGCACTGGGAGTGCAAATGGACCGGCCAAGTTCCGTTTGTGTTTTATGAGGGATTTCGCCTCCGTGGTCCGGTCAGCCTTCAGCTCACGATGGTGTTACTGAAGCAATCGAGCGGTGCGATAGGGCACGCATCATCGCGCTGCAAGGACAATTTTCCCCTCGGGGGCACTAGGAGTGGAGGCAGCACATGAAGATTCTGGAAAAATCTTGTTGCCGCGCGGAATGGCGCACCTAATCTCCATTTAATCGGTGTAGATTGCGACCGCACAAGCGGAGCGGCGAACCGAGCAGACCATCCATGCTCTTCACTGCGAGGGGCGAAACCGGACCAAACCTATGCCGCTCTACAACAACATCACCAGCACCATCGGCCGAACGCCGCTCGTTAAACTTGATAAAATTGGTTCAGGTTTACCCGCAACCATCGCCCTCAAGGCGGAATTCTTCAACCCGCTCGGCAGCGTAAAGGACCGCATCGGCCTCGCGATGATCGAGGCTGCGGAGAAGGAGGGCCGTCTTCACCCCGGCGTGACCATCGTCGAGCCGACGAGCGGCAACACGGGCATCGCGCTCGCATTCGTCGCCGCCGCGCGCGGCTACCCGATCACACTCACGATGCCCGAGAGCATGAGCCTTGAGCGGCGCGTGCTCTTCATCCTGCTCGGTGCCCGCCTCATCCTCACCCCCGCGGAGAAGGGAATGAAGGGCGCCATCGCGAAAGCGGAGGAGATTGCGGCCTCCGACGCCAATGTGTGGCTGCCGCAGCAGTTCAACAATCCTGCGAACCCCGAGGTGCACCGCCGCACCACGGCTGAGGAAATTTGGAACGACACGGACGGTCGCGCGGACGTGATCGTCTCCGCGGTCGGCACCGGCGGGACGATCACCGGCGTCAGCGAAGTCATCAAATCGCGCAAGCCCGAATTCCGCGCCATTGCGGTGGAGCCGGCGGCATCGCCGGTGATCACGCAGACCCGGACCGGCCACCCGATTCAGCCCGGCCCGCACAAAATCCAGGGCACCGGCGCGGGATTTGTCCCGAAGAACCTCAACCTCTCCATCGTTGACGACGTGGTCACCGTGTCCAATGAAGACGCCATCGAGACCGCGCGGCGCCTCGCGAAAGAGGAGGGCATCCTCGCCGGAATCTCGACCGGCGCCAACGTGTTCGCGGCGATCCAAGTGGCGAAGCGGCCGGAGTTCGCCGGCAAGCTCATCGTCACCATCGGCTGCAGCACCGGCGAACGCTACCTCAGCACGGCCCTCGCGGAACAAGCCCGCAAGGATGCCGTCCCCGTATGATCAGCCCCTCGCTGCTGGAGGAACCTCCGATCCGCGATTTCGCACGGGTGAAAGTGCGGGAAGCCGCCTCGCTCGTGGCACAGCGGGTCGAGGAGCGCCGCAGGCTCTCCATCAAGCAACTCATCCTCCCGCTTCTCACGCAGGCCGTCTATTCACGCTGCCTCCGTGCCGACGCGCTCGGGAGCTGGCGCTCGGGCGAGGAGCGACTCTGGCTGCCGCGGTTCTCCTTCCAGCGCACGACTGCGCAGAAAAAGCGCATCAAGGTCGGCATCTTCGCTGGCATCCATGGCGACGAACCCGCCGGCATCCTCGGGTTGATGGACTTCGCCTGCGAGCTGGATGAGGATCCGGAAATCGGCCGCGGCTTCGAGCTCGCGCTCTACCCACTCTGCAATCCGAGCGGTTACCTCGTCGGCACCCGCGAGTCCGCCTCCGGCGCGGATTTGAACCGCTGCTTCTGGCAGGGCTCCACCGAGCCGGAAATCGCGCTCCTCGAGAACGAAATCATGGCGCAGCGATTTGACGGCATCATCGCCCTCCACAGCGACGACACCGCGCCCGGCTTTTACGGCTACGCGCGCGGCTCCGTCTTCGCAAACCAGCTCCTCAGCCCCGCCCTCTCAGCCGCCGAGCACGCACAGCCCCGCGACTCCCGGCGCTTCATCGACGGGTTCCAGGCGGTGAACGGCATCATCCACGACTGCTACGACGGCATACTCAGCGCGCCGCCCACGCAGCAGCCGCAGCCCTTTGAAATCATCCTCGAAAGCCCGGCGAACACCCCCCTGCCCGACCAGCGCCGCGCCTTCACCCTCGCCCTCAAATCCATCTTTGCGGAATACCGCCGCTTCATCGCCTATGGGGGCGAACTCTGAAACGCTTTCTCCGACCGGCAAGACTGGAGGAGCCAAACACCAGCAACTGCACCCGGCCACGCCCCCGCATCCCATTTCACGGAGCGAAGGCGCCCCACCGACGCCGGGCACAACCACCTAATCCACATGAGTCTTGCAAAAGCCAAAACCGCCCCGTCCGTCTCCGGAAACGACACGCAGGCGTGGCTCCAGATCGTCGCGGAAAAAATCCGCGGACTCCGCTTCGGCGCCATCCACATCAAGGTCCACGAATCCCACGTCGTCCTCATCGAGCGCATCGACCAGGAACGCTTTGAGATCATCAGCAAAGAACGGCGCGACGGAGCCTGACCAACGCGACTCCACAGAACTCCCACCAGCTTAGCAATCCCGTCGCGTTCCACGCGGTCACAGGCGCTCCGCTTCGGTCGAACAGCGTGCAATCAAGATCGCCCGCCTCGCCATACCAGCGGCCGTTGCGCAGTCCCTAAAGGGTGCTGATCACCGCAGACGGCTCGGTTTTGAACTTCAGTTTCGCAAGGTGGGCCTTGGATTTAATCACCCCGATGAGCGGGACGTTGGTATGATTAAGGGTGAGACGGATGAAGCGCAGGGCATCGAATGTTCTGGCTGCAACCCCTTCTAGGAAGGCCATCGTCAGGTTGTCATTGGCGATCGATGGAACCGCATCCTGCCATGCCAAGGCATACGCTTGGAACGGCATTCGGAAATCGGCGGGACATTTCGTCACGTCCATCCGCTGAAGTGAAGATGCGACAAAACTTGCCTGCGCTCCGGGATTGGAATTCAACGCGGCCGCCCTGCGGGAGGTTTGCGCGCACTGATTCAGGACCTCGGTGAGGCGATCCGCGTCGGACTTGCCGCATGATAAAAGAATTAAAGTGTCAGCAGCCCCAACAAGGTTCGCGCCAGTGCATTCATGCTTCGTAGCCTCTTTTGAATTAGCCGGATCATCGCGGTGATCTATTTAGGATTCAGTTCCCCCGCCCGTTTGAAATCGGCTTCGGAACCGTTGATGTCCCCGATGGCTCGCCTGATGCCCGCCCGGTTGCCGAATGCTGCGGGATTTGCCGGGTCCAGCTCGACTGCGCGGTCGGCATCGACGATCGCTCCATTCAGATTTCCAGAGGCAAATTTCGTGAGGCCGCGCATGCTGTAAGCGTTGGCACTGTTCGGATCGAGGGCGATTGCGCGGTCCAAATCCGCGAGAGCGCCGGCGATGTTTCCCATCCCTCCTTTCATCGTGCCGCGGATCTCGTATGCAGCGGAGTCATTCGGATTGATCTGAATGGCGCGGTCGCAATCGCCGAATGCGCCGTTGGTGTCGCCCTTCAATCCCCGGGCAGTCGCCCGTAGCCGGTAGGCGCCGCAATCGGTGGGATTGATTTCAATGGCACGGGTGCAGTCGGCAATCGTGCCGTCAACATCTCCACTCCGAGTCTTTGATTTGGCGCGCTCGAAGTAGTCGCTACCGCTGAGAGGGACGATGCTGACGTGGTGCGGCTCGACCTTGAACTTCAGATCGGCGAGGTTGGTGACGTATTTGATCACCTCGATGAGCGGGACGCTGTTCAGCGTGAGGGTGATCCGGATGCCGGCGTAGGGATCGGCTGGAATGAAACCCGGAGGCGGCTCAAGGCCCGGGATGCCGCCAGTTCCCTCGGCACTGGTCAGAAGCACGATGTTCACCCCGACGTGCTCCGGATCCAAATCCTTCGATTTGGCCACGAGGAACTCCACCGCCTCGCGCACCGTCGCGTCACGGAAACCGATCTTCGGGAAAACGATCGTGTTGAGCTTCCGAATGATGGCGTCGGGGCTCGCGGGGGCCATTGGCGGAGCTGCATGCGTTGGTGAGACGGGCGGCGGCCCCAATCCCGGGATACCGCCGGAGGCGGGGGCGTGGTTTGGCATGCTGGCCGCGGTGCCTAGGCGGGATGCCGTTTTCGATCGGTTGAGAATGGCAATGCCGATGACCACTGCGGCGAGGACCACGATGCCGTAAAGGATGGGAGATTTCCACCAAGCGGCTCCAGCAGCCCCG
>JBGAPP010000012.1:0-187093 GCA_044221185.1 Chthoniobacteraceae bacterium | reverse complement strand
GACTCACCCCATCCCCGGCTCCGGTCGGCCTCCGGCCTCCCCGCGCCGGGGATGGACAAACCAAAAACCAGACACTAAACACACAAACCAACCACTCGGACTAACTCTCCCTGTGGCTCGAAAAGATGAGTCCGGTCACTTCCGAAACAAATTTTTCTAGGGCATCCGTGTATGGCTGATTTTGCTCCGCTGGGTTTTCTCCAGTGTAGCGAAACATTTTTTCCGGGTCTTGTCCCGGTCGGAGGAGGTGCCCGATCCTGCGAAGCATGTCTTCGCGGAATGTGATTTTGCGTTGTTCGTGCTCCTCTTTCAGTCGTTCGTTGAACGCGTTGTTGTGACCGCAAATCGTCAAGACGAGATGTGGTAAACGGTGAAGTTCTGTCAGCACGCTGCGGCCATGCTCTGTCAGCGGAATAGGCATACTTGCGGTAGGTAGCAGACGGGCCGCGAAGACGGATCGCAAATCGTCCGTGGAAATCCTCTCGACAATCCATCTGCCACTGTCACACATAACGGTGCAACAAGGCACACATGGCGGCAGTGCCCGCCTCTGATATTCGGTGTGGGGGATAAGCTCCCTCCCCATCCGCCACTTCCGGGCTCGGCGCGGGGCTCCCCGGTCTGCGCCGCTATTTCTCCACAGTGACCACGTCGTCGTCCTCGGTCGCCTTCCGGCGGTTCAGGTCCGGCAGCACGACATCCCGCACGAGGCCCAGCTTCTCCATGATGCGGATGGTGATGAACGTCACATCCAGCTCCCACCAGCGGTGGCCGTGCGAGGCGGCGCGCGGCTGGGCGTGGTGGTTGTTGTGCCAGCCCTCGCCGTTGCTGAGGATGCCCACGATCCAGTTGTTCCGGCTGCTCTCGCGCGTCTCGTAGTTGCGGTAGCCCCACAGGTGCGTCGCGGAATTCACCGCCCACGTGATGTGCCACACCACCACCGTCCGCACGAACACTCCCCACACCAGCATGCTCAGGCCCGATATCGCCGCGGCATGCACCGTGCCCGCGGCGAACCACCCGATCACCGCGCCCGCGAGAAAAAACACCACCCACTGCAGCAGGATGATCCACAGCCATTTGAACCCATGCTCCAGCCGCCGGTAAAAGCGGTCGCTGATCAGATCCTTCACGTAGCGCTCGAAGAGCCCGCAGCGCTCCAGGTCGCTGTTCTCCGTCCACAGCCACGACATGTGGCCCCAGAAAAAGCTCACCAGCGGCGAGTGCGGGTCCGGCTGCTCGTCCGAATACTTGTGGTGCATCCGGTGCACCGCCACCCAGTGCGCCGGCGTGTCCTGGAAGCTGCACACGCCCAGCATCGCGAGGAAATGCTCCAGCCGCTTGCTGCACTTGAAGCCCCGGTGCGTCAGCAGCCGGTGGTAGCACAGGTTGATCCCCAGCGTGCCGAACACATACACCCCCAGCGCCGCCACGATCACGCTGCTCCATTGGAAAAGTGCCGGCCACAGCGCCAGCAGCGCCAGCACATGCACCGTCGCCACGCCGATGAGGTAATGCCATCGCACCTTCTTCAGATCGACGGTGGCCGGGTGCGGCAGCCTGCGGGCGGGGGCGGTGGTGGACTCGGAGTTTGGCAAAGTGGAATCGCACGCGCGCCGTGTTGAAAGCTGGCGCTGCCCGCGAGGCGCGCCATTAAAGGCGGCATCCGCACCCGGTCAAGGGCACGCATGGCCGCGCAGCCCCTTCACGTGGAGGTTGCCGCGCCGCCGCCGCTGCGCATACCGTCCCGCACCGATGAGCCAGACCGCCGCACAGATCTCCGCACGCGAACTTCACCGCTCCTTCCGCATGGGCGACCGCACCATCGAGGTGCTCCGCGGCATCACGCTCGACATCCCCGCGGGCGAGGCCCTCTTCCTCTGCGGCGCCAGCGGCGCGGGAAAGAGCACGCTCCTCTACACCCTCGCCGGCCTCGAGCGCCCGGAGAAGGGCACCGTGAAATTCGGCGACACGGACGTGTATGCGCAGTCCGAGCGCAATCTCGCCAAGCTCCGCAACACCAAGTTCGGATTCGTCTTCCAGGCCTACCACCTCCTCCCCGAGCTCACCGCGCTGGAGAATGTGATGCTCCCCGCGCTCATCGGCGGCACGGACCGGCAGGCCGCCGCCGAGGAGGCGCTGAAGCGCGTGGGCCTCGCCGAGCGCATGCAGCACCTCCCCGCCGAACTCAGCGGCGGCGAGCAGCAGCGCACCGCCATCGCCCGCGCACTCATCAACGACCCCGAGGTCATCTTCGCCGACGAGCCCACCGGCAACCTCGACTCCGCGACCGGCGGCAGCATCGTCGAGCTCCTGCTGAATCTCGTCCGCGGGGAAAGGAAGACCCTCGTCGTCGTCACCCACGACCGCACCCTCGCCCAGCGCGGCGACCGCCACCTCGACATGCGCGACGGGCTCATCGCCTGAGGAGCGCCGGCGTCCCCGCCGGCCATGCACGCGCGCGCGAAGCGCCATTTCCGATGTGCGGCTCTGCCGTGTTGCGGTCGTGGCCGCCGAGGACGGCGGCGCTCCACGCCCGCAGCATTCCCTAATGGCCGTCCCGCGCCGGTGTGATCTTGCCCACAACCCTCCGCCCCGACTCCCATGAATGCACCCCAGTCCCGCCGCCGTTTCCTTGCCGATGTCGGCAGGGGCACCCTCCTCGCAACCGTCGGCCCCGTGCTCGCTGCCGAGCTGGGCCTCGCGCCTTCGTTCGCGCTCGCGGACGAACCGCCCGCGCTCGGCTTCGGCGACATGGAGCCGCTCGTCCGCCTCATGCAGGACACGCCCGTCGCGAAGCTCCAGCCCGCGCTCGCCGCGAAGCTCAGGGACGGCGTGCCGCTGAAGCGCCTGCTCGCCGCGGGCGTCCTCGCGAACGCGCGCACCTTCGGCGGCGAGGACTACATCGGCTTCCACACGCTCATGGCGATGATGCCCGCGATGAAGATGTCCGCCGTCATGCCGGAGAAGCAGGCGGCACTTCCCGTCTTCAAGGTTCTCTACCGCAACACCGGCCGCATCCAGGAGCACGGCGGGCGCGCGAGCGAGGTGCTGCACCCCGTCGCTGCCGCTTCGGAAAATATCCCCGCCGCGCAGCTCCACGACATCGTGAAGGGGAAGGACACCGCGAAGGCCGAGCAGGCATTCGCCGCGATGATGCAGCAGAGCCCGGACGACGGCTTCAACGCCCTGCTCACCTGCGTGCAGGACAACCCCGAGGTCCACCGCACCGTGCTCCCCTCGCGCGCGTGGGATCTCCTCGACCTCGTGGGCCGCGAGCACGCCACCACCATGCTGCGCCAGTCGCTCCGCTACTGCCTGCGCTCGGAGGGCAACCGCAGGCCCGAGTGGGACGAGCACGCGAAAGCGCTCGGCAAGCTGCTCGACGAGCACAAGCTCCTGGGCCGCGCGCCCGGCACCCGCGCGATGGACGACACCGCGGTGGAAAAGCTCGGCCAGCTCATTTTCTCCGGCACGCCCGAGCAGGCCGCGGGCGCCGTCGCCGCCGCGCTCGCGGAGGGCTTCGACCACGCCGTCGTCGGCGAGGCCATCTCCCTCGCCGCGAACCAGCTCGTGCTGCGCGACCACGGCCGCCCGCCCGAGTGGGAGCAGCCCGGCAAGCCGCCCGGCAGCGTCCACGGCGACTCCGTCGGCGTCCACGCCAGCGACTCCGTCCACGCGTGGCGCAATCTCTCCCACGTCAGCAGGGGGCGGAACGTCTTCGCGTGCCTCATCCTCGGCGCGTGGCAGGTCGCGCGCGACCGTGCGGGCGGCAGCCAGCATTTCCTCGAATGGGAGCCCGTGCCCTCGAAGCGGCAGGCCGACGGCGTCACCGTCACCGATCCCGCGAGCCTGCTCGCCGAGCTGGAGGCGCACATCCGCGGCAACCTCCAGGGCCACGCCAGCGCCGTCGTCCACCGCTGGGGCCAGCTCGGCCACGCGCCCGGGCCCGTCTTCCAGCTCCTGCTCCGCTTCGCCGTGAGCGAGGACGGCGCGCTGCACGCCGAGAAATACTTCCAGACCGTGTGGGACGAATTCCACCGCACGCGCCCCGCCTTCCGCTGGCGCCACCTCACCGCGCTCGCCCGCGTCACCGCGAGCGAATTCGGCCGCCCCGCGCCCGGCCAGGCCGAGGCGAGGGAGCTGCTCCGCGCCTGAGCCGGCGCCCGCGTCTTTCCGGGGAAACCATCCGGCCGTCCTGATCAGTGCGCATGCCCCACGATCGGGGCGGCATTGTGCGTCGCGCTCGATGCCGCGGCGGACACCCCCGCGCCGGCAACATGCCCGCTGCCCTGCCCCGCGAGGTGCGCTATATTGTCCTGCTGCCGCCGCTCCATCATTTCATTATAGTCCACCAGGAATCCCAGCGTCGCGCCGACGTTGTCACGGCGGTCCTCCGCGATCTGCTTGTTCACCACCGCGAGTTCCTGCTGCAGCCGCGCCACCTCCTTCGGATGGCGGAGCGATTTCTCCATCTTGAGCTGCGCGTTGAGCGTCGCCTGCCGCTTCAGCAGCTCCCGGTTGTCCGCGCAGGAGCCGAGCAGCAGCGGGAGCGCCGCCGCGCACAGGGCCGTCACCACGGATTTCCATTGGACAGACAGGCACCGCGCCGCAGCAGGGAGTGGGGAGTTCATGGGCGAAACTGGATTCCCGCCGCGAGGCACTGTCAAGCTCTCCCCTGCGAGCCTTCCCGCGCTACCGCACCAGCGCCGCGCGCAGCGTCTCCACATACGCCGCAAAGGCCTCCATCTCCGCCTGCGTGGGCGGGTCGCTGAACGTCCCGGCGAATGGCCCGATCGCATTCGGGTTCCGCGCCGTGGTCGCGATGGCGTCGTCGAGGTTCTGCGGCGACACGGAGCCCATCGGGCCGGTGGCCCCGAGCGAGCCCTGCTCGCCCTGGATCCCCTGCGCACCCTGCAAGCCTTGTGGAATGCCGAAGCCCAGATGCAGCACCCCGGCGGCGATGCTTGCATCCACCGTCGCCGCATCGCCGGGAGGCAGCATGGCCACGCTGTCGATGACGCCTGCGCACACTGCGGCCCATCCGTCCACCGGCGCCATGCCGCCGTCCCTCGGCAAGGCCGCGCCGGCCAAGGGCGCCGCTGCCCCGCCAATCGCCGCCGCCCTTGCGCTGATGGACACAGCCGCTTTGCCAATGAACGCCGGCCCGGTGACGATGAACGCGAGCCTTCCGCCGATCGACGCCGACCCTTTGCTGATCGTCGCCCACCCTTTGCTGATCGACGGCAGCCTTTTGTCGATCGACGACGGCCTTTTGCTGATCGACGCGAGCCCTTTGCTGATCGACGCCGGGCCTTTGCTGATCGACGCAAGCCCTTCGTCGATCGACTTCGCCTCCATGATCATCGCCAAAACCGCCCTGTTTTGCCGCTTTTCGTCCGTGTCATCCGAAAATGGCCGGAATACGATGCCTATCCGGTTTGTTGCCAACCCGGGGTGGAATGCGACCTCCGGGCGCGTTTCTTGGCATTTCGCCCGGCAGAAGCGTGCCCGGAGGTCACGCTCCACCTTCTCCCCTCGCGCTTTGCCAAGCAACCGGATAGGCATGCGGAATACCGGCGTTTTCCCAAGATTACCGCTCACCGACTCGCCGTTGCCTCACCCCGCCACCAGCGCATCCAGCGGGCTCTGGATGCCGGCGGACGGCTTCGGTGGTGCCCAATTTGAACTGCGAAGGGCATGAAGAGCCCGAAGATGGATTCCCCAGGGAACCAATGCCGCCTCGTCCTCCATGGTTCGCCTTCGTGTCCTTAGTGCCCTTCGTAGTTCAATTTCAGCCGCCGCCCGAGGCTCCAGCGGCTCGCCCGGCCATGCCTTCGGCAGCCTTTCCACGGCCCGGATATACGACAGCACCCACGAACGATAGCTGCACTCTGTCGCATAGCTGAGGTGCATGCGCCGGCATTTGTCAGAGAGAACCTGGAGGACTTCGGGGGCTTTCATCGCTTCCCTGTCGTGTAGCTGGCAGCCCCGCTACACGACAGGGAGCTATTTCGAGCACCGGAAAAATGATCTCGACGCCCGATCCCCCTCCCGCTACACGACACCCATGCAAGCGGTCCTCCTGCATTTCCGCCCTCCAACAGGGAAGAACCCGCCCTCCGCCCCTCCCAGCTACGCGACACACCCAAAATCCGTGTCGTATAATAAATAGTTAGGCCCCAGCACGCGCTTCTCCCGATGAATGACGGAATAACAATCTCTGTGCTGAGCCGAGCAGCCGATGTCATCGCGGAGACGAACAACGGTCTATCCGGTCCGAAAGTGGTCTCATACTGCAATACTTTCGCAGTCGATCACGATATTCGTATTCCGCACGCAGCCTATCCATTTCAAGCTGGCAACAAGCGCACTGCGCTGCTTGAGAACCTCCGCGCCTTCCCGCCTCACCTCCAATATAGCCTCCTGATGGAGCTATGCGCGGATTGGAGCCTTCGCGACAACGAAGACGTGCAGGCGATACGCCAACTTATTCAACAGCGGTATTCCCATTTGGATACTGGCACCACCACCCCACCACCGCCGTTTCCACAGCCAGCTCCCATTGCGCCTGCCACCGATACCGCCCATCACACTGCAACCGCACCGCCGCCGCCACCGCTCCCAGAAATACCAAGCAGACCCTACGACATCTTCCTGTCCTATTCCCACGCTGACGAAGCGTTGATGACTCTCGTCCGCGAGCACCTCGTTCTCTACGATCGGACGGGCCAGATTCGCAAGTGGTGGGATCGCAAGCTCCTTCCCGGCACGCCGCTAGATGGAGCTATCACCAACTACCTTTCTTCTTCCGACATCATCCTACTCTTCGTCAGCGCGAGCTTTTTGGCTTCCGATTACTGTTACGACGTCGAGATGCAGCAGGCTCTGCGTCAGCACGCTGAGGGCCGTTCTGTTGTCGTCCCAGTTATCCTACGGCATTGTGGCTGGCAGGCTGCGCCATTCGGCGGCCTGTTGGCGCTCCCCACAGATGGCCGTCCGCTCGCGGCTTGGCCTGACCGCGACGAGGCTGCCAAGAACATCGCTGACGGCGTCATGCGTATCGTCTCCGAACTTCAAAGAAAGCAACTCCATGATCCAACAAGGACCTAACCCCTATGTAGGTTATCAACGGTTGAGCTGAGAAAGTTTGTTTTTCTTACATGGGGTGGCTTGGGCGGCTTGGGGTTGGCGTGGTCTTTGGGACGCTTCCGCTTCAAGGGCGCGCCGGGCTTCGACGGCTGCTATTGAACCGCTCGCTCCCGCTCGTCCCGCCCCTGCGGGGTCAGCCTCCGGCTGGTTCCCCCCCCCGAGGCGCCCTGCGCCTCCGGTGGTCCCATCCGTGCATGGGCCTCGGAGGGGTGCGGTTCGGCGTGCGTCTGGCCTGGGAGGTCAAACGATTGGAGGAGCAGGTTGTTCCTTGGATTGTGCGCGGTGGCGGCTCCACGTATGACGCATTCCAATTCCGACACCCAACACCCTGCCCGCATTCCCCATGAAGACCATCCGGTTCCCGATTCTGCTCAAATCTGCGCCCACTCTCTCGCTCAGTCTTGCGTTCAGCTTTGCGCTCAGCCTCGGCGGCATCGCGGAGGTGAAGCCGGACGCAGCGCCGGGCTACGTGCCGCCGGCGGTGAAGCCGGAGGACATCCTGCCGGGGACGACGAAGCAGTTTGTCTTTTCGCAGAGCAAGGTGTTCCCCGGCACGGTGCGCGAGGTGACGGTGTTCATTCCCGCGCAGGCGTCTGCGACGCCTTCCTCCCCGGCCAAACCGCTGTGCGTGTATGTGAAGACGGACGGCTACAATCCGCGGGAGAAGGCGATGATGGAGGCGGCGATCGCGTCGAAGGAGATGCCGGTGACGGTGGGGGTGTTTGTGAAGCCGGGCTCGCTGCCGGCGCCGATGAAGGGGACGCTGGACCGGCGGAACCGCTGCTTTGAATACGACGGGGTGAGCGACAACAACGTGCGCTTTTTCACGGAGGAGCTGCTGCCATTCATCGCGAAGGAATACGGGCTGAACCTCTCGACGGACGGGAACGACCGGTGCATCTCGGGCGGGAGCAGCGGGGGCATCGCGGCGTTCACGGCGGCGTGGCACCGGCCGGAGGCGTTCAGCCGCGTGTATGCGGCGAGCGGGAGCTGGGTGGCGTTTCGCGGCGGGCATGAGTTCCCGACGATGGTGCGGAAGTTTGAGGCGAAGCCGATCCGGGCGTTCCTCACCACGGCGACGCACGACATGGAGAATGCGGCGGGCGACTGGTTCCTGCTCGACCAGGAGATGGACAAGGCGCTGAAGTTCTCGGGCTACGACCACCAGTTCCGCATCATCGACGGGCGGCATGTCGCGGGCTACGCGGAGAACTGGCGCGAGGGGATGGCGTATCTGTGGAAGGGCTGGCCGGAGCGGGTGAAGGCGGGGCCGAGTGCGCCGCGCGCGCAGGAGATTCTGATCCCGGGCGAGGGCTGGCAGCTCGTGGCGGAGGGATTCAAGAGCACGCGCGGGCCGGCGTGCAATGCGGCGGGCGAGGTGTTCTTTGCGGACACGTCGGGCGACCGGATCCACCGCATCGGGCTGGACGGGAAGGTGGGCGTCTTTGCCGAGAAGACGGGCAATGCGCACGGTCTGACGGTCGGCGCGGACGGGAAGCTCTACTCGGTGTCCGAGAAGTCGGGGAAGGTCGTGGGCTACGATGCGTCGGGCGCGGGCAGCGTGGTGTTCGACGGAATCTTCGGCCAGTCGGTGCTCGCGATGCCGAACGGCGGACTCTACGTGACGAGCAACAGCGACAAGCCGGGCGCGGCCGGGTCCGTGTGGCTGGTGAAGGACGGGAAGAAGACGCAGGTGGACGCGGGGCTGAAATTCGCGACGGGCCTTGCGTATCGTCCGGACCAATGGCTGCTGTCGGTGGCCGACGGGCGCTCGAAGTGGGTCTATTCCTACCAGATCAAGGACGACGGCGCGCTGGTGAACAAGGAGCGCTTTTTCCCGCTGCACGTGGAGGACTGGGAGGATGATGCCGGCGCGGAGACGGTGTGCTACTCGGTCGAGGGGCGGCAGTTCATCGCGACGAGGAGCGGCGTGCAGATCAGCGCGGACGACGGGCCGACGCAGGTCATCCTGCCGACGCCGGACAAGGCGCGCGTGACCGGCGTGGCGATTGGCGGCGCGGGGAAGGACACGCTCTTCGCGTTCTGCGGGAACAAGATCTGGAAGCGGAGGATCCAGCATCACGCGATGGGGGCGTTCACGCCGTGGACGAAGGTCACGGGCACGAAGCTGTGAGCGGTGGCGCGGGAATGACATCGGCCGCGGGGAAACTGCGCGCGTCGCTCTGGCTGTGCGCGGTGCTTTTCGTCGGCCTGCATGTGCTGCTGCCGTTCGTCGCCGTGCCGCTCTCGCAGACGGAGCCGAGCTTCGCGGGAAGGGTGTTCCCGTGGCTGCCGGTGCCGAACGGCGAGACGATCGATGTCGTGCAGAAGGCGGCGGGGCCGTGGGGCGCGTGCGGGCCGTTCACGCTCGTGTGCGCGGGGCTTTTCGCCGTGTATGCGTGGATGCTGCGCGCGATGCGCGGGGAGCAGCCGGCGGCGGTGCGGAGGCTCGTCTTCATCGCGGGCGCCGTGGCGATGCTCGGCTACGTGTTTTCGCCGGTGATGTTTTCCTCGGACATCTTCGCCTACGCGATGTATGGCCGCGCGATGTCGGTCCACGGCGGCAATCCCTACGCCGCGACGATGCCGATGCCGAGCACGGATCCGTATTACATCCAGTTCGGCCAGGACTACCTGCCGTCGTGGTATGGGCCGGTGTGGACGTTTGTCTCCGCGGGGGTGACGTGGTTCACCGGCGAGAATCTCGGCGTGACAGTGCTCGCGTTCCGGCTGGTCGCGATCGCGTGCGCGCTTGCGACGTCGGGTCTCATCGTCGCGAGCCTGCGGCGGCATGCGCCGGAGAATGCCGCGCGCGGGCTGGTGCTGTTCCTGTGGAATCCGCTGCTGGTGATGGAGACGGGATTCAGCGGGCACAATGACTCGGTGATGCTCGTCTTCGTCGCCGCGGGCGTGTGGCTGCATCTGCGCGGGAGGAAGGAATGGGCGGTGCTCGCGCTCACGCTGTCGGCGCTCGTGAAATTCCTCACGGGAATGCTCGTGCCGCTCTACGTGCTGCTGGTGATCCGCGAGGCCGCGACTTGGCGCGAGCGCGCGGGCTTCGTGCTGCGCAGCGGGATTCCGGCATGCGCGGTGGCGCTCGCGCTCTTCCACTTTTCCAAGGCGGACACCGACGTGCCGGTGGCGCACTCCGCGACTTCGCCGGCGTTCTACATGAACAACTTCCACGAGGTGATCTTCCGGCGCCTGCGCGTCGCGGTCGGGGAGGATGCGGAAGGCGCGAAGGTGCCCGTGTATTTCTACCCGCACTGGGTGCGCCTGCGCGAGGGCGCGGAGCTGCGCCGCGAGAAGTCGGCGGATTCGCCCGTGCTGCGGCGCGCGGAGGCTGGCGGGCACCTGCTCGTGATCACGCCGGGAACGAAGGGCTGGATGCGCGCCTACGATCCCGTGACGCGGCGGGCGGAGTGGTTCATGGATGCCGCCGTCGAGGAATCGAAGCGGCCGCCAACCGCGGATGATGACCCCGCGGCACGCGAGCTGGAGAAGCCCGTGCTGGAACAGCGCACGGTGCGCACCGCGAATGCGATCGTCCGAATCGTGACGTGGCTCGGCTTCGCGGCATTCGGCCTGTTCGCCGCATGGCGCACGCGGAGCTTCGCCGACTTCCTCGTGTGGTCGGGCGCATCGCTCATCGCGTCGTATTTCTTCATCATCACGGAGATCTGGCCGTGGTATGTGAACTGGGCGCTCGCCCTCGGCGCGCTCGCGCCTAGCCGCCTGCCGGCGCGCTTTGCGGTGTTGCTCTCCGGCGGCGCGTTCACGCTCTACCTCACGCTCGGGCTGGAGGGCGGCCAGCCCGAGTGGCTTTTCCCGCTCCGCGGTGTGGTGGCATTTGTGCTCCCACTGGCGGCTTTCCTTGCGCTATGGTGCGCGCGCTGGCGAACGCCGGCATCCCATGTCAGCACTTCCTGAATCTCCCAAAAGCAGGCGTGTCTCCGCCGCGCGCAGTCTGACGCTTGGCCGGCTGCTGGCTGCCGCCGCCGTCTTCTCGCTCGCGGGCTGCGAGCAGTATTCCACGGTGAAAATCCGCCAGCCGCGAAGCGCGCCTGCGACACCGGCGGGCAGGATTTCTGCGAAGGCCGCGTCGCACGCCCGCAGCAAGCCGCTCGTCGCGCTCGGCGAATACATCCAGGCCGTCCGCGACGCGTCGCTCGCGCTGCAGAGGAACCCCGCCGACACCGCGGCCCGCCGCGACTACAATTTCGCCCTCGCGCGCATCCTCGGAACGATTCGGGACGCGGACCTCAACCCATGGGCGCAGCCGCTGCGCGTGCCCGCGCCGGACGGCGGCGAATACATCCTCACGCACCGGCCGGACCCGCGGCCCCACAATCATCCGTCGCTTTACGACTTCATCCCCGCCGATCAGATCGAATGCGGCGGCGCCTACATCCAGGAGCGCACGACGAAGGACGGAATCGGCGCGCCGACGGTCGCCGCCAGCCGCTGGAAGCGCGAAAATTCCCACGAGGATTTCGTGATGCAGCGCGTCTATTACGGCGTCACCGCGCTGGCCCGCATCGAGGGGAGGCGCTGCGTGCTTTCGTTCGCCGATCCGCTCTCGACGGAAAATGTCCCCGCCTGCGGGCACACGTTCCCGCTCGCGGCGGACTTCACCGTGCCGCTCGCCGTGATGCTCGCCCGGGAAAACCCGAGGAAGATGGAAATCGCGCGCCTCTTCCGCCCCGGCGAATACGCGGAGACCGCGCACATCACGCGCCTCCAGCCGTATGATCCGGACAAGGCCGTCGTGCTCGTCATCCACGGCCTCATGGATTCGCCGGCGACGTGGACTCCGCTGCTGAACACCCTGCGCGGCGATCCGGAGATTCGGCGGCGCTACCAGTTTTGGTTTTACAGCTACCCGAGCGGCTACCCGTATCCGCACTCCGCGGCGATTCTGCGGCGCGAGCTGGATGCGGTGAAAAGGAAATTCCCGCTGAAGAAGCCGATGACCGTGATCGGCCACAGCATGGGCGGCTGCATTTCCCGGCTGCTCATCACGGACAGCGGTGACTCGCTCTGGATGAGCATTTTCGAGGAGCCGCCTTCGGAGGTGCCGCTCTCAAAGTCGAGCAAGGCGCTCATCAGCGAGGCCCTCATCTTCAAGCGCCGCCCGGAAGTCGGCCGCGTCATCTTCATCGCGGCGCCCCTGCGCGGCAGCGATCTCGCGTCCCACTGGCTGGGCCGCCTTTGCTCCCGCCTCATCCGCAGCCCCGTCACGCTGCTCAGCGCGGGCGACGACGCCATCAAGTTCCTCACGTTCCAAGGCACTGCCATCAAGGTGAAGCACATCCCGAACAGCGTGGACACGCTCGCGCCGGACAACCGCTTCGTGGTCGCCCTCCAGAAAGTCCCCCTCTCGCCAGGAATCCCATATCACTCCATCGTGGGCGATCGCGGGAAGGGCGGAAACAGCGACCGCACACCGCCCGTCCGCAGCGACGGTGTCGTGCCATATTGGAGCAGCCACCTCGAAGGAGCGCGCAGCGAACTCATCATCCCCTCCGGCCACGGCGCCCACCGCGATCCGCGCGCCATCGCCGAAGTGCGCCGCATCCTGAAGCTGAATCCCGCAAAGTGATCGTGCGGGGGCTCGGGGCGAATCATGGAGTAATCGCGGATCGGCGTGGTGAACGCACGGACTTATCCTGCCACTTAGGGACACTGGCCGCTTCTGGGAATGATCTAAGGAGTTGTTTGTCGCTGCGTGTTCCGCCGGCCAGGAACATGGTGGTTGTGTTTCCGCCGGTTGCGCCGTAGCGGTTGGAATGTTCTCGCTTAAAGATGTTTGGGGCCAGCCGAAGCGACTCATCTTGCTCGAAGCGCTCCTCATGCTGGGGTTCATTGGATGGGTGGACTATATCACGAAGTGGGAAGTGAGCTTCCTCATCTTCTACGCGCTGCCGATCGCCCTGGTTGTCTGGGGGGTGAACCAGCACGCCGGCTTTCTGTTCGCGGTGCTGTGCAGCTTCGCATGGGGCATCGCGCAGATTCCCGACAGCCCTTTCCAGACGGCGTTCGGACTCGTGTGGGGAGGCTTGAACCGCATGTTCTACTTCTTCGTCGTCGTGGTGGCGGTCTCGACCGTGAAGGCATCCAAGGAAAAGGACCGCGCGCGAATCGTGGCGCTGGAGCGCGAACAGGAATTGGAGCGCGAAATCCTGCGGGTCAGCGAGCAGGAGCAGCGGCGCATCGGCCGTGACCTGCACGATGGCCTGGGGCCCCATCTGGCAGCGATCCGCTATGCCGCCACGCTCCTCGCGCAGGAGCTCAGGAAGCACGACATGCCCGAGGCGGAGACGGCGGAGAAGCTTCAGGCGATGGCGGGTGACGCCGGCTCGCTCACGCGCGGCATCGCGAGGGGCATCTTTCCGGCCCGGCTGGACAGCGTGGGACTGCCCGCCGCACTGGAGGAATTCGCGGCCAACATCTCAAAGACCACGGGAAAATCGGTCACGTTCTGCGCATCGGGGGATATCGAATTCCCCGATCCGGAGGATGCGACGCATATCTATCGAATCGTTCAGGAGGCAGTGAACAACGCGCTGAAGCACGGGGCGGCGGAGCATGTTTCCGTGATCTTGAGCAAGGATGGCGGGGCCTTCAATTTGAGCATCGTCGATGATGGCAAGGGAATGAGCCCTTCCGCGGCTGCAGCGCCGGGTATGGGCTTGCAATCCATGCGATACCGTGCTCATGCGTTGAAAGGCGAGTTGACGATCGAGTCCCGTCCCAATGAGGGGACTATCATCTCCTGCCGCATCCCAGGCGCCCAGCCAACCTCCTCAACAGCACCATCATGAACCCGTCTGTCTCCTTGGAAGAAAAGAAGATTCTGATCATCGAGGATCACCCGCTGTTCCGCGGGATGCTCGTTCAGTTGATCAACAAGGAGCTGGGAATGAAGGTGTGCGGTGAGGCTGATAATATCCGGGATGCAATGGCAATTGTCGAAAGGCTGAAACCCGATGTGGCGCTCGTGGATCTTACCCTGCAGGGCTCAAGCGGGCTTGAGTTTGTCAAGGACATCAAGGCGAGGAACATCGCCCTGCCCATCCTCGTGGTGTCGATGCACGAGGAGAAACTCTATGCGGAGCGCGTCCTCCGGGCTGGCGGGAGGGGATATATTTCAAAGCATGCCTCGCCTTCCGACGTGATCGCGGCCATCCGGAAGGTGGCCGAGGGCGGAATCTACCTCAGCGAGGAGTTCACCGGCGCGGTGCTCGAGCGGCTTGGCAGGGGGGACAAACTGGAGGTGCAGTCGCCGATCGAGCTTCTCACGGACCGGGAGATTGAAGTCTTTCAACTCGTGGGCAAGGGACTGAATTCGCGCGAGATCGCCGAGAAGCTGAACCTCGGGGTAACTACGGTGGACAGCTACCGGCAGCGGATCCGGGCGAAAATGGGGCTGAAGAATGCTGCGGCCCTCTATCGCCGGGCAGCGCAGTGGGTCGTTGAGCAAGCGGTCTAGGAGCACTTCAAGGACAGGCCCAAGGGAGGGCCGGGGCAGGTAATTGCCGTGGGGTGTGTGGCGGAAACAGCCACACTTAGCGCCTTATATTTGGGCATCATCGCATGATTTTCGCCACCTAAGCAGCCTTTTGTAAGAAGGAGGCGCATTCCGCATGATGCGCGCATGCATTCCCCCCAATTCACTCCGCTTGCCCTGCTGCAAATGGCTGCTGGCCTGCGGGGGAAAGGAGCATCCGTGCCTCAGGTAATCGCGCCCTTGGTGGACGCGTGACGCGCACGGGATTTCGAGACTCAGCAACTGCCCCACATCATGAAAAACACGCCATCCCTCCTCCGCAAGCCCCGCAAGCGCTCCGCCCGCAAGCATCCCGCTCCCAGGAAAATGCTTCTCAGCGGATCCATCGGCGCGCTTGTCGTCGCGGCGCTTTCCTTGGCCACTCCGTCCACTTCGCGAGCCGCGACCTTTTACTGGGACAGCGATGCAAATGCCGCGGGCAACAACGTTGACGGGACCAATCTCGGTGGAACCGGCACCTGGGACAACCTGAGCACCGTCAACTGGTGGGATCCTGTGGGCCCGACCGAGGTCCAATGGAACAACGCAAACTTTGACACCGCAGTGTTCACCGGCACGGTGGGGACGGTGACTTTGTCGGGCGGCATCACCGCCGGCGGGCTCACATTCAACACCTCGGGCTACCTTCTCACGGGCGGCACGCTGACGCTCGCGCCGGCGCCGTCTGTTCTTTCGCCGGTGGTTTCAGTGGCCGGCATTGGCTTGCGCGCGACGGTTGGTTCGGTCCTTGCGGGGACTTCGGGGTTCACGAAGGTCGGGAGCGGCACACTCGTGCTCACGAACAGCTCCAATACCTTTTCCGGTGATATCGCCATCAAGGAAGGCCAAATCGTGGTCACGGATGCCGGGCAACTCGGCACGGGCACGACGGCGATTTCTGTCACTGGATTCGCGAACACAGGCAACCCCGGCTACTCGGGCGGCGCGCTGATGCTCCAGGGCGCCACCGCATCCGCCTCCGCGGCTGGCATCACCTTGAACCGCGAATTGTCGGTCTCGGGCCGCGGTCCGAATGCGGTGAACAACACCGGCGGTTTGGTCAGCATCGGCTACAACACGATCGCGGGCGGATTCACGTTTGGCGCTGCAGGCGTCGCGGAAAGCCGCGCCTGGGCCACGCACGGAGCAACGACCATCAGCGGCAGCCTCGATATCGGTGTCAGCGGCGTCAGCAACCTTTTCCAGGGCAACGGCAACTGGATCGTCAGCGGCGTCGTCACCGGTTCGGAAAACGCGGGCGATCGCTTCGTCAAGACGGGCCAGCTCGTCAGCACGACCCTGTGGCTCCAGAATTCGGCGAACAATTTCACCGACTCCATCCGCGTGGACAGCGGCACACTCCGGGTGAATACGAACGGCGCCCTCGGGCAGAATGTCGGGACGGGCTCGGTGGACTTGAACAACGGCACGCTGGAAGTGCGCACGGACGCCGCGAGCGGATTCGCGGGCCGGAGCGTGCGGCTCCGCAACAACGTCACGGGAACGGTTTTCGTGGACCACGACACGACGGGCGCGCTCGGCATTGGAAGCTCGATGCAAAACCAGACCGTGACATTCGGGACGCTGACCCGCGACACGGGGGCGAACAACACGAACTTCACCTACAACGGCCGCAATGGCTACAGCGTCTCGTTCTCAAGCATCCTCGGTGCGGCTGGTGATCGGCGTGGCTGGACGCTGACGAACAACTCCAGCGGCACGGTCACCTATTTTGGCGACGTGTGGAACATGAACAACGCGACCGCCGCGACGTTCACGGTGCAGGGGAATGGCGACACGGCGATCACAGGCAGCATCCTCGCCACGGGCGGCGCCCATGTGCTGGCGAAGGGTGGGACGGGCACGTTCTACTACGGTGGGACCGCGGGGACCTACACGGGCGCGACGAACATCAGCGCCGGCACGCTCTCCTTCAGCGATGTGGGCGGTTTCGCAAACACTTCGGTCATCAACATCGGCAACGCCACGACCACGTCGGGCGCGCTGACCTACACGGGCGGGGCGGCGACCCTGAGCCGGCCCATCAATCTCAACACCACGACGGCGAATGTTTACATCAACGCGAGCGGCACCGGAGCGCTGACAATTGACGGCACGATCACCGCAGTGGCGGGAACCGCGAAAACCCTCGTCCTCGGTGGCACGAACACCGGCGACAACGAAATCCAGTCGGTCCTCCCGCTCGGCGGCACGACGCTGAACGTGCAGAAAATCGGCGTCGGCACATGGCAGTTGTCCGGTGCGAACCTCTTCACGGGCTCGACCACAGTCTCCGGCGGCACTTTGAAGATCAAAGACTCCGGCGCGTCGGTGAATGTGCTGCCCGATGCGGGAGCGGTCATCTTCAACACCGATGTGTTCACGCAGGCAGCAGGCGGCACGTTCAACTACGTCGGCGGAGCGGGAGCCAGCACAGAGTTGGTCGGCGCGCTGACCGAGACCGCGGGCCATGGAATCATCACCGTCACACCGGGCGGTGGCGCGACGACGCTCACTTTCGGCTCGCTCGCCGCACGCACTGCGGGCGCCACGGTCAATGTCTCCAACACCGGCGTCGTGAATGTCACGGGCACTGCCGGTTTCCTGAATGCCGGCACCTATTTCGCCAGCGGAGACTTCGCCTACTCGGGCGCGGGCACCACGCTGCGCGCGCCAGTGTATGGGACGGATGCGGGCTTTGTGAGTGCGGCCGCCGGGGTTGCGACGTTGACGGCGGGCAGCCACAACTCCGTGGACGGCGCCATCACCGCGCAGACCTCGCTGGCTGTGAATTCGCTGAAGATCAACGGCGCGAATGACCTCACGCTGGCGGCCGCCCAGACGCTGACCGTTGGCACCGGCACTCTTGGCGCGGGCATTCTCCAGACGGGCGGCAGCAGCACGATCAGCGGCGGCGCGGCGCTCGCCGCATCCGCTGCGGGAAATGACTTCGCCATCCGCGTGGACGGAGGTGCGAACTCGCTCACGATCAACACGCCGATGACCGTGAGCACGGCGGGCCTCACCAAGAGCGGTGCGGGCACTCTCATTCTCGGCGGCGCGAACACCTACTCCGGCACGGTCAATGTCAACGAAGGCACGCTGCAGATGGCGACGGGCGGTTTGCTCGGTGCGACGAACGTCAACCTCAACGTCCGTCAGGGCGCGACTTTCGACCTTGCCGGCGTCAATGTGGGCACTGTCGCTTCCGGCACGAACTCCGTCAATTCGCTCAACGGCGCGGGCACGATCACGAACTCTGGCAGCGTCGCCACGTTGCGCGTGGGCAACAACAACGGCGCGGGCTATTTCACGGGCGAAATCACAGGCACGAACATGGCGCTCGTGAAGAACGGCTCGGGTGCCCTGTCGCTCACGAACACGAATTCGAGTTTCAGCTCCCTCACGATCAGCGCGGGCACGGTCGCCTTTGCGCTGCCGGAGGGGACGACGACGATGAACGCTGCCTCCAACAGCCCGATCGGATACGGGGCCACTGCGGCGGACCTCGTGTTCAACGGTGGCACTCTGCAATACGCCGGCGCAAACACCACGATCTACTCCGCCACGCAGACGCCGTCGATTTCGACTGACCGCCAGTTCACCCTCGCGGCCAACGGCACAATCGACTCCTCGGGCAGCTTCGGCAACGCCGTCCTGGCCCGCAACCGCAACGACGCCTCAATCGTCTTCACCAGCACGGCGGACGTTTCGTTCAGCGGCGCGGGTGTCCGCACCCTCACGCTGACGGGCGATTCCATTGGCGACAACGAGATGCGCCTTCGTCTGACGAACAATCCGAATGCGGGCGAAGCGCTCTCTCTCACAAAGACGAGTGGTAGCCTCTGGATACTCAACCCGGCAACGTCCAACGACTACACTGGGACGACCACGATTTCCGGCGGTGCGCTCCGCGCGCTGATCTCGGGGCCCGTCCTCGGCATCTCGGCGGGAAGTCTGCTGACCATCAACGGTGGCGTGCTCGAAAGCTCCGGCACTTTCACCCGGACGCTGGGTGCGGCCGCAGGGAACGTCCAGCTCACGGGTGGTGCATCCGGCTTCGCATCTGCCTCCACAGACCGATTCGTCGTCAGCATCAACAACGGCGGCAGCCCCCTCACGTGGGGCAGCGCCACCTTTGCGCCCACGTCCCTCGTCCTCGGTTCGAGCACCGCGCTCGGTGAGACGGAAATCACAAATGACATCAACCTCGGCACCGCTGCCAGGACGGTGACAGTGAACAACAACGGCAACACCGGCGCGATGGTCACGGCGGGCATCCTCTCCGGCGTCATCAGCGGTGGCGCTGGCGGCAACCTGACGAAGAATGGCGGCGGCGTGCTCATCCTCGGCGACGCCAACACCTACGTTGGGAATACCGTCATCACCGGAGGCAACGTTGTTGTCACCTCCATCGGGAATTCCAGCGGCACTGTCTCCAGCTCCCTCGGTGCCAGCGGCGGAACGCTCATTTACAGCCAGGGCGATGCCGACCTCAACGGCATCTTCTATGTCGGCCAGGGTGAAACCGCCACCCGTCCGTGGACTTTGACCACGACCGCACAGCTCACCGCGAACCGTTCGGATCGCATTGATGCCTCCGGATCCGGATCTCTCGTGCTCGCTGGAACGTTTGCGAACACCGTGACGGCAAATGCCGCGGGCCGCATCATGACGCTGGAGCTGAGGGGTGCGAGCACGGACGCCAACATGATCACCTCGGTTCTGACGAACAGCACCGGAACAAACACCCCGCTCCTTGCGGTCACCAAGAACGACGGCGGCGTGTGGATACTCAATCCAGCCACACCGAACACATTCACGAGCACCATCACGCTTGGCGGTGGTCTGCTCGGCCTGACGTCCAACGGAATCGGGAGTGCCTCCCAGATCAACTTCAGCAACGGCGGCATCTTCGCCCACGGCGGGGCCTTGACGACCTCGACACTGGTGCAGTTGAACAACAACACCACGGCGGTCTTTGCCGGCCCGAATGCGATCACGCTCAACGGAAACGTCCAAAAACAGGCGGGCGTAAACGACCAAACCTTCAGCAACAACCTCGAAGGTGGCGCGCTGCTCACCGTGAACGGCGATTTTGTGAATTTGGAGACGGCCGCGGCCACCCGCAACATCAACATCCGAGGCATAGGCTCGACCGTCTGGAATGGTCTCATCCAGAATAACAGCGCGACTTCCCTCACGAGATTCGACATTCGCATCGCCGACAGCGCCTCCTTCACCCTCGGGGGGGACAACAAGGGCGCGCCACTGGGCCTCACTGGCGGAATCCTGCTGGGCCAGGGCACCCTCATCGTCGCGCACACGGGTGGTCTCGGACCGCTTGGGAACAGCATCGTCCTTGACGGCGGCGTCTTCACCTCGACGGTCAACCTCAGCGGCGTCAATGCAGTCGGCAACCGGGTGCAGCTCGCCGGCGATCAAGTCACGATCAACGGATCAAACGACATTGAGTTCAACGGAACAGGACCCACTGCGGTCGCCCTGGAAAACAACGGCGGCAACCGCTTCCTTCGCAACGAACTGGACTCCGGCAAGACGCTGACGATTTCGGGCCAGGTTAATTTGAGCAATGACAACACGGGGCGCACGCTCACTGTCCGCGGCTCCGGTGACACGACCATCAGCGGCGTCGTGGCGAATGGCGGCACCGGCGCGGGCGGCTTGGCGTATTCGGGATTGAGCACCTTGAAACTGACAGGTGCTAACACCGCCACGGGCGCGCTGACCGTCAACCGCAATGCGGTCGAACTCAGCGGAAGCGGGGCCTGGTCGGGGACAGTGACGCTGAATCCGATTGGAACGCTGACGCTCGACAACAGCGGCGGCAACGCGAACCGCCTCGCGGATGCGGGGGCGTTCACTGGCCAGGGTGGCGTGCTGAACATCATCGGCAACGGTGGTGGAACCACGGAGGTGACCGGCGCGCTGACGCTGAACAGCGTGCAGACCTACATCACGATGTCCGGCGGCAACGTGGATCTCACCTTTGCCTCCGTGAACTTCGCAAACTCCGGTTCGTCGCTGAACCTTGGCGGCATCGCGAATCTCGGCACAAACAATTTTGTGCGGTTCACGACGGCTCCCAGCGGAGCGGCGATCGTCATCGGCGGCATCATTCCCCGAATTTTCCTGGGAGGAACGGACTTCGCGAAATACGACGTGACCAACGGTGTCGTCGCGCTCGCGCCCGGCGACTACAACACGGGCAACAACCTGAACACGGCGGCCGCGACCGACACGATGGATCTCACCGCGAGCAGCAGCATCACTGCGAACCGCACGGTGAATGCGATCAAGATCAACGGAACGGGCCTGAGTGTTGGCGGGAGCGCCGGCAACCGTCTGACGCTGACCTCCGGCGGCATTCTCAACACGGGCGGCAACAACAGCCTCGACGCCAGCTCGATCAGCTTCACGAACACGCCGGTCATCCAAGTGGCGAGTGGCACCACGCTCACGGTGAACAGCGGATTCATCGGCTCCACGAACCTCATCAAGGTGCTGCCTGGCACGCTGGAGATGAATGTGCGGAGCTTTGTGACCGGGACGCACAACCTGCTCAATGGCACCACGAAGCTCATCTCGGGCGGCGTGGACACGTTCTTCCCTGGTCAGCTCACGAACATCAACAACGGAGCGACGCTCGACCTCAACGGCGGCGCGCTTCTGATCGGGCAACTCAGTGATCCGGGCGTGCTGCCCGAGGCGGGCGGGATCATCACCAGCGGTGTCGGCACCGGCACGCTCGTGGCTAACAGCGGAACCTCAGCCACGGTCGCTACCAACCTGAACGGCAGCCTCAATTTCGCCAAGGCCAGCACGAACACGATCACGCTGGAGAGCGTGAACACGTATTCGGGAAGCACCCACGTCTTTGGAGGAACACTCCAGCTTCAGGACGATTCGAGCATCCTCAACACGTCTGCCATCCATCTCAACGGCGGCGCGCTCGTGCTGAACAACAACAGCAGTCTGCAGCGCGCGATTTACGACCGCGTCAACGACACGACCGCGATCACGCTGCGCGATGGCACCATCTCCTTCACCGGCAAGGTGTCCGACCCATCGTATGAGGTTTTTGGGGCGCTCACTGCCGCGCAGGGTGCCAACACGGTCACGGTCAACACCGGCGGCACTGGCACAGCAGGTGCCGTGACTTCGGCGGATGTGACTTTCGCCAGCCTGACGCGGAGCGCCGCCACCACGGTCAACTTCACCGGCACGAGTCTCGGCCAGCAGGGAAACAATGCGCGGATCGTCTTCACCACGCCGCTCACGACGGTCCTCAATGGCGCGCTCGGCGCGTGGGCCATCGCAAACACGACGGACTATGCCGCCTACAACACGGGGCTCGGCATCGGTGTCGTGGGTCAGGGCGGGTTCATCGGCTACGATGGCACGTTCGGATCCGGGAACATCACGGATCTTCCTGCGACTGCCGCGCTGACGACGACGCTCTCGGGCGCGACGAGCACCGGGCTGCTGAGGATTTCCGGCGCGTTCACAAACGACCTCGCGTTCACCGCCGGGACCGACTCGCTGAATCTCGAGCAGGGCGGCATCCTCCGGAGCAACAACAACAACGCCACCACGATTGGCACCACGGCGATCCGCGGCCACATCACCAGCGGGACGAATGAGCTGATCGTGTTTAACAACCAGGGCACGACGACGATCCACTCGTTCATCGATGGGGCCACGACGAAGCTCATCAAGTCCGGCGGTGGAACGCTGACCCTGAGTGCGAACAACACCTACGGCGGCGGCACGGCAGTCATTCAGGGCACGCTGAGGCTGGAGGGCGGTGTCGGTGATGTCGTGATACCCGCTGGCGGCCTCGTTCTCGGCGGCGCGACGGTGACGATGATCGTGAATTCGGGCCAGATTGATCCGAGCAACGTCGTCACGATCCGCCGCAGCTCCACGCTCTCGCTCGTCGGAAACAACACGCTCGACAGCCTCGTTTTCGAAAACAACGGAGGCACGGGAAATCCGACAGTGACGGTCGGCGGCACGTTGACTCTTTCAAATGCCTCGGCGCCCGTCACCGTCACCGATCACAGCGCGCCGACAGTCGCCACGATCAGCGGCGGCATTCTCGCGCTCGGCTCCGGGGCGAAGACCTTCAGCGTTGAGGGTCCGAACATTGGCGGCACCGTTTACACGAACCTCACTCCGTCGCTGAACATCACCTCGGCGATCATCGGATCCGGGTCGATCACGAAGTCCAACACCGGAATCCTGCAGCTCAGCGGCCAGAGCATCTTCAACGGCCTCAACGTCACTGGCGGAGGAATTCTGATCAGCGGCAACAGCACCCCGACACAGGGCGGCGGCGGATTGACCAGCGGTCCGCTGGGGGTGGGAGCCGTGGCAATGTCCTCGGGCACGACGATTCTAGTGGATGGCTCGCGCACCGTCGGCAACGACATCAGCTTCGCGGGAACGCCGATTTTCGACAGCACGGCGAACACCGTGTGGACGCTGACGCTGAATGGCAGCCTCACCGGTGCGGGGCTGGCGTCCCCCACGCCCACGATTCAGATCGCGAATCCATTCCTCACCGTCGCACTGCTCGGAAACATCCCGAACATCGGCACGATCACCAGCTTCAACAAGACCGGCCTCGGCACGCTCATCTTCAACGCCACTGGCTACACCGGCGACTTCAATGCGACCGCCCTCGGAAATCCCAGCGCAGTGACGCTCATCAACGACGGTGACGGAACCGGCTCCATCCAGACACTCGCGATGGGCAATGTGATTTTCGATGCGGGCGTCGTCCCGAACATCACCGTGAACCGCAGCGGCGCGTCGCTGCCATTCCCGCTGGCCGCAAACAAGATCCTCGCCCCTGCCAGCATCAGCAACACCGGCCTCGGCCTCACGGTCACGAACAACAACGGTTACGGCCTGAAGGTGTCCGACGCGACTGCCTTCAGTGGCACGCCGACGATCTTCGTCAACACTGCCACGGCTTCGAATGTCACCCAGGGCCTCTATCTTGTGGGCGACCTCACGGGGACCGGTTTCAACAAGACGGGCGGCGGCACGGTGGTGATTGAGAACCCAACGCCCGCAAACAACACCTTCACCGGCAACATCAACATCAACCAGGGCGGGGTGTCGGTGAACGCCGATGCCCAGCTCGGCAATCCCGCCAACGTGGTCCGCCTGAATCCCACGACTGGCACTTCGACTTTCCGCGCGACGGGGACAATTGCGACTTCGAGGACGATCGAGCTGGCGACTGCAAGCAACACGCGCGCGATTGAGGTCACGAGCGGCAACACGCTCACGCTCAACAGCGGCTTCCTCCTCACGGCACCGACTGCGGCGTTGCTGAAAGGTGACCTCGGCACGCTGGAACTGGCCGCCAGCAACGCGGGCTGGAGCGGCAACCTCACCATCAATGCGGGCGTGGTCTCCACATCGCTGCCGGCCTCGCTGGGAAGCGGCACGGTCATCGTCAACGAAACCAGTGCGGCGCTCCAGTTGAACGGCGGAATCGTGATCACCAATCCGATCACCATCGACGTGCTCGCAAACGGCCGGACGCTCACGGGTCTGAACACAGGCGGCGCTGTCGAGAGCGTCACGGGATCGAACACGATCGGCACGGTCACGGTGAACACGAACCTGGCCACCGACAACCAGTCGCGGAACTACGGCTTCGGTGCCGACAACGGGGCCACGCTGAACATCGGGACGGTGAATTTGAACCATCCCACCGGCGGCACGAACCGCAACGTCATCGGCTACTTCAACACTCTGGGGACCGGCGCGATCAACGTGACCGGCGCGATCGACAACACAAACGGAAGCCCCGGCACGAACACGTTCCTCTTCAAGATTGGCGATGGCACCATGACGCTCACGGGCGCGAACGCGATTCCCGACACGGAAGTCCGCGTCTATCGGGGCGGGCTGACGCTCGATGGCGCGGCCACCTTCGGCACCGGCGCGACGCAGGTGCAGGTCTGGCAGAGCGGCACAATGACGCTCGACAACTCGACCACCAACACGGCGAACCGGTTCAGCAACCGGGTGGTGCAAATGGGTGGCGGCACGTTGAACTTCATCCCGAACGCCGGTGGCACGAGCCATGTTTCCACCGGCGCGCTCCAAATCAGCCAGGGGGCGAACACGATCAATCTCGCCGCTGGTGGAAACCAGACGGTGACGTTTGCGTCGCTGACGCAGAACGCGGGCTCCACGCTGGACCTCACGGGAACGTTCGGCAGCACCACCAACAAGCTCACATTCACCACGGCGCCCACATTGTCGCCGGCGGGCACCGGCCTGCTCGCCCGTGTGACCACGAATGGCAATGAATTCGCCACCTACAACGCGACCAACGGAATCGTGCCGTTCACGGCGTATTCCGGTGCGACGAACATCCTCGGCGCCTCCGCGACGCAGACATTCAAGGCCACGACCTCCACTCTGAATTCGCTGACGGGCAACCAGACCCTCAACGCGCTGACGATCAACAACACGGCCGCGGTTGGCGGGCTCGGCGGAAACCCGCCGGCGGCCCTCACTCTCACGAGCGGTGGCATCCTGGCGAACGGCTCCGGCGGCGCATTCCTGAACGTGCCCATCGTCTCGTTCGGCGGAGCCGAAGGGATCATCCATGTCGAGAGCGGCCAGTCCCTCACCGTGAACAGTGGCATGAATGGAACCGGGGGACTCAACAAGGATCTCGGTGGCACGCTGAACCTCAATGCGCAGCAGTTCATCAGCAACAACACCTATGTGAACGGCGGCACGCTGAATCTTGCGCCCGGCGCGACGAACACGCTGCTCTTCAACAACGGCCTCGGCATCAACGGCGGAGCCGTGGTGGATTTGAAGAACGGCGTGCAGTTCATCGGCAGCCTCTTCAGCGCAAATGCGGGTGGAAACACGGATCTCGGCGGCGGGACTGTGACGAACAGCGGCGCCGAGGCGACGCTGGTCACGAACAGCAACTCGAACTTCAACGGCCAGATCACCGGCACGATCTTCCTGAACAAGACGGGAACCAACTCGCTGAACCTCCAGCAGGCCGCAACCTACACTGGGGCGACCTTGATCACGGGCGGCACGCTCACTCTGCAGGATGACGGCACCCTGCTGAGCACGCCTTCCATCGCGATCAATTTCGGCACGCTGTCCGCGAGCAACACCGCGCTGCGCGACAACAGCAACCGCATCAGCGACACCGCGTCGATCACCCTGAATGGCGGCATCGTGAACTTCCAGGGCCGCGGGCAGGCGAATTCGTCGGAGACGGTGGGCGCGATCACGCTTGGCCAGGGGCACAACGGCATCTTCTCCAACGATGCTGACATTGGCATCGGTTCGGGCGTTCTCACCGTCGCGTCGGTGGCGCGTTCGGGCGGCTCGGTCGCCACGCTCCGCTTCAACAATGCCGGCGACTTCGGCCTCATCGGCACGCGCGGACGCGTGATGATTACGTCGGCGCCGACGCTGACGAACAACATCATCGGACCGTGGGCGGTCGTGGATCGCGAGTTCGCCAGTTACGATGCGACGTTCGGAGTCGGCACCCTGCTCCAGACCGGCTTCCCGGGCTACGCGGGCAGCGGGTTGAATTCCGGACCCCTCGCGACCGACAACGTGCGCTTCACCACGACGGGCACGACCACGCTCGCTGCGAACACCACGGTCGGCACGCTGACCTTCGGCCAGCAGGGCGCGGCGACGACGCTCGACCTGAACGGCAACACGCTCACGATTCAGGGGGGCGGCCTCATCTTCGGCCAGGGGACGGACAACGTGAACTTCGCGATCACGAACGGCAATCTCACCGGCCCCGCGGGCGGTGGCGACCTCTACATCCACCACCTCAACTACACCGGCACGAACCGCACCGCGTCGATCGATGCGGCCATCACGGACAACGGCGGCGCTGTCCGGGTCATCAAGTCCTCCGGCGACACAGGTGCAAGCGTGATGACATGGAATGGGACCAACACCTTCACCGGCGGCCTAGTGATTGATCAGGGGACGCTCGTCCTCGGTGCCACCGGCACGCTCACTGGCAGCGGCAGCGCGGGGATCACCGTCATGCAGAGCACGCTCACGCAGACGGCCGGCGGTGTGATTCCGAGCCAGCCGCTCACTCTTGGAGGCGGTTCCACGGTGACGCTCGCGGGCAACAACACCCTTACGACTCTCACGATCAACAATCTGGGCGGCGGTGCCCCGACGCTCAATCCGACGGGGACGCTGACGCTCACGGGCGGCATCACGGCGACGACAATGAACGCGGGCAATGTTGCCACGATCGGCGCTGGAACTTTGGATCTGAATGGCGGTGCCGGCACCTATTCGATCGATGTCGGTGCGACCGTCGTCAACGGCGTGGATGTCGCCCCGTGGCAGGCGGGATTGATCATCAATTCCGTGATCCAGAATGATCCAGCGGGGGGCATCGTGAAGTCCGGTGCGGGCCTGCTCCAACTCAGCGGGCAGAGCACCTTCTCCGGCGGACTCAGCGTCACCGGTGGAGGCCTGATCGTCGGCGCGAGCAGCACGCCTTCCGGGCTCGGCAATCCAGTCGTCACCGGGCCGCTCGGCACCGGAACAGTGACGATGGCTGCGAACACGTCGCTGGTTTCCACTGCCGCAAACACGGTCTCGAACAACTTCGTGTTCCTCGGCGACACGGTGTTCAACGGCATCCAGAATCTCACGCTCAACGGCGACACCACGCTGCCGTCCACGTGGAATGTGACCGTCACCGCCCCCCAGATGACCGTGACGATTGGCAACGTGATCGGATCGCTCGCGACCGACGTGACGAACAAGTCGGGCCTCGGCACGCTGATCCTCGGAAACTACAACGGCACGATCAACATCGCGGGCGGCCTCATCTTCCTCGCGGATGGCAACGAGCTTGGCACCGTTGAGAATGTCAGTCTCGGCGGCAATTTGGCGCTGACAGCGGACACGGCGGTCACGGTGAACCGCTCGGGCGGCGCGCCGAACGCGCGCAACAAGCAGGTGCAGAAGGTGAACCTCACCAACAACGGCAGCATCCTCGCCGTGAACAACGTCAGCGGTTACGGGCTGGAGTTCACCGGCACGACGACCCTCACCGGCGCATCGCATTTCTCGGTCTCGAATGCGACGGCGTCGAACCTCGTGCAGGGGCTCACGCTGAGCGGCGTGGTCTCGGACACGGGCGGATTCGATCTCGTGAAATCCGGTCTTGGCACGCTCGCGCTGACGAATGGCGGCAACACGTTTGGCGGAGTCGGCAAGACGATCGACGTCCTCAACGGCATCCTGTCCGCGAACTCGGATGGCGCGCTCGGAAACATCAACAACTCCGTTACGCTCGAAGTGGATGGGACGACGGGCGTCGGCTTCCGCGGGACCGGTCCGTCGTGGGGCACATCCCGCACATTCAACCTGAACGCCGCGAACAACGCGTTCGAGGTCGTCGCGGGCACGACGCTGACGCTGAACACGCCGTTTGCGCTGTCATCCGCGACGAACACGCTGACGAAGAACGACAGCGGCATCCTCGCGATCAATGCGGACAACGTGACTGGTCCGGCGTGGACTGGCGCCATCACCATCAACGGCGGCGCCATTCAGGTGCAGGACAGCAATGCGCTCGGCTCCGGCGCCATCGCGATCAACAACGCGGTGGGTTCGGCGCTGCAGCTCTCGGGCGGAGTCGCGATTTCAAACGCGATCACTCTCACGACCAACAGCCAGTCGTCGGGAATCAACTCCGGTGGAAGCATCCAGAGCGTCTCGGGTGTCAACACCTACGCCGGCCTCATCACGCAGGCCTCGGGCAATGCCGCGACCTACGGCGCCGACGCGGGCGCCACGCTGAACATCAACGGCAACATCGCCACCGCAAACACCGCGTCATTCTACACTGGCGCGGGTGGTGTCGTGAACCTCAACAGCATCCTCGGCAACGGCGGCGCGGGTGGCGCGCTCACGAAATGGGGTCCTGGAGACCTGAATGTGACGGTCAACCACACTGCCTTTGCCGGGGCGATCACGGTCAATGCCGGTTTGCTGAACATTGCCGGGGCTGGCGTGAAGTTTGGCATCACCGGCACAGTCACGATCAACGGAACGGGCACGGTGTCCGTCGATGACACCGCCGCGGCCACATCGAACCGCCTCGGAGGCAGGGCGCTGTCGCTCGCCGGCGGCACTTTCAGCTATCTCGGCAACGCCGGTGTCTCGACCGAGACGCTGGGCACGCTCACGGTCGCGCGTCCGGGCAGCACCATCATTGCCGACAGCAATGGTGGCACCAGCACGATCACATTTGGGTCCATCGCCAACAACGTGCTCAACGGCGACGCCTCGCTGAATTTTGTCAGCGGCACCGCGGCACTCGGCAGCGCGAACAACAAGATCCTCTTCACCACTGCGCCCACGCTGACCAACAGCATCATCCAGCGCGCGACGGTGGACGGGACGGAGTTTGCTACCTACGCGGGGGGCACCGGTATCGCGGCGTTCACTGCCTACAGCGGCGGCGTCAATGTGAACACGGCCGCCGCAACGGCCACGATGCTGCTGAATGCGGCGCCGAACGCGCTGACCGCGAATCGCACGGTCAACGCAATCAAGTTCAGTGGCGGCACGCCACTGAACTTGGCGGCCACCGGCGCGGCATTTGTTGCGGGTGGTGCGACGCCGGCACAGTTGACCCTGAGCGCGGGAGCGATCATTGCCGACGGCGGCGTGACCCACACGCTCTCCGTGCCGGTCCTCAACAACGTGGCGGTGCAGAATTTTTACAACGTCACGTCCGGCACCACGCTTGAGATCACCAGCGCGATTGTCGGCACGGCCGGCTGGGTGAAGACCGGTGCCGGCACAGTCACGTTCTCGCCGCCGTCGAGCCCGATCGCAGGGCGCGGGGCGAGCACGATCTCGGGTAATGCCACGATCAACGAGGGCACCGTGATCCTCAATGGCGGCAACAACACGCTTGCCGCGACAAATTTCATCATCCTCGGGCCGAATGGAACGCTGAACCTGAACGGCAACTCGCAGCTCGGCCGCCTGATGACGGATGCCGCAGTGGAGAACGGCGGCGGCATCGTGACGGGCAACGCCTCCAGCGTGCTGGTGACCGTCCAGGACAACACCGGCCGCAACTGGGCCGGCTCCATGCAGGGCGCGATGAGCTTCCTGCGCACCGGCGACAACACGCTGACGATGTATTCCGACAACACCTACACGGGCAAGACGCTGCTCGCAGGCGCCACCACCGCCCTGCGCGACAGTGCGCGGCTCTCGGGAACGTCGGACATCGAGATCGTGTATGCGACGCTCAACATCGACAACACGAACGGTGTCCGCGACCTGACAGATCGCGTCAACGACGCGGCGCCGATCACCCTGCGCGGTGGCACGATCAACTTCCTCGGCCGCGCGCAGACTGCCTCCACGGAGACCTTGGGAGATGTGACGCTCGTGAAGGGCAACTCCTTCATCAGCTCCGCGCTCGGTGGCACGGGAGTGAACTCCGCGGACCTCACGCTCACCAGCCTCACCCGCGCTGTCGGCGGTGGGACGATCAATTTCACCGCGGCGACCGGCGGTCAGGCGGGAAGCGCCGCGCGCATCCTCATCCCGACCATCAACGGCGCATCCACCGCCACGGTCGGCGGCGGCCTTGTGAATGGAATCATCGGCGGATGGGCGATCATCGGCACCAGCGACTTCGCGACCTACATCCCCGGACTCGGTGTCGCGGCGATGGGAGCGAACGGCGCCCTGCAATACTCGAACCTCACCTCGTCGCCCGGCACGCTCAACGCGGCGTCGCCGACGGACAACATCAGCATCAACACGGCGGTGACCGGAAACGTGCTGCCGGTCTCCGATGATCTGACGATCAACAGCCTGCGCATGGGCAACGTCGCGGCCCAGACGGTCAACATCGCTGCTGGCAAGACGCTGACGCTCACCTCGGGCGGCCTGCTGTTCTTCAGCACGGCATCGCAGGTCATCGGATCGGCGGTGAACCAGGGCGCCATCACCTCGGGCGGCCCCGAGCTGTTCATCTACACTCAGGGCACCGGGCCGCAGATCATCAACAGCGCCATCACCGGATCGGGCGTCACGCTGGTGAAGAGCGGGGCCAACGCCCTCACGCTCAACGGCACCAACACCTACGACGGCGGCACCACGGTGAACCAGGGCACGCTCACGGTCGCGGCCACCAGCAACATCCCGCTCGCTGCGACTCCGGCGAACGGCCTCGTGATCAGCGGCAACGGCTCGGTCGTCACCCTCGCCGCCGCGGGCCTGATTGCTTCGGGCAACATCGTCACGATCAATGGCAATGCATCGCTGAACCTCGTCGGCAACAACACCCTTGCCGGCCTCGTTTACCGCGACGACGGCGGTGGCACCGGCGCCTCGGTGGTGAATTCGCTCACGGGCGTGCTGACGCTGAACGGCAACATCGTCTCCACCACGGCGAACCCCGCCTCGACCTCGACCGTCGCGGGCCGCCTGGACCTCGGGGGCACGGTGCGCTCGGTGGACATCAGCGCGACGCGCTTCAACGGGCAGGAACTCGCCGCGCTGCTCTCCGACTTTAACCTCCAGGGCGTGGTCGGCTCGTCGGGTGGATTCACGAAGGACGGCGACGGCGTGCTCCAGTTCAACGGCCAGGCGATCTACACCGGCCCGACGACAGTGACGGACGGGCGCATCCAAATCGGCGCGACGAACGCCGGCTCGCGGTTTTCGGCGCTCACACTCCAAAGCGGCACCGGCCTGAACATCAACGGCGTCAGCACCACGCTGGGTTCCCTGGCCGGTTCTGGCTACATCATGAATTCGTCCGCCTCGACGACCGCGCAGACGCTGACGGTCGGGTTCGACGGAACGGACACCACGTTCTCGGGCACATTCCTCCGGTTCAACGACGCGACTGCGAACACCCTCAACCTGACGAAGATCGGAGTCGGAACGATGAAGCTCACCGCTCCCGCCTCCAGCAGCACCTCGCGCGGCCAGCTTACCGTGAACCGTGGCGTGGTCGCCTACACGGATCTCGGATCGAGCAACTTCCTGAGCGCCGCCCACACGGTGAACGAAGGTGGCACGCTCCGCTTGGACAACAGCGATCTGGGCAGTTCCGCGAACGTGAACAACCGCCTCAGCGGCGGCGCGCTGACGCTCAATGGCGGCGCGCTCGAATACTTGGGCCGCGACGCCACGGCCTCCACCGAGACTGCGGGAGTCCTCACTCTCGGCCCGAGCGCCTCCACCATCACTCTCACCGCCGGCGGAAGCGGCGGCACCGCGTTCGTCACCTTCGCCAGCCTCACGCAGAACGCCGGCAGCACCGCCACGGTCTCCGGCACCAACCTCGGCACGGACACGAGGCTGCTCTTCACCACCGCCCCGACGGAGGTGCCGGCCACTACCGGCATCCTCGCGCGCATCGCGGTCGGCACGGACTTCGCCACCTACGACCCGATCCAAGGCGTCATCGCCTTCACGGGCTATACGACCCGGACGGACATCAACGCGGGCGCGACCACCGAGACGGTGAAGGTGGACGCCACGACGACTGTGCGCGACATCACGCTGGCCCGCACCGTGAACGCGCTGAAGATCCTCGACGACAATGTGACGCTCGGCTCCAGCGGGCTCCTGCTTCCGACGCAGGGCCTCACCGTCACCAGCGGCGGCATCATCGTGACCGGCAACGACGCCACGATCAGCACGCCCGTGCTCGCCCTTGGCGCGGAGGGGATTCTCCGCGTGTTCGGCGATTCGCTGAACATCACCTCCAGCATCACCGGCACGGCGGGAATGACGAAGACGCGCGACGGCGACCTCACGCTCTCCACGCGCCAGTCCTACACCGGCCAGACGGCGCTGAGCTCCGGCAACATGATCCTCGCGGGCGGCGCGAACACCATCCTCGTCGCTCCGACGCTCACTACGACGGTCGGAAACATCCAGGTGAACGGGGGCGTGCTCGACCTCAATGGGAACAACCAGGCGTTCGGCGCGCTGCTGAACAGCAACACGCTCGCGTTCGCGGGCGGCGTCATCACCAACTCCAGCGCCACCACGGCGATCCTCACCAGCGCCACGACCACATCGTCCACTTTCGGCGCAAACCTCACCGGGAACCTCGCCTTCACCAAGGCAGGCTCGGGCAACCTCACGCTGCCCGATGCGCAATCCTACACTGGCGCGACGATCATCCGCGGAGGCACGCTGACCGTGCAGGACAAGGGCGCGCTCTACAGCAGCGGCAGCCTCGTGAACGCGTCGGTCACGCTGAACTTCGGCGGCCTCACGCTCGCGAACAACAACCTCACGACGCTCGCCGACTTGAATCCGACGCGCCTTCCCGCGTCGGTGCCGGTCACGCTGCGCGGCGGCACGCTTTCGCAGCTTGCCGGCGGCTCCGTGGACACGACGGGGATGATTGACACGGTGACGGTGCTCGGCGGCGCCTCCACGATCACGGTCAACGTCCTCGGCAACGCGGGCGCGACGAATCTCCTCTCCATCGGCAGCCTCGTGCGCGCGGCGAACAACGGCAGCACGATCCACTTCGCCTCCGACCCCGGCATCACCACGCAGAACGGCGCGCAAATCTTCATCGGCCAAATCAACGGTGCGGCGCCCGTGAACAATGCGTTCCTCGGCGCCGGCGTGATCATCAACTCGGGAGAGTATGGCGTTTACAACACCACGCTTGGCGTCGGCCGCTATGGCCAGACTGGGTTCCCGGCCTACAGCGCGGCGCTCGCGAGCGGAAACAATCTGCCGGCGAACGTCTCGAGCACCGGCGCGGATGTCGCCATCTCCGCGAACACCACGATCGGCGCGCTCCGCCTCACCGGCGCTGCGACGCGCGCCATCACATTCACCGCCGGCACGGAGACGCTGAACCTCGCGCTCGGCGGCTTGCTGCGCGACAACAACAACAACGCGGTGAACATCGGCACCACCGCGCTGCGCGGAAAGCTGACCTCGGGCGGCACGGCGACCTCGGGCACCACCGAGCTGGTCGAATGGCACAACCAGAACACCGTCACCATCCACTCCGTGATCGCCGACAACGGCCTCGGCAACCTGACGAAACTCGTGAAGGCCGGACCCGCCGCCACCACATTGACCGCCGCAAACACCTACACCGGCGGCACTGTCGTGAATGCCGGCACGCTGACGATCAATGCGACGGCGGGCGCAGGCACGGTGGTCATCCCGGCGGGCGGCGTCACGCTGAACAACGCGAACCTCACGATGAGCACGAACGCGGGACAGATTGATGCGAGCAACGACGTGGCGATCAACGGCGGCGGCGTCCTGACGCTGGTGGGCAGCAACACGCTCAACAGCCTCACCTTCGCCAACATGGGCGGCACGGCGACGCCGACCGTGGCGGTGGCGACGTCACTCACGCTTTCGGCTGCGACGGCGATTGATGCGACGAACGACAACTTCAGCACCACGCCGACCATTTCCGGCACGGCGCTCGTGCTGAGCGATGCGGCCCCGGTGATCAACGTGAACGCAGGCCTCTCGCCGAGCGGGCTCATCATCACCGCACCGCTCACAACCACGGGCGGCGGCACGATTACGAAGACCGGCGGCGGCTCGCTGATCCTCAACGGCGGCACCGCGCATCCGCTTGCCGGCGGCCTGAACGTGAATGCCGGCACGCTGGTGTTTGACGACACCGCGGGCACGAACCCCTACGGCACGGGGACGATTTCCCTCGCCAGCGGCGTCGCGATCCGCGGCGGCACGGCGGCCCGCACGGTGCCCGCGGCGAACGCGATCGCGGTCGCCGGGGACTTCACCTTCGGCACGCTGGCCTCGGAAAACGCCACTGCCAATGCGACGAACAACCTGACGCTCGCCGGCACGGTGACGCTCGCGGCGGGTCCGCACACCATCACCGTGAACGGCCTGCTCATGACCGGCGCGATCACCGGCAAACTCACCGGCGGGACCGACCTGACAAAGGACGGGCCTGGAACGCTCGTGCTGCAGAACGCGACGAACGACTACGGTGGCAGCACGACCGTGAATGCGGGGATTCTCCAGCTCGGTGCCGCGGGCTCCATCCCGGATCTCTCCGCGGTGGTCGTGGCGCTGGGCGGGTTCTTCAACCTGAACGGCCTGTCTGAAACCATCGGCTCGCTCGCGGGCGGAGGCGTCGTGACGAACACCGGTGCGGCCCAGACGCTCACACTTGGCGCGGATGGAACGGACACCACTTTCACCGGCAGCATCACGAATCAGGCAAACGCGCTGACGCTCGCGAAAGTCGGCGGTGGAACGCAGACGCTCTCCGGCGTGAACAGCTACACCGGCAACACGACGATCACCGCCGGCACGCTGCGGCTTGCGGGTGCCGGCTCGCTCGGTGCGGGTTCCTATGCGGGCGCGATTTCAAACAGCGGGACGTTCCAATATTCGTCGAGCGCCGCGCAGACGCTCACGGGAGTCATCAGCGGCACTGGTGCAGTGGTGAAGGACACCGCGAACGGCGTGCTCACGCTGGCGGGTGCCGCGGCGAACACCTATTCGGGTCTCACGACTGTGAGCTTCGGACGGGTGGATTTGAACAAGCCCGCGGGTGTGAACGCCATCATCGGCGACGGGGTTTCCTCGAAGGGTTCGCCGGACGTGCTGATCAATGGCGGCGAACTCCGGCTGCTGGCGAACAACCAGATCGACGACAGCGTGTTCATCGAACTCACCTCCGGCACCTTCAACCGGAACGGAAAGTCGGAGACGATCTTCCAGTTCACGAACTCGGGCGGAACCTATCTCAGCGGCCGCGGCGGTGTGTTCACGGTGACGGATCCGACGTGGTCCGGCGGGGCGAACCACGTCCTCGGCACGGACATCTACGGCAGCTTCGCCAACTTCTATCCGTCGGCTGCGCTGACGATCAGCGGCGGCACGAACATCATCCATGGCGATGAAGGCAGCGGCTTCGGCTCCGGCAGCGTCGAGGTCCAGATGGCGCCGGGCAACGTCGGCTTGGAGTTTGCCGGCACCGGCAGCCCCACGCTCACGCTCAGCTCCGACGATGTCGCCGCAGGCATCCTGTTCCTGAACGCCGACCTCAGCTTCACCGGCAGCTCCGGCACCGCGAGCATCCTGAACGGCAACAAGCTCCAGGACAACGGCGACGGCACGTGGACCGACCTCGGCAGCGCCGGCACCAATGCGGGCACCCTCGAGCTGAGCGCCACGACGCGCACGTTCGACATCGGCGACGGCAGCGCGGCGGTGGACATGCTCATCGGTGCGCGCATCAACGGCACTGGCGGGGGCATGATCAAGCAGGGCGCCGGCACGCTGGCGCTGACTGGTGCGAACACCTACACGGGCGCGACGACGATCAGCGCCGGGACATTGCAGCTCGGCACCGGCGGCGCGACGGGGTCGCTGTCGCCGAACAGTGCGATCACGAACAACGGAACACTCACGTTCAACCGCAGCAATGCGCTGTCGCAGGGGACGGACTTCTCAAACACGATCGGCGGCAGCGGAAGCATCATCCAGGCGGGCGCAGGCACGACCACGCTCAGCAGCACGAACAACAGCTACTCGGGTGGGACCACGGTGAACGCCGGCACGCTCGCGGTCACAGGCAGCCTGAGCGGCACAAACGCCGTGACGGTGAACTCCGGCGGCACGCTGCTGCTCAACAGCAGCACGGCGGCGGACAACATCATCAACACGGGCGCGGACTTCACCGGCGCGGGTGGCACGCTGAAGGTGGACGACAGCCAGACCGGGCGGACGAACACGTTTGCCTCGATGACGCTGAGCGCGAACACGGTGCTGGACTTCGGCACGGGCAACACGAACACGCTGCTGTTCGGCTCGCTCAACGCCGCAACGATGTCGGCGCTGTCCGCGGGCACGCTGACGCTCACGATCAGCGGCTGGACTGGATCGATGTTCAATCCCGGCGAGACCACGGACACGCACGGCGATCTCACGCAGGATCGGCTGCTGTTCAGCGCGGATCCCGGCTTTACGCTCGGTGCGCCGATCAGCGGCATCAGCTTCACCGGCTTCGGGACCGGCATGGCGGTGCAGTTCGGCGGCCAGTATGAGATCGTGCCCGTGCCGGAGCCTGCGACGACGGCGCTCATCGGTGCTGTGGCACTGTGCGCGCTCATCGGCTACCGCGAGCGCCGGCGCATCGGCTGGCGCAAACGCGGCGCAGGGAAATGAACCTTGGAGCAAAATTGTAACAGCCACCTCCTTGCCGAGCCAGATCCCGAATGCGAAAAACCCCGCGATGATCCGACGACATGCGATGGGGCTTAACGGCGTTATGGCTGCCGGGCCAGCCGGTGCTGGTGGTTTCGGCGTTCTCGTCCACGAGCCGGATTCGTGCTTTGCAAAGCGGGGAATTGAGTGGAGCATCCTGACCTGAACTGCTGAAGAGCCCCTGAACCCCGCAGTCAAACCGACCGTTCCGCCGTTTTCACCGCCACCATCGAACCCATGAAACACCCGCACCTTCACCATCGGGCCGGCATGAGCCGGCTGCACCTCCTCGTGCTCGCCCTGCTCAGCATGGTGGCGTGTGCCGCGCCGCTGCGCGCGCAGAACTTCTTCACCGGGGTGACCTACGGGGCGACCACGGTGAGCCTTGGCAACGCGGGCAGCACGCTTGGCGGCGGGGTGCACCAGTCCTGGGCGATCTTCTCGCTTTCCGGGGGGGTGACGATCACCGACCCGGACTTGAGCGGGCTGGGGGGGCCGGACGTGATGGGCAACGTGGGCATCGCCGGAGGTGGCAGCCTGAACATGTCGCTCTCGAACATATCGGGGGCGGTTTATCAGGCCACGGGCAGCTACAACAACGGGGGGACGATCAGCGGGGGGATCTTCCAGAACACGGACACGGCCTACCTCAACCAGGGGGCGACCGACGCGCTCAACGCATCGGCAGCGGCGGCGGGTCTGGCGCGCACGGTGGGGAGCGGCCCGACGCAGCTGGTGCTTGGCGGAGCGCTGAGCGGGTCGAACATCGTCAACAACGACACGACGGCGATCTCGCTCAGCAACATCAGCGGCGGTGGGAGCATCACTGGCGCGGCGGGCACGAACTACGTGCTGAACCTGACGGACCTGATTTTGTCCGGGGCGAACGCGGTGCTGACGCTCAGCGGCGCGTCCACGACGAACTTTGTGATCAACGTGAACCGCTACATGTCGCTGAGCGCGGCGGCGAAGATCCAGCTCACCGGGGGTCTGACGGCGGCGAACGTGCTCTTCAACGTGAAGAACAACAACCCGCAGTATGACGTGACCTTGAGCGGCGGCTCGGTGGTCGAGGGCATCATCCTCGCCCCCACGCGCAACGTGAAGCTCACGGGTTCCTCCTACGTTTACGGCGAAGTCATCGGCAAGGGCGTCTCGCTCTCCGGCCACTCCCACGTCATCGTCAGCCCGTAAGGAAGGCGGCGAAGCGGGGTGGAAAATATCATGCACCGCCTGTTCGTCGGGCTTCTTGCTTTTCTGCTGTGCGGGTTTTGCCACGGGGAGGATGCGGTCGTGGTGCGCGCATCGTGGAGCACCGTGCAGCCGGATGCGGCCGTGCTGGCAAAGCAGCCGATGGGAGCGGTGCGGCATGTGTCCATTCATCACACGGAGACTCCGGTGCCGGATTCCGTCTCCGAGGAGCAGCGGCTGAGGAACATCCAGAACTATCATCAGGCGACGCAGGGATGGGGAGACATCGCCTATCATTATCTCATCGGGCCGTCAGGGAAGGTCTATGAGGGGCGTTCCGAGCGATACGCGGCGTCGAGCGGGACCATCTATCTCACAAAGGAGCAGTGGGAGGCGGGTGGGCAGGATGCGTCAGGCAGGACGCTGGCGGGGAAGCCGCCGGGTGGAGTGAAGCCGGGGCACAGCGAGGGGCATCTCACGGTGTGTTTCATCGGAAGCTACGGAAAGTCCCTCCCCACGGAGGCCGCGCGCCGTGCAGCCGTGGCGCTCGTGGCGCGCAAACTCGCGGAACATCACCTCGGTGCGGACGATATCTATTTTCACCGCGAAATCGCGTGGGCGACGGACTGCCCCGGACAGACGCTCTACGAGTGGTTCCGTGGTTCTGCCCCGAGGCGCGGCACGCGCGGAGCAGGCCTGGATGCGATCGCGGCAGTTTTATCGAAGACGGACGGCAGGCGCTGAGGCGTGCGGGAGGGTGGTTTCTCCGGAGTTGTCGTGCCCTGTTGAGCTGCTTGACGGTGGCGTGGCGAATAGCTACGCCCCTGCGCCTTCAAACCCATCTAGCAAGTCTCCCACATGAAATCCATCACCACCCTCCTCGTCACCCTTTCCCTTCTGGTCCATGTGTTCACGGGAACTGCGCGCGCGGAGGAGCGGAATCTTTCCGCGGTGGCCTCCAAGTGGAATCACAACGGATCCATCATGGGCCTGATTGTGGAGGGAAATCAGCGGACCATCGTTTACGTCCGTCCGCGCGCTGGATTGGAGAACCTCGTTCGTCCGGGGACGGTTCTTTTCACCGGGATCTCCACTGGCAATTCCTACAAGGGAACCGCGCGGCGCTTCATGCCCGGCTTGCCGCCGGCCAATTACACGGTGATCGGCCCAATCACGAAAAACGGCAGTCAAGTGATCCTGCGCGGGATGGCGCCTATCCGTGATGCAGGCGGCAACGTCACCAAGATGGTCGATGACGTGCTGGTCTTCGATCTGATCTCGGCGAAGTAATCGGCCTCCAGAGCGGGGGATGCCCCCGACCTATTTTCCCGGCGCGACTTTGGCGACCGGGATGAATTTCTGCGCGACTGACCGGACTCATCTTTTCGAGCCACAGGGAGAGTTAGTCCGAGTGGTTGGTTTGTGTGTTTAGTGTCTGGTTTTTGGTTTGTCCATCCCCGGCGCGGGGAGGCCGGAGGCCGACCGGAGCCGGGGATGGGGTGAGTCGTGGTTGGGCGAAGTGGGCGGGGCTCTGGTAGCCCAGCTTGCTGTGCGGGCGGATGTGGTTGTAGCGCTGCCGGAAGTCCTCGATGACCACGCGCGCCTCGGTCAGTGTCCAGAGTTGCTCGCGGTTGAGGCATTCGTCGCGGAACCGGCCGTGGAAGCTTTCCACAAAGCCGTTCTGCCACGGGCTGCCGGGATCAATGTAGATCGTCTTGATGCGGTTCTCTGCCAGCCACTGCTGCACGATCTTGGCGATGAACTCGCTGCCGTTGTCGCTGCGCAGGTATTCGGGCGCTCCATGCTTCTCGATCGCCTTCTTCAACCACTCCAGCACGTCCTCCGAGCGCAATGCACGGTCGGCTCTCAGCACATGGCACTCCCGGGTGTGTTCGTCGAGGATCGTCAGCATCCTCAAGGCTCCTCCTCTCACGGTGGCATCCGCGATGAAGTCCCACGTCCACACATGCCCGCGGTGCGTCGCCTTGGTCGGCAGCCCCGTGGAGACTCCTCGGCGCACCACCTTGCGCTTGCTCGGCGGCACGCGCAGCCCGGCGCAACGCCGCAGCCGCTGGATATGCCGCCTGCCCACGGCCCAGCCTTCCCGCCTCAGCAACGCGGCAATCCGTCGGTAGCCGTAGCGCGGGTGCTCTTCGGAGAGTTCCCTCATCCGCCGTTCCAATTGCTCCTGCCGGGGCGACGGCAATCGGCCCCGATACCAATACGTTCCTCGGGACAACCCAAGGAACCGGCACACTGCTCGCCCAGAGCACATCCCTGCCTCCACCACCTCCCTCGCCACTGCCTTGCGGTGCCCTGGGCTTACCATTTTTTTTCGCAAACTGCCTCCAGCACCCGGTTCTTCAGCAGCGACTCCGCCAGCATCTTCTTTAGCTCCGCGTTCTCACGCTCAAGCTCCTTGAGCCGCTTCGCCTCGTTGACCTCCATCATCCCAAACTGCCGCTTCCACCGGTAGTAGGTCTGTTCCGAGATGTTCCGTTCCCGGCACACCTCGGCCACGGCTTTGCCTCCGTCTCCTTCCCGCAGAATGCGGATCTTTTCTTCGGTTGTGTATCGTTTTCCTTTCATGATCTGGGTTCTTTCTGAAATCCCCAGACTCACTCTTCACTCGACTCGAAAAAGCGAAGTCACGTCATGATGACGCCGCCATACACGGAGCCGGCGACGAATGTCTCGCCGGAGCGGCCTTGCGATTTGTCCTCGAACTTGCCGTAGGCTTTCCGCACCGCCGCGACGCTGTCGCCGATGCGGATGCCGCGGCGCGTGGCGAGTTTGCAGTCGCCGGAGGCGGTGATCGTGGAGACGGTTTTCGCGCCGTTCTTCGTGTTCGAGGCCATGTAAAGGCGGAGACCCTGCGCGGGGTAGCGCCATTCCTGCATCCACTCGCCCGTGGCACCCATGAAGGTGTCCGCGCCCTTTGACTCGGGCTTGCCGAGAATCTGCAGCGTCGCATCCGCCTTCTGCCCCTCGGTGATTTTCCCGAGCGACTCGACGCCGGGCGACTTCTCCGCGGCGTGCGAGAACGCGGACGTGGCGCAGAGGAGCACGAGGGCGAGGAAAGTGCGGAGCAAGTTCATGGGTGACCTTCTATTGTGAATTTCGACGGTAGGAAATCAGGAACGCAGGCGGATTTCGTCCCGGACGTCTTGCGTTGGGCACCCGTTCCCGGGCGCTGCCCCGCCTCACCGCGGGGGGCGATTTTTCAGCAGCACCTCGGCGAAGGCCCTGCCCATCAGCGCGAAGGTCTTTGCGCAGCCGAGGTAGTGGTAGCCGGCGTTCGACGCGCCGCGTTTCCACAGCGCCTCCTCAGCGGGCGGGATGAGCTTGGCTTCGTATTCTTTGAGATAGTCGCGTTTCTGCTGCTCGGTCATGCGGCCGTCCGCGTTGGCGTGATCCTTGTGCTTCGAGTTCAGGTAAAAGCCCATCTGGCGGACCTGCGCGCGCTTCTCGTCGATGGCGGCGAGTTCCTCGGACCAGAAAGGCGCGGTGGGCACGGCGAAGACGTTGCCTTTGAACTCCGGCATCAGCGCCGGCGCGGTCATCGCCTCGCGGAATGCGACGGTGTCCTTGTTCGCCTTCAAGCCGCCGACGCCCATCACGCCGATGACGAACGGCATCTTCGGCGCGCCGAGATCCTTGCGCACATCGCGGATGAAGTGGGCGAGCAGATCGCTGTAGGCGGCAAAGCGGTCGGGCTTGCCCTGGTTTGGATAAGTGTGGCCGTCCACCATGTCGTTGAAGCCCTGCAGCCACACGAAGCCTGCGATCTCGAATCCCTGCCGTGCATCATACGCCGGGCACACGCGCTTCGGATCGGCGAGCACGTGCTTCACGTGCTCGATCATGTAGCGATAAAAGCGCCCCGTTTCCTTTTTCTTCTCCGCGAGCCATTGGTTCATGTCCTTCGGCACCCCGTGGCCTGGCGGGCCGTAGTAGAGCTTCTTTTGGTGGTCATTGAGTTCATACGGCCCCGCGCTCGGCGGGCGGAATTCGGTGTGCAGGCTCCGGCCGCCCCAAGCGGTCTTGATGATGAGCACCGGTTCCTTCAACGCAGCATCCATCGTGAGGCCGAAGGTGAACTCCGGGCCGATCTTGCCATTCGATTTCGTGGCATCGTCGCGCGCGCCGAAACCCGCCGTCAGTTTCCCCGTTCCCTCGCCATTCGCGCTGCCATCGTATTTGCCGGTGAAGTAGGAAATCCAAGTGTGGTCGCACACGCGCGGCTGGCCATCCGCGCCGCGCATCATTTTCAAAAGGGGAGCCGTCGCAGGATCGTCGCCGATGTAGTCGAACGTCTCGATCTTCGCGTGGCCCTCCATGTTCGACTGGCCCGCGAGGATGAAAACCTTCAGCGGTGCGGCGTGTGAGTTGCCGCAGAGGAGCGGGATGAGCGAGAGGAGGGCGATGATGGGTTTCATGGATTATGGGCGGCTGCGGCGGCACGCGATGCCCGCAGAAGGTGACACAGGGCGGGTCGGGCGCCCGCGCTCTTCATCGCGGCTGCGAAGGTTCGTTCGAGATCGTTGAGGGGTGCGGCGTCGGGCATGGGGACGGTGGAGGAGGGATGTGGTGTGTGGGTGCCTGCGCTCCTCGATCACCGCCAGAGCTTGCGGTCGAGCGTGCGGTATTGGATGGCCTCGGCGATATGGTCGGGGGCGATGTCGGGGGCTTCGGCGAGGTCGGCGATGGTGCGGGCGACCTTCAGGATGCGGTCGTGCGCGCGGGCGGAGAGGTTGAGGTTGTCCATCGCCATGCGCAGGAGGTTTTCGGCGTCTTCGCTGAGCGCGCAGAATTTGCGCACCTGCTGCGAGCCCATGCGGGCGTTGATGCGCACTTTGTTTCCGTCGCCGAAGCGTGCGCGCTGCATCCCGCGCACCCGCACGACGCGCTCGCGGATGGCGGCGCTGGGCTCGCCCTTCTCCGTGCTGCGCAGCTCGTCGAAGGCGACCGCGGGCGCCTCGACGTGGAGGTCGATGCGGTCGAGCAGCGGGCCGCTGATGCGCTCGCGGTAGCGCTCGACCTGCTGCGGCGTGCAGCGGCACTGGCGCTTCGGGTCGCCGTGGAATCCGCAGGGGCAGGGATTCATCGCGGCGACGAGCATGAACTCCGCGGGGAAGGTCATCGTGCCAGCCGCGCGCGAGACGGTCACTTTGCCGTCCTCCATCGGCTGGCGCAGCACTTCGAGCGTGGTGCGCTTGAACTCCGGCAGCTCGTCGAGGAAGAGCACGCCGTGGTGCGCGAGGCTGATCTCGCCGGGTGCGGGGTTCATGCCGCCGCCGAGCAGGCCGGCGTCGGAGACCGTGTGGTGCGGCGCGCGGAACGGGCGCGTGGCGACGAACGACTTGTCGAGCAGCAGGCCGGCGATGCTGTGGATTTTCGTCGTCTCAATGGCCTCCTCCATCGTGAGCGGCGGCAAAATGGTCGGCACGCGCTTGCTCAGCATGCTCTTGCCCGAGCCGGGCGGGCCGATGAGCAGCAGGCCGTGGCCGCCGCACGCGGCGATCTCGATGGCGCGCTTCACGTGCTGCTGCCCGCGCACGTCGGCGAAGTCCACGTCGTAGTCGCTGTGGCTGGCGAAGAATGCCGCGAGGTCCTCGCGCAGGGGCTTCAGCGGATGCTCGCCAGTGAGGAAGGTGAACGCCTCGCGCAGGTTGTTCACGCCATACACCTCGATGCCTGCGACCATCGCCGCCTCGCGCGCGTTTGCGGCGGGGACGACGAGCTTTTTCCGCCCCACGCGCCGCGCTTCGATGGCGACGGAGAGCACGCCGCGCACGGGCCGCACCGCGCCGTCGAGCGCGAGTTCACCCACGAAGCAGAAGTCCTGCGCGTTCTCCAGCCTCACGTCCTGCGCGCACGCCGTCATCGCGAGCGCGATGGGGAGGTCGAAGCTCGGCCCCTCTTTCTTCACGTCCGCGGGCGCGAGGTTCACGGTCACGTGTCCGTTCGGCCACCGGAAGCCGCTGTTGGAAATCGACGTCTTCACCCGGTCGCGCGCCTCGCGCACGGCGGCATCGGGCAGGCCGACGATCACGATGGCGTCCTTCTGGCCGCCATTCACGCTCACCTCGACATCGAGGTCGAACGCCTCGACCCCGAACACAGCGGCGGAGAAAACTTTAGCGAGCATCGCGGCGGACGATGGCAGGCCAGCCACTGCGCGGGAAGCGTGAATGCGCGGGCGGGTCGGGAGTCCCAGACGTCGGATTCAGGCATCTGACGGAAAATCGCAGAACATCCGTTTGACAGCAGGAGGCAGAAAATTACTATATAACCATTCAGACATGAAAACCGCAACGCCGACCCGCAGAAACCAGAGCCGCGAAGCGCTCGCGAGAATCGCCGCAAATTTTCGGGCGCTCTCGGAGACGACCCGTCTCGCAATCCTGCAGGAACTGAAGGCGGGCTCCAAGACGGTGAACGAGCTCGTCGAGGCCATCGGGACGAGCCAGCCGAACATTTCCAAGCAGCTCCGGGTGCTCTTCGAGGCGGGCTTCATTTCCCGGGAGCAGCAGGGGACATTCGCCTACTACCAGCTCCAGGGCGACTTCGTCATCACGCTGTGCGAGCTGGTCTGCGACCGGCTGAACCGCCAGGCGCGGGAATCCATCCCCCACTACTCGATCTGAGCCATGCAAGAACAGGTCAGCAACGGACAACTGCCGGATAGAATATAACCAAAGGAGCATTTGTTTATTCATACCCAAAACCGCTCATGGAACCCAAGTCGCTCAACCTCCGCATCGTCACTCCCGCCGGCGAGTTTCTGAATGAAGCCGTCGAGTATGTGGAGATGACGACGACCGAGGGTGGCATCGGTGTCTTTCCCGGCCATGCGCCGATGATTGTCTCGCTGGAGATCGGCCCGCTGGCGGTGATCCGGAATGGCAGGCGGCACTGGTGGTTCAGCGGCGGCGGCACGGCGAGGATCCAGCCAAACGATGTCTCGCTCCTGCTCATCGGGCTCGTCGCGCATCTCGACGACGAGGTGCTCGAAGCCTGCTGCGCCCGCGCGCGGACGATGCTCGGCGACGAGGCGGATGAACTCGGGATGGCTGCCGCGTGCGCCCGTGCGCGGCAGACACTGGCGGCGCATCCGGCGCGGCGCGTGGAGTCCGCGGAGCCGGAGTTCGACATCCCGCGCGCGCACATTTTCGCGGAACTACTGCACTCGAAACACCACTGAGCAACGACACACCATGAACACCGAACGCATCATCTACACCACCGCTGGAAGCATGATCCTGCTGAGCCTCGCGCTCGCGCACTGGGTGGATCCACGCTGGATCTACCTTGCCGTCTTCGTCGGCGCGAACCTGTTCCAGTCGGGATTCACCGGCTTCTGCCCACTGGAGCGCATCCTCATCAAGTTCGGCGTGCCGAAAGGCGGCTGCTGCCCCGGCAGCGCGCGCAAATCGTGACGCCCGCACCACCCGCAGCATGATATTTCCACATCGAAAATCTGCATCCCGCCTCGCGCTTGTGGCCACGGCTGTTGTGACCGCTCTCGTTTTCGGGTGCCGCAGGAATGAACCGTCGCACACAGGCGAAAGCCTGCCGCCCGTGGCGGTGCGTGTCGCGGCCGCGCAGGCCGCGCCGCGCGTCGCGCACGAGGAGGTCGTCGGCACGGTGCGTGCAAAACTCCGCGCGGCCATCGAGCCGAAGGTCAGCGCGAGAATGGAGTCGCTGCTCGTCGCGCCCGGCCAGCCGGTGAAGGCGGGCGACCTCATCGCGCGGCTCGACGCCCGCGAAATCCAGGCCCGCGTGGATCAGGCGCAGGCCGTGCGCGAACAGGCTGTGGCCGATCTCGAACGGGCGCGCGCACTCATGCAGCAGAAGATCACGACGCAGGCGGAGTTTGACGCCGTGCAGGCCCGCGCGCGCATCTCCGCGGGTGCGCTCACCGAGGCGGAGACGATGCTGGGCTACACGAAGGTCGTGGCGCCGTTCGACGGGGTGATCACGCGCCAGCTCGCGGATGTCGGCGACCTCGCCGCGCCGGGCAGGCCGATCGTCGAGATGGAGGACCCGCGCGTGCTGCGCTTCGAGGCGGACGTCCCCGAGGCGCTCATCGGCAGCGTGAAGCTCGGCTCGAAGTTCACGGTCCGCGTCGGCGCGAACCGCTCCACCGTGGACGGCGTGGTTGCGGAACTCGCGCCCGTGGCCGCCGCTGCGACGCGCACTTTCCTCGCGAAGCTCGACCTGCCACCGACGGAAGGCGTGCGGAGCGGGCAGTTCGGGAGGGCGCTCGTGCCGATTGGCGAGAAAACCTCGATCCATGTGCCGGCCTCGGCGCTCGTGGCGCGCGGGCAGGTGGAGACGGTCTTCGTCGTCGAGAAGCAGCACGCGCAGCTCCGCATCGTGCGCACGGGAAAGCAGACGGACGGAGAGGTCGAGCTGCTCGCCGGTGTCGCGGCTGGCGAGAGTGTGGTCTCGGAAGGAGCGGCGACTCTGCGCGACGGACAGCCAGTTACTTTGAAGCCATGAGCAACACCCCGTATCTCGCCGCCGACGATCGCGGCATCCTGATCCACTGCCCGCAGTGCCGGCGCGCAAACCGCATTCCGTTTGCGCGGCTGCACGAGGCCGGGGGCTGCGGAAGCTGCAAGGCCGCGCTTCCGCTCCCCGCGCTGCCGGTGGACATCGAATCCGAAGCCAGCTTCGCCGCGCTCATCGGCGGCGCGTCGCTGCCGGTGCTCGTGGATTTTTGGGCGCCGTGGTGCGGGCCGTGCCAGATGGTCGCACCGGAAGTCGCAAAGCTCGCATCCATCGCTGCGGGCGAGCTGCTCGTCGTGAAGGTGAACACCGAGGCCCAGCCGCGCATCGCGGGGCGCATGGGCATCCGCTCGATTCCCACCTTCGCGGTCTTCGTCGCAGGGCGCGAAGTGGAGCGCATGTCGGGCGCGATGCCCGCGGCGCAGCTCCGCACATTCGCGCTCCAGGCTGCGCGCAGGGAGGATGTCCGCTGATGCGCTTTGTCATTCCCATCCTCATCGGTGCGGCACTCGGTGCGGCGCTCGGCTATTTCGGGCAGTGCTCCTCGGGCACGTGCCCGCTCACGTCCACGTGGTGGCGCGGCGCAATCTATGGCGCGGTGCTCGGTCTCGTCTTCGCCCTTTCCGGAAAATGACAGGCGCCCCTTCCAGCAAGCCGGAGGAGAAGGTGCACGGGCTCCTGGGCATTTCCGGCAAGATCGCGCACGCGTTCATCGGCTCGAAGCTCACGCCGCTCATCGTCATCACCGCGGTGCTGCTCGGGCTCGCGGCGATCGTGCTGCTGCCGCGCGAGGAGGAGCCGCAGATCAAGGTGCCGATGGTGGACGTGATGGTGAACATGGCCGGCATCACCGCGAAGGAGGTCGAGGAGCGCGCGACCCGGCCAATGGAGAAGCTGCTCTGGGAAATCCCGGGTGTGGAATACATCTACTCCACGTCACGTGACAGCGGGAGCCTCGTCATCGTGCGGTTCAAGGTCGGCTCCGATCCGGACGAGAGCCTCGTGCGGCTCACGGAGAAGCTGCGCTCGAACTTCGACCGCATCCCGCACGGTGTCGGCGCGCCCATCGTGAAGCCGAAGTCGATCGACGACGTGCCGATCCTCGCGCTCACCTTCCACAGCGCGCGCTACGATCACCTCACACTGCGGCGGCTCGTGGCGGAGGTGGACGACGCGGTGAAAGCCGTGCCGCTCGTCGCGGAGACGACGATCATCGGCGGCTCGCGGCGACAGGTTCGCGTGCTGCTCGATCCGGTGCGCCTTGCCTCGCGCAATCTCAGCGCCGCGGGCCTTGTGCCGATGCTCCAGCAGACGAATCGCCAGTTCCGCTCCGGCGGACTCACGACCGGAAATCAGGAAGTGCTCATCGAGACCGGCGCGTTCCTCACCAGCGCGGAGGATGTGGGCAACGTCGTCGTTGGTGTTTTTGGTGGCCGCCCCGTGTATCTGCGCGAAGTCGCCGACATCGTGGACGGCGCGGAAGAGCCGTCGAACTACACCTTCTTCGGCCACGGCGCCGCGCGCGCATCGCTGCCCGACGAGGAACCGTCCGTGACACTCAGCATCGCGAAGCGCCCCGGTGCGAACGCGATCAGCGTCGCGCACGACGTGCTGCGCAAAGTCGAGACGCTGAAGGGCACGCTCATCCCGCGCGATGTCGAAGTCTCGATCACGCGCCACTACGGCGAGACGGCGGCGGAGAAATCGAACGAGCTGCTGCTGCACATGGGCATCGCCGTCATCGGCGTGTCGCTGCTCATCTGGCTGACGCTCGGCTGGCGCGAATCGGGCATCGTCGCCATCGCGATTCCGGCGACGCTCGCGCTCACGCTGCTCGTCTTCTACCTGCTCGGTTTCACGCTGAACCGCATCACGCTCTTCGCGCTCATCTTCTCCATCGGCATCCTCGTGGACGATGCGATCGTCGTGGTGGAAAACATCGTCCGCCATTTCCACCTCCCGCAAAACAAGGGCCGGAGCTGGTCCGCGATCGCGGTCGAGGCGGTTAGCGAAGTGGGCAATCCGACGATTCTCGCGACCTTCGCGGTCGTCGCCGCAGTGCTGCCGATGGCGTTCGTCGGCGGGCTCATGGGGCCCTACATGCGGCCGATTCCGATTGGTGCGAGCGCGGCGATGGGCTGGTCGCTCGCGATTGCGTTCATCGTCACGCCGTGGGCGAGCATCCGCATCCTGCGGTGGGGGAAAAAATACGCGAAGCTCACCGAGGGCACGGCCACGCAGGCCGCGAGCCACTTCGCGCACGAGGAGGATTTCTTCACGCGGCTCTACCGGCGCGTGATGGGGCCGATGATTGCGAAGGCGCGCTGGCGCTGGCTTTTCCTCGGCGGCATCACCGTGCTGCTGCTCGCCGCGATGGGCACGGTCGCCATCGGCTGGGTGAAGGTGAAAATGCTGCCCTTCGACAACAAGAGCGAGTTTCAGATCATCCTGAACATGCCCGAAGGCGCTTCGCTCGAACGCACCGCGCAGGCCGCGAAGGAAATCGCCGCCGCCATTCGCACCGAGCCGGAAGTCACCGACTACCAGATCTACGCGGGCGTCGCGTCGCCGTTCAATTTCAACGGCCTCGTGCGGCACTACTTCATGCGTGCTGGGGCAAACGTCGCCGACATCCAGGTGAACCTCCTGCCGAAGGGCGAGCGCAGCGCGCAGAGCCACGACATCGTGAAGCGCGTGCGCCCGCGCGTCGCCGGGATCGCGGCGAAATTCGACGCGCGCGTCGCCGTCGCCGAAGTGCCGCCCGGCCCGCCCGTGCTGCAGACGCTCGTCGCGGAAATCTACGGCCCGACCGAGAACGACCGCCACGCGCTCGCCCGCAAGGTGCGCGACATTTTCAACGGCACGCCGGGCGTCGTGGACGTGGACTGGTATGTCGAGGCCGACCAGCCAAAGGCGCGCTTCGTGATCGACAAGGAAAAGGCCGCGCTGCACGGCATCAGCGCCGAGACGATTTCGCAGACGCTGCGCATCGCCGTCGGCGGCGAGTCCGTGGACCTCATGCACCTGCCGCGTGAGAAGGAGGACGTGAACATCATGCTGGAGCTGCCGCGCTCCTCACGCACCACGCCGGACGAGTTGCTCGCGCTGCGCGTGCGCTCCGGCGATGCTAACGCGCTGCCCGAGCCCGGCGCCGCCGGCACCGCTCCGCTCATCCCGCTGCGCGAGCTCGTGCGCGTGGAGCAGACGACCGCGGAGAAGAGCATCTACCACAAGAACCTCATGCCCGTGACTTACGTCATCGGCGACGTCGCGGGCGTCATCGAGGCTCCCGTTTACGCCATCACGAAAATGAACGCCGCGCTCGCGAAGCTCGACACGCGCGAGTTTGGCGGCGACGGCACCGCGCTCGAGGTCTTCAACGCCGTGCAGCCCTTCACCGAGGTCAAGCCCGCGATGAAGTGGGACGGCGAATGGCACATCACCATCGAGGTCTTCCGCGACCTCGGCAGCGCATTCGCCGCCTGTCTCGTGCTCATCTATGTGCTGATGGTCGGCTGGTTCCGCAGCTTCCTCACGCCGCTCATCGTCATGGTCGCGATTCCGTTCTCGCTCGTCGGCATCATGCCCGCGCACGGAATGCTCGGCGCGTTCTTCTCCGCGACGTCGATGATCGGCTTCATGGCCGGCGCGGGCATCGTCGTGCGGAACTCGATCATCCTCGTGGACTTCATCGAGCAGCGCGTGGCCGAGGGCATGCCGCTCGCCGAGGCCGTCGTGGACGCCGGCGCCGTGCGCTTCCGTCCGATGCTGCTCACCGCGATGGCCGTGGTCGTCGGCGCGAGCGTCATCCTCGCCGACCCCATCTTCAAGGGCCTCGCCATCGCCCTCATGGCCGGCGAAATCGCCTCGCTGCTGATCAGCCGCATGGCGGTCCCGGTCCTCTACTTCATGGCGAACAAGCGTGCAGAGCTCGCTCGTGTCGAGAGGGAGTGACCGGGCGCGTGCGCCATTTCTAATCCCATTTTCACGCGCGGTTCAGCACTCCTTCACAATGGGGTTTCAGAGTGAGGCCATGAAAATCCCCGGAATGATCCAAGCGGCCTTGGCAGTGCTCGCCATGGCCCTCGCCACGCCCAGCGCATCGCTCGCCGGCAGCGGCCAGTGGACGCTCCTCGGCTGGAACAACCTCGGCATGCACTGCATGGACGACGACTACTCGATTTTCACGATCCTGCCGCCGTTCAACACCGTGGACGCCCAGCTCATCAATGCGCAGGGCAAGCTCGTCACCTCGTCCGTCGGCATCTCGCTCACCTACGAAGCCGTCGCGGACCTCGACGGCTCCATCAACCGCACCGCTGCGGGCAAGACGAACTTCTGGGACTACCTCCCGGCTGCCTACGGCGCGACGCTGCCGATGAATGCCGGCCTCGCCGGCAACGCGATGCCCGGCAGCACGAACACGCCGCAGCCGCTCACGTGGAGCTCCGCGTTCAATTGGTTCGAGGGCGCCGGCATCCCCATCACGCCCATCGACGACGCGGGCCGCGCGAACTCGTATCCCATGATGCGCCTCGTCGCGAAGAACACCGCGGGCACCGTGCTCGCGAAGACGGACATCGTCCTTCCCGTCTCCGGCGAGATGGACTGCCGCGCGTGCCACGCCTCGACGTCCGGCCCTGCGGCGAAGCCCGCGGGCGGCTGGGTGAGTGACCCTGTCGCGAAGCGCGACTACCGCCTGAACATCCTGCGCCTCCACGACGAGAAGCACATGGCCGACCCCGTCTATCAGGCCGCGCTCTCGCTCGTCGGCTTCCGGTCCGACGGCCTTTTCAACACCGTGACCGTCGGCAACACGCCCATCCTCTGTGCGAAATGCCACGCCTCCGAGGCCCTCGGCACCGCCGGTGCGCCGGGCGTGGATCCGCTCACGCGTTCCATGCACGCGAAGCACGCCACGGTCACGAACCCCACGAACGGCCTCGTCATGGACAGCATCGTGAACCGCAGCGCCTGCTACCAGTGCCATCCCGGTTCCGCCACGCGCTGCCTGCGTGGTGCGATGGGCTCGGCCGTCGCGCCGGACGGCACCATGGCCATGCAGTGCCAGAGCTGCCACGGCACCATGAGCCAGGTCGGCGCCGCCACGCGCACCGGATGGCTCGACGAGCCCGGCTGCGGCAGTTGCCACACCGGCACCGCCACGCAGAACAACGGCCTCATCCGCTACACGAGCGCCTACGACCTCTCCGGCAATCTCCGCCAGCCCGTGAACACCACGTTCGCCACGAACCCCGGCACGCCCGCGCCCGGCAAGTCGCTCTACCGCTTTTCCAAAGGCCACGGCGGACTCCAGTGCTCCGCCTGCCACGGCTCCACGCACGCCGAGTTCCCCTCCTCGCACCGCAATGACAATGTGCAGAGCATGCAGCTCCAGGGTCACGTCGGCGTCGTCGCCGAATGCACCGCCTGCCATGCCTCGATGCCCGCCGCCACGCGCGCAAACGCCTCCGCCGGGCCGCACGGCATGCACCCTCTTGGCAGCAGTTGGGCGCAGAACCATCCCGACATCGCCGAGTCCGTCGGCATCGCGCAGTGCCGCTCGTGCCACGGCACGGACGGACGCGGCACCGTCCTCTCCCGCGCGTTCGGGAGCCGCACCGTCAGCACGTCGAAGTTCGGCGCGAAGGCCTTCTGGCGCGGCCAGGAAGTGGGCTGCTACGAGTGCCACAACGGCTCCGGCAGCTCGAACACCACCACGCGCGTCCGTCCCACGGTCACGAACGCCGCGCTCAGCGTCGCGGCAAACGGCAGCGCGCCGGTCACCCTCAGCGCCAGCGGCACCGGCTCCACCGTGCGCATTGTCCGCCAGCCTTCGCACGGCACCGTCGCGCTCGCGGGAAATGTCGCCACCTACTTCGCGGAGACCGGCTACACCGGCCCGGACAACTTCGCCTACGCCGCCAGCGACAGCGGCGGCTACGTGGACTCCGCCGCCACCGGCCTCGTCTCCGTCACCGTCGGCAACCCGCCCTCCACCCTCGCCAGCTCCGGCGACGGCATCCCGGACGTCGTCAAATACGCCCTCGGCCTCTCCAGCGGCACCCCGTCCGTCAGCGGCGTCACCTCCCCGGTCCTCACCACCGTCGGCGGCACGCGCTACCTCTCCCTCAGCGTCGGCCGCTTCCTCCCGCCGTCCGACGCCACCCTCACCATCGAAGTCTCCGGCGACCTCCAGACGTGGACGCCCGCCACCGTCACCACGAACACCCCATCCCTCATCGAAGCCCGCGACTCCGTCCCCTACGACGGCACCGCGAGGAGATTCATCCGCGTGAAAGTGACGCGGCCATAGCTGGGGAGGCGCTGACGACCGCTGCGCGACTTCACCAAAAGCACGGTGGAGATTTCCCGGCCTTCAGTGTCGCCTTGCGCGGCCGTGGCCGCGGCGCCGCAGCGGGAGGATGGTGGTCGCCGCGAGCAGGAGTGCGCAGGAGGAGGGCTCTGGCACGGTGAAGAGGTCGTTGACGAATGCGATGTCGAGCTGCGTGAGGGATTTCCGCGTGCCGACGGTGAGCGAGGGATCCATCACGGCCTCCTGCGCGCCGCCGTCGCTGATGCGCGTGCTCATGGTGCCGCTGGCGATGTGGGCTCCGTCGGCGGAGACCATGTTCGCGCCGGTGCCCTGGAGCGTGATGACATTCTGGCCGGTCCACGTCGTTCCAGAGTGCAGTGAATCCCATGTGTCCGATGAGCCGAAGCCGATGCCGTGCAGAATCTCGTGGAGCGCGACGGAATAGAGATCGTTTTTCCCGGCGGCGACGGAGGTCGTGTGATCGTAATGCCAGTAGGCCGCGAGCGTGGCGGCATCGTCGGCCGTGCCATTGTTGTCCGAGTCGGCGTCGAGGGAGAGGCTGCCGAGCATGGTGCCATATTGCACGGTGTAGTTCGCGGTGGTGCTGCCGAGGGGGGACGAGCCCGACAGCGAGCCGATGATGGGGGCGATGCGGCGTGTCATCGCGGCGTTCGATGCGGCTTCGGCTGCTGCGACGGCACCCACCCACTCGCTCTCGAATCCGCTGCCGGAAAAGGTGAATCCCCCGGCAGCCGGGCCGCCGACCCCGAGCGTGGTCCCGGCGAGCGGGCGCCAGCCTGCGTAGATGGTCAGCGTGTTTGCGGAGAAGCTGAACGCGTTCTGCGTGAAGATGGCGCCGGTCGAGGGGTTCGTGACGTTGAACTTCCAGTCGAACTGCGCGCTCGTTGCGCCGCTGGTCCCCGAATAGACATCGGTCGCGACCGCGCCGAGCGCGTGGGTGATTGCATTGCCGATGTCCGCGGCTGCGGCGTTCACGGCGGCCTGTGCGGTCGGGTTCGAGGCAAAGAAGCCGGAAGAATCGAGGCTGTAGTCCACCGTGATGATCGCGGCGCACGCAGGCCACGCCATCGCGAGGAACGCGCAGAATGCCGCAGGCCGTGTCATGCGCGGCAGTGTGTGGGCAGTTTTGCGGAAAAGCACCCGCGAAATTGAGCAGCCGCCATTCCAGAGGGACCGCTCCGACACAGCGTCCAGCGTGCTGACGGACAACAGCCGGGCGCTTGGTTCACTTGGACTTGGCGTAGTCGATCATCCCCTGGAAATCGACGACGACAGCGGGTTCGTCACCGACGGTCCAAGCGTCGTGGCCGGCTGGAAGGAGGGAAACGTCGCCGGGCTTGCAGTCGAACTCCTTCCCGTCGTCCATGCGGATGCGGAGAATGCCAGAAACGTGATACTGAAAGTGCGGGGCCTCACAGCTCCTCGTCTTGGCGATGGGCTGGACTGAATCCGCCCATCTCCACCCCGGTTCAAAGACGGCGCGCGCCACAGTCGCGCCGCCGATTGTGATTAGTTCGAGCCTCCCTTTGGGAAACTCGCGGACCTCGTCAGGCTTCTCGAAGCTCTTCAGTTCTGCTGCGTCCATAGTTGTTGTCTGGTTGGTGTTTGTTTGTTTCGGCGAAAACTGAGGCACCCACCAGCGCCTGACGACCCAAGCTCAGCGACTGCGGAGAACGTGCTGACAAACAACAGTTAGGCCTTGGCGTTGAGTTCATGGGTGACCGGAACAAGAGTGCCTGGAGGAAGCAGCCAATACGGAGCCAAACGCATATCGTGAATGGTGAGCTCGTAGAGCGAGCGCTGTGTGAAGGAGGCAACGTCGTCCATGTCTCTGCTGTCGTCGTAAATGCCGACATACCACCCCGAATCGTTGCCGTCTGCGGGCTGTTGGCGCTCGATGAAAACGTCGTCGCGGTCGGGCGTGTAACTCGCGGATACGAGTGCAAACTGCTGGAGTGTGCATGGACACTCGGCAGCCTCAAACTGGCTCAAAGCCGCGAGCTGTAACGAGTGAATACGCTCGGCCTCGGAAAAATCATCCGTGAAAGAAGCCATCTCGCGGAAGTCGAGGGACTCAATGCGTGGTGGCTGACCACGCTCGGCAATGCGGAAGATGAACCAGCCGAACTGAACAGTCTCGCCCGCGCTGTGGGGACGCTCGGAAAGGAACTTCTGGACAAGCGACTTCATTAGCACGGTGCGGTGAAGAGGCCTAACTACTTATTATACGACACGCCTTTTCGCCGTGTCGTGTAGCTGGGGAGGCTGGAGGGCGGGTTTTCCCTGTTGGAGGGCGGAAATGCAGAAGGGCCGCTTGCATGGTTGTCGTGTAGCGGGAGGGTGATGGGGCGTCGAGGCAATTTGCGGAGCGCGTTCGGATGGGGCGACTGGGTTGAACGCCGGGGACGAAGGGATTGCGGTGTGAGAACCGGAGACGCTGGGAGCGCCGTGTTCTGCCGCCCCATCCGGGGCGGATGAGGTGGTGGGCGGGTGGTCCGGTGGTTCCGCTGTGCTCCACCACCGGCTACAGCCCTGATGTTCCCTCCGGGACTGAGGGAGGCTGATTGGTGCGGCGGAGGTTGGCATTCTTTGGTTTCTGACTGCGGCTTTTCCCCGATTGAGCCGGTTTTCTCCCACGGGGTGCAAATCGTTCACAGCCTCAACCGGGAACGCCGCCTGATGATGAAAACCACCCTGCGCCCTGTGGAACATTGCTAAATACTGTCCAGCAGTGGCTTAAAACCGTTCGAGGGGGGGCCCTTTGGGGTGGTCATGGGGGACCCCTTGGGGTGGTGATCGCCACCCCCGTGGCACCCGATCGGGGGCCCTTGGGGTGGTTCATGGGGGCCTCCGGGGTGGTGATCGGGACCCCGGAGGGTGGTCGGTGGGGAGCCTTTGGGGTGGTCATCGGGGGCTCCGGGGGTGGTCATCGCCACCCCTGAGGCTCCCGATCGGGACCTCCGGGGGTGGTTCTCGGGGGCTTCCGGGGTGGTGATCACCACCCCGAGGGGTCCGACGAGGGTGCCCAAGGGGTCCGGCGTGGGGCCGATCAAGGTTCGACGAATGACCGCAGGGGCTGCCGCGAGGAGGTGCCTGGGTGCGGCGGAAAGGCCCCTGGGGTGCGGAAGGGTTGCGTGGTCCGTGCGGCGAAGGTGGTCCGATGGTTCGGAGATGTTGGGTGCGGGGTTTGGCCGGGCGGCTCCGAGGTCTCGTCGCTGAACCGCATGGGCTTCGGGGTCGGCGCTCGCGGGGAGGGATGTGGGAGCTTTGCGAAAGCTCTCGGAACGGGACGGGCAGGCCGAGCGATCCAGCACAAAGAAGTTTCGCCGAGGCGGGATTGAGCCAGTGTGCCTCCGATGAAACGCTCCTGCCTGTTCGCTGCCGTGCTGTTGATTCCGTTTGCGTGGGGGAGGCTGGCTGCGGCGGAGGACGGGACAGCGGCGGAGAAGAAGTCCGCGGGGGAGAAGCCTCCGGTGGAAAGGCCGGCGGCGCCGAAGCCTGTGGAGGAGAAACTTTCCACGGAGAAGCCGGCGGAGAAGCCTGCGGAGAAACCGTCGGCGGAGAAGCCGAAGCGGCGGAAGAATGAGCGCAGCGTGGCGGACATCGCGGCGGCGGTGAAGCCTTCGCTGGTGAAGGTGATCCAGGAGGGGCGGCAGGGGCAGGACGGGCTGGGGAGCGGCTTTGTGCTGAGCGACGACGGGCTGATCGCGACGAACCGCCATGTGATCGGCGAGGCGCGGCGGATCACGGTGGAGATGAGCGACGGGTCGAAGGAGGAGGTGTCGGAGGTGTTTGCGACGGATGCGAAGATGGACCTCGCGATTTTGCGCATCGGGAAGAAGGGGCTGAAGCCGCTGGCGCTGGGGGACTCGGCAGGGTTGCGTCAGGGCGAGCCGATCGTGGCGATGGGGAATCCGGTGGGGCTGGCGTTCAGCGTGGTGGAGGGCGTGATTTCCGAGCCGAAGCGGGACATCGAGGGCGTGGAGATGATCCAAGTGGCGGTGCCGATCGAGCACGGGAACAGCGGCGGACCGCTGCTGGACCGCCAGGGCCGCGTGCTCGGGCTGCTCACGATGAAGTCGGCGCTGACGAACAACGTCGGCTTTGCCATGCCGGTGAATGCGCTGAAGACGCTGCTCGAAAAACCGAACCCCGTGCCGATGAGCCGCTGGCTGACGATCGGGGTGCTGAATCCGCGCGTGTGGAAGCCGCTGATGGGCGCGCAGTGGTCGCAGCGTGCGGGCGTGCTGCAGGTGGAGCAGCCGGGCGATGGGTTCGGCGGCCGGGCGGTGTGCCTGTGGATGGCGGAGAAGCCGCCGGAGGAGTTTGAGATGGAGGTGACGGTGCGGCTGGACGACGAGGCGGGCGCGGCGGGCCTGGCGTTCTGCTGGGACGGCGAGCGGCACTACGGATTTTACCCCACGGGCGGAAAGCTGCGGCTCACGCGGTTCGACGGGCCGGATGTCTTCACGTGGAAAATCCTCGCGGATGCGGCGAGCGACGCCTACCGCGCGGGCGACTGGAACACGCTGCGCGTGCGCGTGGGCAAGGAGCGCATCCAGTGCTCCGTGAACGGGCGCGAGGTGTTCGACTTTGCGGACGGGGAGTTCCGCGGCGGGCGCGCGGGCGTGTGCAAGTTCCGGACGACGAAGGCGGGCTACAAGGGCTTTCGTTTTGCCAAGGAACTCGCGGAGAAGCCGGTGGACCCGAAGCTGGTGGAGAGCCTGCAGAAGTCGATGGACAGCTTTGTGGAGGGCCGGACGGGGAGGGACGGCACGGTGGATTCGCTGCTGAAGAATCCGGACGCCGCGAAGCGCGTGCTCGCCGAGCGCCGGAAGGCGGCGGAGCAGAGTGCGGCGTCGCTCCGCGAGCTGGAGCGCGACCTGCACCGCAGCGCCGTGGCGCGCGAGCTGGCGCAGCAACTTTCCAAGCCCGACGACAAAGCGGACCTGCTCCGCTGCGCTCTGCTCATCTCGCGGCACGACAATCCGGACCTCGACGTGGAGAGCTACGCGCGGAGCTTTTCGCAGATGGTGGATGACCTGAAGGGCGACGCGGAGCTGGCGAAGGGCACGGGCGCGGCGGTGAAGCGCATCGCGGCGTATCTTTTCGAGCAGGGCGGCTTCCACGGGAGCCGGCATGATTTCGACAGCCGCTCGAACAGCTACATCAACGAGGTGCTCGACGACCGCGAGGGGCTGCCCATCACGCTGTCGGTGATTTTCATCGAGATGGCGTCGCGGCTCGGCGTGAAGAATGTCGCGGGCATCCCGCTGCCGACGCGCTTCATGGTGGGCTGGCGCGAGAAGGCGGAGGGGGAGTTTGGGCTGCTGGATGTGTTCGACGGCGGCAAGCCGCTGACGATGGAGGAGGGGAAGGCGATGGTCTCCGGCGGCGCGCCGGTGCCCGAGGAGAGCACGCGGCCCGCGACGAAGCGGGAGATTGTCGTGCGGATGATCCGCAACCTGCTCGGCCGCGCTGTGGCGTCGGACAAGGCGGCGAAGGACGCGCCGCCGTATTTCAACCTGCTGCTCGCCGTGGACCCGGATGCCTTCCGCGAACGGCTGACGCGCGCACGGATGCGCGAGGTGAGCGGCGACCGCGCCGGCGCGGCGGAGGACATCGGCTGGCTGATCGAGCACCCGCCGAAAGAGTTCGACGAGGAGCAGCGCGACGCGCTGGCGGAATGGCTGGGGCGGCTGAAGAGGTGAGGTGCGGAGTTTTCGAGAATAGCCCAGCGATTCATCGCTGGGCTTAGCCGGGGGTGAATGCGGAGAGTCCCGCAAGGGACGACAGGATAGTTCTGCCGTCCCTCACGGGACTTTGGGTTCCTCGCATTCGGAGACCCAGTGCTGAAGCACTGGGCTATTTTCGGAACGATGCGGCTCATGCGCCGCCGTTAGTTCGCCGCGGCGTCCGGGGCGTTCGAGCGCATTGCGGAGCGGGGGCGGAATTTCAGCGTGGCTGCGTGCGCAAGCGCGTGAGTGGTGTGGTCGTCGAGGCCGGCGGTTTTTGGGAAGGGCTTGCCGCCGAGCTCGGTGAACACTTTCTCCACCTGCGGATCGAGGAAGTCGCCGACGTAGCGCGAAATGCGTTCGCGCGAACGGAGCTCGCGGCGGATTCCGCCGACGGCGTCCTTGGCTTCCTCGGGGGTCTTGCCGGCGAGCTTTTTCACCTGCTCGGTGAGCGCGACGAAGTAGGCCTGCTGGTCGTCGAGCACTTCGGGGCCGCCGATGGGGCCGTGGCCGGGGCAGACGGTTTTTGCGCCGAGCTTCTTCACGGCTTCGAGCGTCTGGATCCACTGCGCGATGTTGCCGTCGGCGGCGTAGTTGTAGGGGCCGTTCACGCAGGCGTCGCCGGTGAAGAGGATTTTCTCATTCGGCAGCCAGGCCCAGCCGTCGCCGTGCGTGTGCGCGACTCCGAAGTGCAGCAGCTCCACGCGGTGCTTGCCGTCGTCGAAGATGAGCTCGTTTTTGTAGAGCAGCGTCGGCGGCTTGAGCTTGCTCGCGGCGACGTCGGGGCGCTTCTTCGCGGAGTCCTCCCAGCGGCCGGGTTTGTCGCCGAAGGTGCCGGTCTCGTATTTCTTCATCTCGTCAATCACGCCGGCGTGCGCGACGGGCGTGGCGCCGTTTTCCACCCACACCTGGTTGCCGTAGGCGTGGTCGCCGTGGTGGTGCGTGTCGAAGGCGAAGCGGATGGGCTTGTCGGTGATGGCCTTGATCTTCGGGATGATTTCCTTCGCGCCGGAGGGGAAGTTGCCGTCGATGACGAGCACGTAGTCCTCGAAGATGATCCAGCCGTTGTTGCAGTGGCCGCTCTTTTTCAGGTCGCCCTCATGGAAGTAAACGTCTGGCGCGACCTTGGTGACTTCATTCACGCCTGCGGAGCCGGGAAGCGTGGTGGCGAGGAGGCAGGCGGCGATGGTGGTGGAGAACAGGGGTTTCATGCGGGCCGTGTGGCATTGTCATGAGCGGGATGCAATGCGGAAGGCATGCGGCGCCCCGCGCCGTGGTGTGGGGCGCCGGTGTGCTGCGCTCTAAGAGGTGGCATGGGCGGCGGTTAGATTTGCCGATGGCGCCCCCGCCTTTCACCCCACTATGAATGACAAACTCAAACTGATTCTGGCTGCCTGCCTCGGCACCGGCGGCTTTGCCGCGGGATATTTCGTCGGCGGTGGCAGCAGCGTGACGACGGGTTCATCGCGCGGGGCGCAGGATCTTTCGGCGGGTGAGAGCGGGGCATCGGTGCGCGCGGGCCAGTCGTCGGTGGCCGGCGGGGCTGAGGGGAAATCGGCGCAGTTTGCGACGGTTGCGGGTGCGACGGACAAGGAGGCGCGGTTTTTCAGCGCGTTCCGGGAGCCGGATGATTTGAAGCGCACGCACGATCTCGTGGAGGCGGTTGGCGCGATGTCGATGGAGGAACTGCCGGGGCTGATTTCGCGGATCCGCTCGATGCCGCCGGATGCGCGCGAGCTGCTGATGCCGTATGCGATTTCGCGCTGGGCGCAGGTCGATCCGAAGGCCGCGGGCGACTATCTCGTGACGCTCACGGACAAGAACGGACGCGACCGCGCGATGCGCTATGTGATGGCGGCGTTCGTGGATCAGAATGTGGAGGCCGCGAAGTCGTGGGCGACGGCGCTGCCGCCGGGCTACCACCGCTCGAATGCGATCCAGAGCCTCATTTCCGCCGTGGCAAAGCGCGATCCGATGCGCGCGCTGGCGCTGCTGCAGGAGATGCCGACGGAGGTGCGCGGCGGCTACACTTACGACACGGTTTTCGGCGCGTGGGCGCAGTCCGACGGGCAGACTGCGGCGAAGAAGGCGCTGGAGCTGCCGAAGGGGCAGAACCGTGACATCGCACTGCGGGCCGTGGCGACGCGCTGGGCGCAGAACAACCCCGCGGATGCGTTTGCATGGGCGCGCGAGCTTACAGAGAAATCGCAGCAGTCGCACGCGATGCAGGGAATCCTCACGCAGTGGGCCTCGCTCGACCTGCAGGGCGCGAAGTCCGCGGCACTCGCGCTTTCCTCCGGCGATGTCCGCAACAATGCGGTATCCACCTTGATCGGCCAGATCGCCGGGCGGAATCCCGACGAGGCGAAGGCGCTGCTCGCCGAGTTGCCCGAAGGGAGCGCGCGGATGAATGGGACGCGTGCGCTGGTAGATTCGCTCGCGGTCGTGGATCCCAAGGCGGCGTCGGAACTCGTAACGGAGCTGCCCGCAGACCGGCGGAAGGGTGACAGCGTGAGCAATGTGGCGATGCGCTACGCGCGCAGCGACACGACGGCGGCGCTGACATGGGCGGAGTCGCTGCCGCCGGAGACGCGGAACTCGGCGTTCTCGGGCATCGCCTACACGTGGAGCCAGCAGGACCCGAAGGCGGCATTTGAATACTACGCGAAGCACGAGCTGATGAATGCGGACGGGTTCATGGTGAACCAGGCGCTGCGGAACTGGTCGCAGAGCGACTCCACCGAGGCGCTCGCGTGGGCGCGCTCACTGCCGGACGGGAAGCTGAAGGACCGCGCGCTGACAACGGTGGTCACGGCGATGGCCGACAACGATCCGCGTGAGGCCGCGAAGATGATCTCTTCATTGCCGGCGAATTCGCAGGACGATGCCGCGGGCAGCCTCGCGGCGCGCTGGGCGACGAACGACCCGAATGCTGCGGCGCAGTGGGCGGCGGCGTTGCCGGAGGGTGATTCGCGCAGCAAGGCCGCGCGCAACATTGTCGCGACTTGGGCCGATCGCGACGTCGCGAAGACCGCGGCATGGCTGGAGAAGCTGCCTGCGGGGCTCTCGCGCGACGCGGCGGTTTATGAGTTCTCCCGGCAGGTCACGGACAAGGATCCCGCCGGTGCCGCGGCGTGGGCCGGCACGATTTACGACCCCGTGCAGCGGGACAACGCGATGGAGCGCATCTACCGGCACTGGTCACGCACAGACCAGCGTAGCGCGGCGGCATTCCTCGTGAACTCGACCGCCGTCTCGGAGGCGGTGAAGCAGAAGCTTCTCGCGCCCCTGAACCAGGCTCCGAAGTGACGGGCGAACTTGATTTGACTGTGGCCATATGCAGGCTGGAGCGAGATGCGCGGATACTCCGATTTCATTGACCGGCTGCTGCTGAATCCAGACTTGCTGGGGAAGCTCACGCCCTCCGAGCCGCTCAGTTGGGATTTGCCGGTGAAAATCCGCGATGCCAGCGACGAGGTGCTCAGCGGCGGGAAGGAGATCACGGACAAGGCGCAGTTCGCGCTGGTCCGCGGCGGGCTGCTCTACGCGGTGGATGCCTTGGACGCTGCCCACCGAATCTTTCAGGACGAGCCGGGCGACCTCGGCAGCTACTGGCACGGGATGATGCACCGCCGGGAGGGGGACTTCGACAACGCACGCTACTGGTTCCGGCGTGCGGGTGGGCTCGCGGTTTTCGAGAAGATGCACGAGGCCGCGGCAAACCTCTCCGCCACGATGGCCCGGCAGGCGAACTGGGATGCCTACCTGCTTACGGGGATGTGCGAGCAGGTGAAATTCGGCGATGTCGAGGCGACGGGCGAATGTGTCGAGCTTCAGCGGGTCGAGTTTCAGGAGATGTTCACCTACTGCTGGCGGCGCAGCGTGAAGGACTGAAGCCAGCTTTTCGGGGTGCGGTTGCGAAGATTTTGAGTCGGAATGGGCTGCGACGGCGCACTTTGGTGCAGCGGGCATGACGAAATGGCACTTTTTGCGCAAATCAGGCAAAACATCGCCAGCGTCGGTTCCGGGAGCGGTTGATAAAATTGTGAGGAAATCGTTAACGTGATGAACAAATCTTGCCGAGATGCGTCTCACCATGCACAACACATGAACCCAACAACCCCGTGGCACGGCTGCTGCTTAATAAAGAATTGAACCAGCAACAGACCCAGCCAACCAGCACATGAAAGCAACCCTCAAATCCAGCCGCAGCCGCAGCCACAGCCTGACCCTCGGTGACCTCGTCCTCGCGGTGAGCAGCGTCAGCCGGAACAACAACGAAACCGCCGCGGCAGTCGCCGACCTTCTGGAGAGCGGCCGCGTCCGCCTCACCAACAACGGCCGAATCCTCCGCGCCCGCGTGGCCTGACCCGCCTGATTCTTTCCCAACCCAACGACCCATCCCCAAGCCATGAAAAAGTCCCTCAAAATCACCCACCGCAGCTACACCCTCGGCGACCTCATCCTCGCCGTGAGCAGCCAGAGCCGCAACAACCGCGAGACCGTCGCGGCAGTGGCGGACCTGCTTGAGACAGGCCGCGTCCGCCTTCAGTCGGGCGGCCGCTCGGTGCGTGCGCGCGTCCTCTGACGGCACGCTGCCCCGCCCGCCTCCTCGCGCGGGCCGCTAAAGTCGAGGCTCACACTTTCCAAGACCCCGCCGCGTCATCGCTGAGGCACGGCGGGGTAAGTGTTTTCTGGGGGTAGTGCCCGGCGAGGCGGGGCGGGGTGAGGGCAAACTTCGCAGTTGGAACTCCGGCGCGGATTCGCCGATGCTCCCGCCAATGCTCGCGGAACTCTCCAACGTCACCAAATCCTACCGCAACGGCGCAGACGCGGTGCCCGTGCTGAACGGCGTCAGCCTCACCATCGGCGAGGGCGAGACCGTCGCCATCGTCGGCCCGAGTGGCTGCGGAAAAAGCACGCTCTTGAACTTGCTCGGCGCACTCGACCGGCCCGACAGCGGCGAGCTGCGCGTCGCCGGTCAGGAACTCACGAAGCTCGGCCCGGAGGAACTCGCTGCATTCCGCAACACCACCGTCGGCTTCGTCTTCCAGCTCCACCACCTGCTCCCGCAGTGCACCGTGCTGGAGAATGTCCTCGTCCCCTCCATCGTCCGCAAGGGCGCCGACCGCGCCGCCCTCCGCGACCGCGCGAAGAGCTTGCTCGACGCCGTCGGGCTCAGCCATCGGCTCGACCACCGGCCCGGCCAGCTTTCCGGCGGCGAACGCCAGCGCGCCGCCGTCGCCCGCGCGCTCATCAACGCCCCGAAGCTCCTTCTCGCCGACGAGCCCACCGGCGCGCTCGACCGCGCCAGCGCCGAGCGCCTTGCCGAACTCCTCGCCGGAGTCCGCGAGCGGGAGAAAATCACCATCGTCCTCGTCACGCACGCCCCCGACCTCGCGCGCCGCATGGGCCGCGTGCTCGAGCTTCGCGACGGTAAACTCGTGGACGCCGCGCAATGACCACGCGCCGCCTGCTGCTCGACAGCATCCGCCACTACTGGCGCACGCACCTCGGCGTCGTCCTCGGCTCCGCGCTCGCCGCGCTCGTGCTCACCGGCGCGCTCATGGTCGGCGATTCGGTGAAGGCCACGCTCCGCGCGCAGGCCGAGGCGCGCGTGGGGAAAATCGGCGAGGCGCTGCTCTGCGGCGAGCGCTTCGTCCCGTGGCCGCGCGAGGCGGAAAAGCGCCCGCAGGTTGTGGCGCGCACATTCGCGCCGGGGCCGGACGCCGCGGGCGTGCTCATGCTCGCCGGCAGCGCAAACGCATCCGGCGGCGCAGCGCGCGCAAACAAGGTGCAGATCCTCGGCGTGGACGACGCATTTTGGAAATTGTCTCCATCGGGGAAGGATCCATTTTCGCACGAAGGAGCGCCGCAGCATGGAGCGCCGCCCGTCCCGGCGGCCACGTCGCTCCCGCGCGAAGCGCCTCAAAAAAATGCGGCTTCGCCGAAAAATGACGTGGCCGCCGGGACGGACGGCGCTCCACCCATCGTGCTCAACGAGCGCCTCGCCGCGCAGCTCGGCGTGCAGGCCGGCGGCGATGTCGTGCTGCGGATGGAAAAGCCATCCGCGATTTCCAAGGACGCGCCGCTCTCGGGCGACGAGGACGCCGCCGTCACGCTTCGCGCGCGTGTCGCGCGCATCGTGGGCGAAGCGGACTTCGGCCGCTTCTCGCTCGCTAACGGCCAAGTGCCGCCGTTCACCGCATTCGTGCCGCTCGCGGCGTTGCAGGAGAAATTGGGCGTCGGGGAAAAAGCTAACGTGCTACTCAATGATGGAGGGCAGTTGCCCAGACCAGATGAATGGAATCCTGCGCAGCCGAATTGGCTGAATCTGCTGTTGAGGCACAAAAAATATCCTGCGCGTGCCCAGTCGATGAGCGTGCTATTCGATCTGCATCGTCAGGGTTCTGAGAAGGCCATGCTGCCCGGAGAAAACCTGGGGCAGACGCTTGATGCACTCGGCTTCGAATTGCGCGAACTGCCAAACCAGTCAGGGATCGAGATTCGCACTCCGCGCATCTTTATCGAACAAGCAATTATTGATGCCGCACGCGGAAACGAGCGTGAGAGCGCGTCCGACGCGGAGAAAATCCGCAATCCGCAATCCGCAATCCGCAATCCGCTCGACTCCCTCACCTACTTCGTCAACGAACTCCGCGCGGGCGACGGCTCGGATGCGAAGTCGCCCGCGACACCCTACTCGATGGTCACGGCGATTGATGCGCCCGCGTCGGGCTTTGTGAATCCGAAGCTCGCGGACGGCGAAATCCAGATCACGCGCTGGCTCGCGGACGACCTCCGCGTCGACCCGGGCGCGAAGCTCACGCTGGAGTATTTCGTGATGGGCGAGCGGCGCCAGCTCGTGGAGAAGGCCCGCACTTTCGTCGTCGCCGCGCCGATTCTCGAGATGAGCGAGCCGCAGCTCAACGCCTCGTGGATGCCCGATTTCCCCGGCCTCAAGGACGCGGAGAACTGCCGCGACTGGAAGCCGGGCTTCGACTTCGACGCCACGCGCATGCGCGACAAGGACCAAGACTACTGGACGAAACACCGCGGCACGCCGAAGGCATTCGTGACGCTGAAGGCCGGGCAGGAGATGTGGGCGAACCGCTGGGGCAGCCTCACGAGCATCCGCTATCCCGCCGGCACGAAACGCGAGCAGGTCGAGCGCATCGCGGCGTTCATTGACCCCGCCGCGCTCGGCTTCCGCGTGGTGAACCTGCGCGAGCAGGCACTCGCCGCGACGGATGCGCCCGTGGATTTCGGCGAGCTTTTCGTCTATTTCAGCTTCTTCCTCATCGCCGCCGCCGCAGTGCTCACGGGGCTGCTGTTCACGTTCACCATCGAGCAGCGCGCCGCCGAGGCCGGACTGCTGCTCGCCACCGGCTGGCCGGTGAAAAAGGTGCGCCGTCTCTTTTTACGAGAGGGCTTCGTGCTCGCGCTCATCGGCTCGCTTGCGGGTGCCTTGCTCGCCGCGCTCTACACGAAGGGCGTGCTGCACGCGCTCGCCAGCGTGTGGAGCGGCGCGACCGGCGGCACGCGTTTCGTCTTCGCACCGTCCGCCGTCACGATGGCCATCGGCGTCGTGAGCGGCGTCTTCGTCGCACTCATCGCGATGTGGCTCGCGAGCCGGAGGCTTTTCAAGATGGAGGCTGCGGCGCTGCTCACGGGCGATTTGCAGAACGAGAGCGCAACACCCCGTAATCGCACTCGCGGGAGCGCGGGCAAACTTCCGAGCGAAGGCAGCGAAAAAGAATCGGCGAAAACAACTCCGTGGTGGGATCCGCTGAACCTGCTCGGGCGCTTCATCGAAATCATCGTGCTCTTCGAAGTCATCTATTTGCTGTTCAGCAGGAATACGAAGAACCCGGTGTTCTTTTTCCTCACTGGCATGTTGCTGCTCGTCATCGGCATCATGTGGAGCCGTCGGATTCTCCGCCGCATCGCGAGTGGCACTGGCGCAGAGACGCTCGCGCAACTCGGCGCGCGCAACACCTCCCGCCGGCGCGGGCGCAGCATGGCGACCATCGCGGTGCTCGCGAGTGGCGTCTTCATGGTCATCGCCGTGGATTCCTTCCGCAAAGGCGCGCCCGAGGACACAATGAAGAGAGACAGCGGAACCGGCGGCTTCGCCTTCATCGGCGAGAGCAGCGCGCCGATTTACGAGGACCTCAACTCCGCCAAGGGCCGCGATGCCTACGCGCTCGACGACAAACTCCTCGCCGGCGTCCACATCGTGCAGCTTCGAGTGCGCGAAGGCGACGATGCGAGTTGCCTCAACCTCAATCGCGCCGTGCAGCCGCGTCTGCTCGGGCTCGATTTCACCGAACTGCACTCTCGCGAATTCGGACTCGACTGGCAGAGCGTGAAAGCCAGCGGCGGCATCCCCGGCGTCGTGGACGGAAACACGCTGCAATGGGCGACGCAGAAAAAAATCGGCGACACGCTCGAATACGATTCCGAACGCGGTGACAAGGCGCGCGTGCAATTCGCCGCGACCGTGAGCGGCAGCGTCCTGCAAGGCCTCGTCATCATCCCCGAGCGCGACTTCACCGCGAAGTTCCCGAACACCTCCGGCTACCGTTTCTTCCTCGTGGATTGCCCGCGCGAGAAAATGGACAAGGTGCGCGAGCACCTCACGCGGCAGCTCGGTGACCGCGGACTCGAACTCACGCCCGCCGCGAAGCGCCTCGCGGAATTCAACGAAGTCGAGAACACCTACCTCTCGATTTTCCAAGTGCTCGGCGGACTCGGGATGCTGCTCGGCAGCGCCGGCCTCGGCATCGTCGTCGCGCGGAATGTGTTCGAGCGCCGCCGCGAATTCGGCCTGCTCGAAGCTGTCGGCTTCACGCCACAGACGCTGCGCCGCCTCGTCTTCGCCGAGCACCGCTGGCTCATCGCCGGTGCAGTCGGCATCGGCGCGGTGAGCGCGCTCACCGCCGTGTGGCCGCGCCTCTCCGTGCAGGCCGCGCATTTCCCCTGGCGCGGAATCCTCACTCTCCTCGCAGGCATGGCGCTGCTCGGCGCATTCTGGGCCTGGCTCGCCACGCGCCTCGCGCTGCGCCGCTCGCAGCTCGCCGCGCTTCGGACGGAGTGAGCGCTGGAATTCTGAATGTTGAATTTTGAATGCTGAATGTGCGGCTGCGGGCAGCAAGCGGTGCTGCTTCACCTCAAAATTCAAAATCCAGCATTCAAAATTGCCGCCGACGTGCGGCACGATATGGTGCCCCCACTTTTCCAGATGAAACGACTGCTCACCGCCGCCGCCTTTTCCTTGCTTGCGCTGCTTCTCGCGGTTTCCCCGCGCGCGGCTGCGCAGGATCAGAACTCCGCTGCGGCGTGGGTAATCGCCGACACCACCACGGGCGTCGTGCTCGATTCGCAGAATGCGAAGCGCGAGCTGCAAATTGGCAGCATCACGAAGATCGCGACTGCGATGGTCGTGCTCGATTGGGCAAAGGCGCACGGTGAGGAACTCGGCCAGTTTGCCACGGTGCCGGACACCGTTTCCGCGCTGAACAGCCCGAACAGCATCGGCCTCCAGCCCGGCGACAGCATCACGCTCCGCGACGCGCTCTACGCGGCGCTGCTCCAGAGCGACAACGAATCCGCGGAGACGCTCGCCGCGCACGTGGGCCGGCGCCTCGGTGCGGGCAAGTCCGACCGCGATGCGGTGGTCTATTTCACCGCGCAGATGAATGCGCTCGCTCGGAAGCTCGGCATGCGCAGCACGCGCTTCCTGAATCCACACGGCCTCGACGACCTCGAGAAGAAGCTGCCGTATTCCACCGCGGGCGATGTAGCGATGCTCACGAATTACGCGCTCTCGCAGACCGGCTTCACATTTTTCACCTCGCAGAAGGAGCGCCGCGTCTCGTGGAAGACTGCCGCCGGCGGCACGCAGGGTTATCAGCTCAAAAACACGAACGAGCTTCTCGGCGTGGATGGCATCGACGGCGTGAAGACCGGCACGACCCGCAGGGCCGGTGCCTGCGTGGTGATTTCCGCCGCGAAGCCGCCGGACAGCAGACAGGTCGGCGAGGAGCACATCATCGTGCCGCGCCGGCTGACCGTCGTCGTGCTCGGCGCACCGTCGCGCTTCGCGGCCGCGCGTTCGCTGCTCTCTCGCGGCTGGTCGCTGCTCGAGCAATGGGCGCGCGCCGGGCGCCCGACGAAAGGCTGGAGACCGGCTTCATTTTGATGACCATGCCTGCGAAGACCATCGGCGTTCTCACCAGTGGCGGCGACTGTCCCGGGCTCAACGCCGTGCTGCGCGGCGTGGTCTGCTCCGCGGCGAAGCTGCAGTGGAAGGTGATTGGCTTCCGCGACGGCTACGAGGGGCTGCTCAGCGACGACTCGCACATGGAGCTGACGCTGCAGAACACCGAGGGCATCATGCAGCGCGGCGGGACGATTCTCGGCACGACGAACCGCGGGCATTTCTCACGCAAGGGCGGCCCCGGCGGGCGCCCGCGCATCGAGCCGCACATCATCGCGCGGACGAAGGAGACGCTGGCCGGGCTGCGCATCAGCGCGCTGGTGACCATCGGCGGCGACGGCTCGCTCACGACCTCCCAGCATCTTTTCGAGTCGGGGATCAACGTCATCGGCGTGCCGAAGACGATTGATAACGACTTGGAGGCGACCGCGTATTCATTCGGCTTCGACAGCGCCGTCGCGTGCGTCACCGACGCGCTCGACCGCCTCCACACCACGGCGCGCGCACACAAGCGCGTGATGATCATCGAGGTGATGGGCCGGCACGCGGGCTGGATCGCCCTCTACGGCGGGCTCGCCGGCGGCGCGGACATCATTTTGCTCCCGGAGATTCCATTCAGCTACGACAAGCTCGCCGACACGCTCCGCGCGCGCGACCGCGCCGGGCACATGAGCACGCTCGTCGTCGTCGCGGAGGGCGCGCGGCCCACGGGCGGACGCGAGCAATATCAGACGGGCCAGTCCGGCGAATTCCGGCTCGGCGGCATCGGCGAGACGGTCGCGCGCGAACTCGACAAGCGCCTGAACCGCCCGCGGCTCGTGAAGGAAATCCGCACGTGTGTGCTCGGCCACCTCCAGCGCGGCGGCGATCCGACCACGCTGGACCGGATGCTCGGCACCCGCTTCGGTGTGAAGGCGGTGGATCTCATCGCCGAGGGGCGTTTCGGGCAGATGGTGAGCTACCAGAATTACCAGGTGCTCAGCGTGCCAATCGCGAGCGCGGTGCGGCGGCAGAAGGTGGTGCAGCCCGACTGCCAGATGGTGCAGACGTGCCGCGCGATTGGGATTTCGTTTGGCGATTAGGCGTCAGCCCTTCGTCACCGTCTCATCGAGGGAAAAAAGCGCGCGCACGAGCGCCGTCCATGCGGCGGTGCCGGCACTCGGCTTCGCATCCTTGAGCTGCGAGCGCTGTGTCTCGACGAAGCGCAGCAGTGTCGCGCGCTCTTCTTCCGAGGGCTTGCGGCAGGCGATGCGGCGGAAGGCCTCGTCGAGTTTCTCCGCATCAGTCGTCTTGCTTTCCGCGAGGCGCTTTCCGAGTGCCTGCGCGGCTTCGTTGAAGACGACGTCATTGAGCAGCGTGAGCGCCTGGAGCGGTGTGTTCGACACATCGCGGCGAGCGATGCACGACTCGCCGGTCGGGCCGTCGAACGTGTTGTAGAGCGCGAAGGGCGCGGTGCGCTTGCTGAATGTATAGACGCTGCGGCGCCAGCGGTCGGGGCCGCTCGTCGTCGTCCAGCTCTTGCCTCCGTAGGCGGCCTCGGTGACGCCGTCGGGCTGCGGCGGATAGACGCTCGGGCCGCCGATTTTCTCCACGAGCAGGCCGCTCGCGGCGAGCGCGGTGTCGCGGATGATTTCCGCGTCGAGCCGCATGCGCGGGAAGCGTGAGAGCAGGCGGCCGTCGCGGTCGGCGGCGAGCAGCGCGGGGGTGACGCGCGACGACTGCCGATACGTCGCGCTCGTGACGATGAGGCGGTGCAGTTTTTTCAGCGACCAGCCCTGCTTCACAAACTCGACCGCGAGCCAGTCGAGGAGTTCGGGGTGCGACGGCGTCTCGCCCTGGTAGCCGAAGTCCTCAGTGGTCTTCACGATGCCGCGGCCGAAAAACGCGGCCCATTGGCGGTTCACGATCACCCGCGCGGTGAGCGGATTCTCCGGCGAGACGAGCCAGCGGGCGAAGGCGAGGCGGTCGCGCTTCGCACCGGCGGGCAGCGCGTTCAGGAAGGCGGGCACGCCGGGCGTCACGGGGTCGGTCGGCTGGAGATACTCGCCGCGGTTGTGGATGAAAGTGGGGCGCGGGTTTTCCGGCGGACGCTCGCGGAAGCCGAGCGTGACCGTGGGCTGCTCCGGCTTGCGCAGGTTGCGGATGCGCGCGGCTTCGTCCTTCAGCTCGGGCTGCGCGAGCAGGAACTCATCGCGCAACTGCGTGCGCTGCTCGGCAGTGAGCTGTGCGTCCGGCACGGCGAGGAGCGCCTCCGTTTTCTCAGCCAAATCACGCGCGGCAGCGGGCTTCGTGTCGGTGGTGACTGCGATGCGGAAGCGGCCGATGCTGCACGCGTAGTGGCGGCCCATCACGAGCTTCAGCGACCAGTCGCCTCCGCGTGAAAAGGCGGGAGCGGGCGAGGGGAGCGTGAGCACGGCGGTGTGCCGCTCTCCCGGACGCCCCGCGCAGCTCCAGCCAGTCTGCGGATCGCCGTCGATCATGAGCGCCGCGTTCGCGGGGTTCGCGCCGAAGTTGTTCTTCGCGTAGCTCTCGGTCGCGCCGCTGAATTTCACCGGCTGCCCATCGGCGGTGAGCTGGAATTCGCCGATGAAAAAGTCGCCCTTCGGCCCCTCGTAGAAAGTCATGCCGGGGCCGTGCGCTGGGAGGCTTTCGTCGGGCAGCGCCTCGAGGCGGATGGCCGTGGCGCCTGCGGGAACCCCGGTGAAATGCAGCTCGTAGGTGTCGGATTTCGAGATGTCGCCGCTGCCGAGGACGGAGGCATCCGGCAGGATGGTGAGCAGCGGCATGTTGGATTTCGCGGAAACGGGTTTGAGCGGCTGCCATTTCACCGTGCGCCCGCGCTCTCGCTCAAGCCATTCGGAGAACACGGTGTCGAGCGGCGGCTTCGGCGCGGGTGCGACCGTAGACGGTTGCTCCGCGTCATTTGTCGCTGTCGTGTTTTTTGCGGTGGACGGAGTGGACGGGATGGACGCGGCTTTGTCCGATGCCGCCGCCTTTTTCGCAGCGACTTTCGCGCGTTTCTCCGCGCCATTTTTTCCGGGCTTCGCCGCGGGTTTTTCATCGCCGGGCTTCACCGCGGGACGCGAGGCCCACTTTTCCGGCAGCTCGGCGATGAGTTTCTGCGCGAGGGCGGCGTTCCTTTTCCGCTGCTCCGCGGCGTCGGGCGCGGGGATGTCCACGTCGGGCTCGTCGGCGTTGTTCATGAACGCCATGAGCTGGTAATACTCGCGGTGCGTGACGGGGTCGTATTTGTGCGTGTGGCACTGCGCGCACTGGAGCGTGAGGCCGAGCCACGTCGCGCCGGTGGTGGAGACGCGGTCCGCCATCGCGTGGTAGCGGAACTCGTTGGGATCAATGCCGCCCTCCTCGTTGAGCATCGTGTTGCGGTGGAAGCCGGTCGCGATTTTCTGCTGCAGCGTGGCGCCCGGGAGCATGTCGCCGGCGATTTGCTCGATGGTGAACTGGTCGAACGGCATGTCGGCATTCAGCGCGTTGATGACCCAGTCCCGATACGGCCAGATGCTGCGGGGGCGGTCCTTCTCGTAGCCGTTCGTGTCGGCGTAGCGCGCGAGGTCGAGCCACTTGCGCGCCCAGCGCTCGCCGTAGCGCGGCGATGCGAGGAGCTTGTCGGCGAGGCTTTCGACTGCGGATTGCGGATCGCGGGCTGCGGATTGAATGAACTCGTCCTGCTCCTCCGGAGTCGGTGGAATGCCGACGAGGTCGAGGTAAATGCGGCGGCAGAGCGTGGCAGCATCCGCTTGCGGCGAAGGCGCAAGGCCCGAGGCGAGCAGCCGGTCGAGGACGAACGCATCGATCGCGTTGCGAGGCCAGTTGCTGATTGCCGATTGCTGCGCGTCGATCTCCGCCGCGCGCGAAGGCTCGCGCTTTTTCCAATCCGCAATCCGCAATCCGCGATCCGCAATCGTCGGCACCGCTGCCTGCTTCGGCCGCGCGAAGGCCCAGTGCTCCTGATACTCCGCGCCGGCGGCGACCCAGCGGCGCAGCGTTTCCTTCTGCTCGGGCGTCAGCTCCCGCTTCGCGGATGGTGGCGGCATCAGCTCGTCCTCGTCCTTCGTGAAAATGCGCGTGACCAGCTCGCTCTGCTCCGGTTTGCCGGGGACGAGCGCGACGGCGCCGGACTTCGCCTCCTTCATCGCGGCCCCGCGGATGTCGAGGCGCAGGCCGCCCTTGCGCGTCTTGTCGTCCGGGCCGTGGCACTTGAAGCAGTGCTGCGAGAGGATGGGCCGCACGTCGCGCGTGAAGTCCGGCGCATCGGCGGCCAGTGCCCGGCTGGCGGCGGTGATGCAGAGCAGGGGAGCGAGGAGTTTCATGGCTTTCAGAGAGGTATCGCTGGCGGGGTCGCGGGCTTTGGAAAAATGAAAGTGCTCAGTGCTCGGTGCTCAGTGCTCAGTGCTCAGTCGCCAGGCAAAAGAGCGGACATCCAGTAAAACACAAACACCGAGCACTGAGCACTGAGCACTGAGCACTCCACGAGAAATCACGCCACACCCGCCTTCGTCTCCACCCAGCGCGCGTAGAGCCACGCGAGGTCGGAGAGGCGGTTGAGGTAGTGGAGGATTGCGTCGCTCACGGGGAAGCCGGCCTCGCGCATCGAGCACACGGCGCGCTCGGCGCGGCGGCACGCGACGCGCGCGGCGTCCAGCGTCACGCTGCCCTTCGTGGCGCCGGGCGTGGCCCAGTGCTTGTAGGAAATCTTGTGGTTCTTTTCCAAGTCATCCACGAGCGCCGTGAGCCGCTCCGCCATCTCGGGGCCGACGAGCTTGAACCCCTTTTCCACGTAGCGCGCGCGATCCTCCTCCGCGACGGCGAGCTCGCCCATGAGCGTGACGAGCTCCTTCTGAATCTCCTCGAGCGGGCGCGTGACGAACGCGTCCTCATTCCACGCGCGCGCCATGCCGAGCGCCACGTTCAGCTCGTCGCATGCGCCATAGGCGGCGATGCGCACGTCGGTCTTCGGTATGCGGCGGTTGAACATGAGGCCGGTCGTTCCGCCGTCGCCGGTCTTGGTCGCGATGGACATGAGGGGGAGGGTGTGTGGGATCGCGCGTGGTGACGAGGCTTTTGAAATGACGAATGACGAATGACGAAAAAGGGCCGCCGGTTTTCCCGGCGGCCCTTTTGTGAGTGAATTTGGAAATGCAGCCTGCGCGGATTCGCGCGGACTTGTTTACGCGGTGGCCGCGGAGCCCACGGGGGCGTCGCCGCCCTCGGGGGAGAAGTTGATCACCTTCAGCTCTTTGTGCACCGGGAAGCCGGTGCCGGCGGGGATGAGGTGGCCCATGATGACGTTCTCCTTGAACCCGCGCAGCGTGTCTGTGCGGCCGAGCGTGGCGGCGTCGGTGAGGACGCGCGTGGTGTCCTGGAAGCTCGCGGCGGAGATGAAGCTGTCCGTCTCAAGCGAGGCCTTCGTGATGCCGAGCAGCACGGGCGCGCCTTCCGCAGGCTTGCCGCCCTTGTCGGCGACCTTCTTGTTCTCGTCGGCAAAGGTGAGCTTGTCCACCTGATCGCCCCAGAGGAGCGGCGTGTCGCCCGGGTCGGTGACCTTCACCTTGCGGAGCATCTGGCGGATGATGATCTCGATGTGCTTGTCGGCGATTTCCACGCCCTGGAGGCGGTAAACCTCCTGCACTTCGTTGACCATGTGCTCCTGCAGGACGACGGGGCCGAGGACGTCGAGGATGTCGTGCGGGGGCACGGGGCCCTCGGTGAGCTGCTGGCCCTTCTTCACGACGTCGCCGGTGTAAACGATGATGTTGCGGCCCTGCGGGACGAGGTGCTCCTCCTCGTTGCCGTTGTCGTCGCGGACGATGATTTTGCGCTTCGCGCGGACGAGGCCGCCGATCTCGACGGTGCCGTCGATGCGGCTGATCTCGCACGAATCCTTCGGGCGGCGCGCCTCGAAGAGTTCGGCGACGCGCGGGAGACCGCCGGTGATGTCCTTGGTCTTGGCCATTTTGCGCGGGGTCTTCGCGAGCAGCGTGCCGGCGGGAATCTTCTTCCCCTCCTGCACTGCAAGATGGGCGCCTGCGGGAACCGCGTAGCTGGCGACCACCTTCTTGTCCTCGCCCTCGATGACGATGGACGGATGGAGGTCCTCCTTGTGCTCGATGACGACCATGCCGATCTGGTCGGTGGACTCGTCCTTCTCCTTCTTCACGGTGACGCCCTGGATCATGTCCTTGAACACGACCTTGCCGGCCTTCTCGGTGAGAATCGGGACGTTGTAGGGATCCCATTCGACGAACGCCTCGCCCTTCTTGACGTGGCCGCCGTCGGCGATGGAGATGACCGAGCCGAGCACGATGTTGTGGCTCTCCAACTCGCGTCCGTCCTTGCCGTGAATGGTGACGGTGCCGTTCTTGTTCAGCGCGATCCACTTGTCGTCCGTGCTGTGGACGACGCGCAGGTCGTGGAACTGGATGGTTCCCTCGTTCTTCGCCTTGATGATCGGCTGCTTGAACGTCTGCGTCGCCACGCCGCCGACGTGGAAGGTGCGCATGGTGAGCTGCGTGCCGGGCTCGCCGATGGACTGCGCGGCGATGATGCCGACAGCCTCGCCGAGCTTCACCATCTGGCCGGTGGCGTGCTGGCGGCCGTAGCACTTCATGCAGACGCCGCGGCCCGCCTCGCAGGTGAGGACGGAGCGGATCTTCATGCTCTCGTGGCCGATGGCGTCGATGGACTTTGCGGTCTCGTCATCGATGAGCTGATCCTTCTTCACGACATACTTGCCGGTGACGGGATCCTTGATGCTCTCTCCGCTGACGCGGCCGATGATGCGCGTCGCGAGCGGGACGACCTCCTCGTCGCCGTCGTAAATCGCGCGGACGACGATGCCCTGCGAGGTGCCGCAGTCATCGGTGACGATGATGACGTCCTGCGCGCAGTCCACGAGCTTGCGCGTGAGGTAGCCGGAGTCGGCGGTCTTGAGCGCGGTGTCGGCGAGACCCTTGCGGGCGCCGTGCGTGGAGATGAAGTATTGGAGCACCGTGAGGCCCTCGCGGAAGTTCGCGGTGATGGGCGTCTCGATGATGCTGCCGTCGGGCTTGGCCATGAGGCCGCGCATGCCGCCGAGCTGGTTCACCTGCGTGCGGTTGCCGCGCGCGCCGGAGTCCACCATGAGATACACGGGGTTGATTTCCTTGCGCCCCTCGTTGTGCTGGAGCGTGCGGAACATGACGTCCGAGATGGCGTTGTTCGCCTGCGTCCAAGTGTCGATGACCTTGTTGTGGCGCTCGCCGTCAGTGATGATGCCGCGGCGGTATTGCTTCTCGATTTCGCTGACGCCCTTGAAGGCGCGGTCGAGACTCTCGTGCTTCTCCTTCGGGATGATCATGTCCTTGATGCCGACGGAGACGCCGGCGCGCATGGCCCAGTGGAAGCCGAGCTCCTTGAGCTTGTCGAGCATCTCCACGGTGGCCTGGTGGCCGGCGGTGTGGTTCGTCTCGGCGATGAGGTTCGAGAGCGCCTTCTTCGGCACGGCCTTGTTGAAGAACCCGACGGACTCGGGCCAGAGCTGGTTGAAGATGACGCGGCCGACGGTGGTCTCGATGACGCGCTTCTCCGAATCACCGAAGACGGTCTTCCTGCCGAAATCGGGGTTCTTGAAACGGATGCGATCGAGGACCTTCACCTTGTTCTCCGCCATGGCGAACTCGACTTCGCTGCGCTCGGCGAAGAGCGGCAGATGCGCACCTTCCACCTTGGCCTTGCGGGGCTCCTGCGTGAGGTAGTAGCAGCCGAGCACGATGTCCTGCGAAGGAGTCGTGATGGGCTTGCCGCTCGCGGGCGAGAAGAGGTTGTTCGGCGCGAGCATGAGCATGCGCGCCTCCATCTGTGCCTCGACTGAAAGCGGGACGTGGACGGCCATCTGGTCGCCGTCGAAGTCGGCGTTGTAGGCGGTGCAGACGAGCGGGTGGACGCGGATGGCCTCGCCCTCGATGAGCATCGGCTCGAAGGCCTGAATCGAGAGGCGGTGCAGGGTGGGGGCGCGGTTCAGGAGGACCGGGTGGCCCTTCGTGACCTCCTCGAGGATGTCCCACACTTCCGGCGTCTGCTTCTCGATCATCTTCTTTGCGCTGCGCACAGTGTGCACGTAGCCGCGCTCCTTGAGCACGCGGATGATGAACGGCTCGAAGAGCACGAGCGCCATCTTCTTCGGAAGACCGCACTGGTGGAGCTTCAGTTCGGGGCCGATCACGATGACCGAACGGCCCGAGTAATCGACGCGCTTGCCGAGCAGGTTCTGGCGGAAGCGGCCGGACTTGCCCTTGAGCATGTCGGACAGCGACTTCAGCGCGCGGTTGCCGGCGCCGGTGACGGCGCGGCCGTGGCGGCCGTTGTCGAAGAGCGCGTCCACGGCTTCCTGGAGCATGCGCTTCTCGTTGCGGATGATGACCTCGGGCGTCTTGAGCTGGAGCAGGTTCCGCAGACGGTTGTTGCGGTTGATGACGCGGCGGTAGAGGTCGTTCAGATCCGACGTGGCGAAACGGCCGCCCTCGAGCGGGACGAGCGGGCGCAGGTCCGGCGGGATGACGGGCAGAACGTCGAGCACCATCCACTCTGGGCGGGTGTTCGAGCTCATGAAGCCCTGCGCGAGCTTCAGGCGCTTGGCGATCTTCTTGCGGTTCTGCTTCGAGCGCGTCGCGCCCATCTGCTCCTCAAGCTCCTTCTGGAGCTTCGCGAGATCGATCTGCGTGAGCACGTCGCGAACGGCCTCGCCGCCGACGCCGGCGCGGAAGCTGTCCTCGCCGAACTGCTCGAGCGCCTCGCGGTATTCCGTCTCGGTGAGGAGCTGGCCCTTGGTGAGCGGCGTGGTGCCGGGATCAATGACGAGGTAGTCCTCGTAGTAGATCACGCGCTCAAGCTGGCGGCTGCTCATGTCGAGCATGAGGCCGATGCGCGAGGGCATGCACTTGTAGAACCAGATGTGCGTGACCGGCACGGCGAGCTCGATGTGGCCCATGCGCTCGCGGCGAACGCGGGAGAGCGTCACTTCGACGCCGCAACGATCGCAGATGACGCCCTTGTGCTTGATGCGCTTGTATTTTCCGCAGGAGCACTCCCAGTCCCGCGTGGGACCGAAGATGCGCTCGCAGAAAAGGCCGCCCTTCTCGGGCTTGAACGTGCGGTAGTTGATCGTCTCGGGGTTTTTGACTTCGCCCTTCGACCACGACCGGATCGAGTCGGAGGACGCGACGGTGATGGTCACCGAGTTGAAGTCGGCCTGCGCCTGTTGCTGCTGGGTGTCGCCGCCGAGGATTTCACGGAGAATGTCGCTCATATTTGAATGGGTTCGTTTGGCAATTTTTGTTGAACTGAATCGCGGTAATCGGGCCGTGGCCTAGAGGATGCCGTCGGCGAGTTCCGCGACGTTGCTCTTGCGGCCGACTTTCACGTCGAGGCAGAGCGACTGCATTTCCTTGATGAGCACGTTGAACGACTCGGGCGTGCCCGCTTCGAGCGAGTTGTCGCCCTTCACGATCGCCTCGTAGATCTTCGTGCGGCCCTGCACATCGTCGGATTTGACGGTGAGCAGTTCCTGCAGCGTGTAGGCTGCGCCGTAGGCCTCGAGCGCCCAGACTTCCATTTCGCCGAAGCGCTGGCCGCCGTATTGCGCCTTGCCGCCGAGCGGCTGCTGCGTGACGAGCGAGTAGGGTCCGACCGCGCGGGCGTGGATCTTGTCCGCGACCAAGTGGCCGAGCTTCAGCATGTAGATCACGCCGACGACGACCGACTGGTCGAACGGCTCGCCGGAGCGTCCGTCGAAGACCTGCGACTTGCCGTTTTCACCGAGCCACTCGTAGCCGGGCGTCTTGCGCGCCTTGTCCACGAACTCCCAGATTTTCTCCTCCTTGATGCCGTCGAAGACGGGCGTCGCGACCTTGAAGCCGAGCGCACGCGCGGCGACGCCGAGATGCGTCTCCAGCACCTGGCCGACGTTCATGCGCGAGGGCACGCCGAGCGGGTTCAGCACGATGTCCACGGGAGTGCCGTCCGCGAGGAACGGCATGTCCTCCTCGGGCACGATCTTCGCGACCACGCCCTTGTTGCCGTGGCGGCCCGCCATCTTGTCGCCGACGCTGAGCTTGCGCTTGCTGGCGACGTAAACGGTGACCTGCTTGATGATGCCGGGATCGACATCATCACCGGATTCGATGGAGTCCATCTTGCGCTCCTTGTCGAGCTCCAGCTCGGCGAACTTGTGCTCGAACTGGCCGATGATCTCGCGGATCTTGTTGCGGATCGGCGAGGGGTCGATGTCCACGTGGTCATAGACGCCGGCGAGCTTGCGCAGGAGCGTCTTGGTGATCTTGCGGTTGGCCGGGATGATGATTTCGCCGGTCTGCGCGTTCACCACGTCGAGCGGGATTTTCTCGCCGAGGAGGATGTTCGAGAGCGCCTCGGTGAGCTGCTCGTGGAGTTCCTCCTTCTTCTTGAGGTATTCCTCCTCGATGGCCTTGCCCTGCTTCTTCGTCTCGGTGGGCGAGAGCTTCATGCGCGTGACTTCCTTGCGCGAGGAGACCTTCACGTCCATCACGATGCCGTAGGTGCCGGAGGGCACGGTGAGCGAGGTGTCCTTCACGTCCGCGGCCTTCTCGCCGAAGATCGCGCGGAGCAGACGCTCCTCGGGGGCGAGTTCGGTTTCGGACTTCGGGGTGATCTTGCCGACGAGGATGTCGCCGGGCTTCACCTCCGCACCGACGCGGATGACGCCGTCCGGTCCGAGGTTGTGCAGCGCTTCTTCCGAGACGTTCGGAATGTCGCGCGTGATTTCCTCGGGGCCGAGCTTCGTGTCGCGGGCGCCGATTTCGAAGTCATCGATGTGGATGGACGTGTAGATGTCCTCCTTCACGATGCGCTTCGAGATGACAATGGCGTCCTCGAAGTTGTAGCCGTTCCAAGGCATGAACGCGACGAGCACGTTGCGGCCGAGCGCGAGTTCGCCGCCCTCGGTGTTCGGGCCGTCGGCGATGACCTGGCCCTTCTTCACGTGCTGGCCCTTGTGGACGATCGGCTTCTGGTTGATGCAGGTGCTCGCGTTCGAGCGCATGAACTTGCGCAGGTCGTAAACGTAAACGCCGTTTTCGGGGTCGTGCTTGAGCTTCTTGCCGCCGGGCATCTCGCCGTCGCCGGTGACGACGATTTGATCCGCGGTGACGCTGGCGACCTTGCCGCTGCCCTCGGAGAGGACGACGGCCTTCGAGTCGCGCGCGACCTTGCCCTCGAGCCCGGTGCCGACGACCGGCGCCTCGGAGATGAGGAGAGGAACGCCCTGGCGCTGCATGTTCGAGCCCATGAGTGCGCGGTTCGCGTCGTCGTGCTCGAGGAACGGGATGAGACCCGCTGCGACGGAGACGAGCTGCTTCGGCGAGATGTCCATGTAGTCCACCTTCGACGGCTCGACTTCGATGAAGTCGCCGCGGTGGCGCACGCTGACCTTCTCCTCAAGCAGCTTGCCGCTGTCGCTCATCGGAGCGTTTGCCTGCGCGACGATGTAGAGTTCCTCCTGATCGCCGGTGAGGTAGTCGATTTGATCGGTCACCTTGCCGTTGTTCACCTTGCGATACGGCGTCTCGATGAAGCCGAAGTCGTTGATCTTCGCGTAGGTGCTCATCGAGGAAATGAGGCCGATGTTCGGACCTTCGGGAGTCTCGATGGGGCAGATGCGGCCGTAGTGCGAGGGATGAACGTCGCGGACTTCGAAGCCCGCGCGGTCGCGCGAGAGGCCTCCCGGCCCGAGGGCGGAGAGACGGCGCTTGTGCGTGAGCTCGCTGAGCGGGTTCGTCTGATCCATGAACTGCGAGAGCTGGCTGCGGCCGAAGAAGTCGCGGATGACCGCGCTGAGCGCCTTCGGGTTGATCAGCTTCTGCGGCGTCATGATTTCGACGTTCGCATCAAACAGCGTCATGCGCTCCTTCACGAGGCGCTCCGTGCGCGCGAGGCCGACGCGGCACTGGTTCGCGAGCAGCTCGCCCACGGTGCGCACGCGGCGCGAGCCGAGATGATCGATGTCGTCGAGCATGCCTTCGCCACGGCGCAGGCCGATGATGTATTTGATCGCGGCGATGAAGTCCTCCTTCGTCACCACGCGCTCCTCGAGCGGCACCTTGATGCCGAGCTTCACGTTGATCTTGTGGCGGCCGACGCGCGAGAGGTCATACTTCTTCGGATCGAAGAAGAGGCGCTTCAGCAGGGCCTTCGCGTTCGGGATGGTCGGCGGATCGCCAGGGCGGAGGCGGCGGTAGATGTCCTTCAGCGCCTCCTCCTCGTCGTGCGCGGGATCCTTCTTCAGCGACTTGATCACGCTGTCGTCCTTCGAGATGTCCACGACTTTCACGCTCTTGATGCCTAGCGCAATCACCTGGCGGATGGTCGCCTTCGTGAGCGGCTCGAATGCCCGCGCGATCGTGATCTCACCGTCCTTCACGTCGGCGGTGAGCACCTTCGTCGCGATCTCCTCCTCCTCGAGGCTCTCGCTGAGCTTCAGATCCTCGATCGTGTAGAAGAGCTTCAGGATGGCCTCGTCGCTGCCGTGGCCGAGGGCGCGGAGGAAAGTCGTCGCGAGAATCTTCCGGCGGCGCTTGCGGCGGTCGAGATACGCGTAGAGCAGGTCGTTCGTGTCGTATTGGAACTCCACCCACGAGCCGCGGTCGGGGATGATGCGGAACGAATACAGCGTCTTGCCGTTGAGGTGAATCGCGCTCTCGAAGCAGATGCCTGGCGAACGGTGGAGCTGCGAGACCACGACGCGCTCCGCGCCATTGATCACGAAGGTGCCCGCAGGCGTCATCAGCGGGATCTCCCCCATGTAAACCTTCTCCTCCTTCGTGCCTTTCTCCTCCTTGAGCTGGAAGGTCACGTAGAGCGGCGCGGAATACGTCTGGCTCTCGCGCATGCACTCGCGGATGCTCATCTTCGGCTCCGCCAGCTCGTAGCTCGCGAAGTTCAGCGTGATCTTCTCGTCGTAGCTCGAAATCGGGAACACCTCGCGGAACACGGCCTGCAGGCCCGTCTCCTTGCGCTTCCCCGCCGAAACGGTGTCCTGCAGGAACTCCTTGTAGGAATCCGTCTGCAACTCGATGAGATTTGGCGGCTCGGCGCCCTCCTTGATGGTTCCGAAGTTGATGCGTTCAGACATGATGTGTGGTGTGTGGATGATTCATCTGGGGACGCCGACACCCGGTGATCGGGAGCGGCGATCCGGGTGTTGTTTTAGAAAATGGAAGCCCGCCCGGACGATGGGCGGTTCTGCCGCGCGACTGTGCGGCATTGGTCGGATTCAGTCGGATTCAGTCGGATCAGGCTGGATTCAGCCCTCCGGTTTTTCCGGGCTGCCACTCTCGAAGTTTCCGAAAAACCGACGGAAGCCAGGCTGGAAGCGGGTGAGAGTGACAAGGTGGTTTCGATGTTGACGACACCATGTCCACTGAGTGCATCTTCGCAGAGGGTCCGAGCGGCTTTGAATTGGTGCGGCGTGGTTGGGACCCGGAGAAAAAATGCGGTGTTCAGCGGCGTGGAGTCGGATTGTTTCGTCTAGACGGCTAACGCGGGGCGCTGCAATCAGAGCCCCGCAAAAGCGAACCGTCCCCCTTATTGGGTCTGTAAGGGAACGCAAGAAAATTTTTCAGAAATTTCTTGGTGGTTGTTTGCCCGCGCTTTTTGCAGTGCTGCCCTTTTTAGCGGGGGCGGACGAGTCCGGGACGCACGGCCGTCCAGTTGTCCTGCTGGATTCCGGCCCCAACCGGGGACCATCCCTGCGGTTGCCGAACCCGCTTGCGTCGCCCGATCCGTGCGAAACGGTTGCTGCGGATGCCTGCCTGCCTCCGTGCGGGACGGTCCCGGCAGCACAATCCCCGGGGCAGGATTTGTGGACTCCCTCCGGGAGCATCCTGCTTCTTGGCGGGAATCACGAAAGCCCGCGGGGGATGCCGGAAACCTTCCGGAAAACTCCGATGACTGCGGAGGGACGTCGCTGTGCATCGCGGGAACATCAAAAGCCTTCGGGGAGAGTTGGGGACTGCGCTGGGGCCTTGCAAAACCCGCGAAGGCAGCTGCGAAGGTCTTTGGGTGGAATCGGTGTCCAGCACTGCGTTGAGTGCCCTGCATGTTTTGGGCGGCAAAATTATTTTATCTACGATTTGTTATATGGTGTGTAATCGGTGCAACCAAAGGAAACTCATTTGCGACACTTCTCCGTCTTTTCGTTGCCGTCAGGCGCCCATTTTTCAGCCCTGGGGTGGGTTGAAATTGAGCCAGTTTCCGACCCCATTTTCTGCGCTTCTTGATCCCGGGCATTTTTGGTCGTCGAGCGGAACCTTCCATCCCGATTCGCGTGCCCAAAAAACCGTTCCGTGGGACGCATGGAAAAATGTTCGGATTTTGCAGGATGAATGCAGGCGCCGGAGCCCTGCGGGAGGTTGTGGTGGTGCGGCGATTTTCGGGTGTCCCTTTTGGCGGAGAAGTCCATCGTTTTTATCGCTACAAAAAAAGTCGTGAAAATTTGCAGAAAACCCTTGCCACTCGGAGCGATCGCATGGTTTTATCGCACCACGATTGTGAGTTAACTCCCCGAACATCCCCGCTTGTCCGACCCAAAACCTCCCTTCCGCCGTCCCGTAATTTCGCCGTCCGCACGACTGATTTTCACTCGTGGGATGCGGCGAAATTTTTTCGTTTCCCGCTGACACTCCACCCTGCCCCGCAGATCCGCCGCCCCACCCGTTTTCCGTAACCTTTAGCCTCAATCCCGCACGCCATGAAAATGAACCGCCTCTTCCTCCGCAAAGCCCGCAAGCAAAGGAACCGCCAGGCCGCCAAATCCCGCAAGCCTTCCGTGCTCGCCGGATCGATTGCTTTGCTCGCGATGTCCGCCGTCGCGCTGCTCGCGCCTGCTCCCGCGAGCGCGGTGCAGCAAGTTTGGAATCCGGTTTTAAATGGAAATTGGGAGCCGTTTTCCGTTGATGGGAACTGGGACACCGGGGCTTTTTGGACCAATGGCAACGACGCCCTTTTTGATGCCACCGGGGTGGCCTTCCAGGCGATCACGATTGACGCAGCCGGCGTCACGGTCGGCCAGATGCAGTTCGATGTCGCCGGCTATACGGTCTCCGGGGGGCTGCTCACCATCAACGGCGGCATCCTCGCCAACGAAACAGTCTCCATTTCCGCGAACATCGCCTTGGGCGGGAATCAATCGTGGACCACCGCGGCCGGCAAATTGCTGACCGTCAGCGGCAATATCAACAACAGCGGCAATCTCCTGACCATCACGGGCGCGGGGGACACCACGCTGAGCACCGGGGTGCTCAGTGGATCGGGCGGGCTCACAAAGACCCTCGGCGGCACACTGACCCTCTCGGGCGCAAACAGCTACTCGGGTGTCACGAGCATCAACGGCGGCATCGTGAAGATCAGTGCGGCCAACAACCTTGGCGACAGCTCGGTGACGAACACGATTTCGTTCAACGGCGGCACGCTGGAATCAACCTCCGGCACGTATGCCTTGGGTGTGAACCGGGCGATCAACCTCGTCGGCGCAGGCACCATCCAGACCGATGCGGGCACGCTGACAGCCGATGGGATTATCAGCGGGAGCGGTGGCCTCACTGCGAGCGGCGCGGCGGGCACGCTCGTCCTCAGCGGCGTCAATACCTTCACCGGCGGACTCAAGATCAATGGCGGAGCCATCGTCCAGCTCGGCAATGCCGCCGCGCTCAAGGCGCCGGCTGCACCGTCGGATGCGCAGATTCGCTGGTTTGGGAGCATTGCCGCCGTGCCTGTGTCGGGCCAGAACGCGGTGACCTTCGGCTCCGGCTCCACCGGCACCCTGCGTCTCAATGGTAACAGCGCGTCCATTGCCGGCCTCTCCACCAACGCCACGACGCCGGGCACGGCCACCGTGGAAAACGCCAGCGCCACGGCTTCGACCCTCACGATCAATCAGGCCATCGGCACCAACAGCACCTTTGCGGGCGTCATTCAGGACGGCACCGGCGGCGGCGCGCTTTCCCTGCTCAAGGTCGGCGACGGCACCCTCACCCTGACCAATGCCTCCAACACCTACACCGGGCAGACGATCATCAATCAGGGAACGGTCACCATCACGAATAACGGCGCGCTCGGCTCCTCGACCTCCACGGTGGCGGTCAATGGCATCGCGGGCCCGGGCTTCGTTGGCGGCACCTTGGTGCTCGGTGGCGGTGACACCCCCTTCACCTTCACCCGCAATGTCAGCGCCGACGGTCGCGGAACCGGCGGCGGCAACAATGGCGGCTCTGCTCTGGTCAGCGTCGGTTCCAATACCCTGAGCGGTAACATCATCGGCGGCTTCGGCAGCACAGAGACGCGTGCCTATGCTGCTGCGGGAAACACGACCTTTACCGGCACTGTGACCGTAGGCACCAACTTCCTCATCGGTGGCGCGGGGAACCAGATCATTTCCGGTCTGCTCACCGGCAGCACGACGGGCACCACCCTGATCAGGAATAATCTGGGCGGCGTCGCCAGCACGCTGGTGCTGACCAATACCGCGAACAATTTCGCGGGTGACATCCGCCTCGACAACGGCACGCTGCGTGTGGCCAACGGTCTTGCCTTGGGGGGCAGCACGGGTGCCAACGCCATCCGCTTCAATACAGGCACCTTGGAAGTCCGCACTGATGCCCCGACGAGCTTCAGCACCCGGAATGTCAGTGCCATCGACAACACCGCCAACATCTTCCTGGACCGCGCCGTCGGTGGCACCGGCATCGGCACTCAGGTGAATTCGGCCTCGGGGATCCCGAGCTATGCATCGGCCGACGGCAACGTGATCTTTGGCCGTTTTACGAACCAGCGCCGCACGCTGAACATCACGGGACGCGACGGCTACGGCATGACGATCAATGGATCCACCGGGGCCGGCACGAACGCGGGGATCGGCAGTGACAATAGCGTGTCACTCATCAACAGCTCCAACGGCGTGTTCACCTTCGATGGTTCCATGACCGTCGGTGACGGCACCGCCAGAGCCCTAGCCCTTGTCCTAGGCGGCAACGCGGACAGCATGATGACGGGCTACCTGCGGAGCGGCACGGGGGTTTACAGCCTGAACAAGACCAACCAGGGCACCTTTGCCTTGACCGGCACAGGCACGGCATCTTTCACCTCAAGCATCTATAACGGTAGCACCAACGTGCAGGCGGGCACGCTGCTCCTTTCCGGAGCAACCGCAACGATCGGCAACGCCTCCGGCGGTCTGCTGAACGGCGTCGCTGGTGGCGCGCTGCAACTCGGCGCAACTACGGTTGCCGGTGCTTTCGACTACCGCGGCACCGGGGAAGTCACGGCGAAAACCATCAACCTTTCCGGCACCACAGGCGTTGCTGGTTCAACCATCAGCGGCATCATTCTGGGCAACCAGTTGAGCGGTTCGGGCTTGGTCTTTACCGGTGCGGTTGGAGCGGCTGGTGCTGGTGCCAAGGCCTTGGTTCTCGGCGGTGACAGCAGTTCGACCATCATCAACGAAATTGGCGGCGTCATTAACAACAGCAGTGCAGCGACTTCCCTGATCAAAACCGGGTCGAACACTTGGTTGTATGACCCGGCACCATCGACTTACGCGGCTGCCGTCGGCCCGGTCAACAGTGGGGCGGCAAGCGGCACTAACACAACGGTGATTCCCATGTCCAGCACGGTCGGCGTAGCTATCGGCCAGACGGTCTCCGGAACAAACGTTCCTGCGGGGTCGGTGGTCACGGCCATCAATCCGGGTGTTAGCGTCACCATCAGTAACAACATTTCAACCGCGATTGCGGCCGCAACGCCCATCTCTTTTGGAGCAATCGCCAACTTCACCGGCAACCTCGACATCGCCGGCGGCACCTTGCAGATGCGCCCCACCGCCGCCGCCGGCAGCGGTTCGGACATCATCAACAACGCCAGCCCCGTTCGTTTTGTGAGCGACGCACTCCGTGGCAATGGTTTCGCGGGCGGCACCTTGGAATTCCAGGGCTCGGCGACATCAGGAACTCTCACGGAAACGGCAGGAGCGCTGACCGCCACCGCTGGTTTGGGGGTCGTGAAGATGACGCTCAATGGCGGCACGCCGACCTTGAACTTTGCATCCTACACCGCCGCCAACCGCGCGGCGGGTGCGATCCTGAACTTCCAACCGACAACTGCCGGTGGCATCCAGTTCGCAGCGGTGCCTACTGCGGTGTCAACTGGTGCTCTTACCGGTGCCTACATCACCAATCCAACCACGGGGGCCATCGACTTCGTCGCCACTCCCGCCATCAACACCAACATCGCCGCTCTTGGCGCTGCCACTGCTTTAGTTGCCGCCCCCGTTGTTGGAACCAACTACGTCAACAGTGCCTCCATCGGCAGCGTGGCCGGATCAGTCAACACCCTGCGCATCGTCGGTTCCGGCCAGACGATCACGCTTTCCGGCACATTGAATGTCTTTTCCACCGCCGCAGGAACGGCAGGCGGCATTCTTCATGACAACAGCGCCGTGTCGGGCGCGGCCACCATCACCGGCGGCACCATCAACTCCTCCACCGCCAACAACGAACTCATCATCATCACCGGCGGCACAGGCACCAACGCCAATCCCCTGCTGACCACCAATACGCTGACCATCGGTTCCATTCTTGGCAACGGAAGCGGTGCGGTGACCAAGGCGGGCAGTGGCTTGCTGGTTCTCACCAATAACAACACGTTCACCGGCGCCCTGAACATCAATGAAGGCGTCGTGCGCGCCTCAGGAACGAACACCACCATCCTTGGTAACCCGGCTGCGACGACCGTCGGCACGCTCCGCCAGAACGCCACCCTCGACGTGTTTGGCGCTGGTGCCAGCGTGCTTGCTTACACCGGCGGCCCCACGCTCCCGACCTTGATCTCGGCACCTCTCATCGGGGCCGGTTCCATTACCAGCACCGCTGCCGGTGCCCAGGCGATCCAGCTTGGCACCGCTGCAAGCTCGTCCACGGCAGGTGTTTTCTCCGGCGTGATCTCGGATGGCTCCGGCACCATGACCGTCATCCGCAATGGCACTGCAACCAGTGTCGAAGCCCTCACCGGACTTAACACCTACACTGGGGCGACCATCCTCAGCGGCGGCATACTTCAGGCGAACTCCCTCGCCAATGGCGGCACAGCCAGCTCCATCGGTGCCTCCACCAACGCGGCAGGCAACCTCGTCTTCAACGGCGGCACGCTGCTCTATCAGGGCGCGAACGCCACGGTCTACCAGACGACCCAGACCCCCTCGGTTTCCATTGACCGCCTCTTCACCCTCGCGGGCAACGGCACGATTGATTCCTCCGGCACCTACGGCAACAACATCATCGGCACCACCACCGCGAACAGCGCGGCCCTGATCTTCAACGGCATCGGCGGCACCGGAACTGCGGTCCTGTCGGGTGCGGCGGGCCTGAAGACGCTGACTCTTCGCGGCAGTTCGATTGGTGACAACGAAATCGGCCTGATCCTCAACGACAACGGCGGCAGAACCCTGGCCGTGACCAAGGCCGACGCGGGTCTCTGGATACTCAGCAATGCCAGCAACGCCTACAGCGGCGCGACCACAATCTCCGCCGGCAACCTGCGTGTGACCGCCAATGGCGGCAGCCTCACGACCGCCGGCAACCTCACATTCAACGGCACGGCTGGCACGAATGCCGTGCTGGAAACCTCCGGCAGCTTCACCCGCGCCGTGGGAGCCGGGGCGGGCGCAGTCTCATGGACGGCAGGCCAGAGCGGTGGTTTCGCCGCCTCGACCGCCCCCTTGGCCGTCAACCTCAGCACGGGAACGCTCACTTGGAACTCGACCCCTGGCTTCCTCACCACGGGCACCTTGAACCTGAATTCCACCACCGCGCTGTTCGATGTCGACTTCCAGAACGCGTTGGATCTCAACGGCGGGTCGCGCACCGTGCAGGTCTTCGACAACACCACCACGAACATGGACTTCGCCACGCTCTCCGGGAATATCACCGGCGCGGCGGCGGGCAGCAACCTCACGCTGAATGCGGGGGCGCCCCTCTATGTGAAGGGTGCGAACAGCTACGTCGGCACCACCACCCTCAACAATACGGCGGCGGTGTTTGTCACCTCCATCGGCGCGGCCGGGGCCACGACCACCAACTTCGGCACGAACGTCGGCGGCGGCGCGCTGTTCCTTGGCAATGCCGGGACCACGGCGGGCTATCTCTACTACTACGGTGCGGGTGAAACCACGACCCGCGTGATCAATCTCAATACCACCACGGGCAGCCCGACCATCGAGTCCAGCGGCAGCGGGTCGCTGATTTTGAACACGGTGACCAACAATCTCGCCGGTGCCAAGACGCTGAACCTCCGCGGCTTCAACACGGACCAGAACGAAGTGGTCGGGAACCTCGCCGACAATGGCGGCGCCTTGGCCATCACCAAGTCCGATGCCGGCGTCTGGATTCTCAACGGTGCCAACACCATTACCGGCACCATCTCCATCAATGGCGGCACCCTCATGGTCCGCGGCCTTACCAGCGGCACCGCCGGAACCAACCTCGGCACGGGCACGGTCAGCTTCAGCAATGCCAACCTGGCCGCCTTGAATCCGGGCGGGTTCGCGATGAGCAATCCGGTGCTCATCGTTAACAACACCGTGGCAGGCTTCACCGGGGCGAATTCCATCACCGCGAGCAACACCGTGACAGGGCAGGCGGGCAATCCTTGGACCATCAACAACACGATCCTCAGCCCTAGCACGCTGACCTTCTCCGGCAACTTCAACAGTGCGGAAGCGGCCGCCACGGCCCGCGCCCTGACCATCACCGGCACGGGAAACACGGTCTTCAGCGGCGTGCTGCAAGGCACCGGTGCCGCCAACGGCAACGTGAACCTCGTGGTGGCCACTGCGCAGGGTGCTACTACGACCCTCTCCGGCGGTTCCGCGAACCGGCTCGGTGAAACAGCGGCTGGCGGCACAGTGACCCTCACCCAGGGCACCCTGATCCTGAGCAAGGTCAACGCCCTCGGCGGCGCGACGAACACGCCAGTCTTCGCCGTCAACGGCGGCATCCTTCAGGCGGGTATCGACCTGACTGGGGCTAGTAAGATCATCAATACTCTGGTGCCCGCCAGCAACGCCGCCATCTTCAGCGGCAGCAACTCGATGGAGTTCGGCGGCACCAATGCCGTCAACCTGCCCTCGAGCCGCACGTTCATCAACAACCTTGATGTTGGCAAGACCCTCATCCTCTCGGGCAATGTGACCAACACCGCCGCATCGACGCTCACCCTCGCGGGCACCGGCGCCTATTCGATCACGGGCAATGTCACGACCGGCACGGGGGCGACCGGCCTGCAATACTCCGGCACCGGCACGCTGAGCCTGACAGGTGTCAACAACGCCACCGGCGCGTTCACGTTCAACAGCGGGACCACCACCCTCACCGGCACGACTGCCACCCAGGGCACCATCACCGCAGCCTCGGGCATCACGGTCAACCCGACCGCCGTCCTTACGCTGGACAACACCACCATCAACGCCACCGGCGGCCGTATCCCGGGCCGCGCAGTGACGCTTTCCGGCGGCACGCTGAACCTGATCGGCAACACCACGTCGGATGCCGCCTCAGGCGGACTCACCCTGAACACCGGAGCCTCCGTGATCAACATCACCGGCACTGGCACGAACACGCTGACCTTCGGCTCGCTGGCCTTCGGCATTGGCAGCACGATGGATCTCAACATCACCGGGCTGGGAACCACTGCCAATCTGGCCTTCACCACGCCTCCGGTGCTGTCGCCGGTGACGACCGGCATCCTGCCGCGCGTGACTGTCGGCGGGACGGACTTTGCAACCTACAGCGGGACGAGCCTGGTCGCCTTCACGGGATACACGGCGCTCCTCAACACCGCTGGGGCCACCAACACGGTGAAGATCACCGCCAGCGAGACCCTGAACTCCCTCGCGGCGACCCGCAATGCGCTGGCGATCAGCGGCCCCGGCCTCACGGCGGACAGCGTCAACGGCTCCGTGCTCACCCTGACGAGCGGCGGTGTGCTCTCCACGGGTGCAGGCACCAACACCCTCAGCATCACGAATGTGGCGCTCGCGGCCGCGGAAGGCGCCTTCCATGTCGGCACGGGCAACACCCTCGACGCCCAGGGCGGCACCACGGGCAAGGGTGGCATCACCGGCACCGGCGGCCTCACCAAGGCGCTCGGCGGAACTCTGGCGTTCTCGGTCCCGCAATACTACACCGGCACCACGACAGTGAACGGTGGCACCCTGCAGGTGAGCGGGTTGAACAGCATTTTCCAGAATCAAGCCCTCTCCGTGAACGCGGGCGGCACCTTCGACCTCAACGGCCAGACGCAGTTTGTCAACACCCTCAGCAGCGCCGCCGGCAGCGGTGCGACTGGCGTGACCCCCGGCACGGGTGGGACGATTTCAATGGGCGCAGGCACCCTGGTGACGAATCTGGGCGGAAACGCCGCCTACGCGGGGGCCATCACCGGCACCGCATCCAGCAATTTTGTCCGCTCGGGCGGCAGCACGCTGACCTTTGAAAGCCCGCTCGCCTACAGCGGTGCCACCTTGCTCAACGGCGGCACCACCACGCTGCAGGACGATGCCACACTGCTCAACACCTCGGGCATTGACATCAACTACGCGACGCTCTTCCTCAACAACAACCCCTTCCAGACGGGCACCGGCGGCTTCCAGACGGACCTGACCAACCGCGTGGGCGACAGCGTCGGCATCACGCTCCGCGGCGGCACGCTGACATTCACAGGCCGCGCGCTGACTGCCTCGTCGGAAACCTTCGGTGCCGTGAGCCTCGCCCAAGGTGCGAACACCATCACCCTCAACATCGGTGGCAGCGGCACGTATTCGTCGTCGGACGTGATGATGGCGAGTTTGGCGCGCAGTGCAGGTGCGACCGTGAACTTCACCACCAATGCCACTTACGGCAGTGAAGGCAACAACACGCGACTTTACTTCACCACGGCACCGACGCTCACGAACGAGGTGCTGCCCGCGTGGGCCATCGTCAACAGCACCGACTTCGCGTCCTACAACCCGGTCATGGGCCTCGGCGCGGTGGGTGGCCCCGGCTTCGTGCAGTATGACTCCGGCTTCGGCACGGGCAAAATCGCCAACATCGTCGCTCCCGGCACTGACAACCCCGGCCTCCCCTTCACCACGACCCTCCCCGGTTCGACGCTGGTGGGCAACCTGCGCCTCTCCGGCGGATTCAACTCCGACATCGCCTTCACCGGCGGAAGCGACGTGCTGAACATCGAGCAGGGCGGCCTGCTGCGCAGCAACCAGACCGCATCCTCCAGCATCGGCACCACCGCAGTCCGCGGCGTGCTGACCGCGGGCGGGTCCGAGGTGAGCGGCGTGCGCGACCTCATCGTCTATAGCGCCGCCACTGGCACGACCGCCTACACCGGCGATCCCAACAACGCGACCACGACCGGATCGAACGTCGTGGCAATGACGAACACGCTGGGCATCAGCCCCGGCATGACCATCACCGGCACCGGCATCCCCGGCGGCTCCTATGTGGTGGCGGTGGTGGATGCCACCCATGTCACCATCAGCCAGAACGCGAATGCGGTCGGCGCCGGAACCGCCTTCACCCTCGGCGGCAGCAACGTCATCATCAACTCGGTCATCGCCGACAATGGTTCCGGCAACAGCGTCTCGCTGGTCAAGTCCGGCACCGGCATCCTGAATCTCTCCGCGCAGAACACCTACACGGGCGGCACGGTGGTGAACCAGGGCACCCTGAACCTCATCAGTCCGAGCACGGCCATCGGCGTCCCTGTTGCGAGCAATGTCGTGATTCCCGCAGGCGGGCTGACGCTGAACAGCGCCACGGTGACGATGCTGACCAACCAGGGTCAGATTCACTCGAGCAACGTGGTGACCCTGAACGGCAGTTCCACGCTGACCCTCGTGGGCAACAACACGCTGGACTCGCTGGTCTACAACAACAATGGCAACACGGCCACCCCGACCGTCGCGACGGGCGGCATCCTGACGTTGACCAACAGCACGCCCATCACCGTGACCTCCAGCAACGTGGCCACGCTGCCCACTCTGACCGGCACGGTGAATCTGGGCAGCGGCACCAAGACGATGAACATCGGGGCCATCGCACCGAATGGAGTGACCGCCAGCATTTTGTCGCCTTCGCTGAACATCAGCGGCAACCTGATCGGCTCCGCGACCCTCACCAAGAGCGGCACCGGCGTGCTTCAGCTCAGCGGACAGAACGTCTTCACCGGCGGTGTGAACCTGACCGCGGGCGGCCTGCTCCTCGGCTCGAGCACCAACCCGGTCCCGGCGGGCAACAGCCCCTTCTCCGGCCCGCTCGGCAGCGGCACCCTGACGGCCTCCGACAACACGTGGATCGTCGCCACCGGCACGCAGTCCGTTCAGAACCCGGTGAACTTCTCCGCATTCACCGGTGCGGTTCCGTTTTATAACCTCACCAACGCGGCCGCGACCCTGAACCTCAACGGCCCGGTCACCCTTCCGAACGGCGCGGTGACGGTGAATGTCCTGCATCCGTCACTGACCGTGGCCTTCGGCTCGCTGGCCAATGCGGGTTCGATCACCGGCCTTACCAAGAACGGCCTCGGCACCCTGCTGGTTCCCTTGGACGGCTACTCCGGCTCGCTCACGCTCAATGACAGCGGCACCTTCGGCCTCCTCTGGGATGGCGATGGCTCGGGCAACGCGCAGACCTACAACTACACCGGCTCCCTCAGCTTCAGCGGAGTCCCGACAATCACCGTGGGCCGCGCGGGAGCCCTGATCCCCTACACCCAGGCGGCAAACAAGATCGTCAACCCCACGAATTTCTCCGCGGGCTCGCTCACCGCAATGGCGGACGGCCTGACCGTCAATCCGCTCAACGGCTACGGCCTGCAGATTTCCCAGGGGCTCAACGTCAATGCGGGTGCCACCTACAATGTTGGCGGCGTCGCCACGGCGTCGAACGTGACCCAGGGTCTGTATCTCACCGGCACGCTGACGGGCAGCGCGGGCTTCACGAAGACCGGCACGGGGACGCTGGCACTCGGTGCGGACAACAGCGGCACGCTGACCGGCACGCTGACCGTCGGCCAGGGCGTGCTCTCCGTGAGCGCGGACAACCAACTTGGCGCGGGTGCCAACCCGGTGACGATCAACGCCACCACGGGCACGGCGGGCCTCCGCGCCACCGGCACGTTTGCCTTGGGTGCCAGCCGGCTCATCAATTTCAGCAACGCCACGGCAACAAACAACATCCTCGAAGTGGCCGACGGCCAGACGCTGACTGTGGGCACGGCCAACTCGCTGGTGACCACCTCCGGCTTCCTCAAGCAGGAAAACGGAACCCTGCTGATCTCGGCCGCCCAGAACACCTCGATCACCGGAACGCCCACGATCACCATCAACGCGGGCGCGATCCAGATATCCGACCCGAACGCCCTGGGCTCGGCCTCGGTGTCCATTTCTCCGGGTGCCGCCGTCATCGGCGCCGCCCTCCAGCTCACGAACAACATCTCCATCTCCAACGCCATTGCCCTGCAGGGCAGCAACAACGTCGCGAGGGGTGGCATCAACTTTGGCGGCCAGCTGGAGAGTGTCTCCGGTTCCAACACCACGACGGGTGTGCTCAGCATGAGCTTCGACGCGGCCATCGGCGCGGATGCGGGCGCGACCCTGAACATCAATGGCACGATCAACAACCCCACGACCTCGGGACGCGCCCTGATCTTCACCGGCGGCGGCACCATCAATCTCAACAGCAACGCCACTTCGGCCACAACCCCGACTGCGAACCAGTATTTCAGCATGGAGAAGTGGGGGGCTGGCACGCTGAACATCACCACGGCGAACACCTTCACCCCGACCAGCAACTTCACGGTGTTCCAGGGCACGCTGAGCTTGAATGGCGCTGGCAGGGTCGCGAATGGCAACACCATCGCCCTCACGGTGAATCCGACCGCAACCGTGAGCCTCGACAACAGCGGCACCAACACCAACAACCGACTGGGTGGCCGTCCGGTCACGCTCACAGGGGGCACGTTAAGCTTTACGCCGAGCGGCACTGCCAATGTTGCTGAAACCATTGGCGCGCTGACCTTGAATCGCGGCAACAGCATCATCACGGAAACCGCCAACGCGGGCTTCCAGTCGAACTTCGTTGCCGCCAGCCTGGCGCGCACCAGCAACGGCACGGCGCTCATCCGTGGCAGCAGCCTGGGCGCGGCGGCCGCCAACGGAGTGGCCACCGTGGCCTTCACCGCCGCACCGACCTTTGTCGGTGCCGGCGCGACGGGCACGACCAGCAAGGGCATCCTGCAATACATCATTGTGGACCCCACTGTCGGCGGCCTGGGCACGAGCTTTGCCACGACCGATGGCGCTGCATCGAGCATTCTGCGCCCGCTGAACACCGGCACGGAAATGGTGACCAACGCCTTCACGGCTGGCACCAACGTGCGGCTGACCAGCACACCGGCGGCCATTGCGGTGAACACCGCGGTCAACTCGCTGACGATCAACACGGGCGGCGGGGTGACGATCAATCCGCTGACGACGCTGACGAACACCAGCGGCGGCGTGCTGGCCACGGACGATGCGACCTTCAGCGGCGGTGTCCTCACCGCGGCGGCGGCCGACTCGATCTTCCACGTCGTTGGCGCCGCCAAGACGGTCACGGTCACGAGTGTCCTTGCCGGAACCGGCGGCCTCACCAAGTCCGGTGACGGCACCCTGCTCCTGAACAACGCCGGCAGCGTCTATACAGGCTATTCGGGCAACACCATCACTGGCAACACCAACATCGGCCAGGGCACCCTCCAGCTCGGCACGAACAGCGCACTCTTCCCCAACCAGTTCATGGTGCTCAACGGCGGCACCTTCGACTTGAACGGATTTGCGCAGAACGTCCGCCTCCTGAGTGATGGCACGGCACCCGGCGCTGGTGGACGTGTCCTGGGCACTGCGGCATCCGGCACGTTCATCGCCCAGCAGACGGACGACCGCACCTTCGCCGGCACCTTCGAGGGAGCCCTGACGATCAACCGCACCGGTTCAAACACCCTGACCCTCACCAACAGCAGCCCGCTCTTCACCGGCAATCTGCTGCTCAACAACGCCACGACCACGCTGGTGGATTCCGGTGCCCTGACGGGAATGACCGGTTCTTCCACGATTGACATCAACTACGCCACGCTGAACCTCAGCAACCAGGGCCTCTATGATGTGGCGGATCGCCTGAGCAACGCGACGGGCATCTCCCTGCGCGGCGGCACGCTGGCCCTCCTGGGCCGGGCGCAGGCCAACTCGACGGAAACCGTCGGCACGGTGACGGTCGATCAGGGCGCGAGCACCATCACCTCCACCCAGGGCGGCACAGGGGTGAACTCCTCGACACTGACCCTCTCCGGCCTGAATCGCACCACCGGTGCCACGGTGAACTTTAACGCCGCCGGCCAGCTCGGCAGCAGCACGCGCATCCTCATCAGCAGCGGCGTGGCGAACAACGCGGTGCTCGGCGCATGGGCCATCGCCAACAGTTCCGATTACGCGACCTTCAACTCGACGCTTGGCATCGGGCCGGTCGGCGGCGTCGGCTTCCGCTCGTATGACGGTGCCTTCGGCTCGGGCAACATCACGAACGTCAGCTCCACCCTCAACGTCGCAGCCAATGCGACCACGGGAATGCTCCGCCTGAGCGGCACGGGCACAAGTATCAACTTCCTGGCACCGGGCCTAGTGCTCACCCTCGAGCAGGGTGGCCTGCTGCGCAGCAATGAAGCCCAGCCTTCCACCATTGGTGCGGCCGGCCTCGGCCAGTATCCCGGCGTGCTGACCGCGGGCACCGGTGCGGGGACGACCGAGCTGGTCATTTACAACAACCAGAACACGATCACCGTCAACTCGCAGATCGCCAACAACGGCGCGGGTGTCGTCTCCCTCGTCAAGTCCGGCGCCGGCACGCTCACCCTGCAGCCTTCGTGGACCCTCACGAACGTCTCGAACACCGCCGGCAGTGCGGTGGTGACGGTGCCCGATGCCACGGGCGTGACTGTGGGCATGGTGGTCGGCGGCCCCGGCATCCCGGCCGGAACCACGGTGCTTTCCGTCGTCGGCAATGTCATCACCCTCTCGAACGCCACCACCATCGGCCTCACCAGCCTGCAGATCGGCCTCTCGAACACCTTCACGGGTGGCACGACGGTGGATCAGGGCACCCTGATCCTGAACGCACTGGCTGGGACGACGGTGGTTCCGGCGGGCGCACTGGCCATCAGCGGCGCGACGCTGACGATGCAAAACATCGGCGGCCAAATTGACGCGAGCAACACTCCGGTGCTCAACGGTGGTTCGACCCTGAACCTGATCGGCAGCAACAGCTTTGCCGGCCTCACCTTCAACAACAACGGCGGCGCCGCACCGACCTTGAACGCAAGCGGCACCCAGGGCGGTCTGCTGACGCTGACAGGCAACGTCACGGCCAGCTCCTCGAACGTCAGCACCACCAGCACGCTGGCCGGCGGCCTCAACCTCGGCGGCGGGACGCGCACGTTCACGATCAATCCGATCTCGGTGAACGGCGCGAATGTGGCGCCGCTGCAAGCCACCCTGCAAATCACGGGGGGCGTTCGCGGCAGCTCCGGCTCGGGCATCATCAAGGCGGGCGATGGCGTGCTGCAGCTCAATGCGGTCAACTCCTACAACGGCGCCACCAATGTCACGACCGGCACGCTGCAGATCGGCGCGGCGGGCGCGGGCGCGCCGCGATCCGCCCTGACCCTCGGGGGCGGCACGATCCTCAACATGAACGGCCTGAGCGGCGTGTTTGGCAGCCTCGCGGGTGCCGGCACGGTGACCAACAGCTCCGGCACGGCCGGCACGCTGACCTTTGGCTGGGACAACACCGACACGACCTTCTCCGGCACCTTTGCCCGTTACAGCGACGCGATCCCGACGAGCCTCAGCCTGAACAAGGTCGGCACCGGCACCCTCACGATCGGCAGCAACACCAGCACTTCCCTGGGCACGCTGATCACGAACCAGGGCACGGTCCTCTACAACGGAACCGCCGCCACCAAGTTCATCGGAAACACGGTGAATGAAGGCGGCACGCTGACCCTCGACAACAGCGGCACGAACGTGAACGGACGCCTCGGCGGCGGGGCGATTCCCGCGCAGGGCACCGGTGCCACGCTGACCCTCGGCGGCGGCAACTTCAACCTCAACGGAAACAATGGTGCCGCCACGACGGAGTCGCTGGGCAATGTGGTCACCCTGAGCGGCACCACGAACACGAACACCACCGTGAACATGGCCAACACAAGCGGCCTGTTTGTCGGCATGGTGGTGACGGGCACCGGCGTCCCCACTGGAACGACGATTTCCACGATTGTTCCCAACACCAGCATCACCCTGAGCGCCGCGGCCACGACCTCGACCACGCAGAACCTGGTCTTCGCCTCGGGCGGCACCACCACCCTTGCGGTGGGCGGCAGCACGGTGACTCTCGATGCGGCCCCGCTCCGGAGCCTCACCTTCAACACCGGCTCGCTGTCCGCTGTGACCGCGGGTGCTTCCCTCCTCCTGCGCGGTGACAATCTCGGCGCAGCCGCCGGAGCCGGCGTGGCCCAGTTCATCACCCTGACCGCCGCGCCAACACAGCTTGGCTCCACGGGTCTGGCAGGAACGACCACGATGGGCATCCGTCCGGACATCCTTGTGGACTCCTCCGTGACGGGCACGGGCACCTCGTTTGCCACCTACGTCGGCACCAACAGCGCGGTTGCCGCCGCTTCGACCGGCGGCCCGGGTTTCCGTGCGCTGGCAGCGGCTGAATTCAGCCCGGCGGTTTCCTTCGCCGCGACCAACAACGTCGGCTTGGTGAAAACAAATGTGGGCGGCCTCATCATTGGTGCGCAGACCACCGGCAGCCTGACTCTCAATGCCAACAGCGGCTTCACCGCGATGGGCCCGCTTTCCGACGCGGACGTCCTGACGGTCACCACGGGCGGCATCTTGGCGCTCGCGGGCAATACCGGTCTCAATGGTGGTCAGATCGCTGCGCCCGCCACGTCCATGTTCATATGGACACCGGGTGCCGCGACGACGCTGAACCTGAACAGCGCCATCACAGGCACAGGCGGCATCACCAAGGACGGCGCCGGCACCCTGATCGTCGGCACCCGCCAGCTCTATACCGGCACGACCAACATCAACAACGGCACCGTGAGCCTTTCCGGTGGGGCCAACCGCATCTTCGTCAGCGGAATCGGTGGCGTGCAGGCACTGAACGTCAATGGCGGCGGCACCCTTGACCTGAACGGCAACAACCAGGCCGTTGGCACCCTCGCCAGCGGCAACACGGCGGCCCCGAATACCGGCGGCATCGTCACCAACTCGGCGGGCGGCTCCCCCGTGACCTTCACCTCGGCCTCGGGTGCTGCAACCTTCGCCGGTGCGATCACTGGCAACCTGAACTTCACCCGTTCCGGCAGCGCCACGAGCACCTTCCTGAGCGACAACACCTACACCGGTGCCACCATCCTCCGCGGCGGCAACCTGACCCTGCAGCAGAACGGCGCCCTCTCCGGCACCTCGTCGGTCACGGACTACTTCGGCACCTTGGTGCTCGACAACACCAACAACCCGGTGACGGACGTCAGCCGCATCAACGGCAGTGCGACGATCAACCTTCAGGGCGCCACGCTCCAGTATCTCGGTTTCAATGCCCTCAGTTCGGCGCAGACTCTGGGCACTGTGAATGTGCTGCCAGGTGCGACCACCGTCACGTCCACCCGCGGAGCCGCCGGCTCCGCCGCCCTCACCCTGACCAACCTCGTCCCTGACGCGGCGGCGACCGTGAACTTCACGACCGGTGGCGGCACTCTCGGCATCGGCGGCGACTTCGCGACGGGCAACAGCCAGATCCTGCTCACCAACGTGAACGGTGCGGCACCGGTCCTGACCAACGGCATCCTTGGCGGCTGGGCCATCGTGAATGGCACGGACTTCGCCAGCTACCGTTCCACCGTGGACGCCGCCACCGGGGCAGTGGGCGTCGGTGCCCTCGGCCTCAACCCCATCGCCGCGATATCGCCGTTCCCCTTCGGGAACTATTCGCTCAACGCGCTGGCGGTCGGCACCGCGACGGATAACATCACCGTCGGTGCGAGTGTCGCCGGCCTGACCAACCGCACGATCAACTCCCTGAGGATCAGTGCCGCCTCGACACTGACCCTGACCCCGGGCAACACCCTGACCCTCGGGACGGGCGGCCTCCTGGCCAACGGTGCGGCCAGCGTGATCACGCTCGGCAATGTGAGCGCGGGCGCCGCGGCCAACACGGCGGCGACCCTGTATGCCTACGCGAACAACACGCTGACGATCAACAGCCAGATCGTCAACAATGGCAACCAGACCATCACCTCGAACACCATCCTGGGTTCGGGCACCATCTCGGTGGGCAGCACCTACGGAATGTCTGTGGGCCAGCCCGTGACGGGAGCCGGAATTCCGACCGGGGCGACCATCGGCAGCATCGTCAACGGCACCAGCTACACCCTGGCTGGCGGCGCCGTGGCCACGGCCACCGCGACCGTGCCGGTGACCTATGGCAACGGCACGAGCGGCACGCTGACCCTGGTGAAATCCGGTGGCAACACCCTGACCCTGACCCCGGCCAACTTCCAAGTTGCCACGACGACCGCGGCCAGCACGGCGGTGACCGCGATGAACAACACGGCCGGCCTGATCGCGGGCCAGGCGATTTTCGGCAATGCCAACATCCCGGCGGGCACCACGATTGCCGCCGTCACCGGTGCCACCACCCTGACGCTCAGCACGGGCGTGAACGTCACGGCCGGCACCACTATCGGGACCACCTTCGGACCGGTGCCCGTCACCGGCACCCTGTCCGTCGGCTCGAACGTCATCACCGTGGCCAGCACCAACGGCATGACCGTCGGCTCCGCGATCAGCGGCATCGGCGCTCCCATCGCGCTGGCAGGCGGTGTCACCACGGCGGGCAGCAACAGCGTGACCGTGACCTCCACCGCTGGCCTCGGTGTTGGCATGGTCGTGACCGGCAACGGCATTCCTGCCGGCACCACGGTCACCGGTGTCACCAGCGGCACGGTGTTCACGATGAGCAACAACGCCAATGCGACGATCGCTTCCGGCGGTGCCTTCACGGCGAATGCGGCCATCCCGGCGGGCACGGTCATCCTGGCGGTTACGCCCACGACGGTCACTCTTTCCCAGCCGGTGACCGCCAGCGGTTCGGTGCCTCTCTTCGTGGGCCAGCTCGCGCTTGTCTCGACCACCTCGGCGGGCAGTGCCGTGGTGACGGTTCCCAACGCGGCGAATCTCATCGTCGGTCAGACCGTCACCGGGCCGGGCATCCCCGCCGGCACCACCATTGTCCAGATTTCCGGCAACAACGTCACGCTCTCCGCGCCTGCGACGGCTTCCGGGACGCCCACCCTGGCCTTCTCCTCGGCGGTCTCGAACACCTACACCGGTGCGACCGTGGTGGATCAGGGCACGCTGACTCTCTCGGGCATCGCGGGAACCACCGTGATCCCGGGGGACCTGACCATCAACAACGCCACAGTGACGATGGCCGGTGCAGGCGGCGTCAATGTCGCCGGCCAGATCGCCCCGTCCGCGAACATCGCGATCAACGGCAGCGGCACGCTGACCTACGTGGGCAACAACGCCCTCAACGGCACGCTGAGCTTCAACAATACGGGTGGCAACACCAACCCGGTTCTCGCCGTGGGCAATGGCATTCTGGCGCTGGGCAACAGCGTCACCGCCAATAACGACAGCCTCAGCTTCATCCCGACCATCTCCGCGACCGCGCCCGGATACGTCTATGTGGACGCGCAGCGGACCATCACGACCTCCGGCCTCGCCCCGATCAGCCTCGACATCACCGCTCCCGTCCAGGGCACAGGCGGCCTGACCATCGCGGGCAGCGGCGGCGTGCGTCTCAGCTCGGCTGGCAACGGCTATTCCGGCGCCACCACGCTCAGCGGCACCAGCACCCTGTTCCTCGGTGCGTCCAACGTCATCCCGGACTTCTCGACCTTCACGATGGGAAGCACCTCGACGCTGGACCTCAACGGCTTCAGTGACGCGGTCAGCCAGCTCTCCGGCGGGGGCACGATCACCAACAGCAGCACCACGGCGGGCACCCTGACCTTCGGCCTGAACAATGCCGCCACGACCTTCTCCGGTTCCTTCAGCGCCTACGCGCTCAACAGCCTGGCCACCCTGAACGTCACCAAGGTCGGCAGCGGCACCCTCGATTTCACCGGCACCGGCACCTCCACCGGGACGCTGACCATCAATGGCGGCACCGTCCGGTATTCCGGCACCGCACAGACCTCCTTCACCAACAACATCGTCATCCAGGGCGGCTCGCTGATTCTCGACAACGCCGTGACCAACGTGAACAGCCGACTCGGCGGCCTGCTCAGGAGCGTGACGCTTGGCGGCGGTGAGTTCAAGGTCATCGGCACCTCCTCCGGCACGACCTACGAGTCGCTCAACGTCTTCACCAACAGCTCGGGCACCAACAAGCTCACCGTGGACGCCAGCGGCGGCGCTTCGACGATCCTGAACTTCGCCAGCGTCGCAGCCATCGCCGGCAGCACCGGCTCCCACACCGTGGTGCGCGGCACCAACCTCGGCTCCACGCCGGGCGTGGGCAATGCCAACGTGTTCGCCTCATCCATCGTCCTCCAAGGTGGTGGCGGTGTGTCCGGCCTCGCGACTGTCAGTGTGCGCGCAGACATGCTGGCGGACACCTCGGTGACCGGCAACGGCACCAGTTTCGCCACGTATTTCCCGGGAGTTGGCTTCCGCACGCTGGGGGCCAATGAGACGCTGGGCAGCATCACAGGCATGAATGTCACCAACGCCAACCTCAAGGTGGCCGGCGGTGAGACTTTCACCACGGACACCGTGAACACGGTGACGCTTGCCAGCGGCGGCGGTCTCACCGGCTTCACGACGGGCAGCGTCATGACGCTGGGCGGCGTGTCGCTCCTCGCGCTCCCCGGCAACACCGGGCTGAGCGGCGGCCAGATCAGCGGCGGCGGCTCGAACACTTGGATTCATGCGGTGGGCAACCTCGCCATTGACAGCTACATCATCAACACCGCCAACGGCCTGACCATCGGCGGCGGTGGCAATGTCACCCTCAGCAAGCCGCTGTTCACCATCGGCACGCACAACGTGACAGGCGGCACGCTGACCCTCAATGGCGCGGCTGACAACACCATCGTCGTCAACCCGACGGCGACCGGCGTGGGCCTGCAGGCCCTGAGCGTCAACGGCGGCACCCTGGATCTCAACGGTCGCAACCAGGCGGTCGGCATCCTTTCGAGCACCGACCTCATGCCCGGCACCGGCGGCACCATCACCAACAGCAGCGGCACGGCGGCGACCCTCACCACGAGCGGCACCGGCACCTTCGGCGGTGTGATCGCGGGCAACCTCGCCTTCACCCGCTCGGGCAACACCACGACTACGCTGGTCAGCAACAACACCTACAGCGGCGCGACGACGATCCGCGGCGGTGTCCTGCAGCTCCTCCATGCGGGCGCGATCACCCCGGCCGGAACGCCGACCCTCGCAAACTACTTCGGCACGCTGAACATGGACAACAGCGGGTTCACGAGCTTCAATTCAACGGATCGCGTGAAGGACACGCTGCCGATCAGCCTTCAGGGCGCGACCCTCACCCTGACGGGCGCCCCCGGCCTGCTCTCCACGGAATCCGTGGGCCCGGTGACGCTCCTGGGCGGAGCCAATTCCGGCGGCTTCAACACCATTTCCGCCACGCCCGGAACCACCGGGACAGCCACGCTGACCCTCGCCAGCCTCACGCGCAATCCGGCGAACACGGGCACCGCGGTGAACTTCACCGGCACCAATCTGGGCCTCAACAACTACGCCAGCACAGGCGTCCAGGGCAATTCCAACATCTTCATCACGGCCAATCCGGCTTTGACCAACAACCTCATCGGCGGATGGGCGGTTGTGAATGGCGTGGACTTCGCGACCTACACCGCTGCCGCGGGCGTGGGCGCCCTCGGCAGCGGCGGCACCTTTGCCAATTACGATGGTGTGCTTCTCCCTGCTGCAACCCAGCCCAACTACAACATCAAGCTCTCCGCGACCGGTGCGGTGCCTGCAATTCCTTATCAGCTCAACTCGTTGGTCTTGTCCGGTGCGACTGGCTTGACCTTCACCTCCGATTTGACCGCCAATGCGTTGAACCTCGTCAGCGGCGGCCTCCTCAAGACCGGCAACAATGCCGCCAGCATCGGTGCGACCGGTGCGGGAACCAGAGGTGTGCTCACCTCCGGTGGAACGACTGCCTCGCTTGCTTCGGAACTCCTCATCTACAACAACCAGAACACCCTGACGATCAACTCCAACATCGCCAACAACGGCGCGGCTGGAGCGACCACGGCATTGGTGCTCTCGGGTCCGGGCACATTCACGCTGGCTCCGCAGGTGAGCAATGCCTACAGCGGCGGCACTGTGATCAACGGTTCGATCGTCAACACGACGGGCGCAGCGGCCGCGATCACCGTGATTCCGTCGGCAGGCGGGCTCACGATCAACAATGCGGCCGTGACCATGAGTGCGGCGGCGCAGATCGATCCGGCCACCAACATCACCATCAACGGCGGCGGCACGCTGACCTTGACCGGTGCGAACACCCTCAACGGCACCATCACGTTCAACAACACTGGCGGCAATGCAAACCCGACCATCACCACGGGCGGCCTGCTTACCCTGGGTGGCAGCCTCACTGCCAACAACGACAGCTTCAGCACCTTCCCGACGCTGGCCGGCGCCATTGACCTCGGCGGTGCCCGCACCTTCACCACCAACGGCCTGTCGGCCCTGAGCTTGGTGAGTTCGGCGGTGTTGTCCAACGGCTCGCTCGTCAAGGCCGGTTCCGGCACGCTCTCGCTCAACGCGCAGAACACCTTCGCCGGAGGCGTGACGCTCAACGCGGGCACCCTGATGCTGGGCGTCAGTGACACGCTGGTGCTTGGCGTCAAGACCACCGGCCCGCTCGGCACGGGCACGCTGACCATTCCGAATGACAACGTGAAGGTCACCGGCGTGGCCACCACGATCTACAACCCGATCACCGTTTCCAATCCGAGCAACACGCTGATCATCGACGGCGTTTCCTCGAACAACCTCACCCTGAACGGCCTTGTCACCTTTGGTGGCGGCACGAAGACGATCAACGTGGACACCCCGGCGATCGTCGGCACCCTCGGTGCGGCTTACACCGGCGCATTCGCCTTCACCAAGACCGGCCCCGGCGTCCTGGCTCTGGGCAACATCGCCAACGACTACAGCGGCATCACCACGGTCAGCGACGGCACCCTGCGGCCCGGCAACACCAACGCCCTGTCCCGGAACTCGGAATTCGCCCTCGGGTCCAATGGCACGCTGGACATCAACGGTGTTAACACTTGGTCCGGCAAGATCACCGGCACCGGCCTCGTGACCAACAACTCCGGCACCGGTGCGACGCTGACCACGGGCTTCGACGGCACGTCCTTCACGTTCTCGGGCCGCTTCGGCTCCGCCAACCAGACCAGCACCAGCTTCAGCCTGCTCAAGATCGGCGCGGGCGTGATGACCATCGACAGCGCGGCCGGCGCTGGCACCACGGGCATCGGCACCTTCACCACATCGCAGGGCACTTCCACCCTCGGCGGTGCGGCGGGCAGCACGAAGTTCACCACTTACAACGTCACCGACGGCGGCACGCTGATTCTCGACAACAGCACCACGAACCTGAACAACCGCCTCGGCGGCACCGACTTCGCTGTCGGCTCCGGCTTGGTGCGCAACCTGACTCTCAACGGCGGTGAGTTCAAAATCCTCGGCAATGCCGGTGCGGCGACCGTCGAGACGATGAACCTTGGCAACACCGGTGCCTTGAACGTCGCGGCAGGCGGCAGCACCATCACTTTGGATGCGGACGCAGCCCAGTCCTTGACGATGACCGTCGGCAACATGGGCGCGATCGCCGCTGGCGGTTCGCTGCTGATCCGCGGTGACAATCTCGGTGCCGCCCCCGGTGCCGGAGTCTCCAACCTCTTTGTGCCGAACTTCTCCGGCGCGCTCGGCGGCGGCGCGGGCAACGGCAGCAACCAGATCAGCATCCGCAACGACATCATTGCGGACACCAGCGCCACGGGTCTCGGCACAGGCTTCGCGACCTATTCGGCGATCGGCGGCATCCGCCCGCTGACATCCTCGGAACTCGCCCCCGGCCTGTTCCGTGCGGTGGCTACGAACTCCAACGTCGCCGTCAACAGCGCCCAGACCTTCGGCTCGCTGACGGTCCACAGCCTCACCGTGAACGGCGCGACTTCCCTCACGGGTATCAACAATGCCGCGATTCTCACCTTGGGTGCCAGCGCCATCCTCGTGACGAACGCTGCCGGTGCTGATTTCAGCGGCGGTATCGTCAGCGCGGGCGGTGCCCAGCTCTATGTGCATCAACTCGATGCGGGCAATGATTTCACCTTCAACAGCTACCTCCTGTCCAGCAACAGCTTGGTCAAGACCGGCGCGGGCACGATGGAAATCGCCAGACCGCAGTTCTACTTCCACGCCTCCAACGCCACGACGATCAACAATGGCGCCCTCAGGCTCAACGGCGGCGCGGACAACACCCTGCCAGTGTTCCCCACGGCCACCATTCCGACGCTGAACCCCGTCCAGGTCAATGGAGGCACTCTGGATCTCTTCGGCAGGAATCAGGCGGTGAGCACGTTCAGCAGCATCAACGCGCTGGCCGGCACGGGCGGCATCATCACCAACGGCACGGCCGCGACGAGTGTGACCCTGACCGCCGCCACCCTGGCCAACTCCACCTTCGCGGGTGTGATCCAGGATGGTGCCGGCACCATGAACTTCACCCGGTCCGGCAACTTCACGACCACCCTGACCAGCAACAACACCTACACCGGCGCGACCATCATCCGCGGCGGCGTGCTGTCCCTGCGTGATCAGGGCCAGTTGAGCGCCAGCAGCGGCGTGACCAACTTCTTCGGCGGCCTTACCCTTGATGACACCGGTCTTTACACGGCGACCACGCTTGGCGCGAACCGCGTGGTCAATGGCATCACCATGCAGGGCGGCACGCTGACCTATCTCGGCGTCCAAGGCAGTGCTTCGGTCGGAGCGGTGACCCTCACCGGTGGAGCCGGTTCGGGCGGCGGCAACACCATCACCGTCACTCCCGCCACCGGCACCGTGCTGCCTTCTTCGCTGACGGTCGCCAGCATCGGCCGCAGCCTCGGTGCTACGGTGAACTTCACGGCGGGTGGCAGCACCGGACTCGGCACCGGCGGCACCAACAACGGCCAGGTCATCATTACCGCCGCCCCCGTGTTGGACGATGGAATCATCGGCGGCTGGGCCACGGTGAACGGCACGGATTTCGCGGGTTACATCGCGCCTGCGGGCACCTCCGGCGGCGTCGGCGCGCTCGGCACCACGGGCTATCCGGCTTACTCGGGCGCGGCGCTCACCGCTGGTGCAGCTGCGGACAACATCACTGTCGCGGCCAACGTCTCCGGGGTGACGACCCGCACCATCAACTCCCTGCGTGTCAGTGCGGTGTCGACGATCGACATCACTGCGGCCAACACGCTGACCATCGGCACCGGCGGCATCCTGCTCAACGGTGCAGCCAGCGCCATCAACACCGGCAACCTGACCTCGGGTGGCCCCGAGTTGTTCATCTACGCCAACAACACGGCAACCATCGGGGCAGCCATCACGGGTGGCGGCGTGACATTGGTCAAGTCCGGCGGCAGCACTCTGACGCTGACGGGAACCAACACCTATGGCGGCGGCACCGTCGTCAACGCAGGCACGCTGGCCATCAACGGTGCCAGCGCCCTGCCCTCGGCTGGTGGTCTGACGATCAACAACGCCGCGGTCACCATCTCGGCGGCCGGCAACATCCCGGCGGCGACGAACCTCATCCTGAACGGCAGCAGCACACTGACCTACACCGGCACGAACTCGGTCAGCGGCAACATCACCTTCAACAACACCGGGGGCAACGCCACGCCGACCATCACCGGCGGCACGATCACCTTCACCGGTGGCAGCATCACCTCGGTCAATGACAGCCTCAGCTTCACACCGACCATCACGAGTGTCATCGACCTTGGCGCTGCGGCTCGCACGGTGAATGTCAGCGGACTCTCACCGGTCGGACTCATCCTCAACGCCGTCAACATCGGTGCGGGTGGCTCGATCAACAAAACCGGCACCGGCGGCCTCGTGCTCCAGGGTGCCAGCACCTTCACGGGCGGCGTCAACCTGACGGCCGGCTCCCTCATCTTCGCCACCGACACCACCGGCGCGGTCACCAATGGACCCATGGGGACCGGCACGCTGACCATCTCGGGTGACAACACCCGCATCATCGCTGGTGGCGCGGCACGCACCATCGCCAATGCGATCTCGGTGAGCAACCCGTCCAACACGCTGAACTTCGGTGTCACCCAGCAAAACCTGACCCTCACTGGCACGGTCACCTTCGCCACCGCCACGCCCACCATCACGGTTGAAAACGCATTCCAAGGTGCCACCGCCGTCACTGCCACCATCAGTGCGCCTTTTGCCGGCCTCACAGGCTTCACCAAGAACGGCCCCGGCACTCTCAACATCGCCGCCACCTCCAATGCGTTCCTGAGTGGAACCATCACAGTCAGTGACGGCACGCTGTCCGCTGGCAACCAATATGCCCTAGGCGGTGCGCTTTACACGGCCGGTCCGGCGGTCACGCTATCCGGCGGCGCCTACAATGCGGGTCTCACCAATATCTTCTTCCAGAACCCGGTCAGCGTCACATCGAACGGCATCCTCAGCGCCACGGTGGCAGGCACGGCCGTCGGCCCGGTGACCATGGGCGCGGCCAGCACCGCACTCGGCGTCCAGGGCGGCAACACAAACACCATCTTCGGCGGCCTCGCCATGGGTGGTGCCGGTGCCACCACGCTCTTCACCTCCAACCAGTTGAACGTCCTCGGCACCTTCAGCGGTGCCACGACGGATGTGACCAAGGTCGGCACGGCCAGCCTTCTTCTCGGCGGCGCCTCCACCTATGCGGGCAACATCATCGTTGACCAAGGCGCGCTCGAAGCCCGCGTCGGCAGCGCCGTCCCAGCCAACGAGCAGCTCACATCGGCCGGCACCATCACCGTCAATCCGGGAGCTGCTCTCCGTGTCCTGAGCGCCGCCAACATCGGAGCCACCGTGACCACCATCAACAGCAATGCTGACGGGCTCGGTGCCTTCGGAATGGGCTACAACGGAGCCGTCCCGGCCAGTGTCACGTTTGCCGGCGGCAACGGCACGCTGGGCATCGACGTGGTCGGTTTCAGCACGGCGATCAGCCAGGCAGGGACCAATCTCTATCTCGGTTCCACTTCCGGTGGTAGCTTCACAGGAGCGCTCACGGCTGGCAATGGAGCCACCTACCGCCTCGGCACCGGTGGCAGCACCCTTCAGATCAACAGCTCGACGCTGTCCGGGGCCAATTCCGTCACCATCGGCGCGGTTTCCGGCACGCCGGGGGCCAACCTCATCGGCAATGGCGGCACGGTCATCCTGAACACCCCGAACGCCTACACCCTCGGCACCACCATCAACGGCAATGCAACCGCCCGTGTCGGCAATGCCGGGGCGCTCGGCAGCGGCACGATCTCCTTCAACAGCGGCACGCTCGAAGTCAACCAGACCGGCCTCGGTGTCACGACAACTGTCGGCTTGCTCCAGCCGATGAACATCACGAACGCCATCAACTTCACCGGCACGGGCGTGCTGAGTGCGCTGGCGGGCTCGGGCAACCTGATCGGGGCCTTCGCCGCCGACGCCTTCATCGGTGGTGGTGCGCAGCAGCAGATTGACCTCACCCTCAGCGGTGCCGTGGATCTTGCCGGTGCCACCTACCGCGCCATCAGTGTCGCCGATGCCAGCCGCATCGTCACCATGTCCGGCCCGATCTCGGTTTCGGCCGGCACCTCCACCCTTGTCAAGACTGGCGCCGGCATCCTGCGCCTGACCAATGCGACCAACGGTTCGACCAACATCGCCATCAGCCAGGGCACCCTGGCTTTGAGCGCCACGGGCACGCTTCCGGGCAGCATTCTCCTCAATTCCGGCACTCTGGCCGGCTGGGACAGGAACTTCACGGTCACCAACAACATGCAGCTCATCCAGAGCAGCACGATTGACGTGGGTGCCGCCGCCACTCTCACCAGTTCCGGCATCATCAGCGGTGACTTCACCTACGTCGGCGCACAGACCGGCCTCACCAAGACCGGCCTCGGCACTCTGGTCCTCGGCGGTGCCAACACCTACCTTGGTGCCACCTCCATCAATGCCGGCATCCTGAGCATCAGCAGCGACGCCAACCTTGGATCGGTCGGCAATGCGACTGTCCTGCCCGGCGGCATCACCTTCAACGGCGGCATCCTGCGGGTCACCGATGACGTGACGACGAACCGTGTCGTCACCATGACGGGCGCGGGCAGCATCAGCGTGAAGAGCGGCAAGACGCTGACCATCAACGGCGTCACCGCAAACAGCACGGGCCTGCTCACCTTCAACGGCGGTGGCACGGCCATCCTCAACGGCAACATCACCGGCGCCAACTTGCACGACAACACGGCCATCAGCAACGGTGCGACCGTCATGACGCAGGCCACCGGCGGCACGCCGTTCGGCGACACGGCGGTGACGATCAACGGCGGTTCCCTCCGCGTGAACACCAACGGCCCCGGCGCCGCATTCACCATCCCGACCGTGAACTTCACGGGGGCGGCCTACCTGCGCCTCGACGCGCAGATGGGCAATGACATCCAGCTCACTGCCACCACCCTTGCCCGCACAGGCTCCGGCATTCTCACCATTGTCCCGGGTGTGGACGGCAACCTTGGCAACACCTCTGGCGCGGACGCCCGCGTCCTTGGCACCACCATTCTCGGCCAGACCACCAACACGGGTGCCGGCCTGCTGACGCTGAACAACAGCAACTCCGCCGTCGGAACGCTGTCCGGCATCGTGGCCCCGAGCATCATCCGGCTCTCGTCCTCGACAAATGGCACGGCTGATTTCGTGAACTACGATCCGGTGGTCGGTTTCATCACCGGCGTGCCGTTCTCCCCGCTGACGAACACCTTCGCCGGGTCCACCTCGGCGAGCGTGGTCAGCGTCACCAGCGCCACCGCAGTCACCGGCACGGCCGATGTGTTCGCCGTGAAGACCACGGCCAATGTGAGCGGCGGAACCCTGAGCATCCGCGCGGTCAACACGACGGACATGGGCGGCCTGCTCATCAACGGGGTCGGCAGCGCAGCGCCGGTGATCAGCAGCAACCTCTTCTTCAGCCCGTTTGGCACGAACGGCGGCGCGAACGCGGGTGAAGGCATCATCTACGCGAGCGGCGGCTACTCCAGCGGCGTCCCCACCATCAGCGGCAACATCACCGCGAAGAACCTGACCATCGGTGGCGCGGGCGATCTCGTCCTCTCGGGTGTCAACAGCATCCTCGGCAACATCACCGTCAACGAGGGCATCCTGACCATTGGCAATGCCGATGCTCTGCCGTCGCTCACCGGCGGACTGGTGCTCAATGACGTCGGCAACCTCGACGTCAACGGCGGCCGGGTGGTGGCAGCGGGGCTGGCCGGCACCGGTGGCACGGTCGGCAACCAGTCCACCACGTCCAACGGCGTGCTGGTGATCAACAGCATCAACAACACGACCTTTACTGGCAACATCGTGGATGCGCTTGGTGCGGGCAACAAGACGACCCGCTTGGTCAAGAACGGCTCCAGCACGCTCACCCTTGGCAATATCACCAGCACGTTCACCTATGCGGGCCAGAACAGCTTCACCGGCGGCGTGAGGGTGAACCAGGGAACGCTGGTTGTGCAGGATCCGCTGGGCCTGGGTGGTGGCGATCCGGTCGTCTACGGCGGGACCGGCTACAGCACGCCGGGAACGGTGACGGTCAACGGCGGCACGCTCTCCCTCACCAGCAACGGCGGCGGCCCGAACGGCACGATCATCTACGGCAATCCGACCACCAACGGCATCAATGTCGAGGCGGCCGGCTTTGCGACCGTCAACGTGGACCGCGTGTCCGCGAACACCGGGAACCAGATTCAGATTGGCAACCTTGACCTCACCGCGGCCTCGCTCATCGTGACGGGCGCCAACAGCTACTCGCTCAAGGTCGCGGGCACCACAACCCTTGGCGGCTCCTATTCCAATGTCGTCACCACCACCGGTGGCGCCACATTCCTTGAACTGGCCGGTCCCATCACCGGTTCGGGTGTTCTCAACAAATTCGGCGGTGCCACCACCGCCTACGGCACGGTGCGCATCTCCGGCACGGCCAACACCTACACTGGCGGGACCAACGTCCAGTTCGGTGCAGTCCAGATCACCGGCACCACGGGCACTCCGCTCGGTGGCACGGGCAGCGATGCGGTGGTCAATGTCCTTCCCGGCGCGGCTCTCCGCATCGCGGGCAACGGCAGCCTCGGCGGCGTCGCTGCGAACGGGCTGATCCTCAACAGCCAGATCAACAGCCTGCCTGCCGTCGTGCTCGACACCGATTACAACCCGGGCACCGGCCTGAACGCCCAGATTCGGATGAACGGCGGCTTTGGGGCGGTGCTGCAGCTGGCAGTTCCCGAATTCAGCTCGGCGCTGAACATGGCGAACTTTGGCGACGGCACCTCCTTCCTCGGCGGCTACGGCGCGACGGAAATCCAATACCTCGCACCGACTCTCGGCGTGGGCACCGGCAACACCTACCGCATTGGTGCCAACACCGGCCCGAACTTGGCCTTCGTCGGCTCGGACAACGTGCTCGGTTCCGCCAGCGGCGCCGCCACCGCGCGGGTCATCGTCGGTTCGCAGCTTGCGAACCTCCAGGGCAGTGCCATCACCGCCGGCAACGGCGGCGTCATCCTCCGCAACTCGAACGATTACAGTGGCGGCACCACCATCAGCAAGGGTTCCTCCGTCACGCTCGACACGGGCTCGACGGCAACCCCGCTGGGCAGCGGCACCGTTGAAGTCTATGGCACCCTCGCTCTGGGCAGCCCCGGCGGACTCAACAGCTCGTCGTTCTACAACTCCACGCTGAATGCCAACAGCAACGTCATCGTCATGCGTCCCGGCAGCACAGTGACGATCCAGGATCAGCTTGGCGCAGTCGCCGACGGCCAGGGCCGCTGGGCGGATGCCACCGGCCAGGATTTGAACGGCGGCAATCTCCGCTTCCTCGGCATTGCCAATGCGCAGTCGGTGGAGACGATCGGCGACATCACCGTCACGAAGGGCAGCAACCTGCACGTGGCCCGTGCGGGCGGTGCGGGTTCCGCCACCTTCAACGTCGGAGCCCTGAACCGCACTGCCGGCAACACGCTCACGATCACCCACACGACTGGCACACTCGGCCAGCCGATCGCTGCTCCGGTCACCTCTTACGAGCGCCTCACCACGACGAGCGTGCTGGGCATGAGCGGCACGACGAACAACGGCACGGGCGTCATCAACAGCGGCATGGTCGCTCCGTGGATCATTGACGCCACGGAGAACAGCTTCATGGGCTACAATGTGGCCGGCGCCGGCCACGGCTTCCAGCCTCTCAAGAGCACCGGCGCTCCTGCCGCAGGCCAGAGCGAGTATGGCACCCGCATGACGGTCGCCGGCACCTTCACCACCGGTCTGGCTGCCACGGCCATCGTTGATGTGGTCACCGGCGCGCAGACCTTGGGAGACAATCCGAGCATCTACGCCCTGCGCACCGCGCAGAACATCGTTCCGACCGCCACCTTCAATTCGCTGACCATCAACAGCGGCGGCTTGATCATGCTCGGCGGCACCATCAGCCCGGTCCAGACCCCGGCCGCCACCGTTTCCCCGGTCACCCTCCCGATGACGCTCGCCTTCGGGGCGAATGAAGCCCTCATCTACAGCGCGACGGCCAACGCCGTGATCAACGCCCAGATCACCGGTTCGGCGGGTCTGACAAAATTCGGACCGAACCAGATCACCCTGAGTGCCAGCAACAGCGGCCTCACCGGGGACATCACGGTGAACCAAGGCACCCTGTTCCTCCAGAATCCGGTCTCGAATTCCGGCACCGCCATCGCCAGCGCGACCAACAGCCAGAACATCATCCTGAATGGCAGTTCGGGCCAGGGCGCGGTTCTCGTCATTGACAGCCTGCTTTCCAATGACGCAGGCCGCGACTCGAACATCGCCAGCGGCAGCCGTGTGACCGGGAACATCGGCAGCAACGTGTTCGTGAACGCGGACTCGGTTATCAACAACAACAACCAGGGAATCATGCAGCGGATCAACAATCTGACGATTGCGGATCTTGGACCGAACTCGCCGATTTACCTGACGTTCAACCAGAACGGCATCACCGTGACGGGCACCACCACGTTGGGTGCCAACAGCAACGTCATCAACAGCGCCTTCGGCACGTCCAACCAGACCATTCTGGAAGGCGTGGTCAGCGGCGGTGCATCCGGCAAGCTGATCAAGGCCGGCAATGGCGGCCTTATCTTCGGCAATGGCGCCAACACCTTCGGCACCAGCGGCTCGGTCGGTCTGGAAGTCTGGGCCTCCACCCAGAACACCGCCACCAACCTCATCGGCACCACGTCCCTCGCGACGGGCACCGCACTGGCCGGTCCCTTCGGTGTGGGTGACATCAACCTCCTGCCCGGCACCCTCATCCGCCTCGCGGATGCATCGAACATCGCCGCCCAGAAGGTCACCGCCGCCAGCGACGACTTCGCGTTCTCCGGCGTTTCCTTCGGTTACAACAGCAACGGCGTGGCGCTGTCGCAGGCGGACATCCTCGCCCGCCTGACGGGCGGAGCGGCTGCCAATGGCCAGGTTCAACTGCTCACTTCGGGAAGCACCCGTGGCGTCATCTCCCTCGACAACGGCGTGCAGTATGGTGCGCTGAACATCGGGGCCATGGAAACCGCCCTAAACGCCGACGGCGGTGCCGTTGAGCGGCTCTGGCTCGGCACCTCGACCAGCGGCGCGATCAACCAACTCTACTTCGCCCCGACCCTCGGCGCCTCCACGGACGGCGTCTATCGCTTTGGCGCGGGCGGCAATCAGGGCACCATGCAGGTTGGTGCCGCAGCCTTTGAAAACGTGCTCACCGGGGCGACCTCGGTGCAAGTCGGTGCGACGGCCGGCGGCAACGGTTACAGCAACTTGGCTGTCATCAACGGCAACTTCAACCTGACGCTCAACACCCGGAACGACTTCTCCGGCGGCCTCTGGGCCAACCGCGGCTCGACACTCAACATCGGCAACAACTTCGCGCTCGGCAGCGGCACACTGACCGTCAACCACACCAGCAACACCGGCGTGAACATCGGCCAGGGCAGCGAAGGTGCGGTCAGTGCGGCTGGCATCAGCCTCCTGAACAACGTGAACCTCGTCGGCGACTTCCGCACGGCGGGCGCCAACTTCGTCCTGCGCGGCAACGTCAACCTCACCCCGGCCGGCGTGGGCGGCACCCGCGCGATTGAGAACACGGCGGAAATGAGCATCCTCGGTGTGATCAGCGGGACGGACGGCAACCTGATCAAGACGGGTGCCTCCGCCTTGGTCCTGAACGGCCTGAACACCTACACCGGCACCACGACCCTCAACGGCGCCGGCGGCCTGTTTGTCGGCACCGATGTGCTGCCCAACACGCCGGGCGCACTGGGCAACACCGATTCGCCGTTGTTCGTCACCACCGCAGGCTCCACCCTCGGCCTCAGCGGCCAGGTGACCTTCGGACGCGACATCATCGTCAACACGACCTCGATGACGCTCCTGGGCAACTCGCTCTACACCTCCAGGGTGACCGGGGGCACGGGCATCATTTCCGGCAGCACCCTGACCCTGCAGGCCAGGACCACGGGCCGTCTGGAGATGCTCGGGCCGATCGCCGGCCCCGGCGCAGTGGCCATCGGCAGCACCGCTGCCACCGAATCCGGTGTGGTGTTCCTCGGTGGCGATGCCAACGGCTACTCGCAAAACACCTATACCGGCGGCACGACGCTGAACAACGCCCGCGTCGTCGTGGGCGCTGATTCGCTCTACTCCGGCGCACCCGGTGCGCTGACGATCATCAGCAGTCCGTTCGGCACAGGCACCCTGACCTTCGGTGCGGGCAATGCCAACGCCGGTGCCCTCATCGGTTCCAACGGCGCGAACCGCGTCATCCCGAACGCCCTTGGCGCCCTCTCCGCCGCAGCCACCCTTTCGGTCACCTTTGAAGGCCGTGGAAATCTGACCTTCAACAACACCGCCGCTGCTTGGAACGTCAATTCCGACGCCACGCTGCGCAACCGCAACTTCGTGGTCAACACCACCCAGGGTGTGATCCAGATTGACGACGCTCTCACCACCAGTGGCGCCCAAGGCATGAACCTGCTCAAGCAGGGCCCTGGCGTCTTGGTGCTCAATGGCAATAACGCGGCGTTTAACAAGCTCACCACGGACGCCAACTACGGCGTCTCGATGTTCCTTGATGCCGGTGTCCTGCGTGTCACCACCGACAGCAGCCTCGGCGATCTCACGCCTCTTGCGGTGGGCACCACGGCCCACTTGGTGGCCGGTCTCCCGACGGATGTGCGTCTGCGCGGCGGTGTCCTCTCGGTCGGATCCTCCTTTACCAGCGCCCACCAGTTCATTCTGGCGAATGCGGCCAGCACCGTTGAAGTTTCCAACGGCAGCACCTTCGGTGTGGCCCTGCCCATCACCGGAGCCTTGGGCCTGACGAAGACCAACACGGGCACCCTGATGCTCAACACCACGTCGAGCGCCAGCAACAGCCTCACCATTGGCGGCGTCTATGGCGGCGGCGGCACGGTGATGACCCAGATGACCAGCGGCACGCCGTTCGGCACGGGCGCGATCACCCTGAGCGACGGCACCCTGCAGCTCCAGGGCACCGTGGGCACCGCGCCCGTGGGCGTGACGTCCAGCGCGCAGGCAGCCGTCAGCTATATCGTCACGGTGAACAACAGTGCGGGAATCGTTCCCGGCATGACCGTTGCCGATGCCACCACCCCGGCCAACATCACCGCCGGAACATTGGTCACGGCGGTCAATGGCAACACCATCACCCTCAGCGCGCCGACCGCGGCGGCGTTGGGTGCTGATTCGCTGACCTTCGGCGTCCAGAATCAGGCCCTCTCGGTGGCCTCGATGACCTACAACGCGGGCCGCGTCCAACTGACCAAGGGCACGGGTACCACTTCGACGCTCACCCTGAGCGGCACCCTGACCCGCGGCACCAACGGCATGATGACCGTCATCTCGTCGAACCTGTCCACCGATCTGGGCACGAATGAGTTCTTCAAGGTCACCACGACTCCGCCGGCCAATACCGCGAGCGGGGCTGGATTCATCCTTGCCACGCCTTCAGTCGTCGGTCGCGCCTCCTCCAGCGAGGACCTCAACTTCCTGCGCTACGACGCCACCAACGGCTTCCTGCTGAATAATGCCGTGACCGTCGCCACGCTGGGCGCTTCGGCCGCCACCTCGCTGGCCGACATCACCAGCGCCCAGGCCGTGGCGAACAGCACGATTGACGTGCTCGATGTGCGCACCAACAGCGACATCACCCCCGCCGGTGGCTCCTCGCTCCTCCGCATCGCGGGTGCGGGCCTGATCATGAACGGCGACGCCACCACGTCTGCCGGCAAGACCATCAGCAGCAACCTCCGCTTCGGCACCGGTGCCACCGCCCAGGAAGCCCTCGTCTGGATCAGCAACGGCCAGACCGGCAGTTCCACCATCTCCGGCAACTTCGAGGCCACCGACTTCACCAAGGCTGGCGGCGGCACCCTGCTGCTTACCGGCACGGGCAACATCATGGCCCCGCTCACCACGGGCCTGCGCAACCTGACCATTCAGGAGGGCACCCTGAAGTTCGGCAGCAGCAGTGCCGTGCCTTCCGGCGGCCTGATCAACCTCGTGGTCAACAGCTCCAGCAGCTTCGATCTCAACGGCCAGAACATCACCGTTGGCGGTTTGGCGGGCTTCGGACGGACCACGAACAGCGGTGCGACCTCCACCCTCACGGTGAACACCGGCGTGGGCCAGAGCACCACCTTCACCGGCACGATTGACGGCAGTCTCAACCTTGTGAAGACCGGCGACGGCACCCTCACGCTCAACCCGGCTCAGTTCAAGGATGGCGCTTCCCAGGCGAACACCTACACCGGTGGCACCACCATCAATGTGGGCCGTGTGACCAGCGCGAACGCGGTGGCCCCGGTCAGCACAGGCACCCTCGCGGTGCGCAACACCCTCGGCCTCGGCACCGGCCCCATCACCCTCAAGGGCGGTATCCTCGACCTTTCCGCCATCGTCGGCAACGGCTATGCGGTCAGCGAAGTCACCGACAACATCAGCACCATCCAGTTTGGCGCGGGCAGCGGCTACGACATCACCGTGGATGCGCTGAACAGCTTTGGCGGCACCAACACCACCTCCATGCTTACCAATGGCAGCACCTCGGTGGCATGGTCTCTGATTAATAACGTCACGCTGAACGCGCCCGCATTGTCGTTCAACTCCACCAGCAACATCGGTGTCCAGATTAACGGCACCCTCACTGTTGCCCAGGATGCCGTGCTGAACACCAACTTCACCACTGCCAACAATGCCAACAGCGCGGTGATCTCGGGCAAGATCGCCGCAACGGGGCTGACTCTGACAAAAACCGGCACCGGCACCCTGTTCCTCACGAACGGCGACACCGGCGCAGGTGCCAATTCCGTCGGGGCTTGGAGATTCATGGCGGGCACTACGGAAGTGCGCCTCTCCAACAACGCTTCCGATCCGCTCGGTGCCTCGGCGCCGATCACCCTCAACGGCAGCACCCTCAACATCCGCCACGACGGTGACAACACCGCCAACATGCAGGTGCTCACCACCTTTGCAGGCAACAACCTGACGATCGGCTCCACCGCCGGCATCGGCGGCGGCAGCTACATCGGCAGCGGTGCGGCGACCATCAGCCTGGATCGCCTGGCCTCGGCCTCCAGCGCCAAGACCCTCAAGTTCGGCGACCTGAACTTCGGCGGACCGCTCGGCTCGCCGGTGCTCACCGTCAACATCGCCAACGCCTACCACATGGAAGTGGGCGCGCTGACCTTGGTCAAGGATGCCCAGATCGCCCTCAGCACCGGCAACCCGAACCTGACCATCAACGGCAACATCAGCGGCAACGGCACCATCCTCAAGACCGCCGGCGGCAGCCTCTACATCAACAGCGACAACAGCGGCACCTTCAAGGGTGGCTATGTGAATGCCGGCGGCACGACGTTCTTCGGCACCTTCGAAGGCAACGTCGTCACCTTGAGCGACACGCCCGGCAGCATCCCCGGCCTCGTCGCCGCCTCGAACTACGGCACCGGCAATGCCCTCCTCCAGCCCGGCACCGCCATCCAGTTCAACAGCACGGCGAACAAAGTCGGCTCAGGCAGCGTGGATCTGCGCAGCAACGCCATGGGCAACTACGGCATCCTCCGCATGGCGGCGAATGCGCCGCTCTCGTCCTTCAACCTCGTCATCGGCAACCTTGGCGGCCCGCAGGACACCAGCTACTTCGGCCTCGCCGGCGGCAACGGCCTCAACGGCGGCGGCAAGAACGCCGGCAGCGCCATTATCGCGCTGAACACCGTCTATACGCAGGCGATCAACTTGGCGACGATCGGTGACGGCACGGCCTTCCTCGGCAGCACCCAGAACGGCGTGGGTCAGAACGGCAGCTACAACGCCGCCACCCTCGGCGTGGGGGCGGGGAACACCTACCGCCTCGGTGCCGGCGGTCAGATCCTCTATGTGAGCAGCGACTCGGTGAACAGCAACGTCCTGACGGGCACCGGTGCAAACCTGATCGTGGGCATGCCCCACAGCGGACTGAACGTGGACAGCATCACCGGTGGCAACGGCCGCGGCACGGTTGCCCTGATCACGGCCCAGAACTACACCGGCAGCACCGTGGTGAACCGCGGCAGCGTCCTCGACTTCCGCGGCAGCCTGACCACCAGCAGCTTCGACACGTGGGGCACGCTGACCGCCGGCGGCCTCGGCGGCACGTTCATGGATGCGGCCGGCACGGCCGATCTCGCGCCGGTCACCCTGCGCAGCACCTCGGAAGTCCGTTTCGATTATTCCACGGGCCTGCTCGCCAATGCCAAACTCGAAGTGGGTGGCGGCCAGGGTCGCTGGAAGAACGACACCGCCATCGTGCTCAACAACTCGACCGTCCGCCTCATCGGCAACCGCGACATCGAAGTCACCGAAACCGTCGGCGACCTCACGGTCGGCAAATTCGGCCAGCTGGCCGTCCAGCGCGATCTGCTCGATCGCACGGTCAACCTCGTGGTCGGTGACGGCACGGGCGCGAACATCACCCGGCAGACCCAGACCAACAACGGCCTCGCCATTAGTGGCAACACCGCCTCCCTCCAGATCAACCCCGCCAACAGCGGCCAGCTCGGCAGCGATGAACGCGTGAAGCTCTTCAGCGGCACCGGTGCCAACGGCATCACCGCCCTTGGCGGCATCACCAACGGCATGGTCGCCCCGTGGATCATCAACGCCACGGACGCCCAATTCCTCACTTACACCGTGGACAACGGCTTTGTGAATGCCGGCTTCGATGGCCAGCGCAGCGGTGGATTTGGCGGAACCGCAGTCATCGTGCCGACCGAACGCACTTATGTGAACGCCGCCACAAGCTTCAACGGCGGGATCGCCGGGGGCATCGGTCTGGATACCTACGCCCTGCGCATGGACGCCAACATTTCCTTCGCCAACAACACGACGGCCGTCGCCACGGATCGCATTCGCGTAGGAAGCGGTGGCATCATCGCCCTCAACAACAACACCACCTTGGTGCCCGGCATTGATGTCGGCCCCGTGGCCAAGGAACTCAACTTCTACAACAACACCGGCAACTTCTTCCTTGGTGCGCTTGCCACCCAGTCCGCGTCCGCCACCCAACCCGGACAAAGCTCCACCACCACCGGCCAGATCACCAACGCCACTCATGTCATCAAGCACGGCGGCGGCACCCTCGTGATTGATGCAGCCCAAGCGAGCTTCAGCGGCAACTACATCGTGAACCAGGGTTCCATCGTCTTCCGCTCCGCCACGGTGCAGGCCAACCTCGGCGGCACCGCGACCCTGGCCCAGATGAACGCCGGCACCAACGGTCTGGTGGTCATCAACAGCTTCGGAGGCACCTTCGGTGTCCGCTCGGATGTGGCCAACACCATCTTCAACCTCGGCATGGTCATCGGCGAGGGCAATCCTTACGCCATCCTCAACAATGACCGCGCTGCAGGCGCGACAAACACCTTGAGCATCCTGACGGGCGGCATTCGCTTCGGCGGCTCCCCTGGCGAGCAGGGGCAGAGCCTGCTCATCCAGAATGCCGCGAACAATGTCGGCATCCAGGTCAACGGCCCGCTGGTTCTCAGCGCCGCCACCATGGAAGGCGCTCCCGCCTACAACTTCATCCGCACGGATCCCAACCTCACGGCCAACGGCCAGGTCACCGGCGGAGCGGCCCTGATCCACACCGGCGGCGGCACGCTCGAACTCGGCAACGGCAACACTGGCTTCGCCAACGGCATCAACACCTTCACCGGCGGTCTCCAGAACGTTCAGGGTGCCATCACCGTCCGCGGCACCACCACGGGCACACCGGCCAACTTCGCCACGCTCTTCAGCGGCATCAACAACGGCGGTATCGGTGCGGGCGATGTGACGATGTATTCCGGCACGCTGAACCTGCGCATCGACGGTGCCAACACCGCCACCCGTGAGCGATACGTCGTTGGCAACAATGCCACCGGCAACAACCTGATCATCAACGGCAGCAGCACGATCGATGTGAACCGCAACATCGGCACGGCCACCAACAAACACCTGGTCTTCAAGGATCTGACCATTGGCAGCTCGACCCTGACGGTGACGGCTGGCAACACCTATGTTTTGGAAATCAATGGCAGCACCAATCTGACCGGAACCCCGCTGCTCAACGTCGGCAACCAATTGCTCCTCACCGGCGCCATCAGCGACGGGGCGGGGAACACTCCCGGCACCACCGGCCAGGCGATCATCAAGGGCGGTGGCGGCGAACTGTGGATCAACAGCAACGCCAGCAGGTTCGGTGGACTGTATGCCGGCACCGCCGGTGCCAACGGCCTCGGCATCGTGGTCAATGGCGGCCTCCTGCGCTTCGGTGATGTGAACGTCGAGACGACGCCGCTGAACATGGGCGCGATCCTCCGGAACAGCACCATCCGCGTGAACCCCACGGCGAACCTCCGCCTGGTTGCCGCGAACGTGGTGAGCTTCAACCCCGGCCAAGTCGAGCAGCTCAGCGTCAACCCGCAGCTCTCTGTCTTCCGCCTGACGCAATCGGCCCTTTCGCCGGGCGCCCTGCAAAGCATGATGAGCTCGACCTCCAGTGGTGTGATCGGCCTCGAAGGCATCACCTACGCCAGCAACCTCGACCTCGGCGCAATTGGCAATGGCAGCTACTTCCTCGGTGCCAATACCACGGCCGCCACATACAGCGGTGTCGCACTGGGCGTCGGTGCTGGCAACCTTTACCGCCTCGGCGGTGGCGGCTCGAACCTGACCCTCAACTCGACCGCTGCATCCAATGCTGGCGCGCTGGTGGACGGTGTCACACCCGGCACCCGCGTCCTCATCGGCAGCCAGGCCGCCAATGGCGGCAGTGCCAGCCTCGACAACTTCGACCTGCACACTTACACCGGCGGCACGGTCATCAGCCGCAGCTCGGCCTTGGTGATTCGTGAAACCTCGACCGCCACAAGCGGCCCTCTCGGCATCGGAGGTGCCGCGGATATCTTTGGCACGCTTCAGGTTTATAACAATGCCACGCTGCGCAACGTTGCCGGAACGGCCAACGCTTACGCCGTCAACCTCCATCCCGGCTCCGTCCTCTGGCTGGACAATGACGTCACCAATGTCACGAACCGCTGGGATGACGCCACGGCGGTCAACCTCAACGGTGGCCAGCTCTACCTGCGCGCGCGTAATGACGCGGCTGTCACCAGCACGGAAACAGTGGGTGCGGTCGGGTTCTCCCGTGGGTCTTCCCTCCGTATTGACCGCCGCATTACCAACGGTGCCGCACAGTTGACCGTGGCGGACCTCACCCGAGCCGGTGTCGGCAGCACCTTGGCCATTGTCACCAACGGTGCCTTCCTCGGTGTCAATGCTGGCAATGACGAAGTGGAACGCATCATGGTCACCGCCTGGAACACCACGCTTCCGACCCTGTCCGGCAACGTGAACCGCAACGTGACGCCAGGCTTCGCCAACAACGGCATTCTTCCCGCCTACTACATCGATGCGACGAGCAATACCTTCCTGAGCTACAACAGCACGAGTGGCTTCCAATCTGTGCTGAGCACGCTCACCCCCGCCACGAACCAGGTCGCCTACAGCAACATCTTCGCCGGGGGTGTCTTCAGCACCAACACGGACGCCAACAGCGTGGTGGACATCACCACCGCGGACATGGTTCTCACCCAGGACCAGACGGTCTATGCGCTGCGCACGGCGCGGACCATCAACAGTGGCACCGGCCAATACAACACCCTCACCTTCGCTGACGGTGCCACGGATGCGGATCGCGGCGGTCTGATCACCACCGGCACGCCGACCATCGCCACGAACCTCAAGTTCGGCACGAACGGCAACAAGGAAGGCATCATCTACACCGCGGGCAACACCACGCTGACGGGTGACATCTACGCAGGAAGCATCACCAAGTTTGGTGGCAGCACGTTGATCATCGGCAAGGACCAGACCGCCGCCGCCAACGGCACCGGGTTCTCTGGCAATTGGACCGTCAATGGAGGTGCCCTCACCCTGAACACCTTGGGTGCCTCCGGCGACGGCGGCACAATCACCCTGAATGCCAGCGGCACCACCTCCGGTGCCGGGACCACGCTGAACCTGGTCGCCAACCCTGGCAGCTCACTCAACGGTCAATACACCATGGGCCGGATAATCGGCGTGGACAACTCTATCGTCGCCGTCAACGTGGGCATCGCCGACTCCGCGGTCGGTGTCGCTGACCTTGAATCCTTCTCCACCGACACCACTGGTCTGTCGCCGGCACGTTTCCGTGTGACCATTGCGAACACCCGCTCGGTGCTCAACGCCGGCACGCTCTTCCTCACCGGCACCGGCAACTCGATCATTGATGTCGTAGGCTCCGCAGTGAACAACCAGATCACGTCTGGCGTCACCGGCACCGGTCTCAACCTGACCGGCCTCAACGGAAGCCGCGACCTCATCAAGTGGGGCAACGGCTACCTCTGGGTGGGCGGCAACAACACCAGCTTCACCGGCAACGTGAGCATCGAACAGGGTGCCATCGGCGTCACCAATGCCAACGCGTTTGTCAACGCCGGCACCATCACCGCCAAGCGCTACGGCATCCTCGACATCCTCACGACCGGATTCACCAAGGCCGTGACCTATGAGGCTGGCTCCATCGAGCGCTGGAGCGTGGACAACGCCCGCAGCGGGACCATCAACCTCGGCGCCGGCACCCTCCAGGTGAACGCCGACCAGAACACGACCACCGCCACCATCCAGATCAACGGCGGTGCCATCGAAGGCTTCCTGCGTTCCGACGACGCGGCCAGCGCCAACGCCGGTGTGGTCTTCCGCACCTTGGGAGCGGGCGTGAGCATCGATCTCCAGGGCAACTCGTTTGTCGGCCAGAACGCCTTCACGGACGGCCCGAATGGCACCGATAACGGAAGGACCACCGACCTCACGACCGGCGTCGGCCCTGATGCCAACAACAACAGCGAACTCCAGGCCAGTGCCCGTGGAGCGATCCTCGAGATCAAGGGCAACATCAGCGGCATCGGTGGCCTGACCAAGCAAAGCACGGACACCGTCATCCTCTCCGGCACGAACACCTACGGAGGCAGCACAAAAGTCGCCGATGGCACTCTCCGCCTCGGTTCCGCGACCGCACTGCCAACCGGCAACAATGTGGAAACCACGAGCCGCGGCGTCCTCGACCTCGGTGGATACAACGCCTCGATTGGCAACCTCAACACGCCGGTGAACACCGGTGCGGTTTTCGCCAGTTCGCAGGGCTTCATCACCAACAGCGCGACGGAAATGAAGACCCTGACGGTCACTCCGACCTCGCTCAGTTCCTATGGTGGCGTCATTCAGAACGCGATCAACCTGACCAAGGCGGGAGGCGAGAAGCTGATCTTGAGGAACAGGAACACCTATGTGGGTGAAACCCTCGTCAGCGGCGGCACGCTGGAGGTGACCCACGTCACCGGCAGCGCCATTGACGGCATCTCCGGCACCTCCAAGCTCACCGTGGCCAGCGGAGCCACCTTCAACCTCCGTTCCGGCACCCCCGGCAGCACGCTCACTCTCGCGGGGTCGAGCGGCACGGTCCTCGATCTCGCCGGTGGCAGCCGCCTCGGTGTCGAAGTCGGCCCCAATGCAGCCCCGAACACCGGCAGCAGCATCGTCCTGAACACCGGGGCCAAGGCCTTGGTGAGCGGCCTCGTCACGGTGGATGCCTACTTCCTGCCTGGAATGACGATCGATCCGGTCGTCTCCGACATCCTGCGCGCACCTTCCGGCGGTCTCGTGAGCACCAACGGAAGCACCGGCAGCTACGCGGTCGGCAACCTCTACAACGTCACCAACTTCACCGTGACCGGCATCACCGCCTCGGACACTCTGGTGCAGTTCAATATCGCGCCGGCCACCGCGCTCACTGCGGCCTACTGGAAGGGTGGCTATACCCCGAACAACATCTGGGCCGTCTCCGATGGCTTGACCACGAGCAACTGGACCACCGATCTCGCGGGAACGGTCAACACCGGACAGGTTCCAAGCGTCGGCACCGATGTCTTTGTCTCCGCCAGCGGCCAAGCCAACCAGAACAACATGGTCCTCGGTGCCGACATGAGCATCAAGAGCCTGACTGTGAACAACAGCGACACCTCGGTGCCTGTGATTCTGCAGAGCACCGGCGGCAGCACCTTGACCATCGCCAATGCGGCGGCAATCACGGTGGACGCTCTGGCCAGCGCCACGACGCTGAATAACAAGCTCACCCTGAGCGCCGCCACCGCCACGATCGCGGTCAACTCGGTTGTCGCCAACCCGCTCACCATCAATGGCGCAATCAGCGGCGCGGGAATCACCAAGACCGGCACGGGAACCTTGGTTCTGGGCGGGGTCAATGCCCACACCGGCATCACCGCCGTCGCCGGAGGCATCCTGAGCATCACCGACAGCGGGGCCTTGGGCGCTGCGGACGCCACCGCCGGGACGGGCACCAGCGTGGGCACCGGGGGTTCGCTGGAACTGTCGAATAACATTGCGGTCAACAGTCTTGAGTTGCTCACGATCAACGGCATCGGCAGCGCCAGCAACGGCGCGCTGCGCAACCTCAGCGGCACCAACACCTATGGTGGTCTGGTGACTCTGTTCGGGGCTTCGACCATCCAGTCCGACGCGGGCACGCTCACGCTGTCCAATCCGGGCACAATCACCGGCGCGACCTTCGGCCTCACGGTGGCTGGAACTGGTAACACGACGATCTCCTCGATCATCGGGACGACCAGCGGCACGCTGACGAAGAACGGCACCGGCCTCCTCATCCTCAACGGTGCCAACACCTACACCGGCATCACCAACATCAATGCCGGCACGGTTTCGATCACCAACGCGGCAGGCTTGGGCACCACCGCCGGCACCACCGTGGTGGCGAATGGAGCCACGCTGAACATCACCAATGCGTCGAGCGCCGAGGTCGGTGTGACCATCAACGGTGCGGGCGACACGACGCTCGCCAACGCCGCCTACACCGGTGGCGCGCTCACTGGCACTGGGACGGCTCTCCAGACCGGCACGGTCATCATGAGCACGAGCAGCACGATTGCTGCGACGACTCCGGGGACGCTCTTCACGGTCAGCGGCGTGATTTCCGGCGCAGGCTCGAATCTGACGATCGCCGGCTCCGGCGTCACTCAGCTCACCACCGCAACCAACACTTATGGCGGCACCACCACCGTCAGCAGTGGCACGCTGCAGTTTGGCACCACCGGCGACAGGATTCCGAACGGTTCAGCCACCACGGTGAACAGCGGTGCGACCCTCGATGTCAACAGCCAGACCGAGACCATCGGCTCCCTGGCTGGCGCGGGCTTCGTCACTCTCGGCTCCGGAGCGCTGACCGCCGGCGGTAATGGCAATACCACGCTCTACTCGGGCATCATGAGCGGGACGGGGACGCTCACCAAGACCGGAGCGGGCATCATGACGATGTCGGGTGCCAGCACCTACACCGGCAAGACCACGATCCAGCAGGGAGCCATCAGCGTCGGCTCGCTGAACAGCGTCGTGGGCGGATCCGCGAACAGCAACCTTGGCGCTCCAGTCACGGTGGCCAATGGCACCATTGACCTCGGTGCGACGACAAACACCGGCACGCTTATCTACACCGGCACCGGTGAAACCACAGACCGTGTCGTCAACCTCGCCGGCACCACCGGCGGCGGCGTCCTCGACCAGTCGGGCACCGGCCTGCTGAAGTTCACCAGCAACTTCACCGCGACCGGATCGGGAGCCAAGGCGCTGACCTTGCAGGGATCTACGGCTGGCACCGGTGAGATTGCCGGAACCATTGTGGACAGCGCGTCTGCAACCTCCCTCATCAAGGATGGCAGCGGAACTTGGGTTCTGAGCGGTGCCAACACCTACACGGGTGCCACTTCGGTGCTCCCCGGTGGCATCCTGAGTGTCGCGAACAACACCGGCCTCGGAACCACTGCCGGCGGTGTCACCGTGAATTCCGGCGGCTCGCTTGAACTCCAGAACAACATCACTGTGGGCAACGAAGCGCTGACCATCGCGGGCAACGGTTCCAGCACCAATGGCGCGCTCCGAAACCTGAGTGGCACCAACACCTACGGCGGCACAGTCACCATCGGCGCCGGCGGGGCGCTCATCCAGTCTGACGCCGACACATTGACGCTCAGCAATGCCACTTCGGTGGCTGCCACGACGCAGCCTGTGACCGTGGCCGGCGCCGGCAACACCACCTTCTCGGGTGCCATGACTGGCACGACGGCGACACTGACGAAGAACGGCAGCGGCACGCTCGCGATGAACGGGGCCAGCACCTACGCCGGAACCACGACGGTCAACGCGGGGACCGTGAGCGTCGGCGCGTCCGGTTCGCTGGCGACCAATGCGCTGGTGGTGCTCAGCACTGGCGGTGCGACGTTCACATCCGCCAACACGACCTCGGACACTGCCATGGCGACCACTGCGGCGGTGACCAACGACGGTGTGATCAGCCTGGCCGGCAGCCAGACCATCGCAACTCTCAACGGCACCACAGGGGCTTCGACGTTCACCGAGGCGTCAGGCAAGACCCTGACAGTGACTGGCGGCGGCTCCTTTGCGGGTGGCATTCAGGGAACCGGCGCGAACCTGGCGGTGACAGGAGGCACCTTGACCCTGTCTGGCACCACCAACAGCTACACAGGCAGCACGACGGTGACCGGTGGCACGCTGGCGGTGACTGGAAGCCTGAGCGGGACGGCGGCGGTGACGGTGAACACCGGTGGCACCTTGCTGCTTAACAGCAGCACGGCGGCGGACAACATCATCAACACGGGCGCGGACTTCACCGGCGCGGGCGCGGGTGGCACGCTGAAGGTGGACGACAGCCAGACCGGGCGGACGAACACGTTTGCCTCGATGACGCTGAGCGCGAACACGGTGCTGGACTTCGGCACGGGCAACACGAACACGCTGCTGTTCGGCTCGCTCAACGCCGCAACGATGTCGGCGCTGTCCGCGGGCACGCTGACGCTCACGATCAGCGGCTGGACTGGATCGATGTTCAATCCCGGCGAGACCACGGACACGCACGGCGATCTCACGCAGGATCGGCTGCTGTTCAGCGCGGATCCCGGCTTTACGCTCGGTGCGCCGATCAGCGGCATCAGCTTCACCGGCTTCGGGACCGGCATGGCGGTGCAGTTCGGCGGCCAGTATGAGATCGTGCCCGTGCCGGAGCCTGCGACGACGGCGCTCATCGGTGCTGTGGCACTGTGCGCGCTGATCGGCTACCGCGAGCGCCGCCGGTTCACCGGCGCGCGCCGGAATGCGGCGAAATAATCATTGTGAGGGATGGCGGGGCGCAAATGCGCCCCGCCAGTCCTGATTCAAAAAATTTGCTGGAACAAACCCCCATCCTGAATTCCAAGTCTCAAAGCCTGACATGAAAGCCACCCCCCAGCCGAAACTCCAAATCCGCGGTTTGGACGAATCACGAACTAAGGAACCGACGATCCTCCCGATGAAAATGCTGCCGCGATGATCGGACAACGAGCGAGGGGGCTGCAGGGGGCGTTGCTGCTGAGCCAGTTGGTGCTGGTATCGGTGCTTTTGGTGCTGGCTGGGCTGGTGGTGTTCAGTTCTGTGACGGTGGTGGATGCGGGGCATTACCCGATGTATGCGCTGGCGGTGATGGCGGGGCTGATCCTCGAGGCGATGAACCGGGACCGTGTGCGGGTGAGGCAGAACCTCTGGCAGCACAATTTTCTCGATCAGCACCGCGTGACCGTGCGGCAGGTGGCGTATGGTCTGGGGGTGCTGCTGGTGTATCTGGCGCTGACGAAGGATCAGGTGATCTCGCGGTGGTTCCTGCTGGCGTATGGGCTGAGCCTGTATCTGGGTCTCTTGGCGAGCAATTACTGGCTGCCGGGGATGCTTGCGCGTCGGATATTCCGCGGAAAGTGGGTGGAGCGGACGCTGCTGATCGGGGGGGCCTCGCAGGCTGGGCGGATTCGGAACTGGCTGGACAACAAGGCGGCGTATGGACTGAAGGCTGTGGGGATGCTTTGCACGGATGTGGCGAATGCCGATGCGGGTGCGGGCGAAGCTGCGAAGGCGGGCGATTTCGAATGCCTTGGCGGGGTGGGGGACTTGGAGGCAGTCGTGAGACGTGAAGGAGTTACACAAGTGATCTTGTTGGAACTGCCGCAGGAGCTTGTGAGGCACCGGCGAATGGTGGGGGTGCTGGAGAAGATGGGGGTCAGACTTTTGATTTTGAGCAATCTGGAGGAACTGCTCGAGCATCCGGTGGTGCATCTGGAGGACGAGGGTCTGCGGTTCATCACGCTGAGGCAGGAGCCGCTGGAGAACCCGTTGAACCGGTTCGCCAAACGCGCGCTGGACCTTCTGATCGCACTGCCAGTCGTGCTTTTCATCCTGCCGCCGCTGGCGCTGGTCGTATGGCTGGTGCAGAGGACGCAGTCGCCCGGGCCGCTGTTCTTTGTGCAGAGGCGCGCGGGGATTCAGAACCGGGAGTTCCAGATCATCAAGTTTCGCAGCATGCATGCGGGGAACCCGGACGAGGCGCGGCAGGCGACCAAGGGCGATGCGCGGGTATTCGAATTTGGCCGATGGATGCGGCGGCTGAGCATTGACGAGTTGCCGCAGTTCATCAACGTGCTCAAGGGGGAGATGAGCGTGACGGGGCCGAGGCCGCACATGGTCGAGCATAACGCGCAGTTTGCGGAACAGATGACGAATTACCACATCCGGACGTTTGTGAAGCCGGGGATTACGGGGCTGGCGCAGGTGAGGGGTTTCCGCGGGGAGGCGAGGTCATCGGCGGAGATTGCGCAGCGCTTGGAGAGCGATATTTCCTACTTGGAGAACTGGCGCCTTGCGCTGGATCTCTCGATCATCGCGCGCACCGCGTGGCAGATGGTCCTCCCCCCGAAGACCGCATGCTGACCATGAGTCCGACAATGAGCCAAAAGAACAGCACGCCGGCGAGCTGGATTCCTGCTTTGCAAGACCGAGGATTTGAGACAGGATCCAAGACAAGCTGGCAGCAGCGCGCTGAAGAGCCATTGAGCCGCGAATCCGAACCGATTTTCCCGCCGTTTACACCCTCACCATTGAACCCATGAAACACCCGCAACTTCACCACCGGGCCGGCATGAGCCGGCTGCACTTCCTCGCGCTCGCCCTGCTCGGCATGGTGGCGTGCGCCGCGCCGCTGAGCGCGCAGAATTTTTTCACCGGGGTGACCTACGGGGCGACCACGGTGAGCCTGGGCAATGCGGGCAGCACGCTTGGCGGCGGGGTGCACCAGTCCTGGGCGATCTTCTCGCTCTCCGGGGGGGTGACGATCACCGACCCGGACTTGAGCGGGCTGGGGGGGCCGGACGTGGTGGGCAACGTGGGCATCGCCGGAGGTGGCAGCCTGAACATGTCGCTCTCGAACATATCGGGGGCGGTGTATCAGGGCACAGGCAGCTACAACAACGGGGGGACGATCAGCGGGGGGATCTTCCAGAACACGGACACGGCCTACCTCAACCAGGGGGCGACCGACGCGCTCAACGCATCGGCGGCGGCGGCGGGTCTGGCGCGCACGGTGGGGAGCGGGCCGACGCAGCTGGTGCTTGGCGGGGCGCTGAGCGGGTCGAACATCGTCAACAACGACACGACGGCGATCTCGCTGAGCAACATCAGCGGCGGTGGGAGCATCACGGGCGCGGCCGGCACGAACTACGTGCTGAACCTGACGGATCTGATTTTGTCCGGGGCGAACGCGGTGCTGACGCTCAGCGGCGCGTCCACGACGAACTTTGTGATCAACGTGAACCGCTACATGTCGCTGAGCGCGGCGGCGAAGATCCAGCTCACCGGGGGTCTGACGGCGGCGAACGTGCTCTTCAACGTGAAGAACAACAACCCGCAGTATGACGTGACCTTGAGCGGCGGCTCGGTGGTCGAGGGCATCATCCTCGCCCCCACGCGCAACGTGAAGCTCACGGGTTCCTCCTACGTTTACGGCGAAGTCATCGGCAAGGGCGTCTCGCTCTCCGGCCACTCCCACGTCATCGTCAGCCCGTAAGGCGGGCGACACGCGGCGCAAGCCGGCTCTGGAGACCCGTGTCCTTTGAAGGTGAGAGGACGTTGGAGGCGTCACACGTCATCGTGCTCCGGGTCGCGCAGTCGAAGTTCCGCGATTCGGAAGCCACACCGCGTTGCAGTCTGAGGTTCGGACCGGTCTGAAGTGACGACGCAATTGATGTTGATTCCGCACGTCCGCTCGGACATCCAAGACGCCCCCGATTTTCCCAAACAAAGGGGACTCCGGCGAATTTGCACCCACTCACAAAATAGAATCCGATGAAACCGACGACTCCAGCCATCCTCTCGCTCACCCTCGCACTGCCGGCACTTTCCTCCGCCGCAGTGGACTTCGTGAAGGATGTGCAGCCCATCCTCGAATTTAACTGCGTGCGCTGCCACAACCCGAAGGCGACGGCGGTGGAGAAGGGTGACACGAGCGTGGAGCTGGACACGAAGGCGAAGGCCATCCGCGGCAAGACGATCGTCCCGGGCGACCCGTCGAAGAGCAAGGCCTACACGACCACCATTCTGCCGGACGACGACGACAAGCTGATGCCTCCGCTCGACGAGATCAAAAAGGGCGCGAGCGCGCGGTTGACGAAGGCCGAAGCGGAGACGCTGAAGACGTGGATTGCCGAGGGTGCGAAATGGCCCGATGGCGTGACTTTGCAGGCCCGCAAGAAGGAGGCGAAGGCGGATGCGGGCGCGGAGTCGCTCGTGGTCGCGGAGATTGCCAAGCGCATCACTGAGACGACGAAGGAGAAGGAGCAGACTGAGATGAAGCCCTACACCTCGGCGATTCTCGGCACGGAAGTCACCTTCGACATGGTGCCGATCCCGGGGGGTAAATTCAAGATGGGTAGCCCCGACAACGAGAAGGGCCGCAACGCCGACGAGGGCCCGCAGCACGACGTGGAGATCGCGCCGTTCTGGATGGGCGCAAAGGAGGTCACGTGGAATGAGTTCCAGATGTTCATGTATCCCGAGGAGGAGAAAAAATCGCGCGCGACAAAAAACCTCTCCGCTGAACTGAACAAACTCACCGACGCGGTCACGCACCCCACGCAGCCTTACGTGGAGATGAGTTTCGGCATGGGCACCGACGGCTTCCCCGCCATCTCGATGACGCAGCACATGGCGAACAAATACTGCCAGTGGCTCAGCGCGAAGACCGGGCACTTCTACCGCCTGCCCACCGAGGCGGAATGGGAATACGCGGCGCGCGCCGGCACGACGACGGCGTATTTCTGGGGCGATGACGCGTCGAAGATGACCGAATACTGCTGGTATGGGAAGAACAGCGACTTCAAGTATCAGAAGGTCGGCAAGAAGAAGCCGAACCCGTGGGGCCTCTACGACATCCTCGGCAACGTGTGCGAGTGGACGCTCGACCAATACGATTCTGGATTCTACAAGACGAGCCCGGCGTCGAATCCTTGGAACAAGGCGACGAAGCCGTATCCGCATGTGGCCCGCGGCGGCTCGTGGGATGACGACGAGCCCGAGAAGCTCCGCGCTGCGGCGCGCCGCGCCTCCTCGGCAGAATGGAAGCGCCAGGATCCGCAGCTCCCGAAGAGCATCTGGTTCCACACAGATGCGCAGTTCCTCGGGTTCCGCATCGTGCGTCCGCTGAAAGTTCCGGCCGCCGCGGAGATGCAGGCCTACTGGAACAGCGGTGTGGAGAAGGACGATGCGCGCCTGAACAAGGCCGATTAGCGCTGGGCGAGACTCCCGGGCAACAAAACGAGCGCGCAGCCAGAGCCGCCGCAGTTGGCACTGCCGACGTGCGCGGCCCCGTGTCCCAGTCGTTTCGCACAGCGGTTCCCGCTGTCTGGCGGTGCCGGACGTGATCGATTCATAGCTGCCTTCCGGCGCAATGCCCGCGCCGCGACCGGCGCGGAGAAATTTTACACCGTCGCGCGCGAGGTGGCCTCCGCGGCCCAGGCAGCGCGGCCGGAGTGAATCCACGCGGCGCTGAGCAACCACTGAAGCTGGACGTCCATCGGAAAATCCGCAGCGGGCTCCGGGAACAGCGTGGCATCCGGTGAACTGCCGTGCGGGTCGGGAGCGGCGAGCGCGCGTGCGAGGACGAGGCCGAATTTCAGCCGCAGGCCGATGAAGTAAAACTCCTGCGACTCGAGCAGCGGCCAGCTTCCCGAAGTGGAGAAGGAATGCACGGCCGCGTCCACGTCCTCACCCTTGTAGAGCTCGCGCGCGACGAGATCCTGCGGCGTGATGCTGCCGGTTGGCGACGCCTTCCCCTCGGGGAACGTTGCGATTTCCTTTTCGATTGCCTTTGCGAGCGCGAGCCATTGGTTCATGGGCGACATCCATCGCCGAAAGCGGGCCTCCGGTGCAACAGCGATTTCCAGCGCTGCATTGCCGTGGTGAAAAGGCGCGCACTTTGAATTGTGGACGCGCGACGCGCGATGCGGCAGCGTGCGCGCATGGAATGGATCCGAGACGACTACACACTGGTGGATGATCCCGACCGCATCGACTTCGCCGAGCTGTGCTCGCTGCTGTGGGGCACCTACTGGGCGGAGACGCGCGGGCGGGAAGTCATCGAGCGCAGCGTGCGCCGGTCGCTTTCCTTTGCGCTGCTGCACGGTGGGAAAATCGCGGGCTTTGCGCGCGTGGTCACGGACGCCGCGACCGTCGGCTACCTCTGCGACTTCGTCATTGCGGAGGAGCACCGCGGCCTCGGCATCGGGCAGTGGATGCTCACGTGCATCCTCTCGCACCCGGACCTCGCGGGCTGCCGCATCGATCTCTTCACGCGCGACGCGCAGGAGTTCTACAAGCCGTTCGGCTTCGGCCCGCACCGCTTCACATCGATGGTGCGCTACCCGCCGAAGGAGCAGGACGGGCGCGGTGATCGGGAATAGCAGGGTGTAGCACCGCCGCTGCGAGGCGGTGAAGTGCGGGGTTTGCAATTTGGGCGGCTGCCGCTAGCGTGCCCGTCCACTTTAATCACCAATCCACCAAACCATGGGTCTTCTCGACGGTCTCCTCGGCTCGCTGCTCGGCGGGCTCAACACCAACCAACAAAGCGGCCTGATGAGCGCAGTCTCCGGCCTGCTGACCAAGAGCGGCGGCATCGAGGGGCTGCTCCAGCAGTTCAGCGGACACGGCCTCGGCGATCTCGTGAAGGGATGGATCAGCACCGGCCCGAATCCGCCCGCGACCGCGCAGAACATCGAGCAGGTCTTCGGCCCCGAGCAACTCCAGCACATCGCGCAGCAGACCGGCATCGACCCGAGCCAGGTCGCCGGACACATCGCGCAGATTCTTCCGCAGCTCGTGGACAAGCTCACCCCGCAGGGCCAGCCGGTCGGCGGCGGCGCGCTGCAGTCCGGCCTCGCATCGCTGCTGCAGGGCGGGCTCGGAAAACTCTTCGGTCACTAGGACACTCGACGGCACGCGTGTCATGGTGCGTTCACACGAATTGCACCGCGCACAGTCGTCTCCACATCTCATCTCGATGGCACTCAATCTCTCGACTCGTCAAAACGCGGCTCTTCTCGAGGACACCTACCAGCGATGGCTGAAGGATCCCGGCTCCGTCGAACCCTCGCTGCGCGCCTTCTGCGAGGGTTTCCATCTCGGCTACGAAAAGTTCGAGCAGCGCGCTCCCGGCACGAACGGCGCAGCCGCGGCGCCCGCGCCCGTGAAGGGCGACGCCTCGCTCCAGACGCGCATCGACGGCCTCGTGTATGCCTACCGCACGCTCGGCCACACGCTCGCGTGGACGAACCCGCTCGCGACGCAGCGCCCGCAGAACGACCTCCTGAGCCTCCGCGAACTCGGCTTTTCCGACAAGGACCTCGACCTCAGCGTGGCGTCGAAATACTTCCTCGGCGGCGCGGCGATGACGCTGCGCGACCTGCGCGCGAAGCTCGAGGAAATCTACTGCGGCGACATCGGCTTCGAGTTCATGCACATCACAAACCCGCGCGTCCGCAACTGGCTGCGCGAGCGCATCGAGAACCGCTCGCAGTGGGGCGTGGACGCGGAGACGAAGGCGCGGATGCTGCGGCACATCCACGAAGTGGAATCCTTCGAGCGCTTCCTGCACACCGTCGCCTACAAGGGCCAGAAGCGCTTCAGCATCGAGGGCGGCGAGTCGCTCATCTCGGCGCTCGATGCGGTGCTGGAAAACTGCCCGCGCCTCGGCGTGGAGGAAATCTGCATGGGCATGGCGCACCGCGGCCGCCTCGCCATCATCGTGCAGTTCCTGCGGAAGCCCTACAGCCTCATGTTCCGCGAGTTCGACCCGAACTTCGTCCCAGACTCCGTGTATGGCGACGGCGACGTGAAATACCACCTCGGCTACGTGAACGAGCGCGAGACCTACACGAGCGACAAGCAGGTGGAGGTGCGCCTCGCCGCGAACCCGAGCCACCTCGAGGCCGTGAACCCCGTCGTGATGGGCACCGCGCGCGCGCGCCAGCGCCACCGCGGCGACACGGAGGAGCGGGGCAAAGTCGTGAGCATCCTCGTGCACGGCGACGCCGCCATGGCCGGGCAGGGCATCGTCGCGGAAGTGCTGAACATGTCGCAGCTCCCCGGCTACCGCGTCGGCGGCACCATCCACATCATCACAAACAACCAGATCGGCTTCACCACGCTGCCCAAGGATGCGCGCTCGTCGGAGTATTGCACCGACGTGGCGAAGATGGTCGAGGCGCCCGTCTTCCACGTGAATGGCGACAACCCGCTCGCCGTCCGCTTCTGCGCCGAGCTCGCGTTCGAGTTCCGCCAGCAGTTCAAGCGCGACGTCGTCGTGGACATCGTCTGCTACCGCCGGCACGGGCACAACGAAACCGACGAGCCCGCCTTCACCAGCCCGGACATGTATCGCGAGATCAGCTCGCATCCGTCCGTCGGCAAGCTCTTCCAGGACCGCCTCGTCGCCGAGGGCTCCATCACCGAGGCCGATGCCGCCGCCGCGCAGCAGAAAATCTGGGCACTGCTCGAGCAGACGCTCGCCGAGGCGCAGGCCGCGCCGAAGGACAACAAGCAGGGCTTTGCGAAGAAGCTCGCGAAGCTCGAGGGCAGCAACTACGTCAACCAGCCGCCGTATTCGCACGACCCGGTGAACACCGCCGTGCCGAAGGACGTGCTCGGCAAAATCATCACCGGCCTCACCACCGTGCCCGCGGGCTTCGCCATCCACCCCCGCGTGAAGACCTTCGTCCTCGACAAGCGCAGGCACGCGTTCGACCGCGGCGAGGGCTTCGACTGGGCCACCGCCGAGGCCATGGCGTGGGGCTCGCTCCTGCTGGAGGGGAAGCACGTCCGCCTCAGCGGGCAGGACGTCCGCCGCGGCACCTTCAGCCAGCGCCACGCGTATTTTTACGACGTGAACACGCGCGACCGCTGGTGCCCGCTGAATGGCATCGCGCCCGGTGCGCAGGGCAAAATCTGCATCTACAACTCGCTCCTCAGCGAGGCCGCCGTGCTCGGCTTCGACTACGGATACTCGCTGAGCTTCGAGGGGATGCTCTGCCAGTGGGAGGCGCAGTTCGGCGACTTCGTGAACGGCGCGCAGGTCATCATCGACCAGTTCATCGTCAGCGCGGAGAGCAAATGGCAGCGCCCCAGCGGCATCGTCCTCCTGCTCCCGCACGGCTACGAGGGCCAGGGCCCCGAGCACAGCAGCGCCCGCCTCGAGCGCTTCCTCCAGCTCTGCGCCGAGGACAACATCCAGGTCGCGAACCTCACCACCTCCGCGCAGTATTTCCACATCCTGCGCCGGCAGATGATGCGCCCCTTCCGCAAGCCCCTCGTGCTCATGACGCCGAAGTCCATGCTCCGCCTCGACGCCGCCGCATCGAAGCTCAGCGACTTCACCGAGGGCCGCTTCCGCGAAATCTTCGACGGCACCGAGTCGCTGAACTGCAAGCGCGAGGACGTCACGCGCATCGTCTTCTCCTCCGGCAAGGTCTTCCACGACCTCATCAAGTTCCGCGACGAAAACCAAATCAGCCGCACCGCCTTCATCCGCATCGAGCAGCTCTACCCGCTCCACGAGACCGCGCTGAGGGACGCCATCGCGAAATACCCGAAGGCGAAGAAATTCGTGTGGTGCCAGGAGGAGCCCGAAAACATGGGCGCCTGGCGCCACATCGTGCATCCCCTGCGCCGCCTCACCGAGACCAGCCCGCACTACGCCGGCCGCGACGAAGCCGCCAGCACCGCCACCGGCTCCAAGAAAGTCAGCGACCTCGAGCAGGCCCAGCTCGTCCGCCGCGCCTTCGAGGTGTGAGGCTGGTGCGACAAGGAGCCGGGGCGCCCCCGCCCCGAATTCCAGCACCGGGGCGAGGGCGCCCCGGCTCCTCGTGCGACCGCGGCAGGACGGCCATGCCTGTTCCATGAACCGCTCAAAAAATAATCCTTGACCGCCCCTCCGCGCGGGCTTGCGATGCGCGGCGATGAAGGCGGCCCCAGACACTCGGTTTTCGTCGCGCAGGGAGGATGCGCCCGATGCGCTCATGCGCGTTCCGCGTTCCGCGTTCCGCGTTCCGCGTAAATTACGCGGTTGGGAGTTTTCGGTAGATTGCGAGTCTGAAACACGCTGCCGGTCGGCGTGTGCGGGGGCATCCGTGCATGGTGCAAACGGGGTGCCGAAGGGTGGGGCAGGGCGATTGCACGGTGCAATTGGCGGAGGGGAGTCTCGGGGAGCACGATTGCACGGTGCAACTGGCCGCCCGAAGCCTGCGGGTGCTGCCGTGCACGGTGCAATGGGCCACCCGGAGTCTTCTGGCGCGCAACTGCACGGTGCAATCGGGCACCCGGAGTCTTCCGGTGCTCAATTGCACGGTGCAATCGGGCTCCCGCACACTCTTCCCGGCCTCGTGCACGGTGCAATTGGCCACCCGGAGCATGAAAACTGGCATTTTGACCGCGATTCTGCCGATTCCCTGATTTTGAGCCCCAAACTGCATGCCACCCACACTGATGAGAACCGTCTTTTTCGATGCCGGATTCCGCATGGACGACGTCAATATCCGCTGGGCCGATCCGGCCTACCTGCTGGAGAAAGGCGACCCCGGCTGGGTGAATGACCCCAATTCCGCTTCCTACGTCCCTCCGAAAACCAAACCCAGAAAACGCAGCTATATGGCATCCAACCCCACCCCCACCACCCTCGGCGAGCTCATCTCCGCAGGCGAAGACATGTGCGACGGGCTCACCCAGCACGCCGCCCTCATCGGCATCAAGCAGAACACCTTTGCCGTCACCCGCGCGGAGCTGGACGCGCTCATCGCCGCCAAGGCCGCCGTGCAGGCCGCCGACGGCACGCAGCAGCCCGAGGCCTTCGCCGCCTCGCGCATCGCGGACAGCAATACGAAGGGCTTCATCACCCGCGCGATCAAGGTGCTCAGCATCGGCCTCGGCAACGAGTGGAGCGACGCGTGGCTCGCCACCGGCCTGCCGAACAACACCGTGGGCGTCCCGCGCAAGCAGGACGACCGCTTCACCGCCCTCGGCGGCCTGAAGGCCTACTTCGCCGCGAACCCCGGGAAGGAAGTCGCGGCCCTGGACGTCACCGCCGCCATCGCCGAGACGCTCTACCAGGCGCTCTCCACTGCGCGGCAGGGCGCGGGCAACGCGCTCAAGGCCAGCGGCGACGCGCACAAGGCGATCGAGGAGGCCAGGGCTGCATTCCGCGAGCGCTTCCGCGGCGTCGTCACCGAGCTGGAGCAGCTCCTCGAGGACGACGACGCGAGATGGTATGACTTCGGCCTGAACCGGCCCAACGACCCCGCGCAGCCCGGCCAGCCCGCGAATGTCCACTGCACCGTGCTCGGCGGCGGCCGCGTGCTCGTGCAGATCGACGGCGCGCGCCGCGCAAACTCCTTCAACTACTACCGCCAGATCACCGCGCTCCCCGACGGCACCCCCGGCACGCCCGACGCCGAGCCCGTGAAAGTCATCAACACCGAGGGCACCCAGCACACCATCGAGGCCCTCCCCGCGGGCGCGACCGTGGAGTTCACCGTCACCGGCGTGAACGACGCCGGCGAAGGGCAGCCGAGCGCGCCGGTGAGTGTGGTGGTGGGGTAATCTCAAGCGAGCGGGGAATCGCCCGCAATTTCCAAACTCCGAAGCAAGAACTTCCCATGAAAAACACCCGCACCTTCATTCCTGCACTGCTGGCCGCCGCCTTCACCGGCGCGGACCTCGCCGCTCAGGATCCCGCCCCCGCATCCCCGGACAAACCCGCCGCGGTGACCGCGCCAGCGGAGGCTCCCGCGGTGCCGAAGACAGAAATGCAGAAGTGGATCGAGGCCACCGATGCGCAGTGGCAGACGGCGTTCAAGAAGGGCGTCACTGACGTCCACGAGGCGGACCTCAACAAGGTCAAGCTCCAGTATCTGAACGTGCTCGAAGGAGCGATCGACAAGGCGAGTAAGGCGAGCGACCTCAAAGCCGCGCTCGCGTTGCGCGACGAGCAGAAGCGCTTCGGCGACACCCAGCACTTCCCGGAGCAGGACGATGCCGCCGACGCAGCATCAGTGAAGCAGGCCCGCGCCATGATCCGCGAGCCGCTCGCGAAGGTGAACGCCGATCGCGCCACCCGCGCTAAGGCGCTGCACGCCAAATACGATCAGACCCTCGCGCAGGCGCAGGCGCAGCTCACGCAAGCCAAGCACCTCGACGACGCCCAGCTCGTGCAGGCGAAGCGGGATGAAGTTGCCGCCGCGTGGATTACGCCCGTGATTGCGGCGGTCGCGGAGAAGCCTGCGCCACCGGCCAAAGCACCAATGTCCGCGCAACCGGCGCCCGCCGTTTCCACACCACCCGCAGCCGGATTAGCGAATGCGCACGCTTCAATTTCCAACGCGCTGACGCAAGGTAAGTGGACTTGGTATGACCGCAGCGACAGTGCCGCGGCAACTCTAACGTTTCACAGGGACGGAAAAATCTCGGCAAGTAGGAACTCCTGGGAAAGGTGGGAGGCCGTCGATTCGAAGAAATTCAAAGTGTTCAACCCGGCGGGCAAGTATTGGGTGTTCGAATTCGTCGCGGGGAGGAACGAGGCAAGAACTACGCAAGAAGGCTCGCTCTCTGAAAGCCGGGTTATGAAACGTGTGGGTAGGTGACACACCCATGCCCTTCGATCCCACCAAGCCCGCGTTCGGCGCGCCGGATTCCAGCGAGGAGCTGCGCGGGCGGCGTGAAGGGCCGCCTTGTGTGAGCGCGGCACGCCCGCTATTTTCCCCGCCATGAGCACGCTCGCCGAGAGCGAAGCCGCCATCCAACAACTCTCGGCGGTGCGCTTGCCACGGGCGGGGAATGGGGCATCTTCGCGGGCATGACGACGATTGACGATTCAGGCCGTATCACGCTGGACCCCGCGGTCTGCAACGGGCGCCCGGTGGTCAAGGGCACGCGCATCGCCGTGCAGACGGTGCTGGAATTCCTGGGCGCGGGCGATTCGATCGAGGAAGTGCTGGAGGAGTATCCCGCGCTGGCCCGCGAGGACGTGCTGGCCTGCCTGCAATTCTCGTCCCGGCTGATGGGGAACCACTTCACGGTGCTCCAAGTGGCGTGAAGGGCTTCTTCCTCGATGAGAATCTGCCGAGACGGATTCGATTCACTCCATCGCTGCCGGTGACTCATGCGGACACACTCGGTGCCAGCCCCGAGGATGCGGCGGTGTGGGAGCACGCGCGGCAGGGTGAACTGGTGATCGTGACGAAGGACGCCGATTTTTCCGACCGCATCCTCCTCTCGCAGCCTCCACCGTGGGTGGTGCATCTGAGGATCGGTAATCTGCGGCGTGCAGATTTCCACGCGTTCCTCGCGCGAGTCTGGCCCCAGGTGGAGGCGCTGTTGCCGGCACACAAGCTGGTGAATGTGTATCCTGACTGCATCGAGGCTGTGAACTGAGGGCGGCTGGGAAGGGGGGAATAATCAATCGACCGAGGATGCGCTTGTCAGCGCGGCGGTCCTGCGGCATTGCTCCCGTCCAACTTTTTTCCAGCAACACATGAGCCTTGAAGTCAAAATCCCAGCGGTAGGTGAATCAGTCACGAGCGGCCTCATCTCCGCGTGGCTGAAACAGGACGGTGACACGGTGGCGAAGGGCGATGCGCTGCTGTCGCTGGAGACGGACAAGGTCTCGACGGAAATCACGGCGGACGCCGCGGGCACGCTGCGCATCAAGGCGCAGGCCGGGGCGGAGGTGAAGGTCGGCGAGGTCGTGGCGGTGATTGAGGATTCGGCGGCTGCGCCTGCGGCTGCACCCACCAAGCCTGCCGCGGAGAAACCGGCGGAGAAGCCCGCGAAGAAATCGGCGAAGGTTGCCGACGCTCCTGCGGCTGCGGCCAAGGTTCCCGCGCCGGTCGCAGCGGCGCCGGCACCGGCGCTTGCGCCCGCAGTGGAGACTCCCGCGGCGGCAGTGGCGGCGGCGAATGAGTCCCTCTCCGTGATTTCCGAAAATGCGGCGCAGGATGCCGACGAGCGTTTCACGCGCAGGAAGATGTCGCCGCTGCGCCGGAAGATCGCCGCGCAGCTCGTGATGGCGCAGCACACGGCGGCGATTCTCACGACGTTCAACGAGGCGGACATGTCGGCGGTGATGGCGCTGCGCAAGGCGATGGGCGAGGACTTCCAGAAGCAGCACGCCATCAAGCTCGGGTTCATGTCGTTCTTCATCAAGGCGGTGGTCGCCGCGCTGAAGGCGGTGCCGGAGGTGAACGTGCGCGTGGAGGGCGACGACCTCGTGCAGAATCATTTCTACGACATCGGTGTGGCCGTGGGCACGGAGCGCGGGCTGATGGTGCCCGTCGTGCGCGATGCGCACCGGAAGTCGTTTGCGGAGCTAGAGCGCGACCTCGCCGCCTACGCGGTGAAGGCGCGCGAGGGACGCATCGGCCTTGATGACCTCTCGGGCGGCGTCTTCACCATCAGCAACGGCGGCATCTACGGCAGCCTGCTGAGCACGCCCATCTTGAACCCGCCGCAGAGCGGCATCCTCGGCATGCATAAAATCCAGGAGCGCCCGATGGTGGTGAACGGCCAGGTGGTCGTGCGCCCGATGATGTATCTCGCGCTGAGCTATGACCACCGCGTGGTGGACGGCCGCGAGGCGGTGACGTTCCTCGTGCGCGTGAAGGAGGCCATCGAGCAGCCGTCGCGGCTGCTGCTGGAAGTGTGAGCGCCAGAGCAGGCGCAATGAACGACCCCGCCCGGCTCGCCGCCGCGTTGCAACGCGCGACTGCCGCACTGCTCGCGGAGATGGATGCGAGCGGTCACTGGACCGGCGAGCTGTCCAGCAGCGCACTCTCGACGGCGACCGCTGTCATCGCGCTCGCGAAGGTGGATGCGGAACAGCATGCCGCGCTCGTCCGCGTTGGCTTGCGCTGGCTTGCTGAGAATGTGAACGCGGACGGCGGCTGGGGCGACACGACGCGCAGCAAGTCGAACATCTCGACGACCGCGTTGTGCTGGTCGGCGTTTGCCGCGGGGAGTGCTGATGCGGAGTTTCCCGCGGTAGTGGCAAAGGCGGAGGCATGGCTGCGGGAGCGCAGTCGCGCTGGTGCCGAAGGCGGCGACGCATGGCGCACGTCTGCGCTGCCGCGCGCCATCGCGCAGCGCTACGGGAAGGACCGCACATTTTCCGTCCCCATCCTCATGACGCTCGCGCTCGCGGGCCGGCTCGGTGCGGACGGCTGGCGGCTCATTCCGAAGCTGCCGTTCGAGCTGGCTGCCGTGTCGCATAAATTCTGGGGCGCGCTGCGGCTGCCGGTGGTGAGCTACGCACTGCCTGCGCTCATCGCGATTGGGCAGGCGATTCATCACCACGCGCCGACGCGCAACCCGCTCACACGCCCGCTGCGCGCGCTCACACGCAGGAAAACCCTGCGCGTGCTGGAGACGCTGCAGCCGCCGAACGGCGGCTTTCTCGAAGCCACGCCGCTCACTTCGTTCGTCACGATGGCGCTGGCCTCGATGGGCCTCGCGTCGCATGTCGTCGCGCAGAAGGGCGTGGATTTTCTCATCGCCTCCGTGCGCACCGACGGGAGCTGGCCCATCGACACGAACCTCGCGACGTGGACGAGCACGCTCGCCATCAAGGCGCTCACGCATCAGCCCGGCGCGCTCACGCCGGAGCAAAATGAAAAGCTGCGTGCGTGGCTCGTCGGCCAACAGTGGCGCGGGGAGCATCCCTATACGCACGCGGCGCCTGGCGGCTGGGCGTGGACGGATTTGCCCGGCGGCGTGCCCGATGCGGACGACACGCCCGGCGCGCTGCTCGCGCTGAAGCACCTCGGCGCAAACGACCCCGCGGCGCGCGACGCCGCATTCGCCGGCATCCGTTGGCTGCTCGATTTGCAGAATGGCGACGGTGGTATCCCCACCTTCTGCCGCGGCTGGGGCGCGCTGCCATTCGACCGCAGTTCGCAGGACCTCACCGCGCATGCGCTGCGCGCATGGAACGCATGGCGCACGGAGCTCGATCCGCGCGACCGTCCGCGGCTCGTGAAGGCGATGTCGCGCGGCCTCGGCTACCTCATCCACACGCAGCGCAAGGACGGCGCATGGGTGCCGCTGTGGTTTGGCAACGAGCACGCGCCCGGCGACGAAAACCCGCTTTACGGCACCACGCATGTGGTCATCGCGCTGCGCGAACTGTCCGAATCTGGCATGCTCCCCGCGCTCGGCCCCGCGACGCGCGGCGCGGATTGGATCGCATCGGCGCAGAATGAAGACGGCGGCTGGGGTGGCGTGCGCGGCACGCCGTCGAGCATCGAGGAAACCGCGCTCGCCATCGAGGCACTCGCGGGCACCTCGCACGGCGCAAGCGTGGAGCGCGGAGTCGCGTGGCTCATCGAGCGCATCGAGTCCGGCGCCTGGCGCGAACCGGCGCCCATCGGGTTCTATTTTGCGAAGCTCTGGTATCACGAACGGCTCTACCCGCTCGTGTGGACGGTCGGTGCGCTCGGGCGTGCGGCGCGCGAGAAGCACGGCTGAATGATTCAGCGGCTGAACCGCGCCGCCGGTTGTTCCGCTTGCCAAGGCATGGCACGCAATCTCTAGTCCGTCTGCGCCGAGCCGTGTGCTGCATGCAGTCCGACGCCCTCCTGAACCGGGCCGAGAGTCCGCGGTGTCCCGGCCAGCCTTCATCTCATGTCCAGCCAGTTCGGTCACAGCTTCCGCATCTCCACCTTCGGCGAATCGCACGGAGGTGCCGTCGGCGTCGTCGTGGACGGCTGCCCGCCGCGCATCGGGGTTTCGGAGGCGGACATCCAGCTCGATCTCGACCGGCGCCGGCCGGGGCAGAGTGAAATCGTCACGCCGCGCGCGGAGGAGGATCAGTGCAAAATCCTGAGCGGTGTCTTCGAGGGGAAGACGACCGGCACGCCGATCGCGGTCATCGTTTACAACAAGGACGCGCGGCCCGAGGCGTATTCGGAAATGGAGACGATGTTCCGCCCGTCGCACGCGGACTACACGTATCAGGCGAAATATGGCATCCGGAACTGGCAGGGCGGGGGACGCGCATCGGCGCGCGAGACCATCGGGCGAGTGGCGGCTGCGGCGATTGCGAAGAGGGTGCTCGCGCAGTTCGCGCCCGCGCTGGAGATCGTCGCATATGTGAAGTCCGTGCATTCGCTCGTGGCGGACGTGGATCCGGAGACCGTGAAGTTTCCCGACGTGGAGGCGAACATCGTGCGCTGCCCCGACGCGCCGATGGCGGTGAAGATGATCGATTTCATCAAGCAGATCCGCGGCGCGGGCGACAGCGTCGGCGGCGTGGTTGAGTGCGCCATCCGTGGTGTTCCCGCAGGCTGGGGTGAGCCGGTGTTCGACAAGCTGGAGGCCGAGCTCGCGAAGGCGATGCTCTCGCTGCCGGCGTCGAAGGGATTCGAGGTTGGGAGCGGCTTTGCGGGCACGCTGCAAAAGGGAAGCGAGCACAACGACGCATTCGAGATGCGCGCTGGAAGTGTGCGGACGCGCACGAACCGCAGCGGTGGCATCCAGGGCGGCATCAGCAACGGCGAGACGATTTTCTTCCGCACCGCGTTCAAGCCGACCGCGACGATTTTCCGCGAACAGGAGACGGTGAACGTCTCCGGCGAGAATGCGCTGCTCAAGGCGCGCGGCCGCCACGACCCGTGCGTGCTCCCGCGCGCGGTGCCGATGGTCGAGGCGATGGCGGCGCTGGTTCTCTGCGATCACGCATTGCGCCAGCGCGGACAGTGCGGCAGCGTCTGAGCAGCGATGGAAATGAGCGCAGACACCCTCAAGGCGGCCTACTACGGCGTGTGGCTGCTTTTCATCGCGGCGCTCGGCTGGAATGGCTGGCGGCAGGGCCTCGCGCGGCAGTTGATGACGCTCGTGGCCATCGCGTGCGCCTACGCCGCCGCGATCTACGGCGCATCGAGCGCGGCCCCCATTTTTGCATTTCTCAAATACCCGCCGCAGGTCACGACGCTCATCGGCGGTGCAGCGGTCGGGTGTGCGACCTTCCTCGCGGTGCATGGCATCCGGCGGTGGCTGTTCAAGCGCACGTCGCAGCAGAAGAGCGTCGGCGTGCGGCTGAGCTTCGGCATTCTCGGCGCCACGCTTGGCGTCGCATTCGGCTCGCTGGTGTTTTTGATCACGACCGGGCTTGTCCGCACCGTGGGCGTGGTCGCGCAGACGCGGCTCGACGACATCGAGAAGGAGAAGCACTCCGCGGCGCTGACAAAGCCGGAGGAGCCGGGCGCGCTCGTGCAGACTTTTGCGAAGCTCGGCGGCGCACTGGACGAAGGGGCATCCGGGCGATTCCTGCACCGCTACGACAACACCTCGATGACGCGCGCCTTCGCGACGCTGGCGAAGCTCACGATCATGGTCTCGCGCCCCGAGGCGGTGGATCGCTTTCTTTCCTTTCCGGGCGTCGCGAAGCTGGCGTCGCATCCGAAGCTCGTCGCGGTGAGGAACGATCCCGGTGTCGCGGAGCTGCTGGGAAGCCACAGCTTCTTCAAGCTCCTGCGCCATGAGAAGGTGCTCGAGCTTGCGAACGACGCGGAGTTCAACGCGCTGATGAAGCAGATGGAGTTCGAGAAGGCGCTCGACTTCGCGCTTCAGCCGCCGAAGCCGAAGGAGCCAGCGCTGAAGCCCGAGCCCGCACCTCCCGCGCCAGCCGAGCCGCCGCGCGAGGCGCTTGTGGCGCCGGTGCCGCTCGCGCCGCAGTGACGCGCAGATTTTTCCCGCAATGCCCCGCTACATTCCCACCATCGGCCTCGAGGTCCACGTCCAGCTCAAGACGCGCAGCAAGACGTTCTGCGGCTGCCCCGCGGAATACGGCGCGGAGCCGAACACGCACACCTGCCCCGTCTGCCTCGGCTATCCCGGCGCGCTGCCGGTGATGAATGGCGAGGCGCTGAAGATGACCGCGCTCGCGGGCCTCATGCTCGGCTGCCGCATCGCGCCGCTGTGCAAGTTCGACCGGAAGAATTACTTCTACCCGGACATGCCGAAGAACTACCAGATCACGCAGTTCGACCTGCCGATCTGCATCGGCGGCGGCGTGCCGCTGCACGAATTTGCATATCCGAAGGACGCGCAGAAGAGCATCGCGTCGCCGGGAAAAGTGGTGAACCTCACGCGCATCCACCTCGAGGAGGACGTGGCGAAGTCGTCGCACTTCGAGGCGAACAGCGGGATTGATTTCAACCGCGCCGGCACGCCGCTGATGGAGATCGTCAGCGAGCCGGAAATCGCGACGCCGGAGGAGGCGTTCGCGTATCTCACGAGCCTCCAGCAGATCCTCGTCTATGGCGGGGTGAGCGACGCCGACATGGAAAAGGGCCAGCTTCGCTGCGACTGCAACGTGTCCGTGCGCCCCGAGGGCCAGAAGGAGCTGGGCGTGAAGATCGAAATCAAAAACATGAACTCGATCTCCGCCGTGCGCCGTGCTCTCGCGTATGAAATCGAGCGCCAGATCGAGGCCTGCGAGAAGGGCGAGAAGCTCGTGCAGAGCACGCGCGGATGGGACGACGCCGCTGGCCAGACGCGCCACCAGCGCAACAAGGAAAGCTCGCACGACTACCGCTACTTTCCCGATCCCGACCTGCTTCCGGTGGACACGACCGTCTTCATGGACGAGGTGCGCGCGAAGCGCCCCGAGCTGCCCGGCGAGAAGCGCGACCGCTTTGTGCGCGACTTCGGCGTGACAAGCTACGACGCGAGCGTGCTCGCGAGTGAACGTGCGCTCGCGGAGTATTTCGACGCAGCGGCAAAGGGTGCGAAGAAGCCGAAGAACGTCGCGAACTGGATCATCAACGATCTGCTCAGCGCGCTCACGACGGCGGAGAAGACGATCAGCGACTGCCCCGTCAGCGCGCACTCGCTCGATGAACTCGTGAACCTCATCGAGGACGGCAAGATCAGCTCGAAGCAGGGCAAAGAGGTCTTTGCCGAGATGTTTACCACTGGCAAAGGGGCCGCGGTGATCGTTAAGGAGCGCGGCCTCGAGCAGGTGAGCGACACCGGCGCGATCGAGGCGCTGTGCAAGCAGGTGATCGACGCGAATCCCAAAGCGGTGGGCGAATACAAATCCGGCAAGCTTGGCAGCATCAATTTCCTCAAGGGCCAGGTGCTCAAGCTCTCGCAGGGCAAGGCGAACCCGCAGATGGTCGGCGACCTGCTGGCGAAGCTGCTCGCGTGATTCTCCCGATGCGCTCGCCCCTCGTCATCGCATTTGCTGTCGCGGCGCTCGCATCCGCGGACGCTGCGCCGAAAAAGCCGAAGGCAGCCGTGCCCGCGGTTGTCGCTGTGCCTGCCGTTCCCGCGAAGGGCGATGCGCCGAGGCGTGGCGCGCTCATTGACACCGACATGAACGGGCGCGATCTGGCTTTTCTCTCCAGCGCGATAGAACTCGGCAGAACGTTCCGCTACCTCGCGGGTCAGGTGCCGCGCGCGGCGAATCCCGCGCTCCGCGGGTTCGGCGAGGATCTGGTGCAGACGCTTTCAGCGCAGGGCGCGGTGCTGAACACGGTGGCCGAGATGCGGAACCTGCGGATTCCCGAGGCGCAGGGCGAGTCGGAGCGCCGGCTCGCAGCGAAGCTTGAGAACATGGAGGGCGCGAAGCTGGAGAAGACGCTGCTGGATTCGTTCCGCGAGGCGGACACGCAGGCCGTCGCGATCTACGAGATGGGCGCCAAGTCGGATGACCTCACGATCCGGAAGCTCTCCGAGCAGACGCTGCCGCAGTTTCGCGAGCACCTAGTCGTCGTGCAGACGATGACGGGCATCGCTCCCAAGCGCGCGCCTGGCGAAGCCGCCACGGGAAAAAATCCATCGCCTTCAACGGCAGCCGCTGATCCTGCACCCGCGGCGAAACTGCCGCCGGTGGCTGCACCTCCGCCACGTCCGTCTTTCCGCGCAAACGTGCGGCTGACCGGAGACAATCCGCCGCCGACGGAACGCTGAGTTTGATCCGCGGATTACGCGGATTGGCGCAGATTCTCCGAGCGGTGCTTTGTGGACGTGGAGAGCACGCAGGCTGTGAGGTTCTTCGTAGAGCAGGCTGAATCAAGCTCCCCTCTGCGAAAATCCGCGCAATCTGCGGATTCCTTGTCCGATGCGCTTCAGCAGCAGCGGTTCGGCGAGCGGAACTGCCGCTCGGTGGCGCTGAGGAAGACATTGCGCCGTGCCTTCGTCGGATCCTTCGCGCACTCGCAGGCCTGTGCGACGCGCTCGCGCTCGATGGCGGCTTCGCCGCTGAGTTCCTTCAGCAGCAGCGCGCCGAGCGCGACCGCGCCGAGTGCGGCGCTGGGATTTGCGGAAGCCTGCTCGGTAGGGAGCCACACGGGCGGCGTCTCGCTGAGCTTCGGCTCGCGCATGCCGTTGAGGAGCTTCAGCCACTCGCGCGCGCTGAGGCCGATGATGATGGCGACGAACCCGAGGAAGACGCACGTCACGCCGGCATCGATGCGGTTGATGTTCACGACGGTGGCGTTCGCCTTCAGTGCCGACTGCGCGGCTTTGAGTGAGGTGTTGTCCTTCGCTTCGTCCACAGCCTTTTGCAGCAGAGGTGCCTTCGCTTCGGCCTCTCGGGCCATCTGCAGGAAGCCGAGCCGCGGCTTCTTCGGATCGATCTCCTCGTGGAAGACTTTCATCAGGCCGGCGTTCATCGTGACAACGAGCAGCCAGGAAAGCGGCACGAGGGTCACGAGGGCAAAGGCGGGGCTCTGTTTGCGGCTGAGCGCGGACTTGAGGAGGACTGTCGTGCCAAGGCAGAGCGCGATGCTTGCGAGGAGCTGGTTCGCGATGCCGAAGATGGGCCAGAGCGCCTTCACGCCTCCGTCCTTGTCCACGACGCCGAGGATGAGGAAGAAGCCCCAGCCTGCGACGACGAGCGCGCTCGCGACGACACCCGCACCGACGTTGCCGGTGTTGCCAAATTTCGGTGCAACGCTGCCGAGGGCGTCCTGCAAAAGATAGCGTCCCACGCGCGTGCCGGCGTCGAGTGTGGTGAGAATGAAGAGCGCCTCGAACATCAGCGCGAAGTGATACCAGAGGTCGCTGCCCGCGCCGCCGGTGAGGCGCGCGAAAAGCTGGGCCATGCCGACGGCGAACGTCGGCGCGCCACCCGTGCGACCGAAGAGCGACTTCTCGCCCATCTGCTCGGCGAGCGTGTCCATCTGTGCTTTCGTCAAATTGATCGGCGCCTCCTTGAAGCCCGACCCGTCGGCCACGAGCGAGGTGAAGCCGCTGCCGTTCACGCGGGCGATGGTTGCCTCGGGGGCGCCGGGGCTGTTGATGGCGAGATATTCCGCAGGCGGCAGCGTGCAGGCGGCGACGAGCGCCATCAGCGCGACGAGCGACTCGAGGCACATCGCACCGTAGCCGACGGGGCGCGCATGCGTCTCGCGCGTGATGATCTTCGGCGTGATACCGCTGCTGATGAGCGTGTGGAATCCGCTGATCGCCCCGCAGGCAATGGTGATGAAGCAGAACGGGAACACCTTTCCGGGAACGACGAAGCCGGTGCCGTCCACGAATTTGCTGATCGCGGGCATCTGCATCACGGGCAGCATCACGAGCGTGCCCACGACGAGCGCGAAGATGGTCCCGAGCTTCATGAAAGTGCTCAGGTAGTCGCGCGGCGCAAGCAGCAGCCACACCGGCAGCACGCTCGCGAGGAAGCCGTATCCGATCACCAGCCAGGCGACGGTGTATTCGCTGAGGTGCAGCGTCTGCGACCACGTGGCCGACTGGTGGACGAACTTCCCGCCCCACACGGCGAGCAGCAGCAGCACGACTCCGATCACGGACACCTCCATCACTTTTCCCACGCGGAAAAAGCGGAGGTATCCGCCCATGAACAGCGCGATGGGAATGGTCGCGCCCACGGTGAAGATGCTCCACGGGCTTTCGCCCATCGCCTTCACGACCACAAGCGCGAGCACGGCGAGGAGGATCGTCATGATCGCGAGAATCGCCGCGAGACCGATTCGGCCCACGGTGCCGGTCAGTTCGTCGCGCAGCATCTGCGCGAGCGAGCGGCCGTCGCGCCGCATCGAGCACGCGAGGATGATGAAATCCTGCACCGCGCCGCCGAGCACCACGCCGAGCAGGATCCACAGCGTCCCCGGCAGGTAGCCGAACTGCGCTGCGAGCACCGGCCCGACGAGCGGCCCCGGCCCGCTGATGGCCGCGAAGTGATGCCCGAAGACGATCCACTTGTTCGTCTTCACAAAGTCGCGGCCGTCCTCGTGGATCTCGCACGGAGTCGCCCGGCGGTCGTCGAGCGCGAGCACCTTGGCGGCGATCCATTTCGAGTAGAAGCGGTAGCCGATCGCGTAGGTGCAGAGCGCGGCGGTGAGCAGGTAGCCGGAGTTCAGCGGCTCGCCGCGCTTGAAGGCGATGCCGGCATACGCGCCCGCGCCGAGCAGCGCGACGATGGCCCAGATGACGAAGGTGAGTGCTTTTTTCACTGGAGAAAGTGTCGGGTGAGGCGCGCTTATCGCCGACGATGCGCGGTGCGCGCCAGCAAGTTCTCACGCCGCATTCTGCCGGCTTGCAGCGCGGGGTGGATTGCCTTCAATCTCCCGGAAATCACCGAACATTCCTCCATGAAAACACTCCTCCTCGTCGGAACCGCCGCCGTCCTCATCGCCTCCGCCAGCGCCCAGCCCGCCCCCGGCGCGGCCCCCGTTGCGCCCGGTGCAAAACCCGCCCCCGGCGCGCCCGCGGCGAAGCCGAAGCCCTACACGTCCTCGGACGCCCGCATCTACATTGCGACCGCGGATGGCATCCAGTTTCAGCTCAAGATGTCCGAGCGCATGCGCGGCAGATACAAGGACGGCCCCACGGAGATGCAGGCGCTCTCCAGCAAGATCTACCGGGACTGCGTCGCGATTTGGACGCCGGGCGTGGATGCCGCGATGGCCCACGGCGTGGACGGGAAGAAGATCCCGAACGACATGAGCAAGGCGGACAAGACTGCCTTGGGAAAAGTCGGCGCGATCAAGGACGCCAAGGCCTCCGAGCAGGCGTTCTTCGATTTCTTTGCGAAGGAGTCGAAAAAATACGCGGTGGAGATCGAGAAGGATCTCAAGAACGTGCAGGATCCGGACTTGAAGGCATTTGTTGAGAAGTCCGCCGCGCTTTTGAAGGCCCAGTCTGAGGAAATTGACGCGAAGGCGAAAGGGTTGAAGGGGAAAAAGTGATCCGCGCGCCGCTCCTCCGCGTTTCATGACGGCGCACACCGCATCCTTCACCCTCCGCACGCGGGGCAAGGGCACGACCGAAATCACCAGCGAAGTCCGGCGCATCGTCCGTGAGAGCGGTGTGCGCACCGGCACGGCGACCGTTTTCATCCGGCACACGAGCGCCTCGCTCATCATCTACGAAAACGCCGATCCCTCGGCGCGGACGGACCTGCACGAGTTCTTCGAGCGCCTCGTGCCGGAGGACAGCGATTATTTCGTCCATACCGCCGAGGGGCCGGACGACATGCCCTCGCACCTCCGCATGGTGCTCACGCGGACGAGCGAGACCATTCCCATCGCGGACGGCAGGATGACGCTCGGGACATGGCAGGGGATTTTCCTCTTCGAGCACCGGGCCGCCGCACACACGCGGGAGGTTGTGGTGGCGGTGATTGGAGAGTGAGGTTTGGAGTTCTGAGTGCTCAGTTCCCAGTGCTCAGTCTCGTCGCTCATCGCATTGCCACTGAGGATCGCCCTCAACCGAGAGCCGGGAACCGCGAAGACTGAGCACTGAGCACTGAGCACTGAGCACTGAAAACCGGGCGCCTCTCACCGACTCCCGTCTTCCCGCTTCCGCAGCAACCGTCCACCCTGCGGAACCTTCACCTCCGGCACACCTGCGAGCGGATCCTCCGGCCTCGGCAGCGACCCCGCCCTTCCACGAAATGCCTCCGGCGCCAGCGCACCGAGACACAGCCATGTCGTGTCCTCCTCGATGCGCATGTCGATTAATCCCGTCACCAGCAGCGCATCCAGCATCCGCTGCCTGCGATGCTCATCCGGGAAACGCGCCGGCAGCTCCTGCAGCGCCACGCGCCCTCCCGGGCGCAGCGTGTCCATCAGCTCCGCGGCCTCCGGCAGCTCCGCATCCGTGAGCCGCGCCAGCGCGCCGAGATTCTGCCAGCACGACATCGTGAACCGCGGCACGAAGAACAGCGCATCCGCGAAGTGCTCGATCTTCGGCCGTTCATCCACTGCGCGCTCGTGAGGGAAAAGCCACTGGTCGATGCGCGCCGCCAGCATCAGCACCGCGGCGATTCCGAAGAACACCAGATTGAACTCCGCCGGCCGCGTCGCGTTCGTCCCCCGCACCGCCGCCGCGATGAACATCGCCGCCCAATACGCCGCGCCGTAGAGCACCGCCCATCCGATCACCGAGAAAATCAGCGCCATGCCCGAAGCCGCCAGCACGCCCTGGTTGTGCGAGCGCAGATGCGCCCGCAGCGCCGTTTCGGTGTCCGTCATTTGCACCCGCGCAGCCTCACGCAATCCGCCCCGCGCGTCCAACTCCGCTTTCACCCGCGGCGACCGCGCCTACACCTGCACCATCCCCACCTCGATCGCATAGCGCGTGAGCGACGCCACATCGTGCAGCCCCAGCTTCTCCCGCAGATGCTGGCGGTGATGCTCCACCGTCTTCTCCGTCGCGCAGAGCGCCGCGGCGATCTGCCTCGTGTGCAGCCCCCGCGCGATCATGTGCAGCACCGCCCGCTCCGGCGCCGACAAATTGCTCACCGCACTGTCCCCCTTCGGCGGCATCAGCCGCGAAGCCCACGGCGACAGATGCCGCGCCCCCGACACCACCGCCCTCAGCGCCGTGCGCAGCTCCGGCAGCGAATCCTCCTTGCGCACAAATCCATGCGGCATCTCCGCCAGCGCCTCGCGCGTCAGCCGCTGGTCCGACGTCCCGCTGTAAACCACCACCCGCACATCCCAAGACTCCCGCATCAGCAGCCGCACCAGGTGCGTCCCGCTCAGCTCCGGCAGCGAGAGATCCATGATCACGATCTGCGGCCGCGCGATTCGGCACAGCTTCATCGCCTCCGTGCCGCTCCCGGCCTCGCCCACCACTTCGTATTCGCCCTCCAGCTTCAGCACCACCTTCAGCATCTCGCGCACTGAAGTGTGATCATCCACGAGCACCACCTTCACGGGTGCATGGCAGTTTTTCGGCGTTTTTTCCGCGCTCATAACGTTCAGGGATTTGGGATTTCGCGCCGCAGACGGGAGGACTGCCATCGACCCACCCTGAGCACGCGGGGAGAAATACCGTCCCCCCATCCCTCAGCGCAAGCTGGAAATCGCACTGTCGCCAAATCTTCGTTTCACGACTGAAAAAGCGTCGCGGCAACCGCCACAAACCCACCCGCCAAACACCCCGCCATTCCCCCGCGCAGCCACGGTAGTCCTCCCCAAAACCCACGGGGATTTCCCCCATGAAGAAAGGGAGTTCACCCATCTAGACCGCCCAGCCGCCCCTCTGCTGTCCTATGCGCCATGCCGAAGTATTGGATGATCACCAACCGCAACCGCACAGGCGCCACCCTCGGCGACGACCGCAGCGGCCTCACCTACTACACCGGCGACACCCCCATGCCCGCCGACTCCCACGAGGACACGGACATGACCCCCTACTGGACGAAAGTCAGCGCCTCCGACTTCCGCAAACAGCTCCAGCTCATCGCCGACAGCTACCCCCTCATCCCCGACACCGAGCACGAAAAGCAGAAACACCTCACCGTCTTCATCCACGGCTACAACAACACCTGGGCCGACGCCGCCCTCCGCTACCAGGACATCGTCCGCCGCCTCTACACCGGCCCCGACAGCCTCGGCACCTGCATCCTCTTCAACTGGCCCAGCAACGGCAGCAAACTCGGCTACCTCCCCGACCGCGAAGACGCCCGCGCCACCGCCCCCGACCTCTCCACCGTCTTCAACACCCTCTACGAACAAGCCCTCGCCATGCAGCGCAGCGCCGCCGGCGGCGGCAAAGCCTGCAAAGCCAAAGTCAGCGTCATCGCCCACAGCATGGGCAACTACGTCCTCCAGAAAGCCCTCAAATACACCTGGGAGCGCCAAAACAAACCCCTCCTCCTCAGCCTCATCAACCAATGCCTCATGGTCGCCGCCGACGTGGACAACGACCTCTTCGGCACCGGCGAGGACATCAGCAGCGACGGCGAAGGCGAAGGCATCGCCAACCTCAGCTACCGCATCGCCGCCCTCTACACCGGCCGCGACTCCGTCCTCGGCCTCAGCTCCGGCGTCAAACACTTCGGCAAGCGCCGCCTGGGCCGCGCCGGCCTCGATGCAGACACCCCCGTCCCCGACAACGTCTGCGACTTCGACTGCTCCGATCTCTTCAACCCCGGCGAAGGCAACTACCACACCGCCTACTTCTGGACCGACAAAACCATCGCCCTCATGCGCACCCTCCTCCGAGGCACCGACCGAGCCATCGCTGCCGGTGAGGCCGGCATCGTCTGAGCAAGATTGAAAGACCTCACCACGCCTCCGCGAAAACCAAACAACACTCCACCCCGATGAAAACATACACCGACGCACAGCTCCGCGCCATCGCCCGCGCCGCCATCCAGACTAATTATACTTGGAATCACCACGGTCCGCCCACCACCGTCACGGACGACATGGAACTCGGCAACAACGGGCTGGGGTATGATGCGGGAGGACTCAGAGATCTCGTCAAAGAACTGAATGCGGCCTTCGAGGCCAGGGAATGCCCCATCAATCTGGGTCTGAATGCCCTCGATAAATGCGTCACCGTTGCCGATGCCATTAAGGTGGCCAAGGACGCCGCCAAAAAGCCCAAGGCCCACGCCGGGAACAAATAGACGACTGCCCTCCACCCCATGAAAACCATCCTCATCCTGTCGATTGCGCTGTTCATCCCCGCACTTGGGGGAACGGCCATTGCCGAGACAGCGAAAACCAAGGAAGCCAAGGACGCCACGGACAAAAGCGGCACCAGCATCTTTATCCGGCTCGCAGAAGCGGGCCTGTCCCTCTCCCGTTCCTTCACCGGGCCGGGCAGCGAAGCTGCCTCGGCTCCCAGTCAGACCGAGAAGAAGGGCACTCCTCCCGGCTCCAAGACTCCCAGCGCCTCCGGCAGTGGAGACAAGGAGAAAAAGGAGAGCGAGCCCGCCCAGTTCGGCTTCAGTTCGGATGTGGGCCAGGACAGCGCCATCAACGCCAACTTTTTCCTCAACTGGAACGGCAAGGACACCCCCTTTCTCGGCGGGAAAGTCACCCCTTCCCTCTCCATGGAAGGCAGCATCTCCGCCTCCGACAGCACCCGGAGCGACGCATGGCGTTTCCGCGGCATGTTCACCTATTACAATGGTAACATCGGCCCCGCCGAGACGCATTGGAACCGGGGTGTGCCAGGTCTTCCCGATGTCTCTTATGAAATCCATCCCTACGGTCTCTGGGCTTCCCTCGGCTTCAAATACGAGGCCGACCGCGATTTCACCACCAGCAAGTTCAGCGGCGAATTTCTCCTTACCTTTGACGCCCCCAGAGCCGGCATTGGCCTCTATCAGGATGTGCCCCTGCTCGGCAGGAACAGCGGGGGGCGCGGCCTCATCGAATACCGCTGGCGTCCTTACTTCGGCGTGGACTTCGGACATTCCTCCGACAACACCCACAGCAATGAGAAGGAGTCCACCGTCCTCAGGCTCAAGCCCCGCATCCGCGGCGAACTCGCGCTCAACTTTCTCTCGCCCTCCTCAAGCAAGGGCAGGGACGTCACCGCCTTTGCCGACTATGAATTTGCCTTCCTGCCCTTGGAGAAAGGCTCGCAGGGGCATTCCTTCCTCAGTGCGGGCATCAACATCGCCATTACCAAGACCGTCGGCTTCGCGGTCACTTACACCAAGGGTGCTCAATCGCCGAACTTTGTGGACGAGGAGCGGGTTACTGGCTCCTTCACGATCGGCTTTTGAGCCAGCCTATGAAAATGCGCACACAAAAGCACATGGCTGCCACCCGCTATGCAGGTGTCTTCATCGGGAAGCGCGTGGCGCGGAGGCGGCGGTGGACGTGCGTGGGTATTGGTTCGTCAGGCGTGGAGAAGGGTGCCCCATGCAGGGACGAGGATTCCTCGGGGGATCGTGAGGGCTGGCTGGCCGACGGCGAGGGCAGCGTTGCCGGTGGCGAGGAGGCAATGCCCGTGGGCGAGAACGTCTCGTCGTGCCACTGGACGGGCACGAGTGGCGGCGAGGGGATCTCCTCTGGGGGCGAGGCAGCCACCTGCGGCAGCGAGGAGGGTGTCAGAACTGGCGAGGCGGTGCCCGGTGCATCCGAGGGCTCCTCGCATTCCCGCGAGGTATCTTCGGCAATCCGCGAGGCATCCTCGCGGTTCGGCGAGGGCGTCTCGGCAATCAGCGAGGCTCCCTCGCTCGTGGGCAAGCCACTGGTTTTCATCCGTTTCCATAAAAATGCGCAAAAAACGCCACCCTTTGCATGAGAGTCGTCGTCTGGGGCGACGGCACCCTGTGGGGAGATCCGAATGTGTATTGGGGCAGCCCCTCCTACCGCCTCGAACCCGGTGACCCCGGCTACGTCCACGCCCCCAATTTCCCTCCTCCGTCTCCCATCCTTCAACCAACCACGCACTCCAATCCTCGAAACACCATGACCGACTTCATCCCCCAATCCGAAGAGAACCTCCTCGCATGGCTCAACCTGCAGATCGAGAAATTCACCACCCAGCGCGCCGCCGACGTGGATGCCACGGAGGCCGAGAAGGCAGGTTTCCTCGCCGCCGTGAACACGATCAAAAACGTGCTCGGCCCCATCGTGGAAATGCAGCACCAGCTCGACCAGCTCCGTGCCAACCTCGCCCTCATCGAAAGCCAGCAGCTGCCTCTCCTGCGCGCATTCATCAAGCGATTCAAGACCAGCACCGGCTGCACCCCCGCCGTGAAGGAGGAGCAGAAGTGGATCGGCGAGGAGAGGACCTTCGATCCCGACACCGCTCGGCCCACCATCACCGTGGACGCCCTGCGCGGGCGGGTGAAGATCAACGGCCAGAAACCCGGCTTTGAGGCTTACAACCTGTATTGGCGCAAGAAGGGCGACATGGAGTGGAAGCTATTGGCCATCCGCAAGCGGAAGTTCCCCTATTACGACGAGACCCCGCTCGCCGTCGCCGGCACCCCGGAGGTCCGCGAATACATGGCCATCGGGGTGATCAACGACGAGGAGGCCGGCCAGCCGAGCGAGATCAAGGAGGTCGTGTATGCCGGGTGACATGCGCGCTGGGGTGGGACAGTTGCTGGCCGAGGCGGGGACACCGGCCCCCGCGGCATCGCCCCGCTTCTACCAGCAAAAGGAGGGAATGGCCGCCGGGATGGTCATTGCCGTGGTGCTCCTGCTCTTGGCGCTGTTGTTTCGCAAGGCCCTGAGCAAAGCGAAGGATTTTGTTTGCGGCATCCTGGCGGCGTTGCTGAATGCCTGCTGCAAGAAGGACGGGGTCCGTGACGGCAGAAAGCGGAGCTGGAATGAGGATGCGGTGACGATTGGCTGGTTATGGGCGGCGCTGATTTTTGCCGGAGTGTTCCTAGTCTGCGTGTCCATTTCCCAATTGAACGGGGAGGGGTTCCTGACCGTCTTTGCCTTGGGGCCACCCATCGCCGTCTCCACATCCGGCGCAACGGCGGGGGCGATGTATGTGGCGTTGCTATGGTCGCTGGGATGCTTGGTGGTGGGCAGCTTTTTGGGCTTTCTTTTCGGCGTGCCCCGGGTGGTGCAGGCTCCCGCGGCACCGGTGGACCCGGTGCAGGGCAGGCGCAAGGTGCCGGCGATCTCTTACAAGGCCAACACGGCCCTCGAGGAGGTGGCGGACTGGCTGACGAAAATGGTGGTGGGGGTGAGCCTCGTCCAGCTCAGCAAAGTGCCGGGGTATCTCGACCGCGCGTCGGCGGCGATGTCGGGCGGCTATGGGAACACGCCGGCATCCAAGGCCTTCGGGATCGCCCTCATTATCTACTTTAGCTTTGTCGGCTTCCTGGGGAGTTATCTCATGACGAGGCTTTACCTGCAAAAGGCGCTGCTGCTCTCGGATACGGGGACGCTGGGCACCGCACCCGACAAGGCAGAGCTGAGCAAAGAGGAGGTGATCGCGCTCAAGCAGGCGAGGCTGGGGGCCACGGAGCGGGGGCGGAACCTGACGGGTTTGGCCGCCATCGCAGCAGGCAAGCTGGCAACGGAGGTGGGGTTCGAGGACTTGGAGGACGCGCAGGACTACGTGCTGTGGGCCAAGGCGCAACTCAACGCGGGGGAGTATGAACTGGCCATAAAAGCCTATCAGGAGGCGACCCGCAAGGCCCCTGCCGATGTGACCATCAAGCTGGAATATGCCACGGCGATGTATTTGCGCGAGGAGGCGCGGCGGTTGAAGGCGGAAAAGGCTCACAGGGAAAAGGGAGGGGCGACCGATCAGGACAAGGCGGACGAGAAGCGGCTGAGGAGAGATGCGGCGCTGGAATACCGCAGGCTGCTCGAGGCTGCCTATGGCGCCATCGGCAATGACACGCCGAGCGAAGTGTGGCTGGACGTAGTCAAGAACCTTACCTATGTCTATCTTTACAACGACGATCGGCCCGATGACTTTCAGGAGGCAATCCGCTACGGGGAGGAATATCTGCTCGACCCGAAGCATGTCCCCAGTGGCGGGCTGCTGGTGAACTTGGCCTGCGGCTATGGTCAGAGGGCGCTCATGATCCAAAAGGATCTCTCGGCGCCCGGCAAGACCGATGCGGCAAAGGCCGCCCTGCAGCGTTCCTTTCAAGACAGTCGGCAGCGGGCGCTCAAGTGCATTCAGGAGGCTTTGCGCATCGATCCCGCATGGAAGGCGCGCTTCCGCCAACTCTTGGAGAAGGATGGGAGTGGCAGGGGTGAAGACAAGGATTTGCAGGTTTTTGAGGACGATGCGGCATTCCGATATCTGCTGGATTTGCCGCCGCGCGAAGGGGACGGGGTGAACTCGACCGGCGATGGGGATGCTGCTCCGGACGGCACCTCATCCTCTTCCACCAGCGCTGAATCCACGGCTTCCGGCAGTGGCAGCGGATCCTCGGAAGGCGGCGGAGCATCTTCGAGCGAGTCATCATCCTCAAGCGGCGGCTCTTAGGGGGAGCCATGTCAGATAGAAAAATGCAACCTATCATAGAAAGGAAAACATCATGCCAAACTGGAAAGGAATCATCGGGCGCGGTTTTCGCGCGCAGGAGTTCAAGGACTATGTTGCCACGCTGAGTTTCAGCGACTGGAGGCCGGAGTTCATCGTGCTGCACAACACATCAGCCCCGCGGCTGTCGCAGTGGCATTCGCATCCCGGGGAGGTGCGGATGAGGAATCTGGAGAGTTATTACCGCGATGAGAAGGGGTGGTCGGCTGGCCCGCACCTGTTCATTGCTGATGATTTCATCTGGGTGTTCACGCCGCTGACGACAAGCGGGGTGCATTCGCCTTCATGGAACAGCCGCTCGTGGGGCATCGAAATGGTGGGGGAATATGATGATGAGTCGTTCACCGGCGGCGTGCGGGAGAACACAGTGGATGCCCTTGCCGTGCTGCACACGTGGCGGGGCATCAGCCCGGACAGCCTGCGTTTCCACAAAGAAGATCCCGGAACGACCCACAAGCACTGCCCTGGGAAGAATGTGGAGAAGGCCAGCCTTATCGCGAGCATCAAGGCCCGGATGGCTTCCGGCAATGAGGGCGAGCATGTGCCGCAGGATGACTACTTGGAAATTGGTGCGGCGGCGAGCGGCGGTCGGGCCGCGGCTTCTCCGCCGCTGGGATGTTTCAGAGTCGTCTCGAATGACGGGACGCTCAATGTGCGCTCTGCTCCCGCGATGAGTGGCAGTGTGTTGCGTGTGCTCAAGAGCGGTGACACGGTGGGGGGGTATGCGCGGAACGGGGACTGGATGCGCATCGCGCCGAGTGCCGGGGAATGGGTGGGGGCAAAATATCTCCAATCCGTCGCTGGTGAGTCGGCTGCAGGTGAGGAAGGGTCCATTCCCGCCGGAAATCCCTCGGTCTCGGGGGCCGGCGGGCTGGATGCAATCTTGGAAGCGGCCGGAATTTCTGAAATCGCGCGGTATGATTGGAGGGATCGCGGGACGGCGCCGCTCGGCTATACCAAGGGCATGGCCATGGTATATGCGCGCCTTTTTTGCCGGCTGAACGGAGGAAAGCCTGACGCTTGGGTGAAGGCGATGGCGCAAAAGAGCACGGGAAATGCGGACAGGGATGCGCTGGCGTGGTATGAGGAGGAGTTCCGTGCGCAGGGGATGGATAACTCTGCGGACGGCACCGCGACATTGAGGCACCTTTTTGTAATGATGATGGGACTTGGGATGATGGAGAGCTCGGGGAAGTATTGCGAGGGGCTTTATGCGCCCGATGGGAATACCATTGGGGAGACTGCCGAGGCGGGGCTGTTCCAAACCAGCTACAATGCCCGGGCGAGGGACAAGGCGTTGCTCGAGGGCTTGTTCCAAGCATATCAGCAGAATCCGGTATCCGTGTTTCTCGAGGTTTTCAAGGAACGGAAGCTGGGGGGCCAAGTGACTTGTTCTGCTGCGGACGGGACAAATTACGGGCAGGGCGATGGGCGGGAATACCAGAAGCTGGCGAAGACGATTCCGGAGTTTGCGGCTGAATTCACGGCGATTGCGATGCGGTCCATCGCGGGCGGAGGTCCGAAGAAGGGACACTGGGGGCCGATCAACAAGAGGCAGGTGGAGATTGTGCCCGCTTGCGATGCGATGTTTCAAGACGTGGAGCGGATCGTGAAGGAAAAGAACCTTTGTCCGCTGTTTGCTTGAGGGACTCCAAGCCGAGATTCCATTCGGGATCGCGGAATGGTGGAGCATGTCGTTCTACCGCGCCGCCTTGAGCGCGGCGGCGGCGATTTCGTCGCCGAGCCATTCCCAGCCGCCGCCCTCGGTGTTGAAGACGCTCACGCAGGCCTTTGTCTTTCCGGCGTGATAGACGCCGAAGAAGCCGCCCATGTGGCCGCAGTGGCAGACGGCGGGGCCGCCGATGCCGGGGAGTTCGGTGGTCCAGAGTCCGCCGGCGTAGGCGCTGTCGCTCGGCGGGGTCTGGAGGTGCTGGAAAGTCGCGGGCTTCACGAGCTGCGGCTCATTGGTCGAGACCCAGCCGGCGAAGCGCGCGAAGTCGGCGAGCGACATGTGGACGCTTGCCGCAGGTGCGAGCGCGGGCGGGAACTGGTGGCCGGGCGATGGTTCGACGGGCGTGAGCTTGTTGCCGCTGCGGCGGTGGCCCCACGGCTGGTCGAGCTTGCCGGGAGTGCCCGGCGCGCCGAAGCCGGCGGTCTTCAGCGCGAGCGGGGCGAAGATGCGCTTGCGGAGCATTTCCTCGTAGCTGGTGTCGGCGGCGCGCTCGATGATGGCGCCGAGGAGGCCGTAGCCGGAGTTGCTGTAGGCGTATTTCCCCGGCGGTTGCGCGGGCGCGGTGGCGAGGAGGGATTTGGCGAAAGTCGCGCGCTGCTCGCGGGGCAAGCCCTTGCCGGCGTCGAGCGTGCGCCAGGCACCGCTGCTCATCTGGCCGATGCCGCTGCGCTGCGAGACGAGGTGCCAGAGCGTGACTTTGCGCCAGCCCGCGTGCGAGGGGACGCCGGGCATTGCCTCGGCGATGGACATGTCCCAGCGGAGCTTGCCCTCATCCACGAGCATGCCGATGAGCGCGCCGGTCATCGTCTTGGTGCAGGAGCCGATGTGCCAGATGTCGTCGGTGGTCACGCGCGTGTCGCGGTCGGCGCGGCGCAGGCCCGTCGCGCCGATGGCGGTGATGCGGCCATTTTCAATCACCGCAGAGGCGCAGGCGGGGACTTTGTATTTCGCGCGGACGGCCTCGAGTTCCGCGGAAATATCGCGCGGTTCCGCGGCAGTGGCGGGTGCGGCTAGTGCGAAAAGTGCGAGCAGGCGGGAGAGCGCGCGCATCAGCGGTTGCCCGATGCGCGGAGGATCACGCTCACGAGCGGCTTCGGCACATACCAGCGCGATCGCTCAAGCACCTTGCCGGTGCGTGGCTGGCGGAAGGTGGTGGTGCTGCTGCGGCTGGATTTCGATATGGTGCGCGGCGCATTCGGATCCGGGGCGCTCGGATCGATGAGCTGCGAGTCCACGACGATGACCCCGGCCGGCGCGCCTTCGCGGATGATCTCATGCTTGATGACGAGCTGGCCGGCGGATTTGTCGCGCTGCGCGATGAAATTGTAGGTGTGGTAGCCGCCGGTGTCGGTGATTTCGCTGGTGCGCACCCGCGGGTTCGAATCGGTGAGGTGGACGCTCACGACTTGGTCGCTCACGTCGGTGACGAGGGTGAGCACGGTGTAGCCGCCGGGAAAAATGCCGGGGTAGGTGTTTGCGGTCAGCGAGCCGACGGGGAAGCCGGGCGTGGTGATTTTCGTGCGCGCGGCGTTCGTGTTCTCAAGGTGGAGGAGTTTGCGCGCGGTCTGGAGCGGCGTGAGATACGGCACTTCGGGATAGACGACGATGGAGTCGTCGGCCACCGGGGTCTCTCCCGACGCAATCGCGCTGCCGAAGAGCATCGCGAGATCCTTGCGAGTCATGTCGCCTGCCTGGGGTGCCGTGGTCCAGTTGGCCGCGAGCATGATTCCCTTGGTGCTGTCCGTCGGCGGCGGGGTCGGCTTTGGTGCGACGGATGGAGCCGTGGTGGCGGAAGCGACAGCAGGTGCCGGCATCGGCGCGGGTGGTGTCGCCGGTGCGGCGGGAGCGGGCGATGTCGCGGGAGCCGGAGTCGCCGTGGTGGCCGCCGGTGCTGCGGCGTCGGCGAGCTTCACCTGCTCGGCGGAGCGGATGATGATCTGAGGCTTTCCGTCCGGGGAGTTTTCGATCTTGCCGGAGAGCGCGACCGTCTTGCCTTCAAACTGCGAGAGGTCGCCGACCTTGTCCGCGTCCTTTGCAAAGACGACGCCGCTGAAAGTCTGCCGCGGGAACTTCTCGCCGAAATTCAGATACGTCGTGCCTTTTCCGGACTTGGAAACGGACGCGACCTTGCCCGTCACGATCGCGTCGTCGCCCGCGTGCTTGCCCGCCTCGGTGTCGGAATACCGCTGCTGGGCGATGCACGGCGTGCAGAGCGGCGCGAAAAGTGCGAATGCCAGCGCGCCGCAGACGATGGAAAGGGAACGTGTCTTCACGGTCGCGGAGCGTGTTGCCGTGCCCGCGCGCGGACAAGGCGAAACTCTGCAACAGTCCCGCTTCAGCGCGCGGGTGCCGGCCGCGCAGCGCTTGACTTCGCGCAGATGCTTCCTGCCAATGCGCGCCCTCATGAAACTCCTCCTCACCCTCGCGTTTTTCGCCGCGTCACTCCCGCTCCCCGCCGCCGAGCCGCTGCCGGACAGCCTCAAGCAGGGCAGCTTCGTCATCGGCTGCCAGGCGTGGACCTTCAACCGCTTCACCGTCTTCGAGGCGATCGAAAAGACCGCTGGCACAGGTGCGAAGACGATCGAATTTTTCCCCGGCCAGAAGCTCTCGAAGGAAGAGCCCGACGTGCAGTTTGGCCATGTGGTCGGTCGCGGCGCGGACCGCAAGAAGCCCGTGGAGAAGTTCGACGCCGCGGCGACGAAGGCCGTGTGGGACAAGGTGAAGGCGAAGCTCAAGGAGCACGGCATCACGCCCGTCGCGTATGGCGTCGTCGGCCTGTCGAAGGACGAGGCGGAGTCGCGGCAGGTCTTCGAGTTTGCGAAATATTTCGGCATCCGCGTGCTCAACACGGAGTCCGTGGACGCGATCGACACGTTCGAGAAGCTCGTGAAGGAATACGACATCAAGGTCGGCTTTCACGATCACCCGAAGCGCCCCGACAACCCGAACTACCGCATGTGGGATCCGAACTACATCCTCGAGGTCTGCAAGGACCGCGACGCGCGCATCGGCTCCTGCGCCGACACCGGCCACTGGGTGCGCTCCGGCCTCAAGCCCGTGGACGCCATCCGCACTTTGAAGGGCCGCATCGTCAGCAGCCACCTGAAGGATCTGCATGCGCCGCTGCCGAGCGGTCACGACGTGCCCTTCGGCACTGGCGTGAGCGACGTGTCGGCCATTCTCGACGAGTTCGCCGCGCAGGGCTTCGCGGGGCCGATCTCGGTGGAATACGAATTCAACTGGGACGCCAACCACGTGGACGCGAAGCAGTGCATCGAGTTCGTCCGCGGCTACAAGCCGAAGAAGTAGGCGCATCGTTCCGAGCCCGCGCCACGCGCGCGGTCGTCGGTGACCGCAGCCTCATGACGCACAGCGACACAGCGAAACGCGGGAGCGTTGGGTTTTCCATCGCCCGCCCTTCCGCTTTAGCGTCGAGGCGTTTGGGTGTTTTGCTATTCGCCGTGCTCGCCTTTGCGCGTGCGGTCGTCGCCGGACCTATCTCGGCGGAAGGCGAGCGGCTCGTGCAGTTTCTCGACTCGATGGAAGTCGAGAAGCACTGGATCGCGGGCGCGATCGTCGAGTGGCGGACCGGTGAGCCGACTGGCAAGCCCATCACGGACAACGGGCGCCACACGCATTGCAGCCAGTTTGCCGCCGCCGCGTGCTCGCGGCTCGGCATCTACATCCTGCGTCCGCCGGAGCACAGCGCCGTGCTGCTGGCGAATGCGCAGGCCGACTGGCTGCTCTCCGACGAGGGGAAGGCAAAGGGATGGTCGGCGGTGAAGGACGGACTCGCCGCGCAGGAACTCGCAAACAAGGGCGTGCTCGTCGTTGCGATCTACAAGAACCACAACCCGAAAAATTCCGGGCACATCGCGGTCGTCCGGCCGAGTTCAAAGAGCGATGCTGAGATCAAGGCCGAGGGGCCGCAGATTACGCAGGCCGGCGGCACGAACCGCAACGATGCACCGTTGAAGGCCGGCTTCCGGAATCATCCGCAGGCGTTCGAGAAAAACGAAATCCGCTACTACTCCCACGCCGTGGATTTCACCCAGCGGGTGAAGTGACGCAGGGCGGGGATCTCAGCGCGCCGCGCTCACTTTGCTTCCTTCACGTCCTTCACCGCCCACTTCGAGACGGTGACGCCTTTGCTCGAGCGTGAGCTGACGGCGAGGGACGAGAGGTCGAAGTCGAGTTCGCGGATTCGGGCGCCGCTTCGGCCGTCGAGCGAGACGTGGATCTTCTTCGGCATTTCCTTTTCGGTCGCGGCGATGTCGAGCCAGACGACTTTCGAGCCGTCGCTCTTCGTGAGCGGGTAGAGCTTGTCGCGTGAGAGGCCGCCGATTTGGAACTTCTTCGCGAACGCCTTCCCGGTTTCGCCGTCCTGATAGACCATCGAGTAGAAGTTCGTGTCGCCGTCCTTCGGCCAGATGGCGATGTGGATGATGTCGCGGCCCATGAAGACCTTGTCCGCGACCTTCGCGACTTTCAGAGTGCCGTCCTTCATGATGCAGAGCACGCTGTCGAGGATGGTGCATTCGGTGACGAAGTCGTGCTGCCGCCAGTTCAGGCCGATGAAGCCGTCCGTGCGGTTCACGTAGAGGCGCTGGTTCGCGGAGACGACGGCGCTCGCGTCGATCTGCTCGATCTCGTCGTAGCTCGTGCGGCGCTTGATGCCCTTGCCGTATTTCTCCTGCAGCATCTCGAACCACGCGACCGCATACGCGGTGAGGTTCCTGAGGTTCTTCTTCGTCGCTGCGATCTCTTCTTCGATCTTCTTCATCGCCTCGTCGGCCTTGAAGCGGTTGTAGGCGGAGATGCGTTTGATGCGGATTTCCGTGAGCCGCACGATGTCGTCCTCGGTGACTTCGCGGCGCAGGCTCTTGATGAAAGGCGCGAGCCCTTTCCGGATTTCATCGAGCACGCTCTCCCAGGTTTTCGATTTCTCGATGTTCCGGTAGATGCGCTCCTCGATGAAAATGCGCTCAAGTGAATCCCAGTGCCACTGCTGCTCCAGCTCGCCGAGTTTGATTTCTAGCTCGCGTTTCAGCAGAGCCTTTGTCGCGTCCACGCTCGCTTTCAAAATGTCGCGAACGCCCATGAACTGCGGCTTGTCGTCGCCGGTCGCCGGATCGCGGACGATGACGCACGCGGCGGGATTCAGCTGCACCTGGCAGTTCGTGAAGACGTAGAGCTGCTGGATGACCTTCTGCGGGTCGGAGCCCTGCGGCAGATGGATGAGAATCTCCACCTTGTCCGCCGTGTTGTCGTCCACGTGTTTGATTTTGATTTTCCCCTTCGCGTTCGCCGCGAGGACCGAATCAATGAGCGATGTCGTCGTGACGCCGAACGGCAGCTCGGTGACCGCGAGCAGATACTTCGACCGCTCCTCGATCGCCGCGCGCACCTTCACTTTTCCGCCGCGCTCGCCGTCGTTGTAGTCCGTGAAGTCCGCGGTGCCGCCCGTCGGGAAGTCCGGCAGGATGCGGAAGTTTTTCCCCTGCAGGTGATTGATCGCCGCGCGGCAGAGGTCGTTGAAATTGTGCGGCAGGATTTTCGTCGAGAGGCCGACTGCGATGCCGTCCGCGCCCTCGAGCAGCACGATGGGAAACTTCGCCGGCAGCGTGACCGGCTCCTTGTTGCGGCCGTCGTAGCTGAGCTGCCAAGTCGTCGTCTTCGGGTTGAAGAGCACATCCTTCGCGAACGGTGTGAGCCGCGCCTCGATATAACGCGGCGCCGCCGCTTCGTCGCCCGTGTAGATGTTGCCGAAATTTCCCTGCGGTTCGATGAGCCAGCCGCGCTGGGCGATGCCGACGAGCGCCGCGCCGATGGAGGCGTCGCCGTGCGGGTGCAGCTTCATGGTTGCGCCGACGACGTTGGCGACCTTGTGGAAGCGCCCGTCGTCCATGTCCCACAGCGTGTGCAGCACGCGGCGCTGAACCGGCTTCAGGCCGTCGTCCATGTGCGGCACGGCGCGGTCGAGAATCACATAGCTCGCGTATTCGAGGAACCAGTTCCGGTAGCTCTGCGCGAGCGGCGCCTGATCGTCCTGCACCTTCTCGCCGGGCTGGCGCGCGGGCGTTGATTCGACACTCGGCTCCGCCGGGGCGCTCGATGTCTCCACTCCGCCATCGCTGGGAGAGGACGGCGTCGGGCCGTCGTTCGGCGGGGTGGCGGGTGCCGCGTCGAGCGGAAGCTCCGGCTGTTCGGGTTTCTTTTTCGAGGGCTTTTTCTTGGGCATCGAAAACTACGTTTGGTTTTGCGCGGGGAGGTTGAGAAGTTTTCGAGCTGTCCAGTCAATGGCGAACGCCTCGCCGTCGGGGCCGCGCCGTGGAAATCCGGCTCGCATTTCCCTCCCGATGCCAGACAATCCGACCATGAACCCGCTCCTTCCCTCTGCGTTCACCCGGGCCACAACGCGGCGCGATGTCATCCGCACTCTCGGTGCGACCGCACTCATGTCGGCGCTGCCCTCGCTGCGCGCGGCAAAAGCGGACAAGGATTCGCTGCCGATGCAGTTTTACAGGAGCCTCACCGACGAGCAGCGGAGCAAGATCGTGCTGCCGGTGAATCACCCGAAGCGGCAATTCGTGAGCAACTGGTGGTATATCTGCCCGGAGCAGCGCCTGCACACTTTCTACACGCCGGAGCAGCAGGATCTCGTGAAGCAGATATTCGATTCGCTGCACTCGCCGGAGTATCGCGAAAAGATGACGTGGCAGGTGCAGAAGGATCTCATGGGCAACATCAAGAACACGCCCTCGGTCGGCTTCTTCGGCACGCCGGAGGACAAGGACTTCGAGTTCATCTACACCGGCCACCACGTCACGCGCCGGTGCAACGCGCACACCGACCGCGGCCTCGGCTTTCATGGCGAGCCCATCTTTTACGGCAACTTCGCAAAGGCATTCCGCGAGACGAAGGATCACGAGGGAAATCCGTTCTGGTATCAGGGCCTCGTCTTCAATGAGTTCGTCAGCGCGCTCGACGGGAAGCAGCAGGAGAGAATCCTCGTCGGTCGCGAGCCGCGCCCGGAGAAGCCGTCGGAGGTGATTGCAAAGCGCAAGACCGACCTGCCGGGCCTCGCATGCGCGGACCTCAGCAAGGATCAGCAGGCGAAGCTGCTCCAGACGATGCGCCGCATGCTCGCGTGCTTCCGCACCGACGACGTGAACGCGACGATGAAGGCCATCGAGGACCGCAAGATCGTCGAGCAGCTTTTCGTCTCCTGTTACGGCGGCAGCTACGACATCGGCAGCGACAAGGTCTGGGACGTCTGGCAAATCGAAGGCCCCGACATGGTCTGGTATTTCCGCGGAATGCCGCACATCCACGGATACTTCCACCTCACGGCCTGAGGTCCGTCGCCGTCTGAACATTCGCGCCGCTCAGCGCTGCGCACCTGCCCACGCGCTGGCGGCCTGCTGGAGCAGGTGGAGGAATTCCCGCGCGGCGCGGCTGTGATGGTGCTCCTTGCGCCAGAGGACGCCGATCGTGCGAGCAGGCTTAGGTGCCGCGAGTGAGAGGTAAACGGGCTGGCCTTTCCGTCTCGGATGCACCGCGAGCTGCGGGATGAGTGAAATGCCGACGCCCGCGGCTACGAGCGCTTGGATTGTCTCGAGCTGCGAGCTTCGGAATGTGACCTGCGGATGGAGGTCGTGCCGGTGGCAGAAATGGAGCGACTGGTCGCCGAGGCAGTGGCCTTCCTCCAGCAGGATGAACCGCTCATTTTCCAAGTCGCTCAGCCGCACGCGCGGCTTCCTCGTGAGCGGATGCCTCGGCGGCACCGCGAGCAGCAGATCCTCGTCGAAGAGCGGCTCGCGGATGAAGCGCGCGTCCTCGATGGGCAGGCTGAGAATGGCGAGGTCGATCTCGCACGCGGCGGCGCTTGCGAGGAGCTGCGCCGTGGTGGCCTCGTGGATGCGCACCTCCATGCGCGGGCACTCGCGCGCGGTCAGCGCCAGCACGTGCGGGAGCAGATACGGCGCGATTGTCGGCAGGACGCCCACGCTCACCTTGCCGCGGACGTGTTCGGCGGCGTCGGCCACGTCGCGCCGCGCCGCGTCCACTTCTGCGAGGATGCGCGTGGCCCGCTGCACGAGCGCCTCGCCTGCGGAGGTGAGCACGGCGCTGCGCTTCAGCCGGCTGAAAAGCCGCTCGCCCAGCTCGGATTCGAGCTTGGCGATCTGCTGGCTGAGCGACGGCTGCGACACGTGGCACGTCTCGGCGGCGCGGCTGAAATTCCTCGTCTTGGCCACGGCCAACACGTATCGGAGCTGCTGGAGTTCCATAGGCAGAGCCTATGGTGACGGAAGGAAATAAGTATTTCAACTATCGCTGCAAAAAGGGCTAGAACTCCTCCCCGCTGGTGCCGCACTCTGCGGTTTCCGCCCACATTCATCACCTCAAGCATCGAAGCAAAATCCCATGTCCACCGAATCGAAATGCCCCTTCAACCACACCGCCGGCGGCGGCACCCGGAACCGCGACTGGTGGCCTGACCAGCTTCAGGTCGAGCTGCTCAACCAGCACTCCTCGAAGTCCGACCCCATGGGCGCCGGCTTCGACTACGCGAAGGAATTCGCGAGCCTCGACTACGCGGCGCTGAAGAAGGACCTCGCCGCGCTAATGACCGACTCGCAGGACTGGTGGCCGGCGGACTTCGGGCATTACGGGCCGCTCTTCATCCGCATGGCGTGGCATAGCGCCGGCACGTATCGCATCCAGGATGGACGCGGCGGTGGCGGGCGCGGGCAGCAGCGGTTTGCGCCGCTGAATAGCTGGCCGGACAACGTCAGCCTCGACAAGGCGCGCCGCCTCCTCTGGCCCATCAAGCAGAAGTATGGCCGTAAGCTCTCGTGGGCCGACCTCATGATCCTCACGGGCAACGTTGCCCTAGAATCGATGGGCTTCAAAACCTTCGGTTTCGGCGGGGGCCGGCCCGACACGTGGGAGCCCGACCACGACGTATATTGGGGCAGCGAAACGAAATGGCTCGGCGGCGACATCCGCTACTCGAAGGGGTCGCCCGGCACGAACGACCCGCACAGCACGCTCGTGAAGGACGACGACAGCAAGGTGCCGCACTCGCGCGATCTTGAGAACCCGCTCGCCGCCGTGCAGATGGGCCTCATCTATGTGAATCCCGAGGGCCCCGACGGCAACCCCGACCCCGTCGCCGCCGCGAAGGACATCCGCGACACGTTCGGCCGCATGGCCATGAACGACGAGGAGACCGTGGCGCTCATCGCGGGCGGCCACACCTTTGGCAAGACCCACGGTGCAGGCCCGGCGGACAACGTCGGCGCCGACCCCGAGGCCGCGCCGCTGGAGGCGCAGGGCTTCGGCTGGAGCAACAAGTTCGGCACCGGCAAAGGCGGCGACACGATCACCAGTGGCCTCGAAGTCACATGGACCACGACGCCCACGAAATGGAGCAACAATTTTTTCTGGAACCTCTTCGGCTACGAATGGGAACTCACGAAGAGCCCCGCAGGTGCGAACCAGTGGATCGCGAAAGGTGCGGGCGCGACGATTCCGCACGCGCACGACCCGTCGAAGAAGCTCGTTCCCACGATGCTCACCACGGATCTCGCGCTGCGTTTCGACCCGGCATACGAGAAAATCTCTCGCCGCTTCCTCGAAAACCCCGACCAGTTCGCCGATGCCTTCGCCCGCGCGTGGTTCAAGCTCACGCACCGCGACATGGGGCCGAAGTCGCGCTACCTCGGACCCGAGGTGCCGAAGGAAGACCTCATCTGGCAGGATCCGATTCCCACGGTGAATCACCCGCTCATCGATGCCGCTGACATCGCCGCGTTGAAGGCGAAAGTCGCCGCCTCCGGCCTCACCGTCGGCGAACTTGTCTCCACCGCGTGGGCCTCCGCGTCCACTTTCCGCGGCTCCGACAAGCGTGGCGGCGCAAACGGCGCGCGCATCCGCCTCGCCCCGCAGAAGGACTGGGAAGTGAACCAGCCCGCGCAGCTCGCGAAGGTGCTGAAGACGCTTGAAGGCATCCAGGCTGACTTCAACAAGACCGCTCCCGGCGGAAAGAAAGTCTCCCTCGCCGACCTCGTCGTCCTCGCGGGTGGCGCTGGCATCGAGCAGGCCGCGAAAGCTGCGGGCCACAGCGTCACCGTCCCGTTCACCCCGGGCCGCACCGACGCCACGCAGGAGCAGACCGACGCCGAATCCTTCGCCGTCCTCGAGCCCGTCGCCGACGGCTTCCGGAATTATCTCAAGGGCAAATACGCCGTCCCCGCCGAGGCTCTCCTCATAGACCGCGCCCAGCTCCTCACGCTCACCGCGCCCGAGATGACCGTCCTCGTCGGCGGCCTCCGCGTGCTCGGCGCGAATGTTGGCGGCGAGAAGCACGGCGTCTTCACCGCGCGCCCCGGCACGCTCACGAACGACTTCTTCGTGAACCTCCTCGACATGGCCACCGAGTGGAAACCCGTCTCGCCCTGCGGCAACGCCTTCGCCGGTATCGACCGCAAGACCGGCACCGCGAAGTGGACCGCCACCCGCGTGGACCTCGTCTTTGGCTCGAACTCCATCCTCCGGGCCCTCGCCGAAGTCTATGCCTGCGCCGACTCGCAGGCGAAGTTCATCGCCGACTTCGTCGCAGCTTGGACGAAAGTCATGAACCTCGACCGCTTCGACGTGAAGAAGTAGGGCGCCCGCTTCGCCGGCCGCCTCTTTCAGTTTCCCGCGGCAGTCCGGCACGACCCATCCACCCGCTGGCGTCTCTCCATCGGAGTCATGTCCGTCGCAGGCTGGGAAGCCTCGGGGCGGAGCCTGCAGGATGTGGCGGCTCTACTTCGCCTTGGCCGAAGCGTTGGCGAGCGCGAGCCGCTCGGCCTTCATCCGGCGAGCTTTGCGTTTGCGGACGTTGTCTTTGCCTTTGCAGTTTCCCATAGGGCGCGCACCACACACGCTCCCCGCTGCGATGCCAAGATGTTTCGGGCCGCTCCGGCGGAAAAGCGCCGCCGCCGACCGCCATCCACCGGAACTCGCATGGCGGTGGGCTGTGTTCGCATGCCGTGCGGCTCAGGCGACTTCCACGAGATCCTTCTCCACGCGGAGGTTGCCGATGATGAAGTCCTGGCGCTCCTGCGTGTTCTTTCCCATGAAGAAGGAGAGAAGTTCGTCGCTGCTGTGCAGGTGGTGGAGGTTCACGGGGTCGAGGCGGATGGCTTCGCCGATGAAGTCCTTGAACTCGCCCGCGGAGATTTCGCCGAGGCCCTTGAAGCGCGTGATCTCGTGGCTGGCGCCGAGCGCAGCCATCGCGGCCTGCTTCTCCTGCTCGCTGTAGCAATACTTCGTTGTCTTCTTGTTCCGCACGCGGAAGAGTGGCGTCTGCAGGATGAAGAGGTGGCCATTGCGGATGACGTCGGGGAAAAACTGCAGGAAGAACGAGATGAGCAGCAGCCGGATGTGCATGCCATCCACGTCGGCATCGGTGGCGATCACGATCTTGTTGTAGCGCAGGCCGTCGAGACCTTCCTCGATGTTCAGCGCTGACTGCAGGAGGTGAAACTCCTCGTTCTCGTAGATGACCTTCTTCGTGAGGCCGTAGGTGTTCAGCGGCTTTCCTTTGAGCGCAAAGACGGCCTGCGTCTGCACGTCGCGCGTGCTGGTGAGCGAGCCGGCGGCGGAGTCGCCCTCGACGATGAACAGCGTGCTCTCCTCGGCGCGCGGATTCTTGTCGCCGAGATGCAGGCGGCAATCGCGCAGCTTGCGGTTGTGCAGCGACGCCTTCTTCGCGCGCTCCTTGGCGATGTTGCGGATGCCGGCGAGTTCCTTCCGCTCGCGCTCGCTCTCCTCGATCTTGCGGCGGATGATCTCCGCGGTCTCGCGGTTCTTGTGCAGGTAGGTGTCGAGCGACTGCTGCACGAACTTGCCGACGAATTCCTTCAGCGTAGGCCCCTTCGGTCCCATGAGCGTCGAGCCGAGTTTCGTCTTTGTCTGCGACTCAAATACCGGCTCCTGCACGCGCACGACGATCGCGGCATCGATCGACTGTCGGATGTCCGCGGCGTCGAACTCCTTTTTGAAATGATTGCGGATCGTCTCGACGAACGCCTCGCGAAACGCCGCGAGATGCGTGCCGCCCATTGTCGTGTGCTGGCCGTTCACGAAGGACCAGTATTCCTCGCCGTAGTGGTTTCCGTGAGTGACGGCGATTTCGATGTCGTCGCCCTCGAGATGGATGATCGGATAGAGCGGCTCGCCGCTGAGTTCCTTCGCGAGCAGATCCTTCAGCCCATTCTCCGAGCGGAACGGCTTTCCATTGAGCGTGAGCGTGAGGCCGCGGTTGAGGAACGCGTAGTTCCAGAGCATGTCCTCGACGAACTCCGTGCGGAACCGGAAGTCCTTCCCGAACAGTTCCTCGTCCGGCGTGAACTCCACGAGCGTGCCGTTGCGCTCGCCGGTCTTTGTAACGCGCGACTGCGACTTGAGCTTCCCCTTTTCAAAATCCACGACCTTCGTCTCGCCCTCTCGGATCGCCTGCGCGCGGTAGGTGAGCGCGAGCGCGTTCACCGCCTTCTGGCCGACGCCGTTCAGGCCGACGGCCTTTTGGAAAGTCTCGCTGTCGTATTTCGCACCGGTGTTGATGATGGAGACGCAGTCCACGAGCTTGCCGAGCGGAATTCCCCGGCCGTAGTCGCGCACCTTCACGCTGCGCTCGGTCACCTCGACTTCGATCTTTTTCCCAGCGCCCATCATGAATTCATCGATCGAGTTGTCGATCGTCTCCTTCAGCAGAACGTAAATGCCGTCCTCCGCATGCGCGCCATTGCCGAGCCGGCCGATATACATGCCGGGACGCAGGCGGATGTGCTCAAGCGAGCTGAGAGTCTTGATCGAAGCTTCGGTGTAGGCGGCCATGGACTGACACTGAAACGAGGGAGCGCATTTTTTCGCCAGAAAAAACCCGCGCTGTTTTGCAGCGCGGGTTTCTCCGCGGTCCCGTCCCGGGCTCCGGGCTAGGCGAGGAAGTGCCCCCAGTCGGGCACTCCGTGGTGGTTCCGGATGAAGGCCGAGACGGGCAGCGCGCGCGGCCGCGCGGGGCGGGTGCGCAGGTGCAGGCCGGCCTCGTGCGGGAGGCGGTCGGCCTTGCGCGAGTTCACCTCGCGGTGGGCGAGCACGCAGTTCTCCCACGTGGTCTTGCCGCCGCGCGAACGCGGGACGACGTGGTCGATGTTGCCCTCGTGGCGCTCGAGCCGGCGGCCGGTGTATTGGCACACGCCGCCGTCGCGTTCCCAGATGCCGCGCGCGCCGAAGCGCGGGCGGCGGAGCGGGACCTTCGCGTAGTTCGTCGCGACGATGACCGTGGGCACGCGCACCGGGCCGCGCGGGGTGTTCACGGCAGCATCGTGCTCGCGGATGGGCAGCGCGCGCCAGTCGCTCCATCTCGTCGGCAGGAAGTTGCCGTCGGTGATGTCGAGCGCTGTCGCGGCGTCGGAAGTCATCATGCAAAACGCCTCTGCCGGCGTCTTCACATGGATCGCCTGCCAGTGCCGGTTCAGCACCAGCACGGTGGGTCTGTTGAGGATGTCGGTCATTTTGAGAAAGGAATCAGGTGTCAGGTTTCAGGAGTCAGCCACGGGCATCGGAGTCAGGAGCGCGGGCAGGCTGATGCCTGACCTCTGACTCCTGACTCCTGCCCCTCAATCTTCTGCGCGGTCGCCGGCGGGGCACATTTTCACCAGCTTCGGGTCGAAGCGGCCGAGCGCATCGACGAGGTCGGTCTGCGCGGCCATCACTTGCGCGATGTCCTTGTAAACGCCCGGCACTTCGTCGAGGCCCGCGGAGAGCAGTTCCACGCCGGCGGCAGCGAGCTGCTTTTTCACGGCGCTCCAAGTGAAGGACTGCATCGCCTTGGTGCGGCTCATCACGCGGCCGGCGCCGTGTGACGCGCTGGTCAGCGACTCGGGCGAACCCTTGCCGCGCACGACGTAGCCGGGCGACGCCATCGAGCCGGGAATGATCCCGAGCACGCCGGCGCCCGCGGGCGTCGCGCCCTTGCGATGCACGATGACCTTGCGCGATTCGCCCGCCGGATTTCGGGCACTCTTTACGACATGCGTTTCCTTCCACGCGAAGTTGTGATGGTTCTCGATGTCGAGGATCACATGCGCGCCGAGCTTCTTGGCGATGTGCTTGTGGATGAGCGCGTGATTCGCCGCGGCGTAACGGCCCATCAGGTTCATCGCGGCCCAGTATTCCTGGCCGTCGGCGTCGTCGAGCGAGAGCCACGCGAGGTGCTTGAGTTCCTTCGGCAAGTGCTCGTGGCGGGCCATCGCGCGCTTGCTGTAGTAGTCGCACACCTGCGCGCCGGTTCCGCGCGAACCAGAGTGCGAGAGCAGCGCGAGGTATTCGCCCGGTTCTTCGTTGGAAAGGCCGAGCGCCTTCGCCTGCTCCGCATCGACGGTGAACGCGCCGAACTCGACAAAGTGGTTGCCGCTTCCGCTCGTTCCGAGCTGCGACCACGCCTTGTCGCGCAGCCGGTTCGTCACCGGCGAGACGGTCCAGTCCTCGTCCATCACGTCGTGCTGGCGGCGCTGCTGAAAACTGCAGCCCATGCCGAAGCGCGTCTCGTCCTCGATGATGTTCGCGAGCCGGTCGCGCTGGCCGGCGATGGTGTTCGCCTTGCGGTCATAGACGGTGAGCTTCATGCGGCACGCGATGTCCACGCCCACGGCGTAAGGAATCACCGCGTTGTCCGTCGCGAGCACGCCGCCGATCGGCAGGCCGTAGCCCACGTGCGCATCCGGCATGAGCGCACCCGCCACCGCGACCGGCAGCGCGCACGCATTCGCCATCTGCTTCACCGCCTCGGTTTCGAGCCCTTCGCCCCACTGACGCCACGGCGCGAGTTCCACGCGCGGCGTGAACGCCGGGCGATAGATCGCACGGGCCAGCGGCGCGCGCAGTTCATCGGCGAAGAACGCCGGCGGATTGGCGACGATGTTGAAAATCTCGGCCTCGAGCTGCGCACCATCATTGCCCTGCGCGATGAAGTTCTGGATGAACTCGTGCGCGAGCGCGGTCGGCTCGCCAACAGGCACGCCGAGGCGGATGAGGTCTTTGGTGTTCATGGTTGTGGTTTGGTTGAAAATGGCGGTCGCCGCGTGTGGGCACAATGCGGGTGCAGAGCAGCGGTGTTTGTTCTTTTTGTCGGCTGAAAAATCCTCCTTGGGGAGAAGTGCAATGCGGTTCTAACGTGCGCACCTGATGCAGAAAATCGAGAGCCAGCGTTGCGAAGAGAAAGGACTGTCTGTGTGATTCGCGCCGTCCTCGATACCAACGTCCTCGACTCGGCTTTCCGTTCCAGCAGGGGCTACTCGTTCGATGTCTTTGTCGCTCTGCGGCAAGACCGCTGGCGCGCCGTTCTCAGCAATCACCTCCTCCACGAATACGAGGAAGTCCTCAAAGCACACGCCTCGGAGCTTGGCCTCACCCTCACGGACATTGACACCTTGCTCGATGCCATTTGCGCTCGTGCCGAAGAGTGGCAACTCGCTCCCGGCTGGCTTCCCATTCTGGCCGATCCCGATGACGAGCCGCTCGTGCAACTCGCCTACGACTCTGCTGCCCGCCGCACCATCACGCACAACGTCCGCCATCTCGGGCCTGCCCGCGCACTCCGCATCGAAGTCTTGCTGCCCCGCGAGTTCGCGGCCATGATTCCCACGCCATGACGATCCAAGTCACGCTTCCCGACAGCCTCGCCGCGCAAGCGCGCGAACTCGCCAGCCGTGAGCACATCTCCGTGGACGCCCTCGTCGCCAGCGCCCTCGCCGCTCAACTGGATCATACCCCACAACGTCCAACGATCACGGAACGTGCTGCGCGCGTGAATTGGGAGAAAGTGGACGAAATTCTTGCCCGCGTCCCGGATGCACCGCCGGTTCCGGGAGACGAAAAGTAGGTCTTAAATCAGTGGCGTGCGTAGCCCACCACCGATGAATGGGATGCGGTCCGTGCAATTGCCGTCGTCTTCACTCCACGAAACTGAACGGCCCGCTCAGCCGTTCAATCCTTCAACATGCCTTCCAAGGCTCGCCGCATGATTCTTTGCAGGAGAAACGCTGCATCTTCCCAAAATGCCCACTCTTCTCCTAGCTTAATAGCCGGTGACACGTAACCGGTTTGCTTCAACATCCATTCCGCAGCGTGAAAGCACTCGTGCGCGAGAAGCGACATCTGATGTGAATTCGTTTCCCAGCGCCGTGGATCCTTCAGGTTCAGCTCCCAGCTCTGCAAAGCCATCACTACCGACGGTTGACCCACTCTGTCATCCAACTCTTGGGAAACGTAGCACCTGCCATCCCATGCGTTTCTATCATCTGGATCCAGATCGAATCTCCCTTTCACAAATCCATGCAAGGCTACTTCACCACAAGGCCAGAGTATGAACATCTGACCTTCGTGATCCTCATCGATAGGAACGGTGAACTCAACGATCTTGGGCACGGGTGTGCTCATGCACTTATTCTCCACTTCGAATCAATCCAAGCAACCGACATTATCTCGTCGGCTCACCAGGAGTCACCCCGCCGGTGCCGCCGGATTGCAGACACCGACGGGGCTTTTCCTCCTCTCAAGCTGCGAGCGCGTAGCGGCGGAAGACGTAGAGATACTTCTTCAGACTCACTTCCTCGCGGCCGCGCAGGTAATCGCGCCAGTTGCCGAAGGCCATGTGCAGGTAGTGCGCGAAGCAGCGCCGCGGCGAATAGAACTCCGCCGCAAGCGCGCCGAACTCAGCGGCGAAGACCGGATCGTGACGATACACGATTCTTGAAGCCTTCATTTGCTACGCTGCAATCAGTTTCGCGCGAGACGCGTGCTCGCTGTTACACCAATGACGCATTTGAAAGTGGTGGCTGCTTCCGGAATTGCACCGGACTCTCCTCGTCTTCAGCGAGGTGCTAATCTCTCTCAGCTGCGCAGCCGTGGTCCCTCCGCGCGGTATCGCGCCGCGGTCTCTCGCTTATCGGGCGAGGGCTCTGCTTTTGAGCTACGGAGGAATGAAATGGTCACCCGACGAGGTAATGCTCCTCGGTCCATTCGACGCGCTTCGTTTGCTCATGGCCTGCGGCTGCCACTCGCCAAAAGAAGCATCGTCAATCGTGGCTCTGACTGAGCGCCTTCAGCCGATCCATGTCACCCGCGATCAGAGCTTCCTTCTTCGCGCGCGACCACTTCTTGATCTGAGCCTCTCTGCGGCGCGCCATCGCGAAGTCAGCGTGAATCTCAATGAATAGGACCGCAATGGGTGAATCAATCGTTGTCGTGCGACACGCTGTTCCCTCGGTGTGTTCACCGAAGCGAGTCTCCACATCATTCGAGCAGCCGACATAAAACGCGCCCGAACGAAGGCGAAGAATATAGACGAACGAAATGCCCCTCGACAGGCTCGGGTCCATTCGACGCGCTTCATCAAGCAGTGACATGGCCCGTGATTACCGCTGGCCGCAGGCCATGAGCAAACGAAACGCGTCGAATGGCTCCTCCCCTTGGCATCGCACCAAGCTCACACCGCTTAACAGGCGGGCCGCACACTCAGTGCGTTGAGAGGAATCTGCTCCCGGCAGGAATTGCACCTGCGTCGTTCCGTTTAGAAGACGGATGCCTTTGGCCTGCTCGGCCACGGGAGCGAGTGAATTGGTCGCGCGCCTCGGTGCTGCCCCGAGTGTTTGCCGCTCCGGCGGCATGCAGATGACGCTCCGCGTTTCGTAGGAGGACGCTATGGCGTCACGCGTTCCTCGTCCAAGCGAGGCGGGTTCGCTGTCTCCTTCGCGCGCGGTTTGAAGTTGGCAGAGGTGATGGGTGCCGCCCCCGCTGTCTCCTGCTAGACGGGCAGGCGAGTCTGCTGTTCCTCCTCACGACTGAAAAATGGTGCGGCGTCCGGGTAATGCTCCCGACCGGTCGGTGACTCCAGGTTTACAGGGCGGCTCGCGTCTTTAGCGATCTACCGCCGCGTGAAATTGGTTGCTGGACGTGGACTCGCACCACGATGAGAGAGCGTATGAGGGCCCCCTGGTTCTCTACCTTCCCGCGGTTGGTCAAATGGTGGACCGCCACGGCTTCGCACCGTGCTCTCTCGCTTGCGGGGCGGGTGACCTCCTGAATGATCGAGCGGCCCGTTGAAAATTGGTCGCAGGGGCGGGAATCGAACCCGCTCATTTTCGGCTTATGAGGCCGGCGCCTTCCCATCTGGCTCCCCTGCAAAATGGCGTGGAGTTCCACAGGGCGGACGCGACCACGCGTCTCCGCACGGCCACCCTGTGGATTTCCCCCTTGCAATCAAATCCCCGCACTCTCGTTCTTGTGCGCGGATGAAAAATGGCACGGCGTCCCGGTGCTGCCCCGGTCATGTGGAGATTTGGAGTTTCCACTGCGCAAGCTGACGCCCGCCGCACACACGCGTCGTGTGTTTCGATTCTGTGCTTTGAAAATTGGAGCGGTCAGCCGGATTGCCGCGCCAGCGGCATGCAGAGAGCGCTCCGCGACCAATCGGAGATGCGCTTCCGCGCAACGCATTTGCACCGGCATCCCCTGATTGGCACTCAGGCATCCTGCTCTTGAACGATGACCGCGAATGAGCGGCGCGGGCTGCGACTGTGCGCACCCGCGCCGCTGTAACGACAAAAAGAACAAACACCGCTGCCAGCTCGGATTGGAGCTCGCACCCGCAGGAAATTTCACGGCGGATATTTCGGTGTTTCAGGCACACCTCCCGGGAAGCCGTTTAAGATGAAAATCGTAAGTGATAGTATTCGCCCCATAAGTGAGCCTGGAATCAGGCAATGCAGACCCATAAGCCGGTCATTGTGAATTGACTTGCTTGACAGTTGCTCCATGAGCTGCAACCGTCCGTGCGGTTGCTAACTCACAGCATCCCCTTCGGCGGCCTTGCGGTGCGCCGGTGCCAGGGACTAATCTGGATTGGTGACCGATTCCACCCCGTCGTCAGTTGCAGCTGGCGGCGGGGTTTTTATCGTCCACGTTGTGGTTCAAATGTGATGTTCGATCGGTTGTATCTTGGTGTTGTGCGGTCAAATGGCCGCGGTTGTGAAAAGTGGTGGATCGCCCGGAAACGAAGAACCCTGCTGGCTTTGCGGGCGAGCAGGGTTCTCGAAAGTCGGGGATCTGAATGAGATCGTGAACTACCTGTTCGCCTCCTTGGTGAGGACTTCGTCGGTGCGGCTCGTCCGCACTGGGGTTGCGTTCCGGCCAAACCCTGCATCGGGTTTTCCACTGCGCAGGAACATACCCGCGCAACGCAACCAAGCGGTCGCTTGCGGATGAATCGGATATGTCTGTGACTTGGTCATAGGCGGTGAATGAACAGCTAAATAAGTCTGGGGACTAATGCGGTCAACAACAAATTTGGAAAATCTTCTTGGTGGTGGTGGCGCCTATCCTGGATCGTGTCCAACACTAGGCCTCGCAGTGAGTCGCGGCGCCTGATCGGATTTCGGTGATCGCGGCTGGCGCGTGATCAGCGGGCTATTTTCCGGCGGGCTTAGGCGGCTCGGCGGCCACCTCTGCTTCCGGCACGAGTTCGATCTTCACCGCGGCACCCCTGAGGTGCTTGTCGAAAAAATTCTGCGTGAGCTGCGTGATTGACGGCTTGCCAAACGCCGGCCCGCCATGGCCGGAGCCGGGGAGCTTTTGCAGCCACACTGCGACGCCCTTTTCCCGCAGCGCGGCAGCGAGCTGCTCGCTCTGCGCGAGCGGCACCAGCGCGTCGTGCGTGCCGTGCAGGATGAGGAAGGGCGGGTTGTTGCTGCTGACGTAATGCACCGGGCTGGCCGCGGCGGCCTTGTGCTTGTCATCGAGCGCCGTGCCGATGAGCGACGAATACGGATCACTCGGCGTGTTGAACTTGAAGATGTTCCGCACGTTCTGGTCGTCAGCGGCCTGCTGCACGACGCTGCTGAAATCCGCGGGGCCGTAGATGTCGCACACGGCCTGCACGCGGTCAGACTGATCCTCGTTGCCGCCGATCGGGCTGAACGCTCTTTTTCCGCCGGAAGTGCCGACGAGCGCCGAGAGGTGTCCGCCGGCCGAGCCGCCCACGACGCCGATGCGGTCCGGATCAAAGTTGTATTCCCTGCTATGTGCGCGCAGCCAGCGGATCGCCGCCTGGCAGTCCTGAATCTGCGCCGGGAAGATCGCCTTCTGGCTGAAGCGGTATTCGACGCTCGCGACTGCGTAGCCCTTCAGCACCATCGCGGCCACCGGGCACGGGAATTTGCTCCCGCCTCGCCAGCCTCCACCATGGATGTGAACGATGAGCGGCACCGCTTTGCCGGCAGTCTTTTCGGGCAGATACAGGTCGAGCTTTTGCGCGTCGTCGCCGCCGGGAATGTAGGAGATGTCGCCCTCCATGCGGATGCCGGGCGGAAGGCTGAATGGCTTCGGAGCCGGTTTTGCGGGAGCAGACTCGGCGTGCTTGGCCGCGGGTTCGGCGGAGGCGGTGGCAGTGAGGAGGGCAAGGGTGAGGAACAGCGGTTTCATGGGAGTGAGGTGAAGTGCCGGAGATAAGCTGGTCCGGCGACAATTCGTTGGCGGCGCGCGTGAATTTCTGCGGCGCGGAAGGCATCGAGTCTGCGATCAAAAGGCGCCGAGAGCCTTGAGGCGCTGCGCGGAGACGGGTGCCGGAGTGCCGAGTTCCTGCGCGAAGACCGAGACCCGGAACTCTTCCAGCATCCAATGGAACTCCGCATGGCGCGCGGGAGGCACGCGCTTTTCCCAGCCGTGGAAAAATGCGAGCTGCCGCGCTTTCTCCGCATCCTTGGCGGGCGCGAGTTCAGCGCGCTCGGCGCGGAGTTGGACCGCTCGGAGATAGCGGGGGATGTGGGCGAACTGCGCGAACGGAACGGCTGCGGGAAAATCCGCGGGCAGCAGCCGTCCAAGGTCGGCGTCGAGCCCGGGATAGCGGCGCAGCGATGTGGCGATTCCGTGCCGGAGCGACACGATTTGCGCGATGATGTCGCTCACCTTGCGGGTGAGTGCCGGGAGATCGCGGTGGAAATTTGCGAGCATCGCACGGAAGCGGGATTCTGTGAGCGGCAGGGCGGGGGAGAGGCGCAGGGCGTGTTCGCAAAGCATTGCGATCGCACCGCGGGACAGCGACTCGGGCGTGCCCCATGGCGTCGCGTTCCCCGCGAGCTTCGCCGTGGCGACGGTGAATGCATCGCGCAGATTCGCGGGCTGTGCTGCGCGTGACGTTGCGAGGCCGAGCTGGCGGAATTCCCGTGCGAGCCACGCGAGATCCTTCTCCGCTGCGATTTCCGCAAGGCGGCGCACCGCGGGGATGGCGAGCTGCTCGGCCTCCTCGCGCGCATTGCAGAGCCGGATGGATGCGCCGGCGTCCGTAAACACCAGCGACGGCCACGCGAAATGCGGCGTGCCGGCGATTGTCTCGACGGCGATCTTTTCCGGCAGGTCGCCGAAACTCCATGACTTCCCGACTGGCCGTTCCCATTCGCGCGCCGCGCAATCCCATGCGGGAGTGCGCGCGGTGCCGATTTCGCCGTGCAGCGTGTCGAGATCGCGTCCGGCGGCGATCACCTGCTTGCGGTCGTCCACGATGTGGATGCGCGGCTTCAAATGCGCGGGCAGGCTGCCCGGCGGCCAGTCTGCAGCCTTCAGTGCGACGCGGTAGGTGCGCTGGATGTGCGCGGCGAGTGCGGAAAGGAAATCCTCCTTCCCTGGGTCGAACGCCCCGGCGATTTCGACCACCTTCGGATCGATCGGCTGCAGAGTCTTGCGGATCATTTTTGGCAGCGCTCGCAGGAGCGTGCCGATTTGCTCGGCGCGCATGCCGGGCACCATCCACTGCAACTGCCCAGCGGTCAGCGCACGGGCCACGGGCAGCGGCACATTCACCGTAACGCCGTCGTGCTCGTGGCCGGGGTTGTATTGATACGAGAGCGGCAGGACGGTGTTTGCGAGGCGCACCTGCTCGGGGAACGCCTCGCGGTCGTAGTCCGCGCCTGAATCACCAAGCAGGTCGGCCTCGGTCGCGCAGAGAAAGTCGGGCTCGTGCGCGAGCCGCGGCTTCACGAACCGCTGCAAGTCGTGAATCGAGGACACGCCTTCGATGCGCTTGGCGTAGAAACGGAAGAGCATCTCGTCGAGCACGAGCGCCCGGTGGTTGCGCACCCGAGTGAGCGCGGTTTCCATCTTCACGCGCAGCTTTTGATTTTCCGAAAAGAAGCGGAGCGCGATCGGCGCCTCCGCTGCGATGAGCGCGCCGCGGATGAAAATCTCCGTCGCCTCCTTTGGCTCAATGCGTCCGTAGTCCACTGGCTTCCGCGCGACTTCGAGTCCGCTCAGCAACGTGCGCTCGGTTGCAAGCACGCGTCCGGCCTTTGCGTCCCAGCGCGGATCGCCGTAGCGCAGCGAGCAGAGGTGGGCGCCGAGTTCCGCGACCCATTCGGGCAGGATGCGCGCGACGGTGCGCGCATAGAGTGCGGATGTCTCGACGATTTCCGCGGCCATCACCCACTGCGGTTGCGCCGGCGCCTTTCCGTTTTCGTCGGATGACTTCTTTCCTCCGGCGCCCGGTCTTTTCCCCCGCGAGAACAGCCCGCTGCCGGGGAAGATCGTCGTGAGGCGGTTCCCGGTGGCCTTATAGGTGTTTCGTTCCTGCCGCTGCGCGATGTGGCCGAGCAGCCCGGTGAGCACCGCGCGGTGAATGCCGTCGTAGTGGATGTCGCGCTCGGGCAGCTCGGGCTTCACGCCCATCGCATGGGCGAGCTGGCGGTGCAGGTCGCGCCATTCGCGCAGGCGGCTCGCGTTGAAAAAGTTCGCCCTCGCCCAGCGTCGCAGCGCATTCCTGCTCTCGGAGCCCGGCATCTCGCGCCAGATGCGCAGCAGCGTGAGGAAGTCCGAATCCGCATCCGCCATCGCGCGGTGTGCGGCGGCGGCGGCCTCCTTCTCGTCTTCGGGCCGCTCGCGCGGATCGGGGATGCTCAGGCCTGCGGCGATCACGAGCACCTCCGGCAGCACGCGTTCCTTTTCCGCCTGCAGCAGCATGCGCCCGAGTGTCGGATCGATGGGGAGCCGCGCCAACTCGTGGCCGAGCGGCGTCATCTCGTGCTCGTCGTTCAGCGCACCGAGCTCGTGCAGCAGCGTGTATCCGGCCTGAATCGCGGCGTGCGTTGGCGGATGCAGGAATGGAAATGTCTCCACGTCGCCAAGCTGGAACGCCTTCATGCGCAGGATCACCTCCGCGAGGTTCGCGCGCTGGATCTCGGGCTGCGTGAACTGCGGGCGCGCGGAAAAATCCTCCTGCGAGTAAAGCCGCACGCACACGCCGTCGCGCACCCGGCCCGCGCGCCCCGCGCGCTGGTTGGCGCTGCTCTGCGCGACGGGCTCGACGGGCAGGCGCCTCGTGCGGGTCCGCGGATTGTAGCGGCTGATGCGCGCGAGGCCGGAATCAATCACGCAGCGGATGCGCGGAATCGTGAGCGAAGTTTCCGCAACGTTTGTGGACACGATCACGCGGCGCCTCGGCCCCGGCGAAAAGATGCGCTGCTGATCCGCCGACGCCATGCGTCCGAAAAGCCCAAGCACCTCGAAGTCTCTTCCCAGCGCGCCTTCAAGTGCATCGCATGTGTCGCGGATGTCGCGCTCCGTCGCGAGGAAGACGAGGATGTCGCCGTCGTCCGACTCGATGAGCGCCTCCTCCACCGCGCCGACGACGTCCTCCACAAGACCCTCGCCCTCGGCGTCCGACGTGTCCTTGTAGCGCACCTCGACCGGAAAGAGCCGCCCGCTCGCCTCGATGATCGGCGCGTTTCCAAACGCCGCCGAGAATGCCTGCGTGTCAATCGTCGCCGACGTAATCACCACCTGCAAATCGGGGCGCCGTTTCAGCAGGCCGCGCAGGTGGCCGAGGAGGAAATCAATGTTCAGCGAGCGCTCGTGCGCCTCGTCCACGATGAGGATCGAATACGCGCGGAGCATCGGGTCGCCCTGGATTTCCGCGAGCAGGATGCCGTCGGTCATGAACTTCACGAGCGTGTCCCGGCTCGTGTTGTCGCCGAAGCGCACCTTGCACCCAACCTCGCAGCCCCACTGCACGTTCAGCTCCTCCGCCACACGGCGCGACACGCTCGCCGCCGCCACGCGCCGCGGCTGCGTGCAGCCGATGCGGCCGCGCGCTTTGGTCGCGAGCAGCCGCTCAAGGCACATCTTCGGGAGTTGCGTCGTCTTCCCCGAGCCCGTCTCGCCGGCGACCACGACGACCTGGTGCTCCGCGAGCGCAGCGAGGATTTCCCCGCGCTTCCCGGAAACGGGAAGCTCAGGCGGGTAGTGGATGCGCGGCGATGGATTGGACGGCGGCTTCTGCAATGTCGTCGGAAACTAGCCCATGGCGATCCACCCGCAACACAAGCGACCCTAACGGGATTCGAATTT
>JBGAPP010000024.1:0-39374 GCA_044221185.1 Chthoniobacteraceae bacterium | reverse complement strand
CACGGCTTTGCCTCCGTCTCCTTCCCGCAGAATGCGGATCTTTTCTTCGGTTGTGTATCGTTTTCCTTTCATGATCTGGGTTCTTTCTGAAATCCCCAGACTCACTCTTCACTCGACTCGAAAAAGCGAAGTCACGTCAGTTTCATACTGGTCCGGTCATTGGTGTTTCGCCATAACGTCTGGATATGGCCCCAAGAACCGTTCGCCGTTGAAGTGGATCATGTGGTCGGGGTCTTCGGCGTTCCAGACCTCAGACTCCCAGGCGATGTGCGAGAGGAAGGTCTGCATGGTCCGGCGGGTCTCGAAGGCGGTTACGAAGACAAGGCCCGCTTTACAGCCAGCGAACAGGTCTTTGAGTTCCTTGCGGCGCTTGCCGTCCACGGGGCCGGCGCTGGTGACGGCTTCGATGAGCAGGAGCCAGTTCCGTCTGGTGTCGTGGACGATGACGTCGGGAATCTTGGCGGCGGAATCCAAGGTGACACCGAGTTTGGTCAGGCCAGTGGTTTCGAGGTGGACGAATTTGTTCTCGGTGTCGCCGATGTAGAGCACCACCCCGCCGGGAGCGAAAGCGGGGCAAAATTTCTCGATGATGGCCTTGATGAGCGGATTCTGGCCGCCGGGTGAGAGCGCGACTTGAGAGCCATCCGGCAACGTGACGGGCACGCGGGCGAGGTCACGCTTCCGGGCGATCTCGTGTTTGAGCGTTTCGCGGCTGGTGAGGTAGTGCGCCAGCGCGGGAGTCCATTCCAGGGTGCCGAATGTGCGGAAGAGAGCGAGGGCGGTTGGCTCGATCTGATAGACCGTCTTGCCGCTGTTGGTCGGGCGGTTCGGATCGTCGGGATTACGCAGCAGCAGTCCTTCCTCGACGAAGAACTTCACCGCATCGTCGCGGATAGTTTCGCGGGTATTGGGCGCGTAGCGGTTGCCGTAGGCGGTCGCGATGAAGTCGATGATGGGCGTGATGCCACGCAGCGGCGCCTGCGCGTCGGCCCATGCGGCATCGGGTTGGAGGTCGAGCAAGGCAAGCAGCGTGTAGGCGGCGGTTTCGTTGCGCTGCTTTGGTCCAAACTCCAACGCGGTGAGCGCCTCAATGGCTTGGGCGAGACGCTTCTTCCGCGCTGCGGTTTTGCGGTTGGTTTTTTCAGCGGGCATGAAGGTGCTTGGTGACGAGTTGGTCGATTTCCGTCTGCGTGAGGTCGAGGGATTTCATTTCGCGGCCCATTGCCTCCAGCGTGTCGCGGTCGGGATAGGCGAGAGTGCGCAGGTCCGTGGCGTTCACCTGCGTGTGGCCGCTGAAGCGACGGAAATATTGGTCAACGACGGTCGAGTTCAGAAACGCGAACAGACCGCAGGCCAAGGCGCGATCCAACCCGTGGCCGCTGGCGTGGAAGTAATTCAGGTGGTTCTCAAACCCGACCCACTTTGCCTTTACCAAGTCCGGGTCATAAAGGCAGGCGACGAGGCGGCGGCGCTCTTCCTTCGAGGTGAAACGCTTCGTGAGCAGATACACGCCGGAGGGCACAAGCCACGGGCGGGTATCATCGTTGTCGAGGATAGCGTTGGGCTTGCGTGCTTCGAGCTTGGGCCAGTGGACGGTGCCGCCGTTGAAATGGCAGGGATAGAGCAGTGGCACGGTGCCGCGCTCGGGTTCCCTCCGCAGCGCATCCTTGAGCCGGAAGTCCACGACGCGCCCGGTGGAAATGGTCAGACCGAGCGAGGCGAGGCTGGTGTGCAGGCCGTTCATCGTTTCCTTGGCCGTCGCGTGACTGGCTGCGGAGGGAATGTGGATGAACTTCTCAGGGTCGCGCGGATGAACGATTTCGACGAACGGAATGACGGCCTCGGAAACTTCGTCGCCATGCTCTCCGCTGCTGCTGGAGATGGTGAGTTCGCTGGGCTGATTCCGCCCCTTTACGGCGTGGAAGATGATGTTCTCCTGCAACACGCTGTCTTCGCGAAACGCGGCTTGGCGTGATTCGAAAACGTGCAGGCGGCGCAGCTCCAGTTGACTCAAGAAGTCTTCGCGGAATGGGCGGAAGTAAGGGCCGTTGCAAAAACTGCGCGGGGTAATGCCGACGAGTTGCCCGCCTGGAACTAGCAGGCGCTGAATGAGCGCGATAAAGCCGGTGTAGAGGTTGCTCGTCTCGACGCCGACGGAACGCAGGGCGCGGCGCTCGTCAGAGTCAGTGCTGATTTTGCGATAGGGCGGATTCGCAATGGCGGCATCGAAGGCGGGCGGTTGAGTGCCGAACAAATCGCCGGCGAGACGCGTCGACATTTCCTGGATGAAATCGGCGGGGTGAATGGTGAATGTGAAGCGGACGCCCGCGTCGGCGCACTGCCGTTCACAATCGCGCATCGTCGCGGACAGCGCGTTGAGGATTTCACCGTCGAGTTCGTAAAGTGTGGCTTCGATGGCGCGAACTCCGTCACGTTTTTCACAACACCGGGCGACGAAAGCAGCCGTAAGTGAGCCAGCACCGGCACCAGCGTCTAGCAGGCGCACCGTTTTCGGAAGCGGCCCAAACATTGAAGCCATGAAGTCGGCCACAGGCGTCGCAGTGAGGAACTGTCCGAGTTCCTCCTGACGACTTCTGGGGTTTTCTATGGCCGCGAGTTTCATGGCGTCAGGCTACCAAGCAGAGTTCCGTTTCGCCATCGAACAAACGGCCATCGTTCGCCGAATCGAGCGTGTTGCTTTTCCCGCCGAACCAGAGGCAGACGGGGATTTGCGTGCTGTAGAAGAGCTGGCCGGGGAGGGCGACCATGCAGTCCACGAGATCGGCCTCGATGAGGGCGCGGCGGATGTCGCCTTCGCCGGACTGGTTGGAGGACATGCTGCCATTGGCGAGGACGAAGCCGGCCATGCCCTGCGGGGCGAGGTGGTGGATGAAGTGCTGCACCCAGGCGAAGTTGGCATTCCCCTTGGGCGGGACGCCGAACTGCCAGCGCACGTCGTCGTCCTTGCGGAACCAGTCGGAGTCGTTGAAGGGCGGGTTGGCGAGGACGTAGTCGGCGCGGAGGTCGGGATGGAGGTCGCGGCGGAAGGTGTCGGCGTGCTCGGGGCCGAAGTCGGCCTCGATGCCGCGGATGGCGAGGTTCATGATGGCGAGGCGGCGCGTGGTGGCGTTGCTCTCCTGGCCATAGACGGAGATGTCGCCCAGCTTGCCGCCGTGGCTTTCCACGAACTTTTCCGACTGCACGAACATGCCGCCGGAGCCGCAGGCGGGGTCGTAGATGCGCCCCTTGTAGGGGGCGAGCATCTCGACCAGCAACCGCACGACGCAGGACGGGGTGTAGAATTGCCCGCCGTTCTTCCCCTCCGCGCTGGCGAACTGGGTGAGGAAGTATTCATACACGCGGCCGAGGATGTCCTTGCTGCGGCTCTCCTTGTCGCCAAGGCCGATGGTGCCGATGAGGTCGATGAGTTCGCCGAGGCGGTGCTTGTCCAGCGCGGGGCGGGCGTAGTCCTTGGGCAGGACGCCTTTCAGGCGCGGGTTATCGCGCTCGATGGCGACCATGGCGTCGTCCACGATCTTGCCGATGGTGGGCTGCTTGGCGCTGTTTTGCAGGTAGCTCCAACGCGCGGCGGGCGGCACCCAGAAGATATTCTCGGCGCGGTATTCGTCCGGGTCCTCGGGATTCGCCCCGGCGTAGTCGCCTTTCCCTGCCTTCAGCCTTGCGTGGTGCTCCTCGAAGCTGTCGGAGATGTATTTGAGGAAGATGAGGCCGAGGACGACGTGCTTATACTCCGCCGCGTCCATGTTGTTGCGGAGCTTATCCGCAGCGAGCCAGAGCTTGGCTTCAAAGCCGAGGGCGGCGGTGGAGTCCTTGGAGGAAGCGTTCGCGGAGGACTTTCCCTTGGCCATCTGAAAATCCTATTGATGCACGCGGCGCTTTGCACGAAGAAAATTCAGGGGGGCGAATGGTTGGAATTCAAAGTTCTGAATTCCGAGTTTTGAATTCTGAACGGGAGGGAATGCCGAATGACGAACGACGGAAGGACGAACTTTAGGACTGATCGCGGGAATGGGAGCGGGCGTAGCGATGCGTGGAACAAGGTCGAGGGGGTGCGGGCGTTTTCCGATGCGCGGAGGCGCCGGGAGGCGGGAATTTGCGAATTCCTTGGTTTTGCCCGGTGTTTTCCTCGGAAGCGCGTTGACGGGTTGTTGGAAAACGGCGTTTGGCAACTGCCGGACGACGTTTTCCTATTGCCGGAGGACGTTCGGCAACTGCCGGACGGCGTTTTCCTATTGCCGGACGATGTTCGGCAACTGCCGGACGACGTTTGCCTATTGCCGGACGATGTTCGGCAACTGCCGGACGACGATTTCCTATTACCGGACGACGGTGGGCAACTGCCGGACGACGTTTTCCCATTGCCGGACGACGGTGGGCAACTGCCGGACGACGTTTTCCTATTGCCGGAGGACGTTCGGCAACTGCCGGACGGCGTTTTCCGAGGAACAGTTGGGAGGGGGGGAGGGGCGGAGGCGGAAGGGGAGACGGGGCGAGGGGTCAGGGGTCAGGCAGGCAGGTCCGCAGATTTCGCAGATTGGCGCAGAGAGAGGGAAGGGCGCGGAGCGCGGGACGAGGGACTAGGGACGAGGGGCGCGAGTTGCTGGTTGCCGGTTGCTGGTTGCTGGTTTCGAGCTTCAGCCGCCAGTCGTTCGACCTTCGGCCCTCGGCCCCCGCCCCTCGCCCCTCGCCATTCCCTCCTTGCACACCCCCGAGCGGTGGGCCGAAAAGGGAGGCCGCTGCAAGTCAGCACATGCCGGCATGGCGAAATGGCAGACGCAAGGGACTTAAAATTCTGATTTTGCCGATTTCACCCGATTGCATCCCGTTGCAGTGAACCGCCAGAAAACCCGCATGAATACAGGCGTTCCAGAGGGTTTCACCTGATTCAACGCGTGCGTTTCAACCAGAGTTTGGAAGTGCCCAAAGTAGAACAAAAGTAGAACAAGGGATAATGTTGATCCTTTTCGGTGGCCACGGTGCAGGCGATGTGCCCGAGGATCGTGCGAACGCAGAATGGGGCTCGGTGGCCGACGGGAATATGTAGTGCCGTCGCATATCAAAATTGGGGGATGCGAACTGCGTTGACGCGCGCTTGATGCAGAGCAGGATGTGGCGCGTGAACGCGGAACAGCCGCAAGCTCAGTCGGATAAAAAGGACGATCTGCCCACGTCGGCGAGGGTGATGAACCACGGGGAGAATTGGGACAGGCCGGACGGCACGAAGTTGAATTTGCAGATAATGTCAAACGAGGATTTTCGCCGCATTCTCGGAATCTCGGAGCCGAAATAAGCACACGTGATGTATCCGAACGATCTAGCCAAGGAGTTCCGCGAGATGACGCCCGAGCGGGCGCGGGGGATTTCGGCGCGCGGCCTGAGCTATCTGACGCCGGAGGAAAAGAACCCAAGCCCCGAGCAGATCGAGGCCGCGAGGCAGGCAATGATGCTGCCGAATCCACGCGAAGAGTTGCTGGGCGGGCCGTTGGAGAGCTAGCCGAACGGCTTCCGAACGCGTGGAAATCGCGAGCGCGGAGTCTGTAGTCGCGCCGGCACCATGCGGATCAAGACGCAGGCTGAGAACCGCATTGACGCTCTCTCGACGTAGATCAGGATGGAGTGCGTGAACTTGGAACAGCCGCAAGCTCAGCCGGAGAAAGCGGAAAATGCGTCTCCGTTGGAGGCGTCAGACGCGGTAACGAATCGTCGGGAGTATTGGGACAGGCCCGAGGCTTCGCGTATCAATTTACGCGGGCCGTCCACGCACGATTTGCGGCACATCTTCGGAATTTCGGAGCCGAAGTAGCACCGCACTCAAACCAACGAACCGCATCCCATGACACTCGCCGAACTCAGGAAACAATTCGAGAAAGAGCGTGAGGAGATGGCGAGCCGTCCGGTCGTCCCACCACCACCGCTGCCGGAACTGTCATCAGAGGGTAAGCAAGCAGCTCGGGAGTTCATGCTAGGTCAGATCAGGCATGATGCGGAGGTGAGGTATGGGCCTTTCGTGCGCGAGCAGGAGATTGCTGGCGCAACAGCAGTGCCAGAGCCGCGACTGCTTGAAATCCAAGCAGCCATCGCTTCGGGCATGGCGGCGACGCGGGAGAGATACCGAAATTTTCCAATGCGCAGCGCCAGCTCGGAGGAAGCCTTTGAGTATCCATACACGCCGGGCTGGTATGATCCCGTGCGCGTCGAAGTAGTCGTGAACAATGCGGCTGTCGAAAGAATCGGGATTGTCATCGCTGGCATGACCGGGACCGAAGCGGCAGGCAAATGGGCTGCGGCCTTCTTGGATGAGGAGTTCATCCATATGCTCTCTGATCGGGTGCAACGGCAGGACGGCTAACGCCCAAGCATCATAGCGCTATGATCCGAGCCGGGAATTTGTCCTAGGTGATGTGTGGGGCCTGCGAGTTCGGAGGATGCGGGCGCAAGAATTTGCGCGTCACCCCCGACCCCGCCCACGAGGGCGCCCTCCCAACGTAACCTGAGGCTCTCTGGTATAATCGCGCTACCGCTTTGACCCTTCGGTTTCGACGAGCTGGGAGGTCTTGCGCGCACACAGGCGCCCGTGGCACCGGAATCCAAAATGCGATTGCTCTTTCAGGCGTGCGCGGTAATCGAATCGCCCATGATCGAGCAACAGACTCCCGAGTCCAAAAAGCTCTTGATGACTTTTCAGCAGGCCGCGGAGGTCTTTTCCAAGAAGCCGCCGCTTTCATACGAAGCAAAATTGGATCAGATGCGGCGGAGTTGGGAAGAAATATTGAGGGAGAGCACGAAGCACTCATTGAATGGACCATTCGAAGCAAGCGGGCACACCAGAGCGGGAAAGGACAGGCACACCCGATGAAACTCGACGAACTCAGGAAGCGGATGGCGGAGAACGACGCGCGGATCGACGCGCTGCCGGAGGCGGAGAAGGAGCGGAGGAGACAGGAGGGCCGCGAGGCGCTGCGAACGCGGTGGAAGCCGACGCCAGCGGAGGAGTGGGCGATGCAGATGGACGGAGACAACCTGTAGGGAGGCGGCGAAGCCGCCCCACCCAGAACTCAGAATTTCGCCCGACGCTCTTGCCGTTACTTCGGCGGCTGACCCTTCGACATGCGCGGTGCGCGTTCGAGTCCTACAATGCGCTACGGCTTCAACTCCTTAATTCGATTCTGAAGCGCCCGCTGCGTCTCAGCGGGCAACAATTCGTCCAACCGCACCCGTAGCGCGAGAGCCAGAAACACCCACTCAGAATCGGACACCCAGCGCGTTTGCCCTTCGATCTTCGCGATCATGTCGCGGCTGGCATCCCACCCGAGACGCTGACACGCGGCGGCAACATCGGCTTGCGACAGCTCGCGCTGATCGCGCAAGCGGCGAAGATTCGGCCCGACAGTGTTGCGAGGGCGACTCATTGGTGTGCCGGATTCGGCACTTGACGCTAGGAGACTCTCGCAGCTTCGTTGTGCGGGATTCCGCACAACTCGTCCAAAGAAGCTGCAACCATGATCCTCCGCCGCGCAGTCGCCTTCCTTCTCGGCACGTCGCTGCTCTCTCTGCCTGCGGCGTGCGACCACGCCTCACCCTCGCGCTGCAACCCGTCCGGCACATGCACCGCCTGCACGAAATGCACGCACTGCGCCCACTGCGCGCGGGGCGGCGGCACTTGCAGTGTGTGCCGGGCTGTAAAGGCCCTACCGAAATCAACGCCATGACTCGATCCCAATTGGCCAAGCTGCTGGCGTTCGCAGTCCCAGCCTTCGCCGTTTTCGGCGCAATCTCGGCAATCCTGTTCATTGTATCTTTTGCCGTTGGCCTGAGCACATCCACCGCCCACGGGTGGCTCGTCATTGCGGTGATCGCCTCGGTATTCACCGGGGTAATCGCGTCTGGCACACAGCACGGGGAGCCAAAAGCCGCAGGCAATTCCTTTCCGTGGGACGGACTCGGAAAGCCGGTGCGCGCGATCCTTGCGGGCATCGGCCTACTGGCCCTGACGTGGCTGTTCCCGCCGTGGCTGCGCACAATCAAGAACACCAGCGGCCACGTCCTCCGCGTGGATCGCATCGGCTTCGCGTTCCTGCTCGACACCCCAAACGGCCTCGGCGCTTCCACGCTCACAGCGGCGTATGCCGTGGATGTTCCGCGCCTCGTCCTGCTCGATCTCATCGCCGCCGCCGCGACGGCTGGCGCGTTCATCGTTCTACAGCATCGCCAGAAACCATCGTCGTAACGGGGAAGTCTGGCGGCGAGGCAGGGCGTGACGGCATCACTGGCGCAGGGCATGTGCGCGGCTCAATGCGGTTGCCCGCGTGGTTGCACTGCGGGCACGTCCACGCAACCGCACGGCCACGGCTGTTCGCCTCCATCGCTTGACGCGAGAGCAGCATCGAGAAGCCGCATCCCGCGGCGCACCACACTTCCACGGCGTTCAGCGGCGGCACCATGATGTGCGGCCCCTGCGGGCCGGGCTTTTTCCCGCGCTTGCCGGCGAGCCGTCCGTTGCGCCGCGCCGCGTCTATCTTCGCGAGCGAACGCGAGCGCCCGCCCTTCGCCGCCGCCCTGCGCAAATGCTCGCGAAACTCTGGCGAGCGAAGGTGCTTGGGCGTTGCCCAGCCGCGGAAGCTTTGTTTCGGCGTTGGCGTCCTCATGGGTTGGTGCTGCGTCCGTGACAAACCCCAAGTTGTCGAGTTCGGAATTTGCGGCGCGCGACAGAGAAGAAAGGGAGAAAGCTGCGAGATTGGCGGTGGGGGCCAAGTAGGGGAAAACCTGATCCCAAGCGTGAGCCTGCCCTGCTCATGCGCGGCACCGTTCGGCGCGCGTGGATCGTTGCGTCCTTGGCTCCGCGCCGATGAAGGAGATGATGACGGACGAGATGAATCGCACAGGGCACGGGGAATAGAAGGACGGGAAGCTGGTGTTATCTGGCAGACGCACGCAGTTCGTGGCATCCTGATTTCCGCACATGGATTTTGAAAAGGTCGCCGAACACCTTCGCAGCACGACAGCGCCACTCGCGGTGAGCCAGATCGTGATCCTTACGCCTCAAGGCGACTTCACTGGCAATGGCAAACTGCGGAGCAGCGATGGAAGGATCGAACTGGAGGTAATTCTCGCGGGGGATCAGGGGCTGCCAGAAATCGGTGGAACGATCACGCGAGAACAGTTCTGGAAGATCGGAGGCATCATCGAGGGACAGGCTCCATTCTGGGGGCTGAGCACCCCGGATCAGCACAGCACGAGCACGGCACGCTTTACCGTGCGCAGTGGCCGGTTTGCGTTTGATCGCATTCAGCATCTCACGACTCCTTTCAACGACGGGAACCTGCGGGACGCTTTGCTGGAAGCGGTCGAAAATCCGAAAGTGGAATCCACCGTGCCGATGCGCGGCTACGTGACGGCGCGATTGAGCAACTACAAGATCGTCTGGCGCGAATTGAGAACCGAGACAGTTCAGGAGAACCCTTTCCTCGGGAAATCTACCCGCTGGGAGAGGGACACGCTCAAAGGGGAGCTTGGGGATTTTGAATACGCTTTGATCCAGCGGGGAGATGATTGCCTCATCGAATTGCGGCTGAAAAAGGAAGCGTCTGCACCGCTTGGTGAGATTGTCCGATTCACGGCGGCTCTATACCGCGCCATCGCGTTCGTTCATGGCCGTCACGCTTGGCCGCAATGGGAGCGCGTTCAGGGTTCCGGCATCTTCACAGAATACACCACCGCTCCACGCACAATTTCGGAAAACAGGCATACGCCTTTGACGCAGACGACGTGTGCAAACGGTTCAGATGCGACGCTGCTCATCGGCAAGGCAGTTGAGTGCTTCTTGCGCAGGGACAATTTCGGCAAAGGGCTCAATGACTATCTGTTTCTCGCCCGCGAGGCCGCCGCGAATGACACGCCGGATCACGTCGGGACTCTCGGGCTTTGCGCCGTGTTTGAAGGCATCGTCGGTTTCCTGTTCGAGAAGTTGTGCGCAGCGGAGATACCCGCTGATACCGCGCAGTTTGAATACGCGCGCTCCAAGTTGGTTGCGTTCGCGAAGGAGCAAGCCGCGGATGCAAAAACACCTCCTGAAACTGCCGGGGCTTGGACGCGGTTTCTCGGCTACCTACAAAGCGCACGCCCTGTCCGGCCAGCAGACAAATACAGGCAGCTCATTGAGCACCTGCGATTGCCTGCCGAAAAAATGGCCCCCGCACTTGATGCATGGCAAACGCACAGGCATCCGCTCGCTCACGGTGCCTCCCCGAGCGACGATCTCACCGAGCAGATGTTCGCAACGAGTCGGATTGCTGGTGCGATCAATGTGCTTGCCGCCGCTGCGCTCGGCTATTCTGGCCTGATGGTGCTTTCGCGAATCGAGGACAGCTACATCCGCCTCGCTTAGTCGTCACCACTTCACGGCGGCGTGCTCAAGGGCGACGTGAAGGACGTGCTGGCGCTCGACGTGACCTCTCCATCGCCCGTTGGATTGCCAAGCGGAGTGCGGGCAGCGCGATCTCGGCGACGGTGCCCAACTCGATCACGAACCGCCCGGATGTCCCGGCGTTGGTGCCATCGAACATCTCGCGCGCAATCCTGCCGATGAGCGCGAAGCCGGGGCGCATGTGCGGCGTGATTTGCGCGGCCTGCTCGGGAGTGAGGATCAAGCGCATTGCAGGCTACTCGCGGCGCGTTTCCGGCTTCCAGCCCTAAGCGGGGAAACGGGAAACGAACGGGAAACGGACTGGAAGCGGCTGCGGAAACGAGCGGGTTTCCCTCTGTTCCAGTGGAAACGAACGGGAAACGAGAGCGTGCGCGCGAATGGAAACGAGGCCATCATTTTTGGTGCTCCCCGTTTCCACCGAGCAGGTATTTCCGCCCCTCAATGCGGATGCGTCCGGCTTTCTCTGCGCGCTTGGCGAGCTTGGAAACAGTGCCGGGCGTCGTGTGCATCTCCGCCGCGATCTCTTTGCAGGTGTCGAGGCCGTCGGCCACCCATTGCAGGAACACCTCCAGACCGCTTGCCTCGCGAAAGGTCACGACACAGCGCCCGGTCATTTCGTCCGGCGCGAATTGCCATTCGTAGGCGGGCATTTCTGCGGGCGTGTGACGGGATGGCTTCGTGAACGAGGTCACGAATTTCGCGCCTCGCTTCACCGTCGCAGCGTCGAGCGCATCGTCCAACCTCAGCACCCATGCTGCGCAGTCTTCGCGCTTGCTGGCACCGCGCATCTGGCCGTTCCTGCCCGCGTGCGCAACGATGACGACGGCGATGTTCAGCTTTCGCAGCCGGAGCAGCCACGGGAGCACCGCCTCCCACGCGAAGTTGTCGTTCTCCTCGATGCCGGAGAATAGCACCGACAGGTTGTCGAGAAACAGCACGCGCACCCCGAGAGCCACGCACAGGGCCGTCAGCGCCTCCTGCTGCTCAGGCCGCGCGAGGTTGAGCGTCTTTTCCGTCCGCTCGAACAGCACCTCATGGTTGAGGTAGTGGAGCAGGCCGTTTCCAGTGCGGAGCCCTGCATCGCGTGCGCGTATCTGTTCCGCGTTCATCTCGCCATCCACGTAGAGGACAGGAACGGCTCCGCATGACCTCCACGGCCCGATGCTGCTACCCTCAGCAAGCGCGCGCGCCATGCCGATACCGAGATGGGTCTTTCCGATGCCGCGAGCGGCGAAAATAAAACCGAGGTCTGCTTCGGCAAACCACTCGCCGAGAAGCTGGCGGTGGTGCGGCAGCTTCATCGCTTGCAGTTCCGCGGCGGACACGGTGCCCACGTTGAACGCGGCGAGCCAGTCAACTGGAGCTGGTGCGGGTTTGTCCGCGAGAGAGTTCCCGAGGAGGTTGGAATCGGCTGTTGCCATAACGGGCGACGGATTTTCGGCGCGAATGATGTCCTGCGAGGTGAAGGGGGTCGTGCTCATCGCGTGCCTCCCTTCCAGTTGAAGCCAGCAATTCCGAGCATCTCCTCGATGTCCGGCAGCCCAAGATTCCCGGCGCGGTAGAGGTCGCTCACATCCTTGACGCCATCGCCACGAGGAACCCGCCGGATCACTTTCGCCCCGCGCTGCTCAAGCTGCTCGGCAAAGCCCGCCCGTCCGTCTGGCGTGGGGCGAAACCACGCGAGGCCGGTCTTGTCGGCATCCGCGAGTAGAACGACGGCATCGGGCTTCCAGTGCGCGTAGTGGCGCAGATAGGCGTCTGTGCCGCTTCGCCCCTCGCCGCGGATGCCGACGATTGCGAGGCCGCGAGGAAGCAGCAGCGCGCCGTTGTCGTTGATCCACCACGCTGCGAGCAAGACGCTGAGGGCGTCCCATTCTCCGGCGCAGATGATCACGCAGCGGCAGCGGGTGCCGTGTGCGGGTTGCTCCGGGTCGCGGCCATCGCGGGCGATGATGAGCGGCGCGTTGCCACCGTCGTCCATTCCGAGCCGTTTCATCGTCGGCGCGTAAATCCACGACAGCGCCGAGCCATCGCGGCGGTTAACGCCGGGATGAAAACGGATGTGAAGCTGCGCGACGTGCCACGCCCAAAAATCCAGACCGGCATCGGTGACGTGCTCCGGGTGCAGGACGCGAAAGCACGCACATGGTTGCGGCTCGATCACGGTCGGCCAGCGATCAAAGATCGGCGCGGAAATGAGGCCAGCTCGGGCGAGCGGAATGAGCACTCCCGGCTCCCAACCGCGCCAGCGTGCAATCGCAGCGCGGGCGTTCGCGTCAGCGATGAGCCGTTCAATTCCACGCCGCCAAAGAGCGTCGTGCTGATCATCAATCTGCGGCCAGCGCGTCGGGCGTGAATCGAGGTTGCTGTTCGGCGTGGTGAGCGGCTTGTGCGCGTGCGGCGGCGTATAGCTGGCATCAGCCACAACACCGGCCCACGCTGCGCACGCAGCTACCGCGTCCTTGAACTCCCCGCCGCGCTCGCGCGCCCACAGTGCGATGGCGTCACCGCCGCCGCCCGTCTCGTGATCGAAGAAAACGAGTTCACCGTCCTTGATGCTGAGCGCGAGCGATCCGTGTTTTCCTACGCGCCAGCTTTGAGAGCCAGCGCGGTGCAGTCTTTCGCCGAAATGTTCGCGGAGAAATTCTTCCGCGCGCGCGGCGAGGCGCGTCTTGATGAGTGCAAGGTCGAACATGGTTTGTTGTTGCTTGCGCCGCCTGCCCGCCTAGCCTCAGTGAATCCTACTTCACCGAAGACCGCGCGAGCGAAAGCAGCGCGGTTTTTGTTTAGGGCTGTGACGGCTCAGCGGTGGCGGTGCCGCGCTTCCTGCGTGGTGTCTGGTGGGCTTTGGCGAACTCGCCCGCGGCGGCGCGGCGCTCGAACGCCTCCACGACATCACGGGCGAGATAGATTCTCCCATAAATGTTGACCGTGGTGATCAGGCCGTCCCTTCTCCATCGCCAGCCCGTCGCGGCGCTGATGCCCATGTTCTCCAACCATTTGTCATACGCGCAGAGGTTGGAAACGGAACTCTGCGCCTCGGTGCTCTTGGGTGCTCGTGGTTTCATAACGAGCGACGACATTATGCCTCAAATCAGGACGGAGAAGCAGCGCAGAATGCTTGTCACGCTTGCGTGCGGGCTTTTCCGCCCGTTCAGCCGGAACGAACCGCATCGCTCACTCGGCGAACACCAAAACTATGTCACGCTTGCGTGCGGGCTTTTTTCCTACTCCTGCACCTCGCTTGTCGCGCTCGGACGCTTTGAGCGGCCTTCACGCGCCGGTGTGCCATCACTTCCTGAATCTCGGACTCGGAAACAAACCCGGCTATCCGCATCAGTTCGATGTCGCTCAACTTAAGGAAGAAATCGAAAGCGGGACTGAGCATCCGCTGGCGGGCCATGTGTTGTGCATTCTGTTCGCGAAGCTGTTTGGCGCACAGGCGCGCGAGCGCAGTCCGCACCTCGTCGGTTCGAGCATTTTTGCGAGGGTCGTCGCGGAGAATGGGTTCGAGCTGATCACGATCTTGCTTCGACAGCAGCGGCATCAGCATCTCCAGATCGCGAGCGGTGGCTTTCGCTGGTTCCCGCAACAGGTCACGCAGTCGTTGGCGAAGTCCTTTGTCCTCGACGCCAGCTTCACCGCAGTTCTTTTCCAGTATTCCCATTGGCGATTCAATCGCGCAGTGCGCCAGTTCGGCGGCTAGCCGTCCGAGCTTTTCGCGGAGGTGGAGGCTTTCCCACATTCTGTCCGCTTCCCGAACAAGCGCGATGAGCGGAGCGTGCGGACGCTTCGACATGCTGCGAAGCTGCCGAAGGGCATTGCGCAGATCACGAAAAAGTGTCTCGGGGGGGAATTCGATTTCCTCCCCTAGCACTCTATTGCGAGCAAGCGCCGCGATGGCTGTGCTAAGCTGCCGATCTGAATCCACGAGCTGCGACTTGATCCAAGGTATGCCTGCCAAGGCATCGAGCGGCGCGCGAACTTTGGCGCTTCGCCTCACAGCAGGGGGTTGCGGTGGAGATGCTGTCGCCTTCACCCGCCTGCGCGGTGTCTGCTTTTTTTTCTTCTTCCTCACTTCGTTGAGGCGCGGCGCTTCTTCGGTTCCGACAACGCGCTCGCCGTGGTGCCTTCCGGCTCGGGCGATGGGAGAATCGTGGGCGTGAACACGAGCCGTGCGGCCATGTCGCGTTTGTGGCCGTCGAGCAAGTGGCTGTAAACTTTGCAGAGCAGCACGCCGCCGTCCTGATGCCCCAGCCACTCGGCGATGGTCTTGAAATCAATGTGTGACATCACGCACACGCTGGCGAAGTAGTGCCGCAGGTCGTGGAACCCCACCCACGTCAGCCCGGCTGCTTTTCGTGCGAGCTTGAATGATTCGCGCAGCGTCTTTGCGGGAATGTCCTGCGCACCGCGCTGCGGACTCGGGAACAACCACTGGCTGTCTGGCGCGCGATGCTCGTGCATTTTCAGAAGGTGCCGCTCCAAGTCGGGATTGAAGTCCACATGGCGAGCCTTGCTGTTCTTCGAGTTGCCGTCCGCGCCGATGCACACGAGCCGGTTGGCGAAGTCCACGTCCGCCCACTTCACTTGCAGAGCCTCGTTGCAGCGCGCTCCGCAGAACGCGAGGAACAGGATGTAGTCGGCGAGTTGCGCGCCGTTCTTGCCGCAGACGCGGGCCGCTGCGAGCAGCTTGTCGAAATCGGCGGGAGTGAGCGTCGGGCGCTTTTTCGCGACGGTTTTCAATGGGCGGATGCCGGCCATCGGCAGCGCGACGAGCAGCCCGTCGTCGAGCGCGGACTTGAGCACGTTGCGGAGCACGATCACGTCGAGGTTAACGGTGCGCGGGGAAACGCCGTCGCGAATTCGATCCTTCACGAAGGCGGCGATCATGGGCTTGGTCAGTTTGTCGATCCGCACATGGCCAAGCTTCCGCACCCACTGTGCGAGGGCCGTGCGTTCCCGCGTGACGGTGCTCGCCTTCCGCCCGCTCTGATTCTTCGAGTGATAATCGAGGTAGTCACGAGCGTGATCAGCGAGGCTCGGTTTCACGCCGCCCTTCGGCAGCGCGCCCTCGCGGGCCTTCGTGCGCTGCTTCGCCATTTCCTCCTTCGCATCGCTCAGCGTCGTGGCGACGAGCGGAATCTTGCGCGCCGACTTTTCACCAGCGACGCGGATCTGCGCATAGTATCGTTCCCCACGTTTCCAGAGGCCGCGGACTTTGCGGTTGCGGGCGTCGCGTGCGCTGTTAAACCGCAGGCGATGACTCACAGCGTTGCTCACAGTCGGAGTGCTTGCCGTTTCATGCGTTTGCATGCGGTGAAAGTAGAACAAAAAGTAGAACACGGTCAAGGCGCTTCCCTCGAAACCTCTGTAAGATTCTCATAACCAGCACTTGCCGGCATGGCGAAATGGCAGACGCAAGGGACTTAAAATCCCTTGGGAGGTTACTCCCGTGCGGGTTCGAGTCCCGCTGCCGGCACGGACTCGTGTGGATGACGAAGGACGAAGGACGAAGGGAGAGAACAGGGGGCGGCGAGCAAGGAGAGTGGATCCGCAGATTTCGCAGATTGGCGCAGAGGGTGGGAGGCGCGCGGGGCGAGGGACGAGGGACGAAGGGCGCGAGTTGCTGGTTGCTGGTTGTTCACGGTCATCCGGGAAAGGCGGCTGGCAGGTGGAGGCCGGAGGTGAGGATTCGGAGACCGAGCACTGAGCACTGAGGACTGAGCACTGAACGCTGGGCACCGGGACGGGCGCGGCCTTCGACCCTCGACCCTCGATCCTCGACCGGACGGGCCAATCCGCCGGGTGGAGATTTCCGGCGAAAGCCCTAGCCACGCGGGGGGAGGCGTGCCAGCGTCGGCGCTCCAAAATGAAGATTCCGCATCCGTTCCGCCTCGTCCTCGCAGCATCCATCGCCACCGCCGCGCTCGCGCTGGCGGAGGAGAAACCCGCCGCCGGGGCGAAGGGGCCGGGCGGCCTGCCGGCGGAGGTGGCGGCGACGGTGAACGGCGAGGCGATCCTGAATGCGGAGCTGGAGAAGGCGTTCGCGCAGATGGCGGCGAGCCGCGGGATGGCGCCGGATGCGGTGCCGGCGGATCAAAAGCCGACGGTGCTGCGGATGATCCTGGATGATTTGATCAATGAGCGGCTGGTGACGAAGGCTTCGGCCGGGGTGAAGATCGAGCCGGCGGCGGTGGATGCGGAGTTTGAGAAGATCCGCGCGACGCAGGAGCAGCGCACGGGGAAGAAGCTGACGGATGAGGACATCAAGAAGGATCTCGCGCAGGCGGGGATGACGATGGAGGGGTTGAAGGCGGACATCGCGAAGCGGATGCAGCAGCGCCGCTGGGTGGATGCGCAGGTCGAGGGGAAGTCGGGGGCGCCGAGCGATGCGGACGCGAAGGAATTCTACACGAAGAATCCGCAGCACTTTGAACAGCCGGAGCAGGTGCGGGCGAGCCACATCCTCTTCCGCCTGACGCCGGACGCGGCGCCGGAGAAGGTGAGCGAGACGCTGAAGAAGGCGGAGGCGGTGATCGCGCGGACGAAGAAGGAGGACTTTGCAAAGCTGGCAGGCGAACTGAGCGAGGAGCCGGGCGCGAAGGAGCGCGGCGGCGACCTGAGCTTTTTCCCGCGCAAGGGGTCGATGGTGGAGCCGTTCGCGGAGGCGGCGTTCAAGCTGAAGAAGGATGAGGTGTCGCCGGAGCCGGTGCGGACGCAGTTCGGCTACCATGTGATCAAGGTGACGGACCGGAAGGAGGCGTCGAAGCAGGCCTTTGAGGAGGCGAAGCCGAAGATCGTGGCCTACCTCGGGCAGGAGCGGAAGCGCGTGGCCATCGACGAGGTGATCGCGCAGATCCGGCAGAAGGCGGAGGTGAAGATGAACCTCGCGCCGGCTCCGATGCCGGGTGCGGCGCCGGGCGGCGCAGTGCCGGTGCCGGTGCCTCCTCCGGCGAAGTAAGGGCGCATTTTCCCCGTGTTGCGGGGCGCGGGCTTTCCTGCTGCATTCGCGCGCGAAATTCTCCGCACATGGCATCAACGAACAAAAACCGGAAGAGCGCGGGCGTCATCGGGCTCGGCATCATCGGCACGCGGGTGGCGGCGGCGCTGCGGCACGCGGGCTATCATGCGTGCGTGTGGAACCGGACTGCGAAGCCAGCGCCGAACTTCCTCGGCTCGCCCATCGAGGTCGCGCAGGAGTGCGAGGTGATCCAGCTTTTCGTCGCCGACGCAAAGGCGGTGATGGAGACCATCGAATCCCTCGCGCCGGTGCTCACGCCGCAGCATCTCATCGTGTGCAATGCGACGATCGGCCTCGCGGGGACGCTGGCCGCGGCGGAGCGCGTGAAGCAGATTGGTGCGCGCTTCCTGGACTGCCCGTTCACGGGGAGCAAGGGCGCGGCGGAGAAGCGGCAGCTCGTGTATTACGTGGGAGGCGAGGAGCAGGACTTCCTGCGGGCGAAGCCGGTGCTGGAGGCGTCGAGCAGGGCGATCATCCAGATCGGCGGCATCGGCCAGGCGGCGATCGTGAAGGTGGTGACGAACCTCATCAGCGCGGCGACGGTGCAGACGCTGGCCGAGGCGCTCGCGATCGTGAAGCGCTCGGGCATCCGCCCGGAGGCGCTCGGCGAGGCCATCGAGCAGAACGCGATGCGCAGCGGCGTGACGGACCTGAAGCTGCCGCTGATGCTCTCGGGCGACTACGCGCCTCACTTCGCGCTGAAGCACATGTTCAAGGACGTGCAGCTCGGCATCGAGCTGGCAAACAAGCTGGAGCTCTCCGTGCCCGCGACGAGCGCGGTCGGCGGCGCGATGTATGGCGCGGTGATGAAGGGCCTCGGCGACCTCGACTACGCGGTGGTGTCGAAGCTTTACGACAACCACAACAGCGCCCCGAAGACGCCCGCGCAATGAGCACGGGCGCGGAGCCGGTGGTGGGCGCGGAGGAATACCGCTCGTTCCACGAGCGCGGAGGAGTGGTGGACCTCGCCGCGCGGGTGAAGCTGCTTTTCAAGGGCGCGGACCGCGTCCGCTACATCAACGGCCAGGTGACTGCGAACATCGCGGCGGCGAAGAGCCCGTCCGTCACGCCTGCGTGCGTGACGACCGCGAAGGGGAAGCTGTGCGCGGATGTCTTTGTGGGCATCGGCCCGTCGGGCGTGCTCGTGGATGCCGACCCCGCGGTGGCCGCGCTGCTTCCCGTGCGCATGGAGCGCTACATCATCGCGGACGACGTGGCGATGGAGGATGCGACGGAGGGCATCGCCATTCTGCATTTCATCGGCGTGAAGCCCGAGGCGCTGCCGGAGGAAATCCGCGCGGGGCTGCTGCCGTCGAACCGCTTCGGAATCGCAGGGTTCGATTTCTTCCCGCCCTTCCGGAACGACCTGCCGCCGCTGTGGGCGAAGATCACCGCTGCCGTGCCGGTGCTCTCCGAGGCGCTGCTCGACCTCATCCGCATCGAGCACGGCGTGCCGCGCTGGGGCCGGGAGCTGGACGAGAACACGCTGCCTCACGAGGCCGGGCTCGACCGGACGCACGTGGATTTCCACAAAGGCTGCTACATCGGGCAGGAGGTGATTTCGCGCCTGCGCAGCGTCGGCCACGTGAACCGCTCGCTGCGGGGCTTCGTCTCCGCGGACGGCGCGCCGCTCACGCCGGGCGCGCGCATTTTCTCCGCCGCGGACGCCGCGCGCATCGGCGATGCGGCGAATCCCGCGCGGGAGCTCGGCCGCATCACGAGCGCCGCGTTCAGCTTCGCGCTAGACCGGCACATCGCACTTGGCTATCTGCGGAATGACGCTGCGGGCGGGGATTTCCTCGCCGTCGCGCCGGATGCGCCGAACGCGCCGGTGCGTGTCGCGCCGCACACACTACCGTTTGTCCCATGAAAAAAACGCTCCTCCTTCTCAGCACCGCCACCGCACTCACCATCGCCGCCCGCGCCGATGACGTGGCGCTCCTCGACATCCGCTTCGAGGACGGCACGACGCGCCAGGTCGCGATCGAGTTTTACGAAAAGGACGCGCCGCAGCACGTGGAGAATTTCAAGCGGCTCGCGGACAAGGGATTTTACAAGGGCTGCGCGTTTCACCGCGCGATCCCCACCGCCATCGTGCAGACCGGCGACCCGCTGAGCAAAAAGAAGGACCGCACCGCGGTGGGCACCGGCGGCCCCGGCTACACGCTGCCGCCGGAAATCCGGCGCAGGCACACGAAGGGCGCCGTGGCCGCGGCGCGCCTCGGCGACAAGGTGAACCCGCAGCGCCGCAGCAGCGGCAGCCAGTTCTATGTGTGCGTCTCGGCGCAGCCGCAGCTTGATGGGAAATACACCGTCTTCGCCGGCGTGATCCGCGGGCTCGACGTGCTCGAGAACATTTCGAACCGCTCCGCCGACACGAACGACTATCCGCTCGAGCGCATCATCGTGAAGAAGGTGAGGATCATCCCGCGCGAGAAGCTCCCTGCACCCGTCGCCGCTCCGAAGCCCGGCGAGGCCGCGCCGAAGAAGCCGCTGTGGAAATACGTGTGGCCTTGGTAGGCCGCTTCAGAAACTCACGCGCCCATTTTCGGCGCCACACTGCGCCGCAGCGTGAGGTGGAGAATTTCCGCAGGCGCGCCCATGCGGACGGGGAACCAGTTGCCGACGCCGTTCGAGACGACGAGCGTGCGGTCGGGGCGCTTGTAAATGCCGGTCCAGTAGCGGAAGAGCACGGGCCCCGCGCCGAGGCGCTCATTCAGCATGAGCTGCCCGCCGTGCGTGTGGCCCGAGAGCGTGAGCGGCACACCCTCCGCGGAATCCCATGAGTGCGGATGATGCGCGAGCAGCAGCGGCCAGGCGGAAGGGTTCCGACGCGCGAGAAGCGCCTGAATTTCCCCGCGCGCCACTCCGCCGCGGTTCACCCACGGGATGCCGAGCACCTGCACGCGCTGCCCGCGAATCTCCGCGGACGCGATGCCGCCCAGCAGCAGCGGCACACCGCCGCGCTCCGCGTCGCGCCGGAACTTGCGCGGGTCTTCGATGAGGTCGTGGTTTCCCTCGCAGGCGGCGACGACGCTGCGGGCGCGAAGTGCGCGGATGATTTCCACCGTCGCGGGAAGGTCGCGCAGCGAGTGGTTGATGAAGTCGCCGGTGAGCGCGACGACGTCGGCATCGAGCTTGTTCGTCTCGGCGACAATGCGCTCAAGCACATGCCCACGAGTGAAGCGGCCCACATGGAAGTCCGTGAGATGCGCGATGGTCGTGCCATCGAGCGCGGGCGGGAGCTCGGGCACCGGCACGTCGAGCCGCCGGATGCGGAAGCCGTCGAGCTGCGCCTCGCCAATTCCAGCGGCGCCAAAGGAGAGAAGCGGCGGCGTGAATGCCGCGGCCGCGCCGAGAAAGTCGCGCCGCGTCATCGCCGCATCAGTCGCCACCGCGGGGAATTTTCCATTTCCGCGAAAAAGCCGGCCACCCAGCGCGACGACCGCCAGCAGCAGGCGCCACAGCATCCACGGCAGCAGGATGACGAGATGCCACGTGAGGATCGTCGAATGCAGCCAGCGCGGAATCGCCTCATCCAGCGGCGGACCGCCGCGCGAGAGGAGGATTGCGGCCAGCCCGAGCGATTGCACGGCGCCAAAAGCGACGGCCGTCCAGCGGATCCAGCTCGGACGCCGGCGCCAGGCCGCGATGCACCACAGCACGTCACCGAGCGCCATGAAGCTGAGGATCACGAAGAACATAAGCGGCGGGACCATTCGGCCAGGAATGCCGGGCGCGCAAATGCGGCCCCTTGTTCCTCGGATTCGCGGAGCTAGCGCGCGCCGGATTTTCAGTGAATGCTCGCGCCATGCAGTTTGATTTTTTGAAGCGGCTGTTCGGCAGGCGTGAGCGTCCACTCGCGCGCGAGGTGCGGCCCTCGGAGGCTGTGTCGATCCCATTCGCCCGACCGCAGGACGTGCTCAGCGTCGAGGCGCGCGCACTTCTCGATGAAGCCCGCTCGCTCCTGCGTGCCGTTGGTGCCATAGCGCTCGCCGAATGCGTGCGCGTCGAGTGGAATGCGCGGATGCGCAGCACGGCCGGCCTCGCATTTCCCGGCCGCTCGCTCGTGAGGCTGAATCCGCGCCTCCGCGACTTCGGCGGCGGCGAGGTCGCACGCACGCTCCGCCACGAACTCGCCCACCTGCTGGCGCATGAGCGCGCGGGACGCCGCCGAATCGCGCCACACGGTGCGGAGTGGAAACGGGCCTGCCGCGACCTCGGCCTGACGGATGAAAAGCGCACGCACGATCTCCCGCTGCCGCGCCGCGCCGTCACGCGCCGGCATCACTACCGCTGCGGCTCGTGCGGCATCACCGTCGCACGCGTGCGCCCGCTCTCGCGCGGATCCGCGTGCCTGCGCTGCTGCCGCGCGCACAACCGCGGACGCTACGATGCGCGGTTCCGGTTTGAACGCGTCGAGCCGCCCCGCGCGTAGTCCGCGCCCCCGCCTGCCTTTGCGCGCGCACGGAAGCGCTCCGCCCACGGGTTTGCTTTCCGCTCGGCCACATCCGCAATCAACCCGCCGAGCACGGGCGCAAACTTGAACGCGTGCCCGGAGTCGCCCGCCGCCACGAGCAGGCTCGGCCTGTCCGCGTCGTGATCGATCCAAAAATGCCCGTCGAGGCTGTCGCAATACCAGCACTGCCGCGTGGCGACGATTGGCGCATCGGCGAGCTTCGGAAACGCCTCGCGCAGGAATCCAGTGAACCGCGCGATCTCGTCCTCCGTCACACCACGCGGCTGCTGCGGCCTCTCGATCGCGCGACCCACGCCGTGATTGGCCATCTTCACGATCCCGTCCGCGTTCGCCGGAAATCCATACCAACCCGAACGCCCGATGTCCGCCGCCCACACGGGAAACGCTGGCGCGCGAAACTGCTCCGGCGTCGCAGGACGGAAATGCACCACCGGCTGGCCCGTGACCTTCATCACGCCGCGCAAATGCGGGAGCAGAAACGGCGTCCACGCACCCGCGGCAAAGAGCGCCAAGTCCGCGCGCCATTCGCGTCCCGCAGAATCGCGGACTCCGACGATTCGACTGCCATCTTCGATCAACGCAGCAAACGCCGCATGCTGATGAATCGCGACCCCACGCGAGGCTGCCCGCGCCGCCAGCGCGGAAACCACGCGGCCACTCTCGGCCCAGCCGCCGCCGGGATTCAGATATCCATCGCTATACACGCCTGCGTTCCAAAGCGGGTGATTCGTCCGCAGTTCCGCAACACCCGTGCGGCGCAGCGGATGGCCGCGCTGGGACAGAAAATCGAAACTGCTGCGCTCGAAGCTGCCCGGCTGCATCTCAGCATCGCGCGTCATCACGAGAAAGCCGTCCTGATGAAACAGCGGCGTGCCGAATTCCGCATTCCAGCGCAGCCAGCCTTCGATCGCGGCTTCACCCATCGCCGTGTAGATTTCGTCCGTGCCGTAGTCTGCGCGGATCACTTTGCTGATGTCCGTCGATGCCGCATCGGGATGCGGCACACTCCCCTGCTCCAGCACGTCCACCCTCCACCCGCGGGCATGCAACTCGAGCGCCGCGGTGATTCCAAAAATCCCGCCGCCCACAATGACCACGGAGCGCTGTGCGGACGTGCTCATTGGAAATCGGAGGTGCCGCAGTTCATCTTCGGATGATTCGCACTGGTCCCGCGCGCATTGGCAACTTGTTTTGAATTTGGAAGGCGCGGAGGCGGGAAGAACCATGCGCGGGAAAATCCGGGGCCAGCCCAGCCCAATTCCTGATTTCCCGCCTTCCAAATTCAGATACCGCCCGATTATCCGCTCGCCAACGCTCCCGCGCACGAAAACGCTCCCGCAAACTCCTTTCCCATGATCATCGACTGTCACAACCACGTCGGCGCGGACCTCATGTTTTACCTGCGCGGCGACTTCCCCTACGCGCAGCACCTCGTGACGATGACGAGCGAGGGCCGCGCGCTCGGCGTGGACAAATGGATCGTGTTCCCGTTCGTCGTGCCGATCTCGTTCAAGATCGAGGCGCTGCGGCGCGGCGAGATGGTCTTCGACGGGACCGGCCTCGAGCAGGTGCCGTATGCGTTTGAAAACCGCCGGCTGCTGAAGGAGGTCAACGAGCTCTTCCCGGAGGAGGGAAGGGACTGTCTGCCGCTCGTGATGCTCGACCCGATGCGCGCGCAGGCCGCGCAGCTCACAGAGCTGCGCAAGCTCCGCGAGGCGGGAAAATTTTACGGCTTCAAGCTGCAGACCACGATGATCCAGTCCTTCATCCGGACGCTCGCCGAGGAAGGCCGCGGCTTCGTGGATCTCGCCGCGGAGTGGGACATTCCGTTCCTCATCCACTCAAGCGTCGGCGACCAGGATCCGTGGGCGCAGGCCAGCGACATCCTCTACGTGGCCGAGAAATTTCCGCACGTCCGCTTCTGCCTCGCGCACTCCTGCCGCTACGACAAGGAATGCCTCGACCGCGTGAACGCGCTGCCGAACACGTGGTTCGACTGCTCCGCGCACTGCATCCACTGCGATGGAGCGCTCGCCGACATGCCCTACATCGCGCCGCGCAGCCGCCGCTTCGACACGGACTACACGAACCCCGCACGCGTCATCGGCGACCTCGCCGCAGCGTATCCGACCAAGTTCATGTGGGGCAGCGACTCGCCCTTCTACAGCTACGTCGCCATGCTCGGAGAAAAGCGCCTCGCGCTCATCAGCACCTACGCCAAGGAAGTCGGGGCGCTGAAGGCGAATCCGCCCGCGGTTGTCGAGCGCATTGCCAACCGTAACATCCGCGCATGGCTCAAACTGAAAGATGAATCGATTTTCTCTGGAAAATAGGGCGGCACTCGTCACCGGTTCGTCGCAGGGCATCGGCTTCGCCACCGCGAATGCAATGCGCGAATCAGGCGCGAAGGTGGTCTTCCACGGGCTCGATGCGCGGCCGGGGAGCATCCCCGACGATTGCGCCTACGTGCAGGCCGACCTGATGCAGCCCGACGCGCCGGTGCGGCTCGTCGCAGATGCTCTTGCGGCGCAGCCCGGGCTCGACACGCTCGTGTGCAACGCAGGCAGCTTTTTCGACACGCCGTTCCTCGAGATGACGCGCGAGCGCTGGGAGCGGACGCTGCATCTCAACGTGAGCGCCGCGTATTTCATCGCGCAGGAATTTGCAAAGCGGCTCGTCGCAGCGGGGCGCGAGGGATCCATCTGCGTGACCACCTCGACGAACGGCCTGCAGGCCGAGGCGGACTCCACCGCGTATGACATCTCAAAGGGCGCGCTCGTCATGCTCATCCGCTCGCTCGCGGTCTCGCTCGGCGGCCACGGCATCCGCGTGAACGGCATCGCGCCGGGCCTCATCCGCACGCCGCTCACCGCGCAGTGGATGGAGGGTCGCGCGGACTCGGAGCATCTGCTCGAACACTACAAGAAAAAGGTGCTTCTTCGCCGCATCGGAAAACCGGACGACTGCGCGGGTGCGGTCGTCTTCCTCAGCTCGCCCGCCGCCGGATACATCACGGGCGAAATCATCACGATCGATGGCGGCCTCACCGTCGTTCAAATCGGAAGGCAGTGATTCATTTTCCGCGATGAACGCGCACAGGCCAGAGCTGCTGATCAACCTCCACTGCGAGCTGGGCGAAAACCCACTGTGGAATGCGGACGACGGCTGCCTCTACTGGAGCGACATCACCGGCGGAAAAGTCCACCGCCTGCATCTCGCAACACGGCGCCACGAGGAGGTTTACTCCGGCGGAACCGTCGGAGGGTTCACATTCGAGGCGAATGGCGACCTGCTGCTCTTCCGGGTGAGTGACATCGCCGTGCTGCATCCCGACCGAGTGGTGGAGACGGTGCGTTCTTTCGACGACGAGGGCAGCGTGCGATTCAACGACGTGATCGCGGCACCGGACGGCAGCGTGTTTGCCGGCACGATCGGGAAGACGGACACCAGCGGCGGCCTCTTCCGCGTGGAATGCGACGGCTCCTGCACGCTGCTTTTCCGCGGCACGGGTTGCTCGAACGGCATGGGCTTCTCGCCAGACTTGCGGACGTTCTTTTGGACGTGCTCGACACGACGGAAAATTTTCGCGTTCGACTACGACCGTTCGACGGGGCGGCTCAGCGCCGAGCGAGTCCTTTATTCAGCGACGGAGGATGAGGGCATCCCCGACGGCATGACCGTAGACCGCGAAGGCCACGTATGGTCTGCGCGCTGGGATGGGCATTCCATCGTTCATCATGCGCCGGACGGAACGCCGCTGGGAACCATGGCCTTCCCCGTTGCGAAGGTCACATCGCTCTGCTTTGGCGGACCGGAGCTGGACCAGATGCTCATCACGACTGCCGGCGGCACTCCGGATGGCAGCGGCGCTGACGGGGCGATTTTCCGATGCAACGCCGGCGTGAGCGGCCCGCAGGAATTTCGGTCGCGAATCCTTTCGTAGCTCCGTGCCCTACTCCTTCCGTCGGCGGCTAAGATTCACCACGCAGTCCAGCCGCCGTCCACGGCGAGATTCTGCCCGGTGATGTAGGATGCGGCATCCCCGAGCAAAAATGAGACGGCTCCGGCAATCTCGTGCGCCTGACCGACGCGGCCCATCGGGGATTTCCCGGCGAGACGCGCCACGAATGCGGCGTTGTCGCGCTGAATGACGGGATTCGGAAACGGGCCGGGCGAGATGCAGTTCACACGCACGCCGCTGCGGCCCCAGTGCACCGCGAGCCAGCGCGTCATCTGCTGGATACCCGCCTTGCCGACGCCGTATTCAATCGGGTTCGGATTCATCGGCGCCTCATAGATGCGCGGGTCGGGCGACACTGAGCCATACATGCTCGAAAAAAGCACGATGCTCCCGCTGCCACGCGCGGCCATCTGCGCGCCGATGCTGCGAACGAGCACGAACGTCGCGGTGAGGTTGCCTTGATTGGCTGCGTCGAAATCAGCCGCGCTCAGTTCCTCCATGCGCTTCGCCGTCGAGGAATAGGTCATCACCACCAGCCCGTGCGGCACACCGCGCGCCGCGATCTGCCCGGCGATGAATGCCTCCACTCCTGCTGAATCACGCACATCGAGCATCGCAGGGACCACGCTGTGGCCGGGCGGCAGTTCCGAGGTGGTTTTCTCCGCACGATCCCCGAGGTCCGCGCAGAGCACCCGCGCGCCGAGTTCAGCGAGCTGTTTCACGACTGCACTGCCGAGAAAACCCGCACCGCCGATCACCCACACGTCGCGGCCGCTGAGTGAAAAGGGAGAGGGGGTGGACGTCATCGGGATCTGCCCGCACGAGACGGGAGCACCGCGCCACCGTCAAGGCCGCTCACGCCGCGGCCGGGAGAAACATGCGGAAAGTCGCGCCCTCCCGCAGCCGGCTCTCACACTCCACGCGTCCGCCATGCGCCTTCACGGTCGCCTGCACGTAGCTGAGGCCGAGCCCCATGCCAAATGTCGAGCGGCTGCGGTCGGAGCGGTAGAAGCGATCCCAGATTCGAGGCAAATCCTCCGGCGCGATCCCGAGTCCGTTGTCACGCACGGTGAAGACGATCTCCTTTCCAGCCTGCGCGACGGTGACGCTCACCTCGCCTCCCGATGGCGTGAATCTCAGCGCGTTGTCCACGAGGTTCGCAAGCACCCGCCGCAGCATCTGCGGCTCACCCCGCACCGCGAGGCCGTCGCCCTCGCCGATCCGGAGTCGGACGTCCTTGTCCTCGGCAGCCAGCTCATAGAGGTCCCTCACAGCGGCGAGGATTCCAGCGACCGGCACGCGCTGGAAATTCTGCTCGCGAATGCCCGCCTCATTCTCCGCGATGTCCATCAGCGTGTTCAGGATGGTGAGAATTTTGTCCGACTGCTCGACGCACTCTGCCAGGGCGTCGCGGCAATGCGCGGGCTCTCCGCCTTGCTGGAGCGCGAGCTGCGCGCGCCCTCGCAGGACGGTCATCGGGCTGCGGATGTCGTGGGCCACGTTGTCGAGCGCCTCGCGCATGCTGCGGATCAGCCCGTCAATCTGCGCGGTGAGCCGGTTGAAGAGGCTGACGAGATCGTTGATTTCATCGTCAGTCTCACCGCGCGTCACCCTCACATCGTAGCGGCCTGTCTCGATCATGCCGCGCACCGTCTTGCTGAGGCCGCGCACCGGCCGCAGCGTGCGGGAGGTGAGGAAGATGCCCGCGGCAAAACCGAGCGGCAGCAGCACGGCGGCGAGCAGGAGCGTGCGCTTGTGGAAATGACCGAGCACCTTATCCGTGTCCTCGCGGGACTGGCCGACGTAGATCACGGAGCCGTCCGCAAGACGCTGCATCGCGAGGTAGAGGATGCTCCCGTCCGCGCTCCCGAGATCCATCCAGCGAACCTGCGAGTCGCTCGGCAGCGGGACGTTCCTCAGCAGGTTTGCGTTGAACTCGAGCCATTCCTCAGGGTCGCGCAGGAAGATCGTCCGGTTGTCCGCGGATGCAAGCCGGACGAAGAACACCCGCTCGGCACGCCGCCTGCGCGCGGAGGCGAGGGCCTTCACCGCTTCGGTGCCGCCCTGCCTGTATTGCAGGACGAACTCGCTCAGCCGGAAGGCGACTGCGTCGTGCTCGCGCTGCCGGATTTCCTCCACGATGAGGCCGTGCGTGACATACGAGAGGCAGATGGCGAGCACTGCGAAAATCAGCGCCTGCCAGAGCGAGAGCCGGAAGGATATCTTCCCGATGAATTTCCTAAGCATCGGGGCGGAAGACGTAGCCGACACCGCGCAGCGTGTGGATCAGCTTCCGCTCAAAGTCGCGGTCCAGCTTGTTGCGGAGGCGGCACACGAGCACGTCCACGATGTTCGTCTGCGGATCGAAGCTGTAGTCCCAGAGCTTCTCGAGGAGCTGCTTCTTCGAGAGCGGCTGGCCGCGGTTGCGCATGAGCAGCTCGAGCAGGGAAAACTCGCGCGGCTGCAGGTCGATGCGCCGGCCCTCGCGGCGCGCGAGACGCGCGAGCATGTCCAGCTCCACGCCGTCGGCCTCGATGCGCTCGGAATCGGGGCCCTTGTGCGTGCGCCGCACCACCGTCTCGATTCGCGCCAGCAGCTCGGAAATGTCGAAGGGCTTGGCAAGGTAGTCGTCCGCGCCCGCGCGAAGGCAGCGCACCTTGTCCTCCACGGAGCGCTTTGCGCTGAGCACGATCACCGGCGCGGCGAGGCCCCTGGCGCGGAGCTGCGTGAGCATGCCGAGCCCGTCGAGCCGCGGCATCATGAGGTCGGCGATGACTGCATCGAAGGTTCCCTTCTCCGCGAGGCGGAGCCCCTCCTCGCCGTCGGCGGCAGTCTCCACCTCGTGGCCGTTTTCACGGAGGCCCTTCGCCAGGAAGAGGGAGATCTTCGAATCGTCTTCTACGACGAGAATGCGCATGTCGCGTTTTGTCGCTCCAATGCCGGGCTCATCGCGAGCAATAAATCCGGCCCGGAAACAGTGCGGCGGGATGCGCTGTTGGTGTGCGCATCCCGCCAGCCCCGTTGACTGAATCAGTAATACGGCGACCAGAAGCTCGACGGCGCGATGTCGGAGAGCGCATCGAAGGTCGCGGTCGGCACCTTCGGGGCGTTGTCCACGGTCGGCATCGTGAACGAGTTGCCGAGAATGTCCGCGCCACCGCTGGTGTAGAGGCGGGTGCCGCTCTTCACGTATTTCTGCACATCGGCCCACTCGACCGTGGCGCCCGCGATCTTGTTGTGCTCGATGGCGTATTGGTCCACCGCCGCATCGATGATGCGCAGATCCTCGAGAACCTGGGTGGCCTGCGAACGTTTCCGCGAACGGAGGAAGTTCGGGACGGCGATGGATGCGAGCAGTGCGATGATCGCGACGACGATCATGATTTCCACGAGGGTGAAGCCCCCGCGCTTGGTGTTCAGTTTCTGGATCATGTGTTGTTGGTTTTGATGTTCGGTCCGCGGGCCAACTGCGGCCCCGCTGGACGCATGAACTTTGAGCACCGCAGATGCCCCGCCCGGCGCATTCCCCGTCTCTTTCCAACTGGTAATGGCTGCCCGTCCCGCGTGACGAGCCGCACAAGCGCGTTGACCAAACCCGATTTCCAGTGACAACTGCGCCGCACCCCATGAACGACGAAATCCTCGTGATCGGCTGCGGCAGCATCGGCGAGCGGCACCTGCGGTGCTTCCAGCGCACGGGCCGCGCACGCGTCTCGGTGTGCGATGCGAGTGCGGCGCTGCTGAGGCGTGTCTCGGAGCAGTATGGGGCCGCGGGCTTTGCGACCGCGGATGAGGCATTCGGCGCGGGCCGCTACGACGGCGTGGTGATTTGCACGCCAGCGCAGACACACCTCGCGCTCGCGCTCGCGGCGCTGCGGCATGGCGCGGGCATCCTGGTCGAGAAGCCGCTCGCGACGGATCTGTCGCAGGTGCCGGCAGCCCGCGATGCGCTCGTGAGGTCGGGGAAGTTTGCCGGAGTCGCCTACGTGTATCACTTCATGCCGTGGATTCGCGGCGCGCGGGAAATTCTCCGCAGCGGCTGGCTTGGCGCGCCGCTGCAAATCAGCGTGGCCGCCGGCCAGCACTTCCCGACTTTCCGCCCCGCGTATCGCGAGATCTACTACGCCCGGCACGAGACGGGCGGCGGCGCGATCCAGGATGCACTCACCCACATTGCCAATGCGGTGGAATGGCTCGCGGGGCCGACGACGCGCCTTTTCTGCGACGCAGCGCACCAGTCGCTCGATGGAGTCACGGTCGAGGACACGGTGAACGTCGCCGCGCGCAATGGCGCGGTGCTCGCGAACTATTCGCTGAACCAGTTCCAAGCCCCGAACGAGATGACGATGCAGATCCACTGCGAGGGCGGCAGCGTGAAGATCGAGGGGCACGCGCAGCGCTTCGGCGTGCAGCGCCGCGGCGTCGAGGCGTGGGAGTGGAGCCAGGCCGCGCCGCTGGAGCGCGACGACATCTTCATCGCGCAGGCGAACGGATTTCTCGACGGCCTGCACGGAAAGCCGACGGACCTCTGCACGTTCGACGAGGCGGTGCAGACGCTGAAGTTCAACCTCGCCGCGCTGGAGTCGGCGCGCAGCGGAAAGGCGGTGGAGATTCCATGAACGACGGCGGCGAACTGCGTCTCGCGATGCTCGGCATGATCGAGGGCAACGGCCATCCCTACTCGTGGTCGGCGATCGTGAATGGATACGATCCCGCGGCGATGGCCGACTGCCCCTACGCGGCCATCCCGAAATATCTCGGTGCGCAGCCGCTGGAGGCTGTCCGCATTCCCGGCGCGCGCGTGACGCATGTCTGGACCGACGACCCCGCCGATGCACCGAAAGTCGCGCGCGCCTCGAAGATTGAGCATGTCGTCGCCCGGCCCGAAGACGTGATCGGCGAGGTGGATGCCGTGGTCATCGCGACGGATGATGGCGATGATCACGTGCGGCGCGCGCGGCCGTTCATCGAGGCGGGCCTGCCGGTGTTCGTGGACAAGCCGATGGCGACGAACATCCCCGACCTCGATCAATTTCTCCGCTGGCATTTCGAGGGCGGGACGATCCTCTCGACGAGCGGCATGCGCTACGCGCCCGAGATGCGCGAGGTGGTCGCGCAGCACGGCCAGCTCGGCGACCTGCGGTGGATCACGAGCTTCACGTGCAAGACGTGGGAGCGCTACGGCATCCATGCGCTGGAAGCCGTCTATCCGGCAGTCGGACGGGGCTTCGCGAGCGCACGGACGAACCACGAGGCAGGCTCGGATCTCGTCCACCTCGCCCACCGCAGCGGCGTGCAGGTGACGCTCGCGGCGATTCACGACGCGTTCGGCAGCTTCGGCAGCGTGCATGCTTATGGCACAAAGGGCCAGTTGGCACTCCGTCTCACGGACACCTACTCCGCATTCCGTGCGCAGCTCGTGGCATTCATCGAGATGCTGCGGACCGGCCGGCGTCCGTTCGCGTTCAGCGAGACGGTCGAGCTGATGGTGATCCTCATCGCAGGAATCCGCAGCCGCGCGGAGGGCGGGCGCACCGTGATGCTCCGCGAAATTTACGACGAACTCCACGGGCCTGCTCTCGATCACATCGGGCGCGAGGCGCAAAACCACACGAACACCTGAGATGAAACCGACCCTCCAAACCCTCGCCTTCGCGGCGTTCGCCGCGGCAGCCGCACCGCTTCCTGCGGAGGAAACGGCGCCGCCCTCCATCATCCGCTACATCGCCGTGGACAATGTCTGCGCGTGGCCGCAGCTCACGGTCCTGCGGGACGGATCCATCGCCGCGGTGCTCCACAACCAGCCCGCACACGGGCAGCGCGAAGGCGACGTGGAATGCTGGACGAGTGCGGACGGCGCGCTTTGGAGGAAGACTGGAACTCCGACCCAGCACGAACCGAACACGATCCGCATGAACCACGCGGCGGGCCTCGCAAGGAACGGCGACCTGCTCGTGCTCTGCTCCGGCTGGACCAACGAGAAGCAGCCGCAGCGGCCCAAGCAGGCGGATTTCCGCGACGACATCCTGCGCACGTGGACCTGCCGCTCCGCCGACGGAGGGCGCACCTGGGCGCGGCGCACCGAATTCCCAGCGCCGGAAAACGGATGGACGGAGTTCATCCCGTTCGGCCCCGTCATCGCCGGCGAGGATGGCGCGCTCCACACCTCGTGCTACGCGGGAGAATTCACCGACCCAGCCAAGGGCACGAAGACGAAGAGCTACCGCTCGTGGCATTTCCGCAGCGACGACGACGGCAACACGTGGAAGCCGACCTCGGTCATCGGCATGAAACACAACGAGACCTCCATCCTGCACCTCGGCGGCAGAAAATGGATCGCCGCGGCGCGCATTGATGCGGTGGAGCTTTTCCGGAGCGACGACGACGGCGCGACATGGCAGGGACCGCAGCGGGTGACGGAGCGCAACGAGATCAACGCGCACCTCCTGCGCCTGAAGGACGGACGCCTGCTGCTGAGCTACGGAAACCGCGTGAAGGATCAGTTCGGCGTGCTCGCGAAGCTCAGCAGCGACGAGGGCGCGACGTGGAGCGGGCCGATTCGCCTCGCAGCCACGCTGGCGAGCGACTGCGGCTACCCGAGCAGCGTGCAGCGGCCCGACGGCAAAATCGTGACGGCCTATTACGCCAAATCCGTCACCAACCATGAGCGCTACCACATGGGCGTGGCGATTTGGGAAGCGCCAGCGCGCTGAACAATCCGGCGCAACGGGAATCAGAACACTCCCGCGCGGAGATCGCGGAATGCCGCGCCGAGGAAATCGAGCATCCGCGACGGCGTGAGCGATTCCTCGCTTTCACGTCCGTGCGAGACAGCAAGTTCGCCTGCCCGCCCGCAGAGCCATGCACCGATGCGCGCGGCGTCAAAGGGCCACACGCGCTGTCCGATGAGCGCGGCGATCACGCCGGTGAGCGCGTCGCCCATTCCGCCGACGGCCATGCCGGGGTTGCCAGTGGTGTTGTAGCTCAGCGGCTCACCGGCTTTTCCCACTACCGTGCGGGCACCCTTGAGCAGCAGCGTGCAGGGAAACTGCCGGCAGAACGCCTCGACTGTCGCGCGCCGGCTCTGGGCGGCGGAGCCGGGGACGAGCCGCTCCATTTCACCGGGATGCGGAGTGAGCACGCGCTCGCCCGCGGCCTCGCCCAGCGCGGCAAGATCGGAAGCGAGCGAATTCAGGCCATCTGCATCCAGCACCACCGCCTGTGGAGCCTTCCGCACCAGCGCAGGAATGAACGGCGCCGACAGGCCAATGCCGGGGCCGACAGCAAGAACATCGTGGCGCGCGGCGAGCAGTTCATCCAGCGCCGTCAGCTCGCGCACCATGACTTCCGGAATCACCTTCGCCGCGAGCGTGTCCGCGACATCCTGCGGCGCATACAGCGTGACGAGCCCGGCGCCGGCGCGCACGCAGGCCGCCGAGCACAGCACAGCCGCGCCAACGTAACCGCGCGAGCCCGCGATGATGCCGACACGCCCGCAGTCGCCCTTGTGCATGTCGAAACCACGGCGCGGCAGCAACGGCGCAAGCGCCGCGGGTGTCGCGAGCACCGCATCGTCGGGCGGAGTGCTGAGCCGCTTCGTCAGCTCATTCAGGGGCAGCACGCTGAGGCGCCCCACGAAGCTGGCCGCTGCATCCGCGAGCAGGCCCTGCTTTGCGAAACCGATCGCCAGCGTGTGGTCGGCCGTGACACACGCCTCATCGGCCTCGCCTGAATCGCCGTTCAGCCCCGTGGGAATGTCGAGCGCGAACACGGCAGCGTTGCTGTTGCGGCGGAGGCGGTTGATCGCCCGCGTGACGCCACATAGCGGCTCCTGCAGCGCACCCCGGGCGCCGATGCCGAGCAGGCCATCCAGCACCACGAGCGGCTCACCGTGGATCGCATCGAGGTGCCAGTGCTCCGCGGTGCGGCACTGCTTCGCCGCGGCATGCTTCGCCTTCGGCAGCGGTCCCCACTCCGCTTCGGAAAATGCCGCCGCAAGCCGGACATCCCAGCCCCACAGTGCGAGGTGCCGCGCGGCGACCAGCGCATCACCACCGTTGTTTCCCTTTCCAAAGACCGCGACGCACACGCCCGGCCGCGGAAAAAACTGCCGCACCGCGCGCGCGATCCGCAGCCCCGCCTCCTCCATCAGCGCATCGGCGGAGACGCCCTCTGAAAACGCCCGCTCCTCGAGGGCCTTCATCGCGGCACAGGTGAGAATCATCGGGGAGGCTCCGCCACGTGGTGCTCAATAGCGGGCCCTGATCGCCGCGGCGACCGCGTCGGCGAGCCGCTGGCGGTAGGCCGAGGACGCGATGCGCCGCGCCTCGTCGCGGTTTGTGAGAAAGCCGAGCTCGCAGAGCACCGCCGGATGGCGCGAATGCCGGAGCACGTAGAGCGGACGCGACCTCACAAAGCGCCCCGGCGCCCCGGTGGACGAGACCACCTTCTTGTAAATCCGCTCCGCCAGCGACGCGCTCTCACGGCCCCGGTAGTAATACATCTCGATGCCGCTGGCGTCGGAATTCGGAGCGCCGTTGAAATGGATGCTCACGAACACCGCGCGCGACTGCGCGTTCGAGATGCTGCACCGGTCGGACAGCGTGACGAAGTAGTCGCCCTTGCGCGTCATCACGGTGCGGTAGCCCGAGCGGCGCAGCGAGGAGTCCACGCGCTTCGCGACGTCGAGCGCGTAGCTTTTTTCCGGCACGCGCTGACCCGGCATGCCGCCGCGATCGTGGCCCCCGTGGCCGGCATCAATCACGATGACCGGCGCGGCGACCGCGAAGGAGGCGAGGAGAAGCAGGGCGGCGAGAATGCTTGGAAATCTCATGGTGCGGTGGTGTCGAGGGCGGCGCGGTGCGCGCGAAAGTTCCCCTTGGCAGGAGCAGTTGTTTTGCTAGTTTCGCCGTCCCTGAATGGTGGCCGTAGCTCAATGGTAGAGCTCCAGATTGTGGTTCTGGCCGTTGCGGGTTCGAGTCCCGTCGGCCACCCCAGGTTTTCTTTTTTGCGGTGTGAAATCATCGGCGGAGGGTGCATCGGGCGTTCAGCGCGACCACGTCGGCTCGGAAATTTTTCCCGCCCCGCCCACGAGCGTCGTGCGCGTGCCGGACTGCGTGTCAAGCATCACGAGCGAGCTGCCGGACGCAAACACGAGATGCCGCGAATCCGCGCCCCACACCGGCCCCTCGCCCTCGCCCACCGTGCGGACAGAGCCGCCATCCAGTTCAAGAATCGCGACTGAAAACGATCCGCCGCCGCGCGTGTTGAATGCGACCCGCTTTCCATCCGGCGACCAGCTCGGCGCGGTGTTGTAGCTGAAGCCGGTGGAGAGCCGCACGGGGCTCCCGCCGGACGCCGACACACGGTAGAGCTGCGGCGAGCCGCTGTCGTCGCTGCTGTAAATCAGCTCGCTGCCATCCGGCGACCATGTCGGTGAACTCTCCACACCGGGCGTGCGCGTGATGCGCCGCGGCAAGCCGCCGCCGGAGCCGGTGATGTAGATCTCCGGATTGCCGTCCTTGCTCAGCGTGACGGCGAGCCTGCCGCCATCCGGGGAAAATTTCGCGCCGCTGTTCGTGCCGGGATATTTCAGGATGCGCGTGCGCGCGCCGCTCGCGAGCTGGATGCGATACACGTCCGCATAGCCGCTCTGGTAACCGGTATAGACGAGCGTCTGGCCGTCGGGGCTGATGCCGGGAGAGACGCTGATGGAGCCGTCGTGCGTGAGCTGCACCAGGTTCGATCCATCCGCGTCACACGTGTAGATCTCCTTTTTCCCCGTGCGAGTGCCGACGAACGCGAGCTTCGTGGACGCGATGCCGCGCGCCCCGGTGATCGCGTGGACAATGTCGTCGGCGAACCGGTGAATCGCCGCGCGTCCGCCGCCACCGTAGCTTTTCGAGAGCGAGACGTTTCCGTCGCGGGTCACGGTGCCTCGCAGGTCGCCGGATGAGGTGGCGCTCACGGTCACTTCCCCCTGGCCTCCCGGAGCGATGGAAAAATATCCGGAGTTCACGAGGTCGCGCTTCAGCGTCTCGAGGTCGGCGCCCGAAAGGCCCGTGACGGCGACGCTGAGCTTCGAGCTTTTCACGATCTTGATGCGCGGCGTGTCCTCCGCGGATGCAGTTGCGGAAAGAAGCGCCAGCATCAAAGCAGCGGCGAGTTTCTTGCGGAAAAAGTGCACGGTCATCTTGTGGCGCAGAACAGCGTCAAAGTTCGAGGATGAACGCAACCATTTCGTCGAGCATGCCGTTCTTCAGCAGCTCGGCCGGGGGCTTCTCGACTTTCCTCACGCGCTGGAGCGCCTGCTCGATGGACTGATCCACTTCGAGGTTGCCAGTGGGTTTCACAAGCTTGAGCGACTCCACGGTGCCGTCAGCCGCGGCGCGCAGGCGCACGTGGGCCTCCACATCGCGCCCGCTGCGCACGACAGCGAGCGGCTGCGTCCACTCGCGGTGGAACTGCGCCTCGACCTTCTTGAAATACACGGTGAGCGCCGCAGTCGATCCGCCCGCCGCACCGGGACCGCCCTTCGTGCCGGGGCTCGTCGCGTTGCCGGAGCCGGACTGCGCATTTCCGGAGCCGGTTCCAGTGCCCTGCGGTTTCGCGTTGGAATCCGCGGGCTTCGGCGGCGCGGGTTTTGGCGCGGGTTTCGGCGCGGGCCTGGGGGTCGCGAGCTTCGCGACCGTTTTCGCGGGTGCCGGGGTCGCCGTCGGCTTGGGCTTCGGCTTGGGCTTCGGCTTTGGCGCAGGCCTCGGCGTCGCGGGCTTGGGCTCCGGCGTCGCGGTCGGTTTCGGGCGCGGAGTCGGAGCCGGTGTTGGAGTCGCGTGCATCGCGAGGTCCCTCAAGTCGTTCGGGGCCGGCAGCGGATCCCGCGGGAGCGGCGGGAGGATTTCCGGTTCCGGCTGCGGCGGCTTCACCGAGGGCGACGAGTCGCCGCTCTCCGGCAGCGGCAGCGCGGCCGCGGCACCGAGTTCGCCGCCGCCATCCAGCCACGTGATCTGTTCCGGCGGACGGTGCCTGAAGAGGAACTTGCTGCACGCCCACACGACACCGATCAGCACGACATGAATGGCGAGCACGAGCAGGAGGTTCCTTCGGAATCCCCCGTTCTCCTCGCCAGGCGCTGTCATCGGCTCATCGCGCATGGTGCATCACTCCTTCGTCGTCTGCACAAAGCCGATGCGCTTCACGCCCGCGCGCTTCACCGCATCGAGCACCTCGGAGAATTTCTGCACGGGGAGGTCGCGGTGCGGGCGGATGAGCACGCCGAGTTCCGGCTGGCTGGCGAGCTGCGCGGCGAGCCTCGCCGCGAGGGCGTCGGTCGTCACAAATTGATCGTCGAGCGTCACGGTCATGTCCGCGTGGATCGACACCGTGCGGACCGTGTCCATGTTCACCGGCTGCTTCGCCGCGTCGCCGCTCGGCAGCACGAGGTCGGTGCTGTTCTCCATGAGCGGCGTGGTGATCATGAAGATGATCAGCAGCACGAACGCGAGGTCGAGCAGCGGCGTGACGTTCAGCTCGCTGAGCGTGTGCAGTGCGTGGCGGTCGGAAAAGCGGCGCATGGCTCAGTGCAGGCGGCGGCGCTCGCCGTGGTCCACATACTTGTGCTCCACGGCGCTCGACAGCTCCGCGGCGAAATTGTCCAGCTCCACGATCATCCCGCGCAGCGTGGTGACGAGGTAGTTGTAGCCGAACATCGCGGGAATCGCGACGAGCAGGCCGGTGACGGTCGTGATGAGCGCTGCGGAGACGCCGGGCGCCATCGCGGCGAGGTTCGCCTTCCCCGCGGTGGCCACGTCGCTGAACGTGTCCATCACGCCCCACACCGTGCCGAGCAGGCCGAGGAACGGCGCGCCGCTCACGGCGGTCGAGAGCAGCACCATCTGCGACTCCAGCTTCAGCGCGGTCTCGCCGACGCTTCGCTCCATCGCCGTCTGCACCATGCGCATCTGCGCGGGTGAAATGCGCGGCGCCGTCTCGAGGCGCGCGGCGAAAGTCTCGTCCACCTCGGCAGAGCCCAGCATCTGGAAGCTCAGCTCGCGGCAGCCGGCCTGATACACGGCAAAGACCGGCGCGCCCGCGAAGCGCGCCCCGCTTTGGAAGAGGCTCAGCGGCTGCCGGTCGGCCCGGAACGCCTCGAGGAAATCCATGCGCCGCTCGCGCGCCTTCCGCAGCATGCGGAGCTTCGTGACCATCACCGTCCACGAGAGCACCGAGGCGAGGAACAGCGCGACGAGCACGGCCTTGCCCGGCAGCGTCGAGTTTTCCAGCGCGTAGAGGAGCCCTCCTCCGTCGGCCAGGAACTGCATTGGGAAAATCTCGGGCAGCATCGCGCGCACGGTCGGTATCACATCGGGCCGCCCGCGGCAAACGCTACCTCGCCCCGGCTAGCGGCGGTGCAGGCCGCCGGTCAGCTTGAAGACGGCGATGAGGATGCCGTAGATCACGGTGCCGATGACGCCCGCGATGAGCACCATCACGATCGGCGTGATGAGCGTGCTGACGATCTTCACCTGCTTGTCCAGCTCGCGCTCATACACGTCGGCGATGAGGTTCATCGTGTCGGAGAATTTTCCCGTCTGCTCGCCGACACTCATCATGTCCACGAACATCTCCGGGAAAATTTTCTGGTGCGCCAGCGCCGTCGAGAGCGTCGCGCCGTCCACCACCGCCGCGCGCACCTGCGCCATGCGCAGGCGGATGAACTCATTCCCCGAGATGTCCTCCAGCAGCTCCAGCGCGCGCAGGAGCGTGACGCCGTTCTGAGTGAGCGTGCCGAGCGTGCGGGCAAACTGCGCATACAGCCGGTAGCGCGGGATGCGGCTGATGACCGGCACCGTCCATTTGAAGCGCCCCCAAGTGACCCGACCTGACGGCGTGGCGATGAACGCCCGGAAAAGCATGAACGCCCCGGCCACCACCGCGGCGACGACCCACCAGTATTGCATGATGGCGTTGTTCAAATCGATGATCACCCGCGTCGGCGTCGGCAGCGTCGCCCCCGTGTCCTTGAAGAACGTGATGAGCTGGGGGACCATCCAGTTCATGAAGACGACCATCACCACCGCGCCGACGCAGAAGAGGACGGCCGGGTAGAGCAGCGCCTGCTGCACGCTGTCGCGCATCGCCTTCAGCTCGCCGATGTGCTGCGTGAGGCGGCGCAGGATCGTCGGCAGCGCGCCGGAGGCCTCGCCGGAGGAGACCATGTTCACGTAGAGCGGAGAGAAGATGCGGGGGAAGTCACGCATCGCCTGCGAGAGGCTGCGGCCGTCCAGCAACGACTGGTGGAGCGACTTCGAGAGCGCCTGCAGCTTCGGCTGCTTGAGGCGCTTCACCAGCACGCCCAGCGACTCGTCGAGCGTCATGCCCGCGCTGAGCAGATGCGCGAGCTGCTCGCTGAAAAGATACTGCTGCGCGTGGCTCAGCTTCATGCCGCTCGTCGCGGGCGGAGCCGCCG
>JBGAPP010000011.1:0-200519 GCA_044221185.1 Chthoniobacteraceae bacterium | reverse complement strand
TGCAAGTGTTGGAGCGGGGCGATTGTCGGAGTCCTGCTATTTTTGAGCGCGGGCAGGGTGCAGCTTGCGGCGCTGGCTTGGGCGTCTGCGGTCGTCGTGCTGCTGGCTTTCGCGGATGCGTGCTGCACGGCATTGGCCCGAGAACTGACCGCCGCCTACAACCGCTTCATGGCGAAGGTGCCGTTGAATGGCGGGAACCTGCCGAAAGCGGAGGATTGGCTCGGACTGCCCGAACCAGTTTTGGGGTTACGCGAACTGGGGAGGGTGCTTGGAGCGCTGGTTTCCTTCTCCGTGTGGCCATTTTATGGGGCGCTGCTGGCACTGGTGATCACATTTTACGTGCAGGCTTCTCCTGCCGCGAGCGGCGCTTCTTCGCCCCTGCCGATTAAGGTTGGGCCTGTGGCGAGTGGATTGCCCCAAGCGGGAGCAAAGCCCGCCCAGCCTGCCCCGAAGCCACTGCCGCCGGCCACGAACCCGCATCCAAACACCCGCGTCATTCCGCAACCTGCGAATCCCCAGCCGAGAGCGCTTCCGCAGCCCGCATCGACCGCCACGCGCCTTCCCGGACCGCCTCCCAACAGCACGACACCGGCGACAAACCTGCCCAACACCGTCCGGCCAGTCGTGCCAAATGCCCCCGGTGCGGGTCAGCCTGCAATTTCACAGCCTCCTGTGAATCCTCCCACTGCTCCCCCCATTCCCCCAGCCACCGGCAATCCGCCGGGGAACCCGAGTGCGCCAAAGGCTCCCGCGCCTCCTTCATCGGCGGGGCAGCCGAACCCGTAGAGCAGAGATTGGACGCGGAGGTGGATTCGGAGTGCGGGCGGATGGGCCGTTGGAAACCTTGGAAAGAGGAGTTGCAGAATTGCAGTTGACGAATCGCAAATCCCTTTGCAGATTTGCACAATGTCAATCGAGTTCTCATTTGTTCAAATCCCGCCGGAAATGGAGGCCGTCATCGGCAAGCCCGATCCCGGGACGCATATTTACCGCAAGGATGGTTCGCAGGAGGAAAGCGCGGCGTGGTTCGATCTCCTCACGGAACTGATCGGGCCGTCGGTTTCTCCCGGCGGTGTGGGGATGTATTGCCCGGTGTCACGTGCGGCGGTTTACAAACGCATCAAGGAAGGAAAGCTGTCGATCTTTCTGTTTCATGTGACGCATCGGAAAACAACGCTGTTTGGAAAAACGAAGACCCTGCGTGATTCCCCATTCGGATACGTGCCGGTATCGGAGGCGCGGGCATGGCGTGAGGAATTGGAAGAGCGCGCCGTTCGGCAGGGAGTGATTACGCAGGAGGAGTTGGAAGGGGCGAAACCGGACTGGCACGGTGAGTTTCTCCAATGGCGGAACAAGCGTGAGCGCCTGAGTTTGCTGGATGTGATGCGACTGGAGGGGATCAAATTCTCTGAAATGTTGCCGGACTCGCTGCGTGTTCTTTTTGGCATGAAGCGGCTGAACTGGGATGTGTCCGAAGGCGTGCAGAAGAAGGGCAAGAGGGGAGGCAAATCGTGACCGGCGGCGAAGATGACGATGACTGCCTGCTCCGGGTCAAGGAGGTCGCTGCAATGGTGACATTCAGCGTGCGGAAGATCTGGCGCGACATGAGTGCAAACAAATTTCCCAGGGCAAAAAAGCTCGGGCCGAAATCAACCCGCTGGTGGAAGTCGGAGATCCTCCGCTTTCTGCGCGGCGAATGGAAACCACACACATCCAGCTGAATCACCCCATGACTAAAAGCATCACACGTCCCGTGCGCATAGACCCGAAGACTGGCAAGCGCGTCCGTTCGCGAATGTATCGCCTAGCATACCGGCTTCCCGGAATGCCGAAGACGAAATTCGTGTCGCTGCACACAAGCGACAAGCAGGTCGCACAGAAGAACGCGGAGGACTTCCTCCGTGAACTCCAGCAGGAAAAAGCCGGCGTGATTGCCCCGCGCGTGCAGCGAGAGGCGGCGCTGATCCCATTCACACGCCACGTCGAAGATTATACGGCAGACCTTGCCGCCGCCCAGCGCGATGAGGAATACGTTTACACCCTCGGCAAACGGCTGACGAAGCTTGCGAAGGAATGCGGTTGGGAGTGGCTGGCAGACATCACCGCAGACTCATTCCAAAACTGGCGCAAGACGCAGGCACCGCGGCTCGCCGCGAAAACGCTGAAGGAATACCACGCAACGATGATCGCATTCCTCAACTGGCTGAGGAAACACAAGCGCATCGTCGGAGATCCACTGGAGGGAGTGACGCGCACTGACACGCGTGGCAAGGAAGTGCGGAAGCGCCGTGCGCTCAGCTACGAGGAATTGAACCGGCTGCTCGGCGTGTCGGAAGTGCGCGCGCTGGGATACATGACCATATTTTTCACCGGCCTCCGACGAGCGGAACTTGAAGCGCTCACCGTGGGAGACGCGCACCTGCACGCGCCAAAGCCGTTCCTGAAAGTGCGTGCGTCCACAACGAAGAATAAGAAAACCGCGGAAATCTACTTGCACCCGCAGCTCACCCGCGAACTGCTCAAGCTGCACCCCGCGGATGCTCCCGCCGACACGCCTCTGCTGCGCCGCGAGCAGATCGCCAGCATGGACGAAATGCGAAAAGATCTGGCGGCTGCTGGAATCCCGTTCCTCGATGCGCAGGGACGCCGGGTCGATCTGCACTGCCTGCGCGGAACCCTGAACACGCACCTGGCCCTTGCCGAAGTCGATCCCCACGTCCGGCAAAAAGTGATGCGGCACGCTGAAATCAGGCTCACGCTCGACACCTACACCGACTCCACGATGCTGCCGCTCACGGAGACGATCACGAAGCTCCCGGAGTTCACCGCATACGCTACTCCTTGCGCTACTGATTCAGACGTTTCCCGTCCCCAGCCGTCACAAGCTGGCGCAAACTCGCAGAGTGATGCCGCCGCAAAAAACACTGAAGGTGAGGATGTTGGGCGCGAGATGGCATGCAGTGTCACATCCTGTCACGACCCGCAGGATGGTTGGCCGACTAGGGTTCGAACCTAGACTAGGGGAGTCAAAGTCCCCTGTGCTACCGTTACACCATCGGCCAGTGTGTTGAGGGCGGAGCCGCGGAAAATACCGGGCGCACTGATCGGCGCAAACGCAATCTACTTCTGCGGCGTCCGGCGCTTCAGCGTGATGCGCTTGATGCGCGCGTCATCCTGCGGGCTCCACGTCGTGAGGTCCGGATCGTTCTTGAACGCGTTGTGCACGACGCGCCGCTGGTAGCTGTTCATCGGCTCGAGTTGGTAAGCGCGGCCGCTGGTGCGGACGATGTCGGCCACCTGCTGGATGCGATGGATGAGCGCATCGTCCTGCATCTCGCGCCAGTGCTCAATGTCCACGACGACGCGCGGCGCCTCCTTGTCCTGCGCGATGAGCACGCGGTTCAGCAGATACTGGATGTCCTCCAGGAGTTCACCCCGCCGGCCGAGCAGGCGGTCGCGTTCCGGGGAGTAGATTTGCAAGGTGAGGCAGCCGTCCTTCTCAAACTCCTTGATCTCGAAGGCGAAATCCAGATGGCCGAGCATCGTGTCGAGATACTCCCTCGGGTTGGGCTTGGCGGCTGGATCGGGCATGGCGGATTATGCAGACGTCGGAACGAGCTGCACGGCATTTTGCCGTTTATTGATCTGCAACTGCACGATCGAAATCAAGTTTTGGATCGTCCAGTAGAGCGCCAGCGCGGATGCGAAGTTGTAGCACATGACGATGAAAATGAGCGGGAGGAACATCATCAGCTTCCTCTGCGACGGGTCGCCGCCCTGCGGGCTTAGTTTCATCTGCAGGATCATGGTGACGGCCATCACGAGCGGTAGCGGGTTGATCGGCAGCCATGCGATGCCGAGGAGATGCCCGACAGTGTCGGGCTGTGAGAGATCCTTCACCCACCAGAAGCCGTGGTGGCGGAGTTCGACGGCCTTGCCGAGCATGTTGTAGAAGCCGATAAAAATCGGAATCTGGATGAAAATCGGCCAGCAGCCGCTGAGCGGATTCACGCCGGCCTTCTTCCAGACCTTGCCCATCTCCTGCTGGAACTTCACGGGCTCCTCCTTGTATTTCTCCTGCAGCCGCTTCATCTCCGGCTGGAGCGCGGCCATCTTCTTCATGTTCTTGTTTGCCTTGTTTTGCAGCGGCCAGAGGAGCGCCTTCACGCAGATGGTAAGCAGCACGATCGCGAGGGCGTAGTTCCCGATCCACGCGTAGAGGCCGTTCATCGAGTTCAGCAGCAGCCGGCTAAACGGGCCTGTGGGGATGCCGAGAAAGCTGCCGTAGTTGAGCACGTCGCTCTCGTGGTGATCGAGCAGGCGGAGGCGGCGGTATTCGCGCGGGCCGGCGTAGATCTGGAAATTGCGCGTGACGCTCTGCCCCGGAGGGATCGCGAATTCCGGCACCGCAAGGGCGCCATCCACATTGAAGAAGGCGGTGCTTCCGGCGGCTTCATGGCCGTTGGGGCGCCAATCAGTCTGGTTGCGCCATTCGTCCGCGGTGATGGTGCGCCGCTTCGCCCACGCAGTCACGCCGAGCAGCGGCCGCTGCTCGTCCTGCGACTTGTCCTCCGCGCCGATGATTGTGAGCATCGTCGTGTAATACTGGTTCGTCACGGCGGCCCAGCGCATCAGGTCGCCGTCCTCGCGCGAGACGGGGCGCTCTGGGTGGCTCCAGAAAAGAATGCCGCCCGCGCCAAACCAAGTCGCGTCCTTGAAGTGAGTGTCGCCATTCCGCCAGTAATCGAAGCCCTGATACATCACTGTCTCGTGGCGGTTGATCGGAGCCGCGCCGCCGACGTGCATGAAAAACTTCGGCACCCGCGTGGGAGTGGTCCCCACATTTTCATACGTCACATCGAGACCCACGAGATACTCGCTGCGCAGCTTCACGCGGCGGCGGTCGTTCTCGTCCGGCTTGCGTGGCAGCGCGAAACGCTTGGTGACTTTGATTTCCCCGAGCGGAACGCCGTCCACGTTGCCGGGCACCGTGCGCGTGAAGCTGACGACGCGGTTTGCCTCATCCACCGTCATCGCCCACGGCGCCTTGGTCGGCGTCTCCTTTTCCGGGTCGAGCGAAAATGCGCCGATGGGAATCGAGCCGAATTCATTGAGCACGACCTTCGTGCCTTTGTCCTTGTCCTCGTAATGCTGGGTGAGCACGACGCGCGAGATGCCGCCGCCGTGGTTGGTGAAAACGTAATCCACCGTGCCGACTTCGCTGGAGACGGTCCTTTTTTCCTCCGGCGTCGCGGGTTCCGCGGGCTGCACTTCGGGTTTGGCTGGCTGCCCGGTTCCAGTCGCGGGTTGCGGTGCTGCTGAGCCGGGTTGGTTGGAAGCGGTGGAAGCCGGTGCAGGCTGGTTCTTCTTCTCCTCCTCCTGCTTCTTCTTGAATTCCTCGTAGGCCTTCCGGTTCCCCTCCGCGCGCGGAGCGTAGTAGCCGAAGTGCCAGCCAATCAGCAGGCCGGCGGTGACGAGGATGGTGAGCAGTGCTTTTCGGTCCATAATTCAGCGGGAAATTTTCTGGGATGTGTGTGCCGTTTCGCGGGCGGGCGGCACGGGATCGTGGCCGGCGGCGCACCACGGATTGCAGCGGCAAATGCGGCGCACACCAAGGGAGACCCCGCGCAGGACGCCGTGCTTTTCGACGGCCTCGGCAAAATACTCCGAGCAGCTTGGCTCAAAGCGGCAGCCTGAGTCGGGGCCTGCGATCCAGTGGAGCAGGGGGGAAAGCGTCACCTTGTAGATGCGCTGGAGCAGTCGGATGAGAAACCTCATGGCGCGGCTGGCTGGCTGCGGAGGATGGCGCCTCGCCGCGCGAGTTGGGAGCACTCCTCGCCGAGCGCCGCGAATGAAGCCTTGGCGGCGGGCGGCTTTGCAATGACGACCAGCCACAGTCCGGGAATCAGCCGCGGCCGCATCACGCGAAAAACCTCGCGCAGCCTGCGGCGGACACGGTTGCGAGCCACGGCGGAGCCGACTCGGCGGCTGGTGATGATTCCCACCCGGCCATCGGCTTCACCGCATCCGGTGAGCACGCCAAACGTGATCATCTTTCCATGCACCGACCTGCCGTTGGCGCGAACCCGCGCAAACTCCGCCGTCCGGACGAGCCGGGCAGCTTTTGGGAATCGCAGGCGCGACTTGCGCCCGCCAGTCCCCGCGCTCGCGGCGGCGTCTGGCACTTGAAGTAAAACTAGGCCTGCGTGTGGCGGGCGAAATGAATCTCAACGCCCTTCGGCAGGAGGCGCTTGCGGCCGCGCTGGCGGCGGCGGGAAAGGATGGCGCGGCCATTCTTCGTCTGCATCCGCTTGCGGAAGCCGAACTGCTGTTTGCGGGTGCGCTTGGATGGCTGATAGGTGCGTTTCATGGTCGGAAAGTGTCGTCAAAAAGAGCGCGCAGAATAGCGGTGGACTTCCCTCTGTCAACCGCCGGAAAGGATTTCTGATGCCGGCCTGCTATTCCACTCCCACCGTGTCCTTTGCCCCGGCGACGGCGTATTCGCGGTTGAGCTTCGCGATCACGGTCGCGGGGATTTCCGCGGGGCAGACGGCTTCGCACTCGTAGTAGTTTGAGCAGTTGCCGAAGCCTTCCTTGTCCATCTGAGCGACCATTGAGAGGACGCGGCGCTGGCGCTCGGGCTGGCCCTGTGGGAGTTCGGCGAGGTGCGTGACTTTTGCGCCGACGAAAAGCATCGCGCTGCCGTTCGGGCACGCACCGACGCACGCGCCGCAGCCGATGCACGCGGCGGCTTCCATCGCGAGATCGGCGTTCGTTTTCGGGACGAGGATCGCATTTCCATCCTGCGCACTGCCGGCGCGTGCGGTGATGAATCCGCCGGCCTGCTGGATGCGGTCGAACGCGGCGCGGTCCACGCACAGGTCCTTGATGACCGGGAACGCGCGTGCGCGGAACGGCTCGATGTAGATGGTGTCGCCGTCCTTGAATTTCCGCATGTAGAGCTGGCAGGTCGTCGTCTCGCTCGGGCCGTGCGGGATGCCATTGATCGAGAGCGAGCACGTGCCGCAGATGCCTTCGCGGCAGTCGTGGTCGAACGCGATCGGCTCGTCGCCCTTGCGCGTGAGTTCCTCGTTTACGATGTCGAGCATCTCGAGGAACGACGCCTCGGCGGGGATGCCGTTCGCGGCGATGTCCACGAGGCGGCCCTCGCTGTTGCGATCCTTCTGGCGCCAGACTTTGAGTTTCAGATTCATGTGCTCGGTGGTATGAAAAATTTAGCTGTTCGCTCGGCTCGCGATGAATTCCTGCCACAGCGGGTCGAGGGATTTGCCGGTGATTTGCTCGAAAACAGCGTCACTGTATTTCCCGGCGCGCAGCGCGGCGTCGAGCTGGCGGACGGCGCGGCGGTCGTATTTCACGATGAGCCAAGCGAGGAATGAGCCGGTGGTGGAGTAGCCGTCGCGGTAGCTGGCCTTCGCGGGATCAATGCGGCAGTGCGGCACCTCGGGCTCGTAGTGCCAGTAGCGGATGTAGTCGGCGATGCCCTCGGTGAGCCAGCCCGCGTCCTTCGGCACACCGTGGTAGTCTTGGATCGCGTGCGTCATCTCGTGGATGACCATGCCGAAGTCGTCGGGATGTTTCGTGATCCAGTCGGTGTTGATCGTGAGTCCCTCGGCGTTGCGGAAAGCGGGCACCTTCAGGCCGGGCTTGAAGCGCAGCGTGAGCGTCGCGGGCGACTTGAACTGCTCGGTCGCGAGCAACCGCGCGACCTGCGGCCACCACTCGCGCACCTGCTTCGCCGCCTCGTCCGCCCACGCGCGCACCTCAGGCGTCGGCGTGCCGTCGAATGCGAGCTTCACCTCCGGCACAGCGATGGCCGAGGGATTCAGCGGCAGCCGCAGCGCTGCGAGCGGCTTCTCCGCGGCGAGCGCCGAGAAAGTCAGCGAGGCTGCGATGCCGGCATGGAGAAGTGCATTCATCAGCGGTAGCTCCGCACTGCCGGCTTCGCGACTTCGTAGAGCAGCGGCTCGGTGTGGCGGAGGGGCTTCGTCGTCGCGTTGGCGTATTCCCAGCAGGCGACGTGGCAGAAATTCGCGTCGTCGCGGCGCACGTCGCCGGCGCAGACTTTGCCGCTCTGCACTTCGGGATCTTTTTCCGTGTATTGGAATTCTTCGCGGAAGTGGCCGCCGCAGCTCTCGCGGCGTTCGAGGGCGTCGAGGCACATCAGCTCGCCGAACTCGAGGAAGTCGGCGACGCGGCCCGCTTTTTCGAGCGCGACATTCAGCGAGTCGGCGCTGCCGGGGACGTTCACATTTTCCCAAAACTCCGCGCGCAGCGTGGGGATGCGCGAGAGGGCGCGCGTGAGTGATTTTTCCGTGCGCGCCATGCCGCAGAGGTCCCACATGAGCAGGCCGAGTTCGCGGTGGAAGTCGTCCACGGTTTTCTTGCCCTTGATGGAAAGGAAGCGCTGAGTCTGCGCGGTCGTGGCCTCCTCGGCGGCGCGGAACTCGGCGCTGTCGGCCTTCGGGCGCTTGTCGGGCGCGACGCCGGCGAGGTAGTTGCCGATGGTCGAGGGCAGGATGAAGTAGCCGTCGGCGAGGCCCTGCATGAGTGCGCTTGCGCCGAGGCGGTTCGCGCCGTGGTCGGAGAAGTTCGCCTCGCCGAGCACGAAGAGGCCGGGAACGTTCGACATGAGGTTGTAGTCCACCCACAGGCCGCCCATTGTGTAATGCACCGCGGGATACACGCGCATCGGCTGCTCGTAGCCGCTCTCCGCAGTGATCTGGTGATACATGTCGAAGAGGTTTCCGTAGAGCGCCTTCACTTTCTCCGTGCCCCGCGCGCGCGCCTCGGTCTCGGAAATATTCGCGCCGCCGACGGTGCTGCGTCCGTAGCGGAGAATGGCGTCGCGGAAATCGAGATACACGCCGAAGCCGCCGGGACCGACGCCACGGCCGTCGTCGCACTGCATCTTCGCGGCGCGCGAGGCGATGTCGCGCGGGGCGAGGTTGCCGAACGCGGGATACATGCGCTCGAGGTAATAGTCGCGCTCGTCCTCGGGAATGTCCGCGGGCTTGCGCGTGTCGCCCTTTTTCTTCGGTGCCCAGCAGCGCCCGTCGTTGCGCAGCGACTCGGACATAAGCGTGAGCTTGCTCTGATACGAGCCGGCGACGGGGATGCACGTCGGGTGAATCTGCGTGAAGCACGGGTTCGCCATGAGCGCGCCCTTTTTGTAGGCGCGCCACGCGGCGGTGACGTTGCAGCCCTTCGCATTCGTCGAGAGGTAGAAGACATTGCCGTAGCCGCCCGTCGCGAGCACGACGGCATCCGCGGAATAGGACGAAATTTTCCCCGTCACCATGTCGCGGACGACGATGCCCTTCGCGTGGCCATCCACGAGCACGAGGTCGAGCATCTCCGTGCGCGGAAACATCTGCACCGCGCCCGCGCCGATCATGCGGTTCAGCGACGAATACGCACCGAGCAGGAGCTGCTGCCCCGTCTGTCCGCGCGCGTAGAAAGTGCGCGAGACCTGCGTGCCGCCGAAGCTGCGGTTTGCGAGCAGCCCGCCGTATTCGCGCGCGAACGGCACGCCGAGCGCGACACACTGGTCAATGATGTTCACCGACACCTCCGCAAGCCGGTGCACGTTCGCCTCGCGCGAGCGGAAGTCGCCGCCCTTCACCGTGTCGTAGAAAAGCCGGTGCACCGAGTCGCCGTCGCCCTGGTAGTTCTTCGCCGCATTGATGCCGCCCTGCGCCGCGATGCTGTGCGCACGCCGCGGCGAATCCTGGTAGCAAAAGCACTTCACCGCGTAGCCGAGTTCCGCCAGCGTCGCCGCCGCGCTCGCCCCCGCGAGCCCGCTGCCGACGACGAGCACGGAATACTTCCGCTTGTTCGCCGGGTTGATGAGCTTGGACTCAAACTTGTGCTTCTCCCACTTCTGGTCGAGCGATCCGGACGGGATTTTGGAATCAATTCTGCCGATCATATTACTTCGCTCCTTTCGTTGCCGGGGCCGCGCAGCACGACGGCTCGGACGCGGCGGCGATGTGCTTCTTGTCGTATGCGCCGACGAGCACCGCGACCGGGATGCTCACGTAGCCTGCGCAAATCACCCACGCAAAAACCTGCGCGCACAGCCCGAGGCGGCACGCCATTTTTCGCGTTCGCAGCCCGAGCGTCTGAAAAAGGCTCGCCGCACCGTGGCTGAGGTGCATCGCGAGCAGCACCATCGCGACGATGTAAAAAATCGAGATGCCCACATTGCTGAAGCCCGCGACGATCATCCGATACACGTCGTGGTCCTCGCCGTCTTTCCAGCCTGCGAACTGCGGGCTGATCGTGTGCGTGGTGAAGTGCAGGAGGTGAAAGACGATGTAGCTCAGCAGGATGATTCCGCTCAGCGCCATAAGCCGGGTCGCAACCTTCGCCTGCACGCTCGCCTTGAACTGATACCCCGCGCCCTTCGCCGCGCGGTTCTCCTTCACGAGCATCAGCGTCGTCGCGATGTGGAGCACTACCGCGCCGAGCATCACGATGCGAAAAATCCACAGTCCCCCAAAGGGGAGATGGCGCAGCTTCGTGCCGTATTCATTGATGGCGCGCGGGCCCGCGAAGAATTGCAGGTTGCCGGCGAGGTGACCGATGACGAAGACGATGAGCATCAGGCCGGTCGCCGCGACGAGGAGCTTTTTCCCGATGGAGGATCTTAAAAATGAGCAACAGCTATTCACAGGTGGTTTTCAAAGATGTGGGCCAACTTTCGCCGACATGCGCGCCGGAAACCGGAGGGGGCCGCGCACCCGCGCCGCCCGTGTTGGCATGAGGCGGCAGAGACTCATACGCGGAAAAGTTGCCATGATGCAACTGGCGCGACGGCAAATTTTTGCCCGAGCCCTCTGCGCGGAACATCCCGGGGAGGTCGCCGATCCGGGCTCCACGCGGTTCCGCGCCTCGTTTTGAGGCGACAAAAAGGGCGGAGGACATGCGCCCTCCGCCCTCGTGGGATTGTCTGTGGTTTCGGTTACTTGCTCTCGGGCTTCTTCTCGCCGGGCTTGTCGCCACCGCCGCGGCGGGGGCCGCCTTCGGGTCCGCCGGGACGGCGGTTCGCCATTTCGGTCTTCCACTTTTCCTTTTGCTCGGGCGTGAGGACCGCGCCGACTTCCTCCATCTGCTTCGTGATGAACTCGCGCATCTTCGTCTTGTCCTCATCGGTCAGATTGTCGCGGCCCTTCTCGCGGAGCGCCTTCATTTCGTCGGCGCCCTTGGCGAAGATCGCCTTAATCTTGTCCTGCTGATCCTGCGTGAGGCCGAGGGCGTCGGTCATGCGCTTGAGGCGCTCCTCGGGGCTGAAGCGTCCGCCGGGACCGCCAGGGCCTCCGGGTCCGCCGGGGCGGCGGCCTTCGGGTTTCTTTTCATCAGCGGCGAAGCTGAGAGTTGGGAGGGTGAGCAGCGCCGTGGCGGCGATGCCGAGTGTGAGTGTGAAGTGTTTCATACGATGCGGGGAAACCCATATGCGCCGGAGGAGTTGCGCGGGTTTCAAAAAAATTTTGCGGCGCGTTCTGGGCGATTTACCGCAAAAAGAAAACCCAGCCTCCCGGCTGGGTCTTCTGGTTGTTGGAAAATTTGATCCGTGAAGCGCTTACTTGGTCGTCTTCTTCTCGATATACTCGATGACGTTGCCGACCGTCTGCAGCTTCTCCGCGTCCTCGTCCGGAACTTCCACGCCGAACTCCTCCTCGAAGGCCATGACGAGTTCGACGGTGTCGAGTGAATCGGCCCCGAGATCCTCGATGAACGACGCGGATTCCGTGACCTGTTCGGGGTTCACGCCGAGCTGCTCGACGATGATGTCTTTGACCTTTTCGGAGATGGATTTTTCGGACATGGCTTGAGTGGTTGTTTTCGAAACGGGCGGTTGCTTTATGGCTCACTCCACGGGTTGGCAACAACGAAAGTGCGAAAAATATTTCCGCGTGGAGAAAACACTTTCACGCGTGCTGGCGGTTGCATTTCGCACGCGAACGCCTAAACCCTCGCGCTTCACATGAGCGACTCGCCACTGGAACTTGATTTGAAATTTTTGCCCGACTGGCTCAAGGAAGCGCCGTCGCCAAACCGCTATGCCGACTTCGCCGGCGAGGAGCCGCGCCGCGAGCGCGATAACCGCCGCGGGCCCGGCCGTGGACCGCGTCCTCCGGGTGGAGATCGTGGTCCGCGCCGCGATGATCGTGGCGAACGCCGGGGCGGCCCCGGTAGTCGCGGACCGGGACCGGGCGGACGGCCCGGTGGCGGAAAATTCGGCGGTCCCCGCGGGCCACGTGACGAGCGCGGCGGTCGTGATTTCCGGGGGCCCCGCGATCAGGGTGAGACTCGGGAGCCGCGCGCACCCGAGCCGCCACGCGTGCCGATGGTGAAGATCGAGATTCTTCCCGAGCCCGCCGCCGCTGCGGGAATCGCGAAGCAGATCAAAGCCAGTTCGCGCGCGTGCGGTGTCTTCCGCGTCGCGAACATGTTCATGGATCGCTTCGACCGCTTCCGTGTGCGCGTCACAGCGCTCGATCCGAATGCAGTGCTTTACCGCGTCGGCGACGGCCCTCTGTCGTTCGATCCCGCGCTCGCGGAGCGCGGGGCGTTCAAGGCGAACTTCGACAAGCACTATGTGACCGAGATCACGCAGGGTGAGGGGCCGAAGGGCAGCTTCACCAGCGTCGCACGCGACCGCATCAGCGGCGCGCTGCTCGGGCCATCGAGCCACCACGGCTTCCAGCTCGCTCTGCGCAAGCTCTACGAGGAGCGCTACGCGCGCCGGATGTCGTTTGAGGACTTCAAGCGCAACATCGAGAACGTGAGCGATCCCACGGTCGTCGAGCAGTGGAAGCAGCAGGCCAGCAGCGTGACCGTTTACAAGACGAAGACCGCGGAGGGCGAGGAGCCCGTCACATTCAAGAGCGAGCAGGAGGCCGAGGAGCACTTCCGAACCACGCATCTGCCGGCGCTGGTTCAAAGCGGCAACTCTCTCGAGGTTGGCGCGGCTGTCGCCGGATCGCTGCTCGACAAGAGCATCGGCTTCACCGTGCGCGACGCGGTCGAGCGCGAGCGGCAGGTGCCTGTGCAGATGGTGAATGCGCTGCGCCCGTATTTCAACGAGGCCGGCCTCCAGCTCTTCAAGTGGAAGCGCAAGATCCTCTACGCTTCGGCCATCCGCCCGCAGCGGCACCCGGAGGGGCAGGCATTTTCCGACGGCATCAGCGCGATCCTCACCGCCGTGAGCGAGCATCCCGGACTGAAGCGCCCGCAGCTCGCCGCGAAGCTCATCGGCGCGCTCGCCGCCGATGCGGACGAGGCGACGCAGAAGGCGCATGCGGAGAAGGTTGCCTCGCTTGCATCGGACCTGCATTACCTCGTGCATCTCGGCCACGTCGTGGAATTCCAAAACGGCTGCCTCGAGCTTCCGCCCGGGCGGAAGGAAGCGGCGCAAGCCGAGCATGGCGACGACGCGAGGCACGATCTCGCTGCCGAGGCCGCGGGGCTCCGCGAAAACTCCTCCGGCGAATCGCAGCAGCCGCAGCAACAGAAAAAGGAACGTCCGCAGCAGCAGCCACAGCAGCAGCGCGAGCCTCGTCCGCCGAAGCCGCGCCGCGATTCCCGCTATGCGCTGCTGCCGCTTGTCGTCCCAGCATCCGTTGCGTCGCTCGGGTAGGGCGGGGAAATTCGTCCGCAGATTGCGCGAACCGCCCCGATGGGGGCGCAGCAAAAAGCCCGGCCGCTTTTCCAGCAGCCGGGCTTTCGAAAATGCGCGCGCGGTCCTGCGCGCTGCCGTGAACTACTTCGCCGCGGCGAAGTTCGCCTCGGCCTGCGCCCAGTTCACCACGTTCCACCACGCCTTCACGTAGTCGGGGCGGCGGTTCTGGTAGTTGAGGTAGTAGGCGTGCTCCCACACGTCGAGGCCGAGCACCGGTGTGCCTTCGCAGCCTGCGACGGTCTTGCCCATGAGCGGGTTGTCCTGGTTCGCCGTGGAGCAGATTTCGAGTTTGCCGCCGTTCACGACCAGCCACGCCCAGCCGCTGCCGAAGCGCCCGGCCGCAGCAGCCGCGAATTTTTCCTGAAACGCCTCGAAGCTGCCGAACGCCGCGTTGATCGCCTCCGCGAGCTTGCCGGTGGGCTTGCCCTCGGCATTCGCCTTCATGAGCTTCCAGAAGAAGCTGTGGTTCCAGTGGCCGCCGCCGTTGTTGCGCACCGGGCCGCGGATGGCTTCCGGCACGGAGCCGATGCCCTTCACGATGTCGTCGATGTTCTTCGCAGCGAGTTCCGCGTTGTCCTTGATCGCGTTGTTGAGGTTGGTGACGTAGGCGTTGTGGTGCTTGCCGTGGTGGATCTCCATTGTGCGCGCGTCAATGTGCGGCTCGAGCGCGGTCGGAGCGTAGGGAAGGGGAGGCAGTTCGTGTGGCATGGTGTTTCGTTGGTTGTGTTTCTCGTGGTGAAAGGGGCGCGATTATTTGGAACCGCACGCGCAATGCAAGCGCGGTCATGGAAATGCAGAGGTTCCATGGAATCGCGGCAAAAACCCACCGCGGCCGCATTCTCCTGCGTGACATTCGGGAACTGCGACGAGGCCATACAAAAAGCCTGCATCTTACCGGCCGCGTGGCAGGCTCGCTGCCATGAAACTCCTCATGGCAAGCCTTGCTTTCTTTGTTTCCATCGCGTCCGCCGCCTTCGCCGATGGTCTTCCGACCGTGCCCTATCTATACGTGATGGGCAACGCGGACGTTGAAAAGCCGGCCGACATCGTCACGCTCCGGTTCCGATTGTCCGAACTGAGCAAGGACGCCGCCACTGCAAACAATTTGGTGCAGGCGCAGGCGGCAAAAGTGTTTGATCTGCTCAGAGCAACGGGTGTCGCCGATGGAGAGATCGTTGCTGAGACAATTCGCTCGGAGCGAGAATACGAGGAGCCTGAGGGGAACCGGCATGGCGGAAAATTTATCGGATATCGCGTCGAGCGGGACTTCGTCGTGAAAGTGCGGGATTTGCCGAAGTTTCCCAAGCTGGTGAACGACCTTTTCGCGCTGAAGGTCGGCTTCTTCGACGGCGTCATCGGGGAATACTCGAAGGCGAAGGAGGTCAAGGCCGAGACGTGGGAACTTGCGCTCAAGAACGCTCGCACCGAAGCGGACCGAATGGCGAAGGCTGCCGGCATGAAAGTTGATTCCGTTTGGGCGCTTTCATCGGAGCCTTTTCCAGAAATCAGGGGTCGGATGCTCGGCGATAGTCTGCGCCACGCTCCGTCTGTTGCAATGGGGTCGGATGTGCGCAAGGCCGAAGCTCCGCCGGAATACAGGTTGGCGCCGGTCACATTCTCCCAAAGCGTCCACGTCCTTTACCTCGTCTCCCAGGCAAAGTAGGGGTAAACGCGGCGAGTCTACCGTGATTGCGGCATTCCGTCGGCGATTTTGGCCGGGGGAAAGAAATCCCTTTTCGGCATGGGCAATGGCCCCTAGTTTCCGCGCCCCTATGACAGAAGACATCAAGAAGGCGGTCGAATCCGGCAAGCTCACCTCCGCCGCCGGCGCTGCCCTCGCCAAGCTCTCCCCGGGAACATTCGTGCAGCACAAGAGCTGGGGCTACGGCGTGATCGTCTCGCATGATTTCCTGCTCAGCCAGACGACGATTGATTTCCGCACGAAGAAGGGTCACTCGATGCAGCTCCAGTATGCGGGCGAGTCGCTCACGCCGCTCGCGGCGGACCACATCGCGGCGAAGAAGTTCCAGGATCTCGACGGCGTGAGGAAGCTCGCGCAGTCCGACCCCGCGGCGCTCGTGCGCACGGTGCTCCAGAGCCTCGGCGGCCGGGCCTCGGCGGACCAGATCGGCTCGCAGCTCGTGCCGGATGTCTTCAACGACGCGGGGCTGAAGAAGTGGTGGGAGTCGGCGAAGCGCGCCCTGAAGTCCGACCCACTCGTGGGCGTCCCGCAGAAGAAGACTGATCCTTTCGTCCTGCGCGACGAGGCGCTTTCGCAGACGGACGAACTGCTCCAGGCGTTCAAGGCCGCGCGCACGCTGAAGGATCAGATCGCCTCGCTCGACAACCTCACCAAGGCGCTCGGCCAGTTCGGCGACGCATCGAGGCTCCAGCCCGTGGTCGCCGCGATCGAGGACGCCGCGAAAAAGAACGTGAAGCTGAAGACCGCCGAGTCGCTCCAGCTCCTTGCGCAGCGCGACGAGATCGTCGCCCGCCATTCGTCGCTCACCGCCGGCGCGGATGTGCCGAGCATCGCCTCGATTCTCCGCGAAAACGATCGCAGCCTCACTGCGCTCCTCGGCGAACTGCCCGTGTCGAAGCTGAAGAAGGTGATGCTCGCGCTGCCCGAGGCGTTCAGCGACCACTGGGGCGCGAAGGCCATCTCGCTCTTCATGCGCGGCAATTCCAAGGTCGTCCCGGAGGCCGCCCGCCTGCTCATCGAGAAGGGCCGCATGGACGAGTTCGGCCTCGCGCTCGACAAGATGCTCCGCGAGCACTCCATCGAGGCCGAGGGCCTCCAGTGGCTCTGCGCGGAGCGCAACGGCCCCTACGCGGAAATCGCCCAGCACCCGCGCGTGCTCAGCGCGATCCTTGGCACGATGGAGCGCGACCAGTTCAAGGAAAAGCGCGACCGCCGCCTGCAGGACATGCTCGCGAACGACCAGGAGCTCATCATTGACCTGCTCGCCGTCGCCACCGACGAGGAGCTGCGCGAGGTGATGCGCAAGCTGATCCTCTCGCCGACCTTCGAGGAGCTGAACAAGCGCTCGCTCCTCGGCCGCATCGTCCGCGCGTATCCCGAGCTGGAGTCGCTCATCACCGGCAAGGGCGACGACGACAAGAAGAACGAACTCATCGTCTCGTGGAAGAGCCTCGAGACCCGCAAGGCCGAATACGACGACCTCGTAAACAAGAAGATCCCGCAGAACCGGCAGGACATCCAGATCGCCCGCAGCTACGGCGACCTCCGCGAAAACTTCGAATACAAGAGCGCCAAGGAGCAGCAGCGTGTGCTGACGCGCCGCAAGAGCGAGCTGGAGCGCGATCTTGCCCGCGCCCGCGGCACCGATTTCGCCGGTGTGACGAACGCGCAGGTCGCCATCGGCACCAGCGTGAGGCTCCGCCGCGTGAAGGACGGCGGCGAGGAAGCTTACACGATCCTCGGCGCGTGGGACACCGACCCGGCGCAGCACATCATCAGCTACCTCTCGCAGATGGCGCAGGCGCTCATCGGCCACGCCGCCGGCGAGCGTGTCACCGTCCCGACCGAGACGGGTGAGCACGACGTGGAGATCCTCTCGATCGAAGTCGCGAAGATCTAGCCGCGCCGCTCACGCCTCCTCGCCGACATACGGATTCGAGCGCCGCTCAATCCCGATCGTCGTCGCGGGGCCGTGGCCGGGCAGCACCCGCACATCATCGCCGAGCGGCCAGAGCTTCTCCCGGATGCCATCGAGCAGGAGCTGATGGTCTCCGCCCGGCAGATCCGTCCGCCCGATGCTGCCGGCAAAGAGCACGTCGCCGCCGAAGAGGACGCGCTCTTTTTCCTCGAAGAAGCACAGGCTGCCCGGGCAGTGCCCCGGCACGAGCAGCACGCGGAAATCCATGCCTTCAACGCTGAGCTTTGGCGTCTCCTCGATGAGGAAGTCCGCAGTCACCGGCTCGATTTCCCAGTTCATCCCGAGGCGCTTGAAGTAGCCAGGCTCCGTCAGCATCTCGATGCCGTCGCGGTGGTAGCCCACCCGGCACCCATGCTCGCGCTGAATCGCCGCCGCATCCCACACGTGGTCGATGTGCCCGTGTGTGAGCAGCAGCGTGCTCACCCGCAGCCCGCGCTTTCTCAGCCACGCCAGAGCCGTCTGCGGCGCGTCAATCAGGATGCCGTGCGCCGGCAGGAAAAAGCAGTTCGTGTCGAATACGCCGCCGGTGTGGACTTCGATCTTCATGGGTGAGGCGACATTTGCGCGCAGCGCGAAGGGTGTCGAGCGCGGGGGCGCCGACTTTCCCTACGAAGTCCCGCGCGGATGGATTGAACGCTGCGACCAACCCGAAGACACTCCTCGCTCCTCATGAAACGCACCCTCATCCCCATCCTCGCCCTCTCGTTTGCCGCGCTCGCGCCGTTCGCCCGCGCGGAGCTGAAGATGCCCGCCATCTTCGGCGACCACATGGTGCTGCAGCAGAAGCAGACGAATCCCGTGTGGGGCTGGGACACGCCGGGGACGAAGGTGACCGTGAGCTTCGCCGGTCAGACGAAGTCGGCGGAGGCGGGCACCGACGGCGCTTGGCGCGTGAAGCTCGACCCGGTGGACGCGAATGCAAAGCCGCAGACGATCACCGTCGTGGGGACGACGAAGCGGGAGATTACCGATGTACTCGTCGGCGAGGTGTGGATGTGCTCGGGGCAGTCGAACATGGGCTTCCAAGTGCAGGGGGACTGGAACGGCGACATTGAGGCTGCGGCGTCGAACCTCCCGAACCTGCGTCTGATCAAGGTGCCGAACGTGGGGACGCAGGAAGCGCAGAAGGATTTCAAGGGCGAGTGGAAGGCGTCGAACGCGGACAGCGCGCGCGGCTTCAGCGCCGTGGGCTTTTTCTACGGCCGCACACTGCACAACATCCTGCATGTGCCGGTGGGGCTGATCGACAACGCGTGGGGCGGCTCGGCGGCGGAAGCGTGGGTGCGGCGTTTGTCGCTGGAAAAGGATCCGCGTTTCAAGCTGCTGATGGAGGGCACCCGGAAGCGCGAGGCCGATGCGGAGTCCACGAAGGCGAAGGAGGATTTTGAGAAGTCGCTCGCAAAGTGGAAGGAAGACGTGGAGAAGCTGAGGAAGGCGGGCCTAAAGCCGGGGCAGCAGCTCCCGCGTCAGCCGCAGGCGCCGACGGCATGGCTGACGGGGAACGCGCGGCCGGGGAACATCTTCAACGGCGTGATGAACCCGACACTCGGCTACGGCATCAAGGGCGTGATTTGGTATCAGGGCGAGAGCAATGCGGGCCGCGCCTGGGAGTATGCGCAGCTCTTTCCCTACATGATCGAGCAGTGGCGTGCGGAGTGGAAGCAGGGGGACTTTCCATTCTACTGGGTGCAGCTCGCGGACTTCATGGCCGAGAAGCCGGAGCCCGGCGAGAGCACGTGGGCCGAGCTGCGCGAGTCGCAGACCAAGACGATGAAGCTGCCGAACACGGGGCAGTGCGTGATCACCGACCTCGGCGAGGGAAAGGACATCCACCCGAAGAACAAGCACGACGTGGCCGCGCGGCTGGTGCGCTGGGCGCTGGTGAAGGATTACGGGATGAAGTTTGCATATCGCAGCCCGGAGTTCAGCAAGCTGGAGGTGGACCTGAACAGCAACAAGGCGGTGGTGACGTTTGACCTTTTCGGCACCGCGACGCTGCGGTCCTTCGATGTGCAGGAGGTCATCGGCTTCGCCGTGTGCAGTGAGGACAAGGTGTGGCACTGGGCAAAGGGTGCGCTCGTGGCGAACAACAAGGTGGAGCTGGCGTGCAAGGACGTGCCGAAGCCGATCGCGGTCCGCTACGCGTGGGCGGACAACCCTGTGGCGAATCTCTTCAGCAACGAGGGCCTGCCCGTGACGCCGTTCCGCACAGACGACTTCGAGATGATCACGAAGCCGAAGCCGCCGACACCGCCGGCGCCGGCCGCTCCGGCGAAGAAGTAGGGAAGGGCGGGGGCTCACCGCCCGCGATCAACTCCCGCGCGCGAGCGTGGTGAGTTCGGGTTGCTGCTCGACGGCGTCGAAGAAGCTCGGGAAGCCCGGCGCCCAGCCGAGCGCGCGGAGCTTTGCGTTGCTCACGCGCTTGCTCGTCCAGCCGCGCTTGCGGTTTGGGTCGATCGGGCCGTGCGACGGCAGGGGCATCGAGAAATGCCTCGCGAGCCGCTCGTAAATCTCGCGCTGCGGCATCGGGGCGTCGTCGCTGACGTTGTAGATTCCACTTTCACCGCGCTGCGCCAGCGTGAGCAGCGCGCTGGCGATGTCGTCGCGGTGGATTTGGTTCACGATGCGCCCGCCGTCGCCCTCGATCACCGCCTCGCCGCTGAGAAACTTCCGCAGAAGCACGGAGCGCCCCGGCCCATAAATCCCGGCGAGCCGCGCGATGATGCCGCCATTCGCCAAAACCAGCTCCTCCGTCTCGCGCAGCAGCGCGCCCGTCTCGCGCGGCGGCTCGGCGGGGCTGTCCTCGGTGACGATGCCGCCGTCCGTCTGCGCATAGACGCTCGTGCTGCTCGTGAAGAGGATCCGCTGCGGCGCGAGGACGGAGAGGAGATTGCGCGCGCCGCCGAGATACACCGTGCGGTAGGCGTCGGCACCACCGCGCCCTGAGCTGGCGCAGTGGATGACCACGTCGGGCGTCACGCCGAGCCACGCCTTCACCCCGCGCACCGAGTCGGCATCCGAGATGTCGCAGCGAATGACGGAAAACGCCTCGCCCTTCAGCGCCTCCGCGGATTCCGCCGAGTGCGTGAGCCCGAGGACGCTCCACTGTGCGCCGTGAAAAAGCCGCGCCGCAGCGAGCCCCACGAATCCACAGCCGGCAATGACGACACGCGGCATGGCTCAGGCGGTGAACTCCACGCGCTTGCTCAGCATGCGCTCGCCGTCGAACTCGAACCACCCCTGGAAACTCCCGCCTGCGAGCACGTGCGGCAGCCAGTGCTGGTCGTCTTCCCACATCTCGTGGAAGGGCACCTTGTCCACGTCGAACCACATCGGCGTGGCCTCGTCGGTCTCGATGGGCTCGCCGGAAAAGTCGCGCGCGACGAAGACCGCGCAGTGAAGGCTGTAGCCATCCGTGAACTGGAAGCGCACAACGCCGCGGTCCTCCAGCATGAGCGGGGTGACGCCGATTTCCTCCTGCGTCTCCCGCACCGCCGCGTCGAGCGCGCTCTCCCCCGGCTCGAGCTTCCCGCCCGGCGCGTTGATTTTCCCGGCACCGAGGCCGCGCTTCTTGCGGATGAGCAGCACGCGCCGGTCCTTCACGATGAAGCACAGGTTTGCGAGTTGGCGGGGCTGCCAGTTTTGCCAGTCCATGTGCGGAGTGTGGCGGGTGCATGGTAAATTGTGAATGGCGGAAATGCGCAGCGCCGGGTTGTCTGTGCGCATGAAGCCGCAGACCGCATTCCGCATTTCCGCCATCGTGGGTTTCCTCGCCGTCGCGCTCGGGGCATTCGGGGCGCATGGGCTGCACGCGCTGCTGGAGAAGAATGGCCGCCTCGCGACGTGGGAGACCGCCGTGCTCTACCATCTCGCGCATGCGGTCGTGCTGCTCGTCATCGCCGGACTCCGCCCGCTGCGCGCCGCCGCATGGTGGCTCATGCTCGCGGGCGTGGTGGTTTTCAGCGGCACGCTCTACGTGCTCTCGCTGACGAACATCAAATGGCTCGGAGCCATCACGCCCATCGGCGGCGTGTTCCTGCTGCTCGGCTGGCTCGCGCTGGCGTTTGGGAAAGAGAAACAGGCGTAGCGTAGGTCTCCGACCCGCGCAGAGTTTTCACGCGCTGCGGCGCAGCTCTGGAGAGCTACGCTACTTTCCACGCAACAAGCCGCTCACGCCATGCCGCGATGGAGTGCTGTTCGCGTGAGAGGTGATTCCAGCCGTTGAAGAGGAGATTTCCCAGCACGCCGAAGAGGAGGAAATCCGCATACACCGGCTCGCTTCCGAAGAGGAACGGCTGGTGGCGCAGCGTCTTCTCGAAGCGCACGAGCAGGTGGTCGAGTTCCGCGCGGATCTCCTTTGCGTCGCGCCGCCAGGCATCCACGCAGCCACGGCCAAACTTGCGCTCCTTGTGGCGGATGACCATGCCGCGGTGCGCGACATCGGGGATGGCGGGAATCCAGTGGATGTCCACGAGCTTGAACGTGCGGGCCTCCACTTCGTTTTCGAGAAATTCGATCATGCACTGGTGCGCCGCCTCAATGGCCTCGGGAAACAAGCGGCCATGAAACCAAGTGCGGTCCACGAACTGCGCGACATCCTGCGTGTCGGTGCCGCTTTCATAGAAGAGCCGCCCGCCGTGCTCGAGCAGCGGCACGGCATAATAGGCGCCGTTCGTCAGGCGGAGCAGCTCGGAGCGGTCCCAGTTCGGCACTTCGCGTGATTCGAACTCGACGCCAGCCGCGCGGAGCATCTGCGCGATGGGAATGCAAAACGGACTGTGCTTCAGTTCGTGGAGAATCGTTTTCATGTGCCCACGATTGCAGATGCGGAGCGCACGGGCCAGCGCTTCAGCGTTACCGCGTCACATGCGCTCCGGAACCCCGATGCCGAGCAGATCGAGGCCTTTCGCGAGCACGCGCGCGGTGGTGTCGCAGAGGGCGAGCCGCGACGTGCGCGCAGGCTCATCGGCCTTCAGCACGGGGCAGCTCTCGAAGAACGAATGGAATGCCCCGGCGAGATCGAAGAGGTAGTTGCAGAGGAGATTCGGCCGGTGGTCGTCGAGGATCTGCGGAACGACCTCGCCGAATTGCCCGAGCTTCTTCGCGAGCGAAAGCTCGCCGGGCTCGGTGAGCGAAAGCGCGGACTGCTTTGCCCCATCCACTGAGGAATGAGAACTGGGCGCCGAGAACTCAATCCCGGCCTCCTTTGCCTTCCGGAAGATTGAGCGGATTCGCACGTAGCTGTATTGCAGATACGGCGCGGTGTTGCCCTGCAGGCTGAGCATGCGGTCCCACGAAAAGACGTAGTCGCTCTGCCGGTTTGGGAGCAGGTCGGCGTATTTCACCGCGCCGATGCCGATAATGCGCGCGACTTCGCGGCGCTCGGCTTCGGGCATGTCGGGGTTCTTCTCCGTGACAGTCGCCAGCGTGCGTTCCTCTGCTTCGTCGAGCAGGTCGCCGAGTTTCACCGTGTCGCCGCTGCGTGTTTTGAAGGGCTTGCCGTCCTCGCCGAGGATGCTGCCAAACCAGACGTGCGACAGGCGGATCTGCGAGTCCGGCTGCCAGCGCCGCCAGATGCTGAAGAGCTGCCGGAAATGGAGCTGCTGGCGCCCGTCGGTGACGTAGATGATTTCATCCGGCGCAAATTCGCGGCGACGGTAGTCGAGCGTGGCGAGGTCGGTCGTCGTGTAGTTCGCGGCGCCGTCGGCCTTCTGCACGAGCGCAGGCGCGGCCTTCCAGCCGTTCTCGTCCTTGATCAAAAATGGGTCGTCCTTCTCCGGCGCCGAGCCGTCGCTGAAAACGCAGAGCGCGCCATCGCTCTCGCGGGCGATGCCCTTTTCAATCAGCGCTGCGACCGTCCGTTTGAGCCAGGGGTTGTAGAATGACTCGCCGAGCGTGTGGTCAAAATGGATGCCGAGGCGCGAGTAGATCGTGTCGAACTGAACCTGCGAGAGGCGGATCATCTCACGCCAGATGCCGAGATTCTCCTCGTCGCCAGCCTGGAGCTTCACCAGCTCTGCGCGTGCGGCATCAAGCTGCGAGGGATCGCTTCTGCAGCGCTCGTTCTGGATTTTGTAGATGCGTTCAAGCTCGCCAATCGGGTCGCGCTCGAGCGCGGTTTTGTCCAGGAACGTCTTCCAAGCGAGGCACAGCATCCCGAACTGCGTGCCCCAGTCGCCGATGTGATTGTCCGCAACGACCGTGTGGCCGAGGAATCGCCCGATGCGCGCGAGCGAATCGCCGAGGATCGTCGAGCGGATGTGGCCGACGTGCATCGGCTTCGCGACATTCGGGGAGGAGAAATCAATCACGAGGCTGCGCTTCGGCACCTGCGGGACGCCGAGGCGGTCGTCAGCGGCCAGCGCGGCGAGATGCGCAACGATAGCCGCAGGCTTGAGGCGAAAATTGATGAAGCCTGCGCCGGCGATCTCCGGCTTTTCGCAGAGATCCTCGACCTGCACCTTGCCGATGATGTCCGTCGCGATTTGCCGCGGGTTCGCCTTGCGCGCCTTTGCGAGCTGCATGGCGGCGTTCGACTGATAGTCGCCGAAGCGCGTGTCCTGCGCGGCCTGCACGCTGACCGTGATGCCGCCCGTGTCGCCGGCTGCTGCGGCGAGGCGTGATGCGAGGATGGACTGGATGGTTTCCATGAAAAATGAGCGGGGCATTTAACCGTGCGAACCGCGGAGGGCACGGAGAAAGCGTGCGGGAGTTCGCCGAGCGGAGCAGCGCGGGAGCTACGCGGGCTGGCTGTTCTCGAAGACAGCCAGAATATCCGCCGCTGCGGGCGCCGAACCGAGACGCTCGCGGACTGTGCGGTCATTCAGGAATTTCGCAATCGCGGCAAGCGTCCGCAGGTGAGTCTGAAACTGATCCTTCGGAACGACGAAGAGCACGACGAACTTCACAAGCGCGTTGTCGAGTGCTTCGAATTCGATGCCTTTGCTCGACCGTCCGAACGCCGCGACCACCTTCGTTACGCGCTCGCTCGACGCATGCGGGATGGCGATGCCGAAGCCGATGCCCGTGCTCATCGTCTCCTCGCGGGCGCGCAGCGCTGTGAGCACCGCATCGCGGTCCGGCTCAGCGATTTGCCCGTGCGAGACCAGCAGGTTCACCAGCTCCGCGATGGCCGCGTAGCGTTCATTGGCCTGCATCTCCGGGAGGATCGTGTCAGCCGAAAGGAGATTTCCTAGGGTCATGCGTTGCTTGGTGCGAAGAGTGGGCGGGGGAGACTAGGTGCGGAGTCGGATGTGGCAAGCGTGATCTCGGCAGCTTCTTGCTTCCGTTGCGTGGATGTTTCGGGGAAAGGCAGGGGCATGCTTCCAGAAATCATCGGCGACATCCCCGGTCCGCGCTCGCGTGAGCTCGCCGCGCGCCTCCGCCGCGTGGAGTCGCGAAATGTGACATTCACCGCGCAGGACTGGCCGGTTTTCTGGGAGCGGGCGGACGGCGTGAACGTGTGGGATGCGGACGGGAACCGCTTCCTCGACCTCACATCTGCCTTTGGCGTCGCTGCTGCAGGTCACTCGCAACCCGACGTGCGCAATGCACTCGTCGCACAGGCTTCGCGTCTCCTGCACGCCATGGGCGATGTGCATCCGACGGAGCTGAAAGCCGAAGTGTGTGAGCGGCTGAGCGCCCTGACGTTTGAGCGATGGGGCGCCGGAGGCGGGAAAACGATCCTGTGCAATTCGGGCTTCGAAGCCGTGGAGGCGGCGCTGAAGACATCGCTGCTGCATTCCGGAAAATCCGGTGTGATCGCATTCCGCGGCGGCTACCACGGGCTCGGCTTCGGGGCGCTTTCGGCGGGAGGCATCCCGTATTTTAGCGAGCCGTTCCGTGCGCAGCTCCGCGACTTCGCCGCGCTCCTGCCATATCCAGGCTGCTATCGCTGCCCGTTCGGGGTGTGCGACGGTTTTCGCCTTGAGGGCCGGGATTTCCCCAACTGCTCGAGCACCTGCCTCGAGAAGCTCCGCGCGGAAATCGAAACGGCGATCCGCCAGCGGGAGATTGGAGCGATTCTGGTGGAGCCGATTCAGGGACGCGGCGGCTGTGTCGTTCCGCCCCGCGATTTCCTGCGGCTGCTGCGGCACATTTGCGATGAGCACAAGATCCTGCTCATCGCGGACGAAATCCTCACGGGATTCAACCGGACCGGCGCGATGTTCGCCTGCGAACACTCGGGCGTGGTGCCGGACATCATCTGCCTCGGGAAGGCGCTCACGGGCGGATTTCCTCTGAGCGCATGCGTCGGTCGCGCGGACATCATGGATGCATGGCCGGCATCCACCGGCGAGGCGCTGCACACGAGCACCTTCCTCGGCAATCCACTCGGCTGCGCGATGGCGCTCGCCTCCATGAAAATCCACGCCGACCCGAATGTGGCGCGCTCGGTGCGCGAGAAGGGAGCGAAGCTGAAAGCCGCGTTGCGTGCGATCCGCTCGCTGCATGTCGGCGATATCCGCGGAGTCGGGCTGATGCTCGGCGTGGAGATGGTGCTGCCCGGAAAATCAGCTCCCGACAGTGAGATCGCAGCGTGTTTGATCAAGCAGGCCCTGCGCGACGGCCTGCTGCTCCTCGCAGATTCCCCGACGTCGAACGTGCTCAGCATCACTCCGCCGTTCGGCATCACGGATGAGGAAATTGCTTTTGCGGCGAACTGGTTGCAGCGGGCTCTCGAAGAGCATCGGTGAGCGCATGCGGTCCGTCGGGGCTTCCGCGTGATTTGCGTTGGAACGAGCCCTTGGGGCTGCTCGCATCAGCCCGCCATGCTGACTCGCTGTCTTGTCCCCGCCCTCGTCACCGCCCTCTTCGCCACGACCAGCCTTCCTGCCGCCACAGCGGAACACGGGATGGTCGCCACGGTGCAGCCGCTTGCGACCCGCGCTGGCGTGGAGGCGATGCGGCGCGGCGGCAATGCGGTGGACGCGGCGGTGGCGGCTGCGCTCACACTCGGGGTCGTGGATGGCCACAACTCGGGAATCGGTGGCGGATGCTTCATGCTCATCCGGCTCGCGGATGGCCGTTTCATCGCGATTGATGGACGCGAGATGGCTCCGCGCGGGGCAACGCGTGACATGTATCTGCGCAACGGCAAGGCGGACACCGCGCTGAGCCAGACCGGAGCGCTCGCACCGGCCACTCCTGGAGCGCTCGCTGCATACGAGCATGCAGTGCGCAATTTTGGAAAGCGGCCGCTCGCCGAGCATCTCAACGCGGCAGCGGATGTCGCTGAGCGCGGCTTCGCCATCGATGCCGTCTATGCCCGGAAGCTCAGAGGCACCGCGGAGAACCTCGCCAAGTTCCCCGCATCGCGAGCGGTGTTTTTGAATGCAGGTGGTTCGCCGCTGAAGGAAGGCGACGCATTGAAGCAGCCTGACCTCGCGCGCAGCTACCGTGCGATTGCGGAACAGGGGATTCGCTGGTTTTACGAGGGAGATTTCGCAAAGGCTACGGGAGCATGGATGAGGGAGAACGGCGGAACCATGACCGAGCAGGATTTCCGCGACTACCGCATCGAACTGCGCGAGCCGGTGCTGACGACCTACCGGGACCATCGAATCGTGAGCTTTCCGCCGCCGAGCTCCGGCGGCGTGCATGTCGCGCAGCTACTCAACATTCTTGCGACCCGCGATGTGAAGGCGATGGGCGCGGATAGCGCGGACTTCGTGCATTTCACGACGGAGGCGATGAAGCTCGCGTTCGCAGACCGCGCATTCTGGCTGGGCGATCCCGCGTTTGCAAAAGTGCCCCGTGGCCTCGTGGGCACCGGCTATGCGGAAAAGCTGGCGGTGAAGATCCAGATGGAGCGCGCCTCGGTCGTCGAAGGGCATGGGACGCCCGAGCGCGCCTATGATGAGGTCTTTGGCAAACACACGACGCACTTCTCCGCAGTCGATGCCGAAGGAAACTGGGTGGCATGCACCGCGACCATCAACACGAGCTTCGGCTCGAAGGTCGTCGTGCCGGGCACAGGCATCGTGCTGAACAATCAGATGGACGATTTCTCCGTGCAGCCTGGGATGGCGAACCATTTCGGGCTTATCGGCGCTGAGGCGAACGCAGTCGCGTCGGGAAAGCGTCCGCTCTCCAGCATGAGCCCGACCATCGTGCTGAAGGGCGACCAGCCCGTGCTCGCAGTCGGTGCCGCCGGCGGGCCGACAATTATCACGCAGACGCTGCTCGCGATCGTGAACGTGCTCGATTTCGGGATGGATCTGCCGGCTGCGATTGGGGCGCCGCGATTCCATCACCAGTGGAGCCCGGATAAGCTGAAGATTGAGGAACGAATCGGTGCCGCAGTCTTGAACGAGCTGAAGGCCCGCGGCCAGAAGGTCGCACCGACTGGGTCGTTCGGCGCATGCAATGGTGTCGCTCGCTCTGCGGACGGGAAGAGTTTCGTCGGCGCAAGCGATCCTCGCGTGCCGGGTCTGGCCGAGGGCTTCTGAGCCGCAGCGTGAAGGGAGCGTCGTCGTTTCCGCCCTTGCGCCGCCGCGCGCGATGGGCAAGCTCCGCGACTCATTTTTTCGACATGGACGCACAACTCGAAGCACTCCGCGCTGAAGCCGCCGCTGCCATCGCCGCCGCGGCGGACGAGGCTGCGCTGGAGCAGGCGCGCATCAAATATCTCGGCCAGCAAGGGGCGCTCACCACGCTGAGCAAGGGGATGAAGGACGTGAGCAAGGAGGACAAGCCGCGCATCGGCAAGCTGCTGAACGACGTGCGCGCGGCGGTCACTGCAGCGCTCGACGAGCGCAAAGGCGCGCTGCAGGGTGATGCAGACAAGGCTGCATTCGCCGGAGTGGATGTGACGCTGCCGGGCACGCCGCTTGGCTTCGCAGGGAAGGGGACGCTGCATCCGATCACGCAGCTTCTCGATCGTGCCGTTGCAATTTTCCGCCGCATGGGTTTCGCGCTTGCGGACGGCCCGGACATCGAGACGGAGTGGCATTGCTTCGATGCGCTCAACACGCCCGCCGATCATCCCGCGCGCAACGAGCAGGATACTTTCTACATGCCCGACGGCCGGCTGCTGCGCACGCACACGAGCACGGTGCAGATTCGCACGATGGAAAAGAGCGCGCCGCCCATCCGCATCATCGCGCCGGGCGCCGCATATCGCCGCGATGAGATTGACGCGACGCACCTCGCGCAGTTCACGCAGATGGAAGGGCTCTACGTGGACGAGGGCGTGAGCGTCGCGGACCTCAAGGGCACGCTGGAGTTTTTCTTCCGCGAGCTGTTCGGCAACGACGCAAAGTTCCGCTTCCGCCCGCACTTTTTCCCGTTCACCGAGCCGAGCTACGAAGTGGACATCAAGACCAGCGCGCTCGGCTCCGGCGACCGCTGGCTCGAAATCGCCGGCTGCGGAATGGTGGATCCTGCCGTGCTCGAAGCGGTGAACAGCAAGCGCGGCGACCGTGCTTTCGATCCGGAAAAATTCACCGGTTTCGCATTCGGCTTCGGCCTCGACCGCCTTGCGATGATCATGACCGGCACGCCGGACATCCGCTACTTCACCAACAACGACCAGCGCTTCCTCGCGCAGTTCTGATTTCCGATGAAAGTCTCTCTCAACTGGCTCCGTGAATTGGTCGAGTTGCCGCCGACCGTGCCTGAACTTGTCGATTTGCTCACGATGGCGGGCGTCGAGGTTGAGGGCATCGAGACGACCGGCTGCTCGATCGCAAACATCGTCGTCGGTGAGATCCTCGAGTCGGCGCAGCATCCGAATGCCGACAGGCTCAGCGTCTGCAAAGTGAACGACGGCACCAGCGCGCCGCGGCAGATCGTGTGCGGCGCGAAAAATTTCCGCGTTGGTGACAAGGTGCCGCTCGCGCTCCCGGGCGCGCAGTTCTCGGCGGACTTCGTCATCAAGGTCGGCAAGCTGCGCGGCGTCGAGAGCCAGGGCATGATGTGCAGCGCGGAGGAACTCGAGTTGCCTGCGTCGCTCGGCGCGCGCGGCGCGGAGGACGGGCTGCTCATTTTGTCCGAAACCGCGAAACCCGGCACGCCGTTCAGCGAAGTGTTCCGCTCGGACACCGTGCTCGATTTGGAAGTCACGCCGAACCGTCCGGATTTGCTCAGCCATGCCGGCATCGCGGTGGAGATTGCGACGCTCACCGGCAAGAAAATCACGAAGCCAGCCGGACCCGCGGAGCCGAAGTTTGCCGGTGACGCGCCGAAGGTGGAGGTCGAGACGTCGTCACCGTGCTGCTATACGGCGCGCCGCATTTCCGGTGTCAAAGTCGGGCCGAGTCCCGAATGGCTGAAGGCGAAGCTTGAGGGCATCGGCCTGCGCGCGATCAACAACGTCGTGGACGTGACGAACTTTGTGATGATGGCGAGCGGCCAGCCGCTGCATGCGTTCGATGCGGCGAAAGTGCGCGGCACATTGCGCGTGCGGAATGCGAAGGACGGCGAGCAGTTCCTCGCGCTCGATGGAAAGACTTACACGCTCGCAGCCGGCGATCTGGTGATTGCCGATGATGACCGTGCGCTGGCGATTGCTGGCGTGATGGGCGGGGAGGAGAGCGGAGTGACGGAATCGACGACGGAGATCCTGCTGGAAGTTGCGACATTCGAGCCGGCGAGCATCCGGCGCACTTCGCGGCGCCTCGGTCTGTCGAGCGATTCGAGCTATCGCTTCGAGCGGGGCGTTTGGCTTGGCGGAGTCGAGGCGGCGTCGCTTTGCGCGGCCAACTACATCGCGGATGTCGCGGGGGCATCGCTCGTTTCGCCGGCCGGCGAAGCAGGTCAGCCCGAAGTGCTGGCGCAGCGCAACGCTCCGCGTGCCGTGATTCCGTTGCGACCCGCGCGTGTGGCAGCGTTGCTCGGCACTCAGGTTCCGCAGGAGCATGTGGATCAGATTCTCGGCGGTTTCGGCTGCGAAAAAGCCGGCGATGGCTGGCGTCCGCCGGGATACCGTTCAGACTTGGTGCGCGAGGTGGATTTGATCGAGGAAATCGCACGCGTCATCGGAATGGATGCGATTCCAGCGCGGACTCAGGCGCGCTTCAGTGCGGCGAGCGGCGTGGATCGGAATTACGATCGCGCGATGGCGCTGCGGCGTGCATTTGTCGCGCAGGGTTTCCACGAGGCGCGGAGTATCACGCTCGTGCCCGCGGAGCCGCTGGGCTTGAAGGCCACGCTGACGGATGCGGCGAGTCTGCTGCGCGTGAAGAATCCGATGATCGACGATCAGGTGGTCCTGCGGCCCGGGTTGTTGCACGGCCTGTTGACGGCCGTGCGCGACAATCTGCGTGCGGGAGCGAAGAGCGTCCGCCTTTTCGAAATCGGCCGCGTCTTCAACACGCAGCGCCCTGAGGAATTCTCGCATGCCGCCATCGTCCTCGCCGGCCCGCTTGGTGAGCGGAACTGGCGTGCGGCGGAAGCGCGCAATGCGGAGCTGTTTGATTTGAAAGCGGTCGTCACGGCCGCGCTCAGCGATGCCGTGACCCTCGAACAGTCGGAGAATCCGGCGCTGGCGCTCTCGCTCATCGTGAAGGCGAACGGCAAACCCGTCGGTTTCGCCGGCCAACTCTGGCCCGCCGAGGCGCGTGCGTTGGATTCCGCTGCGCCGGTTCTCTTCGCCGAAGTGGATCTCGCGGCGCTGTGGAAAGCCGCCGCGCTGGACACCGCTCGGAAGTATCAGGAAATCCCGCGCTTCCCTGCGACCTCGCGCGACATCGCGATGCTCGCGCCGCTCGCGCTGTCCCACGACGCCATCGCCGGAGTTCTCGCGAAAGCGAAGGAGCCGCTGCTTGCAGGCGTGGAACTGTTCGACGTCTTCACCGACCCGACCGGCGCGAAGGTGCCCGCCGACAAAAAGTCGCTCGCCTACTCGCTCACCTACCGCAGCGCCGAGCGCACGCTCACGGCCGATGAAGTGAACGCCGCGCACGCCAAGCTGAAGCAGCGTCTCATGACGGAACTCGGCGTCGCACTTCGCGAATAGTCAGCGCGTTTCAGCGCCGGAGCCTGCACGCCTGTCCGCTCACTTCACGGCGTGAACGCGCGCGGCGACCTTCAGGCGCAGGGCATTCAGCGCGATGAAACCGGTCGCGTCGTTCTGGTTATAGGCCTTGGTCGGGTCGGCCTCCATCGTCGCGATCTCCGGATTGTAGAGTGAAAGCGACGACTTGCGGCCCGCGGCGATGATGTTGCCCTTGTAGAGCTTCACGCGAAGGACACCGCTCACGTTTTTCTGCGATTCGGTCACCAGCGCCTGCAGCGCCTCGCGCTCGGGCGCGAACCAGAAGCCGTAGTAAACCAGCTCGGCGTATTTCGGGATGAGGCTGTCGCGGAGATGCATGACCTCACGGTCCATCGTGATGCTTTCCATCTGCCGGTGCGCGAAATGCAGGATGCTGCCGCCCGGCGTTTCGTAAACGCCGCGCGACTTCATTCCGACGAAGCGGTTCTCGACCATGTCCACGCGCCCGCAGCCGTGACGGCCACCGAGCGCGTTCAGCACCTTCATCACCCAATACGGCGTGAGAATCGCGTGGTTGTGCGCGTTGAACTTCACGGTTGCACTGTGGCCGAGCGATTTCAGCAGCGCTTCGATCTCGTTGTAGCCGACGGCGGTGCAGTTGCCCTTATCAAAGGTCATCTCGACGTGCTCGGCCTTGTCGGGCGCTTCCTCGGGCGAGACGCTCAGCACATACATGTCGCGCGCTTTTTCCGCGCTCGCGTCGAACCACGGATCCTCAAGGATGCCCGCCTCGAACGAGATGTGCAGGAGGTTGCGGTCCATTGAATACGGCTTCTTCGCGGACGCCTGCACGGGGATGCCGTGCTTCTCCGCGTAGGCGATCATCTCCGCGCGGCCGGGGAACTCCTCGCGGAAGCGGTCCTGCCGCCACGGGGCGATCACCTGCAGTTCCGGCGCGAGCGCGGCGGCGGCGAGTTCAAAGCGGACCTGATCATTGCCTTTGCCCGTCGCTCCGTGGGCCACGGCGTTGGCGCCTTCGCGCTTTGCGATCTCCACCATCTTCTTCGCGATGCACGGACGCGCGATGCTTGTGCCGAGGAAATACTGGCCCTCATACACCGCGCCCGCCTGCATCATCGGGAAGATGAAATCACGCGCAAACTCCTCGTTCAGATCCTCGATGTAGCACTTGCTCGCGCCGGTCTTCAGCGCCTTCGGTTCCACGCCGGTGAGTTCCTCCTCCTGCCCCACGTCGGCGCAGAACGCGACGATCTCCGCGCTGTAGGTTTCCTTGAGCCATGTCAGCAGCACGCTCGTGTCGAGGCCGCCGGAATATGCGAGAACGATTTTCATGAAGGGCGCGGATGAAAGGAGCGCGCGCAGATTTGTTCAAGCGCGGAGTGCGGCGAGGAAACACGCATGATGAACTGCGATGGTTGTTTTCAAAGGCCCGGCTCCTGTGGAGGATTAGCGCTCCATCCATTTCCCATGAAGACTCCCTCGCTCCTCCTCCTCGCACTCACGTGTGTGCTTCTCCCGTTCGCGCCCCGGTGTGATGCCGCGAATGCGAAACCGAACATCCTGCTCATCCTTGCCGATGATCTCGGCTACTCGGATCCCGGCTGCTACGGCGGCGACATTGCGACGCCGAGCCTCGATTCACTCGCGGCAAACGGCCTGCGGTTCACGCAATTCTACAACACGGCACGCTGCTGGCCGTCCCGCGCGGCGATTCTCACGGGCTACTACGCGCAGGCGGTGCGGCGCGACTCGATCCCGGGCGGGCCGGGTGGGGGAAAGGGCGCGCGGCCCGCGTGGGCGCGGCTGTTGCCGGAGATGCTGAAGCCGCTCGGCTACCGCTCTTATCTCTCCGGAAAATGGCATGTGGACGGAAAGCCGACCGAGTGCGGCTTTGACCACGCTTATGTGCTCGATGACCACAATCGGAACTTCGCGCCGCAGAACCACTCCGAGGACGATCAGAAGCTCCCCGCGGTGAAGCCTGGCACCGGCTACTACACGACGACGGCGTTCGCCGACCACGCCATCAAGTGCCTCAAGGAGCACGCGGAGAAATATCCGCAGCAGCCGTTTTTTGAATACCTCGCATTCACCGTCCCGCATTTCCCGCTGCAGGCACTCCCGGAGGACATCGCGCGCTACAAGGAGAAATTTCTCAAGGGCTGGGACGTCACGCGCGAAGAGCGCTATCAGCGGCAAAAGGAGGCGGGAATCGTGAACACGCCGCTCTCCACACTGGAGCGTGAAGTCGGCCCGCCGTATGCCTTCCCGACGGATGTCGCCAAGCTCGGACCGGGCGAGGTGGACCGCCCGTTGCCGTGGACGGAACTGACGACGGCGCAGCGGGAATTCCAAGCGACGAAGATGGCGATTCACGCCGCGATGGTGGACCGGATGGATCAGGAAATCGGCCGCGTGCTCGCGCAGGTGAAGGCTATGGGTGCGCTGGACAACACGATTGTCGTCTTCCTTTCCGACAACGGAGCGAGCGCCGAAATGATGGTGCGCGGCGACGGGCACGACCTGAACGCCGCACCCGGTTCCGCCGGAAGCTTCCTTTGCCTGGGCCCCGGCTTTTCCAGCGCCGCAAACACGCCGTTCCGCCGCCACAAGACGTGGGTTCATGAAGGTGGCATCGCGACGCCTTTCATCGTGCAGTGGCCCAAGGGCATCGCCGCCCGAGGCGAACTCCGCCACAACCCGGCGCACCTCATCGACATCGTTCCGACGATTCTCGACGCCGCTGGCGGCAAGCCGTTCGAGACGTGGGACGGCAAGCCTGTGCCGCCCGCGCCCGGCAAGACCCTTGTGCCGGTTTTTGCAAAGGACAACACGGTGGCACATGACTGCCTGTGGTGGCTCCATGAGAAAAACCGCGCGCTGCGGGTCGGCGACTGGAAGATCGTCGCTGCGGGCACTGACAGTCCGTGGGAACTCTACGATCTGCGCACGGACCGCGCAGAGTCGAACAATCTCGCATCAGCTCAGCCAGAGCGCGTGAAGGAGATGGCCGCCCTTTGGAACAAGCGGCTCGATGAATACCGCGAGCTGGCGACCAAGGACCTCCCGCCGGGCGCACCTGAGCCGAAGAAGGGAAAGAAGCGCGCGGATGCGGACTGAAGCCTCGTCCATGCTCCATTCGGGCAAAAAAAGAGCGCAGCCGCGAAGGCTGCGCTGCGATGGCTGCCGGAAGATAATTGAAACGTTGTATTTGTATTTCGTGGCTTCCGAGCCTCGCACGTTTGATTTTAGCAGTGGCCGTGCCAAGGCGCTCATGGAGATTGAGCGCCGAGCATTGGCGTCCTAGATTCCACCCATGCGTCCGAACTGGATCAAAGTTTTCCTGATTGTCGCCGTGCTATGGGCGGCGATTGCCGCGGCCACAGTCGTCGTTCGCAGGAACCGCGCGACGCCGGAAAGCATCGGCACTTTCATTGCGGCGAACAAGCTGGACGGCAAGTCATCGCCGGAGCGCGCGAAGGTGATCGAATCTCTGGCCTCACAGGTGAACCGGCTCGAATACGACCAGCGGCAGGAGCTTAACAAACAGCGGAAGATCGAGCCGTTCTGGAACTCGATGACTGTCGTGGAGAAGAGCCGCTACCTCGACCTCGTGCTGCCGACGGGCTTCAAGCAGATGCACGAGAACTTCAACAAGATGGAGCGCGGCAAACGCCAGCGGCTCGTGGAGAAAGCCGCGCGCGAACTCCGCGAGAAGGAGGGCGAACTCGCGCCGGGGCTTGATCCCGCGCTGCTGAAGAAGCTCGTGGATCAAGGGCTGAAGTCCTTTTACAGCGACGCGACCATCGACGCGAAGATGGACGCGATGCCTTTCCTCGAGGCTCTGGAGCAAACCGTGAAATGGTCCCGGTGATTTCCATCCGCACAGGGAAGGCCCGCGCCTTCACGCTCATCGAGCTACTCGTGGTCGTCGCGATCATCGCTTTGCTCGCCACTCTCGGCACATCCGCGTGGCAGCGCTCGCAGCGCAACTCACGCTCCGTCGCCTGCTCGCAGAATCTCCGCAGCATCGGCGCGGCGCTCGCGCGGTGCACCGCGGAAAACGACAGCACCTATCCCGAGATGGCGATGGCGCGCGAGAAGCGCACGGACGCCGTGCCGGTAATCGACACCGTCCTCGCGCCCTACGTCACTGACGCGCGTGTCTTCACCTGCCCGGACGACCGCAAGCGCATCGCCGCCGCAAGCGGCACGAGCTACCTCTGGAACACAAGGCTTAACGGCCAGCGGCTCGCATCCGCGACGGTGAGCTTTGTTGCGATGGATCCGATCGACGAACCGGCCCTCACGATGGTGATGGGTGACAAGGAGGGCTTTCACGAGCACCTCCAGAACAAACTGAACGTCCTCTATGCCGACGGCCATGTGTCGCAGGAGCTGACCTTCGTGACCGACACGCCGAACAAGTGATGGAAGCAATCCGGCTCGCGAATTTGCGCAAGAGCTTCGCTGGCAAGCCCGCGCTGCACGGCCTGTCGTTCTCCGTCGGGCGCGGGGAAATCTTCGGCCTGCTCGGTCACAACGGCGCCGGCAAGAGCACCGCCCTCGGCATCCTGCTCGGCCAGGTGTTTCCCGATGACGGCGAGGCCTTCGTCGGCGGCATCAGCGTGCAGCGTGAGCGGCCGCGCGCGCTGGCGAAAGTCGGCGCGATCTTCGAGACGCCGCGTTTCTACGACTACCTGAGTGGCTGGCGGAACCTTGAAATCCTCACAAGCTACAGCGCGCTCGTGTCGCGGAAGGAGATCGCGGATGCCGTCGAGTTCGTCGGCCTCACGGCGCGCATTCACGACAAGGTGGGCGCCTACAGCCAAGGCATGCGCCAGCGGCTCGGCCTCGCGCAGGCGCTGCTCCCGGAGCCGGAACTGGTGCTTCTCGACGAGCCGACGAACGGCCTCGATCCCGAGGGCATCGCGGAGATGCGCGCGCTCATCCAGCGGCTGAACCGCGAGCGCGGCTTCACCGTCCTCTTCTGCTCGCACCTGCTCAGCGAGGTGGAGCAGCTCTGCGACCGCGTCGCGATTTTGAATCAGGGCAGCCTCATCTACTGCGGGCGCTGGCAGGAGCTCGCGTCGAAGGGCGCGCGCTTCCGGATCGATGTGGAGCCGTGGGAAAAGGCGACGGCCCAGTTGAATGGTGCATCGGTTGTTGAGCCCGGAGTCATCGAACTTCCGGCGGGAGCGGACATCGCGGATATCGTCGCGCGGCTGGTGGCTGCGGGAGTGAAAGTGCGCGCCGTCACGCCGGAGAAGCAGACGCTCGAGCAGCTTTACCTGCGGGAGGTGCAGAAGCCGTGAGGCTTTTCCTCCGCCAGTTTTTCGCAGAGCTGCTGAAGCTCTTCGCGCGCAAGCGCACATGGATTGGCTTCGGCGCTTTTCTCGCGCTTGAGGCGCTCGTCCTCGCGCTCTCGCAGACGGAAAAGGTCAAACGCGGGTTCCGAGCCACGCTCGAGGCCAATGGCGCGATGTTCGATGAATATGCCGGCGGCCTCACGCTCGCGTTCACCATCATGGCGGTCACGGTCGCTCTTCTCGGCTCGATCTTCCTGGCACTCGTTGCGGGGGATATCGTGAGCAAGGAAGTCGAGGACGGCACCATGCGCATGACGCTCTGCCGACCTGTGAGCCGGCTGCGCGTGCTCGCGGTGAAATTCCTCGCGGCGATGGTGTATAGTCTGGCGCTGCTCTCCTTCATCAGCCTCACGGCGCTGCTCACAGGCATCGCCTGGCAGGGGCTCGGCAGCCTGTGCGCGCTCATTCCGGAGGAGAGGCTGCTGGCGTTTTATGGTCCCTCCGAAGGTCTCGCGCGCTATTTCGGAGTGCTGCCGTGTTATGTGCTGAGCTTCAGCCCCATCGTGTCGCTCGCGTTCATGTTCTCCTGCTGCAACATGAAGCCCGCCTCGGCGACCATCGTGTGCCTCGCAATTCTTTTCGTGGATCGCATCCTCGATTTCTGGCCGCTGTTCGCCCCGTATCGCGGCTGGTTCATGACGAAGCACATGACGACTTGGGTGAACTTCTTCCGCGACCCGGTGCCGTGGGCAAAGATGGCTGAAGATTACCTCTGGCTCCTCGGGTGGAACGCGACGTTCCTGCTGATCGGATGCACGATTTTTCTCCGGCGCGATCTAAAGTCGTGATTTGAACCACGCCGCATGAAATCCGCCCTGCCGCTCCCGCTCGTGGATGTCGAGACCTATGTGCCTGCGGCGATCACGGTCGTGCGGCGCTCGCAGGGCTGGCCCGGCCTTTTCCTGCAGGAGCGGCGCGGGCGCTCGGGGAAGGTGGACTACGTGCCGGGCATCCGGCAGCACGTGTTCTACTATTTTCTGAAGCCGCTGAAGAGCGACGTGGTCGTCGGCGGCGAAGTGCGGAAAGTCGTTTACCGGGCGGGCGAGGGGCGCGTGACGCCGGCGGGGCGGCCGGTGTCGTTCCGGTGGACCGGCGCCGTGCAGATTCTCATGCTCGGCTTCGAGCCGTGGTTTCTGGAGCGCATTGCTGCGGAACTCGGTGGCACCTCGACATTCACCGCGGAGACGAATGTGCGCAAACTTCCCGCGGAGCACCCCGCGTGCGCGCTCATGCGCGTGCTCGCCGGGGAACTCGACGCTCCTCCGGGGGCCTCGGCGACGGCGGAAGGCATCGCGCGGGCGATGGCCGTGCATCTGCTGCGGGAATTCAGCCAGCTCCCGGCGCGGAAACCTGCGGATGCCGCACCCCCGGTCGCGGTGCTGCGGGCCGTCGAGCTGATGCGGGAGCGCATCACCGAGACGCTGACACTCGAGGAACTCGCGGATGCTGCGGGCCTGAGTCCGTTTCATTTTGCGCGGCAGTTCAAGGTCGCGACCGGCCATCCGCCGCACGACTACCTCATCCGACTCCGTGTGGACCGGGCTCAGGAGCTGATGCGCCGCGAGCGCGGATGGACGATGGCCGCCGTGGCGCAGGATGCGGGCTTTGCAGACCAGAGCCACATGGCACGGCATTTCAAACGTGTGCTCGGAGTGACGCCGCGCGAGTTTGCGGACGCGGGAGCGAACGGATCGGCGTCCTGAGCCGCGCGTCTTTTTCAAGACTCCGCTGGACATCGGCGCGGGGAAAATGCGATGTGGGGAAGCCTCCCATGCTCCGAAGCGCCAAACACACGCTAGCCGCGGCTTTCATCACGCTCGCAGTGCTGCTGCTGCTGCCAGTCAGCCGCGCCCTTGCGCAGCTCGATCCCACGAAGGATGCTTCGCGCGCAGCGACGCTTGCCGAGCTCTACAATGGCGGCATGCAGTATTTCGAGGGCGGGAAGTATCCGGAGTGCATCGAGCGGCTGGAGAAATTCCTCGGCATGCTCACGGAGGATGAGAAGCAGAGGACGCCGCTGACTTACCTCACGCTCGGCGAGGCGTATTTCCGGCTGGGGAAGGATGAGAATTTCACGAAGGCGATCGGGTATTGGATGGAGTTCCTGCGCCGCTGGCCCGCGGATCCGAAGGGCGTGGAGGTGAAGATGGCAATCGCGCAGACCCACATGCAGATGAAGCAGTGGGAGAAGGCGATTGACTGGTGGTCGCAGATCGAGGGCGTCGCGGCGGTGCGGGAGATTTCGCTCACGGGGCAGGCCTACTGTTACAAGCAGCTCAAGAGGCCGGAGGATGAGATCAAGGTTCTCGAGCGGCTGGTGAACCCCGACTTCAACACCCCGCTCTCCGCGGAGGGAGCGGTGCGCCTGATGTCGCTCTACGCGCTGAAGCACGACCCGGCCGTGCCGGAGAGCATCGAGTTTGCCGACAAGGCGATCGTGCTCCTCAAGAAGCTCCAGCTGAAGACGCACCTCGTGGAGAACCTCGTCGCGCTGAACGGCATCGCCATCAAGCTCGGCGACGAGCTGCTGGACGTGAACGCGCACCAGAAGGCGCTCGACGCCTACTGGGCGGTGCGCCCGCGCGACGTGATCGCGCAGATGCAGCGCGAGCGCATCGCGGCGATGGAGCTGCGCGTTGACCAGAACCTGAAGGGTGCCGGGAAGGATCCAATCGCGCTCGCGCGCGCGATCCGCGTGAACGACGAGATGCTCAAGCCTCGCATCGAGGAGGCGAAGAAGATTCTCGAACAGTTTGAGAAGCTGCCGGACTTCATGCCGTCGCTCTACTTCCGCATGGCGCGCTGCTTCGCCGACATGGACAAGAAGTGGGAGGCGATCGTGATTTTCAACCAGACGCTCGCGAAGTTCCCGCAGTCGCCGGTGCGTGAGATCGTCGTGTTCAGCCGGCTCGCGCTTTATTCGGACCTCGGCATCGCCGACCGCACCTACCACTACTGCGACGAATACCTCGCCGAATACCCGAAGGGCCCGCACGCGGCGCAGGCGGCCTACATCAAGGGCATCACCGCGATGAAGAAGCAGGACTGGTATATGGGCGAGAAGCACATGGCGGAGGCGCTGAAGATCCTCGCGACGCTGCCGGAGGAGCAGAAGAACCTTTACTGGACGGAGGCGCGCTACCAGCACGCGAACGCGCTCTTCCTGCTGAACCGCTTCGAGGATGCGCAGAAGGACTTCGACACGTTCATCGGGGAGTTTGGCTATCTCGCGGGAGGGAAGGGGGCCTTCATGGAGGATGCGGAGTATCAGCTCGCGCTCACGCACCTTTTCCTCGGCCACTACGAGAGGGAGGCATCAAAGCTCGGCGACACGGACGGGGCGATCGAAAGGCTGAAGGCCTACATCGCGAAGTGGACGCTGAACTCGAACTACGGCTCGGACGCAAAATACCGGCTGGCCGTGTGCAACTTTGCGGCGAATGAGAACGAGATTTGCGCGAAGGAATGCGAGGAGTGGCTCACCACATTCGGTTCGAAGAAAGGGGAGCTGCTGCATCCGGAAGTGTATGCGCTGCTCGGCGACGCGCGTGCCGGGCTCAAGCAGCACAAGGAATCCGCAGCGGCCTACATCGAGAGCTACAAGCGTGCGACGACGGACGAGGTGCTGAATTACTCGCTCTTTGAAGCCGGCAAGCAGCTCCAAAAGGCGAACGACTGGGAGGGCATCGAGACGCTTTACTCGGAGTTCGTGAAGACGCACCCGGACCACCAGGCCGTGGTGACGGCGCTCTACTGGGTGGGCAAGGCGAAGTCGAAGCTCAACCGGATGGAGGAGGCGAAGGAGCTTGCGATTCAGACACTGCAGAAATTCATCAACGACCCGAAGCGCGAGGGAGTGGAGATGATCCTCACCCAGATCGCGGAATGGTCGCGCCGCCGGCCGCCCGGCAGCCCTGTCCCCGTGAGCACGAATGGCGATCCGGCGAAATGGGACGCTGAGGCGGAACTCGACCGCATGCTCAAGCCGCTGCGCGAAAAGCCGAACGGCACATCGGAGGCGCGCCTCACCTACGCGCTCGCGGAGCTTCACAAGATGAGCCGCAAGACCGAGAAGCGGGATGAACTGATGACGAAGATTGCCGGGCAGAAACCGGAGGAACTCAGCCCCGCGCTGCTCATGGAATGCGGTGACTTTGTCCTCGCGAAGGGAGACGTGGACAGGGCGGAGGCGTTCTACCGCGCGTTGAAGGAGAATTTCCCGAAGGCGATGAATGTGGACGCGGGCTACGTGGGGCTGGGCGAAATCGCGTTTGCGCGCAAGGATGTGAAGAAGGCGATGGAACTCCACACGCATGCGATTGAGCGCCTCGGTGCGCCTTACAAGCTGAAGGAGGCGCTGCTCGGCCAGGCCCGCTGCTACCTGGAGTTTGCATCGAACCCGGCGGTCGCCGGCGCAGTCGCCGCGGATTCACCGAACCCGGACGATGCGAAGTCTGGCAAGGCGCCCGTCGTGGCGAAAAAGTCGCTGTTCCCGAAGACGAGCGAGGAGGCGTATGACAAGGCCCGGAAGATTTTCGAGGAGGTTGCGAGCGTCCGTGAGTGGCGCGGTGAATCAACGGCGTATTCGCTCTACCAAATCGGCGAGATCCAGTTCCGGCAGAACAAGTGGCCGGAGGCGACGTCGCTGTTTGAGCGCGTCGCGGTCACGCAGCAGAAATATCCCTCGTGGGCGGCGCGCGCCTATCTCAAGGCTGCGCACGGCTATCACATGATGGGCAAGGACGACACCGCGAGGGACCGGCTGAAGGAGATGCTCGGGAAGGAGAAATTCCAGGCGCTGCCGGAGGCGGCGGAGGCGAAGAAGAAGATCGTCGAATACGGAGGCTCGGTCTGATGCGCGCGACATTGTCCATTTTCCTCGCCCTCGCCGCCTCGGCATGCGCGCAGAACCTGCACCTCAAGGACGGTCGCGTCCTTCCGACAAAGCAGATGCGCCGCGACAAGGACACGATCATCGCGACGCTGGAGATCCCCTCGAAGGATCCGGGTGGCAAGCCGACGAGCGGCGATTTTGGCTTTCCGCTGAGCGACATCTTCAAGCTCGATTTTCCAAAACCAGGCGTGCTCGACACCGCGCCTGATCTGATTGCGGAGGGGAAGGCCGAGGAGGCGCTCAGCAAGCTGGAGCCCGTGATCAAATACTACGCCGCGTTCCGAGACGCGCCGGGAAGCTGGTGGACGGATCTCGTCCCTCTGCAGGTGGAGGCGCAGCTCGCGCTCCGCCGCGACAAGGAGGCGGGAGACACCGCGGAACAGTTCAGCCGCCTCGCCACGGATCCCGAGGTGAAGAAGTTCATGAAGGCGTTCACCGCGGTGTCGCTCACCCGCAAGGGCCAGCACGAGAGCGCGCTGCCGCTCTACGACGAGGCCGCGGTGTCCACCGAGCGAACGGACGTGCTCGGGCTCATCGCCGTGAACAAGGGCGACAGCCTGGTCGCTCTCGGCGACGCGCTGGCGGAGAAGGGCGAGCCGGAGGCCGCCGCGGTTCGCTACGAGGAGGCCCTGCTGAGCTACCTGCGAATCCCCGCACTTTACCGCAACCAGCGGATGTTCATGCCGCAGGCGACCCATGGCGCCGCCCGGGCTTACCTCGGCATGAAGGACTTCGACCGGGCGCGTGTCTCCGTGAAGGAACTGAAGGCCGCCTACGCGGCGACTTTCGAGGGGAAAGGCGCGGATGAACTTGAAGCGAAGATCGAAAAACGCGCCGCGCTCCTGGAGGATCCCGCGGCGAAGAAAGAATAGCCATGGCAGCAGCCGCACCGACCCCCAAAGCCGTCCGGAAACCGAAGCGCGCGAGTTCCGAGGAGGGCAAGCCCACAATCTGGGAGAAGATTCTCGAGCGGAAATTTCTTTTCGTCGCGATCCTCGTCCATGTCGGGCTCGCGATTGGCGCGACCTTTTGGATCGTGACGAACCCGGCGCCGCCGAGGAAAAAATTCATGCCGCCCGCCGGCAACGCGGAGCAGGCGAAAAAGGGGGCGGAGCACAAGGTTTCGCTCGGCCGGAAACAGAGCACGATGAGCGCGCCTGAGCAGGCGAAACGCGTGGTGACAAACAGCGCGTTCGCGAAAGTCGCGCTGCCGGAGATGCCTGAACTGCCTTCGGCAACGACGGATGTCTTTGCAAACCGCGCCATCGGCCTCGGCGGCGCGGGCAACGCGTTCGGCGCGACTGGCACCCCGGGCGGCGGGGGCGGCGGGGGCGGGAGCGGCATCAATTTCTTCGGTCTTCGCACCCGCGCGAAGAGCATCGTCTTCCTCGTGGATGTGTCCGACAGCATGGTGATGCCGCTGCCGCCAAGCCTTGCCGCCCCGAAGACTCCGCTGCCGCCCAACGCGCCGAAGCCGCCGCCGAAGGGCCCGCAGACTTACAAAAACTTGGAAACGGAAATCGTCCGCGGCATCCGCAGTCTCGACAAGAACATGGCCTTCAGCCTCGTGTGCTTCGCCGGCGATGTGGAGCCCTACAAGACGGCGCTGCTCCCCGCCAGCGATGCCGAGAAGGAGAAGGCGATTAAGTGGCTCCAGGCGCACAGCCCGGCGCTCAACCTCGTCGCCGAGCGCAAGGATGCGGAGCGCCGCGATGCTGGGTTCACCAAGGCGCAGCCGACTGGGCCGAACAGCGTCACGAAATTCAACCACGCCGGCACGCGCTCGCTCGCAGCCCTCAAGTTCGCGTTCGCGATGAACCCGGACGCGATCTGCTTCGTCAGCGACGGGGAGCCGACCGACGGCGGCTACAAGGCCGTGGACATCATTCCCGCGGTCGAGGCGATGCAGAAACAGTTGCCGAGGCCGGCGGTGATCAATGCGGTCGCGTTTTTCGCGGATGGCGGATTCGACTTCATGAAGCTGCTGGCGGCGAAGAACCAGGGCAGCTTCAAGGAGATCAGGCCGGGGATGCAGAGCTTCGGCTTCTGAGTCGTGGCGCGGAGGGTTGCGGTCGAATTTTTGCAGGTGAAAACTTCCGCCTAATCGCCTGCGGAGGCGCGGCTCTTCATTGGTGAACTTCCACCCGAGGCGTTTCACTGATGCCTTTCCGCCGCATGATTTTCCATCCCTCAGCTGCACGTCGTGCGCTCGGCGCGCTCGCTACGGCTGCCGTTCTGCACGTGGCTGCTGTCCTGCCCGCGCCGGCAGCCGAGTCGCTCCATGCGAGGGTTGACGCGCTGCTGGCGAAGGCGCACCCCGGCGGCGAGGCGCCGCTGGCGAACGACGCGGACTTCCTGCGGCGCACGCATCTGGCTTTGCATGGCTTGATCCCGACGGTGGAGCAGGTGCGCGCGTTTTTCTCCGACACCGCGCCAGACAAGCGCGCGAGGCTCGTGGATGCGCTGCTCGCGGACCGGCAGTTCGCGCGGTGGATGGCGGTGCGCTTCGACGTGATGCTCATGGAGCGGCGCGCGGAGACGCAGACGAAGTCCGCGCCGTGGCGCGACTGGCTGGAAGAGTCCTTCGCGGCGAACCGCCCGTGGCCCGCTCTCGTGCGCAACATTCTCACAGCCGACGGTGCGGAGGAGAAGACGCGCCACCTCGCGCGCTGGATTCTCGAGCGCGAGGCCGAGCCGAACGCGCTGACAAAGGACGCTGGCCGGCTTTTCCTCGGGCGCGACATCGCGTGCTCGCAGTGCCACGACCACCCGCGCATTGATGACTACCTCCAGCGCGACTACGCGGGCATCCAGGCGTTTTTCAGCCGGACGTATCTTTTCAAGGCCGGCGCGAAAAAGGCGGGCCCGACGAGCACCGTGGGCGAGCAGGCGAGCGGCGAGACGAGCTACCTCTCGGTGTTCACGAAGGTCGGCGGCAACACCAAGCCGCGGCTGCCCGGCGAGCGGGAGCTGGACGAGCCTCAGGCCGCGGAGTGGAAGGTGCCGCCGAATGAAAAGGACAAGAACTTGATGCCGGTGCCGAAGTTCAGCCGGCGCGCGCTGTTCGCAGACGCGCTGTGCGACGGGCATCATCCTGCATTCCGCCGCAACATCGCGAACCGGCTGTGGGCGCTTGTGTTCGGCAGCGGGCTCGTGGAGCCGCTCGATCTGAGCCACTCGGCGAATCCGCCGTCGCATCCCGAGCTGCTCGCGATGCTCGGCGACGAGATTGCGGCGATGAAGTTCGACATGCGCGCGTTCATCCGCGAGCTGGCGCTCACGAAGGCGTTCCAGCGTTCGCTCGACCTCGAGCCGTCGCAGTCGCTGGCGCAGAGCGCCGTCGGGAAGCTTTCAGAGCTGGAGAAAAACGAGGCGGCGCTCGCGGCTGCCGTTTCTCCCGCGGAGGAGGAGGTCGGCAAAATGCAGAAGGCCCTGGAGGAGGCGCAGCGCGCGGTGGCGCCGTTCGTGGCGGAGCAAGCGAAGCAGGATGCAGAGGCTGCGAAGCTGAAAAAGCCGCACGATCTCGCGCTCGCGGAGCAGAAGAAGGCTGATGATGCTGTTGCCGCGAAGGCGAAGACGATGCGGGAACTCACCGATGCGCTGGCGAAATTGAAAGCACCGGTGGAGGCGGACGCCGATCCCGCGAATGCGGCAAAAGCCGCGCAGGAAGCAAAGGCGCGCGAAGCGAAAGTGAAGGCCGCCGAAGCAAAGCTCGCTGCGAGCGCAAAGGAAGTCGCCGCGCTCGAAGCCGCCGCCGCGAAGAAAAAGGCGGCGACCGAGGCTGCCGAAAAACCGCTCATCGCCGCACAGGAAAAAGCAGCCGCCGCGAAGGTGAAGGCGGACGATGCGGGGAAGGGGATCTCCGCGAAGCAGGCCGCGCTCGATGCGGCGTTTGCGCGCAAGGAGTCCGCGCGCATCAGGGCGAAGTTTGCGTCGCAGCTCACGGCGGAGCTGAAAGCCGTAATCGCCGCGAGTAATGCGATGACACCCAATGCATCCGACGATCCCAGGGCGGCGCTCGCGAGCGCGTGGGCGCGCTCTTTTGCCGCGGCGGATCTGCTGCCGCTCGCGCCGGAGCAGATCTGCTGGTCGGCGATGCAGGCCACGGGGCAAATCGCCGCGCTGCGCACCGCGTCGGAGAAGGAGTGGGACGCGAAGAACAGGATGTCCGACGCCGACAAGGCCGATCCCGCGAAGCAGGCCGCACGCGACATTGCGATTGGCAAGCTGCTCCGCGACAAGCTGCGCGCGCAGGAGGATGTGTTCGTCCGCTATTTCGGTGGTGCCGCGGGCCAGCCGCAGACGGACTTTTTTGCGACGCCCGAGCAGGCGCTCTATTTCGAAAACGGCGGGGTTGTGCGCGGTTGGGCGACCACGCTTGCCAACCGTGCCGCTGCGCTGCCCGACACGAAGGCGATGGCGGAGGAGATTTACCTGTCCACGCTCACGCGAATGCCCGAGCCCGCGGAGGTCGCGGAGATCGAGGCAACCTTCACCGCGCGCCCGCAGGCGAAGAAGGCCGACGTGCTCGGCGACTTCGCGTGGGCGCTGCTCAGCTCGAATGAGTTTCGATTTGCCCACTGACCACCCTGCAACCCCGCACACGCCATGAAAACATGCAACTACGCCTGCTCGTCCGCCGAGCATCTCATCAGCCGCCGCAGCTTCTTCGGATCGCTCGCGACCGCCGGCGCTGCTGCGGTGCTGCCTGGATTCGGCCTGTTCACTTTGCCGGCGGTTGCAGCGGAAATGTCACGCAGCCAGAAGCGCATGATCGTCATCAATCTCGTCGGCGGCCTTTCACAGCTTGAGAGCTGGGATCCGAAGCCGGGCACGCCGACGGGCGGGCCGTTCCGCGCGATCCCGACAAGTGTGCCGGGCATCCACATTTCGGAGTTGCTGCCGAAGACGGCCAAGGTGATGCACCACCTCGCGCTTGTCCGCAGCATCAACACGAAGGAAGCCGACCACAGCAAGGGCGCCTATCTCATGAACACTGGACGACGGAAGACACCCGCGCAGGACTACCCAGCGCTCGGCTCTGTCATCGCGAAGGCGCTCGACCGCGACGGCGCGAACGCGCTGCCCGGACACATCGTGATCGCGCCGAATGGCGGCGGCGGCCGCAGCGCGGACTCTGCGTATCTCGGCCCGAAATACGGAAGCGTGGCGCTCGGCGGCGCAAAGCCGCTGCAAAATTCGGAGCGGCCGGCAAGTCTCGCCGAGGAGGCGTCGAATTGCGCGAATGACCTGCGCCGCAAGGTGAACGACCGCTTTGCGCTCCGGCGCCGCACGGCGCAGACGGACGCCTACACGCAGAGTTTCGAGCAGGGCCTCGAGCTGATGCGGCAGCGCGACGTCTTCGACATCTCGAAGGAGTCGCAGAAGGATCAGGAGCGCTATGGCTCGCACGACTTTGGCCGGCACTGCCTGCTTGCGCGGCGGCTCGCGGAGAGGGGGATCACCTACGTTCGCGTGACGCACTCGAACTACGACACGCACTGCGAGAACTTCAATTTTCACCTCGAGCAGGTCGGCGAGTTCGACGGGCCGTTTGCGACGCTCGTGGCCGACCTCGCCGAGCGCGGGCTGCTCGACAGCACGCTCATCGTCGTGCTCTCCGAATTTGGCCGGACGCCGACGATCAACGACCGCTACGGCCGCGACCACTGGGGCAAGGCGTGGAGCATCTGCCTCGGCGGCGCGCGAATCCACCGCGGTGCGGTGATCGGCGAGACGGGGCCGAACGGCACCGAGGTGAAGTCGCGCGAGGTGGATGGCGGGCATCTTTTCCACACGTATCTTTCCGCACTCGGCATGAAGAGCACGGGACACTTCATGGTCGCCGGTCAGAAGGTGCCGATGGCCGACCCGTCGTTCGAACCGATTGACGAGCTTCTCACGTAATGCCGGCGAACCCGAAGCTCGCGCACGTCGCAAAGGAACTCGCCGCGGAGTTTCCGCTCACGAATTGCTGTTTCGATCCTACCGGAAAATTCGTCTTCGCGACCGGGCAGGGCGGCGCGATCACGCGCTGGTCGCTCGACGACGGAAAGCGGACGACCTTCACCGCACACGAGTCATGGGTGCTCGACCTCGCCGTGAGCAGCGACGGCCAGACGCTCATCAGCGCCGCGGGCGATGATCACCTCGTGTGGTGGCCCGCCGCCGCGGAGAAGCCCGAGCCTGTGCGCAAGGTGAAGGCACACGAGGGTTGGATCCGCAGCATCGCGCTCAGCCCCGACGGCGCGTTCCTCGCGAGTGGGGGGAACGATCGCATGGTGCGCCTTTGGAACACAGCGGACGGCAGGAAGGTCGGCGAGTTCCCCGGAGCGGCGCGCGACATTTACTGCGTCCGCTTTCACCCGGGCGGAGAGTGGCTGCTGGGCGGCGACCTCGACGGGAAAATCCACCAGTGGGAGACGAAGACCGGCAAGCTGGTGCGCACGCTCGATGCCGCGCCGCTCCACAGCTACAACGACGGCCAGCAGGTGCATTACGGCGGCGTGCGCGCGATGGCGTTCAGCACCGACGCGAAGTGGCTCGCTGCTGGTGGGCTGCACAAGGCGACGAACCCGCTCGGCAACGTGCAGCAGCCGCTCGTGCTGCGCTTCGACTGGGAGAGCGGCAGGTCCGCGCGCAACCATCTCACCGATCTGACGAATGAGCGCGTGTGGGCGCTCCACTATCACTCCGATGGTTTCCTCATCGGCTGCGTCGGCGGACAGAAGGGACAGCTCATTTTCTGGGACGAAGCCGCCGAGAATCCCACGCATGTCTTCGCGCTGCCGAACTCCGCGCGCGGCATGGCCGTCCACAGCGACGGCATCCAGATCGCGACGGCACACGCGGACAGCAAGCTGCGCATTACGAAGCTTGCGGCGAAGATCTGAGCGAAGGCCGCGCGCGCCGAGGAGCGGAGTTTCCGCTTGCGCGCTTGGACGTGCGCCACAAGACTCCCGCCCTGAGCCGACGTGGCGGAATGGCAGACGCGCTAGACTCAAAATCTGGTATCCGCAAGGGTGTGTGGGTTCGAGTCCCACCGTCGGTATCCTTTTGACTGGCGACCGCGAGGGCGAGCGGGCGGCCCATTGGGTTCAGCCACGCGAAATCCTGATGGGGAAAGTGACTGGTCGCCCTCGAAGCGATCATCCGAGCCACGGGAGCTTGGACTGAGCGTGCTTCCGCTGCTTTTTGAGAAGCGGGCACGCCGATACTTCAGAACGGCAGGGGGAACTTGCGGTTGAAGGCGTGGACTTCGTCGCGGATTTTCGCGAGGGCGGCGGTGTCGGCGTGGTTCGTGAGCGCGCGGTGGATGAAGTCGGCGATGTCCATCATCTCGTCCTCCTTCATGCCGCGGGTGGTGACGGCGGGGGTGCCGACGCGGATGCCGCCGCCTTTGGTGATCGGCTCTGTGTCGAAGGGGATGCCGTTTTTGTTCACGGTGATGCCGGCGTGGTCCAGGGCGGCGCTGGCGACGGCGCCGTTGAGGCCCTGCGGGCGGAGGTCCACGAGCATGAGGTGGTTGTCCGTGCCGCCGCTGGTGATGCGGTAGCCGTGGCCGGCGAGCTTCGCAGCGAGGGCCTTGGCGTTGCTGACGACTTGCGCGGCGTAGATCTTGAACGACGGCTGGAGCGCCTCATGGAAGCAGACGGCCTTTGCAGCAATGACGTGCTCGAGTGGGCCGCCCTGGATGCCGGGGAAGACCTGGCTCTGGAGTTTTTTGAAAAACTCCTCGTTGTTCGTGAGGATCATGCCGCCGCGCGGGCCGCGCAGGCTCTTGTGCGTGGTGGTGGTGACGAAGTCGGCCACGGGGACGGGATTCGGATGCACGCCCGCGGCGACGAGGCCGGCGATGTGCGCCATGTCCACGAAGAGATACGCGCCGACGCTCTTCGCGATTTCGCTCATGCGCTGGAAGTCGATGATGCGCGGATACGCCGATGCGCCGGCGGTGATCATTTTCGGCTGCTCGCGCTTGGCGACTTCGGCGAGTTCGTCGTAGTCAATGCGCTCGTCCTTCTGGCTCACGCCGTATTGGCAGAACTTGTAGAAGCGGCCGGAAAAGTTGGCGGAGTGGCCGTGTGTGAGGTGGCCGCCGTGCGCGAGATTCATGCCGAGCACTTTGTCGCCGGGCTGGAGGACGCTGAAATAGACGGCGGCATTCGCCTGCGAGCCGGAGTGCGGCTGGACGTTGGCGAATTTCGCGCCGAACAACTTGCAGGCGCGGTCGATGGCGAGCTGCTCCGCGGTGTCCACATTTTCGCAACCGCCATACCAGCGTTTGCCGGGGTAGCCCTCGGCGTATTTGTTCGTGAGGCAGGAGCCCTGCGCCTCCATCACGGCGGCGCTGGTGAAGTTCTCGCTCGCGATGAGCTCGATGTTCTCGAACTGCCGCTTGTGCTCGTGCTCGATGGCCGCGAACACCGCGGGATCCACCTCGGCGAGCGTGTCGCCGCCACCATCCACGCCTTGCTCGATTTTCTCCACGCGGCGGGAGTGGCGGCCGCCCTCGAACTCGGCAGCGAGGAAGGCCTCGACGATCGCGCCTGCGGCATTCGGCGCGACGTTGACGGCACCGAGGCAGAGGACGTTCGCGTTGTTGTGCTGGCGCGTGGTGCGGGCATCGGCGGCATTCGTGACGACGGCCGCGCGGATGCCGCGGTGGCGGTTCGCGGCGATGCTCATGCCGATGCCGGTCTTGCAGATGAGGACGCCGAAGTCGGCCTCGCCGGCGAGGATTTGATTGCAGACGAGCCCGGCGAAGTCCGGATAGTCCACCGAGTCGGCGCTCTGCGTGCCGACATCATGCACAGCGAGGCCCTTGTCTTTGAGGAAAGTGTGCAGCGCGGCTTTCACCTCGACGCCGCCGTGATCCGCGCCGATGGCGATGCGGAGCGTGGACTTGGCGTTGGATGCGGAGGATGCGGTGTCGGTGGTGGTCATGTCGGTGGAATCAATGAATTTCAGAAGGGCGGGCATCGCCTTGTGGAGCACCTCGCGCGTCTTGAGATACGCGTGGAGGCCTTGGCCGATGGGGTCCGGCACTTCGGGGGTGTCGGCGAGTTCGGGTGTGAACTCGCACGCAAGCCACACCTTTTCCTCCGCCTCGGGAAAAAAGGTCAGGATGGCGTCGAGATGCGAGCGCGTCATCGCGAAGATGTGCGTGGCCCACGCGACGAGATCGTCGCTGAGCGGCTGGGAGCGGATGTCGGAGATGTCGATGTTCCACTGGCGGAGCGCGACGACGCTGTTTTCGCTCGCCGGCTGGCCGTAGCCGGTGGCGACGCCGGCGGAGGCGACGGAGAGATCGCCGCGCCGCTGCGCCGCGTGCCTGAACAGGCCCTCCGCCATGGGGCTGCGGCAGATGTTGCCGGTGCAGACGAAGAGGATGCGCTTTGGTGTGGGCACGGTGACGAGAAGAAAGGGCGGGAAGCTACAAGGCGTGAAAACCATCGGCAACCTTTTGCATCCCGCGCGGGGGAATTTTTTGCGCGCGGCGCTTGCGCGTGAGCGGGGCGGGGGAATAGATCGCGCCATGACGCGCACTTTCCTCCTCCGGTTCCTGCCGTGCCTCGCCCTCGTGCTCCTCGCGGGCTGCTCGACTTACAACCAGCGGTTTGCGCAGGCGTCCCGCGCCGATGTGCACCGCCTCGTTCATGAGGGCGCGTATGCGGGCCGGTGGTGGAGCGCGCAGAATTCCGTGTGGGGCGGCAAGCTGCGCTGCATCCTCACGAAGGTCGAGATGCCGGTCGGCGCGCGTGGCGGGCAGCCGGCTTACCGGGCGGAGTTTCACGCGACATGGCACGGCCTTTCCTCGACACACTCCGTGGTGCTGCAGATGAAGCCGTCCGCGCGGAAAAAGGGAGCGCTCGATTTCGAGGGCACGAGCGCATTGCACACGATCATCGGGGCGGGCACCTACTCGTGCAAAGGGACGCTGGCCGGAGGCGTGATGCGCGCGTGCTACGACTCGACCTACGACAAGGGGACATTCGAGATGGCGGGCGTGACCCTTCATCCGGTTCGCTGACGCCTTGTTCATCTCCTTTGCGCCCCGAATGGAGTCTGCGGTTGACTCGTTTCTGCGGCGCGCGTAAAGGGCCTCAATGTCTTTTCGTTCCACCCTCGCAATTCTCGCCGGCACTTCTGCAATCCTCGGTTTCAGCGCGTGCAAGACGGTTTATTCCGACACGTTTTCCTACCGCAAGAATTCGTTCAAGCCCCCGGTGGTGAAAGAGGCGGAAATCAAAATGCCCGTTCTCCCGGCGAATCCGCTTGAAGGTGCTCCCGGCGGGCCTGCCGGTGGAATCCCGGGCCAGCCGGTGCCGGATGCGGGCGGTCTTCCGGGAATGCCGGGTGCGGCGCCGGGGGTGCCGGCCGTTCCGGGAGCGCCGGCGGTGCCGGGAGCCCCAGCGGTGCCTGGACTGTGACGCCTCGCATGGGTGCAGCAGGGAAAGTTGCCCCCGCATTTGATTCCGCACCGCCGTCGTGACCAGCGAACCACAGCCAGCGGCGCAGAAAGCATCTCAGAATACCCCGGCGGAGATCGAGGCGGAGATGATGGTCTATATTGGCGATGAAAACGTCGCCAAGTTTTCGCTGCGGCACGGCGAGTATGTCATCGGCCGCGATCAGGGCTGCCAGGTCTGCATTGATGTCGAGGGCATCTCGCGCCACCATGCGCGGCTCACGTTCCAGGGCTACGAACTCACGATCGAGGATCTCGGCTCGGCGAATGGCGTCTTCATCGAGGGCGTGCAGATTCAGCTCCCGACGCGCGTGCGGCCCGATCAGCAGGTCGAGATCGGCAGCGCGAAGATTTTTGTCCGGCTGAAATCGGAGTCCTCCGAGATGCTGGCGGCCGCGCTCTGGGATCCCGATCTCGGGCTCGCCCCCGTCCGTGCAGTCCTCGAGGGAAAGAAATACAAGATGCTCGGCACCATCGGGCGCGGCGGCATGGGAGTGGTGCAGCAGGCGCGCGATCTCCGCATCGTGCGCAACGTGGCGATGAAGGTGATCAAGACCTCCAGCCAGTTCTCGCGCGAAAACGTGCTGCGGTTCGTGGACGAGGCGCAGCTTACCGGGCAGCTCCAGCATCCGAACATCATCCCCGTCTATGACCTCGGCCTCGATGAATACGGCGAGGTTTTCTACACGATGAAGTTCGTGAAGGGGATCACGCTGGACCAGATTCTCCGCCGCATCCGCGAGGGGGAGGAAAGCACGATCAAGAAGTTTCCGCTCGGGACGCTGCTTACCGTCTTTCAAAAAATCTGCGACGGCGTCGCCTACGCGCACTCGATGGGCGTCGTGCACCGCGACCTGAAGCCCGACAACGTGATGGTCGGCGAATACGGCGAGGTGCTCGTGATGGACTGGGGCCTCGCAAAAAAGATGGCGAGCGGAATGCACGACGAGCACCTCGGCGACACGCCGCTGGAGATGCCGCCGGCGGATCTGCGCGGCTTCCAGACGCTGAACGGCCTCATCGTCGGCACGCCGCCCTACATCTCGCCCGAGGCGGCCCGAGGCGAACTCGATCACATTGACGCGCGCAGCGACATCTACGTGCTCGGCGCGATCCTCTACGCCATCCTCACGTTGCGCCCCCCGTATCCGGGCAAGGAGTTCGGCGAGCTCATCGAGCAGATCGTCAGCGGGCAGTTCGCGCACCCGACGAGCTTCAGCCAGCCCGTCAGCCCGCTTCGCCCGTCCGATCCGCCGGCACCGGGGCCGGACGGGTTGAACTGCGTGCTGTCGCACTTGCCGGGCCGCCGGGTTCCCGAGGGGCTTGCTGCCATCGTGGTGAAGGCGATGGCGTCGGATCCGCAGGTCCGCTATCAGACCGTCGCCGAACTGCAGGCTGACATCCTCGCGTGGCAGGGCGGCTTCGCACCGAAGGCGGAGCGTGCGGGCATTGGCCGACAGCTCATCCTCTGGGCTGCGCGTCACAAGGGAAACGTCCTCCTTTTTGGAATCTTTTTCGTCCTGCTGAATTCGGCGCTCGTCGTCTTCGTGCTCTCGCTGAAGCACGAGCGTGATCGCGCGAGAGAGAGCGAGGCATCCGAGCGCGAAAGCGCGGGGAGACTCTCGCAGGCGCTCAAGGATCTGCGCGGTGTCGCGCCGCTTTTTGCCGAGGAGGCGAGGGAACTCGTGCGAAGGAAAGATCTCGACACCGCGCTCGCGCGCATTGACTCCGCGATCCGCCAGGTGCCGAACGAGCCGGAATACTACAATCTGCGCGGAAACATCCTGCAGACGCTGCTGCGATGGGAGGATGCGATCGAATCCTACGAGGAGGCGCTGGAGCGCAACCCGAACCTCGCGTCCGCCAAGGAGAACCTCGCCCTGACGAAGCGGCTGATGCAGCCGGACCGCGGACAGACACCGGATGACAACGAGCCGACCACTGCCGATCTGAAGACACTGGAGGAATCGCTCATCAAGCAGAAGCGCATCGCGGAGGCGGGAGTGATCGTGGATCGCTTCGGGCCCGACAAACCATTTGCCGTGAAGCTGCTCCGCGACGCGGTGGAGAAAGACCCGGCGCTCAAGCCGCTGCGTGACTTCATGCGCGGCAGCGCGCTGCGGGGCCGCTTCCAGCGGATGGAGGACGGCACCTACAGCGCGAATTTGAGGGGGCTTCCGCCGCCCGCGTTTCTGCAGTTGTTGCGCAGCCAGGTCGTCAGCGTGAGCGTCGTGTTCCTCGACGATCCGTCCTTCTCCGATCTTTCGATCTTCCAGGGAATGAAGCTGCGCCACCTCTCGCTCGCGGGCTGCGCCAGCGTGAAGGATCTCTCGCCGCTGCGCGACATGCAGATCCAAGTGTTGAACCTCAACCGCACCAGCGTGAGCGATCTCGCTCCGCTCGCCGGGATGCCACTGGTGGAACTCAGCCTCGATTTCTGCACGAAGATCACCGACTTCACGCCGCTCAAGGAGTGCCGCTCGCTCGAGAAGCTGCTGCTCCCGCGCAATGCGCGAAACATCGAGTTCCTGCGGACTCACCCGAAGCTGAAATTCCTAAGCTACAAGGGATTCAGCGAGCCGGTGAGGGAGTTCTGGTCGGACTACGACAAGAAGCACGGCGAGAAGGGCAAGCCGCCTGAGAAGCCGCCGGCTCCACCGAAAAAATAGTCCGAGCGCTGGCACGGATTCGGAAGGGGTGCCGGCAAAACTTTTTGCCACGGTCTTTGACACGCTGTGGGCAGCCGTTACCTTGCCCAAGCTCATCCCTCCCATGCGCAATCTGACCACGAAATCCGGCCGGCAGAATCTCCAAGTCTGCCTTCAGCATGAAGACCAGACGGAACGCTGCAGATGCCTCAGTCTCGAATCACAGGGCATCGTCTTCACATCACCGCGTCAGATTGAACCGATGGCGGATCTGCTGGTGCGGGTAGAATGCCCTTCTCCAGACTGCTGCAGCTTTCTCACCGAGGGAATCGTCGTTGGCTGTGATGCGTGCGCCGACGGGAGTTTCGAAATCACCGTGCTTTTCCTCGGGCAGGAGAAATCCAAGGCTCCGGCGAAGGGCGTCAGGAAACGTCCATCGGTGAACATGATGCTGAACTGAGCATCTTCTGCCCGGGGGTCGGAGGGGAGGGGAGTGGTGCCAGAGGGGAGAATCGAACTCCCGACCAAGGGCTTATGAGTCCCCTGCTCTACCGCTGAGCTACCCTGGCGTGGTCCTGCGGGGCGCGGAAAATAGCGGTCTTGCCAGATGTGGCAAGTGCAACCTTCATGCGGACTCCCGGTTGGAAATTGCCCCGGCTACTTCTTCGCGCCGTCCGCGATCATCTTCTTCACGCGCTCCTCGATGTCGGCTGCATTTTTGCCGACCTGCGTCGAGGCGTCGATCGCCTTCACGTCGCCCATGAGCTTCAGGACAAATTCGTTGTCCTTCGGCGGGCGGCAGAACTGCAGCAGGCCGAAAAGCGCGGTCTGCTTCTGCTCGGTGGTGGCCTTCGGATGCGCCGCGATGAAGTCATCCGTCTTCTTGCGCGCTGCGGCGACGCCGTCCTTGCCGGCGACCGTGCCGACTTCACCCTGGAGCGTCGCGAGCTCCGCCTTGAAGCCGATCGCCGCGCCGATGCCCGTCTCGTCCTTCGGGTCGAGCGAGGTGATCTCGGCGACAACCTTCTGGTAGTGCTGTGCCACGAGGTCTTCGTTGAGCACCTGCAGCCCGGCGGCGAGGAACTTCGCCTTCTCGACGCCCTGAGCCGTCTCGGCCTTCTTCCACTGCTCGTCGCGCTTCGTCCTCACTGCGCGGAGTTCGTCGAGATGCGGGAGATATTTCTCCGGGCCGCCGGCCTGATAGCCGGTCTGCGCATACGGGCGCCCTTGGGCGTCAGCGAGGAGGATCGTGGGATAGCCGCGGATGCCGAACTGCTGCTGGAGCTTCGCGTTCTGCTCCTGCGTCTCCTTCGAGAGCTTCGACTTGTTCTGCGGGTAGTCGAGTTCCACGAGCACGAAGTTCTTCGGCGCGGCGGACTTGAATGCGTCGAGGTCGAAGACCTCCTTGCGCAGCTTGATGCACCAGCCGCACCAGTCGGAGCCGGTGAAGTCCATCAGCAGATCCTTGCCCTCGGCAGCCGCAGTGGCTTTTGCCTTTTCAAAATCGGTCACCCACAGGTCGCCTGCGGCGAAGACGGATGACGTGAGGGTCCACGCGGCGGTGGCGACGACGAGGGAAGGGATGAGCTTCATTGCGCTTCGATAACCTCTTTCCTGCCCGGCTCAATGAGGAAATCGGCGGCGGGCGGCGGTTTCCGCACCTTGACTCGCTGGCTCCGAACCCTATCCTCCGCACCAGACCAGACGCAGGGGAGCCGGCAGGCTGAGACGCGCGCGAAACCGTGCGGACCCTTTGAACCTGATGCGGGTAATTCCGCCGAAGGGAGCAAAGCACCGAGCCATGCCGCCACCCGCGCATGGCTCTTTCATTTCCACTGCCAAGACTCAACGAACGACATGATCGCCACGAAAGACTCCATCGAGCCGCACAGCAGCACGCAGCTTCCCGCCAGCACCCGCGTGTATCTGGAAGGGCGCATTCATCCCGATGTCCGCGTGCCGATGCGTGAGATCGCGCTTTCGCCGACGAAGACTTTCAGCGGTGAATTCGAAGTCAACGAGCCGGTGCGCGTGTATGATTGCAGCGGGCCGTGGGGTGACCCGGTATTCACTGGCACGTCCGACGAAGGCTTGCCCGCGTTGCGCGCAAAATGGATCGCGGCTCGCAAGGACGTCGCGGAATACGATGGGCGTGAGGTGAAGCCGCAGGACAACGGTTACCTCAGCGGCAAGCACGCCGAGTATGCGAGCAAGGCGGAGCGCAACCGGCTTGTGGAATTCCCCGGCCTCAAGGGCCAGCGCCGCCGTCCGCTCAAGGCGAGCGCGGGGCATCCGGTCACGCAGCTTTGGTATGCGCGGCAGGGAATCGTCACGCCGGAGATGGAGTTCATCGCCATCCGTGAAAACATGGGCCGCGCGAAGATCGCCGAACTTTCGCAGGACATCCGCCGCGCGGATCTCGACAAGCAGCACGCCGGTTCCGCGCAACTCCAGAACGAATACACACCCGGCGTTTTCCGCCGCTTCCCGCAGCGCATCCCGAAGGAAATCACGCCCGAGTTTGTCCGCGATGAAGTCGCCGCCGGGCGCGCCATCATCCCCGCGAACATCAATCACCCCGAGCTCGAGCCGATGATCATCGGGCGCAACTTCCTCGTGAAGATCAACGCCAACATCGGCAACAGCGCCGTGGCGTCGTCGATCGAGGAGGAAGTCGAGAAGATGCGCTGGGCCACCAAGTGGGGCGCGGACACCGTGATGGACCTCAGCACCGGCAAGAACATCCACGCCACCCGCGAGTGGATCCTGCGCAACAGCCCAGTCCCCATCGGCACCGTGCCCATCTACCAGGCGCTCGAGAAAGTGAACGGCAAGGCCGAGGACCTCACATGGGAGCTCTTCCGCGACACGCTCATCGAGCAGGCCGAGCAGGGCGTGGATTACTTCACCATCCACGCCGGCGTGCTCCTGCGCTTCGTCCCGCTCACCGCTTCGCGCATGACGGGCATAGTCAGCCGTGGCGGCAGCATCATGGCGAAATGGTGCCTCGCGCATCATCAGGAAAATTTCCTCTACACCCACTGGGACGACATCTGCGACATCATGGCCGCCTACGATGTCAGCTTCAGCATCGGCGACGGCCTGCGTCCCGGCTCCATCGCCGACGCCAACGACCGCGCGCAATTCGGAGAGCTCGAAGTGCAGGGCGAACTCACCCGCCGCGCCTGGGCCAAAGGCGTGCAAGTCATGAACGAAGGCCCCGGCCACGTCCCGATGCACCTCATCGAGGAAAACATGGCCAAGCAGCTCGAATGGTGCGGCGAAGCGCCCTTCTACACCCTCGGGCCGCTCACCACCGACATCGCGCCCGGTTACGACCACATCACCAGCGGCATCGGAGCCGCCATGATCGGCTGGTATGGCTGCGCCATGCTCTGCTACGTCACGCCCAAGGAACACCTCGGCCTGCCCAACAAGCAGGACGTGAAGGAAGGCGTCATCACCTACAAACTCGCCGCCCACGCCGCCGACCTCGCCAAAGGCCACCCCGGCGCCCAATACCGCGACAACGCGCTGAGCAAAGCGCGCTTCGAGTTCCGCTGGGAAGACCAGTTCAACCTCGGCCTCGACCCCGAGCGCGCCCGCGAATTCCACGACGAAACCCTCCCGCAGGAAGGCGCCAAGACCGCCCACTTCTGCAGCATGTGCGGCCCGCACTTCTGCTCGATGAAAATCACCGAAGACGTCCGCAAATACGCCGCGGAACAAGGCGTGAGCGAAGACGCCGCGCTGGCGAAGGGGATGGAGGAGAAGTCGCGGGAGTTCGTGGAAAAGGGCGCGGAGGTTTACGCGAAGGCGTAGCTCTGCTAGGGATTGCATCCATGAGCACTCCTGACGAACTCGTTGGCGCGGAATGGGCCGAATGGTATCGGCTCACCCCGCTTCAGCGCTGGCAGGAGAGCACAAAGCTCTGGCAGACTTATCTCGCACTAGGAGGCTCCCTTGATCCCGAACCCGATACACAAAGTCCTTTCTTCGATGCGCGAGCATCGCGTCCGGGCGCTCCTCATGGGCGGACAGGCGTGCGTGTTCTACGGCGCGGCCGAGTTTAGCCGCGACGTTGATTTCGCCATCCTCGCCGACGCCGCCAATCTCGGGCGTCTTCGGCAATCGCTGCGTGAACTCGAAGCCGAGCCCATCGCGGTCCCTTCATTTTCACTGCGGCACCTTCGCCGCGGCCATGCCGTCCAGTTTCGCTGTCAGCATCCCGAGGCGTTACGGCTGCGCGTGGATGTGATGTCGAAAATGCGCGGCGTCTCGCCCTTCGCAGCACTCTGGCGGCGGCGAACGGTCATCGCCCTGCCCTGTGGAACCGAATGCGCGCTCATGTCCCTCCCGGATCTTGTTCAGGCAAAAAAGACGCAGCGCGACAAGGACTGGCCGATGATTCGCCGTCTCGTGGAGGCCCATTACTTTGAAAATCGGGAAGCCTCCACACCGGCGCGGGTTCGCTTCTGGCTCACGGAACTCCGGACTCCGGAACTCCTTGTCGAGGTTGCCGGGAAGGCTCCCGCCGTCGCGCGACGGCTCGCAGCCACGCGCCCGCTGCTCGCGCATGCGATTTCCGCGAATACCGAAAAGCTGCTCCAGGCTCTGGCCGCGGAGGAAAGCGCCGAACGCCAGCGCGACCGGGATTATTGGTTGCCGCTGAAACAGGAACTGGAAACACTCCGCCGCAGCCGATGAAAATCACCGAAGACGTCCGCAAATACGCCGCCAAACAAGGCGTGACCGAAGACGTCGCGCTCGCGAAAGGCATGGAGGAACCGAGCGCAGCGAGATCGACAAAGCTCAGCATTGCCCGTCAGGGCGAAGCGAAGCGGAGTCAAAAGTCGCGGGATTCGAGCCGCCCGGGAGGCGAGCGAGAAGACGTTTGCGCAGCAAACGGCCGTAGGCCGAGTCTGCGGACGCAGACGAGTCAATTCGTGGAGAAAGGCGCGGAGGTTTACGCGAAAGTTTAGGAATGGCGAGCGGCGTCGGGAGTGTTTAATGATTGTGCCAGCAACCGTGATTTCAACCACCGACAACGCAAACCGAAACCCACCCATGCAGGCAAACGCCTCGGGCAACAAATGCGTCGTGAAGGACGTTATTCCGATTGCGCCGGGTGTGATTGATTTCTGTAGCGGGCTCGGTGGCCTCTCACACGCTGCGAGCAATCTCGGCCTTCAGATTGTCGCGGGTGTTGATGTCAATCCGAACGCGCTCAAAACGTTTTCCAAGAACTTCCCTGATGCTCAACCGTTGGCCGGAAGCGTTCGGTCAAAGACGATTCTGGCCCACTGCAACGAACTCGCAGAACGATTCCGAGTAGCACACCAGCCACTTGTGATTCTATCAGGACCTCCGTGTCAGGGCTTCTCTCCTGCCGGTTCGCGAGATCCATTCGATCGGCGAAACAAGGTCTTGGTCGCAGTCGCGCGCGCGATTGCACACCTCCGGCCCGATTGTGCCTTGATTGAGAATGTTTCAATGCTCCTAGCTGACAAGTATGAGGGGCGAGTCCAGTCCTTTGAGCAAACCATCCGGCAGGCCGGTTATCATGTGACGCAGATCGTTCTTGATGCGTCCGAGTTCGGCGTCCCGCAGAAACGCGAACGGGCGTTTTTCTTGGTGACTCGTCATGCCTTGGAGGTCGAGTCCGTCAATCAGCGGCTGGAGTCGTTCAAATCGGAGCCTGTGAATGTCCAGCAGGCGCTGCGCGGGCTGCGAACGCCTCAGCCTCGTCCCGACCGCTACAAGGATGAATTGGACGACGGGGAAATCACCAATCACTTCGCGATGCTGCACTCTGCTCGGGTGAAGAAAAAGATTGGCGCGATTGAGCCGGGCAAAGGGCCGATGTCCTACCGCCGACTGCATCCCACACGGCTGTCGAACACGCTTTGCTCCGGGCATCGTGCGCCACCGGCTCACTTTGAAGAACCGCGCAGCATCACAGTGCGTGAGGCGGCACGGTTACAAGGCTTCCCGGACAGCTTCCGCATTTACGGCGCGTTTGCCAACCAGATGGAACAGGTTACAAACGCTGTGCCGCCACCGCTCGCAGCCGTAGTTCTCCGCGTGTTGCTAGAGTTTGCTCAAATCCCGCTTCCACCAAGATGAAGCAGGATGAAACAAAGCTGGCGCAGAGAATTCGCGACACAGGTGGAACGGGGAAGCCTGTCGAAACACCTCTGACCACCAACGAGCGGGTGCTTGCCCGCATCACGGAAGGCATCTATCGCCAGCCGGCTTCGGCTCTGCGGGAACTCATTTCCAATGCATACGACGCAGACGCGAAGCAGGTGGTAATTCTGACCGATGCGCCACGGTTCTCGACCATCATTGTCCGGGATGATGGCATTGGTTTGTCGCCCGAGACGCTCATTCACCTGTTGAAAAACATTGGAGGTAGCGCCAAGCGAACGAAGGAGGGGCAGGAACTAGAAATTACGGCGGAGAACGACGCCACTCGCAGTCCGGGTGGACGACGGCTGATTGGCAAGTTAGGCATCGGCCTTTTCGCAGTCGCTCAATTCACGCGGCACTTTTTGATTATCAGCAAACGCAAGGGCGACATGTTCCGCACTATTGCCGACATCACGCTAGGCCCGTTACACAACGAGCAGCAGTTGATGACCTATGATCGTGGGACTGAACCGGAAATTGAAACTGGCCACGCTTCCATCATCTGTGAGCCGGTCGGAAAGGAAGACCGCGATTCGCAAGGCACGGAAATCAAACTCCTCGAACTTCTTCCTCGGACTCAGACCGAACTCGCCAGCCAGGACTTGTGGGCGAAGCTAGATTACGAGATGGAAACGGAAGGGAGGCATTTGAGTCCGCAGCCGTTGCTTCACATTGGCCGCACCGACAAGAGTAAGCCGGGAGAACTCGTGCTACAGCCAAGCCTGCCTTGGGAGGATGAAGACAGCGCTGCCGAGAAGTTCAGCAAGCTCGTCCAAAGAGTCCGTAGCTTTGCCGATTCAGACAAGGAGTTAGTGGATTTGGAAAGTGTCTGTGACCGCTATCTCCAAACTCTTTGGACTCTGGCGCTGTCCGCACCGCTGCCTTACCTCGATGGACATCCGTTCGACATGACGCCCTCTGACGAGGCGCTCTTTTTCCAGTTAGAAAATTCGGTCAAGGGTCAGGCCAAGCAACTCAGACTCAAGGCTACTGAGTCGGCACGGAAATCACTGGGGTTGAAATCTCCCGAGATGAAACGAGGAGACAGTTTTGTGGTTGAAGTGGATGGCGTCCGGCTTGCGCGGCCCATCGTGTTCCGCAACCAACCCAAAACGCCGAATGCAGTGAAGACGCCGATTTTCTGCCTCGGGCTGTGCCGTGAAGAATTCAAAGGCAAACCCATCGAGTTAAGCGGCGGGCCGCTGGAATTCGAGGCGTATCTGTTTTGGACTCCCAAAGTGCTGCCAACGCAACATCAAGGTGTGGTCGTCCGTGTCGGCAACGCTTCGGGCGCGGCATTCGACAAGACCTTCATGGGTTATCAGGTTTCCGAACAGAACCGTCTCCGCCAAATCACTGCCGAGGTTTTTGTCCGGGAAGGTTTCGACGGTGCTATCAATTTGGATCGAGAGTCCTACAACTTCGCCCATCCACATTTCCAGTATTTGGTGAAGTGGCTGCACTCTGCGCTGCGGCAGTTTGCCAACCGCCACAAAGAAATTGGCGCGAATTTGCGCTCTGACAAGAAAGCCAAGGAGGGCAAAGCCGTCCGGGCGGCGTTGGAAAAGAAGGTTGTAGAGTTACTTGAATCTCACGGCATTGAGGATGTGCCTGAAGTCGTTTTGCTGAAGCCGGAGGAAACGAATCGGGCGGCCAGTTTGCGGCGGAGTGGAGTGCTGGCACTGAACAAGTCGGCAGTCGTGCCTCAATCCACGGTGCAACGGAAAACCAACTCCAATGCAGAACGTGAGGCTTTGATTGAAAAGAAGGCTGCCGCTATCGCCCAGATTTTGAATGCCTGGCAGGTGTTGAAGGGTCTGTCGTTTGAGGAGCAGGAACAATTGATTCGGGACATCGTGGAGGTTGCGCTGTTCGGAGGGGAGGAATGAGCGATTCCGACCTCAGTGATGGAATAGTCCCCGATGAGTTGCCAAAACACTCGTCGCTTTCCGCAACCCTCCGCAAAGACTTCAAACCGTGGCATCGGGTTCGGAAGCAGTTCATCCGCGAGCGTCAATGGAATCACGAGATTCGCTTTCTGGCTCAACGATACCTGCGCCGCGAAGTAAATCGCCCGGTTCGGTGCTTGGTTTTGCCCGGCGAGGATTTGCTCGATGTTCGTTGTGTCTGGCGCGGACTTCAGGACGAAGGTTGTGAACTTCGCTTCCTTGGGTTCAACAATGCAGCAATCGCTCAAGAGCGGCGACGCCTTCTGGATGTCGCCGAAAACGCCGTCACTCAACTCACGAGAATCTGCAAGGATTCCCATGTCACCAGTGATGCGTTCCAGAACATCGCCAGAAAAACCACGCACGCATATCAGGCAGTCCGCAACTACGGCCCATTCGATGTGGTCAACCTGGACCTTTGCGACTCGTTAGTTCCACGCGGCAAACCAGGCGAGATGGAGACAAACTACTCCGCACTTCACCAGTTGCTATGCTTTCAGTTGGAACGGCAACGGACTCCGTGGCTGTTGTTCGCCACAACCCAAGTTGACCGCGAATCAGCGAATCAACCCGAAATCAACAAGCTTGCCCAACCGCTGCGGGAAAATTGCAATCAGCACGACAACTTCGCCGATGCTTTGGAAAGACTCATTCCCCGTGCCGCGTTCCAATCTACTGATCACGCCTTGGATATATCCGGGCTTGATGTGAATCAGCTCACAAACCTCTTCGGAGTGATGCTTGGTAAATGGCTCATGCAGCCGCTCGCTCAATCCAGCCCGCGATGCTCCGTGAAGCTGTTGCCAAGCTATCGCTACACAATCAGGCCGGACACAAATGTGGCGATGCTTTCGGTCGGATTCTTAATCACGCCGCATTTCGCGCCGCCAGTGGATGGGACTGGCGTCTCTACCGTGCAGACTAATGTCCGGCAATTTCCCGGCGAATTGGAGAGTGCGATTGATTTGGTGGCCGTAGCCGAAGGTATCCGGGATGTTGACGGAATTCTTGCCGCCGACTCCAAGTTGAAGGACGAACTCACGAACTCCAGCGCGGACCTGCTGGCTGAGGCCAGCTACGACCGAGACGAGTATTTACGTTGGGTTGCAGATGGAGAGCGAGAAGCAAGGGTATGACGGCATTCACCGCATCACCAATCTCAGTCGGCCCAAGTTGACGCCATGAAACGCGCTGCGGCCCAATTTAATTTCCCGCGAAGAGTGCTCATCTTCGTGGACGAATCCAATGTGACCAGTTCGGCGAAGGTCTCGGGGCGGAAGCTGGATTGGGTGAAGCTCCGCGATTTCCTCGTCGGGGAACGCGCGCTTTTGGAGATGGTCGTCTATGCCGGGCTGCCGCCGGCGATGACGGAGTGGCAGGCGGAACGCGACCGGAAGAACAAGTTCCTGCACTGGCTGCGCTCGCATGGCTTCCTCGTGGTGACGAAGGAGGGCGCGCCGGCGGATGAGGCGCATTACAAGGCGAACGTGGATGTGCTGATGGCGATTGACGCCATGGAGCTCTCGACCGCGATGGCGCCGGACGTGGTGGTGCTCGTCACCGGCGACGCCGATTTCGCCCCGCTCGCGCTGCAACTCCGCCGCCGCGGCATCCGGGTGGAAGCGGCTTCGCTGGCGCAGACCCTCGGCGCCGGGCTGAAGACCGCGGTGAACGAGACGATCGACCTCGGGTCGCTGATGGCGAAGTTTGAGCCGCTGGCACCTTAACGCGGATGCGGATGATGCGGCAGTTGACGGAGGGGTGAACGTTCACCAGCCTCGGCGGGCCATGGATACGCTCAACCGCCGCCAATTCCTGAAGTCCGGCATCGCACTCGCCGCACTCTCGCATCCAGTCGCTGCGCTGGCGCAGTCTTCGGGAGGGTCGCTGGCGGGGAAGCCGGGACAAAGGAAAGGGCTGGCCGGTGGTCACGGAAACCCGCAGTGGGCGAAGATCGTGAGCAGCCTCAAGGTTCACTGGACTTACAACTGGACGCTGAACCGTCCGGCAGAAATCCCGCCCGGCGTCGAGTGGGTGCCGATGATTGCCAAGGTGAATGCGACTTTCCCGATCGAGAAATCGGTCGAAAAGGCGCGCGCGGATTTGTCCCAAAAACCCTCGGCGCTGCTCGGTTTCAACGAACCCGATCAGGAAAAGCAGGCCAACATGACGGTGCAGGCGGCGCTCGACGCATGGCCAAAGCTGCAGGAACTTAACCTGCCGCTCGGCAGCCCCGCCGGTGTGCATGCGGACAGCCCTTGGATGCAGAGCTTCATGGCCGAGGCGACGAAGCGGAAATACCGGATCGATTTCGTGACCGTCCACTGGTATGGCGGCCCGAGCTCCAGCCAGCTGATGCTCCATCTGGACAAGATCGCCAAGCTCTACAGGCGGCCCCTGTGGATCACGGAATTCTGCCCGGCGGACTGGAATGCGAACAAGACCGGCAAGAACCAGTATTCGGAGAAGGAAGTGCTGGCCTTTCTCAAGGACGCGCTGCCGCGCTTGGAACGCACGAGTTTCCTGCACCGATACGCGTGGTTTTCCTCCGCGCCGGGAAATACGCCCACGGGTTGTTCCGCGCTCTTCGACGCCGAGGGCAACCTGACCAAGCTCGGCGAGGCCTACGCGGCGATCGGCTGAGTCGCCGGCTTGAACGCCTTGTGCTCTGTGATGCGGGGCTAGCCTCGTGTCAGGCCCGCACTTTGATGACGACTTTCCGAACTTCGCTGGGGCCGTCGAGTTCGAGGCAGGGCGCGTGGGCGTCTTCGGGATAGAAGACCGCGAATTCCCCGGTGCGCAGTCGCAGCGGTGTCGGGTGAGCGGGCGCGGCGAAGAGCGCGTAGTCCTTTTCGCTGTCGTAGGGCTTGATCTCGGCGAGGCCGGTGAGCGGCGTCCAGAGGAGCGTCTCGCGGCCCGCCTGGATGAACTGGATGTCCGTGTAGATGCGGTGCGCCTCGAACTTCGCCGCGGAGTGCGGCCGCGTCGTGTAGGTCTGCACGAGCGCGAAGCAGTCGTCGCCGGAGATGTCGTGGCGTCCGAGTGCGATGTCGGCGGGGAGGTTGCGGAGAAATGCAAAGGCCGCGGCGAAGCGCGGGGAGAGCGGGATGTAGCGGTCGGATAAGGCGAGGGTGCCGGCGATCATGGGTTCGGTGTTGCGGGTGATGCGGGAAGCGTGGGCGGGAGTTCTGACGGCGTGCATGGTGCAGCGCAAGCCGATGCGGTGATGTGATGCGCGAGGTGCCGCGCGAGCGCCCGAGGGCAGGGGAGTGCGGATTGCACGCGCGAGGAAACGCGCGAGGAATTCAGGTGCAAAACCGCTTCGTCCCGCCAAGGATGCCGGCGTGAAAAAGGAACTTTCCCCCAAGCAACGCCAGGAGCTCCTGAAGACGCTGCAGGCGCGTTTTGAAAAGCACATGAACCGCCACAAGGGAATCGAGTGGGCGACGGTGCAGGCGAGGATCGAGGCGAACCCGGCGAGGCTGTGGTCGCTGCACCAGATGGAGGCGACGGGCGGTGAGCCCGATGTGGTCGCGCAGGACAGGAAGACGGGCGAGGTGACTTTCTTTGACTGCGCGGAGCAGACGCCGTCCGGCCGCGTGAGCCTGTGTTACGACGAGGCCGCGCTCGCTTCGCGCAAGGAGCACAAGCCGAAGGGAAGCGCAGAGGGCATGGCTGCGGCGATGGGCGTGGAGTTGCTGACGGAGGAGGAATACATGGCGCTGCAAAAGCTCGGCGACTTTGACGCGAAGCGGTCGAGCTGGATCGCGACGCCCGCGGATTTCCGCAAGAAGGGCGGCGCACTGTGGGGTGGACGCAGCTACGGCCGCGTCTTCATCGGGTGCAATGGCGCGGAGTCCTACTACGCGGCGCGCGGGTTCCGTGGCTCGGTGCGGATTTGATTGGCGGGAGGGGCGGCTCACCCATGGCTCCAGCGGATGCTGCGGCGCGGTCCGGAGAAGTGGTAGTGCGCGTCGGCGTCCTGGATGAATCCCTTCGCGTCCACCTTCATCCCCTCGGCCTGCAGCCGTGCGCGCTGCGTCTGAGCGAGCTTGCGCGGCATGGAGCGGCTGATGCGCGCATCCGCCCCCACGACACGGTGCCACGGCAGAGTGGCGGATTCCTCATCCGTGAGCGCGCGCATCACGAAGGAAACGTGCAGCGGCGCGACATTCATGTGCGTGGCGATGGAGCCGTAGGTGGTGAATTTCCCCCCGGGAATCAGACCAACGAGACGGACGACTTCCGCACGGATGCGGGCGAAGGCTTGGGATTTCTGTTTCGGCATCGGGGCGTCTTCCCAGTGCGAACTAGTGCGATTCCTTATTCGCTTAGGGACCAGCATCGTAGCCGATCATACCTTGTCTCGCCGAGATGACTGAGAACCAAGACCACTTCACGCGCCTGCCATGCAACCGGCAGGACAGCTTGCTCCGGGATGCTCTGGCGGTCGTAGAGCATGGTGACGTGCGGCACAAATTTGAAATCCCCCCTGCATGCCAATTTGCGTCGGGCTAACTCGGTGATGAGGCGGTGATGCAGTTCCATCAGCCGCGGGTTGCCGTTGGGCTGGACGAGCACGAAAGGAAGATTCCCGGCGCGCCCGCCAAAGCTCATGACGTGATCGAAAGTCACCGTGGCTGATTGCTGGCCTTTGCACGCAGCTTCACAGGCCTCGGCGGCCGTTTCGATGATTCGCTCGGGCAATTCGGGATAGTCGCCGATGTGGTGCATGGTCACATGGAGGATGTCGCGCGGACGGAACTTCCCGCGCAGCCCGAACCTGCCGCTCAGATCGGCCTGCAACTCGCAGATTCGATCCAGGGCTTCGGCATCGGGAAAGATTCCCACGAACAGCCGGTATCGGTTGGGAGCCGGCTTGGGCGTTTCGAAAAGGGCAAGCTGCTGATTCATCGGATGCGTTCCAAGCCAGAGATATGGAGGCGCTCCCTTGGCAACAACTTCGAATCTGCGACGCTGGTGCGAGCGGCAAGCTGTCTGCGACATGCATTTGCCAGCCCTCACCAACTCTGTGGCACATCGAGCTCTGCGAAGCGGGCGTCTCCGTTCTCTGGCAATAAAATGACGAATCGACGCACCGGGCGCCGCACGCCAGATTCCGTGCAAAGGCGCATTGAGTGCCTTTTTCCCATCTCTCGAAACGACTCAATTCCACTCCTCATGCTGCGTCTCCATTTTCAACGCCTGTCCATCCTCCTCCTGCTGTGCTGCGCTGTGCTGCCTGCGGTAGCGCAGGAGAATTTCCGCAAGGTGCTCTTCCTCGGCAACAGCATCACCAAGCATGGCCCGAAGGCGGACATCGACTGGTCGGGAAACTGGGGCATGGCAGCGAGCGCGGAGGCGAAGGACTATGTGCATCTCGTCACCGCCGGGCTCGCGGCGAAGGGCGGCGCTGCGCCGGAGATCTTGGTGAGAAACATCGCGGACTTCGAGCGGGCACACGCGGGCTATGACATCGCGGGGAAGCTGCGCGAGGCGATCGATTTCCACGCGGACCTGATCATCGTGGCCATCGGGGAAAATGTGCCCGCGCTCAAGGCGGCGGCGGAGCAGGCTGCGTTTCAGGAGAGCGCCACGAAGCTGCTCGGAGCACTCAAAGCGGGCAGGCAGCCGGTAATGCTCGTGCGCAGTTGCTTCTGGAAAAACTCGGCGAAAGACACGGCACTCCGGCAGGCGAGCGCGGCGGCGGGTGCCAGATTTGTGGACATCAGCGCCCTTTCGGATGACAAGGGCAACTACGGTCGGGCCGAGCGCGAGTTCAAGAATGCCGGCGTTGCAAATCACCCCGGCGACAAGGGCATGGCTGCAATCGCCGCGGCGCTGCTGCACGCACTTGGGAAGAAGTAGCGGGTGGCTCCGTCGAAGCGCCGCGCTTCGAGAGCGAAGGTGAATTTGGGCTCACTCCGCCGCGGGCGGACGGAAGCGTTCGGCGATCCGCTCCACGCCACTGCGCGGACCATCCACGGGCTGAAACGCAGAGGTCGCGGTATTCCAGCCGGTTTTGGCGGGGTAGGGGAAGATCGTCATCTCCCAGACACTTTTCCCATTCTCCGCATGTCGCCCGGTCAAACCGGCAGGCGCTTTGCCGGTCTCGCGCCACGCGCGGACCGTCTCGAGGAGGTTCGGTGCCTGATTGATGCCGGGGCCTCCGCCGTGCGCGAGGCCGGGCACGACGTAGAAGCGGAAGAAGGACTGTGCCTTCTCGATTCCGCCAAAATGCGCAGCGACGTGCTCGTAGTAATCGATGGAGGCATGATAGGGCACGACGGAGTCCGCGGTGCCGAGCGTCATCACGAGTTTGCCGCCACGTTTCGCGAACGCGCTGAGATCCGGGTTCTCGGCATTGAGATACGGCGCGAGCTTCGTGGTGTAGGTGTCGATGTCGGCGCCGAAGTTGATGTCGTCCGTCTTCCGATCTTTGCCGAAGACCCAGTTGAAAAGATACAGGTGGCCGTGCGAGGCCTCGATGGAACTGCCGAGCGGGATGCCGTTGAAGATGCGCTCGCCCGTCACGGAGTGGCGCGGGCCGTCGAAGAGTTTGCGCAGCGCCGCAGCGTGTTCGTCGGTGAGCGTCGCATCCTTTTTTCGCGCGAGCGCGATGACAGCCTCAATGTCCTGCGCCGTGCAGCGCGGGTCGGAGACGAACCTTCCCGCCATCGCTGGAATCTCGCGCGATGCCATGAATTCATTCGCGGCGGCGATGACGCTGGCGTCCTGCGATTTCGTGAACGGGCATTTCTTCAAAATCTGATCATTCCACAGGAAGTAGGCGTGCAGCGGAGTGCGGCAGTGCGCGGCGACGGCGGCGGCGATGCCGTCGTAGTCCTCGGGATAGCGCTGCGCCTCCTGCAGCGCCTGCTGTCCGCCCGTCGAGCCGCCGCTGAAAAAGGACAGCTCGGGATCCTTGCCGTAATAGGTGCGCACGATCTGCTTGCCTGCGATGGTCATCAGGTGCGTGGCGCGGAAGCCGAAGTCTTTCCACACTTCGGGATTGCCGATGCCGGAGTCCGGATTCGGCGCCGTGCCCATGTCGGTCGTCGCGACCGCGTAGCCGGCGGCGCTCGCACCGGCAAGGCTGCCCGAGTTGATCTTCCCGGCGGCGCCGCCGTTGCCGAGGCCGAGGAAGCGCCCGTTCCATTTTTCGGCGTCGGGGAGCCACGCCTCAATGTTGATGTTCGAGCCTTTCGCGGGGTGCAGGGTGAGCTTCACGACCGTCCGCGTCCTGGATGCATCCCGCTCCACCGTCACGTTCGTCGCGGTGTCAATTATCAGCGCGCGCAGGTCGGCGAGGCGTGCGTTGTCGGTGGGCAGAGGCTTCGTCTCACCGAGCGCTGGCAGGCAGGCGGGCAGCGTGACGAGAAGAACGTGGCGGAGTTTTCTTTTCATGGAAGTTTGTTCGGTGAGCTGAGCCTCGGGTTTCTATCTTATCCGCATAGCGGAGGAACAGGCATCGTGTGCGGCTTGGACCCGCACTTTCACGACGAACCTGCGGACTTCGCAGGGACGATCGAGTTCGAGGCACGGGGCAGGAGTTCCGGCGCAAGGCGAAGCAGCGAAGCGTATCTGAGGAGTGAAGATCAAGCTGCCTTCTCCGGAGATTTGAATTCCGCCGCTGCGGGGTGCAGCGAAGAAAGGTTTCCGATCGATGCGCGGATTTTCTGTCTCGAATAGGGAGCATGAAGAATTGAGTGAGCAGCGGGCGGTTCCACTCAATCCCTCGGGGATTGTTTTTAAGTCGTCGCACAACATACAAGCCGACAAAAATTTCATTGACTCGCAATCTGGTGTCGCGCTTTCCTTTTCGCCGATGAAGGGGGGTATCCAGACTGGCTCGCAGAACGCGCGAAGCGCGCGTTGGGTGGTCGCTTCCCTCACCGCGAATCGGACGCTGATTTGCAGGACCGCATCATTCGGTGCCGCCACGCTCGGAATCCAAATCCCGGGGAATATCATTTCATGAAACCTCTGATCGCTCTCATCGTTCTCGGATTTGCCGGTTACGGCGGCTACATGTTCTGGCAGCAGCGCGCGAAACCGCAGCCGCAGGCTGTGAAGCCTTTGGATGAGGAGCCTCCTGCTCCTGCAGCGACCCCGACGCCCGCTCCTGCTGCGCCGACGCCCGCACCTGAGATCGCCAAGCCGAAGGACGAGCCGAAGCCTGTCGCCCAGATACCCGAGAAGCGACTGGCTCCGGAAGGGGTGTTCTATTTCGTGAAGGCCTTTTCACTGACAACCGATTCGGGCATTCGCGGAGTCCGGCTGGGAACGCCAGTGAGGTTGATCAAAGACGCGGGAACCACAATGCGCGTCACCGATGGGCGAGACGAGTTCGACGTGCAGAAAGATTACCTGACGAACGATTTGGGTTACGTCGAAAAGATGATGGCGCAGATTGGTGCCCGTCAGGCTGCGAACGAGCAACGGCAATCCACCGAGAAGGCAATGTCTTCCGCAAACGCGGAGCGGGAAGCGGCTGAGTCGGCGGCAATTGTGCAGAGCGTGCAGCAGGGAAACGAGGCGGCCCGTGCCGCGACCGAGGCGCGCGCGCAGCGCATCGCGGCACTTCGGACGGAGATTGCCCAAACGGAGGCCTCCAAACTTTATGTTCCGGTCGGAATCACCAAGCAGAAGCACATCGACAGTCAGAACGAGAGGATCCGGCAGCTTCAGTTGGAACTCGGGAGGCTTGGGGTGGGAGGGGCAGCATTGGAACGCAGGTAAATTCACTCGCTCGCAAATCTCCAAGACATGAAATTCCTGTTTGTTTTTCTAGCATTCGCTGCGACGGCGGCGATCGGCTGGAATTATCGGGACGTTCACAGTGCCAAAGAGGCTGCGGATGCGAAGCTAGCGGACTTTCGGGAAAAGGTTCTCGAGGCAAAAATGCAGTTGAGCGTCACGAACCAGAAGATCATGGAACTTGCTTCAGCGCCGGTCCCGCTCTCGACGCCGAAGCCAAATTGGGTTGAAGAGCGCAACAAGAATTGGAAGAGTTCACTAAACCGATGAAACCGATCATACCCGTCATTGCGATCGCCTCCACCGCTGGCATGGGGCTGCAGTTTAATGAAACGGACAAGTCGCGGAAATCCGTCGAGGTTCAAATTGAGGAACTCAAGGAAACACTCGCGGAGACGAACGCGCAGTTGGAGGTGGCCAATAAGCGCCTCATCGAACTGGCTGGCAGACCGGTGCAGGTCTCTGCGCCCACGTCGAACTGGGTTGATGAGCGAAACCGCAGCTGGGTGAGTCCTCTGACGAAGGGCGCAAGTGACAATCGTCGGGTGATGAGTTCCTCCGGGCCGGTGTTCATTCCGGTGGTTCCGAATACCACGACCGCTACTTCTCGGTCGACTTATCCCAATTATTCCCGGCCGCCATATCCGAGTTTTGGGAATCCGCCTCCGCCCAACCCGATGCCTAGGCCTTTGCCCGGTCCCGGCCCCGGTCCCGGTGCGGGGCCATCCTCAATCATCATCCAGAGCGCTCCGCCGCCGCTGCCCTCAGGGGGGCCTCAGCCACCACCTCCGCCTCCGCGGGCTCCGTAGGCCGCGCGTTCACCTTTTCCGTCGCGGCTTGGTGGAATGCGGTGTTCGGGGCAATCCGTCGTTTTGATCTCGGAGCCACGAACTGCCGCGTTAGCTCGTGACGGTCCCCGATTTTCCTCATGTCACTGGGCTCAGTTCATCCCTGCGCGGAGAGTCGTGAGGACTTCCTGGAGCTGGGCCTGCGAGAAGGGCTTGTGGAGGTTGGCGGATGCGCCGGCGTTGGCGGCGGTCATCTGGAGGGAGACCGTGTCGAGCATGCCGGACATGAGGATGACGCGCGCCTCGGGATCCTTGCTGAGGATCTGGCGCGTGGAGGTGATGCCGTTGAGATGGGGCATCATCACGTCCATGAGGACGATGTCGGGGATGCAGTCGTTGTAGGCGAGCATGACGCTGAGGCCGCCTGTGGTGATTACTTGGGCGACTTCGTGCCCGGCATCCTCGACCATGAGGGAGAGGTAGGTGGCGAAGTCGCGCTCGTCGTCGGCAATGAGGATACGCATGGGAGACGGGGGAGCATCGAATGTGCCGACGCGGGGCGGGCGAGCGGAAATGAAGCTTAAATTCCAGTAAGCTTGGGAGCGGCACTCACCCCTTTACGCGATGATCTCATTCACGATCTCGCCGTAGAGATCCGTGAGCCGGAAGTCGCGGCCTGCGTAGCGGTAGGTGAATTTCTCATGGTCGAAGCCGAGGAGCTTGAGAATCGTCGCGTGGAGATCGTGGACGTGGACGGGCTTGTCCACGGCCTTGAAGCCGAACTCGTCGGTGGCGCCGTGGATGTGGCCGCCCTTCACCCCGCCGCCGGCCATCCAGAGCGTGAAGCCATGGTGGTTGTGGTCGCGGCCGTTTTTCACGCCGGCGTTGTTCGAGCCAGGCGTGGAAATCTCGACGGTGGGCGTGCGGCCGAACTCCCCGGAGCAAATCACGAGTGTGTCCTTCAGCATGCCGCGCTGCTTGAGGTCGGTGAGGAGCGCGGCGATGCCCTGGTCGCACTCGCCCGCGAGGCGCTTGTGGTTCTTCTCGATTTCGTCGTGGCTGTCCCAGGGCTGGCCGTCGCCGTGCCACACCTGCACGAAGCGCACCCCCTTTTCCAAGAGCCGGCGCGCGATGAGGAACTGCTGCGCCTGCTTGCCGGGGCCATACATGTCGCGGATCTGCTGCGGCTCGTGCGTGGTGTCGAACGCATCGCTCGCGTCCATCTGCATGCGGTAGGCGAGCTCGAAGGACTGGATGCGCGCCTCGAGCTGCGCGTCTTTTGCGCGTTTCGCGAGGTGCTCGGCATTGAGCCGCTGGAGCACGTCGAGCTGCGCGCGCTGCTCGGTGAGGTTTACGCGCTTGTTGTGAATGTTCTCGATGAGTTCCTCGATGGTCTGCTTGCGCGTGTCCACGTAGGTGCCCTGGAAAATGCCGGGCAGGAATCCGCTCTGCCAGTTCTGCGATTCCTGGATGGGGTAGCCGGGGCAGAGCGAGATGAAGCCGGGGAGGTTCTGGTTTTCCGTGCCGAGGCCGTAGGTGACCCACGAGCCCATGCTGGGGCGCGGAAGGCGCGAGTCGCCGCAGTTCATCAGCAGCAGCGACGGCTCGTGGTTTGGCACGTCGGCGCGCATCGAGCGGATGAAGCACATGTCGTCCACGTGCGCCGCGGTCTTCGCGAACAGTTCGCTCACCTCGATGCCGCTCCTGCCGTATTTCTGGAACGAGAACGGCGACTTGAACGCAGTCGTCGTCTTCCGCTCAGTCTGCAGCTTCGTGGGGATTTCCTTGCCGTGCCACTTCGTCAGTTCGGGCTTCGGGTCAAAGGTGTCCACCTGTGATGCTCCGCCATTCAGGAAGATGTGGATGATGCGCTTCGCCTTCGGCGCGAAGTGCCACGGCTTGCGCGCGGCGAGCGGGTTCGTGCTGCTGATTTGCTCCGCAGCCGCGGCACCCGCGGGGCCGAAGACGCCGCGTTCGCCGAAGATCCCCGCAAGCGCCACCATTCCCATTCCCATGCCCGTGCGGCGCACGAAGTCGCGGCGCGTGAGGAAGAGGTGGTCGGTCGGGGTGCGGTGATGGTTCATGGTGTGCGTGCGAAAATATACCCGTGCAGCTGCGGCGAGCTTATGCGCTTTCGCGGAAAATTCCAGCGGACGGGAGCCACGCGCCCCAGTCACCGCCGCCGCACGTGGGCACGATGAACCGTTGCGGGCTTTCCACCCGTGATTGGAGTCGGTTTTTCACGCGGCGTCCATCGCCGCGAAAAGGCAGCCTAGTATTGGTCGCGCTCGCGGCCACCGCCGCCGTAGCCGCCACCACCACCGCCGCCGCGATAGGGACGGCGTCCGCCGCCACCACCACCACCACCGCCGCCGTAGCCGCCACGGCGTTCGCCGCCGTAGCCGCCGCGATCACCGCGGGGCGGGCCGTCGAACGACCGGGGAGGACGATCCTCCTTCGGGCGCGCGATGTTGATCTGGAGCTTGCGTCCCTCGATCTCCTTGCCGTTCAGGTTTTCGATGACCTTGTTGGCCTCCTCCTCGCTGGACATCGTGACGAATGCGAACCCGCGCGAACGGCCAGTGGCGCGGTCGAGCATGAGGTTGCAGGCGGTCACGGTGCCGTAGGCTGCGCAGGCTTCTTCAATGGCACCCTCCGTGGTCGCCCACGCGAGGTTGCCGACAAACAATTTGTTGTTCATGGATGCTGTTACGTTGTTTCTGCCGAAGACTGAAAGCGGCTTGGGGCCGCGGAACTGACACTTGGCAAAAACGCCGGAGCCTCACTCAACGTGCTGCACTGGCGGGAACCAAAGGACTGCCCGGTTGTCTTGCGACGGTGCGGAGAATGGGCGGTTGCGCTGCTTTTGGCAAGCAAGAAACCGCGATCATTTCTCACCGTCGATCACCCGCGAGGGCCTGCCGAAGCATCCGAGCACCAGCGCGCTGAGCACGCCGAGCATGCCGCAGGTGAGCCAGAGTCCGGTGGGTGAATGCGCGTGCAGGGGGAGGCTGAGGTGCGGCCCGAAGACGTTCGCACTCGTGACCGCCATCGCGACCGCGCCCATGTATCGGCCGCGCATGGACTCGGGCGCGAGCGCCGCCACGTAGGCTGAGCGCATCGGCTGGCTGAGCATCTCCCCGATGGTGAAGACAGTCATCGCCGCGAAGCACGACCACACGCCGCCGTGGATCACATTGATGGCGAAGCCGCCGCCGAGCAGCAGGTAGCCGAGCATGATTACCTTGCGGGAGTCAAAGCGCTGGGTCCAGCGCGTGAGCGGCAGCTCGCAGATCGCCACGAGCGCGCCGTTCCACGCGAGGATGAGCCCGAAGACCTGCTCCGGCGCGAGCCGCCAGCCGAAGGCATCCATCGTCAGGCCGCGCTGTTTCACCTCGAGGGAAAACGTGGAGCCGAACTGCTGGAAGACGAACGATGTGAGCATCGTCCCCGCGCACAGCGCCCAGAACGCCCGGTCGCCCCGCATCACCGCCCACGCCTGCGACCACGACGCCTCCCTCTTCTCCACGCGCAGGCCGTGCGGCAGCATCGTGAGCGCGATGATTCCAAATGCCGCCGTCGTCAGCGCGTCGCCCGCGAACAGCGCGAAGACCGACCATCCGATGAGGAAGCCCGCCGCCGCCGTGCCGCACGCGAACCCCGTGTTGATCGCCAGCCGCTGCGCCGCGTAGGCACGCAGCCGCAGCGGCTCGGGGACGATGTCCGCGAGCAGCGCGTTGCTCGCCGGGTGATAGAAGCCCGCGGCAAACCCCGCGAGGAACATGCACAGCACGATCGCGCCGATGCCGTGCGCGAAATAGAGCGCGAAGATCGCCGCCGCATTCCCCAGCGTGCCGAGCGCGATCGTGTTCCGCCGCCCGAAGCGGTCGGAGAAATATCCCCCGAGCAGCGACGAGCAGAACTGCCCGAGGCCGTTAGCGCTCAGCACAAACGCGACTGCCGACGGCGAGTGCCCGCGCCCGGTGAGGAAGAGCGTGAGGAACGGCACGACGAACGTCCCGAAGCGGTTGATGAACCATCCCGCCGCCAGCACCCAATACGCGCGCGGCAGCGAGCGGAGCTCGGCGATGAGGCTGGCATTCGGCGCGGACATGGGCCGCGAGGAAAGCGGGACGCCCGCCGCCATTGCACTCCCAAAAGCGCGCGGGGACGACTGAGCGCCATTTCCCCACTCGCCAAGCGGCTGTTCGCCCGCTAACCCTGCGCGCATGCCGCTCTGGGAAAACGTCCGCAACCTCAAGGGCAACAAGGGTGCCGTCGATTTGCTTTGGAAGGGCAAGCTCCTCGTCGAGCACAAGAGCTTCGGTGAAGACCTCAAGATCGTGAAGACGCAGGCATTCGTCCTCGTCTTTGCAGCCCCGGCGTGAAAAACGGGGGGAAGCTCAGAATTGCTTCCGCAGCAGCGCGGCGGCTTCGGCCTGCGCTTCGGCTAGGGCGGGGGAGTCCACGGCGTTCCTCATTTCGTTGCGGTCGCTGATGGCGTCGTAGAGTTCGCGGGCGACGGGCTCGCCGGTTTTCCAATCGCGCCATTCCGTGTAGCGCACGCGCGCGGTGCGCACGCTCACGCCCATCACGCTCGGCTGGCCGGTGGGCTCGCGGTCGTAGTAGGCGGGGCGCGGATGCTGGGTGAACGCGCCGGGCTTCAGCGTGAGCGACGGGTCGTCGAGCAGCGGCACGACGCTGATGCCTTCGAGCGCCTCCGGCTTTGGCAGCGAGCAGAGCGAGACGAGCGTGGGGAAAAGGTCGAGCAGCTCGGTGGGCGAAGTCGTGCGGCGGCCCGCGGCCTTCATGCCGGGCGCGCGGACGAAGAACGGCACGCGCGCATCCAGCTCGAAGTTCGATGTCTTGCCCCACAGCGTGTGCTCGCCGATTTGGTAGCCGTGGTCGGCGACGAACGTGATGACTGTGCGGTCCGCGAGCCCGCTCGCATCGAGCGCGTCGAGCACCTTCCCGAGCTGCGCGTCCATGTAGCTGATGTTCGCAAAATAGCCGTGGCGCATTTCCGCCGCCTGCTCGGGTGTGGGGCGCTTCTGGTTCTTCACGGGGCCGAGGACTTCGGTGCTCTGGTGAAAGGCGATGTCCGGCGCGCCGGTCGGGCGCGGCTCGTTGCGCTCGTCGAGCGGCGGCAGCTTCGCGCGGTCGTAGAGATCCCAGTAGCGCTTCGGCGCGTTGAAAGGCGCGTGCGGTTTCCAGAATCCGACGGCGAGGAAGAACGGCTCCCTTTTCTGCTTCAGCTCGCCGAGCGTGCGCACGGCCTCGGCGGCCACGCGCCCGTCGTAATAGGCCTCGTCCGGCACGTCGCGGCACTCGCAGATGCCGTTTTTTCCGTAGCCGAAACCAGTCACGGTCTTCGCGAGATTCGGCGGCAGCTCGCCCTTCACCTGCGCGTCGTCATCGCCGTGATTCGCGTAATGGAGAAACTCGGGCGCACTCCACGACCGCGGGTCGCCATGCACCTTCGTGTGCCAGTTGTGGAAGATTTTCCCCACGCAGCGCGTGTCGTAGCCGTGCTGCTTGAACCACAGCGGGAGCGTCATCACGTCCGGCCCTGCCGCGCCGTCGCGGAAGTGCGTGCTGTTGTTCCAGACCTTCAGCGTGTCGGGCCGGCGGCCAGTGAGAAAGGACGAGCGCGACGGATTGCAGACCGCCTGCTGCGTGTAGGCGAGGTCGAATTGCAGCGAGCGCTTCGCGAGCCGGTCGAGGTTCGGCGTCTTCGCCGGCGAGCCATAGCTCGCGAGTTCCGCGCGGAAGTCGTCGGCGACGAGGAAGAGGACGTTTGGCTGCTGCTTGTCCGCCGCGGCGAATGCGGAGGAGGCGGCGGCGAGCAGGAGGAGGAACGCGGAGATGCGCGGAGTTTTCATGCGGGGTGAGGAGCAGAGCATGGCGGTGAGGTGATGGACAAGCCTTGCCGCGGCGCTGAGCCGCGCCGGGTGGCGTGCAAGGGTGGGCGGGTGTTGGCCAACCTGCGGGGAGTGCGGTGCCGGGAGGTGGGTTTTGTTCTCATGCCAGCCCATGCGAAAGCGTGGGAACGAAACCTCAACCGAAAAACCTATGAAACACGGAATCACCTCCATCCCTGTGACGGCACCCCGCGCTGCGGGCCCGATGAGCCGCCGCGCCGCCACTGCCATTCGCACGGCAGCCTGCGCGCTGTGCGCGGTCATTTTGACCGCGTGCTTTGGCTCGACGAATGACAACAAGCCCAAGCGCACGGGCAATCCGCTCTCGCTGAGCGGTGCGACCCAGGAAGACTGGAACATGGCGAATGACTTCGCGGCGCATCCCGCCGGGACGCCGGGCGCGCTGATGGGTGGGTCCGCGGCCCCGACCGTGCCAGTCACCCCGTCGGCCGTCACGACACCTCAGCACTCACACTGACCTTGCCGCAGCAGGGGCGCCGTGGTCAGCATCGGGGCATGCAAGCAGCGACCCTGAACTGCCCGATGTGCGGCGCCCCATCGTCGAGCGGCGCGACGCAGTGCGCGCATTGCAACGCGCGGCTGGCGAGCGTCGCGTGCCCCTCGTGCTTCGGCATGATTTTCATCGGGTCGAAATTTTGCCAGCACTGCGGTGGAAAGGTGGAGCGGGCGGATGCGGCGGCAGCGCCGAGGCAGTGCCCGAATTGCCGCACGGGGCTGCGCGCGATCTCGCTCGGTGCGAGCATCGTTCACGAGTGCGGGGGCTGCGAGGGGCTATGGGTGAACGTCGAGACGTTCAATGCGATCTGCGCGGATCGCGAGAAGCAGGCGGATGTGGTGGAGCGCCCTGCTGCCGCCGACCGACCGCCCGATCCCATGAGAATCGAGGATGTGCGCTACCGCCCGTGCGCAGCCTGCGGCACGCTGATGAACCGCGTGAATTTCTCCGGGAGTTCCGGCGTGATCCTCGACATCTGCAAGTCGCACGGCGTCTGGTGCGACCGCGACGAGTTGCGGCGCATCGTTGAGTTCATTCGTGCGGGTGGAGTCGAGCGCTCGCGGGAGCGGGAGATGGAACGCCTGAAGGACGAACGGCGCCTCGCTGAAGGCTTTCCAGTGCAGCAGTGCATGGACGTCGGCGGAGTTGACGGGGACGATTCCTCGAAGATCTGGCTTCTCGCGGCGATTGCGGCGATCGGGAGGCTGATCGCGACTTTTTTCCGGTGATGAGCGACTGAGCCGGGAGGTCGGAACTTACTCGGTAAAGTCCGTGTCCGGCTTGTCGAGGTTCAGCTCCTTGATCCACGCATTGCGGTAGCGGACGTCGTGGCCTTCGCACTGGAGCTTGAGGCCGCCGGGGGTGTCGGTGATGCCTTTGCCGCCGTCGTTGCCTCCGTCGATGCCGGACTTCGCGCCGCCCCAAACTTGGTTGATCTGCACGTTGGTGTGGACCTTGATGCCGTTGAAGAACATGGAGACGAGCGGCTTCTCGACCATCTTGCCGTCCTTGAAGCGTGCGGCGCGGAAGGTGATGTCGTAGGCGTTCCATTTGCCGGTGCCGGCGTAGGCATGGTAGGGCGACTCGGTTTCATTGATGACGGCGCCCATGCCGTGCTTGGTCTTGTCGCCGTCGAGGATCTGGATCTCGAAGCGGTTCTGCAGATACACGCCGCTGTTGCCGCGGGGCTTGGCGATCCAGAATTCGATGTGCAGGCGGACGTCGCGATACTGCTTTTTCGTGACGATGTCGGCGGCGCCGAATTTGCCGCCATCAGCCGCGCGGTCGTCGGTCATCACGGTCGTGCCCTTGCCCTTGTCCACCGGGTCCTCGACGATCTGCCACTTGATGGGCATGGCGGACTTGAAGCCGGGGCCCTCCCAGTAGATCCACTTTTCGTCGAGCATCGCACGGGTGCCGTCGAGGATCACCTCGGCGCCGGGGAGCGGCTTTGCGCCGACGCCGGTGCCGGCGCAGATGGAGCCAAGAAGCGGAGCGGTGAGCGTGAGTGCGGTGAGGAGGGTGCGGTGGATTTTCATGGGAAAGAATGCGGAGTGTGCGGGGCGGTGGGCCGTGGGGTTTGCCGGAGGCACGGGGAGCAAGCCGCGCCCGGCGGAAAACTTGGCGCGGATTTTTTCGGGCAAGCGCGACGCGGCAGTTGGATTCCGCGAGGGCATTTGCCAAGGTCGCGCGATGACTCCCTCGCAAATCTCCCGCCGCGCATTTCTGAAATCCTCCGCCGCGTTGTCCGTCGGCGCACCGCTGCTTGCATCGATCGCGGGCGCGCGCGCGGCATCGGCGAAGGCGCCGCTCATGGCCTACGTGGGCACCTTCAGCTCGCCGCTGCGCAACACGCGGCCCACGCAGGTGGACCTGCCCCCGGGGAATGGCCGCGGCATCCACATCTTCGAGGTGGATCGTGCGACCGGCGCGCTCACGCCGCGCGGAGTGGTCGAGATGGGCACGAGCCCGAACTGCCTCGCGATCAGCGCCGACGGCAGCCGCATGTATTCCACGAATGAGACGGACCGCGTGGATGAAAGTGAGTCCGGCTCCGTGAGTGCGTTTGCGGTCAACCGGGCGGACGGCCAGCTCACGCTGCTGAACACTGTGAGCTCCGGCGGGAAAGGGCCGACGCACCTGAGCATGCACCCGTCGGGGAAATTCCTCCTCGTTGCGAATTACTTCGGCGGCTCGGTGTCCGTGCTGCCGATCCTCGCGGACGGCAGGCTCGGCGCCGCGACGGACGTGAAGAAGGACGCGGGGAAAATCGGCCCGACGAAATCCGCGAACGCGCCTGCGGGGAGCTTTGCATTCAGCGGACACGACCAGCCGCACGCGCACATGATCGAGAGTGATCCCGCGGGGCGCTTTGCGATCTCCACCGACCTCGGGCTGGATCAAATCCTCGTGTGGAAGTTCGACGCGTCGAAGGGTGTGCTCGCGCCGAACGATCCGCACATTGTCGAGCTGCCGCCGGGCGACGGGCCGCGGCACTTTGCATTCGATCCGGAAGGGCGCCGCCTTTACTCGCTGCAGGAGGAGGGCTCGAACATCGTGCTCTTTGACTACGACGCGGCGAAGGGCCGGCTCACGAAGCGGCAGACGATCTCCAGCCTCCCGCCGGGGTATGCGGGGAGCAATTTCACCTCGGAGATACTCGTCTCCGCCGACGGCCGCTTTGTCTATGCGGGCAACCGCCTGCACGACACGATCGCGTGGTTCTCCGTCGGTGCGGACGGGACGCTCGCCTTCGCCGGCGAGGAGCCCACACGCGGCAACTACCCGCGGAGCTTCGGCTTTTCCCCGGGCGGCGGCTTTCTCTACTCGTGCAATCAGCGCGCGGACAACGTCACTGCCTTTCGCGTGGACCCGAAGACCGGCGCGCTCAGCTTCACCGGCCACTACGCGCCTGTGGGAAATCCCTCGTTCATCGCGTTCCTCGATCTCGCGACGCTCGGGTGATGCGGCCGCGCGGAGATCGACAACCGCCCGCGCCGCGGAGAGAGTGCCGCGATGCCGAAACCCGTCACAGTGAACGAGCCAGCGCCGCTGCTCGCGTTTCTTTTTGCCGCCTGGCCTGAACAGAAGAAAAAGCAGATCCGGCAGTGGCTGAAATTCCAGGCGATCACCGTGAACGGTCGCCCGGTCACGCAGTTCGATCATCCGCTGGAGCGTGGCGACACCGTCGCAGTGCGCACCGACCGCTTCGCCGCGCCGAAGACCGTGCTCGGCGGGGGCATGAAGATTTTCTTCGAGGACGCCCACCTCATCGTCATCGACAAACCTTCCGGGCTGCTGAGCATCGCGAGTGAGGCGGAGCCGGAGCGCACGGCGTATTACCAGCTCACCGAGTATCTGCGGCAGGGCAACGCGCGCTCGCGCGAGCGCGTGTGGATCGTGCATCGGCTCGACCGCGAGACGTCCGGCCTCATGGTCTTCGCGAAGACGCCGGAGGTGAAGGAGGCTCTGCAGCGCGACTGGGACCAGTTTGAGAAGCGCTACGAGGCCGTGGTGGAGACTTGGCTGCCGGCGGAGAAGGGGACGTTCGAGTGCGACCTCGACGAGACCAACCCTCACCGCGTCCGCATCGCCCCCAAAGGCCCGCAGACCCGGCACGCGGTCACGCATTACCGCGTGCTGGCGAAAAGCGCGTGGCGATCGCTGGTCGAGCTGACCCTTGAAACCGGGCGACGGCACCAGATCCGCGTGCAGCTCGCCGACGCAGGCTGCCCGATTGTGGGCGACGAGAAATACGGCGCCGTGAGCGACCCCGCGGGGCGCCTCGGGCTGCATTCATGCATGCTGCGCTTCCGCCATCCGATCACAGGTGGGGAGCTGCGCTTCGAGTCCCCGTTGCCGAAGGATCTCGCGAAGCTGGTGCGAGCGCCGAAAACGGGAAATGCCGCGGCGAAGGAACCGGGGGAAGCGGGCAACGCTCCGGGAGGGGAACGCCGGGAGCGTTGACCTTGGCCCGCGCGCTGCTTTTGCTGCGGCAGCCCAAATGCCAGCCCAATTCTATGACACGCTCTTCGCCGTCTTTGCGTTCGTCCTCGGCGCGAGCATCGGCTCGTTCCTGAATGTGTGCATCTACCGGATGCCGTTGGGCATTTCGGTGAACAAGCCGCGGCGATCCTTCTGCCCGCACTGCAAGTATCAGATCCCGTGGTATTCGAACCTGCCGATCATCACCTGGCTGGCGCAGGGTGGAAAATGCCGCAACTGCAAGGCACCCATCGCGCCGCGCTACGTGCTCGTGGAACTGCTGACGGGGATGCTTTTCCTCGGCGCATGGTGGCGCATCATGCACTCAGCGGTCGGGAAGCTGCCGGGAGCGTGGGTGCTCGCGCTGCCGCTGTTCACCTTCATCGCGCTGCTCGTCGTCGCGACGTTCATCGACTTCGAGCACTACATCATCCCGGATGAAATCACCATCGGCGGTGCGGTGGCCGGCGTGCTCTTCAGCGCAGCATTGCCGCTGCTGCACGGCGAAACGAATCACCTGCACGGTGCGCTCATGTCGCTGGGGGGCGCGGCGTCGGGCTTCGGCCTCATGTGGCTCATCAGCGCCGCGGGGAAGCTGGCCTTTGGGAAAAAGACGCTGGAGTGGAAGGAGGAGAGGCCGTTCACGTGGAAGATCGAGGGCGAGCGCGCGAAGCTGACCGTGGGCGCGGGGGACGAGGTGGAGGAACTGTGGTGGGACGAACTTTTCTCCACGGAGAAGGACTGGCTCGTGATGAACTGCGCGAGCCTCACGCTTGATGGGAAGAAGCGTGAGGACATCGAGCTTCGGTCGCAGTATGAGCGGCTGGAACTGGACGGCGCGCAACTCGACCTGAATGCGGTGAAGGAATTCAGCGGCACCGTGCGTAGCATCTCGTTCAAGCGCGATGCGATGGGCTTCGGCGACGTGAAGTTCATGGCGTGCATCGGCGCATTCCTCGGGTGGAAGGCGGTGCTCTTCACCGTGATGGTGGCATCGGTCGTCGGCGCGATTGTCGGCGGCGCGTGCATCGCGATGCGGCACCGCGAGTGGTCGGCGAAAATTCCCTTCGGTCCGTATCTGTCCGTCGGCGCGCTCGTGTGGCTTTTTGCGGGGCCGGAGCTGGTCTCACTGTGGATTCAGTTCAGCACGGGCGGGATGTCCGCGGATTAGGCGATGCGGCTGGACCAATGGCTTTGGGCGGTGCGGGTGTTCAAGACGCGCACGAACGCGGCGGAGGCGATTAAGGCGGGTCACGTGTCGGTGAACGGGCAGCCGTGCAAGCCCTCCCGCGAAGTCCGTGCCAGCGACATGATCACCGCGCGCGTCGGGATCATGACGCGCACGGTGCGGGTGATCGCCGTGCCGAAGTCACGCGTGGGCGCGAAGCTCGTCGCGCAGTTTGCCGAAGATCTGACGCCGCCGGAGGAATACGCGCGCCGGCCGGAGCCGAGCCTGCTGCCGCCGATGTTCCGTCCGAAGGGTGCGGGCCGCCCGACCAAGCGAGACCGCCGCGAGACGGGCCGCTTCACCGGCGCGGATGGCTTTTCGGAGTAGCTACTCCTTCGGCTTCGGTTTGAAGCCGTCCTTTGTCCAAACGACAAGGTGGGCACCCTGGCCGCGCGCCGCGACGCTGATGACGGAAACGGGCTTCGAGTCGTTGACCTGAATCTGCGACGAATAAAGGCCGACGCGCAGCGGCTTGCCGTCCTTGCCAGTCAGGTCCACGGATTTGCCCGCGGGCACCTCTGCCTCGAACGAGCCGTTCTCCGATCTCGGATTCCAGACCTTCAGCTTCGCCGGTTTGCCGCTCTCGTTGCTGAAGCGCACGGCGGCATAGGAGTCGTCCTGGGCGTGGAGCGGGGCGAACACCGCGAGCGCGGATGCCGCGCAGAGAGCGAAGAGGCGTCGTGTGAACATTGGAAACTCCGGGATTTTCCGCATGCCCGCTAGCGCGCGGCGAAGAGGCTGTCGGGATTGAAGTCCGCGCTGGCGGAGCCGAACTTCGGATAAATGAACCGGCACGCGGGAACGTTTTCCTTCGAGATGCCGGACGCCTTTGCGAGGCCGGAGGTCTTGAGATGCTCGAGTGATTCGTGCAGCAGCGCGGTGCCGATGCCGCGGCTGCGGTATTCGGACAGGACGCACGGCCCGGAGATGAGGTGGCTGGGGGCGTCCTCGTTCACATTCAGCACGGATGCGGCGATGATGCGCGTGCCGTGCGTGATGACGAGGCACGGGACGGCGCGGTGCGCGAAGCTCGCGGCGAGCTGGGTCTCGATGAAGTCGCGGACGAAGCGGATTGAGTCGCCCCACGCGGTGTCGAGGCCGAATGCGGTGAAGACGACATTGTGCACGATCTTCTCCTCGTCGCGGGAGGCGGCGCGGATGTTGAATGCGGAGGGAATTTGCGAATCGAACGCGGGGAGCTTGGTGAGGTCCCACGTGAATCGCTTCCAGCGAACTAGCTTCATGCGCGGACGCTATGGAGCGGTTGCGCGGAATGCAACCGCGGTGTGCGTGTTTCGCTCCGCGTGCGGCTTTCTGTGCTCGACGGCGCGCGGAAGTGCGCGGAATTGTCGCGCATGTTCCGCCTCATCATGCTGCTCACCAAGGGCGTCCTCCGGGACACGCGCCTGCGGCGGAACGTGATGATGTGGGTGATGCTGGCGGCGATGCTGATGCTGTTCCTCGGCTCGTGGCTCATCGCGGACGAGTGGGCGCGGCAGCACCCGTGGCTTTACCTTTTCTACTGGCTTGCGTGCGCATGGCTCACGCTGACCGGAGTGATGCTGGCGCTCTTTGACATCCTCATCATCCGCGCGACCGCGCGCATCATGCGGCGGAAGCTGGAGCAGGACATCGCGCACATCGATGAGCAGACAAAGCCGAAGGGGGAGGGGAAATGATCCGAACGCGCGAGGAGCTCGAGGCGCAGGAGCGTGTGGTGCTCGCGCCATATGCGCAGAAGTCGGGCGATTCCGAGGGCCGGCGCCACCGCGAGCCGAAGCATCCGCACCGGACGGATTACCAGCGCGACCGCGCGCGCATCGTCCACAGCCGCGCTTTCCGCCGGCTCGAATACAAGACGCAAGTCTTCCTGAATGGCACGGGCGACCACCTGCGCACGCGGCTCACGCACACGTTCGAGGTGGCGAACATCACGCGCACGATCGCCTGCGCGCTAGGCCTGAACGAGGATCTCGCGGAGGCAATCGCGCTCGCGCACGATCTCGGGCATCCGCCTTTCGGCCACACGGGCGAGGAGACGCTCGATGAGCTGATGCGCGGCCACGGGGGATTTGACCACAATGAGCAGAGCCTGCGCATCGTGGATGTGATCGAGCTGCGCTATCCGAAATTCCCCGGGCTGAACCTCAGCCACGAGGTGCGCGAGGGACTGCAGAAGCACGCGCGCTTTTACGAGAGCTCAAAAGCGGGATCGAAGCGGACGCCGCACCCGTCGCTGGAGGCCCAGGTGGCGAATCTCGCTGACGAGATCACCTACTACAGTCACGACCTCGACGACGGGCTCGACTTCAAGCTGCTGGAGGCAAGGCAGCTCGAGGGCCTCACAGCATGGAGCGAGACGGAGGCGCAGGTGCGCAGCGATTTTCCAAAGCTGCGCGGGGCGGAGTTCCGCGCGTATGTGATCCGCTGCCTCATCGACCGGCAGGTGGCCGACGTGATCCGCACCAGCTCCGCGCGCATCAATTCCGCTGGGGTGCGGAGCGCCGACGACGTGCGCGCCTGCTCCCGCCCGCTCATCGCCTACAGCGACACCCTGCGCCGGGCGAACGCGCAGCTCCGGAAATTCCTCTACAAACGGCTCTATTACCACCCGCGCGTCTCCGGTGCGAACAACGCCGCCTGCGCGATGCTCAGCGATGTCTTCGGGGCGTATTTGAAAAGGCCCGAGCTGCTGGGCGAGGCGACGGCGCGACGCGTGGAGGAAGTCGGGCTGCACCGCACGGTGTGCGACTACGTCTCCGGCATGACCGACCGCTACCTGCTCGACGAGCACGCGCGGCTTTTCAAAAGGACCGTGGCACCCGCTGCGAAACCCGCCCGGAAGCGCGGCAGCCGTCGGCGCAAAACCGCGGGCTGATTTTGCAAATGACGAATGACGAGTGGACAGCGCGCCCGTCATTCGTCATTCGACACCGGTCATTTCCAACGACCCCACCATGACCGACACCACCAACACGCAGGCGAACCGCGGATGGATCGTCACCTTTGCCGGACTCGGCATCAACCTCGCACTCGGCATTCTCTACGCGTGGAGCCTCATCAAGGGGAAGATCGGCGAGACATTCGGATGGGACGGCGGGCGCCTGAATGATCCGTATGCGGTGAGCTGCCTCGTCTTCGCTGCGGCGATGATTCTTGCCGGCCGGTGTCAGGACAAATTTGGCCCGAGGATCACGGCAACCATCGGTGGTCTGCTCACGGGCGCGGGCTTCTACATCTGCTCCATGTCCACGGGCTACTGGAACTGGATCATCGGCTTCGGCGTGCTCTTTGGCCTCGGCATGGGTTTCGGCTATTCATCAGCCACGCCGCCGGCACTGAAATGGTTTCCGCCCGCGAGGACCGGCCTCATCGCGGGCCTCGTTGTCGCGGGTTTCGGCCTTGCACCCGTGTATCTCGCGCCGCTCACAGATTATCTGCTGAAGTCGGCGCCCGGAAGCGCCGGCGTGCTGCACGTGATGAAGGTTTACAGCATCCTGTTCACCGTGGTCGTCGTCGGGCTGGCTCAGTTGCTCGTGAATCCGCCTGCGGGCTACTCGGCAGCGAGCAAGACATCCGGTCCTGCACCTGCGGTGGGCGCGACACCCGGCGAAATCATCCGGCAGCCGCGCTTCTGGCTGCTGTGGCTCATCTATTTCATCGGCTCCGGCGCGGGGCTCATGGTCATCAGCAGCGTCAGCGGCATGGCCAAGAAGAGCATGGGCACGCTCGCCTTTGTGGCCGTCGCGATCATGGCGGTGGGAAATGCGGGCGGGCGAATTCTCGCCGGGATTCTCTCGGACAGAATCGGCCGCCGGCAGACGCTCTTTCTCGTGCTGGCTTTTCAGGCCGTGCTCATGTTTGCGGCCATCCCGGTGACCGCGTCGAAGGACATGCTGCCGGTGGTGATTGTCGTGCTCGCCGCACTCATCGGTGGCAATTACGGCGCGAACCTCTCGCTCTTCCCATCGCTCACGAAAGACCTCTGGGGCTTGAAGAGCTTCGGCATGAACTACGGCACGCTCTTCACCGCGTGGGGTGTCGGCGGCTTCGTTTTGCCACAGATTCAGCAGCATCTGTATGAGGCGAGTGCGGATGCCGCCGGCATCAAGAGCTACGCGACTTCGTTTCAGGCGGCTGCGGCGCTGTTGATCGTCGGCGCACTGCTCACATTCGCGGTGAAGCCGCCGCAGAAGACGAGCTAGCGCACGTCGGGGGAGCCGGCTTTTTCCTGTCTTGCCACGACGATTCCGCTAGCCTCCCGCGCATGAAATTGCGCCTCTCCCTCGTCGCCCTCCTCGCTCTGTCGCCGCTGGCTTCTGCCGCCGATCGAACGCCGCTCCAGGAACGGGCGGATCGTTTTCTGGCGCTCGTGAATGCTTCGTATCAGGCGTTGAGCACGGTGAACAGCGAGGCGCAATGGCTGGCGGTGACGGATGTCTCCCCGGCGCACGACGCCGCATCCGAGACGGCGGGAAAGGCGAGCGCGGCCTTCAATGGGAACCCGGCAATCATCGCTGAGGCGAAGGAGCTTTTGTCGCACCGCTCGGAGCTGAACGAGATCACATGGCGGCAGCTCGACCGCGTGCTGCTGAATGCAGCCGAGGGGCCGATGACGAATCCGAAGCTCGTCGCCGACCGGATCGCCGCGGAGACCGCGCAGGCTTCGACGCTGAACAGCTTCGAGTTCAAACTGCGCGGCAAGCCGATCACGGTGAATGAAATCAACCGCCTTCTCGAATCGAGCACGGACCTCGCCGAGCGGCAGGCGGTCTGGGAGGCATCCAAGGAATCGGGCAAGGCGCTCAAGGACGGGCTCATCAAGCTCCGCGACTTGCGCAACGGCGTCGCGAAGGAAATGGGCTACCACGACTACTTCGCGCTCCAAGTCGCCGGATACGGGATGACGACGGAGGAGATGGTCGCGCTGAACGACGAGTTCCTCCGCGTGCTGCGGCCGCTTTACCTCCAGCTCCACACGTGGGTGAAGCACAAGCTCGCCGAGAAATATCGTCAGCCGGTGCCGAAGCGCATTCCCTCGCACTGGCTGAACAACCGCTGGTCGCAGGAATGGCCGGGCATCGTCGAAGCCGCGAAACTCGACAAGTATTTCGAGGGGCGCACCGCGGAGTTTGTGATCAAGTCGGCGGAGCAGTTCTTCACCGGCATCGGATTCGCGCCGCTGCCGGCGACATTCTGGACAAAATCCGACCTTTATCCCGTGCCCGCCGGAAGCGCGCGGAAGAAGAATACCCACGCGTCCTGTTGGCATGTCGATCTGAACAACGACATCCGCTCGCTCCAGAGCATCGAGCCGAATCCCGAGTGGTTCACGACGGCGCATCACGAGCTCGGGCATGGCTTCTATTTCATGAGTTACTCGCGGCCAGAGGTGCCGCCGCTGCTGCGCACGGGAGCGAATCCGGCGTTTCACGAGGGCTTCGGCGAACTTATCGCGCTCGCGGCGGGACAGGTGCCGTATTTGAAATCGCTCGGCGTGCTGTCTACGGACTTCAAGCCGGACGAGACGGCGTTCCTCCTCGATAACGCGCTCGGCAACGGCATGGCCTTCATGGCGTGGTCGTCGGGCACGATGACGCACTGGGAGGCGGACATCTACGCGAAGAACCTGCCGGCCGAGCAATGGAACGCGCGCTGGTGGCAGTATGTGCGCGATTTTCAAGGCGTGGAGCCGCCGGTGCCTCGCGGGGAGGAATGGTGCGACCCGGCAACGAAGACGCACATCAACGACAACCCCGCCTATTACTACAGCTACGCGATCGCGCAGGTCTTCAAGCACCAGCTCCATGACTACATCGCGCGCACGATCCTCCATCAGCCGCCGCAGCAGTGCAATTACGCGGGCAACAGGCAGGTCGGAGAATTCCTCCGCAAAATCATGGTGAAGGGCGCGACCGAGGACTGGCGGAAGGTTCTCAAGGAAGCCACCGGCGAGGAACTCTCCACGCGCGCGATGCTCGAATACTACAAGCCGCTGATGAGCTGGCTCGAGGGGCAGAACAAAGGCCGGGTGATCGGCTGGGACTGACGGCGGCTACTTTGCCGCAGGGCCGAATCCGTCGGCAGGCTTGCCGTCGTCGTTGAGTTTTCCGCAGGTCCAGAGCAGGCCGCGGGTGACGAGGCCGAGGTATTCCGGCGCGGCCATCGTGGAGTTGTTGTGGCCGAGCGTCGTCGTGAAAACGCGCGTGCCTCCGTAGGTGTTCACCCAAATCACGTTGTGATCCTGCTTCGTGTCTTCGCCGTAGGCCTTCGCGAGCGGCACGCAGTTCGGCCACACGAACTCGTTCTTGTAGAGTTCGTCCTTCGGGTCGAGCCACTCGGCGGGGAAGCCCTTCATCACGGGATGGTCCGCCTTGATGACCTTCACGTTCAGGTCGCGGTTCTTCTCATGGCTGCGCGACGTGATGCCGACAGCCTTGCGCCATTCGTCGGTCGTGCCGGCGCGGTAGCTGTGCGAGGAGCAATGGAGGAAGACGCCGGGGACGCCCGCCTTGTGCGCGGCGGTGATGCCCTCGATGAATGCATTGTCCGAGATGGCACCGAAGCACTCGTTGTGGACGATCACATCGTAACCCTTCCACCACTCGGGCTTCTCGTAGATGCTCACGCGGTGGCTGCGCTCGTCGGCGCCTTTTGGCGCGTCCTCCTGCACGATGGTCCAGACGACGTTCGCGCGGGCGCTGATGCCTTCGGAGAGGATCTGCTTCTGGTTCTTGTAGTCGTGGCAGCAGCCGCCGCAGACCATGAGCGCGCGGATCGGCTTCGGTGCGTCGGCGGCGTTGCTGGCGTGGAAAATTCCTGTGACGGAGAACGAGATGACGGCGAGGAGGAAGAGGCGCTTCATGCGGGTGTTTGTGGGGAATGCCGCACGACGATGCAATGCCGTGCTCTCACTTTCGTCGAGGCATTCCGGGTGCTCTCCTTCCTCCATGCTCAAGCGCCTGCTCAAAAGCCTCATCGTCCTCGCGTTGTTCGCGGGCGCGGCGTGGTGGTATCTGTCGCACCGCCCAATCCGCCATGAGCCCGGCGTGCTGGTGCCGAATGCGCCGCTGCAGAAGGACATCCCGCCGAAGGCCATCGGCATGGTCGGCGACTGGCACTTGGTTGCCGTGGCGGAATACACGCTGCGCGGACGTGTGCTCGGCACGAAGCGCTACCACAGCGGCCCGCAGGCGGAACTCGTTCCGGTGGATGTCGCGGTGGGCTGGGGGAAGATGAGCGACCAGGCGGTGCTCGACTGGCTGAAGATTTCGATGACGAACCGATTCTATTTCTACGAGTGGCGGGACAATCCGCCGATTCCGCAGGATGAGATCAAGGTGTCGTCGGCGAACAACCATGTGATCGCGGCGAATGACGCCGTCCGAAAGACGATTGGCAGCCTGCGAGTCGGGCAGATCGTGACGCTGAAGGGCTGGCTGGTGAATGCGAACGGCCCCGGCGGCGGAACATGGAACACCTCGCTCCGGCGCGACGACACGGGCAACGGTGCCTGCGAGGTGTTTTATGTCGAGAGTGCGAAGGCGGTGAACTCCGTCGCGGAAGACATGTAGCGACCGCGGTGGTGCCTCATGGTGTTCCGGGAATCATCCAGGAAAATACCCGCGCCTGCAGCAGCACGAGGAGGCCGACGAGCGCTGCAAGGGCGAGGCTGTGCCAGAACACTGCGCGGAGAATGGTGCCCGCATCCGGCGCATCCGGGGCACCGCCAGTCGCAGTCTGTGCGACGACGATGCTCTGTGCGTCGATCATCTTGCCCATCACGCCGCCGGAGCTGTTCGCGGCGCAGGTGAGGATAGGTGACACGCCGACCTGCTCCGCAGTGACTTTCTGGAGGTTGCCGAAGAGGACATTCGAGGAGGTGTCGCTGCCCGTGAGCGCGACCCCGAGCCAGCCGAGGAGCGGCGAAAAGAAAGGAAACCATGGTCCCGTTGCCGCGAAGGCGAGGCCCATCGTGGTGTCCGAGCCGCAGAATTTCGTGACGAAGCCGAGCGCGAGCATGAGCGCAATGGTGAGCAGCGAGAGGCGGACGCTGCGCAGCGTGGAGCCGTAGAGCCGCAGCAGCGCGCGGGGTTTCATGCCTAGCAGCAGCCCGCTCACGATGCCGCTGATGAGCAGCGCGCTGCCCGTGGCGGAGAGCCAGTTCAGCGGGTAGTCGGTTTTTTCCGGCGCAGGCTTGGCGACCACGGGCGGCACGCGCAGCACGTTGCCGGGCAGTCCCGGCACGGGGAGGTTTGGCGCCTGCCATGTGCTCGGCAGCGGCTTGGCGTCGGGTGCGTAGCCGTTGAGTGCGGTCTTCACCGCGGGCGTGCTCCATGCGGCGATGAAAATCGCGAGGAGAATCCATGGCAGCCACGGGCGCAGAGTCGATTTTTGGCTTTGGGTTCCGGGTTCTGAAACTTGCGCGGCGGGTGCGGCGGACGCGGCTGCGTCTGTCTCCTTCGCAGGCCGCCAGAACCGCAGCAGCACGACGAGCGATAGCATCGCGACGACTGCCGCGGCGATGTCCACGAGCCACGGCCCGTGGAAATTGCTCACCGCCCATTGCATGGCGCCGAAGCTCGCGCCGCACACGAGGCACGCGGGCCACACTTCGCGCATCCCACGCCAGCCAACCTGTGCGGCAACGAGCCAGAACGGGACGATGAGCGAAAAGACCGGGAGCTGCCGGCCGACCATCGCGCTGAGGTGTTCGACGGGAAGGCCCGTGACCGTTGCGAGGGTGGTGACAGGGATTCCAACGGAGCCGAATGCGACGGGTGCGGTGTTGCCGATGAGCGCGAGCTTTGCGGCTTCGAGCGGCTTGAAGCCGAGGCCGATGAGCATCGCGCCGGAAATCGCGACCGGAGCGCCGAACCCGGCGCAGCCCTCGATGAACGCGCCGAAGCAGAACGCGATGAGCAGCGCCTGGATGCGCGCATCGCCGGACAGCCGCGCGATCTGGGACTTGATCTCGCCGAAGGTGCCAGTCTCCACCGCGAGCCTGTAGGTGAACACGGCGTTCAGCACGATCCATCCGATGGGGAACAGCCCGAACGCCGCACCATACGCCGCCGCCGCTCCCGCGAGCTGCGCAGGCATTTTGAAGACGAACACCGCCACCGCGAAGGCCGAGCAGAGTCCGGCGAGCGCCGCGAAATGCGCGCGGACATGCCAGAAGGCCAGCAGCGCGAGCAGCAGCACGACGGGAATCGCCGCTGCGAGCGTGGAGCCTGCGAGCGAGTGCAGTGGATCGTAGTTCTGGGACCAGGGCATGGGGTGCGGGAACGACGAATGACGAATGTCGAACGGCGAAGGCAAGCCGCGTGTCGCGCGATTTCGCGCTTCATTCGTCATCCGTCATCCGTCATTCGTCACCTGCTCCATGCCGTCGCGCCGCCAACAGTTGCTCCTCTTCGCCCTGTCGATCATCACGTTCGCGTGGTTTCACCAGGGCGGTGGATGGAATCAGAACGCGCGTTTCGCCGAGGTGCGCGCAATCGTCGAGGAGGGGCGCCTCGCGGTGGATGGCTTTCTCGTCTATCACCCCGGCGAGGGCCGGAAGCTCGTGCGGTCGCGCGTGGAGCGGGGCGAGTTTGTTCACGAGGGAAAGCGCTGCCAACTCTCGTGGGGCGACTGGCAGAATGTCGGAACGAAAGAGAAGCCCGACTGGCAGCAGCTCACGGTGAACGGCAAGGCGTTCGATCCCGATGCAACCATGGTGATCATCGGCGAAGGCACCTGCACGGGCGACATCGGCATCGCGCCCGACGGTCACTTTCATCCGAACAAGCCGCCGGGAGCCTCGCTGCTCGCAGTGCCGGCGTATTTTGTGATTCACCATGCGGAGAAGCTGCTCGGGCTCGACCCGGATGACTGGTGGGTGATGAACGTGAACGCGTGGCTGTGCTCCGTGCTCACGGTCGGCATCGCCTCCGCGCTCGGTGTCGTGCTCGTGCTGCGGCTGGCCTCGCAGATGTTCCCCGGCCACCCCGGTGCGGCGCTTGGCGCGGCGCTGGCGTTTGGGTTTGGCACGACCTTCTTCCCGTTCGGCACGCTGATGTTTGATCACAACGTGACCGCGGTGCTCCTGCTGGCATCATTCGCCGCGGCGCGGGAAAGGCATCCGGTGACCGTGGGAATCTGGTCGGGAATCGCGGCGGTGACGAACTACCTCGCTGCAATACCCGGCGCGTTCTTTGCACTGTGGGTGCTGCTGCGGGAGGAAAACCGCAGGGCCGGCTGGCGTGCGACGGTGATGTTCTCGCTCGGTGTGCTGCCGTGCCTCATCGCGCTCCTGGCATACAACGTCGCGGCGTTCGGCTCGCCGTTCGCGCTGAACACGAGCTTTCAGAATCCGGCCTTCAAGGAAATCGCGCCCGCATTTCTCGGCATGTTCACCGTTCCATCTTGGTTCGCGGCCCTCGCGATCACCGTCTCGCCGTGGCGCGGGGTGTTCGTTCTCTCACCGGTGCTCATCGCCGCGGCGGTTTGGGTTTTCCGCGGGGGGAGGGCGGAGATGCCGCGTGCGGAGCGCCGGATCGTCGTCGCGTGCGCCGCATATTTTTTCCTGATCAACATCTGCTTCAACGGATTCCACGGCGGATTTTCCGCGGGCCCGCGCTACCTCATTCCAGCGCTGCCATTCCTATGCCTCGCGCTGGTGCCGGCATTCGTGAACTGGCCGCGCGCGACTGTTGCGATGGCGGTGGTGAGCATCGTGCAGCAGTCGCTTCTCACCGTCACCGATGCGCTGAATCCGCTCGGCGTCGGCTCGCACGTGTGGGTGAATCACCCCGGCGAATGGAAGGAGAAGCTCACGGGCAACAGCCTCGTCTGGCGCTACGCGTGGCCGATGTTCGCACAGGGCCGCGCGTGGCCGGTGATCGACGCGAAGTTCGAGGAGTGGCTCGGCGGCCGGCGGGTGGAGTTGGAGAAGACGGGACTGTCCGCCGCGGACGTGTCTGCGCAGCTTGAAAGGCTGAAGGGCGAGGCATGGGGGAAAGTCATGCGGGGCGAGTCGAGTCCGCTTTGGATTGCCGCGATGGACGGTCCGGTTTCGACGAACACGCTCGGCCCGTGGGACGGAACCTACTTCCAAACCTTTCCGGCGCACTCACCCGCGGCGACGTGGGCCGCGTTCAATGCGGGCGAGCTGCTCTTCTCCGCAAGCCGCTGGAGCCTCGCGCCGCTGCTCGGGCTGTGGATTGCGGGGGCGTTTGTGCTGCGGAGGAGCCTGCGCCAGCCGTGACGGGCGGCCTCACTCGAACCCGAGCCACGCGAATCCGATCCGCAGCCAGAGCGGGATGGTGAGCAGGCCGACCACCGTGCTCGCGAGGACGATCCGCACCGCTGTGCCGAGGTCGCCGCTGAAATGCCTAGAGAGGAGCACGGGAACCATCGCGCACGGCATGGCGGCCTGCACGGCGAGCACCCGCTGGAGATCGGGTGAGACCGGAAGCCAGCGTGCGGCGGTGAGAAACAGCGGGGGTAGCAGGGCCATTCGCACGAGGCATCCGGCCAGCGTGATCACGGGGTGGTGCGTGTTGCCGAGCAGGCCGACGGAGTCCGCGAGGATCGCGCCGGTCAGAAGGAGGGAGAGGGGGATGGCCGCCTGTCCGAGATAGTGGAGCGATTCCAGCACTGGGACGGGCAGCCAGTCCGCTGCGTGCGCGAAGTTCAAGACGAGCGCGCTGAGAATCGCGAAGAACGGAATGGTGAACACCTGCCGCCACGAACTGCTGCCCTTCAGCACCCAGACACCCACTGACCACAGCGCGAGTTCGAGGCCGATGTTGTGGATGAAAAGGATGCCGGTGGTCTCCTTCCCAAAGAGCTGCTGCACGATCTGGATCGGGAGGTAACCCCAGTTAGGGATCGCGGAGGTGAAGGCAAAAGTCCTCGCGGGCTGCGGGAACTTCAGGCGGAGCAGGCGGGCTGACAGGGCCGCGATTCCGAAGCACAGGAGCAGGAGCACGAATCCGACGGCGGGCGCGGTGGCCACGGTGCGAACGTCGCGCAACGCGGCATTGCGCAGCACCGTGTCGGCGATGAGGCACGGGTAGAGGAAATTCACCGCGACCGTGATGAGTGTCGCGTCGGCCTCCGGGCGCATCGCGCGGAAGCGCCGCAGCATGAAGCCGGAACCGAGCACGACGAATGTGGGCACGACTGCGGCCAGCAGCGAGGAGTAGGTGATGTTCATCCTTCCATTTCGCGCGTGAGCGCCTCCGCGGGAGAAACGGGGACGCGGCGGATCCTAGTCCGAGAGGCGCGGCAGCGGCGGTTCCGTGGTGCTCGTGCGGCGGCGTGAAGTTCCGGAGGTGGACAGCGGTTCGAGCAGCGAGGGTTTTGTTGAGCGCACGCTGCCGGGGAGATCCTCCTTCCGCGGCTGCTTCGGCTCCATGAAGCCCTTCTTCGGCTGTTCGCCGATGACTTTGAAATTCTTCCGCAGCGCGAGGACCTCGAACTCCGTCAGCCCGCGGGGCACGGTGATGATGCCGTCGGAGACCGTGCGGTCGATGACCATGTCCGACACTTGGCGGCGCCCCGCTTTTGTCATCACGAAGACTACAAGCGCGCCGCCGTGAATCTCACCGCTGATTGTCTCGAGGCGGATGCGGCCCTGCGGGTTCAGCTTGAAGACACAGCCCCAGGAGCCGTCCCTGGCTTGAAACGGAAAGATGCGGTCCACCTGCTTCTCGCTGAAATCCGGGACGCGGCTGAGGTAGGCCTGCCGGCGCTGGTTGGTGAGGTTCACCGGGATGGCGAACGCCTCGCCGTCGTTCGGGTTGGTCTCAGTGTGAAAGCGAACCATGATGTCGCTCTTCTGCGACATGGCGCCGAGGGGGAGTGCAAGCGCGAGCGCCGCGAACGCGATGCAGATTTGGAGAAGACGCATGGCGGACCTTCGCGGGCGCAAAAGCGATTTGCAACACGCGAACCGCCGCGCTCACAGTGGGCCATGAGAAAACTGTGTGTGGTCCTTTTCATCGCCGGCATGGTGGCAGCGTGTGCTGCGGATGATGCGCCCGCGAAGCCGGGCTTTTTGAAGCGGCTCTTCGATGGCACGAAAGACGGCGCGGGAACGGTATGGGATGCGACGAAAAATGCGGGGAAGAAGACCGCAAAGGTCATCAGTTCGCCGTTCACGAAGAAGGGCGGGAACGAGGTTCCGGCCGCTGCCGCGTGGCGGAATCTGTCCGTGACGATGAAGCTGGAGCCAGAGCAGGTGCGGCTGCCGGACACGCGAGCGGTGGATGTCACGGTTTCCGTCGTCAACACGGGGAAGACCGCGGTGCAGCTCGAGTTTCCGAACTCGCTGCGTGTCGATATCGTGGTGAAAGGCGAGGGCGGCCGCGTGCTCTCGCGATGGTCGGACGACCAGCGCATCGAAAGGGAGCCCGGGATCCTGCTGATCAACCCGAAGGAGCGGCTGGAATATTCGGCGAAGATTTCGACGCGCGAGATGACCGCGGGGAAAGCCGTTGAAATCGAGGCCTATTTTCCGAGTTACGAGAAGCTGCGCACGAGCCGTATCGTGCTGCCGCACCGCTGAGACCACTCACTCGCGGCTGAGCACGCCGGCGGCTTCGAGCGGGTGGAGTCCGTGCTGGGCGAGCGATGGCGCTTTGCCACCGGGGAACATCTTGCCGGGGTTGGCGATCTCCTCGGGGTCGAAGGCGCGGCGCAGGCGCTGCATGAAATCAATCTCCGCGGTGCTGAACATGTCCGGCAGGTAGTCGCGCTTCTCGACGCCGATGCCGTGCTCCCCGGTGAGGCTGCCGCCCATCTCGACGCACATGCGGAGGATGCGGCCGGCGAGGGCTTCTGCGCGTTCGAGGGCGCCGATCTCGCGGCCGTTGTAGAGGATGAGCGGGTGCAGGTTGCCGTCGCCGGCGTGGAAGACATTCGCGACGCGCAGTCCGGCTTCGCGCGACATCTCGCCGATGCGCCGCAGTGCTTCGCCGAGCCGCTGTCGCGGAACCACGCCGTCCTGCACGATGAAGTCCGGCGACAGCCGGCCGACGGCGCTGAACGCGCTCTTGCGGCCTTTCCAAATCGCGAGGCGTTCGGCGGCGTTGGCGGCGACGCGCGTTTCGACGGGCTGCGACTTCGCGAGCAGCGCATCGAGGTGCGGTCGCTCGGCGGCGACTTTTTCGCGCGGGCCTTCGAGTTCGACGATGAGCATGGCGTCGCAGCCACGCGGGTAGTTTGCATGCACGGCGGCTTCGGCGGCTTCGATGGCGAGCACGTCCATGATTTCGATCGCGCCGGGCAGCAGGCCGCTGGAGACGATGGCGCTCACGGCATCGCCGGCCTGTTCGAGCGTGCGGTAGCCTGCGAGCACGGTGTGGAAGCACTCGGCGCGCGGTAGCAGTTGCAGCGTGATTTCGAGGGCGATGCCAAAGAGTCCCTCGTTGCCGGTGAAGAGTCCGGTGAAGTCCGGCCCGCACTGTTCGCGGCTCGCGCTGCCGAACTCCACGACTTCGCCCGTCGCGAGCACGGCCTTGATGCCGAGCACGTGGTTCGAGGTCATGCCGTATTTCAGGCAATGCGCGCCGCCGGAGTTGAACGCGACATTTCCGCCGATGGTGCAGATCGTCTGCGACGAAGGATCGGGTGCGTAGTGCAGCCCGTGCGGCACGGCGGCGAGCGTGACCTGGGTGTTCACCACGCCCGGCTCGACGACCGCGATGCGCTCGCGCGGATCGAGGCGCAGGATTTTGTTCAACCGGTTCAGCGCAATGACGATGCCGCCAGCGACCGGCAGCGAGCCGCCGCTCAGGCTCGTGCCGCTGCCGCGCGCGACAAAGGGCGTGCGCGTCTCGTGGCAAATGCGAACCGCTGCGATGACTTCGTCCTGCGTCTCCGGAATGACAATCGCCGCAGGCCGCGAATGAAACGCCGTGAGCGCATCCGACTCATACGCGCTGAGCTGGGCCGCCTCGCGGAGCAGCCGCTCCGGCGGGTAAATTTCCGCGAGGCGGTCGAGGGCAGGGGAAGTCGTGAGCATTGGAGGCTGGACGAGCATCCAACATCCGATTCTGAACGTCCAACATTCAGCGCGCAGGCTCGCCCTTGCCCTGCTGTGAATTCTCCGCCACTTTCCCGCCGTGCAAAAAAAAAGAAATCGCCGACTCGCCCGCGTCAACGCGCTCGCGGAAAAGCTGCGGTTCCTCCCGCACCTGAGCGAGGACGAAAGGGTGCTCTACGCGTGGAGCCTCGCCGCGACGCCGCAGGAGCGGTGGGAGCGGCACGAAGCCTTTCTCCGCTCCCACGGCTTGTCCACGCGCTCCGGGAGAAAAAAATACGGTTTATCTTCGTAGGAATGTCCGCCGCCATCCTGCAAGGGGTGCCGGCGACGACGTTCGACACGGATATCTGGGTGGATGTGCCCGAGCGGCAATACATGCGGCTCATGAATTTCGCCGTGGCTTTGGGCGGGACGATGGTGCGGCAAACGGTGCTCGAACTCAGTGACGGTTTGCTGGTGAATTTTTGCTACCGCATTGATGGCGCCGCTTCGTTCAACACGGAATATAGGCGCGCGAACACAATCGAGTGGAATGGCTTTCGCATCAAAGTGCTCCCGTTGGAACGCATCATCCGCAGCAAGGAGGCTGCGGGCCGTGACAAGGATCTCGCGATGCTCCCGCTGCTGCGCGACATCGCGGCGAGCAGAAAGCGGCTGCGGATTCGTCGCTGATCAGCGCAGCAGCTCGCCGAGGGCGGCGAGGACGAGGTCCACGTTGCGCTGCGTGGCGCTGTGGCCCATGAGGCCGATGCGGATCGCCTTGCCGGCCATCGGGCCGAGGCCCGCGCCGATTTCGATGCCGTATTGTTCGAGCAGCGCCTTGCGCAGCGCGGCTTCGTCTTTGCCGGCGGGGGCGTGGATGCAGTTCAGGGTGTGCAGCGAATGCTTCGGCACGTAGCTGAGGCCGAGTTTTTCCAAACCGGCGCGGAGGCGCAGATGCATGACGCGGTGGCGCTCAATGCGGGCGTCGAGCCCTTCCTCAAGCACGATGGCGAGGGCTTCGCGCAGCGCGTAGGTCATGTTGATCGGCGCGGTGTGATGATACACGCGGCCGCCGCCGGCGCCGGGATTCTGGTAATATTTGCGCAGCATCGAGACGTCGAGATACCACGACTGCACCTTCGTCTTGCGCGCATCCATCGCGGCCAGCGCGCGCTCGCTGAAGCTCACGGGCGAAAGTCCGGGCGGGCAGGCGAGGCATTTCTGCGTGCCGCTGTAGATGGCATCGATGCCCCAGTCGTCCACGCGCAGCTCGTGGCCGCCGAGCGACGTGACGGCGTCCACGACAAACAGCGCGCCCTTTTCCCGGCACATCGCGGCGATGCCTTCGAGCGGCTGCAGCGCGCCGGTGCTCGTCTCGGCGTGGACGATCGCGAAGAGCTTCGCCTTCGGATGCGCGTCGAGCGCGGCGGCGATCTGCTCCTTGGAAATGATGTCGCCCCACGTGGCTTCGACGGCGTGGACCTTGGCACCGCAGCGCTCCATCACGTCCTTCATGCGTCCGCCGAAGACGCCGTTCACGCACACGATGGCTTCGTCGCCGGGCTCGAGGAGATTCACCGCGATACACTCCATGCCTGCCATGCCGGTGCCGCTGACGGGGAAGGTGAGCGCGTTCTTCGTGCGGAAGACCTGGCGCAGCATCTCGCACGTCTCGTCCATGATTGCGAGATACTGCGGGTCGAGGTGGCCGAGCGTGGGCGCGCCGAGTGCGCGGAGCACGCGGGCGGGCACGGTGCTCGGGCCGGGGCCCATGAGGATGCGTTCGGCGGGATTGACTTGGCTGGCGGAGGTCATGGTGAAGGCGCGGGAGGGCGAGAGCGATAGGCGCGCGTGCCATGAAAGGCAAATGCGGATGTGCCGCGCCGCCGTGCATTTTGCCGCTGGAGAATGCGCGCGCCCTTCTGCTTCACTCGCGCCATGCCCACGCTCATCGCACAGCCCACACAGATCGCATCCGCCGGGAACAAGCCGAAGATCATCCAGGAGTTCATCGGCCACGTGAACTCGAAGACCTCCGCCCTCAGCGTCGCGAAAATGCGCAGCCCCTCGGGCTGGGTGGAGCCGGGGCAGACTCCGGAGTTCGATGAATTCACCGTCGTCCTCGCCGGCTCCCTCCGCGTGGAGTCGCGCGACGGCACCCTCGATGTCGCCGCCGGCCAAGCCGTCATCGCGCACGCCGGCGAGTGGGTCCGCTACAGCACACCGCATCCCGACGGCGCGGAATACATCGCCGTGTGCCTGCCCGCGTTCTCGCCGGCGACCGTGCACCGCGACGAATGAGCGCATTGCGTTCGCCGGGGGAGGGTGCGTAGTTTCCGCGCATGACTCCTTCCCGCGCCTCGGACATCTCCCGCCGCTCCTTCCTCCACCGCGCCGCACTTGCCGCGGCCGCACTTCCCGCAGCGCTCCGCGCCGAGACCGTCACGCTGCCCTTTGAGAACGGCGAGCGCGAGCTGGTGAAGTATCCGCAGAAGCGCCCGCTCCTCCGCGTCACCTCGCGCCCGCCGCAGTTGGAGACGCCGTTCTCCGTCTTCAATGAAGGCATCATCACCCCGAACGACGCCTTCTTCGTCCGCTACCATCTCGCCGGGTCGCCGCCCGCGCGCGAGCAGCTCACCGCCGACGCCTTCCGCGTGCAGGTGCTCGGAAAAGTGAAGTCGCCCCTGAAGCTCAGCGTCGAGGAGCTGCGCACGAAGTTCGAGCCCGTGGAAGTCACCGCCGTGAACCAGTGCAGCGGCAACAGCCGCGGCTTCTTCCAGCCCCGCGTCGTCGGCGGACAGCTCGGCCACGGCGCCATGGGCAACGCGAAGTGGAAAGGCGCGCGCCTCAGGGACGTCCTCGAAAAAGCCGGCCTCGCCGAGGGCGCCAGGCAGGTCCTCTTCAACGGCCTCGACGCACCGCCCGCGCCGCTCGTCCCCGACTTCGCCAAGGCCATCGACATGGACCAGGCGCTCGACCCCGACATCCTCCTCGCCTACGAGATGAACGGCGAGCCGCTCCCATGGCTCAACGGCTTCCCGCTCCGCCTCGTCGTCCCCGGCCACTACGGCACCTACTGGGTGAAGCACCTCCACGAAATCACCGTCCTCGACGAAGCCTTCAAGGGCTTCTGGATGGACCCCGCCTACCGCATCCCCGACACCGACTGCGCCGCCATCGCCCCCGGCACTGCGCCGAAGAAAACCATCCCCATCTCCCGCTTCAACGTCCGCTCCTTCATCACCAGCCTCGCCGACGGCGCTTCGCTTAAAGCAGGTGCGCAGACCACCGTCCGCGGCATCGCCTTCGACGGCGGGCACGGCATCCGCGAAGTCCTCTTCAGCGACGACGGCGGCAGCTCCTGGCGCGCCGCGCAGCTCGGCAGGGACCTCGGAAAGTTCTCCTTCCGCGAGTGGACGATCGCCTTCACCCCCAGCACCGCGGGCGACCGCAAACTCCTCTGCAAGGCCACCAACATCCTCGGCCAGTCCCAGCCCCTCGAGCCCCTGTGGAATCCCGCCGGCTACATGCGCAACGTCGTCGAAGCCGTGAACGTCACCGTCAAGAAAGCCTGACCCCATCCCCATGCGCACCCCGACTATCTTCCGCACGATGAAAGCCGCCGCACTCCTCCTCCTCGCCTGCGCCGCCACCGCCACCGCCGACGACTGGAAGCTCCCCGAGGAAAAGATCGCCTTCAAGACCGCCCCCGGCTCCGAGCTCGCGCAGGCCAACTGCGTGATGTGCCACTCCCACGAATACATCTCCACGCAGCCCCGCCTCACCCGCGATCAATGGAAGGCCAGCGTGACCAAGATGCAGCAGAAATACGGCGCCCCCGTCCCCGCCGACGCCATCGAAGCCCTCCTCGACTACCTCGCGCAGACCTACGGCAAGCCCGCCGCGAAGTAACGCCACGCCACCCATTCGATGGGCGGCAAATTGCGGGTTTTCCGCATGCCTATCCGGTTGCTTGGCAAAGCGCGAGGGGAGAAGGTGGAGCGTGACCTCCGGGCACGCTTCTGCCGGGCGAAATGCCAAGAAACGCGCCCGGAGGTCGCATTCCACCCCGGCTTGGCAAGCAACCGGATAGGCACGGTTTTCCGGGCACAAAATCATCGTCGCCGCCGCCGTTGGAGACTCCGGGGTGCTGAGAACGGAATGGTCCTTCCAGTGGGGAGACTCCGGCGGGCTGGGAACGGAATGGTCCTTCCAGTGGGGAGACTCCGGCGGGTTGAGAACGGAATGGTCCTTCCAGCGGGGAGACTCCGGCGGGCTGGGAACGGAATGGTCCTTCCAGTGGGGAGACTCCGGTGGGTTGAGAACGGAATGGTCCTTCCAGTGGGGAGACTCCGGCGGGCTGGGAACGGAATGGTCCTTCCAGTGGGGAGACTCCGGCGGGTTGAGAACGGAATGGTCCTTCCAGTGGGGAGACTCCGGCAGGCTGGGAACGGAATGGTCCTTCCAGTGGGGAGACTCCGGCGGGCTGGGAACGGAATGGTCCTTCCAGTGGGGAGACTCCGGCAGGCTGGGAACGGAATGGTCCTTCCAGCGGGGAGACTCCGGAAGGCCGGTAAGACAGGGGATTTCAGCGGCGGGACTCTCCGGCATTGCCGCGCGCGCCCGTTTTTGGCAAGCAGGAGCCCCATGGACCAGCCCCCGCCATTGACCGTAACCACGACGACCGTCCGCACCATCGCGCCGCAGGAAATTTTCTGGGCGCTGAGCGACCCGACCCGGCGGCAGATTCTTGTTTCGCTGTTCGACGGGCAGCTCCATGCCGTCGGCGGAATCGGCGGCTCCCTGCCGAAGAACCGCGACCTCGTGCGCAAACACTGCGCGGTGCTGGTGAAGGCCGGCCTGGTGCTCGACGAACCCGACCCGCAGCACGGCAAGCGGCTGGTCTACCGCCTCGCGCCCGCCGTGAAGGCCGAGACGACCCCGGCCGGCCGCACGCTGGATTTCGGCTGCTGCATCATGCGGTGCTGAATTTTGGAATTTGTGGCTCTACTGCAGTAATTTTTCGGCAGTGGAACGCCGGTTGATTTACGGCAATCCAAATCCCTCAAGGCGCGCTGGTGAAAAAAAGGAAGCTTCACCTTCGGGTCTTAAAACTTGTGTCGGAATTACCTGCCGTCCGAAAACGTGAACAAACCGGTCGAACTTGAATAGGCGCCGTGGTGAAGAGCACATCTGAAGCAGCGGCTGAATGTTTTGAGCATGCTTGCGATGCCGCGCATTCATGCGCTTTTCGATGTCATCACGAACGGCGTCGCGCAAATCTGCCATGGACGCAAAGCCACGTCCAAAGCTGCCTTCCCAAGCCCCAAATTCCACTCGCACGGATTTGCCCAACAATTCAGAGGCAATTTGCTCCGCACTTTCTCTGTCTGCTTCACTAAAGCCGAGGCGATGCAGGGCAAAACACAAGCCCGCAGCTTCAGCAATGTCCTCGTTGCTGTAAGGCAGGGTCCTCATCCCGTTCCATAGCCAATCCAGACTACGGCTGAGCTTTTCTTGGAGCCGCTTTTGTGGAAGGAGAACCCATCGAACAGCTTTTTTTCGGAGCGTCGGATCAATTTCTAAGGCTCTAAGAACGCCAAATGCGACACATTTGCGGAGGACGTCGGGCTCCATTCGTAGGTCGATGCGAAGACCGATTTCACCAAGTAGGGTTTCGCGTAGGGGTTCCTTTGTGATCGCTTGCCACGCAAGGAGAGCCTTGGTGCGCCAGCATGGCATGGCGCGCAAGGTTCCTCCGACAAAGAACTCAGGTTCGACTCGGTTGGGCGGCGCTTTTGCGTGAAAAAATTTGGCTTCTGGAAACACAGTTCGAACCCTTTCGTGCCAACCTGAAAACGCGTCCGCCATGAAGAAACTATCCAGGAGGAGTTCAAGCTGGCTCTTTCGCTTTGGGCAGACATCGTCTTTCGATGGATACGAGGGGAGGCCTGATTGAGGGAAGACAATGCTATCAACCACGTAGAAATCGTCCCAGTTAGATGGTCCGTAGAGGAAGACTCCATGTTGAGCCTCAAGTCGCCAAAGGTTGGGGACGGCAACCGTAATGAAATCAATATCCGGCACATCTCGGAACGCCTTTGAGGATCTGCGCATCTGAGTCCAAAAGCTCTTGAGGTCAGATGTATTCAAGCAATAGATGCAACCTCGTTGGGATTTGTCATGTGTCACATCGGTGGCAGCAAAAAAACCTGCAACTCCGGGATCGGTGGTGAAATCCAGCAGGGGTGTTTGAATGCCATAGTGTTGAGCGATCGCGAGCACGACATCTTCATTGTCTCCCAGTTGCTCCAATCCGGGTGTCCTCCGAATCCAGTGACGGAAAATCGCTAGCCGCCGTTGTGCCTTACTCAGATGCACATCGTCGCCGTCGATTCGTGCAATACTTGGGCGCAATAGCCACTCTCTCGTCTGCCCCCGAAACCAGTCGTAGCGGCCGTCACGCTTGAATTTGACAGCCAACTCAACGGCCTCTTCGACGTTCTTGGCCTCGTAGGTTTCCGCGGCGAGAACGCGTGAAAGAAGTGACGGCTTTTGTTTTCGTTTCTTCTCCTGCGACATCCTCGGACTATGCGGTGAATACGGGATTCAAACAATACGTGAGGGCCTGAAAAAGCCTTGAGTGGATGGGAAGCCGCGCGAGAACTTCGCGCCAATCTCCTATGAATGCCTCGCGCATCGCCCCGCTCGCTGCCCTCATCTTTTTTACCACCGCATCGCTGCGGCCGTGCGCCGCGCAGAATGCGCCGGCCGCGGAGGTTGCGCCGGCGACGCTGCTGCTCACCATCGAGAGGGGCGCGCACATTGCCATCCTCGGCGGGACGCTGATGGAGCCGATGCAGGAGCAAGGGTGGCTCGCGAGGGGATGCTCTTAGAACGGTTCTCGGGTAGGAGCCGGTGGTGCGAACGTTTGCTTGGCCGGGGATGCCGGAGGGTTACGGGGAAGGGGTGGGGACGACGGAGCGGCTTGACTCGCAGCGGGCGGCGGGTGCATATGCGCGTCCCTTTTCCACTAGACCTCACACCACACACCACACCTCCTCACCATGCGATTCGGCATCAATTCCTTCCTCTACGTCAGCCCGTTCACGACCGAGAGCGTGAAGCTCTTCAAGCAGTTCAAGAAGTGGGGCTTTGACACCGTGGAGATCCCGGTGGAGGCGCCGGAGCACATCGATCCCGTGGCGGTGAAGAAGGCGGCGGACGCGGCTGGGCTGGCGATCGGGAGCATCTGCGCGTGCATGGGGCCGGGGCGTGATTTCCGCGGGAGCGCGGCGGACCAGAAGGCGGCGACGGTGTATGTGAAGACGCTGATCGACCAGGCGGCGGTGATGGGCTGCCCGCGGGTGATCGGGCCGATTTACTCCGTGGTGGGCCGCATCGGCGCGCACGATGAGAAGGAGCAGAAGCAGCATTTCGCGACGGTGGTGAAGAACCTGAAGCCGCTGGCGAAGCACGCGGAGAAGAAGGGCGTGACGCTGTGCATCGAGCCGCTGAACCGCTTTGAGACGGACTTCCTGAACACGTGCGACAAGGGGCTGAAGCTCATCAAGGCCGTGGGGAGCAAGGCGGTGAAGCTGCACCTCGACACGTTCCACATGAACATCGAGGAGAAGAACCAGGCGGCGGCGATCCTGAAGGCGGGCAAGCAGCTCGCGCATTTCCACGCGTGCGGCAGCGACCGCGGCACGCCGGGCGGCGACCACATTGACTGGAAGCCGATCGTGGCCGCGCTGAGGAAGATCGGCTACAAGGGCGACGTGGTGATCGAGAGCTTCACGACGGATGTGAAGGTGATCGCCCGCGCCGCCGCCATCTGGCGGAAGATCGAGCCGAACCGCAACGACATCGCGGTGAAGGGCCTCGCGAACCTGAAGCGGTTCTTTGGGAGGAAGTAGCCCTTTGCCGTTCCTACGGCGATGGCTCCGGCCTGTTCATCACCGCGTGGATCGTCCACGCGAGGATGACGATGGCGATGACGATGCAGACGATCGGCAGCACGGCGCTGATCCATCCGCGCGGGGTCTTCGTGTGACATTCCGGGCAGCGGTCGGCCATGTCTGAGAACAGGCGCTTGCAGTGCGAGCAGCGGATGACCTTTGGCCGGAGGAACATTGCGCTCTGGGTAACGGCGGCGGCAGCCGTTGTCACGCAGGCATCGGGACAATCGCATCCCTCCGGCGCGCTGCCTCCGAGTGTTCGGCGATGACGGCCCGGCCCGCCGCGGGTATGGATGCCGCCATGCTCTTCGATCATCTTGCCGAAATGCGCGACGACACGCCGCGCCCCGCGCCGCTCAACATGGCGCTGGACGAGGTGCTGCTCGGCGAAGTGCGCGGGCCGCTGGTGCGCATCTACCGGTGGGAGCGGCCCGCGGTGACGTTCGGTTACTTCGGGAGGCACGCGGCGGTCGCGGCGGCGTGGCCGGGCCGGGAGATCGTCCGGCGCATGACGGGCGGCGGCGTGGTGCCTCATGGCGAGGGCGAGGACCTCACGTATTCGCTCATCGTGCCGGCGTCGCATGAGTTCGCCGCGCGCAGTCCGCGGGAGATTTACCGTGTGGTCCACGAGGCGCTCGGCTTGCTGCTCGGCGGAATCGGCGAGAGCGCAATGCTGGCCGCGCCTCCGGCGGGCGATGGGACAGGCGTGTGCTTTGAGAGTCCGGAGGAGTTCGACCTGCTCGCGCGCGGCAGGAAGGTCGCCGGCGCTGCGCTGCGCCGCACGCGGCACGGGCTGCTTCTGCAGGGGAGCATCCAGGAATTCCCGGACATCGAGCGGCTGCGTCCGCGCCTCGCGGGGGCATTCGCGAAGACCGCCGTGGCGGCAAGCTGCACCGATGCGCAGCTCGCCGCCGCACAGTCGCTGGCGCTGGAGAAATACGCGACGGGGGAGTGGACCACGCGCGTGTGAGCCGCGGGCCCCGGCTGCGCCTCCGCCGAGCCGGTATTGCGTGACATTTTTCGGAATGAAGCGACATAGGGTTCGCGGCACACTTGCCCAGCGATCCCGATGATCCGACGCATCCTGAAGAAACTTCTCTACCCGCCGATGGTGGTGCTGGCGGCGGCGTTCATGTTCCTCGAGGAGTGGGTGTGGGACCACATCGCGGCGTTCATGGCGTGGGTGGCGAAGGCGCGAATCTTCCGATGGATCGAGGCGCGGCTGGCGAAGCTGCCGCCCTACGGGGCGATGGCAGTGTTCCTCGTGCCCGGCCTCATGCTGCTACCGGTGAAGATCGCCGCGCTGTTCCTGATCGCGCAGGGCCACGCGGTCATGGGGCTGCTGACCATCGTCGGCGCGAAGTTGGTCGGCACGGCGATCGTGGTGCGCATCTTCGCAGTGTGCCGTCCGGCGCTGCTGACGGTGGGGTGGTTCCGCCGGATCTACGAATGGATCAACCGGGTGAAGACGCGGCTCTACACAGCGATCAAGTCCATGCCCGCGTGGGCGGCGGTGGTGCGCTGGAAGAATGCGATCAAGGCCGCCGTGCGCCGGCTGCTGCCGAAAGGCGGGCATCTTTCCCGGCGCTGGAGAGCCATCGGCGAAGTGCTGCGACGGAAGTTTTCCCGGAAGCCGAAGCCGGCGGGCGACGGCGACCTGCATCTCGCGCCGGAAAAGGAAAACAAGCACTGACCCGTCCGCGCCGCGCTGCGTGCGCCGGCTCAGCGCTTCTTCATCAGCGAGATCACCACGGAGGTCATCGCCTTCACGCCGCACTCGATAGTCGGCTCGGGCACGGGCCTGAAGAGCGGGGAGTGGAGCGACGGAAGCGTGGTGCCTTTCTCCTTCGCCTCGGCGACCACGGCAGGCGGCTGCGTGCCGAGCCAGAACATGCAGAGCGGAACTTTCTCCGCCGTCATGCCGTATTCGGAGAAGTCCTCCGCGCCCATGACCGGTTCCCGCTTGAGGACGCTGGACGGGCCGAGGACGGATTCGATGGCCGTGCGCACCTCCGTGCAGAGGTCGGGGTGATTGTAGAGCGAGTTCGCGCGGTCGTCCGAGACGATGACCTCGGGCATCTTGTCCGCTGGCATGTTTGCGGACTCCGCCTGCGCCTTCACGATGCGCCTGATGGATTCGATGAGCTTCACGCGTGTCTCCGCCTTGTAGCTGCGGAGCGTGAGCTGGAGGCGCACCTCATCGGGGATGATGTTGCTCTTCGTGCCGCCGTGGATGCTGCCGACGGTGACGACCGCGGGATCGCCGGGCCGAATCTCGCGGCTCACGATCATCTGCAGCGCGAGCACGATCTGCGAGGCGAGCACGATGGGATCCTTGCTGAGGTGCGGCGCCGACCCGTGCCCGCCGACTCCGCGGACGACGATCTCGAGTGAATCCACATTCGCCAGCGCATGTCCCTCCGTGAGGCCGATGGATCCGTGCGGCAGGTCCGAGGAGCAATGCAGCGCGACGGCCTTGTCCGGCTTTGGGAATTTGGAAAACAACCCCGCGCGCAGCATGAGGCGCGCACCGAGGACACGCTCTTCCGCGGGCTGACCGATCATCACGAGCGTGCCGCTCCATTGATCGCGCAACTTGCCCAGCGCCCGCGCCGTCCCGACAAGGCAGGTCATGTGGACGTCGTGTCCGCACGCATGCATCACCGGCACGTCGCGGCCCAAGTCGTCCTTTACCACCCGCGTGCTGGCATACGGCAGCCCGGTCTGTTCCTTCACCGGCAGCGCATCGAGGTCCGTGCGGACGAGGATCACCGGTCCGGGGCCATTCTTCAAGACGCCGACGACGCCATGCCCTCCGACCCGCTCGGTGACTTCGAGTCCCGCGGCGCGCAGTTCCGCCGCGAGCCGTGCCGCGCTTTGCTCCTCATGGAGGGAAAGCTCCGGCGCGGCGTGCAGCTCCTTGTAGAGCGTGACAAGCGAAGGGAGTTCCTTGGCGACGATGGGAGTCAGGTCCGCACCGATGGCGTGGAGCGCGATGGAAAATGAGCAGGCGAGGGGAGCGAGGAGGCGGAGCATTGCGGATGCTGAGCAGAGTGCGGACAGGGAGCAAGAAATGCCACGACGGCACCGGGGCTCACCGCTTTTCCAAGCTCGCGAGCCATTCGATGAGTTGCCGCGGCCACTGCGCGCCGGGGAAATTGTGCGCGACGCGCGTGGGGATGAGGTTGCCGACGCCGTGGCCGCCCTCCTCGTGGAGATCCAGGCGCGCGGGCACGCCGAGCTTCTTCAAGTCGGCGACGATGTTCTGCGCGATCTCCACCGGCTTGTCGGTTGTCGCGTGGACGAGGAAGACGGGGGGAGAGTTCCTCTTGAAGACGAATGGATTCTCCGGCCTGCGCCAGTGCCATGTGCCGAGGCCGACTGCGAAGGCGGGACGGCTGCTCTCGCGCTCGATCGGGTCGGTGGCGGCTGCATCGCCGGTGTCGAAGTTCGCGGCGAGATTCATTGCGAGGTTCGCTCCGGCGGAGTAGCCGGCGACTCCGATCTTCGCGGGATCGATTCTCCACTCGGCCGCGCGGCTGCGGACCACGCGCACCGCTCGTTTCGCATCGAGCAGCGTGAGCGCCTGGATGCCTTCGTTTGGCAGGATGTGCGGCGGGCGCGTGCGATACTTGAGGCCGATGACGGCGACGCCCATCGGATTGAAGACCTTCGCGGCACATACCACATGCGTCTTCCAATCGTGCCCTCCGTAGCCGCCGCCCGCGAACACGATGATCGCCATGCCGCTGCGCTGTTCCTTCGGCGGAAGAAACGGCGTGATCGTCGGCACGGACACGCTGCGGATGCGCTGGTTGTCCGCGATGACTTCCGGCGCGGCGTTCTCGAGGAATTGGGGCGGCTTGTCCGGCCAGAGCGGAATCGGCTCCGGCGTCCCGGGGCCGAGCTGCTGCATCAATTCACGTTCGGTGGGCGTAAGCTCCGCGAGGGCGGGGGCGAGCAGCGCGGCAGCGACTAGTGCGGAAAGCAGGAGCTTCATTTCGACACTTCGATGATGAGCCCGGTCATCTTGGGTGCGTCGTGGATGTAGAGCAGCTTGCCCGGCGCGATCTCGCGGATGCTCGTGTAGTTGAAGCCGACCTTGTCCGACACCACGTGGTGTGAGGGCCACGTCTTCCCGCCATCGAGGCTGAACATGATGCAGCTCGCCGGGCGGCCGTAGCTGCAGGCGAGGACTCCGTTGCTCATGAGGACGAGGTCCGGCAGCACTCGGCCGACTTCCAGTTCCACCGGTTTCGTCCATGTCTTGCCAGCGTCATGGGAGAACATCTGCGTCATCAGCGAATTGCGGTCGCCGCGGATCACGGCGACCTGCTCGGTCGCGCTGAGCCGGCAGACGGCGGGCTCGCCGCCGGGGCCGACGGTGGAGAAGTGAGTCCACGTCTTGCCCTCGTCCGTGCTGCGCATGAGATGGGACATGCGCACGGTGCTGTTGCGGCCATCCGGAAGCTTCACGCCCTTGCGGCTCCATACCACCATCGTCACGCCGCCGTCGTCGTCGTTCCAGATGTGCCGCTCGCAGATGGTTTGATCCTTCTCGGTCTCGTTCGTGAACTCTTTCGGCAGCCGGATCTCGTTGTCGATCATCTCGAAATTCGTCGCGTCCGCGTTCATCCGGACCGTCTTGCCGACGACGCGGCCGTCGGGCTGCAGGCGCGTCCAGCGAGACATTGCCAGGATCGTTCCATTGGGGCGCCGAATGCACGGCAGGGGAGTGGTGTCCGCTTTGTCGAGGCCGGGGATGGGTGTCCATGTCCTGCCAGCGTCGGTGGACTTGAGGAGGCCGTAGGGCTCGTAGAAGAAGTCCGATCCCTGCGCGACGCTCATCAGGAGAAGTCCGCGGCCCATGTCATAAAGATATGGCCGTGTCTGGCGCGCATCGCTGCGGGCGATCTCCCACGGCTCGCCGAAGGTCACTTTCAGCGGCTGCTTGGGCAAAGGCGCGGACGGCTTGCGCACGCCGAGGCGCACCGATTGCCACACCGCCTCGCCATTCGCCGCTTTTGCATTCGAGCCAAACTGAATGAACGCCTCGTTCGACTCCGCGGGCTTCCAGAAGGCGCCCTGACCTTCCACCTTGCGCACGTCGTCCACCCACATGCCCATGTCCGTCCCGCGGATCACGAGCCGATAGGTGTGGAATCCCTTGGCCGTGTCCATCGGGATGAAGCGATCCGTGAAGCTCGCCGCCTGATTTGGGAAAAGCGCGAGGCCTTCCTGGTGCCTCCCATCGCTCACGAGCACGGAAACCGGCGCGCCGTCGCGCCAGGGCCAGAGCGAACTTGTGGTCTTGCCTTTGATGGCGCCGGTCGTTGTCACGAGTTTCACCGTCGCCTCCACGATGATCTCATCGTCCGCCCCCGGCTTCCACACGGCGCGAAAATTTCCGAAGCCCTTCGCGTCGTCGTCCGTCAGCCGGAGCCCGTCCGCGCCCACTGCCGCCTTCGCCGTCCCGGTCCCCGTCCAGGGCGCTGCCGGAAGCGCCTTGCCATCATAGGTCACTAGCCACGTGATGTCGTCGGCGTGGAGGGATGCGGTGAGGCAGAGTGCGGTGATGGATGCGCGGAGGAGCATAGGTTGATTTTACCGTGGCCGGAGATTGTGTCATGAATGCCTGCGAGGACATCCCGCGTTAGAGGAATCCGATCGAGAATCAATCCGCGCCTGTCACTTTGATTGCGCCGGCGCAGCAAGGAGCGGCTGGCGCGAGTCAGGTGAGAACGCTCTTCACCACATTCCCGGCGACGCCGGTAAGGCGCATGTTCAGGCCCTGGAATTTCACGGCGAGCTTCGTGTGGTCGAAGCCGAGGAGGTGGAGCAGCGTGGCGTGGAGGTCGTTCACGTGGACGGGATCGTGCGTGACGTTGAAGCCGAACTCGTCGCTCTCGCCGAGCGTGATGCCGGGCTTCATGCCGCCGCCGGCGAACCACATCGTGAAGCAGTTCGGGTGATGGTCGCGGCCGTCGCTGCCGCCCTGCACCATCGGCGTGCGGCCAAATTCACCGCCCCAAATCACGAGCGTGTCCTCGAGCAGACCGCGCTGTTTCAGGTCGCGCACGAGCGCGGCGCACGGCTTGTCGGTGAGCGCGCACTGGTCCTTGAGGCCCTTCGTGAGGCCGCCGTGGTGGTCCCACGCTTCGTGGAAGAGCTGCACAAAGCGCACGCCTTTCTCGATGAGCCGGCGCGCGAGCAGGCAGTTGTTGGCAAAGGACGCCTCGCCCGGTTTCGCGCCATACATGTCGAGCACTTCCTTTGGCTCGCGCGAGATGTCCATGAGCTCGGGCGCGGTGTGCTGCATGCGGTAGGCGAGCTCGAAGCTGTTGATGCGCGCGGCGATTTCCGGGTCGCCGACGACGCCGAGGCGCTCTTCGTTGAGCTGCTTGAGCACGTCAATGGTGTCGCGCTGCGTCGCGTCGTTCACGCCCTTTGGGTTGCTGAGGAAAAGCACGGGGTCGCCCGCGCTGCGGAACGGCACGCCCTGGTAAATCGTCGGCAAAAATCCGCAGCCGAAATTCGACAGCCCGCCGCTCGGGCCTTTCTGCCCGCTCTGCATCACGACGTAGCCGGGCAGGTCCTGATTCTCGGAGCCGAGGCCGTAGAGCGTCCACGCACCGAAGCTCGGCCGGCCAAAAATCTGCGAGCCGGTGCTCATCAAAATCTGTCCTGGCGCGTGGTTGAATGCGTCGGTCTTCATCGAGCGCACGAGCGTGATGTCGTCGGCGACGGTCGCGAGATGCGGCAGCAGTTCGCTCAGCTCTGCGCCGCTCTGGCCGTGCCGCGCGAACTTGTATTTCGGTCCGAGCAGCTTGCTGTTCGGGTTGATGAACGCCGCGCGGTAGCCCTTCAGCAAATCCGGCGGCGGCAGCTTGCCGTCCCACTTCGAGAGCTCGGGCTTGTTGTCGAAAAGCTCGAGGTGGCTCGGCGCGCCGCCCATGAAGAGGTAGATGACGCGCTTCGCCTTCGGAGCGTGATGCGGCGGCTTCGGCGCGAGCGGATTCGCCATCGCGGGTGCCGCCGCGGCGGAATCGCGCATGAGGCTGAGCGCCGCGAGGCCGGCGAGACCGACGCCGCATTCTTTCAAAAACCAGCGCCGCGTGCAGTAGCGGGCGTATTCAGTGAGGAGCTCGCGTTGCAGGTTCATGGTCATTCCTTCGTGATGGTTTCGTCGAGGTTCAGCAGCACGCGCGCGACGACGGTGAGTGCGTCGGCAGACTCGGTGCTGGATTCCGCGGATTGCCGCGCTTTTTGCCGCTCAAACAATTCGAGCAGCGCCTTCGTTTCCTTCGCGGACGGCTCGCGCGCGGTGCAGACCTTGAAGCCATACGCAATGCGCGCGGCGTCACTGTCGCCATGCTTGCGCATCCGGTCAGCGAGCGCGGACGCGGCCTCCATGCTCATCGTTTCGTTGAGCGTCATCAGCGCCTGCATCGGCGTGTTCGATTTCGTGCGGCGCACGCAGCTCGTCTCCCCGGTCGGCACGTCGAACGCGCTGAGGAACGGATACGGCGTCGAGCGGCGGCGGAATGTGTAGACCGCGCGGCGATATTTGTTCGTGTCGTCCTCCACCTTCCACGGGAACGGCGCGTAGCTCGCGGGCTTCTCAAAAAGATGCGCCGGTGCGGGCGGCATCACCGCGCGGCCGCCGACCGTTGGATTCAGCAGACCGCTCGCAGCGAGCTGAATGTCCCGCACGACTTCGCCCTCGACGCGTAAGCGCGGGCCGCGCGCGAGCAGCCGGTTGAACGGATCGCGCGCCAGCAGCTCGGGCGTGACCTTGCTGTCCTGCTGATACGTCGCGCTCGTGACGATGAGCCGGTGCAGTTCCTTCACGCTCCAGCCGCGGTCCATGAATTCCGCCGCGAGCCAGTCGAGCAGCTCGGGATGGCTCGGCATTTCGCCCTGCGTGCCGAGGTCCTCCGGCGTCGCCGTGAGGCCGGTGCCGAAATACGCCTGCCACACGCGGTTCACAAACGTCCGCGCAGTCGTCGGCGATTTGCGGTCCACAAGCCATTTCGCAAATGTGAGCCGGGAGCCGTCCGCATTTTTCGCAAGCGGATTGAGCACCGCGGGAACGCCGCCGGTCACGGGGCGGTCGGGCTTCGTGAAGTCGCCGCGCTTGAGCATCGTCGTCATGCGCGGCTGCTCGCGCGAGTGGAGCACGAGGCTCGTCGTGCCTTCGGGATGGCGCTTCCAGGCAGCTTCGATTTGCGCATTCACTTCCGCCCACTCCGGCACGGTCGTGCGGAAAACGGAGAACGCCGGCTTGCCGCCATAGAACGGGTCGGCGGCGGCGCCTTCAGCGTCGGTGCTGCTGATGCGATAGAGGCCGAGATTCATCGTCTGCAGGTCGTCGCTGTTCCAGCCGCCGTGCTTCATGCTGATGCCGACCGTGAGGTCGTCGCCAGGTTTTACCCCGATGGGTTTCTCGAGCACGAAGACCGCATTGCGCGGCACGTTGCGGCGACCGGGCCCGGCGTCAATGCCCCACGCCGTCTTGTCGTCGCCGTCGATGGCGTAGCTCACGGGTCCGGTCACACGCTTGTCCTTCGCCATGTCTTGGTCACGCGCGAAGGGCACGAGCGGTGTGTTCTCCGCCTCGCCGAAATCCGCGGTCGCTTTCACAAATTTCAGCTTCGTGTCCTTGCCCGCGACTTTCATCGTCACGGCAAACTCCGTGAGCGCCGCCGTGCCTTTCTGCGAACGGCCGGGGCCGTAGGCGGGCAAGTTCGGGTCATTCATCAGCTCGAGTCGGAACGCGCGAATCGTCCGCGGCGCGTCGAGCTTCACCTGAAACTTCACCTCGCTCTTCGTCGGCGCGTAACCCTGCGCGAGGATGCTGCCATCCGGCTGGCGCAGCGCCTTCTCGCCGCCCGCCGGGTCGTCCTCAAACGCGAGCGTGCTCCACTTCACCTGCGACAGCGATTTCTGCCACGCGGCCATGCGCTGCTGCCAGTCGGCGTTCTCGTGCTGGAGCTTTTCCTCGAGCCGCTTCACCTCGGCGAGCACCTGTGCGCGCTGCTGCTGCTCGCTCGCGGTGTAGACGACGCGCCACGGCTCGTTGTCGTTGTTCAAGAACGCGAACATCCGGTAATACTCCTCCTGCGTGATGGGGTCGTATTTGTGGTTGTGGCACTGGCAGCAGTTGATGGAGAGGCCGAGGATGCTTTTGCCGATGGCGTCCATGCGGTCGAACATCGCCTCCATGCGGAACTGCTCCGGGTCCACGCCGCCCTCTTCGTTCACCATCGAGTTGCGGAGAAAACCGGTCGCGACGATTTGGTCCTGCGTCGCGTTCGGAAGCTGGTCGCCGGCGAGTTGCTCGATGATGAAGCGGTCATACGGCAGGTCGCGGTTGAACGCGCTGATGACCCAGTCGCGGTAAAACCAGATGAAACGCATCGGGTCCTTTTCGTAGCCATTCGAATCCGCGTAGCGCGCCGCATCGAGCCAATGCCGCCCCCAGCGTTCGCCGTAATGCGGCGACGCGAGCAGCTTTTCCACGACCGCCTTGTAAGCCGCGGGCGAGTGGTCCTTCACGAAAGCGTCCACTTCCTCCGGCGTCGGCGGCAGCCCCGTGAGGTCGAGGTGCACGCGGCGCAGCAGTTTTTCCGGCGACGCAGCGGGCGATGGCGTGAGCTTCTCCTTTTCCAAACGCGCAAGGATGAACGCGTCGATGGGATTCGCGGATTTGCTGTTGCCCGGCAGCGCGGACTTGGCCGGCGGCGTGAAAGCCCAGTGCCCGGCGTAAGGCGCGCCGTCCTTGATCCACTGCCGCAGCTTCTCGAGGTCCGCGGGCTTCACCGGCTTTTTTTCCTTCGGCGGCGGCATCACGTCATCACGATCGTCGGTGATGATGCGCGCGATGATTGCACTCTTCTCCGGCTGGCCGGGGACGATGGCCTCATCGCCGGACTCGCCGCCCTTCAGCGCAGCGTCGCGCGTGTCGAGGCGCAGCTCGCCCTTGCGCGACTCATCGTCATTTCCGTGGCAGTGGAAACAATACTCCGAGAGGATCGGCTGAATGTCGCGGTTGTAGTCCACACTCGCGGCGTGGAGACGCACGAGCGGGACGGCGATGAGAATGGCGAGCGCAGTTTTTCTCATGGGGAAATTCACGCGAGGATCGAACGGACAACCCGCGACGGCTCGACGCCTGTGAGTCGAAAATCGAGCCCCTGGTGGCGATGGGTGAGCCGCTCGTGATCAATGCCGAGCAGGTGCAGCGCAGTGGCGTGCAGGTCGTGCACGTGAACGGGATTTTCCGCGACGTTGTAGCTGAAGTCATCGGTCGCGCCGTAGGTCATGCCCGGCTTCACGCCACCGCCCGCCATCCACATCGTGAAGCAGCGCGGGTGATGGTCGCGGCCCGCCTCCGGGCTGTCCCATTTGCCCTGACCCGCGACGCCGCGCCCGAATTCTCCGCCCCAAATCACGAGGGTGTCGTCGAGCAAACCGCGGCGTTTCAGGTCGGTGATGAGCGCCGCGCTCGGCTGGTCGGTGTCGCGGCAGCGCGCGGTGCACCACGAAGTGAGCCGGCTGTGATGATCCCAATCCGGATGGAAAAGCTGGATGAAGCGCACGCCGCGCTCGATGAGCCGCCGCGCGAGAATGCAGTTCGCCGCGTAGCTGCCCGCGCGGCGCGAGTCGGGACCGTAAAGCTCGAACACTTCGTCCGGCTCGTCGCGCAAGTCGGTGAGCTCCGGCACGCTCGTCTGCATGCGATACGCCATCTCGTATTGCCGGATGCGCGTGGCGATTTCCGGGTCGCCGGTCTGCGCGAGTCGCATCTGGTTCAGCTCGGCGAGACCGTCGAGCATTCCGCGGCGCACCTCGTGCGGCAGGCCGTCCGGGTCGCGGAGATAAAGCACGGGATCCTTCGCATTGCGCAGCTTCACGCCCTGAAAACGCGACGGCAGAAATCCGCTGCCCCAGTAGTGATCGTAAAGCGGCTGGTCGCTCGGGCGCTGCATTTTCGAAATGAGCACGAGGTAGTCGGGCAGGTTGCGGTTCTCGCTGCCGAGACCGTAGCTCACCCACGCGCCCATGCTCGGCCGGCCGGGAATCTGGTGGCCAGTGAGAAACTGCGTCATCGCCGGCGCGTGGTTGATCTGGTCCGTGTGCATGGACTTGATGAAGCACACGTCGTCCGCCACGCGCTGGAGGTGCGGCAGCCATTCGCTGATCGTCGCGCCGCTTTTCCCGCAGCGGGAAAACTTTGTCGCCGCGGGCTTGATGAGCTGCTTCTGGTTCGACGTCATCGTCGTGAGCCGCTGCCCGTTTCGCACGGACTCGGGCAGCTCGGTGCCCGCGAGTTTCATCAGGCCCGGCTTCTCGTCGAAGAGCTCGATCTGCGACGGCCCGCCGGACTGCGTGAGAAAAATGACGTGCTTCGCGCGCGGTGTGTAATGCGGGAACTGCGGCAGCCCGCCGATGGAATTGCGCCCCGGCTCCGTGGCCGCGCGGGCATTGCCGAGCAACTGCGAAAGCGCCATCGCCCCGAGCGAGACGCCCGTGCATTTTCCGAGGAAGTAACGGCGCGTGATGTTCAGCGGATCATTCATGGGTGATGGCCTCGTCGAGGTTTTGGATCATCGTCGCGGTAACGGCGAACGCGGCGAGTTCGGCCTGCTGTTTCGCGTCGCACGTCGCGGCAGTGGTGTTCGCGAGATACTTCGCCGCGTCTGCGGGATTCGCGCGGTAGCGGTCGAGCGCGTGATCAAACTCACGGCGCAGCACAGTCACTTCGCGTGGTTGCGGATCGCGAGAGAGCACGCGGCGGAAAATTTTCTGCAGCCGCACATCGGTGTCGCCCGGCGTCGCGAGCACCTGCGCGGCGAGCGCGTGCGAAGCCTCAAGCACCGTGCGGTCATTCAGCAGTGTGAGCGCTTGCAGCGGCGTGTTCGTGCGCGAGGTGCGGACTTCGCACACGCGGCGTTGCGCGCTGTCGAAGAGGAACGTCGGCGCGATGCTGCGGCGCCAGAATGCGTAGAGCGTGCGGCGATATTGCGCAGCGCCCTCGCTCGGCTCGTAGGTGAAGCGGCCCATGAAAATTTCCTCCCACACGCCGTCGGGCTGATACGGCCGCACCGGCGGCCCGCCGAGCGCACGGTTCAGCATGCCGCCATTCGCGAGCGCGGCGTCGCGGAGCATCCATGCGGGCAGGCGAAAGCGTGCGCCGCGGGCGAGCAGGCGGTTTTCCGGATCGCGCGAAAGCAGCGCTTCGCTCGCCGCGGAGTCCTGCCGATACGTCGCGCTCGTGACGATGAGCTTCAACAGGTGCTTCACGTCCCAGCCGCTCTCCATGAATTCCACCGCGAGCCAGTCGAGCAGCTCGGGGTGCGTCGGGCGCTCGCCTTGCAGACCGAAATCCTCCTGCGTCCGCACGATGCCCGCACCGAAAAGCATCGCCCATAGGTTGTTCACCATCACGCGAGCCGCGAGCGGGTTTTCGCGCGACACCAGCCAGCGCGCGAGGCCGATGCGCGAAGTGTCGCCGCCGAGTGCTGGCGCGCCAATCGCGGCAGGCACGCCGCGCGGGACCTTGTCGCCCTTCTTGTCCCACACGCCGCGGACGAGCACGTGCGTGTCGCGCGGCTCCTTGCGCTCGGCGAGCACCATCACGTTCAGCTTTTTCGATGCGGCCTGCACCTCGGAGAGCTGACGGTTTGCGCGGTCGAGCGCGGACTTCGCGACCTGATACGGCGCGTGGTCGGCGAGGAATTGATCGAAAAGTTTCGCGCGCAGCTTCGTATCGAGCTTCGCCACATCGCCGCCCGCCTGCGCGAACTGCTCCATCGGCGAGGTCTCCACGCTGTGCACCGTTGCACCTGCCTGGTCGGTCATCGAAAGACGGAATCGCCCGATGTTCGAATCGCCATTCGTCGAGCGCTGCTTCAGCTCGAAGACGAGTTCCTCATCCGCATCGAGCAAGAGCGGCTCGGCGAGCGCGAAGACTCCGGCATGCGGCTCGACCTTCGGCGCACCGACTGTCGTCCAGCCGTTGCGCGGGTCGTCGTCGAGCACGCCCTTGATGTCGCCATACGCGCGCTTCTCCTTTTGCGATGGCCCATAGTCGGCGACCGCATCGCGCACGACGATGTCGCGAATCTGCGAACTGCCGCGCCGACGCACCTGCACCTTGATGTCCGTCAAAATGAACTCGCCCGTTTTCCCGCGCGAAAATTTTCCGCCCGTGTTCGCCGCATCGGGCAGCACTTCGAGCTTCAGCCCCGTGATGCGCGGCAGCTTCACCGGCGCAATCACGCGGTAGTCGTCCTGATTTGGGTTCGGTCCGCGCGCGACGATGGATCCGTCATCGAGTCGCGCGAGCTGCGTGCCTTCGATGGACTCCAGCGCGCTCGGCTCGAACACATGCCACGCTTTGAATCCACCGCTCACTTCCGCCGCGCGCTCAGCGAGCCACTTTTCAAACGGCGCCTCCGCCGCCTTCCGCGCCGCGGCCTCTGCGGGCTTGCGCGATTCCACGAGCGCCTGCGCTTCCGCGACCGCGCGCGCCGTTTTTGGCGACTCATAGGCGAGATACGGCTTCGCGCCGCCGCCCGCCTTGCCGTCCTCGTCGATGCTGTTGAAGAACGCGTTCAGCGAGTAGAACTCCGCCTGCGTGACCGGGTCGTATTTGTGCGAGTGGCACTGGCAGCAGTTCAGCGTGAGCCCGAGCCATACGGTGCCGACGGTGCTCACGCGATCGATCACGTAATCAATGCGCGACTCCTCCGGGTCGCGTCCGCCCTCGCCATTCGTCATGTGATTGCGGTGAAAACACGTCGCGAGTTTCTGCTCCGACGTCGCGCCCGGCAGCAAGTCGCCGGCAAACTGCTCGATGGTGAACTGGTCGAAGCGCATGTTCGCGTTGAACGAATCCACGACCCAGTCGCGCCACGGCCAATTCGTGCGCGTCGCGTCAGCCTGGTAGCCGTCGGTGTCCGAATAGCGCGCCGCATCGAGCCACCACATCGCCATGCGCTCGCCGAAGTGCAGCGAGGCGAGCAGCGAATCGGCCAGATTGCGGATTGCGGATTGCGGATTGCGGATTGATTCCGCGACGAAGGCATCCACTTGCCTGGGAGTCGGCGGCAGGCCGGTAAGATCGAAAGCCATGCGGCGCGCGATCGTATGCGGCGGCGCAGCGGGAGAAGGCGCGAGCTTTTCCTTTTCGAGCCGGGCGAGGATGAAGGCGTCGATCGGATTTAAGATTTCTGATTTAAACTTTTTGATTTGGGGCGCTCCGGCTGCGGGCGTGATGCGGACACTCCTGTCCGCAGGGTGTGCTGTTTCGCGCACAAGAGTGTCTGCCTCACGGTGCGGCAGCGGCGCTTTCTCCGGTTGCTCGAAGGCCCAGTGCTTTCCCCATGGCGCACCCGCTTCGATCCAGCACGTGAGCATCGCGATCTGCTCGGGGTTGAGCTTCGGCTTGTGCGACTTCGGCGGCGGCATGATCTCGTCCTCATCGGTCGAGAGAATGCGCTTCAGCAGTTCGCTCTCCTTCGGCTTGCCGGGGACGATTGCTGCGACGCCGTCCTTCACCACAGTCGCACCGTCGTGCGTGTCGAGCCGCAGCCCGCCTTTGCGATGCTTCTCATCCTGTCCGTGGCACGCGAAGCAGTTGTCCGAAAGAATCGGGAGCACATCGCGGCTGAAATGCGGGAAATCTGCCGCGAGCGCGGCGGAACCTGTGGCAGCGAGGAGCAGCAGTGTGCCTTTCCGGGAGTTCATTGGGCGGAAAATGTCCCACGGGGGCTGAGAAATTGAAATGGAGCGTTCCGCGAAAGAAATTGTATTATTCGCGCATGACGAAGCCGCGCGGCCAAAGCCGCTTTCCTGTCTCGCTGTTTGCTACACCGCACGCGGCGCTGCATGATGTCTTCTATACGGTCGCGCGAGCCGGGCATCTCGTCGCCGGCGCGGACCACCACGTCCAACGCGAGCACTACCCGGGGCACGAACTGCTGCTCTGCATCAACGGACGTGGCTTTGTGTGCGTGCATGGGCAAAGGCACGCCGTGCAGGCGGGCGACTTCACGTGGATCAATTGCCATCACCCCCATGAGCACGGCGCGGAGAAGGTGGACCCCTGGGAAGTGTTGTGGCTTCGCATCGAGGGGCCGGGGCTTGCGAAAATGTGTGCTATTCTATCGGTGCGAAACTCGCCCGTGTTCCCGCGCTTCAACCGGAAGGCGGCGGAGCCGCTCTTCCATGAAATTTTCCGCCTCATGCAGGGCGGGGCGCCGGATGCGGCGGCGCGGATCCACATCGCCGTTGCGCGCCTTTTGGCGCTCGCATTCACCGCGCGGAAATCGCGTGGCACGGTCGGCGATGAGCGGGAAATCCCCGGCGTGCTCGCGAAGGCCGTGCAGCGCATGAGGCATTTCTACTTCGAGCGCCATACCGTCACCCGGTTGGCCGCGCACTCGGGCATGAGCGCGTCGCATTTCAGCCGCATGTTCAAGGCCGCCTTCGGCACCAGTCCGATTGACTGGCTGCGCCGCGAACGCATCAGCCAGGCGAAGCGGCGTCTCGTGGAGACGGACGACGCGGTGAAGGAAATCGCCGAGCAGGTCGGCTATCGCGACCGTTTCTTTTTCAGCAAGGACTTCAAGCGCCTCACCGGCCACACGCCGCGCGAGTTCCGCCAGCGCGAGCAGTCGAAGCGGCGGCGCTAGTTTTGCCGGGAAAGTCCACGCCTGTGCGCCGCAGTCGGCCTCGCGGTTTCCGGCGGGGATTCCCCTACTTCGTCTGAAGGGACTTCAATCCATCGAGTCCGCTCGCCGTGCCTGTGGCACTCTTCGTGGCCCCGCGGGTCGCTTTTCGGACTGCGTTCTCGAATTCCTTGTCCATCGGATGCCCGCTGAAAACGAGCGTACCCGTCGTGTCGAAAACGAACGCGTGCGGGATGCCGCTGAAACTAACCGGACCGTTCACACCTTTGGTGATGGTGTAGGCGAGCTGGTTCTTCTTCACCACCTGCTTCACTTCGTCGTCGCTAGCATTCTGGGAGTGCGCGCCAAAGACGAGCATCTTGCCTTTCTCACGCTTCGCGATGGAATTGATGTGCGGCAGGCTCGCGAGACATGGGCCGCAATGAACACCCCAAGCCTCGATGAGCACGGCTTTGCCAGTTGCGTCGGCGAGGCTGGCTTGAGGCCCGGTGATGGTTTCGCCGAGCTTGAACTCGCTCAGCGAGTGGGATGGGGTGGATGCTGCGGTTTTCTTGTCCGCGGCGACGAGGGTGCCGGTGGAGAACGCGATGCTGAGGGCAAATCGGATGAGAGTTTTCATAGCGCGGCGAATGATGGGGAATCCATGGTGCGATTCAAGGCAGATTGTCGGGGTCGCGAAATGCCTCTGTTACGCCGTAGCAAAATGGAGCAAAAGAGTGTGTCGGAGTAGTCGCCGGTTGCCCAAACGGCGAACCGCATTCCGCGCAATACAGAGAAGATTTTGCCAACCGAAGCCGACTGGCGTCGAAAAGTGGAGCGGGTGAAGGGAATCGAACCCTCGTATGCAGCTTGGGAAGCTGCCGTTCTACCATTGAACTACACCCGCATTTTTCAGCGGCTTGCTACTGCCACGAGACGACGTCGTCCGGAGCTTCGCTGGAACTCGTCTTGCGCAGCCGGCCTTCGTATCCCTTGCCGCCGCGCTTGTTGTCCTTGCCCATCGAAAATCCGACTGCGGAAAGGCGCAGCACGTTGTTCGCGCCGGTCAGATCGGAATAAAACTGGCTCATGTCAATGGTCTCGTTCTCCACCGCGTCGAGAACGATGCAGTATTGGGCGCCCCATGGGTCCATGTATTGGCCTTGGTTCGAGGTGAAGGCGCTGCCATCGCAGAAGCCGCTGCGTGGATTTTTGGTGTCCTTCGCGACCTTGGTCTGGATGTATTTCATCTGCTTCTTGTTCATCGCGTTCTTCGTGTTCGAGCCGCGATCGATGGAGCGAAGGATGTCGAACAAGTTGTCATTGGTCACCTTGCATTTGCCTTCGCTGGTGTCACCGAAGGAGTAGGCGCTGTTCGACAGTGCTGCGGACACCGGCGGGAACTTGCCGTAGTCTCCGCGGTAGCTCTGGCAGGCGGTGATGATCATTCCCAAGTCGGCCTTGGCATCGGCGCGGCGCGCCTGTTCCTTGGCACCGCTGATCGCGGGGAAGAGCAGCCCCATCAGGATGGCGATGATCGCGATGACGGTCAGCAGCTCGATGAGGGTGAATGCTGCGATCCGGGATTTTTGGAGTGGGAGGCGGGCGCTCATTTCGGTGTGGGGACGCGGGAAATTACAGGCGACCTGTGGTGTGACAACCAAAATCGCGCCGGTCAATGGACTGTCATGCTCGGGAAGAATCCGCTTGCGCGGCGCAGGTGCAGCGATAGTTTCGCGGCCCTTTTTCCAACCACCGATTTCCCATGTCACAGCATCGCAGTCTCAAAGGAGCCGCCACCATCGCGGCAAAGCGCAATGTTCTCAAACGCTTCGAGCGCGTGGAGGTGCTCAAGCGCCGCGGCCAGTGGAAGGCCGGCGACAAGGTGCTCGGCCTGCGCAAGACGAAGCCCGACGCGTAGCCGGCCGTGCGGGCGACCGCCTGCTTTCAGTTTCCGGGCCGGCGCGCCCAGCGGAGCTTGGTCGGGGCGGAGCGTGGGTTCGCGTGCTGCTCGGCGGGCGTCGGCCGGAGCACTCCATCGCTGATGGCTGCATAGATTCCGGCGCGCAGGTCGGCGTCGAAGGATTTTTTCACACGGCGATCCTCGCCGGAGTGGAATGTGAGAACCGCAACGCGGCCTCCGGGTTTCAGGCACCCGGGCAACTGGCGCAGCAGCGCATCGAGCGCGGAAAACTCATCGTTCACGGCGATGCGCAGCGCTTGGAAGACGCGGCGGATCGAGAGCGTGATGTCGTCCGGCTTCGTTCCCGCGAGGGCGGAGCGGATTGCGTTTGCGAGGTCGGTGGTTCGCCCGAATGCATTGCCGGCGAGTGCGCGGGCCAGCGTGTCAGCGTGCGGTTCGTCTGCATTCTCAGCAAGCATGGCGGCAAGGTCGGCGGCCCGGGCCTTTGCCAGGAGCGCCGACGCGGGCTGGCCGCGATGCGGGTTCATTCGCATGTCGAGCGGGCCGTCGAGCTTCACGGAAAAGCCGCGTGCGGGATCGTCTATCTGCATCGAGGAGACTCCGAGGTCGGCGAGCACGATGTCCGCACCGGCGATGCCTCGGCCGGCAAGCGCCTGCGCGAGGCCGGCGTAGTTGCTGCGCTTGGCGATGAACGTCTCCGGGCCAAAACCGAGCGCTCGCAGCCGGGCCTCGGTCTTCGGCAGTTCAATGGGATCCGCATCGAGGCCGAGCAGCGTTCCGCCGGGCTGGATGCGCGCGAGAATCTCCCTCGCGTGGCCGCCGTAGCCGAGCGTGCAGTCCACGGCAGTCTCGCCGGCGCGCGGAGAGAGGACATCAAGGACTTCCGCGACCATGATCGGACGGTGCGACCCCGCGGGGGTTTTGCCGGAGGCGAGAACCTTCGCCACGGTGTCGCTGTGGCGCTGCGGATCGCGCTCCTTGTATTTGTCCTCGAAGCGCCGCGGATGTTTCCCCGCGTAGCGTTTGCGCCGCCTGTGCGGCTGCGAGGGCGCAGGCTCGGGAGAAGCGTCGGTCATCACGATGCGGCCCGTGTGCGGGATTTCACCGCGGCGGCGCGCGGCGCTTCGGCGTCAGGAAAACTTCATCTGCATCGCCATCCACAGCACGGCGAGCGCGCCCAGCGTGGCGAGGATGCCGAGGGCCATGATCGCGGTGCCGGCCGTATCCTTCTTTTTGACGGCTTTCTGGAACGGCGACGCGTTCATGAAGTTCGACGGCTTGATGCTCTTCGACGCCGGGGCGATTCCGCGCTCCTCGTTCGACGGCATTTCCTGCCCTCCGGCCTCCGCATGTTCGGGGTCGAAGATGGAATCCACCTTGCCGAAGCGCACACGGTCGCCGGGCTTCAGCGTGTGTTCGATGTCAGTCTTGAGTTCGGAACCGTTCACCATTGTGCCGTTCGTCGAGCCGAGATCGGTGAGCGTGTAGGTGTCGCCGGATGGCGCGATCCGCGCGTGGTGGCTGGACACGCTCACGTCGTCGATCGTGAACACGTTGTCCGGCGCGCGGCCAATCGTGACGACCTCATCGGTGAGTTCATGGTCGGTTTGCGAACCGTCGGGGCGAACGAGCTGGAGCTTCGGCATGGCAGGGAGATTATGCGGCGGGAGAGGGGAGGAAAGGAGAAATCCGCTGCGCTATTTCGCGCGGTCGATGAGTTCGGCGAACTGGCGGAAGAAGTAAGTCGCGTCGTTCGGCCCGGGTGCCGCCTCGGGGTGATACTGCACGGAGAAAACCGGCAGCGACTTGTGCGCGAGGCCCTCGACGGTCTGGTCGTTGAGGTTGATGTGCGTGACTTCGACGTCGTTCGGCAGCGACTCCGCGTCCACCGCGAAGCCGTGGTTCTGCGAGGTGATCGTCACCTTCCCCGTGCGGAGGTCCTTCACCGGCTGGTTGCCGCCGCGGTGGCCGAACTTCAGCTTGAATGTCTTTCCGCCGACCGCGTAGCCGAGCATCTGGTGCCCGAGGCAGATGCCGAAAATCGGAGTGCGGCCCATGAGCTTTCGGATGCTGTCATGCACATACGTGAGCGCCGCGGGATCGCCGGGGCCGTTGGAAAGGAACACGCCGTCCGGCTTCATCGCGAGCACGTCCTCGGCGGGGAAATCCGCCGGCACCACGCGCACGCCGAATCCCTCCTGCCGCAGCCGCCGCAGGATGTTCGTCTTCATTCCAAAATCATACGCGACGATCCTGTGCTTCACCGGCGGGAGCTTCTTGAAGACCTCGTTGCCCTCGCGCACCTCCACACCGCTGCCGTCGCCCTTCACGATGGTCCATTCGCGCGACAGCTTGCTTTCCGGATCCCAGTCGAACGCCGCGCCGGGCGTGACCTCCTTCACAAAGTCGCTGCCGGCCATCGGCGGCGCGCCCTTCGCGCGGGCGACAGCGGCATCCACGTCGAGTTCGCTGGTGATGCACGCCTGCATGGCGCCGCGGGAGCGCAAGTGCTTCGTGAGCGCGCGGGTGTCCACGCCCTGGATGCCGGGCACCTTCCACTTCGTGAGATACGCATTCAGATCGCCGGATGCACGCCAGTTGCTCGGGATGGCGGAGAGCTCCTCGATCACAAAGCCCCGCACGTGAACCGCGCTGCTCTCATCGTCGAGCGCGTTCACGCCGTAGTTGCCGATCTGCGGCGCCGTCATCGCGACGATCTGTCCGCGATACGACGGATCGGTGAGCACCTCCTGGTAGCCGGTCATCGAGGTGTTGAAGCACGCCTCGCCGACCGCCGTCCCCGGAGCGCCAAAGGATTCACCGATGAAATGACGACCATCTTCGAGAGCAAGGACTGCGCGCATGAGCGCGCGGAAGATGCGCAGCCTCCGCGCGCGTGCGAAGGAAAAAGTCGCGGAAAATGCAGCGCGCCCTCCGTGCTACGCAGTGCCGGCCCCGTTTTCCTCCAGCCACTTCAGCGCCTTGTCGTAGCTCGCGCGTTGGAGGTAATGCGCGAAGTCGCCGGGGAGCGGGCGGGGGAGTGCGGCGGCGAGGGACGTGATCCGTTCGGACACCGTCTTCAGCTTCTCCAGATGGGCGGCGGGGTCGCGCGCGTAGAGCTCACGGTCGGCGATCACGGCGAGGCGTTCGCGCAGGGCGGCGGCGAGTTCGGCAAAGAGGTCGGCCATGGCTATTCGATGCGCTCTGCCTGCGACTGTGCGAGGAGCGACAGCTCCGCGGCGAGGAACGTGTGCTCCTGCGTCATCGCCTTCTCCGTGCGGTTCAGGCAGTCGAGGATGAGCTGGCCGAAGTAGGGGAACCCGACTTCCCCGTGGCAGCGGATGTGGTGCTCGCCCTTCGCATCCACGAGGAAAAGATGATCGCCCTCGAGGCCCTCGGCCCCCTTCTTCACGTTCACGCCGACGTTGAGATACTTCCGCACCTCGATGTATCCCTCGGTGCCCAGGATGAACGTCCGCCCGTCGCCCCACGTGCGGAGGCCCTGCGGGTTCAGCCAGTCCACGCGCACGTAGTTCGTCGCACCGTTGTCCGCGACGAGGTTGGCCTGGCCCCAGTCCTCGAACTCCGGCCACTGCTTGTGATGGTAGTTCGCCACGGCGGAATGCACGATCTTCGCGCTCTTCGCGCCGGTGTAAGTGAGGAACTGCTCGAACTGGTGGCTGCCGATGTCGATCAGGATGCCCCCCATCTTCTCCCTGCTCCAGAACCACGCCGGCCGCGTCGCCGGGTTGCTCCGGTGCGGCCCCATCCCCATCACCTGCACCACGCGCCCGATTGCACCCTGCTCGATGAGCTGCCCCGCGCGCACGCTCGCCTCCACGTGCAGGCGCTCGGAGTAATACACCGCATACTTCCGCCCCGTGCGCCGCGCCGTGACCCGTGCCGCCGCGAGCTGCGCGATCGTCGTGAACGGCGCCTTGTCCGTGAAATAGTCCTTCCCCGCGTCCATCACGTCGCACCCGAGCGGCCCGCGCTCGCTCGGCACCGCCGCGGCGGCCACGAGCTGCACGTCCGTCTTGTCCAGCACCTCACCTAGCGAGTGCAGCGGCTGCGCCGTGGGGAACCGCTCCCGGAACTTCTCCACCTTCGCGGGGTCCGGGTCATACACATAGCGGCACTCCGCGCCCGCCTCGGTGAGGCCCTGGCACTGGCCGTAGATGTGCCCGTGGTCGAGCGCCACGGCGGCAAAGACAAACTCGCCCGGCTTCACCACGGGTGAAGGTTTGCCCACGGGCGCGTAGTTCATGCCGTCGGATTTCTGGTGTGCCATCGTGCCGCGGAGAATGAACGCGCTGCCCGCCGAATGCAACGCCCCGCTGCGCGCGCCACTTTCGCATTGACCACGCCCCGCCGCGCCGTTCAGCCTCCGCGCGTTCCAAACCTCAAACTCCACACTACCATGCCTAAAAACCTCGGACCTCTCCTCACCGCCGCATTCCTCGTCGTCTTCGGCGTCTCCTGCTTCGTCCACATCGGCTTCCTCATCTACGTTGTCGGCGTCCTCGCCATCGCCGCCGGGGCGGTGACCTTCCTGAACAACAAGCCGAGCTAGCTGCCCTCTGGGGCAGGGGCTCCGTGCGGGCAAAATAGGACGCCGCCCATCGGCTGGCGGCGCTGGGGTGGATTGGACACGTGCAGGCGGTGCTTCGTGGCTTCCATGCCCTCAGGTCCGAGTTTCGCAGCAATCCTGCAGAGCGTGCATCCCGGCATCGGAGCACACTGGATCGCCATTACGCGGCTGGGGGTGCGGCACCTGCATGCCGCACATGGCACCCAGCGCGGCTGCAGGTGTCAACCCTGCAGCGTGCAGATGGCGCCCCCATGCCCCCGGTGCGGCACCTGCGCGTTGCAGATGGCAGCCCTGCTGCCGGCGAATGCCACACCTGCAGGCTGCACATGGCATATGTGCAGCCTGCAGGTGCCGCACCCCCACTCGATGGTGGCATATCTGCAATCTGCAGATGGCACCCCTGCAGCCTGCAAGTGGCAGCCTTGCAGCTTGCAGGTCCGCCACATGCAGCGTGCAGGTGGCGGACCCCGGTCACTGAACTCCGGCCCGCGGACCCGCTGACTCGCCCATTGAACACCCAACCCCCAACCCTCCTGAAAACGCCATGCCCGACCAACCCGACACTTCCTCCAACGGCCGGATGCTCGCCGGCTTCCTCCTCGGCCTCGTCCTCGCCGCCGCGCTGAACGTCGCCCCTTACTGGCTCTTCGCCAGCCCCAGTGCGGAGGATGCCGCGAGGACGGGCATCCCCGTCGTCCGCAAGCTCGGGCTGCCGCGCACCTTCTGGACCTCCGATTCGATCACGCCGGACACGCGGCTCTCGCTCGCCAGTGCGCGGAAGCAGCCGCCCAAGCCGGAGTTTTACTGGGGAGGCTTCCTGCTGGATTTGGCGTTCGGACTCGCCGCAGCGGGGCTGGTGGCTCAGTGCTGGGATCGTCTCCGCGCTCCTGCGAAACCGGCCGAGCCCGCGCCTCCCGCTGGCTAGCTCCCGCCTACGCGAAGAGCTCCACGAGCGGCTTGCCTTCCTCGAGGAGATGGTAGGGCCGGCCGAGGGCGTCGGTGGCCTCGAGGTTCGTGATGCCCATGCTGTGGTAAACGGTCTTCACGACGTCGGCGGGGTCGATGGGGCGGTGGGCGGGGTATTCGGCGCGCGCATCGGTGGCGCCGATTTCGCGCCCGCCCTGGATGCCGCCGCCGGCCATGAGCACGCTCATGCACGCGGTCCAGTGGTCGCGGCCTGCGCCGGTCTTGCCGCCGGAGCGGCGGTCGCCGATGCTGGGCTTGCGCCCCATTTCACTGGTGACGAGCACGGTGGTCTCCTCGAGCAGGCCGTGGGCGGCGAGGTCCTCGAGGAGGGCGGAGAATGCGCGGTCGAACTGCGGGAGGAGATACTGGCGGAGGCAGTTGAAGTTGTCGCCATGGGTGTCCCAGCCGCCGGCGCTCTTGCACTGCTTGGCGGTGCGCTCGTCCTCCTTCCAGAAGACGGTGACGAAGGGGACGCCGGCCTGGACGAGGCGGCGGGCCATGAGGAGGCTGGTGCCGTTGATGTTGGTGCCGTAGCGCTCGACGACGTGGGCGGGCTCCTTGGCGATGTCGAATGCCCCGGTGGTGGCGGAGGAGGCGAGGAGGGAGAAGGCGCGCTCCTGCTGGCGGGTGTAGTTGGCCGCCTGCGCCTCGTGGTCGAGGTCGCGGCGCACGGAGTCGAGGGCGCTGAGGAGCTCGCGGCGCTCGTCCATTCTCCCGGCGCTCATGCCTCGCTCCATGGTGAGCGTGGGCGCGGAGAACTGGAGCGGGTGGTCGAAGTCGCCGGTGAGGTAGAAGGGGTCGTGCTCCATGCCGAGGCGGCCTGCGAACTGGCCGGGGCGTGTGTAGGGGAGCTTGCTCGGCTTGTGGGGGAGCGAGATGGCGTTGGGGAGCTTCGGGTGCGCGGGGCGGCGCGAGGCGACGACGCAGCCCATGTAGGGCCAGTCGTCCGGGTAGGGGCGGCGGTCGTTGCCCTGCTGCTTGAAGGTCTGGTCGGGGGTGTGGCCCGTGAGGTTGTAGTAGTAGCCGGCGTGATGGTCGCCGGTGGCGCGCCCGAAGTCGGTCACGCCGTGGACGAGGGAGAAGCGGTGGGCCTGCTTCGCAAGGAGGGGCAGGTGCTCGCAGAGGTGGATGTCGGGCGCGCTGGTGCGGATGGGCTGGAACTCGCCGCGATACTCCATGGGCGCGTGGGGCTTCATGTCCCACATGTCGATGTGGGAGGCGCCGCCGCAGAGGAAGAAGAGGATGGTGGACTTGGCGGGCTTGCGCGCGAGGGCGGGGGCGAGCGCGCCCTGTCCGGAGGCGCAGTGCAGCCCCGCGAGGCCCATCGCGGAGGCGGTGAGGAACGTGCGGCGGTTCATCGCCGGGCGGAAGAGGGGCGAACTCATGGCGGTGATAATCAGCGGGGCGCGCAGGCGTTAGGATTTCGCGAGGCGGATGCCGTCGGACTCGATGAGGATGCGGCGCTCGCGGAACAGCCCGCCGATGGCCTGCTTGAATGCCTTCTTGCTCATGCCGAGGGCGGCGCGGATTTCGTCGGGCGAGCTGCCGTCGTGATATGGGAGGCGGCCACCGGCGGACTTGAGCGCGGCGAGGATCTGCTCCGAAAGCGGGCGGATGCGCCGATGCCCTGCGGGATCGAGGCCGAGGTCGATTTTCCCATCGGCCCGCACCGCGCGGATGAAGCCGTCCATAGCATCGCCCGGGAGCAGCGGGCCGGAAAGTTCGGTGCGGTAAAGGAGGCCGGTGTGGGCGCCATTGACGATGGCGCGGTAGCCGAGGGGCGTCTCGCCCTCGATGATGAGCTTCACGCGCTGGCCCTCGGCGTATGCCGGTGGGGTGAGATTGAGGTGCCGGTTCAGCCGGCAGGTCGCCACGATGCGGTCGGACTTCTCATCGATCATCACATGGACGAGCACGCTGCGCCCTTCGCGGACGCCGCCGGCATATTCGCGCCGCGGGAGGAGGAGGTCTTTCTCCAATCCCCAGTCGAGGAACGCGCCAATGCTCGGGCGCTCCGAGACCACGCGGAGGAAGGCGAAGTCGCCGACCATGGCGAGCGGCGTCTCCGTGGTGGCGACGACGCGGTCCTCGGAGTCGCGGTAAACGAAGACGTCGATGGTGCCGCCCGGCATCGCACCCGGCGGGATGTAGCGGCCGGGGAGGAGGATTTCGCCGAGCGCGCCGCCATCGAGGTAATACCCCGGGGGCGCCTGTCGGAGGATGGTGAGTGTGCTGCGTCTGCCGAGGATGGCCATGTGCGCCGCAGCGTGGATGGGCGCGCGGGAGAAGGGGAGAAAGATTTCCGCTGCGTGGATGCCGCGCCGCCGCAGCGAGGGGTGATGATGTTCCTCTTTCCACGCGGGAGCCGCACGCTACGGTGCGCCGCTGTGCCCGTCGTCTCCGGCATCTTCCGCAACCTCGTCTTCAAGCCGGTCCTCCGTCCGGTGTTCCGCCTCCTCACGGGCGCGCTGGCGATCCCGCTGTTCCGCTTCATCGCGCGCCGGTGCTTCCGCGGGCGCACGCTCACGGGCGAGATGCAGCGGGATCTGGAGACGTGGTTCCGCGGCGCGGTGATCCTGCTCGCGGCGACGGCAAACCTGGAGGACTTCCTCTTCGGCTGGCTGCCGTGGCACAAGAGCGAGGATCCGTGGTTCACCATGCTCCTGCGACTGCTCCTCGCCATCGGGGTGATCGAGAGCATGCCGGACCAGGATGTCTTCAGCATCCTGCACCGCGGCCCGCCCAAGGCGAAGCTGACGACGCGCTCGGGATGGCGCGAGTTCTGGCGGAGGCGCTTTGATTTCCTCCGCGGCCTCGGGGTGCTGCATCTCAAGCGCTCATCGCCGGTCTTCGTGATCATGACGGTGATCTTCGGCGGCGCGATGGGGACGAGGGAGTTCGTCATCGGGTGGGTCTTCTATGGCCTCGCGGTGACGCAGTATCTCATCATCGGGATCATCACGCAGCGCGACCGGCTGGACGGACTGCTGCGGCAGTTCGACGTGAGCGCGGAGGAGATCCGGAAAGGACTGGAGCGCGAGGAAGGCCCGCCGTCCGTCGGGGGAAGCTGAGCAGACGCGCAGGTGCGGCTACTTTCCGCCGCCGGTGCCGCGCCGCACGAACTTGTGGACGCGCTTGCCGCCGCTGTCCGCGACATACACCGCGCCGTCCGGGCCGATGGCGATGTCGTGCCCGGTCTGGAACTGCCCCGCATCGCGGCCCGGTGAGCCGAAGGTGTCGAGCACGCGCCCCTCGGCATTGAATTCGACGACCTTGCCGCGCTGTTCCGGCGCATGGGCGGGATCGCCGCCGTCGATGATGAACACGTGGTCGTCCGGTCCCACGCCGACGCCGTAGGGCCGCCCGACGTGCTCGCCTTTCCACTGCGCGATGAACTTCCCCGCCGGGTCGAAGACCTGGATGCGGGAGTTCGTGCGGTCACAGACATACACGCGCCCGCGGGAGTCGAGGGCGATGCCGTGCGGGAGATTGAACTGGCCGGGGCCGTCGCCCTTCGCGCCCCACTCGGCGACATGGCGGCCCTCCGCGGTGAACTTCACCACGCGGGTGTTTTTGTAGCCGTCGCTCACGTAGAAGGAGCCGTCCGGCAGCACGGCGACGTCGGTGGGGAGGTTGAAGTGCGCCTTGTCCGCACCGGGCACGCCGCGCTCGCCGAGGGTGAGGAGGAGCTTGCCGTCGTGGGTGAACTTGAAGACTTGGTGCCGCCCCACGTCGGTGAGCCACACGTGGTCCTCGTGGTCCACGGTGAGGCCGTGCGGCATGATGAATGTGCCCGCGCCCCACGACGCGACCAGCTTCCCGCTGCCGCCCTCGAAGACGCTCACCGTGTCCGATGCGATGGGCTCGGTGGGGAAGGGGCTCGACCACTTCCGCTCGCAGCGGTGGAAGACGAAGACATGGTTGTGCGAATCCACGCCCACCCCGGCGCAGAGACCGAGGACGTGGTTCGCCGGCAGTGCGGGCCAGTCGCGCACGACCTCGTGCTTTGGCTCCGCAGCGCGGAGCGGAAGCGCGAATGCGAACGCAGCGGCGAGGGCGGCGATGGCAAGTCGGACGGGGGCGGGCGAGGGGATCATGTGGATTTGATGCGCAGCCTACGAAGCGAGCGCGTCGCGGCAGAACTTGATGCAGCGGGCCAGCTCCTTCATGCGGTCGGAGTCCGCGGGCACTTTGTATTCGAACTCGATCGTGGCCTGAATGTTCCACTTGTTGTCACGGATCAGGCGGAGCACTTCCGCGATCGGCGTGTCGCCCTCGCCGAACGGGGTGTTCGGGCCATTGTTGAACTTGCGATCCTTTATGTGGACATGCGTGACGCGCTCGTGGTGCTTCTTGAGGAACGGGACCGGCGAGATGTTGTTGCCCGCGACGAAATGGCCGAGGTCCACGTTGGCGCCGTTGAACTTCGCGAGCGCGAACGCCGCCTCCCAGTGCTCGGGCTTCGTCGAAGCGTGCCCGTGGTAGCCGACAAGGAGCTGGTGCTTGTCGGCGAATTGGCCGACGCGTTTCAACTCCGAGTCCGTGTGAGAGATTTCCGTGGAGATGGCGCGTCCGCCGAGCGTTTTCGCGAGCGTGAACGCGTAGTCCAGCTCCTCGTCGCTCATCTTGAAAATGCCGTCCACCTTCACGACCTCGATGAGCACGCCGGCATCCTCATATTTTTTGCGGAACTCCTTCACGCGGTCCATCGAGACCGACTTGCGCCATTCGCGCAGCTTCTGCGCTCGGCCCTCGTTCGCGGCCTTTGCGGCTGCCTTGTCATTCTTGTCCACTGTTGGCTCCGCGGGCACGCCGAGGAACGCCTCGACCGGCTGGGTGCGCAGTTCGACGCCACTGAGGCCGAGTTCCACGCAGTTCTTGAGGATTTCGTCGCCGCTCATCGACTTGCCGCCGAAGCTGTAGGGGACGTTCAGGCCGATCTGCACGCCGGCAAATTTCGAATTCGGCTTTTCGGCGGCACTGAGGCGGGTCGCGGCGGAGAGCAGGCCGGCGAGCGGTGTCGCCGCGAGGGCGAGCTTCACGAATTCACGACGGGGATGAAGAGGGAGCATGATGATGGTGGAGTTGGGAGTTTCATTTGGAGCAGCGCAGCGAGTGCCGGCGTCGGCTCGTGCGCGGGATGTTTGCGATGCGCGGCACGGGAGGAAAGGGGAATCTTCGCCGAGTGCGGCGGGCGGTTTCAGCGCGTGTGAACGGTCACTGATTCCACGCGAGCAGGCCGGTCGCCGCCGTGCGGATCGGAGCTTCGAGGCCGGTGTCGAGCTTCCCGAGCAGTGGCAGAATAGGCCCGGTGTCCGCGATGCCAGCGAGGCCGACAGCCTCGTGCAGCACCGGGATGGGGCCATGGGCGTTGCGCAGCGATTCGAGCGAGTTGAAGCGTTCGCGGATCTTCTCCGCAGCAGCGAAATCGCCGCCTTGCAGCGCGCGCAGCATCTCCTGCGAGCGGCGCGGCGCGACGCACACGCAGCCGGAGGTGAACGCGCGGATGCCGAAATGCTTCCAGTGCGCCGCGGCGGGCTGCTCGCCGATGCCACTGACGATGAGCTTCGGGTCCACGGCGTCCACGATGCCGCGCAGCAGCGGATCGTCGGCGGGGTCCTTGCGCACGACGGCGTATTTGATCCACGAGAGCACACCCGCGGCGACGAGCGATTTCACGACTTCGACGGTCACGTATTTCTCGTCCTTCACGTAGAGCACCGCGGGGATTCCGGCGCGCTGCGTGAATTTCATCACGGCCTCGCGCACGCCCTCGGGCGAGCTGACGGCGATGGTCGGCAGAATCATCGCGGTGGGAAATTTCCGCGTCTTCAGGATCGCGGCCTGGTCCATCATCGTGCCGAAATACGGGCCGACGGACGGCACGACCCACGAAGTCGGCGCGGCTTTCTCCGCGAGCATGTCGAGCGTGTCGGCGAATTCGCTCGGCGCGATGTTATAGAAGTTTGCATTGCCGCCGTAGAGCAGCGTCGTGACGCCGCCCGCTTCGATGTGGCGGATGAGCTTCGCATTCTCCGCGGCGCTGACTTTGAGCGAGGCGTCGCGGCACAGCGGCGGGACGGAGATGACGGACTGGTGGATGTCGGTGGGCGTGAAGGTGGTTTTCATACGATAGGTGTTTGTGAGAGTGCGCGGTGGTCAGTTCTCAGTGCTCAGTAAAATGCGCGGCTGTCTTTTTACTGAGCACTGGGCACTGAGAACCGAGAACTTTTTTCAGTGAATCTCCGGCTCCGCGTCGGCGGGGCCGCGGTGGAGGAAGCGGAAGTCGCAGCCCTCGTCGGCCTGCGTGGCTTCGTTGAGGAAGAGCGAGAGGTAGCCGCGCGTGGCGTGCGGCGGCTGCGGTTTCCACGCGGCGGCGCGCGCGGCGAGTTCGGCGTCGGGAAGGTTCACGTCAATGCGGCGCGCGGCGACGTCGAGCGTGATCAGGTCGCCATCGCGGACGAGCGCGAGCGGGCCGCCGATGGCGCTCTCGGGCGCGACGTGCAGCACGCACGCGCCATAGCTCGTGCCGCTCATGCGCGAATCGGAGATGCGCAGCATGTCACGCACGCCTTGCGCGAGGAGCTTCTTCGGGATGGGGAGCATGCCCCACTCAGGCATTCCGGGCGCGCTTTTCGGGCCGGCGTTTTGCAGGACGATCACGGAGTCGGCAGTGACGGGCAGCGCGGGATCGTCGAGGCGTGCGGCGAGATCGTTGTAATCGCGGAAGACGACGGCGGGGCCGGTGTGCTTCATGAAGCGAGGCTCCATCGCGGCGTGTTTGATCACCGCGCCGCGCGGGGCGAGGTTGCCGCGCAGGACGGCGGTGCCGCCGTCGTCGGAGAGTTTGCGGATGACTTCGGGGTTGAAGACACGGGCACCGGCGATGTTTTCGCCGAGCGTGCAGCCATTCACGGTGGGAGTGGCGAGATTCAGCAGGGCGTCCTCGGAGGTGGACGGTATGGACTGAGTGGACGCGGTGATGCGTGCAAGTTCGGCGAGCAGCGCGCGCAGGCCGCCGGCGAAGTAGAAATCCTCCATCAGGAATCTTCCCGCAGGACGCAGGTCGGCGAGGCGCGGAGTGCGACGCGAGATTTCGTCGAACAGCTCCAGCGGCAGCGGCACGCCTGCACGACCGGCCATCGCGATGAGGTGGATGATCGCATTCGTCGAGCCGCCGAGCGCCATGTCGGCGACGATCGCGTTGCGGAATGACTCAGCGGTGAGGAACTGCGCGGGCGTGCGATTGAGCCACACATTTTCCACCGCCTGCCGTCCGGACTCCGCGGCCATGCGCCAGTGCGACATGTCCGCAGCCGGGATGCTCGATGCGCCGGGCAGCGTGAGGCCGAGCGTCTCGGCGATGGCGGTCATCGTGCTCGCTGTCCCCATCGTCATGCAGTGGCCGTGCGAACGCGCGATGCCGTCCTCAATTTCGCACCACTCTTCCTCGCTGATTTTGCCCGCGCGCTTTTCATCCCAATACTTCCACGCATCCGAGCCGCTGCCGAGCACCTGGCCGTGCCAGTTGCCGCGCAGCATCGGGCCGCACGGGACGAAAATGAACGGCAGCGCCGCGGAGGTCGCGCCCATGATGAGCCCCGGCGTGGTCTTGTCGCAGCCGCCGAGCAGCACCGCGCCGTCAATCGGCTGCGAGCGCAGCATCTCCTCGGCCTCCATCGCGAGCAGGTTGCGGTAGAGCATCGCGGTCGGCTTCATGTAGGTCTCGCTCACCGCGAGCACCGGCAGCTCGACCGGCATTCCGCCCGCCTGGAGGATGCCCTTCTTCACATGCTCGGCGAGGATTTTGAAATGCAGGTGACACGGCACGAGGTCGGACCAAGTGTTGAGAATCGCGATGACCGGCTTGCCCTGCCAGTCCGCCGGCGCGAGCCCCATCTGCCGCGCACGCGAACGATGGCCGAAGCTGCGCAGATCATTCGGCCCAAACCAGCGGAAGGAACGGAGTTGCTCGGGTGTGAGGCGTTTTTCGGAAGGCATGAAGCGTGGGGCGCGAGCTTATGACAGCGTGCGTGCGGATCGTGCCAGACGGAAACTTAGGCACGCTTGGGGGGCTGCGGGCTTTTCCTGCCGCTTGGCGCCATGGTAGGGTCGCGCTCATGAAGACCGCCGCCCTCGCACTCACCGCGCTTGCCTGCCTCGTCCTGAACCTGCCGCTCCTCGCGGATCCGCCTGTGGCCGGCGTCCCCGGCCCGGTGCGTGAGGGCACCTACACGATGATGAAAATTTCCAGCGGCAGGCTCATGGGCCTCGGCGACCTCGAAATCCGCGGCGCCACCTACCAGGCTGCGGGCGAGGGCGGCTTCAAGCCGTTCACCATTGCCGCCGCCGGCACCATCACTTGGAGCGCCGGTCTTAACATCATGCCCGACGGCTGGAAGCTCGGGAAAAGCATTTACACGAAGGACGAGAAAGGCCGCCCGCTCATCAAGATTTACTACACCAGCCCCCGCGGCGCTGCGGAGGTCATTGACGCGCTGAAGGAGAAATAGGCCGCAGCCGCTTTGACCGGGTTCCCGAATCCCGTCACCGCAGCGGCACGAGCCAAGCGGCAAGCATCGTGAGGATGAGGCCGGCGACGCCTTGCAGCGACATCATCGGCGTCATCGTGCGGAGCGTCTGCTTCTCGGTCATGCCCGACATTTTCGCGACGACCCAGAAGCCGCCGTCGTTCATCCACGGGATGGGCTTGGAGCCGCAGCCGATGGCGACGGCAAAATAAACCGGCGCGACCGGCGAGCCGGCGTCGAGGAATGCCTTCGCAATGGGAATGGCGGTGATCATCGCGACGGTCGCGGAGCCCTGCGCGGTGCGGACGAGCGCGGTGACGAGCCAGACGACGGGAAGTGCGAGCGCCTGCTGTCCGCCGACAAGCCGGCCGATTTCCTCCGCGATGCCGGTCTGCTGGAGCGCGCCGCCGAAAGCGCCGCCGCCCGCAGTGATAAGCACGACCATCGCGGCGTGCGCGAGCGCGGTCTGCACGGCCTTGGCACTGCCCTCGCGTGGACGGTAGCGTGCGACGAGCGCGAGTGACACGACTGCGCCGATGAGCAGCGCGATGTCTGTGTGGCCGATGGTGCGGAAGACAGCGGCGAGCGTGGTCTTCTCGTCGCGGAAAATTTCCTGCAACCCGATGAGCACGAGCGGCAGCACGACTGGCAGGAGCGAGAGCAGCAGGGGAGGCAGCGTGTGCTTTTCCTCGGCGGGCTTCTCATCCACTTCGACCGGCAACTCGAACTCCATCCGGCGGTTCACGATGCGCGCAAAGAAGTATCCTGCGAGCGCCGCGCCGAAGCCGATGATGATGCCGCCCGCGATCATCGAGCCCATCGGGACGCCGAGCTTCTGCGCGACGAGTGCGGGCCCCGGCGCGGGCGGCACGAGCGAATGCGTGATGGTGCCACCCGCGATGATGCAGAGGATATAGAGGAGGTAGTCGCGCCCGGTGCGTCTCGTCATCACCTTCGCCATCGGCAGCAGCAGGCAGAAGAGCGTCGCGAGGAAGACCGGGATGCCGAGGAAGAACGACGTGAGGAAGAAGGCCCACTGCGCGCGGCTCGCGCCCGTCCAGCGAAGAGCGGCGGCTGCGATGCTTTCCGCCGCGCCACTCACGAGCAGGCATTCGCCGATGATGCCCGCCATCGCGATGAGCAGCCCGATTTTCGCGCACGTCGAGCCGAACTCATCCGCGACGCGCTCCGCGGCGGTGGAGTTCGCAAACTTCTCCGCGCCCTTCGCCGTCAGTTCGCCCTTCGCCATTCGCGCAGCGGCGGAGCGCTTGAGCGCATCGGCGGGCGTGAGCACGGCGACGAGGTAGCCCGCGGCAATCATCGCGAGGAAGGGATGCAGCTTCAGCTTCAGGATGCCGCCGACCACGACCGCCATTCCGAGGCCGAGCAGGATCAGCGCGGAGTGATGCTCCCACATGTGGGCGAACGGGTTCATTGCACGGGGAGCGGGATGCGGGGCGCCTGGGAAAACACGCGCCGACAAGAACGCAGCGCGCGCCGGTTGAGAATCAGAATCTTCCGGTGCGGAGTCCGCCGCCGCGTGGCGTGCTGGAAAAGGCGTGCCCCCGTTCGATGTGCGCCGCTAATCTCGCGCGCATGGCAAAGACTTACACCTCCACCTTTCAGATCCGTTGTTGGAAACACCACAAGTGCGTCGGCTGCGGCGGCAGCTACGCGTATGAGTTCGTCCGCAAAGTCACCGGGGCCGGACGCACCGCCGACAAGGCCGCGGCGAAGGCGAAGGTGAACGCCGAGAAGGCGCTCGCGCGCGACACCGACCTGCACCCTTGCCCGACGTGCGGCCTTTTCCAGCCCGACATGATCGGCCAGCGCCGCGCGCGCACCGGCTGGCTCGTCTTCTGGCTCGCGCTCATCGCATTCGGCACCGCCCTCATCCTCGGCGCGGCGAATGTCATCCAGCACCACACGCTCACTTGGGTGCTCGTGGGCATCGCGGGAGCGGCGGCGGCGTGGCTGTGGAAAACCTCGCTCTGGAATCCGAACGCGAACCTCTCGGCGAACCGGACGCGTGCAGGCAGCAGCGTCACGGCCGGGAAAATCCGCCATCAGGCCGGCGACTCGTCGCAGGACGTCAGGCGCTGGGCGAATCCGCCGCGCTCGACCGCCATGCTCGTCGTGCTGCTGCTCATCGCCGGCGCGGTGCTCGCCGCGGCCGTCCCGGAGATTGTCCGCAGCTCGAAGAATTGGCCGGCAAACGACGGCGCCTATCCGCCTGTCGTCGGGCCCGGCGACCAGACCCGCATCTACATGGATGGCAAAATCGACAGCATCAAAGGCTACTGGCGCGGCCAGGCGTTGGCGCGGCTCCACGAGGGAAAGAAAATGCTCATCGCGAAGACCAGCGCGAACCAGAACGACTGGGGCTCGACCATCCACGCGAAGTCGAGTGAGAAGCACAGCAGCTCCCGGCCGTGGGTCGAGGTCGGCGTGCCAAAGGACGCCTCGATCGAGAACAAGACCGTCGGGTGCGACATCACCCTCAGCGTTCAGTTTCCGCGCCTGCAGGGGTCAAGCACGTTCATGACGGCCTCGGAGATGATGAAGCGCAGCGTAAACCTCGCCCTCGCCACCACTGGCGCGGGCGCGGCCTACGTCTCCACTTGGTGGGAATACACCCTCACTGCGATCGGCATCATCCTCGCGGGATCCATCGCGCTCGTCTTCATCGCGCGCGGCCTGCAGCGGCAGGCAAATCCCACGACCGTCTCCACGGCGGACAATCCCGGCGCTGCCCCCGCAGCCTGAGCGCGTCCCGGACGAAAAGGCTTCCGCGCCGCGCCGCCTGTGGTGTGATGGCGCGATGAAGTCCCCGAAGATCACCCGCCGCGCCTTCGTCGCGCGCTCCTCTGCCGCAGTCGCGGGCACCGTCGCCGCCTCACAGCTTACGGAGTTCTCCACCGCCGCCGACACCGTCGGCCCGTTCCAAGCGATGGGCACGCGCGCCGGGGAAGTCACCGACACCACCGCGCTCGTGTGGACGCGCCTGACGCGGCACCCGGTGCGCAACAACGGCGGCATCGTCGTCCCTCCGCGCGAGAAGGCGAAGAAGGGCGAGCCGGCGCCGAAGCACCCGCAGGTCACCGTCCCGGTCGAGCAACTCGAGGGCGCATGCCCCGGCGCACCGGGCCGCGTGCGGCTTCGCTACGGCACGCGCGAGGACCTCAGCGATGCGAAGGTCAGCGAGCCGCTCGCCGCCGTTGAGGAGAATGACTTCATCTGCGAGTTCAAGCTCACCGGCCTGAAGCCCGGCACCGTCTATCATTATGCAAGCGAGGCCGCCGGCTCCGCGGGAGGAAAGGAATCCGCGGTGCGGGGCAGATTTGAAACGGCGCCGGACGCCGGAACGCCGGGCAACCTCCGCTTCTGCGTGATGACCTGCCAGGGCTACCCCGACCGCGGGCACCCCGACGGCCACGACATTTATCCCGCAATGCTCGCGCTCGCGCCGCAGTTCACCTGCCTCACCGGCGACCTCGTCTATTACGACAACGACGAGCCCCGCGCCACGACCCCGCAGCTCGCCCGCCACCATTGGGAGCGCATGTTCAGCCTCCCGCGCCTCGTGAAGTTCAACTCGAACACCGGCACCTACTGGCTCAAGGACGACCACGACACGCTCAGCAACGACGCCTGGCCCGGCATGAAGGCTGGCCAGCTCACCTTTGAGGAAGGCATGAAAATCTTCCGCCAGCAGGCACCGATGAACGACGACGGTCCGCCCTACCGCACCGTCCGCTGGGGACGCGACCTCCAAGTCTGGTTCACCGAGGGCCGCGATTTCCGCTCGCCGAACAAAATGCCCGACGGCCCCGACAAGACGATCTGGGGCGCTGCGCAGAAGGAATGGTTCAAACGCACCGTGAAGGAAAGCGACGCCACGTGGAAAGTCCTCGTCTCCCCCACGCCACTCGTCGGCCCCGACCGCGGCAACAAGAACGACAACCATTCCAACTTCGGCTTCCACCACGAGGGCCAGGAACTCCGCGAGTGGATCAAGGCGAACGTCCCCGACAATTTCTTCGTCATTTGCGGCGACCGCCATTGGCAATACCACTCTGTCCATCCCTACACCGGCGTCCACGAGTTCAGCGTCGGTGCCGCGAGCGACGAGCACGCCGGAGGCACTCCCGGTGAGGATCCGAGATTCCACAAATTCCACCGCGTCAAAGGCGGATTCCTTTCAGTCACCCTCCGCCGCGAGGCCTCCGAAAGCCGCATCCTCTTCGAGCACCGCGACGTGACCGGCAAAGTCGTCTATGAATACGTCCGCACCAGAATGGTGGGATAGGTGGATGGCGCGTTCCTTCGCGCCTTGGGCCGCACAAGTGCGCAGCGGGCGGTTGGCCGGATTGACCTGGGGGCGGTGCGGCGTTAACCGGAGGCATGTCTTTTCCCATCCGCTCTCCGCGTGATCCTGTCGGCGGGATCTTTGTGTTTGGCCGCATCCTCGACAAGATCCGCCTGCACGCGCAGGGGAAGCTGCCGGCGGGCTACAATGTCGGCGTGATCGCGGGGAAGCGGACGTTCGACGACCGCGTGTGCCGGCTGCTCGGGGTGGAATACGATGCACTGGCGGCGCGCACGCTGCAGGGCGGGACGGACGAGGAGATTCTCGAGTGGTGCTTCCAGACGGGGCACCGGCCTGACGCGGAGCACGTGGAGATTTTCAACGGCTTCATGAGCAAGCGCGGCTGGCGCGATGCGGCGTCGGCGGCGCTGGTGGAGCAGCGTGCCGCCGCGGGGCTGGGGCACCGGGAGGATCTGGTGACGTTCTTCGACGTGATGGATGTGGAGGAGGGGAGGATGCGGTGAATGACGAATGACGAATGACGGGTGAGGGATCGTGGATGAGGGCGGTCTCTCGACGGGATGCTTGCGCGGCGCGGCGCGGGGCGCTTCATTCGCGGCCCTATGTCCAATTCGCTCTGGGAACGGTTTCAGAAGTATCACGTGGAAGACGGTGAACTCGGCGTGTCGCTCGATGTGAGCCGGATGCGCTTTGATGATGCGTGGATCGCCACGATGGAGCCGGCGGCGCGGAAGGCGTTTGCGGCGATGGCGGAGCTGGAGAAGGGCGCGGTGGCGAATCCGGACGAGAAGCGGATGGTGGGGCACTACTGGCTGCGGACGCCGGAGCTGGCGCCGAGCGCGGAGATGCGTGACGCGGTGGTGGAGTGCTACAAGTCGGTGCGCGAATTCGCCTACCGCACGCACCAGACGGGGAAGTTCCTCGACGTGCTGGTGGTCGGCATCGGCGGCTCGGCGCTCGGGCCGCAGTTCGTCGCGGACGCGCTGGGCGGCGCGGAGGACAAGATGCGGATCCACTTCTTCGACAACACGGATCCCGACGGCATCGACCGCGTGCTGCAGTCGCTGGAGCACCGGCTCGACCACACGCTGGTGGTGACGATTTCCAAGAGCGGCAGCACGCCCGAGACGCGGAACGGGATGCTGGAGGCGGAGGCAGCGTATGCGCGCGCGGGGATTGATTTCCCGTCGCACGCGGTGGCGGTGACGGGCGAGGGCTCGCAGCTCGACAAGTATGCCGCGGAGAAGAAGTGGATCGCGCGGTTCCCGATGTGGGACTGGGTGGGCGGGCGCACGAGCGTGATGAGCGCGGTGGGCCTGCTGCCGCTGGCGCTTCAGGGCGTGGACGTGGGCGGCATCCTCGAGGGCGCGCGCATGATGGACGAATGGACGCGAACGCCGGAGACGCTGAAGAACCCCGCGATGCTGCTGGCGCTGTGCTGGCATTTCGCCGGCGGCGGACGCGGCGCGAAGGACATGGTGGTGCTGCCTTACAAGGACCGGCTCGCGCTTTTCTCGAAGTATCTCCAGCAGCTCGTGATGGAGAGCCTCGGCAAGAAGCTCGACCTCGACGGGCGTGAGGTGAACCAGGGCATCGCCGTGTATGGCAACAAAGGCTCGACGGACCAGCACGCCTATGTGCAGCAGCTCCGCGACGGAGTGAACAATTTCTTCGCGACGTTCATCGAGGTGCGGAAGGCGCGCGCCTCGGCGGGGATCGAGGTGGAGCCGGGGATCACCGCGGGGGATTATTTGCAGGGATTCCTGCGCGGGACGCGGCAGGCGCTCTACGAGGGCGGCCGCGACAGCATCACGCTGAGCATTCAGGAGGTGACGGCGCAGACGGTGGGCGCGCTCATCGCGCTGTATGATCGCGCGGTGGGCTTCTACGCCACGCTGGTGAACATCAACGCGTATCACCAGCCGGGCGTGGAGGCGGGAAAGAAAGCCGCCGCCACGGTGCTCGCGCTGCAGCGAAAGGTGCGCGCGGCGCTCAGCACGGAGGCGAGGACGGCGGCGCAGATCGCACAAGCCATCGGCGAGGAGACCGAGGCGGTCTTTCACACGCTCACGCATCTTGCGGCGAATGATGCGAAGGTGAGCGCGACGGCGGGCGCGCCCGGACAGCGGACATTCTCGCTGGCGTAACGGCGCGTGCCTTCACGAACCCCGATGCGACGCTTTGCGAAGGTCCTGGCGGACATCGAGTCCCGCCTGAGGGCCGGGGGCGACTACACCTTCGAGACGCGCGTGACCGCCTACCGCAAGGCGCTGCGCGTGGAGGAGAAGTGGCTCGACCTGCAGCACCGGGGCATCAGCAGCGGCATCGTGGTGGGCCGGATGCGCGCGGACACGATCGACGACTTCATCTGCCACCTGATGACGACGGCGGTGGAGCGGCTGACGGACGAGGGGATCAAGCCGCCAAAACTGACGCTGATCGCCATCGGTGGCTATGGTCGGCGCGAACTGAACCCGAAAAGCGATGTGGACATCGGCTTCATCCACGCTGGCAAGCTGAAGCTGCCACCGGGCGTGGAGACGGTGGTGACGGACGTGCTGAACGTGCTCTTTGCGACGGACTTCACGCCGGGCCACTCAACGCGGAATCTCGCGCAGACGATCGCGGAGGCGAACGGCGAGATGCAGTCGAAGACGGCGATGCTGGAGGCGCGGCTGCTGTGGGGCGACAGGGAAATATTCGAGGCGTTCCAGACGAAGTTCATGAAGCAGTGCGTGGAGGGGCACACGGAGGAATACCTCGCGGCGCGCGTGGCGGATCAGGCGTCGCGCCACGCGAAATACGGGCACACGGTTTACATGCAGGAGCCGAACGTGAAGAACGGCTGCGGCGGCCTGCGGGATTTCCAGAACCTGCTGTGGATGGCGTATTTCAAATACCGCGTGCGGACGACGCGCGAGCTGGTGGGGAAGAAATACCTGAACGAGACGGAGCAGCGGGAGCTGGACCGGGCGTATGACTTCCTCTTCCGCCTGCGCACGGAGCTGCACTACATCACCGGGAGGCATGTGGACATCATCCTCATGGGAAACCAGAAGGAGCTCGCGGACCGGCTGGGTTACCGGGAGAAGTTCCCCGATGTGCTGCGGCGCACGGAGGCATTGATGCGCGATTACTACCGGCACGCGCGCGCCATTTACGAGCTGACGGAGCTGGTGTCGGAGCGCCTCGCGCTGCCGACAGTGGAGGCGCCAAAGCCGGGAGGGCTCTTCCGCTTCCTGCCGTTTCGCCGGGCAGCGAAGGCGAAGCGCGAGGAGTTCGATGGATTCGTGGCCATCGGCGACCGGCTCTATTACCGTGACCGGCAGATTTTCAAGGAAGACAGCGCGCGGATGATGCGGCTCTTCCAGCACGTGCAGCAGCGAGGGCTGCGGATCACCCCGGAACTGCGGCAGCTCGTGCGGCGGCGGCTGAAATACGTGAACAACACGTTCCGCTACCTGAAGGTGAACCGCGAGGTGTTCGCGAGCATCCTGCGGAAGAAGGGGCAGGTGGGGCACATCCTGCACGCGATGCACCGCGTGGATTTCCTCGGCCGGTGGATGCCGGAGTTTGGCAGTCTCACGGCACTCGTGCAGCACGAGTATTTCCATCGCTACACGGTGGATGAGCACACGCTCGTGTGCGTGGAGAAGCTCGACGGCCTTCTCGACACGGAGGAGCCGCGGCACCAGGGCTACAAGGAGCTTTTTGAAAAGCTGGAGGATCCCTACGTCCTCTACCTAGCGCTGCTGCTGCACGACACGGGCAAGGCGGCGAACAGCCGGCACCACGCCATCGTGAGCACGATCAACGCGCAGAAAGTTGCGCGCCGCCTGCAGCTCAACAGCGAGCAGCGGAGGCTTCTCATTTTCCTCGTGGACAACCACGACCTGCTCGCGCGCACGGCACGGCAGCGCGACCTCTCGGACCCGGCGACGATCGAGGCGTTTGCGGCGCTCGTGGGGTTCCAGGAGAATCTCGACGCGCTGATGCTGCTCACGCCCGCGGACGGGCTCGGCGTCGGCGATGAGAAGATCTGGAACAGTTGGACGGAGTCGCTGACATGGCAGCTTTACCGGCAGACATCGCGGTGCCTCGCGGACAGCGAGGGATTCCGCCGACAACGGCGCGTGGAGCGCGAGCAGCTCAAGGATTCGGTCGTGGAGCGTCTCCCGGCGGACTACGCGCTGGAAATCGACGCGCATTTTGCCGCGCTGCCGGAGCGATATTTTCTCACGCACTCGTCGGAGGAAATCGCGGGGCACCTGCGGCTCGTGCGGGAATTCCTGGAAAAGCATTTCGCGGAGGACGAGGGCACGCTGCTGCCGGTGGTGCGGTGGATTCCACGCCCGAACGCGGGCCACAGCGAGCTGTGGGTCTGCACGTGGGACCGCCACCAGCTCCTCGCGCGCATCTCCGGCGCGCTCGCGGCGAACGAGCTGAGCATCCTCAGCGCGGACATTTTCACGCGCCACGACGGGCTGGTGCTCGACATCTTCCGTGTGACGACGCCGCGCTTCCAGGCCATCGAGGACGAGCGCGACATGCAGCGCGTGGGCAAGCTGCTCGGCGAGGCGCTGATGGTCGAGAGCTACGACTTCGCGCCGCTGCTCGCGAAGCGCCTGCGGCGCGCGCAGGCATGGGAGCGCACGCTCGATTTCCCGGTGCGCATCTCGATCAGCCCGGACATCAATCCGAACTACACCGTCGTGGACATCGCCGCGCCGGACCGGCTCGGCTTGCTCTATGATGTTCTCCGCGCGGTGAGCGACGCGGGTTTCCTCATCGCCGCAGCGCGCATCACGACGGAGAAGGGCGCGGCCATTGACAGCTTCTACATCACGGATCTCGAAGGCGGGCGCGTGACTTCGGCTTGGCAGCTTCACGAGCTGAATGCTGCGCTGCGGCGGGTGACGGAAAACCGGGCGGCGCTGGCGCAAGGGCAGGGGGCCTGACGGCTGCGGCGGCTCAAGCGTCCTTCCGGATCTTTCCGCCCCACGAGAGGATGCGCGCCTTCGCGCCAGCGGCTTCGGCTTCCTTGATCTGGTGGTTCTTCACGTAGCAGATGCTCAGGCTGCTCCATGCGAGCTGGTCGTTCGGGCGAAGCTCAGTGTTCCGAAGCGCCGCGGCGATGGCCTCCTCGTGGCGGCCGAGCTTCATGAGCGCCATCGCGAGCGCGTGCCACGCGTCGGCGAAGTCGGGCGTGAGTTCCGTGCAGCGGCGGTATTTCTCCACGGCCACGTCGAGGTCGCCGAGGGCAAGGTCGCCGTTCGCGTCGTCAAAGATCGCCTCCGCTTCGGGCGTCATGATGCGGGAGGCTATTCGCGCTCCTTGCGGGGCTTGAGGCCGGCGGCCTCGCGGCGATCCGCGAGCCACGCGTGGAAGGCGATGAGCTGCCGGCCAGACTGGATCTGCTGTGCGATGCCTGCCTTTGCCTCCTCCATTCCCTTTTCATCCACCGCGGGCCGCTGATCCACATGGACGATGAGCACGGCTCCGGCAGTGGGCACGATGTCGCTGATCTCACCGGGGGCCAGCTTGCTCGCGGCGGCAGGGACGATGTCGCTGTATTCGGTCGTCCGCTGCGGACGCTGCATCGTCGAGAAAGCCGGAAACGCGACCGCATTCAAGCCGAGCGCCTGTGCGGCCTCCGAGAACGACTTGGCATTCTTGCGCGCCTCAACGAGCTTCCCGCGGATTTCGCGCGCCTTCTTCGTCATGGCTTCATCGGCCTTTTCGCCGATGAGTTCCTCCTCGAGCTGTTTCCGCACCTTCTCGAGCGGGAGCTGCTCCGGCGCCTTCGTCTCCTTGAACGCAAGCACGTAGGTGCCCTTGTCGAGCGGGATGTGGACGCTGTAGGGCTTTTCCTTCGTGAGATCGAATGCCTTCCCTGCGGCGACTGGCGAGCCTTCCAGCTCGACGGGGCCGGCGTCGCGGGGGAAAAATTCCTTCGTTTCGCCGATGGTGGCGCCTGCCTGCTTGGCGGCCTCATCGAAATTCACGCCGGGCTTTTGCAGCGTGGTCACGAAGTCATACGCGGCGTTGGCGAGCTTCTGGAGTTCCTCGGTTTTCTTCGCCTCATCGAGCGGCTTGCCGTCCGGCGTCGGCGCCAGGGTGAACGCGGCGAAGCGCACCTTCCGCTTTTCCGGGGATTTCAGGAAATCCTTCTTCTCCTCATAGCGCTTCTTGATCTCGTCCTCTGTCACTTTTTGCGCGGCGCGGAAATCCGCAGCCTTGAAGGCCACATACGACGCCTCGGTGCTCAGGCGGGCGCGCAGGAATTCGTCGCGGATTTCCGACGGCGTCGGCGGCATTGTCGAGGCGAGGAGGGCGGCGATTTTGCGGGCCCGCACCTCGGCGGATAGAAACTGATCGATCTGCGTCTTGCTGAAACCCTCGGGGTTCAGGATGCGCTGCACGGCAATCTCGAAGAGGTTCGCGTCGAATTTCCCGTCTTGCCCGATGAACGCGCGTGTCGAGACGAGCTGCTGCTCGATTTCCTGCTGCGATGCGGTGATGCCGAGCGCGGCGCACTCGCCGTCGAAAAGGAGGGAGTTCTCGATGCCCTCGGGCGAGATCTTCGAGATCTGGTTCGAGAAGGGATTCTCGCGGACGGCTCCGGGGTCGATGAGGATGACGTATGCGCCGCCGAGGTTCGCGTGAATCTGCAGCATGCGGCCTTCGCGCCGCCATTCCTCCGCGCCCACGGGCTTGCCGCGGATCACCGTCACCGGCGCATCCTTGCCGGACCGCGCGCTCCAGTTTGGCGTCCACCAAGCGAAGCTGACGATGATGAGCACCGTGAGGACAATCATGAGGGGCTGCCCGAATCTGCGGAGGGTATTGACCATTGTTTTTTAAAAAAGCTGACGAAGTGTGTTGCGTCATCGCCGAGGAGTTGCATAACGTTTCGTCACGACTCCCCGCCCGAAGACAAAGGACATGAAGCTAAGTTTCCCTTCCAAAGCGCTGCAACTCCTTTCTGCTGTCATCGCATTCTGTGCCGTCACGATGGCACCGCAGCGCGCATCGGCGCAGGCGCCGGTGGGGACCGATTACGTGATCCTGAAGCCGGTCTCCGCAACCGCGCAGCCCGCGCAGCTTCCCGGAGTCCTCATCGTCGGCGTCCGCGGGACAAAGGTCGCGATCCGCAACGCGGTCGGCGAAATCAATTACGACCTGAGCCAGATCCAGGAGGTGCGCAAAGCCGCTCCGCCCGAGTTTGCGCGCGGCCAGGCGGCGATCGAGGCGAAGAAGCTCGATGAGGCGCTCGCCTTGATCAAGGGCGTGGCCGATCGCTTCAAGGGTCTTCCGACGCCGTGGGCGAGCGACGCGACGGCGCTGTTGGGAAGCATCTACATCAGCCTCGGGAAACTCTCCGAAGCGGAGGCTGCCTTCACCGACTTTGAAAAATTTTACCCGGGGTCGGGCTCCATCGCGGCGAGTGTCGGCAAGGCGCGCATCGCGGCGGAGCGCGGAAAATTCGACGAAGCCAAGGCCGTGGTGGAGCCGGTCGTGAAGGACGCACTTTCCAAAAAAACCGTCACCCGTGCTGAGAGCCAGCTCTACGGGCAGGCGTTTTTCGTCCTGGGTAAAATCGCCGAAGGTGAGGGAAAATTGCCCGAGGCGATGGAAAATTATTGCCGCACGGTCGCAATCTTCTATCAGGAGCGCGCCGTAGTGTCCGAGGCTGAAAAGCGCATTGACGCGCTCCGCCAGAAAGGCATTACGACTCCGTAGCAGATTCATCCTCCCACACCGCTTTTTCACCCATGCTCAAACACAAACTCCGCCGACTCCTCCCATTCGTCCTCACCCCGCTGATCGCGTTGCTCACCGGAGCCAGTGCCATGGCTCAGGAGCACGGGCATAATGAGAGCATCCTCAAGACAATCATCAGCGGTGGCCCGCTCATCATTTTCATCTGGCTCTGCATCCTGGCCACTTCCGTGATCATGGTCACCCTGATCATCCAGCTCGCGATCTCGATGCGGAAGGACAAGCTCGCTCCGCCGCCGCTCGTGGACAGCCTCCGCCAGCTCATCGGCTCGGGCAATTATCAGGAGGCTTGGGAGACCTGCAACGCGAACAAGAACTACCTCGCCAACCTCCTCAAGTCCGGCCTCAACCGCATCGGCCGCGGCAAGGAAGCCGTCGAGTCCAGCCTCGCTGAGCACGGCATGCGCGAGGCGACTCTCCTCCGCACGCGCAACAGCTACCTTTCCGTCATCGGCGTCGTCTCGCCGATGATCGGTCTGCTCGGCACCGTCATCGGAATGATGGGCGCCTTCTCGGTTCTCGGCGCGTCGGGCATGGGCAACCCGAAGGAACTCGCCGGCAAGATCTCCGAAGTGCTCCTCGCGACGGCGAGCGGTCTCTTCATCGCGATTCCGGCGTTCGTCGCCTACTACATCTTCCGGAACATGTCGCAGGCGTCCATCGTGCATGCCGACGACATCGTGAACACCCTCATGATTGACATCCCCTACGACGAGCTGTCCGGCATGCAGGTGGGTGAGAATTTCGCCGCCGCTGGCACCCCGATGGGTGGCGTGATGCGCGCTCCCGCCGGCGCACCGGCTGCCGCTGCCGCCGCCGCAAGCTGCCCCGTCTGCGCCGGTGCGGTCACCGTCGGCCAGAGCCCGTGCCCGCACTGCGGCTCCGTCCTTAGCTGGTAAACGCGATGGCCGAAACGCATGCACAGAAAGCAAGGGCCGCGACGCGCGTCCTGCCAGAGGAGGATCCGGAGTTTCAGATCGCTCCGATGATCGACATTCTCCTCGTGCTGCTCGTGTTCTTCATGTCCATCGCCACCGAGCAGGTGCTGCAGGTGAACAAGGAGGTCGTCCTCCCAATGGCAAAGGAGGCAAAGGAGCCCGATCCCAAGGACAAGGGGAAGGGCGAGCTGATGCTGAACTTGACTTGGAACGAACTCAGCAACACCGGCTCGATCATCGTGGACGACAGGCCGGTGGAGGCCAGCGTGCTCCCCGAACTCATTCGGAAGAAGAAGGAATTCAACGCCGATCTCCGCGTCATCATCCGCGCCGACAAGCGCGCCAAATACGCCTACGTCCGCTCCATCATGGTCGCCATGGGCGCCGCCGGTGTCCCGAACGTCACGTTCAGCGCCGTGGACAAGGAGATGGAGCAAAAACCCAACCCTTAACCCCAAACTAGAAAGGACCAACGCATATGGCCGGAGGAGGAGGAGGAGAAAGCGGAGATTTCGGATTTCAAATCGCACCCATGGTGGATGTGGTGTTCGTGCTGCTGCTGTTTTTCATGGCGTGCGCCGGACAGCAGATCAAAGAGGGATTCTTCCAGATCGGATTGCCAAGCTCCGCACCTGGAGGCAGCGACAAAATCTCGACACCCATCGTGGTGGACGTGGATTTGCTCGGAAACGTGTTCGTGAACGGGAACCCCATGTCCTCGAACCCCAAGGACCGCGAGCTCAAGCAGCTCGAGGAGTTCCTCAAGGGCGCGATGAGGAGTTCGCCCGAGGATCCGGTGATCATCCGGCCGAACATGGAGGCCCGCCACGAGCGCGTGGTGGACGTGCTCAACGCATGCCGGCTCGCGAAGGTTGCAAAACTCAGCTTCGGCTAACCGGGGCCGGCTGACTTCCATTTCACCCGATGGCAGCATCCCACACCGGCGAAGGCGGCGACCACGGGTTCCAAATTGCGCCGATGGTGGACGTTGTATTCGTCCTGCTGCTGTTCTTCATGGCATGTGCAGGCCTCAGCGAGAAGTTCCTCACTGTGCCAGTGCCCGTTCCGGGCGAGCCTGAGAGACGTGACATTTCCTCAGTCTTCGTGGATGTGGACGCAGCGGGAAACGTCAGCGTGAACGGATCCGTTCTCTCCGGAGGCGCCGACGGCAGGGATCTCACGCGCCTCCGCGAATTTCTTGCCAGGGCGACCGCGACCTCGCCGGACGATCCGATCGTCCTCCGTCCGTCCGGCGAAGCCCGCCACGAGCGGATACTTGCCGTTGTCGATCTGTGCCGTTCCCTCCGTGTCAAAAAATTGATCTTTTCCTGAGGCTTCCGTTCCCGGCTTCCGCGCAGAAAACGGAGTGACTCACCTGCGGGCATTCGCCTACGCTCCGCGCGAATGACACCCGAACAACGCCTCGCAGAACTCCGCCTGGAGCTCCCTCCCGCACCGAAGCCCGTCGCCGTTTACAAGCCCCTCGTGATCACCGGCAACCTTGCCTACGTCTCCGGCCACGGCCCCCTGCGCGCGGACAAGACGCTCATGACCGGCGTTGTCGGCCGCGATCTTGATCTCGAGGGTGGCAAAGCCGCAGCGCGTCAGGTCGGCCTGGCGATTCTCGCCACGCTGCGCGAGCAGCTCGGCAGCCTCGATCGCGTCGTCCGTCTCATCAAGGTGCTCGGCATGGTGAACACCGCGCCCGATTTTTACGATCACCCGAAGGTGATCAACGGCTGCTCCGAGTTGTTCGCCGAAATCTGGGGTGCTGAGAACGGCGTCGGTGCCCGCAGCGCCGTCGGCATGGGCCCGCTGCCCGGCAACATCGCGGTCGAGATCGAGGCCATTTTCGAGCTGCGCTGACAGGAATGCCCCCCGTCATTTGGCATCCGACATTCCGCATTTCCCAGCCATGACCACACAGGACTGGACACTCATCACCCTCGCGCTCGCCGCGGTTGTGCTTCTCGTCGTGCTCGTCACACGGGTGAAGGTGAACGCCTTCATCGCCCTCGCCCTCGCCTCGCTGCTCGTCGGTGCGGGCGCCGTCGTGATGCGGGTCACGCCTGCGAACGCAAAGGAGCCGCTCACGCTTTTCACGGTCGTGGAAATCTTCGGCACGGGTCTTGGAAAGACGCTCGGCAGCATCGCCGCGCTCATCGGCCTCGGCACGATGTTTGGAAAACTGCTCGCGGAGAGCGGTGGGGCAAACGTGCTCGCAAAGCGCTTCACCGCATTCTTCGGCCCTAAGCGCGTCGTGTGGTGCGTGATGGCGCTCGCGGTCGTCGTGGGCCTGCCGACGTGGTTCGCCGTCGGCCTCGTGCTCCTTCTGCCCGTCCTCATCAGCCTCACGCACGAGACGAAGCAGCCTTTCCTCGCCCTCGCCATCCCGCTCATCTCCTGCATGAGCGTGATGCACGGCCTGATGCCGCCGCACCCCGGCCCCGTCGCCGCGATGGCGAAATTTCAGGAGGCTGGGTTTGCCCCGAACATCGGCAAGATTCTCCTCTGGGGATTCGTCATCGGTCTGCCGACAGCGTTTGTCGCCGGTCCCATTTTTGCCCGGCGCGCGGTGCGACTCGTGCCCGCGGAACCGCCGCCAATGCCCGCGCCCGCGGAGCAGGGGAACATCACGCCACCGTCGTTCGGGCTCACGATGTTCACGATCTTCCTCCCGATCCTGCTGATGCTCGTGGATACGGTTGCGCGTGTCTTCATCTCGTCCGACCCGCTCAAGCGCAGCACGACCGAGACAACGCTGCTGAACGCCGCGGGCTTCATCGGCCACAGCACAGTCGCGCTGCTCGTCGCCGTGCTCTTCGCCGGTTGGTCCTTCGGCACGCGCTGCGGCTACTCGCGCGGGCAGGTGCTGAAATTCACCGAGCAGAGCATCTCGAGCATCGGCCTCACGCTGCTCGTCGTCGGCGGCGGCGGCGGGTTCGCCGCAGTCCTGCGCGATGCGGGAGTGGCCGACGCGATGGGCCATCTTGCAAAGACGCTCCACCTTCCCGTCCTCCTCTACGGCTGGCTCATCGCCGCATTCATCCGCGTCGCCACGGGCAGTGCGACTGTGAGCATCATCACCTCCGCCGGCATCGTCGCGCCCGTGCTTGGCAGTCCGGAGTTTGCCGGCGCGAACGTCGAACTGCTCATCATCGCCATAGGGTGCGGCTCGCTCTTCCTCTCTCATCTCAACGACGGCGGATTCTGGATCGTGAAGGAATGCCTCGGCCTCACTGTGAACCAGACTCTGCGCACATGGACGATCACCGAGACGATCATCGGCATCCTCGGCTTGCTCATCACACTCGGCGTCCATGCCGTGTGGCAGGCGCTCCAGCACTGACGGGACGCGCAGTCAGATTGTCTGCGAAAGGTAGCCGCCGTCCACGACGATGTCCGCGCCGGTGACAAAGCTCGACGCCTTGTGCGCCGCGAGAAAGACGCACGCGCCGATCAGCTCGTGGCTTTCGCCAAAGCGCTTCATCGGCGTGTGGCCCATGATGGCCTGCGTGCGCGGCGTGGGGGAACCGTCCTCGTTGAAGAGCAGCTTCCTGTTCTGCTCCGCCGGGAAAAATCCGGGCGTGATTGAATTCACGCGCACGCCCTTCGTGGCCCACTCGCGCGCGAGAAACATCGTGAGGCTGAGGACCGCTGCCTTGCTCGCCGAATAGGCGACCACGCGTGAGAGCGGGATGCGCGCGCTCGCGCTGGCGATGTTGATGATGCTGCCGCGTCCGCGCCCGCACATCGCGGGACCGAACTCCTGGCTCGGCAGCAGCACGCCGCCGACGAGGTTCATGTCGAAGTTTGCGCGCCAGTCCTCGACGGTGATCGCCTCGATGGGCCGCTCGGGCGTCACAGTCACCTTCGGATCGTTCCCGCCCGCCGCATTTACGAGGATCGCCGGTGCGCCGAGCACCTCCGCGACCGCCTCGTGCGCATCGTGCAGGCTCGCCTTGTCCATCGCGTCCGCCGCGAAAAATTCTGACGTGCCGCCCGCCGCGCGGATCGCCTTCACCCGCGCCTGTCCGCGTTCCGCGTTGCGGCCGAGCACCGCGATTTTTGCACCGGCGGCAGCGAGGCCGTCGGCCAGCGCGCCGCCAAGGACGCCGGTCGCGCCGATGACGACGGCGACTTCACCAGTGAGATCGAAGAGGGAGTTGCTCATGCGCAGAGGACAGCCGAGCGCACGGCCGGTTGGCAAAGACAAAGTGCGAATGGCAGAATCCGCATGACGAATGACGATGGCGCACGCCCGCGTTCGTCATTCATCATTCAATCACCCGGCCGTCTTCGGATACGTGCCGAGGATCTTCACCAGCGTGCAGTGCCTGCTCAGTTCGGCGATGGCCTCCTTCAGCGGCGATTGGTCTGCGTGGCCCTCGACGTCCACAAAGAAGAAATACTCCCATGCCTTGCGCTTGCTCGGGCGGCTCTCGATTTTGCTCATCGATATGTGCAGGCGGTTGAACGGCTCGAGCGCATGGAAGAGCGCGCCGGGCTCGTCGCGGATGCAGAACATCAGCGACGTGCGGTCGTCGCCAGTCGGCGGTGCGGACGAGGGCGCGATGACGAGAAAGCGCGTGGTGTTGTTCGGATTGTCCTGCACGCTCTGCTCGATAATGCCGAGACCGTGCTCCTCCGCGGCCATGCGGCCGACGAGCGCGCCGGAGTTGGGATTCTGCGCCGCGAGCTCCGCCGCGCGCGGTGTGCTGCCGACCTCGACGAGCTCGGCGTTTGGCATCGTGCGCTGCAGCCACTGGCGGCACTGACCAAAGACTTGGGGATGCGAGTAGAGCTTCGTGATTTCACTGCGCGCGCATTTCGCCGCGAGGTGGTTTTCGATCTTCATCAGGATCTGCGCGCAGATGCGGAGGTCGCTGTCCATGAAGACGTCGAGCGTGTGGTTCACCGCGCCCTCGGTGCTGTTCTCGATGGGCACCACGCCGTAGTCGGCGCGACCGCGGGCGACCGCGTCGAACACGTCGGCGATGGTCACCTGAGGAACATACTCGACGCTCGCTCCGAAGCGGCCTCGCGCGGCCTGATGCGTGTTCGTCGAGGGCGGGCCGAAATACGCGATCGTGAGATCCTTCTCCAGCGCTAGCGCCGCCGACATGATCTCGCGGTAAATCGCGCGGATGCTTTTTTCCGGCAGCCGGCTCTTCATCTCGGTCGCCTTCGCGGCGAGCGCACGAAGCACCTGCTCCTCGCGTTCGGGTGCGTAGAGCGGCAGGCCCTGTTCTTTTTTCACGATGCCGATCTCATGCACGAGGTCCGAGCGTTCGTTGAGCAGGCGGATGATCTGCTCGTCCACGGCGTCAATCTTTTGGCGGATCTTGGGGATGTCCATGCACGGTCAATTTTGCGGCTCGGGCGTTGCGTCGCCGGGCTCCACCTCCGCGGACTCGGCCTGCAGTTCCACCGGCGCGGCTTCGGAATTCGCCGGGACTTCAGCAGCGGGTTCTCCGGGTGTTTTCTCCTCGGGGATTTCCGCCTTTGGCAGTGGCACGCGGCGCAGCTCGTCGGCGTTCGGAAGGTCGTCCACACCCTTGAGGCCGAAGTGCTGGAGAAAATACTCCGTCGTCGCGTAGAGCAGGGGGCGGCCCGGCACCTCGGCGCGGCCGGTGATCTTGACGAGGCTCCGATCGAGCAGCACCTGCATCACGCCATCCACGGCCACACCACGGACGGCCTCGATGTCCGCGCGCGTGACCGGCTGGCGATAGGCGATGATTGCGAGGGTCTCCAGCGCCGGGCCGCTGAGGCGTGTTGGCTTCGCCTCGGGGTAGAGCTGCCGCACGAAATCCGCGGCACCCGGCGCCGTCGTCATCGCCCAGCCGTTAATCTGCTCGGTGAGCTGGAAGGCGCGGCCCTGCTGCTCGTATTCGGCCTTCAGTTCGGCGAGCGCGGCAGCCACGTCGGGCTCCTTCGTCTCGCTCATCGACTGCAGCGTGAGTGCTTCGCTCTCGACCGCGCCGCCGCGCACGGCCTTCGCGATTTCCCCGAGCGTGATCGGCTTCGGCGAGGCGAACACGAGCGCCTCCACGGCATGTTTGAGAGTCAGCGTCATCGCAATTGGGACAGCCTACACGCGGCTCAGTTCAATTTCGCCAAACGCCTCGCTCTGCACGCAGCGCAGCTGCTTCAGGCGGATGAGTTCCAGCAGCGCGAGGAAAGTGATCACCACCTCCGCCCGCGACGCCGCGCTACTGAAGAGTTCCGTGAATTTCAGCGCGACGCCGGGCGACGCCATTTTCAAAATCAGATCAATCTTGTCGGCGACGGTGAAGTTCTCCTCGAAGATCTCCCGCAGGTCCTCCCTTCCGCCCTCGATGCGCTTGAGCACCTTGTTGAACGCATTGATGAGGTCGAACACCGACACCTCGCCGAGCGGGCGCTCGGCCACCTCATCAGCGCCGGCCACCACGCGCGGGAAGGCACCCTCGCGCGCGACCTCGCGGTCGTGCAGGTGAGCCGCAGCCTCCTTGAACTTCTTGTATTCGAGAAGCTGCCGCACGAGTTCCCAGCGCGGATCCTCCTCGTCGGCCTCCTCCTCGGGCGGCTGCACGCTTGCGGGCAGCAGCGAGCGGCTTTTGATGTAGATGAGGTTCGCCGCCATCACCACGAATTCGCCCGCCACATCGAGGTCGAGCATCTTGAAAAGGTCCATGAACTCGAGATACTGCTTGGTGATGTGCTCGATCGGGATGTCGTGGACGTCGATTTCGTCGCGCTTGATGAGATAAAGCAACAAGTCCAGCGGCCCTTCGAAGACCTCGAGTTTCACTTTGTATTCCTGCATTCTTGGTGGTGTGAGGGCGCGCAGGCTAGCGCGCGAGTCGGGGATGGGAAGAAAAACGTCGCGCCGCCGCCGCCGATTTGAAACGAGAGGAGCGGCGCTCGGAACTGCGGCTCAAACCCACACGGTCTGGCGATCCGCGGAGGAAAAACAGATGATGAGAACCGCCTCGGCGTCACCCGTGTTGCGGGCGTTGTGGACGAGGTTTGCGGGAATGGTGACCGTGTCGCCGGGCCCCATCGCGGCTTCCTCGTCGCCCATCGTGTGGATGATTTCGCCGCGCAGCACGTGGAGAATCTCCTCGCAGTTGGGGTGGTAATGCCGCGGACTCGCGCCTCCCGGTGGGAGCGCCGCACATCCGACGGTCATCGCGTTGGAATTACCGAGAGCCCGCGAGGCATACCAAGTGAGCCCGCCGGATTCCATCGGCACCCTCGCGGCATCGATGGCGCGGAGAATGACGGCCTTGCTCATCGGGCTGTCGGCGAGAGCAATTGAGGCACGGACGAGTTCGGTTCCATCGCGCGTGCGTGCCTAGTGCATGAGGCGCGACCACGCGCTCTCCTCCTTTTTCGGCTGGGGAGCGGCGTTGCCGGAGGGAATCACGAGCACTTGGCCGACGCGCAGCTTGCGCTCGTCCTGGATGTGGTTCGCGCCTTTCAGCGCGGCGACGGCGACATGGTGCTTCGCCGCGATGCCACCGAGTGTCTCGCCGCTGGCGACTGTGTGTGTGGGAGCCTTGCGCGCGACGGGCGCCGCGAGTGCGGGCTTTGGCGCGGGCTTGGCGGTGACAAACGGCTTGGGTGCGGGCTGCTTGGCCGCTTTCAGCGCAGGCTTCGCGGGAGGCGTGCCCTCGCGGGAGGCCTGCTTCGCGTTCACGAAGCCCGCGAGCGCGGGATCGATCTGGACGATCTTCGCGTCGAGCCTGCGGTCGGCATCGCGGTATGCGGACTGCACGCGCGGATCGCGCAGGGCGATCCTGCGCACCTGCTCGTATTCCTTTTCCAAGTCCGCCGGCGCCGCCGCGTGGAGGCCGTGCGGGAGGAGGAGTGAGGTGAGCGGGAGAAGGAGGATACGTTTCATCATGCCCGCACGCTTAGCGGAAAAAAATCGCGCGGCAAGTTTCCCGCACCCGTCCGCGCCGATGCAGCGCCCGGCGCGCCGCCTCCGGCATCAGTGGTGATGCGACGTGGATGGCGTGATCGGAGCCGACGTGTGGGGCGTGGCCGGCACGGACGGAGTCGAAGGCACCATGAGCTGCCCTGGGACCCGGCCGATGTCATGGTCGGGGTCGAGCGCCTCGGCGTCCGCGAACCTGCCTCCCATGCCGTGCAACGCGTTTCCACCGGCCCGGAGTTCGTCCGGTCCTTTCTTCCGCCCGGAGCCGAACCAGCTGGGGCATGCAGTGAGGGAGACGGCGCAGGCGGCGCAAAGCGCAATGCGGATGGCAGTGGGGAAGACGCGTGCGGTTGAGGAGGTTGGCCGGGTTTTCATGAGGCAGGTGGGGTTGTGCCGAATGTCAGGTCACAAATCGTCCAGTCAACATGCGTTTTCCGGATTTCTGGCGGTGGACACCGCCGCCATGGGCGAGCGATGCTTGCCTACGCCCGCAGCTCCGCTGTGGAGGGAAAAACGGCATCGGATTTGGGTTCCTGTGCGCGGGTGCTGCGCATAGCGTCCCGGCCCCGCTTATGACAGTCCTCCGAATTTTCCCGCGCCACCTCTGCGCCGCGCTCGTCCTCGCCGGTTTTCCCGTATTCGCGGAAAAACCGGCGGCGAGTTCCGGCCCCCCGACCGATGTCGAGCAGTTCCTGCTGCACTCGATCCTCCCGGCGAACCTGCCGGTCCAGGAGGCGCAGGCTTACTGTGAGGCGAAGGTGCCGCGGATGCCGCAGGTGAAGACGCTAGCCGAGTGGGAGGGCGTCGCTGCGCAGTTGAGGCGTGACGCGCTCGACAAGGTCTATTTCCGCGGAGCGCTCGCGAAGCAGTGGCGCGAGGCGAAGACGAAGGTCGAGTGGCTCGACACGATCGAGGGCGGGCCGGGCTACAGCATCCGCAAGCTGCGCTACGAGGCGCTGCCGGGCCTGTGGATTCCCGCGCTGCTCTACCAGCCCGACAAGCCGCTGCCAAAGATGCCCGTGCATCTCGCGGTGAACGGCCACGACGGCAACGGCAAGGCCGCGCCCTACAAGCAGATCCGCTGCATCAACTTCGCGAAGCGCGGCATCGCCACGCTCAACGCCGAGTGGCTCGGCATGGGCCAGCTCCGCACCGACGGCTTCATGCACGCGCGGCTGAACCAGCTCGACCTCTGCGGTGTGAGCGGGCTCGCACCGTTTGTCCTCGCGATGTCGCGCGGACTCGACGTGCTGCTCGCGCTCCCAAATGCGGACGCGTCGCGCGTCGCCGTGAGCGGCCTCTCCGGCGGCGGCTGGCAGACGATCACGATCAGCGCGCTCGATCCGCGCGTGAAGCTCTGCAACCCCGTCGCGGGCTATTCGAGCTTCCGCACGCGGGCCGCGTTCCCCAGCGACCTCGGCGATTCCGAGCAGACGCCGAACGATCTCGCGACCGTCGCCGACTACACGCACCTCACCGCGATGCTCGCGGGCCGCGCCGCGCTCCTCACGTTCAACGCCAAGGACAACTGCTGTTTCGCATCCGCCCACGCGCTGCCGCCGCTGCTGGACGCGGCGGAGCCGATCTTCAAGCTCTACGGCCAGCCGGAGCGGCTGCGCTCGCATGTAAACACCGACCCCGGCACGCACAACTACGAGGTGGACAACCGCCAGGCGTTCTACCGCATGGTCGGCGACATCTTCTTTCCCGGCGACGCGGCCTTCGATGCGAAGGAAATCCCGGGCGATTCCGAGGTGAAAAAGCGCGAGCAGTGCGACGTGCCGCTGCCTGCCGAAAACCTCGACCTCCACCAGCTCGCCGTCGCCGCGAGCAGGGATCTCCCGCGCGACACCGCGAATGCCACGCGCGCGAAGCTCGGCGAAATCGTGCGATACAAGAATTTCACCGCCGCTGCGGAGAAGGCTGGCGAGGAGATGCGCGGCGGGATGAAGGCCGTGCAATGGAAGCTGCGCATGGGTGACGCGTGGACGATCCCTGTCACCGAGATCACGCGCGGCATCGCCACCGGCACCACGCTCATCTTCGTGGATGGCGGGCGCCGCGGCGCGGTGAAGGAAATCGAGGAGCTGCTCGGGGCGGGCCAGCGCGTTCTCGCGGTGGATCCGTTCCTGTTCGGGGAGTCCACGATGGGTGGGAAGACTTACCTCTACGCGCTGCTCGTCGCCACGGTCGGAGAGCGCGCGCTCGGCATCTCGGCCGGCCAGTTGGCCGCAGTCTCGCGTTGGGCCGCGGAGAATTTTCATGCGAAGCCCGCGGTGCGGACGGACGGTCCGCGCAGCGGCATGGTCGCGCTTGTCGCCGCCGCAATGGAGCCTGCCGCGCTCGGTCCGAGGAATTCCACGCATGAACTCGCAAGCCTGCACGAGATCATCACCGGCAATTGGGCCGTCGGCGACAAGCCGGAGATGTTCTGCTTCGGCCTGCTGGAGTCGTTCGACGTGCCGCAGTTGAAGGCGCTCGCGGATTCCGTGCGCTGAGCGCCGAACCCTACCGCGCGTTCGCCGTGGGCGCACCGCGCATGAACCACGTCTTCGCCGTCGCGTCGACCTTGAGAAATTTCAGCAGCAGGTCCGCGACCTTCTGCCGCCCGCTGTCACTCGGGTGCGTGCCGTCGCGGTCGGACAGATCCTCCTTCCTGTAGGTCAGCCCGTCGGCCTTGCGCGGCGTTTCGCCGTCGGCCCAGAGATACGGCCCCCACAGCAGCAGCGGCGACTTCACCGCACCCTTCGCCGGGTCGTAGTTCAGTTCCGGCTTGCCCGCGATTTGATCCTGGATGAGCCAGCGCATCGTGAACGCCTCCTCGTAGGCATACGGCTCGGGGTTGAGCCCGGTCGTCGCATAGCCCGCATAAATGCGGCTCGAAAGATAGGCGATGCGCAGGTTGGGAAACTTCGCCTTCAAGTTCGCGAGGCTCTTCACGAGGTTCTCCTGAAGCTGCTTCGCGTGCTTCGGAAAATCGCCGTATTGCGCCGGCCCGGCTTCGGCTTGCTTCATCCACGCGACTTGGACTTGCTGCGGCGAAAGGCCCGCGCGCTGCACGCGGTTGTCCGTCTCGCGCCACAGCGCAGAGCTGGTGTCCGCCCAGCGCATCCCGGTCTGCCCGCCCTGCGCCGTGTCCACGATGACCACGCTCGGCGACTTCTCCGAGTCCGCGTCGGCGAGCTGTTTGAAGCGCGAATACTCCTGCGTGGTGTTCGACATGCCCACGGAAACCAGCCCGATTTTTCCATCCTTCGACGGTTTCCCATCGGCATCGAGCGGCTGGATTTTCAAAGCCTCTTTCATTGCCGCGTCGAGGTGCGGCTTCGGCGGCTCGTTCTTTCCTCCGCCATAAAGACCGCCGTCCTCACCCTTGTATTTCGCCGTGCCGAGTTCAGTGAGCGGCGTGAGATGGTCCTTCCAGGGCGCCGGAGCCGCGCCCCTTCCGCCCTGCGGACGCCCCTGCTCGCCACGCGCGCGCGCGGATTTCGCGCGCTCGTAATAGGCTTGGTCTTCGGGCGAGAGCTTCTCGCCGCTGGTCGCCCGCCTGTGGAGCTGCTGTGCGCGGTTCCAGTCAATCGGCGCCTCGTCGGCGGCGGGACACGGAGCGAGCACGGCCACGGTGAATACGAGGAGGAAGGGGAGGAGTCTGGCTTTCATGGGTCGGGAGAGAACACCGGCGGGTGCGCAAAAGTTTCATTCGAATTTGCCGAACCGCCAGCCTGCGTCAGCTGCTGCCCTTGGGGCGGAACACAGCGTTTGCGCGTGAACGACAGGCGTGCCAGCCTCACGGGAAAGCGCCCCATGAAACGCACGCAACTGATTGCCGCGGTGATTGCGATCATCTTCGCAGGGGTGCTGCTGTGGCGGCAAAGCGCGCTTGAGGCGGAACTCGCGGCGTTGCGCAGCGCGATGGGGAACCGGGCCGCGCCATCGCATGCGGCTGGCTCCGCGCTTGCGGGGGAGCCGCGGCGCACCTCCGCACAGCCTTCCCCGCCTCCCGGCCATTCGTCGGAGGATCAGGCGCGCATCGCGGATCTGGAACGCGTCGCGAATGCCCACGCGGATATCATCGAGGAGCTGCTGAAAAAATTCGGTGAAATGGAATTCGCGCGGCAGAAGTCGCTCGCGCCAAGCTGGAGCGTCCTTCAGGTCATCGGTCCGCCGGACACGATGAGCGACGGAGATCATTCGACTGCATGGGCGCCGGCGCAGCAGGACGGCGGCGTGGAGTGGCTCACCATGGAATACGCGCAGCCCGTCGAGGTTGCGCAGGTCGTGGTGCGCGAAACTTGCGGCCCCGGCTGCATCACGAAAATCACCACTGTGACGGATGCGGGCACGGAGGTGGCGCTCTGGGAGGGCTCGCCGCAAAAAAACGCCTCGCCATCGAACACCGTGTTCAACATTCCGCCGGGCACGACGACTTCGCGCGTGAAGGTGTATCTCGACACGCGCCTCATCGCGGGCTGGAACGAGATTGACGCCGTGCAGCTCGTCGGCCGCGACGGCACACGCCAGTGGGCAAGGAACGCGAGCGCAAGCAGCAGCTACGGCGGGGGAAACACGCTCAACCTCGGCGGCGATGGCAAGAGCGAAGGAACCCTGCGCAGATACGACGATGGCGCGGTGGACGTCTTTTGGCTCTCGGGAAGGGCCGAGAAGACCAGCTTGATCGCAAAGTAGGCGTGTGCGCGGCGCGGATGGGCGCGCCACTTGACCGACCGGCCCCCACTGCTAGCTTCCGCGCCCTTCGATGAAAATCACCCGCGCGCTCATTTCCGTTTCGGACAAAACCGGCCTCGTTGCCTTTGCAAGGGAACTCGCCGCGATGGGCGTGGAGATCATCTCCACTGGCGGCACGGCGAAGCTCCTCCAGAAGGAGAAGGTGGGCGTGATTGAGATTTCCGAATACACCGGCTTTCCCGAGATGATGGACGGGCGGGTGAAGACGCTGCACCCGAAGGTTCACGGCGGCCTCCTGCACCTGCGCGACAACGCCGAGCACGTGGAGCAGGCAAGGGAGCACGGCATCAAGCCGATCGATCTTGTCGTGGTGAACCTCTATCCGTTCGAGGCGACGGTGGCGAAACCGGGGGTGACGCTCGAGGAGGCGATCGAGCAGATTGACATCGGCGGCCCCTCGATGCTTCGCAGCGCTGCGAAGAACTACCGCAGCGTGACTGTGGTGACCGACCCGGCGGACTACGCGGAGATCATCGAGACGATGAAGGCGAACGATGGGGAAACGACGCTCCAGCTCCGCGAGCGGCTCGGCATCAAGGTCTTTGTCACCACATCGAAATACGACGGCGCGATCGCGAATTTCCTGAACAAGGAGAAGGAATGCCCGTCGTCGTTCAGCCTCAGCCTGCCGCTCGTCTCGCAGCTCCGCTACGGCGAGAACCCGCACCAGTGCGGCGCGCTGTTCGGAAAATGGGACGAGCATTTCGAGAAGCTCCACGGCAAGGAGCTTTCGTATAACAACATTCTCGACATCACCGCGGCGGCGGAACTCATCGAGGAATTCAGCGAGCCGACAGTCGCGATTTTGAAGCACACGAACCCGTGCGGCGTCGGCAGCGACGCGGATCTGCGCGAGGCGTGGGACAAGGCGTTTGCTACGGACAAGCAGGCGCCGTTCGGCGGCATCATCATCTGCAATCGCCCGCTCACCGAGCCGCTCGCCCGCGCGATCAGCGAGATCTTCAGCGAGGTGATCATCGCGCCTGAGTTCGAGCCCGATGCCCGCGCGCTGCTCCAGAAAAAGAAGAACCTGCGCCTCATGCGCAAACTCGGCCCGGTGCAGTCGAAGGACGATCAGTTGATCCGCAGCGTCGTCGGCGGTGTGCTCGTGCAGGGCCGCGACACTTCGCCGGAGAAGGAGATCGAGAAGAAGGTGGTGACGAAGCGCCAGCCGACGGCGGACGAACTGTCGGCGATGCTGTTTGCGTGGAAAGTCGTGAAGCACGTGAAGAGCAACGCGATCGTGTATGCCGGCAGCGACCGCACGCTCGGCATCGGCGCGGGGCAAATGTCACGCGTGGACTCCAGCCGCATCGCGATTTGGAAGGCGAAGGACGCCGGCCTCTCGCTCAAGGGCAGCGCGGTCGGCAGCGACGCATTCTTCCCGTTTCCCGATGGTCTCATCGCCGCCGCGGAAGCCGGTGCGACCTGTGCGATCCAGCCCGGCGGCTCGGTGAAGGATCCCGATGTGATCGCCGCCGCGGATGAGCGGCAGATGGCCATGATCTGCACGGGTGTGCGGCATTTCCGCCACTAGCCGCGGCCAATGCATCTCGGCGTCAACATTGACCATATCGCCACGCTGCGGCAGGCGCGCTACTCGGGAAACATTGATGCGCACAACGCGGAGCCTGACGTGATCGCGGCGGCCGCCGTCTGCGAGTGTGCGGGCGCACATGGCATTACGATCCACCTGCGGGCCGACCGGCGGCACATTCAGGATGCGGATGTCTTTCGCTTGCGGGAAAAGGTCACGACGAAGCTGAATCTCGAGATGGGCAACACTCCGGAGATTCTCGAAATCGCGCTGCGCGTGAAGCCGGATGAAGTCTGCCTCGTGCCCGAGAGCCGGCAGGAAATCACGACCGAGGGTGGGCTCGATGTTGCAGGGCAGTTCGACGCGCTGCGCCCGACGGTCGAGCGGCTGCGTGGTGCGGGCATCCGCGTGAGCATGTTCATCGAGCCGTCGCGCGAACAGATCGAAGCGTCGCACCAGCTTGGTGCGGAGATGGTCGAGCTGCACACGGGCGCGTTCGCGAATGCGACGGTCGAGCAGAAAAGGGAACTCACCCGCATTCACGACGCATCGGTCTTGGCCAACAGCCTCCGCCTTCAGGTGAACGCCGGCCACGGCATCAACTACACAAACATCGCGCTTATCCGCACGGTGCCGCATCTGATCGAGCTAAACATCGGCCACAGCATCGTCGCGCGAGCCGTCTTTGTAGGGCTGCATGGCGCGGTGTGCGAGATGCTTGCGGCAATGAAGAACTGACGAAGCAATGCGCATCATCGGCATTGGCGTGGACATTGTGGAAATCGCGCGCTTCGAATCCGCGATGAAGAAAAGCGGACAGGCGTTCATCGACCGTCTCTTTCTTGAAGACGAGCAGTCCTATTGCTCGCCGCAGCGCGAGCCGGCGCGGTGCTTTGCCGCGCGCTTTGCTGCGAAGGAGGCGGTGGCAAAGGCGCTGGGCACTGGTTTCGGAGCGCAGCTCGAATGGCGAAACGTGGAGGTCTGTCGCAAAGATTCCGGCGAGCCGTTCATCGTGTTGAACGGCGCTGGCGCGGACACGGCGAAGCGCCTCGGAGTGTCGGAGTTTTTTCTCAGCATCAGCCACAGCGAGAGCTGCGCGGTGGCGAATGTGGTTGCGGTTGGGAACCACGCCTAGCGAGCGAGGCGCGCAGACGCGAGTCACTCGCTTTTCGTGTCGTCGAATAGCTTCCCGGCTTTCCGTTGCACGCGTCCAACGAAACGCCCGAGCGCACCGCCGACTGCACGCGCGGTGCGGCCAAACGCACCGCCGCGGTTTTCCCACGCCCGCGCCCGGGCCTGTGCTGCCGTGCGCTTTTCGAGATTCCACGGATATCCGCGAAAATCCGGCGCGGGAACCACTGTGCCACGGAACGCCATGATGTAGGCGCGGCGTGCTTCGCCGGTCGTGTTCGGCCCCGCGCCGTGCAGCGTGCGCGCGTCATGCACCACGGCATCGCCCGGCCGCAGCGGCACATGCATTGCGCTGCCTTCGTCAAAGCTGCCGGTGCACTCCAACGCCATGATCCGCGGATCGTTGTTCGGTGAGCGGTGCGTGAGCACCGGTCCGCGGTGGCTGCCCGCTATGTAGCGCATGCAGCCGTTTTCAACCGTCGCGTCCTGCAGCGGAACCCAAATGCTGATCTGCGGGTAGGTGACGCCGACATCGTCGCGGTGTGCCTCGTCCTGGTGCCACGGCGTCGCCGCCCCGTGCCGCGCCGGTTTCCGGATGGCATGCTCAAACCACGGCGTGGCTTCGTCGCCGAGGAGTTGCCTGGCAGCGACGAGCGCGTTCCTCCGGAATTGGATCTCGCGCAGTTCGGGCGCAAATTCCGCCGGATTCAGAATCTGCGACAGCAAGGGCGTCGTCGCCGGATCGTCCTCCGTGCCCAGCATGTCGAGGTGCTTGCCCCGTTCATAGCCGGCTTTCTCATCGAAGATGCGGTCGTAAATGCCCCGCATTCTCCCAATTTCCTCAGTCGTCGTCAGCCCGGGAATCGCGAGGAATCCATCCTCGCGGAAGCGCGCGACTTGCTCGGGTGACAATGCGAATGGCAGCAGCATCGGCTGCACTGATAGCATAATTCGTCCCAATCGCGCCCGCTCAAAATTCGGCGGCCGATGAAACTTTGGTCAGGCGGTCGGCGCGTAGTTCAGCCACGGGCCGAGCCAGCGCTCGGCTTCGGCGAGCGGCCAGCCTTTGCGCTTTGCGTAGTCTTCGACCTGATCTTTGCCGAGCTTGCCGACGGCGAAGTAGCGCGACTCGGGGTGCGAGAAATAGAAGCCGCTCACGCTGCTGCCGGGCCACATCGCGCAGGATTCGGTGAGCTTGATGCCCGCGCTTTTCTCCACGTCGAGCAGCGACCAGAGCGTGCGCTTTTCCGTGTGGTCCGGACAAGCGGGGTAGCCGGGGGCAGGACGGATGCCGCGGTATTTCTCGGCGATGAGTTCGTCGTTCGTGAGCTTCTCGCTCTTGCCGTAGCCCCACTCGTCGCGCACGCGTTTGTGCAGGCATTCCGCAAACGCCTCGGCGAGTCGGTCGGCGACGGCCTCGGCCATGATGGCGCCGTAGTCGTCGTGCGCGGCCTTGAGTTCTTTCACCATCTCATCGAGCCCGATGCCGGCGGTGACGGCGAATCCCGCGACGTAGTCATCGCCTTTCTCCGCGATAAAATCGGCGAGGCACTTGTAGGGCTCGGCGCTGTCCTTCGCGACCTGCTGGCGGAGGTGATGCAGACGCACTCGTTCCTTGCTGCGCGCGTCGTCAGCCCACACGACGACGTCGTCGCCGCTGCGGTTCGCGGGGAAGAAGCCGTAAACGGCGCGCGCTTTCAGCGAGCCTTCGGCGATGATGCGGTCGAGGAGCGCATTCGCCTCGGTGAAAAGCTTGCGCGCCTGCTCGCCGTATTTTTCGTGGTCGAGAATCTTCGGATACACGCCGCGCAGCTCCCACGTGTGGAAGAACGGCGTCCAGTCGATGAACGGGCGCAGCTCGGCGAGCGGGAAATTCTCGAGCACGCGCACGCCGGTGAACTCGGGCTTCGCGATGTCGGAAAAGCCGAGCTTCGGCGCATTCGCGCGCGCTTCGTCGAGCGAGACGAGCTTCGCCGCGCTGCCTGCGAACCGTTCGCGCAACGCCTGCTGGTCAGCGGCATTCTTCGCGACGAAATCGGCGCGGCCGTCGGTGCTCAGCAACGAGCTCACGACGGGAACGGCGCGGCTGGCGTCGAGCACGTGGACGATGGTGCCGTCGTAGTGCGGGGCGATTTTCACCGCCGTGTGCGCCTTGCTCGTCGTCGCGCCGCCGATGAGCAGCGGCTGCTTCATTCCGCGGCGCTTCATTTCCTTCGCGACGTGCGTCATTTCGTCGAGCGACGGCGTGATGAGTCCGCTGAGGCCGATGATGTTCGCGCCGAGCTCGGTGGCTTTGTCCAAAATCTTGTCGCATGCGACCATCACGCCCATGTCGGTGACCTCGTAGTTGTTACACGCGAGGACGACGCCGACGATGTTCTTGCCGATGTCGTGGACGTCGCCTTTCACGGTCGCGAGCACGACCTTGCCCTGCGAACGCACGGCCTCGCCGCGCGCCGCCATCGCGGCCTTTTCCGCCTGCATGTGCGGCTCCAGCCACGCGACGGATTTCTTCATCACGCGCGCGGACTTCACGACCTGCGGCAAAAACATTTTCCCCGCGCCGAACAAATCGCCGACGACGCTCATGCCGGCCATCAGCGGACCTTCGATGACGGCGAGCGGGCGTCCGTATTTCTCAAGCGCTTCCTTCGTGTCTTCCTCGATCCAGGCGTCGATGCCTTTCACGAGCGCATGCGAAAGACGCTCCTCGACGGTGCTGCTGCGCCACGCTTCGAGCACCGCGATGTCCGCCTTTTGATCCTTCGCCGCGCCGGAAGCCTTCAGTTTCTCGCCGTGTTCGACGAGACGCTCGGTCGCGTCGGGGCGGCGGTTGAGCAGCACGTCTTCGACGAGCGTCTTCAGCTCCGGCTCGATCTCCTCATACACTTCGAGCATGCCGGCGTTCACAATGCCCATGTCCATGCCGGCCTTGATGGCGTGGAAAAGGAACGCGCTGTGCATCGCCTCGCGCACGGGGTTGTTGCCGCGGAAGCCGAACGAAACATTCGACACGCCGCCGCTCACCTTTGCATGCGGGAGATTCGCTTTGATCCAGCGCGTGGCCTCGATGAAATCCACCGCGTAGTTGTTGTGCTCCTCGATGCCGGTGCCGACGGTGAGGATGTTTGGATCGAAGATGATGTCCTCCGGCGCGATGCCGACTTCGTCCACGAGGATGCGGTAGGCGCGCTCGCAGATGCGGATTTTGTCCGCGTAGGTCGCGGCCTGCCCCTGCTCGTCGAATGCCATCACCACGACCGCCGCGCCGTATTTCAAAATGTGCCGTGCGTGCCGCTTGAATTCCTCTTCGCCGGCCTTCAACGAAATCGAGTTCACGATGCCTTTCCCTTGCAGGCACTTCAGCCCGGCCTCGATCACCTCCCACTTCGACGAGTCCACCATGAACGGCACTTTCGCCACGTCCGGCTCGCTGCCGAGGAGCTGGAGGAAGCGCGTCATCGCCGCGACGCCATCAATCATTCCTTCGTCCATGCAGATGTCTATGACGTTGGCGCCGTTCTCGACCTGCTGCCGCGCGACAGCGACCGCCTCCTCGTAGTTTCCCGCCTTGATGAGCTTCGCAAACTTCGGCGAGCCCGCGACGTTCGTGCGCTCGCCGATCATGATGAACTGCCCGATCTGCTGCGTGAACGGCTGCGAGCCGGAGAGGCGGAGCGGCTTGGGCGCTATGGGCGTGGATGCTGGCATAAAGTCAGATGCGCGCTGCAGGTTAAGCCGTCCACTCGCGCGGCTTGCGGGTCGCGAGCGCCTTCGCGATCGCGGCGATGTGCTCGGGCGTGTTGCCGCAGCAGCCGCCCGCGATGTTCACGAGCCCGCTGTCGGCGAATTCGCCGAGGAAGCGGCCCATGTCCTCCGGCTTCAGATCAAAGCCCGTCGGTGACAGCGGATTCGGCAGGCCGGCGTTCGGATAGCAGGAAATTGCGGTGCCCGCCTTCTCCGCGAGTTCCGCGAGGAAGGGCCTCATGAGGTCCGGGCCGAGCGAGCAGTTCAGCCCGATGCTCAGCGGTTTCACATTTGCGACCGCATTCCAGAACGCCTCGACCGTCTGCGCGGAAATCATCGTCTCGCCACCGCGCCCGACCGCCGCGGAGAACGACACCGGCAGCCGCACCTTGTCCTCCTCAAACACTTCCTGGATCGCCACGCTCGCCGCCTTCGCATTCAGCGAGTCGAAGATCGTCTCCACGAGCAGGAAGTCCGAGCCGCCCGCGATGAGCGCGCGAATCTGCACTTTGTAGGACGCCAGCACCTGGTCGAACGTCACCACGCGGAATCCCGCATCGTCCGCGTCCGGCGAGTTCGACAGCGACACTGTCAGCGGCCCCACCGCGCCCGCGACGAAACGCTGCCGCCCGTCCTGGTTCGCCACGCGGTCCGCCCATTCGCGGCACTGGCGCGCGGAGGTCTCGTTGATTTCCCACGCGAGGTCGTTCAGGAATTTGTCCTCGATGATCTTCTGGTAAAACGCCGGGTCCTTCCGCCCGCCGTGCTCGCGCGGGTCGTCCACGAAGAACTCGCTCTGTGAGATGCTCGTCGCGGAGAACGTGTTCGTCTCGATGATGTCCGCGCCGGCCTCGAGGAAGCGCCGGTGGATGTCGCAAATCATCTCCGGCTGCGTGAGCGAAAACAGATCGCCGTTGCCCAGCAGGTCCTTCTTCGAGTCGGCAAAGCGCGCGCCGCGGATGTCCGCCTCGGTCTTGCCGTAGGTGCGAATCGTCGTCCCCATCGCGCCGTCGATGATGACGATGCGTTCGCGGAGCAGTTTCTCGAGCGGATGCGGAGAGGAGTTCACGATTGGGCTTCTATATCTGGTTGCCGGGTCAGAACAAGGAACAAATTGACCCATCATGATTCATTGATGGGTAATGCTTGCACTTCCCGGCACCTTTCTGCCTCTTGGTGAGTCCTTGGGCGGCTTTGGCCGGTAGAGAACGTTTGCGCGCTGGTGCGGTGCCAGCCGATGCCATAGCGTCGCCGCATGACCCCCTCGTTCCGCTACTGGCTGGCCATCGCGCTCATCGTGCTCACCCTCGGGCTGCTTTATCCGGGGCTCACGCGGCCGGCGCTCACCATCAATGCCGTGCTCGATGTGGAGGGCGTGGGGCAGAAAGTGGACGTGCTGTCGAAGTCGGCAATCCCGCCGGAGCGGCTCAAGCAGGTGCGGCGTTTCCTGAACCCGGCGGTTTTCGACTCGGTGGACGACGCGGGGATGAATGAGCGCATCGGGCTGCTCTTCGGGGCGATCGTGCGCGGGCAGGTGGAGGGGGCGCGCGCGCAGATTGACGGGCAACTCGTGTATCAGCAGCAGCAGAAGGTGATCGAGACGATCCGCTACCTTCTCCAGAACGGCGGCTACACCGCGGGGATCCTGCTGCTCATCTTCAGCATCGGCGTGCCGGTGGGGAAGGTGCTGCTCTTCTTCTACGCCCTGCACACGGGCGCGGCGCGGCGGGGGAAGCTCCTCGGCTTCATCAATGTGATCGGGAAGTGGAGCATGGCGGATGTGTTCCTCGTGGCGATCTACACGGCGTATCTCGGCGCGAAGTCGTCGGTGGGCATCGGGCAGGCGATCCATTTCGAGACGCACTACGGACCGGGGTTCTACTGGTTCGCCGCCTACTGCGTGGTGTCGCTCGCCGCGCAGCAGGTCGCCGTGGGGCTCATGCGCGACTGGAAGCGCGACACCGAGGCGCTGCCCGCGAAAGGCTAGCGGCATCGAGTGCGCCGCCGTTACTCGGATGGAATCGCGGTGAGCAGCGCGATGAAGTCGGCCGTGATGGCGGCGGCCTGCTCCGGCGAGAAGACCGTCCGCCGGTGCGTGACGCAGAGCGAGAGCCGGTCTTTGATCGTCGTGAGGGTGAAGACGATGGGGACGATCGGGCCGGCGGGGGAGACGCGGATGTAATCAAGGAGCGAGGGGTCGCCCGCGATCCACGAGTCCGAGAGGTTGACGTTTGAGATTCCGCCGAGCGTGGGAATTCCGCGGTGAAACATGAGCGCCTTGCGGGAGGGGCTGTTGAAGATGCGCCAGAAAAGCCCCGCGAGCTTGAAGCCCGGGAAGAGGTGCAGGACGCGCGCCGCGGATTTTCCGGTCTGCGTCTGCGGGGCGATCTGGGCGACTGTGCTGTCGAGATCTGGCGATTCGGAATGCCCGACGATGACGCTGAAGTAGCCGAGGTAAAACCCGAAGACGTCATCCACCGGTGTCTTTGCAAATGCGCGGATGTCCATGGCGACGGACATGCTCGCGCAGTCGCGGGAGCGCTTTCCCGGCAGCGGAGGGCCGATTTGCTTCAGGATGGCGAGGGTGGCCGCGGCGAGGAAGATGTCGTTCACCTTGGCCTTCAGCCTTTTCGCATGGGCCTGGATGCGGGCGATCAATCCGTCCGGCAACTGCCGGTGCAGGAAGCCGACGGAGAAATCGAGCGCATCGTAGATCACCAGCCGTCGCGCGCGGCGGTGCCGGCGGTAATTCCGCAGGCACTCGGTGATGACTTTCAGCCAGCGCGCCCGGCCGAACTGCTGGTGGAATGGCGTGGTGTTCAGGCGGAGTGGGGGCAGTTCCTTCGCGGCGCCGGGCCTATGGAATTCGGCGAAGACGCGCTGCATCAACAGGCGGACGGACTGGCTGTCGGCGATCCAGTGGTCGAAGGTGATGCCGAAATAGTAGTCGTCGGTCGCCAGCGGGATCACGAAGAAGCGCAGCGGAGGTTTGCCGGCGATGAACGGCTTGTTCAACTCGGCGGTGACGCCCGATTCGAGATCGCCGTAAGTTTCCCCGACCGCAGCGGGCGCCGCGATGCCGAGCGGGGCGATTGCCGTTTCCACTGCGCGGAGCCAGCGGCCCTGCTCGGGCTGCCCCTTCACCCGGAGGAGATGAATGGCATTGTAGGCGCCCAGCGAGGTCCACCGCCGCATGAGCGCCTGAAATGCGTTCTGCGGCTCCATCGTCAAATGCGCGGGATGAACCGGCCCGTCGTCCTTATGTAGTCCGCGTAGGCCTGGCCGTGCGTGGCGAGCATGTGCCTTTCCTCGCGCACTGCCTCGACGACCATGAACGTGGTGTGAATGGCGGCGACGATGAGCATGACGACGCTGGGATTTGCCGCGAGTGAGCCGAGGACAAGGAGGATGGAGAGCGCGTAAATCGGATGCCGGACGCGGCGGTAGGCGCCGCTGACGACCATCGCCGTCTTTTCATTCGGATCGATGCCGATCCGCCAGGAGGTGCCCATCTCGCGCCAGCAATGATACGAGGCCGCGAGCGCGAAGACGCAGACGGCGGCGCCGGCGACGCCCGTGACCAGCCAGCCGATGCTGGCATTCGTGAAGCCGGGAATGTGGAACCATGGATAAAGGAGCCACGCCCCCAGCACGGGCGCCCAGACGAGGCGCATGAGCTGCCCGGTCCGTTCCCGGGGAATGACGTTGGGATCCTTCCGGATGACGCGGGAGATGCGGATGCACTTCACTGCGACAGTCACCCAGTAAATGCCCACGCACGCCGCCGCGACGATGGATGAGATAAATGTGATCATGGCTGCCTGCTGATGGGTTGCGTTGGGATTTGCCGCGTGCGGAAGCACAAGGCAAGGGCGGTCATCGCGGAATGAATGGACGGGGAACAAGTCCGCGCCGCCGCGATGCGCGCGGGAATCACCGCGGGGAAGGGGCGCCGCGCCTCCCGGAGCGGACGGGGCATTCCTTGGAAACCAACTGCATGATTTCGCGGTGGAGCTTCACATTCTCGTCAATGTTGGAGTGGTTGGTGTGCGCCTCGAGAAGGTCGCGCCGGTCTGTCGCGATGTTGACGTTTTGCAGCGAGCCGGCTGCGCCGGGTTCCTTCTCGAGCGGGATGCCGCGCCACCACGGCAGGTTGTCCGTCCAGCCGCGCGACTGATAGTAGTTCACGGTGCGGACGACGTTGCCGGGAACGCGCGGAGGGGTCACGGGATCGATGAACACGAGCAAATCCACCTTGATGTTGCTCTTCGCCAGTTCCCTCGCGATGCGGATGCCGTGATCGACGCCATACGAATGCCCGACGATCACGATGGGCTCGGGGTGCGCGACGCCCTTGTAGGTCGCGGTGATTTGCCGCACGATCCAGGGCCACTGGTCGTGCTGGTAAACGTCGGCGTCGATGCCCTCAGCCTTCATCTTGTCGCAGAGTTCGTCCATGCCGAACGACCAGATGCCGACGAATCCGCGGAGGAGAACCACTTTGCCGGCGCGCTTGGTCGCCGAGGCGGGCTGAATCTTCGACACGGGGCCCGGCATGACCCACGCAGTGCATCCGGTGCAAAGCATCAGCACGCACATCCCAAGCACCAGTCTGCACAGCGAACAGCTCGTCCTGAAAGTCATCGGCGGAAACTGATCAGCGCCGGAAGCTGCATCAAGAAAAATGAGGCCGGGGAATGTGCCGCGCGTGCCTGATCACGCCCGGTCACAGAGGGGCGGCGGGAATTCTGGCTGCGAAGTGTAATTTTCGCCACGCGGCAAGCGGAGCGTCGGCGACGGTGGCCGTGCCGTGAAAAGTGCTGCACTGCATTTCGCCGACACAGCCTGTTGATTTTTTTTTCACCCGCCTCCACACTCCGCGCCCTTTTCCAAAATGACCGAGACGCTTTCCGGCAAAATTGCATTCATCACCGGCGGCGCGCGGGGCATCGGGCGCGCGACCGCGCTCAAGCTCGCCAGCGCCGGCTGTGATGTCGCGATTGCGTATTTCAACAGCCACGAAGAGGCCGAGGCCGTTTGCAAAGCCATCCGCGACATGGGCCGGCGCGCGCTGGCGGTGCAGGCGGACGTGAGCGACCCGACGAGCCTCGCGGAGGCGTTCGATGAGTTTAAGAAGCACTTCGACCGTGTGGACATCGTCGTGAGCAACGCGGCCATCGGCGTGCTGAAGTCCGTGCTCGAACTCACGCTCAAGCACTGGCGCCGCTGTATGGAGACCAATGCGCTCGCCCTGAACACGCTCGCGCAGCTCGCCGTGCCGCTGATGACGAATGGTGGCGTGATGATTGGCCTTTCAAGCCTCGGTTCTGTGCGCGCGATTCCCGCCTATTCATTCATCGGTGCGTCGAAGGCTGCGCTCGAATCGCTCGCCCGCGCGCTCGCGCAGGAACTCGGCCAGCGCAAGATTCGCGTGAACATCGTCAGCGCCGGCGTGGTGGACACGGACGCACTGAAACATTTCCCCAACCGCGAGGAACTCCTCGCCGAGTCCGCGCGTCGCACGCCGATTCAGGAGCCGCTCACGCCCGCGCACGTCGCGGACGCCGTGTATCTCCTCTGCCAGCCCGAGGCCGCGCTCATCACCGGCCACACGCTCATCGTGGACGGCGGCTACTGTATTTCAGGATGACCGCCCCTTCGCTCGCAGATTCCGGCCTCGCCAATGGCGTGGCGCTTGTCACGGGTGGTAGCCGCGGCATCGGCCGCGCGATTGTCGGCACGCTCGCGTCGGCGGGCATGGACGTCGTCTTCACGTATCTCGGAAATGCAGCCGCAGCCGAGGAAACGGTCGCAGCTTTCCCCGGCGCGAAAATCTCCGCGAAGTGCGTGGACGTGCGCGACTCCGCCGCATGTCAGTCGTTCGTCGAGGAGACCGAAGAGCGCACCGGGCGCATCGACGTCCTCGTGAACAACGCCGGCGTCATCCGCGACGGGTTGCTCGGCATGCTCAGCGACGACGACATCCGCACCGTGCTCGCCACGAACGTCGAGGGCGCGTTCAACATGTGCCGCAGCGTGCTCCCATTCATGATGAGCAAACGCCGTGGGCGCATCATCAACATCAGCTCCGTCTCCGGCGAAAAAGGCGGGCGCGGCCAGACGAACTACGCCGCGAGCAAGGGCGCCATCAACGGCATGACCCGCTCGCTCGCGTGCGAGGTCGCCGCGCGCAACATCCGCGTGAATGCCGTCGCGCCCGGTGTCATCGACACCGAAATGTCCAAGACCGTGCGCGAACTTGCCGGCGACCAGATTGCCTCGCGCATCCTGCTGAAGCGCATCGGCAAGCCCGAGGACATCGCGCACGCCGTGTGGTTCCTCGCCTCGCGCTACTCCGATTACATCACCGGCCAGGTCCTGTCCGTGGACGGCGGCTTCAAGATGGAGTGAAAATGCGCGGCGACACAGAAAACGAAATGCATCTCGTCATTCGAACAGGCCGCCTCTTTCCGTCGGCGGCTGCTGTTTGCCACGCCATGCGCGCCTCGTCACTCGCCACGGCACGCCGCGATTCGGCATTGGCGCACGGGAAATTTTAAGGCAACGCTCCACGACTCCACACCCGCACCACTCTCATGAGCACCACCACCATCACCGCCGAAGAAATCTCCGCCATCATGCCGAAAGTCGCCGACACCATCGCCGACGCGCTCGGCTGCGACGCCGCGGATGTGAAGCCCGACTCCTCGCTCATCGGCGACCTCGGCGCCGAGTCCATCGATTTTCTCGACATCGTCTTCCGCCTTGAGCGCGCGTTCAAAGTGAAGATCCCGCGCGGCAAAATCGTCGAGGACGCCCGCGGCCCGCTGTCCGAAGCCGAATTCGAGAGCGGCGGCACGCTCACGCCTGCCGGCGAAGCGCGTCTGCGTGAATTCCTCAACGAAGTCCCCGCTGACCGCATCAAGTCGCCCATCAAGACCGCCGAAATCGCAAAGCTCTTCACCGTCGAGACCTTCGCCAAGATGGTCATCCGCCAGCAGAAGGCGACGCCCGCGGCGTAAGCGCTTCCGCATTCTGGATGGATCATCACTTCCGCGCATTCTCGTTCGTCGATCGCATCACTGCGTTTGAGCCGGGTGTGCGCGTTGCGGGCAAGTATGCGATCCCGGCGGTTCTGCCGGAGTTTCCGATGTCGCTCGTCGCGGAGGCGACGGGGCAGCTTGCGGCGTGGTCGGCGATGGCGGCGATTGATTTTTCACACCGGCCGGTCGCGGGGCTCGCGGGGCGCGTGGAGCTGCTGCGCGAGGTGCGGCCGGGCGAGACGCTCGAACTTTCCGCCGAACTCGTGAACGCCGACACGAGCGATGTGGCCTACGGCGGCTGCGCTTCGGTGAACGGCGAACCGGCGCTGAGGTTGCACGACTGCATGGGGCCGATGCTGCCGATGGAGGAATTTGACGCCTCGGAGCTGCTGCGCGCGCGGCTGGCGCGGCTGCGCGGCGAAGGTGCGGAGCCGGGCATCTTCGCGGTGACAGGCGTGCCGCAGTTTGCGCTCGAAGACGTCACGTTCGAGGAGAGGAGGGCGCGCGCGAGGTTGCAGGTTCCGGCGCAGGCTGCTTTCTTCGCCGACCATTTTCCAAGACGACCTGTGTTTCCCGGCACGCTGCTCATGAACATGAACCTGAAGCTCGTCACCGCGCTCGCGGCGACTGTGCCTGCGGGTTCCGGCGCCGTCTGGATTCCACGCGCCATTGCGGACATGAAGCTGCGCGACTTTATCCCGCCGGGCGAGGCACTGAACCTCGAGGCGAAGGTAATGAAACACGAAGGCGATGCGCTGAAAATTTCTGTTGAGACGCGGAGTGAGCGCGGGCGGCTCGGTGCGGCGCGGGTCGAGTTGACGACGGAGGGCGCGGCATGAAGCGGACGCGCGTCGCGATCACTGGCGTTGGGATGGTCACGCCAGTCGGCAACACAACTGCGGAGACATGGGCGGCGCTGTGCTCGGGCAAGACCGGCGCAGGGCCAATCACGATTTTCGACGCGAGCGGCTTCACGACCCGCATCGGCGCGGAAGTGAAAGGCTTCGATTTTGAAAGCGTGATTCCGGATCGCCGCGTGCTGAAATTCGCGGCACGCGCACACCGCTTCGCGTTGGGTGCCGCGGAAGAGGCGCTTGCGGACGCGGGCATCCGCCCGACGGCAGGAACCGGGGAACGCTGGGGCTTTGTGGGCGGGGCTGGCATGATGAGCATGTCGTTCGAGGAGCTGGAGGCTGTGCATCGGTATGCCGCGGCGGACGGCGATTTTCATCCGGATGGCCTACTGCGGGCTGACTATCCCGCTGATCCCATCGGGTTTTGCCGCAACCAGCCGAACACCGGCCTCGCGTTGCTCACGAAGCATTTCGGTATCCGTGGCTACGCGTCTGCGGTGCACACTGCTTGCTCATCCGGGGGGCAGGCCGTCGGCACTGCGCTGAAAGTGCTGCGCCGCGGAAACGTGGATGCGGTGCTCGCCGGTGGTTACGACTCGATGCTGAATCCGATTTGCCTCTCCGGCTTCTGCCTGCTCGGAGCGCTTTCGACGGACAACGACACTCCTGGGCGTGCCAGCCGGCCGTTCGACGGCACGCGCAACGGCTTCGTGCTCGGCGAGGGTGCGGCTTTTCTCGTGCTGGAAAAATGGGAGGCCGCACGCGCGCGCGGCGCAAAAATTTATGCAGAGTTGGCGGGGGATGGAAACTCGCTGAGCTGCTACCGCATCACGGATACGCCGCCGGACGGTGATGGGCCGATTCAGGCGATCCGCCAATCACTCGCCGACGCTGGATTGAAGCCCGAGGACATCGACTACGTGAATGCGCACGGCACCTCGACCCAGATGAACGATCGCAGCGAATGCGTCGCGCTCGGCGCCGTGATGGGCGCGCATCTGCCGAATGTCGCGGTGAGCTCGACGAAGAGCTGCATGGGGCACCTCATTGCTGCCGCCGGCGCCGCCGAGGCCGCTGTGTGCGCGCTTGCGATTCGCGACGGCGTCGCTCCGGTGAACGCGAACTGGTCCACGCCTGACCCCGATTGCGCGAACATCAACCTCGTCACTGGCAAGTCGCGCCCGATGCGCATCCGCGCGGCGCTTTCAAACTCCCTCGGGTTCGGCGGCTCGAACAGCTCGCTGACTTTCCTCCATCCGGATATTGTGGGGGCCTGACCGATGAGCACTTCGCCTCGCATCGTCATCACCGGTTCCGGCGCAGTCTGCGGCGCGGGCATGACCGTGGAGAAAATCTGGAACTCCGTGGTGAACGGCCGGTCGGCCGTTGCGCCGAATGCCCACTGGGACGCTGAGCGCTGGCCCGTGCGCATCGCCGCCTGTGTGACCGGCGTGAAGAACCAGGAGCTGGTTGAGGACCGGAAGCTGCACAAGAGCATCACGCGGACGGATCTCTTTGGCATCTACGCGGGCGGTGAGGCCGCGAAATCGTCGGGTGTCCCCGCTCATCGCGAGACGCTCGATCCTGCGAGCGTGCCGCAATTCAACGATCGCACCGGCATCATTGTCGGCTCGGGCGGCGGCGCATACAGCGGGAACTACGATTACTTTCCGCTGATGACCGCGGCGGGCGGCGACATGCGGAAGTTCGGCGAGGAACTCGGCGCGACGGTGAACCCGATGTGGCTTCTGAAAAATCTGCCGAACAACGTGCTCTGCCACGTCGGCATCCGGCACATGTTCAAGGGCACAAATGCGTGCATCACGAATCAGTGCGCCGGCGGCGTGCTCGCCGTGGCGGAAGGTGCGGAGTCGCTGCGCACCGACGAGGCGGACCGCATTCTCGCCATCGGCCACGAGGCGCCAATCGAGCCGGAGTCGCTGTTCGGATACCACCGGCTCGGCCTGCTTTCGATGGATGTGCTGCGCCCATTCGACATCCGGCGCAGCGGGACGATTTTTGGCGAAGGCGCGGCGGCGATCATGATGGAAAAATACGAGGGTGCGGTGGAGCGCAAGGCGCCGCTGCTCGGTGAGTTTCTCGGCCACGGCTGCGCGACGGAGGCGACCGGTGTCGTCGATTTGCGCCCCGATGGCGATGGTCCGGCCCGTGCGATCGCGCTCGCCCTGGCAGATGCAGGACTGGTGGCTTCGGACATTGGGATGGTCGTCGCTCACGCCAACGGCACGCGCGCATCCGACGGATCCGAGGCGAAGGCAATCTTGGAGGCGTTCGGCGGCAATCCGCCGCCGGTGACGGGATTCAAATGGTGCACGGGCCACACGTTCGCCGCGTCGGGAATCCTTGATTTGGTGATCGCACTCGAGGCGCTGAAGCGGGGCGTCGTGCCCGGCATTCCGACGCTGGAGACGATCGATCCGGAATTTTCCAGCCTTCCCGTTTCGCGCGAGCCGCAAAGGCCGCGCAGCGATGTCGCACTGGTGATTTGCCGCGGCTTTGGTGGAATGAATGTGGCGCTCATCGTCCGCGCCGTGGGGGCGTGATGGAAGCACCGCCGTCCGCACCTCCGTCATCGCGCTGCGGAATCGACACGGTGGAGATCGCGCGCATCGAGAAGCTGTTGCGCGAGACACCGCCAGCCGAGCTGCGGCGGTTTTTCAGCGAGCAGGAGATCTTGGATGCAGGGGAAGGGGACGGGCGTGCTGCGAGCCTCGCGGCGCGCTTCGCCGCGAAGGAGGCGTGCTGCAAGCTGTTCCCGCGCGAGACGGCGCTGGGCACGATCGAGCCGTATGATTTCTCCGTGCGTAAGGATGGCTACGGTGCTCCGTCCATCGAGCCGAGCGTCGCCGCGCGAACGGCGATGGATCGTAATTTCATCAGTGAAATCCGCATCTCGCTCACGCACACCGGGACGAGCGCGTCCGCCGTCGCCGTTGCCGAGACGAAGCGCATCGAGGCACCGTGGTTCGGCAAGCTTTTCTACCACCTGCTGCCGATCAAGCGGGGCACGGTGATGGCGAATATCCGCCGTGTGTTCGGCCACGTGCTCTCCGAGCAGGACATGCTGCGCTTTGCCCATTCATATTACGGACACTTCGCGCGGTTCCTCGGTGATTTCTTCCGCCTCCCGTGGATGAGTGCGAAGCGGAAGCGCGCGATGATCCGAGTCGAGGGTTTCGAGACCGCCCTGCGCGCGTATGAGAAGGGGAAGGGGCTGCTCCTGCTCACGGGGCATTTCGGCAACTGGGAGGTCGCGACGGTCGCAGGCATCGGGCAGTATTCGCACTTCAAGGGGCTCTTTCACTTCGTGCGCCGCCCGCTGAATCCAGCGCTTCTGAACACGTATGTGACTTGGCGGTTTGCGCGCGCAGGTTTTGGGACGATCGCCAAGCGCGGCTCGCTCGACAGGATCCTCGACCTGCTCGGGCAGAAACAGATCATCGTCTTCGTTTATGACCAGCACGCGGGGGGGCGCGACGCGGTCGTCACAGATTTTCTCGGGCATCCTGCGGGCACATTCCGCAGCCTGCCGATCATCGCGATGAACACCGGCGCGCCCGTGGTGCCGGCATGCAGTTGGCGCGAACCGGACGGGACGCATGTGCTGCGCTACGAGGATCCCGTGCCGCTCATCGAGCATGAGGACACGAGCGAGGCGATTCGGCTGAATGCGCGCGCCTACAATGCGGCGCTCGAGCGGATGCTTCTGCGGCATCCCGAGCAGTGGATTTGGATGCACAAGCGCTGGAAGGTGTAAGGCGCGCGCCGCGTCCATTTGCGGTGGGAAGTGCGAAACACGGGGTGAATTCGGGAGTCTCAATCGGTTGATTTTGACTCTCTGCGGGAGGACGCTTCGTCACTGAATCTTTGCACAGCCGCCATGCAACCGTTCCACTTCGCATTCATGCTGGATTTCCGGTTCCGCGCCTCACGCACTGTGCCGTCTATGCCCGTTCCACGATGGGGTCGGGTTGGAAGCGTTTTTTTGCCTTGGGGAGCGCCTGATCTGAGTGCTGACAAGCAAAAATTCACGCTCGAAATTTTTTCTTTGGGATGCCATAGTTTTTCCTTGGCTGCCGCAATCGGTTGTGGTGTCATCTCTTCCCACGCCCAAGATAGTGTGGTTATTCACCGGGTCACCCCAGCGATTCACCGCCTCTTGGGCATGTGGTCCCAAACTTTTCACCAAGTTATTCACAATGCCAACCACCGCTCCCAAACTGATGTCCGCCCGTCGTTCCAAAAACTCCCGTTCAGCAGTGCCGTCCGCCCGCCGGACCGCACTGCGGTTGTCTCCCCACGGCCTCCAATTTGAGCGCGTCTTCAGCGACGCGAAGGTTGCGCCATTTGAACAGATCGCCTGGGAACTCCGCACGGCGGAGATCACCGACGATACCGGCAAGGCGTTCTTCAAGCAGGAGAACATTGAGGTTCCTGCATCGTGGTCGCCGCTCGCGACAAAAATCGCCGTGTCGAAGTATTTCTACGGCGACGTGGCAAAGGGCACCGATCCCTACAAGGGCGGGCGTGAGCGCTCGGTGAAGCAGCTCATCCACCGCGTCACGCGCACGATCACGGACTGGGGCATCAAGGACGGCTACTTCGCCGACAAGGATTCGGCGGAGACTTTCTACAACGAGCTGACGTGGCTCTGCGTGAACCAATACGGCGCGTTCAACTCGCCGGTGTGGTTCAACTGCGGCCTCTACCAGCAATACGGCACGGGCGTCGGCCGCGGAGAGGGCAACTACTTCATCAATCGCGAGACGAAGATCGCGCAGCGCGCGCCCACGCAATACGAGTATCCGCAGTGCAGCGCGTGCTTCATCCAGAGCGTCGAGGACTCGATGGAGTCCATCATGCACCTCGCGCACTCGGAGGCGATGCTGTTCAAATTCGGCAGCGGCACGGGGACCGATCTCTCGTCACTGCGCAGCACGAAGGAGAAGCTCAGCGGCGGTGGCAAGCCGAGCGGCCCGCTTTCGTTCCTGAAAGTCTATGACCAGGTCGCGAATGTCGTGAAGTCCGGCGGCAAGACGCGCCGTGCGGCGAAGATGAACACGCTCAAGGACTGGCACCCGGACATCGAGGAGTTCATCGAGGCCAAGACGAAGGAGGAGAAGAAGGCGTGGGCGCTCATCGAGCAGGGCTACGATGGCTCGTTCAACGGCGAAGCCTACGGTTCCGTGATGTTCCAGAACGAAAACCTCTCCGTGCGCGTGAGCGACGACTTCATGGACGCCGCCATCGCCGGCCGCGAGTGGTGGACGAAGCGTGTCGTGGATGGCCAGCCGTGCGAGAAAAAGGACGCGCGTTCTTTGCTCCGCAAGATCGCCGAGGGCACGCACGTCTGCGGCGATCCCGGCATGCAGTTCGACACCACGATCGACAAGTGGCACACCTGCAAGGGCACCGCGCGGCAGAACAGCACGAACCCGTGCTCCGAGTATCTCTTCCTCGACAACACGGCGTGCAACCTCGCCTCGCTGAACCTCATGAAGTTCAAGAAGGCCGACGGCGCGTTCGACATCGAGCGCTTCAAGGCCGCCGTGCGCCTCTTCATCACCGCGCAGGAGATCGTCGTGGACAACGCGAGCTACCCCATCAAGGAAATCGCCGAGAACTCGCACATCTTCCGCACGCTCGGCCTCGGCTACGCGAACCTCGGCTCGCTCATTATGAGCTACGGCCTCGGCTACGACAGCGACGAGGGCCGCGCGCTCGCCGGCGCCATCACCGCCATCATGACCGGCCACGCCTACGAGCAGAGCGCACGCATGTCGCAGGCGATGGGGCCGTTCCCCGGCTACAAGGACGCGCGCTGCAGCGGCGTGGAAAAGCCCGTCGCGAAGGACAACGTGAAGCCGATGCTCGAAGTCATGAAGCTGCACCGCGACAGCGTCGAGCACATCGGCGTGAGCGAGCAGTTCGCCGAGTTGAAAAACGAGGCCCGTCGCACATGGGACGCCGCGCTTTCCCTCGGCAAGAAGCACGGCTACCGCAATGCGCAGGTCACCGTCCTCGCGCCGACCGGCACGATCGGATTCCTCATGGACTGCGACACGACGGGCATCGAGCCCGACATCGCGCTCGTGAAATACAAGCTGCTCGCCGGGGGCGGCATGTTGAAGATCGTCAACCAGACCGTGAAGCCCGCGCTCCGCGGACTCGGCTACGGCGCGGATGAAGTTGAGCGCATCGTCGCGCACATCGAGGAATACGACACTATCGAGGACGTCTACGCTCTGCCTGATCCCGAGGACAAAACTGGCAAGCGTCTCATTCCCCTCAATGAACCGATTCGCAGCGGTCTCAACGCCCAGCACCTTCCGGTGTTCGACTGCGCATTCCAGCCGCGCCTCGGCAGGCGCTCGCTCCATTACCGCGCGCACATCAGGATGATGGCCGCTGCGCAGCCCTTCCTCAGCGGCGCGATTTCCAAGACCGTGAACCTTCCGAACGAGGCCACCGTCGAGGACATCATGAACACCTATATCGAGGGCTGGCAGCTCGGCCTGAAGGCCATCGCGATCTACCGCGACGGCTCGAAGCGCAGCGCCCCGCTTGCGACGGACAAGAAGAAGCACGACGGCACCGCGAAGACCACGCAGGGCGCGGATGACGCCCTCGCCGAAGTCGAGGCCGAGCTGAACAGCAAGGCCGAACTTCAGGAGCGCATCGCGGGTCTCGAGAGGGAACTCGCCGACGTCCGCAAGCTCGCCAACCAGCCCCCGCGCCGCCGCATGCCCGACACGCGCCTCTCGCTCACGCACAAGTTCGACATTGCCGGCCACGAGGGCTACATCACCGTCGGCATGTTTGAGGACGGCCAGCCCGGCGAGCTCTTCGTGCAGATGCAGAAGGAGGGCAGCACCATTGGCGGCCTCATGGACACTGTGGGCGCGCTCACTTCCATGGCGCTGCAATACCGTGTGCCGCTCGAGAGCATGGTCCGCAAGTTCGCGCACCAGCGCTTCGAGCCTTCGGGCTTCACGAAGAACCCCGACATCCGCACCGCCACCAGCATCACCGACTACGTGTTCCGCTGGCTCGGCTGCCAGTTCATCAAGGGCTACAAGGAGGCCACAGCGCCGAAGTCCATCCAGTCCGACCTTCCGCTCAAGGAGCTCCCCGAGATGGACAAGAAGGCCGTGAACCGCCCCGTGCCCGAACTCGACCGCGGCGACGAGAAGCAGATCATCGACATCGTCAGCCACAAGGGCGGCAGCGAGGGCGAGCCGCACATCGTCCAGCCCGGCAGCACCCACGCCGACCGGCTCAGCGATGCGCTCGGCAAGATGTTCATGGACACGCCTTGCTCAAACTGCGGCAGCACGAAAGTGATCCGCGCCGGCGCGTGCGGCTGCTGCACCGAGTGTGGCACCAGCCAGGGCTGCTCGTAGTTCCACCGCCTCATCCGCAACATTCGACGCACCATGCACCTGATCAAACCCGGAACACAGCTCCCGCCCGCGGCCATCGCGCTCGGCGCGGACCGGTTTGTGAGCGGCCTCGCCCCGACGAGCGCGCCGAACGCCACGCCGCCCAGCGACCCGCTGGAGCAGGCGTTCCTAGGCGTCACTTGCTCCGTCTGCGGCAGCAGCAGGGTCATTCGCGCCGGAGCATGCGGCGCCTGCCTGAACTGCGGCAACAGCACCGGCTGCTAGCTTCCACGATCCTCAACTGAACGCCCGAACCACCACATGAGCGACAAAGACAAGACAGAGATTCGCGACGAGGGCTCCGGCCCCGTCCTCGCCGACTGAACCACCTTCGCCTGCATGCGGAGCGATCCGCAGCGCCGGCGCACGGCTCAGCCCAACCAATGCACGCCGCGTCCTCGCGAGGGGATGCGGCGTCGCATTTGGTAGGGCGCTTTCGCCGAAAGGGCCTTCACTCGTCGGCTGATCTCACTGTGCTTTTCAGCGACAATCAGGTCGCGCCCGGCGGTCGCGCCCTACCTTTGCTTGCCCTCTCCGCCGCCTGCTGCGTTACATCCCAGCCGTGACCGAAGCCGAGAAAATCACCCGCGCGAGCAAGTCGAACCTCGCGCTCGCCTTTGCCGCGCTGCCGAAGGAGCGCCGCCGCGACATGAGCACCTTCTACGCGTTCTGCCGCATCGTGGACGACATCGTGGACGAGCCCGCGCCGCGCGAGGAGAAGGTCGCCGCGCTCACGACATGGAGCAGCGCCGTGCGGGCGCAGACCCCGGGCGAGAGCGCGCTCGCGGCGCCAGTGCGCGAGATCATCGCGCGCCATTCGCTGAGCGTGGAGCATTTCCTCGAAATCATCGCCGGCATGGAGATGGACCTCGACGGCGCGAGCTACGCCACGTGGGAGCAGCTCGAGCTTTACTGCCACCGCGTCGCCAGCGTCGTCGGCCTCGTCAGCCTCGGCATCTTTGGCGCTGACGTGCAGCGAGCCCGCGAGTATGCGCTGAAGCTCGGCCTCGCCTTCCAGCTCACGAACATCCTCCGTGACGTCGGCCAGGATCTCGCGAACGAAGGCCGCATCTATCTCCCCGCCGAGGACATGATGCGCTTCGGCGTCACGCGCGAGGACCTCGCCGCGGGCCGCCGCAGCGAGGCGTTCCTCGCGCTCATGGATTTTGAAAGCGTGCGCGCAGACGAATTCTACCGAGCCGCGCTCGCCGCACGCCCCGCCGAGGACCGCCGCGCGCTCGTCGCCGCCGAGATCATGCGAGCCGTCTATTCCCGACTGCTGGAAAAAATGCGCCTGGACCGCTGGCGCGTCTTCGACCGCCGCTACTCGCTCGGCAAGCTCACGAAGCTCTGGATCGTGCTGCGCGGGCGATTCGGCGTGCTGGGTGATTAGTTAATCTGAAACCAGCGATCGGAGTCGGTGTGCTGACGTTTGAAGCGTGTGCAAAGTTCGAACAGAGGATGCCGATAAACGGCTTCCCGTAAGAGTGGCACGAAGGAGTCTTCTGCTAATTCCACGATTTGCTGCACCGGGCCCAGCGCGATCATCTCGCACGTTTGGTCATCGCTTTCTGCCTTTTCCAAAAGGGAGAGGATGATGCCGAGGGCCTGATGCGGGTGGTATTTTTGCCACACCAGCAAATCCATGTGTTTGTCTCCGGCGGGATTCCCCGCACGTTCTTCCGCTATCCATTGGTCGGCGAAATCCAGAGACTGTTTCGACCTTCGAAATTCTTCGATGTCTTCAAACGTGCTCATGCAGCGCAGCTACGCCACGCTCTTCGCCCCCGCCTTTTCCTTTGGCAGTGCGGCGAGGATCGTCGCGATGGTGTTCTCGACGGTGAGGCCGTGCTTCTTGCGGAGGATATCGGGGGCGCCGTGCTCGATGAACTGGTCGGGCCAGCCGATACGGACGACGGGGGTGGTGATGCGCTGCGTGGCGAGGTGCTCCATGATGGAGCAGCCGAAGCCGTTGTGCAGGACGTGGTCCTCGATGGTGCAGATGATGTCCACGCTGCGGGCGAAGAATTCGATGAGCTGCGTGTCGAGCGGCTTGATCCAGCGGGGATTGATGACGGCAGTGGAGATGCCCTGCGCTTCGAGCTGCACGGCGGCCTGCTCGGCCATCTGGCACATTCCGCCGAGGCCGAGGATGGCGACGCGGGTGGGCTGCTTGCTGCCGTGCTTCACGACTTCGGCCTTGCCGATTTCGAGGAGCTTCGGCTGCGCCTTGGGCTGCACGCCGGTGCCGCTGCCGCGCGGGTAGCGGATGCAGGTAGGGCCTTCGGTGTGGTTCGCCATCGTCCAGAGCATGTCGGCGAACTCGTCCTCGTCCTTCGGCTGCATGTGGATGAGGTTCGGGATGTGGCGGAGGTAGCCGATGTCGAAGAGGCCGTGGTGCGTGGGGCCGTCGTCGCCGCTGAGGCCGCCGCGATCCATGCACATGCGGACGGGGAGGTTCTGCAGCGCGATGTCATGCACGATCATGTCGTAGGCGCGCTGCATGAAGGTGGAGTAGATGGCGAGGAAGGGCGTGTAGCCCTCGCACGCGAGTCCGGCGGCGAAGAGCGCGGCGTGCTCCTCGGCGATGCCGGTGTCGAAATAGCGCGTGGGGTGCTCCTTCGCAAAGGTGATGAGCCCGGTGCCGCTGGGCATGGCGCCGGTGATGGCGACGAGCTTGTTGTTGTTGTTGGCGAAGGTGGAGAGCGTCTTGCCGAGGAGCTCGCTGTAGGTGGGCGCGGGGGCGGGTTTGGTCGCGCCGGTCTCGGGCTCGAAGCGGCCGAGGCCGTGGAATTTCATCGGCTGCTTCAGCGCGGGCTCGTAGCCCTTGCCCTTCTGCGTGAGGATGTGCATCACCACGGGCTCGTTCTGCGTCTTCAGGAACTCAAGGGCGTGGACGAGCGTGGGGATGTCGTGGCCGTCGAAAGGACCGTAGTAGCGGAAGCCGAGATCCTCGAAGAGGACGCTGTGGGCGATGAGGCTCTTCACGCCGGCCTCGACGCGCTTGGCGAAGTTTTTGATGCGCTTGCCGAGGAGCTTCTCGACGAGCTTTGCGGCGCGGTCGTGGAAGTGCGAGTAGGTCTCGCTGGTGGTGATCTTGTTGAAGTAGCGCGCGATGGCTCCGACGTTGCGGTCGATGCTCCACTCGTTGTCGTTGAGGATGACGATGAACTTCTTCGTCTGCTCGGCGGCGTTGTTCAGCGCCTCGTAGGTCACGCCGCAGGTGAATGCCGCGTCGCCCGCGACTGCGACCACGTGCTCGTCCGAGCCGCGGAGGTCGCGCGCGACGGCCATGCCGAGCGCGGCGCTGACGGCGGTGCCCGCGTGGCCCGCGCCGTAGCAGTCGTGCTCGCTCTCGGTGCGGAGGAGGAAGCCGTTCAGGCCCTGGTATTGCCGGATGGTCTCGAAGCGCTCCCGGCGTCCGGTGAAGATCTTGTGCACGTAGCCCTGGTGCGAGACGTCAAAAACGAACTTGTCCTTCGGGGTGGAGAAGACCCGGTGCAGCGCGATGGTCAGCTCGACGACGCCGAGGTTCGGCCCGAGGTGGCCGCCGACGGAGGTCGGATTGTCGTCCGACATCACGCGGATGAGTTCCGCGCGGACTTCCTCGGCGAGGACGGGCAGGACTTTCTCGGGGAGCGCCTTGATGTCGTCGGGGGAGTTGATTGTGGACAGGATGTTTTTGGTCATCGGGATGGTTGGAGAATTCACGGGTTTGGGCGGGATGTCGTTTTGAAAGGGCCGACTTTAGAAAAGGCTCGCATCTTTGGCACCGGGCCGTCGCTGCGGGGGAGTGGAGCCCGGCTGCCCGGCGGCAGATCCGGGCTGTGCCTCTGGGTCGAATGGCTGAAGCTCCGGGTCGGCATTCGCCTTGCGGCGGATGATTTCGATCTTTTTCTCCGCCTCGGCGAGCTTCTGCTGGCAGGTCTTCACGAGCTGGATGCCCTCCTCGTAGTTCACGATGAGGCGCTCCAGGGGAAGGTCGGAGGCTTCCATTTCCTCCACGAGACGTTCGAGCCGGCCGATTGCCGTCTCAAATGTCTGCTCGTTTGGAGCTTCGCTGCTTTTTGCCATTCGTGTCTCCGTAACGTGGAATCGCGTGCGGCTCAACCGCCAATTCAGGGGGCATCGAAGCTGCTAAAAATAGCGGATAATGTCGCCCAATTCACCGCATGCCGGCTTCACGCTGGTCGAACTGCTCGTCGCGATGTTTATCGCGGTCGCGCTCTATGCCGTGGTGGTGGGGCCGGGTCGGGCGCAGGTGGAAAAGCAGAAGCTGGCGAAGTGCGCGGAGAACCTCCGAAAGCTCCACCTGACGGTCACGCTTTACGCCAACGAGCACGATGGGGAATTCCCCACTGGTGCGGGAGCGGCGAATGCGGACGAAGTGTTCGCCGGCCTGGTGCCGCGCTATACGAGTGATCGCTCGCTTTTCACATGCCCAGCCACCAGCCACTCGGATGGGCGGGTGGGCTACGCGTTTGTAGCGGGGCTCCGGCGGGAGTCGGCGAGCGCGATGCTCGCGTCCGACGCCCAGGTGAATGCGGAGCCGAAGCGGCATGGCGCGAGGCTGTTCGCCGATGAGGAGGGCAGCCGAGCGGGCAATCACGGCAAGGCTGGTGGCAACCTGCTTTTCGCGGACGGCCATGTGGAGACGGTCGGCACCGTGGCGCCGCGAGACTTCCTGTTTTCCAAAGGCACCCAACTTCTGAATCCCGCACGATGAGTCCCCTCGTTTCCACGCAAGAGGCACTGGCCACCAGCGCAGCGGCTGCTAAAAAAAAGCCCCGCATTCCCCTGCTGGTGGCGATCACTTTGCTTGCGGCCTTGGTTGGCGGTGCGGGCTGGTATTACTTCTTTGGGCGGAAGCCAAAGGTCGCCCTGACCGTCGGGCTTTCGGCGAAGGAAGGCTCCGCGCCGCGCGGTCTCTGGTCCACCGGGCCGAACGAACTGCTGCTGTTCGCCGACGGCAGCGTGCAGATGATCGACACGGCGGAGCGAAAGAAGAGGTGGAGTGTGCAGATGCCCGTGCTGAAACCGGTGGACCCCGCATGGCAGGCGGCGGTGAACGCGCGCTTTGTCCGGCTGCAGCAGTGGGCGGATGAGCTTTCGCTCAAGCGCGGGCGGCTTGGGAGTCCCGCGGAAATCAAGGCGTTCAACACGGAGGCGGCGAAGTATCACACGGAGCTGACTGCGGCGCGCACCGAGGCTGCGAATCCGAAGGGCCCCGCGCAGCCCGTGCCGGAGCCGCCCGTCGTCGCGGAGCAGAAAAAGGAGGAGAAGAAGAGCGAGCCGCCGGCGCCAGCTTTTGGAGCGGATCGTTCCTCAGTGGACAAGTTGAAGCCCGTGACGGACACCGGCACGCAGATCATCCAGGAGCGCATCAAGAAGCGCACAGCGAAGCTCACGGCGTGGCGGGCGGCACTCGATGTGAAGAAAGCCAGCGCGAAGACGGCGTTTCAGAAGAGTGCCGTTACCGAGGAGGAGACGCGCTTTGCCGCGGAGCAGGCGGAGCAGAAGAAGGATGAGGAGAAGCTGGAGAAGCGGCAGGAGAAGCCCGCTCCCGCTGTCGCCGCTGCGGAGCCGGAAAAGGCGGCCGATGAATCTGACGAATCCGCCGGGGCGGGGGAGGAGATTGCGAACGAGAAGCCGATGATGGCGATTTGCAGCGCCCGGCTGTGGGTGATCGACGGACATCACGCGGTGGCGTTCGATCGCGCGACCGGGGCGGTGAAAGCCGACATCCGGCTCGCCGGCGCGGCGCTCCGCGTCTTCTCCAACTCGGATGCGGCCATCGTCGTCGCATCGGCGGGATCGGATGCGGTGCAAATCACGAAACTGACCGCAGCCGCGCCGCAGTCCCATTACTTTGCGACGGGGCGCCACGAGGCGGCGTTCAGCTATGACGGTGGATCGGTGATGCCGAATGTGCAGGCCGTGCGCACCGAGTTTTCCGGTGCGGGCGGCAGCCTGCTGCGGGTCGAGATTCGGCTGAAGGAGAAGAGCATCCGCACGCGCGACGCGATCAAGCCCGGCTCGGAGAAACAGCTTGAGGCAACCGCGGGCGGATCGGCGGCGCATTCGCTGGATGAGCTGAAGTCGATGGCTGCTCTGATTCAAAACGATGCCGCGCGGCTGAACGGCACCGCAGTCGAGCACCTCGACGAGAGCACCTACGAGGTCACGCTGAGCCGGCCGTTTGAGTCCGCTGCACCGCCGTGGAGCACGACGCTGAAGGGCCGCGTGCAGGTGCTGTCCACTCCCACGCGGCACCTCGTCAGCGCGGGCACAAAGCTGATCGCCTTTGGCGGCGCCAACAAACCGGCATGGGAGGCGACGCTCGGGGCGCCGCTGCCGATCCACCGCGGCGATTCCGAGCTCGAAAACGGAACGCCGTGGCTGGAGGCGGGCGGAAAGCTTTTCATCGCCGACGGCGCATTCCTCAGCGCGTTCGATTTGAAATCCGGGCAGGCTGTTTGGCGCCTGCCGAGCGTCGGCATCCGCAAGATCCAGGTGGACGCGGAGGGAGGGCTCTACGTGCTCTCCGAGAATCTCAGCGTCGAGACGCTCTCCTACGTGAACGACGCGAGCTTCCACGATGCGGTCCCAATCACGATGAGCATCGATTCCGCCGACGGGAAGATCCGCTGGCAGGTGGAGAAATATCAGGATCTGTGGGCGTCCGGAAAGGACGTGTATGTGCAGCGCGAGGGGAAAAATGCGGGCGATGTGGAGGCTCAGGTCTTCGACCCGAGCAAGGCGGTCGAGGCACGCGTGAAGATATACAAGCTCAGCCGCAGCAGCGGAAAGCCGCTATGGGAGTGGTTCCAGCCGCGGCGGCCGCACGCCGTCCAAGTGCATGGCAAGAGCGTCGCGCTGCTTTTTGCCGGCGAGCTTCAGGTGATCCGCTCGATCAACTGGTGAGGCGCTACGGACTCGCCGCGTGGGCGCGCAGATCCTCGAGCGAGACCCATTCGAGCGCGGAGAGGTGCGTCGCCTCCAGCACGACCTGCGGGGCGCGCCCGGCTTCGAGCGCATCCTTCCAGCGAGTGACGCATAGGCACCAACGGTCGCCGTCCTTCAGACCGGGAAAGTCGTATTCCGGCCGCGGCGTGCTCAGGTCGTTGCCCTGCGCCATGCTGAATTCGAGGAATTCATCCGTCGCGACGATGCAGACGGTGTGCATTCCGCGGTCAGCCGGTCCGGTGCGGCAGTAGCCGTCGCGGTAGAAGCCGGTCATCGGCGCGGTGCAGCAGCATTCCAGCGGATTACCGAGGACGTTGGTGGGCGAGGGTTTCATTTTGCGGCGTGACGATGGGCGTGGCGCGTTGCGGCGTCACTCGCAGAATTCCGACATCTCGTAGAGCTTCGGGTCGCGGGTCACGCGCCTCACCCGCCGGGCCTTGAGTTTCGATTTTTCATCGCCGCCGCCGGCGCCCGCCTCGTCAGCGCTGTCCATCGCGTCGAATACATCACCGTATTCCGCCTCGAGCTTGTCGGGATCCTCGCCCTTCTCCAGGCGGGAAATCACCTCATCCATCTGTGCGGGCAGCTTCTGGCCGGACAACTCACCCATGCGCCGCATCATCTTGGCGAGCGCGCGGGGATCGGGGTTGTCGCTTTCAGCGACGTGGCCGAACTCGCGCTCCATCTCGCCCATCGCCGCCTCCATTTTTGCGTCGTCGAGATCGTCGCCCGGCGAGTCCGACTTTTCTTGTGCGCGCCCGGTGATCGCGAATCCGCTGATCAGCTTCTCCATCTTCCACTTCGGGTTGTCCGGGCAGCGCGGGACAATCTCCGCAAAGCGCAGGCTGCGTGCGAAGAAGGAGTAGATGCGGCGGTTGCTCGGGCAGAAAAACTCGTAGATGGGCATTGGCGTCCGTTTGCTGTTCGCGGGGATCTTGGACGCGGCGCCGCGGATTGGCAAAGCCGTTCACGATTTCGGGGAAATGCGTGCGGGCACTTGACAGCGCCGCGAGGCTCGCCTATCCAACGCGCCCCGCAGAGACTCCGCATTTGCGACCACAAGGCTGGGTAGCTCAGTTGGTAGAGCAGTGGACTGAAAATCCACGTGTCCCCGGTTCGATTCCGGGCCCAGCCACTTCCTTCTCGAATTGTGAAATGAGAAACCTCCTCGTCATCGCTCTGTTCGCCGCGGTCGCGTTTCTCGGATGGAAGCTGAGCGAGCTTTCCGGGGAGAAGGCCGCGGCTGAGGCGAGGATCAGCGAATTGCAGAACGAGAGTGAGCTGTTGAAGGCGGAACTTAAGGCCGCGACCACCCCGCACGCGCAGGGTTCGCGGTCATCGACATCAAGTTCCAACTGGGTCGAGGAGAGAAACCGCAATTGGAAGAATCCGCTTTCAGCCGGGCCGAGTGGCCCAGGCGGCGGACACCAGCGCGGTTCAAGGCCGACTCCCCCACCTTCGCCGACGCCACCCCCGCGTTAAGCGGGTTCCGCTGAAATCAGTGCATCAAAGTTTTTTGCGCTTTTAGTGCACCACGCAGCCGGCGGCGGCCCGCTTGCAACCGTCCTCCATCACGGCATGCTGGCGATGCAGCCGCCGCACAAACCATCCGACGGCTGAAATGAGCGACACGAGGCCGGCGCACACTCCGAGGCTCGTCACGGAGAGAACCGTGATTATCTCCAACGGGGATGGAATGCCCGGTTCGCCGTTGGCGACGCTTGCCAAATGGTCGTCGAAGACGCGGAAGCCGCGCTGTTCGGCAAAGTAGAGCGAGAAGCAGGCCGCGAAGAGCGCTGCGCTGATTAGGATAGTTTTGCCGGGCGATGACGTGGGGGCTGCGACTTCTGCCTCGTGTGATCCGTCTTGTGTGTTCATCGGTAGTTATCGGTCGCACCCCCGCAATTCTGTCTTCAGCACGATTCCAAGCTCCGACGCGAAGGTGCTTCCGCGCTTTTAGCAGCCGCGATGCCAGCCGGCTGATGCGCACCATTTCCCTCTGAAAGTCGTGTCGAACCCGCATGCACCGGCTCCGCTCGCTGGAAAAAATGGGACACGCTGAACAAAGTTGTGCAGCGGGGAATGTGGTGGAAGCGCGACTCGGGCTGCGGGGAACTGGTGCATGTGCCGCGTGGCGAGCTTTCGCGGTTGCGGTTCCCCCGCGAGTCCCTTTCCTTGGCGCCGTGTCAGAATCACTTGAGGAAATCGCGCTCTCCATCGTTCGCCGCCTGCGTGCCGCGGAATTCACCGCGCTCTATGCCGGCGGCTGCGTGCGCGACATGCTCCTCGGGCACAAGCCGCACGACTATGACATCGCGACGGATGCGAGGCCCGAGCAGGTGCGGCCGCTTTTCCCGCACACGTATGCGGTCGGCGCGCATTTCGGCGTCGTGGTCGTGCATGAGGCCGGACATGATTTCCAAGTGGCCACGTTCCGCAGCGACCACGCGTATGTGGACGGACGCAGGCCGGAGGGCGTGACATTCAGCACTCCGCAGATGGACGCGGAGCGGCGTGACTTCACGATCAACGGCCTGTTCTTCGACCCGTTGAGCGGCGAGGTGATCGACTATGTGAATGGCCGCCGCGACATTGAGGCGCGCGTCGTGAGGGCCATCGGCGATCCGGTCGCTCGTTTCCGGGAGGACCGGCTGCGGCTGCTGCGCGCGGTGCGCTTCACGGCGGTGCTGGGCTTTGAAATCGAGCCGGCGACATGGGCTGCGGTGAAGGAGCACGCGGCGGACATCCACGACGTGAGCGCCGAGCGCATCCGCGAGGAACTCGTGAAAATTTTCCTGCATCGCTCGCGCGTCCACGGTTTCGACCTGCTCGTCGAGAGCGGGCTGATGGGTGAGGTGCTGCCGGAAATCATGGCGCTCCAGGGATGCGAGCAGCCTCCGCAGTTTCATCCGGAGGGCGATGTCTTCGTGCACACGCGCGCGATGCTCGGGTTGCTGCCGGAGCAGGTCAGCGTGCCGCTCGTGTTCAGCGTGCTCCTTCACGACATCGGCAAACCGGCAACGCAGACCGTGGACGAGACGGGGCGCATCCGCTTCAACGGCCATGACAAGCTCGGCGCGGAGATGACGGAGCAAATCATGATGCGCCTGCGCTTCAGCCGCGCGGACATCGAGGCGACGGTGAGCGGGGTCGCAAACCACATGGTCTTCAAGGACGTCCAGGGCATGCGCGTGGCGAAGTTAAAGCGCTTCATGGCGCGGCCGGGCTTTGACGATGAAATGGAGCTTCACCGCGTGGACTGCGTGAGCAGCCACGGGATGACGGACAACTACGAGTTCCTGCGCCGCAAGCGCGACGAGTTTGCCGCTGAGCCGCTGATCCCGCCGCCGCTGGTGAACGGCGACGATTTGAAGGCGCTGGGCATGAAGCCGGGGCCGAGATTCAAGGAAATCCTCGATGCCGTTTCCACGCGCCAGCTCGAGGGCACGCTGCGGACCCGTGACGAGGCGCTGGCATGGGTGAAGGCGGGCGCGGGAGCCTGATTCCGCGCCAAGCGAGGGGCCGCACCGGGCAATTCCTAAGTGGCGCGGCGGGGCTGGGTGGAGTAGGACTCACGACCCATGTCCAGCATTGAACACACAGACCCCGTCAACGCGCAGATCCTCGCCGTGTCCGAGGACAAAATACCCGGCTTCGTGCGCGAGCCCTTCGTCGAGATCGCGCAGAAGAGCGGCGTGCCGCTTGAGACCGTGCTGGAGCGCATCAAGGCGATGCTCGCCGCCGGGACCATCCGCCGCGTGCGTCAGACGCTCGTCGCTTCAAACCTCGCCGAGGGTGCGCTCGTCGCGTGGCAGGTGCCGGAGGAAAAGCTGAATGCCGCGTTCGACTGGATGTTCAAGAACGACCCCTTCAGCGGCCATGTGGTCGTGCGCAGCACCGACGGCCAGACGACCGGCAGCGCCTTCCGGCTGTGGACCACGCTGAAGACCCCGCAGGGCACGGACATGGAGGAGCACTGCCGCGTGCTCATGCGCCACACGGGATGCACGAAGTTCAAGCTCATGCCCGCGAAGGGCATCTTCGCGCTCGGCGTCGGCCATGTGCGCCGCAAGGTCATCGAGCCCGGCGACAGGACGGATGAGCCCGCGCGCATGATTCCCGTCGGCATCGTCCAGCTCAGCGACCTCGAATGGGACGTCCTCCTCGCGCTGAAGCGCGAGCTGACGCTCGATGAAATCCGCACGGGCCTGTGGGAGTCCCGCGCGAAGGAGGCGGGCACGGATTACGAGACCTTCTGCCGGGTCGCCGAGGATCTGAACCAGCGCCAGGTCATCGGCCGCTTCTCCACTTTCCTAGAGCACGTGAAGCCGAGCGCGACGGGCCAGCGCGTCACGAAGTTCAACGCACTCTTCCACTGGCGCGTGCCGGAGGGCATGCAGCAGCGCGCGGGCGCGGAAGTCGGACGCCATCCGATCCTCACGCACTGCTACTGGCGCGAGGGCGGCCCCGATTTTGCGAACGTGAACATCATGGCTGTCTGCCATGGCACGGAGAAGGAGCGCGTCTTCGCGCACAAGAAGGCCATCGATGACCACCTCGCCGCGTGCGGCATCCCGGTGACCTACACGAATGTCTTCTGGGGCGGGCGCAGCGAGATCAAGCCGAGCGAGATTTCGCCGAAGGTCCACCGCGAATGGCTTGCGCAATATTCCGGCGCTGAGCCGGTGATGGCGTAGCCGGTGGCTGCGGATTCATTTTTCGCCAAACGGTGGAAGCGTGAATCCGCGCTGGTGCGTGGCGCATTTTCTGCGAAACAGGGCGCATGATCGCACGCGCACTGTTTGCCCTCGCCCTCCTCGTCACCGCCGCATTTTCCGCCGACACGCATGAGATCAAGCTGCTGCGCCCGGTGAAGGCGGGCGACCGGTTCGATGTCTCGGCAAAGGTCGCATTCGAGGACAAGATGAAGACGAGCTTCGACGGCCGGGAGGTGGAGTCGGACGAGACGCTCGTCGCGTGCCGGATGACAGGCGCGCTCACGGTTGTGTCCGTGACGAAGAGGGGCCTGCCCAGCGCGCTGCGGATGAAGGTGAAGACCGTCGAATGCGTGCGGAGCGGGCAGCCGGCGTTTTTCTTCAGCGAGGGAGACGAGCTTTCCCTCCGCCGCGACGAGCCGGACAACGAGACGCAGGTGAACGGCGAGGCGGCGAACGACGTGCAGGCGCAGCTCATTGAGTCGCTGCTGACGGTGCAGGCGGAGGACGAGGTGAGCGACGACGACATCTTCGGCACGAAGGAGAAGGTCGCGGTCGGCGCGGAGTGGCCGGTGAACGGCAAGGCCGCGGTGGAGTCGCTCGCGCGCAACGGCGTGACCGGCCTCGACCCGAAGGGCGTGAGCGGCAGCGCGAAGCTCGTGACGCTCGGTGAGTTTGAGAAGAAGCCCGCGCTCTCGGTGCGGATGAACGCGAAGATCGAAGGCAGGGGCGTCACGCTCTCGAGCCTGCCGGAGAACGTGAAGGGACGCCGCTTCCAGTCCGAATACAGCGTGGAGATGGATGTGCCAGTGGATCCTGCATCGACCGCCGGGCGCACCAAAGGGATGGCGAAGATGGAGGTGGATGCGCAGGGCACCGAGGAGTTCGACGGGAAGAAGATCGACGTGGTGGTGAAGATCGACCGCCGCGTGGCGAGCGAGATCACCGCGACGCCGGCGAAGTGATTCGCCCATCCCCGGCACGGCCGGCCAACCCGCCGGCAACCCACCCGGTCCATGCGCCTCCGCCCGTCCCCCGCCTTACGGCCCCGTCTTCGCGGGCGGCGGAATCAGCGGCGCGTCCTTCCAGAACACGTGCCCCTTCTCGAACGCGATCACGCTGTCGTAAAAGCTGATCCCGAACGTGTCCCGCGTGATCACGTCGCTGCGCGGCACCTCGCCGCGGCTGTGGTCCGCGTTCAGCTCGTCGATGAACCGCTTCGCCACATTCACGAACGACCCCGGCTCGTCCTTGCCCCCGCCGTATTCCTTCCAATACGCCGTGTGCAGATCCTCCACCACATACACGCCGTTCTTCGGCATCCGCGGATAGAGGAAATTGAACGTGTCCACGATGTGGTGCATGTGGTGGCTCCCGTCGTCGAGCACCACGTCCGGCACGCCGAACTCATCGATGAGCGACTGCAGGAACTTCGGGTCCGACTGATCCCCCAGCCGCACAAACACCCCCGGCGACTCGTGCGCCTTGCACGTCGGGTCGATGTCGATGCCCACGATTTTCGCCAGCGGGCCGAAGTAGCGCTGCCACATCTGCAGCGAGCCGCCGCGCGACACGCCGATCTCCAGGAAGGTGAGCGTCTTGTTCTGCCACGGGTGGAAGTGCCGCTCGTAGATCGGGAAATAATGCACCCACTTGTGGATGGTCTTGCCTTGGTTGATGAGGAAATCCTGCCAGAGATTCATGCGTGAAGTGCCGCGAGCATCGGGAAACCCCACGCCGCGCGCAATGCCATTCGCGCATGAGCACTGAGCACTGAGCACTGACCCCTCCTCCCGCAAGTCACCGCTCAAAAAATAATCCTTGACCGCCCCTCCGCGCGGGCTTGCGATGCGCGGCGATGAAGGCGGCCCCAGAACCTCGGTTTTCATTGCGCGGCGAGAATGCATCCGATGCGCCCATGTGCGTTCCGCGGAAATCACGCAGTTGGGAATTTTCGGCAGATGGGGAGTTTGAAAAACGCGCCCGGTCGGCGTGTGCGGGGGCATCCGTGCATGGTGCAGGCGGGGCGCCGGAGGGTGGGGCAGGGCGATTGCACGGTGCAATTGGCGGAGGGGAGTCTCGGGGAGCACGATTGCACGGTGCAACTGGCCGCCCGGAGCCTGCGGGTGCTGCCGTGCACGATGCAACTGGTCGCCCGGAGTCTTCTGGCGCGCAATTGCACGGCGCAATCGGGCACCCGGAGTCTGCCGGTGCTCAATTGCACGGTGCAATCGGGCTCCGGCACACTCCTCCCGGCCTTGTGCACGGTGCAATTGGCCACCCGGAGCATGAAAATTGGCATTTTGATATGCCTATCCGGTTGCCTGCCAAGCCGGGGTGGAATGCGACCTCCGGGCGCGTTTCTTGGCATTTCGCCCGGCAGAAGCGTGCCCGGAGGTCACGCTCCACCTTCTCCCCTCGCGCTTTGCCAAACAACCGGATAGGCGTGCATTTTGACCGCAATTCTGCCGATTCCCTGATTTTGAGCCCCAAACTGCATGCCACCCACACTGATGAGAACCGTCTTTTTCGATGCCGGATTCCGCATGGACGACGTCAATATCCGCTGGGCCGATCCGGCCTACCTGCTGGAGAAAGGCGA
>JBGAPP010000023.1:0-43353 GCA_044221185.1 Chthoniobacteraceae bacterium | reverse complement strand
GGGTAACAATATACCTGTCGCAACATGCCGCCTTGCCCAGTGCCTTCGCTAGCGGCTAGCTGGGATTCAGCGCTTCTTTCTCGACGCCCTGCGCTTGGCGTTCATGCCCTGAAAATGCGCAATCTGCTCGTCGGATTCCTTTTTGGTGACGTTCAGAACCGATTTGACGGTTTGCTCCAATGCCGATAATGGCACTAGCGGTATATCAGTCGCTGAGGATCGTTTCTTCATTTTTGATCTTTCGTTTCATGAATCGCACAGCCTTGCCATAGAGGACACACTCTCCGCCGCGTAGAGTGTCATGCTCAACATCGTCCAAATCGCCGCCTAGCTTGCTTTTCCATCTTCCATCCGGCATTTGCTTTATAGCGTGCTGCACAGTCCCTCTGGCAACGTAAATAGCAACCTTTTCCCATCCCGGCTCCAGAAGCTCATTATCGCAAACCGCGTATCCGATAGATTGAAATGCTTTCTCAAAGTTTTCTAGGCTCTCGTCTTCATCACTTGTCGGCCAATAGCAATCCGCGTTTCCGGGCCACCAGATGCGATGTTCTTCGCCGGCTGCAAAAGCGATGCAGTTATAATTCCAATCCGGCGTCTTAGGACTTTTCCAAATTCCTCCATCTGGAATCAGATTAGGAAAAGTGCCGAGAATCTCCGGGCGATTAAGAGTCATTAGATGAGCCGTTCTGCTTTCCCCCAAGCAATCCAAGCAGCCGCAATTTTTCTGAAATTGCCAGCGTGTTCTCTGCCGATGTCTTCACGCTCAGTCAGCGCCCTGAGTGCCGCGAACCACGGATCAATCTGAATCTGAAGTTGTTTGAGAATACAAGGAATTACCTCTTCGCCCAAAGCTATAATTCTCAGATAATGCTTATTCGACGTTATCTGAGACATTGAAGACATTCCTCTAATGTCTTGCTTCCATTTGTTGTATAAGTCGTGAAACTTGCGTTCTGTTTTGCTGGCTGGCGACAGAATTATCGAATCAGCAGAAAACGCCCTGTAGGAAGAAGAGGAAATACAAAATTCCTCTTCTGCATAACCGCACCTGCTAGTTATGCTTTCGGCGTTCACATAAAACGCATCTGCAAACGTCTCCCCTGAAGTTGCAGCAACTCCGGCAACGCCAAGTATTGTATTGCGAGCGATGTTCATTGTTCACTTGAAGGCCCAGTCCCCGGCTGTGGCTCAGCACTTTCAAGGGGTGTCTCAACAGTTTCAATCTTAACATTAAAGCGCTTCGCCAAAAACAGACAAAGCTTCACTGCAACCTCCGCTGTCATGACAACTTCAACTTCTAATTCTCGAATCCAGTCAGTTTTCTTGATTCTCGTTTCTGGAATTTCGGAACCCAGACTTTTATCTTCCGCTTGTTTCCGCGTAAATTGGGACGGTAAAGAAGGGCGTTCGTTGAAAAAAATCAGACGCACCGAAGGCGGAAATGGGCCATGCGTTTTCACTTGAAGCGTTACACCATCAGCGTGGACAGTTCTGTGCTGAGTGCTGTTCACGCACGAGAACGTCACTCCGGCATTTTTTTTGAACTTGTTGCTCATGCTTGCGTTTGTTTTCCACGGCGCTGGCGTGGCTTTCAGTTGTCGCCTACGCTGCCCGTGAGTTTGCGGTAGGTCAAGCGCTTCCCCGTGATGCCGTTCACGGCCATCAGGAAGCGGCCCTGATCGTCTGTCTTGCGCTCGTTAAAGCGAAACGCCTGCTCGTCCAAATACCGGAAAAGATGGAACGGTTCGACGTTCACATACGTGCCCTTGATCGTGCGTTTCAGCAGTGACCAAAAGTTTTCGAGGCCGTTCGTGTGGACGTTGCCACGAACGTATTCGACAGCGTGATCAACGACGTTGTGCGTGTATTCGTCGTCAAGCCCGCGATACGCGGTGTGCGCATCCGTGTGAACTTCCGCGCCTTTCAAAACGTATTTGCGCACCGCACCCTGCATCTGTGCGCGCTTCGTGCTGCGGATGATTTGCAGACGCACGCGCGAGGCTTTTTCCCTCGTGCCGCGCTCTAGTAGACCTTGCACGGGCGTAAGCGCCGTATTCATCACGCCGCGCATTTTCTTCCGCTTCTGCTCCGCGTGCATGTTGCGCGCCGAGCCGCCGATCCACGTCTCGTCAACTTCGCAGTGGCCGCTGATTTTTTCCACGCTGCCGTTTTGCAGCGCGAAGCGGATGCGGTGCCCGAGAAACCACGCGCTCTTTTGCGTGATGCCGAGAGCGCGGTGCAACTCGTAGCTGCTGATTCCATTTTTCGCGCTCGTGATGAGCCACATTCCGACGATCCACTTGTCGAGCGTGATCGGCGAATCTTCCATGATGGTGCCGACCTTGATCGAAAACTGGCGGCGCTTCGGGCAATCCTCGCACGTCCAAACGCGGCGCTTCGCGGTGAACGAAACGCGAAGTGAATCGCAGCGCGGGCACTTCACGACGCCATCGGGCCAGCGCATTTTGATCATGAACTGCAACGCCACGTCTTGCTCGGCGAAGTATTTGATCGCCTCGTGAAGCGTTTCGGGGAGGTCGTTTTTCTTGCTCATGCGCGAAAATTCGCACACTTCGCATGTTGTGTCAAGTATGTTATTACCGGAAAAAGCCTTCTTTTAGACGCGCTCCACCGAGGGATTGAAGCGCAGGCCGCTGAGGAGCGAGCCGAGGATGCGGAGGGTGATGGCGGGGGATTTCCGAAAGGCGATGGAGCGGAGGATCTTGAAGACGATGCCCGCGAGCGAGACGGAGGTCTGGAGGAAGGACATCCCCATTTTCCGGATGCAGAAGACCTTGTTCCGCGCGCCGTAGCGGAACTTCCAGAGGGACTCGCGGGTCACTTCGCCGAAGGCGTCGCCCATGTGGTTGGCCGGCGTCTTGTGCAGCACGCCGCTGGCGAGGATGGCGTAGCCCTCGAACTTCCGGCTGATGCGCATGGTGAATTCCATGTCGTCATACCACAGGAACATCTCGCGGATGGGCAGGCCGGCCTCCGCGACGGCGCGGCGCGCGACGAGCAGGGAGACAAAGGACGAGGAGCTGAGCCGGATGCACCCGGTCTTCAGGTCCTGGAAGAGCTTCGGGTAAGTGGGCAGCCGGGGCGGGAAATTCATGCGGTGCACCGAGCCGTCCGTCCACCGCACTGCGCTGGCGAGGAAGCCGGTGGCGGGCTCAGCGGCCTTCGGCGATGCGAGCATCTGCGCGAGGGCGTCCGGGTCGGCGATGGTGTCGTCGTCCATGCACCAGATCCATTCCGCGCCGTGCTCGTAGGCGAGGCGGATGCCGGAGTTCTGCCCGCCGGAGCTGCCGAGATTCCCCTGCGTGATCGCGACAAGGTCCTTCTGCTCGGCGAGCCACGCGGCGGTGCCGTCGGTGCTCTCGTTGTTCACGACGATGATTTCCCGGCAGGCAAGCGTCTGCGCCCGGATGGCGGCGACGCACTCTGTGAGGAGTTCGAGCCGGTTCCGGGTGACGACGACTGCGATGACGTTTGCCGCGGCGGTCATGGAAGGGTGGCGCTGGTGCCAGCCGCGGTGGCGGCTGTGCGGCTGTGTGTCTGGAGGAAAGCGGCGACGCGGGCAAGCTGGGCTTCATCGAGCACGATGTCCTGCCGCCGCGCCTCGATGTGCGAGCCGGGCGCGGGGCCGGGCGGGCGCGCGGCGACGAAGGCGTGGTAGGTGCAGCCCGCGATGGAGGCGGCGGTCCAGAAGGAGACGTCGAAGTAGTCCGCGGGGAAGATTTCCAGCACCGCGGTGCCGGGATTGCAGAAGACAAGGTTCGTCATCGCCGAGCTGTGCGGGGAGACGATCACCGCAGCGCTGGCAAAGAGCGCGGCCTGCTCCGCGACGGAGAGCGCGGCGGGGTCGGTGATTTCAAAGCCGTTCGCCGCGAGCGGAGCAGCGAGCGCGTCCTCATTCAGCACCCTGCGGAACGACGCGGCCCTGCGCGTGAGATAGAGCCGCCGGGTGCCGGGGACGGATGCCTCGCCGAGCCCCGCAAGCCTGCGCAGGAAGCCGGGCACCCACGCAGGCAGGCTTCGCTGCCAGTGGTGCTGCCGCAGGCTCGTGGTGATCACGCGCTCGCAGCGGAAATGGGAGGCGCCGGTGACGGGGATGATCTTCTCGGGGGGGATTCCGGCAAGGCGCAGTGTCTCGCTCTCGTAGGGTGCGCCGCCGAGGTTCACGAGGTAGCGGTCCACCTTCTCCGGGCCGAACCCCGCGCGCGCGAGCAGGTCGAGGCGCGGCAGGAGGTCCATCATCCAGTGGCTGTAGTTCGTGGAAGCCTCGGGGGTGGAGATGACCGCGGAGAGGCCGGGGAGATCGCGCGCGGCGGGGAGGCGCAGGCGGTTGAAGATGGCGTGGCGCTCGAGGCCCCACACGTCGCGGGAGACTTCGCCGATGAGGCGCTCGTCGTGCGCGATGATGGAGCCGCCGTATTCGCCCCAGTAGCGGCAGCGATCCAGAAAGATGACGCGCTCATCCTCCCACGCGACGGTCTGGGGCGGGTCAAAGCTCGCGGGCAGCGCGGGGCCGCAGGGCTGCGGGCGCACGCGCTCGTAGGCGCCGCCGCGGGCGATGAGCCTTTCCCAGCCGCGCTCCGGGTGCTTCGCGAGATACTCGGCGGCGGTGCGGTGAAAGCCGAGCGGCCGCCCGCTCCACCGGCGCAGAAAGGGAACCGCCTGGATGGGAATGTGCCGCGGCAGGTCGCGCCCGAGGCGCCACAGTCCCATCGCCATCGAGCGGAGCCAGCGGTTGCCGCGAATGCTGCGCTTCAGGCCGGCGAGGCTCATGGGCGGCTTTCAGCGGGGCCGCTCCCAAGCGGGCGCGCGGGATTCCCGGCGACGCGCACCCCTTCGCCGACATCGCGGGTGACGACGGCGCACGCGCCGACGACGGCCTTTGCGGCAATCGTGATGCCGGGCATGATGAAGGCGCGCGCGGCGATGAAGGCATCCGGCCCGACGGTGATCTTCGCCACGCGCAGCGGGAGGTTCTTGTCCTCCAGATCGTGCGTGCCGGTGCAGAGGTAGGCCTCCTGGGCGATGATCGCGCGCTCGCCGATTTCGATTTCGCCGAGGCTGTAGAGGTTCGCGCGGTCGCCGAGGGCGGCGCGGTCGCGGAGCGTGACGTTCCAGGGAATCTGGATGCGCGCGCGCTGGTGGACGAATGGATGGCCGTGGATCTTTGCCCCGAAGATGCGCAGCCAGAGGAGCCGCCATGCGTTCAGCGGCTTCGGCGTCCACCCGCAAAACACCGCCCAGCAATACTCCCAGAGGAGCATCTTCACGCGCTGCCCCACGGACCAGGGCGAGTCGTAGGGCGAGTGCTGTTCTTGCGGTTTCACGGGGCGGGGCGGGCGGGAGAAGACAGGAGCGACCGGAAGTCTTCAAGATACAAACCGGCGATGCGCTCGACGGAGAAGCGCGCGGCGGTTTCGATGCCGCGGCGTGCGGCGGCTTCGAGGCGCTCCGGGGCCGCGAGCAGGGCGTTGATTTTTTCCGCGAGCGCTCCGGCGGGATCCTTTGCGCGGTGATCGAAGACGAACCCGTTCACGTCCTCCTCGAGAAAATCGCGGAAGCACGCGAGCGATGAGACGAGCGCGGGGCAGCCGTGCGACATCGCCTCCAGCGGGGCGACGCCGAAGGTCTCGCCCTTTTCCGCGAGCGAGGGATAAAGGAAGAGCGAGGCGGCGCGGTAGTGCGCGGCGAGCTGCGCGGGGTCGTAGGTGGGGCCGGCGAATTCCACGCGCTCGCCGAGCGGCTGCGCGAGGCGGCGAAGCTCGGCGAGGTAGCCTTCCCCGCCACCGCCCGCGGCGGCATCCCACGGGCCGACGAGCACGAGCCGCCAATCCGAGGGGAGGCGGTCGCCGAGGCGGGCGACGGCCTCGATGAGGAGGTGGATGCCTTTTTCCGGATGGATGCGGCCGGTGTAGAGCAGGAGCTTTTCGCGCACCGGGACATCCGGACCGAGCGGCGCTCCGGGCGCGTCCGGCAGCGGGTATGGGATGCAGCACACCTTTGCGGCGATGTCCGAAACCTCGGCGATGATCGCCTCGCGGATGGGATTTGTCACGGTCTGTAGCCGCGCGGCGTGCTTGTAGAAGCGCATCTGGCCCTTCGGGTAACGGGCAACGTGGACGTAGAGTGCGCCGGGCTTTTTCGAACGCACGAGCACCGGAAGCCAGAAGGTGTTCGTGACGAGGATGTCCGCAGCCGGCAGCACCCGGCGCACGCGCAGTGAGTAGAAAAGGTCGAGCGCCTTCAGCCAGACAAGCCGCCGCGGCGTGTCGTGTCCGCGCACGCGGATGTGGCGGACGCCATCGCGCGTCTCGGAGTCCGGCAGCGCCTCGAAGCGCCGGGAGATGTGCGTCACCTCGTGTCCGCGCCGCGCGAACTCACGCCCGAGCCCAAACCAGATTTTCTCCACGGCGCCGCCGCGCAGGGGCGGGACGGGGAGAAATGCGCCTTGGGCGATGGTGATCTTCATCGGCGGCAGACGAACACAAACGCGGCGCGCGTGGCAACTTCCCCGCGCATCACCGGGAGGCGGAATGCGTGCGGATCGCCTCGACGAGCGCCTCCGCTGCGCGCTTCACCTCGAAGCGCGCGAGGAAAGTCTTCCGCGCCTGCGTGCGCATTGCCTCGCGTCGCTCCGCAGGAGTTGAGAGCCATTTTTGAAGGAGCCGCGTCGTGCCGGGCTGGTCGTCGGAATCCACGAGGCCCGCGCCATCCTCCGCGATTTCGCGCCAGATGTTCACCTTGTCGGAGATGAGCACCGGCGTGCCGCACGCGAGCGCCTCGGCGACGGCAATGCCGAAATTCTCCTGGTGCGACGGGAGCACGAACGCCTCCGCGGCGCCGAGCAGGCCCCATTTCAAATCACCGGAAACCATTCCCGGCCACAGCACGCGCTCCGCGATGCCGAGCCGCGAACACTCGGCACGCAGCGCATCCGCGAGGCCCGTTTGATCCGGCCCGGCGATGACGAGGAGGATTTCACCGTCGGCTTTTGCGGCCTCGGCAAATGCGCGGACGAGCAGGTCGCAGCCCTTCTTCTCATGGATGCGGCTGAGGAAGAGGAGAAACCGCCGGCCCGCGACCTGCGGCAATTTTTCCGCAAGCGCCGCGCGCATCGCCGCCAGATCACCGGACGGCCCGGCGATGCCGTAGTTCACGACGACCTCGTTGCAGCGGTAGAGCCAGAAGGATTCGCGCGCGGCGCGGCGCTCCTCCTCGGAGGTGAAGAGCACTGCGCGGGCATCGCGCAGCAGCCGGTAGTCGGCCCACGGCCAGTAGAGCCATTTTTTCAAGTGCTTCAGCGGGTAGGTGCGCTTGAACCACGGGTCGAGCATGCCGTGCGGAAAGACGAAGTAGGGCGTGTCGGTCCCGTGCAGCGCGCGCCAGACGCCGAAGCCGCTGTATTGCCAGAGGCCGCTGACGACGACGGCATCGTAGTCCCGCCGGTGCTCCGCAATCCACGGCGCGAACCGCTTCGAGTAGCCGTAGCTGGACTTCACGGGGCCGAGCGCGTGGAGCTTCAGCGGAAACTCGCGCACCCACGGATCGTCCGGGCTGTCGAGCGAGACGATCTCCGTCTCATGCCCTGCGGCGGCGTGGACTTTTGCGACCTGCTTGATCCCCTCAATCGGCCCGCCGCCGGCGGGGTTCACGGATCGGATGGAGCGGAGGATGCGCGTCACGCGGACGCAAGGACAGCAGACTCGCAGCCGGCATTCACGGACATTTTTCTGAGGTAATGCCCGAGGACCACGAGCGACCACAGGCGCGTCCAGTGGATTTCCCCCGTGTCGAACTGCCGCTGGAGCCGCTGGACGGAACCCGGTGCGAGCAGCGCAAGGCGGTCCACTTCCGCGAGGCCCGCCTCGGAAAATTTCCGCAGCGCGCCGCGCATCCACACGTCCATCGGCAGCGAGAATCCCATCTTCGGGCGGTCATAGACGTTCCGCGGAAGGAGGTCGCGGCAGGCTTCGACGAGCAGGCCCTTGATGCCGGGATGGCGCGTCTTCTCCCGCGCCGGCAGGCTCAGGATGCACTCGACGAGATCGCGGTCGAGGAACGGCACGCGCAGTTCGAGCGAGACGGCCATGCTCATCTGGTCCGAATCCCGCAGGAGCATCTGCCGCATATACACGCTCAGCTCCGCCCAGCTGATCCTCGCAAAATCATCGTGGAGATCCGGCGGGGACTCGATTTGAAGCGGCACGATCGGCAGGCCCGCCGCACGCAGCTTCTCATCGCTCCAGAGCCTCCGCCGCCAGATCGCGAGGGTGATCACGTCGCCCTCCGGGATGTCCGCAAGGCGCGCGCCCGTGCGGCCGAATGCGGAGAGAAGCCTGCGAATCGGCCGTGGAATCAGCGCGACGAGGCCGAGCTTCGCCGTGTCGCGGAAGCTCGGATAGCCTCCGAAGAGTTCATCCGCACCGAGCCCGGAGAGCGCGACCTTGATGCCCTGTTCCGCCACCTTCTTCGACACGATGTATGTGTTGATCGCATCCACGGAGGGCACGTCCATCTTCTCCACCGCCTCCTGCACCAGCGCGACCGCCTCCTCATCGCCAACCTCGATTCGCTCATGCTCGGTGCCGTAGCGCTCGGCGACCTCCGCCGCGACCTTCGTCTCGTCGAACTCCTGGTATGGGAAGCCCACGGAGAACGTGCGCAGTTTCCGCGCGCCCATCGCGCGCGCGGCGAGCGCGGTGATCACGGATGAGTCAATGCCGCCGCTGAGAAACGACGCGACCGGGACATCCGAAAGCAGGTGCTGCGACACGGCGCGGTCGAGAAGCTCGCGCACGCGCGGGACGGCATCCTTTGCAGGCCCCGTGGCGTAGGCCTTCTCCGGCCAGTATTTCCACACGCGCGCCTCCCCGTCGGATTCCACACTCATGCAGCAGCCCGCGGGCAGGATCTCGATTCCCGGAAAAATGAAGTCGTTCTCCGGGCAGCATCCCCACTGCAGATACGCGCTGAGTCCGCTCTTCGAGCAAATGCGCGGCGCACCCTTCGCGAGCGCGCGCGTCTCCGACGCAAAGCGAATCGAATCGCCGGCGCGCTCATAGTAGAGCGTCTTGATGCCGAGCGGTCCGCGGCTCGCAAGCAGGCGGCCTTTGCGCCGGTCGAAAATGAGGAAGGCAAACATCCCCTTCAGCGCCGTGACGAAGTCTTCACCCCAAATCCGGTAGGCAGCGAGGAGCGTCTCCGTGTCCGAAGTGCCCCTCCACTTCACCCCCGCGCCGCGCATCTCCTCGCGCAGCTCCATGTGGTTATACACCTCTCCGTTGAAGATGATCACATTGCCCGTCTCCGCATCGTGCATCGGCTGTGCGCCCGCGGGCGACAAATCGAGAATTGCGAGCCGCGTGTGGCCGAACCAGATGCGACCATCCGGCGAAGTCCACTCGCCCCGGGCATCCGGCCCGCGGTGGGCGAGGCAGTCGAGATCAAGGGGCTCAGCGGGAGCGTTGAAATGGAAGGCTGCTGCGATGCCGCACATTGGGTGACGCGGACTATGGAGGACATTTACGTCTGGGGCAAAACACGAAATGCGCTTTGGCGCGTTACTTTTGCGTCACGCCAACGGCACGGTATTTCGGGCATGTATGTCCTTGCCCGCCGTTCCGCCTTGCCCTGATTTCCAGTTCCGTTATCGGGGACGCATGTCAGACTCCGCTGCCTCCGCAATGAAGGGCGCACCACAGCCGTTCGGCGTGTGGTCGTGGCTCACAGGGGAGAACCTCGACAAGTGGAGCATTCTCGCAGGCCTGCGATTCTTGCTGGCCTCCATCGTCGCAATCAACCATCTCCCCAATTTTGTTCCGCTTGGCTGGATGGATTGCATTCCGAAGTTCGGCGCTTTCGAGGCGATTCTCGGCTTCCTGCTCATCAGCGGATACTCGATCAGCATTTCATACTCCAAGCAACCGGAAGGGTTTCTCATCCGCAGGCTCAAGCGGCTTTACCCAGTCTATCTCACGGGACTGGCGGCCTCATGCCTTGCTGGGATGCTCTTTGAAAAGACTACGCCGCAGTTCGGGGAAATTGCCGTCAATGCACTTTTCCTCAACCAACTGGTGACCACAACTTCCCTTGTGGGCCCGGCATGGAGCCTCTCGCTCGAGCTCTGGCTCTATTGCTTTGCGCCATTGCTCGCGAAATTGAATTCAGCCCACACACGGGCACTGATTTATTTTTCCTTCGCGTGCTACCTCATATACACCGCGCTGCGAACGCTGATGCACCTCCCCTATTATTCAGGGATTGGCTTTGGGGCGAACCTGCTCTTACTTTCATTCGCTTGGATTGCGGGGTTGCGCCTGGCCCGGATGGGTGATCGCCCCGCTTCCGCCATGAGAGATCTTCAGATTCTGTTTGGCGGCCACATTGTCCTCGCGGCTGGAATCCAATTCATGGCCAGGGCCAAACATCATGCGATCGGGGATTTTTTCCGGGCGGACGTGGTGGATTTTGCCTTCAAGTCTGCAACGCTGCTCCTCGTCTATCTGATCTTCACAAACCGCGTGATCACTACTCGGGCTGTCGTCAGGCGTTCGTCACTCCTTCGGTTTCTCGGCGATGTCTCGTATCCCCTTTATATCCTCCACATGGCCACCTACCGGTTTGTTTTGCAGATCGGAATCAAAGATCCCCTCTGGTTTTATCTGATCGCAGTCGCGTTCTCCGCGCTCGTCTGCCAGACCCTCGATTTTTACACGAAGCAGCGGCATCAAAAGGTCGGCACAACCTGAGTGCAGATGCGCAAGAAGATGCGGGCGCAATTCCCCTTGAACCGCGCTACCCCGCTCTGAATAGTCGCCGTCCCGCATGGATATGACAGTCCAGCTCCCAGCGATCCAAGGCTCCGGCGTCGTGATTCCAAGTGATAGCGAGACGCTCCGCCGCGCGGTGGCGATCCGGCTTTTCGAGGAAAAGCTCCTCACGCTTTTCTCCGAGGGAAAACTCTCCGGCACCGTCCACACGTGCATCGGCCAGGAGATGTCCGCGCTCGCCGTGGCCGCCGCCGTGCGGGAGGGCGACTGGGTCTTCAGCAACCACCGCTGCCACGGGCACTACCTCGCCTGCACGGATGACGTCCGCGGCCTGCTCGCGGAAATCAGGGCGCTGCCCTCGGGCATCTGCGCCGGGCGCGGCGGCAGCCAGCACATCTGCCGCGGGCGCTTCCTGAGCAACGGCGTCCAGGGCGGCGGAGTCCCGATCGCGGCGGGCTGCGCCGCGGCGCTGAAGCTGAACGAGCCCGGCAGCCTCGCCGCCGCATTCATCGGCGACGGCACGCTCGGCCAGGGCGTGGTGTATGAGACGCTGAACCTCGCGAGCCTCTGGTCGCTGCCGCTCCTCATCGTGCTGGAGAAAAACGGCTACGCGCAGAGCACCGACACCGCCACGACGACTGCGGGCTCGGTCGGCGGACGCTTCGATGCGTTTGGCGTGCGGCATTTCGAGGGGAACATCTGGGACACCAACTCGCTGTTCGCGACTGCGCGCGAAGCCGCCGACTTCGTCCGCCGCGAGCAGCGACCAGCGGCGCTCGTCATTGAGTGCTTCCGGCTGAAGGCCCACTCGAAGGGCGACGACAACCGTGCGCAGGAACTGATCGCTGACTTCGCCGCGCGCGATCCGGTGAACGCCTTCGAGCGTGACTTTCCCGCCGAATACAGCCGCGCCCATGCGGAGTCCGAATCACGTCTGCGTGACGTTCTCGCGGAACTGGAATCCGGGCCGAAGCCCGCTGACTCCGCCGAGGCGGCCGCGACGGCAGAACCGGCGACCCGCACATGGAAACCGACGGCACTTTCCACGGAGATCGCATCGGCCCGCCCGCAGCCGCGGGTCGTCGAGCGCGTGCGCGACGGCCTCCGCCACCTGCTCGCGCAGGATCGGCGTGTGATCCTTTTCGGCGAGGACATGGAGGATCCCTACGGCGGCGCGTTCAAGGCGACCAAGGGCCTCAGCACGGAATTCCCCGGCCGCGTGCGCAACACTCCGATCAGCGAGGCGGCGATCGCGGGGCTCGGAAACGGCGTCGCCCTCGCGGGGATGCGGCCATTCGTGGAGATCATGTTCGGCGACTTCATCACGCTCGCCGCGGATCAAATCATCAACCAGGCGAGCAAGTTCGCCTACATGTATGCGGGGCAGGTCGCGGTGCCCGTCGTCTATCGCGCCGCGATGGGCGGCAAGCGCGGCTATGGCGCCACGCACAGCCAGAGCCTCGAGAAGCATTTCTTCGGCACGCCCGGCCTGAACATCGTCGCGCTCACGTCCGCCTTCGATCCCGCGCTGCTGCTCCAGCGCATTCACGGGCGTCTCGACGGCCCCTGCCTGCTCGTCGAGAACAAGCTGCTCTACGGAATGAGCGTGCGCCAGCGGGCGCTCGACGGCCGCCCGTGGCTGGAGGACGGCGCGGATTTTCCCACGCTGAAGCTCGACGCGCAGGGCCGCGGATCCGTCACCGTCGTGGCTTACGGCGGAATCGTGGACGAGACCGAGGAGGCGGTGAAACGCGCGTTTGAGGACGACGAAATCACCAGCGAAGTGCTCGTGCCGACGCGGCTCTTCCCGCTTGATGTCGCGCCGATTGCCGAGTCGGTCGCGCGCACTGGCCGTTTGCTCGTCGTCGAGGAGGGCCAGGGCTTCGCCGGCTTCGGCGCCGAGGTGATCGCCGCTTGCGCCGAGCGGCTGCCAGCGATGCCGGTGCGCAGCGCGCGTGTGTGCGCGGCGCCGCATCCCATCCCCTGCGGTCGCGAGCTTGAAAAATCCGCGCTGCCCGGGACCGGAGAGATTGTCGCCGCGCTGAGGAGGCTTGCTGCATCATGAGGCCCGCAGTCGAAGTCAAAGTCCCGGTCGAGAACGTAAACGACGTGACCGCACGTCTGCTCCACTGGCGCGCGGAGTCCGGCGCCACCGTGAAGGAGGGCGACCTCCTCGCGGAGATGGAGACGACAAAGGCCGTCTTTGAAGTCCACGCCCCTGCGGCCGGCGTGCTGCACCACGCATGGCAGCGCGACACCGAGGTGCCCGTGGGCGAAGTCCTCTGCCGCATCTGGCCCGACGGCATTCCTGCCGAGACAAAGAGCGCTTCCGAATCCAAGGACGCACCGGCGCCGGACACCGCAACCGTCTTCAGCAAGAAAGCGCGCGAACTCCTCGCGGGCTCCGCACTGAAGGAGAGCGATTTTGCCGGCATGGCATTCGTCACCGAGGCGGATGTGCGCGCGAAGCTCGGAGGCACCGCTGCATCAGAACCGAAGGCTCCCTCTCCCGCAAAGACTGCGCCGAACACCACGGCATCCACGCCGGAAAAAATCGCGCCGCCTTCCGAGCCCGGCGCCCTCATTCCCCTGCCCCGCGCGAAGCAGTATGAGAACCGGGAGCTGCTAACGGCATCCCATGCGGTGCTGCGGAGCACGCTCCATTTTCTCTGCCCGGCACCCGGCCTCCAGGATGCATGCGCGCGCCAGCGGCCGCCGGTGAACCGCCTCGCGATCATCCTCTTTGAGACCGCCCGCGCCCTCGCCCAGTTCCGCTCGCTGAACGCCTGCTTCCATGCCGACTCGGTTTTCGAATACCGCGAAGTGAACATCGGCTTCGCCGTGGACATGGGCGGCCACGGGTTGAAAGTCCTCGTCATCCGCGGCGCGGACAAGCTCAGCTTTGCCGATCTCTCCGCGAAGGTGGACGACGCCCTCGTGAAATACACGACGAACTCCCTCGCCGTGGCCGACGTGACAGGATCCACGTTCACCGTCACGGATCTCTCCGGCAGCGGCGTTTTTGCATTCGACCCGCTCATCAACAACCACCAGGCCGCCATCCTCGGCATCGGCGCGGACCAGCCCGGCGGATTCATCCTGAGCTGCGCATTCGATCACCGCATCAATGGCGGTCGCGGCGTGGCGGAGTTTCTCGGCGTGCTCTCGCAGCGCATCTCGGCTCATTACAGTTCACTTACCCGAGGGGAAAGGTCTTGCTCCCTCTGCCTGCAGCCCGCATCCGTCCTCCGCAGGCGCGGCCACATGCTCCTTGCGAGCATCGATCCCCCCGGCTGCGTGTGCTCCATCTGCCTATCGGGAAACTGAATGAACGAATCCGTCAGCGCCGTCGTCTCGCGTTTCTTCAACGTGCCGGAAGCCGAACTCTCGGACTCCTTCATCCTGCCTCCGGAGCGGCTCGGCGGCTCGATCTCGCGCCGCGTGCTGCATGCGGCGATCAAGCGCCTCGCCGGCGCCGACCTCCCCGGCGTCTGGACTGCGACGACATTTGGCGAGCTGCTGAACGGAAGCACTGCCGCGAACGGCGCGGACCGTGGGAAGAGCGCGCCCGTCATTCGCACTCCCATCGGCGCCGCGGCGAAGCCTGCCGCAGGGATCGACATCGAGGAGATCGCGGAGATGCCGTGGTCGGGCGACCCGTGGAGCGATCCGTTTTACGGCGAGAATTTCACCGCCTCCGAGCGCGCATATGCGCTGCGCCAGCCCGAGCCGCGCGCGACACTCTGCGGGATGTGGTGCGCGAAGGAGGCGCTCATGAAATGCGGACCGGAGTTCGCCTCGCTGAGCCCCGCGCAGATCGAAGTCCGTCACGATGAGAATGGCCGCCCCCGGATCTCAATCGAGGGCACCGAACTTGCCGCGGAACTCAGCATCAGCCACACGGCCGAGTGCGCGGTCGCAGTGTGCGTCCGCCATTCCGCGCAGGCGCGCGCAGGGATGAACCCGGATTACGCCGTCATCCGTGAAACTCTGCCGCGCCCACCGCAGTCTGGAGCGCGGGCCGTGTGGTGCGCGCTGCTCGCGCTCGTTTTCAGCATCGCCGCGCTGGCTCTCGCGCTCGCGGCGCTCGCGCGTCATTGAGCGGGAGCAGCCGCGCGGAGCACGGCTAGTCCACCATTCCCTCCGTGCGCCGGAAGTAGCCGAACTCCGGCGACAACTCCTGCACGAAGCGCGCGGGCACGCCCGAATACAGCGCGCACTGCTCCGTGAGCTTCGTCGCAAGCTGCGACTTTGCGGCGAGCACGCAGAAATCCGGCAGCACCGCGCCGCCGAGAATCACGCAGTTGGTGCCGACGAAGCAGTAGTCGCCGATGCTGACCGGTGCCGACGACTGGCGGTTCGTCTGCAAATCAATGCTGTGCGTGAGGATCTGCGACTGGAAGCCGGCGAACGTCGCAAATTTCCCGACGGTGACGCGCGCCGTGCAGTCAATGAGGTGCCGGTTGGTGACGGCCGAATGCTCGCCGAGGATCAGTTCGGGCCGGCGTTCCGCCTCGTGGGCGAAATGCTTCGGGTGCCCGGGCGGGAAGCCCGTAATCCAGTTCCCGCGCCCGATGCGCGAGTGCGCCTTCAGGTGGATCAGGTCGAGGTTTTTGCAAATCGTGAGATCGCCGATGTAGGTGCCTTCCTCCATCACGAGCCGCTGCGGGCGCACCCAGGCGAGGCCAATGCGGGCGGTGGGGTGGATCTGGAAGCCGAAGCAGCGCTGCAGCAGGCGGCGGCGCAGCGGCCACGGGAGCAGGAAGCTGAGGAGCATCAGGAAATTCTTCATCGGGCGGCGACTGCTTCGCCGTAAACGCGGACGTAATCGAGCACCATTCGCTCGGCGGTGAAGCGGCTGGCGTTGGCGAGGCCCCGTTGCGCCCAGCGCCCGCGCTGGGCGGGATCTGTGAGCAGGATGAGATCATCTGCGAAGCCAGCCTCGTCGTTCACGTCGCGGACCAGCCCGCCGTCGCCGGCGACCTCGGGCATCGGGCCGGAACTGCTGCAGAGGACGGGGCAGCCGCACGCCTGCGCCTCGATGACAGGCCAGCCGAATCCCTCAAAGCGCGAGGGGAACAGGAGTGCGGTGGCGCGGTTGTAGAGGGCTTCGAGGGTGGCGTTGTCCGGCTTTGGGATCTCGACGATGCGGTCCGCGATGCGCAGCGAGGAGGCGAGGGCGCGCAGCGCGGGCGAGAGCGGCTGCCCGGCGATCACGAGCTGGCCGTCCCAGCGGGGCGCGGCCTTTGCAAAAATGCGCAGCACGCCCTCGCGGTTCTTGCGCCGGAGATTCGAGCCGACGTGCATGGCGAAGCGCGCGCCGAGCCCCGTGATTTGCGACAGGCGCGCATCCGCCTCGGCGCTCGGGATGACGTGGTAGGAATGATTGAGGCCCAGCAGGATTACGCGACTGGACGCGCCGCCGGAAATCAGCCGGTCCGCATCCGTCTTGGTTGCCGTGGATGAGCACGCCACGAACGTAGCCCGCGAGAGGCCCGCAAGAATCCACCTCTGGAGCCGTCTCCCGGCGAACGACGCTGGGCAGTCCGTATCCTCGCCGAGCGCGCCGCGCACCGCGAGCAGGTCGTGGCAGGTCGTGACCACCGGGAAGCCCCGCGCCGCGCGCGCATACATGGCGTTCGCGTGATCGCAGATGTGGACGACGAGATCGCGCTCCGGATGCACTGCCCTCGCCTTTCGCAAATGGCGGCGTAGCGTTCCGGGGAAGATCACATACTTGTCGAGGTAGCCGAGCCATTTCCCCACGCCGCGGAGGCTCGATGCTCCAACTCGGCCGAGGCGCACGGGCGGCACGATGACCTGCGCGGGCACGCCGAGCCTGCACAGGCCGTCGAGCATGGCGGATGCAAAGCGGCCCATGCTCTCCTGCGCGTCGCGCGGGTAGTTGCCCACGAGGATGACTTCACCGTGGAAGTCCGCCCGTGCGTCCAGCGCCGGAGCGGGGCTCGGCAACTGCGCGCTCACCGGCGTTGCGGGCATGGAGCCGGATTCAGCGGACATGGGCACCGCGGGTGGAACGGCTGCAGCGGATCGCGCGTGGCGGGCGACGGGGAAAACGGAGGGACATCGTGCGCGCGCCTAGATCCGTTTTCCCGAATGGAGCTGCTCGGCATACATTGAGCGGCCCCGCGGCAGCTTCGGTGGATCCGAGGAAGATTCATACGCGGCGAACTGCTCGCTGATATCCGGCCGTTCCCATCGCTTCGCCGCCGCCAGCGCAAGCCCGCCCACGAGCGCCATGAAGCCGAGCGTCTGCGCCGTGCCGAGCGCGCCATTCAGGATCACGATACCGCCCGCCCCGAAGAGCAGCATCGCGAGGGAGTCCCCCTTCCTGAGCGACTCAAGCGCGCGCCTGAACACAAACACCGCGATGCCCACACGCAGGGCGATGTAGGCGAGGCCCTGGAGGGGGCCCACCTCACCCACGATGCGCTCCCATTCGTTCTCGGCGATGAGGAAGATGCGCGAGCCGGCAAGCAGTCCCGCACCCACATTCGTGCCGACGCCGAGGCCCTTTCCGAAAAACCCCTGATCACCGAGAACGCCAAACACGGAGGTGAAACCACCAAGCGTGCGGCCGACGATGCCCACTTTCAGGCCCTCGCCCATTTCGAAGCGGTTTCCAAGCATGGCCGCGCCTTCCTTCGCCACCCGCGTGGTCAAAAACAGGATGCCCAGCACGGCGACGCCTCCGATCAGGCCGAAGAGGCCCTTCGTCAGCTTCGGCTGCAATGTGACACACAGAATGCCGAAGGCGCAGACGAGCACCACGCTGACGGTGATGCCGCGGCTGAGGGAGAGCACAGTGCTCGCTCCGAGTGCCAACATTGATGCCGCGGCCAGCGAGCGCCGGTAAATGCTGCCTTGGAGAAAGTGATGGATGAGAAACGCGGCCACCATCGCGAGATACGTTGCGAGGCCGGTGTTGAACGAGAACAGCCCCGAGGCCCGCGAGCGGCCGCCCTCGTCGCCACCGAACCCCGCGTCCATCTGTCCGCCAAGCGACTTGCCGACGCCCACGTTCACGAGCGCTTCGGATGGAGACTTGAACTGCAGGAACACCAGAACGGCCATCGGCAACGCGAGCAGGAGCGTCCATTTTCCCATCTTCCTCACATCCTCCCATGTGAACGTGTCGCCGATCAGGAAAATGAACGGAATGTAGAGGAAATTTGTCCGGAACCCGTAAAGCGTGACAAGCAGCGTTCCTTGATTCAGTTCCGTGGTGGAGGCCACGATGGAAATCACAGAGGCGGCGACCCCGAGGATGATCGACACGATCACGAATGGGTTGCGGGGGAAACGGCCGTGCGTCAGGGCAAGCAGATATGCTGCAATGACCACCGGATCCTTCACCACGATCAGCGGGTTCGTCAGGCCGGGGAGGATCCACTTGCGCAGCGCACCCTCAAACATCAGCAGCCAGAAAAAGAGCCAGATGCAGATCTTGAGGCCTTTCACATTCTCCTCCTTGGGTGCCGGCGGCCAGACTGCACCCTCGAAAATCGCTGCCCGGACGGCCTGATTCGGCAGGCTGGGCTGCCGAGGCATGTCTCGGGAAGTGGTGCGGTTCATCTGCGTGGGAACGGCGACAGTGTCATGCGGCGGCTTCCGCGTCGAGGACGCATCACGGCGGATGAAGTGAATCTCCGCCGGGAGGCCTCACCGCCGCGTGAGCAGGGGCAAGACCGCATCCGCAAGCCCTTGGCGGTAGCTTTCCCAAGTGCAGCGGCGGGCGGTCTGGATGGCGGCTTCCCGCATGGCCGCGAGGCGCAGCCGATCCGCCGCGAGCAGCTCGAGCTTTTCGGCAATCGCCTCCGCCGAGCGGATCGGCACGACGAATCCGTCCACGCCCTCCGTGATGAGATCGGGTCCAGCCGTGTTCGGCGTGGCGATGACTGGCAGCCCCTGCGCCATCGCCTCGAGGATCACCAGCCCGAAGCCTTCGAAGAGCGACGGGAAGACGAACACGTCGTTGCGGCCCATTTCGCGCAACACCTCGATGTTTGGAAGCGTGCGGATCCAGCGGTGCCGGCCAAGAGCCTCGTTCAGCGGCCTGCACTCGTCGGAGATCTTCGTGCCGAGGAGCGTCAGTTCGATGCGATCGCCGAGCATCGCCGCCGCCTTCAGCAAATAGGAGAGCCCCTTCCGCTGGCCGAGCGAACCGGCAAAGAATACGCGCAAAGGCCCGCCGGTCGGTCTGTTGGTCGGCTGCAGTTCCAAAGCGGGCGCGCCATACGGGATCACATGCACCTCCCTCGGTGAAGACGGCGCCGCCTGGATGGTTTGCTTCGTGAAGCGGCTCGCCACGATGACGGTGTCCGCCAGCGCGAGTTCGCGATCCTTTCGCGCGAGCTTCTCCGCGCTGTCGCGCATCGCGGTCAGCGTGCATGCCCATTCCGGCTCGCGCTCCGCTTCCTCGTTTAGAATCTCGTGCGCCACCCGCCAGTAGCCGATGGGCAAATCGTAGATGCACGCGAGGCCGCGCTCACGCGCCGCCTCGAAGGTCTTCATCGCGCCATCCTCATACGCATAGACGGCGCCCGCACCGCGGACCTTCGGCAGCCTCCGGGCCACGCGGCGATCGAGGCTGTGAAACACGGCGTCGATGCTGCACGCGCCACGCTCGTGGCGGCATGGGAACTCCCAGCCGAGGCGGGAAAAAAGCATCCGCCCGATTTCGCGCCACGGATGGTAGTGCGCGAGCGCGCGCAGCTCATCCGGAAGCGCGCGGCGCGCGAGCTGAGCGCGCAGGCCGGCAGGCAGGATCCAGTTCCAGCGCGAACGCGGATCCCAGGTCGCGCACGTCCAGAACTCGACGAGCATTTTGCGCTCCGCCAATGCAAGGGCGGCATGGCGGACATTCGCGTTTCCTGTGGCGTGGGAGAAGACAATCATCGGTTTAGGATGGCTCGGCACTCCCATTCGCAGCCTCGGCGAGCACGCGCAGGTAAGCTGCGGCGACCTTCGGGACGGTGTGACCCGCGAGATGCTCCGGGGCGGATGCCGTCAGTCGCGCGACCAGTGCATCGTCAGCGAGCAGCGATTCCAGCGCACGCGCGAGCGCGGCCGCATCGCCGCTCGGAAACGTCACACCGCACGGTCCGATCGCCTCCGGCAGACCACCGCGGTCCGAGCCGACGGCGGCGCAGCCGCACGCGATTCCCTCGAGAGCGACGAGTCCGTAGGGCTCCGTCCATCGCGACGGCACGACGATGATGCGATGGCGATTCAGGGAGCGGGCGAGTGCCTCGCCGGAAAGCGCGCCCGCAAACTCCACCTGCGCATCCAGGCAGGCTCTCCCGGCTTGCGAGCGCAACGCAGCCTCCTCCGATCCAGTGCCGATGATTGTCAGGCGGGGGCGCAAGCCGCGCGAAGACAGAAGGCCGAGCGCGTCCAGCAGCAGGTCGGCACCCTTGTCGGAAACAAGCCGGCCAAGAAAGACCAGCTCGCGATCGCGCGCCACGTCGGGCAGCCGGCGGAACACAGAGTCGTCGTATGGGTTTCCGATGATCACCGACTGCACTCCAGTGTGCTCCGCAATCGCGCGGCTGATCGCGATATTCCGACCCCGGCGGAGAAGGAAGCGCTTGAGCCTCGTCCGCCACGTTTCCCTCCCACCCGTGGGAATCAGCCATGTGTGGTGCGCGACGACGAGCGGCTTCCGCAGCAGCACCGCGGGCCATAGCGTCTGGAGGCTGATGTTGTTCTGGAAAAATACGTCGCACCACCGCGCCTGCCGCAGCAACTCCATGCGCAAAGGCGCCCGCACCACGCCGAACGGCCGCCCGCGCCCGTCGCCCTCCGCCGTCTGGGTGACCACGCGCACTTCGTGGCCCGCGCGGGAAAACTCCTGCGCGAGCAGCAGGGAAACCGTCTCGATGCCGCCGATGTCTGGCGAAAAACGATGGCTGCAAAGGACAATCTTCATGGCTGCCGCGGACGCCTCGAAAATGTGCGGCTAGGCTCCTTTCTGAAATTCCGGCGCCGCGCGGAACGCTGATTTCAGCACGGCGTAGAGCATCTCGCGCTCGCAGTATTTCGGCCCAGCTGCAAACACATGGTGCGTGCCCCATGCCTCGATAACGTCAATCAACCGCAGCGGCACATATGCTTGGGGATGATACTCAATGGCGAAGGACTCGATGCGGGCGGCATCACCCGCAGTGAGGCTTTCGAGGATTTCCAACTCAGCACCCTCGCAATCCAGTTTGCAGAGCCGCACGCGCTCAATTTTCTCGCTCCGCAAAAGCTCCGGCAGGCTCACTGCCTCGACCTGCACCGCATCCGCGCCAGAGTGGGCAAAATGCTGGGCGAAGGACGCGTTGGTCGTGTTCATGCCACCGCCAAGCTGCGCGGTTCGAAAGAGCTGGGTCGAGCCCGGCGAACTCTTCACGGCGGCCCGGATCAACTTCACCGCGTCACCATATCCGTTCGCCATGACGTTTTCACGAAGCAGGCCGAAATTTTCCGAATCAGGCTCGAATGAGAGCACCCTGCAGCCCCGGTGCGCAGCATAGCAGGTGAAAAAACCCTGGTTGGCACCGACATCGATGACAACGTCTCCTTTTCTCAATGGCACCGCGGGCACGTCGTAGTCGTGGTCAAACCACACTTCGCCGAACATCCGATGCGCGGCCGCCCTGCACTTCATGGCAACGCCGGTCCGCCGATCCACGACACGCATGATTGCGTCCCCCCGCCCTGCCCGGCGCCGCAGGAGGACATGCAGCGGGTTGCCGTAGTTCGCGAGAAACGCAAACAGGCGGCGGAGGCGGGACACGAGGGAGAACGGCATGGCTGGCATATGGAGAAAATTGCGCCCCCCGACGCCGCGTCCCAGCGGGGCGGCGCCCAAAGGGTGCGGCTTGCTGATAGTTGCTTCACCGGGCGATTCAGCGACAAGAACATTCTCGGACGTGCCAACGCCCCCGCCATGCTCCCCGCAGATCGAGTGTCACAAAGTGCGAGTGGATCCGTTTATTCGCGATAGAAGCGGACGCCGGCCAACTGCGATGGGCTCGATCTTCGTTCGCTCGCCGAGGCGCCCGAACTTTTGCAGGTCGGCAAGGCGCTTCTGAAGAATCGGCGAGGGTTCGAAACAAAATACCCGGTTGTCCGGGCGGGCTGCACAGAACACCGCCGACATGAACCCCACGTGCGCCCCGATGTCGCACAGCACGCCTCCCCGCCGCGCGATTCCCGCCACTTCGGAGCGGCCTTCCTGAGTGTCGGTGAACAAGACGAGATCCGATTTGCATTCGCTCGGGACTTCAAACGGCTGAAGACCCTCCATCTCGCATCGGATGCAGCCCCCTTTCCTGCAGCTTCATCGGCATGAAGTCTTCGCCCAAGATCCTGCGGAAATCCATGGCCTTCAGCCGTTGCAACAAAGGGGCCGGAAGAACGCCTGCGCGAGCTGCTTGGGTTGCCGTTTCATCGGAGATTTCAAATCGGATTCGTAAGGTGGAAACGCCGCTATTTCCACACCACGATCCGTCCATTTCGCCGCGAGTAGCCGCTCCACACGGCCCTCGCCAGCCGGAACCGCTGGCGCCGCCGCGAATCGCCCTTAAGCAGACACCAAAGCGCTTCCGTCAAGTGCCGCGCACTAAGCATCGGGCGCAACCACCAGCACACCGCCGGACGGGATTTTTCGTAGTAGTATAGGTAGCCTGCGTAAGTGTCAAAAATCCTCCTGTCCCCTCCCGTGTTGCTGTCATGGCCCTCGTGCTGCACGGTGTATGAGGGATAGATTCCGACGCGGCATCCGGCGGCCCGGAGCCGAGCGGAGATGTCGTAATCAACAACTGACTGCCGAAAATTCCGATCCAATCCGCCGACCGAGCGGTAATGTTCCATCCGCACAAGCACCGCGCTCGAATAAACAACCTCCATCGGGTGGAAAATGCCTTCATCCGGCGGGGCCTGTGCTTCACGTCGGCGCTGCCAGCACGTCTTTGCGGCATTGCCGCGGGCAAATAGCCACGGTGACGGCTCGAAACGCTCACCGCTGCCGCCAGGCAGGCCCGCGGGGGTGACTTGGCTGAAGCCGACCCACGCCGCCGCTGAATCCACCCGGAATGCCGAATATGCTTCCATAAACGGTCCGTCCAAAAAACGCACGTCGGCATCGACAAGGAGGGCGAATGGGGTGCGAACGGCATCAAGGGCGTCGGCCGCGGCACCGGCAAAGCACTTCGGTTGATCGTTGCGGATCAAACGCAGCGGAGAGCTGGCCTCGATCGTGCGCTGTTCACTCGAACCATCGTCCACCACGACGGTCTCTGCCGGGATGCCGGCGCACGCCTCAACGGACGCGATCATCGCGGAGACCTCCTCCCAGTTGTTATGGACTGTAGCCGCCAACGTCAGGTCGTCCAGCTTCATGGAGTTCCGACAGGATATGTTGGAAGACTGCTGGCGGCGAGATTCGTCGCGGAGTGAAATCGTTTGGCGGAGGAAGCGGAGTCGGCCATGTTGACCGCCCGACCATAAAAAAATGGCGGCACTTTGCACTAACAAACCCGCGCACCATGAAGCGAACACGCAATGAGGCATCACCCGGCGATTCGCCACACACCGGAGGGCGCTCGTGCGCAAGCTGATCGTGGCCACCCGGCGCCTCCTCGGGCGCTCCAAGCTGGCAGTGCGTTTCGCACTGTTCCTGCACCGGCAATCCAACTGGATCATCCGTCACCACCTCGGCGAGGAATCGGATTTCCGCATCAATGGAGAGTCGCGCCTGATCGCAGAGGTGGCTCCGTTTTGCAGCAGCTTTGTCGACGTGGGTGCAAACCGGGGCGACTGGGCGGCGAATTTTCTCGAGTGCATGCGGACCGGCGGCAGGGGCTTGCTTCTCGATGCCGCGCCGGCCGCCATCTCCTTCCTCCGCGAACGGTTCGCCGGCGAGCCGCGCGTGGAGATCATCCACTCGGCTGTGGGTGATCGCACGGGAGAAATTGAATTTTGCGCAGAGCCATTGATCGGCGAGACCTCCTCGGTCATCTCCAGTTTTTCCGCACCGACGTCCCAACGATTGGTGGTGCCGATGACGACCGTCGAGGCCGAACTGGCGCGGCGCAACTGGGATGGCAGCGACTACCTCAAGGTTGATGTCGAGGGTTACGACTTGCATGCCCTGCGCGGCGCGGGACGGTTTTTGACGAAGGGCAAGTTCGGAATCGTTCAGTTTGAATACAATGTTCCGTGGGTGGATGCCGGAAGCACGCTGGCAGCCGCTCTCTCCCTCCTTCAGGCTGCACGCTACCGCGTGTTCCTGCTGCGCGCGAGCGGGCTTTCCGAGTTCAACTACGCCCGCTACGGGGAGTATTTCGGCTACTCGAATTTCGTCGCATTTGCGCCTGAATGGCTCGATCGCACGAAGTCCGCCCTAACCATTGAGACCGCGTAAATCGCGGTCTCAACGCTCCCTTTCCAAGCGTGCGAGGAATGTCGATGCGATTTCGCACAACAAACTCCGCGGCGTAATCTTTGGAAGCCCCGCCAGCAGTTTTCCCTCCATTTCCCCGTCGCACCGGTGGACAAGGCTCTCTCTCCCGCCGACCGCGAGGTTCCCGCTGAATCCATGAACCACATCCGGCGAGATGCACACCGGCAAGCCATGATCGAGCATTGAGGCAGCCGCACTGCTCTTCCCGAGCAAGTGCCAGGGTGTGGTCGGTATTCCGAAATCCACGAGTTGAAGAAACTGTGAAACCATCCGGGCCGAAAGCTCCCCAAGGCGAACGAACTCGATCTTGCCGGCGAATTTCCGCCTGAGATCCTCCCATAGGGGCTCGCCAAGCGAGCCAATCCGCCCCGCCGAGATCAATCGAACCATCCGCCCCTGCTTTGCTCCAACACGCGCGAGGGTGGACAGAAGAGGCTCCGGTTGCCACCGTGGATAGACCGATCCGAAAAGACCGCCCGTCACCGGCATCATGCCGCCTCCCTCCCAACTGGAGTCCTCTCCACGAATCGTCGCCGCCAAATCCTGCGAGCCCCCCATATCGGAGATTGCGATGTTTCCGAAGAGTGGAAGCAATTCCGCATGGATCGCCGCGGCAGCGAGAGCATCCACACAAAGCGGTAGATTCGTGTGAATCACTGCCGGACGCAAAAGCCGCAGCATCCGGATCACACAGCGACGCTGGACCGCTCCCACAATCCGCTGTTTCAGCGGGAACTGCGGCTCTCCGTAGCTCCACAGTTCATGCATCATCACGTGCAGGCGACGCTTGCCGATAATCTGGTGCATGATGCCGGGGAATCGCACCACGATCCCCTTTGGATGAAAGCCGTGCGGCACAAACTGAAGGCTGACCCAGTCGGGCGATTTCTCCGCGAGGAAGGCAGCCGCCCTTTCCACACGGCCCGCCCACGGCGCTGCCGCAGGAAGCCGCAGCACGTCACCGCCTTCCTCCACGCGCTCCGCCACCCCGGGAAGGTGCCGGTCGTTCAGCGCCAGCCACACGCACGGATGCCCGAGCCGGGCGCATTCCCTGCCCAACGAGCGGGCATAGTCGCCGACTCCGTCGCGTCCGCACTCCAGGGACGAGGTGATGAAGAGGAGCTTCATGGTTTTGGCAGCACGAGCGTGGAGGCGTGACAACCCGGCTGCTCAGCCACGCCGCATGAAGCGCGCGATGGCGCCCGCGACGCACAGGGCGAACTTGCGGCGCTTCACCGTGGCGCTCGAATACACGGGGATCGGGTGCTCGGCGTATTGCCAGAAGTGCTTGTCTGTGACCGGGCAGCCCATCCCACGAAGCGCATTCCAAATCAGCCGGTTCCTCCAAGGCTTCAGCGGTCCCAGCGCGTGAGGAAGGAGCGGCGAGCCGGGCTGGAAACCCATGGCCTGCCGGCCGAGAAAACTCACCGGAACATCGGCAGCTGCCTCGATGGCCGCGTTGAGGGCGTCCTGATCCGTCTTTCCAAAGCAGTCGAAAAAGCCGCTCCGGCCAGCGACGGATTTGCCGCCGGGAATGCCTGCGAATTCCGAGCCGCCAATGACCGTCCACATCGCGTCCTGCAGGCGCTTCCATGTGTCGAGAAAACGACGCTCGCCGCGGGCGACGCCGACGAATCCGCCGTTCGCATAGCACGGTTCGCGCGGCGCCAGCTTGAAGCCGAACTTCTCAAAGCACCGACGCCACCCGATGCGCTGTGGATGATTCAGAGGCACCGGGGAGTTGATGTCCTCACATACCGCCACGCCGCACGTAACCCATTCCTCAAACGAGCGCCACGACTCGGCGATGACGATGTCGGGATCGATGTAGAACAGCGCTTCGCACGAAGGATCGAGCCGATCCAGCACATCCAGCATGAAGTCCGGCTTGAAATTGGTGAGATGCGCCTGCGTGGAAAGCGGAACGAAGTGCAGCGTGCATCCGTCGCCGACCTGAAATTCCGCGCAACCATCCTGCTGCTTCAGTGGCGTTGCCCACGGTGGCAAATTACCTCGGTAACCGGCCCACATATTTCCGCGGAATCCATGCGCGTGCAGGGAGTTCACGAGCACTCCCAAACCGAGGTGATAGTCCCCCTCGAATAATGTGCATACAGCTGCGTTCATGGCGAAACCTTCGCCTCCCTCCAATGCTCAGCCATAAGAGAACCAGGGGAATCCGGTTCAGCGGAGTCGCGCAAATCAAAGCCGGCGCAGCCGTAATCTCCCTCGTGCAAGTAATCGGTCATCGAGAATTCACCAGCACATCAGCAGCCACGGGCCAGTTCTTGAATGGATGACAACAGGATTCGCCCGCAGCCACAAAGGCACGCAGCTCCCCCACCGTCCAACTAGGCCCCCATCGCACGCGGCGGAACAGCGATGAAAAATCACTGATATCCGCAACAGCAAAGCCGAGATGATAAACCACGGATGGAAAAAGCACCTCGAAATAAATTCGCGGACATGGCCTCAATTCCGCGAACCTCGCGAGCGCACGGGAAGAAATTGTAAATCCATTCCCCAGAGCACCGTATAGCTCGGAGGGACGATCTCGAGAGGAGAACGACGAGAGAAAGCGGGCGAGCGTCTGATCATTCCGGTATCGCAGATAATGCAGCCAGTTCGAGCCCGTCTTAGGACCACAAGCCTTCGCAAGATAGTCAGCCTTCGAGTTCCGGATCGCCGTTTGGAGCTTAGAAAAATATTCTCGATTGACGATTATGTGATCATACTCCGTTACGTGGACGTAATCGAACGAATCATCAATTGTGCGAGCATGCTTCATAAGTGCCGGAATCAGCTCGTTGAAGCATTGATTGATGACAGGCCCGCGCAGCGATTCATCCTTCAGAAACAGCTTCCTGTGGTCCTTGATTCGCGCAAACTCCTCCTGATTTCCTCCGAACGCAATCGTCCGCATCACGTCTGGAAACCAATCATCCAAGAACTTCATCTGCGCCTCCACAGTCGGAGCATCCAAGTGGGTGACAATCGCATGCAATATACGCATCAATTTATGGAGGTGTTTTGACACTCCCCCGGGTCCATGTGGCGAAACCGCAACTCGTCCCTTTCGGAAAAATCGACGTAAACTTCACTGTGGCCGAGGCCATTTAGGAATATGTTCCCATTTCGGATTGATATTGCGACTTTGGAAATAACTTTGCCGCAACGATAGCACACGAGCCTGCGGCCAAAAGCAAAAAGCCACAATCTTTTCCATCGCCAACAAATTTGCTGACGGAGCTTCTTAAGGAAGATCATTTTTGAAAGTTTTGGCGGTGACTGCCTGAATTCTCGGCGCGACGAATTGCAGCAAATGCCATTGGAATGGGGTTCGATTTTAGTCGTCGTCTGGTGTCGCAGCGAAGCCAACGAGACCGCAGGCAACATGAACCAGCATTGCTGCTATACAATTGTAAAGCGTGAAGATTAGGACGTTACGAGTAGTTCCCAAATCCATCAGGACTAGTCCGGCAATTTGAGTCAGAATTATGACCACGATGTATGCCCAAGAGCACCAATGAAACACCCACCGGCGCGCGCTGTGCATGGTGAATAGGACGCTGACGAGATAGCTCACGCACGATGAAGCCATCATCCACGCTAATTCCGATTGGAGGTGCGAATACTTGTTGCCAATCAGCCAGAGCAACACCTCGGGGACACAGATCGCCATGCCCATTATCACGGCGCAAAGAGCTACTGCGCCGCACAGCACGGCGACATAGCGCCGCAGCAGTAGACTCCGGGGGGTGCGGGCAATTGCCGGCGCAATGATGACCGCATTGAACGCCCCGAGCAGGACAAAAAGCTGACCGATCCGCCCCAACGCACCCACTTCCGCGATGCTCTGCGTTTTTCCAAACCATGTAATCAACAAGACACCAATCTGCCCTTGTAACGCATAAAATATGGCCCCCGGCATCAGCGGCTTCACGTATGCCATGATTTCACGGTTCCGATCGGCATCACAAACAGGGGGTTCCTCGATGAGTGTCGCCGCCTGCTTGCGGTAATACCAGCCATTAAATACCGTTACAAGAACTGAGGTCCAGAGGACGAGAAGCGCGGAAATCAAGGACGAGACATGCAGGATGAACGCGGTTCCCAGCCTTAGAAGGCTGGCGGCGACTGAGACTCCGTAGAAGCGCCCGATTTCCTGGCGCACAACGAAGGCAACACCGTAAAAGTTTACCCAACTCTGGAAATAAAGAGTGCCAGCCACGCCAGCAAAGAGCCAAAGTGCAGCCGTCACGCTCACGCCTTGGCGGAATGCAAGCAGCATGAATGCGATCGCGAATAAGGGCGTCAGCACCCAAAGAAACCGGTCCCTGCAGTGGCGAGCCGCACGAATGTAGCTGCCCATCGTGGCTTTTTCGGTGCGGCCTGCGAGCAGCGCCACAATGCCGGATCCAATTCCTTGGTCCACCAGCAGCGCTGCGGTGGCAAAGAAGCCGTTCACGAAAGTAAAAACAGCATATTCTGGCATGCTCAGCCACCTCAATAGGAAAAGGCCGGTGAGCAAATTCACCACTTGGATCAGCCCCTGGCCCAAAAAAAAGGCCGCAATCCGGCCTGCCCATCTGGGCAACCACAATGATGGCGCAGGCTTGAGTTCGGCTATTGGTTCAGCAGGCATTGAGTCGGCGGAGCGAGAGCTACGCGGTTCCGCATTCTTTGAAAACCGCGAAATGGACGCGCCAGAATTCTCGTTTTCGCCTCGGCTAGCTCCTCAATTCCCAAACAGCAGGTCGAACACGCCAGTCGCGGTCTTCTTCACCGTGTTCACCGCGCCGCCGACGGCCTGGGTGGCGGTGTTCTCGACTTTTTCCACCACGGCATTTTCGGCGGCGGCATAGAGGCGCGAGGAGAGATCCTCGCCGGGCGAGCGCACGGGGCCGGCGACGCGCATTTTCGTCCACGCGTATCCGTCGCGGTTCACGGTGAAGACCTTCTCCTGCGAGCCGGGCAGCCATTGGAGCGGGCCGGGAGTGATGCCGACATCGAAGCTGCCGTCGATCTGCCCGTCGCGCACGGTGAAGGCACCGGTGACCTTGATGAGCCGCTCGCTCTCGAAGGTGAAATTCGTGATGCGCAGCCCGTCCTTGTCATAGCGGAAGTCGCCGCGCACTTGGTTCAGCGTCAGCCGGCGAAAGCGGTCTGTCTTCGTAAACTCCGCGATCTTGTTCAGCACCGGCAGCGTCTCGAGCACGCCCTGCTGCAGTTCGGCGCGGCCGGTGACGACAGGCGGCACGGGCGGTCCGTCACAGAGCGGAATCTGCGCGCGCCCCTCGCCGGTCACGCGTCCGTGGAGCCGCGCGCGCCAGTCCTCCGGCAGCAGCGGCGTCACGTTCACGCCGTTCACTTTGAAGAGCAGATCCACCTTGTCCTTTTCCCGCACCTCGCCGGTCACGGTGATTTCGCCACCCTCGCAGCGCAGCTTCGAGTCCTGCAGGAAAAGCGACGGCTCCTTGTGGACAAGCCGCAACGACACGATGTCCATGTCCGGCAGGCCCTGCTGCTTCGCCCGTCCGCCCTCGCCCACGAGTTTCCAACCGCCCTCGACGGGCGAGCCCGTCACGTCGAGCCCGCTCACCGAGCCGCCATCCCAGCCGAGGACCAGCTCGCGCGTGTGGATGCGGCCGATGTCCGTCATGTTCTCGCTTTTCCGCGGACGCGGCAGATCGAGCGGCAGCCGCTTCTCGAAAAAGTTCACCGCCACCCGCTGCACCTCCACCGTCTCCACGCGGAAGCGCTTCTCGCCGAAGAGCATCTTCCACACGCTCGGCAGCCGGAACTCCCCGCGCACATTTTTCACACTGAGGTCAGAAAACTTGCCGCCACTCGCGCCCTCGCCCTTCACCCCGTCGCAGAAGAACTCCGTCGTGTCGAAGCGGATCGGCGCGATCTCCACCTGCGCCTGCAGGTGCTCCGCCACTCGCTCCGCGATCTGCTTCCGGAACTCCGGGCTGCGCAGCTTCGCGTTCACCCACGCCTTCATCCCCGCCACTCCCGCGAGGACGAGCACCATGAGCACACCGACCGTCCACGCGAGCCACTTGAGCCAGCGGGTGGAGGAGGTGCGGTTGCTAGTGCGGCGGGGCATGAGGCGGGACGGGTGCGGAAATGCACGAGGGCTGCTTGCAAAGGAAGCACCATTTGCGCATTTGGCACCGCGCGTTTTCCCAAAAATCCACCCAATCCCTCCCCGCACCGTGCTCGAACTCAAAGACGTCTCGCTTTCCATCCACAGCGGTGAGGAAGAGCAGTTCCTCCTCTCCGGCATCTCCGCGCATCTTCCGCACGGCCACTTCGCAGCCATCATCGGCCCCTCAGGCTGCGGCAAGAGCACACTGCTGAAAGTGATCGCCGGCATCCGGGAGCACGGCACCGGCGCGATTCACTGGCAGGGCCGCAATGTCGTCGAGGACGAGGATCTCGACCCGCACGAGATCGGCTATGTGCCGCAGTTCAGCATCGCACACGAGCTGCTCACCGTGGAGGAATGCGTGGAGGGCGCGCTGCGGCTGCGTGTCGCGTCGCTCAGCGCGGAGCAGTTCGACGAGCGCATCGAGAAAATCCTCGGGAGCACAGGCCTCGACGAAATCGGCGACCGGCCCGTGAAGCTCCTTTCCGGCGGGCAGAAGCGCCGCCTCGCGATGGCCATGGAGATGGTGAGCTCGCCTTCCCTGCTGCTCTGCGACGAAGTCACCAGCGGCCTCGATCCGAAGAGCGAGGACGAGATTGTGCACCTCATGCACGACCTCTCGCGCAGCGACAAGCGCATCGTCCTGAGCGTCACCCACAGCCTCCAGCACGTCGCGCTCTACGACAGCGTCATCGTCCTTTACCAGGGTCACCTCGTCTTCCACGGCTCGCCGAAGCTGCTCACCCACTACTTCAACATCACCAACCCCGCCGACCTCTACCCTCGCCTCGCGCAGCGCAAGGCCGGCGACTGGCACCGCTCGTGGGAGAAATACTGCGCGTCCTACTACGAGCAGAGCGGCCTCCCCGCGATGACCGCGGCACCGGAACCCGCGGCAGAAAAGAAACCCGCGGAGCATCCGAAGACGGATGAGGAGAAAAGCCGCAAGCCCACCGAGGAGGAGGAACTCGCCCGCTTGCGCCGCATCGTGGAGGAAAAGGAAAAGCCAGCGGAAAAGAAGACCGGCGAGGAAGACGACAAGAAGACTGACGCGAAGGACGATGCTGCCTCGGAAAAGCCCGAGACCGCCGTGCCCGGCATCCTCACCCAGTTCGGCGTGCTCCTCGCGCGACGGTGGAAACTTTTTCTCCGCGACCGCGGCCAGCTCATCCTCCAGCTCGCGCTGCTGTTCGGCTTCCCGTGCCTCGTCGTCATCTTCGCGCTCGATGGACTCCCGCAGGTGAAGGGCCTCGCCGATGCCGCCGTGGGCAACCTCTTTGAAAAGGCGCGCCAGCAGGCCGACGCCCTGCGCGACATCTCCAAGACCGGCACGCTCGTGAGCGGGCTCATCATGTTCCAGGTGATCCTCCTCGCGCTCATGGGCTCGAACAACTCCGCCCGCGAGGTCGCCGGCGAGCGCAACCTCTTCGAGAAGGAGAAATTCGCCGGCCTCAGCCCGCTCGCCTACGTCGCGAGCAAGGTCGTCTTCCTCGGCGCGCTCGTCCTCGCGCAGTCCGTGTGGATGACCGTCTTCGTGAACATGATTGTCGGCTTCCAGGGCGACTTCTCCGCGCAGGTGCTCAACCTCTTCCTCGTCAACGCTGCCATCACCTCCGTCTGCCTCGGCATCTCCGCGTGGATGAAAAGCGCCGAGCAGTCCTCGCTCCTCTCCATCTACCTCGTCGGCTTCCAGCTCCCGCTCAGCGGCGCAGTCCTCGCGCTGCCAAAGGCCATCGCGCTCGTCACTCAGGTCTTCATCGCGAGCTTCTGGGGATGGAGCGGCTTCATCCGCTCGATGGAAAACACGCGCTACTACGACGCCATCAAGCAGGTGGCGCAGACCGAACCCGCCAACGGCGCCCTCTGCCTGTGGGTGCTCTTCGCCCACGTCGTGGTCGGCCTCTTCTTCGCCTACACCGGCTGCAAAAATTCCCGCTGGGAGTGATCCTGTCTCCCGCGGTGGGCTAACGGGAGGCGCGGCTCCGGAACGCCCTACTTCCCGGCGGCCTCCTCGGCCTTCACCCCGCTGAGCGGATATGCCGTCACCGCGTCCCACGCGAGCTGCTGGAGCAGCGTGTTTAATTCCGCGCCGCGCGACATGCGGAGAATCTCGGCCGGCGCGGGCAGCCCCACGGGGGTGCGTCCAGTGATCGCTGCGAAGTGGCAGTAGGTCACGAGCGCTGCAAGCGGCTCGCGCGGGTGGCCGATGTCGTCGCGGAAAACATCCGTCTGCTTCGCGAGGCCCGGCGCATCACCCCTCACGATGCGCTCGCGCAGCGCGAACACGGCATCGAACACCGGCACGATGTGGACCACGTCGCGTCCGGCGGTTGCATTCAGCGCGCGCGCCTGCTCCTCCATCGCGTTCAGCCAGAATTCACGGAAGCCCTTCCGCATCACGGCGAGGCTCTCCAGCGTCGCCGAGTCGCGCTGTTCGTTCTTAAACTTCTTCGTCCAGTCACCGTCAAAGCCCGGCCATGACGCCTGCACGAGCACGCGGAGGTTCGGGTTTTTCTCGAGGCCGAGCTTTACGAAATTGTCGATGCCGGGATCCGGCAGCAGGCGGTGCGGCGAAAGCGTCAGCACGTCCACCTTCCCCTCCCGCAGCGCGGCCTTGGCGACGTTCCTTTCATCCGGCAGCTCCCAGTGCTGGATCACGCGCGAGCCGCCGATCATCTGCTGCCCTGCGGCGGCGTATTTGAAGCCCGCGGCCTCCGCGAGCGGCGGGAGGAGTTTGGCGGTGAAAATCATGAAGCTGTGCGCGCACACAAAGACCCGCGTGGGCGCAGGCTGCTCCGCCTTTCCGCCGGCGGGGAGCCCAAGCAGCACGGCAAGAACGGCGATGGCGCGGAGGCGGATGCTTTTCATTGCAGACATGGACGCTTGTCTCACGGCGGACGTTACAAGTCACGGGGCGAGTCGCACGGGGCGGCAACCGAGGGTGGGCTTTTGCCAACCTGAACGATTCCTCGCCAACCAAAAGGACGGATGTTTGTATGGAAGAGGATGCCGGACACGGTGTCTCCTTCCCAACGAAACCAACTCCCATGAAACCGAGCAAACCCACACGCCAGTCCACCTCAGCCAAACTCGTGGTGACCGACAAGAAGGGCCACAAGACCGCTTCGGCCCCCGCAGCCGCGATGGCGCCGCTTCAGTTCCACATCGACCGCATCCTCGTGCCGGTCGATTTTTCCGAGCACTCGCAGAAGGCGCTGCGCTACGCGCTGGCATTCGCGAACCAGTTCGGCGCAGAGGTGACCCTCGTCCACATCGTCGAGCAGATGGTCTATCCCGGCGACTGGATGTATCCGCCGCTCGCCGCGACGGATTTCGCCGCCGAGAAGCGCGAGCAGATGATTGACCGGCTCCGCACCCTCGACGCGGGCTCCGGGGTGAGGACGCAGCACATCGTCCGCCTCGGCCGCGCCTGGCAGGAAGTCGTTGAAATCGCGCGCGAACAGAAGACGGACATGATCATCCTCGCCACGCACGGCTACACCGGTCTGAAGCACGCGCTGCTCGGCAGCGTCGCGGAGAAAATCGTCCGCCACGCGCCATGCCCGGTGCTCAGTGTCCGCGGCGACGAGCGCGACTTTCTCTAGCCGGCCTTCGCGCGCCCCGAGTTTGCGGTCGGCGAGAAAAGCAGCCGCAGGCTGTTGAGCACGACCACAACCGTGCTGCCCTCGTGGGCCAGCACGCCGATGGCGAGCGGGAGTGATTTCACGATGAGCGTGGTGAGCGACATCACCGAGATGACGCCGAGCGCGATCGCGAGGTTCTGCCGGATGATGCGCCGCGCGCGCTTGCTGAGGTTCAGCGCGAGCAGGAAATTTTCGAGACGGTCGTTCATCAGCACCACCTCCGCCTGCTCGATCGCGGCATCCGAACCGCGCGCGCCCATCGCCACGCCCACATCCGCCGCGGCGAGGCACGGCGCGTCGTTCACACCGTCGCCGATCATCGCGACGCGGTTGCCGGCTTCGCGCAGGGACTCGATGGCCTCGACTTTCTGCCCCGGCGTGAGCTGGCCGAGAATCGTGCCGACTCCCGACATGCGGCCCATCTGCTCGGCAGCACCGGATTTGTCGCCCGTGAGCATCACGGTCTTCAGCCCCGCATCGTGGAGCCGTGACACGAGCGCCGGGGCCTCGGGACGCAGCTGATCGCGCAGCAGGACGCGGCCGAGGAGCACCGGCGAGGCAAACCACACCTCGCTCGCCTGCTCCGCCTGCTGCGGCAGCGCATCGCCGCTGCGCACCGAGCCGATGAGATCGCGGTGGCCGAGCACCGCAGGCTCGCCGCGCCAATTCCCCCTCATCCCCTTCCCCGCCACGGTCTGTGTTTCGCCCGGCTGCTCGACGGGGAGCCTGCGCCGGTCCGCCTCGCGCGCGATGGAGCGGGACATCGGGTGGTTTGAGATGCGCGCAAAATTCGCGGCCCCGAGCAGCACGTCCTGCTCGGATCCCGCGAGCGCCTCCACCGCAATCACTTCGAGTTTTCCTCGCGTGAGCGTGCCCGTCTTGTCCATCGCAACGGCGGTGATCCCCGCGAGGTTCTCGATGGCCGCGCCGCCGCGGAACAGCACGCCATTGCGCGCGCCGAAGGCAATCGCCGACAGAATCGCCGATGGCACGGAGAGCACGAGCGCGCAGGGCGACATCACGACGAGCAGCGTCATCGCCCGGTAAAAGGCGCTCTCGTGCGCCGCATCGCGGACGAACGGCGGCGCGCCGAGCGCAAGCCACCACACGAAGAAGACCAGCGTGCAGACGCTGAGCACGATCGCCGTGTAGCGCGTGCCAAAGCGGTCCGTGAAGCGCTGCACCGGCGCCTTCAGATGTTGCGCATTTTCAATCAGCCGGATGATCCGCTGCAGCGCGCTGTCCTCCGCCGCGCGCAGGACGCGCCCCTCGATGACACCCCAGAGGTTCAGCGTGCCGGCGAGCGCCGTGTCGCCGTGCGATTTCGGAATCGGCTCCGCTTCGCCCGTGAGCATCGCCTCGTCGCACGCGCTCTCGCCCTTCTCCACGAAGATGTCCACCGGCACCTGCTCGTTGGCGGTCACACGCACGCGGTGGCCCGGGCGCAGTTCGGCGACCGGCACCTCGCGCTCGCCGCCGTCCTCCACCAGCCGCGCGAGCTTCGGCGCACTTTTCAGGAGCGCGGAAATCTCCCGCTGCGTGCGTCCATGCGCGAAGCGCTCCATCGCACCGGATGCGGAGAAGAGGAACAGCAGCACCGCAGCCTCCGCCTGCTCGCCGATGAACACCGCGCCGAACGCAACCAGCCACATCAGAAAGTCGGTCCCAAACTCCCGCTGGCGCACGCCCTCCCAGACTTTCAGCGTGAGATCCCACCCTCCTGAGAGATAGGCGCCCGCGACCCACAGCATCGAGGCGTCGTGATGCGATTTCCGCAGGACCAACGCGACGATCGTGCAGACAAGGCACAGCGCCGAGCGCACGGCCATCGGTTTCCATTCCCCGTCGTCGCCGGAGCCGGCGTGGCCCGAGTGCGCCGCGCTATTTGTATCCATACGCGAGCGCCCAGCGGTTCTTCTTCGCCTTGGACTGCTCGACGCTGAAAACGATGAAATAGGTGCCGGTCTGCTTCGGGACCACCTTCGCGGCAGCCGTGTTGCCGCGCTGCCACGACTCGGCATCCACGAGCTTCCCGTTCGGGTCATACACATGCACGGTGACCTGCGCGGAATCCTCGTCGCTGCCGAGCCAGAACCAGTAGCTGTTGCCCTTGAAAAGTTGGTGCTTCACGACGCTCGGCTGCTTCGTTGCCAGCGCGCCGGCCCAGTATTCCTGGCGGACGAGGTAGCCTTCCTTCACAGCGGCGACGGCGGCCTCCATGGCGCGCGAATGCGCGTCGTCCACATACGCGAAGGCCGCTGGAATCGCGAGGGCTGCGGCGAGAATCAGAAAGAAACGGGAGAGCTTTTTCACGGTAATCATTTGCTGCGGATGAGAGTCACAAGCCTGCCGGCGATGTCCGCAATTTCCCGGACCATCTTCGGGGCGATCTTGCCCGCGTCGCCCTCGCTGAGCATCGGCTCGATCGTGCCGAGGCCCTGCCGCACCTTCACCACCGCCGCGTTGCCACGCAGACGCGCCTTCATGCTGTCGATCTGCGTTTGAAAATGTGCCGCAAGCCCCGGCTGGTGCAGCAGCTCGGCGCCCGCGCGGCTGTAGTCCGCCGCAACGACTTGGGCGAGCACCTCCGTGCCGCGCAGCCAGCCACCGATGCTCACAAGCTGCGCAAGCGGCTCGCTGTTCAGCTCGATCATCGCCGTGCGCACGTCCGCGAGCGCACCGTCGAGTTCCGTCCGGACGCGGTTCCATCGCTTCTTGTCCGCGTATTCGATCACGCTGTTCGCGCGGCGCACGACTGCCTTCCGCACGCCGATGGCGTTCGAGAAGGTGAGAATCGCGCGCCCGAGCTCCTTCACCTCCTCCGCATCCTCGGCCTCCACGGCGATGAAGCCCTCCGCGATGATCACCCCGAGCATCATCGCGATTTGCGGCGCCTCTCCGGCCGGCTTCGCCTTGCTCACGTCGCGGTGGATGAGGCCCGCCCACTTCGGCTTGCCGAGCTTGTCGAGCACCGCAAAAATTTCGTTCGGCACGGGGACTACGACGCGGTCAATCACCTTTGCCTGCGACGGCAGCTTGGTCACATCGATCTGCTCCGGCGGAGGCGGCAGCGGCGCGCCGACGGCGGCTGCTGCGAGGAATGACGAGGCGAGGATTGCTGGGAAATTCATGTCTGAAGGAAGCTGGCCGGATGCTGGTTTGAACGCTCCACGGAGATTGGCGGAATCCCGCCGCGGATTGCGAGAGCAATTTCCTTTTGCACGCGCATCCCGCGCGTCTAGCCTCCGCGCGCCATGCACCAGTCCGCGAGCCCGAAGGCCGCACCATCACCGTCACCACTCACCCTTTGCGATCACTTTGCGCCGCGCCACCTCGGCTCCGGCGAAACCGAAATCCGCGGAATGCTCGCCGCGCTCGGGCTGGAGAAACTCGATGACCTCATCGCGAAGACGGTGCCGGCTGCGATCCGCAGCGCGGGTGAAATGCGCCTGCCGGAACCTCTCGGCGAGAGCGAGGCCCTTGCAGAGCTGCGCGCGATTGCCGCGAAGAACCGCGTATTCAAAAGCTACATCGGGCAAGGTTACCACGACTGCATCGTGCCGCCGGTGATCCAGCGGAACATCCTCGAGAATCCCGGCTGGTATACCGCCTACACGCCGTATCAGGCGGAAATTTCGCAGGGCCGGCTGGAGGCGCTGCTCAACTTCCAGACGATGATCGCGGACCTCACCGGCCTGCCCGTCTCGAACGGCTCGCTGCTCGACGAGGCGACCGCCGCTGCGGAGGCGATGCACATGGCGCTCGCGCTGAAAAAGGACGCGCTGCTGAAAGCCGTCTTCATCTCCCATCACTGCCACCCGCAGACCATCGCAGTCGTGCAGACACGCGCCGAGCCGCTCGGCGTGAAGGTGCATGTCGGCGACGAGCACGCGTTCGTGCCGACGGAGAATTTCTGCGCGGTGATCGTGCAGTATCCGAACACGCTCGGCGGCATCCACGACTACGCGCCGCTTTTTGAAAAGGCACACGCCGCCGGCGCGGTCTGCATCTGTGCAGCCGACCCGCTCGCCCTCACCCTGCTCCGCCCGCCCGCGGAGTTTGGCGCGGACATCGTGGTCGGCAGCGCCCAGCGCTTCGGCGTGCCGATGGGATTCGGCGGCCCGCACGCCGGCTATCTCGCGACGAAGGACGAATTCAAGCGCGTGATGCCCGGCCGCCTCGTCGGCGTGTCGAAGGACTCCCACGGCAACCCGGCATTCCGCCTCTCGCTCCAGACGCGCGAGCAGCACATCCGCCGCGACAAGGCCACCTCGAACATCTGCACTGCGCAGGTCCTGCTCGCGGTGATGGCCTCGATGTATGCGGTGTATCACGGCCCCGGAGGATTGCGGAAAATCGCCGGCCGCGTGCATCTCGCCGCCCGCACATTTGCCGCAGGCATCGTGAAGCTGGGACGCCAGTTCACCGTCGGGGCCGCGCCTGTTTTCGACACGGTGCAGGTGACCGTGCCGAAGGCGGACCTCGCGACAATCCGAGCGACTGCTCACGCAGCGCAGATCAATCTACGCGAAGCTGGCGACGACTCGTTCGCCGTGGCCTTTGACGAGACAAGCACCGCCGAAGACATCGAGAACCTGCTGACCGTTTTCAACTTCGGCCACACGCACAGCGTGGATGTCCACACCCTCGCGCGCGACTCCGCCGCAGGCATCCCGGCGGCGCATCAGCGTTCCGGCGCATTGCTCGCGCACCCCGTCTTCAACTCCCACCACACCGAGCACGAGATGCTGCGCTACCTGCGCCGCCTCGAGTCGCGCGACCTCTCGCTCTGCCACTCGATGATTTCGCTCGGCTCCTGCACGATGAAGCTGAACGCGACGAGCGAGATGTTCCCTGTGACGTGGCCGGAGTTCGGACGGCTGCATCCATTTGCACCTGCCGACCAGACCGCAGGCTACCGCGGGATGTGTGATCAGCTCTCCCGCTGGCTCGCCGAAATCACCGGGCTTCCCGGTGTGTCGCTCGAACCAAACGCCGGCTCGCAGGGCGAATACGCCGGCCTGCTCTGCATCCGCAAATTCCACGAGTCGCGCCAGCAGGCGCACTCGCACCAACAGGTGCAAAGGGACATCTGCCTCATCCCCACCAGCGCGCACGGCACGAACCCCGCGAGCGCCGTCATGGCCGGCATGAAAGTCGTGCCGGTGAAATGCGACGCACTCGGCAACGTGGACATGACCGACCTGCGCGACAAGGCGCTCCAGCATTCGCAGAACCTCGCCGCGTGCATGATCACCTACCCGAGCACGCACGGCGTGTTCGAGGAGACCGTCGTGGAAATCTGCCACGTCATCCACTCGCACGGCGGCCTCGTTTACATGGACGGCGCAAACATGAACGCGCAGGTCGGCCTCACGAGCCCCGGCCGCATCGGCGCGGATGTGTGCCATTTGAACCTGCACAAGACCTTCTGCATCCCGCACGGCGGCGGCGGCCCCGGCATGGGCCCCATCTGCGTCGGGGAAAAGCTCACGCCCTTCCTCCCGCTCGCCGACCGCATCGGCCCCGGCAAAAACACCGGCGCTGTCTCCGCCGCACCGCTCGGCAGCGCGAGCATCCTGCCGATTCCGTGGATGTATATCCGCATGATGGGCGCCCGCGGCCTGACCGACGCGACGAAGCTCGCCATCCTCAACGCGAACTACATCGCGCGCCGGCTCGAGAACCACTTCCCCGTCCTCTACCGCGGCGCACAGGGCACCGTCGCACACGAGTGCATCGTCGATCTCCGCGGCTTCAAGCTCACCACCGCCGAGGACGTCGCAAAGCGCCTCATGGACTTCGGCTTCCACGCCCCCACGCTGAGTTGGCCCGTCGCCGGCACGCTGATGATCGAACCGACCGAGAGCGAATCAAAGGCCGAGCTCGACCGCTTCTGCGACGCGATGCTCGCCATCCACGCCGAGATGGTGGCCGTCGAATCCGGCGCGATGAACGCCGCCGACAACCCGCTCAAGAACGCCCCGCATACCGCGGGCGCCGTGACCGCCAGCGACTGGGCACACCCCTACCCGCGCGAGCAGGCCGCGTATCCCGCCACGTGGCTGCGCGAGTTCAAGTTCTGGCCCCACGTCGGCCGCGTGGACAACGTCTTCGGCGACCGCCACCTCGTATGCACGTGCCCGAGCGTCGAGGAGATCGCCGCAGGCGCTTGAAAGAACCCGCGCCGTCCGCAAGCGCCCCCGCAATCCCCGCCCGCAGTCACAGCGGCACGCTCATGCCTTCTGCCTCCGCGAGGGAACGCTGCTGCCCGTCGAACGTCAGCAGTTCACCGAAGCCGAGCGGGAGCGCGGTGGCGACGTGCAGCGTGTCAAAGGCGCGATGCCCCTTTGCGATGGCGTGGCGCTCGCTGAGTTCCGTGGCGCGGTGCATCACGGCGGCGAGATCCATGTCCAATGCGACGAGCCGGCCAAGCCGGAAGTCCTCCTCGAACGCGTGCAGGACGCCCGATGCCACGCTGAGCGTCAGGCCCGCACTGTGATCTTCCGCATTGCGGAAGACCTCCCGCCGGATGCCGTGGACGAACTCAAACCGCAGAAGCGGCGAAACCGGCAGCGGCTCGCCGCGCGCCTCCATGAATGCCAGCGCACGATCGGAATTGGTCTGCTGCCGGTAAAGCCCGCACAGAAAGCTCGTGTCCGGGAACGCCCTCACTCGCCGTCCTCATAGTCACGCATCCCGGCGACTTCACTCTCGCCGAGCACGCGGTCACCCCAAATCCGCCGCAGCCGCTCCCGCGCGCCCGTCCACAGGCCCGGCCCCGCCTGCCGCGACTCCGCCCCGCCCGCAGGCGCGAAAAGGCGCTGCGACAAATGCTGCCACAGCGTCTCCTGATCGGGACGCGGCAATGCCCCCACGGCCTTTTCGATCTCGGCGAGCGTGCTCATGCCCGCGAAGATGCCCCATTCCCCGCCCGTGGCAAGCGCACCGGCTTCAAGTTGTGGCCCTCGGTCGGCCGCATTGGCAGTGTCTTCGGCGACCGCACCTGCCCGAGCGTGGAAGAAATAGCGGCCACTGTGTGACCGAACTGGATGGCTCAGCGCACTCGCCAGTCGCCCAGACCACCGTTGAAAACCCAGCCGCTCCCGGTCACCACGCCGCTGCTATCCAGATACCAGACGGCAATCTGTCCGAAGTTGTTTTGTAGAATGATGTCCGCGTAGCCATCCCAGTCGATGTCAGCAAGGCCCTGCACCCGCCAGTCGCCGAGCCCGCCGCTGAAAATCCAGCCGCTGCCGATCACAGCGCCGTTGCCATCCAAATACCAGACGGCAATCTGTCCAAAGTTGTTTTGCAGGATGATGTCCGCGTAGGTATCACCGTCGAGATCAGCAAGTCCCTGCACCCGCCAGTCGCCGAGCCCGCCGCTGAAAACCCAGGCACTTCCAATCACGGCCCCGCTGCCATTCAGATACCAGACGGCAATCTGTCCGAAGTTGTTTTGCAGGATGATGTCCGCGTAGCTATCACCGTCTAGGTCAGCAAGGCCCTGCACCTTCCAGTCGCCGAGGACGCCGCTGAAAATCCAGCCGCTGCCGATCACAGCGCCGTTGCCATCCAGATACCAGGCGGCGATCTGCCCGAAACTGTTTTGCAGCAGGATGTCGCTGTTGAGGTCGCCATTGAGGTCGGCAAACCCTCGAACCCTCCAGTCGCCGAGACCGCCGCTGAAAATCCAGGCGGCGCCGCCCACTCCGCCACTGCCATCCATGTGCCAGGCGGCGATCTGCCCGAAGTTGTTCTGCAGGATGATGTCGGGGATGCCATCGGCGTTCACGTCCCGGTGAATTCCACTGCCCGGAGCACCGCCAGATCCTCCGCCGCCTGAACTGACCGTGCCGTAAAGCTGGATCCCCCCAATCTGCATCGAATTTGCCGCGATCGGATCCCGCACCGTCTTGGCGATCCACTTGTAGGAGCGGTAGGGGGTGGTGTTCGGAAAATTGAAGCGGCCCGACGAGGCCTTGCGGACAAACTTTGAAAGAAGATTGAGCAGATCGCCCTCGACGATCAGCGTCCACCCCTCCCCGTTTCCGGTGCTATCGTTCGCGGATGTGATCGACGAATTGGTTCCCCAGAGCTGAAAGAGCATCGGATCCCGTTCCGCCGCGTCATCTGCGGACCAGATTTCCAGGGACGTGACTATCGTGGACGAATCAGTCGGCGTGATGATGAGGCCGGAATTCTCCCTGCCAAAATTCAGATATTTCGTATCCAGATTTCCGTCCACCGCGTTGCCCGGTCCCTCGCCGGATGGAGAACTTGAGTTTCCGTCTGCATCCACCGAGACCGTGGGGTTCCCCGGCGAAACCAAAGCCTTTGTGGTGCCACCACCTCCTCCTCCTCCGCCTCCTGTCAGTGCATTGATCACCCAAAGCCTCCAACCTTTTCGATAGAGGGGGGCGAGCAAGTCCGAGTAGTAACTCGCTGCCTGGGAGGCGGAATAGTAGTATGGATCGGTCGAATTGTAGGTGTAGAAATTCAAAATCTGGTTTCCGCTCGCATCATTCCAACTGGTCCTGTTGAGATAGTTGCCCTGTTGAACGAAAATCGCGTCCGCCAATGTCTTGGAGTATTGGCTATCCGGTTCGATCACTCCGGAGGCATACTGATACCACGTGAACCAAACGTCGGTGGTGTCTCCCAAAACGTCGAATGTCCCGTCGTAGTGGAGATACCCGTCCCTGCGTCTCGCCGTCATCTGCCAATCTAATCCACCCCCCAGGGAAGGTGATGACGTGATCGCCGCATTCGTATACACCTCCACGTGAACTGAGTTGGTGGGATCCAGCCCTGATGCCGGAAGGCCTTGGAATATGAGCACCATGAACAACAGTGCTGCCCGGAGAGCGCGGATAGAAATGGCGGAGGCGGGGCGGGCTTGGGAGGTCATCAAAGTCATGTTGTCAGTCATAGTCTTGTTCGCGCTGTGAAAGCAAGTCACCCCACCACCACGCTCACCGGCTCGCTAGGCTGCCCTTCGCCGGCGTCGTTCACACCGGCGACGGTGAACTCCACGGTGGCGCCGATCATGAGGCCCTCGGCGGTGAACTGTGTTCCCTGCGTGTTGGTGAGCTTCACGGGCTCCGCGTCGGTGCCGACGATCTTCTTGTAATAGTTGAAGCTGTTCGCGCGGCGCGCGCCGTCGATCTGCACGAGCACGCGGCCGCCGCCGAGCACGGTGCAGTGGACATTCGCGGGCTGGCCGGGCTGCGCGGGGTCGTTGGGCCGGTTCAGGCCGAAGTCATACCATCTCGCGTCGTCGTCCTC
>JBGAPP010000022.1:0-46204 GCA_044221185.1 Chthoniobacteraceae bacterium | reverse complement strand
GACTCACCCCATCCCCGGCTCCGGTCGGCCTCCGGCCTCCCCGCGCCGGGGATGGACAAACCAAAAACCAGACACTAAACACACAAACCAACCACTCGGACTAACTCTCCCTGTGGCTCGAAAAGATGAGTCCGGTCACTCCCGCTTGTTCCATGGATGCTCAACCAGATGCGTGTGCGTTGTGAGTGTCATTCCTCCGGTATTCATTCGAGCCATCGTCCAGCCCGTCGTGGAAAGTTTTGGGTCGGCAACGTAGGAAACCGCTGGAGTGTTGATGATGTGAACTCCCTCGTGCTTTGCGAGACCCCAGTCGTGAATGTGGCCATGCACATACGCTTTGACGTGCTTACGCTTCTCGAACAGCGCCCACAGTGCTTCGGAGTCAACAAGCCCACCGGGGAAATGCTTCGGATCACCACCGAGCCGTGGGTTGTGATGCACCATGATGACCGCCGGCTTCGAAGCATGTTCATCGAGTGCCTTTTCAAGCCAAGCCAGTTGCTCCGCGCCCAAATCCCCTTCGGCAATCATCGTCGCCTTGAGCGAATCCAGCAGGAAGAAGTTCGCATGACGCGTCTTCACAACAGCCACATGACGCGAGAGCACCGGCGGCTGTTTTGGCCTCTCATCTTGCAGCACCCGATAGAAAACATCGCGCTCATCGTGATTCCCCATCGTCAAATGCACCGACATGCCTGACTCGCGAAGAGGCTGAATGAGCTTAGCGAAAAGGGAGTAGTCTTCTGGCTGACCATCGCGCAAAGCCAGATCACCGTTGATGAACACTGCTGACGGCCGCTTCTCCAAATTGACGAGGTAATCAACGGTTGCCGCGAGGTGCGTTGGAATTGGCGAATCCAGTTTCTGTTTCGCTCCGATGTGCGTGTCGTTGAGGATCGCCACCAGCTCCTCTTCTGTTTCCGCTGCTGCCGCATTCAACGATGTGACCGGACTCATCTTTTCGAGCCACAGGGAGAGTTAGTCCGAGTGGTTGGTTTGTGTGTTTAGTGTCTGGTTTTTGGTTTGTCCATCCCCGGCGCGGGGAGGCCGGAGGCCGACCGGAGCCGGGGATGGGGTGAGTCGTGGTTGGGCGAAGTGGGCGGGGCTCTGGTAGCCCAGCTTGCTGTGCGGGCGGATGTGGTTGTAGCGCTGCCGGAAGTCCTCGATGACCACGCGCGCCTCGGTCAGTGTCCAGAGTTGCTCGCGGTTGAGGCATTCGTCGCGGAACCGGCCGTGGAAGCTTTCCACAAAGCCGTTCTGCCACGGGCTGCCGGGATCAATGTAGATCGTCTTGATGCGGTTCTCTGCCAGCCACTGCTGCACGATCTTGGCGATGAACTCGCTGCCGTTGTCGCTGCGCAGGTATTCGGGCGCTCCATGCTTCTCGATCGCCTTCTTCAACCACTCCAGCACGTCCTCCGAGCGCAATGCACGGTCGGCTCTCAGCACATGGCACTCCCGGGTGTGTTCGTCGAGGATCGTCAGCATCCTCAAGGCTCCTCCTCTCACGGTGGCATCCGCGATGAAGTCCCACGTCCACACATGCCCGCGGTGCGTCGCCTTGGTCGGCAGCCCCGTGGAGACTCCTCGGCGCACCACCTTGCGCTTGCTCGGCGGCACGCGCAGCCCGGCGCAACGCCGCAGCCGCTGGATATGCCGCCTGCCCACGGCCCAGCCTTCCCGCCTCAGCAACGCGGCAATCCGTCGGTAGCCGTAGCGCGGGTGCTCTTCGGAGAGTTCCCTCATCCGCCGTTCCAATTGCTCCTGCCGGGGCGACGGCAATCGGCCCCGATACCAATACGTTCCTCGGGACAACCCAAGGAACCGGCACACTGCTCGCCCAGAGCACATCCCTGCCTCCACCACCTCCCTCGCCACTGCCTTGCGGTGCCCTGGGCTTACCATTTTTTTTCGCAAACTGCCTCCAGCACCCGGTTCTTCAGCAGCGACTCCGCCAGCATCTTCTTTAGCTCCGCGTTCTCACGCTCAAGCTCCTTGAGCCGCTTCGCCTCGTTGACCTCCATCATCCCAAACTGCCGCTTCCACCGGTAGTAGGTCTGTTCCGAGATGTTCCGTTCCCGGCACACCTCGGCCACGGCTTTGCCTCCGTCTCCTTCCCGCAGAATGCGGATCTTTTCTTCGGTTGTGTATCGTTTTCCTTTCATGATCTGGGTTCTTTCTGAAATCCCCAGACTCACTCTTCACTCGACTCGAAAAAGCGAAGTCACGTCAGGAGCATAGTTTGTTGTGGAGGGCATGAGAACGAGGCGCTGACCCGAGCTCGAAAACCGCGACGCTCTAAAATGGCCGTGCTCGCATTTTGAGCGGCAGGCGCGGTGAGGACATGGCTGAAGATCGACGAATCAAGCTGCTCATGCATGCGCGTGCGTGCGGATGCATGCGTGATGATGCCTCATTCGTGCTGGTGAGAAGCGGTCGAAGAGGTCGAGAGAAGGAGGTGTCGCTTCGGATTTTCGCGCAGGGCAACAATGTGCGATTCGCGGTCAAAAAGTGGCAACGAAGTGGCAATGGAAGGAGCGTCACTGGGTAAAACCATACCTTGACACGGTAGGGGTCGCAGGTTCGAACCCTGCACCGCGCACCACCCCGAAGCGAAATCAGTCCCAGAGGAAATGTTCCAGCCGCAGCTTGCGGATGCGCTGGCGGGCCTGTTCGGCGTGGGGGCCGGGAACGGCAGCCATTTTTTCGTAGATGCCGACCGCGCTCTTCCACTGCTGGCGCGATTCGGCGAGCGCGGCGGCGTCGAAGCCCGCCTTGGCAAACCAGAATGTCTCGCGCGGGCCCGATGCGGTCCGCTGGAGAATGTCATAAAAGATCGCGAGCGCCGCGTCGCGCTGGTCCTGCAGTTCGAGGGTCTTTGCCTTCTTGTAGGAGGCCTGGTTTTTCCACGTCGCCGACGCGCCGGCGGTGGCGAGGATTTGATCGTAGGTCGAAGTTGCGGCGGCGAACTGCTTCGCATCCGTCTTGGCGAGCGCGACAAGGTTGTCCGCCTTGCCGGTGAGCGCGGCGAGGCGCACCTCCAGTTCGGCGGGCGGCTGGGCCGTGAGGATGCTGTCGTAAATTTTCACGGCTTCATCGGGAGCGCCGAGCTTGTTTTTCACGATGGCCTGGTGGAGCCGCGCGTGGGCTTCGAGCGGCCCGTGCTTTGCCGCGACGGCGCCAAAAAGTTCGAGTGCATGGTTCAGCGAATCCGTGCTGAGCAGCCGCATCGAGCACTGGCCGGCAAGAAACAGCGCGGCAGAGGCGTGCCCGCCGTCGGGCCTCTCGCGGGCGAGGGTCTCGAACTGCTCCTGGGCCTTCAGGTAGTCCTCGCGGCGGAAGTAGATTTCACCGAGCTTCATCCGGACTTCATCGAGCGCCGCGGCGGCCGGGTGTTTCGAGATGAAATCGCGGGCGCGTGAGATCGCCTGCTCGTCGCTGCGCGGCTGCTTTGCGTCCCCGAGGAAAATGCCGAGGTAGTCCGCATTCTCCCGCGTCTCGGGTGAGGACTCCGCCACCGCAGCCTGCTGGAGCTTCTGCGCCTCCGCGATCCTGCCGTCGTCGAGGGCGAGCTCCGCGAGCGCCAGATGGGCCTCGGCGCGGCGCGGATGCTGTTTGAAGTCGGCGAGGAAGGCCCTGAGCACAGCGCCCGCCTGCTCGTCGCCGGAGCGCGCCCGCACAAGCCCTTCCTCGATGCGCAGGTTCCCGGCGAGAGCCGGGTTTGGAAACTTCGCGGTGAATGCGGCAAGATCCTCGGCGAAGCGCGCGTAGTTTTTCTGCCGCAGCCACGAGAGCGCCGAGTCGTAGCGCGCGCTGATCTTCAGCGCCGGCGAGCGCAGCGCGGCGTTGTTGAAGCCAGTGGACGCCCGGACGTATTCGCCCTGCCGGAGATTCAGCAGCGCGGTCTGGAGCGCGAGTTCTCCGCGCAGGGAGTCCGTCTGTGCGGCGCGCGATGCGGCGTCGAGGGCCGTTTCCGCACCCGCGAGGTCGCCGCGGCTTTGAGCGATCTCCGCGAGTGCTGCGTGCGCATACGGGACAAGGGAATGATCGGCAAAGCGCTCGAGAAATTTCTTCAGGGCCGCCTCTGCGGAATCGAGGCGCCGTGCGCGGAGGTGGACGCGCCCGAGGTAAAACTGCGCCTGCGCCGCGGCCTGCGGCGGGAGGTCCGCAGCCATGCGGGTGAGCGGCCCCTCATCAGTGCTGCGGTCGTCCACATAGATCTGGTCGAGCCTGCGGAATACCGTGGCGATCTGCGGGTTCGCGGGATTTTGGCGGATGAACGCCTCGAGAACCTTCTCCGCAGTCTCCGGCCCGTTGGCGGCGAGGCGCGCGTCCGCCTCCGCGAGCGCCGCGGCTGCGCGGAGATTCTGGGAGATTCCCTCCGGCGGCGCAGCATCCGGCGCGGTGATGAACGGTGCGAGATCGTCCAGCGCAGTCTCCGGCTTCCTTTCGTGAAGGTGGATGCGCGCCCGCACGTAGCGTCGCAGGTTTTCCTCCGCAGGCGATTTTCCCGGAGAACCAAGCAGGCCCCGCGCTTCGTCAATCCGTCCGAGTTCGACGAGCATCGCCGCGAGACGCAGCCGGAGTAGTGCCGGCGCGCCTTTTGAAGCCGCGGATACCCCGAGGGTTTCAGCGGCCTCCTTGGTGCGGCCGAGCGCGTGCAGGCACTCGGCCTTGCCCACGAGCGCCGCATTCCTCTCCGAATCGCGTGCCGCCAGCGCCTCAAATTGCGCGAGCGCATCGTCCCAGCGCGCGAGTGCCGCCAGCGAAAGCGCGCGGAGCTTCACGGTGCGGGTGTCGTCGCCTGTGATCTGTGAAAGCGTCTCCAGCGCTTCGGCTGCGCGCCCCGTGTCGAGCTGCGCCTCGGCGAGCAGCGCAAGCGCTTCGGGCCGACCCTCGCTCCCGACAGGCAGGTTCGCGAGCGCCTGCCGCAGTTTTTCGATCGCCACTTCCGGAATGTTTTCCCCGATCGCCCCGCGTGCCTGGGCGACGAGCGCCGAAGGGTCGGCGGCGGGCGCGTGCCCGACGGCAACTGAAATTGCGACCGCAAGTGCGGCGAGCGCGCGTTTTTGCGTGGGATGCGTGGGAATCTTCATTGGCGGTTTGCGGCGGCGGCGGGTGCCGGCCCGTTCAACATCCTCAGCAGATAGCGTCCCGTGTGGCTTTGCTCAACCCTCGCGACCTGTTCGGGCGTGCCTTCCGCGATGAGCCTTCCACCGCCGCTGCCGCCCTCGGGGCCGAGGTCGAGCAGCCAGTCGGCGCACTTCACGACTTCGAGGCTGTGCTCGATGATGATCAGAGTGTTGCCGGCATCGCGGAGTTTCATGAGCACTTCGAGCAGCTTGTGGATGTCGGCGAAATGCAGCCCGGTGGTCGGCTCGTCGAGGATGTAAACGGTGCGGCCGGTCGCCTTCTTCGCGAGTTCGCCTGCGAGCTTGATGCGCTGCGCCTCGCCGCCGCTGAGCGTGGTGCCGCTCTGGCCGAGGTGCAGGTAGCCGAGACCCACGTCGTCGAGCGCGAGCAGCTTGTCGGACACGCCGGGGATGTTGCGGAAAAAGCGCCCCGCCTCGTCCACGGTCATGTCGAGGATGTCGGCGATGTTTTTCCCCTTGTAGGTGATCTCGAGCGTCTCGCGGTTGTAGCGCCGCCCGCGGCAAACCTCGCACTCGACATACACGTCGGCGAGGAAGTGCATTTCGATCTTCTTCACGCCGTCGCCCTCGCAGGCTTCGCAGCGGCCGCCTTTCACGTTGAAGGAAAACCGCCCGCTGTCGTAGCCGCGGATTCGCGAAGCGGGCAGCCCGGCGAAGAGATCGCGGATGCCGCCGAATGCGCCGGTGTAGGTGACGGGGTTGCTGCGCGGCGTGCGGCCGATGGGCGTCTGGTCGATCACGATGGCCTTGTCCACATGCTCGAGGCCGAGGATTGCGCGGTGTCGTCCGGGCTTGTCCTTCGCGCGGTAGAAATGGCGGAAGAGCGCGCGGCGCAGAATGTCGTCCACGAGCGTGCTCTTGCCGCTGCCGCTGACGCCGGTGACGCATGTGATGCAGCCGAGTGGAAAATGCGCGGTGACGTCCCGGAGGTTGTTCTCGCTCGCTCCGACGACGCTGAGCCAGCCGGGCGGTGAAAATTTTCCGGGAGCCTGATCGCCACCGGGAACCGGGGAGCGCGGGCGCGTGCGGTTTTTTGGGACGGGGATTTTTGCAGCGCCGGAGAGATATTGTCCCGTGAGCGAGTTTGGGTTCGCGGCGACTTCGGCGGGCGTGCCCTGCGCGATGAGGTGGCCGCCCCGAGTGCCTGCGCCGGGGCCGAGGTCCACGACGTGATCGGCCTCGCGGATCGTGTCCTCGTCGTGCTCGACGACGATGACGCTGTTGCCGAGATCGCGCAGGCGGCGGAGCGTGGCGATCAGGCGGTCGTTGTCGCGCTGGTGCAGGCCGATGCTCGGCTCGTCGAGCACGTAGAGGCAGCCAGCGAGCCCGCTGCCAATCTGCGTGGCGAGGCGGATGCGCTGCGCCTCGCCGCCGCTGAGCGTGCCGCTTTCGCGGTCGAGCGAGAGATAGCCGAGGCCGACCTCCTCCATGAAGGCGAGCCGGTTTCTGACCTCGCGCACAACCTCGGTGGAGATGATGCGCTCGGTCTCCGTGAGCGCGAGGTGCTCGATAAACCACCGCGCGTCCGCGACGGTGAGGCTGCAAAACTGGTGGATGTTTTTCTCGCCTTCCGCGCTCGCGACGGTGACGCCGAGAATCTCCGGGCGCAGCCGTGCGCCCCTGCACACGCGGCACATGCGGCGGCCCATGTAGGCGCGGATTCGCTGGCGCGAAAGCTCGCTGTCGGTCGTTTCGTAGAGGTGCTGGAGCTGCGCGGCGACTCCCTCGAACGGCTTCCTCACCGCCTCGCGCCTGCTCTTCTCGCCCCACGCGAGCTCGACCTCCGTGTCACCGGTGCCGCACAGCAGCGCCTGCTGGAATTTCTCCGGCAAGTCGCGCCACGGCGTCTCCATCTTCGCCTTGAACGCGCGGCAGAGCGATTCGAGCACGCCGTTGTAGTAGCCCTGCATCCGCGCGTTCGCCTTTGCCCACGGCGCGACTGCTCCATCGGCGAGCGAGAGATTCGCGTCGGGCACGAGCAGGTCGGCGTCGATGAACTGCTCGCTGCCGAGGCCCTGGCACGCGGGGCAGGCGCCGTGGTGGCTGTTGAAGGAGAAATGTTTGGGCGTGAGCGCGGGCAGCGTGAAGCCGGTGTCCGGGTCGGCGAAGTGGACGCTGAAATTCCGCAGCACCGGCTTCGTGCCAGCGTCCGTGGAGTCCGGCGGAATGAGCACGGTGAGCTTGCCCTCGCCCCACTTCAGCGCGGTAGCGACGCTGTCGCCGAGGCGCGTGCGGATGTCATCGCGCACGACGAGCCGGTCCACAACGGCCTCAATGCGATGCGATTTTGTCTTCTCCAGACGGATCGGCGCCGGCCCTCCGAGTTCCACGATTTCGCCGTCCACGCGCACGCGCACGAAGCCCTCGCGGCGCAGCTTTTCCAGCACGTCGCGGAATTCGCCAGCCTCGCCGCTCACGATCGGAGCGAGCAGGATCACGCGGCTCTCCGGCGGCAGCGCGAGGATCGCGTCGGTGATTTCCTGCGGAGTCATGCGGCGGATCACACGGCCTGTCTTCGGGTCGTGCGGCTTGCCGATGGCGGCAAAGAGCACGCGCAGGTAGTCGTAGATTTCCGTCGTCGTCGCGATGGTCGAGCGCTGGTTGCCGCCGCTGCTGCGCTGCTCGATGGCGATGGCTGGCGAGAGGCCCTCGATGAAGTCCACGTCCGGCTTCTGCATCTGGTCGAGAAACTGGCGCGCATAAGCCGAGAGGCTTTCCACATAGCGCCGCTGCCCCTCGGCGTAGAGCGTGTCAAAGGCGAGCGATGACTTTCCCGAGCCGCTGAGGCCCGTGATCACGACGAGCTTCTCGCGCGGGATTTCCAGCGTGAGGTTCTTCAGGTTGTGCTGGCGGGCGCCAGTGATGCGGATCACGTCTGCGGGCATTCGGTCGGCATTTCTGCAACCGCGCAGTGAAGCACCCGCCATTCGGGGCCGCAAAGTGGAAACTTGAACGCCGTGGAGGGCGGCAGAAAGTTCCCGGCGATGGCACTGTTCCTGCGCTCTCGTGGTGCCAAACCGAAACAGAATCGAGCGCATGATCACCGCCCACGAAAACACCACCACGCTCATGGACCCGAACGAACCGCTCCTCACCCGCAGCGAACTTGAGGCGCTCCACATGAAATACCGCGAGATGAAGCACGCGATTAACAACATGTTCGCGGTGGTCATGGCGCTCAGCGAACTCGGCCAGCGCAATCCCGCGCACCTCGAGCGCCTCGCAAAGGCGGTGCTCCAGCGCAGCCCCGAGGTGGTGAGCCAGCTCACGACTTTCGGCGAGCAGCTTGGCGCGAAGCTGAAGCCGGCGAGCTAGGCCGCGGGGCGCCCGAGTTTCCCGGCGACCCAGCGCCCGAGCGCATTGCGGGGCCAGTCCGTGCCGGCCGGGTAGTCGGCCATGCGACCGATTTTGCCATCCTTCCAAATCCACGCGGCGGGTGCGAAGGGGCCCACTTTGCGCGGGTCGCTCCATGTGTGAATCGAGAGGAGGTTCGGGGACACCGCGGCGGCGATGTGCATCGGCCCGCTGTCCACGCTGACGGTGAATGCGGCCTCACGCAGCAGCCAGCAAAGCTCGGGCAGCGTGGTCCTGTTCAGCATGTCCACGGCGTTCGGCTGCGCGGGGATGGTGAGGTCGGTGCGGCCGGCGAGCACGACGGTCGCAGGTGCGGCGTCGCGGCAGAACGCGATGACTTCCCCGGCGGTGAGCGACTTGCCCTCGCCGCGGGAAAACGGGTGCAGCAGGATGAATTCGCGCGGGCAATTCGCCGGGGCGCTTCCTGCGGGCAGCCGCCATTCGAGCGGCTCCGAGACTTCGCAGCCGAGCGCTGCGGCGAGGGCGAGGTAGCGGCGCACCGCGTGAAACGGCTCCGAGCGCGGAGGCACGCCGACGACGCGGTGGTGGAAAAGCCGCGCGCATTCCCGCGAGTCGGAAGTGCCCCAGCACTCGCCGCCGAGCCTGCGGCCGATGTAGGCGCTGCGGAGCAGACCCTGGAAATCCAGCACGAGGTCCGACTGCGCGGATTTGCGGAGGCCGCGGACCCAGCCGCGCAGGCGCATCCAGCCGAGGAGGCCGCGGAAACGCTGCCGCGGAAATTCGATCACCTCGTCAATGTCCGGATTGCCCGCGAGGATCGGCGCCCACTCCGGGTTCACGAGCCATCGGAGCCTGGCATCCGGCCAGCGCCTCCGCACGCGCGCCACGGAGGGCAGCGTGTGGACGACATCTCCGAGGGAACTCGGCTTGATGACGAGGATGGAGCGCGGAGGGGTCAAAATTCAGGACTCGGGATTTTATGTTTCGCCACGCCGCGCCGGCAACTTCGGGATTTCCGCCAAATCCCAAATCCGAAATCCAAAGCCGCGGGAGCCCTACCTTCCCTCGCTGAGCCGCGTGGCGAGGCGCGGCGGCAGTCCGGCGGCGATGATCTTTTTCTGCGCGGTCTCCACATCATATTCGAGGCGGCGGAGTTCGACGCGGTGCTCCTTGAGGTGGAAAATCGCATAGGAGGCGCGCCAGTCGCCGTCGCGCGGCTGGCCGGCGCTGCCGACGTTGAGGAAATATTTTTTCCCAGGCTCGATTCCGATCGTGTCCCAGCGCTCGATGGTGCGGACGTGGTGGTCCCGGATGTAGGCGCGCGGCACGTGGGTGTGGCCGAAGAAGCAGACCTGCGTGTGCTGGTAGCTGAAGCTCGCGCCGGCATCGAGCTGGTTCAGCACGTAGCCCCATTTGTGCGGCGTATCGAGGGTGGCGTGGACGATGGTGAAGTCGCGCACCTGCCGGACGAACTTCAGCCCGTCGAGCCACTCGATGTCCTCGGGCGTGAGCTGGGCGCGGGTGTAGGCGATGCCCTCGTTTGCGAGGCCGGAGACGTTGCTCGGGTGGCTGTCCATGCACGCGAGCTCGTCGTGGTTTCCCTTCACCGTCGGGCATTCGAGGGCGCGGACGATGTCGAGGCACTCCTTCGGGTTGGCATTGTAGCCGACGATGTCGCCGAGGCAGACGAAATGCGTGCAGTGGTGCGCCTTGGCGTCGGCAAGCACGGCTTCGAGTCCTTCGAGGTTGGAGTGAACGTCTCCGAAGATTGCGATTCGCATCGGGTCAGGCGGGTGGGATCTGGTCTTGGGGCGACAGCTTAATCCGGCGCGCCGCGGGGATGTCCATCTTTTGTTCTAGCGCACGCGCGGCCTCGATGACCTCGGGCTGGCGCGCACCGGCCTTGATCAGGTCGCCGAGCGCGGTGTAGGCGGCGTCTTCCCTGCCGGGTTCGGAGGCCAGCTTCACGATGGCGTGGTAGATGCGCTGGGAGTCGGGAGTGTCCAGTTTTGCCTCCAGCTTCTGAAGCTGCCGCAGCAGCGTGGGGAGCCATTCCCGCTCGCCTTCGTTGAAAATCGCGAGCAGCCGGTCGTAGGCCTCGCGCTCGCGGCCGGGCACGTCGGCCAGATAATAGGCCGCGAAGCGTCGCGTGTAGTCGAGGTGGCCGGGCCGCTTCGACGCCTCCTCGTATGCCGCGGAGGCCTTCGCCATGTCCCGGAACTTGTCGCGGTAGAGGAATCCGAGCCGGTCGTAGAGTTCCCAACTGTCGGGGTTGTTCTCGATGCCGCGGAGCAGGAAGTCCTCACCGACCTTGAAGAACTCCATCATCTTCGCCTTCCGCTCGGCGGGATCCTTCACGGAGTTCTGGATGTGCGCCGCGCCGTTCCATGCCATGTGCCATGCGCTGACGTCCCAGAAGACCACCCGCCGCGGCTGCATCGAGGTGCAGGTGTCGAAGAGCAGCTTCATGCGGCCGTATTGCACCTCCGACCACGCCGAATGCGCGCGGATCCACAGCAGGTCCGCCACTGCGGCGCGCAGTCCGCCGAGCGCCGCGAGGAACCCCGCCTGGCCGGCCTGCTGGCGGAGGCTCGCAGCCGGCTTGAAGCCTCCGAGCCGCGAGTCCTGCATGCGCTGTTCGAGGCGGCCCTCGATGGGCATTTTCACCATGCCCCAGACGAGGAGGACGAGAAAACCAAGCAGGCGCCCCGTCATAGCTCGCGCCAGGCAAAGAACAGGTATCCCACGAGCAGGTAGATCAGCACGTAGCCCGCGCCGAGCACCGCGACGTGGAGGAAAATTTCGTTCGACACCGAGACGCCGACCGCGATGTCGTCCACGACATTGAAGAGCTGCATGTCCGGCACGAACACCGTGATCACGCGGAGCAGGACGGCGAGGTGATACGGCAGTTCCATGGCCCCGCCGACGGGCGACTGCCACACGCTGCGCGCGATGGGCACCAGGTGCCCGGCCAGGATCGTCATCAGCGAGATGATGACGGTGAACAGCCACGATGAGGCGAAGGACGAGAACATCATCGTGAGCGCGGCGCAGACGATGGAGCGCAGGAAAATCACCCCGATGCCGCCGAAGAGCGTCGGCGTGAACGTGCCCGACTTCACCTTCGCGATCGCGGCCGCGGCGCGCTCGGCAGTCTCGTTCAGCTCGATGTTTGCAATGGCCCGGCCCTGCCAGAAATGCAGCACTACGAAGAACGCCGCAGTCATCAGCAGCGTCGCGATGAGCAGGATCATGGCGACGCCGGCCAGCTTGCCGAGGAGGTATTCGAAGCGCGACACCGGCTTCGCTAGGATCGTGTAGAGGGTGCGGTCCTCCATGTCCTTCGGCAGCAGCATCGCGGTCGAGAGCACCGCGAGCAGCATGGTGAAGACCGACATCGCGCCGAGGCAGATATCCATCACGGTCTCAAGCTGGCCCTGGAAGGACAGCGACGCCATCGCGAGCGACGCGCCGATGAGGATCAGCGCGAACACCAGCATGAAATAGAACACCTTCTGCCGGACGAGATCGCGGAACGTGTTCGACGCGATGGCCCGCGTGCGGCGGAGCGAGAATAGCTTGTGCGCGGAGGCGTGGACCTTCTTGGCGGTGGTGGAGGAGGAGGTGGTGGGGGTCATTTCTTTCCGCCGGTCACATCGAGGAAGTAGCGCTCGAGATTCTGCTGCGGCTTGTGCGCGCCGAGCACCTTCGCGCCGCCGGCCGCCGCGCGCTCCTCCAGTTCGGCGAGCAGGGCGGGGGAGACATTCTCGAGCACCAGCTCGGTCTGGTTTTCGATTGAGATCAAATCGTTCAGCGCGCCTTCGCGGACGAGCTCCCCGTGGTTCATGATGCCGATGCGGTCGCAGATTTCCTGCACCTGGCCGAGCAGGTGCGAGCAGAGCATCACGGTGATGCCGCGCTCCTTCAGCCGCAGGATCAAATCGCGGATCTCATGCGAGCCCGCCGGGTCCACGCCTGCGGTCGGCTCGTCGAGCACGAGCAGCCGCGGCTCCTGCACGAGCGCCTGCGCGAGGCCGATGCGCTGGAGCATGCCCTTCGAGTATCCGCCGACGCGCCGCTTTGCCGCACCCTCGAGGCCGACGAGCGCGAGCAACTCGCGCGATTTGTCGCGGAGCATTTTCCCGCCGAGGCCGCAGAGCTTGCCGTAGAAATGGAGCGTCTCCGTGCCCGTGAGGAATTTGTAGAAATACGGGTTCTCCGGCAGGAAGCCCACGGCTTCGCGGCTCTCCACGTCGCGGCTGTCGCGGCCGAAGATGAACGTGCGGCCCGAGGTCGGCGCGACGAGGCCGAGGACGATCTTCATCGTCGTGCTCTTGCCCGAGCCGTTCGGACCGAGCAGCCCGTAAACGTGGCCGGCCTCGACGTTGAGCGAGAGGTTCTTCACGGCGGTGACCCTGCCGCGGCCGAAGACCGAGGGGTTCGTGAACTCCTTGGTGAGGTTCTGGATTGAGATGGCGGGCGTGGTCATCTGCGCGACTCCTTGACGCTCCATTGGCTCGGGGCAACCCCGAAAAAATCCGACGCCGCAGCTAGCGCACCATCCTTCGATTCATAGCAGTGATCCGCTGTGAAAAAACCATTTGGGCTCATCACAAGGTGATAGCCCCCGTTCTCGTCGCCTCGGATTTCCAGACTCACGTCGCAGTCATAGCCGTCATGGGCGAACCGACGATCCGGCGCCAGACTCCAGGAGTCCCGCGTTCCCCATATTCGGCTCCTTGCACGTGCAACGAGAGTCATCCTCGTTTCGACTACCCCTTCAGCTTCCCGTAGCGCGTGCCGGCGAACTCCCAGTTGATCACGTCCTGGAACGCCTTCACGTATTCCACGCGGCGGTTCTGGTATTTGAGGTAATAGGCGTGCTCCCACACATCGAGGCCGAGCACGGGCTGGCCGCCGGTGCTGAGCGGCGAGTCCTGGTTCGGCGTGTTTTCGATGGCGAGCTTGCCGCCGCGCAGGACGAGCCACGTCCAGCCGCTGCCGAAGACCTTCATCGCGCTCTCGCCGAACTGCTCCTGCCATTTCGCCACGGAGCCGAAGTCCTTCTCGATCGCCTTCCGCAGGTCGCCCTGCGGTCCGCCGGTGCCCTTCTTGAGGTGCTGCCAGAAAAGCGTGTGGTTGAAGTGCCCGCCGCCATGGTTGCGGATGTCGTTGCGCACGGCTTCCGGCACCGCGTCGAGCTTCTGCAGCAGGCCCTCGATGCTCCGGCTGGCGAGCGACGCCTCCTTGGCCACTGCGGCGTTCAGCTTCGCCACGTAGGCCGCGTGGTGCTTGTCGTGGTGAATCTTCATCGTCTCCGCGTCGATGTGCGGCTCCAGCGCGTCGTAGTCGTAGCCGAGCGGCGGGAGCTTGAAGACCTCGGGCGCGGCGGGCGCGGCTGCGGGCGGCTGGGCGAACGCGCCGGAAGTGGCGAGCGCGCCTGTGGTGAGGGCGATGGTTTTGATGGCGTTGCGGCGGGTGAGCGGAGTCATGGCAGGAAGAGGAAGGGAGGATCGTATAGACCCGCATGGGCCAAATTGCCAGTGCGATGAGCGGCGGAAAAAGACCCGCTGCGGGCGGTTGCGCGCGCCGCGGCGCGGTGACAAGGTGCCCGCGATGACCAGCATTGATTGGGCGAAAGTCCGCGCCGACTTTCCGATTCTCGCGCAGCAGGTGAACGGCAAGCCGTTGCTCTACATGGACAACGCCGCCAGTTCGCAGAAGCCCCGTGCCGTCATCGAGGCGCTCGTGAAATATTACGAGCGCGACAATGCGAACGTCCACCGCGGGCTCCACGAACTCAGCTCGCGCGCGACGGACGCCTTCGAGGGCGCGCGGGCGAAAGTGGCGCGCTACCTCGGCGCGGAGCACACGGAGGAGATCATCTTCACGCGCGGCACCACGGAGGGCATCAATCTCGTCGCGAATACCTGGGGCACGGCCAACGTGAAGGCCGGCGACGTCATCCTGCTCACCGAGATGGAGCACCACAGCAACCTCATCCCGTGGCAGCTCCTCGCGGAAAGGACGGGCGCCAAGCTGCGCTTCGTCCCCGTGGCCGACGACGGCACGCTGGTCTTCGAGCCCGCGCTGCTCGACGGCGTGAAGCTCTTCGCCTTCGTCCACGTCTCGAACTCGCTCGGCACCATCAACCCCGCCGCCGAACTCTGCCGCGCCGCACGTGCTGCGGGCGTCACGACGCTCGTGGACGGCGCGCAGTCCGCCGGGCACATGCCGGTGAATGTCCGCGACCTCGGCTGCGACTTCTACGTTTTCTCCGGCCACAAAATCTGCGCGCCCACCGGCAGCGGCGCGCTGTGGGGAAGACTCGCGCTGCTGGAGAAAATGCCGCCGTGGCACGGAGGCGGCGAGATGATCGTGAGCGTCACCTACGAGCGCGCGACCTACAAACAGCCGCCGCACCGCTTCGAGGCCGGCACGCCGAACATCGCCGACGCCGTCGGCCTCGGCGCGGCCATCGATTACCTCGAGGCCATCGGCCGCCAGGCCATCTTCGACCACGACGCCGAACTCACCGCGAGCGCCGTGCAGCATCTCTCGGAAATCCCCGGCGTCCGCGTGCTCGGCCCGGCGAAAAACCGCGGCGCCCTCGCGGCCTTCCACGCCGAGTGGGCGCATCCGCACGACCTCACCACCTTTGCCAACGAGCACGGCCTCGCCCTGCGCGGCGGCCACCACTGCACGCAGCCGCTCATGCGGAAGCTGCGGCTCCCCGGCACCACGCGCGCGAGCTTCTACTTCTACAACACGCTCGACGAAGTGGACCGCATGGGCGCCATCCTCCGCGACGCGCGCAAATTTTTCGACCGATGAGCCGCGGGATTGAATCCGCAGATTGCGCAGATTTTCGCAGATGGTGGGAACGCAGGCGCACGCGGGCGGCGAGGCATGTTGAATTTGGAAGCCATGAAGCCATGAAGAAAAATGGGCGGCGGGGTGAAGCGGCGCGCTTCGCCGGCGCGAAAGCCACGGCGCAGAGCCGATCCTTCTTTCCTGCCTTCATGGCTTCCAAATCAATGCATCATCCGCATCAGGCCATCTGTGAAAATCTGCGTAATCTGCGGATCGCCCTCCCTTGAATCTCCGCGGACTCCCTTTCCGATGAACACCGAACTCGAAGAACTCTACCAGCAGGTCATCCTCGACCACTCGAAGCGCCCGCGGAACTACGGCGAGCTGCCCGGCGCGGTGAGCGTGCACGGCGACAACCCCTCCTGCGGCGACGAGATCGACCTGCATGTGAAATTCCGCCCCGACGGCGGGGTGGAGGACGTGAAGTTCACCGGCAGCGGCTGCGCCATCAGCCAAGCCAGCGCCTCGCTCATGACGATGAAGCTCAAGGGCAAGTCGCGTGCGGAGTCCGAGGAATTTCTCCGCGCCTTCCACCAGCTCGTCACGACCGACACCGCGCCGACCGTGAAGGGCTTCGGCGACCTCATGCTCCTCGGCGGCGTGCGAAAATTTCCCCAGCGCGTGAAGTGCGCCATGCTCGCGTGGCGCGCCTTCGAGCAGGCGATGCAGGAGCCCGGCGGCACGGTGAGCACGGAGGTTGAGTGATGAGGGTTGAGAGTTGAGAGTTGCCGCAGCCCTCGCCTCGCCGCTATCAACTCGCAGCACTCGCCCCGCCGCCATCAACTGCGCGTCTGTGAGCCGTCCGCCTCTCAACTCCCATCTTTCAACTCTCAACTCCCAATGCAACTGACCGACGAGCAGAAACAGAAAGTCTCCGCGTGGCTGGCGGACGGCGCGAAGCTTTCCGACATCCAGGGCCGCCTCGGCGACGAGTTCGGCATCCGCCTCACTTACATGGATGTGCGCCTGCTCGTGGACGACCTGAAGCTCGTGCCGAAGGATCCGCCCGCACCGGCGCCGGAAAAGACGGACGCCCCCGCGGGCCCCGCACCCGCGGCCGCCGCGCCGGTCTCGCCGCTCGACCCGGATGCCGCCCCGGCACCCGCGGGGAAAATCTCGCTCACCGTGGATGCGCTCGCGCGCCCCGGCACGATCGTCAGCGGCAGCGTCACCTTCAGCGACGGCAAGAGCGCGACGTGGTATCTGGATCAGACGGGCCGCCTCGGCGTGGTGCCGGCGGAGCAGGGCTACCGTCCGCCCGAGGGCGACGTGGAGGAGTTCCAGATGCAGCTCGACCGCGAGCTGCAGAAGCTCGGTTACTAGCCGCCGCATCGCACTGCGCGGGGTTCAGTGCCCAGTGCTCAGTGCCCAGTGCCCGGTGCGCGGGGCAAAGGTGCCCCGGTGCAGTGACGGCAAAGGGGCGCACGAGGCTCGATCACCGATTTGCAGCCACGACGGAGCGGCACACGAGCGTCGATCACCGCTTTGCAGCGGCGACAACGGGGCGAACGACGCCCGGGTGCCCCAATGTTGCGGCGACAACGGGGTGAACGACGGTCGGGTGCCCCAATGTTGCGGCGACAACGGGGCAAAAGACGGCCCATTCCCCCGATTCCGGCCCAGAAATGCACCCCGGAAGGCCCGTTTGGGCAAATTTCGCCACCTTTCCCCGCCGCGGAGTGCTATCAGCTCCCGGCGGGGGCGGCGAGCATGCGGACGCGCTGGTCGTCGAGGGGTAATTTGAGGGTGAGGGAGAGGCCCTTGCCGGAATCATTGAGCAGCTCCAGCTCGCCGCCGTGTTCGCGGACGATGCGGCGGACGATGAGCAGGCCGAGGCCGCTGCCGGCGGCCTTGGTGGTGAAGTAGGGTTCGAAGATTTTGCTCATGGCCTCCTCGGGGATGCCGCCGCCGGTGTCGGCGAAGGTGATGGTGAGGAAGCGGTCGTCCATGTCCGTGCGGATGCGGAGGATGCCGCCGGCCTTCATCGCCTGGAAGGCGTTGCGGATGACGTTGAAGAAGGCCTGCTTGATCTGGGTGCGGTCGAGTTCGAGCAGGGGAAGGTCGGCGCGCAGCTCGGTCTCGACGATGATGTTCCGATCCGTCGTCTCGGCGCTGAGGAAGCGGACGCTTTCCTCCACGAGGTGGTTCACGTTCTCGAGGCGGCGCTCGAGCCGCGCGGGGCGGATGGCGCCGAGGAACTGGCGGATGATGGTGTCGAGCCGGGTGATCTCCTCCTTCGCGATGTCCACGCTTTTGAGCAGGTCCTTGCGCTGGGACTCGGGAAGCTTGCGCATTTTCCGGGCGAGGAGCTGGAGCTGGATGTTCAGCGAGTTCAGCGGATTGCCGACTTCGTGCGCGACGCCGGCGGCGAGGAGGGTGAGGGCGTTCATGCGCTCGCTCTGGATGGTCTCCTCGGTGCTCTTGCGGCTCTCGGTGATGTCGCGGAGGATGACGGCGTAGCCGATGAGCTCCTGGCCGCGGGCGGCACCCTTTTTCGCGGGCTCCTTCTCCACGCGCAGCGGGGCGACGTAGAAATTCAGGAAGCGGTTCTGCGGATAGAAGACCTCCATGTCGCGGGAGACGGATTTTTCCGAGGTGGCGATGGCGTTCCAGTCGAGGCCGCGGAGGCGCTCGGCGAGCGGGCGGCCCATCGCCGTCTCGCGCTCCATGCCGAAGAATCCGCAGGCGGTGCGGTTCAGGTAGGTGATGCTGCCGCCGGGATCGGTGACGATGACGCCCTCGTGGAGGGCCTCGAAAATCGTCTCGAAGAATCCCTTCTCATCCGCGAGCCGGTGGACGTAGTCGCGGATCTCCTCGGGGCGGACGCGGCCGAGGCGTTCGAGGAGTTTGTCGAGGAATCCGGAGTTCACGCGCTGGTGTGTAGCGGCGGCGGTGCGGATTCGGAAGATGCATTTTGAAACGCGGAGACGCGGAGGCGCGGAGGGGATCGGGCGGCAGCGGAAAGCAAAAGGGCGGGCCCGCTTTCGCAGACCCGCCCTTCGCGAGTTTCGTCTGGTGAGACTCCGGCTCAGCCCTCGGCTTCGCCTTCGGTCTTCTTCTTGCGCGGTGCGCGCTTCGGCTTCGCCTCGCCCTCGGCTTTCGCCGCGGCGGGCTTTTCCGCCTTCGCGCCCTTCGCGGCCTTGGCCTTCGGCTCGGGCGCGGCGACGGCGGGTTTGTCCACCCACTCGATGATCGCCATTTCGGCGGCGTCGCTGCGGCGCTGGCCGAGCTTCACGATGCGGGTGTAGCCGCCCTTGCGCTCCGCATTGAGCGGCCCGATCTCGGTGAAGAGCTTGCGGACGGCGGTTTCGTTGTGGCGGAGGTCGGCGAGGGCCATGCGGCGCGAGTGCAGCGTGGCGGTCTTCGCCTTGGTGACGAGCTTCTCGACGAACGGACGGACGGCCTTCGCCTTCGCGACGGTGGTCTTGATCTGCCCGTGCTCGATGAGGCTCACGGCGAGGTTCGCGAGCAGCGCATTGCGGTGGTCCTGCCGGCGGCCGAGTTTGACGGTTTTCCTTTGGTGGCGCATTTCAGTGTGTCTGCTGGTTCTGGATTAGCCTTCGGTCGCGGGGCGCACCTCGGCGGCGTTGGAATCGACGAGGCCCGCCTCGAACTTCATGCCGAGCGAGAGGCCGAGTCCGGTGAGCTTCTCCTTGATTTCGTTGAGGGACTTCTTGCCGAAGTTGCGGTATTTCAGCATCTCCTGCTCGGTCTTCATGGCGAGCTGGCCGACGCTGGTGATGTTCGCGTTGTTGAGGCAGTTCGCCGCGCGGACGGAGAGCTCGATCTCGTTCACGGACATGTTCAGGAGCTTCTTCATCTTCTGGTTCTCCTGGTTCTGCGCGGGCGCCGTCTCGTCGAAGGCCACGAGCGCCTCGTCGTAGTTGTAGAAGGGCTCGATGTGCTTGCGCAGGATGCTGGAGGCCTGGATGAGGGCTTCCTTCGGCTCGATGCGGCCGTCGGTCCAGACTTCGATGACGAGCTTGTCGTAGTCGGTGCGCTGGCCCACGCGCGTGTTCTCCACGGCGTATTTCACGCGGGTGACGGGCGAGAAGATGGAGTCCACCGGGATCACGCCAATCGGCATGTCGGTGTATTTGTTGTCGTCGCCGGTCGCGAAGCCGCGGCCCACGCGCACGGTCAGCTCGGCCTCGAACTTGTGCTTCTTGTCGAGCGTGCAGATGACCTGCTTCTTGTTCACCACTTCGATGCCGGTGACTTCCTGGATGTCGCCGGCGGTCACGGTGCCTTCCTTGTTCACGGAGATGGAGAGCGTGCGCGGCTCGTGGTCGGCGCACTTGAACTTCACCTGCTTCAAATTGAGGATGATGTCGGTGACGTCCTCGACGACGTTCGGCAGGGTCTGGAACTCGTGGTTCGCGCCGGTGATTTTCACGTTCGTGATCGCACCGCCCTCGATGGAGCTGAGCAGCACGCGGCGGAGCGCGTTGCCGATGGTGACGCCGTAGCCGGCCTCGAAGGGCTCGGCGGTGAATTTGGCGTAGTTGGGTGTGGCTGTTGCCTCGTCCCTGACGGGCAGCTTGGGCAGTTCAAAACGGCCAAGACGGACTGACATGGTGTTTGTTTCTTTCTAGTGTCGCTGGGTTTCCCTCGGCGCAAGTGACCCGCAGCCTGACGGCCGGGGCCCGAGGACCAACAGCGCTATTCATGTTTGCGCAATTCGGAGCGCGGAGAAAAGCGCAGCGGCGGGGAAATGCAACAGGATTTCTGCGGGCGCGACGGTTCGCAGTCGGATGCGCGCTGCCGGTGCGGGCCGTTTTGTTTTCGTCAAAGTCCCGCTTGGCAAGCGCGGGAGGCCCGCTATTTTCCCGCCCCTTTCATCGCAGGAAAACACCAGGAACACACACATGAACGTCGCATTTGAACCGCTCCCCAACTGTCTCGCGAACCTCAAGATCGAGGTGGCGCCGCCGGACGTGGAAAAGAAGCTCGGTGAGATCACCAGCCAATACACGAAGCTCGCGAGCCTCCCCGGCTTCCGCAAGGGCAAGGCCCCGCGCGCGGTGGTGGAGAAGAAGTTCACGAAGGAGATCCGCGAGGAAGTGACGCGGCAGGTGCTCAGCGATGCGTGCCGCGATGCGATCAAGGAGCGCAACCTGCGCGTGCTGCAGCTCGCGGACGTGGAGGACGTGGAGTGGGGTGACGACAAGTCGCTGAAGTTCCGCGCGACGCTGGTGCTCCAGCCGGACTTCGATCTGCCGGACTACAAGGGCATCCCGGTCACCGTGCCCTCGACCGAAGTGACGGAGAAGGACGTGGACGATTCCATCGAGGCGCTGCGCGAGCAGCAGGCGGATTTTCCGGATGTGACGCCCGCGCGCCCCGCGGCGATGGAGGATTATGTGGTGGTGGACTACGACGGCACGATCGAGGGCGAGCCGGTGCACGTGAAGTTCCCGAAGGCGGGCAAGCCGCTTTCGCACAACAAGGATTTCTGGATCAAGATGACCGACGAGGCATTCTTCCCCGGCTACTGCGCGCACCTCGTCGGCGCGAACATCGGCGAGACGCGGGAGTTCGACATCGAGGTGCCCGCGGATTTTCCGGTCGAGGGCATGCCGGGCTCGAAGCTCCACTACAAGGTGACGCTGAAGGAGATGAAGGCGCGCGTCCTTCCCGAACTGAACGACGAGTTCGCCTCGAACGTGGCGAAGGGCAAGACGCTCGCCGAGCTGCGCACGATGGCGCGCGAGGAACTGCAGAAGCAGAAGCAGCGGCAGGCCGACGCGGCGAAGCGCGGCAGCGTGATGACGCACCTCACTTCCAAGGTGGAGTGCGAGCTTCCCACGCAGCTCGTCCGCCAGCAGACGCAGAGCATCCTCGACGACATCGTGAAGGAGAACCAGGAGCGCGGCGTGGCCGACGAAATCCTGCGCGAGAACGAGAAGGAGCTCGTCGGCAGCGCCGCCCAGAGCGCCCGCGAGCGCATCAAGGGCACGTTCATTCTCCTCCGCATCGCCGAGAAGGAGAAGATCACCGTGACCGAGATGGACATGCGCCGCCGCATCGCGCTCCTCGCGCAGCGTTCGCGGATGAGCTTCGACAAGATGGTGAAGGAACTCCAGAAGCGCGGCGCGATTGACCAGATCCGCGAGGAGCTGATCACGGCCAAGACGCTGGACTTCGTCGCCAGCCAGGCGTCCGTCGCCGGTGCCGCGCCGGTCGAGGAAAAGAAGGAAGAGGCCGCGCCCGCCGAGGCTGCCGCGCCGCAGAACCCTTGACCCCGCGCGGGAGAGGCGCGATTGAGGATTTAAATCATGATCATCCAACCCGACAACCGCATCGTCCGTCCGCCGACCAACATCCCATTCGTCCCGCACGTCTATGAGACGGACGCACGCGGCGAGCGCGGCCACTCGGTGTTCGACCGCCTCCTGCGGGACCGCATCGTCTTCATCGGCACGGCGATCGACGAAATGATCGCGAACATCGTCGTTGCGCAGCTCCTCTTCCTCCAGATGGACGATGCGAAGAAGGACATCCACCTCTACATCAACAGCCCCGGCGGCAGCGTCACCGCGGGCCTCGCGATTTACGACACGATGCAGTTCGTCACCTGCGACGTGAACACCTACTGCATCGGCATGGCCGCCTCGATGGGCGCCGTGCTGCTCGCCGCCGGCACGAAGGGCAAGCGCTACGCCCTGCCGAACAGCGACATCATGATCCACCAGGTGAGCGGCGGCGCGCAGGGCCAGGCCAGCGACGTCGAGCGCACCGTGGAGTTCATGTTCCGGCTGAAGCGCCGCCTCATCAAGATCCTCGCCCACCATTCGGGCAAGGATGAGAAGAAGGTCCACGACGACTCCGACCGCGACTACTACATGACCGCGCAGGAGGCGAAGGACTACGGCCTCGTGGACGAAGTCGTGAGCTCCCGGAAGCAGGTCCCGAACTTCGCCGAGTTGACGAAGACAAAAAACGACTGATAACGGGAACACTTCCCGCTTTATCTCCGCAGAACAATGGCCCGCGCTTCCAATCTCACCATGTGCTCGTTCTGCGGCAAGTCGCACGCGGAGGTGCGCAAGCTCATCGCAGGACCGGGCGTTTACATCTGCGACTCCTGCATCAACGTCTGCAAGGGCATCCTCGACAAGGAACTCAACGAGGAGGCCAAACGCACCAGCACGCAGCTCCGCGTCCCGAAGCCCGCGGAAATCCGCCGCCAGCTCGACAACTACGTCATCGGCCAGGACTCCGCGAAGAAAACCCTGAGCGTCGCCGTCCACAATCACTACAAGCGCATCCTCCACAACAGCACCGTCGGCACCAGCCTCGGCAGCACCGATCCCCTTGCGGAGGTGGAGATCGACAAGAGCAACATCCTCCTCATCGGCCCCACGGGCAGCGGCAAGACCCTCATGGCCCGCACGCTCGCGCGCATCCTCGATGTGCCCTTCTGCATCGCCGACGCCACCACGCTCACCGAGGCCGGCTACGTCGGCGAGGACGTGGAGAACATCATCCTGCGCCTCCTCCAGGCGAGCGACTACGACGTGAAGCGCGCCGAGATCGGCATCGTCTATATCGACGAAATCGACAAGATCGGCCGCAAGACGGAGAACGTCTCCATCACCCGCGACGTCAGCGGCGAGGGCGTCCAGCAGGCGCTGCTGAAAATCCTCGAGGGCACGACGTGCAACGTCCCCCCGCAGGGCGGCCGCAAGCACCCGCACCAGGAATACATCCAGGTCTCCACCGAGAAGATCCTCTTCATCTGCGGCGGCGCCTTCGTCGGCATGGACAAGATCATCGAGAAGCGCCGCGGCAAGAAGACCCTCGGCTTTGGCAGCGCCCCGAAGGACGACGGCGAGACCCGCGACATTGAAATCCCCGCCAGCGAAATCCTCCGCCACTGCGAGCCGGAGGACATGCTCCGCTTCGGCATGATTCCCGAGTTCGTCGGCCGCCTCCCTGTGGTCACTGCGCTCGATCCGCTCAGCGAGGACGAACTCGTCTCCATCCTCACCGAGCCGAAGAACGCCCTCGTGAAGCAATACACGAAGCTCCTCGCCATGGAGGGCGTCCACCTCGCCGTCACCAAGGACGCCCTGCGCGCCTTCGCCGAACAGGCCGTGAAGCGCGGCACCGGCGCCCGCGCACTCCGCTCCCTTTTCGAGCGCGTGATGCGCGACGTGATGTATGACGCGCCCGACAAGGACATCGCCGAGGTCACCGTCAACCGCGCCGTCGTCGAGGGCAAAAAGGCGCCCCTCATCACCCGCCGCAAGCAGGACAAGGACGCTGCGTGAATTGCGGATCGGGGATTGGGGATTGCGGATTGATATCGGCTCCCCGCGCCAGTTGAGATCGGAAGCGCCATGAACAAGGAGGAATTTTCCAAACGGACTTTCGACTTCGCCGTGCGCTGCGCCCGCCTCACCCGCGCATTGCCGAAGACCGACCCAGTCTCCCGTGAATACGGCCGGCAGCTGCTGCGCTCCTCCGCATCCGTCGGCGCAAACTACCGCGCCGCGAACCGCGGCCGCTCCCGTGCCGAGTTCATCGCCAAGCTCGGCATCGCCGAGGAGGAGGCGGACGAGTCCGTGTATTGGATGGATTTGCTCGCAGCCACCGAATGTGTGAAACCCGGACTCATCACCCCGCTCCGCCAGGAAGGCATTGAAATCGTCTCCATGGTCGTCGCCTCCATCAACACCGCCCGGAAAAACGAAAAGGCTGGCAGACCGGCCAATCCGCAATCCGCAATCTGAAATCCGCAATGAAAAAAGCCCTCATCACCGGCATCACTGGCCAGGACGGCAGCTACCTCGCCGACCTCCTCCTGGAAAAAGGCTACGAAGTCCACGGCATCATCCGCCGCGCCTCCACCTTCAACACCTCCCGCATCGATCACCTCTACAATGATCCCCACATCAGCGGCACCCGCCTCTTCCTCCACCACGGCGACCTCTCCGACTCGCTGAACCTCACCCGCCTCATTGACCGCATCGGCCCCGAGGAAATCTACCACCTCGGCGCGCAGAGCCACGTCCGCGTCAGCTTCGACATCCCCGAGAACACCGGCGACATCACCGCCCTCGGCACCATCCGCATCCTCGAGGCCATCCGCGAGAGCAAGGTGCAGGCGCGCTTCTATCAGGCCAGCTCCTCCGAGATGTTCGGCAAAGTCCAGGCCGTCCCGCAGACCGAGACCACCCCCTTCTGGCCCCGCAGCCCCTACGGCGTCGCGAAAGTCTACGCCTACTGGGCCACCGTGAACTACCGCGAGAGCTACGGCATGCACGCCAGCAACGGCATCCTCTTCAACCACGAGAGCCCGCGCCGCGGCGAGACCTTCGTCACCCGCAAAATCACCCGCGCCGTCGCCCGCATCAAACTCGGCGTCCAGAAAGACCTCTACCTCGGCAACCTCGACGCCAAGCGCGACTGGGGCTACGCCAAGGAATACGTCGAAGGCATGTGGCGCATGCTCCAGCAGGACCAGCCCGACGACTACGTCCTCGCCACGAACGAGACCCACACCATCCGCGAATTCTGCGAAGTCGCCTTCGGCCACGTCGGCCTGAATTGGAAGGACTTTGTCAAATTCGACGCCCGCTACGAGCGCCCCGCCGAAGTCGATCTCCTCATCGGCGACTACGCCAAGGCCAAGCGCCAGCTCGGCTGGGAACCCGCCACCCGCTTCAAGGCCCTCGCCGAACTCATGGTGGACGCCGACCTCGAACAGGCGAAGCACGAGCACCGCTGAGCGGCCCGTGGTGAAGACTTCCCCGCCCGCTGCGGCACCTTTTCACGCGGAGGAAATGAAATCCGCTTCTCCCGTGCCGCCGCTAGGGCGTTCCGCCGAAGCCCGTATGCCTATCCGGTTGCCTGCCAAGACGGGGTGGAACGCGACCTCCGGGCGCGTTTCCTGGCATTTCGCCCGGCAGAAGCGTGCCCGGAGGTCACGCTCCACCTTCTCCCCTCGCGCTTTGCCAACCAACCGGATAGGCACGGAAGCCCGGCTGGAAAAGCCATGACTCCGCGGGAGCGGGCTCTGGCGGTTTTTGAGTCGGCGGGGGCGCTGTTTGCGCGGGCGGGGGCTTGGTGGTGGAGGGTGACGGGGGTGGCTTTGCGGGAGGGCGATTTGAGGCGCGGCGGTGCGGCTCCGTGTGCGGCGGGGATGGCGGTATTCGGGCAGGATCTGGCTTTCCAGCTTCATTGTGCGGCTGCGGGCTGGGGGTGGGTGGAATCGGTGTATCTGCCGGTCACGGTGTCCCGGGCCGCGGCGGGTTTTGAAAAGGCGGCGCTCGATTTCAAGGCATTTGCGGTGGCCTGGAGCAGGCAGACGCCGTCTTCTTCCGTATCAAAGACGACTGTGAATGAGCTTGTATCCACATTTTGCGAGGCATTATTCGCGTTCTCAGGTCCAGAAATCCCTCCGCATCCTGCCACGCCGTCCATTCGTCCATCCACGGTCACTGGTCGTTTGGTTCGAATTGCTGTGCAGTCTTCTGAATCTGCTCCTGCTTTGTCCGAGAGCACTATTCAGGAAAATTTGGTCACTTTCCAAAAAGCAGCATTCACTTTTCATGCTGCTGCAGCCGTTGCAGCGGCTCAGGAAGGGATTCCGGAAGTTCTAGGAGAGAAATCGGAATCATCTGATGTGAAGTTAGATAAAGATGCAGTTGAATCAGAGAGGCATCCTGCGATGGAGGAACTGAACAAAGTGGATGTCATCATCAAGGCTGCGGCTGCTATGATAGAGGCGATGGCGTCAGAGAAATGAAGAGAGATGGTAGGGAAGCGCACAGTGGAAGTTTCAGGCAAAGGAGTGCTTGCCTTCATTCAAAAAGACGCTATGGACATGAAGCCAGTCATGTCTTTCCGATTCGCGGACACAGGGGCTTTGAAAATTGCCCGCCGCCGCCGCTGACAAGGCATCCACTCGGCGCAAACTTCACTTTTCACTCTCCATGGAGCCCTGGGAATACACCAAAAAGCGCGCGCATGAGACGCTGGCGGTCTGGGAAGGCCGCGCGCCGGGGCTGAAGATTGGCGCGCAGGGGGTGCCGGAGATGGCGGCGCTGATTGGCCGCTTTGAGCCGCTGGCGCAGCAGCGGGTGGAGGCGCAGGATGATTACGATGCGGCGTATCGCGCGGGGCAGGATGCGCTGCTGTGCATGAGGGTGCTGGGGACGAAGGTGCCGGCGCTCATCGAGGGGCACCTGGATGAGGATGAGGCGATCGTGCGGGACTTGAAGGCGGTCTATGCGACTTCGCCGCGGACGGAGGCGACGATCCTCAAGCGGCTGCGGGAGCTGCTGCCGATCTGGGTGCGGGCGGATGCGGCGATGGCGGCACTTTCGCCCGCGCAGCCGGGGATCACGCGGAGCGTGGCGGGGAAGGTGTATGGCGTGGCGGAGGCGGAGGCGCTGCTGGATGGGTTCACGCTGGTGGTGAAAAATGCCTCGGACATGGAGAAGGCGCTGAACGAGGTGGAGGCGGCGCTGCGCGCGCACGACGCGGAGTGCGACCGGCTGAACAAGCGCTTTTACAAGGTGGCGAAGGCGACGGCGGACGAGGGGAGCAGCCTGGCGGAGGGCCTCCGGGGCATCACGACGGAGCCGGCGACGCCGCCGCCGAAGCCGATCGAGATCGCGACGATTTCGCAGGGCGGGGAGCGGGGCCTGCAGGTGCTGCTGAGCTATGCGCCGGAGGGCGGGAAGCACGCGACGACGCGGCTGGTGCGGTGGCAGGTCGCGGGGGTGGATGCGGATTTCGCGCACAGCACGCCGCTGGCTGCGGCGGGGAATGCGCTGGGACCGTTCGAGGAGGGGCAGACGATCAAGGTGATGACGGAGGTGCGCAACAGCGTGGCGGCGAGGACGAGCGCGCCGAGGATGATGACGATCGGGCCGCCGGTGGTGTAGGGGGACGGCTGCGAGGGCCTCGGTATTCGGAGTTTGCCTTGCGCGCCGGCGCCGCTCACTCTGCGCCCATGAGTGATGATTTGCTCAACCAGATTCCGCCGGAGGAACGCAAGCAGCGGCGGAAGCTGGGCGAGGCGCTGATGCGTTTCACGACGAAGATGGCGGAGCTGATCCGCGACGCGGCGATGGAAGGGCGGGCGCAGGGCCTGGGGCCGCACGACGAGTCGCCGATGGATGATGTGATGCGGCGGCATGTGGTGGAGAATTTCCGCGTCGAGGTGGAGCGGGCGGCGCGCAAGGGGATCGAGGTGGCGCTGGCGTGGCATTCACTGGGGACGTGGACGGAGGAGGGGAAGGAGCGCATCGGGTGTTTCTCCCGCGCGCTGGACTGCGTGGAGTCGGGCCGCGACGCGCATCTGCGCGGGGATTCGCCGCAGGTCCGGTGGAGCGACACGAACATGCGGGCCGAGTGCCTTTACGAGATTGGGCGCGTGCATGCGCAGGAGGGCGACCCGGAGGTGGCGCGGGGTTTCCTGCTGCGCGCGCTGCCGCTGGCGCAGGAGGCGGGGCAACTGCGCGGGCCGGCGGGCGTCACGCATGAGGACACGCTGGAGGGAAAAATCGCGGAGCTGCTGCTGAAGCTGCCGGAGGAGGGGGAGGCGCCGTAGCCGTGCCGGACTCACCCGACGCTGCGGATGGCGATGATGGGTTTCCGTCCTTGGAGGAGTTCCTTGAGAGGCTGAAGACGGACCCGGCATTCCGCGAGAAGATGAACAAGGTCTATGAGGAGGTGCTCGCCATGCCCGCGACGCCGGAGATTGCTCCCATGCAGGAGAACGCGCGCAAGGCGCTGGAGGCTCACCGGTCGCATCAGGCCACGCTGAAGGCGATGGCGGTGATCCGCGAGGGGCAGGAGATGCTGGTAAAGGCGAAGAAGTCCCTCGAGCCGGCCGCGGTGCGCGAGGCGCTGGCGCGGATGGAGGAGGCGCGCGACATCCTGCTCGATGTGCGGGAGCCGGAGCGCTCGCGGCACATGGCGGCGTTCACCGCGCTGTGCGAGGAGATGCGTGCGGTGCTGCGGGAGTGGTGAAGGGCGGGTTGCCGGTTGCTGGCGGCTGGTTTCTGGCTACTGGTTGCCCCCGAGCAGCGACTAGCGACCAGCCACCAGCGACTCGGAATCCGTGACCAGCGACCAGCAGCCAGAGACCAGCGACCAGCAGCCCTTTCCCCCGAAGGGGACGCGCGTCGTCGTGGGGATGAGCGGGGGCGTGGATTCGAGTGTGGCGGCGCATCTGCTGAAGCAGCAGGGCTACGAGGTGATCGGCGTGACGATGAAGGTGTGGCCGCAGGACTGCATCTCGCGCGCGGAGGACAAGTGCTGCGGGCCGCAGGCGATCGCGGACGCGCGGGGCGTGGCGCATGCGCTGGGCATCCCGCACTACGTGGTGGACGAGGGGGAGAATTTCGAGCGCGCGGTGATCGATTACTTTGCCGCGGAATACAAGGCGGGCCGCACGCCGAACCCGTGCGTGATGTGCAATGAAAAGGTGAAGTTCGGCAACCTCTGGGGGAAGGCGAAGGCGATCGGGGCGGAGTTCATCGCGACGGGGCATTATGCGATTATCGAGCGGGTGGAGGGGCGGGGGACGGGGGACGGGGGGCGTGCCGCTTCGTTGCTCGAACCATGTTCCGATCCCAGTGGGCCACGCCCCGCGCCCCTCGACCCCCGTCCCAAGCCGCTTCCCCGCGCCATCCTGCGTCGCGGGCGCGACCCGAGGAAGGACCAGTCGTATTTCCTGTTTTCGCTGCGCCAGCCACAGCTCCAGCGCGCTCTGCTCCCGCTGGGGGCGATGACGAAGGCGGAGATTCGCGCGATCGCGCGGTCGCTCGGGCTGAAGGTGGCGGAGAAGGAGGACAGCCAGGAGATCTGCTTCGTGCCGGGGAATGACTACAAGGCGTTCCTGAAGTCGCATCTCGGCGAGAAGGAGTTTCATCCGGGCGGCATTTACGACAAGCACGGGCGCCGTGTGGGCGAGCACGAGGGGATCGAGCTTTTCACCATCGGCCAGCGGAAGGGCCTGCCGGGCGGTTCGGCGCGTCCGATGTATGTGATCGACATCGACCCGGAGACGAGCCGAGTGATCGTGGGCGACGCGGAGGATTTGATCACGGAGGAGTTCACCATCACGCACTGCACGTGGCACCGCGAACCGGCGGAGCCGTTTGAGGCGACGGTGAAGATCCGCTACGCGCATCCGGGTGCGGCAGCGACGGTGTTTCCGGGCGAAAACGGCGAGGCCACGGTTCGCCTGCACGTGCCGGCGCGCGCGGTGACGCCCGGCCAGGCCGCGGTGTGCTACGACGGCGACGAGGTGCTCGGCGGCGGATGGATCGCGCGGCAGAAGGCCGCCGAGCGCAGGCCGGTGCTGGCGGAGCCGGAGGGGGACATCGAGACGCTCACGGGGCTCGGCGCCGGATGCGGCGCGCGGCGATAGCATGCACGACGACGTCTTCATCATCCTCAGCAATTTCCCCGGCGCGGACACCGCGCGGAAGGCGGTGCGCCTGCTCGTGGAGGAGCGGCTGATCGCGTGCGGGAACCTGCTGCCGGGCGTGGAGAGCATCTACGAGTGGAAAGGCGCGATGGAGACGGCGAACGAGGTGACCGTGATCGCAAAGACGACCGCGGGCCGCGCCGACGAGGCGATGGCGCGGCTGCGCGCGCTGCACCCGTATGACGTGCCGGAGATTCTGCTGCTGCCGGTGACGACGGGCTGGCCGGATTACCTGAAGTGGGTGGCGGAGCAGTGCATGCCGCGGGAGTGAGCGGCGCGCGCGCTTTTCCCTCAGCGCACCGGCATGATTTTCCACATCAGCTCGCCGCCGTCGCCGAGCGTGAGCCACGCGAAGCTGGCGGGTGCGCCGCGGTTCGGGCGCGTGATGCAGCCGGGATTGAGGAAGCGGACGCCGCCGAGGGTTTCGTCGCGCGGGACGTGGGTGTGGCCGTGGAGGAAGAGGTCGCACGCGGGCGGCCTGCGGGTGGGGATGTGCTCGAGGTGGAAGCGGAGGCCGCGGAGCGTGAAGTCGAGCGCGAGCGGCCAGCCGGTCTCGTCGTCGCAGTTGCCGCGGACGATGCGCACGGGGGCGATTTTTTCCAGGGCGGCGATGATTTTCGGCGAGCACACGTCGCCGAGGTGCCAGATCTCGTCGGCGCCGCGGATGGTCTCACACACGCTCTCCGGCAGCCGGTCGTGCGTGTCGGCGAGGACGGCGACGCGCATCGCGCTTCAGCGGGGCGGCAGTCCCCTCGGGATTTCGCGCCGGCCCTTCTCCTGCACGTCGTAGTTGTTCTTGATGATCTCGAAGACGCGCGCGCCCGGGATGGGCTCGCCGGTGATGAGGTCGAGGTTGCCGTCGCGCCCGATGACCGCGATGAGGAAGTCGCCCTGCATGCGGTAGGCCGCCGCGACCGCGGCGCCGTTCTTCGCGAGGACGAACGGGATGTTGCTCGGCACGGTCATGCTGCCGTCGACGAGCGCGGCGACGAACACCGCGCCGCGGCTGGAGCAGTCATGGAAGATGTTGGCGAGGCTCTTGAGCTGCTCGCGGAGGGCCTTTGTGTGCGAGCCCTGTGCGATGACGAGCACGACCGGCTGGCCGCGCAGGCTGCCGAGCGAGTTTTTCCCGGCGGCGCCGTTGAAGGTGAACGACGGGGCGGGGCGCACGACGCGGGCCTGCGCGCACGGCGAAAGCGCGGCGATGAGCGCGAGCGCGGCGATGCGTGCGGGAAGATGGCTGCGACGCGCGGGCATCGTCAGACTTTCATGATGTCCGCTTCCTTCGCCACGAACGCGTCGTCCACCTTCTTCACGTAGTCGTCGGTGAGCTTCTGCACGTCCTTCTCGTAGGCGCCGAGCGCGTCCTCGGTGATGTGGCCCTCCTTCTGCGCCTTCTTCAGCGCCTCCATGCCGTCGCGCCGCGACGAGCGGATGCGCACGCGCGTTTCCTCGGCGATCTGCTTCAAGGTCTTCACGAGATCGCGGCGGCGCTCCTCGCTCAGCGCGGGGATGGGAAGGCGGATGATTTTTCCATCCACGCTCGGCGTGATGCCGATCTTCGATTCCTTGATCGCCTTTTCGATCGCCTGCGTGGTCGAGGCGTCGAAGGGGCTGATGACGAGCAGGCGCGGCTCCGGCGTGGAGATGAGCGCGAGCTGCTTGAGCTTCATCATCGAGCCGTAGGCCTCCACGTCGAGGCCCTCGACGAGCGCGGGCGAGGCCTTGCCGGTGCGCACGGAGGCAAACTCGTGCGTCATGTAGTCGGCGGCCTTCTCCATTCCCTCCTCGGTGTTCATCAGGATTTCATCGGGGTCCGTTGGCATAAGCGTGTGGTGGTTTGAAGTGAGCGGGTTATTCGGGGAGGACGAGCGTGCCGATGTCGTTGCCGAGCACGGCCTCGCGCAGCGCGCCCTTCGCGAAGAAATTGAAGACGACAATCGGCATGCGGTTGTCCTGGCAGAGCGAGAAGGCGGTGGAGTCCATCACGTTCAGGCGCTGCGAAAGCGCCTCGCCGTGGGTGATGCGGTCATACTTCCTCGCGTCCGGGTGCTTCATCGGGTCGGCGGTGTAGATGCCGTCCACCTTCGTCGCCTTCAAAATCACATCGGCGCCGATTTCGTTCGCGCGCAGCGCGGCGGCGGTGTCGGTGCTGAAGAACGGATTCCCCGTGCCGGCGACGAAGATCACGATGCGCCCCTGCTCGAGGTGGCGCACGGCCTTCCGCCGGATGAACGACTCCGCGACGGCGTCCATGCGGATCGCCGTCTGCACGCGCGTCTGCAGGCCGAGCGACTCCAGCGTGCTTTGCAGCGCGAGCCCGTTGATCACCGTGGCGAGCATGCCCATGTAGTCGGCTGTCGTGCGCTCCATGCCGCGGTGGCTCGCGCTCAGGCCGCGCCAGATGTTGCCGCCGCCGACGACGATGGCGACCTCCACTCCCATCGCATGCACCGCCTGGATGTCCTCCGCCACCTGCTGCGCGATCTCCGGCGAGATTGTGTCCGGGCTGCCCGCCGCACGCAGCGCCTCACCGCTCAGCTTCAGAAGAATCCTGCGGTATTTTGGCGTGGCGGGTTTGGTCGCGGATTTCGGCATCGGGCCGCAAAGGAAAGCGAAAGCGTTTCCGCATGGGAAGGGGAAATGCGGAATCCCTCGCGCATGCGGCCCGCTGCGCGCTCACACATTCGTCTCCGCGAGCCTGCGCTGGAGCATGAGGTGGAAGTTTCCGAGCGGAAACTCGTCGTCGTGCGCGAGCGCGAGCCACGCCTTTGGATCGCTCTCGTCGGGCAGCGCGCCGGGTTTCCAGCGCGAGCCGACATTTGGCCGGACGTGCCGGCTCACGAACGAATGCGCCTCCAGCCAGAGTGCGACGCGCGAGCATTCCGCGCCGGTCTTGTAGAGCGCATGCAGCTCCGCCTCGAGGACGGACATCGCATCCGGCAGCGCCTCCCATCGGATCGCGAGGCGGTTGTCGCGCCACAGCACGGCATCGCCTTGATGCAGCGCGCCGAAGAGAATCTGCCCGGCGAGCGCGTCGTAGTTCCGCACGCGCGGGCCGGTGATGGGGAATCGCAGGAGGCGGTCGAGCACGATCGCCCAGCACACGTAGCGCGCGAACGGGAAGCCCTCGCGCGCGAGCCGGTGCGCCTCGCCGAACGCGCGCACGTCCACGCGCAGCTCCTCGATGGCATACATCCAGAACGGCGCGCGCTGCCGGATCATGAACGGGTCGAACGGCAGTTCTCCGAGCGCGTGCGACTGGTCGTGGATGAGATCCCACAGCGCGCACACCCGCGTGAGCAGCGCGCGGCTCGCGAGCAGGCATTCGAGTTCGGGGAAAAGCGCGGGCCCGACGGCCTGCGACGCGCGAACCGCGATCGACTGGAGCCTCGCGGCCTCGCGGTCGCAGAGGATGCCGCCGAAGTGGTTCGTCGGCCGGCCTGCGACGGACACGGTCTCGGGGAAGAGCACGGCGCACTGGCTCGCGTAACCGTCGGTGAAATCCACGAGGCTGAGCGGCACGAACTTCGGATTCGGATACCGCCCGCGCTCGAGCGCCGCGAGCCAGTCGGGCCACGCGGTGCGGACGAGCAGCGCCTCGAAGCGCGTCGCGGAGGATGCATTCGGCGTGTAGAGAGGGAGCACCACGAGGTGATCCAGCCCGTCGCGGCGGTGTTTCTCCGGACGCAGCGCGGCAAGCGACGAGGCGAAATCGGGCTTCCCAAAATGCGCGCGCTTCCATGCGGCGAAATCCTCCGGCAGCCGCGCGAGGTATTCCGCCTCATGCGGAAAGCGCGGGGCGAGCGCGCCGATTTCCCTCGTCGCCGCATCGACGAGCTTCGCCGCGTTGTCGTGGTTCGCGGGCCCCACGCTGCCATCGGCATCCTGCAGCATCCGCAGCGTGTTGATGATTCCCTTCAGCCGAATCCACTCCGGCCTCGCGGCGATGTCACCGGCCTTTGCAGCGAGTTCCGCAGCTTGGTCCGCCGCGCGGAATGCCGGCGCCGCGAGCCAGTGGGTGATGTTCAGCCAGAGCTGGAGATGGTCGTGCTCGCCGATGTGCTCGTCGCCGAAGAGCAGCGAGTCGGTGACGACGACGATGCGGCCCGCGCCAAATTCCGCGCACGCGATGACGCACGCATTCGCCGGATGGGCCTGCGGCGATGCGTGCCATGCCGCCTGTGCGCCGCCACTCACCGAGCACGATCCTGCACGGTAGAAGCACGCGCGCGATGCGAGGTGCCCGAGCGGCGAGCCGGGCGCGGGCGACGCGAGGAACCACTCGGGGTTCCCCGGCACGCACGCGGTGCGGTCGAAGACGCGCGTGTTTTCAATGCGCAGCCCTGCGGGCGCGAGCAGCTCGTTGAGGTTGTCGCCGTATTTGTCGTGCTCGTATTCCGTCACCACGAGCAGGCCGCCGCCCGCGCGCACCCAGGCGAGCACGGCGGCGATCTCCTCCGGTGCGAGCGCGGGAGGGCCGTCGGATGTCGTGCGCTCCCAGCGCGGGTCGCATGGATGCAGCAGCGCGAGCACATCCGCGCCCGCGAGGAGCTTTGCCGAGAGCGGCATGTCGCGGTTCCGCGCGGCGGAGAAATCGCGCTCCTCCAGCGCCTCCGCCGCCCGCGAATACGACGAGCTCTGCGGGTCTTCGCCCGCAAACTCCGCCGCGCGCTGCGCGGACAGCGACCAGCTTTCGCTGTGAAACTCATCAGCGAGGAACCGGACGAACTTTCGCGGGGCTGGGTTCATGGTCTGCCTCCGCGCCAAGATACGCGACCCGCGCGGCTCCGCAACGCGGTGGGGCCATTTACGCGCCGTCGAGCAGCCGTCCGCGCCACGACACGCGCCGCCATCTCCCGCCCCACCACACGCGCGAGGGGATCCATGCTGCCAGCCACATTGCACTTTCGACGAGCGCGCATGGCACCACGGCGAGCGGCAGGAGCGGAATGCGGAACCGCAGCAGCCGTGCGGACGCCGCGGCCACGGCGATGCGCACCAGCAGGATCGCCGCCGCCCATTTCCAGAACGGCGGGTGCAGCGCGGCGGCCAGCGCGGCGAGGCCGGATGTGTGCAGGACGGGCAGGCCGAGCGCGCCGGCGGGCGTGCAGGCGCGATACGTGAGGGCGATGCGGTGCTGGTGCCGGACGAGTTCGCGCCAGATCATCGGATCGCTGTCGAGGGTGAGCACGCTGCGGCTGAGCCGGATGGTGAGGCCGTGCGCGGTGAGCAGCGCGCCGAGTTGGTGGTCTTCGGCGAGCGCGTCGCCGAGCGCGCTCCAGCCGCCGATGGCCCGGATGTCGTCCGCCTTCACCCCGGCGCATGCGCCGAGCGTGAAGTCGATCTTTCGCGCAAGCATGAGGCCCGGCCAGAGCGTGAGCAGGGCGGGGGAGGCGTCGAGCGCCTGTGGCGGGTTGCGGAGGTTCTTGAAGCGGTAGCCGGCAGTCTGCGCATCCGCGCCGCCTGCGGCCCATTCGCGGCGGAAGTCCTCGATGAAATCATCGTCGAGCACAGCCTCGCAGTCCGTGTGCATCCAGTGCGCGTGGCGGGCATGCGGCTCCATCTGGATGAACTTCGAGATTTTCGGATTCTGCGCGCGCCCCGGCCCGCATGGGACGACGGTGATTTGCCGTCCCGGATGCCGCGCGCGCAGCGCCTCGCACTCGGCGAGTTCCGCGGAGCCGGCGTCCGCACCGAGGAGAATCTGATCCCCGGTGCGGCTGGCCTTCACGAGCGATTCGAGCTTTTCGCCGAGGGCGGGCACGCCGCCCTTCACCGCGCGCCAGAGCGTGAGCGGCGGTGTGTCCGCGCTTTCGATATCCGGCGCGCGCAGGTGCCGGCGCAGCCGGAATGCCGCGAGCACATGCAGCAGGGCGCCGCATGCCGCGATGCCGAGGGCGGTGTCGGCGGCGAGGATGTGAAGCGGGATGGGCATGGAGACTGGCGTTGCGGGTGCGCCGGCATCATGCTGACAAGCACGCATGGAAGACAACTCGCGCCGACTGATGCTGACCGCGGACGACTTCGGGCGCAGCGTGGCGGTGAATGCGGCCATCGAGCACTGGCACGTCGCGGGCGCAGTCACGCACGCGGGGCTGATGGTGAATGAGCCGGGCGTCGAGCAGGCCGTGGAGATCGCGCGGCGAAATCCGAAGCTGCGTGTGGGCCTGCATCTGACGCTGTGCGATGGCCGCGCGTCGGATGGGCGCATGATGCCGCGCTCGCCGACTTTGAGCGGGTTGCGCTTCGTGTTCTTCCCCGGCGCCCGTTCGTGGCTGCGGCGGGAAATCGCGGCGCAGTTCGCGAAGTTCGGGCAGCTCGGCTTTTCCGGGACGCACTGGGACGGCCACACGCACCTGCATCTGCATCCGGTGGTGCTTCCGCTTACCATTCCCGTCGCCGTGGAGCGCGGATTCCGTTTCACGCGGCTCGTGCGGGAGCCGCGCGGCGGCGGCGGAGGGCGCGGGCTGCTGCCGTGGATATTCTCCCGGCTCAGCGCGAATGCAGCGCCGAAGCTCCGCGCCGCGGGCATCGAATTCACGGACGCGGTCTTCGGCCTGAGCAAGAGCGGGCGGATGGATCTCGATGAAGTCCGCCGCGCCGTGGAGTCGTCCCGCTCGCGGCGGACGGAGATCTATTTTCACCCGGGCGCGGAGACTGTGCTGACGAATCCCGCCGAGATCGCGGCGGTGCTGGTGCAGTGACGGATGGAGTGTGGCGGCTACGAGGTCACCCCGACGGCGAAGCGCGGGCTCACCTCGCGCTGTGTGGCCACGAAGACCTCCACGCTCCCCTCGGCCGCGCCGGCGGACACGAGCTTCTCGCTCACCGTCCGTGCGGCGAGGTCGGGTGAATTGCAGTCGCGGCTGAGGTGCCCGAGCACGGCGCGGTGCAGGTTGCTGCCGAGCATTTCGGCGAGCACAGTCGCGGCCGCCGCATTCGAGAGATGCCCGTGGCGCGACATGATGCGCTGCTTCGTCGCCCACGGCCGGCGGGTGTCGAGCTGGAGCATCTTCTCGTCGTGGTTGGCCTCGATGAAGAGCGTGTGCGCCTGCCTCACCCGCTCGCACGCGAGCCGCGTCGCGAAGCCGAGGTCCGTGAGGAAGCCGAGCGACGCGCCGCCGTGGTGCATCATGAAGCCGACCGGATCCATCGCGTCGTGCGGCACGCTGAAGCTCTGCACTGCGATGTCCTTGATTTCAAAATCCGCCCCCGTCGTGAACACGCGCCAGTCGGTCTTCGCGCCGTCGGACGACGCGCGCCGCAGCGCCTCGGCAGTGAGGCTGTTCGCATACACCGGCGTGCCAAACTGCCGGCACCACACCTCCACGCCGCCCGCGTGGTCGCTGTGCTCGTGCGTGAGCAGGATTGCGTCGATCTCGATCGGGTTCACGCCGCACAGCGCGAGCCGCTCGCGCATCTGCTTCGCGCTCAGCCCGCCGTCCAGCAGCACGCGCGCCTGCGCGGACTCGACGAGCGCGCAGTTTCCCGCGCTGCCGCTGCCGAGGATGGTGACGTGAAACATCGTGCGGCCCTTTTTCCGCGCGCCGCGCGCCGTGTCCAGCGCCGTGTGGCCGCGGGCGCGGAAAAGTGCGCGCGCCCGCCGATTGCGAACAACGTCCTTGCGCCGCGCGCGAATCCGCGCAGGATGCCGTCCCGCATTTTCCGGATGGGTGGCAGAGTGGTCGAATGCGCACGCTTGGAAAGCGTGTTGGGTCTAAACAACCCACGAGGGTTCGAATCCCTCCCCATCCGCTGCCTCGCCCGCGAAGCAAGGAAACATCGAATCTCCAGAGGGATCAGGGTAAAAGAAACGCCGTCATGTCACACAAAACTGACACACAAAGCCGCCCGATCCCGATGCCCCGCCAGTCGTATTTGCTCAGTCGCAATGGGCGTTACTACCTCAACATGCGAGTCCCCACGGAGCTTCGCACGCTCTACGGGAACAAGGAATTTTGCAGGAAGGCACTTGGAACGTCCGATCATCGCGAGGCCGCGCAGCTCGTGAAGTTTGAAGCCTACAAACAAGAAGCTGAGTTTGCAGAGAAGCGCCGTGAATTGGCGAAAACGGCGAAACGGACGATTTCAGAAATCAGCGAAATGGAGGCGTTCAACATGGTCTTTCGTTGGTTCAAGGAGCGTGAAAAGCAATCGGATGAATGGTGGCACAACGATGGCATCAATCTGCCGGACGAGCATCGCAAGGAACTCTGGCAGGACATGCAGTTGGATGCTGAAAGCTATTCTTGCGGGACTGAGAGCTACGAGGCTGTGGACGGAAGCGGTGCCTTGGATGTTTTTCTAAAGCGGGAGGGAATAGAGTGCCCCAAGGACAGTTCCGCTTACCGATTCCTCCGCCCGCTCTTTCGCAGGGCATGTCTGGAGAATGTGCGGAGGACGATTGATCGGATGACGGGAGAGCCGGTGCGTGCCCACGAACCGCTGTTTGGAGAGGTGTTCGCTCATTCGCAGATTCAGCCTGTGCGAGTGGCGATCACGCTCGGAGAATTGCTGCGGCGTTTCGATGAAATGCTTGTGGAATTCAAACGGGCAGACGTGACGCGCAGAACTTACGAAATCCCTGCGCGTGTCCTCCGTGAAGTTCTCGGCGAGCAAACGCCGTTGCACGCGATCACCAAGGAAAAGATTGGCGAGCTTTTCAGATTGCTGCGGCGTGCTCCTACGAACGCAACAAAGCGGTTTCCGGGACTCACCTTGAAAGAGGCAATCGCTGTTGCAGACCGGCAAGGAGACGCGAGCCGGCTTCGCTCGAAAACACTGGAAAATTACTTCGTGAACATCTCCGCGATTTTCAATTTTGCCGTGGAAAACGAATGGCTGAAATCGAATCCGGCAAAGGGGCGTTACATGCGGGAGGCAATCACAAGCGACATGGAGGACAGACGCAAAGTGTTGTTCACCGTGGAGGAATTGAACCGCCTTTTCCGTGCGCCGCTCTACACGGGATGCGAAAACGACAAAAATGCGTTTGCAAAAATCGGTGGCGAGCATCCGCGCCGGGGCCGTTTTTGGGTGCCGTTGCTCTCGCTGTTTCACGGCTTCCGATGCAACGAAGCCGCACAACTTTACACGGAGGACGTGTGTGAAGAAAACGGCATCCGATTTTTTGAAATCCGCTCCGAGCGGGCGAACGGTAGCAAGTGTGACAAACGGCTAAAGACAAAGCAGAGCAAGCGCCGGGTGCCGATTCACCCGGAAATCATCCGTGCGGGCTTTCTCGACTTCGTTGCAGAACGGCGGCACGACACTTCGCATCCGCGCTTGTTCCCGGATTTAAAACGCGGCGCATCGGGATACTTTTCCGATCCGTTTTCAAAATGGTTTGGCCGGTTTTTGAATTCTGCACTTGGGAAAAAGTGCGAGGCGACGTTTCACAGCTTCCGCCATAATTTCCGGGATGCACTGAGGGAAGCGGGCGTGCCGACTCCCGATGTAGAAGCGTTGGGCGGTTGGGAAATCAGAGAGCACAGTGCAGAGCGTGATTACGGCAGCGGGCCAAGTTTGAAGCGCCTTCACGAGCAGATCGAAAAAGTAAAATACCCCTGCCTAGACCTTTCGCACCTTTACGCGGAGCAACCGATTGCGCCCGCGTGCCGGGTGCGCAAACGCTCGCGGCCTCGCGGCGTCTAGCGTTTCGGCGGGTGCTTGCGCTTTGGCGCGGAGGCAAGGCGCGTTTTCGGTATCGGCGGCGCGAGCAATTCCCAAACTTCAATCCCGTAGGGCGCGGCGAGTTTTTCCAGCGTGGAAAGGCGAAGCTCCTTTTTCCGCCCGCCCTCTATCGCTTGGTAGTATTTGTAATTCAGCCCCGCGAGTTCCGCGAACGCCTCTTGCGTCAAATCGTGCGCCTTGCGCAGTGCGCGCAGACGGCGGAGCAGTGACGCGAGAGTTTTGCCTTTCACGGGCCGCGAGCGTCACAGCCCCCGCACGCTTGCGACACCCTCTCAACGGTAGTGTTGCTCTCTCGCGTTGAAGCGCCCTAAAACTCGGTTGTATGAATGACGGTATGCAGCCCCTCGCCCCCACGCACGATTCACTTTGGTATTACGCAGACGCGAGCAACGAACCTGTGGGACCGGTGCCCTTCGCCGAATTGCAGCGGCTCGCGACGGCAGGAGCAATTCATGCCTCAACGCATGTCATCGAAAGCAATGGCAATGAGTGGAAGAAATTTGCATCCCTGATTCTTCCGCCGCCCCCTGTTCACGTTTCATCACCCGCTGCCCATAATCAGCCGAGTCCGCCAGAGTCTCAAAAAAACCGCGAGACGATTACGGCCAAAGGTAGTGAGGGCACCGTGACGCTTTCTCACGAAAAAATCCAAATCACTCGGAATTTTTTCGCGGCTATCGGAAACGAAAAATTGACGGAAATCCCCATATCGGCAATCCGCTCGATTCGCTGGAAAACTCCCGGTCTTTTATCGCGGGGTTTCATTCAGTTTGTGGTGGACGGAGCAGAGCAGCCGGAAAGGGCATCATTCGCAATGACTCACGACAGGCGCGCAGCACTTTTTCACCAAGCGGAGTTGAAATCGTTCCACGATTTGAGACGGGAGATAGAACGTCGGCACGGAATTCCAATTTCGGAAGAAGGGGCCGCAGAAAATGCGAGCGGAACAAACCGAATTGCAGCAAGCACTGGCGGCTGCATTGGGATCGCTTTCGGCATCATTGGGCTGATTTGTGGGGCAATGCTTTGTGTGACCGTGGTTGGAGCGCTGATTGGCGTTCCGATGATTGTGGGATCGCTTGGATTCTTGGGCTTGTCAGGACGGGGAATCGCATGGGGAGCAAAGCCGGAAAACTTCTTTGAAGACGATTGCCCCTACTGCGGGCATCCCAAGATCAAAGCATCCGTCTTTTCCCCTCCGGGCCTCAACTGCCCGGCTTGTGCCAAGAGGATCGTGATTCGCGACAAGAAATTTCTGAAAGTGGACTAACGCAGCGAGTCAACTTTTGCGTGCTATTCAGTCAACACGTTAAGCCTTTACTTTTGAGGGTGTTGCGAATACAAAGGCGGGCATTCCGATCAACAAATCGCGATGCCAAATCCCTACTCCAACCGCCCGATTGTGCCGCCCGGCTACCGGGAGCCATTCACCGGGGCTGTCTATGCGCGGCCTGCGAAGCGGCCTTCCATGTCGCCCCGCGAGTATCAGGCATGGCTTGACCGCTTGAAGGTGCAAGACTGCCTTTGGGCGCGCATGAAGCCCTCGGAAATCGCCCGCAGTCTAGGCAAGGACAAGGCTTGGGTTTCGCGGACGATTCAACGGCTGGAAAAGGAGCGGCAAACCGTCTATCGCTCGCCAAAGGCGGAGGCGCTGATTGACGAGAACATGGCGCAACTCGACAGCCTGCTGGCGCGGGCGTTCGCGGCGGTGCGCTCTGAATCCAAGTCTAAAGGCCAGCTTGCCGCACTGCGCACGGCGGCAGACATCGTGCGGCAAAAGGCAGAATACGAGATGGCCGTTGGCCGTGTTGAGCGCGGTGTGCGCTCGGCACAGCTTGAAGCGGAAACGCGGGACGCAGAGCTTGCGGAATACGCGCAAGAAAACCTCCCCCTGTCAGCGGTGACGGCGATTCTTGAAAGGACAGCCGACAGGAAACCGCGATTCTTGCACTAGGACGGGAGGGCGGAAAGGCAGACGGCGTGATCGCGCGAATCGCCGCGCAGGTGTGTTCAATTTATCGTTCACGCACTCGCCCCCGATTTTCACCTTGGAAAAACTCGGCAATCAATCGGCAGGTGTATTCACGAATTCATTTGATTATTTGAATACACCCGCTACGGTTCACGCATGACACCGAAAGCCAAGACCCCCGTTGCAATCCTCGTTCGCGTTTCCACCGTGCGGCAAGAAACCACCCGCCAGATTTCCGAGCTTCGCGCCTACGCAGACGCAAAGGGCTACGAAGTGGTAGAAGTGTGCGAGGAAACCATTTCGGGCCGTGCCGATGCAACGGAGCGCAGCGGACTCCAACGGGCGGAAGAACTCGCGCAGACGGGGAAGGTGAAAAAAGTTCTCGTTCACGAAGTCTCACGCCTCGCCCGCAAGAACAGCATCGTTCACAAGTTCGTTGAGACGTTGGAGGAATGCGGCGTGTCCCTCTACTGGCACGCGCAGGGATTCGAGACGTTGTTGGACAACGGCAAACGCAATCCCGCCGCCGCGCTCATGCTCGCGCTCTTGGCAGAGGTGGCGCGGAATGAAGTGGACACCCTCCGTGAGCGCATCAAATCCGGCCTTGCGGCGGCGAAGCGCAAAGGCGTCACGCTTGGCCGTCCAAAGGGCACCGGCCTCGCTAGTGACGATTTCCTCGCGAAACACCGGGACATCTCCCGGCAACTCCGTGCGGGACAATCCGTGCGCAACACCGCGAAGATCACCGGCAAGGGCGTTTCCACCGTGCAACGGGTGAAGAAACTCGCGCTCGCCGCGTGACGTGGGGGGCGGGTGCAATTACTTGCACCAAACTGCCGGAAAGTGATTCCCCTCTTGTAGAGTTGAGACAACCCAAGGCAGAAGAACATGCGTGCCTTGCCTCCCTCCCTTTGCATTCGGATCACTCGTAACACCTGATTCCGGCAGACAGGATAAAATCGAGGTTCAAATCAGCGGTTGGAGAGTGATTGCGGAGGATTTGGAAACCATGCACGGCGTCTTTCACAATCTTGGTGCTCCGCAACCCGCGAGCGAGAGACGCAGACAGCGCATGGAAGCTGGCGACGCGCACGGGTGCATCTTCCGCACAATGCTTCCGCCCGATAATGCCTCGTTTGTGCGAATGCGGATTCGCCGTGAATTGCTCCGCGTTGGAAATGCACAGTCCGGCGACGCACGCGAAATTCCCAAGCCCCTCATTGCAGGCGATTGCAACTGGCAGGCGCGACAAAATGCAGGCGAGTTTGAGGCGCTGGGGACGCTGGACATTTCGATCAATCCAACGCGCTTCATTCGGCACCGCCCCACGTCACAGGATTTGCCGGATGAGTTGCTGGAACGCATTCCCCTTCCCCCCGCGCCGTTTTCGGAAGCCGCTTACGACTTTGCCGACAACTGGCTTCCGCAATCGGGGCGCTTGCAAAGCTACGCGAAGCCGTCGCGGTGGCGCGAGCAACTGGCGCGCTATTTGAACACCATTGAAAACACGTTCCGCAACGAAGTCGCACGGTCATGCCGGTTGAACTTCGCAAGGCCGATGCACGACGCGCCGTGCTACAACGTCGGCACTGTGGAGACGTATTGGGAATGGCTTTCGGATGACCCGCTGAAAGTCGTTTTTGATCTGGAATCGCTTTTCAAAAACTACACGCGGAGGAAACGCACGGTGCGGCGTTATCGCGATGTAGATTCGGAGAGCGAACGCGAACACGATCTTTTGATCCTGCGCGGTGAAATCTCGCCGGGCGAAATGCTGAAAATTTACGCCAAGACAAATCAGCGGGTTCGCATGGAAGTGACGCACACCTTCAAAGGGCCGCACCCTTTTCACTTCCCCCGTGTGCGCAACAACGAACGATCAACGCGCCCCTCCACACGGCACATTTTCGATTCGCGGGCCGGGCTTCTCACCTTCTTTGACAGACTGCGGGAACACTCTGCGGAAATCATCAATGAGTTTCTAGCCTACTGCGGAGAGCGCGCCGCATTGCCGCACGCACACGCTTCCGGCTACTATCTGCTAGCACGCATCACGGACGCAGTGCGTGATTTTCCAACAGCCATTTCCATCATCTCCCGCCTCGTGAACAACGGCTGCATCGCGGCGGGGCAGACAGACGCAAAGACACAAGCCGCGCTTCAAACTCTCACAGCGGACGGAGTGCTTGAACGTCGAACACGAGGGCGAATTTACGAAGTGACTGAGTGGTATCGCCACGCACTCCGCGCCCTACAACTCCACGGCTCGCATTCGTTGTTGATCCACAAGCGGAGACGGCGCGGCGCACTGTGAACTTGAGAATGTTCGCACCCTTACACTTTTTTGAAGGCCGTCATTGGAACCGTCTTCGGCTTTTTTGAAAAAGATTGCGCAGCGTCATCTTCCTCAAAATCGTGTTCAAGGCTGGCGTTCGACTCGGCGACAAAAGCCTGCCTTCGCTGTTTGGAAATCGCATCCTCTCGGACTTGAATTAAAAGGTCTTCCGCTCTCGAAACTTCAAACCACAAGCGGGCAAAACAGAGCAATGACAAGCCAAGTGAGACGATCCCCACTGCGATGCTCGAAAGCACATACGGAGGGGTGCTAGATTGCAGGGGTTTTTCGTTGAGCAAATAGACCGCTGCCAACGCCCCAATGAGTTTGATCAAGTTTGAAAGGAGTAGCCATTTGCGGATCGAACGAATGCGTTGAATCACCGTTGAATTGAACAATGCGAGATCGGTTGTCTTGAACCACGCCGATGCAATCGCCTGATAAAGCTGCCCCACTGATTCTTGCTTCAATTCACCGACGTAGAGCGCGCCGAAGATCACAACAAACGCGGCCCCGATTGTCGCAGGTTGAAACAACTCCAGACATGGACGAGGAAGAAGCCACGCACCGAAACCGACAAGCACCACCGTTCCCCCATAAAGAACGATGGCAACAACGGTTTTCATGATGGGTCAGGGACAATCTCGCCGCCTTTCACGAGGTCATCAAGCATCTGCGCCATGCGAGAAAAAACCGTGTCGGGCACGGGCACATCCTCGTTAATCGTGATCGCGTATTTTCTGACAATTTTTGTCTGCGTGCTCGGCAGTTTTTCTCCGCGTGCCAACTCAAGTTCATACGGAAGACCTTCGATGTGGCGAAGCGTGTGAGCAACTTGATCAAGGGGCGACGATTCCACTTGTTTATTTGTGACAAAGCGCAGCGCCAGTTCTCCACGCAAATCACCTTTCCGAAAGGCATCTTCCAACTTGAAAAGCTGCTCTTTACTCGCCGTTGGCGAGTGTCGCCGCACCAACTCAACGAGAGCTGCAATCAGCGGGTCATCCGAGAGCGTCCAAAATTGAGTCTGCGGTCTTCCATTCGCCTCATGGTTCGCATTGGAAAGTTCTGCGGTGTGATGAAGCGAGCCAGCGGCAATCACCGTGGGTTCGGTTTTGAAAGTCACCCGCCTTACACCGGAAACACGTCTGCCCTTGTAGTGCGGAGGAATGTTGTCCTCCAAAAAGACTTTAGAATCGTCGTTTCCATTTTCATCGGGGGAGTGTTTTTCGCACAACCACGAAAGGTGCGATTCAAGTTCACTCGTCCCAAAACCAATGCCTTCGGACACGATCACATGATTGTCGCGAACTCCGAAGAACATCAAAGTTTTTGCGAACTCGACGCGCTTCTTCGATTTCTTGTCCACGGGCGGCGCGAACATCCTGATTTCGTAATTGTCGGCATCGTCTGATTGAATTGTCGCGAGGGCCGGAGCACCGGGCCGGAATCGTTGAAGAACTCCACAGGAAAGGCCCTTGTGTTCCGTTCGATAGAAAATCACCACGCGCTCGGCCTGCGCCTCGGCATCGTCGCTTTTCAAGCGTTGAGTGCGTTTCGAGGGCTTTGGAAAACGCCCGTAGGCTTCCGTCAGCCGTTGTTGCAATGACTTGTCCGACTTTGAGGCGGGAAAGGCAGCAACTTTGTAGCAGAAGGATTTTTGGGTGGAACGCTTCGCCATATGGCGAGTCAAGCAACGGGAGTTCTTGACAGCGAGGCAAAATTTTTCACTCGAAATAGTCGCCCTTGTTCATGCGTAGAGACAAAAATTTGGAAGGGTTTCGCTCGTTGTCGGCAGATCGAGAAGCCTTCCAAGGGCTTGATCCATAATCGAAATGTCGGAGAACACGCGCCCCACAGCCTCGAAAGCCGCGCTGCTACTGACGACGATTGTGCCAGCGCGCACTTCGATTCCAATTTCAGAACACTCGACAGCAAGCCCGACAACTCTCCCGTCAATATCGCTTCCAAAATGATGAACGATGCAATTCCGCACTTCCACAAGCATCGGGATCACGGAGAGGTCAGGGACATTCAGATGCTTGTGAACCAGATCGCGGAAGGCTTTTTCCCTGCCCCGAAAAAGACTGCTCAAAACGGATTCAGCCGAACTCGCGTTCTCAATTTCCGCCGTCCTTTTCTCGCTCAAATTCAAAGCATCTTTCCACGAACGAATGAGTGAACGATCACGGCTCAACGCCAACTGAAGCACGCGCCGCAAATACCAGTGGTAGAGATCAACGGCGCGACACACCGCACCTTCTGACGTGACTTCGCTTTTTCGAGTCGAGTGAAGAGTGAGTCTGGGGATTTCAGAAAGAACCCAGATCATGAAAGGAAAACGATACACAACCGAAGAAAAGATCCGCATTCTGCGGGAAGGAGACGGAGGCAAAGCCGTG
>JBGAPP010000010.1:0-218448 GCA_044221185.1 Chthoniobacteraceae bacterium | reverse complement strand
ATTCCGTTCTAGCAGACTCCGCCGGGGGGTGAAGTCAGAACTCCGGCATGAGCCGGGCCGTGCGTGTGGATGTTCTAGCAGACTCCGCCGGGGGGTGAAGTCAGAACCCGACACCTGAACGAATCTCACCCATGCAAGTTCTAGCAGACTCCGCCGGGGGGTGAAGTCAGAACCCCCATTGTTCCACACTCTCGACCTCATTTGTTCTAGCAGACTCCGCCGGGGGGTGAAGTCAGAACGGCGGCAAAGCTCGGCGTGCGGCTCCCGGCGTTCTAGCAGACTCCGCCGGGGGGTGAAGTCAGAACGGGCGGAAGCTCATTGGCGTGGTCGGTGATGTTCTAGCAGACTCCGCCGGGGGGTGAAGTCAGAACCACTCCATCATCGCCATCGGAGGCGTGTATGTTCTAGCAGACTCCGCCGGGGGGTGAAGTCAGAACTAGCGTGCGCACTGAGGACTTGCCATACTTGTTCTAGCAGACTCCGCCGGGGGGTGAAGTCAGAACTCTCTTTAGGTCTTGGCCTTGGTCTTGGATGTTCTAGCAGACTCCGCCGGGGGGTGAAGTCAGAACCGAACCGTGTCGTTTTCGCGCCATTTGAAAGTTCTAGCAGACTCCGCCGGGGGGTGAAGTCAGAACTGGTTCAAATCAGTTCGACGATCGCGCCGAGTTCTAGCAGACTCCGCCGGGGGGTGAAGTCAGAACGGCAGCACCTCGCGGGCTCGCCGATCAGGCGTTCTAGCAGACTCCGCCGGGGGGTGAAGTCAGAACTCCGAAAGTTTTCCAATCAATCATCTGTTAGTTCTAGCAGACTCCGCCGGGGGGTGAAGTCAGAACCGGCCTCCTGAACGAGGAGATCGCGCGCTGGTTCTAGCAGACTCCGCCGGGGGGTGAAGTCAGAACACCTCAAGGAGTCAGGGGCCATCGAGCAGGGTTCTAGCAGACTCCGCCGGGGGGTGAAGTCAGAACACTGGTGGTCGCGCAAGGGCTACTACCGGCGTTCTAGCAGACTCCGCCGGGGGGTGAAGTCAGAACATCAGCATCCAACTCAGCCGGCACCGCCGGGTTCTAGCAGACTCCGCCGGGGGGTGAAGTCAGAACTGCATCGGTGTAAATCTTGAGCCGGCACCCGTTCTAGCAGACTCCGCCGGGGGGTGAAGTCAGAACACGCTCGATCCGTGCGCCACAGGGGAGACGGTTCTAGCAGACTCCGCCGGGGGGTGAAGTCAGAACAACCACCTCGTCCGCAAGCCAGCTATTTTCGTTCTAGCAGACTCCGCCGGGGGGTGAAGTCAGAACATCGAGCAATACGGCTCCGCGGAGCTGGGGAGTGGTGCCGCCGTCTTCCATGCGTCGCGTGCGGTGTAGGGGAAGCGGGCGGGTTTGTCGAAGGGGAATTCCGCTGGAGGCGGAGGCGGGGACTGTGCATGATGGGGGGACTTCCCCGCATGAAAATGGAGCGTCCAACCAAAGTGCTCAGCGAGAGGCAGGCGTTAATCCTGCGGCTGCGCGACGAGGAGGGAATGACGCGGCGGCAGATCGCCGAGGGCCTGCATGTGTCGCCGGGACGGGTGGGGGAGATCGAACGTGCGGCCCGGCGGAAGCTGGAGCAGCACGAGGAGAATCTGCGGAATGGAATGGTCGGTCTGCCGGTGCGAGTGAGGGGCCTCCTGAATAGCCAGGGGTTCACGACCCGCGGGGAGATTCTGGAGGCGGTGCAGTCGGGGCGGCTGTTTTACGAGGAGGGCGCGCGGTCGTTGTGGAAGGACGGCGCTGATGAGGCGAAAAGGCCGGGAATCGATTTTGCGAGACTGCGGAATGCCGGGAGGAAGTCGTGGGCGAACCTGCTGGCGTGGCTGGGGGTGGAGCCGGCGGCGTGAATGGAGGGCGGTGGATGGCGCTGTCCCCAGCGCCATGCGTGGTCAGCGTTTTGCGCGCCGGGTCCGGCGGAGTGTGCCGACGAGGGCGGCGGCGAGCGCGAAGGCGGCGGTGCCTGCCTCGGGCACGGGCGTGATGGGCGGCTCGCTGAAGGCGAGGCCGTAGGCGGGCTCGCTGACGCCGCCGGCGAAGACGCCCTCATAGGTTCCGTCCGCGGCAAAGCGGAGGACTTCGCCGGCCGCGCTGACGACGAGGTCGCCGTCGGGCGCGAAATCCAGATCCTGAGGCGAGGCGAGCGAGCTGGCGAAGACGCTGATGAACGCGCCGGTGGTGCCGTCGTATTTGAGCACCTGCCCGGTGTTGTTGCTGGTGACGTAGAGGTTGCCGTCCGGACCGAAGCGGAGGCCGGCGGGGGCATCGAGGCCGCCGAGGCCGGCGGTGACAAAGGTGCTGTCCACGGCGAGCGTCGTGGGGTTGATCCGGAGGATGTCGTCGCTGGAGAAGCGGCTGACATAGAGGTAGCCGTCCGCCCCGACATCGCCGCCCCAGAGGGAGCCGCCGAGATTTGCGGAGGTGGCGACGAAGCCGCCGCTGGAATCGTATTTGACGACGCGGTTGTTGCCGGTGCCCATGACGAAGAGGTTGTTCGAGGAGTCGAAGCTGAGGCCCGTGGCGAAGCTGACGTTGCTGGCGACGCCGTCGAGGTCGAACTGGAACACGCCGCCGCTGCTGTAAACGCTCACGCGGTCGCTGCGGCCGATGTAAACGTTCTGGTTGTCATACCGGACGCCGACGGAGAAGGGGAAGGAGCCGACGCCGGTGTTTGCGACGTTCTGGACGAAGGCGCCGGTGGATGCGTCGTAGGCGCGGGTGAGATTGTCGGCAGTGCTGGAGGTGTAGAGCAGGGCTGCGCTGGCCGCGTGCGCTGCGATGAACAGGCTCGCACAAGTCAGGACGATTCGGGAGGTCTTCATGGCGAATGAACGGACGTTCAGCAAAGGCAAAAGGCATGCACTGTCACTGTCGAGAATTTTTTCGCGAAAATTTCGGGTCGGGTGGACGAAGACGGGGGACGGTGGACGGAATGGGTGAGGGAGGCATGCCTGCCCCGGTGGATGGCGCTGTCCCCAGCGCCGTGCGTGGTCCGCGTTTTGCGCGCCGGGTCCGGCAGGTTCCGGCGGCGGGGGGCAGAAACAGGAGGCGGGACAAGTCTCTGGAAACGGCCGCTATTTTGACGGAGGTTCCCCGATGCCTGCGCCCGCCCCTGCATCCCGCCCGCTGCCGGACCTCACGGTTGCGGAGCTGGCGCGTTGGATGGAGGCGCGGGGGTTCAAGGGCGGGCACGCCGCGCGGGTGCTCCGCCGGCTGTATGCGGGGGAGGGCGCGGAGGGTGCGGAAGGGCGTGCGAGTGCGCGGCTGCCGGCGGGGCTCGCGGAGCTGCTGCGGGGGAATTTCCCCGCCGAGGCGGCGGCGCTGGCGACGCGGCAGGTGTCCGCGGACGGGACGGCGAAGCTGCTGCTGCGGCTGGACGACGGGCGGACGGTGGAGAGCGTGCTGATGCCGGACTTTCATCCGGCGCGGGCGGCGGGCTGCGTCTCCAGCCAGGTGGGCTGCGCGATGGGGTGCGACTTCTGCGCGACGGCGCAGCCGGGCTTTGAGCGGAACCTGACCTCGGGTGAGATCGTGGAGCAGTTCATCCGGCTGCGGCGCGAGGCGCGGGATGCGGGGCGCGCGCTGAGGACGATCGTCTTCATGGGCATGGGAGAGCCGATGCAGAATCTCCGCAGCGTGCTGGCCGCGGTGGAGCGGATCGCGGCGCCGTCGCTCGGGGCGCTGGGCTGGCGGCAGGTGACCATTTCCACGGTGGGGATCGTGCCGGGGATCGAGGAGCTGCGGAAAGCGGCGACGGGCGTCCACCTCGCGGTGTCGCTGCACGCGCCGGACGACGCGACGCGGGCGGAGCTGCTGCCGGCGGGGAGGCGGTTCGAAGTGCGCGACGTGCTGGAGGCGGCGCAGCGCCACCAGGACGCGAGCGGGCGCATCACGACGATCCAGTATTGCCTGCTCGACGGGGTGAATGATTCCCCGGCGCAGGCGCGCGACCTCTCGCGGCTGCTCGCGGGCCGGGGGATGCGGGTGAACCTGCTGCGCTACAACTTCACCGGCCCGAGCCTGCGCGGCCGCTCCTACGCGCCGAGCAGCATGGAGCGGACGGAGGCATTCCTCTCCGAGCTGCAAAGCCACGGGACCGTGGCGCACCTGCGCCGCGCCCGCGGGCCGGACATTGATGCCGCGTGCGGGCAACTGCGCCGGCGCGGGGCGGAGCGCGCGTGAGCGGAGGAGGGGCGCGCGGCGCAGGGACATGCGCCGCGTTCCGCAAAAGGCAGCCGCCCGCAGTTTCCCGCGGGCGGCGCTTTTTGGGGATGGGAATGGCTCGGGGCCGGTTACGGATTCGGAACCCAGAGGACCGCGTGGCGCGTGCCGTCGGACTTCGTGATGACGCCGGCGATGTTGCCGCCCTCGTCCACGCCGTAGGCGACGGAGCTGACGAAGCCCGCGGGGACGAACGCGTGGAGATCGGTGGCCTGGTAGCTGGAGTCCCACACGATGGCGTGGGCGAGGCCGATGGATGTGGTGGCGGTGGAGACGTTCGCGTAGCCGACGATCCACGAGCCCTTCACCTTCAGCGCATAGCTGTGGTCAAAGGACACGCCGGTCGCATTGATGGGATACGGGTGGATGTTGGTCGCGCTCGCGGCGGTGCCGGACCACACGTGGGCGTAGTTGAAGCGGCGGTCCTTGTTGCCCTTCGTCGCCTCGACGCGCACGCGGATGTCGAAGCCCGCGTAGCCCACCTGCCGCACGCCGTCCGTGCCGCTCGCTGTGGAGACGACAGCGGCTTTCGGATGGATGGACGTGGCCTTGTTCGTGCCGCGCCAGAATGCGGCGTAGCCGTTGCGGGTGAGGATGCCGACCTGCATGCCGCCGGCGACGTCGTTGAGGACCATGTCGGTGCCGAGGTCGGTCGCGGAGCCCGTGGCGACATCCCAGAGGATGCCGTGCGATGCGCCGAGCGTGGTGCCGTCGCGGTCGAGGCCGACGCCGCTTCCCACGATTTGGATGCCGTCCGTGGCCGTGGCCTGGCCGCCGGCGTTCACGAAGGGGATGCTGAGGATGGAGGCGCTCTGCGCGGTGTCGCTCCATGCGAGGGGGATGTTGCGGTTCGCGGTCGAGTCACCCGCGCCGGCGCCGACCTGCAGGCCGTTCGCGCAGCCATTCACCACGGAGCGCGCTCCTGCGCCGGTGAGGAAGGACGGATGCAGGTCGGTGGCGCCATTGCCGGTCCAGAGTGTGGCGCGCCCCGTGAAGGCGTTCGGCACGGCGCCGGTGAAGCCCGCGGCGCGTCCGGCATTCACGGCAAAGGCGGTGCCGGAGGCGGTGGGAGTGAGGTCGATCATGGTGTAGCCCGTCTGCGCAAAGGCGGCGGTGGCGGAGAGCATCGTGGCGGCGCAGGCGGCGAGGAAGCGGCGCGGGAGCGGGCTGCGGCGGTGGCTGCGGAGTGTGGGTTTGGTGGTCATGGGATGTGGGTTTGTGTGTGGAGTTTTGGTGATGATGAGTTCGGTCTTTCGACGCCCCACACATGCGCACCAACTGCACCCGCGGCAACGAACGCACTGTAACCGGTTTGATACACGCGCTGCGCTGCGCGGGGGCGCGGATGCGCGCGAATGCGCGTTGCAGCGGCGGCACCACGCGCGCATCGTGCGGGCGATGAATGCGAATGCCGGATACCAGCTCATCACGCCGGGCGACCTGCACTGGCGGCCCTCGAACCTGATGCAGATTCCGAATGCGGATTTCCTCGAGCGCACGGGGAGCGGGCATCTCGGCGCGCGGCTGTGGCGCGTGCCTCCGATGAGCGCAAACACGCTGCACCGCCATGTGCGCTCGGAGGAGTTCTACTTTGTCCTCGAGGGCACGGGCCGCATGCGCGTGGGCGACGACACGCTCACCGTGCCGAAGCACGGCGGCGTGTGGGTGAAGCCGGAACCGCTGAGGCAGGTCTTCAACGACACGGACACGGAGACGCTGTGGCTGATCATCGGCGGGCCGGAGGAGCTGGAGTTTCTGAAAGGCTCGAAGTCGGAGGTGGATCTCTCGCGCTACTACCCGGTGGATCCCACGCAGCTCCCGCCGGAGCTGAAGGGTGCCCAGTGGCCGCCGAAGGGATGAAGGCAGTGCTCAGTGCTCAGTTCTCAGTGCTCGGTCTTCTGTCGGCGATGTTCTCAATCTGAGGACTGAGGACTGAGGACTGAGCACTGAGCACTGAAAGCTCCCCTCCCACTGAGCAAATCGTCATCGGCCGGCGCTTGTGCTCCCTCGCGCTTCCATTCACAACGCCCCTCCTCACTCATCCATCCCGCCATGCACATCCGCTCCATCCTCGCCGTCACCATCCTCTCCACTGCCGCCGCCTTTGCCGCCGAGGCGCCGAAGCTCCCGGCCATCCCCTCCGCGCCCATCGCGAAGAAGAAGGAACTCCTTTTCTCCGACGACATGAACGGTGCCGAGCACGACAAGCGCTGGCACCGCGTGGTGGACACGTTTGCGTTTGAAGCCGGCGCGCTGAAGGGCACGCAGACGCGCGTGAAGGACGAGCCGACGAAGGACGGCAAGGGTGTCATCACCGCGCACGCCGCCGTGTATGGCCTGAACGTGCCGACCAAGGACAGCATCGTGGAGGTGAAGGTGAAGTTCGACGGATGCACGCTCGTGGATGTCGAGTTCGACGACCGCAACATGGACGAGAAGCTCGTCCACTACGGCCACCTCTGCCGCGCCGTCATCCGGCTCGACGGCGTCACCATCCAGGACGAGGCCGAGGGCAGCCAGAACCAGAAGCTGAAGAAGAAGGTGGAGGAGGCCAAGGCCGCCAACGACAAGGCCGCGCTCCAGGCCGCCTACGCCGAGATGTCCAAGTATCGCGTCACCTTCCCGAACAAGCTCGAAGCCGGGAAGTGGTATGACCTCACCGTCGAGACCGCCGGCCAGGAGATGCGCGTGAGCATCGACGGAAAAGCCGTCGCCTACTTCAAGTCCCCCGGCATCGGCCACGCCACCAAGAGCAAGATCGAACTCGGCGTTTCCGGCCAGAGCGGGTGGTTTGATGAGATCAAGGTGTGGAACGCGGAGGCGGCGAAGTAGGAGGAGCGCGGGGCGTTCAACGAGCACAACCTCGTTTCAAGCGCGGCAGTCAGCAGTTCGATTCTTCCCGTGAGAGCAGGGCACTTCGTTCGCAAACGAGAAAGCCGTGGCGCTTGGGAGCGCCGCGGCTTTCGATGGTGGTTTCGATGAACTTCAGGGCGGCTGGATTCCTCCAGCGCGCCCTCTTAATAGGTGCGCACACCGCCGGAGACTCCGTCTTCGGTGCTGCCCTTCACGCCGATGCCGTGGCGGTGCCCCTCGTGGCCGACGGACACGCCTCCGCGGGTGGTGCAGCCGGAGCTGGCGAATGCGACGAGTGCGAGGATGAGGACTGTGATCGTTTTCATGCCCTCATATCGCATCGCGAAGAGCGCGGGCGTGTATCCTTTTCCGACAAGGATCAGGCCGCAAGATACGGCGTGGTCAGGCGCGCCCCAGGGCTGACTGGCGAGGCTGGCGGGGAGGGGCCGGTTACTTGAACTGGACGGTGAGCGGGTTCTCGGTCTCGACTTTCATGCCGGGGATGGTCTTGAGGAGGGCCTTGGCCTCGTCGGTGGTCGGGTCCTTGGTCTTGGAGAGCGCCTTGAGTTTCACAGGGTCGGCGAGGACTTTGGAAAACTCGAGGTCGAGCAGCGTGACTTTCGCGCCGTCGCGGTGGGAGGCGTTGGTCTTCTGGATGGCGCCCTGCACTTCCACGGTGAAGGTGACGTGCATGTCCTTGAGGATCTGCTGCATCATGGCGAGGGCCTCATCGCCGTCCGGGCCCGAGCCGGCGGGTGCGGCCTCCTGCTTGTTCTGCGGGATGTGGATGGTGAGGGTGGAGGGGGCGTTGTCGCCTTCCTCAAACTCGAAGGTGACATCGGATTTGGCAGCGTCGCCGCCGCCGCCGCCCATGTCGGGGGTCTGCGTGACTTTGAGATCCTCGATGTCCTCGAACGCGAACGTGGCGGTGAAGCCTTGCCTGCCGCCGGCCTTGATCGGCTTTGCGGAGACGAAGGTGACGCCGTCGCCCATCTTCGCGGCCTGCGCCTTGAGCTTCGCCTCGTCAATCTCGTGCGGCCCCTTCTGCTTGCCGGCGTCGGCGCCGGCCATCGCCTTGAGCTGCTCGATGGTGGCGTCGGTCATGGTGAGGGTCTGCTGGACGGTGCCGGAGCCGTCGGGCTTCACGTGGACGACGATGCTGGTCTGGAAGCAGCCGGTGAGGAACTGCATGGCGAGGGCTGCGAGAAGTGCGATGAGGTGTTTCATGGTGTGAGTCGTTGTGTGGCGCGCAGTGGAGTGGATTTTCCGCGCGGTGTCGCGCAGGAAGATGGGAGGCCGCCTTCGATGCGGGTGAGGAGGCGGCGTGCGGGAGATTTGGTGTTGCTTTGCGCCGGGCGGGTGGGAGCCTGTGCACACTCAACCATGCTCCCCCATGAAAACTCCTCGCTTCCTATTCACCCCGAATGCATTCCTTATCGCCGCGATCGCGATCCCGCTGATCCTCGGCGGGTGCGGATTTGATGCGGTGCGGAGAAAGGAAGAGCGCGTGGCATCCTTGCGGGGCTTCCTGGCTCTTGACCCGAACAACAAGGCTGTCCAGAAAGCGCTCAAGGACGCGGAGAAGGACTTGGAAGCGGAAAAGATGAAGCTGGCCAGCGATGTGATTGGGGGCATTGGAATTGTCGGTGCCGACCACGCTGCCCGAGTGACCGCGGCCCAGCAGGGAGGGCACGTCTCGGCGGGCGCGGCGGCGGTGGGACAGGCCACGACGCACATTTCGGCGCCCATTACGACCGGGCACAGCCACTAAGCTCACTCGCGGAAATCGCGGTGCTTCGGGTCGCCGCCGCTCTCGATGTAGGCGAGGAGGTCGAGGATTTGCTCGCGGGTGAGGACGTTGATGAGGCCCGGCGGCATCGGCGAAATGTTCGAGAGTTCGCGGGCCTGGATGTCGGCTTTCTGCATCGTGGTGGTCTGCGCGACGAGCGGGTGGGTCCGCAGGGCGACGGTCTTTTCGTCCTCGCGCTCGATGGTGCCGATGACTTCCGCACCGCTCTTGAGCTTTAGGACGGTGTTGCGGAATTTGTCGTCGAGGACGCGCGAGGGGTTGAGGATGGAGTCGAGGATTTCGGCGCGGCTGAAGCGGCTGCTGACGGCGGTGAGGTCGGGGCCGACGAGGCCGCCGGCATTGCCGACGCGGTGGCAGAGGATGCACTGCGCGCCGGCGAAGGCCTGCTTGCCGGCATCGAACGAACGCCTGCTGCCCACGCGGTCGAGGAATGGCACGAGGTCCCCGGCCTTCCACTCGCGGACGAGCACCTGCGGGCCGGTGGAGCGGGGAAGCGCGGCGTCCTGCGCGACGGCGAGGAGCGGGGCGACGGCGTCACGCTCGGCGGGCGTGAGCTTTTCGAGCATCTCGGCGCGGATCATTTTCAGCGAGCGCTGGTAGTCGCGCGCGCCCTCGAGGGTCTCGGCGTGGTTCAGCGCGGTGAAGCACGCGCGGCGCTGCCCGACGGTCCAGCCGTCGGGGACGAGGCGGAGGTAAAAGAGATAGTGCAGGAGATCCTCGCTGCGCGTGGACTTGGCGAGCAGCGCCATCGTCTTGTCGCGGAAACTGGGGGCCTTGAGGTGCGCGAGCAGCTCGCAGAGGAGGTGGTTCACGCGCCAGCCCTGCGCGGGATAGAGGGCGTCGAGGCGGCGCGAGAGTGCCGCGGTGTCGGCGGGTGTGCCGAGGCGGATGAGCGCGAGCTGGTAGATGCGCGCGGCGAGGATCTGCTGTTCCTCGGGGAGCGCGGGGAAATTGAGCGCGTCGAGCTTGGCGAGGATGGAGCGCCGTCCGTCCTCGGCGGCAGTGGTTGGTGTGGATGTTTGAAGTGCGGCTTCGCCGGAATTGCTCGTGGCCGCCGGGGACGGGCGGCGCTCATCGGCGGCGCTGCGCGTGAGCGCGAGCAGGGCGGTGAGGCTGGTGAGTGTGTCCTTCTCCGCGAGGGCGCGCGCCTGCCAATCGGACACGGGCTGCCATTCGAGTGCGATGCGCGCGGCGTGGCGGAGGACGGAGTCTTTGCTTCCGAGGTGGGGCCAGATTTTCTCCATCGCGCCGGATGTGGGATGACCGTGCAATGCCTCGATTTCACGTCGCAGCGCGCGGGCTTTCGCAGCAGCCGTATCCACGGGGCGGACGGATTCATTCACCTGCGGCCCGGTGTAGCTCACGCGGTAGAGGCCGGACTGCGTGCGCCGCCCGCCGGTGATGAAATACATCGCGCCGTCCGGGCCAAACGCGACGTCGGTGACATTCAGCGGCTTGCCGACGACGAAGTTTTCCGCGGTCGCCGTGTAGCTGGAGCCGCGCGGCGTGAGGTGCACGGCGACGATGCGTCCATACGACCAGTCGCTGATGAACAGCGCGCGCTGCATCTGCGGCGGAAAGCTGCTGCGCGTGCCGAACTCGATGCCCGTCGGCGACGCGAGGCCGATGTTCAGCGTCGTCGGGCCGCAGTCGGGGAAATACTCGGGCCACTTGCTCGTGCCGCGCCGCCAGCCGTAGTCCGCGCCGCTCACGACGTGGTTCACGCGGCATGGGCGATACCATGGCGTGCCGGTGTCCCACTCCATGTCGGCGTCGAAGGTGAACATCTCGCCGTCCTCGTTGAAGGCGGCATCGAGCGGATTGCGCAGGCCGCCCGCGACGAGCGTCCACTGCTTCCCGTCGGGGTCGCCGCGCAGGATGTGGCCGGCGGGGAGCTTCACATCGCCGTCGAACATCTGCGGATCCCACGGGCAGGGGATGAGGCGGTCGTCGCGGAAATTGCGCAGCGGCGAATCCGGCACCGCGCCCGGAGTGGCGACGACGTTGTTGCCGTGGACGACGTGGAGCATGCCGTCCGGGCCGAGCTTGATGTGGTTGCGCCCGTGGCCCACGCCGCCCTCAGTGCGGAGCAGCTCGTCCATCTCGGAAAATGAGCCGTCGCCGCGCGGGTCGCGCAGGCGGACGAGCACCTTGCTGTTGTTGGCGTTCGCGTAGAGCGCGCCCTTGGCGTAAAGCAGGCCGCGGCATTCGAACAGCGTGTCGTTGATCACCTCCACCTTCTCCACGCCCGAGCCGGGGCTCAGCGTCATGCGCAGCAGGCCCTTCTTCTCCTTCGCAATCGTCAGCCGGCCTTCCGGGTCGAACGCCATCGAGACCCACGAATCCTCCTCCGGCAGCGCCGAGCGCAGCAGCTCCACCTTGTAGTCCTTCGGCACCGTGATGGCTGAGGCCTCCGTCGCCTTGCCCGTCGAGAGCGCGAGCTTCCATGTGTTGTAGGCATCGGGCTGGCGCGTGATGTCCGTGATGTCCGGCGGCGCGGAAATGAGCGCGGCCTTTGCGAGCAGCACGAGGAGCACGATGCAGAGCGGGGCGAGGGAGCGGGAGCGGGGACTCATGGGAGGCGGGACATTCACCACGGGAGACTGCCTGCGATGCAAGCCTCTTAGGCGCGGTTCTGAAAAACTGCGCGCGTGCTGGAGAATTCCCTCCCGCCCGTCGCCGCGCCGTGATACTGCATCGCAATGGGTTTCCCCCGCCTTCTCGCCGCAGCTTTTCTCTGCCTGCTGGGTCTCATGGCCGCGCCGACCGCCGCGCGCGCTGCGGAGCCGAAGCCATCCGGCGCGATCATTCTCCGCCTCGACGACATCCATGGCCTCTGGGGTGGCCACGCAGTCGCGCTCGATGCGGACGGGAATGTGTTCGTCCGGAAGGTGCGGAGGCCCGACGAGCAGCGCTTTCATCTCAAGCTCCCGGCGGACGAACTCAGAGAGTTCCTCGCCTTCATCGCATCAAGCGGCATCCGCGACTACCGCGAGCACGCGCGCCCCGGCGTGCCGGACGAGGCGCGGCCCCACATCACACTCACGCTTGCCGGGCAGGAGAAAGTCACCGCGGCCAAGTGGTCCAACGACAAGGTGCCGGAATTCGACAAGCTCTACGCGAGGCTCCTCCAGTTGGCCGAACGCGCCACCAAGACGCCCGCCTACCTCAAGCAGCCGTTCGACAGCAGCGCCAAATTCCCCGCGGGCGACTAGCGCCCCCCTCTCCTCACCACCCAACGCCCATGGATCCTTCAAATAACGGCAGCCTTCATCCAGCGTCTCGCACGCCCTTGCGCATTCTCATCGTGGAGGATCACGGCATCATCGCGCTCGGCCTGAAGCGCGAGCTGGCCTCATTGGGCCACGACGTCGTGGGGGTCGCTGACAACGCGCGCGACGCGCTGAATGCAGCCTCGGAGCTCAAGCCCGATCTGGTGCTCATGGACATCGGCTTGGAGGGGGAAACGGACGGCATCGGTGCGGCGAGTGCGATTCGCTGCAAGGCGGACATCCCGGTGATCTTCCTCACGGCACAGTCGGATCCCGGCACCCTGGAACGCGCGAGAAAGGTGTCGCCAGCCGGTTATGTGTTGAAGCCCTTCGACAGGGCGGATCTGATGGACGCGATTAGCCGCGCCCTCACGAAGCCCGCGGGCGGTTGCGAATCTGGTCCGCAAAGCCATCAGCACGAATAACCCCTCCACCCGATGGGACCGCTCCTCCTCGCCCTCGTCCTGTTTCCATTCCTCCTCGGCGCCCACGCCATCCGCAACCAGAGCAACGACTCCCTCGCCTTCGCCTGCGCCCTCGACGAACTCTACGGCCTCGGCCACCGCCACCACGAGACCCTCCGCCCCCGCGTCGAAGCCGTCACCCACGCCCAAGTCCGCGAAGCCGCCCGCCGCTACTTCTCCCAGCCCCCCGTCACCGCCATCGTCCGCCCGTAGCCCGGTCTCATCCCGCAGCGGGTGCGAAATGCCGGAGCGGTTCGGCGTGGCGCATCTTCAGGGGATTGGAGACGGAGCAGGGCGGGCGCGTCCAGAACGCCGGAGGCGTTCCATCGTCCAGCCCAAGGTGACGTTGGGTATTTAGCCGATTAGAAATTTCGGAGAAATCTCCCTGTGAATCCGCATCATCGGGGTCGGAGGCGGCCCCGATGCGGATCGGGGCCTCATATTTTGGGGCGGCGGAATGGGCGAAGGTGATTTCGATGGGAGCCTCGGGGTCTTTGTCAGGGATGATGATTCCGGTGCAGAGCGATGTGGCGAGGCGCTGCTTGCCCTCCACATCGAGGGTCGGCCAGAGGGCGGCGAGGCTGCGGGCCTCGTGGGCGATGGCCTCAACGGAAAGGTCGCCGACGGCGAGGGCGGCGGTTTCGCCTTCGAGCTTCGGAAGCTCGGCGCTGAGCTGGCCCAGGCGGTCATGCAGCGGCGTGTTGAGTTCCTTGAACTGATCCACGCCGATGCCGCCAGCGATGTAGAGGTCGTAGAGCTTCTTCATTTCCACGCGCACGCCATCGCATTGCCCGCGCACGGCGACAGCGCGCTCGTTGTGTTCGGCGACCTTCAGCTTGGAGCGGTCGAGGTGCGCGGTGATCTGCGCGGGGTCGGCGAGGTTCTCGGCGATGCTGCCGGTGAAGATTTCCTCCAGCACCGCCGCTCCGATTTTGTTTTTGCACTGTGCGCAGGTGTAGTTGGGGCTGCGGGTATAGACATACATTTTGCCACCGCACCCGCACTTCACGAGCCCGGCGAAGATATGCACCGGCTTCTTGCCGGGCTTGCGCGCTGGCTTGGTCTGTTCCTCAAGGATTGCGGACACGCGGTCGAACATTTCCGCAGTGACGATGGCGGGGCACTCCGCCGATCCCCACTCGCTCTCGGGCTTCAGTTCCTTCTTCCATCCGCCCGCGGTCGTGATGCGGAAAGTGTTCGTGCGATATAGGCCCTTTGCGCTCGAACATCGGAGCATCCGGTCAATGTGGACATCAAAGAACTTCTTCCCGTTGCGCGTGCGGTAGCCCTTCTCATGGAGCAGGCGCGCGACGACGCCCTTGCGCCGGTGCGTGAGAAAAAGCTCGAACGCCTCGCAGCGCACCGCAGCCTCGGCGGGGACGAGCACAAGCCCTTTATCCTGCCACTTGTAGCCGTAGGGTGCGAGGCCGTTGAGCGGCTTGCCGAGCTTTGCGCGCACGCCGATGGACGAGCGCAGCCGTGAAGTAATCTCCTCGCGCTCCCACTGCGCGATGGCACCAAGCATCGTGTAAAAAAGCAGACCCGCCGGAGTGCTTGTGTCGATCTTCTCCTCGATGGAAACGAGCGTCGCCTTGTGCGTCTCGAAGTGCTGCGCGAAGTCGAGCAGTTCCTTCGTGTTGCGCGCGAGCCGGGCGAGCTTGGAAAAGATGAGCCCCTGGATGTGTCCGCGCTTCACGTCGCGGAGCATCCGCTGGCACTCGGGATGATCCCACACGGATTTGCCGCTCACGCCTGCGAGGTCATAGACTTCCATCACCGTCCATTCGTTGAATTCCGCATAGCGCCGGGCGCGGAACTCGTGGTGAGCCGGGCTTTCGCCCTGCGCCTGATCCTCCGTGGAGACGCGAATCCAGATACCAACCCGCTTACCTTTCTTTGAGTCAGTGTTCATAAGGCTAATGGTTGAAGTGTTGGCAATTTATCCTCTGCTTCTCCCAGCATCAAGGAATATCACTGCGAATCCGCGTCTTTTCTTGATCCACGCTTTCGGAGCAGTTCGGCGATGATTTCAATCTGCTCCGCCTCCTTCTTCCGGCGCTCCTCGGGTGACATTTCAACGTGCTTCACCTGCACCTTCCGGCCCGCGATGATGTGCGGTTTCGGAACGCCCGGCGGAATGATGGCAGCCTCGGTTTCCGCAATCTCCCGGAGCCATTGCAGCAGCGATTCGGGGGCGTCGAAGCGCAGCTTGGCGAGCATGTCGGCATCGAAGGTTCGCTCCGCGGCCTTCGCGATGTTCCTGCGGGTGCTTTCGTCGGGCGACACGGACACGATGGAGTCGGGCTTTGCGTCCGCGCACTTGGCGAGGTTTTCGATCTCGTGCGCGGTGTTGGAATGCACGGCGACTTCAACCGCGATGCGGCGGCGGGAGTTTTCGATCACGAGGTCAATGCGTCCGCCTTTCACGACACTTTCCTTGATCGTGCGGAAGCCGAGCCGCTCCGCTTCGGAAGCAAGGTTCGCAACGATGAGCTGGTGATTCTCCCCGCCGCGCCCCATCCCCGTCGTGCGCTGTGGTTCCGATGCTGGCTTTGGCTTCGCAGCGGCCTGGCTTTCCGAAACGGCAGCAGTTTTTGGCTCGTGCGCTGGTTCCTCCTGCTTCTGCGTAACGGATTCACCCGAGCCATCGGGAGTTGGTGATGATTCCTTTTCCGAAACCGTTTCCGAAACTTCCCGCGCAGCAGCCATCGTTTGCTCCCGCCGAGGCGCAGATTCATCCTTCTCGTTGCGTCGCATCTTCGCCAGCAGCTCCGCTTCCACCTCACGCCGCGGGCGAGTGTATCGCTCGTTGGAAATTCGCCGTGTTTCTTCCCGCACCATTTCCGCATCCGCCTCGTCCACAGAATCGGGTTCCGGGATCGCGAGGTTGAAATCCGCCTCGCTGCGCTCGATCCGACAGACAGCTTCACCGACTTCGAGGTTCTGCAAATTTGCGGCGGTGAAATGCGCGAAGCCAGAATCCAGTTCCCGCGCGTCGCGATCACTCACGCGGAAGACGACACGGGTGCAGCAGTTCGCGAGCACGGCGCTCGCCACGTCGCGGTCGGCCTCAAGCTGGTGGAGATCCTGATGGGCGAGCACGAGACCGACGCGATACTTCCGCGCGCCGGTCAGAATTTCCGCCATCGAGGGCGTTATGAAGGAATGGAACTCGTCGAGATAAACCCAAAAATTCCGGCGCTCACTTTCCTTCATGCGCTGGCGGCTCATCGCCATCTGTTGAATCTTCGACACGAAAACCGAGCCGAGCAGGTTCGCGTTCTCGCGCCCGATCTGGCCTTGCGGAAGCTTCACGAGCAGGATGCGCGAGTTGTCGAGGATGTCCGCGAAGTCGAGCCGGTTCTCGTCTTGTGACACCATGAGGCGGATTGGCTTGCGCGAGAGAAATTCGTCGAGCCGCGTGAGCACGGGGCCGATGGATTTATTTCCGGTGAGTTGCGGAAACGCCCGCTCCCAATAAAAGACGATCTCGGGATCGGTGACGCTCCGCAGGAATGATTTCCGAAACGCGGCGTCGAGGAGGAAGCGCCGCAAGTCGGCGAGCGTCCCTCCCTGCGGGCTTTCCAGAAATGCGAGGATCGCATTCCGAAGGACGGAATTCATTTGCTCGCCCCAGCTCGTCGAGAGGCGGCGGAAGGTGGACACGAGATCGGAGGCGAGCAGGTTCCGCTCGAAGTCAGAGTGCGCGGCGAGAATGTTGAAGCCGGTGATGTGCTCCTCGTCGGAAGGGTCAACGAGGACGACATCGTTGCGGCGGTGCGCGGGGATGATGCCAAGAATTCGTTCGACCAAATCTCCGTGAGGATCGAGCAGGGCCACGCCTTCTCCCCGCTCGAGGTCCTGACGGAGCAGATTGAAAAGGAGGGTGGACTTGCCGGTGCCGGACGAGCCGATGATGTGGGTGTGCCGCACGCGATGTTCCGCTGGCAGCCAGACCTCGCTCTCGGCGGCGGCAAAGCGGTTGACGCCGAGCATCACCGTGACGTGACTTCGCTTTTTCGAGTCGAGTGAAGAGTGAGTCTGGGGATTTCAGAAAGAACCCAGATCATGAAAGGAAAACGATACACAACCGAAGAAAAGATCCGCATTCTGCGGGAAGGAGACGGAGGCAAAGCCGTGGCCGAGGTGTGCCGGGAACGGAACATCTCGGAACAGACCTACTACCGGTGGAAGCGGCAGTTTGGGATGATGGAGGTCAACGAGGCGAAGCGGCTCAAGGAGCTTGAGCGTGAGAACGCGGAGCTAAAGAAGATGCTGGCGGAGTCGCTGCTGAAGAACCGGGTGCTGGAGGCAGTTTGCGAAAAAAAATGGTAAGCCCAGGGCACCGCAAGGCAGTGGCGAGGGAGGTGGTGGAGGCAGGGATGTGCTCTGGGCGAGCAGTGTGCCGGTTCCTTGGGTTGTCCCGAGGAACGTATTGGTATCGGGGCCGATTGCCGTCGCCCCGGCAGGAGCAATTGGAACGGCGGATGAGGGAACTCTCCGAAGAGCACCCGCGCTACGGCTACCGACGGATTGCCGCGTTGCTGAGGCGGGAAGGCTGGGCCGTGGGCAGGCGGCATATCCAGCGGCTGCGGCGTTGCGCCGGGCTGCGCGTGCCGCCGAGCAAGCGCAAGGTGGTGCGCCGAGGAGTCTCCACGGGGCTGCCGACCAAGGCGACGCACCGCGGGCATGTGTGGACGTGGGACTTCATCGCGGATGCCACCGTGAGAGGAGGAGCCTTGAGGATGCTGACGATCCTCGACGAACACACCCGGGAGTGCCATGTGCTGAGAGCCGACCGTGCATTGCGCTCGGAGGACGTGCTGGAGTGGTTGAAGAAGGCGATCGAGAAGCATGGAGCGCCCGAATACCTGCGCAGCGACAACGGCAGCGAGTTCATCGCCAAGATCGTGCAGCAGTGGCTGGCAGAGAACCGCATCAAGACGATCTACATTGATCCCGGCAGCCCGTGGCAGAACGGCTTTGTGGAAAGCTTCCACGGCCGGTTCCGCGACGAATGCCTCAACCGCGAGCAACTCTGGACACTGACCGAGGCGCGCGTGGTCATCGAGGACTTCCGGCAGCGCTACAACCACATCCGCCCGCACAGCAAGCTGGGCTACCAGAGCCCCGCCCACTTCGCCCAACCACGACTCACCCCATCCCCGGCTCCGGTCGGCCTCCGGCCTCCCCGCGCCGGGGATGGACAAACCAAAAACCAGACACTAAACACACAAACCAACCACTCGGACTAACTCTCCCTGTGGCTCGAAAAGATGAGTCCGGTCAAGAGGAACAGGCCATAATTTACGGCAACTTGCGCGGACGCTGGCGAAAGTTCCTCTGCTATTGCAAGCGCCGCAGCGGCGGCTTCCGTGCGCCCAAGCTCCTCAAGGACCGCCGCGCGTTCTAGGTGTAAATCTGCGCTATCAGGGCGCAATTCGATCATTTTGGCGAGCAGTTCGAGAGCCCGTTCTCGCTGTTGTGCGGCGCACCACGCACGCGACGCAATTTGGATCCATTCATCATCGGCACCCTCTGGACCGGCTGCTTTGCTGACGACCTCCCATTCCCTCAGAACGGGATCGAAGCGCCCTAGGGCCACGAGTGCCTGTGCGCGGCGCAATGATCCGTCATTCAAGCCTGCTGAGATCATCGCCTCGGCTGTGACGAGGGCCTCCTCCACTTGGGAATTCCGCATTTGCAGAAAGTAGAGATTCCGCAATGTAACTTCAGAGCGATCCCCGCTTGCCCAAAGTTCGTTCCCCAACGCAAGCGCAGCAACGTCCTCGTTCAACGCTGCATGGAAGGCAAGCGAGTTCGCAAGCATTTGTGCATGCACTCTGGGGCGATCGCGTTTAGTCAAAATTTCGATCGCGCGCTTGGCCGCCGTAAGGGCTTCACGCAAAAGCGGGACATCACTTTCTTCGACCGCAAGAGCACTACCCTCATCCCGCTGGCGTCGCTCTATCACTGGGCAACCCGCTGCGTATGCAAGAGCCATCCAAGGAGCTTCATTCTCCGGATCGAGTTGGCATGCACGGCGTGCTGCCGCTAGTGCGTCATCATTTCTCCCTTGGCGCAACGCGGTATGTGCAATGTGACAAAAATATTCGGCATCGTCGAGGGGGTGTGCGTCAAGCAGTGCGCTTAGTTGATCCAATCGATTTAATTCAAAAAGTAGCGCTGCCTCATTGTGGAGATGCTTGTTTTCATTCGGCTCAGCTACTCGAAGTTCACGGACAAGCGATAGCGCCTGCTCGGTTTCGCCCCGATGGGCCAATAAGACAGCAGTGTGGCGCTTTAAGCGCAAATCTTCCGGTGCCAATGCCCGAGCTCGATCCAAAGCCGCTGCAGCATCGTCAAAGCGGTGTCCTTCGAGGAGACAAGAACTGAAATTCAAGTAACTCCTGAAAAGAAGATCTCGATCCGCCACAGCACCTGCCGCCATAAGATCGGCGATGAGTTCAGCATGTTCCTCCTCTGCTTGCCGTATTGATCCATGCAACAACCGCTCGCGGCATTTCTCGAAACGCTGCTTGAATCGCGATTGCAAAGCACTGTGATCAACCGGTTCGACATCAGGAGTTCGAAACCGCGAAAACTCATTTTGAAGCGTCTGTTGGATCATCGCTCGCATCTGAACGTCCCGCAATTCCTGCTGTCGTGTGTTCTCGGCAACGATTGAATGCACTGCGTCGAGCTTCAGTTCGCTTCGGTCGAGTTGAGCCTCTGTGCGATGTTGGCTTTGCAATTGCAGAGCGTGCGCGAGCGCTGGAATGTCACCGATAGCGAGATAGATGGCATCGAGCCAGGTTGCTGCCACCGCTTCAATTTCAGCCAAATGCGCCGCGAAGAATTCGCTGCGATTTACCATCATCGCAGCGAGTCGTGGACCTGAAAGCTTTCCGTCAACAAGAGCTGAGCCGACTTCCTCGCGCAGTAGTTCGTCGTGAACGAGTTCGCGAAGAGCCTCTAGTAGTGGATCTGGAATGCGAAGTGTTTGAAGCGACACCGACAAGCGTTGCTCAAGCCTACCGACAAGCGACTTTCCCGCTTCGTGCTGCCGCAGCAATTCCTCCAATGCCTGCACCTGAGCCTTTTCCTCACTCTGTTTGTAGAGCTTTATTGCAGCGACCAAGGTCTTCTGACCAAAGTCGATTAAGATTTTTGCTAGGGTGGATTCGGCAATCACCCAAGTATTGTGGACGAATCGAGAGGTTGCCGCGAGTGAGAACGCGAAGGTGTGACAGGCCGAAAAGGGTGCGATAGATGCGGATTTTTCACGTTGCAGCGTCAGCCGAGGCCGCGGTGAGAAGTGCGAGTGAAGCTGCGAGACGGGCGCGCTACATTCGCACCGGAAGAAAAGGAACGCGGCCCTTGCGAACGCGTCGTGGGTTGCTTTCGCGTTCGGCAAGCCAGCGTTCAATCTTTGCTTCAACGTCGGCGCGTTTTGCCGCATACTTTTCGCGCGAGCGGGCGATGAGTTTTTCACGTCTGCCGGTCTGGAATTCGAGTGGTGGAAACGTCTGAGCGCGTATGGCTTCCCGGGTTTGACCGTTTTCAGCGAGACGAGCGACGACGCGGAAGCGATCGAGGCCCGTGAAGATTTCCGCGGGGTATGTGTTTCCAAATTCACGCTGCAACACCTCCGCGTCAGCGTGGCCGATGCGAAACGCAATGAGCGAACCGACATTGCCGAAAACTGCACTGCGCACGACGGGTGAAACTTGCTCGACGTATTGGTGAGAGAGCGCGAGGCAAAGACGGTATTTGCGGGCTTCGGAGAGAATACCGGCGAAGGCGTCGGTGGTGAAATTGTGGAACTCATCTATGAAAAGAAAAAAATCACGGCGCTCGTGCTCTGGGTGGTTCACGCGCGCCATTGCCGCGAGCTGGAACTGCGTGGTGAGCAGGCTGCCGAGAAGCCCGGCCTTGTCCGCACCGAGTTTTCCCTTGGACAGGTTCGCGATGAAGATGCGCCCCGTGTTCATCATGAACGGAATGCTCACCTTCGCCCGCACCTGGCCGAGAATGTTTCGGACAATGGGGTTGAGAAGAAATTGGCCGAGCTTGTTTTGAATCGGCGCAATAGCCTCGCGCTGGAAGCGTGGATCGTATTTCTCGTATTCGTCCGTCCAAAACGCTCGCACGAACGGGTCGCGCACCTTCCGCACGATTCGGCGGCGGTAGTCCACGTCGGTCAGCATCTGGTTCACTCCGAGCAGGGAAGTGTTCGGACAATCGAGCAACGCGGCCACGGCGTTGTAGAGGATGTATTCCATGCGCGGCCCCCACGAGTCACGCCAGATGCTCTTGAATGCGCCGACGATGCCACTGGCGACAAGGTGCCGGTCATCGGGCGCAACATTCGCGAGCGGATTCATCGCGATGGGGAAGTCGAGGTCACCGGGGTTGAAATACACGAGGTCATCCGCGCGGTTCGGCGGAATGCAGTCGAGCAGTTCATCGGCGAGGTCGCCGTGCGGGTCGATCAATCCGATGCCGTGGCCTGCGGCGATGTGCTGGATGATGAGATTGCGGAGAAGCGTCGTTTTTCCCGAACCTGTTTTGCCGATGAGGTAAAGGTGCTGCCGTCTGTCAGACAGCGAAAGAGTCACGGGATACTGCCCGCCCCATCCGTCACGTGTGCCGATGTGTGAAATGTGTTCGTCCATGATGCCGTAGCCAGCCGCCACTCCTGCCAGCGAACGGGTTGCGCCGTGCTGCCGTGTCGAGTTCAGCTTGGGCAATGCCGGTTGGTGCCGAGACAATGGCCTCCAGTCGCAACAACGCGCGAGGGCGAGCGACTGAGGTAATGGAAGCTGGCTGCGATGCCCGACGCTTACGTCGCCCCGCGTCGGGAAAGAGCGGCGACACCCTGCGGTTGCGACTGCAACTGCCGCGAAAGCAGGGAGTCGAGGAAGCGAACCGGCGACACGGTGATTTCTGAAAGTGCGGCGAAATGGAAAAGCCCCGCTGCGCTGACACAAAGTTTCGCGCAGACCGTGATGCTGTCGAGGCGTGCGAGGGAAGTTGTCACCGTGAGCACCTGCACGCGAGCCGCATTGAAATGCTGGCGGAAAATGTTGCTGCGCCAGCTTGCCTCGTAGGCGGCAAGTTTGCGCGCGATGGAACTGCGGTGCTCGTTGCTACTCTGCACCGGCATCGTGCCACGGTCGGCTTCAAGGCAGCAGAGAACCGATTCCGTCGAGTGGTCGGGGAGCGTTCGCTCCAATGCAAACACAGCATCCGGGATCACGACGACGCGTTCTGCGCCTTGTCCCGCAACACTCCATTGCGCCGTCCCGCTCCGCGCGGGATGTGCAAGTTCATCGGCATGACGAAGGCGGACATCACCTCGGTTGCGGCAGGCGGTTTCCAGCGCCACGAGGACTTCGGAAATCATCAGCGCGTGGTCGAGAAACAACCGCGTCGCAAACCGGTTTCGTGCGTTCCAATCGAGACGGACGGGTGCGGAGTTTTCTTTGCGAATCAGAAACGCGATCCCGCGATTGCCGAGTCCATGCACCATCGCCTGTGAACCCGCGCGATGGAAATAGTCGAGTTGGGAAAGCGGTCGCTCGACGTAGCCGTGATGGTAGAGCTTTTGCAGGCGGCGGAGAAGTGGCTGCCGGCTGCCGCCGAGCAAAGTGGCGATGTGAGTCGAGCGGAGAAATCGGTGGCGCTGGAGCAGGCGAAGGATCTCCGCGTCACGCGGAGTGAGTGTCATCGGCGCAAACTTTTCCGCCCGGTGAAATCGTGGATGCCTCGAAGTTGCCATGCGTCCATTTTACCAGATGCGTCGTGAAGCTCCAAAGCCGTGCCAGTTCGCGCAGAGCGGTAGCGGCGCGAGGCAGTAGAAGCGGAGGCGGGGCGCGAATTCCTTTTCCGGGGCGCGGCGAAGGCGATAGCCGCGCCATGCGCGAAGCAGTCGTCCGCCCGGTAGGGAGGACGAGCGCGGTAGCGAGTTCGTCCCTTTGGGGAAACAGTTCCCCCAAGGTTGTCGGGTGGTGGCCGACTTCGCGCGGTTTGGTCAGGCCGGAGTGGCTAACGGAGGCTGACCCGATAGCCGGAAGGAAATCGCGCGAAGTCGGGCGCTGCACGACAACCTTGGGGGAGCCAGTCCACGTGGCCGTTGAGCCGCGAAATCGTCGTGCGGCGCGTCAGCGCCTCTACATACCATGTATGTAGAGCCATTTGCCGGGCTGTGCCGGCAGTCCCGACAAAGGACAACTCTATTTTCCTGCGGCCAGCGTCGCCTTGCGCAGCAGCTTCCAAAGATCCACTCCGTGCGCGTCGGCGATGTCGAGAAGCTTGTCGAGTGTCGGATTCCGCAGGCCGCGCTCGATGAATGAAATCATTGAAAGTGAGATCCCGGATTTCTGGGCGAGCACGGTCATGGACATCTTGCCGCGGAGTTTTTTGAGCAGGGAAATGAGTTCTTCCTGGATGCGGCGGTTTCGGGACGACTTCGGCATCCGCGAAAACTATGGGCGAAACCGTTTGACAGAGGACTACACTATAGTAAATCTTTCCGAGCCATGAACATCACCCGACGCCTCGGCCCCGACCCGCACGCAAACGGTGCGCAGACCTCCTCGCTCAAAGGCTGCCCCGACATCCTCGAACTCGAGAACGGCGACTTCCTCGTCATCGGTGTGGACATCACCGACACCGCGATGGACAGCCTGCGCTTCGGGGCGAGCTGCGGCCCGGACGAGCGGGTCATCCGCATTCCGCGCAAAACGCTCGTGCTCGCAAAGGCCGACATCCCGGATCGGCTCTAGGCGGAACCGCCCGCACGCGGTATAATTCGGGAATGGATTTTCTCGGATGGATGGCACAGCACGGGTTGGATTTCCTACATACGACGAGCCTTGTCGTCGGCCTTTTTGCCACCGTGCTCACGATTCGCGAGGACACGAGGGAGCGGAAGATCGGAAACCTGTTCGCGCTGACGAATGCGCACCGGGAAATCTGGTCGCGCCTCTACGAGCGCCCGGAACTCGCGCGGATCGACCTCCATGCGGTGGATTTGAAGGCGGATCCCGTCACGCACGAGGAGGAACTTTTCGTCCACACGCTTGTGCTGCACCTGCGTGCAGCGTTCAAGGCGCGTAAGCTCGGGATGCAGTTCAACGACGACGCGCTGATTGCGGACATCTACCACTTTTTCACCTTGCCGATTCCGCGCTGGGTTTGGGAGCGGTCGAAGCTTTTCCAAGACGGCGACTTTGTCCGCTTCGTGGATCGCTGCATCCACAGCGGGAAAGAGGAAAAGAGGGTGGCGTGAACACGCGTCGCACAATATATGTTTCGCGACACGATTCCAAACGACGGCTCAACAGAGCCGTTTTTTTGAAGCGAAATCTTCGCAACGATTTGCGAAGTGAAAGTTCAGCGCGGCGATGGCTCACAGATCCTCGTGTGCAATCGCGTCATCTGACACATTCCTCCAATGAAAAAGTCCGCCCCTTGACGGGATGCGGACTGTGTTGCGTGGTGTGGGGGCGTGCATGAGTGCGGCTGCGACGCTCTCCGTCCAATTTGCGCGGCGGTCACGCGGAATTCTACTCGTCGGCAAGCAGCTTGCGCTCGATCATCTCGTCCACAAGCATCGCGACGCTGACGATTTTCACGCCGCGCACCTTCTTTCCGTAGAGGTGTCCGAAGTCCTTCTTGTCGCCGGTGAGCAGGTAGTCGGAGTGCGAGGCGATCGCGCCGCACAGGATCGGGATGTCCTTTTCCGCGAGGTCCACTTCGAGCGCGAAAGTTTCCACCGGGAGGACGGCCACAATGCCGAGGAACAATTCCAGTGCTGCGGCGTTCACCGCCATCTTGGCGCCGATGTTTCTACGAGCCTCTTCCACCGCGTGAAAGCTCGTGACGAATTCCACGGCGGACGCAATCCCGTTGAGGAATTCCCGCAGCGCGGATTTGTGGAACGACGCGGAAAACAGGATGTTCGCGTCGAGGAAGGCCCTCATCTCCCCTTCGCCTTCGGCTTGCGAAGGCGGAGCTTGCGACCTTTGAGCGGCCCGTTGTTCATTTCGTCGAACTCGCGTGCGCGGGCGGCGGTGTAAACTTCCACGGGAAAAACCGCGCCGGCGCGGAGCGATACCTCGCCCTCGTCGCCGACGTTTAGGATGACCTGCCCTCCCCTCGCGATGCCGAGGCGGTCGCGCACTTCCTTGGGCAGAGTGAGGGTTCCCCTGCCGTTGACTGAAACTACTTTTGTCATGCCTCCATCATATCAAGGATTCAAATTTTCAGCAAATCGGGTTTTCCACACCCTCGGCGGAGCGAACGTGGTGCCCACGAAAATGGGCTGCCCCCGAATTGGAAGCAGCCCTTTGTTTTCAGCTTGTCACCCGCGGCTAAACGCCTCGGCGACGATGCACTGGTTTGCGTTTTCCTCCGCGACAACTTCCGGCGTTTGCACAGCTCGCCCGAGGATGAAGTCCGCGGCACGCCCTGCCTGCGTGGATGCCTGCACAATCCAGCGGCGGTGATCGGGTTCGCGCAGCACGTCGAGCCAGCCCTGCAAGTAGGCGGCTGACTGCTCGTGCTGGTCGCGGATGATGTCCACCTCCGTGCCGAGGAAGGCAGCGCCCATTTCGGCGACAAGCTCCTCCTGCGAATACGTTTTGCCGCCCATGCCGTCGCTTTCGGTGACGCCTTTGCGCGCAAGACGCGACTCGTGGCCGGTGGAATGAACCAGCTCGTGAAAGAGCGTGAGGTAGTAGTTCTCCGGCGAGTCGAACCGCTCGAATGCGGGCATCTCCACGGTGTCCGCCACGCGGCGGTAGCACGCCTGCGTGGTGGTGCCCTCCTTGATCGCCGGAATCTTCGGCATCTGCCGGACGATGGACTCGGCCTGCGCGATGCGCTGTGCGGGGTCAAGCTGCGCTGTGCTTTCCGCAGCAGGAAACAGGACGCCTTCGATCTGCGCCGCGTTGAACACGCGGTAGCTCCTGAGATAGAACACGGTGCGGTTCTCCTCAGAGCCGTCGCCGTTCTTGGTCGTGCGCTGCTGGCGTCCCCATTTGATCACGCAGGCTCCGCGTTCGCCTTTGCGGACGTGGCCGCCGCGCTCCTGCGTCTGGCGGAAGGTCATCCACCAGGGCGAGGCAAAGCGCTGCAGGCCAAGCAGCAGGATGTTCACGCCCTGATACTCTTTCCCGGTGTGGAAGTTCCGCGGCCTGCCGGTGGATCGGTTCCACGGGCAGCGCCAAGGGACGACGCCCGATTCGAGGTGTGCGAGGATGAGGTCGGTGACGAGTTGATAAGGATCAGTGCGAGCCGGTCTGGTGAGGCTCATGATCGGTGCTCCTTTCTGTGTTGAGGTTGATTGCGAGGTGAAGCCGGCCTGCGCGCGCGTTTGGGAAGCCTTGCGGCATTCTCCAAGACGGCGGCAGGTGGACTTCATCCCGGCAACCACGGGCACCGAATCTCCACGCGAATTGTAACACGCCCCTCGTGCCCCGCCAAATTTCCTACCAGCGGATCACCGGCAACTGCGGTGTGAGAAGCAGGCACAAAAATTCCGCGTCGCACAGAAGCCAGAACAACCACTGCAAAAGATCGTCAGCCACCGGCTCAGTTTTCCACATCTCCTTTTCCTTTTTCAAAGTCTGCCCCGTATTATTCACTGGATTGTTCATTGGATTATTATGTGGACGCTTTTGTCGTGGGTGGTGCGACGGATGTGTCACACCTCCCGAGACATTTTTGTCACCCCCTCCGACCCCCGATGCGCATCCTGTGGACAAGTTGATGCTGCTGATTTTGCAGTCGCTTCAAGTCCGCCTCGGGCACTCGGCGATATTTTCCGGCAGTGCGGATCACGCGCTCGTTTTTGTTGCGAACCATTACCGTGATGAATCCGTGCTCCCGCAGCGATGAGAGGTAGCGGATGATCTGCCGCGTGCTGACTTGAAAGAATTCTGCAAAATAGGCGTTCGACGCAAAACAGCCCCGCGCGTTGTCGAGGCTGTGAATCTCCACGAAGAGCACCTTCTCCATGACGCTGAGATGATCGCTCAGCCAGATGTCCCGCGGAATCCAGACGCCCTTGAAATCCCTCTCGTGCCTTTCCATGCCCACATTGTAAGGCATTTCCGCGCGTTTCGGAAATCGCGCGCCTGTGGATAAATGCCGCATCTTTTCGTGCTAAAATGCACGCAGCAGCAAGGCGCGCGCGGAGTCGCCGCACACGCGCGGTTGCAGATTAACAGCATCATTTTTTATCCCATGAACCAACTTCCTACGGAAGATTTCGGAACCGTTCCGCAGCCTGCGGAAACCTTCGGAAACCTTCCGCACGATTCGGAATCATTCGGAAATGTTCCGAAACCTTCGGAAGCTTTCCGCACTGTTCGGAACATTTCCGAACGCACCGAAAAACACACGCTCACCGTGCGCGAAGCCGCGCGGCTGTTCGAGCAGGCCGGCGTGCCGCGCACCGAGCGCAGCATCGTGAACTGGTGCCAGCTCAACCGGCAGGGAGTCTCACGTCTTGACGCGTTCTTCGATGAGAACGAAGGCCGCTACTACATCACGCCGCAGAGCGTCACGCGCGCCATCGAGGAAGAGCAAGCGAAGCAGCCCGCAGTCGCAGCATCAGCAACATCGGAATCGGAGATTCCGAAACATTCGGAAAGGGGACCGGCGAGGGAATCCGCAGACGAGGATCGCGTGCGTGAACTTGAGCGCCAGAACCGCGACTTGGAAATCGCGACGCGCGCGAAGGATTACTACCTAGAACGGCTCGAAAAGGAGCGCACTCAATTCGTCGAGAAGCTCGTTGGCATAAGCCGCTACGTCGGCGAACTTGAAACACAAGTGTTCCAACTTGGCGGCGCCCCGCGCGGCAACAACAGTCTTCCAAATGGTTCGGAAGCAGACGGAATGGCACAGCACGATGTCGCACCACAGTGGAAAAAGAAGCATCTTCCCGCGAGAGAACCGCGCGCAGAGCAACAAGCATCTGATGCTCAGGCTGAACGCTTGGACAGTTGAGTGAAGGCAAAAGTGTGAACGCTTTTCCAATTCACCGTCGGCATTTCCAAGCGGTTTCGCGAAGCTAGAAAATGCGGATTTTTTCAGAAAAATTGATCATGCTCACAGCGTGTGCAGCCGCACCTTCTGTCGAGCGAAATGCGCTTCCAAGAACGTGCGGACAACCAGCGATTCGAGATGAAGACGCCGAAAAATTTTCTTGCTCACCAATTTGCAAGCGGTAAAAAGCCATCGTTCCCAGCCATGAACCCAGCGGCCAAATCATATGGTGGAAGGCGCTTTGCACGTGTGGCGCAAGCGACAGGTTTTGCTGTGCCCCGTGAATCAGTTGCCGAAGAGGAGTTCTCATGTAGAGAAGTAGACTCGGCGAGATCGATAAAAACTCATCTCAATGCTGCGAATGAAGTTGCCATCTGCAACGAGGCCGAGAGAGCTGCATGCATAATCCGGAATGCGAAATTTGCGCTTCCACCGCTTTTTCAACTGCCAGCGGCCATCTGCGCCAAGCTTGGATTCCTAACGGTTAGTTCTCCAACTACGCAAAACCATGCCTGAAGAATCATCTAGTTCGTCCTCCTCCAGCAGTTCGTCCTCCTCCAGCAGCTCGTCCTCCTCCAGCAGCTCGTCCTCCTCCAGCAGCTCGTCCTCCTCCAGCAGCTCGTCCTCCTCCAGCAGTTCGTCCTCCTCCAGCAGCTCGTCCTCCTCCAGCAGTTCGTCCTCCTCCAGCAGCTCGTCCTCCTCCAGCAGTTCGTCCTCCTCCAGCAGTTCGTCCTCCTCCAGCAGTTCGTCCTCCTCCAGCAGCTCGTCCTCCTCCAGCAGCTCGTCTTCTGGAATTCCAAATCCATGCTGGTGTTGCACGGAAAGCGATCCAAAGAATGCAGCTTACTTGGAGCAATGTCTTATTTCGGACTGCGATCCCGGCACATCTTCTGGCCCGATTCGTTATGGAGCTGGAGAAATTCAGCTTGTTGCCACGGATATCAGCTTTTCTGGATTTGGATTGAGTTGGGGGCACACGAGGAGCTACGGTCATGTTTCGGAAATTGCATATGAGGGACCAAATGGAGTGAACTGGTATGTAAGCGATATTCCGAAGCTGTTCTTTGACAGCGCCGACACCGTTCGGATCGTTTTTTCGACCAATCTGACACTGTGGTTTCATTTCAGTGGCGGAACGTGGAGTCCGATGTTCAACATTCGGAGTTCACTCCGGCACATCGGGGAGACGGCCGAGTTTGTTCTCACCGACAAATTCGGTTGTCAGACAATCTTCAATGACGACACTCACGCTGAACGGTCGGGTCTATTCACGAAATTGCGAAACGCCGCGGGCGAGGAATTCGTCGCAGTTCTTGAGGAGCCGACCTATCGAATTGCATCCATTAGTCGCACAGTAAATGGTAAGAATTCCGGCCTCTACTACGCATACGTTCCCGATGAGGGCGCCGGGGCTGGTTTGATACAATCGGTAACCCTGCGCTTGAGTGATGTAGATGTTCGGAGGGTCGTCTACTCATACTATGATGGTGAATCCCTGGGAGGGTCGGCTAGAGATCTTCAATCGGCAATCATTGAGCAATTCGACTCAGCTCTAGGCGTGTGGAATGAAGTGGGCCGCACGTTTTACAGGTATTATGTTGCCGGCGAGAGTTCTGGCTTTGAACATGGACTCAAATTTGTTGTTAACAGCGAAACGTGTGCAAGGCTCCACCGTTCCGGATTGCGGCCCGAGAGCGCTACGGATGAGCAATTGGCGGGTTTCTCCGATTACCATTTCTTTTTCGATGGAGCACGGCGCGTTGTGCGGGAGGACGTGGCAGCGGGAACCTATACGCACACTTTTGAATATTCCGAGGGACCGTGGCCGACAGGAGCAATTTGGAGCACGAGAACAATTGAAACCCTCCCGGACGGCTCGACGAACACCGTGTATTGCAACGGATGGACCCAAGCCGTGCTCAAAGTGTTCAATTCTGGAGGGAACACTTGGTGTCATGCCTATGCCATCGATGAGAACGGAAACTATTCGATGGAGGCAACGCCCGCCGCTGTTTTGGAATATAGTGAATCCACGCCTTCGCTATTCACCCTTCGAGGCGATGAAGGGCTCATAAAGCATTGGACATATTACAATGAACTGACTGGAGGCCCGAGGAATGCTTTGCGAGCGTCTTCGATCTCCAAGGGGAACACTGTCGGCGTTTTTCCGATGGAGGAACATGACTACACCGAGGTTGTAAATGGGGCCAGTTCGACCTGGTTTCCATACCATGACTATGCGTTTTTGACCGAAGAAGGGTATAGCGTGGCAACAACCTATACTTATACATTTTTCCCGGGGACGTTTCAAATGCAGACTAGGATAGCCACGCTTCCGGCTGTCTCCGGCGCGCAGAACGGTTCAGATATTTCGAACACCCGCGGAGAGATCTTCGACATTTATGGCCGCCGGACTTGGACCCGTGATGAGCGTGGCTTCCTCACAGCCTTCGTAACTGATCCGGTAACGGGCGCACTGTCCCGCCGGATTGATGACGTGAATACGGCAATCCTCCCCTGTCCGGCGGGCTGGGAAACTCCGGATATTGAAGGTGCGGGACAGCACCTTGTCTCGGATTTTCAGCGTGATATTTTTGGCCGGGAAATTGCGAGTTATGGGCCATGGCATGAGATTGATCGCGACGGTGCATTGATTCGTATCAGGCGTGCTGCTTGGACGGTATATTGTGATGCGGAATTTGAGACGTGGAGTGCCTCCGGATATGTGTCAGGAAATGCACCTCATTACATTCATACCGTGATGAACCCGGTGAATATCACACGCACGGATCGAGATGCTCGCGTGCTTGATGAAATCGTCGCAGTTCGGGCGGGATGCTATGCGAAATCCAATGAATGCTTCGGGAAATGCGGAGACGCACCGGTGGAGACGTGTGACCGCTTGGATTCGACGCGTGACTCATTCCCCCAAGCATCCTGGGTTCGCTGGACGAGCACAGCCTACGATATGGCCTATCGCACCGCATGGCGAAGGCTGTATTTCAATATTCCTGACGCGGGTGCTGGATTGCAAGGCATCCATTATGGCCAGACGGATTTTGCTTACGACTCCATGGGACGCGTTGTCCGTCAGCAGACACCCGGACGAACGATTACACGCACGGTTTTCGACGGGCGAGGCTTGGATATCGCGACTTGGGTGGGCACCGATGATTCAGGGGCTACCCCGGCACATCCAGATGGCGAAGGCGCTGAGGGGAACAACATGACGCTAATCACGGAGCGTGAATATGACTCCGGAAGCGTTGGTGGAAATGGCAATTTGACCATGGTAACGGCCTGGTTTTCTCATGAAGGCGGGGGTGAAAACCGTATCACTCGTTTCCTCTACGACTGGCGGGATCGGCGGATTCAAACAAACGGTGAAGAGAATTTTCATGAGTTTTACACGCTCGATTTTCGAGGCCTTGTCACGGTTATCGAGCGCCGTGGTTCTGAAACCATCGATGGCACGCTTCTCATGCGCAGCACCTCAGACTTCGATGTGCGGGGTCGGGCTTGGAGGCGATCCGTCCTTTCAGTAGAGGGCGGGGTCGCAAATAACATTGTCAGCGAACTCTTCTGGTATGACGCGACCGGCAATTTGATGTGCCGTCGCTCCAGCAATGGAAACGGATACGAGAAAATGGCGTTTGACGGTCTCGGCCGCACTGTCACGAAAGCCAAGACTTGCCGCTCGGAGCTTCCTGATTATGAGGAGGCTGGCAACCTAGATTCAGACACCGTGATGGAGCAAGCAAACCTCTATTACGATGCAGCGAGCAATCTCATTACGCAGCGAATCCGTGAACGAAACCATAATGCCGCCGGAGCCGGTGGCCTCAAAGGGCCGGATGAGGGGCAGCCGTCCGCGCGGACACTTTATCAATGCTCGTGGTCAGATGGAATTGGGCGGCTTTTGGCGGCTGCGAATTATGGCACCAACGGCGCGGAAACATTGGCACGGCTAGCGTTGATCCCTGAATCCACCCCGCTCTGCCTCGTGAGCAAGACCCGTTACAACGCCCGCGGCGAGGCGTGTGCTTTCATGGATCCCAACGGCAAGGTGGACGTTCAAGTGCTTGATGATGCTGGCCGCCTGATCAGGACCGTTGAGAACTGCCATCCATGAAAGAATCATGATAAGTGCTCGCATGACCGCCTCCTCGACCAAGACGACTTGTTACCGCTACAGCGCGGACGGGAAGCTTGTGGAGTTGGCCGTGGACAACGGGGCTGGTGGTATGCAAGTGACGCGGTGGGAGTATGGGGTGAGGAAGGGAGAGGGCGGGAGCGGTGTGTCGAGCAACGAGCTTTTGGGGGCGAAGGTGTATCCGGACTCGGACGACGAGGGCAACCCGCTTGGGGACGGGGTGGACGGGGAGTATGACCGGGTGGAGTATCGCTACAACGTGCTGGGGGAGCTGGTATGGATGAAGGATCAGAACCAGACGGTGCACGAGTATGGATATGACGGGCTGGGCCGGCTCAAGTCGGACAGGGTGACGGCGCTTGGGGACGGGGTGGACGGAGCGGTGCGCGCGATTGGGCGGAGCTACGATGAACGCGGGCAGCTTGAGAAGGTGACGAGCTACAGTGATCCGGGGATGACGCCAGTGTTGAACGAGGTGCAGTATGCCTACAACGGGTTTGGGCAGGTTCTTTTCGACTACCAGGAACACAACGGGGCTGTAGACACAGGGACAAGCCCGAAGGTGGGTTACGGTTATGCGGATGGGGGCGGAAACACGATCCGACCTGTGAAGCTGGTGTATCCGGACGGAAGGGAGCTGCACGCGACCTACGGGGACAGCGGGAGCATTGACGACCTTCTGGACCGAGTGAAGGAACTGCGCGAGGGCAGCGCTGAGGGAGATGTGCTTGCGCGCTACACCAAGCGCGGGGTGAATGCGACGGTGGTGGTGGAGTATCCGGAGCCTGCGGTGGAGCTGACCTACCTGAAGCAGGGGGACGAGCCTGACGGGGACGCCGGGGACCAATACACGGGGCTGGACCGGTTCAACCGGATCGAGGACATCCGCTGGCTCAAGCGACACGAAGATGCCACTGTGGACATAGAGCGAGTCCAGTATGGGTTTGACCGTGCGGGCAACCGGAAGTGGAGGAGGAATGTCGTGGCGACCGGCTTCGATGAAGCCTACGGGTATGACGGTCTCTACCAGCTTGGGGACATGAGGCGCGGGAACCTGAATGTGAACCGGACAACGGTGGGAGGGGTGCCGGTATGGGAGGAGACATGGAACTACGACAGTGCGGGGAACTGGAAGGAGTATGTGACGCGGGTGGGAGGAGCCGACCCGACGGTGCAGAACCGGAATCACAACAAGGTGAACGAGATCACGTTCATAGACGGCGGGAACACGACGGTGGGCTACGACGGGGCCGGGAACATGACGGTGATGCCGAAGGTGACCGATGCCGGCACCGCGCAGCAGAACACCTGGGATGCGTGGAACCGGCTGGTGAAGGTGATGGAGGGAGAGATCACCGTTGGGAGCTACGCCTACGACGGGCTGACGCGGAGGGTGTGGAAGGAGACGGTGGAGGGAGACACATTGACCAAGCGGCACGGCTACTTCACCAGCCAGTGGCAGCTCATTGAGGAGCGGGTCGGCACAGAGACGGAGGCGGAGCGGCAGTTTGTTTGGGGGACCAGATACATAGACGACCTGATCCTGCGGGACTGCTCCACATACTCCCCCTCTCGGCTCTACGCGCTGCACGACCAGTGGCACGTGACGGCGGTCATTGACGACGCGGGCGCTCCGCAGGAGCGCTACATCTACTCGGCCTTTGGAGTCTCCACCGTGCTCACTGGAGCCTTCGGCGAGCGGGAGGAGTCCCTCTACGGCTGGGAAACCCGCTACGGCGCCTACCGCTTCGACAAAGAGACCGCACTCTACTGCGTCCGCTATCGCTTCCTCCACCCGGAACTCGGCAGGTGGCTTAGTAGGGATCCCATCGGAGAGATTGGTAGTTTCAATTTGGCTTTGTATTCAGCAAACAACCCAACCAACTCAGCGGATTCGAATGGCCTGATCGCCATTGCGGATGATGCGGCTGCGTTAATTGTTTTCGGGGTTTTTCTCGTGGCAACATGGGCGGCAGACCACTTTAGGCGTCATCCTCTTCCAATCCCCCATTTCGATGATCCACCATATCCAAGTCCGCCTGCAGTCCCCACCCCTTTGCGGCCTGACCAAATCATTCCTAAACCATATCCACGTAGCCGCTATAAAGACACTATTAGGGGTCCATCGCCGTTCGCCCCACCGACACTGATAGAACCTCCATTACTCCCCCCAACTAGCATAGATGAGTTGATTTTAATGTGTTACTCGGCAACACTCGTTTCGATTGTTTTGCCATACACAATTACAGGTGGTGATGATTGCGATAAGGCGCGTGCAGCTTGCATCTGGAACTGTTCAGACTATTTAGGAACAAAGGGTTTTAACTTTGATCGGTGTGTTAGAGAATGTATGCGCAGATTGGGGTGCTGACATGAAAAAGGAGACAGCGATTAAATTGGCCGAAAGAATGCAGAAAATATATAAAGATTGCGAACTTTGTTTGCTGGACATTATCGCCGAAGTAGAACCAATAGAGGTGCGGGAATTGAAGCATTCTTTTGGAAAAATACTGGGTGCTATTTATCTTGATTTACTTTCGAATGTTTATAGAGAATATCCTGATTTGGAACCGACCCATCTTCGTGAATAAGAGATGCTAAATGACTTTATCGCAGCATAAACTTCGGCCGCCTGATCAGGACCGTTGAGAACTGCCATCCATGAAAGAATCATGATAAGTGCTCGCATGACCGCCTCCTCGACCAAGACGACTTGTTACCGCTACAGCGCGGACGGGAAGCTTGTGGAGTTGGCCGTGGACAACGGGGCTGGTGGTATGCAAGTGACGCGGTGGGAGTATGGGGTGAGGAAGGGAGAGGGCGGGAGCGGTGTGTCGAGCAACGAGCTTTTGGGGGCGAAGGTGTATCCGGACTCGGACGACGAGGGCAACCCGCTTGGGGACGGGGTGGACGGGGAGTATGACCGGGTGGAGTATCGCTACAACGTGCTGGGGGAGCTGGTATGGATGAAGGATCAGAACCAGACGGTGCACGAGTATGGATATGACGGGCTGGGCCGGCTCAAGTCGGACAGGGTGACGGCGCTTGGGGACGGGGTGGACGGAGCGGTGCGCGCGATTGGGCGGAGCTACGATGAACGCGGGCAGCTTGAGAAGGTGACGAGCTACAGTGATCCGGGGATGACGCCAGTGTTGAACGAGGTGCAGTATGCCTACAACGGGTTTGGGCAGGTTCTTTTCGACTACCAGGAACACAACGGGGCTGTAGACACAGGGACAAGCCCGAAGGTGGGTTACGGTTATGCGGATGGGGGCGGAAACACGATCCGACCTGTGAAGCTGGTGTATCCGGACGGAAGGGAGCTGCACGCGACCTACGGGGACAGCGGGAGCATTGACGACCTTCTGGACCGAGTGAAGGAACTGCGCGAGGGCAGCGCTGAGGGAGATGTGCTTGCGCGCTACACCAAGCGCGGGGTGAATGCGACGGTGGTGGTGGAGTATCCGGAGCCTGCGGTGGAGCTGACCTACCTGAAGCAGGGGGACGAGCCTGACGGGGACGCCGGGGACCAATACACGGGGCTGGACCGGTTCAACCGGATCGAGGACATCCGCTGGCTCAAGCGACACGAAGATGCCACTGTGGACATAGAGCGAGTCCAGTATGGGTTTGACCGTGCGGGCAACCGGAAGTGGAGGAGGAATGTCGTGGCGACCGGCTTCGATGAAGCCTACGGGTATGACGGTCTCTACCAGCTTGGGGACATGAGGCGCGGGAACCTGAATGTGAACCGGACAACGGTGGGAGGGGTGCCGGTATGGGAGGAGACATGGAACTACGACAGTGCGGGGAACTGGAAGGAGTATGTGACGCGGGTGGGAGGAGCCGACCCGACGGTGCAGAACCGGAATCACAACAAGGTGAACGAGATCACGTTCATAGACGGCGGGAACACGACGGTGGGCTACGACGGGGCCGGGAACATGACGGTGATGCCGAAGGTGACCGATGCCGGCACCGCGCAGCAGAACACCTGGGATGCGTGGAACCGGCTGGTGAAGGTGATGGAGGGAGAGATCACCGTTGGGAGCTACGCCTACGACGGGCTGACGCGGAGGGTGTGGAAGGAGACGGTGGAGGGAGACACATTGACCAAGCGGCACGGCTACTTCACCAGCCAGTGGCAGCTCATTGAGGAGCGGGTCGGCACAGAGACGGAGGCGGAGCGGCAGTTTGTTTGGGGGACCAGATACATAGACGACCTGATCCTGCGGGACTGCTCCACATACTCCCCCTCTCGGCTCTACGCGCTGCACGACCAGTGGCACGTGACGGCGGTCATTGACGACGCGGGCGCTCCGCAGGAGCGCTACATCTACTCGGCCTTTGGAGTCTCCACCGTGCTCACTGGAGCCTTCGGCGAGCGGGAGGAGTCCCTCTACGGCTGGGAGACCCGCTACGGGGCTTACCGATTCGACGCAGAGAGCGGGCTGTATTGCGTCCGTTATCGCTATCTCCACCCAGCTCTCGGCAGGTGGCTGAGCAGGGATCCCATCGGGGAAAGAGGAGGGTTGAATCTGTATGAGTATGTGGAGAGTGCTCCATGCGACCTGGCGGATCCCTTTGGACTGGCGGGGTGGCTTACGCACGGCGTAAGAAAATGCAACCCTGGCGATGATTGTATTACTTTGGCTGCAAAGATGGCTCATGCCGTTGCTTCCATTCGAGAAAGAAGAAAAGAAATGGAGCCGTTTTCGGTGAGCGGACAGCCATCGGTGCGCTACGTTGGCCATGCGGTTCAAATAGCCCAACAATTTGCTATTTATCAAGAATGCCTTCTACTTTACAAAACTCACATCCCACCATGTTGCTTTGACATAGTCCCGCCTTGGGACCCGTTTCCTTTACCCGCTTGGAAACCATTACCACACCAACACCCACGTAGCATTCCGGAAGAGGAGGTGGTAACAGTCGGCGTGTCCGCGGTGGTGTTGATAATTATATCGCGCATCATCCGATTGGCTCCGCCGTTGTTGCCATTACAAGCGTCTCCGCTCTGACTTCACATGGCACGAATTTTCAATTCCTCTTCATACGAGCAATGGCTCGATTTTACGTTTGGTAATGACGCTCCAACTTATCTGGAGTCTGTTGCTTGGAATGTTCCACCAAAGACTATCCTTAGTTGGATCACAAGAATGTTTTCCAATGGCGGCCTGCTACTCAATCGATATGGGCCTTTATCTATTGAAAATGCTCTATGGCTAATATCTGGGCCGAGTTCCGTTTTCGTATGTCTTTTTGATGTTACAATTGAATTGAGCAACCGGGAAATATGTTTGGAATGTGTAACAAAATTCTTTGAAGACACTTACTGCAAACATGTTCAAGGGTCCGCATGCTACATGTGGTGGGAGAATCTCTACATGTATGCTTTTCCGAACTTAGTGGAGAACGACCTTACTCCATGTATATCCAGAATTGTGCATGCTATGTCGTTGCATGACTGCGAACAGATTCGTCTTTCGGCAGAACATGCTATGAATGTTATCCCATTTTTATCGAATGAACTCACTAAGAGGCAACACAAAGTTGAGAACAGGGGCACGAACGGATAGAGTGCGTCAGAATCGGAGTCGGGGATGTTTTGGCATCACTAACGCTGGATGTGTTCGCCTTAGCAATGCAGGGCTTCGACTTTCACTTCAAATACAGGGAGCATTTGCAAGCAAGAGGGAAAAACCGTAATCAACGAAATGCGCCCCCGTAAATTGATCCTGAAAAACTTTCAGTCTCCCGGTGATCTTGTGATGCTAACAGCAGCGCTTCGTGATTTGCATTTGAATCATTCGCGCAAATTTCTCACTGACGTGCGCACGCCTTGCCCTCAACTTTGGGAGAACAATCCTTACCTGACCTCGATTTCCGACAGTGATTCTGAGGCAGAAGAGGTGAAATGCGAATACCCTCTTATCCACAAAAGTAATACAGGACCCTGGCATTTCATTCACGGCTTTCACCAATTCCTTGGGAAGCACCTCGAACTCGAAATTTTTCCTACGGATTTCAAGGGCGACATTCACCTTTCCAAGGACGAAAGAGCATGGATTTCACAAGTGCAGGAGATTACGAAAGACGAGATTCCGTTTTGGATCATCGTTGCGGGCGGCAAGAGCGACTTTACGATCAAATGGTGGTCCTTGGAACGCTATCAGGCGGTAGTGGATCATTTTCGTGAGAAGATATTTTTTGTCCAAGTAGGCGAGAGCGGACATAAGCACCCACCGCTCAAGGGTGTCCTAGATCTGCGAGGAAAAACCGACATGCGGCAGCTCATCCGACTGGTTTATCATGCCCAAGGGGTGCTCTGTCCCGTGACTTTGCTGATGCACCTTGCCGCAGCTGTGGATGTAAAGCCGGGAATGCCGAAGAATCGGGCTTGTGTCGTAGTGGCAGGCGGCCGGGAACCATCCCAATGGGAGGCATACCCGCATCACCAGTTTATCCATACGAATGGTGCGCTCCGTTGCTGCGACAACGGGGGCTGCTGGAAATCTCGCACAGTCCCGCTTGGAGATGGGGAAATTCACGATCGGCCTGAAAAGCTTTGTGTCGATGTGGTGAATCTTTGTGATCCGAAGTTAAGCTATCGTCGCCGACCGGATGCGCGTGTCCCAAATCGAAACAGACCGGGAACAACGCCCGGGTGGAGAGCGCAGGATTTTTTACCGCGTTGCTTTGACATGATTAAGGCGGAGGAAGTCATCCGCAGAATCGAGCGATACTTCGAAGGCGGTGCATTGTCGTATTTAACCCCTATTCAAGTGGGCATTGCGGGAAAGAGGATGCCGACCTTGGAGTGGGGAAATGTAGCAACCAGTGACGTGACTTCGCTTTTTTGAGCCGGGAGGAGAGTGAGTCTTGGGTAGTGTCCTAATTTGAAAACCAAGCGCAAAAAACGTCAACGCACGGTCGCTGAACGCATCCGCGACTACGAGCGGTCGCCGGGATTCTCAAAGGAGTTTGCTGATCAGCCAGTGGCATTTCTCTTCGATCTCAGATGTCCACACTGCAAGGAGCGCATCCGACCGAATTTGAGACGTGAATTTTCAAATTAGAACACTACCCCGAAATCCGAAACTTAACCGCTAATTACTCATGAAAGCTCTGCTGGGATACCGAACGGCGAACATCGGGGATGACGTGCAGTCGCTGACGCTGGCGCAGGGGCATTTGTTCGGGGAGCCGGATTTGTGGGTGGATCGGGATGCGTTTCCGGATTACGCGGATGCGGGGCCGATCGATCTGGTGGCGAACGGATTCTTCATCTGCCCGGACCGGACGGGGGCGCTGGCGTTTCCGCCGCCGCCGAATTTCCGAGTGCGCTATATAGCGCTGTGCGCGTCGAACCTTCCGGACACACGGGCGACATGGGAGCATCTGAGGGCGAGCGCACCGATCGGTTGCCGGGATTGGCACACGCTCAGATTGTGTCGGGAGCGAGGAGTCGAGGCGTATTTCGCAAGCTGCCCCTCCTGTCTGCTGGAGCGGGATTTCGACAACAACGGCGACAGCGGCGGGGAACCGGGTGAATACGATCCGGACGGACCGATCGTGTTGGTGGATGTGAATCCGAAGCGGCTACCACCCTTCGGCATTCCGGGCCGGCCGTTTGTCTGCCTGACGAACCGGGTGCGCCCGGAGGATTATCCCGATCAGGCGGCGCGGTTTGCGGCCCTAAAGTGGCGGTTGCGGGTGTTGCGGTCGGCGGCGCTGGTGATCACCAATCGTCTCCACGTGGCAATGCCCTGCCTTGGGCTGGGTGTCCCGGTGGTGATGGTTGAGGCGGACGAGATTGGTTTTCGCCTCGAGGCCCTGCCGCCTTGGCTGAAGGTTCACCGGAAGGAGGAGTTGGAGCAGATCACGCTCGATCCGGCGCGGTATCACACCGGGGAGTGGCTGGAAAACCGTGCGTCGTGGCGGGAGATGGTGCGGGGGAAGATGGGAGAGCTTGCACTTTCCTAATCGCCAGAATCCCACCACCCCAATCAGATGGACCGGATTGGCCAACGACCTGCATGTCTGGCCTCTGGAGCACGCCCAGCTTCCGGACCCCGCTCCAGACGCTGATGGCGTTGTAGGGCGAATCTTTGGAGAGGTGCTTGCACTGAAGACCTCTACTCGCGGTGACCGGCTCATGCTTTGGCTCTTCTCCAGGGTGATAATCGTGGAAGGCGAGGACTCCACCCTCCTCCAGCATCGGCCAGTAGTGAATGAAGTCCAGCATCACGTGGTTGATGCAGTGGCAGCCGTCGATAAAGATGAATGTGAAGGATCTGTCGATGCGCCACCACAAGTCGGAGGAATCGCCGATTAAAACTTCGGCACCGGGGAATGGTGGTTTAACCGGACGGTCTCTCTGATTATCGATGCCGAGGTATTCCAATGGGAGATCCTTGGTCTTGCAAAAATCATACACGCCCCTCGCGGTTCCGCCCCCCTCGACTCCTATCTCCAGAAACCGGATGGCATTGAATTGAGCAGCGTTTGCAGTCAAAATTTCAATCATGCAGATTTGGTCCGCCTTCGTGAGCAATCCGAACATCCGCTCCTACTGACAGGCTTGTTGGGCGATGTCCAGAGCAATCCGTGTCAAATTTTGATTTTCGCTGCGAAGGGATCAATGCGCTCGCATTGTTACTGTCATTTGAGGTGCTCTTGACGGGCGACGTATTGGAATTGGCGTCAAAGGAGTTCACAAATTCCTAGCACGTTCGTCAGGTCTGGGCTTCGGACATGCAACCTCTGGATCGTAACCGAGAGAGGCGACAACTTTCACTCTGTGCTCTGGTTTCATCGGACAACGACCATGCTCATATCTTTCCACCCCCTGATAGCAAATGCCGAGTGAGTGAACCACTTGCGCATTCGTCAGCCCCATGTCCACGCGCTTTCTCCGCAAGAGCTCGCCAATCGTCTTCGGATCTTCTACCACTTTCCTTCACACCCTTCGATGAACCCATGCCTTCGGAGTTTTCACTCGGATTACCCGGTCACCAAATGCCAAGAGAGCGCACGCCATCCGATGCTGTTCGGAATCCTCATTCTTCAGGGTCAAAACCGAGCCATTCGACTAAGCGTTTGCGGCTGCTTTTCCGAGGAACGGCACGACAATTTTCCCATTCCGACACAGTCCACAGGTTTCTGCCAATGACCTTTGAAAATTCTCGAAGTGTGATTTTGAGTCCTATCCTCCGTGCCCGAACAGCCTCAATGAGTGTCTTCGGCGTGCTGTTCGCATGGAATGCCGCCATGTGGTAATGACAATTCGGCAAGACCCTGTCTTTTAGCCTGATGTATCGCTCAATGACCCATGAACAAATTGCCAACGCAGCCCCAGGGTTGCGAGGGACGAGCTACCCTGGGAGCGGCGTTCCTCAAGAAGGGGCAGCCCTGAAGGGCTGGATGCACGGTGGCGCGGGGGAGGGCCGGGGATGCCACCCTTTCAGGGTGGTTGGCCGTGGGTGGGCGGGTTCCCGGGGTAGGCGCTCCGGGGTCGCGCCAACCCCGGGCTGATGGATGGGACGCCGTCGGCGTTCCGGCGGCATGCCGGTGGGTGGGAGGCAACGATGGGCCACCGCGATGCTCCCGCTGGGTTTGCTGCGCATGGTTACGTGTCATTGGTTGCATCGAGAGCGATGTCCAAGCTGCGGTTCTTGAAAGTCGTGTGCTTTGGATTGAATATGACCTGCCAAGTATCTCCCATTTTCGGGTCTAGCAGGTTCACGCCAGTGGGTTGGTCTGTGCGCACGTAACTGATGCCGAACATGCTTCGGGGCCAGCTCGGAACGCCAACATGGGAGTGATGAAAATCAACGGCGAACCAACGGTAAGAAGAATTCTGTGCGGACGGGATGTGCAGATAAACGCGGTCGGGCAACCCGAGGCTGCGATAAACAGTGACCGGGAGCGATGCGCCGTCCGACGTGCGGCAGGTGGCGACAAACGCGCGCGACCGAACCAGCGGCGCGACCGTGCGCAACGCCGGCCAAAGGCAGGCGACTAAGCTGACAAGAAGCACGGCAGCTATCACGAGCAAACGTCGGATGCGGTGCTTTGTAGGCTTCGATTCAGGCATGGCGTGAAGTGATGCCCAAGCTCAGCGACCCGGCGCGCGGGGGGCAATGATGGCAACCGCGGCGCCCCTTCAGAAGTTGCCGCCGGGGAACATCCCGGCGGGCGCGAGGGATGGTTCCTCGAGGCGCGGGGGAGCATCCGTGCGGGGGCGGGGGAATATCCCTCGGGGTGCGGGGGAACATCCTTTGCAGCGGGAGGGAGCATCCGTCGGCGCGTGGGGAAGCATCCCTCGCGGGGCGAGGGAACATCCGTCGGGCGGCGAGGGAACGTCCCTCACGGCGTGGGGGAACATCCCTCGGAGCGTGAGGGATGTTCCCTCGGAGGGAGAGGGAACATCCATCGGCGGGGGCGGAATGCCCGGTTTGGGCGTTTCGGGGCATGTTTTGCCGCTTTACGTCGCGAGGGTGAGGGGGACGGGGTAGAGGAATTCGATGTCGTCGTTCCAGCCGGCGATGACTTTGAGGCGTTTGGTGCCGGTGGTGCCGGTGGGGGGCGGGGCGATGAGCATCTCGGTCTGCGAGCAGGCGATGATGGTGAGCTGCACGGGGTTGGCGAGGGCTTCATCCAGCAGGTAGGCGCTGGGCCAGGGCTGGTTCGGGCCGCTGGCGCGGAGATGGTCGCCGGAGCACCGGAGGCCGGCGGTGGTGGAATAGACATTGGGCGTGCCGCCGGGGCTGAGGGTGACGTTTTCGACCTCTGGCTTGGTGGTGCCGGTCTCGTCCACTTTCTCGACGGTGAGGCCGTCGAGGAGGGCGGCAAGGGTCTCGGGGCCGGCGATGAGGTTCACGACGATGCCGGCCTTCACTTCCTCGCCGCTGGGTTCATTGGTGGTGAAGCTGCCGCCGATGGCGGGCTGGAAGCGGAACAGGTCGAGGATGTGCCCGGTCTGCCGGGTGTCGCGGGCATAGGCGACGCCGGCCTTGATGGCGGACTTGAGGACTTTCTCCACGTCGGTGCGGGCGATGCCGGAGTCGGCGGCGACGGCGTCGAGATATTCGCCCTCGGTGACTTGGTCGCCGAGCGCGGGGCGTGCGCGGAAGGGGCGCGCGGGGTTCTTGGGGTTGGGGATGATGACGTATTCGAATGCCATGGCGGTGTTGCTGGGTTGTGGGTTGAGCGGGCTGAGAGTGGAGCGGCGGCGGGGTTTGCGTTTCACGCGGGGCTTGGGCGGGACATAGCCGGGCGGATACCATTCGACATAGCCGGGGTCGCCGGGTTCGCGGCGGCGGCCGATGCCGTTTTCATCGAAAAAGCAGTTGGGATTGTCGAAGCAGTCGAGCGGGTTTTCTGAGTCGAAAAATAGGGTGACCATGGGGAGGCTGTGGGTGTGGCGATCCTTCCGGCGAACTCCGCGCCGGGAGATTGGGAAGGGATGGGGTGCATACCGCGACTGCTGTTGCGGCGGGTATAAGTGATTGGCGGGAGATATGTCAAGCGGGGAAAGCGGGGGTGATGTCTCATGCTGAATGCGGAGGGCATGAGGCGATGGAGGGATGAGCGGTGGCGCTCGGGGCGATCCCGTTTGCGGCCTCACCGCTGCCTAGCTGGTTTCCCAAATCAATGCAGTGCGAGGCGGGGCGCGGCCCTTGCGCTTGCGCGGGGCGGCGGGTGTGCTTTGCTCGCGGGCCAATGTCCAAGAAGCCTGTTGTCCTCATCATCCGCGACGGCTGGGGCGTGAATCCGGGAGGCCGCGCGATGGCGGTGCAGAACGGCGACGCCACGCTGCTCGCGCGCACGCCGTTCCATGATTCGCTGTATGCGGGGTATCCGCAGTCGCGCCTCTCGGCGAGCGGGATGGATGTGGGCCTTCCCGACGGACAGATGGGGAACAGCGAGGTGGGCCACCTGAATCTCGGCGCGGGGCGCGTGGTGTATCAGGACCTCACGCGCATCAACAAGGCGATCGCCGACGGGGAGCTGGCGCAGAATCCGGTGCTGGTGGAGGCGTTCGCGAAGGCGGCGTCTCCGCGCGCGGACGGGACCCCGGGGCGGCTGCATCTGCTCGGGCTGGTGAGCGAGGGCGGGGTGCATTCGCACCAGGAGCATCTCATCGCGCTCTGCCACGCGGCGGCGAAGGCGGGGGTGAGGGAGATTTTCATCCACGCAATCACGGACGGGAGGGACACTTCGCCGACGAGCGGTGCGGGCTACCTCGCCGCAGTGGAGAAGGGGATCGCCGGCAGCGGCGCGCAGATCGTGACGGTGATCGGGCGCTACTTCGCGATGGACCGCGACAAGCGCTGGGAGCGCAACAAGCTCGCGTGGGATGCCATCGTGCTCGGCCGCGGGCCGGTCGTGGGCGGCACGCCGAGCGAGGCGGTGCGCGCTGCGTATGCGGGCGAGCCGCGCGGGGATGAGTTCCTGCAGCCGATGATTTTCCCAAGGAGCGGGGGCGCCCACGCCCCCAACGCCGAGACACGGGGCGAGGGCGCCCCGGCTCCCAGTGTGCGCGATGGCGACGTGGTGCTGTGGTTCAACTTCCGCGCCGACCGCGCGCGGCAGCTCACGGAGGCGTTCATGGACCCGGCGTTCAGCGGCTTCGCCACCGAGGGGAGGCCGAAGCTCGCGGGCTACTATACGCTCACCGAATACAAGGAGACTTACGCCGCGCTCGGCGTGAAGGCGGTCCTCGCGCCCGCGAGCATGAGCAACCTGCTCGGCGAGGTGGCCGCGCGCGCCGGGCTGAAGCAGCTCCGCGCGGCGGAGACGGAGAAGTTCCCGCACGTGACGTTCTTCTTCAACGGCGGCAGCGACACGCCGAACCCCGGCGAGGACCGCTACCTCGTGCTGAGCCCGAAGGAATTCAGCAAGGACGGCAAGGCCGCGCCGCTGCCGACGTATGACTTCATGCCGCAGATGAGCGCGCCGGACCTCGCCTTCGAGGTGACGCGCCGGCTGGAGAACTACGACCTCGTGATCGTGAACTTCGCCAATCCCGACATGGTGGGACACACGGGTGTCGTCGAGGCGGGCATCCACGCGGTGGAGACGATCGACCGCGCGTGCCGGATGCTCGTCGAGCGGACGCTCGAACTCGGCGGCAAGCTGCTGCTCACCGCCGACCACGGCAACTGCGAGCTGATGCGCAATCCCGACGGTTCACCCAACACCGCGCACACGACGAACCTCGTCCACTTCCTCTACGTGGCCGATGACGCCGCAGGCGTGAAGCTCGACAACGGCATCCTCGCCGACGTCGCGCCCACGCTGCTCGACATGCTCGGCGTGGCAAAGCCCGCGGAGATGACGGGGCGGTCGCTCATCCGCAAGGAGTAGGGGCGCCCCCGCCCCGAGTCTCGAAATGCAACCCGTCGGGGCGGGGGGGGGGGGGCGCCCCGGCTCCTTGCTCAGTATTCCCGCGCGAGCAGGTAGTCGGCGAGGGCGCGCAGCGTGTCGCCCTCGGTCTTGAAGACCTTCAGCGCGGTGTGCGCGGCGCGCGTGAGGCGCTTCGCTTCGGCGCGGCTCTTGTCGAGGCCGAACACCGCGGGGTAGGTGGTCTTCTGCGCCGCGACGTCCTTGCCCGCGCTCTTGCCGAGCTTCTCGGTGGACTGCGTCACGTCGAGGATGTCGTCGATCACCTGGAACGCGAGGCCGACGCTCTGGCCGAAGGTGGTCAGTGCGCGGAGCTGTGCGGGCGAGGCATTCGCGCTCATCGCGCCGAGGCGGATGCTGGCGGTGAGCAGCGCGGCGGTCTTGCAGCGGTGGATGTATTTCAAATCCTCGCCGCCGAGCTTGCGGCCCTCGCCCTCGAGGTCGGCGACCTGTCCTCCCACGAGCCACCGGCTGCCGGCGGCGACGGCGAGGTCTGCGATCTGCATGGCGATGGGATGGCGCCGGGCGGGCTTCGCTTTTGCGAGAATCTCGAAGGCGACGGTGAGCAGCGCATCACCGGCGAGCACGGCGATGCCCTCGCCGAAGACCTTGTGGTTCGTCGGGCGGCCACGGCGCAGGTCGTCGTCGTCCATGCACGGGAGGTCGTCATGGATGAGCGAGTAGGTGTGGATGCACTCGACGGCGCAGGCGGCGGGGAGGGCGTCGGCGATCTTTCCGCCGCACGCCTCGGCGGCTGCGAGCGTGAGCACGGGGCGCAGGCGCTTTCCACCGGCGAAGATCGAGTAGCGCATCGCCTTGTGAATCGTCGCGGGCTTCGCGGACTCCTTGGGGAGATGGCTGTCGAGCGCGCGGTCAACGAGTTTCGTGCGTGCGGTGAGGTAGCTCTGCAATTCCATCCGCGGAGTAAGCAGCATCCGCCGCCCGGTGTTCAGCAAAAAACTTCCGGGGAATGCGCTATTCGGCGTAGCGCTGTGCGACCGGCATCCGGCGTCCGACGCCGAAGGCCTTGCTGGTGACCTTCAGGCCGGGGACGGACTGCGCGCGCTTGTATTCGTTCTGCGCGACGCGCTTCACGACCCAGCGGACGGTCGCCTCGTCGTAGCCGCGCGCGGCGATTTCCCCGGGGCTGAGGCCGTCCTCGACGAGAAGCTCGAGGATGGGGTCGAGGATTTCATAGGGCGGCAGCGTGTCCTGGTCGCGCTGGTTCGGCCGCAGCTCGGCGCTTGGCGGCTTCTCGATCGTGGCGTGCGGGATGATCTCGCGGTCGCGATTCAGCCAGCGGGCGAGCTGGTAGATCATCATCTTCGGCACATCGCTGATCACCGCGAGGCCGCCGCACATGTCGCCGTAGAGCGTGCAATAGCCGACGGCGAGTTCACTCTTGTTGCCGGTGGTGAGGAGCAGGTGTCCGAACTTGTTGCTGAGCGCCATGAGCGTCATGCCGCGCAGGCGGGGCTGCATGTTTTCCTCGGTGACGTCCTCGGGTTTCCCCTCGAAGAACGGCGCCATCTGCTCCTTGAAGACGGCGAAGGATTTCTCAATCGGGATCGTGAGGCAGCGGATGCCGATGGCGGCGGCGAGCTTCTCGGAATCCGACACGCTGCCCTCGCTCGAGTAGCGCGTGGGCATGGTGACGCCGAGAACGTTGTCCGCACCGAGCGCGTGCGCGGCGACGACGGCGGTGATGGCGCTGTCGATGCCGCCGCTGAGGCCGAGGACGGCGCTCTTGAAGCCGCACTTCGCGAAGTAATCGCGCACGCCGAGGACGAGCGCATCGAAAAGCTCCTGCTCGTCGCACTGAAATTGCGGATTGCGGATTGCGGATTGCGGATTGCGGAGCGCGACGATGGCCTCCTCCGCACGGAACGACGCGAGTTGCGCGAGGCATCCGCCGGTTTCGGAGACTGCGAAGGAGTTGCCGTCGAAGATGAGCTGGTCGTTTCCGCCCACCGCGTTGCAGTAGGCGATGGGGACGCTGTGCGTGCGGGCGCGGGCACCGAGCATCTCGAATCGGCGCCGAGGCTTCCCGACCTCGAATGGCGAGGCGCTGAGGTTGAGTATCACCTTTGCACCTTGCGCGACGAGCGAGGCGAGCGGGTCGCAGTCGTAGAGCGCGCGCGGGAGATAATCGCGGCTCCAGATGTCCTCGCAGATGGTCACGCCGCACGCGATGCCGGCGAGGTGGACGGGCTCGCGGGTATCCGGCGGCTGGAAATAGCGCGCCTCGTCGAACACGTCGTAAGTCGGCAGGAGAGTCTTGAAGATCTTCTGGACCGGCTTGCCGCGTTCGAGCACGGCAGCGGCGTTGCGGAAAGGACGGCCGGCGCCGGAATTGGCGTCCACGTAGCCGACGAGGAGCGGGACGGGGCCGACCTTCCCGTGGATGGACGCGAGAGCGGCGATGTTTCGTGGGACGAACTGGCTTTTGAAAAGCAGGTCCTGCGGAGGATAGCCCGGCAGCGCGAGTTCGGGTGTGAGGACGACCTCCGCGCCGGCCTTCACCAGCGAGTCGTAGGCGCGGAGGATCGCTGCGCTGTTTCCGGCGAAGTCGCCGACGGCGGGGTTGATTTGTGCAAAGCCGATCCGCATGGACGGCGTGAACCTACCGCATCGCGGCGCGCGATGGCTACCGCGAGTTTGCGCCGGTTAGTGCAATTGGGAATTCCGGTTGGCGGGGTGGGCGATTTGGCGATGCTCGCCGTAGAGGGACTTGAGGGCCTTGTCGCCGTTGATGTCCTCATTCGCCTGCCAAATCATGTGCCGGTAATACTGGATCATGCCGGCTGCACACAGTCCCCAGAACATCGTGAGGAAGACCTTTTGGAAGAATGTGTTTTTGATCATGACCCCCTCTGGTCAAGCAGATCGCTAGCCAGCGTCACCAGAATCCCCACTGGCCGGTGCGGAGGATGTAGAGGCAGAGGACGAAGTTTGTCACCGCGTGAGTGAAGATGCAGGCCGCGAGGCTGCGCGTGCGGTAGGCGACGGAGTTGAAAAGCGCGCCGGTGAGGATTGCCGCGGGCCAGTCTGCGAACTGGTGCTCTAGGCAGAAGGCGAAGCTGCAGATGAGGAATGAGCGCCACGTGAACGTGCCGAAGGGGACTTCAGCGAAATTCTCACGCACGAGAAAGCGGAGGAGAAAGCCCCGCCAGAAGAGTTCCTCCACGAAGGGAACGACGACTGCGGCGCGGAAAATCCGGAGCGAGACCGTGATCCAGTAGGGCCAGCCGTCGCCGCCGAAGAAATCGGGGCGGAATCCATCGGTGCGCGGGGCGGCATTGAAGAAGAGCTGCGGCGCAATCCAAATCACGAGCGAGAGCAGACCCACTAGCGTGGCGTATCCGAAACCTGTGAACGGCCGGAGCGTGAACCGATCACGCAATTTCCAGAGGAGAATCGCGCAAACGAGAGTCTGCACCGGGAAAACCCAGTAGCGGGGCTGCGCCAGCGCCCAGTGGGCGTAGCCCTCGCCGATTTTTGCGACGAGGCCCTCGCATACAAAAAGGAACGCAAGAAAAACGAGGAACGGCGCAACATAAGCTACTCGGTCAGATCGAACGCCACTCATTTGATGGAAAACGACACCATGAATTCCGAAAAGACACAGGAACCAAGTTCCGAGCAACTGTTGAAGTTGCTGGAGATGCAGGTGAGCGCGGCCCGCGCGCGCCGTGAGGCGCGGGCGATGAGCCGGCGGAAGGCGGGGACGGTCGGACTTTTCATCATCGTGGGCGGCGCCGGCATTGCGCTCTGGCTGATGCTCCTGCTGCTGGAGCAGATGCGTCCGCAGCATGGTGAGCGGAGGGAGAGCGCGAAGGCGGAAACGGGATACCGCACCCAATGAAAACTGAGCCGCGACCGGCATAACAACTGCTTTTCTCAAACGCAAATGGCCAAAACCCTCTCATCCGCAATCGGCGTCGATCTCGGGCGCTATTCACTCAAGTCCGTCGTTCTTCAGCGGAAGGGTGGAAACCGATTCGTGCTCACGCATTTCGCGTCCGTGCCCGCCAGCGATGCGGCGGAGCGGACGGTGGATTCCATTTCCGGCCAGATAAAGGCGCTCATCAAGCAGATGGGCGGCAGCGCGAAAGGCTGTGCCGTTGCCGTGAGCAGCCCGGAGGCGCTCGTGCGGATCATCGAGCAGCCGGAGACGCCGCCGGAGATTCTGCGCGATGCGCTGCGCCTGAACGGTTCGACGCTGCTGAACCAGGACTGCCGGAATTTTGTGCTCGACTGCGTGGACTGCGAGAAGGCCGGGCAAGCCCCGGCCCAGCCGGCGACGGGCGGCGCTCCGGCTGCGCGCCGCTACCTCGTCGCGGGGCTTCCGCGGACGGAGATCTCGCAGCTCTCGCAGGTTTTTGAGGCGGGCGGTCTCGGAAATGTGTCCGCGCTGCAGCTTGCGCCGGTCGCGGTCTTCAATGCGTTTGAGTTCGCGCAGAAGGATGTCTTCGACAATGAGGCGTTCTTCCTCATCGATTTCGGCCATGTGTCCTCGACGATGATGATCGGCGCGCGCGGTGAACTGTCGCTGATTCGCTCGGTGGACTTCGGCGGCAAGTCGCTTGTGGATGCTCTCTGCGGATTGAGCGGCGACACATCGGAGACCGTCCTTGCGGCGCTGGAGCAGGAGGATGAGGTGATGGTCGAATACGCGCGCATGGCGCTGGCATCTCTGACCCGCGACATCGGAAGCTCGATCGGCTTTTACGAGGGGCACCACGAGGAGACGATTTCCCAAGTGTGGGTTTCGGGCGGTCTCGCGCGGAACGCGACCTTCCTCCGCCTGCTCGGAGACGAACTCCGGATGCCGTGTCACCGCTGGGTGGCCGTGGATCGCTGCGAAATCAACGTCGCCTCGTCCAAGCGCGCGCGGCTCGCCGAGGAGGTTCTCGACTACAGCATCGCGTGCGGCGCGGCAGCCCAACTCCTCAACTCCTGACCCAACCATGGCCCTCCGCATCAACCTCTATCACGAAGTCCTCCGGGCGAAGCGCCAGGAGCAATACGATCCGCTGAAGCTCTCGCTCCTCGCGCTGATCATCGCCGTGGCGGGCATGGCCGCCTACTACTTCCTCCAGCTCAAGCGGACGAGCGATGCGAAGGCAGTGTTCCTCGCCCAGAAGTCGGAGTTTGACAAGCTGACGCCGCAGAAGGCCGAGGCTGAAAAGAAGGAGCTTGAGCTGAACAAGGAGATCGAACTGGCGGAGAAGCTCACGAAGCGGATGGAGAAGCGCATCTATTGGGCGCCGTTGTTTGAGACCATCCTCACCGTGGTGCCGGAAAACGTCCAGCTTACGAAGCTGAACTGCGACGGCGGCCGCGACAAAAATGGAACCAGCCAGATCAACATCGAGGGCATTGCCGCCGATCAGGAGCCGCGCGCGGTGGCTGAGGATTTGCGGAAGGCAATCGCCGCCCGCATTGGGGAGAAGTATCCGAGTGCGTCTGCGACATTCCGGAATCTTGACGAGGGAACCGAGCACCTCGTGGTGAACGGCAAGCGGGCCTCCACCGTGGTGTTCACCATTGCCGTCACATTCCGAATCGAAGCCGAACCTCCTCCGCCCGCGCCCGCGCCAACGCGCCGCGCACCGAAAAGCGTCACCGCCAGCCTATGAAACTCACCAGGGAACAAATACAGAAGATCGTGCTCGGGGTGATGATGTTTTGCGGCATCATCTACTCCTACTTCGAATTTTTGCTCGGGCCGCTGAGTTCGAGCCGCGAGGCATCGCTCAAAGAAACGGAGGCGCTTGTGCCGAAAATCGCCGCTGCGCGCACACAGATTGCGAAGACGAAGGCGATCGAGGAAAAGGCGCCCGCGTCGAAGCTCCTGCTCGAGCAGGTCCGCGCGATGATTCCGCAGGGCGCGCCTATCGCATGGGTTCCGACGAAGCTCACCGAACTTTTCAAGCGCGAGGGCGTGGAGAAATCCACGGCGCGGATGGCCGGCGAGCCTCCGGAGCGCGAGCTGACGGGATTCGGCAAGTGCTCGTGGGCCGTGGAGATTCCGCGCGTCGAGTTCCTTACGTTCGCGAGGGCCGTCTCCGTGCTGGAGAACTCAGAGCCGCTGATGGAAATCCAGGCGCTGGATATCGAGGCCGGCCGCGACAACGTTCAGTTTCAGCGCGTGTCCCTCATCCTGCACAACATCGTCCGCCTATGAAATTCCCCACGCTTCCTCTCGCTGCCGCAGTCATCGCATCCGTGTTTTGCGGTCCGGCGGTGGCTGATTCAGAGGCACCAAAGCAATATGAGCTGAAGAGCCGCTCGGTGTTTCACGCGGACATGGACGCGCGGATCCCCTTCTGGCCGATTGGCTGGAAGCGACCCAGCCAGAAATCGGACGGCACTGTGGAGGCGCCCGTCGCCAAACCGAAGTTCCAGCTGGAGCCCGCGCATTTTTCCGTGACGAGCGTGCTGCTCGGCCATCCTGCGCTGGCGATGATCAATGGCCGTTCGTTCGGCGAAGGCGAGGCCCTTCCTGTGATCTACGGGAGCGAGCGGCTGAAGGTGGTCGTTCGCGCAATTCGCGATGGCGGCGTGACGCTCGATCATGACGGCAGGCTGATCTTTGTCCCGTTGAAGCGCACCGAGATTGCGCCCAAGGCCGCACAGCCGAATGCGGAACCGGCGGAGTTTGCGATCAAGATCGGACAGCCCGCGGAGAAGTAGCCGCGAGCGGCTGCGGTGCCGCTTTCCAATCGGGCGCCGTCGTGTTCATTGCCGCCATGAATCAATCCGGGACAGATCGCATCGCCGAGGCCGTGCGGGCCACGCGCGAGGTGTATGCGGAACTCGCCGGGCGTCCCGTGCAGCGCGACTGCGTGCGCCTCACGGAATGCTGCCAGTTCAAGCTCACCGGGCGGACGCCCGCATTGACGGCCGGGGAGGCGCTGGTCGTGGGGAAGGCGCTTCGCGCAGCCGGCAGGCGCAGTCTTCCGGATTCCAGCGACGCCAAAACGGGACGGTGTCCATTGCTCGATTCGGCAGGCCGGTGCCTCGTCTATGAAGCGAGGCCGTTTGGGTGCCGGACTCATTTTTGCGCCGCAGCGGGCGGGCCTTACTCGAGGGATGAGGTGCGCGATTTGATCCGGCGGCTTGAGGCAATTGATGCGCAGCTTGGCGGCGACGGCGCGCATAACCTGCCAATGGCGGTGGAAAAGTCGCTGGAGATCCTGCAGCAGCCGTCGCGTCGGAGCGGACAGCGCCGGGGTTGAGTCACACTTTGCGCCCGAACTTCTTCTCCAGTTCCAAGTAGCTGAGCTGGATCATCGTTGGGCGTCCGTGCGGGCAGCAATAGGGGAGCTCGCAAGCAAGGAGATCCTGCACGAGGCGCAGGCATTCCGGTTCGCGCAGGACGTCGTTCGCCTTCACTGCATGACGGCAGACGGTCTTTGCGATCATGTCCTCGCCGAGCCGGAGCTTCGAGGTCTGCTGCGAGGTGTCGTGCAGTTCATCAATGATGTCGCGGAGAAGTTGTGCCGGTTCCGAGGCGCTGAGGAACTGTGGCAGCGCGTCAATTTTGAAAGTGCCCGCGCCGAAGGGCTCGAGCCCGATGCCGGTGCGCGAAAGGTTCTCGAGATTCTCGCGCAGCCAGTCGGCGTCCCTCGGGGCGACCTGAAGGGTGATGGGCAGCAGCAGCCGCTGCGTGGGCACGCCTTGGCCCTCCATCCGTTTGCGCATCTCTTCGAAGAGAATCCGCTCATGCGCTGCGTGCTGATCCACGAGCACGAGGCCGCCCGCATTTTCCATCAGGATGTAGAGCCGCCCGAGCACGCCGATGAATTTGAAATTCTGCCCGTCCCGGGCCTGCGGCGGCGATGCTGATGGAGGCGCGGAAATCACCGGCTGTGATTGAGGTGCCGGCGATTCCGTTTGCGGCGGAGAAATTCCAGTCACGTGAGCGGGATTTTTGACTGGCTCAGATGTCGTCGTGGGAAATTGAGACCAGCCGCGGCGCAGCGTGAATTGCTCCTGCGGGGGAATGAGGGGCGGCGTTTCTGCATGCGCAGGCTGCGGCGGCTGCGGCGCGCTGAAGGTCCGGCTCCACGATGCGCGATCGCTTTCCAGCACGCGCCGCGTGGCCTCGACGAGGATCTCGCGGATGAGCGATGGGTCGCGGAAGCGCACCTCGCGCTTCGCGGGATGGACGTTCACATCCACTGCGGCGGGATCCATCTGGATGGAGAGGAAGGTGACGGGGTGCTGGCCCTTCATCAGCGCGGTGTGGTAGCCCTCGCGCAGGGCATGCGAAATCGTCGGGTTTTCGACGGGGCGGCCGTTGAGAAAGACGATCTGCTGCTGGCGCGTGGAGCGGCTCACGCCGGCGCGGCCGAGGAGGCCCAAAACGCGCACGCCTGCGATCTCCGTTGCCGGCACGTCGAGCAGTTCGCCGACGAGCGCCGCGCCGAAAAGATCGCGGAGCCGTTCGCGCAGCGTCTGCCCGGGCGGAAGCTGATGCACGACGCGGTCATCACTCACAAAGGTGAAGCCGACGCCGGGATGGCCGATAGCCTGAAGCTGGAGCGTGTGCTCGACGTGGCTGGACTCCGTGTTCTCGGTGCGGAGAAATTTCCGCCTCGCCGGGAGGTTGTAGAAAAGCGAGCGCACTTCGATCTGCGTGCCCTCCGGCTCGCCGCTGTCGCGGACGTTTTCCATCCTGCCGCCGTTCACGAGCACCTCGGTGCCGGCGAGCGCTCCATGTTCCCGCGTCGTGAGGCGGAAGCGCGAGACGCTCGCGATGCTCGGCAGAGCCTCGCCGCGAAAGCCGAGCGTGTGGATGGCCATGAGGTCGGCGCCCGTGCGGATTTTGCTCGTGGCGTGGCGCTCGAGGCAGAGGAGGGCGTCGTCGCGATCCATGCCGCAACCATTGTCCACGATGCGGATGAAGGAGTTCCCCCCGCTGCGGATGAGCACTTCGATGCGCGTGGCACCGGCGTCGAGGGAGTTTTCCACGAGTTCCTTCACCACGCTGGCGGGGCGCTCGACGACTTCGCCCGCGGCCACCTGCGAAGCCACCTCCTCGGGCAGCAGGGCAATCCGGCTCATTTGACTTGGTTGGCGGCGGTCATTAAGTTGCGCGGCGATGCTCACGCTCACCGATTCAGCCGTCAAACATCTTCAGGAATTGCTCCGCGAAAAGGGCGAGCCGGGGAAGGCGCTGCGGATCTACGTCGAGCGCGGCGGCTGCGCGGGGATGAGCTACTCGATGACGCTCGACGAGCCCGCCGCGGGGGATTTTGCCGAGGGGCGCGAAGGCGTGCAGGTCGTGGTCGATCCGGCGAGCCTGCCGTATGTGACGGGCTCGACGATTGACTACAGCGAGGATCTTTCGGGCGGTGGGTTCCGCATCCAGAATCCGAGGGCGGTGCGTTCGTGCGGCTGCGGGACTTCATTCGAACCAGCGCCGGAACCCGCCGCGGGCGCGCAGTAGCCGGTGGCGATGGAGCTTCTCCAGGATGAGGCGCCGGTGCGCCGCGGCGCGGGCAACGGCTTCTTCATCTGGTCCGTCGTGCTTCTGCTGATGACCGGCATCTGCTTCGCAAGTTGGATCATCAGCTTTTACATCGTCGGGCACCCGGAGAGTCCGAGGTGCTACGCCGTCTTGAAAAAGTTCAAGCGGGTGGAGCCGCCGAAGCGCTTCACGGTGACGGAGGCGCCGAAGGGCGATTTCCTCAGCGCGGCGAAGCTCATCGAGCGCTACGGCAAATTTGGACCGGTGGAGCTTGGCCGGGAGAATGAGCTGCTGATGCGCCACTACCTGATGAACTTCCGCGAGTCGGGCCGGCGTGTCCCGTATGTCGCGGGCCGTTTCCAAGTCGTGCAGAGCTTCGCGCTCGGAGCAGCGGACTGGTTTCCAAGCGGCGCGGTCGCCGTCACGCAGTCGGAGAATCTGCCGCAGGTGCTCGTCGAGTTTCTTTTTCCGTCGGCTCCCGAGAACGTGCAGGCGATTCGCGAAACGGTGACGATGGGCGCGGACATATCGCTGCAGCGCTCGCACGATCTGTGGGCGCTCGTCCACGTGGAGAGGCGTGCGGATGGACGGATGCAGTTCACAGTTCTTCCGCTGCCTTACGGAGGCTGGCAGTTGAAGAACGGGCAGGGGAACTTCACGCTTCGATCGCCCGACGAGCTCCTGCGGGAGCACGGGATCGAGCTGAATCTCGGCGCTGGCCTGCCCATCGTCCGCGACCCGCGGCTCACGGCGTCGCTTGCGGAGCACAAGGATTTCCGGCGCAGGGCGCTTGCCCGGGCGGGCGACGATCAGGCCGCCTTGGCGGGCCCGGAGTTGGTCCGATATGAACCGCAGCCGGTGGAGACGCCGGACAGCGCAGAGGTGAAGGGCGCCGAGGCCGTGAAGGCGGGCGCAGCGCCGATTTCGTCGGAGACGATTCCCGCGGCAAATGTGAAGAGGGCGCAGGTTGCGCGTCCGCTGCCGACGCCGGCTCCGGCTGTTCCTCTTCCGCCGCGGCCAATCGTGCGCTCGAAACCGGTCGCTGGAATCATCGGCGCGCAGCCGCCTGCCACCGCGACGCCGGCGCCGACGCCCCAGCCAGCGGTTGCGAACGTCGTGCCGGTTGCTCCGACGCCGAAGCCCTCGGGCAGCACGCGCACGATTTCAGCCTCCGAGGCGAGCGGGCTTGTGGACCGCTTTGCCCCGAGCGAGCCGCTGTTGCTCGGCGGTGATTTTGTCGTGACCGGCGTGCTCGGCAGGCGGGTGGCGCTGCGGACGCGGGAATCCCTGCGGGATCCGAACGCAGATCCTGCGCGACCCGGAGGCAACGCCGCGCTGATCGTAGTCGAGTTTCCCGCGGGCGCCGCGATCCCGGAGAAGGATGCGACAATCACCCGCGCTGCGGGGCAAGGCTTTGTGATCCGCGACGTGATCCGTGGACGCAACGGGCAGATCACCATCGTCGTGAACGAGCGCGCGGGCGACTGAAGACCGATGCTGAATGTCGTCCTCGTTGAGCCGGAGATTCCGCCGAACACTGGAAACGTGGGCCGGCTGTGCCTCGCGACCGGCGCAAGACTGCACCTCGTGAAGCCGCTGGGATTTTCCCTGGAAGATCGGGCGTTGCGGCGTGCTGGATTGGATTACTGGCACGAGGTGGACGTGCGGCTGTGGGACTCGATCGAGATGCTTTTCGCGGCTCAGAACGAGGGCAGCCGCTTTTTTTTCCTGACCACGAAGGCCGTGCGGCCCTATTGGGACGCCCATTTCGAGGATGGGGACTTCCTCGTGTTCGGAAGGGAGACAAAGGGCCTGCCGGAGGCGCTCCTGAGTTCGAGGCCGGCGGACTGCCTCACGATCCCGATGCCGGGCAGCACGCGCTCCCTGAATCTCGCCACGGCCGCCGGCATCGTCCTCTACGAGGTGGTGCGGCAGTTGGCGCTCCGCTGAAATGCGGCGCGTTCAGCCTTCGCCCTGCTCCTCGAGTTTCTTGAGAATGTCCGTGCGATCCTCGACCTCATCCCACACCTCGCCAGAAACATAAATCGGTGCGCCCTGCTGCACGGCGAGCGCGATGCAGTCGCTGGGGCGTCCGTCGAGCTCGATGATTTTCCGCGAGTGCAGTTCGTTTTCGGCGCTGATGATGAGCCGCGCAAAGTAGGTCTCGCTCTTGAGATCGTTGATGATGACGCGCTCCACCTTCGCCCCGAGTGCGGCGAGCAGGTGCGCCATGAGATCGTGCGTGAGCGGGCGCTCCTTTGGCGTCTTGTTCAGGAACATCCCGATGGCGGCGCCGACGGATTCGTCCACGTAGATCACAAAGACCTTCTGCTCGTTGCCGACAAAGACCGCCCTCCCGTTGTTGTAGGGGAGGATGGCCCGAATCTGGACCGGAACTACCTGTTTGCTCATGTGGCGCGAAACTAAACGGCACAGGCGCGAAACACAAGGAGGTGAAGAATCCCGTTTGCGCGGCGGCTTGCGGCGCGTTAGTTGGTGCCATGCCGGAAAACAACCCCGACAGAATTTGGGATGAATACGATTGGGAGCGCTTTCTCCAGAACCAGGAGCGGAGGACGGAGAAATACATGGGGCTGATCGAGAAATACATGGACCATCCGGACCGCGACGAGATCATCGCGCGCGAGATGGGGTGGACCCACATGAGCGAGGGGCAGACGCGGGAGTGGGAGGACGAGGTGGAGTCGGCGTTTGAGGACGCAGTGTCAGGCGACGGTGGCGAGGACGAAGATGCCGGTGAGAAGCAGCAGGAAGGGTTCAAATTTGAAAAGCACCCGCTCTATCTCGAGGCGATCGCGTTCTGCGCGGAATTGGACGAGATTTTTGCCAATGTGGGTCAGGCCATGCGTGATCACCCTGCGATCGCGGCGCTGAGGGAAGGGGCCACCCTGACTGCCGCGAAGCTTGCCGCGGCGCTGAACGACGAGGACATTGACGAACTTGGAATGACGATCGCCTACCTGAAGCGCGCGCTTCGGGCGCTCACCACCACATTGGATGCTGCGGTGCGACTGCACGACGAGGATTTGAGCGACGACAGCCAGTTTGAAGGACTGCGCTCGCGGATTTTTTCCATCCGGGACGGCATCGTGACCACGATGGGGAATTGCCGCTCTGAGTTTCGCCGTCTGCGCGGCGGCCAGTAGCCGCGCAGGCTGCGCGAAATCGAATAGATTGAACGATTTTTCGTCCAAGCTTGAAGCCGACGCTCCCGCCAAGCCGCCGAGTGACGATGAACTAGTCGCGCGGAGCCGCACCGGAGACACCAAAGCTTTTGACCAACTCGTCACTCAACACCGCCAACGCTGCTTTGCCATGATCTACCAGATGGTCAGAAACGAAGACGACGCATGGGATCTCGCCCAGGAGGGCTTCGTGCGTGCTTGGCGCAGCCTGGCAAATTTCCGCGGACAGTCCTCGTTCTTCACGTGGCTCTACCGCATCATGACGAACGTCACGCTCGACTGGCTGCGGAGGAAGCGCATCGAAGGTGGTCAGGAATTTGACGACACGATCGGACTGAGCGGAATCGCTCCCGGAGCGGTGACTGCTCCCCAAGGGCTCATGCAGCCTGCGGAGCGTCTGGCGGATCGGGAAATTCGCGCGAGGATCGATGCGGCCATCGGGAAGCTGAGCGAAGAGCACCGCACCGTGATCGTGCTCCGCGAACTCGACGGTCTCGAATACCATGAGATCGCCGACGCGCTCGGCTGCTCGATTGGAACAGTGATGTCGCGCCTCTTTTACGCCCGCCGCAAGCTTCAAACCATGCTCCAAGACGTCCATGACCAGCTCTGAGCCGCCATCCACGCCCGAGGAGAAATGGACAGCTTATCTCGATGGAAAGCTGTCTGTGCAGGAAGCCGCCGCATTCGAGAGCCAGCATCCGGACGCCCGTGCTGATCGCGCGGTCAACATGCGCCTTATGGATGCCGTGCGGCGGCATTCGCCGGCTCCCGAACTGCGCAACGCGGAATTTTTCAACGAGTGCATCCTGCGCGAGATCGCGCCGCGTGCTGCAGCAGACGCACCGCCGCCGCGCGCATTGTGGCCGCTTTGGCGCCTCGCGCTGGGTGCGGCGTGCTGCATGGCTCTGGTGGCGGCCATTTACGGCGTGTTTGTGCGCGGCAATGAGGGGCAGGCGGCGCCGTATTACGCCCAGGTGCTCTCGGTGAAGGCGGGCGACGAGATGCTCGATGCGGCTGTGCTGGATGCCGATGGCATCGCCGTCGTGTGGATTGACGGCCTCGATCAACTCCCGAAGGACTATGTGCTTGAGTAGGAGGCTCGGCGCCGCTTTTGCGTCTCTGCTGGTGGCAGCCAGCGCTGCGGTGGCCCAGCCCCCGGTCAACATGGCGCCGAGGAAACCGTTCGCATTTTCGCCGGGCGGTGCGCCCGTGGCGGGGGAGAAGGTGTGGAGCGCGGTCGTCCTTGCCAGCAACCCGAAGAAGGGGGAGCGCGCCTCGGAGGTTCCCCAGGAGCTTGCGCCCTTTGCAGGCAAGCTTTCGAAATTCTTTGGCTACGATCAGTTCGAGATTCTCGGCTCCGCCACGAAGGTCTTGGACGGGCAGAATGAGCGGTGGCTGGTGCCCACGCAGAACTTCTGGGTCGGTGTGCGCGCCAGGCGGGAGGCTGCCGGCTACCGGTTGAACATGGAGTTCTTCCACGACAAACGGCGCATCCTCGAAGCCGAGGCGATGCTGGGCGCAAAGAGCCCGCTTTTCATCCGGGGACCCATGCATGTGCGCGGGCAGATATTGATTGTTTTCGAGGTGAAGCCGTAGCGGTGGTCGGTGCCGGGCATGATGAGCGGGGATGCGGCATGGTGAAGCGGTCCGCCTCCCTCACAGTTCGGAGAATCCCGTGAATTTTCTCCCAAGGAGACTGCAGCCTCGCGAATTTTCGGATCTGCAATCAACGGCAAATCCTGAATCAAAATGAAAACATCCCTCGCCATCAGCTTCGCCACCCTCATCACCGCCTCCGCGTTCGCCGGAGACTACACGCGCTCGATCTTCTCCGACGATTTTTCGGGCGGCAAATTCGGCCCCCGCTGGGGGCACTATAAGAGCGGCAGCGTCGTGAAGGACGGGATGCTGGTCGGCATCACGCCCGAAGGCTCCGACCACTCGGCGGTGGACAGCGTGCGCTTCGAGGGCGAGCGCGACCTTGAGGTTTCCGTGAAGTTCCGCTTCGTCAGCGAGAAGGCGAAGAGCTTCAACGTGTGGTTCGACGACAAGGACTACAAGGGCTCGCACGCGGGGCACATCTGCAACGTGAACGTGAGCCCGGCGGCCGTGGGCATCGGCGACGCGAAGACCGGAAATTTCCGCAACGACATCTACGAGAAGAAGAAGGCTGTGCCGCCGACGCTGACGGCTGAGGACAAGGCGATGCTCGCGACGAAGAACAGGAGCTTCCCGAACAAGCTCACGCTGCAGGAGTGGCACACGCTCGTCATTCGCACGGCGGGTGAGGAAATCTCGGTGGTGATTGACGGCAAGCCGGTCGGCTCCTTCAAGTCCGAGGGCGTCGGCCACGACCACAAGACGCTCGTGAGCCTCACGACGAACCAAGTGGATGTCCATTACGACGACTTCAGCCTCAAGGCCGCCGGGGCCGCCGGCCATCGACCGTGAGACCGTGAGACCGTGAGCACGGGGCGCAATCCGCGGCGCATTCCCGGCACATGGGCTGCTAAAGTGGAGCAAGCCCATGATCAGCCGCCTTTCAGCCGCGTGCTTCGCCACCATTGTCCTCAACGGGGCGGAGGCGCGCGCAGACGCCGTCATTGAAGGCCGCGTGGAGCTGCCAAAGGCGACGTCGGTGGCGGTCGTGAACCGGCGCTATCAAGTCGTGACGAAGGGCGGCGAGGTGATGGTGAATCCGCCGCAGGGTGTGGTTTATCTCGATGGCAGCTTTGCCCCGGCACGGCAGCAGCCTGTCGCGCAGATGGTGCAGAAGAACCTCGCGTTCGTGACTCCGCTCGTGCCTGTGCGCGCCGGGACGAAGGTGGAGTTTCCGAATCTCGACGACGCCTTTCACAACATCTTCTCGCTGTCGCCGACGAAGCGGTTCGATCTCGGGCGATACCGGCCCGAGGAGCGGCCGATTCCGTCGCAGGTCTTCGACAAGCCGGGCCTCGTGACGATTCGCTGCGACATCCACGAGCACATGCGCGGGCTCCTCCTTGTGCTCGACTCGCCGCATTTCGTAACGACAAAGGCGGACGGCATCTACCGGCTCGCGGGAGTGCCGCCGGGGCGCCACACGTTGAAGGCTTGGGTGAGCGCGGCGCGCACTTTTGAGAAGCCAGTGGAGGTGAAGGCAGGCGGCCTGCAGAAGGTGGACTTCCCATGAAGGCGCGCAACTCGGCCGCCGCCAACGCGGGGCGATTTCGTGTGCGGCTTTTTGTGGCGATGACGCTCGTGATCACGGCGGTGACGGCTGCCGCGGTCTTTTTCGTGCAGCACCGGATGGTCACCGACCTGCGGTGGAATCTTGATCAGCGGTTCAGGACGGAGTTCGACGCGCTGCTCGCGGTGCAGGAGGCGAACAACGCCGCGGTGATGGACCGCTGCCGCGCGCTGGTGCGCTCGCCGCGCATCCATGCGGCGCTGGAGGATGGTGCGCTGGACATTCTCTATTCGATCGCGAACGACCAGCGCGGGATGGTGATTCCGAAGCCCATGAGCGTGGCGGGCGGTTCCGTGGTGCCCTATGCGGAGGAGGACACGATCATCCGCATCGTGGGCTACCGTTTTCTCGACGAGAATGGCGTGCTGATTCCGCCGCCCGCGAAGCATGAAGCCGGCGATGCGGATGGAACGCTGCGGTGGATCCCAAGGCGCGCGCCGCGGGAGCGCGAGGAAGTGGGCTTTGCGCTCGAGACATCGGGCGGTGACGCGGGGCGGGTGCATGAAATGATCGTGACGCCGATCCTCTCGACGGAAACAGGGCGCGCAATCGCTGCGCTCGTGCTCGTCTTCAAACCGATCGAAATGCCGCGCCGCCTGCTCCAGGAAGGGGTGAGAAGCGGTGTGTGGGCGGACGGAGTCCTCGACATGCCGGCTATTGGCGAGGAGGCCCGGCAGATAGGGGAGGTGGTGACGGCGGCCGGGGCGAAGTTTGGGCAGGTGGAGGGGGCGCGGGTGGTGGACATCGCGGGTGAGCCGCAATTGCTGCAGTTCAAACGGCTGAATCCGGAGTCCTCGCTGCGGCCCGGCATCCTTGTGACGCTTTTTCCGCTCGGTGCATCGCTCCAGCACCTGCATTCGCTGCGCTGGCAGATCATTGCCGCGGGCGCGGTGCTGCTCGTCGCGGGCCTCATCGCCAGCCATTTTCTCTCGAAGCGCTTTTCCGTGCCGGTGGAGAAGCTGGAAATTGTCTCCTCGGCAAATGCCGCGCATCGCGAGCGCGCGGAGGCTGCGCTCGACGCGACGAACGAGGAGTTGCGCGTGCGCAATGAGGAGCTGCAGTCGGCGCTTTCGGAGCTGAACTCCGCGCAGCAGCGCGTCATCCAGCAGGAGCGGTTGCGCGCGCTCGGGCAGATGGCGAGCGGTGTCGCGCACGATTTCAACAACGCACTCGTTCCCATCCTCGGATTCAGCGAACTGCTGCGTGTGAGCCCCGGCGCCCTGCAGGATCGGGAAAAGGCGATGTCCTACATCAACACAATTCACACGGCGGCTGGCGACGCGGCGAAAGTCGTGAGCCGGCTGAAGCAGTTCTACCGCAAACAGGATGAGGGCGACGTGTTTGAGAGCGTGGATGTGGGGAAGCTCGTCACGCAGGCCATCACGCTGACGCAGCCGAAATGGAAGTGCCAGATGCAGGCTTCGGGCGCGACGATTCAGGTCGAGCCGGAACTGCAGGCCGTCCCGCCAATTCTCGGCGACGAGTCCGCGCTGCGCGAGGCGCTCACGAATCTGATCTTCAATGCGGTGGATGCGATGCCCGCGGGCGGCCGTGTGACCGTGCGCGCGCGGCGCGACGGTGGGGCCGCCGTCATTGAGGTGGCCGACACGGGCACAGGCATGTCGCCGGAGGTCCGCAAGCGATGCCTCGAGCCATTCTTCACGACGAAGGGCGAGCGCGGCACGGGCCTCGGGCTATCGATGGTCTTCGGAATCATCCAGCGGCACGGCGGCACCGTGGACATCGAGAGTGAAATCGGCAAAGGCACGACGTTCATCCTCCGGCTGCCGCTGCCGGCGGTGGAGTCCAGGGAGGAAAAGACGGTGGACGTTTTGCGGGAGGCGCCGCGCGGTCTCGGCATCCTCGTGGTGGACGATGAGCAGCGCGCGCGGAACTTCGTCGCTGCCGCGCTCACCGAGGACGGCCACCGGGTCGAGATCGCAACGGACGGCGCGACTGGCCTCCGATGTTTCCGGGACGGACAGTTTGATGTCGTCATCACGGACAAGGCAATGCCCGGCATGAGCGGAGATCAGATGGCGTCCGCGATGAAGCTGATGAAGCCTGGCACGCCCGTCATCCTCCTCACGGGATTCGGGCAGTTCCTCGACAAGGCCGACCTTCCCGGGATTGACGTGCTGCTGAGCAAGCCGGTCGGCATCCAGTCGCTCCGCGACGCCCTCGCCACTGCCCTCCGAGCCGCCGCGTGAAAACGCCGATTGCGGAATCCCGGGAGCGACGTTGCGCAGGAATCTCCGCAACCGGGCTGGAACTGCTCGATCACGCTGCCAATTCGGCGATGAATTTCTGCGCGCGCATCCAATTCAGGTAGGTGTTCGCGCAAGCGTCGAGATTCTCGATCGAGCCACCGCCGCGCAGGGGTGAGCACATTTCATAAACGGCGGTTCCACCGAAGCCGCCATCGCGAAGGCCGCGGAAAAACTCCGCATAATCAATGAAGCCTGTGCCGAACGGGACTGCCCGCACCCAGTCCACCGGCTGCCGCTCGTAGTTCACCAACTCGGGCCGGTATCGGTGGCGCGGCACCTTGATGTAGTCGGCGTTGGTCGTGAGAATGGTGTGCGGTGCGGCGAGCTTCGCAGCGTCGTAGAGCGGCTCGCCGCGCAGCGCGGGGGACCATGCGTCGAAGCCCAGCTTGCAGTTGGGGCGATCGATGTCGGCAAGCAGTTCGAGCAGCGCGGCGGTGTGCAGCGCGACATCGTGGTGGTTTTGGATCGCGATCGTCACGCGGTGCGTCGCTGCCCGGTCGCACATTTCGCGGATGGCCGACACGCAGCGCCTCCACTGCGCCTGCGGATTCTGTCCGTCCATTTCGTAGGCTGTGAAGATGCGCACGATTCTTGCGCCGAGCGCCGAGGCGATGCGGGCGAGCGATGCGACGTAGGCGATTTGAAACTCCACGAGGGGCACCTCGCAGCCGGCCGATGACGGCTGCGCGAGGTTTGTATAGGCGGCGAGGACATCGCAGCGGACATTTGCCGCATCGAGCGCCTCGCGAACCGGCCGCAAAAACTCCGGAGTCGCATCCAGCGGCGAGAGGTGCGGGCGTTTCCCAGCTATCATCACGGAGGGAAAGCCCAGTTTGCCCGCGTGCTGGATGAAGTCGGTGAGCCCGAGCACATCCTGCCCCCAAAAACCGGCGTAGCTGATTGAGAACAGGCAGGGCGTCATGAGGGGAGGCGCTGTTTGCGGACGCGGCGAATCCTCAGTCCCGAAGCGCTTTCGGCGGGCCGAGGAGTTCCGCGAGTAGCAGGGCGGATCGTGCGTCGGTCGGATTCGTGAGCGAGCGCCGGAGCAAATTCGCGGCGGGGTTGCTGTCGTGTCCCGCGACGCTGGTGGTTCCGGCTTTCGCGGTCGCGAGCCGGTCGGGCCGCTCAAAGGGCGGAGCGGCGGGCATGGTGACCCGCACGTTCATCGCGTCAAACTCCCCGGAGATTTGCTCGATCGCTGTGGCCGCTTCCTCGATGCGGCCAGCGCGGCCGAATTCCTCGGCCTCGGCCTTCACCGGCTTTGGTTTCTTGCGGGGTTTTGGCTCGACTCTCGCGGTGGTCTGCGCCGGACGGACTCGCTCCTGCGGGCGGATGATCTGGCGCTGTGGCTGTTGGGCGGGAGCCTGGCGTTGCGGCTGTGGTTTCGGCTGCTGCTGCTGCGGGATGCCGAGCGCCTCCATGAAACGCCGCAGACGCTCCTGTTCGGAATCACCGCCGGCGTTCGGCGGACTCTGCCGCGGCGCGCTTGTCGGACGCGGCTGCTCGCCGGCGCCCTTCTTCTTCGCCTTCTCGACGAGCCAGTTGATCACTCCGATCACCGCAAAGGCGATCAGGAAGACCAAGTTGCCCTCGGCGCTGGCGAGAAGCGGAATCATTTTCCTCCCTCAGGGCCGCGCTGCGTGCCCGCGATCGTCTCCCGCATCGAGGTGTCGGCCTGCACGTTCTTCATTTTCATGTAGTCCATGATGCCGAGGTTGCCGCTGCGGAATGCCTCCGCCATCGCGAGCGGAATCTGCGCCTCCGCCTCGACCACCTTCGCGCGCATCTCCTGAGTGCGCGCGTGCATCTCCTGCTCGGTGGCGACGGCCTGCGCGCGCTGCGCCTCGGCGCGGGCTTGCGCGGTGCGCTTGTCGGCCTCGGCCTGCTCGGCCTGGAGCTTGGCGCCGACGTTTTCGCCCACGTCCACGTCGGCGATGTCGATGGACAAGATTTCGAACTGCGTGCCGCTGTCGAGGCCCTTGGCGAGCACGGTCTTGGAAATGCGGTCAGGATTCTCGAGCACGTCCTTGTAGGTCTCGGACGAACCGATGCTGGTAACGATGCCCTCGCCGACGCGCGCGATGATCGTCTCCTCCGTCGCGCCGCCTACGAAGCGATCCAAGTTCGTGCGCACGGTCACGCGCGCCTTCACCTTCACGCCGATGCCGTCCTTGGCGACGGCGTCGATCGTCGTGCGGCCCTGCGACGGGTTCGGGCAGTCAATCACCTTCGGGTTGATGCTCGTCTTCACGGCCTCGAGCACGGTCTTGCCGGTGCCCTTCGTCGCGAGGTCAATCGCGCATGCGCGGTTCCAGTCGAGCGTGATGCCCGCCTTGTGCGCGGCGATGAGGGAGAGGATGCAGTTGTTCACGTCGCCGCCGGCGAGGTAGTGGGCCTCGATGGGATCGGTGCTGAGGTCGAGGCCGGCCTTGAGGGCGGTGATGCGCGCGTCCACGATTTGCGCGACGGGGACACCGCGGAGCCGCATCGCGATCATCGTGACCATTCCCACGGGCGCATCAGCGACGCGCGCGCGGATCCAAATCCCGAGGAAGTTGAACAGGATCAGCGCCACGACGAGCACTGCGACGATGATGACGCCGATCGTGACCGGATGCGTGATGAGGCTGCCGGAGACTGCGAGGATGTGCGGGATGTTCATAAGTCGGGCGAACTCGTAGCCGTGTCGCTGCGGGAACGGAAGGGGAAATGGAGCGCGGGTGCGCTCGCCGGGCTTGCTGCCTCCGCACCGAGCGCGTAGCTCACCTCGACCAACATGAAACCGCTCCTCTTCGCGCTGCTGTTCGCGCTTGTGCAAATCACCACCGCCTCGGAACTCCGTTTGGATTCCGTCTCCATGCCGCTCTACCTGCACGGTTCCGACACCGACCCGCGGATTTCAATTCAGCAGGTTCCTTATGTGACCTATGGTGCGGACCCGGAGTGGCGCTTCCCCGCGATTGCCTCGCCATTCCGCCCGCCGGCTGGCGATCCGAAAAAGACGCAGGACGTCAACCTCGCCTCCGTTTACGGCATCAAGGTCGAGGGCAACTACAAGGAGGGCGCGAACGACATGGACATGGTGGTGACGATTGACGCCTCGAAAGCCGCGCAGCCGGAAGGCTATCCGTTCACCGTGGAGCAAGTCATCGAGGCGGTCCGCACCTGTGTGAACCTCATGTATCCGCCGCGGCCCGCCGACGAAGGCGCGCTGGAAATCATGGTGAAGGTGCCCCAAAAGAAGGCCGCGCCGCCGAAGAAGCCGAAGAAATAATTTCGCGCCGGACGTCAGCCCTCGCGGCGGACGATGACGGCGATGCCTTCCGTGCGCACCACGCGCACAGGCGTGCCCTTTTCGAGAAATTCACCGCCGGTGATCGCATCCACGCGGTGCCCGGCGACGACGATGGTGCCGCTCGGACGGAGAGGGGTCGCGGTGGTGCCGGTCTGGCCGGTGAGCGCGGACAGTCCGGTGGCGGGGGACGTGCCGGTGCTCGCCGTGGTGAGCGTCATGCGCCTGCCGAAGCGGGTGTGCTGGAATTTCACCGCCCACCACCACCACAGGAGGCCGGTCCCGATGGTTGTTGCGACCAGCGTGATGTTGCCTGCCTCCGGGCCGAGGTCGCGGTAGGCGACGACGATGGAGATGATGAGGAGGATGCCGCCGATGATCCCGGCGATGAATCCCGGCAGGAACATTTCGAGAAAGAGGAGGGCGACTCCTGCCACTGAGAGGGCGATGACCGTGCTGAGCATAAATGGGGCGGACTGCGGGCCTCAGTCGCGGACGCGGCTCGGCTTCACGTAATCCTCGTCGCCCCTGCGCGGTGGCGGCGGGTTCGAGCCCGGCCTCGGTCCGTGCGGGCCGGCGGTGTCGCGGTGCTCGCCGGTGAAGAGATTGTGGAAGAAGTCATCGATCTGCCGTCCGCGGCGCGACATGTGGTTTCCCACGCGCTCGAAAAACTGGCCGACTTCCTCGCCGGCGTGCTGGGTGCCATGCGAAGTCGTGCGCGCCGTCTGCGTGATCCGCTCCTCGACGACTGGCTGCGGCCGCGGTGTCGGCGCAGGAGCGGCGGCCGGCGCGGTCGGCGAAACGGCGGCAGCCTTGCGCGCTGTGAGTCCCTCCGTCGCGAGGACGTTTCCGTTTGTCGCTGCGATGTCGAGCGTGGCGGTGCTGCCGCTGCGTTCATCCACGAGATGAATTTCCCACACAGGCGAGCCGCCTTTGCTTCCGCCGCGCAGTGAGTAGCTCGCGCGGTCATAGGCAAAGGACGCCTTCTTTGCCTCGCGTTCGGCGATCGTGTGTGCGCCGTCGCTGTCGAGGTTGAGCTGGCTCATGTTCATCGGTGCACCTCCTCCGCCCGCGGCCTTTTCGCCCGCGAGCCGCGGGCCGGACACCGAGTATTCCCGGGTGCCTCCGCGCGCATCCTTGGCGACGATCTTCCAGGTCTTCGGCTGCGGCGCGCCGTTGTCGCCGCGGACTTCCATCACACTGTCGAGCACGGCCTCGCCCTTCTGTTTTCCGAGGGTGCGCAGCGCCTCGTAGGCGGTCGCCGCCCACGCGGCCTGTGAAGTGAGCACGATGGAGAGTGCGAGGAGGGCTGGTCTCATGCGGTCGAATGATGCTGTTGAACTGCGGAATTTCCAGCACGAACGCGACATGCGCTCGGGCTGCCGGGCGTCAGACGCTCGTCTGCCCGGCGTCGGACGGCCCGGCAGCGGCAGCCTTCCTCTCCTCGGGAATCAGCTCGCCGAGCCGCGCCTTCAGCTTCTCCAGGCCCTCGCCCTGATCCGCGCTCACGGGGAAAACCTCCAGCTTGCGGTAGCGCGTCTTGAACTGCTTCAGCTTCGCCTTCGCGCCTTCGAGATCCATCTTGTTCGCGACGACGATCCACGGCCGCTCGCTGAGCGTCGGGTCGTAAAGATCGAGTTCCCTGCGGAGCTTCTGCAAGTCATCGAGCGGCTCGCGCCCCTCGCTGCCCGCCATGTCGAGGACGAAGATGAGCAGCTTGCACCGCACGATGTGCCGCAGGAAGTCGTGGCCGAGGCCGACGTTCGCGTGCGCGCCCTCGATGAGCCCTGGAATGTCCGCGACGGTCACGCGCCGGTAGTCCGGCAGCTCCACCACGCCGATGTGCGGCGTGAGCGTGGTGAAGGGATACGGCGCGATTTTCGGATGCGCGTTGGAAATGCGCGTGAGCAGCGTGCTCTTGCCGGCGTTCGGGTATCCGACGAGCCCGGCGTCCGCGATTTTGCGCAGCTCGAAGTAAAACACGCCCTCCTCGCCCTCGTCGCCGTCGGTGAACTGCCGCGGCACGCGGTTGCGGCTGCTCTTGAAATGCACGTTGCCCTTGCCGCCGTCGCCGCCCTTGCAGAGCACGAAATCCTGCCCCGGCGTGTCGAGGTCCACCACGAGTTCCAGCTCGGAAGGGTCCACCTTCCTCCGCTTCGCCTGCCTGCCTTCGAACTTCGCGGCCTCGTCGTCGGTGAGCGTCTCGAGGTTGATGAACGACGCGGTGTCGCGCGGCGCCGGGCCGCCTTCGGCGTGCTCGAAGGGCATGCGATAGACGAGCGTGCCGACGGGCACCTTGTAGATCGCGTCCTCAGCCGCGCGTCCGTAGCAGTCCTTCGAGTGCCCGTTCTCGCCGTTCTTCCCGCGCAGGTTCGACTGGTAGTGATACTCCACGAGATTGTCCGTGTTCGGATCGGGCCGCAGGATGATGCTCCCTCCGCGTCCGCCATCGCCGCCGTCCGGCCCGCCATGGGGCACAAATTTTTCGCGGCGAAACGACACGGCGCCGCGCCCGCCCTTGCCGGCTCTCGCGTGAATCTGGATGTGGTCAACGAACATGCGCGCACCTTCACGCGGTTGCCGCGCCGTGTCGAGGCATCGTAGCCGCCGATGGCGGGCCGCTGGCTGTCTGAATGGTGATGCACGGAAGGCGAATGCGGAACCCGCCTCCCGTCGGCGGTCACGGGATGATGCGCCGCCCATCCCGCGACCAGCAGTGCACCCATGCCGCGCGGCCCTTCTGCAGTTGCTTGAAAAGCCCGGGCGCATCGCGCTTCTGCAGCATCAGTTCGCCGACGCCCTCCTCGCTGCATGCGAGCAGGTCGAGCCGCCCCTTCGCCTCCTCGGGCCTGCCGATGATTCTCGAGAAGCCGCGCGCTGCCTCCGCGTGCGACCCGCGCCGCGCCAGCGCGAGAAAGCTGTAGGGCAGCGCCCGCATGTCGATTCCCAGCTCGCGCCCAAACTGCGCCCAGCGTGCATCGCGCGACGCCTCCGACGGCACGCGCGCGAAATGATGGCACCAGTGCCGCGCATTTTCGGCGGCGAGCATCCCGCAGGATGAGCGGTGCGTGCATGGCGCCACCACTTCAAACTCCCCGCGCAGCTCCTCCCGCAACGCGATGAGCCTGCGGCTGTCCGTGTGCGTCCCGGCCTCCACCCAGATGACCTCCTCCGCGCGTTTTGCGAGCGCCAGCAGCTTCGCCGCACCGGCGTCGTCCGTCTCATTCAGCACGTGGCTCACGAGCAGCAGCGCGCCGTTCACCGCCTCGCTGGGTTCGGCCATAGTGCGAATCGCCAGCTTCGGAAAGGACTCCCTTGCACGCGCCTCCGCAAAGCGCATCGCGAGCGGCGACACGTCGCTCAGCGCCAGCGATTCAAAGCCATCCCATGCCGCAAGCACGCGACGTCCCGCGATGCCGCTTCCGCAGCCGAAGTCCACGACATGTCGGGCAGTCGGCCGCCATCCGCGCGACGCGAGTTCGGCGAGCACTGCATCCCATTTCCACCCGATCCGCTCGCCGAGGCTGCCGTCGTAGAGTGCCAAATCCTCCGCGCTGCTCCAATAGGCGCCGCCCGCATTCGAGCCGTCGAGGAACCGCGCGCGCAGGGCGGAGAGTGCAGCCAGTTCGGCCTGTGTGAAAAGTTCGCGCCCCATCCGCAGGGTGCGGCCCGCTTACCGGTCCTTGAGTTCCTTCGGCTCCTCGGGCTTCTCGCCGCGCTGGACAGCCTTGCGGTATTCGACCCAAGAGCCCTTGCGGTGCTTCGGCGAAAAATCCCTCTCGTGCCGGTAGAGGTCGGAGCATCCGGCGAGCATCATGAGGGCGAGGACGGGGAAAAGGAACTTCATGGCCGCGGAGGAGAGCAAAGCCGGCGGCTCGCGTCAACCGCCGCCGCTATTTCAATGTGGAAAGATACTGCACCACGTCCCGCAGCGCGCGTTTGCCGAGGATGTCGCCGAGCCCCGGCGGCATCGCGCTCGGGAGCGAGGCCCGCTCCTTCACGGCGGATTTCCTCACCTGCTGCAGTTTGCCGTCCGCGGGATTTTTCAGCGCAAGTTCGTCCGCCGTCTCGGCGCTCAGCAGGCCGGCGATGATATCGCCGTCCTTCATCGTCACCATCACATTGTCGTATCCCTTCGCGATTTCCGCGTTCGGGTCCACGATGGCGCGCAGCACGTATTCGCGGCCCATCTTCTTGCCGACTTCCGCGAGGTCGGGGCCGACGTCGCCGCCGACTTTTTTCACCGCGTGGCAGCGCATGCACGCGGCCTCGGCCTTCTCGGCGAAAATCTGCTTCCCGACTTTTCCGTCGCCGCCCTCGAGGCACTCGCGCCAGCGGGCGAGGGAATCGTCGGCCTTCCGCGAAGCCTCGTAGGCGGCGAGCTTCTGCTTGATGCCGGTGTCGTCGCGCTTCTCGGCGGCTTCGAGGAGGTCGAGGATCACGCCGGGCTTCAGCTTGCCGGCGAGGAGCTGGTCGAGCTGCTGGGCGATGACCGCGTCGGCCTCCGCGCCTTGCACGTCCGCGATGTTCGCCAGCGCGTCCTGCTGTTCGCGAATCGAGCCCTTGCCGAGGATGGCGGCGTTCGCCTTCACGGCCAGCGATGGGGAAAGTTTTCCCGCCAGCTTGCGCGCGGCATCGGCGAGCGTCTTGTCGTGCGACTCGAGGGCGAGCGAGACGACCGTGTCGAGCTTCGGCGCGCCGACCGCGACGAGGGCATTCAGCGCGGCGGCCCGCACGGCGCCGGATGCGTCGGAATTCGTCTCCAGCATCGTGAGCATCTCCGCCGCCGCCGTGAGCTTGTTCGCGCCCGAGGCGTTCAGTGCGGCGATGCGGATGGCGTCGCTCCGGTCGCCGAGCAGCAGGGGAAGTTTTGGCACGAGCGCGGCGACATCCGTGGCGTTCCGCTTTCCATCGCCCTCGACGACGATGCCGAGCACGCGGTCGCGGCCAAGCTTCACCGGCCACTGGGCGAGCGCTTCGAGCGCATCGAGGCGAACGGATTCAGCGAGCGCCGCATTCGCAGCGATTTCGGAAAGGCGCGCGGTGCACTCAGCGGAGCCGATGCGGTAGTTGGCGTTAATGACGCGGCGGGATAGTGCGGCGTCCATCATCGCGAGTTGCGGCGAGGCGGCATCCTGGGTGCCTCGGGTAGCACGGGCGTCCCGCCTGCCGGTCAAGGCGTCCCCGCCTCGGCCTTCGGATTTTTGAGGGGCATTCTTTGCGGGCTTCGCATTTGCGACGTTCGATGGTTCGCGCGGGACGCGCGAACCGGCAGGCGAAACGCCCGCGCTACCCAAATCCAACGCTGCGAGTTTCGGCAGGGCAGCGGGAATCGGTGCGTCGTGAATCGCGCGCGCGGCTTCGAGCCGCAGGCGCGGCGTTTCCAGCGAAAGTCCTGCGTCAATCGTCGGAGACCGTTTGCTTCGCAGCGCGAGCAAATGGATGAGGACTTCATTCGGAATGTTATCCGGACTCATGGATTTGGGCCAATTTTCCGGGTCGTCGAGGCGCTCTGGGGTTTCGGGCAGCCGTGCAGCAAATGCGCGAACGACAGCATGACGAACGAAAGCGTCTTCGATCGGCTTTCCGAAATGATGGCCTAAAATCGCATTGATGGATTTGGCGCGAGCTTTCGCCGTCGTTTCAACAAGCTTCGTCGCGGTCATCAGCGATTGGAAACGCACGCGCGGTTCCTTGTCCGCGAGCAATCGAACAATCAAATCGCTTTCGCCGGTGAGCCTCGTCTCGCAGACAAACTTCGCCCACTGCGCGCGGACCTCCGCATCACGATCCATTGACAGCGGCATGAGTGCCTTCGCGGCATCGGGTTTCGTGTGCGCGAGCTGCGCGACACCCCAGATGCCGTGCAGTCGCATGAGGCGTGGATTTTTGTCGAGCGTCGCTTGTGCGAGCGGTGCGACATCGCCGCGCACGACCAACTCAAACTGCGCCTTCATCCGCACGCGCTGGTCGGCGTGGCCGAGAAGTTTGGCGAGGTCGTCGGCGCTGCGCTTGGAAAAGTCTTCGGCGAGCAGTCGCTTCGTCTCCTGCACGATCTCGCTCGCGTCCACGAGCGGGTCATGCACGCGGTAGATGCGGCCCTTGCCGGTTTTTTCCCAGCCATAGACCCAGTCGAGCACGCACACGCCGCCGCCGGGCGGGAACTGCACGTCGCTCGGATACAGATTCCAGAGCAGCTTGTTTTGCATCTCGCTGGGCGAGTTGTTTTGCAAAATAGGATCGCCGCCGGCCATGCCGTCCACCTTGTAGCTCGCGCCCTTCTGCTTCAGCGCGAAGTGGCGCACGCCGCCGGGGAAGTCGGCGACGAAAAAGTGGTCGCGATATTTTTCCGGCAGCCCAGTGCCGGGGTAGTGCGAGATGCCGGCGGGGCCGTGCGTGATGTGCGCGACGGGCGGCAGGATGGCGGCATTCGTCTGCGCGGCGTCGAGGTGCCACATGCCCTCGCTGTTCCATGCGCCGAGCTTCGGCAGGAACTGCCAGCCGATGCGCCAGCCGTAGTCCGCGCCCTCGACGATGTGGAGCCAGCGCGCCTTGTCGCCGCCGTCGGCGTTGTTGTCGCAGGTGAAGAGGTCGCCCACATCATTGAAGGCGAGTGACTGCGGATTGCGCAGGCCCCACGCATAGAGTTCGAGCGCGTCGCCGTTCGGCCAGCAGCGGAAGACCGCGCCGCCATCGGGGAAGCTGATCACCCTGCCGTCCTTCGACGTCACGTGTGAGCCGCAGTCCGCGATGGTGAAGTAGATTCGTCCGTCCGGGCCCATCTTCACGCCGTGCATGTCGTGGCCGCCGAACGCCACGTGGACGCCGAAGCCCGTCGCCAGCCTTGTCTTCGAGCCGTCGGGAGCGATGCGCCAGAGGTCGGGCGCGCAGGTGTAGATGGCACCGCCATCCGGCATCGCGAGGATGCCTGCGCCGAGTCCGGTCTCGAGGTTGTTGAAGCCGCTCGCGAGCACGCGTGATTTGTCCGCGCGGCCGGAGCCGGCGCTGTCTTCGACGATGCGGATTTCCTCGGACTCCACGGCCCAGTCGCGCCAGTCGAGCTGCCCGTCCTTGTTGATGTCATCCTCCGGCTTCTTCGGCTTTCGCGCGGGCGACTCGGGCATCTTCGCCTTCAGAAATGCGATGCGCTCCTCGACCGTGCGCATCGAGAGGTTCTCGATGGTCCAGTCCTCATGCTTGCGGACATCCGGCACCGAGGTGCGCCTGCGCTGCGTCACGGCGACGAATGCGCGGCCGAGGTGGTCGAAGGAAAACGCAACCGGGTTTTCCAGCAGCGGCTCGGAGGCCCACACGTCCACCTTCAGCCCCGGCGCCACCGCAAAATTCTTCATCGCCCCTTCCGCGCTCTCCAGCGAGGCGTTGCCCTTCGGAGTCTTGTCGTTGCTCTTCTTCGAGGGCACCGGAGTGTCCACCTCGTCAGCGGCGAAGGCGAGGGCGGTGGTGAGCAGAAGGGTGATGGCGGCACGCATGATGAGCGAACTTCCCAGCCGCAGTGGCGACGGGCAAGCCAGTAGCCTCCGGCGGAAGGAGGCGGACAATTCAAACGCGGAGTGCGGAATGGAAAGCAGCCCCTTCTGCGATCGGTGGCCGCGGGGATTGACGCGCCCGCCGGACGCGCTTCAACGTCGGACATGATGCAGAGCCGCCGCCGTTTCGTGCAGTCACTCGGGATCGCCGGTGCGGCTGGCGCGCTGCGCTTGCATTCGCGAGCGGCGGACGAGGCCCCCCAGCCCAATGACGCGCAGCGGCAGGCCATCGCGGGAACCGCCCGCGCGTTCATGGAGCGATTCAAGGCGCCCGGCATGGCCGTGGCATTCGCACGCGGCGGGAAACTCGTGTTTGAGCAGGGCTTCGGCCTCGCGGACAAGGCCGCGGGATCGCCGGTGACGCCGCAGAGCCTTTTCCGCATCGCGAGCGTGAGCAAGCCGATCACGGCGGCGGCGATCTTCACGCTCATCGAGCAGGGCAGGCTCGCGGTCACGGATTTGGTCTTCGGCGAAAAGGGGCGGTTCGGCTTTGACTACGGGCGCGAACTCCCCGCGCGGGTGAAGGCGATCACCGTGCATCATCTGCTCACGCACACTGCGGGCGGGTGGGGGAACAGCGGCGCGGACCCGATGTTCCAGCGCCCTGCGGCGGATCACCGCACGCTCATCGAATGGACGCTGGCGAATCAGCCGCTCATGCACGACCCCGGCGCGGCGTATGCCTATTCGAACTTCGGCTACTGCATCCTCGGGCGGCTCATTGAGAAGGTCACCGCGCTGCCCTACGCGCAGGCCGTTCAGCGCGAGGTGCTCGGGAAGTGCGGCGTCGCCGCGATGCGCATCGCGGGCAACACGCTCATCGAGCGCGCCCCGGACGAAGTCGTCTATTACTCCGACGGAAAGGGGAACCCCTACGGCATGAACGTCGCGCGCATGGATGCGCACGGCGGCTGGATCGCGACGGCGGGTGACCTCGTCCGCTTCGCGATGCGGGTGGACGGGTTTCCAAATCCACCGGACATCCTCCGCACGGAGACGCTGAAGGCGATGACGACACCACCGACCGCGGAGGGCGCCTACGCATGTGGCTGGGCGGTGAACAAGGTGCCGAACTGGTGGCACAACGGCAGCCTGCCCGGCACGTCGTCGATCCTCGTGCGCACGGCGAGCGGCATGTGCTGGGCCGCGCTCGTGAACACGCGCACCGAAGGCGTCGGCCCCGCGCTCGACCGCATGATGTGGGAAATGGCGGGGGCCGTGCCGGAATGGCGTGCGTGAAAGTGCGGGTGATGGCGCAGCGTCAGGCGACGCCGAAGCGGCACGAGTGCGCGCTGAAGCCCGCGCCGAAGCTCACCAGCCACCAGTCGCCTTCGCCATCGGGGCGGTCGTCCTTCATCGCCTCCTCCAGCGCGAAAAGCACCGATGGGCTGCTCATGTTGCCGCAGTCGCGCAGCACGCGGCGGCTCGCATCGAGCGGGAAACCGGGCAGCGCCTCCTCCAGTGCGTTCAGCACGTCGCGTCCGCCGGGATGCGCGATGACGCGGCGCACGGGGCGGCCATTGTGCCTCACACGATCTGCTGCGAAGAGCCGCGACACCGCTCCCGCGGCGAGCAGCGGAACTGCGGGATCGAGAAGATTGCGCAGCTTGCCGTTGCGGTGCTCGAAGCGCAGGCGGTCGCGGTCGGCGGGCACGTGCAGCGTGTCAAAGCCGTGGCAGCGCCAGCCTCCCGGGCCGGGCGTGTTGCGCCAGATGCTCGCCGCCGCGCCGTCGCTGAACAGGCACGCGCTGATGATCACGCCCGGATCGTCGTCGAGGTAGAATGCCGCGGAGCACACCTCCACCGCGACACACGCGACGACCGCATCCGGTTTTGACGCGAGCACCGCCTGTGCGGCGCGGAGCGTGGGAATCGCCGCGCCGCAGCCGAGGCCCACGAGATCCTGCAGGAATGCATCGGTTCGGAGCCCGAGCTGCTCCGCCACGTAGCTGCTCACGCCGGGGCAGAGATAACCCGAGCAAGTGCAGACGAGCAGCGCGTCCACTTCACCCGCGGCCACGCCCGCCTGCGCGAGCGCTGCCGAGAGCGCGCGGCCCGCGAGCGGCGGCGCCTCGGCGCGGAAGGCCGCATTGAGCTGGTCCGACTCCAGATCGAACACGCCGTGGATCTCGGGCACCGCGAAACGCCGCGTGTTCACGCCGCTGTCGCCGTTCAGGATCGTGCGCAGGATAAGCTGCGTGCGACGCGAGAGACGCTCGCGGACGGGCGAGGCTTTGATGATTTCCCAGCACTGCGCCTGGGTGAAAGTGGCGGGCGGCACAGCGGTGGCAAGGGCATGGAGATACATGAGTCGTTCAATGAAGAAGATGGTAGAGCGGCCGCAGCGGCAGCAGCCGCATGCGCGCGGCCGCGGCGAGCCAGCGTTGCCTCGGCGGCGCGTGGAGGAACGGATGCAGGATGTCTGCCGCAGCGAGCCGCCAGCAGAAGCGTCGCCGCAGCGCATCGCCGATCGTCCGCAGCGTCGTGCTCCAATCCGCCGAGCCGCGCGTCCACGCGAGCAGCAGGTCGAGCGCTGTCTCCGCGCTCTGGAACGCCATCGCCATTCCGTTTCCGGTGAAGGGCGGGATCACCGCGAAGGTGTCGCCGAGATTCAGCCGGTCGCCGATGCTGCCTCTGCGGTCAAAGTCCACACCCGCCACCGCGCAGTGGGACTCCGCACAGACCTCTGCGGCTACGAGGCGTTCGGCAAGTGAGTCGAGTCCGCTCGCTGCGAGATACGCCGCCAGCACAGTGGCGCGTTCGACGCAGATGCCGGGGCGCTGGCGGAAGAGGCCGCACACATTCACGCGCCCATCCTCCACCGGGCACAGCCCGACGTAGGCGCCGTCGCCGAGATGAATCTCCAGCTCCCGCGTGAGCGGCATGCCGCGCGCGTGCAGCTTCAGGCCGAGCCACGGCGAACGTGTGAGCCGGCGCCCAGTGCAGAAGACGCGCCCCTCCGGCGCCTCGGAAATGTCGGCGCGCGTTCCCGTCACGAGCCGTCCGCCCTCCGCAGTGAACGCCTCCGCGAGCCGTGCATCGAGCGCGTGGCGGCTCAGCGCGAGGGCGGGCGCGGGCAGCCGCTGACGCCGGATGGATCGCCCGCGGAAAAACCACTCCACCTCCCTCAGCCGCCCCGCATCGGCGAGCAGCGGCGCGAGCTCGAGGCGCGCGATGGTCGCATCGCTGAGCCCGGCGATGAACTCCCCGCACACGCGGTGACGCGGATATTGCCCCGCTTCGAGAATGGACACCTCCGCTCCCGCGCGGCGCAGCGCGAGGCCGAGCGCGAGGCCGGCAAGTCCGCCACCGATGATTTCGACAGGACGCGTGGCAATCATGCGCGCCGTTCCGCCACCATTTGGTAAAGGCCGCGCAGTGTCAGCCTCACCCGCCAGCGCCAGGCCGCTGGATCCAGCCCGAACATTTGCGGCAGCTCGTCGCCGAGGAACCCCGCCTCAATGCTCACGCGCCCGTCGTGCCGGCTCACTTGGTTTGCGCCCACGAGCGTGCAGAGCAGGGGAAAAAGCTTCCGCGAGAGCGGGCGTCGGAGCGTTTCGCACGCCACGATCACCTGCGCGTGCGCCGCGATGCGCGAGCCGAGCGCGCGCAGACTGTCGGCGTCGAAGTGGTGGAAGACGAGGTTGCCAAACACCACGGCGTAGTCGCGCCATCCGTCGAACGCCATCGCATCCGCCTGATGCCAGCGCGCTTCCGCCGGCCATGACGCGGGCCGCGGGCCGAGGTCGAGGCCGTCCGTGGGGAAGCCGCGCCGTGCGAGGTCGGCGCCGAATTCCCCCGCGCCTGCGCCGACTTCGAGCACGCGCTCGCCGGGCTTCGTCAAAGACGGGAGCGTGTTGCGCAGCCAGCGCGAGCCGCCGAGCACTGCATTGAACACCCGGAGGTCGCGCCGGGAATGCCGCGCAGCCGGGTCATCCGGCGGAAGCGAATCGAGAATCTCGGGCGTGAGCGTGCGCTGCATGCGGTTGCGGATTGCGGATGTCAGATTGCGGAATGGGGCGCCACTTCCTGCCAGCGGCGCGCGCAATGTGCCCGCACGCGGACGGAGGGGAAGCGCTGATTTCGCAGCCGCCGGCAAAAGGAGGGGCTGCGTTTTTCCGATGATGCATGACGCACGGCGGCGCGCGCGTTCGGAAATACAAAGCGAAACGGGAGCGCACGCTTCCAGCGTGCCGGTTCGCGCATCCTGCGCGGACCAGTTGTGGTGGTGGCGGGACGGTGTGCCCGGCAGGGATGCCGGGCACTGCACGCTGGAAGCGTGCGCTCCCGTTTTTTCCCGTGCTTGCGGCGGGCTCTGTGGGTCGACGCGCTACTTCGCCACCGTCTCGACGAGCTGGTTCTTCACCGGCTTCACGCTCTCCCGGTGCTTCTCCACGGCGGCTTTGATCTGCGCGAGGATGTCCGCGTGCTCCGCGCCGCACTCGAAGCTCTCGCCGGGATCGGCTTCGAGATTGAAAAGGAGCGGCGGGTCGTGCGGCTCCGGCTTCGGCTGACCGTAGGCGGCCTGCGTGATGAAGTGGGCCTTCCATTTTCCGAGCCGCGCGGCGAACAGCTCCGTGCCGCGGTAATAGCAGAAGACTTCTCGCTGCGGCCGCCCGTCGAACGACATCCCCGCCTTCGCCTTTCCCTCCCCGGCGCCGGGCGCGACGACTCCCGCCGGCAGCGTGATCGGCGATTCGATCCGCGCGCTTCTGCCGTCGGCCTCCGGGCTCTGCAAAATCGCCCCGATGTCGTAGCCATCCAGTGCGCGATCCTTCGGCGCCTCAGCCCCGGCGAGCTTCGCAATCGTCGGCAGCAGGTCCATCGACGTCGCCATCTCGTGGCAGACCTTCCCGGCGGGAATCCTCCCCGGCCACCACGCGATGCCCGGCACGCGCATCCCGCCCTCCCACGTGCTGCCCTTGCCGTCGCGCAGCAGGCCCGCGCTGCCGCCCGCGAGGCCGCGGATCAGCCAAGGGCCGTTGTCGCTCGTGAAGAAGACCATCGTGTTCTTGTCCAGCCTCTCGGCGCGCAGCGTGTCGAGGATCCGCCCCACGGCCCAGTCCAGCTCCGTCACCACATCGCCGTAGCGCCCGCGCGCGCTCGTCCCCTTGAACGTCTCCGACGCAAACAGCGGCGTGTGCGGGAAAGTGGACGCGAAGTAGAGGAAGAACGGCCCGCCGTTGTGCGCCTTGATGAACTCCACGCTCTTCTCCGCGTAGCGCCGCGTGAGCTGCGTCTGGTCGGTCGGCTGCTCGATGAGCTTCTCGCCGTCGAAGAGCGGCGCCTCCCACGCCTTCGGGTCCGGGTCGAGCTTGTTGTCCTCGCCCTTCGGCGCGTTCGCCACGCGGTTCATGTCGTTCGAGTGCGGCAGGCCGAAGTAGGAATCGAAGCCGTGCTTCATCGGGTGGCCCGCCGGGTTGTTCATCCAGTTGCCGAGGTGCCATTTTCCCACCGCGCCCGTCGCGTAGCCCTGCTTTTTCAGGAGCGACGCAATCGTGATTTCGTCATCCGGCAGGTAGCCCATGCTCTCGCGCCGCAGCACGCGGAATTGATTGTGCGCCATCCCGCTGCGGATCGGATACCGCCCTGTGAGCAGAGCCGCGCGGCTCGGCGTGCAGACCTCCGCGGCGACGTAGAAATCCGTGAAGCGCACGCCTTCCGCCGCCATGCGGTCGAGGTTCGGCGTGCGGATCGTCGGGTGCCCGTAGCAGCCGAGGTCGCCATAGCCGAGGTCGTCCGCGAAGATGATGATGAAGTTTGGCCTCGCCGGCTTCCCCTCCGCCGCACGCAGCGGACAATGCACAGCACAGAGGACGCTCAGGACACCGAGGAGGAGAACGACGGCACGTAGGCGGGAAAGGGGATGCATGGTTGGCGGAGTGTTGCGGTGGGACAATCCGCCGTCCAGCTGCCGGCTTTGCAAAATGAAAGCGCTCAGCGAATGCGCCAGTCGCGGAGGGCACCGCTGTAGATGAAACGGGCGGAGACGACTGCACCTTGGCCGTTCATGCACCAGACTGCGACCTGGCCCACGCCGTTCTGGAAGATCAGATCGGCGTTTCCGTCCCCGTCTGTGTCCATGATGCCGACGATTCTCCAGTCGCCGAGGCCGCCGCTGTGGATGAAGCCGGAGGAAGTGGGCGCGCCTTGGCCGTCCATGCCGTGGCGACGGCACAATTCGGTCACGGTCACGACGGCTTGAGCCTCTTGGAGAATGCGGATGATTTGTTCTTCGGTGTATCGAGATCGCTTCATGGGTTGCGGTTCGTTGAAAACCTCGACCCAGAACCGGCCTAATCACAGGGGGAAGCTCACGAACAGTCCGCACTCAAGGATCCATCCTTTTCCACAAGCCTTGCACTCTTTTCCCCAATTCCGCAGCCACCCGTGCCGATGCGGCTTTTCGCGCTTGCGGAGACGGGGGCGGAACGGGAAGGCTGCGCGCATGAAACTCCTCCTCGCGCCGTTCACCGTCGCCGTCCTCTGCTTCACCGCTTTTTCCGCGCATGCGGATGACTGGAAGCCCGAACCGGGTTTCGTGTCGCTCTATAATGGAAAGGATCTGACGGGCTGGGGCTACCGCGACAAGGAGCAGAAGGTGACGGAGACGTTCGACGGCAAGGCCGAGGCAAGCGATGGGCGCTTCACGGCGAAGGCCGACGGCATCATCGTGGTGAATCCGCACAACGAGGCGAAGGGACCGCGCCGGCGCGACCTTTGGACGACGAAGGAGTTTCCGAAAAACTTCATCCTGAAGATCGAGTTCCGCGCCGCGGTGAATGCCGACAGCGGTATCTTCCTGCGCAGGCCGCAGCTCCAGTGCCGCGATTACCTCGTGGCGGGCCCCTACAAGGAGCTGAAGAAATACAAGCCGCAGGACTGGAACACGATCATCGTGACGGTGAAGGACAACGTCGCGCACTGCGAATGCAACGGCGAGGTGCTTGTTGATGCGCTGCCACTGCCGGCGAGCGGGCCGATCGGCCTGGAGGCGGATCGTGACCAGATGGAATACCGGCACATCCAGCTCAAGGAACTGCCGTAATTTCGCCGGCGGCGCATCTGCCCGCGACATCCAAAACCTTCGCCAAAGGTTTCCCCGCCAAGTCGGACTTCTCCCCCGTGAAGATATCCTCCGCCCTCCTGCTCGCCGCCATTTTCGCCGTCCACGCGGAGGACTGGCCGCAATTCAGGGGCGTGAATGGAACGGGTGTCTCCACGGGCAGGGGCGTGCCGGCGGAATTCTCCGCGGAGAGCAAGGTGGCGTGGCGTGCGAAGATCGGAGAGGGCATCGCTTCTCCGGTGATCATGAAAGGGCGCGTCTTCACCACGGCGATGACGGGCGAGCAGCAATGCACTGTCTTCGCGATGGACGCACAAAACGGACGCGAGCTGTGGCGCAAAGATTTCGCGACGGGAAAGCTCCCGCGCATCACTCCGCCGAACAGCCACGCGTCCTCGACGCCCGCCGCCGACGGCGAGCGCGTTTATGTGTATTTCAGCACCGTCGGGATCATGGCGTTCGATGCCGCGACCGGCGCGGAAGCGTGGCGCTACGCGATGCCAAAGCCCGCATACCTCATGGACTGGGGCGCCGCGTCCTCCCCGATCGTCCACGACGGCCTCGTGATCTTCTGCATGGACGACGACCTCGCCTCATTCGTCGTCGCGGTGGACGCGAAGACCGGCAGGGAGCGGTGGAAGGTGCAGCGCCCGGAGATGCTCGCCGGATATTCACTGCCAGTGCTCTGCGAGGCGAACGGACGCACCGATCTCGTCATCGCGGGCAGCGGCAGGCTTATCGGCTACGATCCGAAGACAGGCCGCGAGATCTGGACGTGCAACACGCTCCTCCGCACGATCATGACGTCGCCGGTCGTGCGCGACGGCGTGATCTACGTCGCGGTGCAGAGCTACGGCGACGCCACCCGCACGCTGAAGCACGCGCTTCTCGAGTGGCTCGACACAAACCAGGACGGCAAGCTGGCACGCGCGGAGGTGCCGAAGGAGTTTCACGAGCGGTTCGACCGCTCGGACAAGGACAGGAATGGAACCATCGAAGGCGACGAACTGGACACCGCATTCCAGAGCCCGAACAACATGATCGGCGGCGGGAACACCATCCAGGCGGTGAAGGGCGGAGGCACCGGCGATGTCACCGCCACGCATGTGCTCTGGAACCTCGATCACAAGACGCCCTCCAACCTCGCCTCGCCGCTGCTCTACGACGGCCGCGTGTATGTCGTGAAAAGCGGCGGCCTTTCGAGCTGCTACGATGCGCGCAACGGCAGCGTGCTTTGGGAGAAGACCCGGCTGGGAAATCTCGGCGACTATTTCGCCTCGCCCGTCGCTGCGGACGGCAAGGTGTTCATCGCGGGGAGGAATGGGTTCATCGTCGTGCTGGAGGCGGCGCAGGAGCTGAAGGTGATTGCGCGGAACGACCTGGGTGAGGAAATCATCGCCACGCCAGCCATCGCGGGCGGCCGAATCTACGTCCGCACGCGCGAGAGCCTCGTGTGCATCGGCGAGGCGAAGAACTGACCCCGCGCGCCCATGTTGAAAGTCCTCCTCTTCATCTTTTCCGCCTTCGTCGGCATGGCAGCCATCGCTGCGCCGGGAATCACCGTCGTTGTCGGCGAAGGTGCGCCTGCGCTGGAGAAGTCCGCCGCCGCGGAACTCGCCTCCCAGCTTGGGAAGCTCCTTGAGACGGAGGCGAAGGTTCAAACGGCAGTTCCCATGGACGGTTCGCCGGCGGTGCTGATCGGAAGTCCGAAGACGAATGCCGCCATCGCCGCGCTCGGCTCGGCGTTCTGGCCCGCACTTTCCGAGCAGGGACAGGTTTTGAAGAGCGCAAAGGCCGGCGACCGCACGGTGCTCGTCGCAGGTGGCGGCAGCCCGCTGGCGACGATGTGGGCCGCGCATGAACTGACTTACCGCCTCGGCATCCGCCCGCTGCTGCAGGGCGATGCATTCCCCATCGAAAAGCCCGCGCTGCGCCTCGACGGCTTCGACGTGGTGCTCGAGCCGGTGCTGCGGACGCGCGCGTGGAGCGCCTTCACGGGGCTGCCGACGGGCGCGGAGTCGTGGAGCCTCGACGATCACGCCCGACTGCTCGCGCAGCTCGCGAAGCTGAAGTTCACGCACGTCGTGCTGCCCGCGAAGATCCCGGAGTTTGCACCCATCCCCGTGACGGGCGACATCGGCGGGCGCATCGCGTTCAAAGGCATGAAGGTGTTCGAGAATCCGTTGCTCGCCGCGGGCGCAGATGCCGCCGCGAAGGCGAAGGCCGCCGCCGAGTTTCTCGATGCAGTGAAGGCGCGCGCCGCGGAGGTCGGGATCAAGGCTGTCACGGAAGCGCCTGCGGGGACGCGCGTGCTGTCGCTGGGCGCGCCGGGGACTTCCGTGTTGCCGCAGTTTTCGCTCCGCTCCCTTGCGGCGCAGTTCCAGGAAGTCTGCGCGGGGAAGGCGGAGGGCTTCGTGGCAGTTGCAGTCGTGCCGGGTGACCTCAATGCCGCCGCGCATTTCCTCAGCTGCGCATCATTCGATGCGAAGCTCACTGCGGAGCGCGCGCTGGAGGATCTCGTCACGCCGATCTGCGGCGAGGGCGTGGCGGAGCGGCTGTGGAAGGGATTCGATTTCGTAGAGCAGGCCGCGAAGCTCATCGCGGCAAACGACCCCGCGCTCGCCGTGCCGGATTCCCAGATGTTCCTGCGCCACGCGGCCTCGGCCGAGGCGCCGCCGGAGTGGTGGGCGAAGGCGAAGGACCTCTACCTCCAGGCGATGAACGAGATGTATCGCGGCAACACACGGGCGAGGGGAGGGGCGCGGCCCTTCATCCTCTACCACGCGAAGCGCATGGAGTTTGCGATGCACTTCTTCACCGCGCTCGAGGGCGCGCGGAAAGCCGGCGGTGCGAAAGCTTCCGCCCGCGCGGAGGCCCTCGAAGGCGCCGTCGAGGGGATTTACAGCGCGCTGAACGCCTTCGCCGATGTGGCGCGCGATCCGAGCGACCGCGGCGTGATCGCACTGCTGAACATGCACGGCTACCTCCCGCTCCTGAAGGCGGCCGACGACGCGGGGAAATAACGCGCGGGCGGCTAGATGAGTTCCTTGATCGGCTCGCCGCCGGTCACCGCATCCACGAGGCTGCGCGGCAGCCCGTCCATCAGGCGCACTTCGCCGGTGTCGAGCAGCGTGTGCATGATCGTGGCCATGAGATTCGGAATGGTCACGGGATCGGACGCCGGTTCGCCGCCGGTGCGCGAGGACTGGCCGATGACGCGCCCCATCTTCAGCCCGCCGCCATAGAGCATGAGCGGGCCGAGGTTGCCCCAGTGGTCGCGGCCGCCCTTCTTGTTGATCGCCGGGTTGCGGCCCATCTCGCCGCAGCACACGAGCAGGATTTTCTCACTCAGCCCGCGGGACTCGACGTCCTCGATGAAGGTGGACACCGCGTGGTCGAATGGCGTGCCCACATAGCCCATGCCCTCGGTGATCGTCGCGTTGTTGTTGTCCGCGTGCATGTCCCACACAAAGCTCGTCGTCACCGTGACAAACCCCGCGCCGCGCTCGCACAGGCGGCGCGCCATGAGCATCAGCTTGCCGAGCGTCGCCGCGTGATCGGCGTAGTGCCGGTGGTTGTTCCATTTCTTGCTGATGCGGTCGCGCGGCACGAGCGGCGCGGTGTCGTAGCGCTCGATCAGCTTCGCATCCTCGCGCGAAAGGTCGAACGCCGTGGAGACTCCGCCGAACAGCGTGTCGAACGCCTGCTGCTGCACCGTGCTGTAGCCCTCCAGCACGCCGCCGGCATCCGTCCTTCTCCGCCACTCGTCGAGCGAGGCGAGCAGGGTGCGCCGGTCGTTCACGCGCTCCTGCGGGAGCTGAAGGGACATGTCGGCCTGCATGCCGCCGCCGGCGCCGGGGACGAACGGCGCATACGCCGCGCCGAGATCGCCGGACGAGGTGAAGTTCCCGAACTTCGTGATGTGCGGCTCGGCCTCCTCGCTCACCGCGCGCGGAAAGAGGGCGACATTCGTGGGCATCGTCGTCTCCGCGCGCAGCGGGCCGGCGACGCGCGAATAAAGCGACCCCATGTTTGCGCCGAGTGTCGTCTTGCCGACGATCGTCTTGATGTCGTGGTTTGCGTCGCCTGGCACGAACGAGCGCACGATGCTGAACTTGTCCGCCAGCTTCGCGAGCTTCGGGAAGGTGGAGCCGAATGTGACGCCGGGGATCGCCGTCTTGATCTCGCCGGTCACGCTGCGGATGCCGTCCGGGGCGTCCATCTTCGGGTCGAACGTCTCAATCTGCGACGGCCCGCCGTGCATGAAGAGGAAGATCACCGACTTGTCCGTCACCGGCAGCTTCGCGGCCTTCGCCGCCGCGCGCGCGGAAAAGAGATCCGCCAGCGTGAGCCCCCCGAGACCGAGCCCGCCCACGCGGAGGAATTCGCGCCGACGCATGCGGGCCCCGGCTTGGATGGAGTCTTGGAAGGAGAACATCGGAGAGGAGAGGCGCGCCCGGTGGTGCCCGGCGCGTCGCGTTGTCCACCGCCGCGGCGCCGCCTTCTTAGCCCGCGGTGCGCGGCGGACGATCCGCCAAAGCTCCGCGGCCACCGCGGGTTGTCGCGGGGAGCACCCGCTCCAAATCCAAATCAAAGACCACAACGAACCGAACATGAAGTCCTCTATCCTCGCATCAATCATCACCGCGGCACTCGCCACCTTCGCCAGCGCCGAGACAACCGTGAAGCTTTCCGGCGTCCACCTTTGCTGCAAATCCTGCGTCACCGGCGTCGAGAAGGCCGCCGCGAAGGCCAAGGGTGTGACCACCACCGTGGACAAGGACGCGGGCACCGTGACGCTGAGCGGCGCGGACAAGGCCTCGGTGCAGTCGGGCGTGGACGCGATTGTCGCGGCCGGCTACTTCGGCAAGAGCGACAGCTCCGAGATCGCCGCGAAGGACAACAGCGGCGCGAAGGACGGCAAGGCCTCCACGCTCACGATTTCCGACGTGCATCTCTGCTGCGGCAAGTGCGTCACGGGCGTCACGAAAGCGCTCGAGAAGGTGAAGGGCGTCACCGGCAACAATGCCGAGAAGGGTGCGAAGTCCTTTGAAGTGAAGGGCGACTTCAACCCGAAGGAAGTCGTCGCCGCGCTGCACGCTGCCGGCTACAGCGGCAAGGCGAAGTAAGCCGCACGAATCACCCAGCGATTGTTCCATACGAGAGTGGCCCGGCGTGAAAATGCCGGGCCATTTTTTTCCCGCGTCAGGCCGATGATCCGCCCTCCAGCCTGCAGCCGCTGGTCACTGGTCATTTCGCATCCCGCACGGCGCCGCAGACCATCTCCAGCACGCGCCAGGTGGAGTCGCCGTTCTGGCTGCCTTCATGGAAGGCGGTGCGGGGCTTGGGCTCCCATCCGTCGCGGTCGTGCTTCACGGGCGGCTGCGGGAGGCCGGTGAGGGCGGGGTCGTATTGGCCGTCCTTGCCGCCCATCTTGTAGATGACGAGGTCAAGCGAGGGGACGATGTAGAGGCAGAAGCCGCCCGCGCCGGTCTTGTAGAAGGCGTCGCGCGGGGCGCCGAGGATCTGGCCGCGCTCGTTGTGCTCGAACTGGAGGGAGAAGGGGAAGTGCGGGTTGTATTTCGTGACGCGCTGGCAGAGGGCGATGTAGTCCGCCGGGACGAGCTGCTGGTCCTTCCAGCGTCCGCCGCGCGCGAGGCACCAGCCCATGCGGAGGGCGTCGGTGGCGTGGACGGCGATGCTGCCGGCGCCGTTGGCGTGGGGCATGTGGTAGTCGCCGCGCTGGAGGCAGTAGCCCCACGATTCCCAGCCCATCGGGTCGCCAAGGCGCTTGCGGATGTAGTCCTGGAGTTCCATGCCCGTGACGTGGCGGAGCACGATGGAGGCGATGTGCGGCGAGGGTGAGGAATAGGAGTAGCCGGCGCCGGGGTCGGTCCAGAGCGGGACGCGGATGGAGGACATGTCGAGGTCGCGGATGTTCTGGCCGGGCTTCGGCGCGAGGGGCTGGGACTTGCCGCCGTTCACGGTGCCGCTGGGAGTCTGGCCCTCGCCCCAGTAGCCCGCGCTCATGGAGAGGAGCTGGCCGAGGGTGATGGCCGCCTTGCGGGGATCATCGAGCGGGAAGGCCTCGGGGAGGTAGCGCTCGGTGAAGACCTTGGTGTCCAGGCCGTCGGGGATCTTGTCGCGGAATTCCTTCAGCATGATGCCGCATGCGATGCTGGTGTAGGCCTTGCCGGTGGAGGCCATGTCGGGGTTCGCATTGCGGCTCGCCCGCCCGAAGTAGCGCTCATAGGCGAGCCAGCCGCGCCGCACGACGAGGAGGCCGCCGTTGGGGGTGGTGTTCTCGCAGATGCGGTAGGCGTCCTCGAGCCGCTGCAGGTCGAGGCCGGCCTTCTCACGGACCTCCTTTGCGCCGCTCGCCGTGCGCCAGCCGCCCTGGCTGTCCGGCGGAGGGAAGTAGTCATCCGCGGCGGCGGCGAGGGCGAGGGTGAGCGCGAGAGCGGTGGAGCGGAGCAGGGTGGTCATGGGAATGGTGCGGAGTGGAGCTACGGGAGGGCGTGCTCTTTGAAGAACTTCACGATGGCTGCGGGGGCGTCGGGGTTGTAGGCGTGCGTGCCGGGGTGGATGAAGGTGACGACGGGCGCGCCCACTTTCGACGGATACTCGGTGCATCCGGTAATGCCACCCCAGGGCTGTCCGTCGCCGCACTGGTTGTTCCTGCGGACGATGTCGAGGGTGAGCTTCTGCCACTCGAACTTCACGAGCGGGTCCTTCTCCCCGGCGATGTGGATGATGGGCTTGGGCTTGAGGCCGTCGCGGACGCGCCTCGCCGCCGCGGCGGACGGGCCGAACGCGGCGAACTTGTCCCCGCGCTCCGCCCAGAGGAGGTAGGTGAAGCCGCCGCCGTTCGAGTGGCCGGTGGAGTAGATGCGCTTCGCGTCCACCTTGTAGTGCTCCTGCAGCGAGGCGAGCATGGCGTCGAAGAACTTCAGGTCGCGGTCTCCTTGCAGCCCCGCGGCGCCCTGCCAGCCCGGCTTCTTCCCCTCCGGGTCCGTGAGCTGGCCGGGGGTGTTCAGCCCCTGCGGGTAGATGACGAGCGCATCGGGCCAGAGCGTGTGGATGTGATACTGGCGCGCGGCGTTCGCCATATTCCCGCCGTGGCCGTGGAAGCCGAAGACGAGCGGCGCGGGCTCGGACTTTGCCTTCGCCGGGGCGTAAAGCAGCGCCTCGCGCGAGACGCCGTCCACCGTGAGCGTGTGGCGGGTGAGGGCTTCAGCGGCGCCGGCCGTGTGCAGCGATGTGAGGAGGGCGAGGAGGAGGATGAGCGCTTTCATGGGAATGGGGCGGAGCATGCGGATGGCGCGGGGGATGGCAATTCCGCGCTCTCCGGCCAGCGGGTTTGTGCGGTGGGCGCAGACATTCGCTTGCGGCACACGCGCGAGGCCTCTACAAGCACCGCTCCGCTTTTCACACGATGAACATCCACGAGTATCAGGCCCGCGAACTTTTCGGAAAATTTGGTGTCGCCACCCAGCCGGGGCGAGTCGCCAGCACGCCGGAGGAGGCGGAGAAAGTCGCGACGGAACTCGGCACGAAGAACATCGTCGTGAAGGCGCAGATCCATGCGGGTGGGCGCGGCAAGGGGACGTTCAAGAGCGGATTCAAGGGCGGCGTGCATCTCGCGAAGTCGCCGGCCGAGGCACGTGACTTTGCCTCGAAGATGATCGGCGAGACGCTGGTGACTCACCAGACCGGGACTGAGGGGAAACTCGTCGGCAAGGTGTTCGTCGGCGAGGCCGTGGACATCTCGAAGGAGCTCTATTTCGCAATTCTCCAGGACCGCGCCTCGAGTGGATACATGATCATCGCGAGCACGGAGGGCGGGGTGAACATCGAGGAGGTCGCCGAGAAGACGCCGGAGAAGATCGCCCGAGAGAAAGTCCACCCAACGCTCGGGCTGCAGGGCTACCAGTGCCGCAAGCTCGCCGCCGCACTCGGCCTGCGCGGGCCGCTGATGAATCAGGCGGTGAAGCTCTTCACGAACCTCTTCAAGCTCTTCCTCAGCGCCGATTGCTCGATGGTGGAAATCAACCCGCTCGTCATCACCACGGACGGCCGGCTCATGGCGCTCGATGCGAAGTTCAACTTCGACGACAACGCGCTCTTCCGGCACCCCGAGATCGTCGCCATGCGCGACAAGTCCGAGGAGGATCCGCGCGAGGTCGCCGCGAGCGAGTTCAACCTCAACTACATCGGCCTCGATGGAAACATCGCCTGCCTCGTGAACGGCGCCGGCCTCGCGATGGCGACGATGGACATCATCCAGCACTACGGCGGCCGGCCCGCGAACTTCCTCGACGTTGGCGGTGGCGCGAGCAAGGAGCAGGTCACCGCGGCATTCAAAATCATCCTCAGCGACGCAGCGGTGAAGGGCATCCTCGTCAACATCTTCGGCGGCATCATGGACTGCGACGTGATCGCCAACGGCATCGTCGCGGCGGCGAAGGAAGTGCACATCAAAATCCCGCTCGTCGTCCGCCTCGAGGGCAACAACGTCGCCGCCGGCAAGAAGACGCTCGCCAGCAGCGGCCTCGCCCTGCTCAGCGCCGACACCCTCGACGACGCGGCGCAGAAGATTGTCGCCGCCGTCAAAGGTAACTGAGAGAGCACGCCACAACGCGAAGTCCCAAATCTTAACTCTGAAATTTCATGGCCATCCTCGTTGACTCCAACACCCGCATCCTCGTCCAAGGCATCACCGGCGACTTCGGCTCGCGCCACGCGAAGCTCTCGCTCGACTACGGCACGCAGCTCGTCGCCGGCGTCACCCCCGGCAAAGGCGGGCAGACTTTCGAGCACACGAGCCCGGATGGGAAAACGCACAAGGTGCCCGTCTTCGACACCGTCGGCGAAGCAGCGAAGCAGACCGGCGCGACCGTGAGCGTGATTTTCGTCCCGCCGCCATTTGCGGCCGACGCGATCCTCGAATGTCATGACGCCGGCCTTGCGCTCGCCGTCGCGATCACCGAGGGCATTCCCGTGAACGACATGATCCGCGCGAAGGCCGCGATGTGCCACAGCAAGACGCGCCTCATCGGCCCGAACTGCCCCGGCCTGGTCACGCCTGGCACCGGCAAGGATTCATTCGGGGGCTGCCGCATCGGCATTGCGCCCGGCTACATTCACAAGCGCGGCAACGTCGGCGTCGTCTCGCGCAGCGGCACGCTCACCTACGAGGCCGTGTGGCAGCTCACCTCGCGAGGCTTTGGACAGACCACGTGCGTCGGCATCGGCGGCGATCCCGTGAACGGCACCTCGCACATCGACGTGCTGAAGATGTTCAACGACGACCCCGAGACCGAGGCGATCATCATGATCGGCGAAATCGGCGGCAACGCCGAAGCCGAGGCCGCACGCTGGGCCAAGGACAACTGCAAGAAGCCCATCGCCGGATTCATCGCCGGAGCCAGCGCGCCCGCCGGCCGCCGCATGGGCCACGCCGGAGCGATCGTCGGCGGCGCAGACGACACTGCGCAGGCCAAGAAGCGCATCCTCGCCGAGTGCGGCATCGCTGTCGCCGAGACACCGTCGACGATGGCCGACACATTGCTGAAGCACTGGGGCAAGGCGTAGTTTCCACTCCCGCACGAGCCTCGCTCGGTCTGCGAAAAGGCGAATCATCCAGCGCCGGAGAAACTCGATTTCTCCCTGTGGACAATGCGTGGCGAGACTGCTTTGCTCTCCGCCCTTTTCACTCAATACCGCTCGACCAACTTTCAATGTCCGACTTTTCCAAGCACCCCGCCTATGGCCGCCTCTACGCGGCACCGGGGCCTGAAGAACCGCCCGCATTTTTTCCCGAGATAATCTCGCGCGCTGACCAGGAGCACCTCGACCAACTTGAGGCGCAGAGCGTCTATCTCATCCGCGAGGCATTCCATCATTTCAAAAACATCTGCATGCCGTGGAGCATGGGGAAGGACTCGAACGTCCTCATCTGGCTCTCGAAAAAGGCGTTCGGTGGGCACATTCCCTACCCGCTGCTGCACATCGACACGACCTACGAGTTCCCAGAGATGCTCGAATACCGCGACTGGGCGGTGAAGTATCACAACCTGAATCTCATTGTGAAAATCAATGAGGACGCGCGCGCTGGCCGCGGCGATTACGCGGCGCGCGGGCCGATTGGGTTCGACACGGCGGACCCGATCACCTGCACGCACGAGTTGAAGACGGTCGCGCTCCAGCAGGTGATGGCTGAGCACAAGTGGGACGCTCTCATCACTGGCATCCGCCGCGACGAGGACGCGACGCGCGCGAAGGAGCGCTACTTTTCCCCGCGCAACAAGGACTTCGAGTGGGACTACAAGGACCAGCCGCCGGAGTTTTGGAACCAGTTTACGACGTCGTGCGCGCCGGGCGAGCACGTGCGCGTGCAGGCGCTGCTCGACTGGGCGGAACGCGACATCTGGATGTATATTCAGCGCGAGGGCATCCCGATTCCGAAGATGTATTTCGCGCGCAAGGCGAAGGACGGGAAAAAATACCGCTTCCGCTCGCTCGGTGACTGGCCGATTTCCAACCCGATGGAGAGCGAGGCCGACACGATCGACAAAATCGTGGAGGAACTCGCGCACACCAAGACCAGCGAGCGCGCCGGCCGCGCGCAGGATCACCACGAGCGCAACGCGATGCAGAAGCTGCGTGCGAAAGGGTTCATGTAAGCTGGGAACAACGAGATGAAGTCAGATTCCAAAGCAAATAGTTCCGAGCGCCGGTTGCGCGTCGTGTTCGTCGGCCATGTGGACCACGGCAAGAGCACGCTCATCGGTCGCATTTTCTACGACACGAAGTCGCTGCCCGACGGCAAGGTCGAGCAGATTCAGGCGGCGTGCAAAGAGGAGGGCATGGAGTTCGAGTATGCGTTCCTGCTCGACGCGCTCCTCGAGGAGCAGGCGCAGAACATCACGATCGACACGACGCAGATTCAGTTCAAGACGGCCAAGCGGCCCTACGTCATCATTGATGCGCCGGGGCACAAGGAGTTCCTGAAAAATATGATCACCGGCGCGGCGAGCGCGGACGCGGCGGTGCTGCTCATCGCGGCGAACGAGGGCATCCAGGAGCAGAGCAAGCGGCACGGTTACCTCCTCTCGCTGCTCGGCATCCGGCAGGTCGTCGTCGCGGTGAACAAGATGGATCTTGTTGGCTTCGACAAGGGCGTGTTCGACAAGGTCGTCGCGGACTATACGGCGTTCCTGAAAGAGATTGGCCTCGAGGCGCGCGCGTTCATTCCGATTTCCGCACGCAGTGGCATCAACGTCGCACAGCGCGAACCGGCGGGCACCGATGCAAAATCCGAAGTCCGAAATCCGAAGTGGTATTCCGGCCCGACGATCACGGACATGCTCGACACCTTCGAGCCGCCGAAGCCGCTCAACGATCTCCCGCTGCGCATGCCGGTGCAGGACGTGTATCGCTTCGACGACCGCCGCATCATTGCCGGGCGCATCGAGGCGGGCTCGCTGAAAGTCGGCGACACGCTTGTCTTTTCGCCGGGCAACAAGACCGGCGTGGTGAAGAGCATCGAGAACTGGAACGCGCCGGCGAAGACCTCCGCGACCGCGGGCGAAAGCGTCGGCATCACGCTCACCGAGCAGATCTTCGTCGAGCGCGGGCACGTCGCATCGCACGAGCAAGACGCGCCGATTGAGTCGAACCGTTTCAAAGCGCGCCTCTTCTGGATGGGCAAGCGCAACCTCGCGCTCGGCGAGCGGACGAAGCTCAAGCTCACTACGCAGGAACTCGACGCGGAGATCGTCAGCATCGAGCGCATCATTGACGCCTCCACGCTCGAATCACTGCCCGGCGATCGCGGCTACATCGCGAGGAACGACGTCGCGGAAATCACCATTCAAACCCGCGGTGCGCTCGCCTTTGACAACGCGGATCGCAATGCGCTGCTCGGCCGCTTCGTCGTCGTGGACAACCGGCAGGTTGCCGGCGGCGGCATCATCTTCGGCGGCGTCTATACCGACCGCGCGAAGATCAAATCGGAAAACATTTTCTGGAGCGACGGCATCGTCACGCAGGTGCGGCGTTTCGCGCGCAACGGCCACAAGGGCGCCATCGTGTGGCTCACCGGCCTCTCGGGCAGCGGCAAGAGCACGCTCTCACACGCGCTCGACCGCGAACTCTTCAACCTCGGGATGCAGACCTACATTCTCGATGGCGACAACATCCGCCACGGGCTGAACTCGAACCTCGGTTTCTCGCCCGAGGACCGCGTGGAAAACATCCGGCGCGTCGCGGAGGTCGCGCGCCTCATGGCGGACGCGGGCGTGGTCGTCATCACCGCGTTCATCTCGCCATATCAGGCCGACCGTCGCCGCGCGCGCGCCATCGCGTGCGAGAACGGCGTGGATTTTTACGAGGTGTATGTGAGCGCCCCGCTCGCCGTCTGCGAGCAGCGCGACCCGAAGGGCCTCTACAAAAAGGCGCGCAGCGGCGACCTCAAGCAGTTCACCGGCATTGATGCGCCGTATGAGGCGCCGAGCGATCCCGAAATCACCGTCGAAACCGGCAAGCAGTCCGTGCAGGAAAGCATCACGCACATTCTCGAATTCCTACGCGAGCGGCTGAAGTTCGAGACGGACTTCGAGATTTAGCGGCCTCGCAGCGTGACGCCTCAATACACGTCGCGGCGGTAGCGCTTTTCGGTCTTCATCAGCGTCTCCTCGACATAGTGGCGCGCGTCTTCCGGTGACTTTCCGCCATGCACCTGAGCGATGCGGATGAGTTCCTCGTGGACGTCCTTCGCCATGCGTTCCTTGTCGCCGCAGACATAAAAATAAGCGCCGTCGGCAATCCACTTCCAGAGCAGCTCGGCCTTCGCCCGCATGCGTGTCTGGACGTATTCCTTTGCTCCGTCCCTCTCGCGCGACCACGCAAGGTCGAGGTATTCGAGAACGCCGCTCTTGATCCACCCCTCAAACTGCTCCTTGTAAAAGAACTCCGTGGCCGAGCGTCGTTCGCCGAAGAACAGCCAGTTCCTCCCCTTCGCTCCGGCGACCTCGCGTTCCTCGAGAAACGCGCGGAAGGGCGCGACGCCGGTGCCGGGGCCGACCATGATCATCGGAGCATCGGAACTCTCCGGCATCCGGAAATGCTTTTGCGTTTGTCCGAAAACGGGCGCCGTTTCGCCGGGCTTCCATCGATCGCAGAGAAACGTGGAGCACACTCCGTAGCGGTGTCGTCCGTGCGCGTTCCAGCAGACGGCTGCGACGGTGAGGTCCACCTGCTCGGGGTGCGCCTTGAGGGAGGATGCGATGGAGTAGAGCCGGATGTTCAGCGGGCGCAGCGTGTCCACAAACTCCTGCGGGTCGAACTTCACGCCCGGAAATTCCGTGAGAACATCCACGCAGTCGCGTGAGCCATTCCACCCCGCGGCATATTCCTCCAGCGCGGCCGCGTTCTCCGGCTTGAGCAGCTCCGCGATTTTTGCAGCACCCTTTTCCGCGGCCTTCGTGAGAAACTTCTTCCCGGCGAAATGGATTTCGAAATCACGGAGGAGGGCGTCGCGGATGGGCTTCTCCGCTTCCTTCACCTTCACGGTCTCGTTGCCGGAGAAGCCGAGTGTCTTCAGCGTGAGTTCGACGAGTTCGGGGTGATTGAGCGGCTTCACCGCGAGCGCGTCGCCCGGCTCGTAAACGAGTCCGCTGCCGGCGAGGGAAATCTCGATGTGCCGCGTGCATTTGTCCGAGCCGTTCGCGCAGAGACTCAGGTTTCGCAGGCAGGGCGCGTGAAACGGATTGCGGACATTGTAGGGCGGCTTCGTTTCCGGGGACATGCGGGACGGATAGGGAGCCTGCGCCGCCAAGACAAGCCCCGCGAAATTCCCGCTTTCCATCGCCCGTGCTGCAGCAAAGCTCAGCGCCATGCAGCGCTACGAATTTGCCCAGCTCGATTCCACCACCGGCGTTCCGTGCCCCTGCGGCACTTCGCGCCGCGCATTCGCCAACGATGTGAACGCGCTTGCCACCACGCACCTCGTCGAGATCTCTGCGGACGCGCGGACGCATTACCACAAGCGCCTCACCGAGACCTACGTGATTCTCGAGGGCGAAGGTTTTCTCGAACTCGACGGCGAGCGCATCCCGGTGAAGCCCATGAGCACCGTGATGATTCGCCCCGGAACCCGGCACCGTGCGGTTGGGAAAATGAAGGTGCTCAACTTTGTCGTGCCGGCATTCGATCCAGAGGATGAGTGGTTCGACTGAACTTCCCCGCTCGCCATCGCCGCGGCACCCGCTAGGCTGACGCCATGCCCAAGACCCTCCTCGCCATCGGCGCGCATTACGATGACTGCGTGTTCGGCATCCCCGGCATCCTGCTCAGCGCCGTTGCAAAGGAATGGCGCGTCGTCGTGCTCTCGCTCATCGGCGATTACACGAACTGGCCGCCGGCAAGGGGGCGCGAGCGCGACCTGCTCAAGACGAGCACTGACCTCGCGCATTTCCACGGCATCGAAATGCGCTTCCTCGATTTCGCGTCGGGCGGCATCGAGGTCACGCGGGAGAGCAAGAAGGCCGTCGCGCGCGTCGTCGCCGAAGTTTCGCCGGACATCGCGTTCATGCTCTGGCACCACGATCGGCACCCCGACCACGAGGCGGCGTCCGCGTTGAGCAAAATCGCGCTGCGGCAGGCGGGGTCGATCCTCAACGACGCGAAGGCACGCGCGCCGCGGCAGATCTACTGCTATGACAACGGTCCCGGCCACACGATTGGATTCGAGCCGAACACATTCGTGAACGTGACTGACATGTGGACGCCGGCGACCGAGTGGCTCGGGCAACTCATGGCGTTCGTGCGGAACAAGCCGCTCGACGCCGATGAGCCCGATGCGGCGGTGACGGCGAAGGCGAACATCGCACGGTATCGCGGGGCGGCATGCGGTGTGAAATACGCGGAGGCGCTCTGGGCGTTGAGCGCACAGGCGGTGGAGATACTCTGAGCGTGGCGTTGGCCGCCGCTTCCGCGCGCTCGGCTTTCCGGTAACCGGAAATTTAGCGGTTTTTAACTCGCGCTTTACAAAAATTCCGGGACGACAACACACGGACTTTACAGGTGCCTCTCAGCATGCGCGCCATGAACCGTAACCTCCGTAGAACCATCGGCGCGGCGGGAGCATTCGTGCTCCTGGCCGCGAAAACCCTCGCGCAATCTGGCATCGCGGCGAAGCCCGCGCCGCCGCAGGCGAACCCGCCTGCGCAGGCCGCACCCGCCCCGCAGCAGCAGCCACCGCGGCTACAGCAGCCGCCACCAGCTCCGACTCCGGCTCCGACTCCGCCGCCCCAGCAGCAACCGCCCGCCGCGCAGCCCGGCGGTCCGCTCACCGGGCTCACCGCGGCGGAGACCGCGCTCTACAACGCGGGCCGCGCGCAGTTTCTCCAGGCAGAGACTGCAGCCAGCGGGCTCGGCCCGATCTTCAACAACGACTCGTGTGTGTCGTGCCACGGACGGCCTGCTCCGGGAGGTTCGAGCCAGATCGCGATCACGCGATTCGGACGCACGGTGAACGGTGTTTTTGATCCGCTTGAGTCCACGGGCGGTTCGCTCCTGCAAAACCGTGCAATCGATCCCGCTGTGCGCGAGGTCATCCCCCGCGAGGCAAACACGGTTGCGCAGCGGCAGACGCCGCCGCTCTTCGGCCTTGGGCTCATCGAAGCCGTTCCGGATTCGGCGATTCAGGCGCTTGCCCTGCGCCCCGCGGTGGACGGCATCACCGGACGAGCCGCAATGGTGACGGATGTCGTGAGCGGCTCGCGGCGCGTCGGACGTTTCGGGATGAAGGCGCAGCATGCGACGATTCTTGCGTTCACCGCTGACGCGTATGCGAACGAGATGGGGATCACGAACCGATTCTTCCCGCATGAAAATGCGCCGAATGGAAACACGGCTCTGCTGGCGGCTTTCGATAGGACGCAGGATCCGGAGGACGTGGTGAATCCTGTGACGAGTCGCGCCGACGTTGACTCGGTTGCGGATTACCAGCGCCTTCTTGCCGCGCCGCAGCCTCTGGCATTCACCGCGAGGGCGACCGCCGGCCAGAAGGTCTTCTCGGACATCGGCTGCGCCATCTGCCATGTGCCGCAGTTGACGACGGGCGCGAATTCCGTCGCGGCGCTGAGCAACAAGGCGGTGAATCTCTATTCTGACCTGCTGCTGCACGACATGGGTGCGCTCGGCGATGGAATCGCGCAGTCGGCGGCGACCGCTCGTGAAATGCGAACGACGCCGCTTTGGGGGCTGCGGTTCAGCGGTCCCTACCTGCACGACGGACGTGCGACGACGGTGGATGCTGCGGTCCGCGGCCATGACGGCCAGGGCAGGGCTTCGCGGGATCGCTACGCCGCGCTGAGCGCGACGGACTCGGCCGCGCTGCTGGAGTTCCTGAACTCACTGTGATGCTGAATGACGTGACGCCGCCGTGGCTCCCGATGCCGCGGCGGCGTTCGCGTTTTCCGGGGGCTCGGCGGGAGAGACCTCGTTTCTTCGCTCGCAAAGCGGCGAGCGCCCGGCGGAAGCTCGCAGGGTGATTTCCTGCCTCTCCATATCTCCGGTTCCAGCCGGAGCCGACGCATGAGGACGAGCCCCCCGGAGCAGTTCTGTGAGCTGTTCGATTTTCTGCCCGAGGTGCAGTTCTGGATCAAGGACTGCGAGGGACGTTACGAGTGGGTGAATGTGGAGTTCCTTCTTAACTACGCGCTCGACGGGCGCGAGGAGGTCATCGGCAAGACGGACTTCGACCTGTCGCCGCCGCACCTCGCATCGCAGTATCATGCTGACGACGATCTCGTGCTCGCGGGCAGCACGGTGCTGAACCGTGTCGAACTCGTGGGGCGCTTCGACCACACCGCGCGGTGGTGCCTCACCACAAAGCTGCCGCTGCGCAACGAGCGCGGCCGGGTGACGGGCACGATCGGAATGACCCGGCCCGTCCGTGAAGGCTCGCTGCAGGATTGGACGGCGATGCCGCTCGGGAAGACGATCGAGCACATCAGCCGGCGCTATCGTGAGCCGCTGGGCAACGACGCGCTGGCAAAGATCGCGGGTCTCTCGGTGCGCGCGTTTGAGCGGCAGTTCCGGGCGCATTACCGGCTCTCACCGCACCAATACCTGATGCGCCACCGGGTCCGCATGGCGAGCCACGCGCTCGTTCACAGCGACACGCCCATCGCCGCGATTGCCACCGATCATGGCTTCGCAGACCAGAGCCACTTCACGCGCGAGTTCCGGCAGTTTGTCGGCGATACGCCGGCAAATTACCGCCGCCGCTACCGGCGTGCGTGAGGGTGGACCCGTGCCGCTTTTGTCACAAACCTTGCCGCGCGATTTCTAGCGTTCGAGACCGGCTTGCGGCAGGCTCGCGCACTCAATCCCCGCCATGAAGACCGCCACTGGAACCACGCTCATTCACAACGGCCAGCTTGTTGACGGCACGGGCCGGCCCCCGGTGCCAGATGCCGCACTCCTCATCACGGACGGACGCATCGTTTACGCCGGACCCGCCTCCGAGGCACCGCAGCTCGCGCCGGACGTGGAGAAAATCGACGCACGAGGTGGGACGATCATGCCGGGGCTCGTTGAGGCGCACTTTCATGCGACTTACTTCAATATCGCCGTGCTCGAGGACCTCGATATCAAATACCCGGTCGAATACGTGTCCCTCCTGTCGTCGGTGAACACCAAGCTGGCGCTCGAGTGTGGCTACACGGCGGCGCGCTCCGGCGGGTGTCTCTTCAACGTGGATGTGTGGCTGAAAAAGGCGATCGAGGAGGACCTCATTCCTGGTCCGCGTCTCGCAGCAAGTGGACGAGAAATTTGCAGCGCGGGCGGCCTCATGGATTGGAACCCGGAGTTTCGCAAAATCGGAATGGAGGGCCTCGTCTTCATCATCAACGGCAGGGAGGATGCGCGGAAGGCAGTGCGCGCACTCGTGAAGGACGGAGTCGAGTGGGTGAAGACGTATCCTACCGGCGATGCGGCGTCGCCCGACATCAACGATCATCACACGCTGTGCATGACGCTCGAGGAGATGCACGCAGTCGTCGCCACCGCGCACAACCACAAGCTGAAGGTCACCGGGCACTGTCGCGCCACTGAGGGAATCAAGAACGCGCTGCGCGCCGGCTACGACACGATCGAGCACGGCACGTTCATGGACGATGAGGCGCTCGACCTCCTGCTCGAACGCAACACGCCGGTTATTCCCGCGCTTTATTTTGAAAAGGCGAGTGTCGAACTCGGTTCCAAATTTGGTCTTTCGCAGCGTGTCATCGACGGCCATCAGGAGACGCTCGACGGCGGTGCGGAAAGTGCGCGGAGGATTCTGCGCGCGGGCGGGCGCCTCGGCATGGGTGGCGATTACGGCTTCGGCTGGAACCCGCACGGCGACTACGCCCGCGAGCTGACATTTTTCGTGAAGGACGTCGGCCTCACTCCGCTTGAGGTGATCACCTGTGCGACGAAGACGGGCGCGGAGATCATGGGCCGTGGCGACGAGTTCGGCACGCTGGAGAAGGGCAAGCTCGCGGATGTGCTCGTCTTGGACGGCGATGTGGTGAGAGACATCACGCTGCTCGAAGATCGGAAGAATTTCATCGCAGTAATGCAGGGCGGCATCGTGAAGGCGGGCCGCGTCGCGAAGCCGTTCCCGACCGTGGTGAAGCGCGAGAAGTGAAGCTCGCGCACCGCATATTCGACGGGCCGCCCGGCGCACGCACGCTGCTGCTTCTGCACGGCGTCACGCGAAACTGGCGCGATTGGGAGCCCGTGCTGAATGAACTGCGCCGCGAATGGCGAGTCGTCGCGGTGGATCATTGCGGTCACGGTGAATCGCCGCGCACGCCGGGCGAGTATCGTGTGGCGGATTACGCGCGGCACACCGTGGCGTTTGTGCGCGAGACGTTTGATCAGCCGGTGACCATCTGCGGGCATTCCCTCGGAGCGATGGTCGCGCTTGCCCTGGCTGCCGATTCACTAGCGGACGCCGTGATCCTGGAGGATCCGCCTTTCCATACGATGGGGCGGAACATCGGCGGCACTCCGTATCACGCGCAGTTCGCCGGGATGCATGACGTGGCGCTCCGCGGCGGGACGAGGGTGAAGATAACTGATGGACTCGCGGAAATCCGGCTCAGTGCCTCCACCCGCCTCGGAGATGTGCGAGATCGGCCAGCGCTTGAATTCTCCGCGGAGTGTCTCGCATGTGTGGACGCAGGGATTTTCGAGCCGCTTGTAGCGGGCGAATGGCTTGATGGATTCGAACACGCTGCGATGTGGCCAAAAGTGCGGTGCCCGGTGCTGCTGCTGCAGGGCGACCCGGCGGAGGGAGGGGCGCTGACGGGTGAGGATGCGTCCCGTGCCGCGTGTGCGGCTGCGAATTGCCGGATCGTCCCGTTTCCCCTTGTCGGTCATCAAATTCACCGCACGTCGCCGACTCGTTTCCTGTCCGTCGTCCGCGAATGGGCGCATGACTTTGCGCTCCACTAGCCTGCCCGCACCTCTAGCCTCCAATCCGATGATTCCACGACTCCTCTCGCTCATCGCCGCACTTGCCATCGTGCTGCCGCTCGGCGCTGCTGACACCTCGCTCTTTCAAAAGGACAACCTCGTCGCGTGGTGCATCGTCCCGTTCGATGCCAAGCGGCGCGCGCCCGAGGAGCGGGCGGCGATGCTGGAGAAGCTCGGCGTCAAAAAATTCGCCTACGACTACCGTGCGGAGCATGTGCCGCTCTGGGACGAGGAACTCGATGCGCTGAGGCGCCACGGCATCGAGCTGAAGGCGTGGTGGTTCCCCTCGACGCTGAACGACGAGGCGAAGAGGACGCTCGAGCTTTTCAAGCGCCACGGCGTGAAGCCGCAGCTCTGGGTGAGCGGCGGCGGGGCGCCGACGAAGGATGCCGCTGAACAGACACAGCGCGTGGAGAAGGAGGCGGAGCGCATCAAGGCCATCGCAAACGCCGCTGAGCCACTCGGCATCAAGGTGGCGCTCTACAATCACGGCGGCTGGTTCGGCGAACCGGAGAACCAGCTCGCGATCATCGAGCGGCTCGCCCGCGACGGCGTGAAGAACGTGGGCATCGTTTACAACCAACACCACGGCCACGGACACGTGGAGCGCTTCGCGAAGCTGCTCGAGCAGATGAAGCCTCACCTGCTCGCTCTTAACCTCAACGGAATGACCGCGGGCGGCGATGCGAAGGGCGACAAGATTCTCCCGCTCGCACAGGGCGAGCTCGATCTGCCGCTGCTGAAAATTATCCGCGACAGCGGATGGCGCGGGCCAGTCGGAATCCTCAACCACACGGGCGAGGACGCGGAGGCGCGCCTGCTCGACAATCTCGACGGGCTTAACTGGCTCCTGCCCCAGCTCGATGAAAAACCCGCTGGCGCAAAGCCGACGCCGCGTTCGTGGAAAAAGGCTGTTCCGCCTCCTGCGGGCGCTTCACGCGGTGAGCAATCGCTGTCACCGGCCTTCGGCAAGGCGCTCGTGGGCGGCATGCTCGCGCCGCCCAAACCGGCGTATCGCGAATATCCCATCACCATCGAGTGCCGCGCGAAGCTGAACAGCTCCCGCGCTTTTAACATCCTCGTGGCGAACCACCCAAAGAAGTCCGCCGAGCATTGGGAGCTGTATTCGTTCGCAGGAACGGGAGTTCTCAGCATTTACCAGCCGGGACGCGGCGGCAACGTGTCCGCTGCCGTCAACATTTGCGACGGCCAGTGGCATGCGCTCGCGGCAATCCTTGAGACGAACCGCGTGCGGCTTTACGTGGACGGCAAACTCGTGAAAGACGCGCCCGTGAAGCCGCTCAACGGGCAGGCCGTCGAGGGCGGGCTTGCGATTGGAAGGCTCGTCGAAGGCGGTATCGGCTGTGACGGCGCGATTGACGACGTGCGCATCTCCCGAAGTGTCCGGGAAATTTCCGCGCCGTCCGACAAGCCGCTCACGAGCGACGCGCAGACGATCAGCATTTGGAATTTCGACGAACTCGCGTCAGCCGCGCCGGCAGCAGCGGTTCCGCCATCGAAGGCGAGTTTAAACACGGCGCCGGTAGATTTGCGGAATGTCCCCGACGAATGGATCATTCCAGCGGCGAAGACCGAGGAGTTCACGCGCGCGAACGGCTGGCCGAAGATGGAAGATTTCAAGCGCTGGGACCGTTCGCTCGGTGGCCCGACCTCAAACCGCTTCTCCGCGCTCACGCAGATCAACACGTCGAACGTCGCGCAACTGAAGCCCGCGTGGGAATACCATTCGAGAGACGGCACGGCGAACATCCAGTGCAATCCCATCATCGTGGACGGCGTGATGTTCGCGCCGACGGCGGGCTGGAACATCGCGGCCATCGACGCCGCGAGCGGGAAGGAACTGTGGCGCTTCAATGTGCCGCGCGAGGGCAGGCGTCTCGAGGACCAGCCGGCGCGACGCGGGCTGCTGCATTGGCCGGGCGACGCGCAGAATCCGGCCCGCGTGATTTTCGGCGCGGGCAACTGGCTCTACGCGCTCGATCCGAAGACCGGCAAAGTGATCGAGTCGTTCGGCGAAAAGGGGCGCACGTGGATTCCCGCGCAGACGAGCACGGTCGGCGCGGTGCACCGGCATGTGCTCGTCGCCGCGGGATACGCGGGGGATGTGTTCGGCTTCGACATCCGCAGCGGCGCGCTGCTGTGGACTTTCAAGACGAAGCCCGACGCGGGCGAATACGGCCATGAGACGTGGAGCAGCATCGAGCAGGGCGCGAACTGCTGGGGCGGCATCGCGCTCGATGAATCGCGCGGCATCGCCTACGTCGCGACGGGCTCGCCGAAGCCGAACTACATCGGCCTCGGCCACACGGGCGACAATCTCTTCAGCAACTGCGTCATCGCACTCGACGCGATGACCGGCAGGCGTCTGTGGCACTTCCAGGAAATCCGCCACGACGTGTGGGACTGGGACATTCCCGCGCCGCCAAACCTCGTCACCGTCGAGAGAGACGGCGTGAAAGTGGACGCCGTCGCGCAGGTCACAAAGCTCGGCAACACGCTGCTGCTCGACCGCGTCACCGGCGCACCGCTGTTCGACTTCCGCCTCGTGAAGGTGACGGGCCGCGTGCTCCCCGGCGATGTCGCCGCGCTGATGCAGCCGATGCCGCTCACGCCGCAACCGTTCGCGCGGCAGGCGTTCACGCTGGCAGATTTGCCGGCGTCGCCCGATGTGCAGGCAGTCGTGATGCCCGTCGTGCAGCGCGCCAACTACGGGCCTTACCCGAGCATTGAGCCGGCGAAGCCGACGCTGCTCTTCAACATCCACGGCGGCGCCGAGTGGACGGGCGCGGCGTCGGATCCGCGCAGCGGGCGGCTCTACGTCACCTCGAACGAAATCCCGTGGTATGTGACATGTTTCCTCGACGACGACCCGGAGCCGCTGAAGCCGCAGAGCGAAGGCGAGAAGGTTTATCAGACCGTCTGCGTCGCGTGCCACGGCGCGGACCGGAAGGGCATCGGCCATGCGCCGCCCCTGCGCGGTGTGCGCCACCGGCTCAATGAGGAGCAAATACTCGAACAGCTCAAAAGCGGGCGCGGCTCGATGCCCCCGATGCTCCCGCTGCTGAAGCCCGAGCAGGTGAAGCCGCTGCTCGATTTCATCCTCTGCCGCGACCGCCCCATTCCGCCGATTGATCCGAACGCGAAGCCGAAGTGGACCTTCGGCGGATGGAACCGCCTCGTGGACCACGAGGGCTATCCGGGGTGCAAGCCGCCGTGGGGCACGCTCACGTGCCTCGACCTGAACACCGGGCGCATCGCGTGGCAGGTTCCTTTCGGCGAATACGCCGAACTCACTGCGCGCGGCACGCCGAAGACGGGGCAGGAAAATTTCGCCGGCTGCATGGTCACCGCGGGAGGTCTCGTCATCGCCGGCGGCACGCGCGACAAAAAGATCCGCGCCTTTGACGCCGACACCGGCGCCGAACTGTGGAGCCACCAGCTCCCGCTGCACTGCACCGCGCCGCCCGCAAGCTACGAGGTGAACGGCAGGCAGTTCATCGTTGTGCCCGTCACCGGCGGCGGAAAGCTCGGCGGCCCGACGGGCGACACGTGGATGGCGTTTTCGCTGCCGTAGCTCGGTCACCATTCGGCAATCGTGCTTCCGCGGCGCTTGCAGCGATGCGCGCCGCCCGCTAACTCCCGCGCGTGCCCCGCTCAAAGACGCCGCCATTCGCCGAGTGGCTCATCCGAAAATTTCTCATCACGGTCGGCAGCATTCCCTACCGGTTCACCACGCATGGCATGGACCGGCTGCCCGAGGGCGGCTTCCTGCTCCTGCCAAACCACCTCTCGTGGACGGACGCGCTCATCCTCCAGTTCGCATGCCCGCGCAAGATCCGCTTCGTGGTGTGGGAGACGTATTACTACAACCGCGCGTCGCGCCCGTTCCTCGATTTCATCGGGACGATTCCAATCTCCAATGTTCACGCGAGGGATGCGATGCGCGTGGTGGTCGAGCGAATCCGCGCGGGTGAGGTTGTCTGCATTTTTCCAGAAGGCGAAATCTCCGCAAGTGGTTCGCTGAACAGGCTTCACCGCGGCTACGAGATCGCCGCGCGCCAGGCGAAATGCCCCGTCGTCCCCGTGTGGGTCGATCACACTGCGGACAACCTGCTCGCGTGCCGGAGTGCGCGCTTCTCATGGAAGCGCCTCAAGTTTCCCTGCCCGATCACGCTCGCGTTTGGCGACGCGATGGAGCCGCGCGCCGCGGATGCGATGACGGTGCGGCGGCGCTTCCTCGAACTGGGCGACTTCAGCTACCAGCAGCGTCCCTTCCTCCGCGGGCACATCGCGGATGCCTGCCTGCGCGGATTGATGAAAAATGCGGACGAGATCGCGGTCATCGACGGGCACGACGGCACACAGCTCACGCGCAGGCGCCTGCTCGCCGGGGCGCTTTCGCTTTCGCGCATCGTCCGCTCGCGCGTGAAGGAGAAGCGCGTGGGCATCGTGCTTCCGGCGGGCGCGCCCGCGATGCTGGCAAACCTTGCGGTGCTTTTCGCGGGGAAGATCCCGGTGAACCTCAACTTCACCGCGGGACATGCCGCGCTGGAGGCGTCCATGCGGAAGGGCGGGATCGGCACCGTGATCACCGCGGGCGCCGTGCATGGGAGGCTGAAGGAATTCCCATGGCCCGCGCAGGTGATGCTGCTCGACGAGATGAAGGCGGAGATTCGCCGCGGCGCGGCGAAGTGGTTCCTCCTCTCGAAAGTCCTCCCCGCGGGTCTGCTCGGAAAAATCGCCGGCATCCCGCGCGAGGGTGACCGCACCGAGGCATTCCTCCTTTTCACGAGCGGCAGCAGCGGTGAGCCGAAGGGCGTCGCGCTCACGCACCGCAACCTGCTCGCGAACACGCACCAGTTCGGCGACATGCTCGACCTCAAGCCGTCGGACGTGATCTTCGGCTCGCTGCCGTTCTTCCACAGCTTCGGCGCGACGGTCTGCCTGCTGTTCCCGCTCATCGGAGGCGTGCGCATCGTCACGTATCCGAATCCGCTCGAGACCTCGAAGTGCGCGGCGCTCATCGAAAAGCACGGCGCGACACTCATGCTCGCGACGCCCACCTTCCTCCGCGGCTACCTGAAGCGCGCCACGCGCGAGCAGTTCCGCACGATCAAGCTGCTCGTCACCGGCGCGGAGAAGCTGCCCGACGAGCTTGCCGCGGCGTTCCGCGAGAAGTTCGGCATCGAGATCATGCAGGGCTACGGGCTCACCGAGACTTCGCCCGCGGCGTCGTTCAACCTGCCGGCGCACGGCAGCGAGGGTCACCAGGCGACCAACCGCCACGGCTCGGTGGGCCGTCTCGTGCCGGGACTCGCGGCGCAGATCCGCGACCCGGAGACGGGCGAGCTGCGGTCGCTGTTTGAGAAAGGCATGTTGTGGTTCAAGGGCGCGAACGTCTTCGAGGGATACCTTGGCGAGCCGGAGCGCACGGCCGAGGTCATCCGCGACGGATGGTTCCGCACGGGCGACCTCGCGCGCTTCGACGAGGACGGCTTCCTCTTCATCGAGGGCCGCATGTCGCGCTTCTCAAAGATCGGCGGCGAGATGGTGCCGCACGAGACGATCGAGGCGCGCATCGTCGAGACGTTCGGGCTCAGCGGGGAAGGGGAGCGCGTCATCGCGGTGTCGAGCGCGCCGGACGAGGCGAAGGGCGAGATGCTCGTCGTGCTCAGCACGCGCGACATCACGCGGCACGACCTCCACGAAAAGCTCTCCGCCGCCGGTCTGCCGAATCTCTGGATCCCGCGCCACATCCTGCACGTGGAAAAGATCCCCGTCCTCGCGACGGGCAAGCTGGACATCCAGGGCTGCGCCACGCTCGCGAAGAGGGCGGCTGCGCAGTAACGTCGATTCGAGACAGGCGGGCGGCTCGACAACGCGGGAGCCAATGCCAATTCTCCCGTCATGAAACTCCCCGCCTTCCTCCTCGCTGCGCTTTCATTCACCGCCATCGTTCGCGCGGCGGATTCGATTCCTGCGACGGGTGCGGACGGGCGCGTGCTGAATCTCGGCTTTGAGGACGGCACGCTGCGGGACTGGACGGCGACGGGCGACGCTTTTGAAAAGCAGCCGGTGCGCGGGGAGATCGACCAGACGCGGCCTTACGGGAAGGGGAAGACCTCGAATCACCAGGGGCAGTATTGGTTCGGCGGATACGAGGTTCACCGCAGCGACAAGGGGAAGGGCACGCTCACGTCGGTCGCGTTCAAGGTGACGCAGCCGTGGGCGAGCTTCCTCGTGGGCGGCGGTTCGCTGCCGGGCGTGCGCGTGGAGATTGTCACGAAGGACGACGGCAAGGTGATTCACGTCGCGCGCGGGCATAACGACGAGCGCATGGGCCGCTCGGTCGTGGACCTGCGCAAGCTGCAGGGGCGCGACATTTTCATCCGCATCGTGGACGAGGAGACGGTGGGCTGGGGGCATGTGAACTTCGACGACTTCATCTTCCACGCCGAGGAGCCGAAGTTCCCTGCGGGCCAGCTCGCGAAGGCGCCGGCGAAAGTGGATCCGAACCTCAAGCCCGACGACATCCCGTTTGCCGGCATCCCGGCGGAGAAGGCGGCGCAGGTCGCGACGGTGCCGGCGGGCTATGAGCTGAAGGTCTTCGCCGCCGAGCCGGACATTGTGAACCCGATCGCATTCTGCATGGATGACCGCGCGCGTGTGTGGGTCGTCGAGGGCATGACGTATCCGCAGCGCGTGAAGACCGAGCCGGGCGAGCCCGAGTGGTTGGGCGGGAAGGATCGCATCCTCGTCTTTGAGGACACGGACGGCGACGGCAAGGCGGACAAGCGCACCGTCTTCATGGAGGGGCTGAACCTCGTCAGCGGCATCGAGGTCGGCTTCGGCGGCGTGTTCGTCGGCGCGGCGCCGAATCTCATCTTCATCCCCGTGGAAAATTGGGACGACCCGAAGCCGGGCAAGGTCGAGGTGCTGCTCGACGGCTGGGGCACCCAGGACACGCACGAGACGCTGAACACCTTCAAGTGGGGCCCCGACGGCTGGCTCTACGGCTGCCACGGCGTCTTCACGAAGAGCCTCGTCGGCAAGCCCGGCACGCCGATGCCGGGGACGGCGGCCAGCGCGGCGGATGAAAATGCGGAGAAACAACTCCGCGCGGAACTCGCCGGGCTGGAAAAGGAGATGCACACGCGTGAAGCCGAAAAGACCGCTTTTGAAAAGAGGGTCAACGTCGCTTGGTTGAAGGACGAGGCGATCCAGTCGGCCGAGTCCATAGCCATGTTGCAGACTAAAATTGTGAATCTGCAGGTGGACCTCGAATCCATCGCAGTGAAGCAGGATGTGCAGGCTGACAAGGCGCGGCGTGACAAGCTCCAGACCGATATTCGCACTTGGGAGCGGATCATCGGCATCACGCTGGAAAAGGGGCAGGCTCGGACAAAGGCGCTCGCGGAGTGGGAAGGTATCCAAGGCGGGATCGAAAAGACCAAACAGCGGATCGAAAATATTCAGGGGCGACTGCGTGCCCTCCCGGTGGTGAACGACACGGCGCAGAAGACTGCCGGGCAGCGAACGGCGCTGAATGCGGGCATCTGGCGCTGGCATCCGCAGCGGAAGGAATTCGAGGTCTTCGCGCACGGCACGAGCAACCCGTGGGGGATTGACTGGAATGCGGACGGCGACCTCTTCGCCGAGGCATGCGTGATTCCGCACCTCTTCCACATCATCCAGGGCGCGCGCTACCACCGGCAGGCCGGGCAGCATTTCGACCCGCACACCTACGACGACATCAAGACCATCGCCGACCACCGGCACTTCCTCGGCGCGACGCCGCACGGCGGCAACGGCAGGAGCGACTCCGCGGGCGGCGGCCACGCGCACGCGGGCCTGTGCATCCCGCAGCACCCGAGCTGGCCCGACGGCATCCGCGGCAGCGTGCTCATGAACAACATCCACGGCGCGCGCATCAACATGGACGTGCTCGAGCGCAAGGGCCGCGGCTACGTCGCGCACCACGGCGCGGACTTCATCAACTTCCACGACAAGGCCAGCCAGATCGTGGACCTTCGCGAAGGCCCCGACGGCACGCTGTTCATGATCGACTGGTATGACAACAACCAGTGCCACCGCCCGCAGCGCGAGGTGCATGACTACACGACGGGCCGTATCTTCCGGCTGGGGAAGAAGGGGCAGAAGGTCGCTCAACAACAGATTGGCAAAATGAATGTCGAGGAATTGGCGAAGGCAGTATGGGACGCCGACGACGTCTGGGTATCAAAGCGCGCTGTTCGCATTCTTCAGGAACGCGCTGTGTCGGTGTCCGAGGTGAAAGCACTGTCCGAAATGCTCGCGATACCTACGGCGGATGCCATAAAGGACCTCAGAGTTCATCCCGCCTACCCGGACGAAACTTCAAGTCGCGTGCGTCAGGCCGCTCTCATTCACAGCCTCAACGAGGCTGACAGGGGCTTCCTTGAAAAAGTTTGGAAACAACCACCCAGGTTGCTTGCTATTTTGGCATTCGATCCGGTTTCGCTGGGCGAGTTGATTCGGAATGCGTGTGCAGCAGGCAAAGCCAGCGACGATCTCCGGGAACTGCTTCTCTTGCTTGGAAAGAAGCACGAGTCCCCCATCGTCCGCCTCGCGCTCGCGAGCGCGTGCCAGCGGCTGACGGTCGAGCAGCGCAAGCCCATCGTCCTCGCGCTGCTCGCGCACGGGGAGGACGCGGACGACCACAATCTGCCGCTGATGGTTTGGTATGCCGCCGAGCCCATCGTCGCCGCCGACCCCGCCTGGGCCGCGGAGGCGCTCGCCGCGTGCAAGATTCCGAAGGTCTCCGAGTTCATCGCGCGGCGGCTGGCGGAGAAGTAGCGGCGACAGCAAGCGCGCGACGCACGAAGGGAAACGGGAGCGCACGCTTCCAGCGTGCCCTTTTCGGCATCCGTGCCGAAAAGAATCACGGCTGCGCGCAGCGCGCATTTCCATGATGCGCCCGCCGCCTTCGCCCTGCGTCCGGCAGGGATGCCGGACGCTGCACGCTGGAAGCGTGCGCTACCACGCGCACGGGGAGGACGCGGACGAGCACAATCTGCCGCTGATGGTTTGGTATGCCGCGGACCCGGTCGTGGCGGCGGATGCCGCATGGACGAACGGATGACCCGTTTGGACGAACGGATGACCCGCTTGGACAAGTGGACGACCGACTTGGACAAGTGAACGACCGACTTGGACAAGTGAACGACCGACTTGGACAAGTGAACGACCGACTTGGACAAGTGGACGACCGACTTGGACAAGTGGACGACCGACTTGGACAAGTGGACGACTGACTTGGACAAGTGAACGACCGACTTGGACGAGTGAACGACCGACTTGGACGAGTGAACGACCGACTTGGACGAGTGGACGACTGACTTGGACAAGTGAACGACTGACTTGGACGAGTGGACGACTGACTTGGACGAGTGGACGACTGACTTGGACGAGTGAACGACTGACTTGGACGAGTGAACGACTGACTTGGACGAGTGAACGACTGACTTGGACAAGTGAACGACTGACTTGGACGAGTGGACGACCGACTTGGACGAGTGGACGACCGACTTGGACGAGTGGACGACCCGTTTGGACAAACCGACAAGCCACGCAAGGAAGTGAATCGGCCAGACAAACGGGTGGGCGGGCACCCTTCACCCGCGTCCGCGCGCCTTGCGGAAGCCGGCTTTGTAGCCGCGGTGCCATGCCTCATTCATCAGCACGGCGTATTGCTCGACGCTCTGTGCGTGAGTGCAGGTGAGGGCCGTGGCGGGATTCATGCCGGGTCTCAGCGGTCGAAGGTGAACCCGGTGATGGGGAGCGAGCTCCATGTGGACCACGGTGCGCCGTTCACGAGGTTGTCGGCCTCGATGACGATGCGGGCGATGCCGGTGCCTTTGATGTCAAAGATGCGCGGTTCCAGCGGCAGGCCGCGCTGCTCGCCGACGGTGCCGACGATGTTTCCCGCGGCGTCGTAGGCGGTCATTTTCCAAGTGGGCAGGGAGGCACCGTTGCGGGTGCCGATGCGCTGGAGGGCGATGCGCTTCACCCCGGGGTTCATGCTGAGGGTGAAGGCGGTGGTGTGCTTGTCGGCGAGGAGCATCACGTTTTTGCAATCCTGCGGCACGACCATGGACGGTTCCACGGGATAGAGCGCCGGGATGCCTGCGCCGGAGGTCAACTGGACGCCGGCGGCGGCAAAGGAATCGGCGGAGAGTTTGCCGGGCGGCAGTTGGCTCATCGAGATGGAGTCTGCGGGGCGCTGAGCGGGCTGGTCAATGCCCTCGAGGGTGCGGGGCATCGTCGGTCCGGCTCCGGCGGGGAGGACTTTCATGCCGCCATCGGGGCTGGTCGCCTTGCCACCCGGCGAGCCGCCACGGGGGAGGCGCCTGAGCCCGCCGGTGCTGGTGATGGGGCCGGGCGTTTTGCCGGACGCCTGGCCGGAGGCTCCCCATGCGGTCACCATGCCGGGTTTCGGGATGACTTTGACGGTGAGCGGAATCCGCACGGCGCCCGCGCCTTTCTGCCGGACGATCCACCAGATGGTGAACGTGCCGCCGGGGGCGGTGCGGCGTGCGGAGAAGAAGTAGCCGTCCACATGCTCGGGCGTGCCCATGTTTGGCGGCCAGTAGGAGCCGTCGCCGCCATTCACCACGATCTGGCCGGGGAGCGAGGCCCAGTTGTCCGTTTTTTGCGGGAAGAGGACTTCCACGCGATCCTCGGCGGTGTCGCGGCGGTAGTTGCGGATGTGGACGTGGATGATCTTCGAGGGCTCGCCGGCGAAGAGGGTGATTTCCGCGGGGTCGAGCCACGCCTCGATCTGGTGGGCGCTGCCGGGCTCATCGGGGACGTTCCATGTGAGCGAGGAGGCGCCGGGCTCGCCGTTCTCAGACGGCTCGCCGGGTTTCGTGCCGGTCTGGGTGCCGGTGCCGGTGCCGGCCTGCGCTGTGGGGTCGGCCTCCCACTGGTAGGTGTAAATGCAGGGCGGTTCCATCGAACCGGTTCCCCACGCGACACCGTAGTAAAATGCCGTCAGGGTGATCGTGCCGCCTTCCTCGATTTTGACCCGATACGTGCAATCGGAGGAAGGGTAGAATTTTCCATCGCCGCCTTTTCCTGAGTAGGTGCCACCTTTCTTCTCGATGATTGCGGCACTGCCGCCGACGCCCCAGGCTGCATCCACTCCGAGGTTGGGCACATCCCTGCCATTTGCCGATGCTGAGCCGCGGGATTTCAATTCAATGATGTCGCCCGCCTTGAGCACTGCCGGCGGCGGCACCCACCCGAGCTGGCAACTGAAGCTTCCCTCACCAGGCGCCTTCACGGTGTAGGTGGCGTTGAAGGACGATTCGCCGATCCCGCCCGAGGATGTGCCGTGGGGGCCCTCTGTGGTGGGCGGGATTTTGCCGAGCTGCTTCTTGACCAGGCCAAACTTCCCCTTGCCGCCGGTCTGCGTGGTGTTCGCCGGCGGTGTCACCGTTCCTGTGTTTGTCGGCGTGGGATCCTTCTCCTCCACGATGATCGTCGCCTCGCTGCGGAAAATCTCGATGCGATCCCCCGCGCCGAGCAGTTCCAGCACGTATTCCCCGGGCTCCGTCAGGTTCAAACTCGCCTCGCTCTTCCTCGTTTCGCCTTTGCCGATGGAGTATTTTTTCGGCTTCTGTCCGATCTCCTTCGTGCCCCAGCCGGCCACTTTCCACAGCCGCAGCGTGCAATCCACCTCCACGCCCTCGTCCTTGTCGGGATTGGTCAGGCTGATGTTGGCCTGGCATTTCTCCCCCACCTTGATTTTGGCGGGACTCACTGTGACGCCGCCGGTGAGCACGATTTTTGGTTTGGGCTTGGACTCGTTCCCGCCAGCGCCTGCGGACAACGGAGGTTCCACATCAAAGATTACCGAACCGCTGTATGGGATCACGTCATCACCACTGATGCTGTAGCGCACGCGGTAGCGTCCTGCCCTAGGAGCCTCAAAGCGGTAGGTGCCCTCGCTTGCGGTAATCTGCACACCGTTCGGAGAGGCGCCCGTGATGAAGTCCCGTTTTGGCAGATGGATCGCTTCGGTGGCATCCCCAAACGGTTCGATGGACACATGCTGTTCCACCCGAGCTTCCACGGCCCGATCCAGTTGCAGCCCGTAGTTCAGGGTGAACGTTGCGGGTCTCCCCTCAATCGCAACGTTCTTCACGCCCGCGATTCCCGCACTTGCAGCAACCTTCACCACGCTGATGGACTGTGCCGGCCTTGTCAAAGCGACCACCGGCTCATTCACCACCACGACAGGAAAATTGGTGTCCACATTCATCAAAACTCTGGCGTGATCCCCCGCAACAACGGGAATCGTCGTGGGGACCAATTGATCGAGATCAAACTCGTGCTCCGAATCTTCATCGAGGCTCAGCCACCCGGAGTATTCCCCCCGGTTCACCGTGAGGCCTTCCTCAATCGAGAGCTTAAACCTCATCATCACAGGTTTGGTCACTCCGCACACGCGCAGCCTCCCTGTTCCTTTCAGTTCGGTCCCCATCACCTGCGGCGAGGGGATATCCAGTTTGATTTCGAGCAACGGCTCTCCGGGCTCGGGGCTGTTGGGATCGCGCTTCAGCTTCTCCTTTGCAAAGCCATGGGCAGCGACGACGAAGCCCGGCTCGACGCCCGCATCCCAGGAGCCGCCGACTTCAATCAACGCCATCGGCAGTTCCCAGCCGAATGCATCGGCGATCGTCACCGGTTTGAACATGGAGGCGTGCAGGATGTTCGCTGTGGGGTCGTATCGGCCGTTCACCGCGATGGCCAGGGCGCCGTCGCCGAACTGCCCGGTGACGGTGTAGCTTTTGGCACCCTGCTTCTGCGAAAAGAAGAGCTGCCAACTGATGGTGCCTTGCGCCGTGCGGCTCGTGTGGAGCCCGCCTTGGAACGGTTCCGCGAGGCATGGCGAAAGGCACGCCAGCCAGGCGAGCACAGCGATGCCCAGACTTCGCCGGAGAGCGTGCGGAAGCCCGCCCGGGCGGGCGGTGACACGCCGGAGAAATGACAGGCAGAGGCCTTCTACGGAACGGAGGAAGGAGTGTAGGTGTTTCATTGCATCATCATTTCTCGGAAAGGCGCCGGTTTTGTTTCAGGGGTTTCGAAACTTTTTTTGCGGACGCGCTTGCGACCGCCCCGCCGGAGGCGGCGCTTGCAACGCGGTCCCCCGCTTTCATACTCGCCGCATGAAAGCGCGAACCTGCCCCGTGGATGCGAAAGCCGCGGCTTTTCGTTCCGCTGCGGCAAGGATGATCGAGGCATGAGTTCATCCGGCGCATCCCATTCCTCCCATCCCGGCCCGGGCTGGACGCCGCCGGGAATCGAGCATCTGCAGGCGCTGCTGCCGCCATACGAGATTCTGGGACTCATCGGGCGCGGCGGCATGGGCGCCGTCTACAGGGCGAGGCAGCGTTCGCTGGACCGCCTTGTCGCAATCAAGATTCTCCCGCCGGGTTTCGACGATGGCGGCGGCCGGTTTGGCGAGCGGTTCAAGAATGAGGCGCGCGCCATGGCGAAGCTCATGCATTCCGGCATCGTGGCTGTGTTTGATTTTGGGGAGACGGACGAAGGCCAGCTCTACTTCGTGATGGAGCACGTGGAGGGCAGCGACGTGGCGAAGCTGATCGCGGCCCACGGCAAGCTCCCGCCGGAGCGGGCGCGCACGATCACTTCGCAAGTCTGCGATGCGCTCGAGTATGCGCACGGGCACGGGGTCATCCACCGCGACATCAAACCGGCGAACATCCTCATCGACGGGCATGGCCGGGTGAAAGTGGCGGACTTCGGCCTTGCGAAAATCAGCAGTGCCGCGCAAGGCCCGGCTTTGACCATGACCGGCACATCCTCCGGCACGCCCGATTTTATCGCACCGGAAGTGCTCATGCAGGCTGCGGGTATCGATGGCCGTGCGGACATCTACGCCGTAGGCGTCATGCTTTACCAGATGCTGACGGGGGAAATTCCGAGGGGCCTTTTCCAAATGCCGGGCGTGCTGAGCGGTGGCGAAGTTGACCCGCATTTCGACGTCATCATCACCAAGGCGATGCAGACGGACCCAGGCGCGCGCTACCAGACCGCGACGGAAATGCGCGAAGCATTGAACGCCATACCCGCGACCCCTCGCGCGAGTCCCAGTGCCGGACTTCCGCGGAGATACCGTGGTCGTTTCACCGCCGCTGCCGCCCTCCTGCTCCTAGTAAGCGCGATGATCGTCATGTGGCACAATGGGAGGAAGCAGCCTCAAGATTCTGCCGGCCTTTCGGATCACGGTCGCAGCGGGCTGCCCACCGGCGACGCCCCTTGGACAGACGGCGTGGCTGAATGGCTCGCCGTGCCCGGCAATGCCGACAAGGGCGTGATTGCCCGGGAGGCTGCGGCATACCGGATGGCCGGCACCGGCACCACGCTCATGCTCGGCAATAGCCTCCCTGCGCGATCGCTTGCTGACCTCGCTGTGCGTGTGACGGTTCGACAGACTGCCGGGCACTCACTGGATATCCACCTTCGCGAGCAGCCTCAGCCCGGCAATTTCTACGCGGCGACATTACAGAGCACGGGCGTGGTCAAAATCATCTGCCGCAAAAATGCGGCGTCCACCGAACTCGCCATCTTCGATGCACCCGCGGGTTTCGATTCTGACGCAAGTCACACATTGGAGTTTCGGGCGGAAGGCCCACGGCTGAGTTGCGTTCTTGATGGCGTGCTGCTTGGCGAGGCTGTCGATTCCACTTTTGCCAGCGGCCAGTTCTCTGTGGTGGGCAAGGGGGTCTTGCTCGATGCCGCAGCATATCGCGCGTTGCGAGCCCCGATGAACTCGGCTGAATCCGGCAATGCGGCAATGCCCGCGGATAATGCCGCATGGACGGACGGCCTCGCCGGATGGTGGAAGCGGGCACAGAACAGCCCGGGCGAACCGCTGCTTGCCAGGGATGGCGACGGTGCCCGGGTGATCGCTGTGTCGCGCAAAGCCATCTTCCTCGCTGACGAGGCAAAGCGCAAAGACGTGGCCGTGCGAGCCGTCGTCAGCGACATCACGGACTACTGCGCGATCCACGTCCGCCATCAAAATGCCGCAAACTACCAGGCGGTGCTCATGAACGACGGCGTCACCAAAATCGTGGCACCCAACACGCATGGCGGTGAATTGGTGCGCTCCAAAGCAATCCCGAGTTTCGCCTCCGCCAGGCGCCACGCTTTTGAATTCCAATGCATGGCAGACACGCTTCGGGTCTTGGTGGATGGCGTCGAGACCTGCCGTGTGTCCGGTGCAGAACTCCAAACCGAGGGCACCTTTTACTTCACCGGCGACACTGGCGCCCGGATCGAGAAGCTGGAGTATCGCTAGCACGCGCGCAGGCTTGTCATCCTTGTCATGCCCTGCGTTCCTTCAAGCGTGAGCGCAGACCCGCCGGCGACCAACGATCCATGCGGCAAGCATCGCGACTCGATGCTCGGCGCGGTATTTCCAGCGACGCATTGGACGATGGTTTTCCAGACGCAAAAAAGCGACGCGGAGGCGGCGGTGGCGATGAACGAGCTTTGCAGGCGCTACTGGTATCCCATCTACGCCTACCTGCGCTGCCGTCACTTCGACCGGCAGGATGCGCAGGACCTCACGCAGGGTTTTTTCCTCAGCATCATCACCGGCGGACTTTTGGGGCACGCTGATCCGTCGCGCGGGAAGCTCCGTTCGCTGCTGCTCGGCGCAATGGCGAGGCATATCGCAGATTTTCGACGGCATCAGGGCGCGCAGAAGCGCGGCGGCCGCGCGATCGTCCTGCCGCTCGAATGCCAGACGGCGGAGGAGCGATTTAGCAACGAACCCGTGGAGCGCCGCGATCCGGAGTCGCTCTTCCTTGGCGCGTGGGCGCGAGAGCTACTCGACCGCACACGGGCGAAACTGCGCGAGCACTACGGACGAACCGGGCGGGCCTCCCTTTATGAGACGCTGCAATCGGCGGTGGAACTCGACGAGGCGACCGCACCGTATCGCGACCTAGCCGCCGAATTGAGAACCAGCGAGGTGGCGGTGCGCCTGCAGGTCTTCCGCATGAGGCAGCGTTTCACGAAACTGCTGCGCGAAGAGGTGGCGCTCACGGTGGCGACCCCCGAGGAGGTTGAGGAGGAGTTGGCGTGGATGGCCCGGGTGCTGCGCGTCTGAATGCCTGAAACCAGTGTGGCTACCTGGCAAGTTTTGCACCTGGGCCCCGCGCGGCTATGCATGAGAAGCGGATTTTCAAACACCGCCGTTCGGATTCCTAGTCCCGCTGGCGCGCTTTGCGGAAGCCAGCCTTGTAGCCGCGGCGCCAGGCTTCGTTCATGAGCACGGCGTATTGCTCGGCGCTGCGTTCGTCGCCGCAGATGAGGGCGGTGGAACCGTCGGTGGTCATGATGCGGAACTGCGCGCCATCGCGCTTGACGCGGTAGGGAGGCGGGTCGTCGGTGTCGGGCATGAGAGGGTGGTAGCGGGGAATGAGGAATGACGAAAGTCGAATGACGAATGACAAGGACGGGCCGCCGCCATTCCGTCATTCGTCATTCGGATGTCGCCATTCGGGTTTCGCCATTCCCCCAGTCCGCTCCCGGCCAAGTTGCGCATTGAACACGCGGCGCCGCTGCTTCACTTTCCCCGCGATGAAATCCCTCCATCTCATCCTCACGGCGTCCATTTCCACAGCGCTCACCATTCCCTCCCACGGCGAGACGGTGAAGGACCGCGAGGGTGCGGTGCGCAAGGACCGTGCGGCGCTCGAATACGACGCGCGGTGGAACTACAACGACTTCGCGGCGGGCTTTGCGAAGGCGAAGCAGACGGGCAAGCCGCTGGTGGTGGTGCTGCGCTGCGTGCCGTGCGTCTCGTGTGCGGGCATCGACGCGCAGGTGCTCGAGGAGAAGTCGCTGGTGCCGCTGCTGGATCAGTTCGTGTGCGTGCGGGTGATCAATGCGAACGCGCTGGACCTCTCGAAGTTCCAGTTCGACTACGACCTGTCGTTCTCGGTGATGTTCTTCAACGGCGACGGCACGGTGTATGGCCGCTACGGCTCGTGGACGCACCAGCATGAGCCGATGAACAAGACGACGGCGGGATTCCAGGCGGCGCTGGAGGGCGCGCTGGCGATCCACAGGGGCTACCCGGCGAACAAGGCGAGCCTCGCGGGCAAGCAGGGAGGGCCGATTCCATTCAAGACGCCGGTGGAGATCCCGACGCTGGCGCAGAAATACAAGACGACGCTGGATTGGGAGGGGAAGGTGGTGCAGAGCTGCGTCCACTGCCACATGGTGGGCGATGCGATCCGCGCGTCGTATCGCGACAAGGGCGGGAGCGTGCCAACGGAGTGGATTTATCCTTTTCCAAAACCGGAGACGGTGGGCCTCACGCTGGCGACGGATCACGCGGCGCGCGTGGAGGGCGTGGAGCCGGGCTCGATTGCGGCGAAGGCGGGGCTGAAGGCGGGCGACAATCTCATGTCGCTCGGCGGGCAGCCGCTGGTGTCCGCGGCGGACGTGAGCTGGGCGCTGCACCGTGCGCCGGCATCGGGCACGCTGCCGGTCGCGGCGGCGCGCGGCGCGGCGACGGTGAACTCGGCGCTCACGCTGCCGCAGGGCTGGCGTGAGACGGCGGACATTTCAAAGCGCGTGGGCACGTGGGGCATGCGCGGCATGGCGTTCGGCGGCCTCGTGCTGGAGGAGCCGACGGACGAGGAGCGCACGGCGCTCGGCGTGGCGAAGGACCGCATGGCGCTGCGCGCGCGCGGCGTGGGCCAATACGGCAAGCACGCTGCGGCGAAGAACGCGGGCTTTCTAAAAGGCGACGTGCTCACGGAAGTGGGCGGCATGTCCGCGCGGATGTCGGAAGGGACGCTCATCGGGCGGCTCGTGCAGGGCCACAAGCCCGGCGAGAAGCTGAAGACGACGGTGCTGCGCGATGGGAAGAAGATGGAACTGATGCTGCCGATCCAATGAACCGCGCACTCTGCCTTTTCTCATCCCTCCTGCTGGCCGCCCAGTCCGCCGCGGTCCGGGGCGCGGGGCCGGCGTTCAGTTCCGGTGACCCGGTGCGCGCGAAGCACAGCGAGATGCTCGTCTTCGAGGGGAAGAATTTCCTGCGCGCCGCGAAGGGGCAGGAGTTCACGCTGCTCAAACACGACGCGGTGAAGAAGCAGGTGTTTGTCTCCTTTCTCAAGGACGATGGCGCGCTCATCGCACTGGCGCTGCCCGACGAGGCGGTGGAGCCCGGCAAGCCCGCGGCGATGCACGATGTGATCCGCGGCGCGGAGGCGTTCCGCGACCAGCGGTTCGACGAGGCGCGGCGGCTGCTCGGGCGCGCGGCGCAGGACAGGGAGTATGCGGCCTTTGCCGGGACGATTCTCACGCGCATGAACGGCGCGCTCGCCTCCATCGCGCAGGTGCGCGCGAATCCGGCGGCGAAGCAGGGCGCGCAGACGATGCTGCAGTCCATCCGCGACATGGCGGAGCAGTATGCGAAGGCCGGCCTGCCGAGCCTCGCGCTGCCGCTCGACGACGCGGTGGATCGCCTCGGCGCTCAGGCGCCCGGCCTCGCGCCGCCGGCGACGAAGCTGGACCGCGCGGACGTTGCGAAGAAGGCGGCGGCGGCGCAGAAGGCGTTCGTCCTCGCGCGGCAGGCCGCCGCGCAGAAGCATCTCGTGACGGCGGTGAAGTGCATCAGGGAAGGGCTGGAGGCGGAGCCCGCGAATGCGGAGATGAAGGCGCTGATGCCGGTGATCCAGAGGGACATCGATGAGGCGGACGTGCTCTGCAAGACGGCGAAGAAGATGCGCAATCTCGACAACGGGGCGATTCACGCGCTGAGCGCTATCGACGACGGGCTGAAGCTCTGCGCGGACCACACGGCGCTGCGCGAACTGCGGAAGGATCTGAGCGCGGCGTTCGAGGAGCGCACGTCGCCGCAGGTGACGCCGGCCTTCCTCTCGCTCGCGAAGGTGAGCACGTCCGCGCAGTCGCTCAACGAGGGGCGCAAGCTTTACACGAACCGCTGCACGGAGTGCCACGACCTCGAAATGCTCGACGGGCGCTCACTCGGCGGCTGGGAGCGGATGGTGTCCGGCATGTCGCGGCGCGCAAATTTGAGCAACGAGGAGAAGGCGAAGATCATGGACTACCTCGCTGCGGCGCTGGTGGTCGTGGAACGGGGCGGGGCGAAGTGAGCGCAGGAACCCGCGCGCGTGGCCCCGGCGGGGCGCGGCGCAAAGCACCCACGCATGGAATCGCGGACTGAATCCAGTTCCAAGATGAAGGTTGCCGCGGTCACGGCGCTTGCGCTGCTCGGGCCGCTGCTCGGCGTGGCGACGGAAATCTGGCCTCAGGCAGTGCTGCTGCTCGGCCTCGCCCTGCTGCTCATCATTGCGCCGCCGCGCCGCGCGCCGAATGCCGCGCTGTGCGTGATTTTCACCGCGATCCTCGGGCTGTCGCTGATGGCGTTCATGCCGGCGCACTGGTTCGCGGTCCCGGAATGGCGGCGCGTGCTCGTGAAGGATTTCCGCATAGAGCTGCCGGGCACGCTGTCGCCGCAGCCGTGGCTGAGCCTCCACGCGGTGTGCCTGATGTTCGGCGGGCTGGTTTTCGCCCTGTATCTCTCGGCGCTGACTTGGGGGCCGCAGTCGCGCCGCCAGGCCGCGCGCTGGTTTGCCGCTGGCATCACGCTGCTCGCCCTGGTAGCGCTCGTGTCGGTTTTCACCGGCTGGCGCCCGCCGTTCTGGCCGAAGGTGCTGAACGCTGGGAACGGCTTCGGCATTTTCCCGAACCGCAACCAGACCGCGAATGTGCTCGCGCTTGCGGCGGTGATGGTGACGGCGCTGGCGTTCGATGCGTTCGGGAAGCGCCGCGTGGGCGGGTGGTTCTGGGTGGCGTCGCTGCTCGTGCTCGGCGCCGCGATCGTGCAGGCCTACTCGCGCGCCGGGGTGCTGCTGTTCTTTGGTGGCATCGGCGCGTGGGTGCTGCTGTCGCTGAGTGTGTCGCGTTCCGAAAAGCGCTGGTCAGTCGCGATTGCCGGGCTCGCGCTGCTGCTCACCGCATTCTTCATTTTCGGCGGCGGGACGTTCGACCGCATCCGCCAGTTTCTGAATGAATCGCGCGCGGACTACCGCGTGGAAATCCAGAGTGACGCGCTGCGCCTCGCTGCCGCAGCGCCATGGACAGGGCAGGGAATCGGGAATTTCGCGCCGGTCTTCGCGATGGCGCGCGAAGCTTCAGCAGACCAGAACCGCGCGATCCATCCGGAGAGCGACTGGCTGTGGGCGGCGGTGGAGATGGGCTGGCCGGTCGCGGCGCTCTTCGCCGCGGCGCTCCTGCTCTGGGTGTGGAAATGCTTTCCGCTTTCGCAGGGAACGGACCGCGCGCTGCGCGGCGCCGGGCTCGTGTGCGGGATTGCGTTTGCGCTGCACGCGTTTGCGGATGTGTCGGGGCACCGTCCCGGCACCGCCTGGCCGGCGCTCTTTCTCGCCGGGCTCGCGCTGAAGCCGGGTCGCATGATTGCGGAGAGCAGGATGGCGGCGCTGGCGTTCCGGCTTCTCGGAGTCGTGATCGCCGCAATCTCCGGATGGTGGCTCGCCGCCACCGTCTCGGTTCGGGTGGCGCAGGCGGCTCCGACGCCCGCGACGGCGTCACGCCTGCTCGATCGCGCAAAGGAGCAGGCTGTGCGCGGGGAGCACGCCGCCGCCGTTTCGAGTGCCACGGAGGCGCTGCGAATCGCGCCGCTGAATGCCGACGCATATTTCCAGCGTGCGCTCGCGCGTGTGGCCGAGGGATTCTCCGTCTGGGGCGCTGGATGGGATTTCGCCACCGCGCGCTACCTTGAGCCGCGCTGGGCGAGGCTGTGCTTCGAGGAGGGAAAAGCGTGGTCGGCCGCCGGCCAGAACGCGCTCGCGCGCGACGCGTGGCTGGAGGCGCTGCGGCGCGCGGGGGACAAGGCGCCGCTGCTTTACAGGGAGATGCTGGAGCAGGTGCGCAGCCGCCCCGGCATGCAGGCGATGCTCGGTGCGCTGTCGAGGGGCAGCCCGGAATATTTCCTGATCTATCTCTGGCACACGGGGCCGCTTGAGCGGCAGTCGCTCATTGACCAACTGATCGCGGCGCAGCCGAAGCTGCAGGATCTCTCCGGCCCGCAGCGGCGGGAATTCTTCTCGATTTGGTTCCGCGGAGGGAACCATGCGCGGCTCTTCTCGACGCTCGTCGCCGATGCTGATTTTCGGCGGGAGGGCTGGCCGCTGCTGGCGAAGCTCCACGCCGAGCGGCTGGAATTCGAAAGCGCCTGTAGGACGGCCCGCGAGTTTTGCAAGCGCCCCGCGATGCCGACGATTGTTGCCACCCGCCCGATGGCGGAATTGGAGCGGCTCTTCCGCCTTCGCCCGGATGACTTCGACATCGGCCTGCAACTGCACTCGACGCTCCTCGCGACGGGACGCCGCAAGGAGGCACTCGACGTTCTGAAGGCGCTCCAGACGGTGCGCAACCATCCCGCCTACCTCGCATTCATCGAGGCGGAAGTGCGCGAGGAAATGAGCGATTGGGAGGGCGCGTGGGACGCGTGGCTCCGCTACGGCGGGAAGGACTTCGAGTAAGCGCCTCCAAGGCGCGCGGCCTACTTCAGCGACTTCACCGGCTCGTCCACCTCGGGGTTTTCGCGGTATGCGGAATACTGGTAGTAGTTGCCGTAGCCGTATTCGGATTCGGCGAGACGGACGTCGTTGCAGACGACGCCGAGGAGGTTGGCCTGGCGCTGCACGAGGAGGTTCACTGCCGTGCGGCTCCTGCGCGCGGAGGACGTCGAGAAGCGGACGATGAAGATGGTGCCGTCGATCTTCGGCGCGAGGCTCAGCACGTCGTCCGCCGCCATGACAGGCGGTGAGTCGAAGATGATGTAGTCGAACTCCGAGTAGATCTCCTGCAGGAACTGGTCCGTGACCTTTCCAAGGAAGTGCTCCGCGGGGTGCGGCAGCGTCTTGCCGCGCGGAAGCACGGAGAGGTTCGGCGTCGAAGTCGGGATGATGACCTCGCGCCAGTGGGTGCGCTGGCGGAGGACATCCGAGAGGCCGACATCGCTCTCGATGTTGAAGGCGCGGGCGATGCGCCCGAGGCGGAGGTCCGCATCCACGAGGAGCGTCTTCGCGCCCGAGAAAGCGAATGTGATCGCTAGGTTCGCGGCGACAGTGGTCTTGCCCTCGCCCGGTGTGGCGCTGGTGATGAGCAGCGTCTTCGGCCGCGGGCCCTCGACTGGCAGGAAGATGATGGATGATCGCAGCGTGCGGAACGATTCCAGCAGCGCGTGCCGCGGATCGTTCGATGAGAGCAGGGTGACGCCGCCCTTCGCCAGCTCGCGCGGCACCTGCCCGAGGAGCTGCTCGGGGAAGCGCTCGCGGAACTCGAAGAACGACCCGATGCGATCGTCGAGCTTGTCGAGCACCACGAGGATGAGCACCCCCAGCCCGAGACCGATGGCGCCACCGGCAAAGATATACTGCCAGAGCCCCGGGCGGATGGGCTTCGCGGGCGAGGCGCGCTCGAGGATGCTGACGGTGTCGCTGGCCGTCACCTTGTAGACATCCATGCTCTTCAAATTGCCCACCACGCGATCGTAGATTGACTTCGTCCGATCGATTTTCGAGCGAATCTTGTCCCACTCCGCGATGCGCTTCGCGAGATCCAGCGCCTTCACCTCCCAGACTTTGATCGTCTTCTCGAGGTTCTCGATCTGGATCTTGATGGAATTGCGGCGGCTCTGCAGCGACTCGACGCTCAGCTGGCGGAAGGTGGTCAGCAGGGCCTCGCCCTTCGTGATCTGCTCATCGAGCGCGACCATCGTCGGGTGCTTCGGGCGGAGCGTCTTCGCGAACTCCTCCCGGTCGGCCTTGAGCTGCTGGAGGGACTGCTTGGCCTTGAGATACTCGGCCAGCGGTCCCGGCGCACTCGCGAGGGAGTCCAGCCTCGTGATCGCCTTTTCGCTCGATCCGGGCGCGATTTGGGGACGGTCCAGATTTTGATCCAAGTCGAGAAGCTGGAGGAGATCGGACTCGGTCTGCAAATCCGCGAGCTGGCGGCGCAACTGGGCGAGATAGGCTGCGGCGCTGTTCCCATCCTCGCGGAGGAAGCCGATGTTGTTCTCCTTTTGGAAAGTGTGCATCTCCTCCTCATCCCGCAGCATGTCCTTTTCGAGGCGGACGAGCTCGTCCTGCAGTTGAATGACGAGGCCTTCGCGGGATTGATCGCGCATGTCCTTCTTCTTCGCGATGTATTCATCCATGCAGGCATCGAGATACGCCTGCGCGTAGGCCGGCGTCTTCGCGATCACGCGCATCATGAAGATCGCCGCGCGCGGAAGCTGCGCGACCTCGAACTGGACTTCCTCACTCGGCAGGTCGGGGTGCAGCGCAGTGACGCGCGCCTGAGCCCCCTTTGCGACATCCCGGCTCCGCATGAGCTCGATCTGCGTGCCGAAAAAGTTCATCAGCTCCTCGTTGTAAACGCCGATGGACTCGCTGCCGATGCGGGTCTGCCCGCTCACCATCATGCGGCCCTCGGATTTGAACGACTCCGGCTGCTGCATGATGATCCATGCGCCGGCAAACACGCCGATGCTGACGAGCAGGAGGAGCACCCACCAGCGCTTCTTGAGCAGGTGCAGGTAACGAATCAACTGGACCCTGACGCGGTTCAGCGCGGGGGCGGGGGCGAGCGTTGGCGTCTGTGGAATCGACATGGTCGGGGCCCTAGAAATTGATCAGCCGTTCGGGGACGAAAATCAGATCGCCGACCTTGAGTTCGGGATCGCGATCAAGGTGTCCGTTTTCGAGTATCTCGACCAAGTCCACGATGATCGTCTCAGTCGCGTCGTTTGGCGCGGGCGCCTTCTTGCGGAATGGATTGCGGAGGAGGGAGAATTTCTCGGGCTCCACTTTCGCCGGGCTGCGCCGCGCCTGGACGCCCTCCTTCTTGCGGACGAGCCGAACGTGGCGCTTGTCTGCGAAATCCCCGAGGCTTCCCGCGCGTAGAATCGCCTGGCTCAGCGTGACGGGCTCCCCGGGCATGAGCTCCATCGCTCCCGGCGCGCGCACCTGGCCGGTGATGAACACTTTCCCGCGCGGCTTCGTGCCCACGAGATCCAAGCCGATGATGACGGTGGCTTTCACAAAGTATTCCTTCTCGAAAAGCGGCTTAATCTCGTAGGCGAGCTGTTTGCACGTTTTGTCCAGCGCCTTCACGCGGCCGATCAACGGCACCTCCATCTCTCCTGAATCCGTGACGATGAGAGTGATGGGATCGCGGCGATCCTCGATGATGCGGAAGCTCACGCGATCTCCCGCGCCGAGCTTGGTGGTGTCGTTGAGAACCTCCATGGACGTGGTGAATGGCACGGTGCTCGTCCCCGTGACGGGGGCGGTGCCGGGGCGGTTGTCCACATGCGGCTGGGCCGGCTCCTGCCGAACTGTCGCCGGAGGCAGGGCCGATGCGGCGATCGTGAGTGCCGCGAGTGCAGCGCAGCACGAAAAAGCAGATTTGCGGGGACGGAAAATCATGACGGTGAGTCTAGCGCGGCTAAAAACGATATCCAAGTGAGATTGTGAAACGGTTCCGAGTGTAGCTTTCGGATGAGCGTTGGGCGATTTTGTCGAGGAAATCGTAGCTCAGCCCGAGGTCCAGATGATCGGAGATTTGGAGGCCTGTGCTCAGCGAGGCCCCGTAGCGTTTGTAGTCCGATGCGACGGTGCCGCCGAGCGCGCTGCCGGCAGCGATCTGCACGTCCTCGAAAAAGAGGCCGATTCCGAGAATGAGCCGCGAGTTCACGCGCCAGCTGCCGTTGTAGCGGACGTAGTTCGTCAGGGTGTGACCGCCGATGGCGTCGATATCATCGGTATGTCCGAGATCCAAGCGGTCCGAATAGAAGCGGTTCAGCCGGTGGACGAAGGACATGCTGGCGTAAAAGCCGGTCGGGTTTCCACTCGAGGGCTGTGCGGCGGTCGTCGAATCCACCGCGACCGAGCCCGGTGCGGCGGCACCGGAGAAATACGCCTTCATGCCGCCGTTCAAAAAGACGTGCGTGTATTTGGTGAGTTGCAGTTCAAAGAAGACGCCGCCTGACAAGCCCGAGTAGTTCGATTCGCTGCGATCCGGATACGTGGAATAGAAGCCCGTCCCTTCGATGCCACCGATCAATGAGGAGTTCATCTTCACGGCGACCGAAGCGGAGACTTGGTCAGTCGAATGATCGTAGTTGCTCAGGCTGGCGGCGACGGTGCCGGAACTCGAATTTGCGCCGCCGAGCGTGATAAACGTGTAGTGGTCATACCCGAGCGTCCAGACGATGTCGTTCGTGTCCCAGAGGAGGCTCAGACCCATGGTGTTGGTGAAGCGCTCAAGCTGCGCGACGCCGCTCAGGGTTCCCTGGCTGATCGCCTCCTGTGTCAGCGAGAACTGATTGTGCAGGTTGATCTTCACATCGCCGACGAACATGTCGAAGCTCAGCGCGGAGTCCGGCGAGATCGTCATCGTCTGGCGGTTCAGCGTCGGGCTGTTGAAATAGTAGCTGTAGCCGAGCGCCGCGCGGAAACGCAGGGTGTTCATCTTGGTCATCGCCCAGATCGCGCTCACTCCGATCTCCGGCGTCACGATGACGTCGGCCTTTGCGACTTTCGACAGATCGACATTGTCCGTGAACTCCGTCTGGACGCGCGCATCCACCCGGAGAATCACCTCGCCGACCCGGAAGTTCCCCATGGACGGCTCGACCACTTTCGCCTTCTGCCGCGCGTAGGACGGGCGGGGAATTTCCTGCCCGTGCACCGACGACGCGAAGGCCAGGGCAACCAGACCAAAAAGGGCCCAGTGTGGGCGCGCTTTGGCGCTCGCCGGGTGTCGGCTGCGCAGATGGGGGAAGGGGAGCCGTCGGGTCATTGTGGCTTGAAGGCGCGGAGGTTTGCACGCCGTTGCAGTGGAAGGAAAAGCAAAATTGTGGCTTTTACGTGACGCAAGATGGGAGCAGCGGACTCGCGATTCTGCGGAGCCGGATGATGGCGGCTCAGGCATCGGTGAACTGCGGCGCTTTGTCGGAATGCGCGCGGGCGACGAGCCAGGCGACTCCGCCTCCTCCGAGGATCATCAACACGATCGCCGGTGGACTTAGCGGGCCGCTGACCTTGTCGTAAGGAACCGCCCACGTGGTGAGCAGGGTGGTCGCCTGCAGCGCCGCGATCGCGGTGAGGGGCCAGCGTCCCGCGCTTTCAGCGAGCATGGAAAAAAACACGAAGAGGCCGGTGAACATCGCGTAGGAGCCGACGATGACGCAGGCGGCATTCGGCATTTTCGGAGGGAAAAGCAGCAGGCACCAGACGACGAGCGTCGCGGCAACCCACACACCCATCGCAGCCGTGCGGCGCGAAAGTGCGGCGAGCCGCCCGCGGCCGGCGGCCGTTGCGAGCGCCACGAGCAGGAGCACCGGGGTGAGCTTCCACCACGTGAGCGCGGTGGCCGTGAACCAGAATTCCTGCAGCCGCCGTTCGTAGGCGCGCTGCACGGAGAGATCCACGAGCTGGCCCCAGTTGCACTTGAACTGCATGCGGAAATTCTCCGCCTTGTTCGCGATGATTTCGTCCCACGTGAGGCTCGCGTAGGCGCTGCGGAGCGTCTCCCCGACGCCTCGCGGGTCCACTTCGATTTGCCCGCCGAGGTGCCACTTCAGCAGGCGGTTTCCCGGAGGCGCATAGAATTTCTGAAACGCCGTCCACGGCAGGGCGAGCGCGATGAAGACCGCGCCCGCGACTGCGAAGCTCCTCATCTCGCCGCGCAGCGCGCGCCACAGCAGCCACGGCGCGAGCGGCACGAGCGAGAACGCGACCCCGCCGTGCGAAAGCCACGCGAGCGCGACGAGCACGCCGCCGGCGAGAATCTGCCGGTGCCGGTGCGCCGACGGCGGCTGCGCCCACAGCGCGAACGCGCCGCACGCGAACGCGGCGGCCCCGAGCTTCGGCCAGGTGAAGGTGGTGTTCAGCAGGAAGAATCCGCTCATCGCGAGCACGCCGCACCACGCGAGCGCGCGGGCCGCATTCAGCCGCAGCCAGCGGAACAGCCCATACGCTGCGGCGACCCACAGGAGCTGAAACCAGAAGCCCGCGAGGCCCGTGACGAACTTGTCGTTGAGGCGCAGCAGGGACGCGAGCGGCCAGATGAGCGACTGCCAGCCAGTCTGCAGCGGCGGGCGGTCGCTGTAGAGCCAGTCGAGGAACACCACGCGGCAGTCGCCCTTGGCGAGCTGCACGTTGAACTCATGCGGGATCAGGTTGTCCTGCCCGAGCGAGAAGTGATCGATGAAGCGGTCATACGCGAGGTAGAGGAATCCCTGCCGCGCGCCGAACTGGTGGAGGATGCCGAGATGGAGCAGGCCGACGATGGCCATCGTGATCGTGACCGAGATCCATTCGCGGTCACGTGCGTCGAAATGCGGTCGTGTCCGGAGGAAAAGGCGGATGCCGAAGGCGACTGCGGCGATGGAGAAAATGTGCCCTGCAACCGGATGCGCGAACCAAATCCAGAAGGAGACGTAGCCGAGCACAGCGACTGCACCGCCGGCGCCGAGCGCGACCCACGCGGAGGGCATCCACGGCTGGCGCGAGAGCCAGTGTGCGGCGACGCAGTAGAGGCAGCCGAGCAGCAGGCCATTGAGCAGCCAGAGGCCGATGGATCGCGCGAGGGTGTAAACCATCGGGAAGCCCGGCGACCATCCAGCGATGAGGAAGCTCGCGGCGAGCGCCAGCACGATGCCGAGCAGCAGCCTGCGGCTCAGCATCCAGCGCATCGCCGGCGGCCATGCGCGGTTGTCGTCGGCATCCGTCGGCGCGCTCACGTCTGTTGAATTCATTGAGTGTCGGAAAAGGCGGCCACCGTGCAGTGGCTGGCTTCAAGATGAGGATCAGCTTTCCGTGGCTACCGGCGAACTGCGGCGCGGGTCGTGGATCGTGGAGATGGCAGCAGTCGCGTGCGGTGATGAGTCATGCGGATGTCGAGGGGCGCGAGTTTTGCAAGCAGCAGAGCGACAGCAAAACTAAATCTGCCCGGATTTCGCGACGCACATGGTTCCGCCAGTGGAAGCCCGCGCTAGGAAGTCTCCGCGGTGGAGTGCTCGTCGCCGTCAGCCGCGTGTGAAATCAGCCGCGCAAGACCGGCGGCACCCAGCATTCCCAGCAGGAGAGCCGGCGGACTGAGCGGGCCGCTGACCGCGGGGCTGGCGACGGCCCAAGTGGTGAGGAAGCCAATCGTCTGCAGGGCGGCGAGCACGATGATCGCCCAACTTCCCGCGGCGTCGATGACGAATGAGAGGATCACGAAAAGGCCGATCATCATTGCGTAGGAGCCGTGGTGAATGTAGGTGGCGCCAGGCAGAAAAATCAGCAGGCACCAAACGATGAGTGTTGCACCGATCCATGCGGCGAGTGCGGAGCAGCGTCGGTGGCATTCGGCAATTTGTCTGCGCCCCGCGGGGGTGGCGAGGGCGAGAAGAAGGAAGGCCGGGGCGATTTTCCACCAAGTCAGCGCGATGCCCGCGTAGCAGAACTCCTGCGTGCGCCGCTCCTGTGCGCGCCCGGCGGAAAGGTCGGTGAGCTGATGCCAGTGGCCGTCGAATTGGAGCTTCAGGTTGAGCATTTTGATCGCGACGATTTCATCCCACGACTTGGCGGCGTAGGCGTCGCGGATGGTTTCCCATGTGCCGCGGGGATCGATCTCGATCTGCCCGCCGAGGTGCCACTTCAGCAGGCGGTTGGCAGGTGGCGCGTGGAATTTCTGGAACGCCGCCCACGGCAGCGCGAATGCGGCGAACACCGCACCTGCGGCGAGCCACAGCCTCATTTCCCCGCGCAATGCACGCCACGCCACCCACGGGGCAAGCGGCAGGAGGGAGAAGACCACTCCACCATGCGAGAGCCACGCGAGCGCGGCGAGGACGGCGCCCGCGAGCATCCGCACGCGCCGGTGGGGCGATGGCGGCATGGCCCACAATGCAAACGCCCCGCATGCGAACGCGCCGCCGCCAAGCTTCGGCCATGTGAAGACGGTGTTCAGCAGGAAGAAGCCGTTCAGCGAAAGGACCGCGCACCACGCGAGCGCGCGGTTCGTGCCGAGGCCGAGCCAGCGGAGCAGCCCGTGTGCGGCGGCGACCCACAGGAGCTGGAACCACACGCCGGCGAGGCCCGCGACATATTTGTCGCTGAGGTGCAGCACGCTCGCGAGCGGCCACGTGAGTGTCTGCCAGCCGGTCTGGAGAGGGGGCCGGTCGCTGGTGAGCCAGCCCTCGGCAAGCACTGCGGGGCAGTTGCCCTTGCCGATGAGATAGTTCAGCCCGTAGGGCAGCACGTTGTCGCCGCCCATGTTCTCGATGAAGCGCTGGTGGGCGAGGTCGAAGAAGCCGAGGCGCGACCCGAAGAGGTGCAGGATTCCGAGATGGAACAGGCCGATGAAGACCATCGCGACGGAGACCGATATCCACTCGCGGTCACGCGCGTCAAAGCGGAGGCGCTTTCGGACGAGCAGGCGGATGGCGGAGGCGAGCGCTCCGATTGAAAAGGCAAGTCCCGCGATCGGATGCGCGAACCACACCCAGAACGACAGGTAGCCCAGGACTGCGACGGCACCGCCGGCGCCGAGCGCGACCCACGCGGATGGCATCCAGGGCTGGCGTGCGAGCCAGTGCGCGGCGAGGCAGTAGAGGCAGCCGAGGAGCACGCCGTTGAGCAGCCACAGCCCGAGGGAGCGCAGCACGGTGTAAACCATCGGGAAGCCCGGCGACCATCCAGCGATGAGGAAGCTCGCGGCGAGCGCCAGCACGATGCCGGGCAGCAGCCTGCGGTTGAGCATCCAGCGCATGGCGGGCGGCCATGCGCGGTTGTCCTCGGAGGACAGCGGGGCGCCGGCGCTTGAAGGATTCATCGGCTCCATGGGGCAGGCGCACGCGGCCTCATGCGGCTGCCGCCCCCGGCTGCCGCTCACGCCATCGCAGCATGAGATAGACGAGCTTTGCCGCGCGCACGTAGCGCGGGATGAAGCGCGACGGTGACTGGAAGCAGCGGAACAGCCAGCCGAGGAAGAAGCGGTCCGCCCACGCGGGGATGTTCGCCTGCTCGCCGGTGAGGAAGCCGATCGCCGCGCCGGTGCAGTGGATCGCCGGGCGGTAGCCCGCGCTTTTCTGGAGGTAATGCCCGAGCCGCTCCTGCACGCCGCCGCCGACGGCCATGATGATGTGCGCCGGCCTGCGCCGCTGCACCAGCGCGAGAAGCTCCGGATCCTCGAGCGGGCCCGCGCCGTATCTCGGCGCGATGTGGCAGTCCCCCAGCGTCACCTCGCAGCCGCTGGCGCGCAGCCATTCCACGCTGCGCCGCGCGGTGCTCTCGCCGGGCATCACCCAGAGTGTCGCGCCCTTCGCGCGGATGGCGGGCTCGCGCAGGAGCAGCTTCAGATACGCGAGGCCCGACACGCGCGGGATGCGCTCCCATTTGAGAAACTGCCACAGCAGGATCATCAGCCCGCTGTCCGTGATCGCCATGTCGCTCTCCACCAGCGCCGCCTGCGTCGCGGGATCCTCCGCGGCAGTCACCAGCACCGGCGCGGACGGCACCACCACGAGCCCGCCCGCGAGACTGCGCGCCACGGCCTCCTCGGCGCGGCCGGTGAAGAACCGGACGCCGAGGATCTGGCGGCACTGCTCGTCTTTGTGCTCCATGCGTCGCTTTTGCCCGCGGCATCGGCGCGCTGCAATCCGCAACTTGCGCCCGGTGCCGCGCCGGTGTCCCCATTGCACATGCGCAGCCGACTCCGCCGCCAGTTCCTCCGGGAAATCCCTGCGGCATTCACCCTCGTCGAGTTGCTCGTCGTCATCGCCATCATCGCGGTGCTCGCCGCACTCGCGGTTGCAGTGATGAGCCGCAGCGGCGAGCAGGGCAGGCGCACTGCTTGCCTTTCGAACCTCCGCCAGGTCCACGCGCTCGCCGTGCGCTTCGCCGCCGACAACGACGGCGCGCTGCCGATCGGATACCGCCTCGGGCAGAAGCAGTTCAACACCACGCTCTTCTCCGCCAGCAACGGCAAATACGTCCTCCTCGGCAGGCTCCTCACCGGCGGAGCGGACGCCCGCGCGTTCTTCTGCCCCGCCGAGCGCGACCCCACGCAGGCCTACAACACCAAGGACAACCCGTTCCCCATCCAGGCCGGCAAGAACCTCCAGGGCGGCTACGGCACGAACCCCCTCGTGGACTGGGGCACCGCCGAGTTCCCCGACGAGCCCGTGAAGCTTAGCAACCTCGAGCGCGTCCCCCTCATCGCCGACGGCGTGGGCATGCCGAAGCGCGTGGACTCCCGCCACAAGGACGGCGTGAATGTTGTCTTCAGCGACGGCAGCGGCGCGTGGGTGCCCCGCACGGCGTTCGACGCCGAGCTTGCCGGCTGCACCTCCATCAATGCCGGCAACAACGCCGCGCAGGATCGCATCTGGCAAATCCTCGGCGGGAGGGAGCCCGGTGCGCAGCAGTGACGCCGCGGAGGTGCGAGTGCTCGGTTCTCAGTGCCCAGTGCTCAGAAAGTGGAGCAGAACCGAGCACTGGGCACTGAGCACTGAGCACTGAGCACTGAGCCCCCGCGTGTTCCTGCTTCCTCCTTCACCCTTCAGCCTTCATACTTCGCCCATGAAACTCCTCCTCGTCCTCATCTCCCTCGTCACCGCCGCCACTGCCGCGCCCGTCTCCCTCTTCGACGGCAAGACTCTCGACGGCTGGAACGGCGACAAGGAAAAGACCTGGCGCATCGAGGATGGCTGCATCACCGGCGGCTCCCTCGCCGAGCGCGTCCCGCGCAACGAGTTCCTCGCCTCGCCGAAGACCTACCGGAACTTCGACCTCCGCCTGAAGTTCAAGCTCACCGGCACCGAGGGCTTCGTGAACTCCGGCGTCCAGTTCCGCAGCGTCCGCATGGAGAAGCCCGCGCACGAGATGTTCGGCTACCAGGCCGACATCGGCGACCCGAGCTACTGGGGCTGCCTCTACGACGAGTCCCGCCGCAGGAAGATCCTCGCGCAAGCCGACATGGACGCCGTCAACAAGGTCCTCCGCCGCAACGACTGGAACGACTACCGCATCCGCGCCGAGGGCGCCCGCATCCAGATCTGGCTGAACGGCGTGAAGACCGTGGACTACACCGAGGCGGAAAAGGACATCGCCGCCGAGGGCCTCATCGCCGTCCAGATCCACGGCGGCGCGAAGGCGGTCGTCTTCTTCAAGGACATCACCATCGAGGAGCTTCCGTAGCGCGCGATGGAGCAGGGGAAAAGATACCGCGCTCGCATCGCCGTCGGCGCCGCGATCATCGTCGTCTCCGTCCTCGTCGGATTCTGGGGCTACGCGTTCGGCATGGGCCGCGCCCGCGCCATGCTGGGGACGTCCACTGCCGCCGTCGCCGATCAGAAGGCCGCGCTCTCCGGCAATGTGGATGTCATCCTCTACTCGCTCATCGCCGCAGGCATCGGCACGCTCATCGGCGCTGTGATCCTCATCCGAGCGCTCCTAGCGTGGCAGCGCGCGGCACGCACCCGTGGCAGCGGGGATTGACGCCCCGTTCTCCCCGCGCGCCCCTCAGTCCCCCTCCGCGAAGATGTCCTCCGTCGGATAGCCGCCCAGCCGTGCCGCCGCGATCACATGCGCGGGCGCGTGAATGAGGAACGCCTCCACGCCCTCCCGGATGTCCTCCGCCGTGAAGCGCTCCGGGAACAGGTGCAGCGCCACGAGGAACGCCGCCTCCGCATTCCAGTCCGTGAGGTGATAGGCGACCTTGTCCTTCGCGAGCATCTCCTCCTCGCCCGCCCCCTCGGAGGCGAGCGCCGCCGTGATGGTGCTCGTGATGGGCGCCGGAAACCGCGTGGCCTCCAGCGCGGAGGCGCGTTTGCCCGCCAGCTCCCGGAAGATGGCATCAACCTTTTCGCGGACGGATGGCGGGCGGTCTGGCATGGGACGTGGGAATCATGTTCGCATAGCGGGAAGGGCCTCAGGCGTCCAGAACGCCATTGTCGGTCCGGCAGAATGCCACCGGAAGACCTGCCTATCCGATTGCCTGACATGCGGGCTCTCAGGAAGGCAGGAAGACAGGAACTTGGCCTCCTTTTCAGCCTTCCTGCCTTCCTGAGATGCTTCTGAGAACAAACCGGATAGGCGCGGTTAAGACGCCTCTTGGCGAAGCATGGGGGGTGGCAAAGCCAGAACTTTCCCAATGGACTCCGGGTGCCAGTTTGCCCATCAAAAGGCCACTTTTCGAAAACGGGCATTTTACCGGCCATTTTTCGCGCGCGTCGCAACCTTTTTGAGGGCAATTACTTGTGCGGCATTTCCGTCTCCGGTTGAGTCTTCCGGACATCCTTTTGAGTCTTCCGGACATCCTCCCGAGGCTGCCGGACATCCTCTGGCGGCTTTCGGACGTCCTCCGGTGATTCGCGGACGTCCCCGGGTGGCTGCCGGACCTCCTTCCGAGCCTCGGGGATGTCCTTTCGGCCTTTGGGAACCTCCTCGTGGGCCGGGCGGATGTCCGGCTGGCGCTGGGGGATGTGCCCGCGACTTCGGGGGACGTCCCGGTGCGGTGCGCAGCCATCCCCGCAGTTTTTGGGAATGCGAGTTCAGCGCCTCCTGCTGAAGGTTGTCGGTGGCCGTCCGCACGCACGGCAAAACGCGCCCGGAGGTCGCGTTCCACCTCGCAGGAGCGCCCATTTTACCCCACCCGCAGGATGACGATGAGGGCGGTGACGGTGACCATGCTGAAGAGGGTGCTCCAGAAGACGGCGCCGGTGGCGTATTCGGTGTCGGCCTTGAACTCGTGGGCGATGAGGGCGGTGTTCACCGCGGTGGGGAAGGCGGTGCTGAGGATCATGGTCTGGAGCAGCTCGCCCTCGAAGCCGAAGAGCAGGGCGATGCCCCATCCGACAAGCGGGCTGACGAGGAGGCGCAGCGCGAGCGCCCAGCCGAGGCGCGGGAGGGCGGAGCGGGCGGCGGTCTTCGAGAGCTGGACGCCGAGGGTGACGAGGGCGACGGCGACGAGGCCGTCGTGGAAGTATTTCATGGGCACCCACAGCCAGCGCATGGCGCCGGAGAGGTCGGGGTTCACCGGGCCGTGGACGGCGCGGATGATGAGCGCGATGGCGACGGCCCAGATGCTGACCTGCCGGAGCATGGGCAGGGCGGCGCGCCAGCCGCGGTCTTTCCCCGAGGAGGAGGAGACGAGGAAGATGCCGACAGTGAAGTTGCCGATGTTCTGCACGAGCACGATGAAGACCTGGAGCGCCTCGGCCGGGCCGGGGTAGGCGAGGTGCATGAGGGGGATGCCGTAGTTCGCCGAGTTGTAGAAGACGCTGGCGATCTGCATGGAGCGCGTCTGCGCGAGGGAGTAGCGGCGCCATTTCGCGATGAGCCCGGCGATGATGAAGAGGACGGCGACGACGGAGAGCGTGTAGGCGATGGCGAGCCACGCGTCGCGGCCCTTCACTTCCTTCGTCGTGAGCTCGTAGAAGATGAAGCAGGGGACGAAGATGTTGATGTTCATCTTCACGACCGTGGCGAGGTCGAGCTTCCACCGCCGGTCGAGCGCCCAGCCCGCCCCGAACATCAGGAGAATGGGGAGGAGGACTTGGGTGAAGACGTCGAGGATGAGCATTTCGCGGAGTTCTCAGTTCTCAGTGCTCAGTGCTCAGACGAGCCGAAACTGAGCACCGAGGACTGAGCACTGGGCACTGACAGCCACCGGCCTCACACATCGCAGATGGCCACTCCCTGCGCGAGGGACGCCACTTTCTCCCGCACGGGGATGAACTCCTGGCCGACGTAGCCGTCGTAGCCGACTTCGAGCAGCGCCTTCATGATGGGCGGGTAGTTGATCTCCTGCGTGTCGTCGATCTCGTTGCGCCCGGGGTTGCCGGCGGTGTGGACGTGCGCGATGAACTCCCTGTGCTGGCGGATGCGGGTGATGACGTCGCCATGCATGATCTGCACGTGGTAGATGTCGAAGAGGAGCTTCACGCGCGGGGAGCCGATGCGCTTGATGATCTCGATGGTGCGCTCGACGGAGTCGCAGAAGTAATCGGGGTGGCCCTTCATGTTCGTGTCCACGCGGGAGTTCAGCATCTCGATGCAGAGGGTGACCTTCTTCTCCTCGGCGAGAGGGACGATCTCCTTGAGGCCGTCCACCATGTTCCTGATGCCCTCGTCGTCGCCGAGGCCGCGGCGGAATCCGCTGAAGGTGATGAGGCTCTTCACGCCGAAGTCCGCGCACTGCGCGATGCGCTCTCGGAGCTTCGCGTGGCACTCGGCCCACTCCTCGCGGTGCGCGAAGCCTTTCGCAAAGCCGTGGCTGCTGGAGATGGCGCACGTCATTCCGAGTTCCTTGAGCAGCGGCCAGTGCTTCGGGTCGCACAGCTCGACGGACTTCAGGCCCATCGCGGCGGCGTGCCGGGCGAGCTCCTCGACGGGCATCGGGTTGAAGCACCACGGGACGACGGACTGTTTGATGCGCCCGTTCTTGACGCGGAAGTTCTTCAGGTCGGCGACCTCCGCGAGTGCGGAGGAAAGGCCGGCGGCGGTGGCAGTGGCGATGGCAGCGAGGGCGGAACGGCGGTTCATGCGCGAGCAATGCCGCAATGCAGCAGACTACGGAAGCCTGGATTTTTTCGCCGGAGGCTACGCCGCCGCGGGTTCCTTTGCCTGCTGCCCCGCGTGGAAGGTGCTGTAGAGATACACGGGGATTTGAAGCGTGCCGAGGTGCTGCTCGATGAGCGGACGGACTTCACTCCACGCGAGCCCGCCGACGCCACAGGCGAGCTTGGGAAGGGCGATGCTGCCGATTTTCTCCGCGTCAACGTGGCGCCGCAGCGCCCGCAGGCAGTGGTTCACGTCCTGGATGCGCGCCTTGCCGGGATGCGAGTGCTCGTCCTTCGCGGGCTGCTGCGTGAAGAGGGCGATGATGCGGCGCCCATCCGCGCCGGCCCATGCCCACAGCGAGCCGGGCTCCGGGTGGCTGGTGTGGCAGTGGTGGCGGAAGTCCTTATACATCGCGGGCCAGTCCTCGCGGAGGTGGTGCGCGAGGCCGGAGCCCATGTGGTCGTTTGGCGCGACGCCGTGGACGATGGCTGACGCGCGGGAGAGGAGGATGTCGCCGGAGACTTCGTGAATCATGGTAACCCTGTGTCGCACGCCGGTGAGAAAGCCGCTTCCCGGCGATTGGGGAACGCTTCGCGGAAATTGCCCCGTGTGCTCCCGATGCGCCACGAAGGGATGCACTCCGCGCTTGCGCCGCGCGCCTTGTGCGGATGCCATCCGCGCGCATGAAGCTCCTCCGCGTCCTCCTGCCGCTCCTTCTCCTCGTCGCCGCCTCTCGCGCTGCGGACAAGCCGAACATCATCCTCATTCTCTGCGACGACCTCGGCATCAATGATCTCCATTGCTACGGCCGCGCGGAGCACAGGACGCCGAACCTCGACCGGCTGGCGGGTGATGGGATTCGCTTCACGAGCGGGTATTGCGCGCAGGCGATCTGCTCGGCGTCGCGCGCGGCGCTGATGACCGGCAAGAGCCCGGCGCGGCTGCACCTCACGAACTTCCTGCCGGGTCGCGCGGATGCCGCGTCGCAGCGCGTGAAGCAGCCGATCATCGAGGGCCAGCTCCCACTGGAGGAAGTGACCGTCGCCGAGCGGCTGCGCGACGCGGGCTACGCGACGGGACACATCGGCAAGTGGCATCTCGGCGGCGCGGGCTTCGGCCCGACCGAGCAGGGGTTCGGCTCCAGCTACGCGGGCAAGGCGAACACGCAGCCGAGCGCGACCGAGGGCAGCAAGGGCGAATATGACCTGACCGCGCACGCCGAGCAATGGCTCGACGAGCACAAGGCCGGTCCGTTTTTCCTCTACCTCGCGCACAACACGCCGCACATCCCGTTCGCCGCGCTGCCCGAGGAGGTGGAGCGCAACAAGGGCGCGTTCAATCCCACGTATGCCGCCGTCATCGAGCACATGGACGACTGCGTGGGCCGCGTGATGGCAAAGGTGGACGCGCTCGGTCTGCGGGAGCGCACCATCTTCATCTTCGCGAGCGACAATGGCGGGCTGCACGTGCTCGAATTCCCCGGCACGCCCGCCACGCACAACACGCCGTTCCGCACCGGCAAGGGCTACAACTACGAGGGCGGCCTGCGCGTGCCGCTCATCATCCGCTGGCCCGGCACGGTGAAGCCCGGCCGCACGAGCGACACGCCGGTCGTGCTCACCGACCTCGTCCCCACGCTGTGCGAGGCCGCGGGCATCGACCTTGTGAAACAAGTCGGCCCGCTCGATGGCGTGAGCCTCGTGAAATTCCTCGGTGGTGCCGAACTCGCGCCGCGCCCGCTCTTCTGGCACTTCCCGAACTACACGAACCAGGGCGGACGCCCCGGCGGCGCGATGCGCGACGGCGACTGGAAGCTCGTCGAGCATTTCGAGGACGGAAAGACGGAGCTCTTCAACCTCGCGCAGGATCCCAGCGAGAAGCACGACCTCGCCGACAAGGAATCCGCGCGCCTTTCCACGATGAAGGCGAAGCTGGCCGAGTGGCGCGTCGGTGTCGGCGCTCAGCAGGTGAAGCCAAATCCGACCTTTGACGAAAAGCTCCACCGCACGCTCTATGTGGACACGGATTCGACGCGGCTCGCATTCACCGGCGACAACGCCGCCACCGTGGAGCAGAAGTGGAGGCAGTGGCGCGAAGGCATGGACGCCGCGGTGAAGGGGCCCGGCGGCCCGGGCAAGAAGAACCGCCGGGCGCTGAACACCCCGGCGCAGGGCGACCTCCGTCTTCTTGCCAAAGATGCGCGCGTCCACGGTGAGAAGCTGCGCTACGAGCCGCAGCCGCAGAAAAACACGCTCGGCTTTTGGACGAACCCGTCCGACTGGGCCGACTGGGAATTCGACGTGAAGACCGCGGGCAAATACGAACTCGAGGTCACGCAGGGCTGCGGCAAAGGGAGCGGCGGCGCGGAGGTTGCGGTCGAGATTGCGGGAAAGACGTTCAAGTTCACCGTGCAGGAGACCGGGCACTTCCAGAACTTCATCCAGCGCACCATCGGCGAAGTCGAGTTGCCCGCGGGCAAGGCGACGCTCGCCGTGAAGCCTCAGACGAAACCGGGCGGGGCGGTGATGGACCTGCGCCGCGTCGTGCTGCGTCCACTCGCCGAATGACCGCGCGTCCGTCTCGGGCCTTGCAATCTGCCGCCGCTGCGCACACGCTTCCCGCACCATGAAAACGTTCCTCTCACTCGTCGCCCTCACTGCACTCGCAATGCCCGCTTTCGCCGCCAAGGAAGGCTGGCTGGATGATCTGGAGAAGGCCAAGGCGCAGGCGAAGGCTGAGAACAAGAAGATCCTCCTCGATTTCACCGGCTCGGACTGGTGCGGGTGGTGCAAGAAGCTGGATTCGGAGATTTTCAGCACCCAGGAGTTCAAGGACTACGCGGCAAAGAAGCTCGTGCTCGTGGAACTGGATTTTCCAAAGGGCTTCAAGCTGGCGGAGGCGACGCAGAAGCAGAACGAGGCGCTAGCGAAGAAGTTTCAAGTGCGCGGGTATCCGACGATCATCATCACTTCCGCGAGCGGGACGAAGAAGGGCGAGCTCGGTTATGTGGAGGGCGGACCGAAGGCCTTCATCAAGGCGCTGGAAAAGGCGAAGTAACCGCGCCCACGGCGGCGGATCGCTAAGCCGCGTGCCCCTGCAGTTCGTCCGTGTGCTGCGCCACTTCGAGCAGCAGTGACTGCCAGCCGGTGCGGATGCTCTGGGGGTAGGGAGAGGGATCCTGCACTTCCGCGACGCGGCCAGCCTGCCAGCCGGCGATTTCGGCGAAGGCGTCGAAGCCCAGCTTCTTGCTGCCGTCTTCCTTGAGCAGGAGGGCGTGGGCGACGTTGCCTTTTTCGAAATACACGCGGCCGCTGCGCCGGTTGTTGTTGAATTCGAGGATGCCGGTCGAGCCGCTCATGCATTTCAATTGCACGATGTCGAGCGGGGTGAGGCCGCTGAGCGTGGCGCGGAAGTTCGAGTTCTCGCTCTGGGTCTGGTCGGTCCAGCCAAGAAGCTTGCAGATGGCGCCGCAGAGCTGCGCGCGCTGGATGGGCTTGCTGAGGATCTGGACGACGCCGAGCTGCTCGGCCCGCGCGCGGTGCTCCTCGGAGGGAGTCGCCGTGACGATGACCGCGACCGCCTGCGGCTGGAGAATCGCAGCCTCGCAGAGGAAGTCGATGCCGTCGCCGTCGGGCAGGCCGATGTCCACGATGAAGAGATCGATGAATTTGCCGGCCATCTGCTCGCGGGCCTGCGCGATGGAACCCGCGGTGAGGAGCGTGTAGGGCCGCGGCAGGGAGCTGAGCGCATTGCGCACAAAAAACTGCACGGTGCCGATGTCCTCGATCAGGAGAATGGTGGACGTTGCGTTGCTCATTTGGGCTTCTAGGCAGCTTTGGAATTAGCACTCTGCGCGCCACGGGACCTGCGGAGGTGCTTTCCGCCCAAAGTTTTTTGCAGGCCGGCCACGCGGGTTAGACAAGCACTTCTTCGGCGCGGTTGCCCGCCTCCATGAGGAGCTGCTGCCAGGAAAGCGTGATGCTGCGGCGGACGGGGCGGGGGTTCGGAACATCGCGGATGTTCCCGGCGCGCCAGTTGATGATCGCGTAAAAGGCCTCCTCGCCGTCGTAGTCCGCGCCGGGGAATTTGCACTCGGCATGGACGACATCGCCGTCCTCGAACCACACCTGCCCGTAAAGGTGCTCCTCGCGCAGCTCGATGGAGCCGGTGGCGCGGCGCAGGCACTTGAGCTGGATGATGTCGGCGGGGGAAAGTCCGCCCAGCGTGGCCTCGAAGCCGCCACGCTTTGCCCGCGGGGCGAGGAGGTTTTCCACCGCCTCCAGCAGGGCGCGGCGCTCCAGCGGCTTCGGCATGAAATGAAGCACGCCGAGCTGCTTCGCCCGCTCGCGGAAATCCTCCCGGGGCGTGGACGTGATGATGAGCGCGCGCGAGTTCGGGTGGACCATGGACATCTCGCAGAGGAAATCGATGCCGTCGCCATCCGGCAGGCCGATGTCCACGATGAACACGGCGATGTCGTTCTTTGCCGCCAGATCATGCGCCTCGCGCATGCGGCGCGCGAGCAGGACGGGGTGCTTTGCCTCGATGGGGCGCAGCACGTCGCGGATGTAATTCTGCACGGTGCGCGTGTCTTCGAGGATCAGGATGGCTGCGGGACTGTCTGACATGGTGAGTGAATGGTGAAGGGTGTCGCGGGCATCACGCCGCCCGGCTGAGCAGCGGGGAGGCTGCGACGAAGCTTTCGAGCGAAGAGAGCAATTCGGATACCGCGCGGCGCAGCTCGGCGGCCTGCGGGGCAAGGTGCGCGGCATTTCCGGCACGCGCGCTGTCCTCGAGCTGCTTCGCTGCCGCGTAGGCGGAGGGCGCGTGAAAGACTCCGACGACCCCCTTCATCGCATGTGCCGCACGCTGGACGCACCGCGCGTCGCCGGCTTTCAGCGCGTCGTCGAGCTGCGCAAGGAGCTCCGGGAAGTCGCCGTCGCGGCAGTCCTCCAGCAGCCCGGAGAGTGTCTGGCGCGAGCCGTTCACGCTGCGGACAAGGGCGTCGGGATCAAACGGCAGGGCGGCCGCGGCGGGCATGGGCGGGAACTGCGGCAGCGACTGCTCCGCGATGACCGATGCGGCGCGCAGGCCCGGCACCACCGACTCGATGGCCGCGAGCAGCTCGTGCTCGCGGACGGGCTTCGCGAGGTAGCCGCACATGCCGGCGGCGTTGCACTCCTCCCGCGCGCCCTTGAGCACGTTGGCCGTGAGGGCGACTATGGGCACGCGGCTGCCGCCGACCTCCAACTGCCGGATGCTCGCCGCGGCTGCGATCCCATCCATCCGCGGCATCTGCAGGTCCATCAGCACGAGGTCGAACTTTTCCGCCGCAAAGCGCTGGATGGCGTCGGCACCGTCGTTTGCCGCGACCACGCGGTGCCCCCAGGCCTCGAGATAAGTGCGCGTGATGCGGCGGTTCGTCGCGTTGTCCTCGGCGATGAGGATGTTCAGGCTGCGGCCATGCGGCGTTGTGGGCTCGCCGGTTCTCCGCGCCGCGGCGTCCGTGCCGGATGAGTCCGGCGGCCGCATGAGGACTTCGAGGAGCTTCGACTCGCGCACCGGCTTGCTGAGCAGCGAAGTGGATGGCGGCAGGCCGAGGGAGGAGAAGTCCGTCCTGCTCGCGGAGGTGAGGAGGATGAGGCGGGCGCCCTTCGCGCCTTCCGGAGAAAGGCGTGCCGCCAATTCCAACCCACCGCTGCCCGTGTGAAAGGTGTCCGCGATGATGAAATCGAACGGCTCCTTTGCGCGTTCGATCACCTGCAGGCCCTGCGCCGCGCAGCGGGCTTCGGTGACTGCGAGGCCCCGGCCCTCCAGCATCCGCGAGGTGATTTCCGCGCTGCGCGGGTGCGATTCGATCAGCAGTGCGCGTTTTCCCGCGAGGGCCGGCGGCGCTTCCTCCGCATGGTGCATTCCCACGCCGAACACCGCGGTGAAATCGAACCGGCTTCCGCTTCCGGGCTCGCTCACGAGGCGGATCTGGCCGTCCATCATCTGCACAAGCTGGCTGGTGATCGAGAGGCCGAGGCCGCTGCCGCCGAAACGCCGCGTCGTCGAGTTGTCCGCCTGGGTGAACACCTCGAAGATGCTCTCCTGCTTGTCGCGCGGAATGCCGCAGCCGGTGTCCGTGACTGAGAAATGCAGCCGCGTCTCCACCTCGCCCGGCTCCTCCACCTGCACGTTCACCGCGACCTCGCCGCGCTCGGTGAAGCGGTGCGCGTTGCTCAGCAGGTTCAGCAAAATCTGCCGCAGCCGAAGAGGATCGCCCACGAGTGCGTCGGGCACCTCCGGCGCGATGTCGAGCACGAGGTCGAGGCCCTTCGAATGATGCCGAGCGGCAAAGCTCGCCACCGCGTCGCCGACCTCGTGGCGGAGGCTGAAGTCGGTGACTTCCAGCTCCAGCTTTCCCGCCTCGATCTTTGAAAAATCGAGCACGTCGTTCAGAAGTTCGAGCAGGCCCTGCGCGGTGTTGTTGATCGTCTCAAGGTATTCTCGCTGGCCTGCGTCGAGGCGCGTCTTCAGCGAGAGCTCGGTCATGCCGATGATTCCGTTCACCGGCGTGCGGATCTCATGGCTCATCACCGCGAGGAACGTGCGCTTCGCCGCATTCGCGCTGCCGGCCTGCTCGGCAAACTCGCTCACCCGCTTGTTCGCCGCTTCCAGCTCCATGTTCGCCTCGGCAAGCCTTTCGTTCGCGAGCACGAGCGCGACGTTGTTCTCGATGAGCTGCTTCCGGTCGGCGCCGCTCGCCTTTACCATCCGGTCGAGGGCCTGCGCGAGTTCGCCGATTTCATCGCGCTGGTTGTCCACGTGGATGCGCTGCTCGCCCTCGCCGGCGGTGATCGAATCAATCACGTCGCCGAGCTTTTGAAACGAACGGCCCATGCGCCGGACGATGCGCCGGCTGAAAAACGCCGCGACGAGCAGCCCGAGCCCCTGCGTGACGACCGTCCAGCAGACCATCTGCACATAGATGCTCTTGTCCGCCTCGTAGCCGGTGAGCGAGTCGAGGCGCCAGAGCAGGAAGAGCGGCGGGATGATTCCAGCGCCGAGGCTGAGCAGGCTGCAGATGCGCAGCTTCTGCCGCACCTTCAGGCGCGTGAGGACGCGCTGCGGGAGCGATTCGTGTCCCTCGGAGGCAGCGTCGGCGGTTCCGGATGCGGTTTCTGTTTGGTGCAAAATGGGCTTGGGCTTGCGACTGAGAAAGCAAGCAGTGAGCCGCGGATGGCGTCCGCATCGATTCCGCCCTGCCGGGTTGGCAGCCGGCGACGTGTGTCAGACGGAAAACGGATCCGCGGTGCTTCGTGGAAATCTGGTGAACATCCCGCGCCTGCGGCTGTCTGAGTGCGCCATGAAGCTCCCCAAGCTCCTCCTTTTCCTCGCCGCGGCCTTCGCGCTCTCTGCGGACAACCCGGTCGAGCCGCCGAAGCCGCATCCGCAGGCAGTGAAGCTGATCGCGGCGGCGAAGAAGCAGGTGGGCGTGACGACAAGCTACGACCCGGCCTACGTGAAGCTCGGCTATCCCGGCGGCGACGTGCCGGAGGATCGCGGCGTGTGCACGGATGTGGTGATTCGCGCCTTCCGCGCGCTGGGACTCGACCTCCAGCGGCTCGTCCACGAGGACATGGCGCGCGCATTTTCCAAATACCCGCGCCAGTGGGGACTCGCGAAGCCGGACACGAACATTGACCACCGGCGCGTGCCGAACCTGATGCGGTTCTTCGAGCGCGCTGGCAAGCAGCTCGCCATCTCGAAGAAGCCGGAGGACTACCGCCCCGGCGACCTCGTGACCGTGACTCTGCCGCCGAACCTGCCGCATATCATGATTGTGACCGACGTGCCTTCGGCCGCGGAGCCGAAGCGGATGCAGGTCGTGCACAACATCGGCGGCGGCACGCAGGTGGAGGACCGGCTGTTCGAGTTCCCGATCACCGGGCACTACCGGTATTGGTGATCAGCCACGAAGCCGCGCGAGGATCTTCTCGGTGTCGTAAACGCAGCCGCCCCAAGTGCCGCCACTGATGCGCTGCAGCTCAGCCCACAGGCGCGTGTCGTCGGGCAGCGCGGGGTGCGGGGCGAGGTCGTCGCGGGTCGCTCGTGAGACGAGGATGCACGCGCCTTCCTCGGGGGAAAAGGTGCGGTCGCCTTCGCCGATGAAGTCCACGCTGCCCGTCATAGCAGCGCGATCGATCACGATGCGGATGCGGTCGCCGTCGCGCAGTTTTCCGAGCGGGCCGCCTGCGAGCGCCTCGGGGCCGATGTGGCCGATGCACGCGCCGGTGCTCACGCCGCTGAAGCGCGCGTCCGTGAGCAGCGCGACGCGTTTGCCGAAGGGGAGGTGTTTCAGTGCGCTGGTGAGCTGGTAGGTCTCCTCCATGCCGGTGCCCATCGGGCCGATGCCGGCGACGACGAGCGTGTCGCCCGCCTGGACTGCGCCGCCCTTGATCGCCGCGATGGCCGCGGCCTCGCTCGGGAAAACGCGCGCCGGTCCTTCGTGGCGGAAGACGGAATCCGCGCCGACGACGGAGGGATCAATCGAGGTCGCTTTCACCACGCTGCCCTCGGGCGCGAGGTTGCCGACGGGGAAAATCATCGTGCCGGTGAGGCCGCGCTCCTTCGCGCGGTCCGGCGGCAGAATTACGTCCATCGGGTCCACTCCGTCCATCTCCCGCAGAATATCGCGGAAGCGCGCGCGGCGCTCGCTGCGCTCCCACGCGTCGAGGTTTTCGCCGAGCGTGCGGCCCGTGGCGGTGAGCACGGAACAGTCGAGCAGGCCGAGCGAGCGCAGGTGGAGCATCACTTCGGGTGTTCCGCCCGCGAGGAAGACACGCACGGTCGGATGGCCGACAGGGCCGTTCGGCAGCGCGTCCACAAGGCGCGGCGTGGAGCGGTTCGCGGCGATCCAGTCGTCCACCTTCGGAATCGCGAGCCCCGCGGCGTGCGCGATGGCGGGGATGTGGAGGAGGAGATTCGTCGAGCCGCCGATGGCGGCGTGGACGACGATGGCGTTGCGGATGGAGCCGTCGGTGAGGATGTCGCGCCCACGCAGGCCGCGCGCATTCAGATCCACGACGGCGCGTGCGGATCGCGCGGCGATGTCGAGCCAAACGGCCTGTCCGCTCGGCGCGAGCGCGGAGTGGGGGAGCGCGAGGCCGAGCGCCTCGGCGACGACCTGCGAAGTCGCCGCGGTGCCGAGGAACTGGCAGCCGCCGCCGGGCGTCGCGCACGCGCGGCAGCCGAGTTCCGCGGCTTCGCTCAGCGAGAGCATCCCGTGGGAAAAGCGCGCGCCGATGGTCTGGATTTTCCCCGCGTCCTCGCCACGCGTCGGCGGGAGCGTGACGCCGCCGGGGACGATCACGCCCGGCAGATCGCGGATGCCCGCGAGCGCCATCATCATCGCGGGAAGCCCCTTGTCGCACGTCGCCACGCCGAGGATGCCGCGCCGCAGCGGGAGCGAGCGGATGAGGCGGCGCATCACGATGGCGGCATCGTTGCGGTAGGGCAGCGAGTCGAACATCCCGTGCGTGCCCTGCGAGCGGCCGTCGCACGGATCGCTCACCGCGCCCGCGAACGGCACGCAGCCGAGCCGGCGCAGTTCGCGCGCAGCGGCTTCGACCTGCATCCCGATTTCCCAATGCCCCGAGTGGTAGCCGAGCGCGACGGGCTTGCCGTCCGGCGCGCGCAATCCGCCCTGCGTGCTCAGCACGAGATACTGCGGCCCCGCGGCATCGGCGGGATTCCACCCCATGCCGACATTCTGCGTGAGACCGAAAAGATCGCCGCTCGGTGCGGTGCCGAGCATCTCCGCCGTGAGCGGCAGCGCGCCCTCCGGCCCGGCGGCGTGCGTGCGGATTTGGAAAATCTCGGGGTTGTCGGCGGGGCTGTCGGGCATCCCGTGAGCATAGGCGCAGCGCGTGCGGCGGCGGCAACGGAAAAGATGTCCGCCTTGCCGTGAGGCGGGCGGCCGGGCAGCATCGCGGCATGCAAACTCGTCCACCCCTACGTTTCGCGAGTCTCGCGACCGTCGCCTTCCTGCTCCTCGGATTCGGTCCGTTTTCAATCACCGCCCCCGCGGCACCGCCGCTGACCTACGAACTGAACGAGCGCATCGAAGTGAACACGCTCGGCTCATGGGACAAGGCGGTGGTGATTGAAGTCGGAAAGGCGGGCGGCGAGCACGAAGGCGAATACAAGGTCCACTACGACGGATACGCGGCGAGCTACGACCGCTGGCTGCGGCCGATCTACTTTCGCAAGGCTGCTCCGGGTTCGTCCGCGCCTGCGAAACCGGCGGTCGCCTACGAACTGAACGAGCGCATCGAGGTGAACACGCTGGGCTCGTGGGACAAGGCCGTGGTGATCGAGGTCGGAAAGGCGGGAGGCGAGCATGAGGGGGAATACAAGGTCCACTACGACGGCTATGCGGCGAGCTACGATCGGTGGCTGCGAGGAGTCTATTTCCGCAAAGTCGCCGGCGGTGCGCCTGCGGGCTCCGCTCCTGCAGCACCGGCCACTAGTGTGGTGGCTCCGGCGGTGCCAGCGACACCGGGAACTTCCAGCGGGGATGGCAGCGTGACGGTCGGTGCCGGCGCAGCCGCAGGCGGAGGGCCCCGGCTCGGCAAATACAACATCAACTCCTACGGCGCCACGAACCGCCCTCCGCTTTTCCTCGGCCACATCGAGCTGCAGGCTGGCGGCAAATACCGCATCTCGCGCCGGAGCAGCGGCGAGTATTACGGCGAGGGCGCGTATTCATTCGACTCCGCCGCCAGCGAGGTGAAGTGGCTCAGCGGCCCGTGCAACGACGATGGGTGGAGCGGCAAATTCACCATCGAGCGCGATGGCCGGACGCACAAAATCCGGCTGAAGAGCACCACCATCGCAACGAACAGCACGGATTGAATTTGCGGCGTTCGCGCCCGTCCCCCGGGCACTCTGGAAAAGATGGCTTGCCGCGAAGCACGCCTCTGCTTTTGCTCGGAGTCCACCTAGGTGGATGAATTCCTGAAATGATGAAACACGCTCTCCTGCCCGCACTGCTGATCGCTGCCCTGCCGCTGAACGCCGCCCCGCCCGCGAAGATTGACGTGAGCAAGCTGCCGCATCAGTCGAAGGTCATTGGCGACGTCGTCGTCCCGGTGCCGAGTGAGATTTTCGGCGTGCTCGACAAGATCGGCGGGCCCCGCTGGAAGGAAGTGCTGCGCCCGATGAAGGGCGTCGCGAAGGCTTCCGGTGATCAACCGCAGGTCGCCCTCTACCTCGGAACGATCATTGCGGAGGGCTTCGTGGCGGTGGAGGCGGAGGACGCGGATCAGGTTCAAAAAATCGGCCGCAGCGTGCTCAGCCTCAGTGAGAATTTGGGCGTGAGCAAATCCGTGAAGAAGCGCGCGAACGCGATCATCGAGGCAGGCGACAACAAGGAATGGAAGACCGTGCGCCGCGAATTGGACGGCGCGCTCGGCGAAGTGAAGCGTGCGATGGCGGAACTCGGCAGCGATCAGCTCGCCCAGCTCGTGAGCCTCGGCGGCTGGCTTCGTGGCACCGAGGCGCTGTGCGAGGCGGTCACCCAAGATTACAAGCGCGACGGCGCAGACCTGCTCCACCAGCCCGTGTTGATCGAGTATTTTGCCCAGCAGCTAGACGGCATGAAGGGCCGCTACAAGCGCAACGCCATCATCGGGAAAATCCAGACCGGGCTGAAGGACATCCGCCCCCTCATCGGTGCCAGCGACGGCGCCGAGATTTCCGCCAAGTCCGTCCGCGAGATTGGCTCAATCTCCGAGAAGCTGGTCAAAGCAATCCAGAGCCGCTAGCCTGAGGGCACACCCGTGACACGACTCTTCAAAACCCTTCTCATTCTCGCAATCGCGGTCCTGCCCGCGCTCGCGCGGGTGGATGACGCACTTTCCTATGCGCTGGAGGCGGCGCAGCCCTACGTGAAGGAGGGCTTCACCGTCCGCGAGGACTACTGGGGCGGCGACATGGCCGTCGCGCAGCCGAAGGCCATCACTCAGCAGCTTTTCAAGGGCAACGAATACTGGTTCTGGGCCGGCACCGACGTGAAGGGCTCGCGCATCTCCGTCCACGTTTATGACAGCGAGGGCAACCTTTGCGAAGTCGAGTCTTGGCAGAAGGGCCAGCTCTGCGGCGCGCGCGTCGTGCCGAAACGCTCGGGCACCTACTACGTCATCGTGGAAGTCGAGAAATCCTCTCATGAGCGCACGCACTGGGGGATGGCCTACGGGTTCCGCTGAGTGAATTGCCGCGGCCCGCAGCCGCACGGCGCGATGAGCGAGAGCCAGACATTTGAATTCGAGAGCGCCCGTGTGCTCGGGCAGCTCTTCCTGAACGATCCGGCGAACCTGCGCTCCGTCGAGGAGAAGCTCGGCGTCAAAGTCACCACCCGCGAGGGCTGGCTGCGCGCGGAGGGCGATGCGGAGAATGTCGCCGCCGTCGGCCGCATGTTCCGGCAGCTCGACGACGCGCGGAAAGGCGGCATGGCCATCCGCCGCTACGAATTCAACTACGCCCTCCACCACGCGCACGATCCCGCCGCCGTCGGCCTCGACAGTTTGGTCGTCACCCGCATCCAGTGCTCGCCGAAGCGCGCCCCCATCATCCCGAAGACGCCGATGCAGCGCGCCTACATCCAGGCGATTCAGCAGCACGACATGACCTTCGGCATCGGCCCCGCCGGCACGGGCAAGACCTACCTCGCGATGGCCATGGCGGTGTCCGCTTTGAAAAAGGAGGAGGTCCACCGCATCATCCTCACGCGTCCCGCCGTCGAGGCCGGTGAAGCGCTCGGCTTCCTCCCCGGCGACCTCAACGAGAAGATCATGCCCTACCTGCGCCCGCTCTACGACGCGCTGCACGACATGGTCGAGCCGGATGAAATGCAGCGCTACTTCGAGCGCGGCGTCATCGAGGTCGCCCCGCTCGCCTACATGCGCGGACGCACGCTGAACCACGCCTTCGTCGTCCTCGACGAGGCGCAGAACACGACGAGCGAGCAGATGTTCATGTTCCTCACGCGCCTCGGCACCGAGAGCAAGGCGGTGATCACCGGCGACCCCACGCAGATCGACCTCCCGAACAACAAGCGCAGCGGCATGGTCGAGGCGCTCGCCGCCCTGCGCGGGGTGGAAGGCATCGCCTTCGCCCAGTTCGGCGACCGCGACGTGATCCGCCACGAACTCGTCCAGCGCATTGTCAGCGCCTACCGCACGCACCGCGGGACGGACGGGAAGAAGTAGGCGGCGCCATTGGCTCACTGCCGCTTGGAGATTTCGCGGAAGAGCCACGCCCGCGCATACGTCCCGTCGCTCATCGGGGTGCCGCTTGCGCGCGGCGGGGCTGGGGGTGAATCAAAAGTGGCCGGGTGGGGCATTCGACGGCGCATGGGCGCCCGTGGACAGTCCGGGCGCGACACCGCCGGAATCATGGGCGCTCCCGGAGGCCGCGCTCCCGTCCCCGCCGCTGCCGGGGTCCGTGCCGGCCGCCGCGGGGCGTCCATCGAACCGCCGGGGTGGATACCCACGGCGCCGGGGTGGATGCCGCGCGCGCCGGGGTTCATACCATTGCAAATGGGGAGCCATCCCATTTACGGCGGGGTCGCCCATGAAGCCGCCGGGGTGGATACCATTCCCGGCGGGATTCATCCCGGCCCCCGGATGGGCCACCCCACCGCGCTCATGGACGACCCCGCCGCAGCCGGTATCCACCCCGTTTCGCGCGGGGAAGACCCCGTTTCCGTGAAAACCGCTGTTTTTCGCTGGAAATGGCATGTTCATCCGGTGGCATGACAAGCTGCGGCATCGAGAGGTGGAGCGCGACCTCCGGGCGCGCTTTCGCCACGTCCGCTGGAAGGCTGGGGAAACGCGCCCGGAGGTCGCGTTCCACCCGCACGATTGCCTCCTTCTTTCACGCACTCCGATGGGCACGGGCCCGCGCTTGGTCAGGGATTCCCCGGCTTTGCGCCGTCCTTCTGCGTCGCCTTGGGAAGCGCCTGCAATTCCGCCTCCAGCCGGCGCGCCTCCTGCGCGAGATCCACGAGCCGGTAGAGCGGGATGAGCGCCTTCATCGCATCCGCCGTGCGCTGGTCGCCCGCAGGCAGCACGCGCCGGGCGAGTGCGAGGGCGTCCTCCCCGAGCGCGATGGCCTTGCGCCCGTTTTTCTCCGCGCCATGCGCCGCGGCCAGCGTGATCATCGCAGCGATGGTCTCCGCCGCCTCCGGCCCTTTCGCCGCGCGGGTGCGTTCGAGGGCTTCCTCCAGCGATTTGATGTCGCTCTTCGCAGGTGTGACCTTGGGCGGCGGCGGGGTTGCCGCCGGGCTAGGCGAAGGACTCCGATCGTCCAATCGCTCGAGCATCGCCTTCGCTTTGAGTGTGTAGGCGTGGCTCTCTCCGACGGTATTCTTCCATCCCTCCCATGCGCGGCGCGCTAGAGGCAGCGCCTCCGCCCGTCGTTCCTGCCCCTCGATTGCTTTGGCAAGATTGAAGTAGGTTATGAGGAGGTCGGGGTGGCCCTGGCGGAGGTCGCGTTCTTGGAAGGCCAGGATTGCTCGGAGTTCCCTTTCCGCCCCAGCATGCTGGCCCAGTGCGCCCAAAGTGGCTGCGAGGTTGCTCCGGGCGAGAAGGAGATCGGGGTGATCCGGCCGGAGGGTGCGCCCACGAATTTCCAGCACGGTGCGATATTCCTGCTCCGCGTCGGCAAACCGCATTTGGTTGAAGAATGCATTCGCCAAGTTGTTCCGGGCGGTCAGGGTCTCGCGGTGCTCGGAGCCGAGGCTGTGCTCGCGAATCTCCAGCACTCTCCGGTGTTCCTTCTCCGCTTCATCGAATTTACCCACGCCGGAGAGGGCGAGGCCGAGGTTGTTCCTGCTCCGCAGAGTTTCCGGGTGCTCCGGGCCTAGGATGCGTTCCAGGATTTCCAGCACGGCTCGGTGCTCGGCCTCGGCCTCTCCGGCCTTGCCGAGAGCGAGGAGCGTGTTTGCCAAGTTGCTCCGCGACTTGAGTGTGTCGGGATGCTCCGGGCCGAGAATGCGCCCGCGAATAGCAAGGAGACTCCGGTGCTCCCGCTCCGCTTCAGCGGCATTTCCCTCCGTATCGAGCAGATCCGCGATGGCGCTTCGCGTTTTGAGCGTGTCGGGATGTTCGGAGCCCAGAATGCGCTCGCGGACCGCCAGCACGGCGCGGTGTTCCTTTTCGGCTTCGGTGAATTTCCGCTGCGACTGGAGTGCTTTGGCGAGGCCGGTGCGGGTCGTGAGTGTGTGTGGGTGGGCGGGTCCGAGAACCCGCTCCATAATTGGAAGCAGGGCGCGATATTCCTTCTCTGCTTCCACGAGCCGGTCCTGTTCCCGCAGCGCATTGGCAAAATTGGTCCGTGCGATGAGCGTCGAAGGATGATCCGCGCCGTGTGTGCGCTCAAAAGCCGCCATCACAGCGCGCTTTTCCGCTTCTGCTTCGGCGCGCCTGTTCTGGGAGTCGAGGTTCGACGCGAGATTGCTCCGGCTTCCGAGCGTGTCGGGATGTTCGGAGCCCAGTGTCCTTTCCCGAATGGCCAGCACAGCCCGGTATTCGCGCTCGGCGTCAGACACTTTGCCCTGCTCGTGCAATGTAACCGCCAAGCTCTCCCGGTTGCCGAGGGTGATGGCGTGTTCCTCTCCAAGAATGCGCGTATTGACAGCTAACACGGCGCGCTGCTCCCGTTCTGCCTCGGCATGCCGGCCTTGTCCGCCGAAGGTGATGGCGAGATTATTGCGGTTCTTCATCGTGTCGGGATGCTCCTCACCGAGCACGCGCGTGGTGATGGTGAGAAGATCCCGAAGCTCCCGTTCCGCCTCCGCATATCTCCCTAGGTTTCCAAGAACGAGAGCCATGTTGTTCCGGTTGGCTAGCGTGAGGGGGTGCTCGGCACCGAGGAGTTCCGTGCGGACCGCGATCGCACGCCGGAGGTGCGGCAGTGCTTTTTCGAAATGGCCCAGTTCATTGTAACTGTCGCCGATGGTGGCCCGGATGGCAGCCTCGACGAACGGACGCTCGCGGAACCGGTTCTCAATCCGGGCCGCCGCGCGGTCGAGGGCCTCGCGCACGGTAAGGTTGGGATTGGGCGCGGCGCCGCTGTCTGCCTGCGCGCGGCTGCCTGCTTGCACCAGAAGGTCATGCTGCAGAAACTCATTCACCGCCTTCGTGATTGCTGCTTCCTCATCGGCGCGCTGTTTCTCCCCTTTGGCAATTTTTTCCGCCTTCATCGCACGTGCTGCCTGCCACATGCTCGCGGCAATGCCGCCTACGAGCAATAGGATGATGGCCGCGGAGGCGGCGAAGGCGAGGCGGTTGCGGCGGACGAGCTTGCGGAAGCGGTAGAGGGCGCTGGGCGGACCGGCCTCGACGGGCTCGCTGTGGAGGTGGCGCGCGATATCCGCGGCGAGCGCGGCGGCGCTGCCGTAGCGGCGCTCGCGATCCTTTTCCAATGCGCGCAGCGTGATCCAGTCGAGGTCGCCGCGCAGCGTGCGCGTGAGCCTGCCCGGCTCGGTGCCGCGCGTGGTGGCGGACTTGCGCACGATCTCCGTCGCAGTCGCCACGCGGCTGCTCGGGCGCGGCGGCTCGCTCTCGCGGATCATGCGCAGCATTTCGTCGAGCGCCGCGCTGCGCAGGGTCTGCGCGGAGAGCGGCGTGTCGCCGGTGAGCAGCTCGAAGAGGATCACGCCGAGCGTGTAGATGTCGCTGCGCGTGTCGAGGTCCGGCTTGGCACCCGCCTGCTCCGGGCTCATGTAGCGCGGCGTGCCGATGAAGGCGCCGGTCTGCGTGAGATGCAGGCTTTCGCGCAGCGCCGCCTCAGGCGAAGTGCCGAGCGCCTTCGCGATGCCGAAGTCAATCACCTTGGGCACCGGCTTCCCGTCCACCTCGGCGATGAGGATGTTCGAGGGCTTGAGGTCGCGGTGGAGGATGGCCTTCTGGTGCGCGTGCTGCACGGCGTGGCAGACGGGGATGAAAAGCTCGAGGCGCTCGCGGATGGTGAGCTTGCGTGTGTCGGCGAAGTCGGTGATCGGCGCGCCCTTCACCAACTCCATCACGAAATACGGCCGCCCGTTCCGAGTGGTCCCCGCATCCAGCACGCCGGCGATGTTCGGGTGCTCCATGAGCGCGAGCGCCTGCTTCTCCGCCTCGAAGCGCGCGATGATCTCGCGCGAATCCATGCCCGGCTTGATCACCTTCAGCGCCACCTCGCGGTGGATGGGCTCGCGCTGCTCCGCGCGCCACACTGCGCCGAAGCCGCCTTCGCCGAGCTTCTCGATGAGCCAGTAGTGGCCGATGAAGTCGCCATCCCGTTCCGCCTGCACCTCCGGAGGTGGCGCGGCGCAATTCTTTGGAAAATCACCTGCGTCCTCATGCGCCGCGAGCAGTCCGCGGACTTCGCCGATGAGGACTGTGTCGTCGCCGCGGGCGTGCGCGATGCCGGCCTCGCGTTCCGCGGTCGGGCGGCCCAGCGCGGATTCGAAGGTTGCTTTCGCGTGACCGGGCGGTTCCGGCTGCTCCGGGTTGCATGATGGTGGCGGAGTGGGGGGCATGGCGGAGCTCATCTCACCCCCTCGTGCGAAATTCCGCGAGGAAAAGGATCGTCGGTTTGGAGAAATTGCCATGCTGCGCCGCGCACGGCAGGCCATTCTCGTCAGCCGCCCGTTCTACGTGCCGCAGAATGTCCGATACGTGTCGTCGCCGGAGGGCAGGCTGTATTCGGGAAGATTCTGGGAGTGGTCGAATGGGGCCGCGACGACGCGGAGAAGGCGCTCCATGACGCCGAGGTCGCCGCGCCCCGCGGCGGCCAGCGCTTCCTCGACCTTGTGGTTGCGCGGGATGAAGGCGGGGTTGTGCCGCTGCATGTGCGCGGTGATTTCACGCGCTGACTGCGGTTGACGCGCAAGACGGCCCTGCCAGCGCTGGTGCCATTCTCCGAAAGCCGGATCGCCGGGGAACGGGCAGCTAGTCGAAGACAGCGTGCGCGTGAGGTCTCGGAATGTATTGGTGTAATCCGCCTTTGCGCCCTGCATCCATGCGAGGAGGGATTGCACGAGCGTCGCATCGTCGCTCTCCGCGGTGAAAAGGCCGAGCTTCGCGCGCATTCCGGAAAGCCAGTGGTGCTCGAAGCGATCATCGAAGCGGGTGATGGCGTCATTGGCGAGAGCCACGGCTTTTTCCTCCTCGTCGTGCAGAAGCGGGAGCAGCGACTCGGCGAGGCGGGCGAGATTCCACTGCGCGATGAAGGGCTGCTGGCCGTAGGCGTAGCGGCCGTGGCGGTCGATGGAGCTGAAAACGGTCGCCGGATCGTAGGCGTCCATGAACGCGCACGGGCCGTAGTCGATCGTCTCGCCGGAGAGCGCCATGTTGTCGGTGTTCATCACACCGTGGACGAAGCCGACGCACTGCCAGCGGGCGACGAGAGCAGCCTGGCGGTCGATGACAGCATCGAGGAACGCGGGGAACGGGTTCGCGTCGCCGGTGGTGGGGAACTCCGGATAGTGCCGGTGAATGGTGTGTTCAGCGAGGGCGCGGAGGACGCCGAGGTCGCCGCGGGCTGCCGCGTATTCAAAGGTGCCGACGCGGATGTGGCTCGCTGCGACGCGCGTGAGGGTGGCGCCGGGGAGCGTCTCCTCGCGGAAGACGGGCTCGCCCGTGGACGTCACCGCGAGGCTGCGCGTGGTCGGGATGCCGAGTGCGTGCATCGCCTCGCTGATGATGTATTCGCGGAGCATCGGCCCGAGCGCCGCGCGGCCATCGCCACGGCGGGAGAATGGCGTGATGCCCGCGCCCTTGAGCTGGATGTCGAACCGCCCGTCGTCGGGAGAAATCTGTTCGCCGAGGAGAATCGCGCGCCCGTCGCCGAGCATGGTGAAGTGCGCATACTGGTGTCCGGCGTAGGCCTGCGCGACGGGCTGAGCGCCGGGCGGGAGTTCGTTTCCGGCGAAGAGCGCGGCGTTGTCGAGGAGCGCGGCATCCAGCCCGAGCAACTCGGCGAGGCGGTGATTCAGCACGACGATGCGGGGCTCCTGCACGGGCGTGGGTTCCACCGGCGCGTGCAGCATGGCCGGCAGACGAGCGTAGGAGTGGTCGAGGCGCCATCCGGCGTCAGGGCGCACCGGTGGCGCGGGTGGTGTGTCGTTGGAATGCACGGGCTTTGCGCGACCATCGCTCAAGCAAGCGCGTCCGCCAACTCCGGGGAGGTGGAAGATCCGCAATCGTGGTGCACAAGCAGTGCGAAGACGCGGTGGCGGCGAATCCAAAATTGCGGCGATTTCCGAGTTGGACGCCCGCCTTTCCGCGCGCAACGCTGCCGCCCGATGTCGCAGAAGCTCATCGCCGCTGTCGCCCGCACCACGCGCCTCCGCGTGCTGAACGAGCTGAAGCGCACGCAGGGCCTGAGCGTGCAGGAAATCGCGGACCGGCTCGGCATGTCGTATATGGGAATCAAGGATCTCTGCGACGAGATGCTGAAGCGCGGCCTCCTCGACGCGCGCCGCGAGCCGCGCGGGGGAAATGCCGGGCGCCCGCGCATCCTGTATCGGCTCACGGAGCGCGCACACGAGCTGTTCCCGGTGGCGAGCAACCCGCTGACGCTGGAGCTGCTCGATGCGGCGAAAAAGCTCTTCGGACCTGCCGCTGCGGAGAAACTGCTCATGCTCGTGTGGCAGCAGAAGACGGAGGCGCTTTTTGAAAGGGTGAGGGGTGTCGAGCTGGCGGAGCGCGTCGAGGCGCTCGCCCGCGCGCGTGACATCGCGGGGCACATGACGGTGGTGGAAAAGGGGGGTGACGGGCGCACGCGGATCGTGGAGCACCATTGTCCGTTCCTCGACGTGCTGCGCGCGTATCCGGTGGTCGTGCGGCTGGAGGTGGAGCTGTTCCGGCGGCTGCTCGGGGTGAATGTCGAGCGGGTGGAGGAAAATGCGGCGGGGCTTTACCGTGCGGAGTTTGTAGTCGGCCAGTGAACGTCCAGCGCGCCGTGCCCTTATCCGCCGGCTGCGATCCGCAGAAGCTCAACGCGGTCCTTTTCACCGAGGACACAGTCGGGCCATTCGGCGGGGCGCAGCGCAGTGCCGTTGTGCTCCACGAGCACCGTGCCGGCGGCGAAGCCGAGTTCCGCAACCAGCGCGGCGAGATCGGTCGCGGTGGTGTCGCGCGGCTGGCCGTTGACGATGATCCTTTTCACGAGGCTGCGATCGCCTGATCCCAGTCCTTCCACACTGCCTCGAAGCCGCGGCGCTGGAGCAGGGTCGCGATTTCCGCAGCGCTGCGCGTGTCTGCGATTTCAAACTGGCGTGTCGCGCTCTGCCCGTGGTCGCGGCCTTCTCCGGTGGGATGCGCCGCCAGTTCCTCGCGGCGGCCGCGCACCGTGCGGTGGAGGTCGCTCTTCCCCTCGCCGGTGTAGCCGCCGGGCTCGGTGTGGCTGCCGGCACTCATCATCGTGATGCCGAGCGGCAGCAATGCGTCGCGCAGGGCTGCCGGCTCGCGCGTGCTGAGCACGATGCCGACCTGCGGGAAGCAGATGCGCAGCGCCGCGACGAGCTGCACATACTCGCGGTCCGGCAGGAGATGGGATGAGCGCGGGGTGAACTCGCCCGCGCACGGGCGCAGACGCGGCAGGCTCACAGTGAACTGCGCCTTCCAGCAGCGCCGCAGCAGATGGTCGAGATGCGCCGCGAGCGCGAGTGCCTCGCCTCGCCATTCGCTGAGGCCGAACAGCGCGCCGATGCCGATGCGGCGGAAGCCGGCATCGTAGGCGCGCTCGGGGCAGGCGAGCCGCCAGTCGAAGTCGCGCTTCGGCCCCGCCGTGTGCAACTCCGCATAGGCGGCGCGGTCGTAGGTTTCCTGATAAACGACGAGCGCCTCGGCACCGGCCCGCACGAGCGGCACATACTCGGGCGTCTCCATCGGCCCGACTTCGAGGGAGATGGAGGGCACCTCCGGCGCGAGCGCGCGCACGCAGGATTCGAGATAGCCGCTCGAGACAAACTTCGGATGCTCGCCCGCGACCAGCAGGATGTTGCGAAATCCCTCCGCCGCCAGGTGCCGCGCCTCGCGCACGACACTCTGCACCTCCAGCGTGACGCGCAGGATCGGGTTGTCGCGCGAGAAGCCGCAATAGGCGCAGTTGTTGATGCACTCGTTGGAAAGGTAGAGCGGCGCAAAGAGGCGGATCGCCTTGCCGAAATTGCGGCGGGTGAGCAGCGCGGACTCGCGCGCCATCGCCTCCAGCTCCGCGTCGGTCTTCAGCTCCAGCAGTGCGGCAAACCTCCGCAGCACGGCGGAGGGCCGTGCGGGATTGAGGATGTCCGCGGTGCTGGTCATGGGGCGTTCCTTTAAGCGCGGATGTGGAGAGTGGCAACTGCCCGCGTGCTGCGCCTGCGCTTGCCAAAGCACGCGTGCCCAGTTTCCGTCGCGCGCCATGCTCGCGCAGACCATCTACCACTGGCTCATCGTCGGCGGTCTGCTGCTCGCGCTGGCGAACATCCTTGCAAACCTGTGGACGTTCGACGGCCTCACGCCGGCGGAGCCGCCGGAGAATCCGCCGCTCGTCTCCATCCTCGTCCCGGCGCGCAATGAGGAGCGGAGCATCGGCGAATGCGCAGGCTCGCTGGTGAGGCAGGATTACCCGAATTGCGAGGTGATCGTGCTCGATGATCACTCGGAGGATCGCACGGGCGAAATCGTGGAGCGGATCTTCGCGGAAAGCGGGAAGGAGCGGCCCGCTCTCGTGACGAAGCTGCTACGCGGCCAGAGCCTGCCGGAGGGTTGGGCGGGAAAGAACTGGGCGTGCCATCAGCTCGCGCAGGCGGCCCGCGGGGAGTTTCTCTTCTTCACCGATGCGGACACCGTCCACGCGCCGGGCACGGTGACCGCCGCCGTTGCCTACGCGCAACGGAACCGCGCGGGCCTCGTCTCCGCATGGCCGCGGCTCCTCACGGGGACACTCGGTGAGAAGCTGATCGTGCCGGTGATCGTCCTCGTCGGGCTGTCGTTCTGCCCGATTTGGCTCCAGCGCTGGATCCAGCAGAAGCCCGAGCGCGCGAAGGGACGCGACACACGGAGCCTCGGCGTCGCGAACGGGCAGTTCATGTTTTTCACCCGGCAGTGCTACACGCGCATCGGCGGCCACGAGTCGGCGCGCTCGCATGTGGTCGAGGATGTCACGCTCGGGCGCACGGTGGCGCAGCACATTCCGGAGGGCGGGCGGCTCTTCAACTGCGAGGCGCTCCGCTTTTCGACGGTGCGGATGTATCGCTCGTTCGGCGAGACATGGGAGGGGTTCACGAAGAACATGCGCGCGGCGTTCGACGATCAGCGGGTGCTGTTCTGGCTCTTCGGCATCGCGCAGTCGGCGCTGTTTGTCTGGCCGTTCGTGGCGTTGTTCATCGTGCCGGCGCCGCTGCGATGGATCGTCGTCGCGCAGATCGCGCTCATTTTTCTCATCCGCCTCATCCTCGCCGCGCGCTATCGCACGAGCCTGCTCGGTGCTCTGCTGCATCCGATCGGGTTCTCGCTGATGCTCGTCATCGGCCTGAACAGTTGGTGGCGTTCGCGCGGCACGGGAGTTGTTTGGAAGGGCCGCACTTACAAGCCGGAAATCTGACAGCCCGCGAGCGGGCTTCTTGCATTTCGGCGGGATATCCACATCATAGCACCACGATGCAGCTCACTTTGCTGAAATCCAAACTCCACCGCGCGACAGTCACTGGGGCGAGCGTGGACTACACGGGAAGCATGACGATCTCCGAGGATCTTGCGGAATCCGTGGGCCTGCTCCGCTACGAGCGCATCCTCGTGAGCAACATGGCGAATGGCGCGCGTTTCGAGACGTATGTGATTTACGGTCCGCGCGGCGCGGGCGTCATCGAGTTGAACGGCGCGACCGCGCACCTTGGCGCCATCGGCGACCGGCTCACGATCATGAATTTCGCACAGATGACGGCGGAGGAAGCCTCGCGGCACCGCCCCCGCGTCGCCATTCTCGATGAGCAGAACAACATCATCCGCTCCGAGGCCGGCGTGCTGTCGCGCTTCGAGGAGATGTTCGCCTGAGCGCGCGCCGCGTTCCCGCGCAGGCGGGCACCGGGGATTTTTCAAAATGAAGGACTTCCTGTTTCATCCATTCGCGCTCGGCCTCTACACGGGCGGTGTTTTCCTGCTCATCGCGTTTTACCACCTGCTGCGCACGCGGCTGGAGTTCAAGCGCTACCGTCGCATGCTCAGCGACAAGATGGAACTCGATGCCGCCGCCGTGTCTAAGCTGAAGACGGAGATCGAAGCGCTGCGCAAGGAGAACGAGAACCTGCGCGTGAAAGTGCAGGGCCTCACGAACCAGCCTGCGCAGAAGCTCGCTCGCGACCTCGAGGTTTACGCGCGTGCGGAGAAGAAGATGACCGTCGCCGCGCCGGGCTTCGCTGGTCCGTGGGAGCAGGCGAAGGAAGCGGCGCATCTGGAACTAGCCGACGAGGAGGGTGGGAAGTCCGCGCCGCGGACGCTTTTCCAGCGCTTCTTCGGCGGGGGAAACGCCGAGCCCGTGCAGTCGCTCCCGCAAACGGCGGAGGCGAACAAGCAAAACTCGCCAGGCGGCAGCTAGGGCTGCGCGCGCCGCGGGCGCTCCTCGTCCGCGTCGATGTAGTCGAACATCGTTTGGATGTCGTCGCGGCTGCCCAGTCCGCTCTCGGCCTTGCGCTGCCTCAGACGCTCGGTAGCCGAGTCGTTCCAGCCGCGCTTGCGCATGTATTCGTTCCACATGAATGCGTCCTCGTCGTCAAACTTCCGGCCGTGCGCGCGGCACCACGCAAGCGTGTCGCCGTCGGATGCGCCGCCTTTCACGTGCGCCACGACATCCGCGTAGGGGACGCCGAGGAACTGCACGCACGACTTGTCGAAGCCCTCGCCGAGATTCGCGTGGAGTTCGGGATGAAGCTCGCCGCGCGCGTGCAGGCGGATTTTGTCGAGCATCCGTCCGAAATAGACGATGCCGCCGACCTTTTCGTGCGGGCTGCGGATACCGGGGACTTTCATGCGCGCGGGTGTAGCGCGCGCGCGGATCGGGCACGAGGAAAAACGCGCGCGTCAGGCGCGCCGCTGCGCGAGCCGGTTGATCTGCGCGGCGGCGTAGGCCGCGCCGAAGCCGTTGTCTATGTTCACGACCGTCACGCCGCTGCCGCAGGAAGTCATCATTCCGAGCAGCGCGGCGATTCCACCGTAGCTCGCTCCGTAACCGATGCTCGTGGGCACGGCGATGATCGGCTTGCTCACCAGTCCAGCGACGGCGCTCGGCAGCGCGCCCTCCATGCCCGCGACGACGATGACGACATTCGCGCCTTCGATTCGATCCCGCACCGCGAGGAGCCGGTGGATTCCCGCCACGCCCACATCCGTGATGCGATCCACGCGGTTGCCGAAAATCTCCAGTGTCACCGTCGCCTCATCGGCCACCGGCAGATCGCTTGTGCCGGCGCAGACCACGGCCACGTGCCCATCGAGTTTCGGCAGCGGCTCCCGCTCCACGGTGATGCAGCGCGCGCCTGCGTGCCAGCGGGCGTCGGGATGCAGCGCGGAAACCTCGCGCCACTGCTCCTCGCTCGCGCGGCTCACGAGGACCACGGGCTCCCTTTCCAAAATCACGCGCGCAATCTCCGCCACCTGCGCGGCCGTCTTGCCCATGCCGAAGACGACCTCGGGAAAGCCGCAGCGGCTGCGCCGGTCCGTATCCACCCGCGCGAAGCCGATGTCCGTGAAGCCGCCGTCGGGCGTCACGATTTCGGGAGCGTCGCCGCGTCCTTCGTGAGCGCGAGGCGCAGCGGGATCATCTGGCTCTTGAAGAAGCCCATTTTCTTGAAGAACGCCTGGCCCTCCTCGTTGATGCGGTCGGTGAGCAGCGTGATGCGGAGGAACTCCTTCTTCTTCGCGTAATCAATCGCGTGCTGCAGAAGCTGCCGCCCGACGCCGCGCCCGCGGTAGTCGCGCCGCACGATCACGTCCTCAAGGAGCACGACGAAGCCGCCCTCCGCGGTGCTGATCGTGAAGAGAAGGTTCACCATGCCCACGATCGCGTCGTTCCACCGATAGACGAAGATGCGCCCGCGGCTTGGCTGCTCGAGGATCAGCCGCAGCCCGCGCTCCTGCCGCGCCCGGTCGGGGATGAAGTCGCCCTCCGCGCCAAACAGCTCGTAAAGCAGATCCACCATCTGCGGGAGATCCTCCATCGTGGCCTGCTCGATGATTGCTTCGTTCATGATTTGTGATTGCGGTCTTGGCAGAGGGACACGCGGCGCGCAAGGCGGGAATCATGACGCTGCCGTGAGCAGCGACGGGGTCGAGTTTTGATTCCACCACCGGCCCTGCGGAGAGTAGCTTTTGCACATGACCCACCCGACACGCTCCCGCCGTCAGTTTCTCCAGGCATCCGCAGCGGCCGCGCTCGTCGCGCCGTTCATTGTCCGTGCGGACATCGCGAAGCCCCGCATCCGCATCGGCCAGATCGGCACGGCCCACGCGCACGCTTCGGGGAAAATGGACACGATGCGCAAGTCTGCGGACTTCGAGGTCGTCGGCATCGTCGAGCCGGATGAAAAACGGCGCGCATCGTTTGCTGCGAGCAAGACCTACGGCGGTGTCCTGGTGATGACGGAGGAGGAGCTTTTGAACACCCCCGGCCTGCAGGCCGTCGCCGTGGAGACCGACGTGAAGAACCTCGTGCCCACGGCGGCGCGCTGCATCGCTGCGGGCAAGCACGTTCATCTCGACAAGCCCGCAGGCGAATCGCTCTCGGCCTTCAAGCGCGTCCTCGACGACGCCACCGCGCGCAAGCTCACGCTGCAGATGGGCTACATGCTGCGCTACAACCCCGCCGTTCAGCTCGCGCGCCGCCTCGTGAAGGAAGGCGCGCTCGGCGAAGTGTTCACCATCGAGGCATCGATGAGCAAGGTGCTAGGCGATGCGGAGCGCCGCGCTCTGTTCGGCTATCCCGGCGGCGCGATGTTTGAACTCGGCTGCCACATGCTCGATTCCGTCCTCGCCGTGCTCGGTCGTCCGCAGAAGGTCGCCGCCTTCAACCGCAGTTCGTCCGCGCTCAACGACGGATACGCTGACAACCAGCTCGCCGTGCTTGAATACCCAAAGGCGACGGCGGTCATCCGCGCAGCAATCATCGAGCACGACGGCGGGGCGCGGAGGCAGTTCGTCGTGTGCGGCACGAAGGGCACGCTTGAAATCCGGCCCATCGAGCACCCGGAGGCGCGGCTCACGCTCGACGCCGCGCGCGGCGAATTTCGGAAGGGGAAGCAGACGATCGAGTTTCCGAAGGGCAGGGGGCGCTACGACGGCGACTTCGAGGATCTCGCCAAAGTCATCCGCGGCGAGAAGGCATTCGAGTTCACGCCCGCACACGATCTCGCCGTCCATGAGACCGTGCTCCTCGCGAGCGGCCTGCCTGCCGAGTAGGCCCGCATTGTGTTGTGGCGCATCTACCGCATCCGAGCGGGAGCGCGCGACTGCGGAGGTGAGAGTCGTCGAGGTGTCGCCGGAGCGCATCCGCCTCTCCCTTTCCGCGAAGACAGACTCCGCGCTCTACGATGAGCCGCTCACCCTTTCGACCCGCGTCCCGGCCGACTGGAAAAGCGCGCGCGTGACGCAGGGCCCGACCACCGGTGACGTGCCCGCGCGGGAAGGCGCTGTCCAGTATTCCGCCCTTCCCGGCGGCCCGGAGATTTTGATTCAAGCAGGACGATAGGCTGGGGTTCGCACCGATTGCCGGTCGCTGCTCCCGTCTTCGGGAAGGAGGCGCTCCAGTGCAGCCGGAGGGGCCTGCGCACGCGATTTCGCCAGTGATTCGCTTGCTCTCTTCGGGAAGTCTGCCAATCTCTGCAACCGGTTTTCAAACCATCCCATGAACTACATCCGCTGCCTCGCTGTCTCGGTCGCCAGTCTCATTGCCTTCACGCCGGTCTCCAGAGGGGCGTCGGATACGGATTTCAAGAAGATCGCGCCGAAGGTGGCGCAGACAGTGGGCGAACTGCTGGAGAAGGCGCACTACGGCCGCCGCCGGCTGGACGACACGGTGTCGCGGCAGTTCCTGAAGAACTATCTGGAGCGCCTCGACTACAACCACCTGTTCTTCACGCAGAAGGATGTGGACGGCTTTTCCGCGAAGTATGCGACGACGCTGGATGACAGCATCATGGCCGGGGATCTCGACCCATCGGTGAAGATTTTCGACGTCTATCGCAAGCGCGTGGAGGACCGAGTGGCGAAGGTGAAAGCCCTGCTCGGGGAGAAGTTCGACTTTTCCAGCAGCCGGACGGTGGAGCTGAACCGGCAGAAGTCGCCCTGGCCGAAGGATGAGAAGGAAGCCGACCAGATCTGGCGCGACCGTATCGAGGGCGAACTGCTCGACCGGACGCTGCTCAACGACAAGGTGGAGACGCCGGTGAAGGTGGTGACGCGCCGCTACGACCAGCTCCTGCGCAGCCTGCATGAGCAGACAAATGAGGACGTGATGGCGGGCTTCCTGAGCGTGCTGTGCGAGACCTACGACCCGCATTCGGAATACATGAGCCGCTCGCAGCTCGACAATTTCAACATCACCATGGGCCTGAAGCTCGTGGGCATCGGCGCGGTGCTGGTGAGCGAGGAGGGCTACGCGAAGATACGCGAACTCGTGCCGGGCGGCCCGGCGGACTTGAGCGGCAAGCTGAAGGTGGGCGACCGCATCAGCGCGGTGGCGCAGGGCGACTCGGGCTTTGTGGAGACGGTGGACATGAAGCTCGACAAGGTGGTGGAGATGATTCGGGGCAAGGCGGACACGAAGGTGGTGCTGCGGGTGATCCCCGCGAACGCGACTGACCCCTCCGCCCGCAAGGTGGTGGAGATCACGCGCAAGGAGGTGAAGCTGAAGGAGCAGGAGGCGAAGGCGGAAATCGTCGAGCGGACGAAGCCGGACGGCACCACGGTGCGCATCGGCTGGATCATCCTGCCATCGTTTTACGCGGACATGCAGCGCAGCGGCGCGAAGGACGCGAAGAGCACGACGAAGGACATCCTCATCCTGCTGGAGCGGCTGAAGAAGGAGAACATCCAGGGCCTCGTGATGGATCTGCGCCGTGACGGCGGCGGCTCGCTGGAGGAGGCCGTGAACCTCACCGGGCTCTTCATCAAGAGCGGCCCCGTGGTGATGGCCCGCGACAGCAACAACCGCAACTCCGTGCTGCGCGACCGCGACCGCTCCATCTCCTACGACGGCCCGATGCTCGTGGTCACGAACAAGCTCAGCGCATCGGCGAGCGAGATCTTCGCAGCCGCGCTGCAGGACTACAACCGCGCCGTGGTGGTGGGCGACTCGACGACTTTCGGCAAGGGCACCGTGCAGACGATGGTGGAGCTGGGGAACATCATCCCGCTCTCACTCAGCGGAAAGGCCACCGGCAACGAGGCCGGGGCGCTGAAACTCACCATCCAGAAATTTTACCGCGTCTCGGGCGGGAGCACGCAGCTCCAGGGCGTGCAGTCGGACATCAAGCTCCCGTCGCTGTGGGACCAGGCGGACATCGGCGAGTCCTCGCTGAAGAGCCCGATGCCCTACGACACGATCGAGGCGGCGCAGTATGACAAATGGGAGGCGTCGCTCTTCAAGCCGGAGCTCAAGCAGCGTTCGGCGGCGCGCATCGCGGCCGACGAGGAGTTCCGCTGGATCATGGAGGACATGACGCGGATGAAGAACCGCGTGGCCGAGAACAAGGTGTCGCTCAACGAGAAGGTGCGCCGCGCCGAGATCGAGGACGACAAGACCCGCAAGGAGAAGCGCAGCTCCGAACGCGCAAAGCTGAAGCTGCCGGAGGAGAAGGTGTATTCGGTCACCCTGGACAACGCCGCCGATGCGGAGCTGCACCTGAAAAAGGAGAAGAAGCCGGAGAAGGAGACCGCCTCGGCGAAGAAGGGCGACGCGAAGCCCGCCAATCCGGATGACGAGGACGGGGAGACGACCGCGGACGACGTTGCCGCGAAGGTGGATCCGATCCGCAACGAGAGCATCAACATCCTGAACGACCTGATCGAATTGGGCCGCAAGGGGCCGTCCACCGCCTCGTCGGAGAAGACGACAGCCGCGACAAAGTAGGCGCCCGGGTGGCGCGGGGGGGCCACGGGTCTTGCAGGAGCCCGTGCTTCAGCGGCCCGGGGTTCCGCGGTTTGCCTCCGCCTCCAGTGTGAGGCGGACTTGGGACAGGAGCTTCTCCTCCGTGTAGGGCTTCGGGAGGAAACCGCGCAGGCCCTTGCTGAGCATTGCGCGCACTTTGTCCTGCTCCGCGAAGCCGCTGCTGAGCATCACTGCGACATCGGGCTTGATGCTTCGCAGCGAGTCGAAGACCTCCGAGCCGTCCATGATCGGCAGCGTGTAATCGAGGATGACGAGGTCCACCTGGTCCCTGAGTTCCCTGTAAATGTCCAGCGCGAGGAATGGCTCGAGCGCGGCGACGACGCGGTAGCCGGCGTCCGTGAGCATCTGCTTGACGAGCGTTACGAGGAGTTCCTCGTCGTCGATGATGAGGATGAGGCCCTTCGAGCCGTCGGGATTGTCGATGGAATACGGAGGCCGGCGCGATGTCGTGGCGGGAGCCGGGGATTTTTCCTGTGCCCTGCCCGCAGCGGACGGCTCCCCGCCGAGGCGATCGGCGAGCTGCGCGGTGACCTGCTTTGCCCGCTCGAGGCTGGTCTGGAGAAATGCGAAGTAGCGCCGGCCCTCGGGGCGCGCATCGCAGATGGGCTCGATGGCCTTCGAGGACTCCGCGATGACTTGGAGCAGGTTGTTCAGGTCGTTTGCCGCCGCCTGGAGCCAGTCTTTGTCGGGATCGGTGAGCATCGGTGGAGATTGGGCTGAGGGACTGTGGAATCTGGTTTCGTTGGGTCGGTTTTGCGTGAGGCCGGAGAGCATGTTCGTGCGCAATCAGCCAAGCACGTTCCGGGCGCGGTCCGGCACTGATTTGCGGCTCGGTTTCCGGGGGCGCGCGGCTAGATTTCCACGCCGAAAAAGTCCCGGAAGACGGCGGCGTAAACATCCACCTTCATCGGCGGCAGCCACTCCCGGCGGAAATCCCCGGGGGCGATCCACTTCCACGAGCGGAACTCCGGGTGCTTGGTCTCCACGTTGATCCTCGAGTCGTCCGCGAGGAAGTCGCAGAGGAAATACGTCTGGTCCTTTCCGTCGTGGCCGCGCTTTTTGCCCCCTTGGAAGAGGTATCGGTAGCCGCTGCGCTTCTCCACGATTCGGAAGTCGGCGGGGGCGAGCGAAATCTCCTCCCCGAGTTCGCGCACGAGCGCCTGCTCGACGGTCTCGCCGTCGTCAACGCCGCCCTGCGGGAACTGCCACGCGCCGCGGATGCCGGCCCGCTCGCAGATGAGGATTTTTCCATCGCGGTTCCGCAGGATGCCTGCGACATTCGGGTGGTAGCTCGGCTCTGACTTGCTCATGAACTTGAAACGATTGGCACTGCTGCTCGGCGTGATCCTGCTGGCCGCCGCGCTCTGGCTGCGCTGGTGGCTCCAGCCAGAACGCCAGATTCCCCGCGCACAGGCAAGGCTTCTGTCGGCCATTGAGAAGCGCGACTTCACGGCGATGTCGGCATTGCTTGCGGCCGACTACGCCGACCGCTGGCAGCATGACCGCACGAAGGTGCTGGCGCGGAGTTCCGAGGTGTTCACCCAGTTTGCGACGCTTTCCATCGGGCGCGAGCCGGTCACCGTCAGGCAGGAGTCGGGCCGCTGGCTGCTGGTGGAAAAGATCCGCGTGAAGGGGTTCGGCGGTCCGCTCGCAATGGTCGCCCGCGACGAGGTGAACAGACTGCGGGAGCCATTCACGATGGAGTGGCGCCAGCGGGGAGGAAAACCCTGGGAGTGGGAGCTGAAATCCGTGGACCAGCCGGAACTCGACATCCCGTGATGAATGATTGCGCGCCCGCGCGTGCGGGGCTTCCATGGCGGCGACCCTTCACGACCATGCGCCTCCTCCTTGCCTTCCTCCTTCTCGCCAATGCCGCCATCGCCCAGACGCGCTCCGGCTCCAATTCCTCCAGCACGAACCAGACGGCCACGCCCACGCCCACGCCTTCGCCGAACTCCACTTCGACGGTGCTCGTCACGCGGCCGCTCTGGAAATGCACGCTCCCCGGCGGCACCTACCAGGTGCTCGTCTCCGCCATCCTCAGCGTGAGCCAGCATGAGTATGTGGTGGATGGCGCCGCGCGCGTCACGGAGGTGAACATCGACACCAGCGGATCGCTCACCGTGCGCTTCTACTACATCGAGCCTGCGACCACCTCGGGCCCCGGCGGCATCGGCGCGGCCACGCTCGGGAAAGTGCAGGGCATCCTCACCGAGGCCGCCGAGCGCAGCGGCACGGACTCGTGGAAGAAAGTTGTGAAGAGCTATCCCGTGACCACCCACGCGCGCACCGTCGAGTTCCGCGTGGGCAGCAAGGACTCGCTCAGCCGGATCTTCACCAGCGCCGCGAACAGCCAGACCACCGGCAAGCAGGACACCGTGACGGTTTCCGACTGAGCAGCCCGAAGCGCGACGGCGTGCATCGGGTAGCGCGGGCGTCCTCGCCTGCGGTGCTGCGCGTCCCGCGCAGCACATGCGGAGGTGAAGTGGTGAACGAAAGTCCTGCGATGTCCGGATGGATTCCGCGAGACGCGGGATCCGGCAGGCGGGACGCCCGCGCTACCCGGTGCACGCCACTACTTCCCGTGCTCCTGGCTCACGTGCCGCTTGAGCACGTCGCCGCCGAAGTCATTCGCAAAGTCGCGCCAGATGCAGTGGACGTGGTTTGCGCCGTTCTGCGTGTTGTCGTATTCGAGCACGAACGCGGAATTCTGGATGCGGTAGTAATGCGGCTGGCCGAGTTCGAAGCCTCCCGCCCATGCGAAATGCACGCTGCCGATGCCGGCCTTCTCGATTTTCGCAAACTCCTCCGCGGCGACATCCGTGCGGCAGCGGAAGAGGTAGAGCTTGATGATCTTCACCAGCTCCGCCTGCTGGCCGGCGCTGAGCTTCGATGCCGGGACGCCCTCCGGCTTCGTCGGGTCGGGGCGCTTGGGATCGTTCAGGATGTCCTTTGGCGCCTCGGTGGAAATGACGGCGGCCTTCCTCTGCTCGTCGTTCAGCGACTTCACCAGCGCGCGGCCGAGATCCTCCTCGAGGCCGAGCACGCGCAGGCCCTTGCGCTCGCCCTCGCGGACCTCGCCGGGATTCGTGCCAAAGAACGACGGCGTCACCGACGGCGCCGCGCTCCCGGCGCTCGTGTAGTTGAACGACTGGTGGTGCCCCTCCCAGCGCCAGCCCCACGTCTTGTCGCCCGGCGTGCCGAAGATGCTCACGTAATACTTCATCGGGTCGCGCTTCCCGGTCGTGTCCTTCTCCATCACCTTCAGGATGGCTTCGAGGCTCTGGATCGTCTCCGCCTTCCTGTAGCCGTCGTCGCTCAGCCCCGTCTTCAGCAGCGCGCGCGCGAGGGCGACCTGCGGCTCCGTCATGTCCTTCAGCGGAAGCCCCTTTCGCTCGCGCGGGATGAAGTGCCAGTTCAGCCGCTCGCCCTTCGCCTCGCTCTCAAAGGGGAACGTCGCCTGCGCCTTCTGCTCGGGCTTCAGCGAGGCGAGGAAGGCATTCGCGGCCTTCGCCATCTCGACGTTCGCATCATGCGCGAATGCGGAGGTGGCGAGGGCAAGAAGGGCGGGGAGGAGTGCGGCGGAGGTGATTTTCATGCGGCGAGATTGTTGGCTCGACCCTTTTTGGGCAAGCGCGCTTTCACCCGTTTTGCGGCAGGGCTCTTTGCGCCATGCCAATCCGGTTGCCTGACAAGAACACCGGGAGGCGACGGTTCGGTGGAATGCGCGCTCCGCGCGCGTTTCTTCCCGCGAGAAAAGGCCGGAAGCGTGCGCGGAGCGCCCCACCTGCTGCCAGCCGCTTTGAAAATAGCCCGGCGCTTCAGCGCTGGGTGAAAAGGGACGGGAGAGCCGGCAAAATCCCGCAAGGGACGGCAGAACCGTTCGTCCGTCCCTTGTGGGACTTTGTCTTCTGCGGGGCGCGGTTTTCCCAGCGCTGAAGCGCCGGGCTATTTTCAAGCGAACGTCTGCTCCGAGCCCGCACAGGGGCCTGCCCAAAACCCTCACGGAGACCTCTGCGGAAACCGCAAGGATGAAGCGGAGGCAGATGAAATCCAACGCAGAGACGCGGAGACGCGGAGGAAAATGGCCGGGCGTGCCGTTCTTTACCTCTCTTCTCTGCGTCTCCGCGCCTCTGCGTTTCATTCCCCGTCTTTTTGCAGAAGTCTCTCACGGGTTTGCCGGAAACCTCTACGGTTCCGCCGCGAACCTCTACGGTTCCGCCGTGAACCTCTACGGTTCCGCCGTGAACCTCTACGGTTTTGCCGGAAACCTCTACGGTTCTGCCGTGAACCTCTACGGTTCTGCCGTGAACCTCTACGGTTCTGCCGCAAACCTCTACGGTTCTGTCGCAAACCTCTACGGTTCTGCCGCAGACCAGAGATGGAATGCCGCAAATCAGAGATGAACTGCCGCAGACCAGAGATGAAATGCCGCAGACCAGAGATGAAATGCCGCAGACCAGAGATGAACTGCCGCAAACCAGAGATGAAACGCCGCAAACCAGAGATGAAATGCCGCAAACCAGAGATGAAATGCCGCAAACCAGAGATGAAATGCCGCAAACCAGAGATGAAATGCCGCAAACCAGAGATGAAATGCCGCAAACCAGAGATGAATTGCGGCAAATCAGAGATGAAATGCCGCAGACCAGAGACGAATTGCGGCAAAACAGAGATGGTTTGCTATCGCGCCCCATCAAAAACAGCCATTTCATCCATCAAAATGGCACTTTTGCAGGCCTTCAGGCCCGGCGGCCCGCTTCCCTCACTTCGGCCGCTCGGTGGTGAAGCGCCACTGCTCGTCGAAGAATCCGGCGTCCACGATTTTGCCGGGGAATTTGTCATCGGGCGGCACGGTCGTGTCCACGATGGCCCAGTCGGGCAGCTTCGGCGTCTGTAGCGAATTCGTCCCGCTCGCGCACGCGCGGCTGAAGGTGAAGCCGCTGTTGAGCACGATGTAGCGGCGCGGGTTCAGCGGGTTCGGGAAGATGAGGATCGGCACGTGTGTCGCGGCGTCGTATTTCTTACCGCCGAATTCGAGGCCGTCCTTCGTCCACTTCACCGGCAGCTTGTCGGCGATCTTTTTTAGCACGGCGTTCGACGAGGGATCACCCCAGAGGATGAGGTTGCTGTCTTGAATCTGCGCGTCGGTGAGCCTCGCATCGTCCACCGTCGGTGCATCGCCGCGGAAAATGCGACGCCACTGCTTCGTCGCGTGCGCGAGTTCGCTCTGCGTCCACTCGCCGAGCTTGGAGTTCAGCGGCGCGCCGGTGGGCTTCACGAAGACGAACGAGGAGGTGAATGCATCATCCACGGGGCCGGAGACGCCTGTCTGTTTGATCAATCCGCCCTGCGCGATGCCGACGGACCAGTGCCCGTCCTTTTTGACGAACTGGGCGCCAGCCTTGTTCCATGCCGGTGCGAGCTTCTGGCCGTCGAGCACGACTTGCTTGATGCGTTCGCTGGCGGGCGGTCCGTCGCGGAACGGCGTCCTGAACACGAGCGCCGTCACGTTCTTCGTGGTGGCGGTGATTTGATTGGCGCTGCTCTTTGCGTGGATCTCCGCGCGCTCCCACGGCTTTTCCATTCCGTCGATGCGCACCCATTTCGCTTCCGGATAGTGCAGCGTGTAGGTGACGAGGCGCACTTCGTCGTCTTTCGCCGCGGGAGCCGCGAGCAGTGAGTCGATCTTCTCCGCGATTTTCTTCTTCGTCTCCGGCTCGTATTTGTGGCCGACGCCGGGGCCGATGAACTCCTCGATTTTCACGCCCTCTTTTTCCGCATAGCGGTTCATCACCACGGTGGCCTGCGTCTGCTTGTCCTCGCTGCCGTGGTAGGCGAGCACGGGGTGGTTGGCGAAGTTGGCGACGGCGACGGTGGCGTCATACCAGCGGTAGAGGATGACTTCCCACCACGGCGGCGGCGTCTTGCCCGGCGCGAAGACGCCCGCGTATTCCGCCGTCTCGGCGAAGCCCGCGCCGGTGTGCGTGACGGCCCACAGCCCGCTGTGGTGCACGCCGAGGTGCCACGCGCTCGCGCCGCCCATCGAGAAGCCGGCGTTCACGAGGCGGCTGCGGTCCACGGGATACGCGCGCGCCGCGGCGTCGAGCGCCTCGAAGACGTCCACCTCGCCGGCGAATTTCGTGGCGTTGCAGTAGCGGCCGTAGGGGTGGATGACGATGTTTGCGTCGGTCGCGAATTCGCCCGCGGATTTCATGCGTCCGGCGATGAAGGCGAGTTCGCTGAGCGTGTCGCCGCGGCCGTGATTCCAGATCCACGTCGGGCGCGGCGTCTTGTCTGCGGGGCCTTTCCAACTCGCGCCCACGACGACGCCGAAGGGCTGCACGCTGCCGTCAATCTTCGAGCGGTAGCCGCGCACGACCGGCCCGGTCTGCGTCGTCCACGGTGCTTTGCCGTCGCGCAAGGATTTGGCCCGCGACATTCCCTCGGCGAGCAGCGTGCGCGCGGTGGCGGCTTCCTTCACATTGTAGAATTCGTCGTAGCGCAGCGCCCAGTCCACGGCCTTGTGGAAGACTTCCACATCGGGAAGCAGCGCGGCCAGCTCGGGCTTGAGCTTCGCGGATTTCAGGGCGGCGATTTCTTTTCCCAGCTCCGCCGCACCCGCCGTGAGTTCCGCGCGGTCTTTCTCGGGGATGGCGACGCCCGCGGGAGGGAATTGCTTCTGCGGGCGGTTCTGCGCAGGCGACGAAGCGGGGGCGTTCGCATCCGGGTCGGCGGGTTTGGGTTTCGTCTGCGCGAAGGCGGTGATACCGGCTGCAAGGAAGACGAGGGAGGGGAGGGGAAGTTTCATCATGCGGGAAGTCGTGAATGCAGGAAGCCGCGCGCGGGCGCGAGCTTTGAAAATGAAAAGCGAGGAAGCATCCCAAACCCGGAGCCAGCCAGATCGGAACAGGCAGACGAAATGCGGAGGAAAAATGGGAGCGCACGCTTCCAGCGTGCCGGCCCGTGCATCCTGCGCGGGCCACCTGGCGCCCGGCTCCCAGGCGTGTCTCAGGCTCCGCCTGTGTGTCCGGCAAGGATGCCGGACCACTGCACGCGGAAGCGTGCGCCCCCATTTTTCCTCGGGCCTTCGTCCGGGCAACGTAGTTCGAGTCGCCGTGTCGCGAAGAGTTTGGAGGCGTAGTTTTGGAATCGGATGGCGTGGCTTTTCAGCCCGCTTGTGAAAAATTTCACAAATTCACCTTGCCCCGTTTTCTCGCGCCCGTTTTAGTCGCGCACAGTGCAGCGCACGGTCGTCATTTTCGCCACTCTCACTCTGTTTTCGATGCTCGGTTTCACGGGCTGCGAGCGCAGGCTTTCGTCCGCAAACATCGAGGTCGCGAACAAGCAGCAGGAAATCGCCGCGAAGCGCGCGAGCCGCAACCCGCAGGTGAGGGAGGGCCTCGCCCTGAAGGAGGTGGAGAGCATTCTCGGCCAGCCCGCGCGCGTGGAGACAGAGAAGCGCCCGGTGCTCGTGCAGAAGAACCTCGAAGTGACGCGCTGGTTTTACGAGCAGGATGGCAAGACGGTGGAGCTTGTTTTCGTGGACGGCAACCTGCAGGGGAAAATCCCGGCGTTCGACGAGGCAAAGCCGGTGCCGGCCCCCGCGCCGAAGGTCATCGCTCCGGGTGCGATGCAAACCTCCGCCTCGCCCCGCTGAATCGCCGAAGCATGAACATTCCCGCCGACCTGCTTGCGAAAATTGACGAGGTAATCACGCATTACCCCGTGTCGAAGCGCTCGGCTTCGCTGCCGCTGCTGCACCTGTGGCAGGAGCGGTTCGGCTACATCAGCGACGAGGCGATCACGTGGATCGCCGCGAAGCTGGAGCTGTCGCCGATCAACGTGCTGGAGCTGGTGACTTTCTACCCGATGTTCCGCCGTCAGCCTGCGGGCGCGACGCACATCCGCATCTGCCGCACGCTCTCGTGCGCGCTCGCCGGTGCGTATGAACTGCGGAAAAAGGTCGCGGCGGCTGCGGGGATCGATCTCGCGAAATTTGAGGAGGAGCAGAAGCGCACGCTCGTCCACGGGCATCCGCACAATCCGGGGCACGGGAACCCGATCGCCGTTTCGCCGGATGGGAGATACTCGATGGAGTTCGTCGAGTGCCTCGCGAGCTGCGGCAGCGCGCCGGTGGCGATGGTGAACGACAATTTCAAGGAGAACATCTCGCTCGAAAAAGCCGCGGAGCTTCTCGGCGTGACGAAGAGCGACGCGACGCTGCCGAAGGTGCTGCCGCCACACCCGCGCGAGAAGCGGATCGTTTTCCGGCACATCGACGAGCCGGGCTACACGCCGGACATCGAGTGCTACCTGAAGCATGGCGGCTACGAGCAGCTCAAGAAAGCGCTCAAGATGAAGCGCACGGACATCGTGGACGAGGTGAAGAAGTCCGGCCTGCGCGGACGCGGCGGCGCGGGTTTTCCGTGCGGTGTGAAGTGGGGCTTCATCAAGCAGGACGAGAAGAAGCCGGTGTATCTCATCTGCAACGCGGACGAGTCGGAGCCGGGCACGTTCAAGGACCGCTACATCATCCATCAGGATCCGCATCAGCTCATCGAGGGGATGATCATCTCGTGCTTCGCGGTCGGCGCGCAGCTCGCCTACATCTACATCCGCGGCGAGTTCCCCGAAGGCGCGCGCATTTTGGAAAACGCGCTGAACGAGGCGTGGCGCGCGGGTTTCCTCGGCCAAAACATCCTCGGCTCGGGATTCAATCTGAACATCTGGGTGCACCGCGGCGCGGGCGCCTACATCTGCGGCGAGGAAACCGGCCTCATCGAGTCGCTCGAAGGCAAGCGCGCGTATCCTCGCATCAAGCCGCCATATTTCCCCGCCGTGCTCGGCCTCTACCAGTGCCCGACCATCGTGAACAACGTCGAGACGCTCTGCGACGTGAAGCACATCCTCGCGATGGGCGGCGGCGCGGAATACGCGAAGCTCGGCAAACCGAACAACACCGGCACGCGCATCGTGTGCGTGAGCGGCGATGTGCAAAAGCCGGGCTACTACGAGATTGAAGTCGGCAGCATGACCTTCGGCGAACTGCTCAACGATGTGTGCGGTGGGCCAAAGCCGGGACGCAAATTCAAGGCAGTGATCCCCGGCGGCTCGTCGGCGAAAGTGCTGCGCTTCGGCGAGCGTTTCAAACTCAAGGACCGAGAACTTGGCGTGGAGGACATCCCGCTCGATTTCGACACACTCGCCGCGTGCGGCTCGATGGCTGGCTCCGGCGGCGTGATGGTGATGGACGACTCGCGCAACATGGTCGAGAGCCTGAACAACCTGAACGAATTTTACGCGCACGAGAGCTGCGGCCAGTGCACGCCTTGCCGCGAGGGCGCACAGTGGATGCGCAAGATCACCGACCGCATCGTCGCCGGCGGCGGCACCGAGAAAGATCCCGCCACTTTGAAAAACGTCGCCGACAACATCGCCGGCAAGACGATCTGCGCATTCGGCGAGGCGTGCTCGTGGCCGGTGCAGAGCTTCCTTGCGAAGTTCCCGGAAGAGTTTGCCGCGAAGTCGAAGAAGGAAACGCCGCCGCCGATGCCGCCCGAATACAACACCGGCGAACTCGTGGCGAAGGACAAGGTCGCCGCCGTGGACGCCCCGCGCGGCAACTCACACGAAACCATGGCGGAGGCTGCGACGCGCTGATTTTCGATGAGCACCGCGACAGCCACTCCCGTGCAGATGGTCAACGTTCAGATTGACGGCGTCTGGATGCAGTTTCCGAAGGGCACGCGCGTGATCGAGGCGTGCAAGCAGGCGCAGAAGCTCGTCCCGCATTACTGCTATCACCCGAAGCTCTCGTCGCCGGGCAACTGCCGCATGTGCCTCATCGAAATGGGCACGCCGAAGATGACGCCGGATCGCAAACCCGTCGTCGGCGCGGATGGCAAGCCGGAGATTGCGTGGATTCCGCGGCCCCAGATTTCCTGCGCGCAGGACGTGAGCGAGGGCATGGGCGTGCGGACCAATTCGCCGATGGTGCAGGAGTGCCGCAAGGGCGTGATGGAGTTCCTGCTCATCAATCATCCGCTCGACTGCCCGATTTGCGATCAGGCGGGTGAGTGCAAGCTGCAGGAATTTTCCGTCGAGCACGGCAATGCGAACTCGCGCTTCCTCGAGCGGAAGGTGAAGAAGCCGAAGTCGGTCGAACTAGGGCCTCGCGTGACGCTCGACGCGGAGCGCTGCGTGCTCTGCACGCGCTGCATCCGTTTCATGAAGGAGGTCGCGAACGACGACGTGCTCGGCATCGTGGATCGCGGCACGTTCAACAGCATCGCGTGCCATCCGGACCGCACGCTTACGCACAACTATTCGCTGAACACCGTGGACATTTGCCCGGTCGGCGCGCTGACCTCGACGGATTTTCGTTTCAAGATGCGCGTCTGGTTCCTGAAGGAGACCGCGACGATTGACACGAATTGCGGCACGGGCAGCAACGTCACCGTCGGCACGCGCGAGAACCGCATCTACCGCATCACGCCGCGCGACAACGACGCGGTGAACGGCTGCTGGCTGCCGGACTCGCACCGGCTGAATTTCAAATACGTCGGCGACGCACGCCGCCTCACCGAGCCGCAGGCGCGCCCGCAGCTCGGCGGTGCGAAGCCGGGCTGGCAGCAGGCGATCAATCTCGCAGCCGAGGTGCTGCGGAAGAATTCCGGCAAGATCGCGATCCTCGCGAGCGGACGTGCGACAAATGAGGAACTGTTCCTCGTGAAGCGTCTCGCCGCGGCGCTGAAGGCGAGCGTCGTGGACATCCTCCCGCGCACCGGCGAGGCCGACGGGATGCTCATCGCCGCGGATCGCAATCCGAACACGACCGGCGCGAAGCTGCTCGGCGTCGCGACCGGCAAACTGGCCGACATCGCCGCTGGAATCCGCGACGGAAAAATCACCGCGCTGCTCACGCTCGGTGAGGATGCGACGAAGGCTGGAATTTCCGCCGACGATCTCGCGAAGCTGAACGCGCTCGTCGCGCTCGACATTTTGCCAAACGCCACGACGGAGAAGGCGCACGTCGTCCTGCCCGCGAGCGCACCGTTCGAGAAGCGCGGATCGATGATCAATTTGAAGAACCGCCTCCAGCGTCTGAACAAGGCGGTGACCGCGCCCGGCAGCGCGCGCGATGACTGGGAGATTTTGCGCGACCTCATCCTCGCCGTCAGCTGCTCGAACGGGCTGCACAGCATCGAGGATGTCTTCAAGGCGATGGCCACGGAGACGCCGCTGCTCGCCGGACTCACGCTCAGCCGCATCGGCGACCTCGGCGTGGATTTGAACAACCGGGAAATCCCGCGCGCGAATTTCGTGACGCCGCCAACCCTGCCCACTTTGTAACCGATGCTGACCCTCGCATTTCTCGACAGCATTCCGTGGGCGATGATCGCGTGGTCCATCGCCAAGGCGGTGTTCGTCATCTTCCTCGTCGTGCTGCCGATGGTGAGCTACACCGTCTATGCCGAGCGCCGCGTGAGCGCCGCCATCCAGGATCGCGTGGGGCCGAACCGCACCGGTTTCCCCACCACGCTGCTCGGCTTCAAAAAGGATCTGCAGCTTTTCCTCGGCGGCCTCGGACAGCCGATCGCCGACGCGGTGAAGTTCATATTGAAGGAGGACTTCACGCCCGGCGGAGTGAAGAAATTCTATTTCTGGCTCGCGCCGTGCCTCGCGATGCTGCCGCTCGTGTCGCTCGCGTTCGTGCCGTTTGGCAGCACGCTTTTCGGCGAGAAGATGGTCATCGCGGATGTGAATGTGAGCGTGCTCGGTGTGTTCGCAGTCACGGGCGTGGGCGTGTATGCCATCGTCCTCGCGGGCTGGGCATCGAACTCGAAGTATCCGTTCCTCGGCGGCATCCGCAGCAGCTCGCAGATGATCGCGTATGAGCTTTCGATGGGCATGTCCATCATCCCCGTGCTCATGGCGCAGCAGACGATGCAGATGTCGCACATCGTGCAAAACCAGGCCGACCACGGCTGGACGCTGTTGCCGCTTTGGGGCGACGGACTCAGCGTGCAGCGCTGGCTGCTGCTGATCCCATTCGTCATCAGCTTCATCATTTTCACCATCTCCGTTTTCGCCGAGACAAACCGCCTGCCGTTCGACCTGCCCGAGTCCGAGACCGAACTCGTCGCCGGTTACCACACCGAATACAGCTCGATGAAATTCGCGCTGTTCTTCCTCGGCGAATACACCGCGATGATCGTCGGCAGCTCGCTCATCGTCGTCTTTTTCCTCGGCGGCTGGCACATGCCGTTCATCCCGGACGGCGACGGCAAGGGTGGCCTCGAAATCCTGCAGCACCTCCCGCACTGGCTCCTCGGCTTCATCAACATCACGTGCTTTTTCGGCAAGGTCGCCGCGCTGCTCGTGTTCTTCATCTGGGTGCGCTGGACGCTTCCGCGCTTCCGCTTCGACCAGCTCATGAAAATCGGCTGGCTCTACCTCTTCGAAATCGCGCTCGTGAACATCTTCCTCACCGCGGCGATCATCGCCTTCACCAGCAAGTAACATGGCCTACGTCGTCCCACGTCCCGAGCTGACCCTGAAGGAAAAGGCCTACCTGCCGAGCATCATCAACGGCCTCAAGATCACGTTTGGTCATTTCAAGAAAATGATCAAAGGCGAGACGAAGGTGACCATGCAGTATCCCGAGGAGAAATGGGACGCGCACCTGCCGGAGTATTACCGTGGCGCGCCGACGCTCGTGAAGGACGACCACGACCGCGAGCGCTGCGTCGCGTGCCAGATGTGCGAATTCATCTGCCCGCCGCGCGCCATCACGATTACGCCCGAGGAGATTCCGAGCGGCGATCGCTTTGAGAAAGTCGAGAAGCGCCCCGGTGAATTCAAAATCGACATGATCCGCTGCATCTACTGCGGCATGTGCGAGGAAGTCTGCCCCGAGCAGGCGATTTACCTGCGGAAGGACTACGCCATCACCGGCACGAGTCGCGCCGAGATGGTCCACGACAAGAAGAAACTCTACGAGCTGGGCGGCGTGTTCAAGGGGCTCGTGCACAAGTGGAATCCGGAGAAATAGCCGATGAACCCGCTCCTCTTCGGCCTCTTTGCTTTCCTGATGCTCGCCTTCGGCATCAGCGTCGTCGTGAACCGCAATCCGGTCGCGTCCGCGCTGAGCCTCGTCGTCAGCTTCCTCTGCCTCGCCGCGCTCTACGTCGGGCTTGATGCCTATGTGCTCGGCAGCGTTCAGGTCGTCGTCTATGCGGGCGCGGTGATGGTGCTGTTCCTCTTCATCATCATGCTGCTCGACTTGAAGGCGGAGCAGCGGCGGAAGTTCAACAAGCTAGCGCTCGGCGGCGGCGCGCTCGTGGCGCTCGTGTTCGCCGCTCAGGTCTTCGGCGTGCTGAAGGCGTTCCCAATCGGCCACCAGCCGTTCCCGGCACTGAAGCTTCCGTCTGGGGAGTCGCTGAATGATCTCCAGAAAATCGGCGACACGATGTTTTCGCAGCACACGCTGCCGCTCCAGATCGTCGGCGTGCTCATCCTTGTGGCCACCATCGGCGTCATCGTCGTCTCCAAGCGCGAACTGAAATGACCCTCACGCTCAACCACTATCTGCTCGTCAGCGGCCTGCTCTTTTCGATCGGGCTCGCGGGCGTGCTGTTGCGGCGGAACATCATCATCATCTTCATGTGCCTCGAGCTGATGCTGAACGCCGCGAACCTCTCGCTGGTCGCGTTCAGCCGCTTCAACGTCGGCCCCGACGGCCTGCCGAATTACAACGCGCAGGTGCTCGTCTTTTTTATCATCACCGTCGCGGCCGCCGAGGTCGCCGTCGGCCTCGCCATCATCGTCGCGCTTTTCCGCGCGCGGCAGACGACGCACGTCGAGGACATCAGCTCGCTCAAGTTCTAGCGCAGGATGGACACGAACAAGCTCTTTCCCTGGTTCATCCTCCTGAATCCGCTCATCACGGCGGCGCTCATCCTTTTCGCCACGCGGAAAAATCACGCCATCAGCGCGACGCTGAGCACCATGTCGGCGTTCTTCGGCATCGTCGCCGCACTTTGCGCGTGGACGCTTCCCGAGGTCCACAGCGCGGTGCAGTGGATTGATTTCGGCAAGGCCCTGCAGATTCCGCTCGGCGTGAAGCTCGACCATCTCGCAAAGGTGATGCTGCTCGTCGTCACCGGCATCGGCTTCCTCGTGCATCTCTACTCGACGGTTTACATGGAGCACGACGAGTCGAAGGCGCGCTTCTTCGGCCACCTGTCGCTGTTCATGTTCTCGATGCTCGGCATCGTGCTCGCGGACAACTTCGCGATGATGTTCATCTTCTGGGAACTCGTCGGCGTGAGCAGCTACCTGCTCATCGGCCACTGGTTCACGCTCGACTCCGCGGGCAAGGCCGCAAACAAGGCGTTCATCATGAATCGTCTCGGCGACTTCGGGTTCATGCTCGGCATCCTCATGCTGTGGGCGAGTGCGGGCACGGTGACCTTCGACGGTCTCGCGGCGCAGAAGGCGGTGCTCACGCAAAACCCCGCGTATCTCTCCGCAGCGATTCTCCTCGTGTTCTGCGGCGCGATTGGAAAGAGCGCGCAGTTCCCGCTGCACACGTGGCTTCCCGACGCGATGGAAGGCCCCACGCCGGTCAGCGCGCTCATCCATGCGGCCACGATGGTCGCGGCGGGCGTTTACATGCTCGCGCGCATCGCATTCCTGCTCGGATGGGAAAGCTGCCACTGCGCGGGCACGACCATCGCATGGATCGGCGGCATCACGAGCATCCTCGCCGCCCTCATGGCGACGCAGCAGGATGACATCAAGCGCGTGCTCGCATACTCCACGCTCTCGCAACTCGGCTACATGATCATGGCCGCCGGCCTCGCGCCGAATCCCGACGGCGGCCCGGCGATGTTCCACCTCTTCACGCACGCCTTCTTCAAGGCGCTGCTCTTTCTCGGCGCCGGCGCCGTGATTCACGCGCTGCACCACGAGCAGGACATTTGGAAAATGGGCGGCCTCTCGAAGACGATGCGCATCACGACCGCGACCTTCGCCATCGGCACGCTCGCGCTTACCGGCTGCCCCGGCCTCGCCGGATTTTTCTCGAAGGACACGATCCTGCTCGCGGCCTACGAGCATAACAAAATCCTCTTCGGCGTCGCGCTCGTCACCGCCTTTCTCACCGCATTCTACATGACGCGCCTCTTCGCCGTCGCGTTCCTCGGCAAGCATCGCAGCGAAGCAGCGCACCACGGCCACGACTGCCCGCGCCGCATGACGTGGCCGCTCGTCGTCCTCGCTTTCCTCTCGATTTTCGCCGCCTACGGCGCAGTGCCGCACTGGTTCGGCATCCAGCACCACGAGGGCAACTCCTTCGTGCCGATGCTCGCCATCATCGCATTCCTCGCGGGCACCGGCGTTGCATTCCTCCTCTACAACGGAGTGGAGAAGGAGCCCGTCTCGGTGCCGCTGCTGCGGAACAAGTTCTACTTCGACGAAATCTACGGCGCGATTGTCGCGGGCACGCAGGACGTGATGGCCTTCATCGCGGCGGGCGTGGACGCTGTCGTGCTCGGCATCACCCGCGCGGTGAGCGGCCTCACTCTCGGGCTCGGCTACGCGCTGCGGCTCTTCCAGGTCGGCAACGTGCAGGCCTACGCGTTCATTTTCGGCCTCGGTGTCGTCGGGCTGATTTACTACCTCGTGTTCCGATGAGCGGCACCCCGAACTGGCTATTCATCGCGCTCATCGGCCTCGCAGTCGCGGCCGTCGTCGGAGCCGTCGCCCATTTTACCTCGAAGGACTAAATGACTGTTCTCCAGCTCATCCTCCTGCTGCCCATCGCGAATGCGCTTGCGATCATGCTCGGCGCGTCCGCGCGGCGCGGCGCGCTCATCGCCTCGTGGGCGCAGCTCATTCTCACGCTCACCGCCGTGTTCGGCTACGACCGCGAGCGCGGCGGCGTGCAGTATCTCAGCACTCTGCACGTCGCGCCCGACTGGGGTCTCAGCCTCAAGCTCGGCGCGGACGGCCTCAGCCTCGTGATGCTGCTTCTCACCGCGCTCGTCACAGTCGCCGCGATTCACGTCACGCCGCGCATCGAGAAGCGCGAGGGTCTTTTCTACGCATGCCTGCTGCTCATCAGCGCGGGTGCCGTCGGTGCATTTGCGTCGTTCGACCTGTTCTTCTTCTACGCCTTCCACGAACTAGCGCTCATCCCCACCTTCCTGCTCATCGGCCTGTGGGGCCACGGCCAGCGGCACGCGGCCGCATGGCGCATCACCATTTACCTCGCCGTCGGCAGCATCATCCTGCTCGTCGGCCTTGCGAAGCTCTACCTCGCGTATCCCGAGCACGCGCGCTCATTCGACATGCAGGTGATGCTCAAAAACCGCGACCACATCGCGCCTGCGGCCCAGGGCGGGATTTACCTCTGGCTGCTTATTGGCTTCGGCGTGCTCATCTCGCTTGTGCCTTTCCACTCGTGGGCGCCGAGCGCCTACGCGAGCGCGCCGACTCCCGCCGCGATGCTGCACGCGGGTGTGCTAAAAAAATTCGGCCTCTACGGCCTGCTGCGCGTCGCCGTTCCGCTGCTGCCCGAGGGCGCGAAGGAATGGGCGAACCTGCTCCTCGTCCTGCTCGTCCTGAATATCCTTTACATCGGCCTCGTGACCATCGCGCAGAAGCGCCTCGACACGATGCTCGGCTACTCGTCGGTGATGCACATGGGCTACATTTTCCTCGGCCTCGCAGCGGGAAATGCCGTCGGCCTTAGCGGTGCCGCGATGCTCATGCTCGGCCACGGACTCAGCATCGCCGCGCTGTTCGCGATGGCCGGGCACCTGCGCCAGACGTCGCCCACGCTTGCGTTCACCGACTTCGGCGGCATCGCAAAGCGCGCGCCGTTCCTCGGCTACGCGTTCGGCATGGCGGCGTTCGCCAGCATCGGACTGCCGGGCTTCGCAAACTTCGCCAGCGAGACGATGGTCCTGTTCGGCGCATTCGGCAGCGCACCGAAGCCCGGCTCGCTCGCCTTCACGGGCCTTCAAATCGCGGTCATCTGCGGACTCTGGGGCGTCGTTATCAGCGCCGTTTACATGCTCCGCGCATTCCGCAGCATGTTCTTCGGCGAGACTGGCGGTTCGGCCACGGTCGCGGAGCCGTCGTGCGTCACGCGCTGGGCGCTCATCATTCTCCTCGCCGCGCTGCTCATCGGCGGGCTGTGGCCGAAGTCCTACCTGAGCTTTATCCAGCCGAGCGTGGAGGCGCTTTTCGCGAAATAGCCCATGCAACAGATTTTCCCCGCCATCACGCTCGAAGTCTCCGTGCTCCTGCTCGGTGTGCTGATGCTGTTCGCCGAGGCATTCAGCCGGCGCGCGGACCGTTCGCACATGGCGCGCTACGCCATCGGCGTGCTCGCGGCGCTGCTCGGCTTCTCGTTCTTCACGAAGGCCGCGCCCGGCGATGTGCTGTGGGGCGTGTATTCGGTGGACGCCACCGCGCTCTTCTTCAAGCGCATCGCGCTCGGCACCACGATTGTCTTCCTGGTGATGGCGCTCGAATACCGCAGCGTGCTCTCGCGCTTCATCCCGGGCGCTGAGGAGGGGCGGGGGACCGGCGAATTTTACTGCCTGCCCGTCTTCATCTGCGCGGGCCTCATGTTCATGGCGTCAGCCGTGGACTTCATCCTCATCTTCGTCTCGCTCGAACTCGTCACCATCGGCTTCTACGCGCTCGTCGCCTACATGCGGCGGCACACGCTCTCGCTCGAGGCGGGCGTGAAATACCTCATCCTCGGCGCGCTCAGCACCGGCTTCCTCATCTACGGCATCACGTGGATTTTTGGCCTCTCCGGTCAGACAAACCTCGCGCTGGTGAAGGACACGCTCATCCGTGGATTCTCGCAGCCCAGCATCGGCAGTTCGGAAAAGCTCGGCTTCCTTCTCGGCAACGAAACCGCGCTGCTTTTTGGCATCGTGCTTATCCTCATCGCGCTCGGCTTCAAGGTCGCCGCTGCCCCATTCCAGCTCTGGGTTCCCGACGTGTATCAGGGCGCGCCAACACCCGTGACTGCGTTCCTCAGCGTCGGCAGCAAGGCCGCCGGCTTCGTGGTCCTAGTGCGTGTGCTGGACGTCTTCGTCGCGGTGCCTGCAATCGGTCAGAAGGTCACGAGCGTCCTCATCCTCCTCGCTGCCGCCACGTTGATCTACGGCAACATCACCGCGCTGCCTCAGGAGAACGCCAAGCGCCTCTTTGCCTACTCGAGCATCGCCCATGCGGGCTACCTGCTTGTCGCATGTGCGAGCCTCGCGGGCGATTTCGCAGGTGCGCGCGAAGCAGTGAGCTTCTACCTCGGCGGCTACCTGCTGATGACGCTGCTCAGCTTCCTCATCCTCATCGTCGTCGCGCGCCACAGCCGCGGCGATGAAATCCGCCACTTCAACGGTCTCGGCAAGCGCAGCCCTGCCCTCGCGTTTGCCATGACCGTCGCCATCGCGAGCCTTGCGGGCATCCCGCTTACTGCGGGCTTCGTCGGCAAATTCCTGGTCTTCAAAACGGCCATCGCCACCGGCCACTGGCTGCTGATCGGCGTCGGCATCGTCGCCGTCGCGGCGGGCTTCTACTATTACATCAAGCTCATCGCCGCGATGTATTGGCGCGAGCCCGAGGATGCGACGCCGATCGTGCTCGCGCCGCTCACCCGCTTCTCCATCAGTGCGCTTGGCGTGTTGGTGATCGCGGTCGGAATCATTCCCGGGCTGCTTCAGTCGCAGCTTCACGAGCGCGCCCCGCTACCTGCCACGCGGGTCGCGCAGCACTGATTTTCCCGGTCGGAAAAAAGCAGGGCGCACCGTTTCCAGTGCGCCCCGTGTGAGAGGTTGGTCCCCGTTCTTACTTCTTCTTTGCGCAGCAGGACTTGCCGTCCGTGCATGCATGGGCGGGCTGCTTGTGCGCGCAGCCGCTGAGGCCGACTGCGAGGATCGCGGTGATGGCGAGGATGAGGTGTTTCATGTGTTGGTGTTGGTTTGGTGTTGGTTTACTGCTCCGCCGTTTCCGCCGATGCAGCGCGCGCAGTCTTGCGATTTCCCGCTCTGAGGCAAGGAGGATATATCGCCGTGGCGCGCTGCGGGGCGGACCGTCCGGGCTAGTCGAGCGTCGCCTTCGGCGGTGCGATCGTCACCGCGGGAGTGGCTCCCGGCGGAAGCGGCGGCGCCGCCGGGGGAGGCGTGAAGTTCACCGCGTGCATCGGCGGCAGGTAGAGCGTGTAATAGGGGTTGCCGTAGATGTCCCAGCCGACCGCGATGCCCATCTGGTCCACCAGTTCCCGCGCCTCGAGGTAGGTCGGAATCGAATCCTTGAAGACGTGGAACCACACGACCGTATGCGGGTTCGTTTTGAACTGCTTCATCAGCCGCTGGAAATTCGACGCGAGGTTTCTTGCCTGCACGACCGTCTCCCCGCCGTCGCTCAGCGGAGTGATGCGCACCGGCACGCGCGGCGACGTGGGCGAAGTGGCGATCTCCACCTTGTAGCCGCGGATGTTGAGCCGCGGCCTCGCGAAGTGGTCCGTCAGCTTCTTCGCGTCGTAGGTGATCTTCCGCTGCTGCGAGGTGCGTCCAGATTTGTCCTTCACGATCACCGGCTTGCCGTCCGGGCCCTTGATCGTTTCGCGGCTGATCACGAGCGCGTTCTCGTTGTTCTTGATCTCCTGTTCGATGAGCCGCTCGAACTCCTCGGTGGCGATGTAGGTGATGCGGCCGCCGGCAACGATGAAGTGCTGGATGTCCGCGTTCGCCGGCATCGGCCGCGGGTTCGGCAGCTTGACGATCGTGGCCGGGCCGACCGGCTGCACCACGGGCACGGGCGTCTTGTCGAGCTGCGCCTTGAGCTTGTCCACCTCGGCGAGGAGCTTGTCCACTTCGGCCTTCTTCGCGTTGCGCAGCTTCAGCTTCTCGTCGAGCTGTTTCTTCAAGTCGTCCAAATCCACGAGCTTCACGTTCTGCTTCTCCTTCGTGGTGTCGAGCGTCTTGAGCTGCTCCTGGGCCTTCTTCGCCGTCTCCTGGAGCTTCGCGGTCTCCTCGGCGACCTGCTTCGGATCGTGCTTCGGCGTTGTGTCTTCCACCTGTTTCTTCAGCTTCGCATGCTCCTCGACGGTCACGGGCGGGAGATCGGAAAGAACCTTGTTCACCGTGCGCGCGAGGCTGATGCCGATCATCACGAGCACGATGATGAGCACGCCGACGACGTTTGTCATCGTGTCCATCAGCGCCACGAATGGCAGCTCCTCCTCGGAATGTTTGCGTCGTGCCATCTTGGAAAATCAAGGTTTCGGTGCAGCGGGCGCGGCGGGTTTCGGTGGCTGGGGAGGCTGTCCCGGTGCCGGGGCGCCCGGAGCGGGTGCTGCGTCGGGCTTCTTCTCCGGCGGCGGAGGCGTGAGCGTGCCGAGGAATTCGGCGAACATCCGCAGGTCCACTTCGCCGCGGCCGGGGAGGGGGAGCTTGCCGATTTGATCCACGCGGTAGCCATAGGTCGCCTGCGCCCAGCCGGCGCCGAGATTGTAGGCGCCCATGCCGTCGTCGCGCAGGAGGAAGATGATTTTCGACTGCGGCACGGTGAGCACAGCTTTCAGGAACGCGTTGAACGCGGAGTCCGTGGCGATCACGTCCGCCACGGCGCTGACCGTCGCCTTCGTCTTGTCATCCCAGTAGAACGTGAGCTTTCCGCCGGACGCCTCGATGAAGAAGACCTTCGAGCCCTTCGCGAGGCCGGAGCCGCCGGGCTGCACGATTACGGGCGGCAGCTTCACGGGCGCCGGCTTGCGCTTGCCGATTTCGGCGAGCAGGGCCGCGATTTCCTTTTTCAGCGGCGGCTCCTGCGCCGTGAGGCCGTTCAGTTCCACGAGCAGGTTGTCCAGCTCCTTCATCATGTTCTGACTGAGTTCCTTGTTTTTGGCGCGGTCGGCTGTCGAGGTGTCGAGCAACTTGCGGAGTTTCGCGATTTTCTCCTCCCGGTCCTGAGCCTCCTTCTTCAGCTTCTCGAGCTGTGCGACCCGGTCTTTGAGCGCCTCGTTGATCTTCTCGTTCTCCTTCTCCTGCTTCTGCAGCTTCTGGAATTCCTGCGCGCGCTGCAGCTCCTCGGGAGTGCGCCCGTTGATTTTCTGAGTCTGCGCCACCACGAGCACGACGATGATCAGCACCAGCACGCCGATGAGCGAGCAGAGGATGTCCAGAAACGGGATCAGCATGATCTCGTCGCTGCGGCGGTGGCTTCGTTTGACCATAGGGCCGGGTGACTGCGTGAATCTCGCCGACTATCCGCGGCTCCACCAGCGCTTCTTCTTCACCTCATGGACGTTGATCTGCTTTTCACCGAGCTTCTCGAGCGCGGTGTTCAGCCCGCGGATGCCGGCGTCCAGCCCGCCGACATACTGCGCAGTCTGTTTCATGGATTCGGTCAGCGCGCTTTCCACGCCGGTGCGCATGGTGGTGATGTTGCCCTCCACCTCGGTGCGCATCGTGGTCATGCTCGTCACGAACTCGTTCATCACCGCCTGCTGGTGCTCCTGGTTCTGGCGATCGATGTTGTTCGCGTAGTCGAGCATGCGCGCGGAGAGTGTGTTGAGGTCCGTGAGGAACTCCTGCTGCGCGGCGCCGAGCGCCTTCACGACGGAGTCGGCCACCGCATTGAAGTCGCCGCCGCCCGCGCCCGCGCCGTCCTCCAGGCGGGGGAGGAGCACCTCGTTGCAGAATGCGTCGATGTCGTTCAGCGCCTCCTCCTCGTGCTTGGCGAGCGAGTTCAGCGGGAAGTTCAGCGTCACCGCGAAGACGAGGCCGAGCAGCGTGGCGTCGAACGCCGTGCCGAGGCCGCTCGTCACGTTGTTGATCGAGCCGACGATTTTCCCCACGTCCTCCACGCTGGCGAAGCTCATGCCGCTGATCGCGTGGGACAGGCCGATGACCGTGCCGATGAAGCCCAGCAGCGGGATCGCCCAGAGGAACGCGCGCACCATGATGTAGCTGCCCATGATGCGCGAGCCGTCGATGGCGGACTGGCTGGTCATCATCGCGCTCACGTGGCCGACATTCTGCCGGACCTCGAAGAACTCCAGCGCCTTGCGGATGCGGTTCACCATGAGGCTGTCGCGGAGGTGGACGGGCAGCTTGTAGATGTGGTCGATGAAGCGCCCCACGGTCTGCGCGTTGATTTCCTTTCCCAGCTCCATCGGCAGCACGTCGAGCAGCATCGCCTCGCGCTGGTGCCGGAGGATGCGCAGCTTCAGCACGCAGATCGCGATGGCCCAGAAGAAGAAGAGCGTGTTCGCGAAGCTGACGGTGAAGTGCTTGTAGAAGAGGTTCGCGAGCGTCTCCGCGGTGGAGAACTCACCGGGCTGCTTTCCCGCCGCAGGCGCGAACGGATACATGATGATGAACCACAGGATCGTGACGCCGAGGCCGATGGCGAAGCTCAGCTTCGCGTTCGGGTTCGTGGGATCCTGCTCCTTCCACGCCTTGCGCTGCTGCGGCTGGCCGCTGGAATGGAGGCGTCCGCCGGCCTGCGCCGTGGGTTGCCCGTGCCCGGCGGCGGGTCCGGCTGCGGGCTGTTCGAGCGCGGGGATCTGGATTTTGAGATTGCAGCCGGGGCAGCGCACGATCTGGCCGGCCATCTCGGGCTCGGCGACGAGGTGCGTGTTGCAGGAAGGGCAGGCGAATTTCACTGGGTTGTTGTGGTTTGGTTGTTCGGTGCGCCGTGAAAAGCGCGGCGGGTGGCGGTTGGTTCGCGAAAGGGGGCGGAAAGTGACAACGGGGCAACGATTCTGCAAGTGCCGCCGTGACGATCCCGCAATTTTCTCCGGGGGCCCACCGCGAATTCCCGCCCGCGCCCGGCTCCCCGCGGCTCGCGCGGTCATTGACCCTGCGCCCGCGCGGGGCTACGCCGCTGACATGAAAGCGACCGCGATTTTCCTCACCGCCGCAATCCTCGCCGCTCCCGCGCCCGCAGGGGACTGGCCGCACTACCGCGGGCCCGCGCTGAACGGCTCCACCGCGGAGGGTATCGGCAAAATCCCCGCCGGCGGGCCGCGCGAGCTGTGGCGCGTGCAGCTCGGCACCGGGCTCAGCAGCGTGACCGTCGCGGATGGCCGCGTGTTCTCGGCGGGCTACCGTGACGGGCAGGAAATCCTCTACTGCCTGAACCCCGTGAACGGCCGCGTGCAATGGACGCACTCATGGAAGGCGAAGCTCGGCGACTACCTCTTCGAGGGCGGCCCGCGCGCCACGCCGACGGTGGACGGCGAGCGCGTTTACATGCTCGGCGCGGATGGCCATGTCGCCTGCGTGAGCGCGGCGGGCGGCAAGCCCGTGTGGGAAAAGAACCTCGTCGCCGACTTCGGCGGACGCCGTCCCGAGTGGGGCTTCAGCGGTTCGCCGACGGTCGATGGAAAGCGCGTCATCCTCGACTGCGGCGGCAAGGGCGCGAGCACCGTCGCGCTCGACAAGGCCACCGGCGCGGTCGTTTGGAAATCCGGCGACGATGAGGCCGGCTACGGCAGCGCCATTCCCGCCACGCTCGGCGGCGCGCGCCGCATCCTCCTCGTGAAGGCCGACGCGCTCGTCGCCCTGAACGCCGCCGACGGCAGCGAGGCCGGCCGCGCGCAATGGCACACCGCCTACAAGATCAACGCCGCATCCCCGCTCGTCGCGGGTGGGCGCGCCGTCATCACGTCGGCCTACAACCACGGCGCCGCCGCGTTCGACTTCCCCGGCGGCCAGCCCGCGCAGGCGTGGTTCAGCAAGGCCATGCTCTCGCACTTCAATACTCCGGTCGCGCACGGCGGCTTCGTCTTCGGCATGGACGGCGAGGCCGGCAAGCGCCGCGCATCGCTCGTCTGCCTCTCGCTCGTGGAAGGCACGGAGAAATGGCGCGCGCGCGGCGTGAACAACGGCTCCCTCATCCTCGCGGGCGACAAGCTCCTCATCCTCACCGAGGCCGGCGACCTCGTCATCGCCGAGGCGTCCGGCGGCGCCTACCGGGAACTCTCCCGGAGCAAGGTCCTCACCGGCCGCTGCTGGGTGCAGCCGGTGCTCGCCAATGGCCGCGTGTATTGCCGCAACAACACCGGCGAACTCGTCTGCCTCGACCTCGGCGGCGGCAAGGCCCCCTCCGCAGCCCCCCGTCCCTGACGGCGCCATCCGCGCGACCCGGAGCCGATCCCATCGGCGGCCTTAGCCAGCCAAGGGCCACCCTCAGCCGGGCGAAGGGCCACCCTCAGCCGGCGAAGGGCCACCCTCAGCCGGGCGAAGGGCCACCCTCAGCCGGGCGAAGGGCCACCCTCAGCCGGGCGAAGGGCCACCCTCAGCCGGACGAAGGGCCACCCTCAGCCCGGCTGACCGTCATGGTTGGCCCGGCTGACCGTCATGGTTGGCTTGGCTGACCGTCATGGTTGGCCCGGCTGACCGTCATGGTTGGCCCGGCTGACTGGCATGGTTGGCCCGGCTGACTGGCATGGTTGGCCCGGCTGACTGGCATGGTTGGCCCGGCTGACTGGCATGGTTGGCCCGGCTGACTGGCATGGTTGGCCCGGCTGACTGGCATGGTTGGCCCGGCTGACTGGCATAGTCCGCCGGGCTGACTGGCATAGTTCGCCGGGCTGACTGGCACCCCTGGCTGACTTCAGCCACACCCTAAAACTGCATAAATCCCACCGAAACCCCCTCTTTCACTCCTACACGACCGGAATGCGTTGGGGGCATCAGGGTCGCTCCGAAGGGAGGCACGGAACTCAGTGATGATGGGTGGGTGCGACCACGGTCGGCGCGGTCTGCAACACGGGCGCGGCGACGGTGGGTGCGATGTGCGGGGTCATCCGGTCCGCCACGGGATACCGCGCGATGACGGTGCCTGCGTTCACGGTGGCGACATCGCCCGCCAAGCGGCGGTAGATGTCGCGGATGTCCTGAAGCTCGCGGCTGATGCGGAGGATTTCATCCGTGTCGCCGCGCTTGGTGGCTGCGGCGAGGTCGCGGTTGAGCTGGGCCTCGCGGGCGCGGGTCTTGGCGAGGCCCTCCTCGGTGGAGGGGCAGCCGGCGAGGGCGATGCACGCGAGGAGCGCGGCGGCGGTGCGGAGGCGGCGGCGGGGTGGGGCGGCGGCCCCGGCTGAGATGCGTTCGGTGGAAGGGGAAGTCGTCGTATGCATGGCCGGTGAGTGGATGCACTGGGAGGAGTAGGCCGGGCTGTCCCGTGTGCAAGGCAATTGATGGTCCTCGAATCCTGCCTCCCAGGGCCGCGGTGCGCGAGCGGTGGCGGAGCACTTTCATCTCGCGTGGATCGGCGCGCCCGCTAGCGTCGCCGCGCGCATGAGCCTCGAAGGCCAGACCCTCGGCGACTTTGAAATCCTCGCCCGCCTCGGGCAGGGAGGGATGGGCGCTGTCTATAAGGCGCGGCAGGTCTCGCTCGACCGGCTCGTGGCGCTGAAGACGCTGCAGGGCGCGCTGGCGGGCGACGGGGAGTTCATCGCGCGTGCGGCGGGGGAGACGGACGGGCTGCACTGGTTTGCGATGGAGTTCGTCGAGGGCGAGAGCGCGCAGGCGCGGCTGAGGCGGAAAGGGCGCCTGTCCGCCGCGGAGGCGATCGCGATCGGCGTGCATGTGGCCAAGGCGCTGGACTACGCGTGGCGCAAGGCGCAGCTCATCCACCGCGACATCAAGCCGGACAACATTTTCCTCTCCAGCGACGGCGAGGTGAAGCTGGGCGATCTCGGGCTGGCGAAGAGCGCGGGCGAGGACCAGTCGCTCACGACCACAGGCGCCTCGATGGGCACGCCGCACTACGTGAGCCCGGAGCAGGGGAAGGGGAGCAGGGATGTGGACCTGCGGGCGGACATCTATTCGCTGGGCTGCACGCTCTTTCACCTCGTCTCCGGCAGCACGCCCTACCGCGGCGACACGGCGATGGCGGTGATGCTCCAGCACGTCACGGAGCCGGTGCCCGATCCGCAGGGCGTGTGGCCGGAGTTCCCCGCCGGACTCGCGCACGTGGTGATGAAGATGATGGCGAAGGATCCCGCGGAGCGGCAGCAGAGCCACGAGGAGGTGGTGGCCGATCTGCGCGGCGCCTACGATGCAATCACCACGGGCTCGGTGCCGGAACTGCTCACCGTCACCCAGCCGCCTGCGGCTTCCGGGCGGCGGCGGCGGTCCGTCGCGGCGCTCGCCATCGGCGCGCTCGCGCTGGCCGCCGCGGCGGCCGCGCTGATCCATTTCGCGCCGTGGCGGAAGGGCGGTGCCGGTGCGGGCGCTTCGTCCGCTGCCGTTTCCCCGGATGGCTGGACCAATCTCCTGGCGGGCGCGGATGTGAAGCGCGATTCGCTCATGGCGCCCTGGACGATCGAGAACGGGACGCTGCGCAGCCCGCAGCGCAATTCCGCCGTGGATGAGGACGCTCCCGGCTCGCATCAGATGTTCGTTTTCCGCGTGGCGAAGCCCCCGAAGAGCTACGATCTCCGCTACCGCATCACGCGCAACGCACGGGGCTTTGCCGTCGTTATTCCGTTTGTGCGCGACGGCGCGAGTGCCGACCTGAGGATCGACGGTGGGCACGGCATCGCGCTCATGCCGTCGCGCAAGCAAAAGGAGAAGCAGGACCGGCAATGGCTGCCGGTGGGGGAGACGCACGAGGTGCTCATCGAGGTGCGCGAGAGTCTCACCCGGGTCTCCGTGGATGGCGCGGTGCAGTTGGAGCGCACGGGAGCGCAGCCCGCAGGGCGGCAGCACGACGCGTTTTATCCGGAAGGCAAGGTTGGGGAGCCGTTCATCGGCATCGGCGTCTGCGGTGGAGACATCACCATCCACGCCGCAGAGCTGCGCGGGGCGGAGAGGGACGGCAAGCCGGAGGCGGCGAAGCCCACGGCAACTCCAGCGCCGCCCGTGACACCGGCACCGGCGACCGTGAAGGCGGCTCCCGCGAAGCTCGACCCGACGAAAGATGCCGCCTACGTGGGTGTGTGGTCGGGCGGGAAGGGGAACAAGGCTTACATCATCAAGGGAGATCACGCCGCGCTCAAGTCCGAGGATGACGGCCAGCCAGTGAACGGGAAATGGAGCGTTGTGAACGGGGAGTTTCAGGTGACATGGGATCAAGGCCGGCCGTTCAGCGGGAAGCTCACGGAGGACGGGCAGCGCATCATTGGGGAGGGGAAGGTGGATTGGTTTCGGAAGAAGCCGTGACGCGCGGATGATGTGCGGAGCCATTCGGGCAGGCGCATTTCCGTCGCAGGAAATTAGTTACAGACATTCATCGGGGTGCCCACTACACGGTCATTTATGAAGATTCGTTTCCCCCTCGCCACCCTGCTCATTGCCGCGCTCGTTCCCGCCACCGTCCACGCGGCAAAGAAGAACAAGGAGCAAAAAAGCGCACCCATCGCCGCTCCCGCCGCCGGCAGCTTCGGCATTCCCTCCGCGCGGATCGAGCCGCTTCTGGAGCCGTGCCTCAACGCCATTCTTGCGCCGCTGGACGCCAACCCGAAGATGCCGCGCATCGAGGTGGAAAAGCTGCGGGCGGCGTTTGCCGCGGATCAGATCAAGGCGAAGACCCAGGCGGAGCAGTTGATTTGTCAGAACGCGATGGCTCTGTGCGACGCGCTCACGCGATCCATGGATGATCGCGTCAAGGCGCAGACCGACGCGCGGACCTCCGCAGCCGTGCCGATGCGCTCGAACGCGACGAGCATCGTCAAGAGTTCGCCGATGAAGGGGCGCGATGCCGGCGCCAATGCGGAGGCGATCCGCAAGAAGCAAAAGGATGAGCGCAAGGACGCGGACAAGGAGGCCCAGCGGAACGTGGCCTACATGAACACCGCAGCCGCCAAGGCATGGACGGAGCGGGGGCCGGTCCTTCGCAGGGGCCTGATGGCGCTCTTCACGCGCCAAGTGCAGCTCGAGGCGCTGGAGCAAAGGAACGCGGCCATCGCGGCCCAGGCGGCGGAGGCGGCCAAGGCGGTGGCTGCGGCCAAGGCGGCTGAGGCAGCGAAGGCGGAGGCTGCTGCGAAGATTGCCGCGGCGGAGAAAGCGGCGAAGGCGGCCGCCGACGAGAAGGTGGCCAAGGCACGGGCGGAAGCAGCGGCGAAGGCGGCTGCCGCCGAGAAGGAGGCGAAGGTCGCGCAGGCTGAAGCGGCCACCAAGGCGGCTGCCGCGGAAAAGGCAGAGAAGGAAAAAGTCGCTGCGGCGAAGAGCGCGGCGTTGGAGGATTCCTTTGTGGGCACATGGACCGGACAGGCCGGCAAGAAGAGCATCACGGTGAATGAAGACCACACCGCTGTCAGGGTGGATGGCAAAGGCGAGGAAACGAAAGGAGCGTGGACCGTCACCGACGGAAAGCTGCGCCTGCATTGGGAGGAGGGCAACGGAATCAGGGGAAAGCTGTCCGAGGACGGGCAGCGCATCGAAGCCGACGGGGGCGCGAGCTGGTTTCGGAAGAAATCCTGACGCGCGGTCGTGCGCATGAAGGCTGACGCGGCAACCGCGCTATCGCTGCTTGCATTCATCTCCGTTGCTGTTGCCGCGGGAGAGGAGGATGTCTTCGGAACGAAGGTTCTTTACCCGACGGCGAAGGGCGGGCGTGAGTGGGCGTGCCAGTGGGGCAGAGGCGCTGCGCGGACGATCACGAACATGAAGCGCGATCCGGAGGACGCGGAGTTCATCGTGCGAGGCAACGGCTCGGTGACGATCGACGGGCAGGGCGTGGCGACGATGACTGGCGATTCGCCGCGCATGTATGTGTATGACGAGGCGCGCGCGAAGAAGTGGAACAACGTGGAGGTCACTTTCTACATGATGCGCGTGAGCGAGGCGAAGGCGGTGAGCTACGCGGGCATGGCCGTGGGCACGCGCTCCGAGCATCAGGATGTGGGCGAGACGCCGGAAAACACGGGCAAGACCTACTACTCGAAGTTCGCCTACGACGGGCGCGCATTTTTCATCAAGGAGACGAGCCACCACGCGCCGGGCGGCTACCACGACAGCAAGGAGCTGAAGCGCTACCCGCAGGGAATCCCGAAGAACAAGTGGGTGGGGATGAAGTTCATCTGCCGCACGCGCGGCCAGAGCGTGAAGCTGGAGCAGTATGAGGACATGGCCGACGGCGCCGGCGGTGGACGCTGGGTGAAGGTCGCGGAGATGGTGGACAACGGCCAGTGGGCCGAGAAGCCCTACCTTGCGCCGCAGCCGAGCACTTTCGTCCGCAACGACGGCTTGGGGGAGGCGCGCTACAAGAAGTGGACGATCCGCGAGATCGCGCCGCTGCAGTGAGCGGCGGGTGCGGTTTGATTACCGCGGCATCAGGAAGGCGCGGCCCATCGTGCGGCTGAAGACGCGGCGCTCGTTCTGGCGCTTCTGCGATTCGGCGAGGGCGTTCACCTGGTCGGGGGAAAGGCCGGCCTCGGTCGCGCGGGCGAGGACGCGCTGCTGGTATTCCTGCTCCTGCTGGTCGCGGGCCTTCGCCTCGGCGTCGGTGAGGAGGAGCGTCATTCCAGGGCCGCCGCCCATGTCGGGGATGTCGGTGGAGGGATTCTTCAGCCGCTCCTCGCTCATGATTTTGGTGAGGCGATCCTTCTGCGAGTCGTCGAGCGGATAACCCTTCTGGTTGAAGTCGCGCGACATGTTGTCGAGCGAGCGGCGGTCGCCCACGGTCTGCTCGTATTCAGTGAGCTTCTGCGCCTTTTCGTCGCCGAGCACGGCTTTCACCTTTGAGTCGTAGTCGGACTTCATCGCGGTGAGTTCCTTGCGCACGTCGGCGATGGCGGCGTCGTCGGCCTTCGTGGTCAGGAGCTTGCGGCCTTTGTCCATCGCCATGAAGTTGCGCTCGCCGAGCAGTTCGGTGATGAGCTTCGAGTCCGCCTCGCTGAGGCCGAGGTCCTTGAAGAGCTTCGCGTAGGCGTTGCCGACCATCTGCTCCTGCATGCCCTTCATGGCCTTGCGCTGGTCGGGATCGTCGAAGGCCTTCGCAAAGCCGCTCATCATCCCGCGGAAGTCCGGCGGCTGTTTGCCGTCCGCTCCGGGCGCGCCGCCGGGTGAACCGGGGCTGCCGGCGAGTTTCGCCTTCGCGATGGCGTCGTCGCGCTCCTTCATCAGACGTGCGACGTTTTCCTTCGCGGCGGCGAGTTCCTCCTGCGCCTTGGCGGATGCTTCCATGGCTTCGCGCAGGGCCTTCTCCGCGGCAGCGATGCTTTTCTGGCGATCAAGCGCGGCGGCCTCCGCGGCGGAGCGGGCGTTGAACTGGATGACGGCGAACGCCACGGCGCCTGCGGCGGCGACTGCGAGGAGAGAGGGGAGCATTTTGCTCATGGAGTTCGGATACATCCGGCAGCGCGCGTAGTCCAGCGCGGGACGCGCGTGGTCTTCGCAGGCGCGCGCTAAGTTGACTTCGCCCGCCGGATTGTCGCATGACACCGCACTCCAAACCTTCCCATGAAACTCCGCACCCTCGCCTCCCTCCTCGTCGTCACCACCGCCGCCGCCTTTGCCGGCGATTGGCAGCAATGGCGCGGACCGGAATTTAACGGCGCTTCGCCCGAGAAGAATCTCCCTTCAAAATGGAGCCAGACGGAGAACGTGAAGTGGTCGCTCGACATGCCTGGCATCAGCGGCGCGACGCCCATCGTCTCCGGCGGCCTCGTCTTTGTGATGAGCCCGGACGCGGAGGGGAAGCAGTGGCTCATCGCCGTGGACCGCAAGACGGGCAAGGTCGCGTGGAAGCAGAACATCGCCGACGGCGCGCTTGCGAAGGGCCGCGGCAACAGCACGTGCTCGTCGCCCGTCACCGACGGCAAGACCGTGTGGGCGCTCGTCGGCACCGGCCAGCTCGCGGCATTTGATTTTTCCGGCAAGGAGCTGTGGCGCCGCGACCTCGCGAAGGACTACGGCAAGTTCAACATCAACTGGGTCTATGGCAGCAGCCCGCTGCTCTTCGGCGGAAAACTCTACGTGCTCGTCCTCCAGCGCACACCGGCGGACGGCGGTTATCCCGGCATCGAGGAGAAGGACAAGGGCCCGCGCGAAAGCTACCTGCTCGCGCTGGAGCCGAAGACCGGCAAGACGCTCTGGAAGCACGTCCGCCCGACCGATGCGGAGATGGAGACGCAGGAAACCTACGCCACGCCGATCCCTGCGACCGTCGGCGGCAAGACGCAACTCCTCATCGCCGGCGGCGACTACCTCACGGGCCACGATCCCGAGACTGGCGCAGAGCTTTGGCGCGGCGGCGGCATCAATAACAAGAAAGGCATGAACGGCGGCGGCTTCATGCGCCTCGTGCCGAGCGCTGTCGCGAGCAACGGCATCGCGCTCGTGTGCGGCCCGAAGCAGAGCCCCGCAATCGCCTACCGCATGGACGGCAAGGGCGACATCACCACGAGCGGCCTCGCATGGAATTTCGACGAAAAGAACACCCCCGACACCTGCACGCCCGCCGCGCACAACGGGAAATTCTACGTTTTCAACGGCGACAAGCAGGTGATGACCTGCCTTGACGTGAAGACCGGAAAGAAGCTCTGGCAGGAGTCCTTCACCCTTGAGCGCAGCAAGGGCATGGAAATCTTCCGCGCCTCGCCTCTCGTCGCCGACGGGAAAATCTACACCATCGGCGAGCGCGGCACCGCCGTCGTGCAGAACGAGGCCGACGGCAAAGTCATCCACACCGTCTCCATGGCCAGCGGCAGCGACTCCACCCGCAGCAGCATTTCCGTGAGCGACGGCAATCTCTTCATCCGCACGCAGGAGAAGCTGTGGTGCATCGGGAAGTGACGGAGGTCGGAAGAGTTTCTGCGGACACCGCAAAAAGTGAGGGCGCCCCGGGTTTCCCCGAGGCGCCCCGTTTTTGCTGGCGATAAGCCGGATTCTGTTCCTCCCACTCGCGCGGAAGGCGGCGATCATTTCTCTCCACGTCACCCGGAGGTGACTGGCCGGCGGCGCGAGCCGGAGCCTGCGCCGCCAGTGCGACTATTACCCGGAGGCTGCTCTCTTGCGAGAGCGGGCCAGACGCCGGGCCTCCTGTTTTGTCTTGCACCGCAGGAGGTTTTTCGTGCCCCGCGGATTGCTCTGCGGGCGGTGGGCTCTTACCCCGCCTTTTCACCCTGACCCCTCGCGAGTCTTTCGACGAACGAAGGGCGGTCTGTTTTCTGTGACACTGTCTGTCGCCGCGCGCTTTCGCACGCTGCGCCCGTGTGTTCTCCACGGCCTGCTGTCTGGTGGTGTCCGGACTTTCCTCCCGCGGGCGAACCGCGGGCGATCGTCTGCCAGCGCCGCGAAAGTAGCGGCGCCTGCGATACGCGCAAGAGTCGTCTTGATCGCATCCTCGACTAACACGCAAGATCGCAGCGTTTATCCACCGCATTCGCCATCGAGCCCATGCGGAACTCCATCAAGTTCGTCAACCCATCGCCATCCTTGTCGTCTCCCGCATCATTGAACCCGTTCACAAGGCCGTTGAGGGTTTCCCAAACGTCAGGCATTCCGTCGCCGTCCGAATCGAGCGATGGCACGAGAGTGATGTCGATGGCCGTCATGTTGCCTGTGCGTTCCAGCCGCGCCACGGCGGATGTGATCGCATTCAACACGTCGCGTGATGCGATGGAGGAGGCGCTCTCCGTGCTGGGCAACTATGTGAACGGGAAGGCCAAGGGGGATGCGGCCATCGTGGAGCAGAACGGCTTCCCGTCCTACACGACGAGCCGATCGCAGGACACTTCGCCGCCGGCAGCGCCCGCGGATTTGTGCCTGCGCCACGAGGAGCTGCCCGGGGGTGATCATCGCGCGCTACAAGCCGGAGCGGCCCGGCAGCACCAACGAGGTGCAGACAAACATCACCGCCCCGCTGAGCGACGATGGGTGGACGACGAAGGGGATGTTCAAGGGCGGGCGCGCGGAGCTGGGCGGGTTCACGCCTGGCGTCGTCGTGTGGATCCGCGTGCGCACCGTGGGCCTGAAGGGCGTGATGGGCGCGTGGAGCGACCCGGCGCAGATCCGCGTGCTGTGATTCAAACGCGGAAGTGCTGAATGCCGAATGGTGGATTCCGGATTCTGAATTCACCGCGGCAGCACGCCTCCGCCAATTCAACATTCAGCATCCAACATCCAGCATTTCCCTCCCCATGCCCTACGACCCCGCACTCCCCGCCGACCATTCACCGCTCGTTTCCGCCGAGGTGCGCGGGCAGCTCAATGGACTGAAGACCCTCATCGACGCCGGGGCGCTCTCGGGCGTCGTTATCGACAGCGTGACCACGCTTCCGCCCGGCGAGGCGGCGACGGTGGATGCGAGCATCGCCGCCGGGGTGCTGCACCTGGGCTTTGGCATCCCGCAGGGTGCGCAGGGTCTCTAGGGCGAGCAGGGATCGCTCGGGGCCACGGGGCCGATGGGCTCGGTGACGCCGCAGAACCTCGATGATGCCATCGCGACCACCGCGCGGAACCCGAATGCGATCGGGCCATTCGGCGGCACCTTCAGCGACCCGCCCACGCAGGCGGAGATGGTGGCGTTTGCGGCGCATGTGGAGACGCTGTGCGCGTCGCTGGTGAGGTGAGGAAAGACGAATGACGGAATGAGAGCTCTGCAAAAGGACGGGGAATGAAACGCAGAGGCGCGGAGACGCAGAGAAGAGAGGTAAAGAACGGCATGCCCGGCCATTTTCCTCCGCGTCTCCGCGTCTCTGCGTTGGATTTCATCCGCCTCCGCTTCATCCTTGGGGGGGTCGCAGAGGTCTCGGAATGACGAATGACAAAGGGTATCGGCGCGGAATGGGACGAGCGGTGCAGACGGCCCGCTGGGCGAGGTGACGACTGCGGTGCTCGCCGGCGCCATCGCGGGCACGAGCAGCGACACGAACGCCATCTCCCTGCTCGGCCAGACCGCGGATGTGAGCTACCAGCAGGCGCGAATGCAGATGCTCTTCGACAAGCTCGACGAACTCATCAACGCCCTGCACCGGTAGCGGCGGAGAAGGCATGCCGGTCCGGCAAGCGGCTGGCGCGAGGTGGAGCGGGCGCTCCGCGCACGCTTCCGTGATTCTGCGAAGGGAGCAAACGCGCGCGGAGCGCGCGTTCCACCGGCCACCGGTCTCCGGTGCATCGTCAAGCCAACCGGACAGGCAGACGAGAAAGTCCCGGAAGGGAGGGTGGGGGCGATTGTGGGCGCCTCGCGGTGTCGGCGCTGGATTTCCCCGGCGATTTGCTCCTTCCTCCGGGCGCATGTTCACTCCGCTCGGCACCGACCCGCATTCCAAAGCCCGCCTCGGCCTCCTGCGCACGCGGCGCGGGGAGATCGAGACGCCTCAGTTCATGCCGGTGGGGACGCAGGGCACAGTGAAGGCGGTGTCGCCGGACGAGCTGACGCAGCTCGGCGCGCAGATCATCCTCGGGAACACCTATCACCTCTTCGTGCGGCCGGGGATGGAGGTGATGCGGAAGTTCGGCGGGCTGCACCGCTTCATGGGCTGGGACCGGCCGATCCTCACGGACAGCGGCGGCTTCCAGGTGTTCTCGCTGGCGAAGCTGCGCAAGATCACTCCCGAGGGCGTGCATTTCCAGAATCACCTCGACGGTTCGCCGATGTTCCTCGGCCCGCGCGAGGCGATGGAAATCCAGGCGACGCTCGGCAGCGACATCGCCATGCTCTTTGACGAATGCCCGCCGCATCCCTGCGAGCGCGACTACGCCGCGAAGAGCCTCGCGCTCACGCTGAAGTGGGCCGCCGCGTGCAGGGAGGTGGAGACGCCGGGGATGAAGTTCGGCATCGTGCAGGGCAGCAGCTACGCGGACCTGCGGCGGGAGAGCGCGGAGGCGCTGGTGCAGATGGGGTTCGACGGCTACGCCATCGGCGGCGTGAGCGTGGGCGAGTCCGAGCCGGAGATGATGGCCGCGGTGGAGGCCGCCGAGCCCTTTCTCCCCGCGGACAGGCCGCGCTACGCGATGGGCCTCGGCACGCCGCCGCAGCTCGTGGAGATGGTGGCGCGCGGCGTGGACATGTTTGACTGCGTGCTGCCCACGCGCATCGCGCGCAACGGCACCGCCTTCACCGAGCGCGGCACGCTGAATCTCAAGAACGCGGAGTTCACGATGGACGAGGGGCCCATCGAGGAGGGCTGCGAGTGCCCCGCGTGCCGGAAGTTCACGCGCGGCTACCTGCGCCATCTCATCAAGGCGAACGAGATCCTCGGCCTGCGCCTCGTGACGCTGCACAACCTGCACTTCTACCTGCACCTCATGCGCCGCATCCGCGGGCACATCGCAGCGGGGACGTTCGCGGAGTTCCGGAGGAAGTTCGTCGGCGAGTATGTGCCGTGGAAGCCGGAGGAGGGGGCGGAGTAGCGCCATGGTTTTCCCTTCGGCGCTTCGCAGGTGCCGACTTGCCATCCTTACTTTCGTGGCTTACTTCCCGCGCATGACTGTCACCATTACCGCGAAGGGACAAATCACGATTCCGCTGCAGCTCCGGAAAAAATTCCACCTCGATGTGGGCGACCAGCTTGAGTTCGACGAAACCGCCCCTGTCCTCACCGCTCGCCGGGTCGTGGATCGCGGCGAGTGGGAAAAGACGCTCGGCGACTGGCAGAAATCCACCGCCAAATCCCTCAAGGGCCACCCGTGGCAGGACCAGCCCGCCGCAGCCATCGTGGATGACCTTCGCGGCGGCCCTGCGGAGTCCGCTCCGAGGAAAAGACGCAAATGACCACGGCGCTCGATTCCTCGGTGCTCTGGGCCATCATCAAGCGTGAAACCGGGCACGAGCGCTGGCTTGAAACGCTCATCACCGCAGCCTCCGAAGGCCCGCTCATCATCAGCCCCGTCGCCTTCGCGGAGCTCGCCCCATCCACCGTGAACGAGGCAGAGCTGCTGGATTTCCTCGCCCGCCTCGCCATCACCTACGAGCCTATCTCGCCCGCCGCCGCCCACTTCGCCGGGCTGGCCTTCAAGCGCTATCGCAAGGCGGGCGGCCCCCGCCAGCACCTCGTCCCCGATTTCCTCATCGCCGCCCACGCGCAGAAACACGCCCACCGTCTCGCAGCCATTGACCGCGGCTACCTGCGTCCGTGGTTCCCCGATTTGGAAATCCTCACGCCCTGACGATAGGAGAGAGGTGCGCCCGCCAGACGGGAATGGGGCCTACGACACCAGCGGCAGCAGCCTGCCGAGAAGGTCGCTGATTTTCACGCGCTCCTGCGAGCCGTCGTCGCGGTGGCGGAGCGTGACGGTGTCCTTCAGCTCGTCGCCCTTTTCGCCGAGCGTCTCGAAGTCCACGGTGACGCAGAACGGCGTGCCGGCTTCGTCCTGGCGGGCGTAGCGTTTGCCGATGCTGCCGCCTTCGTCGTAGTCGGCGGCCATGTGCTTCTTCAGCGTCTCGTAAATGGCGCGGGCCTTGGCCACGAGGTCCGGCTTGTTCTTCAGCAGCGGGAAGACGGCGACCTTCTTTGGCGCGATGCGCGGGTGGAGGCGCATCACGGTCACGGTCTCCTTGTTGCCCTTCGCGTCGGTCTTCTCCACTTCGGCGAATGCGTTCGCGATGACGGCGAGCGCGAGGCGGTCGAGGCCAGCGCTCGGCTCGATGACGTGCGGGACGTAGAAACCCTTCAGCAGCCGCTCGCAAAACGCCTTTGCCTCCTCGCGCGACTTGCCGCGGTCGGCCCACTCCAGCTCCACCTGGCCGATGAAGTCGTGGCGCTCCATCTCGCTGAGCTTTGCGGTGGCGGCGCGGAGTTCGTCATCGAAGACTTCGAGCGGTTTGCCGCTGTGCGTCTGGTGTTGCGTGAGATCGAATGCGCCACGCGCGGCGATGCCTTCGAGTTCCTCGGTGCCGAAGGGGAACTTGAACAGGATGTCCACGCACGCGCGGGCGTAGTGGGCGAGGTCGGCCTTGCCCTGCCAGTAGTAGTCGAGCACGTCCGCGCCGAGGCCGATGCCCGCGTAGTAGGCCGTGCGCTGCGAGACCCAGTAGCGGTGCCACATTTCCCAGCCCCAGTTTGGCTGCGGCGTGGAAAGGTCCGCGCCCTCGCTCCACTTCGCGACGCTGAGATGCACGAGGCGGATCGCCTCATCGGGCGGGATGAAGAACTCCAGCTCCATCTGCTCAAACTCGCGCGAGCGGAAGGTGAAGTTGCGCGGCGTGACCTCATTGCGGAACGCCTTGCCGATTTGCGCGATGCCGAAGGGCACCTTCACGCGCGTGCTGTCCACGACGTTCTTGAATTGCGCGAAGATCGCCTGCGCCGTCTCGGGCCGCAGATACGCAATGTCGTCCTCCGTCGCCGTCGGGCCGACGTAGGTCTTCAGCATCAGGTTGAAGGGCCGCGCCTCGGTGAGCATGCCACCCGTCTCGGGATGGAAATCCACGGTGTTCTCCAGCACATCAATCTTCACCTCGCCGTGCAGGGTGAGTTCCTCCGGCTTGCCCGCAGCGGCGCCCGCGGACTGCGCGAGCATGGCGCGCACGCGCTTACGGAAGCTCTCGATGTGCTCGGCCTTTTTCATGAGCACGGTGAGGTGCCGGTCGAGCCGCCAGCTGCTCGGCGACTCGGCGGCGGTGAAGCGCATCACTGTGCCGCTCTGCGGCTCGACGTGGTCGGCGCGCACGCGCTTGTTCGTGATCGAACACTCGCGCATGAGGTCCGCGAACGTGTCCACGTGGCCCGACGCCTTCCAGATCGACGGGTGCATGATGATCGTCGCATCGAGGCCGACGACGTCCTCGCGCTCGCGGGTCATCGCGCGCCACCAGGTGTCGCGCAGGTTGCGCTTCAGCTCCGCGCCGAGCGGGCCGTAGTCCCAGAAGCCGTTGATGCCGCCGTAGATTTCCGAGCTTTGGAAGATGAAGCCGCGCCGCTTGCACAGGCTCACAATTTTCTCCATCAGCGGTGTGTCTTTGGTCTGGCTCATAAGGTCGTGAAAAAGGGCGGTGAAGATGCGGGGCTCGGGGATGCGGCGCAAGCGGGAAGGCAGGCGAGGGCGTGTTTGCATTTCGCAGCGCGCGGAGGTAATGGTGCCGCCGATGCGCTACGACACGCTCACCGCACAGCCACAGCCGCCGTCCGTCACGAGGGGCTGGTTCATCTCCGCGCTCACAGGCTCGCTCGTCGTCCACGCCGGGCTGGCGATTTACTTCAACTTCAAGACGTTGGAGAACTTCGGCCCGCCGGAGCTGCCCGCGAAGCAGGAGTCCGTGCTGCACCGCGTGAAGGTGATCGAGGACAAGAAGAAGGAGGAGGTGAAGACGGTGCTGAAGGAGGAGAAGAAGCCGCAGCCGAAGAAGGAGCTGACGCTTCCGAAGGACTTGCCGAAGCCGGACGAGATCAGCGTGTCGCCGAAGCACAAGCAAATCGACACGACAAAGCTGCTCCCGGACGAAAAGCCGGTGATCGAAATGGCGAAGGTCGTGGCACCGCCGAAGGCGAATCTCGACGACCTCCTGCCGAAGCTGCCCGACGACATGTTTGCCAGCCGCACCGGCCCGAAGATTCAAGCGCGCCCGCAGAGCCAGCCCGGTCCCGACGGCGACGGCGCGGCGAAGGCGATCCAAGTCGCCGGGCAGGACGTGGAAGGCATTTTGAGTGGCCTCACGAGCGGCACCGGCCAGAGCCGCCGCCTTTCCCTGCCGGGCAACCTCACTTTTGGCCACGACAGCGCCGACGTGAGCAACGACGGGCGCATCGAACTCGACAAGATCGCCGAGGCGCTGAGGAAGTTCCTCGGCAAGGACATCGACACGGCGAACTTCACGATCGAGGGCCACACGGATCCGACCGGCACCGCGGAATACAACCAGAAGCTGAGCGAGCGCCGCGCCGATGCGGTGAAGGCGTGGTTCGTCGCAAACATGGGAGTGGCGCCGGAGCACGTGAAGACGATCGGCTACGGCGCGTCGCGCCCCGCGGAGGGCGTGCCGCTGGACGGCACGATCGAGCAGATGCAGGGGCACCGCCGCACGGAGATCGTGATCCGCCGGGGGAAAAAGTGAGGCGCAGCCTGCGCGCGCTCCCGGAGAAGCATTCGCCTTTGACCCGCGTGCGCAGTCCGCAATCCTCCGCCACTTTCGATCATGCCCGCATCCACCAAGTTTGACTCCATCGACGACGCCATCCGCGACATCCGCGCGGGGAAGATGGTGATCGTGACCGACGACGCGGACCGGGAGAACGAGGGCGACCTCGTGATGGCCGCGGAGAAGGTGACGGCGGCGAGCGTGAACTTCATGGCGAAGCACGGGCGCGGGCTCATCTGCGCGCCGATCACCGAGGCCCGCGCCGACGCGCTCGGACTCGAGCGGATGGCGCGGGAGAACCGCGAGACGCACAAAACGGACTTCACCGTGGCGGTGGACGCCGCGGAAGGCATCACCACGGGCATCAGCGCCGCGGACCGCGCAAAGACGATCAGCGTGCTCGCGAATCCGAAATCCGTGGCGCGCCAGCTCGTGCAGCCCGGCCACATCTTCCCGCTGCGCGCGAAGGACGGCGGCGTGCTCCGCCGCACGGGGCACACGGAGGCGAGCGTGGATCTTGCACGCCTCGCCGGGCTCCAGCCGGCGGCGGTGATTTGCGAAATCATGAACGAGGACGGCACGATGGCGCGCCTGCCGCAGCTCCTCGCCTTCAAGCGCAAGCACAAGCTGAAGCTGTGCAGCATCAGCGACCTCATCGCCTACCGCCGGCGCAGCGAGCGGCTCGTCGAGCGCGAGCAGGTGATCAAGATGCCGACGCAGTTCGGGGAGTTCGACCTGCACCTCTACCGCTCGCTCGTCGATGGCGCGCATCACCTCGCGCTGGTGAAAGGCGCGATCTCCGCGAAGCGGCCCGCGCTCGTGCGCGTCCACAGCGAATGCCTCACCGGCGACGTGCTCGGCTCGCTGCGCTGCGACTGCGGCACGCAGCTCCACCGCGCGATGGAGATGATCGACAAGGCCGGAAGCGGCGTGCTGCTTTACATGCGACAGCACGAGGGCCGCGGCATCGGGCTGCCGGCGAAGATTCACGCCTACAAGCTGCAGGAGCAGGGACTCGACACGGTGGAGGCGAACCTCAAGCTCGGCTTCGCGCCGGAGCTGCGCGACTACGGCGTCGGCGCGCAGATTCTCTTCGACCTCGGCGTGCGGCAGATGCGCTTCATGACGAACAACCCGAAGAAGGTGATCGGCCTCGAGGGCTACGGGCTGAAGATCGTCGAGATGGTGCCGCTAAAGTCGCCGCCGAACCGCCACAACGCAAAGTATCTCGAAACGAAGCGGCTCAAGATGGGGCATCTGCTGTGAATGACGGCATGACGAATGGCGAATGACGAAACGGGCGTTGTCAGGCGTGTCGCGGTGATCGGCGGCGGCCCTGCGGGGCTGCGTGCGGCGGAGGTGGCCGCGGAAATGGGCGCGGCGGTCACGCTCTACGACGCGAAGCGATCGGTCGGGAGGAAGTTTCTCGTCGCGGGCAAGAGCGGCTTGAACCTCACGAATACTGCGGAGCCGGATGAATTTGCGGCGGCGTATTCCGGACCGGACATGCCAGCGAATTTCTGGCGCGACTGCCTCGCGGAATTCGATGCGGCGGCGATGCGGAGGTGGGCGGCGTCCCTCGGCGTGGAGCTGTTCGACACGACGAGCGGGAAGGTTTTCCCCGTGATGAAGAAGGCGGCGCCGCTCCTGCGCCGATGGGTCGCGAAGCTGCGCGCGATGGGCGTGAGGTTTGCCGTGAATCACCGGTGGAGCGGTCTCCGTCACGGCGCACCCATCGCGCTCTTCTTTGAAAACGATCCGCTCCCCGTGATGCACGATGCCGTCGTGCTCGCGCTCGGCGGCGGCTCGTGGCCGGACACCGGTTCCGACGGCGGATGGGCGGGCATCCTGCAGTCTCTCGGCATCGCAGTGAACCCGCTGCGCTCTGCGAACTGCGGCTGGGAAGTCGCGTGGACGCCGGAGACGCGCGCGCGCGTCGAGGGCCAGCCGCTGCACAATCTCCATGTCCGCGCTGGCGACGCGCTGGAAGTCGGCGAGCTGATGCCTGTGCGCTACGGCATCCAGGGCACGCTCATCTACCAGCTCGGCCGCACGCTGCGCGCGATGGCTTCGCCCGAGATCCGCATTGATTTCAAGCCGACTTTCTCCGCGGAGCAGCTCGTGAGGAAGATGGAATCGGTGCGGCGCAATTTCATCGCGGAAGCGCGAGTGCGGTGGAAGCTGCCCGATGCCGCGTGCGCCATGCTGGAGCAATTCCACGGGCCGTTTGATTCCATCGGCAGTCTCGCCGCCGCCGCGAAGGACTGCCGCATCCCGCTGCTCGCACCACGCCCGCTGGCCGAGGCAATTTCCTCCGCGGGCGGCGTCTGCTGGGGCGAACTCGACGAGCGCCTCATGCTGCGGAAACTGCCGGGCGTCTTCTGCGCAGGCGAGATGATCGACTGGGAGGCGCCGACGGGCGGCTTCCTGCTTCAGGGATGCTTCGCCACCGGCACGCGTGCCGGAAAGGCGGCGGAGCGGTGGAGCGCGGCGCGCTAGGGCCGCGCCTTGCTCGCCTTGTTGTCCGGGAAGTCTGCGGGGACTTTTTGCGTCACTTTCCCGGTCGCGGCCCACTCGGTGGCGCGCTGGAGCAGCACGGCGAAGGCGACGCAATGGACCGCCTCCGAGCCATGGCCGAGCGCATCGTGGACGACGCGGCCCTTGCCAAACGGAATCGCCATCACGAGCGGCTCCTCTTCGCCGCTGCCGTTGTCCTTCGGCGACATCGCACTCGCGAGCACGGTCACGTGCTTCGCCGGACCGCGCAGGCTGTTGTAGAGCTCGTCCTGGCGGTGCATGAACGCGGCGGGCAGGCCCTTCATGATCGGATGCTCCGGCGAGCGGTTGTTCAGCACAAACTCGTGTTGTTTGCCGTGGCTGCCGCCGCGTCCGGGCGTGGTGTCGAGCGTCCACTTCCCGTCGCGCAGGCGGAGATACGGGCCGCTCTTCTCATTGCGTCCGCCCCAGCCGCCGACGCCGATCATCTCGTTGTAGGCGAGCCATTCGGGGAAGGAGTTGTCCGCCGCATGCACGGCCACGAAACCGCCGCCATCGCCCACGAATTTCTCAAACGCCTCCTTCGTCGCCGCGCTCCACGGCTCGCCGTTGTAGTTCGAGACCACGACGGCGTATGCGGAAAAATTCGGCTGCCACGACTCGATGCCCTTGCCCTTCTCGGGCGAGGTGGACACGTCCACGCTGAAGATGCCCGGCTCCTCGAGGATCTGCTTCATCACCGGCGTCGTTTCCTTCCACTTGTGGTTGTTCTGCCCGTCCACGATGAGGACTTTGATCTTGTCCGCGGCGGTGGCGGTGACTGCGAGCGTGAGGGAGGCGAGGAGGATTGCTTTCATGCGCGCGCAGGCTGGCGAGACGTTGCGTGCGTGGCAAGCAATGTAGCCGACGACGGAAGGACGTGGCTCGCTAGGAGAAAAAGGGCACGCCAAATGGAAGCCTCCCCTCCTCCGCCCACCGGCGGCTACGGGACATTGCCTCCGCAGTCCGTTGTCCCTAGGCTCGTGTGCATGGCATTCGGCTCCTTCCGCGATTTCGTCAACGCTCTCGACCGTGCGGGCGAGTTGAAACGCATCTCCGCGCCCGTCGCGACGGAACTCGAAATCACCGCGTTGGCCGACCGCGAGATGAAATCCCCCGGCGGCGGAAAGGCGCTGCTCATCGAGAAGCCGACGGTCAACGGCGTCGTCTCGCCGTTTCCCGTCGCGATCAACACGCTCGGCTCGTGGAAGCGCATGGCGATGAGCATGGGCGCGGAAAGTGTGGACGCCGTCGCCGCCGAATTGGGCGCGCTGATGAAGCCGAAGCCGCCGACCACCTTCCGCGAGACGCTGCGCCTGCTCGGCCAGGCCATCGAGCTGCGCCACGCGCGGCCGAAAATCGTGAAAGGCGGTCCGTGCAAGGAAGTGGTCCACAAGTATGAAGGCGGAAGGATGAAGGATGAAAAATGGCCGCCCGCACCCAGCGTCGCCGATCCTTCATCCTTCAACCTTCATCCTTCGACCTTGCTGGACCTCCCCATCCTCCGGTGCTGGCCGCTCGACGGCGGGCGCTTCATCACGCTGCCGTGCGTCGTCACGAAGGACCCCGACACCGGCGACCGCAACCTCGGGATGTATCGCATCCAGATTTACGACGACCGCACCACCGGCATGCACTGGCAGCTTCAGAAAGTCGCCGCGCGCCACGGCCGCCGTTATTATGAGAAGGGCGAGCGCATGCCCGTCGCCATCTTCCTCGGCGGCGATCCGATGTTTCCCTTCGCCGCCACCGCGCCGCTGCCGGACGGTCTCGATGAATTCCTCCTCGCCGGCTACCTGCGGAAAAAATCCGTCGAGCTCGTGAAGTGCGAGACCAGCGACCTCGAAGTCCCCGCCAACGCCGACTTCGTCATCGAGGGCTACATCGATCCCACCGAACCGCTGCGTGACGAGGGCCCCTTCGGCGACCACACCGGCTACTACACGCTTCCCGAGCCGTATCCCGTCTTCCACATCACCGCGATCACGCACCGGAGGGACGCCGTCTATCCCGCGACCATCGTCGGCATTCCGCCGATGGAGGACTTCTACATCGGTGCCGCGTCGGTGAAACTGTTCCTGCCGGTCTTCAAGATGAACTTCCCCGAGATTGTGGACATCGCGCTGCCCGCCGAGGGCGTGTTCCACAATCTTGTCTTCGTCTCGATCAAGAAGACCTACCCGATGCAGGCCTACAAAATCATGCACGGCCTGTGGGGCATGGGGCAGATGATGTTTTCCAAATACATCGTCGTGGTGGATGCCGATGTGGACGTCCACAACACGAGCGACGTCCTCTTCCGCCTCTGCGCGAACACCGATCCGCAGCGCGACAGCATCTTCACGAAAGGCCCCGCCGACGTGCTCGACCACGCCACGAGCGAAATCGCCATCGGCGGCAAGATGGGCTTCGACGCGACGAGGAAACTCCCCGGCGAAGGCTTCAAGCGCCCATGGCCGCCGCTCATCCAGATGGACCCCGCGGTGAAGGCGAGGGTGGAGAAGCTCTTCCATTCGTAGCAGTCCACTGCTAGCACCGTCCCAGTGTCTATGCCTTGCGCCGCTTCCACGAAATCCTCTCCGCCGAACCCCGCGTGAGTGCGACCACCATCCAGACCGTCGGCGGCAAGGGCTACGACGGCTTCACGCTCGCGCTGGTCGGGGAGGAATCGAAATGAGAACGCCATGCCTGAGTGAGCGCGAGAGGAGATTTGCGCTCGCCAGTGAATTTGATACAGGATTGGAAGCTGTGATTGATTTACCGGAAAACGCCGATGCACTCAGCGGGAAAAAACCGATTGCCGTCAGTTTGTTTGCCGGTGCGGGTGGATGCTCCTTTGGCTTTGGTCAAGCAGGCTACGATGTTCGCTTTGCGACGGACATTGATGCTGACGCGGTGGAGTCCTATCGCCGTAATTTCGTGCGGACCCCGTGCGAGGCAGCGGACATCCGCAACTTAACTGCCGATGGCATTCTTGAGCGAACCCGTCTGAAGCCCGGCGAACTCGACATTCTGCTGGGTGGCCCGCCATGCCAGGGATTCAGCAGCGCAGGCGCGAAAGCGGGTGATGACCCGCGCAATTCGCTGTTGAGGCATTACGTTCGGTTACTGGAGGGCATCCGACCGAAGTGGTTCGTGATGGAGAATGTCGAGGGATTGCTGACCAACGGCGGTGGCGCGCATGTTCGAGACGCTGTGGCCGCTTTTCTTGAGGCGGGTTACGCGCTGAACCTTGAGAAGGTCTATGCTCAGGGCTACGGCATCCCGCAGCGCCGCAAGCGGGTGCTCATCGTGGGGAATCGGCTGGGTTATGATTTCCGCTTTCCCGAGCTAGTGACACGCTTTACGGGCAGCATCTTTCGCAAGGGAGAGGTGACTTTCACGTGTGCCGTGGGTGATTTACCACCCGCAGTCCAAGAGGCTGGTGAACCGCTGCAGTATCCCCAGTCGCCGCAGAATGAACTGCAAGCATATCTTCGCGGTCAGGCCAATAGAGTGACGGATCATTACGCGGTGGCGCTTTCCGAGACGCAGCTTGAGCGTGTGCGGAACTTGCGCCCGGGCCAGACGATGAAGGATTTGCCGGAGCACCTGCAGCACGAGTCATTTCGTCGCCGTGCTTACCGCCGAGTGATGGACGGAACGCCAGTGGAGAAGCGCGGCGGCGCGCCTTCTGGCTTGAAGCGGTTGTTTGCCGACGAACCGAGCCTCACCATCACCAGCGCGGCGACGCGGGAGTTTGTGCATCCAACGGAAGACCGCCTGCTCACTTTGCGCGAGTGCGCGCGACTGCAAACATTTCCCGACTGCTTTGAATTTGCGGGCAGCGCGGCAAGCCGCATCCAGCAAATCGGAAACGCTATTCCGCCGATGCTCGCGCGAACTATCGGCGAGCACATCGCGACCGAGCATGGTTTCGGTGTGCGATACGACGGCAACGCTCGTCCTTCGCTGCGCTTTTGTCTGACCCGTTCCGAAGGGATGAGTCCGGCGCTTGCGCAAACAGAATCCCTGCTGAACGACCTCGTCGGCGAAAGGGACAGGCAACTGGTATTGCTGGAACAATCAAGAAAGTGACCGTGCCGATCCCCGTCGAAATCAAGAAGTCATTCAGCGCCGCGCGCATCCTCGGTAACGGCGATGACCGTGTGACGCTTTCCGAGATCGAGTTGTTCTCCCTGCTGTCACAATGCTGCCGCGACTTGGGTATCACTGCCGGAGTCTCAAAGCTGCCTGCGCTTTCGTCAGCGCCTCCAGACAGTGATTACTACCGGCTGCCGCTCGCGTGGTTTCAAACGCCGCAAGCTGGATGCCCATCTGCTGCGGCCCTTGTGGAAAGCCTCGCGGCCTGTGTCGCGCACGAACCCGACTTCCGGCTTTTCTTCGAGAATCTTACCACACTCCATAAGCGCCGGCTGAAGTATCAGCGCATCCTCTCCTGCCAGCCGAAACCGACGATGAACCAAATCGGCCCGCGCAGCCTGCTGGAATTCGGCGGCGTGACTGACAACCTGCTGGCCTCGTGGCTAGTTTGGCGCAAATGGATTTTCGACGTGGACAATCGTGCGGCGCAGGAAACCGGCTATCTGTTCGAGCCGGTGCTGGCGAGTTGCCTTGGTGGAGAGGCAGTCGGCTCGAAGAATTCACCGGTCAAACGCCTGAACGAACAAGGCGAGCCAACCGGCGAAGGCCGTCAGATTGACTGCTACGACGGTGAGAACCAACTCGCATATGAGTTCAAGCTGCGCGTGACCATCGCAGCCAGCGGCCAGGGCCGCTTCGGCGAGGAGCTTTCGTTTCCACGCGAAGCGCGCGCTGCCGGACTAACGCCCGTGCTCATCGTCCTCGACCCGACACCCTCACCGCGTCTTGACGAATTGGTCGCCGCGTTCAAAGCGAACGGCGGCAGACATTGTGTTGGTGCGGATGCGTGGGCACACATGGAATCCAAAGCTGGGAAGACAATGGCCATTTTTCTCGAACGCTACATTCGTCCACCACTGACCGAGATGGCAAAGCACGAGGACACTTGGCCAGAGCCGGTTCAACTTTCATGGACGCGGGATGAGATTCGCGTTCAGGGCACGAAAGCGAGCATTCGTGTTCAGCGGAAAAGTTAAATCACACCGCCTTTTTTCTCCGCCGACAGAACCAAGGTTGTAACTCGCCGGGCTCCACTCACCCCACCCGCATCACTACGCAGCCGAAGTCAATTTCCCTCCTGCCGTCTTCGGTCTTCGTCACCTTGACCGTCGGCGGGAGGAGGTAGAGCTGGCGGCGGGTGTCGGCGGGGTTGGGCTGGGTGAGGACGAGGGCGGCGTCGCGCAGGGCGGTGAGGTGCTTGAGGGTGCAGTCGGGAGTGCGGGCGACATTCGGGGCGAACTGCTTGACGGTGCGCGGCGTGCCGTCGGAGAGGATTTGCAGGAGGCGGCGGCGCACGGGATCGCCGAGTGCGGCGTAGATGACGTTTTGGTCGGGGCCCGAGGAGCCTGCGGAACCGGGAGGCGGGGGCTTGAGCTTCGGCATGACGCGATGATTGACTGAAACCGGCGCGCGGGGCAATCCGCGATTCGGGGCGGCTGCGAGTCCATTTGAACTACGAAGGACACGAAGGACACAAAGAAGGATCCTATCCGCTGGAACGCCTTCGTGCCCTTTGTGCCCTTTGTAGTGAAATCCGGGGATGCTCCGTCGCCGTGTGGTGGTATCCGGTGGGGGCTTGTAGCAGGGAGGGCAGGAGTGGTTGCGTCCTCCGGGTGGCTCCGGGTCGTCGCGCGGGAAATCGGCGCGGGCCGGGGGAGGCTCCGGGGACTTGCGACGGGTCGCGGATTGCCGCCAGTGAGGTTGCAAGAAGTGGGCGGCATACTCCGTTTCTCCCGCCGGAGACTGCCGGGAGGTGCGGCGATTCCCGGCGGATGCCGGGGGAAACTCCTGCCGGATGCAACGGATGTCGGATTCCCTGACAGGAGACTCGGGCGACGTGCGTTGAGAGTGGTTGCGGGGGGAAGGAGGCTCCCCGCTGTCAGAACGAAAGTTTTTTCAGCTCAAAGCAGGCTCCCAATAGTTGAAACAACTCTTTTCCAGAGCCGGAGGAATCTCCCAGCAAGCGCACCAACTCTTGGCGGAAGCCGGGGGAGCCTCCCTGCAAGCGCACCAACTCTTGGTAGAAGCCGGGGGAGCCTCCCTGAAAGCGCACCAACTCTTGGCGGAAGCCTGAGGAGTCTCCCCGCAAGCGCACCAACTCTTGGTGGAAGCCGGAGGAGACTCCCTTCAAGCGCACCAACTCTTGGTGGAAGTCGGAGGAGTCTCCTTCATGCGGCAACGGCTCTCTTTTCCGACGCCAAGTCAGTCCCCCGGCAGCCGAACACACCGGCTGCTTCCGCTGCCGTGTTGCCGCCCACCGTGCAGCCAGCGCGCCAGCCTCCGCCGTTACCGAACATGAGCGCGAGACACAAGGGGTCACCCGCATCACGCAGCAGCCAAAGTCGATTTTCCTCCTGCCGCCTTCAGTCTTCGTCACTTTGACCGGGCGGGCTCAGGGCCTGCGGCCTTCGTCCACCTCGTAGTAGTCGAAGAACGTCACGAGGTCCGTGCGGTGCGCGAGGCCGCTGCCGGCCTTGTAGGTCTCCAGTTCCTGCGTGGAGCCGTCGTCCTCGTCGCGCCAGCCGCGCTTGAGCATGAACTTGTTCCAGACGAGCACCTGCTCGTCGCCCGGGCGCACGCCCGTGGAGAAACACCACGCGAGAATCTCGTCGTCGGAGCCGCCGGCGAGCACGCGCTCGCGGAGCGCCTCATACGTCACGCCGAGAAAGCGCGAGCAGCGCCCGTCGAATCCGTCGCCGAGGTTCGCGTGGAAGTCCGCGCGCAGCCGGCCCGCCGCGTGGAGGCGGATCTTGTCGAGCATCCGCGCGAAATAGACAATGCCGCCCGTGCGGTCGTAGGCGCTGCGTGGGGCTTGGGGTTCGCTCATGGGGAATGAAGGATGGATGCGACGGTCCGAAAACTCACGGTGCTATTTCCAAAATTCCCGCACTGTGCGCTCCCATTCATCGGCGAGGATCTGGTGGCCGGAGTAGGTCGGGTGGACGCCGTCCCAGACCCAGCCCTAGAACCCCAGCCTCTGCACAAACCAATACAGCGCCTGTTTCCACTCGGGGCCGTCGTGGGCGTGGGCGGTGATGTGCCAGATGTGCGGGATGGCGTTGGACTTGAGGAAGGCGTGGACGTCCTGGCTGATGTGGAGGAGGCCGTCGCGGGTGCCGCAGGAGAGCCAGAGGAGCTTGAACTGCTGTGCGGCGGCGGGGTTGGGGAGGAGGGCTTCGTTTTTGCGCGTGTTTGGCGCGGAGGAGAAGCCGCCGACCCATGCGAAGGTGTCGGGGTGCGCGAGGCCGAAGTTCAGCGCCTGGCCGCCGCCCATGGAGAGGCCGGCGAGGGCGCGGTGCGCGCGGTCTTCCTCCACGCGGTAGCGCGACTCGATGGCGGGGATGACGTCGTCGAGCAGGTCGCGCTCGAAGACGGTGAACGCGGGCGCGTGCTTGAACACGTCGCCCGTGGCGCGGTCGTCCTTCTGCGCGCGGCCATTCGGCATGACGATGAGCATGGGCGCGGCCTTGCCGTCGGCGATGAGGTTGTCGAGCAGCACGTCGGGCTGGGCGAGGCGCGCCCATTCGGTCTCGTCGCCGCCGATGCCGTGGAGGAGGTAGAGCACGGGATACTTCCTCGCGGACGTGGTGGGCGAATAGCCGGGCGGGGTGTAAACATTCATGCGGCGGCGCGTGCCGACGGTCTTCGAGTCGTATTCGATCATCTCCAGCCGGCCATGCGGGATGCCGTCGCGCTGCACGTCCCAGCCCGCGGGCGGCTCGGGGAAGGCGGGCTTGTCGTCGTCCTTCAGCACGATGGGCTGCCACGCCTTCCGCGGCTGGCCGGGGGCGGGCTCGGGGCGACTGTCGCGCGGGCCGGTGGGCTCCTGCGCGGTCGCGGCGAGAGCGGCGGTGAGCAGGGAAAAAAAGAGAAGGCGGGTGGCTCGCATGGATGGTTGGGGGGCGCTTTGGCGTTTTGGCGATGAAGACAGTGAGTATCAGCCATCACCGCGCGCGCTCATTCTCCAGGCCCGCGTCGCGGGGCTCAGGAGCGCGCGGGGGCGACGTTGGCGTTGCGGCGGAAGAAGTTCGTCGGGTCGTGCCTTTTCTTCAGCGCGAGGAGACGCGCGTGGTTTGCGCCGAAGATGGACGGCGAGCCGGCTTTCGTTTCGTAGGTCTGGTAGTTGGCGTAGATGCGTTCGTCCGTCGTCGGGCGGAGCAGGCGCAGCCATTCCTCGCCCCACGCGAACCGCCGCTCGTTGTCCTGCGGGTCGCTCCAGTTGTGCGCGAGGCGGAGGTGGATGGAATGCGCGTGCCGGTGCGGGAAGGCGGTCGCGTCGGGCCGCACGCGGCAGACTTCGCCGTGCATGTAGTGGCTGAAGCCCATGATCACATCGGGCGTGGCGCGCGCGAGCTGGTCGAGCACGGTGTCGATGACGCCATCGGTGATGCCGTCGCGATAGACCGTCTGGATGGCGCGGAATGCCGGCTGCGGCGTGTTGCCGGGATTGGTCGCGGCGGCTTTCTCCGCGAGCGTGGCGAAAGGCTGGCGCTGCACGGCTTCCTTCGTCGGCGTCGCGATGGCGCGCAGCTTCCGCAGAATGTCCTCCGCCTCGCGCTCCGCGCCGCTGCCTGTGCCGGCGTGGCAGAAATTCAGGAAGGCGCCGCGCTCGCCGGGCGTGAGGTTGAGCGTCGCCTGGAATCCATCGGGCGCCTCGTGCATGACTTCGCGGAAGCCGCGGAGGACGGCGCGCGCATCGCGCACGGCGTAGAAGATGTCGCCGCCGACCACCGGGCCGATGGAGTGGAGCCGCGCCTCGAAGGACGTGGTGACGCCGAAGTTCGCGCCCGCACCACGGAGGCCCCACAGCAAGTCCGGGTCGCTCTCCACATTCACATCGAGCGTGCGCGCATCCGCAGTGACGACGCGCGCGGAGAGGAGGTGATCGCAGCACGCGCCGAAGAGCCCCGAGAGCCAGCCGAGCCCGCCGCCGAGCGTCACGCCGGTCGCGCCGACGCCGGGGCACTGGCCGAGAATGGGCACCAGCCCGTGTTCGCCCGCCGCGCGCGCCGCCTCGCCGCCGAAGACTCCGGCCTGCGCGCGGAGGATGCGCTTTTCCGGATCGATGCGGATTTGCTTGAGGCGGGAAAGATCGATCACGACGCCATCGCAACTGCCCCACGCGAGATGGCTGTGTCCGCCCGAGCGCACGGCGACTTCCAGCCCGTGCTCGCGCGCAAATTCCACCGCGCGCGCCGCATCCTCCCCGTGCCCGCACTGCACGACCGCCGCCGGCCTCCGCTCCGTGCGCGGATTCCAGTAAAACACGCGCCGCGCGCCCTCATACTGCGCATCGTTTGGCAGCACGAGCGTGCCTTTGAGCTTCGCGCGCAGGCGCTCCGCCGCGTCAGCGCCGATTGGCCGCCCATCCGCCGCAAACAGCCCGCCGCATTTCCCCGTGCACCCGAGCGCTCCCGTGAGGGCGACGGTGCGTTTGAGGAATTGTCGGCGGGAGAAGGGATTCATGGAAAGGCGCTTTGCCTTACGCGCAAGAGATGCGCCGCTGAAGGGTGGCGTTGTTCTGGGCGGCGATGAGGCTGGCGTTCGGCGCGGACATGCGCCGCGAGCAAAGCGGGACGCGCGCCCATTGCACTCCCAAAAGCGCGCCGGGAGGTCATCCCGGGGAGCCTCCGCCTCCGCAAGAAGATCCCCGATGCCAGCGCCCGCAAGCGCGCCGCGCTCGTCGAGCTGGCGTGGCGGTTGGTGCGCTTCCAGCCGCAATATCCGCCAGTGGCGAAAAGGATCGGCATCCTCGGCAAGGGCGCGCGCGCCACCGGGGCGGCGCGCAAGAAAGCCATCGTGGCCGTCGCCCGGCAGCTCGCCGTGGACCTCTGGCGGCTGCACACCGGCCGCTGCACCGCCGCCCAGCTCGGCCTGCGTTGCGCCAGCAGCGGGGAGCCGGAGGCCGGCCCCGCCGGCGCACCCGCCGAAGAGGTTTCCGATTCAGGGGGAACCCTCCCGCCACCCGCCCGGCCACTTTCACCTTCAACCATCAGCAACCCGTAACCAGCAACCAGTCACCAGTCACCAGTCACCAGTCACCAACCCCATTCCACGCTTTGGAACGCGGTGCGAGTCCGCAGCCTAACCTGCACTCGGCCTGCACGAAGTGCGTCGCCATCATCGAGCGGAGCGAGATGCCAGGAGGCGCAGCCTCTTGCCCGCAGGGCAGCGCCGGAGGGCGCTGGCAAATTGGACCGCGCCCCGTTCCGCTTCGCCCGACCGTATTGGTCAACTTGTGCTGCGCCCCTTGAGGCCCATGCACGGATGGGACCACCGGAGGCGCAGGGCGCCTCGGGGGGACCAGCCGCAGGCTGGCCCCGCAGGGGCGAGACGAGCGGGAGCGAGCGAGTCAATATCAGCCGCCGAAGCCCGGCGCGCCCCTTGAAGCGGAAGCGTCCCAAAGACCACGCCAACCCCAAGCCACCCAAGCCACCCCATGTAAGAAAAACAAACTTTCTCAGCTCAACCGTTGACAACCTACATAGGGGTTAGGCGACGTTGGTGTCATGGCCAAGGACTCGGCAGAAGAGAGATGCTGGTGATACGGCCCTCAGCAACGCCAAGCGCCTGCTCCAAGCTGAGCTGAAAACAGTATTCGGTGCTGTCGAGCGTGATGCTGAAAGTGAACTCCATCTCAGTAGCATCGAAGCCGCCGCAGTAATGTGCGGTCTGAAACCAATCGCACGACTCAATCTCGGCCCACTCTGCGACGGTGCGGTTGTCGCGCTGAATCTCTCGGCAGATATTTCGGAGTTCATCGTCGATTGCATGTTCCATTGACGGTCAGTTCTCGGGGAGCGCGTGCAAGTCGCCTTGTATCTCGTCTGGATGCAGAAAACGAGCTGTATTTCGGGCGTGTGTGGTAGAGGGGGATGCGCCTTTCGGGGAGGCCGCAGACGCCTGAGGGCGCGGCGGGGGTTCAGCCCCGCCGCGACCCTGTTCGTTAGAT
>JBGAPP010000021.1:0-52668 GCA_044221185.1 Chthoniobacteraceae bacterium | reverse complement strand
ACCGAACAACGCACGCTCATCCTCAACGCTCAGTAACCGACCACTCCAATGCCCAACACCATCACCAACGTCAAAGACATCAAGGTCGCGCAGAACGCGCTCCAGCCGTGGATGGCCGGACTGCTCCCGCTGCGCGCCTTTTCCACCAACTTCTCGCCGGAGCCGGCGGACAAGCTCGACACCGTGCGCGTGCCCGTCGTGGGCGCGCCGTCCGCGTCGAGCGAGTTCGCGGGCAGCTACACCAACAACGCGGACTCGACCGTCAGCGTGATCCCGGTGCAGCTCAACAAGCACAAGTTCAAGACCGTCCACGTCACCGCCCGCGAGGCGAGCGAGACGGCGCTCAATGTCCTCGAAACGCTCGTCGCCAGCGCGGTCAAGCAGCTCGCGACCGATGTGCTCCAGGACATCTTCTCGGCCATCACCGCCGATCCCTACGGCGCCCCGGCCATCGACCCGATCCTCGCCGCGAACTTCAACTACAAGAAGGTGCTCGCGGTGCGCGAGGCGTGCAGCACGGCGAAGATGCCCGTCACCGACCGCTCGCTCGTGCTCGACGGCGCGTATTTCACGCAGCTTCTCGGCGACGACATCGTGGCCAAGAGCTTCATGCCGCCCATCGCGCAGCCCGGCGTGGTCGAGGCGCAGATTCGCCGGCTGGGCGGCTTCGACATCTACGAGACCGTCATCCTGCCGGAGAACGGCGAAAAGCTCGTCGGTTTCGCAGCGCACCCGAGCGGCCTCGCGGTCGCCATGCGCTACCTCGAACCCGTCGCCGAATACGACGAGGCCGGTGCCGTCACCGACCCCGAGACGGGCCTCACCTTCGGCTACCTGCGCTACACCGAGACTCAAAGCAACCGCATCTTCGTCACCGTCGAGTGCCTCTACGGCTGGAAGCAGGCCATCGCCGGCGGCATCAAGCGCATCGTGAAGCCGTAGGCGCGAAAAAGAGTTCAGTGGTTGCTGCAAGCCCCGCTGCCGGAAACGGCGGCGGGGCTTTTCGCGCTCGCTGCGCGGCAGCAAGGAACGCTCAAAGAATGCCAAGATGCGGGAAGCTACCGCCAGCGTTCAGCCCAAATGTTTATCATGAAAACGACGTTGATTCTTCTCGCAGCGTTGGTCGCTGCGCTGTCTCCAGCACTTCTGGCTGCGGATGAACCAGGCAAGGGCTGCGCAATGATGAAGCCGCAAGCAGAGTCCGGCTGCTGCTGTTGCTGCAAAATGAAGTCCCAATCGGCTGTGGCCCAACCAACACTCGATGAGCTTCTCGCGAAAGCGAAGGACGCCAAAGGCGAGGATCTCCTCAATGCGCTGTCTGCCATCATCAACAAGCTAGTCGAGGAGCGGAAGGCCGGTCAGCCAAGTGGGGCGCCCACCGCAGTTCCACAGGGCCACCAGCACTGAATTGCGGGACGAGATTTCACCGAAGCCAAACCAGCAAAACCTATGAAAACACTGCTCACGACCTTGGCCGTCCTCGGCTGCATCGCGTTTACCGCACTTGCGCAAGGCGGGTGGAGTTGCCCGATGCACAAGCAGAATTGCCCGTGGACACGGCACACGGGACATTGCGCCTACTACGACGCACAGCCGGCGCCGAAAGGCTGGGTGTGCCCGATGCATGGCAAGAAGTGCCCGTGGACAAAGAGCCACGGCTACTGCAAGCACTACGACATGTATGGCTACACCACTCCCAGCGCTAAAGCCCCACACGGCGGGTGCTGCTGGTGGTAACCAAGTCCGATAACTTTCCAAGTCAGCGGCTGGGCACGGAGCCTTCCTGGGTCTTGAAGAAGCGTGCGCCGTCCTCCGGATTCATCTTCGCAGCCACGGCGCGATGATGCTCACGCGTTTCCTCCAGCGTGTGCGCTGGCCGGAGGAAGGGATTGCCGTTGCCGTGAAACTGCTCCTCTATCGCGCGGATGCGGCGCGCTTGCTCGTCGCTCAAGTGGTAATCAATCCGCCAGCGTGTAATCATCCTGTCGAGGCTGCTGGTTTGCTGGCGCGTGGCGAAGATGTGGAACCAGCCTCCGAGGATCAGGAACATGCCAATGATCCATGCCCCGATTTGCAGCTTGTCACGCAGCGCCATTGGCTCCGTGGCCGTCGGTTGACCCTTCTTCGGCTTCTTGCGCCTCGGCGGGTGGTGCATCTCGGAATTAAGTCGCGGCAGGTGCGCGAAGCAGGCGCAGCGCATTGGCGATGACGAGCAGTGTCGCGCCAGTATCGGCGAGGATGGCGAGCCAGAGGCTGGCGTAGCCGATCAGCGCGAGGATGAGGAAGACGGCTTTCAGCGCGAGCGCGAAGGCGATGTTGAACTGGATGACGCGGACGGTGCGGCGACCGAGCGCGATGGCGGCAGCGACTTTGCTGAGGTCGTCCTGCATCAGCGCCATGTCGGCGGTCTCGATGGCGGTGTCGGTGCCTGTGCCGCCCATCGCGATGCCGACGCTGGCGGCGGCCATGGCGGGTGCGTCGTTCACTCCGTCCCCGATCATGCCGACGTAGTGCGACTCACCGAGCATCGCTTTTACGCGCTCGATCTTTTGGTCGGGAAGAAGGTCGCCAATGGCTTCGTCAATGCCGGCCTTCCTTGCGATGGCACTCGCGGTTCGCTGGTTGTCACCACTCAGCATCACGATCTTGCGGACACCGACACGATGAAGCGCGGCGATGGCTTCAGCGGCATTGGTGCGGATGGCATCGCCGACCGCAAGGATGCCAAGCACTTCGCCCGCGCAGCCTTCGTGCGGTTTGTGGCCGACCACGACGACGGATTGTGCGTCGGCTTCGATCTCGGCGAGGCGCTTCTCGATCTCAGGTGAGCAAACGGCCAATTCGTGCGTGAAGCGATGATTGCCGACGAAGTAAGGATGCCCCGCGATGACCGCCTCGGCGCCGCGGCCGTTCTTCGCCTGGTAGTTTTCGCTGCGCGGAAACTCCACCTTCTGCTCCTTCGCATACGCGACCACGGCCTGTGCGAGCGGGTGTTCCGAGTGCGTGTCGATAGCGGCGGCGATGCGCACGATCTCCGCTTCCGTCTTCGAGTTGAGCGCGATGACTTTGGTCACGCGCGGTTTGCCTTCGGTAATCGTGCCGGTCTTGTCCACGGCCAGAGCGCGCAGTTTGCCCACGGCTTCGAGCACTGCGCCACCCTTGATGAGCACGCCACGCCGCGCCATCGCAGTGAGGCCGGAGACGACGGACACGGGCGTGGAAATGACGAGCGCACACGGACAGGCGATGACCAGCAGCACGAGCCCACGATAAAACCAAGTGAGCCACGCGCCGCCGCCGAGGAGCGGCGGCAGCAGCATCACGAGCACCGCTGCGACCATGACGGATGGCGTATAGTAGCGCGCGAAGACATCCACGAACCGCTGCGACGGCGCCTTCTGTGACTGTGCTTCTTCGACGAGATGGATGATCTTTGCGATGGTCGTGTCGGCGTGGCCTTTCGTGGTGCGGATTTCGAGCGCGCCCTCGCCGTTGATCGTCCCGGCGAAGACCGCATCGCCCGGTTTCTTTTCGACAGGCATCGACTCGCCGGTGATCGGCGCCTGGTTCACGGCGGATTCGCCGCGAGACACTTCGCCATCGAGCGGAATGCGCGAGCCCGATTTCACCGCAATGGTCGAGCCAATGGCGACCTGCTCGACGGGCACCTCGCGGAAGTCCGCGCCGTCTTTCAACAACGCCGTCTCGGGCGTGAGCTGCATGAGCGCCTGCACCGCCTTGCGCGCGCGGGCGAGGCTGAACGCTTCGAGCAATTCCGACAGTGCGAAGAGAAATGTGACCGCCGCGCCTTCCGACCATTGGCGAATCGCGAGAGCGCCGATGACAGCGACCGTCATCAGCACATTCATATCGAGTGCTAAGCGGCGTGCGGCGCGCCACGCTTTCGGCACGACGAACCAGCCGCCCGCGACAATCGCGACGGCAAATGCACCATCGGCCAGCCACTCCGGCGCGACCTTGGTCCATTGAATCAAGAGCCCGAGCCCGGTAAACGCGCCGGAAATCGCTACCGCGATTTGGCGCGCGCGCCTGGCACCTTCCACATCGCCCTCCGTCTGCGCGTCGTCATCCCGCGACGCCTTCAATCCGGTCGGGGCAATCGCACGGATGAGCAACTCCGGCGTGACGCTTTCGTCGTGGAGCAGCGTCACTTTTCCGCCCATGAGGTTCGCCCGCACTTCGCGCACGCCTTTCAGCGGACGCAGCACTTGCTCCAGCGCCTCGACTTCATCCGCGCAATCCATGCCGCTCACGCGAAGCGTGGTCTGGACGCTCCCCGCGGCATCCGGGTTGAGCACGCTGTGCTCGCGGGCCGGCGAACCGTGTTCGTGCCCGCAGCAGGCCGTGTCAGGATGATGATGCTCGCGCTCGTCACTCATTTTTCAGGATCGGGATTCAGTATGGCCGGCGGGCGCGCTCGCACTCCACGAGCCTTGCGGCGTGGAAGCGAACCTGCACAGTCGAGCCCGGCGGGAGCGGTTCCGAAAAGTGTGCAACGTAGTGCGACTGGCCAAAGCCGCCTCGAATCGGACGCGGGATTTGCCGGGGCAGGTATGCCGTCGCGGTGCTGGCCACGGGTTTGCCGTGAGCATCGAGGATGGTGATGTCCACATGCGCCCCGTATCGCGGCTCGATGATTGATTCTCGGCGGACCAATCCCGATACGCGCAGACCGCCATTGCGATCGGGCGTGGCGTGGGCGGTAGCGACTTTTCCAAACGGCGATGGCATTCGCTCAACTGGCACGATGTCCGCACCGGGCTGATCGAAGATGAAGCCGAGCAGCCCGTCCGCGCGCTGTGCGCGCTGCGCAAGTGGCGAGGAACACCCAGCCACGAGCGACATTACGATGACAGGAACTGCGGCGGCAAACTTCACAGGCTGCTATTTGCCGACCTGTTGCTTGATAAGTTTCAGCGCAGCCTGCACCTGGCTGAGCTTTTTGGCGGCGTCGTCCCAATGGCCTTCCTCGGCTTCCTCGTGCAGGGCATCGAGCGTGCGGGCGACATTTTTCACCATGCCGTCCACGCGCCTTTTCTTGTCGCCGGCAAGGTCGGCGTGTTTGGCGGGAACCGCGCCGACGAGCGCCTCGACGGTCTCCGCGACGGTGTGAATGTTGTCGCCCTTCTTCGCGGCAACAAGGTCGGCGAGTTCCTTGGACTTGGCGTCGATCTCCGTCCAAAGCGCCTCGGCGGTGTCGGGGATTTTCACTTCGACTTTGGGATGGTCTTTGTGTTTCTCGCCTACCTTGTGCTTGTGTTCGTCGGCAGCGAAGGCCGGGAGCGCGAGCGCGGCAAGGACGGCAGCGATGATGATCAGGGTTTGTTTCATGGTTGTTTCGTGGGTTTGGTTTGGCGATTTGTTTGAAGGGTCACTTTCGTGACAAAGGGGCTGCCGAAGAATGGGACGTGACGGACGACTTCGACTCGCGCGCCTGCCCTGAGTATGGCGGCATCGGTGAACTTCGCGTTGGCGACGAAGCTCGTCTGGCTGTTCCAGGTAAAGGTGACGAGCGCGTTTGTGTCGTCGGCAAGCATTTCAACTTCGCGCTTGGCGGCATCCACTTTCTTGATCGTGCCGGTCACTCTGCGCCCGTGAGGCGTGACGGCGGAAACGGGCGCGAGGAAGGCTGCCAGCAGAAGAATGACGACAATGATCAGCGTAGTTTTCATGGTCAGTGTGCGGGCTTGGGTTCGTTGCACGGCTCGCCGGGCTTGTGGTCGTGGCCATCGTGGAAGTCCTCGGGCTTGAGGTCGCCATGCCGGTGGAAGATGCGATAGAGCGCGGGCAGCACGAGGAGTGTGAGCGCAGTGCTGCTGAGGATTCCGCCGATGACGACGGTCGCGAGCGGCTTCTGCACTTCCGCGCCGCGGCCGTGCGCGAGCGCCATCGGCACGAAGCCGAGCGCGGCGACGGCAGCGGTCATGAGCACGGGGCGCAGGCGCGTCATCGCACCTTCGCGCACGGCATCGTCGAGTGGCTTGCCGGCCCCGCGGAGCTGGTTGATGAAGCTCACCATTACCACGCCGTTGAGGACGGCCACGCCGCTGAGCGCGATAAAGCCGACGCCCGCGCTGATCGAGAGCGAGATGTCGCGCAGCCAGAGCGCCACGATGCCGCCGGTGAGCGCGAGCGGGACGCCGCTGAAGATGAGCAGCGAGTCCTTCACTGTTCCAAACGCGGTGAAGAGCAGGATGAAGATGAGCAGCAGCGCGACGGGCACGACGATTTCCAGCCGCTTGGTCGCGCTCTGGAGCTGCTCGAACTGTCCGCCCCACACAATCCAGTAGCCCGCGGGTGGCGGCGCCCCGGCACGGATATTTGCCTGCGCTTCATTGACGAATGAGCCGAGGTCGCGTCCGCGCACGTTGCACGTCACGACGATGCGGCGCTTGCCGTTTTCGCGGCTGATTTGATTTGGGCCAGGCTTTTCCTCGAAGGTCGCAACCTCGCTGAGCGGAATGAACTGCGGATCGGAATGCAGCGCGGCGTTCTGATACCTGCCGCCCTTGTCGAGCGCGGCCTCGGGCAGCTTGATCGGGATGCGGCGTAGCGCGTCGAGATCGTTGCGGAGGCTCTCCGGCAGCCGCACGACGAGGGCAAAGCGCCGGTCGCCCTCGAACATGTTGCCCGCCTCGGTGCCGCCGATGGCGGCCTCGATGACTTCCTGCACCTCCTGCACACTCAAGCCAAAGCGCGCCATGACCTCGCGCTTGAGATGAATCGTGAGCATCGGCAGGCCGCCGACCTGCTCGACCTTGATGTCTTCCGCGCCCGGAACTTTGCCGAGCACCGAGGCGATTTGCTGGCCGGTGCGCAGTAACGTGTCCATGTCATCGCCGAAAATTTTCACGCCGATGTCGCTGCGAACACCGCTGATGAGTTCGTTGAAGCGAAGCTGAATCGGCTGCGACAGCTCGTAGTTGTTGCCAGGGATCTCGGCGACGGCCTTGGTGATTTCCTCGATCAACTCGTCTTTCGACTTGTTCGGATTCGGCCAGTCCTTCTGAGGTTTCAGCATCACGTAACCGTCGGCGATGCTCGGCGGCATCGGATCGCTGGCGACTTCGGCGGTGCCGACGCGCGCGAAGACTTCCTTCACTTCGGGAAATTGCAGCACGCGCTTTTCGAGCTGCTTCTGCATCTCCGTGGATTGGCCGAGTCCGGTGCCCGGCATTCGCAGTGCCTGGAGCGCGATGTCGCCTTCATCGAGCGACGGGATGAACTCGCTGCCCATGCGCGAGCCAATCACTCCGCAGACCAGCACGAGCGCGACCGCCGCCGTGACGACGGTGGGACGATTCGCGAGGGAAAACTCGAGCAGTGGCCGATAGAGCGCCTTCGCGCCACGGATAATGAAGTTCTCTTTCTCGCTCACCTTGCCGGAGAGAAAGATCGCGATGCTCGCGGGCACGAACGTCAGCGCGAAAATCATCGCGCCGAAGAGCGCGAGCAGGACGGTGAGCGCCATCGGGATGAACATCTTTCCCTCGACGCCGGTGAGCGTGAGGATCGGCAGATACACGACCATGATGATGATCGAGCCGAAGATGCTCGGCGTGATGACTTCCTTGGTCGCATCGAACACGACGCGGAACCGCTCGCGCTGCGTGAGCAGCCGCCCGTGATGGTGCTGCGCCTCCGCGAGACAGCGGATGCAGTTTTCCACGATGATGACCGCGCCATCGACGATGATGCCGAAGTCGAGTGCGCCGAGCGACATGAGGTTGCCGCTGATTTTGTTCTGCACCATGCCGGTGATGGTGAAGAGCATCGAGAGCGGGATGACCGCCGCGGCGATGAGCGCGGCGCGGAAATTTCCGAGCACGACGAAGAGGATGACGATGACGAGCAGCGCGCCTTCGAGCAGGTTTTTCTGCACCGTGGCGATGGTCGCATCGACGAGGTTCGTGCGGTCATAGACGGTGTTCGCGACGACGCCTTCGGGCAGCGAGCGATTCACGTCCTTCATCCGCTCGGCCACGCGATGCGAAACGGTGCGCGAGTTTTCGCCCATGAGCATGAAGGTGGTGCCGAGCACGGCTTCCTCGCCGTTGTGCGTCGCCGACCCGGTGCGGAGTTCCTCGCCGAGCCCGACGCTGGCCACGTCGCGAATGCGCACGGGCACGCCATCGCGGGTGCCGACGACGATGTTCAGGATGTCCTTCGTGTCCGCGACCTGGCCGGGCGCGCGGATGAGATATTGCTCGCCGTTTCGCTCGATGTAGCCGGCGCCGACATTCGCGTTGTTCTTCGCGAGCGCCTCCATGATGTCGCGGAAGCCGAGTCCGTATGCGATGAGCTTCGCTGGGTGCGGCGTGATGTGATACTGCTTCTCGAAGCCGCCAATGGTGTTCACCTCGACCACGCCGGGCACGTTGCGGAGCTGCGGCTTGATGACCCAATCCTGCAACTCCCGCAGGTCGGTCGGCGTGAAAGGCGTGCCGTCAGGCTTCTTCGCGCCAGGCTTCGCGTCCACCGTCCACATATAGATTTCGCCGAGGCCGGTGGAGATCGGCCCCATCTCCGCGCTCAAACCTGCGGGCAGTTGCTCCTTCGCTTGCGCGAGACGCTCGGCGATTTGCTGCCGGCCCCAGTAAATGTCGGTGCCGTCCTTGAAAATAACCGTGACCTGCGAAAGCCCGTAGCGCGAGAGCGAGCGCGTCTGCTCGAGATTCGGGATGCCAGCCATCGCCGTCTCGACGGGGAAGGTGATGCGCTGCTCGACTTCGAGCGGCGAGTAACCCGGCGCGCCGGTGTTGATCTGCACCTGCACATTCGTGATGTCCGGCACTGCGTCGATCGGCAGGCGCTGGTAGTTATAGACGCCGAGCGCGGCGATCGCGATGACGGCGAGCACCACGAGCCAGCGGTGCTTGATGGAAAAGTCGATGAGTTTTTCGATCATGGCCGGTCCTCGTTTAGTGCTCGTGTTCGGCTTCTTCCTTCCCGAGCTCGGCCTTGAGAATGAAGCTGTTGTCGGAAACGTATTTGTCGCCCGGCAGCAGCCCGCTGAGCACTTCCACATGCGTGTTGTCGCGCGCGCCGAGTTCCACTTCGCGCGCCTCGAAGGCATCGCCTTCCTCGACGAAGACGACGGTCTTTTCCTTGAGCGTCTGAATCGCGGCGAGCTTCACCGCGACGGGCGCTTCGACTTCCCCCGTGGAAATCTCCGCCGTGACGAACAGGCCGGGCCGCAGATCGCCATTTGGATTCGGCACGACGCACCGCGCGAGCATGGATTGCGTGCCCTCGGTGCCGAAGGGCGAGATGTAAGCGACCCTGGCTTGAATCGCCTCGTCACCCGCGCCGGGATGAATTTCGACTGGTTGCCCGACCTTCAGCTTTTTGAAGTCTTCGCGGAAAACCACGAGGTCCACCCACACCGTTGAAAGGTCCGCGATCGTGTAGATCGTGTCCTCGTTTTTCACGAACTCGCCGAGCGTGATGTCCTTTTGAATCACCGTGCCGCTGACCTCGCTCTTGATGTCGTAGGAGCGGAGCGAGTCGTTGCTCTCGACGACCGCGAGCAGGTCACCCTTCTCCACGGCGTCGCCGAGCTTCTTGCGCACTTCCTTCACCACGCCGGGAAAGCGCGGTTGCACATGCGCGAGCGATTCTTCGTTGCTCGCGATCTTGCCGTAGAGCGGCAGCAGCGTCTGGATTTTCGCGCCGGCGGCTTCCTCGATCTTGAGGTTGGCGTTCTTCCGCGCCTCCGCGCTCAGCTCGACGTGGCCTTCCTTGCCATGCTCGTGCTCGTCATGGCCTTCCCCGTGGCCTTCGTGGCCGCCATGTTCGTGTGCTTCGCCCTTCGGTTCGGGCGGCTTGGTGTTGAGAATCTTCATCGCGCCAAACGCGGCGGCGATGAGGATGATCGGGATAATCAGGAGTTGCTTCTTCATGGTCGGGAAATGGCGTGGTTACTTGCGCTTCGCGGGCGCGGGTTTGGTCGAAACGGGCTTGGCGGCGGGCAGCCGAGGCAGTTCAGCCGGCTGCGCGGTGAGCGCATCGAGTTCGGCGCGGGCCTTCTGGTAATCGGCGAGCGCGCGCACCTGCTGCACCAGCGCGGCATTGAGCGTGCGGCGCGCATCGAGCACCTCGAACTGCGTGAAGCGTCCCGCGACGTAACCTTCGTTCAGTTGCTTCTCGGCGTCCCTCGCGCCGGGGATCACGCTGTCTTCCAGAATCGCGATCTCGCGCACCGCACCACTGAGTTTTTGAAAAGCTTCGTTCAGCGCCGCGAACGCGCGGGCCTCCGCGGCGCGCTTCTCCTCATCGAGCTTCGCGAGGTTGGCGCGGGCCTCGGCGATGTTGCCCTGGTTGCGGTTGCTGACCGGAAGCGGGATCGAAAATCCGGCCACGAACGTGGCATCCTGGGCTTTGCCCTCCATGCGCGGGCCGGCAAAAAGCGTCACGTCCGGCCTGGCGAGGGTGCGCTCTTTGGCGAGCGTTGCCTCGCGCTTCTCGCGCTCCGCCGTCCAGCGGGCGAGGTCGGGGTTGCCGAGCAGCCGGTCACGCAAACGGTGCAGCGACGGCGGGTCCTTGTGCTGGTCGAGATCGCCGCTCACCGCCGCGAAATCCGCCTCCCGCGCGCCCCATTGCGCGGCAAGGTTCCCGCGCGCGGCAGCGATGTCGCGCCGGGCCTGCTCCACCTCGATGCGCGCGGATGAGACCGCCACCTTCGCGCGAATCGACTCCACCGCGCTCACCTTGCCGACGCCGACTCGTTGTTCCGTCTCAGTCACCGCGGCCTCGGCGACTTTCACAATCTCACTCGCCAGCTCCAGCCGGCGCTGCGCTGCGAGCACATCGATAAATGCGAGCGTCGTCGCCTTAAGCACTTCCACGCGCTTCACCTGATATTCCCACTCGATGACCGTGCGTCCCGCTTGCGCCTCAGCGACGCGCGCGGGCCGCTTGCCGCCGAGTTCGATGAGCTGGCTGAGCGTCAGCGTGTTCTCCATCTGGTCGCCGCTCTTGTATGGGCCTGAGCCGGTCGGGTTCTCGATGTTGAGGCTCAGCTCGGGGTTTGGCCGCAGTCCCGCCTGTAGAATGCGTGCCTCGGCCGCGCGAACCTCCCAATCGTAAGCGGCAAGCTCCGGGCTGCCTCGGAGCGTCCGCGCCAGAGTCTCGGCGAGAGAGATGGAGCCGCGCGTTTCCGCCGCCGAAGCGGCGAGTGGAAGGGCGATGATGAATATGAGATGGTGGAGTTGGCGTGTGAACATGTGCAGTGAAAGGTTTGAGTGCGACGCGCCCGCGACATGCGGACACGAAAAACCCCGACGCGAGATCGGGGTGAAAAAGCCTGACGCGGTGAAGGTCGTCGTGCCATCCGGGCACGACGGTGCGCGTCAGGCGCTACGCGAGCTGAGGCGGATACTCGATGCCGAGCGGCACCGCATCCGGAGGAAACTCATCCGCGTGCGCCACGCCACCCGGCGCGACAACGAACGCGGCAACCAGCCACACTGGCTCAAGCGTGATCGGTGGGACAGTCTGGTGACAAATGCACTGGCAGCCATCACTGCTGTTGGGAGCTTGGTGATCGGAGCCATCCGTCCCTTGCTCGGTCTGTGTGACTTCGCGATGCGAGCAGCAATCTCCGAAAAGATCGAAGCCGTATCCCGTCAGAACGAACAGGGATACGATCGCAACAAATAGACTGGAGCGAAGGCAGCTCACTAGCGGGACTGGTAAGCGAGCCGGGTTCGTGTTGTCAAGCGGACCGGCTCGCGGACGCTTTGACATGCGAACGCGGGCATGTCGCTCCATGATGAAAAAGCCGCCGCGCTTGCTGAAGTTCTCGCCGCCACTGGCGAGGAGATTGTGTGGAATGGACGAACGCTTCGGGCGCTCGTTTCCGACAACCCGCTGAGCCAGGATCTCGGCCTCGGGGGCTTCGAGGCGAAGGGCGATTGCACGATGAAGGTGCTGCGCTCGGAGCTGGGCGCGGAGCGGCCAAAGCTCGGCGAGACGGTGACGTTCCAAGGCACGGTGTATCGCATCACTCGCGTCACCGACCATCCGCAGTTCCCAATGGTCGTGCTCGTCGTCGAACCGGAGGAATAAGGCGATGCTCGATCACACACTCGACGAAGTGCTGCTCACACACTTGAAGGCGGTGCCTGCACTTGCGGCGCTCCATGGTTACACCGGCCAGGACAATGCGGAGCACAAGCTGCCGGCGCTCACGGTCAGCACCGGCTCGGAGCCGTTGGCGGGATCGGACTCGGCGTTTCGCGGCGAGGTTGGCGTCATCATCGAGAGCGAGGCGCATGACACGACACCGGCGGTGCATGGTGAGCGCGTGGAAGTAGTGCGCGCGGCTCTTGCAAATCGCGCAGCAGTTATTGCGGGGCTCAACGCAACGGGTCGCCTGCACATTTACGGCTACGCGCCGCTCGGAACCGAGCCGACGGCGGGCGAGGCCCGCTTCGCCACGAAGCTCAAGTATCGGTTCGGCTTCGGCCCGGTCTGAGCGTTGACACCAATTCGAGGTCATGCCCGCAAACGACGTTAAATTCGGCATCAGCCGCCACGCCGGCACGCTCATTGATTCGGTGGAGACCGACGACAGCGTGCAGGTCAAAGAACTGCCCGGCAGCAACGGTGAGATCGCCCGCGTGAAGCCCTATCGCAAAATGACCGAAGGCTCGGTCAAGGGACACGGCGCGCTCGCGGTCGTGCCTGGCGTCGGCGATCCGGGCGTGAGCGGTCTGCCGAACGGCGGCGTGACCGTCATCACCAACGTGAAGCAGAGTGAGAACAACGAGGACTTCGACGGCTGGGAATACAGCTTCAAACACTACCCGACGGCGGAGGCCGTGAACTGACGATGAAAAAGGGCGACCAACTCTGCATCATGCGCGCCGAGGTGAAGACCGACGCGGACGCGCTCAATCTCCTGCGGCTCGTGGCCGCGCTCACCGCCATCGGCATCCCGCTCGATGACGATTGTCCGTATCTCGAAACGCGCGAGCTGATCGAAGGCGCCGAGCGGCGGCTGGTGACTTGGACGCTCAAAGCGAAGAGCATCTGCGGCCAATACGACGCGCGGAAGCTCATCGAAGCGTGGCACGATCCCGTGTGGACGACGCAGAACAACGAACATCCGTTCGCCTACATCGCGACGGCGTTCCGCAACGCGGGCCTGCTCGCCGCCGAAATCGGGCGACTGGCTCCCGTCGCGCTGATCCGCAAAGGGAAACGGTTCGCGCTCGTGCCGTTCGATGCGACGCCGGAGCGCCGCCAGGAACTCCTCACCGCTCTCGAAAAATGACCGCCGAAACCGCCAGTCCGGCATCGGACCGCACGCAAACCAACATTGACACGTTCATCGCGCCGGCTGCGGAAACGGGCGGCATCACGCTGCGGCCATTCTCGGCGGGCACGCTCACCATCTGCCGCGCGCTCGGCCTTTCGATGGTCGTTGGCGGCGACAAGGAGCAGGTCGAGGCACTCTCCGCCGACGACAAGCAGCGGCAGCTCACCACGTTCCTGTTCATCCAGTCGCAGCCGCTCGACGTGGTGAAGAAGGCGGTGAAGCTCGCGCGCGAAGACCGCCAGGCGTTCGAGGACGAGTATCTGCTGCCCTTCGAACTGGAGCTGCCCGTGACCGCGATGTTCACCGCGATGCAGCAGCTCGAGCAAAACCTCACCGCCATCGAGGCCGCGCAGATCGAGGTCATCACGCGGCCCAGTGGCAGCAAGAAGGAACCGACGCCGCCCCCAAACTGATCGAGCCGGTGTGGACGGCGAGCTTCGTCTTCACACTGGCGCGAGAAACCGGTTGGCCGGAGCACTTCATCTTCTGGGAGCTGCCGCTCGCGCGGCTCCTGCAATACCAGCACTGCGCGCTACGGGCACACGATGTCTGGACCGTGCCGGTCGCGCCGCCAGCGACGACTCAGCTCGACGCACTGCTTAACAACTGGAGGCCGAATGAACGGACGAGTGCGTTTTGACCTGCGGCCGATCCAGCGCGGCATCAAGGCTCTCGCGCCACAGGTGAAGAAGTCGCGGCGCGAACTCGCCGAGGAGGCCGCGCGCGGATTCGTGAAGGAGGTCGTCGCGATCACGCCGCCGGCCTCGAAGGGCAAACGCGGCAGCGCGGCGAAGAAGGCCGGCGAAGGCGCCATCATCGCAGACCTGGCGCGCGTGATGGTCGCGGCAGCGCGACGCAAAGGAGTGGAACTGGCCGACCCGGCGCAGACCCACAAGCGTCTGCGCGATCCCCGCACCGGCCGCATCAACCCGCGCAACCTCAAGCACCCATACCCTGTTGATGCCTCGGCATTGCGCGCCCTCAAGCGAGACCTGCTCAAGCGGGTCGGCGAACTCGCCGCCGGGTGGAACGCGGGCGCGCAGAAGCTCGGCGTGAAGCTCCCCGCGTGGGTCGCACGTCACGGCGGCAAGCGAAGCTCGGCGGCGGTCATCAATACCTTCCGCGTCTTCCGCATCATCCTCACCAACGCGGTGAAATACGTGACGAACGTGGACGCCTACGACCGCCGCATCCAGTCGGCCATCAGCATCCAGGGACGGAAGATGCAACGCCGCGCGGAGTTCCTTTTGACACGCGCCCTCCGGCAAGCGGGCTGGAAGTAACCGGCCCCGAAAATCGCGGGGTAGAGCAGCGGCAGCTCGCCGGCCTCATGCGCCGGAGGTCGTCGGTTCGAGTCCGGCCCCCGCAACCAGCCTCGAATTCCTGATATTCAGCGGGTAAGGACGAGATCAGCCAGCGGCTCCGCGCGATGTTCGCCATACCAGCACCGCACCCACTGCGAAAAGCGCCGCGCTGTATCCAAAGGCGACAGGTATGCCGAATCCGGACCACAGCACACCGACGATCAGACTGCTCAGAAAATCGCCAACGCCGTTCACCGTCGCGAGGACGCCGAAAGCCATGCCGTGATGATCTTCGCCGACCAACTCCGCGCAGAACGAATCCTCCAGCGTTTCCTCGATGCCGACGTAGATGCCGCCGAGAGCGAAGACGATGCCGAGCGTCCACAGCGTCGCCGGGAGCGCGATGATGAGCACCGCCATCACCGCCGCGAGCGCGTAGCCCGTAGCGAGGATTTTTCGTTTTGGAAAACGGTCGGCGAGCCAGCCCGCGATGTAAGCGAACGCGGCGTAGAAGACGTTGTGCAGCACGTAGAGGGCGACGGCGACGCTCGCCGCTTTCCCCGGTCCGAGCGCGGGCGCGAGCTGCTGTGTGGCGAGGAGGATGAGCAGCGTGTGCGCAAAATCTCCCGCGCCGAACAAGCCCACGGCGACGAGGAAACGGCGGTAGTTCGCCGGCAGCATCCGCAGCCGTTCGCCGAACGAAATGTGCGGCACCGGCGCGCGTTCCTTCTCCACCACGACGAACGCGATGAGCGCCGCCGCGATCAAGCCGGGCACCAGCGTCGCCGCAAACAGACTCGGGTAATGATGCCCGAACGCGCCGAGCAGCCAGAGCGCCGTCGCCGGGCCGACGATGGCTCCGAGGGTATCCATCATGCGCTCGAATCCAAAAGCGCGACCGAATTTCTCTCGCGTCACCGAACCCGCCAGCAACGCCTTCCGCACCGGCGTCCGAACACCGCGTCCCAGCCAGGCACTCGCGCGCGAAAGCAGGACGTGCCACGCCTGCGTCGCCAGCCCGAACGACGCGGTGCCGAGCGCAGTGATGAGGTAGCCGAGCACGGCAATCGGTTTCCGTCGGCGCAGCTTGTCCGTGTAGTAACCGCTGCCCATTTTCGCGAAGCTCGAAAGCCCGTCGCTCACGCCTTCGATGAGTCCCAGCCACGCCGCGGCCACGCCCATCGTGGCGAGGAAAGTGGGCATCAGCGTGGTGGCGATCTCGTGCGACCAATCGCTAAAGAGACTCGCCAGACCGATGCCGAGAACGGTGCGGTTCAGCCATGAGCTAGGCTTGTGAGCTGCGGAAGACATGACGCGCAGCATAGCCGGACGACTCGCGGGGGCGAGTTGGCAGAAGCCGCGTTGGGGCGGCTCCGTCCGTTGACGTGGCGCGGTGGTCATGCCGAAAGCCACCGCAGTATTCGATGCCGACGACAGCCGCCTGAGCGGTGCGCTGGCGCGCATCAACGGCAAGATGCTCGCGCTGCAATCGCGCATCGCGAAGTTCGCGGCGGCGTTCATCGCCATCCGCGCGGCGGCGGGTGTCGTGACGGCTGGCTTCGATCATTTCAAGCAGGCGCTCGATGTCGGTGGGCAGCTCAATGACCTCTCGGCCAACACCGGCGTCGCGGTGGGCGATCTCGTCGTGTTGCAGCAGGAGTTTGCCAACGCGGGCAAGTCGGCGGAGGACATTGGGCCGGTGTTCGGCAAGATGGCAAAGTCGCTCCAAGGCGGCTCGGCGGACGACACGATCAAGAAGCTCGGCATCAATCTCGATGAGCTGAAGAAGAAAACGCCAGCGGAGCAGTTCCGCGCGCTCGGCGCGGCGATCAACGCGGTGCAGGACCCATCGCAGAAGGCAGCGGCCTCGATGGAGATCTTCGGGCGCAGCGGCGCGGAATTGCTCTCGCTCTTTTCGTCGGATGGTTTCGGCGACGCGGCCACTCAGGTCGGTTCGCAGGCGCAAATCCTCGACAAAGACGCGGCGCTCTTTGACGACGTGAGCGACAAGCTCGCCCTGACCGGCATGAAGGTGCGCGGGTTCTGGGTCGGCGTGGCGGAGAAAGTCGCTCCGGTGCTCAAGCCGCTGCTCGACAAGTTTGCCTCGCTCGACCTTGCGAGCTGGGGACAGAAGGCCGGCGAAGCCGTGGCGTTCATCGTCCAGGCGTTCGCGGATGGGAAAGTCGGCGACATCCTTTTCACGTCGGCGAAGATCGCTTTCGCCAACGCGGTGAACTTCCTCGCAGGCACGCTCATGGCCGTGGCGCAGGCGCTCTGGCAGGCGCTCGTCGAGGCGGTGAAGAACGCCATCACGCTGTTCCAGATCGTGACGACGGCCGACTTCTGGATCGGCATGGGGCGCGCGATTCTCGGCATCGCGCAGAGCTTCATCGCGTTCCTGCTCGATGGCATTGCGAAGCTGCTCGATTGGCTCTCAGGCATTCCGCTCATCGGCGACGAAATCGGCGAGGGTGCGAAGGAAGTGAAATCGTGGGCGGATGGCGTGCGCGCGGCGAGCGACGAGAACAAGCGCGCGAGCGCGGACCTGCTCGCGCCCGCGTTCGACAAGGCGGGCAATCGGATGCGCGAGACGTTCGAGAACATCGGCAATGCGCTCTCCGAGGGCTTCACGAAGGGCAGCGGCCTCATCGACACGAGCGATTGGGAATCGCATCTCGACGACACCATCGGCGGCGTGATGGACCGCGTGCAGAAGGTGTCCGAGAAAGCGCGCGAGGACGTGGAGCCGAAGAAGCCGACCGGCCCGCAAATCAATCTCGACGACACCGAGGAGGAGAAGCCGCAGAAGACCGTGAAGAACGCGGTGTCGGCGATCCAGCGCATCGGCGGCGGTGGCGGTGCATACAGCAACGGCGATCCGATGCTCCGCGAGCAACAGCGTCAGACGCGCGAACTGACGACGCAGACCGGCCTGCTCCGCGACGTGAAGCGCGCCATCGAAAACAAACCCACCGCGAGCACCACCACGCTCAGCACCGCCTTCGCCTGAACGCCATGAGCACACCACTTCCAACGACCGGCATCAGCGGCGGCATTTCGGAAACCGGCATCGCCACGGTCGAAGTGCCGCTGTTTGTCGAGACGCTCGCCGAGGCGCTGACCGTGCTGCCGAATCTCGGCATCGGGATTCCGTATCGGTCGCGCTCGTTCACGCAGGAGGACGATGGCGGGTTCAAAGTGACGCTGCACTTCGAGGGCATCACCAACGAATCGAAGGACGACGACCAGGTGACGTTCGAGCTGGACACCTCGATGGCGGAAGACCCGATTCAGACGCATCCGTTCTTCGACACGCTCAAGACGCGCTATGCGTGGGATGCAGCGAAGGAGCAGTTCGCGGAGACGTTGCCCGAGGCGAGCGGCCAGCAGACCGCCCTCAGTGGTAGCGGCAAGAAGCCGAAAAAGAACCCGCTGTTTGGCGTGGACAACTGGCTCGTGGTCGGCGCGGTCTTTCGCAAGACCTACTCGGCGCGCACCATTCCCTCCGGCATCCTGCGCGGCATCGGCACGATCGTGGACAAGCCGCCCGGCATCGAGCAGTTCAAGATTCCCGGCGCGGCGAAAAAGCGGAACTGGCTGAAGATGGCGCCGAAGCTCAAACGCAAGGGCAACGCGGTCGAGATCACCGAGGAATACATGCTCTCCGGGCCGAACGGCTGGATCAAAGACGTGTATGGGCAGGCGCAGTTGGAGGGCGGCAGCGAATGACGGAGCCGCCGTTCGTGAAGCGCGGGCAGCCGATCACTGCGGCGCTGTGGAATCAGCTCTGCGCGGCGGTGCGCGCGTGCCGCATCATCGCGGGCGATGGCGTGCGGCTGCGCGAGATGCCGGACGGCACGATCATCACGTTCGACGGCGATGGCGCGGAGTTCGTGCATCCGTTCCAAGTATCGCTCATCGGCACCGAGGCTGCTGCGATTCGACCGGGCACGGTCAACAAGGTGGACGCGAAGATCAAAGACGTGCCGCTCGCGGGCAAGGACGGCGAAGCGCCGCCGGTGCTGAAGTTCGGCACGCCGATGCTCGATGACGAGGGCCGCGGCTACATCTGCGTCGAGGTGACGTGCCGCGAAAAGGATTGGTCGGTCGAGAAAGTCGAAGTCGTGCAGGTCGCAGACCCAAACACCGACGACGGCGAAGCGGGCGAGGGTCACAGCGGCAGCACGGCGTCCGTGGCATTACCAGGCCGACGCACGCGCTACCCGCTGGCGATGTTGCGCGAGCGCGAGGACAAGAAGCTCGACCTCTACCAAATTTCGTTCTTCGACCTGCAACACCGCGCCGCGCTCGGCACCGACCGCAAGAGCGCGACGAGGCACTTCTTCTGGCAATGATCGCCGCCGATGCCTGGAACAAACTCGTCGCGCAGGTGAAGCGCGCACGGCCGTTGCGCGGCGTTCGTGCTGAAACGAAGGAGCAGCCGCGCGGCGTGATTGTGTCCGGCGATGACCACTCGCTGTGGCGGCATCCGTGGTTCATCAGCGCGCGATGGGAATGGAAAGAGGACGGCACGGGCGAATGGCGTGCGTTCATTCGGCCCGGCTTCGTGAACGGACGCGACACCTACATCACGATGCCCGCCGACTGGCCGGAAGGCACACCGCCGGACGAGGACGCCAAGGAGCACGATGTTGCGCTGACCGACGATCCGACGCCGTATCTCATCATCGGCGGCTGGCGCAATCCGCTGAAGCCGGACAGCGTGAGCGCATCGCTCTCCGGGCAAATCATCGCGTCCGCAGCCGAGGGCTACCCGAAGTTCTTCGAGAAGCTCGGCGTGAAGGCCGCGGCGAAAGGCGGCGACGTGAGCAAGCCAGGCGCACTCGAAGGCGAGTTCGACGAGAACCGCACCCGCGAAATCCGCGCCGTGGACGTGGTGCTCTCCAAGGCGCGCATCGGCACGCGGCTGCAAATTGATGTTCACGATCCGTTGCTCGACGCGCAGACGGAGACGATCTCGACGGTTTTCACGAACGATTACCTCCGCGCGACCGGCGGGCGTGCGAAGCTGCGTGTCGTGGCGAAATTCAAGCCGGTCGAGGAGCAAAGCCTCGCACTCATGTATGGCACGCTGCTGAACGCCGGGGACGCACAATACGACGAGCTGAAAATGGCGACGGTCTGGATCGTCTCGCCGCCGGATGCGGCCGACGACGCGGAGCCGGATGAAACATGGACGCCGTATCCGCAGTATTCCGTCATTTGGAACCTGCAACACGCCTCGCGCCTCATCCCGCCGAAGGCACCGAGCGAACCGCTGCGCTTGTTCGTCCCACTCGCAGGCGGCATCGCGCAGCCAGTCATCAACGCGCTGCTCAGCTTCGTGAATGACCAGAACGCGGAGGCCGAAGCGTTCTTCAATCAGGCCGACGCGCGCGGCACCTTTTGGAGCACATAGCCATGTCGCTCGATCCAAAGACCAACAGGCACGAGCGCGAGGCTGAGAAGGCGAAGAAGGAGCAGGACACGCCGCTCAATCCGCCATTCCCGCACAAGCGGCAGTCCTTCGATCCATTCTTCTTCAGCCTCGAACGCGAAACGCCAGACGAGGAAGCGGAACGAAAAGCAGCCGAGCGCTGAGCGCGTCCTTTGACACGCGGCGGGCGGCGTGAGTGACCTCGACCTTTTCGCCGATCTGGTCACGCGCAAGCTCATCTCCAGCGATGGCGGCGCGGTGACGCTGCCGATCCTCGTGCTCGGCGACACACTGCGTTGCACGCTGAAGACAATGGAGCGCAACGAGGCGGGCGATGTGCGCGAGCGGGATCTGCGCGTGCGCTCGGTGCGGGCGAGCATCGGGCGCGTGCTCACTCCGCCGCAGGTTGGCTGGTTCAAGCTGTGGATCGGCGACACGGACACGCCGCAGATCAATTTCGACGCGAACGGCGATGTATTCAAAACGGCGGCGCAAGGCTCGGGCATCATCGACACGGTGGAGAATCCAGCGGTCGGAACGTGGGTGGTGAAGACGACGCGGCCGGAAACGGAGCCGGATTATCCGATCTACATCCACACGAACCGACTCAGCCCGGAGTCCTTCGTGCGCGTGCGGCAGTTCAAGCAACTCGGCGTCTGGTGCTTCGAGTGCCGGCTGATTCAGGCACCGCTCGCATTCAACGACGGCCACGAGCGCGTGCTGTCACCGCCGCCCGACGTGCGCCGAATCCGCAGCGGCGAGGCGGGCAGCGAAACCCAGCCGCCGAGCAACGAAATTCAGGCGCTTCATCTCCCGCCGGATTTTCGCGGCACCTATTTTCTGCGCTGGAATTATCGCGTCTCGAAGCTGCTCGGCATCGAGGATGGGCCTGACGAGATCGCCGCCGCGCTCAACGCGATGTTCCAAAAGAGCGGAAAGCGATTCGAGGCGACGAACCCGGAGCCGGACAACGCCTATATCGAGTTCATCGGCGAACTCGGCGGCTCGCCCCAGCCGCTCATCGCCGTCGAGGTGAATACATTCGCACCGGGCACGCTCACTTTCGAGTTGGAGCTGGATCGTGTGCAGATGGCGGCGGCGCTGCGTGCAGTTGCGGAAATCGAAGTGCCGTTCGAGGTGGAGTTGGAAGTCGTGGACGATGGCGAGGACGTGGCCGACCCCGCGGTGGCCGGGCGCATCATCACGCTCTTCCAGCAACCGGTGAAAGTAGCGCGCGAGCAAATCTTCGACGAACTAGCGCTCGTTCAAAGCATCGACTGGCTGCGCCCGCCGCAGCCGCGCGACTATATCCCGTTCACGCCCGATCAAATCATCGTCGGCGTGCAGCACTACGTCTGCGTCTTCGGCAACGGCGCGCTGCGCTCGTTCTCATTCCCGCACAATCTCGCCACCGAGGCGTTCCACCTGACCGTGCGGCAGAACATCCCGAATGGCCGTGTGCTCGTGCTCGGCACGGACTACACGGTGAAGATTCTGAGCGCGAACGAAGTCGTGCTCGATTTCCCCGTGGGCGCACCGCCGCCCGCGCTCAACAGCCTCGCGCTCGTGCTTTCGACCGCCGGGCCGCGCAGCGCGTTCCTCGCGCACACGCACACGATGGCGCAAATCATCGGGCTGCTCGACGCGCTCGCCGCCGTCTATGCGCGGCTTGAACACATCGAGGACTTGCTGCCGACGCCGAACTTTTTCGGCGACCGTGAGAAGGGCAAGCCGCAGGACATCGAAATCCCGGACTTCACCGACCTGTTTCCGAGCGCGCGCCTGCCCGCGAATTTCAACGTGAAGGACATCTCCGAGGGCAAGACCGACAAGCTGCCGCGCGCACCGGGACTGCTGCCGGCGATTCACGACGCGACCGTGGTGCCGATCAGCGTGCCGCTGCCGCGCCCGGAGGCGAACGCGGGGAACGTGTTTCAAAACACCACGAGCAATCCGCTCCTCGTGCCCGGCGGTCTGGGCCGCCGCGGCGGATACCTCGACTCGCTCGGCTACGCCGGCAGCGACGGCCGCGTGTGGTATCGGCTCACGCGAGCGGCGACGACGAACTCGTTTTTCCCCGTGGATTTCGAGCGCGAGCTTTTCCTGTTGCACATCAACGACGCGATGTGGGCGCCGGGTGGCACGTTCTCGGTGGCGTTCGATCTCGAACTCCAACTGCTTGCCGCAAACACACGCGCACAGATTCTTGCGGTGATCGAAGTCGGCAGCGCGCCCGCGCAGACGACGCCCGCGCCCGTGGCGGAGAACCTCGAAAACATCGTCTGGCAGCCTGCGCCGGTGCTCGCGCAGCGGCTCATCGTCAGCAGCATCAAGCTCAAGCATCACTTCGGCGCGGCTATCAAACGCTCGCTCGACAACGTGATGAGCGCCGAGCGGCTGCTCTACACGACGTGGCAGGCGGCGCAGGTTGCACTACCTGGCCCGAGCTTCGTCATCCGGGCGCGGCTCGTGCAGTTCGACACGGAAAACAGCGTGCGCGGCGCGAAGGGCTACGTCTTCGCCTCGATGTCGCAAGCCAAAGCGGAGGTCGGATAAATGGCGAAGCCGGAAATCAACACGACGCAGAGCGTGCTCGGCTACTTGCAGTGGCAGACGTTTGCGTTTCAGCCGTGGGCGAGCAATTCGCCGACGTTCTGGAATGCGTCGCCGCTGCCGCCGGGACTCGCGCTCCATGTGCCCACGGGCAAAATCTCCGGCGCGGCGACGGTGCCGGGCGTGTTCGTGGTGTCGCTCGTCGCGGGCAATGCGGACGGCGCGAGCGATCCGGTCATCTTCACGTTCGGCATCGAGCCGAGCAGCAACATCCGGCCTTCGGGCGTGCTCGAAGTCTATATCGACCTGCTCACTCGCCTGGTGTCGCTCAACTCGCAGAACTTCGGCGACGCGAACACGAAGGACAAAGGGCCGCTCTTTTGGACGAAGCGCGGCGACGATCTCGTTTTCCACATCACTTTCCTGAAAGGCGGCGTGGTCGCGGACCTCGATCTCATCGCGCTCAAGTTTGCGCTCAAGGAACTCGAACCGGAGAACGTGCTTGTCGAAGGACACCACTGGCGCAAAGTCGGCGAAGGCGAGCAGGCCGGCTACCGGCTCCATGTGAAGCTCGACAGTCCCGAGCTGACGAGCGCGCTCACCAACTACGAGGAGGACGCGGGCACGTTCTTCAACGCGCTCGGCGAGTTCGAGTGGCTGGAGTTGAACAACTACGCGCCGCAGGTTGGGCCGCCGTTCCTGCGCAGCACCACGCGCACATTCCTCGTCGAAGTCGCGCGCGACATCATCGCCGACCAAGCGCCGTTCGGCCCCATCTGATGAAGAATCTCGACTGGTTCCAGGCGCGCACACTCGCGCGCGGCGGCACAGCGGTTCGACGCGATGCGTGGCGAAAGTGGCTCACGTTCGAGAGCTACGTTTGGCTCATCACGCAGCCGGTTTGGCTCGAACAGGAATACGACCGGCGCGTCGTGCAGCAGTGGGATTTCGGTGCGGGAGAATTTCTGGCGAACGACTGGACGGATGAGCCGTGGGACGGCGGGCCGCAGCCGCCTGATCCGCCTGATCCGCCGCGGCCTCCCGATCCGCCGCGTCCGCCCGATCCTCCGGGCGGCGGTGGCGGAAACGGTGGCGATCCTCCGGTCAATCCGCCTGGCGACCCGCCCGGCGGCGGGGGAGGCGGAGGTGGCGGCGGCAACGGCGGCGGTGGAAATACCGGCGGCGGTGGTGGTGGCTGGCCTCCCGGTGGCGGTGGTGGCGGCGGGCCTCAACCGCCCGTGCCGCCGAAACCGCCGAAGCCGCCCAAGCCGCCACAGGACAACGTGCCGACGATCACCGTCGAGGTGAACGCCGATGTCGATCCCGATGGGCCGGCGTGTTTCATCCAACCGCCGCAGACCTGCACCGTCTATGTGACCGTGAGCATCGCGGGCGGACCGAACGGCGTCGGCACACTCAGCGTGCGCGGCGTGGGCTCGCCCGGCGTGCAACTTGGCACGGGCTGGCCCGGCATGAGCCAGGGATTCGTTTTCAACAACGTCCCGGTGAATCCGGGCGGCACGATCACCTACACCGCAGACTACGGAGCGCCCGGCAACGCGCCGCTCACACATTACATCGGCACGGGCAGCTACAAGTTTCCGCCGAACTGCATCCTCTTCGGCGCCTCGTGGCACGGCTCGACGACGGAGAGCAACACCTGCGAGCATGACGGGCCGAGCGGCAAGACCGAGGACGGCTACAACTACGCGGCGGGCTACGGCGTGAACGGCCAATACGCGGTGAACCCGGAGAACGGCAGCGGCAAGTCGGCGCAGCAAACGCCGGTGGATGTGAACGAGGGCACCCCGCACATCCACTGGACCAACGACACGTTCCCGGACGGCACGCATACCGAGGGCGACATTGATTTGTATCCGCCCGCGTCCGTGACCGTGGACGTGCATGACGGCGGCGTGAGCAACCTCCAGCCGGCTTCGCTCCAGGTCTTCGGCGAATCGCAGCACGACGAGACGCAGAACCCGAAATGCACCTTCGAGAAAACCGTGGATGAAGGATCGAGTCTCTGACCTCTGCACGCTCATCGCGGAACTCGCGGTGAAACACCGGCTCGGCACCGTGGGCCTCGCGGGTTCATTCGCTCGCGGTGAAGATGCGCCTGATGCGGACATCGACGTGATCGTGGTTGCGCGGCTCGCGCTGGCGGAGCGTTTCGCTGCGGCGCTCGCCGAACGGATGGATCGCACGGTGCATCTGCACGCCTTCGCCGCGCTGCCGTGGCATCATCCTTATCATCTCGCGATTCGCTGGCTCAACTGCCGCCGGCTGCCGGTGACGTGTGCGCCGCGTGGGGCGGTGATTCGGCGCATCGTGCGACGCGACGGGCGCGCGTTCGAGATGGCGGTGCCGGTCGAACGCATCGCGCATTTCGCGCCGATTGACAGGCCGCCCCAGGCAACTCCGCGAGCCGGTTCGCTGCTGGTCGCAGCACCGCCGCTCGGGGGGTTCCTGCTGTGAGAAACCGACCACGAAAACTTCAACTCCGGCCATGCCGACTGCGCGGCGTGATGAGCCTGTGGACACGCACGCCGATGTTCCGCATCGAGCGCGGCCCGCTGCTCATCCAGACACTCGCGGCCAATCTCGCAGCGCGAGCGTTCGTCGAAACGGAGTTCGTCACCGACGCTCGCGGAGCGGAGATCGCGGAACTGCTCGGTTGGCCGTTTGCGCGAGTCACGACACCGCTCGACGACTGGCCCGCGGACGGAGTCACGCACATCTGGGCGCTCGGCAAACTCGTTGCGTGCGCGTTGCAGACGGAGCCATTCGTGCAGTTCGACGGCGATGTGCTGCTTTTCAAGCCGCTGCCCAAGCGCCTCACGCGGCATCGCCTCATCGCGCAGTCGCCCGACCTGCCGCGCTACTACACCTCACGCGACATGAACGAGGCGAAGCGCATCGCAGGCTTCACCAGCGGCAGCACCGCTTACAACGCCGGGCTGCTCGGCGGTAATGACGTGGCGCTCGTGCGCGCGTTTGCCTGGGCCGGCTTGGATCTCGCGCAGAAGTTTAGCAACTGCGCGCTCAACGGCACGACGACTTCGATGATCGTCGAACAGTATCAGCTCGGCGTGTTCTCGCGCCGGGTCGGCGTTGAGGTCGGCACTCTGCTGCCGGTCTGCCCGACACGGAAGCAGGTCGGCAAGGCTGGCTACGCACATCTCAGCGGTAGCGCGAAGCGCGATCCTGCCTGGGTCGAGCGTGCGGAGTGCAGGCTGGCGCAGGATTTCCCGGAGGCTCACGCACGCTTTCTCGCCGGTTGGTCTCGTCTCGTGGCCGCGCACTGTGGCGGCGCAGGCGAGACGCCGACCACGATGGAACCGGTCGCGGTCGAGTTCTGAACCATGAATGCCGTGCCTTCCACCGTCGAGGCAGTCGTCGTTACTCACCGGCGTCCCAAGAACCTGCTGCCGGTAATGACCGCACTCCGGGCGCAGAGCCACCAGCTCTCGCGCATCACGGTGATAGACGCCTCGCCGTCCGCGTCGTTTCGCCCGACCGCGGGTTTCGATCTCGCCGACTGCGTGATGCGGCTTGGCACCAACTTCGGTGCGTTCAACCGCTACGTGCCGCTGCTCGCCTACCGCTGCGATTTCACGCTGTTCGTGGACGATGACTTCGCCGCCGGGCCGGATGCGCTGCGCCGCATGATCGCTGTCGCCGCGAAGCGCCCGGACTTCGGCGTGATGGGGGAAATCGGGCGCACATTCCCGCCGTCGCTCGATTACAGCCGTCGAGACGTTCGTGCCGAAACGAATGACGCACGCGAGGTGGACTTGGTGATTCGCGGTTACTTCACGCGCACACCGGCACTTCACGCCATCGCGGAGACGCTGTGGCGGCTGCCTGCGGAGTGGCGCGCGCTGTGTTCTCACACTGACGATCTGCTGCTCGCCGTGGCGATGAATCTGCGCGGCTGGCCCAACCTGGTCTATCGGCCCAACACCGCCACGGAACGGCTCATCGGCCGCGAGCTGCCGGACGACTTCGCGCTTTGCCATCGTCGCAATCACGTCCCGGAGCGCGTCGCCTTTCTCCGCATGGCGCGCGAAAACCTCGGCTGGAAACCACTCAGCGACTCCGCCGCGTGAACGTCGCCGCACAATTTCCTTTCCGCGTTTGTGCGAGCCTGCCTGCGCGCTCTGACCGTCGCGAGCGCCTCGTTCCGCAACTTGCCGAAGTGGGACTGCCAGCGCGTTGGATCAAGCCCGTGCCGGTCGCTGCGATTCGGGACAACCGCGGCTTTCGCACCGCAGCGAAACGGTCGTGCGCCATCACCAAACGCCTCGCGCTCCGCCTTGCGCAGCGTGCGGGCGCGCCATCGCTACTCTACTTCGAGGACGACCTGGTTTTTCACCCGCACTTCCTCGACCGCATCGCCGACATCACGCTCCCCGATGATTGGGGCATTTTCTACTTCGGCTGCCTGCACTGCGAGCCGCCCGAACCTGTGGCACCGGGGCTCGTGCGCGTCCGTCGCGCCTTCGACTTCCACGCCTGCGCAATCCGCGCCCCGCACTACCTCGCCGCACGTCGCGCAATGCGCGGCGGCCGTCGCGGTGCGCCATCAAGCTTTCACTCCGATGTGCTGTTCTCTGCGCTGCACAAGACAATCCCGACCTACGCGGCCTTTCCAAATCTCGTCTGGCAGGCAGTCGGCCACTCCGATCTCACCGGCCACCGATACAGCAATTACAACGCTGACGGTTCTCAGCGCCCGTTCCACCAAGCCGTCGCACCGCTTTCCTCTCCCGCGGAATTGACGTGCGCGGTGTGACATGAAGCTCCGTCTCACTCTCGCCATCCTTCTCGTTGCCGTTCTTCCCAGCGTCGCCCTCGGCGCCGTGGGCGTCGCGTCCGGCGCAATCCCGTTTCAGCCGGAGGTCGAATACCTGGCGGGCAAGAACATCGCGTATTGGTTTCTCGCGCTCGCGGCCATCGCGATTGCGAGCTGGTCCTTCATCGTTCGCTGGCTGCTGAACCAGCTCGAAAGCCAGCGCAACGTGAACGCCGAAGTAACCAACAAGCTCATCGGCTACATGGAAGGTGACCATGCTAAAATGATCGCTGTCACGGAGAAGGTGCTCGTCGTGATGGACAAGGTGCTAGAGCGGCTGGATCGGCGTCCGCTGCCGTAGTCAGTTGTTGCAGAGCGTTTGGGATTCCCTGTTGCGACCTGAATAGTTTTCGGATTGGAGTCGGACATGCCACGTCCGAAGGCGTCAGTTCGAATCCCAAAAGCACAGCAGTTCTCGCGTCCACCGCTGGCGCGAATGCTCCAGCTTCACCAGCAGTTGAAGGCGGGACGGTTCCCGAATTGCCGCAAACTCGCAGACGAGTTGGAAGTTTCGAGCAAGACGATCCAGCGGGACATCGAGTTCATGCGGTATCAGCTCGGGTTGCCCATCGAATACGATCAACTACACTTCGGATTTTTCTACACGGAGCCGGTTACGAGTTTTCCGAGCATCGAAGTTTCCGAAGGGGAAATCGTTGCGTTGTTCGTCGCGCAGAAAGCTCTCGCGCAATACCGAGGCACATCGTTCGAGAAACCGCTGAAGGCCGCATTTCGGAAGATCGCGGACGGCTTGCAGGAGAAGGTGGCGTTCCAGTGGGACGACCTTGAATCCTCGATCTCGTTTCGCGGCATCGGCACGACCATCTCGGACTTGGAATTGTTCGAGGCCGTAAGCGCGTCCGTGCTCAAGTCGAACGAGCTCGCCTTTGAATATCGGAAGCTCGGCAGCAGCGGCTACGAAGCGCGGCGAGTGCAGCCTTACCACCTCGGCTGCATTGATCAGCAGTGGTATCTGTTCGCGCATGACCTCGCGCGGAAGCAACTCCGCACCTTCGTGCTCACGCGGATGCGTCGAGTGCAGAACACTCGCGCGCGATTTCACCGTCCTGCCAACTTCTCGATCAGCAAGCACCTCAGCGAGAGCCTCGGGGTGTTCACTGCGAAGGGCCGTTTCAAGGTGCGTGTCTGGTTCGACGCCTTTGCTGCGCGCCTTGTCGCCGAGCGACAGTGGCATACGTCACAGCGCGTCCGCGAATTGCGCGATGGAGCGATTGAGTTCAGCGTGGAACTGGCGAGTCTTGAGGAAATTGAGCGCTGGGTCTTGAGCTGGGGAGGGCACGCGCGCGTGATCGAACCGGCCGAGTTGAAGAAGCTGGTCCGGTTGGCGGCGCAGGGGATTCTGGCAGCCGAATGAGCGGTCAAAGATTTTTGCAAAATTCGCACCCGTAGGACGGCGATTGTCTCACCACCGGGAGTAGAATCCCGGCATGAACCTCAATCACATCTCCGTCGCCGGCCCTTACACTCACGAAAATCTCAGCATCTTCCTCCTGCTCGGCACCGACACGCTCGACGGCAATCGCTTCATTCCGCTCGACGACGCCCTCGAACAAAAGTGCGTCACCGTCCACGAAACGGGCGAGGTCGGGCAACTCGAAGTCGAGAATCTTTCGGACGTTTTCGACCTCTACATCCAGGCCGGCGACGTGGTGAAAGGCGGACGGCAAGATCGCACGCTTGGCGTGGATTTCGTTCTGCCGGCAAAATCCGGGCGCGTGCCGATTCCGTCGTTCTGCGTGGAGAGCGGGCGCTGGCACCGGCGTGCAGGTGAAGATGCGGGTTCTTTCTCCAGCTCGAAATCCTACCTCTCGAGCAAAAAGCTGCGGATGGCCGCGAAGCTCAGCAAGAACCAGGGCGAGGTGTGGGAGAAGGTCGCCGAGACGCAAAAGGACTTGAGCGAGAGCCTCGACAAGCCGCTCTACGCGGCGGCCTCGCCCACGAGCTACCAGCTCTCCGTCGAGGACGAAGACCTGCAAAAGCGGAAAGAGAACTACCGCGCGGCGCTGGCGAAAATCATCGAGGAGAGGCCCGATGTGCTTGGCTACGCCTTCGTGATCAACGGCGAGATCAACACCGCCGACACCTACGGTTCCGGCATCCTGTTTAGAAAACTCTGGAACAAGCTGCTCGATGCGGCCGTGCTCGAGGCCATCGCTGAACTGCGCAGGAAGCCGGAAACGTCGGAGAAGCCTGTCACGACGGAGACGATTCAGCAGTGGTTCGGCGAGGCGGAAATTACCGCCATCACCGAGCGGCAAGAGGTCCCGCCGCGTGTGCGTGTGGACACACGACGCAGTGAGAAGACCGTCGTTTTCGATACGTGTGATCACGCATACGCCGACGCGGTGCTGCACAAGAACCTAGTCGCGAACTGAGATTGGATTACCAAGGCTGACTGAGACGCCAGCGTTGCCTCGCATAAGTCATCCAGTTATTCAGCGCTCGTGGCTGCAACACTCGCGAACCCCGCCCAAACAGACACCATTGAATCCGTGGCTCCCCAGCCCGGACAAGTGGTGCGTGCGCGCACGCGGACGTGGCTCGTAGAAGAGGTCGAGCCGCGGTGCGATGGCGGCGGCTACACGGTCGTGCATCTCGCGTGTGTGGATGACGACGCACAGGGCCAGACTCTCGACACGATTTGGGAGCACGAACTCGACGCGCGCATCCTGAATGAAGAAGCGTGGAGCAGCATTGGCCAGCGCGGATTCGACGACGCGCGACCGTTCAGCGCGTTCCTTCACACGCTGCGCTGGAACTGCGTCACGGCCACCGACCCCTCGCTTTTCCAAGCGCCGTTCCGCGCGGGCATCCGCATTGACGCCTACCAGCTTGAGCCGCTACGCAAGGCGCTGCGCCTGCCGCGGGTGAATCTCTTCATTGCGGACGACGTGGGCCTCGGCAAAACCATCGAGGCCGGACTCATCGCCACCGAGCTGCTGCTCCGCCGCCGGGTGCGCGAAATCGTCGTCGCGGCTCCGCCGTCGATGTTGCTCCAGTGGAAAGACGAACTCGAAAGCCGTTTCGGCCTCGTCTTTGAAATCCTCGACCGCGCTTACATCGAGCGCGTGCGCCGCGAGCGCGGATACAGCGTGAACCCGTGGGAAACTTTCCCGCGCTTCCTCATCTCGCACAAACTGCTCATCGACGAAACCTACTCCGGCCCGCTCCGCAACTGGCTCGACAACCTTCGCCCCGGCTCGCTGCTCATCCTCGACGAAGCGCATCACGCCGCGCCCGCGAGCGGTTCGCGTTACGCGATTGATTCACGCTTCACCCGCGCCATCCGCGACCTTGCCGCGCGTTTCGAGCACCGCCTGTTTCTCTCCGCCACGCCGCACAACGGCCACTCGAACAGTTTCAGCGCGCTGCTCGAATTGCTCGACCCGCAGCGATTCCTGCGCGGAGTGAAAGTGCTCAAGAGCAACCTCGATGCGGTGATGGTGCGGCGGCTGAAAGACGACCTGCGCGACGTGCTCGGCGAAGGATTCGCCGTCCGCAAAGTTGTGCAGGTGGACATCAAAGGGCTGCCCGCCGATGCACCGGAACTGCGGCTCTCCCGGTGCCTCGACGATTACCGCGAGACGCGTCTGCTCCGCCTCGCCGGTGCCTCGAAGCGCGAGCAGGCCGAGGCGATGCTGGTCGTCTCGCACCTCCAGCAGCGGCTCCTTTCCTCCATCGAAGCCTTCGCGCGCACGCTCGCCGTTCATCGCCGCACGATGGAGCGCGTGTGGGAAAGGAGCGCGGTTGCAGCAAGGCCGACCGCCACGGCGCAGCTCGACGAATTCGACGCAGACGACGAACGCTCCGCGCTGTCCGAGGACGAGCAGCAACAGCTTCACGAGCGCGCCGTCGAGACCGCGACAGCAGCATCCGCTGGCGATTCCGCTCGTGCAGACATCGCGCGCGAACGTGCATTGCTCGATGAACTTGCCCGCATCGCTGACGCCGCGCGCGGCCAGCCGGATGCCCGCGTGCGCCATCTCATCGGCTGGATTCGCGACCACATGTGCCCCGGTGGAAAATGGAACGACCTGCGCGTGCTCATCTTCACCGAATACGACGACTCGCGCCGCTACCTCGTGAATCAGCTTCGCGATGCGCTGGCGAACACCGACCACGCCGAGGCGCGCATCGAGGTCTTCCACGGCCCGACGCCGGTGGAAAAGCGCGAGGAAATCAAACGCGCCTTCAACGAGCCGCCCGACCGGCATCCTCTCCGCATCCTCGTCGCCACCGATGCTGCGCGCGAGGGCATCAATCTGCAGGCGCAGTGCTGGAACCTCTTTCACTTCGATGTGCCTTGGAATCCGTCGCGGCTCGAACAGCGCAACGGCCGCATTGACCGCAAACTCCAGCCCTCGCCCGAGGTTTTCTGCCACTACTTCGTCTATGAGCAGCGCCCGGAGGATGCCGTGCTGAAGGCGCTCGTGCGAAAGACGGACACCATCCGCAAGGAACTCGGCAGCCTCGCGCAAGTCCTCGAACACCGTCTCTCCGACACGCTGCGCCACGGCATCTCGCACAAAGCCGCCGCGCAAATCCGCGCGAGCATCGAGGGCGAATCCCTCGACGAAACACAGCGCGCTATCGCCGAGGAGGAACTCGAAGCCACGCGCGAGCGACACGACGCGCTCCGCAAGCAAGTCGAGACGCTGCGTAACCGCATCAATGACGCCCGCACATGGATTGGCCTCGACCACGACCAGCTTCGCGACGCGCTTTCCTGCGCGCTCGAAATGCTCCGCGCCGAGCCACTGACACCGGAGCATGCACCGGACGGTGAACCCGCGCGCTTCGCTTTCCCGCGCTTGGAGAGCGCGCATATCGGCGGTGCGTCGTGGACACCGACGCTCGACACGCTCCGCGCTCCGCCGCGTGAAGGCCCGCGCGATTTCCGCTGGCGGCGTGAAGCGCCCATCCGTCCCGTTATCTTCGATCCGCCGCGCGGCGTGGACGACACCGTGGTGCAGCTCCACCTCTCGCATCGCATCGTCCAACGCCTGCTCGGTCGCTTCCTCGCGCAAGGCTTCGTCCATCACGACCTCTCCCGCGCTTGCTTCGCGCAAACGCGCGATGCAGTGCCGCGCGTCATCCTGCTGGGCCGGCTCGCGCTCTACGGCGCGGGTGCGGTGCGGCTGCACGAGGAAATCCTCGCCGTCAGCGCCGCGTGGCAGCCGGCGGATGCACGGAAAAATCCGCTCAAGCCCTACGCACGCGCCGCCGACATGAAGGCCCGCGAGTTGCTCGAAAACGCGCTTCGCCCCGGTAACGCGAGGCAGTTGTCGGAGAAAGTCCAGGCCCAGCTTCTCGCCAGCGTGCAAGCGGACATCCACGACCTTCTGCCGCATCTCAACACGCGCGGCGAAGAAGCCCGCGCCGACGCGGAAAAGCTGCTCACCGAGCGTGGCCGCATCGAGGCCGACGAACTCACCCGCATCCTCGAAACCCAGCGCCGCCGCGTGCTTGAGGAAATGGGCCGCGCCGACGTCTTCCAGCTCGAACTCAAGCTCGACGACGAGCGCAAGCAGCACGAATCCAACCGCCGCTACTGGCAGCAGTGGCTCGACAACATCGCCGGCGACCTCGAGCGCGAGCCTGCGCGAATCCGCGCGTTCTACGCCGCCTCGACCTTCCGCATCGAGCCGGTCGGCATCGCCTACCTCTGGCCTGTCACCGGATGAGCGCCAACCCCGCCATCTTCGACCACCAAGCCTGGCTCGGCTACCTCCAGCCGGACGGGCTTGTCGTTTCACCAGCGGCGCTTGTGGATGCGCAGGCGATTCTCGACCGCGGGCAGTTCGCGGCGTTGCAGGAAAAGTTCGCGCTGTTCGTCGGGCGCATCGCGCCGAAGTTTGGCGAAGACAAACCGCTCCCGGCCATCACCGACCTCGCGGCGTTTCTGCGCGGCTTTCTCGAATGGCCGGACGACTGCCTCACCGCCGAAATCCCCGAATCGCTCAAGCTTGCCCTCGCGGAAGGCGAGACGCTCGCGCCGGACTTCGCCTTCTGCGAGCCGAAGCCCGCGGACCCCGCGCGCCCGTGGCTCATGCTCATCCAGCAACTTCCGCCGGGCACGGAGTTCGATGCGCGCACTGCCACCGATGCGCGTTCATGGAATGCCTCGCCTGCACAGCGATTCGAGCGATTGCTGCGCGGCGTCGAGGTGCCCATCGGCCTGCTGAGCAACGGCACGGAACTCCGGCTCTTCTACGCGCCGCGTGGCGAAAACTCCGGCTCGCTCACCTTCCCCGTCGCGGCGATGTGCGAAATCGCGGGGCGTCCGATTCTCGGCGCGCTCCACATGCTGCTGTGCAAGACGCGCCTGCTCACCGGGCCGCGCGACAGCCGCCTGCCGGCGCTGCTCGAACTCAGCCGCGACTACCAGGCCAGCGTCTCCACCACACTCGCGGGACAGGTGCTTGATGCGCTCTACGAACTGCTCCGCGGCTTCGAGCACGCGCACGTGCAGAGCGGCGGCACGTTGCTGCGCGAGGTGCTCGCGCGCGACCCGGACGAACTCTACGCCGCGCAGCTCACCGTGCTCATGCGGCTCGTCTTCGTGCTGTTCGCCGAAGACCGCGACCTGCTGCCGGTTTCCGAACTCTACCGCCGCGGATACAGCGTGCATGGATTGTTCGAGCGGCTGCGGGTGGACGCCGAGCGTTACCCGGACACGCTCGACCTCCGCTACGGCGCGTGGTCACAGCTCTGCGTGCTGTTCCGGCTCGTCCACGGCGGCTGCAAACACCCGCGCATGGCGATGCCCGCGCGACGCGGCCATTTGTTCGACCCCGACCGCTTTCCATTTTTGGAAAGTCGCGCCGACACGAATTCACCGCTGCCCCTCGTCAGCGACGGCACGCTCTATCGCGTCCTCGAAAAGCTGCTCATCCTCGACGGCGAGCGCCTCTCGTATCGCACGCTCGATGTCGAGGAAATCGGCAGCGTCTATCAGACCGTCATGGGCTTCGGGCTGGAAATCGCGCGCGGGCGCACCATCGCGCTCACGGGCAAGCGCAAGCACAAGAGCGAAGTCGCCGCGCCGGTCGCCATCAATCTCGACGCGCTGCTCGCCATTGATGCGAAGGACCGCGCGAAGTGGCTGAAGGAAAACGCCGCGCACGAGCTGACGGGCAACGCCGGAAACGCGCTCAAGCAAGCCGCGTCGGTCGAAGACCTCCTCGCGGCGCTGGAAAAACGCATCGCCCGCCGCGCGACACCGCACGTCGTGCAAAGCGGCGGCCTCACACTGCAACCGACCGACGAGCGCCGCCGCTCCGGCTCGCATTACACGCCGCGCGCGCTCACCGAGCCGATTGTCCGCAAGACGCTCGCACCCATCTTCGCGCGGCTCGGCGAGAGGCCCACGCCCCAGCAAATCCTCGAACTGAAAATCTGCGACATGGCCGTCGGCTCCGGCGCGTTTCTCGTCGAGACGTGCCGGCAGCTCGGCGACGCGCTCGTCGAGGCGTGGCGCGTCCACGGCGGACGGCCGCCGGTGCCGCCGGATGAAGACGAGCTGCTCCTCGCGCGTCGGCTCGTGGCGCAGCGCTGCCTCTACGGCGTGGACCGCAACCCCATGGCCGTGGACCTCGCGAAGCTCTCGCTCTGGCTCGCCACGCTCGCGCGCGACCATCCCTTCACCTTCCTCGACCACGCGCTGCGCGGCGGCGACAGCCTCGTCGGCCTCTCGCGCCGCCAGCTCAGCCGCTTTCATTGGGATGAAAGCGCGCGCGTCGAGCAATTCGTCTTCGGCCAGGACGAGCTGGAAAAAATCATCGCCCGCGTCTCGAAGTTCCGCCGCGAAATCCTCGACGGCGGCGACGACATGCTGCCCGAGCTGAAGCGGCAGAAACTCGCGCTCGCCGACGAGGAGCTGGTGAAAGTCCGCCGCGCCGGCGACCTCTGCATCCGCGCGTTCTTCGAGGCCGACAGCGCCCGCGCCCGCAACGCGCGCCGCGACGAAGCGCTCTCGCGTTTCGGCGAAGCTGCCGCCGCCGCGCGCAAGGGCGACATGGCTCCACTGCTGGCGATTCAAAACGACGTGGCCGTGTTCCGCGGCGAAAAGCCGGGCGGCGAAAAGCCCGTCACGCCGTTCCATTGGGAAATCGAATTCCCCGAAGTCTTCGACCGCGAGAACGGCGGCTTCGACGCCATCGTCGGCAACCCGCCGTTTCTGGGCGGAACGCGTATTTCAACGGTGTGTGGAATGCCTTACTTCGCGTATCTCACCGGTCGGTTCCCCCCAGCAGAGCATCTCTGCGACCTCGTCGCGTATTTCTTCCGTCGCGCCTTCGGTCTATTGCGTCAAGACGCTGCAATCGGACTCATCGCGAGCAACACCATCGCCCAAGGCGACACCAAGCACGGTGGCTTGGAGCAAATCTGCAAAGACGGCGGAACAATCTACGCGGCCGATAAACGCGTTCCATGGCCAGGTGCCGCAGCGGTGATTGTCTGCTCGATAAACATCCTCAAAGGCAAATACGCCAAGAAGCCAATACTCAACGGAAAAGCTGTAGAGCGTATTAGCGCTTACCTTTTCCATGCAGGCTCCGATGCGGCTCCCAGCCGACTCGCGGGGCGCAATGACCTGTTTTCCGCTGGAAGTAAGATTTACGGACAGGGCTTTTTGTTCGCCGACGACGATGAAGGAGCTTCACCGATTGCAGAGATGCATAGAATCGTTGCGGAAAACCCAAACTGTCGGACGCGGATTTTTTCCTACATCGGTGGCGACGAAGTGAACTCAAGCCCGTCGATGGCCGCGCACCGATTCGTAATCTACCTGAGCGACCTGCAGACGGAGGAAGAGTTGGCGCAATGGCCCGAACTTGCACAAATCGTCAGAGAGAAGGTGAAGCCGGAAAGAGACAAGCTAGGGCCGAATCCGAACAATGTGCCGCTACGACGCAGGTGGTGGGCTTACCAAGCGCACCGGCCTGAGCTTTACGCTGCGCTTGCCAATATGAGACGCGCGCTCGTGATGTCCCAGACGAGCAAATATGCCGTCTTCGGATTCCTACCGACGGGGACGATTTTCAGCCAGAAGCTGAACGTGTTTCTCATCGAAGATTGGCAGCGTTTTGCGCTCCTACAGTCCCGAGCCCATGAGATGTGGGCATTGTTCTTCGGTTCAACGCTGGAAGACCGGCCGGTTTATACGCCGACCGACTGCTTCGAGACGTTCCCATTCCCCGCCGGGTGGGAGACGGACGCCGCGCTGCAGGCGGCGGGGCGCGAGTATTACGAGTTCCGGGCCGCGCTGATGGTGCGCCACAACGAGGGCCTCACCGACACCTACAACCGCTTCCACAAGCGCGACGAACGCGACCCGGGCATCCTGCGCCTGCGCGAACTGCACGCGGAGATGGACCGCGCCGTCCTCGCCGCCTACGGCTGGAGCGACCTGCCCACCGCCTGCGAATTCATCGCCGACTACGTGGAGGAAGGCCCCGACGGCGACCCCGTCGAGAAAAGCATCCGCTACCGCTGGCCCGACGCCGTGCGCGACGAAGTCCTCGCCCGCCTCCTCAAACTCAACGCCGAACGCGCGGAGGAGGAGCGGCTGCTGGGGGAAGCGGCGACGGAGAAGCCGAAGAAGACGAAGCGCGTGCCGAAGGTTTCTCCGGCGAAGACGCAACTCGCACTCGGGATTACCACGCTTTCCAAGGGCGAGCGTGCGCTGCCCGCGGAGCTGCGCCTCGCCGCATCCGAGCCACTGCTTTACACGACAAACCTCGTGGTCGCGCTGCTGTCGGAAGCGGGCGGAAGCCTGCCGTGGACTCGTTTGCTCGACGCCTACACGCTCGCGACGAATCCATCGCTGATGCGCAAGCATTGCCCGGCCGAGGAGAAGTCGCGCGTGACGGCGTGGGCCACCCGCTGGAACGAGCAGGTGCCGACAGGGCTGCTGCTCCCGAGCCTGAATCAACTCGGCGGAAGAAATCTCACGGTCACAAACGACAACGAAGGCCGCGTCTTTCATCTGCTCGACGGCCCGCGCCGCCCGGCGACGGAAGATGTAGGCTACGACGCGTGGCTCGCGTTGCGCATCGCCGCGCCGCTCGTGCCGGAGACGTTGGACATTCCCAAGCGCGCTGAGTGGACCGCAGCCGCCAAGAAGCTCGTGCTCGCATAAGCCGCCATGGACGCCACCGAAAATCCCGACCTGCCCGGCCTCGCGAAAAAGGTGGAACCGCTGTCTCTATCGCCCGCTGCGGGCCGCGCAGAACCGGCGGTGTGGATTTCCAAGCTGGCGGTTTACAAGGACTGGCCACCGAGCCCGGACACGCTGTTGCGACAAGTCTTCGAACTGCGGCGTGGGCTGAACATTCTCCGCGCGAGCACGACCGGCGCGACGAACGAAGCGTCGCGTCTCGCGGGACACGGCGCGGGCAAGACGACGTTCTGCCGGCTCATCCGCTATGTTCTCGGCGAGGAGCCAGCGGGCTCGCGGAATTTTCGCGAAGGCTTTCGAGCGAAGTTTGAGAACGGCTGGGTGCTCGCGGAAGTGTTTGTTGCGGGCGAACGCTGGCTGGTCGGACGGCCGCTGAGCCAGAGCGGTTATCATCCTTTCGCCCGGCGCGACGTGACGCTCGAAGGGCCGTTCCCGGAATCTCCGTGGCGGCAGGGATTCAAGGAGGAGTATCTGACCGCCATCGACCGCGCGGTTTTTGCCGGCATGACTTTCCGCAAGCTGGCCGATTCGCAGAAGACGCTCGACTGGCCGCGCCTGCTGCCGTGGCTTTCGCGCGACCAGGAGGCGCACTTCAGCGGCCTGCTCGAATGGCGGCACACGGATAGCGACCACGACAGCCCGGTCGTCTCACACGAGGACCGCGCGAATCTCGTGCGGCTGGTGCTCGGGTTGGTGGATGAGCAGGAGCAGGGGCTGCTCGGCGAGTTCGCGCGCAAGGCGGAGAAGCACGAGACGCAAACGCGCGACCGGCCAAAGATGGAGTTCGCCGTCGAGCGCGAGCGCCTGGCACTGCAAGAGGTGCTCGGCATCAAGGTCGAATCGCCCGATGCGCCGCTGCTGCAAACGACCGTGGACCAAAAAGTGGCGAAGCTGCGCAACGAGTCGGACCAGGCGCTCGCGTCGGTGAAGCAGGACAGCGAGATTGACCGGCTCATCGGCGAGGTCAGCCAGAAGCAGGCGGAATGGGGCATCATCAACGCGTTCATCGAGGAGTTGGAGGAAGAGGTCGAGCAGGCCGAAGCGAAGGCCGCGAACTCACAGCCGCCCAAGCCGAAGCCGCGCGACCCATTTCGCGAAACGCTGAACGGCATGGGGCCATTTCCCGGCTACTGCTCGCACCCGATGACGAAGGCGTGGAAAGCAGACTGCCCCATCGCACACGAGCGCCCGAAAGAGGACGAGGTGACCGACGAAACACGCAAAATCGCCGCCGAAACGAAACCGGAGGTCACGCGCATCGCCTCGTTGAAGGTGGAGTTGGAACGTCGGCGTAAACTGGGTGCGCCGAAGAAAGAGGCGCATGAACGCGCCGTGCGCGCTCTGGCTGCTGCGCGCAAGCGCCATCAGGATGAACTCGAGAAACTCAAAGCGCCCGGTCGTGAGGCGGCGAGAATCGAAGCCCTGCTCGCCAGTTTCCGCAAAGCGTGCGCCGACCTCGCGAAATGGGATGAGGAACTCGCCGAGCTGAAGAAAGCCAAGGAGGAGTTGGACGAGAAACTCGCGGGGCTGGCGAAGCACCACCGAACGCTCGTCGAGCAATTCAGCGGCATCTTCAACCACATCGCCCAACTGATGCTCGGCCCGGCCGTCACCGGCACCGTTCGCATCAAAGGCAAAGCACTCGTCCCCGAGCTCGAATATCACGGCCCACGCGACAGCGCCGCGTTGAAGGTCGTCCGCTGGCTCATCTTCGACCTCGCCGCGCTCGCCCTCGGCATCACCAATCCCGCCGCGCATCACCCGCGCTTCCTCCTGCACGACAGCCCGCGAGAAGCCGACCTCGCCGCCGCCATCTACGTGTCACTCTTCACCTCCGCACAGGAACTCGAAGGCACCAACAGCGAGCCATCATTCCAATACATCGTAACCACCACCGAACCCCCGTCCGAAGCGTTAAACAAGAAGCCGTGGCTCATCGACCCGGTGCTGGATGCGTCCGTCGAGAACGGGCGACTGCTGGGGGTGGATATTTAGAACACGATGAAAGCTGCTGCATTTGAGGAGAAGGAATACGAGGCACCGCTCTACAACCAACTGGAGTCCCATCCGAACGTCTGGGCACCCGGCCAGGTTTTCGAGGCGCATATTGGGATTGATCGAGCGTCGCTGGTAAATAATCCGAGATTCTGGCGCTTGCTTGGGCGCAGGAATCCAGCCGGCGTGTTCTTGAACCGCTACGATTTGGATTTCATTTGGAGAAACCGCGGACGCCGGGCGTTGCCGAATTTTCGCCTCAACCTGTTCATACAGGCGAAGAGGCCGAAGTATTTCAAGACGCCTCCGAAACACATCCGAGCGGCAGGAATGAGCAATCACGGCTGGTGTTTCGACGTGAGCGCAGACCAGCAAGAGGCGCTCGAAAAAGTGGCGGCGCGTCTGGGCGGAAGGGCGGCTGTTGTCTATGCCTCGCCAGCGTTTCACACGTTCTCACAGCTCTACGCCCACACGAGACTCGGCACGGTCATCGACAACTCAACCTTCCCCGATGTCTCGCTCCTCCGCGGGCACGCGCGATGGTATTACAATGGCCCCGGAGGAGGCGGGATGGCGAATCCCAACCCAGAATTTCACGAAGGGCCATCGCTGGAGCAAATCATCGAGCGCTTGCACGCGAACCGGGAAGGCGAGTCGGAAAACGCAGCGGAGCATTTGAGATACCTCTCGAAGTCCGTGATCGACGCGCTCCACGTCGGGTCTGAAGGAAACGCGCGAGTGGCTTTCTATTTCGACGAACTGCGCGCCATCCAGCGGGAGTTGCAGCCCTACGAACAACTCGGCGAATTGGTTCGCCCATTCTTTGAGGTGTCTGCATTCACCGGGATCTTCAACGTCGAGTGGTTCTCGGTTGCGTAGGTCATCATCAAAACCCGAAGCGCCTTAATCCCAATGTCCCGAATCAAAAACCTCTACACCTACCTGATCACCAATCGTCGCGCCGAGGTGGACGGCTGGCTCGAAGACTACATCGCTTTTTCCGGCGACGTGGCCAAGGTCAGCGAGGCTCTCAATGGCGGGCAGAGAATCGAGGACAAGGCGACTTACGCGCAGACTTCGTTTGCCGGTGAAGATGACCCTTGGCCGGTGTTTGCGCGGCACCTGCTGTTTGAAAAAGCCAACGGCATCTCATCGCGTGGGCAGTCGGTGTTGAGCGGTGCGAACTTCGAGCGTTTCATCGCCGAGCCGGACTTCGTCGCCGCACTGGCTGAACTCATCAAGGAGCCGACCAAGGATAACTTCGAGAAGTTCGGGGAGGCTTGGGAAAACGCTCGCCAGAAACACGGAGCGAATCGGAATCCCCTGCTGATCAATCGCACGCTGGCAGCCTGCACCACGCGCGTGAGCAGCACGGTGAACGGCTCTGATTTCGAGTCTGTCTATTGGTGGCTGGTGCGCGAGGGCTTCTTCGCCGCGCACCCGCAAGGTGATGCCGGCTGGTATGAGAAGAACGTGCAACTCATGGATTTCCTACGCGCGGAGTTCACGGATGAACTCAGGAAGGGCGAGAAGGGCGAGGAAGGCGGAACGAGCGAGCAGCTTCTCAGCATCTTCGTGTGGAATCTTTTCGAGAACATCTCGAACCCATTCACGCTGAAAAAGCAGGTGGTGAAATACGGCGCTCCAGGCACCGGGAAGACATTCACGGCGAAGCAGAACACCCGCCTGCTGTTCGATATTTGGCGCGAGAAATACAAATCCCTCGACCCATCACTCACCCACGAGAGGTGCTGCGAAGTGGTGCAATTTCATCCCTCATACGGCTACGAGGATTTCATCGAGGGACTGCGCCCCGTGCTCGCGGAGGACGGGCAGCCGCAGCTCGTGCTGGTGAATGGAGTGTTCAAGGATTTCTGCCGTCGTGCTGGCGTGTGGGAGATCGAAGTGCATGGCATTCCTGACAAGGGGCCGGAGATGGCGAGGAAGTGGCTCGATCTGACGGTCGGCCAACTTCGCCCCCACATCGGCGGACATTTGAAAGACGCCTCATGGAAGAGCATCGGCGCGCTGAAGGATTCAGAGAAGATTGCCGATGTGGTTCCGCCGTTCTTTTTCATCATCGACGAAATCAACCGGGCGGAGCTGTCGCGTGTGTTGGGCGAGCTGATGATGTGCATCGAGTATCGCGGCGTCGAGGGAGCCATCTCCACGCAATACGCAGCACTGAACACCGGGAAGACCGCGATGCTGACGACCAGCGCGGGCCACCGATTCTTCATTCCGCACAACGTCTATATCGTCGGGACGATGAACACGATCGACCGGAGCGTGGAGAGCTTCGACCTGGCGCTGCGCCGCCGGTTCCGCTGGGAGCGAACCGAGCCGGACGTGAATGCGCTGCGGTATCAGCTCAAGCTACGCGACGCGCAGCCGGGCAACGGGTCGCGCCCCTGGGCGGGCCTCGCGGATGATCTGGCCGCGCTCAACGCGCGCATCCGGGAAAAGGACATCCTCGGCGCGGACTACGAGATCGGCCATGCCTACCTGATGAATTTGCGTTACCCGCAGACACTCACGCGCAGCGAAGTGCGTGAAAGTGTGTGGGAGGACTCGATCAAGCCGCTGCTTGAGGAGTATCTGCGCGGCTCAGGACAGGGCGAGACGCTGATCCCGGAATTTGCGAAAGCCTTTGGCGTCTGAGGATGAAACCACTGAGCGAAATCGTGAGCGACGGGACGCTGGTGGACAACACGGTTCACCAGGCTCAGGCCGGCGTTTTTCGCGCGGGCTCACACGGCGCGCCAGTGGAGATCAAACGAGGGAAGGGCTGGAACTATCCTTGGAACGCCTGGGCCGTGATGCAGAAGGCGGCGAAGCTGAACACTGCGGCTTCCAAGCTCGTGTTCCGCGTTCCGGACGCGGACTACGAGCACAACACGGACGATGCTTTCGTAAGCCTCGGCGGCGTTGACCCACTGGACTTCACTCTGACGACTGGAAACCTCATCGGATGCGTCAAGAGCGACGGCTACACGCTGCGCGTATCCTCGCGGTTCGGCGATGAGTTCCTCAAATACATCATCGCCGACGCGGACGGGTTCTTGGAGTTACCCGAACACGGTGGCACGGAGAAAGGCGGGTATGAATGGCTGCTGGTTTATCTCTGGCTGGTGAAACTCAGAAAAGCCTTCCGCCTCGGGCTGCCCAAAGCCTACGAGACGCGCACGGAGAGCCTCACGCAAGTGCGAGGCCGTCTCGATCCCGTGGATTATTTTCTGAATCATAAACGCGCTCGTTACCGCTGCACTTACCGCGAGCACCGCTACGACAACGACACAACACGGCTGATCGCCCGCACGCTCGAACACCTCGATTCTCACGATTTCCTTCGCGGCACGCACACTCTCAATCAGACTTTCCAGATCGCCACGGAAGGCCGGCGCAGTGCGCTGCAAGTGCTGCTAGCCACGCCGCCGGTGCGTAATCCGTATTTCGCGGACTACAACCCGGTCATCGCACTCTCGAAGCAAATCCTGCGGAACGAGCTGTCAGACTTCGGTGACCAATCAAAGACCAGCGCGTTCTTTTTCGATGTTTCGATGCTGTTTGAGTATTTCGTGCGGAAGGCGCTCAAGCGGGCAGGAGTGGTTTTTCACAGCAAGAATGACCGCCAGTGGGCGATTCCGACCGGCCTCCGAAGCGGCTACACGCGGCGGAGCCTGATTCCCGATCTCGTCTTCGACATCAACGGGGCGACCTATGTGTTCGACGTGAAATACAAGTCATTCGATTTCACACACGGGGTCAGCCGCGAAGACCTGTTTCAACTGCACACCTACATCGGGCAGGTTTCTAACCAGCACCGCGTTGCCGGCTGCGGCTTCATCTACCCGATCCGCGAATCTCGCTGGCATCAGCGCGGGCTTGAAGCGACCGCCGGCATACTCAGCGAGGCGATCACGCAAGGAGGACGAGCGATTCCATTTCATGTCGCGTTCCTGAAGATTCCCGAGCAAGGGTCTGTTCAGAACGAGGAGTGGCCTCGTGTATTCCGAATGGCTTTCAAGGTCTGTGCTGCCGATTTTGTCCGCATCTTTGTCGAGCGATTGAACGCTGGCTCGATGCCACACGCTAGAGCACCACGTCGCATGACTGCTTCGACTCAATTATTGACCGTTCCATGAACGAATCCGGCATTTGCAGCGTGAACGACTCCTTTGTTGTGCAGTTCATCGGCACAGCACGGGAGCGTGTTGTCTTTGTCGCGCCCGGTGTGAGCGACGCGGTGGCTGCGGCTCTCGATGGAGCCTGGCGGCGGCTCGGGGCGAAGGCGGTCTCCGTGGTCCTCGACGTTGACCCCGAAGTCTGTCGTCTCGGCTACGGCACACTGAAGGGCATCGAAATCCTCCAAGCCGCCGCGCAGGAGTTTGGACAACCGCTCTGCAAGCAACCCAAGCTGCGAATCGGTATCGTCGTGGCCGACGAGCGCACGCTCGTCTTTTCACCAACGCCACTTCTCGTTGAGGATGGGCCACCGGATTCGTTAGCACCGGGCGATGCTGGATCTGGCAACGAAACTCCACCCAACGCGCCGAACGCCATCATCATCGGCGGAACACCGCCGGAGGTAGAGCGAGACTTGGGCAGCGGCCCGGAAGGCGCCAGCACACGCGTTGTCGGTTTAGACACGGTGCCGCCCAAGGAGATTGAGGACGTTAAGCGCGACATCGAAGAAAACCCGCCGGTGAAATTCGACCTCGCGCGGCAGGTGAGGGTGTTCAACGCCCAACTCGAATTCGTCGAACTGGAACTGCATGGTTGCTATGTCTCGCGGAAGACAGCCTCGATCAGTCCCGACCTTATGGGCCTCGCGAATGACGAAGCGACGAAGAACAGGTTGCGAAGCTCCTTCCGCGTCATTGGTCCGAACGACGCGGTGGACGCGGACAAATCGCTTTCGGAAAAGGCGCTGCACGACGAGCGCAAGCGTATCCAGGAGAAGTTTCTTACGGCGCTGAAGGGCTTCGGCACGGTGATCCTGCGCTCGAACAAATCAGCCTTCGAGGCAGAAGTGGAAACACTGCGCGGACTGGTGAAGAAGTTTCAGGACGCTCTGAAGGCCAAGCTCGGGGACATCATGGAGCGCAACGCACTGCAACTCGCCGAAGCGCTATTTCCATCGGTGGCAAAAAATCCGCCCGAACGGTGGACACGAACGCTCGGCCCGAATCCAAAGCCAGATGCGCTCAAGGCTCAACTCCTCGACGAAGTGCGGCGTGCATTTGGCGAAGTGGACGCGGTGATCTCGGAGATGAAGGTCAACGTCCTGTTCAAAGGCGTGACTTTCGAGACGCTAAAGGATGAAACCTTTGTCGAACTCGCACGAGAGAGGTTTCCATCGCTACGCATTCACGAAGAGTATAAGGCGGCGCGGGCGGCCAATAACTGAACGAAGTGAACCCGAACGCACCAACACCCACCACACCCCCTCCGAATTCTGAGTCAGTCCGAACTCAGCTCCTGGAAGCACTCCGCCTGGACCTCGTGGGGCCAAACAACACGCACGCTTTTGCCAAGGAGTTGCTGCCGGAACCGCCGTCGCGCTGGTATCTCACCGGCTTCCTCGTGCCCTGTGATGCGCCGCTGGAGCAGAAGATTGATCCGACCGCAGAGGATGAGATGGATGGTGCCGATGACAGCGGAGCCAATGACGATGGAGTGGCCCCCGATCGCGGCGCGGCGCGGCGCAGCATCCTGCCGAGTTCGCTCGGCGTGAGTGTGCTCGTGGCCGCGGGTGTGGAGCGGATCGAGGCAATCGTCGAGTGGGGCGATTACATTTGGGAAAGCCCGGACACCGAGCCTGCCGAGGATGGGACACCAGCGGAGGCACAGCCCGGAGAAGAACCGTCCGCCTTGGTCGCCGAAGAGCCGCCGGCAAGCGCGCTCAAGATTCCCAAGGGCTACCGGCGAGACCCGCGCGAAGAACGGGTGACGCTCGATCTGCCTGCGCCCGGTGCAAAGCCGAAGGAATTCGTGGTGCCGAACAGCGGCGGGCTGACGCTGCATGTGACCATCCGTGCCGTGACAGCGGTGACGACTCGCCTGCCCGCTGGCACGCGCTCGATGTCCGTGTTCCTCGTGAATCGCCGCGCCGCGCACGAGAAGCACCGCTACCGGACCTTCGCTTTCCAAGCCACGCTGCGGCTGAAATGCGAGAAGCCGTTTGTGCCGCGACCGGACTTGCGCGGCCCGGCGGGCGGCGCGCTCACGGACGAGTGGGATGAAAAAGTCGCCGACCTCCAATATCGCGATGTCTTCGAGTATGCCTGCGGTCACGGTGTCGCGACGGAGACGCCATGCTGCGACGGGCACTGCCGCGAGGTGTGGACGACGTGGATTCCGGCGGCGGAAGTCGAACGCGTCGCACCCGCGCCGCTCAGCGGAATCGAGTTGAAAATGGAGGCGCTCGGCGCGCTCACCGATGCCGCGGATGCCGCCGCCAAGCTCAGCGCGCTGGTGGACCAATACCGCGCGTGGATTGCCAGTCAGCGTGGCGGCTTGAGTGGACTGGAAACCACGCAGGACAAGACCGCGCGCGATTTGCTTGGGTTGGCGGATTTTGCCGCCGACCGAATCACAGCAGGCATCGCCGCGCTCGCAGATCCGCAAGTGCTCGAAGCGTTCCGCATCGCCAATCGCACGATGGCCCGCGCGGCACGGCAGCGTGACGCAGCGGCAAAAGGCGTGACACCCGACGCCGTGGACGCGCCGGCGTGGCGGCCTTTCCAGCTCGCGTTCATTTTGCTCACGCTGCGCAGCCTCGTGGAACCCACCCACAACGACCGCGAGCGCGTGGACCTACTCTTTTTCCCCACGGGCGGCGGTAAGACGGAAGCGTATCTCGGCCTTGCGGCCTTCACGATGGTGCTCCGCCGGCTCAGGCATCCCGGTCTGCGTGGCGCGGGCATGAGCGTCCTCATGCGCTATACGCTGCGGCTGCTGACACTCGACCAGCTCGGACGCGCCGCCGCGCTCATGTGTGCGCTGGAGCTTGAGCGCGAGCAGAACACCGTCGCGCTCGGCGATTGGCCATTTGAAATCGGGCTGTGGGTCGGTTCCGCGGCGACGCCGAATCGGATGGGGCGGCGCGGCTATGACGGGCCGGGCAAGGACGAAACCGCCTACATCAAGACGCAGCGGTTCAAACGCGACAGCAAACGATACCCGGCGCCCATACCGCTCGAAAACTGCCCGTGGTGCGGAACGAAATTTACCGCCGATTCATTCCGGCTCGTGCCGAGCGACCTGAACCCGCTCGACCTGCGGGTGCATTGCGTGAATCACCATTGCGACTTCGCCAGCGACAGGCCGCTGCCGATTCTCTCCGTGGACGAACCGATTTACCGACGACTCCCGGCGTTCCTCATCGCCACCGTGGACAAATTCGCTGCGCTCCCGTGGACGGGGCCGAGCGGGAAACTCTTCGGCCTTGTGGACAGCGCGGACAAAAACGGATTCTACGGCCCGTGCGACAAGGATGCCGGGGTCGCGCTTGGCGGCCCGCTGCCGCCGCCGGAGTTGATCATCCAGGACGAGCTTCATCTCATCTCCGGCCCGCTCGGCACCATTGCCGGCGTGTATGAGACGGCGATTGACTGGCTCGCGAGCCGTCAGTCGGGCGAGCATTGGCTACGGCCCAAAATCATCGCCAGCACTGCAACGGTGCGCCGCGCCGATCGGCAAATTCGGGCGCTGTTCGAGCGGCAGCAGGTGGACATCTTTCCGCCGCCAGGACCGGATCGGCGCGATTCATTCTTCGCCAAGACCGTGCGGTCATCTGAGTCGCCTGCACGGCTCTACGTGGGTGTCGCCGCGCAGGGGCGCAGCTTGAAGGTGGTGCTGCTGCGCGCTGGCCTGGCTCTGCTGAGTCGCGGCGAAACCCTCTACGCTGCGGCTGGCGGGAAGAAGAATCACGACAACCCGGCCGATCCCTACATGACGCTGCTCGGCTATTTCAACAGCCTGCGGGAACTCGGCGGCAGCCGGCGCATCGTTGAAGACGAGGTTCGCACACGGCTCGCGCAATACGCGCGGCGACGGCGGCGCGACCCGGAGGATCGATTATTCAGCGACCGCGACATCAGCTACGAAGTTCTCGAGCTGACATCGCGTGTGCCCACGAACGAGGTGGCGAGCGCGAAGCGGCGGCTCGCCGAGCGATTCGACGCGGATGACCATGTGGACGTTGCCCTGGCGACGAACATGATTTCCGTGGGCCTCGACATCGTGCGCCTCGGCTTGATGGTCGTGCTCGGGCAACCGAAGACGAGTGCGGAATACATCCAAGCGACCAGCCGTGTGGGCCGCGATCCCGAGCGCCCCGGCCTCGTCGTCACATTGCTGAACATCCACAAGCCGCGCGACCGTTCGCACTACGAACGCTTCGGCACCTACCATGCGACGTTCTATCGCGCGGTAGAGGCGACAAGTGTGACGCCATTTTCCCCGCGTGCGCTCGACCGCGCGCTCGCTGCCGCGCTGGTGGCTCTCTGCCGGCAGGGCCGCGCGGAACTGACACCAGCGCTCGGCGCGAGTGAGATTTTGCGATTCCGGACGCAACTTACGAATTTCGCCCTGCGCTTCGCAGAGCGTGCGGAGAATCACCGCAACGATTGGGCGAGCGCCGCCGAGCGTCAGCTTCTCCGTGACCACGTTTTGAATCGTGTGAACAGCCTGCTCGATGACTGGTTCACTATCGCCCAGGAATACGCGGCAACGAACACGCGACTCCAATACCAGCCGCACGAGGCCAGCCCGGCCAAGCGTCTGCTTTACGAATTCTTGAACCCCGACGTTCCAAACTTGAACGCGAAGCAGCGAAACTTCCGCGCGAACCGCTCGATGCGGGATGTCGAAACCAGCGTCGAGCTTGAGCTGAAACCGCTGCACGAATGGGGAGGCCCAAAATGAACCGTCCACAGCTTCGCAGCAGTCAGGTCATCACGACTTTTGGCCCAGGCTCGATGGTGGATTTGCCCGATGCCTCCGTGCTCATCGCCGGACTCGATCACTGGAAGTATGAAGCGGGGCGCACGCCACGCATCGAAGAGCCGAGGCTCGTGCAGAAGCTTATGTTGCTGCTCAGCAAGCAGGCACTCGAACTTCGCCCGCCACCACCCGCCATCGAGCAGGAGCACGGATTCCATCCGAACATTTGCGCTTGGCGCTTTCCGAACTGGTTCATCGTGCAGCACACCGTCATCACCAAACAAGGCTTCCGCCGCCGGCGGCTGGTGCATGTGAACTCTCTCGATGGCGGAACCTGGCGTGACGAAAATCGCCAGAAGCAGTCGGTCGTGCCCGTGCGTTTTGTTCGTGCGTGCCGCAAGGGTCACCTAGGCGACATCGAGTGGAAATCGTTTGTCCACGGTCACGGGGAGCCTTGCGGTCGCGACCTTTGGGTGGAGGAACGCGGAACAACCGGCGACTTGAACGAGGTGTGGATTGTTTGCGAATGCGGCAAAGAGCGCCCGATGAGTCAGGCTGCCCGCTGGGAGCTGCGCGCACTTGGTCACTGCGACGGTGCGCGCCCGTGGTTGGGAGCGGGCACCAAGGAATCGTGCGGAGAACACAACCGCTTGCTCATTCGCAGCGCGAGCAACGCTTACTTTCCACAGCTCATGTCGGTGATCTCCATTCCGGATTCGCGCAGCGCGCTGGATGAGGTGATTCGCTCGCTCTGGGACGACTTCCTCTCCGATGTCGAAACGCCGGAGGAACTGGCGAAGGTTCGCAAGAAGCCGACACCTGCGGTGAAGCTCCAGGGTCTCGACGACGCTGCGATTCTCGCTGCAATGGCGCGCGTTCGCGGCGGTGGTAACGCCTCGCTGCGTCCAGTCAAGGAGGTCGAGTTTGAGGCGCTCGCGGATGCAAAGGACGAACTCGGCACTGACACGCCTGAGGGTGACTTTTTTGCACGCGCCCTGCCACGCGATCGATGGGATGCCGAGTGGATGAAGGCTATTGACCGAGTGGTGCTCGTTCATCGGCTGCGCGAGGTTGTCGCGCAGGTCGGATTCACTCGGTTCGAGGCCGCTGGGCCTGACACACAAGGCGAACTTGCGCTGGACGTTCAGCGGGCCGCGATTGGCGTTGATGCGTCGTGGGTGCCGGCGGTGGAAAACCGTGGAGAGGGTATCTTCCTCGTCTTCAATGCGGCAGCGATCCAGCAATGGAGCCAGCGAGACGCGGTGCTATCGAGGGCGCGCAAGCTCGATGCGGGCTTCGCGATTTGGAAAAAGGAACACGAAGGCAGTAAGCGAGAGTTTCCCGGGATTCCGTATTTCCTCCTGCACTCCATCTCGCATCTGCTGATGACCGCCATCTCGCTGGAATGTGGCTATCCCGCCTCGTCGCTGCGTGAGCGCATTTACGCCGCACCCGGCCGCTACGGCATCCTCATCTACACCGGCTCGTCCGATGCGGAGGGCACGCTCGGGGGCCTGGTGCTCGCCGGTCGCGACATTCGTGAGCACTTCCGCCGCGCACTGGAACTCGGGAAGCTCTGCTCGAATGATCCCGTCTGCGCGCATCATGTGCCTGTCGATCACGATCATCAACCACTGCTCGGTAGCGCCTGCCACGGCTGCCTCCTCGTCGCGGAGACTTCGTGCGAGCAGCGCAATGATTTCCTCGACCGCGCGTTTGTCGTCCCGACTGTGGAATCGCTGGGCGCGGAGTTCTTCACGGGGATTGTTTGATGTTCGAGCCGCTCACAGAACTGCCGACAGCCGCTCTCAAATCTCTTGCAGCGTCCTTACGGCAAGGCGTCCTCGCACGCGGCTCTAGTAATGCGGCACTCAGCCAAATCGCAGGCCCTCTCGCTGCAAAGGTGTGCGCCTGTCTGGAGGCGCTGGCAGCGCAAGGGCTCACACCTGTTCAGACATCGCTGATCGTCGAAGCGGTGCTCGCGGAGCGCACGAACACTCCGGATCTTGCTGCGCTGTTCGATGTGGTTCTTTCCGGACCGGAGATTTCGGGCGCGCCTACTGCCGATACTGGCGCCGCAATTGTCGGGCTGATTCAAGAAGCCGAGCGCGAGGTCGTGCTTGTCACCTACGTCTTGCACAACACCGAACAGATTTTCGGAGAAGTCTTCCAGCGCTTGAAGCACTGCCCGGACATCACGGTGAAACTATTCGTCCACATCACACGACCGGCAGGTGATGCATCGCTGGAGAGCGAAATCGTGCGGCGGTTTGCAGCCGATTTCCGCAAGCGCCATTGGCCTTGGGAGAACCCGCCGAGTGTGTTTTTTGACCCTCGCGGTTTGGCGCCTTCTGCAACCGAGCGAGCGAGTCTTCACGCAAAATGTGTGGTTGTCGATCGGCGTGCAGCACTCGTCACATCAGCCAACTTTACCGAAGCCGCGCGCACCAAGAACATCGAACTCGGCATAGTGACGCGGCACCCGCCGCTCGCGCGACGGATAGCGGAACACTTCGACGCGCTCGTAGCGGCACGGGCCTTGGAACGATGCGTGATGATCTGATGAGTCTAGTTCAAGACGTCGACTCTGCCGTCGGTCGGGCTGCTTCGATTCGCTGAACAACCAGTTCCGGCGTAATCCTCCAATACTTTTCCGCATCTCCTGCCAAAACCAGATTACGGTAGTGATTGAAGAGCATTTGCGGACTCGTGTGGCCCATCTGGAGGGACGTGAGGGGGGCATTCTTGTGATGCGCCAGGTGGTAGGTCGCATAGCTGTGGCGCATACCGTCCTGCGGCCACTTCTCGATCTTCCCGTGCTCGTATTCCTTCGTCTTGCGCCACGCCTCTCGCACCCGAACCGATAGGCTGCGCGGGGCGAGTGGGCCGGCTTCCTTCGCGATGGGCTTCAGCCACGCGAGCAGGTTGTCGGAAATGTCCACGAACCGCTTTTGCGAGGTCTTGCTAGCGTCGGCGTTGACGAGAATCACCCGCTCATCGAGCCGGACGTGCGGCCATTCGAGCCGCGTCATTTCCGTCGGGCGAAGTCCCGCGAACAAACCGATGGAAACGTAAGCCCGCAGTTCGAGTTCCGGCTGCTCGACGACGGCGCGGAGAAACGAAATCGTCTGCTCGACCGTGAAGATAGCCGGGGGCTTGAGAAGGACTTGTGGCATTTCCAATGCGTCCAGCGGATTCACCGCCATGTAGCCACGTTTCAGCGCGTAGGCGAAAAGCGTGTTGAGGAACTTCATGTAGATGCGGCGCGTCGCCAGCGACTTCGTGTTGCCGTCCAACCAGTCCTCAACGTCCTTCTGATGAACATCGTGTGCCATCCGCTCGCCGTAGCTGCGGTTGAACCGATTGAAGACGAACTTGTAGTCAGCCACCGTGGACGGACGCCGTCCGAGCTTCTTCTTGGCGTCCAGAATTTCGGTTACCAAGTCGAGCATGGTCTTCGAGCCGCCTTTGGGCCGGGCGTGTTTGACGAAGTATTTCGCCGCTTCAGTGAGCGTCGCCTTGAAGGGAGCGAGTATCTGCTTCGCCGTTATGGCGTCGTGCCGGAGCACATCGTCGATTGAGAAGGCCGCGGTGCCCATGTTCTCCCTCGCCGTCCGCTGTTGTTCCGCGTAAGTATCGGCCTCAACCCGCGTCTTGAAAAACTTGCGCTCCCGCTTCCCATTCACACGCCCCATGTCCACGCAAAAGCTGATACTGCCGCCGGCGTTCTTGCGGCGTGTCACTTGCGGCCACTTGGACCGTTTGGCTTTGGGCTTTTCGGAGACCGATTCCATAAGTTTGGATTTTTGGTCACCAATGTGTCACTCGGAGCCGCCTCGTAAAGAAATTACAGAGGTGCCGGGCAGTATTCCACGCATCCATGCGCTGCAGCGAACCCGGCATGTCGCCGTGGTTAGCAATCATTGTCTCCCGTGCGCCGGGTCGCTGAGCTTTTGTCGTTAATGCCATGAAGCTCGTCAGAACCGCCACGTTCGCCGCCGTATTGTTGGGCGTTTGCCTGTG
>JBGAPP010000009.1:0-246226 GCA_044221185.1 Chthoniobacteraceae bacterium | reverse complement strand
CCAGCCCGTCGCCGCCCTCCGGCCTTTCGGAAAGGCGCAAGCCGAGGATCGCCTGCCGCTCCGGCAGCACCTTCGGACGGCTCGGCGCGGCGAGCGTGGCCTTCAAATCGAGCGCCTTGCCCCCGCGCATCACGCGCAGCCTCGCCTACGCGCCCTCGCCGAGCGCCTGCACCGCCTCGCGGAACGCCTTCGCCGTCGCCACCTCCGCATCGCCGACCTTTGCGATCACATCGCCGGGCTTGATGCCCGCCTTCTCCGCGGGCGAGCCCGGCTCCACACCGATCACCGCGGGCGCCGTCGCGTTCCCATTCGCAAACTCCACGCCGAGATACCCCGGCCGGCTGTCCGCCGCGCGCGTCGCCGCCGCGATGGCCGTCGTCTTCGCCGTCGCCACCGTGCGGTAGTCCTTCAAGTCCGGCGGCGTGTCCGCGTGCAGCACGGATACGGTGGCACAGAGGGCGGCGGCGAGGGAAAGGAGGCGCATGGATCGGGGAAGGTGAGGGTTCGGATGTGGCGCGCCCTTGTAGGAAGTGCCCCGCCGTTTGGTAAGGCAAATCTCCGCGGCCCGCCGCCCTCCCGGCTTCTTTTTCGCCCCGGAACAGAGAGGCGCTGACGCGGACGGCGAGCAGTCCGCCCGCCCATGGCGCCGTTCTCCAGAACGGCGATGCCTCTCCCTCCTGCGGCAGGCCCCATCCCTGCCATCGTGCCGGGACAAAGGGTGCAGCCTGCGGTGGCCCTGCTGGTTTCACTCGGGGCCGCCGCGGGCGCGCGGGCGTGCCGGGGAATTTTTCCGCGGGGCAGGGGGAAAGGGATGACATTCCACCGCCGCGCGGGATAAAAGGGCGCGCCATGCTGAAGTCTTCCCTCCTTCTTCTCCCATTCCTCGCATTCTCCGCCATCGCCGATGAAGTCGGCGTGCGCATCGAGAAAAACATCAGCTACCTCGGCGCTGAGCGCGCGGAGAAGGCCGACCTGTATTCGCCCGCGGAACTCGCCCCCGGCCAGCGCTGCCCCGCCGTCGTCATCATCCACGGCGGCGGATGGAGCGGCGGCGACAAGGGCGCGGCGCGCGAAATCAACATCGGCACCACCCTCGCGAAGAGCGGCTACGTCGGCCTCAGCATCAACTATGTCCTTGCCACCAAGGACGGCACCGCGCCCACGTGGCCGCAGAACCTCCACGACTGCAAGAGCGCCGTCCGCTGGCTGCGCGCGAATGCGGAGCGCCTCCATGTGGACCCCGACCGCATCGGTGCCATCGGCGGCTCGGCGGGCGGGCACCTCGCCGCCATGCTCGCCGTCACCGGGCCGGAGCTCGACCCGCCCGGCGCGGGCTCCACGCGCCTGAGCTGCGCGGTGGATCTTTATGGGCCGGTGCTCTGGTTCGGCACCAAGGACATCGCCATGTTCCGCAAGACACGCGCCGAGGCGCCCGAGCTTTACCGCGCCGCCTCCCCGCTCGCCCACCTCGACCGCAACGACCCGCCCATCCTCATCCTCCACGGCACCGGCGACAAGACCGTGCCCCTCGACGACTCGAAGGCCCTCGACGCCGCGCTGGAAAAGGCGGGCATCGAGCACCAGCTCGTCATCGCGCCCCCTCGTCCTCGGCTTCTTCGACAAGCACCTCAAGGCGGCGAAGTAGCGGGAGTGCGCGCGCTACCTGCACCCTCGCGCACACGGGAAAGGACGATGCCTCCTTCTTCCCGCTTCGCGCGGCCATCGCGCGGTGGGCTGATCTTCAAAACGCGGTGAGATGCGAGTGATCGAAGAACACCAGATCGAGGCGCGAACGGTCGCGGAGCTGCCGGTGGCTGCCGCGGCGAAAGACCAGCAGGCCGTTCCACGAGCCGCTCACCGAATACGCGTGTTCGCCGGGGATCAGCGCGACCCCGCGCGGATGCCGCAGCCCGAGGGCATCGGTGGCGATGGTCCGCTTCACTTTCCGAGTCGCCCCGTCGATCACCAGGATCCGGTGGGATGAGGTGAACGTGGCGAGGAACTCGTCATGCTCCGCGTCGTAGGCGATGGACTGCCCCTGCGTGCAGTCCCCTTCGCGGGCCGCCACTTCAGCGGCGATGCCCTTCGGGATGTTCCGTGCAAGCGGCGGAGCCGGCAGATACGAGGGGGATTGATTCGCGACGGTCTGGTCCGCCTCCCGCACCCTGCCCGCCGCCTCCACCGGTGCCTGCCTCGCCTGGATGGCGATGATGCGGTCCAGCGAGTGCCCGGCCACATGCCGCACTTCAAACTCAGCCCTCGATGCCGGCGTGGCATCGATCAGCCGGCCGGTTGCCAGCTCCACCACCGTGAGGCTCCCGCCCCGGATGTCCGCCTTCCCGCGGTAGTCGCCGGGATTGATGGTGCCATAGTTTGCGATGGCCAGGTGCCGCCCGTCGTCGAGCAGCGCCATCTCGTGCGGGGAGATGCCGTGGGTGGAGAAGCGCTCCATGGGCCGCAGCGTCCTGGCATCCCGGATCACATAGCAGCCGTGGTGCTTCCGCGCGCTGCCGCGCCACGGGCCGGCCGCCACCCGTTCGCTGGTCACGATGGTGCCGCCGCCGGGCAGGAACATGGCGTGCCCGCCAAAGATGAAGCCATCGCGGTGCGGAGCCGCCGCCCGCACCAGATCCAGGCTCCGCGGATCAAAGCTCAGCAAGTGGAGGTCGTTCATCCCGCCGAACACCGCCAGGCCCGCATCCTTGCGCACCGCGATCTGGTGGCCGGTGATCGGCATCAGCGCACGGTCCACGGATTTGCCGTCGGCGCTGATGCGCGTGACCAGCGTGACCGGCCCTTTCCAGCCGCGCCCGAGATTTCGCCGCATCCGCGGGTCCTGCAGCGCGGGCAGCCTGCCCGCGAACGCCTTCTCCGGGTGATAGCCGGGCAGCAGCCAGCCGTGGTGGGTTTCGCCAGTGCCGGATTGCTTCGCCTTGCTGCCCCACCACGCCGCGTTCGCCCATCCCACGCTCCCCGCCGCAGTGGCGGCCAATCCCGTCAGCAGCGACCGCCTCGAAATGGCCGTCGCCTTCGCGCGGGCGAGCGCAGAGGGGCTGAGGGAAGCCGCATCGGATGGGTTCATGGGTGCTCCAACAGACGGATCAAACGCGCTCCGTCAACAGGATGGGCGGGAGGGAAACGGGCCGGACTGAGGATCTGGGAAGGCGGGACGCAGGGAACATCACTGACACCCGAACTCAGCCACAGAGAATTGCATCCGTCCTGAAGGGACGACGGAAATTAGCCGGTGGTGAAGTGAGCGCAGCGAGCGGGAACCACCGGATCGTGTGCCCCAAAAATCCAGCGCCCCGGCGGGGGCGCGGGGATGCGGCGCGGTTCCGCCGCCCTATCCGGGGCAGGCGATTGGTGGGGTCGTGGATCCGGTGGCGGCGACTGGTCTTTGCGAAGAGGTGCTATTTTCCCCTGGTGCCGTGGTATTTCAACTTTTCCAGCTTGAAGTCAAAAGCGGTCTCGGCGCCTTGGATGACATTCTTAACTTGCTCGCAAGTCTGCACGATGGACCCAAAGGTCATGTCATTCAGTGCAGCGATTGCGTGGTCCATCTTTACCCCTATTGGGATTTCCTTCTCCAATGCATGATATTGATCGAGGCACCGAAGGAATGTGAGAGCTATGGAGATGAGCGGCCGGTGCTCCGATAGGAGCCTCTCAGCCGCAGCCCTCAGCTTTCTCTGTCTCGCGGCCCTTGCGTCCTCCTCACTCTCGCAAGTCTTCAGCGCCGCTTTCAGCAGAGAGGGCTGATGCCAATACTGGGCAAGGCTAAATGCACCAGCCAGCGCACAGGCCCAATAGCCTGCCTTGCCACTGAATGCTGCGATTGCCCCCGCAACAACGCTGGGCCACCCTCCTATAAACGCAATTACCGTCGTGCCGAAAATTGGAAGAATTAGCTTATACCAGCGCATCGACGCGGCTTTCGACAATAGCAGGGCGATTGCAATTACCGTGATGAGCGCGAATGTGGCTCGAAAGAGGGCGGTATTGGTTCGCTTTGTGATTGCGCCCGCATTTGCTTTCGCATTTTCCAGCCGCGTCACCGCCTCCTGATACTCAGAAAGCATCGAATGCAACTTTGATACCAGCCGCTCCATCTCAGCGCTTTTCCTGGCACGCAGGGACGCAATCGCCTGAATCAACCCTGTAAGAGGCTGCAGCAATTTAGCGGGACCGTCTGCAAAGGCACGGTGACGCCCCACAAAAAGCACCACTTCCTGATTCACCTGGTTTCTTGAGCCGCAGTAGCCGCAACGGAATTCCTCAGAGCCCATTGCGTTGGAAGGGGCGCCACACGATGCACAGGAGATGGGGGTGACAAGCGAACCCATGAGTTTTTGACCTCACCAGCTGCGGAAGAAAACCTCAAGAGGTTTCACTGTGCACCGCTTCGATGAAGTGGAGGCACGCGCAGCGAGGCTGAGCATGCTCCCTCGACGCTTTTGCGTGGCAGGAGGGATACGGGGCATTCACGGTGGCGCCGACGCAGCGGGCGGAGGTGCGCGGCTACATCGCGCGGCAGGAGGAGCATCACCGGGTGAAGACGTTTCAGGAGGAGTATCTGGAATTCCTCAGGCGCGCGGAGGTGGAGTATGATTCGCGGTTCCTGTGGTGATGCGGACGCGCCGCCCCATCCGGGGCGGTGGATCTGTTTTGGGAACGTGGATCCGGTGGTTTTCGCTCGCGGTGCTCGCTGCACCACCGGCTAATTTCCGCGACGCCTCCGGCGTCGGGGCGCACGGACGAGCGGGCGTCACGCCTCCCCCGGCTGGCAGCCGCAGAGGATCACGCAGACGGCGTCCATCGCCGCGGTGACGCGGTTCACGGTGCCGAGTCTTCGGGAGAGGTTGCGGGCGTGGCGGCCACGACCACGGGCGCGCGGTCATTCCGCAGCCGCGCGAGCTGGTCGGGCGTGGCGGGCTGGGTGAGGACTTTCAGGAGGCGGTAGGCTTTGCCGGGGGGCTGGGGGAGGAGCAGCGCCTCGAGCGCGGCGGGGGCGGGGAACTGCGCCCAATTCTGCTGTCCGGTGGCTTTGTCCTTCTCGCCGAAGCCGGTGACGTTGGGGATGATGGCCGGCTCGGCGTGTTCGCGGCGCAGCCAGTAGCCGCGGCTTTCGCTTCTCGCGGGGGCCGCCGAAGACGGCTTCGTCGAAGGGCACTTCAAATTCGCCGCCCGGCCCGCGCAGCAGCACGGTCATGCGCTCGCCGGGTTTGATCACGCGTCCATCCTGAACGACTCGGTTGCACATGGGGTCGGGCGGGGTGTCAATGCTCCGATCTGGCAGGCGGTGGCATTGGTCTATTTGAACTGTGCTTCCAGTCGCTTGAACGGGCCGTTTTGACGAAGCGCTTCCAATGCGGCGGGGTCCGCATTTTGGTATAGTCCATCCTTCAGCACGCCGCTGTCAGTGAGTTTCTGCATCATGTCCTGCGCATCTTGGGGGGATTGCCCGTAAAGTTTCAGCATCGCTATGCCCAGCGCCGAGAACTCATGGTCGCGGAAGCGATGCTGGGGAACATTGTTCCCATAGGCACCGGACACGGTGTCACGATGAACGGTAATCCATCCTGTAAATTGACTCTTGTCTGTTCGCGGCCCGTGCGACAGCAGCACGATGGCTTTTGCTGCCACTCCATCCGCCTTGTAGATCGTCTGCAGCACAGGATCCAGATAGCTTATTGACAGCGCCCCGAGATTTGTAGCCAGCCCGCTCTCAAGACCGGTAAATATGGTGGCGACATTGCCCGCTCCAATCCGGCGGGCCCAGTCTTGCTGCGATGCCACGGAGCCCGGTTCGATTTCAACGGGCTTTTGTTCCGACGCCCTCACGGCATTTGGTGCCGGACTCGCGGATCCTTCGCCTTTTGGTGGGACTGTCGGTTTGTTGCGATTTAGGAAGACATAGGTGCCACCAATGCCCGCGATGACCGCGGCCACGGAGAGCGAGAGGAGAAGGTTGCGCCGGCCACCGGTGGTTTGCGATGACGGAGGACGATGTGCGCCCGGTGAATCCGGGACGACGAGTGAACTGTTGCATCCGGGACAAATGCCGCGCGTCCCGCTATCCTGCGGCAGGGCGGAAATATGTTGCCCGCATCCGGGACACGCAAAAGTGAATGTTCGTGAGTTCATGGGTCGAGGAAGAAGCGGCTGAAAAACACAGATGATGGCGTCCGTCGCCAGTCAGCGACGTCTGCCGCTAAAACTCAATTTCAAGGCGGAAAGCGCCCTTGCCGGCCCCGACCAAGGTGATTCCGGTAATGGTGCCCTTTAGGTCGCACATTCCGCCGCTTCTTTTATTCAGGGCGCCTGCCACGACGAGATCCCTCACGGCTTGGTTTTCATGGACTTTGATTGCGACCTCGCATTTGCGACTGCCGATTTGAAATGGCCCGGCGGTGGCCGTGGCGGTCTGCTTGCCAGCGGTGACCGAGAAGGTTCCCGGTGTTACTTTGAGCGAGGTGGTCTTGCCGACGGCGTTTTGCCGGAGAAGGCGATTGGCCTCGTCGACCGCTGCATCCTGCTTTTTGTCGTTTTGCAAATCGCCTTTCAGGGGCAGCGGAATAAGGGCGAAGATTTGATCGAACGTGCGGAAAGCGGGCTGCGGGACTTGCGCATGAGCGACGGCAACTGTCAGAAGGAGGAGGAATGTAAAGAGGGGCTTCATCGGATGATTCTGGAGGAAGGTGCGCTCGCCTTGTCAAGCGCAGGAATGCCTTCACGGAAATGACGCTGTTGCCGCAGGATGCACATGCCCAATGCGGCGTCCTCACGGTGGTCCCTTTCGTCAAAGCTCATGGGCGGATCGAAGAAGCCTTTTGGATTCTCCCGATGGATCGGGGCTGGAGCGCACGTTCCATCATGGGGAGGGAATATGATTCCGCCGCTGTGGGTCTTGCGTCTGCACCCGATTCCCGGCTCCGTGAGCCGCCGTGGATGAGTGGCGCGGGCATGGGAAGCGGCGCAGCCAGTAGCCGCGGCTTTCGCTTTTCGCGAGTTTCGCGGGCATCGCCGCCACCGGCAAAAATAAATGCGCGCGGGAGGGCGTGGGGTTTCGATGCTCCGGTGAAAACAACCGAAACGCCATGAATGACACAGAATATTGCATCGATGTGTGCAACCGCCTCCTGCGCGGTGAGCGCGCGGCCGTGGAATCGTATGACAAGGCGCTGGACCGCTGCGCGGAGCGGCCGGACATCGCCGGGGAATTGCAGCGCATCCGCGGCGAGCATGCGTCCGCGGTGAACACACTGACGGAAAACGTGCGGCGGATGGGCGGCCAGCCGGACGGCACCTCGGGCGCATGGGGCACGTTTGCCAGCGTGGTCCAATCCTCGGCGAATCTCCTCGGCGCGAACTCCGCGCTGGAGTCGCTGCAGCAGGGCGAGAAGCACGGCGAGGGCGACTACCGGGACGCTCTCGGGGACGGGAGGGTGATGCCGGAGTGCAAGGAGATGATCGCCTCGAGCCTGCTTCCGAGAACGCAGCAGCACATCGCCGCGATCTCGCGCATGCAGGAGGCCGCTTGACCGTCCGGTCCGTTCAAGGGGCAGCGCCCGGACGGGAAGGGTGAAGGTGGCGCGGCTGCGTCATGCCTCCCCCGGCTGGCAGCCGCAGAGGATCACGCAGACGGCGTCCATCGCGGCGGTGACGCGGTTCACGGTGTCGAGTTTCGAGAAGAGGTTCCGGACGTGCTGGCCGATGGTGCTCTCGCAGATGGTGAGGATGGCGCCGATCTCGGCGTCGGTCTTTCCCTTGATAAGCCATTCATAGACTTCCGACTCGCGCCGGGTGATGGCGCGGAATCCTCCCGCGAGCATGGGTGCGGTGATTTGGTAGGGGTTGATGAGGGGGAGCTTCATCACGGCAGGATGCTCAAATTTCGTGCCAATGCGACTATAACGAACGTCCTATAGACCGCGGATGAGCGCTGGGTCAGCCTGCCCGCATGAACGCCCGCCACAGCACGTTCGCTTTCCCCGCCGAGACCACGCGGCGGATGCACGGTGGGCGGCTGCTTCGTGCGGGAGTGCGGGGTGGGAGGTGGAGCGTGTGGTCGGCACGCGCCTCGGCAATGGGAGGACTCGGCGGAGGGAAACGCGCGGCGGAGCGCGCGTTCCACCGGTGCGGCGAAAAGTCGGGAGTTTCCGTCAGAAAACCCGATGTCTGCGGGAAACCGGCGATGGCTTGCAGGAAACAAGCGATGAAACGCGGCGGAACAGAGATGAACTGCGGCGGAATCGAGATGAACTGCGGCGGAATAGAGACGAAATGCGGCGGAACAGAGATGAAACGCGGCGGAACAGAGATGAAACGCGGCGGAATAGAGACGAAATGCGGCGGAACAGAGATGAAACGCGGCGGAACAGAGATGAACTGCGGCGGAATAGAGATGAAACGCGACGGAAGAGAGACGAAACGCGGCAGAGCAGAGATGAAATGCGGCGGAATAGAGATGCTTTTCTGGCAACCTGTGATGGTCCGGCGCGCGGGGCAGCGGTGTTGCCGCAGGGTGCGGTCGCTTTCCCGCAGGGGCGAATTTTTCCGACAGCAAACCAAACCCAATGCAACCACCGCCTGAACCATTCACGTGGGACTCGCCCGGGCTCACCTACGACTCGGCAGCAGTCACATGGGATGGAATGGCACTCACCAGAAAGAGAACCATGAACACCACCAAAGCCATCACTAACTTCCAAACTTACAAGGACGGGGACCTGGGGCCGACCGCCCAATTCATCCATGATGAGATGCTCGCCAATGCCGCGACTTTTGCCACGCCGGTCATCACGATGGCGGCGCTGCAGACACTCGTGACGGACTATCTCGCGAAGCTCAGCGCCAAGGCCAGCCGGGCGACGGCGGATATCGCGGAGTTCAAAGTGTCGCGCGAGGCGCTGGAGGCGGCGCTTTCGCGGCTGGGCAACTATGTGAATGACATCGCGCAGGGCGACACGGTGATCGTCGAGCAGAGCGGCTTCCCATCCTATGAGACCGCGCACGCCGCGCAGACGGGCGCGCCCGCCGCGCCCCAGAACCTGCGCCTTTTCCGCGGGAGCGTGAGCGGCTCGGTGCTGGCGCGGTTCAAGCCGGCGCTGTCGCCGAGCACGAACGAGGTGCAGATCAACACGGGCAATGTGGCGACGCCGGGAGACTGGCGGACGGCGGGAATCTTCAAGGGCCAGAAGGCGGAGATCACGGGGCTCACGCCCGGCACCCACGTGTGGGTGCGCGTGCGCACGGTGGGGCTGAAGGGGGTGATGGGGGATTGGAGCGACCCGGCGGAGATTTTCGTCACCTGACGGTGACGGGTGGAGAGTTGGGGGTTGAGCGTTGAGAGGGGCGGCACCCGCCGTCCTCCCGCTCCGGCCCTCGCTCCCGGCCCGCCATGCTTCCTTCCTCTCAACGCTCAACCCTCAACTCTCAACGATCCCCACCCCATGCCATTCGACCCCGCCAAACCCGCCCCGAATTCCCCGCTCGTCTCTGCGGAGATGCGTTCGCAGCTCAACGGTCTCAAAGACCTCATCGACGGCGTGCCGGTGATTACCGGCGTCGTCATCGACAATGTGACCACGCTTCCGCCGGGTGAGGCGGCGACGGTGGATGCAAGCATCGTCGCGGGGGTGCTGCACCTGGGCTTCGGCATTCCGCAGGGCATGCAGGGGCTCCAGGGCGAGCAGGGATCGCTCGGGGCCACGGGGCCGATGGGCTCGGTGACGCCGCAGAACCTCGATGACGCCATCGCGACCACCGCGCGGAACCCGAATGCCATCGGGCCGTTCACCGGCACCTTCAGCGACCCGCCCACGCAGGCGGAGATGGTGGCGTTTGCGGCGTATGTGGAGACGCTGCGCGCGGCGCTGGTGAGGTAGGGGAGCACAAATGACGGAGAATCGAGGCGGGAAGGGGCCGTGAAGGGTCGTTTGTGTGCCCGGAGCGATGAAAACCCGTTTATTTCCAGAGGTTTCTCTTGTTCGATCCGGGGCTGGGCACTATTTTTTCTGTAAGTTCCGCGCGAGCGGAATTCAGCCGCCCCAAAATCCCCGGCATCGGTCCCCCGGTGCCCCAGCATTCCCATAATCCCCATGCACCCCATGAGAGCACACACTGCCTCGCGTTTCCCCGCGCCGTTTTCCTCCCTGCTGTGGCACTTCCGATTCCGGCCGCTCGCAGCGCTCGTGATGATGCTGGGCCTCGCATTTTCCGCGCGGGCGGACATGGCGAGCATCAACCAGACGGTGTGGAAGATAAAATACGGCGTGACCGACTCGCAGGCGGCCAACGGCACGTGGCTGAACGCGGACGACGACGGGGACGGGATCAAGAACGGGGACGAGCTGGCGGCGGGGACGAATCCCTTCAGCGCGAGCAAGACGATCGCGGTGACGAAGATCACGAGGAACGGGTCGAATGTGACGCTGGAGTTCCCGACGGAGGACGGGAAGCGCTACCGGGCGGAATCCACGACGACGATTGCGGTTCCCGGGAGCTGGCAGCTGCAGCCGCAGCCGGAGCCGGCGGTGTTTCCCGGCACGGGCGCGACGGGTTCGATCCAGATTCCGTATGTGGCGGGGAGCTTCTACCGGGTGCGCGTGGACGACACGAGCACGATGAACGACGGGGTGAGCGACTGGGCGAAGAAGATTCTCGGCTACGACGTGCATTCCACGATGAAGGACGGGCGGACGCTGGATGCGAACGCCATCCCCGCGGCGCTGGCGCAGATGAACCAGGTGACGGTGACGGTGACGAAGCCGAGCGCCACGCAGCCTTCGGATTCGCTGACGGCGCCAGTGGACATCGGCTCGGTGGTGGTGTCGCGCGGCCTCTCCAAAGTGGGCACGCTCACGGCCCCGGCCATCACGGTGAACCTGCAGAAGGGGGGCTCGGCGACTGAGGGCACCGATTATGATTCCCTGCCGACCCTGTGGAGCTTCCCGGCCGGCTCGCTCGCCTATCAGTCCGGCGGCGGCGCAAACCAGAAGGTGTTCACCATCAATCCGCGCCACAACGCGTCGCGCAGGTCGAATGTGACCGCGGTGGTGAAGGCATTGCCCGGCACCGGCTACACGCTGGGCTCCGCCAATGCGGCGAGCGTGGTGATCAATCCGCCCGGCGTCGCGAACGGCACGGGGCTCACGGGGTATTACCACAACGCCTCGTCGACGGACTACGCCACTCAGGACACTACGATTTTCAGCGGCGCTGCCGAGATGACGCGCGTGGATGGGACGATTGACTTCAATGGCATTGCGAGCATTTCGACCGGCAACCCCTGCACCGTGACGACGGTGAACCCGCACGGACTGCTCAATGGCACGCCGGTGACGATCAGCGGCGTGGCGTTTACAACCAATCCCCCGGCCTTTACTCCCTCGATCAATGGCACGTTCACCGCGACGGTGACTGGGGCGAACACATTCACGGTGGCGTCGAACTGCACGGCGCTCCCCAACTCGCTGATGGTGGCGTCGGTGAGCGGCAACAACGGTGTGGCGGCGATCAGCACCTCGGGGAATCCCACGACGATCACCACAAGGGTGCCGCACAATTTCGGCGCAAACGGCACCGCGCTTCCGGTGGCGATCAACTGGTTCAACGGCACCAGTTCCTTGGCGATCAACGCGACCCACACCGCGACGGTGACGGGCGCGAGCACGTTCACGATTCCCTTCAACAACACCGCCACGCCGAACTCCGGGCAGCTCGCCAACGCGACGATCACCGGACCCGCGGGCGTGAACGGCTGGGGCTCAACTTCCGGCCCGGTGGGCATGTCTTCGCCGGCCACGGGGGGCGCATGGTCGGTGCGCTGGGTCGGGCAGGTGATGCCGCAGTATTCGGAGACTTACACCTTTGACCTGCGCACGAACGAGAGCGCAAAGCTGTGGGTGAACGGCCAGCTCCTCATCGACCGCTGGACCGCGCAGACCGGCGTGCAGGAGATCACGAACACGATCACGCTGAAGGCGGGCATCCTCTACGACATCCAGATTGACTACTTCAAGAGCGCGCCGTCCGCCGTCGGGAGCGGCATCGCCGAGGCGCGCCTCTACTGGTGGAGCCCGAGCCAGGTAAAGCAGATCATCCCGCAGAACCGGCTCTTCCCGGCGCCCGCCTCGAATGCGGCGAAGTTCACCGCGGTCACCTCGAACATCAGCGTGGTCGGCTACGTGGGCGTCCCGCTCACCTTCAACCTCAATGCGACGGCCACCGGCGCCTCGACGACGTATGCGCTGGACGCGAACAGCGGCCCGCTGCCGCCCGGCACGCTCGCCCTGAATTCATCCACCGGCCAGATCACCGGCACGCCCTCGACGGCGGGCACCTACAATGTCGCCGTCAACGCGACGAACGTGGAGGCGGGCACGGTGACGGGCAGCACGGCGGTCACCTTCACGATCTTCCCCACGGGCAGCGTGACGCGGGAGATTCTGAATGGGGACGGGAGCTTCACGGCGGACGGCACGATTCCGGCGCTCGACGACGACACGAACTACCCCGCCGCGACCGCGCGCCGGCTGCGCGGCTACATCGTCCCGCCAAAGACGGGGAACTATTATTTCTGGCTGGCGGCGAACAATTACGCGGAGCTGTGGATTTCCAACGACTCGGAATACGTGAACCGCGTGCGCCGCGTGAAGGTCTCCGCGGGCACCGGGAAGAAGGCCTGGAACACGGCATCCACCCAGCAGTCGCCGTGGCTCGCGCTTGAGGCGGGCCGCAAGTATTACTTCGAGGTGCTGCACAACACGCCGGGCGGCGCGGATGACTACGTGAACATGGGCTGGTGCCAGGACGACATCGGCACCGTCCCCTCCACCTCCACGGCGCCGAACGCCGCGGGCACGAGGACGAGCATCCCGGATGGCGGGGCGGCGCTGCAGGGCTACCCGCTGAGCGGCACGGCCCCGAGCTACATCTTCCAAGCCTACGATTACCCGACAGCGGTGACGGGGACGGGCGCGCTCTATTCCACGAACCTCGGCCCGCAGGGCACCGCGACGACCACGGCGAGCGGCTCGGCGAACCTCCGCATTGACCCCTCGGGCACCTTTGCGACGCTGCACTTCAGCTACCAGAACCTCAGCTCGCCGAGGACGGCATACCACTTGCACGCCGACGCATACGGCAGCCACTCTCAGGGCGAAATCGTCTACGACATTGATGATGCTGATGCGTTCCACCCGGAGCAGAAGACAGCCGATGGCGGTTACATCTGGAACCTGAGCGGTGATCTTCTTTCCGGGATTCAGCAGGGCAAGATTTACCTCAACATTCACTCGGCGTCCTACCCCTCGGGCGAAATCCGCGGCAACCTCACGCTCGTGGACGGCTCGCAGACGGCGCCGAAGGCGTCGGATTATCCGGAGCCGAGTGCGATGGACAATTCTTCAGTGCCCGCAATCCTGGTTTCCCCATCGAATCCGACCCATGCCGCTCGTTTCCTGAACCAGGCGACCTTTGGCGCGAGCCCCACGGAAGTCACGAACGTGGGGACTCTGGGCTTTGAGGGCTGGATCAATGCTCAGCTCGCGAAGTCCCCGAGCTACACCTCGGACGACGTGGTCAACGGCGTCACCGCGGACATCAACGCGACCTACGCCTATTATCTCTTTACCAACGCTTGGTGGAAATTCTCCATCATGGGGCAGGACCAGCTCCGCCAGCGCCTCGCCTTTGCCCTCAGCGAAATCATGGTCATCTCGTGGAACAATGACACAGGCCCGCTGGCGAACAACGGACGCATCCTCGCCGACTACTACGATCAGCTCCTGGCCTACTGCCTGCCGACCGCGGGAGTGCCGGAGAGCGGCACCTTCCGCGGACTGCTCAAGGCCGTCACGCTTACGCCCGCGATGGGAAAATACCTGGACATGCTGGCCAACCAGAAGGGTGACGACACCATCGGCCGGCACCCGAACGAGAACTACGCCCGCGAAATCATGCAGCTCTTCTCCGTGGGCCTGAACCGCATGTGGGACGACGGAAAGTTCGTCCTCGATTCAAACGCGAACCTCGTCCCGACCTACACGCAGCCGACCATTCTCGGACTTTCGGCGCTCCTCACCGGCTGGAACTACAGCCAGGCCAACCAAGGCAACGGCCGTGCACCGACGGGCACGAACCCTGGGGCGAATTACCTGAACCCGATGGTGCTGGTGCCCGCGCAGCACGAACAGAGGACGAAGCTCCTGCTCGACAACGTCGTCGCGCCCGGCGCCACCGGCCTCACGCCGCGCGTGAGCATCAGCAGCATCGCGGTGAGCAGCCCCGCGGGAAGCCCGCCCTGCACGGTCACGACCTCCACGGAGCACGGCCTCACGACCGGCGACACGGTGACCATCGCCGGCGTCACCGGCGGGACATTCACCACAGGCGGCCCGATCAATGCGAACTTCCAGGTGACCGTGACGGGCACGAAGACCTTCACCGTTCCAGTCTGCTGCACCGGGGCGGCGGGCACGGCGGGAACCGTGACGGGCCCGACGATTCTCGCGGCTGGCTTTGGCACGGGCGGCATCGCAGCCGTCACCGGCTCGCAGTCGGACAACAGCAACTTCTCCGGCTGGTCGCTGCCGCACCCCTACGACCAGTATGGCCTGAATGAGCTGGAGACGGCCATCGACAACATCGTCAACAACGACAACGTCGCGCCTTACATCTGCCGCCAGCTCATCCAGCGCTTCGTCACCAGCAACCCGAGCCCCGGCTACCTCTTCCGCGTGGTGCAGAAGTTCAAGGACAACGGCTCCGGCGTGCGCGGCGACATGGTGGCGGTGATCAAGCAGATCCTCCTCGACGGCGAGGCGCGCAGCACGCCTGCGCCGGGCGTGACCGGCTTTGGCAAGCAGCGCGAGCCGGTGACGCGACTCACCGGCCCGGCCCGTGCATTCCCGGCGATCCCCTACACGGGCACCTACAAGCAGCTCACGGGCGTGAACAGCAACAAGCTGCGGATCAGCACCTCGACGCCGAATGATTTCAGCCAGAATTTCACGGTGAGCCTGGATTTCCGCGGCAACTACAGCCCCTCGGGCCAGACGCTCACGCCCGGCGACGTCCCGACAAGCGGCACCTACACCGTCGGCACGACGCTGGGCATTTCCGGGACCGCCAGCATCACGGGGACCGGCGTTTCGATTACGGCCATCAACACCGGCAACCCGTGCAAGGTGACCACGTCGGCCGCGCACAATCTCACCACGGGGGATGCCGTGACGATCAGCGGCTTCACGAATGGAACCTTCTCGCCCACCATCAATGGCACTTTCCAAGTCACTGTGGTTGACGCGACATCGTTCACAGTGGCGTCCAACTGCACCGTGGCGCCCACCAATTATGCGAGCGCGCTGGAGACGCCGTATTTCACCGAGATCACCACGGTGGAGAACCACGGCCTCTCGGTGGGCAATGTGGTGACCATCAGCGGCGTGACCGGCACCGGCTTCACTCCGACGATCAACGGCACGTTCACGGTGGTGGCGGTGGGCTCGGCCACCACCTTCCGCGTGCCTGTGAAGCAGACCACCGCGCCGACGAGTGTCGCATCCGCGCAGATCGTGGGCGCCAACACGATGGATGTGAATGCGACAGGCATGACCAACGCCAGCTATTCGCAGACGGCCGGAAGCAACCTGCTGACGGTGAGCACGAGCGGGCCCATCACGGACGCCCCCGTTTCGGGAACGACGGTCGCCATCAGCAGCATCACGACTGGCACTCCCTGCACGATCACGACTTCCGCCGCCAACAACCTGGTCAACGGCGGGCGTGTCACGATTGCGGGCATGAATGATCCCAATGCCGTCTTCAGTGCATCCATCAATGGCACGTTCACGGTGTCCAATGTGAGTGGCAACAGCTTCACCGTTCCGGTGAACTGCACCACCGCCCCGACGGACTACAGCACTGCGACGACCACGAAGCTCATCCGGAGCAAGGTGTATCTGATGTTCCTCAGCCAGACCGCGGCCGGTGGTGCGTCCCTGCCCGGGAGCGGTGTTTACGACGTGCAGACGAATCCCAGCGGCAGCTCCTTCACCGTCCAGACCGCCGACACGCCGGTCACGGCCCGCGCCGGCAACGTCATCGTCCCGAAGTTCGCGAGCAGCTACACGCCGCAGAAGAGCGTGAGCAACCTGGCCTACTACGACCTCGTCCAGTTCAACAACAACGCGAACCACAACCTCGCGGTGGGCACTTCGATCTGGGTGGATGCGCCGGTGGTCACGCCGAGGCCGATTGCGGACGCCGAGTATGTCGTCTCCACGCTCGTGGACGAGGATCACTTCAAGACCTCCTCGCTGCCCTCGGTGACCAATGGCGGAAGCTATCCCTACCCGCCGTCCAACTCGCAGAACAGCTTCACCATCTACCCGCTCGTCGCGCCGCCGATGGGCCGGACGGGCGTGGTTTCCATCAACCAGAGCACATTCGACCTGAAGACCACCGAGAGCACGCTCACGCAGTCACCGCTGAACTCGCCGACGGTGTTCAACTTCTTCTTCCCGAACTACCGCTTCCCGGGGACGCTCTCCGCGAGCAACACCGACTCGCCGGAGTTCCAGCTCACCACGGACACGAACGTGGTGAACCTCAGCAACAGCCTCACGAACATGATCATCGGGACCGTCGGTGGAAACGGGAATGCCAACGGGCTGAGCAGCTTCAACAATGGCGGCGGCAGCGTGGTGATGGACATCGGGCCCTACATGACCACCGGCTACACGACAAACGCCAACATTCCCACGCTGGTGGACGCGCTTTCCAGCCTCCTCATCGGCGGCCCGCTCGATGCGGCAAACCGCACGACCATCATCAACTGCGTCGCAAACACGACGAACTTCCCGATGACCACCCCGACGCCGACCAACGCGCAGATGCGCGACCGCGTCCGCGCCGTCATCCACCTCATCATCACCTCCGCGGAATACGCGGTCCAGAAATAGCACCCCATGAAAGACGAAAACCTGCTCAAGGCCATCAACCGCCGCGCCTTCCTCCGCAAGGCCGCCTGCACCGCGCTCGGCGCTTCGGCCATGAGCAACTGCATCCGCGACCTGCACCTCATGAATGCCGCGCTCGCGCAGGGTGCATTCAGCGACTACAAGGCGCTCGTGTGCCTCTTTCTCGCGGGCGGGAATGATGCGAACAACCTCATCATCCCGACCATCGCCGGCGAATATGCCAGCTACGCAAACATCCGCACGCCCGTGCTCGCCATCCCCAATGTGGACGGCAGCGCCGCGACGGCGCAGGCGCTGGCGCCGGTCAGCAGCGATGGCCACAGCTACGGCCTGAACCCCGCCTGCTACGAGCTCGCGCAGATGTTCAACCAGACGGCCGGCTTCAACGATCTCGGGAAGGTTGCATTCCTCTTCAACGCCGGCCCGCTCGTGTATCCGATGACGAAGGCCCAATACACCTCCAACTCCGTCGCCAAGCCGCCGCAGCTTTTTTCCCACGCGGATCAGGTGACCCAGTGGCAGACCTCCATCCCGGATCAGCCGCCGTCCACCGGATGGGGTGGTCGAATGGCCGACCTGATGCACGCTGCCGGCACGAACCCCTACACCGGCACGATTCCCAACCACCTCGACAAGCTCGCCGCCTGCATCACGCTCTCCGGCGCAAACACCTTCGAGATCGGCGCGCAGGTCCAGCAATACTCCGTGGGCACCACCGGCGTCGTCGCGCTCACAAATCCCAACAACCCCACATCCGCCGCCACCGCCCGCCTGGCCGCGCTCAATTCGATCCTCGCAAACGAGACGGGCCACTCAAACTATTTCACGTCAAACTATGCCGCCGCCCTCAAGGGCTCGCTGGACACGGGTGCCGGCCTCAGCACCGCGCTCACCGGCACGCAGATGGGGACTTACTGGGACACGATCTCGAATTGGAGCAAGACAGGCGTGGCCTACCAAGTCGTGACCCCGAATGGAGGCGCGACGAAGACCTCGACGCTGATGCAGCAGTTCAGGATGATCGCGAAGCTCATCGAGGCGGGTTACCGCTCCTCGGGCAGCGGCCTCGGCATGAAGCGGCAGATCTTCTTTGTCTCCGTCGGCGGCTACGACACGCACACCGCGCAGACGAACAACGCCGGCTCCACGACCACGAACAACCCCGCTGTCGTCATCGGCTCGCAGGCGGACTTGCTGGCCGATGTCAGCCAGTGCATCTGGGCGTTTCAGAAGGCGCTGAAGCAGATGGGCATCACCTACAACGGCAACGCCTCGTCCATCGTGAACCAAGTCACCACCTTCACCGCGAGCGACTTCGGCCGCACCTTCCCGAGCAACGGCCTCGGCAGCGACCACGGATGGGGCAGCCACCACATCATCGTCGGCGGCGCCGTGGACGGCCAGAAAACGTTCGGCATCTGGCCCACGCTGGCCGTAAACGGCCCGGACGACACGAGCACCGGCCGCTGGATTCCCACGACGTCGGTGGACCAATATTCCGCCTGCCTCGCGAAATGGCTCGGCATCACGAGCGGCAACATCAAGACCGTGTTCCCCAACATCACCCGCTTCGGCGGCTCCTACGCCGGCGGCTATGTGCCCTACAACGGCTCCTACGCCAGCTTCATGACGTAGCCCTTGGATTCCGGTGCGCCAATGAAGCTCCGCATCGGGGCGATGCTTGCGACCGTCGCGGCGCTCGTCGCGATCATCCTCGTGCTTCGCGAATGGCGGGGGCACGTCTCTGAAAATCCCGCGCCGGCTGCGCCGGAAGCCCCGCAGACGGCATCCACCCCGCCCCTGGTTTCGGTGCCACCGCAGGCACCGATGACTTCGGCGAAGTCCCCGTCCGTCCGCCAGCCGGGCATCCTTTCAAAGCCAGCGGTCCCCGGCACTCCGACGCCCCCTCCCGCGGAAGCTCCCGCTCCCTTCGTCGGCCGCGCACCGGGCGGCGGGCCGGTGCCTGCGATCCCTCCCGGTGCGAGGGCGCGGAGTTCCCCGGCGGACCCGAACATGGGCGACGCTGAGAGGCGCTCGGGCCTCATCGAGGCGGACAAAGTGAGCATCATGCTCCGCGACTACCGCACGCGGATGGGTGAGAACCCGTTCGGCACAAACGCCGAGATCATGAAGGCAATCATGGGGGGCAATCCGAAGGGCGCGATGCTCGGCCCGCCCGAGGGCCAGACGCTCAACCGCGACGGCGAGTTGCTGGATGCGTGGGGCACACCGTATTTTTTCCACCAACTTTCCAAGAGCGACATGGAGATTCGCTCCGCGGGCCCCGACCGCGTCCTCTACACCGAGGACGACATCGTCACGCGCTGAGCACGGCTACGGCGCCACGTTCACATTGAAGGGGACGAAGAGCGCCTTCCCTCCGATGCTCACCTGGCAGTAGAGCCGGATGAATCCCGCGCGCGGCGGGAAAATCACGAAGTTCATTGCCGGACCGCCGCGCGCCTCCGTGCCCCGCACTTCGCCGCCCTCCGGGTGCAGGTGGATGATCGTGCGGTAGTCGTCGTAAAAGCCGACGACGTGGGCGAACGCGTTCATCACCGGCTCGAGCCGCGTGACCGGCATTCCATCCGCATCGGAGACGGTGATTTTCATCCCGCGCGCCTCGCGTGTTTTCAGCGGGGCATCGGAGCCGCCGCTGAGGGTGAGCTGGAACTTGCAGCCACCCGCTTCCGCAACGAGGCGCGTCGCGATGTCCGCGACGGCCTCCGCCTTTTCCGCGCCCGGCAAATCCGCGGATGGCAGCTCCTGCACGCCGGTCGCGGCGGGCATGAGGTCGGCCCAGATTCGGTAAGGTGCGGATTTTTTCGGGGTGAAGCTGAACTCGTATTCGCCCGGCACGCTTGTCGGCGCGGGATGCACGCGGTGGTAGTCGCCGAGCGCGGGCTCCTCGATGAGCAGGTGGATGGGCTGCGTGTGCGTCTCGATCAGGTCGCCGGGCAGCACGGGGGACTTGTCGCCCCTCTCGAGGCGCACCTTCACGGTGAGTTTCCTGCCCGCGGTGGCCGGCCCGTCCGCGGTGGCGGTCATGCGGATCGTCGGCTCGCCCGGCGTTGTGTAGATGAAGCTGTAGGGCAGTCGGCGCGGGCGCAGCTTCATGCCGCATTTGTCGCAGGGCGTCGTCGCGTCCTCCGAGAGCATGTCCGCGTGCATCGGGCAGAAGAAAATCTCCGCCGCCACCGTCTTCGGATCGAAGGAGCGCGCGATGTCGTCGAGCAGGAATCGCAGCTTGCCGTAGTTTTCCCTCACGCTGGGCGCGTTGTTTTCCTGAGCCGCGCGGGCGATGGCGCCGAGCCAGCCGATGGCGCGCGTGCTTTGCTGCTGCACGTGCGCGACCGCCGCGCCGTCGGTGACGCTGCGGGCGAGCGCGCGGAGAGCCGGGCTGCAGTAGGAGATTTGCACGGGGATTTCCGCGAGGCGGTCCTCGGCGATGAGATGCTCGACGTTCCGGGTGGCGAGGCGGATGGCATTCCAAGCTTGAGCGGCGGTCTTCGGGTCGAGAATCCCTGCCGGTGCAGGCGGGTCGGCGTGCAGCGCGGAGGACAGGGAAATCAACGCGATCACGAGGGCGCGCAGGACGGGGAAACGCATGGGCGGACTATTCTGAGGGAGAGTGGGAATGCAAGCGGCGCCCTGTCTTCCAAAGCTCCGGCGCATTCGCGTTCGCATTTCTCCGCGGATGTGTGCTAAAGGCCGCCCGTGCCCCGCAATCCGAAGTCCGATCCCGCATCGCTGCATCTGCGCGTGAGAGTCGCGCGCGGCGGTGATTTTGCATTCGGCCCCGGCAAGGCCGAGGTGCTCGCGTCGCTGCTGGAGACGGGGAGCCTGAACCAGACCGCCAGCGCGATGAAGATGTCCTACGTGAAGGCGCTCGATCTCGTGCATACGATGAACCGCCATTTCGCCGAGCCGCTCGTGGTGCTCTCGCGTGGCGGCAGCAACGGCGGCGGCGCGCAGGTCACCGATGCAGGGCGCAAGGCGCTCGCTGCGTATCTCGAAATGCAGGAGGCAAGCGCAGCCGCCGCGCAGCCTGCGTGGCGCAAGATGAGGAAGCTGCTGAAGGGGTAGCTAATTCGCCGCGGGCGGCGGCGCATCCACGGGGAAAAAAATTGCGATGCCACCCGGCTGCCGCTTTGCGTGGTCGAGGAGGAACTGCCGCGCCTTGTCGCTCGTAAGCCAGTCCGCGAGCGACCGCGCGCCGATGGAGTTGGTGCGCGGAAATTTTTTCGGGCTTGCCTCCATCACCACATACGGTCGCCGCATCTCGGGATCGCCGCTCACGAGGATTTCCATTTTGCCTGCGGGGATTTTTCCGTTCGTCACCGGGATGCGGCCGACAACGACATACGCGTTCTTCTGCTCCGCAAATTCGACGATCTGCTGCGGCGACGGGCTCTCGTCCTTCAGCACCCAGTCGCCCTCGGGTTTGAGGCCCGCGCGCTGCCAGAGCTTGTGGGTGAGCTCGCGGCTGCCGGGGCCGTAGAAGTCCACGAACGGCGAGCGTGCGGCGGCGATTTTTTTCAGCGCCTCCGCGCCGTCCCTCATGCCTCGGATGCCTGCCGGATCGCCCGCGGGGCCGACGATGGTGTGCTCGTTGCGCGCCCACGGTCGCATGTTCACGCCCCAGCCGTCGGCGACGAGGTCGGTCGTCTCGTCGCTGCTGTGCATCGTGAGGAGATCCACTTCGCCGCGTTTCAATGCCTCCGCGAGCACGGCCTTCGGTCCCGTGGCGACGAGCTGCGTCTTCCACCCGGTGGCTTTTTCAAAAGTCGCGGCGAGTTCCTGCCACATCCCGCTCATCGTCATGCCGCCGATGACGGCGACGCGGATGGGGCGTCTTTCCGGCAGGGTGCGATATGCGCGCCAGAGCGCCGCGAGCGCGATGCCGCCGATGGCGATGATCGCGAGCATCACGATGATGGGCGTCTTCCGCATGCGTCAGTAGTTCGCTGCCTGCGCGTCGCTTTCCGTGCCGGTGAGCCAGCGCACGTCGTCGCGCTTCGGGTCGCCCTTGTTCACGCCGAGATATTCCGCGGTGAAAGTGCCCACGTGCCCGTCGAGGAACAGCACGTGGCCGCGGTCGCCGAATGGCGCGAGGCACGAATAAGCGCGCGACGAGGGATACGTGCTCGAATACTGCCCCGGAGTCTCGGCGAGGAAGACCGTCACGGATGGCTGCTCGATGCGCGTGAGCAGCGTCGGCGCGGTGAGGTTCCAGGGCGAGAGGTTCATGTTCATCCCATAGCTCATGAACGCCGCGCCGCCCGGATCCTTTGCGCCGGGACGCACAAAGATGGAATTCTGCCCCGCCCGCGGGCGCTGCCCCGCCTGCGCGAGATCCCAGTAGCTCTTCTGTCCGAGGAGCGGCGGCAGCGCATTGAACCAGTCTTCCGGCCGATTGATCTGTGTGAGCGGCTGCACGCCCTGCCCGCGCCGCGGGAGCGCGCCGTCGTTCTGCGCGACGTAGCCGGCTAGCGCCACTCCCCACTGCCGCATGCGCGCCGCGCTTTCCGTTTCGTTGCGCGAGATCGCCGCGCGCGAAAACACCGCGCCCGCCAGACCGATGAGCACCGCGATGATCGCGACAACGACCATCAGCTCGATCAGCGTGAAGGCGTCACGCCTTTCGCGCATCGCGGCTCCTCCGGGTCAGGCAACCGAGCAGCGCCGCGGCCAGCAGCGCGACCGACGTGGGTTCGGGCGCGGGCGTGTAAGTCACCTGCAGCGAGGGAGTCTGCGCCGCGCTTCCGCCGAAATGCGCGTTCGACCACTCGCGGCTGTAGAAGCCGTAGATGGACCGGGCGGTGACCTCGTTCGCGTTGATGAGTTCCCAGCCGAAGTTCGTCGCCGGGCTGTTGAGCCAGCCCTGCACATCCGCGACGAGCTGCGCTGTCGAAAGCCAGGTGAACGAGGTGTTGAGCACGTTCGTCCCGAGCAGGAGTGTCGCGCTCGCGGCAGCCGCGTGGTCGCCACCCGCGGTCGTCCAGAGTGCCGGGGTGGTCGCGGAATAAGATGATGCATTCCAAGTGGCGTCGCCTGTGCCGGGCGTGAACCCCTGCCCGGTGCCAGTGATGCCGGCCGCTGTGCTGCCAGCCGTTCCTTCGCCCCAGTTCTGCGTGAGGGAATAGAGGGAGATTGTCGCGCTCGCCGGTCCACCCGATGCGACTTGGCCGAGCGTGAGCGTGAGCTGGACGTTCGTGATCGTGGAGCCCGCGGGGATGCTGCTGAAATCGAAGGCAAGCAGCGCGCGGTGAACCGCGTTGTTCCCATCCGTGCCGGCGAAGAAAGCCGGCCCCCCGCCGTTGCTGTTGCTCTGGTTCGCGCCGTTGACGATTGCGTTGTCCCTGGCGGCTCCGAGCGTGACGACGTCGGCGCGCGCCGTGGCGGCGCAGGCGAGGGCGGGCAGAAGAATGTTCCGGAATCGGAGACGCATCGTTATATGGAATGGCAGATAACGGGCGCGCTCCGGTGGCGGCAAGCGGAAATCCGGCGCGCTGATTTTCCCCTCGCCACGCCTGCCTCCGCGCATATCGTCCGCCGCTTCTTATGGCATTTGATCCGACTCCTTTTGACTCCTCCGCGCTGAAGGCCCGACTGGCCGAACTGCGGAGGTTCCTTTGACGTCCCCAAGCTGCAATCGCGCATCGGGGAGCTGGACGAGCGCATGGCCGCGCAGGATTTCTGGAACAATCAGGAGCGCGCGCAGGCCGTCATCGAGGAGGCGTCGGGGCTGAAGAAGAAGGTCGAGCCGCTGATCGGGCTCGAGCGTCGCGCGGCGGACTTTGAGGTGCTCGTCGAGCTGACCGAGGCGGAAACCGATCCGGTGCAGCAGGCCGCGGCGGCGGCGGATGTGGCGAAGGAGCATGCGTCGCTTCAGAGGGAGATCGAGCAGTTTGAGCTCCAGCAGTTTCTTTCCGGGCCGAACGACCGCTGCAACTGCTTCCTCACCATCCACAGCGGCGCGGGCGGCACCGAGTCGTGCGACTGGGCGGACATGCTCATGCGCATGTATGTGCGCTGGGCCGAGCGCAGCGGCTTCAAGGTTTCCACGGTGGACATCCAGCTTGGCGAGGAGGCGGGCATCAAGGGTGCGACGCTGCGCATCGAGGGTGAGAACGCATTCGGCTACCTCGCGTGCGAGCGCGGCGTGCACCGGCTCGTGCGCATCTCGCCGTTCGACTCGAACAAGCGCCGCCACACGAGCTTTGCGAGCGTGGACGCTGTCCCGGAGATGAAGGAGGACGCGCCCATCGAAATCAACGACGTGGACATCAAGGTGGACACCTACCGCGCGGGCGGCAAAGGCGGGCAGAACGTGAACAAGGTCGAGACCGCCGTGCGCATCACGCATTTGCCGACGGGCATCGTCGCCGCCTGCCAGGTCGAGCGCAGCCAGGCGCAGAACAAGGTGACCGCGATGAAGATGATCAAGGCGAAGCTCTACCAGATGGAGCAGGACAGGAAGCGCGCGGAGCTCGAGGCCGCCTACGGCGCGAAGACGGACATCGGCTTCGGCTACCAGATTCGCAGCTACGTTTTTCAGCCGTATCAGAAGGTGCTCGACCTGCGCACCGGCGTCGCGACAAGCGACGTGAGCGGCGTGATGGACGGCGACATCAGCCAGTTCATCGAGGGAAAACTGCGCGGCCTCGTGCGGCAGAAGGGTGCGGGCGACGACGAGGAGTAGGGAGTGCTCAGTCGTCTGTGCTCAGTTTTTTCAACTGAGGAAGGCGGACTGGTTTCGCCCTCGACAAAGCGCACGCGCTCGGAAAACTCCGCGCTCCCATGAAATTTGCCAATCAGGTTGCCATCGTCACAGGCGCCGGCCGCGGAATCGGCCGGGCCATCGCCATCCGTCTTGCCAGCGAGGGCGCGCGCGTCGCGGTCGTCTCCCGCACGGAGAAGAATTCCGAGCAGGTCGCGGAGGAGATCAACGCGAAGTTTGCGGGGCTAGCGAAGGGCTACGCGGTGGACGCCGCGGACCACGCCGCCGTGCAGGCGCTGTGCGAGCGCATCGAGGCGGACTTTTCCCGCGTGGACATCCTCGTGAACAACGCGGGCATCACGCGCGATGGCCTCTCGATGCGCATGCCGGAGGAGGATTGGGATGCCGTGCTCGCGACGAACCTCAAGGGCGCGTTCAACTTCTACCAGGGCGTCGCCCGCGGCATGATGAAGCAGCGCAGCGGCCGCATCATCAACATCGCCAGCGTCGCCGGCCTCATGGGCAACGCCGGGCAGGCCAACTATGCCGCGAGCAAGGCTGGCCTCATCGCCTTCACGAAAGTCGTCGCCCGCGAGCTGGCCACGCGCGGTGTCACGTCGAACGCCGTCGCGCCCGGCTTCATCACGACGGACATGACCGACGTGCTCCCGCAGAACGTGAAGGACGAGGTCGTGAAGCAGATTCCTGCCAAGCGCTTCGGCACGCCTGAGGACATCGCATCGGCGGTGGCCTTTCTCGCGAGCGCCGAGGCCGGCTACATCACCGGGCAGGTGCTCACGGTGGATGGCGGCCTCGTGATGTAGCGCGGGCTTCGCGTCCACGGCATGCGCCTTTACATCCTCCGCCACGCCGACGCCGACACTGAGGCGGCGACCGATTCCGCGCGCACACTTTCCGAAAAGGGACAGGAGCAGGCGCGCAAAGTCGCGCAGTTCTGCCACGAGGAGGGAATCCGCCCGGATGTCATCCTCGCGAGCCCGCTCATCCGTGCGCAGCAGACGGCAAAACCCGTGGCGAAAGAACTCGGCGCCGGGCTTTCCACCGCGCCGTGGCTCTCATGCGGCGCACGCCCCGAAGTCATCGTCGCCGCGCTGTCCGGTCTGAAAAACGCGACCGAGGTGATGCTGGTGGGCCACGAGCCTGATCTCGGCGAACTCATCGCGCATCTGCTCGGCGCTGCCGCAGGCGGCACCATCCACGTGCGCAAGGCCTCGCTTACCCTCGTCGAGGTGTTTGACCTCCGCCGCGGCGGGGGGCGTCTGGAGTGGTCGCTCCCGGCCCGGCTCATGTAGGGGAAAATTACCCTTGATTTCCCGGTTGCCGCCCCTATTTTCCGCGCTCCCAAAAATTTACCTATGGCAAAAACCTGCTGGCTCGAACGCGAGAAACGCAAAGCGAAGACTGTGGCGAAATACGCCGCCCTCCGCGCTGAACTGAAGAAGAAGGGCGACTACATCGGCCTCTCCATGCTCCCGCGCAACGCGAGCCCCGTCCGCCTCAGCCGCCGCTGCAACGCCACCGGCCGCAAGCGCGCCTTCATCGGTCGCTTCCAAGTTTCCCGCATCCAGCTCCGCGAGATGGCCTCCAACGGCCTCATCCCCGGAGTCACGAAGTCGAGCTGGTAGCCCGCCCCGCTCCGCCTCTTTTACGAGCCGCAGGCCGCCGGTCTGCGGCTCGTTTCTTTTCCCAATGAATGCATTTGCCACGGTCCTCGCCGACGCCGCCGCCCCGCTTGTCCGCGAGTTTTCCACGGGCGGGCAGATGCTTTTGGAGATACTCATCGTCGTCGCCTTGGTGCTCCTGAACGGGTTCTTCGTCGCCGCCGAGTTTGCCATCGTGAAGGTCCGCGCGAGCCAGCTGGAGGCGCTTGAGGCCGAAGGCAACCGCGCCGCCAGCCGCGCGCGCAAAGCCGTCAATCACCTCGACGCGTATCTCTCCGCCACACAGCTCGGCATCACGCTCTCCTCGCTCGGGCTCGGCTGGGTCGGTGAGCCCTACCTCGCCAGGATGCTCCAGCCGCTCTTTTTCAAAATGGGCATCGAGAGCGACGGCGTCATCCGCACGGCGAGCTTCGTCATTGCGTTCTCGATCATCACCTTCCTGCACATCGTTCTCGGCGAACTCGCGCCGAAGTCGCTCGCCATCCGCAAGCCAGTCGGCACCACGATCTGGGTCGCGCAGCCGCTCGGATGGTTTTACGCGCTCTTCAAGCCCGCGATCTGGACGCTGAACGGCACCGCGAACTGGCTCCTCAAGCACGTCTTCCGCCTCCAGCCCGCCAGCGAGCACGAGCTCGCGCACAGCGAGGAGGAACTGCGCCTCATCCTCGCCGAGAGCGCCAAGGCCCACGAGGTCACCCCGCTCGGCAAGGAACTCCTCAACAACGCCCTCGACCTCCGCGACCGCGTCGTGCGCGACATCACCACGCCGCGCGGCGATGTCGTCTTCCTGAATGTGGAGGATCCGTTCGAGGAAAACCTCCGCCGCGCACTGGAGTCCCGCCACACCCGCTTCCCGCTCTGCCGTGGCCATCTCGACGACACCATCGGCCTTGTCCACATCAAGGACCTCCTGCGCCTCATGCGCGAGCCGCAGCCCGACATCACGGGCATCAGGCGCGACCTCCACAACGTCCCCGAAATGATGCCGCTGGAGAAGCTCCTCAGCTTCTTCCTCAGCCGCCACGCGCACCTCGCGCTCGTCGTGGACGAATTCGGCGGCACCGCCGGCATCGTCACGCTCGACAACGTGCTTGAGGAAATCGTCGGCGACATCCAGGACGAGTTCGACACGGAGAAGCCCGAGGCCCGCAGGGTCAGCGCGGATGAATTTGTCGTCGCTGCAACGCTGAGCCTCCACGAGCTGAATGAAATGCTGCACCTCGACCTCTCCAGCACCGAGGTCAGCACCGTCGGCGGCTACGTCACGCAGATCATCGGCCACCTGCCGAAGGCGGGAGAGAAGGCGCGCATTGAGGACTTCGATGTCTCGGTGACGAAGGCCGACGGCCGCCGGGTGATCGAAGTCCACTTCAAGCGCATCCCCGAGCCGGTTGAATCCGACGACGAGGAGAACTGATCGCGCGCCGCACGAGGATCCGGGCGGGTCGGTTGATTGAGCGGAAGGGATGCGTCGCTTTGTGCGACGATGTCCTGCTCAACGCGGCGGAGTTGCGGGCTCGCCGAGGATTTCGCGAAATACCCTCGGGAGCTTCGCGCGAAGGGTGGCGTCCACCTCCGGGGGATTTTGGATTTCCTCATCCACCTCGCCAGGCCCGCGGATGTGCAGGGTGCGGAAAAAGTGGCTGACCTTTCCGCCGGGCTCGGAGTTCGTCTTCGCGGAGCACGCGACCCAGAGGATGTTCCCGTCGGCGCTCCACGCGATCGCGGAGGGAAAGTCGGGCGAGAGGCTGATGTCGTAGCTCGCGCCGGGCTTGCTGTGCGACGGGCCCCACACGAGTTGCGCGTCAAGGGTGGGCGCCTGGCCGTCCCTGCGCACCGGCGCATCCGGGATGGTGAGCTTCAAGTCGTTTGGCAGCGCGTAGGTGCCGGGTTTGACGGCGACGTTGCCTGCGACGGGCATCACCCATCGGATGTGCTTCTGCCAGTGCTCGCGCATGGCGAAGTTGTAGGCGTCGGCCTCGGCCTGGAAGGAACTGCCGAGGATGGTGCCTGCCACGGATTGCAGCCGGAACCCGGTTTCCTCGTCCACTGCGTCCGGTTCGATTTTCACGAGGCCATACGCGAGGATGCGGAAATTGCCCGCCGCGATGTCCTTCGCCGCCGCCGCGACGCCGAGCTGCTGCGCCTTCGCGATGCCCGCGGGAGAATCATCGCCGCCGCCGATGGGAGTGGTGAGCGGGGAGTCGTCCCGCATTCCAGCGGCGGATGCCGCTGACGGCGTCCGGACGGATTTGGCATTCGTGAGTCGCGACGCGGCCTTGGGAGCCGCATCCTCGCGCCCTACGTTGATGCTCGCGGTGTATCTGCCGTTTGGGCCGGTGATGTCAAAGAGCATGCCGCCCTCTTTCTTGTGCCCCTTCGCGACGAGTGGGCCTATCGGGCGGAGACTCCGCTGCGCCTTCTTCGCGGTGTCGGCATCGGGGAAAACCAGCGCGATGCGCCAGAGGCTCGGCTCATTGAGAAGGCGGGAATGAATTCCCATCGCGTCATTCGGCCAGAGGCGCTCGATGGCGTCACCGAGTGATGCGACAGGCGGCACGACCGGCGTGGCAATTGCCGGCCCGGTGAACTCCAGCTCCGCCCGGCATGCGCCGTTCGATGTCCGCGTGTGAAGGTTGAGGATGAGGATGTTCCCGGAGGTCATCGCCTGCGTCACGGAGACGGACAGGGTGGGATTCCACAGGCCCCTCTCCATTCCGATGCGCCCGAAGTGAACCGCCAGGATTAGCGCGCCCGTGGCGACGCTCCCGCCGATGCCCCACGCGATTTTCACGGAGGGGGAGCGGCCCCGGTCGGAGTCCGCCCCGGGTTTCCGCCGCGTGAGCCTCAGGACTACACCCAAGACGGCAGCGGCGATTCCGGAAAGGAACGACGGCGTGGTGAAATTCAGCGACAGCGCGCGGACAACGCGGCTCGGATCCACGAACTGCGGATGCACGACGAGCCACGGCGATGTGACGAGGCCGAGTTCGAAGGTGCGGTAAGGGTTGTTGCCGAGTTGGGTGATGTGCGGCGTTGCGAAGTTGACGAGGCACAGCGCGAACAACGTCCAAAGCACCGCGCGGACACCCCGCGATAGCCCGCGTGTTGCCGGCGTTTCGGGAGCGGCGGCAGCCCCGCTGCGATTGACCGAGCCCCACACGGCGGCACGCGCGAGCCGTGGAGTCTGTTCCGGAGTGGCGCTGGCAGTGGTCTTTCCCGGCGCTGCTCCCGGCGTGCTCTGCACGATCGTCTCCACCTGCGTGCGGATCTCGGCCACCGTTTGAAAGCGCATCTCCGGCGTCTTCTCCAGCGCGCGCAGCACGATTTCGTCGATGCGCACATCCACATGCACGCGTTTCGACGGCGCCTCGATTTTGTCCTTCGGCCGTTCGCCGGTGAGCATCTCGTAGAGCACCACGCCGAGGCTGTAGATGTCCGCGCGGTGATCCACGTCACCACCCGCCGCGCGCTGCTCCGGCGCGGCGTAATCGGGCGTGCCCGCGGGAAGTGAGGCGGGCATCCCTGGCGGCAAGCTCTGCCCGTCTTCACTGGGGATGGCGGTGTCCGTGTCGCGCGCGATGATCTTCGCGATGCCGAAGTCCGCGATTTTCACGGTGCCGTTTTTGTCGATGAGCAGGTTCTCCGGCTTGATGTCGCGGTGGACGATGCCGTGGTCGTGCGCGCACTGGAGCGCGTCGCACACGGGCGGAACGATGCTCAGCGCCTCCTTCGGCGTGAGCTTCTTCGCCTGCAGAAGTTGGCGCAAATTCACGCCGTCCACGAACTCCATGAGCAGGTAGAAGAAGCCGCCCGCCTTTCCGAAGTCATGCACCGCCACGATGTGCGGATGGCTCAGCGCCGCGAGCGCATGCGCTTCCCGCTCGAAGCGTGCGGCAAACTGCGGATCGTCGGCGCGCTCTGGCGCGAGCAGCTTCAGCGCGACGTGGCGGTTCAGCGATTTCTGCCGCGCCTTGTAAACCACGCCCATACCGCCGCGGCCGAGGCACTCGAGGATTTCGAGCTGCGGGAAATGTGGAGCGAGCTGCTCCGGCGTCGGAGCGGAGGCGCGCGGGACATCGGAGCCATCCTGCGTCGGCTCGACGATCTGTGCCAAGAGGCAGCGCGGGCAGAGGCCGCCTGGCGCATCTGCCGGCATCGGAGCCGCGCACTGCTGGCAGAATTTGGAGGTGGAATCGCTCATGCCCGTGTCCTGACGCGCCGCGTGGAAATCATAACGCGCATTTTCATCCGCCGAGGGCGGCAAAGAGCGACTGCATCTCCTCCTGCACGTCCGCGCCCTCGTCGAGCGTGCCGGCGATCTCCGCCTTCACGCACTCGCGCAGACGCTTCCTCAGCCGGTGCACCGCCATGCGGAATGCCTCGACGGTCATCCCGCACGCCGCTGCCAGCGCGCCCTGTTCGCCATGCGCAGCGTCGCCCGTGAGCATCGGTTTCACAGTCTCGAAGAACGCGCCGCGCCCCTCGCCGGCGCATTCGGTCCGCAGCGCATCGAGGCCGCGCGCCAGCACCGTCACCGCCCACTGGCGGTCAAACTCCGCATCCGGTTCGCGCCGCGCCGGGTCGGAGACCGCCTCCGCCTCGGTGTCCAGCGCCGCCATCTCCACGCCGCCGCCGCGTTTCATCCGCCGCGCCGCCTCCCGGTGCCGCGCCGCGAAATGCTTCACCGCGCCGAGCAGGTAGGAGCGGAATTTCCCGCGGCCGCGCTCCGCCGTGTGAATCGCCCCGCCGGCGAGCACTTCCGCGAAGAACGCGTGGCTCATTTCCCGCGCCGCGTCCGCATCGCGCAGCACGCATCGCAGGAACGCGACCACCGGCTCGTAATATGCGCCGCACAGTTCGGCCAGCGCGAGCCGGCCTTCATCGGAATCCGCCTTTGCGAGCCGCACGCAAGTCCACCGCGTCGTGAGGAAAGGCGCGCCGGCTGGGGATGGGGAATGCTCCGTGGTCATTCGCGGCAGCCGCAGCATGCCAGAGGTCCATGACGTTTGGCAGGCGAAACATCACGGGAAAAGCACGCGGGCAGGCGACGGGCGAGGAATGGCCTGTCTCAGAACGGCGACATCCGATCGCCGTCGAAGTTCCGCGTGGCGGAGCGCGCACAGCACTTCCGGTTCACTGGCTGGAAAAGGTGCCGTGGCACCGCGAACCGGTCGCGCGAGGGCTAGGAGAAAGTCCTAGTCCCATCGGCGTGGTTCCGAGAGCGATTGGGAATGGCGCCCGATTGTCCTCCGGACGGAGGCAAATAGGATCAGCATGTCTTACGAAGACGAAACCCAACCCAAATCATGAATGCACTAGCCAAAACCAATCCGCTCGGCCTTTTCAACCGCTGGAACCCATGGCGGGAATTCGACGAGATGCAGAAACGCCTCTCATCCATGTTGGATCTGCCAGCCAAAGCCAATGGCGAGCGAGAACAGCTTACCACCTCTGAGTGGTCGCCCTTGGTGGACATCAGCGAGGATGACAAGGAGTTCGTCGTCAAAGCCGAACTGCCAGCGGTGCGGAAGGAGGACGTCAAAGTGAGCGTCGAGGACGGGGTGCTGACGATCACCGGCGAGCGAAAATTCGAGAAGGAGGAGAAGGACAAGAAATTCCACCGCATCGAGCGCAGCTACGGCAGCTTCATGCGCAGCTTCACGCTGCCGGAGGCCGTGAAGGCCGAAAAAGTCGCCGCCGACTTCAAGGACGGTGTGCTCCACGTGCGGCTGCCCAAGGACGAGAACGCAAAGCCGAAGGCAATCGAGATCAAGGTGAGTTGAAATGCGCCGATGCGTCGGCGCATTGCGCCGCACCGCTGCGAGACCAGGGCTTCCTTTCGGGGAAGTGTGGCGGTGCGGGCGCAGGCGGATGGCGCACCCGACCCAAAACCCGTGCAACAACCATGAAGACGAAAAAGAAGAACCAGCAGCCGGAGCCCAAGAAACTCCTGACGAACGGTCCCAACGGATCCAAGCCCCCCGTCGAGGATGTGGCGACATGCGCCTACTTTCTCTGGGAGCAACGGGGCCGCACCGACGGCCATGAATTGGACGACTGGCTGGAGGCGGAAAGGAAGATCGGAAGCAGCCATCGCGAATCCGCGCCGCAGCCCTGACGTCGGCCGTTCCATCGCGGCAATTCCCGACTGCCATGAGATTGAAAACCATCATCCGCTCCGTCGGCATTCTGTCCTTCGGCCTGCTTTGTTACATTGCGACAGCCGGGCCGCAGGAGGAGATGCGGGACTTGCAGGCGGCCCGCGAGCGCGTCTTTGCGGAGATCATGCTGCATGACGCAAAGCGTCCCGATCCCAACAACGAAGGTGCCATCCGCGAATGGAAACAAAAACAAGCCCAGCTTCACGCCAGAGCAGCGGCGTTGAACGCCAGGATCGCAGCGCTTCAACGGCGCCTGTAGATGCACTGGCATTGCCGGCGAGACGAGAACCCTGCGCCAAAATGAACGTCGCCAGCGAACCAAGACAGCGGATCGTCGGCTATGGCTCGCCGAAGCCGTCGAGGAAGGTCGTGCGCCTGGCGGTGATCGTCCTCCTTATCCTGCTGTGGCTTCTCGCATACGCGCTCTCCGGTGCTGCGCCGGGAGAGGACGTCTGTCCCGTGCATGGAATCAAGATGGAGCACAGGGCGATGCGGCTCGTGTATGGAATGCCGTCGCAGGCGGAGTTTGAGGAAATGAAGGTGGCGAAGGCGAGATTCCCGCACGGGAGGGATTATGTGCTCGCCGGATGCGTGGTGAGGCCCGCGAAGACTGCGAGCGGTTATCTCTGCCCCAAATGCGTCGAAGCGCGTGAAGCCTGGCTGCGGGCGCGCAGGCGCTGAGCAAACACCGACTCTATGAAGACCCAAAAAACGAAACCCACATTCGCCCGTCGCAAGCTTGGTGCGAAAGCACACGACCAAGCGGCCAAGCCTCGCAGGATTGACCGCAACTTCCGGCAGTCCGCCGACATCGGCGAGGATCGCGGAAGCGTTCAAACACGGCTCGCGGGAAGGCGTGGAGTCGGCATGGCGAGGAAGAAAGGGCGCTGAGCCTGCGCGAAAACGCATTTCCAAAACCCATGAACGACCATGCCAGCCTCCTCCGCACACTCACAGAATCAGATTTTTACCGCGATTACGCGCGCGCTTACAGCGATGCTACCGGCCTTCCGGTCGCACTCTGCGGGACAGAGGTTCTCCAACCGCCCTTTCGGGGAAAGGCCCGGGAGAATCCGTTTTGCGCGCTCATGGGCACAAAGAACGCCGGTTGTGCGGCGTGCTTGCGGATGCAGGAACGTCTCGCAGAAGCAGCCAGCGCCGGTCCCGCGATTGCGAAATGCCATTTCGGCCTGACGGAAGCCGCAGTTCCACTGAAACTCGGGCCGGCGACGATCGGATTCCTCAGGACGGGGCAGGTCTTCACACAGAAGCCCGGCTCGCGCGTGCTTCGGAAGATCGCCGCGACGATGAGGCGCATCGGGCTCGATCTCGATCCGCGGAAGGTGCGGGACGCCTACATGGCGACTCGCATCATTCCCCGCAGCCAGCTGGCCTCCGCCACCCGCCTGCTGGAAATCTTCGCCGACCACCTCGCGACCAAGAGCAACCAGCTCGTGGTGCGGCAGGCAAACACCGAGCCTCTCGCAGTCATGCGCGCGAAACGCTACATCCTCGAACACTTGGACGAGAAGATCCATCTGGGCGAAATCGCGAAGGCCGCATACACGACCCACTGGAACATCTGCCGGCTCTTCAAGCGCCACACCGGACTGAGAACCACCGATTATGTCTCCCGGCTCCGCATCGAGAAGGCGAAGGAACTGCTGATGAGGCCCAATCGTCGCATCAGTGAGGTTGCCTACGAGGTCGGGTTTCAATCGCTCACGCACTTCAACCGCAGGTTTCACGCGCTGGTCGGGGAATCCCCGACGGCCTACCGGGAAAAAGTTTCCCTGCCTCTTGCTGCCTAACCGATCGGCGACGAAGAAATCTCCGCCGTCCCAGCCATGCTTGAGGGCGCGGAGCCGGCACGGAGAGAAAGAAATCGCCCTGAATCCGCGACGCAGTCATCCTGGCGGCAAATGAAACCCCGGCCGCCCCAGACGAATCACCCGGAGGGAACCGCGATGAGTGAGAGCACCCGAAAAGGCCGCGCGCCGGCGACTCCGCCCCGGAAAGCCCGTGTTTCAAATCTCCTCTCAAACGAGGAGCAGCTCCGGATTTTCATCGAACACGCGCCCGCCGCGCTGGCGATGTTCGACCGCCGGATGCGCTACCTTGAAGCCTCGCACCGCTGGACCAATGACTACGGGCTGAAACCGTTCCCACTACGAGGTGTTTACGGGGATCGCGCGAGATGGAAAAGGATCTACCAGCGGGGTCTGCGCGGTGAAACGGTGCGCTGCGATGAAGACCCGCTTGAACGCGCAGACGGCACTCTGCAGTGGCTGCGGTGGGAGGTGCGCCCTTGGCGCGATGCGGCGGGCGCAGTCGGCGGCATCGTGATCCTCTCGGAGGACATCACGGAGCGGAAGCGGCTGGAGGAAGTCCTCCGCTGGCAGGAATCGCGTCTCAGCGCCGACGCGGCGGCATTCAAAAAGCTGAACGAGGCCAGCGCCCGGCTGTGGCGACGCAGGATCTGCACGAGGGGCTTCGCGAAATCCTCTCCGCCACCATCGAGCTGCTTGGCGCGGACTTTGGGAAGATCCAGCTCTACGACCCGAAGGATCGCATGCTGCGCGTCGCCGCGCAGCAGGGGTTCAAGCGCCGGTTCCTCGACTATTTTCGCGAAGTCTCCGCGAAGGACAACGCTCCCTGCGGGCGGGCGCTGCGCGGCGGCCGGCGCATCATCATCGAGGATGTGGAGCAGGATGCGGCTTTCGCGCCGCACCGGGACGAGGCGCGCTCGGCTGGCTTCCGCGCATTGCAATCCACGCCGCTCATCGCGCACGATGGCCGGCCGCTGGGGATGATCTCCACGCACTTCCGCGCGCCGCACCGCTTGAGCGCGGTCGATCTTCAGAGCCTCGATTTGTATGCGCGGCAGGCGGCGGATTTCATCGAGCGCTGCGGCGCCGAGCAGGCGCTGGCGGAGAGCAGGGAGTCATCGCTCGCGGTAATGGATGCACTTTCCGCGCACATCGCCGTGGTGGATGAGAACGGAAAAATCGTGAGGGTGAATGAGAGCTGGCGCCGGTTTGCGCGGAAAAGCCATGGCATCCCTGGAAGGATGAACGAGGGCGCAAACTATGTGAACGCCTGCGAGAAAGCGGCGCGGAATGGCTCCGAAAATGCGGCGAGGATGCTCCAGGGAATGCGGGATGTTCTGGCGGGCAGGGTGCGGGAGTTCTGCTTCGAGTATCCCTGCCACGCGCCGGACAGGAAGCGATGGTTCATCGCGCGCGTGACCCGTGTGGCTGACGGTGGATTGCGCGGCGTCGTCACGGCCCACGAAGACATCACCGGGAGAAAGGAGGCGGAACTGGCGCTGCTTGAGCAAAAAAACCTCCTGCGTGCGATCACCGAGTCCACCCCCGATCTCATCTTTGCGAAGGATCGCGAGTCGCGTTGGCTAACGGCCAATCCCGCGGCGTTTGCAGCGATCGGGAAGACGGCATCGGAGGTGATTGGCCGGCGGGAAACCGACTGGCATGACGATCCGCGCGAGGCCGCGCTGCTCCGGGCGAACGACCGGCGGATCATGAAGTCCGGCGTCGCTGAGACAATCGAGGAAGTCCTCACCTCGGCGAAGGGGGAAACGCGGACCTATCAGTCCACAAAGAGCCCGTTGCGCGACGCGTCGGGCAGGGTGGTCGGCATCGTCGGGGTGGCGCGCGACATCACCGCGCTGAAGCTCGTGGAGGAATCGCTGCGCCTGAGCGCACACCAGGTCCGGACACTTTCGCATGCAGTGGAGCAGAGCCCGGCGAGCGTCGTGATCACCACGCCGACGGGCGAGATTGACTACGTGAACCGCAAGTTTACCGAAGTCACCGGCTACACGCCCGGCGAAGTGCTCGGCAAGAACCCGCGCATCCTCAAGTCGGGCGAGCAGCCCCGGAAGTTTTACAAGGAGATGTGGGACGCGATCACCGCCGGCCGCGAGTGGCGGGGCGAATTCTGCAACCGGAGGAAGAACGGCGAGCTGTTCTGGGAATACGCGGTGATCGCGCCGGTGATCGGCTCGGATGAAAAGGTGCGGCACTTCGTGGCCATCAAGGAGGACATCACCGAGCGGCGCCGGGCGTTCGAGGCGCTGCGCGACCGCGAGGAGCGGCTGCGCGCGATTCTCAACACGGTGGTGGATGCCGTGATTACCATTGACCGCGGCGGCATCATCACCGGCGTGAACCCGGCGACTGTGCGGATGTTCGGCCACACCGAGGCGGAGATGGTCGGCCAGAATGTGAAGATGCTCATGCCCATGCCGTATCACAGCGAGCATGACCGCTACATCGAGAACTACCGCCGCACGGGCGAGAGGAAGATCATCGGCATCGGCCGCGAGGTGCGGGCGCAGCGCAGGGACGGGAGCATCTTTCCCGTCGAACTGGCTGTCAGTGAAGTGAACCACATGGGACTTTTCACCGGCGTGATCCGGGACATTTCCGAGCGGCGGAAGCTCGAGGAGGCGCTCATCGGGGGCATCGAGCGGGAGCAGCGAAAGTTCGGCCAGGATTTGCACGACGGGCTCGGCCAGCGGCTCACGGGACTGGAGATGCTCAGCCATGCGCTGGCCCGGGAGCTGGAGTCGCGCGCGCCTGCGCTCGCGAAGCAGGCAAAGCGGCTGAACGACGAGCTTCGCGACACGGTGACCGATGCACGCCGGCTCTCGCACAATCTCGCTCCCGTGGCGCTGGATGGAGGCGGGCTGATGCAGGGACTGGAGGAGCTTGCCCGGAGCACCTCCCGGATCCCGAAGACGCGGTGCCATTTCACCTGCAAGGCACCGGTGAGCGTCGAAAATCAAACGGTGGCGATGCACCTTTACCGCATCGCGCAGGAGGCGGTGAACAATGCGCTCAAGCACGGGAAAGCCCGCCGGATCGAAATCACGCTCCGTGACCGGGTGGACGGCATCGAGATCCGGGTGGAGAACGACGGCAGGCCGTTTCCCGCGCACCCTGCGGCGGGAGGCATCGGCCTCGACGCGATGCGCCACCGGGCCAGCATGATCGGCGCGACGCTTCGGATCGAACGCGGCCTGCGCGGCGGGGCGAGGGTCGTCTGCAGCTTCCGCACCACCCCATGAAAACGAAGCGCAAAACCGGAAGGCGAATCCCGCCGGCATCCGCCGGGGCGGGGCGGAAGCGGTGGCGCCTCCTGCTCGTGGACGATCATCCGATGACGCGCGAAGGTTTGTCGGCTGTGATTGACCGCGAGGCCGACATGCAGGTCTGCGCCGCTGTGGGAAGTCCTGCGGAAGGGATGGCCGCAGTCGAAAGAGCGAAGCCGGATCTGATGATCACCGACCTGACGATGCCGGGACGCAGCGGCACCGAGTTCATCAAGGACATCCATGCCATGGCGCCGGGCATGCCGATCCTCGTGCTGTCAATGCACGACGAGATGATCTTCGCCGAGCGCGTGCTGCGCGCGGGAGCCCGCGGCTACGTGATGAAGGACGCAGGCTCGGCCCGGATGCTGGAAGCGATCCGGCACGTGCTCGGCGGGCGTGTTTACCTGAGCGCGGATGCGTCATCCCGCCTCCTGGACAACATGGCGGGCAGGCAGTCGGTCAGTGCCGATTCGCTGATGGAGGCTCTCTCCGACCGTGAGTTTGAGATCTTCCGCCTGCTGGGCTCCGGCAAATCCACGAAGGAGGTCGCCTCCGCGCTGGGCATCAGCGAGAAGACGGTGGCGGCACATCGCGCGAACATCAAGGTGAAGCTCGGGCTGCCGGATGGAAACGGCCTCATTCACTATGCCGTGAGATGGGTGGAGTCGGAGTCATCCCGTGCCTGAAATCGGGACGGCTTCCTAGGCGACATTCCTAGCCGCATCGGCGGCGGCCTGAAGCGGGATCGGGCTTCGTCCCGATTGGCCATCGAAGGGCGGGTGCTATCGTGATGCACATGAATGCCCAACCAGATGTCCTGCCCGGCGCAGATTCGAAGTCGTCCCATGCGCACGCAGCGGGATCAGCCACACCGCGCAAGCTCGTTCTTTTTTACGAGGACTTCGATGCCGCGATTCGCCTGCGCCGCGCCTTCGATGAGCTCGTCCAGCGCATCGGCCCCAACCGGCCCATTGACTCAAGTTCGTGGAGTTTTTCGATGCTGGGCCAGCGCGAATTCAACGCCTCGGTGCTCATGGAAACTGTCCAGGCCGACACGATCGTGATTTCCGCGAGCGGCCACGATCCGCTCCCGGAGCGGGTCGCGTCATGGCTGGAGCTGTGCATGACGCGGGAGGGGCGAAACGCGCCGCCGCAGATCATCGTCCTGCACGAGAATGGCATCGAGACGGACAGCGCGACATTGCCACTCTGCGCCTCCTTGAAACGAATCGCCACGCGGAGTGGAGCGGGGTTCATGTGCCTCATGGACTCGGCAGCGCCCGCGGCAGACGAGGCGCGCAATCGGATTGCCAAACGATGGGCCGGGATTTCCGAGCCCGTCGCCGAGCCGGGCCGCTACCCCGTCGCAGAGGTTTCCCGCCGCTGGGGCATCAACGACTGAAGGCATGACGGCGAAGCTCGTCGGCTCTGGAACCGGTGCTCGGAAAACGCGCCCGCGGGCGCAGTCGGTGGATGAAATCGTCCATCGTGCATACCGGAGGGTTGCGCGGGGCCGCGGCATCCGCGCGTTGGTTCAGGCGATTTTCGGAAATGAACAAAACCCGCGCAAGGAGGTGAATTCCCTTGAACCCAACTGACTGGAAAGAATTCCCGCGAATGCTCAGGGAGGCTGGCTTTGAAATATCCTACAGCCCTCTCTGCTACGAACCCACGATGCTCTGGTGCGCAAAGGCGAGCCGCGACGAGCGCGAATGGAGCGCGACAGGCGCGTGCATCTCCGAGGCGTTCCTCGCGCTCGAGGCAGAAATGACCGCGGGCGGCGAAGACTGGAGAAATGCCGCCCGCCCCGAGCTCACCGCCGCCTGACAGGCTTCTTTGGCACGATCACCATGAAAACTCCATCGAGTCACATTCGCCCTCCGCAGCCAGGCCTTCGGACCGCGGCAGGAGAGATTGAAATCCCTTGCGGCAAAGTGATGCTGCGCGCTGAACTGACCATTCCGCCGGGTGCGGAGGGTGTGGTGGTCTTCGCGCACGGCAGCGGCAGCAACAGGCGCAGCCCACGAAATCAGTTTGTCGGCAGCGTCATTCGCGGCTCGGGCGTCGGAACGCTCCTATGCGATCTGCTGACTGAGGAGGAGGAGTCCGAGGACAACATCACGGCGCGGCTCAGATTCGACATTGCCCTGCTTGCCCGGCGACTCGTTTCTGTCGCCCGTTGGCTTGCGGCACAGCCCGCGACAGCCCATCTCGGCATCGGTTACTTCGGCGCGAGCACGGGAGCCGGCGCGGCACTGGTTGCGGCATCTCGGATGGGCGTGGAAATTGACGCTGTTGTTTCGCGAGGGGGCAGGCCTGATCTCGCCGGGGATGCGCTGCCGCACGTGAAATCCCCGACGCTGCTCATCGTCGGAGGAAATGACGAGGAGGTGATGCGGCTGAACGAGGGGGCGTTTGCCCAGCTCCGCTGCAGGAAGGAACTGAGAATCGTCTCCGGCGCGACGCACCTTTTCGAGGAGCCCGGAAAGATTGAGGAAGTCGCGCTGCTTGCGGCGGACTGGTTTTGCCGCCACTTGCGCCAGCACGCCGCCGTGGCCGCGTGAAGCGACGATGATTTCCATGCAAGGCTCTGCGCACACGAGAGACCCGGCGAGGATGTTGTTCCGGGACAGGGCGGAGGCCGGCCGGCTCCTCGCCGCGGAACTCATGCGGTATGCCGGCGTTCCAGATACCGTGGTGCTCGGGCTGCCGCGCGGTGGCGTCCCGGTTGCGTTCGAGGTTGCGAAGGCGCTGCGGGCCCCGCTGGATGTCTTCGTCGTGCGCAAGCTGGGAGTGCCCGCGCAGCCGGAACTCGCCATGGGCGCAATCGCGAGCGGCGGTATCCGCGTTCTCAATGAGGAGGTCGTGCAGCGCCTGGGCATTCCGGAGAAAGTGATCGAAGCCGTCGCCGGGGAGGAGGAACGCGAGCTGGAGCGGCGTGAGTCGGCCTATCGCGGCTCTCGTTTGAAACCGGACGTGCGCGGCAGGACTGTCATCCTCATTGATGATGGCGTGGCCACGGGCTCGACCATGCGGGCGGCGGTCCGCGCGCTGAACTCGCAGCATCCCGCCCGGCTCATCGTCGGCGTGCCGACCGCCGCGGCCTCCACGTGGCGCGAATTGCGGCCTGAAGTGGATGAGTTCATCGCACTGATGACGCCCGAGGACTTTGAGAGCGTGGGTCAGTGGTATGAGAATTTCGACCAGACCGGCGACCTCGAAGTCACCAGCCTGCTGGAGCGCGCGAGACTGAGTCGGATGTGAAACAGCGCTAGATGCTGGCCCACGCGGCGAGGTCGGCGGCGAGGCCGGTGCGCCATTCGTGCCCGGCGGTCGTGAGGGTGCAGGAATGCAGCGCGTGGCGGGGAATCAGCAGGCGCTTTGCGAGGGCGGGGGTCCAGCCGTGCTCGATGAAGTCGAGGTAGCAGGTTTCGTCCGGGCCGTAGAGTTTGTCGCCGACAATGGGGTGGCCGCTGTGTGCGAGGTGGACGCGGATTTGATGCATGCGCCCGGTGGCGGGAAATGCGCGGATGAGTGCGAAGGGCGCGCCGTCCTTTTCAAAGCGGCGCTCGACGCGGAAGCGCGTGAGCGCGGCGGCGCCGTCGGGGTGGACGCATTGCTTGAGGTAAATCTGCGAAGGGCGGATGTCGCCCTGGCGGAGGATGGGCGCGTCCACGGTCCACTCGTCCTGCGCAGGCCAACCGGCGGCGAGGGCGAGGTATTCCTTCCCGATGCCGCGGCGTTCCATGAGCTGCGAATAGTGGCTCGCGGCGGCGCGGTGCTTCGCGACGAGGACGAGGCCGCTCGTTTCGCGGTCGAGGCGGTTGATGATGCTGACCTGGCCGCCGTTGGCGATTTCGTATGCGAGCAGCGCGCGGAGTTCGTTCCAGAGCGTGTCGGTCTGGTCGGGTTTGCTCGGGTGGATGCGGAGGAAGGGCGGTTTGTCCACGACGAGGAAGTCGTCCGTCTCCGCGACGATGCGGGGCGGGTAAGGAGGGTCGAGCGGTTCGCCGGGCAGGTCGCGGGGCATGTGGGGAGGATGAGTGCTCGGTGTGCCGTTGTCAGCGCCGAGTGCGTGTCCAAAAGGCAGGAAGGAAAAACGCCGAGACGCAGAGGCGCAGAGAAATAGGCGAACCAGCGGAGATCTCCGCCTTCTTCTCCGCGACTCTGCGTTTCAAATAGATGGCCTGCATTCCGCCGCACCATTGACCCACACGCGCTCGCGCCCTACACGGCACGGGCCATGTCTCTGAATAAAAAATTCCCGCGTTTGCTGCCGAACTCGATCCGCCGCGGCCTGAGTGTCGCGCAGCTCGTGGACGACACTTTCAAGGCATACAACGGCGCGCGCCTCGCGGAGGCGTGTCGGCTTTTCACGCAGAAAATGATCGCGGGCAACGGCACCGTGGGCATGTCGCTCACCGGCGCGCTCACGCCGGCGGGACTCGGCAAGGCGGCGATCATCCCGCTGATGAAGGCGGGCTTCGTGGACTGGATCATCTCGACGGGCGCGAACCTCTATCACGACATGCACTACGGGCTCGGCATGGAGATGTATGCGGGCTCGCCGTTCCTCGACGACGTGACGCTGCGCAAGGAGGGCATCATCCGGATTTACGACGTGCTGTTCGACTACGACGTGCTGCTCGACACGGACGCGTTCGTGCGCGAGGCGATCCAGGGGCCGGAGTTCCAGCGCACGATGGGCACGGACGAGTTCCATTTTCTCCTCGGGAAATATGTCGCGGCGCGGGAGAGGAAGCTCGGCATCAGGGAGACGAGCGTGCTGAGCGCGGCGTGGAAATACGGCGTGCCGATTTTCACGAGCAGCCCCGGCGACAGCAGCATCGGCATGAACGTCGCCGCGATGGCGCTGCGCGACTCGAAGCTGCAATTCGACGTGAACCGCGACGTGAACCAGACGGCGGCGATCGTGTATGACGCGAAGTCCAGCGGCGAGATGAGCAGCGTGTTCATTCTCGGCGGCGGCTCGCCGAAGAACTTCATGCTTCAGACGGAGCCGCAGATTCAGGAGGTCATGGGCATCGAGGAGCGCGGGCACGATTATTTTCTCCAATGCACCGACGCGCGTCCCGACACCGGCGGCCTCAGCGGCGCGACGCCCGCCGAAGCGGTGAGCTGGGGCAAGGTGGACCCGGACAATCTTCCCGACTGTGTCGTCTGCTACGCGGACTCGACGATCACTTTGCCGATCCTCACCGCCTACGCGCTCACGAAGGTGAAGCCGCGCAAGCTCAAGCGCCTCTACGACCGGCGCGACGCGATGCTCGACGAGATCCGCCGCCAATATTTCAAGCACGGCAAGATCGCGAAGATCGAGCACCGCACCGACCTCGACAAAGGGAAGAAGCCGGTGAAGGGCCGCAGCGGCCGCAGCGTGACGGGGACGAAGAGGCAATAGCGAACGACGAATGACGGAATGACGAAGGGCAGTGCGTTCGTCATTCGTCATTCGGATACCGTCATCTTTCCACACCATGCCGAACAACCACCACGATCAGCGCCACCGTTCGCGCGAGGACTGGGTGTGCCGCGTCTTTGCGAGTGGCAAGCCGCTTTACGCGCATGTCGTCGGCGTGGTCACAAAGGTGGAACTTGAGGACGCCACCTCGCCCGACCGCGTGGACCATGTGTGGATCACGCTCGATCTGCCACCGTGCGGCCCGGTCCTGCTTTCCGTGAACACCGTCTCCCGGCTGAACCGCCTCGGCGGCTTCGATCCGCGCGTGAGCGTGGCCGTGGTGAAGACGAGCTATGCGGGCACGCCCGAGCCGTTCATCGAGGAGGCGGTGGGGCTCGACTACACGACGATCGAGGCGCAGTTCCGCCCGCGCTGGAATGTGCGCGAGCATGAGGAGATCGCCGCGCTGCTGACGAGCCGCGCGCGCGCCGCGCTGCGAGTGGAGGCTTGGGGGGAAATCTACCGCGACGAGCACATTGGCCTGCACCAGATCCACAGCCGCCGCGCGAGCTGCGCAGTGAAGACCGATCTCATCGGCCATGACGGCGCGCTCCGCTTCTATCTGCCGGAGGGACGGGCGGAGCTTTTTCTCTTCAAATACTGCGGACAGCCGTGAAAACCAAAGTGGTCACAAGAGCGATTGCATCAGCGCGATTTGTTCGGGCTCGGCGGGAAATCGCCTTCGTCAAACCACACGGGGGTATCCAATAGTTCCTTGACTCTCCACGCGGGCTTGCGCGCGAGCCATTTCGGATCATAGCGCACACACCCCGAGAGCCGATATAGTGCTCCTATTCCATCGTCTGCCGTGCGCACGTCGAGCCACTGTCGATCAGGATAGAATTTTGCAGTGTCGCCTTCGCAGAAGACACAGCCGATCCGTGCGAGTGCCGGTCTTGCGTCAAAGACCCGTTCCCCAACCTTGTTTTTTATCCGCGGCGAACCCTTGAAAAATTCATTTCCTCCCCGGACGACATTGAACGATTGGTGTTCGGGGTTTTTAAATGTCCCGGCTGAGGCGAAGGGAGAGAAATACATTCGCGTTCCCACCTTCTCGATGCGGTAGTTGGTAAGGTTTGCGAGGTATTTGCAGACTTCAATCACGGGAACTGATTCCAGCTTCAGATCTTGAGTTAGGTTCAGAGCGTCCTCTGGGGAAGAGTATCCTCCTTCAAGGTTTTGCGGAGCCGGTCTGTGAGTGATTTTCCGAAACGCTTTGTATTTCGATGGATTCTTGGTGAGCACAAAAGCGAACTCGATGCCCGGATGTTCACGCTGGAGTTGGTCTTTGAGCTGCGAAATCGCAGTTTTCAGCGACACGCTTTTTCCGAAACTCACAGTTGAAAGCTGAAAATCCCAACGCGAATCCAGCGCCGGTTTTTCCGCGGCGGAGAGCAGGCCCGTGAACAAAGCAGCAGCCAGAGCGAGAAGGACGCGAGCTTTCATCGCCGCAGATATTTCCTTTTCGCGATTCCCCCGCGGGGCGCATACCGCTTTGAGACGCCGGTGGCTTCGTGGCGTGAGAGCATCTGCGCCCGCGGCCCGCTATTCGGCGAGGAGCTTCTCGACCTTGGCCTCAAGATTCTGGCGGCCCTGCAGGTCCACGAGGTTGCCCTTTTTGTCCACGAGCCACATCTGCGGGATGCTGTGGATGCCGAATTTCGTGCTGATCGTGTTCTTCCAGCCCTTGCCGTCGAAGTATTGCGGCCACTCCATGCCGTTCTTCTTGGTGAAGTCCTTCAGCTTGGCCTTGTCGGAGTCGAGGCTGATGCCGATGATCTCGAAGCCCTTCGAGTGGAGCTTCTCGTAGGCCGCCTTCACGTGGGGGATTTCGCCCACGCACGGGCCGCACCACGTGGCCCAGAAGTCGAGGAGGACGACCTTGCCCTTCATCGTGGAGAGATCCACGCGCTTGCCGTCCACGGACTGGAATTTGATCTCGATCGGCTCGCCGACTTTCGGTTCGGCGTTCGACGTGCAGGGGAGCAGCGCGATGAATGCGGCTGCGAGGAGGGTGCCAAGTTTGGAGGAGCGCATGGTGTTTTGCGGGGTTGGAGTTGAGGGTTTTGGAAAATGCCGCCCGGTGCGGGAGGCGGCGGGATGATGCCTGATGCCGCAGGGGAGGGAAGCGCGATTTTCAACCGGTGGAGCGGCGGCGGACAGGCGCTCCACTGGCAAAAAGTGCGGCGATAAAGATTTTGTCCAAGGGACTGCGTGTGGCGGTATTCACTACGCCGCAGCTCCCCCGACCCCTGTGCTCCCCGAAATGAAACCGCTTTTGCTCGTTGCCGTCCTCATGCCACTCGTCATGTCCGTATTTTCCCCGGACTCCGCCTCCGCCACGAAGGGCGTGCGCGCGAACCCGAAGCCAAAGGCGGCGCCAGCGCCGGGGAAGGTGAGCGCGAAGGCGCCGGATGCCAAGGCGGTGAAGATCGCGGGGGATTAGCGGAGGCCGCGCGCCGGCTCGACATTCATGCGCGGCCTGCGCAATAGTGCGCCGTGTCCGCGCCTTCCTCCCACCCGCAGCCGCCTGAAGCCGCGCGCTTCGAGGCCACCCGCTGGAGCATCGTCGCCGCAGCGGGGGCGGCGGACTCGCAGGCCGCGCACCGCGCACTGGAGCACCTCTGCGCGGCGTATTGGTATCCGCTCTACGCGTTCGTCCGCCGGCAGGGCCACGCGCCGCATGACGCGCAGGATCTCACGCAGGAGTTCTTCGCCCGCCTGCTCGCGCGCAACTTCCTTGGCGACGCGGATCCGGCAAAGGGCCGCTTCCGCTCCTTCCTGCTCGGCGCGATGAAGCACTTCCTCGCCGGCGAGTGGGATCGCGCCCGCGCGCAGAAGCGCGGAGGCGGCGTGCAGTTCATTCACCTCGACGCCCACGACGCCGAGACACGCTACCGGCTCGAGCCAGCCGACGAATCCTCGGCGGAAAAGATCTACGAGCAGCGCTGGGCCCTCGCGCTCCTCGACCAGGTGCTCGGGCGCCTGCGCGGCGAGTTCACCCGCGACGGGATGGAGAACGTGTTCGACGAACTGAAGCTCGCGCTCACCTGCGCGAAGCTCGCACATAATGAAATCGCCGCGCGCCTCGGCATGAACGAGGGCGCCGTCCGCACCGCCATCCACCGTCTCCGCGCGCGTTACCGTGAACTCATCCGCGCCGAAATCGCGGAGACCGTCGCCAGCCCCGCCGAAGTGGACGCCGAAATGCAGCACCTCTTCGCCACGCTCAGCGCGTAGCTCACGATGACGCCATGCTAATCCCCCAGACCGAAGTCGTCATCACCGCCAACGGCGCGGAGATCGGGCGCTACACTGTCACGCCCGGCGAATACGTCATCGGGCGCGAGGGCGACATTCCGGTCGAGGCGGACCTCGTCTCGCGGCGGCACGCGCTGCTCACGGTGAACTACGCGGAGTGGCTCATCGAGGACCTCGGCTCGACGAACGGCACGCTGCTCAGCGGTCAGCGCGTTGCCGGCGCGACGCGCGTGTGGCCGAGCCAGAAGATCCAGCTCGGCGCGGCGACGATCGAACTGCACCGCTTGCAGACGCAGCCGACGGACGGCGAGTCGGTCGGCCCGCAGGCCGCCAGCGTGCGGCGATACCTGCCGCCGGAATTTCTGCGCGGGAGCAAATACGCCATCGAGCGCCGCATCGCGCAGGGCGGCATGGGCGCGATCCTTGCCGCGCAGGAGGCGGGATTGCGCCGGCCCGTGGCGATGAAGGTGATGCTTGAGAGCGGGAGCGAGGGCGATCTCGTGCGTTTCATCGAGGAGGCGCAGATCACCGGCCAGCTCCAGCATCCGAACATCGTCCCCGTCTATGAGTTGGGCGTGGATGAGCACGAGCAGGTCTTCTACACGATGAAGCTCGTCGAGGGCATCACGCTGAAGAAAGTCCTCGAGCTGCTGCGCGCGGAGATTCCGGCGACAGTGGAAAAATATCTGCTCAACACGCTGCTCACCATTTTCCTGAAGGTCTGCGACGCGCTCGCCTTTGCGCATGCGAAGCGTGTCATCCACCGCGACCTGAAGCCGGAGAACATCATGCTCGGCAGCTTCGGCGAGGTGCTCGTGATGGACTGGGGCCTCGCGAAAGTGATCGGCACATCCGACGCGCCCGGCCGCAGCGTCACGCGCGTGCGCAGCGTCGTGCTCAGTTCGCGCGACGCGGGCGCGGCCTCCACGCTCGCGGGCACGATCATGGGGACGCCGCACTTCATGGCGCCCGAGCAGGCGGCGGGGAAAGTGGATCAGCTCGACGCGCGCAGCGACATCTTCTCCCTCGGCGCGATCCTCTACCAGATTCTCACGCTCGATCTGCCGTTCCAGGGCCGCACGATTGACGAAGTGCTCGCGAGCGTCCGCCGCTGCGAGCCGATGCCGCCGCAGCGCGCCGCCATCGCGCGCGCCACGCGCGACAAGTCGAAGACGAAGCCCGAGGTGCCCGCCGCGCTCGCCGCCGTCGCGATGAAGGCGCTCTCGCCGCGACCCGACGACCGCTACCAGTCCGTCACGGAGCTGCAGCGCGAGATCGAGGCGTATCAGGGCGGCTTCGCCACGCGCGCGGAAAAGGCGGGCGCATGGAAGCAGGCCGGGCTCTTCATCCGGCGCAACAAGGCCGCGTCCATCGGCGTCGCCGCCGTGCTGCTCATCGGCGGAGTCTTCGGCACGAAGGCCGTCGTCGAGGGCCGCCGCGCCACGCGAGCGCTCGCGGAGCTGCGCGGCACCGCGCCGACCTTCGCCGCACAGGCCGCCGCGCTCGTCGAGGCGCAGAAGTTCGACGACGCGCTGGAAAAGCTCAGCTTCGCAATCCGGCTCGATCCCGACAACGCCGACTACCACCTCGCCCGCGCGAACACGCTGCAGGCGCAGTCCCGCCTGCGCGAAGCCGCCGAGTCATATCGCCGCGTGCTGGCGCTTCGCGACGGCGACGCTGCGGCGAAAACAAACCTCGAAATCTGCGAGAAGCTGCTCGCCGAGAGCGGCGGCGGCAAACTCACGCTCCAGCAGAAGAACAAGCTGCTCGACGCGATCCTCGCGCAGAAACGCCAGGCTGATGCCGTGCCATTGAGCCGCGAATTGAAGCGCGACACCGACACCGCCGAGACGACGATCAAGACACGGCTCAAGGCGATCATGGCGCAGCCGAACTGGAAGCCGGACAAATTGAAGCGGCAGCCGAACGGCACCTTTAGCCTCGATCTGACCGGCGTGAAGATTTCGGACCTCGCGGTTCTCGAGGGGATGCCTATCTCCAGCCTCACCCTCGTCGGCTCGGAGCCCGTTGATATCGGGCCGCTACAGAATGTTCCGCTCACATGGTTAAACCTTGGCAACCGACCGGTCACGGACCTTTCGTCACTCAAGGGCCTGAAGCTGCGCTCCCTCGAACTCAGCGGCACGAAGGTGACCGACCTCTCTCCGCTGGTTGGAATGCCGCTGGAAAAGCTGCTTCTCAACGGCACAAAAGTCAGCGACCTCGCACCCTTGCGCGGGCTCCCGCTCAAGCAACTGGATTTGACCGACTCAGCCGTCACCGATCTCGGGCCGCTGAAGGATGCACCACTCGAAATGCTGACCATGAACCGAACCAAAATCAGCGACCTCACACCGCTGCATGGGATGCTGCTCAAGAAGCTGGACATCACCACGACCCGCATTTCGAACCTTGCCCCATTGCGCGGCATGCCGCTCAGGCAGCTTGACGCCGCTGCGACCGACGTGCGCGATCTGCGCCCGTTGAGCGAGTCGCCCATCGAACTGCTGACACTCAGCGATTGCATCAAGCTTGAGAGCCTCGACGGCGTGCAGAAGATGCCGCTCGCGAGCCAGCTGAACATCGGCCACACTCCAGTCGCGGATCTCTCGCCGCTGCGTGGCAGCACGGTGAAGACTCTCTGGATGGATCGCTGCGACCGCATCCGCGACCTCGCGCCGCTGATGGACTGCAAGCAGCTCGAAGCAGTCACCCTGCCGACACACAACTCCGACCTCGCCTTTCTCAAGAAGCACCCGGCGCTGAAGCGCCTCAGCCAGCAGCCCATTGCGGACTTCGGCTATTCCCTGTCGCGAGTCACGCCTGCCGAGGAGTTCTGGAAAAAGAACGGCGAGCGCCTCGCGCGGCAGGTGCCGATGGAAAAGCAGCTCGAAAAATTCCGCCAGAGCCTCATCGCGCAGGGCAACGAGCCGGCGAAAGTGCCGCGCTTCGCATTCGATACAGAGGGTCAGCTTTTCATCAACCTCAGCAATAACGTGAAGGTCTCCGACCTCACGGAACTGCGCGGCGTGGCTGTCACGAAGTTTGTCGCCAACAGCAGTTCCCTCCGCGACATCTCGCCACTGGCTGGTGCATCGCTCCGGGAGCTCACGCTTTTTCCCGATTGCAAGGTCACCGACATTTCGGCTTTGCGCGGCGCTCCGCTCGAAATCCTCTACCTCGATGTGGCACCAGTTCGGGACATTTCAGTTGTCCGTGGGATGCCGCTCAGGATCGCATTTTTCAAAGACTGCCCGATCACGGACGTATCACCGCTGGCCGGCATCCCCACGCTCGAGAGGGTGCTCCTGCCGAGGGATGCAAAGAACATCGAGACCCTGCGCACCCATCCGAAAATCGCGCTGATTTCCTTCGTCTGGGATACCCCACGCCAAATCCCAAACCGCACCGCCGCGGAGTTCTGGAAGGAATTCGACGCGAAGAAGGCCGGCGCGCCGAAGTAGGCGTGCGCTTCCGGCGGCAGTTCCGTATGGGCTAAGGCGCGGAAAGGCTGGTGCCGGACTTTGCGCTCTTCCTCGCAAAGAGCTTTTGGAAAAATGGCGTTTTGTCAGGGTTTGCTCTGGTTTTTGGTGATTCAGATGCGGAAGTGAACGACCCACTTGGACGAGTGAACGACCCACTTGGACAAGTGAACGACCCGCTTGGACGAGTGAAGGACCCGCTTGGACGAGTGAACGACCCACTTGGACGAGTGAACGACCCACTTGGACGAGTGAACGACCCACTTGGACAAGTGAACGACCCACTTGGACAAGTGAACGACCCACTTGGACAAGTGAACGACCCACTTGAACGAGTGAACGACCCACTTGGACAAGTGAACGACCCACTTGAACGAGTGAACGACCCACTTGGACGAGTGAACGGCCCAGATGCAGAACTGGACGAGCCGGATGAGGAACTGGACGAGCCGGGTGAGGAACTGAACGAGCCGGATGAGGAACTGAACGAGCCAGTTGCGGAACTGGATGAGCCGGATGAGGAACTGAACGAGCCAGTTGCGGAACTGGATGAGCCGGATGAGGAACTGAACGAGCCAGTTGCGGAGCCGAGCCGGCCGGTGGAACGCGCGCTCCGCGCGCGTTTCGTCCTGTGCACTATGCCGCAGAAGCGTGCGCGGAACGCCCGCTCCCACCGACGGCTGCAACGCCGCCACTCGCTTTTTTCAAAAAAGCCGGTAACAACCGCGCACTGAATCCCCAGTAGGAGGTGAAACCCAATTGAACATGGACACCCTACGCTTCTGCCCGCAGTGCCAGCGATCGCTCCCCGCGAATGCTCCCGAGGGGCTTTGCCCGCAATGCCTGCTCAAGGCTGCCGCCTTCCCGACCTCGGCGCCGAGCGAGCCGCAGCCCGTGGCCACCAGCGGCACTGGCGTCGTGGACATCGGCAACGCCGCCGAGGTGGCGAAGCGGCTGCCGCAGTTTGAAATCCTCGAAATGCTCGGGCGCGGCGGGATGGGCGTCGTTTACAAGGCGCGGCAGCTCAATCTCGACCGCGTCGTCGCGCTGAAAATCCTGCCGCCCGTGGATGCGATGTCGGCGGACTTCATCGAGCGGTTCCGCCGCGAGGCGCGCTCGCTCGGCAAGCTCAGCCACCCGAACATCGTCGCCGTGCATGATTTCGGGGAAAGCAACGGCCTCTATTACTTCGCGATGGAGTTCGTGGACGGCGTGAACCTGCGCGAGATGATCCGCACGCAGCGCATGACGCCCGCCGAGGCGCTCGCCGTGGTGCCGAAGATTTGCGACGCGCTGCAGTTTGCGCACGAGGAGGGCGTCGTGCACCGCGACATCAAGCCGGAGAACATCCTCATCGACAAACGCGGCCGCGTGAAGATCGCCGACTTCGGCCTCGCGAAGCTGCTGCGCCGCGACCAGGCCGACCACACGCTGACGATGACCGGCATGACGCTCGGCACACCGCGCTACATGGCCCCCGAGCAGCTCGACAAGCCCGAGACCGTGGACCACCGCGCGGACATCTACTCGCTCGGCGTGGTCTTTTACGAAATGCTCACCGGCGAAGTGCCCATGGGCCGCTTCGCGCCGCCGAGCGAAAAAGTGCAGGTGGACGTGAAGCTCGACGAGATCGTGCTGCGTTCGCTCGAACGCGACGTCGAGCGCCGCTACCAGCACGCGAGCGAGATCAAGACGGACGTGGAGAGCGTGACGCAGGCCTCGCCCGCGCGGCCGGCAGCCGTCCCGGTTGTGAAAACGGGCGGGACACCTGTGGCGAATCCCGACAAGGAGAGTGGCGAAGAGGAAGGAAATCGTTCCACCTTCGATCCGATCTGGATGTTCGTCGCGCTGGGTGCCGTTTTCCTCGCGTTTGCCAATCCGTGGGGCGCAGCCACGTGGTATGTCTTTGGACTCGGATGCGCGCTGATTGCGATGCCCTCGATTTATCTCCGGGCATCGAGAAGGGGAAAGACGAACGCTGCCGCGGACAGCCCAAGCGGGGCGCAGGCCGCGACACCGATCACTCCCGCGCAAGAGAGGCACCTCAGGGAAACAACCAGCATCGCGGCCACTGCGATGATTCTCCTCGGCATCTGGTCGTTCGTGGTTTTTGTCACCACGGCGCTCCCCTTCTATTTGTCGGTGCGGCATTTTGGTCAGTTCGTTCCCGGTTCGCCGTTTGACGGCATGCTCGCGCTCGCCTCGCTGCTGATCGCCAACTGCGTCCCGTCGGCCCTGCTCGCCAGCGCATGGCGGCAATGCTCGCACCGGCGGGCGTGGATGGCGGCACTCGGCTTCGTCGGTGTGGCCATCATCAGCGCGGTGGTGCAATCGCGCTGGGGCTTCCATCCGGTGAGCGTCGAGATTTTCTTCGGCGGCATTTCGCTCGTTTGCTTTTTGGTCCTGCGCTTCATCCCTGCAATGCCGGCGGCCTTCGCAGCAAAGGCCGCCGAACGCGCAAATCGGGCGCTGACACCGCGGCACCCTGCGACCGGGGCCGCGCGCTTCCTGCGTTCGCTGCTGTGGCTCGCCTTCGTCGTCGGCTTGGTGATGTTCATCTGGTTCGATGCGCGGAGCAGCTTCCGGCGTCCCGAAGACGGCGGGACGGTCACCACCGTGTTCATCGGTGCGGTGCAACCCTGGCTGGAGCTGTCCAACCAGACCACAGGGTGGCACACCAACCGCGCGCCCGATTTCGCCACCGTCTCCGGCCTCGCGGGAATCGGCGCGCTCATCGCGTTACTGGCGCTGTTCAGCTTCCGCCCGCCGAAGCCGGCGAAGCCCGCGCCTTCCACGCCGCAGATCCTCACGCAGATCAACGCCCGCAGCATTGAGATGATGATCGCCGGTCTTGCGCTCGCGGTCAGCGGACTGATCGGATTCATCGAGGGAATGATGACGGCGGCGCATTCCACTCCCACTGAGGTCGCTTCCAGGGAATTCCGCGCGATTCAACTGATTGGCACCGAGACCACGGCATCCCGCGCCGCGCACGGCGCGCTCCTGTCTATTCCGTTTTTCCTCGGCGGCATCGCGGCATTCCTCAGCAGTCTTGCGACGAGGAAGCTGCGGTTCCACCCGTTCGCGCTCGTGATGAGCATCCTGCTGATGCTCGCGCTGCCGGCGGCGATCCTCGGGATGCCCGCATTGCGGGACAAGATATTCCTCTTTCCTTCGGTGTTCGCATCCTACGCCGGGCTGCGCGCATTCCTGCTGCTGCGAAGGCCGGAGACGGAGGCGGCGTTTGCCGCAGCGCCGCGCGCCGACGCATCCGGCAAGCCGCCATCGGGGATGCTGCCCTCGATGATGATCGCCGCCGGCATCCTCACGATCCTCTCCGCCGTGCTCACCGCGCTGCTGGTGACGGGCGTGTTCGTGAGCCGCCAGCACTTCGACGCGTTCTTCCGCCAGGACTCCGTGACCATCGCGGTGCTCGTGATGCAGACGCTCGCCCTGCCGTGCGGCGTGATGATGCTCATCGGGGGATTGAATGCGGAGAGGTCGCCCGGCTTTGCGCGCACCGCCGCGAAGCTCGCCTGCGTGCCACTCACGCCCGCGTGGCTGTTCACGCTCCCGATGGGAATCGCCGCGCTCGGCCAGTTGCCACGAGCGGCGCAGGAGGCGAAGCCGGTCTCCGACGAGCCGCTCCTGAGCAAGTGCGCGTTGTGGGGGATGATCTCCGCGGTGCTGGGGCTGGGTGCGGCGATTGCCTTGGCGATCAGCTACGTCGCGATCCTGCTTTCCAGTGCATCCACCTTGCGGTGGCCCGATTGGTTTCCACCGTTTGCAATCACTTTTGCCAGCGTGGCCGCCACCGCTGTCCTCGGTGCGACGGCCCTCGGCGGCGTTGCCCTCGGAGTCATCAGGCGTTCCGCAGGAAAACTCTACGGCCGCCGGCTCGCAGCAATCGCCGCACTGTCCTTTCCGCTGCTACTGTTCGGCGTGCTGGTGTTTGCCGGCCTGGGATTCGCCTGGAAGGCGATCGGCTTCGACAAGCCGGGCACCGCGCACGCTCCCATCCCTGAGGCGATCACCGCGCTGATCGTCTGCGGCATCGCCGCTTCCATCGCATGGCGGAAGATTTGCGGCGAAGGGAGGACGGAAAAGCAGGCCACGGAAGCGCCTGCCACTGATGACAAGCCACGCCTGAGCCGAAGCGCGCTCGTCGGCGTGCTGTGGGCGCCGTGGACGCTCGCTGGCTGGTGGGCGTGGCAGCATTGCGTGCGGCAGTATTTCGACCGGCCTGAAGTGTTCGCGAGCTACAGCGCAGGCTACGCCACACTCGGCGTCACCGCCTTTGTGCTCGCAGCCACGGCAGGGGTCGGCTCGACGATCCTCGGAGGCGTCGCCATCGCGCAAATCAAGCACTCGAAGGGAAAACTCTACGGCCTGCCGATGGCCGCGTGCGCGCTGCTCGTGTATCCGCTGCTGCTGCTCGGTTCGCTTGCGTTCTACCTCACGAACCTCATTGCGTTCACCATCGCGTTCAACCTGCGCACGCCGCCCGTGCCGGTGCCGGACGCGACACCGGAGCGCGAGCCATTTTCGGTCATTGATTTCGCCGTGCTCGATTCGCTCGTGGCGCTCGCCGTCATGTTCTTCGCCGGCCGCGCCGCGTGGCGGAAAATCAGCGGCTATCAGAGCAAGGCGGACCCGTCAGTCAGCGCACCTGCGGCGTGGATGCTCGTGGGCGCAGTCGCGAGCCTCATCATGAGCCTATGGCTCGGGTCCGAGACTTGGCAGAACTACACTCGCGGACACTTCACCGGACCTGGCACTTCGATTCGTTATGCTGCGCTCGCCGTGTTTGCAGCGCTCGCAGCGACGGCGCTGCACGGCGCGCTGAAGATGCTCGGCAAGGAGGACTACGCTGCGAGCCGGCGAGCGGCACTCTGCTCCATCTTTTCCATCTTCGGAATCATCACCCTGCCCGCCGGCATCTGGTCGCTGGCGCGGTTGAGTAAGCCGGAGGTGCAAGCGCTCTTTCCCAGGACAAGAGCGGAGGCAGCGGCCTCCGAAGCAGCGCCCAAGCCTCCGACACGCCATCTGCTCTCCGCGTTTGTCGTCCTGCTCATGCTCGCCGGCTTTTTCTTCTGCTTCAGCTTTCAGGCAAAATCGGGAACGACCGCGGCGGGGATGACGAAGCTCATCACCGTCGGCGCGATTGATCCGATCTATATCAGCGAGAGCGGGCCGTCGGGTTTTTCGACCAGCCTCAATTTCTTCTCATGGTCGTTCTTCGCCGCGGTCGTGGCGATGGCGTCCTTCGGCGCGCTGTGGCGGATCGGGCGGGAGGATCAGGGCAAAGTGCCGCGCGACCCGGCGTGGTGGCGCGACTGGTGGAAGCAGGTCGGCATCTGGGGCGGGCTGGTGCTTGTCGCCTGCATCGTCCGCACGGTGAAAGATCCGGCGAAGGTCCTGCAACCAATCGGTGAGCGCGCGGTGGGATCGCGGTTCACGAAGCCGGACGCTCCCGCGGCGGTTCCCCCGCTCGGGACGATCACGAATGGCATCGGCGCGTCGTTCGCCGTTCCTGCCGGACAGGTGGCCATCTTTGAAGTCGTGACGCGGAAGGACGGCGCCAGCGTGCCGGTTCCTCCACACTGCGCCTATGTCCTCGCTGGCGGACAGCCCGTCGCCGGCACATTCCGCTGGTCCCGCGAGCCGGAGCAGCCCGCCACAGGTCTCCGCCGATGGAGGATCGAAGTCGTCTCCACCGCTGGAAACGGAGCCACCGGCGGCATCGGCCTGGCGGAAGAAGTGGACAAGACCGTGGCCGCGACGGGACTCGCGCTCGGCGATTTGGAGCCCAATGAGGAGACGCTGCACGGAGACGGGCCCGTCGCGCTGCGCGTGACTACCGTGGCGCACAATCTGAAAACCGGCGGATCGGGCGTCGCCACCACCGAATGGAAAAAGGCGAAGACAAAAAACAAATGACCCGCCACTCGCTCGACTGCCCGACCGTGCTCGTGGTTTTCAAAATCACGCACCAAGACCGCGCCGGGGAAACCGGCACGGTGATCCGGAAGGAGGGCGAAATCGTGGGGATGAACCACGAGGGCCACGCCGTCATCGCGGCGGACTCGGGCGAAATCATCCTTGTCCCGGCCGATATGCTGCACCCCGTCACTGCGGAGATGCGGGCGGAATGCGCGGCTCTGGCGGAGCACGACTTTGCCGCCGCCGCGGAGCTGGAGCGGTGGCTCCCTGCGCAGGAGGTCCCGTTCACGCTGGACTGGAAACCGCCTTGCGAGATCGCGGGCATGTTGCGCACGCGGGATGATTGATCGGCTGCGAGAACAAGCGCGGCTTGCCAATGCGCTGGACGGGTCCACAATGCGCGCGGCTTTCCAACGACAAACCCAACGACCAACTCGAACATGAAAGCATGGCTCCACGCAGCACTCACCGCGGTGATTTTCCTCGCCGCATTCTCCGGCGCCCGCGCCGATGACGCGAAACCGGGCGACAAGGTCGCCGCGAAATGGGAGGACGGATTTTTCTACACCGGCACCGTGACGGCGGCTGCGGGGGAGACGCTCGATGTGCTCTTCGATGACGGCGACAAGGGCCGCATCGCGTCGGCCAACGTGCTTCGGCTCGGGCGCGGCGCGGAGGTGAATGTCGGCGACCACGTGCTGGCGCCGTGGCGCGGCGGGCAGATGCACCCGGGAACGATTTCGGCGAAGGCGGATTTTAGCGTGACGGTGAAGTGGGACGATGGAGATGCGCCGATGGATGTCGCCCGCGACCGGGTGGCACTGCTCGGAGGGAAGGCGTCGGTGAACGCGGAGTTTGCGGCGGGGACTGCGGTCGCGGCGAAGTGGGGCGGGGATGCGTATTACATCGCGAAGGTGACGGGCTTCACCGACGGTGGAAAATACCGCGTGGAATACGGTGATGGAGACAAAGGAGAAGTGGAGGCGCGCGACATGGTGCGCGTGAGTGCGGACCGCGGGATCGCCGTGGGCGCGCGCGTGCTGGCGTGCTGGACCGGCGCGCGGATGTATCCCGGCGTCGTGACGATGCGGACGCAGGATCGCTACACGGTGAAGTGGGACGACGGCAGCCAGCCGAGCGAAGTCCCGCGCGAGAAGATCGCGCCGCTGTCGGAGCGCTAACTCCGCGTCAGCGCCCGGCTAGCGCCGGGCTTCGTGCTTGCCCTGGCGGATGTCGTGAATGGCGGCGTCGATCTCGGCGTGCATCACCTTCGGGTTGCGGTGGCGCGCGGCTTCGATGGCTTCATTCACGTGACGGAGAGCCTGGACGCGCTCGCCGTGCTTGTTGTGGCGGGCGTCCTGAAGGTCGTTCTTCGCGCGCTCGAGATGCTCGATGGGATGGCGTGAGCGCCTGGCCTCCTCGAGCTGCACGATGGCCTGGTTCATTTCGGGCTGCGTGCCCGGCGCCGGCGGGCGCGGCGGGGTAGGGGGACGGGCGATGGCGCTGCTGCAAAGAGCGAGGGCGCTGAGCGCGGCGAGGAGGGTCTTGGCGGGTGTTTTCATGGGCGGGTTTTCTTTTCGGGTTTCGCGCGCACTGAACCCACCCGCGGGCGTTTAGTCGTGCGGAAAGTGCGTTTCATTTTTGCCATGAGGCGCGCGCGGGCGGTGGAAGATGCCGGCGTGCTCCGGCGCATTTTCGCTTGCGGAGCGGGGTGAGGCACGCGAGAGACAGCGCTCCTTTTTCCGCACATGGACACGATCCTGCCGCTCCTGCGCAAGAATGCGCGCGCTTCCATCGCTGACCTCGCGAAGGCCTCGGGCCTCAGCGAGGGCGATGTGGCTGCGGGCATTGCGAAGCTGGAGCACGATGGCGTGGTGCTCGGCTATCACCCGATCGTGGACCCGGAGAAAATCGCGAAGGAGAGCGTGACCGCCGTCATCGAAGTGAAGCTGACGCCGGAGCGCGACGGCGGTTTTAACAAGCTGGCGGAGCGGATTTCGAAATTCCCCGAGGTGCAGAGCTGCTACCTGATGAGCGGCGGCTACGATCTGATGGTCGTGGTGGAGGGCCGCACGCTGCACGAGGTGGCGGGCTTTGTGAGCGAGAAGCTGAGCACGCAGAAGGGTGTGATTTCCACGGCGACGCATTTCCGCCTGCGCGCCTACAAGGAGAACGGCGTGGAACTGCGGAAGGACAGCGGCCCGGAGCGGCTCGCAGTGGCGCCATGAGGACGCGGAAGATTTCAGTTTTCGGATTTCAGATTCTCGCTGCGCGAGCTCGGTAGCCGTGCGTCCGCGCGAGGCGCGGTCTTTCGCCACAGGCGAAAACAAGACGCACGGCAACTCCGCTCACCAAACCGCCGCTGCATCTCCCCCGCGGTGTCCACGGTCCGCATGACGCGGTCCGCGGCGAATCCAAAATCCAAAACCTCGATTCCAAAATTTCATGACTTCATCCAACTACATCGCAAACCACGTCCGCGACATTCCCCGCTCGGGAATCCGCGATTTTTTCGAGATCGTCCAGACCATGCAGGACGTGATCTCGCTCGGCATCGGCGAGCCGGACTTTCACACACCGTGGCGAATCCGCGAGGCAGCCATCTACGGCCTCGAGCGCGGGCATACCGGCTACACGAGCAACCTCGGCCTGCCGCGACTGCGCGAGCGCATCGCACAATATGTGCAGAAGCATTTTCACGTGGGCTACGACCCGGCGACGGAGATCATCGTGACGGTCGGCGTGAGCGAGGCGATTGACCTCGCATTGCGCGCGCTGCTGAATCCCGGCGACGAGGTGCTTTACCATGAGCCGTGCTACGTGAGCTACAGCCCGAGCGTGATTCTCGCGCACGGTGTGCCGGTCGCGGTGCCGACGTTTGCGAAGGACAACTTCCGCATGACGGCGGAGGAGCTCGCGAAGCTCATCACGCCGCGCTCGAAGGTGCTGATGATGAACTTCCCCTGCAACCCGACGGGCGCCACGCAGACACGCGAGGAGCTGGAGAAAATCGCGGCGCTCTGCGTGAAGCACGATCTCGTGGTGCTGACGGACGAGATTTACAGCGAGCTGACCTACGACGGCGCCGCGCACGTGAGCATCGCGTCGCTGAAGGGCATGCGCGAGCGGACGGTGTTTTTGCACGGGTTCTCGAAGGCGTTTGCGATGACGGGATTCCGAGTGGGCTACGCGTGCTCGCCGCCGGCGCTCACGGAAGCGATGATGAAAGTGCACCAGTATGCGATCCTGTGCGCGAACACGATGGCGCAGGACGCGGCCATCGAGGCGCTGGAGAGCGGCGAGGGTGACGTGTCGGTGATGCGCCGCGAATACGAGGCGCGTCGCAATTTCATCGTGCGCAGCCTGAACGACATGGGGCTGCCGTGCTTCAAGCCGCTCGGGGCGTTTTATGTTTTTCCGGATGTCCGGAGCACGGGGCTGACGAGCAGGGAGTTCTCGCTGCGGCTGCTGCAGGAAAAAAAAGTCGCGTGCGTGCCGGGGCCGGCGTTCGGCGCGAGCGGCGAAGGCCATGTGCGCTGCAGCTACGCGACGTCGCTGGAGAAGATCAAAATCGCGATGCAGCGGATGGCGGAGTTCGTCGCGGAGGTGCGGAAATGAGTGCCGGTGCAAAAGTGACGAAGGCGGTGCTGCTTGCCGCGGGCAAGGGGACTCGGATGAAAGATCTTACGAATGAGTTGCCGAAGCCGATGCTGGAAGTGCGCGGCAAGCCGATCCTGCTGCACATCGTCGAGGGTCTGCGCGCCGCGGGTGTGACGGATTTCTGCATCATCGTCGGCTGGCGCGCGGAAGTGGTGCGCGATTTTTTTGGCGACGGGTCGAAGTTCGGTGTGCGCGTCACCTATGCGACACAGGTCGTGCAGGACGGCACGGGAAAGGTCGTCGAACTGGCGCGGGATTTCGCCGGCAGCGATCCGTTTGTGCTGAGCTACGGCGACATTCTGATTAACCCGGCGAACTACGCGCGGCTTACCGAACTCGGTGCCGCCGAGGGAATCGTGACGGTGAAGCACAACGAGGGGGAAATTGCGAAGGGCGGCTGCGTCGTCGTGAATGAGCGATTTGAACTCACCGATCTGATCGAGAAGCCCGCGGGCCTCGCGCCCTCGCCGTGGTATAATGCCGGCGTTTACACGTTTCGCCCGAGCATCTTCGAGTTCACTGCAAAGCTGAAGCTCTCGCCGCGCGGCGAATACGAACTCACCGACGCGATCCAGGAACTCGCGCGGAGCGGCAAAATCGTGCGTGTCGTGGAACTCAGCGGTGACTGGGCGGATGTGCGCGATCCGAGCGTGCTCGCCGAGCTGAACCGCTGACGTCGCAGATGCGGGGAAGCCGGGAGGCGTTCCGAAAAACTTCAAGGGAGTGATCCCGTCCGATCCTTTTCTGCAAAAAAAGGCTGAGTTTTTGCTAGCCAAGGGATGCACAGAGTGTAGCAATTTACGGCAACTGAGGGAATCCGTCCCTCGGCTGCCACCATTCAATCCACAACAAAACCCAGAAATCCATGAACAACCCCGTTCGTCCCACTGAGAAATACATCCGCGAACACACTCCGTCCGCTGACGATGTGATCTTCACGCGCCGCCAATTCCTGCTCCGCACGGGCATGGGCTTCGGCGCAATGAGCCTCGCCGCCGTGTTCGGAATCAACCCTTGGGCAGAGGGTGCGTCCGCGCTGAATCCCGGTGGTCTGAAAGTCACGGGTCCGCTCGCGCCAAAGTCGCCGCATTTCCCGGTGAAGGCGAAGCACATCATTCACATTTTCGCATCGGGCGGCCCCACGCAGGTGGACACGTGGGATCCGAAGCCGGAACTGAAGAAGTTTGATGGCAAGACCATTCCCGGGCACGACGGTCTGGCGTTTGGCTCGCCGTTCAAGTTCCCGAAGATGGGTAAGAGCGGGGTGGAAGTTTCCGAGGTGTTCCCGAAGCTGGGTGAACTGATCGACGACATCGCAGTCATCCGCTCGCTCTGGACGGACATCCCGGCGCACGAAGTCGCCTCGCGCTTCATGCACACGGGTTCGCTGCAGCTTCCGAAGCCCTCGTTCGGTTCGTGGGTCGTTTACGGCCTCGGCACGGACAATCAGAACATGCCCGGCTTCGTCACGATCGGCGGACGCCCCGAGTGGCGCCAGTCGTCGTTCCTGCCCGGCACATATCAGGGCGTGAACGTAAACTACAGCCGGAACATGAATCTGGACAACGTCATTCTGAACATCCGGAACCAGTTCAGCCCGATGGAGCGCCAGCGCCGTCAGTTGGATCTCGTGAAGCAGCTTAATTCGATGCACGCGCAGGCGCTGCAGAAGGATGCGCAGCTTGAGGCCCGAATTGAAGCGTTCGAAATGGCGTTCAAGATGCAGACCGAAGCCACCGAGGCCTTCGACGTTTCGAAGGAGCCCGATGACATTCAGGAATCGTATGGCAAGAACGACCTCGGTGCAAAGCTGCTCGTAGCCCGCCGCCTCGTGGAGCGCGGCGTGCGTTTCGTGCAAGTCGAAGCTGGCGGCTGGGACATGCACGCCAACATCGAGACCGGCCTGCCTCGCACCGCTGGTGCCATTGACACGCCGGCCGCGGCGCTCATCAAGGATCTCAAGCAGCGTGGCATGCTCGACTCGACGCTCATCATCTGGGGCGGCGAATTCGGCCGCACCGTCACCAAGGATCGCAACGGCAACGACAACCCCGGCCGTGATCACAACGGCCGTGCGATGGTCGCATGGATGGCGGGCGGCGGCGTCAAGGGCGGTCAGGCTTACGGCTCGACCGACGAGTTCGGCGCGAAGGCCGTCGAGAACAAGGTTCACATCCATGACCTGCATGCGACGCAGCTCGCGCTCCTCGGCTTCGACCACGAGAAGCTCACCTACCGCTACAACGGCCGCGACTTCCGCTTTACCGACAACTACGGCAAAGTGGTCAAGGCCCTCATCGGTTAACCGCGCGGGACGCTGACGCAACACAGCATTCTGTTCAGTGCCCGCCGGAAGCCGTCGCCTCCGGCGGGCACTTTTCTTGCAGACAAAAACCAGCATTGATTCCCTCAACGGGATACGCAACTTTACCCACGCATCCAAACCCACGTTCCTTCATTCATGAACAACCCCAAACCCTTCTTCATCCTCACCGGAGCACTGACCTTGGCGATTCCCGCGTTTGCGGACGAACCCACCAAGGAGCAGTTGGACTTCTTCGAGGGAAAAATCCGTCCGATTCTCAGCGAGAAGTGCTACAAGTGTCACAGTCAGGAAACCGGCAAGAGCAAAGGGGGCTTGACGCTGGATTTGGCGGCGTCAACGCGCAAGGGCGGTGACACGGGCCCCGGTGTTGTTCCCGGCGACCTTGAGAAATCGCTCATCTACAAGGCAATCACCTATACGGACAAGGACATGGAGATGCCGCCGTCAAGCAGCGGTGGCAAGCTGAGCGACCAGCAGATCGCTGACTTTGCGGCGTGGATCAAAATGGGTGCACCCGATCCCCGGACGGATGCGGCGAAGGCGAAGAAGCTCAGCGGTCTCAATGACACCGCTCGGAACCACTGGGCTTTTCAGCCGATCAAGTCTCGCATCAAGGTGCCCATCAACAAGAACCAGCAGTGGTGCCGCACGCCCATTGATGCCTTCATTCTCCAAAAACTCGAAGCCAAGGGGATGCTTCCGTCGCCGGACGCGAACCGCGAAACGCTGCTTCGCCGTGCCTACTACGACATCATCGGTCTTCCTCCGAGCCCGGCTGAAATCGAGGCGTTTCTCTCCGATCGTGCGTCGAACGCATGGGAAAAGGTCGTTGATCGTCTCCTGGCAAGCCCGCATTACGGCGAGCGCTGGGCGCGTTACTGGCTCAACTCCGCCCGTTATGCGGACACAATTGGCGGCGACGCGAACGTCAACAACGGCCGGATCGACTATCGCTATCCAAATGCGTGGACCTACCGGGATTACGTCATCCGCGCGTTCAATGAGGACAAGCCGTATAACCAGTTCATCATCGAGCAGCTCGCTGCGGACCAGCTCTATCCGGTCAAGCCGGTCGAGTCTTCCGCGCAGGCGGGATCGAAGACCGCGTCCGCATCGAAGCCTTCCGGCATGAAAAAAGCCGAGCCGGCTCCCGCCGCTGCGGGCACCAAGGCCTCGGGAGGGGATATCCCAGTCGCACAGCTTCTGCCGACGGCGACCACGGCAAGTTCCGACACGATGATGACTGCCGACGGCATGATCATGGTGGGCGGTGGCAAGCGTTCGAATGGCGTGGAAATGCAGGGCAGCCCGAACCTCGCGGCACTCGGTTTCCTCACGGTTGGCATGCGCTTCAACAACGCAAACGACATCATCGACGATCGTATCAACGTCTTTTCCAAGGCGTTCCTCGGCATCACCGTCGCCTGCGCCCGTTGCCACGACCACATGTTCGATCCGATTCCACAATCGGATTACTACGCGATCCACGGCATTTTCGCCAGCAGCGAGGAGCCGACTGACAAGCCGCTAATCTCCGATTCCAGTCCGGGAATGCGTCAGGATTACGAGAAGAAGCTCGCCGAGGTGATGAAGGAGAACAGCGACATCTATTTCCGCGAAGTCGAGCACTGGCTCTCGCTTTTCCAAGGCAAGCCGGCAGATTACATCCGTGCGGGCCTGCTCAACGGACGGCGCAACGAGAAGAACCTTCAGGCGCGCCAGGAACTCATCAAGCAGGCCCAGTTGGACACGCCGTTTGCGAACTACTTCCAGAGGGTTCTGAACCCGAGGCATCCCGTCTTCGGTCCCATGAAGCGGCTTGAGGAATTGGGTGATAATTTCGCCACCCGCGGTCCTGCGCTGCTGAAGGAGATGCAGAAGAGCGGCCAATACAATTCCATCGTCATGGAGGAGTTGGTGAAGGCAAATCCCAGCTCTGAGTCCCAGGCGTTGGCCGTTTACGAGGGACTCGTGAAGCGCTATACCGCAAAACAGAGGAGCTTCGTTTCGGCGTTCAAGAGTGCCACGACGGACAAGGTGTCCGGCTTTACGCCGGCCGAGGTCGAGTTTTTGTCTGGGCCGTTCGACATGGTTCCGGCCCCGCAGGCGACGATGGATTGGATCCGAGGCGCCATCGGCACATGGAACAACCAGATGACTGGTCGTGCGCGTTTCGTCTTTGCGAAAGTGAACGACTTGGAACTCACCCATCCCGGTGCCCCGGCGCGAGCGATGGTCATGGTTGACAAACCCAGCCCGCAGAACTCCCGGCTGCTCCTCCGTGGACAGGCTGGCACTCCGGCTGATGTCGTTCCTCGCGGCTTCCTTTCCATCCTAGGCCAGGAGGGTCACCGTCAGCAGTTCACTGCCGGCAGCGGTCGTCTCGAACTCGCAAAAGCCATCGCGAGCAACGACAACCCGCTGACACCTCGCGTGCTCATCAATCGTGTGTGGCTGCAGCACTTTGGCGAGGGCTTCGTCCGCACGCCCGATGACTTGGGTGTGATGAGTGAGAAGCCGACGCATCCCGAACTGCTCGATTACCTCGCCCGCTGGTTTATTGATGAAAATGGTGGCAACTGGAGCATCAAGCGACTGCACAAGTTCATCATGCTGTCGCGTGTCTATCAGGAGAGCAGCTACATCCCGAAGGGCGGCGAAACTTATCCCCAGATTGACCCCGATAACCGCCTCCTCTGGCGCGCGAATGTCCGCCGCCTCGATTTCGAGTCGTTCCGCGACTCGCTGCTGGCGATGTCGGGCCGCCTCGATCCGAAGATGGGCGGTCAGCCTGTGAACATCACCGACGAGCCCTACAGCTATCGCCGGAGCATCTACGGCTACATTGATCGCGGCAACGTGCCCGAGATCATGGCGCTCTTTGACTTCAGCGATCCGGACATGCCGAACTCCAAGCGCACGACGACCGTCGTGCCGCAGCAGGCGCTCTTCCTCATGAACGGCCCGCTGGCTGCGGATGTCGCGCGGCGGGTGGTTGCGCGCAGTGAGTTCAAGCGCGCTGACACGGATCTGCGCCGCATCTTCGCGCTCTACCGGATTATGTTCCAGCGGCAGCCCGGACCGGATGAAATCAACCTTGGAACAAGCTTCATCCAAAAGGAGAAGGCCAAGCAGGCGGAGGTGGATGCGATTGCCCCTGAACTTGCGAAGAAGAACGCCGAGATTCAGAAGCGCGTGGACGACATCAAGAAGCGCGACAACGACGCCAAGCGCGCCGTGCAGAACGAAGGCGAAATCGTCGAGCGCAAGCCGCTCCAGCCTTGGGAGGCATATGCTCACGCGCTGCTCTTCGCCAACGAGGCCATCTACGTGAACTGACGAGGCCTCTCATCACACTCAGTCAAAGGACGCACCTTCGCGGGTGCGTCCTTTTTCTTTGTGGGCAGGGCTTGCGCCCGTGCTGGAGCCCCGCTACCACGCGCGCCCCATGCTTCGCATCCGCGCTTTTCAGGGCCTCGTGCCCGATCCGTCCCAAGTCGCCGACATTGCCTGCGTCCCCTACGACGTGCTGAACACCGACGAGGCACGCGTCCTCGCCGAAGGAAAGCCGAACACGCTGCTGCGCGTGGATCGCGCCGAGCTGGAACTGCCCGCGGATGCCAATCCGTATTCCGATGCGGTTTACGAGCGTGCGAAGGCGAATTTCGTGCGGTTGCAGTCCGTCGGTGCGCTCCGCCGAGAATCCGCGCGCGCGATTTACCTCTACCGGCAGCAGATGGGCTCGCATGTGCAGACAGGCCTTGCCGCAGTGTGTCATGTGGATGACTACGTCCACGAGCGTGTCGCAAACCCGGGTGCCCGCGACATTATCAAGAAGCACGAGCGCACCCGCCAGGACAAGGAGGACGACCGCACGCGCCTCATCGGCACTCTGCGCGCAGACACCGGGCCCGTCTTCCTGACCTACCGTGATCGCGGTCAGATCGACGCCATCGTCGCCCGCGAGACATCGTTGCCTCCGACGAATGATTTCACCGCGCCCGACGGGATCCGCCACACCGTGTGGAGGATCACCGCGCCCGAAGTCATCGCCGCGCTCGTCTGCGAGTTTGGCGCGCTGCCCGCGGCGTATGTTGCGGACGGGCATCATCGCACCGCCAGTGCCGCGCGCGTCGGCCTCGAGTTGCGCGCAAAGGGTGCCTCCACCGCGGACTCCGACTGGTTCCTCTGCGTCCTGTTCCCCGCGAGCCAGCTCCAGATACTTCCCTACAACCGCGTCGTGAAAGACCTCAACGGCCTTCCGCCGGATCAATTCCTCGCCGCCGCGGGCAGAGTGTTCACCCTTACGCACGGAAGCAGCGCATCGCCTGCGAAGCCCGGCGACATCCGCATGTATCTCGGAGGGAAATGGCATGCGCTTTCGTGGCAGCACGCGCCCGATGCGGATCCGATTTCGCGCCTCGATGTCGAGGGGCTTCAGCAGCGCCTGCTTGCGCCCGTCCTCGGCATCGACGATCCGCGCACCAGCAAGCGCATTGATTTCATCGGCGGCATCCGTGGCACCGCCGAGCTGGTGAAGCTCGTGGACAGCGGCAAGGCAGCCGTCGCGTTCTCCATGTTCCCCACCACGGTGCAGCAGCTCATGGACATCGCCGACGTCGGCCAGATCATGCCGCCGAAGAGCACGTGGTTCGAGCCGAAGCTCCGCTCCGGACTCTTTGTCCACACGTTCTGAAAAGCCGCGCAGCCCGCGGTTGCGCTTAGTCCAGCGTCCTCAGCCCCTGTGTCACGCTCATCCGCGCGACGGAGATCGCGGGCGCGATGCACGACACCACCCCGAGCAACGACGCCACCAGCGCGGCGGTCCCGAGCATCTGCGGCGTGACCTCGAACGACACGAAAATTCCGTGGGTCGCCTTCGGCACATCCATCCCGGTGTAGAGCATCCACGCTCCACCGGCACCGAGCAGCGCGCCGAGTGCCGCCAGCCCGAAGCTCTCGGCGAGGATGAGTGCAAACAGATCGCGCCTGCGGAACCCGATCGCCTTCAGGATCGCCAGCTCCCGGAACCGCTCCCGCACCGCCATGCTCATCGTGCTCGCCGTCACCATCACCAGCGTCAGCAGCACGAACCCGCTGATGCTCCCGATGAGAAACTTGATCCCGCCCCACATCGAGACGAACTCCGCCTGGAATGCCCGCTCGCTCTCCGCGCGCACTTCGTGCGAGGAGCTGGCGAACTTCCGGTTAATCCGCTCGATCAGCTCCGGCATGATCTCGGCCGACGAGGCCCGCAGCCACCACATGCCCGTTTCGCCCCAGTCGTTCAGCGCCTCGTCGAGGTAGCGGTGGTGGAAGAACAGGTTCCGATCGTCCACCGTGCCCCAGTAGATTCCGCAGACTTTCAGATCGAGCTTGCAGGGGAAAATGCCGCTGACGAGCGGAAGGCGGTCGCCGGTCTTGTAGCCGTATTGCTGCGCCGTCTCCCGGCCCACGATGCAGCCCGTGCGATCCTTCACCCACGCCTCGAATTCCGTCGGCTCGCAGTGAATCTCCGGCAGCAGCTTCCGCAGCTTCGCCGGCTCAATGGCGAACGTGCCGAAGCGGACCGGCCCGTCTGGATCCGTCTTGCCGCCGAACCACACGAACGGCGTCAGCACCTCCACGCCGGGCATCTGCTCGATCACGTGCCGCTGTCGCTGCGGGAGCGTGCTCATCAGCGAGACCTTGTTGCGCACCGCCACGCGCAGCGCCGAGTCCGCGTCCGTCGGCGGCTGCGTCAGCTCGCGCAGCAGCACCATCAGCGTCACCAGCAGGAAAAGGCTCACTGCCGCGCTCAGCACGCTCAGCAGCAGCCGGCGCTTGTTGCGCAGCGCATTGAGAAAAATGAAGCCGGCGATGCTCACGGGGAGAGACAACATCCAGAATCCAACATCGAACCTCCGATATCCAACGCGATGCAGCGGCCACCCGGCATCCTGTTGGATGTTGGCGGTTCGATGTCGGGCGTTGGAGGTTGCCTCATGGCAGGAGCCTCCCCTTCTCGAGGTGAATCGTCCGCGAGCCGTGCGATGCCGCGCGCGGATCGTGCGTCACCATGATTACCGTCTTCCCCGCCTTCGCGCTCAGCGTCTGCAGAATCTCCAGCACCGTGTCCGCGCTCGCCGCGTCGAGGTTGCCCGTCGGCTCGTCCGCCACGATCAGGCGCGGGTCCGTCGCGATCGCGCGCGCGATGGCCACACGCTGCTCCTGCCCGCCGGACATCTGCTTCGGGAGATGTTTCCGCCGGTCCGCCAGCCCCACAAGTTCCAGCGCCGTGTTCACCAGCGCGCGCCGCTGCGTCGCAGACAAGTTCATCAGCAGCAGCGGCAGCTCCACATTTTCAAACGCCGTCAGCACGGGGATCAGGTTGAAGCTCTGGAAGATGAACCCCACGTTCTGGTTCCGCCAGTCCGCCAGCTCCGATTCATTCAGCGACGTCACCTCCACGCCTCCCACGAAGCAGTGGCCGGATGTCGGCCGGTCCACACCGGCGATGATGTGCAGCAGTGTGCTCTTCCCCGAGCCGGACGGCCCCATGAGCGAGAGAAACTCCCCGCGCGCGATGTCCAGGCTCACATCATCCAGCGCCGCGATCTCCATCTCCCCCTGGCGGTAAATCTTCGAGAGATTGCGGATGGCGACGATGGGCTCCTGCTGCACGCGCGACCATTAAGCGACGATTCTTCCCCGCGCAACGTGCTTGCCCCCATCCCGCTCGTGCCCCGCCGGGCTGCGCTGGGAGCAAAGGCGTGGGGCAGGTGCGGGGAATCGCAGCCGCGGAAGCTACAGCCACTTTTTCCGATGGAAAAAGATGAGCTGGCCGATGGCGACGGCGGCCATCAGCGCCCAGCACGCGGGGTAGCCCCACCACGTGTCGAGTTCCGGCATGTGCTTGAAGTTCATCCCATACACGCCCGCGAGGAAGGTGAGCGGGATGAAGATGGAGGAGATCACGGTGAGCACGCGCATGACCTCGTTCGTGCGAAGGCCGACGCTGGAGAGATACATTTCCATGAGGCTCGTCACCACGTCGCGGTAGGATTCGATGAGATCCATGATCTGCACGGTGTGGTCGTAGAGGTCGCGGAGATACACCTTCGTCTCGGGGCGGATGAACTCGCTCGTGCCGTGCAGCAACGCATTCACCACGTCGCGCTCGGGCCACACGAAGCGGCGAAGCTGCATGAGGGTGCGCTTCAGCGAGTGAAGCTGGCCGATGGTCTCCTTGCCGGGTGCGGTGAGCACGGTGTCCTCGATTTCCTCAAGGGCCTCGCCGATTTCCTCGAGCACCGGGAAGCCGTGGTCCACGATCGCGTCGAGCAGGGCGTAGGCGAGGTAGTCGGCCTTCATCGTGCGGATGTTTCCGCCGCCGGAGCGGATGCGCTGCCGCACGGGATCGAACACATCAATCTCCGCGTCCTCCTGGATGCTGATGAGGAAATTCCCGCACACGAAGATGCTCACCTGCTCGCCGCAGAGGCACCGCTCGGCGTCGTGGTAGATCATCTGTGCGATGATGAAGAGGTGGCCGGGATACGGCTCGAGCTTCGGCCGCTGGCCGACGTTGAGGACATCCTCGAGCGCGAGCGGGTGGAGGCCAAATTTTTCACCGAGGGCCCTCAGCGCGGCGACATCGCCGAGGCCGTTGAACTCGATCCAGCGGATCTTTCCGTCTTCCGCGTTCCGGCAGTCGGGCAGGTCGGCGACGCTGGAGAGGATGCGCTCCGCGCTGCCGTCGGGGCCGTATTCCATGAGCTTGATGACGGCTGCGCCGGAGGAATCGGGCGAGGGCTGGAGCGTGGCGGGGGCCGCCCCGGGACGGGAGTAGCGCTTCTTGAACATGCGCGCGATGCAATCACCCGGCGCCGCGCGGCGCTAGCGCAATGACGCGGCGCACGATTGCCTTTGCACGCTGCGGCGCGCTGCTACTTTCCCCGCGCATGAGCGATGAAAGCGAGCAGCCGCAGGGCCTCGAGGTCCGCACGTATTTCGTCCGCGAGCGCAATGCGCTCGTGGCGCGCGCGGATTTCGGCGAACTCTACGTGGACTACTACCTGCACCAGGGGCAGGTGGGGCGCCAGCACCTGCCGTCGCACGACGCGATGCTGAAGGACGCGCTCGCGGCGCTCACGCTGCACTGCGCGTCGCGGCCGCGGAATGAGACGATTGCGTGGACGATCCACTTCACGCAGCCGCTGGTGAACCTCTTCGTCACCGGCGACAACGCGCGCGGCTCGGTGGTGGGGCAGCTCTTCACCGAGGACGTGAAGGAGGACGGCAGGAACCTTTTCGTGAGCGACCTGATCCGCGGTGAGACGCAGCCGCGGCGCAGCGTCGTCGAGCTGAAGGACACCGATGTCTTCGCCGCCGTCGAGCGCTACTACGACCAGAGCGAGCAGCGGCCCGCGCGGTTGTTCCGCCACGGCGAGGAGGACTTCGTGCTCGTGAGCGCGCACCCGGACTGCGACATGGCGTGGTTCGACTCGCTGAATGACGCGGCCATCCGCACGCTGGACCAGACGGAGACGCTTACGCTGATGGAGAAGCGCCTCTACCGCTGGGAATGCGGCTGCACCGGAGCGCGGATGATGGACGTGCTGCGTCCCGTGATGCTGCGCGACGCGGACGGGCTCTTTGGCGACGACGCCGCGATCCGCATGAGCTGCCCCCGCTGCGGCGCGAAGCACACGATCACGCGCGAGGCGATGGAGGCGCACATCGCGGTGAAATGAAGCACGGCGGCCTCGCGGATGTCGTGGCAGCGGAGGCGAAGGCGCCGGATGCGGATTATCTGTCGCGCTTTGGCGGCATCGCGAGGCTCTACGGCGCGGCGGCGCTGGAGCGGCTGCATTCCGCACATGTGTGCATCATCGGCATCGGCGGCGTTGGTTCGTGGGTCGTCGAGGCGCTCGCGCGCACGGGCATCGGCGCGCTGACGCTGGTGGATGCGGACGACGTGTGCGTGACGAATGTCAACCGGCAGCTTCCCGCGCTGAGCGACACCGTGGGCCGCCCGAAGGTCGCCGTGATGGCAGAACGCGTGCAGCTCATTTCCCCCGCGTGCCGCGTCGCGCCGGTCGCGGAGTTTTACACGCAGGCCAGCAGCGCCGGGCTGCTCGGGCAGCCGTTCGATTTCGTCGTGGACTGCGTGGACCGCATGTCCACGAAGGCGCACATCATTCACGAATGCCGCGCGCGCAGCCTGCGCGTGCTCACGTGCGGCTCCGCCGGCGGGCGCCGCGATCCCTCGCTCGTGCGCGCGACCGACCTCGGCCTCGCCGGGCAGGACGAACTCCTGCGGCAGGTGCGCAAGAAGCTCCGCCGCGAACACGGCTGGCCGATGGGCACGCACGGCTCCCCGACGCCGATGGGCGTTCCGTGCGTCTTCACGAGTGAAAAGCCCGTCTATCCGCACCACGACGGCACCTGCGGCACCGAGCCCGAGAAAGGCGAAAGCCTGCGCATGGACTGCGCGAGCGGCTTCGGCGCGGCGACGTTCATCACGGGCACGTTCGGCTTCGTCGCGGCGTCGGAGGTCGTGCGGCTGCTGCTGCAAGCCCAAGAGAGGTAATTTTCGGAGAGAACGGCCTAACGTCAAAGATGAGCTACGTGACAGGCGGTCGTAGCTATAGCGTCTTGTTAGCTCGGTTCTCGTCGATCTTCTGGCGAAGTGCTCGAGCGTGAGTCTCGCATTCATCCATAAGCGAAAAGAACCGAGCGAGATTCTCCCAATGAATGCGCCAAAACTCCGGTCCGACTTCCTTCTCAAAATCGATCTTCGTTGGCGTGCGCCAGCGTTCGAACTCCTCCAATCGACGAATCTTTCCATCAAGGTCGGGCACCTGCCGAACAGCGGGCGAGCGTCGGGCATCACTGCGAATCCAAATCTTCCAGCTCTTATTCCCTTTCGACTGATTGCACTTCCCGCACGCTGGCACAAGATTCGCGATTTCCGTAATATAGCCGGTTGGACGCTTCGCAGTGACGAGTGGTCGAAAATGATCCCATTCCGTTGTGGGGTCGCCGCAATAGGCACAGCGGCACTCACCGCGACGCATGCCCAGCGCGGCCAGTGCGTCGTCGACGTCGCGCTCAGTAGGTTCAATCGTGGGAACGATCGCTTGGACAAACGCAGCGGTGATACTCGAAGAGCGTCCTTTGATGCTACCGGGCGACGGCATTGAAAAGTCAGGATGCATTTCGGCTAACACGTAGCTTAGCCAACAATGTTCCGCAACGTGCCGACTGATGCGATTGTGATCGCCACCTCGTCGCCGTGCGCGAGCGTGAATTCATTCGGCGGCACGAGGCCGGTGCCGGTGAGCAGCACGCAACCGGCGGGGAAGCCGTTCTCGCGCATGAGCCAGCCGGCTAGTTCGTCGAAGGTGCGCTTCATTTGCGAAATCGAAGTCGCGCCGGAGAAGACCTCCGCGCCGTCGCGGCGGATAGCCAGCCCGATGGCCGTTTCGCGCGGCAGCGGATCGCGCACGACGATGCCGGGACCGAGCGCGCAGCAGCCGAGATAGACTTTCGCCTGCGGGAGGTAGAGCGGGTTTTCGCCCTCGATGTCGCGCGAACTCATGTCGTTGCCGACGGTGTAGCCGAAGATTTTTCCCGCGGTGTTGATCGCGAGCGCGACCTCGGGCTCGGGCACGTTCCACTTCGAGTCCGCGCGGATGCGCACCGCGGCGCCGGGCGCGACCACGCGGTGCGGCGTCGCCTTGAAGAACAGCTCGGGCCGGTCGGCGGCATACACGCGGTCATACACGTTGCCGCCGTCCTTGCTCTCCTCCATGCGCGCGTCGCGCGACTTCAGATACGTGACGCCGCTCGCCCACACTTCCTGCGACTGGATCGGCGAGAGCAGTTCCGCGGGGCGCTCGACGGGCTTGCCGTAGCTGAGCATCGGCTCGAGGAGCGAATGCGGGTCGGCGTGCTGGAAGACGGCGTCCATCGTGAGGCCGTCGAGGAGGAAGCAGTCCTCGCCGCGCTGTGCGATGAGGCCGGCTTCGGTGCGGTAAAGGGTGATGGGTTGCAGCATCGCGCGATGTCAGCCGGATGCGCGTGCGATGGCAAGGCGCGCTCAGTGTTTGCCGAAAAGAAACGTCAGCGCTGCGCCGAGCCGTGCACGCCATGCTGTGAGCGTGTGTTCCGCGCCGTCGGCGACGTTCACCGTGAAGTCGCGCCCTTTCACGAGCCCCTGCTTCTCCAGTGCGGCGGTCGCGCGCGATTGGTAGAGCCCGACACTCACGTCGCCGAGCAGTGTGCCGTGGTCGAAGTAAAGCTTGGTGCCGGGAGCGATGCGCGAGTGTTCGAGCTGGCGGATCAGTTCGCACTCCTGCGGCGAATCCGCGCTCAAGTCCTCGAAATACGTCGAGAGGCACGCGAAGCGTCCGAACGTCCCGCTGTGACGCATCGCCATCCACAGCGCGAGCGCGGCGCCGAGGCCGAAACCGAGCACGCCGGTGTTCGCGGGTTCGGGCAGTGTGCGGTCGCGGAGAAATGTCCAATCCATGAATGGCTTCAGGTCGTTCGCGACGAAATCCGCCAGCTTCGGCCCGTCCCACTGCGGCGAGAGTTCCTCGTCGCGCTCGCCGAATCCCTCGCGGTGAAACACGGCGACGAGGATGACATCCGGGATTAGGCCATGCTTCGCGAGCCGGCGCACCCAGTCGTCTGCGGTGAGCGTTTCGTGCCCGCACGTGTCGAGCGCGGCGAGCGTGTCCTGGCCGTCGAGCAGATACAGCACGGGATGCCGCGAGTCGCTGCTGCGCATGAAGCCCGGTGGCAGCCACACGACCGCGCGCCGGTGATGGCCGAACTGCGTCGCGTCGAGTTCACAGTCAATCGTCTTGCCGAAAATAGCGTCGTGTTCGAGCGGCGGGCAGTCCTTCCAGTTCTCCACCTCGATGGACACCTCGATGTCGTGCAGCACGAGATACTGGTAGTTCAGCGCGACGGTGCCATCGAGGAACGTCTCTTCCGTGTCCCACGAGCCGCGCGTGATTTTGAACTCCACCACACCGCCCGGCAGATCCGCCGCGCCGCGGAATTTCCCGTCGTCGCCGCGGTCGAGCGCCAGTCCGCGCTCGGCCTGCCAGTTGCCGAGCATCGGGTCGGTGCCGACGATCACCGCGCGCTGCCGCGTTGGGTCGGCGGGGATGGTGACTTCAAAAGTGAGGCGCGGCATGGCACGACAAAGTTACCGCCGAGTGCGGGGAAAAGGAATCCGCAGATTGCGCGGATTTTCGCAGAGGAAAAAATTAACCACGAAGGGCACGAAGAACACGAAGGAATCAACGCAGTATGATCTGAAATCTGAATCAAAAGGCCTCGCCTTCGTGTCCTTCGCAGTTTGAATCTGCGTCCATCTGCGAAATCTGCGGATGAACTTTCTCCGCTACCACAGCGTCATCTGCGGGCTCGGCACGCGGAAGTGGGCGGTGCTCAGGTCGCGCGTGCGCATTTCCACGGTCTCCTCGCGCGAGGGAAAGCCGGCGCGGCGCGAGGCGACTTCGTAAAGCTGCTTCAGGCGTTCGGCGGCATCGCCGGTGCCGCGCATGCGATCGCCGAACTTCCCGCGATACAGCGCGCCGCCGCGGAACTCGCGGATGCGGCCGAGGATCTTCTCCTTCTGCCCCGGCACGTGGCGATCGAGCCATTCGATGAAAATCGGCTCCACCGACAGCGGCAGCCGCACGACGGTGTAGCCCGCGTTGCGAGCGCCCGCCTCGCGCGCGGCGGCGAGCAGCGCGGGGATCTCGTGGTCGTTCAGTCCGGGGATGATGGGCGCGGTGAGCACGGTGACGGGCACGCCGGCCGCGGTCAGCTCGCGGATCGCGGCGAGCCTGCGCGTGGGCGTGCTGGCGCGCGGCTCGAGCTTCTTCGCCAGCTCGCCGTCGAGCGTCGTGAGCGAGATGCACACACTCACCGCGTCGAATCTCGCCAGCTCCGCGAGCAGGTCGGCGTCGCGCGTGATGAGGTGGTTCTTCGTGATGATGCCCACGGGATTGCGGAACTCCGCGAACACTTCCAGGCAGCCGCGCGTGAGCCGCATCCGCCGCTCGACAGGCTGATACACGTCCGTCACGCCGCTCATCGCGACCGTCTGCGGCTCCCAGCTTTTCTTCGACAGCGCCTCGCGCAGCAGCTCCGGCGCGCGCTCCTTCACGAGGATGCGCGTCTCAAACTCGATGCCCGCGCTGAAGCCGAGATACTCGTGGTATGGCCGCGCAAAGCAATACGCGCAGCCGTGCTCGCAGCCGCGGTAGGGCGAGCACCCCGCGCGGAACGGGATGTCCGGCGAATCATTCCATGCGATGATGCCCTGCGTGTCGTCGCGGAAAAATTGCGTGCGCTGCGGCAGCGGCTCGCCGTCGTCGTCCACGAGCGCCTCCGGCTCCAGCTCGATGCGCTGGGCCTCGAAGCGGTTCGGCGTGTTGATGCCCGCGCCGCGGCCGGGCGGGGCAGGGGGCTTCGCGGAGTTGGAGGCGCCGTCGGGCATGGCTCGGAATGACGAATGTCGAATGACGAATGTCGAATGCTCTTTCATCGAAGCCCGGTCGAAATGAATGAATCGGATTCTTTTCCGTCTGCATTCCGGGCTGGCGCGAGGGGGAGGGGAAATTCTCCGTTGCCTCGACGCCGCCCGCTGCCAAGCATTCTCATCACCATGAAAACCCATCGCACCGCCGGCCTTCTTCTTCTCGTGGCGGCGACACTTCCCCTCACTGCCAAGGCGGGCACGCTTTCCTACCGGCCCATTTCCTCCACCGAGAGCGATCTGCGCGCGGGGCTGCTCCCCGGCAGGAAATACACCGCCGCCGTCGCCGCTGGGAAAGAGGACGTCTCCGAGGTGAACGGCGTGAGGCTGACGCCGCTCCCGGCCACGGGCAACAGCTCCGCGGCGGGCAATGCCAGCGTGGGCGTGGAGACCGGCACGCTCGTGGCGCTCACCCGAGAGGAGACCGTCACGAGCGTGGACGGCCGCATGGCCGAAATTTTCTCCGCCGGCATCGGCAGCAAGTCGGATGACGGCGAAGCGTCGGAGCTGTTCGTCGCGCTGGAGCCGAAAAGCCTCGTTTCCGGCCGCACCTACGAGATGCGCGTGTATCTCACCGCCTTCTCCGCACGCGAGCGGAACGTCCGCCTCACCTTCGTCGGCGATGGCAAGGCGGCGGTGTCCACGGGCTTCTTCAATGAGGACGACGCCCGCACGTCGCAGGGCAAGTTCAGGACCGCCTCGCAGGCCTACTACATCAACTACCGCTACAGGTGGGACGGCGTGAACACGCCCGGCTTCACCGTCACGCAGAAATCCGCGCGGTCGCCCTTCGTCCTCTATGCGCTGACGAACCATGAGGTGCCCTCCGACGAGGCCGCTTCCGAGACCACGGCCAGCCGGTCGCGCGTGAGAAAGCCGGGCACCACCGTGCCGCCGATCATCATCATTCCGGACAATCCTCCGCCGCCGCAGCCGCCGCCGGGCACTTATCCTCCACCTCCCGGAGTCGTCCGACCCGGCTACCCCGGCTTCCCGCCGAGGCCGCCGCCCACACCGCCGCCGCCCCCGGGGACGAATCCGCCTCCCGGCTCGAATTTTCCGCCGCCGACGAAGCCCGGCAAACCCGGCAAGCCGAAGCCCGGATTCCCGACACCGCCCACGCCACCGCCGCAGCCTGGAGGCGGCACTCCGCCGCAGCCCACCCCGCCACCGCCCCCAAAGCCCACGCCGCCTCCCGCGCCGAAGCCGACTCCGCCGATCATCAAGCCCAAACCGCCTGGCCCGCCGATCGTGAAGCCCACGCCGCCGCCCGTCATCCAGCCGAGGCCCCAGCCCCCGAGGCCGACACCGCCCCCGCTGGTGAGAAAACCCACGCCGCCGCCCATCGTGAGGCCCACGCCGCCACAGCCGCTCGGGCAGCCCGGCCCCGGAGGCCCGCCACCCGGTGGACCGCGGGGAAAAGGCAGGCCCACGCCCACGCCGCCGCCGAGGCCGTGATTTTGCGGGGTCGTCTCTTCGTTGTCGGGCTAACCGTCATGACGCGACAATTGCCGAGTTACGGTGAGCTTTTCGGGTAGGGGTCTCCTTTCAAAGGACGAAAGCAAGAGGGCCTGAAACCAAGAAGGCAGAATTCTTGGCCTCCTGGTTTAGTCTGCGGAAGACGAAGAACCCGGCGGACGCTTGGGCGCCCGCCGGGCTGGTTTCCTCCGTAGTGTTATCGTTTCGCAGCGCGGGCTGCCCGGATTTTAATCGCGTGAGCTTGGTCGCGCGGCCTTAGGAGACTTTGACCTCGACGGTCTTGGGTTTGGCTTCCTCGGCCTTCGGGATTTCCACGGTGAGGACGCCGTCCTTGTAAACGGCGCTCACTTTCGCGGCGTTCACGGCGGTGGGCAGGCTCACGCTGCGGCTGAATTTTCCATAGAAGCGCTCGCGGCGGTGGACGGTGCCTTCCTTCACGTCCTTCTCGCTCTTGCGCTCGCCGGAGACGGTGAGGACGCCGTCGTGGACGGAGACGTTGATGTCTTCCTTCTTGAGGCCGGGGACTTCGACGGCGACGACATATTTGTCCTTGTCCTCGTGGGCGTCGAGCGACGGGGTCCAGTCGCCGAGGGACTCCGCCGACCGGGCGGGGAAGGCGATGTCGAACAGGCGGCCGAAATGGTCGCGGAGGTTGCCTAGGGAGCTGAGGTTGCTGAGTTCGGGATTGATGTAGCGGATGAGGCTCATAGTGATTTGGTGATTGGTTGATTTGGGTTGCGGTGCCCTATCTAGCGAGTGGAATGCCGATGGCATCGGTGGGCGGGTGGTTGGTGCAAAGCGCATTTTTCCAGTGATTTGCGCGATTGGTGTGAAGCACCGTGGTTTCGGGGCTGTGTCAGGGGGTTCCGCCCGTGGCACAGAGGCTGTGACCTTCCCGTGTCACGCTGGCCTAGCGGCGTGAGGATGGGAGAGCGTCCGAGACGAGGGCTTGGGAAGGGAGGAAAGGAAGAAGGGAAAAGGCGCGGGCCTTTCCTCCGCCGCGGAGTCCAGGGAGGGTGCGAGCAGGATGGACGCGCCTATTCGTGAATGAGGTCATGGATGGCGCGCATGCGGCCGGTGTAGGTGGCGACGATGCTCCAGCCGATGTAGATGACGATGGCGATGTAGATGAGCCGAGGGATCCATTCGGCGAGCAGATCGAGGCGGCGGAGGCCGGCGCTGCGGTGTTCATTCGCGATGCGTTCAAGCTCGTGATCGAGCCGTCCGGTCTCCTCGCCGACGGCGAAGGCGCGGAGGAAGTCCATGGGGAATGCGCCGGTCTTGTGCAGCGCCTCGCTGACTTGTCCACCGGAGCGGATGGCGGGCATGGCGGCGAGGGTGGCGTCGCGCAGGAGCGCGCTGCCGCTGGCGGCGCCGGAGGTCTCGAGGCTGGCGAGGACGTTCACGCCGGCATCGAGCTGCATGTGGTAGGCGGAACAGAAGCAGGCGAGTGAGAAGTCGCGCCGGAGGGTTCCAAACGGGGGGAGTTTCCGCAGGAAGCGGTCGGCCGCCGCGCTGTGTTCCGCGAGGGAGAGGAGCATGCGGATGAGCGCCACGAGGATGAAGACGCCGAGCCACAGGCCGCCGATGGTGAAGCCGACGGCCCTGAGGTAGGGGGTGAGCCCGCCGTTCTCCGCGAAGAGCACTGGCAGCGGCAGGATCACCAGGGCGAAGTGGATGATGAAGACCGGATAGGCGAGCCGGGTCTTCATCTGGGAGCGCGCGGTGGCGATGGCGCCGTGATATTGCGATGCCTGTTCGAGCCCCGAATCGAGGCGGCCCGCACGGTCGCTGGCGGCGAAGACGCACGCTTCCAATGAGCCGATGAGCGGCGCGCCTGCCCGCAGCGATTCGGAGACGGTGAGGCCGCTGTCGAGGGCGCGCTTCACGCCCACAAGCGAGGAACGCGCGCGTCCGGAGCAGTGGCGCGCAAGCTTCTCGACGGCCTTGGGAAACGGGGCGCCGGCGCGCACGAGCTGGCCGAGTTCGTGGAAGAGTCTGGCCTTTTCACCGGGAGTCATCGCGGGAAGGGTGGCTGGTCCCCGGGGTGCGGGCAACTCTCGTGTTGCGCTGGGGCGCAGTTTCGCGATGCTCTGCGCCCGCTCCATGCTGGATTTGCCTAGAAAGAAAAAGCGCTGGTTTCTCCGGTGGTGGTTCACCATTCCGTTCTGCACACTGCTGCTCGTGGCGCTCGTGGGCGCGGTGATTTTCTACAAGATCAAATGGGAATATGAGGCTCAGGCCCGGGCGTTCGACTACACGCGGCTGGAGGCGATGGAGTCGGCGAGCGTGATTCTGGACCGGAACGGCGCGCCGATGGGGCGCATCTTCACCCAGAACCGCGACCAGGTGGCCTTTGAGCAGCTCGCGCCGTCGCTGCTGCAGGCGGTGGTGGCCGCGGAGGACGCGCGCTTTTACGAGCACACGGGCGTGGATGTCCGCGGCATCGCGCGCGCTCTCTACGAGAACTGGAAGGCGGGCAAGGACAAGCAGGGTGCGAGCACGCTCACGCAGCAGCTCGCGCGGAACACATTCCCCGAGCAGCTCCCGCCGACCGATCGCAGCAAGGAGCGCAAGCTGCGCGAGATGTTCGTGGCGCGCGAGATCGAGAAGCGGCTCACGAAGGAGCGCATCCTCGACCTGTATCTGAACCGCGTGTATTTCGGGAACGGGTTCTTCGGGGCCGAGGCGGCGGCGAAGGGATACTTCGGCAAGCACGCGTCGGAGCTGACCTTCAGCGAGTCGGCGATGCTCTGCGGCCTGCTGCGGAGCCCGGACAAGCTCTCGCCGTGGCGCAATTACTCGGCGTGCATCGAGGAGCGAAACCGCGTGCTGAACCGCCTGCTCGAGCTGGGGCGCGTCTCGCGGGAGCAATACGACAAGGCATTCGTGGAGGAGCCTGTGCTGAAGAACAAGCGGCCCATCCACCAGGAGAGCTATCCGGCGGACATGGTTTACCAGCAGGTGATGAAAATCGTGGGCCGCGACCGCGCGACCAGCGAGGGGCTGCGCATTTACACGACGATTGACACTTCGCTGCAGCGGCGGGCTGAGGAGTCGCTGCGCGCGGAGCTGAACGCCGTCGAGTCGCGCGCTGAATTCCAGGGGCAGGATCCCAAGGCGCACCACCAGACTTACGCGGAGTATGTGCGCATTTACGAGGCCGCAAACAAGCAGCCCGTGGACGCCGACGGCAAGCGCATCAACCCCGAGTATCTGCAGGGCGCGGTGATCGCGATCGACAACAAGACCGGCGCGATTCTCGCGATGGTCGGCGGACGGGAGTTCCAGCACAGCGAGCTGAACCGTGTGCGGCAGGTGCAGCTCCCGCCGGGCACGGCGTTCAAGCCGCTCGTGTATGCGGCGGCGTTTGAGAAGGGGATGTTCCCCGGCACGGCGGTCGAGGACGCGGTGATGGACAACACGAAGGTGATGATCGGCGGCACGACGGGCATCCTCGGCGAGTGGGGCCCGGAGCGCGCGGACAACCGCTTCGAGGGCACCATCTCCGCGCGCAACGCGCTCGTGAAATCCAAGAACGCCGCGACGGTCCGCATCGGCATGAACACGGGAATCAAGGAGGTGACGGACCTCGCCGACAGCGCGGGCATTTCCAGCGATCTCGCGGAGTATCCGCGCACCTACCTCGGCGGCAGCGAAGTGGTGCCGATGGATCTCGCGCTGGCCTACACGATGTTCCCGAACGGCGGCGTGCGCCCCGCGAACACGTTCATCATCCGCCGCATCGAGGACAAGCTGGGCAATGTGATCTACGAGGAGAAGCCGGAGACGGTCCGCGTGATCAAGGACACGACGGCCTACGAGGTGCATTCGTGCCTCTCGCAGGTGCTCGAGCCCGAGGGCACCGCCGAGCGCGCATCCACGGAACTCGGCCTCAAGCGCTACCCGCTCGGCGGCAAGACGGGCACGGCCTACAATTTCACCGACGCGTGGTTCGTCGGCTACAGCAGCGAAATCACCTGCGGCGTTTGGATTGGCTTCGACCAGCTCCGCGGCAAGGCGCGCTCCGGAATCTACCGCGGCGCATTCGGCAAGGACATCGCGCTGCCGGTATGGGCGGACATCATGAAGTCGTCGTTCGACACCTACAAGCCGCGCGAGTTTGTGCAGCCTAGGGGAATCATCCGCGCGGAGATTTGCCGGATGAGCGGCGGGCTCGCGACGGCGAAGTGCGTCGAGAACGGGGTCACCACCGTTTACCAGGAAATCTGCACCGAGGCGCAGGCGCCGAAGGATCCGTGCTCTGTCCACAGCGGCATCGCTCCGGTGCCGGTGGCAGGCAAAGCCGCGCCCGCGGGCGTGCTGCGCGCGCGTGTGGTGGAATCGCAGACGCTGAAGACGGTCACGCTCGCGGCTCCGACGGTGATTGGGACCGACCCGTATGGATCGAACTTGGCGCTCGAGCGGCAGATGCAGCTCGCCGGCGTCGGCAATGCGCAGGCGCCGCTCATCACCACGGGCGAAATCCCCGTGGCGAACACCAACCAGATCCCGGCGGGAAACATCCCTGCGCCGCGCCCGATCGTCGTCCCGCCTCCGCCGAACGCGGACGTCAAGCTCTCACAGCCCGAGCCGCTGAAGTTCGACTAGGTGGCGGTGGTCTCGGCGCAATCAGCCGCGATCAATCGGGGAACTCCCCACGCGAGGGCAGGGCGGTGTGCATCTTTGCACGTCGGATGCGCGTGGATGCGCCGCGCGGGGATGAGCGGAACTTTCGCGATGCCGCCGCTAAGCGCAGCGGGTGCCCGGAGCAGAGGCCGCCTTAGCGGTTGAAGAGGAACGCCGGTGTGTTCACCAGCGCCCAGACGAGATCCTGCGCGCCGGTGAGGCGGCGGTTCGTCATCTGCTGCTTGCTCTGCTCCACATCTGCGCGGAGCTGGACGAGCTTCTGGTCGAGGCGGATGGGCTCCTCGGCCTTCGCAACAGCCGAACGGCGCTCGATGATGCCGGAGTCGGTCGGGAGAGGCAGCTCGTTCTTCGCGAGCGTGAGGCGGCGCTTGCGCAGCTCGGGGTCGTTCTCGTTCCAGTAGGCGGCGATGGCGGCCTTGTCCTCCTTCGTGCGCTGCTGCGCAGGCTTCTTCAGCGCCTCGGTCACGGCGGCGGGCAGGCCGATGTTCAGTGGGGCGCTGCCGGTGGTGACGTAGATGCGGAAGCGTGCGATGGAAAAATTTCCGGCGCGCGGCTGGTTCAGGTCGAATCGCAGGCGAAGCCCCGCCTTCGCGTCGCCGATGGGTTTTGCGAGTGAAAAGGCCGCATAGTGCGGCATGCCATACTGGTTTGCGACCGCCCAGCCGTTGTTGCCGTCGCCGCGCTTGTCGTCGATGGCCTTGGCCACCTCGAAGTTCGTCTGGTTGAAGTCCGAAACTGCGCCGTTGAACTTCGCGTCGTCGAGCTGCCGGTTCTTGCCGAATGGCCCGGTCTTCAGGCCGATTTCACCGAGGACAAAATTGCCGCCGGCGAATCCCGGTCCGAAGGCCGGTGCTTCCGCCGCGGGCAGGACCTCGAGCATCACGCCGGTGATGCCGGCGAGCTTCGTGTCGGCGAGAATCGTGTAGTCGCTCGTCTTTGCCGGAGCACCGCTCGCCTTGATGGAGCCATCAGGCAGCTTCGTCAGGGTGACGCCGCCGGTCGCCTTCGGCTCGACAAGATCGAGCGGCACCCACGACGTGTAGGTTTTCGCAATCGGCACCGTCGCCTCAAACTGCGACTGCGATGTGGCGAGGTTCTTCTGTTCGTAATCCTTCACAGCGGCGCCAGCGGTGACGACGGACTCCTTCCGTTTCTTCTCCGCCTCGGCGACTTTGGGCGCGATTTCCTTCTCGTAGCGGGCAAGTTCCTTCTTCGCCGTGTCGATGGCCGCGACGCGCTCAGCCTCCTGCTTTGCAATGATGGGCGCCTGCTCCTTCTCCTTCGCATCGAGCGAGGCGAGTAGGTTTTTGTGCTCCTGCTCGATGACATTCCACGATTCAATCGTGCGCGCGATTTCCGTGTCCGTCGCGGGGCGGTTCAGCACGCGGGTGAAAATTTCGTCCACGAGGCGGCGGTCGTCGGGTTGCGAGCTGACGAGCTTCGGCAGCGCGTTGCTCGCGTCGCCGATCGAGTCGGCAATCGCGGGACCGCTGAGGAGAGCCATCACGCTTCCGAGGCGGAGGTCGCTGCTGCGCTCGCATTCGCAGGCGCTCTCGCGGGCGGGGCGTCCGGCATTCGCAAGGAAGCCGCTCGGGAGGTCGGACTGCGAATCGGGCAGCATCGAGGCGCGGACGCCGCCAGGCAGGCGCGAGCCGGCGCCGGTCACTTTCAGCACGGAGTCGTAGAGCACCTCGGCGGGCAGGCGCCGCGCGAGCGCGTGCGAGTAGTTCGTCCTGTCGTCGTCGTTCCACTTGTTCGTCCCGAGCGCGAGCTGGTAGGTGCGCGACTTGCAGATTTCGCGGAGCACGTGGCGCACGTCGAAGTTGTGCGCGATGAACTCCTTCGTGAGGTGCTCGAGCAGCTCGGGGTTCGTCGGCGGGTTGCCCGCGCGGATGTCGTCGAGCGGCTCGATGACGCCGACGCCGAGGAGATAGCCCCAGAGGCGGTTCACGTAGCTCGATGCGAAGTATCGGTTGTCCGGCGAAGTGATCCACTCGGCGAGCTGCTCGCGGCGGGCGCCCTTGTTCTCGAACTTCGCGGGGAAGGGGAACTGCGGCTCGGCGACCTTGTTCGTGCGCAGGTGGATCATCTCCCCCTTCGGCTGATCCTTCACGATTTCGAAGAGCGCCTTCGGTTTCTCCACCGCGGTGCCCGTGAGCTTCGCCCCGCCGGCGGCAGGGTCGTCCGCGAGGGTGACCTGAGAGAAGAACGCGCCGAGGTGGTAATACTGATCCTGCGTCCAGCGCTCGAAGGGATGGTCGTGGCACTTGTTGCAGTTGAAGCGCGTCGCGAGGAAGAGATGCGTGGTGTTCTCCATCGTCTCCGCTGGCTCGCGGAGAATCTTCCAGTAGCTCGCCGCGGGGTTCTCCTTGTTCGATCCGGAGGCGGTGAGGATTTTCTTCACGAACTGATCGTAGGGCGTGTTGTCCGCGAGTTCCTTGCGGATCCACTCGCGGAAGAGCTGCACGCCCTGGCCGCCGAGGAACTTCGAGTTCACCTGCAGCAGGTCGCACCACTTGTTCGTCCAGTGCTCGACAAATTCCGGCGAGCCGATGAGCTTGTCGATCACCGCGTCACGCTTCTCGCGCATCAGCCTGTTGTCGGCGAGGAATGCGCGCACTTCCTCGGCGCTCGGCGGGAGGCCCGTGAGGTCGAGATACACGCGGCGGAGGAAGTCCGCGTCGCTGCACACGCCGGACGGCTCGATCTTCATGCGCTGCCATTTCGCGGCGACGAGTTCGTCAATCCGTCCCCAGGTTTCCGGCTGCTTCCAGACGAAGCCGCTGCGATCACCCATCACCGTGAGAGTCGTCGCGGCATAATTTCCCTCGTAGCGAGCGAGCACCGGGGCCTCGCCGCGGCGGAGCGTGTTCAGCAGTCCGTTCGTCTCGGGAATGATCGCAGCCACGTCGCCGTTGCCGCTCTCGACGAATGCCTCGCTCGTCACGTCGCGTGTCTTGCCGTCGGCAAAGGTCGCCACCACGCGGAACTGCTGGTGCGCGCCGGGCACTGCGACGACGGGGTTCTTTGGAAACACCTCGATGCTCTTCACTCGCGGCACGCCGAGGTCGAGCTTTGCGCCGTCGGCGATCCATGCGCGCATGATCTCGTAGTATTTGTCGCCGAGCTTCGTGCGCTGCCCGCCCTCGTGCGGCACGCCACCCGTGGATTTGAGCAGCATCAGTGAGTCGTCGGGTGAAGCCACATTGAGGCGGCGGCCCGCGAGGTCGTCCTTCAGCGAGCGCACGTCATAGAGCGGGTCGTAGCCGCGCAGCGAGAGCTTGAAGCCATACTTGCCCTCCTTCGAGCCGTGGCAGGTGCCCTGGTTGCAGCCGAGCTTCGTCATCACAGGGTTCACGTCGCGGATGAAATCCACCGTCGCCTTTTCCGCGACGCCGGACACCTCCACGGGAGCTGCGGCCTTCAACCCGGAAAGCTCCGCAGTGAGCGAGGCCGCACCGTTCTTCCGCGCCTCGATGTGGCCCGTCTTCGACACCGCCGCGCAGTCGCCGCCGATCTTCAGAGTCGCGAAGCGCGTCACGTCGGCGACTTCGCCCGAGGCGAGCTTCGCCGTCACCAGCACCTGTGCGGCGGCAAATTTCCCGTCGAGCACGACCTTCGAGGGCTGGACTTCTAGCGCAGTGATTTTCTGTTTCGGCATCACCTCGGCGGCGGGCTGCATCGCGGGAGCGTCGGCGGCAAAATGGGCCGTCGGGAGCGATATGGACGCGAGCAGGAAAAACGGGAGCGGTTTCATCGTTGGGATCGTTGGGGAAATGGCGTGAGGTTTTAACCGGGGGCCGGGGTCGCTCTTAGTAGTGCAGCACCGCAGCGCTGGCGAGGAAAGGCTTGCCCCCGCAAAGCGCCTAAGACAAACGGGGCGCCCGACTCACCCCAAGCTCCTACCATTCATGAAACGCACCTCCTTCCTCGCCATCGTCGTCGCAGCCTCGCTCGGCATCGCCGCCTCCTCGCAGGCCGCCGAAAAGCCCCTCCGCATCCTCCTCGTCACCGGTGGCTGCTGCCATGATTACGCCGCGCAGAAGGACATCCTGAAAAAGGGAATCGAGGCGCGCACGAACGCCCTCGTCGAGCAGATCCACACGGACGACAAGAGCGTGAAGCCGCCGCTCGCGATCTTCGGAAACCCCGACTACGCGAAGGGCTTCGACCTCGTCATCCACGACGAATGCGCCGCGGGCATCACCGACCCCGCCACCATCGCCGGCGTCCTCAAGCCGCACCAGGACGGCATCCCCGCGGTCAATCTCCACTGCGCCATGCACTGCTACCGCTTCGGCGAGTTCCAGAAGCCCGTCGCCGCAGGTGCCGAAAACGCCCGCTGGTATGAATACCTCGGCCTCCAGTCCACCGGCCACGGCCCGCAGGAGCCCATCGCGATCACTTTCACGGACAGCGCCTCGCCCATCACGAAGGGCCTCGCGAACTGGACCACCATCAAGGAGGAACTCTACAACAACATCCAGATTCTCACCGGCAAGGAAATCGCCAAGGGCAGGCAGACGGTGAAGGCGAAGGACGGCACTACGAAGGACGTCGAGACGGTGGTCGTTTGGACGAATGAATACGGTCCGAAGAAGACCCGCGTCTTCTCCACGACCATCGGCCACAACAACGCCACCGTGGAAGACTCCCGCTACCTCGACCTCGTCACCCGCGGCATCCTCTGGGCCACCGGCAAGCTCGGCGAAGACGGCCAGCCCGCGAAAGGCTACGGCCCCGGCGGGAAGTAATCACCCGCGAGCTTCCGGTTCGTTTGCGCAGCCGGAGTCCATTCGAGCCGATCAAGCTTCGCAGGTGACAATGCGAATGTGTGCGGCTAGCCTGCCACCATGAGCGCAGCCGAGATCATCCGGGAACTCCCAAAACTGAGCGAGGCGGAGCGCAGGGCCGTCCGCGAGGCGCTTGTGGGAATCGCGAACGCCGATCCGGACACCGCTCTTTGCAACGAGGCTGCCTTGCAGGCTGCCCTGATGCTGGACCGCATGGAGGAGGAAGATGCCCGCCATCCATCCCGGTGAGGTATGGATGACGGACTTCGGGATCGCGGCGAAGGTGCGTCCTGCGCTGCTGCTCACCGGCGCGCCTGCCGATGACGAACTTGAACTCGTTACCGTCGTCCTGCACACGACTGCGCTGCGCGGCAACCGCTGGGAACTGAACATTCCGAAGCCGTTCTTGAAACCCGGCGCGTTTCACTTGCAGCAGATTCAGACGATTTCCACCGTGAAGCTGGAGCGCCGCCTCGGCGTGCTGACTGCAGAGGAAATGGACCGAGTTCTCGACGGGCTTGCCGGGAGGCTGAGCATTTGAACTGACAGGCGATGGAGGTGCAGTGGTGCGCTTCGCGCGGCACCCTCACTTCGGCCGCAGCACCGAGTCGATCGCGGCGTAGGCCTGCTCGCGGATTTCCGGCGGGAAGTCGTGCGGGCAGTCGGGGTGGACGACGCTGAGGTTCTGCGGGGCGCCGTGAAGCTGGAAGATGGGGAGGGCGGCTTTCACGATGGCGTCCACGCTCTGCCATTTGAAGTTCGTGTCGCCGAGCGGGGCGCTTATGAAGACGCGCCGCGGGGCGAGGGCGCCGATCAGCTCGTGGAAGTCGAAGGGGATCTCGGCGAGGCGCCCGGCGTAGTTAGCCATGCGGGGCATGTAGCGGGTCTGGCACCAGCCTTGTTCGGGCTTCCAGCGCTTCTCGTCGCCGCCCATGTAGTCGAGGTAGGAATCGAGGCCGCAGCTCGTGACGACGACCTTGATGCGGGGATCGAAGACGGCGGTGTAAACGGAGTTGTGCCCGCCGAGGGAGTGGCCGATGGCGCCATACGCGCCGGCTTTCACGAAGGGGAGGGTGTCGAGGAGGTCGAGGCCGCGGATGTTGTCCCAGATGGCTTTCATGGTGCCGGACGCGTAGCCGAGGCCGAGGACGTCGGGCTGGTAGTCGGCGAGGAGCGGGTAGGCGGGCGCGAGGGTGACGTAGCCGCGGCGGGTGAGCTCGAGGGCGTAGGCGCGGTTCGCGGTGTGGCCTTCCTCGACGACGACGCGGTGGCCGACGACGTTGTTCGTGCCGTGGAGGCAGAGGACGGCGGGGGCTTTGGCTTTGCCGTCGAGGACGGTCTTCGGGATGAGGAGAAAGGCGCGCGCGCGGCCTTTTGTCCCCGGCTCGGCGGCGTAGGTGATGAGGCGGCGGACGTGGTCGCCCGCGTCGGTCTCCTGCTCGATGCGCATGTCGAGGTCGCAGCGCTTGTTGGCGCCGGGGAGGGGGCCCATGACTTTCTGCATGCCGCGGAGGATTTCCTCGCGGCGCTTCCGCCAGTCGTCCAGCGTCTGCACGCGCTGCACGGAGCCGTCGGCGGCGTGGAAGGAGAGGAGGTCGTTGCGGTCGAGGCGCGGGAGCGCGGGGCGCTGCTCGGCGAAGGTGGCGGCGGAGGTGAGGGTGACGAGGGAGAGGAGTGGGAGGAGGCGCATCGGGAAGAGTGTGTTGCGGCGGCGCGTCGGAGCGCGGCGCTGCCATTGCTACCCGCGCGCGGGCAGAACGTTGGCGGATTCTTCCGCGGGCGTGACTTCAGCGCGAGACGCGCGGGGGAAGGTAGATGCGCCGCCGCTCGATGCGCGCGCCGCGGGAGAGGAAGAATTTGCGGACGTCGTCGGCCATGTGGCGGCCGTCGGGGAGGACGTTGAGGTCGAACTGCACGCGGCCGCCGGGAGCGATGCGCGGGTCGAGTTCCTTCATGAACCACTCCCATTCCTCCGCGCCCCAGTGGGAGCCGTCGTCGCGGCGGTTGAAGCACGTCATGTGCGCCGTGATGAGGTCGAACGGCGCGCCGAGGTCGGGGAGCAGCTGGCCGGCATGGATGGCGTGGACGACGCGCGGGATTTTCAGCACGGCGAGCATGCCGGTGAAGACGGGGTCCACATCGAGGTCGAGGCCGAGCACGTCGTGGCCGAGGCATTTTGCGACGTGCAGGAAATAGCCGGTGCCGCAGCCGAGGTCGAGCACGCGCAGGCGCGGCGGAGCCTTGCGGACGCGCAGGTCGCGGATGCGCTTCACGCTGGTGCGCATCCATTCGTCGATGTTCAGATACTTGGCGGGCAGGAGGCACTCGCCGGGGACGTGATACTTCGCGCGCATCGCGGCGAAGCCCTCGGGGTCCACCTGCTTTACGAACTGCCGCCAGCCGAGCGGATACGTGAGGCGCCGCGCTCCGGCCATGACGCTGTGCCAGCCGTCGGCACTGAAGATTTTGCGGAGATTTTCTGCGAGCGTCATTCCGCGGGCACCGTTGAAGCCGCGCCGCGGGTGGTCAAGTGCATTTCATTTCGCGAGGCCGCGCGGTGCTGGCGCGGGCGCAGGGTGGTGCCGGAAGGTGAGCTTCGCACCGAAGTTCCCGCTCTCGCGCCAGCCGAGGTAGAAGCGGCAGCGGCGGTTTTCATACGAGACGAAGGGGAGCAGCACGATGTGGCGGCGAGTCACCGCCCAGTTCCATCCGCCGCCCGGCGCGAAGACGTGGTTCACATGCCGGCCGGTGCGGACGGTGTCCTTGTCCGAGACGCCGATGACGTAGAAGGTGAAATTGTGCAGCGGATTGCGGAGGCTCCACTGCAGGCAGCGGAAGGGGCTGCCCACTTTGTAGTCCACCGGCGGCTGCGGGTCGTCGGCGTTGCCGAGGCTCCAGAGCGGGTTGAGCTTCTGCCACGGACGGATGGGAGGGGAGAGGACCTTCGCCGGACGATGGACGGTCTCAGCCGATGCGGCGACGGTGAGCAGGAGAAAGATGGCGGCAATGCGTGGCATGGAGCGTGGCGAACGGTAGCCGCCGACGGAAGGAGGCGGGCAGATCATTCGAGGGATTTGATCGTTCTCGTGAAATCCGGCAAACCCAGTTTCTTCTTCTTCTGCGCAAACTCTTCGGCGGTGAAAGGGCCCCTAACGCTCGCGGCGGGATTCGCATAGGGGCTGTCATCAGCAATCACCAAGTAGAAGTAGTTGGTGATGCTGCGGTCGTTCTTCGGGTGCTGCTTTGCGACGATGTAGCGTTCGTCCCATCCGACCGAGAAAACCGTTTCGGTGATTCGGACAATCGCACTGCCCCCATCGAGGCCGTAGTCCACGGACATTTGCTCGCTCATATCCACGGCGGTCAGGCGATATGGCCCGATCAGTTTCTCGTCGTGGTCAAAGCCAAGGTGCGAAACATGGAGGGCAAGTGCCAGAGTGAGCGCGAGAAAAAGTAGGAAGCATCCTGCACGAGACTTCGCCTTCGCTTTCGGGGCCGGGGTCACAGCGAGGAAAGCTGATTCATTTCTCCGCAAACGCAACATCAGCCCGCCTCCTTCCATCGGCGGCTACGATGCGCTACTGCGGCGGTGGTGGAGGCGGGAAGCCGCCGCCGGGACCGCCGGGTGGTGGAAACGGCGGGCGTCCCCCGGGGCCGCCTCGCCCGCGCGGGCCTCCGGGACCTCCGGGGCCGCCAGGCCCACCGCCGGGAGGCGGGCCGCCTTTCGAGAAGCTCTGGTCGGGCGTGCCTTTCCATCCGCGCGGGAGGAAGGGGAACGCCGTGGTGATGTGGTAATGATACTCTCCCTCGGGATGCTCGGGCGTCGGCGCGGTGTGGCCGTTGAATTCATCGAGGTCGCCGAGGCCCTCCGCGTATTCCCAGTCCTGCGTGAAGCGCCCGTCGTATTTCCCGCCGGGGCCGTTGTTCTCCGTCGAACGCGTGCCGGTCTTCAGCCGGTAGCTCGGCTTGAGCGCGCGCACTTTCGTCTTCTCCGCCCTGTCGCCCTTGCCACCGGTGCCGCCGCAGTTTGCGGTGAAGAGCGCGTAGCCATCCGCGGCCCACGCGACTTGGAACATCCTGCCGTCGTCGCCGCCGAGCTTCTGCACGAGGCCGGTGGGCATCGCGTGGTAATGATACGCGCCGGTGGGCTGCACGTGCGCGTTGTGCTCGTCGAGGCCGAGATTGAGGAAGCCCGTGTGCGCCTCATAGCGCCAGCCGGAGCGCGGGTCGTTGTTCCAAGTCTCGCCGGTGCCGGGCTCAAAGGGCACGCCATTCAGGCCCACGGCGGTGAACCACCCGCCCGGGTGCCGCGGCTGCGACGCGGGCTTCGGGTCGAGCGTCACGCGGAAAGTGTAGTCCTGCGGTGATGCCGTGTTCGGGTTGCCGCGGCGGGGAAATTGCGGCGTGTATTCGGGCCAGCCGTTGCTCTTGATCACCCGGAAGCCGCCCTCGGTCGTGATGCTTACGCGGTTCTCCTTCTTCGCGTTCGGATCGCCGCCGGGCCGGTTCGAGCGCTGGCCGTTCCCGTTCCGTCCTCCGGGAAATGGCGGCGGTCCGTCGAATGGCGGGCGCCCGCCGTTGGGTGGGAACCCTCCGGACGGCGGCCCCTGCGCGATGAGCAGCGAAGTGGCGGTGAGCAGCACGGCGCCGACGGCGATTCGGCTGCGGAGCGGCTGCGGAACGGGAGTGTGCGAGGGCATGGCGTGATGGGTGTCCGACGGGATAACCAGCCGTGCCGCGCGAACGCACCCGCTTTTACCGCCCGTTAACAATTTCGCCGGCGGCGCGCCTCAGCGGGGCGGCGGCGCCTGCGGGTTGCGGAAGTATTCGTCCGATTTCCGGATCTCCTCGGGGTTGCCGCCGCCGATGTGCCGCTCGACCATCTCGTCGATCACGATGTCGGGCTTCTCCTGCTCGAGGAAGGGCTTCTCCCAGTTCAGCTGCCGGAAATAGACGACCCGGCCGAAGCTGTGGCCAAGGAGCTTCCTACATTGGAGCAGGAAGGAGTCGTGGAAGATGACGGCTCTTCCGCCAGCAGCGGCGTTTTCCGACACATGCGGCTCGTAGCCCGCCGCTACCCTGTCGCCGAGGATGCTGTTGTCCTTCCGCAGTTGAAAGGGTGGCAGCGTGGGGCCTGCGACGGCGGCGAGGTTGCCGTTGTCGGGGAACTTGGCGGAATCGCTGACGAGCTTGGCGATGTCGCCGGGGGGTAGCTCCTCCCGGACGATTTGAAACGCCGCGGGGTTCAGCGGCGCGACTGGGATTCCGAGGGCGGAGACCGCTTCCACCATCACGCGGCAGCCCTCCAGCGCGCCGACGTCGTTCCAGTGAGTGTCCGTCTGTCGGTAGAGAATGGAGCGTGGTTTTGCGGCGAGGATCGCGTCGCGCAGGGAGAGGATGGGCACATCGCTGTGCGCGCGCATGTAATCGATGAGCTGCCGGATCCGATCTATGCGAGGAGTCTCTGTGGCCCATCGGGGAAGATGCTCCGGGTAAATGGTGCTTTTGTCCGGCGGGATGACGAAGAGATAGCGGATGCCGCGCTCCGCGAGCCAGTCGCGCCGCCCCGTGAGCAGCCTGCGCCAGCTTTCAAGCTCGTCGTTGCTGAAGGGCCTCGTGCCGAGGATGTCCAGCGCCAGGTCGCCGCCATAGAAGAGCCAGCCGCCGCTGCCCATGACCACGTAGGGGACGCGAATCTCGGGGAAGATGCGCTGCCGCAGGCTCCGCTCCAGACGGACGAGCCGGGAGCGGAAGCCGAAGTGGTCGTTGAAATACGCCTCGGTGCCCGCGAAGGCGTCGCGGATGCCGGCGAGCGACGCGTGGAATTCCGGGCGCTTCGCCAGCCGCCGGTTTTCATCCACCTTGGGCGTGCGGTCGAGGCGCAGCAGCGAATCGGCCGCCGGCAGGCAGATGAGCACGAGGAACGCGGCAATGAGCAGGATGTCGGTGCGGCGCTGGAGAGTCTTGCGATCGGCAAAGAACGTCATGGCTCAGAACCGGAAATAGATGAACGGATTGTAGGTGCCGCCCGCGAGCCACGCCGCCGACAGCACGATGAGCCCGAGGATGAGCGTGCTCTCGAGCGTCATCCCCAGCGCCGTGAGCAGGGACTCCGCGCGCTGCGGCAGCCGCTCCACCGCGCGCCCGAGCAGCGCCTTCAGCCACGGCCACACCGGCACCGCGAACAGCGCGGCCACGCACAGCATCGCCACGGCCTCCTGCGTCGCGTAGCGCCCGAGCGGCTGCCCCGTCGCGCCGTGCGCCAGGCCGAGCATGTTCGTGAAAAACGCCATCGCCTGCGGGAACGTGTCCGCCCGGAAGAGCACCCATCCGAAAATCACCACGAGCAGCGCGTAGCCGTGCCGCAGCGGGCGGGGCATCGCATCCAGCGCCTTGCCGACCCGCGTCCGCTCCAGCACGAGGAACGCCCCGTGCCACAGCCCCCACACGATGAAGGTCCACGCCGCACCGTGCCACAGCCCGCAGAGGAAGAACACAATCACGAGGTTCAGCATGTTCCGCCCCTCGGAGCACCGGTTGCCGCCGAGCGGGATGTAGAGGTAGTCGCGGAACCAGCTCGACAGCGAGATGTGCCACCGCCGCCAGAACTCCCGCACCGACTGCGACACGTAGGGGTGTGCAAAGTTCTCGATGAAGGTGAAGCCGAACATCTTCCCCAGCCCCACCGCCATGTCCGAGTAGCCGGAGAAGTCGAAGTAGATCTGCGCCGTGTAGCAGAGCATCCCGAACCACGCGACCGACGGCGAGAGCTGCGCCGCGGGCAGCTTGAAAATCTCATCCGCCGGCAGCGCCACCGCATTCGCGATGAGCACCTTCTTCGCGAGCCCGCCCGCGAAGCGCCGGATGCCCTCGGCGAACCCCTCGCGCGTCACCACCCGCTGCACGAGCTGCGGCGCGATCGCGCTCCAGCGCAGGATCGGCCCCGCGATGAGCTGGGGAAAGAAGAAGATGTAGAGCGCCGTGTCGGCGGGGTTCCGCGCGGCCTCCGATTTGCGCCGGTAGATGTCCACCACGTAGCTCAGCGCGTGGAAGGTGAAGAACGAGATGCCGATCGGCAGCGTGACGTGCCCGAGCCGGATCTCCGGCAGGTGGAAGACCGACAGCGCGCCGTTCAGGTTCCCCACCACGAAGTTCGCGTATTTGAAGAACGCCAGCAGCCCGATGTTCAGCACGATGGCCCACGCCACCGCGCGCTTCCGCCTCGCCGGATCCTCCTCGCGCCCCACCCGCAGGCCGAGCTGCCAGTTCACCAGCGTCGAGCCCAGCAGCAGGAAGATGAAGCCCACCTCGCCCCACGCGTAAAAAAGCAGGCTCACCGCCAGCAGCGCGTAGTTCCGCGCCCTCGTCCCCGGCAGCGCCGTGCAGAGCAGCAGCGCCAGTGGCAGGAACAGGAACAGGAAGAGCGGTGAGCTGAATACCATGGGAATGGACCGGGTGTCCTTCCTACCCGCGCATCCCGGGAGCGCGAGAAAATATGCGGTTGCTCCCGCGATTCGGCCGCGCGGGGACGAGGCAGCCCTTCGCGACGAAGCGCCGAGCGGGGATTTCCATGGATGCGCCACGCACCCCGTGCCTGCGCGGAAAATCCGTGATGCCACCCGGAGGAAGGAAGATTACCAGTTTGCAACTGAGTGAAAATCTGCGTTCCGGCCCGTCGAATGGGTATTTGGCCTGCTATACAGCGGACATGCTTCAGCCATTCCGTCCGTCGCCGTCTCGCCTCCGCCGGCTGCGCGCTTTCTCCCTCGCCGCAGCCGCGCTGCTGGAGACCATGATGGCCATGGGCATCGGGGCGGTGTTCCTCAGCGGGGCATACGCGGCCAATTCGCGCGTGTGGAGCCTCCTGCGCGCGAGCCTCGAGGCGAATGCCGCCAGCCGCGTCCTCAACGGCCGCTCCGAGCAGATCCGAGCCTCGACATGGGACCAAATCACCGATGCGAATTTCCTGAACACCAGCATCATGTCCGTCGCGCCGGACACGAACGGCGACCTTTCCTCGCTCGTGGAGACCCTGGACATCACCGCGTGGCCCACGCCGAGCCCGAACCCCACGCCGATGCGCGTCACCCGCGACTACACCACCGGCATCGTGACCACGGTCGGCTCGGGCGACGGCACCATGAATGCGCAGACCTCGATTCGCATCAACATCACCGCAGCATGGACCGCGAAGGGCGGCCAGCCCCGCACCAAGCAGATTTCCCTGATTCTCAGCGAGGGAGGCGTGACCGGAAGACATTGAAAGCGCTCCTTCCATCATCCCGGCGCACCTCGTGCGGCTTCACGCTGCTGGAACTGATCATCGCCATCGGCATCGCGGGCGTGATGTTCGCCGTCATGGTCGGAGCCAGCACCGGTTCCCTGCGCAGCCTCGCCGTCGCGGACGACTACTCCTACCAGAGCAACGAGCAGCTTCGCGCCGTGGACCACCTCGTCCGCGACCTGCGCCGCGCGCTCGTCGTCACCATCTCCTCGGACGGCTCCTCCATCAGCATGAACGTCCCCGACTACTACAGCGCCTACGACACGCAGGGGAATCCCACGAGCAACCCCGTCACACCCACCATCGTCAACGGCTCCCCGGTCTATGGCAATGCCGCAAAGCCGCTCATCATCTCCTACGCCGTCACCGGGGGGAGGCTGGTCCGCACCCAGACCATCCAGGCCACGGGAGCCGTCAGCCGCATGGTGATCTGCTCGCGCGTGAACAACTTCGCCCTCTCCTTTGTCGCCCTCAGCACCACCGTCACTTTCAAGATTGTCTTCGATCCCACCTACCAGAGCGCCTCCTCCGCCCTGCGCACCGCCACCCAGCTCGCCGGCACCGTCGCCGTCCGCGCCATCCGCTTCCAATAAGCCATGCAGCCCATCCGCCCAGCCCTTCACCGCCGCGATGCCGGCGGCATCCTCGTCACCACGCTCCTGCTCGTCGCGCTCATGAGCATGATGACGGCCGCCACCCTCTACCGGGTCGGCTCCCGGTATTCGAGCACCTACCAGTCCATGTGCTGGAATGAGGCCCTGAACTCCGCGGAGGGCGGCGCGGACCTGGCCATCGTCGCACTGAACAAATCCCTGACCAGCCCCAACACCGCCTGGGCCGGCTGGACCCCGAGCGATGCCACCACCTTCCCGAAGACCTACGCCCCCCCCATTCCCGATCATGCGGGGGATGGCAACACCAAGGTCTATGCAAAAGTCACCGTGGACACCGGCGTGGGCGGCGGCTGGATGCGCGTCCGCAGTGTCGGCGTCGCCGAGCTTCCCAAGCGGACCGCCAACGGGCTGGAAGCCGTCCCCACCGACATCAACGGCGTGAAGAACCACCGCAACGGCATCCGCAAGCCCCGCTTCACCAATGACATCACCAACGGCGTCCTCCGCCTCCCCCAGATAGTCCGCACCATCGAGTGCCTCGCCGCCCCCGCCGCCAACTACCCCTATCTGCGCCCGCTCACCGTCAAGGGCTCCATCACCCTCACCGGCGGCGCGTGGACCGACAGCTTCAACTCCACCGACCCCCTCTACTCCACCAACGGCAAATACGACTTCGCCAAGCACCTCAACCACGGCGACCTCGCCTCCAATGCCTCCGGCAACCTCTCCGACCTCCAGAACAACGCCGTCTATGGCAGCGTCACCTCCAATGGCGGCGTCATCCAGCGCACCGGCGGCGTCACCGGCACCGTCACGAACAACTTCAAGACCACCTTCGCCAGCATCTCATCCCCCGTCTTCTCCTCCCTCGAGGCAAGCCCCAGCACCGTCACGGGCTCCGCGACCCTCGTCGGCGGCACCCAGTCCAACCCGAAAAACTACATCCTCAACCAGATCAAGATGAGCAACAGCGAAACCCTCGTCTTTGACACGCCCACCCCGGGCACCGAGGCTTGGATCAATGTCCGTGTCACCGGCAATGTCCAGCTCACCGGCTACGCCACGATCGAGCAGAAGGCCGGCGTCCACGTCAATTTCTACGTCGAGGGCGACGCGAAAATCGCCGGCAACGGCTACCTCAACAGGAACACCGACGCCTCCTACCTCCAGTTCTTCGGCGTCACCGCCTCCAACGGCAGCACCGGCACCCTCCAGATCAGCGGCAACGGCGACTTCTCCGCCGTCGTCAACGCCCCGAGCTACAACGTCACCATCACCGGCAACGGCTCCCTCTGCGGCACCGTCATCGGCAACTCCGCCACCCTCGTCGGCAACGGTGGCTACCACTACGACGAGTCCCTCAAGCTCCTTCCCGCCCCCGGCGCCTCGAACTACCAGTTTGTGAGCTGGATGGAAGACATCCGCTGAGCGGGCAAAGGCGGCCGGTGGAGGAGGAAAGCCGCCGAGTCGTCCAAAATCTGGAAGTAACCGGAAAAACAGGCCGAAAGGTGCCAGTTTCGTGGTTTTTCCAGTTTCCGATGGAACATTGGGTGTCGAAGATGGGGCATTTGGAACACTAAACGTCACGTTTGGAACACCAAATGCCGCGTTTGGAACACCAAATGCCGCGTTTGGAACACCAAATGCCGCGTTTGGAACACCAAATGCCACGTTTGGAACACCAAATGCCGCGTTTGGAACACCAAATGCCACGTTTGGAACACCAAATGCCACGTTTGGAACACCAAATGCCACGTTTGGAACACCAAATGCCACGTTTGGAATACCAAATGCCGCACTTTGAACACCAAACGCCACACGCAGGGAGCCCCCAGTCCCGGAAAAGCGTCCCCGCCTTGTTCCCGGTGCCGCTATCTTCCGCCGGGCAATGGCACCTGCGTCCGCTGCATGAGGTAGCCGATGAGGTCGCGCACCTGCGCCTCGCTCATCGCCTCCAGCAGGCCCTCGGGCATCATCGAGACGGGCGCCTGCTCCATCTTCGCGATGTCCGCGCGCTCGACCGTGGTGGTGCCGGTGAGGGCGCGGATGGTGACGGTCTTCGGCGTCTGCGCCGGGACGACGCCCGCGAGCGTGCGGCCGTCCTTCATCTCCACGATGGTCATGCGGAAGTCCGCGTTCACGACGGCGCTCGGGTCGGCGATGTTGTCGAGGAGGTAGTCGAGGTTGTCGCGGCCCGCGCCGGTGAGGTCGGGGCCGATGTCGTTGCCCTGGCCGTAGAGGCGGTGGCACGTCGCGCAGAACGTGGTGAATGCCGCGCGCCCCGCGGGGAGGTCGGCCTTCGCGAGCACGTCGGGTGAAAGGCGCGCGCGGAGCTTCGCGATGAGCGCCTTCTTGTCCGCCGCCGGCTCGCGGAGCTGGCCCCAGGCGTCGTTGAGCTGCTTGGTGAGCGCGGCGTCGTTGAAGGCGCGAATCTGGCGCGCGTGGAAGGGCGTGATGTCCGTGCGCGGGATTTTCCCTGCGGCGACTTCCGTGAGCAGCGCCTTCGCAAAGGCAGGCCGCGCGACAAGCGTCTCGATGAGCGCGGGGCGCTCGATGCCGATGAAGCTGCGGTAGCTGCGCGCGAGCTTCTCGCCGAGCGCCGCATCGTCGAACTTCGCGAGGCCGCGCACCGCGACGGTGTTGAGGAAGCGCGTGCCGAGGAGCTGCTCGCACACCGCGCGGAGGTCCGGCGGGTTCGCCTCGATGAGCGACTGGAGCGCGGCCTTGCGCGCATTGATGTCCGCCTTCCCGTCGAGCGCGATCTTCTTCACCTCATCCAGCGCCCGCCCGTCGCCAAAGAGCACGCTCAGTTCGCGCACGCGGGCACGGAATGTTTCGTCTTTGATGTCGCCCAGCTTTGCCACGAATGCGTCCCAAATCGCGGGTTTGGTCGCCTTGCGCCAGCCGGTCATGCCTTCGGTCAGGCCGGCAAGAATGTCCAATTGGAAGGCTGGGGAGTTGAACAACGCCGCATGGAGTAGCGCGTTCACGGGTTTTGGATCTTTCTCAATGTCTTCAACTACTCTGCGTGCGATGTAACGCCTAACGAGGGGAATCTCACAGTGAAAATAGATCGCGACTTTCGCCAAGAGATTGGGATCGGCGTCGCCGAGTGGAATGATTCCATACCAAATCATCAGCGGGAGATTGTGATCGCCTGCATCCTCCGGGTGCGGTTCCGCGTGCTGACCAGCAAGCCACCCGGCAATGTCGGCACGTTCATTCATGGGCATGCGCTGGAGCGCAGACGCGAGTGCAAGGCGAACAAGCCCGGAACTCTCATTTTTTGCCATGCTCAAAAACGTTGCCATTGCAGGCCGAAAGATGGCTTTGTCCGAAGCCTCATCCACAGGCCTTTTGCTCAAGCAGGTGTCGAGCGGCCACCGATCCACAAACAGACGAACTGCCCAAGTTCGGATATGCTCGTTTTGGTCGTGTAGCAGCATTTCGAGCAGACTCTCGTCTGCAAAGCCGGCGCAGTAGAGTGTCCAAAGCATTCTAAGCCGTTTCACGATATCCGGGTCGTGCTCAACTGACTCGCGCAGCTTCAATCGTAGCGCCTCGGCAATGCCATTGTGTTCGGTGCGCTTCACCAGTTCCAACCGCGCCTGCCGCGACCACCACTCATTCGCGTGCGTGTGCAGCTTCACGAGTTCGGCGTCGCTCATCTTCGCGAGGTCGAACGGCTCCACGCGCTTCGGCTCGCCGTGCGTGATTTTGAAAATGCGCCCGCTCGTGCGGTGGACGCCGGTGCTGTCGTGGCATTCGCCGGTGTCGCTCCAGTCAATCGCGAACACGCCGCCGTCGGGGCCGTAGCTGAGGTCGAGGCCGCGGAACCATTTGTCCTCGGCGAGGAAGACATCCTGCCCGTGCTTGCCGACGTAGCCGCTCCCCAGCCGCCCATCGGCTGTCTTTGCACGCTCGATGATTTCCTGATTCGCGCGGCGTCCGTGCATGTTCCAGGTGAAGAGATGGCCGCGATATTCCGCGGGCCAGTTGTCGCCCTGGTAGAACATCATGCCGATGTGCGCGTGGCCGCCGCCGAATGCGTTCGCTGCGCCGCCGCGTGACTTCGTCCAGTCGCTCGACGTGTCGAAGTGCCAGTGGTCCGCGTGCTGGTCGATCATCTGATACACGCGCGGGTTCGGGTCGATCGTGTGCGGGCGGACGAAGTGCGCGCCGGTGATGCCGTGCCAGAGGTGGCCGTTCACCGTGTTGATGAAGAACAGCTCGCCGTGCTCGTTCCAGTCGTGGCCCCACGGGTTCGTCGTGCCGCTGCTCAGCGCCTCGAAGACGTGCGTCTTCGGGTGAAAGCGCCACATCGTTCCGCGCAGCGGGATGCGCTCCGCCGCGGGCGTGCCCGGCGCGCCGACGTCGCCGGGGCTCGACGCGCCGCAGCGCCCGTAGAGCCAGCCGTCGGGGCCGAAGCGCAGGCCGTTGGCGAAGTTGTGGTAGTTGTCCTGCGGCGGCGTGAAGCCATCGAGCATCACCTGCGCCGGACCGCTCGGTTTGTCGCCGTCCTGCGTCGGGACGAAGAGCAACTGCGGCGGGCACATCATCCACACGCCGCCGTGTCCAACCTCGATGCTCGTGAGCATCTGCACGTCGTCGGTGAAGACCGTGCGCTTGGTGAACTTCCCGCCGTTCGTGCCCTCGAAGATCACGATGCGGTCGCGCAGGCTCATGTCGAAGCGTGTGGGCCGCTCGGCGTAGGTGTAGTTCTCCGCGATCCAAAGCCGCCCGCGCCCGTCCCATGCCATCGCGATGGGATTCTGCACATCCGGCTCGCTCGCAAAGACGCTCACTTTGAACCCCGGCGGCACCTGCATTTTCGCCGCCGCCTCCTCCGCGGGCATGAGCGGGATGCTCATGTCGCGCTCGGTGTTTGGGAGCTGCGGAAATTCAGCGGCGCCGGCGAGCGGGGCGGTGAGCAGTGCGGCGGCGAGGGAAATGCGGGAGACAATCATGGTGTTGGACAATTCGGCGAGGTTCACACGAGGCAGGGGGAATATGGAAGCGGAGATGTTGCCGCTGCCGCCGGGTCCGCGCATCATCGCGCGATGCGCGCCGCATTTCTCCTCCCGCTCGTCGTCCTCGCCGGGGCCGTGTGCCTCCGTGCGGACGATGCGCGCCCGCGCCCGCTGATGCGCGACTTCATGGGGCTGAATGCCCACACGGTGCAGTTCAAGCCCGCGCTCTATGCGCCGGTGACGCGCGTGCTGCGGAACTACCATCCCGTGAGGTGGGACCTCGGCGACGACACCTCCGCGCCGACGCAGTTCCCCTTCGCCGCGAACCGCGTGAACTGGGCGCAGCTCTACGGCTCATGGAAGCGCGCGGGCTACCGCACGCACGCGTCGCTGATGTTCGACGACCTCGCGCCGGGCGCGTGGAAGGACGTGCCGCGCGACGCTGAAGCGTATGGGCGTGCGTTCGCGAAGGCGTTCGGGCCGTCGTCGAAGGACGCGCTCATCGAGGCCGCGGAGATTGGCAACGAGCCGGGCAAGTATGACGACGCGACCTATCGGAAGCTTTTCGAGGCGATGGCGCGCGGCATCCGTGCAGGCGATCCCGCGCTGCGCATCGCGACATGCGCGGCGAACCTCGGCCCGAGCGGCCGCTACTCGAAGAGCGTGGACTGCCTCGCGGGGCTCGACGCGCTGTGGGACATCGTGAACGTCCACTGCTACGCCGAGGTGGAGGGCTGGCCGACGTGGAAGCGCAGCTTTCCCGAGGACCCGGCCACGCGTTTCATCGAGAACGTGGGCCATGTGCTGCGCTGGCGCGACCAGCACGCGCCGAAGAAGGAGGTGTGGGTGACGGAGTTCGGCTTCGACGCGACGATGAAGCCCGCGCCGGCGACGGGCGATTTCGCGAAATGGCAGGGGAGCACCGAGGAGCAGCAGGCGGTGTGGTCGGTGCGGTCGTTCCTGCTGCTCGCGCGGCTCGGCGTGGACCGCGCGCACCTGTATTTCTTCAACGACAAGGACGAGCCGCACGTCCACGGCAGCAGCGGCATCACGCGGAACTTCGAGCCGAAGCCGGCCTTCCACGCGCTCGCGTGGCTCCAGCGCTCGCTCGGCGATTACCGCTTCGCGCGTGCGGATCGCGAGGAGGAGGAATGCCACGCGTATGAGTTCATCCACGGCACCGATCCGGCGAAGCGCGCGTGGGTCGTGTGGCGCGCATCCGGCGAGTCGCGCACGGTGCGGCTCTTCAACGACCCGCAGCGCGTGCTGCGCGCGGAGCGCATGCCGCTCGTCGCCGGCGACGCGGAGAAGGTGGAGGCGAAGCAGGAGATCGAGGGCTACGTGGCCGTGGAGGCATCCGAGCGGCCGGTGATCATCTGGATGGAGAAGCCGTAGCGCAGCTCTGGAGAGCTACGGCGACTCGGGCTCGGCGTTGTTCACCGCGTTGCGCGCGACCTTTGCGACGTAGCGCAGGACGAGCACGGCGGCGATGGCGCCCGCGCCGAGGAAGACATATTCGAGCGGATGATGCGGGCGTCCTTTGCCCACGAGCGACGAGAGGCTGCCCTGGAAGGTGGAGCCCATCCACACGAAGAGCGTGTTCGCCGGGATGACCGCGAGGCTTGTGGCAGCTAGATATGGCCAGAAGCGCACGGGCGTCAGGCCGTAGCAGTAGTTCGCGAGGCCGAACGGGATCGGCACGAAGCGCAGCAGCGCGATGATCTTCCAGCCCTCGCGCGCGACGGCGGCCTCGATGAGGCGGAACTTCTCGTTCGCGCCGAGCCAGCGGCGCACGGCGTTGCGCGCGAGGTGGCGCGAGATGAGGAAATTGATGCTCGCACCGAGCGCGCAGCCGAGCATGAGGCCGAGCGAGCCTTGCGAGAAGCCGAAGAACAGCCCGAAAGCCATGCCGAGCGGCGCGACGGGGATCATGCACATCTGCGCGGCGACGAAGATGCCCGCGAAGGCAAAGATGCCGAGCGGCCCCATCGCGAGGATGCTCTGCTGGAGGTGTTCGAGAAATTGGACGAGATGTTCGAGCATGTGCGGCCGAGATTGAGCGGAAGCAGCGCCGCGCGGCGAGGGGGAAAACGTGGCCGCCGACGGAAGGAGGCGGGCCATTCACGCACTGAATGCCGAACTCGAAGCGCGGGGAGATCAGCCCGCCTCCTTCCGTCGGCGGCTACTACGCCCCCGGCATCGCGATGCCCTTCACGCGGCGGTAGAGGGAGACGGCGTAGCTGTCCGTCATGCCGCTGACGAAATCGAGGAGGCGCATGAGGCGCTCGTAGGGGCCGGCGCTGCGCGCGGCGTCGCGGCAGTCGGCAGGGAGCTGGCTGGCGAGCTTGCGGCTGTGCTTGGTGGCGCCGTCGCCGTTCGCGGCGATGTCATTCACAGCGCACGTGAAAATGTCGAGCAAACCGCCGAGCACCTCGTAGCCGGCGATTTCGATCTGCACGCCACGGTCGGTGGCGTAGATCGTCGCGCGGCTCACGCGCTGGATTTCGGAGAGCGCGGCCGCGGCGGGGATGGCGTCGGTGAGGGGCGTGTCGAATTTCCCCGAGAGGATGCCCGCCTCGTTGTCGAGGAACGCCGCGGTGCACTGCGAGAGGCATTCGCCGATGGCCATCGCGCGCATCATCTCGATGGCTGCCTTTGGTGAGGACATGCCGCCGAGGTCGCGCGGGTGCCTGCGCGCGGGCAGGATGGCGAGGAAGGCGTCACGCACTTCCTCGTAGCCGAGGTGGCCGAGCCGGAAGCCGTCCTCGAAATCGACGAGCCGGTAGCAGATGTCGTCCGCGGCCTCGACGAGCATGGCGAGCGGATGCCGCGCCCAGCACTGCGGCGCACGCTGGATGAGCCCGCAGTGCTCTGCCACCGCCGCAAAGTGTTCGCGCTCGCTCTGGAAGTAGCCGAATTTTTTCAGGCTCGCGCCGTCATGCGGCACGGGACTGACGAGCGACGCGCGCGGGTATTTCGTGAACGCCCCGAGCGTGGCGAACGTGAGCTGGAGTCCGCCGCTGTTGTCCGGCATCTGCAGGCGCGTGAGGATGCGGAAACCCTGCGCGTTGCCCTCGTAGCGGTCGATGTCCGCGATCTCCGCGTCCGTGAGTCCGGCGCGCGCCGCGCGGGCGTGCGGGCTGTCGCCCTTGAACCAATGCTGAATCGCGTCCTCGCCGCTGTGGCCGAAGGGCGGGTTGCCAAGGTCGTGGCCGAGCGCCGCCGCGTGGACGATCGCGCCGAAATCCGACGCGTGCAGGTCCTCCTTCCCGAGGCCGTGCCGCGCGCAGACCTCCGCGCCGACGCGCGTGCCGAGCGAGCGCCCCACGCTCGCGGCCTCGATGGAATGCGTGAGGCGCGTGCGGGCGAAGTCATTTTCCGCGAGCGGGAAAACCTGCGTCTTGTCCTGCAGCCGGCGGAACGCGGACGAGAAGATGATGCGGTCGCTGTCGCGCTGGAAATCCGAGCGCGCCGCCTCGCGGTGTCCGGGCTTCGTGCGGCCGAGGCGGTCTGCGGAGAGGAGCTGCTGCCAGTTCACGGGAATGCGCGCGTCTACTTCGCGGGCGGCGGCTCGTAGGGCAGCTTCACCGCGGGCGGTGGCGGCGGCGCGCTGCGCCATTGCACAAACCAGCACACGGCGACGGCGAACACGGCGACGAGAATCGCCGATGCAATCTTCCAGCCGCGGTCCGGGGCGGGCGCGGCGCGATCCTCGGAGGGATCAGGCATCCACGAGGTTGTTGATGCGCTCGGCGAGGTCGAAGTCCAGCTCGGTGAGGCCGCCCTTGCTGTGCGTGGAGAGAATCACGCGCACTTTGTTGTAGCGGATGTCGATGTCCGGATGGTGCTCGCTCTCCTCGGCGAGTTCGGCCACGCCGTTCACGAAATCGATCGCTCCGGCGAAGTCGTCGAACTCGAACGTGCGCTCGATCGCGTTCTTTTCGAGATCCCACTCGGGGAGTTCCTTGAGGGCGGCCTTGATTTCCTTGGAGTCGAGAAGCTGTGGCATGGCTGGCGAGAGTTGGTGCGGGGGAATAGCACGGCGCACCTGCTTGGCAACGGGATTTTGCGCCCCCGTTGTGCCGCCGCGCGCTTGGATATTGCCACCGCGCCATTCCGCGCCACACCTTCCGCCGTGCCCGATCCATACGCCCAGTCCATCGCCGAAGCGCCCGACACGCCGTTCGACATCTCCCTGCGTCCCCCCGCATTCAGCGAATTCGCCGGGCAGGAGAAAGTGCGCGAGCAGCTCCTCGTCATGGTCGAGGCGGCGCGCCAGCGCGGCGACGTCCTCGAGCACATCCTCCTCAGCGGCCCGCCCGGCCTCGGCAAGACCACCCTCGCGCACATCCTCGCCAGCGCCATGGGCGTGAACATCAAGAACACCAGCGGCCCCACCATCGAGAAAGCCGGCGACCTCGCGGGCCTGCTCACCGGCCTCGAGCGCGGCGACATCCTCTTCATCGACGAAATCCACGCGCTCTCCCGCATCATCGAGGAATACCTCTACCCCGCGATGGAGGACTACAAGCTGGACATCATCATTGATCAGGGCCCGAACGCCCGCAGCGTCCGCCTCAATCTCCCGCGCTTCACGCTCATCGCCGCGACCACGCGCGCCGGCATGATCACCGCGCCGCTCCGCTCCCGCTTCGGCATGACTTGCCGGCTCGACTACTACACCGCCGAGGAACTGCAGAAAATCGTCGTCCGCAGCGCCGGGCTCATCAGCGCGGAAATCGACGACGCCGGCGCACTCGAAATCGCCGCCCGCAGCCGCGGCACCCCGCGCGTCGCGAACAACCTCCTCCGCTGGGTCCGCGACTTCGCGCAGGTCCGCGCTGGCGGAAAAATCACACGCGAAGTCGCCGATGCCGCCCTCTCCATGCGCGACATTGATCGCGACGGCCTCGACGAGATGGACAAGCGCATCCTCGAAGCCCTCGTGCAGAAATTCGAAGGCGGCCCCGTCGGCATCGCCTCCCTCGCCGTCGCCGTCGGCGAAGACGCCGGCACCCTCGAGGACGTGAACGAGCCCTACCTCATCATGCAGGGCTATTTGAAAAGGACCCCCCAAGGCCGCGTCGCCCTCCCGCCCGCCTACAAGAAACTCGGCCTCACCGCCCCGCGGCGGGAAGGGGAGCTGTTCGGGTAGCGCGGACGGACCATGAGCGCGTCCCTCCTTCCCAACTGGCGCGCCACCGACTCACGCAGGAAAGCGGCGTTGCGATCCGCTGCGGCGCCCGGTAAGATTCGCCCATGAAATTCAACGTCACCCTCGACCGCGATGAAGACGGCGCGTGGATTGCCGAATGCCCGTCCATCCCCGGCTGTGTGAGCCAGGGCGCGACGCGCGACGAGGCCCTCGCCAATGTGCGCGAGGCCATCGGCCTCTGCCTGGAGGTGCGCGCCGAGCGCGGGATGCCGCTCACCGTCGAGACCGCGCAGGTCGAAGTCGCCGTGTAGTGGGCGCAAAGCTGCCAGTGCTCAGCGGGCGCGATGTCGTCCGTGCGTTTGCCGCCGCAGGCTGGGAGACCGCGCGGCAGCGCGGCAGCCACATCATCCTCGTGAAGCCCGGCAGCATCGCCACGCTCTCCGTCCCCGATCATCGCGAAGTGGCGAAGGGGACTTTGCGCAGCCTCATCCGCGACGCCGGCCTCACCATCGAGGAATTCGTCGCCCTCCTCGGCTGAGCGCATGAAAAATCACCTCTCCCTCGCCCCGTCGGCATCGCCTCCCTCGCGGTCGCCGTCGGCGAAGACGCCGGCACCCTCGAAGACGTGAACGAGCCCTACCTCATCATGCAGGGCTGCCTCAAGCGCACACCCGAGGGCCGCGTCGCCCTTCCGCGCTTTATTTGAGAATCGAAGACTGCTTCGTTTGGAGCGGTGCCGGTGTTGGATTGGGCCGTAGCCGCCGTTCATGTTCACGAAGTTGTCTGTAGAGTGCGTCTGCACGGACGCGATAGGCATTGGCCCGTTCTGCCCACCGATATTGGATGCCTCCTTCGAAGAAAGTTCGCTTTTCCTGCCAAGTCGTCGTTCGCCGATTCGGGAAAAGGTCGGTCGAATACGGCTTCGACCGGGTGTCAATGAGGCTCAAGTTTGTCTGCTCGCGCTCTGCGACTGCGGTCATGAGGGTATCACAAAGACTGATTGCCACTTGATACATCGCCCTCTCCTCCATGCGGACATGAGCAAACCGATCGGCAAGAGATGCCCGCAACTGCCGAAGTTCATGATAGGATTGCGGCGATGCCGTGCCCGTCAGCGGAGAAAAAATCTGCGCCATGTGCGCATCGACATAACGGGATAGGCGATCGATGGGTGTCTCCACCTCATCACTGGGGCGAATGAACATTACATAGATGAACGCGCATCCTGCACTCACCGCGAGAAAGACAAGTATCGGACGGATGCGGACCAAAAGACCATCTGTTTGGGCGGGCCTTTTCTCGTATGGTCTAACTAGCATTCAAAACAGTCTCCAAATGAGAGACAAAGTGGAACCGATAATTTCCGACCACTTTTCTACGCCCCCGGCGGCGGCGCAGGCGGCGTTGGTGGCGTCGGGGGATTGTAGTCGGCGGTCGTGGGGACTTCGCTGCGGATGAGGTCTCCGATTTCGGTGCCGGCGACGAAGACCTTGATGGCTTCGGCATACCAGTCCTGGCAGTCGCGCTCGACGATGCCGAGGCGGGCGTTGAGGCGGTCGGTGGTGGCGAGCATCACGGAAGAGTTTTCCTGTGGTCGCGGAGGAAGGAAAGCCGGAAGTCTCAGCGGCTGGCGGCGGATTCTGCGAGGGCGTCGGCGTAGGCGGTCATGCGGGCTTTGACGGCTTCGGGGGCGACGCCTGCGTGGACGGTGGCGCGGAGTTTGTTGATGAGGAAGGCGCGGTAGTGGGGCTCGAGCTTCAGCACTTCGCGGAAGTGATCGAGCGCGGCTTTTTCGTCGCCGTCGGTGGCGGCGAGCATGCCCTGGGTGATGCGGAGGACGGCGCGTTTCTGATCGAGGCTGCCGCAGGTGATGGTGCTTTTGAAGGATTCGGTGTCGCCGTCCCTTTCGGGGAGGTGGTTCCAGAGCCACTGGCCGCTCACGAGGTATTCCTGCTCGATGCCGGGCGTGTCGAGGGTGCGCTCGGCGCTGGTGACGAGTGCGCGGGCCTTTTCGATCTCGCCGGTCATGCGGCAGGCCTCGGCGAGGCTGATGGCGTTCACCATCGCGGGGTAGAGGGTGAGGCCGGTTTCGAGGTGCTTGAGCGCGTCCTTGGTGCGCCCGGTGAGGAGGTAGCTGTAGCCGAGGTTCGAGTGTGCCTGGCCGTCGTTCGGGTCGATTTTGAGGAGCATCTCCAGGCTGGCGATGGAGCCCTTGAAGTCCGCCTTGCTCTGCTGGACGTAGGATTTCAGGAGGTAGCCGCCGGGGAAGGTCTTGTGCCTGGCGAGGAGGGCGTCGCACTTGGCGAGGGTGTCCTCCGGGGTGCCGGTGTTGAAGGTGTGCATGGCGTCGAGGAAGGCGACCTGCGGGTCGTCGGGGTAGAGTTCGCGGAGCTTGCCGAGCTTGAGCGCGGAGATGGAGGGGTCGGTGAATTTCTGGCCGTCCTCGGGGAGGAGGACGCCGGCCTTCACCTCGCCGAGCGCGGCGATGGTGTTGGCGGGGTTCGCCGCGGTGGCGGCCTTGTAGCTGGCCTGCGCCTGCTTCCAGTTCAGGCGGAGGAACATCTCGTCGCCCATCTGGCGGTGGAAGTCGGAGAGGCGTTTCACGGCGGAGGCGTTGCGGTAGCTCTCGAAGTAGTCGATGTTGAACGCGAACTTCACGTAGGTGGCCGTGGCGAGGGCGGCGAAAAAGGACATGAGCGCCCAGTAGGAGACGAGGAACATGCCGGCCTTGCTGAGCACCTTCTTGAACGAGCGGTTCGGCGCGAGATCCGCCTTGAGGGTGCTCATTTCCCGCTCGATGTCGTGCAGCCGTTTCAGCAGTTGTTTCGATTCCATGGTGTGTGGCCGCGCGACGCTACGGATGTGTGCCGCGGCGGCAAGTGCCCAGCGGGCCGGCAGTGCGGATGATGCGCGCTGCACTCCGCGGGTGCCTTTCGCAATCCTCACTCGACACGTGTCGCGCGCTGCTTATCACTCGTGGCGCATGAATTCCCGCCCGCAAGTCGCTGTCATCATGGGCAGCAAGTCCGACTGGGAGACGATGAAGCACGCCGTGGAGATTCTCGAGCAGTTCGGGATTCCGCACGAGGCGCGCGTCGTCTCCGCGCACCGCACGCCTGCGCTGATGGCGGAGTATGCGGGGGCGGCTGCGGGCCGCGGCATCCAGGTGATCATCGCGGGCGCGGGAGGCGCGGCGCATCTGCCGGGGATGGTGGCGGCGTTCACGCACCTGCCGGTCTTCGGCGTGCCGGTGCAGAGCCGCGCGCTGAAGGGGATGGATTCTCTCTTGAGCATCGTGCAGATGCCCGGCGGCGTGCCGGTGGGGACGCTCGCCATCGGCGAGGCGGGCGCGAAGAACGCGGGCATCCTCGCGGCCTCGGTGATCGCACTGCACGACGCGGCGGTGCGGGAGAAACTGATCGCTTTCCGCGAGAAACAGACTGCGGATGTGAAGGCGCAGGCGCTGCCATGAGCGGAGGGGGAGCGATTCTGCCCGGCGCGACGCTGGGTGTGATGGGCAGCGGGCAGCTCGGGCGCATGTTTGCCATCGCCGCGCGCCGCATGGGCTACCGCGTGCACACGTTTTCGCCGGACAGCGACACGCCGACGGGGCACGTGGCCGATGTGGAGTCGGTCGGCGCCTACGACGACGAGTCTGCGGTGCGGGAGTTTGCGCGGACGGTCGCGGTGCTGACATTTGAATTTGAGAACGTGCCGTCGCGCACCGTCGAGTGGGCGGCCGAGCACTGCCCGGTGCGGCCCGCGGGGAGCGTGCTGCACATCTGCCAGCACCGGCTGCGGGAGAAGGAGTTTCTCGCCGGCGCGGGGATTCCCGTGGCGCCATTCCGGAAGATCGAGAGCGCGGCGCAGCTCGCCGAGGCGGCATCGGCCATCGGCCTGCCGGGCGTGCTGAAGACCGCGGCCTTTGGCTACGACGGCAAGGGCCAGCGCAAGCTGAAGCCCGGCGACGACCTCGCCGAAGCGTGGCGGCCCTTCGAGGGACAGCCGGCGGTGCTGGAGAAGTTCATCCCGTTTGAGCGCGAGATTTCCGTGATCGTCGCACGCGGCCTCGATGGCGCGATGCGCACGTGGCCCGTGTGCGAGAACGAGCACGCAAACCACATCCTCGACGTGACGCTCTGCCCCGCGCGCGTGCCGGCTGCGGTTGCCGAGCGCGCCGCCGAACTCGCGCGCCGCATCGCCGTGGCGCTCGACCTTGTGGGCGTGCTCGCCGTGGAGATGTTCCTGATGCCCGACGGCGCGATTTTTGTGAACGAGCTGGCGCCGCGTCCGCACAACAGCGGGCACTTCAGCTTCGATGCGAGCGTCACGAGCCAGTTTGAGCAGCAGGTGCGCGCCGTGTGCGGCCTGCCGCTCGGCAGCACGGAATCGCTGCGCCCCGCCGCGATGGCAAACCTGCTCGGCGACCTCTGGGCGAATGGCGAGCCGGACTGGGCGGCAGCGGCGGCGTTCCCCGATGTGAAGATCCACCTTTACGGCAAGGCCGCTGCGAAGCCGGGGCGCAAGATGGGGCACCTCACGGCGTTCGGCGCGACGGTGGAGGATGCCGCCGCGTCCGTGCGCGCTGCGCGTGCCGCGTTGATCCGCAGGAAATGAAGACGGCGATCGCGAAGACAAACACCCAGCGGCAGGTGGAGGACGCCATCGAGTCCGCCGTCTATCTGCTGAGCGGCGGCTACCCGGTCGCGCTGCCGACGGAGACGGTCTATGGCCTCGCCGCATGGGCGACGAATGCGGACGCGGTGCTGCGGGTCTTCAACGTGAAGGATCGGCCGAAGTTTGACCCGCTCATCGTTCACCTGCCGGACGCGGGCTGGCTCGAGGGCGTGACCGATGTTCCGAAGGCGGACCGCAAGCTCGTGGACCGCCTCGTGAAGCAGTTCTGGCCCGGGCCGCTCACGCTCGTGCTGCCGAAGAAGAAGCTCATCCCCGACATCGTCACGAGCGGGCTGGAGACTGTGGCCGTGCGGATGAGCGCGCATCCGGTTTTCGACGCGGTCATCAAGGCATTCGGCCAGCCGCTCGCCGCGCCGAGCGCGAACCGCTTCGGGCGCATTTCGCCCACGACCGCCGAGCACGTGATGGCGGAGCTGGGCGGGAAAATTCACCTCATTGTGGATGGCGGGCCGACGGATTTCGGCGTGGAGTCCACCGTCGTCACTCTGCGCGAGGATCGCGTGTGGATTCTCCGCAGTGGTCCGATCACCGCCGCGGATCTGAAGCCGTTTGCCGAGAGCGTCGCAGTCGCAAACCGCAGCGCTGTGCCGAAGTCGCCCGGCCAGCTCAAGAGCCACTATGCGCCCGCGACGCCGATGAAGTTCCTCCGCGACGGCGAGCGGCCCAAGGGCGACATGAAGCGGAACCTCGGCCTGCTCGCGTGGTGCAGCGACGACGACGCGAGGGGCTTCAAGGCCGTGGAGGTGCTCAGCCGCACAGGCGACCTGCGCGAGGCGGCGCAGTCTCTTTTCACAAAGCTGCGGCTGCTCGATTCCTACGGACTCGATGGAATCGTCGCCGAGCACGTGCCCGAGGAGGGGATTGGCAGCGCAATCAACGACCGACTGAACAAGGCTGCCGGAAATGGCTGACGGGCCTCCCCGCACTGGAAGGGCGACGGCCATCGTCGGGGCGGCGGTGCTGTGCTCGCGCCTGCTCGGCCTCGCGCGCGAGATTCTGTTCAACGCGCTCTTCGGCACGAAGACGCTGCAGTATTTCATCACGGCGTTCCGCGTGCCGAACCTGCTGCGCGACCTCTTCGCCGAGGGCGCGCTGTCCACGGCGTTCATCACCGTCTTTTCCAGGAAGATCGCGACCGAGGGCGAGGCGAGCGCGTGGCGGCTCGCGAACCGCATCGGCACGCTGACGCTCTCCGCGATGGGCGTGATCACCGTGCTTGGGATGATCTTCGCGCCGCAGCTCATCGGCGTGCTCGCGGGCGGCTTCACGGGCGAGGATGCGAAGCTCACGTCGGAGCTCACGACGGTGATGTTCCCGTTCATCCTCATGGTGTCGCTCGCCGCGCAGGTGATGGGGATGCTGAATGCGAAGCATGTGTTCGGCTGGCCGGCGATGGCGTCGTCGTTCTTCAACATCGGCAGCATCGCCGGCGGGCTCGCGCTCGCGTGGTGGATGGACCGCGGCTTTGGCCGGCACGCGCTCTTCGGCCTCGCGTGGGGCACGCTCATCGGCGGCTTCCTCCAGCTCGTGATTCAGTTCCCCTCGCTGCGCCGCATCGGTTACCACCCGCGGCTCGACTTCCATTTCCGCGACTCCGGCGTGATGGAGGTGCTGCGCACGATGGCGCCCGCTGTCATCGCGGCGAGCGCGGTGCAGGTGAATGTGATGGTGAACACGAGCTTCGCCACGCACTGCGAGGACGGCGCGGTCGCATGGCTGAACAACGCCTTCCGGCTGATGCAGCTCCCGCTCGGGATGTTCGGCGTCGCAATTGGGACGGTGACGCTGCCGTTCCTCTCGCGCAGCGCGGCGCTGGGGAACCACGAGGAATTCCGTGCGTCGCTCGCAAAGGGAATCCGCCTCGTCTTCTTCCTCACCGTGCCCGCAAGCGTCGGCCTGTGGATGCTCTCAGAGCCGATTCTGAGCGTCATCTACCAGCACAACAAAGTGACGTGGCAGGACATCGAGCAGAGCGCCGGCGCGCTGCGCTACTATGCGCTCGGCCTCGCCGCCTACGCGGGGATGAAGGTGCTCGCGCCGGCCTTCTACGCCATCGGTCGGCGCAACACGCCGATGCTGATCAGCTTTGTGAGCATCGCCGTGAACTACGGGCTGAACTCGCTCTTCACGCGGCTCGGCTACGGGCACCGCGGACTCGCGCTCAGCACGGGCATCGTCGCGCTGTGCAATTTCCTGCTGCTCTATTTCTGCATGTGGAAACATGTCACGCGGCTGGAGACGAAGCGGCTGCTCATCGCGCTTGCGAAGGTCTTCCTCGCGAGCGATGCGCTCGGCCTCGTGTGCTGGGGCGCGAAGTGGCTGCTGCTCGAGCGGTGGGACACGATGGGTCTCGCGCTGCGCATCAGCGCGCTCGGCATGACGATCGGCGTTTCGCTCGCGGCCTTCTGCGCCGTGGCCTCGCTGCTCGGGCTGCGGGAAATGCGCGACGTGCTCGGCGCGGTCCGGCGGAGGCTGTCGCGGCGGCGCCAGCGCGCGGCCTCAGGCGAGGAAGCGCCCTAGGATCGGCTTGAGCTTCGCCACGGTCTCCGCAGGCCAGAGGCTCTTGTCGGTGACAAGCGCGGTGTCCAGCGCGCGGTGCTCCGGCCACGCGGGCTCCGCGGGGATGCGCGGAATGGCGCTGGCGATGATCTTCTTCGCTGCGGCGGCGTTCGCCGTGAGGTGGGCGATGACGGCGTCCGCGGTCACGGGCTCCTCCTCGATTTTCCAGCAGTCGTAGTCGGTGATCATCGCGAGCGTCGCCATCGCGATCTCAGCCTCGCGGCAGAGCTTCGCCTCGGCAAGGTTCGTCATGCCGATGACGTCGAAGCCGAGCTTGCGGTTCGTCTCGCTCTCGGCGCGTGTGCTGAACTGCGGGCCGTCCATGTTCACGTAGGTGCCGCCCTCGTGGACGTGGCATCCCGCGGCCCGCGCCTCGGCGGCGAGAATCTTGCGGAGATGTTCACAAATCGGATCCGCGAATGCGACGTGTGCGACGATGCCGCCGCCGAAGAACGTGTGGATCTGGCTCGTGCGGTCGAAGAACTGCGAGGGCAGCACGATGTCCTCCGGCGCGTATTTTTCCTGCAGCGAACCCACGGCGGTGACGCAGATCACGTAGCGCACGCCGAGCGAGCGCAGAGCCCAGATGTTCGCGCGGTGTGGCAGCTCATGCGGCTGGATGCGGTGGCCGCGCGCGTGGCGCGGGAGGAAGAACACCTGCCGTCCCGCGAGCTGTCCGCCGATGATCGCGTCCGACGGCGGGCCGAACGGCGTGTCGATGCGGTGCTCCGTGATGTTTTCGAGGCCCTCGATTTGATAGAGGCCGCTTCCGCCGATGATGCCGATGTGTGCTGGTGCTGACATGCGGTGAGCAAAGCAGACCGTGCCGCCGCGGGGAAAGAGCAGAGTTGCTCAGGCCTCCTCGCCCTTCAGCATCGCGATGAACTCCTTCATCCCCGGCGGGCGCGGGCGGTTCCGGCTCGCGAGGATCGCGAGCGGGCGAGTCATGCGCGGCGACTCCACTTCGAGGAGCGCGAGTTGGCCGCTGGCGACCTCGGTGGCAACGGTGCGTGCGGGCACGATGGAGACGCCGCTGCCGATTTCCACGGCGCGCTTCACCGTCTCAATGTTGTCGAAATCATTCACGGGCGCGACCTTCACGCCGGCCCTGCGGAGATAGCGGTCCGTCGTGCGGCGCGTCGGCGTGTCGGGCTCGAAACCGATGAACGGCTCGCCGGCGATCGCCGAGAGGGCGATGCGCTTTTTCCCCGCGAGCGCGTGGCGCGGGTGACAGATGACGACCATGCGATCCTCGTCGAACACCTCGAACATGAGGCCCGGGCGCTTTGCCGGAAACGCCACGAGGCCGATGTGCACCTCGCCGGACGCGACGAGTTCATAGACCTGCACCGAGCGGCGGTAGTCCACATGCACCTCGACGTGCGGGAACCGCGCGCGGAAAGCCGCGAGCCGCGCGGGCAGCTCGTGCAGCCCGATGCTGAAGACGGACGCGATGCGCAGCTCGCCGGCAACCTCGTGCTTCAGTTCGCCGAGCTTCGACTCGAACGCGGCCCACGATGCGAGCATCTCCCTGCACGTCGCGTAAAAGGCGTGGCCCTCCGGGGTCGCGGCCACACCGCTGCGGCTGCGCTCGAGGAGCCTGCAGCGGAAGCGCGTCTCCAGCGCGCGGATCTGCTGGCTCACCGCGCTCTGCGTGATGCCGTGCGCGGCTGCGGCCTTGGAAAAGCTGGCCGTGTCCACCAAGTCGCAGAACACCTTGAGCGAATCGACGTGCATTTTGAAAATCGGTTGGGCAACTACGCGCAACATGAACCCACGCAGCGAATCCGGCGAACAAATTCCCGGCGGCACGACCGTCGAGGAGCGCCTCGCCGGCGTGCAGCGGCAAATTGCCGAGGCTGCTGCGCGCGCGGGGCGCAGGGCGGATGACATCACGCTCGTCGCCGTGTCGAAGACGCATCCGCCGGAGTCCGTGAGCGCCGTGCTCGCGGCTGGGCAGCAGATTTTCGGCGAGAGCCGCGTGCAGGAGGCGAGGGCGAAGATCCCGCTCGTGCCGGGCCGCGCGCGCTGGCACTTCATCGGGCATCTGCAGCGCAACAAGATCCGCCACGCGCTGCCGCTCTTCGAGCTGTTTCACGGAGTGGATTCCCTCGAAACTGCGCGCGACATGCAGCGCATCGCCGATGAGGACGGCGCGCACCCGAGCGTCCTCCTCGAGGTGAACGTCGCGGGGGAGGGGACGAAGTTCGGCTTCTCGCCCGATCGGCTCCGCGCGCAGATTGGTGACCTGCTCGCACTCCGGCGCCTCACCATCGAGGGCCTCATGTGCATTCCGCCGCCGCAGCCGCGCGCAGAGATGGCGCGCAGGTTTTTCACCGCGCTCCGCGAGCTGCGCGACGAGCTGGAAAGGGAACACCGCATTTCGCTGCCGCAGCTCTCGATGGGGATGAGCGGCGACTTCCCCGTCGCCATCGAGGAGGGCGCAACGCTCGTGCGCGTCGGCACCGCCATTTTCGGAGAGCGCAGCGGCAAGACTTGGAAACCGGAGCCCGGCGCCGCCGGCCTCGATGACTAGCCCGCCATGCCCGAACGCCTCCTGCCCATCAACGTCGCCATCATCGGCCCCGAGTTCGCCATCGCGTGGAGCGACGGGCGCGAATCCTACCTCCCGCTGCAAAAGCTCCGCGAGGCATGCCCCTGCGCCGCCTGCTGCGGCGAGCCGGATGCGCTCGGTCGCGTCGTGACGCCCCACGTCCACCACACCCCCGCGAGCTTCGAGCTGCGCGGTTGGAGCAATGTCGGCGGTTACGCCCTCCAGCTCGCGTGGGGCGACGGCCACGCCACCGGCCTCTACACCTTCCCCTACCTCCGCCGCCTCACCGACGAGGCGTAGCTGCGGGGCGCTCGCGGCTCTTGCGCAAATCGGGCCGACGTGATGTGTTGCGCGCCCACTTTTCATGAAACAACCCATCCGCATCGCAGTCACCGGCGCCGCCGGGCAAATCGGCTACTCACTTCTTCCGCGCATCGCCTCGGGCGCCATCTTCGGCCCGAACCAGCCGGTGATTTTGCACCTCATCGAAATCGAGCCTGCGCTGCCCGCGCTCGGCGGTGTGGTGATGGAACTCGATGACTGCGCGTTTCCGCTGCTGAAGGGCATCGTGGCGACGGCGGATCTCAATGAAGGATTCCGCGGTGTAAACCTCGCGCTGCTCGTCGGCAGCGTGCCGCGCAAGCAGGGTATGGAGCGCAAGGATCTGCTCGGCATCAACGGCAAGATTTTCATCGGCCAAGGCAAGGCCATCCAGGCCAATGCGGCGAAAGACGTGCGCATCCTCGTCGTCGGCAACCCGTGCAACACGAACTGCCTGATCGCGATGAACAACGCGAAGGACATCCCGGCGGACCGCTGGTTCGCGATGACGCGTCTCGACGAAAACCGCGCGAAGACGCAGCTCGCGAAGAAGGCGGGCGTGGATGTGACCGAGGTGACGAACCTCGCCATCTGGGGCAACCACAGCTCCACGATGTATCCCGATTTCTACAATGCGCGCATCGGTGGCAAACTCGTGCCGCAGGTGATCAGCGACGAGGCGTGGCTGAAGGGTGAGTTCATCAGCACCGTGCAGCAGCGCGGCGCGGCGATCATCAAGGCGCGCGGCCTCAGCAGCGCCGCGAGCGCGGCGAACGCGGCGATTGATACCGCACGCTCCATCCTCGCACCGCCGGCGTCGAACGACTGGACGAGCGTGGCTGTGTGCTCGCGCGGCGACTACGGCATCGAGAAGGGCCTCATCTGCAGCTTCCCGATTCGCGTGCCCGTCGCGGGCGAGTGGGAGGTCGTGCAGGGCGTGCCGGTGAATGAGTTCAGCCGTTCGAAGATCGACGCGACCGTGAATGAGCTGAAGGAAGAGCGCGCGATGGTGTCGGAATTGATCCCGGCGTAGCGCGGTTTTCCAAAGCTGCGATCACTTCATTCCCGCGGCGGAAATGCCGGGAGCTTGTCTCCCGCCGTCGGCATGCTCGGGACGTGCGGCAGGTATTTCTTCAGGAAATACTCCACAACCTCGCGGTTGTGGTGCGGCTTCTCCAGCTTGCGCAGGAGCTCCCGCTCATCCGGATCCACGCGCCAGCCGCGGATCACGGGCTTGATGTCCGGCTTGATCGTGTCGCGCACCGTGGCGGAGAACGCATTCGGTTTGCGCCCCTGCGGCGCGTGCATCCACACGGTGAGGTAGCCCTCCGCATAGTCCGGCCCGGTGTCGTGGCTCGTGTAGCGGAACGTGAGGCTGCGCGGCCAGTCGTCCTCGATGAGGTGTGAGTGGAATGAGTCCACGAGCACGCCGTCGGGGTTGAAGTTGCGCCCGTTGAACTCCAGCCCTCCGTCGCGCCAAGTGAGGTGCAGGATGCCGACCTCGATGCGCCCGTCGCGCTGTCGGACGATGTCCACCCAGTCGTCGCATGCCTCCTTGCGCAGCAGGTTGTAGCGCGAGATGGAGGCGGTCGTGATTTTTGCGATCAAAGTGCCCGCGGAAATGATGCCGACGCCGGCCTGGATGCACGCGAAAAGCCGCGCAATCCCCAGCGGCCAGTAATCGCCGTAGCCGATCGTCGTCTGCGTGACGATCGAGAAGTAGAGGTAGTCGAACCAGTGCCGCGGCCCCGCCGCCACCGGCGACATCAGGCCGCTGCCGGGCACGAACGCGTCGAGCAGCCAGTAGATTCCGCCGAAGGCGAAGCTGACGCCGACATTCAGCGCGAGGAGGATCGGGAATGAAATCCGATCCAGCAGCAGGGGGGAGGTGCTCAGCGCCATCGCGGCTACTTGAGCGTCTGGAGATACTTCACCGTCTGCGGGATCTGCTTCTCCGCCTCGGGGTGTTCGTCCTCGATGAAGTAGTGCTTCACGCCCGCCTTTGCCGCTGCGGACAGCACTGCGGGCCACTGCACCTGGCCGGTGCCGAGCACGACGCTCTGCTCATTCGGCGCGTGGCCGGTGTAAACGCCCGTGCGCGCACCTTTCTGGATGTCCTTCAAATGCATGAGCTGCCAGCGGCCGGGATACTTGTTGAGGAATTTCACCGGGTCCGCGCCGGGATGCACGACCCAGAAAACGTCCATCTGGAACGAGACGAACTTCGGGTTCGTCTTCTCCATCAGCTCGTCGAGAAAAGTCCGGTCGGAGCCTTCGGCGACGGGCTTAAACTCGTAGCCGTGATTGTGGTAGGCGAAGGTGATGCCTTCCTTGGCAAACGCCTCGCCCCACTTGTTGAAGTCGGCCGCGGCCTTCTCCACGGTGTCCATCCCGAACATCGCGGGCGTGTGCGGAATCCACGGGCACGCGACGAATTTCAGCCCCAGCGCCTTGGCGTCCGTCACGCACTTTGCGAGGTCTTTCTCCAGCGCGCCGTATTGGAAATGCATGCTGATGGGCTGCAGGCCGCGCGCCTTGAGCTGCTGGAGCAGCGCGTCCGTCTGCATGTCGTAGGTGCCGGCGAGTTCGACTTCGCGGATGCCGAAGGCCTTCACCTTGTCGAGCGAGCCGGCGAAGTCCTTCTTGAACGAGTCGCGCAGCGAGTAGAGCTGCAGGCCGGTCTCGCCGGAAAAATCACCGGCGAATGCGGACGAGGCGAGTGCGAGGAGGGAAAGGAGGATGCGTTTCATGCCGCCGAGCATGCGTGAGCGCCGCGGGGCGGGACAAGCGCGCATTGCTCATGCGTCCACCCGCAGCACGCCGTCGTTCAGGATTTTCGCGCGCAGTCCGCCATGTCCCTTCAGCGCCTCCTCCGCGCCCGGCGCGAAGACGGTGTTCATCCAATGGCACGGCGCGCTTTCCTGCGTGCCGATGAAGCGCACGCCCTGCACCTCGAATTCCTTTCCGATGAGCGTGTTCAGGTCCACGCCCTCGGTGATGATGTTGCGGCGGAGGACATGCGCCGGTTTGTCGTGGATGCCAAACTGCGCGCAGAGACGCTCGAAGACCTCGCGCTCGAAGAACGTGACCTGCCCCTTGTAGTCGTCCTTGAAGTCGAGGTAGCGGTCGCCCTCGATGCCGCGTCCCGCGAGCAAGCGCGCCTCGGGCGCATCGTGCGTCGGATGCGTGAGCGGCGCCTGGCCGTGGCGCCCCACGAAGTTGTGTCCGGGGCTGATGAAGATGTGGCGGATGCGCATGGCGCGAGCTTGCGCCGGAGTGCGCGGGCGCTCAAACGGAATCCATGTCACACGCCGCAGTGCTGCTCGCCGGTGGAAATTCGTCGCGCATGGGCCGCGACAAAGCGGCGCTGCTCGTAAACGGCGAGCCGCTCTGGAAACGCCAGCTCGCCGTGCTGCGCGCGACGGAGCCCGCGGAGATTTTCATCTCGGGAAAGGGCGATGGCCCGTATGCTGGCTGCTGCGTCGAGATTCTCGCCGACGAAATCCCCGGCTGTGGCCCGCTCGGCGGCATCGTCACGGCGCTCCGACGCTGCACGAGCGAGCGCCTCCTTGTCCTCGCTGTGGACATGCCCGCGATGACCGCGGAATTCCTGCTCACGCTCCTCAATGAATCGTCGCGCACGGGAAAGGGAGTCGTCCCTTCCGTAGCCGCCGACGGAAGGAGGCGGGCAGACCTCGAACCACTCGCTGCCATCTACCCGAGGACCGCAGTTGCTGTCGCCGATAATTGCCTCCGCCGTGGCGAGAGGAAGCTGGAGACGTTCATCCGCAGATTGGAGGCGGATGGCCTCGTCGTCGTTCAATCCGTGGCGAGTAACGAAGTCCGCTTATTCGAGAATTGGAACGCGCCGGAGAACCTTCCGCGCGAGGGATGAGCCGCTGCGGTGCGGCGTCTCACTCCACCGGCATTCCCGGGACGTCGAGCGACTGGCCGTTGTGCTTCGTGCCGAGCTTCAGCAGGAAGGGGCCCGCGCGCTTCGCCCATTCGGCAGGCTTCGGGTAGCTGGCGGCACCACCGCCGAAGCATGAGCGCAGCATCTCGGTGTTGATGATGCCGGGATTCAGCGCGACCGTCGCAAGACCGTCCGGCAGTTCCTGCGAGAGCGCCTGTGTGAGGCCCTCGATGGCCCACTTGCTCGCACAGTAAATCGCGACGTCCGGCGAAGTGCTGCGGCCCCAGCCGGAGCTGAAGTTCACGATCACGCCGCCGCGCTTCTCCATCGCGGGGACGAAATGCCGGATCATGTTCACTGTGCCCACGATGTTCACGTTGAGCGTCGCGGTGATTTCGGCTGAGGGCACCTTCCACAGCGGTGCGTTGCGCGCGATCACGGCGGCGTTGTTCACGAGCAAATCTGGCGCGCCGTGAGTCGTCGTGATCCGCTCCACGAAACGCTGCACGGCTTCATCGTCGCCCACATCGAGCGCGGTAAAATCATGCGGCGGACCGAATTTGGTGCGCAGCTCCGCGATCCCTTCTTCGGATCGCGCGCAGCCGATGACCACATGGCCCTGCCCGGTCATCCACTCGGCGAGCGCGCGTCCACAGCCGCGCGTGCAGCCCGTGATGACGATTCGCTTCGCATCTTCGCGCGGGAGCACGGTCGCGAGCTGCCGCTCCGGGTTCCAATCGCGGGGCTGCGGACTTTTCGACTGCCACTTCATCCCGTCGCTCCTCCACTTCGCGCGCCACTCTGCATGGCTGCGGCCTTTGTCGTCGTCGTCCACGCCGTGTTGGTAGCCGCACGACGGACAAATTTCCGACGAGCCGCCGCCGCTGAGGCTGCGCGGAGGCTCGGTGAGGTGCGGGAAGCCGCACACGGGGCAGACGAATGGCGCGGCGCTCATTGCGAAACCCACGGCGGCGTTTGGATCGAGCGGCCCGGCTGGCGCTGCCAGTAGCTCGGGCTGTCGGGGCGGAAGTATGTCTTCGTCGTGCCGTCACGGTTGTAGGAGGCGAATGCGCGTGATTTCGGATCCCATGCGCGCACCGTGCCGTCGGTATCGAGCTTCATCGGCAGATGCTCCGCCACGGCGCGCTCGCGGAAGCGCCACGCCTGCGCCGCGTAGTCGTCCGGCGACTTCGCGCCGAAATCCCCGCTGTGCCTCGCGAAGTGATCCTGCAGAGAGGCCATGTTTCCCCACGTGAGCCGAGTCGCGGGCGCATCGCGGACGATCACCTTGGGTGAAACGGGCGGCGTCACGGGCTGCGGTGCCGGCTTCGGAATGATGCGGGTGATTTTCTCCAGCACCGTCGGCTTCTCCGCGGGAGCAGCCGTGCCGCCCGCGATGAAGCTCCCGGTTGTCAGCGTGTTTCGCGAAGTGCCGACACTGTAGAAGTATTTTCTCCCCGGCTGCAGCCCGCGCAGCGTCACGGAGTGCTCGGCGGACACCGCGTCCGACGCGGTCTGATCGAGTTTATCGGCGGAAAGTCCATAGCGCACCTTGCCTCCTGCGGGAGAATCGAGCCGCCAGCGCAGCACCGTCGAGCCGTCGGCGGCCGGCACAGCGTCCGGCGGGACGAGCAGGTTCACCGCGCGCAGATCCACTGCGCCGCAGAACATCAGGAGGAGGAACAGCAGCCGTTGCATCATGGCGCGGACGCTACGCCGGAGCGTTCCGGGAAATCCAGCGCGGAAGCCGCGCGCTCAGCGCCGCAGGAAGCCGCCCGCCTCGCCATACCACGCCGAGCCCGGCTCGGTGGGGAAGTTGTTGTGCGACGCGCCGGGCAGGATGATCAGCTTTTTCGGCCCGGCGTAGGCGTCGTGCAGCTTGCGGCCCTGCGCCGCGCCGATGACCTCGTCGTTCTCCGCGATCACAAAGGCGACGGGCTTCTTGAAGTGCGAGAGCGCCGCGATGTTGTCGAACTTGTCCCGCATCAGCAGCGACACTGGCAGCCACGGCAGCTTCGCCTTCGCCACCTCCGCAAGCCGCGCGAACGGAATCATCATCACCGCGCCTGCGATCTTGTCCGGCATCTCGCCGGCGAGCGCCGCCGCAGGTCCGCTGCCGACGCTCTCGCCGAGGAGGTAAAGCGGGCGCGAGCTCGCCTTCAACAGCTCGTTCACGGCCGCGCGCCCCGCTTCGATGAACACCTTTTTTCCTGGCGAACCTGCGCGCGGGCCATACCCCGGATACTCGAAGAGGAAGACCTCCCACTCGCCGTTCCCGAGCGTCTCGAAACCGTCCGCATAATGCAGCCGGTCCAGCGCGCAGCCGGCGTTGCCGTGGAAGACCAGCAGCCGCGCGTGCGCCTGCGGGGCCGGGCGCGTCCAGCCGATGAGCTTCCCGCCCGCGTCGCGCCACGGCTCGAGCAGGTTCACCGCCGCCCGCGAGATGGCGGACTTCTCGGTCATCGTTGTGGGGAAATAGAGCATCTTGCTTTGGCAGCCTGCGACGACGAGGCAGACGATGATGTAGATGATCGCGGCGAGGCGCGCGAGGCGGAGGAGGGTGTTCATGATGGGGAGCGGGGACTGTGGGCGGGGAAATGAGCTGCGGCTACTTCGGTGCGGGCGTTGGTTTCAGGAATGGCTTGATGTCCTCGAGCGTCTTTTCCAGCGGATCGGCCGGGCGCGTGCCGGGCGTCATTATGCCTTGCCGTTTCAAAAATTCTGAAAAAGGCGACGGTGTTGGCGTGGCCGTCAGCGGGCGCTCCTTCAGCAAGTCCAGTGTGCTCTTTCGCGGCTCGGGGAATACAGGCCACGGTGTCGGCGTTCTCAGCGGATACAGGGGGACGGGCTGTGGTGTCGGGCTCGCGAACTTCTTCCTCACCCACGTGATGCCGTCCCCCGCGAGGCTGAACGCGAACCGCACCACGTAGAATCCGCCAACAAGAAGGCCCGCGTAGAACGCCAGCACGAAGACCACCGTCACGATGCCCTTCGCGACATCGCCGGGCGTCTTCCCCGGTGTCGGTCGCGCGTTCGGCTCGGGGCTTTTTGGCAAAGGTGCGGCTGGGTTTGCGGGCGATGTGCCTTCAGCCGTCGCGGGCTTCCTTTCCGCGGGCGGATTGGGCGCTGCGGACTTCGCCGCTGCGATTGCGGGTGGCTCGGCTTTTGGCGGCGGCTCATCGAGCATCTGCCGGAGCTGCTTCAGCAGGCGGTCCACGTCGTGGTGGAAATCCGGGTCGGGGCGCACCGCGTGGCCGTTCTTGAACGCGAGGTCGCGCAGCGGCTCCGGCAAGTCGCGCGCGCGGGGCATGGCGGCGTGGCGGCAGAGGATCGGGATCACGCGGAGCCCCGGCGCGCCGAGCGCAAGCTCCACCTCCACCCGCACGTGGTCCGCCTCGTCGTCGAGCCGGCGCCGCCGCTGGTCGTCGCGGATTTTCAGCCACTCGGGGCCGATGAGCACGAGAGCCACGCGCGCGCTCGCGAGCCTGCTCCGCACATGCTCGCGGAAATCCACGCCGAGGGGGATCGAGTCTAGGTCGCGGAACACCGTCCCTGCAGGCAGGTCGCGCGTCAGCCGGTCGAAGATGCGCCCCGCCGTCTCGCCGCTGTCATCGCGGCGGTAGCAGATGAAGACGCTCTCGGCGGGCATTGCGCCCATGTAGCACTCCGACGCGGAGAAAGGAAACGATGAAAGTGCTCTCCGGCTGCCGACCCGAATCGTGACGGCTGATGAAGGCCGAGGATGTCACCGCGTGGGAGGCCGCGTGATTGCCGCATCGGGAGGAGCGCCCGTGAGCGTGAGCAGGAATGCCTCGATGTCCGCCTTCTCCCGCGGGGTGAAATTTCCCGGCACCAGCGTCTCCTCGCGGTGGCCGAGGATCGGCGTGCCCGGCAGCTCCGAGTAGAAATCCAGCACCCCGCGCAGCGTCGCCATGCTTCCGTCGTGCATGTAGGGCGCGGTCTGCGCCACGCTGCGCAGCGACGGCGTCTTGAACTCCCCGAGGTGGTTCTGCTTCAGCGCGAGGTAGCGCAGCTTCACGTTTGTCGCGTCGCCCCGGTCGTCGCTGAGCGCGCCGAGGCCGTTGAAGCGATCGTCGCGCACCTCCTGGATTCCGTTGAAGCGCCCCTGATCCACCGAGCGCACCGGCAGCGCCGTGTTGTGAAATTCCCCGTCGGAAAAATTCGGCCCCGAGTGGCAGAGCACGCAGCGGCCGCGCCCGATGAATAGCTTCAGCCCGCGCTGCGCCTCCTCGCTGAGCGCCGCATCGCCCACGGGGGATTTTCCACTCCGCAGAGCCTCAACGAAGCGGTCGAACGGTGCTCCCGCGCTCACGATGCCCCGCTCGTAGGCCTCCAGCGCTTTGCCAAAATTCGCGAGAAGCCGGTCCGCTTCCGGCGAGCGCGCCCGTGCCTCCGCCGGCAGTGCGCCGAAGAGCGCCTCAAACTCCGCCTTCAGCACCGCGTCGCCTGCGAGCGCCGCGCGCAGATGCTCCGGAGACGCGCCCATCTCCACCGGATTCAGCAGCGGCTGCACCGCCTGCGCCCAGAGCGAATCCGCGCGTCCGTCCCAAAAAAACCAGCGCTGCTGCGCGACATTCCACAGCGGCATCGAGTGCCGTTCCGTCGCGCCGATTCCCGTGGAAAGCGGCTTGGGGTCCGAAAATCCCCGTGCCGGATCGTGGCACGTCGCGCACGACACTTTGCCGTTTGCCGACAGCCGCGCGTCGAAAAACAGCCGCTGTCCCAGCCGCGCCGCCGCGGGATTGTCCGCGAACGCATTCGTCGGGCTCGGTGGCGGCGGGGGGAGAGGGGACAGCTTTAGGATTTCGCGGAGCTCCTCCGCCGTGAACGCGGACGAGGCCGCGCCCGGCACCGCTGCATCCGGTGAAGACGTGTCCGCGGGCGCCTTCCTCCCGCAGCCCGTGGGCGCTGCCAGAATCGCCGCCGCAAGCACTGGCCAGAGCGCCGCCTTCACAAGTCGGTTCGGCTTCACTCCGCTGCGACCGGAAACGAGGCCCGCTCCACCGCTCCCCCGGCGGTCACCTCGACCGAGATTACCCATTCGCCCCGCATGTGGAAAAGCATCCCCGCGGCGCGGTAGCGGTGCTCGCCTGCGGATGTGACCTGCGGCTTCGTATTCATTCCGTGGCGGTGCGCCGGCATGTCCGCGTCCACCGCCACCGCGGTGACTGCCGCCGCTCCCTGCCCGGGCTCGAGCGCGACATCGAGAGTGAAGTGCCTTCCCTTCGCAATCACGCCGCCCTCGGGCTGCACCGTCACCGTGAAATTCCCGCGGTCAGTCTTCCGCTTCGCGGGCCACTTCACCGCGGCCGCAGGCTTCTCCGGGTGTCCCTCGTGCTTCTCCGCAGGCCCTTCCTTGCATCCCGCTGCGATCAGCAGCGGGAGCGCGCAGGCGCATTTCGCAGCGATGATCCGGAGTTGTCTTCTCACGGCGTCGGATGAAGCGGGGAGCCTGGGGTGCATGGCGGAACTCATTCGTTCATCGCGCGCTTTCCCGCCAACATTTTCTCCCGCCATTCCGCTTCCGCAGTCCCGCGTTCCCTCACTTCCGCGGGTGCTCCATCCACTCGTCGGCGGTCCACCGCGCCGCCTCGGGACCGAGCAGCCTCTCGACGACGCGCAGTGCGCCGTCAATCCCCGCGGTCACACCCGCCGTGGTGATGATTTTTCCGGAATCCACGAAGCGCCTGTCCTCGATCACTTTGCAGCCGGGGCTCGCCTTGCGGAGCTGCGCGATGCCCCAGTGGTGCGTGGTCGCCTCGATTCCTTCGAGGAGGCCGGCCCTCGCGAGCAGCATCGCGCCGAAGCACACGGACATCGTGATCTCCGCCTCGCCGGCCGCCTTTTTCAGCCACTCGCGCCCGGCCTTTCCCACGGCTGCCATGTTGCCTCCAGGGACCACGAGCACGTCGGCCTTCGGGGCTTGGTCAAAGGAGAAGCCGGGCGTGATGGTGATGCCGCCCATGGTTTTCAGCGGCTCGGTGGATTCGGCCACGGTCACGACGCGGAACGATTTGCCCTCGTCCGCGACGATGAACACCTCGGCGGGCCCGGCAAAATCCATGAGTTCCACGCCATCGAAAACGAGGATGGCCACCGTTTTTCTCGCCGCTTCCGGCTTCGTTGCTGTGGAGGGATGTTTCCGCGAGTCGTCTTCCGCGGTGGGAGCGGGACCGGTCATCGCGAGGATCGAAAGGAGGAGGGCGAGAAAGTGTCTCATGGGTTGCGGAAGTTTCCCGGGCGGCAGCCGTTCACTCTGGAGTCGCGGCGTCATTTGTCGAGTTTCCCCGTGGATGCCTCGGGAAAGGGGTCGGTGGTCTGAGCGCGCTCGGTTGTCACTCGGCGGATCCATGGTGCGGCGAGGATGGTGCCCTGCCCGCGATTTTCGGATGGCCTTGCCGGGCGGGGGGCGGTAGTCCGTGCGCGCAGATTCTCCAATCAGTTCCGCGCGCGATCGTGCCGGTGCCCGTCGCGCGTCGCAGCGGAACATTTTCACAACCCACCAGCAAACTACACACACCATGGCCGAGATTAGAAACGCAGCCCTTTTTGGAAAACTCAACACCATCGCTTACAAGGCGCTCGAGGGGGCGACCGTCTTCTGCAAGATGCGCGGCAACCCGCAGGTGGAGCTGCTGCACTGGATCGTCCAGCTCGTGCAGCAGCCGGACACGGACCTCATGCGCATCGTGAAGCACTTCGGGATTGATGCGTCGAAGCTCGCATCGAATTTGCAGGCAAGCTTGGACCGGTTGCCGCGTGGAGCGAGCGGCATTGAAGGGTTTTCCCAACAACTTCAGGACGCAGTCAAAGCCGGGTTCGTTTTTGGCTCGTTGCTCTTCGGCGAGCTACAGGTGCGATCGGGTCACATCGTCGTTGCGCTTTTGAAAGATCAGGGCCTGCACCATGTCCTCCCAGCGCTCTCAAAGGAGTTTGAGAAGATCAAAGAGGGAGTGCTCTCGGATGAATTTGCGAAGATCGTCGCCGGCTCTGCGGAGGACGCGCTCGCTCCCGCGGATGGCAGTGGAGCGGCCGGCAGCGCGCCCGGCGATGCGAGTGGCGCGATTGCCCCGGCGGCGATGGGCAAGCAGGAGGCGCTGAAGAAATTCACGACGGACCTCACGGAGAAAGTCCGCAAGGGCGAGATCGATCCGATCATCGGCCGCGACGAGGAAATCCGGCAGTGCGTGGACATCCTCATGCGCCGCCGTCAGAACAATCCGATCCTCACCGGCGAGGCGGGCGTGGGCAAGACGGCGGTGGTGGAGGGCTTCGCGCACCGCATCGTGGCGGGCGACGTGCCGCCGCAGCTCAAGGACGTGAGCGTGCTGTCGCTCGACATCGGGCTGCTCCAGGCGGGCGCGAGCATGAAGGGGGAGTTCGAGCAGCGGCTGCGCAGCGTGATCGACGAGGTGCAGGCGTCGCCAAAGCCGATCATCATTTTCATTGATGAAGTCCACACGCTCATCGGCGCAGGCGGCGCGGCGGGCACGGGTGACGCGGCGAACCTGCTGAAGCCTGCGCTCGCGCGCGGCACGCTGCGGACGCTCGCGGCGACGACGTGGGACGAATACAAGAAGCACATCGAGAAGGATCCCGCGCTCACGCGGCGCTTCCAGACGGTGAAGGTGGACGAGCCGGACGAGGCGAAGTGCATCCGCATGATGCGCGCGGTCGTCGCGCCGTTTGAGAAGCACCACCGCGTGCAGATTCTCGACGAGGCGATCGAGAACGCGGTGCGGCTCTCGCACCGCTACATCCCGGGGCGGCAGTTGCCGGACAAGGCGGTGTCGCTCATTGACACCGCGAGCGCGCGCGTCGCCGTGAGCCAGCACGCGGTGCCCGCGGAGGTGGACGACTCGCGCCGCCGCATCCAGGCGCTCGACACCGAGCTGGAAATCCTCGCGCGCGAGAGCGCCGTGGGAATGGATCACAAGGCGCGCACCGCCGACGTGACCGCGAAGCTCGACAAGGAGAAGGAGAAGCTCGCCGCACTTGAGAAGCACTGGGCCGAGGAGAAGGAGATCGTCGCCAAGATTCTCGACATCCGCGAAAAACTCCGCGGCGCGGGCGTCGCACCCGACGAGGCCGTGAAGGCGAAGGAAGCCGGCAAGCCCGCCGAGGCGCCGAAGGAAGCCGCCGCACCGCTGAAACCGGAGGAGCGCGAGAAGCTCGTGGCCGATCTCGTGCCGCTGCAGGCGAAGCTGAAGGAATTCCAGGGCGAGTCGCCGCTCATTTTCCCGAGCGTGGACGCCAGCGCGATCGCGAGCGTCGTCGCCGACTGGACCGGCATTCCCGTGGGCCGCATGGTGAAGGACGAGATCCAGCAGGTGCTGAAGCTCGCGGACATTTTGGAAAAGCGCGTCATCGGCCAGCGCACCGCGCTCGATGCCATCGCCCGCCGCATCCAGACCAGCCGCGCGCAGCTCGACAATCCGAACCGCCCCATCGGCGTCTTCATGCTCGTCGGCCCCTCGGGCACCGGCAAGACCGAGACCGCGCTCACGCTCGCCGAGGCGCTCTACGGCGGCGAACAGAACATCATCTCGATCAACATGAGCGAGTTCCAGGAGGCGCACACGGTCTCCACGCTGAAAGGCTCGCCTCCCGGCTACGTCGGCTACGGCGAGGGCGGCATCCTCACCGAGGCCGTGCGACGCAAGCCCTACAGCGTCGTCCTCCTCGACGAAGTGGAGAAGGCTCACCACGACGTGCACGAGATCTTCTTCCAGGTCTTCGACAAGGGCTGGATGGAGGATGCCGAGGGCCGCTTCATCGACTTCAAGAACACGATCATCCTGCTCACGAGCAACGCCGCGCAGGATGTCATCATCAACATGTGCAAGGACCCCGACCTCATGCCGAGCGCCGAGGGACTGGAGAAGGCCATGCGCCTCCCGCTCACGAAGGTCTTCCCCGACGCGCTGCTGAACCGCCTCGTCGTGCTGCCGTATTATCCGATCTCGAAGGACATGCTGAAGATGATCATCGGCCTGAACCTGAAGAAGGTGGAGCGCCGCATCGCCGACAACTACAAGATCCCCTTCACCTACAGCGCGGATGTCCCCGAACTCATCGCGAAGCGCTGCACCGAGCTCGAGCGCGGCGCGCGCATGGTGGACGCGATGATCACGAACACGATGCTCCCCGAGATCGGCCGCGAGATGCTCACGCGCCTCGCCGAGGGTCAGACCGTTTCAAAGGTGGAGATCAGCGCGAAGGACGGGGCGTTCCAATACAGCTTCGCGTAGCCGTCCGGACGCCGTGGCGCCCGTCTCTTGGCGAGCTACCGGTGCTCCTCCGGCACAATCGCCTTGTCCTCCCTCGACGGGCCGGTGCCGAGCACGCCCTCCCATTTGGCAATGACGATGGAGGCGAGCGCATTGCCCATCACGTTGATGGTCGTGCGCGCCATGTCCATCACTTCGTCCACGGCAAGCAGCATCGCGATGCCCGCCTCGCCGGGCAGGTTGAAACTCATGCACGTTCCCGCGATGATCACGAGTGTCGCGCGCGGGACGCCGGCCACGCCCTTCGAGGTGAGCATGAACGTGAACACCATCACGAGCTGCTGCGTGAAGCTCATCTCGATCTTCGCCGCCTGCGCGATCGTCAGGCTCGCGAGCACGAGGTAAAGAGTGGAGCCGTCGAGGTTGAATGAATAGCCCGTCGGCACCACGAAGCTCGCGACGCGGCGGGGCACGCCGAACTCCACCAGCACCTCCAGCAGGCGCGGCAGCGCGGCCTCGGACGACGCCGTGGTGAATGCGGTGAGCGCGGGCTCGCGCACGGTCCGCAGGAAGCGCATCACCCTCACGCCGACGATCCACATCACCGGCACGAACACGAGGAGGAAGAGCAGCAGCAGCGCAAAGTAGAGGCTGCCGACGAGCCGTGCGTATTGCTTGAGGAGGAAGAAAACGGCCGGCCAGCCGTGCATCTCCACGCCGTTCACCACGTGGCCCGCCGCCATGTGGCTCACGTTATAGGCCATCGCGCCGAAGACACCCAGCGGCGTGAGGCGCATGACGATGTCCGTGTATTTGAACATCACCTGCGACACGCCCTCGAAGAACGCCAGCAGCGGCTCGCCGCGCTTGCCGATGCGCGTGAGCGCGATGCCGAAGATCGCGGAGAAGACGACGACGGGCAGGATGTCGCCCTCGGCGATGTGCTTCACCACGTTCGAGGGGAAGAGGTGCATCAGCAGGTCCCACCCGCTCGCCTGCTTCTGCGCGGCGATGTCCGTGTGCGCGCTGACATCCAGCGGAAGGCTGTCGCCGGGCCGCAGCCAGTTCGCCACGCCGAGGCCAAGGAAGAGCGCGATGGTCGTGACGATCTCAAAGTAGAGCAGCGCCTTTCCGCCCATGCGGCCCACGGACTTCAAGTCGCCCGTCTGCGCGATGCCCACGATGATCGTGGAGATGAGCAGCGGCGCAATGAGCCCCTTGATCAGCGAGATGAACGCCTTCGAGAGGAACCGGAAGAAGCTGTATGTCTGCGGGAACTCGTCCTGCGGGAAAAATCCGCCGAGCAGCACGCCGAGGCAGAGCGCGATGAGAATGAGGACGGTGCCCGAGCGATACCACGGTTTCCGCTGCGCGTGTGCGTGTGAAGTCATCGGTTGCTCAGCTTCTGCATTGCAGTGTGGTGCGCCGGGCCGCGGTCACACGGCCCAGCCGAGAAACACCATGCGGTCCCAGATTCCCTGCGGGATTCCTCCCGGCCTCGCAGGCCCGACGTTTGGCCGCACGAGCGGCAGGCCTCCGCGCACGCGGTGCGTCCCGGGCAGCACGGGCAGGGGACGCGGCGGCCCGTTCTGCTGCCGATACTGGCGCACCTTGTTTTGCAGATATGTCTTGAGCTGGTTCGCACCCCTCTCGATTCCTGCCGCCACAAGCGGCGAAAATCCTTCATACAGGGTCACCACCTCGGCCTTCGTCACCGTCCACGCCTTCATCCCATCGGGAGTGTTCAGCGGAATCGTCACGCTTTCGATGCCCTTCCCGAGGCCGAAATTGGCGAGCCGCTCGCCGACGGAATGCGTCACTTTCCTCGCGTATTCGTTCCGCTGCACCGGGTCGGTCAGCTTGCGGAGCGACTGCAGGCTCCCGGGCGCGTTCGCCGCGTTCAGGTTCGCGATGTCGCTGTTCGGGTCAAACGTGTCCAGGCCGATGATCGAAGTGTCCCCGCCATCGAGGAACATCACGTTGCCGAAGTTCACCCAGTCGCCGTCCTCGGTGTGAAAGCGGTCGTTGTTCCCGTTGAAGATGTCCACCGCGAGGATTTTTCCCAGCGGCGGCCACAGTGTCTCGTCCGTGAACTTTGCGATCAGCTTCTTCACTTTCGACTGCACCGGCTTCGCCCCGAAGCCCTCGCCGATGAAGTTCGCGTCCGAAAGCCCCCCGACGAGGGGCATCTTCACCCATTTGAAGTTCCCCGCCGTCCCGTCCACATGCTTCCTCTGCGGCGTGCCCATCCCGAATTTCTGAAGCGCCGCCGACTTGAAAATCTGCACCTCCGCGGGCGTCAGGATTTTCGTGTTCACCAGCTTGTTGTTCACGTTCTTCATCAGCTTGCTCGTCCACTTGATCGAGATGCCGCGGTCCGAGTCGGAGAGCTGTGTCATGCCAAACGTGGACTCGCCCTTGATGACGATGCTCACGCCGCCGACTTTCGCGAAGTAGATCGGCTTCACCTCCAGGCCGCGCTCGATCACAAGCGCTCGCGCGGTGATTTCAGGGACAGTTCCGGCCATGTGCGTGGGATGGGTTGAGGATTCGGATGCCTGCCGCCACCGCCTGTGAGCGGGGCGCGTCGAGCGGCTTTGTGGCTAATCCCCGCGCGCCGAAGTGCCAAGTGCATTCTGGAACAACGGACTCAGCGCCGAGCGCCGCGACAGGACATTCGCGGATCCGAGGACGCTGGGGCGCAGTTCGGCGTGTCAGCCGGGGCCGTAATCCGCGAATTTGTGAAAATTTCGTGAAGAATTCCCTTGGCAGCAGAGGTGATTTGATGCGTATTCCGCGCACCCGAGGATTTCCTCCTAGTAAAAAACGCGGCCCGAAGCTCGCCCAGTGCTACGGGCCGCGTTTCCTTTTCGGGCAAAGTGTGCGGGCGTGGAGGTGAAAATCTCCGGTGACTTCGCGCTGCGCTGCTGGCAGACAGCCGGAATGCTGGACGACATCGAGCGCACGCTATTCCACGAGCAGACGATCCTGAGCCGCCTCGACGAACTGGGGTCGCAAATCACGCGCGACTACGGCGGGCGAGACCTCACCGTGATCGCGGTGCTCAACGGCAGCATCCTCTTTGTCGCGGATCTCATGCGGCGCATCCAGCTCCCGCTCCGGCTCGAGTGCATCAGCGTGTCGAGCTACCACGGCGGCACCGAGAGCAGCGGGACGGTGACGTTTGACCAAAACTCCCTTCCCGACGTGGCGGGGCGCCATGTGCTCGTGCTCGATGACATCCTCGACACGGGCCGCACGCTGCACGCGATCAGCCGGCGCCTGACGGAGGAGGCCGGCGCGCTGAGCGTCCGCATCTGCGTCCTGCTGCGGAAGGACAAGGTGCGCGCCGTGGAGCAGGAGGCGAATTACGTCGGCTTCGAAATCGGCGACGAGTTCGTCGTGGGCTACGGGCTCGATTTCATGGAGCAGTATCGCAACCTGCCATTCATCGGAGTGCTGAAGGCGCGCGCGATCGAGAGGGAAACATCGTGTGCGTGAGGCGGACGGTGCCGCCTACATCTGCGCGTAGAGGATTTCCAGCGTGAGCGTGCAGTAGGTGGTGACGAGCACGGGGTTCGTTTCCTTCCAGCGCGGTGACTCATTCAGCCACGACCCGTCCTGCTGCTGGAGTTTCATGAGCTTCAGGGCGAGTTCGCGACGCCAGTCCACCTTCTTCCCGCCGACCTCCATCTCGGTGATGCCTGCGGCGGTGAGGCCCTTTGCCATGAGGTGGAGGTAATAGAAGTAGCCGTCGCGCTTGAGGCCGGGGTTCTCGTCGAGCGTGTAGTGCCTGCGCAGCCACTCGACGGCGGCGGTCACGCGCGGGTCGTCCCTTTTCACGTCGGCGTAGATGAAGCTGAGCAGGCCGGCGTAGCTCATCGAGCCATAGCTGCGGAGCGCCTTGCCGCCGCCTTCGAGCGTGACTTCGCCCGCGTTGCTGTAGCCGGGGTAGTAGATGAAGCCGCCCTTGTTGTCCGCGTCGCCGCTCGCCCACGGCTGCTTGTTCGATGGCAGGTTCTGGCAGCGGGCGATGAAATCGATCGCGGCCTGCCAGTTGAGATCCTTCGCGGCGGGGTTGTCGGCGACGAGGTGCTTTGTGGCGCGCAGCGCTTCGAGCGCGATGATGGTGTTGTCTAGGTCGGGATGCCCGCGCTTCGGGCTCGCGCCGACAGTGCCGTAGCCGATGCCGCCGTCCGTCTCGGGCTTTGCCATGCCGCTGGCCTGCTGGCCGACGACATAGGCGCGCGCCTTCAGCAGAAGGTCGCGATCCTTCGGATCATCCACGCCCGAGAGCGCGAGGAGGCAGACCGAGGTGTTGTAGTTCGCGAGGCCAGCGTCCTTGTTGTAGATGCCGCCGTCGGGCTGCGCGAAGCCGCGCAGGTAGGCGTAGCCTTTTGCCACACCCTCGTCGTGCGCGAAGCGCTGCGTGGGCTCCCGCTGGAGCGCGACGAGCGGAAGCGCGCTGAGCGCGGGGTGCTGCGTGTCCTTTCCAAAGCTGCCGTCGGGATTCTGCTGCGCGCGCAGCCACACGAGGCCCCGTCCGAGCGTGTCGCGGATCTCATTGCGGAAGGAGAGGTTCCTCTCGTCGCGCGGCAGCGGCTCCTCAGCGGCGCGAACGGAGGCGACGGAGACGGCTGCGGCGGCGATGGCGGTGGTGAGGAAGGTGCGGCGTTTCATTTGGCGGGTTTTTCTGCGGGTTGGAGTTTGATGGTGAATTCGACAGGCGTGCCGACTGGCGGCACCGCCTCTGTTTTAACGAACCAAATCTGATCATTGTTCGATCCTTCGCGCGGATTGTTGATGAGTGCGCCGGGGAAAGTGACCATCGCGGCGAACGTGCCGTCCACTTGTGCGATGAAGCGGTTCTCGTAGAAATAGCTGCCTGTGTAGAGCCACGGGCCCTCCTCGGCGGCGATGTTCTTCACCTGTTTCTTTGGCAGGAAAACCTTGCGCATGATCCAGCGCTCGGGCGGCGCCGTCTGTTCCTTGCCGGCTTTGTCCGTCCATTTCAGGCCGAGCGAAATCCGGTCGCCGGTGAGCTTCGGTGCTTTCGCGAGATACGCGGCGTCGATCCGCCCGGGCTCCTTGCCCTCCTGCTTCTGCACCATGCCCTTTGCGCCGAGGAGGAGCATCGCCATGTGGACATCCTGCGGCGTCGCCTCGCTCACGAGCAGGCTCTCATGCACCGGCCCCTGCGGCGTCACCAGCAGGTATTCGAGCAGGCCATCGTTCATCTGCACCTTGGCGGCGACGGTGACGGTGGATGCGCCCTTGTCGAGCCGCACAGCGCCGACCTGGAAAACTCCCGGCGAGATCTCCTTCGGCGCTGAGAATTCCGGCGCGGGCTGTGCGTGCGAGGCGATGGGCAGCGAGAGCAGCGCTAGGGCGAGGATGGCGGCGGTGTGTGGGCGCATGATGGGGATTTTGAGGAAGAAAGCCGATCGTCAGCGGCGGAGCAACATTGGTTCAGCCCACGTGCCACTGCTGCCGGGTGCGCCCTCGATGTGGAGGACAAGGCTCTCCGCTCCGGGCACGGCACAGCGGAGAATGGCCGGGGGATCGCCGGCTCCGAGCGGCGGACTCTGGCCGGAGAGCTTGCCGTCGGCGTGGACGGTGAACGTGAGCTTCTGCCCCGGCGGGGTGTCCGCGGCCGCGGAGACGAGCGCGAAGAACGTGCCCGCGCCGGGCGGCGGCTTCCACCAGACATTCGCGCCGGACGAGCACTCGAATCCCGCCGGGGCGGCGCGCGTGCCGAGCCGCAGCGCACCGCCGGCGAGCGAGCGGTTCGCGGCGAAGCAGCGGGCGGCATCGCGGCCCGGCGCGGGATCCACGCGCGTGGGCGTCACGCCGTCGAGCGGCGTCATCCGCGATGCTCCGGCGCGGATCTCCACGATTTCCGCGGCGTTGACGCGCAGCGCGCCGTAAAGCGGGTGGCGGAGCGAGACCTCGCCGCCGCCGTCCGCATTCACATCGAGCGCCGGATAGATGCTGCCGTCGCGCGTGAGCACATCGAACGCCGCTGCCTGCGGCTGTGCCTGCACCTCGCGAAGCACGAGGGCGTGCAGTTCCGAGGGCGCAAACGTGCGCGGGCCGAAGATCGTGCTCAGCACCTTCGCGGTGGTGGAGTCGCCACCGCGCACGGTGCCCTCGAAAAAGTCGCCTCCCGGCAGCAGTGCCCCCGTCTTTCCCCGCGGGGCCTGCGCGGCGAGCGCGGCGCTGACGGGCTGGTAGATCGCCCACGCCACCTCCTTCGACGGCACCGTGATGCGCTTCGCCTCGATCGTCACCGTCGCTGCGCTCAGCGGGGAAAAATTGCCCGCGATCCGAGTGCCGTTCACGAGCAGCAGTCCGGGATGCAGCGCCGGGCTCACCGCGCCGAAGCGCGCGCGGAGGATGTTCGGGAAGGGAACCTTCACCGGCGCCGGCCCGCCGCGCACGACGATGCCGCGATCGATGCCGAGTTCCCCATCGAGCAGAGCGCCATCCACGGTGAGTGCGGTCCCGCCCGTCGCGTGGAGCGAGAGGGTTGCCGCGAGCGCACCGGCGAGGCCCATGCTGAAAATTCCGCGCATCGCTTGGCGGATCACCGCTGGTAGAGCGGGATGCAGTGCCATGGCATCGCGAGGATCGCCGTGTGGCAGGCGGTCGTGTAGATGTTGCCGACCTCGCGGTCGTCCCACGAGCACAGGTCGCCGTTGCGCTGCACGCGCGGGAGGAGCTCGCTTTTCATGAATTCATACCAGCGGCGCCACGTGTCGCCGCCGATCATGTATTGCGCGGGCGCGGCGTAGTTCGCGCCGTAGGTCCAGAAGCGCCGCTCGCGGCTGCGCTGGAAAAGATAATCGCTGCCGGCTTTCACGAGCGGGTCGTCGTAGTGGCCGCAGACTTGCAGCGAGTAAATCGCCGCCGCCGTGCGCGAGAATCCCGCGCCCCATTGCCCCGCCTGATACGCGAAGCCGCCGCCGGGCACCGAGCAGCGCCGCACGTAGTCCACTGCGTCGTCAATCGTCTGCTGCGGCACGTCGAGGCCCGCATTTTTCGCCGCGCGCAGCGCGACGACCTGGAGCACCGTCACGGAGATGTCTGCATCGCCGGGGCGCGGCTGGTAGCGCCATCCGCCCTTCGCGCTCCCGCTGTTGCTCTGCGTGGTCACGATGAGCCGGATTGCGCGCTGGAGCTTCTCGCGCACCGCGGGGTGGCGCGACTGTCCATAGAGCTCGCCGAGCGCGATGGTGGCGATGCCGTGGTTATACATGTATTTCGAGCCGTCCACGCCGCGGTAGGTGCCGTCGATGCCGATGCTGTCGAGGAGGAAGTCGAGGCCCGCCTTCACGTGCTTCGCGTAGTCGCCCTCCTCGGGCAAATTGCCCGTGGCCATGAATGCGAGCAGCACGTAGCCCGTCATCGCCACGGGATGGTCGGCGCGCCGGCCGTCGCCGGAATTCCACGAGCCGTTCACGTTTTGCTTCGCCGCGAGGAAACGCAGCGCGCCGTGCAGAATCTCCTCGGTCGCCGCGTCCACGACCACCGCGTCATTCGCCGGCTCCGCCGCGCGCGCGGGGAAAAAGGCGAGTGCGCACAGAGCGGCGGTCGCACACAGTTGACGGAGGAACATGCGCGCACGCTACACGCGCGGCGCGCACGGGCCAGCTTCAAGTCCTGCGCTCCACTGCGCGCATCAACGCACACTTGGCCGCGCCGGATTTTCCGCCTATCGCTGCCGGCGATGAATCCGCTCCTCCTGCGCACGCTCGCCGTTTTCCTCGGGCTCTCGCTCGCCACGCACGCCGCGAATTGGCCGGAATTCCTCGGGCCGAACCGCGACGGCACTTCGCCCGAGACGGGGCTCCTGGACAAATTCCCCGACGGCGGGCCGCGCATCGTGTGGCAGAAGGAGGTGGGCACCGGCTACGCCGTCCCCAGCGTGCGCGACGGTGTGCTCGTGCTGCACCACCGCATCGCGGACAAGGAAATCGTCGAGGCGATGAACGCCGCAACCGGCGAATCGCTCTGGCGCCACGCGTATCCGAGCTTTTACCAGGATCCCTTCGGCTACAACAACGGCCCGCGCTGCTCGCCGCTGCTCACCGCGGACAAGTGCTACACGTTCGGCGCCGAGGGCGTGCTGAAGTGCCTCGAGCTGAAGACCGGCAAGCAGCTCTGGATTCGCGTGACGCAAAATGACTTCGACGTGCCGCAGGCGTTTTTCGGCTGCGGCAGCTCGCCCGTTTTGGAAAATGGGAAGCTCATCGTGCAAATCGGCGGCCAGCCGAACTCCAACCTCGTCGCGTTTGACGCCGAGACGGGCAAGACGCTGTGGCAGAACGGCGGCGCGAAGACGTGGGACGGCGCGCTGATGCAAAAGTGGCCCGGGGAGCCGTTCGTGAAATGGGATCCCGGCCATCCCGCATTTCAGAAAATGGCGAGCTACTGCACACCCGTGCTCGCGACGATTCACGGAAAGCGCCACCTGCTCACCGTCACCCGGCAGGGCCTCGTCTCGCTCGACCCCGCGACGGGCGAGCACCACTTCTCGTTCTGGTTCCGCTCCGCGCGCGAGGAGTCGGTGAACGCCATGACGCCCGTGGTGAAGGACGACCTCATCCTCATTTCCTCCGCCTACTACCGCAGCGGCGCCGTGCTCCTGCGCGTGAAACCCGACAGCAAAGGCGTGGACGAAGTTTGGCGCTCGCTCGCGCTGGAGATGCACTGGTCGCAGCCGAGCCTCGTCGGCGGGCATCTGTTCGCATTCAGCGGACGCAACGAGCCCGATGCTGTTTTCCGCTGCGTGGAGTTTGCGACCGGTAACGTGAAGTGGGAGCGCGACGAGCGCTGGCCGAATGCCAGCCACTCGAAGCTGCGCGCCGGCGAATCCGCGCCGAATGTCTTCGGCCGCGGCTCCACGATTTTCGCCGATGGAAAACTCATCGCGCTCGGCGAGGCCGGCCTGCTCGGCCTTTTCAAGCCGAATGCCGAAAAGCTTGAGGAAATCTCCCGCTGGCAGGTGCCTGGCATGTCTTATCCCTGCTGGGGGAATCCCGTTCTTTCCAGCAAGCGCCTCTACCTGCGCTGCGAGGACAAACTCATCTGCCTCGACGTTGCGAAGGCGCCGTGAGCGCGCGTTGACTTCACCCTCACGCTCTGGCACGCGTGCGCGCACCATGCGCACGATCCTGTTCTCCGCCGTCGCCGTCCTCGCCTTGCTCACCGCCGCGCCGGTCGTGACCCACGCGGCCGATGCTCCGAAAGCGGCTGTCGTGCATTTCTCGAAGCTCACGCCTTTCCTCGGCGACGTCGCTGGCTGGCAGGCGGAGAAGGCGCAGGGGCAGACCGTGGATGCCGCGGGGTTCAAGATGACCACGGTCGAGCGCAGCTACCAGAAGGGCGACGCGAGCGTGAACGTGCAGATCATGGACTACAGCGAGTCGAGCCAGATGCTGCAGGGGGTGACTGCGGCTTGGGGATTTTCGGTCGAGACGAGCGACGGCTACAGCAAGGGAGTGACGGTGGACGGCGCGAAGGGATTCGAGCAATTTGAGAACAGCGCGAAGAGGGGCACGCTCTTCCTCCTCGTGGCCGGGCGCTACGTCCTGCAAATCGAGACGAACGGCCTGGCCGCCGCGGAGTTGCAGGCGTGGGCGAAGCGGGTGGACGTCAAGAAGCTCGCCGAAGTGAAGTGACCGCGGTGGCACGTTATTTTCTTGCTGCGCTTTGCCGCGGGCATCTTGAGTGCCCGGGCTTCATCACGTCCGAAATTCAAACAGCAAAGTGAGCATCGCACTCGTCACCGGCTCGGCCGGACTCATCGGCTCGGAGACCTGCAAGCGCTTCCACGCGGAGGGGCTCGAGATCGTCGGCATGGACAACGACATGCGTGCGCGCTTCTTCGGCGCCGAGGCCTCGACGGCTGGCACGCGACAGAAGCTGGAGAAGTCGCTGAGGCACTACCGGCACGAGAGTGTGGACATCCGGGACAATGCGGCGGTGGACAAGGTGTTCGCCGCGCTTGGCTCCGCGGTGAAAATAGTTGTCCACACCGCTGCGCAGCCGTCGCATGACTGGGCCGCGCGCGAGCCGCACACGGATTTCGGCGTGAATGCCGTCGGCACGCTGAACCTGCTCGAAGCCGCACGTCACCACTGTCCCGACGCGGTCTTCATCTTCACCAGCACGAACAAGGTTTACGGCGACACGCCGAACCGGCTGCCGCTGCGCGAACTGGAGAAGCGCTGGGAAATCGATCCCGCTCACGCCTACCGCGAGGGCATCGATGAGACGATGTCCATCGACCAGACGAAGCACTCCCTCTTCGGCGCGAGCAAGGTCGCCGCGGATGTGCTCGTGCAGGAATACGGGCGCTACTTTGGAATGAGGACGGCCATCTTCCGCGGCGGATGCCTCACTGGCCCCGCGCATGCCGGCACGGAGCTGCACGGATTCCTCGCTTATCTGATGAAATGCACTGCCACTGGCCGCCCCTACCGGGTGTTCGGCTACAAGGGGAAGCAGGTGCGCGACAACATCCACAGCCACGATCTCGTCGAGGCATTCTGGCAGTTCGCGCAGAAGCCGCGCGTCGCCGAGGTTTACAACATGGGCGGCAGCCGCCATTCAAACTGCTCGATGCTGGAGGCAATCGACCTTTGCGAGGAGATCAGCGGAAAGAAGCTCTCGTGGAGCTACGTGGAGGACAACCGCATCGGCGATCACATCTGGTGGGTCAGCGACGTGCGGAAATTTCAGGCGCACTACCCGGATTGGAAATACAAGTTCGACCTGCGCGCCATTCTGGAGCAAATCCACCAGGCGGTGGTTGCGACCTCCTGATGCTCATGGCCGAGAACGCGCAGGAGCTTCAGAAAATTTACCGGCAGCGGTTTGCGCAGACGTCGGCGTATCGCAATCGCGTATGGCAAATCCTCACGGGCAGCTTTTTCAACCGCTGGATTTCCCCGGGTTCCAGCGTGCTCGATCTCGGCTGCGGCTGGGGCGAGTTCATCAATAACATCGCGGCGCGGGAGAAATTCGCGATGGACATGAATCCGGACGCCGCCGGCCGGCTCGCATCCGGCATTACGTTTTTCCAGCAGGACTGCTCCGCCGAGTGGCCGCTGCCGGAGAACTCGCTCGACACGGTTTTCACGAGCAACTTCTTCGAGCATCTGCCGGACAAGCAGTGTCTCAAGCGCACGCTGCGGCAGGTGCTCCGCTGCCTGAAGCCCGGTGGCCGGCTCATCGCGATGGGGCCGAACATCAAATACCTCGCGGGCCACTACTGGGATTTCTTTGATCACCACACGGTCCTCACGGAGGCGTCGCTCGCGGAAGTCCTCGAAATGGAGGGCTACGTGGTCGAGCGGATGACGCCGCGCTTCCTCCCATACCGCATGGTGAATGAGTTCCAGTATCCGCTCTTCGTGCTCCGGATTTACCTCGCGCTGCCGTGGCTGTGGTGGGTGAAGGGGCGGCAGTTTCTCGTCATCGCGTCCAAGCCCGCTCCGACCGCATGAAGGACAACAAGCCGAATCCCGAGGCGCCGCCGCTGACGCTCTTCTCCGTGATCATTCCCGCGCGGGATGAGGAGGGTTCGCTGCCCGCCACGGTCGAGCACCTGCACCTGGAGTTTTCGCTGAACAATGTGCCGCACGAAATCGTGGTGGTGGACGACGGCAGCAAGGACAAGACGTGGGAGGTGCTCCAGCAGTTGAAGGAGAAGGTTCCCACGCTGAACCCGTTGCAGAACACAGGCGAGCACGGCTTTGGCCGCGCGATCCGCTTCGGCCTGCACCACTGCAAGGGCGACGCCGTGGTGATCATGATGGCGGACGAATCGGACGATGCGCGCGACGCCGTGCGCTACTGGAAGCTGCTGAACGAGGGCTGGGACTGCGTGTTCGGCAGCCGCTTCGTGAAGGGCGGCGGCACGATAGATTATCCGCGCTTCAAGCTCTTCATGAACCGGGTCGCGAACTTCTTCGTCCGCATGATGTTCCGCATCCGGCTGAACGACACGACGAACGCCTTCAAGGCATACCGACGCACGGTCATCCAGGGCTGCGAGCCGCTCATCGCTCCGCACTTCAACCTCACCGTGGAGATTCCGCTGAAGGCGATCGTGCGCGGCTACACGTGGACTGTGGTTCCGATCACGTGGCGCAACCGCCGCTTCGGCGTGCCGAAGCTGAAGATCAAGGAGATGGGCAGCCGCTATTTCTTCATCTGCGCCTACGTGTGGCTGGAGAAGTATTTCAGCCGGGGCGATTACCGGAAGCAGTGAGCGAAGCCGCAGGCGCGGAGTCCGCTTGCCGGCGGCTTTTCCATCGCCACGGGGCAGCGGGCGAATATCGTCTGCCGCACCCGACACGATGCACGGCTCCATGAAACGATACATCCCGCGTGTTTGCGCCGCGGTCATCGCCGCTTCGCTCGCTTTGCCCGCCATCCACGTTCTCCGCGCGCAGAAACCGGCGTCTGCCGCGCAGCCGGCAGGTCCCGTCGCGACGATCTTGCCGGGCAAGAAGGAGAAACACCAACGGCACGCGGATGAGTTTTTTGCGGGCCCCGTCGTGCATCTCGAATTCGTCTTCGCACCGAAGGACTGGGAGGAGCTGAAGAAGGACAACCGCCGCTATGCCGAATGCACGATGATCGAGACGGCGGCCGATGGCAAAAAAACGGAATACAAGCATGTCGCCGTGAAGCTGAAGGGTGCCGCAGGGAGCTTCCAAGGGCCGGACTCGAAGCCGGGTCTCACGGTGAGCCTCGACAAGTTCAAGGGCAGCGAGCGCTTCCATGGGATGGAGAAATTCCACCTCAACAACGGCGCGCAGGACGGCAGCCTGCTGAATGAGTTCATTGGTGGCGAAATGTCGCGCGCGGCGGGCGTGCCTGCATCCCGCTGCACACATGTCGTGGTGAAATGGCAGGGGCGCTACACGGGGCTCTACCTGTTCAAGGAGTCCTTCACGAAGGATTTCCTCAGCTACTTCTACGAGCAGACCGGCGGCTCCCTTTACGACGGCCACTTCATCGCGGAGATCGACGGCAACCTCGAAAAGCAGCAGGGCGGCGACAAGTCCGACACGCGCGACATCAAGGCCCTCGCCGCAGCGTGCAAGGAGGGTGATCTGAAAGTGCGCTGGCAGAAAGTCGGCGAGCAGCTCGATGTGGACGAATATCTCCGCTTCCTCGTGATGGAGACCTTCCTCTGCCACTGGGACGGCTACAATTTCAACCGGAACAACTACCGCGTCTATTTCGACCCGAAGACCGGCAAGGCGAGCTTCTTCATCCACGGCATCGACCAGATTTACGGCGATCCGAACTGGCCGCTCGTGCGCGATCCCGGCGCGCTCGTCGGCCAGGCCGTGTGGAGCAATCCCGACTGGAAGGCGATGGCGCCGAAGCTCGCGAAGGACATCTACGAGAAGGCGCTCAAGCCCGTGGACTGGGAGGCGCGCATCACCGCGCAGGGGCAGAAAATCATGGAGGGCCTCGCGCGGAAAAATCCCCAGTGGGCGAAGGACTACCAGGGGCAAATCGGCGGCGCTCGGGACCGCGTCACCCGTCGCCTCGCATCCATCGGGCGGCAGCTCGGCGAAATGCCAAAGCCGATGGAGTGGGTGAACGACGTCCACAAGCTGGGGCCGAAGCAATGGAGCCCGCAGGGAGGCGGCGCGCTCGACGAGCAGAATGTGGACGGCCAGCACTGCCTCCACATCCGCGCCGATGGCAGCGCCGCCGCGTCATGGCGTCGGACCGTCACGCTTCCGCAGGGCCGCTACCGCTTTGAGGCGATGGTGAAGACCGCGGGTGCGGAAGGCGGCGACGATGTCGGCGACGGCGGCGGTTTGCGCATCAGCGGCGGCAAGCGCAAGGGCGTGAACGGCCTCACTGGAAGCGCCGCATGGCAGAAGCTCGGCTTCGAGTTTGATGCCTCGGGCGACGCCATCCTCGTGGCCGAACTGCGCGCAGGCAAAGGCGAGATGTGGATTCAGACCGGCAGCCTCCAGCTTGTCCGGCTGAAGTAGCCGCGCAGCCTACTTTTTCCCCGCCAACTCGGGCACGAGTGAAGGATCGTAGGTCGATCCCTTCGACACCTGCACGAGCGTCATGCGCACCTTCGTCGGGAAGAACTTCTCCGGCTCGGGCAGCTTGTGCGCGTGCATGTTGTGGTCGTCCTTGATGACGAGGTGCATCTCCTTGATGCCCTCGCTCCACACGATGTCGTTGTTCTGCCAGAAGCTCGTCATCGGGATGTCCTTTTCCAACACGCCCTTTTCCCTGTAGGCGCCGGTGCCGATGCAGCCATAGCCGTGGCCCTGGCCTTTGTTTGGGATGTAGCAGACGCTCCACGTGGTCGGCTGGCTGCCGGCGGGCTTGTCGAGGACTTCGAGGCGCACATGCACCGTGCCGTTGCGGAAATCCACGGGGGCGGTCCAGTCCTTCGGGCGCTGCGCGTTCAGCCGGTCGCCATTCACATAGTAGTGCGACTGGCTGGGTTTGGAGTTGAAGGCGTCGTCCTTCGTGAATGTGAACGTCACATCGAACAGCGTGAACTGCTCCGCGCGCGCGGTGGCGCAGGCGATCAGCGCGAGGAGGGAAATGGCGGGGCGGGTGCGGGAAATCATGGCCCCGCGAGGCTAGGGGAGCGGGCTGCGGCTGACTACCGCGAAACTACGCGGCCTTGCTCGCGGCTGCGGCGGAGATGGTGTCCTTCACACAGCGGAGCAGCTTCTCCGCGGTGTAGGGCTTTTCGAGGAACGCCTTCACGCCGAGCGCTTCGAGGGCGGCCTGGTTCTCCTTTTGAATGTGCCCGCTGGAGACGATGATCCGGGCGTCGGGCGTGAGTTTCTTGAGCGATTTAGAGAGCGTGATGCCGTCCATCATGCCCATGTGGAGGTCCGTGATGATGAGTTGGATCGCGCCGCGGCGCTCAAAGTAGAGCGCGAGTGCGTCGCTGCCGTCCTCGGCGGTGTAGCAGCGGTAATTGTGCGCCTCGAGCGTGCCGACGATGACCTCGCGGATTGGCGCCTCGTCGTCGACGACGAGCACGAGCTCACCATTGCCGTTCAGCTCGGTGAGATCCTCGGTCATTTCCTCCGAGGCAGCCGCGTCGCGGTTTGCGGGAAGGTAGATGCGGAAGGTGGTGCCGACGCCGACTTCGCTCTGCACGGAGAGGAAGCCCTTGTGGCCTTTGACGATGCCGATGACGGTGGCGAGGCCCAGGCCGGTGCCCTTGCCCTGCTCCTTGGTGGTGAAGAAGGGGTTGAAGATTTTCTCCATGACCTCGGGCGTCATGCCGGTGCCGGTGTCGGTGACGGCGAAGCAGACGTGCGGGCCGACCGTCGAGCCGGGATTCATGCTCGCCACCTGCTGGTCCACGTCGGTGTTTGCGCAGGAAATGCGGAGGAGTCCGCCGCGCGGCATCATGGCGTCGCGGGCGTTGACGCAGAGATTCAGGAGCACCTGGTGCAGCTGCGTGGCGTCGCCCTGCACGGTCCAGAGGTCCGGTGCGAACTGTGTCTTGATGTCGATGTTCTTCGGAAAGGTCTGCGTCATCACCTTCACCATCTCGGTGAGGAGGTGCTTCGGCTGGAGCAGCACGCGCTCGCCTTCGACGCCGCGGGCGAATGTGAGCACCTGCTTCACGATGCCGGCGCCGCGCTCGGCGCTGCCCTCGATGATGTCCACCATCTGCTGGTCGTGCTTTGGCAGCGACTGGCGGAGGATGCCGGTGGCCATGAGGATCGGCGAAAGGATGTTGTTCAGATCGTGCGCGATGCCGCTGGCGAGAGTGCCAAGGCTCTCGAGGCGCTGGGCGCGGAGGAACTGCGACTCGAGCTTCTTCGTCTCGGTGATGTCGGAGTTGATGAGCAGGACGGATTTCGGCTGCCGGGTTTCCTCGTCAAAGCCGAGTGTCCAGCGGCTGTTCACGATCGTGTCGCCGCCTTCGCGCCGCTTGTGCGTCATCTGGCCGTTCCAGTCGCCCTTTTCCAACAGGCCCGCCATGCAGAGGAGGCAGGTCTCCATGTCGATTTTGAGGAGGTCGTGGACCTTGCGGCCGATGGCTTCCTCGGCGGTCCAGCCATAGACGCGCTCGGCGCCCTTGTTCCAATAGCGGATTTCGCGGTCGAGCGTGCAGACGATGATCGCATCGGCGGCGAGGCTGAGCACGTGGCTGAGCTCGCGGCTCTCCTCTTCGGCGCGGAGATGGCTTGTGCGGTCGTGGATGGTCACGATGAGCGCCCGGCGGCCGTGGAAGGTCACATTCTGCCATGAAGTCTGGACCGCCACGATCGCGCCAGCCTTCGTCTTGTGCCGCCAGTTCTGCGACTGGTTCAGGCCTGCGCCGTGGGAATTCACCTGCCGGCGATACTCAAGGAATGCAGCGACGTCCTTCTCGGGAAGGATGCGGTCCATGCTCATGGCGAGGAACTCCTCGCGGGACCAGCCGTAGGATTTCAGCGCGGCGAAATTGACCGCGAGAAAGCGGAAATTCTCCGCATCGCAGATCCACATCGGGAGCGGGGCACGCTCAAAGAGAATGTCGAACCCAGGCACATCGCTCCCGCTTCCGGCACCCGCGGGGGCGCCGTCGGCGGGGACTTCGGAAAACGGGATGGGAGAGCCGTAGGAGACCATTGAGCTTCTGGATGTGTGCGTGGAAAAGCAGCAATCGGGCGAAGGCACAGTGTTTTTTTCAGACATTTATGCCTTTTCATCCCGCGTCCCGAGCAGCCCGCGGGAGAGCATGGCCGCCAGCACGAGGACAGCCCCGGCGATGGTCCAGGGGCGGGGTGTTTCCCCGAGGAAAATGAAAACCCAGACTGGGTTTAAGACCGGCTCCAGCAGCGGGATAAGCACTCCCTCGATGGCCGTGACGCGCCGGATCGCGATGCCGTAGAGGATGTAGGGGACGCCGAGCTGGAAAACGCCGAGGACGGCCAGCCAGCCCCACTCGGCTGCTGTGGGCACCCTCGCCGCGCCGGTGAGGCCGAATGGCAGCCCGATGACTGCGGTGAGCACGTTGCCGAGCAGCAGGGCCGCGACGGGCGAGCCCTCCCTTTCTCGCCGGAGAAAAAGCACCATGAGTGCCATCGCAAAGCCGCTCGTGAGCCCGGCGAAGATTCCGGGGGCGTTGTTCGCGGCGAAGCCGTCCCGGCACAGCATCGCGATGCCGGCGACCGCCAGCACGATGCACAGCCAGTCGCGCGGCTGCGTGCGCTCGCCGAGCATCCATGCACCGAGGAGCGCGACGTAGGCGGGCGCGGTGTATTGGAGGAAAATCGCATTTGCCGCGGTGGTGAGGTCAATGGCGACGACGAACGATGCGACCGTGACGGCGTAGGCGGTGCCGCCGAGGATTTGGTTCAGGGAAAAGGAGAACTGCGGGCGGCGCAGCCAGACGAGCATCACGATCGCCGCGATGGCGCTGCGCGCGCCGGCCTTTGCCATCGGGTGCCAGTCCACGGACTTCAGCAGCACGCCGCCGAGGCTCCAGAGCACGGAGGTGATGACGAGCAGGAGGATGGCGGAGCGGTGGCGCACGGGAGGGCGCGCAGGCAAAAGAAAATCCCGGCGGGCGTCGAACACGAACTCGCCCGCTGATTCGCGGTTGAGCGGGGCGGGAGTCCTGCGCTTTACTGCGTGCGGTGAAATCTCCCGCCGACCCTGCGACCGATTTGGCCGGACAATCCGTCCACCCCCGCACGCTGGCGGAGCACGCATACTCCCGCGCGGCCGGCGCCCCGCTTGTCGGGGGGAATTCCGTGCGGCTGCTGGTGGATGCGGAGCAAAACTACGGCGCGTGGCGCGATGCGATCCGCTCGGCGCAGCGGACGATCCTTTTTGAAAACTACATCATCCGCCCGGACGCGACGGGGCGCGGCTTCCGCGACGAACTCGCCGCGCGCGCCGCGGCCGGCGTGAGGGTGCGCGTGATGCTGGATTGGTTCGGCTCGTTTTCCACGCCGCGCAGCTTCTGGCGGCCGCTCGTGGATGCCGGCGGCGTCGTGCGCTACCACAATCCGCCGCGCTTCAGCACGGAGATGAGCTGGCTCTGGCGAGATCACCGGAAGTCAATCGTGGTGGACGGGTGTGTCGGGTTCGTCTCCGGAGTCTGCGTGAGCGACGCTTGGCTCGGCGATGCGAAGCGCGGCGTGGAGCCGTGGCGCGACACCGGCGTGGAGCTGCGCGGCCCCGCGGTGGCGGACCTCGTGCGCGCGTTCGCGGAGATCTGGGCGCTCAACGGCCCGGCGCTGCACGCTCCCGACTGCGAAGTCCCGAAGGGCGCCGCACCCGCCGGCGATGTGACCATGCGTGTCGTGGCCACGTCGCCGAATGTGACCGCCCTTTACCGCCTCGACCTGCTCGTCGCCTCCATCGCAGAGCGCAGGCTGTGGCTCACGGACGCCTACTTTGCCGGCACCGCCAGCTACGTGCAGGCGCTCCGGGCCGCCGCGCGCGACGGGGTGGATGTCCGCCTGCTCGTGCCGGGAGGCAGCGACCTGCCGTGGATGCGCCCGCTGGCCACCGCGGGCTACCGGCCGCTGCTTGAGGCGGGAGTGCGTGTCTTTGAATGGAACGGCTCGATGCTGCACGCCAAGACCGCCGTGGCCGACGACCGATGGGCGCGCGTCGGCTCCACCAACCTCAACATCGTGAGCTGGCTGACGAATTTCGAAGTGGATGTCGCGATCGAGGACGTGGGATTCGCAAGGCAGATGGCGGAGCTGTATGAGCGCGACCTCGGACATGCGACGGAGATTGTCCTGAAAAAGAGGCGCCGCGTGCGCCTTCCCCCCGAGAACGACGACCGCAGCAAGCCCGCCCGAGGCAGCCTCACGCGCGCGACGGCCGGTGCGCTGCGCTTCACGCGCAGTGTCTCCGCGGCGATGTCGGGCCAGCGCGTGTTGGAGCAGGGCGACAGCATCGCGCTGCTCGTCGTCGCGGCGGTGCTGCTCGCGTTCACGGCGGCGGCCGTGATTTTTCCCATCATCGTCGCGTGGACTGCCGCATCCCTCGCCGCGGCGGTCGGAGGCATCCTCATTTTCCGCGCGCTACGCTCCACGGCTTCGCGGAGAAGGAGGAGAAAATCCCAGCGCACATCCTCCGCGTCCGCGCCGTGATTCGGATGCCCCGCCGCGCGCGAGTGGTTTGACATTCTCCCGCCCGCCGGGAGACAACCGCGCCATGAACACCTCCCGCCGTTCCTTCCTCACCACCCTCGGAACCCTCGCCGCCGCGCCGCTGCTCTCGAAATCCGCTGCGCGCGACTTCGGTAAGAACGCTGCGCCCGTGCGCTATCCCGAGCCGGACGTGATCGCGCTGGAGGACGCGTTCAAGAAAATCAAAATCGGCAATGCGAGCATCGAGCGCCTCGCCACGGGAATGCGCTGGGCCGAGGGGCCGGCTTGGAGCGGGCAGGGGCAGTATCTGATGTGGAGCGACATCCCGAACGACCGTCAGATGCGCTACATCCCCGACGACGACCACGTGAGCGTGCTGCGCAAGCCGGCGGGCTTCAGCAACGGCAACACCTTCGACCGCGAAGGCCGCCAGCTCTCCTGCGAGCACGGCACGCGGCGCGTCGTCCGCTACGAGCCGAACGGCGAAGTGACGGTGCTCGCGGAGAAGTTCGGAGGGAAGCCGTTCAACGCCCCGAACGACGTCGTGGTGGCGCCCGACGGCGCGATTTGGTTCACGGACCCGGGCTACGGCGCGCTTTTCGAATACGAGGGGAAAAAGCAGCCGCTGGAGCAGAAGGAGGCCGTCTATCGCATCGAGCCTGCAACGGCGAAAATCGAGAAGGTGACCGACGAGATTTTCAAACCGAACGGCCTCTGCTTTTCGCCTGACTACAAGAAGCTTTACGTCGCCGACACCGGCGCCTCGCACTACAAGGAGGCGCCGAAGAACATCAAGGTGTGGGACGTGGATGGGGCGCGCCTGAAGAACGGGCGGCAATACGTCTCGATGGAGACGTCGCTCAAGGGGGAGAAGGTCGCCGGCATGGCCGACGGCATCCGCTGCGATACCGAGGGCAATGTGTGGGTCGGTGCCGGCTGGGTCGGCGACGGCTACGATGGCGTCCACATTTTCTCGCCGGAGGGCCAGCGCATCGGCCTCATCCTCCTGCCGGAAATTTGCGCGAACCTCTGCTTCGGCGGCGCGCGCCGGAACCGCCTCTTCATGTGCGGGAGCCAGTCGCTCTATGCCGTGTATGTCGAGGCAAAGGGCGCGCACTGGTGCTGAGGCGCGCGGGCTGCGTGATTTTTCATCTATTTTTCCGGGAAGTCGTTGACCTCCATGCGCGCGAACGGTCCAAGGAGCGCGCACACACGGAACCACTCACCACCATGAAAAAATCACTGCTGCTCGTCCTCGGCCTTTTCACGCTCACCTTCGCCACTCCCGTTTCCGCGGGCGACAAGTCCTATCCGGAGAAGGATCCGGTGCTCACCTATTCAGTGCCGGATGGCTGGAAGCCCGAGACGGACAAGGACGGCGCGGTTTCCATCAATTCGCCGGACGGACGCGTTTCGATCAACTTCGTGATCGTGCCCGTGGAGGCGAGCCTCGAAATTTTTGAAAAGATGCTGCCCGACATGGTGAAAGCCCTCGGTGAGGGCGCGGCCCAGGTGGACAAGCCGAAGGAGCACACGGAGGACGGGCTGACGGGCTTCACCGCGACGTATTCCGCAAAAATCGAGGGCAAGCCGGCGACAGCGTTCCTCGTCCTCTTCAAGGGCGGCAAGGATCGCGCGGTGCTCGCGAACATGATTGTCTCCGACCCGGACACGCTGCCGAAGGAGGTCGGCGCGGGCATGGACAAGTTCATGAGCTCCCTCAAGGGCGCGAAATAGCCCAGTTCGCGGAGTTCGTCGGAAAAAGGAGGTGTTTCCGCGTGGGTCGCCGCGCCGGTGCCCTTGCCTGTCGTTGCGACAAACCGCGCTTCATCCTGAACGAGAAGACCGGCATCGCCAGACGGTGGCGCATGTGTTTTCCTCGCGGCATGAAACGCCTGCTTTTCTCCCTTGTGCTCGCGGCAGCATCGGCTGCAGTCGCCGCGGATGCGCCGCAGCCTCCGCCCTACGAGACGCGCGCCGAGCATGACCGCAACGGCATCGGGAAGTTCTTCATGGGCCGCGAAATCGCGCACGTGATGGGGCACCAGGCCGCAGACTGGCTCGAGCGGCCCGAGCGCGAGGAGGAGGAGCGCGTGAGCAAGATGGTCGAGATGCTCGGGCTGAAACCCGGGATGGCTGTCGCCGACATCGGCTGCGGCACGGGTTATCTCGCCGAGCGCGTCGTTCCCCGCATCTCACCCGGCGGCGTCGTGTATGGCGTGGACATCCAGAAGGAGATGCTCGATTTGCTCGTCGCGAAAATGAAGGCGAAGGGCATCGCGAACGTGAAGCCCGTGCTCGGCGAAGTGGCCGACCCGAAGCTTGAGCCGGAGAGCTGCGACATGATGGTGATGGTGGACGTCTATCACGAGTTCGAGTTCCCGTATGAGATGATGCGCAAGATGGTCGCGGCCACGAGGAAGGGTGGGCAGATCGTGTTCGTCGAATACCGCGGCGAGGATCCGAACGTGCCCATCAAGACCGTGCACAAGATGACCGAAGCGCAGGTGCGCCGGGAAATGGCGCTGCACCCGGAGATGGAATGGGTGCAGACGAAGAGGGATCTGCCGCAGCAGCACATCATCTTTTTCAAAAAGAAGTAGCCCGTGGGAAAAGTGCGCTTCATCTGGCGAAAGCTCAGCACTCTGAATCGGGAGGATGCGTGGACCGAGCAACTCGCGTGGCTCGGCCAGCGGCTGGTGATGTTCACGCTCCCAAACTCGAAGTCGCTCCGTATCGAGGCCTACCACCTCGCGCGCGGCGAGGCGGGCAAGCTCGTGGGTGAGTTTGGCGGCACGTTGCGCACGGCACGCCCGCTCACGAAGCGGGAGCTGGAACCCAAGCCGCGCCCGCCGCTGCGTGTGAGGGGAAAGCTGCTGGTTGTTTCGACCGAAAGGGAGCGTGCGCTCGCGGCGAAGGGGCACCCGGAGACACCGGTGCTGCTCATCCCTGCGACTGTCGCGTTTGGCACCGGCGAGCATGCGACGACGGCGACTTGCCTGCGTGTGCTGGCGGATGTCGCGCACGAACTGCGCGGCTCCGAATGGGACGCGCTCGATATTGGAACCGGCACGGGAATTCTTGCCTTCGCTGCCCGCGTGCTCGGCGCGCGGCGGGTGGATGCGGGCGACTTCGATCCGATCGCGGTGCGCGTTGCGAAGGAAAATGCGAGTGCGAACAAAATCGCCGGAGTTCGCTTCACACGCACGGACGTGCTGAAGTGGTCGCCGTCGCGCCGCTGGCCGGTGGTGCTCGCGAATGTCTTCAGCGCCACGCTCACCGCGGCGGCCCCGCGCATCGCGGGCGCAGTGGAAAAAAATGGGCGCCTCATTCTCAGCGGCATTCTCCGCACGCAGGAGCGGGAGGTGGTCGCGGCATTTCGGACCGAGGGTTTCCGCCTCGAGCGCGCGGTGCGCCGGGGCAAGTGGGTGACGCTGCTCCTGCGCCCGCGGTAGCCCGCTCACATTTCGCAATCCACCCAGCGCACCAGCGGCGCCAGCACGCGCCGGCCGTCGTGGTGCCAGTCGAGCGGAGGCTGCTGCATTTTCCCAATCGCGCAGATGCGCATGAAGCCGAGGACTGCGGCGAAGTCGCGGTTCGCCGCGTTCACCGGCCAGATGCCGCAGGTGCTGAGGTGCTCGCGGTGCGGTGCGAGCATCGGGGAAAGGGCCGCTGTGAGCGGCTTCACGAAGACGACCCGGTTGAGCGGCGAGAGGGGGAGGGAATCAGTGCGGTCCACGACGATGGTCCACGCAGTGCCGCCGCTCGCGATCAGTTCCAGAGGTTCGCCGTTCGCAGCGCGGAATGCCGTCTCCTCGCGCAGTGTGCGGATGCTGTTTGCCTCGCTGGTGGTGAGCGCCCCGCGCGGTGTGTGATTTTCAAAGCGCGCCATCGCACCCGCGAGCCGCTCGGCGTAGCCCTTCGCCGTGAGCGCGCCCTTTTCCCTCACGAAGATGGTGTGGGGCGACAGGCAGCCTTGCTGGTCAAACACGGACACGTCGCGGGCCATGCCGTCCACGCTGCGGAAGCCCGCATCGTTGAACACCATCGCGAAGCTGAGCTTGTGGCCGTGGGCGAGCACGGGGATGCCGGGCGGCAGTGCCGCGCGAATGGTGGCGACGGTTTCGTCGCTGCCGAAAATCACCGCGGCGTCGGCGGCCGCGAGCCAGGATGCGGGAAGTTCCTGCGCAAAATGCAGCCGCGTCGCGAGCGCGGGCGGGAGCAGCGAGCGGAACGCCTCCGCCTCGGCGATTCCTCCGGCGGGAAGCTTGCAGAGATTTTCCGACCCGAGCAGCAGGCCGCGAAGCATCGTCTGTAATGCCGCAGCGGGAGTGTTGCCGCTGAGCAGATGCAGGATGCGGCGCGGCGCGATGGCCCGCGTCTGGCGGCGGCCCTGCGGCACGAAGCGGTCGAGCGCCGCCGCGTGGCCGAGTTCCGATGAGACGAGCTTGAGGAGCCCGGCCGGCGTGACTTTGCCGAGGAAGGGGAAGGAGGACGCGGCCTTCGCGAGCGAACGCGCGCGGCTCGCGGTGCTCGGCAATGGAATCGGGCTCAGCTTCGGCAGCGGCGATTGGACGGTGCGCACGGCTGCGCTGCGCGCCGGCGTGCCTTGCAGCAGCTCATCCGCACGGCGCGAGCAGCCGCGCGGGATGGCCGAAGGGTCGCGGCCGAGGAGTTCGAAGCCATCCGTCCGACGCACGGCGAGGTCGGAGGTCTGCACCGCGAGCACGCTGCCGACGTTGGCGAGGTCGAACATCCGCAGCACGCCCGCCTCGCCGACGGCGGCCTCCTTGCCCGTCTCGGGATTGATGACCACCGCGCGCAACCACGGCGGTGCTTCGTGTGCGCGTCCGAGCCCGCGCGTGTAGGCCTGCGAGGAAAGCTCGGTCATTCCGTATTCGTTCCAGATCGCGTCGGCCGGCAGGTCGAGGTGCGCGGAGAATTTCCCGTAAAGCTCCGCCTTCGGGATGTCGCGCCCGCTGCCTTTATAGCCGCCGGTCTCGAATGCGAAGCTCCCCTCGGGCAATGGCACGCGCTCTCCGCCCATCCGCTCGAACAGCGCGAGAAAGGCGAGCGCGGTCCCGAAGATCGCGCACGGCCCTTCGGAGGCGAGACGCCTCACATCCGCCGCATCCGCGCGCAGGTCGAATGTGGCGCGCGATGCCGCATTCCGCGCGAGGACGCCGAACATGCACGCGAGCGACGAGTCCTCCGCCTCGGCGGGCGTCTGCGCGAGGAAGAGCGCGGGCAGCTTCGGGAGATTCAGTCGCCGCCATCCCGCGAGGATGCTCGCCTCATAGATTCCCGTATGGAGGAAGTGATGCTCGCCGCGCGCCTCGCCGGTCGTGCCGCTCGTGCGGAATGTGACCGGCGTGAGCCCCGGCGGGAAGCACGAGAGCCGGAAGCGCTTGAACATCGCCTGCGGCACCGCGGGGATTTCGCGCCAGCTCGACGGGGTGGGAAGCGTGTCGCACCAGCGGCCATACGGCCGGTTGTGGCAGCGCTGGAATGCGTAGATGACGAGCGCCAGCGCGTTGAACCGCTCCTCCGTCAGGCTGCCGCCCAGGGCCGCGAGCACCTGCGGCTTGATGCTCTCGTAGATGGCGATGGCTTTTGCGGATGTGCTCACTGGGATGCGTAAGATGGTCGGCGCGCTTGCGGTGTCGCTGGGCTATTCGCCGATGATTTTGATCAGCACGCGCTTGCGCCGCCGTCCGTCGAACTCCCCGTAGAAAATCTGCTCCCACGGGCCGAAGTCGAGCCTGCCCGCGGTGACAGCCACGACGACCTCGCGGCCCATGATGGTGCGCTTGAGGTGCGCGTCGGCGTTGTCCTCGCCGGTGTCATTGTGGCGGTATTGCGAGTGCGGCTTCTCCGGCGCGAGCTTCTCCAGCCACGCTTCGAAGTCCCCGTGCAGCCCGCGCTCGTCGTCGTTGATGAACACGCTCGCGGAGATGTGCATCGCGTTCACGAGGCAGAGCCCCTCGCGGATGCCGCTCTCGCGCAGGGCCGCCTCGACCTGCGGCGTGATGTTTGAAAAGCCGCGCCGAACCGGCAGCTCGAACCAGAGTTCTTTGCGGAAGGATTTCACGCCGCGAGGCTGCGCAGGGCGGCGGCACCGGCGCAAGCTGTCAGGATTCCCCCGGCAGGGGCGGGCGGCGTTGGAAATGTCGCAAAACTTTCAGGCTCCCTAGGCACCGGTTGGTATCAGCCCTGCTATCTCCCCTGGTTGACACCGTGAAGACCGACGACAAACGAATCCTGATCGTGGACAACGAACCCGAGCTGACCGAGGTGCTCAAAATCTCGCTCGAAGCCATGGGCGGCTTCCACATTCAGTCGGAAAACAACCCCTTTCAGGCGGTTGCGACCGCGAAGCGCTTCTCTCCGGACCTCATCGTCATGGACATCCGCATGCCGGGCCTCGACGGGGCGGACGTGGCCGCGCGCCTCCAGACCGAGCCTTCGCTGCGCGAGACGCCCATTGTCTTTCTCACCGGTGCGGTGAGCGCGCCGGAGATCGTGCGGCACGGGAAGAAAATCGGCGGCCTGCGCTTCCTGCCCAAGACGCTGAGCATGGACGCGATGGCCAGATACCTGCGGGACATCCTCGGGATGGGGCCGCAGGCTCCCAAGGCGCACGCGGCGTAGCGGAACGGATCTGCTGGGCGGAATCTGCCGCCGCATTTGATCGCGGGAAAATGTCCGAATTCCGTGCTCCCGCGTGGTTACACGGGAGTGAGGCCCAACCCCCGTTTCCCGTCGCCGTTCCGCGCAAGAACTGGGCTCCTGCGCAGGCGGCGCGGGACGGGGTGCATGCGGCGAATGACGAATGACGAATGACAAACGGTTCGGCGCCGCCCCGCGCTTCAGTCGCGCATCCCGGCTGGCATGATTCTCCGCTGACCACCTTGAAAACCATGAGACAAACCCTGTCACTCCTCCTCGCGCTCCTCGCCTCGCTCACGCTGCACGCCGCGGAGCGCAGGCCGAACGTCCTCATCTTCTACCTCGACGACATGGGCTGGGCGCAGCCGGGCAGCTACGGCGGAAAGATGGCGCCCACTCCGAACATGGACGCGCTCGCGGCCTCCGGCGTGCGGTTCACGGACGGCTACTCGTCCGGCTGCATCTGCTCGCCGGGCCGCGTGGGATTGATGACAGGCCGTTACCAGGCGCGCACGGGGCACGATGGAAATCCCACGCGGGCCGGGCGCGAACTGCTCCTGACCGAGACCACGATGGCGCAGCGGATGAAGTCCGCGGGCTACACCACGGGCATCGTGGGCAAGTGGCACCTTGGCGACACGTCGGAGAAATTCATGCCGCTCGCGCGCGGGTTTGATTTCGCCGTCGGCAGTGTCGGCAATCTCGGCGAGGGGAAAGGTCCGTCGTTTTACCGCGGCAAGGAGATGCTCGAAGACCTCGCCGGCGCGCCGGTCACGTCGCCGGTGTATGCGCGCGAGGCCGCCGGCTTCATCGAGCGCAGCAAGGACCAGCCGTGGTTCCTTTACCTCGCGTTCAATGCCGTCCACGCGCCGCACGTCGCGTCGCAGAAGTGGCTCGACAAGTTCAAGGCACTCCCGCGCCACGACCAGCAATACGCCGCGCTCGTCGCGGAGGCCGACGAGGCGATCGGCGATGTGATGGCGAAGGTGCGCGCGCTCGGGCAGGAGGAGAACACGCTCGTCTTCCTCATCAGCGACAACGGCGGCGCGTATCAGAATGCCGAGATGGGCGGCCTGCGCGGGCGCAAGTGGTTCTGCTGGGAGGGCGGCATCCGCGTTTCGTGGATTGCGTCGTGGAAGGGCCGCGTCCCCGCCGGGCGCGTGTCGCATGAGCCGGTCATCCAGCTCGACGTGCTTCCCACCGCGCTCGCCGCGGCGGGCGTGGAGGCAAAGCCCGAGTGGCAGCTCGACGGCGTGAACCTCCTCCCGCTGCTCGAAGGCAGGGCCGACAGGCTCGCGCCGCGCGAACTCTACTTCCGCTTCGGCGTGCAGCACGCCGTGCGCGCCGGCGACTGGAAGCTCGTGAAGGCCGGCAGGGACATGGAGCCCATGCTCGTGAACCTCGCGCAGGACCGCGGCGAGCAGAAGGACCTCTCCGCCGACAACCCGGAGAAGAGGAAGGAACTGACCGCCCTCTTCGACCAATGGAACGCCTCCATGCAGCCGCCGCGCTGGGAGGACCAGAGATGGAACGGCGAGGAGAACCGCAAGCAGCTCAAGAAGGAGCGCAGGAAGGGAAAGACCGCCGAGTGATTTACCCGACATGAAACCAACACAGCATCCCTCCACCACGCGCAGCCCCGGCCCCGGGGCACTCACGGCCCGGCTCGCCGCGCTCCTCCTCACCGCGCTCCTCGCGCCCGCTGCGGATGCGGCGGGAAAGCCAAACATCCTCCTCATCGTCGGCGACGACATGGGCTACGCGGACGTCGGCTTCCACGGCGTGAAGGACATCCCCACGCCGAACCTCGACGCGCTTGCGGCGGCCGGCGTGCGCTTCACGAACGGCTACGTCACCGGGCCCTACTGCTCGCCCACGCGCGCGGGCCTGCTCACCGGGCGCTACCAGACGCGCTTCGGGCATGAGTTCAATTCCGGCGGCGCGGGCGGCGGCCTGCCCGTCACCGAGACGACGCTCGCGGACCGCCTGAAGGGCGCGGGCTACGCCACCGGCCTCGTGGGAAAATGGCACCTCGGCTCCAGCCAGGCCATGCACCCGCAGCGCCGCGGCTTCGATGAATTCTTCGGCTTCCTCGGCGGCTCGCACAGCTACTTCGACGCCGGCGGCATCCTCCGGGGCACCGAGCCCGTGAAGGAACTCGACTACACCACCGACGCGTTTGGCCGCGAAGCCGTCGCCTTCATCGAGCGCCACAAATCGCAGCCGTGGTTCCTCTACCTCGCGTTCAACGCCGTCCACACCCCCATGCACGCCACGGACGACCGCCTCGCGAAATTCCCCGGCGTCGAGGACAAGCGCCGCAGGACCTACGACGCCATGATGCTCGCCATGGACGACGCCATCGGCAAAGTCCGCGCGAAGCTCGCCGAGACCGGCCAGGCGGAGAACACCCTCGTCACCTTCATCAGCGACAACGGCGGCCCCACCATGGCCGGCGTCACCGTGAACGGCTCCGTCAACGCCCCGCTCCGCGGCAGCAAGCGCACCACGCTCGAGGGCGGCGTGCGCGTGCCCTTCGTCGTCGCGTGGCCGGGGCACGTGAAGCCCGGCGTCTTCGACCGCCCCGCGATCCAGCTCGACCTTCACGCCACCGCGCTCGCCGCCGCAGGCGTGGACGCGAAGCCCGAGTGGAAACTCGAGGGCGTGAACCTGCTCCCATTCCTCTCCGGCGAAAAACCTGGCGCGCCGCACGACGCGCTCTTCTGGCGCTTCGGCGAGCAGATGGCCGTCCGCGCGGGCGGCTGGAAGCTCGTCCGCTACGACAGCAACGCCGACACGAACACCGGCCGCCACGAGCCCGTCACCGGCATCCGCCTCTACAACCTCGCCGCCGACATCCACGAGGACAAGGACCTCTCCGGCACGAACCCCGGCAAGGTGAAGGAGCTCCAGGCGAAATGGGACGCATGGAACAAGCTCAACATCGCCCCCGGCGGCAAGGACGGCGGCGGCGACAGCGACGGCGCGGAACCCGGCAAGCCGGGGAAGGGGAAGGGGAAGCGCAGGAAGGCGGAATGACGAAACCCGAATGACGAATGACGAAGGCGGCGGCGCTACCTGACCGGTCGGCCGCGCGCCCACGGTGCGTGCCGCGACACGGATGGGTGAGCGAGGCCTTGCCAGTGGAAACTGGCGCTGCTGCACTGCGCGTGAATGCAGGCCGCCCCCACAGCATCCCCACTTTCGCGAGGCGGACAAATCTTCCGCCGGAGCCTTTGTCTGTCAGCAGGCCTTTTTGTAATCGGCTTCGTTTTGGGCTGCGCCGTTGCATCACCTTATTCCGATTGGCTGGCAAAACGTCTTCATCCCGACATCGTTCGATTGCCGTCCGAGTCATCGGCGGCATGGGGGCAAGTTGTCTCCTTCGGCGTTTGGAGCGGGTTGCTGCTCGCGAGTGCACCGTTGGTGGCGATGCTCTCGGGCCGCCTGTCGAAATCGAACTGGCTGCTTGTTGTCCTGCTCATGGTCGGCGTGCTTGCAGCCTCATTGACCACATGGATTGGCGCTCCCATTCTCGCCGAGGCTCCGCCGGGCGATGTTGTGGCTATTTTTCGCAAAACCGATGTCTCGTTTTGCGTTCCGGCACTGCTCGGCATCGCAGCCACGGTCATTGCGGTATTCGTTGCCCGGTTGGTTTCGAGGTTGTTTCAACGGTAGCTGCGGCACCGGACGTTTGCGGAAAGAACGGAGGCGCTGCTGCACATTTCCGTCAGATCGCGCTGCGGGGCGGATGGATCAGCGAGGGCCTTGCCAGTGGAAAGCGGCGGTGCTGCACTGCGCGCATGCCGCATTCACCCCGGAGCCGCAGACGACGAATCCGCGATTCGATATGAATGTTCGACAATGCCACCGATTTTCTGGCACCAACGGAAACCCACGCATGAAACTGACCGCCATTTCCATCCTCCTGGCAGCCGCGGCAATCGCGAATCTCCGCGCGGAGACACCTGCTGAGCGCGAGTTGAAACTGCTGCACGAGCAGCGGGACAAAGCCGTTGCGGCCGCCGTTGAACCCATCCACCGGAAATATCAGGCAGCCCTCGAGCAGTTGCTCCGGCGCGCGACACAGGCCAATGACTTGGAGACCGCGCTGAAGATTAAGCAGGAAATGGGTGCTCCGGTCGGAGGCGGCGATCCGGCTTCCCCGAGTTCCTCCAATGACAAGGCGAGCGGCGATCCGCGGAAAGATCCGACCGGATGGACCATCGTCTTCGGGGCATACTCGTGGCAGTTTCTCCCCGACAACAAAGTCATCAAGTCGAAGGCAAAGGAGAGCACCATTGACACGGATTATACCGTGACTGCGGATGGCAGGTTGGAGGTTCATGGCGACATTTTCGAGATTAAGAGCAAGGCCAAGGCGCTGCTCTGGAAGGGACCCGGCCAGAAGCCTGTGGAGGTGGAGGTTCGCCGGACGCACCCGTAGGGCATTAAATGTCCGAATTTCGGGCATCCGCGCGGTTGTTACGGAGTGAAGTCGTCCCTCCCTGCTGCGCTGTTCGTCCTGCTGTCGTTGCTGGCGCCGTTTTCGCCCATGGTGAATGCGGCCCATGCGGCGGATGCGGCGCGGCCAAACATCGTGGTCATCCTCGCGGATGATCTCGGGTATGGGGACCTCGCGTGCTTCGGTCACCCGAAGTTCAGGACGCCGAATCTCGACCGGATGGCGGCGGAGGGCGCGCGGCTCACGCAGTTCAACTGCCCGGCGGCGTTCTGCGCGCCGACGCGCGCGGCGCTGCTCACGGGGCGGTATCCGTTCCGCTGCGGGATGACGCAGAATCCCGCGCCGGACGGCGGGTCGGATGCGGACGGGCTGCATTTGCCCGAGGGCGAGGTGACGCTGGCGCAGCTCCTGAAGGGCGCGGGCTACGCGACGGGCATGGTGGGGAAGTGGCATCTCGGCCACGCGAAGCCCGAGTGGCTGCCGACGCACCGGGGCTTTGACGAATACCTGGGCATTCCCTACTCGAACGACATGCGCCCCGTGCAGGTGGTGGAGGGCGACCGCCGCGTGGAATACCCGGCGGTGCAGGCGACGCTCACGCAGCGCTACACGGCGCGGGCGCTGGATTTCATGGAGCGCAACAAGGCGCGGCCGTTCCTCCTCTACTTCGCGCAGATGCTCGTGCACAAGCCGCTCGCGGCGTCGGAGGATTTTTACAGGAAGAGCGGCGCGGGACTTTACGCGGATGCGGTGGCGGAGCTGGACTGGAGCGTGGGCGAGGTGCTGGCGAAGGTGAAGTCGCTCGGGCTCGAGGGGAACACGCTGGTGATGTTCACGAGCGACAACGGGGCGTGGTTCGGCGGGAGCTGCGGCGGCCTGCGGGGGATGAAGGGCAGCAGCTACGAGGGCGGCTACCGCGTGCCGTTCATCGCGCGCTGGCCGGGGAAAATCCCCGCCGGCCGCACGAGCGCGCAGCCCGCGGTGACGATGGACATTTTCGCCACGGCCATCGCCGCGGCCCGCGTGGAGAAACCGCGGGGCCTCGTGCTGGACGGGCGCGACCTCGCGCCGCTGCTCACCTCCGCCGACGGGGAGGGGAACGGGCCGCATGAGTTTGTCTTCGGCCACCAGGGGACGCCGCTGGCCACGGTGCGCGACGCGCGCTGGAAGCTGCACGTGGTGAAGCCGAACACGCCGTTCCTCGCGCTCGACAATCCCGCCAAGCCGTGGGTGGACCCGCGCGGCCCCGACGGCGTGACGATCCTCGCGCCCTATGAGCAGGCGCGCCCGGGTGAATATCCCGGCGTGCGCTCCGGCGACGCGCCGAAGGCGATGCAGCTCTTCGATTTGAAGAACGATCCCGGCGAGCAGCACGACGTGGCCGCGGAAAACCCGGAGGTGGTCGCGCGGCTGAAACGGGCCTTTGACGAGATGGACGCGCAGCCGCGTCCGCACCCCGAGCAGTCGCCCGCGCGGCAGAACCCGAAGGCAGCGAAGTGATGCGCAACTTTATGAAACGAACCGTCCTCCTCCTCGCGCTCGCGGCGCTCTGCGTCCCGGCGTCCGCGCAACCCCCGGCCAAGGCTCCCGCGAAGGAAGCGAAGCGCACGCAGGCTCCCGTCGCGGTGCCGGACACGATCAAGGCCGAGGTGGACATCACCTACGGCAGGACGCCGGAGCAGGAGCTGAAGCTCGACGTGTATCGCCCGAAGACCGGCGGGGAGAAATTGCCCGCGTGCGTGCTCGTTCACGGCGGCGGCTGGATTGGCGGGACGAAGGAGCGCTTCACCGCGCTGGCCATCGCGCTCGCGCAGAAGGGATACGTCGTCGCGAACATCGAATACCGCCTCGCGCCCGCCGCGAAATATCCGGCTGGCGTGCGCGACTGTCTGCTCGCGGTGCGCTGGGTGCGCGCGAATGCGGCGCGCTTCGGCCTCGACCCGCAGCGCATCGGCGCATGGGGCGGCAGCGCGGGCGCACACATCGTGGGCCTCATGGCCGCCGCGCCGACGCACGCGAACTTTCTCACGGAGGAGCTGAAGGACGTGTCCGCCGCCGTGAAGGCGTCGTGCATCATGGCCGGGCCGACCGACCTCGCGGCGGAGAAGTTCGTGGAGGCGCTTCGCCGCGCGAAGGAGAAGAGCAACAGCTACCAGTGGTTCGGCAAACTCTACGACGACGCGCCGGAGATCTACAAAGAGGCGTCGCCCATCACGCACTTCACGAAGGCGACGGGGCCGATCCTCTTCCTCACCGGCGACCTCGACAATCCCGAGCGCGACGCCGCGGGCCTCGCGAAGCTCAAAGAACTCGGCGTGGCGACAAAACAGGTCGTGCTGAAAGACGCGAAGCACGGCTGCTGGATGCAGCCCGCTTGGTCCGGCCAGTGCGTGGATGCGGTGGACGCGTGGTTTCAGGAACATCTCAAATAGCCGCCACCCACGACGAACGATCCCCACTTTCACCATGAAACTGAAGCTCCTCCTCTCCACGCTCCTCGCGCTCACCTTCACCGCGCGCGCCGCGAAGCCGCCGAACATCATCTTCATCATGGCCGATGACCTCGGCTGGACGGACGTGGGCGCGTTCGGCACGAAGTATTACGAGACGCCGAACATCGACCGTCTCGCGACGCAGGGGATGAAGCTGACGAACCATCACCACTGCCAGAACTGCACGCCGACGCGCGCGGCGATCATGAGCGGGCAATACGGTGCGCGCACGGGCGTCTATACCGTCGGCGGCATCGAGCGGTTCGACTGGAGCGCACGCCCGCTGCGCCCGGTGGACAACCTGACCGACTTGCCGCTGGACCGCGACATCATCGCGAAGCAGCTCAAGGCCGCGGGCTACGCGACGGGGATGTTCGGCAAATGGCACATCGGCCAGAAGGGGGAGTATCAGCCGGGCAAGCGCGGCTTCGACGAGGCGATCGTGAGCATGGGCCGGCACTTCGACTTCGAGACGAACCCGAAGACGGAGTATCCGAAGGGCACCTACCTCGCGGATTTCCTCACGGACAAGGCGGTGGACTTCATCACGCGCCACAAGGACGGGCCGTTCTTCCTCTACCTGCCCCACTTCGGCGTGCACTCGCCGCATCAGGCCAAGGCGGACCTCATCGAGCATTTCAAGCCGAAGCCGGGAGTCGGCGGCCACAACAACCCGACCTACGCCGCGATGATCGCGAGCGTGGATGAGAGCGTGGGCCGCGTGATGAAGACGCTCGACGACCTGAAGCTCGCCGACAACACGGTGCTCATCTTCACGAGCGACAACGGCGGTGTCGGCGGCTACAGCCGCCCCGACGGTCTCATCCGCGAGCCGGGCAGGGAGGGAAAAGTGAAGCGCAGGAAGGCCGACGACGAGGACGGCGGAGGAGTGACCGACAACGCGCCGCTGCGGAGCGGCAAGGGCTCGCTCTACGAGGGCGGGACGCGGGAGCCGTTCATCGTGCGCTGGCCCGGCGTGACGAAGGCGGGCTCGGCCTGCGAAATTCCGACGGCGCATGTGGATATTTTCCCGACCTTCCTCGAAATCGCCTCCGCGCCGAAGCCGCGCCAGGTGCTCGACGGCGAGAGCCTCGTGAAGGTCTTCCGCGATCCCGCCGCGAAGCTCCAGCGCGACGCGATTTTCCAGCATTTCCCCGGCTACCTCGGCTCCGGCCCCGGCCTGTGGCGCACCACGCCCGTGAGCCTCGTGCAGATGGGCGATTGGAAGCTCATGGAGTATCTGGAAGACGGAAAGCTCGAGCTCTACAACCTCCGCGACGACATCGGCGAGACGAAGAACCTCGCGCAGTCGAACCCCGAGAAGGCGAAGGAGCTCCACGCCCGGCTCGTCGCATGGCGCAAGGACGTGAATGCGCCGATGCCCGCGAAAAACGAAGCCGGCGCCGCGCCGGCCTCGGGCGATGCGCCGAAGAAAGGGAAGGGCAAAGGCAAGGCGGAGAAGAACGGGAAGCCGGACGCCTGAGGCGGAGCCTGCCGGGGCATCCGGTAAGGCGCGCGACATTTCTTGGCAGCGGCTGTGTTGGCGGTTGCGTCGCGGGCCGGCATTTGCGATTTGCTGCGGCCCACGTCCCCAATGATCCGATTCATCCACGAAATCCACGAGTCCTGCCGCGCGGCGAAGCGGCCTTCCGTGTCGCTCGAATTTTTCCCGACGAAGACGCCCGAGGGGGAGACGAATCTGTTCGAGAAGACGATCCCGGCATTGATGCTTCTCAAGCCGGACTACTGCTCGGTGACGTATGGCGCGGGCGGCTCGACGCGCGACAAGACGATCGGCATCGTGGACCGCATCCAGCGCGAGCACGGTCTGACGACGATGATGCACCTCACGTGCGTGAACTCGACGAAGGACGAGCTGGCGAAGGTGCTCGGGGAGGTGAAGGCGCGCGGGATCCGGAACATCCTCGCGCTGCGCGGCGATCCGCCGGCGGGCTCGGCGGAGTGGAAGGCGACGGAGGGCGGCTTCACGTATGCGTCGCAGCTTGTGACGTTCCTTGGGGAGATGGGCGGATTTTCCATCGGCGTGGCGGGGTTCCCCGAGGGGCACATCGCGCAGAAAGGCGGGAAGCTCGTGGACTGGGGATTCCTCCGCGAGAAGATCGCGGCGGGGGCGCATTCGGTGATCACGCAGTTCTTTTTCGACAACGAGGATTTCTTCCGCTTCCAGGATTACCTCGCGAAGCACGGAGTGACGGTGCCCATCATCCCGGGCCTGCTGCCGGTGTCCTCGGCAAAGCAGACGAAGAAGTTCACCGAGCTTTCCGGGACGAAGCTGCCCGCGCCCTTTTTGCAAAGGCTGGAGGACTTCGGCGAGGACGATGCGGCGACGACAGCCTACGGCATCGAATACGCGACGGAGCAGTGCCGTGGGTTGCTCAAACACGGCGTGACGGGCCTGCACTTCTACACGCTGAACAAGGCGGGCTCGACGACCGCGATTGTGCGGAACCTCGGGCTCGCGTAGCCTCCGGCCGTGAAGCCCGCCGCTCTCATCGCCGCCGCAGTGCTCGCGCTGAGCACGGTGGCTTTCGCAGTGGAGAAGACGGAAAAGGGGAGGAGGAAGGAGAACGCGGAGAAGGCTGGAAAGGCGCCGGATGAAGCGCCGCGCGCGCTGACGCCGACGGAAATCGTGTCGCTGCTGGAGGGGCTCTTTGACGAGGACGATGAGAACGAGGTGGTGGTGACGCCGGAGCGCTTCGCGGCGATCCTGAGGAACAAGCTCTCGCGCTTCGACCGGCTCGTGGCGGATTTCCGCGCGCGCTTTCCCGAGCATCCGCTGCGGTGGCGCGTGACGCTGCACGAGGCGCTGAACCTGCCGCTCCGCGCGCAGGCGGGGCTGCCGATGCCGAAGCAGAGTTCGGAGGCGATGCTGGAGACGATTCTCGGCGCGGCGGACGCGGACGCGGAGGTGAAGTCCGACGCGAGCGTGCAGCGGCTGATGCTGTCGGTGGACCGTGTGTCGGGCGGGAAGCTCGCGCTCGGCGAATGGGAGAAGTGGCTCGAGCAGCACTGGCGCGATTTTCCGGAGGCCGGCGACAATGCGTCGTTGGAGGAACTGCACATGGGGCTCGTGGAGGAGTTCGCGCCGGAGCGGATGGAGGCGCTCGTGGCGAGGCTGCTCGGCCACAAGGATCCGTCCATCGCAGACATGGCGAGGGACCGGCAGGCTGCGCTGAAGGCCGCGGCGGAGATGAGGAGCAAGCCGCTGGATTTGAAGTTCACGGCGCTCGACGGGGCGGAGGTGGACCTCGCGAAGCTGCGCGGGAAGGTGGTGTTGGTGGACTTCTGGGCGACGTGGTGCGGCCCATGCATGGCGGATCTGCCGAAGGTCGCCGCGGCGCATGCGAAGTTCCGCGCGCGCGGCTTCGAGGTCGTCGGCATTTCGCTCGACGAGGACCGCGAGGCGCTGAAGCGAGTGGTGAAGACCAGGAAGATCACCTGGCCGCAGTTCTTCGACGGCAGCGGATGGGAAAGCCCGATCGCGCGCCAGTGCGGTGTGACCGCGCTGCCGACGATGTGGCTCGTGGGAAAGGACGGGATGATCGCGGACACGGACGCGGGGAAGGATCTCGATGGGAAAATCGAGCGGCTGCTGAAGTAGCGGGGAAATGAAGGTTGAGCGCCCGGAGGCGCGGCGCTACGCACGCGGGCATGTCCACGCACTTTGTCCAAATCGAGACCACCTACGACGGCCAGCTCCGCACGACGGCGAAGCACGGGCCGAGCGGCAACACGCTCTTCACCGATGCGCCGGTGGACAACTGCGGGCGCGGCGAGTCGTTCTCGCCGACGGATCTCGTGGCGACGGCGCTCGGCACGTGCATGGCGACGGTGATGGGCATCTACGCCGAGCGGCACGCGATGGATCTCCGCGGGATGCGCGTGACGGTGAAAAAGGAGATGGTGCAGCAGCCCGTGCGGCGCGTGGGGAAGCTGACGACGGAAATTTTCGTCCCATTGGCAGGCGACCATCCGCACCGCGCCGCGATCGAGCGCGCCGCGCTCACGTGCCCGGTCCACCAGAGCCTGCTCGCGGAGATCGAGAAACCGGTGACTTTCCACTGGCAGTAGGAGAGCGGGGGTCGCGCTGGCAGCGCGCAGTTTCCTGTTGGCGGTGCGGCGCTGTCTCTCTATGTGCGGTGCATGATCTTCCGTGCGTTCCTTCTCCTCGCCGCCGCCGTGATGCTCGCCGGCTGTCCCAAGCCCGACAAGAAGTCGAAGAAGGCGCAGGGCAGCGATGAGAACAAGCTGAAGGATCAGAGCGGCGACACTTCGTTTCAGGCGTTCGTCGGGCGGCTGCAGAAGGCGGTGGATGCGCGCGACCGGACGATGCTCGCCTCGATGCTGGCGCCGGATTTCGGCTACCGCTGGGACAGCGGGCCGGGCGGCGAGACGCCGTTCGCGTATTGGGACCGGCACAAGCTGTGGGGCGAGTTGTCCGCGATCGTGCGGCAGAGGTGGACACCGCACGGGCAGTTCATGGTGTCGCCGCCGGCGTTCGCGCAAAACCCCGACGGCTATGGGGGCTACCGTGCGGGTCTCACAACCGTGAACGGGGGCTGGCGGTTCGCGTATTTCGTTCCCGCACCGCCCGCGACCGGTCCCGTCGAGGCACCGAGCGGTCCGCAGGGGGACCGGCCGCTGCCGCCGCTGCCGGAGTGAACGGCGCGGATCCCATCGCGCTCGGCTTGCCGCACCGCGAGCCGTTTGTGTTCGTGGATGCGGTCGTGGCCCGTGTGCCCGGCGAGTCGGCGCAGTGCGTGAAGAACTTCCCTGCAGCGACGCCGTTTTTTGCAGGTCACTTTCCCGGCGCGCCGATGGTGCCCGGCGTGATCCTCGCAGAAGCGCTCGCGCAGACGGCTGGGCTGGCGGCCGGACAGCCGGGACGGAGCTTCCGGTTGAGCGCGATCAAGGCGATGAAGTTTCCCGCGCCCGCGCTGCCGGATGAGGAAATTCAGCTCTTCGCGAAGGCCGTCGCGGCGGTCGGCGGCCTGTGGCAGTTCGATGTGCGTGCCGTCACCGCGGGGCGGACGGTGGCTGAAGGCGTGGTGGTGCTAAGCGAAGCGCGGGACTCTCCTCCTCGCTGAGCGGCAGCGGGGGCGTCTGCAGATCGAGGAGTTCACCCCATTCCCCCGACGCGATGACGGTCGCGCCCATGCGCCAGGATTCGTGGGACTCGGGCCACGCGGCGCGCTCGTCCGGGCCGAAGAAAAGATAGCGCACGCCGAGCCGTGCGGCGCGCAGGCGCCAGTCGGGGCTGCCGAGCATGAGGGCGCTGAGATCCTCGTCCACCGAGGTGTATTGGATGCCGTGGCTGGCGAGGTGAGGCGGCCAGCCCATCACGAGCTTTCGGCCGCACAGGAGCAGCGGGTGCTTGAAACTGGGCGCGGCGGCAAACGGCTCGGTGATGGGGATTTCGCGCACGGCCTGCTCGACGGAGTCGAGCGTGGAGACGCTGGCAATCGGATAGCCTTGGAACTGGCGGCCGATGCCACCGAGCAGGGAGATGCATCCGGAGACAAAGAGCAGCGTGCAGGCTGTGGCGCGGCACCAGAAGTTCCAACGGCTGATGACGATTTCCCAGAGGGCCGCGAAGACGATGAGCCACGACCAAATCATGAGCTTCGTGTTGTCCCACTCCCAGTTTGCGAAGCGGATGTTGCAGCAGAGGAAGAAGAGGTAGAGCGCCGGAACGGCCATCAGCGTGGTCCAGTCCGCCTCCGGCTGGCGCGCGGCGCGGACGAGGAACACGATGAACGCGAAGGTGGCGAGGACGAGCGGGACGGCATTGGCGCGTAGCAGGGGGATGCGCGGATCGCGCGCGTGCAGGACGGCGAGGAGCGAATCGAGGATGAGCGCGGTGGCGACTGCGAAGAGCAGCGCGGCGAGCGCTGGGCTGCGTTGGCTGCGACGCAGTTGGAATCCGGCGACGAGTGCCGCGAGCGCTAAGATGGGCGTCGCGGCGGCCATCAAATCCAGTGTCCCGTCGCCGCCGGTGATGAGTGTGCCGAGCGATTTTTCCTGATAGCCGCTCCAAAGCGAGAGCAGCGGTGTGAGGAGGATGATCCCCGCGAAGCAGATCCATGCCGCGAGCGGATTCGGCCCGCGCGGCAGAACGGGGCGCAGCAGGGCAATCAGCAGCGGAACGAGGAGCAGCGGCAGCACGCCGAAATTGCCGAACCAGAAGATGAGGAATTTTCCATGCTCCGCGAAGGACGCAGCGGCGGGCGGCTCTCCGGCGAAGTCGCGCCATGTGTGCGCCGTGATGTCGTCGCTCACCATCCAGCCGGGCTGCCAGCCGAGCGCATTCACCGCCGGGCGGGGCGGGGGATCTTCGAATTGGCTCATGTCCTCCCACACCGGCTCGGCGTTCGTCTTGAACATGCCGACGGTGAGCCAGCAGAGGACGGTCGCCGGGACGAACGCCGCCGCGATGAGGCGCGCGACTTGCATGCGTGCTGCCTGCCGTCCGACGAGCAGTGCGCCGAGGATGAACGACAGCGCGATGAACGTGTGCAGGTGGAATGCGGGCATCGCCGCGTAGAGCAGCAGTTCGCCGGGGAGTGACATCTTCCACCCTTCGCCGCCGCGGCAGAAGCGCGTGCGCCATGAGGTGAGCAGCAGGAGGCCCGCGGGCAGCGCGAACAGGAATCCACGCTGCGTGACGAGGATCGCGAGCGCGAAATTTTTCCACGCCCACCCTGCCTGCCAGTCCTGGAAGAGCGGTGCGTCCGTCGCGGACGCGAGCCACGCGAGGGCGGCGAGGCCGCCGTTGCAGAGGAGGCCGGCGACGGTGAATGCGCCGCCCCAGCGCAGCAGCGCGAGCGCGGTCGCGAATGCGCCGATGAGGCCAGTCCAGATGAGGCCGCGCAGCAGGTCCACGCCGACGAGCGAGAGCAGCGCGTTGAACAAATCCATGCCGATGGAATACGTGAGCTTGCCCGCGGAGAAGATGGGGCTCTCCGGCCAGAACGGCGCGCCGTTCGCCAGATAGCGAATGAAGGTGATGTGGAGCGAGGCGTCGCCGAGGTTGTTCGGTGAGAGGACGAGAAGGGCGTCGCTGTTGCGGAAGGCGAGCCAGAGGAATGCGCGCAGGCTGAAGAGTGCGAAGAGCACGAGCGTGCAGACTGTCCAGACGCCGGGGCGGGGGAGCTTGGCCGCGCTGCGTCCGCGCCACCAACTCAGCGTGCCGATGCATGCGCCGATGCACAGGGCAATCAGCGCGGCTGCGGGTGTGAGCGCGCCTTTCTGGAAGCCGAGCAGAATCCCGGTGAGCACGGTGCCCGCGACGGCATGGAGCATGGCAGCGACGAGGTTCATTGGCGCGCGGGCTCGGGAAGCGCCGGGTTTCTCAGCGGGATGCGGGGATGGATTTCCGGGGTGCGCCCGGGAAAGAGCGTCGCAAAGCGGTCGGCGCTGAGATAAAGCCAGCCGCGGCTGGTGCCGCTGCGCACGAGGCAGCTCTCGCGGAAGTAAACGCCGAACACCCGGTCTTCAAATTCCAGCGCGCGCTGCGCGGGGACGATCATGAAGTCGGCGTCGTAGGTCTCGAGATCGGCGCTCTCATCGACGTAGTTGATGTTCGGGAAATCATTCAGCTCCCAGATGAGCGGGAACGCCTCGCCGACGATGATGCCGTGCATGAGGCGCTGGAGGGGATCCTTGCGCGTCAGTTCGCGCACCGGGGCGAGCAGTTTGTTGATGTCGGCGGTGGTCTGGACGTATGCGTAGTGGTTGCGCCTGTGGTCGGTGGGATGATCGAAGTTCAGTTGCAGGCACAAGCGGGCGGGAATCGCCGCAGTCAGGAACGCGCCGGCGAAAACCAGCCGCCGGTCGGCGAACTGGGTGAGACTTTCCACGAGTTGTCCGAGCGCGAAGAGGAAGGGCCAGAGCAGATTCACGATGCACCACGGCGTCTTGTAGGGGATGAGCGAGTAGGCGGTGAGCGACGCGAGGCCGTAGAGGCAGAGCCAGCGCATTTCCCGGCTCTGCGAGGGCGTGGCTGCGAAGAATCCGAGGCTGCATGCGGCTAGCCAGATGCCGAGCGACGTGACGCTGGAGAGGTGCAGCTTCGGATCGAGGAAATCTTGAGCGCCCTCGACATGAAGGCCGAACCGGTGCCCGAAAACCCCGGCGCAGGCAAGGAGCGCACCACTGAGGAGCAGGGCCGCGGCGGGCAGCGGTGAGCGGCGCAGCGAAAGCACGGGCGCGGCAACGATGCCGACGAGCGCGGGCCATTCATACCAGAACATGAGCTTCAGCCAGTAGAAGAACTCCTTGTTATGCCCCGCCTCAGCGGTGGTGCCCTTGTCGAACATCAGGCCAAAGGTGTCCCAAAGGCCGCGAACGCCGGCCCAGTTCATCCCGAATCCGGACTGAAAAAGGACGACAGCCGCGATGCAGGCCAGCGTCACGGTCGCGATTTGGCGGTCCGTGAATCGAACGTCGTCGTCGTCGCGTCCATTGCTCTCCGGTGCGCCGCCGGCAAAGAGATCTGCCGGCCTCGGGCGTGCACGCGGTGCAAGCGGGGCGATCCAGTTCAGGCAAGCGGTGGCGAGCACGGCGAGGGCGCCCGCGAGCCAGTGGACGAGGTAAGTTTCCTTGGTGAGCACCATCCCTGCAAGACCGGCGCCGAGGGCCCAAAGATCGCCCGAGCGTCCCTCGCGTCGTGCGATTCCGAAGCCGCCATACACCGCGAGCAGGGTGAAGAGCGGCAGCCATGTCTCATGAATTGCATAGCGCGAGTAGAAGACCATCGCCGGTGAAACCGCCGCGGCCAGTGCGGCAATCCAGACCGCCCGCCATGGGAAGAAGCGGACGAATGCAAGCATGAGTGCCACTATCGCGGTCCCCGCGAGCACCGTGGGCATCCGAAGCACCCAGAGGCTGCGTCCGAAAAGCTGCTGCCCTGCGAACAGCGTGTAGAAATGCAGTGGCCCGTGGAAATTCGCCGGATCGTATTCGTAGCAGCCCTTCGTGCGCATCCCGTCAATGAACGAGCCGTTCACGCCTTCGTCGAAATGAGCTGGACGCACATCCAGCGCGGCAACACGCAGGGCAAATGCAACCGTTACAATGAACAATGAGAGCCAGCGCTGGCGGGAAGACATGCTCCGGGTCGTATCAGCGAAGAGAGACGGGCGGCGGAAAAATTCCTGTCATGGATTTTGACCAGCGTGGGGCTCAACTGATACCCACGATCGCAGGAATCAAAATGCCAGAAAACGGCGAACCATTTGTCTCAATCATCATCCCCTCGTATAACGAGGCGCACCGTCTGGAGGCGAGCATAACGGCGCTGGATGAATATCTCCGCCGCGCGCCATGGAGCCGCGAGGTGATCCTCGTCGTCGAAAAGAGCACCGACGACACCTTGCTGCTGGCGCAGCGCATTGCGGAGACGAAGCCTTGGCTGCATGTGGTGGGGAATGAAGTGCAGCGGGGTAAGGGATATGCCGTCAAGGTCGGGATGTTGAGAGCCAGGGGAGAATTTGCATTTTTCATGGACGCGGATCTTTCTACAGCGCTTGTGGAAATGGACCGCTTTCTCGCCCGCTTCTCCTCGGCACCTTCCGTGGAAGTTCTCGTGGGCAACCGGCAGCACGCGCGCAGCGAGATTACCGTTCAGCAGGGAGTTCTCCGGAGGAAGATGGGACAAACGTTCAATGGAATCCTGCGGCTCATCACCGGCATCCGACTTCAGGACACCCAATGTGGCTTCAAAGCCTTTCGCCGAAAGGCTCGTGAATCAATTTTTCCACTGCAGAAACTGGACGGATTCGCGTTCGACGTCGAGGTTTTGCTTCTGGCAGACCGGCTCGGCTTCGTCGTGGAAGACATGCCCGTCGAATGGAAAAACGCAACTGGCAGCAAGGTGCGGATAATTCGCGACTCGTTTCGAATGCTCTGCGACGCGATTCGCGTCCGGCGGTTAATTGACGGCACCTCAATCCAACCACGAAAAGATCCATAGCGCCAGCGCAAAAACGCGCCGAACCCATCACCAAGGCGAGAAGCGCTTGTTCGAAATGATGCGGAACCGGTATGCGTCCTCAAGAGACTGCGTTTCCACATTGATTCGATCTTTCGCTGGTGAGTAGTTGGACTGGAACCGTGGATCCTCCGGATCCAAGTAACGTTCAATCGTTGCGTTGCCACGAAGCTCCGACAAGACCGAATCACGGCTTTCATCAAAGGAGCGATAGTAGGCCGCCTCTCCACTGGCTGACCCCGAATACGGGCGCTGCCGAAGCGTTTGGACTCGATAGTGAATGGTGAAGGTGTTCGACTTGGTGGTGATGCGCGGATAAAGATCCGCATAGGGTTTCTCACGGACATTGTCACCTGTGAGCTGGTTTAGCTGCCAAAACGCCTTGATCTGCGATTCTCCCGTGGTGAATTTCACATTGCTTCCGTCAATAGTCGTTCCCTTCGGATAGAGAAAACGTTCACAGATTTGAGAGGCAGATTTGAAAAATCCAGCACTCTTATTGAGCCGATATTGGGCAAAGAAATCGTCAAAACCCTTGAGGGTCTCATCGCGATCCACGAGGTAGCGGAGGTTTTCATTGTTCGCCTGCCCCTTATAGCGGAACTGCTTGTTTCCATCCACGAAGTTTTGAGGAATTGCCGTAACACGCAGTGGGTGCAACGCGGCGCGAATCGCTGTTGTCCGCTTGATGTAATCAAAAGGAACAATCGGATAGTTCAAATTGATTTTACCCGCAGTCGAAAACGGCTCGCTAATTGCGTAGGGCTCCACGACGGGCATGCTAAAAAGATCAAGGAGAAGGTGATCAGGCGGATTAAGTGCACCATGGTGACTGGTCGCAATCGCAGCCGGGTTCGGGCAGAAAAGAAGCGTCTTCCATCCGGCTTGCGCCCAAGGAACGTGGGGCGCGGGCAGCGAACCGAACATGACGGGGCTGGGGACTTGCCGATTCGGAGAAAAATAAGTGTCAAGAGGGTTGTCATACACCCAAGTGTAATATGCTTCAACGTAGTTGTATTTCTTCCAATAGTCATCCCACCAAAATGCGGCAGCATTGCCTTCGTCGGCCTTGCCTGCAAAGGCACCATCCGGCATGATGCCGATTCCCGTATCGAAATCCGCCGCACCGCCATCGCCGCGCCGTGCGACGAACGGACTCCCATTGTTATCCGTCCGAACCAAATCTGGTCCGTAACCAGGCTTGTATTTGGTGCCGCTCGTGAGTGCAATGAACGATCCGGTGGTGGGGTCTGTCGTCAACTGGGGCGCTTCCGCATAACGCTTATTTGATGGATCAAAATAGAAGCCTCCATCACCTCGCCGCAATGTCTCCGCGCGATGCTTGCCACTGTTGTAATCAGGGTGTGGGAGAAGCGTGCTGACTGTCTGCTGCAAAGCTGCAATCCGTGGGTCAGCCGCCGCAGGATCCCCCCCGCCGACTACAAGGCTGCGAATGGTATCCCCAGGCTGCAAGATCTGCATAAAAGCGTTGGTGTAATGTTTGCCATCACCCCAAACAGCTCCGGTGGAATCCTTCGGGCCCATGGGATTGTGTGGGTATTCACGTGCCCACGCGATTCGCGACGGAAGATGATATGCCATAGCCCACCCGCTGGGAAGGCCCGTCTTGTCCTTTAGGTAGTTACCCAGGAACGTGTTCCAATTTCGCTTCGAAGAGAATTCGCCGAGAAAGTCCGTGTCGAAATTTTCCATGCGCGCATCAAATCCGCCACAGTCAGTGAAACTTGCTGGATCACAGCGAAAATTTGCTGTTGGAAGCGGCCAGCCTTTGGCCTCGGGAAAATTCAGGGTAACTCTTTGGATATTTTCGATGTGCCCCCCTCCCCCTACTTTTTCTTCATATCGAATTTGCAATTCCATCCGGCCGCCGGAAAAATCGAACGTCGTGGCGACTGTGTCAGCCGGATTGAACGGAACACGGACACCGCTCAGGGCTTGGTCGCAACGGGATTGAAACGGGTAATAGGTATCCACCGCCGTGACCGCAGTGGGTGAAATGCTGACCCGATCCTGCAGAGTGTGGAAAAATCCCTCAGTGCCTCCAAAATTTCGTCCCGCATAGGTGTCTCCTGAAGTTCGGGTAAACGCGTTTTTAAGTCCTCCCGAGGACGCCGCTGGAAATCCCTCTCCTATTGGCAGATTCTGCGTAATTCCAGAAGTAGTGATCGAGAAATTGCCTTGAATTGCGAGTTCATGAACATAGACGCCTTTACTCGGATCAGCATAATTGTATCGTTGATACTTTCCATTTGTCAGGGGAGCAACCGTGTCAACAAGGCTGATGTTCGCAAAATTATCCACTGGCGCATATCCCTGCATGGGGTTGAATGTTTCAAAAATGACGAATGCGCGGACGAGTTGCCCCGTCCACTGGAACACGTTTTGAGCAACCCACTCCGGTTCTTTCCGAATTGGACCTGCGTAAACTCCGGGTTTGCTCGTGGGTCGGCTAACAGTGGCAAAGGGCGGAAGTTTGCCGGGATAAACAATGTTGAGGTCATAAATAACGACTTCCTCTTTATTGCCGGGAATCAATTGTAAGCCGCCTTTATCTGTGAGTCCTTCGATGTCGTAAGGTTTGCCATCATCCCCGATCCCTCCCTTGAGGACGTATTTCGACAATTCACTTCCCGGAACTGGCCGACAAATAAAACCTCCATGGTAAAAGACAATCGAAGCTTCGGAAATTGTGGGATACCTGCCAAAACCCGAAACAGGGTTTCCCTGAACGGTAGTGCGCGTCGGAACGACCAACGCATGCGGAGCATAACGCGCCGCTGCCTTCAATTGATTGTTCTGAGTGCTTCGCACGGGTGCTTTAGTGTCAATCGTTAATTCCCGGGAGCCATCTTTCTGGTTAATCGTTCGAATATAGTCGAAAATTTCGGTCAGGATTTGGTCTCTTCCTCCGGGGCCACCAATATATTTTTGCTGAAAACTCCCTCCGAAGCCCGGAACGGGCTTAGCCGCCGAGGTAAGCTCGCGCAGGTATGAAAAGACCTGTTGATTTCGGGGCAAATTGAAATCAACAGTGGAACTGTAGGGATCTTGTCGGCTAAAAATGAATTCGCCCTGCTGGGTTGTGCGTTGTTTGATCTGATTCGGATCGCGACCCACCGTTGAACAGAACCGGATCAAGTCATCATTCGAATTGTTGATGCCCAAATTTTGGAGATTCGCCTCCCTTCCTTGGCTAGGATTCGACCAAGCTACTGGCCACATGACCACGCGTGGCCGGCCAAACAAGTTCAGTTCTGGTGCCCGGCTGTTGGCTGTCAGAAAGAAGCGAACCTTGTCAACCATCTGTGTCGTAATGGAATTCGCTGCCATCGGAGCCTCCTTTCCTCCTTGGGTTGAAACCCATTGATTGATGCCATCAACTGCCGATTGCCGGGTGCCATTCAGTGTAGTATAATACATTTCATCCACGGAAGCAAAGAGATGATAGCCGTTCACCTTTTTTGGATTAAAATTTTCCTTCGTTATGAGTGGGCGGTCATTTGTTACATCCAGATATTTGGTGCCGTTGAGGGAGCCACCCGGCGTAAGCCGAGGCGACATCGCATATAATTTTTCCGAATTGAACCCGGTCTTCGCCGGCAGCAAATGCTTAAACACTAAACCCAACGAGGTAGTCGAAGGGTGGCCGGGATAGCGTTGAAACTCGTTGGCGGAAGGTTGGGAATTCGCAAGAGCGCCACGATAGTTGTCAATGTTGTCACTGTTAACACCGCGATCAAAATACGTCTGAACACGCGGAGTGTCCCAAAAGGATCCGGCATAAAACCCGGGATTCCGTTCCGTCTTTCCATCGAATGCGGGGGTCTTGTAGTTTAGGTTCGTGTCTTCATCCACTCCATCAGGCAGAAGAAATCCGCCAGCGGTATTAATGTTGACCTTGCAGCTATCGTCATCTGTCCAAAATGCAACTCGCCCCACGATTGGGTTATCCTTGGTAGGGACACCGGTCCTGGTTCCGCTCGGCCCCGAGGTGGACCAAGAAGCGATGAGACCGGTTGCTGCCGTCGCCGAGCCCGTCAGTGGCACCGGGGCAGTAAGAGTTCCGTCCTTTAGCACATAAATCCATCGAACAGGCATCGGGGCGTCGTTTTTTGTCCGATCCGTCAGGCTGAGCGCGATCTCGCATCCTTCCACCTGACCGTCCTTTAAAACGAGTTTCGCGGGACGAGATCCTGGATTGTAAATTGCAGCGACACTCGGGTCAAAGATGGGATAGCGTTTCACCGTATCGGCACCACCTTTCGGGTTAGGGATGCTGACCGGTTCATTGAGGTCGGTGAAATAGGCGGGCTGAATGCTCCAACCGTTATTGCCTAAGGGAACTTCAACGGGCGTTGCGGACTGGCTGGGGTTCGTCAGTGTCGGATCGAAGGAGGTGATCTCCCGGCCCGAGACGATCAGGTCGTGAGATGAATATAGTTTGTAGAATGCAAAGGCATTCGGGCCGGCATTACCGCTTGCAGTGCGATAGGTGCGGATCAGGCCCGGTTGCGATGCCCAGGAAGCGTTGGCAAGCGTGGTTGCCTCGCGAATCTGTCCCATCACCACGCCGACGGCGGAGTCAGCCAGTTGGCGAACAGTGACGCCCTCCGCATACGATTTGGAGGACGCAAGATCAGTCGTGACTCGGCTGAAGAACGCGACAACAAGCGCGCTGAGGAGAACTACGAATGAAATGACAAGAACCAATGCCACGGCCCTGCGCCGATGTGGAAAATGGACAATGGATTTTGCGGTTGATGCGGGATGCCGGGGAGATTCAGGGGTTTGCATGGCTTTGGCAGTTTCGTTGGTGGGTCGTGCTTATCGGACTTGGCTGCGGCTCCATTTTGCGCCGCGAACACTGACGTTCGTTGCAAAAATGCGGTAGGCGATCTTTTTATTAATGAGCAGGGTCTCCAATTGGGACAAATCGCCGTCATTCGGAGCGGAAGTTGACGGGTTGTCTTCAAGGAGGGAGGGTTCTGTAAAAATGCGGGAATAGTCCACACCAAGATTAATGTCGCTTCCGGCGAGATCTTCCAGGCGCCTTGCCGAGGGTTCGTCGATCGCAACCATCGCCACCTGAATCACGGGCGGAAGTTGATTCCGGGGATTTAGTAGCGGATCAGTATTCGTCGCATCCAATGTATCGTATGAATATTTTGGCGCAAGAATTGGAATGGTCGATTTCCCCTTCAGTTTCATCCATTGCTGCTCGTCAGCTTTGGAGAGGCGAGGCAAAATGATGAGCGCAATAACATTCTCCGCAAGCACGCGGACCGGGCGGTTATTGTCCGTCACCAATGACTTAAACCAGTCTTTGGAGTTCGCGGAACTTTGATTTGGGTTTTGATCCTTATAAGTCATCAGTCGCTCTGACGGCTGCATCAGTTCCATCAGGCGAAACCGCTTCCGCGAATCGATGACTCCACGCAAAAATGGTGGTAGGGTGTCTTCGTCGGTTCCAATCTCCACAAAGTAGCCCGCGACGTTAATTAGGTGATCGAGTGAACCGAATGTGTTGAGATCGTCTACAAAACCGCTCGGAGTGTGGAAGAAGACCGCGTGTCCCGGTCGCGTCCGTCCGTTGGCTCCAACGCCGCCCGTCAGATTTTTTGTAATTCCCGAAATAAACCGAAGTTCCGCCGACCGTTGGTAACTTAGCGGACGATCATTCGCGTCACGTAGATAGTCCCAATAAGTATTCAGGGTCGCCTGTGCGAGCCGCCGGGTCATCGCCTCGAATGCGACGCGTGCCTCCTGAAATTGTTCGACTTTGGCAGATGTGCTGCGCATCAGGCGCTGGGTTTGGTCGGTCATGGAAATCAAGATTCCCATGAGAGCGATAATGATAGTGGCAGTAACCAAGATTTCAACGAGTGTGAATCCTGCGGTGGTCTGGCTTGGATTCGATTTATTCATTTTCCTTGATTCTGTCCGATGAGGGCATAATAAGTCGCTACACTCACTCCCGCGGATTTTTGAAATAGATTTCGGTCCGGCACGTTAGGGTCGCTAGTCGAACCGGTAACGATGGCGAGATCCTTATGCCCTGGATTCCGGGCGATCTGGACGGTGATCTGTGCGACTTGCCCGCCCGTCTCGTTAGGCGTCGGCATTTCGGCGCGGGGGATGATGCGAATGTTTGCATAATATAGAATTACCTTCTTCTGCTCATCATTAAGTTTGGTTGAAGTCGGGAGGACTTCTTCGCCCTGTTCGTCGAAATATCGGAATGATGGGGACTGCACGGTAGGGGCTCGGAAACTGTAATGTGGGGGGCAGTAACTATCAGATGAGGACGGCAAGTGTGTGATGTCGATCATCTCCGAGAATTCAGACTGCTCCATGTCATGGATAATACGTTGGGCGATTTGCGCTGTCACCGAGATGTCCATGGCCTTTCGAAAGTTGCTCATCCCGCCCGGGAGGAGGCCCAACAGGGCGACCAGTGCGACGGCGAGAATTGACACGGCAATTGCAACTTCGACCAAACTGAAGCCGCGCTTGGTGTTTTGTGGACTTTGGGTGGAACGGGGGTGTCTCATGAATCTACAAAGTGATTACAGAATCGCGGCTGAAAACGGGCTGGCAACTTTTTTTTCAAAAAAAATCCGTCATTTTTCAAATCTCTGTCTGCGTGAACTCGATCTCTCAGCAAGCAAGATCCTTTTTGTATCAAAATCGGAACGCCTTTTCGATCGCACGGCGGGGTTTCGGAAAACGAAATTTCGGAGGATCTGGTGTGCAGGTCTCCGGCGGTGCATGGGGGGTTGGCGCACTGCGGGTTGGGGATGTTTTGATCGGCGAACGAAGCAGAAACGCGTGTGGCTGCGTGGAGCTTCCCAAGGTCTGGCCGGACGAAGCGGTTCATGAAAATGCCCGACTTTCGGTTTTCCCTGCTCCGACGGGAATTTTGCCAATTCGATGGTGGAGTTGGATTGTTTAGCTTTTCCAACCGCGTCGAGTGGCGAGATGTCCCGCGGTCCGGCGGACGACCGGCGAGTCGGATTCGAGGTTCGTCGCCCGCCGGATGAATTCGCCGACACCCACGTTTATCCGTTGCATTGGGCGGGTCGGTTCGTATCGTCGAACTTCGATTCCCCGAATGAAGCCCCACATCCTTTCCCGCCGGTTCGCGAAGACGAAAAAACGGAATTTTGCCAGACGAGGACGGACGGCGCTCTGCGGCTCGATCGCGATGCTCGCTGCGTGCTTCCTGCCAATTCCCAACGCCGATGCTGCGACGGTTTACCTCGACACCAATGGTGCGTCTGCGGGCTCCGGTATCACCAGCGGTTCCGTAATCACTTGGGACGGTTCTTCGATTTGGAATGCGCTGCCTGACGGCACGGGGGCGCTGGGGCCGTGGGTTGCCGGCGATATTGCTGTTTTCTCCGCGGGCGTCGATGCTGCTGGGATTCCCTACACGGTCGACGTTCAGGCGGGTGGTCGGACCGCTGGTGGTCTGACGTTTGAGGATGGGCGCGTCAGCCTCACGGGCGGCACGCTGACCTTGAACGGCGGCGCTGCGTTGAATGCGGGTCTCGGTTCCAATGCGTCGTTTGCCAATGTCATCGCTGGGTCCGCCGGGTTGGTGAAAACCGGGCTTGGAACAATAAGGCTTGCCAACAGCGGCAATACTTACACCGGGACGACCACCATCAGTGGCGGCGCGCTGGTAATCACGGACGATGGCTCCCTTGGAGCGAGCACGTCCATTGTCGCGGTGACGGGAAGCACCGCATTTGGCGTAGGTGGCGGTCAGTTGGTGGTGGGCGGCAGCTATTCCGGAGGAATTACGGCAACCCGAAATTTTTCCTTCACAGGCGGAGGAACCTGGGGTGATGGCGCCGCGCTGCTTACTGTGGGGAACAACACATTATCCGGAACGATCACCACTTCCACTGGCAGTTCCACCCGGCTTTTTTCAGGCTTCGGCACCACCGTTCTCAGTGGCAGCCTGACCATCGGGAGCGGCCTCACCACACAGCTTGGGGGCAACGGCCTCTGGAACCTCACCGGAACCCTGACCACCCCGAATGCGGCAAACACAATTTTCGAGAAGACTGGAAGCGGCGTGCTTCTCTTCGCGCCATCGGGCATCACCTTGGGTGCCGCGAGCGAGATTCGCCTCTCCCAAGGTTTCACGCGCATGTCGTCTGGAACGCCTTTTCTTTCGACCGGCCCGATTCTGGCGCCCAACGGCGGGTTCTTGGAAATTCGGACCGATTCGATGCCGTCGTTCAGCAACGCTGTCCTGACGCTTCGGGGCAGCAGCACGGTCTTTGCGGATCACGAGATGGGGACACTTTGGACCTCGGGCACTCCCAACATCAACAACACCATCGCGTTCGGGGTGACTTCCTTTGCCAGCAGCAACGTGACCCAGACGTTCAACGGTCGCAATGGCACAAACATCACGCTGAATGGCGCGTCGGGCACGAACAACATCACCTTCGCCACGGGGAACAACATCAATGCTTCGAACGCGTCGAATGGGCTGTTGACGCTGAATGGGAACCTCGTTTTCACAGACACCACGGCCCGCACCTACACCATTGGGGGCGGGAACGGTGACACGGTCATTACCGGGGAGCTTCTTGGCACTGGTGCTCCCCATTTGTTTGCGAAGTCAGGCACAGGCCAGCTGACGCTGATGGGAACCGGGGGCACTCACACGGGGGCGACGTCAATCAGTGGCGGGACGCTCGTTCTGAACAAGCTGAGCGCGATTGGAGAATCCGATGCTGTGAACTTGTCCTCGGGAGCGCTGATCTACAAAGGGGACGCAGGCGGCGCGGAAACCACGGACAAAATATTCAACCTCAATGGCGGCACCAGTCACGGCTACATAAACGCCAACATGACTTCCGGCGCGACACCGCTGGTGATTTCCGGCGGAGTGTCCGCCGGTGGCGCGGGTTCCAAATCGCTGGTGCTGGGTGGCGGCAGCACCCTGAACAACGAGATACAGGGACTCATTCAGGACAATTCAGCGTCGAACAAGACGTCGCTTTACAAGCTGGGATTGGGCACATGGGTTTATGCCCCGAATGGTGGCGCGGCCGCAGCTCCGACCGGCATCACGGGCTCGGGCGCTGCCAATGACAACACGCTGTCCGTCAGCGACACCACTGGATTGGTCGTTGGAATGTGGGTTTCTGGCACGAACGTCCCGGGCGGATCCGTGATCACGAGCGTCGGCACGGGGACGATTACCATCTCGGATCGCATTGTCACGGCAGTCCCCGCCGCCACGAGTTTGACCTTCGGAAATGTGGCGAACTTCAGCGGAACTGTCACGGTGACGAACGGCACGTTGAAAATCCGGGCCACGAGTGGCGCGTTCGACGCCATCAGCAACTCCAGCGCAATCACCTTCGCCGCGGATGGTGCGGCAGCTCCGGGATTGGGCAGTCAGACAGCAGGCGGAGTTTTTGAATACGACGGGTTCACCGGTGGGAGTGCGGAGGCGGTGGGCGCCCTGACGCCAAGTGCGGGCGCGGGAAAGGTTGTCATCGGTGGCACGACCACGGGCACCACGCTCACCTTTGCCTCACTCGGAACCCGGGCTGCCGGTGCAACGTTGAACCTTGCCCCGGGCGGAACGTCCTCAATCAACTTTACGGCCGCGACCACGAATGTGAATGGCATCATTGGCGGTTATGCGACGTTCGGTGCAAACGGCACTGATTTCGCCGCAAACGTCGGAGCCGGTGGGTCGGCGGCTGCCTACACCTCCGCCACGACGCTTGTCAACGGGTCCAACGGCACCACCACCAATTTCCAACTCACGACCGGCACGGTGACGTTGTCCACCGCGAACGCTAGCGTCAATTCCCTGAAACTGGCGGGCAGCCCGGGTGTCACCACGGTCAACCTCAACGGAGTGATGACGGTCACGTCCCTCGGTGTGCTTTTCGACAACGCTGCCGGCAGCGCGCTCATCGCGGGTGGCACGCAACTCGGAGCCGCGGGGTCCGAAGTAATCGTGACCACGAATGGCACCGGCGGGGCATCAAATGTCCTGACCATCAACTCCCTCGTCAGTAGCACAACCGGTTCGCTGACCAAGGCCGGGACGGGCACGCTCGTTCTGGGTGGGGCGAGTGCGTTCACGGGCAACGTCAACATCAACGAAGGCACCGTGCGGCTCTCAGGCCCCACAGCGCGCATCGGCACGACCCAGGCGGCGGGCACGCTGTTTAATCTGCGGCAGAACGCGATTTTCGACCTCAACGGCGCTGGCAGTTCCGCGACTATCGTCATCGGTGCGCTCAATGGCGCCGGCACGATCCAAAACAGCGGTGGCGGAACCTCCACGACATCGACCCTCGTCATTGGCAATCTAGGCACCACCACAGTGGGCACCGCCGTGTTTACCGGCCTGATCCAGAATGGGGGGGCGGTCTTGAATGTGACGAAGGAGGGGACGGGCGTTCAATATTTCACTGGCGACAATTCCTACACGGGTGTCACCCAGATTAACCGGGGGACGCTCGCGGTGTTCAAGCTGGCCGATGGTGGTGTGAGCAGCGGCATCGGCGCGTCCAGCAATGCGGCGTCCAACCTCATCCTCAGCGGCGGCACGCTCCAATACACCGGATCCAATGCAACGGTCACCGTGGCCACGCAGACGCCTTCCGTCGCCACGGATCGCCTCTTCACGCTGACGGCTTCCGGAGGCGGCATTGATTCCTCCGGCAACTATGGCGGGAGTGTGCTGGGTGCAGTCCAAAACAACGCGACCCTCGTTTTCAGCAACACGGGTGCGGTCGAGTTCAGCGCCGCGAACATCAATCCGATTCTCACCCTCACCGGCAATTCCACGGGCGACAACCAGTTCAACCCGCTCCTTTCGAATCCTGCCGGGACGGGAACCCTGAGGCTCACGAAAGCTGGCGGCGGTCTCTGGGTGCTGACGAATGCCTCGAACTCCTACACCGGAGCCACCACGATCAACGGGGGTGCGCTCCGTGCGCAGGACGGCAGCACGCTGCCGGGCACATCGAATCTCACTTTTGGCAGCGGCGTGCTGGAAAGCAGCGGCACGTTCTCGCGCTCTCTCGGCGCGGCCGAGAACAACGTGCAGTGGACGGCGAATGGCTCGGGCGGTTTCGCCGCGACTACGGAGAAGCTTACCGTCAACCTCGTCGGCAGCGCGGTGTGGGGCACGACACCGTTCATCGGGACCGGATCGCTGATCCTAGGCTCGTCCACTTCGTTGGAGGAAGTCGTTTGGGCGAGTGATTTCGAAATCACCCAGGGGACTGCGGCGAGCGTCAATGCGACGACCACCGCCGGCAGCGCCACCGTGAATCTCACGTCCGGCACGACTGCCGGGATGACGATCGGCCAGGTGATTTCCGGGAACCCGAACATCCCGGCGAACTACACCATCGCGGGCATCAACAGTGCGACGCAGTTCGTTCTGAATTCCGGAACGTCGGTGACAGCTGCGACCGGCATCGCCACAAATGTCGCGGCGGGCGGCTACCGGCAGATTATCGTCAACGACAATCCCACCGCGGGCACGGATTTCGCCACGATCACCGGCGTCGTGAGCGGCTCAGGCATGCTGGCCAAGACCGGCGGCGGACTCCTGCAACTGTTCGGTGCCAACACCTACACGGGTGGCACGACGCTGATCCAAGGCGCGCTCGCGGTGCAGACGGTGGACGGCGCCGGCGGCAGCAGCAATCTGGGCACGAATGCCGGGGCACTGATTCTCGGAACGATCGCCAATGCCGGTGTCAGTTTGAACTACGTGGGAGCTGGCGAGACGACCACGCGGGCAATTCGACTCAACACCACCACGGCGACGATCACGATCGATTCGAGCGGGTCCGGCGGGCTGATCATTGATGGCCCGTTGTCGGTTACGGCAAATGGTGCGAAGATCCTCCTGCTGAGGGGCGTCAACACCGACGTGAACGAAATCAAGAGCGTGATCCCAAACTCGGGCAGCGGCGCGACGACCATTCAGAAGGCTGACTCTGGGAATTGGATTCTCTCCGGCGCGAACACCTATACGGGTGGCACGAATCTGGCCGGCGGCGGCTTTGGAATTGGCTCTTCGACCGCTCTGGGCACGGGCTTGGTGAATGTGACAGGCAACGTCGCACTGTTCGCCCCCTACGGTGACGTGTCGCTGACGAACAACCTGCAGGTTGCAAACGGTGCCACGGCCCTGTTCAGCGGCAATTATTCGCAGGCATTCGCCACGCTCAATACCAGCATCATTAACAACACCGCGGGCAACGGCATAATCACGAACAACATCGTGAGCGGCAAGACGCTGACGATCGGCGGGACGGTTGGCGGGGGCAGTGTGTTCAACCTGCAGGAAACGACCAATTCGCGTGTTGTGACCTTCGCCGGCAGTGGCACGACGATCGTCAACGCCGTCCTACAAAACGGCGGAACTGTCGGACCCACGATAACGGGTGCCATCACCATCAATGCGGCCGGCGGCACCGTGGTGTTGAACGGGACAAATACCTACACAGGCAACACAACGCTCACCCAGGGCACCCTCCGGCTGGGAAACAGCAACATCATCCCGGACGGCGCAGGATTCGGCAATTTCACGATCAATCCGGCTGCGAGCCAGACGGCGACTTTTGACTTGAATGGCAAAAACGAAACCGTCAACGCCTTCACCGCCGCCAACAACACCGCGGGCAGCTTCAGCATCATCGACAACACGTCGGCCTCCGCCGCGTCGCTCACGGTGGGCGCGAACGACGGTGCATTTTCGTTCGGAGCGGCGAATGGCTCGTATCAAATCAAGAACACCGGGGGCGGTGCCCTCAGTCTGACGAAGACGGGCACCGGCACCGGGACCATCACAAACACCGCGACGCTCACTTACACGGGGGGGACCACGGTCAACACCGGGACGCTCAACATCGCAGCGGCTCTGAACGGGACCAACGCATTGAACGTAAACGGCAGCGGCAGCGTGTTGAACATCACGGGTGCCCTTTCCGCCCCCGCATCCATCACGGGAGTCAAAGTGGACGGCGGCGCGACGCTGAACATCCTCAACGGCGCTGGCACGCACCAAAGCGGACTGACCAGCCTCAATCTGGGTGCTGGCAGCGGGACTGCGGCCATTGGTTTGGACATCGGCAGCACGGCGAACTACGACCGTTTCACACTGGCGTCGGGCTCGGCGACGACTGCAAACGCGGTGAATTTCAATTTCACGGTGCTGAGCGGCTTCGGAGCCGGGACATATACCCTGCTCTCTGCCCCGGGCGGAGGTCTCGCCGGCAGCACTTATACTTTCACAGGCCTCGGCGCCTCCCCGCTGACGACGGGCTACACCTTCACCAAGGTGACCAACGCCACCACAGTGAGCCTGACCGCCGCGCTCGCGGGGCCGAGCTTCTACTGGACGAATCTGCAGGGGGACGGAAAATGGAAGACATTGACGGCGAGCCTGGGCAGCAACTGGTCCATGGTGCCCAACGGCTCGACCGATGCAGGCGGAACCCCGGGTTCCGGCAGCACGGTGAACTTCAGCGCCTCGAACATCGCCGGGAGCGGCACGATGGCGACCACGTTGGAGGCGCCTTTCACCATCAATGATTTGGTTTTCAACGCGAATACCAACGGTGGGGCAATCACGGAGATTACCATTGGGGCGGGCACCGGAGGCACGCTGACCCTTTCGCCATCCTCGACGGCAGTCGGTGTTACGGTTCAAGCGGGCGCGCCCGTCTTGACCTCGGTCTCGGCGCCGATGACGCTCGGGAGCAACCAAACTTGGAACATCGCGTCGGGCTCATCCTTCACGGCGTCCGGCGGCGTGGCCGGCTCGGGAATCGGAATCGTCAAGACGGGCGCTGGAAAGATGACGCTTTCCGGCACGGGTGTGACCTACACCGGCACCTCCACCGTGAGCGCCGGCACGTTCGAGCTGAATGGGACCACCGCCTTCGCAAGCCCGGTGACTTTCGACGCCGGGAGCACCGGAACGCTGCAGCTCGCATCGGCGGCGATTACCATACCGAGTTTGACAACTGCGGATACGGTTGCGGCGAACGTTTTCATCCAGCCTGCGGCGGGTGTGAACGCCGTCCTGACGCTGAATCATTCCTCGAACATCGCGTTCGGCGGTTCGTTCAGGGACAACGGAGCCAACACGATCGGGTTCGTGAAAAACGGGACGGGGTCGCTGACGTTGAACAATGCCAGCACCCACACCGGCGGTGTGACGCTCGGCGGCGGCACGTTGATTCTAGGAAATGCCGGTGCCCTGGGATTGGGAACCTTCTCGATTTCGGCGGGAACGACGCTGGACAGTTCGGTGGCGGATCTGGTGCTCACGACGAACAGCCCCGTCGCCATCAACGGCAACTTCACCTTCACGGGCACCAACAGCCTGAACCTCGGAACGGGCGCGGTCACCCTCGGCACCACTGGCACCCGGAGCATCACGGTGCCCAACCAGACGCTCACCATCGGTGGATCGATCGGGAACTCGATTGTCGGCCTGACGAAACTGGGGGCCGGCACGCTCGTGCTCAGCGGAACCAACCTGTATTCGGGCAGGACGACCCTGGCGGAAGGCACCATCCAGGCCAACAGCGCTCGTGCGCTGGGCAATGGTTCGGTGGTCACCTTCTCGGGAGGCACTCTGCAGTTCACGGCCAACAGCACGATTACCGCGTTCGGTCTTTTCAAGGACAGCGCCTCGGCCATGAAGTTCGACACGAACGGCCAGAGCGTCGCGCTCACGTCGTTCATTGACAGCACAAACACAGCCGGCCTGATCAAGCTCGGTGCTGGCACGCTCGCGCTGACGGCGGACAACTTCTACACGGGAACCACCACAATCAGCACCGGCACTCTCCAGTTTGGGAACGGCGGCACGGCGGGTTCCGTTTCCGCGGCCAGCCCGATTTCCCTCTCAGCCGCGACGGTGCTGCAGTTCAACCGGTCGAACTTGGTTTTTGTCGGAAACGCGATCTCCGGCAGCGGCTCCATGGTGCAGGCCGGGGAGGGCACGGCGGTGATCACGGGCGCAAACACCGGCTTCACGGGCACCACGACGGTGAGTGCCGGCACCCTCATCGCGAAAAACGCCAATTCGCTGGGAAACAATGTCGGCACCAACAACGTGTCGGTCGTGGGCGGGGCTCTTGCCTACATTCCCACGAGCAACACGCAGCTTCTCATTGGAGGCACGATGACACTCACCGGGGGCAGCGGCACGGCCATCGGCGGGACGCTCGGCTCATCCCTCACGGGGGCGCGGATCAATGTGGCGGGCAACATCACCGCCACCGGGAGCACCGCGACCGACACCGCCATCCCTGTGAACATCTACGGCGTGAACGGCCTCACCACGGGTGCCACGGGCATTTACACGCTCCTCCACGGCGGCGGCGGCAGCAACCTGAACGTGCCTGACTACGTTCTCGGCACAGTCTATAACAACACGAACTTCACGGTGAACGGCCTGGTCACCACGAGTGCGACGGACCTGCAGGTGGATATCGTGTCTGCAACGCCATTGACGACTGCCTACTGGTCGGGCACGCCGGCGCCGATTCGCGGCGTGAGTGACGTTTGGTCGGCTTCCAACGGCGTGGATACGAGCAACTGGATTGATTCTCCCACGACGTTTACCACGCAGGCTCTGGTCCCCGGCCCGAATACGGACGTGTGGATTTCTGCCGACTCCACTTACGTCAATACCCACCCGAACTCCACGGTGCTCGGCTCGAACATGAGCATCAAGAGCCTGCACATCGTTGACAATGACACGACGAACTTCTTCGGCCTTCGCCTGCTTGCGGACGGGAACACGCTGACCATCGGCACGGGTGGCATCACGGTGGATTCCTTTTTTCCGGAGGTGCCGGCCAGCGTCATCGCGCCGAACGTCGTGCTCGGTGCCAATCAGGCATGGAACAACAACTCGGCGAACTCGCTGACCGTCAGCGGCGTGGTGAGCGGTGCGTTCTCATTGTCGGTCGGCGGGACCGGCACGCTGGTCCTTTCCGGCGCGAATACTTACTCGGGTGGGACCACGCTCAGCGCGGGCACGTTGAGCTTGGGTAATGCATCGGCATTGGGAACCGGGGCGCTGACGATCACCGGCGGGGCGCTTGCGAGCACCCTGTCGAATTTGGTCAACGCCAACAACAACGCGCTCAACATCAACGCGGACTTTGCCTTCAACGGCGCCAACAACTTGGATTTTGGCACCGGCGCGATCACGCTCGGCGGGGTGGGCGCCCGGATTATCACGGTCAATACGGGCCTGACGCTGACGCTGGACGGCTCGATCGCCGCGACGGCCGTCGGCATCACGAAGGCTGGAGCGGGGACACTGGTGCTGGGCGGAAACAACCTCTACACCGGCTTGACGACGATCAACGCGGGCACGCTCAGGGCCGACAGCGCCACGGCGCTCGGCGGAGTGGGTGCCGGCAACATCCAGTTCGGAGGCGGCACGCTCCAATACACCGCGGCCAGCGCGGGCACCGACTGGGGGTCGCGTTTCAAGAACAGCACGGCGGCACTCAACCTGGATACGAACGCGCAGGATGTGACGCTCGCGACGCTCGTTGATGGAACCAACACCGCCGGACTTACTAAAATCGGCTTCGGCGGATTGAAGCTTTCAAACGTCTCGAACACATACGACGGCACCACCACCGTCAACGGCGGCTCCCTCATCATCAACTCGATGGGCGCCCTCGGCGTGTCAACCACGCAGGTTATCGTGAACGGCAGCCCGTCGAAGTTGATCGGCGGCGGTTCGCTGGTGCTTGAAGGCGGCACGACGGGCGTCAATTTCACCCGCAGCCTGCTCATCGGCGGATTCGGCGCGAATTTCAACCAGAGCTCCTCGCTGGTCAGCGTGAGGAACAATGAGATATCCGGTGCGATCACAATGACGTCGCCGGTGAGCGGGGCGGCGACGAATTCGAGGTTCAATTCGGCCAATGGACTGCTTACCATTTCCGGTCCTCTCACCATTTCCACGGCCACCGCTGTTGGGACGTTTTTCGGCGGGGTGAACGCCGTCGGCGTGGGGAACATCGATCTCAAGGGATCCTTGACGGGCATCAGCACGGCGCTGTTGATCAAGACGAGCGCTGGCACACTCATTCTAAACCCCGCCCTGAACACAGCCAGCTATGCCGGAACATTCCGCGTGGAGGGCGGCACTGTGCGGATCGAGTCAGCCTCAGTGTTGGGGACGAATTCGGCTGTCGGCACTGCGTCTGTGTTGGACTTCAACGGCGGAACGCTTGAGGTCCGTTCGGACTCCGGCGCGATTGGCCGCAACGTGTATCAGCGGGCCGGTGCCGTCATTTTTGCTGACCATTCTCTGACTGGGATGGCCCTCAATGGAGCTGCCACATTTGGACCTTTGTTGTTCGAGGAAAACACGCTCACTGTCAACGGACGGAACGGCTATGGAGTCGGCTTCGGAGTAGCCACTGTGAATGGCGGCACCGGCAACTCGACGATCAACAATAACCTGAACGGGGTGCTCACGTTCACGGGCGATTTTTGGACGAATCCGGACGCGACTGCTAGGACCATGACTTTCGGTGGCAATGGTGAGACGGTCATCACGGGAAATGTCGTGGCCACTGGGGGGGCTCACAATTTGACGAAGACGGGGAGCGGGATGCTGACAATCACCGGCACGGCATCCACCTATGCTGGCAACACAACGGTTACTGGCACACTGTCCGTCGGAGACTTGGGCGCGATTAACAAGACGGTGCTCACGAGCGCGGTCAATTTGAACAGCGGCACCGTGCTTTATACCGGAGTTGCGGATTCGTTGGCCAAGCCCATCAACCTGCAGAGCACCACGGGAGCCAATGCGATTTTGTCCAGCGGTTCCGGCGCGCTCTCGATTTCGGGGAACGTCAATGCGACTGGAGCGGGCATCAAGGTTCTCTATCTCGGCGGCAGCAACACGAACGACAACACCTTCAGCAGCGTTCTTCTCGACAACTCGGCGACCAACACGACGGGGCTTACAAAAATTGGCGCTGGCACATGGGTTCTCCAAGCCCCTGCTTCACCGAGCACATGGTCGGGTCCGCTGACCGTCGCAAATGGAACGCTGAAGCTCAGCGCCACAACCGGCACTTCGAACATCGTCAAGGACGCCAATAACTTGATCTTCAATACTGACGCCTTTGGTGGCAGCCAGTCTGCAGGCGGCACTTTGAATTATGTGAACAACGCAGGCACCGCCGCGACTGAAACGCTCAACGCCATCAATCCGGCAGCGGGTGCTGGAAAGATCGTCCTGACCCCGAACGGGCAGACGACCACGCTGACCTTTGCCGCAGCGGCACCGCTCCTTAACCGCGCGGCGGGGATGACTCTCGACTATCAGCCCGGAACGGGAACGATCTCCTTCACCACGCCGCCTCTCCTGCAAAACGGCCTTCTCACCGATGCAGCCGCGAGGAAGGCGTATGCGACGATCAACGGAGTTGATTGGGCATCCCTCAGCGGAAGCAATGTCAGCGCAGTGGCCTACAGTGCTTACGTGCCGGCAGGCGGAGTCGCCGCGGCAAACTATTTCCTGGCGGCAGGCGCGGGGACGACGCCGTCGGCGACGCAGTCGTTCAACTCCCTGAAGCTGACCGGAACTGGCGGCACCCTGCAGTTGAACGGGCCGCTGACACTGACGAGCGGTGGTGTGCTCTTCGACAATTCCGCCGGTTCGCTGACCATTGCGAACAACGGGACCCTCACAAACACCCTGGGTGCGGCGGGCTCGGAGTTGATCATCATCACCAATGGCAGCTCTCCGACAAACACCCTGACCGTCAGCGCCCGAATCGGCAGCACGAGCGCGTCCCTTACGAAGGCTGGCACACGCACCCTCGTCGTTTCGGGGAGCAATATTTACACGGGAAATACGGTGATTAACGAAGGGACACTCCAGTTGTCCGGCCCCGTCGCCGCGTTGGGAGTTCTCACCACGGCAGGAACGACTATGACCATCCGGCAGGCGGCCACGCTCGATCTGAATGGAGCGGGTCCGAGCGTCGCTCTGTCCGGCGGGCCGGCCCAACCCTCGTTGGTCACGGGCATGATCAACGGCGCCGGGACCATCTGGAACAGCGGTGGAGGCAGCGGAACGCAGTCGGTGCTCGTCATCGGCAACGGAACAGTGACCACCGGGACCGCCGTGTTTTCGGGCGTGATCGCTGATAATGGAGGAATTCTGAGCCTTACAAAGGCCGGTTCCACGTCGTCCGTTCAGTATCTCACTGGCGACAATACTTACACGGGCGTCACCACCCTCACCAGTGGCATTCTGCGCGTTTTCAAGCTTGCGGACGGCGGCACCAGCAGCGGCATCGGCGCCTCCAGCAGCGCGGCGGGTAACCTCGTCTTCAACGGCGGAACGCTCATGTATACGGGTTCGGACGGCACCACGCTCCAGTTGGGCCAGACGCCTTCCGTGTCAACCAACCGCCTTTTCACCATCACTGCGAACGGCGGCACCATTGATTCGTCCGGCAACTTCGGTAACAGCGTTCTGGCGGCGGCTCAGAACAACGCGGCGCTTGTTTTCGGCAACTCCGGGGCTGTTGTCGTGAGCGGAACGGGGGACCGCACTCTTACTTTGCAGGGCAACTCCACGGGCGACAACCTCCTCAATCCTCTTTTGGCGAACCCCGGGACCGGGACGCTTGGAATTACCAAGACAGGAGGCGGAGTATGGGTGCTGGGGAATTCATCGAATTCGTATTCAGGCACCACGACGATCACGGCCGGTGTCCTGCGCGCGCAGGATTTTTCCTCGATGCCAAATGCATCGAACCTCGTCTTCAATGGCGGTGTGCTGGAGTCCACGGGGAACTTCAACCGCGTGCTCGGAACCGGCGCAAACGGCGTGCAGTTCACAGCGGTGGGGTCGGGAGGTTTCGCTGCCGCGAACTCGAAGCTGACGGTCAATCTCGGGGGCAGCGCAGTTTGGGGCACCGGGCCGTTCTTGGGAACGGGCAACTTGATTCTGAGTTCGTCCACCGCCTTGAGTGAGGTGGAGATCGCCAGCGGCATCCAAGTCACCCAGGGAATTGCCACGACGCTTAATGTCACGACGACGGCAGGCAGTGCGACGGTGAACCTCACGTCCGGAAGCACCGTGGGACTGGCTCTCGGACAGGTGATATCGGGAAATCCGAACATCCCAGTCGGCGCCGCTATCGCTTCGATCACGAGCCCGACTCAGTTTACGCTGACCTCTGGAACCGGGGTGATCGCGGCGACTAGCATCGCGACCAATGTCGCCGCCGGTGGGTATCGCCAGATCGTTGTCAACGACAACGGAAACACCAACACGGACTTTGCCACCATTACCGGCACGCTCAGTGGCACCGGCAGCCTCAGGGTCAGCGGCGGCGTGCTCCAGCTTCTCGGTGCGAACACTTACAGCGGAACCACCTCGATTATCGGGGGGACGCTGGTGGTCAATTCACTGGGCATCAGCTCCGGCGCACCGACCGGGACGAGCCTTGGCATCAATACCGGCGGAATGCTGACCATCGGCAACGGCAGCACCGGGGCGGCGATTCTCGAATACGTGGGAACCGGAGAGACGAGCGATCGCATGATCCTCATCGATACCACCACGGGAAGCGACCAGATCCATGCGGATGGCTCCGGGCCCTTGGTGCTCACGAATGTCGTCAATAATACGAATCTAGCCGGCGCGAGGACCCTCTTCCTGCGTGGTTCAAACACCCAGGCCAACGTGCTGGGTGGCTCGTTGGCCGATGGCGCGGGGGCTGGCAGCGTTTTCAACATCACCATTGACGGCGGAGCCACATGGGTCTTGGCGGGCAACAACAGCTTCACCGGAACCGTCAATGCGACGAGCGGATCCCTCGGCATTGGCAGCACGAACGCGATTGGGAACGGCGTTCTGCAAATCAACACGGGGCTGCACTATCTCTTTGCTTACGGTGCGGATCAGGCGGTTCCGAGCATCAACCGGCTTTCAGTTCAGAGTGGTTCGACGCCGATTGCCATCGGCAATTACAGCCTTGAGTTTGATGGCCTGATGCAGCTTGCAGGCACGGCGACCATCACGAACAACATCGTCCGGAGCAAATTTTTGTCGTTCGCGGAAATCGCCTCCACTGGAGGCGGCAATTTCACCTTCAATGGTGCCGGTGATACGGTCGTCACCGGCCCGATTTCCAACGCCGCCACAGCACTGAATCTGCTGTATTCGGGCACGGGCAGTTTGACTCTCGCGGGATCGAGCACTTACACGGGAAACACCACGCTTTCGAACGGGTTGACCATCTTGGCGGGCGGCGGAGGCGGCAGCATGTCCACCAATCGGCTGCCCGCGACCACCACGCTGTCGATGACGGGCACTTCAACGCTCCAGCTTGGGGATGCGTCCGGCCCGACGAATCAGACAATCAAAACGACCGGCCTCGCAGTCACGGGGTTTGCGCCGCCTGCCACATCCTTCATCGTGGGCGGAAACACCTCGTCAAACCAGGAGCCGTCCGTGGTGACGATTCTCACCGATACGGACCAGAACTTTTCGTTTATCATCGGCAAGTCGAGCGCCGTCGAAAACAATCTGAAACTGGCGAAGACGGGTTCGGGGACGCTAACGGTCACGGGTGTGAATCGCTACACGGGAGGCACGGATGTTGGGTCCGCCGGCGGTCCGAGCGGAGGAAAGCTTGTCGTGGAAACCAGCGGCACGCTGGGCGACATTTTTGCACCCGCGCCGCTGAATGTTTACGCGGGGACCGTTCAGGTCAAAACCGTGAACCAGATCATCACGGATTTGAACCTCGGTGGCGGAGCAGCGGGAACCACATCGAGGGCGACAATCGACGGTGACATGCAGGTGAATGGAAACATCATCTTCAATCCGACCAATAACGCGAACCCTGCATTCATCGACGGATCGTCCACGCTGAACCTCAGGCCGTCCAATTTCACAACAATCGCAGTTGGAGTCTCGCCCACGGGTTCCGGCGCACTTGCTCCGGATTTGACCATCAGCGCCATGCTGGGGGGCAGTCAGCCGGTTCACAAGACGGGTGCCGGAACATTGATGCTGACCACCCCGAGCGCATCCCTGACCGGAACTATTTTCGTGGATCAAGGCTCGCTGATCTTAGACAGCCGTTTGAGCGGCTTTCAGTTGATCCCGACCACTGCGTCGGTCTCGATTGGCACCGTCGCGAACGGCGCCAAGCTCAACCTTGGATCCTGGCAGGGTGAGGAGACAGATTTGAACCGGTTGACGTTGCATAACAACTCCACGTTGACGATGAATCTCGGAACGCTCGTCAACAGCGACTACCTCAACATCCAGAACTTGGTCTTGGATTCGTCGCCGAGCGGCTTGAAGATCGACATCAACAGCCTTTCTGGATTTGGACTTGGAAGTTACACCATCCTCACCAGCGACCAGGATGTGGTCTCGAATCCAACGCTGTTCACGCTCGGGGCAACCCCTCCGGGTTTCAGTTATACTCTGACCGGTGCGAGTTCGTTTGGCGCGTATGACCTTATTCTCAACGTCGCCCCCGCGAGCACGGCGTATTATTGGAAAGGAAGCGGTGGAAACGCCAAGTGGACCACGCCTAACAACTTTGTGGATGATTTCACGAGTGCGACGCCGACGGTGGGAAATCCGAGTTTGCTGACGGACGTTTTCTTCTCATCAAACTCACCCGTGGCAGGCACGCAGGCGAACACGATCGTGGACATCAACATGGAGGCGAGGACGTTGAGTATCAACGATGCCGCGGTTGTGACAGTCAAAGGAAACGCCGGGACTGTTCTCTCGCTGGGAACGGGCGGCATCGTCATTGGGGCATCGTCGGGGGCTGTGACGATCGGTTCGGTTGCCCCTGCGGACGCGCTGTCCTTGGGTGTGGCCTCAAGCCAGAATTGGAACAACAGCGGAACGGGGCTTCTCACCGTTCTCAGCAATGTATTCAGCCAGGGGACGAGCGGAGTGCAGACGTTGAGCATTTCCGGATCGCAGAATGTGATTATTAAAGGGGCGATTCTCGACGGCACTTCCGGGGGGCAGTTGGCCTTGTCCAAGAGTTCGGGAAGCACGCTGACACTCGACAGCCCCAACAACAATGCCTATACGGGAGGCACAAAGATTGGGTCAGGAGGAACGATTCAATTCACCGCGAACTCGTTGCCGGGCGTCGGGACCATTGAGTTTATCAACAGTGGCGGAACCCTGAGATGGCTGGGGGCAAATGCCAACGACATTTCCGACCGCATCAAAATCAACGATGGTGTCACCGGCATTTTGGACACGAACGGAAACGATGTGACTTTCGCCAGCATCCTTCAGGCTACTGCCCCCACGAGTGGTATTTTGACAAAGACGGGATCTGGCACGCTGAAGCTCGCCGCTGATAATTCCACGGGAGGCTATTTCGGCGGAACCAACATCTTGGCTGGGACGGTGGAGTTCGTCCACAACGCGTTCCTATCCTCGGGCTCTGTGACGCCGGGAAATGTGACATTCACTGGAGTCAGCGGGGTTCCGACTCTGAAATGGAGCACTGGCAACACCGACGATGTTTCCGCTTTCCTCAGGATAGCGGCGGGTGTCATCGGGACGGTTGACACGAATGGAAATGATGTGCTCTTCGCGAGCGCCGTGAACAGCGGCGGACCCAGCACGACCGGTGCGCTTACAAAGACCGGCGCGGGCACGCTGTCGTTTGACGCGTTGAATTCGCCGGGATTGTATTCGGGCGGAACGAACATCGCGATGGGAACCGTGGAATTTGCGGCCGGGGATTTGCCCACCTTGGGCGCGGTGACATTCACTGGGAATTCGGTGCTGCGCTGGGGGACTCTGACCAAGCCGACGAATTCGGATGATATATCGAGCCGTCTGAGGGTGGCGGACAACGTGACCGGGACAATTGACACCGGTGCGAACACGGTCACTTTCAACTCGGCCATCAATGGTGCCGTTCCGACTTCGGGAGCGGTGACGAAGGCCGGTTCCGGCAGCCTGATACTGTTGGCGGCTGGCAACGGATATACGGGCGGCACAAACATTGCCGCGGGGATGCTGCAATTTAATGCGGGAGCCATTCCCAGTGCGGGCAATCTCACATTCACAGGCGATTCGACGCTCAAGTGGGGGGCCGGCAACACCGATGACGTTTCCAACCGAACCGGCTCGGGGACACAGCTCCAAGTCCTTAGTGGCGTGAACGCGACCCTCGACATCGGTTCCAATAACGTGACCTTTGCGAAGGCGATTCAAAGCGCGGCGTCCTCCTCCCTGACGAAAGTCGGCAGCGGATCCCTCACGCTTGGCGTGGCCAATCCCGCACTCCTCGGTGCATTCAATATAGGAGGCGGAACAGTCCAGACCACGACTGGCTCATTGAGCAGCGCCAGCTTGGTTGACTTCAAGGCGGCTTCCACCTTGACGTGGCTGTCAGGAAACACGGACGACCTGTCCAGCCGGTTGGTCATCGATGACTCCGTCGCTGCGACTTTGAACGTGGCTGGTGCTGGTGACACGGTGACGTTCGCGACCGCAATCAACAACAATCTCACCTCCACAGGCAGCCTGACCAAGGATGGTCCTGGAACGCTCAGATTCGCCACGAGCAACTCGAATGGCGGCTACAGCGGCGGGACGTTCATCAATGCGGGCACGCTGGAATTTGTCAGCGGCGCGTTCGACAACTCATTGCTCTTGCCGGGTAACATCACGTTCGTGGGAACGGGCGGCAGTCCCACATTGAGATGGAGCACCGGAAACACACAGGATGTTTCGAGCCTGATCAAAATATCCAATGGGGTGACGGCGACTCTCGACACGAACGGGAACAATGTTGTGTTTTCAAATCCCGTGCAGTCGGGTTCGACGACCACGGGAGCTTTGACAAAGGGCGGAAGCGGCACGCTTACCTTGGCGAGCAGCGTGCCTGGCGGCTACATCGGTGGAACGAACATCGATGCGGGCGCTCTGCAGTTTGCGTCGAGTGCGCTGACTGGCACGGGCAACGTCCGCTTCACTGGAAACTCCACGCTGAGATGGGGCGGTTCCAACACCGATGATATCGCCAGCCTCAATGGCATTCAGATTGCCAACGGCGTCACTGGGACGATTGATACAAACGGCAACAACGTCACTTTTGCAGTTCCAGTCCAAACCGGCCCCAGCAGCACGGGTGCCCTCACAAAGACAGGCAACGGGACGCTCAGCCTCTCCAGCGGCACGCCGGGCGGCTACACAGGCGGGACGAACATCAGTGGTGGCGCGCTGCAATTTGTCTCGGGAGCGATTCCTGCGACCGGCAACGTGACGTTTACGGGAGACGGAACTCTGAAGTGGGCTCCCTCGAACACGGAAGACGTGTCGAACCGGCTGAACATTGCGGCAGGTGTGAATGGGACAGTTGACACGAATGGGAACAACGTGAGTTTCGCCAATCCCCTTCAGGGCGCGGGTGCATCTTCTGGAAACCTCATCAAAGCTGGTGCTGGAAAGTTGAGTCTCTTGACGGCCAATCCAAATCTCCAGGGCGCAGTGACAGTGTCCGGCGGAACGCTCGAGGCCAGCGTGAGCGGCAGTCTCAGCGGAACGACCGCGGTGAATGTTTCATCAGGCGGAACGCTGCAGCTCGCCGGAACTGGCAATCGCATCAACGACGCGGCACCGGTGACGATGGGGACTCCGAGCGCCAGTGTGCCGGCGACGTTTATTCCGAATAACGTCACTGAACAACTTGGGACATTCACACTGGCGAGCGACAGCGTGATTGATTTTGGATCCTTCAATGCGTTCGCACCCCTGAGGTTTTCGAACAGCTCCGCGTCCAGCTGGCTGGGAACATTGAGCATTTACAATTGGACCGGCACTCCGCTGACGGGGGGCGGTTCGGATCAGCTTTTCTTCGGCACCGACTCATTCGGCCTGACAACTGAACAGCTGGCTCAAATCAATTTCTACTCGGACGCGGGAACAACCTTGATGGGGTCGGGAGCCGTTTTTGCCTCGGGGGGCGAAGTCGTGCCTGTTCCTGAGCCGGGTGCCCTGATTGCCCTCTTTGGTGGCGCGGGCGTCCTGATCGGAATGCGCCGCAGGCGTGCCGCACGGGAGTTCCAGCCGGTTTGATTGCCTGACGCGCAGACAGGCGCACTCTTTCCTATACGACTTCCACCGGACACTTCGGCAGAGCGCGCAGAAATGCGCTGCCGTAGTTCTTGGTGAGGATGCGCGGGTCGAGGATGACGACGATGCCGCGATCCTGCTTTGTGCGGATGAGGCGGCCGACGCCTTGGCGGAGTTCGAGGATGGCTTCGGGGAGCGAGTAGTCGCTGAACGGGTTGCCGCCGTCGGCTTCGATTTGCTCGAGGCGCGCCTCGATGAGCGGCGTGTCGGGCACGGCGAAGGGGAGGCGCGTGATGATGACGTTGGAAAGCGCTTCGCCGGGGACGTCCACGCCGCTCCAGAAGCTCTTCGTGCCGAAGAGCACATGGCGGTCGTCCTTTTTGAACTCATCAATGAGCCGGTGCCGCGTGAGGCCTTCGCCCTGCACGAGCAGCGTCATGTCGTGGTCCTCGTCGAGCGTCTCTCGGCAGAGTGAGGCGACGTTTTGCATCGTCTTGTAGCTCGTGAAGAGGACGAAGGCGCGCCCGTGCGTCATCGCGGTGAAGTGCTCGATCTTCTCCGCGAGCGCCTGCTCATAAGACGCATCGCGCGGGTCGGGCATTTTCTTCGTCACGTAGAGACGCATCTGCCGCTCGTAGTCGAACGGCGAGCCGACGCGCAGCGCGTTCACGTCGTCGGCGCCGATGCGGCGGCGGAAGTAGCCGAGCGATTCATCGCCGGTGCCAAGCGTGGCGCTGGTCATCACGCACGTGTGGTCGTCGCGGAAAAGGAGCGCGTGCAGGTGCGCGGCGATGTCCACGGGTGCGGCGTGGAGATTGTGAAACTGCGTGGTCTTGCCGCTCTGCTCGACCCAATAGACGTGCTGCTCGGCGTCCTGCTTGAGGAAGGTCGCGAGGTTCGTGCGCGCGTCGCGCACGCGGCGGCCGAGGTCCTGCAGCTCGGCCTTCGTCATGTCGTCGTCGGTGGCCTTCACCGTGTGGACGACCTGCGTGAGCAGCTTCGTGAGCTCGGCGGAAAGAATGTCCGGCACGAAGTCCGGCTGCCGCACGCGATACTCGCGGCCCTTTTTGAAATCCGCGCTCGTGCCGACCTTCGCGAAAAAATCCTCGGCTTTCTCGAGCGTGTCGGTGACGGCGCGCACACCGTCGGGATTGCGCAGCACTTGGAAGAGGCCCTTCTTCGTTTTCGGATTGTAGAGGCGGTGCAGCGCGTAGCGCAGGCCGTATTGCGAGACGTTCAGGCCGATCATTTTCGACGCGACTGCCTCGACGGTGTGCGCCTCGTCGAAAATCACGAAGTCGTTCGCGAACAGATAGCCGCTCTCATTTTCCTCCTGCTCCGTGACGCCGCCGAGGCTGAGGAAAAAGAGCGTGTGGTTCGTCACCACGAGGTCGGCGGCGATGAGCTGCTTGCGCATGCGCTGGTAGTGGCAGCGCGGGTTCGTGCCGCAGGTCTTCGGCGTGCAGATGTGCGGCTCGCTGCACACGAGCGACCACACGTGCGAATCCGGCTCCACTGCGAGGTCGCTCAGCGAGCCGTCCTCGGTCGTCTGCGCCCACTCCCAGATGCGCTTCAGTTCCTCGGTCTCCGTCGAGGTGAAAAGCTCGCCCGCCTGCGCCATCGCGCGATCGAGCCGCGTCGGGCAGATGTAGTTCGCGCGTCCTTTCCACAACAGCGCGGAGAAATCGCCCGCTTCCTCCGCGAGCACCTTGCGCACGATCGGGATGTCTTTGAAAACAAGCTGCTCCTGCAGGTTGATCGTGTGCGTGGAGATGATCGCCTTGCGGTTGTGCCGCTTCGCCCACAGCACCGCGGGGATGAGATACGCGAGCGATTTTCCAACGCCCGTGCCCGCCTCGACGACGAGATGCCGCCTCTCCGCCAGTGCCTCTGCCACCGCGACCGCCATCTCCTGCTGCTCGCGCCGATACTCGAAGCTCTTCGCCTCCGACAGCAGCCCGTCCGGCGAAAAGATGCGCCGGATGTGCTCCGCAAAATCAGACGGTGCGCCGCTGTCGGGTGAAATCATGTGAGCCGCGCACTTTCCGCATCGCCCGGCGTGAAGCAACACCTCCGTAGCCGCCGACCTCAGGAGGCGGGCCGGCTTTTTGGAAAAGGCGGCGCTTTCCTCACGCTGCCGCCACCATGACGTCGGCGTTCTTCAGAGTGCCGATCATGGTGCGTTTGTAAACATGCGCGCCGCCTGCCACGAGGCCCTTCGCTTTCCGAATCGAAACATCGCGTGACGCGAGCGCTTCGCTTTCATCCCACGCGTGAGTGTCGATGCCGCGGTCATGGCCGGGCTGCGCGTAGAGGACGTGGTCGAATTCCGCACGCACATGCACCGCGCCGTCGTGGATGTGCAGGGTGGGAAAAAAGAGCTGTCTCTCGAGCGTGGTCGGGAAATCGAACGCCATTGGATGCACCTTCGCGTTTCCCTTCCTCAGCTTGAAGACGGCAAAGCCATACTTCGAGTAGGCGCCAATTTTTGCCCAGACAGCGTCAGGCAGGCGGAACTGCGCATCCAGACGACCGAAGTCATGCACCGTCGGGACGAACGACGCATTGAACGAGCCAACTTCGACAACCTTCAGCGGAGCGGACCGTAAGAGCCCGCCGGCTGCGGCCCTCGACCCATATCCCAACGGCTTTGGGCGCGGAAAGAGCGCGTCCAGGTGCATGAAGAATTCGGGATAATCGTCGAGCGCGTGAAATTTCACCGCATCCTCGCCCGATCCGGGTGCGATTGGAATTGGCAGAATCATCGCGACATCCTGAGGCGTGTTCAGGTGCATCGAATAGACGAGCGCCTGGCGTTTGTTCGGCAGCAGCCGTGCGAAAATTTTCGTTGCGCTGACATGGGTGATTTTTCCGCTGAAGCAGCACATGGGTTTGTGGGTGGTTCGATTGCATGGATGGCACGTGCGGAGGCGGGAGGCGAGCGCAGCTTTCGCTCTCGTCACGGCTAAGGACTGGATGCCAAGACTGGTTCACCCGACACCATGACCTCCCGACCTGCATTCCTTCGTGCGAGCATTCTCATAGTTTCCACCGCTGCAGCCTCTGCGGCGGATCCCGCCGAGCGCGGGCCGTTCACCGCGGAGGAGGAACTGAAGACGATCCAAGTCGCCGATGGCCTGCGCGTCGAGCTCGTCGCGGCGGAGCCGATGGTCGAGTCGCCATGCGCGATGGCGTTCGATGAAAAGGGCCGGATGTTCGTCACAGAAAACCGCGGCTATCCGCGCACGGACAATCCGCCGCAAGGGCGCGTGGTGATGCTCGAATCCACGAAGGGCGACGGCCACTACGACAAGCGCACGGTCGTCGCCGAGGGGCTCACGTATCCGAATGGCGTGATGCCGTGGGACGGCGGTCTCATCGTGACGAGCGCGCCGGACATCTACTTTCTCAAGGACACCGACGGTGACGGGAAGGCGGACGTGAAGCGCACGCTGCTCACGGGCTTCGATTACGCGAAGAGCACGCAGCTCCGCGTGAACTGCCCGACGGTCGGCCCGGACGGATGGATTTGGTTCGCGGCGGGACTGAGCGGCGGCTCGGTCACTTCACCCGAGCATCCGGAAAAGCCCGCGGTGAAAATGACCGGCGACCTGCGGTGGAATCCGAAGACCGGCGACTTCGAGACGGTGGACGGGAAGTCGCAATACGGCATCGCGTTCGACGACTACGGGCGCCGCTTCATCTGCATGAACCGGCTGCCCGTGCAGCACGTCGTGCTCGAGTCGCGCTGGCTGCGGCGCAATCCGCATCTCGCGTTCGGCGAGACGGTGCAGGACTGCAACGAGCGCACCGTGGCGACGGGGCTGAAGGGCGGGGGAGCGGGGGTGCGGCTTTTCCCTATCAGCAAAAACATCACGACGGCGGATTCGCACGCGGGATCGTTCAGCGCCGCGTGCGGCGTGAAGATTTGGCGCGGCGGTGCGCTGCCGGAGAAGTTCGACGGCTGCGCGCTCTCGTGCGACCCGACGGGCAATCTCGTCCACGTGGACAAGCTCGTGCCGCGCGGCGCGACCTTCGCCGCCGAGCCGCTGCTCGACAAACGCGAGCTGCTCGCATCGAGCGACGACTGGTGCCGCCCCGTGTTCCTCCAGCGCGGGCCCGACGGCGCGCTCTACGTCTGCGACATGTATCGCAAGACGATCGAGCATCCCGACTACCTGCCCGAGGAAATCCGCAAGCACACCGACTTCGAGTCAGGCAAAAAGAACGGCCGCATCTGGCGCATCACCTCCGCGAAGCCGGTCACGAAGGACATCTCGCGCGAGTGGAGCTACGCGAAGGATCGCGGGCTGGAGCGCGACGACCTTGACAAGGTGCCGCTCGACCAACTGCTGCGAGGCGCGGAAAGCAAAGACTCGCGCACACGTTTCCGCGCTGCGCTTGGTCTTAATTTTTCACGTGGGGAAGAAGTTCTTCCGCCGCTTGCAAAGATCGCCCTCGCCAGTCCGGAGGATCGTTGGACGCGAGCCGCGGTAATCAGCAGCGCAAAGGGTGTTGAGCTTGAACTCACCGGTCTGATTGTAAGACATTTCAAAAAGGACGCTCCGGGCGTTTCTGAGCTATTCGGGGAATTGGGTGGGGCGATTGCACGCGAAGTTATTTCGAGGCATCCGAAGCAGAGCGAAGTTTTAGCCAGTCTCGGCAACGTCGGCGCAGAGAAGCTGCCGGTCGATTTGCGGATGGCTTTGCTTGTTGGTGCCGCTGAAAGCGCGAGCATTCGTTTCGACGACAAGCAAACACCCGCATTTCTTGTGTCGGAGGTGGAGGCTGCTGGGGTTGCACTCAGGAAGGAGGCGTCTCTCAAAAGCCGGATTGACGCCGTCATCTTGCTTAAACACTTGCAATGGAGCGCCGTATCCAAGCCGTTGACCGCGCTAGCAGCTTCAGCGTCAGGCGATACGTCTGCCGATCTCCGCTCTGCTGCAGTCCGCGCGCTCGCTAGCTTCGATAATCCGGAAGCCTCCGCGGCATTGCTCGCGCCGAAGCGCCTCGCCGCGCTCACGCCGATCGAGCGGGATGTCACTGTGTCCGCGCTGCTCGCGCGCCCGGCACACGCGCCGCGTGTGCTGGATGCCGTGGAGTCCGGCGTGCTGCCGCGCACGGCTGTCAGCGCGGCGCAGCGCACGGCGCTTTCCAAGAGCAAGGACGCGGCGATCAAAGCTCGGGCGGAGAAGCTGTTTGGTGCTGTTGCCGAAGGCGACCGCATGAAGGCCTACGAGGCGTCGAAGGCTGTGCTCGCGCTCGCGCCAAATGCGAAGCACGGGAAGGAAGTCTTCAAGACGCTCTGCTCGTCGTGCCACCGGCTCGATCAGGAGGGCTACAATGTGGGGCCGGATTTGCTCGGCATGCGCAACCAGCCGAAGGAATCCATCCTCCTGCACATCGTCGTGCCGGATTACGAGGTCATCGCCGCATTCGCCGCGAGCAATGTCGAACTGAAGGACGGACGCATCCTCGCCGGCATCATCACGTCCGACACGCCGGAGTCCATCACGCTGCGCCAGGCGCTCGGCGTGGAGGAGAATATTTCCCGCGCCAACATCAAGACGCTCACCGCGAGCGAGCATTCGCTGATGCCTGCGGGGCTCGAGGCCACGATGAAGCCGCAGGATCTCGCGGACCTGCTGTCATTCTTGAAGGGCGAGGCGCAGTGAGAACAAGGAGCCGGGGCGGCCCCCCCCCCCCAGCCCGTGGGAAGGGGCGAGGGCGCCCCGGCTCCTTGAAATCCACTCGCCTTCATCCGCCGCACGCGTAGAACGGCAGCTCTCCCTTTTCCCCGAAACCTCTCCAAATTCCATGAGCAAAAAATACAACGTCGCCGTCATCGGCTATGGCTGGGCTGCCACGGCCCACATCGCCGCCATCAATGCCACCTCAAACGCGCAGGTCACCGCCGTGTGGTCGTCGCGCAAGCTCGATTCTGCGGAGCTGTCCGCGAAGCACGGCTCGCCGATCACGGCCTACACCGACCTCGCGAAGATGCTCGCGAGCAAGAGCGTCCACGTCGTGGACATCACGAGCTATCCGAACCAGCACGCGCAGCAGTTCATTGCGGCGGCGAAGGCGGGCAAGCACATCATTGTTGAGAAGCCGCTCGCAATCGAGTGGGGCGACATCCTCGCGATGAAGGCGGCGGCGAAGTCGTCCGGCGCGAAAGTGTGCGTGTGTTTCGAGTGCCGTTGGTCGTCGCAGTTCCTCGCGACAAAGGCGGTGATCGACCAGAAGCTCGTCGGCAAGCTGCACTACGGCGAGGTGGACTATTACCACGGCATCGGGCCGTGGTATGGCCAGTATCGCTGGAACACGAAGCGCGAGCTCGGCGGTAGCGCGCTCCTCACCGCCGGCTGCCACGCGCTGGACGCGCTGCTGCTGTGCATGGGCGGCGACGTGACCGAGGTGAGCAGCTTCTCTTCGCAGAGCAGCAATCCCGTCTTCGAGGCCTACGAATATCCGACGACCTCGACGACAATCCTGCGGTTCAAGGGCGGCGCGGTCGGAAAATGCGCGGCGGTCGTGGATTGCCTCCAGCCGTATTATTTCCACACGCACCTCGTCGGCAGCGAGGGCAGCATCCTCGACAACAAATTCCACTCACAGAAGCTCGGCGGCCTGAACAAGCACGCGTGGTCCCAGCTCTCGATGAAGATGCTCGATAGCGGCGACGTGAGCGACCACCCGTATCAGACGCAGTTTCAGGCGTTCTTCGACGCGCTCGAAGCCGGCAAGGACATGCCGCTCACGAGCTTCGCCGATGCCTACAAGTCGCACCGCGTCATCGCCGCCGCCGACAAGAGCGCGGCGGAGGGACGCGCGGTGAAGCTCAGCGAGATTCCGGAGAAGTAGCGCCGGCACTGCGCGCGCTTCCATTTTCGCCGCGGGCCGCGTAGTCTGCCCGGCCCGTGATCGAAAAAACCGAGTCTGCTGCAACCAGCGCGAGCCCTGAGCCGCCCCGCCCGCGGAAGAGGCGCGGCCTTCTCGCGCGCCTGCGCCTGCTGCTGCTGTGGCTCGTGCTGCTGCTGCTCGTTGCCGTGCAGGCGCCGGTGTTTCCGCATGTCGTCCGCGCCGCGCTGAAGTTCCGCGCATGGCAGGACGGTGCGTCGCTCTCGATGGGCGCGATCGAGGGGAACCTCTTCGAGCCCGTCGTCGTTCATGACCTCGTGTGGACATATCACGCGGATGCCGGCGCGGTGACGCGCGTGGAGGTCCGCCGCGCCCGCGCGTGGCTCGCGTGGAGCAATGTCTTTCCCGCGCCGGTGGCGGGCTGGGTGCGATCCGGTGCGGAGCGCTGCGGCTTCCATCCCATCGGGAGAAACGGCCACTGGTTCCACGAACTGGAGCTGGACAACGTCACCGCCCGGCTCTCGCTGCCGAACGGCGCGGACGCGGACATGGACGAGGGGCGCGGCATGCAGTGGCTCCGGAGATCGCTCGCGGTGCGCGGCGCCCAGCCGGGAATCATCACGGTGCGCAACGCCGAGCTGGCCCTCGACCGCGGCGAGGACTGGCTGCGCGTGAGCGGCGCGCATTTCACGATGAGCGAGATGGCGGCCGGCACCGCGCGCGCCGCGCGAATCGCAATGAAGACTGAATCGGGCCGCAAGGAATTCCGCGGGGTGCGGGGATGGACGTCGCTCAAGGGAGCCTACGCGCGCCTTTCAGGCATGAGGCTCGCGCCGGACGTCGTCCTCGAAAGCCTCGGCATCTCGCTGGAGAAGATCGCGGCGGGAGCGCTGGAGTTTTCCGCGACGCTCAAGGCGTTCGGCGGCGACATCAACGCGGAGGCGGAGGCGGTCTTCGAGGACCGCAGGCTCCGCTTCGACGTGAGCGGCAACTTTTCCAAAATCAGCGTGGCCGGCCTCGCGAACTTCCTCGGGGTGAGCGACGCCGCCGGCGGCGTGCTGAAGTCGGGCAACTTCACCTTCCGGGGCTCGCCGGGCGACTTTGCAAAGTCGGAGGCGACGGTGCGCTTCGAGGCCGGCGCGTTCCAGTGGGAGTCGCGCCAGTGGGATTCGCTCGTGCTCGGGCTCTCGCTGGTGGATCAGCGCCTGCAGATTCCCGAGTTCCGCCTCCAGCAGGGACAGAACCGCCTCACGCTCAGCGGGACGATGGCGGTGCCCCAGCCCGGCGTGCAGTGGTGGCAGCGCCAGTTCGACTTCAAGGTGGACGCCGACATCCGCAACCTCACCGAGCTTTCCGCGCTCATGCTCCCGGAGTTCAAGTATGCCGCGGGTCAGCTCTTCGTCCGCGGCTCGGTGAGCGGCAGCGGCGCGCAGGCGGACGCACCGGCGAAGTTCGAGGGACAGATGATCATCAGCGGCAACGGCCTCCAGTGGCGCACCGCTCCGATTGACACGCTGAACGCCGCGCTGCTCTTCCACGAGCGCGAGCTGCAGATCATCAGCGCGCAGATGCGGCGCGCGGACGACATCCTCCACGGCAACGGGCGAGTCAGCCTCACCGACGGAAATTACTCGGGCGAACTGTGGCTCTCGGCGCGCGATCTCGCGCCCTACCGCGCGGTGCTCACGCCGTTCATCCTGCCCGCTCCGCTCGGCGGCGGTGTCGTCGCATCCTGGTCGGGGAAGGGCGCGGGCGCTCGGCACGAGGGGAGATTCTCCGCGAGGCTGAGCCGCTTCCGGCTGCTCGGCCCCGGCGGCACGCTCCCGCTCGATGCGGAGTTTGCCGGCATCTACCGCCCCGGCCAGGTGCAGTGCGAAAACCTCCAGCTCATGGAGAACGGAACGCTGCTCACGGCGGGCGTCAGCGTCGGCCCCAGCGCGGTGAACCTGCGCAACCTCCGCGTGGAGCAGGGTGGGCGGACTTGTCTCCAGGGCGACGCCTTCCTCCCGCTCGATCTCTGGCAGCGCTGGCCGGATGTGAACTTCACCCGCCTGCTGAACGACGACACCGTGGGCCGCGTGCGGCTCGAGGCGAAGGATCTCGATCTCCGCGCGGTGTCGCGCCTCACCGGCGTGGACTGGCCGCTCGGCGGCTCGCTCACCGGCACGCTGAGCGCGGACGGCCCGCTGGGCGCGCTCAAGCTCGGCGGCTCGGCGCAGCTCACGCGCGGCGTCATTCCGCTCGACTGGAAGGGCGGCCTCGTGCGCGAGGTGAGCGCACAGTTCACGCTCGATGGAAGCGCCGTCCGCATCGAGCAGGCGACGGGGAAATACGTGAACGGCGACTTCGGCATCGGCGGCAGGCTGGATCTCGTGAACCCGCGCACGCCCGCCGTCGAAGCGGTGGGAACCGGCACCTACCAGTCGCAGCCGTTCACCTTCACGGTGAAGGGCGACGCGGCGAAGCTGGTGATCGGGACGGGTGGACACGCGCCGTTCGCCGGAAATGTTCCCGCTCCCGCAGTTCCCGCGGCGGCTCCCGCCACTCCTCCTGCGCCTGCATCTGCCGCCCCTTCCACACCTGCGCCCGTTCCCGTGCAGCCTCCGACTGCGCCGCCGACACCTGCAACACCGCCGACTTCCGCAGCTCCCTCGCCCGCGCCTGCTGCGGCGAAGCCCGCTCCCGCCGCTCCTCCGGCGAAGTAAGCAGCGCCCCGTTGCTGGAGCGCATGCCGCTCCCTACAGCTTCCCCAGCATGTCGAGGATCGCGTCGAAGCGCGCCGTCGCCTTTTCCTGGCTCACCGGCGTGCTGAGGATCTGCCCCGCGCTCACGTGCTCGCACAGCTCGGGGTCGAGCTCCTTGATGAAGCTGCTCACCGTGCATGGCGTCGCGCTGCCGTATTTCGTCCGGTTGCGGCACCAGGTGATGGCCAGCGTCTTCTGCGCGCGCGTGATGCCCACGTAGAGCAGCCGCCGCTCCTCGTCCACGGTGCCCTCGACCTTCGAGCGGTCGTGCGGCAGCACTCCCTCCTCGCAGCCGATGAGGTGGACGTGCGGGAACTCCAGCCCCTTCGACGCATGCAGCGTGATCAGCGTCACACCGGCGCCCTCGTCGTCGTCCTCCTCCTCATTTTCCTGCCGCAGCATCATCTCGTCGAGGAAACCGCGCAGCCCCTTGTCGCTGCGCCCCTCGTATTGCTCGAAGCTGTTCAGCACATCGTTCACGCCCTGCTCGCGGCTCAGCCACTCGTCGGGCGTCTTGCACGTGCGCTGCAGCTCGGCGAGGTAGCCGCTCTCCTTCAGCACCGTGCGGAAAACGGCGGGCTGGTTCGCCAGCGGCTCGTTCATCTTCAGGTCCATCTCGTCGAGGAACCCCGTGAACTTCTCCACCGCCGTCCGCGCGCGCGAGGGGAGGGTCGAGAGGAATTCCTCGTCGCGCATGATCGCAAAGACGGAGCACTTTTTGTGAATGCTCGCCGTCGTCGCCTTCTCCACCGTGCCGTCGCTGATGCCGCGCGCGGGCGTGTTCACGATGCGCAGCAGCGCCACATCGTCGTCCTGGTTCAGCAGGCAAGTCGCGTAGGCGAGGATGTCCTTCACCTCGCGCCGGTCAAAGAAGCTCTTCCCCCCGATGATGCGGTAGGGGATGCGCAGCCGGCGCAGCTCCTCCTCGATCAGCCGCGACTGCGCGTTCATGCGGAAGAGCACCGCGAAGTCCTCCCACTTCAGCCCCTCGTTGATCTTCCGGCTGTGAATCTCGCCCGAGAGGAACGCCGCCTCCTGCCGGTCGTCGTTCATCGAGATGATGCGCACCTTCTCCCCGCCCTCCTTCGCGCTCCACAGCTTCTTCGGGCGCCGCCGCGGGTTGTTTTTGATGAGCGAATTCGCCGTCCCGAGGATGAAGTTCGTCGAGCGGTAGTTCTGCTCCAGCTTGATCACGGCCGGGTTGGGAAAGTGCGCCTCAAACTCCAGGATGTTGCTCACCTCCGCGCCGCGCCAGCCGTAGATGGACTGGTCGTCGTCGCCCACCACCGCCACGTTCTTCCGCTCGTCGGCCAGCAGCGACACGAGGTCGAGCTGCAGGCGGTTCGTGTCCTGGAACTCATCCACCATCAGGTAGTGGAATTTCCGCTGCCAGCGCCCGCGCACGTCCCCGTGCTCGGAGAGCAGCTTCACCGTGAGCAGCAGCAGGTCGTCGAAATCCACCGCGTTCAGGTTCTTCAGCTCCTGCTGGTAGCGCGCGAACACGGCGCCGATGAGCGTCTTGTCGTCCTGCGCCTCGCGCCACCCGCTGTTCTTCGCCTTGCTGATCGCGTTCTTCGCCGCGGCCGGGTCCAGCTTCTCGTCGCGCGCGGCGGTGCGCGTGATGATCTTCTTGATCAGGCCCGACTGGTCGCCCTCGTCGTAGATGGAGAAGTTCCTCTTGTAGCCCAGCCTCTCGATGTCCTGCCGCAGGATGCGCACGCACAGCGCGTGAAAGGTGGACATCGTCGTCTTCTTCGCCTGCTGTGGATCGATCATCGAGGCAAGGCGCTCGCGCATCTCCTTCGCCGCCTTGTTCGTGAACGTCACCGCCAGGATGTTCTCCGGCGCCACCCCGCGCGAGATGAGGAACGCCACGCGCGCCGTGATCACGCGCGTCTTCCCGCTGCCCGCCCCCGCGAGGATCAGCAGCGGCCCGTCCACCGTGCGGACCGCGCGTTCCTGCTCGGGATTCAGGTCAAAGAGTCGGAAGGCAGCCATGGAAAAATCGTGTCGGAAATGCGCTCGGGAAATCGAAGCCGCGAGGAAACCACACACGCGCCCTTTTGCAACCGCGCGGGCGTTTTGCGACAGCCTCTTTGGCGGGAATCCCGACCGGAAAAGGAGCCGCAGAGATGATCCCAGCGCCCCGTCCGGGGCTCATGGTGGGTTTGGTGTGCGAGCCGGTGGTTGTGCTTGGCAGTGGCTCAGTTTGGCAACGGACGGCTCGGCGAGCCGTCCCTACCAGGTAGGGCGCGCTCGCCGAGCGCGCCGACACTTGCAATTTGAGCCACTACCTTCCGCCGCCCCATCCGGGGCGGATGATGCCATGCCTATCCGGTTGCTTGGCAAAGCGCGAGGGGAGAAGGTGGAGCGTGACCTCCGGGCACGCTTCTGCCGGGCGAAATGCGAAGAAACGCGCCCGGAGGTCGCATTCCACCCCGGCTTGGCAGGCAACCGGATAGGCATACGAAAAGCGGGGTGATCTCGAGTTTTCTGTCGCTGCCGCGATTTCGGCAGTCGTTAAAAAAGGGTTTTCCGGTGGTGCCACGGCCGTGACAGGACCAAAAAAGGGTTTTTCGGTGGTGCCACGGCTGTGGCAGGACTGAAAAAGGGTTTTCCGGTGGCGTCACGGCTGTGACACGACCAAAAAAGGGTTTTCCGGTGGTGTCACGGCTGTGACACGACTAAAAAAGGGTTTTTCGGTGGTGCCACGGCTGTGACAGGACTAAAAAAGGGGTTTTCCAAGGCTGCCGTTTGCGGGGGAGCGGTGAATCAGGATGGACGGGTGCTGCCGGTTCGGGATCCGGGCGGGCGGATAGCTTAAAAATGCTGATGGTGACAGTTCCGCACGGCTTCCCTACTCGTTGCTCCGTTCGCCCTTTTCACACATCGGGCCAATGGCCGGCGGAAGGGTGAATCCAAACCCCAGCGGCAACCCTCCACCCCCCATCCAGACCCGTGGCACGAATTGGATATTTCTATTTCGGCGACGGCACCCGGTTCAGTCCGGAGGACACACCGCGCAATCGCAAACATAGAACTATGCGTGCCTATCCGATTGTTTGGCAAAGCGCGAGGGGAGAAGGTGGAGCGTGACCTCCGGGCACGCTTCTGCCGGGCGAAATGCCAGGAAACGCGCCCGGAGGTCGCATTCCACCTCGGCTTGGCAGGCAACCGGATAGGCATGGAACTATGGCATCCAATGGACTCCCGGCGAGGTGACGAATGCGGCGCTGGCGTCGGCGATCGCGGGGACGAGCAGCAACAGCAATGCGGTGCCGACACTGGACACGCCTTTCACGAATGACCCGCCGACGCTGGCGGACATGGAGCTGATGCGCGCGACCTACAATGCGCTGGTGCTGGCGCTGCGGCGGTGAGGGGTTCCCGAATGACGAATGACGAATGATCCTGGGTGGGGCTAAGAAACTCCGCAGGGGGCAGGTTTTCCGGGGACGATGAATTCTCCCAAGGACATTTCCAGCGCGGAGGGGGTGCCGTCTTCCACGGGGCCGGCGCCGGCAAAGGCGCAGCCGATATCGGCTGAGGCTCCGCCGGAGCGAACAGGTGCGCCGCTGTCTCTGGTGAAGGAGGCGCCGGGGGCTGGTGACGAGGGGCGGGCGCCTGCGCGGGGCGGGGGGCTTCCACCGGGGGCGGGGCCTTCGGAGCCGGCCCCGGCGAAGGAGCGGCTGCGGTCGCTGGATGCGCTGCGGGGGTTCGACATGTTCTGGATCCTCGGCGCGGGGACGTTGGTGGCGGCGCTGGGAAAAATGGCGGACAACGATTTCACGCGCTTCCTTTCCGGCCAGCTCAGGCACGTGGAGTGGGCCGGCATGGTCTTCTACGACCTCATCTTCCCGCTGTTCCTCTTCATCGTGGGCGTGTCCGCGGTGTTCTCGCTGGACCGCTCGCTGGAGCGCGACGGCACCGCGAGGACCGTCGCGCGCGTGGTGCGGCGGAGCGTGCTGCTGTATGTGCTGGGCATCCTCTACACGGGCGGGCTGTCAAAGCCGTGGCCGGAGATCGCGCTCGGGGGCGTGCTGCACCGCATCGCGGCGTGCTACCTCTGCGCCGCGCTGCTGTATGTGTGCGTGCGGAAGCGGTGGAGGGCGATCGCGGGCGCGGCGGCGGCGCTGCTCGTCGGGTATTGGGCGCTGATGACGTTTGTGCCTTTCCCGAACATCGAGCTGAGGGTGCCGGCGCGCGGGGAGGAGCCGTGGGTGAACAACGTGGAGGCGATCGCAGGGCGGATCGGCTCGCACGACCCGGCGGCGATCGCGGCGGCGGCGCCGCAGCGGGTGCGGGGGCTCTACGAGGAGCACCGGAACCTCTCGAACTACCTCGATTTCCGCTTCCTGCCGGGGAAGAAGATGGCCGTGTATTACATCAACGAGGGCCTGCTGAGCACGCTGCCCTCCGTGGCGATCTGCCTGTTCGGGATGCTCGCGGCGCTGCTGCTCCAGGGCGGTGCTTCGCCGGGGTGGAAAGTGGGCGCGCTGCTGCTCGGCGGCGCGCTGCTCGCGGGGCTCGGCCTCCTCTGGTCGCTGCAGTTCCCGCTCATCAAGCGCATCTGGACCTCCTCCTTCTGCCTCGTGGCCGCGGGATGCAGCGCGGGGATGCTGGCGGTCTTTCACTGGATCGTGGATGTGCGCGGGTGGAGCCGGTGGTGTGCGCCCTTCGTGTGGATCGGGATGAACCCGATCACGCTCTACCTTTCCACGAAGTTCATCAGCTACACGAAGAGCGCGGAGATGTTCCTCGGCGGAGACGTGAAGGCATTCCTCGACGGGAAGGCGCAGGGCCTCGGCGACCTCGCCATCGCGCTCGGCGCGCTGGGGCTCGTGTTCCTGCTGGCGTGGTTCCTCCACCGGCGGAGGATTTTCCTGCGGGTGTAGCGGAGGGTGGTGTCAGCGGGGCCGGGCAGCCTGCCGCACGCATTCCCTGATCACCGCCATGTGCGCGCGCACGCGAAGCTCGAGCGCGGCTTCGGACGGTGTCTCGAAGGTGAACGTGTGCCGGGCGTGGAAGAAGTGCAGCCAGATCGCCTCGGGGTAGCCCATCTTCGCAAACATCCTGCGCGACACGCGGCGGCGGATGAGGCCGTTGTGTGCGATGCTGATGTCGATCTTCCGCCGGGGATCGCGCGGGAGGATTTTTTCCGCGCGCGACAGCAGCTCCTCGCCGACGCGGCGCGTGCCGCGCTGCACCTCGTAAACATAGACGCCCTGCGCATCGTAATCCTCGTGCATGAGCAGCGCGGCGTGGAACTGGTGCGGCGCGGTGATGCGGCGCACGGCGGCGACGACGGGATGGGTGTCCCCGTGGAAGAGGCGGTTCAAGTCGCGGCCGCGCGAGTCTGTGCGGACGTTGTTGCGGAGGCCCCACGGATTCAGGCACGGGAAGATGAGGAGCGGCAGCTTCGCGAGACGTGCGGGATTTTTCTCCGCCCAGCGCACGAGCGCCTCCGGAGCAGCGGGTTCGTCGCCGTGGACGCCGGCGGAGAGGTAGAGGCCGTTGCCGCGCGCGAGGGCGGGTGTCTGGAGGTAGAACAGCTCGAAGCCGTCGTCGCGCGCGAGCCGGCGGAGCGGGAGGCGCGCTGCCCGGGCGACACTGCGCCAGCGCGCGATGAGGTGATCGTAGTCGTGCGAGCGGTGGAGCATGGCGCTGTGTGGCAGATCACCGCGGCGCGCGGGAGCGGAAAGATGCGCTTGCGTCAAGTGGTGCCCATGATTTTGTCGCGCGATGAAGCTCCGATTCCTCCTCGCGCTGCTGCCCGCGCTGCTCCCGCTGCACACGAACGCCGACCCCGCGAAGTGGGAGAAGGACATCGCCGCATTCGAGCAGGCGGATCGAGAGCATCCGCCGCAGAAGGGCGGCATCGTCTTCACCGGCAGCTCGACGATCCGCCGCTGGAAGACGCTCGCGGAGAGCTTCCCCGGATTCCGCGTGGTGAACCGCGGCTTCGGCGGCTCGCAGATGGAGGATTCGCTGCACTTCGCGGAGCGCATCCTCGCGGCGCACGAACCCGCGGCGGTGGTGATTTTCGCCGGCAGCAACGACATCAACGCGGGCAAGTCGCCCGATGCCGTGGTGGAGAACTTCAAGGCGTTCGTGGCGAAGGTGCGCGGCTTCCTGCCGAAGACGGAGATCCGCTACATCGAGATCACGAGCAGCCCGTTGCGCTGGACGCAGCGTGACAAGGTGATCGAGGCGAACCGGCAGATCCGCGCGTTCTGCGAGGCGACGCCGGGCGTGAAGTTCGTCGCGGTGCGGGAAAAGTTCCTCGGCGAGAATGGCGAGCCGCGCGGGGAGCTGTTCGAGAAGGACCGCCTGCATCCGAACGCGGACGGCTACAAAATCCTCGCCGACGCCATCCGTCCGCTCCTGCCGAAGACGGACGCGCACCCGCCGGAGACGAAGTGACGCGCGCGGTTTTCTTCGACGCGGCGGGGACGCTCTTCCACCTGCCGCGCGGCGTCGGCTGGCATTACCGCGAGGTGGCGCTGCGCCTCGGTGTGGACATTGCGGAGCCGGGGCTGAACCGTGCATTCCGCCGAGCATGGAAGGATGCGCTGCCGCCCGACGAAACCGATGGTGCGCGGCCGGATGATGACCGCGCCTGGTGGCGTGCGCTGGTCGGGCGCGTGCTGGATGAATGCGGCGGTGCGCCGGGCCTCGATCGCGAAGCGTATTTTGCGGAGCTGTGGCCGGAGTTCACGCGGTCCGGCGTGTGGGAGCTTTACCCGGAGACGCGCGAGGTGCTCGCGGCGCTGCATGGACGCGTGCGGCTCGGCGTCATCTCGAATTTCGACAGCCGCCTGCGTGCGATTCTCGCGCAGCTCGGAATCGCGGAGTTCTTCGACGACATCGTGATTTCCAGCGAGATCGGCGCCGACAAGCCGTCGCCGAAGATTTTCTCCGCGGCGCTTTTGCGCGCAAAGGTGGCTGCCGAACACGCACTGCACATCGGCGACGAAGCCGAGGCCGACTGGCATGGCGCGAAACGCGTCGGCATGAGGGCATTCCGGCTGCAGCGCCCGGAGAATTCGCTGCGGGGTGTGCTGGAGCTACTTTGATTTCAGCCGCGCAATCGCCTCGGCCACGAACGGAGTGAGCCGCTCCGCCATGAGTCGGTGTCCCGCCGCATTCGGATGGATGCGTTCGCCGAAAAGCGGCTTGTTCGCCGGCCACGAAGCCTCGGTGAGCTCGGGGATTTCCAGCGCGGGGATTTTCCGCGCGAGAGCCTCGGCGCGGAGGCGTGAACGGTAGCGGCCCATGCGCTCGGCTTCCGCGGGATCGGCGGAGTCGTCCGGCCGCGCCGGGTCGATGCCGGGTGTGTTCGGGTCGCGATAGACGGGCAGGACGATGCCGAAGACGGCGCCGCGTTCCCGGCAGAGCGCATCCATCTCGGCGAAGTGCGCGACGTATTCCTCCTCCGAGGACCGCGGCTCCGGCTGCACCGCAGCGGGGTTCGTGCTCATCTTCTTCTGCGCCGACTGGGCAATGCTGAGCAGGAGCTGGCTGTGGCTGATCACCCTGCGCACAAACACCTGCGCGCCAGCCGCGGGCATCGTCATGCGATCCGGCAGGCCCGCGGAACGCACATCATTCCAGCCGAAGCACGCGAGCACCATGTCGGGCGCGAGCGACGCGATGTCGCGGCGGAGCCACGCGAGCCCCTGTCCGCTCGTGTATCCGGGGCACGCGAGCGGCAGCACCTCGATTTGCAGCGCGGGGAATTTCTGCCGCAGCGCCTCCTCCAGCAGGAGCGGGTAGGGCTTCTGCGCCGCGTCGAACTCCGCGGGTTTGTCCTTTTTGAATGCGACCGGGACGCGGTAGCCGAACGTCACCGAGTCGCCGAGCACGACGATGCGCACGCCCTTCTTCGCACCGATGTCGCGGTCCGAGCGCAGGTGCTGCGCGTTCGTGGTGACCGGCGTGAAGTCCCACCACACGCCGCGGAGGTTCGCCTTCAGCCGCCAGCAGAGCAGTGGATCGAATTCAAACATCCCGCCCGTCGTTTCGCCCTGCGTGTCGCTGCGGAGCTGCGGCGAGGTGACAAACACCGAGAGCGGGTCGATGTGCTTCGCGAAAATGCGGACTCCGATTTCCGCGAGCGCGACGAGCAGCGGCACGATGAGCACCGCGACGAGCAGCAGTTTGAGCCGGGTGCGCAATGTGGCCTTCATTTCACCGTGCCTGCGCGCCTACTGCTTCTGCAGCCGCGCGGGCTCGCGGTTCGCCGAGCCCTTGATGCCCTTCAGCGAATCGCCGAGTTCCGATCGCATTTCGTCGGCGAACTTCGTGAGTGCTGCGACGATCTCCGGGTGGTCGGCGGAACAGTCCACCGTCTCGCCGATGTCCGCGGCGGTGTCGAAGAGCTCGGCCTTCTCGAGCTTCGTCGGGCGGTAGAGCGACGGGATGCCGCCCGTCGCGCGGGTCATGCCGACGGCGGAGCGGTAGGTGTGCGGAAAGACGAGCTTCCAGCGCCCGTCGGTCACCGACTGGAGTTCGTTGCCCGCATACCAAGTCGCATAGCCGGGATGCGGGTTCTTTGCGTTTGGTGTGCCACTGAGAATCGGCCAGATGTCGAGGCCATCAATTTTCCGCTCGGGCAGCTTCGCGCCGGTGAGCGCGGCGACGGTGGGCAGCACGTCAATCGTCATCGCGATTGTGTCCGTCCTCGTGCCCGCGGGAATTTTCCCCGGCCAGCGCATCACGCACGGCACGCGCGTGCCGCCGTCCCAGCTTGTGCCCTTGCCCTCGCGCAGCGGGCCCGCGCTGCCCGCGTGGTCGCCGTAGCTGAGCCACGGGCCGTTGTCGCTCGTGAAGATGACCAGCGTGTTGTCGTCCACGCCCGCGCGCTTCAGCGCCGCGAGCACTTCGCCGACGGACCAGTCGATTTCCTGGATGACGTCGCCGAAAAGTCCGGCGCCCGACTTGCCTGCGAACTTGCTGCTCACGTGGAGCGGCACGTGCGGCATCGAGTGTGCGAGGTAGAAGAAGAACGGGCGCGCCTTGTTTTTCTCGATGAACGCGACGGCGCGCTCCGTGTAGCGAGTCGTCATCGTGTTCTGGTCCTCATGCGTCATCGCGGGGATGATCACCTTCTCGCCCTCATACATCGGCAGGTCGGGATACGCGCCGGGCTTCGCCTGCGGGTGGTGCGGCCACATGTCGTTCGAGTAGGGCAGGCCGAGCCATTCGTCGAAGCCGCGCCGCATCGGCAGCCATTCCGGCTTTGCGCCGAGGTGCCATTTTCCGGCCATGCCGGTCGCGTAGTTCTTCTGCTTCAGCATCTCCGCAATCGTCATGTCGCCGGGATTCAGCCCGATGGGCGATGAAGGCCCGAGCGCGCCATGGATGCCGACGCGCGAATGGTAGCAGCCGGTGAGAATTGCGGAGCGCGATGCCGAGCACACCGCGGAGGAGACGTGGAAGTTCGTGAAGCACCTTCCCTCGGCCGCCATGCGGTCGAGGTTCGGTGTGGAGAATTTCTTCTGCCCAAACGGCCCGATGTCCGCGTAGCCGAGGTCGTCGCAGAAGATGATCACGACATTCGGCGGATTCGCCGAGAAGGCGGCTGTGGTCAGCAGCGTGAGGAGGAGGAATAGGGCGCGCATCGCGCGAGGATGCGTGGCGCGAAACGGGGCGTCAAACGTGCGGTCGCGATTTACGCGCGGCGGCGGGGGAATGCGCCGATGCCGGCGAGGACGATGGCGAGCGAGACGAGGGAGCTGGCGGGCATGAGGATGGCGGCGAGCAGCGGGCTCATCACTCCGGCGAGGCTGAGGGCGACGGCGACGGCGTTGTAGGCGATGGCGAAGGTGACGACGGCGCGCGCTGTGCGGCGGCGTTGTGCGGCGGTGTCGAGCAGCGAGCGGACGCCGCTGAGGCCGCGGCCGAGGAAATAGAAGCCGGCCTTTTGTTCGAGGAGTCCGCGGTCGATGGCGGGTGTGCCGCTGATGAGCGCGGCGTCGAATGCGAGCGAGTCGTTGGCGCCGTCGCCAAGATAGAGCGTGTCGTGCGCGTCGAGCTTCCGGACGTGTGCAGCTTTGTCGTCGGGAGAAAGTTCGCCGAGGCACTGCGTGCGCGGGAGGTGGAGACGGTCGGCCATCGCGTCCACCTTTGCGCGGCGGTCGCCGCTGAGGACGAAGATTTCGCAGCCACGCTCGCGGAGCGCGGCGATTTCCTCACGGGCATCGTCGCGCGCGGCTTCGCCGAAGCGGAACGCCGCGAGTGGTTCACCGTCGCGGGTGAAGAGGCAGTCGGCCTTTGCGGTCAGCGCGAGTTCGGGAGTCACGGCCCACTCGGGGCGACCAAGACGCCAGACAACGCCGCCGTGGTTCACCTCAAGGCCGAGACCGACGAATTCGTGCACGTCCTTCGCGGCGGCGGGTTCGACGCGGTCGGCGAGGAGCTGCTCGCGCAGGCAGCCGCTCACGGGGTGCAGGCTGTCATTCACCATCGCGAGGAGCACGGTGCGTTCGTCTTCGCGGAGATGGCGCAGCGCTTCAGGGTTCAGGAGCGACATCGCTTCGAGCGTGAGCGTGCCGGTCTTGTCGAAGATGACTTTGCGCACGCGGTCGAGCTTCGACCAAATCTCGCCGTCGCGGATGAAGACGCCGAGGCGGCGCAGCTTCGATGCTGCAAGGTCGCGGGAGAGCGGGAGAGCGACGCCGCTGGCGCACGGGCACGAGACGACGAGGACGGAGATGAACACCTGCAGCGATGCGAGCAGCGCTCCGGTCGCAGCCCACCATGCGCAGAATCCGAGCGCGCCAAGGCCGAGGACGACGATGATGTAGCCGCGGAGGAAGCGCTCCAGTGTGACGTCGCGCGCCGCGCCGGTGGGCGTGATGCGGAGGAGCTTCGCGAGCAGCGAGTCAGCCCACGGCTCGCGGGCTTCGAGTTCGATGGCGGACTTGCCGCAGTTCATTGCACCCGCCGGAACGAGGCGTCCGCGCCGCGCGCTGGCGGCCTCACTTTCACCGCTAATCCACTCCATGCCGAGCGTCGCGCCATCGGAGCGGAGGTGCGAGAGCACCGGGACGACCTGGCCGGGCTCGACGGAAAACACATCGCCGCACGCGACTCGCGCGACGGGAACCTTTTCACCCGATGCGAGACGCACGGGCGGCGGCTCGGCCTGCGCGGCGAGGAGTTGGTGGCGGTTGCGTTCGACGGCCTTTTGCTGGAGCCAGCGGCCCGCGAGCATGAGGAACGTGAACATCGAGACGAAATCGAAATAGACGAAGCCGTGCGCGCCGCGCGCCCATGCGAAGACGGAGCCGGCATACGCGGCGGCGAGGCCGATGGAAATCGGCAGGTCGATGTGCAGCACGCGCTGCCGCAGGCTGTGCCACGAGCGGACGAAGAAGTAGCTGCCGCCGATGAGGAAGCTCAGCGTTCCGATGATGAGCGTGAGCCTGTGGAAGAGTCCCGCGAACTGGAAATTTTCCTCCATGCCGAGGTAGCGCGGCAGGGTGAAGAGCATCACGTTCATCGCGAGCGCGCCGCAGATGCCGAGGCGGAGATTCAGCGAGCGGCTCGCGCGAGGCTCGGATTTTCCAGGCGGGCCGACGAGGTAGCCGAAGGTCTGCAGTTCGCGGGCGAACGCGGTGATGTCGAATACGCCGGACTGCCAGCGGAACGTGAGCTGGCCGAGCGTCGGGTCCACATGGATGGCGAGCGCGCCGGGCTTGCGCATGAAGAGCTTCTCAATGAGCCACGCGCAGCCGATGCAGGAGATGCCCTGCACGTCGAGCGCGAGCGAGCCGCCGCTGGTGCCGGCGAGTTCGTCGAGCCACGCGTAGTCGCGCTTTTGAAAGACGAGCGACTGCACGGGCGGGATGCCGGCTTCCTGCAGGTCATAGAACTGGCCGAGGCCGTTCTTCGCAATCAGGTCGTGGACGAACTGGCAGCCCGCGCAGCAGAAATCCGGGCGATGCGACGTCGGACGGAACGGCGTGCCGCAGTGGATGCAGATGCGCTGGTCAGTGGCAGCACGCATGGAGTGGGAGCGTGGCCCGCCAGACGAGGACGCCCGCGGAGCCGAGGGCGAGCGCCTGCTGCATCCAGCGCGCGGCGCGCGGGGAGAGTCTGTGCTGCGCGTTGAGCGCCTGGCTTTGGAGCAAGAGCGGGAGCGGAACCGTGCCGAGCGCGAACGCCGCCATGTGCAGCGCGCCGCTCCACCACACGCCGGTGAGCGCCGCAGCGCCCAGCATGAGCCAGAGCGGTCCGCACGGGAGCAGCGGAGTGAGCCAGCCGAGCGAGCGGTTCAGGCGGGCGCGGAGGAGAAGGTTAGCGACGAAGCGCGGCTGCGGGATTTTTTTCTCCAAGCCGAAGCCGAGCATGATGAGCACCGCGGCGAAGACCCACGGCACGATGCGCGCGGAGCTGCCCTGGAGGAAGCTGGCAATCGTCTGCCCAATTGCACCGCAGAGCGCGCCCGCGAGCATGTAGGACACGAGTCGCGTGGCGTGATACTCAGCCGGGCGCACACGCATCGCACACGCGAGCGGACCACACATTGCCGTGCAGTGGATGCTCGTCGCGAGGCCCGCGATGAGTGCGGCGAAAGGCGTGGCGGCCTCAATGTCCATGGGTGACGGCACTTCTCACGTCGGGTTCCCTGCTGCGCACGGCGATGGTGACCAGCGTGGCGATGAAGGCGATGAAGACGACCTTCGCGATGATGATCCAAATCCAAGGGCGTTCTTTCATGGGATGATGGGGCCGAGGAATGTCCCGGCTTTTTCGATGACGGTGCCGTCGCTCGACACGATCCGGAAGCGGAGCGGGATCTCCTTCTTCAAGTCTGCGCGCGGCAGCGTGAGGACGATGGTGCGGATTTCCTCGCCGAGCGGAGCGACGGGGATGCCGCCCTCGGCGCCGCTGGCGTGCAGGCTCTTCGGGCCGTCGGCGACATCGAGGCGGAAGGTGACGGGCGCGTTGCGCTTGTTGAGCACGCGGACGAGGAACTGGTTCCGCACCACGCCGCCCTCGACGACATACGGAATGCCGGTGACGCGGGTGAGGCTGAAGGTCGCCGGACGCAGCATGGCTCGCGTCTCAATCGTGAGGGCAATCGCACCGAGGATGGCGAGGCCGGTGTAGAGCAGCGTGCGCGGGCGAATCCACCGGGTCGGCTTTCCCTCGAAACCGTGACGCGAGTCGTAGCGGATGAGGCCGGGCTTCCGGTCGATCTTCTTCATCACTGTATCGCACGCATCAATGCACGCGGTGCAGCCGATGCACTCGAGCTGCAGCCCTTGGCGGATGTCGATGCCCGTCGGGCAGACTTGCACGCAGCGCAGGCAGTCGATGCAGTCGCCGGTGGTCGTGCCTTTTTTGCCGCGAGGTTCGCCGCGCTTGGTGTCGTAGCCGACGACGAGCGAATCGCTGTCGAGCAGCGCGGACTGCAGGCGGCCATACGGGCAGAGGACGATGCAGAACTGCTCGCGGAACCAAGCGAAGTTGAACCACAGCGCGCCGGCGATGAGGAATACGAAGGCGAAGGAGCCGAGGTTTTCCCGCGGGGAATGCTGCATCATCGTGTAGAGCCGCGGAATCGAGACGAAATACGAGAGGAGCACGTGCGAGAGCAGCAGCGCGTAGAGGATGTAGAGGCTGTGCTTTGCAAAGCGGCGCACCGTCTTGTTCAGCGTCCACGGCGAGGCATCGAGCTTCCGTCTCGCCATCGCGTCGCCCTCGCAGAGGCGGTCGATGCGGCGGGCGACATCGAGGAAGATTGTCTGCGGGCAGGCCCAGCCGCACCACACGCGGCCTAGCAGCGACGTGACGAAAAACAGGCAGAAGCCGATCCCGCTCATCACGAAGAACACGATCCAGATGTCCTGGCTCACGAACGTGAGGCCGAAGTAGTGGAACTGCCGGTGCTTCAAGTCGAGGAAGAGCATCGGGTTGCCGTTGATCTGGATCCACGGCATCGCCACGTAGAGCGCCATGAGCGCCACCGCGAGCACCGCGCGCCAGCGGGCGAAGCGGCCCGTGGCTTTTGCGGTGTGAATGAATCGCCGCGAGCCGTCCTCATTGATGGTCGAGACGGACTCGAGCGAGGGGCGTGGCGGCGTTTCAGTCTTCATTGGGCAGGCGGCGGTGGCGGGACGGGCATTGCCAGTGGCCGCGGCGTCCATCCGGGGACAATCTTCACCTCTTCCCCGGGGGAATGGAATGAGAAGATGTATGCGACGACTTCGGTCGCCTTCTGCCTGCCGAGGATTTTGCCCCACTCCGGCATGCCCTTCGCGAGGACGCCTTCAAACACCGTCTTGAACGCATCCATCGGCTTTCCGCCGTGGATCCACTCCTTGTCCTTGAGGTTCGGGCCGATCGCGCCGGTGAGGTCGAGCTGGTGGCACGAGAAGCACAGAGTGTTGAAGGTCGTCTTGCCGGCGGCGACGGCGGCGGAGTCGTGGCTCATCTTGTAAATGGCGTCATCGTCGAGGGCGCCGCCCTTTTGCGCGGCGGCGGCCATGTTTGTGGCCATCTCCTGCTCAAGCGCCTTCGTGGGCGGGGTGCCGATGTGGTAGGCATGGTAATAGCCCCAGTAGGCAGCTGCGAAGGCGATGCTTCCGTAGAGCGTGAGCAGCCACCAGCGGGGGAGGCGCTTGTCGTATTCCTGGATGCCATCGAAGACGTGCGGGCGCAGCCCTTCGTCGAGGCTGGAGTCGTGCGGGGTATTTGCGGGATCAGTCATGGTCGTCTTTTTCGAGCGGCAGGTTCTCCATGTGGTGGATCGTCTCGCGCGGGATGCGGCGGACGCGGATGAAGTGAATCACGAAGACTGCGAAGAAGAGCAGGATGCTCATGATGCTGAGCGCCCGCTGCCATTCTTCGACGAGGATGCGGTGAAACATGGTGTCCTACTTGGTTGAGTTGGCTGCGGTTTTCGGTGCGTCCGCGGGGGCGACCTTCTCGGATTTTCCGAGCTTCTGGAGATAGGAGATGAGCGCGACAATCTCGCGGTCTGGCGCGATCTCGGCACCGGCCTTCCTCAGATCCTCGACGATCTCCTTCGCCTGCTCGTCGCACTGGCGCTGGATTTCCGCCTCTGTCATCGCCGGGTAGGGCACGCCGATCTTGCGTTGGACGCTGATCTTGCTCGGCAGCGCGGCGACGTCCGTCTTGTCGGAGTAAAGCCAAGGATACGTGGGCATCGTCGAGCCGGGGCTGATTTGCCGCGGGTCCATCATGTGGAAGAAGTGCCACGAGTTTGGATACTTCCCGCCCTCGCGCGAGAGATCCGGGCCGATGCGCTTCGAGCCCCACTGATACGGGTGATCGTAGATGCTCTCGCCGATTTTCGAGTAGTCTCCGTAGCGCAGCACATCGCCGACGAGGGTGCGGATCTGCTGCGAGTGGCAGGTGTAGCAGCCCTCGCGGATGTAGATGTCGCGGCCTGCGAGCTCGAGGGGCTTGTAGGGAATCTGCCGCACGCCCTCGATGCTGTTGGCGGTGTTCACCATCACGGTCGGAATGATCTGCACGAGGCCGCCGATGAAGACCGCGACGACCGCGAGCGCGGTGAAGGGCAGCGCATTCTCGAGGAGCTTCTCATGCCACACGCTCCAGCCCTTCTTCGAGAACTCGAAGTTCATGCACATCATCGCGACGACTGCGAAGGTTGCCACGAGGCTGAGCGCGCTCCACACGCCGGGCAGCGCGGCCCATGCCGCGACCGTCACGAGCAGCAGCAGGGTGTAAATGACCGGCGCATTCATGAAGCCGCCGACGACGCCCATGCGGGCGGGCTTTTCCGGGATGAACACCTCGGTGCTGCCGTTCACGGCCTCGGCACCCTTGGCCGTCTTCCAGATGTTCCAGGCGAGCATCACGAAGCCGACGAGATACATGAGGCCGCCGAGTGCGCGGACGTGCATGAGCACTTTCGTCGAGGTCACGGCGTCGAGGAAGTTCGGGTAGGAGAGCACCGTGCCGCCCTCCTTTGTCGCGCTGAGCATGAGGCCCTGCGTGATGCCCGAGACATACATCGCGAGCATGTAGATGAGGATGCCGACGGTCCCGAGCCAGAAGTGCATGTTTGCCGCCGAGGGCGAGTGCAGCGGGCGTTTCCACAGGCGCGGCGCGAGCCAGTAGAACATGCCGGCAGCCATGAGGCCGTTCCAGCCGAGCGCGCCGCCGTGGACGTGGGCGATCGTCCAGTCGCTGTAGTGCGAGAGCGCATTCACGGAGCGGATCGACATCAGCGGTCCTTCAAAAGTGGACATGCCGTAGAACGTGACGCCCGCGGCGAAGAACTTCAGCACCGGGTCAGTGCGCAGCTTGTGCCAGGCGCCGCGCAAAGTAAGCAGGCCGTTGAGCATGCCGCCCCACGACGGCGCCCAGAGCATGAGCGAGAAGATCATTCCCAGCGACTGGAGCCACACGGGCAGCGAGGTGTTCAGCAGGTGGTGCGGCCCGGCCCAGATGTAGAGGAACACGAGCGACCAGAAGTGGACGATCGAGAGCCGGTAGGAATACACCGGCCGCTCCGCCGCCTTCGGCATGAAGTAATACATGATGCCGAGAATCGGCGTGGTGAGGAAGAACGCGACGGCGTTGTGCCCATACCACCACTGCACAAGCGCATCCTGCACGCCGCCAAAAATCGGGTAGCTGTGGATCCAGCTCGTGGGAATCGAGAGGTGGTTCACGATGTAGAGCATCGCCACGGTGATGATCGTCGCGATGTAGAACCAAATCGCGACGTAGAGGCTCGGCTCATTGCGGCGTGCGAGCGTCCAGAAGAAGTTGATGCCGAAGACGACCCAGATCAGGGCGACGGCGATGTTGATGGGCCAGATCAGCTCCGCGTATTCCTTCCCGCGGGTGAGCCCGAGCGGCAGGGTGATCGCAGCCGCGACGATGATGAGCTGCCAGCCCCAGAAGTGGATCCGCGAGAGCAGCTTCGATGCGATGCGCGCCTTCACGAGGCGCTGCGTGGAGTAATAGACGCCGGCGAACATCATGTTGCCGACGAACGCGAAGATGACCGCGTTCGTGTGCAGCGGGCGGAGGCGGCCGAACGTCAGCCAGGACGTGCCGAAGTTCGCCTGCCACACGCCCATCTGTGTGGCGATGACGACTCCCACGAGCATTCCGATGATGCCCCAGAAAATGGAGGCAATCATGAACTGCCGGACCGGCGTATCGTCGTATTCGATTCGTGTTTTTGCGCCGGGCGCGGCGCCTGCGGGTGTGTTACTCATGGGTTGGCGGTTGCAGAGGAGAGTTGGGTTCAGTGCCGTCGGACTCGAGCGGCAGGAGCGCATCGCGCTCATTGAAGCTGCGTGGGTCGCATGCGGAGGCGATCCACAGGATGACGAACGAGCCCGCGAGCAGCAGACCGACGAAGATGGTGAGGGCGAGGACGTTCATCCGAGATCCCCCCCCACCGGATAGAGACGGGATTCCGCACCGCTCACAGCCGGCATCGCTGTGATGGAAACGGAAGGCGACACAGTCTCATGAGCGGCACGGAATGCCGCCTCTATCTGGGGAGGTGCCGCGCTCGTTTTACCACAGCGGCAATCCCCGCACCTGGCACATGGCCCGGAGTCGGGTTCAGGGTCGTATTTTCGTGTTTCCATCACGTGCGGACAGTTGCACGCGGGCTGTTTCCGCGCTCACCGTCGCTTGGGGAGGTTTCACCATCTGTTGCATTGCACTGCAAGCCGGGGCTGCTATGGGTTTGCACGTGAGCGGAACACCGAACAGCGTCATCTCCGAGCGACTCTCGCAGTCGCAAATCCTCCACGACTACGAGGCGGCGTTTACCGAAGCGACCGGGCTGCCGTTGAAATTCGCCCAGACGGGCAAAAAGCGTGTGGGCATGCGTGGCAGCGCGAAGGCCAACGAATTCTGCACGCACCTCGCTGAGACCGAGGCAGGCTGCCGCCTTTGCCTGGACATGCAGGAAAAGCTCTCCGCCGCAGTCGCAGGCGGCGAGACTCATACCTCAAACTGCCCCGCGGGCCTCACGGACTCCGCGGTTCCCGTCCGCATCGGCGACAAAGTCCTCGGTTACCTCCAGACCGGACAGGTCGCGCTGAAAAAGCTCACTCCCGCCGGCTTCCGCCGCGTCGCGGAGTTCCTCAAGAAAGGCGGCACCGACACGGACTGGAAGGCGCTGGAGAAGGCCTACATCGGCACGAAGGTGATCTCGAAGAAACAATACGACGCCGTCGTGAAGCTCCTCGAAGTGTTCGCCGGCCACCTCTCCATCGCCGCCGAGCAGATCGCCATCCGGCAGTCGCACTCCGAGCCGGCGCTCGTCACCCGCGCGCGCGAAATCATCGAGCAGCGCAGCGGCGAAAACCTCCCGCTCACCGAGATCGCCCGCAGCGTCCATGCGAGCACGTTCCATTTCTGCAAGACCTTCAAGCGCGCGACGGGCATGACCTTCACGCAGTATCTCTCGATGGTCCGCATCGCGAAGGCCAAGCGTCTCCTCGCCAACCCGCAGGCGCGCATCTCCGAGGTCGCCTTCGAGGCGGGCTTCGCCTCCATCACGCATTTCAACCGCATGTTCCGCCGCGTCACCGGGCAGTCGCCCACGGACTTCCGGCGGAAGATCGCGCGGGTCTGAGCGGAGCGAACTGAGGCGAGCGCATTGACCGGCTGCGGGGACGCCACTAGCGTGCGCGTCCTTTTTCAAAATGAGCGCCAACTACAAAGACACCCTGCTGCTGCCGAAGACGGACTTCCCGATGAAGGCCGACCTCGTGAAGCGCGAGCCGGAGCGGCTGGCGCGCTGGGAGGCGGCGGGGCTGTATCAGCAGATTCTCGATGCGCGGATCGGCGCGCCGCTTTTTGTCCTGCACGACGGGCCGCCGTTCGCAAATGGCGACGTCCATATGGGCACGGCGCTGAACAAGATCCTCAAGGACCTCATCGTGAAGTCGCGCTCGATGCTCGGCTTCCGCGCGCCGTTCGTGCCGGGTTGGGACTGCCACGGGCTGCCGATTGAGTTCAAGGTGGTGAAGGAGCAGAAGGGCCTCGAGCCCGCAGAAATCCGCCGCCGCGCGGAGGCGTTCGCGCGCAAATACATTGATATCCAGCGCACGCAGTTCAAGCGGCTCGGCGTGTTCGGCTCGTGGAGCGACCCGTATCTCACGCTCGCGCCGGGCTACGAGGCGGACATCATCCGCGCGTTCGGGAAGTTTGTGGAGAAGGGCCTCGTGTATCAGTCGAAGAAGCCGGTCTATTGGAGCGCCGGCGCGCAGACCGCGCTCGCGGAGGCCGAGGTGGAATACGCGCAGCGGACGGACCCGGCAATCTATGTGATGTTTGGGTTGGTTCCTTTCCAAGTTAAGACGTCGTTGGCCACTGCCAGCATGGTGATATGGACAACGACACCGTGGACGCTGCCGGCGAACGTGGCTATCGCGGTAAAAGCTGACGCCGATTATGTTGTCGGTGTCTTCGTGTCGGAAAAAGAAGAGAGAGTGTTCGAGGAGTTTGTCATCGCTCGTGAGTTGTTGGAGTCGTTCCGGCAAAACACCGGATGGGTTCCGAAAGAGCCTTACGATGTTGTGAAAGGAGAGGATCTCGTTGGACTTGAAGCGAAGCATCCGTTCTTGGAGCGAAAGTCGAAAATCATCGCTGCTGATTTCGTGACGATGGAAGCGGGCACCGGTGCAGTCCACATCGCGCCCGGTCACGGTAAGGACGACTACATCGCCGGTCAGCAAAACGGCCTGCCCGTGCTCTCGCCCGTGGACGACTACGGCAAGCTCACGGAGGACTGCGGCATGCCGCAGTGGGTCGGCAAATACGTCTTCGACGCCAACGCGGAGATCGTCACTTTCCTCCGCGAGAGCGGCGCGCTGCTCGCGGAGCAGAAATACACGCACGACTACCCGCATTGCTGGCGCAGCAAGACGCCCATCGTCTTCCGCGCGGTGGAGCAGTTTTTCATCAAGGTGGACGCGATTCGCGGCGATGCGCTAAAGGCGATTGACGAGACGACGTGGGTGCCCGCGTGGGGCCGCAACCGCATCTACGGCACCGTCGAGGCGCGGCCCGACTGGTGCATCTCGCGCCAGCGCACGTGGGGCGTGCCGCTGCCGGTTTTCTACGACGAGAAAGGCACACCCATCGTGCGCGCCGACATTGCCGCGAAAGTCGCCGACCTCGTCGAGACCGGCGGGACGAATCTGTGGTTTGAAAAGGACGACGCGTGGTGGGCCGCGCAACTCGGACTGCCCGCCGGCACTTCGCGCCGCAACGACACGCTCGATGTGTGGATTGATTCCGGTGTGTCGCACCAGGCCGTGACGAAGCGCCACCCGGAACTCGCCGCGACCGGCGGCGTCGCCGACGTGTATCTCGAGGCGACGGACCAGCACCGCGGCTGGTTCCAGTCGTCGCTCATGACGAGCGTCGCGCTCACCGGCCACGCGCCCTACAAGACGGTCATCACGCACGGCTTCGTCGTGGACAAGGACACGAAGAAGAAAGTCAGCAAGAGCGACCAGGGCACCTACAAGAAGCCGATGGAGGCCGAGTATTTCGTCGGCAAATACGGCGCCGACATCGTGCGCCTGTGGGCCGCGAGCGTGGAGTTCACAAACGACGTGCCGTTTTCCGAGGACGGCTTCGCGCGCACAAGCGAGGCATATCGCAGCTTCCGCAACGTGCTGCGCATCCTGCTGGCGAACATCGGAACACAGGCGTCTTCGCCTGTGCGGCCAGCGGGCGTCTCGCCTGCTGGCACCGGGCAGGATGCCCGTTTGCCGCACAGCCAAGATGGCTGTGATCCTTTGGCTGGCGCGACGACGGTGGACAAGTGGGTGCTGTCGAAATTGCAGGGGGTCATCGCGACGTGCCGCGCGGCATACGAGGCATACGACTTCCGCAAGGTCTTCGAGACGCTGAACCAATTCTGCACCGTGGACCTCAGCGCGCTCTACGTGGACATCACGAAGGACCGCATGTATTGCGACGCCGGCAACTCGCCGCGTCGCCGCGCGACGCAGGGTGTGATGCACGCGTGCTTCGACGCCGTCTCGAAACTCCTCGCGCCAATCCTCGCCTACACCGCCGACGAGGCGTGGGAATTCGCGGGTCACAAGACGAGCATCCACATCGAGACGCTGCCGCAGGCGGACGCCGCGCTGCGCGACGAGGCTGCCGAGGCGAAAGTGGGCGGGTGGCTGAAGCTGCGCGCGGCCATTTACCAGCAAGCCATCGAGCCCGCGCGCCAATCGAAGACCATCGCGAAGTCCCTCGAAGCCGCCATCACGCTCGAAATCGCCGACGCCCAGCACGCCGCACTGAACGCCGACAAAGCCGAGTTGGAGGAGTTCCTCATCATCAGCGAACTCACTCTCGCAGCCGGCACAGAGCCCGTCGCGAAAGTCTTCCGCAGCGGCCAGCTACAATGCCCGCGCTGCTGGCGCCACCAACCGCTCACCGCACGCGGCGTATGTGCCCGATGCGACGAGGCACTCGGGTAACGCGGTTGGTTTTCCTTCGCCGTGCGCTTCCTCGCCGCCATCGCGCTTCCCGTTTACGCGCTCGACCAGCTCACGAAGTGGTGGATTTACACACACTACGCACTGGTGCCGAGCGAGCGGAACATCGCGCTTTTTCCGGAGGCCGTGGCGAAGACATCGCACCTCCCGCTGGAGAGCGACGTCATCCCCGGCTGGTTCCAGATTGTCCACTGGGGCAACACGGGCGCGGCGTTCAGCTTCCTCAGCGATCATCCGTGGGTGTTCATCCTCATTTCGGTCGCCGCGTTCATCGGGCTGCTCATCGCGTGGAAAAAGCGCGTCTTCACAGACACACCCTCGCGCATTGCCGTGCCGCTGCTGCTCGGCGGAATTCTCGGCAACGTGACCGACCGCCTCGTGCACGGTTACGTCGTGGATTTTCTGCTCTTCGACCTGCACGTGCGCTTCGCGAATCCATGGCCGGCGTTCAACGTCGCTGACTCCGCCATCTGCGTCGCGGCCGGGCTGTTCATCATCGCGGCGTTCCGCGACGCGGGGAAAGGGCGCGCGTCCTGAGGCAGGCTGCCGGGATGGCGTGGCGGATCACTTTGGAGCGTCCGCTGGTCGGAATGGGACGTTGATCGTCGCAGGGCGTTTCGCCGGAGCGGGGGCAGTGAGGTCGCGCTCAAACGGGCGCGCGAGGCTGTTGCCCGCGAGATCCTCGAGGATGGAATCCACCGCGAGAGTGTGCGCGGCGCCGCGCCATGGCTTTGCCGGCGTGAAGGCCCACTTCAGTTCGGATGGCCCCGTCGAGATGGTCCCGGCGACAGCCGAGCCATCAGGTCCGAGGACACGCAGGCATCGCAGCAGGAGCGCGTGATCCAGCGGCGCAGGAAAGCCGGCGTGGAGCGGCCCGGATGAACCGGCGTTCGGGCGCTCAATTTTCCATGCGGCGGTGTCGAGCTGTGCAGTCGCCCGCGCGGTGGCGCGGAAGCACTTTGTCACATCATCACCAAGCGGAACGCCATTCTCGGAGGGCCACTTGCCCGAGATCACGAGCACGTAGCGGTGGCCCTCGCGCAGCACGGGGCCGAAGTCCACGTTCAGATTCACGCCAGTCTTTTGCCGTCCTGGATGGAGCCAGAGCGTCAGACGCATCCGATCCTCAGACCACAGCTCCGTCTCCCGGAACGGCTCCGTCACATCCACCCCGGCATCGCGGTCGCGCAGTGAGCAATGGCGGAGAAAGACGCCCTGCTTCATCGGCTGCGAGAAGTGAATGTAGAACTTGAGATGATTCGCGGGCAGTTCCGCAGCCGTGGGGAAGACCGCAATGACTCGCGGAGTGCGATCTTCGTCTGCGCAGGCCGCGGCAGCGGCGAATGCGCAGGAGGCGGCGAGAACCAACCGGGAAATCATGAGGCGATTGAGGGGCTGCAGGAACTCAGGGGCAGCCGGCTCTTGGCCGAGGAAATCCTGATTTCCCAGCGTCCAAATCCGCACTCACGGCAGCGCCGCGAGTTCCAGCCGCATCTTTTCGCCAGCCTCGCGGAGGACGATCATCGCCGTGTCGTCCACCTTTGCGATGTGGACTGCACCCGAGAGGGATTCGAGAATCTCAATGCCCTCGGGCCCCGTCTTCTGCTTCACGTCGCGGCGGGCGGCCTTCTCGTTGATCAGCTCCGGTTCCTGCCTGTCCAGATAGGTCGTGCTCACGCGCACGCCCCAGTATTTCGACGGCCCGAACAGCGGCTGGTGAAAGCGGTTCGTGTTCATCACCACCCAGCTTTTCCCGCCCTTCTCGTAGGTGAAGATGTCCAGCGGCCGGTTGCCGGAGCCGAGTTCGACGACGCTTGTGCCGCGGATGTTCGCGCCCGATGCGATGTCATCCACGGGGAACTTCGCGATCGGCGTGCATGCGAACGCGCCCACGACGCTCAGCTTTCCGTGGTCGTCGTAGGGCACGAACGCCTGAATCGGCGCCTTTGTCTCCCAGCGCTTGTGCGCAACGTGGTAGGTCTCCGCACTGAAAATCCTCCCAGCCGAGTCCGCGCTGAGCGGCAGCGGGACCGAGAAAATCTTGCTGCTGAATTCCTCGTTGCTCTGTCCGGTCACGAGGAGCTGGTTGCCGGCGACGGCGAGGTCGGAGATCGTGCGGATGGGGCCGGCCTCGGATTTCGGCAGCGTCACACGGACGTGCGGAAGTGCGGCGAGGTCGAGCGATCGTGCGGTGCCGGCTGCATCCACGGAGACGACAGCGACCGACTTCGCGGCGTTGTTGCGCACGGAGAAGTAAGTTTTTCCGCTCGCGGGGTTCACGGTCATGTTGGCGATCTGGATTTGGTCCGCCGTCGTCTTCAGCGCTTCCGCGATCACCGCGCTCACGTCCTCGACGGGTTTGGCGAGTTTCGCAGGCGCGCCGACATCGCCAGTCTCCACGGCGACGATGGCTGCGGCGCCCGGCTCCGCGATGAGCAGCACTCCGCCGCTGCCGAACGAAAGCGGCCCGATGGATTTCAGCGCGGGATCGGACTTCGCGGGATTCTTGAGGACGACGGACGGCTTCGCCGCCGTGGCCGAGTGGGCAGGCGGGAGGGCGCAGAGAAGTGATGTCGCGAGGATGCAGGGGAGCGTTTTCATGGAGGTGGGGTGAGGTTCGTTGGTTGGGTTTTGGGGAATGGAGAAAGCGCATCCGAAGGGAGCGCCTCACGGGGGACAAGGCGGGCAGTGGGAAAATGTTTGGAGGTTCTTCGCAAGCGCCTTGCCGTCAGCGACGCCGGGGAACAGCGTGGGCGGAAAATGAGCGACGAACTCACCCAGCGCTACGCGCGTGCTGAAGCCGCCATCTCCGCCGCCATTACCGCGGAGATGGATGCCACGGCTCGCATGCAGGTCATCGTGGATGCGCTGTGGGACGAGTTTGGTGCGCACCGGCCCGTGTCATGGGTGGGCTTCTACCTCATGGGCGACCGCGAGATGGTGCTCGGCCCGCGGCGCGACAAGCCTGCGTGCTCGCCCATCCGCCTCCACGGCGCGTGCGGCACCGCGGTGATGATGGGCGGCACGCTCATCGTGCCCGATGTGCGCGAACTCGGCGAAGCCTACATCGCCTGCGACCCGCGCGACCTCTCCGAGATCGTCGTCCCCATCATCACGCCCGAGGGCTGCATCCCCGGCGTGCTCGATTTGGACAGCCACGCTGTCGGCGCGTTTGGTGAAACGGACCAGTGCGCACTTGAGGGAATCATCGCCCGAAATCTCGCCGGTTTTTTCGCTCCGGCAGGACCGGAGCGCAATCCGCGTTGAGCTTCCAGCAAAGCGTGAGCTGGACTGAAAGACGGCTGCACGCTTTAGCGAAAGGAGCTTCATTGCGCCGCCATGAAAATCCTCCGCCTCGCCGTCCTGCTCGCTGCCGCAGTTCTTGTTGTGGGAGCGGATCGCGCCCGTGCTGAAGTCCTGCCCGGCGAGATTCTGGTCGCGGAGATGAACTGCACCGCGTGCCACGCGGCATCGCCGGAACTCACCGCCCGCCTCGCGCCCCGCACGGCGCCGCGTCTCGCGAAGGATGGAGTTCGCATCTCGCCGCAGTGGATCCGCGCATTCCTCACCGACCCGCAGAAATCCAAGCCGGGCACCCTCATGCCCGACACGATGCACGGCATGAGCGACGGCGAGAAGGCATCGGCGGCGGATGCGCTCACGCATTTTCTCGTCAGCCTCCAGCCGGCTCCGGCTCAGGCGGCCAGCACTGCGGCGGCAAACGTGGAGGAGGGGCGCGCACTTTATCACCGCATCGGCTGTGTCCAGTGCCATGCACCGGAGGTTCTGCCGCCGGGGCGCGCCCACGACGAGGCCGCGCTCGCGGACCTCGCCGCACTTCAGTCGCACGCTGTCCCGCTCGGCGAGCCCTCGCGAAAATACACGCGCGCCGCGCTTGCCGGATTTCTCCTCGACCCGCTGCGGTCGCGTCCCTCGGGCCGCATGCCTGCGATGAACCTCACGCCCGCGGAAGCCGATGCGCTCGCCGTCTATCTCCTGCGCGACGGGGCGGGGGAGGAACCGTCCTTCATCGTGGATGCGCAGAAGGCCAAGTCCGGCGCGGAGCTTTTCGCCAGCCTCCGCTGTGCGGACTGCCACACCGCCGCCGCAGCAGGCATCGCGGAAGCCGCCAAGCCGCCAGCCGTCCGCCCGTTTGAAAAGCTCCGCCAGCGCCAGCCTTCCGGCTGCATCAGCGCGCGGCCGAAACCCTCCGCGCCGAAATTCGAGCTCACCGACCGTCAGCGCACCGTCATCCTCGTGACACTGCAAAGCCAGGACATCCTCCAGATGCCGCTCGCACCCGAGCAGCAGGTCCGCCGCACCATGACGGCCCTGAACTGCTACGCCTGCCATTCGCGCGACCGCCGCGGCGGCGCAGACGGGCTCAGCCGCGAATACTTCGACGTCCTCTCCGGCGACCGCACCGACGAGGCGCGCATCCCGCCGACGCTCACCGGCATCGGCGCGCGGCTCGATGCCGCTGCCCTGCGAGCCGCGCTCCTTGCCGGCGCGCGCACGCGTCCACAGATGGCCACGCGCATGCCCGTCTATGGCGAGGCAAACGTGTCGCACCTGCTCCCGCTCCTCGCCACCCCGGCGAAGTAGCTGCGGAGGAGTGGAGCAGTTGAGGGGGTGGTTGCCTCACTAGGATTTGAACCTAGTGCGGAACCTTGTAAACAAGAGGCTTCCAAGGCAGGGGGCGCTAATCCTTGCGCTATTCTTTCAGACACGTGCCGGGAGGTGGTCGATGCGTGGGCTCAACTGAGTGAGCCGCTGAAGGCGGCGATTCTGGCAATTGTCCGGTCTGCGCAAACGAGAGGGGAGGCTGCTCGATGAACGCTCGGGAACTGCTCATCAAGATTCTCCGCGGGCATCTCATCATCGTCGGTGAAGTGCGTGCCGCAGATGTGAAGGAATCGGGATACGTGGACAAAAAGAACGGCATCGCGGTCACCACCTGGCTCATCAACTACTTCGTCGAGCTGCCGCGCGATGATGGATTCCGGTTCGCGAAGCTCGTGCGCCGAGTGCCTCGCGATGCCCAGGCTCCGGCGGAGTATCCGACCGGCGTGGAAAAGGGGTGTTGCTACGCATTCGAGGTGGAGCTGATGGAATTGAAAAACGGGATTCTCTCGGGACGCTTGAGTGCCGCTGAGCCTGCGCTGCTCGATGCAGGCGAGGGCGCGCCGGCCGTGGACGCGCCGAAAGGCGCGGCCATGGCCGGTGTGCCCGCTAGTCTTGTCTATCTACAAACAACTCCAAGGATCCCATGACCAAGAGCAAATCCGCCTTTCTCATCTCCACCCAGCTCCTCGGAAAGCAGTCGCTCTACATGTGGACGTTCACCTTTGCCGAGGTGCTCAACATCAAGGACACCCGCAAGCGTTGGAACCATCTGCTGACGCTCATGCGCCAGCGCTGGGAGCAGCTCTGCGGGATGCGGGTCTTTGAAATGCACGAGTTTCATGGGCTGCACGTCCACCTGGTCACGAACCGCTTCCTCGACGTGAACGATGCGCGGGAGATGGCCAAGCAGGCCGGCTGGGGCCGTATCGACGTGAAGCGCATCCCGATTGAGCGCGCCGCATATCTCGCAAAGTATCTGAGCAAGGCGCGTCCCCCCTGCCTGAAGGGCTGGCGGCTGTGGGCCGGTTTTGGCGAATGGGAGTGGACACGGATCAAGGACCTGATTTCACAGTCGCGTCTCTCGGTGATTTACCGCGCGTGCAAGGATTGGCTCGGGTGGACGGGTCGCAAGGGCTTCTTCGAGCGGATGCGCTTCGTGCAATGGCTGGAGTTCCGCACAGTCATCGAGGGCTGGCCCGAGGGGTGCGGCCCCGGCGGAAAACCGCTGTGGATGTGCTGTCTGCAAGAACTGCAGGAAGGTGCGTCGGCAGCTCCGTTTTAACGCGGCCTTTGATGCGATGCGGAAGAATCCATTTTTCGATTCGAGGGTGTGGCTGACAGAGGCTCTCACTCACTCTCTAGCCCGCGCGGCAATGAGCGCACTTCAAAGGCCCCACGAGGCTGCGCATCAGCCTCTCATCGGTTGACGAGGCTCGTAAGCAGCCGAGCGCGAACCGAGGCGGGGCACCTGCGCACGAAGCATGACGGAGCAGGGCGAGGGCATGATTGGTGCCGGTGTGTTTGGGCGGGATGTCCGGGAAGGTTGTGATGTCGGAGCTTTGCGGAGCATCGCAATCTTCGCGGCGGGCGCATCGTAGAAGGTGGAGGCAAAGTCACCTCCATTTGTAGCGCGGCGGCGGCAGCGGAAGAGTTGGGACGCAGCAGTGCGGAAAATGCAGGTGTCTTTGCCGCGGCGGGTGCGGTCAAGAGGCTCGTGATTTCCCCGGTTTGTTTTCTGAAGAAAAATGTTGACACACTAATCGCCATCCGATGCAATCCGCGGCGATGAGTGGGGTTCCAACAGCTCGGTCATGCATCTCATGCGGTTCTGTCTGCCTGCATGGAGCGTGGGCGCTCCTGCCCAGTCACGGCGGTTTCACTTCAGGCCCTTTGGTTGCGTGAAAATCGCCGCTTCCGTCACGACTGGACACCACGGGGCATCGGTTGCCCTCGTTGTCAGTAACGTGCGGAGTGATCGGCTCGAAATGTTGCTGCAAGCGATTGTGGCAACGTCTGTCTCATTCCCGCCACTTCATTTCCGTCTTTGATTTCGATGCGTTAATTCCAGCGACCACCCTCCAGGACATTCCGCCCATGAACCTCCAGCACGCGCAACTCCGCAAGAGCCCCATGCTCACCCGGCTTCGCAGCCGACTTCGCCGCGCATGGGTGCTGCATTTCGTGCTCATTCTGGCGCTGCTGTTCCCACCGATGAGTGTGCGAACGCTCGCCGACGAGGAAGAATTCACGCCGACCGGAACGGAAAGCCTTGTTACGATCGACTTGGCGGCATCCGAGGGCACCACTGGTCTGGAGGTTGGAAGCTCCAGACAGGTGTCAGCCCACGTCGAGCAGGCCACGTGGGAGGTGTGGACAGGCTCGATTACAGGCACAATTCAGATTCGCAATTATCAGACGACTCCGCTAGTCGGAGAATCGGTTTCCTTCAGCGTTATCTCGGGCGACGGAGGGGTGTCAGGTGGCGGGGGAACCGACAGCAGCGGCAACAGCTCCGGCACGTTCACCGGGGGCTCATTAAACTCGACGGTGGTGGCTCAGGCTGCCGGAGCGAGCGGCACGATCGCGTTCACCGATCCGGTCATCCCGGAGGTGTGGACATGGGATCGAGACGAGGGCCTGCTCACGGCCTCGCTGGCTGCATCCGGAACTACCGGTGAGGTGCCCGCAGGTGATGGTCGGCAGGTTCAGGTGCATGTGGAATATAGCAGCTGGGCTGTCTATCGGAGCAACTACAACAACGAGGAGACGCGAAACTACAGCGTTGGCCCGGCAGTCGGAGCACAGGTCGCATGGTCAGTCCCCACCGGCGATGGGGCCATCGGCTCCGACGGATATTCCAGCCCCACGGACGGCAGCGGGAATGCCCATGTCCCCTTCACCATGGGAACCGGGGACTCCATCGTGCGTGCGGACGTGACCTATGCCACGAGCAGCTCGACCTACGCGACCCTTGCGTTCACCGCACCCGCCGCCGAGCAGTGGAACTACGATCACACGGATGTCACCGTTTCATCCATCACACTGACCGCCAACGGTGATCTCGACAATGTTGCTGCTGGCACCGAGCGCACAGTGACTGCCACGGCCACCGGGGACTCGCACGATGTGTTCACGAGCACTTGGGGCAACACCAGAAATGAAAACTACTGCACCGGGCCGATTTCGGGGCTCACGATCTCGTTTTCGATCGCTTCTGGCGATGGCACGCTCGCCGCCGGAAGCGCTGTCACAGGCGGGGATGGCGCCGCCTCGGTGAATTTCACGATGGGAAACGCGGTGTCCCAGCTTCAGGCCGCGGCAGGCGGCTTTGCGGTCACGATGAGCTTCAACCCGGCGTCGGAAACGTGGAGCTACAACCGCACCGAGGTGGATTATTCGATCACCCTGGGAGCGGATGCGGCGGTGGATGATCTTTTTCCGGCTGCCACCCGGCAACTGACAGCGAGCGTCACCGGACAGTGGTGGGATGTGTATGTCAGCAACCTTGGCCACGAAAACTACGTGAACGCCGGGACAGGCGCAGCCAGCGGAGTCAGCGTTACTTTCGGGGTGACAACGGGTGACGGACAGTTGTCCGCGGCCACCGCCGCAACCGACTCCTATGGCAACGCGACGATGGGTTTCACAATGGGGGCGGCGGATTCCATAGTGCAGGCGGATGTGACATCCACGAGCGGGGTTGTGAACAGCGCCACACTCACGCTCACGGCGCATGTGCCGGTGTGGCAGCAGGTGGGCAGCGAGACGGTGATCTCCACAAATCTGTCCGCGGATGGGAGCAACACCACCCTGAACCCCGGCGTGCAAAGGACTGTCACGGCGCAGGTGATGTTCACGAGTTGGGAGCTTTGGGCGGACGACCTCGGTCACTCCGAGATTCGCAACGAGGCCAGCGGTGCTGCAAACGGAGCTGCGTTGAACTTCAGCGTGGACATTGGCGACGGAAGCGTGACGCCGGTGAGCGCCACAACCGACCCGAACGGTTGCGCAAGCGCAACTTTCACGATGGGAAATCAGGACGCACGGGTGCGGGCTGATGCGAGCTATGCGACCGCCACCTCGGTGGGCACGCTGGACTTCACGTCCACCCCGTGGGTGCTCGATCACTCCGACAGCATGGTGAACGTGAGTTTGAGCGCGGATGCATCGCTTGTGGGCGCGGAAGTCACGCTGACGACATGGGATGTTTACACGAATGGGACGGACTACGAGAACCGCAACGTGTCCAATTCTCCAGCGGGTGGTGCCTGTGTGAATTTTGCTGCCGGCGGGACGGCGGGCAGCGGCACCAGCATCGTTTACACCGATGTTGCGGGCCACGTATCAGTGCCCTATTCATGCAGCACCGGCTCGTCGGGGGTGGGAACAATCTCTGCCACCGCGTATTTTCTGGACCGTTCCGGCACCACAACCATCGAGGTGGACAGCGACGGCGACGGCTACAGCAACTCGCTGGAAATTGCGGTGGGAACCAATCCCTACGACTCCACAAGCCACCCGCAGCCGCTTCAGGCCGGGAATTTTGCCGCAGCCATTACCTCGGGTGCCTCAGTCACGGTGGACACTGTCAGCAATGGGATCGCGCCTTATTCTTTCTCCGGCAGCCCTAGCTACGGCTCCTTCTCCGAAAATGGAACCTACACCGCGCCGTCAGGCTACGTCGGGACAGACACCTTCGACGCCACAGTCACGGATGCTTCCAGTGCAAGCGCCACGTTCACCGTGTCGGTCACGGTCAATTATCAACCGCCTGCGCTGTCTGCAGCCCCCGTCAATGCATCAAGCAACAATGGCACGGCGGCAAACATTCAAGGCAGTGGCTCTGGGGGAAGCGGCTATTATACATACTCGCTTGACGGCGGTCCGACAAATGGAACCTTGATGGCGGAGTCCTTCGCAAGCACTGGTTACGCGACATACACTCCGAACAACGGTTTTGTCGGGACGGAGACTTTCGGCTACTCGGTGAGCGATGGTTACACAAGCATCTCCGGGAGTATCGTCATTGTGGTCACGCGTGATTCGGGCCAGGTCATTGCTGATGACAACAGCGGAACGAGCAACAATGGAGAGGCTGTGGTGATAATCGTAGGTGCGCACGGGGGTAGTGGAACTTATACGTTCCAGCATACGGGCGGACCCGTGAATGGCGGGGGAGTTGTCCAAACTGGGCAAAATCAGTTCACCTATTACACACCGTTCGGTGAGGGCGGGGATAATCCGATTGCGGATTCCTTTAGTTTCAGGGCGACGGATAGCAATGGTGTGGTTTCGGACAATGAAGGCAATGTCGCGATCACGATCAACCGAGCGTTGGGGGTTTACGCGAGCAGCGATGCCGTCAACCTGTCGCCGGGAGAATCGCAATCTCTCGAACTGACCGCGACGGGTGGCGTCGCGCCCTACTCATTTTCAATCACCTCTGGTCCGTCGGGAAGTGTCGGCACGGCCTCAATGAGCGGTAATGTCCTCACTGTTTCGGCTGCGCCCGACAGTCCGCAGGGTGTCACCGAACCCATCGGCATCCATGTCGTGGACACGGCTGGCACGGCTGTGGATGTCGTAGTCAAGCTTGCCGTCAGAATATTCGATGTGGGAATTCCCACCTTCAAGATGTTCACTAGAAGGGAATGCCTTTGCATCGATGGAAAATGGAGCTGGTTCGGAATGGCGACCTATCGCTTCAATCCGTTTGTAGGCAGCTTTCAAATCGCCGATAATCCATTGTCGTATGAGCCTGCGTTTGGTCCGCCCGCCGGAGTGTCCTTCCACTATGATTCCGCCGACGGCAGTGAGTCCGGCACTGGGGCAGTTGCCTACACGAATCTCGGCCCACGGTGGAAGCTCAATTTGGTTCAGTTTATAAAGGCGGCGGATGGCGACCCGTCGTCCGCAGCCCTGAACATGGGGCGTGGCGGCGAGGCGCGAATGAAGCAGTTGGTGGGAGAAGCGGCTGGGAAACTGGGTCGCCCCGGCCTCTCGAAGGACTGGTTGGAGCGGATTGATCTTACCACTTGGAAACATCATCTCACGGATGGCAGTGTCGAGGTTTACTCGGTTTCTGGCGGCACGGATGCAAACGGACAGAGGTATTTGTTCCCCTCCTCGATCTCGGATCCGCAGGGTAATACCATCACCTTTACGTGGGAGACGCAGGGCGGAGGGATGCGCCTCACAAGCCTGACCGATGCCACCGGAAAATCCACCACCTTTGAGTATGACGACGGCGCAAATCCACTGCGCCTCACAAAGGTGAAAGATCCATTCGGGCGATTCTGCACGATCGAATACAACGGGAACGGCGAAGTTTGGAGGCTGACTGATCCCGTCGGAATTGTCTCCGAGTTTGCGTATGCAGCGGGTGGCAGCACGGTCATCTCGGAACTCACCACGCCCTACGGCACGACCACCTTCGACACCGGGGAGTTGCTTGACGCTGGCGGCCAGCCGAACGGTCGTTACGCGCTGGCCACCGATCCTGTCGGGCGGCACGAGCGCGTTGAGCGGGTGAATGTGACCGACCCGAACGAGATGCCGCAGGGCGAGCCAATTCCCTCGTGGGTGGATGCCACGCGGCTAAATCTCCACAACACTTTCCTTTGGACGAAGCAGGCATACGCTTTGGGTGCAGGCATCCGCAGCAACGCACAGATCATCCGCTGGGCGGAGGACGCCACGACCGGGCAGGCGCTGCCAATCCCGGCAAGCAGCAAGTCGCCGCTCGTCAACCGGGTGTGGCTCCGGTATCCGGGACAGGGCTCGTGGGGATATGCGGGGGACGGTGCCGTTCCGGAGCTCACGACGCAGATTCAGCACAACGATATCGGGAACGGCGACCTTGAGATGAACACATGGACGATGGTGAATGCCCTTGGCTTGCCAACGAGCATCACCGATCCGCAGGGCCGGGTGACCACCTATACCTATCATGGGAACGATCTGGATCTCTGGAAAGTGGAGCACACGGCATCCGGGCAGACGGACCTTCTTGCGACGGTGACCGGCTACGTCGGTGGTCAGCCGCAGACCGTCACAGCCGCCGACGGCACCACGACCTCCATCGCCTACAATGGACGCGGCCAGCCCACCTCCATCACGAATGCATCTGGAACAGCGCTTGCGAACACAACCAGTTTCACCTATGTTGAAGACGCAAATTCTCCGGCATTCGGGCGGCGCAGCACGGTGACCGCGGCGGCTGGCACTGGAGTGGCGGCGACCACGGGTTTTGCTTACGATGGCTACGGACGGCTGCTCTCGGTCACGGATCCCCAGGGTGACACCGTGACGCTGGCCTACGACGCGGTCGCGGCCAACCCACTGATGACGCTGGATCGTGTCTCCAGCACGACCGGCCCGGATGGCAGTGGCAGCTATGTGATTTGGGACAAGCTTGACGTGGGTGAGCAGCATGAATTCTTCCCGAACGCCGCCGAGCGCGTGACCACCTACGCGCACGACGCGACCCGCAAGGTGACGGGCGTCACCTATCCCTCGGGCAAGACGATCTCCTACATTCAGGGGAACTGCTGCAGCTCGGTGGATACCCTTGTGGATGCGGCTGGCAACCAAACGCATTGGGAATACGATGTCCTCGGCCGCAAGACGGCGAAATTCCTGAATTGGAACAACGGTGCGGGCACGCAGGTCGCCTCCTACGGATACGATGCCGTGGGGCGGATCGCGGCGCTCGGGGATGCACGGGGCAACGTGAAGAACTACCTCTACAACGCCGAAGGGCAGCTTGGGCAGATTCACTACGACGTTGCCAACGGCACCACTCAGCCGACGCCGGACGTGTTTCTGAGCTACGAGCCGGTTTACGGCCGGCTGGCCACCGTGCTGGATGGCACGGGCACCACCGGCTATTCTTACGTGCCGATCAACGCGGGTGACGGCGTGTTCGGCGATGGGGGAATGGCCTCTGAAACCAAGATTGTCGGTGGGGCGGTGCAATACACCCACAGCTACGGCTACGATGCGCTGGGACGCACCGTCTCCGGGCCGCGGCAGAATTCCGCACAATGGGACGCGTTGGGGCGCTTGACGAACCTCGGGAATGGGCTCGGTGCCTTCTCTTTCGCTTATGACGGCATCAGCGGGCGTCTCTCCCGGGTGGATACGGCGCTCACGGGCGCAACCGTGGCTTTGCGCGCCTCCTTCACCTACGAGGGGGCGAACTCGCAGCGGCGGCTCACGGGCATCCTGCATCAGAAGGATGGTGGCACGGGCGACTGGAGCACATTCTCCCAGCACGCCTACACCTACGACGCACAGGGCAGGCTCGCCACGTGGCAGCAATGGGCCGCGGGAGCACAGCGCACTTGGACACTCACGAACGACACCGATGACCAGCTCACGGGCGTGCAGGAAACGGATGGCGGCGGTGCACTGGGCGCATTCGGCTATGGATACGATGCCGCGGGCAACCGCGTCAGTGCAACCCGGAGTGTCACTGCCACGAATGACAGCGTTACCCGCGAATGGAGTGCCAATGCGCTCAACCAACTGACCACACAGACCGCGGGGCCGGAGAGCGGCACGCAGTTCACATATGACGCGGACGGTAACACGCTCGGGGACGGTGCCTGCACCTACGAGTGGGATGCGGAGAATCGTCTTGTGGGCGTCAACTACGGAGACGGGCTAAGCCAGCGGGTCGAGTGGAGCTACGACGCCTTCGACCGTCGGGTGCAGCAGCGCGACAACGATGGCAGCTCAACGGTGACGCGCGACCTCATTTGGGAAGGGCTGAGCATCATCGAAAGCCGCAACCAAAGCAGCGGTGAAGTGCGGAAATATTACGGCAACGGCGAGGAGCGCGCCATCCCCGGCAATGATGTCCTCCGCCTCTACTACACTACGGATCACCTTGGAAGCGTGCGGGAAGTTGTGGATTCGGGTGGAGCGGTGCGTGTCCTCTACGAATATTCGCCTGAGGGTAAACGCACGAAGGTTGGCAACGGCGATCTGGACTGCAATTTCGGCTTCACAGGCCACTACACCCACGAAGCCAGCGACCTAATTCTGGCCCCATATCGCGCCTACAACACGGCAACAGTCCGCTGGTTATCCCATGACCCGATAGAGGAAAGTGGCGGAATCAATTTATATGCATATGTGCGAAATAGATTTGCGTCTGCCATCGATCGGCTTGGTTTTGCGGACTTGGATTTTGGCGGCGGTTACTCAGGGCGTGTCGATGATTGGAATCGTGGTTCTCAAACCGATTTCCAAATTCACATTAAAAAGAACGGAAAGGAAATAGCAGTCGTTACTTCGGGCGGTGGTTATCAGCTTGATCACGGAGGCAAGCCTCTAAAAACTCCGGCGTCTGAGATTCCAAAGGAAGTGAGGAAGCAGATTCGTTGTGAAATCACGAAACAACGCAAGCGGAGGGGCATGCCTGTGACTGGTATCCTTGGCGCTGGTATATTGATCAATTTTCTGAGAGGCGAGGCCGATGGAAGCAATGATGAGCTTGTAAATGAGATAATTAGTGACTTGGATAGTTATTGTGAGGCCAAAAACGAGGGAGATGGAGACAAAGCGTTCCAAGCTGCGTCATTTGCCGCTGAAAAAATCGCACGGTATTTTAGCGACCTGCTAGCTGGTGATATTGCTTTGGGGCAATTGCTCAAATGAATATCTTTAAGAACACGAAAAATGTCTGATCTTTTAACCGCTCGTAACCTCTATGAGCAGGGACGCTCTGCGATGGCGCACGAACATTTCCAAATAGCTATCGACCTGTTCCAGCGGAGCCTAGAATATTGCCCGCACCACAAGACATATGAGCTATTAGGGGAATGCCACCTTCATGGCGGAAACACAGAAGCTTGCATCATGCCCCTAGCGACTGCGGCGTTCCTGAACAAGGGAGTGAGGGCGGTAGCGCTATTGGCAAAAGCATTCCTCAATCTCAAGCATTGGGAACTTGCGAAATTCGCGGCGCTAAATGCAATTGACAGAGAGCCGAACAACAAGATCGCGAATGGCGTATTGGTAGAATTGCAAAAAACGGGCAATCTTTAATTGAGTATTCCAAGTGAAGGTTTCTCTATTGTAAGCGTCATGCGTTGCTATTGGCGGTGCACTCACGCTTCATTCAAATCGCGTTAAATAATACGAAACGCGGAGCTGAATTTCCGTGCCTCCGATTAAGTGTAAGATTCTTGGTGGGAAGCATAACGAAACGCCAGCAGCGTTTGTGAAAACGCGAATGAATATTGTCCCGGTTAGCGCGGTTACTTCGACCGAATGTTTTCTCATCGTTTCTTGAATAGTCGAAATTACCCAATCTAGGAGCAGTGAATTTTCGCCTATTCCAAAATGAGGGGACTCCGCATCGCACAGCAACTGGCCGTCCTTTGCGAATCTCGTCGTGTCGTTGCGTAGGATTCGAATTTCCAATTGGCAATTACATTCAGAGCGCGTATTCGGCATATATTATTTAGTGAGGAGGCGCAGAGGCGATGCTTGATTGATGAAAAGGATTTTGGTTGCATTTACATACGCAGACCTGAAAATGGATTTCCACTATTAAATAGGTTCTTGAGCTTATTCAACGGGTTCGCATTTGGTTTCGTTAATTCTTTGATGGTATCTGTAGCCTTATTTACTGGAGACTTGTCCGGTTTGACTTGAGATATGGGGCCACAGCTCTTTTCGTGTTGTTTTAATGCGTAGTAAATGATGCCACCCAAAACTGCGATATCCATAGCATCCCAAGCTGCATCCTTATCCTTTCTTGGGTCTTTAGGAGCTGGGGCGTTCGGATCGACTGGTATTGAGTTATCTGGGCAAGGTGCTTCGTTGTCCTTTTTGAATTTAGTTGGATCGGGCCTTCCCAAATCTTCCCATTCCTTACGTAGTTTGTCGGCCTCTTCTTTGCTAAAATGATGGTCAGGAGGCTGGCCATCTTTTTGTTTACTCCGTTCTACCCATTTCCAAAAACCAGGAGGATGACCGTAGTCACTTTCACCTACATAACCGAGAGGATCTGTGAAGGAGGCGGGGCTGTTGTTCACATATCCATACAAAGCGATGCCGCCCTTCTCCTCAATGGGATCACGTGAAAGCCATCGCTGATTGAAGGGATTGTAAAAGCGATAGGGGGCGGCTACTAGGCCGACAGCATTGTGGGTATAATGGCCGGTGAAGCCGAAATCGCTGTCCAGATCGCCGCTGACCTTGGTGCGCCTGCCCTCTGGTGAGTAGTCGTAGCTGGCGCGCACCGTGCCGCCGGAATCCAACATTTCCCGCACGCTGCCCAAGTGATCCGTCGTGTAGTAGAGGCGTATTACATGATTTCGAGAGAGCGCGGCGCTCGGGCGAGGAATAGAGAGGTCGCTCGGTCGGCGGAAATCATTTGGCGACTTCCGAAGATGGCTCGTGGCTGGCGGGAGGAGGCACATCGGCGGCATTTTGGTCGGGCTGCCTCAAATGAGCAAGCACTCGCGTGTTCTTTGTCGGTGGCTCTGATTTGATGCTGCAAGCGCCGTAAAGCAGTGCGTTTCGGAGTTCCCGAAGCTCCCTTCCAAGTGCTGCCAATCGATTCGCGATGGCCGACGGGGCAAGGGAAGGATCGCAAGGCGCACTTGCAGGGTGAAAACGCCGGTGTGCCTTGGCGAGTTCCCCGATGCAGACATGGGTATAGATGGCTGTGGTTTCCAGCTTCACATGCCCGAGCATGGCCTGAATGTGACGAATGTCGCAGCCGTTGCGCAGCAGCCCGGTCGCAAATGCATGCCGGAGTGCATGGCAGCCGCCCGCCCGGCCCGGCAGTGCGCGACGGATGAGCCACGAGACATGATTACCGAAAATGGCCGGCCTGAGCCGCCGTCCATGTGAATCGAGAAACAAAGCCGGGCTACCATTTGCGGCAGCGAGCTTTGGCCGTGCCTTCGCCACGTATCTCCTCACCCAGCGCAACGCTCGCTCTCCGACAGGAACCATGCGGTCGCGGGCACCCTTGCCTTGGTCAACACGGACGGTTTGGGCATTCGTGTCGAGATGCACAAGATCGAGGCGGCAAAGTTCGCAACGGCGGATGCCCGTGGAGTAAAGGAGTTCCAAGATGGCGCGATCGCGCAACCCCAGCGGTTTTCGGGTGTTCGGAAAATGAAGCAGCGTTTCAACCTCCGCGGCGGACAACAGATTTTTCGGCAGGCGGTTGCAGGTGCGCGGTAGATGGAGGACAGCGGACAGATCCGAACGGAGGACACCGATTTCCGCCAGATAACGGAGGAATTGGGCCACGGCGATCAATCGCTGTGTCTGCGTGCCCTCGGAGAGCGGCTGGCCGTTTGTTTTCCGGTGATTGCTGAGAGCCGTCTGGTAGCGGGAGACGATTTCAGCGGTCAATTTGCTAGCTTGGTTTACCCTGCGGTTTGAGCAATACTGCACAAAGTAGCCGAGCATTGCACGGCGAGACACGACAGTGAGCCCGGAGTATCGCCGCATCTGCAGCGACGCGAGGTGTTCTGAAATAAGTTGGTGGAGATTTGCAGTGCCAGGATGAAAGGATGTGGTCTTCATCGTGAACCGAAGCACGCGGGACATTCCCGTGAGCCATTGGAGTTCCGGCGAACCAGTGCATGATGAGGGCTATCGCTTGGTTTTTCGCTTCACATGAGGCACCGGAGTGATCAAGAAATTCATTGTTAACCCTAGGTATGCCCGACCCAAACATCACCCACGCCGCGATCCAGTCTCACGCCGCTACTTTGCAGGGAGGAATCGGGCACAATCTTGCCAACGCGGCGCGATGCAAGTGTTGGAGCGGGGCGATTGTCGGAGTCCTGCTATTTTTGAGCGCGGGCAGGGTGCAGCTTGCGGCGCTGGCTTGGGCGTCTGCGGTCGTCGTGCTGCTGGCTTTCGCGGATGCGTGCTG
>JBGAPP010000020.1:0-59848 GCA_044221185.1 Chthoniobacteraceae bacterium | reverse complement strand
TCAGTGAACCCCTGCTCACCGAGTGGGAGAGCGTGCAGGACACAAACACGGTGTTCTCGCGCTGTGCTGTTCATCCACCACCAGCCTGCCCGGCACCGCCCGCGCGGACAACCTCTTGAAACATGACATCTAACCATGCGTTGAGTGGAATGCCTCTGTAGGCGATTGCCTTCTCTGTGAGACTCCGTGGGAAGTCGGGCAAAGGGAGGAAAAACCTTGGCCGGATGGTCACTTAAACGTCACTCGGATTCAGGGCGATTCCTCGGGGTCATCGAAGTCCTCAGACTCGGATTGAGTCACCCTTGAGCGGCGGTTTGCTGATGTGGCGGCAAAGCGCTTTTCGCGAACCATGCTGAGTGCGCCGTCCAGTTCGACGGTGAACTTGGGCTCCCATCCACGGTTGCGGCGATGGAAGGGTTCGCCGGGGATGGGTATGAGCATCCGCAGTTGCTCCCGAAGCCGGGTGAATGAGCGGCTCTTAGCTTCATAGTCTCGATCGCCGCTATGAGGGTTCTTCCAATTGCCGCGATGACTAAGTTCAAGCATTGCGCGGAATAGCTGAGGGAAGTTACCGCTCTGCGGGTTGCGGACGAATCGGTGTTCGTTCCTTTCGTTACCGTGGCTGGCTATGAGTGTCCCGCTGGCGGTGAGGCGAATCTTAACACCCTCCCAGGACCAGTCTGGTCGGACGTTGAGGATGGCTTTCAACTTGGCTTTGCGCGACGCCGATTTCTGCGCGGGCTGAACGGACGTGATGGTCAGGATGCTGGCCTGCTCTTTCGCACGACCGATGAATCGTTCAGCGAGCGGTTCGAGGCGGATCTCGTGCCGGGCTGCGAGACGGTTGATCTCTCCGTCGAGCCAACGGGCTGTCGGGACCAAAAGCATACAAGCGGGCAAAGTCTGCACGGCTTCGACGAAGCGCGAGTAGTCAGTGAACGCGCCGCCCGGCAGGTGAAGATATACCGGCAGTGTGGCGCTTCGCGGTGGCTGCACGATTCCGAGCTGCTGTGTGTTTGGGGCGGACTGCGTTTTGAATCTGCCGCCGACAAAGCCGAGTTCGGTTGCGAGTGCCGGCCGCAGTGCTCCCCAATTCGGGGCGTGGCGCGCTATCTCCCGGAGAGGCAGCGTGAGCGGTGTGCGGTGTGCAGGAAAATCATCGCTCTCCGCGATGCACGTTTCGTCGTCGCTCGGATAAATACGAAGACGTCTGCGAGGGTCATCGGGATCGGGGATCACGTCGATCAAGTCTGGCATCGTTTCGAGGTATGGCCGTGCGGATTCGATCTCGTCACCGAGTTCCAACCGCCACACACACAGAGCGGCACCGGATGTGCCGATGCGGTCAATGGCTTGCCAGAATCGTGATGTCTTCATGGGTGATGGCGAATTGACGGTTGGCCAGCCAGGCGTCCACGGCGGGGAGACCGGCTGCACCCGCAATGGAATCGCGGGATGGGTTGATCACGATGGGCACCAATGCGCGACGATGGCGCAGCTTGAGCGCGAGCTTCGCCTCGACGAACTGGCATGACTCCACGTAGGCAGGGCCGAGATTGTTCAGCTCGGCGAACACGTCGCACTGCGCGAGGCTGACGCGCGCGCCACTCGTGCGCTCGAATACGAGTTCCTTGAGCACCGCCGCCTGCACCGACTCAATTTGCGCGCTGGTCAGCCAGTCCGGCCCCCTGCGGAGCGGGTCGAGTGTGTAGCGGCTGGAGCGCACGAGCGCATCGGTCGAACCGTGCAGCACTTTGCCGAGGCTGCGTCGGTAGAGTTCTTGCAATTCACGACCGACACCGCTGATGAGCCATTCACCGGTTTTCTCGTTGAAGAACGCGATGTCCAGCCGCTCGGGCCGCAGCAACGCCGAACTCGATTCTCCCCGCTCGGCGATGATCGGGATGCGCGAGAGCGGATCGCCGTGGCGGATGACGAATGCCCAGCCGCCATCTTCGCGCAGCGCGCGCACGCGGCAGACCTCGCTGCGCTTGTTGTCGTCGAACCACGGCGCCATCAGCGTCTCGAGTTTCGTGAGCCGCTCGCGGCTGGGTGCGTGCAGCGGTTTCGTCGCGCGGTAGGAGGTCATCGCGCGCCGCACCTTCACCGCCTTCTTGTCGAAGGCGCGCCACGCGTCGTCCGGTGCTTTGCGCAGAATCTTGAGCGCGAGATCGCCCGGCGAATCGTCATCGGCGCGCAGCTTCGCGACCAGTGCGCCGTGGTTGTCCTCGAAATCGAAGACGCACTGCGGATCGGCGAGGATGTCGAGTAGCTCCAACTCCTCGCAGAGTGCCGGCGGCGTCGCGGCTGTGGGCGTGGCGAGCACGAGCGCCAGGGCCTCCACATCGGGCGGACTGGCGCGCTTTTCCGGCAGGTCGATCCCGCGGCTGCCGAGATAGCCTCGATAAGGGCTGAACAGGTCGTGAATGCTGGACGGCTTGAGTTTCCCGAGCAATGCGGGCCGGGAGAATTTCGGTGGTTTGACGGTTGGCATGGATGGCGTGTTTTGAGTTGTGGTTGAAAAACGGAAAAGTTGTTCACATTGCCTGTGAACAACTTTGGCAAAAAAAGGTCAGAGCAGGCTGAGTTGCAGGGCCTCCTTCCACCAATCCTTCAGGCGATAGCGGATCATCACCGGGTTCACGTCGAAGGTTTCAGCGAGTTGAAGGGCGGCAGCTCCGGCCACCGCCTCGCGCTCGGTGGGTGCGACTTCGGCATAACGGGCACGGAAAGGATCGGCGGCCGCGGTGATCAGTTTCCACGGAAGCAGCAGGCAGGACATGGCCATGTTCGCCTGAAACTCCCACCACTCGTATTTGCGGCCCGTGCCATTTTCCTCCGGTCGGCACATGAATCCGTCACGCCGCACTCCCGCGTCTCCGCCGGAGACAAAGTCATACTGCGACCCGTCAGCGAGCAGCTTCTCCGCGAATAGCGGCGCATGAAGCAGACCGTGCCCGGCTTCGTGCCCGACTGTGGAGCGAAACCGACGCCTCCCCGAATCGCTGGTGTCAGCCTCGATTTCCGCGGACACGAAAACGCCGAGCACCTTCCCGTTGTCGTCGAAACGAATCGCGCCCATCAACCCCGGCTTCATCTCCGTGGCTCGCACTTCCACGCGAAAGTGCTTCTCCACGAAGCGGTCGATCCGCACCGGGCTCGGCGTCTCCGGCATCAAGCCCGCGTCCGCAAGCGCCGTCGCGCAGAGCGACTCCACATCGCGTTGCTCGTAGTAGATGCGCCGCAAGAACGGCCCTGTGTTCGCCCGCTGCTGTTTCACCGTTCCTCCTTCTTTTTCGGTTTCTTTCCAGGCACCAGATTCTCCAGATCGGACGGCGACAACCCGAGGTCGCGCACCGAATTGACCATCTTGCGAAACGCGAAACCGAAGCGCGGGTCCAAGTCCACAAGTTCTTGAATCTCCTTGGTCGGCGGGCGGTGGTCGTAGCATTTCAGATCCTCGACCGTCGTCCCGAGCGCCGCCGCAAGCCGCGGCAACACGTCCTCCGAAGGATACCGCGTTCCGTTTTCGATCTCCGAAACGAAGGCAGCCGAAATCTTCACCTGCACCGCCAGTTCCCGCATTGAGAGGTCTTTGGCGTCGCGCAGTTCGGCGATTCGTTCTCCGAAGCTTTTGCTCATGTTCACACATCTAGTGAACGGTGCGGGGTGCGTCAACGGCATTCACGGCTTCCCACGACTTTTTCCACCAATACGCGACGGGAAATCCGGACATGTGTCCGACTTTCCCTGCGGGCGTCCGAAAAGTTTTTCCCTCTGATGCGGCGCGAATTCTCGGGGTCTGAGAGCCCGGAAATCGGACATGTCCGCCGGGGTGTTCAAAACCATGAGCACCACCGCAGCCACCGGAAATCCAGACCACTCGCACCTTCTCGACGAAGCGGCCCTGGCTGAACGCCTCGGCACCACGCCAGACAGCGTCGAGTGGCTGCGTCGCAAACGGAAGATCAGTTTCATCCGCATCGCCGGGAATCGGAAGGTGCGCTTTTGGTGGCCGCAAGTCCTGGAGGACTTGAAGCGGTTCGAGGTCAAGGCAGTCGGGCGCACCGACTGACGCCGGAAGCATTTCGCTTCCGGCAATGCGGCCCTGTCAGGGCCGGAGGCGTCACGAAACCACGGGGCACAAAACAGCAACCATCATGTCCAAACTCAGCATCCTCACCGGGCGGATCGCCCGGCCACAGAAAGCGGTGATCTTCGGCCCCGAAGGCATCGGCAAATCCACGCTCGCGGCACAATTCCCCGCGCCCGTCTTCCTCGACACCGAGGGCGGCACGCATCACCTCGACGTGGCGCGGCTTCCCGCGCCGAAGACCTGGGCCGATGTCGTCGCGGCCATCGCGGCCCTTGCGACCGAGGCTCACGATTTCAAAACGCTCGTCATCGACACGGCCGATTGGCTCGAAAAGCTCCTCGTCGATCACGTCTGCAAGGCGGCGAACAAGGTGAGTATCGAGGACTTCGGATACGGCAAAGGCTACGTCGTGCTCGCTGAGGAATTCACCAAGTTCCTCGCCTCGCTCGATCCCCTGCTGCGTCGCGGGATGCATGTCCTTTTCCTCGCGCACACGAAGATCGTGAAGTTCGAGCAACCGGACGCGGCGGGCGCATACGACCGCTACGAGCTGAAGCTCTCGAAGCAAGTTGGGCCGCTGATGAAGGAATGGTGCGACCTCCTGCTCTTCGGCAACTACTTCACGAAGGTCGCGGAGAACGACAGCGGCCGGAAGCGCGGCGTCGGCGGTCGCGAGCGGAAGCTCTACACGACGCACAGCGCGGCGTGGGATGCGAAGAACCGGCACGGCTTCGACGAGATGCTGAACTTCGAGTTCGCGTCCATCGCGTCGGCGTTCGGCGGCTCCGTGCCAACGCAACCGGCCCAACCGGTAGCGCCCGCGCCGTCGCTCACCGACAGGCTCGCGGAGGTGTTCTCTGGGAAGGATGAGGCGGTGAACGCCTTCCTCATCACTCGCCAGCAAATCAAGACCGGCCAGACGTGGCGCGATGTCGGTCCTGACTACGCGCAGCGCGTGCTCGCCAAGCCGCAGGATTTCCTCCGCGCCGTCGAGGAGTTCACCGCGAACGGAGGTGCGAAATGACGCCCGTCCTTCGCCCTTCCAATCTCCCAAAGCTCGCGGTCTGCGCGTGCTATGAGCCGAACCCGGATGCCGGTCCAGCGGCGGCGCGGGGCACGAAACTCGACGGCGTGTTTCGCCGTCGCGTGCTCGGCGACAAGGCCGACGACACGACCATCGAGAAAGACGAACTCGATGCCGTGGATTGGGCTGTGAACGCGCTCCGCGCCATCGCAGGCACAGCGGAGATCATCACCGACGAGCAGCGCTGTCGTGTTCGCTGCATGAGTCTCACCGGCACGGCTGACGCCTGGATGCCGGAACTCGCGATGAGCGCCGACCTCAAGACCGGCCAGATCCGCAATTACCGCGAGCAGATGGCGGCCTACGCACTCGGTTTCATGGACGAAACCTTCCGCCCGGAGTGGACGACCCACCTGCTGTTCTGTGACCAGCGGCAACTCGTCACGTATCGCTTCACCTACGACGAAGCGACGGAGATCGTCACCGAAGTCATCGCCCGCTACCACGACTTCGGCAAGGAGCCGACGGTTTGCGAATACTGCTCGTGGTGCGCGAAGGCGGAGACCTGTCCGGCGCGCTTGAAGCTCGCGAGCGAGGCGCTCGTGCCGGCGGAGCCGGCGTTCAACTTCGATGTCGTTCTCGCGGACAACGAGAAACTCGGCGCGTTCCTGGTCGCTTGCTCGGTGCTCGACGACTTTCGCGAGCGTGCGGAGGAAGCGGCGAAGAAACGCCTCCTCGCCGGCGACAAGATCCCTGGCTGGACGCTCTCCAGCCGCAAGGGCGCCGAGTTCGTCTATCACGATGCGGTCGGTCGCTACATCGACCGCTTCGGCTTCGGCGCGGTGCTCGGTGCCTACGGCAATCTCAGCGGCACGAAGTTCCGCGAGCTCTGGGCAGCCAAGATGCCCGCCGACGCGCCATTCCCCGAAGACCTCATCCAGCGCTGCTCCGGTTCCGTGAGCCTGCGACGCGTGCAGCCAAAGGCCGCTGCCAAACCCGTCACCCAAACCAACACCACAAACTGACCATGCCATCCTATCGCTCATCCGAACCCACCTCCCGTCCTGATTACGTCGAGCCGGGCGAATACACCGTCGAAGTCGCCAACGCCGAGGAAACCGTCTCGCAGAAAGGCAGCGACATGATCGAGCTGAAGCTCCGCGTGCAGCCCAGCGGCGCTACGTTCTTCGATCATCTCGTCTTCACCGAGTCGGCGTTTTGGAAAATCGACGCCTTCCGCGCTGCCACCGGCGAAAATGTGACGCCCGACCAGGACGTCGAGATTCGCGCGGACGACCTCATCGGCCGCACCGGCCGCGCGCGGCTCATCGTCGAGGAATTCAACGGTCGCAAACGCAACAAGATCGCCGCGTGGCTCGCGCCGAAACCCACAAACACCGCGCTCGCCGGCACCACCGCCAAGCCCAAGGACGATGACAACATCCCCTTCTAACGTCGCGCTCCGCGGCTATCAGGTCGCCGCTACCGAAGCGATTCAGCGCGGCTTCACGGAGTATCAGCGGCAGTTGCTCGTGCTCCCGACCGGCGGCGGCAAAACCGTGGTGTTCGCGCATCTCGCTGCCGTTCATCAGCCGCGTCGGACCCTCGTGCTTGCGCACCGCGAGGAGTTGATCGCTCAGGCGGTGGAAAAAATCCGCAACGTCACGGGCCTCAACGCCGAGATCGAAAGAGCGGATCAAGCGGCCAGCGCCGATGCGCCGGTTGTCGTCGCCAGCATTCAAACGCTGATGCGCTCCGCCCGACGCGAACGCTGGGCTCGCGATCACTTCGGTCTCGTCGTCGTGGACGAAGCACATCACTCGCTCGCGGACAGCTACCTCGGCACGCTGCGGCATTTCGACGAACACGCCTTCGTGCTCGGTGTCACCGCGACACCCGACCGTGGCGACAAGCGCAACCTCGGACGCTACTACCAAAACATCGCCTACGAGGTGACGCTGCTCGACCTCATCCGGCAGAACTGGCTCGTCCCGATTCGCGCGAAAACGATCCCGCTCGAAATCGACCTCGACGACGTGGGAACGACGGCGGGCGACTACAACGCGAACGATCTCGGTCACGCCATCGAGCCATACCTTGAGCGCATCGCCGACGTGATCGCGGAGCACAGCGACCGCAAAACGCTCGTCTTTCTCCCGCTCATCTCGCTCAGCCGCGAATTCACCGAGCTGTGCCGCGAGCGCGGCCTGCGCGCCGAGCATGTGGATGGCGCGAGCGAAGACCGGCGCGACATCCTCGCGCGGTTCAGCCGCGGCGAGACGCGCGTGCTTTGCAACGCGATGCTGCTCACCGAAGGCTACGATGAGCCGAGCATTGATTGCGTCGTGTGCCTGCGGCCCACACAAGTGCGGGCGCTCTACAGCCAGATCGTCGGGCGCGGCACGCGGCTCTACCCCGGCAAGGACCATCTGCTGTTGCTCGATTTCCTGTGGATGAGCGAGGAGCACAACCTCGTGAAGCCGGCGAATCTCATCGCCAGCGATCCCGAGGAAGCGAACGCCATCACTGCCGCGCTCGGCTTCGAGGGCGACCTCGAGGAAGCGAAGGGCAAAGCCGACGATGACCGCGCGGCAACGCTCCGCCAGCGGCTCCGGCAGAATGCCCGGCGTGCATCGCGGACGTTCGATGCGGTCGAGTTCGCGCTGTCGCTCGGCGACGTGGAACTGGCCGACTTCGTGCCCACGATGGGCTGGCACGGCGATCCCGCGACCGCCCGGCAAAAGGCTACCCTGAGCAAGTTCGGCGTCGATCCCGGCACTATCACTTGCAAAGGCCAGGCGGGCGCGCTGCTCGACAAACTTTTCCTCCGCAGCGATCTCGGCCTCGCCACTGCGCGGCAAGTGCTCTGGCTGCGCAAACTCGGCCATCCCAAGCCGGAGTTGGCGACGTTCGAGGAAGCGAAGCAATTCCTTGATGCGAAATGGAAGAAGCCGGAGGTGGCGGCGTGAGGCGCTATCGTTCAGTCGGACTGCGCCCGCCGTTACCGCAGCGCACGCTCGACTACCTCGCCCACGGCGCCGACGAAGGTCGCCGCAACGCGGAGTTGTTCGACGCGGCGTGCCAATTCCGCGACGCGGGCATCGCACCGGAGGAGGCGGAGACTCAACTCATCGCGCGAGCCACGCTCGATGGTTTGAGCGAAACCGAGGCGCGCACCGCGATCCGCTCGGCGTTCAATCACACGCCACGCGAACCGGTCGGCGGCAATGGCCCATTGCCAGCGCCGGCATCCGGTGGCCCTGCGCCACGCCGCGAGCCGAAGCCGCCACGCGAAGCGTCGCCGCTCTCGCCTGTCGCATTGCCAGCGCCTCTCGCGGACGGATTCGCCGCCCTCCTCGATGCGTGCTTCGCGCCCACGGAGTTTGTCGCAATCGCCCCGGCGCGCGAGGACGATGCCGGCGATGTCGTGCCGACGCGCGGCGTGACGATGACCCGCGACGAGTGGAAACAGCGCGTCGAGGAGAAGGGCGGAATCGAGAAGTGCTTCACGACGGCGCTCGGTTTGTTCCTTCGCATCAATCCGATGGCGAAAGGCGGCGCGAAGAACGAGGACGTGACCGCGTTCCGCCACGTTCTCGTGGAATTCGACCGCGACGACAAAGGCACGACGATTCCGAAGGAGCAGCAATATGCCGCGATCCTCGCGAGCGGACTGCCGGTGTCGGCACTCATCGACTCCGGCAACAAGTCACTCCACGCCTGGGTGCGCGTGGATGCGCCCGATGCCGCCGAGTATCGCCGTCGCGTGGACATCATCTGGGATTGGTTCGAGGGCCGCTGTCTCGATCGTCAGAACAAAAATCCATCGCGCCTCTCCCGCTGCCCGGAAGGCCGTCGAACTGTGGATGGCGAAGTGCGCCCGCAACGCCTACTCGCGCTCGGCCTCGGCGCGAAGTTGTGGAGCGAATGGGAAGCGGGACACGCGCCCGACGGTCTGCCGAAGATCATCACTGGCACGGAGTTCATGGCCGTGCAGAAACCGGAGCCGCCGCAGCTCATCGCTGGCGTGCTCCACCAGGGCAGCAAGATGATCCTCGGCGGCGCGAGCAAATCGCGGAAGTCGTGGACGCTCATCGACATGATGCTCGCCGTCAGCACGGGCAGCCCGTGGTGGGGTTTTCAGACGCAGCGCGGGCGCGTGCTCTACATCAATTTCGAGCTGCCGGACTTCGCGTTTCAGCATCGGCTGCAAGCCATCGCGCGACAGAAAAGCAGCACCGACTTCGCGGGCATCGATCTTTGGAATCTGCGCGGCTTCGCCACGGACTTCTCGGTGCTCATCCCGAAGATCCTCTCGCGGGTGAAGGACCAGCGATACGCGCTCATCGTCCTCGATCCGATTTACAAGGGCCTCGGCAAACGCGACGAGAACAAGGCCGGCGACATCGCTTCGTTGTGCAACGAGATCGAGCAACTCGCCGTCCAATCCGGCGCGGCGGTCGTGTTCGGAGCACATTACTCGAAGGGCAACCAGGCGGGCAAAGACGCCATCGACCGCATCGGCGGTAGCGGCGTCTTCGCGCGCGATCCCGACGTCATTCTCACCATGACGCCGCACGAGGAGAAGGACGCCTATGTGATTGACCTCACGCTGCGCGCGCTGCCGCAACTCGAAGCCTTCGTCGTGCGCTGGGCCGGCGCGTTGTTCACGCGCGATCCCAATGCTGACCCGTTGCGCGTGAAGGCTGCGGTGAAGCCCGGCGGAAAGAAGAAGCCGGAGCCGCAGGTCCACTACCGCCGCGGCAGCTACGGCGACCGCTACGGCGCAATGTTCGAGAAGATGCCGCCGCTGGCGAACCACATCGAGGTCGAGCAGAGCGACGTCATTCGCCACGTCCACGAAACGCTCGTGGCCGCCGGCGAGCCCTGCACACTGGAGCGCGCAAAGGCTGTGTTTGACGGCCTGCGCAACAAGAAGGTCGGCGTGCTCGTCTTCGAGATGCCGTGCTGGCGCGGCAAAAACTATCAGCCGGAAGGAGGTGCCGCGTGAACTCGGCACTCGTCGTAAGTCGTTGCAGATGCCTTTTTCCTGGCGGTCCCCTGGGAACTAAGTTTCTGAAAGTTCCTTGGGAACGTTCCTATTTATTCTCTTACGAGAATAAAGCGCGAGACTGCTCACACAGTCCTCGCGCGCGCTTTCGCGCTCACTTGAAGTTCGCGCAAGCGCAGGGAGTGGAGTCCGCAACTTCAGCCAGAGGCATCGAGGCATGAGCTACGAACCCGACGACTACCGGCCCCGGCAGGACCAGCACGACGCGAACTATCGCGAGCACTACGCCAAGTGGGTCAAAGAGCTGACGCCGGAGCAATTCGCCTTTGCCAAGCGGCACGGCCTCCTCGAACCGGTGCGCGACGAACACGGCTTCGGCACGAACTTTGCCGAACGTGATCTCGCCGAGACCCCGCTGGCGTCGGAAGATTCCCACCTCCTCGATCGCATCGAACCAGCATGTGACCAGCCGGGCTACCAAGCCCAACACATGGATGCGGAGCGGCTTTGGGACATCATCCGGCGACTCGTCGGCAACTTGATGGGTCAGGACAACGCGCGGCTCGCGCTCGATTGCCTGGCGCTCGCGTCGGGCGTCGCGTTTCTCGGCGATTCGATGAGCGCGGTCGGCCGCAAGCACGGCCTCTCTCGCGCTGCGGTGAGCAAACGCTGCATCGAGCTGCTGTGCGAAATCAACCTGCCGCCGTCGCGGGCGATGCGGTCGTTGACGGCCCGGGAAGCTTACTCCGACGCCCGCAATGAAACCCTACGAAGCCATGAACAATGACCTTACCACTCTCGGCAATGTCGTGCTGAAGCCGCTCGCGCTCGACGTCACGCAACCGCTCTCGCTTACCGAATGGCGCGACATCGGACGCCAGTTCGCCACGGCGATGCGGACCGTCGCGTTCGTGATCGGCGACTGGCTCGTCTATGGCGAAGGCCGCGATGGGCAGATGACGCTCTTCGCCGACATCCCGGAGTCGGACCGCGTGAGCAAACAGCACTTCCACGACGCGATGCGGCAGACGGGCCTCGATATCACCACGCTGCAACACTACGCCTACGTCGCGCGCCACGTCCCGCGTTCACTGCGCAACGAGCATGTCTCGTGGGAGTATCACCGCAAAGTCGCGAAGCTCCGGGACGATGACGAGAAACGCCGCTGGCTCGAGCTCGCCGCCGAGATGTTTCTCGAGGGCAACCCGCTTACGCTCCTGCGCTTCTCCCGCAGCATCCAGGCAGGCCGCCTGATGAGCGCCAAGGAACTCGAAGCCGAGCGCGCCGACCGAGGCACGGAAAACATCCACCCCTACGTGAACCGCATCCAAGCCTTCTTCGGGCGGCTCCGGGACAGCGGCTGGCTGCGCAACGCCGGCGAACACAAGCGCGCCGCGCTGAAACGCGATCTCCAACCCATCATCGACATCTACAACCAGCTATGACCACCGACGTTCAAGACCTCGAACAACAGAAAGCCCTCGACCACATCCGCGAGCTGATGAGCGCTCACTGGCGCGAAGCCGAAGACGCCGCCGATGACGAAGGCAAATTCGCCGTCGGCTTCAAAGTAACCTTCGACCGCGGCGCACAGCCGACGAAGCTCAAGGTAACCTGCCGCATCGCCAAAACGATCAGCGACGAAATCGAGAGCGAGATCGAGGACCCGCGCCAGCAGAAGTTGCTCTGAGCTTTGACGCCGCGCGGAGGCCATGCCACGCCTCCGCTATCGCGCTTCATCGCCGCCCTCGCGCCTCGAAACGAAGTTCGCTCTCTACTGGCGTTCACTCGGCGGCCCGGAGCTTGAGCGGGAGTTTCGCTTCCACCCGGAGCGAAAATGGCGCGCAGACTTCGCGCACATCGAAAGCCGCACGCTCATCGAGATCGAGGGCGGCATCTACATTCAGGGTCGCCACAATCGCGCCGCCGGCTTCATCGCCGACACGGAGAAATACCTCGAAGCGTTCCTCGCAGGCTGGGGCGTCGTCCGCCTCACCGCCGCACAAATCACCACGCCGACCGTCGAGCGCATCATCGCCGCAGTCCGCACGCGAGGTGTAAAGTAGGTGTAAGGTGACGGCCCAACTTTACACCTCTGGAAGCCCGGATTTCCGCTCGTGAATCAGGCAGTGGTGCCGGTGTAGTCCTTTCATCTAAAGGCACTTGTAGCCTCTTTTTTGGGGCGTAACAGCGCACGTTTGGGACGACGAAAGGTGTAAGGTTCAAAAAACAGCCCCTCATGGAATTGGAGTGAAGGTCGCTTAAACCGGGTGACTTTCTCGATCTCGAAAAAGATTGCTTGGGTTCTCGACTCGAACGCTCGCACTCGCGCTCGCTCACGCTGCAACTCACACGCGCACTCGACTTGCATCATCACGACTCTCGCCGCCATATCGGTGCACACACAGCCGATGCCGCAGCGCAAGAAGCCAACCATTCCAGATGTTCCCGCAGTGTCAGACGAACTGCTGGCCCGCGCGTTCCCGGGCGGCTTCGGCATCCGCGATGAAGCGAACGCGCTCGCCGCATTCGCGTTTCGCAACGGCCCCATCGAACGCCTCCACGCCGGGAAACCGTCGCCACTGCTCAATGACCCAACGCTGAGCCGAATCACCGACGACGAGATGCGGGAGCTAATGATCAACGCGACGGAGATGCTCGCGGCGTTGCTCGCTCTCCGGGAGAGTGACCCCGACAAGTATCGGCGCTTCATCCACGACTACGCCCTCAAATACTGCCGCAGGTGGGAGCGATGAGTGTGTGATGGTCAAGTGAGGAAGCGATGCTTCACCCAGCCACGGAATTCCTCGGTCGCTGAGCGCATCTGCACCGGGTAAAGCGAGTCCGCGCGTTTCATCACCACTCCCTCGAAGAAATCGCAGCCCATCGCTCGATGCGCAGCTCGAAACCGCTGGTAATACGCGAGCGCGTCGGCGTGTGAGTCAGCACGCCGCGCTGGTGTCAGCACCACGGCGCCGCACGGAACCGGGCGCGATGTGTCGCCGTCGAAAAACGGATCACACGGGAGCAGCGATTCGAGCATCGCACGGCGTGCGGTGTAAATCGGCGTGGCGGATTCGGGAATGACATCAAGCACGACGAGCGTGCCGCGTCCGAGATTGTGGCGGCGTTCGAGGGCTTCGCAGTCGGCCCACACAAGGCCGCGACTGGCGAGCTTCGCCAGCGCAGCGAGCGCGGGCCGGAAACAATCGGCGATGGTGAGCAGCGCGCCGTGGCGATTCCACATCGTCCCGGTCGGCGTATGGATGAGTGCGCGCCAGCCATTCAACTTTGGTTCTGCGAACCACAGGCCGCGCTTGGGCGGAGCGAGTTCGAGCCGCCCGCCCTGAATCGGCCTCGCTGGATACGTAATCAGGGGTGGAGCCTTCATGGCCTTGGAACCTCCGTCTCGGAAGGGCCGGATTCCGCGTTTAACAGGCTGATTTGACCTTCGATTTCCGCGCCGAGGGTGGAGGGATTAGCGCTCGTCTCGAATTCACGAACAGCCTTCTGATGGATGGCCTTCGCGGCGGCTTCGAGATCGTCGAGCGACACAACGCACCGCTCGTTGCCGAAGATCGTCAGGCCGATGGGTTCGCTAGTCCTCATCTGGGAGCATCACGGTGATTGCGGGCTGCGGGTCGTCGATGTCGCGCGGGCCGCACACGGCTTTGAGATTCACGAGAGGCGGGGTGCGGTCGCGGTTGTCGTTGCGGACGTGCAGGCCGAAGAGCATCTGCTGGCCGCTCGTGCGGCGCGCGGCGCAACGGAGCATCCACACGATGTCCCACAGCCGTCCTTTCTCGTCCTGACAGCGCACGCCATCGGGCACGGTCACGTAGCTCTCCCAAACGGCGCGGGTGAGATAGACTGGGAACTTCAACCCGGCTTCGCGGGCCACTTCGCTCACGTCGATCTGCACGCCATCAGCGAGCGCGTCCTTGCGCGTGTAGGCGTAGATCACGTCCGCGCCGGCGAACGGGTCTTGGGCCTCGTCCATCAGCGCGACGTTCTCGATGTGGCGGGTGAGTGCATCGGCGCGTGCGCTCGTCCACGGCACGAGTTCCAGCGGGCCGTGGAGCCGCTCCATCGCGCTCCGCAGTTCCGCCGCCGATTCATCATCGGCGGCGGTGAACACTCCCGCGAGGTTCGCATTGCTCGTCGCCGTGTTCGTCGGCGAACTCACCCATCGGCCGTCAGCGAGCCGCAGCGTGAACTTATTCATCGTCGCTCCCTCCACGTCCGAGCTTCGTCTTCACGCTCGCGCTGATGGGCACGATTTTGTCGAGTTCGTGATTCTGCTCCACGGAGAACAAGGTATGGCGCGCAGCGTGGAACTCTTTCGTCGGTTTGATGGTCGCTTTCGCGGAGAGCGCCGCGCTCGCACCGTGGCGCGCGAACAACTCCTGCAACTCCGCAAGCAGCGGCTCGACCGCGGCTTCGGGGATCGCATCGCCTTTGATCTTCAACTCGAAGGTCTGCTTGAAATACCGCGCAGCGTGTTCGCCGGCGAGCCGCGTGATGGCGGGTTCATCGCTGGTGCCCCGGTAGGAGTTACTGAAGCCGACGCGCACAACCTTGCCGTCCGCGCTGCGCGCCTCGACCGATGAGGCAACGGCGTGCTGGCCGTGGTGATGGGTGAAGTAGAACGGCTTCGCGATGGCGATCAGCTCGGCCTTCTCCAGTTCGAGCGCGCCTTCGATCGCTTCGACCTGAGCGCTCTTGTCGAGGATGCTGGTGACCAACTCGCCGACTTGGCCGTCGGGGTCGGGCAGCAGCGGGTAGGCTTTCGCCGACTTACTGGCCGGCGTCTGCGTGGCGAACCCGGCGAGGCTGACCTTCTTCAAGGCCGGCGCAGGCGCGGGCGTGGGCGCGGCAACTGCCGCTTTCGGTTCTGCGGCGACGGAGGCCGCGTTCTTGGCTTTCGGTGTCTTCATTGTTTTCGGTTTTGGTTTCTGGTTCTCGCCGCTCACTACGCGGACTGCGTAGCTTCACGGCAAAATGGAGTGCGATGGTCGGCGTGGGCGGCTTTCACCTTGGCGACTTCGGCGAGCAGTTCCGTCCCGGTGACTTTCCATTCGCCCGCGTCGTCGGCGGCGGAGCCGGCGTAGATCGCGTTCAGGCACACATTGAGAATGTCCCCGCCCGACAGACCCTTCGACTCACCGGCGAGGATGTTCAGGTCCGCGAACACGCGCTCGCGATTCGGCAAGTGCAGCTCAAACAACCGGCGGCGCATCGCTTTGTCGGGAAGCCGGAACTTGATGTGGCGCGAGATGCGTCGGAGCAGCGCCGGGTCGTAATTGGCGAACAGGTTCGTCGTCACGATGACCACACCGTTGAACCGATCGAGTTCCTGCATCAGCACGTTCCGGTTCTGATTGATGCTGGTCGCGCAGCTCTCCCCGGAGTTCACGCGCCGCGAGAGCAGCGAGTCCGCTTCATCGAAGAACAGCACCGCACCGAGTTCGCTGGCGCGCTTGAAACAGGCGGCGATGTGCTTGGCCGTATCGCCGAGGTATTTCGAGATCACCGCGCTGTAGTCTACTTGGTAGAGTGGCTGATTGAGACGCAGCGCCACACCGAGGGCGGCGCGAGTCTTGCCCGTTCCGGGCGGGCCGTGGAAATTCAGGATGCAGCGGCCGTCCTGCGGTTGGAGCTGGCTGATGCTCCACACCGACTCGAGGTCGGCGCGGCGCTGGATGGCGCGGAGGCCGGCGGCGATGTCGTCGCGCACGTCCGCATGGAGCACGAGCCGATCAAGCTCGTGGTGCGGCTGTGGAGTGACGAGAACGCCGAGGTCGGGCGTCTCACCGTTGGTGCCGTTGTTACGACGGCGCGGGTTGCGATGGTCAGCCGCAGTCGCGGCATCCGGTGGCAGGGTTTGTTCGTGTTCGGGCATAGGTCAAATTTGTTCGAGGCTGTGGAGAATGAGTGCTGCCTCCGGGACTTCATCGCGGTGCCAGTCATCGAACACCCACGGCTCCGCAGTGCGCGCAGGCAGGCTCGGCGAATCAGCGACGTTCACGTTGTGCGTCGCCACACTCCCGATGGGATTCGCGGTGTCCTTGTCCCACATCAGCACGTCCGCGTCGTCCGGCAGATTGGCGATCAGTTGCTTGAGTTGTTTGATGGTCATGTCCTTGTCCTCGTCGTCCACCGCTCGTTTTGTCCATCGCGGGAGGCGCACCATTTTTGTCGGCCATTTTTCGCGGTAGGCCGCGGTTGGCGCGAAAAGTGAGGCGAAGGAGTCATTGGCGCTCATAGGTTCGTTCGCAGCGGTCGCAGACCCCGGAACCGTCTTCACTCGGCTTGCCGCAGTAGCGGCACCCAACGTCCCTCTTCGGCGTGGGCCTCGGCGCGAAGCAGCGGTGGATGCGCTCGATGGCTGGCACCGCGAGTTTCTTCGCGTCGCCCGTTCCGCCGCTGAACCAGCACCAGTCGCCGGCAACGCACATCCACTCGACGTGGACGATGCCGCGCGGGGTGAGGACGACGGCGTGCTTCGGGCGCTCGCGCTTGTCGAAGGTGATGGAGTGAATGCGCGCCTTCACAGCAATCCGCCTCCTTTCACATCGAGCCACGTCTCCAAGTCCGCGAGGGCGGCGCGCACACATCCGCCGCTGCCGACCGCGACGCGCGCGGCCACATCGCGCGGCACGCGCCAGTGCGCGCACAGGAACTCCGCGATTTCCTCCGTCGTCGGTGTGGCGATCTTGATCGACTGGAAGCGCGTCTGGAAACGCTCCGTCAACAGATCGAGTTGAAGGTTGCTCGTGCCGATGAGTGCCTTACCCGGCGGAAGCCGGTCGAGGTAGCTGAGCAGGATGTCCTGCGCGTCCTTCGAGCAGCGGTCGAGTTCGTTGATGATCTTCACCGACCAGATCGAGAACAGCGAGCCGTAGGGCAGGATTTGCATCCACTCCCGGACGGCATCGACGGTCACTTCCTTTCCGTTGAAACTCTCGACGCCGAGGGGCGTGCCGGTGAGTTCGCGCGCGACCAACTCGGCCACCGTCGTCTTGCCGACGCCGGGCGGGCCGTAGAGCAGCAGCTTGCACGCGGCGGTGCGCGAGTCGCGCAGGCGTCGCGCCTTCGCAACCTGGGCAACGCAGACTTCGCGCGCCTGTCCGATCAAATCTTCCGAACCGATCGGACGCCAGTTCATCGGCGACGGCAGCGCGTTGAGCACGGCGCTTTTGGCCCGTGGCGTCGAACCGTTGCGATGATTATGCCGCAGTCGCATACGCGCCTCCTTTCATGGTGAGCAACTCGCGCAGCTTGCCGGCCACGGTGGCCGCGCCCTTCTTGTAGAGCGCGACCACCACCAGCTCGCCGTCGAGCCACACGGCCCAATGCCGCGTTCCGTAGCGAGTGATCGTGACCATCTACCAGCCCTCCCGGCGAACGCGCGCTTTCACGGTGTTGATCGACAGGTCGAAACGCGCGGCCGTCTGTTTCGGGCTGCGTGTCTGCTTGTAGAACTTCTTCACCGCGCGCCAGTCCGTGCCCGCATCGGGCATCGGCTCCGGCTCCGCGTGCCGTGCACTCCGACCGTTGGTGGCCGGAGTATCGGCTTCACGGGAGCGCGTGGAATCGCGTTGGAAGGCGTCGAAGCGCCGGCTGGGTGTGGAGTTGGTTCCCATGTTCGCGCGGCTGGATTCCAGCGCGGCGAGCCGCTGTTCGAGGGGTCGCAGCCGGTCAGCCACGGCGACGTTCGCGGCATCGCCGACAATCTTGCTCACGTCGATGGACGAGCCACCGCCGCGGCGCTTACCGACGACTTCCATGACCTTCGTCGTCACGATCTCGCGGATGAGTTCGACGGGGATTTCCGTGATCGAATAGACCACGCCGGTGAGCGACTGGAGCCCGAGCAGCGACTTCATCTGCTCGCGCGCCGTGCGCGGATTCTCAGCCTCGATGCGGTCATCGAAGACGACTTTGCCAGCTTTGCTGGCGATCAGTTTGAACAACTTCATTTTCGTTTTATGTGTTGCGGGTCAGCGTTGGTGATTGCCGAGTGGCAGCGGGAGCTGACCCGTGTGGCCCGCTGCACTCGGTCTGCGGCAGCCATCCGCAGAGTGCGGAGTGCTTGCCGAAAATGATGCCCGTCTCGCGCTCTCTGCGAGGTAGGGCGTGAAGCTCGTGTTGCTGACGAGGAAGCCGCGCCACGGCTGCCAGTCGCCGAACAACTCAATCTCCTTGCTGCCCATCACGGCCCAACGGCCGGGCAGCTTTTTCAAGAGCTTCGTGCCCTTGTGATGCACGAGCGCGGCGACCGCGCGGCTGTCGCTCATCGGTCCGTCGAGGTTGCCAATCACTTCATGGGTGGCCTCCCAGTTGCCCCATGTCCCATTGTGGAAAAGCACGGACTTGCACAGCCCCTCGTAACCGAGCGCCGCTTCCGCAGTCACCGGGAACGGATGGCAGAGCAGCGGCTCCACTCCGCCAACACTCGCCCAGCGGAAGTGAATGATGACTTCACCCGGCACTTTCTGAATCAGGTGGTTCACTTCACCGGGAGTGAGCGCCTTGCGCCAGTGGATGCGGCGCTTCTCGCGCCACGCCACGCCCGCTCCGTGCGGATTGGCGGCGTGACACGCGCGCAGTATGGTCAGGTCAGGGCGTTGCTTTGGCGGACAGATTAGGACGACGCACATTGGAATTGGATGGGTTGAGGATTGAGAAAGGGCGGGTTCACAGGCGGGCATCGGGGTAGCGCTCATCGAATTTTCCGCAGAGGCGCAGGGCTTCGTCGCGACAGGCCGGGAACTCCGAGTGGAGCCGGCCAAACATTCCGAGGGCGACGGGCCGCGCGCTGCCGTTCCAGCCGAGGTAATCGTGGAGGAAATGCAGCGCGCTCTCGGCGGTCTGCGTGCGCTTCACTTGCAGCTTGTTCTTCCGAAACGCGCCGAGGCACTGGACTTGGTGCGCGCGGCGGCAGATGCCGAGCACGGTCGCAAGGTGGTGGAGAATTTTCGTGAGGCTCGTGGTGCCCGCGAACACCCGGAACTCCACCGCCCCGACATACTCGGTGCCCCGCATCCGAAATGACTTTTGGAAATTGAGCATCCCGCGCCCACACGCCGCAGCCGCGGCTTCCTTGTCCGCGATGCTGCTCGTGTTCACGATCTGCCGCATGTGGCGCGCGACATCCTCGGCGAGCGTGTGGCTGTAACGATTCAGATGACGCCCGGTTCCCGTCTGGCCGTAGAGCGACATGGCGTGCCACTGCGCGATGTGCGCGAGCTTGCGCACGAACTCGCTCACCTTTGCCGGCTGTGCGCTCCCGATCACCGACTCGATGCCCACGGTGATATGACAGCCGCACGAGGCATCGGCTTTCGCACCCACGGCGATCATCCACTCGACGAACTGGCAGAGGTTCTCGACGCCGGCTTCTCCGTGGAGAATGGGCGACACGAACTCGCAGGGCATCTCACCATCAGCTCTCCATCAACGACTTACGTCGGCGACGAGGGCTTGCATGACGGATTTCCTGACAAGGTTGACTCCGCGCCCAAATCAAATGCCAGCGCGCAAGCCAGCACCCATCATCATCAGCAACGACCAGCAGGAGGTCAGAATCTACAGCACGGAGAGCCACGGACGGCCATTGCACCAGCTCTCTTACTATCGCGGCGGGAAGCGAGAGCGACGCAGCTTCGCCGATCTGAATGAAGCCAAGCGTGAGGCCCGCATCATCCTCGGCGAACTGGCCCGCGACAGCATCCAGGCCGAGAACCTCACGGCGGCCGAGATCGAGAGCTACACCGTGGCGCGTCGCGTTCTCTCGCCGCTCAATGTGCCCGTGCATGTCGCCGCGGAAGCCTACGTGGCGGCTCGCGCGGAGCTTTCACCAGAGGTCTCCATCCATGACGCGATCCGCTACTTCAACCAGTTCAACCGGGGAGTGGATCGCAGGCCGGTGAAGGATCTGCTCGGAGCGTATTTCGAGACGAAGCAGTCGGGAGGCGTGACGGCTCCGCATTTCAGCCAGATTCGGCGATACCTGCGGCGTTTTGCAAAGTTCACCGCCGACACGATGCTGCCGGACCTGCGGGCGCGCGACCTCGACGACTTTCTCCAGCAAAGCGCGTGGGGCGCAACGACGAGGAACAGCGTGCGGAAAAAGATCATGGCCTTTTGCAAGTGGGCGGTCAGCCGTGGCTATCTCTCGCGGGACTGGAGGGAATTCGACGAAGCAGCCAGCTATCAGGTGCCGCTGATGGAAGTGGGCATCTTCACGCCTGAGGAAATGGAGCGGTTGCTCAAGTCCTCGGGGCGGAATCTTGTGACGCCCTTTCTTGCCATTGGCGCGTTCGCAGGGCTGCGCTCGGCAGAAATCGCCCGGCTGGATTGGAAGAGCATCAACTTCGAGCGCGGCTTCATCGAGGTGCGTGCCGAGACATGTAAGACACGCGCGCGGCGCCTCGTGCCGATCAGCGACAACTTGCGGGCATGGCTCAAGCCATTCGCTTTGCCTTCGGGGCCAGTGGTTCCATTCCGCGGCATCGCCAATGTGATCATGCGTCGGGCAAAGCGCATCGGGATCGAGTGGAAGAAGAATGCGTTGCGGCATTCGTTCGTGTCCTATCGGCTCGCATTGACCAATGACGGGGCGAAGACCGCGCTGGAGGCTGGCCACGACCAGAGCATTTTGTTTCGGCACTATCGGGAAATCGTGCTGCCGGAAATGGCCGAGAAATGGTTCGCGATCATGCCGCCGCTGGAAATGCAACGCGGCTTGGTCGGGATTTGCCGGAACAAGTTTGCGCTGCTGCCTTCGCCCGAGGTGAGGTCACATTCTGCGGCGGCGTAGAAAACGGCAGATAATCGTGCCGACACGATTTTGTGCGCGAATTGACAGCGCCTTGCGGCTGCTTGCGTGAATTTGCGACGTGCCATCTCTCCGCGCGGAGAGATTTGCGGCGCGAGTGTTCGTGGCGACGCGAACTTCCGCATGGCGCGGCTCATTGCGCAATGAGCTGAGCGCGCGTTGACAGCGCGGAGCGTGCGTGAACAACGACACGCCCACTTCCAATTCCGCGCCGCAGTGGATCACGGAGCAGGAGCTCTCCGAGCATCTGCAGGTCTCCACGAGGCATTTGATCAATCTGAGGAAATGCGGGCTGCCCTTCATTCAGCTCGGCAGCTCGGTCAGATACGACCTCCACGAGGTTGAGCAATTCATCCGCAGCAAGCGCCGGCTCAGCTCGCACGTCGAGCGTCAGCAACGCCGCAAAGCTCTCGCCGCGAAATGAGCACGGCACCCAAATCCTACGGATGGGCCGGCGACACGCACGGCGACCGGACGATCGAGCCGATCTACGAACCTGATTTTGCCGCCCACGCAGATGGCGAGCACGAGCCGGAGCCGACGGGATTCGGGGCGGCAGCCGAGATCATGCGCGCCGTATTCGTCTATTGCTTTGACGTGCCACGAGACACGGACGGCGGGCCGCGCCTTGATCTGGCGCACCGTAAGTTCATCGAAGTCGTGTGGCTGCTGCGGCCCGAGTTGCTCAATCACATCAGCCTCATGCAGCTCGCCGCGAAGCTCGGCGTGTGCCGGGCCACGCTGAGCAAGGCGATCCGCAAATTCGGAGACGACTACGGCATCCGCAACGTGTTGCAGAAAAGCGAATCGGCGAGGCAGGCATACTCACAGGCGCAACTCCGCGACCACTGGCGGAACCGAAAAAAGCAAACGCCGGCCGCCTCTTGCGAGACGACCGGCGGCCATGCTGATGAACACTCGATGAACGGAACCAACCACTCGGAGGGTTCCACTTGAGTGAAGCTGTCAACGAGACACCGGTGCAGCGGATTCAGCGGCTGCTCGGCGATCAGGTCGTCGTGGTGTGGATGGCGCGCGGGACCAAAGCCCCGAAGTTTCGCGGCTGGCAGCGGCAGACCATCGAGCACATGCGCGACGAGCGCTATGTCGCGAACCTGAACTCCGGCCACAATCTCGGCGTGCTCGTCGGTGCGCCGTCCGGTGGTGTGTGCAGTATCGACATCGACGATGACGCGAGCGTGGAGCCATTCCTCGCGCTCAATCCGCAGCTTCGCGGGGCGCTGTTCACGCGCGGAAAGCGCGGTGGCAATCTGTGGGTGAAAATCCGCGGTCAGTATCCAGGGCCGCAAAAGCTTGAGACGCGCGACGGAAAAGCCTGGGGCGAATGGCGCAGCACGGGCAATCAGACCGTCATCTACGGCCTGCATCCCGAGGGCATGGAATACCGGGCGGTGAACGAAGCGCCGGCTGTCGAGCTGACGTTCGGCGAAGTCATCTGGCCGCCTGATCTCGTGCTGCCGTGGAAGCCACGCGCCGAAGTTCCCCAGGACGACAGCGCGGATGCTGAACTGCGCCGCCGCTTTGGCGATCCGGTCTTCATCAGCGAGAGCAAGGACGGCGAATCGTCGCGCGTCAGCGGGATCAATGAGTCGTATTGGGCCGGGCTCTACGCGGCGGAGAACATAGCGCTCTTCGAGCCCGACGAGCGCACGTTCTACCGCTACCACGACGACACCGGGCTCTACACCGTGGAGTCCGCGGATCTGATCAAGCAGGCCATCTCGACCCGGCTTCTCGAGGTGTCGCGGGAAAGCGAACCACTGGCGGGATTGGGACGTTTCCGCACCGACCGCACGCTGAACGCAGTCACATCGCAGCTCCGCGGCATCATCGAGCAGCGGGACGCGTTCAAGGACAAGCAGCGCATCGTCCACCTGAGCAATGGCGTGATCGTCTTCAGCGACGACGGTCCGCAGCTCCATCCGTTCTCGCCGTCATTCCGCAGCCGCAACCGCTCTCCCATTTCCTACGACCCGGCGGCCACGTGCCCGCGCTTCCTCAACGAACTGCTCGGTCCGGCGGTCCACGCGGACGATATTCTGCTGCTGCAAAAGATGGCGGGGCAGTGCGTGCTCGGCGTGAACCTCGTGCAGCGCTTCGTCCTGCTCGATGGACTGGCCGGACGCGGCAAGACCGTTTACGCCAACATCATTCAGCGCGTGGTCGGCATCGAGAACGTGATGCAACTTCGCACCAGGCACTTGAACGATCGTTTTGAGGTTTTCCGGTTCCTGCGCAAGACGCTGCTCATCGGCGTCGATGTCGCCGAGGATTTCTTGAGCACGCCCGGCGCATCGGACGCGAAGGGGCTGGTCGGCGGCGATTGGTTCAATGCCGAGCAAAAGGGCGGCACCGGCAGTTTTCCAGTGCAGGGCCTTTTCAACATGATCATCACTTCGAACTGTCGGCTCCGTGTGCGGCTCCAGGGCGACATCGGCGCGTGGCGACGGCGCATGTTGCTCGTTCGCTACGAGGCACCGCCGCCGCCTAAGAAGATCACCGATTTCGTCGATGTGCTGATTCGCGACGAGGGCAGCGGCATCCTGAATTGGGCGCTCGAAGGTCTGGCGCTGCTGCTCGCGGACGTGGCCGAGATTGGCGACATCCGACTCACCGAGCGACAGCAAGGGTTGGTCGATTCGCTGCTCGCCGAGAGCGACAGCCTGCGCGTTTTCCTGAGCGAGCGAGTCGAGCGCACGGACGATGAATCGCTCACGACGTCGGAGCTCGTCGAGCGTTACGCGGAGTATTGCCCTGATCGCGGCTGGGACCCGCTGCCGGTCACCGCCATTCATCGCCAGCTTGAAAGCCTGATGCTGGAGCTGTTCCAGGTGTGCCGCTCGAACAGCGTGCAGCGCGACGGCAAAGCGCAGAAAGGCTTCCGCGGTGTCACGTTCAAGCCACAGCCATGAGCCTCGATCTGACCAGGCTGGAGAACGTCCGCGAGCAAAGCGGCAAAACTATCGCGCGGTGTCCGGCCTGCGCTGAGAAGGGGATGGACGAAACGGGCGAGCATCTGATCATCCAGCCCGATGGCCGCTTCGGCTGCGTCGTGCATCCCGGTGTGTCGGGAAAGCCGCACCGCCAGCGCATCGCGAAGCTCGTGGGCACGCGCGGAATGCCCGTGATCAAAGTCCGGGGCGCGTCGTTCCCGGTAAATGAAGGAAAGCCACTGCCGATCATGATCAAGCCGCCGCAGGTCGAATCGAAACCGCCGCCCGTTGCGCTACCCGAACCGCCACGTTCGTTGCGCAACGAAGCCCGTGCCGAGCCACCGCAGATTGGCCCGCCGGTCTATTCGCTCGAATGCGGCGAGCCGGGTTTCCGCGAGCCCGAGGACCGCGAATGGATTGTGGCGCTCTACCGCCAGGATGATGGCACGTTTTATCCGCTGCTGCTCTGGGCTGACCCGGATGTGGACTATTTCTGGGATGTGGCCCGCCGCAGACACACCCTGCCTCCACGGCTCTACGTGAAGCTTGCGGAACAACCGCAATTCGATCCCAAATCCGGCCACCAGATAATCGACGGCGCCGAGTGTCCGTTCTGACCGCCGCGCTTATCCCCCAGCGGAAAATGGTGAGCAGCGTTAGCACGGAACTTTAGTTTCAACTTTCGCGCCAACCGCGGGGCGTCCGCGCAAATGGCGCAAACTTTGGCGCGGCTGGCGAAGCCTTCAGTGATGGTTCCTCGCGAGCACCGGCTGGCAAAAAATTGGGGTGAAACGCAAATCACACATCCCAATGCCAACGCCGGACAAAACCGGCTCGCGCGCGGCGAGCACCGCGCACTCTAACCTCGTCACCCACCTCGCCGGCCTGACCGGGCAGAACGCCCGCTCTCTCGCGGAGTGGCTGAACGAAATTTCGTTCGGGGACGAGAGCGATCTCCTTGCTTTCGCCGACGAGATCAATCGCACCGTCGCCCTCGGCGGCGGACTCGCCGAGGTTCAACTCTAACCGCGCGCGGCCATGACGAACCTCACCAAACACGAGTTCGCCCGCCTGCTGAGCGGCTGGCGCAAACGCAGTGGTCATTCGCGAGTCGAAGCAGCGCGCATCCTCTGCTGCACGGAGCGCACCATCGGAAACTGGGAACGTGAACGCTCGATGCCGCGCGGGTTCACCCTGCGCGCCATCGTCGCCTTCCTCAAAGGGGGTGCGCGATGATCGGCGTCGAACATATCGGTGGCGCGCTCCAATGCGTGCCAGTCGCCGAGTTTGAATATCCCGACGACGGCGAACGCGAGACGCCCGTGGTGCGCGACCAGTGGGTCGAAGCCCCGCTGGTGACGAAGTGCCAGCAGCGTTTCGCCGTTGTTCCCAGCGGCGACGTGATGACGATGCCGTTGCTAGACAAGCGGCTCGAGGTGCTGCGTTACGCGCTCCGAGAAGCCGTTGAGCAGATGGACTTCAGCGTCATTCACCGGCTCGTCGCCAAAGCGGAGGCGACGATGGAGCGCATCGCCGCTGAGCAGTTGGCAGCGAACACCCCGACGGCGCGCGAGCGCATTGATGACATTGTGATCCACGACGATGCCGAGAGCGGCAAGGTCGTCATTCACTTCGCCCAGCCGTTGCAGGCGCGCGAACGCCGCTGGTTGAAGATCTGCGGGTTCTTCGGGCGCGGCGACTGCGCGACGTTCTGGCGGAAACGCACGTTCCGCCGGGGCGAGAACATCGCGCTCGACCGTGCGCGCCACTGCGTCGAGCACATCGTCGAAAACCGCGCCAAGCTCGCTGCCAGCGAGCACGCGCAGTTCGTCCGTGAAACATCCCGCCCGCTCTGCGCATGAACGCGACCACATTCGCCAAAATGCTCGCCGAGTGGCGCGACCGTCACGGGTTTAGCGCTACCGAAGCCGCCGCCGTTCTCGGCTGTGGCACTGGCACTGTGCGCCACTGGCTGGCCGGGCGCGTTGCACCGGGCTACTTCACCATGTGCGCTGTCGTTCGCCAGATGCGCGACGGACACGACCCGCTGACCGACGTGCAGATGACCGCCGCAGAGGTGGCGGACACGCTCAAGGAATGGCGTGCCGTGCACGGCTTCTCGCAGCGCCAAACCGCCGCCGCGATCGGCACGACGACCGATGTAGTGTGCGGCTGGGAGTCGCAGAACGGAGCACCCCGCCAGCCTGCGCTTGGCGAGATACTCCGCAGGCTGCGTATGCCCGTGGACGGTGAGCTAGTGAAGCAGGCGACCAAGCGTCCGCGCCCCATCGAGCCGGAGAAGTTCGCCGAGCTGATGCGGGCGTGGCGTCGTCGCTGCAAGCTAAGCCGCAGCCAGGCCGCCCATGCTCTGCGCTCCGTTGCCGGTGTGAAGACGACCGCACGGACGATCTGGACGTGGGAGAGCGCCCGCGCATTCCCGCAGCGACCTCTCGCCATGCTGGAACTCATTCACGGCCCGCTCGCGGTGAGCCCGCCGAAGCCGAAGCCGGCGATCATGGAGCCGCGCCAGTTTGCCGCGCTCCTGCGCCGCTGGCGCAGAGGACACCGCCTCACCCAAGCGCAAGCGTGCGCCGCGCTCAACCTGCCCGCCGACCAAGCGTTGATCAGCGATTACGAGCGTGGCAACGCCGTGCCTCAGCCCGCCCGTATGCGCGCCATCCTCGATTCCATCGCCAGCCGACCCGCGCCACCACCACCGCCACGCATCCGTCCATCCCCGTTCGCGCGCGGGCTTCGCAAGTGGCGAAAGTTCCGCCGCCTCACGCTCGCGCGAGCCGCTGCCATCCTCGGCTGCTCAGTGCCGCAGCTTTGCCGCTACGAGCATGGGCGTAGCGAGCCGCCTTCGCAGTTCCTTACCGCCATCCGCGCCGTGATCGACGCCTGACCGTGCCAGGTTGAGACGCAAGCGCCCGCTGGCCGTAAGCCGGTGGGCGTTTCGCGTGCCGGTTCAAAAGGCAGTTTGTGAATCCGACGCGCGTGCCCTTTCATTCACCCTCGGCGCGGAAATCGAAGGGCAATTTCGGTCGATAATGCAGAATCCGGGGCTTCCGTAGCGGGGATACAAAGGCCAACAGCTCGCGCTCGGTATTCCGGCCCGCGCTTGCGCGCAGCATGCTTCCCGAGGCAGGGCGTCCGATGCCGGATTACGCTAGACGCAGCGAGAGCCTGTGCAACGTCTGGCATTGAGCCCAGCCAACGTGGTGGCCGTGAGCGATTCCGTTGCGAAGCGACACGAGGTCACGGTAATCAGATCTGACTGTGCGCGACAGGCTAGGCGAGAGATGCGTGACCACCTCCCCTAGCGAAGCAAAAAGCCACACGTCTTCGGGGCGATCCGGCGGCGCCGGGTGTGAAGGTGGGTAGCTCAGGGCGGGATACTGACCGGCGATGTAGGCCTCGTGCGTCTCAGCCGCGCGTCCAGACAGTGAACTGGTATCCATGATGAGTCGCGCCGCGTGACGCGCTTGGAGCCGCGTTTCGAGGTCGAAACAGGCGGCGAGAATCGCCGCCGCAAGCGGGCGGCAGACCAAACAGCCGCGCAACTGCCAACGAGCCGCGCCCGTGGCACCCTGACGCAACAATGCACGCGCAAGCCACGGTGCGGGGCGCCACTCAGCGCAATGACTTTGACGCCACATGCCCACACCAGCACTGGGTGCCGCTGCGCCAGAGGCGAAAGCACGCCAAGCAGAGGCGACTTCCTGAGAAAGTTGAGCAAACCGCGCTTCGGCCAAACGTCCAAGCGTTGCCTCGAGGGTCTCATCGAGTCCAACGCTTGCTGCAATATCCGCGAGGTCGCCGCGCTCGGCCCACTGGATGGCCAACTCGACGTCGCCTCCACATTCCCAAGCCAGACGCTGATGGAGATACGCGGACCAGCGCGCAACCTCGCTGGCGCTAACCTCGCCCAGTGCACTAGCCGCCGGAACACCTACGCGAAAATCGAAAAGCAGTGGTGCGCCGGCGGCGGACGAGCCTTGAAAAAAGCCGACCATCGTGAACACAGCAGTGCTCGAGATTTTCGAAAGCATATCGAGTAACTCCTGCTCTTGGTTCAACCACGCGGCACTTGGTGCGGAATCGAGCACGACGGTGAATACGTAGGCTCGTTCCGTGAGTGCCTCGCTGAGCGAGGCGGCAAACGTCCGCAATTGCGCGGGTTCCGGCAGCCCGAGTGAATCAGCCAGGCACGCAAGGAAACCCATCGCAGCACGCCGTGTATCAAGTGGGAAGAGTTGCAGTGGGCACGCACCGGCGTCGGCTGCGTAAATTGCACCCCTCAACGCCTCGTAGAGCAGTTCAGATGCGGTTGGACCGCCGGTGTGAATCCATGCAGTGCCACCCTCTGCTGCCCACGGTCTCGCGGAGAGCCAGATCGAGAGCGCCGCGGAATCGTGGAAGAGCCATGACGCGCGATGCCCCCCGAGGTTGATTGGCACCTGCACGGATCAGAGCGCCGCGGCGATGTGGAAAAGTGCGTCATCTCCGCGAAAGCGCAGCCGCCGCTGTGCATCAAGCGGGAACAAGCCGGTCAATCGCAGGAAGCGCTCTGCAACGCGGTCTTCTGATGTGGGTGCGAGCGGTTCGGCATCCGGCACTTCCTCGCGGTAGAGCTCCCACTCCGTTCCCAACGCGGTCTCGATCAAAAAAGGTTCGGGCTCAGGAAAGCCACGTGTGTTACGTGCGACAGCGACAACCATTCTCAGGAGCTGCCGCTCGCGTGCTGTGAGACCGCCTATCTCCGGCGCTTGGTGCAGATGTGCTGCTGCCTGAGCCGGCGCATCTCTGAGGAACGATTCGAGCTGCTCGAAAAGCTCGCCGGACACATCTGCGCCCGGCTTGAGTCGAGCTTCGAGAAACTCGTCTACCATTCCAACGAGGATTGGAATGCCGCTGGTCAGTGAAAGCAGCCGGCTGAGCGCGCCCCGCGTGGTGAATTGCCATGCGCGCAACCGCTCAAACCACCACGCAACGCGCCCAAACTGGAGACGGTGCAGACCGTAGGCGATCACAAGTCCGAATTCGCCGCTCTCCTCCGCCTCGAGCGCTGCGCGCAGCAAGTCGGCGCCCCCGGTGAAAATGGGCACGGCGTTTTCAGCAGGGGCTCGGCAATAGCGAGTCAAGATCGCGCGATCCGCATTGAGTATCGCACAGCTTTGCAACGTCGTAAGATTTGCCGGTAGATTCGTGGCTGGGATGATCTCGACGCTTGCGAGCCCAAGCCGATCGGGCAGGCCGCCGAACTCGTGCTGCAACGCAGTTAGCCAATGGCTGCCCGCAACGATCGCGCGCAAGGGCCAATCAGCGCTACGGCCGGCGAGACGCTGACGGCGCACGTCCTCAAGATCGTGGGTCGGCATGAGGCTCGTGACCGAGAGCGTTCCCGGGCCAGATGCACGTCCCGCTTCAATCGCCTGCGCCCCGGCGCGCAGAGTCTCGATCTCCTGGTGGATCGCGCTCTCGAGGCCCGCTTCGCGCGTGAGCACTGGCAGGTAGTGCGGGAAACGCAACTGGCAGCGCAGGTCCTCGGCGGTATCATCCAATTGTACGAGGCGCCGCGCGTGAAAGTCGCGCAACGCCGACACGATGACAGATGTTTCATCCGGACCAATTTCTCGCAACCAGCCGGTATCCTGATCGATCGCGCGCAATTGTTCGAGCAGGTCCGCCGCGGGATGTGTCAGCCAAGTTCCGGGCGGCTGCCGACGCAGGCAGAGAAGCAACGCATTGAAGATGATGGCACCGGCGCGGTTACCCTGGAAATTGTTGCTCACCACAGTACGAATTTCTTCGAGTACCCGAGGTGAGTTGAAAACCTCGGAAACGTGACGGCTGGTCACCTGCACGCGCCGTCGCAGCACTTTGGGAAAATGGTCGTGCAAGTGCTGCAGGAGAGATTCGCCGAAACGAAGCAGCACGGCGGGCTGGAAACCACAACGCCGGGCGATTGCGGGCGCTTGCTCGCGCACATCAACGTTGAGCCGGGCGAAGGGGCCTTCGATCAAGCGCACGGCTTCGTCCTCGGTCAGCGGCTCGAGCCGCAATACCTCGCCGGCATTTGCCCATACGCCGGCATCTCGATTGGTGGCGCGATAGCCAGCGAGCACAAACCGCACGCGGGGTAACCCGCGATTGTCACGCGCTTGCTCGGGGATGGATTTCATCATCGCGAAGCTGAGACTGCCTTCGCGGTGCTGATCGTAGTCGGCGATTTGTCGTTCGACGAACGCGTCGGCTTCATCGAGGATTACAAGAAGGCTGTCGCCCGGTTCTTTTTTGGTCCAAGCCGCGAGCGCACCAGCAAGTCGTTTACCGGGCGTTCCGGTGTTGTCCACCGGCGGCTCAAAAAACAACTGATCTCGCACCGCTTCGATTATGCGATCCGCGAGCGTCGGCTCAGTGTCGGCACCGGCGCAATTAAGGTAGAGAACGCGAAGGATCTGGCCCGATGGGAGCTTACGGCTACGCCATGATTGCTCAATGTGTTTGAGCAGCGCGCTCTTGCCGAGCTTACGACCGGAGAAAATGCGCGACCGATTCATCGTCGTTGCGAGTTCGCGCGCCTGCTGCTCGCGGCCGACAAACATCTCCGGCTGGACGAACTGACCATCGCGGGCAGCGAAGGGCTGCAACTGAGTCCAATCCATCTGCTCGAACAGAATCTCGATCATACCTATGTACGGATTCGGGCGGCGACCGTCCGGCGCGAACAGACGACAAAGATCCAAATCGTCCAGCACTGCAGCGGGCATGGGTCGCGAACGAATCTGCCGCAATGTGGCGTCGCGGGCAGCAGGACCCAGCCGTGGTGCGAGGAAGACCGCAAGATGATGCTGCGCCGCCTCTTTGGCGACGGTGTTCATGAGACTCGAGGCGAAGACCTCGGGATTCGCCGAAGCAATTGCCGGCGACATGATAACGAGTTGGGCAAAGTTCCGAAGCTGAGGAACGAAGGTCGGGTTTAGCCCCTGTCGGTCGAGCCGATCTAGCAAGGCCGGCAGGTGCAACCGAATTTGCGAAGGGTCGATTGTGCGAAGCTCTGTCGATGCATCGCCAGCTTCCCCGACAAGGAAATCGTAAAATGCGCGGCGCAACGAACGGGCTTCGGCTTTGCGATCCTGCCAGTGCTCAAGCAATGGAAGGTCAACGGGACTGAGAGCACTCGAATCCGCCGCGAGCGCGGCAAGTTTGCGTAGCGGCTCCGGCCAACGCGTTTCGCCATCCTCGCGCCAAGTCGTTTCTCGGGCGGAAGCGGCTTCGCACGATGGACCCGAACGACGCTGAAGCAGCTCAAGCGCATCCGCATAACGACGTGCGCCGAGCGCCGCTTCGACCCGCGAGCGGGTTTCTTCGTCCTGCAAGGCAGCCTCGTTACGGAGCAGCATGGTCTGCGCTGCGATGTCGCTCCGCAGGAAATCCGCAAAGGCGCGCAACCACTCGTCGAACAGCGGCATCTCCCGCTGCAGCCACTCGGCGTCATCGAGGTGCAAGGCAGATTCGGCGATGCTGTTGGCGACTTCTGTAGCAAAAGGAAGTCCGAGATCTTCGATCTCCCGCCAAAGCGAACGCAACTCTTGCAAACGGCTTTCGAGTTCGCCCTGCTGCTCGGTCTGTCGCGCCAGCACCCGCGTCTTTTCCTGCTCGGTGAAAACGCCGGAGCCGAGGAACCATGGGGCGAGATGATTCATCTCGGGCTGCGCGAGAACCTGACGCCACTGCTCAGTCGTAACCGTCGCGCCACTCTTTTCAAGAGAGAGGGACAATTCAGGCTCGAGCAACGCGGCGGCCGCGCAGAGGATGGCTCGCTGGTCGAGAGCCGTCGCGAGCACGTCGTTGCGAAATTGACCACCCGCCCACAGCTGCTCCCGCTCGAAAACCGGGGCCAGCCACGGGCGCGCGAGTAGATGCAGCGGCGAAAAAGTCAGCGGATTACCCGGTTCTGGCCCTTCATTCTCCACCAGTCGCAGGAACAAGCGCCGGCATGCTTCTTCTACTGGGTCGCTCATCTGCGCGCACTCGAGCAGCGTGCGTAGTGGCGCAAGGTCCGCATGGTTGTGGGTGGATTTGCCAGCGCCCGCTTCGCGCCAGTCGGCCGCGAGCTTCAGCACACGCAGCGTCGCTTCGACGATCTCGTTTGCCCCTCTGTCCATCGCTGCCCGATCCCGATACTTTGCGTCGGCTTTGTCAGCGATTTTTTCGTGCTGAGCGAGCAATGCCTGGACGCCGCGGCGCAACACATCGAGTTTCCACTGTGTGTGATCGTTTGAATTGGCGGACGGATAGAGTTGCGCGGCGATCGGCTGAATCGCGTCTTCCATGAACTTGCGCCATGCTTCGCGGCAATGAGTGCGCTGGATGCGTCCGTTGGCCGCTTGCCACTGCATTCGGATGAATTGCTGGAACCGCTGGCGCTCTGCGGACAATTCGGATTCGAGATCCGTGCGGCTTGGCTTCGGCTCAGTGCTGCGGCTTTCACGTATCCGATCGAGCGGCTGTGTCTGGGCAAGATTGAGGCGCAGCAACGCGAGTGTGGCGTCTTGGAGGGGATCGTTTTCGAAGAGGGTCTTCTCTGCGAGTTCCTGCGGGTTCAGCGGATCCTCGAGATTCGGTCGGAGGGCCTCCAAGAAAGCCGCCACTCGCCATCGCGGCTGTGCGCCCTCATTTCGTTCCAGAGCCGCGCGCAAGCGAGTCGTGCGATCTATTGATGAGCCCGCGACCGCCGATTGCGGTTGTGCCCACATGCTGCTGAGGGCGATAACTTCGCTCGGTTCGATGAGCGGTGCGTCGCCCAAGTGCTCCGCCGCAGAGCAAAAAATCCAGAGCGGTGTGTACGCTGAATCCTTGAGCGCCCTGATCATACCGGCTCCGACTCGAGCTAAAAAATCCTCCCGAAGCCACGGTGCGGCGGAATAGCGCCCATCGGGCTGGATCCAGTGTGTCTCACGAAATTTCTCGTAGCGAACAAGGGCTGCAGGCACGGCAAGTTGGACCAGCGGCTCTGTAGCGACTGATTTTGTTTCGGTCTCGCGCGAAACGCGAGGCGCTTCGCGTTCAGGGCGCCCACGCTCGGGGGTTTTAGTCGTAGGAGTCCGGGCCTTGGTTAGGATCGGACCCGAGAGAGGCTCGCGGACGGAAGTTTTCGTTGCGAACAGGGGGTGCATTCCCGTGTCATCGCGGGTTCTGTGGCCAATTGTGGACACATTTGCGCTTTCGGGTGTATCACCTAAACGATTCTCTTGTTCCTGCTGCTGCGGAGCCGCGGGCGCTTCCACGTGGGCGGTCTGCTGTGAAACGGCAAGCTCGTGGGCGCGCAGCGATTCGACGGCGCGAATCTCCGCCGCAATTTGCTCCTCAGCCTCGTTCCGCAAAATGCGAATTTTTTGTCGCATAGCGAAGTCAGCTCCAGCCAACGCTGATTCCGCAGCGGAAAGTTTTTGGAGCGCCTCGTCGAGTCGATTCAGCGCGGCGGAGCCTTCAATGGCTTCCGCTTCCGTGGCGTCTGTCACCTGCCATTCAGCCCACGCTGCTGGCAAGAGCGTGCCGACATGTGAGCTATGCGACGCAAGAAAACCAGCCACGCGCGCAGCGTAATTCTTGGATGCAGTCGGACGCTCCTTGCGTTTCGCCTCGGCAATTTCATCAATCGCCGCGTGCAGTGGACCTGTGTCGTCCCACAAGGCGCTGCTCGGCGGAATTTGCCGACAGGCGACGACAACTTGGGACCAATCTGGCTCTGGCACGGACATGGAAAGATGATCCATAATTGGCAGGATGGTCGGCGGGGTCAATCACTGGAGCGGAAGCCACGCCGCCTGATGCCGCGATGCAAAGGGACCCTTCGATTTCGACCGCTCTGTGCGGCGCTCTGCCACTGCGAGAACGACCGCTTTGAGCCGCCGGCTCATCGACGCGCTCATCGAGGACTGAACAACCCTCACTCGGCACCCGTCGGCCGATTTACGCCGGGACAGTTGCGGTCTCGAATGGCAGGGGGCGGCGATACGTGAGTCTTTCCACGATGGCTATGCCCTTACTCTCCGCGTAGGCAATCGCTTCCGCCGAAATGCGCCCACTGTTCACGAATGTAGCGCGGAGGATGGTGAGCGGCTCTCCGTTCGCGAAAACCGTCAGCCCTTGTTCAACCGCCGCTGCCATCTTGTCGATCTTCGCCACGAATTTTGGAGTGCGAGAGATGAACGCTTCGTGTTTGTTCTCAATCCATTCGCCGGCGCGCGTCAGGATGTCGATGTCGGTGCGGCCGAATCCCGGAACGAGCACCGGTTTGTCGAGCGCCGCAAGGTCGATGCCGCGGCGCTGCATATACGCTGCGCGCCCGACTTCCGTAAAATGGCCACGCCCTTTCTGGTAGTTTCCGCTACCGATGGCTTGCAGGGCCTTATCAATGCCGTCCACATGGCGCAGCTCTTGTGCATACTCGCGCAGCCACTTCCCGAGCAGTGGCGCTCTCAGCGCCTTGGTCGCAAGATATGCACCCTCCTGCGCATACTGCGCTGCAATTTCGGCCCGTGCTTCAAGCGAACCCGCGCTAGACATCGCTTTTTCAAATGCACTCCGCTTCGCAAGCGTCGATTCGTATTCCACCGCTTGCACGGCTGACCGCGATTCAATCGCCGTAATCGTCCGACTCGGACTCGACGCGATGGCACGAGTCGCACCATCGCGCAGCACGCCATCCATTGCCCCGGAGTCGATGTCCGCAAGGGCTTTCTGCCAAGCCGAATCACCGTGAATGACCCGCCCGACTGCCTCCTTGCCGCCAGCCGCAGCATCGGCAGCGCCCCGGAACTTAAGGGCCGTCCCGATCTTCGAGACCACGCCACCGAACGCCGCACCGCCTGCGGCACCGAGCGCGCCTCCTTCGAGCGCGGCGATTCCCGCAGCCTGAGCCGCGGCACCGGCATCGCCCGTGCGTATGTATTGCATCAAGCCGTTCGTTACCGCGCCATGCGTCGCGCCGATTGCAGCGCCCTGAATGGCGAGCGTCGCAGTAAGACTGGCTCCGGCTGGTAGCGCATAGGGCGCCGCAACCGTGAGCACAATCAGCAGGACATCACTGCCAGCCCGCACGAGATTTTCGGGCGTGATTTCCGCTCGGAGTTGTGCGCGGGCAAGCAGGTCGGCGAGACCTCCGACTAGCGGAAAACTCGTCACGTCGCCAGCGACGTATTGCGCACCTTGGAGATAATCCACCCGCTTCGCGACCAACAGGTGTCCATGTTTTTCCGCAAACGCGAGGCAATGCCGTTCAAGATCTGCAAGTTGCGCCAATCCCCGCTGCGTCGGCTCGAAGACGAAATGCAAGCCCGGCATCTCCGCGAGCTGGTCGAGTATGTTCCGTCGGCGAACGTCTGTTGCGTGCAGTTGATCGAACCGCACCTGCTCAAACGCACGGAGCGCCGGATCAATCGCGCGGACGATCGGCTCGTTTAGGCGCAACCGACCGAGCAGCGAGTCGTCTGCGAGGCTGACGTCCAGGTGGCCAAGCGGCGTTTCCACCCGCAGGCCGAATGCGCGTGCATGCTGCGGCAACTCGATTGCTCCGCGCTGAAAGCCTTGAAAAAAACCAGCGTATTCGGTTCGTGCGGCCACGTTGGGTGCGAGCGCTTCGATCTTGATGCCAAACGCATCTGCCAGCGGCACCGTCACGATTTTGAGCGGCTCAGCGGCCGTAGCGAGCGGCATCTCGCGTGCAGGGGCAGCCGCAGGCGCGAGCTTCTCTGCCACGGCTGGAGCGGCCTTGAAAAATGCGGCGATACTTTCGAACATCGTGCCCACTACTAACCGCGCGCCGCTCCGTCGGCAACCACATCGGTTCGGGCGCGCAGAACGGACTCAATCGCACGTAACCGTGGCTCCGTCAGGCGTGCGAGCAGGCGCAGTCGTTCTCGCACTCCGGCGGCGGCGACGGAATCAGGTCGCAGCCATGCCCACTGTTCAAGCAGACCACACAGTTCGTCACGCGCGGCATCCTCGCTCCAAGTCGGGTCAGCGGCTAGGCCGCGCTCGAAATCTTTCAGAGGTCCGCTCCACCATGTGTCACCTGCACCACTGTCCGATGGCGACACATCGAGCCCGCTCAACAAATCGGCCACGAGCCGAGCGAAGCGAGCGCGTCCTTCGCTCCACGCGCCTGACTCGCCCGCAAATTCGGCGAGCCAATCGCGCACTTCGCCGAGCGATTCCGGAAGACGCGGCTCACTCAACTCGAATTCCGGCTTTCCGCGTTGCTCGTCGAGCGCGCGTTCGAGCGTGAATTTTCGCACCACGTAACTGAGCAGATCGAGCCGTCCGCAGCACGCAGAGATCAACTCAACCGCCATCGTGTCCAGCCCGGCGGTTTCGTAGTCGCCGTGACGTAGGGCATCGAGCAGTCGCGTCGCACGGGTGTAGTTCGGAGGCGATCCACCGCGCAGCACGAGTATCGCGGGCTCCGCAGGGAGCGGAAATTGCGTGAGCTTTACCGGCTTGCCGGGGCGCTTGCCCTTTACGATGCACTCGCCGTCGTCGAGTTCGTGCAGATCACGCCATTCCTCATCGCGCAAGCCGAGACACGAACCCACCAACTCTGCCTCCTGCGAATCTCCGATGCGATGCACGAGTTTGGTGTTTGTGTTTTTTAGCACCGCGTCGGCAAGCGACGCTGGGGATTGGTCGATCACTACAACGCCGAGCCGCAGTTCGCGTCCTTCCTGGAGGAGCAGCACCAGTTGATCGAGCAGGTGTCCGCCTTGTCCCGACTCGCGTTCACTGCGGGCCGACTCATGCTTCCGATTCAGGAGGTTGTGCGCCTCCTCGATCACGAGCACCATTCGCCGCCTCGTTCCGCCGTCGCGAGCCTGCCGCGCGCGCAACCGCTCGAGCAGCACAGAAAGAATAAAGCCCGGCATCTGGATCTCGCTCGGCGGCAGCGCGTCCATCTCAATGATCACGTCGTCATCCCCGAATAAATCATCGAGGGCGCGGTCGCCGTCCCACGCAAAGATGTCCTGGTAAAGCTCGTCGAGAAACAACCCCGTCCGCCCGGTGAGCGCGCCAAGGTAGTTCGCATTGATCTCCGCGCTATAGCGCAGCGTGTGCGCGAGGCGCGTAGCTTCGCGGTGCAGATCGAGCACGGACGGATACACTGGTTCGCCTGCTCCATCAAAAGTTGCGGCCTCAATGTTCCATCCCTTCCCGGTGTAGGCACGTTGGACTGCCTCACGCAGCTTTGGCGCGATGAGCGCCTCGACCGGTAGTAGATCCGCAAGCGCGTCCGAGAGCACCGAGATGTGCCGCTTCAAGCTCGTGTCCTTCTCGAAAAAAAACGGGTTGATGCGCAGCGGTTGCTCCCGGCTTTCGCCAAGCGTGAAGATACGTGTGTTCACACCCTCTCGCCGCAGCCTGTTCCGAAATACCTGCTTCGCTGACTCGATGACGACGATTTGGAATTCGCGTGGATTGAGCCCGTTGAGGACTTCGACCGCGCGCAGCGTCTTGCCGCTGCCCGTGGTCCCGGTGATGAGCAAGTGGCTCATCAAGTCCTCAGCCGGCACACGAAACTCGCTCTCTGGAGTCGCCCGTGCCCGCTGCGGCGAAAAATCGGCGAATTGCACGAAGCTGCCGAAAAATGCCGTCGCACCGAGCCACACAGTGCTGGCGCCGTCGGATTGCCCGGTGGAACGCGGCTGTTCGGGTTGCCCGTAGAAAACGTTGCGTCGCAACCGCACGCCCGGCAGATCAGCCTCTGGTGTGAGGAGCAACTGCGCAGCGACGTGTGTGCTGAGGATTGAGAAGCCGGGGAAAACTACGTGTGCTGGCCCTTGATGAGTGAGGTGCATATCCACGTGTGGTCCCGAATAGGCGATTGCTTGGAACGGGCGCACATGGGTCTTCGCACCGGAAAGCGTCGCCATGATCGACTGGCCGATTCGTCGAGCGAGTGCCGGATCGCTCGCATAGATCATCGCACCCGAGTGAAACGCCCCGGTGCCCGAGCCGGTGCGTAGCAGTTCTGATTCAAGCGTGAGCGACTTATCGCGAAGCTCGAACTGCGCATTGAGTTCATTGAGCGTGACCGATTCGCCAAGCTGTTTAGAGTATGAAGTCGTGGTGTTCAGCGAAATCGTTATGCTGCGTTGGACGCCCTCGCCAGGGCGCATCGCCCAGTTCGACGTCTTCGGGTTCGAACCGAAGAGCTTTTGCAAAAAGTTCGGGATTAGCCCCCGCTGCTCCTGCCGCACCGTCCCGTCCGCCGTCGCCTTGCCCTCGCCGATTTGCGTGCCCGTCTGCTCGTTCGCCGACAGCGCGCGCTGGCGTTTGATGTGAGGCGCGAGGAAATCACGCGCCGCGAGCACAAAATCAAGACGGTCGCGCACCTCTTCGTCGCGTGCGCGGCATAGAGTGAAAACGATCGTGAACGGTTCCTCGTGCAGAAATGGTTCGAGCACGTCGTTAAGGCTGGCCCACAAGTCGAGTGCGTCATCCCGCCGGACAAAATGTTCGCCTTCCTCCTGCGCTTTCGGTGAGGGCATTCCACTCACAACCACGACTTGCTTTCGAGCCATTTCCACTGTGTCACGCAGCACGTCAGACGTCTCCTCCGTGCTGAGTTCCTTGAGTTGGCTCTCTGGAAACACGCGCCGCGAGAAGTGCTGTAGAAGTGCGCGAAAACTGCGACGCCGCTCGCGCACTTCACCGGACTGCGCCACCACCTCGCGGTTGATCTTGTGCCCGAGGAAAAGCTCGAATGCGCCCTCGTGTTTTCGCACCACCCACAGCAACTCTTCGCCCGGAGGCAGCGACGAGAGCAGCTTCTCCCATTCGTGCGACCGGGGAAAACGTCCGCGGTGGCCAATCTGCCCGACGCGCGCAAACTGCACGTCCGCGCATCCCGGCACGAGCGGGAGCGTCTGCGGCTCCGCGTCGATCGCCACTTGCAGGCGGTCGTCACCGAGGCCGAGTTCAATGATCGGCAGCAGGTTTATAGAGAGTGCATCGGGCGGGTTCATGCTCAAAAACGGCGACGATCTTCCGTGGACTGCCTCGTGTTGACGAGTGCGCGCACGAGCACCTCGCCCGCCTGCCGCACGCCGCAACGGCGCACCGTCGCTACGATTTCGTGTTGCGGTGCGGGCGAGCGCACCTCGCTCTCCATCGTCCGCTCATCGAGGGGTTCGTTTGGTGTGGGATCAATGGGGCGTAACTCGGCATCGGGACACACTTCGCATAGGCTCCGCAACCACCGGTCGCACACTGCGACGTCGCCCGACCAATCGAGGACCGTGTAAAGCGCAGCGCGATCAAGTCGCAATGCGTGGTCTGTGGCGCGCACCCCGAGCGTCTCGCGCAACCTTGCCGTCAGCGGCGAATCCGGCAGACATTGCAGCGCGACGAAATCCGCTGTCGCTGTCTCGACGCGTGCCTTCGCAAGCAGGGTTCCGCGCCACTTGAGGCCGGCGGAAATCGTCGACGCCACATGACGATGACGCGTCTCCACGCATTCCATCTCGGCGGAGTCGAATGGTGCGCCAATGCGAAACGTGACGAATTGTCCGCCATCTTCGCTCCCCAGCGCGGCCACCGCGGCTGCGCGTTCGCTAGGCGAAAATTCCGCGCGCGACCATGCCGCAATAACGCTCCAGCGCGTGCGCTCCGCCGCACTCGGTCCGGCGCGTAAGAGGCGGCGCGCCCACGGCTCAACGCCGAATCGCCTAGCGATGAATCCAAACTCTTCGGAAGCAGCAAGCTTCTGCCAGAACACCACGAGCAGCGCCGCCAATCCGAGGCCGAAACACACCCACGACGAGGTGCGCAATTCTAACTCAGCGAGCGATGGTGGAGTGGAAAACACGACAGGGATCGGTTGGTCGGCCGCAGATTTTAGCACGCGCCCGAGCAAAGCGAGGCTCGCTTCAGGGTGTTGCTGGATTTCTGCCTTGAATGCACGCGGCGCCTCCGGCGCATTGATCGCAAAAGTTAGTGCGTCGGCGGCAAGCACCTCTGCATCGTGCGCAAGAACGCTCAATGCGTCCTGATGCCGCGAAGCGATGGCAGCGAGCCAGTTAGCTTCAAAGCAGGCTTCGAGCAGCCGTGGGAGCGAGGTCTCGGAAAAGAGATTCATGAGGCGGCGCCGGTCACTTGCCCTCCCTTGCGGCTTCGAGCAGGCCACCTACCACGTCATATTCCAGACGCGGCTGGGTTCTATCATCAAACGCTGTCGTCAAGCGCATGAACAACCGCAGCGGGCCATGCTCGTCGGCGGGCACGTCGCGCGAGATCAGCGTTTGCAGCTCGACGCTCGTGATAAAGTCACACGCGAGGTCGTGCTCCGCGAGCGTCTGGCGGACAAGTTCGCGCAGGAATCCGTTCTCCATCCCGCCGCCGGTAAGTATAACAGGTAGCGCCTTCGATTCCGTGCGCTCGCGCACCCACGCAGCGACTTCCCTTAGGTGCGGCGTATAAATCTCGGTAGTCAGTTCCCGAAGCTGCGAGGCATAGCCGTGGGCGTTGTTTGCTTCGTCGCTACAGACCCGGAGCTTGATGGTTTCCGCCTCGTTTGAGTTCACGGCTGTGAGTTCGATGCCGCGCTCGCCTGCGAGAAACTCACGAAAACGCTCCGTGAGAGCCGTGCCACCGGCGGAAAAACTCTGCTCGAACTGGCGTTCCTCACCGTCGCGTCGAACGGCGGCATGCACGTCCAGCGAGAACCCACCCGCGTCGATGATCACGACCTCGCGCAACTCTGCGTCGGCTCCGAGTTTCACAAACCGTTTGTGCCAATCTTGCAAAGCTGGCACGGAGCCTGGCTTCTTGGAAAACCAGCGCACGATCAACCAAGATTCATCATACTTCTTTTTCTTGCGAGCGGCCTTGTCGTGCTCGTGCTTCCGAGCTCGCGCGGCTCCGGCCAGGCGGCTGAGCACATCACCGAAGCGCCGACGCAGACACTCGTGCTCAGGCAGGATAGTGATGCGGTCGAGCACGAACGCCCCGGCAAGTCGCTGGAGTTCTGCGTTCAGGCGCGCGAAATCGCGCACACCGGTCTGCGGAAACGACCAGAACACATGAGAGAGCGCCGCATTCCGGTTTTCCGCCGCGTGCCGAGCGAACTGCGGAATCGCGCCAGCAACCCACGCCGCGAGCGCGTCGTCGCCACCGGCTGCGAGCGCGGCTTTGTTGAAAGGCGCGATACCGAGACGTTCAAGATACTCGGGCGTTCCCTCCGGCTCGTGCATCGACACCCAACTCGGCGCCCCATCGCTCGTCGCCGCCGCATCGATCTCGTTCCGCAATATCAATCCAACATTGGTTTGCGAAATTGTAGCACCGCGCAGATGCACGCGCAGGCTCTTCGTGGTCGTTGAACCCATGTCAATGAACAGAGCAATTGGAACCTCGGCGAGGGCGGGCGGTTCAAAGCGGACCGAACCGCATGAGATTTCGCGTCGCTGCGTGCCGACGATCAGAACAAGCTCGACCTCGCCACCCGCCGCGCCGATGGCAGCGAAATGCCGCACCGGGATCTGCGGAAGCGCAAGCATGCTTGATCCGTCGCGGATGATGCACGGATCGCCGCTTTCCGCGATTTTCACGCCACTCGCGACGAGACGCACGCCGGTAAGCAGAAACGCACGTTTCGGTTCGAGCGCCATTTGTGGTGTCTCGCCCACGCGGATGGTGACCGGTTCGGCTTTCAGGCCGACGTCCACGGCACTCAAATCGCCGGCGTTTTGCTCAATTAGCACGTCGAATGGACGCCAGTCCATTCCGCCGCCGCGCATCTCTTGCTCACATGCGTCGCGCGCCGCCGGCGTGAATTTTGCGAACAATCCTCTACCGGCCTCTGGCGCGTGCTCCTCAGCGCAAACTCTCATCTGAATCGCAGCGTTGATCCACTCCTGGTCGCTGAGAAAGCCGGCCACTGCATCGCGCAACCCCTCGAGCGCGTCGGCCAGAGGGGCACTCGCGCTTTCGTCCGCAAGGCACGCGAGGCCACTGGTAAGTGCGGTCTTCAAACGCTCGCGGAGCGGTTCTGGAAACCCATCGTGATGAGCGAGCCAAGGAAGATGCCGACATTCTGCTCCGAGGATTTTCAGCGTGCCTCCATCGCCGACGGCAATCGTGAGTTGCATGTCGAGCGCATTGCCCGCCCCGTCGTGCCGCGCCGCCGGAACTGAAGTTTCTTCGTCGCTTGTGTCGGACGTTTTCATTTTTGTAGCAGGAAAGTGGTTGCCCTTCGCTGAAGCGATCAACCGCGAGCAGACACCGCGACTCTTGCGAGCGTGCGTAGATTGAGGGCGGCTAGAGCGTTATTTCGAGCGTGAGTGCTCGCGAGCCAGCGTCCAAGCATACTTTTAAGAGCGAGCGCCTTCAATCCGGTTAGGGCGACCATTACCCAAATCGTATGACAGCCCGAATTTTTCGCTTTCCACTTTTTTCTCGGCCATCATCCCCTTCCGCAGCGGCCTTCGTGCGCTCCAAAGCCTGATAAACGCTTATTTCGCGGCTTCCAGCGGCAGCCCATCGAGGTTCCGTGCGGGTGTAAAGTGGCCGCGCTTTTTGTCACTCGCTTTACACATTGGGTGGGGCGTTGTTGGTGACGTTTTTCGTTTCGGGTGGGCTGAAATCGTGAGCGTGGAGAGATGAGCCAAGACAGGGGGCGATTCATCGGCTCGAAGAATCACGGCCGCCGTTTGCACCATCCTGTTGCCTGCATGGAGATGAACGGTTCTGAAAATGGGACGCTTGGGACACCGTTTTCAAACTTACGCGTAACGCGCGCGCAGGCGCACACGCGCTCATGCGCAGGCACACGTGCGGAGGGAAGTCTGCGAAAAGCGTCCCAAGCGTCCCATTTTCCGCACGGTGCATCGTGATGCAGGAGACGCGGGCTGAACACGGCTCGCGACGCCGGGTTCGAGGCCAGGCCGTCGTTCGTAGCGCCGGATCATCGAACGGCGGCGCTTCGCGTTGACACGAACCGAGGGGCAAAACGCCATGTCCACGCCTTCCACCAAACCCGCATACGTCACGCTCCATCGCCTCGGTGAACTCTCGGGCCGATCTCGCAACACGTTGTTGTTGCGGATGCGCGACGCCGAACTCCTGGCCGACGCCACGCTCGACGTGGGCGGCACGCCGCAGCCGCTCTTCCTCGCGCAGCGCGTGGCCGAATTGAAGCGCCTGCCATCGCGCAAGGCCGCGCCTGCCGTGAACCCGATGCTTTGAATCCCGAACCCAACACCGCCATGCACATTGAATTCCTGTTCCTGACAAAGACCCTGAACATCCCGCTGCTCAGCGAGGACGACACTGCCGCCGTTCATCGCCTGCAAAAGCAGTGGGAGCACTGGGCGACTCGTGAACGCCAGCACGCCGCTTCGCGTGTCGCCGAAGAGCAGCAAGCTGCCTTCGAGTCGTTCATCGACAACCCGACCTCCGAGACTGAGCAGAAATTGCTCGTTACCGCCGACGCGAATCTCACAGCCACACGCTACGCCACGTTGCGGCGGGCTTGCGCGGCGCTGCGCGGACGCCTCAGCGCGCAGGCGGCGGCCATCATCCGTCCCGCGATTGACCGCGCTCTGGAGGCGCTGCGCGCCGAGCACGGCCGCCGGCGCGAAGTAGCGGAACCGGTGATGTCGTCGAAGGATCGCGATCCTTCGGTCATCGAGGCGCGCCTGGCAGTGGAGAGCGCCGAGGGCATCGCGACTCGTCTGTTGTGGGCGGGCGATGGCAGGAGCGACACACCGCCGCTGGAATTGGCGAGCGTGCTGATCGGCGGAGCCAACGATTTGACACCGGAGGACAGGCAATGATGTCACTCGAATCCCGCCTCACCGCCGTCGTGGCTCTCCTGCCTGCGCAGGAACAGCCACGTTTCACCGCTCCGCTCACGCTGGGCGAATCCGCCGACAGTCGCCTGGTCGATGCCGTGCGCGTCCTCGCCAAAGCCGAGGGCCTCGTGTGCATGACGCCGGGCGAATTTGCGCGAGCCGCGGCACAGCACGCCACCGACCGTTCGATGCCCGACACAGAATCGCCGGCCACGGATGCACCGGGCGACGACGACTCTGCGGAAGCCCTCACCGCCCGCTTCGCCGCGATCACTGACCCCCGCGCGCAGACGGCGTTTTGGCGATCACTCACCGCCGCGCAGCGCGCCGCCATCCTCAAATCCAAATAGCCACTCACCGCCATGCCCAACACGCTCACGAACGTCCACGACATCAAGGTCGCGCAGCACGCGCTCCAGCCTTTCACGGCCGCGCTGACGCCGATCCGCGCCTTCTCCACCAACTTCTCGCCCGACCCGGCGGACAAGCTCGACACGGTGCGCGTGCCGATTGTCGGCCCGCCGTCACAGTCGAGCGACTTCGCCGGCAACTACACCGCCAACGCCGACTCCACCGTGAGCGTCGTCCCGGTCCAGCTTACTCGGCACAAGTTCAAGACGGTGCATCTCACCGCACGCGAGGCCAGCGAAACCGCGTTCAACGTCCTCGACACGCTCGTCTCCGCCGCGGTGAAGCAACTCGCGCAGGATGTCTTGCAGGACATCTTCAGCGAGATCACGGCTGCGAACTACGGTGCGCCGGTCATCCCTGCGCTTGCGCCCGCCGCGTTCGACTACAAGAAGCTGCTCGCGATCCGCGAGGCGTGCAGCGCTGTCAAAATGCCCGTCACCGATCGCGCGCTCGTTCTCGACGGCGCCTACTACACGAACCTGCTCGGCGATGATGTGGTCGCGAAGGGCTTCGTGCCGCAGGTCGCGCAGCCTGGCATCATGGACGCGATAATCCGCCGTCTCGCCGGCTTCGATCTGCATGAGACGGTGATTCTGCCGGAGAACGGCGAGAAGCTCATCGGCTTCGCCGCGCACCCGAGCGGTCTCGCCGTCGCCATGCGCTACCTCGTGCCCGCCGCCGAATACGACGAAGCAGGCGCCGTCACCGACCCCGAGAGCGGCCTCACGTTCGGCTACCTGCGCTACACCGAGACGACCAGCAACCGCGTCTTCGTCACCGTCGAGTGCCTCTACGGTTTTAAGGTCGCGCTCGCCGATGGCATCAAGCGGATCGTGAAGCCGTAGCGCAGTCGGGGAATAGATGGTGAATTCTGCTCTTGAATGAGTGGTCTCCGAGTATGCCCAATTCGGCGTATTTCTCGGCTAGAACGGCCTGCCATTCCTCCCGACTTCGAGGACAGATTCGTCCCGGGAAGTTGTCGTTGATGTAGTAGCAAAACATGAGGTGTGCGCCTGTCCGCGGCGCTTCGTTCAAAAGGAAATTCAACGATGCCAGGCGATTCGCGATCTGGTAGCCGCCGGCGCGAAACCATGATGCGGGAACTTCCTCATCGACAGAGCGAGCCAATCCCATCGCCGTGCGCGTTTTCTGGAACGCCTTTGCAATCAGAGCACGGCTCACTGGACCCGCGCCGCACGGCGGGCTGTCGAGAAACTCCGCAGCGTGAGCCTTCGCCTCCACAAGCAGCCATTCGGTGCCTGCTTCGGTGACGACGCGGCCCACGCCGTCCCAATTGTGAGTCCCTTTACGGTTTGGGTCGCGGCCTGCCTTCGGGTCCGGCCAGTAGCGCTTCCATGCGTCACCGCCTGCGTCTGGTAGGAAGTCCATCCCGCGCAGCTCCGGTTTCCCAGCCTCGAGATAATTCGGATGCCACTCGATCTTCGCCCAGCCCTTCGGTTCATTCTTAGCGAGTGCGCTGAGGATCTCCGATTCGATACTCGCTCCCACCGTTCCGAAAGCGGAACGAAGGTGAAACTCGCTGCCATAGCCTGCGCCTAATCTGCTCATACGGACACAAGCAGCTTTGAGATACGCGTTGCGATGCGTTTCCACCTCTGATGCTGAAGGTCGCACTCCCAAACACGAACAACCTTCCATCCTTGCTTGCGTAATGTGCGGGTGACTAGGCGGTCCCGCTCTTTATTCCGGCCAAGTTTCGCAGCCCACCATTCGGCCCGCGTCTTTGGTAACGGTGAGTGTTTTGGCTTCGGGCACCCGTGCCAGAAGCATCCATCAACGAAGACGACCATGTGCTCCCGCCGGAAGACAAAATCGGGCCTTCCGAATAGAGCCACGCCGCGCCGCCACCCGGTGATGCCGTGAGCGCGGAACAATTCGATCATCCTCAACTCGGTGTCCTTGTTACCGCGAGAGCGGATGCGCGCCATTATCGCGCTACGCTTGGCCTTGGTGAAAACGTCGGGCATCGCTTCTTCCGCGTTAGATTGTGCGAAAGGGCTAAAGTTCTGCCGTCAGCGTTTTTTCCGCCGCTCCGGGATCTGGCGCAGCTTGCTCAGCTTTGCATCCACGCTCGCACGAGTCTTCGCCTTGCCGTCCGGTTTCCACGCTCGCGCCTGGGCGAGGAAATTCTCGTCGCCGAGTCCATCGAAGATCAGGTCGTTATCCATCTTGATCTTCACGAGCAGCGGGAAGCGAACAGCTTGTCCGCTCACAATGCCCTGGCCCGGACCAAAACCGGGCAGCATTCGCGCATCCTGCTCGCTGAGGTTTTCCATGATCTGCTTCACGTAGCTTTGGTCGCGTGGGTTCACTAGGCGCAGGATTAGGAACGAGTTGCATTGCGCGAGGATCGTCTCGTCCACGCGGCTCGGTCGCTGCGTCACGAGCATCAGCGCCGTGCCGAACTTCCGACCCTCAGTGATGATCTTTCGCATCGTCTCCAGCGATGGCACATCTCCCACGCCCTCGCGCGAAGATGGGATGAACGTGTGCGCCTCCTCAACCAGCGCGAGGAAGGGCGGGATTCTTCCGGAAAGATTCGCGCGATGCTCGTAGAGCGCTTCGAGCACGATCGAGGCGATCGTCGTTTGCGTGAGATGATCATAGCCGCCTAGGTAGAGGATCGAGACGGTGCGCGGTGCGATGATCCCCTCAGGGCGGCCCTGCGGATCGGGCATCTGCTCAAAATCGAGTTGCTTCAGTTGCTGCCGCATCCGCTGATTCGTCCGCTCCATTCGCTCAAGCCGCTCAGCCACGGCAGTCAATTGCCGCTTCACAACATAGAGCGTCGGAATCTTCCGCTTGTCCTGCGCATTGGAGATTTGCTGCAGCACTTTCTGCAATAGCCGCTGGATGTATTTAAGGACCGCCTCTCCTTCGATCGGGTCATTCGATGCGAGCACATCCCCGAGCGCATCGCGCTGCGGCTCTGTCAGCCCCTGCGTCATCTTGCTGATTAGAATCTCTACAATGTGCCTATTCTGCTCCGTCATCGCGATGTGCGGATAGAGCAGCCGCACGTTCGTATTTTGGAAAAGCTTCCGCTTCTGCCAGAGTCCGAGGTAATCGCCGTGTGGATCGAGCAGCAGCAGCGGATAACCCACCTCGATCAACTCTCGCAGGATTCGTCGTGCCGCCACGGTCTTGCCGCCGCCAGTCATCGCCAGAATAGCCATGTGCCGCGCCACCACACGATCGGCGGAGATCGCGACATCCACGTCATTCCGTGCGATGAGCGTGCCGATGCCGAGCGGAGAGTGGCCGGGAATGCCGCCTGCGAGCAATTCCTTGATTGCCTCCGCCGGCGGATAGAGCACCTCTGCCGCCGGTTGCACCGGATACGTGAGTGGAAAGAGGTGCTTGAATCCCGCATCCTCAAACGTGCAGCCCAGGATCAGGGCGCCCGCTTCGAGTTGATCGCGGCTGTTCGAAAGGATCGTGTCCTGCAGCGACAGCCCTTCATCCGAAAGCTCCTGCGCCGCCTCATACGGAAAGAACGGATTGTAGCGGTTGATGCTCACGACCCGGCCCCACACGAATACCGTCTGCGTCCCCGCGCGCCCTTCGTCCGGCACTTCCATCTTCACCGCGATCACGTCGCCGACGCGTGATTTGAAGCTCTTGAGGATGAAGTTGAATTCGCTCGTGCTGGCGTTGCCAACGACGGTGCCGATTGGAGCCCATTTTGTTCGTTCGCTCATTGGATATTACGGGTTGAAGTTTGGTCGAAAGAGCCAGTCGCGTTTCGTTCCGCACAGCATTCGCTTCGCGGCTTCAATGATTTTCGGATTTCCGGTGTCGATGGCTCGCTTGAGCAGTTGCACCGCCATGCCCGTGCTGATCGGCCGGCTCATCCAGTCCGGAACCTTCGCGAACTTGTCCACGATATCGAGGCCAGCAGGGAATGCGTAGTTGGGCATCAACCGGCAACTGTGGAGCACGAGCCGCAAGCACTGGTCGTAGCCCACCGGCGGTTCGTCGAAGAACTCGACTCGCAGCGGTTGTGCGAACTCACCGACGCCAAGGTAAGTGACGAATGGAAGCGGATATTGCCCGATCACGTCCGCAGAGAATTGGGGTCGCTTGTTGGCAACATTTCGATCAACCGGCACCGGCACGAGATACTCGCCTTCGTTCATGATGGCGTGAAACAAGACCGAGTCGGTAATGCGGAAATCTTCGATTCGCCGGATTGCCTCGTCGAGAACGGCAGGTCCCGGCGAAACCGGAGAGTTCTTCAATTGTTCGAGGAGCGTTCTGCTGACGAGCGTGGATTGAGAAGCTCGCTCTACGACCGACGTAACATTCACTCCGCTTGTCATGAGCATCTGTAGCAGCCGGAGATAAACGCAGACAAACATTGCGTCGCGGCCTTGCCGGTTGCGCTCGGTGGGCGGGAGGAGCACTTCCAGTCCGCGTTTCGAAAACGCGGGAAAGTTCTTGTCGGCGTAGGCGGAAACCGGATTCACGAGTGCGCCGTGCAGAAACAGAAACTTCGGCTTCGGATCTCGGCGCAGACACTCAACACCGCCAGCCAACTCCAAACAGAATCGCGCCGCTTCGCGAAGTTTGGACGGGTCTTCAAACAGGTCGTCGAATAGTCCGCCGCCACCGCGGAGATCGAATAGCTCCATCACCGTCTGCTTCTCCATGCGGAACGATTCACGGGCAGAATCCTTTCGACCGGGAATGACTGTGAAGCTGCCCACGCGGATTGCGACCGGCTCGGCACCCATGCTTGCGATGTTCGCCATTCCACCATCCACGAATGAGATGGGCGCACCCGCCACGTCTTTCCAAGTTGCTTGATGATCGACCTTCACCGAACGAATCAAATCCGCTGCCTCGAGCATCTCTCGAATGCCGCTCGCCAAGGTCTCAAGCACGGCCAAAAACTCCTTTTGGGCTTCGGAGGACTGCGACAGCGACAGCTTCAGCAACTCGCTAAGAATGTGAGGCTGCTTTAGTCGCTCCCGAACACCGAGCTTCCGCGCGCTGCGCTTCGGAAGCGGGTTCACTTTGGGCGGCGCAGGAACTTTTTTCTCGGGTTCGGCCGCCGGTGGCGCTGCAGCGAGCAACGAGGCAAAGAGAGTGACGAGATTGTTATCGTCGTCCGAAAACAACGTCATGCCGTCTTTCAATCGCGGCGCCAGTTTTCCCGCGAGAGCCGCATGCTGAGTTGGGTCCGTCGCTTGCATCACGACAGTCCAAGACAGATCGAATGGTTGTTTTCCGTCAAGGTTCAGCTGGCAAATAAACAAGTCGCCGGGTTGGGCTTTTCCGAAAATCTCGCCGCGCACTTTCCGGCCTCCCAGTCGCCAGTTCTTTCCGACTTTTGCAAGCGGTCGGTCCTCCACATGCAGGGCCTCCGCACGCAAACAACGCGCTCGCACTTTCACTTCCTGCGCATCCTGCAATGCCCTCGGGAGAATTGCGGCGACCACTGCCGCATTGAAGTTGATTGCACGCTGTTTGCTCGCCACGCGACCGCTATCTTGCGGTTCGGCAAACCAGCCAAGATCGGAACTCGTCAGTTCACGAATGATTATCGCATTTCCATCCCGCGCGCTCACACTGCCACCTCCATTTGCTCGTCGTGCACTGCGGGATTCGTTGTCGCATCAGCGGCGAGCTTCAATTGTTCGAGGACGCTTCGAGCAATGGCCATTGCCATGAGCGGCGGAACGCTGTTCCCGATTTGCTTGAACGCAGTATTCATCGAACCGGCGAAACGAAACGAGTCGGGAAAACTTTGCAGCCGCGCTGCTTCCCGAACGGAGATCATCCGAGCTTGGGCGCTATCCGGGTGAATATGGGAATAGGTGTCCTTTCCGAGATGCGCCGTCAAAGTGTGTGCCGGCTCGTCGTCGGCGAGTTTCTGCCATTTATTCGGAAACTTGGTTGCGTCGTAGGGCGGGACGATCGCCGCGCGCAGTTCTGTCCATCGCGAACTCCCTTCGCGTAGCTTGCGTCCTGTCTTTCGCTCTTCTCGGCGAAGCGCTTCATCAAATCGCCGCAACGCAATCGCGTGCGCTTCGGGGTATTGATCCCGCGGCATCATCCGCCGGAATGTGGCGTAGTCGCGCGGCGTGTAGCGAATGACGTGGTCAGCTGGAGCGCCGCCGTGGGGCAGACCTGGCCAGTCGCGCATGAGCCGCTGATAAGCGCAGGCGGGTGCGCCGAGATATTCGACCGGCTCCACAAACCGCCGCGCGCCGCGGCGCGACTGCATGTGCGCGAGATGTTCACGAATCGGCGGGAGATCGCCGATCGCCTGCCGCACAGTGACCGCCGAAAGCCGGCGCGGGGCTGGCTCCGGCTCACCGGCGTAGTGGTCGTGCGGCGGGACCACTGGCACGATCCCCTCCGCGACGCGCGCGGTGGCGTAGCCATTTGGGAGCGCGAATCGGTGCGTCCGCACCGGAAAGCGCGGCTCAATTCCGAGATCGCGCCGGAAGGCGATGATGACCACGCGCTCGCGCAACTGCGGCGTGCCATACCACACCGCATTTAGAAGGGCATAGCGCGCGTTATAGCCGAGTGCATCCGCTGAAGCCGCGATCTCTTCCGCAATGTTGCGTCCTTCGAACGAGCAAAGGTCGGGCACATTTTCCATTACGAACGCGCGCGGACGCAGTTCATCCACGAACCGGAGGAAATGTTCGTAGAGAGTCACGCGCGCATCATGCACGTGGGCATCCGCCATCCGTGCCACCTCACGAAGCTTCGCCCGGCCAACACGTGTGAACGGCTGGCATGGCGGTCCGCCGATAATCACGTCAGGCCCGCTGGCGCCGCCGATCCGCTGCTCGCGATACTCCGCCGCATTGATGTCGCGAATATCGTGCGCCCCGTGCTGCGCGTGCGCCCCGCCGAAATTCAGAACGTGCGTCGCATGCGCGTGCCGATCCATCTCGACACCATCGAGACACCGAAAACCCGCAGCGATAAAGCCGAGCGTGAACCCGCCACAGCCGCAGAAAAGGTCGAGGAATGTAGGTGAAGAATTCGGGTTCACGCCGGATTGGTAACTTCTAGTTGAAGCCTGTTTGCACCGCGAGTGTAAAGGCGTCGAGTATGGAGTCCGGTGTCATTCGCGCACAACATGACGGAAGGGGTAGGACATCCGCGGTCATCGCCCAAAACTTCAACCGCCCTTTGCACCTCCCACTCTGCTTGTCTCACGTGTTCCAGTGCGACAAGGTAGCGACCTAAAGATGAGCTTCCGCGAAGGCCAAATCATCATCCGCAACGACATGACCTACCCGCACGGCGCGCTTGTCGTCTCCGGAATGGACGACAGCGGGAACCTACGCGCTTACCCTGAGGGTGGCGGGCCAGAAGTTGTCGTTCCGAGGTCTGAATTGGCCCGCTTCACAGTCGTCGGCGAGGACGAAGCCGTGCCGATCTTCCGGCGCGCAAGATTCGCCGTCGAAACCTGCGACACGGAATTCGATGGATGGAGCGACGGCACGGCATGGAACGGCTGGGCGCGTCCAATGTTCGATTTTCAAACCGCGCAGAAAGTCCTCGCCGCGCTCGCCCCCGGCTGGCGGTATGAGGTGAAAGCGGATGCTTTCATCACTCTGGGCGACGACGGTGAAGAGTCTTGGCCGGCTACTCAAGTTGAACTGCCGGACGGGGGAGCGGCGAAGCTGTATCCGATTGGCGCCGGTTCGTGGATCTGGGACGAGGTCGAATTGGACGGAGGCGAGCAGCCATGAGTCTGAGCTTCTACTACGAGTTCACCGCACCCGGAGCGGTTGCAGCGGGGCGGCTCGAGGATTTCCTTCGCGGCGTCGAGAAGACGGCCCGCGCGGCCGGGTTCGAGCCGACCACGGTCTTGAATGTGCCCTTCGACACGCCCGAGCGGCGGGAGTTCGCGCGCAGGCTCGGTAGCTGCCTAACGGTGCAAGATGAACGGCTCAAGGGAGTCGCCCTGCCGGTGCGCGAACTCATCCGCGACCACGACCCGACGCTTGGCGAGTGTCGCGTGTATCCGGAGCATGGGGTTGTGCTGGTGGTGACGGACGAGCACGGTTGTGAGTCGGGCTTCGGATTCTTCCGCTTCCCGGCGCATGTGCGCGACCTCAACGGAAACGCGCTGGCAGATACCGGCCTCGCCGGAGCGTGGTGGTTCCGCGACTTCGTGGACTCACCGGACCCGCGCTATCGCGCCATCGTCCGGCAGTTTGAGGCAGGCGGATTCCTGAAGCACGAGAAGGACGAATTTGCGTCGCCTCCCGCCTGACAAAAGCAGGACAAGAGGCTTCCATTTCGCGCATTTCGGTGCATCATGTCTCTCGTGCGGCCTGTAACAAGCAGCACAACAGCAACCACTAACGAACCACCCTGAAAAGCGGGGGAACCTCGCAGGCCATTTCACCCGCGTCGCAGGTGATTGAGCCGTCGCGGTCAGCGCGCCACGTCGCGCCGTTGAAAGTGGGCGCGGAGAGTTCCTGCCCGCTGGTCGCACGGCCCGATCGCACCGGGTAGCCGTTGTGATACCCGCCCACGGCGACGCCGCTGGTGCGGGGAATCTTCGTCTCCAACTCGATGCCGAAGCGGATGGCCGTCGCTTCCGTGTCTTGCTGTTTTCTGAAACTACGCATACTGCGGACTCCTTGGGCAAAAAATGAGTTAGAGGTTCCGCAGCGCGGCCTGCGCGCCGGCGATGTCCGCGTGGAGTTTGTCGATGTCCTGCTTGGGCACCGGCTGGCCGGCGAAGCAGGAGTTGAGCGCGCAGCGGAGCAGCTCGCGCTTTGAGCGGAGAAGCGCGCTCACCGCGTCGGGGCCGCGGCTGATCGCCTCTTGGAGTTCAGTGGATTGGATTGCGTTCATGGCCTCCTTCCTCGTTCGCCGGTGCCGCGAAGGGCCATCAGTATTGAACGCCATATTTTTCACCATTTTTCGTGGCAGCCTTCGGTTGGCGCGAAAGGTGGGGTAAGCCGGATTGCTGCTAACGCTCCGCGCCATTGGTGACGGGTTCACAAGTCCCACGCCTCCCGAAATCCAACGAACTTGGGGAATCGCGGCGCTTCCTTCGCCCCGCTCGGCTGATGTTTGAATTTCACAAGCTTCCCCACCAATGACTCGCGCTGCTCCCAGAGGGTGACACGATCAACGCCGCCGAGGACATGGTTGTAGCCGAGCCGGAACACCACGTTGGAATCCACCGCGCTCACGACGAAGCCGCCGAGTTCGCCCCGGCCCACTTTGCCCGCCTGAGCCGAGCTGCGCTTGGTTCGCCCGAAGGCGTCGCGCTGCGCCTCGTTGTGGTTGCTCATTCCTTCGTAGGTGTCGAGCACGACCGCCTCCGCGTCCTCGAATCGCTTGATCTTCAAGAGCCAGCCTTCGCGCTCGGTCGAGCGCCCGCACTTGTATGGCGAGTCGGGCGTGCGGATCATCACGCCCTCGTAGCCCTCGGCCAGACAGTCTTCCTCGTAGTCCGCGAGCTGCGCGGCATCGCGGATCTCCACGGGCAGGATTTTCTCGACGTGCTCGAATTCGGGCAGGCGCTTGAGTTCCTGCATCCGGCAGGCATAGGGCACGTCCACGCCGTCGCTCACGTAGTCGAACACGGCGAAGGTGAAGTCCGGCTCCCCGGACTCACGCCCGATGTGACCGGCGGTTTCGCTGAACGTGGTGCCACGCACGATCAACTCGCCGTCGAGGCCATCGGGCAGATGGCTCTCAATCCACCCGCGCGTGTAGCGGTTGGAAACGGGTTTGAACGAGCGCGTCAGGGCGCGACCGTTGATCTTCAAACAACGGATGCCGTCGAGCTTCGGCGTGGCGAGCACGGGGAAACTCAGGGCATCCGGGCGCTCGCACTTGCCGGCGAGCATCGGCTTGGTGATGTGGTTCATCGTTTATGTTTTGGTTTTGGTTTCTGGTCTAGGCTGCGAAGCAGCGCGCCGAGGTCGGCGAGCCACTGCGCGAGAAACGCGCGCATCAACCGGCGGAGCGCCTTCATCGCCCGCCTCCCTCGATGGTCTTGATGCACTCAGGCCCGAAGCCCGACTCCACGGACTCGGGCACGGTGAGCGTCCGCCCGCAGCGCCCGCACTTCCCGCAGTGGCACAGCCGCACCTGCGGTGGCAGCGGATGGCCCGCGCTCAACTGCCGGAACAGCCAGTCGAACGCCCGCGCGCTCGGCGCATCCTGGGCGATGTGCGAACGACGCCCGTGGTGGTAGCGCGCCGCGTCGAACACGGTGCCCAGATACGAGTAGTCGTGCTCGTTGTCCGGGCCGGTGAGCACGCTGACGAAGTGCGGCTTGTCGTCATCGGGCTTGCGCACCTTGAAAGTGAAGCGGTTGCCCGTCGCCGTGTTCTCGACCGTGAACAGCGCGTTCCCGGCAAGGATGAATTGGAGCGGAGCGTTCATACGCGGAGTGCGTAGGCGCTAGGCGCAGAAAGACGGCTGAGCGCCCGGTGTGAGCGCAGTCAGCCGACCAACGAGCGTGGCGAGGTTGAACTTCCGCAGGCTGCGCTTCTCCACGTCGAAGACGGTGATAAGACCACCGCTGTGCAGCTTGTCCGGCGAGGTGACGAAGCGCATCGTGCGCGCCGCGCCCGAGGCTTTGATGAAGGTTCCAACGTATTCGGTTTTTGGCTGTTTCATGCCCTTGCCTCGTCCGGGCAGCCGCGTGGAATCCATCCGTTTGCATCGCCATATTTTTCACCATTTGTCGGAGCGATCCCGCGCTTGGCGCGAAAGGTGAGTGCCAGCCGTTTTCCTGCTAACGAGCCGCACCATACGCAGAAAAACGCGCGACACCCGCCCGCTCGTTTATCACGCGTAATTGGCCTTCGATTTCCGCAGCCGCAAAGGAGTCGGCAGCCGCAGGTGGTGTAGAGGGGTGCCCGCCGGGCTTCTTAACTCAATCTGCGGAAGGCGAGCAGAACCACAGCTTGTTGCCCTCGCTGTCCAGAAAGCTGCCGACATCGAACTCATCGAACGTCTGGACCGGATCGGAAATGGTGACGCCGCGAGCGCGCAGGCGGGATTCTGTGTCGTGAGCGCGCTCCGTGGCGATGGTAATACGCGGGTTCGGCGCATCTGTTGGGGGCGCATACCAGCCGGGCTTCAACATGAGAATGGTTTCGCCCAGCAGCCAGCCGACTTGCTCAGTGCCCTCGAAAGCCGGCGGCAGCGCGAGCGTGTCGCGATAGAAAGCGCTGGCTCGGTCCAAATCGACGACTGAAAGAGCGATGACTTTGACGCGGATGAAGCCAAGCGGTGACGCGATCATGCTGAAACCACATATCGCCCAAGGTGGGTTGCGGCAAGCCGAGCGCCACTCCCAGCGCGCTCTCAGCCGTCGATGAGGTCGTCGAACAAACCCGGCTGGAATGGCTCCAGTGCTGCCTGCTCATCGCGGAAGAACTCCGCCTTCGTCTTGCCCATGCGTCGGCCCTTCTGCGTGTGGCAGTCGTAAGCATAGTCGGGGATCTTCTCGCGACCTGCCTTTTCCAGATCAGCGGCAAGTTTGTCCACATCCAATCCGGCGCACTGGTCATAGACGAAGTTCTGCAAATGGTCGGCGTCGCGATTCTTCTTCGCCGCGCACAGCAGAATCACAGCTTTGCTGATGAAGATGCGCCCTTTGGCCTGCTTTGATGGCACATTCGCGTTCACGAGCGCGTAGCTATCGTGCAGTGCCTTCACTTCCTGAGTTAGAATACCGAAGCAGTCTTCGGCGGAGACGGTGAGCAGCCGCTTCCAGACATAGTTGCCGTAGCCGCTGGCCCAGAGTTCCAGCGCCCAATAGCCCGCAAGGCGAGTGTCTCCACGGCGGATGGCCTTCTGCATCGCCGAGGAAACCTCGCCAAATTCGTAGCCTCGTTTTGTTAGAAATCGCATGTCCTGATTTTCTTTCGCCGAGCACGTTGGGCCAAAAAGAAAGGAGGGTGTTGAGGGGTGCCGCGAGCGGGCGCGTGATGGTGTGGAAGACATCGCTTCCTCCTCGTCGTCGCGGCCTCGCGGAGTCCATCGCTGAGTGTCTCCATTTTACGCATCGAGGCTGAAGGGCTGGCGCCGGGGCACATCAATCGCGGTCTTGTCCTGGCTCTGGTAGCTCTCGAACCGGATGTGCGATTTCCATTTCCTCTTGAGATAGCGCTTCTCAGCCGCGATGCGGTCAGCGGAACGGAAGAGCGAATTGCCGCCGAGATTTTTGTCGCGCTCCTGCACGAAACAGAACCGCGCCTCATTCCAGACCAGGCGAGTGACCATCAGTTCCTCGAGCGTGGCGTCGATGTCGCACTTGCACTTGAGCAGTTCATCCCACTTCGGCACGCCGCCGTTCGCATCGCGCACCACGCCCACGGCTCCGCCGACCCAATGATGAACGCCGAACGGGTCGTTGCGCTGAAGCAGCCGCGGATCGCTGCGCTGGTGCCAGCCGAACAATCGCGCCCCGGCGCCGCGCGCGCAGTAGGCGGAGTTTTCGAGCATCGCCAGCGTCTCGTCTGTGGAGAGCTTGCGGCAGCGCAGCGACACCATGCAGACACAGGCGGTGATGTCGTCGTCGAGCATCACGATAGAGTCCTCCGTGAAGCGCCGCAGAATCCAGTTTCGCACCGCGCTCACACCCGTCACGTCATCGGGAATCGTGACCTTTTCCAACGCAACGTGCGCGTAGTCAGTCAGCTCGCTTTCGGGGACGACGAGCGTTGCTGTCGGAAACAGGCGGTGGCTGTTGATCGACCGCGGGCGGCTGCGCGACATGATCACAAGGCGCAGGCTCAGCGGAGCCAGTTCCGGCCAGTCCTTCGGGGAGAGGCGATTGCTTTCCACCGGCGGCAGAGGCGCGGCGGGCGAGTTCGAGGATACGTTTTCCATGGAGCACACGGCCAATGCCGATTTTTTTGGTTTTGCGGGTGATCGAGAAATCCACTTCGCGGACACCGAGGAGCTGAAGCGCGAGCATCCAGTCGCGGAGGTCGTGAAACATGAAGCCCCGCTTTTCTGCTGTGTGCTTTAGTTGTTGATTGTGTGCGAGTTATTGCGAACCCGCGAAGAGCATAATTGCAGGGAAGTGAGTAAAAGTGAAGCCATTTGTCCTGCATTTGTCAGGCGTCTGCGCTGGAGGAAATGAGATGCTCGCAATCTCCAACTTGCACCGGTAGAACCACGCGACACATGCCGACTCCACGCGAAAAATTCCAAGCTCTGCTGAAGAAGCTCTTCCAGTTCGACTGCGCTGAACTGGACTTCGGCATCTACCGCATCATGAATCAGAAGCGGGCCGTGGTGGAGCGATTCATCGAAAAGGATTTGCTGGCGGGAGTGGCGGTAGAGCTTTCCAGCGGGGCTCTCGCAGAGCAGTCGGGGCTGGCGCTGCAGCTTGAGGAAGTGAAAGCGCAGATTCTTGAAAACTTCGGCGACGAGGCGCTGGACGCGGAGGGCAATCTCTCGGCGCAGTATGCCGGCACGCCGAAAGGGAAGCACTACAACGAGCTTCGCGAGCGCGCGGGCAAGGCGAAGTCGCGTCCCGAGCTGGAGTCGGAGATTTTCAACCACCTCTACGCCTTCTTCAGCCGCTACTACGACGAAGGTGATTTCATGTCGCTGCGGCGCTACTCGAAGCGCGACAAATACGCCATCCCCTACAACGGCGAGGAGGTGCATCTCCACTGGGCGAACGCCGACCAATACTACATCAAGACCGGCGAGAACTTCACCGACTACTCCTACCGGCATGGTGGCTGGACGGTCCATTTCAAGCTCCGCAATGCCGACGTGGAGCAGAGCAACGTGAAAGGCGCGAAGCGGTTCTTTGTCCCACGCGTGGCGGACGTGGCGGTGGATGCGGCGAAGCACACGCTCACCATCCCGTTTGAATACCGACCGCTCACACCGGAGGAGGAAAAGCGGTTTTCCGGCAATGGCTTGCAGGAGAAAATTCTCAAAGACGCCGCTCCCGGAATTCTCGATGTGGCGAAAACGGAGGCTGCTGCCCTTGCCGCGCTCGCTGCGCCGAAGAAGGACGCCAAGGGCGAGGTAAAAACCGATGCAGACGGCAATCCGGTCAGCCTGCTCGACCATCACCTCCGCACCTACACGCGCAAGAACTCCACCGATTTCTTCATCCACAAAGACCTTCAGGGCTTTCTCGATCGCGAGTTGGATTTCTACCTGAAGAACGAAGTGCTTCACCTCGACGATCTCGAGGTCGGGGGCGAGGCGCGGGCAGAGAGTTGGTTTCAACTGCTCCGTGCCATCAAGGGCATCGGTCGCAAAATCATCGCCTTCGTCGCGCAATTGGAGAATTTCCAAAAACGCATCTTCGAGAAAAAGAAGTTCGTCACCGAAGTCCATTACTGCGTAACGCTCGATCGCGTGCCGGAAGCGCTCTACGCGGAAATCAGCAAGAACAAAGCGCAAATTGCCGAGTGGAAGAGACTCTTTGAAATTCAAAAGATCGAAAAAGATACAACTCAGCCCGGGTTCTCAGAACCCCTCAAGGTAGCTTTTCTTGAGGCTCACAAATACCTACCGCTAGATACGCGCTACTTCTCTAGCGATTTCAAAGACCGCCTGCTGACGGAGGCCTCGGTTCAAGATGCCTCCTGCTCTGCACTGCTTATCCATGGCGACAGCTATCATGCTCTGAAACTAATCTCTGAGCGCTACAAGCAGCAGATAACCACGGTCTATGCGGACCCTCCATACAATCTTGGGAACGACGACTTCCCATACAAAGACCGCTATCAGCACTCGTCATGGCTCACGTTCATGCAGTCCCATGTTGCAGCTGCTCGTAGCCTGCTGAACGAAAAGTGGGCAATCTTTGTCAGCATCGATGATGAGGAACTTTGGCGCTTGGCCGCACTATTAGACGACCAACTGGGAACAGAAAAACGCGTGGCTATAGTCGCGTATGAACGAGGTGCCAGCTCTGGAATTGGACAAGGCGGCAAGCTGGTCAATACGAAGGAATATGTTCTTTCATACGCTAACGACAAAGCAGCTTTAGGTGACGTCTTTTACGAGCGTCCGATCGATTACGAAACCTTCAAGCGATACAACAAAATTCTCCAGGATGAGGGGAAACGCGAACTGCACGAGACATTCGTCGCGCCTTCGACTGGTGAGGATGTAAAGGTCTACCGCCACAGCGGCTACAAGATCGACACCATTTCGCTTCGGGACTACGAACTCCGCGAGCAAGAAATCCTAGCGACATATAGAAAGGAGTTTCCAAAGGTATTCCGATTAACCAGTGTGCAAAAGGAGAACGAGTTTCAAAACCGACTTCTCACAATTTGTAAGGATGGCTTGTTCTCTGCCGAATATCTTGTGTCTCGGGGGCGGTATAAGGGGCAGTATGTGAAGATGTATTACTGCGACGGCCAGATCTTTGTCTGGCTAAAGGAGAGCGCACGAAAAGATGGCAACGCGATTCTGAAGGCTAACAAGATCACGGATTTGTGGCCGCACGAGGAAAGTCCAAACGCCGACTTAGCTAATGAGGGTGGCGTAACATTGTCGCGAGGCAAAAAGCCTGAGCAGCTTCTCTCTCGTCTGATCGATCTCGGAAGCCCTGAATCAGGCGCACTATTGGACTTTTTTTTGGGATCCGGCACCACGGTCGCAGCAGCAATGAAGAAGGGGCGCTTCGC
>JBGAPP010000002.1:0-875277 GCA_044221185.1 Chthoniobacteraceae bacterium | reverse complement strand
CAGCACAACGATATCGGGAACAGCGACCTTGAGATGAACACATGGACGATGGTGAATGCCCTTGGCTTGCCAACGAGCATCACCGATCCGCAGGGCCGGGTGACCACCTATACCTATCATGGGAATGATCTGGATCTCTGGAAAGTGGAGCACACGGCATCCGGGCAGACGGACCTTCTTGCGACGATGACCGGCTACGTCGGTGGTCAGCCGCAGACCGTCACAGCCGCCGACGGCACCACGACATCCATCGCCTACAATGGACGCGGACAGCCCGCCTCAATCACGAATGCTTCTGGAACAGCGCTCGCGAACACAACCAGTTTCATCTATGTTGAAGACGCAAATTCTCCGGCATTCGGGCGGCGTAGCACGGTGACTGCGGCGGCTGGCACTGGCGTGGCGGCGACCACGGGTTTTGCTTACGACGGTTACGGGCGGCTGCTCTCGGTCACTGATCCCCAGGGTGATACCGTGACGCTGGCCTACGACGCGGTCGCGGCCAACCCACTGATGACGCTGGATCGCGTCTCAAGCACGACTGGCCCGGATGGGTCGGGATCCTATGTCATCTGGGACAAGCTCGACGTGGGTGAGCAGCATGAATTCTTCCCGAACGCCACCGAGCGCGTGACCATCTATGCGCACGATGCGACCCGCAAGGTGACGGGCGTCACCTACCCGTCGGGCAAGACGATCTCCTACATTCAGGGGAACTGCTGCAGCTCGGTGGATACCCTTGTGGATGCGGCTGGCAACCAGACGCATTGGGAATACGATGTCCTCGGCCGCAAGACCGCGAAGTTCCTGAACTGGAACAACGGTGCGGGCACGCAGGTCGCCTCCTACGGATACGATGCCGTGGGGCGGCTCGCGGCGCTCGGGGATGCACGTGGCAACGTGAAGAACTTCCTCTACAACGCCGAAGGGCGGCTTGGACAGATTCACTACGACGTTGCCAACGGCACGACTCAGCCGACGCCGGACGTGTTCCTGAGCTACGAGCCGGTTTACGGCCGGCTGGCCACCGTGCTGGATGGCACGGGCACCATCGGCTATTCCTACGTGCCGATCAACGCGGGTGACGGCGTGTTCGGCGACGGGGGAATGGCCTCTGAAACCAAGATTGTTGGCGGGGCGGTGCAATACACCCACAGCTACGCTTACGATGAGTTGGGACGCACTATCTCCGGGCCGCGGCAGAATTCCGCGCAATGGGACGCGCTGGGGCGCTTGACGAACCTCGGAAATGGGCTCGGTGCCTTCTCATTTGGCTATGAAGGCATCAGCGGGCGTCTCTCCCAGATGGATACGGCGCTCACGGGCGCAACCGTGGCTTTGCGCACCTCCTTCACCTACGAGGGGGCGAACTCCCAGCGGCGGCTCACGGGCATCCTGCATCAGAAGGATGGTGGCACGGGCGACTGGAGCACGTTCTCCCAGCACGCCTACACCTACGACGCACAGGGCAGGCTCGCCACGTGGCAGCAGTGGGCCGCGGGAGCGCAGCGCACTTGGGCGCTCACGAACGACACCGATGACCAGCTCACCGGCGTGCAGGAAACGGACGGCAGCGGCGGTGCGCTGGGCGCATTTGGCTACGGCTACGACGCCGCTGGCAACCGCGTCAGTGCCACCCGGAGCATCACCGGCAATGACAGCGTTACCCGCGAGTGGAGTGCCAATGCACTGAACCAACTGACCACGCAGACGGCGGGGCCGGAAAGCGGCACGCAGTTCTCGTATGATGCGGACGGCAACACGCTCGGCGACGGTGCCCGCACCTACGAGTGGGATGCGGAGAATCGTCTCGTGGGTGTCAACTACGGCAGCGGGCAGCGGGTCGAGTGGAGCTACGACGCCTTCAACCGTCGGGTGCAGCAGCGCGACAACGATGGCAGCTCAACGGTGACGCGCGACCTCATTTGGGAAGGACTGAGCATCATCGAAAGCCGCAACCAAAGCAGCGGTGAAGTGCGGAAATATTACGGCAACGGCGAGGAGCGCGCCATCCCCGGCAATGATGTCCTCTGCCTCTACTACACCACGGACCACCTTGGGAGCGTGCGTGAGATCGTGGACGGCGGGGGCGTCCTGCGGGCCCGCTACGAGTATTCACCCGAAGGCAAACGCACAAAGGTTGCGGGTGATTTGGATGGCGATTTTGGCTACACTGGTCACTGCACTCACGACGCCACAGGCTTGGTTGCCGCACCCTACCGTTTCTATGACCCAGCACAGCAGCGGTGGCTGTCCCGTGACCCCATTGAGGAAAAGGGCGGCATCAACCTGTATGGGTATGTGGGGAATAACCTGATTGGACTGATTGATCCGCTCGGACTCGCCACTATTCATTTTTGGGGGCCACGCGATGGAGCATATGGCCATATCAGCATTGAACTCGACGATGGAACTTACATCTCCTTCTGGCCGACATTTTCTCCAAAAGAGATCGATGCGGACACGTCCCAAGGCTGCAAATGGAACTCCTATAAAGAGGATGTTAAGGAGGAAGGCCGAAAGCCGGATGCATCGCGTAAAATCAACGGTTTGGATGAAAAGCGAATGTCCAACTGGTTCAAAATTGCGAAAAAGAAAGATCTCCAATGGCGAGCGGGATCTTTCAACTGTGCAACTGTCGTAGATCAGCTCCTTACCGCTGGTGGAATGCAACCGGTCAACGACAATGCCAGCGACAACCCTTCTTCTGTCATGTCACGTGTTCGTGATGCGATAAAGCAGAACCCGAAGACCGACGGCGGTAAGGTCGTGAAGTGAGTGAGCGACTTAACCAAAGCCTCAATCAAAGATATGCGTCGACCTCTTTTATCGATTTTCGCTTTTGTTCTGACGATTTTCTGCGCACTGATGCTGCCACCCTTGATGCGATTGCCGTTCACTTACATCGGCGCAGCAATGCTCCATGCGCTGCCACTCGATTTGGTGAAACACGGACTAGTCTACAAAGACATTGGTTTGCTCACGCCTGCGGGAGCCGCCATATCCGCAATTCCAATGGGTGCGCTTTTTTCGTTGTGCGTTTTTTTTATTCAAAGGCGGAACGATCCGCCCAAATGATGAGCTATTGGCTGCATCCATTATTTTCAACCTTTCTGTCAAGGTAGTGTCCAAAGACAAAAATATTTCCGAACATTGCATCATGGAAGCTCGGAATCCCGCTGCGCTCGAGCGTAAGCGTCATCCGTCCCTACTCCCCGTAGAGGAATTGCGCCTGAAGAAAGTCGGTTGTTAGAATCCACTACTGAAAGCGGGCGGCGGGCGAGAGCGTGTTGCCCGTCGAAAGCTGCAGCCTGCCCCCTGCTATTTCCCGTTGCCCTTATTTTTTGATCGGTTGCAAATGGCGAAAACCAAATAGCCAATTATTATTATACTAAAGCAATAAAACGGAATAACCAGCATTTTTACAGGAACATATAGTTCGCCATGATTTCCATCCGTGTTCGGCGTAAGGATTGGGATGAAAAACCAGCCCGTAACATATATCAGGCCGGCGATTGCGCATGCTAATGTAACAATAAGAATGTGCTTTGTCATTTTGGAATTGGAATACCCAGCTTCTGTGCCTCATACGAATGGGATTCTAAATATGATTTCCATAGCTGTTGCATCATTTTGCCGGCAGTTTCCTTTGAGAGCGGTCCGTGTTCTTTTAGTCTTTCTTGTGCCGTTGTGATTAGTTTGGTGGCTGCATCTTTGCAACTATCAGACAATGCCCAAGGATGCTCCCCGCCATTTAGAAGCAGGTCCAAGCCAGTAACCATAATCCATCGATCAAGTGCAACTCCGCCAACTTTTGCCGCACCCGTCCCTTGGTTTAAGGCTTTTTGCGCCGCAGATAAGTCCTCTGGCGAGTTAAAATTCCAATCGCCATTCGAACCGTGTTTTACAACATTTCCCCAACTAAATGTTGCGAGAACTTTTTTGTTTTCATCTGCTATGCACACGAATGTATGACTCAAAGGATTTGAAAGGGAACGCGGATCGCGATCCGACTTGCTGAATGGATTTAGCTGTCGGTTCATTCGGTAGGTGTCTAGCCCAAGCGGATCAATCGCGTTAGTCAGCCGGTTCTCCCCATACCCATACAGATTGATACCGCCATCTTCTTCGATCGGGTCGCGTGAAAGCCACCGCTGCGTCATCGCATCGTAGAATCGGTATGGCGCGGCTACTAGGCCTGTGGCCTCGTGGGTGTAGTGGCCGGTGAAGCCGAAGTCGCAATCCAAATCACCAACGACCTTGGTGCGCTTGCCCTCAGGCGAGTAGTCGTAGCTGGCCCTCACCGCTCCACCCGAATCCACCACTTCCCGCACACTTCCAAGGTGGTCTGTGGTGTAGTAGAGGCATATTACATGATCTGGAAGGGGCGCAGTGGTCCTACGAGGAATAGAGAGGTCGCACGGTCGGCGGAAATCATCTGGCGACTTCCGAAGATGGCTCGTGGCTGGCGGGAGGAGGCACATCGACGGTATTTTGCTCGGGCTGCCGCAAATGAGCAAGCGCTCGCGTGTTCTTTGTCGGTGACTCCGAATTGGTGCCGCAAGCGCCGGGAAGCAGTGCGTTTCGGAGTTCCCGAAGTTCCCTTCCAAGTGCTGCCAATCGGTTCGCGATGGCCGACGGGGCAAGGGAGGGATCGCAAGGCGCGCTTGAAGGGTGAAAACGCCGGTGTGCCTTGGCGAGTTCCCCGATGCAGACATGGGTATAGATGGCTGTGGTTTCCAGCTTCACGTGCCCGAGCATGGCCTGAATGTGACGAATGTCGCAGCCGTTGCGCAGGAGTCCGGTCGCAAATGCATGCCGGAGCGCATGACAGCCGCCTCCCCTTCCCGGCAGTGCGCGGCGGATCAGCCACGAGACATGATTGCCGAAGATGGCCGGCTTGAGCCGCTGTCCATGTGAATCGAGAAACAAGGCCGTGCCACCATTGGCCGAAGCGAGCTTTGGCCGTGCCTTCGCCATGTATCTCCTCACCCAGCGCAATGCCCGCTCTCCGACAGGAACCATGCGGTCGCGGGCGCCCTTGCCTTGGTCAACACGGACGGTTTCGGCATTCGTGTCGAGATGCACAAGATCGAGGCGGCACAGTTCGCAACGGCGGATACCCGTGGAGTAAAGGAGTTCCAAGATGGCGCGGTCACGCAACCCCAGCGGTTTTCGGATGTTCGGAAAATGAAGCAGCGTTTCAACCTCCGCGGCGGACAACAGATTTTTCGGCAGGCGGTTGCAGGTGCGCGGTAGGTGGAGGACAGCGGACAGATCCGAACGGAGGACACCGATTTTCGCCAGATAGCGGAGAAATTGGGCCACGGCGATCAGTCGCTGTGTCTGCGTGCCCTCGGAGAGCGGCTGGCCGTTTGATTTCCGGTGATTGCTGAGAGCTGTCTGGTAGCAGGACACGATTTCAGTGGTCAATTTGCTAGTCTGGGTGACCCCATGGTTTGAGCAATGCTGCGCAAAGTAACCGAGCATTGCGCGGCGAGACACGACAGTGAGCCCGGAGTATCGCCGCATCTGCAGCGACGCGAGGTGTTCTGAAATAAGTTGATGGAGATTTGCGGTGCCAGGATGAACGGATGTGGTCTTCATCGTGAACCGAAGCACGCGGGGCATTGCCGTGAGCCATTGGAGTTCCGGCGAGCCATCCGAGAGAGAGCGATTCAGCATCGCATAATGAGGGCTGCAACTTGGCTTTTTTGCTTCACACGAGGTGCCAGACTGATTAAGCGATTTGTCGTTCACCCTAGGTATGCCCGACCCAAATATCACCCACGCCGCGATCCAGTCTCACGCCGCTACTTTGCAGGGAGGAATTGGGCAAAATCTGGCCAACGCGGCGCGATGCAAGTGTTGGAGCGGGGCGATTGTCGGAGTCCTGCTATTTTTGAGCGCGGGCAGGGTGCAGCTTGCGGCGCTGGCTTGGGCGTCTGCGGTCGTCGTGCTGCTGGCTTTCGCGGATGCGTGCTGTCATGGCGAAGGTGCCCCTGAATGGCGGGAATCTGCCGAAAGCAGAGGATTGGCTCGGATTGCCCGAAACGGTCTTGGGGTTGCGCGATGTGGGGCGAGTGCTAGGAGCGCTGCTTTCCTTCTCCGTGTGGCCATTTTATGGGGCGCTGCTGGCACTGGTGATCACATTTTACGTGCAGGCTTCTCCTGCCGCGAACGGCGCTTCTTCGCCCCTGCCGGTTAAGGTTGGGCCTGTGGCGAGTGGAATGCCCCAAGCGGGAGCAAAGCCCTCCCAGCCTGCCCTGAAGCCACTGCCGCCGGCCACGAACCCGCATCCCAACACCCGCGTTATTCCACAGCCTGCGAATCCCCAGCCGAGAGCGCTTCCGCAACCCCCATCGACCGCCACGCGCCCTCCCGGACCGCCTCCCAACAGCACGACGCCGGCGACAAACCTGCCCAACACCGTCCGGCCAGTCATGCCAAATGCGCCCGGTGCGAGTCAGCCTGCAACTTCACAGCCTCCGGTGAATCCTCCCGTCGCTCCCGCCATTCCACCTGCCACCGGCAACCCTCCGGGAAATCCGAGTGCGCCAAAGGCTCCCGCGCCTCCTTCATCGGCAGGGCAGCCGAACCCGTAGAGCGGAGGACGCGGAGCGGGCGGAAAGAACGTTGGAAACCCTGAACAGAAGAGTTGCAGAGTTGCAGAATTGCAGTTGACGAATCGCAAATCCCCTTGCAGATTTGCACAATGTCAACCGAGTTCCCATTTGTTCAAATCCCGCCGGAAATGGAGGCCGTCATCGGCAAGCCCGATCCCGGGACGCATATTTACCGCAAGGATGGTTCGCAGGAGGAAAGCGCGGCGTGGTTCGATCTCCTCACGGAGCTGATTGGCCCGTCGGTTTCACCGGGAGGGGTGGGGATGTATTGCCCGGCGTCACGTGCGGCAGTTTACAAGCGCATCAAGGAGGGAAAGCTGTCGATTTTTCTGTTTCATGTGACGCATCGGAAAACAACGCTGTTTGGAAAAACGAAGACCCTGCGTGATTCCCCATTCGGATACGTGCCGGTATCGGAGGCGCGGGCATGGCGTGAGGAATTGGAAGAGCGCGCCGTTCGGCAGGGCGAAACCGGACTGGCACGGTGAGTTTCTGCAATGGCGGAACAAGCGTGAGCGCCTGAGTTTGCTGGATGTGATGCGACTGGATGGGATCAAATTCTCTGAAATGTTGCCGGACTCGCTGCGTGTTCTTTTTGGCATGAAGCGGCTGCAATGGGATGTGTCGGAAGGCGTGCAGAAGAAAGGCAAGAGGGGAGGCAAATCGTGACCGGCGGCGAAGATGACGATGACCGCCTGCTCCGGGTCAAGGAGGTCGCTGCAATGGTGACATTCAGCGTGCGGAAGATCTGGCGCGACATGAGTGCAAACAAATTTCCCAGGGCAAAAAAGCTCGGGCCAAAATCAACCCGCTGGTGGAAGTCGGAGATCCTCCGCTTTCTGCGCGGCGAATGGAAACCACACACATCCAGCTGAATCATCCCATGACTAAAAGCATCACACGTCCCGTGCGCATAGACCCGAAGACTGGCAAGCGAGTCCGTTCGCGAATGTATCGCCTCGCATACCGGCTGCCCGGAATGCCGAAGACGAAATTCGTGTCGCTGCACACAAGCGACAAGCAGGTCGCGCACAAGAATGCCGAGGACTTCCTCCGTGAACTCCAGCAGGAAAAAGCCGGCGTGATTGCCCCGCGCGTCCAACGACAAGCGGCGTCGATTCCGTTTGTGCGGCATGTCGAGGATTATACGGCGGACCTCACCGCTGCCAGGCGCGACGCAGAATACGTTTACACGGTCGGGAAACGGCTGAAAAAGCTCGCTCAGGCCTGCGGCTGGGAGTGGCTGGCCGATGTGACCGCAGACTCGTTTCAAAACTGGCGCAAGGGGCAGGCACCTCGACTCGCCGCGAAAACGCTGAAGGAATATCACGCGGCAATGATCGCGTTTTTCAACTGGCTGAGGAATCACAAGCGTGTCGTGGGTGATCCGCTGGAGGGAGTGACGCGCACCGACACCCGCGGCAAGGAAGTGCGGAAGCGCCGGGCGCTGTCCTACGAGGAATTGAACCGCCTGCTCGCTGTTCCGGGAGAGCGTGCGCTCGGATACATGGCTGCATTTTTCACGGGCCTGCGCCGCTCGGAACTTGAATCGCTCACTGTGGGGGACGCGCACCTGCATGCGGCCAAGCCGTTGCTCACAGTGCGCGCCTCCACGACGAAGAACAAGCAGACGGCCGAAATCTACCTGCACCCTCAGCTCACGCGCGAGCTGCTCAAGCAGCACCCGGCGGATGCTCCCGCCGACACCCCTCTGCTGCGCCGCGAGCAGATCGCCAACATGGACCAGATGCGGAAGGACTTGGCGGCAGCGAAGATTCCTTTCCTCGATGCAGAGGGGCGCCGTGTCGATCTGCACTGCCTGCGCGGAAGCCTGAACACGCACCTCGCCCTCGCAGAGGTCGATCCGCATGTGCGCCAAAAAGTGATGCGCCACAGCGAAATCAGGCTCACGCTCGACACCTACACCGACTCCAAAATGCTGCCGCTCACGGAGGCCGTGACGAAGCTCCCGGAGTTCACCGCACGCGCTACTCCTTGCGCTACTGATTTAGACGTTTCCCGTCCTGAGCCGTCACAAGCTGGCACGAATGCAAACTCCAACGGTGATGGGCAACTTGCTGGGGGAGAGGGCTCTAGTCACGAGCCGACATCATCCGTCACTTCGTGGCACGAACCGGAAGTGGTTGCCTCACTAGGATTTGAACCTAGACAAGCAGATTCAGAGTCTGCTGTGCTACCGTTACACCATGAGGCAGTGAGCGGGGCGCGGAAAGTAGGTGCGTGCGCGGCGTTGTAAATCGTTTTTTCCCCGGGCGGTCATCCGTGGCTGGGATTCCCGCCGCCTCAGCGCTTCCGGGCCGCCGCGCCAAACGTCCCGACCGCCGCCTTCATGAAACCGCCATACAGCGCCTTCTGCTCCTCGCCGGTCATGTCGAAGCGCTCGACGAGGATCACCATCGCGAGGCCGTTCTGCGGATCGACCCACATCGCGGTCCGGCGCGCACCGCGGTGGCCGAAGCTCCCCACGCCCGGGCCCTCGTCGTCGCGGATCTTCACGCTCACGCCGACGCCATAGGCCTCCTGCGGATTCACGGGCACATCGCCGGTTTGGACTGCCGACATCGTCTTCACCGCCTGTTCGGAAAGAAGGCGCGTGCCGTCGAGTTCGCCGCCGCGCAGCAGCATCCGGCAGAATCGCCCGATGTCGTGCGCCGTGGAAAAATAGCCGCCTGCGGGCTGCGCATACCGCTTGCCGTAGTCGAACGCGATGCCGGATCCCATGTCGGCGCTCACTGCCTTCGGCACGGGCACGCCGCCGCTGAACTTCAGGATGTGCTCCGGCTTCACGTCCCTGTCCTGCTCCAGCTCCACGAGGTTCCTTCGGTCCTCCGTGAACCGCGCCGTGTGCGCGAGCCGCGCGGCCTGCTCCGCATTCGGCCAGCACGTCGTGTCCCTCATTCCGAGCGGGTCAAGGAGCCGCTTCTGCATGAAGTCCGCGTAGCTCATCCCGCTCACGACCTCGATGATGCGCCCGCCGGTGTTGATGCCGCAGTTGTTGTATTCGTATTTCGTGCCCGGCTCCTGCCGCAGCGGGCGCCTCGCATACTCGCGCACATCGTCGGCGAGCACCTGCGTGCGTTTCAAATCCCGGTCGCTCGCGAGCACGAGGCCGCCCGTGTGGCTCATGATTTCCCGCACGGTGATCGGATGCGCGGGCGGATGCATCTCGATGCCCGGCGACTCGACCATCTGCCCCCTGAACTCCGGCAGGAATTTCTCCACCGGATCCCCGAGGCTCACTTTGCCCTCGTCCACGAGCATCATGAGCGCGGCGCCCGTGAGCGACTTGCTCATCGAGGCGATCCAAAACACCGCGTCGTCGCGCATCGGCGTCCCCTCCCTGAGGCTCGCAAAGCCCGCCTTCTCCAGCGCGAGCACTCCGTCCCTGTCCGCCACGAGCGCGACGACTCCGGCGGCGAGCTTCCGTTCCACAAACGACTGCAGCACCGGAGCGAGCGGACCCGGCGCATCCGCGGCAAAGGCGGACGGCGGCACCGCGAGGACGATGCAGAGGAAAAGCGGGCGGAGCTTCATGCGTGGATGCTGGTGCCGGAACGAAACGCCGCCCTGCCACAGCGGGCAAGCCGCGACCCCGCGCTCACTGCTTGCTCGTGAGGAATTTCAGCAGCTCGAACGCCTTCCGCTCCGGCAGCGCCTCGAGCAGGCCGGGCGGCATCAGCGACTGCGCGAGCTTCTCGTGCTTGGCGATGTCCGCCTTCGCGACGGTCACCGTCTCGGTGACAGTGCGCAGCGTGAGCGACGTCGCGCTCTCCTGCTCGAACAGCCCGGAGACGACCGTGCCGTCCTTCTTCGTCACGAGGTGGAGCTGGAAGTTCTCACCGACGACCGCGTTCGGGTCCACGATGTTCTCGAGGAAGTAGTCGAGCCCGTTGCGCCACGCGCCGGCGAGGTCGGGGCCGAGCTTGCCGCCTTCGCCGTTGAGGGCGTGGCAGACGGCGCAGAGCTGCTTGAAGGACTCGCGGCCCGCGCTGCCGTCGTAGGCCCAGAGCGGCGCGGCGGTGTAGTTCTTCTTCAGCTTCGCGATGGTCGCCTTTGCGGCGTCGGACGATTCGTTCACGCGGCCCCACGCCTCGTCGAGGAGGCGGTCCACGTCGGCGCTGTGCAGGTTGCGCATCTGGCGGACGTGCAGCGCGCTGAGGTGCTTCCGGTCAAAGCGGCCGGCCTTCAGCGCATTCAGCAGCGGCAGCGCGAGCTGCGCGCGTCCGGTGAGCGTGCCGAGCGCGGCGCTGCGCTCGGTGGCGTCGAGCTTTTCAAAGCGCGCGATGAGCGCGTCGGCGGTCGCGGGATCGGATGAGCGCGAGAGCAGCGGGATGACGGCCGAGCGGAATGCGCCGTGGTCGAGCAGCTTCGCAAAAATCGGCGCGGCCTCGGGGTCGTTGCCACGCTTGAGCAGGTCGAACGCAAACTGGCGGCGCGGCAGCGGCTGCTTCTCGTCGGCGAGGATGCCGCGCATCTTCGCGAGCACGGCCTTGTCGCCGAAGACGGCGGCAAGCTGGTCGGCGACATTCACGAGCGAGGCGTCGCTGGATTTTGCGAAGCGTTCGCGCGCCTGCGTCCACGCGGCGGGCATCGGCAGCGTGGCCTCGTCCTTCAGCGCGAAGGCGGCGATGCGCAGCGTGCGCGCGGCCGTTTCGTCGTCCTGCTTCGCGAGATGGGCGAGGAGCAGCTCGCGGCCCTTCGCATCGCGCGCGGTGAACCACCGGATCGAATCGGCAAGGCTCGGCAGCGGCGTCGTGTCCGCGAGCGCGAGCGCGCGGGGGAAATCCTGCGCGGCGACGGTGCCGAGGCCGCACCAAATCATCTTCGGCAGGAAGCGGTCGTCCTTGTCCTCGCCGTGCGCGGCGAGCGCGGCGGCGAGCTCCCATCTCTGGGCCGGCGACAGCTCGGGCAGCGCGGATGCGATCGCAAGGCGGACGCTTGGCGACGGATCGTGGATTGCGAGCGAGAGCAGCACGTTGGCGCAGAGGAAAGTCCGGTCCTTGTGTCCGCTCGCAAACTGCACGGCCCATCCGCGCACGACGTCGCTCGGGTGCTTCGCGAGGTCCGCGAGCTGTGCCGCATCGAGCGCGCCGATGACGTGCAGCGTCCAAATCGCGCGCAGCACCTGCGGCACCTCGCCGCCTGCGGCCTGCTCCCTCAGCAGCGCGATCGCCTTCGCATCGACTCCCCCCTTCGCCGCGCGCTCCTGCAGGAGCATCCGTGCATTGCGCGCGAACCAGTCGCTGCGGTGCGCCTGCAACTGCGCGAGCTCCACGTCGCTCTTCCTGCCGAGGTCCACCTTCACCGGCTTGTAGGTCTCCTTCCACGACACGCGGTAGATGCGGCCGTTCGTGCGGTCCCACTTTTCCGGCGTGGGGTTGTGGCAGTGCTGCAGGTCGCACCAGTCGATGAGATACACCGCGCCGTCCGGGCCGGTCTGCAAATCCACGGCCATGTAGCGCGGGTCGGGCGCGAGCAGCAGGTCGCGGCCGGCGGACACCGCCTCGTAGCCGGAGCCCTCGCGGTTCAGCACCTGATGGTTCATCTGGTGGCCGAAGAGGTTGTTCGTGAAAAGATGATCGCGATACGCGGCGGGCCAGTTGTCGCCGAGATAGATCATCGTGCCGATGTGCGAGTGGCCGCCGTAGATTGCATCGCTGCCGGGAGCACCCGCGCCGCCCGCACCGCTGTCGTAGCGCGCCGCAGCGGGCAGGAAGTTCTTCAGCCCGGGCGCAAAGGCCGGGCCGGAGTTCGAGATGAACGGCGCGTAGTTCGCGTTCGCCTGGTTCCAGAAGTGGCCGTTGCGGATCACGTGCGTCGTGCCGCCGCCGCCCCAGAAGCTGCGGCAGTGCGTCATGAAAAGATGGCCGTTGCTGTTGAAGTCGAGGCCCCACTGGTTGCTGCCGCCGTGCGCGAAAATCTCGAACTCATGCCGCACCGGATGATAGCGCCACACGGCCGAGCGCAGGTCGGTGCGCTGCGCGTCGGGCGTGCCCGGCTTGCCCACGAGCGAGCGCGTGAAGACACCCTGGTTCCCGTAGAGCCAGCCATCCGGGCCCCAGCAGAAGCTGTTCAGCGTCTCGTGCGTGTCCTGGAAGCCCCAGCCATCGAGCAGCACCTGCGGCTTGCCCGCCTTGTCGTCCGCCTCCTTCGGGATGAACAGCAGCTCCGGCGCGGCGCCGACCCACACGCCGCCGAAGCCGACCTCCATCCCGCTCACGAGATTCAGCCCCTCGTAAAACACCGTGCGCTTCTCGAAGACGCCGTCGCCGTCCGCGTCCTCCAGGATCACGATGCGATCCTTCCCCGCGCCGTCGGGCTGGCGGTTCGGATAGCTGTAGGCCTCCGCGACCCAGAGCCGCCCTCGCTCGTCGATGGCAAACGCCACCGGCTGCTTCACCTCCGGCTCCGCGGCGATCAGCTCCGCCTGGAATCCCGGCGTGAGCATCATCGTCGAGACCACGCGCTGCGCGTCCTCGTTGGCAATCGCGGTCGGCTTCGCGGGATTCGCGGCGAGATGCTTCAGCACGGGGCTCTCCTTCTGCCGCGCGGCACGATCGGTGTTCGCCGCGGCGCCCTGTGCCGGACCCGCGCCCTTCGCAGCACCACCGGGCGCGGCGGTGAGCTCCGGCTCCTTCTCGTGAAAGACAAAGTCGTCGAAATTCACGTGGCCCCAGCCGCCGGCGGAATCATCCACGATGCGGATGAAGATGCGCTTCCCGGCGAACGCCCGCAGGTCCACCACCTCGCGGCGCATGTTCTCGATGTCCGTGCCGCCCGCGCTTTTGATCACCTTGCCATCCGCATCGCCCACGATCTCCACGCGCGTCTGCTGCGAGCGCCCGGCACCGACGAGGAAGCTCGCCCACGGCTGCGTGACCGCAAAGCTCGCCGAAGTCAGCGTGCCGCGCCCCTTGTCGCCGGCCTTCTCGTAGCCGCCGATCCAGTATTCCCCCGCGTGATTGCTCCGCTCGCTCGGCTTGCGAACGCTCACCGTGTCGCCCTTCACCGGCTGCCCCGTCCACGCGTCGCCCTCGGCCTTCCAGTCGCCGAGCGTGCCGTCTTCAAAGCCGAGGTTCAGCGGCTTCCCATCCGCGCCGAGCGGGCGAATCGACACAACATCCGCCTTCAGCAATCCACCGCTGTTCTGCGCCGCGCGCGGTTTCGCCGCCGCCGCCTGCAGGTTCAGCTTCGCCCGCTGCCCCTGCACACCGCCGAGCGAATCCCACGTCGGCGCGCCCTTCGTCGGCGGCAGCTCCTCGATGAACACCTCCTTCACCTGCACCACGGCGCTTCCGCCTCCGTGAATCTGGATGCCGATCACGCCGTCCCCCGCGATCTCCTTCTCCGGCTCCGTGAAATCCACCCCCTGCACGCCGTTGATCCACGTCTGGATGCGCGGCCCGTCCGCCTTGATCACATAGTCGTTCCAGTCCCACAGCCGCACCGCCGGATGCACCACCTTCATGTCCGCCGGCGCGATGAACTTGTTCCGCCGCCCCTCGTCGTAGATGCCCCCATACCAGCCCGGCTCGCCGTAGTCGCACTGGTAGCCGCACACCTCGTGGCCCTGCGGATTCCGCCGCGTGCGAATCTGCACGCCCGAATTGATGAAGCCCGTCTTCGGGTCGCCCGTGAGCTTGATCCTCAGGCGCAGCACGAAGTTCGAATACGACGCCTTCGTCGTGAGGAAATCATTGTGCGGGATCTTTTTCACCCCGTCGCCGCCCGTCAGGCAGCCGTCCTCCACGCGCCAGAGCACCGGCTCCAGCGCCTCCCATCCCTCGAGCGACTTCCCGTCAAAGATGCGCCTCGCCTTCTCCGAAAGCGGCGGCGGCGCATCGGCCAGCGAGGACTGCGCGGAAAGGCCGAGCCATGCGGCGGCGAGGAGGACGGCGGAGGTTTTCATGCGGAGAGAGAGGAGTTGCGGAGGGCGTCTGGTTTCGCCGCGTCAAAAGGGGAGCAAGGGAGCGCGCCCCCGCGACGACAGCACCCTCATCCCATCACGGCACCCCCGACATCCGAGAGACAATTTTTGTGAGAAATCGGCCACCCCCACCCACGGCCCACCCTTCACCCCTCGTCATTCCGTCATTCGTCATTCGTCATTTCCCTCACCTCACCAGCGCCACGCGCAGCGTCTCCACGTAGGCGGCGAAGGCCGTCAGCTCCGCCTGCGTGGGCGGGTCGCTGAAGGTCCCGGCGAAGGGCCCGATGGCATTCGGGTTCCGCGCCGTCGTTACGATCGCATCATCGAGGTTCTGCGGCGTCACCGCGCCCATCGGCCCCGTGGCCCCGAGCGATCCCTGCTCCCCCTGGAGCCCCTGCATGCCCTGTGGGAGACCAAAGCTAAGGTGCAGCACCCCGGCGGCAATGCTCGCATTCACCGTCGCGGCCTCGCCGGGTGGAAGCGTCGTCACGCTGTCGATGACGACGCCGGAGATTCCCGGCACGGCGGCGATGAGATCGTTCAGCCCGGCGAGCTGCGCGCGCATCTCCGCGCTGGAGTTGGGCGAATGGTCGGCGGGGAGTGTGGGATCGTAGGGCATGGGAAGGGTGGGAGAGGAGGAGAAGAGGGGACTGGGAGAGGAGGAGAGCGGGCGAAGTGGCGCGGAGCGTCTCCTCCACTCCTCGTCTCCTCTTCTTCCCCCTCGCGGCTACGTCACAGCCACGCTCCGCGTCGGGCTCGGCGCGGCGTCGCCGCCGTCGTTCGTGGCGATGACGAATATCTCCACCGTCTGCCCCGCGGTCAGGCCCGTGAGCAGTTTCTCCAGCCCGCCCACGCTCCCCGCGGACGCCGGCTCGTCGTCCACGCCGATGCGCTTGAGCATGATGCGCGTGCCTGTCATCCGCGTCGCATAGGGCCACTGGGCAAACACCTTCCCGCCGCCGAGCGCCGTGAGCGTGAGGTCCTCGATGGGCTCCGGCGCAGTCGGATTCGCCGGAATGTTCAGGCCGAACTGCTCCCAGCGCGCATCATCCTCCGCGAGCAGCGTGCCCAGTTCCACGATGAGCCCGCGCACGCGCTTGCGCAGGGTCTTGATCGTCGCGGCCAGCGTGTTTTTCGCCGTGGTCACTCCCGACTCCGCCACGTTCACCGCAAAGCGCGCGTCGCTGATCGCCTCGTGCGCGGTCTGGCAGATCGCGGCGGTTGCGTCGGCCTCGGCGCTCTCCGCGGCGGGGTTGGCGGTGAAGTAGAGCTTCTGTGCGCCGAGCAGCGCGAACCGCTTGTCCTGGGTGATTGGGATTTTCGTGGACTGGTCGGGCCAGCCCGCGGCCTGCCAGTTCGCGTTGAACTGCGTCCCGAAGAGCTTCACCATGCGGAGCCGGCAGTTCTTCAGCACCTCCGTGCCCGCGGCATCCGCCGCCTGGAACAGGTCGTTCTTCGAGTCGAGCAGCGCGCGCGCCGCGCCGAGGCCCAGCAGGGCGTTCTGCGTGGCCAGCAGGGCGGCGCGCATCACCGCCTCCGTCTGCTGCTTGATGCCGAGCGACACCTCGTGCAGGTGGCAGCCGTCGGCGAGTTCTTCGGTCAGGGAGATGAGCACGTCATCGTCATCAGGGGTTGGGTTCGTGGCCATGGTTTTTCGGTTGATGGGTTTTTTCTTCTGCGGGAGAGGTTGAAAGGCGGGCAGCGGCGGCGAGTCCCAGAACCCGGAATCCCACGCCCCCTCGTCCCACGGGGCCATCGCGGCGGGGGCAAAAAGCCCGGCAAGCATGGAAAAGAGGCGCTTTCCGAGGCCAAGGAAGCTCCCCACCGTCTGGAAAAGAGTTTTCCAAGGCTGGGGGAGACTCCCCGGGGTCTGGAAAAGAGTTTTCCAAGGCTGGGGGAGACTCCCCGGGGTCTGGAAAAGAGTTTTCCAAGGCTGGGGGAGACTCCCCGGGGTCCGGAAAAGAGTTTTCCAAGGCTGGGGGAGACTCCCCGGGGTCTGGAAAAGAGTTTTCCAAGGCTGGGGGAGACTCCCCGGGGTCCGGAAAAGAGTTTTCCAAGGCTGGGGGAGACTCCCCGGGGTCCGGAGAAGAGTTTTCCAAGGCCGGGGGAGACTCCCCCGGGTCCGGAAAAGAGTTTTCCAAGGCCGGTGGACACTCCCCGGGGTGTGGAAAAGAGTTTTCCAAGGCCGGTGGACACTCCCCGGGGTCTGGAAAAGAGTTTTCCAAGGCTGGGAAAGCTCCGCCCAAGCGCCGCCCATCGCCGCCCCGCTCCCGAACCTTCCCCGCATTCCAAGAATGAAACAGCAGTGCTTCATGGGCAGTTCCCGGTCAGAGACCCGCAGCTTTCCGTCCCGCGACCATCGGCCCCATGCTGCACTCGCACGAATCCGAGTGCCTCTTCGACAGCTCTTCGTGCCGCCGGTGAACCTCCGCACAGCAGCCCGGGATGCCGTCCATGAGATCGTTCGGCGTGCAGCGCAGCACCTCGCAGATGCTCCCGAGGATCATCCAGCCCGCCTCCTTCTGCCCCGGTTCGATTTCCGCGAGGTAACTCGGGCAGATCCCGATCAGCGCCGCGAAATCCTCGCGCGACCATCCACGCTCCTTCTTCGTGACGCCGCCTTGGTCGCGAAATTTCATGATCCGTTTGCCCAGTTCGACAAGGGGGAGAACTTTCATGCGCGAATCCTGCCCGCGCCTTCAGCTGGTTAAAATCGGCTATAGACCCAAATCTTTAAGTCCCCTCCCGGTGCCGAATTTCGCCTCGCCACCCGCCAAACCGCCCCTCATTCTCCACCGCGAAACCTCCAAGCTCCCAAGCGGTATGAACCACGAGAAAGCACACGCAGGCGCGGGCTCTTGCTGAGGTTCACCAAGGAAGGCAAAGAAATGACCGCGTCTTACAGTGATCAGGCCGCCGCTTCGAAATCCCCCAGCGCGACTTGCGAACTCAGGTAGCTGACAAGCGCCTCCCTTTCGGCAGCGGCGAGCGTGGCCAGTGCGGCGTAGAGCGCGGCATCGCGCGCCCGGAGCGCGGGGAAGCTGCCTTCCAGCAGCAGCGTGCGGGACTGCTTGTCGAGGAGGAAGGCGGTGAAGACGGTGCGCAGCTCGCGGCTGTGCGTGGCGTTTGTCTCCTGTGTCGCGATGAACCGCTCGAAGGCCTCGTCCGCCAGCTGGCCTCGTCCGGGAATCGCCGGGATGATGCCGAAGACGTATTCGAGAATTTCCCGCTCGGTCGGCACGCGGTCGGTTTTGAAAAGGTCCTGCAGCTTGGCGACGTTCCAGAACTCCTCCGGCTTGTCGTAGTGGAAGCGGCGCAGGCGTTCGAGGGCGGCGGCGATGTCACCCTGCTCGATGGCCTCGCGGAGCGCGGCATCCGCCACGAGCCGTTCGCCGAGGCGGGAGCGATACATCTCGCGGTCAATCTTCATCCCCCACAGTCCGATCGTCTCCTGCACGACGGCCGACATTGGATCGGGCGAGGTGTTCGTGAAGGTCTCGGGCCGCGGTGCGCCGCCTCCGCCTCCGCCTTCGCCGCCCTCGTCGGTGCCGCCCCTAGGCAGCGAGAGCTTCTTGTCGTAGTTGAAGTCCTTCTCGAAGTATTCGCAGTTGGCGAAGAAGTCGAAGAGCGCGAAGCCGTCCTTCTTCACGGCGAGCTTGCCGTGCTTGAAATCGAAAAGGCGCGTCCCGCGGCCCTTGATCTGGATGAAGTCCGTCGGCGAGAAAATCGGGCGGGCGAGCACGACGTTCAGCAGGTCTGTGCAGTCGTAGCCGGTGGTCATCATGCCGACAGTCACACACACGCGCGTGCGCGCCGTCGCGTAGTCGCGGAACTCGTCTGCACGCCACTTCGACCAGCCATTGAGATGATTCTCGGCGAACTCGGTGGTCATCTGCTGCGCGCCTTCCACACCCGACGTCACCTGCGTTGCAAAGTCCGATCCCTCGCCGTAAATCTGCGGCCAGCGCGCGAGCGCTTCCTCGTTCAGCAACGTCACGAGCTTGGTCGCGTGCTTCCGGCTCACGGCGAAGAGGATCGTCTTGCCGACCTCGCCGGTGATCGGGTCGCGCTTCGCGTGGTCGAGGAAGCAGCGCACGAAGCTGCGGTTCGTCTCGTCGGAGAAAAACTTCCGCTCGTAGTCCTTCTTGCCAAAAGTCATCTCGCTCTCCTGCCCGTCCTCACTGGCGGGAACCGTCACCGCGTAGCCTTCATCCGAGAGCATCTGCGTCGTGATTTCCGTCCGCGCGTCGAGCGTGACCGGATTCACAAGATACGGCGGCTGGTGGTTCACCGCGTCGAGCAGGCTGTATCGGAAGGTCGCCCTCCCGTCCTCGCTGCCGAAGGTGCGGTAGGTGTCGAGCAGGAGGCGGCGCTCCATCTCCCGCGGGTCGTGCTTCGGGTCGGCGGTGTCCACGCCCTTGAGGTAGTCGCGGGGAGTCGCGGTGAGGCCGAGCTTGGCCCCGGTGAAATACTCGAAGATGGCGCGGTTGTTCCCGCTTATGGTGCGGTGCGCCTCGTCGCTGATGATGAGCTGGAAATCCGTCGGCGCGAAGTCGGAGAGAAAGCGGTTCTTCGCCGCGAGGCTCTGGATCGTCGTCACCACGACCTGCGCATTCTGCCAGTCGTCGCGCTTCTGCTTGTAGATGACCGTGCTGATGCCGTCGTTCGCAAGGTAGTCGCGGAAGTTTTTCTCCGCCTGCCTCTCCAGCTCCAGCCGGTCCACGAGGAAAAGGATGCGGTGCGCGTTCGCCGTGCGCAGGTAGAGCTTCGCGATGGCGGCGCTGAGCAGTGTCTTGCCGGTGCCCGTGGCCATTTCAAAAAGGAAGCGGTGCCCGCGCGGCGCGGCCTGCTGCAATGCGCGCACGGCCTCCACCTGATAGTCGCGCAGCAGGCGGATTTTCTTGTTCACCATCACCTCACGCCGCTCCGCCTCGCCGTAACTGAGCCATGCGGCATCCTGCGACACGGCGATGTAGTTCTCATCCACGCGCACGGACGCGAGCCGCGCCGCATCCGGCTGCCATTCCGCCGCCGCGCCGAGCTGCTCCAGCGGGAGGAAGCGCGACACGCGCACGGGGTTTCCCTGCCGGAGGTTCCAGTAGTAGTGGACGAGTCCGTTGCTCAGGAAGATGTGCGCCACGCCGAGCGATTCCGCATAGGCTCGCGCCTGATCCTTCGCCGTGAGCGGGTCAATGGATTCCTTCTTCGCCTCCACCACCGCCACCGCGCGCCCGTCCGTGTTCAGCAGCACGTAATCCACGAAACCCTCCGGCGCCTTGTCGAAGTCCGCCCCGAGGTCCGCGCCCGGCGCGAAGACTTTCTTCGTCACCCGGTGCTCACAGATCACATTCTCCCGCCGCCCCTGCGCATCGGGAAGGAACCGCCAGCCCGCCTGCTCAATCAGCCGGTTGATCGTGATGCGGGCCTGGGCTTCGGACGGCATGGCTAAAGGAGATCGAGCTGACTGCGGTGCGGGGGCGCGAATACTCCGATGATCACCCACGGGTTTGGCGCGAAGCCATGATATTGCTGCGTCGTCCCGAGGAAAAAGTGCAGGTCACGCTTTCCAAATTCGTCGAGATACTTCTCCCGCACTTTGTTCCGCGCATCCGCTTCATCGCCCGAGCGCCGGAAGCAGTTCCAGAAAAGTTGCCCGCACTCCCAGTCGAGCACCTGCATCGTGCTCTCCCGCCCGTCAGCGTCCTCAAACCGGTAGGAGAAGGCATACGGCAACTTCGGGATGATCTTGAATGTCTCGCGCCACGCCTCGTCGGCGAAAAGCTCCACCTGCCGCGCCTTGTCACGCATCTCGGCGAGTTTCTCAGCCTTCCACTCGCGTTCGTCCTCCTCCCAGATGAAATCCCGAATCTTCGTGGGCTTGAAAACCGCCAGAGACAGCGTGTTTTCTTTTGCGCCAATCATCAGCGGCTCCAGCTGCGTAAAAACCTTTGCCCTGCCCAAAAGAAGCTCCCGCCGTTCCCTCCAGCCATCAGCCTTCTCCATGCGACCGCATGGCACGAGCTTCGCGAGATCAGCCGGGTGATGCGTCTCGGGTCGCGGGTCGGATTTGCTCGGGATAAAGTCGGCCTCCACCCAATCGAACTTCCGATACTGCTCCGTCTCATCCAACCGCCGGAAGGGGACCGGGTAAATCCGCATCCAGCTTCCATCCTCCCGCACTCCGGCGGTGCAGACGGTCTCGCCGTATTTCCGAGACAGTGTCGGGTAGGTCTTTACGGTGATGAGAACGCGCTGGGTTGCCATTCCGGGGGAGGGTTCACAAGTGCGACACCAGCAGCTTCCGCCTTCCGCCTCGCTCCAGCGCCTCGGCCACGCAATGCCGGTGACACTGGCAGGGCAGCGCTTCGTAGCACGTCAGCGCCACGCGCTCGCCCTCATCGATCCATTGGCGGATGATTTCCAGCTTCGGCGTCTGGTTCGGCAGCCATTCGGTTTCGTAGGTCGCGAAGAGCGCGTCGTAATCCGCCTGCGTCACCAGTTCCCGCCGTTCCTCGGAGGCTATGCCCAGTTCCGGCAGGTGCTCGTAGCGGAGGCCCACATTCTCGCAGGCGTTTTTCAGCGTGCTTTTCGAGAAGCCGTATTTGCGGCTGAGCGGATTCCGGCGCACGTCGCAGAGCAGCGTCACGGAGTCCTGCAAAAGCTGGTTGAGGTAGGCTTCGAGGCTTTTGCCCTCGTAGCCGATGGTCACGAGGCCCGGCCCGCGCTTCACCGGCTGCGCGGCTTCCACTCGGGCGCGGTCGGCGGCGGAAGGCAGCACGCGGTTTACGATCTTGCTGCGCGTGGCGTAGTAGGGATGCCGCCGATAGACCTCCGCAATGAGCGCATCGCCGCGCAGTGCGCTGCGATTGGTTGCGAAACGCTTCGCCCGCTCCCGGAGGGCGCGCGAGGGGAGAATCGCCGTGCGTCCCGCCTCGGTGAGTTCCCATCGCTGTTCATCGTCCACGAGCAGGCCGCGCTCGATGAGCCGGCGCTTGTCCGCGTAGGAGCTGAAGGAGAAGCCGCCAAATTGATACGGCACAAAATCGTAGCTCGGCTCCGTCTCCCACTCGCGCGTGTAGAGGAAGAGCAGCTTCTGGAAATCCGTCGGCGTCACGGGAACACCGAGCGCATCCACAAGCGCGAGCAGCAGGCGTTGGCGTTCAAAGAGCATGGCTGGGAAAGGTAGCGGGTCCGGTGCCGCGAGCAATGCGGCGGTTCATGCCGCCGCCGCATCCAGTTTCGCCACGGCTTGCCGGTGTCGCGGCGATGCACCCTTCGGCAATCCGATTTACCCCAACGGGGTAACAGCCGTCAGCCCAGGGTTGCGAGGGACGAGCTACCCTGGGAATGCCGCCCAGAATATTTCCCCAACCCCAACGGGGTTGCATCTGCCCGGAATGCGCCGGGGGATGCAACCCTTGCAGGGTTGATGATTCCTGGGGACGATGACCCAAGGTAGCCTCGCGGACTCGGCAACCCTGGGCTGAGTGATGCAATCCCGTTGGGATTGGGAAAGGCGCGCTCATGTGCTGGCCTCCGAGCCGTTGCCCCAGACGCGGGCGAGGACGCGCTGGATTTTGGCCTCGAAGCGGGGGAGCAGGCCGCGCACCGAATCCAGCTGCGCCGCCTCCGCGTCCAGCTCCGACACGATTCGCCGTTGCTCGGGCAGCGGCGGCAGGGGGATTTCGATGGCGGGATGAACGCGCCAGTCTGTGGGCCAAAGGCCCGCATCCATCCCAGCCTTGGGCAACGCCCAAGGATTCGTGACCAACAAAACAAAAGGGCTGAAAGCCCGTCCCATCGTTCAATCCCACACATAAGCCTCGTCGTATTCCACGCCGTATTTTTTCAGGAACATCCGAAACTCGTCCTGAAACGTCCGCGTCTTGTGGTGCTCCTCCTGCCCATCAATGTAAGCCCGCAGAGAATCCAAATCCGAAGGACCGACCGAGAAACACCCGTAGCCACGTTGCCACGAAAATCCCGCCAGTTCCGGCGATTGCGTCTTCAGCCATTTCGATGACGACGTTTTCAACGTCTCCACCAAATCCGCGATGGTGAGGGTGCGCGACAAGCGGATGGCGAGATGAACGTGGTCCGCCACGCCGCCGACGCGATACGCCTCGCAACCCGCGTTGCGCGCGACCGTGGCGAGATACGCGTGGAGTTTCGGGCGTGTGTCCGGGTCGAGGAACGGGCGGCGTTCCTTCGTGGAGAAGATGACGTGGACGATGACGAGGCTCAGAGATTGTGGCATGGCGATGGGGCGAGCTTTCAGCCCTCATTTTGGTTTCCGCCTTTGACCTGGGGCGTTGCCCCAGGCTGGGATGGCGGTGCGCCGTTGGCGCTTTCGGAGTCGCCGTTCCAGACGGCATCAATCGTGGCTTGGATGCGTTCGCGGTTGGCGGCGATTTCGGATTCCAGGCGGGCAATCTCCTTCTGGTAGCCCTCGATCTCCGCCACGATCCGCCGCTGTTCCTCCAGCGGCGGCAGCGGGATTTCGTAGCCGGCAAGAGCCGATGCGCTGATGTTGGCCTGATTCACTGCCCGGCTTGCACGCGATTTGATGCCCGTCTGAAATCGCTCCGAGTTCATGAACGCGTTGATGTAACGCGGGTCAGCAAGCTCACGGTTCACCTCAAGCCGAATCAGGTAGGACGCGAAGACATACTCGCCCGGCAAATCGAAGATGGCCGTGCGGCCGACGTGCTCAAAGCTGTTTGTGCGATTGAAAAGCAAGTCACCACGGTTCAGCCGGTATTTCGCGATCTCGTCGGCTAAGATGTCCGCACGTTTCATCGAGCCGGAATCGGAGGCAACTCCTCCAAGAATCTCGTTCATGCGGAAGCACGGCGCTCCCGTTCCGTTAGTGTTCAACGGCGTCGAGAGCCCGTATTGCATCCGCAGGCACAAGTCCTCGAACGAAATCATCTGCACGTTCCCGCTGACTACTTCGCCGCCGACAAACGCCTCGGCTTGCAGGCTCACGCTGCGGTTTTCGAGCAGTTCCTTTTTCTCCACCGCCTTCCACGCCAGCGGCGTTTCGACTTTCTCGTTCAGCTTGCCCGAGAGCCAGAGTTTCACCACGCGCTCGGCTTCCGGCAGGTCGTTGGCCGCGATGGGCGTGCGTTTGTCGCCGAGGTCGAAGCCGTCGGCGGTGATTTTGAGGAAGAGGATTTCCCGCGTGCGGCGCGCGAGTTTTTTGTCGAGCAGGAGGATGCTGGTCTTCACGCCGGAGTAGGGCTTGAAGACGCCCGCCGGGAGGGAGACGACGGCCACGAGCGAGTCCTCGACGAGGTAGCGGCGCAGTTTCACGTAGGCGTTCTGCGTGGTGGCGACGATGCCGTTGGGCACGATGACGCCGCCGCGTCCGTCGGCGCTGAGGTGCTCGGCGATGTAGTCGGTGAAGAGCACCTCGGCCTTCTTGGCGGCGATGCGAAATTTGGTGTGCGGGGTGACGCCGCCTTTCGGCGTCATGAACGGCGGGTTGGCGAGGATGAGGTCGGCCTTCTCGTGCCAGCGGGCGTCGTTGCTGAGGGTGTCGTAGATGTGGATGGCGGGGTCGGGAAAGCCGTGGAGGAAGAGGTTCACCTTGCTGAGCTTCACCATGAGGTCGGTGATGTCGTAGCCGGTGAGGCCGGCATAGACGGCCTGGCGCTGGCCGTGCGCGAGCTTGTCGCCGGGGATGGCCGAGCCGGGCGAGGTGTGGCGCGCGAGGATGTGCCGGTAGGCGGAGACGAGGAAGCCACCTGTCCCGCACGCGGGGTCGAGGATGCTTTCACCGGGCTGCGGATCGAGGCAGGCGACGATCCAGTCGATGATGTGGCGCGGGGTGCGAAACTGGCCGTTCTCGCCCTGCGTGCCCATGCACTGGAGGAGATACTCGAAGGCATTGCCGAGTTCCTCGCTGTGCGAGTAGGCGAAGCCGTTCACCTCGGTGAGGAAGAGCGTGAGGATGCGCCCGTCGCGGAATTTGAGGAAGGCGTTGCGGAAGATGTCGCGGAAGAGGCCGGGGAGATGCGCGGCGGGAATGATGCGCTCCTTTTTGCCGTTCTTCTCCACTTCCATCTCCGCGCCGCCGAGCAAATCGATGCCGCGCGCAAAGCGGTTCATCCGCTCCTCCGCCGAAACCGTCTGCGGCAGCAATGAGCGCCAGCGGTAATCCGCCAGCGGGCCGGTGAAGAAGCTGCGCTTGCCGCCGAGCTTCACAGATTCCTCGTCGAGGTCATCCATGAACTTGTAGATGAGGGCGAGGGTGATCAACTCGACCTGATCGGTGGGCAACGGCAGCTTGCCGACGAGGACATCGCGGCAGGCATCAATGCGGCGCTTGGTTTCGGAGGTGAGCATTCAGATAGAGAGTGGAGGAATCAGAAGCGCGGAGGGTCTGCAAGATAAGGTGCCCGCTTGCGGGCTTGAGCGATGGCGGATTTCCGGGCAGCATGTCGGGCGTCCAATTCCCCCGCATGAAAATGAAACTTCGGACCAAGGTGCTCAGCGATGAGGAGGAATTGATCCTGCGCCTGCGCAACGACGAGCGGATGCTGCAGCGGGAGATTGCCAAGGGGCTGCAATTGTCGGTGCAACGGGTGCGGCAGATCGAAAGGGAGGCCCGGCGGAGGCTGGAGGAGCATGAGGCGAGTCCGCGCGGTGGATGGATGATGCTGCCGGGGCGGGTGAGAAAGTTGCTGGAGAATCTCGAATTCGCCAGCCGATCCGAAGTGATGGAGGCGGTGCAGTCGGGGCGGCTCTATTACGATGAGAAGGCGGCGTGGGAATCAGGCCTCACTCTGGCGGAGAGGAAGGAATCGGGGATCAACGTGGCGAAGCTGCGCAACGCGGGCAGGAAGTCCTGGGTGATTCTCATGGAGTGGCTGGGGATGCCTGCGCCGGATTTCTCGGCACGGGAGCCGTCCCGGCAGACTCCGCCGGGGGGTGAAGTCAGAACACGGGGTCGCGAGGGATGTTTCTTTTCCAGGCCGGGTTAACACGGGATGCGGACACCGGGGGCTCGCCCGGACTGTCAGTAATGGCCCAATTTGGAAGGTAGTAAGCCAGGAAAGGCAACAAGTGCCGGGACTCGGAAGTATCGCGCCCGCTTTGCATGGCTTCGAAATTCAAAACAGGACACCACCGGCCCGTCAGGTGGTCGCCGTCGCGGTCCCGCCGAGGACGAGGCTCACGATGTAGGTGCTGTTGGTGCTGCCGTGGCGGCCGGTGCCGATGAGGGTGAGCTTGCCGTTGCCGAAGGTGCCGAAGATGCGCTGGCTGCCGCTGACCCAGTGCAGGCAGGAGCCGTGGCTGCCGCTGAGGGTGGTGTTGCCGTGATGCCCGCGGCCGTTGTCCTGGATGATTTTTTTCAGCACGCCCTGGAGGGTGGCGTCGTAGCGGTCCACGTCCACCTGGGCGCTGTTTTTGTCGATGACCTTCTTCTTCCATTCGTCCTTCCAGCCTTTCTGCTGCTTCAGGGCCATCTGGAAGGATGGGTGCTCGACGTAGAGGCCGAAGTGCCTGCCCATATCGAGGAGGAATTTCTGCATCTCCTCGTCGGAGTCGGTGCCGCCCTGATCGGGGAGGGGCTTGACGTTCTGGTCGGCCCAGAGGCGCATGGCGTTGATCTGGCGCTCCGGGGAAAGGCCCTTGAGGTTGGCGGCCTTGATTCGGTCGAGGAGAACCTGCTGGATGAGCATGAATTGTTTCATGGGGTGGTGGCGGGGTTGGTCATGGAGGAAGGTGGACGCGCTGCGCGATTGCGGACGCTGCGTGCGGATGCCCTGCGGTGCGGCGCGCCCTGCCGGATGGCGGTTTCCCAGTGACCGAGCGTTGTCCAATGGTGTGGCATGGCTCCGATAGTCCGGGCATTCAGAATCCATTTTCGGGACAGGGAAGCTTTTATTTTTCCCATCGTGGAGGCGGGATGCCCGCGCGAAGGGTCGCGCGCGTTGACGAGTTCCATCCGTGCCGCAGGGGGCTTGCGCGCGGAGTGGGGCGGCGGCAGGGTCGGGGATGGACTCGATTTGGCAGCGGAAGGAGATCATCGTGCATGTGGCGTGCATGGCACGGAGTTACCGGCGTTTCACGGGGCGGGTGCTGCTGCCGGGGCTGTTCAATCCGCTGGGGCTGTCGAAGAACCTGTTCGAGGCGCCGTTTGTCCTCGTCTCCCACGGGACGGAGGCGGACCCGGTGCTGAACTACGGCAATGCGGCGGCGCTGGCGCTGTGGGAGATGACGTGGGAGGAGCTGACGAGGACGCCGTCGCGGCTGACGGCGGAGGCGCCGGAGCGGGAGGAGCGCGCGCGGTTGCTGGCGGCGGTGACGGCGAATGGGTTCATCGACGACTACTCGGGGGTGCGGGTGACGAAGTCGGGGCGGCGTTTCCGGATCCAGCGGGCGACGGTGTGGAATCTGGTGACGGAGGCGGGCGAACCGTGCGGGCAGGCGGCGACTTTCCGGGAGTGGGAGTGGCTGTAAGGGATGGGGAGGGGGACGCGCAGCCGCCCGGTGTTTCGTGCGGGGATGAAACACACTGCTCGATTTTTTCGCGCGCCCTGTCTTACTCCGCGCGGTTCTTCGCACGCTCATCGTCACGGGAAGCGCGGCCTCCCCCATTCGCGGGCACTCGGACGGGAGGCGATGTTCCAAAATTTCGACCACCATCATGTCCACGAAACCGACCATCATCTACACCAAGACCGACGAAGCCCCCGCCCTCGCCACCTATTCGCTGCTGCCGATCGTCCAGGCGTTCACGAAGCACTCTGGCATCACGGTGGAGCCGCGCGACATCTCGCTGGCCGGGCGCATCCTCGCAAACTTTCCGGATTTCCTGACGCCCGAGCAGCGCATCGGCGACGCGCTCGCGGAGCTGGGAAAACTCGCGACGCAGCCGGAGGCGAACATCATCAAGCTGCCGAACATCAGCGCGTCGGTGCCACAGTTGAAGGAGGCGATTGCGGAGTTGCAGTCGAAGGGTTTTGCGGTGCCGGATTTCCCGGAGAACCCGGCGACGGACGCGGAGAAGGACGCCCGCGCGCGCTACGACAAGATCAAGGGCAGCGCGGTGAACCCGGTGCTGCGCGAGGGTAACTCGGATCGCCGCGCGCCGAAAGCGGTGAAGGAATACGCGCGGAAGAACCCGCACTCGATGGGCGCTTGGACGGCGGACTCGAAGACGCGCGTGGGCACGATGGGAAAGGACGACTTTTTCTCGAACGAGAAGTCGGTGACCGTCGCGGGCGCGACCGATGTGAAGATTGAGTTCATCGGCGCGGACGGCGCGGTGAAGGTGCTCAAGGAGAAGACACCGCTGAAGGCGGGCGAGATCCTGGATGCGACGGTGATGCGCAGGAAGGCGCTCGTCGCATTCCTCGAACAACAGATCGCCGAGGCGAAGAGGGACGGCGTGCTTTTCTCCGTCCATCTCAAGGCGACGATGATGAAGGTCTCCGACCCGATCATCTTCGGTGAAGTGGTGAAGGTGTTCTTCAAGGCCCTCATCGCGAAGCACGCAGCGGTGCTGAAGGAACTCGGTGTGGATTTCAACAACGGCTTCGGCGACCTCGTCGCGAAGATCCAGACCCTGCCCGCGGAGAAGAAGGCGGAGATCGAGGCGGACATCAACGCCGCCTACGCCTCCGGCCCCGCGGTCGCGATGGTGAACTCGGACAAGGGCATCACCAATCTCCACGTGCCGAGCGACGTGATCGTGGACGCCTCGATGCCGGCGATGATCCGCTCGTCGGGCAAGATGTGGAACGCGCAGGGCAAGCTGCAGGACACGCTGGCTGTGATCCCCGACAGCAGCTATGCGGGCATCTATCAGACCACGGTGGATTTCTGCAAAAAGCACGGCGCCTTTGACCCGCGCACGATGGGCAGCGTGCCGAATGTCGGCCTCATGGCGCAGGCCGCGGAGGAATACGGCTCGCACAACAAGACCTTCCAGATTCCCGGCAACGGCACCGTGCGCGTGACCGACTCCGCCGGCAAAGTGCTGCTGGAGCACGCCGTCGAGGCCGGCGACATCTGGCGCGCCTGCCAGACGAAGGACGCGCCCGTGCGCGACTGGGTGAAGCTCGCCGTGAACCGCGCGCGCGCCACCGGCACGCCCGCGGTCTTCTGGCTCGACGAGAAGCGCGCGCACGACGCGCAGATCATCGCAAAGGTGAGGGCCTATCTCGCCGAACACGACACGAAGGGGCTCGATATCCGCATCCTGCCGCCCGCCGCGGCGTGCGAGTTTTCGCTCGAGCGCATCAAGGCCGGGCAGGACACGATCTCCGTCACCGGCAACGTCCTCCGCGACTACCTCACGGACCTCTTCCCGATTCTTGAACTCGGCACGAGCGCGAAGATGCTCTCCATCGTCCCGCTGATGAACGGCGGCGGCCTCTTCGAGACCGGCGCCGGCGGCTCCGCGCCGAAGCACGTGCAGCAGTTCCTCGAGGAGAATTACCTGCGATGGGATTCGCTCGGCGAGTTCTTCGCGCTCACGCCGTCATTCGAGCACATCGCGGAGACCTTCAAGCTCGCGAAGGCCAAGGTGCTCGCCGACACGCTCGATGCGGCGACGGGCAAGTTCCTAGAGAACGACAAGTCGCCGGGCCGCAAGCTCGGCACGATCGACAACCGAGGCAGCCACTTTTACCTCGCGCTTTACTGGGCGCAGGCGCTCGCCGCGCAGGATGCAGACGCGGAGCTGAAGGCGATCTTCATCCCCGTGGCGCAGCAGCTCACGGCGAATGAAGCCGCCATCGTCGGCGAACTCCTCGCCGTGCAGGGCAAGCCGGTGACCATCGGCGGATACTACAAGCCGGACGACGCCCTAGCCTCCGCCGCGCTGCGGCCGAGCGCGACCTTCAACCGGATCGTGGATTCGATCTGAGGACGGCTTCGTTCTGACAGCTTCGCTCAGTTGCCGAGCGGCGTGCTCACATGCGCGCCCGCCGGCGGCGTGAAGTTGAAGTTCGCCTCGACGTTCTTCATCAGGCGCACGTTCCGGTAGGTGGTGACGATGCGGTCGCCTTTCGGGAGTGAGGCGTCGGTCTTTTCGACAATCGCGTCCGCATTCATCCAGACGGTGAGCGTGCTGAGCAGGCGGCGCAGGCTGGCGGACTTCGGCGTGAGGACGATGCGGTAGCCGCTGCCCTCGCGCGACGGCGAGACGCGGAAGTATTTGTCCACTTCCTGGAAGTTCAGGCCCGCGGTGAGCGCGGCGAGGCTGTCGTCGAAGAACTGTTTCCGCCCGAGCGTGTAGTGCTCGGCCTCGTTGAACTTCGGGTAGTGAATCCAGAGCTCGCTGCCGTTGCACACGGTGAGGCTGGGCGAGGTGCCCTTGAGATCGCGGCGGAATTTGCCGGGCGCATGGAAGGCGATGGTGCCGGTGCCGCGGATGGGCTTGTTCAGCAGGTGCGTGGTTCGGTCCTCGGTGAAATCGGCGGTGAGCGCGGGAAACTGCGCGCGCTGCTCGCGCAGGCGGGTGAGCAGCGCCTTCTCCTCGTCGGCGGAGAGCTGCTGCGCGCAAGCGGGTGCGGCGAGGAGCGCGAGCAGGGAAAGGGCGAGCGCGGCGAGGCTAGGGATCACGGAAGAGCGGGACATAGTTGAACCATTGTTCGGGATGCGCGCGGATGAGAACCTCAAAAACATCGGCGATGCGCTGGGTGTTTTCGCGCAGCGTGGCGCGCAGCGGGCCGGCGGCCATCTCCACAGGCGGGCACGCGATTGCTCGGTAACGGTGATCCGGCTGCAGCAGGACGAACGCGGGGATGACGGCAGCGCCAGTGTGATGCGCGAGCATCGCGGGTGCGGTGCTGAACTGTGTCTCGCGGCCGAACTGCCGCACGGTGGTGGAGGTGCTGGCTCCCGCATCGGCGAAAGGCCGGTCCACGAGCATCGCGAGGCAGCCGTTGGCACCGAGGGCGCGGAGCATTTCCACGAATGCGAAGTCGTGCCCCGGTCCGACGGCGATGGTGCCGATGCCGAGCCGCTTCCGGCATGCGCTCCGCCAGCGCATGAGATCCTCGGAGGGCTCGGGGAGCGTGACGACCGTCATGGGCAGCCCACGCAGCGCGAGCGTGATGCCGCCGAGTTCCCAGTGCCCCACGTGGCCGGTGACAAGCACGATGCCCTTTCCCAGCTCGCGCGCGGCGGCGATGTGCTCCCAGCCCTCCATCTCGCCGAGCAGCGGGATCGCGCGGGCAGCGTGGTCACCGGTGCAGAGAAAGTAGTCCGCAAGCATCCGCGAGAAGCAGCGGATGTTTTCACGGACCAGCGAGTCGAGCGACGCTCCGCTGCGGCCAGTCGCGACGGCGAGGTTGTCGCGCGCGACTTTGCCCAGCTCCGGCGAACTGCGCAGGCTCCACCACGCGAGTGCGTCGGCAATTTTCCGCAGCACGGGGCGCGGCAGGAGCTGCGCTAGGGCGAATGCGGCCTTGAACGCGCCGATGCTGTAAAGCGGGGAGCGCATCGGGTCAGTTGAGGGTGGAGGGTTGAGAGTTGAGAGGCTGCCGCAGTCGCGATGCGGAGGACTTGCCCGCGGCTGCGATCACGGAGGTTGCGCGCGCTCGGCCGGGTTGCGTTTGAATTCTCAACCTTCAGCCCTCCACTCTCAACTTTCTCCGCGCCGCGAGCGCGCACGCCGGCAGCACGAAGACGAAGGTGACGACGATGCACCATCCGACGCCGATGCCGCAGAGAAGGCCGAGGCCGCGGAGGGCGGGGTTTTGCGCCCACGCGAGCGAGCCGAAGCCGACCACGGTCGTGAGGCCGCTGAGGAGGACGGGTTTCATCAGTGCGCCGAGCTCGCGCGCGGGGTCGGGGCCGCGCAGCGCGAGCGCGATGTAGATGCCGTAGTCCACGCCGACGCCGAGCACGAGGGGAAAGGCGAGGATGTTGAAGAGGTTCAGCGTGATGCCGGTGACCTTCAGCGTGGCGGCGAGCGCGCCGACGCTGAGCGCGAGGCCGAGCATGAGGATGACGACAGGCTTGAAGGCGCGCAGGAGGACGGTGAGCAGCGTGACGTTGAGCGCGATCATCAGGACGGTGAGCTGCGCCATCTTGCGCTCCGACCACGCACCGAGTTCCGCGAGCGTGTAGCCCCAGCCGGAAAGGCCGACATCCACGCCGGGCACGGCGAGCGCGCCGCGCATCGCGACGGCCTCCTGCTCGGTGGCGATGCTGCGCATGGGGCGCAGGTGCGCGATGCCGAGCGGGTGCTCGCGGCTGAGGAAGCCGTCGATGAGGAACCACCACGCGCTGCTCTCGGGGAGGTTGCGCTTCCAGTCGGTGACGCCGATGCGGCCCTGCGCGGCGTCGGCGAGCACGCGGAGGAGTCCGCGCGCGGCGTCGCCCTGCCCCGGTGCGAAGTCATTCGCCGTGAGCGCGGCTTCGAGGGCCGCGGTGGACTTTGGAAAATCCACGGCGGAGAGCTTCGCGGCGTTCGCCTTCATGCGAGACGGCGAAGTCGCAAAGCCTGCGGGCGTGGAGACGGAGGACAGGAGCGGTTTCTCCGCGCCGCCCTGCTCGGTGAGCTTCACCCACGACGCGTGCGCCTTTTCCCATGCGGATGAGAGCGCCTCGGCATCGGGCGCGCGGATGACGGCGAGGACGGCCTCGATGTCCTCGGGATTGAGGCGCGCCATGATGGTGCGCAGCGCGTAGCCGGCGACGCTGTTGCGAGGCTCGAGCGACTTGGGGTTGATGTCGAAATTGATGACTCCCACCGGCGCGAGCGCGAAGGCCGCGAGCGCGATGAGCGTGGCGAGCGCCGGGGCGAGCAGCCGCCACGGGCGCGACATTGCCACTGTGGGGAGGCGCGGGATCCATTTGCAGAGGAAATGCGCGACGGCCATCGCGAGCAGCGCGAGCCCGGCACCGGAGGCGATGTTCTGCCACACGTTCGCGCTCCACGAGCGGACTGTCGTGGCGATGAAATACAGCCCGACCACGGCGGCACATGCGAGCAGGGCGAGGATGATCTTGTAGAGCCAGCGCGGGAGCGTGATGCCGAGGAAGAGCCAGAAGAAGGTCATCATCACGCCCGCGGCGACGAGGATGCCGCAGGCGATGAGCACGCCGAGCTGCTGGTAGCCGAGCGAGCCGCTCCCGAGCAGGCAGAGGAATGCCGCCGCCGTGGTGAGCGCGCCGAACCAGATGCCCGCGCCATGCACGCGCAGCGCGGAGGCGATGGATTTTTCGTGGCTTTGCCCGGCGTCGCGCTCGTGGATGTAGAGCGCGAAGAGGATCATCGCGAAGTCCACGCCGAGCCCGACGAGGATCGCGCAGAGGCCGACGGTGATCATGTTCAGCTCGCCGTAAAAGGCGGCGCCGCACGCGATGGCGAGCACGCAGCAGAGCAGCAGCGCGTCCATGATCGCGCGCAGCGGCTTCCAGCGGCGGAAGCCGGCGTAGAAGGTGAGCGCGACGAGCACGAGGCTGCTCGCGAGCGTGCTGCCGATGTCGCTCTTCAGCTTCGACGACATCTCGGCGACGTAGGGCGTGCGGCCGGTGCAGAGGATTTCCGGCGCGGGGCCGTCCTTCCATTCGGAGAGGACGCGCGCCTTCAGCGCCTCGAACTTGCGCATCACTTCACCGCACGCGGCCTCGTCGAGGCCCGGCTGGTTGCAGTGGATGAAGACGGTGCGGAAAAGCGGATCGGACTTGGTCGGCGTCTTCACCGTGCGCAGGCCCTTCAGTGCGGGGAAGACGATGCCGAGAGGATCGTATTCGAGCTCCGCCTGCGAGACGCCGACGCCGGCCTCGACCTTTGCCCGGAGCTTGCTGATGCGCGCGGTGATCGCGTCGGGCTGGAGCGTGGCGGTGAGCTGCGCAAAGTCCGCGTCGGACTGGTTCAGCATCAGCGGCAGCGCGACGGCGCGGAGTTCATCGAGGCCGCCGGGCGCCTCGAGCGGCGAGCGGTCCATCACGCGCACGACCCACGGCTCCTTCCGTAGCGCCGTGACGAAGTGCTCCGTGAAGCCGTCAATGTCCACCTCCTCCGAATTTGCCAGCACGCCCACAATCAGTTCGCGCGCGGCGCTGAACTCGCGGTCGGCGAGCCGGTAGATCTGCACGCTCTCGAAATGCCCCGGCAGCATGTCGAGCACCTCGCTGTTCAGGTGCGAGCGCGCGAAGATGAGCGTGCCCGCGGCGGCGAGCAGGACGATGAGGAGCCCCCACAGCAGGCGCGGCCGGTGCGCGACGAGGTGCGCGACGCGGTCAGCGAGTCTCGGCCGGGGATTTTCCGGATTATCCAATGGGAGGCGGGCGAGTGCCCGTTACCGCGCGGGCTTTCACCCGCGCGCGGAACTAGTCGAGATGGCAGATGACGCTCTCCAGCTTCGGCTGCCTGCGGAGATCCTTGATCGGCAGCGGCTCGCCGGTCGGGTTTTCGTGGCGTGTGAAGTCGAAGCGCTTCACCTCGCCGTCCCTCGCGCTCGCGTGCATCGCGATGTCCGGGAGACATGCCTGGAATGCCTCGCCCTTCGCCTGCGAGTCGCCCCACATGAAGACCTCGGGAAGCGCCACCCACGCGCGGGAGTGCGGCTTCAGCTTGTCGTTGGAGAAGTTCTTCTTCGAGAGGTCGTGCGTGTGCCACGTCCAGCCGCCCTTCGCGAGCGGGCCGCTGAGATGCGCGCTGATCATGTGTTTGTCCATCGCGGTCTTGGCGTTCACCTTCGTGCCGAACTTCGCCGAGATGGTGAGCAGCGGGACGCCGGGGCCCTTGGTGATCTCCGCGCGGAAATTGTCCCCGTCGTGCCGGATCGCGATCTCGCCGACGATCTGCTCGTCCGGGCTGGAGAACTTCACCTGCCCGTGGCGCTCGACGGCGTTCTTCCCAGGGCCTGGCGTGACGGTGGAGCATGCGCCGAGGAGGATGGGGGCGAGGGCGAGCGCGCAGCGCGCGGCGGTGGCGTGGAGTGGTGCTTTCATGGTTTGGATGGAGTGTTGGATATCGTTGGTTCTGTGCGGCTCAGCGCGACGCAGCCATTTCGGGCGCGGCTTCGTCCTTCATGTCTTCGAGACGCGGGCAGAGAGCGTGGCGCTTTTGGATCCAAAGGACGAGGTAAAAAAGCTGGAGCCTCCACCACACGCCGAAGCGCGGGTGGATGTTGCCGCCGAGGACGCTGTTCACCGCCTGCGGGATTTTCAGCGGCGGCTTCGGCGTGGTGAAGACATCCACAAACTCCTCCGTATACCAGGCGCTGACGAAGCGCAGGTAGCGGTTCATCAGGCGGTTCAGCCCGCGCGCGTAGCGGGCCATGCGGAGGCGGCCGAGCAGCGGATGGCGGAGCGCGAAATCAAGCACACCCGCGGCCTCCTCGCCGCTGTGCAGCGCGAGGAAGACGCCCGTGCTGAAAATCGGATCGATGAACCCCGCGGCGTCGCCCGCGAGCAGCCAGCGCGGGCCGTGCAGCCGCGTGTTGCGGTAGCTGTAGTCGCCCACGGAGTGGACGTCCGTGATGCGCCGCGAGCCGGCCATGCGGGCGCGCATGAGCGGCGCATTCGCAAAGGCGCTCTCCAGCATCGCCTGCGGCGTCATCCGTGCGGCTCGGAAGTCCGCGATGTCCATCACCACGCCCACGCTTGTCCGGCGCCCGTCGAGCGGGATGAGCCAGAACCACGACTTCTTTCCGCGAACGAGCCGGGTGAGCGTCCCGTCGCGCCCCTCGTCGCGCTGCACGCCCTCATAGTGCGCGAACACGCTGAACTTCTGCAGATGGTCGTAGCGGCGCTTGAGGTCGAATTGCGAGCCCACGACTGCGTTCCGCCCCGAGCAGTCGAGCAGGTAGCGCGCGCGGATTTCGCCGCCGTCATCGGCACCGCCGTCCGTCTTCACGGTCACGCCTTCGGCGTCAAAAGCCACACTGTCCACCGCGCAGGGCTGGCGAACTTCCACGCCGTCCGCCGCCGCACGGTCGAGGAGCATCTTGTCGAACCATGCGCGCTCCACCTGATATGCCGACCGGTGGCTGAGCTGGAGGGCGCCTTCAAAATAAAACCGCTGCACGCGCCGCCCGCAGGCCGTCGCGATCTCGCCGCCATGCTTCACAAAGGCGTGCCGGTCCAGCTCCCCGCGGATGCCGAGCCGGTCGAACAGTTCCAGCGAGTGGGGCAGCAGCGACTCGCCAATCTTGAACCGCGGAAAGGCCTCCCGCTCGCAGAGCACCACGCGCCGGCCCGCCCGGGCGAGCAGCATCGCCGCCGCGGAGCCAGCCGGCCCGCCGCCGATGATTGCGACATCTGCATGGGTAGCCATCGCGCGCAGCATGGCAGGCGAGGGGACCGCGGCGCAATGGGAAGTTCGCGCGGCACACACGGCGCTTGCCATGAAGTCGCGCGACCATGCAACGTCCGCGGCGTGCGCCTGCTCGACCGTTACATTGGACGCCAGCTCCTGGTGTCGGCGATTTTCGCGATCACCGTGCTGAGCGTGGTGCTCGTGCTGGGGAACATTTTCAAGAAGCTGCTCGATCTGCTCATCAACCAGAACGCGCCGCCGGGCCTGATCCTCACGTTCATCGCATTCGTGCTGCCGTTCTCGCTCACCTTCACGATTCCGTGGGGGTTCCAGACGGCGGTGCTGCTGGTCTTCGGGCGGCTCTCCGCGGAAAACGAGATGACGGCCATGCGGGCGACAGGGGTGAGCGTGCCGCGGATCTGCGTGACGGTGTGGCTGCTGGCGGCGGCGCTCTCCGGGGTGTGCCTGTGGATCAACCTCGATGTGGCGCCGCGCGCGCAGCAGAAGATGAAGGACGCGATTTTCCGAATCGCGACGGACAACCCGCTGGCGATGTTCGGAAGCGACAAGGTGATCGAGGATTTTCCCGGGAGGAAAATCTACGTGGAGAAGAGCGAGGGCCGGAAGCTCACGAACCTGCTCGTGTATCAGCTCGACCAGCTCAACCGGGTGAAGGACGTGATGTATGCCCGCGAGGGGGACATCGGGATCGAGAACGTGAGGAAGACGCAGCCGGACGGGTCGGTCGTCGAGGAGAAGCAGATCATCCTGAAAGTGCGCCACGCGCTGTATGAGCAGCGGGACGAGGATCACCCGTGGGATTTGTCGCGGATCCGCAATGGCATCACGCTGGAGGAGGGGAGCATCGCGATTTCGCTGAAGGAGCTGTATGAGAAGCAGCGCAAGGCGAAGAGCATGGGGGCGCTGCCAATCGGGGAGCTGCTGGACAGCCAGCGGCCGGAGAAGCTGGTGGAACTGAACAAGCGAATCAGCAATGCGCTGGCGACCATCACGCTCGCATTGCTGGCGGTGCCGCTCGGCGTGACCGCGCAGAGGAAGGAGACGTCGGTGGGCTTTGCGATCAGCCTCGCGCTCGGGCTGACGTATTATTTTCTCATCTTCATGGTGGATCTCGCGCGCAACAAGCCGGCGCTCCATCCCGAGCTGCTTGCGTGGGCTCCAAACCTGCTTTTCTTCACCGTCGGAGCCTATCGCTTCGTGAAGCTGGCGCGCCGGTGACGCCGCGCGCAGCTTGACAGTGAGCCGCCCCCGCATTTCATCCACGCCCGACATGGACACCCTCCCCGACACACAACGCCCGCCCGCAGGTTCGCGCGCGCCACAGGAGGGTGCCTGCCGCCGATGAGGGCCTTTGCGGCGACTGGTGCGTGGATTTGCCACACGGGCAAGTTTCGCAAGGTGAATGAGGATGCGTGTCTTTTCGGCGGTGCGTTCGGCGGCGCGAGCACGTCGGCGCCGATGAAGGCGTCGTTGAGGAGCACACCATGGGTGATTTCGCTGGCGGACGGGATCGGCGGCCATCGGGCGGGCGCGTATGCGAGCCGGGAAGTGCTGGCGAACCTCAGCGCAACGGCGAATTTCACAGAGGAGGGGATCGAGGAGGTGCTGCAGGAGACGAACCGGAAGCTGCATGAAGTGGGGCAGGAGCAGCCCGAATTCGAGGGGACGGGGACGGCGGTGGTCGGGCTTGTGGCGGGGCCGGAGGGGATTTTCGGCTTCAATGTAGGCGATGCGCGGCTCTACCGGCAGCAGGCTGGCAAGCTCGTTCAGGTGTCGAGCGACGACTCGGTGGAGCAGTTGCTCATCCACGAGGGTCTGATGGAGGCGACGGACGGGGTGCGTTCCCACTACATGCACGCCCTGACCCAGAGCGTCGGCGGTTCGCCGGAATACCACCCGCTCGAACCGCATTTCTATCCGCTCACGGTGAAAACCTCCGCGCGGTTCCTTCTCTGCACGGACGGGCTGACGGACATGCTCTCGAACAAGACGATCGAATCGTTTGTGATTCCGCAGTTGAAGGCCGTCGCCGCTGTGCAGTCCCTGTTTTCCGCGGCGATGGATGCGGGCGGGCGGGACAACATCACGATCGCGATTGTGGATGTGGAAAGGGTCTGATCGCCGCTCCAGGCGATCTCCGCTGCTTTGCTTGTTTTTGACGTTTCACGGTGCTCCAGCATCCGGGCATTTCCCCTGAAAACTGAAGCCCCCCGGGTCTTGCGGCCCGAGGGGTTCAGTAGCCCAACCAAAGTATTGAAGCCCTAGTTCCGGCTGTTCGAGGCCACCGGAGACTTCTTCTTGCTCGCCACCTGAGCGAGGCCGACCTGCGTGGCGGCGTGGCGGAACGTGCTGCCCTTGCTGTAGCTGTAGAGCGGGATGTAGCGGTTCGCGGGAAGCTCATCCGCCGGAATGGGCGCGCGGCGGAGGGTGCAGTCGAGCAGCCACCAGCGGCCCTCGTTTTTCCACATCACCCAAGCGTGGCTGAGGCGCACGCCGGGCTCGGTTTTTCCGATGACGAAGCGGACATCGCTGTCGCCAAGGCGGCTGCAGAGCCAGAGGGCCTTGTCCTTGCAGTCGCCCGAGCGCTTTGCGGCGGTCGTCGAAGGCATCGCGGCGACGTAGGGGTTTTCCATGCGGTAGCGAAAATTGCGGCCTTCCACCATCAGCTTTTTCACTTCGTCCATGCTGGGCTTGTGCTGCCCGAGTGTGGAGAGCACCGAACGGACCGGGCTCATGTAGCGATCGTAGGGAGTGGACTCAGAAGGCGTTCCGGCGTCAAAGGCGCCGAAAGCTGCCATTTTCGTGGTGAGGAAGAGTGAGAGAAGAAGGGCGATGGTTTTCATGGCTATAAAAACTAGAATTACCATGCTTACCAAGCTTCCGGCGTGCCAACTTGCGCCCATCCAAAACACTATTTCATAAAAACCATAAAATTCTTTGCGCCACAGCCGAGGGAACCGTGAATCCGACCAGCGAAAGTAGCTTCAAGCCACCATTTTATAATAATTACAACCCGCGCAACATGACGCGAAGCCAGTGCCTCGAATTTCGCCGGATTCTCCGCAACGGACGAGGTTCCTGCCCGGCCGCGTCCCGTTGGTGGCAATTGAACGGCAAATCAGCCGGGGCAGAGAGTGTCTTTCCCAGCGAACCCCCGGGCAACGTCTGCGCGAAATACCGCACCGTTCACTGAGTCACCCGCCGCTTCGCTGCCGGGAGGGCCACGCCCCCGGGCGAAAATCTCAATTTTGAACTACGCTGCCAATTCTGCGAAAAATAGCCGTCCCGCACTCGTCTGGCGCACCGAGGAAATCGAGACGCGGACGCTCTTGCCGACTTGGGACCGGCTATTGTTGACGACGATCATCGTTCCATCCGCCAAGTAGCCGACCGCCTGGTGCGGCTCGCGGCCTTCCTTGGTGAGAGTGAGGGTGATTTCGTCCCCGGTGCTGACGGCCGGCCGCAGGGCCTTGCTGAGGTCGTTGAGGTTCAGCGCGGTGATGCCCTGGAGGCGCGCGATGCTGCAGAGGTTGCCGTCGTTAGAAAGGAGCCGCGCGCTGAGCATTTTTGCGAGCTGGATGAGCTTCGAGTCCACGGCGAGAAATGGATCCACGGGCACTTCGTGGATGGTCACGTTGAGCGACGGATCGCGCTGGAGTTCCTGAAGGCGTGCAAGGGCGAGGCGGCCCTTCTCACGGCGCGCGGGATCGTGCGAGTCGGCGAGCGTCTGCAATTCCTCGAGGATGAAACGGGGGACGATGAGCGTCCGCGAGAGGAAGCCGGTTGCGACGAGTTCCGCCAGCCGTCCATCGATGATGATGTTCGAGTCCACGAGGATCGGCATGTCGTTCGGGCTCTGATCGCGGAAGCGGATGTAGGGAATGATGAGCGCGAACTCGTCCCGGTTGCTGCGCATCGCGAGCATCATGCCGACATAGCCGAGCGTCGCGTAAATCGTCAGGCTGATGAGCCACTGCACGTCGAGAGGCGTCCGGTAGAGGATTCCGGAAGCGATGAGGAGCCTTGATGCGACCAAGCCCAGCAGAAGGCCGAACGTCGCCGAGGAGAACATCCGCAGGGAAAAGCCCTTCAGCAGCCGGTCGGCCAGCACGATGCACAGGCCGAACGCGACGCCGCCGCACGTTCCGATGCGCGGCGACTCCCAGATGCTGTTGCCGATTTCCGCGCCGATAAAGCCCGTGAAAACGATGAAAAGCACCCGGAGCAATGTGATGGTGGGTCCCGAATTCATGGCTTGCCGTTACAGATACGTGTCAGCAGTCGCCACGCCAGAGCGAATGCGTGAATTGCGTGTTAAGGCCCCTCCCGGGCCAGCCCGTTTTCTGCGGTCACTTGTTCTTATACCACAGGATGCCGCGCTCCCGGAGATTGCGGATGAACACCTTCAAATTGTCCGAAGTCTCCTTGTCTGACAGCAGCATGCCGAGCGCACCGCGCCCGGAATTCGCCTTGTCCATGAGGCTTTTCGCGGAAGTGAGTGCCTTGTCGGCTGCGGTGGCGGCAGTCTTGATTTCCGCGAGCGCGGTCTTCAGATCGGCTGCAGCGGCATCGATCTTCGCAAGCGGTGCCTTGGCGGATCCGACCGTGTCCTTCACCGTGTCCACCGTCTCCTTGGCCTTTGCGATGACATCGTCGAGACCCTTGCTGGTATTTTTCAAATTCGCGGTGAATTCGCTCAGCGAGGCAAAGGTCTGGTCAATCGCCTTGAGGTTCGTGTCGGACAGGACGCGTTCCCGGATGTCCTTGATCGGCTCCTCGAGTTCCTGAAGCCGCTTTTTCAGCTCCGTCATCGTTTCGCCGCCTTTCGCGGTGAGCTCGCCGAAACCTTCCACGCGCGACCCGATGATGTATTCGCCGTCCTTCAGGACATCCTCCAGATCAGGCTTCTCCGGCGGATTGATGCTCACCGACGCGTCACCGAGAAAACCGGCGGAGACGATCTGAATCGTGGACCCGCGCGGGATCTTCACGCCCTCTTTCAGTTTCAGCGGCACCCTCACCGCCATGCGCCCGTCAATCAACTGCGGAGCCTCCGCAGTGAAGCCGATGCGTGCGCCCGCGAGGTTGACGTCCGAGCCTTTCAGGAGCCCGCTCGCATTCGGAAACTCGACGGTGATGCCGTAATATTTTTTCAGGCCCTGGCCGAGCTTGCCAAACTGCACGGCCATCGCCGCGATGAGGCCCAGCCCGACCAGCATGAACAGGCCCACCTTCCATTCGGTTCCGCGAGATTCGTTGGTCATTTTGCTCAGTCAGTTTCGCCGCTGCGGCCTTCAATGAAATCCGTAATCACCGGGTCTGTGGATGCCTTCAATTCGTCAATCGAACCGTCGAAATGCACCCGCCCCTCGTGCAGAAGTGCGACGCGGTCGGCGCAGTGGAATGCGGTCTTCATGTCGTGGGTGACGACGATGGAAGTGACCCCGAGCCTGCGCTGCAAGCGCCGAATCATGTGGTTGATGCTGTCGGTCGTGATCGGATCGAGGCCGGTCGTCGGCTCGTCGTAGAGGATGCAGTGCGGACGCCCGACGATGGTGCGTGCGAGGCCCACGCGCTTCCGCATCCCTCCGGAAAGGTCTGCCGGCATTTTCTTCTGCTCGCCGCTGAGGTCCACCATCTCCAGCGCCTCGGCCACGCGGGCATCAATCTCCTTTTCGTCCTTCATCCCCTGCTCGATCAGCGGAAAGGCGAGGTTCCACTCGACGCTCATCGAGTCGAAAAGCGCCGCGCTCTGAAAAAGCATGCCCACCTTTCGCCGGACGGCGGTGAGCTTCCGCTCGTGAAGTCCGGCGATGTCCTCGCCATCCACGAGCACCTGGCCGGAATCCGGCTTCAGCAGCCCGATGAGGTGCTTGAGAACGACGCTTTTTCCGCATCCTGAGCGGCCGAGCACGACCAGCGTCTTGCCCTCCTCCACGGAGAGATCCACCTCGCGCAGGACGGGCCTGCCGCCGAAGCTTTTCGAGAGTTTCCGGGTTTCGATCATTTGGCCGCCGGGAAGATGATGTTCAGCGCGAACGTCAGCACGAGGTTCCAGCCGAGGATCGACAGCGACGAAATCACCACCGCCCTCGTCGGCGCGCGCCCCACGCCGGCGGCGCCATTCGAGGTCTCCAGCCCCTCGTGGCAGCTCACGGCCACGATGATGACCGCGAAGACGACCCCTTTGATCAGCGCAATCGCGATGTCGCTGCCGTGCGTGTAGTTGTTCAGGTATCGGATGTAGGGGGCCTCCGGCACCCCCAGCATCGGCACGGCGATGATGTAGGACGCGACGAGGCCGAGGGCGCATGCCTCCGCCACCAGCAGCGGCATGGAAACCATCATCCCCATCCAGCGGGGGACGACGAGGTAATCAATCGGATGCACGCCGAGCGATCGCAGCGCGTCCACCTGCTCGGTCACCTTCATCGTTCCGATTTCCGCCGCGATGGCTGCGCCGACGCGTCCCGAGATCATGAGCGCCGTCAGCGTGGGGCCGAGCTCGCGGAAAAGCGCGAGTGACGAAACGGAGCCCACGGCCGAGTCCATTCCCATCTTGTGAAATTGGAACTGTATCTGCGCCGCGAACACCGCGCCGGTGAATGCGCCCGTCACGGCCACGACGACCTGCGAGCGCGCGCCCACCTCGATGATTTGCTCGAACACGAGACGCCAGCGGATCGGCGCCACGAACATGGCCTTCACAGTCTCAAGCGCCAGCAGGCCGAGCTGCCCGAGATATTGGAGCAGTTCGAGGACATGGCGGCCGATGGCGGTGATCATGCGTGCGTGCGTGTCAGCTTGCTCTGCACGACCGGCCCGGCCACGGGGGCGGAGGCGGAAATCCGGCGGGCGGCGCGCGCTCTCAGGCGGGCAGCCGGATCGGCTGTGTCCGTGTCTTCTTCGGGTTCAGCTCAGGCGGAATCGTCCCGACGAACTTCGCGTCCAGCCCGAGCTTCGCAAAAATCCCCTTCAGCTCCTGCACCGACACCGACGGCTGCTCGAACTCCAGGTAGATGATGTCGTGGTTGCTATCCACTTTGTAGTGCAGCCCGGGAATCGCCTCGAGTTCGTGGTCGAGCTCGAGGATCTTTTCCAAGTTGCGGACTCCGGCGGCGTAAACCTCAAGTTCAATCATAATGCGAGGGGCGTTGGTTTGGAGCGAAGGTAGCCGGGTCGGGATGCGCTGGCAAAGCCAAATCACGGCACATCAAAGCGCCGCGTCACCCTCGAAGACGAAGTCCGCCGGCCCCGTCAGCGTCACATTCTTCCATCCATCGCCGTCGGCCTCAAAGCCGACCTGCAGCGTGTCGCCGCCGCGCACCTTCACACGCACAGGCGAAGTCGCGCCGGTGAGCCGGGCGAAAATCAGCGCCGCCGCGGTGACTCCGGTGCCGCAGGCGAGCGTCTCGTTCTCCACGCCGCGTTCGTAGGTGCGGATGGAGATCGAGCCGTCCGCCTGCTTTGCGACAAAGTTCGCGTTCGTTCCCTTCGGCGCAAAATGCGCGTGATACCGCAGCGCCGCGCCGAGCCGCACAATGTCGGTCTTCTCCAAGTCGTTCACGAACACCACTGCGTGCGGCACGCCGGTGTTGAGGAAATGCACCGTGACGTTCTCGCCCGCGGCATCGAGTTTCGCCCCGGGCGCGAGCGAATGAGGCGCCGACATCGCGAGCTGCACCTCGTCGCCGACCAGCTTCGCGCCGATCACACCCGCCATCGTTTCGAAAGTCATCGCCCCGTTCTTGCCGCCAACCCTGCTGGCGAACCGCGCGAAGCACCGCGCGCCGTTTCCGCACATCTCCGCCTCGCCGCCGTCGGCGTTGTAGTAGCGCATCCGGAAATCCGCGCCGTTCTGCGCCGGTTCGACCGCGATCAGCCCGTCGGCGCCGATGCCGCGGTGGCGGTCGCACAAGCGCGAGATCGCCGCGCGGTCGAGGCGGTGGCTCAGATCGCGGTTGTCGAGCATCACGAAGTCGTTCCCGGCTCCGTTCATCTTGGTGAAGTGCAGTGTCGGCATTGGATGCCGAGAGATATGCGAACTCGGCGCGAAGTCAAAGGGCTGCACGGCTGCGAATCGGACGCCGACGCTACGGGCGCCAAGTCCGCCGCCGCAGGAAAATGTCCAGCGGCAGCAGCGCGAGCGCCGCGATCAGAAACCAGTTCGTCAAATCGCGCCGCCGCATTGCCGGATGATCCGTCCGTGAAAAAATCTCGTCCGGCTTCGGGTCAAATCTGCCGCCTGTCGCCTCAGCAATTTCGCGCAGGAGCTTCTCGTTCGTCTCCGCAGTCAGAAACTCGCGCGGATAGCTCCGCGTGTGCGCGAACGCCGTCCCGCCATCCGGCAGCTGCGGCGACGACACATTGACAACAGTCGTGCCCTCCTGCGGCAGCGCGATGCGCGCCCGGTAGCTGCCCGGTGCATCCTGCGTGGCGGTGACCGTCTGCGTGTTGTCATCGGGCGTGCGCGCGTGGATCGTGATCGGCAGACGGTTGCGGAATGCGCCCTCGGGCGTCACCGCATCCACACGGATGTCGAGCGCGTCGCCATTTTCCACACGTGTGATTTCAAACGCTGCGGCTCCCTCCCTGCGCAACAGCCCGCGCACGACCTGCGCCCAGAATTTTCCGTAGCCCGGCCACGTCATCCACTCCGCGGCCCAGCGCGCCTTCGCGTCGCTCGTGAACGCCGCCGCCTGTCCGAGCCCGTAGCGCCACGTCGCGAGCAGCGGCTCGCCGCGCTCGGTCGCGAGCAGCACCTTGGCGGTCGGCTTCGGTTTCGTCGCGTTGTAGCCGAGCAGCAGCGGCGACTGCCCCCAGTCGAAGCCCGCGGTGAGCGGCGAATTCGCCGCCGGCACCGCGAGAGTCGGCTCCTCGACGATGCTCGCCTGCGCGACCTTCATCGTCTCGGTGGAAAAAATCTGCGGCAGCGTCGTCGCGTCATTCGTGAGGTAAAAGCGGCCCTGTCCGCGCTCGGCTAGTTGGCGGAGAAACGCGACGTCCTTGTCCTGCTCGCTGCCGAGTCCGACGACCGACGTAGTGATTTTCGCCGCCGCCATCGCGCTTGCGAGATCGAGAGAGTTGCCGCCGCCCGGCGCGCCGTCCGGGTGCTCGCCCGCGGTTTTCTCCTCCGCGTCCGCCGCATCGGAGAAAAGGATGACGTGCTTGATGCGCGCGTTCACGTCGCGCATCGCCTGAAAAGCCTCCGCGAGCCCCGTATAGACGTAGATGCCGCCGCCGCCTGCTGTGATGGCGAGAATGCGCTGAACGACCGGCTCCTTTGCACCGTGCCGCTCCAACGGCGCGACGACGTGCGCGCGCGTGTCCACCGCCAGGACACCGAAGTAGTCGCGCGCGCCGAGCACATTCAGCGCGAGGGCCGCGCCCTGATTTGCGAGGGAGATCTTCGTCTGTCCCCCGACCTGCGCCGTCATTGAGCCGGAGCGGTCGAGCACGATCATCAGTGCGACCGTCGGCAGTTCTTCCCGGTCGTTGTGCTCCATGCGCACCGGCAGCATCTGCTCGACCGGCGTGCGAAAAAATCCGCCGACACCGAAGCTGTTCTCGCCGCCGAGCAGCATGAAGCCGCCGCCGAAATCCTGCACCCACCGCCGATACAGATCCATGCGCTCGCGCCCGAGCGCCAGCGCGCTGATGTCGCTGAGCAGGAAGAGATCGAACTGCTGCAAATCCTCCAGCGTCCTCGGCGCGCCCGGCGTCCCGCGCAGCTCGCACGCGATGCGGGCGTCGCGCAGCGCATTCGCGAGCGGGCGCGCCTTCTGCTCGTCGCCGTCCACGAGCAGCACACGCGGCTGTCCGCGCAGGCTCGCGACTGCGGATGCGCGGTTGTTTTCGAGCGAGGTGTCCGCCGCCGGAACAATCTCCACGTCGTATTGCACGAAGTTCCCCTCGGGCCGGAGCCCCGGTTCGCGGAAGGAATTGTCGCCGGGCTTCAGTGTCACCTCGTGCTCCGCGACAAGAAACTGGCTCTGATACACGCGCACCTTCGCCGTCGTCGCGACATTGCTGCGGATGTTCGCCGCGAGATCAAACGCCTCGCCCTCCTTCAGCCGTGCGGGGACCTCGACACGCTCGACCAGCACCTCGGGCCGCCCGGGATTTCGCAGCGGCACCGTCCACACCTCCACGCCTGTGCGGGCGAGCCGCGTCGCTGCTTCTAGGGCGCGGCCCGCAGTGTCGTTTCCATCGGAAAGGAGCACGATGCGACGGGTCTGATCGCCGGGAAAGAGTGCGCTCGAAAAGTTCAGAGCCTTTCCTACGTCAGTCGCGCGATCCCATTTCTCCGCACCCGTCTGGGATTCGGGAGAAGCGGGCACCGCAGGCAGCTCTCTCAGCATCACGCCGGGTGCCTGCCAGACGCGGGCATCCCGCGCGAAACTCACGAAGCCCGCGGTGTCTCCGTCGCGCAGCGAGTGCAGCGCCTTTTCGGCAAAATCGCGCGCCGCCTTCGTGGCTTCGGGCGACACACTCGCCGATGAATCCAACGCGATGATCACCCCAATGTCAGACGACGGCAGCAGCGCCCGAACGCCAGTGAGGGCGAGCACCACGAGTATCAGCAGAAGAGCGCGAACGAGTGTGCAGGCGCTGCGCTGCGCGCGGCTGAATCCCGCCAGTGACCGTCGCAGCCCGAACGGCAGCAGCAGGAGCACGGCGAGCAGCGCGAGAAGCCACGGTGACGAAAGCTCGAGCGACCGAATCATTCCGTCCTCCTTCGGTGAAAGAGCAGCCATTCGAGCGCGAGCAGCGCGAGCGCCGCCAGCGCGAGCCACCGCCACGGCGGCCAGCCGCTCAGCGTGGCAAGCGGAGCCGAATGCGAGGCGGAAGACTTTGCTGCGGATGGTGTGTCTGAGATCTCGCTGCCCGATGCACCCGCCTCTCCCCGCAGATCCGATTCCGCCGCATTGAATGTGTTCACGGCGAGCCAGCCCGTGGATTTGCCTCCGGCGAGTTCGTGGAAGCCGTTTTGCAGCGGTTGAAAGAAGCCTGTGACGCTCGTCTGTGGCTGCCGACTGCGAGTTCTGGGCGGAGCGGTGAGCGGCATTGCCGAGACGCTTCCGCCGGGAGGCAGCTCGATGGTCTCGCCGGCGACCAGCGACGGAGCCGATTCCGGGCGCTCACCCGCGAGCCAGCCGAGCGTGTTGTGAATCAGCAGCGGGAATGCGACGCGCAGAGGCAGATCGGATTCGAGGACATCGAATGCGAGCGTGGCGATGCGCTGGTTGCCGCGCTCGCCCGTGAGCAGCAGCGGGTGCTCGGCCGAGCGCAGCGGGGTGGCAAACTTCCAGCCGTGGCGCTCCTCGGGCAGGGCGAGCGGCTGCGCGCGGAGGATGGTGACGTTCTGCAAATTCGCGAGCCGCGCTGCAGGGTGCGCCGAGTCCACGTCGGTGACGACCGGTTGTTCGAGCAGGGCGGCTTTCGTCGAGAACGGCGTGGCCTTGAGGAAGAGGAGGTTTCCACGCGCAGCCGTGAAATCGAAGTCCGGCGGGATGAAGCCGTCAAAAATCACCGCATCGAACTTCTCCGCCATCGCCGGCTGCCACGCCTCGGGTGCGACGAACTGGAAATTCAGCGAATTGTCCACGCCGAGCAGTTTCTCGAGGAATGTGTTTCCCCTTGAAACGAGCAGCACGCGGTTGATGCGCGGCTGTGGGAGCGCGGCGTAGGCGACGTTGTCGAGCGCAAGCGCGTCGTCGTCGGCGAGCTTGGCAACGAGCCAGCCGCGCATCCCGCGAATGGGGCGGGGGACGGACGCGAAGACATCGAGCCTCCGTTCCCCCGGCGCGAGCGCGAGCGGCTTCACGTCAATGCGTCGGCCGTCGAGCGAGAGCTCGATTTCGGTCCGCGCGGGTTTGGCGCTGAAGTTCTGAGTTTCGAGCAGCACTTCGCTCGTCTCGGGATTCGCCGGCAGCGCACGTGCCGTGAAACGCGTGATGGCGACATTGTCGCGGGTGGTGCCAAGCGTGTGTGTGACAATTGCGCCCGCCGTTTTTGGGAGCGCGCCGGTCTTTCCGGCGGTGAGCAGCACGATCCGGTGGCTACCCTTCCGCGCGGCGAGGAGCGAGTCCGCGAGCGAGACGGCAGCCGCGAGATCGCCGGCCGCATCGGTGGGGGAAATCTTGGCGAGCGCGTCACCGAGCAATTTCGGATCGTCGGTGAAAGGCACGACGACCGACGGCGATGCGGCGAGGGTGAGCAGCGCGATGTTGCGCCCACCGCCCGCCTGCCCGGCGTAGTCCCGAGCGAGCCGCAGCGCCGTGTCGAAGCGCGTGCGGCCATCCGGCTCGGTGGCCTGCATGCGCGCGCGAGTGTCGAGTATGAGGACTGTGGCCGATCCTTCGCGGATGCCGCGATCGAAGACGGGGCGTGCGAGCGCGGCGAGCAGCAGCAGGAAAATGAGGAGATGCAGCAGCAGCGAGAAGAGGTGGCGAAATTTCTGAAAAAACGCACTGCGGCCGCTCTCCCGCTGAGCGCGCTGCCAGAACATGAGCGTAGAGACCGTGAGCGGGCGGCGCTTCAGGCGCAGGAAATACAGCAGCACGATCACCGGCACTCCGGCGAGAAACCACGCGGCCCATGGCTGAAGCCACGTCATCGCAGCATCACTCCGTCGCGCAGCGCGCGCAGCACGGTGTCCTCGAACGGCGCATCAGTCGTCACCCGCGCGTGGGCGATGCCGCGACGGAGGCAGAATGCTTCGAGGGCGCCGCTGTGCTTTTCGATTTCCTCAAGGTAGCGGCGCAGCAGCGCCTCGTTCGCCGTCACCTCCATCGAGGCGCCGTCTTCGATGTCGCGAAGGTTGAGATCGCCGATCGCGTCCGGCGCGAGTTCCTCGGGCGCGAGAATCTGGAGCGTGTGGATCTCGAACTGGCTGTGCAGCAGCAGGCCGAGCGCCTCCTCCCAGCCGCGCGGATCAAAGAAATCGCTGAGCATGAAGACGAGCCCGCGCCGGCGCGCGCGCCGAACGAGGGATTGCGCGGCATTTCCCAAGTGCGTGGAGCCGTCAGCCGCGGGGGGATCATCGAGGAATTTCAGCACGGAGTGGAATTCCGCCTTTCCGCGCGCGACACCGAGATGGGCGAGCGACGTCGCGGCGAAAAAGTGGATGTCCACATGATCGAGATTTGCGAGCGCGATGTAGGCCAGCGCGGCGCAGAGACGGCGCGCGTGATCGAATTTGCTGAGCGCGCCCGCCTTTTCCCCGGGCAGCCAGCGCATGCTCGCGCTGCAGTCCACGAGAAAGGTGACGGGCAGGTCGCGCTCCTGTTCGTGCAGCTTCACGAAGAGGCGCTCGAGCCGGCCGAATGCATGCCAGTCAATCGTGCGCGGCTCGTCGCCGGGCGCGTATTCGCGGTGGTCGGCGAATTCGAGGCCCGCGCCGATTTGCCGGGTGCGACGCTCCGCCCGCCGCTCACCCCGGGCCATGCGTCTGGCGAGCAGGTGGAGCTGCTCCAGTTTCGCCAGGAAGGCGGAGTCGAACAGCGCGCTGGTGCTCACCGCGAATTTCTCAGCCGGGCATCTCGACACTCGCGACTGCGGTCGCGGCCATTCCCTCGCCGCGGCCGAGGAAGCCCATCTTTTCGTTCGTCGTGGCCTTGATGCCGACCCGCCGTTCGTCGAGGCCAAGGACGCGCGCGAGGTTTGCCTTCATCGCGGCGATGTGGGGGCCGATCTTCGGTGCCTCGGCGATGAGGCACGAATCAATGTTGTTGAGCTTCCCCCCCGCCGCCGTGACGAGTGCGCCGGCCTTGCGGACGATTTCGAGGGAGCTGATCCCGCGGATGTTGGGATCGGTGTTCGGAAAATGATGGCCGATGTCGCGCTCGCCGATCGCTCCCAGAATCGCGTCCGCGATGGCGTGGCAGAGCACGTCGGCATCGCTGTGCCCGTCGAGCCCGCGCGCGCCGGGAATTTCCACTCCGCCGAGGACGAGCTTCCGTCCCTCAGCGAAGCGATGAACATCGTAGCCGGTGCCAACAAGATTCATTCTTGGGGGATGAGTTGGATTTTGCCGTTCCATGCGCGCACCGAGATTTTGTCCGGGTTGTCCGCGCGCGGGGTCATCTCAAATTTGCCGCCGGCATTTTCGACGAGCAGCTTGCCCGCGGCGACGTCCCAAAGGCTCACGCTCTGCTCGATGTAGGCATCGAAGCGCCCGCACGCGACATACGCGAGGTCGAGCGCCGCGCTGCCCATGAGGCGGCACTTGCGGACGCGCTCAAGGTATTTGGGCAGGAGCTGGAGGCCCGCGTTGATCGTCGTCTTCGACTTTGAAAAGCCGATGCTCACCACGGAATCCGCGAGATCCGTGCGCTCGCTCACGCGGATTATGCGGCCATTCATCAGCGAAGGCCCGCCTTTCACCGTCTGCCACAGCTCGTCGCGCGACGGATCGAGAATCACGCCGAGCTGGATTTCGCCCGCGCGCCGCAGCGCGATGCTGATGCAGTAATGCGGGATGCCGTAGAAATAGTTCACCGTGCCGTCGATGGGATCCACGATCCACTGCCACTCGCTGGACTGGTCGCCGGCGATTCCCTCCTCGCCGTAGATCGCGTGGTCCGGAAAACGCGCGAGCAGCCGCTCCGTGATCAGCTCCTGCGACTCCACATCGAGCGCCAGCTTGATGTCGTGCGCGTGAAACTCATTCACGTCGTGCGGCTGGCCCGCGTGTCTTTTCAAAAGCTCGCCCGCCCCGCGTGCGGCGGCGATGGCGGTGTCGAGTGCTGCGGAAATCTTGGTCATTCGTGGTGCGTGCTATGGATGGTGGATGCGCCTGCGGCGGGCAAGCGCAACGTCGGTAGAAAAAATGAGAGGCGAACCGTTAGATTCGCCTCCCATTGTTAGGTTTGTAGGGGTGACCCTATTTTTTCTTCTTCGCTGCTTTCTTCTTGGGAGCGGCTTTCTTCGCTGCCTTTTTCTTTGCGGCCATTATTCGACACCCCCTTCCTGCCCGCAGTGGCGGGACTGAGAAAATCGATTGGGGGTTTTGTCGGAGGTGTGGAAAATCATCACGCTCTGCGCGAGGGAAGTAGCTACTACGGATAGACGCGTCAACAACAATTCTGCATTTTTAGCACAATATTTTGCGGTGCCGTTTTCGGGCATGCCCGATTGCGTCCGGAGCGCACGGCGAAATGGCGGCAGTTCCACAAGCTGCGGAACTCGGAAAATGGAAGATGCACCGCCGATTTCCGGCTGGGAGATTCGCCGGTTTCTGCATTTGAAAATTCTGGGGGATTTCACGGTGCAGTTTTCTTGGATGGTCCGGCTACCGTCTTTTCCCTCGCGGCTTCCTTGTCGCCTCCACGGGCTTTTTTGCCCGGCATATCTTGAGCGCGCGCTCCACAATTTTAGCGACCGGCGCGAGTCGTCCGAGACCCTCATAGCCGCACGCGAGAATTCCCGGCTCGGGCCCGACAAAATTCGCGCCGCGCGCCTTGAGCGTTGCGACGTTCGCCTGGGTCGCCGGGTGCTGCCACATTTTGCCATTCATCGCTGGCGCGATGAGCAGCGGCGCCTGCGTGGCGAGCGCGATCTCGGCGAGCGGGTGCCCCGCAAGCCCGTGCGCGAGTTCGGCGATCACATTCGCCGTCGCTGGCGCGATGAGCAGCAGAGTCGCGCGATCCGCGAGGTCAATGTGGCCGGGCTTCCATCCGGTCTGCGCGTTGTGCGCGTCCGTCACGGCGGGATTGCGCGAAAGCGTCTGCATCGTCAGCGGCGTGATGAAGTCGCACGCATGCCGTGTCATCACCACGTGGACCTCCGCGCCGCCCTTCACGAGCTGGCTCGCGATGTCCGCGGCCTTGAACGCCGCGATGCTTCCCGTGACTCCTAGGATGATGACGGGTGCGCTCATGCGTGATCAGAATTCCAAATCCATGCGCTCGCTGCGCATGCGCTCACTCTCCATGATGGCCCGGAAGTTTTCAAAGTCCTGCATCGGTGTGCCGCTCAGGATCGTGTAGCGGTAGCTCCGCCACTGCGCCATTTCGGTCGTCGCGTTGCGGAGCCGCACGTCGAGCTGCTCGGGGGATTCGGTGCCGCGCTTCAGCAGGCGGCGCCGCAGCTCCTCCACACTTGGCGGCATCAGGAAAATATCCACAAGCGCGGCGCGCAGACGCTCGTCGGCATTCGCGCGGATGCGCTCGGCGCCCTGGATGTCCACGTCCATCAGCACGTCGCTGCCACCGCCCATGCTGTCGAGGATGGTCTGCCGCAGAGTGCCGTAGAAATTTCCATGCACCTCCGCGTGCTCGATGAACTCTCCTGCCGCGACCCGGCGCTGGAACTCCGCGACGCTGAGGAAATGATAGTCGTGCCCGTCCACCTCGCCGGGCCGCGGCGAGCGCGTGGTGCATGACACGGAATAGACAAAGTCCGGATCCTCCGCGAGCAGCTTGAGCAGCGTGCTTTTGCCGCCGCCCGAGGGCGCGGAGATGAGGAAGAGGATGCCGTGGCGCTTCATTCGATGTTCTGAATCTGCTCGCGGATCTTCTCCATCTCCGCCTTGCACGTCACGACGAGCTGCGAAATCTCCACATCGTTCGCCTTCGCGCCGAGCGTGTTGAATTCGCGCCCGATTTCCTGACACATGAACTCCAGCGTGCGTCCGACCGGCTCGTTCTTCGAGAGATGGTGTTCGAACTGATCGAAGTGGCTTGCGAGCCGCGTGAGCTCCTCGGTCACGTCGCTCTTGTCGGCAAAGATCGCGATCTCCTTCAGCAGCCGCTCGTCCTCCGTGGGCAGATCAATGCCCGCGCGCGTGATGCGCTCACGGAGCTGCTCGCGGTATCGCTTCACGACGTCGGGCTGGATTTTGCGAACCTTCTTCACGGCCTCGCGGACGGTTTTCAGCCGCTTGCGCAAGTCTGCCGCGAGATGCCGGCCTTCACGCTCGCGCATTTTCAGCAAATCAGCGAGCGCGTCGCGCAGTGCAGACTCGACGTGCTGCCACGCGGTGTCCGGCGACACCTGCTCCTCGGGTGCCTTCAGCACGCCGGGCGCGCGCAGCACTGTCTCGATGCTGATTTCTCCGCTGGCGCCGATCTCCTTCTGCAGCGCGAGCATCGCGTCGTAATACGTCCGCGCGAGCTGGCGATCGAGGGCGAGGTTCTGCGGAGTGCTCGCGCCGGCGTGAAATGCAATCACGACGGTGAGCCGCCCGCGGGTGATCTCCGCGTTGATCGCATCGCGCACGCGCGGCTCGAGCTCGGCGAGTTCGCGCGGAAGGTTCACGACGACGTCGCTCTGCTTCCGGTTCACGGAATTCAGCTCGACGCTGAACTTCGCGCCGTCGTGGACGCTTTGTCCGCGGCCGTATCCGGTCATGCTTCTCATTGCGCAGATTGCTAAGTGGCCTCCGCGCGCGCTGCGAGAGGAAAGTCACTCGCAGCGCGTCTTCACCGCGTGCTCCTGCTTCGCGATCGCGCTGTCGGAAAATGCCTGCTCGCCTGCGAGCCAGCGTTTCTGCGCGCCGGGATCGCCGAGCGCCTCGGCGAGCGCGCTGCCGAGATCGTATGCGGTTTTGTCAAAGCCCGCCTCGATGAATGCGAACGAGGTGCCGTCGCTTGCGACCGTCATCGCGAGCTTCGTCTCCGCGTGCGATCCACCCTTGGCCGCGAGGTCGTCGGGATTCTGAAACGCCAGCTCGCAAATGCGCACGTCCACCGAGTGCCCGATGCGGCACACGTCCGGCCGTGCCGGATGCGCGCTGCACCGCATGTCGCGGAGAAGGGGGCACGCGCTCACGGTGCGCAGGTGTTCCTCAAGCGTGAGCGGCGCGACTTTGGCCGCGTGTGCCTTCGCCCGCGCGAGGACGGCTTCACATTCCTCCGCGCTGAAGTTCTTCCGAACCCAGTCCGCGAGGGCGAAGACCTCATGCGCCCGCGCGTCGATCTTCCCGAGATGGCAGCAAGTGCCGCAGCCCGCCTTGCAGTCCACGCGCACCTTGTTCTCGGCGAAGAGCCGCGTCTCCAATTCATTCAGCCGCGAGTGCGCGCGCAGGGTTGCGGCGTGGATGTCGTCCACGCTCTCTGCGCGCCTCAAATCCTCGAGCGCCGCATCGCGGAATGCGGTCGCAAGCTGCATGAGTTCCTCACGGTTCATGGGCCGACGCTGCCATGCCGCGGCTTTCGCGCAAGCGCGCCAAAGCGTTGCCTTGTCCGCCGGTTGTCGCTGCATACATTCGCCGACCACATGACCCTCAGGCTTTTCCCCGCACTGCCCGCGCTCCTGCTGGCGGCGTCTGCCTGTGCCGAGCCGAGCTACAAAAACTTCGACGAGCCGCCGCACAACTACCACACGGCGCCGCTGAAGGACCGCTTCACGAAGCTGAAGTCCGACCTCGAGTCGGGCCGCATCCCGCTCGATCAGAGCAGCGAGAAGGCGTTCGTCCTCAGCCTGCTCAAGGTGCTCGATGTGCCCGCCACCTCGCAGATGCTCGTGTTCTCGACGACGAGCCTCCAGCTTCGCTTCATCACGCCGCGCAATCCCCGCGCGATCTTCTTCAACGACGGCCTCTACCTCGGCTACATCCCAGGCGCGAAGATCGAGATCCTCTCGATGGACCCGGAGCTCGGCGCGATTTTCTACATGTTCGACATCCCCCGCGATTCGCCCTCGAATCCCTCGGGGCAGCGAATCACCGTCGAGCGCTCGGAGCGCTGCGTGAACTGCCACACCCGCGAGGACACCGGTTTCGTGCCGGGCGTCGTGATCAAGTCCGTCATTCCCGGCCCCACCGGCGGCAGCCTGAAGACCTTCCGCAAGGAGCGGACCGGCCACGACATCCCGTTCGCCGAGCGCTTTGGCGGATGGTATGTCACCGGCGACCGCAGCGACCACGCCATCGCGGGCGAGTGGGCGAACACCATCGGGCGCTACGCGGGCGAAGGCATCACGAAGACCGCGGTGCAGCCAGGCCAGCTCTTCGATTTTTCAAAATACCCCGTGGCGACGAGCGACATCCTCCCGCAGCTCGTGCACGAGCACCAGGCGGGATGCGCGAACCGAATCCTCCAGGCCTCCTACCGCGCGCGCACGGCATTCTATCAGGACAAGGACAAGCTCACCCCCGCGCACTACGCCGAACTCGATGAGCAGGCGCGCCTCCTCGTGCGCTACTTTCTCTTCGCCGACGAGGTGCCGCTGCCGAATGGCGGCATCGAGGGCGATGCGGCGTTCAAGAAGGACTTCCTCACGAAGCGCCGTGCCGTGCAGGGGGCATCGCTGCGCGACTTCGATCTGCACACGCGCCTCTTCCGCTTCCGCTGCAGCTACATGATTTACAGCCCCGAGTTTGAGGGGCTGCCCTCGCGGATGAAGCAGCAGGTTTACATCCGCCTCCGCGAAGCGCTGAGCGTCGAGAAGCCGATGAAGGAATACGCCTACATGCCTGCCGCGGAGAAGCAGGCCATCCGCACGATTTTGAAAGGGACGCTCACGGATTTGCCGCTGGGCTGGTGAGCCAGTGGCCGACCAGGCTCCGTCTTTTTGTCTGAGTTCAGACCTTCTCGAACAAGCTGAGCGAAAACCCAGTCTCGCCGGTTTCCTCAAGAGTGATGCAAGTCGAACTCGATGCCAGTGCGATCTTCTTCAGCGTGTAGATTTCACCCAAGCGGAGTTCGCGCTCCGCATTGGCAGTGATGTCCTTTGGCCAAAATGACTTGCCTCCGATGTAGCGGAGCTTCGCGCCCGGCCTCGGAAATTTGCCCCTGAGTAGCTCGCCGCAGTATTCTTGATCGTAGTGTTCCTGAGACTTGTCCAGCATGCTCAGAGCGTGGCACAGCGAGGTGCGATATCGAGTTCCAAGTTGCAGAATTGGAGCTTCGCCGCTCGAAACACCCGCACGAAGTCCGACAGAATTTCGGCAAGAAAAAGGGCGTCCCCCGCTTGCGCAAGGGACGCCCGTGAATCGGGAGCCGGGGCTCTTACTTCGCCGCTTCGAGCGGGGCGTTTGCGGCCTTCCAGCCGGAGATGCCGGCGGAGAGGTGCTTCACGTTCGTGTAGCCGAGCTCCTTCGCGGCCTTGGCGGCGGCAGAGTAGGCGTTGCAGGTCGGGCCGCCGCAGTAGGCGACGACGAGCGCGCTCTTGTCGCTCGGGAGGAGCTTCGCGAGCTCCGCCTTCTGCGCGCGGAAGTCGATCGCGCCGGGGACGTGGCCGGCCTTGTAGGAGGCCGAGCCCATCACATCGAGGACGGTGACTTTCTTGGCCGTGATGGCGGCCTTCAGCTCATCAATGCTGATGTCGGGGAATTCACCGGCCTGTGCGCTGACGGAGACGAACGCGGCGGCGAGGAGTGCGAGGAGTTTCTTCATGTTGTTGTTGGTGTTGTTGTTGTTTTTGAGACGGCTCCGCCCGTTTCCGGGAAGAGCTGAGAGGGATTCTCACCGCGGGAGCGGCGAGCATCAAATGGCGTAAACACCGCGAAGTTGCGAATCTTTGTGGGAAAAATTTCCGACGCCAGCCCGTGGCGGCCTCCTCACTTCATCCGCGCCACCTCGGCGTGGCGGAAGCAGCACGTCAGGTGGTCGTTCACCATCCCCACCGCCTGCATGAAGGCGTAGCAGATCGTCGAGCCGACAAACTTGAACCCCCGCCGCAGCAGCTCCCTGCTCATCGCGTCGGACTCCGCCGTGCGCGCCGGCACGTCCTTCATCGAGCGGCGCGCATTCCGCACCGGCCTGCCGTCCACAAATCCCCACAGCAGCGCGGCCAGGCTCCCGCATTCCTCCACCGTCGCGAGAAAGGCGCGCGCATTCCGGATGGTTGCCGCGACCTTCAGCCGGTTGCGCACGATGCCGGGATTCGCCAGCAGCTTCTCCACCCGCGCGGGCGTGTAGCGCGCGATGCGCTCCGCGTCGAACCCATCGAACGCCTCGCGGTAGTTCTCCCGCTTGGCGAGGATGGTGGACCAGCTCAGCCCCGCCTGCGCGCCCTCGAGGATGAGCATCTCGAAAAGGTGCCGGTCATCGCGCGAAGGCACGCCCCACTCCGTGTCGTGGTAGGCGATGTCGGGCGGCTTCACGGGCCAGGGGCAGCGGGCGGGATGCATGGAGGCGTGTCTCATTTATGGCAGGATCAAAATGCCAGCCTCGGAGTCCGAGCTGAACGCTGACAGCAGCGGGTGATTGTCCCGCAGGATTTGCGTGATGCGGCTGGTGGGGCAGTTTCCGACCCTGAGAAAAACCAGCTTTGGCGGATGACCCGAAACCAAGCTGCGCTGGTGAAAGTCCGCATCCTTCGACACGATCGTGTAGCCGTGCTCCCGTGCGAATGACCAGATGAGCGTGTCGCTCGTGTGGATGAGCCCGTGCGACTTGACGTGCGCCGACTCGGGATACAGGTCGAGAATCTGCGGGACGATCCGGTCCGACAGGTTTTCGTCGAGCAGCAGCTTCACGCGGCGGCGGTGAAGAGCTTCCGCTCGCGGTCCGCCGCGAACGCGAGGCACGCGCGGATGTCCTCACGCGTGAGTTCGGAGAAGTCCGCGAGGATTTCGTCCTCGCTCATGCCCGAGGCGAGGTATTCCAGGACATCCTGCACCGCGATGCGCATCCCGCGGATGCACGGCTTGCCGCTCCGCTTGTCCGGCTCGATCGTGATGATGTGCCCGTAGTTCATGCCCGGGAGAGTGTCACGCGGCGGCTCGGCGTGCAACGGCCATCATGGCCGGGCGGCGGCTCCTTCGCAGTGCCTTCGTGTTCTTCGTGCCCTTCGTGGTTCAAATGGATCCGCGACCGGCTCGCCGCGGGTGCTCCGCAGGCCGGAAAAAATCACGAAAATTAGGCATTGACTCGGCATCACGGTGCCGTATTCCGCCGACCAAGCAGCAGCGGTATGAAAACCTCCACCAGCACCGGCTCCTCCGTTCCTTCGACGGCTCGACGGCTCGACGGCTCGACGGCTCGACGGCTCGACGGCTCGACGGCTCGACGGTAGAGCGCGCGGAGCGCTCGGCGGGAAAATTCAAGCGCGGGCGGGGAAAATCCGCACGGGGCGGGGGATGGTCCGGCGGCTCCCGGCGACGGTTCCCGCGGGCGGCGGGACGATTCCCATTCTCCATGGGAGCGATCCCAAACGGTTTGGGACGGTTCCCATGGCGCATGGGAACGATCCCGCGGGATTTGGGAACGATCCCATTTTCCACGGGAACGATCCCATTTCATTTGGGAAGCATCCCAAATCGTTTGGGAACGATCCCGCGGAGTTTGGGATTCATCCCATTTCGTTTGGGATGCATCCCAAACGGCTTGGGAAACGCCCCGTTTTCCTGAAAGGAGCCCCTTTGGGCCAATAATATGCCCTTTTTCCACTATGGCGAAGCCGCTTTTCTGGAATGCCATCAATCCGATGACAGGGCTCCCATTCGTCTGGAACGATCCCAATGTCCGGTGGGGCTTCTATCTGGAGCCCGGTGACCCCGGCTTTGTCCCCTATCCCCCGCAAACCATAACCAAGCACACCAGAACCATGAGACTCCAAGCATACTACCCCAGCAAAGTTGCCGACCAGATCATCTGGCTCGGCAATTTTTACGCAAAGCTCATCGGCTACATCGCCACTCTCGGCCTCGATGCGTCGCGCGCCGCCGGCATCATCGCCGACTGCCGCTGGCTCATCTACGTCCTCGGCACGTGGCTCCCCGCCGTCCGCGCATGGCAGAAGGCCTGCACCGACGCCGCGCAGCAGGCCCAGGGCGGCACCGGCGGCACGCTCGCACTGCCGGTCTTCACCCCGCCGCCGCTGCCCGCCGCCACCGGCGGCCTTCCGGCCGTGGTGCCGATGCCCGAGGGTTCTCTGAGGCGCATCTTCGACCTCGTCGGGGAGATCAAGCAGAACGACGCGCGCACCGATGCCATCCTCGCCGACCTGCGCGTGGTGGGTGCCGAGACGGACACGCCCGACCCCGCGGACTTCCAGCCGGTGATCACCGCGAGGGTGAGCGGCCTCCAGGTGGAACTCGGCTGGAACTGGGACGGCCTGCGCGACCACGTGGAAGCGCTCCACATGCAGGTGGACCGCGCCGACGGCAAAGGCTTCGTGACCCTCTGCTACGACACCACGCCAAACTGCACCGACACCGCCCCTTTCCCCGCCACCCGCACCGCGTGGAGTTACCGCGGAATGTGGCAGGTGGACGGCGCCCCCGTGGGCAAGTGGAGCGAGACGGTGAGCGTGGTGGTGGGGGGATAAAGCCCGGCCCTGCATGGCGCCGTCTGTGATTGCCAATCGCCGCACAACAAACCAACATCCCGACGTCGCATGAAAACGATGAGCGTCCTCCTCTCCACGCTGCTGGCTACGGCCTTCACCGGCGAGCGCCTCGCCGCCCAGGATCCCGCTCCCGCCGCGCCGGGCCAGCCTGCCGCGCCGCAGACGGAAATGCAGAAGTGGATTGCGGCGACGGACGCGCAGTGGCAGGCGGCGTTCAAGCGCGACGTGGCCGACTGGCAGGAGGCCGAACTGAACAAGGCGAAGGTGCAATACATCGCGGCGCTGGAGGAGGGCATCAAGAAGGTGAGCGCCGCCGGCGACCTGACCGGCGCCCTCGCGCTGCGCAACGAGCAGAAGCGGTTTGCCGACACGCAACTCTTCCCCGATCAGGATGACGCTGCGGATCCCGCGACGGTGAAGCAAATTCGCGCCACCATCCGCACACAGATCGCCAAGGTGAACGCCGACCGCGGCACCCGCGCCCAAGCGCTCCACGCCAAATACGATGCCGCGCTCGCCCAAACGCAGGTCCAACTCACCAAAGCCCAGCGGCTCGATGACGCGCTGCTGGTGCAGGCCAAAAGGGATGAAATCAAAACCGCGTGGCTCACGCCTGAAGTCATGGCCGCGGCCGGAAAGACAAATGTGCCAGCGACAACAACGCCTCATGCTCCCATTGCAACTCCAAAGCCGCTGACGCCGGGCAAGGGTGCTCTGGCAGGTGCGGGTTCTGGCAGGGAGGTGCTAGGGACTATGGCGGTCGGTGCGCCGAAACAAGAAGGGCTCGTGGTCGTGACGACTCCAAAGGGAATCAAGAGCACCGGGACCTTTCGGCCGCCACTGGAGATCATCTATGTCCTGAAAACCAATGACCAACTGAGGCTCCGGTATGCCGCCGACCAAATCATCTTTAATTGGGAGACTCGGAAAACGGAGTTGCGGATTGATGGCGGGCCTGCACATCAGCAGCACCGGCCGGGGCTGGGGACGATCCCTGTCAACCAGTTCATCACGATTCGACAGGTCGTGCTCCCGGATAAGATGACAATCTTCGTGGACGGCGAGGAGCGCACCACATGGCAGGGCGACTTCTCGAAGGTTAAGCAGGAAATTGGAATCATGGCATACCACAATTCGACCGTGTGGGTGAAGCAGGTGCTCGTGAACCAAATAAAGTAGGAACGACCGTCATCTAAATTCCCACAATGGTGCGGTGCACAGCCGCGATTCCCAACACTCGAAGCAGACACCGCATCCCATGAAAAAAATCCACGTCCTCCTTTCCACGCTGCTCGCCGCGGCCTTCACCGGCGCGCGCCTCGCCGCACAGGACCCCGCACCCGCCGCGCCGGCCCAGCCCGCACCGTCACCGGCATCCGCGGAGAATCCCGCCGCGCCGAAGACGGAGATGCAGAAGTGGATCGAGACGACGGACGCGCAGTGGCAGGCGGCGTTCAAGCGCGACGTGGCCGACTGGCAGGAGGCCGAGCTGAACAAGGCGAAGGTGCAATACATCTCCGCGCTGGAGGACGGCATCAAGAAGGCGAGCACCGCCGGCGACCTCAAAGGCGCGCTGGCCCTGCGCGACGAGCAGAAGCGGTTCGCCGACACGCAGCTCTTCCCTGAGCAGGACGACGCCGCCGACCCCGCGGCCGTGAAGCAAATCCGCGCCGCCATCCGCGTGCAGATCGCCAAGGCGAACACCGAGCGCGCCACCCGAGCCCAAGCCCTCCACGCCAAATACGACGCGGCACTCGCCCAAACGCAGGTTCAACTCACCAAGGCGCAGCGTCTCGACGACGCGCTGCTGGTGCAGGCCAAGCGGGATGAGGTAAAGGGCGCGTGGCTGGCAGGGCTCCCTGCAACTTCACCGGCTCCGCCCGAGCCCAAGCCTGCGGCACCCGTCATCGCTCCGGCTCCCGAAAAGCCCAAGGCGCTGGCTGAGTTCCTGCCCGGCACGAAGTGGGACTTTGCCGGTAGCGGCGGCCTTCTTGAGTTTCGAAAAGATGGCAGCGTGAATTTCCGTCCGTGGACGCTGCGCACCGAATGGAAAGTCACGGGAGCGAATTCGGTGGCATTTCTGATGCATGACCAGGCGAAGGTCTGGACCGCGAATGTCACCTTCACTGACGACCGCAGCTCGTTTTCGGGCACCCAGTTTCGCGGCGGCGTCATCGGGAGGAGTCCCCGCGCAGATGGGGACAATGCTTCGGCGCCCGGAACGCCCACTGCATCGAAGGTGCCTGCTCAAGAGGTTTCCATCAAGGATCTGCGGAAGGGACTCGTTGGAACGGTCTGGATCGCAGTGCCACCTAAACCTTTGAGGGGCGGATTGGCGGCGACTCTCTCATTTACGGACAAAAGTGTGCAGCCCGGTGACTACGATTTCAAAATCACATCTCACAACAGCCTGTTCATCACTTTCACCCACGGGGACAAGCAAGTGATGACGCTCGCACAGGATGGCAAGCATCTGAAGTTCACCGCCGGGAAGACCAATTACGTTTACGAACTCGCGTCGAAGTAACTCGGATTCAAGCGACGTGCGCTGAGGACTCGCGCCTTGCCGGGGTGGGGGATTCTGGCAGAGTGCGGGGATGAGCATCACCGTCACCGTGGAGAACGACACGATCAAGCTGCCCGTGCATGTGCCGGACGGGACGCGGGTGGAGATCACGCTGCCGGATGAGAAGGCCGCTGAGTTTTCGAGAGAGAACGCGCTGGCGTGGATGATGAAATACGCGGGTAGCATCGAAGGGCCGGAAGATTTTGCGGCGGAACACGACCATTACATCCACGGCACACCGAAGCGCGCCGGGCGATGAAGCGCGTGTTTGCCGACGCATTCTTCTATATCGCTGTGCTCAACCGGCACGATGCCGCGCATGGGCGGGCGATGAGTCTGATCGCCAGAGGCGGGATCAGGACAGTGACCACTGCGGCGGTGCTGCTCGAAGTGGCAGATGCGATGTCGGCCCCCACACGCCGCGGCGTGTGTGCCGAGTTTCTCGAAGACATCGCTGGACAGGGGACGATCATTCACCCGTTGAGCGAGGGCTTGTGGAGACGAGGGATCGCCCTTTACCGAGGCCGCACCGACAAGGAATGGTCGCTCACGGACTGCATTTCATTTGTGGTGATGCAGGACGAGGGGCTGAGCGATGCGCTCACGGGTGACCGGCATTTCGAGCAGGCAGGATTCAAGGCGCTGCTCGCGTAGGGCGCTCCGTTTGGTTCCACGCCGCGGAGTCGCGCCTTGCCGGGGTGGGGGATTCTGGCAGAGTGCGGGCATGAGCATCACGGCGATCGTCGAGAATGACACCATCAAGCTCCCGCCCGGAGTGCATGTGCCGGATGGGACGACTGCGAGGATTTTCCTGGAGGATGCGGCGGGGAGGGTGCGCGCGGAGACGGCGGATTTCGAGCGATGGCTGGCGGCGAGCACGGGGCTCGCAAAGGGGCTGCTGACGACTGATGAGAGGATGCGCGAGACGCGCGGGGAGGACTGATGGCGGGCGGCTTCGTCGGCCACGGGCAGCGGGTCACGGTGCTCACGGTGCGATGCTGAGCTGCGGAATCAAATCCACTGCTGGATGCGTGATGCCCTCATCGAGCGTGGCCAGACGCCAGCCGCGTGCTGCCGCGAGATCGGCGAGGTAGATGTCCGTGGTTTTGCGCGGTGAAGTAATCGCCGCGCTGTCCAGCGCCCGGCGATCACACGGGATGAACACGGGCGCCCCGTCGCGGAGAAATGAGGCGAGCACTGCACGGGCGTCGTCCATCGTCGAGCCGAGCGCGCAGGCAACGCGCAGGAATCCGAGTTCGGTGATCGGGCACACCGCGAGTGCGCGGCCCGGCCACCATGCGCTCACGCGGCCGTGGTGCTCGTGGCTCCGAACGAGGCGCGCGACGAGCGCGGAGACATCGAGCAGCCAGGTCACGGAAGCTCGTCGAGGATCGCCTCAACCTCAGCCTGCCGGATCGTCCGCGCTCCCGTGAGCACGAGGCTTCCCTCCACCTGCTCGGCATGCAGCGGTGCCGCCGTTGCATTTCCGTTGCCCTGCTTTGCGGCGAGTTCGCTGATGCGCTGCTCGATCGCGAGGAGGTCGGCGGTCGTCAGCCGGGGAAGCTCATCGATGATTTCACGCACGCTCATGGTCAGGAAAATAGACTGGGCGTGTTTTTTTGGAAGACTGTTTTGCTGGAGAAAAAAGCGCCCGGATTTCTCCGGGCGCTTTGATTTTTTCAGAGCGGGAATCCGCGGGGATCACGCATACCACTCCTGCCACACCTTGCCCTTCTTCTCGCCGGGGGTCGGGATGGGATACTTGCCGTCCTTGTCGGACTTGAGCGGCGGCGCGCTGTCCATGGTGAGTTTGTCGGCGTCGGGGCAATACTCGTGCTCGTGGTTGAGCATGTCCTCGTAGGTGATTTCCTGGCCGGTGTGTGCAGCCATGCGGCCCATGGAGGTGATGACGCTCGCCTCCACGCCGTATTGCACCTCGTTGTAAGGCTTGTCGCCGCGGATGGCGTCGAGCAGGTCGGTCCACTCGTTGAAGTGCGACTCGGCCTCGTGCTTGGCGACTTCGGACTGCCAGAGCATGCCGGCCTTGCTCGGGGCCTGGCCCTTGAAGATGGCGGACGGTCCGTTGCAGTCGCCGGCCTTCGCGCCGATGGCCATGCCTTTCGTGCCGTGGATGTAGGTGGAATACATCTGGTTCGCGCCGACCATGCAGCGCCCGTCGATGAACATGCGCGCGCCGTCCTCGAAGACGTATTCGATGGAGTAGCTGTCGAAGTTTTGATCGACGTAGTTGCCGCGGTAGTGGCGCCCGCCGACGGCCTGGGCCTTCACAGGGATGGCGTTCTTCATCCAGCAGAGGTGGTCGATGTGGTGGATGTTGAAGTCGCTGAGGCAGCCGCCGCTCGCCCAGATGAAGCTGTGGAAGCGGGAGATCTGCCAGAGGAGTTCGCTCGGCTTGCCGGGGAGATTGTTGTCGGGGCCGGGATATTTTTCGGAAAATGCGGAGCCGATGGGGCCGGCCATGCGGTAGCCGCGCATGAACATGATGTCGCCGAGCTCGCCGCCCTGGATGCGCTTGCGCAGTTCCTGGAGGTTGCGCGCGTGGCGGCTATTGAGGCCGACGGCGACTTTGAGGCCCTTCTTTTTCGCCTCCTCGTTGAGCTTCAGCATGAGGCGCGACTTCGGGCCGTCGGCGGTGACGGGCTTTTCCATGAAGACGTTTACGCCCTTCTCGATCGCGTAGGCGAAGTGCACCGAGCGGAACGCGCATGGCGTGGTGAAGATCGCGACGTCGCCTTTCTTCAGGCAGTCGATGGCCTTCTTGTAGCCGTCGAAGCCGATGAACTTCGCATCGTCCGGCACCTTCACGTTGTTCGGGAAGCGGCGCTGCAGCGCGTCGTGCTTCTCCTTGAGCTTGTGCTCATACACGTCGGCCATCGCGACGAGGTTGGTCGGCGGACCGCTCTGTCCCATCGCATCAGCGGCAGCGCCGGCGCCGCGTCCGCCGCAGCCGACGAGGGCGACATTGATCTGGTCGCTGCCCGCGGCGTGGACGTGCGGGAGGACGATGCCGGAGAGGGCGGAGACGGCCGTGGCTGCGGATGCGGTCTTGATGAAATCACGACGCGTGGTGGCGAGAGGAGGCTGCGAGTTTTGCATAGGAAAGGACAGCGATGACGCGTGATGGCGGGCGCGGTGTCAATCGCGTTGCGCCGGGTGACGAAATTTTCGGGGTGAAAATTCCTGATCTTTTTTCAAACAAGAACGGGGCCCGTGGGTCTTACTCATCGTTCTGGGGGGAACACCGGGGTCGTCGGAAGGTCCAAGGATACCGACGGCCCCGGACACTTCCCGGGGAAAACAGCGGTTTGCAGGAGGCAGAAAGGGCATTTTCCCGCTGCTGCGCGGTTTTTTCTGCCAAAATGGAGAAAGGTTCTTGCCCCGTGGGGGAGGGACGCTACGGTCGCGCGCCGTTCCCCTTCAGAATGTTCGCTCCTGCATGAGCTAACAAAAGAAAGGGAAAATGCATCCAATCCATACCTACAACGTAGTTCCGAAACTGCCGGCCCAACTCGAACCTCTCCGGAGGCTGGCGTATAACCTGTGGTGGACGTGGGAGCCGACCGCCCGGGCGCTCTTCCGGGAAGTGGACCCGGACCTCTGGCACACGACGAACCACAACCCCGTCCGGCTGCTGCAGCGCTGCCGGCAGGCGCGGCTGGAGGAGGTGGCGGGCGATGACGATTTCCTCCGGGCGATGCGCGTGGTGGTGGAGAAATTGGACGCCTACCTGAAGCGGAAGGACACGTGGGGGAAGACCCGCAAGAATTCGCCGCTGGACGGGCCGGTCGCTTATTTTTCGGCGGAGTTCGGTTTTCACGAGTCGTTCCCGAACTACTCCGGCGGCCTCGGCATCCTCTCCGGCGACCACTGCAAGTCGGCGAGTGACTTGGACCTGCCGTTCGTCGCGGTCACGCTGCTCTACCGGCACGGCTATTTCAAACAGCAGATCAACAAGGACGGCTGGCAGGAGAGCCTCGCGCTGAACCAGAACTTCTCGCACCTCGCGGTGCAGCCGGTTTTGGATTCGGAAAAGCACCAGCTCACCATCGCGGTGAAAATTCTCGACCGCTGGGTGCGCGTGAAGGTGTGGCAGCTTGCGGTCGGGCGCATCACGCTCTACCTGCTCGATTCCAATGTGGCGGAGAACACCCCGGAGGATCGCGACATCACGGCGCAGCTCTACGGCGGCGATCACGAGATGCGCATCAAGCAGGAGATCATCCTCGGCCTCGGCGGCGTGCATGCGCTGAGCGCCATCGGCATCAAGCCGTCCGTCTATCACATGAACGAGGGCCATGCGGCCTTCCTCTCGCTGGAGCGCATCCGCCGCCGCGTGCAGGACGACGGGATGGACTTCTACGCTGCGCTGCAGGCAGTCGCCGCGGGCAATGTCTTCACCACGCACACGCCGGTGCCCGCGGGCAACGACGCTTTCCCGCTCGATCTCATGCGGAAGTATTTCGGCGAGTATCCGGCGTCGGTGAAGATCGACTTCGAGACGTTCGCGAGTTTCGGCCAGACGCGGATGAATCCGTCCGAGCCGTTCAGCCTCACCATCCTCGCGCTGCGCACCAGCCGGCAGGCAAACGGCGTGTCTGCACTGCACGGACGCGTGTCGCAGGGACTGTGGAAGGACGTGTGGAGCGGAGTGCCGCAGGATGAAGTGCCGATCACCAGCGTCACGAATGGCATCCACACGAAGACGTGGATGGCATCGGACTTCATCCGGCTCTACGACAAGTTTCTTCCCGGCTGGGAGGAGCATCTCACGGACAAGGATTTCTGGCGGAAGGTGCAGGACATCCCCGACGAGGAGCTGTGGGAGGCGCACCAGCGGCAGAAGCGCCGCACATTTGAGTTCATCCGCGAGCGCACGCGGCTCCAGTGGACACGCACGGGAGATACGCCAGAAAGAATCCGCACGATTTCTCGGATGCTGAATCCCGAGGTGCTCACCATCGGCTTCGCGCGGCGCTTCGCCACCTACAAGCGTGCCACGCTGCTTTTCAGCGACCCCGACCGGCTACAGCGGCTGCTCAACAGCACCGAGCACCCGGTGCAGTTCGTCTTCGCCGGCAAGGCGCACCCGAAGGACGAACCCGGCAAGAAGTTCATCCAGGAGGTCTATCGCTACAGCCGCATGCCGGAGTTCGAGGGCCGCATCGTCTTCGTGGAAGACTACGATCACTATGTGGGCCGCCGGCTCTACCAGGGTGTGGACTTGTGGCTGAACAACCCGCGCCGCCCGCTCGAGGCGAGCGGCACGAGCGGCATGAAGCTCCCGCCGAGCGGCGGCCTGAATTTCAGCGTGCTCGACGGCTGGTGGTGCGAAGCCTGCACCGGCAAGAACGGCTGGGCCATCGGTCCGGAGATTCCCGAGAGCACCATCCCTCCCGAGCCCAACTACGAGGACGCGGTGGACATCCACAGCCTCTTCCACGTGCTTGAGACGCAGATCCTGCCGCTCTATTACGCGAAGCCGGATGGCCGCCTCCCGCTCGCGTGGATCAACCTGATGCGCGAGTCCATCCGCACCATCGTGCCTGTCTTCAACACGCACCGCATGGTGAAGGAATACACCGAGCGTCTCTACGACAATGCCGCCCGGGCGCACTCGACCCTCATCGCCAATTCGTGCAAAAAAGCCATCGAGGTCGCGTGCTGGAAGGACAACATCCGCCGCGACTGGCCGCACGTCCGCCTCTCGGATGTTTCCATCCACACGGGCAACGGCACGAACGTGACCGTCGGCGATTCAGTCGAGGTCAGCGTGCGCGCGTCGCTCGGGCCGATTGAGCCCGAGTTCGTCCGCGTGCAGGTGCAGGTCGGCGAATCCGCGAACGGCCACATTTTGAATCCGGTGACCGTGAACCTCGGGCAGGTCGAGAAGATCAGCAGCGGCGTCTTCCGTTTTGCCGGGAAAATTCCGGCGCAGGAGAGCGGCAGCTACGGTCTCGGCGTGCGGGTCATTCCCACGCACCCCAACCTCATCCAGGAGCACGAACTGCGGCTGATCACCTGGGCGCAGTAGCGCCGGCCTGATTGCGGGTTGCGCAGCGCGGCGAATCCCGCTTCGCTCCGCGCCGTTCGCGGAAAACCGCGGCGCCGCGGTTGCCGAAGACGCGGGCCGTGCTTCTTTCCACGAGATTCACGACACTGCTTCATCTCCCTGCGCATGCTGAGCTGCTCCACTTGCTGGAATTCCGGGCGTCACACCGATGGTGCCGCGATGATCGAGGAACTTCTGGAGCTTGGCTTCCAGAATGTGGAGCTCGGGCACGGCATCCGCCTGCCGCTCGTCGAGGGCATCCTGAAAGTCTGGGAGGCCGGCCGCGTGAAGATTTCCTCGCTGCACAACTTCTGCCCGTTGCCGCCGGAAATCCCGCGCGCTTCACCAGACTGCTACCAGTTCAGCGCGCAGCACGACGGCGAGCGCGACCGTGCCGTGCGGCACAGCCTGAAGACGATCGATTTCGCGAAGCGCCTTGGCGCGCCGTTCGTCGTGCTGCACCTCGGCTCGGTCCCCATCGGGGATTACACCAGCGAACTTGTGAAGCTCGCCGAACAGGGCCACCACAACTCCCGCGATTACGTCGCGCTCAAGCTAGACGCCGTGCGCAAGCGCGAGGCCGCGCAGGTCGCGCCGTTTCTCCGCATGCTCGACTGCCTGCGCCGCGTGGTGGACTACGCGGGCGAACGCGGCATCAAGCTCGGCGTGGAGAGCCGCCACAGCTTTGAGGAAATCCCGAGCGAGCGCGAGATGCTCGACGTGCTCGCGCGCATGAATCCCGAAATCGTCGGCTACTGGCACGACTTCGGCCACGTGCAGGTGAAGCACAACATCGGCTTCCTCGATCACTTCGAGTGGCTCTCGCGTGTAGCGCCGCGGCTCATCGGCTGCCATCTGCACGACACGGGCTGGCCGGGCCGCGACCACATGGCGCCATTCACCGGCGGCGTCGAATACGACCGCCTCATCCCGCTGCTGCCAAAGGACACGCTCTTCGTCTTCGAAATGAGCCCGCGCCGGACGAAGGAGGAAATCACCACCGCGCTCGCGAAGTGGAGGGAGAAATTCGGCGGGTAGCCCCGGGGGCCTGCGCGGAACCGCGGACATGAGAAAATTTCTCCTCGCCCTGTTCCAGTTCAGCCTCACCGCGGCACTGCTGTTCTGGGTGTTTCACGATGAGGACAAGCGCCGGGCGCTCAGCGACGCCGTCCAGCAGGCGAACTGGTGGTGGCTCGCCGCCGGCATCGCCGCCTACGGGCTGTTTGAGATTCTCGCCGGCGTCCGCTGGCAAATTCTCCTCCGCGTGCAGGGCGTCCACCTTTCGTGGTGGCGGCTCTACGGGCTGCTGATGGTCGGGCTCTTCTTCAGCCTCTTCATCCCCGGCGGCACCGGCGGTGATCTGGTCAAAGGCTACTACCTGCTCAAGGAGGCGCCCGTCGGGCGGAAGACTTCCGCCGCCCTCAGCGTCGTGATGGACCGCGTGCTCGGCATGCTTGGCGTCGGCGTGCTCATCGTGGGCATCACCTATTTCCGCTGGGACTGGCTCACGCAGGAGCCGCTCTCGAAGAGCTGCGTTTACACCGTGCTTGCCGTGCTCGGCGCCGGCGTGTTCGGCATCCTGCTCGCGGGCGTCATTTCCAGCCTGCGCCTTGTGCATGCGCTGCCGGAGAGAATGCCCGGCCGGAATTTCCTCGCGAGCGTCTCGGGTGCCTTCGCACTCTACGCCCGCGCGTGGCTGCCGACGATGTGCGCCATCGCGATTTCCACGCTCGCGCACACCGCGCATTACGCGACGTTTTGGTGCGCGTCGAAGTCCATCGAGGACTCCGGCCCGCGGAAGCCGACCGCCATCGAGCTCTACTCCGTGCTTCCGGTCATCGAGGGCCTCTCCGCGCTCCCAGTCACCCCCGGCGGCCTCGGCGCGCGGGAAAAGCTGTTCGATTCAATGCTGACGCCGCTCGCCGATTTGGAACGCGGCGTTGCTCCCGCCATCTCCGTGCTTGGCTATCTCTGCATCGCGTTTTGGGGCGTCGTCGGCGGGCTCTTCTACATTTTCTACCGCCCGAGCCGCCAGCAGCGCGAAGCCATCCGCGCGGAGGCCGAAGCGCAGTTGAAGGGCACGCACCTCACGTGATGGCAGCGAAGAGGAAAACGCCCTCGAAGTTGCTCGGGAAACTGCCGCGGCCATTCGTCACGGCGAACTTCGCGCTCACAGCCGACGGCCGCATCAGCACCCGTAAATTCACGCCCGCCGATTTCTCCTCGCGGCGTGACAAGCGCCGGCTCGTGGAAATCCGTGCCGCATGCGACGCCGTGCTCGTCGGCGCGCGCACGCTTGCCGCTGACACGATGACGCTCGGCATCCCCGGTGTGCGCGGAAAAAAGCCGCCGCTGCGTGTCATCGTGAGCAACAGCGGGCGCATCTCGCCGAAGCTGCGTGTCTTTTCCGCGCCGGATGCACCGATTCTCATCTTCACCACCTCCCGGATGCCCGAGAGCACGCGGAAGGCGCTGCTGGTTTTTGGAGACATCTTCATCCACCCCGCGCCGACCGTGGACCTCGCGCTCACGCTCGCCATTCTCCGCACCGACTACGGCGTGAAGCGTCTCGTCTGCGAGGGCGGGGGGACTCTGCTGCGCGAGTTTGCCGCCGCCGACCTGCTCGACGAGCTGCACCTCACGCTCTGCCCGCTCATCTTCGGCGGCAGCGGTGCACCGACGCTCACGGGTGTCGCGGGAAAATTTCTCCCGCGCAGCACGCAGTTGCGTCTCGTCGAGGTGAAGCGCGTCGGCGGCGAGTGCTTCACGCGCTGGCGCGTGGTAGGGCGGCCTTGCCAAGGCCGCCCCAGCATCGGTGCTTTCGGCGAAAGCGCCCTACCTGTGTCATGACGCACCCGGATCACTCGCAACGCCGCCGCGCCGTCATCACCGGCATTGGCCCCATCACGGCGTGCGGCATCGGGCCGGATGCGTTCTGGAGTTCCATCCGCGAGGGACGCAGCGGCATCGGCCCCGTGACTACGTTCGACGCCTCGCAGTTCCGCGCGCGCAATGCCGGCGAGGTGCGCGGCTGGGATCCCGCGCAGTTTTTCCCGCCGCACCGGCTGAAGCGCCTCGACCGCTACGCGCAGTTCGCCGTCGCGTCCGCGCTGCTCGCGCTCGACGACGCGAAGCTGCCGTGGAGCCGCGAGCAGCCCGACATGCGGCGCGGCGTGAGCTTCGGCACCGCGCTCGGCGGCATCTCGAACGCCGAGGGCGAGCATGGGCGCTTTTTGAAAAAAGGCCAGCGCGGCGTGAACCAGACGCTCGCGTTGCAGGTCTTCGGCGGCAGCGCGCACAGCAACATCGCCATCGAGTGCGGCTTCCGCGGCGTGGGCACGACAAACTCCAATTCCTGCGCGAGCGGCGCCGTCGCGGTCGGCGAGGCGCTGCGCTACATCCGCGACGGCTGGGCGGATGTGATGATCGCCGGCGGCGCCGAGGCCCCGCTGAGCCCGCTCACGTTCGGCTCGTTTGATTTCATCCGCACGATGAGCCGCTGGCAGGGCGAGCCCACGGCGCTCGCGTGCCGGCCGTTCGACAAGGACCGCGACGGCTTTGTGATGGGCGAGGGCGCGTGCTCGCTCGTGATCGAGGAACTCGGCCACGCCCAGCGCCGCGGCGCGCGCATCTATGCCGAGGTGCTCGGCTACGCGCTGAACAACGACGCCTGCCACATGACGAGCCCGGCGCCCGACGGCGAGTGCGTGATGGCGGTCATGTGCGCCGCGCTGAAGGACGCGCACCGCCAGCCGCGCGACATCGGCTACATCAACGCGCACGCCAGCAGCACGCAGATCAACGACGCCAACGAGGTCATGTGCATCAGCACCGTTTTCGGCGAAATGCCGCCGCCCGTGAGCGGCACCAAGCCCTTCACCGCGCATCCGCTCGGCGCGACCGCCGCGATGGAGACGGCCATCTGCGCGCTCGCCCTCCGCGACCAGTGGCTCCCGCCGACGCTGCACCACCGCACGCCCGACCCCGCCTGCGCCACCGACATCATCCCCAACGAGGGCCGCACCCACCGCTTCCGCAACGCGATGAACAACGCCTTCGGCTTCGGCGGCGCGAACTGCTCGCTCGTGCTGGGGTTACTAGAGAGCTAAGCAAAGATTTCCTGTGACACTCTGGCGACCAGTTGGACTAAAAGAACTCGCGCTCCTTTTCGATGCTCAGATGCGGGCGTTTCCACCGCGTTTGCCTGAGCAGCCGATTTTCTATCCAGTCACGAACTTCGGCTACGCGGAGCAGATTGCTCGTGATTGGAATACACGTGAAAAGGATGGAGTTGGCTACGTCACGCAGTTCGACATTCCCGACGATTACGCGGCTGATTTTGAGCGTCATGTGGTGGGTGCTCGGGAGCATGAAGAGCTTTGGGTTCCGGCTGAATGCCTGCCGGATTTCAATTCGCGCATCCAAACCCCGGTCAAAGTTGTTGCCGGTTATTTTGCGGACGACTTTCGCGGCTGCATCCCTGACAAGTTCGGATTGAGCGGCAAGTCTGCCAGGGAGCAGTTCACGTGTCTGACGGAGTGGCTTCAATACAGCAGCTTCGACGTATGGTGTGAGACTGCTGCGAACGCGAAAACTGTCTTTCTGAACTATCTTTTTTGGCTGCGTGGCTGCTGTGCGACCGGACGAATCCTCACCGACGCGGAACAAAATCTTATCGGGTTCATTCAGCAGAGATGGGCCGAGCTCGGTTGCGGATTCGACCTGCCAACGCAGCATGCTGGCGAGGTTCAATAGTCAGAGTGGAATCCGCCAAGGGATTCCGAACTGGATGTATTGGGTCTTGCCCCCGCTTCGCGATCCAGTCCTGCACGGCCAGCGCCACCAATCGCCAGCACTCTCTAGGGCTGCACTTCCGGCAAGAGATTGTTCGCGAGAAGACCATTGAACCATGTCGCCCATTTTCGCCCCGGAATAGATCGCCGACTCAAATCGCGCGGTCGTAGATTTGCGTGAAGACCTGCGGCGAGTTCGGATCGCAGATGGTGATGCCGTCCGCGCCGAAGCGCGCCGTGACCGTCGCGCCTTTGCCTTCGTTCATGTATTTGAAGTTGAGGTCGCGCACTTTCGCCGCGGCGTCCACAATCGCGCAGGTGATGCGCGCTTCCTCCGCGGTCGGGTAGAGCGGCGCCATCTCGTCGCGCGTCTTGCGGCCGAACTTCACGCCGCACACCGCGACGAGCGCGACGGTGAGACTGTCCACACCGTAGCCGACATACGCCTTTGTCCCGTCGGCGCGCACCACGTCGCGTGTGAAGTGATTGTTCGACGTGCGCGAGCCGCCGCCGGCATTCCACCAGCGGAAGCCGCGATACTGCTGGTCGCTCTCGACCTTCCCATCCGCGCCGACGATCTCGTGGCCCTGGTTCACCGGCCCCTCGAAGTCCGCAGGCGTGATCCAGTTGTTGTGGAAGTTGATCGACATGCCGTTGTCGAAATCCACGCGCACCTGCACGGCGTCGTAAGCATTGATGCCGTCGCGCACGAGCCGCTTCTTCTGCCCGACCGCGGTGAGCGAGACGGGCTTCGACTTGTAGTAGGAGTAGATGAGATCGGTCCAGTGCGGCCCGACGTAACTGAACGGATCGCTCGACTCGACCCACTTGAACGTGCTCGTGCTCACCTCCAGCGGCTCCTCGAGAAACGCCGTGCCGTAGAGCGGCGCGCCGATGCGCTTCTGGATGTCGTCGCGCACGCGCAGGTGATCGGGATCATAACGCTTGTGCATGTCCACGCCGACGATGAGGTTCTTCGCCTTTGCCGCCGCGATGATTTCGTCCGCCTCCGCAGTGGAAAGGCACATCGGCTTTTCCGTGAGGACATGCACGCCTTTCGCGAGCGCCGCGAGGATCGGCTGCGTGTGCAGATGATCCGGCGTCGCCACCGCGAGCACATCGAGATCGGGAAAATCGCGCAGGATGTCATGCCACGGCTCGTCGCCAAAGTAGCACTCGGGCGAATGGCCGGTCCATTGCGCAAACGCCACCGCCGACTTCTCCGCCGACTTCTGCGAGCGCGTCGCCACTGCGACGAGGTCGAATTTCACCGGCGCCAGTTCGCGCGAATACTTGTCGAGCCCGACGCGCGCGAGCTGCCCAGCGATGCCGAAGCGCTGGAGGTCGGCGTATGCGCGGAGGTGGACGTCGCCGCCAAACATGCCGGCGCCGACGAGGGCGATTTTGATCGTGGGTTCCATGGGTAGAGGAGTGCGCAGTTCTTACACTGCGGCATTGAGGATTCCCCGTCTTTTGTCACGACTTGTCCTACTTTTGTGCCGCACTGCGGCGAATGTGATGACGCTATTCCCAACAGACTCCGCGCACGCGGCGGCGAATGCTCCAGCGAGGACACGCCCTAAGCAGTTGCGCCTGCGCGAATGATTCCCGTGCTGCAATGAGCCAGCCCAATTTCCTGAAACCTCCCGGGAACCGCCCTCCGATGGCGCGTGCGATCGCGCTGATGTGCGCAGCCGCGGTGCTGACCATTGGGCCGGGAGCGCTGGGTGCCAGCCCCGACTACGAGCGCGACATCAAGCCGCTGCTGCGGGAGCGCTGCTATTCGTGCCACGGCGGAGTGAAACAGAAAGGCGGCCTGCGGCTGGACTCGGGTTCGTTGATCCACAAGGGCGGCGAGGATGGCCCGGTGATCGTCGCCGGGCGGAGCGCGGAGAGCCCGCTAGTGAAGCGCGTGCTCTCCCGCGATGACGACGATCGGATGCCACCAGAGGGCAAGCCGCTGCCGCCGGATAAAATCGCGCTACTGCAACGTTGGATCGACAGCGGTGCGGCTTTTCCAAAGGACGAATTCGTGCCGGCCACGCCCGCATCGCACTGGGCATTCCGCGCAGTCCATCCGCCGACAGTTCCCGTTTTGAAAAAACCGGCACTGGCGCGCAATCCGATCGACAGCTTCGTTCTTTCTGCGCTTGAGCGGAGAAATTGGAAGCCTGCGCCGCCTGCCGAGCCGCGCGCACTGCTGCGCCGCGTGCATCTGGATCTCACAGGGTTGCCTCCGACTCCGGCGGAGCAGGATCGGTTTTCCGCCGCGCCGTCTGCCGAGGCGCTGGATGGTGTCATTGATGACCTGCTCGCGCGCCCGGCATACGGCGAGCGCTGGGCGCGGCACTGGCTCGACGTTGTCCGCTACGCCGACACGAACGGATATGAGCGCGACGCGGAGAAGCCCTTCGTGTGGCGTTACCGCGACTACGTCATCAGCGCACTGAATTCCGACAAGCCGTTCGACCGCTTCGTGCTGGAGCAGATCGCGGGGGATGAACTGCCCGGCGCCCCGGTGGAAACGACGATCGCGACGACGTATCTGCGGCTCGGGCATTGGGACGACGAGCCAGCAGATCCTGCGGCGGACCGCTTCGACCAGCTCGACGACATCGTCAGCACCACGGCGCAGGCGTTCCTCGGCCTCACGCTCGGCTGCGCTCGATGCCACGATCACAAGTTCGAGCCGCTGACCGCGCGCGACTACTACAGCATGGTCGCGGTGTTCAATCCGCTGGAGCGGCCGCGCAACGGCCGGACGGAACTGGCCATGCCCATCGGTTCGCCCGCGCAGATCGCTGCGCTCGCCGAGCGTGACCGCGAAATCGCGGAGCTGAAGAAGCAGGCGAAATCGCTGCCATCCGAAACAGTCGAGCAGCGCATCCGATCCCTGCGCGAAGCCACACCCGATCTTCCCCAAGCCTACACGCTCCGCGAGACCTCGGCGAAACCGCCGGACACCCACGTGCTGCTGCGCGGATCGCCGACGCAGCGCGGCGCACTCATTTCGCCGGCTGTCCCGGTGGTGCTTGCGCGCCAGCAGCCGGAGTTTCCAGCGCCGGGCGAGCGCACTTCGCATCGCCGGCTCGGGCTCGCCCAATGGATCGCCAGCCCAGCAAACCCACTCACCGCACGCGTGATCGTCAACCGCGTCTGGCAGCAGCATTTCGGGCAGGGGCTCGTCCGCACGCCGGGCGACTTCGGGCTGATGGGCGATCCGCCGACGCACCCCGAGCTGCTCGACTGGCTCGCGCACTGGTTCACGCACGACGCCGGATGGTCGTTGAAGAAGCTGCACCGCCTCATTCTCACAAGCAACACGTGGCGCATGAGCCGGCAGATGAACCGCGAACATGCGGCAGCCGATCCCGACAACCGCCTGCTCTGGCGGATGCCGCCGCGCCGACTCGAGGCCGAGGCCATCCGCGACTCGATGCTCGCCGTGAGCGGCACGCTGAACCCGAAAATGTTCGGCCCCGCGATGAAGCCGCGGATCCAGCAGGCGGCCATCGAGGCAAACACCGACAAGGAAAAGAGCTGGCGCGCATCGGACGACCGCGAAGCCTCGCGCCGGACGATCTACGCATTCATTAAGCGCGGTCTCGTCGTCCCGATGCTGGAGGTGCTCGATCTCGGCGACACCGTGAGCAGTTGCCCAAAGCGCCTTGTCACGACGGTGGCGCCGCAGGCGCTGACGCTGTTCAATGGCGAGTTCGTCAACGAGCAGGCGCGGCACTTTGCGAAGCGTCTGCGCGAGGAGGTGGGCCCGGATCTGCGCGCACAAGTGAATCTCGCATGGCGCCTCGCGCTCTGCCGCCCACCGACCGAGACGGAGACCGAGGCGCTGCTTTCGTTTCGGGATGCGGACGGCTTGGCGCTCGAGCAGATTTGCCGCGTGATTTTGAACCTCAACGAATTCGCGTATCCCGAGTAATCCTGATCGCATGCGCCGCTTCATCCCGAACCCCACGCCGTGCGGCAGGACGCGCCGTGAATTTCTGTGGCAGGTCGGCGGAGGCTTCGCCGGGCTCGCGCTGATCGATCTGCTCGGCGACGGGGGATTCTTCGCCGGCAAAGCGCGCGCGCAGGATGCGGCACCGGCGCGCATTCCCGCGAAGGCGAAGCGCTGCGTCTTCCTTTTCATGAACGGCGGGCCGAGCCAGGTGGACACGTTCGATCCGAAGCCCGCCCTCGCGAAATACCACGGCAAACCCTATACCGGCGACGCGAAGGTCGGCTCAAACGGACGCGCGGTGGGGCATCTGATGCAGTCGCCATTCGAGTTTCAAAAACACGGGAAGAGCGGCCTCGAAATCAGCAGCCTGTTTCCGCACACCGCAAAGTTCGCCGACGATCTCTGCGTCATCCGTTCGATGCACTCCGACACGGCGGCGCACGCGTCCGGCTGCCTGCAGATGAACACCGGCAGCATCTTCATCGGGAAGCCGAGCCTCGGCGCGTGGCTGAGCTACGGGCTCGGCTCTGGCAATCGCAACCTGCCGAGCTTTGTCGTGATGACCGATCCGCGCGGCGGTCCGATCGGCAGCGCGTCGAACTGGACCGCCGGCTACATGCCCGCGGAGCACCAAGGCACGCTCTTCCGCGGCGGCGGCTCGCCCCTGCTCGATCTCGCGACGCCCGCCGGCACGAGCGAGCGCACGCAGCGCGCAAGCCTCGACCTTTTGAAAAAGCTGAACGAGGAGCATCTGCGGACGCATCCCGATGAATCCGAGCTGGTGGCGCGCATCGAGTCCTACGAGCTGGCCTACCGGATGCAGACCACCGCCGCCGATGTTGTGGACATCGGGCGCGAGGACGCGGCGACGAGGGAGATGTATGGCTTGGACGAAAAGGTCACCTCAGACTTTGGCCGCAAATGCCTCATAACGCGTCGCCTCCTCGAAAAAGGCGTGCGCTTCATCCAACTCTACTCGGGTGGCGGTCACATTGAGGACACGTGGGACGGCCACAACGATTGCATCAACAACCACAAGCTGCACGCCGGTGAAACCGACAAGCCCATCGCCGCGCTTATCGCGGACTTAAAGCGGACCGGGCTGTGGGAAGACACGCTGCTCGTGTGGGGTGGCGAGTTCGGGCGCACGCCGACGAGTGAAGGCATCGGCAAGCCCGGTCGCGACCATGACTGGCACGGCTTTTCGATGTGGCTCGCGGGCGCGGGAGTGAAAGGCGGGCAGGCTGTCGGTTCAACGGACGAACTGGGCTTCAAGGCCGCCGAGGAGCCATGCCACGTCGGCGACCTGCACGCGACGATCCTCCACCTCATGGGACTCGATCACCACCGCCTCACCTATTTTCATCAGGGCCTCGACCAGCGCCTCACGGGCGTGCTCGACCGCCGGGTGATCAGCAAGGTGCTCGCGTAAGCTGCGGTCGCGAAAGCCACGCTACTTTCCCGCTAGTTCGCGGAGCATAGCGACGGCTTCGTCCACGATGCGTTCGCCGGTGCCGGGTTCGACGTAGCTGTGGAATCCAGTCCACACTTGGTAGCCGCCGAGCTTGAACGCGTCCGAATCGGGCACGTAGCCGATCCAGTCGTTCGCCAGCTCGGCGATGAACGTGTGGCGAAACGGCGAGCGGTTCTTGATGTCGAGCCCGAGCTTCGTGAAGAACTCCGCGGGCACGCCGACGACCGCCACGTCGCCGATGCGCATCACCTGCAGCCATGTCATGCGCTCCTCGCCCTGCTTCGCGGCGAGTTCCTTCCGCATCTTGCGAAAGACCTTGATGGTCGTGTCGGCTCGCGGCCCGGCGCGTTTCTGGCAGTAGCTCGTGACAGCCGCGTCCTCCGCAGCCTCGTCGAATCTCCGCACGCGGAACATGAACGGACGCTTGATCGCGTCGAGCTTGTCCACGGCATGCGGCTGAGCCTTTGCGAGCGTGTCGGTGACGGCGTTGCGGATGCGATCCTTCGCGTCCGGCGGTCGGACGGCGAGATTGTGCGTCGATCCAGACGCGCCCTCGATGAAGCTCACAACTCCGCCGAACTGTGCCTCCAGTTCCTGCGCAGCGAGGCCGTAAAATCCCGGCGAACGCTTGCCCGGCTGCACCGTGCCGATCGTGTGCGTGGAATGGCCGAAGACGAGCGCGCGCAGCTTCTCGGCGCTGTCGCGGAAGGCGAGCACAGGCAGTTCGGGATCGAACGGCCCGGTCGGGCGCACAGCGTCGTTCCGGTCGCCAATCCACAGGATCGTGCCGTCGCCGAGCATGAGGCGGCTGTTCATCCCCACCGTCTCCTCGCGCCCAAGGTGGAAAAGAAACCGGCATTCGTCTTTCGACAAATCTGCATTCGCATCCTGCACCGCCTTCACGATTTTCCGCTGCACCTCGCGGCAGAACTTCTCGTCACGGTCGTAGCCGTGGACGCGCACGGTGCTCGGCGCATGGTGCGTGTGCGTGCAGTTGATGAGCACGTGCGCTGCGGCAATGCCGGTGGTCCTCTCGATTTCGGCAGCCGCGGCATCGAGGTAGTCGCGCGTGAACATCAGGATGTCGCAGGCGACGATGGCGACTTTCGCCATTCCCGGCTTCTCGATCACGACAGCAACAGCGCGAAGCTTTCCCTCCTGCCCCGTGGCCTTCCCCGCAAGAATGCTGCCGGCAATCGCCATGCTGTCATCGGCCTCAAACTCCGCAGCCGCCGCACCGACGCGGACGCCGTCGCCGGCACACACTCCCACCACGCCGACGAGGAGGCCGAAAAGAACGGCAAGCAGTGCGACGCGGAACTGCGTGCGAGATGCGCGAATGAGAAGCGGGGTGAAATTCTTCATGCCAGGTGAACGGGCGGCTCAATAATCACGGAACGGCCCGCGTGATTCGCTTGCGTCCATTTCCCTGCGCCACGTGGCAAAGCGATCCTGCATCATCTTCAGCACATCGGGCTTCTCGGCTGACAAGTCCCTCGTCTCGCCCACGTCGGTCGAGAGATCGAAAAGTCCGCCGCCTTTCTCCGACGCCACCCACTTCCAGTTGCCGACGCGCGCGGCCTTGTCGCCGCGGCGCTGCCAGAACATTTCCGAGCGCGGCGACTTCGCCTCGCCGCGCAGCACGGGCAGCATGTCGAAGCCGTCGAGCTTCACGCCATGCGGCGGCTGCGCACCGGCGGCGGCGAGCAGCGTGGGGAAAATCTCCAGCGACGTGAGAAACTCGTCGCTCACCTTCCCCGCAGGAATGTGGCCCGGCCACCGCGCGATGAACGGCACGCGCAGGCCGCCCTCCCACATCGTGCTTTTGCCGCCCTTGAGCGGCGCGTTGCCGCCGTTGCCGCTGCCGCCGTTGTCGGAGAAGAAAATCACGAGCGTGTCCTTTTCAGCGCCGCTCTCGCGGATTGCGGCGAGGATTTCGCCGATGGCCTCATCCATGCACGTCACCGCGCCATAGTAGCGCGCGAGGTTGTCGGGAATTCCCTTCGCGAGATAAGGCGCGGAATATTTCTCCGGCACCTGCACGCCCTCGCGCGGCGGACGCTCGCCGGATTTCTTCCCACCAGTGGGAGCGGCGTCCTCCTTTCCAAACGACGACGCACCGTGCGGCGCGTTGAACGGCAGGTAGAGCAGCCACGGCCTTACGCGGTTCGCGCGGATGAAGGCAAGCGCCTCGCGCTTGAAGATGTCCGTTGCGTAGGTGCCGCGATCCTCCTGCGTGCGCACGTTGCCGCGGAAGAGCGACGGCACGCCGTAGCGCTCGTGCGTGTAGTAATCAATGCCGTTGTTCCCGTGGCCGTAGAAGAAGTCGAAACCGCGCTGCAGCGGCAGGAAGCGCCGCGCCTGTCCTATGTCCCACTTTCCCACGACGCCCGTCGCGTAGCCTGCTGCGCGCAGCGCGTCGCCGATGGTCACCTCGCGCACGTCGAGGCCGAGCGTCATCTCCGGCGACACGGCGTATTCCTCGGGCGTGTAGCGGTGGCCATAGTTCACCATGTCATTGCGAACCATGTCGTAGAGCCCATTACGCTGCGGGAAACGCCCGGTGAGCACGCTGCCCCGCGACGGCGTGCATGCGGGCCACGTCACGTAGAAGCTCGTCGCACGCACGCCCTCCGCGGCGAGCCGGTCGAGATTCGGCGTGACGACCGGCTTCGTGCCGATGCAGCCGAGATCGGGATAGCCCTGATCGTCGCTGATGATGAGAAGGAAGTTCGGCTGGCGGGCGGCATGCACACCGAGCGCCGCTGTGAGGACGAAAAGGAAAGCGAACAGCAAGGGGGAACGTCGCGCAGACATGGTGCGAGGATGATTCGCCGCTCGAACGAACAAAAGGGGAATTCAAACCGCGCAGTGCGCAGGCCGGATGTCACGGCAGCAATCCAAGGCGGCCAGTATGCACAGTTGGAAACGTGCGCGAAGCCGCTAGGGTTCCGCCCGCTTGAAAGCCGTCCTCGAAAAGACTCCGCGCGCGCAGTGGGAATCCTTCCACTGCGAAGTCGTGCGCGGAACGAGCTACAATGCGACGTGGCATTTTCACCCCGAGCACCAGCTCACGCTCGTGCTGGAGAGCCGGGGCTACCGCATGGTCGGCGACAACATCACGCGTCTGAGGCCCGGCGACCTTGTGCTTGTCGGCGCGAACCTGCCGCATGTGTGGCACCAAGAAGCACGGAATGCCGAATGCGGAATGCGGAATGCGGGGAAGCGCAGCGGTGTTCCTCGCTCCGCCATTCAAAATCCAAAGCCGAGCGGAGCGAGACGCCTTGGCGAAACGGGGCAATTCAAAATCCAAAATTCCGCCTCCCCCGTTCACGCGATCATCGTGCGCTTCCTCGACACGTTTCTCGGCACGGAATTCCTCGACAGACCGGAACTCGAGCCTGTGCGCCTGCTCCTGCGCAAAGCCGCGCGCGGGCTGCACATCACCGGGCGCACACGGGATGCCGTTGCGGATGCGATGCAGCGGCTCTCCACTGCAAAGGGCCTCGCACGCATCCGCGAACTGCTCGAAATCCTCGACCTGCTCGCCGCTTCGCGCGACGTGAAGCCCGTGGCGAGTGCGGGTTTTGTCCCGACTTTCTCCCACGATGATCAGGAGCGGATGCAGCGCGTCTTCAGCTACATCGACGGCAACCTCACCGGCGAAATCGACCGCGCACGCGTCGCAGCCGTCGCGCACCTGAGCCCCGGCGCATTCAGCCGGTTCTTCAAGCAGCGCACCGGGCGCACGCTGCCGGAATACGTGAACACGCTGCGCATCGGCCGCGCGTGCGAAATGCTCGCCGACGACAAATGGAAGGTCGCCGACATCGCGATGGAGTGCGGTTTCTCCAACCTCGCGAACTTCAACCGCCATTTCCGCGCAATCACGAAGCTGCCGCCGCGCGAATACCGCCGTCGCTTCCGCGAGAATGCAGGATAAAGTCGGGCGAAGTTTATCCGCAGATTGCGCAGATTTTCGCAGAGGGAATCCGATGCAAGGAAGTCACGACGCAGAGACGCAGCCTCTGCCTTTATCTGCGCCAATCTGCGAAATCTGCGGATAAAATCTCCGACGCTAAGCCAGCCACTCGCGCAGCTTCGCGAGATCCTTCTTCATGTTCGCGATCATCTCCGCACCGGTGCCGAGCGTCTTGTATTCGTGATGCTGGCTCAGCGGGCCGGTGAATTTCGACGCCTTCAAATTCGTGAGAAAGCTCTTCTGCACCGAACCCTCGCCAAAATTGCACCACAGCGGCGCCCAGCCCTTCTCGCCCTTCTGCCAGTAGAAATCCTTGAGATACACGGCGACGTAGAACGGCTCCATGAGCCGCGCCTGAATGGGCCACGACAGCCCGCCCTCGAGCGTCGCGTGGCCGATGTCAAAGCAGACGCCGATGTGCTTTGGGTCGAGATCGCGGATCATCGTCCACAGATCCCAGACCGGCGCGCCGACGTAGTCCACGCCCGAGTGATTCTGCCAGCCACCCTGCATGCCGACCTCCGCGTTGAACGCCGCGAGTTCCTTCAGCGCCGCGCCCTGCTCGCGCACGGTGTCCGCGACCGGCTTGTCCTTCGCGTATTTGGTGAAACCGAAGCGGTATTTTTTGATCCCGAGCTTCGCGCACGTGCGGAGAATCTTCTCCGCGAGCGGGTCGAGCTTCACGATTTCCGTCGTGACGATGTCGATGGTCTTGCCGCGCTTCTTCAGCGCCTCGGCAAACTTCGGCAGGTCCTCCTCCACGCGCTCCGGGTCCACGTGCCCCGACTTCTTCCGCACGGCAAACTCGACGCCGTCCCAGCCGATGTCCGCGACAATGTCCGCCGTCTCCTCCGGGCTGGATTTGTCGAAGGGCTTTGTGAAGGCGATGATTTTGAAAGGCTGCGCAGGTGCGGCATTCACGGAGCCGACGCTGGCAGCGACCGCCGCCGCGGCAAGCGCGGACTGACTGACGAAATCACGGCGGGAAATGGATGGAGGAGGATTCATCCGGGAATCTGTGCGGCATTTTGCGAACACAACTCAATCGCATTCGCAGGGCTGATCGAAGGCGAACAAACTCGGGAGCAGCCCCGTGCCTACTTCGCGGCTTCGGAGAGCAGCAGCTTCATCATCTCCTCCGCCGCTCCGGTGCTCACTTTTTTGATCAACTCGCGGTCGGTGTTGTAGCCGAGTTCGTAGGTGATTCCGGCGCAGCCGAAGGTGCCATAGGCCCAGGATTTCGAGGTTGGCAGGCCGACGTTGTGGGCGTCGTCGCGCTTGAATTTGTAATCCGGGAAACGTCCGGCGAAGGCTTCGAGCCAGCGGGAGGCGAAGCGCGGCGGGAATGTCTCCTCGGAATCGGGCTGCGCGTAGAAGACGTCGCTGCCGGTGGAGTGAAAATCGAGGAACAGGAACACGCGGGCGCCGGAGGCCTTGCCGATCTTAAGCATCGTGTCGCGCGCGGCCCGCGTCTCCGGCTGCGTGAAGGGCTTCCAGTCGCGGTTGGTGTCCACGCCGCCGAGATTGTGCCGCCAGTGGCCGTGCTCGATGCCATCGGGGTTCATGAGCGGGATGACGACGGTCTGAAAACTTTTGCGGAAGCGCTGCGAGGGTTCGGTGTCGTTCGTGAGCGTGTCGATGAACTGCATGAGGGCGAGCGTGCCTGTGACTTCCGGCGGGTGTTGGCGGCTGATGATGAAGACGTAGTCGGGCTTCTCCGTTTCGGTGAAGATGAACTGCCGCAGAGGGCGGTGCCCGATGGATTCGCCGATCACGCTCTCGCGGGCGAAGGGCAGTTTCGCCTTGGCGTCCATCCACGCGCCGAGTTCGGCGAGACCGATCCTCTCCTGCGCGGCCACCCACAGCGGTTCCGGCCCCACCTCGATGGTCGCCAGCGAAGGCCCCGGCAGCTTTCCCTCGGGCGGCTTCGGCGCCGGTGTGAAAGCCGCGCTGTCGATCAGCGTCCACGTCCTGCCGTCTTTGCTCAGCCGCGGGCGAAGGATGGAGCCTTTCGCCGTCAGCACGAACGACAGCTTGAGCGACTGCGGTTTCGCCGACGTGACCTTGAACGCATACCACGGGCTCGGATTGATGGGCGCATTCTCCGGCGAGATGGTGATGCGGTATTCCAGCGGCCCGGTGCGCTCGCACTCATTCAGCCGCGCCATGGAGAATTCATTGCTGAACGTGACGCCGTCCTCCGCGAAGCTCCACGAGCGTTTGGTCTGTTGGGTGATGATTTTTGTCTCCGCGCGGCCCGGAGGAGACGATGCGCACAGCGCGATGAGCAGGCAGAGGCAAATGGTGCGGAAGGTGGTGCCAAAGCGATATCGCACGGTAGAAGTTCTGGTATTTGCTACGAAGAAGGTTCTGCAAAAGTGATCCGCTCTGCAAAATGCGGATGAACACACTGGAGGCTTTGTGGTAGCTGTTTCGCGGTCCGTTCGCAGGTGACGCCGAGGAAACTCCGAGCCCGGCTCAGACCTACGTAAAAGTATTTTTCGATCAGATCTTTGTGAACGTCTGCCATTCGGTCCAATCCGACATAGAACACGACCTCGAATTCGAGGCCTTTGATGTATTCAACGGGGAAGACTCTGACTCTCTCTTCGTCGCCGAGTGCGTTGCCTCGCTCGGACGCATCGACACCGATTCCGTGCTGTTGGAGCAGGCCGGAGATTTCGCTGTGCAAGCCGGGCACATCGGAAGTCTGCGGCACAAGAATGGCAGTTGTTGGCAGGCGTCCGTTGCACAGATCGCAAATCTCGACGATTCGATCGGCAAGCCAGCTTCCGGCTGAAACTTCGGCGGTCGGACGAAACCATAGTGGTGCCGGATCGCCCGGATGGGGCTCATGAGCAGAACGAAATCTTGGCTGTTCACCTGTGACGTGCGCGTAAAGATCGCGAGCGATGGCGAAGAGCCTTGGCGTCTGACGATAACTCACGTTCAGTTCCGTCGCTCGGAAACCGGAATCGAGTTCATCCAACTGTTCCCAAGTCTTGATTCCTTGCGATGTGACACGCTGCAGCAAATCGCCGCAAATGGTGACTCCGCCGCGCCTTGGTGTCGCGAACCGCGACATGCACGCGATCTCAAGCGCGGAGAAGTCAGTCGTTTCGTCGACCGCAATCAATATGCGCATTCGATCGCGGAGATTGCGCAGTTCGCTCGGCACTCGATCCATGTCTGCAGGAAACTCGCCGTGCAGGGTGCGATAGAAATCCAGCGTGTGGAAGAGAAGCGTGTCCTGCTCCGGCGCTGAAAGTTGTTTGTCGCGAATTGGTTTTTCGGTTTCGGCAGCGAAATATCGTGTCCAATTTTCCGGTGCCTCTCGAAAGCCCTGATATGTTCGCGGAATCTGATCAAACAGTCGACGAAGCGAGACGGCTTCTGCCAACCCCTCGACCTCGCGCCGCAGGTTCCCGATCAACTTCGGGATTGTCGGGAACAGCGCCGCTTCGACTTTGTCGGATGTGATACTCGGCAGCAGGTCGAGAAGCTGGCGTTGCTTTCGGTAAAGGAACGGAAGACTGACGGTTCCATCGGCATCCTGAAGCGCGCCAACCGAACGGATTTGCGCAACCACGGTGTTGAGTGCCTGGTTGAGCGAACGAAAATTCGTGAATCGAGTCTGCGCCTCGCGGAGGGCAACGACATCGCTACCCGCTGCGGCGAGAATCTCAGCGCCTTTGAGTAACACTTGCTGATTTGCATCCGCCAACTCGCCCAAGGGCGCGCGAGTTTCGTCGTTGAACTTCCGGACTGCATCGCGCCAAAGCGCCGCATAGCGCTCGATGAGAGCTTCGCCGAAAGCACGCGTTAGCAGCACATGCTCGGAGCCACGTTCTTCACGTTTAAGGAGCGTGACTCCAGATGCCGCAGCCCGAAAATATCCTTTCGTCCCTCCGAGCAAGCCGAGTTCGCGCAACACAGTTTGCCGGAATGTCGGATAGACCTTCACATGCTCTTCGCCCGCTGGAAGCAGTTCTTTGGCGAGAGCCTCTTTGAGGTAGCTTTTTAGAAGATCGCTCGGCGTGAACAGCATCCAGTTCTGCCCGTCCTGCCAATCGACTGCTGGTGCAACGGCCTTCTCGGCGTCCGTCAGGAATTCGTATTTTGTCTTCTGCGAAATCCGCTTCAACAGAACCGTTGTCTTGCCAGTGCCCGGCGCACCCGAGATGCGAAGTTTTTCGTTGTAGGGCAGGCGAAACAAGTCGTCTTGAGCTGCGTCGAGAATCGCAATGTCCGGCAACTGAACCCGGATTTGCCGGCTACGAGTCGCTTCGCCTTCGACTTCAGCGCCGGCCAGTAGCGCACGCAGTGAGCGTACCAATCCCTGTCCGCCAATCCACGCCAAACGGTTCTCCTGACCATCCCAGCGACGCTCATCATCAAGACGCGAGCGAAACTGATTCTTCTCACTGAGAACAAAGTGGTGCTCAGCGAGAATAAGTCCGGTCTGATGCTTGACTTGAAACGCATACTCCTCGCCAGGCGAGCGCGTGATGATTTTACCGAGTGGTGAGAAGTAGCTGGCATACGTGGCCCCCGCAGTGTTCGGCAACCAATTTGGAATTCCATGGCGACAGACAAAAACGGTTTCCGTGCTTCCATCAGCCTTGTCAGCGAAGGCGTATCCAACAAGCGGTTCGTCACGCAACGCTTGTCGGAGTTCAAATGTCAGTTCAGTGCCATTCTGCTGAAGCCACCTCTGAAAATGATCGAGTTCTGCAAGAATTAACTGCGCGTGGGAATGGATGTTCATAGAATGCGTGTCTGGGGCTGTGGCGACCTGCTTGTGAAATGGTGTCAGGTATCAATTCCTGACCGACCACGCTTTCGCAGAATCACGATCCGGTTCGTGTTCGTTCCCAGTTCGTTGTTCTTCACCCCCCAGCAGTTCGCCGTCTTGGTGAAGGACTGGGAGTTGATCATCACGCACTCGGGGATGAGGCCGGCGGCGAGGGCGGCTTTCATGACTTCGTTTTCCAGCCGCAGGACGCCTTTGCGGATTTCGCCGACTTCAAAGGCGATGGCGCCGTCGTCCTGCAGGACGCGGCGGAACTCGTGGAAGCAGGCGGTCATGCGGGCCAGCCAGTCTTCGAGGCTCTTGCACTGCCAGAGCGCGCCCGGCTCCACGGTGACATCGCAAAACCACATCCGCATCCAGTTGTCCTGCTCGTAGTTCACGGTGTCGAGGAAGGGCGGCGAAGTCACGATGAGGCGCACCGAGGAATCGGCGATGCGGGGTGTGCGATCGGCGGAGGCGCAGTGGAGAACGGCTTTGCGTTGCGCGTAGCCGTGGGGAAGGGGATCGGCGAGCAGGCTCCGGGTCTTGCGGAGCACGAGGGCGCGCGTGTCGCGATACTCGGGCTGCTGCCGGCGTTTGCGGTTGATCCGTTCCTGCGCCGCCACGGATGTCGCTTGGTTCGGCGGGAGAGTGTAAACGGAAAAGAATCCCTTCGAGTGGCCGGTCAGCCGGTTGCAGCAGACCATTTGAATCCACTCATCCACATGGTCGAATGTCCCTTCCCGTTTCCGACGCGCGAAATACTCCTTCCATCCGCAAATCTCGGTGAGCGTCGCGGGATGAAAGAAGACCAGCAAATCGTCGCGCAATTCTGGCCGGGCCGGAAGCGTGACGGTGTGGAGACGTTCCTCCACCTCGGAGATGGAGGGCGGCGCGAGTCTCGGCCCGACGAGGATTGAGGAGAGCGGATTGATGTCGTTGCCGATGGCCGAACAGCCGCGCAACTGGGCCTGCACCAAGGTCGTCCCGCGTCCCATGAACGGGTCATAGACGACATCGCCGTGCTCGCAGAATCGCTGGATGAAGAAGTCGGGAAGCTGCGGCTTGTAGCAGGCGCGGTAGGAAACCTCGTGCAGTGAATGGCCGTCGCGCTGCTTGGCGGTCCAGAATTCGTTTTCATAGACCGACACCGAGAGCTGCGCGATCTCGCGCACCTCCGTCCCGGTGGAGCGGTTGAACTCGAAGAAGGAGCGCAATTGCCAGTGGATGTCACCGGCACCGGCAATTTTGCGTTCCAAGGTTTTCATCGGCTAGAGCAAGATGGAGGAGTGTGAGCCAGCCGCAAGGATGCGGTGACTGACCGAGGCTTCCAAGCGCACATTCACCGGCGTCCCGGGCTCGAGGAAATCGAGGCGGATGCCATGGATGTCCGCAGTGCTGGGGCCGATGCGGTAGAGCACCGTGCAGAGGAGATGGTGAATCGGCGGGACGAAGCAGCGACGAATCTTTTCCGAGGAAGAGGTGAGCACGCGCCGATTCGAGTCCCCCGGATTCCAATCGCTCGTCGCCTTGAACTCCAACGCAATCTTGGTGAGACAGGCCCGGCGCTGAAGAATCCGGTCCGGATAGCCGGCACCGGGACATGGAGCGATCGTGAACGCTCTCGTATGCGATTCGAGCTGCCGGATCGTGAACTCCTCGACCTGATTGCCAATGGACTGATTCGAGCTGCCAGCCCGGATCGGACAAGGCGAATGCTTGATGCTGGAAGCACCCACCGCTGCGGCAAAGTCGGCCTTGATTTCGTCGATCAGCCCGGGCGGCCATGCGGCGACGAGAGCCTGAAATGGCAACCCCTCCCAGTTGAGCAGGTCTTTGTAGTAGTCGCCTAAGTTTGCCATGCTAGCTGAGCGAGCGCTTCGCAGCGAAGACTTGCCCGGACAGCAGCGGGAACGAAGTCGAGTTCATGAGGGCCGGTTCGGAGGACGACAGATCAGTGCGATGATGGCAAGCCGCTGTTTTCAAGTGAGCGGTTTACTGGATTCTGAACCTGCAGAAGCCGTAGTCGAGCCAGCCGGGTTCGCGGCGGAATTGCTCGGGGAGGAAATAGAGGTCCGAGCGGCGGTCCGTGTTGGGGCGCCAGGCGACGAGGCCGGCTTCGTGCAGGCTCTGGCAGTGGAGGTTGATTGCGCGGTATTTGCGCCCCCAAGCGGTGGCGACTTGCTTGGGCGTGAGTTCTTTTCCCTTCGCGAGCTGCTGGAGGATCCAGATGCGGACGGGATGGGTGAGCTGGGCGTAGAATTGCAGCGGGACTTTGTAGTCGAGTGCGGCTGCGACTTCGGATGGCGTAGGTGCGGGCGCGAATGGCGTGGGTGTGGGCGGGGTCGGTGCAGGGTTGGATTGGTCACTCATAAGAAATCAGGGCTGAATCGGGTATTTTCTCTGGAAAATTGGTGAAAACGGTTGGAAATGGAGGAAAACAAGGCAAACAAGCTCACAAAAAGACTCAATAAATTGAGTGCATCAGTGAATAAAATCAGTGAAAGGCTCAGTCAGTGGAGTGCATTGGTGAATTGGTTCAGATTTAGAATCGGTGAATTGAGTCTATCAGTGAGTTGGTTCATTGTCGGGCTCAGTGGTGTGAGTCTATTGCAGAGTCAATTCACATATAGACTCAGTTAATTGAGTCTATATGTGAATTGGAAGGCTCTGGAAGCGAATTCATTCATTGCTAGAATCAGTGAGTTGAGTCTAACTCATCATCTGATTCATGACAAGCTCAAATAACTGAGTCTATTCATGCACTCATTCCTTGGCTGCTGAATTCATTGTGCGTTTCGATGAGCCGGTTTGGAGCGGCGCTTTGAGGGAGCCTGTCTGCACCCGGCTCATTTGAAACGAACCCATCGAGGCGGCTGGTGGGAAGGCGTCTTCGAGCGACCAATTTAACTCCGAATCCGCAGGCCGATGCGGGGCCTGCCAGAATCATGATCGCCCGCCGCGCCTTCCTCGCACTCAGTTCCGCGCTGGCCGCCACTTCGTTTGCCGCGCCGAAGCCGCGGCGCGTGCTCGTCGCCAGCCAGTGGCGCAATGTGAACATCGGCGACATCGCGCACGGGCCCGGCCTGCTGCGGCTCATCCAGCGGCATCTGCCCGATGCCGAACTCGCCGTGTGGGCGGCCTGCTCGATGCCGTCGGGATAGCTTCGCCGCAGTGCCGTGCCCAACGAAGTTGCCCAAGCACCCAAGTTTCGGGTGTCCACGGTGTTGATGGGACAGGCATCATTTGATGACGCCACGGTGCCGCTCCGCCGGACCGCTTTGAAACTCGACCACCCCATGAAGCCAATCCTCCTCGCAATCGCCCTCCCGTTCGCCGCCATCGCGCAATCCACCGAGCCGCTCGCCCGCTCGCTCACGTTCCATGCGTCGTTCGACAAGGGACTCGATGCGGACTTCTCGCGCGGGGACAAGGCCTGCACCTACCGCTCGAAGCAAGGCGCCGTGCCTGCGACCGCGAACGATGAGATGAAGCTGGTGCCGGACGGTCGCTTCGGCGGCGGTCTGCACTTCACGAAGAAGGGCGCGACGCAGCCCCGGTTCAAGGGCGCGGGCGTGCTCGGCTACAACGACAAGAGCTGGAGCACGACGGTGTCCGTGTGGCTGAAGCTGGATCCCGACAAGGATCTGGAGCCCGGCTACTGCGACCCACTGCAGATCGTCGGCGATGACTCGAAGAAGGGCTTCATCTTCATGGAGTGGTCGAAGGACGAGACGCCGCGTCACTTCCGTTTTGCCATCCGGCCGCTGTTTCAGATTTGGAATCCCAACAACATCGACTGGGCGAAGATGACTGCCGCACAGCGTCCGGCGGTGAATCTTCCGCGCGCGCCGTTTTCACGCGAGGCGTGGACGCACGCGGTCTTCACGGTGGAGAATGTGAACGACAAGGCGAAGAAGCCGGCGGGCCGGCTGTGGCTGAATGGCAAGCTGCAGGGCGCGATCGAGGGCTGGGATTTCACCTTCGGCTGGAACCCCGAGGCCGTGCAGCTCGTGCTCGGCGCGTCGTATGTCGGGCACATGGACGAACTCGCCGTCTTTGACCGCGCGCTCACCGATGCGGAGGTCCAGCAGCTTCACGCGCTGAAGAACGGCGTGCGCGAACTTCACCCCTGAACGCTCTCACACCATGAAATCTCTTCGCCATCTCGCGCTCGGGTTTGCGTCGCTCATCGCGGGCACCGCCTGGGCGGGGCCGACCGTGCTTTACGTCTCCGAGAGCGGGGAAAAGCGTATCGCCATCTACCACCTTGATGAAGCCACCGGCGAGCTGACGCGGAAGGGCGCGCTCGATCTTCCCGGCGCGCCGGGAAGCCTCGCGATGAGCCCGGACCGCGCGCATCTTTTTGCAGCGGTGCGGACGGCGAGGCAGTTTGCGAGCATCGCGGTGGATCGCGCGACGGGTGCGCTGTCGAATCCCGTGATGTCCGCGCCCGGTGTGAACGCGGCCTATGTCCACGTGGACAAGACCGGCCAGTGGCTGCTTGCCGCGTCCTACAGCGAGGGCATGGTGACGCTGAGCCGGATCAAGCAAGGCGTCGTGGATGGCACGCCGGTCGTCACGTTGGAGACCGGCAAGAAGGCGCACAGCATCCAGACCGATCCCGGCAACCGCTTCGCGTTCGTGCCGCACGTCGGCGAGCTGAACAAGGTCGAGCAGATCCGCTTCGACGCTGCAGCCGGCACGCTCACGCCGAACACGCCGCCTTCGATGCCGGGAGGAGAGGGGCAGGGGCCGCGGCACATGCAGTTTCACCCGAACGGGCGCTGGGCGTATTTTGTCAACGAGCAGGGCAAGAGCGTGACTCTGTGCGACTACGACAGCGCGGCGGGCACGCTGAAGATCCGCCAGGCCGTCCCGACGATCCCCGCCGACTGGGACAAGACGAAAGGCTCGTGCGCGGACATCCACGTGAGCGCCGACGGGCGCTTCGCCTACGCCTCAAACCGCGGGCACGACAGCCTCGCTGTCTTTTCCATTCATCCCGAGTCGGGTGAGCTGACGTCGCTCGGCCAGACGCCGACGGAGAAAACTCCGCGCTCGTTTTGCCTCGTGCCGGGCGGCGAGAAGCATGTCGTCTCAGCGGGTGAAGGCTCGCACCGCCTCATCGTCTATCGCCGCGACGCAAAGACCGGCGCGCTCACACCGCTGAAGACCTACGACTGCGGCAAAAGCCCGGCGTGGGTGCTCGCGGTGAAGTTTGAGTGACACACGTGCGAGACATGAACCGCCGCACCTTCCTCCACACCGCCGCCCTCGCGCTCGGCGCCACGGCGCTCGACATGCGGGCCGGACAGTTCACCGGCAAGATCCGCAAGTCGCTCAAATGGGGCATGGCGCAGAAGGCCGCCCAGGGAATGCCATTGGTCGATGCGTTTCGAAAACTGCGCGGGTGCGGCTTCGATGGCGTGGAGCCGAGTCTGCTCGGCCAGGTTTCCGAGCGGAATGCTGACGAGTGGATCGCGGCCAGCAAGGCGAGCGGACTCATTATCGATGGCACCGTCGGCGGGCGCAGCGAGGGGCTGGAGGACGGCGTCGATCTCACGAAGAAGCTCGGCGGCGACTCGATGCTCGTCGTGCTTAGTTATCCCAAGGACCAGCCGCTGAGGAAGACGTGGGCGGATGCCGTCGCGCGGATGAAGGCCGCCGCGCCGCACGCGGAGAAGCAGCGCATCAAGATGCTGATCGAAAATGTGTGGGCGACTTTCACGATCAGCGCGTTCGACATGGCGCGCTTCATCGACGAAGTCGGCAGCCCGTGGGTGCAGGTGCATTTCGACATCGGCAACATGATGCGATGGGGCATCGCCGAGCACTGGGCCGAGGTACTCGGCAGGCGCTCGCAGAAACTCGACGTGAAGGAATACGACGTGAACAAGGCGATGAAGGAGGGGATGCAGAAGGGCTTCGATGTGCCGCTCGGCGAGGGCAGCATCAACTGGCCTGCCGTGCGCGCGGAGCTGGCGAAGGCGGATTTTACCGGATGGGCCGCGGCCGAGGTGAAGGCCGGTGACTGGGCCTATCTCGCCGACGTGGCGAAACGGATGGATCGCGTGCTGGACCTCTAGGACGCGCGCGCGATGAAATTCCGCCGCGCCTACTTCGGTGCCCGCATCCCGGCGGCCCGGTGGCGCGCGGCCGCGAGCTGGGCGATGACGGCGGGGTAGAGCTGGTGCTCGGCGACTTGGATGCGGGCGTGCAGGGTGGCGGGGGTGTCGCCGGGGAGGACGGGGACGTCGGATTGGGCGATGATTTCGCCGGTGTCCATGCCGCCATCGACGTAGTGGACGGTGCAGCCGGATTTTTCCGCGAGGGCTTCGACGGCCTGCTTCCATGCTTCGAGTCCGGGGAAGGCGGGGAGCAGCGAGGGGTGGATGTTGATGATGCGACGGGGGAAGGCGTCGAGGAGCGGGGCCTTGATCATGCGCATGTAGCCGGCGAGGACGACGAGCTGCACGCCGGCGTCGAGGAGGAGCTGGACGAGGTGCTGCTCGCGCTCGGGCTCCATCTTCGTGCGGAATTTTCCGGGATGCACAAACTCGGCGCGGATGCCGCGCTCGCGGGCGAGGGCGAGGATGCCGGCGTCGGCGACGTCGGAGATGACGATGCGGGTCTCGGCGTTGATTTCACCGCGTGCGATGGCGTCGGCGATGGCGCGGAAGTTCGAGCCTTTGCCGGAGCCGAGCACTCCCAGTCTTAGCTTTTCCATTTCTCGATGATGCTTGTGGTGGATTTGCCTGGGACGAGGGGGAGGATGCGGATTTCGGCGTGGACTTCCTGCAGGGCGGCGCGTTCGCCGGGGTCGAGGGATTCGACGGTGTAGTCGCCGCCCTTTGCATAGACCTGCGGGCGGATGGTGCGGGCGAGGTCGGTGATGCGCTCGGTGTGGAAGATGGTGACGTAGTCCACGCAGGCGAGGGCGGCGAGGACTTCGGCGCGGTCGTGCTCTGAGTTGATGGGGCGGGCGGGGCCCTTGAGGGCGCGGACGCTGATGTCGCCATTCAGAGCGACGAGGAGGGCGTCGCCGAGGGCGCGTGCCTGCTGGAGGTAGCGGACGTGGCCGGGGTGGAGGAGGTCGAAGCAGCCGTTGGTGAAGACGAGGCGCCTGCCCTGTGTGGCGAACTGCGCGGCGATGGCGGCGAGCTCATGCGGTGTCTTCAGTTTTTCGAGGCTCATGCGGTTTGGCGGTGTGGTGCTTCGCGGAGATTGTGCGGCGGCGCGAGGCGAAAGTTTGTTTGGCAGCACCCGCCGCGCGGCTACGGTCGCGCGCAATGAACGACCCACGCTTTGATCTGCTCGCGAAGAACCTCGTCTCGTTTTCCGTCTCGCTGAAGCGCGGGGAGCGGGTGCTGCTGGACATGTTTGACGTGCCGGATGAGATGACGGTGGCGTTGGTGCGTGCGGCGCGCGCGGCGGGTGCGGTGCCGTTTGTGAATCTGAACCACGGGCGCGTGTCGCGGGAGATGGCGATGGGCGCGGTGGCGGACGGGCTCGATGTGGCGGCGGGCGTGCAGCTCGCGCAGATGAGGAAGATGCACGCCTACATCGCGTTCCGCGGCGGGGCGAACATCACGGAGAGCGCGGACGTTCCTCCGGAACAGATGAAGCTCGTGTCGAAGAAAATGCGGCCGGTGATCGACTGGCGTGTGAAGAAGACGAAGTGGTGCGTGCTGCGCTGGCCGAGCCCGAGCATGGCGCAGCTCGCGGGGATGAGCACGGAGGCGTTTGAGGATTTCTATTTCCGCGTGTGCACGCTGGACTACCGCCGGATGGTGCCGGGGATGAAGGCGCTGGCGTCGCTGATGATGAGGACGGACAAGGTTCACATCAAGGGGCCGGGGACGGACCTGCGGTTCAGCATCAAGGGCATCGCGGCGATTCCGTGCGGAGGCACGCACAACATTCCTGACGGCGAGGTGTTCACGGCGCCGGTGCGCGACAGCGTGCAGGGCCACGTGAGCTACAACGCGCCGACGATTTACCAGGGCATCGCGTTTGACAACGTGCGGCTGGAATTCAAGGACGGGAAGATCGTGAACGCGACGTCGAGCAACACGGGGAAGCTGAACCACATCCTGGACAGCGACGCGGGTGCGCGGTTCATCGGCGAGTTTGCGATCGGCTTCAACCCGCACGTGCTCTCGCCGATGCGCGACATCCTTTTCGACGAGAAGATCGCGGGCTCGTTCCACTTCACGCCGGGCCAGTGCTACGAGCAGACGGAGAATGGCAACCGCTCGCAGGTCCACTGGGACCTCGTGTGCATCCAGCGCAAGGACTGGGGCGGCGGGGAGATTTGGTTCGACGGGAAGCTGATCCGGAAGGACGGGCTCTTCGTCGTGCCGGCGCTGGAGGCGCTGAATCCCAAGCACCTGCTCGGGAAGTAGGGCGCGCTATCTCGGCGGCGAGGGAAGCGTTGGGATGCCGCCGGGCGGGATCGGCTTGCCCGGGGGAATCGGCGGCGGGCCTGCGCGCGGATTTGGAGGAGGAGGAATGCCCGGGCCCGGCAGAGGGCCGGGAGGCTCGGGGGCGATGGGCGGCTCCAGCGGAGCCGTCTGCGGCGGCAGGTCGGGATTATTTCCTGCGCCTGCGGGTGCCGCCATCGGCGTCGTGGGCGCTGCCGCGGGAATCGGGACTGGCGCGGTGTCTTCGGCAGGTGCGTCGGCGCTCCTCCAGCCTTCCTGTGCGGCGAGCTGCTCGCCGATTTCGAGCGGCCAGCGGGGATTCTTGAACAGGGCCGGCATTTCGAGTCGCAGCTCCTTGATGCGGCCGACGAAGAGTTCGTTCTCCGGGGAGTCCTTAACGCCGATGGCCGGGTAGCGGCGCATGAGCTCGACCTGCGCCATCTTTTCGATGGCCTCGGGCGTCTCCTGCGAGGCGCCGGTAATCTTGACCATGCCGACATCAATCGTGGCCTCCTGTCCGTTCGCGACGAAAGTGACGATGCCGTCCTCGAGCTTCGTGAACGGAAACTTGCTGCCGGCTTTGATGAGGAACTTCTTCCCGTTGATCGAGAGCTTCGCGTCATCCTTGACGAGAATGATTTTCCCCGCGGAGGCGGGGGGCTCGGTGGCGACGAGTTCACGCACCGTGTCGTCTTCGACCGGGGGCGGGGGAATGGCGGGAGAGGGGGCGGCGGGCGCGTTCTGCCTCGTCGGAACGGGGAGCGTGTTTCCGGGGCCGGTCTCATTTTCGGGTTTCGCCGTTTCTCCGGCGAGGCCGGCCTTTGCGGCGCGATCGAGTGAAAGGAAACCGCGCTCGACAAACGGCAGCGCCGCGGCGAACAGCGCGACGGCACCGGTGGCGATCAGACCGCCGTGCTGGCGCTGGAAGACGCGTGTGCGGTAGAGCACCCACACGAGAGCGAAGGTGCCGAAGCTGGCGACGAGTGTCCGGACGGCGACGCGGTTGGGGAGGTATTGCGCCATCCAGAAAATGAGGAATGCGCTGAGGAGGAGGCCGGCGCCGATGGCGAGGTTTCCGAGATCGACCTGCTCGTCGTTTGCGGTGCGGGGTTTCTCCGTCTTCTCGGGCAGGCTGTGCGCTGCTGGGGCGGGAAGCTCAGCTGCCGTGTCGGGGGCAGCCGGGGGAGGTTCCTGCTGGATGTCTTGGTTCGGGTTCACTGCGCGCACGATGGCACGCGCGGGGCAATTGTCTCCATGAAATTCCAGTTTGCCCCGGGGCGTCCCGGTCGTGCCGCGCTCAGACCCAGTGGATGTCGCGGTGTTCGATTCCGGCGAAGTTTTCCAATGCGACGAGCAGCGCGCGCAGGGTGCGGACGAACTCGGCGGCCTCCTCCTCGAGCGCCTCCACTTTCCCGGCACGCGCGGTCATTTCGAGCAGCTTCGCCGCTGCCCACGCGTCGCTGGCGTTGAATGCGCCGACCATTCCCTTCAGCGCATGCGCGGCCTTGGCTGAGGCGTCAGCGTTGCCGCTCTGGACCGCCTGCGCGAGATCGGCGAGCAGGCGCGGCGTGTCGTTTTCGCGGCAGAGGATCACCACTTCGGCGAGCATGGATTTGTCGTCGCCGAGGTTTTCCATGAGCGCCGCGGAGTCGAACAGCGGGCGTGTGGGCGGAGTGGGCTGGGGTTCCGGTTCGGGCATGGCCGGTTTGGTTTGGGGGATGGTTTGGGCGGGCGCGGGTGGCAATTCGATCGCTGCCTCCGGTGTGGATGTCTCCTCGGGGATTGCGGCTTTCGGTTCCGGCACCGTGGGCTGCACCGGTTCGATCGCCCGCGCAGGCTCGGGTGCCGGCCTTGGCGTCGAAACGACCGGCGCGGCGGGGCTCGCAGCCTGCGCAACCTGCGTGACCGGAGCGGTGAAGACAGCGGAGGTGGGTGCGCCGGCGCCGCCCTTGTGCGAGTGGCCTGCGAGATAGGACTCGCCGGAGGAGCGATCCACGAACAGGCAGGGGATGAGCTGCGACATCGCGCCGAGAAGCTCCGGCTGGCGGACGGGCTTGGAAACGTAGCCGTCCATACCGGATTTGATGCACTCGTCGCGGACGCCCTTGAGGACGTTCGCGCTGAGCGCGAGGATCGGCGTGCGCTTGATGCCGCGCATTTTCTCCAGCTTGCGGATCGCGGAGGAGGCCTCGAAGCCGCTGAGCTTCGGCATCTGCAGATCCATGAGGATGAGGTCGAAGTCCTTTTCCTTGTAGGCGTCCACGGCCTCGGCGCCGTCGCTGGCGAGGGTGACGGTGTGGCCCCAGCCCTCGACGTTGAGCTTGCAGAGGCGCTGGTTGACGGCGTTGTCCTCGGCGATGAGCACCTGGAGCGGGCGCTGCGTGGGGACGTTGCCGTTTTTCGGCACGGACATTCCGCCGTCCTTCTTCGGCTCCTCCAGCGCCTTCGCGACGGCCATGCGCAGCGAGCGTGCAGTGACGGGCTTGATGAGCGTGGCGCGGATGGCCGCGTGCTGGTAGCGGTCCATCTCGCCGCGCCGTGTGGAGGAGACGAGCAGGACGACGCGCGTGGATGCCAGCTCGGGGTAAGTGTCGATGGCGGAGGCAAGCTTCACACCGGGGCTTTCCGGGCGCACGGCGTCGGCGACGAAGAGATCGTAGGGGCGGTTCTGCGCCTTGGCGCCGCGCAGCTCGCTGAGCGCGCTGGTCACGTCGCGCACGGTGTGTGCGTCCATCTTCCAGTTGCTGAGCAGCTCGGCTGTGATGCGGAGGCTGTTCGGATGGGCGTCGAGCACGAGCACGCGCAGGCCGCGGAAATCCGCCAGCGTGAGATCCTCCGCCTGATCCTCGGGGGCGCGGTAGTTGAAGCGGGCGGTGAAGCGGAAAACGCTGCCGCGGCCCATCTCGCTCTCCACCTTCACTTCGCCGCCGCCCATGAGATGCACGAGCTGCTGGGTGATCGCGAGGCCGAGGCCGGTGCCGCCGAAGCGCCGCGTGGTGGAGTAGTCGGCCTGGTTGAACGCCTGGAAGATTGTGCCGACGCGATCGGGCGGGATGCCGATGCCGGTGTCGGCCACGCTGAAGGCCAGCTCCGCGTTGCCATCCACCCAGCGGGAATTTTCCACGCGCACGACGACTTCGCCGCGCTCGGTGAATTTCAGCGAGTTGCCAACGAGGTTCACGATCACCTGCCGCAGGCGGTGCGGGTCGCCGACGATCATGTCCGGCACTTCCGGGCGGATGTGCAGCAGGAGCTCGATGCCCTTGTTCTGCGCGCGCGGGGCGAGCGTCGTGACGGTCTCGCCGAGCAGCTCGCGGAGGCTGAACTCGGTGCGCTCGAGCTCCAGCTTGCCGGCCTCGATTTTGGAGAAGTCGAGCACGTCGTTGAGCAGTGCGAGCAGCGACTCGGCGCAGGAGTTGATCGTCTCGAGGTAGTCGCGCTGGCCGGGTGTGAGATCGGTCTGAAGCGCAAGCTCGGTCATGCCGATGATGCCGTTCACCGGCGTGCGAATCTCATGGCTCATCACGGCGAGGAACTCACGTTTCGCGATGTTCGCCTCGCCGGCCTTGAAGGCGAAGCTCTTCACCTGCTCGTTCGCCTTCTCAAGCTGCTCGTTCATGCCGAGCAGCTCCTTGTTGTTCATCATCAGCCGCTCGCGGTCGCGGCGGCTGGCGTCGAGCACCCGGCAGAATGCCTCGGCGAGGTTGCCGATCTCATCGCCGCGCGAGGTGAACGCGAGATCCTCGCGCTTGCCCTCGGCGACGAGGCCGGCCTGCGAGGCGAGCTCGCGCAGCGCGCGCGTGGTCCCGCGAATCATCATCGCCGCGATGAAGACGCCGGCGACGAGGCCGATGCCGCCGGCGAGCAGGAGCATGGCGGAGGTTTTCTCCGAAAGGATGCCGAGCCGCATGCCAAACGCTGCGAAGGCGATGACGATGCTGGGGAGGGCGAATGCGAGCGCGGCCACGAGGAGCCTCTGCCAGACGCAGAGCGTCGCGCCCTTCGCCGCGCTGCCGTTGTCGAGGGCGGAGCGCGGGACACCGGGAAGAATTTCCTCGGCGGTGAAGGGATTCTTCCTGCGGCTTTTTTGCGGCGGCGCAGGCGTCTGGCTTGGCAGGACTACGGTGGGCACACATTTGGGAAAGCAGGCGACGCGCCATTTTCGCGGGCATTTTTGCCGGGTTCGGGCCGCTGTTTGGCGAAAACATCGGCTTTGCGCGCCGCCGCCGGATTCCTATGGTCGGAGGCAGTTTGCTCAAACATGTCCATTTCACCTGAAACGCCGGCAGCGCCCGGCGCGGTCCTCCTCATCGGCAATTACACCCAGCCTGCGCTGCGCGCCGAGACCGCGAGCCTTCTCGAGGAGCTGGCCGAGCTGGTGAACACGCTCGGTCTCCGCATCGCCGGGCGGGAACTTGTGCAGCACCGGGAGATGCACGCGCGCTATCTCGTCGGCAGCGGAAAGGCGGAGCAGATCGCCGGGCGTGTGAAGGCGGAGAAGCTCGGCGGCCTTGTTTTTGACCACGATCTCTCGCCGAGCCAGCAGCGGAACTGGGAGCAGCTCGCGGGCGTCCCCGTTTTGGACCGGCAGAAGGTGATCCTCGACATCTTCGCGGCGCGCGCGCGGACGCGCGAGGCGCGCCTGCAAATCGAACTCGCGCAGCTCGAATACTCGCTCCCGCGGCTCACGCGGGCGTGGGGCCATCTCGGCGGCCAGGGCGGCGGCATCGGCGGCCGCGGCGAGGGTGAGAGCCAGCTCGAGCAGGATCGCCGCCGGAGCTGGAAGGCGATGGATCGGCTGAAGCGCGAGCTGGAGGAAATCCGCTGCGCCCGCGCCACGCAGCGCAAGGACCGCCAGCGCACGCCGGTGCCGAACTGCGCGATCGTCGGCTACACGAACGCGGGGAAATCCTCGCTGCTGCGCCGCCTCACCGGCGCGGACGTGCTCGTCGAGGACAAGCTTTTCGCCACGCTCGACACGACGACGCGCAAGGTCGCGCTGCCATCGAAGCAGCCGCTCCTGCTCACGGACACCGTCGGCTTCGTCCGCAAGCTTCCGCACCGGCTCGTTGAGGCGTTCAAGGCGACGCTCGAAGAGGCGGTGCAGGCGGACTTTTTGATCCACCTGCTCGACGCCAGCGCGCCCGAGGTTCTCGAGTTTCACCAGACGACGCTCGACGTGCTGAAGGAACTCGGCGCGGGCGGGCGGCCGACAATTCTCGTCTTCAACAAAACCGACAAGGTCGCCGAGCCTGCGGTGCTGAACCGGCTGCGCGCGAACTTCCCGGACGCCTTCTTCATCTCCGCGCACACTGGCGAGGGCATCCCTGCGCTGCTGGAGAAAATGACGGAGTTTGCGGCGCCGGGCACCGTCACGCGCCGGCTGCGGATTCCTGCGAGCGAGTCCGGCCTGCTCGCGCGGCTGCACCGGGAGGCGCAGGTGCATGAAGTCGCCTACGACGGCAGCGACTCGCTGGTGACCGCCACGCTTTCGCGGCGGCTCGCCGCAGACTGCGCGCAGTTCATCGAGGCGCCGGACGAGGTGAAGCCCGCGGCGCGCGGCGCCCGGAAGGGCGAGGTTTTTCGGGACACCGGGCCTGAAAGCAGCTACGGAGGACGCTCCGCAAAAAGAATGCGTAAAGCCCAATCCAGCGCATGAGTTTTCTCGATCGTTTCAAGCGAAAGCCAAAGGCCGAAGACGCCGCCGAGCCCGCGCCGGCCCCGAAGCCGGGCCCGCTGGATTCCATTGGCGCGCTGAAAGCTCCGCCAGCCGCGCAGCCGGCTCCGCAGAAGCCGCCGCCATCCGGGGATGAGGTGCGGCTGGAGCTTGGCGACTTCCTGCACCGCATCCCGGCGCAGCTTCTCCTGCCCGGCCCGCATGATCTGAAGACCGAGCTGCGCTTTGACGTCGGCGATCTCTCCCAGCGCATCGCGAAGGGGAACACCACGATCAACCTCGCGGAGATTTACCGCAGGGTGCCGCAGATTTTCCGCTCCGAAGTGCTGGAAGGCGAGGGCGTCGAGGTGCGCTTTCCGTGGCAGAAAATCGCGAAGCTCGTGACCAAGGTCCAGGGCACGGCCACTGCGGAAAATTCTGCCGCGCAGCCGGCATTGGCCGACAAGCTGCGCGCGAAAAGGGCTGCAAAGCCGGGTGAGCCGGGTGCGATTCTTCCCGGCCGTGCCGGGGCGGGGCAGGCGTCGTGGTTCACGCGCACCGGGCCGGAAAAGCCCGGGGAGAAGCCGCCGCAGAAGCCGGCCCGCAGGACGCCCGGAGCTGGTGCGGCGCCGGTGCCGGCGGCTGCCGCTGCACCGGCGGAACAGCCGCCTTTGGAAGCAGCGGTGTCGAAGCCTGCGCAGCTCCGCGACGCGTATCAGGTCGCCGATTTGACGCCCGAAGTGCAGCGCCGCATCGCGATGATTCGCGGCGACTACGAGCGGCAGCTCGCCGAAATTGACAAGCAGCGGCTCGCCCTTTCCGTCGCGCGCGACCGGTCCGCGTCCGAGGCGGAGAGCCTGCGCAGGGATTTGGAGCTCGCGATGAACAAGATCGCGAAGGGGGACACTGCGGCGTCCATCCGTGCGGAGCTTGCGGGCCGCGCGGCGGATGAGTTTCAAAAGGCGCAGGATGAGCTCCAGGCGAAGCGACAGGAGATCGAGGAGCTCAGGGCGGAGATCGCCCGGTTCGAGAACGGCGCGCCCGCCGCTGCTCCCGGCGCGATGGGCGCTTCAGCCGAGCCCGTCCGGTCGAGGCGGGAATCCGAGCGGATCGTTGACGAGCTGAACCGCCGCATCAAGACACTCGAGCAGGCGCAGAGGGAGACGGCGCTCGAGCTTGCCCGCGAGAAGGAGGCGAGGTCGAAGGCGGAGAAGTTCCTCGCGGCGGCCGACAAGCGGCAGGAGGAGACCGCGATGCACATGGAGTCGGCAAAGGCCGAGATGCGCAAGGAGATCGAGGTCGGCATGAAGCAGCGCGACACGGATGTGCGCAAGGCGCTGAAGGATTTGCAGGCCGAAGTGGACGCGCTCCATGCGCACAACGAGGCGATCAATGCGGAATTGGACGCGGCCCGCGAGCGCGCGGCGGAACTCGAGGTGCAGCTCATCGAGTCCATGTCGCCCACGGAGCAGACGGCAAACCTCCACGCGCAGACCGTCGAGCGGCTCGAAAAGGAAATCGAAGGCTACCGCGAGCGGCTCAAGACTCTCGTGCAGGAGCGCGATGCCGCCCGGGCGGAGAAGGGCGCCGGTGCCGCGGGTGCGGAAGCGGCGAAGCAGCTCGCGGAATCCACGACGCGCATCGCGTCGCTCGAGCAGATGCTGCAGGCGCGCGATTTGGAGCTGCGCGAACTTCACAGCGCGATCGAGAGCGGTGGCGGCGCCGGCGCGGGCATCCAGGCGCTGCGCCAGCAATACGAGGCGCTGCAGGCGAGGCACTCGGAGACCGAGGCGCAGATTGTCCGCGAGCGCGACGCGGTCGTGCAGGAGCGCCAGCAGCTCGCCGGGACGCTGCGCGAGCAGGGTGTGGCGCTCGAGGGGCAGCTCAAGGCGCTCATCGTCGAGCGCGACCGCATCCGCTCGGAAATGGAGGCGCTCGATGCGCGCTACCGCAGCGAGGCCGCTGAGCACGAGCGCACGGCCGCAAAGATTCAGGCGGAGCATGCCGCGGCGCTCCAGGCGCGCGACGAGGCTTCGCGGCAGCTTGCGGAGTCCGAGCGCGCGCTGCGGGAGCTTCAAAAGCAGGGTGCGCGGACGGCGCCCGGCGGACAGGGGCTGCTGGGCGATCCGGGGCTTCAGTCCGAAGTTGACAAGATGCGCGCGCAGCTCGCATCCGCCCGCGAGGCTGCGAAGGCTGCCGCGGAGGCCCAGCGCAAGGCGGAGGCCGAGGTGGAACTCATTCGCGCCGGTCAGCGGGAAACGCTGGATCAGCTTTCCGAGGAGCGCGCGACTTCAGAGCGTCTGGGGCATCAGATGGATCAGGTGCAGGCGGAGCTGGCGAAGCTGAATGAGAAGCTCGACAACGTCACGCGGGAACGGGACGAGGCCGAGACGGAGATGCAGCGCGTGGCGATTGCGCTCGCGGACCTTGAAAAGTCCGCCGCGCAGCAGCAGGCGGCGCTCACCGCGGAGCGCGACGAAATCCGCAGGGAGAGGGAACTCGTCGCGGGCCAGCTCGCGGAGGCGCGTGCGAACCACGAGCAGTTGCACGGTTCGCTGGACAGCACGCGGCAGTCGCTCGCCGCGGAGGTCACGCAGGCGCACGGAAAAGTTTCCGAACTGGAGATTCTGCGCCAGCAGCTTGAGTCGCGGATCGAGTCCGAGCGCGCCGCGCACAGCGAGAGGCTGGCCGCGCTTCAGGCGAAGCACGAGCAGTCGAAGGACAGCTTCGCCGCGGAGCTGGAGAAGGTGCGCCGCGAGCTTGCGTCCGCCTACGCGAAGATCGCGTCGAGCGAGCAGACGCTCTCGGAGGCGACGCAGTCCGCGAACCGCGAGCGCGCCGCGCTGGTGCAGGAGAAGGCGGACATCGAGCGCCGCGTGGCCGAGCTCCAGCAGTCGGCTGCGGAGGCCGCGCGCAGGGCATCGGAGCAGGAGAGGCAGCTCCGCGCGGCCGCGGAGGAGACGGAGCGGCGGCTGGCGGGCGCGGAGCAGGCGCTCGCCGAGGCGACGCGCGCTGCGGGCGAGGAAATCGCCGCGCACAAGAAGGCGCGCATCAAGCTCGAGGAGCGGCTGGACGAGGCCCGGCGGCATTTTGAACTGACGGATCAGCAGACGCAGGAGCGCCACGCGACGCTGGCCTCGCAGCGCGATGATCTGCACGGGCGGCTGGCGACGGCGCTGTCCACGCTGGAGGAGACGCGGCATTCCACGACGCAGGAGAATTTCGAGCTCACGCAGGCGAAGAACGAACTCGAGCGGCGGCTCGCGGAGGCCGAGGCCGCCCATGCCGAGGCGATGCGCGCCGCCGACGAGGAGCGTGCGCACATCTTCGAAGCGAAGGTGGAGCTGGAGACGCGCTTTTCCGAGGTGGATCAGGCGATCGAGCAGGAGAAGCGCGCCGGCGAGGCCGCAAAGGCGGAGCTTGAGCGGGAGCTGGCGGAACTCGGCGATGCCTTCAGCGAGGCAAAGCGCATCGCGGGCGAGGAGCATTCCGCGCTGTCCGCAAAGCACGATGAGCTGACCGCGAAGTTCGCGGATGTGACCCGGACGCTCGATGAGACGCGCCGCAACGCTGAGGAGTCGCACAATGCGCTGAGCGCAGCGAAGGCGGAGATCGAGGCGAAACTCGCGGAGGCGGAGCAGGCGCTCGCTGAGACGAGGCGCGCCTCCGGCGAGGAAATCGCCGCGCTTTCCTCGGCGAAGGAGGAGCTTCAGGAGCGCCTCGCGGAGAGCGTGCAGAGCCTCGTGGAGGCGCGCCGCGCCGCCGCGGAGGAAGTCACCGCGCTCAACCACTCGAGGGCCGCTCTGGAGCAGCAGCTCGCCGACAGCGAGAAGGCGCTGGCCGATTTCCAGATCGTGGCGTCGGACAAATACGAGGCGCTCGCGGCGGAGAAGGCCGCAATCGAGACGAGCCTGCTGCAGGCCGAGCAGGCGCATGCGGATTTGCAGGCTGAGTCGGCGCGCAGGCACGAGGAGCTGGATTCCGCGAGGAGCGCGCTCGCGGGCTCGCTCGCGGAAGCGCAGCGGAAAGCCGAGGAGGATCGCAGGAGCTTCGACGGGCTGAAGGCCGGCCTCCAGCGACGCCTTGCCGAGCACGAGCAGTCGCTGAGTGAACTCAACGATTCGGCGCGGAACGAGATCAACCAGCTCGCCTCGGAAAAGGCGGAACTCGAGCGCCGCCTCGCCGCGACGGAGCAGACGCTCGCCGACACCCGGCTGACGACCGACAAGGAGCATTCGGAGCTCGCTGCCGCGAAGGGTGCGCTCGAAACGCAGCTCGGTGAGACGGAGCGCACATTGGCCGATGTCCGCAGGACATCCGCGGAGGAGCACGCCGCGCTGACCGCGGCCCGCGATGATTTCCAGCGCAGACTGGCCGAGACGGAGCAGGCGCTGGCCGATGCGCGCCGCGCCGCGGGCGAGGAGCACGCCGCCCTTTCCGCGGAGCGCGATGAGCTGCAGCGCCGGATTTGCGCGGCGGAAAGCAGCCTCGTGGAGGCGCGCCGCGTCGCGACGGAGCAGCATGGTGCGCTGTCAGCCGAGCGCGACGATTTGCAGGGAAAGCTCGACGAGGCGGCAAAGGCGCTGGCCGATGCGCAGCACGCCGCCGGGGAGAGGCATGGACTGCTTTCCGCGGATCGCGACGCGTTGCACCAGCGCCTCACGGCGACGGAGGCGTCTCTGGCCGAAGGGCTCAAGCTTGCGGAGGAACGGCACGGCGCCCTCGCCAGCGAACGGGACGACCTGAATCGCCGGCTCGCGGAGAACGAACAGGCCTTGGCGGAGGCGCGACGCGTAGCGACCGAGCAGCACGGCTCACTGGCTGCCGAGCGCGACGAATTGCGCGGGAATCTCGATGAGGCCCGGAGGGCTCTGGCTGAGATGCAGCGGGCTGCGGAGGAGAGGCACGGACTGCTCGCTGCTGACCGGGACGGGCTGCAGCAGCGCCTCGCTGCCACGGAGAACTCCCTTGCGGCGCAGCGGCAGACTGTGGAGCAGAGGCAGGCGGAGTTTGTCGCCCAGCGCGATGAACTCCGGCGGAGACTTGGCGAGATGGAGGTGTCGCTGTCCGAAGCCCACCGGCTCGCGGCGGACGAGAGAACGTCGCTCGAAACCAAACTCGGTGAAGCCGAAGCCCAGCTCGCCGCCGTCCGCCAGGAACTCGCGGACGCGAGGCAGTCGCACGGTTCGGAAGTTTCCACGCTCACGAATGCGAAGTCGGATTTGGAGCGCAGCCTCACGCAGCTCCGCGAGGAGATCGCCCATTCCAGCCTCGGCATGGATGCGCGCTACTCGCAGCTCTCGGAGGCAAAGGCCGCGCTCGAGCAGCGCCACGCGGAGACCCAGCGGACATTGGACGAGGCGCAGCGCTCACTCGGCGCCGTGCGTGGGGAACTCGATGAGGCGCGGAAGCAGGCCGGAGAGCAACAGGCCAGCCTTGCCGCGATGCGTGCCGGGTTCCAGCGCAGGCTGAGTGAGGCTGAGCAGGTGCTGGCGGAATTCAACCAATCGTCGCGCGAGGAGATTTCGGCGCTCACTGCCGCAAAGGCGGATGTTGAAACCCGCCTTTCCGATGCGATGCGCATGCTGGAAGAGTCACGCGAGAACTCTGAGAAGGAGCGCGCAGTGCTCACCTCTGAAAAGCAGTCGGTGCAGGACAACCTCGCGGAGTCGCTGCGGGCGCTCGGATCAGCGCAGGGCGTCGCTGCGCAGGTCGCCGGGCTCCAGGCGGAGAAGGAGGATTTGGAGTCGCGCCTGGAAGCGCTGCAGGGTTCGTTCGACGACGCGCGGCGCAACTTTGATGGAGAAGTCGCGGTGCTCGCTGCGGCGAAGGCCGAACTGGAGCAGCGGCTCGCGGAATCGGGCACGTCGGCCTCGCAGGATCTCGATGCGGCGCAGCGGCGCGCCGAGGAAGCCGGGCGTCTGGCTGCGTCACATGAATCACATTTGACGGAGTCGCGCGCCGCACACGCGGAAGCGGCTGCGGCCCTGGATGCGGAGCGCGCGCGCGCCGCCGCCGAGCGTGCCGAGCACGACCGGAGCCTCGCTGCCGTGGACGACGCGCGCCGGCAGCTTGCCGACGCGCTTGCCGCGAGCGAGCGCACGGTGAAGCACCTCGAGCAGGAACTCGGCGAGGCCACGCGAAACTCCGTCCGCACCGGCGACCAGCATGGAACGGCGCTCGCCGAGCTTCAGGGCGCGCTGGATGCCGCGCGCGGGGAGGCGGGACAGGCCCGGCTCGCCGCGAGCGCGGAAAGGGAGGCGCTCGAGCAGCGCCTCGCAGCGCTGGAGACGAAGCTTTCCGCCGCGGTTGCGGATGCGAAGATCGCCGCTGCCGAGCGCGACGATGCGCTTGCAAGGGGGGGGGCGGCCCTCGCCAGCCATGCGCAGGAGATCTCCGAGGAACTGCGCAGAAAGTCGGCGGAGCTTGAGGCGGCGCGCAGGGAAATCGCGACGCTTGAGAGGGAGAACGCGGCGGCGAAGGCCGAACTCGAAGCTGCTGCCCGCCGCCGTGAGGAGGAGCCGGCAACGTCCGCTGCAGTTCACCACGCGCCCGTGGTTTTCCCGGCCTCCTATCCGGATGGTTCCTCGCACCAGGCACGGCCGGCGCCCGGTGTGGAGCCGCACGTGGTCGCCGTTCCCGAGCCCGAGCCGGCGGCGGTGGATTCGGAGCGTTTGATCAAACTCCAGCCGATGCGTCCCGTGATCGTGGCGCCGCCGAGGGTGCGGACGCTTTAGCCCGGAATCCTAGCGTCCACCGCCTTTGCCGAACGCCGCGCGCGCCACCGAGAGGGCGGCGAGATGCACTTCGCGGAGTGTGACGCCGGTGCGCTCCGCGAGAGTGCGGCACGTTTCAAACTCGGGGGCGATTTGGAGCAGGCGGCCACCCTTGAAGCCGAGCTTCACCGTCACATCGCCGTGGGGCGTCTTCACCGTCTCGAAGCGCCGCGTGAGCTTGAGGCGCTGGATTTTCTCCACGCGCAGTCCGAACGCCGTCGTCTCGGCGAAGACAATGTCGGCCAGCCGCTCGGCGGCGCCTTCGTCGCAGAGCACCGAAAGCATCGTGCCGGGGCGGCTCTTCTTCATCTGCACGGGCGTGAACCACACATCGAGCGCGCCTGCGGCGAGGAGCTGCTGCATCACGGAGCCGAGCACCTGTGGCGACACATCATCGAGGTTCGTCTCGATGCGCGTGACGGTGTCGGTCTCGTAGCCGGGCATGGCGGCGGTGGTGAAAGGCTACGCAAGCTCGCCGAGCACCGCGCGCAGCACGTTCGGCCGATTCGCGAGGTCGCGTGTGCCGAGGCCATAACCGATGCGCTCGGTCTTCATCGCCGGCATGAGGCCGAAGCCCGCGCCGAATTCCGCCACGATTCCCGCGCCCGTCGGCGTGATCAGTTCGTGCGGTTCGTCAATCTGGCCGAGCGGGATGCCCTTCAGGATTTCCAGTGTCGCGGGCGCGGGCACGGGGAAAATCCCATGTGCGCACTTCACGGTGCCGTGTCCGTCGTGCAGCGCGGAGACGAAGACCTTCTCCACGCCGAGCGCCTCAATGCCGACGCAGGCGAGCACGATGTCCGCGATGGAATCGAGCGCGCCGACTTCGTGGAAATGGACATCCTCGGCACTCATGCCGTGGATTTTGCCCTCGGCCTCCGCGATGCGGTGGAAAATGCCGAGCGCATGCTTCTTCACGAACTGCGAAAGATCGCTCCCCTCGATGAGGGCGCGGATGTCGCGGTGCGTGCGGCCATGGACATGATCATGGTCGTGCTCATGTTCCTTTTCGTGGGAGTGCCCGTGCGAGTGTCCATGCCCGCAGCACTCATGCCCGTGTTCGTGCTCATGAGAATGGGAGTCTGCGCCATGTTCATGCTCGTGGGAATGGGTGTGCGAGTGCCCGTGCCCGTCGGTGTGCGTGTGCTCGTGGGTGTGCTTCAGCGAGGCATGTCCCTCCTCGTGGTGATGATGGTGCTCCGGGTCGTGGTCGTGCTCGTGGTGATGATGCACGTGACCCTCATCTCCGTGCCCGTGCTCGTGGGCATGCCCGATTTCGTGTCCGTGTCCGTGCCCGCACTGCTCTCCGTGTGTCGCGCCGCCGTGGATGTCGAACTTCACGCCCTCGATGTCCTTCCGCTTCGCGCGGTCGTAGTGCATGTGGAAGTCGCCGATGTGCAGCTTGCCCAGCTCCCATTCGAGCGTGCTGGGTTTCACGCCGAGATCGATGAGCGCGCCGACCATCATGTCGCCGCTGATTCCGGAGATGCAGTCAAGATAGAGGGCTTTCATGCGGTGGAGAGTGTCAGGTTTTGTGCCGATGCAAACTGCGATATCCGCATCACTTCATGCCCGAGTGCAGCGCGGCCTTCACCGCCGGGAGGCTGAGTGTCTTGTCGTAGAGCGCCTTTCCGATGATGCAGCCGTGCAGCGAGGGAATGGTCGCGAGATGCGTGACGTGCGTGGCGGTGCCCACGCCGCCGCTCGCGATGAGCTGCCCGCCGAGGGGGACGATGGCTGCGTTCACGCGCTCGGTCTCGCCGAAGTTCGGCCCCTGCAGCATCCCGTCCGTCGCGATGTCCGTGTAAATGATCGTGCCTGCGCCTGCCTTTACGGCGTTGACCGCGAGTTCGAGCGCGCTCTGCCCGGTCTCCTGCGTCCAGCCCTTCACGCTTACGACGCCGCACTTTGCGTCGATGCCCACGGCGATGCGCTCGCGGCCAAACTCGCGCGCCATCTCCGCGACGAAATCCAGCGACTCCGCCGCCTTTGTGCCGAGGATCACGCGCGAGACGCCCGCATCGAGCGCGCGGCGAATCGCGTCCGCGTCGCGGATTCCGCCGCCGAGTTCGCACGGGATGCCGACTGCCGAGGTGATTGCCCGGACGTGCTCCAAGTTTTGCTGCCTGCCGGAAAACGACGCGTCGAGATCCACGATGTGCAGCCAGTCGCCGCCCTCGGCCTCCCACTGTCGTGCGAATGCCGCGGGGTCCGAGGAATAGACGGTCTTCTGGTCGGCGCGACCCTGGCGCAGCCGGACGACTTGGCCGGACATGAGATCGATGGCGGGATAAAGCAGCATGAGCCGCGAAGAAGTGGCGGGCGGTGCACCGCAAGGCAAGTGCGCACGCTTGGATTTTGCACGCGAGGCGTCGCGTCAGCCGATCAGTCCCTTGACCGGCTGGCCGCCGAACTGGCTGAGCTGCTTGAAGCGGCCCGCGTGGTAGAAGGTGAGCTTGTTGTCGTCGAGGCCGAGCAGCTTCAGCAGCGTGACGTGGAAATCGCGGACGTGCGCGACGCCGTCGACGGCTTTCATGCCGAGGTCGTCGGTCATGCCGATGGTGTGGCCGGCGTTGCAGCCGCCGCCCGCCAGCCAGATGGTCATCGCGTTTGGGTTGTGGTCGCGCCCGTAGGCGGTGCCGCCGCGCACGCCGTTGTCGGGTGTGCGGCCGAATTCGCCGCACCACACGATGAGCGTGCTGTCGAGCAGGCCGCGCTGTTTCAAATCGGCGATGAGCGCGGCGATGGGCTGGTCCACGCCGCGGACGAGATTGCCGTGCGCGCGCTCGATGTAGTCGTGCGAGTCCCACGTGCCGTTGTAGAGCTGGATGAAGCGGACGCCCTTCTCCACGAGCTTTCGCGCGAGCAGGCATTTGCGGCCGAACGAATCCGTCGCGTCCTTGCCGATGCCGTAGCTTTCCTTCGTGCGCGCGTCCTCGCGCGAGAGGTCGAGCGTCTCGGGCACCTGCATCTGCATGCGGAAGGCGAGCTCGTAGTTGTCCATGCGCGCGGCGAGTTCGTCGTGGCCGGGGTGCTGCGCGGCGTGCGCGGTGTTGAGCGTCGCGAGCAGGTCGAGGTTCGCCCGTTGGTGCTCGCGCGTGATGCCCGCGGGCGGCTGGAGATCGAGGATGGGCGAGCCTTTTGCGCGCAGCGGCGTGCCTTGGAAACTTGCTGGCAGGTAGCCGTTGCTCCAGTTCGCCGCGCCGCCCTGCGGGTAGGAAATCTCCGGCAGCACGATGAAGCCCGGCAGATCTTGGTTTACCGAGCCGAGCCCGTAGTTCACCCACGCGCCGATGCCCGGGTCGCCGCCGAAGCGGTTGCCGCAATTCATCTGATACATCGCTGTCGGGTGATTCACAGAATCCACCTGGCAGCCGCGCCAGAAGCAAATTTCGTCCGCGACGCGCGAGAGGTGCTCCCAGTTCTCCGCCATGTCCGCGCCGGATTTGCCGGCCTTGTGGAACTTGAACGGGCTTTTCACGTAGTAACGCTTGCCGCTTTCCATCGCGGACTTCTGCTTGCCCTCGCGCACGAACTCCTTGAGGTGCTGCCGCTCCAGCTCCGGCTTCGGGTCGAACGTGTCAATGTGCGACGGCCCGCCTTCCATCATCAGGAAGATGCACGCCTTCGCCTTTGCCTCGGGGAAGTGCCCGGCCTTCGGCGCGAGCGGGCTGAGCTTCTCCGATGCCAGGGCTTCACGCGCGAGCATCGCGGTGAATGCGACGCTGCCGAGACTCGCGCCGAGGCTGTAGATGAACTCGCGCCGCGTCGGCGCATGCAGCGCGCGGGCGCCGGCGCAGGGAAAAAATGGATTCGTCGCGCTCATCAGTCAGTAAATGTAGGAAAACTCGTTTGAGTTGAAGAGGACGAGGCAGACATCCGCGAGCGCGCGCGTGCGGGCGTCCACGGCGGAAGGTTGCAGGTCAGGCACGAACTCCGCGTAAGCCTCCAGCTTCTCGCTGAAGGAGAATTTCTCGCCGGTGTTCTCCTCCACGGCGTCGCGCCTCACCTCCAGCGGCGGACTCGGCGAGTCGAGCTTGAGCGCGTGCTGCCTCGCCTCCATCGTGCGCCAGTGGGTGAGCGCCGCCGCCAGTTCCTTGACGCCCGGGTGGCGCCCATGCGTGAGTTCAAAACACCGGATGAGGGCGTCGTTGTCCGACTTCGTTTCCTTCACCGCCCGGTGGGCGAGCGCGAGCGCGCGGTCGTAGCTCGCGCGCCCGTTGAAAAGGCTGAAGACTTGCGGCGTGACCGTGCTCGCCTCGCGGTTCTCGCACGAGAAGTCCGGGGACGGCTCGTTGAACACCTCCAGGAACGGGTTGCGCAGCCCGCGGATTTTCAGCGCGTAAAGCGAACGGCGGTTGCGCTGCTCCGGCTTCGGGTTCGGCACCCACGCGGCGGCGAAGGTGCCCATGACCTGGCGCGGCTGAAGCGCGGCTTCGAGGTTGATCTCCGGGCGGTTCGGGATTCCACCGAGCGTGCGGTTGAGTTCACCCGTTGCGGCGAGCATCGCGTCGCGCAGCTCCTCCGCGGTGAGTCGGCGCGGCTTGAAGACGGCGCAGCTCGTGCCGAGGGGATCCTTTTCCGCAAGCGCCCTGCGGTCGGGATGCGAGGCGCTGCGGCGATACGCCTCGCTCGTCATGATGATCCGGTGCATCGCCTTGAACGACCAGCCACGCTCGACAATCGTCGCCGCGAGCCAGTCGAGCAGCTCGGGGTTCGTCGGCTTCTTCCCCGTGCTGCCAAAGTTGTTCGGGTTGCCAGCGATCGGATCGCCGAAATGCCACATCCATATCCGATTCACGATTGCGCGCGTCGTCAGCGGATTCTCCGCGCTCGCGACCCACTCCGCGAACGCGCGGCGACGCCCCTCGATGGAATCGGGAATCGGCACTTTCTGCACCGAGCCGAGAATGCTCAGCACGCCCGGCTTCACTTTCTGCCCGGAGGAGAACGGGTCGCCGCCGCGGAGCACGCACGTCTCCTCGAGTTCGCCGCTTGTCATGCGGTCGGCGGGCATGCGGGTCGGTGCGAGCACGGCTTTCACCTCCGGCGTGCGGCCGTTGTAAACAGCGAGCGCAAACGGCTCGTAGCGGTCGAGCTCCCACTTCAGCCGCTCGAGCCCCTTCCGCGCGACACGCTCCATTCCAAACTGCTCGGGCGTGAAGCCGGCGAGCTTCGGCGGGAATTCACTTTCCGGGACGCCCTGCTGCGTGAGCGCATTGCGCGCGATGCCGAACACGTCGGAAAAATCGCGGCGCTTCCCCTGTTTCCCGGAGCCTGCATTCTTGCGCGCGGCCTCGACGGCGGCGTTCCACTTCGACGGATCCTTGCCGTTCTCCGCGAACCACCTCCGGGCATTCTCGAGCAGGATTTCGTCGAGCTTGCGGAGCGTCTCCTGATACTCCGCGCGGGTTTTCCAGAGGTAACCGCGCTCCTCGAATCCAGCCGTGTTTTCGGTCGGCAGAAACGGTGCTGCCCGCTCCGAGAGCTGCGTCGTCGCAAATACGGCCTGCAGCGAGTAGTAATCCTGCGTCGGCACGGGATCGAATTTGTGGTCGTGGCAGCGGGCGCATTGCAGCGAGTGCGCGAGGAACGTCTCACCCACGCCGTTGCTCACGTCATCGAGAAACCGCTGCCGCGCGACCTTCGCCACCTCCATGCCGGTCAACTCCCACGGCCCCATGCGCAGGAAGCCTGTCGCGATGAGCTTCTCCGCGTCGTTCGGGTCGAGTTCGTCGCCGGCGAGTTGCTCGCGCACGAACTGGTCGTAGGGCTTGTCGCTGTTGAAAGCGCGCACGACATAGTCTCGGTAGCGCCACGCATTGCCGCGCTCGTAGTCGTTCGCAAAGCCGGACGAGTCCGCGTAGCGCGTCACGTCCAGCCAGTGCTGAGCCATCCGCTCGCCGTAGTGCGGCGAAGCGAGCAGCCGGTCGATCAAATTGCGGATTGCGGATTGCGGATTGCGGATCGACTCGGCCTCGAACGCCGAGGCTTCCTCGGGCGTCGGTGGCAGGCCGAGCAGATCAAATGTCGCGCGGCGGATGAAAGTGCGGGCGTCCGCTGGCGGCGCAGGCTGCAATCCCTGCGGCATCTTCGCGCCGACAAATGCGTCGATGGGATTCACAACGGCGGATTGTTCGCCATTCCGCGCTCCGGCTTCCGGGTTCCGCAGTTCCGGCACCACTGGCTTCCTGACCGGCTGATACGCCCAGAGTCCCTCCGGCTTGTATTTGCGGTTTGTCCATTCCGGCGAAAGGCCGCCGCTTGTTTTCACCGTCACGCCGTCTTCGGCGCTCCACTTGTCCGCGTTCGCCTTTGCGATCTCCTTCAGCCGCCCATCGTCCGGCCACGGCGCGCCGCCGGCGATCCACTCTTTGATCCAGCCGACCTGTTCGGCGGAAAGCTTGTCCGCCTCCTTCGGCGGCATCGGCTCCCAGTCGTCGTGCGTGCGGGTGGCCGCGAGGTAGATCGGGCTCTCTTCCGGCTTCCCGGCGACGAACCCCGGCTTCCCGCTCTCGCCGCCCTTCGTGATCGCCGCGGGCGAGCGCATGTCGAAATCCCCTTTGATCTTCGCGTCATCCTTGCCGTGGCAGGCCAAGCATTTTTCCTGAAGCATCGGGAAGACGCGCCGGACAAACAGCGCCTCCGCCGTCGCGCCATCTGCGGCGCGGGCAAGCGTGGCACCAAGGAGCAACGGAGCGATGACGACGAAGCGTTTCATGGGTGGGTGGAAAAATCGGACATTCCTGCAATGAACCCCGCAAGGCTGCGTCGGCGCGAAAAATTCACGGCTTCCGATCCGCCTGCCGCGCTAGACTCCCGGCTTCCTGCCTGCGCGAGGCTTTGCCGGCGCGGCGCCGGGATCCTTGAATTCCTGCACTGGGAATTTCGCGCGGAGCTGCTTGCTAAGCGACTCGATCACCTTCGCGTGCTCGGGTTTGTCGGCGACGTTCTGATCGTTCTGCAAGTCATGCACGATGTTGTAGAGCTCGCGCTCGGTTGGCGCGCCGGGCTTCGTCCACTCGACGTAGCGCCATTTGTCCGTGCGCATCGTCACGCCGAGATAGCCGGCCTTCGGATACCAGCTGAAGGCCCCGCTGTTCACCGTCGCCTTCGGATCATCGAGGATCGGTTTCAAGCTGCGGCCCTGGAAGCCTTCGTTCGGCGGCAGTCCGCAGACCTCCGTGAGCGTCGGCGCGAGGTCCACGGCCTGCGCGAGCGAGTCCGTCCTTTCACCCGCGGTCTTCTGCCCGGGCATCGCGATGATGAGGCAGTTGCGCGTCGCGCCTTCGTAGTTGTTGTGTTTTGCGCCCCACCACGTGTGCTCGCCCATGTAGTAGCCGTGGTCGCTCCAGAAGACGACGACGGTGTTCTTTGAAAGGCCCGTCTCGTCGAGCGCTGCGAGCAGGCGGCCGACCTGTGCATCGACGTAGCTGATCGCCGCGAAATAGCCCTGCAGGCATGCGCGCTTGAAGCTCTCGGGAAGCTGGTCGCCGGGGACCTGTGGCACACCCTTATACCAGTAGAAATCCGCACCGCTCGTCGCGGCAAATGCAGGCGCGCCTTTCGGCAGGAACTCGTTCTTCGCGAGCGGGAGCTTCGCCGGATCGTAGAGGTCGAAATACTTCTTCGGCGCAATCCACGGCACGTGCGGATTCGCGTAGCCGACCGCGAGGAAGAACGGACGATCCGGATGCTTCGCGTGCTCCCGGAGCTGTGCAATGGCGTTCACCGAGGTGTCGCCGTCGAGCAAGTCGTCGTCGCCGCAATCCACCGCCTCGAAGGGCGGCACCTGGGAGCCACGACTTCCCTTTCCTCTCTGAGGGATCTCAATGCCCTTCGCCTTCGCGTCGGCGATGAATTTCGCCACCGCCGCCTGCGTCTCGGCGCTCGTGCGCGGCTTCCTGCTGTGCCATGCGGGAATCGTCCACGACGCGTCGTCGTCGATGCCGACGTGGTAGATCTTCCCGAGGCTGCGCGTGTGGTAGCCGTTGTTTTTGAAATGCTGCGGCATCGTCGTGATGTCCGGCATCGTCGCGCGGAGCGGGCGGCCGATTTCGAAGATGCCCGTCGTCGCGGGATAGCGCCCGCTGAGCATCGAGATGCGCGACGGCGAGCAGAGCGCCTGCTGGACGTAGCTGCGGTTGAACACCATTCCGCGCTTTGCGAGCGCGTCGATATTCGGCGATTTCACCGTCGCGTCTCCGTAGCAGCCGAGCTGCGGGCGCATGTCGTCGCTGGCGATGAAGAGGACGTTCAGCTTTTCCGCCGCGGACGCGCTGGCGGCGATCGCGGCTACGATGAGTGCGAGGAGTTTCATGGGGATGGGAGTTTGGCGGGTTGCAGAGAGGATGAGCGCGGCGCTGTGGCAGGCGGCTACTTTGCAAGAGTGAGCAGAATCAGCCGCACGTCCATCACGCTCTTGCCGGGAATGGCAAGAGCCTTGAGCGTGAGTTGGCCGCGGCCGGGTTGGAGGTCGAATTTTCCAAGCGAGAGCGGCTTGAAGTCCTTCACAAACGACTCGGCCTCGCGTGTCGCGCGGTCGTGTTCCTTGCCGTAAAGCGGCGGATCCCACGCATCGCTCACGGTTGTCTCGGTGCGCGCGCCATTGAAGCTCAGCTCCACCTTCGAGCCCACGTCCGCGGCTGGGCAGGTGTAATAGACGACGGCCTCGTATTTCCCCGCGGTCGCGACCTCGATGTCCCACGTGATGCTGTCCTCGGGCTTCGTCCAGTTCGTGAAATACGAACAGTTTGGCGCCCTCGCGCTGCGCTTCACGTCGCCGTGCTCCACGCCGTCGCGCGCGGGGAGCTGCGTGATTGGAAATTCGCGGTAGCCGACGGTGAATGGCTTCTGCGTCTTGTCCGCGATTCCGGGCATCACTTCGGCGCGGTAACCGGCGACTGCTTTCGCGAGGCGTGCAGTCACCTCGGGCTGTTCCTTGGAAATGTCGCGTTCCTGCCCGGGGTCGGCGACCATGTCGAAGAGCGCGCCGCCGGCATCGAGCCGATACTGCTGTGTGCGCACACTCACGCGTCCGCCCCAGTGCGAGAAAATCATGCGGTCCGCCCACTCGCCTTTCGGCGAGCCCGCGAGCAGCGGCTTGAGCGATTTTCCGTCGAGCGGTTTCTGCGACGCGACCGAAATGCCGCACATGTCCGCAAGTGTCGGCAGCAGATCGACTGCACCGGCGATTTGCGGAACGCGCGTTCCTTCGGCGATCTTTCCCGGCCAGCGAATCACCAGCGGCGAACGCACGCCGCCTTCGTCCGTCGTGCCCTTCTTGCCTTTCATGCCGCCGTTCCAGCGGAATTTGTTCGGCCCGTTGTCGCTGAAATAAATCACGATGGTGTCCTCCGCGAGCTTCAGCTCATCGAGGCGCTTCAGGATGCGGCCCACGTTCCAGTCGAGGTTCGCTGTCATCGCCAGCGACGCGCGCGTGTCGGCGATGTCCTCCTGCTTCGGATTCGTCGCGCGCAGCGTGATTTCCCTGTTCGCAAACGGCGCGAAAAATTCATCCGGCGCCTGCGCGGGCCAGTGCGGCGTGTTGTAGGGCACGTAGCAGAAGAACGGCCGATCCTTGTTTTCCTCGATGAACTTCAGCGCGTGGTTCGTGAGATCGTCGGGGAGAAAACCGTCGCCCTTCACGATCTGCCCGTTGTGCTCCAGCGGCGCGTCGAAGTAGTCGCCCCAGTGCCCCGAGCAGAAGCCGTAGTATTCGCCGAAGCCGCGGCCGCGCGGGTGATACGGATACTGCATCCCGTTGTGCCACTTGCCGAACGCCGCCGTCTGGTAGCCCGCCGCCGTGAACGTGTCCGCGATCGTCTTCTCCGAAAGATTCAGCCGCTCGCCGCCGGTCGAGACGTTCCACACGCCGCCGCGCGGATGCCAGCGCCCGGTGAGAAACTCCGCGCGCGTCGGCGAGCACACCGGGCACACGTAGAAGCGCTCCATCACCGCGCCCTTTTTCGCAATGGAATCAATGTTCGGCGTCGAGATGTTCGTGTTCCCATTGAAGCTCAAGTCGCCCCAGCCCTGGTCGTCCGCGAGCAGCACGACGACGTTCGGCTTTTTCGCCTCGGCGGAAAATGCGACGGAAGAAAACAGTGCGAGGCAGAGCAGGAGGAGGCGATTCATAGCGGGATGATGCGTGAGGGTGAAAAACGTGAGCCGTCTTCTATATGAGCGCGCGTGGGACGAAAAGGCCGGATGCTGTAAAGGCGCAGCGTGCCCGGTAGCTATGTCACGTGTGGAACCTGCCTCTTCCTCCCAGTGCTTGCGCGCCCGCATGTCATCGGCGGTCAATACCACTGAAGATGTATTGGCGCACACTACCGCGTGGTTAGGCTGGGCCGATGAAATGGCAGCGATTCATCCCGCAGCCGCGCCTGCTCGCCGGCTTGGCGCTGGCGCTGGCGCTGGTTCCCGCAGGCCTGGCGCTGCTCATGTATCGCGATGCCAGCCGGAAGGACGAACTGGTGTTCCAGACCACGGCGCAGGTGCTCGCGGAGCAACTCCAGGCGCTGTTCGAGCAGCACACCTATTACCCGATCGAGTGCCGCAATGCCGCGCGCAAGCTCGACGATGCTGCGCTGACCGAAGGTAAAATGATGCGTCAGTTCGATTGGAGAAAACGGCTGCCACACATCCTTGCGCTGGGATATGCGCAGCAGGCCGGCGAGAGCATCGTGGTCCGTTGGAAGGATGAGGCGGAGGCCGGAGTCGTGCAGAATGGGGAGGATCTCACGACACTCTCCGGCGTGAGCGCCGCGTTGCGCGAAGGCGGGCCGCCGCAGTCGAGTGTCACGCGGGGATGCCTGCTGGAACATCACCGGATGCTGGTGCTCCTGGCGGTGCCGGCTGCGGATGCGTCCAAGCCGCCGCGGGGGCATGTGTTTGCGTGGCTGGATCTCGATGCGATGTGCCGCAGCAGGCTGCTGCCGCTGGCCCGCGATGAAAACCTGCTCGCTTCTTTTCTCGAGGAAGGGGCGGAGGTCCCTCCGAGAGCGCGCCGCGCCTCGATTCATGACGGTTCGGCAAAATGGAGCGTGGCGATCTCGCGCGGCGGGAAATTCAGCGAGGGATTCGGTGCGGTGGCTCCGTGGATGATTCTCATCGCGGTGGGGCTGAGCGCGGGGCCGCTGCTCGTGCTTGCGTCGCTGGCGGGGCGGGCAGCGAGGCTGCGCGCCGAGTTGGCTGCGGAAAGGGAGATTGGGCGCCAGCAGCGTTTTTTCGCGCAGAGCGTGTCGCACGAATTCCGCACGCCGCTGGGCATCATCATGTCGGGCGCGGATTTGCTGGATGGTTATCTTGAACACCTCTCACCGGCGCGGCGCCGTGAGGTGCTCGGGGAAATCAAGGGCAGCACACGGCAGATGAATGAGATGGTGGAGCAGGTGCTGATGCTCGGGCGCATCGAATCGGGCAAGCTGCCGCTGAATCCGCAGCCGGTGAACCTGTCCTCGCTCTGCAACGACGCTGCGCGTCTTGCGACTGCGGCAGCGCATGATTCGCGCGGGATCGAGGTCGCTGCGCCGGACAGTGACGCGAGGCTCGATGCCTCTCTGGTGGCCAGCATCCTCGACAACCTGCTGTCCAACGCGCTGAAATACTCGCCGCCGGGAAGCCCCGTGAAGCTGAACGCCAGCAGCGAGGGGAGACAGGTCATCTTTGCCGTGAGCGATCAGGGAATCGGAATTCCGAAGGAGGATGTCGCGCGCGTCTGTGATCCCTTTCACCGCTGCGCAAACATCGGCGGGCGTCCAGGCTCGGGGCTTGGCCTCGCCATCATGCAGCGCTGTGTCGCGCTGCACAGCGGTTCACTGCACATTGCCAGCGAGGAGGGCCGCGGCACAACGATCACCGTCACGCTTCCCGTCGCATGAACACGATTCTGCTCATCGAGGACAACGCCAGCATGAGGCGCAACATCGCGGAGATCCTCACCATCGAGGGCTACCGCACGCTGGTGGCGGCGGACGGCGAATCCGGTGTGAAGCTGATGCGCGCAGAGCAGCCTGACCTCGTCATCTGCGACATCATGATGCCGGGCATGGACGGCTATGCGGTGCTGGCGACTGTGCGTGCCGACGTGGCGCTTGCCTCGGTGCCGTTCATCTTTCTGACGGCGAAGGGCTCGATGCCGGATTTGCGCTCCGGCATGGCGCTCGGTGCGGACGACTACCTTGCGAAACCCGTGTCGAGCACCGATCTCCTCGCAGCCGTGCGGTCTCGGCTCGATCGCCACGCGCAGCAGCGGAAGGCGCTGCCCCTGCGCTTCGACGATCCTCGCCCGCTGGAGAAGCTGGGCATCTCGCCGCGCGAGGCGGAGATTCTCCTGTGGCTCGCGCAGGGGAAGAGCAACAGTGACATTGCCACGCTGTGCGAGATCAGCGTGGGCACGGTGAAGAAGCACGTGAACCACATCTTTGAGAAAATCGGCGTGGAGGGCCGCACGAGTGCGACGCTGCGCGCCGTCGAGGTGCTTTCAGGCGCGGAGTAGCCGGATACATCCTTCGGCCCATTGTTGGAGTCTGCAGTCGTGACGACGCTTGGTTCATCATGAACAAGCTCCTCTCCTGCCTTCTTCTTGTGCTGCTGGGCGTGGCAGCCAACGCAGCCACCTACGATGTCGGACCCGGATATGCGAAGACGAACCTGCGGGACGTCTCGTGGAAGACGCTTCAGCCGGGCGACATCGTGAACATCCACTACAAGCCCGGCGGTTATCACGAGAAGATCCAGATCAGCGCCAGTGGCACGGCGGCGCAGCGCATCGTCATCCGCGGCATTCCTGATCCGACGACGGGTGCACTGCCGATCGTAGACGGGGAGGGCGCAATCGAGGATCCCGGCATCGAATGGCGCAACGGTGCAGACATTCTCTCCGACAACGGCGTCATCATCGTCTCGCCGCGCCAGCTCGGTTACGTCTATGGCAGCACGCACGTGAGCTTCGTGGACATCGAGACGCTCGACGTCCGCAATGCGACCTACACCGCCGACGGCAGCGTGACCTACACCGACCGGCTCGGCGTGGTGCGCGGCTACAGCGCGTTTGCGGCGGCGATCTATGTCGAGTGGGCGCATGATTTCACCGTGCGCGGCTGCGAGATGAGCAACTGTGGCATCGGCTTCTTCGCCAACTCGAAGAACCTCGCCGCGCAGAGCAGCGAGCGGCTGCTCATCGAGAAGAACTACTTTCACGACAACGGGAATCCCGCGATCACCGACGCATCCGGCAAGGTTCTCAGCAACGGCTTCGGCGAGCATCACATCTACACCGAGAGCGCGGGCTGCGTGATCCAGTTCAACCGCTTCGGCAAGATGCGCCCGAATGCGCACGGGCTTGCAATCAAGGACCGATCGTCGGGGCAGATCGTCCGCTACAACGAGTTCGTCGTCGATGGATCGTCGAACGTCTTTTCGCTTAATGACCCGCAGGGCGGCATTGGCTACATCGAGTTCCAGCCGGATTACCTCGACTCATTCGTGTATGGGAACGTGTTCATCCTCGAGAGCTACACGGGCGGCCTCAGCGCGTTCCGATGGGGCGCATGGAACGGCACCGGCACGATGCCCGACGGCCGCAACAGCTACCAGGCGCTTCACCGCCGCACGCTCTACTTCTACGGCAACACCGTCGTCTCCCACCACGGCGGCACGGATCTCTTCATGATGCCGGACAACATCTACACGGGCGCGTTCCCCACTTACGAAAACGTGGACTGCCGCAACAACGTCTTCTACTGCGACACGGCGATTCAGGGAAACATCTACAACGCGATGCGCTTCTCCGTTGGCGGCACGACGAATGGGGGCGGCGACATCAATCTCGGCGTGAACTGGATCAGCCCCGGCTGGCGCAAGGATGCGCCGAGTCACGCGTGGTCCGGCGCGCTGAATGGAACCACGAACCTGCTCACCGGCGATGCGGCGGGCGCGAACGATCCGCACTTCGTGGACATGGCCGCGCACGACTTCCACGTGCTCACCGGCTCGAACATCCTCGACACCGCCGCCGCGCTCGCCGCCGCGTGCCTTCCGGCGAACGATCTGGCGCTGGAGTATCTCGCACCGCAGGGTTTCAAGGCGCGCGTCACGCAGAATGGAGCGGTGGATCTCGGCGCCTTCGAGAGCACGGGCCTCGCTACGCCGCCGCCTCCGGGCGGTGTGCTTCAGTTCAGCGCTGGCAACTACTCGTGCGGCGAATCAGGCGGCACCGCCACGGTCACCGTCTCGCGCATCGGCGGCACCGCGGGCGCGGTGGGCGTGAGCTATTCGAGCGCGGCGGGCGGCACCGCGGCCGCCGGCAGCGAATACACCCCGGTCGTCGGCACGCTGGTGTGGGCTCCCGGTGATTCTGCGCCGAAGACCTTCCAAGTCCCCATCATCAACGACAGCCTCATTGAGACAAACGAGACCGTGAATCTCAGCCTGTTTTCGCCGACTGGCGGCGCCGCGCTCGGCTCGCTCTCCAGCGTGACGCTCACCATCACGGACGACGACATGCCCGCCTCGACGCTGATGTATGGCATCGGCGAAACGAGCAACGTCCTCTTCCTCTTCACCAGCGGGCCACCGGTGACGATCCTGGGCTTCTCCTATTTCAGCGGGCTGGCGAATGGCGACGTCGTGCGCACCCTCGCCGTGCATCCCTTCACCGGGAAGCTCTACGCCATGGGCAGCGCGGGCGTTCTCTACACAGTGAATCCGTTCACCGGTGCCGCCACCATCGTCGGCTCGCCGGGCGTCGCGATGACGAGCAACTCCATGCACCTCGCCTTCGATCGTGTCACCGGCTTGCTCCGCCTGGTCAACACGGCCGGGCTGAACATCGTCATCGATCCCGCGAATGGCGGGCTCATCTCCGCGGACAACACGCTCGCTTTCAACCCGGACGACGTGAATGCCGGATTCGCTCCGCAGGTGTCCGGCGCGGACGGCGGCGTGAGCAATGGCGTCCAGTCCATCTACGGCCTCGATGCTGCGAGGGATGCGCTCGTGACCATCGGCTCCCCGAGCGGCTCTCCCCTGCCGCCGTCCTCCGGACAACTCATGACCATCGGCTCGCTCGGAGTGAACACCACCACTCAGGCTGCACTGCACATCCCCAACGGCGCCGCCTACGCCTGGGTCAGTCTCAGCCCGCAGGGCGGCACCGGCACCGGGCTCTACGTCGTGAACCTCAGCACCGGCACCGCGATCCCCGTCGGCACGATCCGCTCGATGGAGTTCGTCCGCGACTTCGCCGTCGCATCGCCGCGCGATGTGTGGAGGCGTGCGCGCTTTGGCGCAAATGCGGGTGACGCCGCCATCGGTGCCGACGACGCGGATCCCGATCACAATGGCCTGCCAAACCTCATGGATTTCGCCCTCGGTCTCCCCGCTTTGGGAAGCCCGGGCGTGACACCGCCCGTGGTGGCGATGAACCAGGGCCACCTCACGCTCACCTTCACTCACTCACTGTCCGCGACCGATTGCACCTGCATCGTCCAAGTCTCCGACGATCTCGCGAATTGGCACGACGGGTCCACCTATTCCGGGCGCGGAGACACGACGGACAACGACTTCACCACGCAGTTCTCACGCACCGTCAACGGTGGCGTCGAGACCATCACCGTGATGGACAACGCTGCATCCATCGGTGCGGCGAGGCGCTTCATCCGGCTGAAAGTGATCGCGCGGTGAAGTGGCTCGCCAGGCGGGAGCGCATCACGTTACGCCATGCGTTCGAACTGCCGCTTCTCCCGGTTCTTCCGGGCTTCAGCGGCGGAGAGGATGAGGCCATTCATGGCGATATAGACGCCCGGCGCAGCGAGCTGCGCGGCGGCGATGGCGCAGCCGATGTTGAAGCTAGCGTCGGTGCTCTTGAACCGCGCGGGCGACATCGCACCGGTGAGCACGATCACCTTGTCCGGGATGCCTGTGAGGTGCTTTGCCGTCTCCGTCATCGTGTCCGTGCCATGCGTGATGACGACGAGGCGTTCCGGCGCAGCCTCCACCCGGCGGCGAATCTCCTCGCGGTTGGCGTCCGTCATTTCCAGGCTTTCGCGGCGGCAGACTTCCTCGACGGTGAAATCAAACGCCACATTCGCCTCCGCGAGCACCGCGGGAATCTGCGGCTCGCCGATCTGATAGGTGCTCAGCGCGTCGAAATACACTTTGTCGATGGTCCCGCCGGTCGTGAGGATTCGGAGTTTCATGGTGCGTCGCGCGACCATGCGCCGGGCGCGGGGAGGTGCTCAAGCGCGGGTTCAGTCTGCACGCTTCGTCGGCAGCGGCCCTTGACTCCGCGGATGGCTCGGACTCATTGGCCCACCACAACGAATGGACTCCGTCTCTCATCCGCTCACGCGCCGGCAGGCGCTTCAGCGCATCCTCGCAGCGTCGGCGCTCGCGGCTTCGCTCGACATCACCGCATTCGCCGCCGAGGACATCGCGCGCATTGGCGAAGACCCGGACCTTTTGAAGAAGGAAATCCCGTGGCCGCGCGTGCTCACGGCGGAGGAGAAGCGAATCGTGACGGTGCTCGGAGACATCATCATGCCCGCGGATCAATACGGCCCGGCGGCGAGCGCGGTGGGCGTGCCGGATTTTATCGATGAATGGGTGAGCGCGCCTTACGAGCAGCAGAAGGGCGACCTGAAAGTGATCCGCAGCGGGCTCGCGTGGATTGATGCTGCGTCGAGGAAGCGCTGGGGGAAAGGGTTCGCGGAGTGCGGCGCGGAGGAGCAGGTGTCGCTGGTGGAAGCGATCGTGCAGGACGGGACGCCGGAGAAAAGGGAGGGATCGGCTTTTTTCAAACTGTTCCGCGACCGGGTGACGGGCGGCTACTTCTCGACGCCGGAAGGCTGGAAGGCGATCGGCTACACGGGGAATGTGGGGCTGGCGGAATTCCCCGGGCCGCCGCCGGAAGTGCTGAAGCACCTCGGACTCGCGTAACCATTTCCAATTCCAACGATGCCTTTTCTCCAAACCTCCAAGACCCGCGCGGAACGCTACGATGTGGTGGTCGTCGGCAGCGGCGCCGCCGGCGGCATGGCCGCGCTGACGCTCGCGCGTGCGGGCGCTAAAGTGCTGATGCTTGAGGCCGGCCGGAAATACGATCCGGTGACCGAGACGCCGATGTTCCAGAGCTTCGCCGATGCGCCGCTGCGCGGGGTGAACACGCCGGACAAGCCGTATGGATTCTACGACGCGACCATCGGTGGGTGGGTGGTGAAGGGAGAACCCTACACGGTGAAGAACAAGACGTCGGGCCAGTGGCAGGACGCGACTTTTGCGAAGCGCGATGCGACGGACCAGAACTTCATGTGGTGGCGCGCGCGCATGCTCGGCGGCCGGACGAATCACTGGGGCCGCGTGTCGCTGCGGATGGGGCCGGATGACTTCAAGCCGCGCAGCACGGACGGGCTCGGATTCGACTGGCCGATTTCATACGAGGAGGTCGCGCCATTCTACGATCGGGCGGATCAGATCGTGGGCATCTTCGGCTCGAAGGAAGGGCTGCGGAATGATCCCGACAGCGACTTTTTCCTGCCGCCGCCGAAGCCGCGCGCCTACGAGATGCTGTTCCAGCGCGGGGCGAAGAAGCTGGGCATCCCGGTGATTCCGTCGCGCATCGCAGTGCTCACGAAGCCGATGCCCGGACGCGCGCCGTGCTTTTACGCGACGCCGTGTTCGCGGGGCTGTGCGATTGGCGCGGCGTTTCAGAGCACGACGTCGCTCATCCCCTACGCACTGGAGACGGGCAATCTCGATGTGATCACGAATGCACACGTGCGCGAGGTGACGCTCGACGCGCAGGGCCGGGCCAATGGCGTTCACTTCATCGACAAGCAGACGGGCAAGGAAGAGCACGTGGCGGCACGCGCGGTGGTGCTCGGTGCGAGCGCATGCGAAACGGCGCGGATTCTTTTCAACAGCCGCTCGGCGCGGTTCGCCAAAGGGCTCGGGAACAGCACCGGACATCTCGGCCGCTGGCTGACGGATTCGACGGCGGGCGACATGAGCGGGCAGATTCCCGCGCTGGAAAATTCACCGCTGCACAATGAGGACGGCGTGTCCTTCCAGCATCTTTACGCGCCGTGGTCCGAGGTGCAGGCAAAGAGCGCGAAGGCGGCGGGTTCGCCACGCGGTTACTACACGAGCTTCGGCGGCGGGCGCCGGATGCCGGGGCTGAGCACATCGCTCGGGCCGAAGAGCAGCGCGCTCTTTGGCACGAAGCTGAAGGAAGACGCGCGGCGGTATTTCGGATCGTTCGTCAGCGCGGCGGGCCGCGGCGAGATGGTGCCGAACGAACACTGCTTTGCGGAACCCGACCCGGAGAAGAAGGATCGCTTCGGCATTCCGGTGCTGCGCTTTCATTGGAAGTGGAACGACTACGAAATCCGCCAGGTGGAGCACATGCAGCGGACCTTTGCCGAGATGATCGAGGCCGCGGGCGGGAAGGTGTCGCGCCAGCCGGTGAAGGACGCGAGTGGCATCATGACCGCGGGCGGCAGCGTGAATCACGAGATGGGCGTGACGCGCATGAGCGCGAAGCCGGAGGACGGCGTGACGAATCCGTTCAGCCAGCTCTGGGACTGCCCGAACGTGGTGGTGGCGGATGCGGGTGTCTTTGTGAGCAGCCCTTACAAGAATCCGACGCTCACCATCATGGCCCTCGCCATCCGTGCGTGCGAACACCTGCTCGCCGGGGTGAAGGACGGAAGCATCGCGGCGCCGGCGTAGCGCACCGCTCGCGGGTGGGCAGGCGCGGCTGCGGCTAATAACTTTTGCCTGCGGGGGACATCCTGCCGCACATTTCAAGTGAGCTGCATGTCCCCGCGTTTCCCCATTTTGCTGTCGGCGATTCTCCTGTGCGTGGTGCCGGTCACGGCGCGTGCGGCTGCGGTGGACTTCAATCGGGACATCCAGCCGCTGCTCTCGGAAAACTGCTACCATTGCCACGGGCCGGACGCGAAGGCGCGCAAGGCGGAACTGCGGCTCGACACGAGGGAGGGGGCTTTCCGTGTGCAGGACGGCGTGGCGGTGGTGAAGCCGGGCGACAGCAAGGCGAGCGAGCTGATCGAGCGCATTTTCACCGGGGACGAGGAGGAGGTGATGCCGCCGAAAAAGTCGAACCGCGTGCTGACTGCCGCGCAGAAGGAGCTGCTGCGCCGCTGGGTGGACGAGGGCGCGAAGTGGGGCGAGCACTGGGCGTTTGTCGCGCCGAATCGGCCGGCGGTTCCGGAGGTCAGTGCGCAGGTGTCAGCGCTCAGCGCGCAGAAGGATGGTGCGGGTTTGAGCACCATGCACTGGGCGCGGAGCACCAATCCGATTGATGCCTTCGTGCTCACGCGGCTCGCACAGGAAAAGATCGTCCCGCAGCCCGAAGCGCCGCCGGAAAAACTCTGTCGCCGACTTTACCTCGATCTGACCGGCTTGCCGCCGACGGCGGAGGAGCTGGACGCATTTCTCCAATCCGCGATCCGCAATCCGCAATCCGCCGTGGAGTCGCTCGTGGACAAGCTGCTCGCGTCGCCGCGCTACGGTGAGCGCATGGCGTGGGAGTGGCTGGAGGCGGCGCGCTACGCGGACACGAATGGTTACCAGGGCGACCCGACGCGCGCGATGTGGTATTGGCGCGACTGGGCGGTCGGGGCGTTCAACCGAAATCTGCCGTTCGATCAGTTCACGGTGGAGCAGATTGCCGGCGACCTGCTGCCGGAGCCGAAGCACGATCAGCTCATCGCGACGGGGTTTCACCGCAACCACATGATCAACGGCGAGGGCGGGCGCATCGCGGAGGAGTCGCGCGTGGACTACGTGCAGGACCGCGTGGAGACGACGGGCACGGTGTGGCTCGGGCTTACGCTGAACTGCTGCCGCTGCCACGATCACAAATACGACCCGTTCACGCAGCGCGAATACTACCAGCTCTCGGCGTATTTCAATTCGATCGACGAGACGGGGCGCAACGACGCGGGCGGGCTCGCGAATCCGATTCTCAGCTTTGCATCCGAAGAGCAGAAGGCGCGGCTCGCGGAGCTGGCGCAGAAGGAGAAGGAGGCGAACAAGGCCAAGGCTGACGTGGAGAAGCGCATCGGCACGGATGCGGCCTCGCTGGAAAAGCTGCTCGGCACCGACGGGAAACTGCCCGGGGCGAAATGGCAGCCGCTGAAGCCGGACGAGATTTACAGCGCGAACGGCGCAACGCTCACGCTGCTCGACGACGGCTCCATCCGAGCGAGCGGGAAGAATCCGAAGATGGACGACTACAATGTGACCATCAACACGACGCTCGGTGGCATCACGGCGTTCAAGCTGGAGGCGTTGCCGGACGATTCGTTCGTGAACAAGGGGCCGGGTCGTTCGGACAACGGGAACTTTGTGCTGACGGAAGTGTCGCTGCAGGACGGCGGTGCGCCGGTGGTGCTGAATGCGGTGAGCGCGGATTTTTCGCAGGGGGGATTTTCTGCGAAGGCGGTGTTTGACGGATCAAAGAAGGGTTGGGCGGTGATGCCGCAGTTTGGCAGGGAGCACATGCTCGTCTTTGCGGCGGACAAGCCGCTGCCGAACGGCGGCACGCGCGCGCTTGGGTTCCGGCTGTCTTTCGGCTTTGGCCGCGAGCACACGCTGGGGCGCTTCCGGATTTCGGCGACGACGGACAACCCCGCGCTGCTGCGCCCGGTGCCGGATGCGATCCGGAGCGTGATCGCGAAGCCCGCGAAGGATCGGACGAAGCGCGAGCGTGACGAACTGACGGCTTTCCAATCGGAGACGAGCCCGGAACTCGCCGCGGCGAACAAGGCGGTCGAGGCCGCGCGGAAGGCGAAGTCGGATTTTGAGAAGTCGCTGCCGCGCACGATGGTGATGCGCGAGCGCGAGCAGCCGCGCGAGACATTCATCCTCGTGAAGGGCGCATACAACCAATACGCGGACAAGGTGGAGCACGGCGTGCCTGCGAAGCTCGCGGCGCTCCCCGCTGATGCACCGAAGAACCGCCTCGCGCTCGCGCGCTGGCTCGTCGCGCCGGAGAACCCGCTCACGGCGCGTGTGACGGTGAACCGTTTCTGGCAGCAGTTTTTCGGCACGGGGCTGGTGAAAAGCGCGGATAATTTTGGCCTGCAAGCCGATCCGCCGTCGCACCCGGAGCTGCTCGACTGGTTTGCGGTGGAGTTCCGCGAGAGCGGCTGGGATGTGAAGAAGCTCGTGAAGCTCATTGTCACCAGTGCGGCATATCGGCAGTCATCGCACGTCGCTGCGGGAATGGCCGAGCGCGACCCGGACAACCGCCTGCTCGCGCGCGGCCCGCGCCACCGTCTTCCGAGCTGGATGCTGCGCGACCAGGCGCTCGCGGTTTCGGGCCTGCTGGTGGACAAGCCCGGCGGCCCGCCGGTGAAGACGTATCAGCCGCCCGGCATCTGGGAGGAGGCGACCTTCGGAAAAATCACCTACGCGCAGGACCACGGCGAGGCACTCTACCGCCGCAGCCTCTACGTTTTCTGGCGGCGCATCGTCGGGCCGACGATGTTCTTCGACGTGGCGAACCGGCAGAACTGCACGGTGAAGCTCGCGCAGACGAACACACCGCTGCACGCGCTCATCACGCTGAACGAGACGACCTACGCAGAGGCCGCCCGCGCGCTCGCCCAGCGCACGCTCCTTTCGCCGGGCGGCGACGCCGCGCGGATCGGCGCGATGTTCCGTCGCTGCACCGCGCGCTTTCCCTCCGAAAATGAAAGCCGCGTGCTGCTCGCACGCTTGAAATCCCTGCGCGGCGCCTACGTGCAGGACTCCGGTGCCGCCGGCAAAGTGCTCGCCGTCGGCGAGAGCAAGCCGGACCCGTCGCTGACGCCGGGTGAACTTGCCGCTTGGACGGGCATCGCGAGCCTCGTGCTGAATCTCGACGAGGCGCTGAGCAGCGAATAGCCGGGCCATTTCGCGGGAAGATGAAGAATCCGAGAGGGGCTCCGCGCCTCTGAGAAGGCATTTGCTAGGGGGAGGGGATTCCGCTAGGGTGCATCCCCTTTTCCCACACCTCTATGCGCCGAACGCTCGCCATCCTTTGTTTCATCGCCGGAATTTCCCTCGCGCCGCTGCCGGTCCGCGCGCAGGGGGTCGAGGCCGCACAGCAGCAGTTTGTCGATGCCTTCCTGAGCGCGCGCAAGGGCGACGAGCAGGAAAAGGCGGGCGACCTCAAGGGCGCGCTGGCGACGTATCGCGCGGCGCTTTCGACGCTCACGCGGATCAAGCAGGAAAACCCGAGCTGGCAGGCGGAGCTGCTGGATTTCCGAATCACGCGGACGCAGGAGGCCATCGCGCGCGTGCAGGAGAAGGTGGGCGGCCCGGCCCCTGCGATGAAGCCGGGCGGGAATGACGCGGGGGTGCTTCCGCCACTCGATCCGCTGCAGCCTGACACTGGCCTGCCGCCGATTCCAAAGGGCAGGGTTTCCAAGGCTGCGCCGCCGATCAGCGCCGAAGATCCGCTCGCCGCAGTGAAGCAGCGGCTGGAGAGGCTGGAGGCGCAGCTTTCCGAGGCGAACGACCAGCTCCGCGAGGAGAAGGAGAAGAATGCCGCGCTCACGAAGGACATCGCCGATGCGATGTCGGCCCGGAAGAAGGCCGAGGAGGCGCGCAAGAAGGCGCAGGATTTGGCCGAAGTCTATCAGGCGAGCATCCACGAGCTGAAGGCTGCCGGAGATGCCAATGGTGCGAAGGCGAAGGAACTTCAGGCGAAGCTCGACGCAGCGAATCGCACGTCGCAGGACACGCAGGCGGAACTCGCGGCGGCGGAGGAGCGCATCAGCCAGTTGCTCGGGCGCTCGCGCGCGATGCAGACGAAGGCTGCAGAGGCGGGGACTTTGCCGGCCCAGATGAAGACGCTGCAGGCGAAGCTCGAAGCAGAGCAAAAGACGACCGCGCAGCAGGCCGAGCAGGCGAAGAAGCGGGAGGATGACTTGAAGGGCCAGATTGCGTCGCTGACGAATGACAAGAAGGAGTCTGCCGCCGCAGTCGCGGAGCTGAAGTCGCTGCAGGCGAAGCTCGACGCTGAGCAGAAGACCAGTGCGAGCGAGGCGCTGAAGGCGAAGAAGCGAGAGGACGACCTGAAGGGCCAGATCGCGTCGCTCACGACGGAGCGCAACGATGCGCGCGATGAACTCGTCCGGCTGCGCGAGGCGAACAAGCAGACGGACAAGCTGATGGCCGACAACGCGAGCCTGCTCAAGAAGCTCGGCGAGGCGGAGAAGCAGATCCTCACTTTCAAAACGACTGGCACCTCGCGCGACGCCGAGCTGGCCTCGCTGCGCAGGCAGGTGACGGACGCGCAGAAGGCGCTCGACACTTCGGACAAGAAGAACGCGACGCTGCAGGTGGAGATCGGCGAGCTTCAGAAGAAAGTCGCCGACTACTCGAAGCAGATCTCGCAGTTCAAGGCCGACTCCAAGGCCAGTGCGGAGGAGCGCAAGAAGATGGAGGACGAGAACCGCCTGCTCCAGGGCATCGTGATGCGCGTGCTGCAGGAGGACGCGAACCGCGCCCAGCGGAAGAAGATGATCCAGAGCGAGGTGAGCAAGCTGCACATCCAGTCCGATGCGCTGCTCCAGCAGATCAATTATCTCACGCAGCCCGCGGTGAAGCTTTCGGCGGCGGAGCGCAGGCTTTTCAAGAAGCCGGTCTTCGACGTGCAGGATCCGAACACGCTCGTTGCGGTGAAGACCGACAGCAGCACGCCCGCGCCGGAGCCGGCTGCGCCTTCAAACACCGAGCAGCCAAAGCCGGAGTTGGAGAAGCCGGAGACCGCGCCTGTGACCCCATCCGTGCCCGGCGGCACCAATCCGCCCGACGCTGTGAAGCCGCCGGAGAAGACGGCGAAGACGGGCAATCCGCCGGCGAGCCCGAAGGGGAAGACCGACGATCTTCCGTCGAAGGAGCCTGCCGACACGAAGCCGGCGGAGCCTGCCAAGTCCGGTGAATCCACGAAGCCGGCCGAGTCCACCGGCGCGACGCCCGCCGTTTCGAGCAATGCGAGCAGCAGCTCCACCGCGAAGCTTTCGGCCGAGGTGAAGCCCATCGCCGAACAGGCGAAGCAGGCCTTTGAACGTGAGAAATTCCCCGATGCGGAGAAGCTCTACGACAAGGCGCTGCAGATGTCGCCGAACAACGTCTATCTGCTCTCGAACCGCGCTGTGGTGCAGTTCCGCCAGGGCAAGCTCAAGCAGGCGGAGGAGAGCTTCAAGAAGGCCCTCGCCATCGCGCCGGAGGACGCCTTCTGCTGGTCCACGATCGGCATCGTCTATTACAGCGAGGAGAAATACGACGAGGCGGTGAACGCGCTCACGAAGTCGCTCGCGATCAATCCGCGCAATCCCACCGCGCACAATTACCTCGGCATCACTGCGGCGCAGAAGGGCTGGCTCGAGGCAGCGCAGAAGGAGCTCGAAAGCGCCGTGCAGCTCGATCCGAAGTATGCCGACGCGTGGTTCAATCTCGCGGTCACGCACACCACGAAGCAGCCGCCGGACAAGGTCGAGGCGAAGAAGGCCTACGACAAGGCCATCGAACTCGGCGCCAGCCGCGATCCCGCGATGGAGGACATGCTCAAGGATGCCGGGGCACCCAAGGAACCGGCGAAAGATCTGCCGGGCAAATAGGCCGCTCTATTTCGCGGCGAAAAAGCCGCGCTGCTTTGCGGTGATCTCGCGGCCGAGCCTTTCGAGCACGGCCATCATGTCCTCCCACACGAGGCGCTTGTTCGACATTTGGTCGGCGGTCGGTCGCAGCAGGAACGACGGATGAAACGTCGGCATCATCGGGATGCCTTGGAATTCCTTCCAGTTGCCCCGCATCCGCGTGATGCCGGCCTTCTCGATCCCGAGCAGTCCCTCGACCGCTGTTCCGCCGAGCGCGACGATCACCTTGGGGCGGATGATTTCGATCTGCTGGAGCAGGTAGGGCTTGCAGACGCCCATCTCCGCGGGCGTCGGCTTGCGGTTGCCGGGCTCGCCGGGCGGCATGTTCGGGCGGCACTTGAGGATGTTCGCGATGTAAACGTCCGTGCGGCGGAAGTTCATCGCCTCGATGATTTTTGTGAGGAGCTGTCCCGCGCGTCCGACGAATGGCTCGCCGACGATGTCCTCGTCCGCGCCCGGCGCTTCGCCGACGAACATCAGTTCCGCGTCCGGATTGCCGACGCCGAAGACGACCTGCGTGCGCGACGCGACGAGGTTGGGGCACTTCATGCACGCGAGCACGGGGCCGCGCAATGCGGCAAGCTTGGCGGCGTTGTCGCCGGCGTTGGCGGTCATGGGCTGCGGGTGCGGATTGCCGGCAAACAGCGCCGCTCCGGGCGGAGGGGTGGGGGAGCCGAAGCGTTTCTCCGGCACGGTGCGCTTCGGGGCTGCTTCTTCGGAATGCGCGGGCGCCCCCGGCCCGGCTGTAGCGCCGGAGGCCGTCGCGCGCAGCCGTTCGCATGACTCGCGCGAGGCGCGCGCGCGCGCGCCATTCGCCTGCATCTGCTGCAGGGCGCTGAGGACGATGTCGGTTGGCTGGTCGCTCATGGGAGTTTGGCCGGCACCCCGGCATCGACGAAATCGGGCGGTATTGGAGCGGTGAAGTCGAGGCGTTTTCCCGTGCGCGGATGGGAAAAGCCGAGCTTCCACGCATGGAGCATCTGCCGCGGAAATCCCGCGCGCTTGCCATACACGTCGTCGCCCAGCAACGGGTGACCGAGGTGCTTGAGGTGAACGCGGATCTGGTGCGTGCGTCCGGTATGCAGCGTGCATTCCACGAGAGTGCCGCACGGAAGTTCCGACAGGACGCGCCAGCCGGTCACCGCCTCACGCGCCTTTCCCTTTTCGATGACGGCCATCTTCTTGCGATGCACCGGGTGTCGCCCAATCGCTGCGGCAACAGTGCCCTTCTTCGCGCGAAAGCGCCCGACTGCGAGCGCGAGGTAAATTTTCAAGACATCCCGCGTGGCAAACTGCGCGGCGAGCGACTGGTGCGCGGCGTCGTTCTTTGCGGCGACCAGGCAGCCGCTCGTCTCCTTGTCGAGCCGATGGACGATGCCCGGACGCTCGACGCCACCGATCACGCTGAGCGCGCCGCAGTGGTGCAGCAGGGCATTCACGAGCGTGCCGCCGGCGTGGCCGGGTGCTGGATGCACAACGAGGCCAGGCGGTTTGTTAACGACGATCAGATCGGAGTCCTCATGGAGAATCTCAAGCGCGATGTCCTCAGGAAGATTTTCCGACGCAATCGCAGGCGGGATTTTGAGAATGATCTGCTCGCCACCACGGAGCTTGCGCGAGCGCAGTTGAGCCTCGCCGTTCATGAGCACATGGCCGTCGCGCATCAGTGCCTGAATGCGCGAGCGGGACATGCCTAAAGCGTGTGTCGCGAGGAATTGGTCCAACCGCGTGCCGGCATCGGCGGCATCGGCGACAAACTCAAATTGGTCCAAGCTCACGTCGCAGCGCGCGGCTTCGCCTGTTTGCCGCTCACTCGCTTGAGGCCGACCGTCTGTGCGGCGTGGATGACGAGGTCGGCGACGCGGCGCTTCAGCCGCACGCCGCGGAAAAGAAGCCACGCTGCGAAGACCGCGGAGAAGATCCACAGCCAGACGTCGTTCGCGTGGGAGAAGATTTTCCGGTAGAGCAGCGTGCTGATCAAGATGACGCCGACGAGGAAGGTCGTGGGCACCATCATCAGCCCGAGGCGTGCGCGCGTGAGGCATTTCGGCCCGCCGTGATACTCGGTCACCGTCGCGGCCTTTACGCTCCACCAGAGGTTCCCATAAACGAGCACGTCCCAACATTTCCACCCGGTGTCCGTCGAGTAGCGCCAGCCTTCGTCCTCGAGCAGTTTCACGGTCTCCGCGATGAGCGCTTCGCGCCCCTGGCCGGTCTCATTCCAAAAATCGATCCGGCCCGGCCGGCCCGAGTGTGCGTCGCCGCCGATTCCCGGCTCCGGCTTCGAGATGACCCCGGCCGGAGTGCGCTTGAACTTGAGCCAGGTGAAGTAGCGCGCCCAACCGCGGCCGAGCGGCTGGATGAAGGCGAGAAATGCCACGAGCAGCCGCGCGGCAATGGTGTCGTATTTCGGCTCGATGCGGATGTTCACCATCCAGGTGAGCGCGACGCTCACTGTGCCGAGCAGCATGATCACCGGCACGACGCGCAGCCATTCGAGGGGAATGCCGAGCACGCCGATGAACACCGTGAGCGCGATCCACTCGATGCTGCTGAGATACGCCGCGATTTGCGACTGCTGCGCAGGGTAGAGCGACTGGAAAAGCCCCTGGCCGAAGACGCCATGATAAATCAGCGGCCTGCTGAAAAGCCACGTGAGCCGCGGCGCACCGTAGATCTGTCCTTTCCACTTCGCCGTTCCGGTGGGGCCGAAAAAGATGAGGTGCTTGAAGCGCAGCAGCGCCTCGGCCTCGCCATAGCCTTCCTGCTGTCTGCGGAACGCCTGCAGCGTGAATCGCCGGTAGTGCCACACGATCGCGCTCGGCGAAAACGCGACCTCACCGCCTGCGGTCTGCAGCCGCCAGCAGAAGTCCACGTCGTCGCCTGCCTTGCGGTATTCCGTGTCGAAGCCGCCCACGAGATCGAACGCCCACCGCCAGAACGCCATGTTGCAGCCGGGCACATGCTCCGCGACGGTGTCCGTCAGCAGCACGTGGCTCGGCCCGCCGGGGCTCGCAGCGACAGCGGCCTGCACCCAGTTCACAGCGGGCGGCGAGATGTTCGGCCCCCCGACGCCCGCGTAGTTGCCGCTCGTGAGCACGGCGACGAGGTAGTAGAGCCAGTCTGGATCGGGCATGCAGTCGCTGTCCGTGTATGCGATCACCTCGCCGGAGGAGGTCTGCGCACCGACGTTTCGCGCGTAGCTGAGCCCCATGTTTTTCTGCACCACGTTGACGAAGTGCGGCAGCTTGCCTCCCAAGGTCGCGCGGTGCACCTCCCACTGCTTCACGATTTTCTGTGAGTCGTCCTTTGAGCCATCGTCCACGAGCACGATTTCGAAATCGGGATACCGCAGCCGGTCGAGCGCGCGCAGGCAGTCGCCGAGCGTCTTGCCGCCATTGTAGCTGCAGACGATCACGCTCACCTTCGGATAGCGTTCCAGAGGCACGACGGTCGTGATGGGCGCGCCGCTGCCGAGCTTCGCCTTCAGTGTGTGGAACGCCTTCTTCGGTTTCCGGTCCTCGGTGACGAGGCCGAATTTCCAGTCGGTGACCTCGTGTCCGCCGGTGAACCATTCGTCGGTCCACGAGAAGAAGATCGTGCCCGCGGCGCCGCCTTTCACGACGACATCCAGATGCCATTCGAGCACTGCGGACTGCCGTTCCTCGCCGTTGCGCAGCGTGTCCATGCCGAACTCGCCGAGAATGAGCGGCTTCTCCTCCGCGATGTTCTGCAGCCGCGCGAGGTAGCGCTCGAAGTCGGCGCGCCGCTCAAGATAGACGTTCAGCGAGAGGAAATCCACGTTTGCGGGCCGCAGGTATTCCGTCGGCGGGAAGCTCGCGTAGCTGTAGAGCGGGCGCGGATCGGTGGCGCGGGCTACGTCTATCAGCCTTTCGAGGAATCGCTGAACGCGGTCGGCGCCCAGCCAGCGGATCATCGTCGTTGGCACCTCGTTGCCCACGAGGTATGCGAAGATTGCCGGGTGTCCCTTGTTCTTCGAGACGGTGTCGCGCACAACCTGTGTGATCTGCCGCTTGAGGGACCGCGAGTTCAGGAACTCCACGTGCTGCGTCCACGGGATGCTCACCAGCACGCGCAGCCGCATTTCCGCAGCGAGGTCGAGCAGCCAGCGCGCGGGCACGTGATAGACGCGGATCAGATTGATCCCCATCTCGCGCATCAGCGCAAAATCGCGGCGCGCCTGCTCCGGCGTGCTCATAAAGTCGCCGTCCGCGTTGAGCTTGAACGGCCCGTAGGTCACGCCCCGGAGGAACCACGGCTCCTCGCCCTCGAAGAAGAACTTCGCGCGGACACGGATGGGCTGGAGTTCGGTCGCGGTCGCGGTTCGTTCGGACATGTGGACGCCTTTTACGTTCGCGTGCGGACCACCGCAAGCAGGCGCATCAGCGGGGTATTGCTCCACGTTTCCTAGAGCGACCACACCGTTTTGCCAGCGACGATCGTGCGGACGGCGCGGCCTTTCAGCTCGCGGCCATGGAAGGCGTTGTTGCGGCTGCGCGAGAAGCTCTGCTCCTTGTCCACGATCCATTCGAGGTCGGGATTGATGAGCGTCACATCGGCGACTGCGCCGACGCTGAGCGTGCCACGCTGGCCGTTCTGCGCGGTGTGAAGGCCGAGGAGTTTTGCGGGGTTCGCGGTGTAAAGCTCGATCAACCGTGCGAGCGAGATCGCCTTCCGCTTGTGAACGAGGATGTCGAGGAAGAGGCCGAGTTCGGTTTCAAGTCCGAGAATGCCAAACGGCGCGAAGTCGAACTCGACCTCCTTTTCAAACGAGCAGTGCGGCGCATGGTCGCTGGCGAGAATGGTGATCGTGCCGTCGGCCACGCCCTCGATGAGCGCCTCGATGTGCTCCTGCGAGCGGAGCGGGGGGTTCATCTTGAAGTTCGTGTTGTAGCCGCGGATGGACTCGTCGGTGAGCGCGATGTGGTGCGGGCAGATTTCGCCGCTCAACGGAACTCCACGCGCACGCATCCGGCGAAGGATGCCAACACTGCCCGCGGCGCTGAGGTGCTGGCAGTGGATCGGCGTGCCGGTGAGTTCGGCGAGAAGCGCATTGCGGGCGACGATGATTTCCTCGCCGATGGCGGGCCAGCCGGGCAGGCCGAGCTCGGCGCTCACGCGGCCCTCGTGCATCACGCCTTTGCCGACGAGGCCGTAGTCCTGGCAGTGGTCCATGATCACGAGGCCGAACATGCGCGCATACTCGCAGGCTCGGCGCATGACCTCGTGGTTCTGCACGCAGTGGCCGTCGTCGGTGAGCGCGACGACGCCTGCCTTGTGCAGCGAGCCGATGGGCGCGAGCTCCTCGCCGGCGAGTCCTTTCGTGATCGCGCCGGTCGGCAGCACGTTCACGCACGCCTCAGCCTTTGCCTTTTCCAAAATCCACGTGACCACGCTGGCGCTGTCCACCGGCGGTGCGGTGTTCGGCATGCAGACGACCGTCGTGAAGCCGCCCGCCGCCGCGCACTTCGCGCCGGTGGCAATGGTTTCCTTCGCCGACTGGCCCGGCTCGCGGAAGTGGACGTGGATATCAATGAGGCCGGGTGCGACGACGAGCCCGCCCGCGTCAATCACGTCGAGGTCGTGCGGGTGCTTCCGCAGCGTTGAGTCGAAGTCGAGCTTCGAGATTTTCCCGCCGGTGATGTAGAGGTCGCCGACGCGGTCAATGCCGTTGGCCGGGTCTATGATGTGGCCGTTGGTGATGAGGGTGGAAGTCATTCAGGAAGGTCGGGCGCTCGCGCAGAGGAAGAGGACGGCCATGCGGACGGCGAGGCCGTTGGTGACTTGGTCGAGGATCACGCTGCGTTCGCTGTCGGCGATGTCGCTGTCGATTTCGACGCCGCGGTTGATCGGGCCCGGGTGCATGATGAGCGCGTCGCCGCGCAGGCGCTCGGCGCGCTGCTTGGTGAGGCCGAAGAACGCGGTGTATTCGCCGAGGCTCGGGAAGTATTCCTTGCGCTGCCGCTCATGCTGGATACGCAGGAGGTTCACCACGTCCACCTCGGGCAGCAGCGAGTCGAGATCGTGTGTGACGGTGACGCCGAGCGATTCGAGTGAGCGCGGGACGAGCGTGGGCGGGCCGCAGAGCGTGACGCGCGCGCCGAGCTTTGTGAGCGCGTGGATGTTCGAGCGCGCGACGCGCGAAAAAAGGATGTCGCCGACGATGGCGACGTGCAGTCCAGCGATGCGGCCCTTCTTCTCGCGGACGGTGAACGTGTCGAGCAGCGCCTGAGTGGGATGCTCGTGCGCGCCGTCACCGCCGTTGATGATGCTTGCGTTCAGCCGCTCGGCTAGGAACTGCGCCGCGCCCGCGCTGCTGTGGCGGAGCACGATGATGTCTGCGAGCAGCGCCTCGAGGTTCTTTGCGGTGTCCTTGAGCGTTTCGCCCTTCGTGAGGCTCGATGTGGTCGCGGAGATGTTGATCACGTCCGCGCTGAGGCGGAACGCGGCGAGCTCGAACGACGCGCGCGTGCGCGTGCTTGGCTCGATGAAAAAGTTGACGAGCGTCTTTCCACGCAGCGCGGGGACTTTCTTCACCTCGCGCGTGCCGACGTCCTTGAACGCGGCGGCGGTGTCGAGGAGCTGGGTGATTTCCGCTGCGGAGAGTTCAGCGATGCCGGTGAGATCCTTGCGGTGCCAGGCTGTGGCGTTTTGAGTGAGGGTTGCGGTCATTCGGCGGTGCCGGGGGTCGAGTCGAGCCACACGCCGTCGGCGGGAACGCCGTCGGTCGCGGTGAAGCGGACATAGACGCGCTCGCCCATCGCGGTGGGGACGTTTTTCCCGACGTAGTCCGCGCGGATCGGCAGCTCGCGGTGGCCGCGGTCGATGAGCACGGCGTATTGGATTTTCGCGGGGCGGCCGAAGTCCGCGAGCGCGTCCATCGCCGCGCGGCAGGTGCGGCCGGTGAAGGCGACATCGTCGGCGAGGATGATGGTGCGGTGTTCGAGATCGTAGGGCAGCCGGGTCGGCACCACTGCGGGAATGGGGCGGCGCGCGAGATCGTCGCGGTGCATGGAGATGTCCACAACGCCCGTCTCGACACCATTCCCGCCGAAGAGTTGCACGAACGCCGCGAGCCGCTCGGCCACGACGACTCCGCGCGAGGGAATGCCGACGATGGCAAGCTTCGAGGTGTCCGGGTTGCGCTCGATGATTTCGTGCGCGATGCGCTTGAGGGCGCGTTCGATGGCTGCCGCATCGAGCAGCGGGCGGGCGGTGGGGCTTGGTGGGATTGGAGTGTTCATTGTGGCATCCTTGTGACCTCGCAGGGTCGTCTTAAAGGCACCGGCTGCCCTGCATCATGCAGGCGCCGAACTCTGCTGCTCCTTGCGCTTGCGCCGCCAGTCGGCGCGGTGTTTCACGAGCCAGTCGAGCAGCGCTTTTTCAAAGCCAACGTCGTAGCCGGCCTTCTCGCTCTCCAGCCATTTGTGGCGCATGATTTCCTCCTTCTCGGCGAGGAATTCCTGATACAGGCGGGAGCCTTTGAGAAGCTTTGCATCCGTGTCGCTCATTGCACGGCGAAGATGCGGCGGCTTGGTTACGCCGTCAAGACGCGCGGCGAAAAGTTCGCCTGAGAAACCCCGAACTTCAGTTTTTCCGCTGGTTGCGCGGCGCTGACACGGGACGCGGAGCGCTGCCGACGAGCATGACGCGTGAGGCGAGGCGATCATCGGCCTCGCGGCGGAATGCCTCCGCGGTCTGCTCGCATCGCTTCATGAAGCGCAGCCAGCCGTCGGTGCCTGCGGGCATCGCCGGCGAGGATACAAGTGTCTGCACCCAGACGAAGCCGAGAAAGCTGAGCTTGCCGTCCCATTTCCGGCCCAAGTTCCTGTCCAGCCACGCCGCCGCCGCCGGGTATCGTTTGCGCAGGTCGAGCGGCTGGGGCGTGCTGAAGTCGAGCTCCTGCGTCTCCTCCGATGCGAGCGCGGCGAAAAGCACGGGGCACTGCATTCCGCGCCTCCAGGCGGAGTCATCCAGGAGTGCGGCGGCGTAGCAGGCGTCCACGATCACGATTCGGTTTGGATGCGGTGGAATATTGGCCTCGGCGGCGAGTGTGCCGAGCGATTCGAGTTTCCGCTGCATGAAGTCCCATTCGCCGACGGGGGATTGGTGGCTTGCGAGATAGACGACGCTGAAGCTGCATTCCGAGCGCGTCGGGAGCGAGCGGAGGAAATCGCGGAGACTGCCGGGAGATCCGTTTTCCACGAGGGTGTGCGCCGCGCGCCCCGCGTTGCTTTGCTCCAGCGTTTTCAGGATCACTGTCTCGGTCGCCCGCCATCCCCTCAGCTTTTTCCGATGGCGGAAGTCCCAGTTCACGAAACTGTGAAGATCCGCGCCGCTGCGCGCGCCGGCCGCGGGAAGCGTCCGCGGCTCAGCAAAGGCCGGATCGCCGACGATGATGCACAGGAGGAGAATGAATGCGGTGGAGAGAATCCGCTGCATGTCGTGGCGAGTTTTCGCGTTGAAAGAAAAACGCCCGGCGTGAGGGCTCACGCCGGGCGCGTTCCTGTGATTCAGGAAATCCTCTCCCGGTTCTTAGAACGTGTAACGCAGGCCGGCGGTGGCGGTGTGCGTTTCGAGGTAGTTGTTGAAGGCGTCGTAGGAATAGCCCGCGTATAGCTCGAGCATGCTGCTCACGTTGTAGGAGACCCGCCCGCCGAACGTCGCCCATGCGCGCGCTTCGCGGAGGCCGGCCGCCTGCGCGAGTCCGGTGAGGATCTGATTGTATTTCGCCGAGGCCTGAACCTTCAGCTTCTCGCTGACGGCGTAGGTGCTGCGCAGCGTGAGGCTGAACTTCGTCGTGTCATCCACAATTTTGACGCCGGCGGGCGCGCTCGTGTTGTCATACTCATACTGATACATCGCGGTGAGCGACGTGGTCAGTGCGCCGGTCTTGTAGGTGGCCGAGATGAATGGGGACACGGTCCAAGTCTCCATGTTCGCCGGAGTGATGGTGCCGGCGACCGTGTTGTTCACGTTGATGTCGGTGTTCCCGTAGGCGCCCGACACGCCGACCGAGAGGAAATTCCAGAAGCTCCTCGCGGCGACGAGCGAAAAGAAGTGCGCATCCGACTGGCTGCTGACGCCGGCAGAGTTCCGAGCATTGGTGCCGTTGCTGTAGGAATAGTTCACGCCGAGGAAAGTGTTCCCGTTGAAGAGCGCGGAACCACCGAGCGTGAACGCATGCGTGACTACATCCGAGCCGAGCGCGCGGGAGTCGTCCGTGTAGATGTAGTTGTATTCGGTGAAGAGCGAATAGATCGGCCCGCGTGTCGGCTGAATCACCGGCTTGTGGACTCCCGCGGAGGTTCCTGCGCTGTTGAGCTGATCGACGGCGATGTTGGCGCCGAAATCAAGGATCCGCGATGAGGCGGCATCGGTTCGGGCGAGAGGCGTGTTTGCGCGCAGCGACACCTGGCCGGTCCGAAATCCCGGGCTGGAAGCGGAAGGTGTCGAGGTGGTGGTCGGAGTCGAGGGAGCGGGCGTGGTGGCGATCGCACTTGCGATGGATGCAGTGAGTATGCCGACGAGGAGATGCTGGGTTTTCATGTTGGGTGTAGGGCTTTGGTGTTTGGGTTTTTGTCGGTTGAGGTGGAGGGGTTTAGCCCTCCACGCACGTTTTTAACCTTTCGAAGACGTAGGTCAAGCATTCCGATTCGTTTTTTCGCAAAAATTGCCGCCCTTCCAATTGCGAATTTGCCGCCCTCGCGCAGCGAAAATTGGCGGCTATCTGATGGAAAACAAAACCCCGGACGCCGATGCGGCGTCCGGGGTTCAGTGAAAGTGGCTGTAGCTCGTGATTACGCGGCCTTGGCCTCCGGCACACCCGGCTTGGTCGCGAGGGCGGCCTTTGCCTTCTCGACGAGCGCCTTGAAGGCGGCTTCGTCCTGGAAGGCGAGTCCGGCGAGCACCTTGCGGTCGAGCGTGATTCCGGCGGCTTTGATGCCCTCCATGAACCGGCTGTAGGTGAGTCCGTTGGCGCGGGCAGCGGCGTTGATGCGCTGGTTCCACAGTTTGCCAAACATGCGCTTGCGCGTCTTGCGGTCGCGGAAGGCCCAGTATTGGGCTTTCATCACCGCGTTCTTGGCGTAGCGGAACAGTTTGGAGCGGCGGCCGCGGAAGCCCTTTGCTTTTTCAAGCATTCTCTTGCGGCGCTCGCGTGAGGCGGGAGCGTTTGTTGCTCTTGGCATGGTGTCAGTTCAGGTTGTTCGGATGGCCGTTTGGTTTTGGTGAATGGCCGGGCTGCCTCGCCTTCCGATGGGTCTCCGGTTTTGGAGACAGGCGCCCGAACCTCGCGCACGGTGTGCGCTGTGCCGTGGTCCGCTTACGCGAACGGCAGGCACTCTTTGATCCGGTCAACCATGGTCTCGTGGACCTGGCCGACTTTGCCGAGATTGCGCTTGCGCTTCGCGTTCTTGGTCGAAGCAAGATGGCGCAGGCCCGGCTTGCGGCGCAAAATTTTCCCCGTCGCGGTCACTTTGAACCGCTTGGAGACAGATTTCTTCGTCTTGCGACGTGCGATGGCTCTTGGCATGGGGCGCGGAAAGTAGCGGTCGAAGCCTGCTTGGCAACCACTTTCTCAGGGGATGCGGCAACCGATCCTACAGGCTTTTCAAGTAAGCCACGATGTCCGCGATCGTCTGCGCGCTCATGCCGAGCTGTGATGGTTCGAACATCAGGGATTTCTCCATCTTTTTCACCGATGCGACGCGGGAGCGCGGCACGGTCTGCACGAGGCCGCCCATGCACTTGATGATGAGCGGGTCGCCGTTCGTGAGCACCATGCCTGTGATGGTCAGGCCGTCCTTCGTCTTCACCTCGCTGCCCTCGAAACCGTGCGAAATCGTTGCGCTCGGCTCGGTGATGGCCTGCACGATGATCTCGGTCGTCTGCTGCTTGCCGAAGGTGCTGAGGTCGGGGCCGAACTCGACGCCATTCGCGCCGATGCGGTGGCATTGGTAGCAGACAGCCACGGCGTTGGCGCCGTTCTTCGCGTCGCCCTTGAGCTTCGCGATTTCGGCGAAGGGCGGCAGCTTTGGCGCGTCCTTCGGCAGTGGCGGCATCTCGATGGCGGTGAGCTTCACCTTGTCGGGATCGTAGATGCCGAGCGCCTTCAGTCCGCCGTCCACATCGAACGCCTTCCAGTCATTTCCCTTGCGGTTCAGCAGCCACCACTTCGCGAGGTCGAGCATCGGGAAATCCTTCGTGTGCGCGATCTCCAGCATCGCGCCGGCCGCTTCGCGGGTGGGCACGAAGGCAAGCGCTGTGAGCATGAGCTTGCGCTGCTCGGCGCTCAGCTTCGGGGAAAGGATGCGCGTCTTGAAGTCACTCGCCGCCTGCGCCGGATGCAGCCGCCATGCAATCCATGCAAAGGCATCGCTCCACGATTCAGCGGGGCCACCCATCGCCTTTGCGATGGCCTCATAAACCTCGGCTTCCTTGTGTGTGCTCCCAAGTCCGAGAGCCTCCAGATACGCGCGGTCCTTGCCGTCGAATTTCTGCGCGAGCTTTACGAGGATGCCCACACTCTGCGCCGCGGGCAGGTCGCGCATTGTGAAAGCGACCTCGCGTCGGACCGCCGCGGATTCATCGCCGGCCATCTTGGTGGCCATCGCTGTGACATCATGGCTCGCGGTGCGAAGTGCGCGGTAGGCGACGAGGCGCATCGTGGCGTCCTTTGAGTCGAGCAGCGGTGTGACCTTCGCGACGCCCTTTTCACCCATCTGCGCGAGCAGCCACACGGCGCGGGCTGCGACGTAGGGATTCCCGTTCTTCAACAGCACCGCCACCGCAGGAACCGCCTCGGCGCCCTGCGCCTTCAACCTCTTGAAGCCGCTGTAGCGCACGTTGTTTGCGGGGCTTTTCAGCGCGGCGATCTGACCCTCGGTCGTGTCGAGGTCGAGTTTCGGCACCACGGAGCGGAATCCTTTCGGCGCAATGCGGTAGATCGTTCCGGTGTAGCGCTCGTCACGCGTTCCGTGTCCGCCGACGCCAGGGTCAAACCAATCCGCGACGTAGATCGCTCCGTCCGGCCCGACGCACACATCGCTCGGACGGAACATCGTCTTGAGTTCGCCGGTGATGCTTTTGCCGCCGCCGAGGAAATCAGAACCCGCCCACTGCTTCTCCTTGTTCGACGTGATGAAATCGAAGCGTTCCAGCTTGAACCCGGCACCATCGGGCTTCGGCAGATAGCCGAAGACGACATTCTTCCCCGCCTCGCATGCGAGCAGCAGGCCGCGCCATTTGTCGCCGAGCGCGCCATTTTCATAGAATGCGACACCCGTTGGCGATCCGCCGCCATACACGTCGCCTGCGGGCATCGTGCCGGGATCTTCCTGGCGCCACTCCGCGGTCGGCACGTCCTGGCCGGGTCTGCGATCCGCGGCCCATGAACGCTTGCCATCTGCGGAGGCAAACCCCGCATTGCCGCCTTCCATGACCGGCGTGACACGGCACGCGGGCGGGTCGTCGTTGTCGCTCTGGTAGATGTCGCCGAGTGAGTTGATCGTCTGCTCGAAGCTGTTCCGGTAGTTGTGCCCCATGATCTTCACGTGCGAGCCGTCTGGATTCATCCGCGCGGTGAAGCCGCCGATCCACACGTTGCCGTCGTCGCTCTTCATGCCCGCGATTTCCGTCGCGTCCACGACCTGCGATGTGCCGGGCTTGTGGTTGTAGGGACTGCCCATGCGGAATGTGCGGCCCGACTTGTCGGTGAACTGCGCGCCCGTGTTCCCTTGGTTGAAATACCACAGCCCGTCCGGCCCCGCGGTGAGGCTGTGCAGCGAGTGGTCGTGCTGCCGGCCGTTGAACCCAGTGAGCAGCGGCTCGCGTTTGTCCACGGCCGGATCGAATTTCCCGTCGCGATTCACATCGGTGTAAAGCAGCAGGTCCGGCGGTTGCGAGACGACGACCTGATTGTCCAGGACCGCCACGCCCAGCGGGGCGGCGAGATTCGGATCCTGCACAAAGACGGTCGCCTTGTCCGCGCGGCCGCTGCCCGTCGTGTCCTCGAGCACCACGATGCGGTCGCCTCCGGGACGGCGGTCTCCCTTGCCGCGGTAGTTCACACCCTCGGCGACGTAGAGCCGGCCCTGCGTGTCGAAGTCCATGTTCGTCGGGTTGAAAAGCATCGGCGATGTCGCCCAGACGGTGACCTCGAGATCGTCCGGCACACTGAACAGCTCCTGCGGGACGAGCGCCGGCCCCGTGGTGAGTTCGCTCGAGTGCTGCTGCTCGGACGGCTGCTGCGTGAAGACACGGAAGCGCACCGCTGCGTTGCTCGGCTTGCCTGCCCGCATCATTCCACCGTCGTCGATTGCGACCTTCGCCGTGAAGCGCTCAGCCCCGGCCGGTAGATCAAATGCGACTACGGATGCCGCGTGCGTGCCGATGCCGTTGGTGAAGCTCTTCTTGTCCACGACAAGCGCGCCGCCCATCGCATTCCGGCCAACGCTCACTTTTCCAGAGCCCGCCTTGGCCGACTTCCATTTCAGCGTGGTGAGATCCTTCGTGCCGCCGTCGGCCATGATGAGCTTCGGCTCCAGCCAGTCGGCCCAGTCGCAGCTCTTGTCGCCTTCATCCGACACCACGAGAAACAGCTCCTTCGCGCCATTCAGCGGCGCGTCCATTTCCACAATGCGCTGCTTCGATGTGCTGCTGAGCACAGCGGATTCAGCGGCGGGTTTCGGTGCATCGGCCGCGGAGGCAGTTTGCAGAAGGAGCGCCGCGGCTGAGGAGGAAAGGGCGCGGTGGAGAAAACGGGAAGTGGTCATGTTCAGCGGTCAAATTGCAGGAGGCATCAACTCCCGCGCGAGCAAATCGTCAGAAAAGATCGCATCGTCCCCGCGGCGCGGGCAGCCTCGCTGCGATGCGAATCGTCGCCTTCCTCGCCAAGACGCTCTCGCGGCTCGACGCGCCGCCGGTCGCGCCGGATCCCGGGCTCCCGCCGGTCGTCCTTGTGCATGGCATCTTCTCGTGCGGAGAGGACATGGAGCGGCTCGCGCGGCATCTGCGCTCGCAGGGGAGGGAGGTTTTCCAGCCGACGCTGACCCCGAATGGCGGTGCTGCGCCGATTGAGGAACTCGCGGCGAAGTTTGCGGAATACGTCGAGTCGAATCTCGGCACCCGGCGCTTTGAATTGATCGGCTTCAGCATGGGCGGCCTCGTCTCTCGCGTGTTTCTCCAGCGTCTCGGCGGGATCGAGCGCGTGGCGCGATTCATCACGATGGCCACGCCGCACCACGGCACCCACGTCGCGCGGCTCGGAAAGCTGCCCGGTCATCTGCAGATGCAGCCGGGCAGTGGTTTCCTCCGCGACCTCGCGCGTGACGCGGATGTGCTGCGGGCGCTTCCATTCACGAGCTTCTACACGCCGCTCGACACCGTCATCGTCCCCTGCCAGAGCTCCGAGATGCCGCAGGCGCGGAACGTCCGCGTGTGGGCGTCCACCCATCCGGGGTTCATTCTGGAAAAGCGCTGCATTCGCGCAGTTTCGGCGGCGCTGAACGAGTTTCCTGCGGGCTAAGCCATCAGCGCTGCAACGTGCGCGGTCGCCGCGCTCGCGAGGCCGCGCAGGTTGTAGCCGCCTTCGAGCACGCTCACCACGCGGCCTTGCGCCGACTCGTCCGCGATGCCCCGCACGATTCGCGTGAGGTCGGCGAAGTCCGCATCCTGCAGCAGGAACTGCCCGAGTGGATCGCCCTCGCGCGAATCGAAGCCCGCGCTGATGAACACGAGCTCCGGCCGGAATTTTTTCATCGCCGGGACGAGCCTGCGCTCGAAGCACTCGAAAATCTCCGCGCGCCCGCTGAGCGCGGGCAGCGGGCAGTTCAGCGTCGTGCCTTTGCCCTCGCCCTCGCCGGTCTCGCTCGCGGCGCCGGTGCCGGGATACCACGGCGACTGGTGCGTGCTGAAAAAGAACACGCTGCCGTCGGCGTAGAAGACATCCTGCGTGCCGTTGCCGTGGTGCACATCCCAGTCCACGATGAGCACGCGGCCGACACCGAGCCGCTTTTGCGCGTGGCGTGCGGCGAGCGCGACGTTGTTCACGATGCAGAAGCCCATCCCCCGCGCCGGGCATGCGTGGTGCCCCGGCGGTCGCACGAGGCAGAATGCGGTCTGCGCATCGCCCTTCACGACAGCCTCCGTCGCGGCGAGGGCGCAGCCTGCGGCAGCCATCGCGGCATCCCAGGAATGCTTGCCGACGCCCGTGTCCCCGGTGCTGAGTTGATCTGCTCCCGCGCGAATCTCCCGCTCGGCGAGGTCGAGGTAGCGCGCGTCATGGACGAGCGCGAGATCCTCCAGCTTCACCGCCCGCGGCGGAGTGTCGCGCATCCTGCCCCGGAGCCCGGCCTTATCCAGTGCGCCGAGCACGGCGTCGTAGCGCGCGGGCTGCTCGGGGTGGCTGGGGCCGGCGTCGTGCTTTCTGCAAATCGCGTCGGTGGAAAAAATCATGCCCAATCGCAGCCGGACGGCGCGGGCGCGTCAACTTTTGATGGCTTGCTTCCAGTGCGGTGCCGGCAGCCTCAATGACTGTGCGATGAAACCGACGGCGTGATGGGTGCCGCCACGTGCGTTGCCGGCACTTGGGCTGCCGCGCTTCCTGCGGGGATGTGGTGGGGGGCCTCCCGCCACACGGCTTCCGAAGTCGCCTGGGAGATATCGATCACCAGTTGACGCTCCCGCTCCATCTTCGCCTCAATTGCAGCGAGTGCGGTGTTCAGCTCGGCGAGGCGTTTGTCATACCATTCCTTGCTCAGGGTGCCGCCCGGCCTTCCGAGGGTCGTGTCGCGAGCGTATTCGACCAGTGAGATTTCCTTTTTGAGTCCATCCCGCTTTTTCTCCATCTGCCGGTAGCCGCTGCAGCCGCAAAGGAGAACGATCAGGACCGCGCTCAAGAGGGATGTTCCGCGTAAAGTGCCGATGGCATTCATGGCGATTGTTCGGTGGATGTGTGTCGTTGGTCGGAAAGGGAGAATCCTTAATGTGCGGGAATCGTTGTGCCGCGAGACGGCAGCGTCAAGACCGAGGGGGCTGTTTTCATGCTCCGTCTTGCCACGCGCGGTGCGCCCCGCTTTGCTCCGCGCAAATGTCACACTCGACCGTCATCGCGCCCTCCGTCCTTGCGGCTGACTGGGGGCGTCTCCACGAGCAGGTGCGCGCCGCCGAGGCCGCTGGCGCGGACTGGCTGCACCTCGATGTGATGGACGGACATCTCGTCGCGAACATCTCGTTCGGCCCGGCGTTCTGCGAGTGCGTGGCGAAGGCGGCGACCGTGCCGCTCGACGTGCATCTCATGATCACGCGGCCCGACGCCTACTGGCAGCGCTTCGCGAAGCTCGCGAAGAACATCACCATCCACACCGAGGCTGACTGCGACGTGATGGGCACGCTGCTCGCGATCCGCGACGCCGGCATCGGCTGCGGTATCTCGCTGAAGCCGGGCACCGACTTTTCAAAAATCGAGCCGTTCCTGAAGGCCGTGAATGTCGTGCTCGTGATGACCGTCGAGCCGGGGTTCGGCGGCCAGGCGTTCATGCCAGAGATGATGGAGAAGGTGCGCGCCGCGCGGAAAATCCGCGACATCCTCGGACTGGGCTACCGCATCGAAGTGGATGGCGGCATCAACATCGCGACGGCGAAGACAAGCATCGAGTCCGGTGCGGACACGCTGGTCGCCGGCACGAGCGTCTTTGGAGCCGCCGACATGGCGGCTGCGATCCGCGCCATGCGGACTGCGGCTTAGGCCGCGGGGAAAATCAGCACGCCGCCTTCGGCTGCACGTCTGGCACCGCGGGGCCGGTGGCCTGCGCGAAGCGGATCTTCGAGCGCAGCAGCAGCGTGCCGAGGCACAGGTCCGCGAGCGGCAGCACGACATTGAAGTTCTTGTGCATGTAGCGGTGGTGCAGCAGGTGGTGGCCGTTCAGCCGGCGGAAGACCCACGAGCGCTCGATGCGGCGGCTCTTCGGCAGGTGCATGCACCAGTGCATGTATTCGTAGGCGCCGTAGTAGGCGCAGAAGGTCGGCAGCGCCGCGAGGGCGACGATCCAGTTGCCCGTGATCATCGAGGCGGCGAGGAAAGGCAGCATGCAGCAGAGGATGAGCACGGGGCCATTCCACCACGCCATGGGGATGGTCTTCACGTCCTCCTCGCGATGGACGTGATAGGTGACGTCCGCCTTGAAGGTCTGATGATGGACGACGGCGTGCGCACGGAAGGCGTAGTCGAAGCGACCGACAGGCTTGTGCATGACGAAGCGGTGAAGGGCCCACTCGAAGATGGAGGCGACGACAATCGCGGAGGCGATGCCGACGATAATGCTGGTAAGAATCATGGTGTGAGACACCGCGCCGAAATCCCTCGGGAGAAGAGTCTCGCGCGGAAGGCGCGGACAATCGCGATTCAGGCGCTCAGGACAACAGGAATCTTGCAAAATCTTAACGGCACGCCATGGGACTGCGGTGTTTACGCTGGCATGGATTGTGGTTTGAAGGGGGCTGCGATACCGATGCTCAAATCCCTATTCCGGCGAACCAGCTCCCACGGCTTCAAAATGCCGGCCATCCTCGCTGCGCTGGCAGCTCTCGCGGGATTCGGCGGTGCGCGCTGCATCGCGCTGGAATTGACCGCGGAGGAACGGCAGCTCGCCTCCCGCCTCACGGGCGATCGCGGCCAGAGGCGCGATGCGGGCCGGATGCGGCTGGACCCCATTCTCACCGCCGTCGCCCGCTCCCGCGCGCAGGACATGGCGGCCCGCCGCTATTTTTCCCATGTGAACCCCGACGGCTTCGGGCCGAACGCGCTCGTGCGCGCCGCCGGCTACGCGCTGCCTGCGTCGTGGCACGGGCGCTCGGAAAATTTCATCGAGTCCATCGGCGCGGGCTATGCGACTGCCGATGCTGCCTGGGAAGGCTGGATGAATTCCTCCTCGCACCGCACGCACCTCCTCGCCTCCAGCTCCTTCTACCGCGAACAGACGAATTTCGGCATCGGCTCGTATTCCGATCCAGCGAGCCCGTATCGGCGCTACTGGGTGATCATCACCGCGCCGCCGGCACGCAGCGAGGCAGCATTCGTCTCGCGACGCTCGGGCAAAGGCGGTCGGGTGGCGATGCTCGCGCCGGTTTTCAGCAACGTGGACCCGGACCTCGGCGAAGTGCGCGACACAGCGCCCGAAGCCGCGCCGCGTCCGAGCGCGAGCCTCCAGTCTGCATCCGTCGCTCCGTCGGCGCAGTTGTGGAATTGGAAGGAGCCGGCCTCTGCACCGCTTGCTCCGCGTCCGCGCGCCACGCGCATCATCGGCGCGGATTAGCCTCAGCGCATCCAGCGGCGCGCCTTGAGTTCGAAACGCGGGAGTGTTCCGTCGGCGACGCGCGTCACGGGGATTCGCAGCGTGAAAGCCTCCGTGAGTTTCGCCGCGAGCCGCGCCGGTGCGGTGTCGTCCGCGCTTTCAACCTCGATGGCGAGTTCCGTCATCGCACCGTCACGGGAGACGCGGACTCGATACTCGGTGATCTCGGGAATCCCGTGCACGATGGCGTCCACGGCGCTCGGGAAAATGTTCACGCCGCGGACGACGAGCATGTCATCCGTGCGCCCGAGGATTCCGCCTTCGAGCACGCAGCCGGGACCGGGGTGCCTGCGGACGAGGTCGCCGGTGCGGTAGCGGAGCAGGGGATTCGCTTCGCGGCCGAGCGGCGTGAGAACGAGTTCGCCCGTCTCTCCAGCGGGCACTGCCGCGCCGGTATTCGGGTCCACGATTTCGGCGAAGTAGGATTCCTCGATGATGTGCAGCGCATCGGGCTCGCCTGCCTTTTGAAATGCGACCGGGCCGACTTCCGTCATGCCGTAGTGGTCGAGCACCTCGGCGCCATTCCATGCAGTGGAGATGCGCTCGCGCACAGCCGGCACGCTGCCGCCGGGTTCGCCGGCGACGAAGATTTTCCGCACTGCCGAACGCCGCAGGTCCACGCCTTCACGCGCAGCGGTCTCGGCGAGATGCAGCGCGTAGGTGGGCGTGCAGAGCAGGACTTCGGCGCGGTGCTGCATGATGCCGCCGAGCCGCGCGGCGCTCGAGAGTCCGCCGCCGGGGATGCACAGGCAGCCGTATTTCGCCGCGCCCTCGAACGCCGTCCAGAACCCGAGGAATGGCCCGAACGAGAACGCGAAATACACGCAGTCGCCCGGCGCGATGCCGCACTCGCGGTAGATGCGCGCCCAGTTGCCGAGCATCCAGTCCCAGCTCTCCGGCGTGTCGAGGATGGCGAGCGGCTGCGCGGTCGTCCCGCTCGTCTGGCAAAATCGCGTGTAGCGTTGCTTTGGAAAAGTGAGATTCGATCCGAATGGCGGATGCGCCGCGTGGTCCGCGACGATGTCGGCCTTCGTGGTGAAAGGGACGCGCCTGGTGAAATCCTCGACGCTCCCAATTTCACCGACACCCGCGAGGCGCGAAGACTGGAAGCGGTTGCCGCGAATCGCTGCGACGAGCGCGCGGAGTTTTTCGAGCGTGGTCATGGTCGCATGATCAGGGATATCGCCTCCACGACAACATCGCCAACCAAAGGCAAAACAACTGAATCAATTTCGGCACACTGTCGGAGCACTGCATTGAAAAATCTCCGGCGAACGGGCGAACTGGCGCGATACGTCCCAGCACTTGTCCGTGCTCCAGAAGCTTGAAGCGTTGAATGAGGATGAATTCCGGTGTCAGGCAAAATTGTCTCGTTTCGAACTGAAGAATGTATTTGCGAGCAAGTGCGCTCGGTTTGTTCGCCTCACCGACCGTTTCTTCGCCACGCTCCAGTGTCCAGCGTCCGCTCAACAAGCCGTGCTTCTGAACGCGGTGTGGTTGTCTTCCGAATCGGACGACGCCACGTTCAAAAGGCCACTCGAAGACAAGCTCTCCCACTGCTCCGGATGCGTCCGTTACGATGTAGTCCCAATTGCGGATTGGATCCCATGCGCAGGTGAGCGCTGTCATGCTTCAGTTGCTTTCATCGGCCCGAGGTGCAGCGCGACTTGCGTTTCCAATTCTTCGATCAGCTCCGGCTGCATGAACTCATAGTCGTCGGGGATGTGCAGCGCGATCACGCGCTTGCCGTCGAGCGCGCCGGGGAAATCCTGCCGGAGCCGGTTGAGGTGCGATTTTTCCATCACGAAGATGATGTCTGCCCAGCGGAGGTGGCCCTCGTTGACGACGATGCGTGCCTGCGGCTGCGTGCCTGCGGAGCGCACTTCGTAGCCGGGGATGCCGGAGAAAATTTTCTCCGCTGTGAGGCTCCGCATTCGGTTCCGGCTGCAGATGAAGAGCAGCTTCGTGGCGAAGGCATCACTGCGGGGCATCCGCGCTCAGTGCTTCGCCGGCTGCTCTACGCCCGGCTTGCCCACAGGCTTGGCGGGCGCGGGTGCGTCGGGTTTGAAAAGCGCGACCATGCTTCCGCCGACTGCGGCGATGATGATGCCGGCCCAGAACTGCCACTTCACCTCGCTCAGCCCGCCGTGCGGGGGATGGTAGAGCATCGAGACGATCGCGTTCACGATGGGTGCGCCGGCGAAGATGATGGACATCACGACCGGGATGTAAGCCGCCTTTGGCTGCGGCGCCGCGCCGAACGCGAGCAGCACGCCGAACGCGCCCACCGCGCCGACGATGCCTGCGATGAGCGACCACCATTGCCCGGCTGCCGGATACGCGAGGAAGTTCGTCGCGCCCGGCTTGCCGCTGAGGCGCAGCATCACGAGCGGCGCGAGGACGGCGACGAGGAAATACGCAAAGCCGACGAAGAGGAACGCCTTCCAGCGGCCGTTCGCCAAGTCGGCCATCTCGGTCTGCCCGCGGTGGAGATACACGCCATAGACGCCCCAGCAGGCGACGGTGAGGAATGCGAAGAGAATCCAGTTCATGCTTTTTTTCGGTGGTTGGGACATTGGTTTGATTCGGAGCGGCGAGGCCGGCGGCAGATGTGGAGAAAATGCGGCGGCTCAGCCGTGCTTAGACGCTGCGCGGAAAATGTCTCGCGCAAAGCCGCAAAGGCGCAAAGGGCAAACTGACCCAGCGGCGATGGGTGAATTTGGAAGCCATGAAGCCATGAAAGAAATCCAGACTGAGACGGATGCCGCGTTTCTTCCTCCTGAGTTCCTGCCTTCCAAATTCACTTTGTGGTGGCAAGCGGCGCGAGCAGCTCCGGTGGCGCGGGCTGGATGGCGGCGCGGATTGCCTCGGGGATTGCGACCGCGCCGAGCTTGCCGGTCGTCTTGTCCACCGTCGTGCAGACAGTCGTGACTGCGCCGCGAGCGATCTCAGTGCGCGCACCGCCGTCGTCTTTCCAAAAACGGAACGCGTAGCGGATGCTGCGCGTGCGCACCTCGGCGACGAGAAGCTGGATGTCCACGATCTCCTCGAATCGGAGCGGCTTGAGGTATTCGCACGAAGTGCTCACGCGCGGCCAGCCGATGACGGTGCTGCCGTCGTGCGCGTGGATGCTGAAGCCGAGTGAGCGGAAGAACGCGTGCTCGGCGTTCTCCATCATGCGGAAGAAATTCGCGAAGTGGACGATGCCCGCCATGTCGGTCTCGGAAAACTCCACGCGGTGCGAGAGGGTGAATTCGTGCGGCATCGCGGCGCAGGGTGCGCGCGCGTGCCGCGCGGCGCAATCCCGGAGTGCGTTCGGAGCGCGCTACCGGCGCGCGTGCTCGAGCAGGATGCGGCGGATTTCGGCGATGGCCTTCTCGTGCTGGTGTGCGCTGTGCCGCGAGGGGACGACGAGTTCGCTCTTCGCGCTGTCGATGTGGCTGCTCCAGTAGGGCACGAAGCCGTCGGTGCGCACGCGGCCGGTGCGGTCGTTGCTCCCGCCGAGTCCGCGGTCGCCCATGATCGAGTGGTGCGGCACGCCGGGCACCATGGGGGTCTCGCTGAGTGCCTTCACAAATGGGTTTTCCGGCGAAAGCGTCTCGATGCTGTTTGGGATCACCGTGGACTCAAGTGCTGCGGGATTGCCTGCGAGAATACTGGGCGTCTTCACAAGGTGCGTGCCGATTCTTCCCATCCAGCCCGAGGCGGCCGTGCTGCCGCGGTGCGGCGTGGAGACATAGATCACGCGGGACACCTCCGGGCGGTGCCGGAAGATGAGTGCGTCTGCGAGCGCCGCCTGCGAGTCCGACGAGAAGATGTTTTCTCCCCGCGTGTGGGGAAGGCACGCATCCCAGATCTTCGTGCCGCTGTCGGTGATCATCATGCGGCTGATGAGCCCGCCCATGCTGTGGCCGATGAGCACGAACTTTTTGTGGCCGGGATGCCGCCGGTTTATTTCGTCGAGCTGCCGCCGCATGATCGCCGCGGAAAACGGCGCCGGGTAGCCGCTCGGATAGCTGAAGAACCAGAACTGGTAGCGCCGCCGAATCTCCTCGTCGCCGCGCAGCGCATTGATGACGGGCACCCATGTCACCGGCGACTCGATGAGCCCGTGCAGGCAAATCACAGGGATCTTCGTCGGGTCATACGGCTGGAGCCGTGCGATGCGCGCGGTGTCCGCGTATTTTCCCGGCGCGAGCTGCCGCTGCACTCCGAAGAGGTTCAGGTTCTCCTGCGCGAGCGCGAATGCGAGCGGCGCGCTGAAATCCGCGGCGAGCGGAAACGAGCGGTTTGCGAAGCGCACGCGCTCGACGGCCAGCGGATCCTCCACGCTCAGCGTGCATGTGCGCCCATCGAAGTGCAGCAGGCCCGTCATGCCGTAATACGCGAGCCCGCCGTCCGCGAGCCGCGCGGCCTGCGCCGACTCGCCCTCGCGGCCGGAAACCACGAGGGGCGCTCCGATGCCGGTGCGCAGCGAGCGCGTCCTCACATACATGCTGTGGTAGCGGTAGCGGTCCACGGGCGCGATGTCCTGGCTGCCGAGGTCGAGGTCGGCGTGCGTCCCGTTTTTGAAAGTGAGAGTCCATGCGCCTTCGCGCCCCTGCGCAGTCACCGGCCCCCTCCACGGCTGGAGCTTCTCGTCGTGCAGAATCTCGAAGATGCGCGCGACGGCGAAATTGTAGTCCTCCCGCGCCTGCGTGTTGTCGGGCGCGGCGCGCAGCCGCTGCTCCGCCAGCGCCGCAAGGTCCGCGCAGCGGCCGAGCGCCGTCGTCGGCTTCCGCTTGGCGCGCGCGATTTCCTTCGCCGCCTGCTGCCCGTCCGTGGAGCCGAGCCGGCAGTTCGCGATCGTCTTCACCAGCGTGCAATGCTGCCCGCAGCCGGCGAACGGCAGCGTGAGTGCGAGCATGAGACACAGCGCAGTGAGCGCGCGGGCGGGATTCATCCTTCGGAAAAAGTGCGCGGACGCTGCATGGAGCGGGTGTGCCGCGCAATCCCGGAGTGTGCCGTGGGCCGTGCGCAGCCATTCCTTGTGCGAGAAAATCGCGTGACCTGCGGATATTTTCGCGCTGAACAGGACGCATGAAATTTCCCCGGACCGCATCGCCCGCATGCCTCATTCGACTCGACCACGACCAATCGCGCGACCCAGTTGCGAAGGCGCGGCACTTCGAGGATCCAATTGCGGGCGGATGTGAGCGGACCGAACATCTGCGGTTCGCTTTCCCGCTGCTGCGCCTGATGCAGACGGCCATGCATGACCGTGTGATTCTGAATGTGCATGCGCTGCTGCTTGCTGCGCTGTTTGCTGTGGCGCAGGCCTTCGCGGACACGGGGGATCGGGGCGCAAGGCCGAACGTCCTTTTCATCGCCGTGGACGACATGCGCTGCGACCTTGGCTGCTATGGCGTGAAGCATGTCCAGTCACCGAATCTCGACAGGCTCGCAGCCTCAGGCGTGCTGTTCACGCGCGCCTACTGCCAGCAGGCGGTCTGCAATCCGTCGCGCGCGAGCGTGATGACCGGGCTGCGGCCCGACACGACGAAGGTGTGGGATCTCGAAACTGACTTCCGCAAGGCGCTGCCGGATGCCGTCACGATCCCGCAGCACTTCCGCCAGCACGGCTACCATGCGGAGGCGTTCGGGAAGATCTTCCACAACACTTTCCCCGACGACGTGTCGTGGGATGTGCCGACGCACATGGCGAAGGGCGTCGTCGCCCATTCGGAGGAAAACGTCCGGCGGCTCGCGGACTTCAAGGCGCGGATGAAATCCGACGGGAAGCCCGCGAATGCCGTCCGGCGCATGCGCGGGCCTGCGACCGAAGTGCAGGAGCAGCCGGAGGAGAGGAACTTCGACGGCAAGCAGACCACCGACGCGCTTGCAAAGCTGCGCGAACTGGCGTCGGGCAAGGCGCCGTTCTTCCTCGCGGTCGGCTACATCCGTCCGCACCTGCCGTTCGTCACCCCGAAGAAATACTGGGATCTCTACGACCGCGCCAAGATTCCGCTCGCCACGAATCCATTCCTGCCGCACGGCGCGCCCGCAGTGGCGTTTGGCGACCGCTCGCTCGGCGGCCTTTACGAGCTGCGCGACTACATGGATTACTCCGATGCGCCGTCGCCGTTTGAGCGCGCGCTCACCGAGGCGCAGCAGCGCGAACTCCGGCACGGCTACTATGCCTCGGTCACGTTCATTGACGCGCAGGTCGGCCGCCTCCTCGCGGGGCTCGACGAACTCGGCCTCGCGAAAAACACCGTCGTGGTGCTGTGGAGCGACCACGGCTGGAAACTCGGGGAGCACAACGGCTGGTGCAAGCAGACCAACTACGAAATCGACACGCGCGCGCCGCTGATGATTCGCGCGCCTGCCGCGAAGGCGAACGGCCAGCGGTGCGATTCGCTCGTCGAGTTTGTGGACATTTACCCCACGCTCTGTGACATCGCCGGCCTGCCGGTGCCTGGAAATCTCGCGGGCAAAAGCCTCGCGCCGCTGCTCGCTGATGCGGCCACAAAGGCGAAGGATGCCGCGTTCAGCCAGTTCCCACGCAGGCACGAGGGCCGCGACTTCATGGGCTATGCGGTCCGCACGGAGCGGTATCGCTATGTCGAATGGATTGAAAAGGAGGGCGGCGGGATGGCCGCGCGGGAACTCTACGATCACACCAGCGATCCCGACGAAAACGAAAACATTGCCGGCGCTGAGGGGAACGCCGGGGTGGTGCGCCAGCTCAGTGAGCGACTCTGGAAGGGCTTTGCGAGGCCGGCTGCTGCAAAACGCTAGGTCGCTCGCGGGCACGGAAGTATCGGAATCCGTGACAAAGCGCGTAGAGGCGTGCGGTGGGGTGGCCTAAGAATGCGGACACAAACCACACACCGATCATGGGCAAAGAATTCAGCATCACTCCGCAGACCGTTCCCCACGTTGAAACCAAGTATCGCCGCATCGCGACGCAGATTCCGCATCCCGATTCGCTGCCGACTTTGGAAAAGCTGCGCAAGTTCGAGCCGCAGTCCATGCGCGGGCAGCCGCCGATCGTGTGGGACCGCGCGGAGGACATCTTCGTCTTCGACAAATACGGCAACCGCTGGCTCGACTGGTCGAGCGGCGTGCTCGTGACGAACGCCGGCCACTGCGCGCCGGAGGTGAAGAAGGCGATCCTCGATCAGGTGAACAGCAACCTGCTGCACAACTACTGCTTCCCGAGCGAGGAGCGCGCGGTGCTCGCGGAGGAGCTGGCGAAGGTTGCGCCCGAGGGGCTGAAAAAAGTCTTCCTGCTCACGACTGGCAGCGAGGCGACGGAGTGCGCGATCAAGCTCAGCCGCGCGCACGGCATCAAGGTCGGCGGCAACAGGAAGATCGGCATCATCGGATGGGAGCGCGGCTTTCACGGGCGCACGCTCGGCTCGCAGCAGGCGGGCGGCATGGCGGGGCAGAAGAACTGGATCGTGAACGAGGACCCCGCGATCATCACCGCGCCGTTCCCGGACGGCTACTGGCAGACGGACACGAGCTTCGAGAATTTCCTCGCCGCGGTGAAGGCGCGCGGCCTCACGCCGGAGACGACGGCTGGCGTGATCATGGAGTCGTATCAGGGAGTCGGCCCTGACTTCGCGCCGGTGGAGTTTGTGAAGAAACTCCGCGCGTGGTGCGACGAGCACAAAATCGTGCTCACATTCGACGAAGTGCAGGCCGGCTTCGGGCGCACCGGCAAGTTCTGGGCGTTCGAGCACTATGGTGTGGATCCCGACATCATCTGCTGCGGCAAGGGCATCAGCAGTTCGCTGCCGCTCTCCGCGGTCATCGGGCGAGAGAGCATCATGGACCAGTTCGGCCCCGGCTCGATGACGAGCACGCACACGGGCAATCCCGTTTGCGCCGCCGCCGCTCTCGCGAGCGTGCGGAAAATCATCCACGACAAGCTCACCGAAAACGCCGCCGCGCTGGAGCCGCTGCTCTTCGCGGGGCTCAAGAAAATCCAGGCGAAGCATCCGCAGGTCATCGGCCACGTCACCGCGCGCGGACTCGTCGCCGGCATGCAGGCCGTGAAGCGCGGCACGAAGGAGCCGGATCACGATCTCGCGCACGCCATCATTGAGCGCTGCATGTGGAAGGGCCTGCTGCTCTTCTCGCCCGTCGGCGCGTGGGGGCAGACGGTGAAGATCGCCCCGCCGCTCACCATCCCGCGTGAGGCGCTGGAGGAATCGCTCGCCGTCCTCGCCGAGGCGACGGATGAGGCGGTGGCTGCGCTCGGGTAAAAATCCCCGCGCATTCCGAATCGCCAAAGAAACGCAGCGCTTCACAATAGACGGGTAGCAACTGCGCGCCTGTAAACCGGCGCCGCGCTCTCACCCTCAACCCCGCACCGATTCCGATGAACAAACGCCGCCAACCCTCCGCCCTCACACGCCGCTCCTTCCTCCACACCGCAGCCGCCGCATCCGGCGTGCTCGTGTTCCCCGCGATCCTCCGCTCCGCTTCGCCGGGCAGCAAACTCAACATCGCCATCATCGGCTGCGGCGGGCGCGGCGCGGGCGACATGGCGGGCGTGATGACTGAGAACATCGTCGCCCTCTGCGACGTGAACCAGAAGAACCTCGACGCCGCCGCGGCGAAGGCGCCCGGCGCGAAGAAGTTCACCGACTTCCGCAAGCTCTACGACGACATGAAGGACTCCGAGTTCGACGCCGTCGTCGTCGCCACCACCGAGCACACGCACGCCTTTGCCACGCTCCCCGCGCTGCGGAGGAAAAAGCACGTCTATTGCGAGAAGCCGCTCACCCGCGACGTCTATGAGGCCCGCATCGTCACCGAGGCTGCGAAGGCCGCCGGCGTCGCCACGCAGATGGGCACGCAGATTCACGCCACGAACAACTACCGCCGCGTCGTCGAACTCGTGCAGAGCGGCGCCATCGGCCCCGTGCGCGAGTGCCACGTGTGGGTGAGCCGCACATGGGGGCTCCAGTCGCCCGAGGACGCCGCCAAATACAAGGACATCGTCAGCGTGCAGGAGCGCCCGACCGTCGAGGAGCCCGTCCCCGCCGGGCTCGACTGGGACCTCTGGATCGGCCCCGCGCCGATGCGCCCGTATAACAGCGTCTATTTCCCCGGACCGAAATGGTATCGCTGGTGGGACTTCGGCAACGGCACCATGAGCGACCTCGGCTCCCACTGGAACGACCTCCCATTCTGGGCGCTGAAGCTCGACGCCCCGCTCACCATCGAGGCCAGCGGCCCGCCGCCGCACCCGGAAATCGCCCCCGCCACCATGAGCGCCACCTACACCTACGGCGCCCGCGGCGACATGCCGCCCGTGAAACTCACGTGGTATCAGGGACAGATGAAACCGCCGCAGTGGCAGCAGGGCCTCCTCCCCGCATGGGCCGACAGCGGCGTCCTCTTCGTCGGCGACAAAGGCATGCTCGTCTCCACCTACGGCAAGCACGCGCTGCTCCCCGAGAAACAGTTCGAGGGCTTCGTCCCGCCCTCCGAGACCATCCCGCCGTCGCTCGGCCACCACGCTGAATGGATCAACGCCTGCAAGACCGGCACCCGCGCCCTGTGCGACTTCTCCTACAGCGGCCGCCTCACCGAGGCGAACCACCTCGGCAACGTCGCCTACCGCGCCGGCAAGAAGCTCGAATGGGACAGCGCCGCCATGCGCATCCCCAACGCCCCCGACGCCGAGCGCTTCCTCAAGCGCGAATACCGCAAGGGCTGGTCGCTTGGGTAGAAGTGGTTAGTTCGCAGTATGCGAGTGGTATTCGACACGAATGTCCTGCGCGCCGCTCTGCATTCATCCAGCGGCGCTTCGTTTCACATCCTGCAAAGCCTGCCCTGCGATGGCGTGGAGGTGCTCCTCTCCGTCGCTCTCTACCTCGAATACCAAGCCGTCCTCACGCGACCGGAGCATCTTCCGCCCGGCGTTTCCCGTGAACGCATGCTCGGCTTCCTCCGCCGCTTCGCAGGCATCTGCCAGCCGCAGGCGATCCATTTCCTCTGGCGGCCCTGGCTGCGCGATGCGGATGACGACATGGTGCTCGAACTCGCCGTGGCCGGCAGGGCCACGCACATCGTCACGTTCAACACGGCCGACTTCGCCGGGACGCAGCCAGCGTTCGGAATTCATGTGGTGACACCGCGCGAATTCGTGGCACTTTTGCTCCCGAAGCCATGAGCACGCTCACCATCCAGATTCCAGACTCCATCCGCGCCGAGGCCGAATCCCTCTCCCGCCGCGATGGCATCTCGCTCGAGCAGTTCCTCGCGACTGCGGCAGCCGAAAAGGTGAGCGCTCTCAAGACGGTGGATTTTCTCCGCGAGGAAGCGGCGCAGGGCAGCGCGGAAGACTGGCAGTTCGTCCTCTCACGAGTCCCGGCCCGCCCACCGCTCCCGGGCGACGAAATGCCGTAGGCAGTTTCCCCCGGACATGCCCGGCTATAATTTATCGAACTCGGCCCGCTCCATGGGCTTCACCCTCATGGTCCCATCTTGGACGCCATGCAGGGTGATGCTTTGTGCAGACCACTGCAAATCTCTTGTAATGGGCGCGATGGTCGTTTGGAAGGTGACGTGACTTCGCTTTTTCGAGTCGAGTGAAGAGTGAGTCTGGGGATTTCAGAAAGAACCCAGATCATGAAAGGAAAACGATACACAACCGAAGAAAAGATCCGCATTCTGCGGGAAGGAGACGGAGGCAAAGCCGTGGCCGAGGTGTGCCGGGAACGGAACATCTCGGAACAGACCTACTACCGGTGGAAGCGGCAGTTTGGGATGATGGAGGTCAACGAGGCGAAGCGGCTCAAGGAGCTTGAGCGTGAGAACGCGGAGCTAAAGAAGATGCTGGCGGAGTCGCTGCTGAAGAACCGGGTGCTGGAGGCAGTTTGCGAAAAAAAATGGTAAGCCCAGGGCACCGCAAGGCAGTGGCGAGGGCGGTGGTGGAGGCAGGGATGTGCTCTGGGCGAGCAGTGTGCCGGTTCCTTGGGTTGTCCCGAGGAACGTATTGGTATCGGGGCCGATTGCCGTCGCCCCGGCAGGAGCAATTGGAACGGCGGATGAGGGAACTCTCCGAAGAGCACCCGCGCTACGGCTACCGACGGATTGCCGCGTTGCTGAGGCGGGAAGGCTGGGCCGTGGGCAGGCGGCATATCCAGCGGCTGCGGCGTTGCGCCGGGCTGCGCGTGCCGCCGAGCAAGCGCAAGGTGGTGCGCCGAGGAGTCTCCACGGGGCTGCCGACCAAGGCGACGCACCGCGGGCATGTGTGGACGTGGGACTTCATCGCGGATGCCACCGTGAGAGGAGGAGCCTTGAGGATGCTGACGATCCTCGACGAACACACCCGGGAGTGCCATGTGCTGAGAGCCGACCGTGCATTGCGCTCGGAGGACGTGCTGGAGTGGTTGAAGAAGGCGATCGAGAAGCATGGAGCGCCCGAATACCTGCGCAGCGACAACGGCAGCGAGTTCATCGCCAAGATCGTGCAGCAGTGGCTGGCAGAGAACCGCATCAAGACGATCTACATTGATCCCGGCAGCCCGTGGCAGAACGGCTTTGTGGAAAGCTTCCACGGCCGGTTCCGCGACGAATGCCTCAACCGCGAGCAACTCTGGACACTGACCGAGGCGCGCGTGGTCATCGAGGACTTCCGGCAGCGCTACAACCACATCCGCCCGCACAGCAAGCTGGGCTACCAGAGCCCCGCCCACTTCGCCCAACCACGACTCACCCCATCCCCGGCTCCGGTCGGCCTCCGGCCTCCCCGCGCCGGGGATGGACAAACCAAAAACCAGACACTAAACACACAAACCAACCACTCGGACTAACTCTCCCTGTGGCTCGAAAAGATGAGTCCGGTCAGTCCCGTCCTCATTTTGTTTATACCATCGCACTTCGTTGCGAACGGGCGTGTATGTTGGGGGCTTTGGAATCGGCGTCGGCTCTACACTCGGGGCCTGTTTCTCTGTTTTGATTGACGGGCTGATTCTCCAAACAGGTGCGGGGTCACGGGGGCGGAAAATGTCCTCCATGGACTTGTTTAGGAGACCGTCGATCTGCTTCTTGAAATTGGGCGGACGTTCGGGGAGTTCCGTGGGCCGTTCCGGATTGCCCGACGGAGGCTCTGCAAGCAGCGTCTTGGCAATCAGGCAGAGCAAGAGAAGAGTTGGCTTCATAGGTCGTCAGGCTCGCTTACACCATGAATTCGAGGCTGCGTGAGCATCATCGTCAATGCCCATTTTCAACCCTCTTTTCGAAAAGACCGACGGGTTCGGCGCGGGCGGTGTGTTACGCTTGGGGGGCGCGGTCAGGCGAGGGGAACCACCGGAAACGTGAATCAAAAAGCAACCGCCCTGGAGGGGCGGCGGAGGTGGTGGGTGGAGTGGGCGTTCCACCTGTTGCCCGCGCGTGGGAGGAAAGGCTCGCGTGGCGGGGTGCTGTGGTGCGACAAGCGGGTGGCGTGATGAATTTCCGCATCTCCATTATCCTCCTCGCCTTGGTCTTGGCTGGAGGCGTGTCTGCCGCGGATGAAAGGGCAAAGGCGGCGTCGGCGGCGGAGGCTGTGGCCAAGGTGGGCGCGGACGAGCGGCGCCTCCTCGATCTCGTCGCGACGCTGCCCTACACGACGACTTACCGGGAGGTGAAGACGCGCTTCCCAAAGCTCGGGCCGATGCGGGAGACGACCACCGCGGGGGATTGCCGGGCGGTGCTGCGGGTGCGCGTGTTTGAGCTGCCGGCGATGCTTTTCTTCGACTTCCGAAAGGGCGTGCTCGCGAGCTGCGGGGTGAGCATCCCTGCATCCGGCCGCGCGGAGGCCGGGGCGATCTATGCGGCTGCGAGGGATTACCTGCGCGGGCGGTTTGGCGAAGGCCGGGAGATGGAAAGCCGCGCCGGGGCGGGTGGGGAAGGAGCGCATTCCCGGAACTGCATCTGGTCGGTGAAGGGGATCGACTTCGGAGTCCACTGGAGCCGCGGACGGGAATATGAGGCGGGCTGGGGAGCGCAGGCAGCAACGCGGGAGTAGCGGGAGTAGCGGGACAAGGGTGGAAGAGCGGAGAGGTCTTGGCCCGACCCCCAGAGGCATTCTTCCGGGAACCAGAGGCATTCTTCCGGGAATCAGCGGCATTCTTCCGGGAATCAGCGGCATTCTTCCGGGAATCAGCGGCATTCTTCCGGGAATCAGCGGCATTCTTCCGGGAATCAGCGGCATTCTTCCGGGAATCAGCGGCATTCTTCCGGGAATCAGCGGCATTCTTCCGGGAATCAGCGGCATTCTTCCGGGAATCAGCGGCATTTTTTGAGGGGTTGCGCCGAGATTTCTGGCAAAAGCAAGCTATTTCCGTGCTGAACCGGTTGTTTGGGACAGGGCTTTGAGAAAGCCGAATGCCGTGAAAATAGCCCAGCACTTCAGTGCTGGGAGAATGGCTGGAAAAACGGGGAAAGTCCCGCAAGGGACGGCAGAACGGCTCTTCCGTCCCTTGCGGGACTTTGCCTTCCGAGGGCATGCGAGTCCCAGCGCTGAAGCGCTGGGCTATTTTCAAAAGCCGGCCCACCCCTGTTGTTGTCAGGCATCCGGATATGCCATGCTATTGCCGCGGCTTTTTGGGAGCTGGGGGCGTCCTTTGTCGGATTTTGGGGTGCCGCCCCGTGGTTGCTCCCGACACGTCATCCCGCGCCGCTTCCGGATCTTCGGAGAGCGGCTTGCGGCTCAGCTTTTCACACGGCCATGCACCGCGCCCATGCGGTGACGGCGAATCGCGCGTTGTGCGCGGTTATTTCTGCCCGGTGCCCTTGCAGACGGCGCACTTGGGGTAGCCCTTGCCGTGGCAGAAGTCGCACTTGTGGTTGCCCATCGAGCCGGTGCCTTTGCAGTGGACGCACTTGAAGGGGCCGGTGCCGGAGCCTTTGCACGAGGAGCAGTCTGCGGCGATGGCGGTGCCGATGCCGGCGACCATGGCGAGCGCGGTGAGGAGGATGCGACGGATGCTGATGGTGGATGTCATGGGGTCTGTTTCTGGTTTTGGGTTGAGTGGCTTCGATGGGAAGCCGGGGACGTGGGAGCGCGGGTGTTTCGCCGCGCGGCGGAGGATGGTGTATCGAATGCGCGGGGAGATGGCGAGATTTTCACGGAGGAAAATCCGGCGCCGGTTCGGCTGCGATGCGGCAGCGCGGGCGTGAGTGGGCGTGAGTGGGCGGTCAGTTCGCCGCGGGCTTCACGGCTGGCTCGGCGGATGAGATTTTCACGTCGTCGAGGAGGACATTCCGGCCGCTGATGGCGAAGTGGAAACGGCTTTAGGTGGCGTGGGCGATGCCGGGGGATTTCAGGATGAGCGGGGCGAAGCGGAGCAGGGGAGTTTTCATTGGGGTAAATCAGGATGCGGGTTTTTGCAGCACGATGAGCCAGCCGGGGACGGTGTCTGCGCCGCTCCTGCGGATGGTGGCTTCGCCCGCGTGCAGCTCGGTGAGTGCGCTGGCGCGGGCGAGTTCGCGCACGTAGCCGAGCGAATGGGCGAAACGGATTTTGTGATGGAGGAGGAAGCCGTCGCCATCGTGCCGCTCGAGTGAGAACGCAAGGAGCCCGCCGCCCCGCAGCGCGCGCGTGGCGGCGGCGAAGACTCCGCGGAGGTCGCCGACGTATGCGAAGACATCGGCGGCGAGGATGAGGTCGAACTGCCCGGCACCGCCCTCCATCGCAGCGGTGATGTCGGCATTCAGCAGGCGGTCGTAGAGGCCGCGGGCTTCGGCGCGCGCGAGCATCGTCGCGGAGAGGTCCACGCCGGTGAGGCTGCGCGCGACGCTGCGGAAATGGACGCCGCACAGCCCGGTGCCGCAGCCGAGGTCGAGGATGTCGAACTGCCTGCCGGGTGCGGCGGCGAGGACGGCGTCGAGCATGATGCCGGGGATGCGGTAGCCGAGGTTTTCGGTGAGGTGCTCGTCGAAGTCCGCGGCGTAGGAGTCGAAGAGGTGCCGCACAAAATCGGGCGGCGTGGCGGTGACGCTGCGGTCGCCGGTGAGCGCGGCGACGACATGCTGCACATCGGCGAGTCCGGGCTTCAGCCGCAGCGCCTCGCGGTAGGCGGCGAGCGCATCGTCCGTGTGCCCGAGTTCGCGCAGCGTGTGGCCGAGATGCGCGAAGGCTTCGGCATGGTCGGGCCGCGCCTTCACGGCATCGCGGAAGGACGCCGCGGCGTCTTCATTCCGCCCCAGCGCCCGCAGCGCGAGGCCGAGGTGGTGCGCGACGCCGGGGAAATTTGGAATGATGCGCAATGCCTCGCGATACGCCGCCGCCGCTTCGCTGAACTGCCGCTGGCGGTGGAGCATCATGCCGAGATGGCGGTGCGCCTCGGCGTAGTCGGGCTTCAGCGCGATGGCGCGGCGGAAGGCGGCGATGGCTTCACCGGGATGGCCCGCGTCGGTGAGCGCGATGCCGAGATTTTTCTGAAGCTCCGGATGCGCGGGCTGCAGTTCCGCGGCCTGGCGGAGAAAATGGAGCGCGTCCGCCTTGCGCCCGGTCTGCCCCGCGATGACGCCGAGCATCTGCAGCGCACCGACGTTCCGCGGCTCCGCGGCGAGAAGCTGGTGGCAGAGCGCATCCGCCTCGGCGAGCCGGCCGGCGCGGTGATGTTCGCAGGCGACTGCGTATGCTTCGGCTGGGTTCACGCGGGCGCGCAGTCTCCGCTGTTGTCGCCGCGGGTGCAATCCAGCGGTCAGGCGCGGCTGCCGGCGATGGCGCGGTCGATGAGGTTCTTCGTGATGCGCTGCACGCGGTCGTCCGGTCCGTGCGGGCGCGACCAATGCGACCACGGGAGCATGTGGCCGGGTGGCTTGCTGAGGCCCTGCGACCAGAAGATGGTCGCGGCATTGAAGACGAAGTTTTTCTTCGGCCCCGGATAAATCGTGGCGGCCCACTGCTGCGGGCGCGTGCCGCCCTGCCACGCGGTGCCGCCGGCGACGACTTCGAGGCCGGGAATCTGCGCGGGGTCGCCGTGATATTCCCAGCCGACGAGGCCGGGGATGCGGTCGCCGCTTTTCATGCCGGTGCCGGTGAAGATCCAATGCCCGGGATTTGTGCAGACCCAGTCGCCGCCGCCATTCACGGGGAGGACATTCACCGCGCCCATGAGCAGGCCCTCGTCGGGGCCGGTGGTTGGGAAGGCTGGCACCGGGATGTCCTTCGCCTTGTGCCGCCAGCGGTCGAGGCCCGCGAAGGGCGCGGCGCGGGAGATGATGCGGTTCGGCGCGCCGCTGCTGCTCGGGCGGAAGGGCGTGACCCAGCAGACGGAATTTCCCGAGAGGAACATGACGTTCACGCCGGAGTCGCGCAGCTTCGCGACGGCGTGATACGAGCGCTCGTCCCAGTATTCGTCGTGGCCGACGCTGAGGAACGATTTGCACTTCAGCGCGCGGTCGGGCGTGAGCATGTCGGCCTGCGAGCAGTAGCTCACGTCGTAGCCGTGCTGCTCGAGCCAGTAGGCGAGCGGAAATTCCCAGCAGAGCCATTCGCCGCTGCCGACGGTCTGCGGGTTGTCGTAAATCTGGCGGTATTTGCCGTAGGGCCGGTCGAAGCTCACGTCCACATCGGGCGTGCTGGTCATCGGCGGAGTGCCGTCGTCGTAGAGCGAATAGACATCGGGCCAGCGGTTGTAGGCCTGCCACGTGTTGTCGCTGCACTGGAAGAGGATGTCCGCGGGCCGGTCGTCGCGCACGATGAAGACGACGTAGCTCTGCCAGTAGGTGTCCTTGTCGGTGCGCCGCTCCCACACGGTGCTGAGGCGGCCGAGGTAAACGCCGCTTGGCCAGTCGGCGGGGATTTTGAGCGAGACGCTCGGCGTCCATTTGCACTCGCGCAGCCTGCGCTCGCCGACGGGCGGGTCGGGCTGCGTGATGCCGTCGAACGGGCCGAGCTTCTGCATCAGCCGCGCGCCGCGTCCGCCGTAGTGGCCGGTGCGGAAGACTTCGAGCGTGAAGCGGGCGGGCGGATTCGTGCTCACCATGATGTCGAGCGAATCGCCCGCCGCGACGGACTGCTTCGAGCAGTAGCCATCGATGAGCGCCGAGCGATACGCCGAGCCGGGCGCAGTGCCTTTCGCAGGCTGCACGCGGACGCGCGTGAGCTGCCAGTCGCGCGAGCCTTCCTTCGCGTTTTCGATTTGGATGGGGTTCTGCTTCGCGCTCATGCGATGGCCCTCTTCAAAAGATTCGCCGTGATGCGCTGCACGCGGTCGTCCGGTCCATGCGGGCGCGACCAGTGCGACCACGGGAGCATGTGGCCGGGAGGATCGCCGAGCGCCTGCGCCCACCAGATGGTCGCGGCGTTGAAGACGAAGTTGTTCTTCGGCCCCGGGAAAATCGTGGCGGTGTAGCGCGACGGTGTGGTTCCGCCGGCCCACACGAGCCCCTCAGCGACGACATCGAGGCCGGGGATTTTTGCCGGCGCGCCGTGATGCTCCCAGCCGACGAGGCCGGCAATGGAGTCGCCGCTTTTCATCCCGGTGCCATCGAACAGCCAGTGGTCGGGCTTCGTGCAGGTCCAGTCGCCGCCGCCGTTGAACGGGATGACGGTGCGCGCGCCGATGAGGAGCGATTCGTCGGGGCCCGCGCGCCGGTGCTCGGATGCAAACAGGCGGGTCTGCGACTGCACCTCGTCGTCCGTCATTCCGGCGAAGTGACCCTCGCGCGTGATGATGCGGTTCGGCGCGCCGCTGGAGGAGTTTGAGAAATTGCTCACGCTGAAGACGGAGTTGCCGGAGAGCCAGAGGACGTTCACGCCCTCGGCGATGGCGGTCTTCATCGCGCCGTATTGCCGGACGTCCCAATACTCGTCGTGCCCGATGCTGATGAAGCTCCTGCAGCGCGTGAGCTGCGATGCGTCGAGGCAGTCGCTGTTCGAGCAGTAGGTCACGTCGTAGCCGTGCTGCTCGAGCCAGTAGGCGGCGGGGAATTCAAAGCAGAGCCACTCGCCGCTGCCGAGCGACTGCGGGTTTTCGTAGATCTGCGCATACTTCGCGTAGGGGCGGTCGAAGCTGACGGCGACGTTGCGCGCGTGGGCGCCGCGCGGGTCGGTGTAGAGCGAGTAGTTGTCGGGCCACTTGTTGTAGGCCTGCCAGGTGTTGTCGCTGCACTGGAAGAGGATGTCGGCCTTGCGTGTGTCGCGGACGATGAAGACGACATAGTTCTGCCAATACGGCTTGTCGGTCGCCTCGGGGATCGTCGTGAGCCGGCCGAGATAGACGCCGCTCGGCCAGTCGGCGGGAATCTTCAGCGAGGTGCTCGGCTCCCATTTGCATTCGCGCAGGCGCTTGTCGCCGATTTCGGGGTCGGGCTGCTTCTTTCCCGCGAACGGGCCGAGCGTGGTCATGAGCCGCGCGCCGCGACCGCCGTAGTAGCCGGTGCGGAAAATCTCGATGGTGAACTGCACCGGCGGATTCGTGCTCACCATGATGTCGAGCGACTCGCCCGCGAGCACCGACTGCCGCGAGCAGTAACCCTCGACGGCTGGTGCGCGGAAGCCGCCGTTCTTGTCCAGCCGCACGCGGGTGAGCTGCCAGTCGCGCGCGCCTTCCTTGGCGTTCTCCTCGCGAATGGAAGCTGCGCGCGGCTTCTCGGCTTCGGCCTTTGCAGCGGCGAGCGTGGTGCCGATGGCGGCGCTCGCGGAGGATTTCAGGAAGCTGCGCCGGGAAAGTGGCGCGCGCTCGGCGCCGGGGTTGGTGGGATCGGGGTTCATGGGGTGTCGGGTGTGCGGGGAAACAACCCGGCGGCGTGGGGGAACTTGGAGCCGCGGCAATCCCGCTCATCCCGTTCCGCACAAAAGCGAAAGCGCGCCACCGTTGCCGGTGGCGCGCTGAAAGGCAGTTGCTTGCTCCGCGCTGTCGTTAGCGCATCAGGAGCGCTTGGCGCGCACGCTTGATGGCGTTGTTGATCTTGCGGTGGAAGCGCGCGGGAACGCCGGTCGTGCGGCGGGGAAGGATCTTCCCGTTCTCCGTGATGAAGCGCTTCAGCAGCTCGGGATTCTTCCAGTCGATGGCGTCGAGCGCGATGTCCACGCGACGGCGGGGCATCGGGCGGTTGGCCTTGCGGAAATTCGTGCGGCGTTGGGGTGTCTTTGGCTGGCTCATGTTACTTGATTTCGCGGTGGAGCGTGCGGCGCTTCAGGTGCGGGTTGTATTTCTTTTTCTCGAGCCGGTTCGGGGTGTTCAGGCTCTTCTTGTTGCGTGTCGAGATGTAGCGGGAGACTGGCTTGCCCTCCGCCTTGGCCTCGGTGCATTCGAGGATGATGAAGTCGCGTGGCATGGTGTGTTATTCTTCCTGTTGTTTTGCGGGGGTCTCTTCCTGTTCGTCGGAATCTCCGTCGGAGTCGGCGCTCTCGCTGTCGGTGAGGCCGAAGAGCGAGGTGACCGGAACGCGGGAGCGGGAGGAGCGCTTGGTGCGCTCGATTTCCGCCTGGCACTCGACGGTGAAGCGCGCGAACGGCATCGCCTCGAGGCGTGCGTGGGCGATCTGCTTGCCGCTCATCTCGCAGACTCCGTAGGTGCCGGCGTCGATGCGCTTGAGCGCCTCCTCGATCTCATAGAGTGCGTCCTGCTCCTGCGAGAGGAGCGAAAGTGCGAAATCCTTGTCGTAGGCGTCGCTGCCCGCGTCCGCCTGATGCATGCCGAACGCGCTGGCCTCGCTGCCCTCGGGGCGCGCGCGGAGCGTGTCCTTGGCGACGCCGGCCATCGAGTCGAGGATGGTGTCGCGGAGCGCCATGAGGCGGTCCTTCTGCTGCTTGAGGAAAGGGGTGAGCTTCACCGGCTTCTTCGCGGCCAATGCGGGCCTGGACTTGAGCGCGCTCACCACCGGCTTCGGTGCGGGCGCTTTTGCCGCGGCCTTTTTCGGAGCGGGCTTGCTGGCCTTTGATTTGGGCGCGGGCTTCGCGGCCTTGGCTTTGGGCGCGGATTTGGCGGCCTTGGCTTTGGGCGCAGGCTTCTTTGCGGCTTTCTTTGGCTGCGATTTCGGCATGGGAAATAGGGTGTCCTGGAACGAAAAGGGCGGGATAGATACGGAGTTCACCCCATGCGTGCAAGGGGGAAATCGGAACTTTTTTCGCCATATTCCAGAGGCGTTTTGCCACGGAAAAATGCCCTGCGATCAGGAGCCCGCGCTGCCGTAGTGGCGGAGGCCGAGCTTCCAAACCACGCGGGTCAGCGAGAGCACGATCACCGTCGCCAGCACGAGCATCCCGAGGCTGAGCCAGAGTGAGTCGCCCGGGCGTGCGAGAATTTTGGCCGGGACATTCGAGACGAGGATGATCGGGACGATCCACGTGAAGATGACGCGGAACACGCCGCGGAAGACCGCCTCCGGATAGCGCCCGATGTGGAAGAGATTGAAGTAGCCGTGGATGAAGCTCTGCGCGCGGATGAGCCAGAAGCTGATGCACGACAGGCCGAACATCACCGCGTAGTGCACCGCGACGCCGAACGGCACCGCGAACGCGAACAGCGCGATCTGCGCGGCGCCCGGGACGAGGTGCATTTTCGCCAGCGCGAACACCACGATGGCGACGCCGACGAGGGAGTTCACGATGCAGTCGAACGACACCTGCCGCGTGCTCACGGCGAACTGCGCGTCCATGGGCAGCGTGAGCATCAGGTCGAGGCGGCCGGTGCGGACGAGTTCCGGGAGGTTGGCGATGTTCAGGTAAAAGAACGTCTGGAAAATCTGCGCGATGATTTGATGCACGCCGATGAGCGTGACGACCTGCCATTTCGTCCAGCCGGCGATCGCGTCCACCTGCCCGTAGAGCACCTCGATGAAAGCGAGCTGCCCCGCGAACCACAGCAGCTCGACGACGATCCAGAGGAGAAAGTTCAGCTTGAAGTTCATCTCGCGGATGAGCGAGTTCCGCGCGGTGAGCCGGAAGATGGCGAAGTAGCGTCCCATTTTCATCTCTCAGCCTCCCACTGCCTGATAGCGGCGGATGCCGAGCCGCCACAGCCCGAGCGCGGCGAGCCAGATGAGCAGCGCCCAGCACGCCTGGATGGCGAGGCCGAGCGCGAGTTCGCCGCCGGTCACGCGCTCCATGAAGACTTTCACCGGGAAATACAGCTCGTAGGGGAAGGGGCTCCATTTGATCACGCCTGCGAGCCATGGCGGCAGCATGTCGAGCGGGAACGCATGGCCGCTGAGGAAATACTCAATGGAGAATACGATGAAAACGATCGTCGAGATTTCCAAAATCCAGAACGCGAGCATCGCGATGGCATACGCGATGAAGAACTGGATCACCGCCGCGAGCGCGGTGCTGAGCGCGAACCACAGCCACGTGATGCCGTGCTCCGGCAGAGTGATGTGGTCCCGAAGGAAAAAGAAGATGAGCGCGACACCGGGCAGCAGCACGGCCGTGTAGAGCAGGCGGTAGCTCGCGTAGAGCGTGAGGCGGTAGGCGATGTAGTTCAGCGGCTTCAGCAGCAGGAAGCTCATGCGCCCGTCGCGAATTTCGCCGGCGATCTGCCACTCGTCCTCGGTGGGCGTCACGAGGTTCTCCACGAAGACCGTCATCGCGAAATACATGATGAGCTGGCTGAACGTGTAGCCCGCGAGCTGCGCGCCGCTCGCGCCGCCATACATCGCCTTCCACAGGAAAATCGTCCCGATGAGCGGCACGATGCCGAAGACCGAGCGCATGATGAAGTTCCAGCGATAGACGAACGTGTTCTGCGCGCCGACGTTGAAGACCTTCGCGTATTTGGCGAGCGCGCTGGTCATCGGCTCCCGTGGTTCGTGGTCGCTTTGGTCATGGCGGTGCGACTTCATTTCCGTGTTCCGCGCCTTCGTGCAAGCGCATCCGATGCGCGCAAACTGCGCCTTGGCGAACCGCGGGAAGGGGGTTATCCATCCGCACCACACACTTCCCGCCATGATCAAAGTCACCGGCCCCGGCTCCATCACCACCTGCGACGGCATCACGCGACGCGACTTTCTGCAAATCGGCACGCTTGGCGCGCTCGGCTATTCACTCGCGAACCTAGCGCAGGCCGAATCGCAGTTGCTGAAGCCGTCGTCGTCGGAGAAGGCGTGCATCCTCATCTTCAATCTCGGCGCGCCCTCGCAGCTCGACTGCTGGGATCCGAAGCCGGACGCGCCGCGCGAGGTGCGCGGGCCGTTCAAGCCCATCTCGACGAAGGGCGACTTCCAGATCACCGAGATTTTTCCAAAGCACGCGGCGCTCGCGGACAAATTCAGCATCGTGCGCAGCGTGCATCACACTGCGGCGGCGGTGCACGACACGGGGCACCAGATGATGCAGACGGGTCGGCTTTTCACCGGCGGCATCAACACGCCGCACGCAGGCTGCGTGTATGAATTCCTGAAGGGCCGCCGCAACGAGCTGCCCGCGCACGTCATTCTGCCCGAGCCGATGGGGCCGACGGGCGGGAACATGCCGCATGGTCAGGACGCGGGCTTCCTCGGCAAGAGCCGCGATCCTTTTGTGCTCAACGCGGACCCGTCAAAGGCGGACTTCAAGGTGCCCGACCTTCTGCCTCCCGCAGAGATCGGAGAGGCGCGTCTCGACCGGCGCAGGAAGCTCCGGGAAGTGATCGAGGGCACGCTGAAGAACTTCGAGGCGTCGCCCGAGGCGCAGCTCATGAACTCGAACTTCGAGGCTGCCTACCGCTTGATGACTTCGCCGCTTGCGCGCGAGGCATTCGACTTGACGAAGGAGCCGACGAGCGTCCGCGAACGCTACGGAATGAACCGCTTCGGCCAGTGCTGCCTGCTCGCGCGCCGCCTCGTGGAGCGCGGCGTGCGCTTCGTCACGCTGAACACCTTCATCACCGTCTTCAACGAAATCACCTGGGACATCCACGGCTCGAAGCCCTTCACGAGCATCGCCGGCATGAAGGACATCGTCGCGCCGATGTATGACCAGGGCTACAGTGCGCTCATTGAGGATCTGCACCAGCGCGGCATGCTCGACACGACGATGGTCGCGTGCCTCGCGGAATTCGGCCGCACGCCGAAGGTGAACCCGACCGGTGGGCGCGACCACTGGCCGCAGTGCTGGAGCGTTTACTTTGCCGGCGGCGGAGTGAAAGGCGGACGCGCCATCGGCAAGAGCGATGAGATCGGTGGTTTCCCGACGGAACTCCCTGTGGAGCCGAAGGAGATTGTCGCGACGATTTTCCACAGCCTCGGTCTCGAACTCGACGGGCACCTTCCCGGTCCGCAGAGCCGCCCGTATCCGCTGGTGGATTTCGGCACGAAGCCGATCACGCAGTTGTTCTGAGGCGCGGCCTTCTTCCGCGTTGTCAGCCGTGGCGGATTCCGGCATGAGCGCGGGTGAATGAGACACGCATAAGTTCTGGTCGCTGCTGTGTTGGTGGCGTCGCTCGCGATGCGGTGCTCGCGCAGGCGAAAGCGGAGGTCGCCCAGGCCGTCGCGAACCAAGGCAAGACCGAGGCGGACGAGCGGAGGCAGACCCAGCTCCTGCAAAACAAGATCGCCAGCCAGCAGGACTTCGACAACGCCGTGCAGGCGAACCTCGCTGCGAAAGCAGTCGTCGAAGCCGCGCGCGCGGCAGAGAAGCAGGCGGCGCTGAACGTCGAATATGCGACGATCACCTCGCCGATTGATGGCATCGTCGGGCGCACGGATTTGGAGGTGGAAGGAAAGAAAGAGCCTCCGCAGACGAATGCGCCTGATCCGCAGCCGGCCCGGTAGTCACCTGTCGGAATCCGAACGCCGCCGGCAAACCGGCGTCACGCCTTCTTGCCGCAGCAGTCCTTGAACTTCTTCCCGCTGCCGCACGGGCACGGCTCGTTGCGGCCGACCTTCGGGGCTTCGCGGCGCTGGGGAATGTTGATTTGCGCCTCGGGTTCGGCTTCGGGCTGCGCCTCCGGCTGGGGAGCGGTGGAGCCGATGACGCTCTCGTCCGGTGCAGTGAGGAACTGCGGTAGGTTCGAGAGGAACTGCTCGAACGCCATGATGTTCGACGTGCTGCGGAAGAGGTTGTGCAGCACCTCGTCCTTGATGGAGCCCATCAGCTCCTCGAACATCTTGTAGGCCTCCTGCTTGTATTCGATGAGCGGATCCTTCTGGCCGTAGGCGCGGAGATAGACGCCCTCGCGGAGGCCGTCCATCCCGTAAAGGTGCTCCTGCCAGAGGCGGTCGATCGCGCCGAGTGTGATGTAGCGCTCAAGGCCCTTGAGCTGCTCGGGCACCTCATGCTGCGACTTCAGCTCGTAGGCTTTCTTCACGCGCTCGGTGAGGATCTCGGCGATTTCCTGCTCGTTCTTGCCCTCGATGGCGGGCTTGTCCACGGAGATGGGGAAGGTCGAGTTTGCCCAGTGGAGCAGCTCCTCGGTGCGCGGCATTTCGCTCTGCGGGAAAAACTCCTCGAGCTTCTCCGGAATGCGGTCGTCGATCACGTCGTAGAGCAGCGCGCGCGGGTCGTCGGTGTTGATGGCCTCATTGCGCCAGCCGTAGATGATCTCGCGCTGCTTGTTCATCACGTCGTCGAACTCGAGCGTGCGCTTGCGGATGAGGTAATTGCGCTGCTCGACGCGCTTTTGCGCGGTCTCGACGGATTTGTTCAGCCACGAGTGCTCGAGCGCCTCGCCCTCCTGCATGCCGAAGCGCTCCATGAGGCGTGTCATGCGCTCGGCGGCGCCGAAGTTGCGCATGAGGTCGTCCTCGAAGCTTACGTAGAAGCGCGAATAGCCGGGATCGCCCTGGCGCGCGCCGCGTCCGCGGAGCTGGCGGTCGATTCGCCGCGACTCATGGCGCTCGGTGGCAAGCACGTAGAGTCCGCCGAGATCGGCGACGCCGGGCGCGAGTTTGATGTCCGTGCCGCGGCCCGCCATGTTCGTGGAAATGGTGACGGCGCCGCGCTGTCCGGCGCGCGAGATGATTTCCGCCTCCTGCTGGTTGTGGCGTGCATTCAGCACGGTGTGCGGGATTTTCGCGCGCTGGAGCATCTTTGAGACGAGCTCGCTCGCCTCGACGCTCGCGGTGCCGACGAGCACGGGCTGTCCCTTTGCGTGTGCCTCGCCGATTTCCTTGATCACCGCGCCGTATTTTTCGCGGCGGGTTTTGAAGATGAGATCGTTGCCGTCCTTGCGGATGCACGGCTTGTTCGTCGGGATGACGGCGACGTCGAGCTTGTAGATGTCGTGAAACTCGTTGGCTTCCGTCTCCGCGGTGCCGGTCATGCCCGCAAGCTTCTTGTAGAGGCGGAAGTAATTCTGGACGGTGATCGTCGCGAGCGTCTGCGTCTCCTTGTCAATCTGCACGCCTTCCTTCGCCTCGACGGCTTGATGGAGGCCGTCGCTCCAGCGCCGTCCGGGCATCGTGCGGCCCGTGTTTTCATCCACGATGACCACCTTGCCCTCATGCACGATGTAATGGACGTCCTTCTCGTAGAGGCAGAACGCGCGGAGGAGCTGCGAGATGTTGTGGATGCGCTCGCTCTGCACATTCATGTGTTCCTGTGCCTTCGACTTCGCCTCGATTTTCTGCTGGTCGGTGAGGTTCGTCGCGCCGTCAATTTCCGCGAACTGCGTCGGCAAGTCCGGGAGCACGAACGCCTCCGGCTCGCCGGGGCTCATGAATTCGCGGCCCTGCTCGGTGAGGTCCGCCTCGTGGGCGCGCTGATCGATGGTGAAGAAAAGTTCCTCCTTCAGCTTCCACATCTCCTCCTTGCGCACGTCGGCGTAGAAGGAGAGCTCGGTCTTCTCGATGGCCTTGCGGCGCTCGGGGTCTTCCATCGCGCGCATGTAGGCGCGGTTCAGAGGCTGGCCCCACTTCACCTTCACCATTTGCCGCGCGGCCTGCTCGAGCTTTGAAAACTCCCCGCTCTTTGTCTTCGCAGCGGTGTTGGATGCCGCCTCGGCCGCCGCCTCCTCGAAAAGCTTCATCGCCTCGGTGGCGAGCCGGTTGCAGAGCATCGTCTGCTTCTTCACGAGCTGCTCGACCATCGGCTTGTATTTGTCGAACTGGTGCGTGGAGACCGTGACCGGGCCGCTGATGATGAGCGGCACGCGCGCCTCGTCGATGAGGATGGAGTCCACCTCGTCCACGATGGCGAACCAGTGGCCGCGCTGCACCTGCTGCTCCTTGCTCGTGGCCATGCCGTTGTCGCGCAGATAGTCGAAGCCGAACTCCGAATTCATGCCGTAGCAGATGTCGCAGTGATACTGCTCGCGGCGCTCGTCCGGCGATTGATCGTGCTGGATGATTCCGACGGTGAGGCCGAGGAACTTGTAGAGCTGCCCCATCCACTCCGCATCGCGGCGGGCGAGGTAGTCGTTCGTCGTGACGAGGTGCGAGCCGCGGCTGGTGAGGCCGTTTAGGAAGAGCGGCAGCGTGGCGACGAGCGTCTTGCCTTCGCCGGTGGCCATCTCGGCGATCTTTCCCTTGTGCAGGCAGTAGCCGCCGATGAGCTGCACGTCGAAATGCACCATCGCCCATGTCATCGGCTGGTCGCAGACGGTGAACTGATGCTTGCGCTCCGTGAGGCGCCACGCCGCATTCTTCGCCGCGGCGAAGGCTTCGGGCAGGATGTTGTCGAGGTATTGCTGCTGCGCGGCCCAGTCGAGCGGCTTCAGCTCCTCCTTCCACTTTGCGACCTTCGCGCGCAGCTCGTCATCGCTCAGCGAGCGGAACTGCACCTCCAGCTCGTTGATGCGCGCAATGACGGGGCGCAGCGACTTGATCATGCGCGCGTTCTTCGAGCCGAAGAGTTTCTTGAGGAGCCAGCCGACGGGATTCATGGGTAAAAAAGGTGTGTGTTTGTGGGTGCGGCGCGGCGGCTATTTGCTGCCGGGCTTGGTCGCTGGCGTGCCGGCGAGGTCTGGCGGGAGCTTGTCCGGCTCGAAGGTCTCGACGTTCATCTTCACGAGCGAAAAGAACGGCGCGCCGAAATCGGGGAGGTTGCCGCCGGAGCGGTCCACGATGGCCGCGATGGCCGCGACCACGCCGCCGCGCGAGCGGACGATGTCGATCGTCTCCTGCACGCGGCCGCCGCGGGTGACGACGTCCTCGGCGACGATGAACTTCTGCCCCGGGCGAATCTCAAATCCGCGGCGCAGCACGAGCCTGCCCTCCTCCTTTTCGGCAAAAATGTGCGGCAGCGAAAGTGCGCGCGCGACTTCATGGCCGACGATGATGCCGCCGAGCGCCGGGGATATCACGGTCTCCGCACCGACGCTGCGCACCTTCTCTGCAAGCTCGGCGCAGATGCGCGCGGCCACCGGCGTCTCCTTGAGCAGCAGCGCGCACTGGAAAAACTGGCGGCTGTGCAGCCCGGAGCGGAGGACGAAGTGCCCCTCGAGGAGCGCATTCGTCTGGCGGAAAAGGGAGAGGATTTCGTCGTTGGTCATGCCTTGGATCCGTTCGCGGCCTCCTTCGCCGCAGTCACTTCGATCTCCACCCTGGCACCGCGTGGGAGCGCGCAGACCGCGACGGTGGAGCGTGCGGGGAAGGGCTCGGAAAAATGCCGCGCATACACGGTGTTCATCGCGGCGAAGTCGTCCATCTTCGTGAGGAACACCGTCGTCTTTACCACGTCGGAAAGTGTCATCGCGTTCACGGTGAGCACCGACTTGATGTTCTCGATCACGCGCTCGGTCTGGGCGGTCACATCCTCGCCCACCAGATCACCTGTCACCGGATCGAGCGGGATCTGGCCGGCGCAGAAAAGCAGATGCCCGAAGGCGACGGCCTGGGAGTAGGGGCCGACGGCTTTTGGCGCGCGATCACTTGCGATGGCTCTCTTCATGAAAAATGGGCGGCGAAGCTAACAGTGAGTCATGGGCTGTCAATGACACTGGGCGGCGCGATCGGCTTCGAGGCGCGGTGCCTGCGGGCGTTGGCCGCCGTTCTCGGACTATGAAGGGCCTTTACAGGGGAGGGGTAGTTCTGCTGAATGCAAAGCTGTCCTGCATTCCCGGCGCGCCCCCATCGCTTTTTCGCGGCACTCTTGGGACTGTGTGGAAACGCACCAACAGGAATTTTCAAATGCCGATTCCCGAGCCTTTGTCCCACCTCTCAAGACTGGCATTGGGTGCCATGCTGGCGGTTCTGCCGTTTTCCGCTGCCGGCCAGGATTCGAAGCCCGCGGTGGATCCCGCGAAGCCCGCCGCTCCGGCTGCACCGCTCCCGCCAGCGCCCGAGCCGGGTGCCCCGAATGCACCGGCGCCGAAGCTGCCCACAGAGCCCGGCGGGAAGCCGATGGATCCGCTTTTCATCCCGGACATTCCGAACCCGCTCCCGCCGCAGGTGCCATCCGGGCCGCCGATGGTGCCGACGAAGCCGCCGATGCAGCGGACTTACACGGTCGGGAAATTCGTGATCAAATACGGCACGGACGTGCGCGAGCGGAACCCGAAGCTGCCGACCGAGGCCGACCTCGCCAACTCGGTGGTGTCGCTGCTGGAGGGGCAGGGGACGGCGCTCTTTCACATGCCGAAGTCGCCGGCGGCAGGCGCGAAAAAGTCGGGCCCGGGCATGTTCGCGACGACGGGGGCGGAGCAAAATGAGCGTGCCGAATCGTCCGACGAGGATCCCGCGCTGCATCCGCCGGAGGCTGCCGCGCCGGTCGCACCGCCGACGAAGCCGGAAGCGAAACCAGCGGGGAAGCCCGAGGACAAGACGGCGAAAAAGGAGCAGGCCAAGGCACCGAGGAATGTGCCGAAGGTGATCCCGAAGCCGAGCGGCAAGGTCGTGAAGCTGCGGGTCTCGGAGTTCGGCACGCCGCGCACGATTTCCGCGATGGCGCTGCTGGATGTTTACGATGCGCTGGTCAAGAAGCTGACGGACCGCGGCCTCATCGGCGTTTACATTCTCACGGACTTGAATCCACGCCTGCCGACGGGCGGCGACGTGCGTCCGCCGGGCGTGACGGATGTGACCGTCACGGTGTTCGTCAGCGAGGTCGCGAAGATCCGCACCATCGCGCGCAAGATCGCGCCGCCGAGCCTGAAATTCGGCAGGAAGAAGAACGACACTTTCACCGAGGGCGACCTGCCCAAGATCAACGACGAGGACGCCCCCGACGGCGTGCCGGTGAAGGATCCGCGGCACCTGTGGATCAAGCAAAAGTCGCCCATTTTCGTGATGAGCAAGAAGAAGCCCGGCGGCCCGCTGGAGAAGCCGCGCCTTCAAAATTACCTGAGCCGGCTGAACCGCTTCCCCGGCCGCCGCGTGGACGCCGCGGTGAACGCGACCGGCGAGACAGGCAAGGTGATGCTCGACTACCTCATCCGGGAGCAGAAGCGGTTCGTCATTTACGCGCAGGAGTCGAACAACGGCACGCCGTCCACGGGCGAGTGGCGGACGAAGCTCGGCATCGAGCTGCGGCAGCTCGCGAACAAGGACGACATCCTGCGCCTCGAATACACGACGACGGACTTGGAGAAGCTGAACTCCGGCGTGCTCACCTACCAGATCGCGCTGGTGAGGCCCGACGTGCTCAAGATGAAGGCCTACGGGCTCTACGGCGAATATTCGGCGGAGGACGTCGGGCTCGCGGGCCTGAACTTCAAGGGCGACAGCATCATCGCCGGCCTCGCGCTGACGTGGACGCCGATCTACTGGCACGGCTTCCCGATCGACATCATCGCGGGCGCTGAATTCATGCGCGCATCCGTGGACAACGCGGCGCTCGCGACAAAGACCACGGCGAATTTCATCCTGCCCTACGTCGGCCTCGGCACGGAGCGGACGACGGACAAGTTCAGCCTCGCGATGAATTTCCAGGGCAAGGCGAGCTTCTTCGGCCCGGATGAAACCAAGCTCAGCGGACTCGGCCGCTACAAGGCCGACGGCGTTTTCTGGATCGTCACCGGCGACGTCTCGGCGTCCATCTTCCTCGAGCCGCTCATCCTCGGGAAAAAATGGGGCGACCTCGGCCCCGCTGGCACGAAGTGGACGCGCGGCATCCTTGCAAACGAGCTCGCGCTGATCGCCCACGCGCAGTTCACGCCGGGCAACAACCGGCTCGTGCCCCAGCTTGAGATGATCAACGGCGGCTACAACACGGTGCGCGGTTATCCGGAGTCGTTCGCCGCGGGCGACTCGGGCTTCGCGGCGAGCCTCGAATACCGGCTGCACCTGCCGCGGCTCTTCAAGCCCGCGGACATCGCGGGCAAGGCAAAGGCCGCAAAGGCTGCCGAGAAGGCCGCGAAGAATGCGAAGCCCGGCGCGCCTGTCGCCGCGGGCGCGTCGCAGAAGCCGGAGGAGAAGGCGCCCGCGAGGACCGATATCGCCGAGCGCGGGCTGAATTCCGCGACGAGCTTCCGCCTCCGCCCCGGCACCGCGGGCAGCGGCGCAGACTGGGATCTGATCCTGCGCGGGTTCGTGGATTACGGGAAGACGTTCAACAACAGCATCCAGACCTCCATCGAGACGAACCGCACGCTCCTCAGTGCGGGGGGCGGCATTGAGCTTCAGCTCTTCAAGCCGATCTACATGACCATCCGCGCGGACTATGGAATCGTCCTCATGTCGCAGCACGAGCAGGTGACGAAACCGGTCGAGGTCGGTGACAGCCGCCTCCACATTTCCGCCACCATCGCCTGGTGATCCGCAACCCATCCGAGCCATGAAGCCGAAATTCTTCCTCGCAAAATCCATCGCCTCGCTGCTGGCCACCGGTGTCGTGCTCACGTCTGCGCTGCACGCGCTGCCGCAGGGCGAGCAGGTGGGCGCGGGCGCCGCGGTTTTCGACCGCTCCGGCGCCGTGCTGAACATCCGCACGAGCGATCGCGCGATCATCAACTACAGCAGCTTCAACATCGGCGCGGGCGAGCGCGTGAACTTCATCCAGCCCGGCGCGCAGTCCATCACGCTGAACCGCGTGACCGAGCCGAACCCGACGCACATCTTTGGCACGCTTCAGGCGAACGGGAAAATCGTCCTGGCGAACCCCTACGGCATCTATTTCGAGAGCGGCTCGGTGATCAATGTCGGCGGCCTCATCGCGGGCGCGGGGCGCATCGCGGACTCCGACTTCCTCGCGGGCCGCATCAATTTCTCCAGCCTCACCGGCAGCGTGGAGAACCGCGGCAACATCATCGCGGTGGACGACGTGGGCCTCTACGGCGCGCGTGTGAGCAACGAGGGCGTGATCACCTCGCTAAAGGGCTCCGTGACACTCGGCGCGGGCGGCAGCGTCTATGTCGGCGAGCGGGACGGGAACATCTTCGTCGGCACCGCGGCCGTTCCAAAGGCGCGCGTGGTTTCAAGGCCCGGCGTGAGCAACAGCGGAACCATCACCGCTCCGAAGGCCACGCTCGTCGCCGGCGACATGGTCGGCATGGCTGTCGCGCAGAGCGGCACGATCACGAGCGGCGACATCACCATTTCCGCAGGCGCGGCGGGCGTGGCGAAAGTCTCCGGCACGCTTGACGCATCGAACCGCGCGGCGGGGCAGCGCGGTGGAAAGGTGCAGATCACCGGGCGCAAAGTGAGCGTGCGCGGCGCGAAGATTGACGCAAGCGGCGATGCGGGCGGAGGCGAGATTCTCGTCGGCGGCGATTTCCGCGGCGCCGGCACGGTGCAGCGTGCGAGGACGGCGCGCGTGGATTCGACGAGCAGCCTCATTGCCGATGCGATCACGAGCGGCAACGGCGGCAAGGTCGTCGTGTGGTCCGACAAGGCCACGTCCTTTTACGGCACTATCAGCGCGCGCGGCGGGGCAGGCGGCGGCGACGGCGGGCAGACCGAGGTGTCGGGGAAACTCACGCTCGATTTCGGCGGCTCGGTGAACCTGCTCGCGCCCGCGGGCCGCACCGGCTCGCTGCTGCTCGACCCGAGCGTGATCAACATCCAGGTGGCCGGGCCGGACGGCACGACCGGCGCGGGCGTCAACCCGCGGACTTTCACCGGCAACACCAACACCTCGATTCTCACGGTCGCGACCCTCCAATCCGCGCTCGGCTCCGCGAACGTGATCGTGGACGCGACAGGCGGGCCGGGTGCCGCGGCGCTGCCCGCGGTGAACGTCCTCGATGCGGTGACTTGGGCGAATTCAAACACGCTCACGCTCATTGGCGGAAGCGGAGGTGTGAACATCCAGGCGCCGATCACGGCTGCATTGGGCACGCTGGTGCTCACGGCTTCGGTGCCGGTCACGCAGACCGTGGCGGGCGCGATTTCCGTCGCGAACCTCGCCGCCTCCGCTGCTGCGGGCGGCGTCAACCTCACTGCTGCGGCAAACTCCGTCACAACATTCGCGGCGTCGGCGCCGGGAAGCACGGTGGGCTTCAACAACGCGGGAGCGTTCACGGTCGGCGCCGTCGGCAGTGTCGTGGGCATCACCGCGACAAACGGCGTTTCGCTCCGGGCGGGAGGAACGATTTCGCAGACCGCCGCGGGGGTGATTTCCGCCGGAGTCGGCGGGCTCGCAGCCGTCACCACCGCGGGGAGCATCGCGCTCGCCACCGCGGCGAACACAACCACGAACGTCGCGTTCAATTCCGCAGCCGACGTGTCTTACAGCGCGGCCACCGACGTGAAGGCGACGGGCGTGATTCCGATCGGCTCGCTCGCCGGGGTGAATGGAATCACCGCCGCGGGCACGACGGCGCTCACGACGACCACGGCCCTCGGCGTCATCGTTCAGGATCAGCCGATTTCCACAGCCACTCTGCTGATCGGGCAGACCGGCACCGGCGCGACGACTCTCACGAACGCGGGCAACACCATCGGCACGTTCGGCGCGAGCATCGCGCACGGCACCGGTGCGATCACCGTGAACGACGGCGCCGGCGGCCTCACCGTGAACGCCATCACCTCGGCCGGCACCATTTCACTCACCACGGCGGGCGGGCCGCTCACCGTGGCCGGCGCGCTCGACACCAGCGCCGCGAACAAGAGCATCGGCCTCATTTCCACCGACAACGCCATCGTGATTGGCGCGCCGGTGAGCACGGGCACGCTGGGCCTCTCGCTGAAGTCCGGCGGAGCGGGAAACATCATCGCGACTGCCGCGGCGATCAGCTCCGCCACGCTGACGCTGGAGACCGGCGCTGCCGGCGGTGCGACGATCACGACCGCGGCCCACAACGTCGGCACGGTGCAGACGGCGGTCTCCGGCGTTGGCAGCGGTGGTCTGGATTTCCAGCAGTCGCGCGCGGCGGGCACGACGACCGCGAACATCACCTCCGCCGGGAATGTGGTCGTCAGCGACGGGCTCGGGCCTGTCACGGTCAGCAGCACGATTGATTCGAGTGCGGGCGGCGGAAACGTGACGCTGACGGCGACTGCGGGCACGCTCGCCGTGAACGGCCAGATCAAGGCCGGCGCCGGCGATGTCGCGCTCCTGGCGCAGGGGGCGATCACGCAGGCGAACACCGGGGCGGGAATTTCCGCCGGCGGGCTGCGCGGCGAAAGCACGGCTTCCGGGAACATCACCCTGAGCCCGACGGGCGTCGGCGCCACCGATGTGAACACCGTCGGGACGTTTGCGTCCATTGCCGCTGCGGGGGATGTGGCCTTCCGCAATTCTGCGGGCTTCGACATCGGCACGGTGAATCTCACCAACGGCATCGCGGCAAACGGCGCGGGTGCATCGGTGACGCTGCGGGCAAACAGCGGCGCCATCACACAGTCGCAGGCGATCAGCACGCCGACGCTCAACATCACTACGAACAACGGCAGCGCGCTCAGCAGTGCGGTGACGAATTCGGTCGCGACGCTCGGCACCATCTCGCTCGGCACCGGTGCGTTTTCATTCAGCGACAACGCGCCAGCGGGCCTGGCGATTCCGGCTGGCATCACGGCGAACGGCGGCATCGATGTCGCCAACACGAGCGGGAGCATCACCACCTCGGCGGCCCTCGCGGCGACTGCGGGCAACATCAGCCTCGCGGCGACTTCCGCGGGGGCCACGATCACGCTCGGCGGCGGTGTCACGGCCTCGGGCAGCGCGAGCCTCACCTCGGACCTGGCATTGGACACAGGTGCGAATTTGATCCAAGGCACCGCGGGATCGGTCTCGCTCGCATCAAACTCCGCGGGTGTGAATGTCGGCTCCGGCGGACTCACCGCTGGCACGACTGCCAGCATCAGCGCGGGCGGCTCGGGCGGCATTTCGCAGGATCTCCTCGGCACGATCACCGCGCCTGGCGGGATCACGCTGACGACCGCCGGGGGTGCGATTGGCAGCGCGGTTGCGGCGATGCATTTTGCCTCGGGGCAGACAGGCGTCATTGCGTCCACGCAGGGAGGCGACGTGTTCCTTTTGGATACGCTCGGCCCGCTGGACGTCACGTCGGTGACGACGACCGGCGGCAGCGGTGCGGCGGCGGGGAATGTGACCATCACGACGACCGCGGGCGCGCTCACCGTGGGGACGATCACCGCGACGGGCGGCGCCGGTGTGTCCGGCAGCGATGGCCCGGCGGGTGGAAATGTCACGCTCACTTCGTCCGCCGCGCTCACGATTGGCGCGGGAGGCATCAACACTTCCGGGACCGATGCGGTCGTCGCGCCGGGCAATCATGACGGTGGCGCTGCGGGCAGCATTTTGCTGACTGCCGGGGGAGGCACGCCGACGATCACGCTGAACGGGGATTTGAACGCATCGGGTGGAAACCGCGATGGTGGCGGTGCGAGCTTCGGCGTGAACGGACTGGTGATGATGACAGGTGACGTGGTCACCGTGGGTGACCGTGCGATTTCGGGTTCGACGGCGACTTTCACGGGCCGGCTCTCGCCGGGCGGCGACGCATCCGCGGCGTCACTGACGGTGAACGGCAACTTCACGTTCGCGGCGACGGGATCGCTTTTCGTGACGCTCAACGGGGCGGCGCCCGGCTCGGGCTACGATCAAATCGTGGTGAACAATCGCCCCAATGCGGCATCGAGCACGATCACGCTCGCCGGCGCGGCGTTCTCTGGAACCGCGCCGTTCTCGTATTCGGCTGCGCCCGCGGACACGCTGGACATTTTCAGCAACAACGGCGGCAACGCGGTGTCGGGGATTTTTTCCGGGCTGCCCGGCGGCTCGGTCACGACGGTGGACGGCCAGCGGTTCCAAGTCTCGTATGTCGCCGGCGGGAACGATGTGCGGCTGACGCGGCTGCCGACGGTGTTTGTGTGGGATGGTGGCGGCGTGAACAACAACTGGACGACGAACGCGAACTGGGACGTGAACACGGCGCACCCGGGCGCGGGCGACATCGTGCATTTTGCGGGAGCGACGCGGCTGACGCCGAGCAACAACCTCGCCGCGGGAACGGTCATTGACTCCATCACGTTCGATGCCGGCGCGAGCGCGTTCACGCTCGGCGGGAACTCCGTCGAGCTCGTCAACGGTGTCGCGAACAACTCGGCGAACATGCAGACGGTGAACATGGCGCTGGCGATCCCTACTCCGCAGACGTTCGACACCGCATCGGGGTCGCTGACGGTGGGCGGAGTGATCAGCGGCGCGGGGGCGCTCACGAAGATCGGCGCGTTCACGCTGCTGCTCACCGGCGCGAACACCTATGCCGGCGGCACGACGATCAGCGCGGGCACGCTTCAGCTCGGCAACGGCGGCGCGTCCGGTTCGCTCGACGGGGCGAGCGCGATCGCGAACAACGGCGTGCTCGTTTTCAACCGCTCGGACACAATCACGCAGGGCGCGGATTTCGGGACGATCGGTGGAACCGGCGCGGTCACGCAGGCGGGCGGTGGGACGACGATCTTCACCGCGGCGAACACCTACGCGGGTGGCACGACGATCAGCGCGGGCACGCTTCAGCTCGGCAACGGCGGAGCAGGAGGCTCGATAGCGGGGACGAGCGCGATCACGGACAACGGAGCGCTCGTATTCAACCGCTCCGATGCGCTCGTGCAGGGCACGGACTTCGGGACGATCAGCGGCACCGGCACGGTGACTCAGGCGGGGGCCGGGACGACCACTTTGAATGCCGTGAACAGCTACGCGGGCGTGACGACGGTCAGCAGCGGCGTGCTGGCGGCCGGCTCGGATGCAAACCTCGGCACCGCGCCGGGCGCTGCGACGCCGGGGCACCTGGACATCGGCGGCGGCACGCTGGCGGCGACCGGAAGCTTCACGCTGAACGCCAACCGCGGAATTGCGCTCGGCGGCGGCGGAACGATCCAGGTGGATCCGACTGCGACACTCTTCTACGGCGGCATGATCGCCGGCGCGGGCGCACTGACGAAGACCGGCGCCGGCACTCTCGTGCTGGGCGGCAATAACGCCTATCTCGGTGGCACGACGATCAGCGCCGGCACGCTCCAGCTTGGCAACGGCGGCACCGCCGGCAGCGTCGTGGGCAACGTGACGGACAACGGCGCGCTGGTCTTCAACCGCTCGGACGCGGTGAGCTTCACGGGGACGATCAGCGGCACCGGCGACCTCACGGTCGCGCAGTCGGGCGGCATCACCTTCTCGGGCATCGTGGATGTCGGCAACATCGCGATCCTCGACACGACGGCCGCGGCTGCGGTGTCGTTCACGAACGACGTGAATGCGGCCAGCATGAGCGCGGCGGGCCCCGGCGCATACAACGTCTCGCTCACGGGGGCGCAGACGACCGTCGCCGGCACGACGACGTTCGGCAACACGGGCACGCTCACGCTCGGCGACGGGGGGGACACATTATTGTTCACGGGCGGAGTGGTGGCGACAGCGCAGACCGGGGCGGTCGCGGGCATCCTGCTGAACGGGAATGTGGCTGCCGCGGGCACCGGCGTGATCACGCTGGGTGATGCCGACACGGGTGTCACTGTCTCAGGCAACTCCGCCGTCGGCGGCACCTCCACGGGCTTGATTTCGATGGGCAATGCGCTGCTGCTCGACGGCGTCACGCTCTCGGTCGGAACGATCGATCCGGTGACGCCGATCAACTTGAGCGCGGTCACCGGCACGGCGGGCGGCGCGGCGTCGAATCTCGTGATCGGCACCGCGGGCGCGGTGAATGTCTCCGGCGCTGTCGGCACGGACATCGGCACGGTGACGCTGACGAACAGCGGCGGGGCGACGTTCGCCGGTCCGTTCCAGGCGGACACCGTGAGCCTCGTGGACACGACGGGAACAGTCGCGTTCCAGGGCAGCACGATCATCACCGGCGCGCTGAACACGGCGGTGCGGCCCTACAGCGTCTCCTTCACCGGCGCGTTGAACGGCATCGCCGGTGCCACGACTTTCAACAACACGGGCGCCGTGGCGATCGGCGATCAGACGTCGGACAATTCGGTGTTTCCCGGCGGGCTGAGCACGGCGGCCGGGCCGACGATGACGCTCCTGGGCGGAACGATCGCGACGGCGAATGCGCCGATGCAGTTCAGCCGCGCGGCGCTCACGGCAAATGCGACGCTGAACTCCGGGTCGGGAAACGTCACTTTCACCAACACGCTCGATGGTCCGGGCGGGGCCGTGATCTTCAGTTCCGGCGTCACGGCGTTCAACGGCGTGGTCGGTGTGGGGCCTGCGCTGGCGCATCTCTACACCACCGGGGGAGGCACGACCACGCTGCCGTCCTATGTCGTGACGACCGGCTCGCAGCTCTATGTCGAGCCCGTGACACTGGTTTCGAACACGTTTCTCGGAAGCTCCGCGGGAGGGGATATGGGGTTATTCTCCACGGTGAGCGGCGCGGGCCTGCACCTCACGGTGAGCACGTCGGGCGACGCGCTTTTTGGCGGAAATGTGACGGTGAACAGCCTGGCGCCGTTGGTTCAGGGCACGACGTTTGTGGTCGGATCGCCGCACACCGAAATCGTGGTGCCGACACCGCTGAATTTCCCCGGGCCGGTGGCGATCTATGGGGATGTTCTCATTGGGACCGTCCGGACAGGCAGCACGAGCCAGCTCGTGAACAGCGGCGATCCGCTGACGTTCAGCCAGACGGTGAACGGCCCGGGCACGCTGACCGCGGTGGCAGGCGGGGTTCTCACGTTTGCCGCTCCGGTGGGCTTTGGCACGGCGCTCCAGTCGCTCGTTGCGGCGGCGCCGATCATCCGGCTCGCCAGCACGCGCACGAGCGGACTGCTGAGTGCGAACGCAACGCCCGCTGCGACGACGGATGGCTCTGACGGCCTGCTCAGCCTCACGGGGAATTCCTACACATCACTCGGAGGGAGCGTGCTGTTCAACCCGACGAACCGCACCACGGCATCGAAGCATGCGACAATCCTGAGCCTCGGGGGCGATGTGTCCATCTATGCGGCGGGCACCTTCTTCATGGGCCACGAGCAGAAGATGCTCGTGAACGCCGGCAGCCTGAGCATCGCCGCGGGCGGCGCGGTGCTCGGAGACGTAGCGGCGTTCACCTCGCTCGACGTGACTGCCAGCACCGTGCTGCTCCAGGGCCGCCCATCCGGCGGCTTCTACAATGAGAACCGGCAGGATCGCGGGCTGGGGTTCGTCTCGCCGAGGATTCGGTTCAACACGTCGAACATGGCGTTTGTCTCCGGCACCACGCCGGTCGCGGTGTTTTCATCGAGGGATGCGATCGCGAGTGTGCCGCGGATTTCCGGGGTGTCGGTGGAGTTCGACCCGAAGCTCGCGAATCAGTTCGGCAAGCCGGACCTCAAGCTGAACAGCTTCACGCTGCTGCCGGAGCTTCCGTATGTGACCTACGGAACGATCCAGCCCATCGCGAGCGGCACGTTTGTCACAGACCCGGCGGATTCGCGCGTGGTGTTCATCTTTGAGATTCCGAAGCTGGTGGAGCTGCCGGAGGACACCTTCCTGAGCAAGTCCGACCGGGAGATTCTCGCGAAGATGGGCATCTATCCGCGCGAGGCGACGGACGACGAGAACATCACGGTGAGCCTGCGGCGCGGAGTGTTCCGCCAGCCGATCGAGGGCAAGGCGAAGATGGACGATCCGGAATACAAGGTGGTGGTGAACCGCCTCACGACGGAGGAGGTGAAGTTCATCATCGCAGCCTACACGGCGCTGGCGGGCGACAAGTTTGAAAACCTGAAGAAAATCGCGACGACCCTCGCGGAGCAGGTGGGCAAATTCCAAAAGGCGACGCCGGGCGCGCTCGGCCTCGAGGGTTTCGGAAAGTGGCTGCTCACGCAGCGCGCGGCGGACAAGGGGGCGGAGGAACTCGTGCAGAGCCTCGACAAGCTGTCGTCGGTCTTCCTCGAGCTTTCCCGCATCGGCCTGACGAAGAAGGAGGTCTCCATCTGCAAGCTGAAGATTTGCGACGAGCTGCGGGAATTTCTGCCGAACATCGAGGTGTGGGACATTGTCCCGCTCGTCGAGGGTGCCGGCCCGCAGCCGCCGCAGGCGCCGCGGCCCGCGGTGACGGTGCCGCCCGCAGGGGCTGCCCCTGCGGCACCGGCTTCGCCCGCCGCGCCCCCATCGCAGGGGCCGCTCCCGCTCCCGCCGCCGCCGGAAGCTGCAGCTCCGGCGCCCGCCGCCGCCGCCGCGCCGGTTCCCGAATCAACAACGCCGAAGGTCCAGTGAGGCGCGCTTGACTGCGCGCTGCGCCGCGATTGACATCTTCCCGCGGACACGGCACGAGGGGCGGGTATGAAGGCAACCGTTGACAGCCTGCTGGAGCCAATTTCACCGGACAGTCCCTGCGGCGAAGACATCGGCTACGACCCGCAGTTCATCGAGCTGGACACGATGCTCCAGGGAAAGCCGGAGACGCAGTTCGCCGCCGCCGAGGAGCCGGACTGGCGCGGAGTCACCGAGCGGTGCATCGAGCTGTTCCAGCGCTCGAAGGATCTGCGCGTGGCGGTGCGGCTCGCGCTGGGCTGGCTGAAGACGGACGGGATACCGGGGTTTCGCGACGGGCTGCTGGTGATTCAGGGATTGATCGAAAATTACTGGGAGCCGTTTTTCCCGCGCCTCGACCCGGACGACGGCAACGACCCGCTCGAACGCGTGAATATTCTCTCCAGCCTCGCGACGCCGCTCTCGACTTACGGCGATCCGCTGCAGGTCATCGCGCGGCTACGCCATGCGCCGATCTCCGATTCGCCGCAGATGGGTCGGATCAGCATGGTGGATGTGGAGCGATCGGCCGCGGGATCTTCGCCGGATGGCGGGCAGGTGTTCACGGCATCGCAGATTCAGGGTGCGCTGCGCAGCACGCCGCCGGCAAGGATGGCCGAGATTTACGAGGCCGTCACCGGCGCGCTGGGAGCGGTGAAGGGGATTGACGACGCGCTCACGACACTGGTGGGCAGCAGTCAGGCCGTCGCATTCGATCCCTTGGAGGCGGCGCTGAAGGAAATCCAGAAGACGCTCGCGCCCCACGCCGCGCAGGGCGGCGGCGTGGAGTCGGCGGGGGATTCGACTTCGCCTGCCTCGGGAGAGTCGGGCTTTGCGGAGGGACCGGCCATTTCCGGCAGCATCCGCTCGCGGCAGGATGTCGTCCGCGTGATTGATCAAATCTGCGATTTCTACCGCCGCACCGAGCCTTCGAGTCCGGTGCCGCTCATCCTCCAGCGCGCGCGCCGGCTGGTGGACATGGATTTCGTCCAGCTCCTCGCGGACCTCGCCCCGGAATCGCTCGGACAGATCAATGTGATCGCCGGCATTCGCCCGGAGATGTCCGGCGGCTCGGGTGAATCCGAAATGCCGGTGGAGTGAGGCGCCGCCCGGAAAATTCTTTTTCTTTCAATCCAAAAGTCCTTGCTCCGAAAACGGAGAATCACTAGAAAGCAACCATTCCGAGTTCCCCGGTAAACAAGCCGGAAGCTTGGGACAAAACGCAGCGAGCCGACCAACTCAAACCCCAGCGAACCTATGGCAAAAGCGAGCAGTCAGAAATTCATCGCACGCAACCGTGCGCCCCGCGTTCAAATCGAATACGATGTGGAGGTGTATGGCGCGCAGAAAAAGGTGGAGCTTCCGTTCATCATGGGTGTCATGGCGGACCTCTCCGGCAAGCCCGCCGATCCGCTCGCTCCCGTGGACGAGCGCAAGTTCCTCGAGATTGACGTGGACAACTTTGACGACCGCCTGAAGGCCGCAAAGCCGCGCGTCGCGTTTCAGGTTCCGAACACGCTCACCGGCGAGGGCAATATCAGCGTCGATCTCAGCTTCGACAGCATGGACGACTTTTCACCAGCCGCTGTCGCGAGGAAGGTGGATGCGCTGAACAAGCTGCTCACCGCGCGGAACGAATTGGCGAACCTTCTCACTTTCATGGATGGCAAATCCGGTGCCGAGGAAGTTCTCGGCAAGCTGCTCGCCGATCCGAGCCTGCTCAAGTCGCTCGCCGCGGCCCCGAAGCCGGAAAACCCGCAATAGTTTCCAATCCCACATCCCGCATATGGCCGACCCGAACACACAGGCACAGGCAGCCGCCGCATCGACGGAGGAAATCAGCGAGTTTGAGGCTCTGCTGAACAAGCAGTTCAAGCCGAAGAGCGAGACTGCGAAGAGCGCGGTGCATTCCGCGGTGAAGACGCTCGCCGAGCAGGCGCTCGCCAGCACGAAGCTCGTCGGCGACGACGTCATCGCCTCCATCCAGGCGATCATCGCCGAGCTGGATCGGAAGCTCAGCGAGCAGGTGAACAAGATTCTCCATCACGAGGACTTCAAGGCTCTGGAGGGCAGTTGGCGCGGCCTGCACTATCTCGTCAACAACACCGAGACGGACGAGAAGCTGAAAATCCGCGTGATGAACATCTCGAAGAAGGACGCGGCGAAGACGCTCAAGAAGTTCAAGGGCACCGCGTGGGATCAGAGCCCCATCTTCAAGAAGATTTACGAGGAGGAATTCGGAAGCCCCGGTGGCGCGCCCTACGGCTGCCTCATCGGCGACTATCAGTTCGACCACTCGCCGCCGGATGTGGAGATGCTCGGCAGCATCGCGCAGATTTCCTCCGCGGCGCACTGTCCGTTCATCACCGCCGCTGCGCCGAGCCTGATGAACATGGACTCGTGGCAGGAACTCAGCAACCCCCGCGACCTCACCAAGATTTTCCAGACGCCCGACTACGCCGCATGGCGCTCGCTGCGGGCGTCGGAGGATTCGCGCTACCTCGGCCTCACGATGCCGCGTGTGCTCGCCCGCCTGCCCTATGGCTCAAAGACCAGCCCGGTGGAGGAGTTCGCCTTCGAGGAGGACACCGACGGTGCCGACCACGGCAAATACTGCTGGATGAACGCCGCCTATGCGATGGGCGTGAACATCAACCGGGCGTTCAAGCTCTACGGCTGGTGCGCCTGCATCCGCGGCGTGGAGAGCGGCGGCATGGTGGAGGGGCTGCCCGTGCATACCTTCCCGACCGACGACGGCGGGGTGGACATGAAATGCCCCAGTGAAATCGCCATCACGGATCGCCGCGAGGCTGAGCTTGCGAAAAACGGCATGATGCCGATCTCGCACTGGAAGAACACCGACTATGCGGTGTTCGTGGGCGCCCAGTCGCTGAACAAGCCGCAGGAATACGACGACGCGGACGCCACGGCGAACGCGAACCTCGCCGCGAGGCTGCCCTATCTCTTCGCCACGTGCCGCTTCGCCCACTTCCTGAAGTGCATGGTCCGCGACAAAATCGGATCCTTCAAGGAGCGCGCCGACATGGAGCAGTGGCTGAACCAGTGGATCAGCAACTATTGTGTGGACAGTGCCTCGGCGTCTGAAACCCAGAAGGCCGAGAGGCCGCTGGGAGCTGCCGAGGTGGTTGTAGAGGAAGTGCCTGGCAACCCCGGCTACTACACGTCCAAGTTTTTCCTGCGGCCGCACTACCAGCTCGAGGGGCTCACCGTCTCGCTCCGGCTGGTCTCGAAGCTGCCGTCCGCAAAGAAAGGATGAAGAATTAACGCACCGATGCGTCCATATGTGTCGGTGTTTGCAGTAAACACAACAACCACACAAAACCACAAAAGAAAGGAATCACACCATGGCCTCAGACTATCTGTTGGAAATTGACGGCATCAAAGGCGAGTCGTCGGATCACAAGCACAAAGACACGATCGAAATCGAATCGTTCAGCTGGGGAGTCAGCAATGCAGGCTCGTTCGCCAGTGGCGGCGGTGGCGGAGCTGGCAAGGCCAGTTTCCAAGACCTGCACTTCACCACAGCCGTCGGCAAGGCGTCCCCGCTTCTGTCCAAGGCTTGTGCAACCGGCCAGCACATCAAGAAGGCAACGCTTTTCGTGCGCAAGGCTGGCAAGGATCAGCAGGAGTTCTACACCGTGAAGCTCGAGGACATTTTGGTCAGCAGTTATCAGTCGGGCGGCCACGGCGGTAGCGGAACTGCAATCCCCACGGATCAATTCTCGCTGAACTTTGCGAAAATCCAGTTCGACTACAAGCCGCAGAAGGCTGACGGCTCGCTCGATGCGGCGGTCACGATGAAGTTCGACGTCAAGCAGAACAAGGTCGGTTAGGCTCTGCACGGTTTCAGACGCGGCGTGTCGCTGCACATGCGGCACGCCGCGCTTCTGTTTCCCTGAAATGCCGTTGTTCCGCAGCGCGGACGGGGCTACGTGCCGGGGTGCGGCTGCAGCATTGAAAAAACCATGACTCCCGAGGAGCACATCAAGCTGGGCAGGCTCGACGAGGCGATGACCTCGTTGCGGGATGCGATCCGCAGCAACCCCGCGGAGCCGAAGCTCCGCGTCTTTCTTTTCCAGCTTCTCTGTGTGAATGGCGATTGGGAGAAGGCGCTCACGCAGCTCAACCTCATCGCGGACATCAGCGCCGACGCGAATCTGCTCGCGCAGATTTTCCGCCCGGTGATTCAGTGCGAGGCGCTGAGGGCGGAGGTCTTTGCAGGAAAGCGCAGCCCCCTTATCTTCGGGGAGCCGCAGGAGTGGATCGGGTGGCTCGTTCACGCAAACGCGCTCGCGGCCACGGGCAAACTGCAGGAGGCCCGCGCGCTGCTCGACAAGGCGCTGGAGGCCGCGCCTGCGGTCAGCGGAAGCATCAACGGGCACGCTTTCGAGTGGCTTGCCGATGCTGATTCGCGGCTCGGCCCCGTGCTCGAGGCGGTGATAGACGGCAAATATTACTGGGTGCCTTTCAACCGCATCGCACAGATTCATTTCTCCCGCCCGTCGGATCTGCGCGACTTGGTGTGGATTTCCGCGACGTTCACATGGGCGAACGGTGGGGAAAGCTCGGGCTTGGTTCCCGTGCGCTATCCGGGCAGCGAGGCCGCGCAGGATGCCGGCCTGCGTCTTTCGCGGAAGACGGAATGGAAGGATGGCGGAGAGGGCTTCTTTTTTGGGCACGGCCAGCGCGTGTTCGCGACGGATGCGGACGAGTATCCGCTGCTGGAGACGCTTTCCGTGGCGTTCAATCAACCCGCCGAACCTGCGCCGGTCCCCGCTGAGTCCGCGGCGGGCTAGCGTCTGCATCCGGCGCGCCGCACACCATGCCTGTCGGCCAGACCACGCCGTTCGAACGGCTCCAGCCGTGTCTTTTCGACCGGCTCATTGATGAGGACGTGCAGCACAAGTTGGAGAGCCGCGTCGCGCGCGTCATCTCCCTTTCGGAATACCGCGCCGCCGTCCTGCGTGATCTCGGCTGGCTGCTGAACTCCAGCAGCCACGTTCCCTCCGAGGGATTGGGGGACTTTCCGCACGTCGAATCCTCCGTCTTCAACTACGGGAAGCCGACGCTCTCCGGCCTCGGTGTCGCCAGCGCGAACATCCAGCGGCTCGAGGTGGAAATCGCGCGCGCCATCCGGCACTTCGAGCCGCGCATCGTCGCCGAATCGCTTGTCGTCCGTGCGGTCCGCGAGTCGTCGCGCGGCTTGCCGAGCACGCTTGTGTTTGAAATTCGCGCCGAGCTGTGGGCGCGGCCGTTTCCCGAAAAGCTCTTCATCAAGACCGCCCTCGATCTGGAGACCGGCGTCGTCACGATGTGATCGCGCAATCGCGCCGATGCCATCCGCCTCCGGGCGGCGCTGCGAGAAAGTTTGTGACTCGCGCGCCGCACTCCCTGTAAGCTGCCCGCGAACACTCAGGGGATGAACCGCACCTTTCTCGGCCTCTACAACAACGAGCTGCATCACCTCCGCGAGGTTGCCGGGGAGTTCGCGCGCGAGTTCCCAAAAATCGCCGGCCGCCTCGCGCTCGACAAGGATGCGAAGGAGGAGTGCCCCGACCCGTTCGTCGAGCGCCTCCTCGAGGGCTTCGCCTACATGGCCGCCCGCGTGCAGATGAAGCTCGACGCCGAATTTCCGCGCTTCACGCAATCGCTCCTCGAGACCGTCTATCCGCACTATCTCTGTCCCACGCCCTCGCTCGCCGTCGTGCGCATGGAGCCCGACCCGCAGTCCGAAGGCACGCCGGAGGGCTTCCTCATCGCGCGCGGCAGCGTGCTCCGCGGCACGAGCAGCTCGAGCGACACGCAGTGCGAGTTCCGCACAGCGCACGATGTCCGCATCTGGCCGCTGCGCATCGCCGAGGCAAAATACCTCACCCGCAGCATGGCCGAGCTTGGGCTTCCCGACTCGCTGCGCGGAAAGGCCGCGATTCGCATCCGCCTCCAGACGAATCTCGGCGTCAAGTTCAGCAAGCTCGAGCTCGATAGGCTCCCCGTCTTCATCCGCGGCCTGAACGAAACGCCGTGCGCGATCTTCGAGCAGATCTTCGCCCGCGCCTCGCACGTCATCGTCCGCACATCAAAGGCCGACGGCAACGTCACCCATGTCCTGCCCGCATCCACGCTGCGCCGCGTCGGCCTGCGCGAGGACGAGGCCCTGCTGCCCTTCGCGCCGCGCGGATTCGAGGGCTACCGGCTCGTGCATGAATACTTCGCGATGCCCGAGCGCTTCCTCTTCTTCGAGTTCACCGCGCTCCGCGAGGCACTCGCCAAGTGTGATTGCTCGCAGGTGGACCTCGTCATCCTTCTCCGCGACGCCGAGCCGCGGCTTGAGAACGTCGTGGACGCCGAGTCGTTCGATCTTTTCTGCACGCCCGTCGTCAACCTCTTCCCGAAGCGGCTCGATCCGATTTCCCTCGGCGACCGCTTCTCGGAATACCACGTCGTCGCCGACAAGACCCGGCCGCTCGACTTTGAGATCTACCAGATCCAGAAAGTTGTGGGGCAGGGCGCCTCCGCAGAGTCGCAGCAGGTCTTCCAGCCCTTCTATCTCGCACGCGACACGGATCTCGAGTCCGCCGCGTATTTCAACGCGCACCGCGTCCCGCGTGTCCTTTCGGCAAAGGAGAAGCAGTTCGGCGCCAGCTCCTCCTATACGGGAAGCGAGGTTTACATCTCGCTCGTGGACGGCCACGCCGCGCCCTACAGCGCCGACCTCGCGCAGTTGAATCTCACCGCGCTTTGCAGCAACCGCCACCTGCCCATCCAGCTCGTCACCCGGCAGGGCAAGACCGACTTCCGCCTCGACCTCTTTGCGCCCGTCACTGCCATCCGCTGCGTCGCCGGCCCCACCGACCCGCAGCCTGCGCATCCCGACGGCGAGACCGCCTGGCGCGTCATCAGCCACATGTCGCTGAACTACCTCTCGCTCCTGAACGCCGATGGCGGCGGCCGCGGCGACGCCGGCCCTTCCGGCCTTCGCGAAATGCTGCGCCTTTACTGCGACGTGAACGATCTCCGCAGCCAGAAGCAGGTGGACGGCATCCACTCTGCGCGCTGCAGCCCCATCATCCGCCGCGTCGAGGCGGACGGCCCGCTGACCTTCGGTCGCGGTCTCGAAGTCGTCCTCGAATTCGACGAACCCGCCTTCGAGGGCACCGGCATCTTCATCCTCGGCTCCGTCCTCGAGCAGTTCCTCGCGCGCTACGTCTCGATTAATTCCTTCACTGAAACCGTCATCCGCTCCCAGCAGCGCGGAGAGATCATCCGATGGCAAGCACACCCGGGAAAACGACACATCATCTGATCGCCCGGCTCACCGAGGAGCCGTGGGCTTTCGATTTTTACCGCGCCGTCCGGCTTCTTGAGAGCCACTTCACCGGCGCTCCGCGCATCGGCACTTCCCAGCGGCTGAAGGACGACTGGATCCGCTTCGGGCAAAAGGCGTCGCTCTCGTTCGCCCCCGCGACTGTTGACGGCTTCGAGCCGCCCGTGGACGGCACCGACACCGCCGTCGGCAGCGCCGCCCGCATGTTCGTGCAGTTCCTCGGACTCCTCGGCCCGAACGGCCCGCTGCCCACGCACGTCACTGAGTTCATCATCGGCCGTGTCCTCGGCAAGGATCACACGCACTCCCGCTTCCTCGACGTATTCAACCACCGCATCCTCTCGCTCTTCTACCGCGCGTGGGCCGCCGCGCAGAAGACCGCCGACTACGACCGCCCCGCCGAGTCGCGCTTCGCCGCATTCATCGGCGCGCTTTTCGGAATGGGGATGCCCTCGCTCCTCGGCCGCGACGCCGTCCCCGACCGCGCGAAGCTTTATTTTAGCGGACGCCTCGCCTGCCAGACCCGCAATGCCGAGGGGCTTCACGCCATCATCGAGGGCTTCTTCGGCATCCCCACCGTCATCGAGCAGTTCAGCGGTTACTGGATGAAAATCCCCGCGGCCAACCAGTGCCGCCTCGGCGAGAGTCCCGACACCGGCTCGCTCGGCCGCAGCGCCATCGCCGGCACGCGGAAATGGGAGACGCAGCTCAAATTCCGCATCCGCATGGGCCCCATGACGCTCCGGGATCTCGAGCGACTGCTTCCGGGCGGCGACTCGTTCAAGCGTCTCAGGGCATGGGTCCTCAACTACACCGGCCACGAGCTGAAGTGGGACGTGCAGTGCGTCGTCATCGCCCGCGAAGTCCCCGCCGCGCAGCTCGGAAAAATGGGCCGCCTCGGCCTCTCCTGCTGGACGAAGAGCCGGGACACAGCGAGGGACGCGGAAGATCCCATCTTCGATCCGGAGAACTACGCCTAGCCGGCAGGGACGCTCCCGCTCCCGTCGTCGCCCCTCAAGCCGCCGCACACGGACACTCCGCGTCGCACCACACGCGCACCTTCGCCTCGATCGCGTCGCGGATTTCCCGCACGCGCGGCAGCCGCTCATCGCGCGTGCCCGTCAGCGCCGACGGGTCGGGAAAGCCCCAGTGCAGGCGTTCGCCGCCGCCGGGGAAAAACGGACACCGCTCCGCGCTCGCCTCGTCGCACACGGTCACCACGTGCGAGAAGTCCAGGCCGCTGCGCAGCATCTCCGCCACGCTCTTGGTCGCGTTCCCCGAGATATTGATGCCGATCTCCTGCATCGCCTCGACGACCAGCGGGTTCAGCTTTCCCGGCTCCAGCCCAGCGCTCATCGCCTCGAATGACTCCGGGCAGATATGGTTCACGAACGCCTCAGCCATCTGGCTGCGGGCGCTGTTGTGAATGCAGACGAACAGGATTCTTTGCTTCATAAAAATCATGCGGCCTTGCCCGCCCGGCCGCAGCTGCTGCAGCACCCGCGTTCGCGCGTGCCCATGCACAGCGGCACCGCGAGCAGCGCGCCGAGCACAGGCGCGGCGAGGTAAATCCAAAGGTGCTCCAGATGCCCGGACACCAGTGCGGGAGCCAGCGATCGCGCCGGGTTCATCGACGCCCCGCTCACCGGCCCCGCGAACATCGCCTCCAGCGCGATCACGCTCCCCACGGCGATCCCCGCAGTGATGCCCTTCTCCTTTGCCCCCGTGGACACGCTCAAAATCACCAGCATCAGCACTGCCGTCAGCACCGCCTCCAGCACGAAACTCTGCGCCGGTGTCCCTGCCGGCAGCGTCGCGCCCAGCGTCCCGTGCGCGGGGAAGAGCGCTCGCAGCAGCCCGCTCGCCGCCAGCGCCCCGGCGGCCTGTGCCGCCACGTAGGCCGGCACTTCCCGCCACGCAAAGCGCCGCGCCGCCGCAAAGCCCAGCGTCACCGCCGGGTTCAGGTGCGCGCCGCTCACATCGCCGAACGTGTGAATCATCGCCAGCACCACGAGCCCGAACGTCATCGCCACCCCGGAGTGCGTGATCGCCCCGCCGCTCGCCGCATTGATCACGATCGCGCCCGTCCCCGCAAAGACGAGGCAGAACGTGCCGAGGAATTCCGAGAGCAGCTTCTTCATTCCGCACCGCTATCAGCCAGCGCCCGCGAATCACGCCCCGAATTGTGACAAACAGGTTTCGCATCCGCGCTTGGAGGGCACACCGTGACGCGCTTGCCCGCGATCTCCGCGGTGGAGAAGTCCACGGCGCGGGCGGTGCGGAGCGCCTAGGCAAGTGCGAGGAGAAAAATGGCGAGCCTGCCGATCATTCCTTTCACCCCAGCGCCGCGCGCTGCGCTGCGATGAGTTCACCGATGCCGGCGCGGGCGAGGGTGAGCATCGTGTTCAGCTCCGCTTCGGTGAACGTGCTCTCCTCGCCGCTGCCCTGCACTTCGACGAAGTGGCCGCCTTCGGTCATGACGACGTTGAGGTCCACAGCTGCGTCTTTGTCCTCCAGGTAGCAGAGGTCGAGCAGCGCGATGCCGTCCACGATGCCGACGCTGGTGGCGGCGACGAGCTGCTTGATGGGGTTCTCCTTGATGAGGCCCGCGGTCATGAGCTTCTGGCACGCGAGTGCTGCGGCGACGCTCGCGCCGGTGATGCTCGCGGTGCGGGTGCCGCCGTCGGCGGCCAGCACGTCGCAGTCGATCCACATCGTGCGCGGGCCGAGCTTCTCGAGGTCGAGCGCGGCGCGCAGCGAGCGGCCGATGAGGCGCTGAATCTCGGTGGAGCGCCCGTCCATCTTTCCCCGCGTGATGTCGCGCGTCTTCCGCTGCTCGGTGGAGTAGGGGAGCATCGAGTATTCAGCCGTGACCCAGCCGCCCGTGACCTGCTGCTCCTTCATCCACCGCGGAACAGATTCCTCCACCATTGCGGAGCAGATCACGCGCGTGCTGCCGGTGCTCACGAGGACGCTGCCGGTGGCGTTTGGCGCGAAGCCGGGAGTGAAGGAGGTGGGGCGGAGCTGTGCCGGAGTGCGGCCGTCGTGTCGAATCATGCGGCGGAAACTGGAGAACGCACGCATCCGCCGCAAGCCCGATGGTGGCCGGGTGCCGCGCGCTTAAACGAAGAGCTTCCGAATGACCTCGCCCTTGTCCGTGATCGGCACGGGGCGTTCGCCGTCCATGAGGTTCTTCGATGGGTTCACGCCCATCGTGGCGAAGATGGTGGCGAAGAGGTCGGGAACGCCGCACGGCTCGTCCATGATGTTCATCGCGAGGTCGTCGGTGGTGCCGACATACTGGCCCGTGCGGAGGCCGCCGCCGGCGAGGACGGCGCTGAAGCATTTGCCGTAGTGGCCGCGTCCGCCGCCGGAGTCGAACGACGCCGGACGACCAAACTCGGTGGCGATGACGATGAGCGTCTTGTCGAAGAGGCGCTGCGCCTTGAGATCCTCGATGAGCGCGGCGACACCCTGGTCGAGGCGCTGGATGAGGCCGTGCTGCTGTTTCTGCGCGGCGTTGTGCGTGTCCCAGCCGGCACCGTTCACGAAGTTCAGGTTGAAGCCGACCTCGACGAAGCGCACGCCGCGCTGGATGAGGCGGCGGCCGAGCATGCAGCGCTGGCCGAACTCGTCGCCGTATTTTTCGCGCAGCGAACCGGGTTCGCCCGCGAGGTCGAATGCCTTCATGAAGTCGCCGCCCTGAAGCTTGAAGACTTCGCCGATGGCGTCGTCGTAGTCCTGCACGAGCTTGTCGCCGCGGTTGCGCGCGACGTAATCGCTGCGCAGCGAGGCGAGCAGCGTCTCGCGCCGGCTTTGCCTTTCCTCGGTGATGCCCGGCATGCGCGTGAGGCCCGCGGGGCCGGCGGCGGTGTCGGTGAGGTAAACGTAGCCCGCCTTTGGCCCGAGGAAGCCGGGGCCGCGGGTGGCGCTCGGGTAGCCGATGAGCACGTAGGGCGGCACGCCTTCCTGCGCGGCTTTGCGCTGGTGCGCGATGATGCTGCCGATGCTCGGATACACGACGCTGCCGCTCACGGGGCGGCCGGTGTGCATGCGGTTCACAGCCGCGGCGTGCTCGTCGATGACCGTGTGATTCACCGTGCGGACGGGAATGATGTCGCCGCCGAGCTTCGCGAGCCGCGGCAGATGCTCGCAAAAGCGCACGCCGGGAATCGCGGTCTCAATGGTGTCGTAGTAGCAGCCGGGCTTCTTCGCGCCGTCGCCTTTCGTGGTCTTCGCGTCGAACGTGTCGAGGTGCGACATGCCGCCGCCGAGCCAGATGAAGAGGCAGTGCTCCGCCTTGCCGAGCGGGATCGCGGGCGCGGATTTTTCCCCCTCGGCGAAAAGCGGCGCGCCGATCGTGGCGGCGCCGGCGGCGAGTGCGGACTGCGTGATGAATTGTCGGCGTGTGATGCTCATGGTGCGTGCGGAGACTGGGATGGGCTCAGGGGATGTAGGTGAATTCCGGCGAGAGCATGAGCGTCCAAAGGGCGTCCTCCATGCGGTCGCGCCAGTTACTCGCGAGCTGCGGCGAAGGCGTGGGGCCTGCCTTCACGATGCGCTCTACGTCGAGCACGGCGGTGGTCGCGTCGGGGTTGAGGTGGTTCGCCCACGACACGCCCTTGGTGAACGGTGCACGCTGCGGTGCGGGAGCGGTGCCGGTGCGGCGCTTCGCGTAGTCGGACGAGAGGATCGCGGTGAATTTCTCGCTCTCCGCCGGAGTGGGCGGGCGCGAGAGGATGCGCAGGAACATCCGTTCAACGAGCTGTGCGGCGGGCTGCTCCTCGAGCGCGAGTGCGGTGAACGCGTGCTCATCGCTGAGGCGCATGAGGCGGTTGGCGATAGTGCTGTTCGCGAGCGTCGCGGGCTGGAGGACGTTCGCATCGTGGTCGCGCGTGCTGCGCGGCTCGGGGCGGCTTTCGCGCCAGCCGAATGCGGTGAGCACGTCGGCAATCACCTGCGCGCGCGGCTTCGCGAGCGCGGGGCGGTCGCGCTCGTTGCTGAGCGACGTGAACTCCCACGCGTGGCGCGGCGCGCCGAGGTTGTTCATCGAGGAAGGCGACTGGCGGCACTCGGGATCGAACGTGAGCTGGTCCACATCCATCGGCAGCGCGGTCACGGCGAAGAGGCTGTCCACGAGCTGCTCGGCCGTCATGCGGCGGCGCGCGGGTGACTCAAAAAGACGCTCGGCGCTCGTCACCTGCTTCATCGCGCTGGGCTGCGGCACGCGCTGATACGTGTGGCTGTTCAGAATGATCCGCGCGACGTGCTTGAGGTCGTAGTCGTGCGTGATGAGTTCGTGCGCGAGCCACTTCAGCAGCTCGGGATGCGAGGGCACCGCTGTGGCCCAGTCGTCCACGGGGTCCACGATTCCGAATCCCATGAACTGCCGCCACAGGCGGTTCACGATCACCTGCGCGAACTTGTCATCGCGCGGGTCGGTGAGAATCGCCGAGAGGTTTTCGCGCGTGTCGCCTTTCCGCCGCAGCACGCCGGGGAGCGGCTCGCCGGGCGTGGAGAAGGGGAAGTGCGGATCGATCATCTCGCCGGGTTTCAGCGTCACGGTCACGTGGCTGTTGGCTTTGAGGCCGGGCGAGAGCGAGGAGCCGGGCACTTTCAGCGGTGCGCGCTGGAGCATGGCGGCGATTTTGAAAAGGTCGCCCTGCTCGAACGGATGATACGGCGCGTCGTGGCAGCGCGCGCACTTCATCTCGTTCGCCATGAACGCGCTCGAGACGATCTGCGCCTTCGCGGCCATCGGCAGGTCGTTCTGCGACGCGACGGCGAAGCCCGCGGGGCCGCCGTAGTTCGAGCTGCCCCCCATCGTGATCAGCTCGGTGGCGAAGCGGTCCATCGGCTTGTTGTCCTCGAGCGCCTCGTGGATCCACCAGCGGAACGGCCCCGTGTTGTTCAGCGTCCCCTTGAGGATGTTCGGGTTTTCCGCGAGCACGTCCTGCCAGTAGCTCGTCCAGTGGTCAGCCCAGCTCGGGCTCTTCAGCAGGCGGTCGATGGCCTTCGCGCGCTTGCCGCGGGATGGGTCCGCGAGGAATGCGGCGACTTCCTGCTCGGTCGGAATCACGCCCGTGATGTCGAGTGTCGCGCGGCGGAGAAAAGAGGCGTCGTCGCAGAGCGGTGCGGCTTTCGCTCCGGCCTTGGTGAGCTTGGCGGCGATGAAGCGATCCACGTCGTTGAAGACGGAGTCCGAGGTGACCGAGGGAACCGCCGGCGCGGGTTTCGCATGCTTGCGCGCAAGATCGTGGCGCATCTTCCAATACGCCTCCTCGTCCGCATTGCGGCGGCGCTCTGCATTCAGCGCGACCACGCGTGCGCGCTGCTCATCGGTGAAATTCTGCCAGCCACGCTCGGAAAGCTCGGGCGCGCTCTTCTCCGCACCCGACGGCGCGAGCACTGTGAAGTCGCTGCCCGACTTCGACACGGCGACGAACAGCTCGCCGATTTCAGGACGGATTCCTTTTCCACCGACGAGCGACTCGATGAGCAGCACGTGCGGCTGGCCGTCGCTGCTCAGCTTGCCCTGCACTTCTTTGTGGCCCGGTGGCAGCAGCGGCATCTGCGGAACGAGCTGTTCCTTCGCCATGTCTGGCACGCCCTCGGCGTCGCCGCCCTTCGCTTTCTTCAGCGCGGTCTCGGCGAGGATATGTCCGTCGAGCGCCACGCGTGTCCCCGTGAGCGCGCGAAGGTGCAGCGTGTATTCTCCGGCGGGGAGACGCACGACGCCCGCGGCGCGGACGAGATACGGCGCGGAGCGATCCACCTTCACGCCCTGCGCGTTGTATTTGTTCGTCACATTCGCAAAGGCGAAGGCCTGCTCCGTGTATTCGTCCGTGCGCTTGTCCGGCAGCACCGACCAAGACTCGTCGGAATCCAGCGACTCCGCCTTCTTCTTCGAGGTCTCCGGCCGCGGCGAATCATTCGACGCCCAACCGACCTCCTGTTCGGACGGCCGATCAAATTCAAACACCTGCACGCGCACCTTGCCCTTTGGCAGTTCCTCCGCCGCGATTACCGCGGGCGGCAACGGCAGCGCCTCGCTCTTCTTCGTCACGGCTTTTTCCACCGGCACGGGCAGCAGCGTCGGCACGGCGCCGGTGCGTGCGGCGTGAACCGCGATGCGCTCCGCAGGCAGCGCGCTCCGGTAAATCGCCAGCTCATCAATTTTCCCCTGGAACTGCGCGCTCGCCGCGCCGCCCATCGAGCCGCCGATCCACACTTCGTCGTCGTCCACCGCCGGCGCCGCGGCACTCGCGCCACCCATGTCCCACACGCCCTTCACTTCCTCGCCGTTGATCCAGCTCCGGATGCTCTCCGGTTCGCCGAATTTGTAGCTCACCACGATGTGCTGCCACGCATCGCCCGGCTGGAAGCCGCTCGTGCTCGTCCAGCGGTGCCAGCCCTTTTCGCCGCTGTTTTCGCGGTCGTGGAATAGGAAGCCCGTGGACACGAGGCCGCCCTGGCCGCGCAGGCGCACGGCCCAGTTTTGGTTTTCCGAAGTTGTCCCCGGCAGCCCCGTGCGGCCCTTGCCCACGATGTAGGCCTGCTTGCCGTCGCCGAGCTTGTCGCACTGCACCCATGCCTCGACGGTGATCGTTTCGCCCTTGTCAAAGCGCAGCACGCTGTTCTTACCCGTGTCCTTCACCCGCAGATGCGCGTCGCGCGCGTAGCCGGAAAAATCCGCCGCCGTGTTTTCCTCCGCGAAATTTGGGAACACCGGTGGACGCGGCCCGGCCTCGATGAGCGAGACTTTTTCGCCCGCGTTCGCGCGCAGCCGCTCGTCCGTCTCGCTGGAAGTGCAGCATTCCTCGATGCTGTCGAAGCGCCAGTAGGCGGCTGGTTTGTCGGCCATGATGAGGTCGCGGTAGCGCTTGCCATCCGCGGCGTGCAGCAGCGAGGTGAAGGAAAGGGCCAGCGCGGCTGCGGCTGTCCCGACGATGCGGTGGGCGGAGTGAATCATGGGGTGTGGAAAGACACCCGCACCGTGCCAAATCCATAGGCCGCGGACAATGGCCCTTTCGGGCTATGCCGCTCCGGTCACTGCGTCGGGGTGCGGAGGCTCACGATGCCCCGCTGCAGCGCGGTGGTCGCGGCCTGCGTGCGGTCCTGCACGCCGAGTTTGTCGAGAATCACCTTCACGTGGTTCTTCACCGTGTTCTCCGCGACGCCGAGCTGCGTGGCGATTTCCTTGTTGCTGCGGCCGCGCACGATCAGCTCCAGCACTTCGCGCTCGCGCGCGGAAAGTTCCGGCAGCGCGCGCCATTCGGCGAGGCGCGCTGCGGTCGCGGCGGGAAGCCGGTAAGTGCCCGCGTGCACCGCGCGGATGGCGTCCATGAGCGGTTTCGTCTCGGTGTTCTTCAGCAGGTAGCCCGCGGCGCCGGCGTCGAGCACGCGGCAGATGTCCTCCTCCGTGTCGAAGGTCGTCAGCACGAGGATGCGCGCATCGGGGAACTTCGCGCGGATGGCCGCCGTCGCCTCGACGCCGCTCATGCCGGGCATGCGCAGGTCCATCAGCGTCACATCCGGCACGTGCTCCGCAAACGCCGCGAGCGCAGCCTCGCCGCTCGCCGCCTCGGCGACCACGGCCACATCCGGCTGCGTCTCCAGCAGGCCGCGCAGGCCCGCGCGCACGACGAGGTGGTCATCCACAAGCAGGAGGCGGATTTTGCGCGGCATGGCTCAGGAGGTCGCTGGCGCGGAAAGGGGCACGGTCACGGTGACGTTCGTTCCCTCTCCGCGGCGCGAGTGCAATTCCACATTCGCGTGAATCTGCTCCGCGCGCTCGCGGATGCCGCGCAGCCCGAAATGTCCCGCACCGCCGCGCGACGATTCCCCGGGATCGAAACCCGCGCCGTCGTCCGCCACGACGAGCCGCACGAGCGACGGCTCGAATGCGAGGCCGATGGCGATGCGCTTCGGGTGCGCATGGCGCACGGCGTTGTTCACGCATTCCTGTCCGATGCGCAGGAGGTTCGCCTCGACGGATTCCGGCAGCGCGCGCGGTTCGCCCTTCGTTTCAAAATGCACCGCGATGCCCGTGCCGGCGGCGATGTGGCGGGAGAGTTCCGGCAGCGCCGACGCGAGCCCTCCGCGCTCCAGTTCACCCGCGCGCAAGTTCAGCAGTGAGCGGCGGAATTCCTCCTGCCCGTGCCGCACCATCTGCCGCGCCGTCTCGAGCTGGCGTGCCGCATCCGTGCCCTCGGGCAGCGCGGGCGCGAGCGCCTGGAGCTGGAAGCCCAGCCCGGAGAAACTCTGCGCAAGCGTGTCGTGCATCTCGCGCGCGACACGCTGCCTTTCCTCCAGCACCGCCGCGCGCTCCACCTTCTCGCGAATCACCGCCGTCTGCGCCGCCACGCGCCGGCGCAGCATCACCGCCCACGCGAGCGCCGCGACCGCGACACCGAGCAGCACCGCACCGGCCCACGCGAGCCGGTGCGCGGTCCACCACGACGGTGCGGCGAGCACCGCGACATCCGCGGGCGAGCGCAGCAGCACCTCGATCGAGCGTGGCCTCGCCTGGAAACCGGCGCGCGGAAAGTTCGGCTCGTCCACGCGGCAGATGCCCGTCACGCGCACGCGGCTGCCATCGCGCAGGGCGGGGGAGCCGTGCATGCCGCGGGCGATGCGCGCGCTGAAGGCCACGTCGTCCGCGCGCAGCAGCAGCACCGTGTCCGACGCCGTCTCCAGTGTCTCGATGAGCTGCGCCTCCAGCGACACGAGGTCCGCGTCGCTCGCGCCCTTCAGCGCGTCCTTCGCCGTCAGCCGCACCGGCTCCGGCGCGGGCTCGGTGCCTGTCTTGCGAAACTCCGCATCCTCCAGAAACGCGCTGAACCTCCCCATCGCCGGGAACCCCGCGACCTCCACCACATCGCCGGGACGCAACGCCTCGCCGCCCGCCGCCTGCACGAGCAGCCCGTGCTCTCCGTCGCGGAGAAAAATCGCCTCGTCCGGCTGGCCGTGCGTCACCACGCCGCGCAGGCGCACGCGGTGGCCGGAGATTCCGCCGGGCCGGAAGCGCAGCAGCTCCGTTGCGCCTACCAGCGGCGCGGCGAAGGGATCCTCCGGCGGCGGCTCCTCCACGTGCAGGTCCTCCATCCGGCTCACATACATCTGCGGCGACACGATCTGCCGCTTGTCGTTGATGTAGCCCGTCGCCAGCCCCTCCAGCCGCACACGCGCATCCACCAGCGGCGGCGGCTCCGCCATGGCGGGAATGACGAAATGCACCTCCAGCTTCCGCGGCCCCACGGCGAGGCTCGCCACCGTGCGGCCGTCCTCCTTCCGCACGAGCGAGCGCACGATGCCGCCGATGGACACGCGCTGGTAGTGCCATTTCCCCCCGAGCAGATCGTCATATGTCACCGGCACCGCCGCCGGCAGCTCCGAGCGGCCCGCGATGCGCACCGTCGCCTCCACGATGCCCGGCACGAACAGCCCCGCCGCCGTCACGCCCTCCACCTCCAGCACATCGCCCGGCGTCACATCGGTCACCGCGCCGCTGCGGTTGATGAACGTCCCGCCCGTCGCGTCCTGCACAAAGATCGTCCGCCCCGGGTCCGTCGCATTCACCACCGCGCGCAGCTTCACCGGACGCTGCTCCTTCGCCTCCTCGGGGGAAAGTGCGCGGACCTCGCGCGCCGACGTGAGCACTGCGGCCGGCGCCTGCGCCGCAGCGGGGGGCTGCGCCACGGCGCGCATCCCGGCACACGCGAGCAGGAGGAAAACGAAACGCTTCACTCCGCATTCAACCGCACAGCGCCCTGCGCGGGACAAGGAAATCCTCATTCCCATTGCTGCCCCGCAGTGCATGATTTTCCCCATGAAACCCCTCCTGCCCGCACTCGCGTGCGCATTCGCGTTTACATCCAGCGCGGTGCCACCGCCTGCGGAGCCGGTGGAAATCGGACATGAGCCGCAGTTTGTCCACGATCTCCACATCGTGGACACAACCTGGGGGCTGAAGCCGAAGGGCGAGCCGGTGAGGCGCGTGATGCATCCGGCGAAGAAGCATCCGGCGAATCCGCTCATCACCGGCGACGACCCGAGCCACCTGTGGGCGGTGCGCGAGGGCGACGGGAGATTCCGCATGTGGTATCAGGCGAACGTGAAGAACGCGGAGGTCTCCACGGGCAAGGGCATCTACTCCACGTCGGTCGCCTACGCGGAGTCGCAGGACGGCGTGCATTGGGAAAAGCCCGCGCTCGATCTCTTCCCCGACGCGAAGCAATACGATCTCCCGCGCAACTGCGTCGTCCACCGCACGGACTTTCCGAAATGCGAGGCCAACGCGCCGCAGATCGTCGAGGTGCCGGAGAAGGATCGCCGCGGCTTCCGCTACCTCATGCTCTACACGATGAGCACCGCGCCGCTGAACGGCGTCCGCCTCATCGGCTCGAATGACGGCATCCACTGGGACACCGCGAGCGACACCCGCATCGCGAGGCTCTCCAGCGATTCGCACAACACGCTGCACTACGACCCGGAGCACGGGGAATACGTGATGTTCTGCCGCTCGAAGCACATCTACCGCGCGCCGGGGCAGACGAAGGAAATGCTCAGCAGCGGTGAATCGCGCCGCGGAATGTCCCGCATGAGCAGCAAGGAGCTGTGGGCCGAGTGGAACGTGCGCCCGCAGACCATCCTCATGCCGGACGAGCGCGACGCCGAGCTGGGCTACAACTACTTCATGGCCATGCCCGTCCACCGCCACGCGGGAATCTGGTGGGGCCACCTCGCGCCCTTCCTGTGGAATGACCTCTACGCGAGTGAAATCGCGTGGAGCCGCGACGGCTGGAGCTTCGAGCGGCTGCCCGCGCGGCAGCACCTCATCGAGTTCGGCCCGAAGGGCGCGTGGGATCACTCGATGATCGTCGGCACGGCGCGGTGGGTGGAGGTCGGCGACGAATGGTGGATTTACTACGCGGGCTTCGACGGCTCGCATGACGACCCTGCTGGGCGAAAGGGAGCCATCGGCCTCGCGACGCTGCGCAAGGAGGGCTTCATCTCCCAGCACGCGCCGAAGACCGGAGGCGTGGTCTGCACACGCGCACTCCGCTGGCCCGGCGGCGCGCTGCTCGTGAATGCCGACGCACATGCGGGCGAGATGAAGGTGCGTGTCTCGGATGAGTTGAGAAAACCTCTCGCGGGCTTCGACTACGACGACGCTCCGCCTTTCAAGGGCGACAGCACCGCCCACGAGGTGAAGTGGACGGGCGGCTCGCTCGACGCGATGAAAGGCAAAGTGATCCGCCTGGAGTTCCAGCTTCACGACGCCCACCTCTACACCTTCCGCGCGGCGGAGGGGAAATGAGAGTTGAGCGGTGGGCGCGGCGGCTGTTTCCTTCCGCCGCTCCACCCGCATCGCCGCATGACTCTCACCCACGCACTCCCGCTCCTCGTCATCGCCGCCGCCGTCGCGCAGGCCGCACCGCCTGCCGCGGAGGAACCGCTCGCCAAGCCCCGCATCGTGATCTTCAAGGCGAAGCGCGAGCTGCAGCTCTTCGACGGCGAGAAGCTCATCAAGAGCTACCGCGTGGGCCTCGGGGAAAAGCCGGTGCCGCCCAAGGAGCGCGAGGGCGACATGGCCACGCCCGAGGGCACCTACTTCATCTGCCACAAGAATCCGAAGAGCAAATTCCACCTCTCGCTCGCCATCAGCTATCCCGGCCCCGCCGACGCGAAGCGCGGGCTGAAGGACGGCCTCATCACCGACAAGGAATACAAGGCCATCATGCAGGCCGACGCTGCGCGCACCACGCCGCCCTTCTACACGAAGCTCGGCGGGGAAGTCTTCATCCACGGCCGCGGTTCGGCGACGGACTGGACGTGGGGCTGCGTCGCCCTCGACGACCCCGACATCGAGGAACTCTACAAGCGAGTGCCGGTGAAGACGCCGGTCACCATTCATCCGTGAGGACGGCGCGCCGCGCCGCGTGCGCTACGGCTCGCTGAATCGGACGCGGAAGAAGCTCAGCGGGATTCCCGTCACGGGCGCGCTGATCGTGCGCACGGTGTCCGCGGCTGGATACGTCGGCTGGTTTCCGGCGACATCCCACGTGGTCCAGCTCTGAAGGTCGGTGCTGACCTCGACGACCGCCGCGCGGTTTGCGGGCTGCGTGAACTGCGCGGTGAAGACATCGCCGCTGAGCGTCATCACGCCGTAGTTCCATGCGGTGATGGTCGCGTTCGGGTTCGTGCCGGTGAGGTATTCGAGGTGGTTCGTGCGCCCGTCGTTGTCGGGGTCCGCGCCGGCCTGCGCCTCGGGCGCGGAGGTGGAGCCAAAGTTCACGACCTGCCACTGCGCGAAGCTCTGCCGCGTGACGAGCGACGCGATCCAGTCGGTGACGAGCTGCTCGCTCACGAGGTCGCGCTCGGAGGTCGCGAGCGGGGGCATCCGCGCGACACCGCTGCCCTGCTGGCGCTTGAGCAGCATCGAATGCGCGGCGTCGCCGGGGACGACGAAGCGGTTCGCCGAGTCGCCGGACGGATAGACGAGCAGGCCGTTGATGAGGTTTGCCGAGTCGGTCCGCGTGGTGATGCGCGCATCCCAGTTTCCCTGCGCCGCGCCGCCGGGCTGGTGGCACTGCACGCAGTTCGAGTGCAGGTAGGAACGCACGCGCCACTCGAGCGAATGCGCCGCGTCGGTGGCCGCCCCGAGCGCGGGCAGGCTGTTCACCCCGGTGGCCGCGGCGCTGAAATACCCCGCGTCGCTCAGCGCCTGGATCTGGTTCTGCGACACGCTGCCGTAGGTGCGCGCGCGGTTGAGCTGCGGCGTGTGGAAGCTGAGCGCGTGGCCGCCCACGGACGTGTGGCAGGAGAGGCACTCGCCGCGGCTCGGGTAGCGCCACGTCTGCGACGGGCTGCTGCTGGCGATGACCTCCGTGAGGCCCGCCTCGGCGACAAGGTCCGCATCCGTCTGGTCCGCCCGCCATTTGTAGCTGAGGCCATACACGCCGGACGCCGTCTTCACGAGGAAGCGCGTCTCCAGCTTGCGCCGCGTCGCCGGGTTTCCGCGCGTCGTGTCAAAGTCGAAGTGCTTGATCCACACCATGCCCGTGGGGAACGACCAGTTGCCCGTCCCGCTGAACGCGATCGTGTCCGTCGTGCTGGGGATGCTGAACCAGCGGGACTTGATCGCGTAGTCGCTCCAGAACGCCACATTCGGATCATACGCCACGATGCCCGCGTTCGGCGTGAGCGCGGCCAGGCTGGAAAATGCGCCCGTCGCCGAGAGTGTCGCGGGCGGCGCGGTGCCCGTGGTGCCGCTGCGCGCGAGCTTGTAGATGCCGCCCTGCAGGCTCGTCAGCAGCGGCTCGCCGTCGCGCGGGTCGGTGCCGAAATCCACGATCTGCGCGCGCACCGCGATCTGCTGCGCGCCCCACACACCGGGGCTCGTCTCGGTGAGCGCCGCGATGATTCCCCCGCCGCCGAAGATGTCCGCAAAGAGGTATCTGCCCTGCAGCTCGGTGAGCGCATTGCCGCGATACACGATGCCGCCGCAGACGGAGCTGCCGTAGATGACCCCATCATTCCCGCTGCCGCCGCCGTCGTTCACGTGGTCGTATTCGAAGATCGGGTTCACCGGGTTGAAGCCGGTCAAGGGCGGTGTCAGCGGCGCATTCACCGGCGTGTAGGAATGCAGCCCCTCGCGCCAGCTCCACCCGTAGTCGCCGCCCTTCACGATGATGTTCACCTCCTCCCAGAGGATCTGCCCCACGTCGCCGAGGAAGATGCGCCCCGTCGGCGGATCGATCGTGAAGCGGAACGGATTCCGCAGGCCCGTCGCGTAAATCTCCGTGCGCACGTTCGACGGCGTCACGGCCACATTGTGCCAGCTCGTGGCGCCGACGAATGGATTGTCCGCCGGCACCTTGTAAGTCCCCGCGTGGACCGCGCTCGGGTGGCTTGTCGAGGACGGCTGCGAATGCGCGTTCGGCGCGAGGCTCCCCGGCAGGCTGTCCACATCCAGCCGCAGCATCTGGCCCCAGAAGTCGCGGTCGATGAAACGCGCGTTGTTGTAAGTGTCGCCGCCGCCGCCCTCGTCGCCGAGCGAGAGATACAGATAGCCGTCCGCGCCAAAGGCAAGGTCGCCGCCGTTGTGGTTCACCGCCTGGTCATAGATCGTCAGCAGCGGCGTCTGCGTCGCGGGGTCCGCGCTCACCGCCGCATTGTAGCTGCCCGGCGTGCCCGTCGCCTGGAAGCGCGCGAGCCTCTGGTGGAGCTGCCCGCTGATGGTGATGCTGTAGTAGAGATAGAAATAGCCGTTCTGGTTGTAGTTCGGGTGAAAGGCCATGCTCAGCAGCCCGTTCTCATCCGCCGAGGGCAGCGCCTGCCCGATGCTGGTGAGATACGCGCCGAGATCCATGAAGACCGCCTGCGAGGGGTTCGCCGCCGTCAGGTTGTTCACCACGCGGACCTGCCCCGCGCGCTGCGCCACATAGAGGCGGTTCGTCTCCCCCGGCGGGAACGCCGTGCACATCGGGTTCGCAAACGTCATCGGCGTCCCGTTGGAAAACGTGATCGCCGCCACCGTCGTGTAGCCCGTCGCCGAGGGCAGCGCCGCGGGCAGGCTCAGCGTCGAATTTGCCTGCCGGACGAGCTGCGCGTGCGCCGGCGGCGGGAGGGTGAGTGCAGCCGCGGCGAAAAGGACCGCGGTCTTCCAAGCATGGGTGAGGTTGTTCATGCGGGGCGGGGTTTCGGTGGAAACTAGTCCGCCCCCGCCGATGCGCAAGGGGGTGTCCCGGCACCTGGCGTCGCTCACCCGGTCGGCGAAGGCGGGCGGAGCGACGCCGAAAATTCCGCTTGACACCCGCGGCGCATCTCCCTACACGCGCGCGAAGAACAGCAGCGGTATGCACCCCCGACTCATCCTGCAAACGCCCGGCGCAGCGCGCGCCGAACGGATCGCCGCACCCCTCCACCTCAGCCATGACCCCGCGTGCGCTTTATAAAATGGGGGGACAAAGACCCCCGCGTCGTCTGGGGGAACAAAAACCTCCGCTGGGGGTCTCCGCGCTCCTATCTGCTCGAGCCCGGCGACCCCGGCTATGTCGAGCTGCAGCCCGGTGAGCCCGGCTACGTCCCGCCCATTTCCACCAAACCCAAACGAACCTACCACCGCAGCATTATGGACATCCCCACCCAGATGGAGTTCACCTTCATCACGAAACTGACCACCGACGGTGAGAAATTCTCCACCCGTCCCGACTTTGGCCCGAACTGGGACCACGGCGAACTCGACAACCTCGTCCACGCCAAATTCCCCGACGTGCCCGCCGCCACCTGCCGCGCCATCGGCAAGCAATACTTCATGGAGCTGCTCTGCGCGGACACCCCGCGCCGCTGCCTCCGCCTCTTCGACCTCCTCTACGTCCGCCCCTCCAGCGGCGGCGCCAAGGCCGCGCCGGAGGGCTTTGCCAATCCCGAGGACATCAAGGCCGACATGGTCGTCGGCTACCTTGCCGAGGTGATCCGCGACTGGCGAGAGAAGCTCACCATCCGCAACACCGGCAGCGAGGGCGCAGCCATTCCCGTGGTGGAAGCCGTGCTCGACGAGGCCACCGGCGCGCAAAGCCACTACACTGCCATGCAGAACGTCCGGCTCGTCGGCGTGAACCTCGACCTCGACAAAACCAAGTCCGACCAAGGCGTCTTCATCGCCCCCGCCGCTGGCGGCGCATGGGTGCGCCTGACCACCTACGGCCCCATCACTCAGGGGCAAATCTACGTCCTCATCCCCAGCGGCACCACCGGCGCGCAAAAGCTCCGTGTGGTCAACGCCGGTGGCCACGAAGGCTTCAGCGGAGAAATCACCGATGCCTGAGCCGTCGCCCGCCATGCAGGGAAGCGTGCCGTTTGCAAAGGCCGGAAATGCCCGGCATACGGGCCGCTTTTCCCGCGTGACCCCATCACGCACCGCGCGTCTAGGCATCACGCACCGTTTGTCTGGCATAGACGCACCACGCGTCATGCCTAGACGCAGCTTCTGTCTAGGCATGACAGACGGCGGGTCTAGGCATCCCGAAATTGCGTCTAGGCATGACGCAACCCGCGTCTGGCATAGACACAACTCGCGTCTAGGCATGACAGAAGTTGCGTCTAGGCATGACGAACGGTGCATGACCCCATCACGCAACCTGCGTCTAGGCATCACGCAGCGTGGATTCGCGCTCGCCGCGTCCAGTCTGCCTGCCAAGGCAGGCCCCCCTTATTCGGAAAGCAAACTCACCCACGATAATGCTGCATATCACATTCAACGAAACGGAATCCCCCGTCCAAACCAACAGAAGCCGCTCGACCTCCGCCCGACATGCGAAAGGAAAGTGCTGCATGTGTGGTAGCGAAGGAGACTTGAAGGGATTCGACGTGTATGCCGCCGTCGCCTATTGCGTGGACAATAGACGCAACCATCAAGGGGAATGGTATTGGTTGCGCTATTTGAGGATGTTTGAAGCCCTTTTCTGTGCGGCCTGCGTTCCACTAACATCAATAGATGAACGTAAACGGAACCTTGAATCATCTGCCAGGAAATTGATGCTGACCGCTGTTTGTCTCGGGGTTGCATCCGCCGCCGTATTCTTACTCAAACTATTACCGGTATTCTGGCCCGTCATGCTTGCGCTGGCGTGCGTGGGCCTTTTCATAGCGTCTGCCGTAAACCATCTGAATGCCAGGCCGGCAGCACTTGAAAGGAGCGTGTATATCGACGCCGTGGGGGCGTATCTGGCCGCCAATCGTGCTGCACTGGTTGCCCAGTGCAGCATCGATGGCTTGTTCTGGCGCAATCAATATACGAATGACCAGCCGTTTTATGCGACACGGGATCACATAGTGTTTCTTATCGAACCGGGCCGTGCAGAGAGGGTGTCAGGAGATTTTGAGCAGAAGCTCCAATGGATATGTGACAACCCGGTCCTCCGAGGAGCGACTTTGCCAAAGGGAGAGGGAATCATGACCAGAACCTGGAGATGAACGACCGCGTCGATTCCCCCCGGGCAAAGAGCCCAATGATGAGCCTGTCCCTAATCTCCGTCCCTTTTCTCCTTTCTCGAAAATGAGCACCGTCAAAATTGGAGCAATCGTCCTATCCGCATCGCTTGGCCTTTGCGGTTGTCAGAAGGTGGCTGATACACCCACGTCCGACGCGTCCTCCACGCGCGAGGGTGCGGCAAAATTCGCAGTTCGCCCGATCACGCTTGGTATCTATACGGTGGATGTGCCAGAGGAATGGAAGCGCTGGCCAGACAGTGAGGTGGAGCCGTTGCGCAAGAGTGTTGCATCCAATTTGCGCGATATCTACCAGCGATACAATCAGACCAGAATGCCAGAGACCCCATTTGCGGTGGCAGCATTCACAGCTCCAGACAAAGAGATACAGTTGGTGCTCATGAGCATGCAGCTCCCGCCCCAGGAGGGATTGTTCGCGCAACTTCGCAACGAGGCTGCCGACAAGGCGAAGTGGGGAATCCAACAGGGTTTCATCACCACTGCTTCAAAAACGACCGCGTTGGCCAAGCAGGACTTCGATGGCTTTTACCTGACGATGGCCCATGCAGACAAAAGCCTGGCTGGCATAGCTGGTCTGATGCACAAACAACACCAAGGCCGGGTGATCAACTTGCAACTCACGGCCTCGGCGGCCTCCAAATGGACGAATGGACAACTCGAAAAGGAGCTGCTGCAGATTGTAGAAAGCTTGAAGCTGAAATGATCCAGCCCACAAACAGCCCAGCCAGCGCGCTCCCGCGAACGCAATGAATCCCGGCGAACCCTGCAACCCCAACGTGCCAGTGTGCCCGACCTGCCAGAAAAGCGATACCGTCGAGCATAACGGCGGTCAATGGTGCCCGACCTGCGGAATCTTCGTCATCCCGCCTTCTCCCGAAATCGTCGCTGCAATCAAATCCCGGCCGCGGGATGCGGGAGTGGAAAGCCCCTACCAGACAGACGAGGGATACCATGCCAATTATAAGCGCCGAAGCCTCCAACGCCTGGCTTTGGGAATTGTGCTCATTATCGGCTGCCCCCTGTTGTTTTACCTGCTCCTGCCTACTCTCGCCGGCGATTTGGACAAATCACTTGGCAACCTCGCCCGACACGTGGCAAGCGGCTCCAGTCAACCCGCGGGCACTGTTGTCAAAGGGGTTAATGCCATTCAGAGCGCCGTTGGTTTTTATGTCATGATGGCATTGGCAGGGATGGGCGTTTATTTCGGTTTTGTGCAAGTGGCCAAAGCCGCCAAGCGATTGCGACATCAGCCACCCAAGCCCTCCAAGGCTTCCCTTCCATGAGTGAGGGCGAGGGTTTTCATGGATGACGGGGCAAGATGTGGGATGTGGGTTCTAGTCGAGCGGAGGTTTGTGATCAGCGGGCGTTCGGGCAGAGGGCCGCGAAGGCGGCGGCCAGGGCTTCCGTGCTGCGCACCTGCTGCGCGTATGCGGCGCGGTCGTGGGTTTCGCAGAAGAACCGAATGAGCTTCCTGCCGCTGGCATCGAAAAGGGCCACCCATGTCCATCCTGTGCCAAGCGTGGATTTGTAGTGCTCGATGCGGCGGACATTCGAGAAATCGAGCCGGGCGGTGGGACCGGGTTTCATGCGGTAGTAGGTGGTGGTGATGGTCGAGCCCCGGATGATGTCATCGGGGGAATCTGTCCTGCCGAAGGAACAGCTGTAAGTAAGGCCGCCTTCGTCCACGTGGGTGACCCTGGCGGAGAAGGGAAGCGCCTCAGGGTTTTGCTTCGCTTCCGGCACATCGAGAATCTGGGTGCCGGGGGCGGGCCACGGGGCAATGGTGCGGATGGCGTCTGCCTTGGACATCTTGGTCCCTTGGGTCGTGGGATTCGTCACGCTGACGCAGGCCGCGAGGGTAGAAACTATGCAGAGGAATAGGATCCGAAGGAGGGGGTTCATCGGACGCGGACTCTGCCGGGCCGGGTGGGAGCAGTCAAGCGCGGTGGTGACTGGCAGCAACTGTCCGCCGTCGCTGCGGCTATGGCCGTTGACCAATGCTCAATCCGCGAGCGGTGTGGGCGTGATGCCTTCGCGGGCGAGGAATTCTTTGGCGAGGGCGCGGTAGGCGGCGGCGCCGAGGCCGCCGGTTTCATACTGGATGATGGGCTGGCCGTGGCTGGGGGCTTCGGCGAGGCGGATGGTGCGGGGGATGACGGTCTTGAAGATGATGTCGCCGTAGTGCTTCTGGATTTCGCCGATGACCTGGTTCGCGTGGTTGGTGCGGAGATACATGGTCATGAGGATGCCGCAGAGCTGGAGGCCGGGGTTTGCGCCGGCGTCGCGGAGCTGCTCGCAGACGCCGATGATTTTGGCGAGGCCCTCCATGCTGTAGTATTCGCACTGGAGGGGGATGAGGATTTCGTCGGCGGCGCTGAGGGCGTTTGTCATGAGGACGCCGAGGGAGGGCGGGCAGTCGAGGATGATGAAGTCGAACGGCTGGTCGGCGCGGAGGGGGGCGAGTGCGTGGCGGAGGCGGGTGAGGTGGTCGCCGGCGCGGATGGCTTCGACTTCGATGCCGGCGAGGTCGATGTTGGCGGGGATGAGCCAGAGGTTCGCGAAGCGGGTGGGGACGACGGCGTCGGCGATGGGGGTGGCGCCGAGCATGGAGCCTGCGACGGAGAATTCCTCGACGGGCTCGATGCCGAGGCCGCTGGTGGCGTTGGCCTGCGGGTCGAGGTCCACGAGCAGGGTGCGCTGGCCCAGCTCTGCGAGGCAGGTGCTGAGATTGAGCGAGGTGGTCGTCTTTCCGACGCCGCCCTTCTGGTTCGCCACGGCGATGACTTTCATGAAGGGCGGAGTGTGGGAGGTGGGCGCGGGCTTGAACAGAAAATTGAAATTGCCGCGCGCGATGGGGGCCCTTTCGCCCGCGGCGGCTGTGTGCCCAGTCGGGGCCGCCGCGGGCGCTTCACTTCCTCGCCGTCGCGAAGATGGATGTGCCAAAGGGGAGGCGGAATCCCGCGGCGACGAGGCGGTTCTCGGCGCGGGCACAGCCGAGGAGGAGGCGGTTGATCATGCGGGGGAAGTGGACGTCGAGGTCTGAGGCGGCCTCTGCCTTCCGGAAGAGGCCCGTGGTGACGCGCGAGAGGCCGCGCCAGGCGAAGGCGAGCGGGAAGAGCGCGGAGTGGCGGCAGGTGGTGGAGACGGTGTGGAAGCCGGCGCCGTGGAGCATGCGGCGGACTTCGCGGCGGCGGTAGCGGCGGCGGGTGTGGACGGTGGTGTCGTGCGAGCCGTAGAGGCACTTGAATGCGGGGACCTGGATGAGGAGGAGGCCGCCGGGGCGGAGGGCGCGGCGCATGTTGAGCAGCGCGGAGAGCTCGCTGCTGACGGACTTGTGGTAGAGCACGTCCATCATGGTGATGAGGTCGAACTGCCCGTCGCCGAAGTCGTCGAGGGAGACATCGCGGCGGAGGACGCGCGGGACGCCGCGTGCACGGGTCGCGACGAGCGCGAAGGGATGGATGTCGCAGGCGGTGACTTCGCCGAGCGGGGCGAGCAGTTCGCCGAGCCCGCCGGTGCCGCATCCGGCATCGAGCATTGCGAGCGGCCGCGCGAGGCGCCGCCTTTCGGCGCGGGCATAATGCAGGACGAGATCATGGAGCGCGACATACCACCAGTGGCGCTCCTCGGCCTCGTGCATGCGGTGGTATTCGTTGTCATCCATGCACGGTGCGGCTTTGAGTCACCGCGTGTTGGCGGCGGTGCTCATGCGCTCGGTTTCCCAGACTGCCTGGCGGATTTCGGCCGGGTCGGCCCCGAGTTCCCCGGCCCTGCGGAAACACAGCATGGCCTGGTCGAATTTCCTCTCGTGCCGGTAAACCTGCCCGAGCGCGAAGTAGGCTGGGCGGAACGTTGGGTTTCGCTCGAGCGAAAGTTGAATGGCTGCGACGCCCTCTCCGACACGGCCGCGGTTCACGAGTGAGACGCCGAGGTTGTAGCGGATCTTGCAGCTGTCCACACCCGAGGCGAGGGCGCGGCGGCATACCTTTGCCGCCTCCGCATAGCGGCTCCGGGCGACATGGATGGTGGAGAGGTTCTCGAGTGTCGGGAGATGCGTGGGATTGAGTTCGAGCGCGCGGAGAAAGCACTCCTCCGCCTCGTCCAGGCGATCCGCCTCACCATGGCAGGTGCCGAGGTTGGCGTAAGGGCGCGCCTTCTGCGGGGTCTTGGCGACGGCATCCTCCCAGAGCGAGAGGCGCGACCGCCAGACGTGGTTCCTGTTCAGCGTCGCAATTCCGAGAACTGCGATCCACACGGCGGCTGCGGCGGGGACGGCGAATTTCCAAGTGGCGCTTCCGGCAAGGCGATCCCTCAGCAGGTCGAGCAGGCAGACGATGACGACGATCGCGCCGATGGACGGAGTGTAGATGCGGTGCTCGGCCATGAGGTCGGGAAGCGGCACGAGGCCCGAGGAGATGAAGATGACCGAGAAGAACCAGAGGGTGAACATGAAGACCATCGCCGTGCGGAGGTCCGTGGTCCTTTTCCTCCGCACGAACCACGCAAGCGCGAGGAGGAGTGCGATGCCGAGGCCGCTGAGGACGTTTCGTGCGTCGAACAAGTTGTCGAGCAACCGGACATCCGGGTCGATCGTCTGGCCTTTCGGGGCGAGGAGCAGGCCGAGATACATGAGGATCACGCGGAACTCGTTGACGAGGTAGGGGAGGTGCGCGTCCGAAGCCCCGCGGGTGTGGGAGACGTGGATGGCGCCTGCGAGGGTCAGATTGCCGTCGCCCTGCGCCCACGCGACGAACAGCACGAGGGCGGGGACAATCATCATGGTGCAGAGGAGCGGGGCGGTTCGCCGCAGGGAGGACTTCAGGCCCCGGCCGAGCACGAGCCAGTCGATGAGCACGATCATCGGCGGAGCCATGAAAACGGTCTCCTTTGTAAGCATGCCGACGACGGCGGAGAGCAGCGAGGCGCAGAGGAGGATTTTCCGCGATGCGCCCTTCTCCTCCTGGGCGCGGTAGTGGAACCAGATGGTGAGCAGGAAGAAGAAGCACGCCATCGAGGTGAACCGCTGGATGATGTAGGTGACCGATTCCGTCTGGAGCGGGTGCGCCACAAAGACGAGCGCGGACACGAGCGGGATGAAGACCGTGGAGCGCGGCCTCGCCGGCGCGGTCGCGGAGGCGGCCAGCATGATGTGGCGGAGAAGGAGGAAGACGAGGCAGCCATTCGCGCCGTGAAGGAGGATGTTCACGAGCCGGTAGCCGCTCGGATCATGGCCGCCGAGTGTGCTGTTCACGTAGAACGTGAAGTAGGAGAACGGGCGGAGCATGATGTTCGTCGTGAGATCGGGATCGAGGCCCATCGTCGACGGGAGGGCGGCGAACAGGCGCGGCTCGCGCCAGAACTGCAGCGCCGGGAATTCGTCCACGAAGGGGTTGTCCACGAGGTAAACCCAGTCGTCGAACGCGAAGGGGAAAGGGAGCGTGTGGCCGTAGAGAATGAACGTGATGGCAAGGATGGCCGCGATGGCGGAGCCGGTGATCCAGCGGTGGGTGGAGGATCTCCTTTCGGTGAGGATCTTGCCTGCGGCGGCATCCGTGGATTCGTTGCGGGGATTCGATTTCAAGAGGAGAAAATGCCGCCGACACAACAGACTCTTTTCCCCGAAACGGCAAAAAGCACGGGGTGTGGTGGGATTCGCCACGGGCGTGGAGTGAAACTCGCTGCGACGCTGTCGCGGTTGTAAGATGGACCGCTTGCGAAAAATTGGTCGGACCCTGTGGTGAGCAGGCGGCAAACGGCAGCCGCAGTTCGGCTCATTGCGTCGCGGCGACGGTGATCATGTGTTCGAGTTCGCCAACAATGGCGCCGATTTTTCCCTGATCCGCACCCAGTTCCCCAGCCTTGCGGAAGTGGGTGATGGCCTGTCTGAACTTCTTCTGGTGGCGGAAGACCTGCCCGAGCGCGATGTGCGCCGGGCGGAATCCCGGGTTTCGTTCCAGCGCGAGTTTCAGCGAGGCGATGCCCTCGCTGGCCCGTCCGCGGTTTGCCAGCGCGATGCCGAGGTTGTAGCGGATCTTGCAACTGTCCACCCCGGCGGCGAGCGCGGTGGTGCAGGTGTGGAGCGCGTCGCCGAACCGCTGGCGGGCGACTTGGACAGTCGCGAGATTCTCGATCGTCGGCAGGTGCGTGGGCTCCAGTTCGAGCACCCGGCGGAAGGTCTTCTCGGCATCACCCATGCGGCCGCGCTCGCCATAGCACGCGCCGAGGTTGGCATGGGGACGGGCCTTGTTCGGAGCCTTGGCGACGGCGTCCTTCCAGAGTGACAGCCTCGAATGCCAGACTTGGTTTCGGTTCAGCGTGGCGCATCCGAGGAGGACGATCCACGCGACGACGGCACAGGGGACCGCATGTCTCCAGCCGTCGGTTTCCGCGAGGCGTGTCCGCAGCAGGTCGAGCAGGCAGACGATTGCCACGATGGCGCCGACCGCGGGAAGGTAGGCGCGGTGCTCGGCCATGAGATCGGGAAGCGGCACGAGGCCCGAGGAGATGAAGACAACCGCGAAGAACCAGATCGTGAACACGAAGATCATCGCGGCACGCAGGTCGCCGGGCTTCCTCCTGCGCACGAGCCACGCATGAACGATGATCACCGCGATGCCGATCCCGCTGAGGACGATCTGGAAGTCGAGCAGGTTGGGCAGTGTCCGGACGTCCGGGTCGATCGTCTGGCCTTTCGGGAGGATCAGCAGCCCGAGATACATGAGGATCACGCGGAACTCATTGACGAGGTATGGCAGGTGGGCGTCCTGGCCGCGCGTGTGGGCCACGTGGATTGCGCCATTGAGAGTGAGGACGCCGCCGGCCCCCGCCCATGCGGTGAAAAGCACGAGTGCTGGCACGAGCGCCATGCAGCAGAGCAGCGGAAGCGACTGCCGAACAGCCGTTTTGAATCCGCGGCCGAGCAGGAGCCAGTCGATCAACACAACCATCGCCGGAACCATGAACACGTCCTCCTTCGTGAGCATGCCGAGGAGCGCGGCGAGCACTGATGCGCAGCGGAGGACTCTGCGGGCCGCCGCCGAGCCGGACGCAGTGGCGCGGAGGTGCAGCCAGATGGTGAGCAGGAAGAAGAAGCACGCCATCGAGGTGAACCGCTGGATGATGTAGGTGACCGATTCTGTCTGGAGCGGGTGCGCGACGAAGACGAGCGCCGACACGAGCGGGATGAAGACTGAGGAGTGCGGCCGCTGCGGCACATTCGCGGAGGTGCGGAAAAGGATGTGCCGCAGGATGAGGAACACGAGGCAGCCGTTTGCGGCGTGGAGGAGGATGTTCACGAGGCGGTAGCCTGCGGGCTCGTCTCCGCCCACGACGCTGTTCACGTAGAAGGTGAAGTAGGAGAATGGACGAAGCATGATGTTCGTCGCGAGGTCGGGATCGAGGTCCATCTTCCCCGGCAGGGCCGCAAAAACGCGCGGCTCGAGCCAGAACTGCATCTCGGGAAGCTGGTCCACCAGCGGGTTCTCGACGAGATAGACCCAGTCGTCGAAGGCGAAGGGAAACGGGAGCGTGTGGCCGTAGAGAATCGCCGTCACCGCGAGGATGGCGGCGAGGGCGCTGCCGACGATCCAGCGGTTTTTTTCGCTTCGGTCTTCGCCGCGTTTCACGGCGCGGCCTTCGCCGGCCGGGGGGAGCGCTCCGCCGGGCACTTCGCTGCCGCTGTCGTTGTGGGAGTTTGGTTTCACGGATGGTAATGCCGCCTCCACGACAGCCGTTTCCTTTCAAAAGCGCAAAAGGCTCGACCCGTGGTGAAATTCGCCACCGGTGGGCGGGAAATCCGTTTGCGGCACCAGGCGCCCTGTGGATGATGTGGCGCGAATGGCCACGATTGCCGAAAAACTGATCCCGCAGCCGCTGCGGCCGGTCTTTGAAAAGGTGCGCGACGGACGGCGCATCACTGATGCGGAGTGCCTCGAACTTTACCGCTGCGATGACCTGAATGCGCTCGGCATGATCGCGAACATCATCCGCGAGCGGAAGAACGGGAACGTCGGCACCTACATCCACAACCTCTACGTCAACTACTCGAACCACTGCATCCTGCGCTGCCAGTTCTGCGCATTCGGCGCGCGCAAGACGGAGCCGCACGCGTTCGAGATGAGCATCGAGGACATCGAGCAGCGCGTGCGTCACGGACTGGGGATGGGCGTGACGGAGATCCACATGGTCGGCGGCCTGCATCCGTCGCTGAAGCCCGGGTGGTATCTCGAATTGATCGCGCGGCTGCGCGCGCTGGATCCGGCGCTGTTCATCAAGGCATTCACCGCGGTGGAGGTGCGCCATCTCGCGGAGCGCGTTTTCAAAGCCAGTGTGCGCGAGGTGCTCACCCGGCTGCGCGATGCGGGGCTGGGTGCGATCACGGGCGGCGGCGCGGAGATTTTCGATCCCGCGGTGCGCGATCAGATCTGCCGCGGAAAGGAGACCGCCGAGGAGTGGGCGGAAGTCCACCGCACGTGGCACGAGATGGGGATGCGCAGCACGGCGACGATGCTCTTCGGCCACATCGAGACGCATGCACACCGCGTGGATCATCTGCGTCGGCTGCGCGAACTGCAGGACGCGACGGGCGGATTCACGGGCTTCATTCCGTTTGCGTTCGAGAGCGGCAACGCGCGGCCGGAGCTGCGGCACATCGTGCATACGACGGCCTTCGAGGAACTGCGCAACCTCGCGGTCAGCCGCATCTATTTGGACAACTTCGACCACATCACCGGCTACTGGGTGAGCCTCGGGCTGCCGATGGCGTCGCTCGCGATGAACTACGGCGTGGACGACCTGCACGGCACGATCATGGAGGAGAAGATCTTCCACATGGCCGGTGCGACGACACCCCAGCAGCAGACCGTGCTCGCGCTGGAGAAGGCCATCGCCGAGGCCGGCCGCATTCCCGTGCAGCGCGACACGTGGTATCGCCGCATCGAGAGCACGTGGAGGGGCGCACCCGCAGTCCGCGAGGGAAGGCAGACGGAGCCCGCGTGCGCGTGAGCAGCAGCAGCGGACCCGCGGCCCGTGAACCGTGGCGTGAATTGCGCGGCTTGCGCATCGGCTGCGTGAAGTATCTGAACTCGCGCCCGCTCATCTGCGCGTATGACGGCCCGGTGGTCTTCGAGCATCCCTCGGTGCTCGCGCGGATGCTGTCGGCGAACGAACTCGATGCGGCGCTCGTGCCTGCCTTCGAGGCGCTGCGCGATCCAGATTACCTGCTGGTGGACGATGTCGCGGTGGCCTGCGACGGCCCGGTCTTCAGCGTGTTCCTCGCGCATCGCGGCGAACTGCGCGATGTGCGCTCGGTCGAACTCGATCCCGCATCGCTCACCTCGGCAAACTTGCTGAAAGTCCTGCTCGCGGAGTTTCACGGTCTGCGGCCCGCATTCGGCGCGAGCGGCGATGCGAAGCTGCTCATCGGAAACCAGGCGATCGATTTTCGCCGCGCGGAGGAGGGGAAGTCGGACTGGCGTTTTCTCGATCTCGGCGCGGAGTGGAAGCGCTGCACCGGCCTGCCATTCGTCTTTGCCGTGTGGGCGATGCGTGGGGGGACACCGGAGCCCCGCGCCGCAGCAGATGCCTTCCGCGCGCTGAAGGACGCGGGCGTGGCGCGCATCCCCGGGCTGATAGTGCATGAGGACTTCGCGGATGCGGAGACCCGCCGCCGCTACCTCACCGAATGGCTGCGCTTCGGCATCGGTCCGCGCGGGCGCGAGGCGCTGCTGCTTTACCGCGCGCTGCTCGCGAAGCACGGCCTCATTCCTGAATCGAGCGCGCCGCTGAATCTGATTTAGCGCCCGGCTCCTGACGCGCGGACGGCGGGATTGCGCTTCATTTTTCCGCGCGGGGTTTCCATCCTCGCGCATGGCCGAAATCGTCTGCTTCGGCGAAGTCATGCTTCGCCTGACCACCCTCCACCATTCCACGCTCGCGGATGCGACGTCGCTCGACATCACGTTCGGCGGTGCGGAGGCAAACACCGCCGTGCAACTCGCGCAGTTCGGCCGCAGCGCTGCATTCCTCTCGCGCCTGCCGGAGAACGGAGTCGGTGACCGCTGCGTGGAAGAGCTGCGCCGGCGCGGAGTCGGCACTGGCACCGTGCTCCGCGGCGGCGCGCGCATCGGTGTCTATTTTCTCGAGCCCGGCGTCGGACAGCGTCCGGGCAAAGTGACCTACGACCGCGCGGGTTCCGCCGTGAGCGAAATGCGGCCGGGCATGGTGGACTGGGACGCGTTGCTCGCGGGCGCGAAGTGGTTCCACTGGAGCGGCATCACGCCCGCGCTCGGTGCCGGCTGCGCCGCGCTGTGCGCCGAGGGTTGCGAGGCCGCGAAGAAGCGCGGCCTCACCGTGAGCTTCGATGTGAACTACCGCTCGAAGCTCTGGAGCCGCGAAGCCGCCGCGGCCGCGCTGCGCCCGCTGATGCGGCATGTGGATGTCTGCGTCACGGGCGAGACTGAGGCCGTCGAGGTTCTCGGTGCGCCGCCGCAGACCGGCGACGAGGATTCGCGCCTTCCCGCCATCGCCCGCGCCCTTTCGGAAATGCACGGCTTCAAGACTGTCGGCATGAGTTGCCGCGCGGGCGACAGCGCGACGCACACGACCTTCCGCGCGATGCTCCATCACGCGGGCACCTCGGCATTTTCCCGCCGCCACGAAATCACCGTCGTGGACCGTGTCGGGGCCGGCGACAGTTTCACCGGCGGCCTCATCCACGCACTGCTCCGCGGCGATGACTGCGCGCGCGCCATCGAATTCGCCGCCGCCACCGCCGCATGGAAGCACACCATCCACGGTGACTGGAACCGCTGCACCGCCGCCGACATCGAATCCCTCGCCGCCGGCGCAGGAGGCGGGCGCATCGGCCGGTGAGGCTAGGCGGGAACTCAAATGCGACAAAACATCCGTTTGACAAGAATACGGCGACCCACCACGTTCCGCGTTCCTTTTCCACAGGAGAACCGCCTTACCGTTTTCAACCCACACCATGATGAGCCATCTAGTCGAGGAAGCTTCCAAGAAAATCACGAGCGTGCCGCTGCTCGTGAACGTCGTTTCCAAGCGCGTGCGCCAGCTTTCCGCGGGGCACCGCCCGATGATCGACCCGTCGCCGCGCATGGGTTTCGCCGACATCGCGCTCCAGGAGATCATCGACGGCAAGCTGAGCTACGAGCTGAAGCAGAAGGACGAGGAGAAGGAATAGCGTCGGCCCGCACGGCGGGCGGAAGAAATGAGCGCTGACATCTCGGTCAACCGCAAGGCGCTCCGCGACTACCACATCCTCGATCGTTTCGAGGCGGGCATCTCGCTGAAGGGCACGGAGGTGAAATCCATCCGTGCGGGGCTGGCCAATGTCGGCGCCGCATTCGCGCGCATCGAGAACGGCGAGGCGTGGCTCTACGACCTCGACATCCAGCCTTACGAAAAGGCGAGCCACGAGCAGCACGTGCCGAAGCGGCGCCGCAAGCTGCTGCTGCACCGGAGGGAAATCGACAAGCTCTTCGGCAAGGTGCAGATCGCCGGGCACTCACTCGTGGCGCTGCGCCTTTACTGGAAGCAGGCGCGCGTGAAGGTGGAACTCGGCGTGGGCAAGGGAAAGCTCGCCCACGACAAGCGCGAGGATCTCAAGACGAAGGCCGCGAAGCGCGAGAGCGACCGCGCGATGTCCGACTTCAACAAGCGCCGCCACTGAGCGCGGCCGCGAAAAGTGGGAACGCGTGGTTCACGTTCATTGCGCCGTCCAGCCGCCGTCAATCAGCACGTCCGTCCCGGTGATGAAGCCCGCATCCTCCGAGCACAGGTAGAGCGCGAGCTTTGCGATCTCGCGCGGCTCGCCGAAGCGGCCGACGGGGATCTTTGAGAGGAACTGCGCCTTCAGCTCCGGGTTGTTCATCAGCGGCGTGTTGATCTCCGTGTCGCACACGCCGGGGCTGATTCCGTTCACGGTGATTTTTTCCGGCGCGAGTTCGAGCGCGAGCGCGCGGTTCAGGCCGAGCAGCGCGGTCTTGCTCGACGAGTAGGCGGTGCGGCCCGGCAGCGAGATGTGCGACATCATCGAGGTGAGGTTGATCACGCGCCCGTAGCCGCGGCCTTTCATCATCGGCACGAAGGCGCGGCACATGAGGAAGACGCTGGTGAGGTTCGTGTCGAGGACGCTGCGCCATTCGGCGAGCGTGAAGTCGGTGAGCGGCTTGCGGATGTTGATGCCCGCGTTGTTCACGAGGATGTGCATTGCGCCGCCGAACTTTTCCGACACCGCCGCGCGCGTGCTTTCCACCTGCGCCTCGTCGGCGACATCCGCGGTGAACACATCGGCGCTGCCGCCGCCTTCACGGATTTCCTTCGCCACGTCGCCGAGCTTCGCCACGTCGCGCGAGACGAGCGCGATGCGCGCGCCGGCCTGCGCGAGCGCGAGCGCGATGGCCTTGCCGAGTCCCTTGCTGGCGCCGGTGATGAGCGCGTTTTTTCCGAGGAGCGTCTGAGTCATGCGCGGAGACTACGTGAACGCCCGCGCGCTCAACAATGCGCTTCTCACATCACCGGACGATGAGCGCGGCGGGATGCCAGCGGTTCCCCGGGCGCGGCCCACCGCTCCAAATCCACCCGTTTGGAGACGAGGACGCGTCCGCATTCACCCGTTCTTTGGCGCAATTCCGGCAGGCCAACACACTCAGAGATTCGCGCGCTGGGCATGGGCGGCAGGATTCCATGGCGCGATTTTCGGCAGCAAGTCACAGGCCCGCCGGAGCTGGCGCGCATTTTTTTGAGAAATACGAAGTCGCGGACAACCCTCGCGAGTAGGGACGAATACATGAGCAATAATTCCGACCCCCATTCCACCCTCCCGCAGCCCGATGCACCGCCGGTGATGACCGACGGAGCGCGAATGGTCCCCGCGAAAACTAATGCCTACTGGTCCGAACTCCGGGCCTACTGGCGCAGGCTTGGGCCGGATGCGGCGCGGGCGGCCGTCTGGGCGGCTTGGGACGCGAGCCCGCCCCAGGGCAGCGCCCGCGGAAGGCGTCCGACGCCGCCAGCGCCCTCCAGCGAGGAGCCATTCGACATGGGACGCTTCTCACTGAACGTGGACTTCATCCAGGAACTGACTCCGCTGGCCGCCGGCTCAGAAGCCGCGCCGTTCCTCGATGAGGGCCGCAACGTGGTTTACAAGATCTACACCCCGTCTCCGCAAGGCAACGTGGGCTGGCGGCTCCGGGCAGTTAGGAAGGATGGAAAATGGCGCGTGGACCGCGAGCCCGCAACGCTCATGGACACGATGGAAAAACTCGCGCTGATCCACAAGGCGGGCGGGCTCCCCACCGAGATTGCCGGCACGACTCCCTATCTGGAAGCCGTGGCAAAACAGCCGCGGGCGCTTGAAACCGAGCCTGGAATGGCCACCCGGGCGAGCGCCGTGGCGGCGATGAATGGCGTGCAGATCGGGGACCCGGACTTCCATGGGCTGCGGGTGCTGTGGGTGGATGGCGAGGCATGGCTGATGGGCGACCTGCACCCCGCGAACATCATGCGCGACATGGGTGGTCAGGACCGGGTGATTGACGCCCTTTTCATGCGTGTGCCGCCTGCGATGATCGCCGAGAACGACGCCGTTCGGTCGGCGGTCACCCTCGCGCGTTTGAAATCCGAGGGAGGCGACAATGACCTGCAGGGAGACTTGTTCACGTGAGCCGGAGCCCGGCGGTGCGGACTTGACCGTCCGAATGGGAGCAGGGCGCGCTTTTCCTCCGCCGCGCCACCGATATCCGCCGCCGAATAAACTTTGCTAAGCCCCGCGCGCCGGCAGGCTCATCTCCACAACGCATCCCGCGCATGAATCTCCCCAAGACTTCCCGCCGCCGCTTCCTGCAGGCCGGAGGCGTCGGCCTCCTGAACTTCGCCGTCCCCGGCCTCGTCGTGGGCAAGGACAAGTTCGACCAATCCGGCAAGGCTGTGCGCTCGAAGAAGTGCTGCATCTTCCTCCTCCTCTGCGGCGGCCCCAGCCACATCGACACGTGGGACCTGAAGCCCGACGCCCCCTCCGAGATCCGCGGTCCTTACAAGCCCATCCGCACGAAGGTGCCCGGCATGCACCTCAGCGAGCTGCACCCGATGCTCGCGAAAGTGACCGACCAGTTCTGCCTCATCCGCTCGATGCACCACCCGGCGCCGATCGCGAACCACTTCGACGCCATGCACAACATGCTCAGCGGCCACGTCGTCGAGCGCGTCCAGCAGGGTGTCGCCGACGACATGCCGTATCTCGGCTCCGTCGTGGCAAAGCTCATGCCCAGCGAGCGCAACCTCGTCTCGAACGCATGGCTCATCCGCTGCGTCGGCCAGCCCGTCTTCTGCGCGCCCAATATCGGCTCCGGCGGCTACCTCGGCTCCGCCTACGCCCCCGTCTTCGTCGGCTCCGCGGACAACCACCCCGCCATGCCCGGCTTCAAGGCCCCGTCCATCTACGACATGGGCGACCCCGCCCGCCAGCGCGAGCGCCGCACGCTCCTCGGCGCCATCGAGTCCGACCGCCTTTCCGCCACCGAGCCCGGGAAAGACTGGGGCGAACTCCGCGAGCAGGCCTACGACGCCATGACCCGCTCGGAGGGACGCGCCGCATTCGATTTGAGCCGCGAGCCCCTCGCCGTCCGCGAGCGCTACGGCATGCATCCCCTCGGGCAGAACCTCCTCCTCGCCCGCCGCATGGTCGAGGCCGGCGTCCGCTTCATCACCGTGAACGGCTGGGTCGGCCCCGCGCCGAACGAGGAGAAAGGCGGCCCCCCCAGCTCGAGCTGGGACATGCACGGCGGCAACATGGGCATGGGCAACGCCTTCGGCACCGGCTCCTACGGCATGAACTTCTGCCTCCCGCGCCTCGACCAGGCGCTCTCCGCACTCCTCACCGACTTGAAGGACCGCGGCATGCTCGACGACACCCTCGTCGTCGCCGTCGGCGAATTTGGCCGCACCCCCGTCATCCTCACGCAGGGCCCGCCCGGCCGGCAGCATTGGCCGCAGTGCTTCTCCGCCATCGTCGCCGGCTGCGGCATCCGCGGCGGCGCCATCTGGGGCGAGTCGGATAAAAAAGGCATGGCCCCCATCAGCAACCCCGTCACCCCGCAGGATCTCCACGCCACCATCCTCCACGCCCTCGGCGCCCCCGAACCCCAGGCCCCGCGCAACACCGGCATCATCCGCCCCCCCTTCACCTCGGGAAAGCCGGTCATGGGGCTGTTCGGATAGGTTCCCGGAGGGACGATGGAATGTAGGCGGTGTGTGGAGCCCGCCGGAGGCGGGCGGAACCACCGGATCGCGTTTCCAAAGTGGGATGCGCCCCGGATGGGGCGCGGGGAATCGTGCGCGCGAGGAAAATGCGGGGAGCCGTCGGGGGGGACGCCGGGAGCGGCGCGGTTCCGCCGCCCCATCCGGGGCGGATGATTTTATGCCTATCCGGTTGCCTGCCAAGCCGGGGTGGAATGCGACCTCCGGGCGCGTTTCCTGGCATTTCGCCCGGCAGAAGCGTGCCCGGAGGTCACGCTCCACCTTCTCCCCTCGCGCTTTGCCAAGCAACCGGATAGGCATGGATGATTTGGTGGTCCGGGGATCCGGTGGTTTCGCTGCGCTTCACCACCGGCTAATTTCCGGATGTCCCTCCGGGACTCGTGCGGGGAGAGGGCCGCAGATGGTCATTTTTCACGACGCCTCCCGGGAGGCGCTCGGAGTGCGGAAGTATTTCTGAGGGTCAAACGGCAAGCGTTTGGGGCGCGGAAGTATTTCTGGGGGTCAAACGGCAAGCGTTTGGGGCGCAGAAGTATTTCTGGGGGTCAAACGGCAAGCGTTTGGGGCGCGGAAATACTTCCGGGGAGGATGCTATGGTTACCGGCGAGTCGGGGGGTTCCGCCCCGTGGTGCCGCGAATGGAGGGGAAAGGGCTGGGGAATGCCGCAGTGCCGCCCATTCCGTGGAATACGCCTTGCGACAACGGGGTGCGAGCTGGCGCCGTCTCTGGCATGGCGCGTGCCTCTGTGCGGGGGATGCGATTTCTGGCTGCCCTCCTTTTTCTGACTGTCTGCGTGTGCGCGGAGGATGCGGCGCCGCAGGGGGCGCTGGGGGCTGTGGCGGAGGTGCCGTTTGAGAGGCTGTCGGACCGGATGCTGACGGCACTGGGGAAGAAGGCGCTGATGATCCGGCCGGGGCAGTGGAAGCACGCGGAGACGGAGCATTTCGTGTATCACTTTTTCGACCGGCCGACGGCGTCGGCGGTGTCGGTGGAGGCGGAGTTTTACTACCGGGTGATCGCAAATGAGCTGGGGCGCGACACGAGCGCGTGGGAGCGGAAGTGCCACCTGTTCCTGTTCGACGAGGATGCGGACTGGAGGGCGTTCCAGAAGTTCGGCGGGCTGGACCCGTGGACGGGCGGCATCCACGGGGAGGGGGCGCTGTTCATCCGGCGGAATCCGGGGCCGCGGGCGGACACGACGACGCTGCCGCATGAGATCACGCACCTGGTGCTGTTCCGGTTTTTCGGCCCGGGGATCCCGCTGTGGCTGAACGAGGGTTTTGCGGAATACGCGGCGACGCGGTGCCGGGCGACCTTCCAGCGGGCGCGGGGCTACGCGGCGCGGCCGAGCGCGAGGCCGGTGCGGCCGGAGCGCTACATCGCGCTGGCGGAGCTGACGTCGGCGACTTCCTATCCGGCGGAGGATCTGGACGTGGCGGCATTTTACGACGAGTCGCAGAAGCTGGTGAGGTTCCTGTCGGCAGCGGACCGGAAGGGGTTTGTGGCGTTCCTGGAGGCGATGGGGAAGGGGGCGCTGTTCGAGACGGCGGCGCGGAATCATTTCGGGAACCGCTTTCTGAACTTGGAGGCGGTGGAACGGGAGTTTAAGAGCTACGCGACAACGCCGCTCATCCCGTCCACACCTTGAAGAAGAACGACTCCGCCTCCATCCACGCGATCCTCGGCACGGACGAGTTTGAGGTGAAGCGCGTGGCGAGGGAGCTGGCGGGGAAGCTGACGCCGCCGGGGGATTTCGGGCTGGAGGTGATCAATGGCCAGGCGGGCGGCGCGGACGAGGCGGCGCAGCGCGTTTACCAGGTGATCGAGTCGCTGAACACGTTCGGCTTTTTCGGCGGTGCAAAGCTGGTGTGGCTGAAGGATGCGAACTTCCTCGCGGATGACCGCACCGGTGGTGCCGAGGCGACGACCGATGCGCTGACGAAGCTGGCCGATTTGCTGAAGGGCGGATTGCCGGAGGGGACGCGCCTGCTGATCAGCGGGGGGGCCATCGACAAGCGGCGCACCTTTTACAAGACGCTGGAGAAGATGGGCGAGGTGCAGATGCACGACCGCATCGACTCGACGAAGCAGGGCTGGGAGCGGAGCGCGTCCATCCTGTGCCGCGATCTCGCGGACGCGGCGGGGCTGGAGTTTGACGGGGAGGCGCTGGAGCTTTTCACGCTCTACACGGGCGGCGACCGGTATGCGATCTCGGGCGAGGTGGAGAAGCTGGACCTCTACCTCGGCAGGGAGCGGCGCCGCGTGACGGTGGACGACGTGCGGATGCTCACGCCGATGTCGCGCGCGGGGGTGATTTTCGAGCTGGGCAACGCGATCGCCGCGCGCCAGCTCCCGCGCGCGCAGGAGCTTCTCGCGCAGCTCATGTTTCACGGGGAGAAGGCCATCGGCATCCTGCTGGCGACCATCATTCCCACGGTGAGGAATCTGCTCCTCGCGAAGGATCTGCTCGTGCGCCACAAGCTGTCGGCGCCGGCGAACCCGTTTCACTTCGGCACCACGCTGGAGCGGCTGCCCGCGGCAGCGACGGCGCATCTGCCGCGGACGAAGGAGGGGAAGCTGAATGCCTTCGCGCTCGGGTTTGCGGCGGCGGGCGCGCGCAATTTCACGCTGCCCGAGCTGCGGGCGGGGCTGAAGGCGTGCCTGGATGCGAACGTGGCGCTCGTCTCCGCGCCGACCGAAGCGGAGGTCGTGCTCGGCCAGCTCCTCGTGCGCCTCATCGGTGGGAAAAGGCGTGCGGCCGCGGCGCGCTGAAGGGCTGGAGTCAGCGCTGGCGGAGCTTGCGGATGCGGCGGGTGACGTCGCGGTCCGCCTCGTCGAGGAGCCGGAGCAGCGCCTCGACGGAGATGGCGAGCCCGCCGAAGGTGATCACGGTCTGCTGCACGAGGTTGTCGTTCGTGGCGACGGTGATTTCGTGCTCGCCGGCATACTTCGCCGCGAGCCGTTCGATGATGCAGTCCGCGGTCTTTCCTCCGCCGGAGTAGAAGACCTGGATGCCGCCGGGATTTTTCTCCGCGCTCGTGCTCGCGCCCCTGCCGTCGAAGACGCCGACGACGCGCACTCCGGTGGCGTCCTGATAGGCGGTCAGCCGGCGGGTGAGTTCCTCGCGGGCCGCGAGGGCGTTGCGGCGGTGGAGGTCATGCAGCTCGGGCCGGGAAAAGATGACGCTGTGCGCATCCACGAGGAGGTAGCGCATGGCGGTTTCCAAATTCGCGGCGGATCAGCCGCGTGCGTGCGCGGAGGGCGCCGCGTCAGGCGGTGGCTTCCGCCTTCTTCTTGGCGGGGCGCTTGGCGCGGGTCTTCACGGCGCCTTTTCCAGCAGCGGCGGTTTTCGCCTTGCGGCGGGCGTTGTATCGGAGACGGCGGCGCTTCTTTTCGACTTTGTTGTATTGTTTGCCCATGAGCTTTGGAAAAAGTGAGGGCGCGTTGTTAGAGGCGGCGCGGGGTGCGGTCAACCGCTTATTCGCCCCGGCGCGCGGGCTTGTCACCGCGGGCGGCAGCGCGCAGATTCCCCGCATGATCAAAGGCCAGCGCGTAGTCTGCGTGGACGATCGCTTTCCAAAGTGGGTCGTCGAGTTCTTCAACCAGCTCCCGGTGAAGGGGGCCGTCTATACGATCCGCGAGGTGTGCCTGCGGCGCGAGACGCTGCAGGGCTCGGACTCGGCGACGATCGCGCTGCTGCTGGAGGAACTGCGCAACCCGCCGGACCCTTCGCACAAGGGCAACGAGGAGCTGGCGTTCAAGAGCGAGCGCTTCGCCCCGCTGGAGGAGATGGAGGAGGAAGTGGAGGCGGAGATGGGGGTGGGGGCCTTCAACTGACGCTCCGCGCGGCTGCCGATGCCGCTGCGTCAGTGCGCCTTCGCGCTGAACGACTCGGCCAGCTTCGCGAATGACGACGCCATCGCGCGCAGGGAGAATTTCTCCGCCGATGCCGCGCGCGCCCCGTCGCTGAGAGTGCGCAGCCGCGCGGGATCCCTGAGCGTTTTCTCCAGCGCATCCGCGAGCGCCTTCGCGGCGCTTTCCGCCGTGGTTCCCGGATCGAAAAGGACGCCGCATTGCTCGCTGACGATTTCCGGGAATGCCCACGCGCGGGGCTGCACGGCCGGCACGCCCGCTGCGAACGCCTCGATGAGATACAGCCCGAAGGCCTCGCTCGCGGTCGCGGGCACGCTGAGGACGTCGATGCTGCCGAGGAAGCGCACCTTGTCCTCGCGGGAGACGTTCGGGAGAAATTCGGCGTCCTCCGCGCAGCCGGCGGCGGTGAGTTTGGCGCGCAGCGTCTCCGCGTAGCGTGCATCGTTTGCGGTCATCGAGCCCGCGCAGCGGAGCCGGAGGCCGGGGATGGACTTGCGGCGCTTCAGCTCGATGAATGCATCCACGAGCACGCCGATTCCTTTCCCGGGAACGAAGCGCGCGAGATAACCGATGGTCGGCGCGGAATGCTCCGCACCCGCAGCGGCGAAGTCCTCCGTCGCGATGCCATTCGGAATCACGCGCATGAGGCGCTCCATCTCCGCGCCCCAGCGCAGGCGCGCGGACATCAGCTCCGCGAAATACCGGCTCGGCGCGACCCACGCGTCGGCGTCCTTCATGCGCTCCGAGAGCAGCGACCACACTTCGGCGGCACGCGGGCCGAGGCCGTCGAGGAAGGTGTCCTCGCCCTGGAGGAAACCGATGACCGGGATTTTCAGCTCGTCGCGCAGCGAGCGCGCGAGGCCGGCCTGCAGCGCCGTGGAGAGCCACACCGCATCCGGCGGCTCGCCGTCGAAGGCACCCTTCAGCCACGCGATGAGCTCGCGCAGTTCGCCCGCCTGGTTGCCCGCCTCGCCGCGCAGCATGGAGAGCGTCATGGCCGCGACTTCGGGGCCGCCGGTTTTCGCGGCGCGGCCCGCCAGCATTTTCAAGAGCCAGCGCGCGCTCAGCATGCGGTCGAGCCAGCGCGGCATGCGGCGGAGGAAGGGGAGCTTCTCCCGCAGATACGTGCTCACGCCGCCGAAAAAAATCGGCGCGCCGGGGCTCGCGGCCTCCTCGTCGAGCGTGAGCGGCAGATACATCGGCAGCAGCAGCGCGCGGTGGCCCTGGCGGTGCAGCTCCTTGGCGAGCGCGTTGTCGCGCATGCACACGCCGCAGTGGTAGCTGCCGGTGCCGGGCGTCAGCAGGGCGATCTTCATTTTGCGCGCAGGTCGTAGCAAATCAGACGCGGCTTCGTGCCCGTGCGGCCTGGCTCATTCTGCTGCACGTAGAGCAGGCCGCGGCTCAGCGCGGGCGGCGTCCATGTCTCCGGCGCCTCGAAGAGTCTCGTGCTCGCGAGGACCTTGGCTCCCGTCTTTGTGATGTCCATCCATGCGAGCATGCCGAATTCGCCGAGGCACAGGATGCCGTCGCCCGTCACGAGCAGGTTTGCGCGGCCGAAGACTCCGCCGAGTTCATCGCGCCACAGTTCGCGTCCACTCGCCACGTCGTGGCAGACCAGCTCCGCGAGCTGGTCGCTCTGTCCCGAGAAGCCGAAGATGCATCCGTCGCGCACGATGGGTGACGCCCAATACATCGCGAAGTTCGGCGCCTGCCACGCGGCACGCGCGGAGAAATCCGGCGCGACTTCCGCGCAGAGCCCGCCCGCGGTGTAAACCTCCGACACAAAAATTCGCGCGGGCTTTCCCGGCTCCGCGGAAGCCACGACCGGCGACGACACATTCACGGATGCCTCCATCTCCGCGCGGTGCGGAATCGACGCGAGCACTTTGCCGTTCGCAGCATCGACGACCAGCAGTCCGCCCGTCGGTGGCCGGCTCATGCCGCCGGCAAAGACGAGCACGCACTCACGTCCATGCAGCGTCGCGGGGATGGGCGACGCGTAGCTCGCGCCCCATTCATGTGCCGCGGCCCACAGCACTTTCCCCGTCGCCGCGTCGAACGCCACCGTGTTCACGGCCTTCCCCCCATGCTCGCCGCCGAGCTGCACGATCACGCGTCCACCGGCGACGAGCGGCGTGGAGCCGAATCCGAAGAACGCGGGCCGCATCGCAAATTCCCGCGCACAGTCGTGCTCCCAGAGCACCTTGCCGCTCGCGAGTTCGAGGCAGTGCAGCCGGCCCGTGATGCCGAATGTCACCACGCGTCCCTCCGTGATCACGGGACTCGTGCGCGGCCCGCTGCCGCCGCCATAGCGCGGACGATACGGTGCATCGTAGTCAAATTTCCACTGCCCCCCGCCCGTCGCCGCATCACGGCACTCGACGGTCTCCTTCTCGCCGAGCCTGTGAAAGACCACCAGTCGCCCGTCCGCAATCGCCGGCCCGCCCATTCCGCTGCCGATCGGCATTTCCCAGACCGGGCGCAGTCCTTCGCCGGGAAATTTTTTCAACAACCCTGTCTCCGGCGAGGCGCAGTTGTGCGCCGGCCCGAAGAGGCACGGCCAGTCGGCGCCGGGTGTTTTGTCCGCGGCGTTCAGCGCGGGAAGACACAGCGCGGCGATGGAAAGAAGGCGGAAGAGCTTCATGCAGGCTTGGCCTTGGACAACTCCGCCGGGCCTCAGCGCTTGGGAATCGTGAGCGGACGCCGCGTGCCCATCTCCTCGAGAACCACCTGGTCGGGCCGCAGCTCGAGCACCTTGAACTTCTTGCCCTTCTGCCCCGGCAGCTCGATCACCTCGTCGGTGCGCACCTTCATTTCCGAGCCGTCCGCGAGGAGAAGCACCGCGTGCGTCTGGCTGCTCCGCGCGGGCAGATCGCGCACGAGAATCACCTCCTCCTTGGTCTCCGGATTCTCAAGCGTGACCCGCGACACGTCGGAAAAGACCCCGTGCTTGTCCGCCTTCACCTCGTGCTTCACCGACGTCACGCGGTAGGGCAGGCCCTTCACCGCGGTGCCCTGCTCCCACATCTCCGTGCCCGGCGTGTCGAGCCGCTCCACGCGCGCCTTGCCGTCCTTCACTTCGCGGAGCAGCGCGGGCACACGGACCTCCTTCATGTCCTTCAAGACGACGCCATCGAGCACACCCGGCATCGACAGCGGGTCGCGCGGGTTTGTTCCGGCGATGTATTCCTCGCGGTTCGAGTAGCCGTCGCGGTCGGAGTCCATCTCCAGCATCGCGGGATCCTTGGAATCGAGGCTGTGCTTCTTGCACCATGCCTCAAACTTCGCGTTCTCCTCGTCGGAGAATCCGCTCCTTGCATTGTCCCGGGCCGCGCCGTCGGGAATCACGACCGGTGCGGATCTCGGCTCCGCATTCGTCTGCGGCCCGGACGGCACGGTCTCGGTCGAAGTCACATCGCTGCGGTTGCAGCCTCCGATCCAGAGCGGCAGCACGAGGGCGAGGAATGCGGCGTTCGTTCGTTTCATGGCGCGGATTCTATGCAGCCGGCACAGGCGGGCTAGCGGGAATTGCGCGCGTCCTTCGCGGACGCCGCGCCGCGCCGTTTTCGCTGCACTCGCGCGGCCCGGCTGTGGATACTCCGCGCGCATGACGATCTCACCGCTCGGCGATTCCGCCGTGGTCCTCAGCCTGGGGGAAGACCCCGGCGAGTCCGCGATCGAGCGCGCGCGCGTGGCCGCCGCCGCCATCGCCGCCGATCCCCCGCGCGGGACCATCGAGGTCGTCCCCGCGTTCGCCACCATCACGCTCTTCTACGATGCCACGGCCATCGGCGGCTTCGCGGAGTTCTGCGCGGAAATCGAGCGGCGCGTCGCGGGCGCCAGTGGCTCCGGCATTTTCAACAAAGAGCCGCGCATCGTCGAGATCCCCGTGTGCTACGGCGGTGACTTCGGCCCCGACCTCGGTGAAGTCGCAGCGCTTCACGGCATGAGTCGCGACGAAGTCATCGCGCTCCACTGCGGCGGCAGCTACCTCGTGCAGGCCATCGGCTTTGCGCCGGGCTTCGGCTATCTCGGCGGGCTCGCCGCGAATCTCCACACGCCGCGCCGCGACACTCCGCGCACCGCAGTGCCCGCGGGCAGCGTCGGAATCGGCGGCGCGCTCACCGCGGTTTATCCGTTCGCGCTGCCGGGCGGGTGGAACCTCATCGGACGCACCCCGCTCGCGATGTTCGACGCCCGCCGGCCCGCGCCATCGCTCCTCCGCGCGGGCGACCGCGTTCGTTTCCGCGCCATCTCGGGAAAGGAATTCGCCGCATGGAAATGACGGTGCGCCGCGCGGGCCTGCTCACGACGGTCCAGGACCTCGGCCGCACGGGCCATCGTGCGGCGGGCGTGCCGCTCGGCGGGGCGATGGACCCCTTCGCGCTGCGCGTGGCGAATCTCCTCGTCGGAAATCCCGGGAACACCCCGGCCCTCGAATGCACACTCGCGGGTCCGGAGCTGCTTTTTGAAAGAGACGCGCTCGTCGCGGTGTGCGGCGCCGACTTCGGCACGCTCCCGCCGTGGCAGCCTGCGCGGGTGCGCGCGGGCGAGCCGCTGAAGCTCCCGCACGCACGCTCCGGCTGCCGCGCCTATGTCGCCGTTGCGGGCGGGCTGCACATTCCGCCCGTGCTCGGCAGCGCGGGCACGTTCCTTCGTGCGGGTTTCGGCGGATGGAAGGGGCGCGCGCTGCGGGATGGCGACATTCTCCCCGCGGGCGAAGTGCAGCGGCGCCTCACCGGCTCGTGGCGCGCGGACCCGCGCATCCTCCCGGCGTATTCGCCGGACGCGGAGGTGCGCGTCGTTGCGGGCGCGCATGCGGAGCAGTTCGGCCGGGAATTTTTCTCCTCGGAGTTCACCGTCACCCCGCAGTCGGACCGCATGGGCCTGCGCCTCGCGGGGCCGAAGCTCCCGCGCAGCACGGAGGACGGCATCCCCTCGGCGCCCGTCGCACCGGGGACGGTGCAGGTTCCGCCGGACGGCCAGCCCATCGTGCTGATGGCGGACGCGCAGACCATCGGCGGCTACCCGCAGCTTGCGCATGTGATCACCGCCGATCTGCCCGTGGTCGCGCAACTGCGCCCCGGCGACCGCGTGCGATTCCGTCTGGTCCCGCTCGACGAGGCGCACGCGCTCCTGCTGGCACGCGAGCGCGCGCTGCAAATCCTCCGCGAGGGTCTTTCACTGAAATTCGCATGAACCTCCGCATCGACCTCAACTGTGATCTCGGCGAAGGCGCGCCGCACGATGCGGCCCTCATGCCGCTCATCACCTCCGCCAGCATCGCATGTGGCGCCCACGCGGGAAATGCCGACACCATGCGCGCCACGGTCGCGCTCGCGCGGAAACACGGCGTCGCCATCGGGGCTCATCCCGGGTTTGCGGACCGGGAGCATTTCGGCCGGCGCGAACTCACACTCCACGCCGCGGAAATCCGTGAAAGCGTCCGCGCGCAGATCGCGCTCCTCGCATCCATGGCACCGCTCCGCCACGTGAAGCCACACGGCGCGCTCTACAATATGGCCGCGCGCGATGCCGCGGTTGCCGATGCCGTCGCCGCGGCCATCCACGGGACAGACCCTGCACTCATCGTCTTCGCCCCGCCAGCCAGCGCGCTGGCCCGTGCCGCACTCGCGCGCGGCCTGCGTGTCGCCGCCGAAGTCTTTGCCGACCGCACCTACCAGCCGGATGGCTCCCTCACGCCGCGCTCCGAACCCGGCGCGCTCATCACCGACCCGCACGCGGCCGCCGCACAAATCCTCCGCATTCTCCGTGAGGGCACCGTGTCCACAAATCTCGGCACCGTGTCCACGACCGGCGGCACCGCATTTGCAATCGCCGCCGACACGGTCTGCATCCACGGCGACGGCCCTTCACCCGTCGCCTTCGCGCATCACCTCCGCGCCGCCCTGTCCGCGGCAGGCATCACGCTCGCCGCACCCTGAGGCGCCGCATCCTCGATCCGCGTTCCCGCACCCGGCACCCGGCATGGAGCACCAGCGGAGCGAATGCGGGTATCTGCAGCGCGTTTCTCAGCACCAAAGGTGCGAACGATGCCAGCCCAGGGCAACGCCCTGGGGTTCGAATGGAAGAAAGGCCAAAGCCCTGAAAGGGCGGCCCCACGATGTCGCGCCCCTTCAGGGCTTTTGGTTTTCCGGGGCTGTTCCCTGGGGCGTTGCCCCAGGCTGGCATGTCTTCGGGCCGTTGGCCATCCCACTCCGCGGATCCAGACACCAATAACTCAAACCCCTGCACCCGCGGCACCCGCACCTGCCGCCATCCTTACGGTTCCAGCGCCCCCGGATCGTCAAAGTCCTCATACCGCATCGCCTCCAGCCTGCGCCGGTCCTCCAGCGGCAGCCTGCCGAGCTGGTCCTCCTTCTCCGGCCTCCACTTCGCGAGGGCTACCTCCACCTTCGTCCGCTCCTCCGGCGACAGCTTTGCCCAGCGCTCCGGCGGCCAGCTTTCCCAATAGAGGTGCGTCGCCACCGTCCGGAACAGGATGCGGCGGTCCACCTCCGCGAGCTGCACCGCCATCGCGAGCTGCATGTCCTGGAAGGCCTCCCTGTCCAGCCGTCCGTCCTCCAGCCCTGCGCGGAACTTCGCCAGCGACCCCTCGATCTCCGCCGCCGCCCGCATCTCGGCCCCGCCCCCGTGGCTGCGCAGCTCCCCGATCATCCGCTCCGTCATCGGCAGCAGGTCGTCCAGGTTCCCCGCCAGCTCCGCCGCCTTCACCTGCTCCTGCAGGTGGATGAACTCATCCGCCTCCTGCGAAAACTCCTTCAGCCGCCGCAGGAACGCCTCCCCGTCGAATTCCCCCTCGTGCCGCCCCTCCAGCAGCGCGATGAACTCATCGCAGTCCGCCAGGAACCCATCCACCTCCAGCCCGATCTCCCGCAGCCCCTCCGCATGCGCCCCATACGCCTCCCGCGTCCGGCGGATTTTTTGCAGCATCGCTTCGATCGCTTCGGGGTCTTGGGGCATCGGTGGGAGGATGGCTTGGAAAGGCGGGGACTTGCACGCCCGGAATCACCGGGGCGGGTTTTCCGGGAATCGCGGCGGCATCTCCGGGTCGGGCTGGGGGAGCCGCTTCCCGAGGGCCCGCAGAAACTCCTCCTGACTCGGTGCGAGGTGTTCCCCGAAATTCAAATGGGTTCCGTCGCGGGTCCATTCGCACAGCACCGTGTTCCGGCCCGGCTCCCCGATGGTCAGCTCCAGGGTGAAGTAGCGCGCCGTCCCGAGGGGCGGCCCGTTTTTCAGGTCCGTCACATCGTGCATCAGCACCACTGCCGCGAAGAACGCCTCCGCGAGGTTCTCCGGCGGCGGCATCTGCACCAGCGCCACCGGCCTGCCCTCCAGCACATGCAGCGACATCCGCAGGTCCGTCGGCCGCTGGACGGCCGCCGGCGCCCCGGGCACCGCGGGAGATCCCGGCAGCCGGTCCGGCCCGAACGCCGAGACCCACTCGGACTGGATGAACCGGTCCGGATCGAGCAATGGCTCCCCCGGCCATTCCATGAAGAGGGGAAACATGAACGGCATCGGGATCTGATGCACCTTGCGCCGCAGGAGCTGGTGGGCGAACGCATAATGCGCCGCGTGCCGCTCCTTCGGGTCGGGAATCAGTTCGGCGAGCGGGCGGTGGTCGTCAGGCATGGGGGTTCTCCTTTGAGCAATTCGGTCCACGGAACCTCACTGCGCTGTCACAGCGCGACCGATCGCGATGGCATTCGTCGCAGGGCGGATGGAAGCACGGTCCTTTCATAACAACATCCGTCACGATTCCCACAAACGCACCTGTGGTTGCGCCGTATGCGTCGTGCCTCCATACCGGATTTGGCATATGTTCCGTAGCCCCACTTCATTTGCTTTCGGATTTTGCAGCAAAAAGGGTCGCATTGCTCATGCCTTAGAGACGATTTCTGCGTTTCACCTGAACCAAGCCCCCGCCATTCCTACATTTGACGTCCAAAACCAGCTTGCCCCTGCTCCTCCAGTCCATAACTTGAACCTAGATCTCAAAGTCTTCATCGTCACCTTTGGGTGGAACCTGCGTTTCGTTTGCCCCTACATGCTGCCAGTAAGTAGTTCGGACAAGAACGTTTAGAACAGAAGAAAAGGAATCTGTGCAGCTTTGCATTAAAGAAACGTGCCTTTCATCAAAGGCGTCGTCTTGATCAGCGCAAACCCCGAGCATCCATGCGAGTTGCCGAATTGGCTTCCCCGTGCTACTCCGCACACACACTGCACCCATAAGGACGCACTTGTCCTCCCCCAAATCATCATTGGGTTGTTCAGTCCAGCACTCCGGCCCGGATGATGGTCCCGTTATGATCACGCATCGCCCACTGTCCAGATTTTGCCGCAGGTGTTGAACCGTCTTTGCGCTTTTTGGCAACGGCTTTGACGTGCCTGCTCGAGCATGGTTGAACCGTCCCGCCCGTGCGAAAGTATGATAATGCCTGTCTTCTTTTAACACTCTTAGGCTGCCCCATACTTTTGAGTGATTTGGAACTAATTGCTCAAACAGCCGAACCACATGTTCCAGCATCGCAATAATCTCTCCCCGATGCCGCTCCAAAGCAGCAAGATGCATTGCATGGCTCGAGGCATCATCAGTGGAAGGTTTGAGCGGCGCAAACAATCTAAAACGCGGGAGGAGCATAACCTCGAGATCTCTGGATTTGTGAATCAACTCATGATGAATACTGGATCGAGTTTGGAAACGGGTTCCCATGCGCAACGTGCGAAGCCATCTGGCAGGGGAGGCGCGAAGCGGGCCCAATGCATACAGGACAAGAAGCGCAAATACAGCAAACGCTGCGATTATTACCTTCAATGTCTCATTCTTGATAAGTATAGTTCCCAGCGTGCCGATTGCTGCGATAAGACAGGCAACAATGAAATGTTGAACAAGTTCGCGAACAAACTCATTCCTAGGTTTATTCGGCTTCTTCCCAGAGTTGTTGTGCATGGTAAAGGCTGTGTTGTGGATGGGGATTTCACTCAATGCTCTAGTCTAAGAAACCTAACCCTCACATCACCCTGTGCATCACCGAGTCGCTCCAGTCGGAGTGCTGGCCGCCGGTGTAGTGGGCTTTGACTTGGACGGCGTGGATGGCGCCGGGGGTGAGGTTGTTGAGCTGGAGGTTGCGGGCGGTGTTGGCGAATTCGCCGACGACCCACGGGCCCTGGGTGCCGTCGGGGTTGATGATGGCGGCGCGGGGGGTGAAGCCGGCGCAGTTGGCGATGGGATCCACCTTGGGGAGGAGCTGTCCGCTCACTCCGTTTTTCACGCCCTTGAGATTGGGGACGATGATGGCGGCGGGGGTGTCGGCGGCCTTGCTGGCCTTGAAGCCGGTGCTGAGGAGGAGCTCGAGGTTGTTGCCGTGCTTGCCGTCCACATAGGCGGCGAGCTGGCGGAGGAGGCCGATGAGGGTGTTGCGCTTGTTTTTCTTGGCGGCGGTCTCCTCGGGGCCACCCTGCTTGGCGATGGGGATGGATGCGGAGAAGTCGGCGAGCGCGGCATCGAGCGTGGCCTTGTCCACGGGTGGGACGGTGCCGGGCGGGGTGTTGAAGACGGGCTGGTCGTAGAGCTTGGCGCTCACGGCGCCGGCGAGTTCCTCGAGGTCATGGTCTTTCATGCCGTCGAAGCCGATGATGACGTGGATGATGGGCATACGTTTGGTGGGTTGTGGGTTGGTGGGTTCAGGGATGTTGCCGTCCCAGGTCAGGCCGGGCTGATCCCAGCGCAGTGGATTGCCCTGGGAGTCCGAGCCGTCCCAGGTGGCCTTTGGTGGTGCCATGTGTGGCGGGGTGTTGGTGTTGTTGTTTTGGTGTGAAATGGCGCGAGTGCGCCGAAAGGGGTCGCTTTCGTGGCGGGGGGTGGGGCTTTGGGGGTGTTTGGCGAAGTGGCTGGCCTGAGGTGGAGCGGGCGCTCCGCGCACGCTTCTGTGGATTTCTGAAGGGCAGCAACGCGCGCGGAGCGCGCGTTCCACCTCCAGCCAGCGGGTTCCGGTGTTTTGTCGAAAAGCGGGGGAAGTGCTGGAAAGCATGCCCTTTCAGTGGTTTTCCCGGTTTCCGATGGGGCATTTGGTGGTGAAAACGCGGCGTTTTCTATACCAAATGCCGCGTTTCCTATACCAAATGCCGCACTTTGAATACCAAATGCACCATTTGGAACACTAAACGCCGCGTATTGAACACCAAATGCCACGTTTTCTATACCAAATGCCACATATTGAACACCAAACGCCCCGTTTTCTATACCAAATGCGGCATCTTGAACACCAAACGCGGCGTTTTCTCCACCAAATGCTCCGTTTTGAATACCAAATGCCGGGGGTCTGGATGCGGGGGGCGCGCTGTTTGCGGTGATGGGGTGCGACCTTGCCGTGTTCGAGGCGCGGGGCGGGGGCGCCCCGGCTCCTTGTGTGCGGTCTTCGCAGGGATGTGAAATGAATGGGAGCGGGCCAGCAGCGGCGGCTGGGCCGGGATGGGCCGGTGCGCCGCGGGGCCGCGGGGAGGGGCGGCGGGTGGTCGGGGTTGCGGCGATGGCGGGTGTCATGCGGGGAAATGCGGGAGTGGCTGTATTCCCTTACGAAGCCATCGGGGAATTGTGACAAAATTTCTGCAAAAATTTTGCAGGGCACGATGAGCAGATGGACTACAAGATTTTGCTTTCCACTGGGAATTCTTCTGTTTCCATGAAAGGCCAGATGTCGGACGATGCACACACCCATGTCCCTTTCCCGGATACCCGGTGGCATGTGGTGAATGTGCTCAAGGGGGATGCCGACACGCCGGAGGCGCGCAAGGCGCTGGCGAGCCTCTGCGGAGAATATTGGTATCCGCTTTACTCCTTTGCGCGGAGGGAGGGCTTCCCGCCGGAGGATGCGGAGGATGTGACGCAGTCGTTCTTTGCGAAGATTCTGCGGAACAACTTCTTCGCAGCGGCGATGCCAGAGAAGGGGCGGCTGAGGAAGTTCCTGCTGGGGGCATTCAGAAACCACATGAAGGATGGAACGAGGGTCCGCGTGGCGGAGAAGCGCGGCGGAGGGCTGGAGACGGTGCCGCTGGACTTTCAGGTGGGCGAGACGCAGTTCCAGCACGAGGCGGTGGACGAGAGGACGCCGGATTTCCACTTTGACCGGAACTGGGCGGGGGTGGTGACGCGCACGGCGTTCGCAAATCTGGTGAAGGGGGAATCGAGTGTGAAACGGAGGGAGCAATTCGCGGTGCTGCGGAAATTCATCTTCGGGAAAGACGAGGATACTCCGGCCGCCGCGGCGGCTGCGGAGAAGCTGGGGATGACGCCCGTGGCCATGCGGGCGGCGGTGGTGCGCCTGCGGCAAAAGCTGCGCACCTGCGTGAAGATCCAAGTGGCCCGGACGCTGCGCGACCCCGACGCGGCGCAGGTGGAGGAGGAACTGGAGACCCTTCTCACAGTGCTGAGGCGCAGCTGAGCGGGCGTGGCGGATTCAGGGCGGCCTGCGGCCGCGGGGGGCGGAACTGGAAGGCAGTGAAGCGTGCCCGGAGAGGGCGCTCCAAGCGTGCCTGTCCGGTTGGTTGGCAAAGCGCGAGGGGAGAAGGTGGAGCGTGACCTCCGGGCACGCTTCTGCCGGGCGAAATGCCAGGAAACGCGCCCGGAGGTCGCATTCCACCCCGGCTTGGCAAGCAACCGGTGGAACGTGCGCTCCGCGCGCGTTTCTTTCCATCGGAAAGGCACGGAAGCGTGAGCGGAGCGCACGCTCCACCTCCCGCCAGCCTCCTTGTCAACCAACCGGACAGGCGTGGCTCCAGGTCCCTCAGGGATTCGTGAGGTTCGGCCCCCAGGTGGCGTCCAGGAGCTCGGGGACTTTGCCGTCGGCGGGATAGGTGGCCTTCACGGCGGCGCGAAGCTGGGTGGAGAGTTCGGCGACGGTGGCGGCGAAGGCGGGGTCTTCGGCGAGGTTGGTCTGCTCCTTCGGATCCTTGTCGTGGTCGTAGAGCTGGCGGCCCTGTTTGCCTTCGTCCCACTCGGTGTAGCGCCAGCGGTCGGTGCGGAGGGTGTAGCCCATGAAGCGCTTCACGTTGTCGCCGGTGGCGGCGCTGGCGCCGGGGGCGCGCTTGATGCCGCCGCCGCGGACGACCTGACTAAGCGCCCAGCCGCGCCCTTTGGCGGCGGGGTCTTTGAGCATGGGGACGAGGCTCTGGCCCTGAATGTTGGCCGGGGTCTTGGTGCCGGTAAGTTCCGCGAGGGTGGGGAAGATGTCCACCATGCCGACGGGGGAGCGGGCGGTGCCGGGCTTCACGCCGGGGGCGGCGACGATGAGCGGGACGCGGGTGCTTTCCTCGAAGAGGCTCTGTTTCTGCCACAGGCCATGCTCGCCGGTGTGGTAGCCGTGGTCGCTGGTGAAGACGACGATGGTGTTGTCGCTCAGGCCGAGGCGGTCGAGGGCGTCGAGCACCTTGCCGGCCTGCGCATCCATGAAGGTGATGGAGGCGAAATAAGCCTGGAGGGCCTGCCGGCGGAGGTCGTCGGTGAGCTTGTCCTGTTCCTTCTTGTAACTCATGAGCGAGGCGGGCGGGACGCCTTTCTGGTCATACACGGTGCCGGGGACGACGGGCATTTTGTCCGTGGGATACTTCTGGAAGTAACTCTCGGGGGAGACATAGGGGGTGTGTGGGCGGAAGAAGCCCACGGCGAGGAAGAAAGGTCTCTCGGGGTGCTTCGCGCAGCGCTCGAGGACCCACTCGGCGGTCTCGGCTTCCATGCCGTCGGTGTGTTTGGCGTCGGGGTTTTTGGAGGCAAGCCAGCTCAGGGTGCCGCCAAACTGGCCGGGTGTTAGGCTGAAGATATTCGGCTCCTCCTGAAGGCGGTCGCAGCCTGCGGGGTTCATCTCCATTTCCCACGAGCCGGGGTCGTCGTGGCCATTGGTGCCGATGGAGTTGGGGACGTTGTAATGGTAGAGCTTGCCGATGCGGACGGCGAGATAGCCGTCGAGCCGGAATGCCTGGGGCATGCTCTGCTGGCGGGGGATGGTCTGGCGGAAGATTTGGGCGTTGGCCTGGATGCCGGTGCTGTTCGGGTAGAGGCCGGTGAGGAAGGAGTTGCGGCTGGGCCCGCAGAGCGGGAACTGGCAGTAGGCGCGGTCGAAGCGGACGCCGCGGGCGGCGAGGCGGTCGATGTTCGGGGTCTTCACCAAGGGATGCCCGTAGCAGCCGATGCCGGCATTGAGGTCATCGGCGATGATGAAGAGGATGTTGGGCTTGCGCGCCGAGGCGGAGGCCTCGGCGGCGAATGACGAATGACGGATGACGAATGACGAAGTGGCGACGGCGAGGGTGAGGAGGAGGCGGAGGAGTTTCATGGGAAAGATGGGGTGTCAGTTGGAGGCGTCGGGCTTTTGTTTGCGCTTGGGCTTGGCTTCGCTGCCGGGCTTGGTGGCGCCTTTGGCGGCGACGACTTCGGGGGGCTCGGGGAAGCGGCCCTGGTCATCGCTGTCGGCGAGCCATTTCTCGAGGACGCCGCGGAGACGGGTGAGGGCGGCGCGGGCTTCGGCGTTGTCGGAGCCGGCGAGGTTGTGGATTTCGTCGGGATCGGCATTGAGGTCGTAGAGTTCCTCCGCGGGCATGGTGGGCTGGCAGAGGACTTCCTGCGCGGGGGTGAGCTTGCCCTGCGCATGGAGTTCCTTGAGGAGATTCCACACGGGATACTGGCGCTCCTTGTAGTCGTTCTTCTGCAGGAAGGGGCGGTCGGGGGTGAAGTTGCGGATGTAGCGCCAGCGCGCATCGCGGACGGTGCGGAGGCGGAAGACGGTCTCGTCGCAGCGGTCGCGGGCGCCGAAGGCGTATTCACGGGGCGCGGCGGCATGCTCGCCGAAGAGGATGCGGCCCTGCATTTTCGCGGGAACTCCGGTGCCGGCGAACTCGAGCATGGTGGGGGCGAAATCAAGGGACTCGATGAGGCGGTCGTCCACCTTGCCCGCGGCGTAGTGCTTGGGCGCTGGGAAGTTTTTCGGCCAATGGACGATGAGCGGAATGTGCAGGCCCTCCTCGTAGCAGAACTGCTTGCCGCGCACATGCGACTCGCCGTGGTCGCCGAAGAAGAGGATGAGGGTGTCGTCGGCGAGGCCGTCGGCTTTGAGCTGCGCGAGGACGAGGCCGATCTTGCGGTCGAGCTCCGTGGCTGCGTCGAGATACTGGGCCCAGTCCTTCCGGGTGACGGGATGGTCGGGGTAGTAGGGCGGGATTTTGACTTTGGCGGGGTCGGCCTTCGCGGGCGCGCGGTAGTTGCGGTGAGTCTCCTGGAAATTGATCTGGGCGTAGAAGGGCTGGTGGGATTTGAGGTCGTCCCAGTTTGCCGAGTCGAAGGGCCTGCCCTCGCGGGCGAAGTTCCAGTCGGTCTTGCCGCTGCCCTTGAAGCCGACGGAGGCGGGGAGCTGGACGACATTCGCGGTGAAGTAACCGGCATCGCGCATCCACTCGGGGAGCGGGCGGACGCCGGCGGGGAGGCCGTGGCCGTCGTCGCGGTGGGAGCGGTGGTTGTGCGCGCCGATGGTGGTCTGATACATGCCGGTCATGAAGGCCGAGCGGCTGGCGCTGCACACGGGCGCGGTGGTGTATGCGCGGGTGAAGCGGACGCCGCCCGCGGCGAGGCTGTCGAGGTTCGGGGTCCAGACCTGTTCGTTGCCGTAGCAGGTGACGGCGTCCGGCCCCATGTCCTCGGCGATGAGCCAGAGGATGTTCGGGCGCTTCGCGGGAGTGGCGGCGGCGCAGGCGCGCCGCGGGTGCGCCGTGAGGACGACGCAGGCGATGGCGATGAGGGAGAGGAGTTTTTTCATGGGGATGGTGGAGGTGTGGGCGGAGCGGGCCGGCCTTCGATGAAGGATGGAGCGCATGCGGTTGTTTCCGCCGCGTCCCCCGTTCGTGCGCGGGCGGGGGTTATTTTTTCTGCTGCTGCTGCTTCCGCTTCCCGCCGGGCTCGCCTGCGTCCGTGAACGGCGGCTGCTCGAAGCGCGGCGGATTTTCCACCACGCGCGGATCTTTCGCGCGTGTCAGCTCGTCCATGAGGCGCTTCGCGAGCTTCTCCTTCGCTGCGCGGAAGTCGGAGTTGCCGGCGAGGTTGTTCACCATGTCGGGATCCTTGCGCACGTCGTAGAGTTCCTCCGCGGGGCGCTTGGCGAAGGCCATGTCGAAATACTTCTGATACTCCGCCTCCTTGCGGTGCGTGATCACCCACGCCTTCGTGGGGCTCGAGTCCATGTCCGCAAACGCCGTGTAGGTGGAGTCCTGCAGCGATGCGAAGTCGGGAGTCTCCGTTTCCGTGACGCCCTTCGGCGAGCCCATCGGCCAGCGGTCCGGCGCGAAGTTCCGGATGTAAACGTAGTCCGGCGTGCGCAGCGCGCGCATGGGGAAGGGGAGATTCCCCTCGCGGGCCGCGCCCACGTGGCGCTCGCGGCCGGTGATCACCCAGTCGCGCGTGGAGTCGATGAGACCGGACTTGTCCGACTTCAGCAGCGGGAGCAGCGAGCGTCCGTAAAGGTCCGCCGGCGGCTTCGCGCCCGCGATTTCCATGAAGGTCGGCGCGAGGTCCGGCAGGCGGACGAAGTCATCCACGATGCGCCCGCCCTTTCCTCCGGGGACGCGCATGACGAGCGAGACCGCGGTGCCGTGATCGTAGAGGTTGCATTTGCCGTAAGGCACGCCGGGCATGCCGTGGTCGCCGCTGAGCACGACCAGCGTGCGGTCCGCCTCGCCGGTTTCCTCGAGGCGCTTCAGCAGCACGCCGACGCAGGCGTCCACCGCCTGGCATTCGCCGAGATAGTCGGCGACATCCTCGCGCACCTCGGGAACGTCGGGGAGAAACGCAGGCATCTTGCCCTTCAGCGAATCGGGCTCGATGCCCCAGAGCTTCTTGCCCGAGCCTTTGATCCAAGTGCGGTGCGTCGTCGTGGTGCCGAAGAAGTAATGCCACGGCTTGCCCTTCTCCCGCGCGGAAAGGAACGCGTCGAAGTTGCCGCGGGCCTGCGCGAGGATCTCCTCCCGCGCCTGCGCGAGCGGCATTCCCTTCTCCACGCGTGCGGTCGCCTCCTCGGAGAAGTTGTTCGGGGCGCGCCCCGCCTTTTCATAGGCGTATTGCTGTCCGCCGAACGGCGCATCCGCCGGCGTGCCGGGGCTCCACACCTTGTAGCTCTTGCCGATGCTGTATCCCGCGTCGCGAATCGTGAGCGGATAAGTCGGGATCGAGTCGTCCCACACCGCGCCGTTGAGGATCGCGCCGCGGTTGCAGTTGAAGAAGTAGCGGCCTGTGAGGAGCGAGCTGCGGCACGGCGTGCAGCTCGGCGCATTCACGAAGGCATTGCGGAAGACGATGCCTTCCTTCGCCACGCGGTCCACGTTCGGCGTCGCGATCACGTCGTTGATCGTCGGGCGTCCGTCGAGGCCCTTGTAGCAGCTCGCATAGCGGCCCCAGTCGTCGGCAAAGACGAAGAGGATGTTCCAGCGCGGCGCGTCCTCCGCATGCGCGCGGTGGACGAGGGCTGCGAGAACCGCGATCGCGGAGAGGAGGGAATGGCGGAGCAGGGAGCGGCGGGGCGTTTTCATGGAGCGGGAGATTTGGCGGGAGCGTTTTTCGGGGATGCTTTTCTCTCGGCAGCCGGGGGATTCCAAGCCGCGGGTTGCGGGTTGGCGACTGTCAATTCGGCCTTGTCGCCGCTGCGCTGCATTTCCTTCCCGAGCGCGGCCATCATCTCCGCAATGCGCGCGGCATGTTCCGGTTTCGCGGCGAGGTCGGTGGCTTCGTGCGGGTCGCTTTGCAGATCGAAGAGCTGCGTGCGGTCCACCTGCGGGTAGCGGATGAGTTTCCAGCGCCCATCGGTGTATCCGCGCTGCACATTGCGGTAGGCGAACATGAGGCGGTCGCGCGCGGGCTTTGCGGGATCGGCGAGCGTGGCGCCGAAGTCGAAGCCGTCGCTCTCATTCGGGGATGCGACGCCGCAGCGCTTGCCGAGCGTCGGGAGGACATCGAAGAGGTAGCACATCGCATCCGTGCGCCGGTCCGCCGCGATGCCGGGGCCGGCGATGATGAGCGGGACACGGACGCTGTCGTAGTCATACACGTTCTGCTTGCCGATGAGGCCGTGGCTGCCGCGCGCGACGCCGCTGTCCGCGGCGAAGACGACGATGGTGTTCTTCGCGAAGGGCGAGGCGTCGAGGGCATCGAGCACGCGGCCAATCTGCGCGTCGAGGTAGGAGATGTAGCGGTAATACTCCGCGAGCATGGCGCGGACGTCGTCGGCCTTTCGCGGCCAGGGGAGGAGCTTCTCGTCGCGGATGACCATCTCGCCGTTGTCCCACGGATGCTGCGGCAGGAAGCTCGGTGGCAGGGGGATCTTCGCCGGGTCATATTTCACCGGGAAATCATCGGGGACGATGTGCGGATCGTGCGGCGCGTCGAAGGGCACGTAGGCGAAGAACGGTCCGCGCTTTTCTGCCGCCTGCTCGCGCAGGAAGCGGATCGTCTCATCAGCGAAAACCTCGCACGCGTGCTTCGGCGAGAGTTTGGCCTCACCAACTTTGCCGCCGGTGACATCGCGCAGCTTCGCCTGCATGGGGTTGGTCATGCCGCCGGTGAACATCGAGCGCGCGAACTGGAAGCTGCGCGCGAGGGAGGCGTCGCCGTTGTGCCACTTGCCGCTGACGAAGGTCGTGTAGCCGGCTTTTCCAAACGCCTCGGGCCAGATCGCGTCGCGCATGAGCTTCTCGTCGATGTGGAAGAGGTTGCGTCCGGAGAGGAGCATCGCGCGCGAGGGCACGCACGTGGCGCCCTGCAGGCCGCCCTGCATGTGGGCGCGCCCGAATGAAAGGCCGCGGTGGACGAGCCGGTCGAGCGCGGGTGTCTTGATGACGGGATTGCCGAGCGCCGCGATCGTGTCCGCACGCTGGTCGTCGGCGAAGAGGAAGAGGATGTTCGGGCGCGTGTCGTCGGCATTCGACGGGGAGGAGAGGGCAGTCAGCACCGCGCAAAGCAGCGCAGCGAGGAGTGGGAGGGATTGTTTCATCGGTTACTTTTGTCTGGCTGCGAGCGCCGTGAGGATGGAGTCGGTGGCGCGTTCGGCAAGGAGCTTGTAGGCCGGAGCGTTCCAGTGAAAGCGGTCGCCGCGGGCGAGGTCGCGTTTGTCCACGAGCAGCGCGTAGAAGTCGTTCACGGGCACGCCGAGTTCGGACATGACTTTCGCCGCCATGCGGTTGTGCTCGATGATGATGGGGTTGATGTCCGGTTCGAGTTCGAGCGGCTGCTTCTCCTTCGTCACGGGCGTGCTGCTGGCCCAGATGATCCTCGCATTTGGCAGCTTCGCGCGGATGGTCTCGACGTAGCCTTTCGTCAGCGGCTCGAAGGTGCCCGCCTTGATGCGCCCCTCCTGCCAGCCGTGCAGGCCCATGTTGAAATGCACGACGTCATACGGGCCGTTTGCGAGCACTTCGGGCAGGATGGTTTTGTTGAGGTGCTCGCTCTGGTTATACGGGTTCACCCACGCGTCCACGTAGGCCTTGCCGTCGAGCGCGGAGACAACGCCCTTCATGTAGCCGTTCAAAATTGAATCGCCGATGAGCAGCACGCGCGGTCGCTTCGGGTCGGTGATTTTGGCGCGGTCGAGACGCCAGCCTTTGCCATCGGAGTGAAGGCGCGCGTCGCTCTCCGTCGCTGCGGCGAACTTGGGCGCATCGGCCGCGAAGCCGGGCGTGGAGAGGATGAGGGCGAAGATGGTGAGCGTGGTTTTCATCGTGAGGAGATCGGAGGAGCGTCGAAGAGCTAGCGCGAGTTCCCTGCGCCGGCGGTCGTCACTTTCAAACTGCGGATGGTGCCGGCGAACTTCGTTTTGCCGTCGTATTGATCCACGGTGACTTTGTCGTCGTGGCCCACGCAGAAGTTCTCCGCGGGCTGGCGGCCCAGTGTTCCGCCGGCATTGCCGCTGGCGACTTGCTTTCCGTCGAGCGAGAGAGTCATGGCGCCGTCCGCCGCGAGACGTGCCTCGATGACGGCCTTGCCTTCAATCGCGGACGGCGATGAGACGCGCACGATGTCCTTTGACGGAAGATGCACGCCGAACACGGCACGGCCTTCCTTCAAATAGAGCGTGTAGCCCATCACGCCGCCGTGCGCGACGATGACGCCGTCGCGTGCCTTCGTTTCGATCTCGCAGGTAATCGCAATTGGCCTGCCGGAGACTTGCGGAGCCCGCGGACTCGCGACTGCGTCGCCCACTTTGAGGTTTTCGAGTGTGTCCTTGTTCGTTCCCGAATCGGCGGCCGCGCCCTTGCCCGCCTTGGCGCTCCGTTTCCCGTCGTCCGCAGTGGGATAGAGCGTCACCGGATGTTCGACGTGTCCCGCTTCGCGGACTTCCGGGCCGGGCTTTCCATCACCGAGTTCGGCGGCCATTTTTACAGCGAGCGCCTTCAGTCGCGCGACGACTTCGGGATTCGTCTCCGCGACATCCTTTTGTTCGCTGATGTCGGCATCGAGATTGTAGAGGCGCGGCTTTTCCAGCGACGCAGGCACGGCGGGGCCGCCCTTTGCGGTGCCTTCAGGCTGCGGTGCGATGGCGAGCTTCCAAGGGCCGCTGCGCACCGCTTGGAGCTTGTAGCCGGCATAATAAAAGCGCGCCTCGTGAGGGGATTCCTTGGTCTGTCCGAGCAGGAGCGGCGAGATGTCCTTGCCGTCGATCTTATTGTCTGCCGGCACCGTGCCGCCGGCGAGCTTCACGAACGTCGGCAGGAAATCGATGTTGCCCGCGATGGCATCGCACACGGAGCCCGCTGCGACTTTTCCCGGCCACCATGCGAGCGTGGGTTCGCGCACGCCGCCTTCCCAGGTGCTGCCTTTTCCCCCGCGCAACGGACCTGCGCTGCCACCGTCCTTGCCCTTGATGAGCCACGGGCCGTTGTCGCTCGAGAACATCACGAGCGTGTTTTCCGCGAGCTTCAGTTCGCGGAGCGTGTCGAGCACACGGCCGACGTTCCAGTCCACCTCCTCGACCCAGTCGCCGAAGCGTCCGTTCGCCGACTTGCCGCGGAACTTCGCGCCGGGATGAATCGGCGTGTGCACCGCGTTGTGCGGCAGGTAGAGGAAGAACGGCCGCGATTTGTTTTCCGTGATGAATTTCACCGCCTCATCCGTGTAGCGCGCGGTGATGCCGTCCTGGTCGTCTTCGAGGAGAAGCTCCTGCACTTTGTCATCACGCACGAGCGGCACCACGCGCTGGCCGTTCACCTTCGCGGGCTTCAGCATGTCGTTCGAATACGGGATGCCGAAGTAGTGGTCGAAGCCATGCCGTGTGGGCAGAAACTCCGGCTGGTCGCCGAGGTGCCATTTGCCGATGCACATCGTAGCGTAGCCCTGCGCCTTCATCAGTTCCGCGACCGTGTGCTCCTTGCTGCTGATGCCGTTTGCCGCGCCGGGAGGAAAAACACCCGGAATCGAAACGCGCGGCCCGTAGCAGCCGGTGATGACCTGCGCGCGCGACACCGAGCAGACCGGCGCCGCGTAGAACGACGTGAGCTTCATCCCCTCGCTCGCCATGCGGTCGAGGTTCGGCGTGCGGTTCACCTTCGAGCCAAACGGCCCGATGTCGCCGTAGCCCATGTCGTCGATGAAAATGAGGACGACGTTCGGCTTCGGTGTCGCCGCTTGGAGCAGCGGCGAAAATGCGGATGCGAGGAGCGCGAGGAGCGCGGTGAGGCGTGTCATGGCGGGGTGTTGAAAATGGTGCGGACGATCGAGGAGGCGGTTGCGGGTGTGCATCAGAGCGCCGAGACCTTCACGTCGTCGATGCGGACGTCGCCCGAGTTGCCGACGAGGAAAACGACGCGCGACTTCTTCACGTCGAGGACGGTGCCGGTGCCGCTCAATGCCGGGAGGTCGTCCACTTGGGCGGTGACGCTGTTGCCGCGCACTTCGATCCTCACCGTGTGCCATTCCTGCCCGGCCTTCATCGGTGTGCGGGCGAGCGACTCGGTGCGGTAAAACTTTGCGTCGGCGAGCTGCTCCTTCGTCGGCTGCGGCGGCTTCGTGCCCGCTTTCGCTGCGGCGTCCTTTTCCTTCTTCTGCGCCATTTTCGATTCGAGGCTCCCGCGGTCCTGCGCGAGCTGCATGAAGTTTCCATCCAGTGCGAAGCGCAGCAAATGCGCCTGCCCGCCGAACTGGCTGTCGCCATCCACGAGGAAGAGGAAGTAGCCCTTTTTCGCGAACTTCACCCGGAACTGCACGCTGAGGTCGCGGCCCTCGATGGGCACTCCGATGGAAGGCCCGTGGGAGTCATCCGGCTGCGCGACGCCGCGCAGTGCGCCTTCCGCAATGGAGAATGAACCGGGGCGTCCGCCGGGCTGCCAGTTTGCGGGCAGTGCCGGCGCGGAGAAGGTTTCGCTGATGAGAGGCTTGGCGTCGCCGGCGAATGCGGCGGCGCCGAGGGATGCGAGGAGTATGAGCGAGGGAGCGAGTTTCATCATGGAAAATGGTGGATGCCTATTGCTTGGCCTTGCCGGCGGGCTTTTTGTCGCGCATCGGCCAATTTGGATCGTCCGTGTGCGCGGCTTTCATCAGCGACTCCGCCTTTGCGACGAGTTCAGGCTTTTCCGCCGCGAGGTTCCTCGATTCGCCGGCGTCGGCCTTCAGGTCGTAGATTTCGATCGGCTTCGAGGGGCCGTTGCGCACGGCTTTCCAATCTCCCCAGCGCACCGCCTGCAGCGACGGACCCTCGTGCAGCTCCCAGTAAAAGTAGTCGCGCTTCGGTGAGGGGCCGCCCTTGAGGAAGGGGACAAGCGAGAGGCCGTCAATCCGCGCGCTGCCGGGAATTTTCGCGCCGCTCAGTTCTGCGCAAGTTGGCAGGAAATCCCAGAACGCCCAAGGCTCGTCGCTCACGCGGCCTGCGGGCACAACGCCCGGCCAGCGCGCAAGGCCCGCGTTGCGCAGGCCGCCCTCGTAGAGCTCGCGCTTGAATCCGCGCAGCCCATTCGCCGCCTGCTCGAAGCGCTTTCCGAGCGGCGAGTTTGGCGCGAACGACGAGCCGTTGTCGCCGGCGAGCATCACCAGCGTCTTGTCGTCGAGCTTGAGTTCCTTCAGCAGGGCGAGGACGCGGCCCACGTCGCTGTCGAGGCGCGTGACCATCGCGGCGTAGTTCTTCTCCTGATCGGTCCACGGCTTGTCCCTGTAAATGCCCTGGTCGTTGATTTGAAACGTGCCGTGCGGGAGCGTGATCGAGTAGTAGAGGAAGAACGGGCGCGCCTTGTTCTCGCGGATGAATTTCAGCGTTTCGCCGGAGATGAGGTCCTGCGCGTAGATCGCGCCTTTGCCTTCGACCTTCGTGTTGCCGTCGTTGCCCGCGAGTTCGAAGCGCTTGTCGTCGTTGTAGAGATACGTGGGGAAATACGAGTGCGCGTGGCGCTGGCAGTTGTAGCCGAAGAAATGGTCGAACCCGAGCTTCAGCGGACTGCCCGTCGTGTCGAACATGCCCATGCCCCACTTGCCGATGCACGCCGTCGCGTAGCCCGCGCTTTTCAAAAGCTGCGCGACCGTGAACGTGCCCTCTGGCAGCGGCATCTGGCCTTCGGGTTTGATCTCGCGGTTTGCACGGACCGGCGAATGCCCCATGTGCTGACCGATCATCAGCGAAGTGCGCGACGGAGCGCAGACGGTCGTGCCGCAATACGCCTGTGTGTAGCGTGTCCCTTCCGCGGCCATGCGATCGAGGTTTGGCGTCTGGATGAGCTTCTGCCCGTAGCAGCCGAGGTCGCCCTGCGCGAGGTCGTCGCTGAGGATGAAGATGATGTTCGGCTTGTCCGCGGCTCGCGCTGAATGGGGAATGGCCAGCGTTGCGAAGAGCAGCGTGGCGAGTATCAGGAACGGCTTCATTTTTGTTTTTTCTTACCGGGGCTGAAATCGGGGTTCGGAGTGGGCATGATTGCGCCGACTTCCCTTCGCCACGCGACGAGTTTGGCGTGCAGCTCCTTCACTTTGTCGGGGTTTTCCGTCGCAACATTGTGCTCCTCGCCGAGGTCGCGGGTGATGTTGTAAAGTTCGAGCGCACCGTCTTCGAACCACTCGATGAGCTTCCAGTCGCCGTCGCGGACCGAGCCATTCGGCGCGCAGCCAGCGCCGTGGTAGTGCGGGTAATGCCAGAAGAGCGGCTTGCCGCGCCGCATCGTTTCACCTTTGAGCAGCGGCAGGAAACTCACGCCATCGAGATGCTGCTGCGGTTTCAGCTCCATGCCGGCGAGCTGGAGCAGGGTGGGGTAGAAGTCCGTGCTGATGACCGGCGTGTCGCACGTCGTGCCGGGCTTTGTCACGCCGGGCGCGCAGACAATGAGCGGTTCACGCACGCCGCCCTCATAGGGCCAGCCCTTGCCCGCGCGCAGCGGGAAATTGGACGTCGGCGGGTTGTTGACCGTGGCGAGTCCGCCGTTGTCGGACATGAAGACGACGATCGTCTTCTGCGTGAGCCCGTTCCTCTCCACGGCGGCGAGCACACGGCCGATGGCGCTGTCGAGTTGTTCCAGCATCGCCGCATAAACGGGATTGTTCTGCACGAGCCGCACCTTGCGGTCGCGCTCCTGGCCGAATGCATCGGCCGGTGCGGACTCGGCCTTCCTCCTGTATTTCTCCACGAGGTCCGCACGGGCGCCGATGGGCGTGTGCACGGCGAGGAACGGCAGGTAGGCGAAGAACGGCCCGCCCTTGTGGCCCTCGATGAACTTCACCGCCTCGTTCGCGATGCGCTCCGTCGTCTTCGGGTCGTCGCGGTGATCGGGCGCTGGCAGCTCCGACTTCGGATACCAAAACTGCACGTTGCCCTTCTTGCCCTCGCCGTTCGTGAGTCCTGCCGGGAATCCCTGTGCTCCGGGATAGAACTCGCCGCCGCCGAGGTGCCATTTTCCGGCGAAGAATGTCCGGTAGCCGCCATCGCGCAGCGATTCCGCGATCGTCGTCTCCTCCAGCGGCAGATGATCCGCATTCGGCGCGGACTTCAGCTTTCCAGACGCCGCGCCGAGAATGAAATCCGTGATGCCGAAACGCGGCGGATACTTGCCGGTCATGATCGAGCCGCGCGTGGGCGAGCACACGCAGCACGCCGCATACGCCTGCGTGAACTTCATCCCGCGCTTCGCGAGCGCGTCAATGTTCGGCGTCTCGTAGAAGGTCTTTGGATTGAAGCAGCCGACATCCATCTGCCCGAGGTCGTCGGCGAGGATGAAGATGATGTTCGGCTTTTCCGCCGCGCCGGCGCGCGTGAGGCAGACAATGAGGGCGAGGAGAATGACGGCGGCTCTTTTCATGGGCGGAGTTGTTTGGCGACGAAGTCCCTTCGTGAGGTTTTTCGACGGGCGGTTTCCTTTCCGGCAACCATGGTCTGCGCGAGCGCACTCTCGTAATCGCGGACGAATGTGCGCTTTCCCTTTTGGAAAACCTCGTGTCCCTCGGCTTCGAGGCGCGCGGTGATCGCCCCGATGCCTCCGGGATATTTTGGATTCACCTCGCCATTTGCGCGCAGCGTGCGCCAGTAGGGCGTGATGTCCGCCGCTCCATCCGCGGCCGCCTCCTCGGCGGCGTGGGCCGCGATCCACGCGAAGATGCCGGTCGTGATTGGGCAGGCCGTTTCGGTGCCGTGCCTCGCCGCGAGGGCGGCACGGAGGCTGTCAATCGTCGTGAGCTTTCCCTGCGGCACGCGGCGCATCAGCGCGTCCACCTCGCGCGGCCTGGCGATGATCATCTCCACCTTTCCATCACGCGCGGTCACCACCTTTGGCAGATCCTTGTCGTCCGCGAGCTTCTCGCGCCACGACTTTTTTCCGCGGAGGCGCTTCGGTAGCGTGGTGTGCCGCGGCTTCATTTGCGGTAGTCGGCGCCTGTGAGGCTCTTCAGCACGGAGGACTGCCAGTCGCGAAGCTCCCTCTGCAGCTTCGCCGCGGCTTCGGGCTGCTGGTCGAACAGGTTCGTCTTCTCGCCGGGATCCTTTTCGAGATCGAACAGCTCGCGCTTCGGCTCGCCGGTCTTCTGATCGTGGATCACGATTTTGAACCTCCCATCGATCATCGCACGCGGGCCGAGGTAGTCGGCCTCGGTGATCTCACCGGGATGGCGCACGTTGTTGAAGTCGCGAGTCGCCTTGCCGCCCATGCGCTTCACGAGCGGCGTCGTGCCCTCCTGCAGCTTCGGGTCGATGTAGGGCTCGGTCTTGGCGCCCTTGAAGCGCCCGGTGTTGTATTCCCAAAAGCCGACCGGTCCCGGGCGCTCGGTCATCTTGCCATCAATGACCGGCGTGAGATCCATCCCGTCGAGCGGACGGTCCGGCAGCGGCTGGCCGGTGATCGCGCAGAGTGTCGGAAGGAGGTCGCTGGTCGTCGCGACGAAGTTCGTCGTGCGCGGCTGCCTGATGCGCGCGGGCCACTCGATGAGTCCGGGCACGAGCGTCCCGGCCTCATACACCACGCCCTTCGCGCCACGGTGCGGCGATGCGAGTGACGCATCGGACGAGGTGCCGTTGTCGCCGCAGTAGAAGAGGAGCGTGTCGTCGCGGAGCCCGTGCTTGTCGAGATGCTTCCGCATCATTCCGATGGCGCGGTCCATGGCGGTGATCTCTGCGTAGCGCTCGCGCAGCACCTCGCCCTGCGGCCGCGTCACCGGCCCGCCGGTTTCGTTCGATGTGAGCTTCACCTTCTTCGTGGAATACTTTGCGGGCAGGTCGTCGTAGAGCGCGAGGTCTGCGGGCAGTCCGCTGTAGGGCTCGTGTGGCGAGCCAAACCACACGACGGTGAAGAACGGCTTCTTCTCCGCGCGGGCGCGCTCGATGAAGTCGATGGCTGCGTGCACGACGACCTCGGAGCTTTCGCCCTGGATGATCTCGGGCGGCGCGCCGTTGCGCGAGAGCGACGGGTTCAGCTCGAAGAAGTTGTCGTGCGAGAGCCACTCGTGGAAACCCATCGCGCCGGGGCTCACAGGCGATCCGGCCTTCACCGCGCCCACGTGCCATTTGCCAAAGTGCCCGCACTGGTAGCCGGCCTTCCGCAGCACGTGCGCGAGCGTGATTTCCTCCGGGCGGAACGACCAGCCCGGCGCGAACGTGCCCATGCGGTTCGGGTGCCGGCCGGTGAGGAAGCTCGCGCGCGTCGGCGAGCAGCTCGGGTGTGCCGAGTGGAACCGCTCGAACTTGAATCCCGTCGCCGCCATTTCATCGAGCACCGGCGTCTTCACGTGCGGGTGCCCGTGGTAGCCGGTCTCCTCCCAGCCGTGGTCGTCGCCCATGAGGAGGACGATGTTTGGCGCGGCGGCAAGACCGGTAGCGGCGAGCAGGTGGAGGATGAGGAGGGCGGGGAGGTTCTTCATGATTCGATTCTGAGTGTGCCCGCGGAGCAGGGCGCGGAGGCGGGGAAAAATCACGCCGGAAAAAATCCGCACCGTCACTTGCCGAAGTGGCCCCTGACGTTCGGCCAGTCGGGATTCGGCTTTGCGTTCCAGACCTTGAGGTTGCGGATGCGCAGATCCTTTCCGCCGACGGCAAACCAGAACCGTTCCTTCGGCGTCGCGAGATACGGGTGCTGCGCCTTGAGCTGCACGCCAGCGACGAGCGCGGCCATCTCGTCGCCGCGGATCTCCAGCGTGAGCGGGTGCCATTCGTCCGCGCTCAGCTTGGTGGCAAAAGTGGAAAGCGGATGGCTCTTCGGCTTCTCGCCGGGTTTCAGGTTTGGCTCCGGGCTGTCGTCGTAGAGGCCGATGGAATTGCCGCGCACCACGAGGCGGCCGACGTGGCGCTGTCCGTCGAAGCCGACGTAAAACGTGCCTGCGCCGCCGAGGCGGAACTCACACTGGATGATGAGCGACTCCACTTTGCCCGGATGCCACAGCACGGCGGAATGCTTGTCCGCCGGCACCTCGTCGCCGCGCAGTTCGCCGTTCTCCGCAGTCCAGGTGCCCTTCACGATTTTCCACTCCGCGCCGAGCGGCTTTGTGAAATCCGGCGCAAGCGGCGCGCCGTCGGGAATGTTGAGCACCGGCGCCGTCGCGGTCGCGAGCCTGGCGGGCGCGGCCAGCGCGGTGACAAACAGCGCGGCGGCGAGCAGGAGAGGGGGGCGGAGGAGTTTCATGCGTGCGTGGTCAATCCGAAGTGGCTGGTTCAGTTAGAACCGCACGGACTCCGCGGAATGGGACACGTTTTGTGGCGGTTCCAATTATGCGCGGCGCGAGGCGTGCGGCTCGTTGACACACCAATTGCGGACGCATAGCGTGCGCGACCCTCAAAGGCTTCATGCGTCCCAAGTCACCCATCCAATCCCCACGGTTCGGACGCACGGCAGTGATCGCAGGCGGCATCCTCGCCGCAGTCGCGGTGTTCCAGCTCGGCGCGGTGACGGTGGCATTTTTCAAAAAGGGGCGTGTTCCCGCGGAAAATGCCGAGGAACCGGTGCATGCGCCGCCGATGAAGATCGATGTGAGCAAGCTCGTGGCCGAGGCGCCGCCGCCGGAGGATCCGATGCCGCTCGGCAATGTGGACCCGCTGGTGAATGGCACGGAGGAACGGCTTCCGGGGCCGAAGCCGATCCTGCCCCACGCGGAGCCGCTGAAGCCGCCGGTGGAGGAGGGAACGGGGCTCGCACAGGCTTCGCCGACTCCGCCGCCGCGCCCGACGCCGGTGCCGCTGAGCGCATTCACGCCGAAGACGGACGCGCGGTATCTGGATGTCATCGAGCAGGGCAAGCTGCTGCGCGGCTCCGGCGACACGGCCGGCGCGCTGGTGAAGCTGCGCGAGGCGGAGCGGCTCGAGCCGGCGAACCCGCTCGCGATCGCGGAGCAGGCGTTCACGTTTGAAAAGATGAGCCTGCCGGACAAGGCGGCGGAACAGTGGAAGCGCATCTTCGTGATGGGCGAGCGCGCAGGGCTTTATTTCTCGATGGCGAAGTCGAAGCTCGAGTCGGCGGTGCAGGACACGATGCGCTCGACGGGCGGCGCGCCGGCCGGGACGGGCGCGGCGGAGATTCCGAAGGGCAAGATGCTCGCCATCGGCAGCACGGAGATGTCCGAGGAGCGCGATTCGTCGTCGGCGAAGCGGTTCTCGCTCGCCGTGCCGGTGCGCGCGCGGATGTCCGAGCCGGTGGCGGTCCGCGAGATGAAGGTGTTCGTCCTCTTCTACGACCGCGCGAACGGGAAGGACATCACGCGCACCGTCGCGAACGTGAGCAACCACTGGACGTCGCAGCCGGTGGACTGGAGGGACGGCGACACGGAGGTGCTGGAGGTGAGCTACGATTTGCCGGTGGCGCAGGCGCAGAACGAGCGGCGCGAATACTACGGCTACATCGTGCGGCTGTATTACCGCGGCGAGCTGCAGGACACGAAGGCCGAGCCGGCGAGCCTGAACCAGAAGTTCCCCGCGCCGTTCAATCTTTCCGAATAGAGATCCCATCCAATGAGAATCCTGATTGTTGACGACGAGGCGGGCGTTTTGCAGGCCATCATGGCCATTGTGAAGGCCGTGCCCGGCCATGAAGTGAAAGTGGCCGCCAATGCGCAGAAGGCGGTCGAGCATGCCGCGGCGATGGGCGGCGTGGATCTTTTGATTACGGATGTCGTGATGGAGCCCACGGATGGCTTCGCGCTGCGCACCGAACTCCAGTCGCACTACCCCGCGATGCAGACGGTTTTCATCAGCGGCTACGATCTGAGCGATTACGCCGAGCAGCTCGCGGGAGCGCCGGTGCTCTCGAAGCCAGTGGACGCGATGGCGATCATCAGCGGCATCGGGACGGCCGCCGCGCACCTCGCCGCTCCGCCGCCTGCGGCAGCGCCGGAAAAGGCGCGCGTGGCGGGAAAGACGACCGCGATCACAGTGCCCGCGGTGGCGGTCGCACAGCCAGTGGCCGTTCCCCAGCCCGTCGCGCAGGCGGTTCCAGCAGCGGTGCCGGCGCAGCCTGTGGCAGTGCCCCGGGCTGCGGCGGTCCCGGTCGCCGCGCAGCCGGTGGCACGCGCAGTTCCGCAGCCTGCGGCCGTTCCCGCGGCGCAGCCCGTTGCTGTCCGGGCGGTGCCGCAGGGGGTGCCTGCAGTGCCTGCCGCTCAGCCCACGGTGCAGCTCGCGCCCCAGCCGGTGGCGGTGCCTGCCGCACAGCCCGTGGCCCGAGCCGTCCCGCAGGTTCCTTCCGCGATTCAGTCCGCCCCGCGCGCCGTTCCCCAGGCCGCGGTCGCCGCGGCTCCGCGTCCCGTTTCCGCCGTTGCGGCGCCTCAGCCCGCAGCGGTGCCGCCGGATGGTTCGCAGGATCCGCTGATCGGCGTGCAGCTCGGCGACTACCGCGTGCAGCAGCTCATCGGGCGCGGGAAATGGGGCAGCGTCTATCTCGCGCTCCAGCTCAGCGTGAACCGCCGCGTCGGCCTGAAGGTGCTCGACCCGGCGGTTGGCGAGGACGAGGCGACGCGCGCGCATTTCATGAACGACGCCCGCGCCAAGGCCGCGGTGCAGCATCCCTCCATCATGTCCGTCTTCGAGGCCGACGAGCGCAACGGCCTCGCATTTTTCACGCACGAATTCCTCGAGGGATCGAGCATGGAGGAGCGCATCGCCACGGGCCAGGCGCTCGACGAAAAGACCGCGCTGCACGTGCTGAAAGTCGCGGGCGACGCGCTGCAATACCTCTGGTCGCGCAACCTCTCGCACTCCGCCGTTGACGCGAACAGCATCCGCCTCGGTCCGGACAACATCGCGCGCATGGCGAACCTCGCCATCGCCGACCTCGATCCGGGCGTGACCGTGCAGCGTGAAATCCAAAGCATCGGCGCGATCATCCAGCAGCTCACCCTGCCGGACAAAATCTCCGGCGGCCTCCGCGCCCTGCTCGGCCGCATGACCGGCGGCCCGAACCCCGTCGTGAGCTGGCCCGTGGTGCTTCAGGCCGTGAAGGCGCTCGAGCCGAAGGTCGTCCCCGTCGAGGCCGCGAAGATGAAGGCCGCCGACGAGGCCGCGCAGCGCGCCATCGAGGCGGCACGCAAGGCGAGGAAGCGCTCCATGGTGATCAACATCTGCACGCTCGGCGCGCTGCTGATCGTCCTCGGCTTCGTCGTCTGGAAATTCGTCATCTCCAACGCCCGCAAGCTCGACGAGCAGGTGCAGATCCCCGCGGGTTCCTATCCCGTCGGCGAGCCCGGCGCGGGCAAGGCCGACCTCGGCGCGTTCGAGATCGACAGGTATGAGGTGACGATCGGCGAGTATGCGAAGTTCATCGCATGGTGCGAAAAGAACCAGGACCGGGAGCACGAGTTCGATCACAACCGCGGCGACCGCAAGACGCCGCACGTGAACCAGGACGTCGTCACGCTCATCAGGAACGCCCAGATGCGCAACAAGCGGGTCTTCAGGCAGGACGCGAACCCCGCCCGCAAGCTCGCCGAGGATCCCGGCGTGGAGGTTGATTTGAACTGCCCCATGGTCGGCGTCACCTTCTGGGACGCCTACGCCTACGCGCAGTGGCGCGGAAAAATCGTCGAGGGCGGCGCCCCGCGCGACCTTCCGACCGAGGAGGAGTGGGAGGCCGCCGCTCGCGGAACGCGCGGCTTCAAGTATCCATGGGGCGACGAGATGAAGCCGAAGAACTTCAACTCGAACCAGGGCTACAACCCGATGGCACCGGGCGGCACGAAGACCGACGACGGCTACAACTACTGGGCGCCGGTGGATGCCTTCAGCGGCGACTCGAGCGAGTTCAAAGTCGTGGGCATGGCCGGCAACGTCCTCGAGTGGGTTTACCGCAAGGAGGGCAGCAAGGAGATTCCCCTGCTCAAGGGCGGTTCCTTCGCGACCCCGCTGGCCGCAATGTGGGACCGCATCCTCAAGATTCCCGCCGAGGACTGCTGGTTCGTGCATCCCGCCGCCGAGAAGCGAATCGTCCGGCCCGGCGTGGACGGTGAAGCTTACTTCGTCGGCGACGACGTCACCCCCGTCGTCCGCTCGCTCTACATCGGATTCCGCACCATCAAGCGGAAGTGATCCGTTCATGAAACTGACCGCATCCATTTTCGCGCTGCTGACTGTCGGTGGGCTTGCCATTGCGCAATTGGATCAACAGGTGCAGATCCCCGCGGGTTCCTATCCCGTCGGCGAGCCCGGCGTGGGCAAGGCCGACCTCGGCGCGTTCGAGATCGACCAGTATGAAGTGAGCATCGGCGAGTATGCGAAGTTCATCGCGTGGTGCGAGAAGAACCCGGATCGCGAGCATGAGTTCGATCATCCCCGCGGCGACCGCAGGACGCCGCACGTGAACCAGGAAGTGGTCATCCTCATCAAGAACGCGGCGATGGGCGGCAAGCGTGTCTTCAGGCAGGACGCAAACCCCGCGAGCAAGCTGGCCGAGGATCCCGGTGTGGCGATCGACTTGGATTCTCCGATGGTTGGTGTCACCTACTGGGATGCGTATGCCTATGCGCAGTGGCGCGGGAAAATCGTCGAGGGTGGCGCTCCCCGCGTTCTGCCCACCGAGGAGGAATGGGAGGCGGCGGCGCGCGGCCCGCGCGGATTCAAGTATCCGTGGGGCGACGAGATGAAGATCGAGAAATTCAACTCGAACCAGGGCTACAACCCGATGGCACCGGGCGGCACGAAGACCGACGACGGCTACAATTACTGGGCGCCGGTGAACAGATTTCCAGCGGACGCGAGTGCGTTTGGCGTGGTCGGAATGGCCGGCAACGTGTGCGAGTGGGTTTACCGCAAGGAGGGCAGCAAGGAGATTCCGTTCCTCAAAGGCGGTTCCTTCGCGACCGAGCCGCTGCCGATGTGGGGCCGCACCCTGAAGATCCCCGCCGAGGACTGCTGGTTCGTGTATCCCGCCGTGCAGAAGCGAATCGTCCGGCCCGGCGTGGACGTTGAAACCTACTTCGTCGGCGACGACGTCACCCCCTTCGTCCGCTCCCTCTATATCGGATTCCGCACCATCAAGCGCAAATGAACCGCCTCGCCGTCCCGCTCGTCCTCCTCGCCCTGCTCGCGTGCGCGCATGCGCAGCTCGACGTGAACCTGTCCCTGAGCCGCAACATCTTCATCCGCGGCGAGCCCATCGAGACCACCGTCACCATCCGCAACCTCGCCGGCAAGGACGTGATGCTGCGCGATTCGGGCGGCAACCAGTGGTTCGGATTCGAGGTGATGAAGGACGGCACGCCCATCGGGCCGCACGTCCGCGACTACCGGAATGATCCGCAGGTCGTTCTCAACGGTGACACCGTCCGCAGGAAGGTGGACCTGCTGCGGCTTTATCCCGTGAACGAATACGGCACCTACACCGTGCGCGCGACGATCTACTTCGAGGACACCGGGAAGTTCATGATTTCAAACCCGGTGAAGCTCGACATCAGCGAGGGCCGCAGGCTCTGGACGCAGACCGTCGGCGTGCCAGCCTCGCAGGAGGCCGCGGGCGGCGGCTACCGCGTGTTCACCCTGCTCTCATTCCAGTTGCCGAGGGAGATGACGCTCTACGCCCGCGTGGAGGACGAGGCGACCGGCGCGAGCTTCGGCACCTATCCGCTCGGGCGCCTCGTCGGCAGCGGCACCCCCGGGCGCGAGTTCGACCGGGACAACACGCTGCATGTCTTCCACCTCGTCGGGCCGAAGCAGTATTTCCTCTCGAAAATCGGCGTGAACGGCGAGTGGCTCGGGCAGACCTCATGGCATTCCGATTCCGGCCGTGCCGCTGTGCGCAGAAAAGAGGACGGCCGCATGGTCATCGTCGGCGCCACGCGTTCCACCGGCAAGACCGCGCCCGGCCCGGAAGTCCCGAGGCTCAGCGACCGCCCCGTCGCCCTCCCGCGGTAAATCTCCCATCCCGCCGCGCCGCCGCACCTTGGCGCTGCCATGCCACCCCCCGCACACGGCGCATCCGCGGGGCTCCGGGCTTGCCTTTCCACCTGCGTTTGCGGCAGACACTCCGCTGCGTCGTGCCCCGACGACCATGGAATCTGCCGACCCGAACCAGCCGAAACCGGAACCGAACCCAGCCGACCCCACGGTGGTCACGCCGGCTTCGCAGGGGTCTGGCAGGATCGATGAGCGCGGTGCCGCGGGGATCCTCGGCCTGCTGGGGGGCGGGCTGGAGGGCCAGGTCCTCGGGGAGTTCGAGATTCTCTCCCGTCTCGGGCAGGGCGGAATGGGCGCGGTTTACAAGGCGCGGCAGATTTCCCTGAAGCGCCTCGTCGCGCTGAAGACGCTCCAGGGCTCGCTCGCGGCGGACAGGGAATTCATCGCCCGCTTCCAGCGCGAGGCCATCGCCGCCGCGGCGCTGAACCACCCGAACCTCGTGCAGGTTTACTCCGCGGGCGAGACGGACGGGCTGCACTGGTTTGCGATGGAGTTTGTGGAAGGCGAAAGCGCGCAGTCGCGGCTGAAGCGCAAGGAGCGGCTCGATGGGGCGGAGGCCGTCGCCATCGCCATCCACGTCGCCACGGCGCTGGAATACGGCTGGCGCAAGGCCCAGCTCATCCACCGCGACATCAAGCCCGACAACATCTTCCTCTCGAGCGACGGCGAGGTGAAGCTCGGCGACCTCGGCCTCGCGAAGAGCGTCGGCGGCGCCACCGGCGAGGCGGCATCCCTCACCGCCACCGGCTCCTCGATGGGCACGCCGCACTACATCAGCCCCGAGCAGGGGCAGGCGAGCAGGGACGTGGACTTCCGCGCCGACATCTACTCGCTCGGCTGCACGCTCTACCACCTCGTCTCGGGCAAGCCGCCCTTCAGCGGCGACTCCGCGATGGCGGTGATGCTCAAGCACGTCACCGCGCCCGTGCCGAGCCTCGCGCACGCGCTGCCCGGCTGCCCGCCGGCGCTCTCCGCCGCGGTGATGAGGATGATGGCGAAGGATCCCGCCTACCGTCAGCAGAACTATGCCGAGCTGCTTGCCGACCTGCGCCGCGCCTACGACGCCATCACCACGGCGACCGTCCCGCAGGCCCTCCCCGTCACGCAGCAACAGCAGCCGCCACCGCCGCCGAAGCGCCCGGCCGCGCCTGCGCCGCGCCCCGCCGCGAAGGCCGTCCCCGCCGCGGCCCCTGCCGACATCCACTCCACGCCCACCGTCATCGCGCCCGCCGCCGGGAATTCAGGATCCAAGGCTCCCCATTCAAAATCGCGCGCGGCGCTCATCGCCGCCGTGGTGCTCCTCCTCGGCATCGCCGCGTTCTTCGCGTTCCGGAAAAAGGAACCCCAGCTCACCGAGGCCGAGCGCGCGGCGAAGGAAGGTGGAACGCGCGCTCCGTCGCGCGTTTCTTCGGCAGCCGGAGACGGAAGCGTGCGCGGAGCGCCCGCTCCACCCGCCGCGACGAAGGATGCGCCGTTTGTGAATTCGCTCGGGATGAAGTTCGTGCCGGTGCCGGGGACGAAGGTGCTCTTCAGCATCTGGCACACGCGGGTGATGGACTTCGAGAAGTTTGCGGCGGCGAAGCCGGGCGTGGACGGCTCGTGGAAGACGCAGGCGAAGGACGGCGTGCCCGTGGGGCGCGAGGCGGATCATCCCGTCGTCGGTGTGACATGGGAAGAGGCGCAGGCGTTCTGTGCGTGGCTGACGGAGAAGGAACGCAAGGAGCCGGGGCGCCCTCGCCCCGGGAATGAGACGCGGGGCGAGGGCGCCCCGGCTCCTTGGGTCTATCGCCTGCCCACGGACGCCGAGTGGAGCACCGCCGTCGGTCTTCCGCCGGAGCAGGGCGCGACACCGGAGGAAAAGAGCGAGCGAGGAAAGGATGATGCAAACTTTCCGTGGGGAACGGCGTGGCCGCCAACAACAAAGGTGGGGAACTATGCGGACGAGAGCTTTCATTTGAAATTTCCACCCAGCAAAAACGACAAAAGCGGCCGAATTGAAAATAGCCAGTGGTTGAACGGCTACGATGATGGCTTCCCGACGACTTCGCCGGTAGGCAGCTTTTCGGCTAATGCGCATGGCCTCCATGACATGGGTGGGAACGTGTGGCAGTGGTGCGAAGATTGGTGGAACGCCCAGCAAAGGGATCGCATTTTGAGAGGCGGGGCTTGGGATAACAGTGCTCGAGATGGGCTTCGCGCGACTTATCGGGCGCATAATTCCATTACTCATCGCCATAACGACGGCTTCCGCTGCGTGCTGGAGCCCGCGCCTTCGGAAACCGCCAGCGTCACCCCCGCCGCCGCCACAAAGGACGCGCCGTTTGTGAATACCCTTGGCATGAAGTTCGTCCCCGTGCCCATCACCGGCGGGCCGACGGACAGGCAGCGCGTGCTCTTTTCCGTGTGGGCGACGCGGGTGCAGGACTACGAGGTGATGGTGTCGGAAAGCGGGCTCAAATGGGACAAGCCGCCCTTTCCACTGGGGCCGACGCATCCCGCTGTGCTGGTGAGTTGGGAGGATGCGCAGGGATTCTGCACATGGCTCACCGCCCGCGAACGGAAGGCCGGGACGATCGGAGCAAATGAGCGCTACCGGCTGCCGACAGACCACGAATGGAGCAACGCCGCGGGCATTGCGGATCGGGAGGATGCGTCGAAGCCGCCCGTGGAAAAGAACGGCAAGATTGCGGACGTGTATCCGTGGGGCGCCGCATGGCCTCCGCCGGCTGGCGCGGGCAACTTCGGCGGTGAGGAGACGGCGGGCAACGAGGTGGACAAGAACTACCAGAAACCGCTCATCGGTTACCGGGACCAGTTCGTTTACACGGCGCCGGTTGGCAGCTTTGCGCCAAATGCGCTCGGGCTCCATGACATCGGCGGAAATGCGTGGAACTGGTGTGAGGATCTGTTTGAGCCCGGGAAGACCATCCGTGTGCTCCGGGGCGGGTCGTGGGCCGAGCACAACCCCATTGATTTGCTGTCGTCCTTCCGCAACCGCGACCAGCCCGGCACCCGCTATTTTCATTACGGCTTCCGCGTCGTCCTCGCCCCTGCGGCGGGGAAGTGAGGAGGATGCTGGAATCTCCCTAGCCGCCGACGGAAGGAGGCGGGCTGGCTGAAATGACGAATGACGGAATGCCGAATGGCGTGCGCCAGGTGGAACGCGACCTCCGGGCGCGTTTCGATGGGCGTGCTCGGGGAAGAAGCGTGCCCGGAGGTCACGCTCCACCGGGGCTCAGAACCGCACGAGGCAGTGGCCGAAGTCCATCGTGCGGCCCTCCGGGGTTCTGGTCACTTTCACCCATGGGGCCAGGCGGTAGTGCTGGCGCCTTGTGTTCGCGGGATCACGTTCCGATTCGACGAGCCCGGCCTTCACGAGCACGTCGAGGTGTTTGCGGTTGTTGTCGAAGTGCTTCGGATACATCCCGCCAAGAGCGCGCGCGAGGTGAAACTGGCCATCCGCCAGCGCCAGGAGAATCCGGCGGCGGGACGGCTCGCCCAGGAGGGCGAAAACGGCATCGGCATCCGCGGTGGGGAGGCTCGGCGGCACGGACGAGGAATCAGGGGACTCGTTCATGAGGCGGGAGAGTGCCAGAGCAGAAACCGGGATGCAATCCCAGAGGCTCGGTGCGGTTCGCGGGGGTTTCGCAGCGGCGCGATGGAGGCTCGGGAGCGGGAAAATGCGGGCCAGACCGGCAGTTCCGAGACTCCGGGTCGCCGGGAAGGATTTCTTTTCGACGGTCCGGAGACTCGGGTCCGGAATGCCGAATCCCGGTGGAGCTTCCGGGAGACTCCTGGGTGGAATGGCGATTCCGGGCGGGACGTTGGGGAGACTCCGGGGTGGAATGGCGATTCCGGGTGGGGCGTTGGGGAGACTCCGGGGTGGAATGCCGAATCCCGGCGGGGCGTTGGGGAGACTCCGGGGTGGAATGGCGATTCCGGGTGGGACGATGGGGAGACTCCGGGGTGGAATGCCGAATCCCGGTGGGGCGTCCGGGAGACTCCGGGGTGGAATGGCGATTCCGGGTGGGACGATGGGGAGACTCCGGGGTGAAATGCCGATTCCCGGCGGGACGTTGGGGAGACTCCGGGGTGGAATGCCGGTTCCCGGTGCGACGGCGGGCAGGCTGAAATTACGAATGACGAATGACGGAATGGAGGGACGGAGGGACGGATGACGGAGCGTGGAGGCGGGCGATGGGGCGTGTGTGGAGTGGCTCCAGAGCTGCCCGGTCGGGGCCTGCACGGTTGCGGGATTTTCCCCCTGCGGATGAATCGCGCCGCTCCGGAGAGCGGCTCCAAGAGGGTGCGGGCTTCGCCTCCGGCTTTCGGGGAGGCATGGCGGCTGGAGGCCGTCGTCCACGCTGGCGTGTTTTCAGGCATCCATGCCGCACCTTCCAAACCCAGCCCGCCTTGCCGCGGTGGTTTCGGGAATTCGCGCTTTGACGCGCGCACGCGGGGCGTAGAGTCGCAGGGATGCCAGACAGCTTCGTCCATCTCCACTGCCACACCGAGTATTCCACGCTGGATGGCATGGCGCGGATCGATGCCGCGGTGGGGAAGGCGAAGGAGATGGGGATGCCGGCGCTGGCGATCACGGACCACGGGGTGATGTATGGCGCGGTGGAGTTTTACCAGGCGTGCAACAAGAAGGGCATCAAGCCGATCATCGGCTGCGAGGTGTATGTGGCGCCGGATTCGCACCTGAAGAAGACGGCGACCTCGCGGAAGGAGTCGGCCTTTCACCTCACGCTGCTGGCGGCGGACGGGGAGGGCTACCGGAACCTCGTGAAGCTCGTCTCGATCGGGCACCTCGACGGCTTCTACGGGAAGCCGCGCATCGACAAGGAGCTGCTGGCGCAATACGCGAAGGGCCTCATCGGCCTGAGCGGCTGCCTGAAGGGCGAGGTGCCCTACGCGATCCACGCGGAGGAAAATCCGGCGAAGGCGCTGGAGCTGGCGGGCGCTTACCGGGACATCCTCGGGAAGGAGAACTTTTTCCTCGAGCTGTCCGACCACGGCATCGAGGCGCAGCGGAAGGTGAATGCGACGCTGCCGAGGTTTGCGCGCGACCTCGGGCTCGGCCTTGTGGCGACGAACGACGTGCATTTCCTCGACCGCGGCGACCATTCCGCGCACGACGTGCTCATCTGCATCGGCACGGGCGCAAAGGTGTCCGACGAGCGGCGGATGAAGTATGTGACGGAGGTGTATTTCAAGTCGCCCGCCGAGATGCGGGAGCTGTTCTCGGCGCATCCGGATGCGTGCGACAACACGCTGGCCATCGCGGAGCGCTGCGGCTTCCAGCTCGACACTTCGGCGAAGTATCCGAACTACACGCCGCCGCCCGGCAAGACGCAGAACCAATACCTTCGCGAGATCACCGAGGAGGGGATGCGGCGGCGCTACGGGGCGGATGCGGATTCCGAGGAGGTGCGGCGGCGCTACGAGCTGGAGATCGGCGTGCTGGAGAAGCAGGGCTTCGTGAATTATTTCCTCATCGTCTGGGACTTCATCAACTGGGCGAAGGAGCACGGCATCCCCGTGGGCCCGGGCCGCGGTTCGGCGGCAGGCTCGATGATCGCCTACGCGATGGGCATCACGGACATCGACCCGCTGAAGTTCAAGCTGCTCTTCGAGCGCTTCCTGAATCCCGAGCGCGTGTCGCCGCCGGACATCGACGTGGACTTCTGCCAGAACCGCCGCGGCGAGGTGATCGAATACGTGCGGAACAAATACGGCGAGCGCGCGGTGTCGCAGATCATCACGTTTGGCACGCTCGGCGCGAAGTCCGTGGTGCGCGACGTGGCACGCGTGCTCGACTGGAGCTACGGCGACGGCGACCGCATCGCGAAGATGATCCCGAACGAGCTGGGCATCACGCTGGCGGGCTACGACAAGACCGGCGAGAACGGCGCGGTGGAGCATGTCGCGGGTGCGATCGACAAGAATCCCGAGCTCGCGCAGGCCGTGAAGACAGAGGCGAACACCGCGCAGATGTGGGACACCGCGGTGAAGCTGGAGGGGCTCACGCGCGGCACGGGCGTCCACGCGGCGGGCGTCGTCATCGGCGACCGCGACCTCAGCGATTACATCCCGCTCGCGCGTGCGAACGACGGCAGCATCGTCTCGCAATACGCGATGGGCCCGCTCGGCGATGTCGGCATGCTGAAGTGCGACTTCCTCGGGCTGAAGACGCTCACCGTCATCACGGACGCCGTCGCGCTCATCCACAAGCACACGCCCGGCTTCAACATCGACACGATCCCGCTCGACGACGAGGCGAGCTTCAACATCTACAACCGCGGCGAGACGATCGCCGTGTTCCAAGTCGAGTCCGGCGGCATGGTGGGCGTGTGCCGGCAGTTCGACGTGCGCGACATCGAGGACATCAACGCGATTCTGGCGCTCTACCGCCCCGGCCCGATGGACCTCATCCCGGACTACGTGAAGCGCAAGAAGGGCCTCGCGAAAGTGCGCGCGCCGCACAAGCTCCTCGACGACGTCACGAAGGAAACCTACGGCGTGCTCATTTACCAGGAGCAGGTCATGCAGGCCGCGCAGGTGCTCGCCGGCTACACGCTCGGCGGCGCCGATCTGCTGCGCCGCGCGATGGGCAAGAAGGACAAGAAGAAGATGGCCGAGGAGCGCATCAAGTTCTGCAAGGGCGCGGCCGAGCTGCACGGAATCAAGGAGGAGAAGGCGAACGAGATTTTCGACACGCTGGAGAAGTTCGCGGGCTACGGATTCAACCGCTCGCACTCCGCCGCCTACGCGTGGGTGAGCTACCAGACCGCGTATCTCAAGGCGAACTACCCCGTGGAATTCATGGCGGCGGTCATGAGCAACGAAGTCTCGAACACCGACAAGATCAGCGTCTTCGTCGCCGAGTGCGAGCGGATGGGCATCCAGATCCTGCCGCCGGACATCAACAAGAGCGGGCTGAAGTTTGAACCCGACCACGTGGACAATGCCGGTGTGGAGGCCGCGAAGGCCGCGCGCAAGGCGGCGATCGCGCAGGCACGCAGCGCTGGCGACAGCGAAGTGGAGGTTCCGCGCGTGGATGAGGATGTGCGCTTTGAGGATTTGCCGGATGGCTCGGCGAAGGTCGCGGGCAATGGGAATGGCAGCAACGGCCACGCGCCGTCGCCCGGCGGGCGCATCCATCTCGGCGCGATCCGCTACGGCCTCGCGGCGATCAAGAACGTCGGCGAGTCCGCGATGGAGTCCGCCATCGCCGAGCGCGCGCGCGGCGGGAAGTTCCGGGACTTGTCGGATTTCTGCGCGCGGGTGGACAGCAAGCGCATCAGCAGGAAGGCAATCGAGTGCCTCGTGAAGGCCGGCGCCTTCGATGAGTCCGGCGCCGACCGCGCGACGATGTTTGCGGGCATCGAGGGTGCGATGGCGTCCGCCGCGAGCGCGCACCGCGACCGGGCAGCGGGGCAGGAATCGCTCTTCGGCGACATCGGCACCGTCGCAAAGCCCGCGGCGGCCCGCAGCGGCCCCGTCGTCCCTCCGTGGAGCCTCACCGAGAAGCTCGCGTATGAAAAGGAGCTGCTCGGCTTCTACGTCACCGGCCATCCGCTCGATGAATACCGCAGCGCGCTGGAGAACCCGAAGTATGTGCCCATCGCGAAGCTGCCGTCGCAGGAGGCCAAGAGCACCGTGACCATCGCGGGCCAGCTCGCGTCGGTGGAGAGGAAGTTCACCAAGAAGGACGGCAAGCCGTTTGCGATCATCATTCTTGAGGATTTCACCGGCAGCATCGAGGTCATGGTTTGGAACGAGGCGTTCACCCGCGTGCAGAAGCATCTTGAGGCGGGCGCGGTCGTTTCGCTCAAGGGCCGCCTCGACCTTCGCGAGGAGGGCCCGCGCATCGCCGCGGACGAAGTGACCCCGCTGAAGAAGCCGGAGCCCGCCGAGAAGCCGCTCGTGCTGAAGCTGGACCGCGCAAAATCCACCGAGGCGGACCTGCTGCGCATCCGCGAAGTGCTCGGCCGAAACCCCGGCACGCGCCGCGTCGAATTGCGTTTTCCCGACGGGCGACTGATTTTGCCGCCGGAGTTCCGCGTTGCACTCAGCGACGCCGCGAGGGAGGAACTTGCGCAGTGGCTGCGGTGAGACGCGCCGCGGATGCGGCGGCGGCAGTGTGCGCCGTCCTGCTCGTGCTGCTCCTCACGCTCGCGCGGGCCGCGCACGCCGCCACCGAGATTGAAGACGTGCCCGGCCAGCGCGATTTCTCCTTCGAGTATCGCGCCGCCACGGACTTCAGCGCGCTCGCATGGGCGGGAGGCAGCGGCTACTTCACGGTGTCGGACAAGGTGCGCGCAATTTTCCCCCTGACCATCGCGCTGGATCCGGCGAGCGGAAAAATTCTCTCCGCGTTCATCGGCGAGGCGATCCCGGTGAAGACAAAGCTGGCGGATTTCGAGGGCGTCGCATTCGTGCCCGACACGCGCCGCCTCTACGTGAGCTGCGAGACGGGGGACGGCATCTTCGGCCTCGACTTGCGCACGCGCGCCGTGCTCCCCGTCGCCGTGCCACCCATCTTCGCCAAGGCGCGTGGCAACAAGAGCCTCGAATCGCTCACCTACGACTCCACCGTGCGGAACTTCTGGACCGCGAACGAGGAGGCTCTGAAATGCGACGGCCCGAGGAGCGGCGACGACCACGGCACCGTCGTGCGCCTGCAGAGGTTCGATGCGCGCCTGCGCCCCGCCGGGCAGTTTGCCTACGTCACGGAAAAGTCCTTCCTCCGCGTGTCCGGCGGCGGCACCGGCGTGAGCGACCTCTGCCTGCTGCCGAATGGCGAGCTGCTCGTCCTTGAGCGCGTTGTCACCGGCCTCGGCCTCTCCGCGAAAATCTTCCGCGCCGAACTCCGCGGCACCACCGACACATCGAGGCTCGCCGCGCTCGACGGCGCCGCCTTTACCCCCGCTGGCAAGACGCTCCTTTTCAGCCGCAACACGCTGGCAACCAATTTCGAGGGCATCGCCCTCGGCCCGAAGCTCGCCGGCGGCTGGCGCAGCCTCATCCTCATCGCCGACAGCGGCGGCGGCACCACGCACACGCTCATGCCGCTGCGCATCCGCTGGGATGCCCAGTAGCGCGGCGCTTGCCCTTGCGTTTGCTGCGGGCATCCGGCATTTCACCGCGCCATGCTTTCATCCCTGCGCATCCGCAACCTCGCACTCGTCGAGGAGCTCGAATGGCAGCCCGGCGCCGGCTTTGTCGCGATCACGGGTGAGACGGGCTCGGGGAAGAGCATCATCGTCGGCGCGCTGAAGCTCGTGCTGGGCGAACGGGCGGACAAGACGCTGATCCGCAGCGGGGCCGAGAGCTGCACGGTGGAGGCGGTCTTTCACATCGCCGATGCGGGGAAGTGCAACGCGTGGCTGGAGGAGCAGGGGATCGAACCGTGCGAGGACGGGCAGCTCATCGTGAAGCGCGCTTTTGCGGCGGCGGGGACGAACCGGCAGTTCATCAACGGCAGCGCAACGACGCTGAACGTGCTGAAGGAACTTGGCGACGGACTCGTGGATTTGCACGGCCCGCACGATCACCAGTCGCTGCTGTCGGTGGAGCGGCAGCTCGATTTGCTCGACTCGTTCGCCGGTGCCGTGGCGCTGCGGGAGAAATACGGCGAGCAGTGGCGCGAGCTGAACCGGACGATCGCCGAGCGCGACGCACTGGCGGGCAGCGAGGCCGCGCTGGAGCGCGAGATCGATTTGCTGCGCCACCAGGTCGATGAGATCGAGGCGGCGCGCCTGCGGCTGGACGAGGAGGAGGACACGGTGGCGCGCTATCACACGGCGTCGAATGCCAAGCGACTGCTCGAGCTATGCAGCAGTGCGCTCGGCCGACTCTCCGAGTCCGATGATTCCGCGATGCAGCGGCTGAACGAAGTGGGCAAGGTGCTGCGCGAGCTCGAGCGCGTGGACCCGGCGGCGAAGCGGTTTTCCGACACGCTGCTGCGGGGTCTCGCGGAGATCGAGGAGCTGGCGTCCGGGCTCTCGCATTACGCGGACGATCTCGACATCGAGCCGGCGGCGCTCGCGGAGCTTGAGGAGCGTGTGTCGCTGTTTGAGACGCTGAAGCGGAAATACGGCGGCTCGCTCGCCGAGGTGATCGCCTTCGGCGAATCCGCGGCGGAGCGGCTGCGGAAGATTGAGTCGCGTGGCGAGGAGCTGAAGCGGCTCGACGATGCGATCATGGCGCAGCGGAAGGCGCTGCTCGAAACGGCGCGCAAGCTGTCGGCGAAGCGGAATGCCGCGGCGCCGAAGCTCGCCTCCGCGGTCACCGGCCATCTGCGCGACTTGGGCTTCAAGAAGTCGGACTTCACCGTCGCGCTCACCGCTTCGGCCGAGCCGGGGCCGCATGGCGCGGAGTCGGTGGAGTTCGTCTTCGCGCCGAACCCCGGCGAGCCGGCGAAGCCGCTGAAGGCCATCGCGAGCAGCGGGGAAATCTCCCGCGTGATGCTCGCGGTGAAGTCCGCGCTCGCCGCGCAGGACACGATCGCGCTGCTGGTGTTCGATGAGATTGACGCGAACGTCGGCGGGGAAATCGCGCATTCCGTCGGCGCGAAGATGCGCGCGATCGCGAAGAAGCGTCAGGTGCTCGCAATCACGCATCTCCCGCAAGTCGCGGCTGCCGCGGGTTCGCAGTTTGTCGTGACGAAGCAGTTCACGGGTGCGCGCACCGTCTCGTCCCTCACCGAGGTGGCTGGGGCGGAGCGCGCCGAGGAAATCGCGCGCATGCTCGGGGGCAAGGGCGCCTCCGCTCTCGCGCACGCGAAGACGCTGCTCGCAGGCTAGCGCACCCGCTCGCGGTTTCGCTCGTCCGCATCCACGAGCGACAGAAACACATTCTCCAGGCCGCCCTTGGCCACGCTCATCGCGCGCAGTTCCTCGACGGTGCCGAGCGCGATGAGACGGCCGGAGTGGATGATGCCGACACGGTCAGCGAGCTCCTCTGCGACGCTGAGCTGGTGTGTGCTGAGGAAAATCGTCATTCCAGCGCGAGAGCGCTCCTTGAACTCATCCTTCACGATGCGCGCGTGCATCGGGTCGAGGCCGACCATTGGCTCGTCGATCACCAGCACCTGCGGATCATGGAGGAGCGCGCTGCTGATCACGAGGCGCTGGCGAGTGCCGTGGCTGAGGTTCTCAGTCAGCTCGTGCCGGTAGTCGTTGAGATGAAAGCGCTCAAAGAGCGAGTCTGTCCGCTCCATGATGACGCCAGATTCCATGCCGAAAATGTCGCCGACGAACTGCATGAACTCGACGGCGGTCAGCTTGTCGTAGGTGTAGGGAAAATCGGGGACGTAGGCGAGGCGCGCCTTTGCCTGCTCGGGCTCGGCCTGGATGTCGAAGCCCGCGACGGATGCTGCGCCGGCGCTGGGTTTGAGCAGGCCGGCGAGCATCTTGATCGTCGTCGTCTTGCCTGCGCCGTTCGGGCCGAGGAAGGCAAAGAATTCACCCTGCGGGATTTCGAGGTCGAGCGAGTCCACCGCGGTGAGCGAGCCGAAGTTTTTCGAGAGCCCCTTTGTCCGAATCATCGCGTGAGGTTGAACGGCGTGAACTTCATGCCGAGCGATGGCGCATTTGCCGATAGCACCTGGCCGAGCTGGCTGATCTGGGCGTCGAAGACGGTCTGTCCGCCGGATTTCAGCGAGAGGAGGAAAGTGGAAAGCTTCTGGCCGCGGATGCTCATGGAGGATGATTGGGCGCCGAATTCGACCCGGGGCATGGAAGTGTGTGAGGCGACGAGCTGGCGGGTCATCGCCGGATCAATCCCTGCGCGCTGAAACAATCGGGAGAACCCGGTTTCATCGAGCGAGATGGCCGTCTCGTTTGCGGTTTGGTCGCCGAAGCGCGTCCCGAAGACCGCCTTCTTTCGGGCGAAATCAATCACCACATCAACGTGCTGGCCGGCATCCTGTCCGGCGAGGTCGAGGTGCAGACGCTGCGCGGAGAAGTCGCCGCCGAGTTCGAGCTGCGCCGACCAGGCGAGGCGTTTTCCGCGGGCTCCGGGAAACGTGAGGGTGACGCTCCCGTTCATGTCGAGGCTGCGCTTTGCGGTGCCGGCGAAGTTGCGGGGCTGAATGTGGAGAAAGCCGGTTTCCTTGTCCGAGGAAAAGATACGGAGGTCGGACGACTGCTCGTGCTGGAAGACGATCTGGCCGACATAGCCGAGCGGCACCGCATTCAGCCGGGTGGCCTCTGGGTAAATCTCCCGCACGAGAAGCAGCCCGGTCATCGCCAGCCAGAAGCCGGTGATGAGCAGGATCGTGATGCGGTGGAGCATGGCGCTGTTTTAGGAGCAGTTTCCGGGCGCGCTCATTTTTCCGCCGGACGCCTCACGTGCTTCTCCACCAGCGCGTAGGCGTTGTGGTTGTGGATGCTCTCGAAGTTCTCCGCCTCGACGCGATACCATGTGATGTTGCGGTCGCGGTTCGAGCGGGCGGCGACGCTGCGGACCAGATCCTCGACGAACACCGGGTTGTCATAGGCTCGCTCGGTGACGGCCTTTTCGTCAGGGCGCTTCAGCAGGCTGTAGAGCTCGCAGCTCGCGCTCTTTTCGACGAGCGCGATCATGTCTTCGATCCAAATCGGCCTGGTGCTGCGGACGCTGTAGGAAACCTGCCCGCGCTGGTTGTGCGCGCCGCGGTCGGAGATGGCCTTCGAGCACGGGCAAAGCGTCGCGACCGGCACGATCACCGTGACGATGAAATTGGTGCGCTTTTTTTCCAGCGTCGCATCGAATCGCACGACGTAATCCATCAGCCCGACTGCGCCCGTCGCCGGGGCGCTCTTTTCGAGGAAGAACGGGAACTCGAAAGTCACGTGCGAGTTTTTCGCGTCCAGCCGGCGCGCGAGGTCGCGGAGGATCGTCTGGATGTTGTCCACGTGCAGCACGGGGCCGAACTCATTCAGCACCTCGACGAAGCGGCTCATGTGCGTGCCTTTGAAATGGTGCGGCAAATCCACCGTGAGCGTGACCGTCGCGACGGTGTGCTGGAGCTTGCGCGCCTTGTCGCGGACCTGAATCGGATAGCGCAGCCCGCGCACCCCGACGCGGTCGATCGCGATGCCGCGGCGGTCGCGCTGATTCTGCGTGTCATGCAACTTCTGGATGGGCTGCAACTCCATCCCCGGAATGAGCCGAATCGCGCGCATTCCGGCAAGAGGCGAGTGCAGGCCTGGGAAATTTCCCTCGCAACGCCGCGCCCCCGCGCTAGAACCGCGCGCTCTTATGCCAGAAGAAAAACGCCAGCTCCGCATCGGCCTGCCCTCGGGCAGCCTCCAGGAGCCGACCATCGCCCTCTTTGCCAAGGCCGGATTCAGCATCTCCGTGTCCTCGCGCAGCTACAAGCCGTCCGTGGACGACCCCGAGCTGGTGATCCGCCTGCTGCGTGCGCAGGAGATTTCCCGCTACGTCGAGCACGGCTTCCTCGACTGCGGGCTCACGGGCCGGGACTGGATTGAGAACAACGGCAGCGACGTCGAGCGGCTCGCGGAGTTTCTTTTCAGCAAGCGCAGCGCGCAGCCCACGCGCTGGGTGCTCGCGGTGCCGGAGGATTCGCCGGTGAAGACCGTGAAGGATTTGCAGGGCAAAATCATCGCCACGGAGGCGGTGGAGATGACGCGAGCCTTTCTCGCGAAGCACGGCGTCACCGCGGAGATCGAGTTCTCGTGGGGTGCCACGGAGGTGAAAGTGCCCGACCTCGTGGACGCCATCGTGGACGTGACCGAGACCGGCTCGTCGCTCCGCGCAAACAAGCTGCGCATCGTCGAGACGATCATGGAGAGCGTGCCGCAGTTCATCGCGAACAGGAAGGCATTCACCGACCCGTGGAAGCGCGCGAAGATCGAGCGCATCGTCCTCCTTCTCCAAGGCGCGCTCGCCGCACGCGACAAGGTCGGTCTGAAAATGAACCTGCCCGAGGACAAGCTTCAGGCCCTGCTCGTTGCGCTGCCCGCGCTGCGTAATCCGACCATCGCGCACCTTGCCGTCCCCGGCTGGGTCGCCGTGGAAACGATCATCGACGAAAAGGTCGTCCGCGAAATCATCCCGCAGCTCAAGTCGCTCGGTGCGGAGGGCATCATCGAGTATCCGCTGAACAAGGTCGTGCATTGAGCGGGGCCGATGCTCCGTGTTGCCTGAAATGCCGAGATTGTGTCATTGGCCGATAACTGCATCATCCGGCGAAACGAGCACCACACCATGAGCACTGAATCCGATCCGAACCAGAATCCGAACGCCAACCCGCCCGCGCCTGCCACTCCGGCCACACCAGCAACACCCGCTGGCGAACCTGCGGCGAATCAGGACGCAGCCGCGAAGGACGCCGCGGCCAAGGCTCTCGGGCAGGCGAAGGAGAAAATGAACGAGGGCCTCGCCGTCTTCAAGAAGCTCGACCAGCCCACACAGATTTATCTTGGCGGGCTTGCGCTCGCCTTCCTGTGCGCGATCCTCTTCGGCGCGTTCTCGGTGACAGTGACCGCAAAAGGGGACAACCCGATGGCTGAGATGATGAAGAAGAACATCGCCGACGCACCGTCCTATTCAGCCTTCAGGGGGGACTGGCGCGGAAAACTCGCGGTGCTTGCGGCAGCCGCGGGCATCGGGCTGTGGGTTTGGAGTTTTATGGGGAAGAAAAAGGATGCGTGGATCCCGCTCGCCCTCGCCGGTGCGGCCGGGTTCAGCGCGCTGATGTTCCTGCTGCTCCTGCTGGGCGCGAAGCAAACCTCCGTGGACACTGGCCTCGTGAAAATAGACGCCGGCCTGACCATCTTCGGCTTCTGGCTTCCCTTCGCCGGAGCCATCGCTGCGACCGTCGTCTCCGTGAAGCGAATCATGAAACCGCAGCCTGCGCCTCCCGCGGCCTGAACTGGACGCCAGCCCGGGAAACCATGTTCTTGGGATGGTGCGCGCTGCAGGGTTCGAACCTGCGACTTCTTGCGTGTGAAGCAAGCGCTCTACCACTGAGCTAAGCGCGCGTATTGGTCGCGGGGCCGGAATGGGTATCGGATTTTCTCGTCAGCGCCAGCGGATTTTTCTGCACGCTGCATCTGAGCGGCGCCGGGGCTTCCAGAGGCCGCTGCTACGTTCGCCCCTCACGCGGCCCGGCGAACCGTGTGGGGAGTCCGCTGTGGCTAGAAGGCCCGGGGGATGAGACCGCACGCCCGGGCCTCGCGTTCGAGCTGCTCACGGAACTGCGGGTGTGCGATGGAAATGAGGGCGCGCGCGCGTTCCGGCACGGATTTGCCCTTGAGGTTCACCATTCCGAACTCCGTCACGACGAACATCACATCCGTGCGCGGAGTGGTGACGATGTCGCCGGGCTCGAGTCTGGGGACGATGCGGCTCCGCGGCTCGCCGCCCTTGTCGTAGGTGGAAGCGAGGCAGATGAATGATTTTCCGCCGCGCGAGGCGTAGGCGCCGCGGACGAACTGCAACTGGCCGCCGGTGCCGGAGAGGTGCCGGTGGCCGCACGATTCGGAGGCGCACTGGCCCTGCAAGTCGATCCGCGTGGTGTTGTTGATGGAAAACACCCGGTCGTTGCGGCTGATGACTTCCGGCAAGTTGGTGTAGTCCACCGGGCAGGCGTGGACGAGCGGGTTGCGGTGGATGAAGTCATACTGCCGCCGGGAGCCCGCTGCGAAAGTGAAGACAGCCTTGCCGGGATCCAGATTCTTGCGCGCGCCGGTGACGAGCCCGCCTTCAAGGAGGTCGATCAAGCCATCTACCAGCATCTCGGAGTGGACACCGAGATCGCGGACGCCGGTCTCCCGGATCAGTGAGCAGACGGCGTTCGGCATCGCGCCCACGCCGATTTGCAGGCAGGCGCCGTTGGTGAGTTCCGATGCGATGAACGCAGCCACCTTGCGGTCGGTTTCGGACGCGGGCGGATTGCCCAGTTCCGGCACCGTCCCCGCAGGGGATTCGATGACGTAGTCCACCTCGCTGCGATGCACTGATTCCTGGGTGCCGAAGACGCTGGGCATCGCGGGGCAGGTTTCGACGATAAGCACCTTCGCCCGTTCCGCGAGCGCGCGATGGTAGGACACCGCACCGCCGAAGTTGAAGAAGCCGCCGTCGTCCGCGGGCGCGGTCTTGATGCAGACGACATCCACCGGGTCGAGAAAGCGGCGGTAGTAGTCCGGCGCTTCTCCGAAGTTCATCGGGATGTAGCTGGCACGGCCCCTGTCCGACATGCGGCGGTCGTGTCCTGAAAAATGCCAGCTCAGCCACTGGAAACTCGCGCCCTCTGGATCCGACTCGACCACGGCCCGCTCGCTCAGGGTGAGGCCCGAACGGATTTTCACGCCGCGCAGTTCATCACGCCGCTGTGCGAGTGCCGCGTCGAAGGCATCCGGCTGGCCGAGGCCGAAACCGTAGTCAATCCAGTCGCCGGAGCGGACGATGGAGGCGGCGTCTGCCGCGCTGACTACTTTCGCCTGCCTGCTGGTGCTGGGGAAATGCGGGGGTCTCAATTCACACCGAGTGTTCGGATGGCGGATGGGCGTTCAAGCGTTTTCCCGATGACGCGCCCGCCGTGCCACCCGCATGGCCGGCTCAGGTGGCCCCTGTCACATGGACTTCCATGCGAAATACAGGACGACGGCAAACGTGAGGAGCAGGGCCAGCGTGATCAGCGGCGTCTTGCTGCGCTCCTTGCGCAGCTTCCGGGGTGGCGGGACGGGTTTGCCCGCGTCGTAGTTGAGCCGGAAATTCGACGGTCCCTCGATTTGTGCGGGGCGGCTGAAGCGGTCCAAAATTTCGAGCTGCTGCTTCTTCTGCGCCTCGTCCTTCAACACGGGAGCCTTCTTCAGGAAGTCTCGCGTCTCATCGAGCCGCGCCTTCAACTGCGCCTCCTGCTGTGCGAGCTGCTGCTGTTTCGAGAGGATGGGAGATTCGACGGTGGCTTTGCGGTCGGATTTCCGTGGCATGGCTATTTTGCCGGGAGGCGGCTGGCGATGACGATGAGTGCGATGAGTCCGAGAACGATCAGCGGAAGCGAAAATGCGAACCCGATTTTCAGCCAGCCGATGAAGTCCTTTCCATCGCCGCCGGAATAGTCCGCGACGTAGCCCGCATCAGCCGCGGCCGCCGCGCCGACCTGCTCGGGAATGGCGCAGACACGCGGAAAGGAACGGCTGTATTCGCCGCGCGCGTCGTCCACCGATGCAAGGGCGCGCGTCAGCTCCTTGTTGATTTCCGACTCGTCCCAGAGCTTGGGATTGATCGAGTCGATCGTTTCAAGGTGCTGCGTGAAAGACGTGCTTATCGACTGGAGAAGCTCGAGCCTCTTCCCAGCCTCCATTGTCTCGCGTTCGATCACCACCAGCGCCCGCGTGAGCTTGTCCGTGAGTTCGTTTTTTCCCGCCGTCAGCGTCTCCTGCCGCCGGCTCAGTTCCGCGAGTTCACGTTTCTGCTTCTCAATGGATTCGAGCTGCCGCTTGAGCGCCTGCTCCTGCTGCTCGGCAAGCTGGACTTTTTCGTCGAGGTGTTCGGTGGAGAGCGGGTCGCCTTCGGGCAAATCGAGGAATTGGTCGCGCGGTGGGTTGGGCATGTCAGCGAGGCTGCGCGCCGCATCATGCAGAGGCGCGATCAGATTTCCAGACTTTTCACGCGGCGAAGTGCGAGCGACATCGGAACGACGATCACCGCGATGCTGATCGCGAGCGCGACGAGCGGCGGGAGCCATCGCGGAATGGGCAGCGCGTGGTTGCTCACCGCGAACATGTCCGGCACCGCAAGCAGCGAGACGATTGCGGTGTTGTAAACGAAGCTGATCACGAGGCACAGCGTGCCGCCGAAGCTCGAAACGATTTTGGACGGGTTGTCCTCCTTGAAGTCGGGGAAGAGCGCGCCGAGCCCGGCGGCGAGGCCGGACATCGCGGCGCTCATCATCAGTGTCGCGCCCGCGAAGAATACCGTGCGCTGCGGGCTGAGGTGAAGCATCACCGCGGACACGCTCATCAGCGCCACAGTGATGATCGCGGAGGTGATGAAGCTGACCCAGAATTTCTGCAGCACGACCCCGCGCAGCCCGACCGGCGAGAGACCAAGGATCCACACGCGCCGCCCTTCGAGGCTGAACATCGGGTAAACAAACCGCGTTGTGAGCGTGCTGAGCGTGAGCGCGCACGCGGCGAGGTTCAGATAGCTGATGAGCGTCTCCCAGTAGCCCTGCTTGAACTCGATCGCCACGTTGCGGAGGTTCGCGACGTAGAGGCACAGCAGGCCGAAGAAAATCATGAACTGCGTCCACTGCACCGGGTCGCGCCAGAAGACGCGGATGTCCTTGAAGACGAGCGCCGTCATCCGCGGCGAGAGCGGGCGGAGCTTGGCCTGGAGCCATCCGAGCACAGTGGTCCGGTTGCCGCGCTGGCGCTTCGCCGCACTGTCGCGGTGCTGGCGCTCCGCCTGCGAGCCGAGCGCGGCGGACCAGCACGCGTAGTAGCTGCGCCCCGCGATTTCAAACGCGATGAGCAGCCCGAACAGTGCGTAGCTGAGCAGCAGCAGGAAGTAAAAGAGCCCGTCCGCGCCCATGCCCTCGATGCCCCAGTTGCGAATCGCCATCGCGAGCCACGAACTCGGGAGGAATGGATTCGTCGCCGCATGCGAGCCCCGCATCAGCTTCGGGAACATCAGCACCTCGCCGGCGTTCGCGGCTTCCGTTTCCGTGACCGGCTTCACGCCGAAGAAAACATAGGCGAGCAGCACCGCCGCGGCGGCGAGCAGCAGCGGCTTCACCCATCGCTTTGAGAGCACGCGCACCAGCAGCAAAATCAGCCACGAGCCGACGACGGCGGGGATGACGACAAAGGGCAGGTATCCGACCGCCACCTGCAGGTAAAACGTCCAGCGGACATCGTGGACGGTGCCGTAGGCCGCAAGCATCGGCGCGCTCAGAAACACAAGCGCCCACGACGAGATGCCGAGCGCCTCGATGAACTTCCACCGATACACATCGCGGTGCCGGATGGGCAGAGACAGGAACCATTGTGCCTCCCGGTTCCGGAACAGCGTCGAGTAGCCGATGATGAGGTTCGACACCACGAGCATGATGAAGAAGAACCCGAAGACGAGATACAGGATGCGCTCCGCGAGCTGGCTGCCGACGAGCGGAAACCGGTAGAGATACCCCAGCCCCGACCGGAACAGGATGAACCCGAAGATGAGGTAGGAGAGAATGAAGCCGGTGAGGATGAAGATCAGCAGCGGCGACTCGCGGCGCGATTTCGCGAAGCGCGCGCGGAGGCTGCGCCAGCGCTGCCACGCAAACAGCCGCGCAAGCCGCGCGGGCGAGGGGTGGGGGGGCGCGGCGTCGGGCATCGGCGTAGCGTGCATGGTGTCGTGCCGCTGTCAGCAGCAATTCCCGCGCGCGGCTCAGCGTCCGGGTGCGAGCTCGAAGAGGAAACCCTTGAGGTATTCCGTCTCCGGCAGCGTGGGGATGATCGGGTGATCCGCCGCCTGCGAGAAGGTGGCGATCTGCCGTAGAGTGCGCTTCGCGTCCACGGTCGCCTCATTGATCACGCCGAGGAAATGCTCGCGGCTGACATGGTGCGAGCAGCAGAACGTCGCGAGCATGCCGTCCGGCGCGAGCAGCTTCAGCGCGCGCAGGTGGATCTCCTTGTAGCCGCGCAGCGCGTCCTCGAGCTTTCCCTTGCTGCGCGTGAAGGACGGCGGGTCGAGCACGATCAGGTCGTATTGCGCCTGCCCGCCGCCGGAGTCCGCGGCCTTCAGGAAATCGAACACATTCTCCGCGCGCACCTGCACGGCGAGCTGGTTGCGCTCCGCATTCCGCCGGATGTTCCCGCATGCGTCCTCGCTGATTTCCACCGCGAGCACACTCTTCGCACCGGCCTTGGCGCAGGCGAGCGCGAAGGCGCCCTGATTCGCGAAGCAGTCGAGCACACGGCGGCCCTGCGCGTGGCGGGCGACGGCGGCGTAGCTGTCCACCTGGTCGAGGTAAAAGCCGGTCTTCTGCCCGCGCATGAGATCCACCTCGAAGTCGAGTCCGCCGATGTTCAGCGCGAACGGCGCGGGCGCTTCGCCGTGCAGCACGGACACGCGCTGCTCCATGCCCTCGGCGAGCCGCACGGGCGCGTCGTTGCGCTCGATGATGCCCGCGGGCTTGACGATTTCACGCAGCGCGGCGGTGATGAGGTCGAGCCGCATGTCCATCGCGAGCGTGAGCGTCTGCACCACGAGATGGTCTCCGTAGCGGTCCACGATGAGCCCCGGCAGGCCATCGCTCTCGCTCCACACGAGGCGCGCGGCGGTCGGCGAAACTCCGCGCCTTTCGCGATACTTCACGGACTGCACGATGCGGCGCTGGAAAAAGTCCGCATCCAGCTCCTGCCGCTGCCGCGAGAAGCGGCGGGCGACGATCTGCGATTTCGGATTGTAGATCGCGCTGCCGAGCAGGCGGTCCTTCCCGTCCTTCACAGCGATGACGCCGCCGGGTGCGGGCTCGCCCCATGCCTTGAGCACCTCGCTCGAATAGACCCAGTCGTGCCCGTGCAGGATGCGCGAGCGTGGTTTGATGACGATGCCTCCCATGAGTGATTAGCGCCCGCGCCCTCCGAAGATGCTCCCGAGCAGCCCGCGCATGAACGAGCGGGTGGCTTGGCCTGCGGCGTTGCGCGCGACGGACTGCACCACCTTGTCGAGGAGCCCTGGTTTCTGCGGCGCCGCGCTGCGCTTCTCCGCGAGAGCCTCTGCGGCGCGGGCCTTTGCCTCGCGCTCGGCAGTTTCGGCACGGAGTTTCGCGAGGCGTGCTTCGGCCTCTGCGGCGGCCATTGCCTCCCGCGGACTTTGTGCTGACGGAGTGGGGGCGGGTGGTGTCGGGGGTGGGTTCCCGAGGGCCTCGTTGAGCGCCGCGCTCGGAGCGGGCGCGCTCGATTGTCGTGCAGCGGCCCTCGCGCGCGCGGCGGCGACAGCGTCAAATGGTGCGGCCCCGGTTGCGCTCGTGACGGTCGCTTTCGGGGTTGGCGCGGCGGTCGCGGTCGCGCCTTGAAGGGCCTCGTAGGCGCTCGCACGATCCACGACCTGCTCGTATTTTCCAAAGAGCATGCTGCCTTCGATGAGCACGCTGCGGTCATCTGCGCTGAGCGGCGCGAGGTCGCTCACCGGCGGCGCGATGAATGCCCGCTCGACCATCGTGGGCGTGCCTTTCGCGTCGAGCAGCGAGATGAGCGCCTCGCCGACGCCGAGTTCGCCGATGGCCTTCTCCACATCGAGCTTCGGATTCGCGCGGAAGGTCTCCGCCGCGGCCTTCACCGCCTTTTGATCCCGTGGCGTGAATGCGCGCAGCGCGTGCTGGAGGCGGTTGCCGAGCTGGCCGAGAACCTTGTCCGGGATGTCGAGCGGGTTCTGGCTCACGAAGTAGACACCGACGCCCTTGGAGCGGATGAGCCGCACCACCTGCTCGACTTTCTCCTGCATGCTCTGCGGCAGGTCGCTGAAGAGCAGGTGCGCCTCGTCGAAGAAGAACACGAGCTTCGGTTTGTCCACGTCGCCGACCTCCGGCAGCCGCTCGAAGAGCTCGCTGATGAGCCACAGCATGAATGCCGCGTAGGTGCGCGGCGAAGTCATCAGCGTGTCGGCGGCGAGGATGTTCACGATGCCGCGTCCGTCCTCCGCGCACTGCATGATGTCCGCGAGGTCGAGCGCGGGCTCGCCGAAGAATTTGTCGCCGCCCTGCTGCTGCAGCGTGAGCAGCGCGCGCTGGATCGTGCCCACGGTCGCGGAAGTCACGTTGCCAAATTTCGTCGTGTATTCCGCGGCGTTCTGCGCGACGTGCTGGAGCATCGCCTGCAGGTCCTTCATGTCGAGCAGCAGCAGGCCCTCGGTGTCGGCGATGTGGAAAACGACGTTGAGCACGCCCTCTTGCGTTTCATTCAGCCCGAGCAGGCGGGCGAGGAGCAGCGGCCCCATGTCGGAGATCGTCGCGCGCACGGGATGGCCGCTCTTTCCAAAGACATCCCAGAACACGACGGGAAACCCGTTCGGGGTGATCTCCAGCCCCAGCTGCTCTGCGCGCTCCCGCACTTTAGGCGAGTTTGCCCCGGGCTTCGCGATTCCGCCGAGGTCGCCCTTCACATCCGCCATGAAGACGGGCACGCCGATGGCGCTGAAGTTCTCCGCGAGCACGCGCAGCGTGATGGTCTTGCCCGTGCCCGTCGCACCCGCGATGAGCCCGTGGCGGTTCGCCATCTGCGGGAGGAAATTTATCTCGCTCGTTCCTTGTGCGATGAAGAAGGGCTCGGTGGGCATGGCTGTGGAATTGCGCGGGGAAAGTGCGGGGTGAGGCGCGCGAGGACAAGCGCGCATTGGCACGGATCGATTTCCGGCTGCGGGCGAAACGCTAAACGGGGCGCAGCACCTCGACGATGTTCGCGAGGACGCGGTCGTTCGCGTCGAGGAGCTGGTTCGTGCGGCCGTGCAGCACGACGGGGGCGGGGAGCTGGAAAATCTCCGCGAGGCGCATGTCCGGCGCGACGCGCAGGAAGCCGCGCGGCCGGCTGCGGTAGCGTGCGGCGTGGCGGTTCAGCAGTCCGCCGAGCGGTGCCTGGCCGCGCACGATTTCCGATCGCAGCGGCTCGTCGAATGCGGACAGCTCGATCTCGATGGCGCCGTATTCCACGGGCTGGCCGGACTTCGCGCAGTAGAGGACGACCTCGCGGCGGTAATGCTCCGCGGTGTGGTCGCAGCGCATGACGCGCAGAGCCATGTCGTTGTGAAAGAACTCCTCGAGCTTGCTTGTCATGTCGCCCGTGTGGACGAGCAGCCGGTGCGCGGCGGGAGGAAGCGACTTCGCATCCACGAGCGCGAAATCCGGCAGCGGATGGGAGGTCGCGGCATAGAGCGACGGCAGCGGGTGAAGCAGTTCGAGCGTGGGAGCGGCGGTCACGTGTAGCGGGCGTTCTGGTGTTGCGGGAGGAAGAACGCGTGGAGAATCACGTCGATCTTCAGCAGCGCGGAGCGGTCGAGCACGAGCCAGTCGCCGTGCTCGGTGAGCAGGCCGCGGCGCTTGAGTTCGGTGAACTGCGCATCGAACCGCTGCGCCACATCGGTGCTGAATTTCTCCGTGAAGTAGCTGCGCGAAACACGGCCGAGCTTGAGCTGCAAAATCAGCTCGCGGATGAGCTGCTCCTCCGCGGTCGTGCGCATCGCGCGGCCGATGGGCAGATCGCCTTTCTCCACCGCAGCGCTGTAGCTCTCGAAGTCGGGCAGATTTTGAAAATGCACGCCGCCGAGGTGGCTGAAGCTCGCGACGCCGAGGCCGAGCAGGTCCGCGCCTTTCCACAGTTCGTCGCGATAGACGAACTTCGTCTTTTGCGGATCGCGCACCGCGGTGGTCGCGCTCGTGACGGCGTAGCCCGCCTTCTCCAGTGCGGTGAACGCCTCGTTCACCCAGCGGCGCTTCGTGTGCCAGCATGCGACGGGCGCGACGAGTTTTCCCTCGGCCTTCATCTGCTGGTAGATGCCCGTGTTGAAGGGCACCTCCATCTGGTAAATCGTCACGCTGTCCGGCTGCAGCTCGAGCAGCTTCGCGATGTTGCGCTGCCAGTTTTCGTCCGTCTCCTCCACCATGCCGGCGATGAGGTCTATGTTGATCTGCGGAAAGCCGACGCTGCGCGCGAAATTGTAGGCGCGGTAGATTTCGTCCTCGCGGTGCGCGCGCCCGTTCACTTCCAAAATGTGCTTGTCGAAATTCTCAACCCCGAGCGAGAGGCGCGTGACGCCAATCTCCCGCAGCGCGCTGAGCTTCGCCTCCGTGAGCGTGCCGGGCTCCGCTTCAAACGCGACCTCCTCCGCGTCGTCCCACGGCAGCAGCGCCTTCATGCGGTCTGTCAGCGACGTGAGCTGCGCGACCGAGAGGTAGCTCGGCGTGCCACCGCCGAAATACACAAACTTCGGCCTGCGCCCAGCGATGCGCGGCGTGCGCGCATACATCTCCAGCTCGCGGATGCCGTGGTCGAGGTAGCCCTTGATGTCGTCCGCGTTCTTGTCCGTATAGACGCGGAAGTAGCAGAAGTGGCAGCGCTTCCTGCAAAAGGGGACGTGAAAGTAAACGCCGAGCGGCGTGCCATCCGGCGCGGGCTTCTCGATGACGGCGCGGACCTCGTCCGCCTTCGCCTTGTCCCAAAAGGAAAACGGCGGGTAGTTCGCGACGAAGTAATTGCCCGCGGTCGTGTCGTCCCCGTCGGCGAGGAGGCGGTCGAAGAGTTCTGCGGTCGTCGGAGGCATGGGCGTGACTTTCAGCGAGAGTCGGCGGGCTGGCAACGCAATAGTGTGTGTGCGTAATAAACGGCTCGCCGCGTTTTCCTTTGCCCCGGAACTGCGTTTGCCGCGCACGCCCGCATCGGCCACACTCCCGCCGATGCCGGACATCGTCCTCGCCACGCTGAACGCGAAATACATCCACGCATCGTTCGGGCTGCGCTACCTCATGGCGAATCTCGGCGAACTGCGCGGGCGCGCGAGCATGGCCGAGTTTCACATCAACCAGGCGCCCCTCGAAATCGCCGAGGCGCTGCTCGCGCACCAGCCGCGCATCCTCGGCCTCGGCGTGTATATCTGGAACGTCGCCGAAACCACGGAGGTCGTCGCATTGCTGAAGCGCATCCGCCCCGACTTGATCATCATCCTCGGCGGCCCGGAGGTGTCGCACGAGACGGAAGGCCAGGAGATCGTCGCGCTCGCGGGCCATGTCATCACCGGCGAGGCGGACGTGAAGTTTGGCGAAGTCTGCACCGCACTTCTCGGCGAAAAGCCCTCGCTTCCCAAAATCCTCCCCGCCGAACTCCCGCCGCTGGACCGCATCGCGCTGCCCTACGACTTCTACACGGACGAGGACATCGCGCACCGCGTCGTCTATGTGGAGGCGTCGCGCGGGTGCCCGTTCACGTGCGAGTTCTGCCTCTCCTCGCTCGATGTCCCCGTGCGCGTGTTTCCGCTCGATGCCTTCCTCGCAGCGATGCGCCGGCTGCTGGATCGCGGCGCGCGGCAGTTCAAGTTTGTGGACCGCACGTTCAACCTCCACCTGCCGACGAGCACGGCGATCCTCCAGTTCTTCCTCGATCACCGGCGCGACGGGATGTTCCTGCACTTCGAGATGATCCCCGACCGGCTGCCGGAACAGCTCCGCGGACTCATCAAAAAATTCCCGCCCGGCTCGGTGCAGTTCGAGGTCGGCATCCAGACCTTCGACGACGCGACCTCGCGCAACATCAGCCGCCGGCAGAACCTCGGCCGCCTCGAGGACAACCTGCGATTTCTCCGCGAGGAGACGGGCGTGCATGTCCACGCCGACCTCATCGTCGGCCTGCCGGGCGAGGGGATGGAGAGTTTCGGCCGCGGCTTCGACCGCCTCGTGCGGCTCGGCCCGCAGGAGATCCAAGTCGGCATGCTGAAGCGCCTCCGCGGCACGCCCATCATCCGGCACGACGCGGAATTCGCGATGACGTATGCGCCGCATCCGCCCTACGAGGTTCTCGCCACGCGCGACATCCCCTTCGCCGACATGCAGCGCATGCGCCGCTTCGCGCGCTACTGGGACTTGGTGGCAAACAGCGGGCAGTTCGCCACCACGCTGCCGATGCTGTGGGACGGCGGCGCGTCTCCCTTCGCCCAATTCCTCCGCTTCAGCGACTGGCTGCACGCGACGCTGCGCCGCACGCACCAGATCGCGCTGCAGACGATCGCGCAGGGGCTCCTCGACTTCCTCACGCGGGAAAATGGCGCGTCACCGGAGCGCGTCGCCGCCGCGCTGGAGGCGGACTGGCACCGCACGCCGGGCCGCGAGGCGCTCGTCCTCCGCGGGATGCCCGGCGCTCCGGCGGCGGAGAAGTCCGCATCCACCCGCACAGCGCGACGGCAGGCCCGCCACATGCAGGCTCCTTAGAGAGCGCTTCCCTCCGTTTCGCATCCATGCGACCGCCGTGGACAAGGAGCCGGGGCGCCCTCGCCCCGTGTTCCAGCCCCGGGGCGAGGGCGCCCCGGCTCCTCGTGCAACCGCGATCGAGCCATTCCCACTTGCCATCCACTCCGCCCGCGGCCACTCGTCACCCGCATGTCCTCCCTGCGCATCGGAATCATCGGCTGCGACACCTCGCACTGCACCGCATTTGCCGGACTGCTGAACCACCCCTCCGCGCCCGGCCACATCCCCGGCGCGCGGATCGCCGCCGCGTGCAAGACCTTCAGCCCCGACATGGAGTGGTCGCGCACCCGCGTGGACGGCTACATCGCCGAACTGCGCGACCGCCACGGCGTGGAGATCGTGGGCGGAATCGCGGAGCTCTGCCGCGCGGTGGATGCCGTCATCGTCGGCAGCGTGGATGGCCGCCCGCATCTGGAGCAGGCCCGCGCCGTCATCGCCGCGGGCCGGCCCGTCTTTGTGGACAAGCCGCTCGGCGGCACGCTGCGCGACGCGGTGGAAATCATCCGCCTCGCCGAGGCGGCGGGCGTGCCCCTGTGGACCGGCAGCGCCTACCGCTGGTATCCCACCCTGCGCGAGCTGCTGCAGGCCGGCATCGGCGAAATCCGCGGCGCCGTCTCCTTCGGCCCCGCGCATCTGAACGAGCATCACCCCGACTTCTTCTTCTACGGCATCCACCCCACCGAGGCGCTCTACACCGTGCTCGGCGCCGGGTGTGAAAGCGTGAGCCGCACGAAGACCGCCGACACCGACGTGGTCGTCGGCCAGTGGAGCGGCGGTCGCACCGGCACGCTCATCGGCCTGCGCACCGCGGTGCCGCCAGGCACCCAGGCTCCGCCAAACACCTCCGCGCCGCCCGGCACCCCCGCGCTGCCAAACCAAGTCACCGTCTTCGGCGCGCACGGCTCCGCGCAGCAGCGCGCCAGCACCCTCGACTACGCCCCGCTCGCCGCGCAAATCGTGCAGTTCCTCCAGACCGGCCAGCCCCCCGTGCCCCACGCCGAGACCATCGAGATGTATGCCTTCATGGAAGCCGCCGACGAAAGCGCGCGGCGGTGCGGCGCGCCGGTGCGGCTCGACGAAGTGCTCCCCGCCGCACCATGAAGCCGCTCCTCATGTTCCTCCTCTGCCTGCTGGCTGCCTTTCATCTGGCGGCGGCGGGCGATGCGGCGAAGCCAAACGTCGTCTTCATCCTCGCCGACGACCTGCGGCCGGACGCGCTCGGCTGCACGGGCAACCCCGAGGTGAAGACGCCGAACCTCGACCGGCTCGCAGCGCGCGGCACGCTCCTCACGCGCGCGACCTGCGGCTATCCGATCTGCCACGTCAGCCGCGCGGAAATCCTGAGCGGATGCTCCCTCACCAACGCCGACGTGCCGGGGCGCGGCCTCGTGATGGATCCGCAGTGGACGCTGTGGCCCGAGGCGATGCGCGCGGCGGGCTGGCACACGGCGTATTCGGGGAAGTGGCACACGCCGGGCACGCCGCAGTCGCGCGGCTACGCGGAGACATCCGCGCTTTTCTCCAGCGGCGGGGCAAAGGGCGCGCCGCTCACCTTCCCGCTCAGCGCCACGGGGCGCACGGTCACCGGCTACAGCGGATGGACCTTCAAGGACGCCGCCGGGAAATTCACCGACGGCGACACCATCGGCCTCACGCCGGACACCGACGCCCGCATCGCCGACGGCGCCATCGCCGTCATCCGCCGGCACCGGGGCGCGCCCTTTTTCCTCCATGTGAACCTCACCGCGCCGCACGACCCGCTGCACTGGCCCCGCGGCGCCGCGCACGCCGACGGCGCATCGCTCCCCCTGCCGCGGAACTTCCGCGCGGAGCATCCCTTCGACCACGGGAACCTCGCGGGCCGCGACGAGGTGATCGTCCCCGCGCCGCGCAGCGCCGAGGACGTGCGGCGCGAGCGCGCGGTGTATTTTTCCCTCGTGGAAAATGTGGACGCGCAGGTCGGCCGCATCGTCGGCGCGCTGGAGGAGGCCGGCGTGCTCGGGAACACCATCCTCATCTTCAGCAGCGACCACGGCCTCGCGCTCGGCAGCCACGGCCTCATGGGAAAGCAGAACCAGTATGAGCACACCATCGGCGTCCCGCTCATCGTCGCCGGCCCCGCGGTGCGCGCGGGCGTGCGCTCGAATGTGCAGTGCTACCTGCGCGACCTGTTCCCCACCGTGTGCGAGATGGCGGGCGTCGCCGTGCCGCCGAGCGTGCAGGGGCGCAGCCTCGCCGCCGCCCTGCGCGGCGAAAATGCCGGGCCGTATCCCGCCATCTTCGGCCGCTTCACCGACACGCAGCGCATGATGCGCACCGCCGACGGCTGGAAGCTCATCTGGTATCCGAAGGCCAGCCGCACCCAGCTCTTCCACGTGGCCGAAGACCCGGAGGAACTGCGCGATCTTGCGGGCGAGAAGGACGGGGAGGCGCGGCTGCGCAAAATGATGTCCGACCTGCAAGCATGGCTGCGCGCCCAGGGCGACGCGGTGATGGACGGCCGCTGACACCGTCCCGCCATCTGCGACTCGCTCTGCCAGCCACTTGCAATGAGTGGCGACTCGGCACCCCTTGGGGCGCACTCCATCCGTATTGCCGCCTTCATCAATGGAAGCGTCCGCAGCTACACCGACACGGACCCCGTCACCGCATCCGCGTGAGCCCGCCTCCATGCGCCGTCCAAATAGGCCGTTTCGGCCCAGCACCCTGCCGGTGGCAGCCGCACACCCGCCGGTATGCGCGGGACATATGGCGGGGTCCGACGCGCCATCCCGGCACTAACGCCTCATTTCACCCCAAAATCCCCCACTTTGCCCCACGCCCGTCAAGCGCGCTCCCGCGCCCGCTGAAATCCGCAATCCGCAATCCGAAATCCGCCATTCCCCCGCCTCCGCTCCCATCCGCCCCAAGTCCGCCCATTCCGCCCCAACCCCGTCAACACAAACCCGCCCAACTTTCGTCATTCCGTCATTCGGATTTCGTCATTCCCACCCCTTCCACCATGCCCTACGACCCCGAATACCCGCAGAACGGCGATGACCTCGACTCCGACCCGATGCGCGGCAGCTCGATGCGCTCAAGACCCTCATCGATGCCGAAGCGACCACGGCGCGCAACCCGATCGCGATCCCGCCCTTCACCGGCAGCTTCAGCGACCCGCCCACGCAGGCGGAGATGCAGGCGCATGCGGCGTATGTGGAGGTGCTGCGCGCGGCGCTGGTGCGGTGAGGGAATGACGAATGACGAATGACGAAGGCGTGCGCCAGGTGGATCGCGTTAGGTGGATGGCGACCTCCGGGCGCCATGCGTTTCCGATGCGCGAAGCGCCCATCTGAATGCCTCGCCTCCGTCAGGGAAGCGTGAAGCCTCCGGCTCTCGGGGACGCATGGCGCCCGGAGGCCGCCATCCACCGAAGAATCGCCTCGCATGGCGCGTGACGGCTCTGTAAGCACGCCGCGCGCATGAGCCTTGAAGGCCAGACCCTCGGCGAATTTGAAATCCTCTCCCGCATCGGGCAGGGCGGGATGGGGGCTGTTTACAAGGCGCGGCAGATCTCGCTGAAGCGCCTCGTCGCGCTGAAGACGCTCCAGGCTTCACTCGCTTCGGACGCGGAGTTCATCGCCCGCTTCCAGCGCGAGGCCATCGCCGCGGCGTCGCTGAACCACCCGAACCTCGTGCAGGTGCATTCCGCGGGCGAGACGGACGGGCTGCACTGGTTTGCGATGGAGTTCATCGAGGGGGAGAGCGCGAAGACGCGGCTCACGCGGAAGGGGCGGCTCGACCTCGCGGAGGCCGTGGCCATCGCCATCCACATCGCCACGGCGCTCGAATACGGCTGGCGCAAGGCGCAGCTCATCCACCGGGACATCAAGCCCGACAACATCTTCCTCTCCAACGACGGCGAGGTGAAGCTCGGCGACCTCGGCCTCGCGAAGAGCGTGGGCGGCGCGACCGCCGAGGTGCAGTCGCTCACGATGACGGGCTCCTCGATGGGCACGCCGCACTACATCAGCCCCGAGCAGGGGCAGGGGAGGAAGGACGTGGACTTCCGCGCGGACATCTACTCGCTCGGCTGCACGCTCTACCATCTCGCGGGCGGCCAGCCCCCGTATTCTGGCGACACCGCGCTCGCGGTGATGATGCAGCACGTCACCGCGCCGGTGCCGAACCTCGCCCTCGTGCTCCCCGGCTGCCCGCAATCGCTCGCCGTGGCGGTGATGAAGATGATGGCGAAAGATCCCGCGCACCGGCAGCAGTCGTATGCGGAGATCCTCGCCGACCTGCGCCGGGCCTACGATGAAGTCGCCGGCGCGAGCGTGCCTTCCGTCGTCGCCGTCACGCTGCCGCAGGGTAGGGCGGCTTCGCCGAAGTCGCCCGCAAATCCCCGGCCTGCAAAACAGGGCGCTTTCGGCGAAAGCGCCCTACCTGTGCCGGCCGCGCCCGCCGACATCCACTCCGCGCAGACCGTCGTCACGCCCGCTGGCGGCGGCGCACCCAATCCGCAATCTCCAATCCGAAATCCGAAATCGAAGGCCCCGCTCCTCGTCGCACTGGCTGCGGGCGTCGCCGTGCTCGCGGCGGTGCTCTTCCTCGTCTTCGGCAAAAAGGAGCCGCAGCTCACCGAAGCCGAGCGCGCGGAGAAGGCGCGCGCCGGTGGAGCGCGACCTCCGGGCGCGCTTCCCTCCGCTGACAGCAGCACAAACGCGCCCGGAGGTCGCGTTCCACCTCCCGCCGCATCGCCGTCGCCGACTGCCTGGCAGCCGCTCTTCACCGATGCGAAGTGGCGTCTGCTGCCGCCGGTGCCGGGGAAGATGGAGTTCAAGGACGGGCTGCTTCACCTCACGGGTAGCTTGCACAACCAGGAGCAGGAAAGTCCCGACGGTGCGATTCGCACCACCATCCGTGTCCGTGACGGCAGCACCTCACTCGGAGTCTTCATCCGCAACGGAGCCAAAGGAACCTACCAGTTTGACGTCCAAGGTGTGGGCGGCACGGGTGACTCAGCGCTTAAATACTTCCCACCTGCGAGCAGCGCGGGGACGGTGCTCGGAACGTATACTTTGCCAAAACCGCTGCAGGTGAATGATGTGCTCCGCCTGGAGCTTCGAGCCGTGGGCGATCACCTTGAGGCATTCGTGAACGGCATCGCGGCGATTGATTTGCGCGATAGTCGCATCAAATCCCGCGGAAAGTGGGGAGTGAAGGCCACGGATGGCTGGTTCGAGTCCGTCGAAGTCCAGCCGCTCCCGGCGCCCGTTTCCACCCCAACCTCTGGATCCAAGCTGGGAGACGTCAAAACATGGCCCAAGCGAACGACCCCAGTGCTGGAGATAGCGGGCCATCGTTATCAAGGTGTCGTGTTTGGCTGCACATGGATCGAAGCGAAAAGGGAAGCCGAACAATTGGGCGGACATCTCGCGACCTTTGAGACGGAAGCCGAAGAACTGGCCCTCCGCGACCGCCTCTTCGCCGCCTTATCGGGTGTGGAGTCCGCTGATGATCCGAGCACGAAGCTTTACTGGATCGGCGGCCACGTGGCCGCGCGGTCGCGGGATTTGCGGTGGATCACCGGTGGCCCGGTCGGCAAAGTGAAGTGGCGCGGCGGCAATCCTGAGTGGCGGGAAAAGGAATTGAAGGAAACAGCCGACACCGGGGCTTGGTTTGCCGCCGGGATGGCTGTCCAGAAGCCCGGCGACGACGGCAAATGGGTGGTAGTGCAAGCCGAGGATTGGCCGCGATCGGGCTTCATCGTCGAGTGGGACAATTCTGCCGTCTCCACTCCCACTCTCCCAATCTCCAAGTCTTCCGATCCGAAGTTCCCGCCCGGCCAGTGGGTGAAGCTCTTCACCAAGCCCGAGGACCTGCCCGCCGACCTGCGCAAGCCCGACAGCGGCGTGACGTGGGAGAATGGGTGGATTTCCGCCGACAATGGCAAGGCGATCTACATCGATAACGGACGGTTGTGGACGAACGCGGGGATTCGTTTCCGCACCCGCATCACTGACCACCGGCACACCGTCGCCTCGATTCGGGATGCGAACCCCGCTGACAAAACCGGCCATCACTATCAGTTCAGAGCCGACACGGTCGCCCACGCTTGGGCACTGGACTACTTTCGAGACGCCAAGCCGAAGGCAACCACTGAGCCGATCGGCCAGTGGCCAGTCCAGCCAGGTGAATTGAGCGAGGGGAAGGAATTCCTGTTGGAGTTGGCTGCGGTGAACAACAAGATCATCGCCCGCGGCGATTCCAGGCTCCTGGGTGTGGTGACGGATTCTCGCATTTCCTCAGGCAGGCTGGCGCCCTTCATCTTGTCCCCTGTCCGCGACATCGAAGTCATCAACCTCGACGGCCTGCCCGAGGCCGAGGCGCTGCGCCTCCTGGGCGTGGATGAGCAGGGGAATGACATCCGCGGTAAGAGCGCCGCCGCCGAGCCGTGGCAGGACCTGCTGCGCACACCGGGAAGTCTCAAACTCAACAAGGCGCAAATCACGGCTGAGGGGCTGCGGATGGAGACCACCGGCTGGGCGCTGGTGGACAACGACTCACGTGAGAAGAACGGTGCCCTAAAGATGCGGGCTCCCTTTTCCCAAAACGCCGGGCCGCACGTGTGCGCGCGGGTCAGCGCTGACGGCACTACCGAGTATCGGTTGCGTGTGGTCGATGCGTCCCGCGTCCTTCTTGAACGCCGTGAGAACGCCAGCGCCACGGTGCTGCGGGAGTTTCCGGTTTCGCCGCCGCTCATCGAGGGGGACGACTACGAACTCGAGTTGCGCGTGGTCGGCAGCATCCTGTCCGCAAAGCTGAATGGGCGCCTCCTGGGCGAGACCGAGGATGCCACTTACAAGGCCGGCGCCTTTAAGCTGGATCACGGCGACCCGCCCATCACCGTGAAGGCGCTGCACTTTCTCCCCCTGGCACCGAAGCCCGCCGTCTCCGCGTCCCCGAGTCTCCCCGTCTCCAAGTCTTCCGTCGCCACCGCGACGAAGGACGCGCCGTTTGTGAATTCGCTCGGGATGAAGTTCGTGCCGGTGCCGGGGACGAAGGTGCTTTTCAGCGTGTGGGACACGCGGGTGCAGGACTACGAGAAGTATGCGGCGGCGAAGCCGGGTGTGAATGGCGAATGGAAGACGCAGCAGAAGGACGGCGTGCCCGTCGGGCGCGAGAAGGATCATCCCGTCGTCGGCGTGAGCTGGGACGATGCGCAGGCGTTTTGCGCGTGGCTCACGGAGAAGGAACGCAAGGAGCCGGGGCGCCCTCGCCCCGGGAATGAGACGCGGGGCGAGGGCGCCCCGGCTCCTTGGGTCTATCGTCTGCCTACCGACGCGGAGTGGAGCACCGCCGCCGGCCTGCCGCCGGAGCAAGGCGCGACGCCGGAGGAGAAGAGCGGGAAAAACGATGTGGATTTCCCGTGGGGCAAGGAATGGCCACCGACGAAGAAGGTGGGCAACTACGCGGACGAGAGCTTCCACGAGAAGTTTCCTGCGAAAAAGAACGAGAGAGACAACAGTATCGAAAACCAGTGGATGAAGGACTATGCGGATGGCTGGGCGACGACCTCGCCAGTGGGCAGCTTTCCGATGAATGCGTTTGGCCTCTACGACATGGGAGGCAACGCGTGGCAGTGGGTCGAGGATTGGCATGATGCTTCGCAAAAGGCCCGTGTGACACGTGGCGGGGGCTGGACCACTTGGGATCGCCCACTCTTCACCCGCGGCAGTGACGCACCAGGGATTCGCCGTGGCACCGTCGGCTTCCGCTGCGTGCTGGATCCCGCGCCTTCCGCCGCCGCGCCGGGGAGGCGAGCGGTCAAGGATGCGCCGCGAGGAAATCCTCCGGCGTCATCGCCGGGATCGGCGAACCGGTGAAGTCTGCGCCGTTGCGCGTGAGGATTGCGTCGGCATTTCCAGCGATGGCGGATGCCACTTGGAGTGCGTCCTCGAAGTCCGCCGGGCCGCACGAGCGCCAGCGTGCGGCATCGGCGTGGCCGACGGTGGGAACTTCAAGAACGGCGAGCAGGTCGTCCATCATCTGTCCGGTCTTCTTCGCATCGTTCTGGCGCTGGTGGTAGTAGGCGAGGATGCAGAGCGTCTGCCACGCGACGAGGCCGCCGTGCTCGCCTGCGTCGCATTTTTCAAAGACGCGCGAACTGGCGACGGCTCCTGCGCGTGGCTGTCCGCCGGCCTCCGTGACGAGGCAGTCGAGGAGCACGTTGGCATCCAGCAGCAGGCGCATGATCAGCGCAGGTGCTTCGCATTGATGTGCGTGAGCCGCACGTCGGAGGCGTCGTCGATTTTCCGGATGGTTCCGCCCCATTTCCGGAGGAAGCCGGTGGGCTGGCGTTTTCCCAGCGACGGCAGGGCCTTGGCAAGGCATTCGCTGACCACCTGCGAGGGCGCCACGTGCCGCTCCGCGCTGACGCGCGCCAAGCGCGAGGCGAGCTCGTCGGGGAGTTCGATGGTGAGCGTGCTCATGCCGGGAGGGTGGCAGAAGTTGTCTTCATTTTCAACGCTGGCTTCCGCTGCGTGCCGGCGTCCTCTGCCTCAGTTCCCGTCCGGGTGCTGGAAGAGGGTGCCTTCGAGCTTGCGGGAGCCGGGGCCGCCGAAGCGGATGTCGAGGGCGGCGGCGGTGGCGACGCCCTCGATTTTCACCGAGTGGCGTCCGGCGCCGAGGTGGACGGGGACGAACCACCATTCGCTGCCGCGCGGCCAGTCCTGCGGTTTGCCGTCCACCGAGAGGCGCAGCGCGGCGCCGCCCTTGAGCTGGAATTGATAGACCTCGGCGGAGGGCGCGCGGAACCAGCCCTCGACGGTGAATTTCTCGCCGGGGGCGACGCCGGCGCCGGCGAGCCAGTTGCCGTCGGCCTTCTGCACGACGGTCTTCTTGCCCGCGGCGGTTTTCACGGTGAAGCCGTCGGCATAGACTTGGCGCGAGAGTGAGGACGGTGCGGCGAGCGGGGCCGGGGGATTCACGCGGACGGTGATGGGCTCGGTGAGGACCTGCCGGGTTTCGGAGAGGACGACGACGGGCTGGAGGCGCGAGGGGCCCTGGCCGAGGACGCGCGGATCGATGCGGACGCTGCCGGTGCCGCCCTCGATGCGGGCGACTTCGTCGGCGTTGTGGAAGAGGAGGACGTGCTTCGCGCCGGGTGCGGTGGCGGTGACTTCGAGGGGCGTGTCCCACGCGAGGGTGGTGGCTGCGGCGGTGACGCGCGCCCCGGCGGGCTCGCCGTTCCGGATGATGACGGGCACGCGGGTGCTGCCGCGGGTGCCGATGGGGTCGTTGCCCATGGCGGCGACGATGAGTTCGTGCGGCCCGTCGGAGACGTTGGTGGTGTTGAGTTCCAGCGGCTTGCCCGGCGGTGCGAGGGCGACGCGGCGGCCGTCGAGGCAGAGTTCAAAGGCGCCCGGGGTGATGCCGTCGGAGGAGCGCGTGGTGGGCGTGATTTTCAGCATGCCGCCCACGACGGAGCCCGGCGCGAGGTCGCCGGGGAGCACGGTGAGGTCGCGCTTCCACGGCGTGCAGAGCGCGTCGCCGAGGATGAGGAGCTGATACGGCCCGGCGAGCGACTGGTAGAATGCCTCGGCGAGCGAGCAGCCCTGCGCGTAGAAGCAGTGGATGAAGGGGGTGGGGAACTTCGCCTGGATGGCGTAGGGCTCGGTGACGGTGCCGCCCGCGCCCGCGGCGCCGAAGCGGATGAAGTCGGTGATGGGGGTCTGCCCGTCGGCCTCGCCCATCGCGCCGCCGTAGCTGGTGAGGTTGTCGCCGATGGCTCCGGGGAGCAGGGTGCTGCCGCTCGTTTCCCACGACCATCCGGCCGCGCCGATGGTGACGCCGGCGACGTCGCCCTTGTTCTTTGGAAGGACGCCGTCCTCGATGTCGGCGCCCACGCCTGCGTCGCGGAGCAACTCGGTCGCGCGGCGGAAGCCCCACTCGCGCGTGGTGGAGCGCACGTCGCGGTTCTGCATGAAATAGACGGTGCCCTTTGGCCGCGTCCCGTCCGCGGCGATGGAGCGGCGCAGGCTGTGCAGGGCCTCGGAGACGGAGTTGCCGCGTCCGCTGGTGCAGGCGAGCACGGTGGAGAGCATGTAGCGCATGCCTTTTGTCATCGGGACGGGCTGGCCGGTGGGGAGCCAGCCGACATTCGCGCGGAAGCCGCTCGTGGGGATGAGGTCGAACTTCACGAGCTTCGCGCGCGCGGCGAGGATGGCGAAGTCCTCGCGCCCGCGGATGCTGGCGAGGTCGGGGTCCTGCGCGGCGGTCTGCATGTCCCACCAGCCGTGGTCCACGGCTTCGCGGAGCGCGGCGACGGCTGCGGTGGCGTCGCCCATCCGCGCGTGCATGCAGGCGAGGTTGTAGAGCAGCTCGGTGTTCGCGGGGTGCGCCGTGCGGAGCTTCAGCAGGCTCTCGAGGTGCGGCCGGAGGTCGCCGCCCGGCACGGGCGCGGGTTCGGAATTGGAAAGCGCCGGGGGCGGCGGGACGCCGGGCGCGGGCTTTTCCTGCGCGTTGGCGTTCTCGCCCTTTTTGCGGAGCGCCTCGAGCGCGGCGGTGTAGAGCTTCCTGTCGTCCTCGCTCCACTCGGGCTCGGGTTTCACGAGCGCGGGGCGGCGGTGGTAGAAGTTCACGTTGAGCCCGAGGTAGCCCGGGTTCTTCGACATGGTGAACGGGTAGAGGTAGGTGAGGCCGTTGATGGACGCGGTCTGCGTGATCACGCGGGGCATCTGCTTGCCGGCGACGTCGTCGCGCACGTCGATCGCCCACGGGAAGTCCGCGCTGTAGAGGACGTAGTCGATCTGCGGGGCGATGCCGCGCTTCTCCGCGGTGTGGAGCACGGGCGAGAGGATCAGCGTGCGGAAATCCTCCACCTTCATCCCCTCGAAGCCGGGGAGGTTCCGCAGCCGCACGACGTTCGCGGGCGGGATGCGGCGCGCGGCGATGTATTCGTTCGCGATATAGGTGGAGGCCCACGAGTCGGCGTTCACCACGACGATGGCGTTCTCCGGCCCGCCGGCCGCGGATGCCCGGACCGCGCAGGCGAGCGCTGCGGCGAGCAGCAGGGAGGGGGATCGTGCGGAGCGGGCTTCCATGGAGCCGGTGTGCATCGCCGAACGCGGGGAAAATGCAAACCACCAATGCGCGGCGCAGCACGGCCTTGCCACTGCTGCGCGTGTTCCGCAGGATGCCGCCACATTGAACGAATCGCTCCTCATCGGCTCCACCCTCGGCGGCATCGCGCTCGGCGCGGCGCTCGCGTGGGTCTTCCTGCGCCAGCGGATCAAGGCCGCGGTGGCGGAGTGCGAGGCGCGCGTGCAGGCGTCGCACGCGGAGGAAAAGCTCGCGCTTTCCAAGAGCCTCGCGACGGCGGAGGCGAACGAAGCCGCGGCGCGCTCGCGCGTCTCGGAGCTTCAGCGCGAGGGCGAGGAGCGCGGGCGCGAGCTGGCGGATTTGCGCCGCGCGAAGGGCGACGCGGATGCGCGCGTGGCGGCGCTGGAGATGCAGATCGCCGAGGAGCGCGAGCAGGCGAAGGACAAGCTCGCGCTGCTCGACGACGCGCAGAGGAAGCTGATGGACGCCTTCCACGCGCTGAGCGCGCAGGCGCTGCAGAAGAACAACGCGGCCTTCCTCGACCTCGCGCAGGCGACGCTGGGGAAGTTCCAGGAAAAGGCGGGCGGCGACCTCGCACAGCGACAGCAGGCCATCGCGGAGCTGCTCTCGCCCGTCCGCGAGTCGCTCGCGCGCGTGGATGCGCAGATGCAGGAAATCGAGAAGACGCGCGCGGGCGCCTACGAGGGCCTCGCGACGCAGGTGAAGTCGCTCATCGAGACGCAGCGCGAACTCCGCGGTGAAACCGGCCGGCTCGCCAGCGCGCTGCGCTCGACGGGCGCGCGCGGCCGCTGGGGGGAAATCCAGCTCCGCCGCGTGGTCGAGCTCGCCGGCATGCAGGACCACTGCGACTTTTACGAGCAGCAGACCGGCGACAGCGAGAAGGGCCGGCTGCGTCCGGACATGCTCGTGCGGATGCCGGGCGGGAAGACGATCGTCGTGGATTCCAAGGTGCCCTTCAGCGCGTATGACCGCGCGATTTCCGCGACCGATGACGCCGCGCGCACGGAGGCCTACCGTGCGCATGCGGCCGCGGTGCGCGAGCACATCCGCGCGCTGTCGTCGCGCGGCTACGCGGAGAACATCGAGGGTGCGCCGGAGTTCGTCGTGCTCTTCCTTCCGGCAGAGACGTTCTTCGGCGCGGCGGTGGAGCATGACCCGGAGCTGATCGAGTTCAGCGCGGAGAAGAACGTGATGCTCACCACGCCGATGACGTTGATCGCGCTGCTGCGCGCCGTGCACTACGGCTGGCGGCAGGAGAAGCTCGCCGAGAACGCGAAGCAGATCAGCGAGCTGGGCGCGGAGCTTTACGAGAGGCTGTCGAAGCTCGGCGAGCACTTCGCCAAGGTGGGCCGCGGCCTCGGCAACGCGGTGGACGCCTACAACGACGCGACGCGCTCGCTGGAGACGCGCGTGCTCGTGACCGCGCGCAAGTTCAAGGAGCTGCACGCCGCCGGCGCGGGGAAGGAGATCGAGGAGCTGAAGCCACTGGAGCAGGGCGCGCGCAGCCTGCAGGCGCCGGAACTCCTCGGCGGCGCGCGGGAACCGGGAAAATGATCCGTTTTCTTCAAAGCCGCGCGCCCTTCATGGAATGTCGCGCATGACAATCCTCCACGCGTTGCAGACACACTCCCCACGATGAACTGGTTCAGCCTCGAGTTCGGCGATTTTGCGAAGGCGTTTCTCAGCGTGCTGTTTGAAGGCGCGCCGTTCCTGCTGCTGGGCGCGCTCATCTCGGGATTCGTGGATGTGTTCGTGTCCTCGGAGCGGATCACGAAGCTGCTGCCCTCGCGGGCCGCGCCGTCCATTTTCCTCGCGGGGCTGCTCGGCCTCGTCTTCCCGATCTGCGAATGCGGGAGCGTGATCATCGTGCGGCGCTTCATCCGCAAGGGGCTGCCGCTCGGCGTGGCGACCTGCTACATGCTGGCCGCGCCCATCGTGAGCCCGATCGTGGCGCTGAGCACGTTCAAGGCATACACGGGCAACAACGCGCTGCTGATGCTCACGCTGCGCCTCGGCTTCGGCTACGCGATCGCGGTGCTGGTCGCGATGATTGTCCACCAGCTTCCGCGCCGCCTCGTCGCGGCCGATGCCGGCGCGGACAACACCCCGCGCCGCCGCACCGGCCTGAGCGTGGCCGCCGAGCCGGGTGCGGATGCCGCGCCGGCGGACTTCGCGCAGATCGTCGCGGGCGCGTCGCCGCTGAGGAAGGTGATGCTGGCGATCCAGTCGGCCACGGCGGATTTCCTCGATGTCACGGTCTTCTTCGTCATCGGCACGGCGATCACGAGCGTGTTCGCGGTCGGTGTGAACCGCGAGGCGATCGCGCCGCTCGCCCAGTCGCCGTTCCTCTCGGTCGTCGCGCTCATGGGCCTCGCGGCGCTGCTCGCGCTGTGCAGCACCACGGATGCCTTCGTCGCCGCCACGCAGCTCACCGCATTCTCGCCCGCGGCGCAGCTCGCGTTCCTGCTGTTCGGGCCGGTGTTCGACCTGAAGCTCTTCTGGCTCTACGGCCTCATCTTCAAGCGCCGCTTCGTCATCTGCATGGCGCTCGGCCTCTTCGCGCTGATTGCGTTCATCTGCTGGATGTGGGCGGGCATCGAGATCCGCCCGCCGAAGGCCGGCTCGTTTTCGCCACCGCCCGTTTGCCTCCCCGCACAAACACCCCTACTGTCCTGACCATGCAAGCACTCTTCGCCCGCTGGCTGCCCGCCGCGATTCTCGCGACGTGGAGCGCCGTGCTGTTTTACTTCCAGTTCTCCATGCGGATGAACTCGATGCTCGCCCCGGAGTTCCGCGTGTATGCATCAATCGCCGCCGTCGTGCTCGGCGTGATGGCGCTGTGCTTTGTCGCGTTCAAAGGCGACGCCACCTGCTGCTCGTCGGGCGAATGCGGCCACGGCCTCAGCCGGCTGATGTCCGGAAAGCTGCTCACGTTTCTCATCCTGCTCGTGCCCATCGTCGTCGCTGCGCGCTACACGCCGCGGGAGGGCTTCAGCGGCACGATGGTGAAGAACCGCGGCACCGCGACTTCGCTCGAGCAGCTCGGCAACGCCGTGCCGCGCGGCGTGGACGCGAAGGCTCTGCTTCCCAAGCCCGCGGATCTCACGCTCCCCACGAAGGACGGCACCCAGCCGCCCGCGGTGCAGCCGACGACGCCGCAGCCCGCCGATGAGAAGAAGGCCGCCGACTACCTCGTGCGCACGCCCGACGGCGAGATCGTCGCCGAGGTGCTCGATCTCCTCTACGCGGCGCAGGACAACATGCTTCGGCAGGACTTTGAGGGAAAGCGGGTGCAACTCATCGGGCAGTTCATGCCGGACACGGCGAACAACGCCTCCGGCCACCGCTTCAAGGCCGTGCGCATGTTCATGACGTGCTGCGCCGCCGACGCCCGCCCCGTGGCGACGCTCGCCGAGGCGGACAAGCTCCCCGAATTTCCCGAGATGACCTGGGTGAAAATCCACGGCACCGCCACGTTCCCGCTGGAGAAGGGCCGCCGCATCTCGATCCTCAAGGCCGAGAAAATCGAGAAGACCGAGCCGCCCGCCGAGGCGATGATTTACTGACGCAGCGAGCGGATTGACGCTCCGCGGGCAATTCCCCATGTTGCGCGGATGCTCCCTGAAATCACGCAGCTTCTCGTCCTCCAGGATCGCGACCGAAAAATCCGCCAGCTCAAGGCCGAGCTGAAGCGCGCGCCGCTGGAGCGCAAGGAGATGGAGGCGCGCACTTCCGGCACCACGGGCGTGCTGGACGCCGCGCGGCTGAAGGCGAAGGAAATCGAGGTGAAGCGCAAGGAGCTGGAGAACGAGGTGGGCACCCGCCGCGAGCGCATCAGGAAATACCAGCAGCAGAAGCTCGAGACGCGGAAGAACGACGAGTATCAGGCCATCTCGCACGCCATTGAGACGATCGAGAAGGAAATCACCGGCATCGAGGACCAGGAGCTGGAGCTGATGGACGCCGCGGAGAAGCAGAAGCCCATCATCGCCGCGGCGGAGAGGGAGGCGAAGGAGACGAAGGCGCAGGTGGAACGGCAGTTCGCCGACCTCGACGCGAAGGTGAAGGCCATGGAGGTGCAGCTCCAGGAAGTGCAGGCGGAGCGCGAGAAGCTCGCGGCGAACGTGGACGAGGATCTCCTCGACACCTACCAGCGGCTCTTTGCCTCGAAGGACGCGCAGGCTGTCGTGGCGCTGGTGAACGAGATTTGCCAGGGCTGCCACGTGAAGGCGCAGACGCACATCATCCATGCCGTGAAGGCCGGCAAGGAAGTGACCACCTGCCTCTACTGCGGCCGGATTCTTTATCCGGAATACTGAGCGGCGCACGCCGAAGGAGAATCCGCAGATGACGCAGATTTTCGCAGAGGGAAAACCGGGCTGCGGAACCTCTGTCGAGTCGCGCGCCGCTGCGTCGTCGCCGGCGTGCCCGTGCTCCGCCGCGCAGCTTTCTTTTCCGAATCTGCGTCCATCTGCGAAATCTGCGGATAACTCCTCCGCATCTCCGCGGAAACCGAGCGTCCGTCCATGAACCGCATCGCTGGCATCGAGACCGAATACGGCTGCCTCGTGAATGATGCGGGGGAGTCTGCGGAGCGCGGGGAGTCGTGGCCCGTGCGGGTGAAGAACCACCTCTTCAAGAAGCTCCGCGCCGGCGTGCTCGACCAGCACTACCGGGACTACGAGGAGCCGCCGGGCAATGGCGGATTCCTGCTGAACGGCGGGCGCTTCTACCTCGACATGGGCCACCTCGAATACGCCACCCCCGAGTGCCGCAGCGTGCGCGACCTTGTGGCATGCGACCTCGCGGGCGACGCGATGCTGCAGGGCTCGCTGGAGGCCATGGGCGTTGCCGACCGCGTCTCCTTTCTCAAGAACAACATCGACCACGGCACGAACGCCACCTTCGGCTGCCACGAGAACTACCTCATGCGCCGCGAGACGGAGTTCACGATGGAGAACACTGCGGCGCTGCTCGGCTTCCTCGCCACGCGCCAGATCTTCACCGGCGCCGGCCGCGTCGGGCAGGCCAGCCCCGTGGCCTTTGAAGTGGACCCCCTGCCGCCCTTCGAGCGCGTGGACTTCCAGATCAGCCAGCGTGCGGATCACATCGTGAACGACATCTACCAGTGGGTGCAGTTCAACCGCGCCATCATCAACGCCCGCGACGAGCCGCTCGCCGACTACCGCCGCTACCGGCGGCTGCACCTGCTCATCGGCGACTCGAACATGAGCCCGCTCGCCACCGCGCTGAAGGTCGGCACCACGCACCTCGTCCTCACCCTGCTGGAGGAGGGCCGCCTCCCGCACGAAGTCGCCCTCCAGGACGCCGTGATCTCCACCCGCATGATCTCCCGCGCATGCACTGCGGACGCCCCGGTCCTCCGCGCAGACGGACACGCCGACACCGCGCTCGGCATCCAGGAAAAATTCCTCCGCGCCGCGCAGTCGCTCGCCGGCCGCGATGCCGAGACGGACTGGCTCCTCGACCGCTGGGAATGGGTGCTCGGCGCGCTGCGCCGCTGCGCCACGGAGGAACTCCTCGGCGCAGTGGACTGGGTGTCGAAGAAATGGCTGCTGGAGACCTTCCGCGCGGAGCAGGGCGTCGCATGGGACGACCCGTGGCTGGAAAGCCTCGACCTCGAATACCACAACCTGAACCCCCTGCGCGGCCTCTTCCACGCGCTCCCGTCGCGCGGCGAGGTGGAGCAGTTCAACCGCGACGCGTTCAACCCCGCCTTTCTCCGCACCGCCCCCGCCGACACCCGAGCCCACGCCCGCGGCCTCGCCGTCGCCCACTGCGTGGAGACGCGCACCCCCTGCGTGGTCAACTGGGACACCCTCACCCTCGCCACCGACCGCACGCTCCCCATGCCCGACCCCCTCGCCACCTACGAGGACGAGATCCGCGCGCTGCTGGTGGAGTAGTCAGTCGTCTTGCCTTCTCACGCAAGCCGCACGATGCCGCTGCCGCGTTCGATGCGGCCGATGATGCGGGCCTTGAGCTGTTTCCCAATCTTCGCGGCGTCTTTCTCCGCGACGATGACGGTCATGCCGATGCCCATGTTGAAGACCTGATACATCTCGGCGTGGTCCACTTTGCCGCCGCGCTCGATGTGCTGGAAGATGGCGGGCACGGTCCAGCTCGCGGTATTGATGACGGCGTCGCAGTCCTTCGGGAGCACGCGCGGCATGTTGTCCACGAGGCCGCCGCCGGTGATGTGCGCGAGGCCCTTGATGATGCCGTGCGGGATTTTGGAAAGCGCGGGCTGGTAGTTGAGGTGAACGCGCAGGAGTTCGTCGGCGAGCGTGCCCTTCACGCCGTCGAGCTTGCTCGTGAGCTTCAGGCCCATCTGGTCGAAAAGGACTTTGCGCGCGAGGGTGTAGCCGTTCGTGTGGAGGCCGTTCGACGCCATGCCGAGGACGACGTCGCCGCTACGGATGCGCGAGCCGTCGAGGAGCTTCGGGCGGTCCACCACGCCGACGATGGTGCCGGCGAGGTCGTATTCGCCGGGCGCATACATGCCGGGCATCTGCGCCGTCTCGCCGCCGACGATGGCACAACCGGCGGCCTTGCACGCCTTCGCGAAGCCTTTCAACAACTGCGTGAAGACGGCGGGCTCGAGCTTTTCCGCGCCGATGTAATCGAGAAAAAAGAGCGGGCGCGCACCGATGACGGCGATGTCGTTCACGCAATGGTTCACGAGGTCCTGGCCCATCGTGTCGTGGCGGTTGGTCATGAACGCGAGCTTCAGCTTCGTGCCCACGCCGTCCACGGAGGAGACGAGCACCGGGTCCTTCATGCCGCGGAAATTGGGACGGAAGAGCCCGCCAAAACCGCCAATCTTCCCGAGCACCTCAGGCCCGTGCGTGCCCTTCACAAGCGCCTGGATGCCGCTCTTCACGCGGTTGCCAAGGTCCACATCCACGCCGGCGGCAGCGTAGGCTTTTTTGGATTTCGGATTATGAAGTGCGGATTGCGGATTGCGGGACATGGGAAATTTTGAGCAGTCAGTTTTCCTATTTAGAACGGGATGTCGTCTCCCCGTAAAAGCCCGTCGAATGAAGCGGGAAATCCTTTAATGAGTTCTACGTCTTCTTGGCTGAGAGCGAACCACTCACCTCTGAGTCGCTTTCCATGGAAATGACCATGCAATTGTTTTTCGGCTTCGCGCGAGTCGGGCACTTCTATCACCGCGATCACGTCTAACTGGATCGGCATGTTACCCGCGACAGTCAGTGGGCGGCGCTCTGGTTGCGACGTTCTTCCAATTTTATATCCAAAACTTGTTTTGGTCAGATACACATACTCCTTCGCATCTACTCTTGGAGCAGGAGGGAGTGACATGAGATAAGCAACGTCATCTTCGATCTGCGCTGGAATCGGAACCGGAGGATTCTTTGCTCGTGGTCGCTTCATGCCTATAGCAGGGCTACTTCAACTTCCCAAACAGCTCGGCCTGCGGGCTGGCTTCGGGGGCGAGGCTTTTGCGCTCTTTGCCCATGATGTGCTTGCCGCCGCCGTCGGGGATGGCGACGGGGTATTCGCCGTTGAAGCACGCGAGGCAGAAGGCGTTCGCGGGCTGGCGGCTGGCCTTCACCATGCCGTCCACGCTGAGGTAGCCGATGCTGTCGGCGCCGAGGTAGCCGGCGATGGCTTCGGGCGCGTGCTGATTGGCGATGAGCTTTTTCGGGTCGGGGAAATCGATGCCGTAGTGGCAGGCGTGCCGGTGCGGCGGGCAACTCACGCGGAGGTGGACTTCCTTCGCGCCGCATTCGCGGAGATTTTTCACACGGGAGATGGCGGTAGTGCCGCGCACGATGCTGTCGTCCACGATGACGACACGCTTTCCGTCCACCATCTCGCGGATGAGGTTGAGCTTCACGCGGACGTTGAAGTCGCGGATGAGCTGCGAGGGCTGGAGGAAGGTGCGGCCGATGTAGTGGTTGCGGACGAATGCCTGCTCGAAGCGGATGCCAAGCTGCTCGGCAAAGCCGAACGCGGCGTAGTTGCCGCTGTCGGGCACGGGGATGACGATGTCGGCATTGACAGGCGTCTCGAGAGCAAGCTGGCGTCCCATCTCGGTGCGGACGCGGGCGACATTGACGCCGGAGATGATCGAGTCCGGCCGGGCGAAATAGACATACTCGAACATGCAGAATGCGCTGCGCTTGTCGTCGAAAGGGCGCTCGCTGCGGATGCCGTTTTCGCCGATGATGACGACTTCGCCGGGCTCGATGTCGCGGATGTATTCGGCCTGGATGAGGTCGAAGGCGCACGTCTCGCTGGCGAGGACATAGGCGGGCTTGTCGGACGTTTCGTCCTTCAGCTTGCCGAGGACGAGCGGGCGGAAGCCGTGCGGGTCGCGGACGCCGATGATTTCCGTCTCGGTCATCATCACGAGCGAGAACGCGCCCTGGATGCGGCGAAGCGCGGCGAGGACGTTGCCGCTGTCGGTGGGCTGCGCGAGAAGGTGGAGGATGATCTCGCTGTCCACCGTGGTCTGGAAGATGGAGCCCTTTGCCTCGAGCTCCTCGCGGAGGATGTGGGCGTTGACGAGGTTGCCATTGTGCCCGATGGCGATCTGGCCGCGGGCGCAATCCACCATGAGCGGCTGGGCATTCGTGATGTTGCTGCTGCCGGTGGTGGAGTAGCGGACGTGGCCGATGGCGCGGGTGCCGGCGAGCCGGATAAGATCGCGGCCTTTGAAGACCTGCGATACGAGGCCCATGTCCACGTGGCGGACAAACTGGGAGCCGGATTCCCCGGCGGTTACGATACCCGCGCTCTCCTGGCCGCGGTGCTGGAGGGCGAAGAGACCGTAGTAGGTCAGCTCAGCCGCGTTCTTGTGACCGAACACGGCGAAGACGCCGCACTCGTGTTTCGGTTTGTGGTGGTTCGCGCGAGACAAGGCGCGGAGATACGAGGGGCCGCGCGGCGCGTCAAGCGATGGGCGCGGGGAACGCGCGATCGCGCGCATTTGGACGCTGGCATCAGCGTCGCCGCTGGGCTACAGAGCGCCAATGCGCCCCGCTTTTTCCCTTCTCGCCCTGCTGCTTGCGGCGTTCGTCGCCCGCGCCGCCGCGCAGGATGCCGCGCCGAAGCCCGACGCGCCCGCGCCGCCTGCGGAGAAAGCACCGGCGGCGCCGACGCCGGCTGCGGAAAAGGACGCGAAGCCGCTGCGCTCCGACCTCCCGTCGTCGGGGCAGGGGATCAAGCTCGGCGCGCTGCCGAGCCGCTACCAGTTTCTCCTTTCCGAGGCGATGAACCGCTTCCGCGTGCGCGACTTCAAGGGTGCGGCCGAATACGTGGACCGCGCGGATGAAGTGCTGCCGCCGACCGCGTGGTCGCTGAATGTGCGCGGCGCGATTGCCATTGAGACGCGCGACTTCCAGCGCGGTCTGAAATACTGCTCCGACGCGCTCAAGCTCGACTCGAGCTTTTTCCCGGCGCGCTTCAACATCTGCGAGATCCCGTTCCTCGAGGGCAAATACGCCGAGGCGCGCGGCCTGTGGCAGAAGCTCTTCGGCGCGGTGCGGCCCGGCGATCCGATCGCCGAGCTGCTCACCTACCGCATCTTCCTGACGTATCTCCTCGAGAACGATTTCGACCACGCGCGCGAGTGGATGGAAAAACTGCCGTTCCCGTCTCAGACACCCGCCTACCAGTATGCGAACGCAGCGTGGGCGCGGCAGAAGGGCGACCTGGCAAAATGGGACGAGTGGGTGCGCAGCGCCGCCTACATCTGGCCCGAGGTGAAGCGTTCAGACTACGTGGATGTGCTCATCCAGCTCGGCTGGATGAAGCGGCAATGAAGTGGCTGCGCCCGCCCGGCACGCGGGACTTCGCGCCGGTCGCACACTGAGAAGATGGATTTCCTGCTCCGCATCCTCCTGCAACTCATCGAGCCCGTCGGCCTGCTCTGGCTCGGGCTGATTTTCGTCACGCTGCTGCTCCGCCGCCGCCGGCAGACGATTCCCTACGTCATCTGCGCCGCTCTCACGCTCCTCGTGACGCTCATCGGCGGGACGGATTTTTCCTCATGGCTCTTGTTCCGGCTGGAGAAGCAGTGGGCGGGTGTGAAACTGATTGAGCTGCCCCAATGCGATGCCGTGGTGGTGCTCGGCGGCGGAGCGGAGCCTTCGCGCAACGACGTGGGCGGCATCCGCCTCACCAAGGCCGGCGACCGCATCCTCGCCGGCATGGAGCTGATGCGATGGGGGCTGGCGCCCGCGATGGTCATCGGCGGCGGATCCTCCCGCGTGGATGACGTGGAGAGGGTGGAGAGTGACCTCATCCGCGCGCGCCTCGGCGACTGGAAACCGCCGATGACATGGGCGCTGGTGAGCCTCGGTGCGGCCGCGGACACTCACGACGAGGCATTGCGCCTCGTTCCGCTCGCGAAGGAGCGCGGCTGGAAAAGAATCCTGCTCGTCACTTCCGCCACGCACATGAAGCGCGCCGCATCGGTGTATCGCGCCGCGGGATTCGAGGTCGTGCCCGCGCCGTGCAACTTCATCGTCGCAGGCAACGCCGCCCAGCCATCGTTCTTCCGCATCGGAGTTCCGTCGTGGGTTGGCTTCGAGCGGTTTTCCATCTGGCTGCACGAGGCGGTGGGCTGGAAAATCTACAGCCAGCGCGGCTGGCTCGATGGGGCGTAGTTTTCCGCGCCGCGCCTAGAGCGTGAGGAAATTTTTCAGCAGCTTCTTTCCCTCCAGCGTGAGGATGCTTTCGGGGTGGAACTGCACACCGTGGATGGGGAATTCGCGGTGGCGCAGGCCCATGATTTCCTGCTCCTCGGTCCACGCGGTGATTTCGAGCGCCGGCGGGAAGGTCTCCCTTTTCACCAGCAGCGAGTGATAGCGCGTGGCCTCGAACGGCGACGGCAGTCCTGCGAAGACGCCGGTGCCGTTGTGATGGATGGGCGAGGTCTTGCCGTGCATGAGCCGGCCCGCGCGCACGACGTCGCCGCCATAGACGTGTCCGATGCTCTGGTGGCCGAGGCATACGCCGAGCAGCGGCGTCGTCGGTCCGAAGCGGCGGATGACTTCGCACGAGATGCCCGCTTCGTTCGGCGTGCATGGGCCGGGCGAAATGCAGATGCGCGCGGGTTTCAGCGCGGCAATTTCGTCCGGCGTGATTTCGTCGTTGCGCCTCACTAGCGGCTCCGCGCCCAGTTCGCCGAAATACTGGACGAGGTTGTAGGTGAACGAGTCGTAGTTATCGATGACGAGCAGCATGGCGGTTTTCCTTATTTGGCGGCGTTTTTCGCTCGGGCGATCGCGGCCATCATGCCCATCGCCTTGTTCACGGTCTCGACGTATTCGCCCTCGGGCGTGCTGTCGGCGACGACGCCGGCACCGGCCTGCACGTAAGCTTTGCCGTCCTTGAGAACGACGGTGCGGAGCGCGATGCACGAGTCGCTGTTGCCGTCGAAGCCGAAGTAGCCGACGGCGCCGGCATAGACGCCGCGTTTGGATTTTTCCAACTCGGCGATGACCTGCATGGCGCGCACTTTCGGGCTGCCGCTCACGGTGCCGGCGGGAAAGGTCGCGCGCATCACGTCGTAGGCGGAGCGATCCGGGCGCAGGCGGCCCTCGACGTTGCTGACGATGTGCATGACGTGCGAGTAGCGCTCGATGATCATGAAGTCGTTCACCTTCACCGACGCGAACTCGCTAGCGCGGCCCACGTCGTTGCGCGCGAGGTCCACGAGCATGAGGTGCTCGGCGCGCTCCTTCGGGTCGGCGAGGAGTTCGGCGGCATTCGCGTCGTCCTCGGCGGGCGTCGCGCCGCGCTTGCGCGTGCCGGCGATGGGGCGGATTTCAATTTTGCCGTTCACCGCGCGGACGTGGACCTCGGGGCTGCTGCCGACGAAGCTGAACGCACCGCGTCCCTGCGCCGCAGGGAATTTCATGCAGAACATGTAGGGCGACGGATTCACGAAGCGCAGCGCGCGGTAGAGCGTGAGCGGGTCGCCGGTGTAGTCGGTGGCGAATCGCTGCGATGGCACGACCTGGAAGATGTCGCCGGCGTGGATGTATTCGTGCGCCTTGCGGACCATCGCGTGGAATTCCTCGCGCGTCGTGTTGCTCGCCGCGGCGGCGGGCGGCGGCGGGGGCGTGATGGAGAACGGCGGGAGCTGGTTCGGCTTCGCGAGCTTCAAGGCGATGTCGGTGATCGTCTTCGTTGCGCGCGCGTATGCGGCGTCGGCATCGTCCTCGACGAATGCGTTCGCGACGATGCGCAGGCGGCGCTTCAGGTGATCGAAGATGAGCACGGTCTCCGCGAGGACAAAGAGGCTCTCGGGCAGGCCGAGTTCGTCGGTCTTTGCCGCAGGCACCGTGGGCTCGAAGAAGCGCACGATGTCGTAGCCGAGGAAGCCGACCGCACCGCCGGAGAAGCGCGAGCGAAGTTCCGCGGGCTCGTCGGGCAACGGCACGTAGCGGAAGCGCGACATGTATTTCTCCAAGTCGGCGAGCGGATCCTTCGCTGACTGGAACTCACGCGTCGCGCCGCCCTCGGTGATGCGCACATTGCGCCCGCTGCTCTCCATCACCACGCGCGGGCCGGCGATGACGAACGAATAGCGGCCCGTCTGCTCGTTCTTCTCGACGCTCTCGAAAAGGAACGTGTAGCCGCCATCGTCGAGCTTCGCGAATGCGCCCACGGGCGACTCCGCGTCCGCGATGAACTCAGCGTGGACGGGGATGAGGTTGCCCTGTTTCGCGAGCGCACGGAAGGCGGCGAGGTCGGGAGTAAAGTGAGTCGTCATTTTGTGAATGGTGACTGGTGAATTGTGAATGGTGATTTCGCGTGTGGGGAACGGCCTGCGACTAGTCACTATTCACTAGTCACCAGTCACAGCGGCCTCAGCCTCCGTAAGTTTTCGCCGCATCGAAGAGCGGCTGCTCCTCGATCGCTTTCGGCATTCCGTGGTCGTCGAGCTCCTGGAAAAAGCACGACTCGTAGCCGGTGTGGCACGCGCCGCCGGTCTGCTCGACTTCAAAGAGCAGCGTGTCCTTGTCGCAATCCACGAACCACCGGAGCACGCGCTGGACGTTTCCGCTCGTCTCGCCCTTGAGCCAGAATTTTTTCCGCGAACGGCTCCAGTAGCACATCATGCGCTTCTCGAGCGTGGCGCGGATGGTCTCCTCGTTCATCCAGGCCATCATGAGCACGCGCTTGGATTTGGCGTCCTGCACGATGGCGGGGATGAGGCCGTCGGCATTGTATTTGAACTGGCTGATCATCGGGTGTGTGGAAGGTGGGTGGTGAAAATGAAAAGGCCCGGTGATTCGCTGTCTGAATCATCGGGCCGGAGAGAGGCGACGCACGGTGGCGACGACCGCCGCGCCGAGTGTGGCGCGGCAGGCCCGTCTAGGGACGCCACCAATGCTTGGAAAGTTTCATGCGCGGCCCAGATAGGGCGGGTTGCCGCCGCGGGCAAATTATTTTTTCATCCGGGGCCTGCGGGTGCGGATGCGGGGCATGGTTTTGGCTTTATCATCGGCGAAAATGCCCACGATCGAAGCCAGCCCAACCCAGCCGCTCACATCGGAGGAACAGGAGCAACTGCAGCAGACCGTCGAGATGTTCGAGGTCATCACGCAGGCCAATCCTCAGGATGTGCAGAGCATGGAGATCCTGAAGGAGGCGTATTTCAAGCTCGGCCAGCCGAAGGAAGGCGTGGGCATCGCGCGTCGGCTCGCGGCGGTCCACATGGAGCTGGGGCTGTATTCCGGCGCGCTGCTGGAATATGAGTTCATCCTCCAGCACGAGCCCGGCAACACGGAGATCATCGAGGCGCTCGGGCAGGTGGAGGAGAGGCTGAGGGCCAGCCAGGAGGAGGCGCAGAAAGCCGGTGGTGCGGACCCGGGTGCGATCAATTTGGATTTCCGCAGCGTGGTCAGCGACGGCGGCAACCTGATGGCGACGAAGCTCACGCAGTCCGCCGAGCGGGTGTCGCTTCGCGGAGCGGTGGACACGGCGTCAATCACCTCGCAGCTCGAGACCGCCGGTGACGGCAATGATGCGCTGTCCAAATTCCTCACCCAGCACCGGCTCGTGGCGGACGACATCCTCGTGCCGACCCTCACCGCAATTCGCAAGAAGAACGACGCCCGCGAGAGCGCGCATCCGGCTGCGTCGCTTATCGGCGAGCTCGTCGCCCGCGGCGGCGTGGACTTGGAAAACCTGCTGAGCGGCATACTTGACCGATCGAAGTTCGCCTACATCCCGCTGGAGTATTACGATGTGGACCGCCAGATCGTGCGCATGCTTCCCGAGGCGGTGACGCTCGGCCGGCTCATCGTTCCCTTCGACATCATCTCCCGCACGATGATGATCGCGCTGGCAAATCCGTTCGACGCGGTCGGCAAGGAAGCCGTGCAGCAACTGCTCGACTACAACATCCAGTGGCACCTCGCCTCGCCCGAAGCCGTGAGCAAGGTGCTGCTCGACGCCTACCGCCGCTAAAACCCAGCCCAACGCCGCCCAACGATGAGCATCAAATCCTTCGGTGAACGTATCGCAGATGTCCTGATCGAGGACGGCCTGCTGCTGCCCGGCCAGCTCGAGGAGGCCGTCCAGATCCAGAAGAAGCAGGGTGGTCGGCTCCTGAAGATTCTGACGGACAGCAAGTTCGTCACCGAGCAGGACATGGTGATCTCGATGGGGCGCTGCCTGGACACGCCGCCGATCAACCTCTCGAAGATGCGCATCCCGGAGGACGTGATGAACCTCGTGCCGAAGGAGATGGCGCGCGCCTACAAGCTCGTCCCCGTGTGCAGGCTCGGCTCGAAACTCTTCGTGGCGATGGCCGATCCGCTGAACGTCCTCGCGCTCGACGATCTCCGCCAGCGCACGAAGCTGGATGTATTCCCGATGATCACCACGGAGACCTGCGTCCTCGAGGCGCTCTCCGGCGTGAGCCAGTCGAGTGCGACGATGGATCAGGTGCTGCGCGACGCCGCTGCGGCCACGGCTGCGGAGACGGTCGAGGAGGTGAAGCAGCAGAAGCAGGAGATCGACCTCGACCAGATGGCCGCGGACAGCGAGGACGCGCCGGTCGTCAAGATCGTGAACCTCATCCTCGTGCAGGCGATCAAGGAGAAGGCGAGCGACATCCACATCGAGCCCTTTGAAAAGGAGATCAAGCTGCGCTACCGCGTGGACGGCGCGCTGATCGAGGCAACCTCGCCGCCGAAGGCGCTCCAGCTCCCGATCGCGTCGCGCATCAAGATTCTCGCGGGCCTCGACATCGCCGAGCGCCGCCTGCCGCAGGACGGCCGTTTCCGCATCCGCGTTTCCGGCAAGGAGGTGGACTTGCGCGTCAGCCTTCTCCCGACCGTTTACGGCGAGAAGATCGTGATTCGTCTGCTCGACAAGGGCGCCCTCGGCGGGAGCATCGACAACATGGGCCTCGACGAATACACGCTCGGGATTTTCAAGAAGGCCATCGATGCGCCGCACGGGATGATCCTCGTCACCGGCCCAACGGGCTCCGGCAAGACGACGACGCTCTACACGATCCTCAGCGAGCTGAACAACCCGGTCTATAACATCGTCACCGTGGAGGATCCGGTGGAATACCAGCTCATGGGAATCAACCAGGTTGCCGTGAAGGCGGACATCGGCATGGGCTTCTCCGAGGCGCTGCGCTCCATCCTCCGCCAGGACCCGGACATCGTGATGATCGGCGAAATTCGTGACAACGAAACCGCGGACATCGCGGTGAAGGCCGCGCTCACCGGCCACCAAGTGCTCTCCACCCTGCACACGAACGACGCCGCCGGCGCCATCACGCGCCTCGACGACATGGGCATTGAGCCGTTCCTCATTTCCTCGTCCGTCATCCTCACCTGCGCACAGCGCCTCGTGCGGCGCATCTGCCCGAACTGCAAGGAGGAGTTCCAGCCCGAGCCGGAGATCTTTGAAAAGCTCGCCATCGAGAACGACGGCTCCACGCTTTACCGCGGTGCGGGCTGCTCGCGCTGCAAGGGCCGCGGCTACGTGGGGCGCGCCCCGGTGCTCGAGGTGCTGCCGGTGAGCGAGACGATCCGCCGCCTGGTGATTAAGCGCGCGAGCGCGGCTGTGATTAAGAATCAGGCAATCAGCGAGGGCATGAAGTCGCTGCGCATGGTTGGCATCGAGAAGGCGAGGGAAGGCATCACGACGCTCGAGGAAGTGCTCCGCGTCACGAGCGAGGATCATTAGCGCGGGCGGGAACGCGTCCGTCTCACGCACTGTGAGCGGCGGTGCGGAAAGCCGGGCGCTGTTCGTGAGTTGCCTTTGCGGTGGGCGGCACCACACTGCGCGAATGTCTCCGCCCGCCGCTGTCGTTCGTTCCGCTGCGCTCGTCGCATATTTATCCGGCATGGCGGCGGTGCTGCGCGCGGACGACTGGCCGGAGTGGCGGGGCAGGGGGCGTGCGGGTGTCTGGAATGAGACGGGGATCATGGAAAAGCTGCCGGCATCCGGGCTGAAGATCGCGTGGCGGGTGCCGATCCATGGCGGCTATATGGGGCCGGCAGTGGCTGACGGGCGCGTGTTCGTCACGGATTTCGCACCGACGGAGCGCAGGAGCGGCATCGAGCGCGCTCTTTGCCTCGACGAGAAGACCGGGAAAGTTTTGTGGCGCACCGAATGGCAGGCGGACTACGCCGGCATCTCCTACGAGACCGGCCCGCGCGCAACGCCGACGGTGGACGGCGACCGCGTGTATGTGCTCGGCGCGCGCGGCATCCTGAACTGCCTCGAATCGAAGACGGGCCGCGAGGTTTGGAAAAAGGATTTCGTCGCCGACTACGGACTCGTGCCGCCGGTCTGGGGGACGACGAGCGCGCCATTGGTGGACGGTCCGCGCGTGATCTGCGTTGCGGGCGCGGGCGCGAAGGGCGCGACGGTCGTCGCCTTTGACAAGCTGACGGGTGAGGAGAAGTGGCGCGCGATCGAGACGCCCGCGGAGCCGGGCTACGGCCAGCCCATCGTGGTCGAGGCCGGCGGCCCAACGAAGATGAGGCAGCTGATCTACTGGCACTCGACGGCGCTCTTTTCGCTGAACCCGGAGACGGGCGCGTTGCATTGGAAGGTGCCGTTCCAGTTGAAGGCCGGGCTCAGTGTCGCGACGCCGGTGGTGAGCGGGAACCGGCTTTTCGTGAGCGCATTCTACAACGGCTCCCTGATGCTCGAACTCGACGCGAAGAAGCCCGCCGTGCGCGAGGTGTGGCGCAGCACTTCAAACAGCGAGATCAACACGGCGGACCTGCACGCGCTCATCTGCACGCCGGTGATGAAGGGCGATTACATCTACGGCGTGTGCAGCTACGGGCAGTTCCGCTGCATCAAGGCTGCGACCGGCGAGCGCATGTGGGAGACGCAGGAGGTCACGCGCGAGAAGGCGCGATGGGCGACTGCGTTCATCGTGCCGAATTGCGGGCGCTACTTCATCAATAACGACCGCGGCGAGCTGATCATCGCCGATCTCCAGCCCGACGGCTGGCACGAGACAAGCCGCACGCAGCTCATCACGCCCGACAACCGCCGCGGTGGCCGCCGCGAACTCGGCGCGGTGAACTGGGTGCATCCCGCCTACGCGAACAGGCACATCATCATCCGCAACGATCAGGAAATCCTCAGCGCGTCGCTCGATGCGGCGGACTATCCGAAGTAGCCGCGTCCCAGGCGCGTCGCCGCCCTTTTTTCAGCCCACGCGGAATGCCAGCGCTTTTGCCGGCTCGGCGATGGATCGGAGGCTGACGAGCAGGACGGAGTCCCGGCCGCGGAACGAGAGCACGGGCATGAGGCCGCGGGAGAGAAGGGCGTCGCCGGCCTTGTCGGTGAGCCACGCCTCGGCACATGGCGTGGTCTGCGTCTCTCCGCCGGCTTTGAATGAATGCACGGGCAGGCCGCTGATTTGTCCTCCGGTGCCGCCGAGTTCCATCCCCCAGCCTTCGTTCGCGAACGCGTTCACGAGCAGATGGCCGCAGAGGAATGCGGCGCTGCCCCAGAGGTGCGATTCGTGCGCGCTTTCCGGCGGCAGCTCGGTGAAGGGGAATGTCTCGATGGCGTCGCTGGCCGGGCTGTATGGCTGGCGCAGGAGGAAGCGGGGAAGTGCGAGGCCGAGGTGTTCGGCTTCCGGCGTGCGGCGCAGCTCGGCGAATGCGGCGACGGGCGAGGGAGTCCAGTCGAGCGGGTTTGGCTGCGCGCCGAACGAGACGCAGCCGGCGAGGTCGGCGTGCGCGCCGGCGATGACGGCGGTGCCGCAGGCAGCGGCGAGCTTTGCAAACTGGCCGAGGAGGGCGACGTCGTCCGCGCCGAAGCAATGCGCGCTGAGCACGGCGGCGGGCGCGAGCTGATCGAGGGTGCGGCCGAGAGCGGTGGCGGCGGGGTTGCCCGGAGCGGCGAGCTGCTGCGCGAGTTCGGCGCGCGAGACGGCGAGCGCGTGGAGCTTCACGCTGTCGCCGGATTCGCGCACGAGGAGGTCGAGCCCGCGCCACGTCGCTTCGAGCGATTGGAAATTTGGATCGTGCATCACTGCTCGGAGCCGGTGCGAGAGTTCCGCGTCGAGCGTCGCGAGCAGCGAAGTCTGAACGGGCGATGCGGTCGGCGTGCCCGCAGGCGCGGCGGATTTTGCAATGAGCTGCTCGACGATGGATTTCGCGCTCGCCGGGGCTGCGGCGGTTGAGGCGGAAGTGGCTGCGGAAGATTTTCCCAGCAGCCGCGCGAGCATGTCGGCTGTGGACTCGGTCTGCTGCGCCGGCGCCGCTGCCGCGGGCGCAGCGGCCTCCGCGTTCGTTCCGAGGAGGGCGCGCAATTCCCCCGCCGCGGCTTCCGCGGTTGCAGGGTTTGTGATTCGCCCGCGAAGTTCGACGAGCTGCGCGAGGGAGGGGATGGCTTTCAGCAGGCGGTCCGGATGGAAGTCGTCGAGTTTGTGAAATTCGAGAGTCGCACCTTCCGCCGTGCGCAGCGCGGCGCGGAAGCCCGCGCAGACAGTGTCGAAGTTGTCCACATCCACGAACGGCGCGCGGCCCATCGCGCCGTTGTCGCCGCCGAAATTGCCGAGCACGACGATTCGCAGAGGCGCGTCCTCATCCACGGGTTCGGGCGCGGCGGTCTTTTTGAACGAGATGTCGAAGCTGATGTTGCCGGGGCGGATGGGGTCGGGCATGGCGCGGTGTTCCTGGTGAAGGTTGGCTCTCGCGCCGAGTCTCTGCCGGGGCGCGGGTAATTCAATTCGCAAATGCCGCAGCCGTGGCGGGCGCGCCGGTCCTCAGCGCGCGCCCGTTTTCTGCAGCATCGTGAGGCACGCCGCGCGGGCGGACGGGATGCGGTGATGCGCGCGGCCGATGGCGACTATGGGCGAAAGTGCCGGATGCGCGATGCCGAGCAGCCGGGCGAGTTCGCTCTCGAAATGGAGGAGCGCGCGCTCGCTGGCGGGATGCTGATCGAGGTGCGCAAACGCGCGGTGAAGCAGATCGTGCAGCTCCTGAATGGGGTGCTCCGGCTCGGTCGTGAGCTCGGCGAGCTCGACAAAATAGGAGGCAAGCGCCACGCGGCGGTGGTCTGTGCGCAGGCCGGAGCGGGCATCCGTGAGCACCGCTTCGCGCAGCGTGTGCAGATCGCTCTTCGCGCTGCGGGCGATGCTGATCTCGCAGTCAAAGAAAAGATCGAGCACTCCGGTGAAGCGGCTCTTCGGGCGCAGCGCTCCCTTCACCACGGTTTTGATTTTTCCAAGGTCGCGCGTGAACCACGTCACGATGAGGCTCGTTTCGCTGAAGCGCGTCTTGCGGAGCAGGATGGCGGGCGTCGTCTGCACTGCGCCATCTTTTGCCTCAAGCGGTGCGTGCCGTGAAGCGGCGAATGCGTGCGTGGCGGCGTGATCTTCGCGGGAAAAATAGCGCAAAAAATTTCTCACAGATCCCGCGGGCATGGGTTATTGATGCAGAACACACTATGTTCCTCTCTAAAGCCAAAAAGAAGTCCGCATGGGTCCAGAGCGCTCTTGAGCGTTTCGAGCGTCCCCTCCTCCAGTATGCGCTGAGCATCCTCCAGGATCTCGACCGTGCGCGTGACACCGTGCAGGAGACATTCATGCGCCTCCATACGCAGGATCAGGCGGCCATCGAAGGGCACCTTTCGCAGTGGCTCTTTACCGTGTGTCGCAACTGCGCGCTGAAGTCCTTGAAGAAGGAGGACCGCTACATCTACGTCGAGCACGAGGAGTTTGAGCATCGCAAGGTGGAGAATGTCAGCCCGCTGCAGGACATGTCGCGCCGCGAGACGATCGCCCGCCTCATGGAGCACGTGAAGGCGTTGCCGAAGAACCAGCAGGAGGTCGTGCGCCTGCGCTTCCACGGTGGGCATTCTTACCAGGAAATCAGCCAAATCACCGGGCTGAGCGTCGGCAACGTGGGATTCATTTTGAACGCCGCCATGCGCAATCTGCGCGGGAAAATGGAGCGCGACGAAAAGGACGAGAAGATCATCTATCTGGCCAAGCGGGCCGCATCGTAAGGAAACAAAACAATGAGTGGGAGACTGACAGAACAAGACCTAACCGACTACGCGCTCAACGAACTCCCCCCGGACGAGCGCCTATACGTCGAGAGCATGCTCGGAGCTTCCGAGGAATGCCGCCACGACGTCGTTCAAATGCTGGAACTCGGCGAGATGCTGAAGGACGGCTTGGAATTCGAGGAAGCCGAGGTGCTGATGCTCAACGACGAGCAGCGCGCGAAGGTGCTTGAAGTGCCTGCGTGGCACTGGCGCGGGCTTCTCCAGAAGGCTGCGGCGATTTTCCTCCTGGCTGCATGTGCTGGCTTCATCGCCACCCGTCCGGGTCTATGGGGCTCCGGCGGCACCGCGATTGAAAAACTCGCATCGGCCGGCCAGGCGGTGCAGGGCATGGTGGCCGACGTGCAGGAGAAGGGCTTTGCTCGCAGCGTGGAGGAGTTCCGCAGCCGGCTTGAGCAGGGCTCGGCCCAGGTTGCCGAGGCCAGCGAGTGGCAGTTCGCCGCGCAGCCGGCGGTCTGCACGCCTCCCGTGTGGATTGATCCGCTCCCCGAAATCGCAGAGATGTAAGAGTGCGGCTTCAGGCCACTGAATTTCACGCCGTTCGACGTTGCTCGCCGAACGGCGTTTTCTTTGCCACAAGACTACTTTCCCAATCGACATGACCACCACTGACAACTCACCCGACACCCAGCTCGACGACAAGGCGGCCGCCGCGTCACTCGTGGATGCCTACAAAAAAATCACGCGGGAGATGGCGAAATTCATCGTCGGGCAGAAGGAGGTGATCGAGCAGCTCCTCGTCGCAGTGCTCGCCGGCGGCCACTGCCTGCTCGAGGGAGTGCCCGGCCTCGCGAAGACCGCGATGATTCGCACGCTCTCGCAGGCGCTGAACATGGGCTTCCGCCGCATCCAGTTCACGCCCGACCTCATGCCGGCGGACATCACGGGCACCGACATCATTCAAGAATCGGCGACCGGCCAGCGGCAGTTTGTTTTTCAAAAGGGCCCCATCTTCACGCAGATGCTGCTCGCCGACGAAATCAACCGCACGCCTCCGAAGACGCAGGCCGCGCTGCTCGAGGCGATGCAGGAAAAGCATGTCACCGTCGGCGGCAAGACGCTCGAACTCGACCAGCCGTTCTTCGTCCTCGCGACGCAAAACCCCATCGAGCAGGAGGGCACCTATCCGCTCCCTGAGGCGCAGCGCGACCGCTTCCTCTTCCTTGTGAATGTCAATTACCCCACACGTGAGGAGGAGCGGCAGATCGTCGCGCGCACCACCGGCACGATGACCACCGAGATTCAGCCTGTGCTCAGTGGCGCGCAGATTCTGCAGCTCCAGAAAGTCGTGCGCAAAGTGCCCGTGCCCGACCACGTGATGGATTTTGTGCTCGACCTAGTCCGCGTCACGCGCCCAAGCGAGCCCGACGCTCCGGCTTTCGTGAAGGAACTCATCAGCTGGGGCGCCGGCCCGCGCGCGTGCCAGAACCTCGTGCTCGCCGGAAAAGTTCGCGCGGTTTTGCAGGGCCGCTTCCACGTCACGATCGACGACATCGAGGCGCTCGCGCTTCCCGTGCTGCGCCACCGCGTGGTCGCCACCTTCAACGCTGAGGCCGAAGGCATCACCGTGGACGAAATCGTCCGCCGCATCCTGAAACACGTCCCGCGCGGCGAAGCGAAACGCGCGCTGTAATTTCGGAATCCGAATTCACCGCACGGCATGGCCCACGTCTCGGACTTCCTCAATCCGTCCGACCTCCAGCGCATCTCGAACCTTCAGGTGTTCGCGCGGCAGGTCGTCGAGGGTTTCACGACTGGCCTGCACCGTTCGCCGCACAAGGGCTTCAGCGTCGAGTTCAAGCAGCACCGGCAGTATGTGCCCGGTGACGAAATCCGGCACATCGACTGGCGCGTGTTCGCGCGCAGCGACCGCTACTATATCCGCGAATACGAGGAGGAGACGAACCTCCGCGCGACGATCATTTTGGATCGCAGCGGCTCGATGGACTACGGCGGCGGCAAGGACGGCGGTGTGAGCAAATTCGAATACGCGACGAAGCTTGCGGCCTGCCTGTCGTATCTCATGCTCCAGCAGTCGGACGGCGTCGGCCTCGTCACGTTCGACACGGAAATCCGCCGCTACATTCCGCCGCGGTCGCGCGTGAGCCACATGCGCACGATTTTGAGTGAGCTGGAAAGCGGGAAACCCGGCGGCGAGACGGAACTTGGGAAGGTCTTCCATGATCTCGTGGCGAAGCTCCACCGCCGCGGCCTGCTCATCATCATCAGCGACTGTTTCGGCGAGGTCGCTAATTTCCTGAAGGCGCTTGCGCACTTCCGCCACGCGCGCCACGAGATCCTCGTCTTCCAAATCTGGCACCCCGACGAAATCAGCTTCCAATTCAAGGGCTGGACCCAGTTCGAGTGCATCGAGCGCGACGGTGTGAAGCACCTGCTCGACCCCGCGATCCTGCGCCAGGCGTATCTCGCAAACCTCGAGAAATTCCGCAGCGATCTCACGCGCGGCTGCCGCAGGCACAAGGTGGACCTCGTGCCCTTCACGACCGACGAGCCGTATGCGAAGGCGCTCGCCGCCTACCTCAGCCGGAGGCTCGCGCGCGGCTGATGCCTTTCTCGCTGCTCAATGCCGGACTGATCCTCGGCGTCGCCGCGCTTGCGATTCCGATCATCATCCATCTCTTCCACAAGAGCCGCTTCAAGATCGTGAAGTGGGGCGCGATGCACCTGCTCGAGGCGGTGCTGAAAACGAACCGGCGGCGCATTCAAATCGAGCAGTGGATCCTCCTCGCGATTCGTTGCGCGATTCCGGCGTTCCTCGCGCTCACGATGGCGCGCCCGCTGTGGAAGGGCGCGAAGTCGCTGCTCGGCGACGCGAAGACATCGACCGTCGTGCTGCTCGACAACAGCTACTCGATGGACGCCGCGCGCGCGGGCACGACGAGCTTCGGCATCGCAAAGGACGAGACGCTGCGGCTCATCAATGAACTCCGCGCCGGCTCCGAGGTGCATGTCATCCTCATGGGCGAGGGCGGCCGCGGCCTGCTCGACACGCCCAGCTACGATCTCTCGCGTGTCACGCAGGCGCTCACGAAATCCGGTGCCGGATTCGGCTCCGCAAAAATCCCAGCCGCGCTCGATCTCGCCGCGGGCGCACTGGAGAAAATGCACGAGAGCGCCCGGCAGGTCGTCGTGCTCACGGATTTCCAGCGCGTGAGTTTTCCAGCGACGGAGGACGCGCTCATCGGCCGCACACTCCAGCGCATCCGGGCGCAGTCCACCGCGCCGGGCATCACGTTCTGGGACGTGGGACAGGAGGTGAAGGAAAACGTCGCCGTCGAGTCGCTCGACTTCACGAAGCTCATGGTTGGCGTCGGGCAGAAGGTGCAAATCCGCGCGAACCTCCGCAACTTCGGCGAGGCGAACCACGCCGACCTGCGCGTGACTTTGAAAGTGGACGGCAAGGACAAGGCCGCGTCCCAGGTCGCGCTCGGCCCGCACGCGAAGGCGCAGGTGCTCTTCACGCATGTGTTCGACGCCGCGGGCTCGCACGTCGTCGAAGTCTCCACCGAGCCCGACGTGCTCGCCGCCGACAACACTTTCCTCGCCAGCATCCCCGTGCGCGACCGCATCCCCGTGCTGCTCGTGGACGGCGCGCCGGGCACGCCGGTGGACGACATCTCCTCCGAGACCGGCTATCTGCAGGTTGCGCTCTCACCGTTTGCCGCTGGCAAAGTGACGCAGAGCGATCTCATCGAACCGCGCGTGGTCATCGCCGATGCCTTCTCCGCAAAGTATCTCGCAGATGCCGCGGTCGTCGTGCTCGCGAATGTGCGCAAGCTCAGCGCGGAACAGTTGCGAGTGCTCGAGGATTTCGTGAAGAACGGCGGCGGCCTGCTCGTCTTCCCCGGCGACCGCACCGATGTGAACTGGTGGAACAGCACATTCGCGCCGCTCGCGCCCGTGCCGCTTGCAGGACTCTCCGGTGAGATCAAGGACGGCGTGCAGGGTGTCGGTGTTGAGGCGCGGCGCTTTGAGAACCCCGCGCTCGAGCTTTTCAACGACCCGCGCAACGGCTCGATGACCGAGGCTGCGATCAAGATGTGGTTCAAAATGAAGTCGCCCGCGGCGAGCGGCGACCCGAAGGAGCCGGTCGTGCTCGCGCGCTTGGAAACGGGCGACCCGTTCCTCGTCGAGCGCACCGTCGGGCATGGGCGCGTGATCGCATGCGCGACCGCCGCCGACGCCGACTGGGGCAACCTCCCTGCACGCCCGTTTTACCTCCCGCTCGTGCAGCGGCTCTGCGTGCATCTCGCCTCGACGGTGCATCCGTCGCGCAACCTCGATGTCGGCCACGCCCTCACGGCATTTCTGCCCGCGGCCTCGGCGGGCAAGAAAGCACTGGTCGCCGGACCTGACGGCACGACGAGCGAACTGCCTGTCGTGAAAAAGGAGGAGCGCGGAGTCGTCGAGAGTGCGCCGCTTTACCAGCCCGGCCTCTACACGCTCCAACCGCCGGGCGCGCAGCCTATTCACTACGTCGTCAATGCCGACCGCCGCGAGTCCGACCTAGCGCGTCTGGGCGACACGGAGATGGCCGAGTTTGCCAAGGCGCACTCCGTCGCCGTCGTGCGTTCGGCCGCGGAGTTTCGCGAAAACGAGCACAAGCAGCGCTTCGGCCAGGAACTGTGGAAGCCGCTGCTTCTCGTGCTTCTCGTGCTGATTTTCCTTGAGCTGATCCTGCAGCGCCTCTTCGCGCGCAGCCGCGGCGCGCCGCTGCCTGAATCGGCGCTGAAGAATCTCAAGCGTGAGATGGAGGCGGCGAAGTGAGGCAGGAGCAGATCACCACCACGCTGCGCTGGGCGGGCGACTGGCCGTGGTTCGCCGGTGTCGGCGCAGCGCTCGTGCTCGGCGTGCTCGCGTGGCTGCTCTACCGGCGCGACATGCTCGCGCACAACCGCTGGGTGCGCTTGCTGCTCCCGCTGCTGCGCGCGCTCGTCGTCGTGCTCATCGTGCTCATGCTCAGCGGACCGGTGCTGCACCACCGCAAGGTCATCGGACAGCTCGCGAAGCTCTTCCTCTGCATCGACGCCTCGGAGTCCATGCAGCTCGCCGATCCCGCGATGGACGCCGGGCGGAAAATCACGCTCGCCCGCAGGCTCGGCCTGCTCGACGGAGCGGGCGTCGCGCTCGATTTGCCGAACGCCGCCGCCGCGCTCGCCGATGCGCGCAGCCTCGCTGACCGCCTGCCGCCGCCGGAGAATCTCACCGACGAGGTGTGGAAAAAGATCTCCGTCGAGTTCTCCGCGAAGGCTGCCGAGGCCGCCGCGCTCCTCGCAAAGGCCGCTCCCGGCAGCGACGACCTCGCGCGGCTGCGCGCGGAGATTGCCGACCCTGCGAAGGAGATCGCATCACGGCAGTTCACCGGCACCGACGACCACGTGCGCGCGGTCAACGATCTCGCGCGCCTGGGAGAGGCCGCGGGCCGTTTCTCGCTGAAAATCTCCGCGCTTTTCGAAAAACAAATCGCCGCCGACCCCGCTGCGGCCCCGCTCCGCTCGGCGCTCGCAAAGTTCGACACGCTCCCGCGCTGGCAGCGCGTGCAGGCGCTGCTGCTCGAGGGCGCGCCGGAGAAGCGCCTCCTCGCTCGCCTCGCGCAGAAGCACGACGTGCAGCTCGTCCTCCTCGACGGCAACGACGTGGAGCCGCTCTGGCATTCCAGCGCCGGGGAGTCCGCGCCGCCCGCCGAGCTGCCGAAGCCCGCCGCGCAGGTCACGAACCTCACCGCCGGGCTGAAGTTTGCCGCCGACTCCGCCGCGAACGTCGAGCGCAGCGCCGTCGTGGTTTTCACCGACGGCCAGCACAACTCCGGCGACGCCCCGCTCGACTCCGCGCGCGTCCTCGCCGGGCGCAAGACGGGCGTCTTCGCCGTCGGCACCGGCAGCCAGGTGCCGCCGCGCGATGTCGCGGTGCTGCGCGTCGTCGCGCCGGACTCCGTGTTCTTCGAGGACCGCGTGCGCGGCGAAGTTTACATCAAGGAGGAGATCCCCGCGGGCGAGCCGTTCACCGTGTCCGTGAAGGACGGCGGCAAGGTGCTGTGGGAAAAATCCATCGTCTCCATCGGCAAAGGCGTGCGCCGCGTGCCGTTCGAATTCCCCATCAAGGAACTCGCCGCCGAGCGCATGAAGGCGCAGTCGCAGGGCTACGAAGTCGCCGGCGCGCCCATCCAGCTCACCGCCGGGGTCAGCGCCGTCGAGGGCGACCGCGAGCTTTCCAACAACACCGCTCCGCTCCGTTTCCGCGCCGTCACGCAGAAGCGCAAAGTCCTCATCCTCGACGGCCGCCCGCGCTGGGAGACGCGCTACCTGCGCAACCTCTTCGACCGCGACGAAAAGTGGGAGGTGAACGCCGTCGTCGCCGGCGCCACGTCCGATGCCGGTTTCCTCCGCGGGGAAAAGCCCGGCTCCTTCCCCGCCACGCGCAAGGTGCTCGACGCCTACGACCTCATCGTCTTCGGCGAAGTGCCGCGCCCGCTGCTCAAGGACGAGGAGCTCACGTGGCTCGCCGACTTCGTCGCGAAGCGCGGCGGCGCCATCGCCTTTGTGGACGGCCAGCGCTCCGCCCTCCGCGGCTACGCGGGCACGCCGCTCGCCCCGCTCTTCCCCGTCGAGTGGACCGGCCCCGGCCTGCGCGACGGCATCAAAGCCCTCGCCCTCGCCGGACGCGCGCAGAGCCTCGGCGCATTCATGCTCGGCGGCGACGCCGCGCAGAACAGCGACACGTGGCTGAAGCTCCCCGCGCCCCACTTCCTCGCGCAGGTGAAGCCGCTCCCCGGCGCCGAGGTTCTCCTTGAGGCATCCCTCGGCGGCACCTCGCGCGTCCCCGCCGCCGTGCTGCGGCCATTCGGAGCGGGCCGCGTGTATTACCACGCCTTCGAGGACTCGTGGCGCTGGCGTTACGAGGTCGCGGACATGCACCACGTGAAGTTCTGGAACCAGCTCGCCGACTACATCGGCGAGGCGCCCTTCGCCGCGCGCGACAAATTCGTCCAGCTCGACGCCGGCCAGCTCACCTACCAGCCCGGCGAGCAGGCCGACATCCGCGCGCGCCTCCGCGACGCCGAGGGCCGCCCCGTGTCCGACGCCTCCGTCAGCGCCGTCCTTTACCGCGACGGGCAGAAGGCCGCCAGCATCACCCTCACGCCCGATGAAGGCGGCCTCTACCGCGGCCGCACCGGCGCCCTCGACAGCGGCACCTACGAGGTCGCCATCGACACCGCCGCCGTCCCGTCTGAACAGCTCCGGGCGCGCACGCAGTTCACCGTCCGCCAGCGCGAAAACGCCGAGCGCACGCTGCTCAGCCTGAACGAGGACCTCCTCCGCCAGGTGAGCCTCGCCGGCGGCGGCGAATACTACCGCGAGGAGCAGGCCGACGCCCTCGTGGAAAGGCTCGCCCCGCTCAGCAACGGCCAGATCATCGAGAGCGACACCGTCCTCTGGCAGAGCTGGTGGTGGTTCCTCCCCATCGTCCTCCTCCTCACCATCGAGTGGCTCCTGCGCAAGCGGCTCGGGATGCTCTAGCCGCTCCGTCCGTCATTCGAGGGCGGCGCTTCCGTTCCCCGGCAGGCCGGCGGAGCGGATGAAAGACCACACCTCGCCGCAGGCGGCGGGGACGAATTTCGCCAGCTCCCCCGGCGGCACCCGGCTCCGGATCACCGCGGTGGGAATCGCCTCCACGCTTGCCAGTCCGGCTTTGCAGGGCATGGCATTGTCGGGTGGCGCGGCCTCCGAATCAGCCGGCGCGGGAGCGGCGGCGGCGCAGCAGGAGCAGCGCACCGCCCGTGGAGAGCAGCGCCAGCGAAGCCGGCTCGGGAACTGCCTCCGTGTAGCGCCAGTAGAGAATGTCGTGGTTCTCCCACGCGGATGCCGTCGCGGCGGTGAAGCCCGCATACGCCGTCGTCCCGCCGAGCACCGTCGTCAGGTTCACATTGTAGTCCAGCAGCGGGGTCGCCGGCTGGGCGGGCTCCGTCGCCGACTCATCCATCTTCAGGTAAACCTTCACATTCGTCCCGCTGTTGATCACCCACGCCCACCAGCGGTTCCCGTCGTCGAGTTCCGGTCCGGGCAGCGCCGTGGTTCCCGCGTTGGTGTTCCCGATGTTCACGGTCGGCCCCTGGCCGACCGCCGCGTGGTTCACCGACCCGTTGAAATCAATCCCGATGTGGCTCTGCGAGGGATCCGAGTTTGAATTGTTGCCCCACGTGTCGAACTCCACACCCATGCTCGGCGTGATCCCGGAATACCCGATTCCCAGCCCCACCCCGCCCACGTTGTTCGCCTGGTTCTGCACGGTGAACACAATCCCGTCCGCGCCGGACTCCGTGTTGTTGTCCGTGATGATTCCCCCCGGGCTGGTGATGCGGAAACTGAACACGCTGATGAACTCGGACGTGCTCACCTTCAGCGTGGAAAATGCGCTCCCCGCCCTCCCGGCCGACGCCGGAGTGAGCCGGAGGATCGTTCCGTCGCCCGTCGCCGCGGTGGCCGCGTGGCCATTGATCGTCAGGCCGCTCGTGCTGCCGAAGCCGTCGTAAACCACATCCGCCCGCCCGGTGCTCCCCAGCCACACGGGGAGGCCGAGCGCCAGCCCCGCAAGCAGCCAGCGGGGCGGCCGGCCACGCCCCGCGCAGGCCGCCGCCATCCTCCGCGACGACGCCGCATTTTCGTGAACCCGCTCCATCTTGGAAATCATCGCGCCCCCCTTAGGGAACACTCTCCGTCGCGCCAAGCACTATCTCGCCGAAATGCGACGAATGCCCGCAGCCCCGCACTCCGCCCTCGCCAAGCAGCGGAGCTGCACCGTTGACGCCCGGCCTCGTCGGCACGCGCCCGTGGAGCAGAAGAAGGGCGGGGATGGCGGGGTCTCCGCCTCGCAGCCCGGAGGGCTGAGGGAATGTTAGCCGGTGGTGGAGCGAGCAGCGCGAGCGGGAACCACCGGATCGTGATCCAATAGCGGGATGCGCCCCGGAGGTGGCGCGGGGAATCGCGCGCGGAGGCGATGAGTTGCGGGGACCATCGGGGGAGGCGGGCGCGGGGTGGTTCCGGCGCCCCGGCCGGGGCGCGTGGCATTCGGTGCGGGATCCGGTGGTTTCGCTGCGCTTCACCCACCGGCTACATTCCGGATGTCCCTCCGGGACTCTTGGGGGCTGGAAGCCTTTCTCCCGCGTTGTTGCCCTTCTTCCGGAGAAAGCATGCCTATCCGGTTGCCTGCCAAGCCGGGGTGGAATGCGACCTCCGGGCGCGTTTCTTGGCATTTCGCCCGGCAGAAGCGTGCCCGGAGGTCACGCTCCACCTTCTCCCCTCGCGCTTTGCCAAGCAACCGGATAGGCGCGCAGAAAAGGGCCGAAAGCAGGGTGATTTCGAGTTTTCTGTCCCTGCCGCGATTTTGGCAGTCGTTAAAAGACGGTTTTCTGATGCTGCCACGGCCGTGACAGGACCAAAAAAGGGTTTTCTGGTGCTGCCACGGCCGTGGCAGAACTGAAAAAGGGTTTTCCGGTGGTGCCACGGCTGTGGCAGGACTGAAAAAGGGTTTTCCGGTGGTGCCACGGCTGTGGCAGGACTGAAAAAGGGTTTTCCGGTGGTGTCACGGCTGTGGCAGGACTGAAAATGGGTTTTCCGGTGGTGCCACGGCTGTGACAGGACTGAAAAAGGGCTTTTCCGGTGCTGTCGGGAACCCGGCACGACTAAAAAAGGGTTTTCCGGTGCTGCCGGGAACCCGACACGACTAGAAAAGGGTTTTCTGGTGCTGCCGGGAACCCGACACGACTAGAAAAGGGTTTTCCGGTGCTGCCGGGATTCCGACGCGACCAAAAAAGGGTTTTCTGTTGGAACCCGAATGCCATCGGGCCTTTCGCGGGAACCTTCAGCGACCCGCCGACGCAGGCCGAGATGCAGGCCTTCGCTGCGCACATGGAGACGCTGCGCGCGGCGCTGGTGAGGTAGGAATGAAGAATGACGAATGACGAATGACGCGCACTGCGGGCTCAGGCGGGTTGAGGCGGAGTAAGACTCACATCGCGCGGAGGGATTTTGGTGGGGATGCGGATTTGAACAAGGGACATAAAAAAGCTTGCGTTGCGTTTGTGGGGGTTTCCACTGCGCGCTCCTCTCATGAACACGATGCGCTTTCTTTTGCTGGCGTTCACTGCGGTGCTGGGGCTGGGGGGCTCGGGGGTTTCCGCTTCGACTTACAGCTCGGCGGTGTTGTCGGACAATCCCTTTGCCTATTACCGGCTGGATGAGACGAGCAACCTGGATCCGGCGGTGGACCAGATGGCGCTGAACAACGGGGCGTATGTGAACGGGCCGACGGTGGCGGTGTCGGGCGCGCTGGTGAATGATGTGGTGAGCACGGCGGTGTCGTTCAACGCGGCGGCGAGCCAGCATGTGCTGCTGACGACGCTGGGGAATTTCGGGAGCAGCATGACGGCCGGGTTCACAGTGGAGTATTGGCTGAACGACTCGAACTCGACGGCGTATCAGGTGATCCTCGGGTCGGCGAACAGCGGCGGTTACAACACGGACTTCCTGGTGGACATCGCGTATGGATCGCAGGCGGGGCGGCTGCGGCTCTATTACCGCGACGATGCCTACAAGCGCTACGAGGTGAATTTTTACCCGACGGGCGGGAACGTGAACATCTACGACGGGGCGTGGCACCACATCGTGCATGTGTATGACCCGGCGGCGGCGCTGCTGGCGGACCGGGTGCTCTTCTATGTGGACGGGGTGCGGCAGACGGCGGCGGTGACGCAGGCGGGGGGCGTGCCTGCGTCGTCGAACTTCAACCAGCCGGTGACGCTGGGGGCGATGAACCTGCGCGGGACGGTGCAGTATTTCCTGCAGGGGTCGCTGGACGAGGTGGCGCTCTACAAGGGGAAGCTCAGCGCGGCGCGCGCGCTGGCGCATTACCAGGCGGCGACGCCGCAGGGGCAGGGGACGACGCCGCAGACGATCACCTTTCCGGCGATCCCGGCGAAGCAGATGTCGGATGTTCCCTTCACGCTGGCTGCGACGGCGTCGAGCGGCCTGCCGGTGACGTATGCGATCACGGCGGGGAGCAGCTTCGCGGTGCTGTCGGGGAATGTGGTGACGCTGACGGGGACGACGGGCTCGGTGACGATTCAGGCGAGCCAGAACGGGAATGGGACCTACGCGGCGGCCCCGCCGGTGAGCCAGACGTTCACGGTGTCGCCGGCGGCGTTCATTCACATTTCCAGCAACGTCGCGAGCAACCAGTCGAGCGGAGTGACGCTCGGTGTGCGGGCGGATGGGACGCTGTGGGGATGCGGTGGCAATGGCAATGGGACGGTGGGGAACGGGAGCACGAGCAAGGTGAATGTGATCACGCAAATCGGGACGGTGAAGACGTGGAAGTCGCTGTCGGTGGGCGGGGACCATGCGGTGGCGATTCGCGCGGACGGGACGCTGTGGGCGTGGGGTTTCAACAGCAGCGGGCAGCTCGGCGACGGGACGACGACGCAGCGGACTTCGCCGGTGCAGGTGCCCGGCACGACGTGGAAGCTGGCGGCGGCGGGGAAGTCGCACACGGTGGCGGTGAAGACGGATGGGTCCATCTGGGCATGGGGCGCGAACAACGTGGGGCAGCTCGGCCAGGGGACGACGGATGTGAGCGCGCACAGCTCTCCCGTTCAAATCGGAACGCTCACGGACTGGAGCCAGACGACGGGCCTGCTCGCGGCGGGGGCGGATCACACTCTGGCGATCAAGACGGACGGGACGCTGTGGACGTGGGGACAGAATTCGACGGGCCAGCTCGGCGACGGGTCCACGACGGTGCGCAGCGCGCCGACGCAGATCGGCACGGACACGATCTGGACCAGCGTCTCGGCGGGTGTGGCGTTTTCCATGGGGAGAAAGTCGGACGGGACGATCTGGACATGGGGCTCGAACAGCCGCGGCCAGCTCGGGGATGGCACTTCCACGCAGCGCAACAGCCCGATTCAGTTCACCGCTCTCTCCAACGTCCTCAACATCCGCGCGGGCGGCAACCACACGACGGTGGTGAAGACCGACGGGACGCTGTGGGCTTGGGGTGACAATTCAAACGGGCAGCTCGGCTTGGACAGCGTGGATAACCTTTCGCACCCGACTCCGGTGCAGGTGGGCACGGCCACGACTTGGCAGACGGTCTCGCCTGGGAACAGCGACACGATCGCCATCCGGACGGACGGGACGGTGTGGGGATGGGGCAACAACGGCGCCGCGCAGCTTGGATACCTTCAACGCGTGCCGCTGCCCATCGCGCCGGGCCTCGGGCAGATGGTGAGCGCCGCGACGAGTTCAAACAACACGATCGCCATCCGGACCGACGGCACCCTCTGGGTCTGGGGATCAAACGGAAATGGGCAGCGCGGCACCGGGAGTTCCGACAGCTTGTCACATCCAAACCCGGTGCAGGTGGGCGCCGGTTTCACGTGGCAGGAGGCACGCACGGGGTCGAATTACGTGATGGGATTGCGGGCGGACGGGACGCTGTGGGGCTGCGGTGCAAACGCGTCGGGCCAGCTCGGCGACGGCACAACCACCCAGCGCAACACGCTGATCCAAATCGGAACGGACAACCATTGGCGCAGCATTTCGTGCGGCAACAACTTCGTCCTCGCGGTGAAGACGGACGGCACGCTCTGGGCATGGGGCGACAACACGAACGGACAACTCGGCGATGGAACCACCACGCAGCGACTGACGCCTGTCCAAGTGGGCACGGACACCAATTGGAGAGCAGCCTGGGCGTCCACGGCCGGGAACTCATCAGTTGCCATCAAGACTGATGGCACGCTGTGGACTTGGGGCAACAATGCCAGCGGCCAGCTCGGCGATGGCACGACGACCTCGCGGCTTTCTCCCGCACAGGTCGGGAGCGGATCGTGGCTGACCGCATCCACACCGAACCGGTTCATCCTCGCAATCAAGTCTGACGGCACTCTGTGGTCGTGGGGTTCAAACAGCGGCGGGGTTCTTGGTGACGGGACATCGACGCAGCGACTCAGTCCCATTCAAATTGGAACCGACAACCGGTGGACAAGCGTGACCACGGGCAACGGCAGCTCCTACGCGACGAAGTCCGACGGCTCACTGTGGGCCTGGGGCGGGAACTCGTTCGCCCAGCTCGGTGATGCGACTTTTGTGAACCGAAGCACGCCGGTGCAGGTCGGAGCATCAAATGCATGGACTTCAGTGGGGCCGAACAGCGGAAGCAATTCCTGCATTGCCCTGACATCGGACGGGACCGTGTGGGGCTTCGGTGGAAACAGCATCGGGCAAATCGGAGTCGCGTGGCGCAATCCGTTTGTGCCGGATGTGATTCTGCCGCCCTTGGGCAGCATCCAGGCAATCAGCCTCACGGTGCCGGCGAGCATTTCAATCGGGAGCAGTGGAACCGTGGCGACGACGACCACGAGCGGGCTGCCTGCGACGTTCATCGTGACCGGGCCCGCGACATTGAGCGGGGATCAGCTCACCGTCACGGGTGCCGGGGCGGTCACCGTGATCGCTTACCAGCCGGGGGACAATTTCTGGCAGGCCTCGGACATCGCCATCCAGATCGTGAATGCCACGCCGCCCGCGGCGGTGACGGCTCCGGCGTCGTTCGTCACTAGCACGACGGCCGTGCTGAATGGGATCGTGAATCCGAACGGGACGGAGACGGCGGCGAGATTTGAAGTGTCGTCCGACACAGGCGGGACAGCCTCGCTGAATGGCGGCGTGAATCTCAACGGGTCGGGAGTGGCGTTGAACTTGGGAGGGTCATCCATCACGGGAACGACGGCCATGGGGAATCCGGGCGGGATGGGGGCGGCGGCGAACTTCGGTCTCAGCGACATTCCGAATCTTGTCGCGGAAATCCCGACGCCCGTCGTGCCTGCAAACAGCACCCTGCCGCAAGACACGAGCGTGATGATCACGGGCCTGGCGCCGGGGACGACGTATCAGTTCAGGACCGCCGCATTCAGCCCCGTCGGGACGGCCGCGGGCGCGAACCAGTCCTTCACAACGCTGACGGTGCTGAACAACTGGAGGCAGACGTGGTTTGGAACCACGAGCAACAGCGGCAGCGCGGCGGATAATGCGGACCCTTACCAGAAGGGCGTGACGAATCTCGCGGCGTTCGCCTTTGCCGGGCCCGCCCAGAATCCCGCATCCGTGAGCGTGTCGCAGTTGCCGAGGCCGCAGATCGTCGGGGGCAACCTCCAATGCAGCTTCACCGAGCCATCCGGAGTGGGTGGTGTGACCTATGGTGCGGAATGGACTTCAGACCTCACCTCGCCAACTTGGACGCCAGTGACGGATACCGGCAGCGGCACGACGCACACATTCAGCGTGCCGCTTGCCGGGAAGACGAAGGTCTTCATGCGGCTGAAGGTGAACGGCCAGTAGGAGTGCATCGGGCCGCTTCGGCCGGCGAACGCGAGCCTACGAGGGCGAGGGGGCTTCGCTGGATTCCTGTGGGGCGGCGTCGGGCGTGGGTGCGGGCTCGGAAGCCGCGGGGGGCTGTGCGGGGGCGCCGAGGAGGTCGGCGACTTGGAGTTGGATCTGGGCGACTTGGTCGAGGCGGAGCTGGGGGTCGGGGATGATGAAGACTTCGCCGGTGCGGGCGCGTTCGTAGATGCGGGTGAGGGAGCCGTCGTCGCCGCGCTTGACCTCGATTTCGCGGAGGACGCGCTTCCTTTCGAGCATGAGGGCGAGGATGTAGCGGGCGTTGGCGAGGTCGGTGGAGGCGCTGGATTCGACCATGTAGGCGCGGAGGAGATCCTCGGCGGTCTGCTTGCTCACGGGCTCGGGCTCGGGCGGGGCGGGGGGCTCGAATTTGGAGCGCCAGAAGGAGAAGGGGGCGGCGGTGGTGTCGCGGTTCCTGAAGGCCTCCTCGCAGAGGTCCTCGCGGCGGAAGCCGTCCTTTTCATGGAAGAGGAGGGTGTAGAAGTGGTCGCCTTCGTTGAAGGCGGTGCCCGTGACGGCGCAGTGGGGCGCGCGGCCCTGGATGGTCCAGTCGGTGGTCATTTTCTGCGGGATAGGAACGCAAACGCCTCGCGGTTCGTCGAGCGCAGATACAGGAGGTAGAGGCCGACGAGCATGAGGCCGATGTTGGGCATCCACGCGGCGGCGAAGGGCGAAACGTGGCCGCCTTTGCCGAGCGCGAGGAAGAGGAAGGTGCTGAAGAGGAAGATGAAGAAGATGAGGATGCTGGAGGCGACGGAGGCGAGGACGGCGCGCCGGGAGAAGACGATGCCGAGGGGGGCGGCGATGAAGATGACGGAGAAGCAGGTGAAGGGGACGGCGAAGCGGTGCTGGAGGTGGGTCTGGAAGGGGGCGAGGCGGCGCCCGGGGAAGTCGGAGTTGACGTTGAGGTATTCGTGCAGCTCCGCGACGCTGAGCTGCTCGACGTCCATGCGGGTGCTGGCGAGGCGGAAGGGGGTCTCGGTCCAGCCGTCGATGACGCGGTAGGCGTCGGAGCCGGTGGCCTGCGTCCAGTCGTCGGTGGTGTCGGTGACGTTGCCGTAGGAGTCGAACTGGACCTGCTTGCCCTTGCGGAGGATCCAGCGGGCGGTGCGGGCGTCGTAGTCGGCGGCTTCGGCATACCAGCGGGTGATGGGGCGGCCGGCGCTGTCGAGCTGGGTGATGTGGACGGTGAGGAGGGAGTCGAGGTTCTTGCGATAGACGCTGGCGAACCAGAGGCGGTTGGTGGTGCGGTCCTTCGCGACGTGGCCGACGTGGAACTTCCACTTCACCATTTCCGAGTCGCCCATCTTGATGCGGGCGATGTCCTCGCTGCGCATGGCGTCGGCGTGCGGTGCGAGCTCGTAGTTCAGCGCGGTGCAGACGCCGGCGACGATGGCGCAGACGATGAAGAGGGGGACGAGGATGCGGGGGATGCTGCGCCCCGCGGTGAGCATGGAGATGATCTCGTTCGAGCGCGAGAGCTTGCTGAGGCAGTAGAGGAGCGCGAGCAGCAGCGCGACCGGCACGGAGAGCATGATGAAGTGCGGAAGCTGGTGCGCGTAGTAGGTGAGAATGAGGGAACTGCGCGCGCGGCCCTCCATGAAGTCGCCGAGGTTGTTGTTCAGGTCGAAGATGATGAGGATGCTCAGGAAGCCGAGGAAGCAGAGGAGGAAGGGCTCCAGGAAGCTCCGCAGGATGTATCGGTCGAGAATGCGCATCGGCTCGCGCGATTCAGTCCGAAGCGCGCGGCGCGGCAAAGCGAAAACATCGCGCTTCTCACGCGGGCGGTGCGCGGCCATCGTGCGCGGGATGCCTGTGATTGTCGGAATCGATCTCGGAACCACGAACTCGCTCATCGGTGTGATGGAGGCGGGGTTTCCCGTGCTGCTTGCGGATGCGGAAGGCGAACGGCTGACGCCGTCAGTGGTGCATTTTCCCGCAGATGGCGCGCCGGCCGTGGGCCGGCCCGCGCAGCGAATGCGCGCGGCGGACCCGGCAAACACGGTGGTTTCGGCGAAGCGCTTCATCGGGCGCCGTGTGGGCGAGGAGGCGGACGACGTGGCGTATCGCATCGCCGGGAAGAAGGGCGCGCCGGCGATGATCCATGCGGGCGGTGCGGACCGCGCGCCGGAGGAGGTGGCCGCCGAGGTGCTGGGGAAGCTGCGCGCGGATGCGGAGCGCGCGCTGGGCGAGCCGGTGACGCGGGCGGTGATCACGGTGCCGGCCTATTTCAACGACGCGCAGCGCAACGCGACGAAGCGCGCCGGGGAACTCGCGGGCCTCGCGGTGGAGCGCATCGTGAACGAGCCGACCGCGGCCGCGCTGGCCTACGGGCTCGACCGCCTGCGCGAGCGCTCGAAGATCGCGGTGTATGATCTCGGCGGAGGGACGTTCGACATTTCCATCCTCGAACTGAGCAGCGGCGTCTTCCACGTGCTCTCGACGAATGGCAACACGCGGCTCGGCGGCGACGACATCGATGCGGCGCTGGTCGCGCACCTCGCGGAGCAGGTTGCCGGTCCGCACGACGCGGCGCTGCTGGCGCGCCTGCGCGAGGCGGGGGTGGAGGCAAAGCACCGTCTCTCGGAAAGCACGGAGACACGGGTGGAGCTGCCGTTCGTGGCGGGCCGCGGGAGCGTGTCGCTTTCCCTCACGCGCGCCGAGCTGGAGCGCATCGCCGCGCCGATCGTGGAGCGCACGCGCGCGCACTGCCTGCGCGCGATGGCGGATGCAAAGGTGCGCGCGGAGGAGCTGGATGAGATCATCCTCGTGGGCGGGCAGACGCGGATGCCGCTCGTGCGCCGCGTGGTGGCGGAGATTTTCGGGAGGGAGCCGAACACTTCGCAGAATCCCGACGAGGCGGTGGCCGTGGGAGCGGTGATCCAGGCGGGCATCCTCAGCGGTGCGGTGCAGAATGTCGTGCTGCTGGACGTCACGCCGCTGTCGCTCGGCATCGAGACGTTCGGCGGGCTGATGAGCGTCATCATCCCGCGCAACTCGACCATTCCCATCAAGCGCGGGGAGATGTTCACGAACGCCGTGGGCGGCCAGCGCTCGATGCTCGTGCGCGTGCTGCAGGGCGAGCGCGAGATGGCGCGCGACAACTGGGAGCTGGGGAAGTTCGACCTCGAGTTCGAGCCCGCGCCGAAGGGCCACGCGCGGGTGGGCGTGCAGTTTGAGATCGATGCGAACGGCATCCTGCGCGTGCTCGCGCGCGACACGAAGACGGGCCGCGAGCGCGTGGTGGAGATGAGCAGCGCCGTGGACGTGAGCGACGAGGCGGTGGAGAAGATGCTGGAGGATTCGCTGGAGCACGCCTTCGAGGACATGAACGACCGCGTCTTCACCGAGGCGAGGCTGAAGGCGGAGGAGATGCTGCCCGCGGTGCGCATCGCGCTGGAGCAGGCGGGTGGTGAATTGACGGTGGAGGAGAAGGAAACCATCACTGCGCGCGTCGCCGGAGTGGAGGCTGCGATCGCGGGCGGGGCGGCACAGCCGCTGAAGAAGGCGGTCGCGTCGCTCGACGAGGCCACGCAGCGGCTCGCGTCCATTTTGGTCGAGAAGGCGATGCGGCAGCGTCAGGGCTGAGGTCGCGGCTCCGGCTGTCGCTCAGCGCTCTGGCGTCCGCGGCTTTTTGAACATGTCCAGCACGGCGTCGCGCGCGGCGTTGTGGTCCACGATGGGAAGCGGGTAGCTCCTTGCGATCGCGAGGCCGGCGGGCGGCTCGCAGAGTTTCGCCACTGGCACGTCGCGAAGCTCGGGCACCCAGCGGCGAATGTAGGCGCCGTCGGGATCGAAGCGCTTCGTCTGCGACCACGGATTTTGGATGCGGAAATACGGCGCGGCGTCCGTGCCGGTGCTCGCGCTCCACTGCCAGCCGCCGTTGTTGCTCGCGATTTCGCCGTCCACGAGATGGCGCATGAAATGGCTCTCGCCGTGCATCCACCAGATGCGGAGATCCTTCGTGAGAAACATCGCGGTGATCATGCGCACGCGGTTGTGCATGTGGCCCGTCGCCGCGAGCTCGCGCATGCCGGCATCCACGATCGGGAAGCCGGTGCGGCCCTCGCACCACGCCTGAAACTCCGCGGTGGCCTGCGGGTCGCGCTGCCACGCGGCCTCGTCCTCGGGCCGCCAGTGCGCGCGCCACGCGAGGCCGCGCGTCTCCTCCTGAAACTCATGCTCCAGAACCTCGGGCCAGTGCCAGAGCACCTGCATGTAGAACTCGCGCCAGATGAGTTCGCTGATGAATTTGGCCACGCCGTTCTTCTGCTCGACGGTCTTCGCCTCGCGCTCGGCGCGGCGGCATTCGCGCAGCACCTCGCGGATGGAGAGCAGGCCGTGGCGGAGATCCTGCGAGAGGCGCGACGTGCCGTCCTCGGAGGGGAGGTCGCGCGTTGCGCCGTAGAGGAAAATCGGACCGTCGAGGAAGCGCGCGAGCCGCTTGCGCGCGGCGGCTTCACCGGGCGCGGGAATGGCAGCGCTGGATTTCAGTTTCCATCTTTCCAGCGTGGGAAGCGGCTCGCCTGCGATGCCGTCGGGCACCGCGATGCGCGACACGGAGCCGGTCGGAGCCGGCTCAGGCAGCTTGCTCCACGCGCGGGCATACGGCGTGAAGACGCGGAACGGACGGCCCTCGCCGTTCAGCACCTCGTCGCGCTCGTGTGCGGCGGCATCCTGGAGGCTGTGCACGGCGATGCCGAGCCGCTCCGCCATCTTCGCGACGCGCTGCTCCATCTCGCGGCCGAACGGATCGGGATCGCGGTTGAAGTAGATCGCCCCCGCCCCGCATTCGCGTGCGAGCTTTTCCAGCGCCGCGTCGGCGCGGCCGCCGCGCACGATGAGGCGCCCGCCTTTCACCTCGAGATTCCTGTGGAGCGACAGCAGCGAGCCGCAGAGGAATTCCTGCCGCGCCGCGCCGCACCAGTGATGCGTGCCTGACCATTCGCTCGCGACATAGGCGGGCACGACTTGCGCGTGCGCGGCGAGCGCGGCGTTCAGCGCGGTGTTGTCGTTGAGCCGCAGGTCGCGGCGGAACCAGTGGATCGCGGTGCTCAAGGCTTGGGCTTACGGCGCGCGGCTCTGCCGGATGCGGCCCGAGAGCGCGCGGTTCAGCGTGAGTTCATCCGCATGCTCGAGTCCGCCGCCGGCCGGCAGGCCCTGCGCGATGCGCGAGATGGCGACGGGAAACGGCTGCAGCAGCTCGGCGATGTAGTTCGCGGTGGCGTCACCCTCGACGTCCGTGCCGAGCGCGAGGATGACTTCCGACAGGTGCCCGCTCTGCACGCGGCTCACGAGCGCGGAGATGCGCAGGTCGTCCGGTCCGACGTGATCGAGCGGCGAGATGCGTCCGCCGAGTGAATGATAGCGGCCGCGGAAAACACCGGTGCGCTCGATGGGCAGGATGTCCGTGGGCTGCTCGACGACGCAGAGCAGCGCGTTGTCGCGGTCGGGCGCGGCGCAGAACTCGCAGAGGTTTTCCGAGGTGAAGAAGCCGCACTGCGGGCACGCGTGGATGTGATCGCACACCGCGACGACCGCGGCGGCGATGTCGCGCGGCCTCGCGTCGCGCGCCTGCACCATCCACAGCGCGATGCGCTCGGCGCTGCGAGGGCCGATGCCGGGCATGCGCTTGAGCTCCGCGATGAGCGCGCGGATCGCGGCGGGATACTCGACGCGCTTCATCGCGGGATCACAGGCGCGAATTTCCCCAGCCGAGCGCGGGCAGGCCCTGCTGCATCTGCTCGATGCGGCGGATGTAGAACTCCACCGCGCCGTCCGAGCCGTATTTCTCGCGTGTCTCCATGAAGGTGACGAGCGCGCGATCCAGCAGGTTTTCCCGGAAATAGACGACGCCTTTCCAATACAGATCGCGCCGCGCGCGCTGCGGTTCCGAGAGCTGTTCGCTGCGCGCGATCAGCTCATACACCTCCTCGCGGCCCGTGCTGTCCGCGTGGCGCTGGATGAGTTCCATCGGCCGGACCTCGATGGCCTCCTCCGCGAGGGCAAACGTCCGCGCGCCGATGAGCGTGCGCGTGCCGTAGATGGAGTTTGCGGCGCAGAGCCGGCGCGCGAATTCCACCGGCTCGCCCGACACGCTCAGCGCGCCGAGCCGCCGCGAGCCGTATGCGGCGAAGATGATGTCGCCGCTGTTGATGCCGATGCGCCAGTCGAACACCTTTCCATACTTGTCGAGGCACTCGCGGTTCACCGCATCGAGGCGCCCGGCGAGCGCGAGCGAGGATTCGCAGGCGGTGCGCGCATGGTCGGAGTCTGGCAGCGGCGCGCCGAAGACCACGCGCAGGCTTTCGCCGTCGCACTCGTCGAGATACGCGCCGCGCTCCACGAGGAAGTCGGCGGCGCTTTCCAGAAAGGAGTTCGTCATCGCCACGTAGTTCTCCGTGCGCAGCGTCGCGAGCAGCTCCTCGTGGTTGAAGATTTCGCAGACGAGCACCGTGGCTTCGCGCAGGTCGCCGTCGAAGCCCAGCGGCGCGCTTCCGTCCACGAGCTTTGTGAATGTGCGCTTTGAGACGCGGTCGCCGAGGAGCTGCTGGGCGGTGCGTTTCCGCCGGCCGCTTTCCGTCTGGGAAAAGTAGAGCGCCGCCCCCGCCGCGACGAGGATCGCGGTGATGCTGGCGAACGGGGAAAAATACGCGCCGTGGAGGTTCGCGACCCACGCGGCCGTCACTGTCTCCGCGAGTGCGGCGAGGACGATGCCCAGCTTCAGCGGCACGCGGTTCAGATCCACGGTCGTCCACGCGATGCCGCATGAGAGCAGAAGGATCAGGAAATACTGGAGGCCGCGCTCGACGACCGGCGGCGACGGGCGTTCGAGGAAGTCTGCGAGCGCCGCATCGAGCCGGGCAAAGGCGTGCAGTTCAAAGAGCCCGGCCACGAGGAGGGCGGTGAGGGCTCCGCAGATCAATGAGGCCTTGAGGTGTCGCACGTGCGCCCATCTATCATGCGATTTTCACCGCGCGCAACTCCCGCGGCGGTGTCCGCTCAGTTTTTCGCAGCCGGGCCGAGGACGCATCGGAAGCCGTGGTTGTTGTCGCGGTTGGCCGTCTTGCGCTGGCTGCGGTGCCCCGCGAGCATGATGCCGCGCTCGGAGTTGTCCCACGAGCCGCCCCGCAGCACGTGCGCCGTGTGGGCCGCGTCGAAAAAGTCGCTGCACCATTCCCACACGTTGCCGCCGAGATCGTAAATCCCCAGTGCGTTTGGCGGAAAGGTTCCCACGGGCGCGGTCGTCGGAAAGCCGTCCGAGTAGCCCTCCAGCCACTTTTCCCCAGCCGCGGGGAGCTGGTCGTGAAATGACTTGTCGCCGTAATTGCCCACGGGCCGTGTCGGCGGAAAGTCGGTGCCCCACGGGAAGTCGTCGTTGTTCTTGCCGTTCCGCTCCGCCGGCGTCGCGCTGGTGTCGGTCGGGATGCCGACCGCCCGGTCCCACTCCTCGTCGGTGGGCAGCCGGTAGGCTAGATCCTTCGGCAATTTTCCTGCGTCGGTTTCCCTTTTCGTCAGCCACTGGCAGAATGCGTCGGCCTCGTCCCAAGTCATCGCGCAGGCGGGATGGTCCGGCTCGCGTCCCACGGGCACGCCGTCCTTCTCCTCGAGCTTCCACGAATCATCCTTCAGCCTGCCGCCCTCGCGCGCGAACACCGCGTAGTCCTGCACGCGCGTCTCCCAGATGCAGAAGAGAGCCTTCGTCCCCGGCACCGGCACGAACTTCATCCCGAGCGTGTTCACGAAGGGCGCGTCCTTGCCCGCGCTGGCCGGAGTGACTGCGGGTTCCGGTTTCCCCGGATCCGGGGCCGGTGTGGAGGCTGGTGTTTGGACCAGCCGGCCCTTTTCCCGCGGGGCAAAGCGCACCGTGGAGGCGATCCCGCCGACCAGGGCGGCGGCGGTCAGCGCCAGCAGCGCCTTCCGTTTTCCGGCACCCGCGGACGCGCCGGATCCCGCTCCCACGCCGCGCGCGGCCTTTGCGACGCCCGCCGCCATCTCCTCCGCGCTCGCGTATCGCTTTTCCCGCTCGGGCTGCAGCGCCCGGTCAATGATGCGGTCGAGGCGCCTGTCCACTCCCTGCGCGAGGCGCGACGCCCGCTCGTATTTCCCGTGCGGAATCCTGCCCGTGAGCATCTGGTAGAGCATCACGCCTACTGCGAAAATGTCCGCGCGGTGATCCACCTTGCCCCCGGCCTCCTTCGCCTCGGGCGCCATGAAGTCCAGCGTGCCCACGGTGGTCCCCTCCTGCGTGAGCACCGTCGTGTCCGACTTCGGGGTTTTGGCGATGCCGAAATCCGCCACCTTCACGGCGCCATCCGCCGCGATCATGATGTTCGAGGGTTTGATGTCCCGGTGGACGACCTCGTGGTCGTGCGCGTAGGCGAGCGCCGCACACACCGCGCTGGTGATGCGCAGAGCCTCCGCCGGATCGAGCTTCCCCCGCGCGGCCACGAGCTGCTGGAGGTCGGTGCCCTCGATGCATTCCATCACGAAATAAAGCAGCCCGCCGGGTGTCTCCCCCGCATCATGCACCGCGACGATCCCGGGGTGCTGGAGGCGCGCCATCGCCCGGGCCTCGCGCTTGAAGCGCTCCGCGAACGCCGCATCGTCCGCATAGGCCCCCGGCGGCAGAATCTTAATCGCGACAAACCGCTCCAGCCGCCGCTGCCAGGCTTTGTAAACCGCGCCCATCCCGCCGCGTCCGAGCATCGTGTGGATCTCAAACTGCGGCAGATCCCGCTGCAAATCCTCCGGTGCCGGCGGCTGCCACCGCCCGGCACGGGTCGTCTGCCCCGCAACGAAGGCCCCCACAACTTCCTTCTCCGTGATCTCCTCCTCCGCGTCGTGCGGAGTGAGCGGTGTGGTCGGAATGCGGCTTTGGTCGTCTGGCATTGCCTGCGGATGGATTCGACTCACGCCTGTGTGATTGATCCGTTGCGGCGATGCAAGGAGAACGGCGGCAATCGGATCCCCAGTCTCCGGCAGCGCGAGTTTTCCGGCCGTTGCTTAAGAATCGCTGCAAATTGCCATTGACACAATAAGCTCAGCGCACATTCTCGCGCCCATGAGTCCCCGGAGCTCAACTGGCGGAGTGCTACTCGCGGCAACGGTTTGCCCGCACGCGTCCACGCCCGCATGACACGAACGCGATGCGCCCAGAGGTCCAGAGCGTTCGGAATGGCAAGCCCCGTGGCACGGGGCTGAAGCACGACGCACCCGCCCCGCGGCGTCCGCGCTCGCGGAAATCCCGCATCCTTCCCCATCCGCACTCGGGCAAAACGAGGCTCATCCTCCGCTGCTGGTATTCGCTGGGCGACATCACCCTCCTCACCGCGGCCATCCGCGAGCTGCACCATGCGCACCCGGGGAAATACCTCACCGACGTCCGCACGCCCTACGACGACCTCTGGCTGCACAACCCCTGGCTCACCCCCATCGCCGACGGCGCCGCGCCCGTCATCGAGTGCGGCCACTCGCTCCTCGACGGCAGCAACACCGCCCCCTTCCACGCCATCCACAGCTTCACGGAAAACCTCGCCACCCAGCTCGGCGTCCGCATCCGTCCACGCCTCTTCCACGGCGACATCCACCTCCATCCCCTCGAGCGGCTCTGGACCCCGCAGGTCGCCGAAGTCCTCGGCGCCGACGTCCCGTATTGGATCATCGCCGCCGGGGGGAAAAGCGACATCACCATCAAGTGGTGGGGCACCGACCGCTGGCAGTCCGTCGTCGATCACTTCCGCGGCCGCATCCTCTTCGTCCAGATCGGGCGCGAAGGCGACCATCACCCCGCCCTCCGCGGCGTGCTCGACCTCCGCGGCAGGACGGACGTGCGCCAGCTCGTCCGGCTCGTCCACCACAGCGCCGGCGTCCTCAGCCCCGTCACCGGAGTCATGCACCTCGCCGCCGCCGTCCCCGTCCGCGCGGGCCGGCCGCTGAACCGCCCGTGCGTCGTCGTCGCCGGCGGGCGCGAACCCTCCCATTGGGAAGCCTACCCGCACCACCAGTTCCTCCACACCCTCGGCGCGCTGCCCTGCTGCGACAATGGCGGATGCTGGAAGGCCCGCACCGTCCCCCTCGGCGACGGCGACGAAGCCCGCGACCGCAGCCTCTGCCTCGACGTCGTCCACCCTCCGCGCCGGACCGTCCGCCATGCAAAATCCAAAGCGCACAATCCCTCCGCGCCGCTGCCCCGCTGCATGTCCCTCATCACTCCCGCCGACGTCATCCGCGCCGTCGAGAGTTACCACGCCGCCGGAACTACCCCGTTCCTCCGCCGCGCGCAGTGGGCCCTCGCCGCGCCGCACCTCACCGACACCGTAGCCACCTCCGCCAACCATCCATGAAAAAGAAGAAGACCGCATCCAAGGCCAGCCCCGCACCACCGCTCGACAGCGCCAACTGGGTCAGCCAGTCCACCGCCCAGCAAACTTCCACCCCGACAGCTCAGGCGGGGCTTTACTCCGCATCTCCGGGCGGGAATTAGCGCAACCATTAGGCTGTCCCTAGCTACTCAATAAGTCGATCGTGACCCCGAATCCGCGAAAGAGGTCTCGCGCGCAGGTCCCTCGCCCCCACGGTGCCACCGTGGAAATCAAAACCGCCACGGGCACGGAGCCGGAGCTGGTGCGGCGGCGGGGGATGCTGGATGCGGTGTGCGGGGTTGAGTTTCCGTTTCCGGCGGGGCGGTTTGCGGGGCGGGGGATTGTGATTTGCGGGGGCGGGGAGAAGTATCTTCCCTCCGTGTATGTGCTCGTGCGGCTGCTGCGGCATCTGCGCTGCACGCTGCCTGTGGAAGTGTGGCACCTGGGCGAAGCCGAGATGCCCGCGGACCTGCGCGGGATGCTCGCGGAGCTGGGCGCGGTGTGCGTGGACGGCGCGGCGATGCGCCGCATCCATCCCGTGAGGCGGCTCGGCGGCTGGGAGCTGAAATGCTACGCCCTCATGCACTCCGCATTTGCCGAGGTGCTGCTGCTCGACGCGGACAACTGCCCCGTGCGCGACCCCGCGTTCCTTTTCGACACCCCGGAATACCGCAGGCACGGCGCCATCTTCTGGCCGGACTACACGCGCTTTGCCGAGGGGCAGGCCGTCTGGGTCGCGAGCGGCATCGCCTATCGCGACGAGCCGGAATTCGAGAGCGGCCAGATCGTGGTGGACAAGGCCCGCTGCTGGCGCGCCCTGAACGTCGCCATGCACCTGAACGAGCACAGCGACTGGTGGTATCGCGTGGTCCACGGCGACAAGGACACCTTCCACCTCGCGTGGCGGAAAATCGGCCAGACTTATGCCATGACCGGGTGGGACGTGGAGCCGCTCGAGGCCACCATGCTCCAGCACGACTTCGAGGGCCGCGTCCTCTTCCAGCACCGGAACTTCGCCAAATGGAAGCTCGAGGGAAACCGCCGCATCCCCGGCTTCCGCCACGAGGCCGAGTGCATCGCCTTTGCCGCCGAGTTGCGCGCCCGCTGGGCCCCGCCCCTGCCCGCATGGGTGCGCAAATGGAACCCCGCCGCCGCCCCCGCCATCCTCCGCCGCGCCGCCGCCTGGCTCAGTCGCGCGCCGCTCACTTATGAGCGCCTCGGCTTGGGCAGCCGCACCCTTGAGTTACTCCCGGATGGCACCATCGGCACCGGCGCCGGCGGCTGCGAGCGCTGGTGGGACCTCCGCCTCGTGAAGACCGCCCCCGCCGGAGAGCGCCGCGTGCAGCTCGAAGTCTTCGGTGAAAAAGGCCTCACCTTCCGCGCCCGCCCAGTCCCGCGCGGCGAATGGCGCGGCGCCTGGGTGGGATACGAGCGGGGTGCAGTGGTGCTGCGTATGGAAGAAATCCCGACTCTCAACGGTCAGCCGCGAAAGACTCCGCGGCGAGGGACCGCTCGACCGGAATGCGAGGCTCCGTCCGAAATCAAAGGCGCGAAATCGCGGATCCCGGTGGCAGCGGACGGCGGATCGAATCCGCCCCGCCGCCGGGCGGGCGCGGTGAAAAATGCGGCGTGGCATTTTCGCGCTGAGCCAGTCACGAATCGACACCGATGAATGAGGAATTGAAACGGATCCAGGACGCCTACGCGCCCTGCACGCGGCGGCTGCTGAATGTGATGCTCGATGAGTATCTCGGGGAGGCGGTGGCGTATCTCGCCCGGACGGGGCGCGCGCATTACCGGCTGGCGGAGTCCTTTGCCATGCAGCCGATGTCGCAGGAGGACCGCGCGCGGATCGCGGGCCGGAAGGTGGCGTGCATGTCGCTGTATTTCAAAGGGGCGACGTTCCCGCGGCGCAACGACCACCCGAGGCGCGACGCTTCGGGGCAGATCCCGATGGAGGAGCTCACGCGCGTGCATCATCCGGCCTGGGAGGGGACGCCGCGGTTCGAGAGGACGTTCATGGAGAATTTCGTGAACAAGGTGCTGGGGAGCAATTTCGGCGACTGGGTGCCGCTGGTGTTTCTCGCGGAGGATCTGGCGGTGCTGGAGCCGGTGTTCCGCGCGAAGGGCTGGGTGGTGGTGCGGATGCGGCACAGCAGCGTGTCGTGCTGCCCGGGGTCGATGTGGCGCTACCTGAGCTTCAACCTCGGCTGCCGCTATGCCTACATCCAGGACACGGACCGCGATTTCAATCTGAAGATGGCGGAGCGGCTGATCCCGCCGATGGAGGAGGATGCGAAGGCGGCGGTGGCGCGCCCGCTTCAATGGTCGTCGCCGTCGGGGGAGGTGAATCTGATTCTGGGCAACGACTTCCTGGTGCGGCCGTCGGCGGTGGAGTTTGACGTCGCGCGGATGATGCTGGGCTACACGGTGCTGAACATCCTGCACGAGGACCGGATCAATAATTTCGCGCACGAGCCGCTGCGGAACCGCGACGACTGCCGCGTGGAGCCGCTGAGCAGGCGCGCGAAACGGGACTGGTTCGGCCCGCATCCGCACGAGCGCGTGCCGCACAAGTGCTATCCCTTTTACGGCTTCGACGAGGCGTGGCTGAGGGAGTTTGTGTATTATCATTTCAGCGACGGGAGGATGGTGACCTTCCTGCAGGGCCGGGAGAATCCGGCGGACATCGTGCAGAGCCTCGACATCGCGCACCAGAAGGCGGGCGGGAACTGTCTCGTGCCGTGAGGAGCCGGCGATGGGGGATGCGCGAATGATTTACCTCGTGTCCACGGCGCAGCGCTGCGGCTCCACGTGGCTCGTGCGGATGCTGTGCGCGATGGCGGAGGCGCGCGATGTGTATGTGGACGGGCTCGCGATGGGCTTCCGCCTGGCGCGCACGCGCGAGGACGGCGCGGTGGAGCGAATGGCGGAGCGGCTGCGCTCGGCGGGCGCGGGCGCGGTGTATAAGACGCACGACGTGGCGGCGCGGGATTTCGACGCGCTGTGCGCGGCAATGCCGGAGCTGCGCGTGCTGACGATGCGGAGGGATTTCCGCGACACGGTGGTGAGCCGGTATTTCTACCTGCGCTACTACTGGCAGACGGACCCGGGTCTGGGCGCGCTGCCGACGGACTTCGCGCAATTTCTCGCGCGCACCGGCGCGATGCCGGACCGCGAGGCGCTGGCGGCGCTGCTGGAGACGGAGACCATGGCGGTGTGGGCGCGGGAATGGGCGGCATTCGAGACGCCGTTCACGACGCCGGCGGCGCTGCGCGTGAGCTACACCGGGATGCTGGACGAGTCGGAGTTCCCGCGGCTGTCGGAGTTCACCGGCCTGCCGCTGCGGAGGCCGATGACGTTCACCGAGGAACAGCACGTGGAGACGCGCGAGACAGGCCGGGAGGGAAGGGCGCGCTTCAACCGCAGCGGCCGCGCAGGCGAGTGGAGGGAGTGGTTCTTCGAAAGCGACGCCGCGAAGCTCGAAGCGGTCGCATCCGCCGCCGTGGCGAGGGCGGCGGCGCTCGGAAGGCGCTGACCCGGTGTCGGAGGAACGCGGGCGCATCCGCCACCGCTGCGGTTGTGTTCGACGGTGCGGTGAGCTAGGGAATCAGGACGACTCCCATGACAACCTTCCTTCCGAGGTTCCTTGCAGTGCTCCTGCTTCTCAGCGGAGCGCCGCTCCGGGCCTACGATCCGTGCCCCGTCTGCCGCGGAAGAGTGACGGATCTGGACAAGGTCAAAGACGACCGGAGCAAGGAGCCGAGGAACGCAGAGTTCTTCAACCGGAGCATCTGCGGGATGATGGACATGCTGAATGCGGGCTCGGTCATCTGCACCCGCTGCTGGATGGGGAACCGGTGGGACGAGCAAACTTGGGTGCGCCGCAGCTCGCAGCCCAGCTCGTTCATCCCGCCCATGGAAAAAGCGCTCCGGGAGTTTCCCGTTCCGCCCGAGGAAGGCGGCTTCGAGCGTCAATTCGACGGACAGAGCGTCACGGACTCGATCGAGATGGAATGGAACGAGGCGCGCTTCCCCGGCTTCCGGGAATACTGCAAGAAGAACAATCTCGTGATCGAACTGCGTGGCCGGACAGCGAAGCACTACTTTGGAGAAAGCATCGTGGTGACCGACACGCCTCAACCGAAGCCGGCTGAAATGGGATTCACCGAGTCAGTTTCGATCATCGTGAAGGCGCCGCCGAAGGAGCTGTATGCAAAACCGCTTCCGCCGAAACGCCCGGTGGAATTGAAAACTGCCAAGGCGAGCTACGAGCGGGAGCGCGAGTCGCTGCGTGAGCAGTATATCGACAGGCTGCTGGAAATGCTGAAGCGGGCAGATCGGAGGGGGAAAGATGGAAAGACATACACGGACTTTCTGGCGGAGAAGAACGTGATGCGTGAACTCCGGAGCATGGTGCTGCCGGAGAACTCCGATGCGAAGGAACTTGCCGCTCTTTTGATCGGGAAATGGAAGTCCAAGAAAGGCTACGCACCGATTTGGCGCAGCGAGAAAGTCTGGGGAGTGGGTCTGACGGCAGGTCGGGACCCCGTTGGTTCGTGGCGAGTCGAGAGAAACAAATTGATGATAACGGGGGAGAAGCTTCGGGAGAACGATGAAGAGGTAACGAACAGCTATCTGATCATTTTGGTGAACAAAAAGAGGCTCGTATGTTTGTGGGAGTGGGACCCCGACGGTGAGGTTCGTTACGACATCGAGTCTTGGGAGAGGATCCCTGAGGTGAGGCGCCGGTAGCTCGGCCTCTGGATGCGATGCGACTGGTGGCGACTGTTTCAGCCACGGTGATGGGCGGTTTTGCGGCAAATCGTCACACGGCAGACTGCATTTGTCCTTCCCGGCGGGCATGGTCGCGGCTTTCTTCCGCGCCGTGCAAACGATCGTCATCGGCCACAAAAATCCCGACATGGATTCGATCTGCGCGGCCATCGGCTGCGCGGAGCTGAAGCGGCTTTCGGGCTGGGAGAATGTGGTGGCGGCGCGCTGCGGGCAGACAAATCCGCGGATTGATTTCGCGCTGGAGCGCTTCGGGGTGGAGGCGCCCGCGCTGCTGAGCGACCTGAGCCCGCGCGTTCACGACGTGATGCAGCCGAACGTGGTGAGCGTGCATGTGAACAAGCCGATCTACGACGCGATCCAGCTCATCGACCGCCGCCGCCTGCGCGGGCTGCCGGTGGTGGACGACAGCCGGCGCTGCGTGGGCCTGCTGAACGCCTACAAGATCATGCACCATCTTTTTCCCCCGCACGAGGAGGCGGGCGCGGCGCGCATCGTGACGGCGTCGCTCGCGGACATCGCGGGGACGGTGCGCGGGCAGCTGATCTGCGGGGAGCTGTCCACGGCGGAGGAGGAGCTGTTCCTCCTCGTGGGCGCGATGAGGCAGGACAGCTTCGGCCCGCGCCTGAAAACATACCGCGAGAAGGGGCGGAAGGTGGTCGTGTTCGTCGGCGACCGCCCGCACATCCAGCAGCTCGCGATCGAGCTCGGCGCGCATGCCATCGTGGTCACGGGCGGGCATTCCATCGAACCCGAGGTGGAGATCGCGGCGCGCACGTCGGGAGTCACGCTCATCTCATCGCCGAGCGACACCGCGACGAGCGTGCTCATGAGCCGTGGCGCTGTCCGCGCGGGCCGCATGGTGGAGACGGATTTTCTGTCGTTCCAACGGGACACGCGCCTCGCCGAGGCCCGGCAGCGTGCGGCGGACAGCAGCGCGTTCGTGTTCCCGGTCGTGGACGAGCACGGGAAGCTCTGCGGCATTCTCTCCAAGTCGGATTTCATCAAGACCATCCCGCGGCAGCTCATCCTCGTGGACCACAACGAGCTCGATCAGGCGGTGCGCGGCGCGGACCAGGTGCCGATCGTGGAGATCTATGACCATCACCGGCTCGGCGGATTCACGAGCAGCACGCCGTTGCATTTCTGGAACAACCCCGTGGGCAGCACGAGCACGATCATCGCGCTGTGCTTTGCGCACGCGGGCATCGCCGTGCCGGCCAAGACCGCGGGCGTCCTGCTCTCGGGTCTCATCAGCGACACGCTGAACCTCCACTCGCCGACGACGACCGCGACCGACCGGAGGATCCGCGACGAACTCGCGCGCACAGCCGGCGTGGATGCGGATGCGTTCGCGCAGGAGCTGTTCAGTGTCGGCAGCCCGCTGCTCACGCTGAGCGCGGAGGAGGCCGTCAATGCCGACTCGAAGCCCTACACGGAGAACGGCCACCGCTTCGTGGTCGCGCAGGTGGAGGAGCTGACGTTCACGCATTTCGAGGCGAAGCGCGACGCGCTGCTCGCCGCGCTCGCCGCAAGGCAGGAGCGCGAGGGCCTGCTCTTCGCCGCGCTGCTCGTAACGGACATCACGACGCAGAGCAGCCTGCTCCTCGTGCGCGGCGACGACCGCTTCCTCTCCACGATCGCCTCGCCGGTGTCGCACCCGCCATTCATCTGGCAGCTCGACGGCGTCGTCTCGCGCAAGAAGCAGCTCCTCCCGTATCTGATCGAGTGCCTCGGGCGGATGGTGGAGTAGGGGAGAGGCGGGATTGAAGATTTAGGATTTAGGAATTGCCGCGCGCCGCCGCTGCCCGCGTGCGATTCGCGCGCGGAGCAGTTGGGGAAATTCCAAATCCCAAATCCTAAATCCTCAATCCGTCAGCTCACCTTCCGCAGCTTCGTCACGCGGCCGGTGTTCACCCATTCGGCGACGAAGATGCTGCCTTCATTGTCGAAGCAGGCGTCGTGCGGATGGAGGAATTTTCCGGACACCCAGCTCTCGCGGGTGTCGTCGCGCCGCATCTTCATGCCGTCCTTCAGCACCTGAGCGCGCCACTCTGGATCCTCGCCGAGGTGCGCGATGACCTTGTCGTCCTTGCCGAGCAGGGTGACGCGCGCGCTGAGGTCCGGCACGAGGAGCACGTCGCCGCGCTGGTCGAGGTTTGCGGGGAGGATGAAGCCGTCGAGGGTCTTGAGGTGCCTGCCTTCGAGCGTGAACCACTGGAGGCGCTTGTTCGCGCGGTCGGCGACGACGACCGAGGGCTCCTTGCCGGGCCGCGTGTCGAGCCACAGGCCGTGGGGCGTGTTGAACTGGCCGTCGCCTTTGCCGGGCTCGCCGAACTTCGAGACCCAGTTGCCGTCCTTGTCGTAGCGGTGGATGCGGTAGGAGCCGTAGCCGTCCGCGAGGAAGAAGCCGCCGTCGGGAAGGAATGCGTAGTTCGTCGGCATGAAGGCGTCGCGGCCCCAGCGCTTCGCGGGCTTGGTGTCCTCGCCCTCGGGGTAGAGGCCGGAGGCCATCGGCGCGCGGCGCTCCCACACGCGCTCGCCGGTGAGCGTGAGCTTCGCGATCGTCTTCACCTGCTGGTAGGCGGTGACGTAGAGGAACTGCTCCCTGCCCTCGGTGCGCACCTCGAGTCCGTGGCCGCCGCCCTGGAATTGGTTGCCGAACGCGCGCATGAATCTGCCCTTCACGTCGAAGACGAAGATGGACGGGTGGTCCTTCAGGTTCTCGCGGCCCTCGTGGATCACGTAGAGGTTGTTCGCGGCATCCACGGCGACGTTGTGCGTCGTCTGCCACGTGTATTTGTCGGGAAGCTGCGGCCAGTAGTGCTGCACCTCGTAGCGGTGCTCGCCCTCGCCGATGACGAGCTGCTTGTCGGACTTCTGCGCCGTGAGCACGCGGGGCGCGGCGAATGCGGCGGTCGCGGTGGCGGTCGTGGCGATGAAGCGGCGGCGGGAGAGGCGGGAGGGGAGGTTCATGGTGAGGATGCGGTTTCGGAGTGAAGGGTTCGGGGTTGCGGTGTCATTTCAAGGCGCTGCGGCGGTGAATGCTTTGAGGAAAAAGCAAACGCGCCCGGCATCTCTCGACGCCGGGCGCGCTGTGGCTTTGAATTTTCGAGCGGCTCAGTGGTTGAACATGAACTCCTTCGCGTTCATGAGCGCCCAGAAGATGTCGGTGTAAACCTTTGGCTGCTCCTCGGTGACGCCCCAGTGCTCCTCAAGCTTGCGCAGCTCCTGCTCGGTCGGGTTGCGGCCGAAGCAGCGGAGGTAAAGGTCGGCTGCAATCTCGCGCGGCGTCATGTTGGTCTTCATGAGCTTCTGGACCACGCCGCCGGCGGCGATTTTGCCCTCCACGGTGTCACCGTTGATCATGTGAAGCGCCTGGCTGAGTGTCGGGCCGACTTTTTCGCGGGAGCAAATCTCCTCGCGGTCGGCGCGGCCGAACGTGGTGAGGAAGTAGCTCGTGGTGCGGCCGTCGGCGATCTCCACGGCGCGCGCGCCGAGCGGGAGGCCGCGGTATTTGTCCTTCGTCTCGGTCACCTGCGTGATGCAGTCGAGCAGCACCTCGGAGCGCATGCGGCGGATGGTGGCCTTGGCGAAGTTGCGGTCGTCGAGTTCGTTCGACTCGTTCACGCGCGTGGTGCGCTGATAGGCGGCGCTGGTGCAGATGTCGCGGATGAGGTGGCGCAGGTCGTATTTGTATTCGACGAGCTTCGCGGCGAGTGCATCGAGCAGCTCGGGGTTGCTCGGCGGGTTCGAGAGGCGCGCATCATCCACAGGCTCGACGATGCCGCGGCCCATGTATTGCGCCCAGACGAGGTTCGCGATGTGGCTCGGGAAGAAGGGATTCTTCGGCGAGGCGATCCAGTCGGCGAGCACCTGGCGGCGGTCCTTGCCGGCGCAGTCGGGCGCCTCCTCACCGAGGAACTTCGGGGCGATGACGCGGTTGTCGAGCGGGTGGCGGGCCTCGCCGCTGCCGGAGTTGAACACGATGCGCTCGCGCGGATCCTCGCCCTGCTTGCGGGAGACCTGAGTGAAGAAGGAGACGAAGCCGCGGTAGTCGGCCATCGTCCAGCGGTCGAACGGATGGTTGTGGCACTGTGCGCACTGGATGCGGGTGCCGAAGAACGCCTGCGCGGTGTTTTCCGCGAGCTTCAGCGGATCGACCTCCAGCTCGTAGTAGTTCGTCGCCGGGTTCTCCATGTTCGAGCCCGTGGCGAGGATGAGCTGCCGCGCCATCTCGTTGACGGGCACGTTCTTCTCAAGCTGCTCGCGGATCCAGTTGTAGTAGGTGAGGACGGCCTTGTAGCTCGCCTGCGCCTGGTTGTTGCCGCTGCGAATCTGGAGCAGCTCGCTCCATTTCATGGCCCAGATGTCCACGAATTCGTTGCGGGCGAGGAGCTGGTCCACCTTCTTGGCGCGCTTCTGCGCGTCCTTGTCGGCGGTGAATGCCTTCACTTCGTCGGTGGTCGGCAGCGTGCCGGTGATGTCGATGTGCGCGCGGCGGAGGAATGTCTCGTCGTCGCAGATGGCGCTCGGGAAGATGCGCAGCTTGTCGAGCTTCGCGTTCACGAGCTGGTCCACGTAGTTCCACTCCTCCACCTTCGCCTTGGTGTATTGGAGGTTCTTCGGAATGACGATGGTCTGCGTGCCGACGGTGAACGTGTGGAAGCGGGCCATGACGAACGCCTCGCCGCGCTGGCCGGTCGTGATGACGCCCTCCTTGTCGATCTTCGCGGAGCCCTCGTTGCTGCTCATGAAGAGTGCGTGCTTTGTCACATCGCGGTCGGTGCCGTCGCTGTAGTGCGCGCGCACGGTGATCTGGAACTTCTGGTTCGGCGCCTCAAGCAGGAGCTGCTTCGGCAGGATTTCGATGCTGGTCGCCTCGGCGATGTCCTTCGGATCATCCAAGGCGCCGGCAGTGATCCAGCGGAGCAGCGTCTGGTTGTTCTCGCTGTCCTTGGTGAAGAGCTTGCCGCCGGTGTGCGGCGCATCGCCGTTGCACTTCGTCACGAGCATCGAGGCGTCGGGCGTGCCGAGATTGATGCGGCGGCCGATCTGCTGGCGGGTGATGCGCTGGTAGTCGCCTGCCGGGTCGTAGCCGAAGAGCGACAGCATGAAGCCGTCCTTGCCGCGTGACGCGCCGTGGCAGCCGCCGCTGTTGCAGGTGTTCCGCATGAAGATGGGCATCACGTCGAGGCGGAACGAAATGGCCGGGTCGGTCTTCGCTTCCTCGACCTTCACGGGGATTTGCACCGACTGGCCGTTGTATTCGACATTCAGCGTGGTCTGGCCGTCGGCGACGGGATAGACGGTGCCGTCCGCGATCTTCGCCTTGGTTGCGTCGGAGAGCGTGAACTTCGCCTGCGCGGTCACGTTGCGGTGAACGCCGTTCGGCTCGGTCCAGCGGCAGACCACCGACTGGCGGTCACGCAGGAACTTGAGGTTCACCTCGGACGGGAAAACTTCGAAGCTGTTCGCTGCGAAGCTCGCGCTGGCACACGTGACGGCTAGTGGCAGTAGGCAGATGGCTTTTTTCATGGGTGGTGGAAGGCTGGATGAATTGTCTGCAATAATCAGTGCTGCGCCGGTTTCTTTGGCGCGCAGAGACGGGTCGTTGTGGTCGTTGTGGTGGTTACTTCGCGTCGGCAACTTTGCCTGCGGTTGTGGACTTGTCCACGCGCAGGATGCCGCCTCCGGCGATGGTGTTGGTCATCGTCTCGCCGTCGCGGACGAGCGTGAAGGTGGCGATGACGGTCTTGTGCTGGCCGACCTGCGCGGTCGGGGTGGCCTTGAGCGGAAATTTCACCTCCTTGTCGTCCTTGGTGACTTCGCGCTCCTCGGAGGTCACGCCCTGCGGCAGGCCCAGCAGCGCGATCTTCGCCTTGCCCTCGAAGGGAACCTTTTGATCCAGCTTCACGGTCATCGAGCCGTCGCCGCCCTGATCGATGTAGGTGCGCACGATCGTGGCGGTGGCGAATGGCGGTGCGACCTCTAGGTCGAAGAGCTGCGTGCTCATCCACGTCGGGCCTTTGCCGATGTCCACGGTGCCGACGATCGCCGTCTTCCACTTTGCGAGAGGCGCATTGCCGCTGGCACTGATGGTGAGGCTGCCCTCGTTTTGCGCCGCCGCGGTCACTTTGTCCCCCTCTTTCTTCTCCCCGGGAATGGTGATGACGCCCGGTGTGCCGATGCCCGGCGGCGGGTAGAGGAGCTGAATCTGAATCGGCCCCTTGTAATCGTTGCGGCGCTCGACGGCGACTTTCAGCGCCATCGAGCCGGACTGAAGGATGGGAACCTTGGACTGCACGCAGCGGATCGTCACGGGCAGCTCGTCGGTCACCGCGATGGGCAGCGCATTTTCCTCCACGCCGTAATAGGCGCGCTGGTTGCCGTTCTCGGAGACCTCGACGCGGTGGGCAACGCGGGCGCCCACTTTCACATCCTTTGGCGGCTCGGCAGGTTTGGCGACAATTTCAAAGCGCTTCTGCGCGGGCGCGGCGTCGGCCTTGGCCTCAAAGACCATTGCGATGCGGTCCACGGACTTGTCCACCTTGTCAAAGGACGCGGTCACGCCGGGCGGCAGATCCTTGAGTTCGATGAGCGCGTCGCCACCGACATCGGCGCGGCGGACCTGCACGAGCGTGGCGTAGCGGTTGCCCTTCGGCACTGGCACGGCGCGGCGCTGCTGCGAGCTGTTGATCACCATCTCGGGCAGATAGGTGAGCATTGCCGGCTCCACCTTCGCGATCTCCGCGCGGTAGGTGTAAAGCGGGCCGCCGCGCATGAGCTGGTCATGCACTTGCAGGACGAAGTCGCCATCGGCGGGGGCGGTCCAGCGCAGATAGCTGTCGGGTCCGCCGGCGTCGTCGTTCAGCGCGAGGCGCGCGCCCTTTTCGTTGTAGATTTCCAGCACGGGATCCAGCGGCGAGCGCAGCATCCGCGCGCGGACATTGATTTCGTAAACCATGCCTTTCTGAGCGGTGAACTTGAAGTGGTCCACGTCGCCCTTTTCCTGGATGATGCCGTTCAGCGCGACCGGAGGGGCATACTTGGACGGCGTTGCATGCGCGACGTCGTTGTTCGGCTCGACCTCAAGCACATTCGGGAAGGGCGACACGCGGACGAAGTTCGCCTGCGGCGCAGTGAGGCCGTCCTTCTCCGCGAAGATCTCAAAGCGATCCTGCGGCTCAGCGGGCAGCTTCACCGTCTGCTCGAACGGCCCGCCGGCATCACCGAGCATTGTGAATTTCACCGTCTCGCCGGCCATTCCACCGAGCGGGTAAACGGAGGTCGGGCGCGGGTGCGAACCGAGGTGCAGGAGGTAGTTGCACGCGCCGCCGCCGCTGTTCGTCGAGTCGCGGAGGATGACACGGTATTTGCCATCGGCCGGCGCGATGACGCTCACCGCGGGATCCTGCCGCGTGAAGGAGCTGTCGTCCTGCTCGGCGAGTTCCTTGCCGTTCGCGTCGGTGACTTTCAGGTGCGCGTCGAGATACGCCTGGGTGGAGATGCGGACGCCCACGACTTCGGCGGAGATGCGCTGGCCCTTCTTGGCGTCCACTTCAAAGTGATCCTGATCCTCGCCCGGCGCCGTGCCGTAGATGGTCGTGCCGAGCTTGGCGGGCTGCACCTTGTAGGGTTCCTTCCCGTCCTCGTCGGCCTCCTTCACTACCGGGTAGGGCGTGACGAAAAAGAGCCGCGTGTCGCCGATGCCGGAATTCGTCACCGCGCGGAACACATACTCGCCGAGGCGCGCGTTGGCCGCGACTTTCAGCTTCGCCTTGAATTTGCCCGCTGTCGCCTCGCTCACGCTCACGCACTCGATGCCCGGTTGATCAAAGAGGAGCGTGCGCGCGTCTGCGAGATTGCCACCGCTGAGCACCACTTCCACTTCGGTCCCGCGCTGCGCGGCGGCGGGGACGATTTGGCTCACGGAAGGTGAGCCCGCGAAGACAGCCGCGGGCACGATGCAGGAAGCGAGAATGGCGATTCGTTTCATGGATGAAAATATCAGGGTGAGAATGTTCGGCAGATTAACGCGTCAGAGGGCTTCCTCTTAGCGGAACATTACGGGTCTTTTTTGGGCTGTTTCGCCCCCGGCCAAAGTGAAGCTCGCTGGGAATTTTTGGCGCGTCGCCGCCAAATTTTCCGGCCGCCCCTGCATTGTGGTTTCAGATGCTCGACACTCCACCGTTTCCGCGGACATTCACCGCCATGCACCGCCCCGCCGTTCTGCTTCTAGTTTTCGCCTCCATCCTCCTTCTCGCCGGCGCCGCGTCTGCCGCTGAGCCACCGATTCCGGAGGAGACACGCGCGGCGATGATCGCCTCCTTTGAGAAATCCCGCGCCGAGGCGGATGCCGCCATCGCGAAGGACTCGGGCAGCGTGGAGTGGCTCACACGCCGCGGCGATGCGCGCCTTTTCCTCGGCGACGCGAAGGGCGCGGTCGCGGACTTCGAGAAGGAGATCGCGCTCGATCCTTCGCACGACGCGCCGCACTGGCGGCTCGGCATCGCGTATCTTTTCGCCGGTGAGTTCGCAAAATCGGCGCGGCAGTTCGAGAAATACCACGCCTACGACAACCGCGACCGCGAGAACGGCGTGTGGCAGTTCCTCGCGAACGCTCGCGTCGTCGGCGTGGAGAAGGCCCGCGGCGCGATGCTCGAATACACGCGCTTCGACCGCGAGCCGTTCCCGGCGCTCTACGAGATGTTCGCCGGGAAAAAATCCGGCGCCGATGTGCTCGCCGAAATGGAGAAAAAGGGCGTCGCCGACAACGCGCTGGTGATGTTCTTCGCGCACTATTACGCCGGGCTGAACGAGGATCTGCTCGGTCACAGGGATGCCGCCCGCGGGCATCTTGCGAAAGCGGTCTCCCTCGCGATGAAGGCCGGCGCACGCGGCGGCCCCGGCTACATGGGGCAGGTTGCGCGCCTGCATTACGAGGCGCTGCGCTGAAGCCAGTCGCGCATGCCGGAGCCGCAGCCGCACAGAGCCGATGGAGTCCGTGCCGAAGCGGAGGAACACTCGTGCTGCAGTGCGCCGAAGCCAAAGCCGTGTTGTCACTCCGAAGCGCCCGCGCCGAAGCCGGCACCCGGGAAGGCACACGGCTGCTGCGGGCATGGCGGGCACGGCAAGCATCATCACGGCGGTGTGACGCCCTCGGCGGCCGCGAAATATTTCTGCCCGATGTGCCCCGGCTTGGAATCCTAAGTGCCGGGTGACTGCCCGAAATGCGGAATGGCTCTCGAACTGAACCCCGCATGGGAGGGCGCGTCGGAGGATGATGGCGGCGAACTTCGCGACATGACGCGCCGCTTGCTCGTGTGCGCGTTGCTCACGCTGCCTGTCTTCATCACGGCGATGGCGCCCTGATTCCCGCGCTCGCCGCGCAGCCGTGGTCGTCAGGCAGCGCGTCGCGCTGGATGCAGTTCGTGCTCTCGGTGCCGGTCGTCCTGTGGGGCGGCGCGCTGTTTTTCCGCCGCGCGTGGCGCTCTCTGCTCACACGGAACTTCAACATGTGGACGCTCATCGCGATCGGCGTCGGAGCTGCTTTCACGACGAGCGCCGCCGCGATGCTCGCGCCGGGCATTTCTCCCCGCGCGATGCGCCACGGCTCCCATGTGCCGGTGTATTTCGAGGCATCCGCGGTCATCATCGTCCTCGTGCAGCTCGGGCAGGTCCTGGAAATGCGCGCGCGCAACCGCACGGGCGGCGCCATTCGCGCGCTGCTCGATCTCGCGCCGCCAGTCGCGCGACGTGTGAGCGGCGGGGTGGATGCGGAGATCCCGCTCGCGCAGGTCGTCGTCGGCGATCAGCTCCGCATGCGGCCCGGCGACAGGGTTACCGTGGACGGCATCGTGGTCGAAGGTCGCTCGTCCGTGGACGAGTCCATGCTCACCGGCGAGCCCGTGCCGGTGGAAAAGCAGTCCGGCGACCGTGTGACCGGCGGCACGGTGAATGGCCGCGGCGGTTTCGTCATGCGCGCCGAGCGCATCGGCCGCGACACGCTGCTCGCGCAGATTGTCCGCCTCACCGCGGAGGCGCGGCGAAGCCGTGCGCCCATCCAGTCGCTCGCGGATAAAGTGAGCGCCGTCTCCGTTCTCATCATCGCGTGCCCGTGCGCGCTCGGCCTCGCGACGCCGATGTCCGTCATGGTCGGCGTCGGTCGCGGTGCGCAGGCCGGCGTGCTCGTGAAGGACGCCGCCGCGCTCGAACTGCTGGAGCGCGCGACGGTGTTGGTGACCGACAAGACCGGCACGCTGACGGAGGGGAAACCAGCCGTGCGCGAAGTGATCCACGCGTCGGGCACGGGCGCGGACGATGTGTTGCGCTGGGCCGCCCCGGTCGAGCACTTGAGCGAGCATCCGCTGGCATCGGCGGTCGTCGCCGCTGCGGAAGCGCGGGGCGTCTCATTCTCCAGCGCCTCGGCGTTTGAATCCGAAGCTGGCGGTGGCGTGTCAGCAACTGTCGAAGGTCGCCCGGTGCTGGTGGGCAGCCGCGCATTTCTCGAGGGAAGGGGAACCGAGGAAGTGGATGCGGCGCTTCTGAAAAGGGCCGGAGCCTTGGAGGAAGAGGGCTGCACAGTGGTTTTCGTCGCGATGGGTGGCCGTGTCGCCGGATGCATCGCGATTGCGGATCCGATCAAGGAATCAGCCATCGGCGCCATCGCCGAGATCCATGCGCTCGGGTTGAAAGTCCACATGCTCACGGGTGACAACGCGCGCACGGCCGCGCTCGTCGCTCGGAAACTCGGAATCGATTCCTTCGAGGCTGGCGCGACGCCTTCATCGAAGCTCGCGCGCATCCGTGCGCTGCGCGAGGCGGGCGGCACGGTCGTCATGGCGGGCGATGGCATCAACGACGCCCCCGCGCTCGCCGCTGCGAATGTCGGCATCGCGATGGGAACGGGGACGGACGTCGCGATGCAGAGTGCCGGCATCACGCTCGTGAAGGGCGACCTCCGCGGAATCATCCGCGCGGTGCGGCTCAGCCGCGCGACGCTGGGCAACATCCGGCAGAACCTGTTTTTCGCATTCCTCTACAACGCACTCGGCGTCCCGCTCGCGGCCGGCGCGCTGTATCCGATCTTCGGCTGGCTGCTCAGCCCGATGTTCGCGGGCGCGGCGATGAGTTTCAGCTCGGTGTCCGTGGTCGCAAATGCGCTCCGCCTCCGCCATGCGCGGCTGGATTCATGAGGGGGAATGTGGAAATGGGGGATAGCCGGTGTGGCGGCGTTTGGGACAGGATGGGGTGAATTTTCGCCAAATAAGTCTGTTGCCCCGGAGGCGGCGGGCAGTTCACATTCCCCGCGTCACTGCGCCCCCATCCCTGTGATGGTGGTGCTGGCATCAACATCAACATCAACCCCAAGTAAGAAACATGAAACGCATCATCCACACGCTCGCAGCGCTGGCCATCAGCACCGCGTTTGTCACCGCAGCCGACGCCGCCAAGGGCGAGAAGAAGAAAGCCGACCCCGAGGCCGCATGGGCCAAGATTTCCGGCGGCAAGGAGTCCGTGACCAAGGAGGAGTTCTCCGCCAAGGCCAAGGACAAGGCGAAGTCCGACGCCACGTTCGACAAGAAAGACGCGAACAAGGACGGCAAGCTCACCAAGGAAGAGTTTCTGGCGGGCGGCAAGAAGAAGGACAAATAAGCGGCTTTCCCGCGATCATTTGCAGCGCCGCATCCGCAAGGGTGCGGCGCTTTTCTTTTCCCCGGAGCGGGCCGTCAGTCTGGAATCTGCAGCTCCGCGCGGCTGTAGAGTGCGGCGCGTCCGCCGATGCCTACGCGCTCGCCGCGCATCTCGCAGTGGATCGTCCCGCCGCGGCGCGAGAGCTGGCGGGCGGTGAGCTTCTGCTTGCCGAGTTTCTCCGCCCAATACGGGATGAGCGTGCAGTGCGCGGAGCCGGTCACGGGATCCTCCGAGATGCCGATGCCCGGTGCGAAGAAGCGGGAGACAAAATCCACGTCGTCTCCGCGGGCGGTGGCGATGATGCCGAGGCAGTCGAGAGTCGCGAGCTGCGGGAGTTCGGGGGCGAGCGTGCGCACCTCCTCCTCGCTGCCGAGGAGCGCGAGGAAGTCGCGGCTCCTGCGCACTTCGCGCGGGATGTGGCCGAGGCCGCCGATGAGTCCTGCGGGAGCGGCGCACGGCTCGCCGGGGCGCGACGGGAAATCCATCATCACGACGCCGTCCGCGAAGGTCGCGCCGAGGTTGCCGCTGGTCGTTTTGAAATTCACCGCGCCGCCTTTGTGGCCGAGCTCGGTGAAAATCACGAACGCCGCAGCGAGCGTGGCGTGTCCGCAGAGGTCCACCTCGATTTTCGGGGTGAACCAGCGCAGCTCCCAGTCGCCGCCGCCGCCCACGAGGAATGCGGTTTCGGAAAGGTTGTTCTCCTCGGCGATCTGCTGGAGCACGGCGTCGGGCACCCAGCGGTCGAGCAGGCAGACGCCGGCGGGATTGCCGCTGAACGGGCGCTCGGTGAACGCGTCCACTTGGAAGTAGGAAACTTGCATCCGCCCACGCTGTCAGAGCCGGGCGGAGTTGTGCAACCGCCGTGTTTTGAATCGCCCGCAACGGCGCGCTCGCCACGCGCGGGGGAATGTGTTTTCTCCCGCGCGATGCCCGACATTGATTACGCCGCCGGCCTGCTGTGGTATTTCGTCTTCGTCTATTCGACGGTCTGCCACGAGGCCGCACACGCGTGGGTGGCGCTGAGGCACGGCGACGACACCGCATACCGTGGCGGGCAGGTGTCGCTCGATCCGATTCCCCACATCCGCCGCGAGCCGTGGGGCATGGTGCTCGTCCCGCTGATCACGTTTTTCATGAATGCGTCGCGCGGAGTGACGTGGATGATGGGATGGGCCAGCGCGCCCTACAACCGCGACTGGGCCGAGCGGAATCCGCGCAGCGCCGCATGGATGGCGCTCGCCGGTCCTGCGGCGAACCTGCTGCTCGCCGTTGCCGCCGGCCTCTGCATCCGCGCCGGCCTTGCCGCCGGGTGGTTCGCGCCGGGGACCACGCGCTTCGCGGAAATCGTGCGCCCCGTGCAGGAGGGCGGCTTCCCGCACTTTGCCTCGATGCTGCTCGGCGTGGTGTTTTCGCTGAACGTGCTGCTCATGGCGTTCAATCTGATTCCCCTTCCGCCATTTGACGGCGCGAGCATCCCGCTGCTTTTCCTCCGCGGCAACGCGGCCTCGTCGTGGCAGCAGCTCCTTTGGAATCCCGGCTTCCAGATCATGGGCTTCATCGTCGCGTTCCAGGGATTCGGCCGCGTCTTTTACCCGATCCACACGTTCGCGCTGAACCTGCTCTATTACGGCCGCGCGCACGCCGGCTGAGCCGGGAGTTTCGTGCTTGGCTGGCGCGGAAAAATCAGTGATGTGCCCGTGCATCACACGATGAAAACGATCTTCACCGCCGCCGCTCTCACCCTCGCGCTTTTCGTGCCTGTCCGGGCCGAAAGGCAGCCGACGCCGCAGGAAATGCAGAAGTTCCAGGCGGCGATGAAAGCAGTCGGGGAACTCCAATACAAATCCGGCGAGGTCGGGATCGCGGATGGCAAAATCAAGATCAAGCTGCCGCCCGATTTCCAATATCTCGACTCCGCGAACGCGCGGAAGGTGCTCGTGGACATCTTCGGCAATCCGCCCGAATCCGGCAGCACCGATGGAATGATCGTGCCGAAGGGCATGAACTTCCTCTCCAGCGAGGGATGGACTGCGGTGCTCCAGTGGAAGGACGACGGCTACGTGAAGGACGACGATTTTGCCAAGCTCGACTTCAGCGACATGCTGAAGGACCTCAAGGAGTCCTACCACCGCGGCAGCGAGGAGCGTGTGAAGCGCGGCTATGGCAAGATGGAGCTCGCCGCGTGGGCGCAGCAACCCCACTACGACCGCACGACGCACAAGCTGTATTACGCGAAGCTCTTCGATCTGGACGGCCCCGAGCAGCAGCTCAACTACGACATCCGCGTGCTCGGCCGCCACGGCCACCTCGAGGTGAGCATCATGGCCGCGAAGGCGCAGCTCGCGGAGATCGAGGGCAGGGCGCCCGCGATCCTCGGCATGATCGATTTCACCGAGGGCAACCGCTACACCGACTACAAGAGCGGGGACAAGGTCGCGGCCTACGGCATCGCGGGCCTCATCGCCGGCGGCGTGCTCGCGAAGGCCGGCTTCTTCAAGGTCATCGGGCTGTTCCTGTTGAAGTTCAGCAAGGTGATCATCGTCGGCCTCATCGCGCTCGTCGCGGGCCTCGCGAAGCTGTTCGGGAAAAAGAAGCCGGCGGGTGCCGCGTAAATCAGGACATTTGAAACCGTCGGGGACTCAGACGCCGATGTGCGACTTCAGCGCCGCGGCGATCTTGTCCGCGTGCGACTCGATGAGCGCGCTGTCGCGGCCCTCGATGAGCAGGCGGATTTTCGGCTCCGTGCCGCTGTAACGGAGCAGCACGCGGCCGGCGCCCTTCAGCGCGGATTCGGCCTCGGCGACGAGCGTGGAGATCTCGGTCAGCTGCTCGAGCGGCGTCTTTTCGCGCACTCGGAGGTTACGCTGCGCCTGCGGGTATTTGCGCAGGCAGCGCTTGAGTTCGCTGAGCGGTTTTCCGCTCTCCGCCATGATGCGGAGGATTTGCAGTGCGCTCACGATGCCGTCGCCGGTCGTGGAGTAGTCGCGGAAAATCATGTGCCCGCTCTGCTCGCCGCCGACGTTCAGATCCTCGCGCAGCATCGCCTCGATCACATGCCGGTCGCCGACCTTCGTCCGCAGCACGCGGCCCTTGTGCTCGGCCAGCGTGTCGTCGAGGCCGAAATTGCTCATGATGGTTGCGACCAGCGTGTCCTTCGCCAGCGCGCCGCGCCGCAGGTGATCCACCGCGGCGATGGCGAGGATGTCGTCGCCGTCCACGGCCTCGCCCTTCTCGTCGCAGAGCTGCACACGGTCTGCGTCGCCGTCGTGGCTGATGCCGATGTGCGCACCGGTCTCCTTCGTGAGGTGCGAAATCTCCTCGGGATAAGTGCTGCCGCACTTCGCGTTGATGTTCCTACCGTCCGGCTTGTCGTGAAAGACCGAGCAGGTCGCGCCAAGTTCGCGCAGAATCCACGGCGTGCTCTTGTAGGCGGCGCCGTTGCCCGTATCGACGGCGATGCGGATGCCCTCGAGCGTCAGCCCTTTTGGAAAGCTCGCTTTTGCGTGCTCGACGTAGCGGCCGAGCGCGTCGTCGATGCGCCGCGCCTGCCCGATTTTTCCCGCGGTGGGCCGGATGCTCTCGAACTCGCCGCTGAAGACGAGCTGCTCGATGCGCTTCTCGATTTCGTCGTCGAGCTTGTAGCCGTCGTGGCGGAAAAATTTGATGCCGTTGTCCTCGTAGGGATTGTGCGATGCGCTGAGCACGATGCCGCCGTCCGCGCGCAGCGAGCGCGTGATGTAGGCGACGCCCGGCGTGGGCAGCGGGCCGAGCAGGAAGACATCCACGCCGAGCGACATGAGCCCCGCGGCCATCGCATTCTCAAGCATGTAGCCGGAAAGGCGCGTGTCCTTGCCGATCACGATCACTGGTCTGCGGTCTGTGCGCCGCGTGAGCCGGCCCGCCTCTGTGAAGACGTGCGCCGCCGCGCGGCCAAGCCTCAGCGCGGTTTCAGCGGTGACGGGCTCGAGGTTTGCCACTCCGCGCACGCCGTCGGTGCCGAAGAGTTTCCGGTTCGTGTTCTCCCCGGGCTCCGCGCCCGCGCTATTTGTTTTCACCATAGGCCGTCGCGCCGAATTCGATGCTCCGCGGCTTAGGCGGCGAGATCGCCGGATCGCTGAGCTGGCTCTTTCGGATGACTGCCCACAGCAGGATCGCCAGTGCCAGCGAGATGGTTTTCGCCAGCAGGTTGTTCGTGAGCAGCGCTTTCATTGATTGGCGTCAGCAGTAGTTCGGAAAGCCGCGTGCGCAAGCTCGCGGGCGTGAATTCACGTTCAAGTCTTCCCCGGTGGCAGATCGAGACGGTGCCGGTCTCCTCGCTCACCACGACCACGATGGCGTCGCTCTCCTCGGTGAGCCCGATCGCCGCGCGGTGGCGGAGGCCGAGGTTGCGGTCGAGATCCTGCCGCTGTGTGACGGGAAAGATGCAGCCCGCGCTCACGATGCGGTCTCCGCGCACGATGAGGCCGCCGTCGTGCAGCGGAGTCTTCGGGTGGAAAATCGTGACGATGAGTTCCGGCGAGAGCCGGCTCTCGATCATCACGCCGCTCTCGATGTGCGACTGGATGTCCGTGCCCCGCTCGACTGCGATGAGCGCACCGAGGTGCCGGCTCGAAAGATCAAATGCAGTCTGCGCGAGTTCCTCCACGATTTCCCTGCTCTCCGGGGCGATCCCAAAAAGCCGGTGGCTGCCGACCTGCGCGAGCATCCGCCGCAGCTCCGGCTGAAATATCACGACCAGCGCGATGATGATCACTGCCGAGATGCGCCCGAGCAGCCAGCTGATCACCTCCAGCCCGAAGAGATGCGACAGCAGCACGAGCCCGAGCACGAGCGACGCGAGCCCCGTGAGCACGCGAAGGCCGCGCGTCCCGCGCAGGCCGACGTAGGAAAAATAAATGCCAAACGCGAGGATCGCGATTTCCAACGCGTCCTTCCAGTGCTCCGCGGCAAATTCCCCGACGTTTGCCAGAGTCATGCGCCGAGAATCGCCTCGGTCATCCGGAGCGCCTCCACGTTGGGTTTCACATCATGCACGCGGAAGACACGCGCGCCGCGCGCGCGGCTGTGGCAGGTGAGTGCGACGGTCGGCCAGAATCGGTCGTCGGTCGGGGAAATGCCCGGAACTTTTCCGATGAAGCTCTTCCGCGAGACGCCGACGACGAGAGGCCTGCCATCGGTTTCGAGCTCGCCGAGCTGTCGCAGCAGTTCAAGATTGTGCCCCGGCGTTTTTCCAAAGCCGATTCCGGGATCCAATGCTGCGAGGGTGGCGGGCACGCCGGAGGCTACGCACCGGCGGACAGCGTCGCAAAAGAAATTCCGCACTTCGCCGCACACATTTTCGTAGTGCGGCGCCTGCTGCATCGTTCGCGGTTCACCTTGCATGTGCATCACCACCACGCCCGCGCCGGTGTCTTTGACTGCCGCAAGCATTGCGTCGTCGCGCAGGCCGCCGACGTCGTTGATGATCGAGGCGCCTGCTGCCACAGCGGCGCGTGCGACCGCGGGCTTCATCGTGTCCGCGCTGATGACAAACTTCGCGCCGTGCCCGTCGAGCTTCGCGAGCCGCTCGATGACCGGCAGCACCCGCCGCAGTTCCTCGTGTTCCTCCACCGGTGCCGCACCGGGGCGCGTGCTTTCGCCGCCGACGTCGAGGATTTCCGCGCCGTGCGCGATCATCTGCTGCGCATGGGAAAGTGCCGCATCCACGTCGGCAAAGCGCCCGCCGTCGCTGAACGAATCCGGTGTCACATTCAGGATGCCCATCACGACGCCGCGCCGCGTGAGATCGAACTCCCGCAGCCGCGTGCGCCAAATGATTTGTGGATTTGCAGATGAATCGTGCATCGTTCCCGTCCCGCAGGACGTAAACCGACTCCGCACGACAAACCCAAGCGCAATCACCATGAGCACGACCACCTCGCGGACACCCGCGAACTTCACCGGCCGCCAGTTTCCCCCGTTCAGCCTCCCGCGCCTGCTGCGCACCGTCTTCGCCCCGAAACCCGGCCAGCGTGTGTGCATCCTCATCGACTTGGAAAACCCGCGCGATATCGAGGGCTTCCGCTTCCTGAAAAACCCCGACCTCAGCATCCAGCGCCATGCGCACGATGTGTTCTTTTGCGGCCTGCGCGACGGCGTGCTTGCGGAACTCGGACTCACCGGCGGCGAGATATTCGCGTATGAGGTCACCGGCGGCAGCAACCTCGACCTGCCCGACACCGCGTTCACCCCGGACGGCACCGAGGTGAAAATGGCCGACGCCATCTACTCGAAATACGACATCATTCTCTGCATCTCGACGTATTCCGCGACCGCGCCGCTCACGGCATTCGCGAAGAAATTCGGATTCCGCGGTGCGACGATGCACGGGATGAACGAGACGATTCTGCGCAGCGGCCTCGCCGTGGATTACGACGAGGTGAGCCGCGAGGCGGAGAAGCTGCGCTTCGGGATGACCAACCTCGACTCCGTGGAAATCGATTTCATTTTCCAAGGGCAGGCGCACACGCTGCACATCGACCTCGGTGGACAGGAGGCCCAGAAGAGCCACGGCCTCTGCCGCGGCGGCCCCGATGTTGCAAACCTGCCCGCGGGCGAAATCTACTACGTGCCGACCGATGCGCGCGGCGAGTTCCCGATGCGCTACGAGGACGGCACCATCGGTCTCCAACACGTGAAGGGCGGGCGGATTTTCAAAGCGACGCTGCTGCGCGGAAACGCGAAGACCATCGAGGAGCACAATGCGAAGCTCACCAGCGACCCTGTCACCGGTGAAATCGGCGAGCTTGGTTTTGGCACGCAGCGGCTGCCGGTGAGCGGGCGCGACATCCAGGACGAGAAGATTCTCGGCACGATGCACGTCGCCACCGGTCGCAGCGACCATCTCGGCGGAAAGCTGACGCCGGACCGCTTTGCGAACCGAAAGAACGCGACGCACGACGACATCCTCTTCTCGCCGACGAAGACGCCGGACATCCAGGTGCCGCAGGTGCGAATCACGAAGGCGGGCAAAACGGTGTTCCTCATCGAGAACTACGAGCCCGCCGCCTACATGCGCGCGCTGCTCGAGGCGTGAACGCGCCCGCCGCGGTGAACCCTTACGAGACGGACAAGCTGGTCGCGGAGTATCTGCTGTTTCACTACGGCGAGCCGCGCGAGGTGCTGCCGTGGGATTTCGGTCCTGCCTCCGCGCTCGATTACGCCGTGCGCTGCGTGACGGAGTGCGTCGATGTCGAGGCGCTGCCTCCAAATGCGCGCGCACTTGATGTGGGCTGTGCGGTTGGCCGTTCGTCGTTTGAACTCGCGCGCTATTGCTGCGAGGTCATCGGCATCGATTACTCGCACCGCTTCGTCGAAGCGGCAGCCGCGCTTGCCCAAGATGGGTCGCTTCCGTTCGAGCGGACGGATGAAGGTGCGCTGACGACGAAGCTCGTCGCCCGTGCGCCGCAGGGAATTCCCGGCGGGAGGGTGAGCTTTGAGCACGGCGATGCCCATGCGCTCCGGTCCACGCTCGGCAAATTCGATGTCGTCCTTGCGGCGAACCTCATCGACCGGCTCGTCGAGCCCGCGCGCCTTTTGAACCGCCTGCCGGAACTCGTGAAAGCCGGAGGGCAACTCGTCATCTCCTCGCCTTACACATGGATCGAGGAATTCACGCCGCGTGCGAACTGGCTCGGCGGTTTCTCAGCCGACGGCGCTCCGCGCACGACTCTCGACGGACTCCGCGCTGCGCTGTCCCCGCATTTCGACCTCATCCAAACCAAAGACCTGCCGTTCCTCATCCGCGAGCATTCGCGGAAATTCCAATGGAGCGTTGCGCAGGCGAGCATCTGGAGACGCAAATGAGCACCGACTGGGAACAGCGATACAACGAGGGAAACATGCCGTGGGAAAAGGGCGCGCCGCATCCGGGACTCGTGGAGTTTTTGAAGCGGAACCCCGTGCACGGGAGCGTGCTCGTTCCTGGTTGCGGCACCGGCCACGACGTCCGCGCGCTTGCAGCGACGGCCGATGAAGTCGTGGGCCTCGACATAGCGCCCTCCGCAGTGGCGCGCGCCAAGCAGCACCCGGTCGTCGGTGGCGAGCGCTACATGCTCGGCGACTTGTTCGCACTCCCGCCGAAGCTTCGCGGCGCCTTCGATTTTGTCTTCGAGCACACGTGCTTCTGCGCGATCGATCCGTCGCGCCGCGCGGACTATGTGAATGCCATCGCGGGTGCGCTGAAGCCGGGCGGCCATTTGCTCGCGATCTTCTATCTCGATCCGGGCCTCGACCCCGGGGAGTCCGGGCCGCCGTTTGGCGTCACTCGGCAGGAACTCGACGCATTCTTCTCGCCGCGTTTCACGCTGGTCCGCGAGTGGGCGCCCGCCGCGACGTATGCGAACCGCGAAGGCCGCGAGACGTTCCGGCTGCTGCGGCTCACAGAGTAGTTTTGCCCGGCGGCGGGGTGGTCCTGAAGGGTTGACTGCGCGCCTCCGCACCTTAGGGTGCGCGCTCTTTTTCAAACAACGAAACCGACCGAACCACGAATCATGTCCGCACTGAACACCGAAGCCCTTTCCCGCGCCGCGAATGAAGCCCGCGGCCTCGCCATGGATGCCGTCCACGCCTGCTCGAGCGGGCACCTCGGCCTGCCGCTCGGCTGCGCGGAAATCGGCGCGGTGCTCTACGGTCACGCGCTTTCGCACGACCCGGCGGACCCGAAGTGGCTGAACCGCGACCGCTTCGTCCTCAGCGCGGGACACGGCTCGATGTTCCTCTACGGCTGGCTGCACCTCAGCGGCTACGCGAGCGTGGATCACGAGCAGGTGAAGAAGTTCCGCGTGCTCGGTTCGCACACGCCTGGGCATCCGGAATTCCACGAGACGGCCGGCGTCGAGGCGACGACCGGGCCGCTCGGGCAGGGCGTGAGCAACGCCGTCGGCTACGCGGTGTCGCAGAAGATGGCGGCGGCCAAATTCAACTCGGCGAAGCACGCCATCTTTGACAACCACATCGTCGCGCTCGCGGGCGACGGCTGCATGCAGGAGGGCGTCGCGATGGAGGCCGCGGCGTTCGCGGGACACTTCAAGCTCGATAACCTCATCCTCTTCTACGACGCGAACGACGTGACGCTCGACGCGATGGCCAACGCCACGCAGAGCGAGGATGCCGCGAAGCGCTTCGAGGCCATCGGCTGGGGCGTGCAGATGATTGACGGCAACGACCTCGGTGCGGTGCTCGGCGCGTTTGAAAAGGCGAAGGCCGCGACCGGCAAGCCGCAGCTCATCATCGCGAAGACGCTCATCGGAAAGGGCATCCCGGAAGTCGCCGGCACCGCGAAGGCGCACGGCGAGGGTGGCGCGAAGTTCATTGATGGCGCGCGCAAGGGCCTCGGCCTGCCTGCGGAGCATTTCTATGTGAGCGCCGAGACGCGCGCGTATTTCGCCGACCACGCGAAGAAGCTCGCCGCGAAGCACGCGGAGTGGACGTCCACTTTCAACGCATGGAAGAGCGAAAATCCCGCGCTCGCCGCCGAACTTGATTCGTTCGTCGCCGGGAAAGTGCCCGCCGATTTGCTGTCGAAGATTCCCGCATTCGCCACCGACGCGAAGCTCGCCACGCGCGCTGCGGGCAAGGACGTGCTCCAGCCCGTCGCCGACGCCGTGCCGAATCTCATCTCCGGCAGCGCCGACCTGCACGGCTCCACGCTGAACTACATCGCATCGAGCAAGGACTTCGGCCCGACGAACTGGGGCGGCCGCAACATCCGCTTCGGCATCCGCGAGCACGGCATGGCGGGCATCATGAACGGCATCGCGTATGATGGCATCTTCCGCGCGAGCGGCGCGACGTTCCTCGTCTTCGCCGACTACTGCCGCGCGAGCATCCGCCTCGCCGCGCTGAGCGGCCTGCCGACGGTTTACATCTTCACGCACGACAGCGTGGGGGTGGGCGAGGACGGCCCGACGCACCAGCCCGTCGAGACCGTGAGCGGCCTTCGCGTCATCCCGAATCTCGACGTCATCCGCCCCGCCGATCCCGAGGAGACCGCGGGCGCATTCGCCGCCGCGCTCGCGCGCACTAACGGCCCCACGCTCCTCTCGCTCACTCGCCAGGCCGTGGCGATGCTCAACGACATCCCCGTGCAGACGCGCCGCGAAGGCGTGCTCAAGGGCGGCTACATCGCCGTGAAGGAAACTGCGCCGCTCACCGCGATCCTCATCAGCGCCGGCAGCGAAGTGCAGCACGCCGTCGCCGCTGCGAAGACGCTCGGCGCAGGCGTCCGCGTCGTCAGCGTCCCGAGTTTCTACCGCTTCGACCAGCAGTCGCAGGCTTACAAAGACGAAGTGCTCCCGCCCGCTTGCCGCAAGCGCGTCGCCATCGAGGCGGGCGTCACCGGCCTCTGGTGGAAATACGTCGGCCTCGACGGCAAGGTGATTGGCATCGACCGCTTCGGCCTAAGCGCCCCCGGCGGCAAAGTGATGGAAGTCCTCGGCATCACCGCGCAGGCGGTGGTGGATGCGGTGAAGTCGCTCGCGTAAAGCAAGCCTGCATCACATCAGCGACAGCGGAGCCTGCCGCGTTTTCAGAGGAAAGGCGACGCGCTGGCTGCCGAGCCGGTGCGACTCGAAGACCGCGCTGATCATTTCCACGATCACGCGGCCATCTTCCGCACTGCACAGGGGTGCGCGGTTTTCACGAATCGCAGCGATGAGATCGCGGCCTGCGAGCACGTGGGACGAGTTCAGCTTTCCGGCATTTGCGACGGGCTCGGGGACGCCGATGCCGCCGGACGAGACGGGCACCCACGCGCTCGGCTTTGTGCTCGGCTGGAAGGGGCTTCCCTCGCGGTAATGTGCGACCGGATCCGCGTCGAAGCGCAGATCGAAGATGCCTTTCGTGCCGATCAACTGGATGCCAAAGCCCGCGTTCCTCACGCCTGCCTTCGCGATGGAGTCGAAGAAGACGGGAACGCCGCTTTCCATCTCGAAGCGCGCGTGGACTTCGTTGCCAGCGATGGGGCCGACACCTTCGCCTCCGTCCTTCACGTCGGCACGCGTCGCGGTGTGTCCGTCCTGCATGAGCGCGGCGGTGCAGGCGACCGGCTTGCCGGCGAAGAAATGGATGAGGTTCAACTCGTGTGAACCGAGCACCCACAGGTCGAGCGCGCCGCCGCGGTCGTCTTCCTTGCCGCGCGCGCGGATTTCCAGCAGCCGGCCGATGGAGCCTTCTTTCACCAGCTTGGCGACCGTCGGAATGGCGGGGTGGTATCGGTTGCGGTGTGCGATCGCGAGCTTCGTGTTCCGCTTCGCGCATGCGGCGACGATTTCATCCGCCTCGGCGGGTGTGCGGCAGAATGGCTTCTCAACGTAGATGCCGCGTGCGCCTGCCTCGACGGCGGCGAGAATCATGTCGCGGTGCTCGTCCACGTGGCGTGGCCCCACGGCGACGATGTCGGGCTTCGAGTCCGCGAGCATTTTGCCGTAGTCGGCGAAGCCGGTGATGCCGCCGAGTTTCTTCTGCGCGAGGGCGAGGCCGGTGGCGTCGGCGTCCGCGACGGCGGCGATTTCCGTCTCGGGCATTTGCAGCCACATCGTGTCGAGGCCGTGGCCGTAGTTGCCCCTCCCCGTATGGCCGATCACGCCGACGCGCAGCTTCTTTTCCTCCGCGCGTGCCGCGATGGAGATGGATGAGGCGATGCTGAGGGCGAGGAAGTGGCGGCGGTTCATGGCGGATTATGGGCGGATGAAGATGAGTGACTGCGACGGGCCGCCGGCATGGTGTCCGGGCTGCCCGATGGCAATGCGTGGCACGGCTGTCTTGTTGCCTCCTGTTGAAGCGGGTGGCGAGAGTGGAATTGCGGCAGAGGCTTTTCCCGCGGAAACAGTCACGCTGCCTGCGAGGGATGCGAAGTCCTTCGCGGTGGCGTCGCAGCGGATAGTGTTGCGCACAGTGAGCGGCTGCGAAGTGTCGCCCGCACGCGACAAGCGCGAGCGGCGGGAGGCAAAAACTTCTTGCGCTTACACATGTAATCCATAAACGATTACGCGCGTAATCCATGCTCTTCAGCGATCGCTTCCCCCAGTCTCCCTCGCTTTCCGGCACCGAACGGATCGTCATGTGTGGAATCCCGCCCCGAGGGGTTCCCCGAGTTGTTCGCCAAATGCTGCTCTGCGTCTTTGCCGCGACATGGCTTCTCGCAGCCGCGGCGCGCGCCGACGTGCTGCTCGTGCAGAACGGCGTGGCGCAGTCGGTCATCCTCACGAAGCCGGCCCCGGCGGGCTACGTTCAGAAGGCGGCTGAGGATTTGCAGACGCATCTTCAGAAGATGTCGGGTGCGGTCGTGCCCATCGCGACGGTGGGCAGCGAGGGGAGCTATCCGGGGATGCGCTTCATTTACGTCGGCGCGAGCACGGCGACTACGGCGGCGGGAATCAACGTGAGCGGTCTGCCGCTGGAGCATTACACCATCCGGACGATCGGCGGGAACCTCCACATTGTGGGTCGCGACGGCGGGCAGGATGAATGGTGGGATTTGACCGACTGCCAGCCCGGCACGCTGCTCGGGACGAGCCATCTGCTCGGCGAAGTGCTCGGGGTGCGCTGGCTGTGGCCGGGCGACCTCGGGACTTACGCGCCCCAGCAGGGCACGATCACGGTGCCGGAGCTGAGCATCACCGCCGGCCCCGCGATGGTGCAGCGGAAATACCGCACGCCGCGTGTCGGGCTCTATCTCGGCGGGGCGGCAACTTATGGCTTTGGCATTCCCGTGCTCCCGGCGAGCGCGACGCGGCGGCAGGAACTCGCATACGATGACCTGCTCTGGCTGCGCCACCTGCGCATGGGCACGCGGAAGAGCCCGAGCTTTGCACATTCATTCACACAATGGTGGACGCTCCACGGCGCCACGCATCCGGAGTATTTTGCGGAGCTGCTGCCGGGAAAATCACAGCCGCATCCTGCCGCGGACCGCGTGAAGCTGCACGCGAACAGCGCGGCGGTATGGCAGAAGATTGTGGACGACTGGGTCGCGGCGGGCGCGGGCTCGAAGCTGAACATCTGCCCGAACGACAGCCGCAGCCACTGCGTCTGCACGGCGTGCCGATCGTGGGACCGGCCGAGCCAGGCGGCGGATGTCGTCTTCGACTCGAGCGATGCGCAACTCGGCGATCGCTATGCGCGGTTTTACACCGAGGTCGCAAACCGCGTGAAACTGATCAACCCGAGCGCGACCGTCTATGGCTACGCCTACGACGTGTATCGCAACGCGCCGGTCGAGGCGACCGTGCCCGACAACGTCGCGCTCGCCTACGTTCCCGGAGCCGCCAGTGCGACGGTCCTCTCCGGCATCGCCGAGACTGAGGCAAATGTGCTCGGCTGGATGGCGCACGGCTGCCGGCACATGTATCTCCGGCCAAACTGGATGCTGTCCGCACACGCCGGGCCGTTCTGGCCCTCGCACCGCGTCGGCGGACACCTCAAGACGCTCACGGCGGGCGGGCAGTTCGAGGGCTTCGACTCCGACAGTTCGTGCTCCAGCTACGCGTGCTTCGGCTTCTACTATTACCTCGTCTGCCGGCTCCTCGCCGACCCGACGCTCGCGGTGGATGCGATCATGGACGAATATTGCTCCGGCTTTGGCTCCGCCGCGGCGCGCGTGCGCGACTATCTGGGCTATTGGGAAAATTTCGCCTACAACCAAGCCGACGGCGGCAACACGGAAATCCTCGGCTGGGCCACGGGGATGCCTGCCTATCCCGGCGCATACACGGATCGCGCCTTTGACGGGGCGCTTCAAATTCTGGATGCGGCCTACGCCGCCCTGCTGCCGACGGAGTCGAATGCGCGCGCGCGGCTGGATTTTCTCCGCACGGGCTGCATCCACGGACGGCTCACGGCGCAGGCGATTGCACTCGTCAGCCCCACCGTGCCGCTGAGCGCGAATCCGCAGGCCGAACAGGCGATGCGCTCGCTCCTGGCGTATCGCGACGCGAATGCGGATTCGTTCGCCGTCTGGCGCGAGTGGATGATTGACCGCGAAAGCTTCGTGCCGGGAATGGAATCCTACTGGACGGGCATCCTCGCCGCGCCCGCATGGAGCGGCGGCTCGAACGTCGGCACGTTCATCGAGTCGGGCGGGCAGGTCGTGATCGAGGCGGAGAACTGTTCGGCTGCGAGCGCGGGCACGGGCACGGCGGCGGGAATCACCTGGCAGCAGGTCGCCGGCATCGCGGGTTCATCCGGCGCGATGATGCAGGCGCTGCCAAACACCGGCGTCGGCACGGATACGGCACAGAACGGCCCGCGGCTCGACTTCAGAGTGGATTTCCACACCACCGGCACCTACTACGTTTTTCTCCATTTGCCGACGCTTCCCGGCAGCGACGATTCTGTGAACATCGGGCTTGATGGCGTCCTCGTGGCGAGCAACCTCGGCAACACCACCGGCTCATGGCGCTGGCGCACGACGAACCCCGCCACAATCGGGCTGAACATCACCACGCCGGGCGTCCACACATTCCACGTGTGGATGCGCGAGGACGGGGCGACTTTGGACAAGGTCATCCTCACCACCAATTCCACGCTGTCACCGGCTGGCACGGACGTGGGCCCGGCGGAAAGCGGCAAGCGCGGCGCGACCGAGCGTCTGCTCACGGTGAAACAGGGGACCGGCGACGGCTTTTTTGGCGAGAGCAGCCTCGTGCCGGTCACTGCGGATGCGGCGCCTGCCGGCTGGGTCTTCGATCACTGGATCGGCGACACCGCGAATCTCGCGACCCCGTCCGCCGCCAGCACCTTCTTCCTCGTTCCGGCGCACGACTCGGAGGTCGCCGCAGTCTATCGGATCGATCCGGCGCTCGACACCGACGGCGATGGCATTCCGGACAGTTGGGAGATGGCGAAATTTGGCAACCTCAGCCCAACGGTGACTTCCGACAGCGACGGCGACGGGCACACCGATCGCGCCGAATATCTCGCGGGCACTGAGCCGCTCGATCCCGTGTCGGCATTGCAGATCCGATCCATGACGCGGAATGCGAACGGAGATGTCACCATCCAGTGGAACTCCGCCGCGGGATGCCGCTACACGCTTCAGACTTCGGATGACCTCGCGGCCGCGCAGTGGCTGCCGCTGGCGATCAACATCGCCGCCACGCCGCCGCTCAACACTTACACCCTCAGAATGGGATCGATGCGCGGCTTCATCCGCGTGCTGCTGGAGTAGCGACGATTTTGCCGAAAAAGTTCTTGCGCTTACATCTGTAATCCGTAAACGATTACGCCCGTAATCCATGCCACCCACCCACCGCCCTCCACCACTTCCCTCGATCTCCGACGCCGAATGGATCGTCATGCGCGAATTCTGGGCGCGCGGGGAGGGGACCGTCGCCGACATCGTGAAGGCGCTCGAGGGCCGCATGCATTGGAAGCCGCGCACCGTGCAGTCGCTCATCAACCGGCTCGTGCAGAAGGGCGCGCTCGGTTTTGAGAAGCTCAGCCGGGAGCATCTCTACCGCCCGCTCGTTGCCGAGGGTGACTGCGTGATGGATGTGAGCCGCTCATTCGTGGACCGGATTTTTGGGGGGAAACTCGCGCCGCTGCTGGCGTGCTTCGTCGAGCGCGGCGCGGTGAACTCCAAGGAGATGGCCGAACTCCGCCGCATCCTCGACGAAACCAAAAAATAGCGACCATGAACCTCCCCGTCATTGCCGAGTGGGCCGCGCGCACTTCCATCGAGGCGCTGCCGCTGGTGCTCGCCGTTCTGCTGCTCGCGCGCTCCCGCATCTGCCAGCCGTGCTGGCGCGCATGGGTCGCCGCGCTGTTCTTCATCCGCCTTGCGCTTCCCGCCGTGCCGGAGACGGGCTGGCATCCGTGGGCGGTAAAATCAGCGCCCTCGGCAATGCTCGCTTCGGCGTTGGAGGATGACGCCGTGATGCCGGTGGCGGGTGCAGCGACGACCTTCGGCTGGCGCGATGCGCTGCCGTGGCTGTGGTTGTCCGGTGTTGTTGCGACGCTCGGTTGGCTGGCTGCGTCGCACCTGCTCACGAGGCGGTGGATTCTCCGCAGCCAGCAGCCTCCTTCGCGCGAAATGGAACTGCTCGCCCGCTGGGCGCGGGAGCGGCAGGGTGTGAGCCAGCCGGTGCGGGTGCTCGCTGTCCGCGGTCTCCAGACAATGGCCATCTTCGGCTGGCTGCGCCCGCGCCTGCTCGTCCCCGCCGACATTGCCGACCGCTACACCGGCGAGCAGATCCGCGGGATGCTCCTGCATGAGTTCGCGCACGTGCGGCGACGCGACGTGCTTTGGACGTGGCTCGCACTGCTCGCGTGCGCGCTGCAGTGGTTCAACCCCCTCGCGTGGCTCGCGCTGCGCCGCTTCTGCGCCGACCGCGAACTCATCTGCGATGCCTCCGCGCTCGCCGCCCTCGGCGACGGTGGCCGCCACAGCTACGGCGCCGCGCTGCTGCGCTCGCTCGAAGTGACGCCGCTCGCGCCCGCGCCGTCGCTCGCGCCGTTTTTCCGAATCCACCCCGAAATCAAACAACGAATCCTCATGATCACCAGACCCGCCAACCCCACCATGTGGAGCCGGCTCGCCGCCGCGCTTCTCGTCACCACCCTCGCAGCCTTCACCTTCACCACTGCCGGTGCGAAGGCCGATGAGGAAAAGCCGAAGCGCGAAGGCGAGCGGCCGCGCGGCAGCGAGGCGAAGAGGGAGTCGGCGCCGAAGGAGTCGGCCCTTGACCAATTCAAGCGCGAGAACGCGGAGCGAAAGGCGGCTCGCGACGGTGAGGGAAAGCGCGAGGGCGCGCGTGATGGCGAGGCAAGGAAGGAGGGCGCCCGTGACGGTGAAAATCGCCGGGCTGGTCCCCGCGACGGCGAAGCGAGGAAGGAAGGAGCCCGCGAAGGCGACCGTCCGCGTGAAGGGGATCGTCCGCGGGAGGGAACTCGCGACGGTGATCGTCCCCGCGACGGAGAAATCCGCAAATCCAGCCCGCGTGATGGCGAGATGAGGAAGGAAGGCGCGCGCGAGGGCGATGGCGCGGCGCGCAAGGGAGGAGAGCGGGATGGCGAAGGCCGCAAAGCGGGGCCGCGTGATGGAGACAAGCCCCGCGAGGGAGCCCGCGACGGCGATGCGCGCAAATCCGGTGTCCGCGATGGCGAGGCTCGGAAAGAGGGCGCGCGTGACGGGGTGGCCCGCAAGGAGAGCGCCCGGGATGGCGATGCCCCGCGCCGCGGGGAGCGGAAACCCGAGGGTGAGAAACGCGACGGCCAGAACTGATCGCCACACACACGCTGCACCGATGAGGCCGGCTTTGCTCCCGCTGTCCTGCGTGCTGACTGCGCTGGCGATGGACTCCACTGCGGCGGACGACACCCCGTGGTCATTCAAGCCGCCCGTGCGCCCCGCAGTTCCGGTGGTGAAGGGCGCGGCATGGCTCAAGGACGGCCTCGACATTTTCATCCTCGCGAAGCTCGAGGCGAAGGGCATCGCGCCAAATCCCGACGCCGACCGCGTGACGCTGCTGAGGCGCGCGAGCTACGACCTCACCGGGCTGCCGCCGACGCCGGAGGAACTCGACGCCTTTGTGCGCGATCCGCTTCCGGACGACGCTGCGTTTGCGAAGGTGCTCGACCGGCTGCTCGCGTCGCCGCGCTTCGGTGAGCGCTGGGCTCGGCATTGGCTCGATGTCGTCCATTATGCCGACAGCATCGGGCGCACGATGAACGCGGTTTTTCCCTACGCGTTCCGCTACCGCGACTACGTCATTGATTCGCTGAACAGGGACAAGCCCTACAACCGCTTCGTGAGCGAGCAGGTCGCGGGTGATTTGCTCGCTTTCAAAGCGCCGGATGAGCGTGCGGAAAACCTCATCGCCACCGGATTCCTCACATTCGGCTCGATGGACCTGAGCGATCGCGGGGCGCAGTTCGAGATGGACCGCGTGGATGATCAGATTGATGTGACGACGCGCGCATTCCTCGGGCTCACGGTCGCGTGCGCGCGCTGCCACAACCACAAGACCGATCCGATTTCGCAGAAGGACTACTACGCGCTCGGCGGGATTTTTTACTCCACACAGACGTGGGCCGGTGTCGCCGACACGCGCGGGCTCGGGCGGAACGGCTATGTGGATGAGGACAATCTCGTCCGCCTGCCCGGAAGCGCGGCTGCGGCCAAGCCGGGCTCCCGCACCGCCTCGAACGGCACGGTGCAATCCGCGGCGATGATGGAGGAGATGAACCCGGCAAAGGGCTACGCGACGATGTTCCGATTCCTGCCCGACCGCGCGATGGGCGTGGGCGAAGGCGAGATTGGCGACTGCGAGCTTCGCATCAAGGGTGACCCGCATGACCGCGGTGACGCACCGCCGCGCGGGAGCATCGCGATTCCCGGCCTGCCGAAAATTCCCGCGATCCCGAAGGGCGCGAGCGGGCGGTTCCAGCTTGCGGAGTGGCTGGCTTCGCCGAGGAATCCGCTCACCGCGCGCGTGATGGTGAACCGCGTGTGGCAGCATCTTTTCGGCACGGGAATCGTGCGGACCGTGGATGACTTCGGCATCACCGGCGAGGCGCCCACGCACCCGGAACTGCTCGATCACCTGGCGGTGCGCTTCGCCGAGGGCGGTTGGTCGGTGAAGAAGCTCATCCGTGCGATGATGCTCAGCCGGACGTATCGCATGAGCAGCGCAGGACGCGCGCAGCAGCCCGACGAGAATCTCTATTGGCGGATGCGTCCGCGCCGGCTGGAACTCGAACCCATCCGCGACACGCTCCTGCTCGCGGGCGGGTCGCTGAAATTCGAGCGGCCTGCGGAGCCGATTCAAGTCGCCGGCTTCGGTGGAAAGGGCCGGCAGACGTGGACGCGCAGCCTCATGCGCGAGGATGCGCCGTTCCGCACCATCTACGTGCCGGTGCTGCGCTCGAAGCTCACGTCGCTCCACGAGCTGTGGGATTTTGCCGACCCGAGCCAGATCAAGGGCCAGCGTGACGTCACCACCGTCGCGTCGCAGGCGCTGTTTTTCATGAACAGCGACTTCGTCGGCAATGCCGCGCGCGACGCGGCGGAACTGCTGCTCTCTGAGAAGGGCGACGACACGAAGCGCATCGAGCGCGCATATCTGCGCGTGCTGGCTCGCAGGCCGACAAGCGAGGAGATCGCGGAGGCAAAGCAGTATCTCGATTCCCCGAAACGCTGGGCCGCATTCGTCCAGGCGCTCTTCGCGAGCGCCGAATTCCGCTACGTCCTATGAACACCTGCTCCTCCATCGCTATTCCGCGCACGCGCCGCGATTTTCTCCAGCTCACGGGCGCTGGCTTCGGCTGGCTCGCGCTCTCTGCGCTGGCAAACGCAGGCACGAATCCTCTGGCGCCGAAGAAGCCGCATTTCGCCGCGAAGGCGAAGCGCGTGATCTTCCTCTTCATGCAGGGCGGGCCGAGCCACCTGGAGACGTTCGACTGGAAACCGGAGCTCGCGCGCGTCGGCAAGGGTGGGCACCACCAATTGCTCGGCTCGGTTTTCAAATTCAACCCGAGCGGGAAAAGCGGGCTGATGATTTCGGAGGTTTTCCCGCAGCTTGCGAAGCACGCCGACGAGCTCTGCATCCTCAACGGCATGAAGACGCGCACGAACTCGCACGTGCAGGCGACGGTCGCGCTGCATACCGGCACCGAGGCATTCGTGCGGCCCTCGATGGGCGCTTGGATCACCTACGGCCTCGGCTCGCTCGCGGAGGATCTGCCCGGCTTTGTGACGATTGATCCGTTGAACGACCAGGGCGGCGCGATGAACTACGGCTCGGCATTCCTGCCCGCGACGTTCCAAGGGACGCCGCTCAGCGGAGGCGGACGCGGCATTCCGAACATCGAGGCCGCGCTCGGCGACAGCGAGCAGCGCCGCCAGCTCGAGCTCGTGCAGCGGATGAACAGGCGCCTCCTCGCGAAGCAGCCGGGCAATCCGGAAATCGAGGGCCTCGTGCAGACCTACGAGCTCGCTTACCAGATGCAGACATCCGTGCCGGGCGTGCTCGACATTGAGAAGGAGCCCGCTGCGGTCCGCGAGCTTTACGGACTCAACGACAACGTGACCGGGCAGTTCGGCCAGCAGTGCCTGCTCGCGCGGCGGCTTGCGGAGAAAGGCGTGCGCTTCATCCAGCTCACGCACCGCGGCTGGGATCACCACAATGGCATGCGCCAGGGCCTCAGCGGGCGCGCGGCGGCGATTGACCGGCCGATTGCCGGGCTCCTCACCGACCTGCGCCAGCGCGGGATGCTGGACGAAACGCTCGTGATTTGGGGCGGTGAATTCGGCCGCGGCCCGCACGACGACAAGGGCGACGGCAACGGCCGCGGGCACCACGGCGCGGGCTACACGATGTGGTTTGCCGGCGGCGGCACAAAGGGCGGCTATGTCCACGGTGCCACGGATGAACTCGGCGACAAGGTGGCCTCCGGCAAGATGGACACGCAGGATCTGCACGCGACGATCCTCCACCTCCTCGGCCTCGATCACGAGGAGCTCACCTTCCGCTATGCGGGCCGCGACTTCCGTCTCACCAATGTGAGCGGCGACGTCGCGAAAGACATTGTCGCCTGAGCCGCGCCGCTACTTGCGCGCCACTTCGAGTGAGGGCTCGGCAGCCTGACTGCCGCGCGTGGTCACTTCGCGGAAGCGATCCGCGTAATCGCGGTGATTCGTGCCCATCAGCCGGTCCCAGAAGTTGAAATAGAGCCCGTAATTGCCGCGCGGCTTTTCGTGGTGCTGGATGTGGTTCGTCGGCGTGTTGAGGATTTTCGCCACCCACGTGTTCATGAACCACCGGGGGTAATATTCGTAGCCGGTGTGGCCGATGACGTTGAACGTGATCTGCCATGTCATGAACGTGAGGATGGCAAGCGGGTGCATCGGCACGGTGAAGATGAGCAGCGGAAAAATCAGCGCCTGCACGAGGGCTTCGAGCGGCGCGAACGAGTAGGCGGCCCACGGGCTCGGGTTTGTGCTCTCGTGGTGGACCTTGTGGAAAAGGCGGAAGAGCCGCCGGTGGTGCATGAGCCGGTGCGTCCAGTAGAAGTAGGCGTCGTGGACGACGATCGCGACGGCGATGCTGCACCAGAACCACGCCGTGCTGTGGTCCCCGAATTTTGAATAGATGCGGGAGCCGTTGGCTTTCGCCAGCCACAGCGTGCCCGCCCCGACGAGCCCGTAGATCACCACTGTGAGCGCGGACCAGCCGAACTCCCGGAGCATGTCGCGCGCGCCGGGATAGCGCGGGTTGATCTTCCGCGGGCGCCACCACTTGCGGAAGACCACGTAGCCGAGGAGCCATGCGGCACCCGCGAAGGAGATGTAGCGCACCCAGTCATGGATCGCGATGCCCATGACCATTCTCGGAAACTGCGGGATCATCTTCGGGAGGAGGCCGGCGAGGTTCACTGCGAGCTACTTTCCGTCGTTCCAGAGAATGTGCGTGCCGCTCTTGCCGGCGACGACGATGTCCTTCCAGCCGTTGCCGTCGAGGTCGGCCACGCGGATCTGCAGGCCGATGCCGGGGCCGTCCTTGGCCACGGTGAACTTCTGGAACTTCTGCTGCTCCTTGTTCCACTTGAAGTAATAGACCGCGCCGGGCTCGGAGTCGCCCGGGTCGTTGCCGCTGTGCGCCTTCACGCGGCGGCCGGTGAGGAGATTGGGCGTGCCGTCGTTGTCGAGGTCCACCCACTCGAGCGCGTGCGGCTGCGAGAAGCGGTCGTCGATGAGGTGGTGGCGCCAGTTCGTGCTGCCGTCCTTGTTGTCGTCGCGTCGCTCCTCCCAGTAGAGGCCGTAGTTGTGGCCGTGGCCCCAGATGATTTCGTTGTGCGCGCTGCCGCGGAAATTCACGACGAGCATCGGGCAGCTCGCGTGCGGGAAATTCCAGTCCTGGTGGTGAATCCACGGCTTCGTCGCGGCGCCCTCCTTTGGCTGCTCATACCAGCCGTTGCCGTAGATGATGTCCAATTTCCCGTCGCCGTTCACGTCGCCGAATCCCATGCCGTGGCCGTTGGTGAATTTGCCGCCCTCATGGATCACCCACGGCTTCAGCACCGGCTCGCCCGCGTCGCTCTTCGCGAGCTTGTAAACCATCATCGGGTTGCTGTCGTTCCACGAGTTCACGATGAACTCGGGCACGCCGTCGCCATCAATGTCGCGGAACTCGCTGTATTCGTTCTGGCTCAGCTTCGTGTCGATGAGGACATGCTTTTTCCAAAGCTCGCCCTTCGCGAGACCCTCGGCCTTCGGGTTTTCATACCAGCAGATTTCCGTGTCGAGGAACGACCCGCTGATGATGTCCGGCCAGCCGTCGCCATTCACATCCCACGCGTGCTCGCCGTTGTTCGTGAGGTAATCCGGCGGCTGGAGCGAGAGCTTGCGCAGCGGGCGCTTCTCCTTGAAGTCGGGGCCGGGATACCAGAACTCGCCCGCGCTGATGTCCGGCTTCCCATCACGGTTGAAGTCGGCAATGGCGCAGCCTTCGTTGTTGTCCATGGCGAGCTGCTGCACATGGAATTTCAGCGCGCCCTTCGGCGCGGCGGGGCCCTTGGGCGCCACAGGCTTGTCGGCGCCGGAGCTGGAAGGCAGCAGGCTCAGCGCGGCGGCGCAGGTTGCGGAAAGGAGGGAGATTTTTCGGAGCGGGGTGTTCATTTGCACGAGAGTTTTGAAAATGCCGCCGGCGCGCTCCGCCGTAAATCCCAATTCCACGCCCGCCGCGGTTGCTTCCCGTCAGCGCGGCGCGCAGGATGCGCTCATGCAGCATTCCGAGGAAAACGGCTATTGCGACTCCATCCGCCGCCGCATCGAGCACGAGGACAGCCTCGTGGTGAACCGCCTCTCGTGGCTCGTGGGCTCGCAGTCGTTCCTCTTCACCGCGTATGCCATCGTGCTGAACGGCCCCACGACTCCGCGCACGGCGGCGTTCACGCCGAAGCAGGATCACCTCCTCACCGTCGTGCCGCTGCTCGGCATCGCGTGCTGCGTGCTGATTTACCTCGGCGTGCTCGGCGCGGCGATCGTGATGCGGCGTCTCCGCGCCGACCTCGCGGGGCGGGTGAGGGGGACGATGCAGCCGCCCATCCAGGGAACGTTTGCGACGCGCGCGCTCGGAATGGCCGCGCCGCTGCTGCTGCCTCCGGCCTTCTGCGCCGCGTGGCTTTTCCTCGCGCTGCGGTAGGGGAAAATCCGGGCATCGCCATTGGCACCGCGCGTCGCGTAGGCTCGTCGCACCATGAAACTCCTCTTCCCGCTCATCACCGCCGCCATGCTCGGCGGCTCCGTCCTTTCCTCCGCGGCTGAGACTCCCGCAGCCAAGCCATCCGCCGCGCAGCAGCTCCCCGCCGCGCTCCCGCTGTGGCCGCACGGTGCGCCGGGTTCCGAGTCACGCTCCGCGGAGCCGGAGAAGCGCGACGGCAGCAACGTCACGAACGTCCACAACCCGACCATCACCCCCTTCATTCCGGCGAAGGACGCGACCGGCACCGCCGTGATCATCGCGCCCGGCGGCGGCCACTCGAAGCTCTGCCTCGGCCACGAGGGCTACGCGCTCGCGGAATGGCTGCGCGACCACGGCATCGCGGCCTTTGTGCTGAAATACCGCCTCGCCCGCGAGCCCGGCTCGGCCTACACGATCCAGGAGCACGCCATGGCCGACACGCGCCGCGCGCTCCGCACCGTGCGCAGCCGCGCGAAGGAATGGGGCATCCGCCCCGACCGCATCGGCATCATGGGATTCTCCGCAGGCGGCGAGCTTGCCGCGTTCTCCGCGATGAAGTCCGACAGCGGCGACGCCGGCTCCGCCGATCCCATCGAGCGCGCCGGCTGCCGCCCGGACTTCCAGGCGCTCATCTATCCCGGCACGTCGGGACTTTTCACCGTGGAGAAAGGAATGCCGCCGCTCTTCATCGCGTGCGGCTACGGCGACCGGCAGGACATCTCCGAGGGCATGGCGTCGCTCTATCTCAAATACAAGCAGGCCGGTGTGAAGGCCGAGCTGCACATCTACTCAAACGCCGGCCATGGCTTCGGCTTCCGTCCCGGCACGACGACCGCCGCGGGCGACTGGGTCTTCCGCTTCCGCGAGTGGCTCACGGACAGCGGCCTGCTGAAATAGCGCGCGCTCGGAAGGATGCGGGCGCACCCTGTGGGCTGCATGGCAGTGGTTCGCAGGGTGGGGGACGCAGGTCAAAAACTGCGCCGTCGATCCCACGGGGCATTTTCGCCGATGCGCGAGGGCTTCGTTGCCGGATCCCAGCGATGCCTTTGGAAACCCTCGGGGCATCTTCCCGACATCTTTGGGGCATCGTCGCCGGACCTCCAAGGGTGGTGAGCGACACCCCCAACGCATCCTAGCTGCACCCCTAGGGCATCCTCGTCGGAGCCCTAGGGGTCCCGATCGCCACCCCGGAGGCTCCGACGAACCACCGCAAGGGGTCCCGATCGGGTGCCCGAGAGGTGGTGATCGCCACCCCCAAGGGTCCCCATGGACCACCCCGGAGGGTCCCGATCATCACCCCCAAGGCTCCGATGAACCACCCCGAGGGGTGCCGATCGGGTGCCCGAGGGGTGGCGATCGCCACCCCTGAGGGTCCCCACCGACCACCCCAAAGGGTCCCGATCACCACCCTCGGGGGTCCCCTATGACCACCCCTAGGGGTCCCCCTCGGAGCCATTAAAGTGGCATTTCGGCCTGCTTTTCATCGATTTGGCTGCCTCGGCCCTGGAAACGCTCTCCCAAACGGTCGGGTTTTTCAGCCAGCCCCCGCCTCTCCTATCCACCAGCCCCAAAGCGAGGCTACTGTCCCCTCACTCCGCCAGCGGCCCGCCTTCGGCGCGAGCGTGTTCTCCGCGATGGCAAACGCGCCCTGCGGCTCCGCATACGCGCCGCTGAAAGTCCGCGTGAGGTTTCAGCCCGTCCGCCGCGAGTGTGTCGAGATACCTCACGTAATCGAAGTCGGCATTGAGCACCGCACCGTAGTGCTCGGCGGAGGTGATGAGCAGCGCCGGTTTCCCGCGGAAGAGGAAATAGTGCGGATTCTCCGGATGCAGCGCCAGCGGCGCCGCATGCGCGGCCAGCGTGAATGCGAGGAGGGAAAGAAGCGGCTTCATGCGCGGGAAAGTGAAGGCGGCAGTGCGGTGAAATGAACTCCCGAAAAGAAAATGCCCTCGCTGTTAGACAGCGAGGGCATTGGAATGTTCCTGAGTGGCTTACTTCTTGGCTGCTTGGGCTCGCAAAAGCGCAACTTCAACCTTCAATGATTCACCTTTCACGGTGTCGTAGAGACTTTTCCAGCATAGCGGGCTCTTTCCGACCGCATTCGGTTTCCGTCCATACTCTTCGGCGTAAGCAAGCAATGTCTTAACAAGTTCGTTGCTGATTCCTTCAAATACAGACATCGGTTTTGCGACCTTCCATTTGGCGACCTCACCAGAATAATCAAGAAGCGGCCGCATTGCAGCGACAACAGGATATAAATACCCGGTAGGCCATCCTGATTTGACTGATTTTCCAGTTACTGGCAAATCGCGTGGCCCTGATAGCTCCTTCATTGCACGTCCCCGAGCTTTTCCATCACGGTTACCATTTTCAGTTTCGTCGTTCACTTTCAACGCTTGGAGCCCTCCGATCCTTCGCCTTGCTTCGTCTGCTTCGAACTCGATATCCTCACAAAGCCGAAGGAAATCAGGCACGAGGTGAATGATTTTACCGAAACCGTTCCTCCAAGCAGTGGAATCAGGGCTCTTTGCGTGTGCCTTTTGCCATTCCTCTGCGTAGAGTTCAACGCAACCCGCCCGTGATGTGTATGCTTTCATCGGATGGCTCGTCCCGTCGGCAAATGCTGGATGAAACAGAGTGCAGATAGCGAGAACTTCCTCGACAGTAAGCTTCTTGTTTTGTTCGTTTTGGCGGAATGCTATCAGTTCCTCCAGATTGCCCTTCCGCAGATGACGCCGCATGTCCTCGAAAACACCCTCAAGCGCATATATGGCGGAATCTCTTACTGCTGCGACTGAGTTTCTCGCAGAGATGATATCGGACGCAATTTCATCATAGCCGGCCAAAACCTCGACATTGACGAACGCATTCGGCGCATCAACGCCGGCATCTTGACGCTTCTGGAGCACCTGTTCGATGGCTCGAAATGTATGGCCACCATCAATGATGCCGTGCCGTTTGGTGTCACGCAGTAGGATTGTAAAAACCTTGGACTGCGAATCATATCGAAAACCGTTCGACAAAACGGTTATTCCACGATTCAGCGGATGCATTGTGTCTGGCCGCTCATCAAGGGTGTGCATTATACCCTTGGCGATCACCGACCCCATCTTTTGGTCTCGAACGTTTGCCTCCAGCCAATCCTTGAGACCGCTGCTGAAAATTGTGCTGACCGGAACACAAAGGATTGCCCTTGACTTGGATTTCGGCTCGATAGGGTCAACCAAGACGCGAACTTGGTCTGGGTGAACTGGCAGGTGGACTGACGTGTCGCTGCTAACTACGCTTGCTTGTGTGCTATTCATTTTGGATTTTTCGCGGTTTCGCTGCGATTAGAGGTTTTCCGGGCAGGCATTTTTGCCCACTCCGGCACAAACCGCTTATTCTAATCGAGGGCTGCGCACTACTCACCCATTTGGATTTTGGCGCTGCAACTTCTGCCATTGTGTCGAACTTTCTGGGGAGCACAAGCCATTTTTACGTGGCTTCCGACTACTGGGACTGGGATGGACAACGGCCCCGCAAGTTGGCATCACGTCCGCGGTTCCCGATGAAAGCATCTCTCCTTTTCCTCTGCATGATCCTCTGCGCATTCGGCGGGCGCGTCTTCGCCGCCGACGGACGCCCGAACATCCTCTTTGCCATCGCGGATGACTGGGGCGCGCATGCCAGCGCGTATGGCACGAAGTGGATTGCGACTCCGGCATTCGACCGCGTGGCGCGCGAGGGGCTGCTTTTCAACCGCGCCTACACGCCGATGGCGAAATGCGCGCCGTCCCGCGCGTGCATCATCACCGGGCGCAACATGTGGCAGCTCGAGGATGCGGCGAACCACATCTCGTATTTCCCCGCGAAGTTCAAAAGCTGGGGCGAGGCGCTGACGGAGCACGGGTGGTTCGTCGGCCACACGCTGAAAGGGTGGGGGCCCGGCGTGGCGAAGGACAAGGACGGCAAGCCGCGGCTGCTCACGGGCGCGGCGTTCAACAAGCGCAAGGCCGAGCCGCCGACAAAGGAGATCACCAACAACGACTACGCGGCGAATTTCACCGACTTCCTCGACGCCGCGCCGAAGGACACGCCGTGGTGCTTCTGGTATGGCGCCATCGAGCCGCACCGTGGCTACGAGTTTGGCTCGGGTGTCGCGAAGGGCGGAAAGAAGCTGACCGACATCGATCACGTCCCCGCGTGCTGGCCGGACAACGACACGGTGCGCAACGACATGCTCGACTACGCATTCGAGGCCGAGCACTTCGACCGACACCTCGGCCGCATGCTCGCCGAGCTGGAAAAGCGCGGCATCCTGCAAAACACGCTCGTCGTCGTGACGGCGGATCACGGCATGCCCTTCCCGCGCAGCAAGGGCAACGCTTACGAACTCGCGAACCACGTCCCGCTCGCGGTGATGTGGCCCGCGGGCATCGCGAAACCGGGGCGCAAGGTGGACGACTTCGTCAGCTTCATCGACCTCGCGCCGACCTTCCTCGAAGTCGCGCGCATCGCGTGGAAGGACAGCGGCATGGCCGAGAGCCCCGGCCGCAGCCTCACTGAGATTTTCCGCTCGGAGAAAAGCGGGCGCATCATCCCCGAGCGCGACCACGTCCTCATCGCGAAGGAGCGCACTGACATCGGCCGCCCGCATGACTGGGGCTATCCGACGCGCGGCATCATCAAGGACCACTGGATCTATGTCGAAAACTTCGAGCCGTCCCGCTGGCCCGGAGGCAACCCCGAGACTGGCTACCTTGACTGCGATGCGGGGGCCACGAAGAGCTTCATCCTCGAAGCGCACCGCGCGAACCCCGCGGACAAATTCTGGGAGCTGTGTTTTGGCCTGCGCCCGGCGGAGGAGTTCTACGACCTCGCGACCGACCCCGATGCCGTGAACAACCTCGCCGGCAAGCCGAGTCCCGTCGCCATCCAGTCCGCCCTCCGCGAGCAGATGCACGCCGAACTGCGCGACCAAGGCGATCCGCGCATGGACGGCCGCGGCCACGTTTTCGACGAATACCCGCACGCCAGCAAGGCCCACGCGGGTTTCTACGAGCGCTTCATGTCCGGCGAAAAGATCGCGACGCCCTGGGTGCGGCCCAGTGATTTCGAGAAGGAGCCGGTGAAGCCTGCGGGAAAGTAGGCTCCCGCCAAGGACGTGCGGTTTCCGCCAATCGAGGGTGAGTGCAAACGTGCGGAGTGCGCAATGTGATCAGTGGCAGACCACCCCCGCGATGCCAGGGCCGCGGAGGGCAGGCGATGAGACGTCGCCAGGGCTTTTGGCGGTTTCCGGCGGCGGGCGAACCTGCTACAACGAAAACGAAAACAACGAACAAGACATGAACACGATCGACCTCTCGCAATACGGTCTGAACGCACGCGAAATCGTGCATAACGCGGCGCCGGCGGCGCTGTATGAACATGCGATCAAGTTTGAACGCGGCTCGAGCATCGCGGACACCGGGGCGCTCATCGCCTACTCGGGGAAAAAGACGGGCCGCTCGCCGCAGGACAAGCGCGTGGTGAAGCATCCGGACTCGGAAAAGGATGTGTGGTGGGGGGCGGTGAACGTCGCGCTCGACGAGCACGCCTTTCAAATCAACCGCGAGCGCGCGCTCGATTACCTGAACACGCGCGAGCGCCTCTACGTGGTGGATGGCTTCGCCGGATGGGACCCGCGGCACCGGCTGAAGATCCGCATCATCTGCTCGCGGCCGTATCACGCGCTCTTCATGCACACGATGCTCATCCGCCCGACGCGCGAGGAGCTGTCGGCGTTCGGCGAGCCGGACTATGTGATCTTCAACGCAGGCGAGTTCCCCGCGAACCGGCTCACGCGCGGGATGACATCGAAGACCTCGATCGACCTGTCCTTTGAATCGCGCGAGATGGTGATCCTCGGGACGGAATACGCCGGCGAGATGAAGAAGGGCGTCTTCACCATCATGAACTACCTGATGCCAAAGCGCGGCCTGCTCTCGATGCACTGCTCGGCGACGGCGGACCCGAAATCGGACCGGTCATCGGTGCTCTTCGGCCTCTCGGGCACGGGCAAGACGACGCTCTCCGCGGACCCGAAGCGGCGGCTCATCGGCGACGACGAGCACGTGTGGAGCGACGACGGCATCTTCAACATCGAGGGCGGCTGCTACGCGAAGGCGATCGACCTCACGCCGGAGAATGAGCCGGACATCTTCCAGGCGCTGCGCTTCGGCAGCGTGCTGGAGAATGTGGTCTTTGACGACGAGGGCCACCACGTGGACTTCCGCGACACGAGCATCACGCAGAACACGCGCGGGGCTTATCCGATTGAGTTCATCCGGAACGCGAAGGTGCCGTGCGTGGCGGGCCAGCCGACGGACATCATCTTCCTGACGTGCGACGCGTTCGGCGTGCTGCCGCCGGTCTCCAAGCTCTCGGCAGAGCAGGCGATGTATCACTTCATCTCCGGCTACACGGCGAAGGTCGCGGGCACGGAGATGGGCGTGACGGAGCCGTCGGCGACGTTCTCCGCGTGCTTCGGCGCGCCGTTCCTCGTGTGGCATCCCGCGAAGTATGCGGAGCTGCTCGCGGCGAAGATGAAGGAGCACAAGGTGAACGTGTGGCTCGTGAACACGGGCTGGGCGGGCGGCAGCTACGGCATCGGCTCGCGCATCAAGCTGAAGTTCACCCGCGCGATCATCGACGCAATCCACAGCGGCGCGCTGGCCGATGCGCCGATGCAGAAGGATCCGGTGTTCGGATTCGATGTGGTGACCGCCGCGCCGCACGTGCCAGCGGAGATCCTCGTCCCGGAGAATGCGTGGGCCGACAAGGAGAACTTCCGCGCGGCCGCAGCTCGGCTCGCGAAGCTCTTCGTGGAGAACTTCAAGAAATTCGAGGCCGGCGCCTCGCCCGAGGTGAAGGCTGCGGGCCCGAAAGTGTAGAGCACTTCCCCCAAGTGACCCAGACCGGGGCGGTGCGTCGCAGGGCGCGCCGCCCCGATGTTTTTGCGGCGCGCCGCTCAGAAGTTGCAGATGTAGGTGAGCCGCACCGTGCGGTCGAAGGGCCGCGCGGAGGTGACGGGGAACTCGACGCCTGCCATGAGGATGTGACGGTGAAAGAACGTCGCGCGGACGCCGGGCGTGAGCGTCACGAGCGTGTGGCCGGGGTCCGCGCCATCGAGGTCCGTGCGCGCCCAGCATTCGAGGAAGGTTGTCGCGTTGCCGAAGAAGGCATCCGGCTTTGTCCACGTGTGCGCGAGCGAGAGGGCATAGGTGAGGGAATTGCGGCGCGCATTGGCGGCCGCTGGGCCGAGGAGCGTTTCCTCCTGCACGTGGTAGTAGAGCCCCGTGCGGCCGAGCCCGAGCGGCGCGAGGTCCTGCCAGCCCGCGAGTGCAAAGCCGAGCGTCGTGTCCTTTTCGCCGAGGTCGCGACTTGGGAAGCCCGCGCGGAACGTCAAGGCGACCGACGAGCGCCGGTCCTCCACGAGCTGGATGCGCGCAAATGCCGCGAGCGCGCCGCCGTCCTCATCGCGGCCGAGCCGCGAATCGAGCCAGCGGTAGTTGCCGACGAGCGCGAGCATGAGGCGCCGGTTCAGCGCGTATTCGAGCGTGCCGGTGAGCAGCGTGTTTTCGCCGATGCGGTCGCTGCGGCGGTTTTCCTGAAACGCGACGTCCATGCGGAGGAGCTGCACGAGGAAGTTCGACTGCACGCGGAGGAATGCCATGTCCGGCGTGCCCTCGCCGCGCGGGAATCTTTTCCACGGCTCGGTCCATCCCGAGCTGAGGAAGTTGAAAAGCGAGAGATCCTGCAGGCCTGCGTTTGCGCTGTCGGACGGCGCGGCGGTGTTTTCACCCGCGACTGCGCTGAGCGGTGCGGCGATGAGCGCGAGCGCGAGTGATGCGCACGCGCGGTGCATTGTGCGGCCCTGTGTTGACCAGCGCCGAACTGTGGCCGCGGCGCCGGATTTCCCTGATGTGCTTTGCATAAAGTTCCTCCGCCGGCTTCCGGGGCCGCTGGCGGAAGGCGGAGTTCATCGGGGAGACCTCACCTCACAAACGAGACGACCATGAGCTGCGCGACGAGGATGCGCAGCAGCATCGTGAGCGGATACACCGTCGCGTAGGCGACCGACGGCGAGTCGGAGCGGTTGATGGTGTTTGCAAAGGCAAGCGCCGGCGGATCGGTCATGCTGCCTGCGAGGAGGCCGCAGAGGTTGATGAAGTTCTGCTTCATGAAGATCCTGCCGATGAACGACGCGACGAGCAGGGGCACGAGGGTGACCGCCGCGCCGAGCGCCATCCACAGCGGCCCCTGGCTGGAGAGGAGGATCTCGAAGAAATGCTCGCCCGCCTTCAGTCCCGCGCAGGCGAGGAAGAGCGTGATGCCCAGCTCGCGCAGGACGAGGTTCGCATTCGGCGGCATGTGCCAGAGCATCGGTCCGATGCGGCCGATGCGGCTGAGGAGAATGGCAACGACGAGCGGCCCGCCCGCGAGGCCGAGGCGCACGGGCATCGGCAGGCCGCCGAATGCGAAGGGATGAATGCCGACGAGCACGCCGAGCCCGATGCCGATGAAGATTGCGATGAAGCTAGTGCGGTTCAGTTCCTTGATCGAATTGCCGAGGACCGACGCGACCTTCTTAACGTCGGCCTCCTTGCCGACGATCTGCACGGTGTCGCCGAACTTGAGCGTGAGGTTCGGCACCGCGGTCATCTCCACGGCGGAGCGCGTCACGCGGGTGGCGGTGACGTGGTAGCGCTCGGTGAGTTCGAGTTCGTGGAGCGTCTTGCCGAGCACGTCGCGGTTCGTGACGACGAACCGCTCGTAGGTCACGGGGCCCGGCACTTCCATGAGGTCCTCCGGGCTTTCCTGGCCGACGATGATTTGAAATTCGCGCAGGTGCTTGTCGGTGCCGACGGCCATCATCACGTCGCCCTCGTGCAGCACGGTGTTGCTGTCGGCCACCCGCACCTCCTCTTCGCCGAGGTATTTCACGCGCGAGACGACGACGCCGAGCGCCTCGCGGCCGGGAATCTCATGGAGGCGCAGGCCATTCAGGTTGCGATTGCAGACGCGCACGTTCATGCGGCGGAGCGGCTCCACGCCGGCCTTCTGCCCGGCTTCGAATGCCTCGACCTCCTTGCCCACGTCCACATTCATCACCGTGCGCAGGATGAGCATCGCGAGGATGATGCCGACGATGCCGAAGGGATACGCCACCGCATAGCCGAGCGCCGGGAGCCCGAGGCGCACGGCGTCGATGCCGGGGAGCTGCTTCAGCGCCTCCTGCGCGGCGCCGAGCGAAGGCGTGTTCGTCGTCGCGCCGGAGAAAATTCCGACGGACGCCGCCATGTCGATCTTCAGAATCCACGCGCTGACGATCGCGATTGCGGCGCCGCAGAGGACGATGCTCACGGCGAGCAAGTTCAGCGGCAGGCCCTGTTTCCGCAGCGAGCTGAAGAAACCCGGGCCCACCTGCATGCCGATCGTATAGACGAAGAGGATCAGCCCGAAGTCCCGCACGAAGCCGAGGATCTCCGGCGTGAGGGAAAGGTGAAAATGCCCGAACACGATGCCGGCGAACAGCACCCCCGCAACGCCGAGCTGGATGCCGCGCACCTTGATGTGTCCGATGGCGAGCCCGGCAACTGCGATCGCCGCGAGGATGAGCACCGCATACGCCACCGGCTGCGCCGCCGCCAAATCCGTGAGCCACCTCATTCCGCCGCCCTCCTCTCCGCGACAGCGGCAGCCCGTAACGCCGCACGCGGCGAACGTGCGGCGCGGCGATCAGTCGTTGGGCATGTCGTTCCCATAGGTGTCTCGGATCCGGCAAACAGCTTTCTTCAGTTTGTCCGGGGAGACAGGTCTGGAAATCTGCGCATGAATGCGGTGCCTCCGCAACATTGAACAAAGCCAGGGTGATGGCTTTTCCGTCACGGCGATCACCGGGACGAGGCCCGCGATCGTCCGCATCATCCACCGCGAGCCGAACTGCGCGTCGGCATCCACGATGGCAAAAGTCTCGTAGCGGCTGGTGTCGAAGACCGAGTCGGTGGCTTCGTCGCTGTTGCTGATGATTTGAAGCGCGTCGCCCAAGTCCTTTGCGATGCGCCGCGCCGCCCGCTCCAGCAACGGGTCATCCGTCACCAGCATCGTCGTTTTGTGATTCCCTTTGGTCTTCATGGCCCTCTGATGTTGGCGTCGGAATACCAAGCCGGCGGCGGGGCTGCTGCACATCGCTTGCGCGATTCATTCCAACATTTGCGATCCGATGGGAAACGCCGTGGCTGCACAGCGGCGACCCAAAGATGCCCCCGGGCACGGGGTTGTCCGCCCAGGCGACTTTGTCATCCCGGCAAATCGCTCCCGTTGAACACGAAATTCATCCGATGCCTGCCAAGTTCCGCCAAATGTTGAAGCGCTCGGCTTTCTCCGCCGCTGCGGCGTTCGCCGCGGTGAGCGCTTTCGCCGCCGAGCGCCCGCTCAGCTTTGTGAACGACGTGCAGCCGATTCTCACGAAGGCGGGGTGCAACGCGGGCGCTTGCCACGCGAAGGCGATCACGGGGCAGCGCGGGTTCCGGCTTTCGGTGCTGGGCTACGAGCCGGATGAGGACTACGAGGCGATCGTGAAACAGGGAAAAGGGCGGCGGGTCTTTCCGCCGGCGCCGGAGGAGAGTCTGCTCATCACGAAGGCTGCGGCGATTGTGCCGCATGCGGGCGGGAAGAAGATCGAGCCGGGGTCGGCGGAATACAGGACGCTCGTGCGGTGGATTGCGGAGGGGATGAATTACGCGGCGGCGGACGAGCCGAAGGTGACGCGCATTGAGGTGCAGCCGGGGCGGCAGACGATGAAGGTGAAGACGCAGCAGCAGCTCAAGGTGACCGCGCATTTCTCCGACGGCTCGACGCGCGACGTGACGGCGCTCGCGCTCTACGAGCCGAACGACAAGGCGATGGCGGAGACTTCGGACACGGGGCTGGTGAAGGTGCTCGACATCCCGGGCAATGTCGCGGTGATGGTGCGCTATTCGGGGCTCGTGTCGGTGTGCAGCGTGTCGGTGCCGCTCGGCGCGCCGGTCGCGCAGGTGCCGCCGTCGAGGAACTTCGTGGACGATTTTGTCTTCGCGAATCTCAAGCAAATCGGCGTGCCGCCTTCGCCTGTCTGCGACGACGGCACTTTCCTCCGCCGGGTGACGCTCGACATCGCGGGCCGGCTGCCGACTTCGGCGGAGACGGCGGCGTTCCTCGCCGACAAGGGCGCGGACAGGCGCGACCGCGTCATCGATGCGCTGCTCGCGAGCCCCGACTACGCGGACTACTTCGCGAACAAGTGGACGGCGATGCTCAAGAACAAGCGCGACAGCACCGCGGACATCACGGCGAACTTCGCCTTCCACGCGTGGATGCGCGACAACCTGCTCGCGAACACGCCCTACGACCAGATCGTGCGGCAGATCCTCGCGTCCACCGGCACCATCATATCGAATCCGCCGGTCGCGTGGTATAAGCGCGTGAAGGAGCCGGCGACGCAGCTCGAGGACGTCGCGCAGCTTTTCCTCGGCGTGCGGATGCAGTGCGCGCAGTGCCATCATCATCCGTTCGAGAAGTGGAGCCAGGCGGAGTATTACCATCTCGCGGCGTTCTTCAGCCAGGTCGGGAGAAAGCCGACCGCCATCGCGGGCGAGGATCTCATCTTCCACAAGCGCGGCATCGCGCAGACGGAGCACCGCAAGACGCGCGCGATGCTGCGGCCCGCGGGCCTCGGCCAGCCGCCGATGGACATCGCGCCCGACGAAGACCCGCGGCTGCGGCTCGTGGATTGGATGGCGGACAGATCGAACCCGTTCTTCGCGAAGTCGCTCGTGAACCGCTACTGGAAGCACTTCTTCAAGCGCGGCCTCGTCGAGCCGGAGGACGATTTGCGCGACTCGAACCCGCCGACGAATCCCGAGCTGCTCGACGCGCTCGCGAAGCAGTTCGTCGAGGGCAAATACGACCTCAAGGCCATCGTCCGGACCATCACGCAGAGCCACGCGTATCAGCTCAGCTCGCAGCCGAACGAGCACAACGCCGTGGACCGCCAGGCCTACTCCCACTATTACCCGAAGCGCATGACCGCCGAGGTGCTGCTCGACAGCATCGACATGGTCACCGGCGCGAAGAGCGACTACGCCGACCTGCCGCCCGGCACGCGCGCCGTGTCGCTGCCCGACAACAGCTACAACCGCGCGTCGCCTTTCCTGAAAGTCTTCGGCCGGCCTGAGGCGACGAGCGTGTGTGAGTGCGAGCGCGTGCAGTCCGCGAGCCTCGCGCAGAGCCTGCACCTCATGAACGCTCCGGACATCAAGGCGAAGCTCGCCGCGTCGGGCGGCCGCGCGGAGCTGTGCGCGAAGCCCGGCGTGCCCGACGCCCAGCGCATCGGCGAAATCTACCTCGCAGCGTTCTCGCGCCAGCCGACTGCCGATGAAGCGAAGATTGCCGAGGCGCACGTCGCCTACCCGCGCACCGACGCCGACGGCAAGCCGCTCGACCCGATCCGGTCGAAGCGCAACGGCTACGAGGACCTGCTGTGGGCGCTGCTGAACACGAAGGAATTTCTCTACAACCACTGATCCATGCTCACGCGTTCCATCTTCGCCCTCACCCTCGGCGCGCTCGTCAGCCCGCCGTGCTTTGCGCAGCAGCACGTCACGCTGCCGCTCCCGCGCCTGCTCACTGTTTTCCCGATGGGCGGGCAGGCTGGCGCCAGCGTGGACGTGGCCATCACCGGCGAGAATCTCGAGGACGTGGGCGCGCTCACCTTCTCGTCGCCGAAAATCACCGCGAAGCCGGTCGCGGGCGCGGAGAACAAGTTCACCGTGAGCATCGCGCCGGACGCGCCGGCTGGCGTCTATGATGCGCGCGTGATGTCGCGGCTCGGCGTTTCGTCGGCGCGCGCGTTTTCCGTGGGCAAGCTCGCGGAGCTCACGCGCACGAAGCCGAACAACTCCGCGGAGACCGCGCTCGCGCTGCCGGCGAATTCCATCTGCAACGCGACGATGACGAAGCGCGCGGTGGACTTCTACTCGTTCGCCGGCGCGAAGGGGAAGCGCGTGGTCGTCGAGTGCGCGGCCATCGGCATCGACTCGCGGCTCACGCCCGTGCTCATCATCGCCGACGCGCAGGGCCGCGACCTCGTGGTGAATCGCACGACGGGCATCCTCGATTTCACGCCGCCCGCCGACGGCACGTATCTCATCAAGGTGAGCGACCTCACGTTCCAGGGGGGCGAGCGCCATTTTTACCGGCTCGCGTTGCAGGAGGTCGCCGCGGGCGCACCGGCGCCGCGCCTTCCGCAGACACAGATGGTGAGCGCGATGTCGTGGCCGCCGGTCGGTCTCGCCGCGACCGCGAAGGACTCCGAGAAGGAGCCGAACAACAAGCCCGCCGAGGCGCAGAAAATCACGCTGCCGTGCGACATCGCGGGCAGCTTCTACCCCGCGGCGGACGTGGACACTTACGAGTTCACCGCGAAGAAGGGCGAGACGTGGTGGGTCGAAGTCGCGAGCGAGCGGCTGGGACTGAACACCGACCCGTTCGTGCTCGTGCAGGAGGTGAAAAGGAACGGCACAAATGCCGAGAGCGAGACGCTCACCGATGTCGCGGAGTTGAATGACATCGCGCCGCCGATGAAGGTCTCGAGCAACGGCTACTCCTACGACGGGCCTGTTTACGATGCGGGGTCGCCCGACGTGAACGGAAAGTTCGAGGTGAAGGAGGACGGCACGTATCGCCTGCAGGTGCGCGACCTTTTCGGCGGCACGCGCAGCGACGCGAACAACATCTACCGGCTCATCGTGCGGCAGGCCGCGCCGGATTTCTCGCTCGCGGCGTGGGCCGTGCATTTCACGCTCCGCAACGGCGACCGCGCCGCGCTCTCGAAGCCGCTCGCGCTCCGCGCCGGCGATGCGCGCGTGTTTGAGGTCGCGGTGATTCGCCGGGACGGGTTCGACGGCGAGATCGAAATCGGGATGGGGAACTTGCCGCCCGGAGTGAAAGCGGCCGGTCTCCGCATTCCGAAGGGAAGGAGCGTCGGCCACATCGTCGTGACCGCAGCGAGTGATGCAAAGCCGGGGTTCTCACTCGCGAAGATTTCGGGCCGCGCGACGATCGACGGCAAGGTCGCCGTCCGCGACTGCCGCGTGGCGAGCACCGAGTGGCCGGTGAAGGACGCTCACGGCGAGATTCCCGCTCCGCGTCTCATGGCCGATGTCCCGGTGTCTGTCACGGACTCCGAGCAGGCGCCGCTTACGATTGCCCTCGCGGAGGACAGGGTGATCGAGGCGAAGGCGGGCGAGACGGTGAAAGTGCCGCTCAAGCTCACATGGCGGAATGAATTCACCGGAGCCTCCGTCAAGCTGAAGGCCTACGGCGAGGGATTCACCGCGCTGAAGGAGCTCGATGTCCCGCTCAAGGCCGCGAGCGCCGAACTCGTGCTCGACCTCGCCGCGCTGAAGACGCCACCCGGCGAATACACGCTCGCGCTCTACGGCAGCGCCGTGAGCAAGTATCGCTACAATCCCGCAGCCGTCCCTCTCGCCGAGGCGGCGCTGAAAAAAGCGGAGCAGGAACTCGCCGAAGCGAGGAAGCTCGACGCGGAAAAGCAGAAGCAGGCCGAAGCCGCGATGGCGAACGCGACAAAGCGCATGAAAGCCGTCAGCACCGCGGCCACGCCTGCAGAAACAGTCGAAATCATCGTCTCGCAGCCGATTCGCGTGTCGGTGAAGGCCGCGAGCGCGACCGCCGCCGCCAGGTAAATGAAGCCCGCGCTTTCCATCGCCGCAGCCATCGCCATCGTGCCCCTAGCGCCTTTCACCAGCGCGGCGGAGCTCGATTTCTACCGCGACGTTTATCCGTTCCTGAAGGCGAACTGCGTCGGCTGTCACAACAAGACGACGACGAAGGCCGGGCTGAACATGGAGACGCCGGAGCTGATGATGAAGGGCGGCGAGTCCGGCCCCGCGCTCGTGCCGGGCAAGGGCGAGGAGAGCCTCGTCGTCGCCGCGTCGAAGCATCTCAAGGACATGGAAATGCCGCCGCCCGACAACAAGTCCGGCGCGCGCAATCTCACCGCCGCGGAAATCGCGACGCTGAAGCTGTGGATTGACCAGGGCGCTAAGGCCTCGGCGCAGCAGGAGCACACCGTCGTGTGGCGGCCGCTCGCGCCGGGCGTGGACCCGATTTACAGCGTCGCGATGACGAAGGACGGGCGCTTCGCCGTGTGCGGCCGCGCGAACCAGCTCTTCATCTACGACCTCGCCACGCGGCAGCTCGTCGGGCAGGTCGGCGACCCCGCGGAGAAAGGCGGCGCGGCGCATCGCGCGCTCGTGCAGTCGCTCGACTTCAGCCCCGACGGCACGCGGCTCGCGAGCGGCAGTTATCGCGAGGTGAAAATCTGGCGGCTCGAAAATGCCGCGCCTGCCGGGAGTGCGAAGACCGTCGCGCAGCCGGCGAGCGAGGACTTGCTGAAGAAGCTCGCGACCGCATCGAAGCTCGTTTTCACGGGCAGCGCGATGTCCGCGGATGGCAAGCAGGTCGCGACCGGTTGCGCCGACGGCTCGGTGCGCGTGTGGGAGGTCGCTTCGCTCAAGCAGCTCGCCGAACTGCGCGGCAACGTCGCCACGACGAAGCAGGCCGCTGCGCTCGATTGGACCGTCGCCGCGCAGACGCTGGAGCAGGCTTTTCAAAAGGCCGTAATCACGCGCATCGAAGCGCAGAACAAGGCGCTCGATGAGCTGCTGAAAAAGGCGAACGACGCCATCGCCGCGATGAAGAAGGCGCTGCCGGAAAAGCAGAAGGCCGTGCCGCCCGCGACCGACGCGAAGACCGCCGCGCAGAAAGCCGTGACGGAAGCGGAGGCGAAAGTCGCGAAGGCGCCCGAGGGCAAGCCGGACGCCGCGCTGACGAAGGAGCTCAAGGACGCGCAGGACAAGCTCATCACCGCGGCGATGACGGAGCGTTCCGCGCTCGCCGCCGTCTCCGCGACCGAGAGCAACGTGCGCGATGCGGACGCGGACGTGAAGCGCATCACCGAATCGAAAGACAAGAACGCGAAGTCCATCGCCGCCGCGAACGCCGCCATCGAGCAGGCGAAGAAGGCGCAGGACAAGGCGACCGCGGACCTCGCGGCGCTCAAACAATCGCTGACGAAGACGACGACGAAGCCCGTTGCCGTCGCGTTTTCCGCGGACGCGCAGCGCGTCGCGGCGGTGTTTGAAGACAATGCACTCGTCGCGTGGGCCGTCGCTTCCGGCACGCCCATTGAGCAGGCGTCGGCGAGTGGCGCGGCGACGATGACGCTCGGCACGGCGCCGGATGGTTCGTTCGTCGCGTCGAAGTCGTTCAACATTTCCACCGGCGCGGCGCCGCGCTGGGTGCTCGAGCGCACGCTCGGTGGCGCGAAGGAGCCGAAGCTTTTCGCCGACCGCGTGAATGCCGTGCGCTTCAGCCCCGATGGCAAAACGCTCGCGACTGGCGGCGGCGAGCTGTCGCGCTCGGGCGATGTGATTCTCTTCGACGTCGCGAGTGGGAAGCCGACGCAGACTTGGAAAGACAAGCACGCGGACTCGGTGCTGAGCCTCGACTTTTCACCCGACGGCAAGCTGCTCGCGAGCGGCGCGGCGGACAAAATCGTGCGCGTCACCGATGTCGCGAGCGGCAAGCAGACGAACATTTTCGAGGGCCACACGCATCACGTCACCGGCCTCGCTTTCCGCGCCGACGGGCGCGTGCTCGCGAGCGCGGGCGCCGAGGGCGTGGTGAACACGTGGGACATGGTCATCGGCGAGCGGAAGAAGAAAATCGAAGGCTGGACGAAGGAAGTGACCTCGCTCGAATTCATCGGCGCGACCGCGCAAATCGTCACGTCCGCCGGCGACAACCGCGTGCGCATCGTGACCGACGAAGGCGCGGAAGTGCGCGCCATTTCCCAGCTCCCCGACTACGTCCAGGCCGCCGCGAGCACGCCGAGCGGCAGCACCATCATCGGCGGCGGCGAAGACAGCCGCCTCCGCGTCTGGGACGGCGCGGGGAAAGAACTCGCCGCCTTCGGCCCCAAATAAATCAACGCCATGTCCGACCTCATCACACCTTCCCACTTCCGCTGCCCCGGCCCGGTCTCACGCCGGAGCTTCATGCAAATCGGGCTCGCCGGCATGGCGTCGCTGAGCCTGCCGGGCCTCATGCGCTTGCGCGCGGAAAATGCGCTGAAGCCGCTGGGCGAGCGCAAATCCATCATCATGGTCTGGCTGCCCGGCGGCATGTCGCACGTGGATACTTACGACCCGAAGCCCGACAGCGGCAGCGAATACAGCGGGCCGTTCAAGACCATCGCGACGAAGATTCCCGGCACGCGCTTCACCGAACTGCTGCCGATGAATGCGGCGATTGCGGACAAATTCACCGTGCTGCGCTCGATGCACCAGACCGCGGGCGGACATCCCGCGGGCACGATGCAGATGTTTTCCGGCGACTCCGACACGCGCGATAAACCCAAGCCGCGCCTGCCCGACTGGATGTCGGTCGCGCATTATCTCCGCTCGAAGGAAGGCAAGCGCACGAACCCGCTGCCGAACTACATCGGCGTGCCGCCCGCTTCGCCGGAATATTCGAGCCCCGCGTATCTCGGCGACGCGTATGCGCCGTTCTCCGTGAGCGACGACCCGAATCGCCCGAACTTCCAGGTGCCGAACATCGGACTCTCCGACACCGCCGAAGCGCGACGCGTGAGCGACCGCATCGCGCTGCGCAAGAGCCTCGACACGCTGGAGCGGAATTTCGACCGCGAGGGCGAACTCGGCGCGCTCGATGAATTCGAAGCGCAGGCGATGACGCTGCTCACGAATCCGAAAACACGCGACGCCTTCGACCTCGGCAAGGAAGAGCCCGCGACGCGTGACCGCTACGGCCGCAATCGCTGGGGCCAGCAGCTTCTCCTCGCGCGGCGACTCGCCGAGGCGGGCGTGGAAATCATCACGAGCAGCCTCAGCGGCCCGCTCTGCGGACGCGTGAACAACTGGGACGACCACGCGGTGAACCAGCATCAGTTCGAGGCGCTGCGCTTCCGCATGCCAACCTACGACCGCGCCGTCTCCGCGCTCATCGAGGACGTTTACGCCCGCGGCCTCGACAAAAAGGTGCTCGTCGTCGTCACGGGTGAATTTGGCCGCACGCCGAAAATCAGCTTCGACCGCAGCACCGGTGCCGGCGACGCCAGCGGACCCGCTGGCACGCTCCAGCCCGGCCGCGACCACTGGCCACGCGCCTTCACGAACATCTGGGCCGGCGGCGGCATCCAGACCGGCGGCGTCATCGGCGCGAGCGACAAGCGCGGCGAGGACGTCGTCGAGCGCCCGTGCAACGCGAGCGACTTCCTCGCGACGATCTACCACCACCTCGGCATCGATTACGCGAAGGTCACGATCAATGACCTCAACGGACGCCCGGTGCATATCGTCGAGAATGGCCGCCCGATTGTGGAGTTGATGGGCAAGGCGTCCTAGGGCGCAGATTCACCTCCGCGCCTCGGAAAATGGGCGGGATGCGCTGAAGCTGCGAGGTTGCGCTTGGCTCCGCACCTGCCTGTGCGCTACGCAGCGCGCGATGCGAATCATGAAGCGAAGCAACTTCCACCAAGCCTGCACCGGGCCGCTGTGCGCGTTCGTCTTCTCAGTGCTGGTTGCCGGTTGTGCCGATCACGCCGCGGGGGCGAAGAATGAATGGGCGGAGGCGAAGGATCAGAAGGCCTACGGTGCGCTCGTGGAGCATTCGCCCACGTTTTTGCGGGCGCAGGCTGCCAGCCGGAAGCGTGTGCTCTGGTATGTGGAGGGGACTGAGTCGGGCGGCAAAGTGCCGCGCATCTACGTGGGCCACGACATGGGCACGCACAACTCGCGGTTCGCCACGCTGCGCATCCGCGGAGGCAAGGTGGAGCGTCTCGACATGCGCGCGGATGGCAGTGAGTCGTGGGTCGCGGACCGCTGACGCTTTGCGCCGCTAGCTGCCGGGCTTTTTCCCGGAGGCGGCGATGGCGGCTTCCATGTCCGCGATGGTGTTCACGAGGGAATGCTGCGGGATTTTGATGAAGCCGCGCAGAGGGCGGTCGAAATCCACGATGAGAAAGAGCACGGCGGACAAAATGGCCGCGAGGAGGTTCAGCCGGAGACGGCGTGCTTTTCCGGAGACGGCGCTCGAATATCCGCCGACGGCCATTGTCGCAGAGGTGACGCACAGCAGCACCCAGATGACCTCGGAGGGAAGGATGTCGAGCATCACGGCTAGGCGCGTCGTGTGCATGTCGATGGTCTCATTCACCGCAGTGAGGAGCGAAATCTCCAGCGGGCCGCGCTGGCTGTTCCGGATGATGCCCTCTGTGGCCGACCATACTTTCGCCTGAGTGGCCAGCATGCGCTGGAGGAGCTGCTGCGCGAGATCGGGCGTGCCCGCGTTTTCAAACGTGATCAACCGCGTGCGCGCATAGTCGAGGAGCGCGCGCTGGAGTTCCGGGCCACCGGACTGCACGAGCCCGGCGCGGAGAAAGGCGGTGCCGAGCGCGTTTGCCTCGGAAATCACGGCATGCTTGCGGTTCTCGAAGCGCGACAGTGCGACGCTGTAGGTGAATGCGAGGAGCAGGCCGAGAATGGCGAAGACGGAGTTTTGGACGAGGTCGCCGCCGCCTTTCTCAGGATCGTGTTCCTGCTCGATCCGCCGCCGCCGCGCTCCGAGGAAGACGCCGAGCTGCAGTCCGCCGAAAACCGAGACCAGCAGGATGACCAGCACCCCCGCCATGGGCAGCGTGTAGAGGAACGACAAGTTGAGCATTCCGGCACCATTTTGCGGGCGGCAGACTGACGCGAGAAAAAATCAGATCGGACCGCTGCCGCGCGGAGCTCTGCGCGTGATGCGGCGCTTGCGTACCTCCGCTCGTGTGAGCATCGTCACCGCCATGTTGCGCCGAACTCTCCTCCTTCTGTTCCTCGCGAGCCGAGCCTTTTGCACCGCTGCGGACGGTGATGCCGCGAAGGAAGCGCGGTTTTTGAAGAATACGCGGCAGCTCATCTATGAGGGGAAGCGGAGCGGGGAGGGGTATTTTTCGCCGGATGGGAAGCGGCTGATTTTTCAGAGCGAGCGTGAGGAAGGGAATCCATTCTACCAGATCTACACGCTCGATCTGGAAAGCGGCGACTCGCGGCGCGTGTCGCCGGGGAAGGGGAAGACGACGTGCGCGTTTTTCCAGCCGGGAACGGGCCGTGTGATTTTTGCCAGCACCCACGGGGATCCGGAGGCGGCGGCGAAGCAGAAGGCGGAGATCGAGTTCCGCGCGAGCGGGAAGCAGCGGCGCTACTCGTGGGACTACGACGCGACGATGGACATCTACTCGGCGAAGGCGGACGGGACGGACATCGTGAACCTCACAAAGTCGCCGGGCTACGACGCCGAGGGATCGTGTTCGCCGGACGGAAAGCAGATCGTCTTCTGCTCGCTACGCGCGGCTTTTCCGCTGGAGAAGCTGACGACCGAGCAGCGCGCGCGCTTCGAAAAAGACCCGGCGTGGTGGGGCGACATCTACATCATGAACGCCGACGGCTCGAACGTGCGGCGGCTCACGGAGGCGCCCGGCTACGACGGCGGGCCGTTTTTTTCGCCGGACGGGAAGCGCATCGTGTGGCGGCACTTCGACGAGAGCGGGATGATCGCGGACGTGTGGACGATGAATGTGGACGGCAGCGACAAGCGGCGCATCACGGACTTCAAGTGCATGTCGTGGGCGCCGTATTACCACCCCGGCGGGAAGTATTTCATCTTCACAGCGAACAAGCTCGGCTTCGACAATTTCGAGCTGTTCCTCGTGGACGCGGAGGGGAAGCACGAGCCGGTGCGGGTGACCTACACGCCGGGCTTCGACGGCCTGCCGGTGTTTTCGCCCGATGGGAAAAAACTCGCGTGGGCGACGGGGAGGACGGCGGACGGGAAGTCGCAGATTTTCCTCGCGGACTGGAATGATGCAGAGGCGCTGACCGCGATCGAGGCGGCGCCGGTGCGCGTGACCACCGAGGAAAAAAAGAGCGCGCAGGGTGCGGGCGGTGTGAAGATCGAAGCCAAATTTGTTGAGGTTGGCGGTGGGACGAAGGAACTCAGCTTCGAATGGATGCTTGGAAAAGCTGGTGGCCCGCCGACCGTCGGCGCGGTCGTGCTGAAGCCGGAGATTTCCGCCGCCGACCTGAAGCTCGAAGTCGGTCTGCTCGCGGACGACGCGCATGCGGGCCGTGCGACGGGCAGCGATGGCGCGAAGCTCGCGGCGGACTGGCTCGGCGAATACTTTGCGAGAATCGGCCTGCAGCCGCTGCCGGGGAGCAAGTCGTTCTTCCACGAGTTCGAGTTCAACGCCGGCGAGCGGCTCGTGCGCGAGAAGTGCCGCTTCGAGGTTACCGGCGCGGCCATTGACGGCGACCCGCTCGACCGCGATTTCCGCCCGCTCGCATTCAGCGACAATGGCGAGGCTGAGGGAGAGGTGGTCTTCGCCGGCTACGGCCTCAGTGTGCCCGAGGGCTCGGGCCAGCAGCGCTACAACAGCTTCGAGGGGCTCGATGTGAAAGACAAGATTGTGCTCATCCTCCGCTACGTGCCGGAGGACGTGGAGCCCGCGCGCCGCGCGCACCTCAACCGCTACTCCGGCCTCCGCTACAAGGTAATGATGGCCCGCGAACGCGGCGCAAAGGCCGTGCTCGTCGTCACCGGGCCGAACTCGCCGAACGCGGGTGAGCTTCTCCCGCTCAGCGGCGACGGCAGCAGCGCGGGCAGCGGCATCATCGCGGCGTCCATCAGCGGAGCGGCGGCGAACTCGCTGCTCGGCCCGAGCGGGAAGAATCTGAAGGATCTGCAGAAGTCGCTCGACGGCGAGAACCCGCACGCCGAGGGCGGTTTCGTGCTGAAGAACGTGAAGGTGAAGATCGCTGCTGCGGTGGAGCACATTCACAAGACGGATCGCAACGTCGTCGGCTGCATCCCCGGCGAGACGGACGAGTGGATCATCGTCGGCGCGCACTACGATCACCTTGGACTCGGCAAAGGAAACTCGTCGCTCGCGCGCAAGGACGAGGAGGGAAAGGTGCATCCCGGCGCGGATGACAACGCGAGCGGCACGGCGGCGGTGATCGAGATCGCGGCGGCGCTTTCACGCGAGCCGCGCAAAGGCGACCATGGAGTCTCGAACACCTACAGCGGCAGCGTCACGATCGAGTCCGGCAAGCTGGACGTCGCACCGGCGCCTCCGCCAAGAGCGCAGAAGGGGGATCCGGGCGTGTCGAACGGAACGCTAAGCCTCGAACAGCGGAAGTGGAAGCCCAAGCGCGGCATCATTTTCGCCCTGTGGAGCGGCGAAGAGATCGGGCTCATCGGGTCGAATTCCTTCGTCGAGAAGCCGCCCGTGGACCTCGCGAAGGTCGTCGCCTGCATCAACTTCGACATGGTCGGGCGGCTGCGTGACAACAAGCTCACCATGCAGGCCGTCGGCTCGTCGAAGGCGTGGCCGCGCCTGCTGGAGAAGCGCAATGTCGCCGCGGGCTTCGCGCTCACGCTGCAGGAGGATCCGTATCTGCCGACGGACGTGACGAGCTTCTACCCGAAGCGTATCCCAGTGCTGAATTTCTTCACCGGTTCGCATGACGACTACCACCGCCCGACCGACACCGCCGACAAGCTCGACTACGACGGCCTCGCGCGCATCGCGAAGTTCGCCCGCACCATTGTTGAAGACGTCGCCACCGCGCCCGAGCGGCCCGACTTCGCGCGTGTCGAGCGCAAGGAGCAGGGTGGCGGCCGCGACACGATGCGCGCCTACCTCGGCAGCATCCCCGACTACGCGACCGAGGTGAAAGGCGTGAAGCTCAGCGGTGTCCGCGGCGGCAGCCCGGCGGAGAAGGGCGGGCTCAAGGGCGGAGACATCATCGTCGAATTCGGCGCGCAGAAAATCGCGAACATCTACGACTACACCTACGCGCTCGACGCCGTGAAAATCGGCCAGCCTGTGAAGATGGTCGTCGAGCGCGAGGGCAGGCGCGTGGAGCTGACGGTGACGCCGGAGGCGCGGAAGTAGCCACGCTTTTCCTCCGGGATGGAAAAGCAAAACCGCAGTTGACCCGCTTTCCGCGCAGCCCGTAGCATCCGCGCCTTCAACCCAAAAACCTCACACCTTGGACTTAAAAGAAATCAAAGAGCTCATTGCGCTCATGAGGAAAAACGACCTCTCCGTCTTCAAGATGGAGAGCGAGGGATTCAAAATCACCCTGAAGAAGGGGAATGACTTCCAGCCAGTCATCCACGCGGCGCCTGCGGCCGCCACTGTCGTCGCCCAGCCTGTTCCGGCTGCGCTGCCTGCTGCGGCAGCGGCATCCGCTCCGGCAGCCGCCCCCGCGGCCAGCGACAAAAACAAGGACATCACTTCGCCGATGGTCGGCACGTTCTATGGGTCGCCGTCGCCGGACGCGCAGCCCTACGTGAAAGTCGGACAGGCCGTGGACGAGAACACCGTCGTCTGCATCATCGAGGCGATGAAGGTGATGAACGAAATCAAGGCCGACTGCCGCGGCACCATCGTCGAAGTCGTGGCGGAGAACGGCAAGCCGGTCCAGTTCGGGCAGGCGCTGTTCCGCATCCAGCCGAAGTGAAGCGCGGCAGTTGAGAGTTGAATGCTGAGCGTTGAGAGGCCCGCCTCTTTTCCCGCAGCACTCGACAGCCTCTCAACTCTCAACCCTCAACTCTCACCATGTTCAAAAAGGTCCTCATCGCGAACCGCGGCGAAATCGCCCTGCGCGTCATCCGCGCCTGCAAGGAGCAGGGCATCAAGACCCTCGCCGTCTATTCGGAGGCCGACGTGGACTCGCTCCATGTGCAGCTCGCCGACGAGGCGATCTGCATCGGGCCGGGGCCGAGCAACCAGAGCTACCTAAAGATTGACCGCATCATCAGTGCCGCGGAAGTCGGTGATGCGGACGCGATTCACCCCGGCTACGGCTTCCTGAGCGAGAACGCGCACTTCGCCGAGGTGTGCGCGAGCTGCAACATCAAGTTCATCGGGCCGCCTCCCGCGGCGATCCGGGCGATGGGGGACAAAAACACGGCGCGCGACACCGCGCGCCGCGCCGGCATGCCGGTCACGCCTGGGAGCGACGGCATCGTGGAGAGCGAGAAGGAGGCCGTCGCCATCGCGCGCAAGATTGGTTACCCGGTGATGATCAAGGCGACTGCCGGCGGCGGCGGCAAGGGCATGAGGCCCGCGCACAACGACGGCTCGCTCGTCCAGGGCTTCCGCGCTGCGCGTGCGGAGGCGGAGAAGGCGTTCGGCAACGGCGCGGTTTACATCGAGAAGCTCATCGAGAACCCGCACCACATTGAGTTTCAGATCATGGCCGACACGCACGGCGACGTCGTCCACATCGGCGAGCGGGACTGCTCGATGCAGCGTCGCAACCAGAAGATCATCGAGGAGACGCCATCGCCCATCATGACCGAGGCGATCCGCGAGAAGATGGGTGCGGACTGCGTGAAGCTCGCGAAGGAGGTCGGCTATGTCGGCGCGGGCACGATCGAATGCCTCATGGACGACAAGGGCCACTACTACTTCATGGAGATGAACACGCGCATCCAGGTGGAGCACTGCATCACCGAGGAGGCCTACGGCATCGACCTCGTGAAGGAGCAGATCAAAATCGCCGCCGGCGAGCCGCTCTCGCACTTCGTCCGCCACGCGAAGCGGAAGTATCACGCTATCGAATGCCGCATCAACGCGGAGGATCCCTACAACAACTTCCAGCCCTGTCCCGGCCGCATCGAGCTTTACTACGCGCCGGGCGGGCGCGGCATCCGCGTGGATTCGCACGCCTATGCGGGCTACACCGTGCCGCCGTATTACGATTCGATGATCGCGAAGGTCATCGGCATGGGCACCTCCCGCGAAAACGCAATCGCACGCATGAGGCGCGCGCTCAGCGAATACATCATCCGCGGGGTGAAGACGACGATTCCGTTCCAGCAGTCGATCATGTATGATCCGGATTTTGTCCGCGGGAAATACGACACGGGCTTCGTCGGGCGGATGATCGATGCCCGCAGCGGGGAGTTCAAAAAGAAGAAGGCCTAGCTTCTCAGCGTGCCTGCGTAGGCGTCGCGGAGGATCTGCATCGTGTGGCGGATTTGAATTTCCGCGCGCTGCTGTGCGAGATGCAACTTGAGCTGCGTGAGGCAGCCGATGTTGCCGGTCGCCACGACATCCGCGCACGTCGCGATGATGGCTCGCGCCTTCGTCGCGCCAAGGCTCGCGGCGATCTCGGGCTGGTCGAGGTTATAGGTGCCCGCGCTGCCACAGCAGAGATGCGGGTCCGGAAGATCGATCAACTCCGCGTGCGGGATCGCGCGAAGCAGCGCGCGCGGCTCGTCGCGGGCGCCCTGCGCGTTCAGCAGGTGGCACGCGTCGTGGCAGGCGATGAGCGGCGATTTTCCAGAGTCTGGAATCGGCGCAAGGTCGCCGAGGCGTGCGAGGAAGACGGCTGCGTCGAGCACGCGGTGGCGGAATTTCTCCGCGGCGTCCGCCTGCTCCGTGCCTGCGAGGATGAGGTGATACTCGTGCATCCCCGAGCCGCAGCCGGCGGCGTTCGTGAGGATCGCGTCCACATCATCGGGAAATGCCGCGAGATTCTTCCGCGCGAACTTCTGCGCGCTGCCAATGTCGCCGACGTGCCACGCGAGCGCGCCGCAGCACGCCTGCGCGCGGGGGACCACGACTTCGACTCCGTTGCGCGCGAGCACCTCGATGGTCGCGGTGTTGATGTCCGGCGCGAGCACCTGCTGCGCGCAGCCGGTGAGCAGCGCGACGCGCGCGCGGCGCTTCCCGTGCGCGCGCGTGGTCTCCGGCCACGACTCACGTGGCGGCACACTGTCCGGGATGAGGCCGAGCATCGCGCGGAGGGATTTCGGAAAGAGCGGCGCGAATCCGCGCGCAAACCTCCCCATCCGTGCCGCGATGCGGAAGCGCGCGGGGTGCGGCAGCGTCGCGGAGACAAGCCAGCGCCGCACGCGCTCCATCAAAGTGCGCCGCCGCTTTTTCTCCGCGAGTGCGCGGAAAGGGGAGAGCAGATCGCGGTATGCGACTCCGCTCGGGCACGCGGGCTCGCACGCGAGGCAGCCGAGGCAGCGGTCCACGTGGGGCAGCGCGTCGCCGAGCGGCAGCTTGCATTCGAGGACCTGCTTCATCAGCACGATGCGGCCGCGGGGGGTGTCCATCTCCTGTCCCAGCTCGCGATACGTCGGGCACGCGGCGAGGCAGAAGCCGCAGTGGACGCACGACTCGACCGCGCGCGCCATCGGGGTGCCGAGCGGGCCGTGGGCTTCGGGCTGGATCGAGTGGAGCACCGTCGTCCGGTCCCGGGGTTACTGCGCGCCCTTTTGCTGCGCCCCCGCCGGCTTTGAATCAATCAGCGCGAGGATGCTGCGCGCGGAGACGCAGTTCTTGAAGACCATCTGCAGGTTCTTCTGCTGCCCGTTTTCCTCGGTGTAATAGACGCTGTCCGTGCTTGCCACCATGCCGACGACATTTCCTCGGTCGTCGAACACCGGCCCGCCGCTCGAGCCGCGCGCGTAGTCCGCAGTGATCGCGAGCGCCTCGGTGCGCCCCGCCTGCTTCCGCTGGATGAACCGCCGGGCGATGATGCCCGAGCTGAGGGAGAAAAAGTGGCTGTTGGGATGGCTCCACACGCCGACCGGACTGCCGTCCGGCGCATCGGTCCGCAGCGGCAGCGGAGTGAAGCCCGAGCCCTCGCAGCGGAGAATCGCGATGTCCGCCACGGCATCCGTTGCGAGCACCTCGGTGACCGCGCTGATGCGGCCGTCGCCTGACAGCACGACGAATGTCTCCTTGTCCGTGCCTGAGACGACATGGTGATTTGTCACGAGGATTCCGTCGCTTGAAATGAAGAAGCCGCTCGCGGCGCCGAGATGCCAGCGGGTGCATTTCTTGCACTTGAAAACGCTGCCCACGACCGCTACTCCCGGGCGCACGCGGGAGGCGGCGGCGGAAAGCGCGAGACTGCCCTGCGCTGCGGGTGGCAGGGTGACTTGGCAGCGGCGGCGGTCGAGCTGCGCGCGGAGCGTTTCGGCCTTCACCGCCTTGCCGGCATCGAGTCTGGATTCGCCAAACTTCAGCAGCTCGCCCATGAGCCGCTGGTCGTCCACGGGCTCATCGGCGAGGGAGCCGGTCGCGGCGGATGCGCTGGCGATGCCGAGCAGAAGGAGGAGGGAGAGGATTTTCATGCGAACCGCGCGGAGCTTCGGCGATTTCGCCCGCGCAGGCCACACGGAATTTGCCCCCGCGGCGCCTCGACAGCCGGCGGGACAGTTCGGGGTGGGAAATGGGCGCGCAATGCGGTTGCGGAAACGTGATGAACCGTCTCTTTTGCGCGCTGTTCATGATTGCAATTCCAGACACCGCCGCGCTTCAGTCGCTGGACATCCCCATTCCGCCGAGGAACCTCCGCTACCGCATCGTCACGTCGCATATTGAGGAGTCGCAGTTCATCGAGTCTGGCCGGCAGTGCGTGGGGGACATCATGCGCGCGCTGAATGAGGCGGGCGTGGATGCAGGCGGCTTTTCGGAGGTTCTCGATTTCGGGTGCGGCTGCGCGCGGGTGCTCCGATTTTTCGTGCCGTTTCTCCCGCATGTGAAGTTCTCCGGGTGCGACATCGACAAGCTCGCGATCACTTGGGACCGGGAGCACTTGCCGGGCGTGGATTTCGAGCTGGTCCCGCACCTGCCGCCGACGCCGTTCGCGCGGGAGAAGTTCGACTTCATCTACGGCCTCTCGGTCTTTTCCCACCTCGATCTTCCGCGACAGATTCTCTGGCTGGACGAACTGCGCGGCATCCTCAAGCCGGGCGGAGTCCTGCTGCTGACCGTGCATGGCGCCGCCGGATTCGAGCGGGCGAGGGAGAAAAAGGAGATCACGCCGAAGCAGCAGGCGGATTTCGAGACGGTGGGCTTCGTATTTGTGGAGAACATCCCCGACAAGGTGCTTCCCGAGTGGTATCAGACCGCCATCTTCAAGGAGCGATTCGCGCGGCTCGTGTTCGGCTCCGGCTTCTCAGTCCTGCGCTACGACGAGCGGGGGATGACCGGCTGGCAGGATGTCATCCTGATGCGGAAGCAGTAGCGGGCGCCGCGTTACTTCGTGAGCGGGAAGAGCCGTTTGCCGGTCTCATCCACGGCAAAGCAGTCCACAGCCGGGAATTCCGCGTCGCTCCACGGCACGACCTCCCGGAATCCGCTGCGCAGGAGAGATTTTTTGCCCGCAGCCGCGGCGGCGGCCTTGTCCTTGTGGCCCACCACGAGCAGCAGCCACGGCTCGCGCCTTCCATCCGTCGCGCGCTTGCAGACGAGGACGGAGTCCGCGGGCACGCCGCGGTCGGGGATGGCGGCCCAGCCGGTGATCGTGAATTCCGGTTTGCCGTCGGCACCATCCTGCGCGTTGCGGCTTACGGTGACGCGGCCGCCGCTTTCCTGCTGCACATTCGCCGGCGCGCGGCGCAGCCAGTCGCCGAGGGCGGGCACCTGGTAAATGCCCCGCTCCCGGAGGCCGGCCACGACGACCAGCGGATCGGCCCACGGGCAGACTTTGTCGAGGAGCGGGCTTTTCGGGACGATCTCGCCGAGGCGCAGGGTCATCAGCGACTGCGACCGTTCCAGCCGTGAGCTGTCGGAGAGCTTGAGGCCTTGGTTCCAGCCGCGCACGATGAAGTATCCGAAGAACAGCACGGTTCCAGCGAAGAGCAGCCGCACGAAGCCTGCTTGCGAGTCCCACTTCCGTGCCACGATTCTGCGGATGTTCAGCGCCGCGAGCAGCCCGAGTGAGAGCGTGCCGGAGTGATAGAGATAGCGGAATGCAATCGTCTGCCCGAGGCCGTGCGAGACGCGGCCGACCGCGGTCATCGCGCCGGAAAGGCAGGCGTAGGCGATGATGACCAGCGTGGGATAGAGGATTCGGATCAGCCGCACTGCGCGCCACCCGCGCTGGACGCGGGCCGCTTTGATCACAAAGGCCAGCAGCACGAACACCGCGGCAAACATCACGACGCCCATCGCGAGGCGCACCGAGAAGCCCGCGTCGAACGGCCGGCCGCACCACGCGAAGAAATACTTCACCAGATCCCACGGATGCTGGAGCGCGTATTGTCCCGGCGGTGGATCAGTCACCGGCTTGTAGCCGGCGAAATACGCGCGGATGGCGAGGAATGCGGTGAGCAGGTAGGCGGCGGTCCACGCGAGCAGCTTCGCCTTGGAGACCAATTTTGCCTTCTGCCTCGCATTCGCCGCCAGCAGGAGAATCAAGTCGCGCCAGAAGGGAAACGACACTGCCCAGATGATCAGCCCGTTCGAGAAGGTGAGCATCGCCACCGTGTTGAGCATGACCGTGACGGCGTAGCGGACCGCGAAGGAGCGTGCGCGGAGCTGCACCGGCAGCGCCGCGAGCGCGCAGATCAGCGGCACGAAGATCACCCACTGGATTCCCCACAGCCAGTTTTCAAATGCCGCCGGCGTGAAGAGCAGCGCTGCGGAGACTGCCAGCGCCCACGCTGAGCCGGTGTCCAGTTTCCGCCCCGGCAGCGACGGCCGATAGCAGAACCGCCAGACCATCAGCAGGATCACGCACACGAGGCCCCAGCCGAGATACATGTAGTGCTTCGGCTGCCACCCGGCGAATGTCGCGACCGCGGAGAAGACGAGCTTCGGCACCGGGATGCGGCTCTCGTTGGCCTGCATGAAGTAGTCTTTGACGGTGTGCGACTCCTTCATGAAGAACGGCCCCTGAATCGCCCACTCGTCCCAGAACGGCACATTCACGCCGTCGCGCGCGATCAGCGCCAGCAGCACCAGCGGAGCCGCGAGGCAAATGAGCATGGCGGTGACGCGGAGAAATTTCATCGGCCGCTTTTCTACCGGCTTCGCCGCGCGCGAGTCCAACCTGTTCTCCGCCGGCGCAGTTTGCGCTATGCTCCGCACCCGCGCGCTGCTAGTCAGCCCGCATGAGTTCTCCAAATTCCCCGGCGGTCGCGCTCCAGGACCTGCCCGGACTGCGCGCCAAGACCGAGCGCGTCTCCGAGGCGCTCCGACAGCAGCTCACGACGCACCTCGAGACACTGCGGCCGATGTATGCGCCGGAGCGCATCTTTGGGAAATTTGCGGGCGGCAAGGTGGACGTCCACACTTCGGACCGCGCGCTCGCGGAGGTGAAGGACAAGTTCCCCGCGTTTTCCGGCAGCCCGTTCAACCTCCCATCGGCGCTCGATCCGCACTGGCTCACGCTCACCGGCTCCTCGCTCGAGCTCATCCCGTGGGAATACCCGCACGACATCGCGGGGCGGAAGATCACGATGACCTCGCCGCTGCGCTGGGTGCTGAACTACAAGAGCGGCCTGAACCTCGCGAAGCTGCGCGCGGCCCTCAACGGTGAGGCGAAGCTGCAGCCCGAGGTGCTGCGGCAGTTTGTCGTGAACGCGCTCGCGCTGCAGGCGGTGCTGCGCTTCACGCCGGGCTTCCCGGCGCTATTCGCCGATCTCCGCTACGAGCTAAAGACCGAGTCTCCGGCGGAGTTCAGGGGCCTGCCGCTTGTGACCGTCTCGTCGTGCCTCGAAACATTCCGGCCGGCCGACGATCTGATTTCCGCGGCCACCGCGTTCTCCGGAGTCCCCGCCTTCGTCGAGCTGATGGATGTCGAGGCCTCGAAAAGCCCGCGCGATCTGCTCCGCGAGCGCATCGAGCAGCTCGTGGCCTGAGCGACCGGCGCGTGGATACGCGAGCGCGAAAGCCCCTCTTCGGCCTGCTGCAGCGGAAACAGCGCCTCGTGCTCACGTGGCGAGGCTGGCTGCTGCTGCTGCTCGTGCTCGGCACGGCGGCGACGCTCTTTGTCCGCAATGTGTATTGGTTCCTCGCGGTCAACGATCCGAAGCCGGGCGGCTTCCTCGTCATCGAAGGCTGGTCGCCCGACTACGTCCTCGAGTGGGCCATCGCCGATTTCCGCAAGTCGAACTACAGGAAGATTTGCCTCACCGGCGGACCGATTGAGTTCGGCAATGCGATGCGTGAGCACCGCACCTACGCCGAATACGCGAAGGCAATGTGCGTGAAGCTCGGTCTCGCGGAAGACGTGCTGCAGGCGCTGCCGGCACGTGCGGTCGAACGTGACAGGAGCTACGCCTCGGCGATCGCGCTCCGCGACTGGCTGCGCGAGCAGGGCATGGCGGAGGCGACGATCAACATCGCGGGCAACGGCCCGCATTCGCGGCGCACGCGGCTCATCTATGAGAAGGCGCTCGGCCCGAAGGTCCACGTCGGCATCAGCAATGCCGAGGAGCGGAACTTTGATCCGAACCGCTGGTGGGCGAGCAGCGGGGGATTCCGCATCGTGGTCGATGAATGGATCGCCTACTGTTACGCGCGGTTCTTCTTCCACCCGCCGCAGCCGCAGCCGTGAACGCCGGGCGAGCCTCTCAGCGCGGTTGGATCTCCACCGCCCAATTCGCCGCATTCAATGCGGCGGGCACGGACGCCCACCGGCTTTTCTCCTGCGAGGATGGATGGGTGGAGCGGCTCGCGGACGACGTGCTCATCTCCCACAAGTCCGAGCCCGCGCTCGACATGATGCGCGACGGCCTCGCCGCGTGGAGTGTGGAGCACGCGTGGCGACCGAGGCGTGTCTTCGCGAAGCTGCTGCCGCGGCAGAATGAGGACCGTGATCCGCCCGTTCTCGCCGAGGGCGATGCCTCGCTTCCCCTCGCGGGCGAGGTGCGGGAAAATGGTGTCCGCTACGCGCTCGACTTCGCCGCGGGCTACTCGGCGGGGCTCTTCCTCGACCAGCGTGCGAACCGCTCCTTCGTCCATGCGCTCGCCCCGCGCCGGCTGCTGAACACCTTCGCCTACACCTGCTCCTTCAGCGTCGTGGCCGCGCTCGCCGGCGCGGAGACGCTGAGCGTGGACCTCTCGAGGAAGTCCCTCGATCGCGGGCGTGCGAACTTCGCGCTGAACGGCCTCGACCCTGCGGCGGGCCACCGTTTCATCGCCGACGACGTGCTGGACGTGCTGCCGCGCATCGCGCGCCGCGGGGAGAAGTTCGACACCATCGTGCTCGACCCGCCGACCTTCTCGCGCGGCAACCGCGGCCGCCGCTGGCAGGTGGAGCAGCACCTCGAGGATCTGGTCGTCGCCGCGATGGAAATGGCCGCGCCGTCTGCGCGCATCCTCGTCTCGACGAACTGCACGAAGCTCCAGCACGCCGACCTCGAGCGCGTCGCGCGCTTCGCGCTGAAGTTCCACCGCCGCGCGGGCGACATGCACCGCGAGGCACAGCTTCCGGATTTTCCGCCGGGGCACGGAGCGCGCACGCTCTGGATTTCGCTGCGCGGCTGAGCCGCCGAACCGTCTGCGCCCATTGCGGCGAGACACGCTCCAGCAGAATCGCCTGGGGCGTGCATGTGGTTGTCTTGGGAGTTTTCCCGCCAGCCTCGCGCCTACTTGGAGCGTCGCGCGGCTGCCTCCTGCCGGGCGCGCTCGGCATTCAATTGCTGGGCGCGGGCGTTGGCCGCCGCCACTGCGGCCTCGTTGGCGCGATCTATTTCCGCGCGCCGGGCATTTTCCGCCTGGATGCGGGCGTTCAGTTCTGCGGCGCGCGCGCGCTCGGCGGCCTCGCGGTTCGCGCGGTCGTCGGCATGCGCCTCGGTGATGGATGCGCCGATGGTAATGATTGCGGCCAGGAAGCCGGTGCCGAGCTTGGTCACGGTGTTGGTGTGCATGGTGTCTCTTGTGGTTTGTTGTTTGCGGTGGGTTGTGGATGTCGTTGCTGGGTAACGCACGGGACTCAGCGGACGCGCACGTTGCGCACGGCCTGCTGTAATCCGGGAACATTCACCATGGGCGTGGCGCAGCGCGGCTCCACGATGGCGGGTGCGGGCATGGGCACGGGGGTGGGCTGGGGGGCAAGGTCCCGCGGCAGGACGATGGGGTCGGGCATCCTGAGGAAGTCGGAGCCCTGGCGCCAGTTGGACGCCGCGGCAGCGCCAGCGGCGGCAGCGCCGAGTTCCGGGCGCAGGAACGGTGGCGGGCCCGCAAAGGCGGGGACGGCCAGTGTGACAATGGTGAGGACGAGGTGTGATGTTTTCATGGTTTGGTTTGAGTTGTCGTTTTGGTTTTGTCTGCCGGCACCTGCGGATTGCGGGCTCCGGTTCAGTGGTTACTTACCGGGACGGGCGGGAACTCTGCGCGGCACCGCCGTTTTTTTCGCGCGCCAGCGCACGCATTTCGCCAGGCAGACAGCCGCTGAAACGGAATGCCGCGCCGTGCATCCCGAGCCGGATGCGCCCCTCCCTGCGCGGCAAAAATTCAGGCCGCTTTCAGCGCCGTGAAGAGGTCGCGGATTTCCGCATCCACTTCCTCCTCGCTACCGGCATACTTGGCGATCTCTGCGCGCAGCAGCCGCTGATACGCGCGCCGCGCGGTCACGAGCCGGTTTGCCACATCCTTCTCCGCGATGCCGAACTCCTCCGCCATCGCGCGCTGCGGAGGAGCGGTCACGCCCTCGAGGATCGGCGCGATGATCGAGCGGCGGAAGATCTCGAAGTGCGCCTGCCTGCCGGTCCCGGCGCACTCGTCCTCCAGCGCGCGCACGACGCGCTCGAGCAGCGCCAGCGCCCACGACTTTGTGAACGCCTGCTCCGGCGTGCCGTGATCCACGCCGAGCATCGCCGTGTGCCCGCCCTCCGGGATCAGCGCGTCTGCCTCCACGAAGCCACCCTCAGGCCGCCGCATCTGTGCCTGCTCGCGGCGGTGCGAGTTGGCCGCGTAATGCTGTAGCGCCGAGAGCATCAGGCTGCGGAACCTGCCGCGCGTGGCGTCCGCCTTTTCAAAGAGCCGGTGCGTGATCGCGTGGAGGAAAAAATCCTGCACGAGATCCTCCGCGCGCTCCTGCGCGAAGCCGCGGCCCGCGAGGAACGCGAGGATCGGCTGTCGGTAGAGCTCGTAGAGCGCGCCCAGCACGCCGCGCTTCTCGGTGTCGCCGCCCGTGCGCAGCAGCCCGAGCTGTGTCCAGCGGGTTTGGGGAAAGGACGGGTCGCCGCTCATTGGCCGCGTTTGTGCCGTGCAAAAGGCAAGGCAGCCAGCCCGAAAGCGGACTGGCTGCCTGTGCGTGGTGCGGCGGGTTCGTCACTTGCCCTGAGGTTTCGGCAGCTCCTTGATGTGGAGGCCGCCGCGGGCGTTGTTCGGCGCGGGTCCGGACGACTTGTATTCCTGCGCGGCGGATGTCGGCGTGCGCACGGTGGTCGTGGACACGCTCGGCGGCTGCGCCTGAGTGACACGCTCGACGGTGCGCTGCGCGTTTTCGAGCTTCCTGCTGTCTCCGGCGCGGGCCGCGCTGCCGGCGATGGCCAGGGCGAGGATGGCGAGGATGCGGGTTGTCTTCATGCTGTGATGTGTCGTGTGTGCGTTTTGGTGGCGGAGTTCAGGCGAGCGGGAAGGGGCGCATCGGGATCGGCCGGATAGGCTTGCCGGGCCGGAGGATGCAGCCCCCGCCGTCGCTTCGGAACGAGAGCAGCTCCCGGATGCTGAACGACGGTCTCGGCATCTGCAGCGGCAGCAGCTCTCCGCTGCCGCCCGACGGAGCGGGCACGCACAGAGTCGCGCTGCTCGCGATGCCGTCCCTGACAGGGGGCAAGACCGGGGTCGGCACCGGGTTCATGCACTGCATGACCCTGATCTCGGCAGCATACGTCTTCACGGGCTTGTCGGTCTGCGGAGCCGGAGCCGGGGCGGCCTGCGCCAGCGCGCAGAGGCCGAGCGAACTTGCGATGATGAACTTGCGGAGTGCGGAAGTCTTCATGGGATGTGATGCGGTGAAGTATCAGCCTGGTGTTCAACCGCGGACAGCCGCGACAGCAGTGGAACGGTGTGGCTCATTGGCTTTCACTTGTGAGATGCCGGCCAGCAGGACGATGGCGGCGAGGAGCTTGGTGATGGTGTTTTTCATGTTGGTGTCTTGGTTTGTTGTTTTTGTTTTTTGGTGATCCCCCAGCGGGGCTTGTCCCTTTCTTACCGGCCCCGCGCCCAACTCTGCGCGGCACCCCAAAAAATCTTCCGCCATCACGCCGCGCTGCGGATGCGACGCATCCTGGCAGCCCGCGGCGGAAGTTACCGTGCCTACTTTTTCTGCGCCGCGGGCCCGTCCGACTTGAATCTCTCCAGCACCGCCTTCGCGTCCGCGGCCTCTGTAGCGCGGCCCAGCGAGAGCAGCAGCTTTTCCTGCGCGCGCAGGAGTTCCAAAAAAGCGCCGGCCTCGGCGACGCGATTCCGGATCGCATCCGCCACGGGCTCGATGGCCGCGCGCGCCCGCGCCAGCGCAGCCGCGCCGGATTCGCCGCCGGCGGAAGCGGCGAGCCGGGTCACCTGGCGGATGTCGTGCCAGACACCGTAGCCGCTGCCGCCCGTGTTGCCCGCGGCGTTCCCGTTCCGATCCAGCCCGCGCCGCCAGTCCTCGACGGCGCCGAGCACGAGTGCGAGTGCCTGCGCTGTGTCGGCGGGAGCCTGATCGAGCAGAAATTTCGCGAGTTGTGACGCGGCGCCGGCGCGCTCGAAATACAGCCGCGGGCTGGACTGCTGGCGCTTCACCGCCTCGTCGCGGCAGCGGAGCACCTCCCGCCGGTGGAGCAGTTCCGTGTCCGCGGCATTTTGCTGCGATGCTATCATCGCCAGCTCCCAGTGGCTGTAGGCGAGGTCGCGCCAGTATTCCGCGTAGCCGGGCTCCTGCTCGACCATCGCGGCGCGGCCCTCGAACGCCTGCCGCACGAGCGCCTCGCCGCGCTGCGCGTCCGCCGCGCTGCCGCCCTGCCGCGCGCCCACCCGGAGTTTCATCCCCGCGTTGTGCAGCGCGCTGAAGCGCATCTTGCGCACGAGCGCCTCGTCGCCGCCGAGCTCCAGCGCACGGGCAAACGATGCCGCCGCCGCCTCGAACTCCGCGACGCCCCGATCCTCTCCGCCGAACTTGCCGGCGGTCTGAGCCCTCCCGTAATGCATCAGCCCCTCGGCGGCGCAGACATCCGCCGTCTCCCCGAACAGCTCGCGCATCCTGCCCGCGATCTGCCCGGCGGCCTGAAAATGGGCGGCAGCCTGCAGGAACTTCTCCTTCGAGTGGGCGAGCGCCTGCACGGCCAGGCCGTGGCCCTTCACCTGCGAAAACAGCGCCCACGAGCTGCGCGGCTTCTTCTTCAGCCACGCCTCGCACCGCTCCGTGAGGCGGCCCACCATCTCCAGCAGCGCGCCCGCGTCCCCGCGCTCCCAGTGCAGGATGCAGAGCAAAAACGCCTGCCATGCGATCTCCTCCTCGAGCAACTCGTTGCCGGGATCCTTCGCTGCGAGCGCCTCGGTGATCTGGATGGCCTGCCGGAGAGCTTCCTCCTGCTCGCGATCGCGCCCGAGCGCCGCCGCAATGAAGGCGCGGTTCGCCAGCAGCGACGCGCGGTGCCGCTCGCTCTCCGCGGTGACAAGCTCGGGCGGCAGTTTCCGATAATAGGCATCCGCCGCGCCCACCATGTCCCCCATGATCTCGGCGCGGCCCAGCGCGATCAGCTTCTTCCGCATGCCGGTGATGGCCTCTGTGGTCAGCGCCTCGGCCGCGTCGCGCGCCTTTTCCGCGAGGGTGAAGTGCCGCGAGGCCAGCCTCTCCGCGCGGGTGGCGCGCACGGCCTGCCAGATCGTCAGGCACATCCCGATGAATGCGCACAGCAGCACGACCGCGGCGGCTGCGAGCGCGGCGCGGTGCCGCTTTGCGAACTTGCCGAGGCGGTAGCGCACCGACGGGGGGCCCGCCTCCACGGGGTCGCCGGAAAGGTAGCGCTGCAAATCCTCCGCGAGCGCGTTCGCAGTCTGGTAGCGGCGGTTCCGGTCGCGTTCGATCGCGCGCATGACGATCCAGTCCAACTCGCCGCGCAGCCGCTTGCGCAGCCGCGTGCCGTCCATTTTCCTCCGCTGTGCGATCTGCTCCTGCGTGGCCTGCTCGGTGTGCTGGAGCCGCGTGCTCGGCCGCTCGGGATCGCGCTCGCGCATCCACTCCTGGAGCTGCGCAAACGCCAGCCTGCCGAGTTCCTCGCGCGTCAGCGGCGTGCTGCCCGTCAGCAATTCGTAGAGGATCACGCCCAGCGAATACACGTCGCTCCGCGTGTCCACATCCTGCGCGAGCACGCCCGCTTGCTCCGGGCTCATGTATTGCGGCGTGCCGATGGCGGCGCCCGCGAGCGTGAACAGCGTCTTGTCCGTGAGCTGCGCGCCGAGAGCCTTGGCGATGCCGAAATCAATCACCTTCGGCACAAACTTCCCGCCCGCCTCGCTCACGAGGATGTTCGACGGCTTCAGATCCCGGTGCAGGATCGCCTTCTGGTGCGCGTGCTGCACCGCCGCGCACACGTCGCCGAACAGCCGCAACCGCTCATCAATCCCCAACTTCCGCTCGTCGCAGAACGCGGTGATCGGCACGCCCTTCACATATTCCATCGCAAAATACAGACGCCCCGCCGAAGTCGCCCCGCCCTCGAACATCCTCGCGATGTTCGGGTGATCCATCATCGCCAGCGCCTGCCGCTCCGCCTCGAAGCGCGCGATGATCTCCCGCGAGTCCATGCCCGGCTTGATCACCTTCAGCGCCACTTCGCGGTGCACCGCCCCCGTCTGCTCCGCGCGCCACACCATTCCGAATCCCCCCTCGCCCAGCATCTCCAGCAGCCGGTAGTGCCTGATCATGTCCCCCGCCTTTTCCATCGGCGCCGCCTGCGCGCCGCCGGGTGCGGCCGGTTCAAAGAGCTGGTCCAGCGCGCGCTGGCGGTTCACATGTGCGTCGCCGCCCGATGACGCGGCAGCCGGGGTATCCGACTCCGGCATCAGCCTTGGTTGTTCGGGATCATCGCTCATGCGCGGGCGCTCGCGCACCCGCCGGGAAATCTCAGGCCGCCATGCAAACGCTGGCAAGCTGCGAAATGCCCGCCCCACCGGCCGCGCACGCTGTGGAACGCGCTGCGCGACGGAGCGCGTTCAGCGCGCGCGCAGCAGCACGTCGAGGAAGACCGTGGCCACGAAGACGACGCTCACGAACGCGTTGCTCTGGAAGAACGCGCGGTTGATGCCCTGCACATCCAGCCGCCGCGCGCTGCGCTGCTCAAAGACGAGCGCCGCCGCGACGGGCGCGAGGCCCGCGAAGAAAATCCAGCCGAGCCCGGCGAGCCAGCCGAAGGCCGCGAGCACCGCGAACATCAGCCAGTGCAGCACGCCGGCGACCGCGAGGCTGCGCGGGACACCGAGCTTCACCACCAGCGAGTGCAGCCCCGCGGAGCGGTCGAACTCATGGTCCTGCGTGGCGTAGATGATGTCGAATCCCGCGACCCACAGCAGCACCGCGAGGGCGAGCGCGAGCGGCGGGAGATCGAACTGCCCGCGCACCGCGAGCCACGCGCCGACCGGGGCGACGGACAGCGCGAGGCCGAGGAAGAAGTGGCTGAAGTGCGTGAAGCGCTTCGTGAGCGAGTAGAGGAAGATGATTCCCAGCGCCACCGGCGACAGCCAGAAGCACAGCCGGTTGATGAACCACGACGCCGCGATGAAGCCCGCGGCGCCCGCCGCGAGCAGCGCGATTCCCGCCGGCCGCGGCAGCAGCCGGTGCCGCCCCTCGGTGCGCGGGTTGCGCTTGTCGATTTCCCAGTCGGCAATGCGGTTGAAGGCCATCGCCGCGGTGCGGGCGCAGACCATCGCGAGCACGATCAGCCCGCAGAGTTTCCATCCCGGGAATCCGCCGGCCGCGACCACCATCGAGCCGAGCGCGAACGGCAGCGCGAAGATCGTGTGCGAGAAGCGGACGAACCGCAGCGCGTTGGCGAGCATCTAGGGGCGCTCCGCCGCGGCGTCGCGCGGGCGGCCGTCCTCCGACTCGTCGAACATCGCCGCGAGCTTGTCGTCCACGCGCAGGTCGATCAGCCGCCACGAGTCCTGCGGCTTGTAGAAATAGAAGCGCCACCGCAGAGGGAACTCCTTGCCCAGCGAGAGCATCGTGTAGCTCACCAGCCGCGGGCCGACGCCCTTCTTCACCACGGAGTCAAAGCCGAGGATCGGCCCGAACACCGAGATGGCCTCCTTCGTCTTCGACTTCAGCGTCTTCACATCCTCGGAGCGCTCGGCGATCTTCGTGCCGCGCGTGAGCTGGTCGTAGGCCTGGTCCACCTCCTTCCGCTGCAGGTAGGCGAAGAACCGCGCGATGATTTTCTCCGGCGTCTCGCCATCGGCCTCCGTGGGTTCGGCCGCGCCGGGGACCGCCGGCTTCGCGACGACGGCCGGGGCGGGCTGGCCGGAAAATGCGGTTCCGCCGAGCGCGCACGCGAGGAGGATGGCGAGGTGTTTCTTCATGGGAGCAATGATGCGAGTTTCTCGCGCGCCGAGTCGTTGAGTGGCGCGCCGTGGGCGAAAGTCATGATTTGGAAATCACAAGACAACAGTTTTCTCAGCGAGACGCGGAGCGCCGCGGCGTCGGCGCAATATTTCTCCGGCAGGAGGCGCAGGCCCTCCGGCGGGAGGTTGACCAGCGCGTCGCCGACGCACGCGGTGCCGCGGCCCACGAGCGCGATCTCGCCCGGCCCCGCGCCGGGGAGCGCGACCACGCGCATCCCGCCGGGGGCCGTGTCGCCGTCGGCGAGCAGCGCGTCCGGCGCGACATCGAGTCCGCCCGCACCGGCGGGCGCGAACACCTTCACGCCGAGCCGCGCGCGGAACTCCTCCGCGGCGCGCGCGTGGTTGCCGTTCGTCAGCACGATCGCACAGGGCCGGCGGCCTTGCAGCAGGCGCGCGAGCGCGGGCTCGGCGAGCGGGATGGGATCCACGAGGACGAGCCCCTCCGCCGTGTCGAGCGCGCAGGAGGAGAGGTCGCACTTCACCGCGGGCTCGTAGGCCTGCCACGCGAGGAGCGCGGGGGTGACGGCGAGAAAGTCAGTCGCGACGGCCAATGGATGCCTCCCTGTTTTCCGGCAGCGGCGGCGTCACTCCTCCTCGCCGAGGTATTCCTTGTTCACGAGCACGCCGTCGGAATCCACCTCGATCCGGTATCTGCGCCTGCCCTCCTTCGTCTGGCCCACGTAGCGCGTCTTGTGCTCGAGGTGCTCAATTTCGAGGATCACCGCCGCGCCCGCCTCCCGCTGCATCGTCGTGCGCACGTTCTCCGGCAGCATCTCGATGCGCAGCATCCGCGGCCCGCCGTCGCCGGTGTCGAGCCGTTTGCGCATCACGCGCCCCGAGGCGTCGAGCGACAGCTCGTAGTTCTTCCCGCCCACGGTGATGCCGACGATGTAGGTCGTGCCGTCGGATTCGTTCACCTTGCGGAATTCGCGCACGCTCCCCGCGTCGCCCTTCTCCCGCGCGATGGTCGCCTGGACGGACGACGGGATGGCGATGGTGAGCTTTCCATCGTCCTCGGCGGAGGCAGCCGCGAGGAACGCCGACAGCAGGAGGAGCGGCATCAGTTTCATGCACGAGGAAATGCCAGCGGCGTCGCGGGGCGTCAACCGCGCCTGCAAGCCCGCGCCGATGCGCTGCGGGAAGGCGTTCTGGGTGGGTTTGACTGGCTGGCCGCGTTGTTCGATGAGCGGATGCGGGAGGCCGGCGACGGCGGTGCCGCCGATGGAGGCATCGGCGTGGATGGCCGGGCACTGGCGGGTGAAGTCATCGACCAAGGTCAGGCATCGGAAGCGCCGGCCATCGGCGAGCCGGACGGAGATGAAATCCATGGTCCAGCGTCGATTGGGTTGACTGGCTTGAGACAGAGGCACGCGAGCAGCCGCCGGGGGCTTTCGCCGCAGCTTGCGGCGCAGAGACATCCCCTCCTCGCGGGGGGAACTGCTCGGTGAAGCTCATCCCCGGGGTCTGGAAAAGAGTTTTCTGAGGTCGGGGGAGACTCCCCGGAGTCTGGAAAAGAGTTTTCTAGGGCTGGGGGAGACTCCCCGGAGTCTGGAAAAGAGTTTTCTAGGGCTGGGGGAGACTCCCCGGAGTCTGGAAAAGAGTTTTCTAGGGCTTGGGGAGACTCCCCGGGGTCTGGAAAAGAGTTTTCTAGGGCTGGGGGAGACTCCCCGGAGTCTGGAAAAGAGTTTTCCGGGGCTGGGCGAGACTCCCCGGGGTCTGGAAAAGAGTTTTCCGGGGCTGTGGGAGACTCCCCGGGGTCTGGAAAAGAGTTTTCCGAGGCTGGGGGAGACTCTCCGGGGTCTGGAAAAGAGTTTTCCGGGGCTGGGGGAGACTTCCCCCTGCTTTCGCGCTCGTGGAACTGGGAGTGCCGGGAGTGCCGAGGCGCGTCTCGATTTGCCGAACGGCCCACCGCGCGTGCTCGGCGATGAGCGGGTCGGGGTCGGCGGCTGCGGTTTTCAGGGCTGGCAGGTCGTCGCGGGTGCCCACGTTGCCGAGGGCGACGCACACATTGCGGAGGAAGCGCGGGCGCTTGATACGCTTGATGGGGGAGCCGCGGAAGAGCGCGCGGAAGGCGTCGTCGTCGAGGGCGAGGAAGTCCCGCAGCGGCATCGTGACAAACTCGCGGGCGGCGAAGCGGGACTCGCGCGACTGCTGCGCGAAGCGGTTCCACGGGCAGGCGTCGAGGCAGTCGTCGCAGCCGTAGATGCGGTCGCCGAGCAGCGGTCGGAGCGGCTCGGGGATGGGGCCCTTGTTCTCAATGGTGAGGTAGGAGATGCAGAGGCGGGCATCGACTTCGCGCGGCGCGGTGATTGCGCCGGTGGGGCAGGCGGCGATGCAGCGGGTGCATTTGCCGCAGTGGTCGCGCATGGGCTCGTCGGGGGGGAACTCGAGCGTGGTGAGGATGCTGGCGAGGAAGAGCCACGTGCCGAGCTTCGGGTGGATGAGCATCGTGCTCTTTCCCTGCCAGCCGAGGCCGCTCAGCGCGGCGAAGTCGCGCTCCAGCACGGGACCGGTGTCCACGTATTGGCGCTGGGCGCCGCCATGCTTCTGGAGCCATGCGTCGAGCTGCCAGAGGCGGGGCTCGATGATGTCGTGGTAATCGTCGCCCCAGGCGTAGCGGGCGATGGTGCCGGAGGCGCGGGCGAGGGGCGAGGGGCGAGGGGCGTGCCCTGCTGTGATTTGGACGTCTGGAGAGAGTGCGGCGGGTTTTACCGATGATGTAACAGGCGCGCCTTTCTCGATGATCTCACGGTCGGTGGACTTGGCACGCCCCTCGTCCCCCGTCCCCCGTCCCTCGCCGCCGCCCCGCTGCCAGTAGTTCATCCCCAGCACGATGACGCTGCGCACGCCGGGGAGGACGAGGTCCGGGTCAGTCCGTCGGTCGGCGTTGCGTTCGAGCCACGCCATGTCGCCGTGCATTTTTCCGCCGAGCCAGTCGCGGAAGGCGTCCGCGTGCGGCGGGGTCTGCGCGGGGGCGATGCGGCACACATCGAAGCCGAGCGTGCGGGCTTCTTCGAGTAATGCGGCCTTGATCTCCGCCGGGGTCATCGTTGTTCAGTGCCGCGCGGACGCGGGCCAGCGGAAGACGCGGTGCGCCTCGTCCACGATGCGCGCGGCCACGTCGCTGTGGCCGAGGCGCGTGCCGTCCACGCGGAAGTGCGCGGTGCTGTCATAGAGCGGCTGGCGCACGGCCATGAGGTCGTGGACGCGCTTGCGGGGATCCTCGACCTGGAGGAGCGGGCGTTTCGAGTTGCCGGAGACGCGGCGGAAGATTTCGTCCGGCTCGGCGGTGAGGAGCACGACGTAGCCGAGCGAGCGCAGGAGCGGGATGTTGCGCGGGACGGTGACGATGCCGCCGCCGGTGGCTAAGACGTGGTGCCGCTTCCCTCGCAGCGACTCGAGCGCCGCCGTCTCGCGGTCGCGGAAGTGCGACTCGCCGTGCTTTTCAAAGATCTCGCTGATGGGCATGTGCTCGCGCTGCTCGACGAGCCTGTCCGTGTCGAGGAAGCGGAAGCGCAGCCTGCGCGCAACGATGCGCCCCACGGTGGATTTCCCGCTGCCCATGAAGCCGATGAGGACGATGTTCTCGGGCGGCTCCGCCGGGTTCATCGTTTCGCTTTCGCTCATGCGCCCACCATTCTGCGCACACGCGCGGGTGACGAGGCGAAAGTTGCCTTTGAGTGCCGGGAGCGGGGAGCCAGTTCGCAGTGCCCGGTGCCCAGTTCCCGGAAACATGCCCTCCCATTCACGAAGAGATCAATCTGAGCACTGAGAACTGAGGACTGAGCACTAAAATGTCTTCCAAGGTCGCCAGCGTCCGCACTATCACACGCGCTCCATTCACCAGACACCCATGAGCAATCCGCAACTCGTCGACACCCCCGCCTCCGTCCCCGGTGGCACGCAATACCAGCAGCTCGCCTACGTGGACGCCTACGATGCGGTGCTCAACATCGACTACGCCTTTGTCGCCTACAAGGAGACCGACAGCAGCGGCGAGTGGCGCGTGCGCATCAAGTCCTCGCAGACGGCGGGCGCCGTGTTCGAGCCTGCGGCGATGAAGAGCAATGCGCGCTCGACCGGCGCGCAGGGCAAGGAGTGGTTCCAGTGGGGCTACAGCTTCGACCCGAGCCCCGGCGACCTGCGCTGCATCCAGTTCCGCGTGCATGTGAAGGACGGGCAGCCCTCGGAGATCGAGATGTTCGTCCAGCTCCGGAAGTTCGACGGCTCGAACGACGCCGCGAAGTCCGTGAAGTTCCCGTGGCCGGCGGCCTGAGCCGCAACTCGTGAGCCGGGGCGGGGAGACTAAGCAGCCGCTCCCGGCGCACCGCCTTCCTCGCTCTGCAGCCACCAGCGCGCCGTCGCTCTTGCGCGCCCGAACGACCGCTGAAAATAGATGCGAAGCACGCTGCCATCCGTCGTGCGGAGGCGGAAGCAGTGCTTCCGCAGGTAGCGCTCCCCGCTGCCGTGCTTGCAGTCGCCGTATTCGCGCCACGACTCCAGCACTTCGGCCACCGTCCATTCGCGCTCGCGCCAGCGGAATCCCGGAGGCAGCCCAGGCTCCCCGCGCGACATCGCCGAAGGGTCGAAGTCTCCCACGGGAACAATCGGCTCGCTGATGAACGTCGCAGGCATGGCGCAGCAAACGCCAATCTGCCCGCATGTCCAACGCGCGGACTGCCCCGATTGAAATCACGGGAAAAGGCCGCGCTGCCGTTTGGCTTCGGCGACGCGCTTCACGCCGAGACTGAGCGCCGCGAGGCGCATGCCGATCTTCCGCTGCTTCGCGAGGTTGAACGTCTGCGCGAAGGCCGTCTCGAGGATGCGGAAGAGTTTGTCCACCACCTCTGCTTCCGTCCAAAAGAAGCTCTGGAGGTCCTGCACCCACTCGAAGTAGCTCACGACCACGCCGCCCGCGTTGCAGAGGATGTCCGGGATCACAAAAATCTCCGGGCGCTGTTCGAGGATGACATCGGCAGCGGGAGTCGTCGGGCCGTTCGCGGCCTCGGCGAGGATGCGGCATTGGATCTTTGCGGCATTCTTCTCCGTGATCTGCCGCTCAAGCGCGGCGGGCACGAGCACGTCGCAGGGGAGGAGCAGGAGGTCGTCGTTGGAAATGCGCTCCGCCTCGGTGAAGTCCACGAGCCGGTTCCGCGCGGCGAGGTGCGCGTCGAGCTTGGCGAGGTCGATGCCGTCCTTGTTGTAGAGGGCGCCGTCCGCATCGCTCACGCCGAGGATCTTCACGCCGTGCTTGGCGAGTGACTGCGCGGCGACGGAGCCCACGTTGCCGTAGCCCTGCACGACAGCGGTCGAGCCGCGCGTCTCCATGCCGAGCGAATCCATCGCGCGGCCGATGAGGTAGCCCACGCCGCGGCCGGTCGCCTCGCGGCGGCCGAGCGAGCCGCCGAGGCCGACGGGCTTGCCGGTCACGACGCCGGGCACCGTGCAGCCCATGTGGACGGAATACGTGTCCATCATCCACGCCATCGTCTGCTCGTTCGTGCCCATGTCGGGCGCGGGGATGTCCACCTGCGGCCCGATGAAGGAGATGATTTCCTGCGTGAAGCGCCGCGTGAGCCGCTCGATTTCCGTCGGCGAAAGTTTCCGCGGATTACAGGCGACGCCGCCCTTTGCGCCGCCATACGGCAGGCCGGTGAGCGCGCATTTCCAGCTCATCCACATCGCGAGCGCAGCGACTTCGCCGAGCGTCACGTCGGGATGGTAGCGCATGCCGCCCTTTGTCGGGCCGAGCGAAAGGTGGTGCTGCACCCGGTAACCGGGGAAGACGTGCGTGCTGCCGTCGTCGAGATGCACGGGAACGGCGACGGTGATGGAGCGCTTCGGATACTTCAGCCGCTCGCGGTCCGTCTCCGGGATGTCGAGGAAGTCGGCGACGAGATCGAACTGCTCGCAGGCCATGTCGAAGGTGGGATGCCGGTAGATGTCCATGCCGCAAGCGTGCCGGAAGCGCGCCGCGAATCTAGGCGGGAAATCACCGGTGCTGGTATTTTTCTGACAGGGCGCCGCGGAGAACTTTCCTCTTCGTCGAACACAACAACTTCCGCTGTGCGCGATAATTCTCCCCAACCACGCCCCCGATGAACGCCCGTCCATTCTCCCTCCTTCTCCTTGTCATCACCGCACAGTTCGCTGCCGCCGCGGATGCGCCTCCCGCGGGCAGCGCGGAGTTCCGGGTGCTGAAGGCGTCGGCCGCGGACGCCGCCCCCTCGATGCAGTTTGAGAAGTGGCTGAAGCGGGAATTCGACGCGCTTGTGGCGAAGCGCAGCGCGGCTTTTGAAAAAGTAATCAAGAGCGAGGCAGCCTGCCGCGCGTGGCAGCGGGAGCGGCGGGAGTTCTTCATCGAGCGCATCGGCGGACTGCCGGAGCGCACGCCGCTGAACCCGCAGATTGTCGGCAAGCTCGACGGAAAGGGATACCGCGTGGAGAAGATTCTCCTCGAGACGCGGCCGAATTTTCACCTCACGGCGAACCTCTACCTGCCGAACACCCCGGCACCGTGGCCCGCGGTGCTCGTGCCGTGCGGCCACAGCCACGATGGCAAGGCGGCGGGGCAGTATCAGCTCGTGTGCCGGTTGCTCGCGAGGAATGGCATCGCGGCGATTTGCTACGACCCGATCGGGCAGGGGGAGCGCTACCAGATTCTCGACGTGGCGAAGGAGCACACCGCCTTCGAGGACGCGCCGCGCTACCAGCCGCCGCATCCGAATGTGCACCTCACCTGCACGACGGAGCACACGATGGCCGGCCTCGGCAGCGCGCTCGTCGGCGCGAACGTGGCGCAGTTCCGCATCTGGGACGGGATGCGCGTGATCGACTACCTGCAGACGCGCAAGGACATCATCGCGGACAAAATCGGCTGCACCGGCAACAGCGGCGGCGGCACGGAGACGGCGTATCTCATGGCGCTCGATGACCGCATCGTCGCCGCCGCGCCGGGCTGCTTTCTGACGACCTACCAGAAACTCATCGAGACGAAGGGGCCGCAGGACGGCGAGCAGAACATCTTCGGACAAGTGGCCGCCGGCTTTGACGAAGCCGACTACTGCATCCTGCGCGCGCCTAAGCCGACGCTCATCTGCGCGGCGACGCGCGATGCCACGTTCGACTTCGGCGGCACGTGGGACCTCTTCCGCGACGTGAAGCGCTTCTACTCGCGCCTTGGGTTTGCCGACGCCGCGGACATCGCCGCGCCGGATGCGCCGCACGGCTTCACGCTCCAGCTCCGCGAGGCGGTCACGCGCTTCATGGCGAGGCATCTCCTTGGAAAGGACATCGTCGTCCGCGAAGTCGGGAGCCTGCCGGACAGCTTCACCGACGACGAACTGCGCGCTCTCAGCACGCCGGACTGGACCGCCGCGCAGCTCCAGTGTTCGCCCAAGGGCCAGGTGCTGCTCATGCCGGGGGAGCGCAGCGTCTTTCAAATCAACGCCGACACCGCCGCAGGGCTCCGCGCGAAGCGTGAGCCGGTGTGGAAGGGGATGTCGGATTCGGACAAGCAGCGTGTCGTTCGTGCGACCATCGGATCGCTATTCGACGGCGGCGCGCGCCCGGAAGTGCGCAGCACGGGTTCCATCGAGCGCGATGGATACACGATTCAGAAGCTCGTGCTGAAGACTGAGCCGGGGATTGAGATTCCCGCCCTCGCCTTTGTGCCGAAAGCCGGGGCCGGCGCACGGAAGGCGACACTCTATCTGCACGGGGAGAGCATGGCTGCTGATGCGGGCGTGGGTGGTCCCATCGAGGCGCTGGTGAAGCAGGGGCAGACGGTGCTCGCGGCGGAGCTTCGTGGCATCGGTGAGACGGAAGCGGTGCCGCGTGCCGGCCGCACGGCTTACGGTGCGGGGCGCTTTGGCCCGGACCTGCCCGACGTGATGACCGCCTACCTCATGGGCCGGACGCATGTCGGCATGCGCTGCGACGACGCGCTCCGCTGGCTGCGCCATCTGCAGGGCGGCTCCCTCACCGGTGGTGCGCCGGCTGACATCGATCTTGTGGCAGTTGGCGAGGCGGCAATACCGGCGCTGCACGCGGCCGTGCTGGAGCGCGACGCTTTTTCACGGGTTGCGTTGCGGCGAATGATTCCGTCTTGGGAAAGCATCATCACGGCGGGAGAGACGTTCGACCAGGCGGTGAACGCCGTGCATGGCGCGCTGAGGCATTACGACCTTCCGGACCTTGTTGCGCAGCTTCGCGGCAAGGCCACGGTGACCGTCCCTGCGGGTGTTAAGGACGGGCAGGCGAAACCTTGACGTCGCGCGGGCACACGCGCCGTGTCCGATGGCGGGCGCAGTTCGGGATGGGTCATTATTTTTTCGCGATGAGCGCGACGTTCATCGACGCGGGCAGACTGTGCTGCGTCGGCGCGGAGAAGCCGGACTGAGCGAGCATGTCTGCGTATTCGGCGAAGGTGAACGCGTCGCCCTCGGGAGTGTTGGCGAGCATGATGAGGCTGAAGACAGCAACGCCGGGGGGAGTGACGCGGTCGGGATTCGGCACAAACTCCACGATGGCCAGCGTGCCGCCGGGCTTGAGCGCGGCGTGTGCGCGCTTGAGGAAGCGGACGCAGTCAGCGGCGCTGAAGTGGTGGAGGAAATTCGGGACGAGAATGACGTCGTAGCCGCTGCCGAGGTCCGCATCGAAGGCGCTGCCGGCGATCGTGCTGAATCGGTCGGCGGCGCCCGCGGCGCGCGCATTCTCACGGGCGACCTCGAGCACCGGCGCCCAGTCGAGCGCGACCACGTGGGCAGCTGGATATTTCCTCGCAAACGACAGCCCCCACACGCCGTGCCCTGCGGCGATGTCGAGGACCTTGGCCGGGTGCGCGGGGTCGAGCGGGATGAGGTCCGCGAGGCCGGCCGCGCCGGGGAACATCTGCGCGCCCATGCTGCGGGCGAAGGAAAGCCACATCGGGTGCTCATGGGCGATGGCGCCCTGCGGCGACTGCGCGGTGCCGCCCTTGCGCACGGCGGCGGTGAGCAGATCGAAGCTGCTTCGCATGTGGTCGGAGAGCAGAAACTCGAGCGTGCCGCCCGCGTAGGCGGGTGACTTTCGGTTCAGGAAAAACGCGCTGTCCGGGGTGGGCGTGTAGCGACCGCCGGATTTCGTGAGGAAGCCGAGGACGACGAGATAGTCGCACAGGATGCGCACGCCGCGCGGCGCGGCATTCACACGCTGCGCGAGGGCATCAGCGGTGGCGGGCGACTCAGCGAGGACGGTCACGAGGTCGAGTTCCACCGCGGCCTTGATCGCAGCAGTGCGGTGGTAGGCGTTGATCGTTTCAAAGAGGAGCGCGGGGGAAGGGGTGTGGGTCGTCGATGTCATGACGGGGGGAGAGTAGTGGGTGCCGATGTCTTCGCAATTGCGGGCGCGGACTCGTGCGAAATTTTCCGCGGCACGGTGACAAACGGCACTAAGGACGCGCCGCCTCTGAACTGTTCTCGGAACCAGCATCCCCCAAATGAAAATCCAAACGCTGTTCCTCCTGTCCACCCTTGTCCTCGCACCGTTCGCGCGCGCCGCAATTTCGGTCACCGAGTTTGGCGCAAAGGGCGACGGCGTCGCGGACGACACGCGTGCGATTCAGCGGGCGCTGGACACGGGGAGGAACGTCGTCATTCCCGAGGGCACGTTCCGCATCACGAACGCGCTGGCGCCGAAGGCCAATCAAGTCATCGAGATCGTCGGCAAGGTGCGTGTCGCCGACTCGCACATCCAGCCGCTCACGGCGGATGCGGCGGCGGGGCAGCCAGCCGTGACGGTCGCCGATGCATCGGGCTATTACGTCGGGCAGTGGGTGGCGGTGGGCGCGGAAGACTTGAAGATCCAGGGCGGCGGCAAAAACAAGGTGCGCCGCGAGGGGGGCGATTGCGGGCGCATCGCTGCCATCGAGGGCAACACGATCCGCTTCGAGCTGCCGCTGAAGCGCGACTACAAAGTGGAGGCGAAGGCGCGGCTCGGCACGCAGCCGTCGGCGTTCCTCATCACGCAGTCCGGCGTGCGAATCCACGGCACAGGTGTCGTCGATGGCAACAAGGCGAAGCAGTTCGACTTCGCGCCTGCGGACATGACGCCGGTGAAGCCGCGCGGCGAGGATACGCGCGCGGGCTGCGGAATCAGCATTGATTCCCCCATGGAGCCGCTCGCGCATGTGAGCATCGAGGGCATCACGGTCCGCGACTGCATTCTGCACAACATCAGCTTTTACCACGTGCGCCACGCGCGCATCGACCGTGTCACGTGCATCGGCGCGCACGACAAGAACATCCTGCTCCGCCTCAGCGAATACTGCCAGCTCACGCGCAACCAGTGCATGGACTCCGAGTTCGAGGACGGCATCATCCTATACTCCGGCAACCACCATTGCGTCCTGCAGGGGAACATCTGCGTGAACAACGCGCGCCTCGGCATCGCCGTGAACGCCTTCCAGACCGGAATCCTCCTCAGCGGAAGCATCTGCCGCGACAATCCGGCGAACCTCTCGCTGCGCGGCGACTTCTGCTCGTCCACCGGCGACTTCTGCGGCGGCAAAGGCGGCGTGCGCATCGAGGGCCGCGGCAACCAGGTGAACGGTCTCGTCGCTCAAAATTCGGTGACGCTCTGCGGCACGGACATCAACTACACGGGCGGCATCATCGGAGGCCCGAATGGCGAGCCTCTGCCGGTCGGCATCGAGGTCTGGCGCAACACCGACGACTACCGCACCGCGCTCATCGACGGTGTGCGGGTGCGCGGCGTTACGATCAAGAACTGCCGCACCGCTGTGAGCGTGAAGGGCGCAGTGAAGGACGTGCGTTTCATCGAGAACCGCATCATGGCCGGGAAGGAATTCTTCGCCATCGAACCGCAGTGCCGTGAGCACGTGAAGATGGAGCGCAACGAGGAGTCAATCGTCAGCCTCGAAAAGAAGCCGGAACCCGCGCGGAAACCCGCTGAGAAGAAATAGGCGTGTCGCCGCGACTCGCCGCGGCTCGGTGGGATCGCCTCGGCGTTGGCGAATGCGGCGGGCTACGGTGCTTCTCTTGATTGGGAGTGAGTTCACTGCTTGTGCCTGTGTTCGCCGCGCACCTAGCATCGCGGCATGCGTTTCCCCGCCGTTGCCCTTGCCCCCGTCTTCGCCCTGCTGCCGTGCATATCCGCCGCCGAACTGCCGGAAGGAGTGCGCCGGGTGAAGGTGCTGAATTACCCCGACTGCTTTGAGCTCTCGAATGCGGAGACGCGGGTGACGCTCTGCCATCACGCCGGCGGGCGCGTGCTGGACTACACATTCAAGGGTAAGAACGCGCTGTATCTCGATCCGAGGGAGGCGAACTGGGGACAGCCCGGCGGGCCGAAGGCACCGAGCAGCGCGGGGCGCTTCGACATTGGGCCGGAGTATCTCATCCCGAAGCACGACAAGCTTTGGAGCGGCGAATGGCAGGCGGAGGCCATCGGGCCACGCGCGGTGCGGCTCACGAGTCAGCCCGACGAGGCAACGGGCGTGCAGCTCGTCCGAGAGTTCCGGCTCGACGCGAAGTCCACCCACCTGGCCTGCGAGCAGATCATCCGGAATGTCTCGCAGGAGACGAAGCACTGGTCGCACTGGAGCCGGACGTTCGCGGTGCATGGTGGAATCGGAGTGGTGCCGCTGACGCCGGAGACGCGCCGCTTTCCCAACGGCTGGGTGATGTATGACCAGGGCGATGAGCACGCGATCCTGCTGCGGCCCGCGGATCCGAATGTCCGCCAGCGCGGCAATTTCCTCGAGGTGCTCGCGCCCACGCGTTTTCCGAAGCTCGGATTCGACTCGCACGCAGGGTGGTTCGCCTACGTGATGCCGCACGGGCAGGCATTCGTGAAGCGCTACCCTTCGCCGAAGGACGCGGTGTTCCCGGAAATCGCCGGGCTGACGCTGTGCTTCTGGTATCCGAAGGCGGCGCAGGTGCCGACCATCGAGCTGGAGCCGCATGGTCCGCGCAATGACATCGCGCCGGGCGGAACGGCCGCTTATAGGGAGGACTGGTATTTGATCGAGCATCCGTTCCCCGCGGCGGGCGGCTCGCTGGATCTGGAAAAGCTGGCGGCGCAGGTGGAGCGCGAGGCGCGCTGAGTTCGCCGAGACGGGGTTCACATTTGCGGGCCACGCTGCTAAGCGTGCGGGGTGAACATCCATCATCGTAACTTGCGGCGGATCGTCATCATCGGCGGCGGCTTCGGCGGGCTCGAGGCGGCGAAGGCACTGCGGAAGGCGAACGTGCGCGTGACACTCATCGACCGGCAGAACCACCATCTCTTCCAGCCGCTGCTCTACCAGGTGGCCACGGCGGCGCTGTCGCCCGCGGACATTGCCGAGCCGCTGCGGCACATCCTGCGGAAGCAGGAGAACACGGAGGTGATTCTCACCGAGGCGCAGAGCATCGATGTCGCGGGCCGGCGCGTGCTCACGACGGACGGCCCCATTGAATACGACTACCTCATCGTGGCCGCCGGCGCGCGGCATTCGTATTTCGGGCGCGACGAATGGGAGAAGTTCGCGCCGGGACTGAAGAACCTCGACGACGCGCTGGAGATCCGGCGGCGGATGCTGATGTCGTTTGAGGTCGCGGAGAAGACGAAGGACGACGCGGAGCGCGAGGCCGCGATGACGTTTGTCGTCGTGGGCGGCGGGCCGACCGGCGTGGAGATGGCGGGGGCAATCGCGGAGATTGCGCGCGTCACGCTCATCAAGGATTTCCGGCACATCGATTCGTCGCAGGCGCGCGTGTATCTCATCGAGAGCGGGCCGGAGATTTTGCAGGCATTCTCGGGCGACCTCCCCGTGAGCGGGCTCAGGCAACTCACTGCGCTCGGAGTGGACGTGCGGCTGAACAGAAAGGTTGAGGCGATCTCGGAGGCGGGTGTGACGCTGACTGGCGGGGAGAAGATCGCTGCGAGGACGGTCGTATGGGCCGCGGGCAATGCGGCGTCGCCACTTGGCACGAGCCTTGGCGTTCCACTCGACCGCGCGGGCCGCGTGATCGTGCAGCCGGACTGTTCGATTCCCGGTCACCCGGAAGTCTTCGTGATTGGCGACCAGGCGCATTTTCCGCTCGCGGATGGGCGCACGCTGCCGGGGCTCTCGCCGGTCGCGATCCAGCAGGGGAAGCACGTCGCAAAAAACATCGCTGCCCTGATGCGCGGCGAGGAAACGGCGCGCTTCGAGTATTTCGACAAGGGCATCATGGCGACCATCGGGCGCAACGCCGCAGTCGCGGAGATGGGTTCACTGCGCATCAGCGGGTTCTTCGCGTGGATGGCGTGGCTGTTCGTCCACATCATCTTTCTTGTCGGCTTCCGGAACCGCCTCGCGGTGCTCTTCAACTGGGCCTACGCCTACCTCACCTACGGCCGCGGCGCTCGCCTCATTACGAGCCGGCAGGCTCGCGGCGAGGCAGCGCACAACGGCTGATTCGCGCTTCACCGGCCCGCAGTGGCCCGGTAGGTCTTCCGCAGACTCATCCCCGCCATGCGCAAAATCCTCCTCCCACTGCTCCTCGCATTCAGTCTCGTCCAAGCCTGCGCCGCCGATGCGCCGGGTGATCTGCTCGCACGCCATGTCGAGGAGGGGAAGCTCGGCGAGTGCCTGAAGGTCATCGAGACCGCGCTCGCCGCCGATGCGAAGAACGACACGCTGCGCTTCCAGCTCGGCATCGCGCAGTTCCTCCGCGCCCTCGAAAAGCTTGAGCAGGACTGGCACCGCCTCGGCCTGCACCAGTCTCTGTTCGGCGAGATGGTTCCCTTTCTGCGCCTGCCGGTCGCGCCGAATCCGCGTCCGGAGCGCGTCACGAATGAAGCGGGGCGCAAGGCCATCGCGGACTTCGTCGCGCGGCTTGGCGAGGCGGCGGAAACGCTGTCGAAGGTCCGCGGCGACGCAGAGATGAAGGTCTCGCTGCGGCCCGGGCTCGTGCGCCTCGACTTCGACGGCGACGGCAAGGCCGCGGAGGACGAGGTGCTTTGGAAAGTGATGGAGCGTCTGCTGCCGGGCGTGCGCTTCGGCGGCGATGCGGCGAAGGGTCTGTTCGTGAAGTTCGACCTTGGCGACGTGCGCTGGCTCCAGGGCTACTGCCACCTTCTCTCCGCGTTCGGCGAGGTGGTGCTTGCACACGACACCGAGAAGCTCTTCCTCCACACCGCGCCGATCTTCTTCGCGGACGCCGACACGCCGTTTGAATTCCTCAAGCGCGGGAAGCGCGCCGACACCATCGGACGCAGCAGCGCCGACGACGTTGTGGACGCGATCACCTTCATCCACCTGCTGAACTTCCCCGTGAAGGAGCCGCAGCGGATGACGACGGCACTACACCACCTCGAGGAGGTGACCAAGCTCAGCCGCGAGTCGTGGAAGGCGATCGTCGCGGAGAAGGACGACGATCACGAGTGGATCCCCGGTCCCGCGCAGACCGGAGTTTTCCCCGGCGCAAAAGTGACCGGCGAGATGGTCGAGCGCTGGCTCGCCTTCCTCGACGAGGCCGACGCCATCCTCGCAGGCAGGAAGCTCCTCCCGTTCTGGCGCGACGCGGGCGGGCGCGGCATCAATTTCCGCCGCATCTTTACCGAGCCGCGGACCTTCGACCTAATCCTCTGGGTCCAGGGCACCGGCCTCGCGCCGTATCTCGAAAAGGGCTCCATCACGGACGAGGGCTTCTGGACGACGACGAACCGCATCTTCCGCGGCGACTTCCTCGGCTTCGCGCTGTGGTTCAACTGAGATGTGCGGCCCGGCGGCTTCTTTCACCCTTGCCGGAAACCGTTTTACGCGGATGATGCGCGGCTTTTCGCAATGAAATACCGCACCTACCTCCTGCTCGGCGCCCCCGGGAGCGGCAAAGGCACCCAGGGCAAGATCCTCGGCAATGTGCCCCGCTTCTTCCACCTCTCGATGGGCGACGTATTCCGCGCGCTCGATACGCGCACGTCCATCGGGCAGAAGTTCGTCGAGTTTTCGAGCCGCGGCCAGCTCGTGCCGGATGAGATCACGATGGAGCTGCTGCGCGCGCACATCGGGCACCTTGTCGGCATCCATGCGTTCAAGCCGGACATCGACGCGCTCGTGCTCGACGGCGTGCCGCGCAACGTGGGGCAGGCGAAGATCATGAAGGACATGATTGATGTGCGCACGGTCTTCCACCTCTCGTGCCCGGATCGCGAGCAACTCGTCACGCGCATCCGCAAGCGCGCGCTGAAGGAGAACCGCTTCGACGACGCGAACGAGGAGACCATCCGTCGCCGCCTCGCAACCTACGAGGCGGAGAGCAAACCGCTGCTGGAATACTACGGCGCGAAGCGGGTGAGGAGCATCAACGCGCTCGCCGCGCCGATCCAAGTGGTGAAGGAAATCGTGGACGCGATCTGCGCGGACAAGTAGCGGCTGCGCCCTCCTGCGGGATTTTTGAAAATGCGCGTCGTTTTCATCGGCACGGGCGACATCGGCATTCCGAGTTTCCGCTGGCTGCTCGACGCGGCGGGCGTGGAAGTGATCGCGCTCGTCACACAGCCGGACAAGCCGGTGGGGCGGCATCAGGAAGTCCAGCCGCCGGAAATCAAGAAGCTCGCGCTGGAGCGCGGCATCCGCGTGCTGCAGCCGGTGAAGATGCGCACGCCGGAGGCTGTGGCGGAGATTCAGGCGCTCGGTGCTGACCTCATTGTCGCGATGGCCTACGGTCAGATTCTGCCGAAGGGCGTGCTCGATGCCGCGAAGATCGCATGCCTGAATCTCCACGCATCTCTTCTGCCGCACTGGCGCGGCGCGGCGCCGATCCAGGCGGCCATCGAGGCGGGCGACACGAAAACGGGCATCACCGTGATGTATATGGACGAGGGCCTCGACACTGGGGACATCCTGCTGATGCGCGAGGTGTCCATCGCACCGGATGAGACCGGCGGCTCGCTGCACGATCGCCTCGCTGAGGAGGCTGTGGGTGCGCTCGCCATCTCCCTCGCGCTGCTGGAGGCGGGCGAGGCTCCGCGCGTGCCGCAGCCGGCGGAGGGTGTGACCTACGCGGGCAAACTCACACGCGAGCACGGGCGCCTCGACTTCACCGCAGGCCGCGATGTCGTCGAGCGGAAAGTGCGCGCGATGAATCCATGGCCTGCCGCTTCAACGAGCGTCGGAGGCAGACGTTTCAAGATATTCGCCGCGACTTCGCTCGAGCGTCCGATGCTCGCGCCGGGATTGCTGCGCGCGCATGACGACGGCCTCCTCATCGGCACGGGAGACGGCAGCGTGCTCGCGCTCGACGTCCAGATCGAGGGCAAGAAGCGGATGAACGCGCGCGACTTTCTCCGCGGCCACACCATTTCCCATGGCGACCACGCAGGCTGACTCCGCCGCGCGCCTCGACGCGCTCGTGGCGAAGCTGCGCGCCTGCACGCTCTGTCCGAAGATGCACCGCCCTGCGGTGAGCGGCGGCGCGGTCGTGTCACCCGTGATGAGCGTGGGGCAGGCGCCCGGCGTGAAGGAGCCCGTCGCCGGCCGGCCCTTTGCGTGGACGGCGGGGAAAACGCTCTTCCGCTGGTTCACCGAGGCGGCCGGCTGGAGCGAAGCGGACTTCCGCGAGCGCATCTACATGGCCGCCGTGTGCCGCTGCTTCCCCGGCAAGACAAAGGCCGGCGGCGACCGCGTGCCCGACGATGGCGAAATCGAGACCTGCTCGCGCTGGCTCGCGGACGAGATCGAAATCCTCCGCCCCGCGCTCGTCCTCCCCATCGGCAAGCTCGCCATCCTCCAGTTCATGGCGTTTGAAAAGCTCACCGACGTCATCGGCAAGAAATTCCGCGTGAAGCGCGGCGAGCATGAGTTCGACATCGTCCCGCTGCCGCATCCGAGCGGCGCATCGCCCTGGCACCGCATGGAGCCTGGAAAATCACTTTTGGCCCGTGCGCTGAGGCTCATCGTGCGGCACGAGGCTTGGCCGCGGTAGATGGTTTCGCGCTGCGTGGTCAGTCTCCGCGCTCCCCGGGGAAGAGGTCGGTGGAGGCACCGCGTCGCGGGGGTCACCGCGGCAGGTGGTGCCGTCCCGCACGCGGCGTATTTCCGGAGGCCCACGTCACTCCTGCCTCCCCATGCACCTCCACCTGCGGCTTCGCCCGGTCGTTCGGCGACATGCATCCGGCCACGAACAGCGCCGACCCGGCGAGGAGGATCATCGCGAAGCAGCGGCGGAACGAAGGCGCGGCGGATTGAGTCATGCGCCGGACATTTCCACAGCGCGGGGCGCTACGCCATGATCGGCTTCGCGACCTTGCCGTAAACGTCGGTGAGGCGGAAGTCGCGGCCGGCCCAGCGGAAGGTGAGCTTCTCGTGGTCGAGGCCCATGAGCGCGAGGATGGTGGCGTGGAGGTCGTGGACGTGCGTGACGTCCTGCACGGCCTTGCCGCCGTGCTCGTCGGTCGCGCCGAAGCTGAAGCCGCCGCGGACGCCTCCGCCGGCCATCCACACGGTGTAGCCCTTCGCGTTGTGGCCGCGGCCGTCGGGCTTGCCGTTGCCGGGCGTGCGGCCGAATTCGCCGCCCCAAATCACGAGCGTGTCTTTCAAAAGGCCGCGCTGCTTGAGGTCGGTGAGGAGGCCGGCGATGGGCTTGTCGATTTGCCCCGCGCCCGCCTTCATGCGCTGCGTGAGGTTGTTGTGGTGGTCCCAGCCGCCGTGGCCGACTTCGACGAAGCGGACGCCGGCCTCGCTGAGGCGGCGGGCCATGAGGCACTGCTTGCCGAAGCCGTCGGTGGACCCGCCGCCGATGCCATACATGTCGAGGGTGGACTTGCTCTCGCTCTTGATGTCGAGCACGCGCGGGAGCTCGCTCTGCATTTTGAAGGCGAGCTCGTAGCTCTGGATGATGCCCTCGATTTCCGAGCTGCCGCTCTTCTTCAGCATGTCGCGGTTCATCGCCTGCACGAGGTCGATTTGCTTGCGCTGGAGGTCGGTGGGGAGATCAGGGTTGCGAATGTCGGTGAGCGTGGACATGGCGCCCTCGGTTTCCTTTTGCGCGCCGATGCGCGTGCCCTGATATACGGCGGGGAGGAAGGCGCTGCCGTAGTTCTGCGAGCCGAACTGGATCGGGGGATTGATGGTGACGAAGCCGGGGAGGTTCGCATTCTCCGAGCCGAGGCCGTAAAGCGTCCACGCGCCGAGCGAGGGCCGCACGAACTGCGTGCTGCCGGTGTGCATCTGCACGAATGCCTGCGGGTGGTTCGGGATGTCGGTGGTCATGCCACGGAGGAGGCAGAGGTCGTCGGCGTGCTCGGCGACGTTCGGGAATGCGGAGGAAATCCAGAGGCCGCTCTGGCCGTGCTGCGCCCACTCGAAGGGTGAGGCGAAGATGCGGCCTTTCTCGCCGGACTTGCCGTCGTCCTTTTTCAGGTCGGGCTTGTAGTCGAACGTGTCGAGGTGCGACGGCCCGCCCTGCATGCAGAGGAAGATCACGCGCTTCGCCCGTGCGGCAAAGTGCGGGAGGCGCGGGGCGAGGGTGGCGCTGGAGGCTGCGGCGTTCGCGCTGCCGGCGAGCCCCTGGAGCGCGAGCCAGCCGAAGCCGGCGGAGACGGTGCGCAGCAGCTCACGGCGCGTGAGCGGGGCGGGGAGGACGTTGTTGCACTGGTGCGGGGCGTTGTTCATGGCGTGCGGAGTGTGTGGTCGTTGGTGTTCGGCGGAAGGTGGTGCGGGACTCGCGGGTCAGTTCACGTAGCGGAATTCGGCGGAGGCGAAGAGCGCCTGACAGAACGTGGCCCACGCGAGCTGCGCGGCGGCGTTCTGATCGCCTTTCTTCACGGGCACGAGGGCCTTGGCCTCGATGTTGAGATACCGGTCGGCGCGCTGGCGCTCCTCGGGCGTGGAGGGCCGGCCGAGTGCGAGGTAGTAGGCGTAGTTCAGCCGCGTGGCGTAGTCGCCCTTGGTGGAGAGGATGCGCTTGGCCATCGCATTCGCCTGCTCGCGCACGAAGTCGTTGTTCATCATGAAGAGCGCCTGCGAGGGCACGTTCGTGGTGTCGCGCGAGGCGACGACGAGGCTCGGCTCGGCGAAGTCGAAGACCTCGAGCATGTCCGGCACGAAATCGCGGACGATGGGCAGATACACGCTGCGGCGCTTGCCGGTGAAATTGGAGAAGATCTCCGGGCGGATGCCCTTGCCGATGTAGCCGTCACCGACGGACGCGACGAGCGAGCCGGCCGGGGGCTTGATGTCGAGTTCGCCGCTGGCCGCGAGCATGGCGTCGCGGATGGACTCGGCGTCGAGGCGCCGCTGCGAGGCGTGCCAGAGCAGGCGGTTGTCGGGGTCGGTCTCGTTCGCAAAGGAGTCGTGCGCGCCGCTGAGCTGGTAGGTGTGGCTGAGCACGAGGGAGCGGATCATCTTCTTCACGCTCCAGCCGTCCTTTTCAAACTGCACCGCGAGCGTGTCGAGCAGCTCAGGGTGCGAGGGCTTCTCTCCAGTCGCGCCGAAGTTGTCCGCCGTGCGCACGAGGCCCGCGCCGAAGAGGTGCAGCCAGATGCGGTTCACCGCGACGCGCGCGGTGAGCGGGTTCGTCGGAGACACGAGCCAGTCGGCGAGCTGGAGGCGGCCGCTCTCGCTGTCGGAAATCTTCGGCGGCTCGCCGTTCGTCATCACCTGCACGAGGCCGCGCGGCACCGTCTCAGTCGGCTGGTCAATTTCGCCGCGGACGAGGATGCGCGCGTCGGTGCGCTTGCCCTCCATCACGCCCATGCAGAGGTCGCCTTCCTGCTTGATCGCGGGCGCGTAGCCCTTGCCCTTCTTCTTCTTCGCGGCCTGCTCCGCAAAGGCAGCGGCCTTCTTCGACGCGGGCGTGCCGACTGCGGTCGGGGATTCGGTGAGTGTGCCACCGAAGCGCTGCTGGAGGCGGGCGAGCGCTTGTTCCTTCTGCTGCGGGCTCATCTGCGCGAGTCGCTCGGCGATCTGCGGGTTCTTCGCTGCGAGCTGCTCCAGCTTCGCGGTGTTGTTTGAAGCGGTCGCCGGGGCAGGGGCCGGTGCGGGTGCGGCGGAAGGCGCGGGTGTGGCAGGTGCCGCCGCGGGGGCTTGCGCAGTCTCGCCCTGGGAGCGCATTTTCCGCAGGAGCTTCTCCTTCTGTTCGGGTGTCAGCTTGTCGAGACGTGCAAGTTTGCTGGCGTCTCCGCCGGCAAGTTCGCGGAGCCGCGCGTCGATTCCCTTGTCGCGCGCAGTCGGCGCGGTAGTGGTGGGCGTGGGAGCAGTGGGCGCCGGCGTCGCGGGCTTCGCGCTTTGGCTGACCACCGGTTCTGCGGACTTCTTCTCTTCGCCGCCCGAGAGGGTGAGGAGCGGTGTGCCGTTGCGGTTCTTGCCGCCCGCGGCCGCGGTGCCGAAGTAGGTTTCGGTGCTCTTGAAAATGCCCGCCATCGCGTAGTAGTCGCGCTGGGAGATGGGGTCGAACTTGTGATCATGGCAGCGCGCGCAGCCGACGGTGACCGCGGTCACAGCGCGTGTGGTCGCGTCAATCTGCTCGTCCACGAGGTCCATGCGGAACTGCTCCTTGTTCTTTTCATTCAGCCCCTTCGGCCCGAGCGCGAGGAAGCCGGTGGCGATGAGGTGCTGGTCGCGGTCCTTCTGGTCCACGTGCGGCAGCAGATCGCCGGCGACCTGCTCGCGGATGAACTGGTTGTAGGGCTTGTCCTGGTTGAGTGATGAGATGACCCAGTCGCGGTATTTCCACGCGGCAGGGAAGGTGAAGTTGCGCTCCTTGCCGGTGCTCTCGGCGTAGCGCGCGACGTCGAGCCAGTGGCGGCCCCAGCGCTCGCCAAACTGCGGCGATGCGAGGAGGCGGTCCACGATCTTCTCGTAGGCGTTCGGCGACTTGTCCTTGACGAAGGCCTCCACCTCGTCGGGCCGCGGCGGCAGGCCGATGAGATCGAAATACACGCGGCGGATCAGCGTCGTGCGGTCGGCATCGGCGACGGGCTTGATTTTCGCATTCTCCATCGCAGCGAGGATGAAGCGGTCCACGTCGTTGCGCGGCCATGCGGTGTCCTTCACCTCGGGCGCCTTGCTCGCCTTCGGGAGCTGGAAGGCCCAGAACTCCTTCGCCTTCACCGGATCCCACTCGCGCTTGGCGATGGGCTTCATCGAGAGCGAGCCGCCGTCGCGCGGGTCCGGCGCGCCCATGCGGATCCACTGCTCGAATTTTGCGATCACATCGTCGGGCAGCTTGCCGCCTTCCTTGCGCGGCGGCATCTCCATCTCCTTGTCCTCGTAGCGGATTGCCTTCATCAGCAGGCTCTCGTCCGGGTCGCCGGGCACCACGGCGTGGCCGGATTCGCCGCCGAGGCGGGTGAGTTCGCGCGTGTCGAGCGAGAGGCCGCCCTTCTGCTTGCCCGACTCCTTCGAGTGGCAGCCGTAGCAGCTCTTCACGAGCACGGGGCGGATGTTCTTTTCGAAGAACTCGACGCCGGCGGCATCCGGCTTCTCGGCGGGGGCGCTCGGCGAAATCGCGGCGCCCGCGAATGATGCGGAGGCGATGAGGAGAGGAGTGAGGAGGTGGGCGGAAGTCGTTGTGGCCTTCATGCGCGGATTGGGTGACTGCTCCTTCATAGCGCGGAAGACCGCCGTTGGGACTCCGTATTTTTCGTCCCAACGAGCGCCTCCGCTGCTATTGTGCCGGTGAAGCGCGGACGACTCTGCGCGACGAACACCGATGCCTGAAACGACCGACAACAACGCCGACCGAACCAAGGAACTCGTGCTGCTGATGACGCAGCACCAGCGGCGCATTTTCTCCTACATCTACACGCTCGTGCCGGACCGGCATTCGGCTGAGGACATCCTGCAGGAGACGAGCCTTGTGATTTGCGAGAAGTTCTCGACGTTCCGCACGGGGACGGACTTCGCGGCTTGGGCCTGCCAGATTGCCTGGTGGCAGGTGCGCGCGGCGCGGACGAAGTTTGCGCGCTCGAAGGTGATCTTTGACGAGAAGGTGCTGGAGTCCGTCGCCGCGACCGCGTCGGAACTCGCGCCCGAGCAGAGCGCGCGGCATGAGGCGCTGTCGCGCTGCCTGCAGAAGCTGAACCCGCGCGACCGCGAGCTGCTGATGACGCGCTACGAATCCGGCGTGGAGGAGGCCGCGCAGCGCACGGGCCGCTCGCTCGTCGCCGCCTACAAGGCGCTCACGCGCCTGCGCAAACTTCTGCACGACTGCGTGACAAACGCACTCGCATCGGAGGCCGCAGCATGAATGAGACAAACGCAATGACTGACAACGAAAGGGTGGAGCTGAACGAACTCATCAGCGCGCTCGTGGACGGGCGCGCCAGCGATGCCGAACGCGCGCGGCTGGAGGAAATGCTCGGAGCCTCCGAGGAGGCGCGGCGATTCTACGTCCGCTCGATGGCGATGTCCGCGAGCCTTTACGACTACGCGGGCGAGATGCAGAGCGAGGCGCCGGAGCCGGGGAAAGTGGTCGCATTTTCCGGGTGGTCGCGCTGGGCCGCGCCGCTTGCCGCCGCGGCCGCGGTGCTGCTCGGGATTTTCATCGCGCGCACTTTCCTCTCCAGCGGCGCTCCGCAGGGAGCGGACGAGCAGCCGGACATGGTCGCGCACATTTCGGGATCGAAGGACTGCAAATGGGTCGGCGCCGGCCCTGCCGCGGGCGACGAGATCGCGCGCGGCCGCCGGCTCGAGCTCGCCTCCGGTTTTGCGGAGCTGACGTTCGACTCCGGCGCGCAGCTCACGCTCGTGGGCCCGGCGATGCTCGACGTGCGCTCCGCGTGGGAGGCCGAGCTCCAGCATGGCACGCTGAAGGCGAACGTTCCGCCCGAGGCTGTCGGCTTCCGCGTGGTGAATGCTTCCGTGGAGGTTGTGGACCTCGGCACGGAGTTCAGCATGACCGCCGAGGAGGGCGGCGACGCCGAGGTGTTTGTGCTCAAGGGCGCCGTGGAAGTGCAGCCGCGCGGCGGCGCGAACGACAGTGCTCCGGCGCAGCGCTCCGTGCTCCACGAGAAGCAGGCGAAGCGCTTTGCAAAAGCCGGTGCGTCCGACGTGCGCGACCGCGAGAAGAAGTTCCAGCGCTTCGCCGCGAAGATCGCCGTGGAGCGCGCAGCGCATCCGCTGAACTACGTGCGCTGGTCCTTTGACGAGGGGGCGGGGGAAATCGCCGCCGCCGCATCGAACACCGCGGGGGATTCCGCGATTCGCCTCGCGAATGCCGGCGCCAACGAGGCGCGCTGGACGCAGGGACGGTGGGGAGGCGCGGTGCAGTTTGACGGCCACCCCGCGGTGCAGGCGAAGCTCTCGGGCGCGCTCAGCCGCGGCGCTCGCAGCGTGGCCTGCTGGGTGAGGCTTCCGGCGGAGGCCTCGGTGTCCGGCGCGCAGCCGTTCCTTTCCCTGCCGGTGAATCATCCCGTGCAGTCGTGGGCGGAGATTTCCTGGAACAGCCTGCCCGGCGACGGCGTGCTCGGCGCGCTGCGCATGCAGACGCGGCAGGGCGCTGCGGTCGGCGGCACTTCGCTGCGCGACGGCAAATGGCACCACGTCGCCGCCATCTTCGCGCAGCCTCCGAAGAAGGCGAACAAGGCGCACGCAAAGCTCTATGTGGACGGACGCCTCGAGACACTCCAGGTGAAGCCCGGCGCCCGCCGTGGCTCGGGTGAAGGCCCCGCGGCGCCCAGCGGCGTCGTGTGGCTCGGCGGCCAGCCATCCGGCAGCACCGGCACCACGGTCGCGGTGGATGAACTTCTGCTCGTGGACCGCGCGCTGTCGCCCGTGGAAATCCGCCACCTCATGCTCACGAACCAGCTCATCTCCGCGGAAGTCCTCGCCGCGAACTGAGCCGCGGCCCCGCTTTCAGCGCAGCAGCGTCACGCCGCCGTCGATGTCGTAGGCGGCGCCGGTGATGAAGCCCGCCTCGTCCGAGCACAGGAATGCCGCGAGCGCCGCAATCTCGCGAGGCTCGCCCATGCGTCCGATAGGCTGCCACGAGCTGAGCTTCGCAAACATCTCCGCCTCGCGGCCGGGATACGTCTTCGCGAGGTAGCCGTCCACGAACGGCGTGTGGACGCGCGCGGGGCAGACGCAGTTGCAGCGGATGCCCTTGTCCACGAAGTCGCGCGCGACGCTCAGGGTCATGCTCAGCACGGCGCCCTTCGTCATCGAATAGGCGAAGCGGTCCGAGATGCCGAGCTTCGCCGCGACGGAGCAGATGTTCAGAATCGCGCCGCCACCCGCCTTCTGCAGCAGGGGGATGCCGAAATGCATGCCGTGATACACGCCGCGCACGTTCACCGCGTGCAGGCGGTCCATGTCCGCGGCGGTCGTGTTGAGCACGTTGCCGATGTGTGCGATGCCCGCGTTGTTCACGAGCACGTTCAGGCCCGGCAACCCCGCGAACGCCGCGCGCATGCCCTCGGTGTCGCTCACGTCGGCGGTGAGCACGTCGCACTTCCCGCCGGCCGAGCGGATCGCCGCCGCCGCATCGGCCGCCGCGGCCTCGTTGAGTTCCATGACGAAGACGTGCGCGCCCTCCGCGGCGAAACGCTCGGAGATGGCGCGGCCGATGCCGGAGCCGCCGCCGGTGACGAGTGCGTGTTTGCCCGAGAGACGCTGGGAGATTGGTGAAGTCATGGCGCGGCGATAGCGGTTCCCGCGCCACACGCCAAGCGTCGTCATCGGGATCGCGCGCGTCGTCGCGCGGGCGGAGAGGGTAGCGCAGGAAAAAATTCCCGCATCACCGGAAAGAACGCTTGCGCACTCCGCCGCCGCTGCTATCTAGCGCCTCCCTCTTCACAACACGCTCGGGTGGTGGAATTGGCAGACACGCACGTTTGAGGGGCGTGTGGCGCAAGCCGTGCGGGTTCAAGTCCCGCCCCGAGCACTTCTTTCCAAGGCGGAGGGAAGGGCCTTTCCGCTTCAGTCCCCCGGCTCCCGTGGATGGATCATGCGCGGTCGGATTCCGGCACAAGACACTTGTCCGCGGCGGGCGGGCGTGCGAAGCGCCGCGGTGGGAATGCACGAATCCGACGCCAGCTTCTCGCTTGTCACCGTGGCCTCCGGCGCGCGGAGCCTGCGCTCGCTGGAGCATGGCGAGACGTTCCATCCCGTCGTGGGGCCGATGGCCGAGGCGCGCGGGCTGCACGTGGCGCAGTCGCGGCTCGCCGGGAGGGCGGGGGAATGCGCGCGGCCCTTCGTGGTGTGGGACGTCGGCCTCGGCGCGGGCGCGAATGCGGTCGCGGCCATCGAGGCGCTCGCGGCGGCTCCGCTGCCGGCGCGCGCGGAACTGCACAGCTTCGACCGCACGCCCGCCCCGCTGGAGTTCGCGCTGCGGCACTCGGGGGAACTCGCGTATTTCGGCGCGCTGGCCGATGCGGCGGCGCGGCTGCTGTCGGACGGACGCGCCGCGGTGGCGAATGTGGACTGGCACCTGCACCTCGGCGATTTCCGGGAGGCGGTCCGCCAGAGGCGCATCGCCGTGCCCGCGCCGGACGCGATCCTCTACGATCCCTATTCGCCCGCGGCGAATCCCGGCATGTGGTCGCTCGAACACTTCGCGCGGCTCCACGCGTGCCTCGATCCCGCGCGGCCCTGCACGCTCACGAGCTACAGCCGCTCCACGTCCGTCCGCGTCACGCTCGCGCTCGCGGGGTTCTTCATCGGGCGCGGCGGTGCCACGGGGGAAAAGGAGGAGACCACCGTGGCTGCGACGCACCGCGAACTTCTCGCGCACCCGCTCGGCGCCGAATGGCTCCCGCGCGTCGGGCGCTCCACCCGCTCGGCGCCTCTCCGCGAAGGCGCGGATGCCGGGCCGATTTCCCCGGCGGACCTCGCGGCGCTGCGGCACCGGCTGTCGCACCGGTAGCGGCTCCGCCCGCGGGGCGCGCCCCTCCGCGGCACCATGCCCGCGCTTCAAATCACGCCACTGCCGGGTTGTGCGCCGGGCGGAAAGCCGTCACTCTCCGCCCATGAAATTCCTCGCCCGCATCCTCCTCCTCGCCGTCCTGGCGTGCTCACTCCCGGCGTGCCTGCTCCGCGAGCCCGTCTTCACCGAGGGCTTCGCAAAGGCGGACGACTCCCTCGGCGGCGTCTGGGAGAACGAGCCCGACGAGGGCGACTCCCGCAAGGTCGAGTTCGCCGTCTGCGCCCCGCTCGACGACACGCGTCTGATGGTGAACTACCCCGCCGGCGGCAAGGACGGGCTCTACTACGAGGTGAAAACCCTCGCCGTCCGCGGCCGCACCGTCCTCCAGCTCCGCGCCATCGCCTCCTTCTCCGACGGCATCCCGAAGGCCGGCTCCGAAATCTACACGCTGCTCTGGATCGAGAAGGAGGACGGCGGGAAGAAGCTCCGCGTCCGCGCCCTCGGCGGCGAAGCGGTGAAGGACAGGACGCCCGCGCAGCTCCGCAAGGCCCTCGAGACCCAGTCCACCGACTGGACCAAGCTCTTCGGCCAGCCCACGGTGTTCCGCAGGCTGAAGGATCGCTGAGCCAATGGGCACCGGCAAAACCATGGCCCGCTTTTCCATGAACACCGCATCGAAGGCCGCGCGCCTGCTCCTCACGCTCGCACTCCTCGCCGTCACCGGCCCGCTCGCCGACGCGGCGCCGGGCGCCGACAGCACGCCCCGCGTCCGCAACCCCGCGCTCGCCGCCGCGCTCCCGCTCCTCCGCGAGGGCGACCTCATCTTCATCCGTCCCTTCATCAATCCCATGCTCCGCCTCGTCGCCCGCACGACGAACAGCTGGGAATCCCACGTCGGCATCCTCTTCCGCGACGCCCGCGGCGGCTGGACAGTCGCCGAGGGCGCGGTGCCCCTCTCAAAGTTCACCCCGGTCACCGCCTTCGTGGCCCGCTCCGAGAAGGACCGCTTCGAGGTCCGCCGCGTGAAGGCCACGCTGAAGCCCGACGCCGTCGCCCGCCTCCGCGCCGCCGCCGAGCAGCGCATGGGCGTCTTCTTCGACACCGGCTACAACTACGACTCCACCCGCACCTTCTGCGCAAAGCTCGTCTATGACTGCTACCGCGAGGCCACCGGCATCGCCATCGGGCGCATCGTCACATTCCGCGACATCGCGGAGGCAAACCCCGACGCCCCGATGGGATTCTGGCGCACGTGGTTCGCCGGGCGCATCCCGTGGGAGCGCCGCGTGGTCACCACTACGAGCCAGATCCGCTCGCCCGCGCTCGTCCCGGTCTTCGACTCGACCAAGTTCGCGCCCGCCTCCGGGCAGTAGCCCCGGCGCGGACCCGGCACACCGGCTCAGCAGGGAGCCCAGCACGCGTCGCGCAGCGGCGGAAACTCCTCGCGCCAAGCCGCCGCGTCGGCCTGGGAAATGTCCGCCGTCATCACCATCTCGGCGGTCCCCGCGTCGGCCAGCACCTTCCCGTGCGGGTCCACCACGATGCTCCGCCCACCGCACATGTGACCCGGCTCGCGGCCCGTGCGGTTCACGCCGATGACGAATGCCAGGTTCTCGATCGCCCGCGCCCGCAGCAGCGTCACCCAGTGGTCGATGCGGATCTCCGGCCACGCCGCGATCACCACGATCAGGTCCGCCCCCCGGCGCGCCGCCTCGCGGAACAGCTCCGGAAAGCGCAGGTCGTAGCAGATCAGCGGCGCCACCGTGAAGTCCCCCAGCCGGAAGAGCACCGGCTCCGTCCCCGCCTCATGCACGCCCGACTCCCCGCCCGCACCCGGCTCACCGGGCTGCCGCGGCCCGAGCCCGCTGAACGGCCTCTGCTTGAGGTAGCGCGCCAGCAGCGCGCCGTCCGCCGCGAACGTCACCGACTCGTTCCGCCCGCGCCCGTTCGCGCCCGGGCTCACCAGCCCGCCCGTCACGGCACACCGGTGCCGCACCGCGAGCGAGCGCAGGAACTCCTCCGTCCCGAGCGCGTCCCCGCGCATCGTCTTGGAAAGGTCCACGCTGAAGCCCGTCGCAAACATCTCCGGCAGGACGATGAGCGAGCCCGCCGGCGGCGGCGACGCCGCGAGGAGGCCCTCCACTTTGGCAAAGTTCGCGCGGGGATCCTCCCACACGCTGTCGAGCTGGACGGCGCAGATGTGCATCCCCCGAGGTTGCGCCGCCCCGCCCGCGATGTCAAAGCGCCGCGCGCTTTCGGGCACTGCTTCGTGCCCTTTGCGTCCTTTGTGGTGGATTCCGATGGGAGCTGGCAGCCAGGCTCGACACTGGGCGGCTCTGCGGCGATAAGCGTCGCCGATGCGGTTCCTCAAACTCTCACTTTTCGCCCTCGTCCTCGCCTGCAACGTCCACGCCGCGGAGAAGTCCGCCGCCGCCAGCGACCCGGCGCAAGCCCTCGTGTCCGAACTCTACCACTCGGAGAAGAGCGGCACGTCGCCCTTTGGCACAAAGTCCACCCGCGCGCGCGTGGAGCATTTCTTTTCCAAGAACCTCGCCGCCCTGATCGAGAAGGACGGGGAGGAGTCGCGCAAAAGGAACGAGCCCGGCGTGCTCGACTTCGATCCGCTCTTCGGCGCGCAGGATCTCGATATCAAGAACCTCGTGGTGAACAAGCCCGCGACGGTGAAGGGGAGGACGACGGTGCTGGTGACCTTCACGAACTACGCGAAGAAGGGCTCGGCGAAGCTGGACCTCGCGCAGGAGGAGGGGACGTGGAAGATCAGCGACATCCATTACTCGAACGGGCCGTCGCTGCTGAAGCTGTTCAAGGACGCCGGGCTGGCGAAGTAAACGGGGGGAAGATTCTCCATCATGGCTCTCCGCATTCTCGCTGCCTTCGCACTCTTCATGGCTGCGGCCGTTTCCTCGCGCGCGGGGGAGCTCGCGGGGTGGTTTTCCAAGCTCCCCGGTTCGGTGTTTGCGAAATGGCCCGGCGAGGATCCGAAGCCGATCGTGGACTCCGCGAACCGCGCGCGCCTGGCCGCGGCTGCGCCCGATGCGGCGAAGGCCGTCGCAGCGGAACTCGGCCTGCGCGGTTTTGACTTGGATGAGAAGAGTGGCTTCCTCCGCTTTGAGTCGAACAGCGACGGCGAGGGCGCGGTGTTCACCATGGCGCTCTGGAAGTGCGACGATGGCTCGAAGCTCATCGGCGCCGCCATCGAGCAGTGGAGCAACGTGACCAATGAGACGCCGCACATTTCGTTCTGGCGCGTCCGCGATGGAAAGCTGGCCGAGGCCACCGCCGACATTCTGCCCGCCCTCAAGCTCGTGAGCTTTTTCGACGGACACCAGGCGAAGGTGAAGGCCGCGGCGGGCGAGGGTTACCGCTGGTGGTGGAAGCTGCCGCGGAAGGGCACGACCATCCGCATCGAGGCGCCGTCACTCGAGAACCTCGACGAATACGCCGAACTCGCGAAGCCCGACCACGCCTACGAGGGGCGGTGGGATGGCAGGGCATTCCGGTGGGTGAAGGTGAAAGGCGGGCGGTGATTTGACCGGGAGCGCGCTGTGAATACGGGCGGGCCGCGTCTGCAAAAGTGGGTCCTCCGCGCGATGGCGCTGGTCTCGGTGCCGGTGCTGCCCGCGCTGTTCGCGCCGCATTTCACCGTGGAGAAACTGTCGTGGCTGACGGGCTTCGGCCAGCCGCCGCCGCTGCCGCTGCTGCACTACCTCGCGGCGGGCGGCTCGCTGGTGTATCTGATCCTCTCGGGGCTGCTGTGGATCATCGCGGGCGACGTGGTGCGCTACCGGCCGCTCGTGCGGTTCATGGCGTGGGCGAGCCTCGTGGCCGCGCCGCTGCTCTGGTGGATCGATTCGCACACCGGCATGCCGCGCTGGTGGGTGATGATGGATGCCGTGAGCTGCCTCGTCGGCGGGGCGGTGCTGCTTTGGGCCTCCGGCCCGGGGCAGACATCGGCGGATGGGAAGCGGTGAACGCGCGGCACCGGGCCGCGGCTTTTTCCCCTACGACTGGCTGAGGTCCTCGACATACCACTTCGTGACGTGGTCTGCCGTGAGGTTCGGGATGTAGAGCTGCGTGGCGCCGCCGGGAAGGTTCCTGGAGCCGCCGCGCCCTTCGCCCGCCTTCATCTTGCTCGCCTCGCCGGCATCGATGCGCGCCATTTGGGCGAAGCCGCCGAAGAAGCCGTAAACCGGGACCTTCAGTGTGATGACGAGGAGGAAGGCGAGGGAGTTCCAGTTTTCCTTCACCGCGGAAGTGAGGCGGCCCCACTCGCGGACGCTCACTCCATTGGCGATGGCGATCTTCCTCTTCTGCACCCAGCCAGCGTCGTGCTTGTAGGGTTCATACGGACTCCACCACGGCGAGAGCGAGTTGTTCGACGGGCCGTGGAGCGTGCGGAAGTCGTTGAATTTGTAGAGCACGGTGCCCGCCGGGATGAGATCCTTCGTGGGTTTGGCGATTCTCGTCTGGAAAGCCGCGCGGACGAACTCGGGGAGATCGTCCCAATTGACGTTGAGGTTGAGGATCATCGCGGGGTTTGGGGGCGCTGAGTTGGGGCGAGACTTTCAGAACGGTGGAAAAGGGGAAGCAGTTTCAGGCGCGAGCGAACAAGGATGGACAACGGCCCGCGCAGGCGTCATCACGCGCGCTCCCATGAAAGCTCTCCTCCTTTCGCTCTGCACGCTCGCGGCAACCCTCGCCCCGGCTGCGCTCGCCGCCGATACCAGGCGCCCCAACATCGTCTTCATCTTCTCCGACGACCACGCGTATCAGGCCATCAGCGCCTACAACGATCCGCGCAAGCTCATCGAGACGCCGAACATCGACCGCCTCGCGAAGGAGGGCATGCGCCTCGACCGCTGCCTCGTCACGAATTCCATCTGCGGCCCCAGCCGCGCAACGGTGCTGACGGGGAAATACTCCCACAGGAACGGCTTCCACAACAACTCGAACAGCAAGTTCGACGGCTCGCAGGTCACCGCGCCGAAGCTGCTCCAGGCCGCGGGCTACCAGACGGCGGTCATCGGGAAATGGCACCTCATCAGCGATCCCACGGGCTTTGACTTCTGGCAGATCCTCCCGGGGCAGGGCGTGTATTACAACCCGCCGATGATCCGCAACGGCGAGCGCATCAAGTTCGACGGCTACGTCACGGACATCATCACCGACGTGTCGCTCGACTGGCTGAAGAAGCGCGACAAGACGAAGCCCTTCCTCCTCATGTGCCAGCACAAGGCGCCGCACCGCGAGTGGGAGCCCGCGCTGCGCCACCTCGGCCACGACAAGGACCGCAAATACGACGAGCCGCCGACGCTCTTCGACAACTACTCCGGCCGCGGCATCGCCGAGCGCGATCAGGACATGACCATCGCGAAGACGATCACCCCGCGCGACATGAAGCTCGTGACGCCCGGCACCCTCACGCCGGAGCAGAAGAAGGAATGGGACGCCTACTACGGCCCGCGCAACGAGGCCTTCCAAAAGGCCAATCTCTCCGGCGATGAACTCACCCGCTGGCGCTACCAGCGCTACATGCACGACTACCTCGGCACCGTGAAGGCGGTGGATGAGAGCGTGGGCCGCGTGCTGAAGTATCTCGACGACGAGGGCCTCGCGGAAAACACCATCGTGATGTATTCCGCCGACCAGGGCTTTTACCTCGGCGAGCACGGGTGGTTCGACAAGCGGTGGATCTTCGAGGAATCGCTGCGCACGCCGCTGCTCGTCCGCTGGCCCGGAGTGACGAAGCCCGGCAGCACCTCCCGCGACATCGTGTCGAACCTCGACTTCGCCGAAACGTTCCTCGACGCCGCGGGCGTTGCCATTCCCAAGGAGATGCAGGGCCGCAGCATGCGCGGCGTGCTTGCCGGACAGGCGCCCGCCGACTGGCGCAAGGCATTCTACTACCAATACTACGAGTATCCTGCGCCGCACCACGTCCGCCCGCACTACGGCGTGATCACCGACCGCTACAAGCTCGTGCAGTTCTACGGCACCGGCGAGGACTACACGGAGCTGTTCGACTTGGAGAAAGACCCGCGCGAGATGATGAGCGTCTTCGACCGCACCGAATACACCCCGACCGTGAAGGAACTCCGCGGTGAACTCGCGAAGCTGCGCAAAGAACTCGAAGTCCCCGAGAAGGACGAGCCGGAGACATTCGGCCGGGGAGGAAAGGGCGGCGGGAAGAACGCTGGAAAATAGTCACGTGCCCGGCATGGGCGAACGGGCCACCGCATGAACACGCTGTCCGCGACGATCCTGCTCCTGACGATCATGGATCCGCTCGGCAACGTGCCGAATTTCATCGCGGGGGTGCGGGGCGTGCCGGAGGAGCGGCGGACGCGCGTGATTGCGCGCGAGCTGATCTTCGCGCTGGCGATCATGCTGTTCTTCGTCTTCTGCGGGCAGGGGCTGCTGCGGCTGCTCCAGCTCCGGCAGGAGGCGCTGTTCATCGGCGGGGGAGTGATGCTCTTCCTCATCGCGATCCGGATGATTTTTCCGCTGCCGGAGCATGAGAGCGCCGCGCCGGTGACGGAGCCTTTCATCGTGCCGCTCGCCACTCCGCTCATCGCGGGGCCGTCGGTGCTGGCGACCCTGCTGGTGCTCGTGAGCACGGAGCCCGCCGCGCTGTGGCAGTGCGTGCTCGCACTGGTCTCGGCGTGGGCGATCACGGCGGTCGTGCTGCTGCTCTCTCCGGCGATCGCGCGCGGGCTGAAGGAGAAGGGCGCCATCGCCGTCGAGCGCCTCATGGGGATGCTGCTGGTGATGATTTCCGTGCAGATGTTCCTGAACGGGCTGGAAGCCTACATGAAACGGTGATCTCTTGGCGCGCCGCACCGGCACCCTTCCGAACCCCTCCTGCCAATGACTTTGAAAATGAAAACACTCCTCCGTCTCCTCGCCGCCTTTGCCGTGCTCCCGTGCTTCGGCGCGGAGTCAGTCAGTGATCATCTTTTCTCGCCCGACCTGCTCGTCTTCGCGCGCGACGAGGTGCCCCTCACCGAGGAGCAGCGCCGCATCCTGCAGGAGGTGACCGGGCGGATGGAGGCGCGCTTCGGCGAGCTGCAGGAGCGCCTGAAGAGGGAGAACGACATCCTCGCCGTGGTTGTGAAGCCCGAGCGGGTGAGCACCGCGGCCGCGCTGGAGCAGCTCGAGCGGGTTTTGGAAATCGAGCGCGAAATCCGGAAGCTGCAGCTCGGCTTCATGCTTGCGATCAAGCAGCAGCTCACGCCCGAGCAGCAGGAGAAGCTGAACGCATTCCGCAAGGCGAACGGCCTCGACCGCGAGTCGGAGGAGCTTCAGCGGCGGCTCGTCGCGAAGGCGGACCGCGTGCGCGCTGGCTTGGAGAAGCTCGCGGGCAGCGGCGGCGATCCAAAGCCGGTGGCGGGAATCATGGATGAGGCGCGGAAGCTGATGGAGCAGGGGAAAAAGAAGGAGGCGGAGGAGGCGATTGACCGCGCACTGAAGCAGCTCGGCAAGTGAGTCCCGCTGCACGGCGGCGACGGTCCGCATTTGCCCCCTGCGCGCGCTGGGGCATTTTTCCGCCATGAGACTCACCTTCCGCAGATCCGACGACAGGGGCCACGCCAACCACGGGTGGCTCGACTCGCGCCACACGTTCAGCTTCGCCGACTACCACGACCCGGAGCACATGGGCTTCCGCACGCTGCGCGTGATCAATGAGGACTACGTGGCGCCGGGCATGGGCTTCCCCACGCACCCGCACCGCGACATGGAAATCTTCAGCTACGTGGTCGCCGGGACGATCGCTCACCGCGACAGCATGGGCAACGGCCGCGAGCTGAAGCCCGGCCAGATCCAGCTCATGAGCGCCGGCTCGGGAGTCACGCACAGCGAGTTCAACCCCTCGCGCAGCGAACGGCTTCACCTGCTGCAAATCTGGATCCATCCGCGCACGCGCGGGCTGAAGCCCGGCTACACCGAGTGGCATCCGGGTGCCGGGAGCGACGGCGAGGCAAAGGTGCTCGTCATCTCGCCCGATGGCCGCGACGGCTCGGCGGTCATCCATCAGGACGCCGACGTATATCGCGTGCGGCTCGGCGCGGGGCAGTCCGTCCCGCACGACGTGCGCGAGGGTCACGGCGCGTGGCTGCAAGTCATCAGCGGCAGCGTGAGCGTGAATGGCACCGCGCTCGCCGCGGGCGACGCCGCCAGCACCGAGGACAGCGGCACGCTGGCCATCACCGCGGATGAGGGCGCCGAGGCGCTGCTCTTCGATCTGCGCTGACCGGCGTCCGCCGGCGGCTACAGGCGGATTCCGAAAACCTCCGCGACCTTCGCGACAAACGCGCGCTGTGCGGGCGGGCAGTTCCGCTGCCACTCCGTGAGGAACGCGGCGAGGCTCAGCCCGCGGTCGCGCGTGCCGAGGTTCATGAATGTGACCGCCTCCCAGCCACGCGGTTCCGCCTCGAGTAGCGGCAGCAGGCGCAGCGCGACCGCGGTGTTGCTCGCGCGCAGCGTTCCGTTGCGGCGCATCGCCGGCTCGTTTCTCCGGAACCACGCCGCGAAGTCTCCGCCCGCGCTGACGGCGGCAGTGCGCATCCGGTCCGCCGCATATGCCGCAAACTCCGGCGCGTAGTCGCGCCATGCGCGGAAGGGCGCCGACCGCTGCCACGCCTGCGCCATCGCCCGCAGCGCGAAGAGCGACGCCGCCTCGCAGAAGCTCTCCTCCAGCCACAGGTGCGGCTTTGCGCCCGAGCGCCACGTGCGCTGCCAGTCGTTCGCCTGCGTGGCGAGCACATGGCCGAACTCATGCGCAAGCTGAAACGCGAACTGCGCGCAGCGACGCCCGTCCGCCTCGATTCCCACGATGATGCGCCCGTCCGGCGTCCGCTCCCACGCCGTCTGCGGATGGTCGGCGCGGTGATGCACGAGGATCGGCCCGAGCCGCGTGCGCGGGCAGTGGCGTGCGATTTCACCCGCGGCCGCAAGCGCGACCGCGCGGACTTCGCGCACGCTTGCGCCGCCCCATCCGCCCTCCTGCACGGCGATGTCCGGCGTCACCGCGCGCAGCGGCGCCGCAAACGGAACCGCGGCCGCCAGCATCGCCAGGAGCCACGCCCGCGCCTTCATCGGATTTCCAGCAGCCATTTCACGAGGGCTCCCCCGCACCTCCGGCTCAGAACTCCCCCTGCTCGCGCGGCGGGTCGTATTCCTCGCGGATCGCATCGGCCAGCGACTTCTCGTAAAAGAGGAACCGCTTCGTGACAAAGAGCGGATCCTTCTGCTCCTGCGGATCCAGGCATTCCTCCACGAACTCCTCGATCGTCAGCTCCTCGAACGCCTCCACGTCCTCCTCCCACACGTTCTGCTTGAAGGCGAGCCGGTGCGTCCCCTCGAAGCACGTCAGCGCCAGCTCGAAGTCCAGGTCGTCGAAGTCGTCGCTGAACAGCTCCGCGATCTTCGTCCCTGCGTCGCACTGCAGCAGGTCGTCGCTGATGTAGTGGAGGATCTCGATCAGCGAGTGGACGTAGTAGCTCGTCGGCAGCCCGGCCATGCTCACTTCTTCGCGGTGGCGGACTTGATCAGCCCGAGGAACTTCTCCCGGCTCTCCTTCACGAGCGCCGCCGGGCCCGTCATCTTGATGAAGACCGCGCCCTCCGGATGCTCCACGATCGCGCCGAGCAGCGCCGCATCCGGCAGCTCCTCCGGGATGCCTGCCATCGGTGCGGCCTTCAGCGTGCCCTCCGCGGAGACGAGCGTCACTTTCACGCCGTCAAACTCCTGCGCTTCAATCTTGTTCGAGTCCGGCTTGCCGGCGATCTGCCCGAGCCAGCGCTGCACATTCGGCTCCACGCCGCCGCCGTTGCCCTCGCCGAAGAAGAAGAACGTGACGTCCGCAGGCTTGCTGCCGTTTTTGCCGGGGATCTGGAGCTGCGCCTTGCGCATCGGCGAGGTCGGCTGGATCGACTTCCATCCGTCCGGCCGCGTGAAGGAAAATGCGCCCACGGGAAACTTGGCGGCATCCTCCGCGAACGCGGCAGTGGCGAGGCAGATGGCGAGAAAAAGTGCGGCGGGAGTTTTCATGAGGGGCGTGATTAGCCGCGCAAGCGCGTTGCCGCAAGGGCGGACTCGGGCGGCGCAGCGGTGCAGTGATGGTGCGAGGGGGGATTGGCGTTGACGGGCTTGGGGCAAAATGGGGCATTCAGGGGCGAGACGGATCGTTGTCGGCGAATGGGCGTGCAATACCCGGCGGTGTTATTCGCCGACACCCGCGATGTCCGCCGCGGACATGGCTGGGGTGTTCCGGGCACATGGGCGGGGTCGTGCTTCCATGGGGGGTGTCCGGCACGGGCATGCGTGCGCGTCGGAGGAGGGTGGAACTGTCCGGGGAAACGCGCTGGCCGGTTCCGTCACCCGTTGGCGGGGTGCTGTAGTTCGCGCATGAGGAACCGGAGGCGGGCGACTTGGTCCTCGTGGTTTTCGCCGCCGGTCTCGATGACCGCGAAGTCCTGCAGGGCGGCGGCGAGCGCGGCCTCGTCGGCGCTGGGGAAGAGGGCGGTGGCGGTGCGGCGGACCCAGGCTTCGCCGATGCGGGGGAGCTGGCCGGGCTGCGCGGGCGGGGTGGCGCAGCCGCGGGCGAGGGCGGCGAGGCCGGGGGCGGGGTTGCCGTGCCGGTCGCGCGGCGGGAGCACGGCGCAGACGCCGAGGGTGGCGCGGACGGCATTGACGACGAAGGTGTGGAGCAGCTCGGTGCCGATGGTCTCGGTGACGACGAGGAGGGATTCGCCGGAGGCGACGACGGCCTCCATGAGAGGGACCCAGGCGGCGACGGGCTCGTGCGCGGCGCGGTCGCAGACGAAGACGCGGCAGCGGTGGAGGCGGACGGCCCACGGGACGTTCATGAGGGTGTCGGTGGTGTCGCGGAGGAAGTGCGGGGAGAGCGCGCCGCCGAGAAGGAGCCCGCGCCGTCGGGTGATGGTGGATTCAAAGCGGTCGGAGGCGGTGCACCAGATGTGGCGGTCGTCGGGGACGGTGCGGCGGGCTTCGGCGAGGAGGGCGGGGAGATCGTGGAGGCCGGCGGGGTGGTCGTTCATGGCGGTGTGAGGGGAGAGTTGCGCACGGGTGGAGCCGGGGGACAGGATTTTTGTGGATGGCGGTCCGGGCGGAAAATGGCGGTGGAGTGAGGCGGGAAAAATTCGGCGTTCAAAATCGCGCGTGCCGTGCGTAAGCATCGGGCATGTCCATTCCCGCCAACTCTCCATTTTCCCTCAAAGGCCGCGTCGCGCTCGTGACCGGCAGCACCACCGGCCTCGGCAAGGCGATGGCGATCGCACTGGGCCGCGCGGGGGCGAAGGTCGCGCTCAATTTCCAAAACAACACGGCGCGGGCGGAGAAGGCTCTGGCGGAGTTCAAGGCCGCGGGCGGCGAGGGGATGCTGGTGCGCGGGGACGTGAGCAGCGAGGCTGATGTGCCGCGCATCGTGGATGACATCGCGAAGACGCTCGGGCCGGTGGACATCCTCGTGCTGAATGCGACGCCCGCGCAGCCGCAGAAGCCGATCGAGGAATACGACTGGGCGTTTTACCAGCAGATGCTGGATTTCTTCGTGAAGAGCCCCTACCTGCTCTCGCGCGCGTGCCTGCCGCACATGAAGGCGCAGAAGTGGGGACGCATCATCAACATCGGCAGCGAGGTCGTGGCGCGCGGCGTGCCGAATTTCACGGCGTATGTGGCGGCGAAGGGTGGGCAGAATGGATTCAACCGCGGGCTCGCGACGGAGGTGGCGAAGTGGGGCATCACCGTGAACATGATCGCGCCGGGGTGGATTCCGGTGGAGCGGCACGCGGATGACCCGCAGGAGCTGAAGGATGGCTACCGCGCGCTCATCCCGGCGGATCGCTGGGGCGTGCCGGACGATGTGGCGGGCGCAGTCGTCTTCCTCGCGAGCAACGAGGCGTCGTTCATCACCGCGCAGAATCTCCATGTGAACGGCGGGATGACGGTGCACTGACCTGAGGTCGAAGGAGGGAGGGCGGACAGGCAAATCTCTTTTCAAAGGGTGCGCGGTCTGTTCAGCATCCGCGCCCACTCTCCCATGAAACAGAAAATCCCCACGCGCATTTTCCTCCTCACGCTCACGCTCGCGGCCGCCGCGGCGTTCACCGGCTGCGACAAGAAGAATGACGCGGGCGCTTCGGGCACCAGCGGCGCGTCCGGTGGGAAGAAGAAGCTCGCCTTTGTGACAAATGGCGTGGACCCGTTCTGGAACACGGCGACGGCGGGTGTGCGCGCGGCGGAGAAGAAATTCGGCGTGTCATGCGAGGTGCTCATGCCGCCGAAGGGCGTGGTGGACCAGAAGCGCATGATCGAGAGTCTGCTCGCGCGCGGCGTGGACGGCATCGCGATCAGCTCGATTGATCCGAAGAACCAAGTCGATCTCATCAACGAGGCGGCGTCGCGCTGCCCGGTGATCACGCACGACTCGGATGCGCCGGAGTCGAAGCGCCTGTGCTTCGTCGGCATGGACAACTACAAGGCCGGTCGCGCCGCCGGGAAGCTGGTGAAGTCCGCGTTGCCGGACGGCGGGAAGGTGATGATTTTCGTGGGCCGCCTCGAGCAGCTCAACTCGCAGCAGCGCCGGCAGGGCGTGATCGACGAACTCCTCGACCGTCCCGCGCAGACGACCGGCGCGACGATGAAGGTGGACCCGAACGGCGCGCCGCTCACCGGCGGGAAGTTCACCGTGCTCGACACGCGCACCGACAATTTCGACTACGCCCGCGCAAAGGCGAACGCGCAGGACGCAATGGCATCGGTGCCCGACCTCGCGTGCATGGTGGGCCTCTACGCCTACAACGCGCCGCAGTGCATGGAGGCCGCAAAGGAGGCGGGCAAAATCGGCAAGGTGAAGGTGGTGAGCTTCGACGAGCAGGAGGCCGTGCTGCAGGGGATCATCGACGGCACGGTCGTCGGCACCATCAGCCAGCAGCCATATTACTACGGCTTCGATTCCGTGCGCATCCTCGCGGGCCTCGCAAACGGCGACAAATCCGTGCTGCCGAAGGACGGCTTCCTCGAGGTGCCGATCGTCGAGGTGACGAAGGCGAACGTGGAGAAATTCCGCACCGAGCTGAAGACGATGCAGGAGGCCGGGAAGTAGCAGGCCGCGACGACGCGCATGAATCCCCCGGAGCCGAATACGCGCCCGCTGCTGGAAGTGCGCGGGCTGTGCAAGTGCTTCCCCGGCGTGCGCGCGCTGCACCATGTGAGCCTCGCGCTCGGACGCGGCGAGGTGCTCGCGGTCATCGGCGAGAACGGTGCGGGCAAGAGCACGCTCATGAAAATTCTCGCCGGCGTGCAGGAGCCCGACAGCGGCGAGATCCTCGTGGACGGCACCGCTGCGCGCTTTCCAAATGTGCGCGCCGCCGAGCACGTGGGCGTGGCGCTCATCCACCAGGAGCTGAACCTCGCGGACAACCTCGACGTGGCGTCGAACATCTTCCTCGGCCGCGAGCCACAGCGGTTCGGCTTCGTGGATCGCCGCCGCATTTACGCGGACTCCGCGGAATTCCTCTCACGCGTGGGGCTCGACTGCGCGCCGCGCACGCTCGTCGCCGCGCTGCCGCCGGGCCGCCAGCAGCTCGTGGAAATCGCGAAGGCGCTGAGCACGGACGCGCGCGTGCTCATCATGGACGAGCCCACGTCGAGCCTCAGCCAGCATGAGACGGAGACGCTTTACCGCGTGGTGAAGGATCTCCGCTCACGCGGCATCAGCGTCATCTACATCTCGCACCGGCTCGGCGAGGTGAAGGAACTCGCCGACCGCGTGGTCGTGCTGCGCGACGGCGCGAATGCGGGTGAGCTTCAGCGCGGCGAAATCACGCACGACGCAATGGTGCGCCTCTTGGTCGGCCGCGACCTCGGCCGCCACGACCGCGCCGCGCATACGCATGGGGCGGACGCGCTGCTCGAAGTCCGCGGCCTGCGGACGCCCGCGCATCCGCGTTCGCCGCTGAATTTTTCCGTGCGCCCCGGCGAGATTGTCGGCGTCGCCGGGCTCGTGGGCTCGGGCCGCACGGAGGTGCTGCGCGTGCTGTTCGGGATCGACCGCGCGGCGGGCGGAGAGATTTTCGTCGGGGGAAAGGCGGTGCGCATCGAGTCGCCGCAGGATGCGATTCGCGCGGGGCTTGCGCTCGTGCCGGAGGATCGCAAGCAGCAGGGCGTGATTTTGGAGATGGCCGTGAACCACAACATCACGCTCGCGAGTCTGCGGCGCGATGCCCGGCTCGGTTTCCGCAACGCGCGCGCCGAGGGCGAAATCGCCACGCGCATGTCTGCGCAGCTCCGCGTGAAGACGCCCGGCCCCGCGCAGCCCGTGCAGTTCCTCTCCGGCGGCAACCAGCAGAAGGTCGCGCTCGCAAAGTGGCTCGCGCTCGAGCCCCGCGTGCTGCTGCTCGATGAGCCGACGCGCGGCATTGACATCGGCGCGAAGCAGGAGATTTACCGGCTCATGGAGGAACTCGCCGCGCGAGGCGTCGCGATTCTTTTCGTGAGCAGCGAGATGGAGGAGGTGCTCCGCATGAGCGATCGCACGCTCGTGATGCACGAGGGCCGCATCACCGGCGAACTCGCGCGCGCGCAGCTCTCCGAGGAGGCTGTCATGCGCCTCGCCACTGCAGACACCGTCCACACCGTTTCCGCATCATGAAAAAACTCCTCGGGATCTTCGGACTGTTCCTCTTCGTGTTCATCGCGACGGCGATCAAGAACCCGCAGTTCGTCAGCGCCTACAACCTGCAGAACCTCGTCGGGTGGACGTCGCTCTTCGGCATCATCAGCGTTGGCGCGGCGTTTGTGATCATCACAGGCGGGATTGACCTTTCCATCGGCTCCGTCGTCGGGCTCGTCGGCTCCACGCTCTCGTGGCTGCTCATGCACAAGGGCTGGAGCGAACCCGCGGCGCTGCTCGCTGTGCTCGGCATCTCGCTCGCCATCGGCCTCGCGCACGGGCTGCTCATCACGAAAGTGCGGCTCCAGCCCTTCGTCGTCACGCTCTGCGGGCTGCTCATCTACCGCGGCCTCGCGCGCTTCATCACCGACGACGCGAGCCAGGGCTTCGGCAGCGCGCACGACTCACTGCGCGCGCTCGCGATTGGGAAAGTGCCGCTCGCCGGCGGATTTGCGCTGCCGGTCTCCGTCTTCTTCCTTGCCGCCATCGCCATCGTCGCTGCGATTTTCCTGAACCGCACCATCTGGGGCCGCTACCTCCTCGCGCTCGGGCGCAACGAGACGGCTGCGCGCTTCAGCGGCATCAACACCGACCGGATGAAAATTCTCGCCTACGTCATCTGCTCGCTGCTCGGCGGCGTCGGCGGGATTCTGTTTTCGCTCAATCTCAACTCCATCCAGCCCTCGGGCCTTGGCGAATTCTACGAGCTCTACGCCATCGCCGCCGCCGTGCTCGGCGGATGCAGCCTGCGCGGCGGCGAGGGGACGATCCTCGGCGTGATCATCGGCACCGCGGTGATGCGCGTGCTCTACAACGCGATCAACATCCTCGGCATCCCGACGCACCTCGAGTTCGCCATCATCGGCACCGTCATCCTCGCCGGAGTCATCGCCGACGAACTCGTGAAGCGCTACGCCACAAAGCGCCGTGCGGCGAAGTCGATTGCGGGCGGGGAGGGGTGAGTTTTCCGCAGTCGAGGCGTTATCATTACGGGATGGAAAGGGGAGGGCCGGCGTCGGGAGATGGCCCGACGGCTGCTCCATGGATTTTATAACGCGGGAGCCGTTCCGGTTTTCGCGGTCCAAAACAAACCGAGACTTCCCAATGAAAACCTTTGCACTCATCGCACTCGCAGGGCTCACCGCAGCCCTCTGCTTCCATCGTGAAACCGAGGCGGACGAGGTGGTGTCGCACGCAGCTGCGCTGAGCATCGAGGGCGAGCGCGCGATGGCGCTCTTCGAGCACGGACGGCTTGGGGAGGCGAAAAACGCGTTCATTTCCCAGCGCATGGAACTCACGCGCCTGCTCGGACCCGAGGATCCCGCGACGCTGAAGAGCCGCAACAACCTCGCGTCGGTGTTTTACGCGATGGGCGACTACGCGGGTGCTGAGGCGATGCACCGCGCGGTGCTGGCGCTGCGCGAAAAGACGCTTGGCTTTCTGCATCAGGATTCGCTCGCCTCGCGGCACAACCTCGCGGTCACGCTGCTGAGCGAGGGCAAATACGAGGAGGCGCTGCTGAATGCTCGCCTCGTGGAGACGGGCCGCCGGCACGTGCTCGGCAGGAAGAGCGTGGAGTGCAAGGAGGCGAGCCGCCTGCGCGCATTCATCGAGGAGTCGATGGACGGACGGCAGAAGAATGGCGTGCCGCACGGGAGTCCGTCGGGCCTCGGCGTGAGCCCGGTCGGCACCGCTTAGGATGCGGAGAGGGGAACGCGCGGGACTTTCACTCGAAAGACGCGCCGCCAGATTCGGAGTATTCGCGTCGCCGCATGGGCGCGCAGGATGCGCTCCGAAGCTGCCGGGAAAGCAGCTTGCGGCAAAGCGGGATCGCCACTACTCTCGCGGCTCATTTTTCCCAGCAAATCCATGAGCACATCCACGCAACCCGCAACACAGAGCCCGGCGGCAAAGGGCGAACTCGGACCCAAGATGACTGGAGCGGACATCCTCGTCGCGGCGCTGGAGCGTGAGGGCGTGGACACGATTTTCGCGTATCCCGGCGGCGCGAGCATGGCGATGCACCAGGCGCTCACGCGCTCGAAAAAGATCCGCACGATTCTCCCGCGCCACGAGCAGGGTGGGGTGTTTGCCGCGCAGGGTTATGCGCGCGTGAAGGGCAAGGCGGGCGTGGTGATGGCGACGTCCGGTCCTGGCGCGATGAACCTTGTGACGGGAATCGCGGACGCATTTCTCGACTCGACGCCGCTCGTGGCAATCACGGGGCAGGTGCCGCAGCACATGATCGGCAAGGGAGCATTTCAGGAGACGGACGTGTTTGGCGTGACGGCGCCGATCGTGAAGCACAACTACCTCGTGACGGACATCAACGATCTGCCGCGCATCGTGAAGGAGGCATTTCACATCGCGCAGACGGGCCGCCCCGGCCCTGTGCTGATCGACGTGCCGAAGAACATCCAGATGGGCAGCGCGCAGCCGGTGTGGCCCACGGAGGTGAAGCTCCGCGGCTACAATCCCGACGTGCGTGTGGGCGACGCGGAGCTGAATGAGCTAATCGGTCTGATCCGCGAGTCGAAGAAGCCGATGCTCTACGTCGGCGGCGGCATCATCAGCGGCGAGGCGCACGCGGAGTTGCTGGAGTTTGCCGAGCGCACGCAGATTCCCGTGGCCACGACGCTCATGGGCGTGGGCTGCTTCCCGGAGACGCACCCACTTTCGCTCAAGTGGCTCGGCATGCACGGCACCGTGTATGCGAACAACGCCGTGAACGAGGCGGACCTGCTGCTCGCATTCGGCGTTCGCTTTGATGACCGCGTGACGGGCAAGCTTGAGGCGTTCTGCGCGCACGGCACGATCGTCCATCTCGAAATCGACAACTCCGAGATCAACAAGAACAAGGTGGTGAAGCTGCCGATGCTCGGCGACGTGAAGGACGCGCTCACCCGGGCGAATGCGATGCTCACGAAGGCCGGATACGAGCGCGCAAAACAGGGCCAATATTCGCTCCACACGCCGTGGCGCGCGCAGATCGAGAAGTGGCGGAAGGAGTTCCCCTTTTATTACGAGGACACCGATGACGCGATTCAGCCGCAGTATGTCATCGAGCAGCTCTACAAGCTGACGAACGGCGACGCGATCATCACGACCGGCGTGGGCCAGCACCAGATGTGGGCCGCGCAGTTCTACAATTTTGACAAGCCGCGCACGCTCATCAGCAGCCTCGGACTCGGCTCGATGGGCTATGGGTATCCGAGCGCGATCGGTGCGAAGGTCGCGCGGCCGGACAAGGAGGTGATCGACATTGATGGCGACGGCTCCTTCGTGATGAACATCCAGGAGCTTGCCTGCGCGCACGTCGAGGGCATCGCCGCAAAGGCGCTCGTGCTGAACAATCTCCACCTCGGCATGGTAGTGCAGTGGGAGGATCGCTTCTTCGAGTCCAACCGCGGACACACCTTCCTCGGCACCTTCCACGACGACAAGCGGGAGCAGCCGAACACCGACCGCATTTATCCCGATTTCCAGAAGATTTGCGACGGCTTCGGCATCCCGAGCCGGCGCGTGTCACACAAGAAGGATCTCGCGGTGGCGCTCGAGTGGTTCCTCGCGCAGAAGACCGCGTGCTTGCTCGAAGTCATGGTGCCGTATTCCGAGCACGTGCTGCCGATGATCCCGAGCGGCGCGACCTACAAGGACACCATTTACCGCGACTCCGAGAAGCGCCAGACGCTCAAGCCCGGTGCGGGCCTGTAGGCGGCGAGTTTCCGCTGGAAAAGTCATCAGCCACCGCCGGCAGACGCTGGTGGTGGCTGATGTGTTTTGGGGAAGAAAAGGGGAGCGCTACGAGTGCGCGGGTTCCTGCTTCGCCGCGCGGGATTTGCCTGCAAGCAGCGCGACTGCGACGACCGGAGGGAGCACCCAGACGATGAAGCTGAATGGCAGCCACGCGAGAGTCGGCAGCGCACTGGCACCGTCGTTCATTTTGCCCAACCAGCCGTCCACGAGGCCGAAGCCCCACGCCGCGGCGCCGATGCCTGCGGCCGCCAGCAGGCTGGTGCAGAAGCCGAATGTGAAGACTACGGCCTTCTTGAGTTCGCCGCATTTCACTCGGGCCTTGAGCCGGTCGAGCGTGACACGCTTGAGCGCGAAGTAGCCCTTCAGCGGGAGCAATTCGAGGAGCACAGGCCAGAGAATGAGGGCGAAGAGCACGAACGTGAGCGGGCGCTGCGCAGTGGCGTGAAAACGGAAAATCAACGTGAGGCAGACGAGCCAGGTGGCGGCGAAGTGACCGGAGCAGAACCAGAACATATTGGAATGGGTTGCATTTGATTCCAGCAATTATAGGGCCAGCGGCGGCCCGCTTTTCCGTGAACCAGATGGCCCGCTATTTTGTCTCGAAGCTCGGGCCCGGAATTCTTCCGAATCATGTCGGAGACGCCCCCGAAAAATAAACAGGCCGGCCCCTTGTCGAGGCCGGCCTGTTCATGAATGAGGATGTTACCTCAACGAAACCCTACTTGGGCTTGTTGCACTTCTCGCAGACTTTGCCTTCGGCCTTCGCCTTCACGCAGCACGGATGGGCGCAGTCCTTGCCGGCGGCCTTTGCTTTGTCGCAGCAGCTCTCGGCGTTGGCGTTGGCGGTGACGAGGGCGAAGACGCCCGCGAGGAGGAGTTTGGTGATGTTCATAGGACGCCATGACTACTACGCCGGCAGACGGACGGCAATGCTTTTTCCGCGCATCGGATTTTGCCCCCCTCCGTGGCGCTGTCCGGGATTTTTCACAGCATGGATCGTGCGTCCAAAAAGATGCTTGTGAAATTTTTCACAAAGTTCTTGCATCCATTTCGCGAATCTCCAAATGTCTGCGCTCCGTTTCACGGAAAACTTTCACCAACGACACGCTTTGAAAAACGTCAGCTCCCAAATTCCTGCCTGAGGACATGCCACAGATCTTTCCTCGCAGCAGCAACTTGGTCCCCCTGAAAATCCTCGTCGTGCTCGGCGCGCTCGCGACCGGCGCGTTCGGCGCGTTCTGGTATTATTGGACGCCGAAATACACCCGCGTGGGCTACATGCCCGCGCAGCCGATTCCCTTTTCGCACAAGATCCACGCCGGCCAGCTCGGCATTGACTGCCGCTATTGCCACAGTTTCGTGGAGACGGCGGCGCACTCGAACATCCCGACGGCGCAGGTGTGCATGGGCTGCCATTCGCAGGTGCAGAAGGAAAACCCGAAGCTCGCCCCGCTGCACGAGGCTTGGGCGACGGGCAAATCAATACCGTGGGTGCAGGTCCACAAGACGCCGGACCACGCCTACTTCAACCATTCGGTGCATGTGAACCGCGGCGTGTCCTGCGTCAGTTGCCACGGGCGCGTGGATCAGATGGACGTCGTTTATCACGCGGAGTCGCACACGATGAAGTTCTGCCTCGACTGCCACCGCGCGCCGGAAAATGGCCTGCGCCCGCTGGACAAGGTGACCGACCTTGGCTGGGCGCCGACGCCGAAGGGCAAGGAGTCCGCCAAGCAGGCGCAGCTCGACCTCGGCAACGAACTCAAGAAACAGCGCGATGTGAATCCGCCCGTGAACAACTGCGCTGGCTGCCACCGATGAGCAAACGCATCCTCAACCACCCGCAGGAGTCACACAACGGCCTGAAATACTGGCGCAGCCTCGGCCAGCTCGCCGACACGCCTGAGTTCCGCGCGTGGGCGGAAAAGGAATTTCCGCAGGGAGCATCGGAGCTGAACAGTGAAACGAGCCGCCGCTCGTTCATGAAATACATGGCGGCGAGTGCGGCGCTCGCGGGCTTGTCGCTGAGTTCCTGCCGCCGCGAGGAGAAAAACCTCGTCCCATTTTCGCGCGGCGTGGAGTGGAGCGTTCCGGGCAAGCCGATCTTCTACGCCACCTCGCGTCCGCATCGCCGCGGCGCGCAGCCGCTCGTCGTCGCCACGCACGACGGCCGCCCGACAAAGGTCGAGGGCAATCCTTTTCATGCTGCATGCAAGGGCGCGACGGACATCCACAGCCAGGCGTCGCTGCTGGACTTGTATGACCCGGATCGCTCGCGGCGCTTCCTTCACGCGGGAGTCGAGGCTCAGGAGAAGGATTTCGTCGCCGCGCTTGAGGCGCTGGTGAAGGAGGCCGGTGACGGCAGCGGCATCGCGTTTCTCACGGAGAATTTCAAGTCGCCGACCTATCTGCGGCTGAAGGGCGAGCTCGCCAAGAAGCTCCCGAAGGCGACGTGGACCGACTACGAGCCGCTCGGTGGCGACGAGGCGCGCAGTGCAAATGAGGCGGCGTTCGGCAAGGGCGTGCGCGTCATTCCAAACCTTGAGAAGGCCGACGCAATCCTCGCGCTTGACTGCGACTTCCTCGGCTTCGACGAGGGCACGCTCGACGGCATCCGCGCATTCTCGAAGCGCCGCTCGCCCGAGCAGGAGATGAACCGCCTCTACGTCGTGGAGAACCGCTATTCGACGACCGGCGGCATGGCGGACCACCGGCTGCGTGTGCAGGCGGGCAAGATTGCGAACGTCGCGCGGCAGTTTGCCGAGATCATCGCGAACAAGACCGGCGACGAGGCGTTGAAAGCCGTCGTCGCGAAGTTCCCGCAGACTTCGATTTTCGGCTCCGAGCAGGGCAAGTGGATCACGGAGGCGGCGGAGGATCTCATCGCGAAGAAAGGCAGGGCGCTCGTGCTCGTCGGCTATCGTCAGCCGGCGGCAGTGCAGGCGCTGGTTCATGCAGTCAACGGCGCGCTCGGCTCGTATGGCGCGACGCTCGTCGGCCGCAAGACGTCGGGGAAAACCGGCATCGGCATCGGCGAACTGGCGAAGGCAATCAGCGGCGGCAACGTCAAGACGCTCTTCATCCTCGGCGGCAATCCGGCCTTCAACGCACCGAGCGATCTTAAGTTCGGACAGCTCCTCCGCAATGTGAAGACCGTGATCCGCCACGGGCTTTACGAGGATGAGACAACGCTCTCCTCGGAAGAGGGCGGCAGGCAGCGATGGGTGAAATGGCATGTGCCGGCCGCGCATTACCTCGAGGCGTGGGGCGATGGCCGCGCGAGCGACAACAGTATCCTTTCCCAGCAGCCGATGATCCTGCCGCTCTACGGCGGCTGGTCGGAAATTCAGATTCTCAATTTCCTGCTCACGGGCAAGAAGAGCGACGGTCTCGATCTCGTGCAGGCGACGTTCAAGCAGATCGCGCGCGGCATTGACGCGGAGTCTTGGGCAAAATTCCTGCACGACGGCTTCCTCGCCGGCAGCGAGGCGAAGCCGGAGCCTGTATCCCTGAACGGCGCGGCAGTCGCCGGACTCGTCGCTGGCTACAAGCCCGCGGGTGAGGGATACGAGGTCGTCTTTGCGTCGTGCCCGAAGGTGGACGACGGCAGGCACGCAAACAACGGCTGGCTGCAGGAGCTGCCCGACCCGATCACGAAGCTCACGTGGGACAACGCCGCCCTCATCAGCCCGGCGACCGCGGAAAAACTCGGCGTGACGCAGAAGCAGGGGAATGGGCTTTTTGCTTCTTGGGTGCATGTGGAGGTGAACGGTGGCGTGCTGGATGTTCCAGCCATCATCGCACCGGGCCACGCGGATGACAGCATCACCATCGCGCTCGGATATGGGCGCACCTTCGATGGCCGCGTCGGTGGCCGCGAGGGCAACTATCTCTCGCACGGCGGATGGGGTGCGAAGAAGACCGGTGTCGGCTTCAACGCCTACAAGCTGCGCACGCTTGCGTCGCACTACGTTGCATCAGGCGCGAAGGTGTCGAAGGCTGCGCAGGATTCCTACCTGCTCGCGATCACGCAGGAGCACGGCGCGCTCGAAGGCCGCGGCGCCGATGTGATGCGCGAGGCGACGGCCGAACTCTACAATCACGAGAAAGACTTCGCGAAGGACGAGCACTGGCTGCACCACCGCGGTGCGATGGATGCCGAGGCGGAGCGCCGCGACAAGAAGGGCTACCCGATTCCGCAGAGCGCGTATTCGCACCCGGAACTGACCGATAAGCGGCACCAGTGGGGCCTAGCGGTTGACCTCAGCCTTTGCACCGGCTGCTCCGCGTGCATGGTCGCCTGCCAGAGCGAAAACAACATTCCCGTCGTCGGCAAGGAGCAGGTCGCGGAGGGCCGCGAGATGCACTGGATCCGGATGGATCGCTACTTTGTGACGAACATGAACGACCGCCAGGAGAAGGACGGCGGTTCGGGCAAGGAGACGCACAAGGCGAACATCAACGACCCGCGCATGGTCATGCAGCCGATGCCCTGCCAGCACTGCGAGAACGCGCCGTGCGAGACGGTGTGCCCGGTGAACGCCACGGTCCACAGCGACGACGGCCTCAACGTGATGGCCTACAACCGCTGCATCGGCACGCGGTATTGCGCGAACAACTGCCCCTTCAAGGTCCGGCGCTTCAACTTCTTCGATTTCAACGAGCGCCAGAAGGACAAGTATCACCGCTGGAATTTGATCAACGAGAAGGGCATGCCCGACTCGCTGAAGCTCTCGAAGAATCCGAACGTCACCGTCCGCATGCGCGGCGTCATGGAGAAGTGCACCTTCTGCGTGCAGCGCATCCAGGAGGCGAAAATCGCCGCAAAGGTGAAGGCCAAGGACAGCGCCGACGTGCAGGTGCCCACGGACAGCTTCACCAGCGCCTGCGCCCAGGTCTGCCCGACCGGCGCGATCGCCTTCGGCAACATGAAGGATCCGAAGAGCGCTGTGAGCAAGACCAAGGACAACCCGCGCGACTACCGCCTGTTCGACTACATCGGCGTGAACGCGCGCGTGAGCTACCTCGCCCGAGTGATGAACCCCAATCCGAAGATGCCCGACGTTCCGAAGGACGCCGGCGCGCACGCCGCAGGAGGACACGCGTAATGGCCGATCACGCTGAAAAACTCGTGAGCGAGGACGGAGTGGTCGTGCTTCACTGCCCGCCCGAGCTCGCCCGCGAGAAGCTGGTGAACCACGATCGTTCGCTGAACTGGATCACGGAGAAAGTCTCCGTGATCTGCGAGGAGCGCACGCCGAAGTGGTGGTGGCTGTGCTTCTTCATCTTCGCGCCCATCGCGGTGCTCGTGCCGTTGCTGCTCGGCTACCAGGTGTCGAACGGCGTCGGCGTGTGGGGGGAAAACCAGCCGTTCGGCTGGGCGTGGGACATCACGAACTTCGTGTTCTGGATCGGCATCGGCCACGCCGGAACGCTCATCTCCGCGATTCTCTTCCTCACGCGCCAGAAGTGGCGCACGTCCATCAACCGCGCCTCGGAGGCGATGACCCTCTTCGCGGTGATGTGCGCGGGCCTTTACCCCGGCTTCCACGTGGGCCGCGTGTGGAAGGCGTGGTATCTCTTTCCGATTCCGAACTGGAACGGCCTGTGGCAGAACTACCGTTCGCCGCTGCTGTGGGACGTGTTTGCCGTCTCGACCTACTTCACGGTCTCGGTGCTCTTCTGGTATGTCGGCCTCATTCCCGACCTCGCGATGCTGCGCGACCGCGCAAAGTCGAAGATCAAGCAGTGGGCCTACGGCATCGCCGCGCTCGGCTGGCGCGGCGGCAACCGCCACTGGCAGCACTACGAGATGGCGTATCTCATCCTCGCTGGCTTAAGCACGCCGCTCGTGCTCTCGGTGCACTCCATCGTGTCGTTCGACTTCGCCACGTCGATCGTCCCCGGCTGGCACACGACCATTTTCCCGCCCTACTTCGTCGCTGGCGCCGTGTTTGGCGGCTTCGCGATGGTGCTCACCATCATGCTTCCGGCGCGGCTGCTTTACCCGCAGCTCGACGACCTGATGACGCGCAACCACGTGGACAAGATGGCGAAGATCATCCTGCTCACGGGCAGCATCGTCGGCTACGCCTACCTCATGGAGCTGTTCGTGGCGATGGTCTATTCGGGCAACTTTTACGAATACAACGCGTTCTACAACCGCGCGACAGGATGGTATTCGTGGCACTACTTCGCGATGATGTTCTGCAACGTCGTCACGCCGCAGATCTTCTGGTTCAAGTCGATGCGGCGAAACTACATCGTCGTCTTCATCGCCTGCCAGTTGGTCAATGCGGGCATGTGGTATGAGCGCTTCGTGATCATCGGCACCACGCTCGCGCAGGACTTCCTGCCGTCCTCGTGGGGCCACTACACTCCGTCGTGGGTGGAGGTGCTCACCTTTGTCGGGACGTTTGGATTCTTCCTCACCATGTTCCTGCTCTTCATGCGCTTCCTTCCCATGGTCTGCGCCTTCGAGGTGAAGGCCGTGACTCCGCAGGGGGATCCGCACCATGAACCACCGGGGACGAAGCACGACGACCACGCAGCGCCGAGGGAGGCGGCCGTCACTCACTAGGCCATGAGCAAGCGACTTCATGCAATCGGCGCGGAATTTGACAGCGCCGCCGCCATTTACCACGCCGCCGAGAAAGTCCGCGACGCCGGCTACAAGGCTTGGGACTGCCACTCGCCATTTCCGATTCACGGGCTCGACAAGGCGATGGGGATGAAAAAATCCTGGTTGTCCGCATTCGTCTTCATCTGCGGCGTCACGGGATTCCTCACGGGCCTCTTCCTCGTCGCGTTCACAAGCTTCGGCATCTACCCGATCATCGTGAACGGCAAGCCGATTGACTGGAGCCACGGCCTCCGCTCGCTGCAGTTCTTCTTCCCGGTGATGTATGAGCTGACGATTCTCTTCAGCGCGTTCGGTGCGACATTCGGAATGATCCTCCGAAACGGCCTGCCGCGCCTGCACCACCCGCTGTTCAACTGGAGCCGGTTCACGAAGGTGACGGACGACAAGTTCTTCATCGTCATCGAGACGCGCGACCCGCTGTTTTCCGACACGAAGACCAAGGCGCTCCTTGCCGAAATCGGCGGCAAGCACGTCACCGAAGTTTTTGACCACGACTAAGCCATGCTGAAAGCATCCTTCGGAGCACTCATCATCCTTGCAGTCGTCGGCATCGGCCTCGCGGGCTTCCGCGGTGCGAAGATGGACCACACGCCGGTCGAGTGGTTCAACGACATGGCGCACCAGCCGAAATACGAGCCGCAGCACCGCAGCGGGTTCTTCAACGACGAGCGCGCCGCGCGCCTGCCCGTCGCCGGCACAGTGCCGATTGGGTTCAACCTGCCGGGCCGCTATTTCCAGACCGAGGGCAACAACCTCGTGGACGGCACGGGCGGATTCGCAAACCAGCCGGATTATTTCAACACCGGCCGCATGGGCGATGTGTATGGCGATGGCATTCCCGCGCAGCTCGCCTCGCGGGGTGCGGCGCTCCTTGAGCGCGGACAGCAGCGCTACGACATCTACTGCGCCATCTGCCACGGCAAATCCGGGCAGGGGAATGGCGTCGTGAAGAGCTTCGGCCTCGCGACGATCCGCCCGCTCGTGGATGACCTCCTGCGCGCGCAGCCGGACGGGCAGATTTTCAACACCATCACGCACGGAAAGAACACGATGAGCGCCTACGGGCCTGTCGTTCCGGTCGAGGATCGCTGGGCCATCGTCGCGTATGTCCGCGCGTTGCAGCTCGCGGCCGGCGCGAAACTCGCCGACCTCCCGGCCGAAGAGCAGAAGAAACTTCAGGAGCAGAAATGAGCCAGCACACCTCCATCCCCAATTCCGAGAAGTTCGACGCGAGCAAGGGTGTGCTGCTCAAGAACGTGTTCTCCGTCGCCGCCGTCGTCGGCCTGCTCGGCGCGGCAGTCACGTTCTTCGCGAACCGAGAGCTGTTCGCCCACACGTGGCTGTTCGCCTTCATGTATTTCTTCGTCGTTCTGTGCGGCTGCTTCTTCTGGAACTGCGTGCATCACGCGACGGACGCGGAATGGTCGGTCGTTGTCCGTCGGCAGATCGAAAACCTCGCGTCGCTGCTGAAATACATCGCGGTGTTCTTCATTCCGATCGCGCTGAGCGTCACCATCCTCTATGCGTGGTTCAACGCGGATCCCGCGAAGGACGCGGCGATGGCCGGAACGAAGGCGCTCTACCTGAACAAGCCATTCTTCTGGGGGCGTGTTGTCGCATTCTTCGGCGCGCTCGCGCTGTTCGCGCACATTCTCCGCTCGCGCAGCATGGCGCAGGATAAGGACGGTGCCGCCTCCCATACGTTCATCATGCGCAAGATTGCGGTCGCTGGCATTCCGACGCTCGCCATCTGCCTCACCTTCTCCGGCATCGACTGGCTGAAGGCGCTGAACCACCACTGGTTTTCGACAATGTGGGGCGTCTATCTTTTCGCCGGCGCGGCCGGTGCGAGCATGGCGCTCATCGTCCTCACCGTCTCGTGGCTGCGGAGCGCCGACTACCTCAAGCCGGTGAACGACGAACACTACCACCTGATGGGCAAGTGGCTCCTCGCCTTCACGATCTTCTGGGCCTACATCGGCTTCTCGCAATACATGCTCATCACGTATGCGAACTTGGACGAGGAGACCGTTTACTTCCGCATCCGCAACACCGGCAGCTGGAATTTCCTCAGCCACGTCCTCGTGTTCGGCAGATTCTTCTTCATGTTCGTGGTGCTGCTGTTCCAAGGCACGAAGAAATCGAAGCTCGTCAACTGGTGTGCCGTTTGGATTCTCGTGATGGAGTTCCTCGACCTCTATCTCATCGTGATTCCCGAGTGGAGCCCGGTCGGCTTCTCGTTCCGCGCCGCCATCGCCGCGATCTTCCCGTGGCTCGGCATCGGCGGCTGCCTCGGGCTGCTTTACCTCCGCCATCTTGGCCAGGGCTACGTGTTCCCGACAAAGGATCCGCGCCTCGCCGAATCGCTGAAATTCTCGAACTGACATGCCCACGAAAGCCAACGTCACCACTCCCGGCGGATTTTTTGTCGGCCTCGGCGGCATCGCGTGCTTCAGCCTCGTCGCAGCGGCGATTTATTTCTGGGTGAAGAAGCCGGCGCACACCGACGAGCTGCGCTCGCAGCAGATCGCACTCGGCTTTGCGCCGGCGGAGCCGGCGAAGACGGCTGAGGTAAATGCGGGCACCAAGGCGCTTCTGGAAAAGGCCTCCAAGCACTACAACGGCGGTGCGAAGCCGAACCTCGACAAACTCGAGGATCTCCGCGGCTTGGTCCGCTTCCGCGAATCCACGAAGATCGAGGCGGAGACCGCCAAGGGTCTCCATGCTCCCGCTGCTTGGAAGGACAAGGCGAAGGGCGAGGTGACGATGCCGATTGATCTCGCGATGAAGGTCGTGGCGAATGGACTGAAAGAACGGCAGCCGAAAGCATCCGCGGTGAAGCTGGACGTGATGCCTCCGATCGATCCGAGCGTCCCGCCGATGTTGCCCAATGCGATGGGTGGCGGAACCAAGACGATGATTTTCGCCGCGCCGAGCACAGAAGCCGCGCCGGCCCCAGCCCCGGCACCCGCGAATCCCGCTCCCGTGCCTGCAAAACCCGCTCCGGCTCCCGCAAATCCAGCCTCTGCACCTGCGCCGGCACCGGCCGCACCGCCTGCCCCGGCATCTCCAGCCCCCGCTCCCGCAGCAGCGCCCCCGAGCCCTCCGCCCGCTCCGGCACCTGCAAATCCGGCACCAAAATCCGCTGCATCCGCCGCGTCTGCAGCGTCTGCAGCGTCGGCCCCCGCCGCCGCCCCCGCACCTGCGCGCCCCACGCTTTTGAACTGGCCTGAATCCAAGAAATGAACGCCACCACCGAGACAACTTCCGCACCGCATGGCGGCGTGACGCGGCGCGACATCGAGAGTGTCGAGCGCGCGCTCATTGACCAGTCGGCGCGCGGCCCCGTGCTCACTTTTTTCACGACGGCAGTCTTCTGGCTGCTCGTGTCCGTCGTGCTCGGCTACATCGCGTCGAAAAAGCTGCACTCGCCGGATTTCATCCTCGGTCCCGAGTGGCTCTACAAGCTCCTCCGAGTCCACGGCCTGGTGGGCGGGATTTTCGAGCAGCTCACCTACGGCCGCGTGTGGCCCGCCTACACGACCGCGCTCGTCTATGGCTGGTGCTCGCTTGCGGGAATGGGCGTCGCGACATGGCTCATCGGCCGCCTCACGCGCGTGGCGATCAAGGCCCCGCGCGTCCTTCAGTTTGGCGCGTGGTTCTGGAATGCGGGCGTCGCCGTCGCGGTCATCACCATCCTCGCGGGCTACAACAGCGGCCTCGAATTTTTCGAGATGCACCGTGCGGCGCGCGTCTGCATGTTCGCCGGATACCTCCTCATCGGCATCTGGGGGCTGATTCTTTTCCGTTACCGCCGCCAGTCCGCGCCCTACATCTCGGTCTGGTATCTCGCCGCTGCATTCTTCCTCTTCCCGTGGTTCTTCGGGACGACCGACGCGCTCAGCTCGATGCCGCTGGCAGGCGTGATGAAGAACATCATCAACGCGTGGTATCAGAACGGCCTCTTCAATTTCTGGCTCGGCTGCATCGGCATCGCCGCCGCGTATTACCTCATCCCGAAGGTCATCAACCGCCCCATCTACAGCTACAACCTTGCGAGCATCGGGTTCTGGTCGTGGATTTTCCTCGGCGGTCTCACGGCGCTGACACGCCTGAGCGGCGGTCCGGTGCCCGCATATCTCGTCACCATCAGCATCGCGGCAAGCATCCTGATGATCATTCCCATCGCGACGCTCACGGTGAATTTCGTCCGCACGATGAGGGGCCACACGGGGCTGATGGCCGCATCGCCCACGCTGCGGTTCACGTTCGTCGGCACGGTGTTCTTCAGCATCGCCGCGGGGCTCGGCGTCATCTCGGCGCTCCGCTCGGTGGACAGCTACACGCATTTCACCGCGTGGACGCAGGGGCAGCTCCATGCAGTCACGCTCGGCTTCTTCAGCATGGTGATGTTCGGCGCGATTTACTACATCACGCCGCGTCTGGTCGGCTGCGAGTGGCTGTCGCGAACGTTCATCAAGGTGCATTTCCTTGGCACCGCCTACGGTGCTGGCACGATTATCGCGCTGTGCCTGTTTGGCGGCCTTGCGACCGGCTTCGTGCTGAACGAGCCGACAGGTGAGCAGATGGGCTTTTACAACGTCAACGGCATCGCCAACGCCTACATGCCGGTGAAGACCTACATCGGCTACGTGCTGTTCGGCTTCTCGCAGATCGTCTTCGCGTTCCACTTCCTGCTCATGCGCCTGCGCATCGGCCAGCCCGCGGGCGAGCCGACGCTGCTGGCAACACCGGGGGAGGGCCACTAAATGCAGAAACCCAGCACGCTTTTCACAGGCATCTTCGGCGCGTTCGTCGTCTCGTGCGGCGCGATGGTGCTCATCCCGCACAGCCAGCTCGCCTCGCTCCAGCCGCAGGTGAATGTGGAGGAGGGCCAGATCGTGATGTCCGACATCTATCCGCAGAAGCTCAGCATGCTCGGACGCGACGTGTATGTGTCCGAGGGCTGCTTCTACTGCCACTCGCAGCAGGTGCGCGACCCGCAGTATGGGCCGGACGTGGACCGCGGCTGGGGAGCCCGCCGCACAGTCGCGCGCGATTACCTCTACGAGGATGTGCCGCTGCTCGGCGTCCAGCGCCTCGGGCCTGATTTGTCCAATTTTGGCTGGACCGCGAAGGTCGCGCAGAAGGATGGAAGCGAGAAAACCGTGCATCAGTGGCGCAATGAGCACGAGAATGACCCGAAGAAGCCCGCGGAGCGCAACGAGCAGTGGATTTACCGCCACCTCTTCAATCCGCGCACCATTTTCTCCGACTCGAAATGCCCGCCCTACCGCTTCCTCTTCGAGCGGAAGGAAATCGGCGAGAAGCCCTCGCCGAACGCCGTGTTCACCGAGGGAAAGTTTGAATTCGTGCCCGGCCACAAGGCCGAGCGGCTCGCGCGCTACCTCCTTTCGCTCGACCGCAGCCACGAGCTGAAGGAGGCGCCAGTTGCCAGCAAGCCCAAGGAGGCGAAGAAATGAGCCAGCCGAACGAAGGACAGGATCGCATGGATTACATGGAGACTTCGGACATCACCGAAGTCCACGCATCCATCTCCCGGGAGCACGCGGAGCCGAGCGCGGACGTGACGCCAATTCCGACTTGGCTGAGCATCGTCTGCGCCGGCGCCCTCTGCTGGGCCGGCATCTACGTCGGCATCTTCCACGGCGGCTTCAATCCGAAAGTTTACAACGAATACGAAAGCTCGCCGGCCGCATTTTTCCCGCTGCCGCAGGGCAGTGTCGCGGGCACTGGAGCGGCTGCGGAACTCACGCCGCTGGCGTTGGGTGAAAAGGTTTACAAGGAAGTCTGCCAAGCATGTCATCAGGGCACCGGCCTCGGCCAGCCGGGACAGATTCCACCGCTCGCTGGCTCCGAGTGGGTGGACGGCCCGGAATTCAATGAGAAACGCCTCGTGGCGATTGTGCTCAAGGGCCTCAAGGGGCCGGTGACTGTGAAGGGCGCGACATTCAACAACGCAATGCTTGCGCAGGAGGCCGCGCTCAATCCCAAGAAGATCGCCGCCGTGCTCACTTATGTGAAGCAGGCGTGGGGCAACAAGGGTGGCGAGATCACCGAGGCGCAGGTCGCGGCGGCGAAGAAGGAGTTTTCCGCCCGCACCGACCAGTGGACGATCGAGGAGATCAAGCAGATCCCGCTGGATGCGAAGCTTGAAGGCGCAGGCGCGCCACCGGCAGCAACCAGCGGCAAGGCTGAAGCGCCGAAGACTGCGGCTGCGGCACCGGAAGCCTCCGGCGGCTCCTTTGATCTGGCAGCCTCCATCAAGCGCGGAGCCACCCACTACGCGACGAGCTGCGGCACATGCCATTTTCCAACCGGCATGGGTCTGCCGCCAGTGAACCCGCCACTCGTGGGCAGCGACTATGTCACCGGCGATGCCCGGCGTTTGATCGCGATCCCGCTCAAGGGAATCAACGGCCCGCTCAAGGTCGGCGCCACGGTGTATCCCGGCCCGATGGTGCCGCCGGTACTCATGTTCCCGGCGGTGATCAACGACGACAAGAACCTCGCCGACGTGCTCAACTACATCCGCAACACATGGGGCAACAAAGCCGATGCGATCACGCCCGAGATGGTCGCCAAGGTGCGCGCCGAATTTGCAGGACGCCCCGAGCCGTGGACTGAGGCTGAACTGTTGAAATTTCCCCCGGCCAAGTAAGACTCACACAATTCTCCAAATGAAAACTCCCGCACTCATCATCGCACTCGCACTTGCCTCCACCGCCGCGACCTTCGCGCAGGACGACATCAAGGCATCCGCCGAACGCGGCAAGGCCATCTACATGCAGACCTGCATGGCCTGCCATCAGCCGACCGGCCTCGGCATTCCGGGTGCATTTCCTCCGTTCGACGGCTCGGAGTATGTCCAGGGCGACATGAAGCGGCTCGTCGCGCTCGTCATCAAGGGCTACCAGGGCCCCATCACCGTGAAGGGCGTGCAGTTCAACAACATCCTCATCGCTGTGGACACGCAGTTCCCGATGCTCAAGGAGAACGCCAAGCTCGCTGACGTCCTGAACTACATCCGCACCGCCTGGTCGAATAAGGCGGACACGGCGATCACCGCTGATTTCATCCAGAAGGTCCGCGACGAGTTCAAGGATCGCACGACTCCCTGGAACGCTGACGATCTCGCGAAGGCATTCCCGGCGAAGTAACCGCACACACCCATGGCTCACGCCGCAGAAGCACACACGCAGCACGGTCACGACGACCACCATCACGACCACCACGAACCCGGGTTCTGGCGGAAGTGGGTGTTCACCACCGATCACAAGATGATCGGCATCCAGTATGCCGTCACCGGGCTGGCATTCCTCTTCTTCGGCTTCGGGCTCATGATGATCATGCGCTGGAGCATCGCGCATGGCGCGCAGCCGCTCCCGGGCTGGCTGGGCGAGGTGATGCACTCGATATTCGGCAACGCGGTGTTCGACAAGGTGGAGCAGGGTGGGCAGATCCTCGGCTACTCGCTCTCGACTCAGGGCTACAACATGCTCGGAGCGATGCACGGCACCATCATGGTGTTCTTCGGCATCGTGCCCATTGCCTTCGCGGGCTTCGGCAACTTCGTGATGCCGCTGCAGCTCGGTGCGATAGACATGGCGTTCCCGAGGCTCAACATGATGAGCTTCTGGTCGTTCTTCATCAGCTGCGTGATCATGGTGTGGAGCTTCTTCGTCGAGGGCAGCGCGGCGAAATCTGGTTGGACCAACTACCCGCCGCTCGCCGGCATCGCGGACCAGTCGCATCATGTCGTCTTCAACGGCGGCACGCTCTGGCTGCTCGGCATGGTGTTCAACATCACGTCGTCGCTGCTCGGCTCAGTGAACTTCATTACCACGCTCGTGCAGCTTCGTGCTCCGGGCATGACATGGGGCCGCCTGCCGTTCTTCTGCTGGGCGCAGTTCATCACCGCATACCTCCTGCTGCTGGCGTTCCCGCCGCTGGAGTCGGCTGCGATCATGAACCTCTTCGACCGAGTGTTCGGCTCGAGCTTCTTCATGCCGACCGGCCTCGTGGTAAACGGAGCGATGGGACCTGACGGCCAGCCTCTTCTCTTCTCCGGCGGCGGCAGTCCCGTGCTATGGCAGCACCTGTTCTGGTTCCTTGCGCACCCGGAGGTTTACGTGCTGATTTTGCCTGGCATCGGGATGGTCACGGAGATCGTCGCGTGCAACAGCCGCAAGCCGATCTGGGGCTACAAGGCGATGGTCGGCGCGATTTTCACGCTGGCATTCCTCTCCTTCATCGTGTGGGCGCACCACATGTATATGACGGGCATGGGTCCGAAGGTCTCGGCGTTCTTCCAGACGACGACGATCATGATCTCAGTGCCATCGGTGATATTGCTGACGGCGATCCTCATATCCCTGTGGGGAGGCTCGCTGCGGTTCAACACGCCGATGCTTTTTGCCACCGCGTTCATCCCCATGTTCGGCATCGGCGGCCTGACTGGCGTTCCGCTGGCGTTCAACGCGGTGGACCTCTACATGCACGACACGTATTACGTCATCGCGCATTTCCACTATGTCGTCGCGCCGGGCACGATCTTCGCGATTTTCGCCGGCGTGTATCACTGGTTCCCGAAGGCGACGGGCCGGATGATGAGCGAAGGGCTCGGCAAGCTGCATTTCTGGGGTTCGCTGGGCGCGATCAACTGCCTCTTCATGCCGATGTTCCTGCAGGGCATGGCAGGCGTGCATCGCCGCTGGTGGGACGGTGGACAAGGGGCCTATGAAGCCACGGTCCAGCCGGTGCTGCACTGGAACAACTTCATTTCCGTGTCCGCGTGGGTGCTCGGTGCGATTCAGCTGATCTTCGTCTTCAATTTCTGCTGGAGCATCTTTTACGGGCGCAAGGTGCCGAACGACAATCCGTGGGGAGCGACCACACTCGAATGGGACACACCCACGCCGCCCCCGCACGGCAACTTCATCAAGCCGATCACGGTTTACCGCGGCCCTTACGAATACAGCGTGCCCGGCGCTGACAAGGACTTCACCCCGCAGTCCGAGCCGCCGGCCAACGCGCCCGCCTCCGCGGCAGGTCACGGCGCGGTGCCGGCCCACGCCTAGCACGAAGAATTTCGCGACTCATGGAAATCCCATACACAGTCCGGCCGCGTCCTGACACGGGCCTCGCAAACCCAAAGCTCGGCATCTGGCTCTTCCTCGCATCGGAAGTGATGCTCTTCGGCGGCCTCTTCGCCGGCTACATCTTCATGCGCCTCGGCGCGGAGCCTTGGATGTGGCCGCACGGCTGGCTGAATGTCCCCGTTGGCACGTTCAACACCTTCATCCTCATTGCCTCGTCCGTCACCGTCATCCTCTCATGGGAGGCGCTGAAGATGCGCAATTTCAAGGCATTCAAGGTGTGGCTCGCCATCACCTGGCTGTGCGGCCTCGCGTTCCTTGCAGTCAAACTGGGCTACGAGTGGCCGAACAAATTCAACCACTTCGGCGCTTACATCAAAAAGGAGGCTGCAGCCAAATACGAGAAGTGGCTTGGCAACGACGGCCCGGAAGGCCGCGTCGCGCGAGGCCAGGCTCCGCGGCTCTTCATCAGCGGCCATGTGAAGAGCTGGGACGACGCGAAGAATCCGAAGGTGGACAAGATCGTCCTCGAGGCCATTGACGACGAGAACGCCAACCCGCTCTCCGCTGAAAACGACAAGGCGCACTTCATCCCACGCGAGATGGTGCATCTGCACGAGGGCCACGAGGTCGTGCTCGACAAGAAGGATTTGCTCCCCGGCTTCGGCGCGTTCGTGCCGAAAATGAACACCTACCTCGCGTGCTACTTCATGATCACGGGTCTGCATGGCCTGCACGTGCTCGGCGGCGTGCTCGTTTTCCTGTATTTCTGGGGCCCGGGCTCAAAACTCTACAAAACGAATCCCGAGCAGCTCTGCAACCGCATCGAGGTCGCCGGCCTCTTCTGGCACCTCGTGGATCTCATCTGGATCTTCGTCTTCCCGATTTTCTACCTGCTCTAAAATGGCCGACCAACACACGCACGCACCCTCGCCCGCCGCGGATCACGGACACGCCGCCGACGCCCACGCGCACGGTTCCAGCGAGCATGGACATGGAGACTACTGGCATCACGTGCGCCCCTACCTGATGGTCGGCGCGGCGCTCTTCATCTTCACAGTGATCACGGTCGGCCTCTCCTACGTGGATTTCGACCACATGCTCGGGAGCCACGGCAGCAACATGAAGATCGGTCTCGCGGTGGCGGCGTTCAAAGTGGGGCTTGTCGGCGCTTGGTTCATGCATTTGAAATCCGAGAAAAAGACCATCTGGCGTCCGCTGATTTTCACCTTCTTCTTCTGCCTCTGCCTCTTCCTGCTCTGCGTTTTGGCCTACACGGATCCGATTCACTCGACCTCACACCCGCAGCACTGATGTCGCTGAAAATCTTCCACATCTTCTTCATCATTGTGAGCACCCTGCTCTGCGCGGGTGTGGCATGGTGGTGTTCCGCGAATGATGTGGCGCGCAGCTACGTCCTGCTGTTCGCGGTGGTCGCGGCATTGCTGCCGGTTTACGGGGTTTGGTTTCTCTGGAAGACGCGCAAACTGATCCTATGAGCCGCCGCTTCCTGTCCCCGCTCATCGCGGCTGCGTTCGCGGCCCTTGGTTCCGCCGCCTCCGCCTGCTCCACGTGCGGCGTGGATCCAGATTCCCAGGTCGCCAATGCCGCAGGCGGCACGCTGTGGATGCTGCTGGGCCTCGTCGCCTTCATGTTTCTGGCCACCGGGTTCACCGCGCTCTTCATCTGGCGCCGCACGGTCGCGCCGATCCCGCCGGACGTCCAGTTCGTTGAAAACCTCACCTCCGAACCGGAGGAATGCTGACTGAAATGACCATCGCCGCACTCTCCGATTATTTCGATCTGAACAAGCTCATGGGCATGCTCCCGAACCACTCGGCGCATGGCAAGGAGATCGATCACATGCTGAACTTCTGCCACTGGTTCATGCTGATTCTCTTCGTCGGCTGGAGCTGTTTCTTCCTCTACACCGTCTGGCGTTTCAACAAGCGCCGCCACCCGAAGGCCAGCTATCAGGGTGCGACGAGCCACATCTCCACGCACCTCGAGGTCAGCGTGGTGATCATTGAAGCCGTCATTCTCCTCGGCTTCGCGCTTCCGCTGTGGGGCAAGCGCGTGAATGAAATCCCCGACGGTGAGAAGGACGGCGCGCTCAAAATCCGGGCGATCGGCTTCCAGTTCGGCTGGCACTTCCACTACGCGGGGGCGGATGGAAAATTTGGCCGCCAGCATGTCCGCTTCATCACGGGCTCGAACGTGCTCGGTCTCGATCCTACGGACACCGATGGTGCGGATGACGTCGTCACCTCCGGCACGATGCACCTCGTCAATCACCGGGCGACCGTCGTGCGTGTCAGCTCGCTTGATGTCATCCACGGCTTCGCGCTGCACCAGATGCGCGTCCAGCAGGACGCCACGCCCGGCACAGAAGTGCCGCAGTGGTTCCGCCCGGTGTCCACCGGCGAGTGGCAGATCATCTGCGCGCAGCTCTGTGGTGCCGGTCACTCCAACATGGCCGCGAAATACATCGTCGAGGAAGGCAAGGACTTCGACGCGTGGTATAAGGATCAGCTCGATTACACGCAGAAATATCTCAAGCAGCAGGCGGTCGAAGTGCGGAAACAGGCCGAAGCTGTTCGCGCCGAAGCCGAGAAGCACGCTGCCGCGCACGGTGAGAAGCAGCACTGAGTGTTCTGAGCGCCGGGGCAGGAGGTCGAATCGCTGCTCCGCCCCGGGAATTTTCCCGGTGTTGAGATTCTGGAACTGAGACGGCCTGGCAGCCTCGCAGTTCCGCTCAAATCGCAACTCAACCCTTTCCGCATCGCGCATCCGGCATAAACTCCGCCGCTGAAATGGACACTGCGCCGCACCAAATCTGGCTTTCGCGTTTTGCGAAATTCATCGTGGCAGCCACGCTCACGCTGATTCTTCTGGGTGCTCTTGTGACTACCTACGATGCTGGAATGGCGGTTGCCACCTGGCCGACGATCCACGGGCAGATGAATCCAAGCGGTTGGTTTCGTGATCATGCCGTTCTCCTCGAACACAGCCACCGCCTGCTCGCCATGAGTATCGGTGTGCTTGTTGGAATCCTCTGCGCCTGGGTTTGGGGAAACCTGTGGGCATTGGGCGTTGCGGCAGTTGTGAGTAGTCTTGGTGCCGGTCTTGCGCACGTGTTTTCACTGGATGGGAACCTCGCGATGCATCTTCGCATCTGGCCTGCTGCTCTGGCGTTCGTAGCATTTCTGCTCCTGTGGCATCGCGTCAGAGGCAGAACAATCACCTCCAATCAAATGCTCGTTCTCGTTGTGTTTGGTTGCGTGTGCATTCAGGCCGTCATGGGCGGATACCGTGTCACGCTGGAGACCGATGGAAAGAACGCTGTCAAAGCAGCCGAGGCGCTGATCGCAAAGGTTGACACCGCCCCGTTGCAGGAGGTTGCCGTCTTGCGCAAGGCTGCCGATGAGCTCGGCGCAAAGGCCAACGCACTCTATCCGCTCGCCACGAATCTCCGCGTGCTGCACGGATGCTTTGCCCAGTTTTTCCTCGTGCTCCTTGTCATTCTCGCCGCACGCCTTTCGCCCGTGTGGCGCGAACTCGCAGCGACGCCGAATGAGAACGCCGGAAAATTCCGTCGCATGGCAGTCGTGCTGCTCGGGCTCTACTTCGTCCAACTCGCGTGCGCCGCGTATCTCCGGCACAAGGGCATCGGCATGCTCATTCCGACGTGGCCCGCAGCCGGCGTGAACGGCTCGCTCCTGCCCGTCGCGTGGAGCCACGAAATCGGGATTCATTTCCTCCACTCGCGCATCCTCCCGATCCTCATCGCCGGCCACATCATCGGCATGGCCATCGGCACCGCGAAGCGCGCCGCCGGTGTGCCGCGCCTCACGCGCGTCGGTTGGGCGCTGCTCGCGCTGGTGCTCGTGCAGATCATGCTCGGTGTGATGGTCATCTGGAAAGTCCGGCACGCGCATATCACCAATACGCACGTCATCACCGGCGCGGCTCTGTGCGCGACTGCCGCGCTCTATTTCGCCCGGGCTGGGAGGCTGCGAGCCACATGAAGGATTCCGCGGCGCCCACCCATCGTCGTCTTGAATCATCGGCCGGCGACTGGTCGATGGGAACTGAAAACCGGGCACTGAATTGAGCAACGCCGCCGCCAACACCGACATCCCGCACGCGAATGCCGAGCCCGGCATTCTGGCGGACCTGCTCGACCTCACAAAGGCGCGCCTGAACCTCCTCGTGCTCATCACCACCTTCGTCGGTTACTGGATGGGCGCCTCGCAGATCGACTGGGTCCGCCTCGCGCAGGCCATGCTCGGCACGGCGCTGTGCGCGGCGAGCGCCGCCGCGTTCAACCAGCTCTGGGAGGTCAAGGTGGACGCGCTCATGGCGCGCACCGCGGACCGTCCCATCGTCGCGGGCCGCATGAAGCGCGGCGCCGCGTTTTGGATCGCCCTCGCACTCGGTGTCGCCGGCAGCACATGGCTCGCCCTCGCGGTGAACGCGCTCAGCGCCACGCTCGCCGCGAGCACCATCGTCATTTACATCCTGCTCTACACGCCGCTGAAGCGCCGCACCGCATGGTGCACGGTCATTGGCGCCGTCAGCGGCGCGATTCCACCCGTCGTCGGATGGGCTGCGGCGAACCCGCGCCTCTCGCTCGGCGCATGGGTGCTTTTCGCGGTGCTCTTCACCTGGCAGATGCCGCACTTCCTCGCCATCGCCTGGATGCACCGCGACCAATACCGCGGCGCCGGACTCGTGATGCTGAAGCGCGACGATCAGACCGGCATCGCCACCGCGGCGACGAGCTTCGTCTTCACGCTGCTGCTCACTGCGGCGACGCTCGTGCCGTTCAATGCCGGCACCGCGGGCGGCACCTACCTCGGTGGCGCGCTGCTCATCAACAGCATCTTTTTCCTCGCGGCGCTGAACTTCTTCGCCGACCGCTCGCGCCCCGTCGCGCGGCGCCTCTTCTTCGCGAGCATCATCTACCTGCCGCTCGTGCTTGGGCTCATGGTTCTTTCGAAGCAATGAACACAATGGGCACCCGACTGAACTCCATGTTCGCCTCGCCAGCCGTGCTGGCCGCGATGATTTTCGCAGTTTGCCTGTTCGCCTCCTGCGAGCGCGCCCCGGAGCCGCTGAAGAAGCTCTACCAGCTCCCGCCATTCACCCTGACCGAGCGCAGCGAAAAGCCCTTCGTCGCCCCGGACGCGATGCGCGGCAAAGTCTGGGTCGCCGACTTCTTCTTCGCATCATGCCCCGGCATCTGCCTCGACCTCAGCAAGCGAATGTCGTTCCTCCACCACGCCACCCGCGAGCTGCCCGATGCGCGCTTCCTATCCATCTCCACGGATGAAAAGGACACGCCCGAGGTGCTCCGCGCCTATGCGACGCAGCAGCAGGCCGACGCCCGGTGGATGTTCCTCTCCGGCGCCAAGGCCGACGTGTTCAAGCTCAGCGTGGATGGATTCAAGCTCGCGCTCGCCGATGCGGCTGGCGTGGATGTCGCGGATAAATTCATCCACAGCGCCAAGCTCGTCCTCATCGACCGCGAGGGATGGATTCGCGGCTACTACGACGGCATCGGCCAAAACCAGGCCGAGGAAGCGAAGCGCCTGCTGGCCGACATCAAGCGCCTGCTCAACGAAAAATGACTGCAGCCGACCTGCCTCCGATCAACGCCAGCCTCAACGCACTCGCCACGGTGCTCCTGCTCGGCGGCATCATCACCATCAAGCGCGAGGCGAAGCGCGCGCACGGCTTCTGCATGGGCGCGGCATTCGCAGTGTCGTGCGTGTTTCTCATCTGTTACGTCGCGCACAAGATCCTCGTGCGGGGAGTCCACACGCCGTTCGGCGGCGAGGGCGCGTGGCGCGCGGTTTATTACGTGATGCTCCTTTCGCACATCGTTCTCGCGATTGCCGTGCCGCCGCTCGCCATCATCACGATGCGCCACGCACTCGCGGGCCGCTTTGAGGATCACCGGCGCTGGGCGAAGGTGACATTCCCCATCTGGTTTTATGTGAGCGTCACCGGCGTGCTCGTTTATTTCTTCCTCTACCGCTGGTTCCCGGCGAAATAGCCGCATGGCCGAGGCACCTGAAATCCCAGAGGCAAATGATCCGTTTGAAAAGCGCGTCGCCGTGACCATTGCGAGCCTCGCGGTCATCCTTGCGTTCATCGGCAACAAGGGCGACAACGCGAAGACCGACGCCATCATCAAGACGAACGAGGCCGCAAACCAGTGGGGCTACTTCCAGGCGAAGGGCATCAAGGGCAGCATCGCCACATCGGAAAGTGAAATCCTCTCGCTGCTCGCGCCACAGGGCGCCTCCGCCGACCTTGCGAAGAAAGTCGGGGAACTGAAAGGAGAAGCCGTGCGCTACAAGGACGAGCAGAAGGAAATCAAGGCGCACGCGGAGGAGTCCGCAAAAGACGCCGAGCGCAGTTCGAAGATCAACGACCGCTGCGACCACGCCTCCCTCGCGCTGCAAATCGCCATCGTCATCGCGAGCGTCGCCATCCTCTCGCGGATGCGCGTCTTCTGGTTCCTCTCCATCCTCCTCGGCCTCGTCGGCACGGTGATTGGCGTCACCGCTTTTCTCATGTGATTCGGCCGGCGCGAGCGGCGTGCTCGCACCGCTCACTCAGCCGAATGCCTTCCGCAGCACCGCGAGGCTCTTCGGCACCGCGGTGTCCGCGTGCTCCTTTCCCTCCATCTCCAGCGACACATAGCCGGAGTAACCTGCGTCCGCGAGGATGCGCGCGATGCGCTGGTAGTCGAGATCGAGCGTATACCACAGCCCGCTGCCGAAGTAGGTCTTCGCCTGCACGAAGACCGTCTTCGGCGCGATTGCCTTCAGCTTGTCGTAGGGATCCTCGAGGAAATTTCCGGTGTCCATCAGCGCGCCGATGAAGGGCGACTCGAACGGCGCGAGCAGCCGCAGCAGCCCCTCGGGTGAGCGGGAAAGGCCCCAGTGATTCTCCAGCGCGAGCACGATGCCGAGTTCCTCCGCGCGCTTCAGGCATTTGCCGATGCAGTCGCCCGCCCAGTCGAATGCCTCGTCCTCGGTGTGCCCGGCGAGCGGCGGCTCGAGCCCGCGCTTCTTCATGAACTCATCGAAGTCAGGCACCGTGTTCCAGCGCCCGGCATTCAGCCGGATGCTCGATGCGCCGAGCGCGTCCGCGATTTCGAGGCACTTCAGCGTGTGGTCCAATTCCCGTTTCCGAACCTTCGGATCGGGCGACACGAAATTCTGGTGCGTGCTCAGGCAGATCAGATCCACGCCGTTGCGGAACGCGATGCGCTTCAGCCTGCGGCAATATGCGCGCGCCTCCGCGTCAAAGGCGCCTCTCTCGCTGATCTCCATCTGCCGGTGCAGCACGTCCACCGCCTCCACTCCGAATTCCGCCGCGCGCTCGATCACGGTCTCGATGGGGAACTTCTTCTCCTCGAAGTGCCAGTAGGAATACGTCGAGATGCCGATTTTGATCCGCTTTTTGAAATGCGGCTGCTGCTCCGTCGGCGCGGGCTTCGCAGGCGGGACGGGTGCTGGTTTCGCAGTCGGTGTTGCGGGTTTCGCCGGTGTGGGCGCGGCCTTCGGCGGCGGATTCTGCGAGCCGCTTGCCGACGACAATGCCGCGGCTCCAGCGGCGAGGAGAAAGGCGCGGCGTTTCATTGGCGTCGCGCACTATGCACCGCGCGTCTGGCGCTGGCAACTCCAGTGCGGCCCATGCAGACAGTGCGGGGAGTTCAGCGCGCAGTTTTCAGCAAAGGACAGCGCGGCAACTGAGCACTGAGCGCTCGCATTGAGAGCCACTCTCAAGGCTGCGTCTCGCCGAGCCGCGCCGCAATTGCGAGCAGCAGCGACTTCTCCGCATCGCTCCAGTCGTGCGCCGCGGCCTTCGCCACGCCGAGCACGCCGCGCAGTTCACCCGCGACGAGCATCGGCACCGCGATCGAGCCCTCCATCCCCGTCGTCTTTGCCGCGGGCCGCGCCTTGCCGGAGGTGTCCGTCTGCAGATTGCAAATCGTCACCGGCTCGCGTGTCTGCGCCGCGAGACCTGCGATGCCTTTGCCGATGGGCACCGTCGCCACGATCTGCGTGATTGCCTCGGGGATGTTCCGGCTCGCCGCCAGCTTCAGCATCCCGCTCTGTGCATCGAGCCAGTGCACCGTCCCTGCTTGGCAGCCGAACGCCTCGATGGACGCATCCAGCGCCGCCTGCGGATCGCGCGCCTGCAGCGCCTGCTCGACGGGGGAGGGGAGTTCGTTCTGCGTGCTCATGCGCACACTTTCGCCGAGGTCCGTCTGCATGGCGAGCGTTCAGTTCTCAGTGCCCGGTCCTCAGTGCTCAGTGCAAAGGCGCATCCTCCGAGCTCCACCCCGATCCCGAATCCAACGAACGACGAAACGAAAGCACGCCGCACCGAGCACTGAGCACTGCGAACTGAGGACCGAGCACTGAGAACCGAGCACCACACACTTTCCACTCGTCACACGCCGCGCCCCGCGAAATCTTCCGCCGCATGATTCCCACGCGGCTCCAGCAGATTATCGAAGTGAAGCGCGCCGAGGTCGCGAAGCTCCTCCCCCGCGCCGCCCACCTCCGCGAAGCCGCGCTCCTCCGCAACGACTTCCGCGGATTCGCCGCCGCACTCGACCGCGGCCCCAGCGAGCTGGGCGTCATCGCCGAGGTGAAAAAAGCCAGCCCCAGCGCCGGCGTCATCGCGCCCGACTTCGACCCCGTCGCCATCGCCCGCGCCTACGAAGCCGCCGGCGCCCACTGTCTCAGCATCCTCACCGACGAGCAATTCTTCCAGGGCAGCCTCGCCTACCTCACCCGCATCCGCGAAGCCGTCGGCCTCCCCTGCCTCCGCAAGGACTTCATCATCCACGAAGCCCAGATCTTCGAAGCCGGAGTCGCCGGCGCCGACTGCATCCTCCTCATCGTCGCCGCCCTCGAGCAGCCCGAGCTCGAGCACCTCTACAAAACCGCCACCGACTTCCAGCTCGACGTCCTCGTCGAAGTCCACACCCGCGAGGAACTCGACCGCGCCCTCGACCTCGGCGCCCGCCTCATCGGCATCAACAACCGCAACCTTCACACCTTCACCGTGGACCTCGCCACCACCGAGGAACTCAGCGAGGAAGTCCCCGACGGCATCCTCCTCGTCAGCGAAAGCGGCCTCAAAACCCGCGCCGACACCCAGCGCGCCTTCGACGCCGGCTGCAACGCCATCCTCGTCGGCGAATCCCTCATGCGAGCCGGCCTCGCCGGCATCCCCGCGCAGATGAAGGAGCTCACGTCCGTCGAGGCGCGCGCCATCGAGTAGCGCGGCGGTTACACGGGTCGCGCCGCCTTCACCTCGTCCCAAATCGCGTCCAGCTCCGCGAGCGACATCTTCTCCATCGCGAGACTCCGTTGGCGGGTGATGGCTTCCACTTGGCGGAAGCGGGTGGAGAATTTGTCGGTGGCTTTTTGCAGGGCGACTTCGCCGTCCACTTTGAGTTTTCGCGCGAGGTTCACCACGGCGAAGAGGAGGTCGCCGATTTCGTCCTCGACCTTCTGCGGGTCGGGCAGGGCGGACTCCACTTCGGCGAGTTCCTCGCGCACTTTGGCGATGACGGGCGGCAGGTCGGGCCAGTCGAAGCCGACCTTGGCGGCGCGCTTCTGGATTTTTTCGGCGCGGATCAATCCGGGCAGCCCTTCGCTCACGCCGTCGAGCAGCGACTCCACCTTTGCGCCCTTTTCCTCGCGCTTGATTTCCTCCCAGCGCTTCAGCACTGCGGCGGAGTCCGCGGCGTTCTCCGCGCCGAAGACGTGCGGGTGCCGGCGCACGAGTTTCTCCACAATGCCCGCAGCCACGTTGTCAAAGTCCCATCCGCCGCGCTCGCGCGAGAGCTGCGCGTGAAAGACCACCTGCAGCAGCAGGTCGCCGAGTTCCTCGCGGAGGTTTGCGTCGTCGCCGGATGAAATGGCGGCGGCCACTTCGTAGGCTTCCTCGATCACCGCGGGCCGGAGCGTCGCGTGCGTCTGCTCGCGGTCCCACGGGCAGCCGTCCGGCGCGCGCAGCCGCGCCATGATGCGCAGGAGCTGGTCGAGCGGGGAAAATCTCGGGTCGAGTGCATCCGCGGCCGTGCGCGGAAGAGGAGCGTCAGTCATGCCGCGCCTTGTAGGGGCGCGTGTGTTTTCCGCCACGTCAAATCTGCCACTTCCGCCGCGGGCCGAAGTCGGAGAACTCGCCGGGAAGTTTGACCGCGGCCCAGTAGGCGACGCCCACGACTGCGGCGAGCGTGGAGACGAGGCAGATCGCCACGAGCCATCCGGGGATGGACGTGCCCACGCTCAGCGCGCGGTAAAAGGAAGCCCACCCGTCGATGGGCGGCTGCGCGTGAAGGAAGATTTTCGTCACCCACGCGAAGAGGATGATGATGTAGATGAAGACGTAGTTCCGCTTCAGCCGCCGGCCAAACGCCTCGAACTTCGACATCTTGAAGCGCGGCAGCAGCAGATCCTCCGCGAGCAGCTTCCGCCAGTCGCCCTCGAGGGCGGACGCCTTCTGCATCACCACCGGCACGAGGAAGTGCGCCTCCAGCATCCGCACGCGCGCGCGGAACGCATCGTAGAAGCGGTAGCGCCGCGCCTCGATCCACAGCAGGATCGTGATCACCGCGATGTTGAAGATGAAGATGATGTGCGGCACGCGCTCGATGGAGAACGCGACGGTGAAAATCGTGGACGTCGCCGTGATGGCCCAGTTCGTCGTGTTGTCCAGCCGCGCGCGCCACGCCATGATGCGCCCCACCTCCCCGCGGTAGAAGTGCGACATCGCCGTGATGTATTGGGGGTCGTTTCGGGGAGGAGCCTGCTCGTTCATCGCGCGGAATTTCGCGCGGCAACGCGCCTGCAACGAGTGAAATCTTCCGCCACCTTGGCTGCGCCGCTCACTTGCGTTCCTTCTTCAGCAGATTTTCCCGCGCCTGCTCGAGGCGTTCGCGTTCCCTCGAGGTGAGGCTCGACAGGCCGTTGCGCGCGATCTTTTCCAGCAACTCATCCACTTCGTTTTCGTCGTCATCGTCGTCGAACTCCTCGCGCGCGCGGGTGGCGCCGGAGTCGCGGCTGCGCGGCACCACGCGGAACTGCGGCTTGCGCCGGAACCACGACCGGATGCGCGCGCCCATCGGCACATGGTCGTCGTATTCCTGCTCCACCGCATGGCGCATGTAGAGGAACGACGCGAGGCAGACGAGCCACAGCTCCGCGACGCCGAGCCAGTCGCGGGAGGCCACCATCATCAGCGAGCCGCAGACGATGCACGCGAATGCGAGGTATTTGAACGGCACCCAGCCCGCCCACTCCGCATTCGGGTAAAGCGCGGCAAACGCCACGAGCAGGCCCGCGGTGACGAGGAAATTCCCCGCGAGGCTCCCGGATGCCGTTCCCGTCAGCGCCAGCACCCCGAGAAACGCCACCGGCAGCAGCACGAGGATCGACAGCAGCCGCACGAGCGGGCCGCGCCCCAGGTGGCTTTCGATTCCCGCCGCCCACCAGTAGAAGCACACGATCCCGAGCGGCATGAAGAACGTCGGCATCTCGATGAACGGATAGCTCAGCACGCTGAGCCATCCCGTCCACGACGTCACCGGCGTGTGGAAGGTCAGCGCCGCCAGCCACGGCGACCGTGCCGACGCGAGGAATGCCGAGGCGACGAACCCCACCACCATCAGCGCCGTGAGGATCGTCGTCAGGTAAATGGGAATGCCCTTCCATTTTCCGAACGGCTCGGTTTCGCGCGACATGTAGCGGGCCATGCAGAATGGATTACCACAAACTGCGCGGCCCGCAATTGCGCAGTCGCTTGCAAATCACCGCGCCGATTTTGCCAAACCACGAATTGCCCGCCCGCCTCATCCCCTGCATCATCCCTCCGCTTATGGGACAACACACAGGGATCAAATCAGCCAGCTTCAACTCCAGCATCCAGCAGTTCGTCGAGGACTACCGCGCACTCTGCCAGCCCGACTCCGTCTTCTGGTGCGACGGCTCCGAGGGTGAAAAGGAGCACCTCCTCCGCGAGGCGGTCGCGCAGGGCGTCCTCACCCCGCTGAACCAGCAGAAGCTCCCCGGCTGCCACTACCACCGGTCGAATCCCAACGACGTCGCCCGCGTCGAGCAGTTCACTTTCATCTGCACGCAGAGCCGCGACAACGCCGGCCCCACCAACAACTGGGCCGAGCCCCGCGAGATGCTCGCAAAGCTCCGCGGCATGCTCACCGGCGCCATGCGCGGCCGCACCATGTATGTCATCCCGTATCTCATGGGCCCGCCCGGCTCCCCGCTGGCGAAGGTCGGCATCGAGATCACCGACAGCATCTACGTCGTCCTGAACATGCGCATCATGGCCCGCGTGGGCGAGGTCGCTCTCCGCCAGCTCGGCGATTCCGACGACTTCAACCGCGGCGTCCACAGCATGCTCGACCTCGACCCCGAGCGCCGCCTCATCTGCCACTTCCCGCGCGAAAACATGATCATCAGCGTCGGCAGCGGCTACGGCGGCAACGTCCTCCTCGGCAAGAAATGCCTCGCCCTCCGCATCGGCTCGTGGCTCGGCCGTCAGCACGGCTGGCTCGCCGAGCACATGCTCATCCTCTGCGTCGAATCCCCCGAGGGAGAGAAGACCTACATCGCCGCCGCCTTCCCCAGCGCCTGCGGCAAGACGAACTTCGCCATGCTCATTCCGCCGGAGCCTTTCGCCGGATGGAAAGTCACCACCATTGGCGACGACATCGCGTGGATGTGGGCCGACCAGGACGGCAAGCTCCGCGCCATCAATCCCGAGAACGGCTACTTCGGCGTCGCCCCCGGCACGAACTACGCCACGAACCCCAACGCCATGCGCTCCATCGAGCGCGACACCATCTACACGAATGTCGCGCTCCTCCCCGACGGCGATGTGTGGTGGGAGGGCAAGGACGGCCCGCCGCCCGCGCACGCCACCGACTGGCAGGGCCGCCCGTGGACACCCGCCTCCGCGGACAAGGCCGCGCACCCGAACTCGCGCTTCACCGCGCCCATGACGAACAACCCAGCGCTCGCCAGCGAGGTGAACAACCCCGACGGCGTCCCCATCAGCGCCATCATCTTCGGCGGACGCCGCGCCACCACCATGCCGCTCGTCTTCCAGGCGTTCAATTGGATCCACGGCGCCTACCTCGGCGCCACCATGGGCAGCGAGACCACCGCCGCTGCCGCCGGCGCTGTCGGCCAGGTCCGCCGCGACCCGATGGCGATGCTGCCTTTCTGCGGCTACCACATGGCCGACTACTTCAACCACTGGCTGCACATCCGCCGCCAGCTCACCGACCCGCCGCGCATCTTCCATGTGAACTGGTTCCGCAAGGACGCCGCGGGGAAATTCCTCTGGCCCGGCTTCGGCGAAAACTTCCGCGTCCTCAAATGGATCGTGGACCGCTGCCACGGCCGCGGCCGCGCCCGCGAGACACAGGTCGGCTGGATGCCCCGCTTCAACGAGTTCGACTGGCGCGGCCTCGACTACTCCCGCGAGCGCTGGGATGAGCTCATGAAATTCGACAGCGCCGAGTGGCAGCGCGAACTCCTCTGGCACGCCGAATTTTTCCTCAAGCTCCACGACCGCATGCCCAAGGAATTCATCTTCCAGCGCGAACTCCTCATCTCCCGCCTGTAGCGCGGAGCAGCGGGGAACAGTGCTCAGTGCTCAGTGCTCCCAGTCTCCCAGTCCCCGCGTCCCCGCGTCCCCGCGTCCCCAAGTTTCCAATTCTCCTTGCCAGCCGCGCGCGCCCTTCCATACTAGCCGCGATCGCAACACCGATTGGAAGGGTGGCTGAGTGGTTAAAGGCACTCGACTCGAAATCGAGCGTGCTGTAAAAGGCACCGTGGGTTCGAATCCCACCCCTTCCGCCATTCCCCCCGGCGTGGGCGAATGACGGAATGACGAAGGGTGAAGGGCGACGGGAGAACTGCAGGGCGCGGGATTGTAGTCAGACGAGGAACTCGCAATGCGCGACGAACGCCCGGAACTCGGAATGCGAAACTCCGAATTCGGAACGGGAAACCAGTCGTCGGCAGCCCGCCCCCCGCTTTCTGCGCCAATCTGCGAAATCTGCGGATCCCTGCCCCCGCCCCCCTGCACTCTCTCCTTTCGTCATTCGTCATTCCTCATTCGTCCTTCGCATTTTGTTCCACGGAAATCGCCGCATTCCCCGGGAATACACCGCTCGTCACGGGAATACGGTGCTCGTCACGGGAAATCATGGCTCGTCACGGGAAATCATAGCTCGTCACGGGAAATCGCCGTCAGTTCCTGGAAATCGTCGTTCGTTCCGGGAATACGCCGTCCGTTCCGGGAAATCACCGCTCGTCACGGGAATACGCCGCTCGTCGCGGGAATACGCCGCTCGTCGCGGGAATACGCCGCTCGTCGCGGGAAATCATGGCTCGTCACGGAAAAACGCCGTCGGTTCCTGGAAATCGCCGTTCGTTCTGGAAAAACGCCGCTCGTTCCGGACCATCCACACCCAATCCCCGCCAAACGCCGGCCAAAACCCCGAAACCCACCAATTCCACGGCTTCGCCGGTTCCGTCTCCCGCAGTCCGCGGTCCACATCTCCCAAATGTTCCACGCCTTTCCGCTCCTTCCCTTTCCCAAACCCTCCTCCCGATTACGTCCTTCCGTCCTTCGTCATTCATCCTCCGCCGGCTTCCCATTAAACACCCGCAGAAAACTCCCCACCAGCAGCACCACCGCCACCCCGGCACCAATCGCCATCCCCATCAGCACATGGTCCGCCATGTATCGCTCCCGCACGTGCCGGTTCGCCGCCACATATCCCGCGAACAGCGCCACAGGCCACAGCAGCAGGCCCGCGAGGAACCAAACCCCGCAGTCCCGCACCTTCCGCTTCTGCCCCGTCCGCTTGTAATGCATCACCAGCACCGCGAACAGGAGGAACAGCGGCACCGCCCCCGCGAGCACCGCCAGACGCACCGGCCACCCCAGCCTCCCCGACGCCACCCGATCCTCCGCGGCCTTCTGCACCGCCGCCTCCTCCTGCAGCCGCGCGTCCTCTGCGGGCGCCAGATTCCTGTGTTCCAGCTCCCGGCGGATCGCCTCCAGCGCCTCCGGCTGATAATCCCCCGGGTGCGCCAGTATTGCGCAAAGCTCCGCGTCTCCCCGGAGTCGGAGCTTGTCCCAAAATTCAGGCGGCAGCGGCATGGCAGGGATGAACGTTCCAATAAGTCATCCCTCCGTCATCGCCCCCAGTCAAGCCTCCCGCCAGTCCCCGGCTCCGCACCTTTCGCAATCTCAAACCGTCCCTCCCTCTCTCCTCCAATTCAGAATTCAAAACTCAGGATTCAGAACTTCATCCCTTCGTTTCCTTGAATTTCCTTCGTGCAATTTCCGGGTGTTCCAACTAAATGGACCACATGGCTACGGGAGCCTGCCCTCCAACGACTCTGACACTGCGTTGTGCGATAGCGCATTCCTACAATTCGGAGGCAAACTGCAGGTCATGACCGAAAGGCATGACAACTGGAGCAAGGACGACGACGTGCGCTGGCAGTTCGGCGTCATGAAACAACCCGGCGGAATTTCACTGAAGGCACCGAATAACCACAGCATCTTTCCGCAATGATCGATCCTCAAAGTTTGAACGAACTCCGAGAAGCCATCCGCAGTCAAGTGGCTGGCGATCGGACATTGCTGGATCAGCTTCGACGAGAAGTGTTGCCGCTAAAACCTGCCGTGCGCCGTATTCAGTCGCGTGGCACCACGTCCATATCTCTGGTTGGAACAGACGGCGGGAATAACCAGGTTCAGTTTGATCCGTTCCTTGTTCAACTCGTCCGCGTGGTTGATTCGAGCAACAACGAGTATTGCCTCGAAGTTGTCAGCCCTACGACGAGTGTCACGGCGTTGAGTGCACGGCAATTCAACGCAGACGGGACACCACGCACGGCGCTCGGCAAAATGATGGCTTACTTGAATGTGCGCTCGCTGGTTGACCTCAGTTCAATGATTCGAGCGAACGAGAGCGACCGGCCCGTCAGTCCGAGTTGGGTTCAGGTTTACCGCGAGCTTGTTGAGTGGGCGATTCTTTTCGTCGTGCTGCGGGAGAAAGATTTCGGGACTGACACAATCATCGTTTGTGACGGGCTGCTGCGGAGCAAGGTTTTCGCTGGTGATGGATTCGTCAGGTATCTCCAAGGACTGCGGGAAGGAATTGAGAACCAGTATCGCCGGAACCGCCGCCGCCTGTTTCTCACCGGTGTCTGTAAATCCAGCAAAGTCCTCGACCGCTACCGACTCGCGATGGCTTTGGAGGACGTGATGGCGACTGAATACGCGTCATACGTAGAGGTTCCCCGTGAACTCGAAGAAAAGGCTTACGTCTGGTCTGAGTATGCTCGCGGCGACGACCGGCAGCTTGAGGGCGGCGAGGTGAACAAATTCGTCGGCGGGAAAATGTTCTTCGTGAAATTTGGCAACGGAAAGCGGGATCCGATTTGGCCGGTGGACATCTTCCTCCACCAAGCCAATGAGGCGCAGGCGATTCTCGGTTACATGCTGGCCGATGCGATAGACGGCTTTCCGGTTCCGTTCTACCCGCGTTGCTTGCAGAAGGCACATGAGCACGCCGCCTTGGTGGATTTCGATTTCGACATTCTTCAGGACGAAATCTACGACGGCATCCGTGCTGTCCTGGATGCACGAGGACACGAGCTTGATGTCTTCCGCTTGCGCGACCAAGACCCCGCAGCTCGCCGATACTCATGAACTGAACCCATTATGCCCATCGAACTTTTTCCCAAGGACCAAGTTGTCGGCGTCTTTAAAGGCTTTCGCGAAGGCGGTCTCGAATTCCATGCCGACCTCGTGCTGCCCTACCGCAACGAGTTCCAAAGCATTCCGATGCACGGCCAGTTCTTGCTCGTGCAATTGGAGAACCCGAACGAGGCGGTGCTTGGCCGCATCACCGCGTTCTCGTCGGAAGGCAAGCTGTCATCTGGCGCTGGAGAGGAGTTCAACATTCGCGCTGTTCGTGAAGACCGTCCTGTGCCCGAAGACTTGCGTGAGCAGTATTTGAAGTATCGGGTGAACATCCGGGTGCTCGGCGTGCTACGCACCGACGCACGCGGCCAGCTTGCGTTCGTGCCGTCCCACCGACGGCTCCCGCACGTTGGAAGTCCGGTCGCGTTTCCTTCAGGAGACGTGCTCCGCGAGCTTGCCGGTCACAATGTTGCCGGCGCGGAAATAGGCCATTTTGCCCTTGGTGAATACGTTTACGGCGACGGCAGTGCACTGCTCGGGCGGGAGGACTGGATGCAAATCAAATCGCCGGAAGTCCTCGTCAAGTTTGCCATCACGCACCTCGTGTCTCGCCGTTCGTTCATCTTTGCGCGGGCGGGCTTCGGCAAATCGAACCTGAACAAACTACTGTTCAGCACACTCTACCGCGAAACACCGACGACCACGAAGGCGGGTGGACGGCAAGTGCCAGTTGGCACAGTCATCTTCGACCCCGACGGCGAATACTTCTGGCCCGATGACAAGGGGCGCCCGGGTCTTTGCGACGTGCCGCACTTGCAGGACAAGCTCGTCGTTTTCACTTCGCGAAGAAGTCAGAGTGCATTCTACCAGTCTTTCGTCGCTGGCGGCATCAAGCTCGACATCCGCCGTCTCCGGCCCGGTGACGTAATTGCCATTGCTCTCGGGCCTGAACGGCAAGACCAGCAAAACGTGCGGAAACTCCGGGGACTTGATTCAGGGCGGTGGCAACGACTGGTGAATCTGATCCACGAGCACGGCAACCAAGCGGCACTTGAGGAAATCTGTGAGATTCTTGACTTGGACGAAGAGCGTCAGCAGACAGAAGCGTTGGCAGCACGGGGCAACATGACCGCCATCGTCCGCTCGCTCCACGACCCCGCCAGTCAGTTGATGGACATGCTCGTCCACTCCCTTTCGCAGGGAAAGCTCTGCGTTGTGGACTTGTCCCAGATGCGCGGGGCGCAGGCGATGATTCTTGCGGGGCTGATTCTTCGACGAATCTTTGACCGCAATCAGGAGGAGTTCACCAAGCAGAATTCCCAAACGATTCCGACAATCGCTGTCATCGAAGAAGCCCAATCCGTGCTGGTGGAGGGAGCCGTGTCCGCGGAGCCTTACATCGCCTGGGTGAAGGAAGGTCGCAAGTATGACCTCGGCGCGGTTCTGGTTACACAACAGCCCGGCAGCATCCCGGTGGAGATTCTGAGCCAGGGCGACAACTGGTTCATATTTCATCTGCTCGCAGCCGCCGACTTGCACAGCTTGTCGAAAGCGAACGCCCATTTCAGCACAGACCTTTTGAGCGCACTGCTCAACGAGCCAATCAAGGGGCAGGGAGTGTTCTGGAGTTCTGAAGGTGGGAAACCGTATCCGGTTGCAGTGCGCGTGTTGTCGTTTGAGCGGCGCTACACAGTGCGCGACCCGCAGCACAATCTTCCAGCGGCAGCGACCTTTGCCGCTACGCTACGAGGCCAATTCCGAAGCGAGGCTCCACAGCCTTCTCCGGCAGTCGTCGCCCAGCCGCAGCCGCAAGCACCGTCCGCGCCCGGGCTCGTGTTAAGCACGGAGCCTGAGGAGCAAGCTGATGAACCTCGTCCCGATGTCCTCGAAACGATTGCGGCTCGTGCGACGGCCGCAGTGCGTGCTGATGCGAATATGATGGCGCAAATAAGCGGCGACGGCATCAAGTGGGGACAGATTCAACGCTTCATTTTCGAGCGAGCACAGCTTCAAACAATGGATGGCGGGTTCGACAATGTTGCTTACAACATGGTGCGGCGAGTCCTTGATGCCATCTACGGCCCACAGAATCAGGGCTGGCACTCGTTCAAGCGAGAGGGAAAGGCATGGGTGAAAGTTGGCCCTAGACCAAGCTGACATGTCCACCGCACTTAACGGCATCTGTCCCTACTTCACGATGTTCCCGCTGGAGTTCCCTCTTGGCGTGCTCACGCGGCATGCGAAACAGGGCGAAGCCGTGCTGGACCCGTTCGCCGGACGAGGCACCACCCTCTATGCCGGTCGATTGCTCGGGCTTCGTGCCTTCGGGATCGACAGCAACCCAGTCGCCGTCGCCATTTCGGAAGCCAAGCTTGCCAATACGACTCCGGGGCGGGTCGTCGCAGCAGCGCGGAGAATCTTGGAAGAAATCAAGCAACCTCGCGATGTCCCAACCGGAGAATTCTGGCAGCGCGCCTTCCACGAGCGAGTGTTGGATTCCCTTTGCCGGCTCCGCCAGGGGCTTCTGTTCAACTGCGAGTCCGAAGCTAGGAAGGCATTGCGAGCGTTGATTCTTGGTGCGCTGCATGGTCCGCGGGCGAAGCAGCAGCAGTCGTATTTCTCCAATCAGTGTCCTCGAACCTATGCGCCGAAACCGCGCTATTCGGTGAAATTCTGGCGTCAGCGAAAGATGTCGCCGCCAGAGGTTGACGTGCTTGATGTGATTACGCGACGTGCTACGCGCTATTTCGGTGAGGAGAGGACCCAGGCGGCTGGTTGCGTCGTGGCGGGAGACAGCCAGCAATGCACCTCCTTTAGCCGGGTGAACACCAAAACTTCGTGGATCATGACATCTCCGCCCTACTACGGCATGAGGACATACATCCCTGACCAGTGGCTGCGGCGATGGTTTGTCGGTGGCCCATCCGAGGTTGACTACTCGAACGAGGGGCAGCTTTCACACACTAGCCCAGAACAGTTCGTTTCGGGTATGAGAGCGGTGTGGACGAACTGTGCAACCCGCGCTACATCCGACTGCCGTCTTATTCTCCGATTCGGCGCGATCAACGACCGAAAAGTCGATGCGCTGGAGCTAGCGAAAAGGTCGCTTCACGGAACTTCGTGGAGGATAGTAACCGCTCGTAAGGCGGGAACCGCTGCAATTGGAAAGCGCCAAGCCGATCACTTTGTCGCGGCGAAAGCTCCGATTGAAGAATACGACATTTGGGCCGCTCTCGATCGGTAACCTTCGGGGTCAGGTGCGCCATGGCCTCCACTCATTCGGCAGCGCCGATGCCCGCCCTGCAAGAGCACATCCTCGAACAGGAAGACGGCAAGAACCGCCCCGCCCATTGCGACGCCCCCGTCGGCCGGGGAAGGCGGCAAAAAAAAATCAAAAATTCCGATTGCAAAAATCCGCGCGGCCTGTTTTTGTGGCGACGTTCTGGGGGGAACAGTTGGCCCGTTGGTCATTCGACCGGCGGGCCAACACTTTTTCCGGGGGATGGCTCAGATAGGGAGGAGGAGCTGGGTGGAGTTTGCGGGAACTAGCGTGGAAGCACCGATGCCGATGAGCCGAAGCGGGCCTTTGACCAGCCGGTGCCGTGCGAGGAGGAGCTGGGCGAGCCAGCAGATGCGCTTTGCGTCGCTCACGGGATCCTCCAGCCGCAACTGGCGGGTGAGGGTGGTGAAGTCGCTGTAGCGGACCTTCACCTGGATGGTCAGCGCGCCGAGGCCGTGCTTGCCGAGCGAGGCCGCGACATCGGCCGCCATCTCCCGCAGCACCGCCCGGATGGCCGGCCGGTCGTCGGTGTCCTCGAGGAAGGTGTTTTCGGCGCTGATGCTCTTGCGCTCATCGCTCGTGTCCACGGGGCGGCTGTCGTCGCCGAATGCGCGGCGCTTCAGCGTGTCCGCGAATGAGCCGACGACCGGATGCAGGTCCGCCGCCGTCGCCTGCAAATCGCCGATGGTCCGAATGCCGAGCGCCTCGAGGGACTCGGCGGTCACGGGTCCGACGCCGTGGATGGCGCGCACGGAGAGCGGCCTCAGGAACTCCGCCTTGTCGCGTTCGCGGATAAGCGTGAGTCCATCGGGCTTCTGGAAGTCGCTGCCGAGCTTTGCGAGGAACTTGTTCGAGCCGATGCCGATGCTCGCGGTGAGGCCGCGCTCGCCGGCGATGCGCTGCTTGATTTCGCGCGCGACGCCCACCGCGGCCTCCAGTGCTGCGTCGGAATCGCCGTGGTCGGCGAAGCGCGGGGTCACGTCGAGATAGGCCTCGTCTACGGAGACCTTCTCGATGACCGGCGTGAAGGAGCGGAGGATCTCCATGATCTGCGCGGACTCGGCGCGATACACGTCCATGCGCGGGCGGACAAAGATGCCCTGCGGGCAGAGCTTGCCCGCGGTGCGCGAGGGCATGGCGGAGCGCACCTTGAACTTCCGCGCCTCGTAGCTCGCCGCACACACGACGCCGCGCTGCGTCGGCGGCGAGCCCACGATGAGCGGCCTGCCGCGATACTCGGGGAAATCCCGCTGCTCGACCGATGCGAAGAACGCATCCATGTCCACATGGAGGATGACTCGAAAGGCGCTGCTCAAGGGAGCGGGAAGCTGGCACTGCGGGAGCGGGCGATGGACGCCCGGCGCTGGTGGTCCTTCTCCTCAAGGTGCCGCGCGTAAACCTCGCACTTCGCGATCTCCGTCTCCGGCGGATCCTCGATGACGACGGGCCGGGCGCGCAGAATCCCGCGCGCGAGCGCCTCGGCGAGCCGCTGTTGCTCGGCGGCGGATGCGAACTGGAGCGCCTCGGCGCGGTTGCTCAGGAAGCCGCATTCCACGAGCACGGCGGCCGACGTGGTGCGGACGAGCACCGCGTAGTTGTGGGCCTTGATGCCGCGGTTGGGCGTGGTCCGCGCCTCGTCGATCGCCGTCTGGAGCGTCTGCGCGACAAATTTTCCCGCCGGGCTCTGCGAAAAATAATAGCTGGAGAAACCCGCCGCGCCGGCGTCCGGGGAGGCGTTGAAATGGATGCTCACCATCAGCGAGTGCCGGTGCTGGTTGGCGATGTTCACGCGGTCGTCGATGGCGACATAGGTGTCCGTCCTGCGCGTGAGGACGCACGGGATGTTTCTGTCCCTGAGCAGCTTTTCGAGGCGGAGCGCGACCGCGAGCGTCGTGTCCTTTTCCCTGACGTGATACCAGGCCGTGCCCTCGTCGTTGCCGCCGTGTCCGGGATCAATGACGACGGTGTCGAACCCGGTGGTGCGCCGGCCTGTCTGAGCGGCGGATGCCGGCGTGGCGGGCTGCAGCACCTCGGGCAGGCGGGTCGCCGGCTGGGGCTGGAGGGGGGACCACGCGGGGGGAAGTGCGATGGGCGGGGCGTCCTCCTCCTTCACCACGGGCTTGCGCTCCTTGCACGCGGTGGCGCCGAGAAGCAAAACAGCGAGGACAGTTTTGAGCGGCGCCATGGATGAGTGAGGAGCAGTCGCATTTTCCGCGTCCGGCGTCGAGTTCGCAAGGGGTGGAGTCGCGCCACGAATCTGCCCGCTGGCAATTCGGCCCTCCCTCGGCGTTCAAGTGTTCGCAATTCGGACAGGATAGTAGCGAAAGCAGACAGCCATTGCGGCGGAATTTGGCCGACCCCAGAGGCGGAGGCCGTTGGCACGCGATAAGGTTCCACCCATTGCCATGAACAAGTCATTCAATTCCAGGCGCAGGTCCGATTTCACCCTCGGCGATCTCGTCCTTGCGGTTTCCAGCGTGTCCCGCAACTCCACGGAAGCGACTGCCGCGATCACCGATCTTCTGCAGCGCGGCCGTGTCCGCCTCATTCCATCCCGGCACAAGGCGCGCGCTCACTGAGCGCCCGCATCACCGTCCAGAGACCAGCGACGCTGACGACTCGACCCCATGCATCCACGCGACGTTCTCAAACTGAGAGGCCGGGTGGATGTCTATGAAAAGCGGGAAGTGAGGCTCCCGCCCCGGCGCCCTGAGCATGACCTGCAGGGCGTCATGCACGGCGCGGGGCAGTTCGTCCCGGCCGGGGGTGACAATCACGGCTTGCCGCTCGTCCGAGCCGGCATCGCACACGCGGATGACATAGGAATGCATGTCCCCCTATTCGGAGCGTGATCGATATCCGGCCGTGCAAGATTGTGCGCGCGGGCAGCTTGCCGCCCGGGGCATGAGCAGCGGGGGAGGCCCGCCCGGATGCCCGGCAAATGCGCCGCGGTGAACTCCGCATTCACACTCACACGATGCCCGCCCCCGAAAAGACACACCTGGCGCTGCTGAGGAGGTTCTTCGTCCTCGCGAGGGAGTTCTTCCGGGGCGGCTCGCGGCGTCAGGCGCGCCTCTGGCTCTCGGCCTTGCTCGGGCTGTGCATCGCCGTCGGCGTGGTGCAGCTTTTCCTCAGCTACGCGATGCGCGACCTGGTGAACGCCCTCTCCCAGCGCGACCGCGACGGCTGGGTGCTCGGCATCTGGAAGTTCGTCGCCGTCTGCCTCGTCTCGGTGCCCATCGGCGTCTTCTACCGCTACTCGCAGGAGCGCCTCTCGCTTGCGTGGCGCCGCTGGCTCACCCAGCACCTCATCAAGCGCTACTTCTTCAACCGCGCCTACTACCGCATCCGCGCCACCGAGAGCGTGGACAACCCCGACCAGCGCATCGCGGAGGACGCGCGCCTCTTCACGACCGGCGTGCTGAACTTCTTCCTCGTCATCGTGAACTCGCTCGTCACCCTCGCCGGCTTCCTCGGCGTGCTCTGGTTCGTCTCGCGCGGGCTGGTCCTCGTGCTTTTCCTCTACGCGGCGGCCGGCACCACGATCTCGGTGCTCTTCGGGCGGCGCTTCGTCGGGCTCTACTTCAACCAGTATCAGAAGGAGGCCACCTTCCGCTACGGCCTCGTCCGCGTGCGCGACAACGCCGAGAGCATCGCCTTCTTCCGCGGGGAAAAGCGCGAGCACCGCGACCTCATCGAGCGCCTCAACGGCGTGCTCGACAACTCCCTGTGGATCATCGGCTGGACGCGCAGCCTCGGCTTCTTCTCCAACAGCTACAACTACCTCGCCCTGATCATCCCCGGGCTCATCGTGGGGCCGATGTTCATGAGTGGAAAGGTCGAGTTCGGCGTGGTCACGCAGGCCGAGGGCGCCTTTGCCGCCGTCCTCGCCGCGCTCTCCATCATCATCGCGCAGATCGAGGGCCTCAGCGCCTTCACCGCCGGCATCCGCCGCCTCGGCGACCTGTGGGACAATCTCGACGAGTTCGATGCCGAGGATGCGCGCGAGGCGGAGGAGGCGAAAATCGAGGTCAACGACGAGGCGCTGCACCTCAAGCTCGACGACGTGAGCGTCCGCACGCCCGGCGGCGACAAGCTCCTCACGCAGCACCTCAGCTTCCAGCTCCCGCGCCGCGGCAGCCTGCTCATCATGGGCGAGAGCGGTGCGGGGAAAAGCTCCCTCCTGCGCACCATCGCCGGCCTCTGGCAGTCCGGCAGCGGCTCCATCGACCGCCCCGCGCACAACCGCCTCATCTTCCTCCCGCAGAAGCCCTACATGGTCCCCGGCAACTTCCGCGCGCAGCTCATGTATCCCCTCAATGAGGAGGACGCCGACGACCAGGCCATCGCGAAAGTCATCGGGGAGGTGAACCTCGGCGACATCTTCGAGCGCGTCGGCGGCGACCTCGGCAAGATCGTGGACTGGGGGAATGTCCTCTCCCTCGGCGAGCAGCAGCGCGTCGCCTTCGCCCGCCTCTTTTTGAAAAGGCCCGCCATCGCCTTCCTCGACGAGGCCACGAGCGCGCTCGACGAGGACAACGAGCGCTTCCTCTACGGGAAGCTGCGCGCCTCGCGCACGGCCTACGTCAGCATCGGCCACCGCTCCACCCTCAAGGAATTCCACGACACCCTCCTCGTCCTCAACAAGGACGGCACGAGCGAGCTGACGCGGATTCCCAAGGACAGCGCCGCGGAAATGCCGGCGAAGTGACTCCACGGCACGAAAGACAAGCAGGCAAGTGGGAGAGGAAGCCCCAGGCCCGCTTGAGCGGGATGGTGTTCGCTGAACGGCAAATGGCATCCTGTCGAAAAGGGTGGCCCTTTCCCTCCCGCAGGCGCCCTGCCGATTGTCCGGCACATCCAATCCCACGGCTGCTGCGTAACCAAGGCATGATTCCACTCGCGTCATTTGAAACCTTGGCCCCGGCGGAGTTGCTGGCCCGGCGGCTGCGCGCGGAGGGCATCCAAGCCTGGACTGACAACGGCTCCGGGGAGCAGTTGTTTCACTTCCTCAATCCTCACCCTCACGCGCAGTGGTCCGTCGTCGTGACGGCCGAGGAGGCGGAGGCCGCTGTGAAGCAGCTGAAGGAACTGGATGAGCTGGAGAATGTGCTCCAGTCCGCCATCCGTTGCCCGGATTGCGGCTCGACGGAAATCGAATACCCGCAGTTCTCGCGCAACACGTTCCTCGGCGCGATCGTTCCTGCGGCGGCCGCGGCAATCGGGCTCATCGAGCGGGAATTTTACTGCCGCTCATGCCACTTCACGTGGGCCCCGAAGGCGAACGTGCAGAGCGCGGAGGCTTGAACCCGCCTTCAGCCGCGCCGTCCTGCGCGCCGCATTTCACGAAGCCGATCGCTTCGTCCTCAGGCTGCGGAATTCCTCCTCCAGCCGGGCGAGCTCCTCCTCGGACATCTCCTCGAGGTCGATGAGGCTGTTGCGGGCCTCCCGGATGGCGCGGATGAGTTCATCGAGCTTGAGCTGCATGGCGTGGGCGTCGCGGTTCTGGGTGCTCTGGATGAGGAAGACCATGAGGAAGGTGATGATGGTCGTGCCGGTGTTGATCACGAGCTGCCAGGTGTCGGAGAAGTGGAACACCGGGCCGACGGCCGCCCACACCACGATGGTGAGGCAGGCGAGCGCGAAGGCGCGGGGTTTTCCGACAGCGATGGAGACTTTGTGCGCGAACGCGTGGAAGCGGTCGCCGTCGTGGGAGGGCGGGGCTTTCGGGGTTTCGGGGCTCATGGGAGTGCGGCGACGGGCGCGGGAGCCGCGGTGAGCGGGGCGCACTCGGAGAGTGCGGCGATGCCGATGGCGGCCTTGCGGAGTGAGGAGTAGATTTCGACGGTGCCGGCCTTGGCGATCCGCGCCTGGCGCGCGGCAGACTTTGCGTCCTCGGGCTCCCACCGGCCGACGACGATGCGCGCGGATGGCATGCGGGCGAGCAGGCGCTTGCAAAGCGCGCGCGCGGCGATGGAGGAGGCGGGTGGCAGCGATGAGATGCAGATGACGGATGGCGCCAGCGTCGCGGCCTCCTCCACGGACTCCGCGGCGAGCAGCTTTGCGGAGAGCACGCCGGCCGGGACGCCGGCGTCCGTCAGCAAGTTGGCGAGCATCAGGGCGGCGACTTCGTCGCCCTCATGGCTGGCGGGGATGCAGAGCACCACGGGGGACACGGGTTCGGCGCGCTGCTCGCGGAGGTCGGTGATCACCTGCCGGAGGATGTGGAGCGCGTCGGCGTGCGCGCCTTCCGAGAGCCCGCCGGCGCGGAAGTCCGCCTCCACGCTGCGCAGGGCGGGGAGCACGACCTCGTCGTAGGCGGCGGGGATGCCGTGCTCGCGCACATGGCGCTCCACGATTTCACCGGCCTCTTCCTCGTTCGCGGCGATGAGCCGCTGGAAGAGGCGGTCGTCCGGCGCGATGCGGGGGTTGTCGCTGAGGAGCAGGTGGAGGAAGGCGAGGTCGGGCAGGTGCCGCCCCGCGACGGCGAGGCACACGGTGAGCGGCGTCGCGAGCACGAGGCCGACGGGGCCCCAGAGCCACGTCCAGAACACCGCGGATAGGATGACCGCGAGCGGCGATATTTCCACGCTCGCGCCATAGACCCACGGCTCGACGACGTTGGAGAAGAGCACCTCCGTCACCGCGAACAGCGTGATGGTGAGCAGCGGCTGGGTCCACGTGGGGAAAATGGCGAGCGACAGGGCGACGGGGAGCGCCGTGGCGATCCACGTGCCCACGTAGGGCAGGAAGCGCAGCACCATTCCGAGCAGCCCCCAGAAGACGGCGTTCGGGAGGCCGATGCAGTAGAGGCCGATGGCGATCGCGGCGCCGAAGCCGGCATTCACGATCACCTGCGCGCGCAGGTAGCGGCTGATGCGCTGGCCCGCCTCGTCGAACGCCTGCGTGGTGACGCGCAGGCGGCCGCGGCCCATGAGGTGGATGATGCGGTCGCGCAGGTCCTCCCCGGCCACGAGCATGAAGATGACGAGGACGATGACCACGGCGGTGTTCGTGAGCGGGCCGATGACGGGGGACACAAAGCCCATGAGCATCTGGATGTAGCCCCGCTCCGGCGACTGGACGATCTCCACGCGCGCGGGCCGCGGCTTCTCCGGCTTTTCCGCGCCCTCGGCGTCCTCGGTCTGGTTGAGCGCGGCGGTGACCTCGCTGATGGTCTGCACTGCGACGCGGAGGGGGTTGCCGGGGCCGGTCTTCAGCGTGCTCACGCGGGCGATGAGGTTGCTGCGGTATTGCGGCAGCGAGCGGGCGAGGTCGAGGAACTGGCTAGTGACCAGATACGTGAGGCCGCCGATGAGCATGAACGCCGCCACGCTGGTGACCAGCACCGCCCCGAGCCGCCCGAAGCGCCATCGCTCCAGCCGCCGGACGAGCGGCGAGAGGAGGAAGCTGAGCAGCCCCGCGAAGACGAGGGGCAGGAGGAAGGACTGCGCCAGATACAGCGTGGCCGTGGCCGTGATGAATATGGCCACGATCCAGAGCGAACGCGCAGCGCTCTTTGGGAGGGGCTGGTTCATGCCCTCCAATCGCCGCACGGCCTCCGGGTGCGCTCACGATTTTGGCGCGGCCCGGCGCCGGCGCGGGCTGCGGGCAACCGGCGGACAATTCGCCTGCGATTCCCTTGGTGCATGAGAATCCTCACCGCCATCGTCTGCTGCCTGGTGCTTGCCTGCTGCCACAGGAAGAAGCTGACGGACCATGAGCAGGCCGAGCTTGCGGCTGGCCAGGGGGATGCTGCCGCACAGTTCGGGATGGGCCACTACTACGAGGGGCAGTCGGGGGATCCCCATCTTCTCGCGCAAGCGGCCGCGTGGTATGAGAAGGCGGCGAACCAGGGGCACCCGAAGGCGCAGGTGGCGCTGGGGAATCTTTTCCGGACGGGGAAGGGGGTTCCGAAGGACTTGGCGAAGGCGCTGGCATGGTATCAGAAAGCCGCCGAGCAGGGGGATGCGGAGGCGCAGGTCCGCCTCGGGGCGATGCACGAGTATGGCATCGGCGTCCGCGAGGATGCGGCGAAGGCGGCGGCGTATTACGAGGCGGCCGCGAAGCAGAAGAGCGTCGAGGGGCGGATTCGGCTGGGCGACATCCAGGGGAAGGACGAGGCGACGCCGGAGGAGCGCTCGATGGCGCTTTTTGAATACGAGAAAGCGGCCAAGCGCGGCGACCCGGAGGCGCAAATCCGGCTGGGAACCATGTATGTGACCGGCAAGGGCGTCGCGAAAAGCAGCGCGAAGGCGGTGGAGTGGTTTGAGAAGGCCGCCGAGCAGGGCGTCGCACGTGCGCAACTCGATGCCGCGACCATTTATGCGAAGGAGATGGGGGCGCCGGATTTGGCCAAGGCCGTGCAGTGGTGCCGGAAAGCCGCGGAGCAGGGGAATGCAGAGGCGCAGAACAACCTCGGCCTCATGTATGCGGGCGGCACGGGCATTCCGAAGGACGAGGCGAAAGCCGTGGAGTGGTATGCGAAGGCCGCCGCGCAGGGGCACGCCGACGCGCAGAACAACCTCGGCGTGATGCACGGAAAGGGCCGCGGCGTCCCGCAGGATCCGGCCAAGGCTTTCGAGTGGTATTCGAAGGCGGCGGAGCAGGGAAGCGCGGTCGCCGAATACAACCTGGGCATCGCCTACGCGGAGGGGCTCGGTGTCCCGAGGGACGACATCACTGCCTACGCGTGGTTCAACCTGGCTGCGGCGGGCGCAAACAAGGACGCGGCAAAGCGGCGCGACGCCCTCGAGGAGAAGATGACGCCGGAACAGAAAGGCGAGGCGCAGAAGCTGTCCGGGAAGCTGCTGCAGAAGCTTCCGCGGAAGTAGGATTCCCGGCGGCGTGCGATTCGCGGAAGTGCAGGCATCCTATCCCGGCACCGTTGGCGATGGGAGGGGCATGAAAGCATACACACGCATCGAAAAGAAGAACGCCGGGCAGATGGATGATGGCCTCGCTGACGACCTCGACACCGCGGTGCGGCCAGACGTCGCCGGACTCAAAGGTGAGCCGGAACACGACGACATCGCGCGGGTCGCCTACGAGATCTTCGAAAGCGAGGGATGTCCCTCCGACCGCGCCGAAGTCCATTGGTTCGAGGCGGAGCGCCGGCTGAAGGCGGGATCCGCCGTTCCCGTTTCCTGATGGCCGGCCGGGGGATCACCCGCCGTATTTCTGCCGGAGCAGGTGGATTCGCTCGTGGACGGGGAGGATGGCGTTGAACTGCTTGCAGATGACCTGCTGGATTTCCGCGGGGATCTCCTTGTTGCCGAGCGCGGTGTCGTATTTGGAAAGCGTCGAGGCTTCGCTGTCGTCGCAGGTGGTGAGGATCGAGCGGGCATCGCCGCCGTTCATCACCGCCTTGAGGTTCATCCATCCGCGCTGAATCGCCCCGGCAAAGGTGCCGCTGGGCTCGATGCTGCCGCCAGTCCTGCTCGCGAGGTCGCGAAGCTCGTCGGTGAATTGGAGCCGCTGCATTGCGATCTCGCTGAAGAGCAGCTTCAGCTCGCCGTCATTCACGTTCTCGGCGGCGGTGAGGAATCCCTCCTGATCATCCCGGCAGCTCTGGATGAGCTGCGTGAGTGCTGCGTTGACGGGTGAGGCGCTCATGCCACTGATTCGCCGTTGTGCCGCCGGATGCGCGGATATTTTCTGATGCGTGTCAGCCTTATTCCGGGGGCGGTGCTGCGCGGTTCGCCGTGAGGCGCGCAGTGCGCTGGATGGCCTCTTCCAAACTGGCCGGGTCAATCGGCTTGGTGAGATGCTCGTCGAAGCCGGCGTCGCGGCTTTTCTCGATGTCCGCCTGCATGCCGTATCCGCTCAGCGCGATTCCGCGGAGGCCGAAATCGCGGCGCAGGATCCTCATCAGTCCGTGGCCGTCACCGTCGGGCAGTCCGAGATCGGAGATCACGAGGTCGAAGTCGCCGCCACCCGCGACTTCGAGCGCCTTCGCGACGCTGTGGGCGCTCTCAACCCGGTGGCCCTTCTGCGAGAGCAGCCGTGCGAGCGTCTCCCGCGTCGTCTTGTGATCATCCACGAGCAGGATGCGGAAGGTGCCGTTGCCCGCGGGCTCGGTGGGAAAATGCGCCGCCGGCGCCGCCCTCGGCTTCGGCACGAGCGGCAGCTCGATGTGGAAGGTCGCGCCCTTTCCGCGTCCGGCGCTCTCCGCCCAGATCTTTCCGCTGTGCTCCCTCACCAGCAGCGCGGAGATGGAGAGCCCGAGGCCGAGGCCGCCGAACCGCGGGGCCTCCGCCTCCGCACCCTGAGCAAAGGCATTGAAGATGTGCGGCAGCTCATCGGGCGTGATTCCGATGCCGGTGTCGCTCACGGTGATGTGCAGGAGGCCGTCCGCATTCCACGACCGCACCGCGATGCGGCCGCCGGCTGGCGTGAACTTCACCGCATTCTTGAGGACGTTCCAAAAGACCTGCTCAAGCCGGACCGCGTCGGCATTCACGTGATGCTCGCCCGCGCTGAGGCTGTTCTCGATGGCGAGGCTCTTCTCCTCGATTTCAAAGCGGAGGATGTCGAGCGCGTGCGCGACGGTCTCGTGCGGATCCATCCGCTCAAAGCGCAGCACGAGCTTGCCCTGCGTGATGCGCGTGAGGTCGAGGAGGTCGTCAATGATCCGCGCCTCCAGCTCCACATTCTGCCGGATCATCGCGAAGTCCCTGCGCACCTGCTGCGGCAGATCCTCCGCCTGCTCCATGGAAGCGGAGAGCAGGAGCACGGGGGTGAGCGGCGTCCGCAGCTCATGGCTGAGTGCAGCGAGGAACTGGTCCTTCGCCCTCGACGCGTTCTCCGCCTGCTCCTTCGCGGCGCGCAGCGAGATTTCCGAATACTTCCGCTCGATGAGCTGCGCGATGCCGTCGGCGATGGGTTCGATTTCTTCAAACTCCGTCAGCGAGAGATCCCTGCGGAGGAAAAGCGCCAGCACGCCGAGGAGGCGTTCCTCGAGGATCAACGGATAGCCGCCAAATGCGACGACGCCCTCGCGCTTCAGCCATGCGGGATCCGCAATGTCGGGATCCTGCATGAGATCGGTCGTGAGGCTGGGCTTCCGCTCCTCGGCGATGCGGCCGATTTTCGACTTGCCGATGGAGACCCGTGAGTGCGACCCGTCGAAGTGGGTGTAGGAGCCCGCGCTGGCGCGCATTTCCAAAAACGAACCCGCCTCGTCGAGCGTCCACACGCTCGCCAGCGCCGCATCGAGGTGACGCACGAGAAGCTCGCAGCAGCCCTGGAGCAGCTCGTCGAGCTGATTGGCCGAGGCGACTTGGATCGCGATGCCGGCGCGCAGCATCATCAGCCGGCTCCGCTCGGCTTTCGCGTCCTCGATGAGCCGGCGCTCTGTCACGTCGTGAAACACCATCACCATGCCGGAGATCATTCCGCGGTCATCTTTGATGGGGGCGGCACTTTCCTCGATGGAGATCACTTTTCCGTCGCGCGAGACGAGCGCGGTGTGACTCGTGAGTTCCGCGGCGATCCCCTCCTGCAGGACGCGTGTGGCGGGGCTCGCGAGTTTCGAGCGGGTCTTCTCGTCGATGATGCGGAAGACCTCATCGAGCGGGCGGCCGACCGCCTCGGCCAAAGGCCAGCCGGTCATCGCCTCGGCGATGGGGTTGAGGAACGTCACCATGCCCTGCGCATCGGTCGCGATGACCGCGTCGCCGATGCTCGCCAGCGTCACGGCGAACCGCTTGCGCTGCTCGTCGAGCGCCGCCGCCGCCTTTTTTCGTTCGGTGATGTCGCGGGCGATGGTGGAAGCGCCGAGGATGATCCCCTCGCTGTTGCGGACCGGCGAGATGGTCAGCGAGACGTCAATGCGCCGTCCGTCCCTCGCCACGCGTTCAGTCTCGAGGCGCTTGATGAATTCCCCCGCGCCGAGCCGGCGGAGAATCTCCTGCTCCTCGCTGCTGCGGTCTTCGGGAACAATCTTGGACACGTGCTGGCCGACGATTTCCGCGGCGGGGTAGCCGAGAAGGCGCTCCGCGGCTGCGTTCCAGCTGGTGATCATGCCTCCGAGGCTCTTGCTGAGAATCGCGTCCTCCGAGGACTCGACAATCGCCGCGAGGCCTGCGCGCGCGGCTTCCATCTCCCTGAGCGCGCGGGCGGTCCACCAGATCAGCAGCGTGAAGACGACGGTCACCGCCGTGACGAGCAGCGCCGTGCCGAAACTGATGCCAAACATGCCCTCGCGCTGGCCAACCACCTGCACCCAGCCGAGCAGCGCGGGCGTGAGCAGCACCGCCGGGAGCAACCGCCGCGCGACGATTCCCGCGGCGCTGTCCGCGAGGAGGACCGCCATGATTCCATGCTTCGGCCGGGCAAGAAGCACCCCGGTCGCCAGCAGGAGAAACGCAGCCACCGTATGAATCGCGACCGAGGCGTGAATCCCGACCTCATGGAGCATCTCGAGGTCGTAGAAGTATGCGAGGAAGATGAGGAAGGTGAACGCCATCGTCCCCAGCGAGCACACTTGGGCCGGGGTCCAGATCCGCGTGGGGGCGGCGTCCAGCAGGAGCAGCGCAAACCCCAGCAGGATGAAATTCACCGCCGACGCCGGGTTCATCCGTCCGGGAATGGAGCGCCCGGCCTCGGCTTGGGATTCGGGAAAGAGGAGCAGGTCGATTCCGAAATCGAGGCCGGTGACGTCCTGGATGATGGTCAGCGCGCCGACGATTGCGATTCCGACGGCGAACACCCGGGCGATCGTGCGCTTGAGCGCCGAGGCATCCTCATCGCAGAGCAGCGAAAGCGCGGCGCCCGCCAGCAGCAGGCACGCCGCGGTGTTCGCCTTCATCGCCACGAGGTGCGGATGGATTCGCTTGATCGCGTCAACGCGGAAAACCCAGCCCGCCAGCACAAGAACTCCCAGCGCCATGACGACGAGACTCAGAATACGCGCTGTTCTTTTCCAGTGCATCAATGGGGCCGCACACTCGCGTTCCGCAAGGGCAGGATCAACCGCTGAATTGGAAGCGGCTGTCATGGCAGCCGCATTTTCCAAACGGCACACACGCGAGGCGTTCGATTGGGGCGATTCAATGGATGAACTGCATTCGAAGAAACAAACCACTCCGCGCATGAAAACCATCCCCGGCATCATCATCCTCGCGTTGACGGCATTCGCGATCGGCGGCAACCCCTCCGGGGAGCCCCGGCCGAGCGCCCCCAGTTCGCGGGCGGAATCACCCCAGCGCTTGGACTTCAATGCGCGCGCGCTTTGGATCAAGAGCCGCGCCTACCAGAGCGAGGATCCGTTCGTGTATCGTCTCGGTGCCGAGCAAAAGCTGAGCGAGTTTCGCGGCGAGATCGCCTCGGTGAAGGAGGACGCAGGTCTGGAATCGCCCGCGTATTTCCGCACCCGTGTCGTCGCCCTGGAGCAACACCACGCATACCTGGCGGGCCAGCTTGCGAGGCTGACGCCGAACCAGATCGCCGAGCGGATGACGGGCGCGCGTTTCGCCTTCGACCAGTGCATCGAGGCCCTTGAGGAGGCGATCGATCAGGCGCGGAACGAGGTGCGGAAACTGACGATGCTCGCGCAAAGATGACTCTCGGGCTGCCGCTGCACGCGGCGTGCATTCAAAGTGCCTTTTCCCCCTAGCGTTCTGGGTTCGCCGCACTAGTTTCCCGGCCTGCGGTATCTGAACTCTTCCGTGAATATTTTGCGCGCACCCAGCCTGCCAAAGCCATGAACGGGCCTGCAAAGAAGATCGTGGTGATTGATGACGATCCCAACATCCAGGCCTCGCTCAGCGCGTTTCTGGAACGCCACGGCTACGCCGTCCGCGTTGGCGCGAACGGTTCGCAGGGACAGAAGCGGGTGAGCGCGGAGCAGCCGGATTTGGTCCTGCTCGACCTCGGTCTGCCGGATGCGGACGGGCTCGATGTCCTCCGCGCCCTGAAGACGTCGCATCCGAAAATCCCCGTGATGGTGCTCAGCGCGCATGACAGCCTCGCGAATGCGATCGAATCCATCAAACTCGGCGCGTTCCATTTTCTGTCGAAGCCGTTTGCGCCCGAGGAACTGCTGAGCCTCTGCACGCGCGCGCTGGAGCAGACGGAGCTTGTGCGCGAAACGAACGAGCTGCGCGCGGAGAAGGAGCGGCTCCAGCAGCGCCTGAAGGCGGCGGAGGATCTCCTCGCGCCGGTGGCCATCAGCCGGCGGATGCGCGAAGTGGAGCAAATCATCACCCGCGTCGCGCCAAGCGAGGCCAACGTGCTGCTGACCGGCGAGAGCGGCGTGGGAAAGGAAGTCTATGCCGGCGAGCTCCACCGGCTCAGCGCGCGCGCGGAGCAGCCGATGGTGAAGCTCAATTGCGCGGCGTTTCCCGCGAACATGATCGAGGCGGAGCTGTTCGGCTACGCGAAGGGCGCGTTCACCGGCGCGGTCGCGGCATTTCCCGGAATGCTCGCGCAGGCGCACGGCGGGACGCTCTTTCTCGACGAAATCACGGAGATGCCGCTGGAGCTTCAGACTCGCTTTCTCCGCGTGCTCCAGGAGCGCGAATACCGCCCGCTCGGAACGGCGAAAAACCTGCCGGCAAACTTCAGGCTGGTCTCCGCGTGCAACCGCGCGCCCGCCGAGGCGGTGAGGGACGGCCTGCTGCGGCAGGATTTGTATTTCCGCCTGAAGACATTCGAGGTCCAGATCCCGCCGCTGCGCGAGCGCCGCGACGACATTCCAAAGCTCACGGACTTGTTTCTGAGCCGCTTCGCGCGGCAGGAGGGAAAGGCCGCGCCGCGCGTTGCGCCCGAAGTCATGGAGCTGCTGCGCGCCTATTCATGGCCCGGCAATGTGCGCGAACTGCAGAACGCCGTCGAGCATGCCCTCGTTCTCTGCGACACGGGACTCCTTTCGCCGCAGCATCTGCCGGGGGAAATCCGGAATCCCATCCTCGCTCCCGCGCCCGGGGCGCGCCCGGGCGCGATGCCGAACACGCTTGAGGAGACGGAACGCCAGGCGCTGCTCGATGCGCTCCGCCGCGCCGGCGGCAACAAGTCGCGCGCCGCGGCGGAGCTCGGCATCCACCGGCCGACGCTTTACGCCAAGCTCAGGCGCTTGGGCATCACCGCGTGAGCACGGCTGCGGCCGCGTGAACTGGAGCGCCACGCGCTCCTGCCTCCGAGCGCGAGGACTGCGCTGCGGACCTTGCTGACCGCAAGCTCGATGCGGGTTTTGATGGTGCCGAGAGGGATGCCGGTCTGCGCCGCGATCTCCCGCTGGCTCAGCCCCTGGTAATACGCGAACTGAATCGCGTCGCGCTGCGCGTCCGGCAGCCGCGAGACGATGCGCTGGAGGATGTCCCGCGTGTCGGAGGCGATCACGTCGTCCTCGACGCAGTCGCTGGCCGCCGGCGTGGGCTCGATTTCGTTGCGCAGCCTCTCCGCGGCGCGGGCGTAGGCCTGGCGCCGGCGCAGCCGGTCAATCGCGCGGCGGCGTGCGAGCGTGACCATCCAGCCGAGCGCCTTGCCCTTCGTCTCGTCGTAGTGGCCCGCCTGATTCCACAGCTCAAGGAACACCTCCGGGATGAGGTCGTCCACGTCCTGCTCGTTGTTCACCACATGGGAAATGACGGTGCGCAGCAGCCCTGCATGGCGCTGGTGCAACACATTGAGCGCCGTTTCATCCTGCTGCTGGATGCGCGCCATGATTTCCTCGTCGGTCGGCCCGTCGTGCGCAATCGGGGCCGCGTGATCCTGCGGTTTTTTGGGTTCGGTATGCATGGTCGTTGATGTTGAGGTTGCGAGCCGCTCCCATTGCCTTCCGCGTGCCACGCCTCGCCAACAGAGACGGAGCCGCCGCACAGCCGGTTTTCCGCGTTCGAGATTCCGACACTCCTGTCGTGAATCGCGACAGCACGGAACGGTGCCGGCGCATCACTTTTCGACAACCACCCAGCCCCGTGGCAGCGTATCTCATCCTGTGATGAACGCCTCTCTCGCTCAAACGGCCGCCTTCGTCCGTCAGCTCACGCACGACTTGCGGAATGACCTTGGTGGCATCGAGCTCGAGGCGGCGCTGCTGGCCACTGTCGTGCCGGAGGGCGAGGCATCCGAGATCATTGCGCGCCTGCGCTCGGAGGTTCACAAAGTGGCCGCCGGACTCCAGCGGCTAGCCGGGCGTTTTGCCGAGCCGCGGCCGAACCGGATGCCGTTCCCCGCGCGCAAGCTCGTCGAGCTGCTGAAGCGGCAGTTCGAGATGCACAAGCCGCGCATCCTGTGGACCGAGGCGCTCGGCGAGGAGAGCATGGAGGTGGATGCGATGTCGCTCATCGGGGTGTTTCAGGAGCTGCTCACCAACGCCGCGAAGTTTGGCGACGGCTCCCCGGTCTCCCTCGTCGCCGCCGTCGAGGACGGCAAAGTGGTGTTTTCGCTGCTTGAGCAAAAGCAGGCTGCGGTGGATCCGAGCGAGTGGGGGCGCAGGCCGTTCGCTTCGGCGAGGCGCGAAAGCTACGGCCTCGGGCTCTGGGAAGCCGACCGCGTCGTGAAGGCCAACGGCGGCGCGGTGGCGCGGCGGTTCAAGGACGGAAGCCTCGCCACGCTGCTGTCGTTTCCGACGAAGTAGGCTGGCGGCTCACCGGCGTCGCTCTGCAGGAGTCGGCGTCTGGCGGCAATCCATGCAGCGCCCTCAGGCATGTGGATTTTTCCTGCCGATCAGCGACGTGATGATGAAGAGCACGAGGAAGACAAAGAAGAGCACTTTCGCCAAGCCGACGGCGGTGGTGAAGATGCCGGTGAAGCCGAGGATTCCGGCGATCAGCGCGATGATCAGAAAGGTCATGGTCCAGGAGAGCATGGCATGAAGAGTCCAAAGTTTGATTGATGCCGAGTGAATCGAGCCGGGTTCGGGATTCGGATGCACAATTCACGACCGGGGCAGCCCGCCGGGCGCTTTCCCCAGCTCCTCGGCCTTCACCTTTTCCATGCACTCCGGGCAGATGCCGTGGGTGAGTTCCATGCCGATCTGTTTTTCGATGTAGGTCTCGATGTCCTGCCACTTTCCCGATTCGTCGCGGATCTTCTTGCAATACGAGCAGATGGGCAGCAGCGAGACGCCCCTCCGCCTCGTCAGGTGGGTGCGTTCCATCTCGGCGATGTGGCTGGTGAGGCTGCGCTCGAGTTTCAGAGTCCGCTGGCCCGTGCGCAATCGCGCGATCACCTCGATGACGCCAAACGGCTTGCGGATGAAATCATCCGCGCCGGCCGCCATCGCCTTCGCGATGTCCTCCTCGCCCTCCCGCCCGGTGATGATGATGAGGTAGATGTATCGGTCCAGATGCCGGTTGCGGATTTTGCGGCAGATCTCCACGCCGGTCATTCCGGGCATCTCCCAATCGAGGAGCGCAATCGAGGGACCGTCCGGCGCGGCGAGGGCTTTCAGCGCCTCGTCGCCATTCGTCGCGATGACGACGGAAAAGCCGCGCCATGTGAGCAGGTTTTCGAGTGCGCCGCGCGCCGAGTCGTGATCCTCCGCGATCAGGATGCGATCCATCGCGTCCACGGAGGGCGAGACGATTTTTGAATTCGGCGGGAGCGTCGTCCTCGAGGTCATGTCGCTGATGGGCGGAGCGCGCTGCCTGGCCCGCTACAGCAGGCTTCTCAGTCTCGCGGTCCCGGCGGGCGGCGCGACCTGGCCGCTGAGGATCGCCCGCGGGCCCACGGGGCCGTGGTAGTAGCGCGCATTCGCCTTGTCATCGTTCACGATGGCGGTGCCCTCGAGCGAGGCGCCGACGAACAGCCCCTGGCTCTGACTGTAAGTGTAAACGGCGGCCTTCGGCATGAACCCGGCCTCCCCGGTGCGACCGACCGGTCCGGCAGCGGCGCTCAGCGAGCCGCCGATCTCCACATTTCCAGGATGCGTGAACGCATTCACCGCGTCCCGCGTGTTCAGCACGACGACGAATTCGGTGATGTTGCCGCCGACTTGCGCGCCGAATCCCGCGCCGCCCGCGCGGATGAACGCCGGCCCGGACCAGCCGCCCTTGGTGCGCGACAGCACCACGCCCTCTCCGACGCGGCCGGACCAGACGAAGCCGCCTTTGACCACGGTGAGAATCGCGATCCCCTTCGCGTCGCGCAGCACGCGGCGCGGGATTCCGCGCTCCGGCATCATCCGGAAATGTTCAACGATGCTGGCCGCGCGGTTGACGCGGTCCTGTTCATCCGCATGCAACGCCGGCGAGGCGGTGAAGAGTGCGGCCATGCAAAGTGCGAGGTGTTTTGTTTTCATGGTTGTTCGTCTTGGTTTGTGAGAGCGGTCCCGAATGGGCCGTGACACTGGATGATTCGCGGCCGTCCCGCGCGGCGGACGGATCATTTTGCAGGCATCCGGGGCGTGCAGCGGGCGCGTAGGCGGAACTGGACAGCCTTCCAAGCCCAGCCATGAAAGCGCCATTCTCCCATGCATCATTTCACCGACGGCTCGCGAAGCTGGCGACCGGCGTGATCGGCTGCCTGAAGACGCACGCCGTTGCCGAGGAGATTCACGGGGGCCGCGCCGTGGTGGTGAAGACGCACAACCTGCTAGGCGCGCAGATCGCGAAGGCGGCGAACGCCTATTTCAAGCTCGCGGGCATTTCGCTTCGTTACTGCACAAACGCTGCGGACTGGCAGCGGTGGGAGGTGGAGAGCTTTCTCATGCTGAACGGCGACCGGTTTCAGATTGCGCACGTGGGCGCGAAGGCGGTGCGTGAGGACAAGCTGCCGGGCACGAGCCTCTGGGTCCACCTGACCCGCCGAACGCTCACGGCCCCGATGCTGAGAGCTGCCGCGCGCGAGCTGCGGCGCGCACACGGATTGTGGAGCGCCCAGTTCGGCGGGCCGTGGTCGCATGGCGACGCCAGCATGCCAAACGTCCTCTACGACGCATCGAGCAGGCGCGCGCGGCTCATTGATTTTGAACTCACGCACGCGCCTTCGCTGCCGCCGGTGACGCGCCACGCGGACGATCTGCTGATCTTCCTCCTCGACCTCATCAGCGTCGCGCAGGAGTCGAAGTGGCTGCCGTTCGCCGTCTGCTTCGTGACCGAGTATGGCGATGCGGCGGTCATCGCTGAACTGCGGAGGCTGATGGCTGTGCCGGAGGGCCTCGCGTGCATTTGGTGGAAGGTGCGCACGAATTTCGCGGAGCCGGCGAAGCTGCGGCGCCGGCTGGCTGCAGTGAGGAAGGCAATCGGCGGGCTGGGGCTTCACCGTGCGGCGGCGCCGCGTCCGCCCAAGAGGCGCCGTCCTTCAAACACTTGCCACACGACGAGCGCGGGAATGCCGACGGCGAGTTCGCGGGCGCGCTCGACGAGGGACAGGGCGAGGGCCGTCTCGCCGGGGATGCCGAGGAAACTGCCCACGATGACGTAGCCGCCCTCCTGCACGCCCAGCGCGCCGGGGACCGGGAACATTGCGGAGCGGACTGCGTTGCGGGCGCTCTCAAGAATCAGCGCGTTGGCGAAGGTCGCGTGCGTGCCCATTGCGTGAAGTGCGATCCAGATTTCCCCGGAGCCGATGATGAACGAGAGGAACGTCCACAGACAGCAGCCGATCGTGCCGCGGCGGCGGGAATACGTGGCGCGCACAGCTTCATCGAGCGTCCTGCCGCCCTGCAGGAGCGAGTGCCATGCGGGCGAGTCGGCGATGCGCGAGACGAGCAGGCCGATGAAGCTGAACATGCCGAGTCTCTGCACTGCGTAGAAGCCGGCGACGGCGATGATGCCGATCACCGAACCGGCGAGGATGGGCCGCGCGAAATCCGTCCAGCCGACCGCATGCACGAGCAGGCCGAGCCCGAGCAGCGTGAACGCCACCTGCGTGAAGATGCTGAGCGTGATGTCCACGAGCACGGTCGCCGCCGCCGCGGGGAGCGGCGCGCCGCGGAGGGCTGCGAGGCGGGTGCGCACGATGTCGCCGCCGATTTGCAGCGACGGGATGAGCGTGCTGATGGACTCACCGATCCACCGCATCCAGAAGAGGCTGCGCCACCGCGGGCGGACCGCTTTCGGAAAAAGTGCGCCCCATGCGAGCGTGTCGAGCAGGAGCGGGACGATGTGAAAGGCGGCGACGGCCGCGATTCCCCAGCCAGCGGCGCGGAGCGCGGCGGCGACCGGTGCAGCGCCGTGGTGGATGACAAGGATTGTGAGGAGCGCCGCACCCGCGAGGCCGAGGATGCAGGCGGTCAGCTTGAATTTCCCGCGGGATTTCATTGCCGTGACAATGAAATCGGACGCCGGGTGCGCGCGCGCTTACGGCAGGGAATCGCGCGGTGAAATTTCGACCGTCGCGGGCGGCAGTTCCGACGGCAGCGCTCCGGGCAGCGGGCTTCTGCGGACCGCCCTCGACATCATCACGCACGCTGCGAGCCAGAGGCTGCCGAGGGTCATCGCGGCGAGCACATCCGTGAGGTAGTGCGCGCCGAGCGCGATGCGGCTGAATCCAACGAGCACGATCAAAGAGGCCGCTGCGGCGATCGCCATCATCCGCGTGCGCGCATCCCTGATTGCGGGCGCCGCGCAGACCGCGAGCCAGCCGTAGAGCAGCGTGGCACCGATGGTGTGGCCGCTGGCAAAACTGTAGCCTGACCAGTCCACGAACGGTCCGGCAATGAAAGGCCGCTGGCGTTGCACGGCGAGCTTCAGGAGTTCGTTCAGCAGCATCCCGCACGGCACTGCGAGCACGAGCATCGCGAGCGCGCCCCAGCGCTTCCTCCACGCGAGCAGCAGCACCGCGCAGGCGAGGACGAAGCCGATCCACACGGCCGAGCCGGGCCCGCTGAGCCACCCGAGAGCGTCCGCAAGCGGCTGTGTGAGGCGCGCGTGGAACCATGCCGCCAACTCGTGGTCGGGGCCGGAGAGGGGGTTCGAAAACGCGACAACGGCGCAGTCTGGAATGGGAACGAGGATGTCTTTCACGCGGTAAAAGCGATCGAAACTATTCGGCGTCTGCATCCAGTCAAATGACCCGGTGCGATTCGGGGGTGCCGCGTCCTTTGAGGCACAGAGAACGAACCACCACCTATGAAGCCCCACCGACACTTCCCCACACTCGCGCTGCTGGCCGCGGCGATGACCATCTCCGCAGCCCGCGCAGGCACGCCTGCCGCGACTGTGGCCGAGGAGGAAAAAACCTCCCTGTGGCAAATTTCCGCCGAGACCACTTACACCGGCCGCGGACCATTCGCTTATCCGCGCTCGGGCCGCTCGGATTCCGTGCATGGCGACTACAGCATTGACCGCCGCTTCCCGATCTCCGGCCGCTGGCATCTCCGCCTCGGTGGTGAATACGAGCGCTTTGACTTCGGCGGCACGATGAACGGCCTTCCGAATCACCTCCAGGCGATCTACGGCCACATCGCCTACGAATACATTTACAAGGATCACGCGGCGGCGGGCATCGAGATCGATCCCGGCGTCTATTTTCAAAACCGCATCACCAAGGACTCGTTCGACATTCCGTGGAAGGTCTGGGTCACGTTCCCGCTTAAGAAGGACAAGGTCTTCGGCGTCATCGGTGCGGGCGGCTCGATGTTCCAGGATCCCGTCGTCGCACCCGGCGGCGGCATCATCTGGCTCATCAATGACCGGTGGCGGCTCCAAGCCGTGGCGCCGAAGCCGGCGCTGATTTACACGCCGAACGACAACTGGGAGTTCCGCCTGCTCGGCGAGATCGTCTATGAAAGCTTCCGCACGGACGACGTCCGCAACACCGCCACCGGCCTCAACCTCCACAACGCCGTGGTGCAATACAGCGAATACCGCGCTGGCGGCCAGGTGACCTACTCGGGCTTCAAGCACGTCAACATCTTCGTGGGCGGCGGCTGGTCGTTCGACCGCACGTTCGACTTCTACCGCGCGGGGCCGAAGATCAGCGTCCACGGGGCGCCCTATGTGAAAGTCGGCCTCAGCGCGAAATTCTAGCGCAGGCCCGAGTGAAGCGGCTCGGAGTCAGCGGGTGACCCGGTTCTCCTCCCGGCCGCGGCTTGCAGTGGCGCATTCGTTCTCCAGCGTCCGCGCATCCTTCGTGCGAGTATGCAGGTCGGTCCTCTCCTCAGGTCCGCCGGCTTCGGTGACCCACCAGCGAGGCGGCTGCGAAAAGGAGGATGGCGACGAGGAAAAGGATCTTAGCGGCGAGCACTGCGGTGGAGGCGGTGCCGGCGATGCCGAGCACGGCAGCGATGAACGTGATGATGACGAAGCCAGCGGGAACGGAGAGCATGGGATGAATCCTTTCGGTCATGAATGGGCGCAGGGATCCGTTGATTCGCCGGCGCGTGCCGGCGTGGATGCCTGCCCCGGAAAATGCCCGCGCAAAATTTCCAAACCGCATCGCAGCGACGACGACGGAGGCCTACGGAAAAATCTCGTCGAGCTTCCTGGCGAGGCTCTTGTCGCCATTCACGCTCAGCCGTCCCGTCAGAAATGCTCGGACGCCGCCTAGCGTGCCGTTTGTCAGCGCCACCCAGTCCTTGTCGCTGGCGATGAAGGTAACGTCCGGACTGTCAACGATCCCGGTGCCCATCTTGAAGGTTCCGTCGGTCACGATAATCCACCAGTTGCCGCCTGTCGGTCCGCTGAACTTGAACTGGTAGCGCACGTGGACGCCCTTCGCCTTGTCCGCGCGGAAGCTCTTGCGCATGTCCTCGAAGATCTGCGCGGGCGTCGTGTTCGCGGCCGCCTTTCCGCTGTCCTCTGAAATGGCAGGCATCGCCGTGCCTGCGAGCGCGACGCAGAGGCAGAGCACCTTCACCGCTCCCGTCGTGTGCGAGGACCGAACCGCGGAAACTGTGGTCGGAAAGCGCATGAGTGAAAGGATGGGATGTGGAGTGAAGGTGCCTATGAAGCCGCCGGGGTTGCCGAGAGATCGCCCACGGGAAGGGGCTCGCTTTCCGGAGTTGGCGGCGCCGGGACCACGAGCACGGGCCACGGAGCGGTCTTCAGCACGTCGTTTCCGAAGGAGCCCAGGAAGAGGCGCTGGAACACGTTTCGGTGGTGCGAGCCGACGATCGCGAAGTCCGGCCTCCACTGGTCGCAGAAGGACACGACGCTCGCGATGTCCGCGTCCACCATCTGCTCAGCGCGAGTGTTGATGCCGGAATTGGTGAGCAGCTTTGCCAGGGCGGTGAGGCGCTTGTAGTCCTGCTCGATCACGTCGTCCTGCGCCACGAATCCCATTTCCATCACCAGCGGCGTGGAAGGCGGCGGCACGACGTGGAGAAGGATCACGCGCGAATTGAATGCCATCGCGAACTGCTCGGTCTGCTCCATCAGCTTTGGAGTCGCGTCGGAGAAGTCGATGAATGTGATGATCGTGTTCATCGGAGATGCTCACCCACGAATCGCACGGCGCGCGCGCCGCGGATGCCGCGATCACGATTCGAAGTCCCGCTATTTTTCGATTTCCCGTCGAAGGGGAAGACGGGACAGGCATCCGAGGCTGCCGTTCGCCTTGATGACACGTTGGCTGCCTCATAATGCGTCAGCGGAGGCTGTCGAGGCTCTCGGATCGCGGGTGTGAGCATCCGCCCTGGTGGCGGATGTTTCAGGCGCGTGCATTCCGCCGGTAGTGGCGCACTTCAAAGTCGGCGGTCTTCAGCGGCGTGTCGGCGAAGTCGAACTGGTGCTCGAATTCGGGGAAGAACGCATCGCCCTCGACGACGCGCGGCACGACGGTGAGGTAGAGGTCGCTGCACAGCGGCAGCAGCCGCTCGTAAATCTGCGCGCCGCCGATGACGAACACCTCGCGCTGTGGCCTGTGCTTTTTCAGCGCGGCGAGGAAGCGGCCCACGCTGCGCACGAGCCACACCTCGCGGTTCACAATGCGCTCAAATCCGAGCTGCGCCGGGCCGCGTCGCAGCCGCGCGGTCCAGTGGCCGACGACCGGCTTCACGCCGCACTTCGCGATGAATTCGGGATCGTGTGCAAGCATGCGCGGACCGCGGGTGAAGACGACGTTGGTGCGGTTCGGCAGCGGCTTCGGCAGGCTGAGGAAAGTCTTCCGCCCCATGAGCACGATGCCGCCCGTGGTGAGCTGCTTGAACCACTTGAAGTCCTCCGGCAGGTGCCACGGGATTTTTCCGCCAATCCCGATCACGCGGTTCAGCGACATGGCGGCGATGGCTTTCATGCGCGTGGCGCAGTTGAGGGTTGGGAGTGGAGAGTTGAGAGGAGCACAGCGCGTGCGGCGAGGAAAGCGGTCTGCCTCTCAACTCTCAACTTTCAACTCTCAACTTCAAACAGCCACCGGCGCCTTGATCGCTGGGTGCGGGTCGTAGCCTTCGAGCGTGAAGTCCTCGAACTTGAAGGCGAAGATGTCCTTCACGTCGGGGTTCAGCTTCATCCGTGGCAGCGGGCGCGGCTTGCGGGAGAGCTGTTCCTTCGCTTGGTCTTGGTGATTCTTATACAGATGCAGGTCGCCGAAGGTGTGGACGAATTCCTTCGGCCGCAGTCCGCACACCTGCGCGACCATGAGCGTGAGCAGCGCGTAGCTCGCGATGTTGAACGGCACGCCGAGGAAGATGTCGGCGCTGCGCTGGTAGAGTTGGCAGCTCAGCTCGCCCTCGCTCACGTAAAACTGAAACAGCGAATGGCACGGCGGCAGCGCCATGCCTTCGATCTCCGCGGGGTTCCATGCGCTCACGATGAGGCGGCGGCTGTCGGGGTTCTTTTGGATCTGCGCGATGAGATTTGCGATCTGATCCACGTGCTTGCCGTCCGCGCCGCGCCAGTCGCGCCACTGCGCGCCATAGACGCGGCCGAGGTTGCCGTGGGTGTCGGCCCACTCGTCCCAAATCGTCACGCCATTCTCGCGCAGGTAGCGCGTGTTCGTCTCGCCTTTCAGAAACCACAGCAGCTCGTGAATGATGCTGCGCGTGTGCACTTTCTTCGTCGTGAGAAGGGGGAAGCCTTCGGTGAGGTCGAAGCGCGCCTGCGCGCCGAAGAGGCTGAACGTGCCCGTGCCCGTGCGGTCGGCCTTGAAGCGTCCATGCTCCATGACGTGGCGGAGGAGGTCGAGGTATTGGCGCATCGTGTGCGGGATAGGGGAAGGGGGAGGCGGGGTGCAATGACGAATGACGAACGACGAATGGGGAACTGCGTTCCAGCGCGCATCTTCGCTTTTGAAAATCGGCGCGCTGCCGCTATGAGTCCCCGCATGAACCGCCGCGCCGCCCTCCGACTCGCCACTCTCGCGCTGCTCGGGGGCGCACTGCCCGCGCGCGCCCGGCATGTGGGGCTGCTGCCGATGAACACGGTTTTTGTCGGACGCGACCGATTCGAGGCGCGGGTGCGGCAGCTCCGGGCCGTGGCGGACAAGGTGCGCGCGCTGCCGATTGGCGAGCGCGTCGCATGGTTCGGCCAGGTGCTCCTCGGCACGCCCTACAAGGCGTTCACGCTGGAGATTCACGACTTCATCGAGGCACCGAGCGTGAACCTCAACGGCCTCGACTGCTGGACGTTCTTCGAGACCGCGCTCGCCTTTGCCCGCATGATGGAGGAGCCGGTGGAGCAGTGGACGCCCGAGACGCTGCTCCGCTACATCGAGCTCGACCGCTACTGGGGCGGCACCTGCGACGGCACCTACCTCTCGCGCCTCCATTACCTCGAGGACTGGCTGCACGACAATGCGCGCCGCGGCCTCGTCCGCGACCTCACGCGCTCGCTCGGCGGCATCAACGTGACGAACGCGGCCATCGAGATGACGCACAACTGGAAAAAATACCGCTACATGCGGAACAACCCGGACCTGCGCGTGGGCATCACCGAGCTGGAGTCACGCCTGCGCCGGCAGCCGCTCGTGATGATTCCGAAGACGCGCGTCGCTGGCATCGAGGACCAGCTCCAAAATGGCGACATCATCGGCATCGTTGGCCGCGACGGCAGCGCATACGGCACGTCGCACGTGGGCATGGCGATTCGCAGGGACGGCATCCTTTGCTTCATGCACGCGAGTGCGCCGCACAATTTCGGAAAGGTCGTCATCGAGGCGCGCCTGAGCGACTACCTCGAGAAATACCGCAGCCACGCCGGCATCCTCGTCGGCAGGCCCGCAAAGTAAGGCGCGGAGCGGAGCCCGCTTACTCGCGGTTGAAGCGGTGGATGCGGCCGTAGATGTTGTATTCGGCCACAAACACATCGCCCTTGGCGTTGAAGGCCACGCCGTGCGGTGCGGTGACGAAGCCCGTGCGCCACACATCCGGAGGCGTCGAATTTTTGCCGGTCTCGTCCGCGTGATCATTCGCGCCGAATTGCGTGACGATTTTCCCCTCCTTGTCGAGGATGGTGACGCGGCCCTTGATCTCGCCGATGAGCGCGAGGTCGCCCTGCACCGCGACGGCGGCGGGCAGCAGGAGATCCTTCGCCACGACGCCGAGGAACTCACCGTCGAGCGACATGTGGACGACACGGCCGTTGGCGCGATCCACGCCGATGATGCGTGGCGGGTTGAAGCGCGTGTCCACCGCGATTTTGTGCAGCGTCTTGAAACCATACGGCTCCTTCTTTCCGCCGAAGCTCTTGATGTATTTCCCCGTCTTGTCGAAACGGTGCACGTAGTCGCTGGAGTAGCCGTCCGTCACGAACAGGTCGCCGTTCGGCGCGACATCCATCGCGGTGAGGCGCTGAGTCGGCTTGCCGCCGTTCGGATCGGCGACCTCCTTGCCGTCCGGCCCCTTCTTCTTCGCAGGCGTCCTGCTCTTGAATTCGTCGGGAATCGCGGTCGGCGGGATGTTCAGCACTTCCTTGCCGTCGAGCGTGAGCTTGAGGATGTTGCCGGTCCCGAGGCGCGCGCCGTAGATGAATTCGCCGCCCTCCTCCTTGTGGATCACGAAGCCGTGGAAGTCCGCCGGCGCGCCTTGGATGTTGCGCGCCCACTTTCCGTCCGGCGCATAGACTTGGATTCCCGCCTTCGGATCCATCGTGCTCACATACACCTCGCCGTTGGAGGCGACGGCGATGTCGCCGTGCATGTTGCCCATCTGCGGGCGGCCGGGCTCGAGCTTATACCAGTCGGCGACGGCTTTGTAGCTGGTGCCGGGAGATGCCGCGACGAGCGCGAAGGCGAGGAGTGAGAGGAGGCAGAGTGCGTGAACGAGGGGTTTGCGCATGGGAGTGTGGGATTGGGAGAGGGAAGGGCACACCATTTGTCCCTTCGGAGTCAATCGTGGCGTCAACTTTGTGGCGGGGCCGCGGAAGGTGCCGTGCCATCGAGCCAGCCGCGGTCCTTGAACCAGCGCCACATGCACCAGCCGAGGATGCTGCCGAACACGAGGCCGACCGCAACGTCGGAGAAATGATGCGCGTTCATCCAGATGCGCGACCAGCCGGTGGTGATTGCGGCGAGCATCGCGAGCCAGCCGAGACGCGGAAAGCAGAGCAGCGTCGCAAATGCGAATCCCGCAGCGGTGGTCGAGTGGCCCGAGGGAAACGAGTTGAACTTGTGGCGCGCGACGATCCACTCGCCGTTGTGGCGCAGGCCGAACCAGCCCTGCGCCTCCGTGTTGCTCGGGCGGGCGCGGCCGGTGAGCGCGCGCGGGATGTTCACCGCGAGTCCGGCGAGTGCGGTCGCCGCGGCGATGGCCAGCCACCGTCGCTGCCAGTCCTGCCGCTGGAGCATGCGGCCTGCCGCCCAGCCGAGCACGCACACGCCGAAAAACCACGGTGAGTAGGTGTGCTTTGTCACGAAGTCCGCGAACTGCGTCTGCGCCGGTGTGGCCTCGCGCTTCACGAACTCGCGCATCGGCGCATCCGCGGCGAATGCGAGCCCGAGCAGGAGCAAAGCGACGGTCGCGAGGAGCGCGGTGGCGGCGGGATGCCGGCAGGGGGCGTTTGCGGAGGAAAATGAGGCGGGGTCGCTGGAGTCGCGCACGGATGACACTGCACGGTGAATACGAGCCCGCGCGTGGAGCGGCAAGGCGGATGTCAGCGCGGCACGGTCGCGCTGGAATCGGAGTCCGGCGACTTCCTTCCCAGCAGCACGAGGTCGAGCCCCGGCCGGGCGAAGTATGGCACGCGGTGCAGCGTGGTGAAGCCGGCCGGCAGCTTGCCGTTCAGCCACTCGGCATCCTTGTGGCGCGCGATGATGAATGTGTCGTCGGCGGACGCCGCCGCGAGCAGCTCGCCGATCCGCAGGTGGCTGAAGAAGGGGATCGGATGCCGGACATTGAACACGAAGCTCGGCTCGATGGCGCCGAACGCGAGGATCGTCGGCGCCTTGCCGCCGGTGTGGACATTGCGCGCGGCGACGGCGAGCAGTTCCGGCGCGCGCTGGTGGCGGTTGAACACGTAGGGAAGCAGCCCGCCCAGCGAGATGAGCGTGAGCAGCGAGCCGGAGACTGCGAACGCGGTCAGCGCCCGCCCGCGCGCACCGCGGCGGAACTCGCGCCATCCGAGCAATCCGCCCAGCAGCGGGACCAGCCCGAGCACGCCGGTCCATTCCGCTCCGCGGAAAAGAAAGTGCGCGACGATGGGAAGGCCGATGCACATCGCGAGGCCCGAAATCGCGAGCGTGATGAAGCTCCAGCGGAACCAGAATTCGCGGAGCTGCGCGCGGTGATTCAGCCACCGCACGACGCCGGCCGCGACGAACAGCGCGAGGCCCGGATAGACGGGTGTGATGTAGCTCGGCAGCTTTGTGCGTGCGATGGAGAAGGCGCCGACCCACACGAGCACCCAGCACGCGACGAAGACCAGCCCGTGCCGCCACGGATCCCCGGAGTGCCGGCGTGCGCGGCCCGCGACGATGGTGGGCAGGATGAAGCACGACCACGGGAAGAACGCCGCGAGGATCATCACCGGGTAATAGAGCAGATAGACAAAATAGAGCCCCGCCGGGCCGCCGTGGCCCTCCATCGCGTTGGTGGCGCGGCCGAGATTGTGCGTGAGGAAAAATCCGCGCGTCCACTCGCCGTGCGTCGCTTCATGCACCAGCCAATACCACGGTGCCGCGACTGCGGCGCACACGAGCAGCGCCGTGACGGGCCGCATCGCCCAGCAGGTTTTCAGGAAATGCAGCGGTGCGAACGGACGCAGGCAGATGCCCAGTGCGCGCCGCCACCATGGCAGGTCCGCCGCGGTCGCTTCCCGCGTTTCCGGGAGGCGCGCGATCAGCAGGAACATTCCGATGACCGCCGTCGGCAGGACGACACCGACCGGGCCCTTCGCGAGCGCGGCGAGTCCCATCGCCGCATAGACCGCCGCGCCGGCGAGCCAGTGCGAAGGGAAGCCGCCCGGCGCCAGCTCGGGGGCGGTTTCCGCAGTGTGGTCGCTGGCTGGCGGGCGCCGGAATGCCGTCATGACGAACGCGAAGAACGCCAGCGTGACGCAGAAGATGAGCGGCGCATCGGGCGTGGAGATGCGCGATGAGACGGCGAAGAAAAACGACGACGCGAGGATGATGCCGCCCCAGAAGCCGACCTGCGGGTTGAAGAGACGGCGGCCGATGCCGTAGGTCATCAGGACGGTGCCGATGCCGAAGACCGCGGACCAGAAGCGTGCGGAGAACTCATTCACGCCGAAGACCGAGTAGGCCGACATCATGAACCAGTAGGTGAGCGCGGGTTTGTGCGTGCGCAGCTCGGCGTTGAACGTGGGCGTGATCCAGTCGCCGCGCTGGAACATCTCCATCGCGCAGCCGGCGTTGCGCGGCTCGTCCACATCCATCAGCCCGAAGCCGCCGAGGTTCAGGAAAAACATCACTCCCGCGAAGAGGATGAGGCGAAAAATGTGGGCGGCCATCAGGGTGTGAGCGCGGGTTGCTTATGGATTTGCCCCATGGTGTCGAGACAAGACGCGGACGGGCCGTTCAGGCGCGCTCCTTCCCCACGCCGGAGAAGCCGAGAAGCGCGAGCCCGCCGCTCGCCGCGCGGAAAGTCAGCAACAATGCGAAGAGCAGCGCGATGGTCGCCGCCATTTCCGCGCTCGCGCCCGCCTGCGTGGTGAGCATGCGTTCGAGGACATTTTCCCGGATGCCGTAGCCGTTGAGCGTGACGGGGATCATCCCCGCGACGAACGACAGCGGGATGAACACCACGTATGCCCGCAGCGGCACCGCCGCCCCGACAGCCACGCCCGCGAGGTAAACGCATGCGATGGCCGCGAGCTGAAACAGCAGCGAGCCGACGAACACCTTTGCGAGGATTGCAGGGTGGCGGAAGCGGTCCATCGCCTGCAGCAGGCCGACCACGCGGGGCGCGAGCTTCGGCAGCCAGCGCGCGAGGAGGCGCTCCGCGAACTTTTCATACGGCGCGTAGAAAACGAACGCTCCCGCGAGGAGGCTTAACGCGCCGAAAGCGAGCACGCCGCGGCTCAGCCACGGTGGCAGCGGCTCGGGCACGAGGAGCACCCCGGCCATCGCGAGGACGCCGAGGGCGACGAGACCCATCACCCGCTCGACCACCATCGCGACGACATTCGGTTGGATGAAGCCGGGCGCGACACGGTTCAGGTAGATGCCGCGCGCGACATCGCCGCCGATCTGGGTGGGGAGGAAATTCCCGTAGAACCACCCGATGAGGTAAATCCGCGTGAGCTTTCCCGCGCCGCAGCGGCAGCCGCATGCGGCGAGCAGGACCTTCCACCGCCAGCCGCCGAAGATGTTCTTCACGACCATGCCGGCCGCCGCGAGGGCGAGGAGCAGCCAGTTGCTCGCGCGCAGGACGCGGCCGACCTCCGAGAGGTTGGTCTTGCGGAAGAGGAACACGACGAGGCCGAGCGTGAGGCCGAGGCGGAACAACTGCCACGCGATGTGGCGCGCAGGCCGCTTTAGACTTGCGCCTTTCGCGCCTGCCTGTGTGTCATCGCCCGTCAATTCACGATCCGCACCGGCACTGCCGGAGTCTCCGGCGAAAGCGTCGGTGGCGGGCGGTTCTGGATGCAAAGCCATCTGCCGCTCGACAGTAATGTCCCGCCCGGCGGTGTCGATGGACGATTCGTTTTCCGCCGCTCGCCCCAATAAACTCCATGCTCAGCCTCGTCATTCCGGTCTTCAATGAGGAAGAAAGCCTCGGGGAACTGCGCGCAGAGATCGACCGTGTGGCGGCGGGGCAAGGCTACGATTTGGAAATCCTGTTCGTTGACGACGGCTCGAGCGACCGCTCGTGGGAGCAGATCCGCAGTCTCGCGGCGCAGGATCCGCGCGTGCGGGGCATTCGTTTCCGCCGCAACTTCGGCAAAGCCGCCGCGCTCGACGCGGGCTTCCGCGCCGCCAAGGGCGGTGTCGTGGTGACGCTCGACGCCGACCTTCAGGATGATCCGGCGGAGATTCCAAATTTCCTGAAGCGCCTCGATGAGGGGAATGATGTCGTGAGCGGCTGGAAGAAGGTCCGCCACGACCCGTGGCACAAGGTGTTTCCGTCGCGCATCTTCAACTGGATGGTGAGCCGGATGACGGGCGTGAAGCTGCACGATCACAACTGCGGCATGAAGTGCTACCGCAGGCCGGTCATCGAGGAGGTGCAGCTCTACGGCGAACTCCACCGGTTCGTCCCCGTGCTCGCCGCTGCGCGCGGATGGAAGGTCGGGGAACTCGTCATCCAGCACCGGCCGCGCAAGCATGGGTATTCAAAGTATGGCATGCGCCGTTTCGCGAAGGGCTTCATGGATCTCCTGAGCGTGCGCTTCGTGACCGGCTACGGGAACCGCCCGCAGCACTTTCTTGGCATGCTGGGATTGACTTCGTTTTCGCTCGGCGCACTCGGGCTGCTCGCGCTCACGGCGGCGTGGATCATCACGCGGATGTCCGACTCGCTCCCGGACATCGATCTGCACCAGCGGGCGCTCTTCTATTACTCAATCACCGGACTGATCCTCGGCGCGCAGTTCATCTCGGTCGGGTTTCTCGCGGAGCTGATCGCTGCGCGCAGCTACCGCGCATCGGATGCGTATTCGATCGCCGAGGAGATCGCTCCGAAGTCCCCGCCTGAGCGCAGTTGATCAGCGGGGCGTCACCTTCTCGCAGCACCGCGGCATTTTCGAAACCCGTTTCGCAGCGCTTGTGCCGCTCACTGTTCCCTGTTCCACTTTCCGCCGCGAGTCATCCCCGTCAACCCCATGAAAATCTGGGATCTTCACTGCCATCTCTCCGGCGTTCCCGGCGATTCCCCCGAGGAACGCATCGGCCAGCTCATTGAAATTGCACAGCGCATGGGCATTGAGCGGCTGTGCGTTTACATGGGCATGCAGTGGTCGAAGGATCCGGAGCCCGCGAAATTCCGGCGCGAGAACGACGAGGTGCTGCGCGCGATTGAGAAGTATCCGAAGCAGACGTTCGGCTTTGTGTATCTGAATCCAAAACACGTGGATGCCTCGCTCGCCGAACTCGAGCGCTGCGTCGCAAACGGCCCGATGGTCGGCGTGAAGCTGTGGGTCGCGCACCGCTGCAACAGCGCGGAACTTGATCCGATCATCCGGCGCGCGGCGGAGCTGAAGGCGGTCATCTTCCAGCACACTTGGTTCAATGCGACCGGCAACCAGCCGGGTGAATCCACGCCGGTGGAATTCGCCGAGCTCGCGCGGCGCCATCCGGACACCCCGATCATCTGCGGCCACACCGGCGGCGACTGGGAGCTCGGCATCCGCGCGATTCGCGGGCTGAAGAATGTGCATGCGGACCTCGCCGGTTCCGAGCCTGTCGCCGGCTACACGGAGATGGCGGTGCGTGAGCTCGGTGCCGAGCGGGTGATCTACGGCAGCGATGCCGGCGGGCGGAGCTTTTCCTCCCAACTCGCGAAAGTCTTTGGCGCGGACATTCCCGATGCGGCTCGGGAGCTGATTCTGAGCGGCAATCTCCGCCGCCTGATGACCCCGATCCTCAAAGCGAAAGGCATCGAGCCATGAGCGACCTCCCAGACACCCGCGCGCATTTTTCCCGCCGCGATTTTGTCCGAGTGACCACTGCGGTCGCGGCAGCGGCAGTGCTTTCAATCGAAGCGGCCGGGGAAAAATCAGCCGCACTCATTGACACGAACGTCTCCCTTTCGCGCTGGCCCTTCCGCCGGTGTCCGCTCGATGACACGCCGTCGCTCGTCGCCAAGCTCCGCACGCAAGGCGTCACGCAGGCGTGGGCCGGCACTTTCGACGCGATGCTCCACAAGGACATCACCACCGCAAACGCGCGGCTCGCCGATGAGTGCCGCCGCCATGGTGCCGGCCTGCTGGTTCCGATGGGTGCGATCAACCCAGCGTTGCCCGACTGGGAAGCCGACCTGCGCATGTGCGCCGAGCAGGACCGCATGGCAGGCATCCGCCTGCTGCCAAATTACCACGGATACAAAATCGAGGACGCTGTCTTCGAGCGTGTGCTCGCCGCAGCAACGGAGCGGAACCTCCTAGTGCAAATCGCGGTCGTGATGGAGGACGACCGCACGCAGCTCGCGCTCGCGAAAGCCGCGCCCACGGAGGTGGCCGCGCTTCCCGCGGTGCTGAAAAAATTCCCGAAGGCCCGCGTGCAGCTTCTGAATGCCTTCCGCACGCTGCGTGGCAAGCCGCTCACCGAACTCGCGGCCGCGGGCGTGAGCTTTGAACTCGCCACCCTCGAAGGGGTGGCTGGCATTGAAAAAATGCTGGTGCAGATTCCCCCCGCGTCACTGTGCTTCGGAACGCACGCACCGTTCTATTACTTTGAATCCGCCAAGCTAAAACTGCGCGAGTCCGTGCTCACGGATGCGCATCTCGCGGCCATCACCCACCAAAATGCGCGAAAGCTCATCGCGTAGCCATCACGCGGCAGGACGGAGGGCCGGGCGCAGTTGGAAATCCACCGCCGCTGTCTGCAGCGCCGTTCTTTTCACCGGGCTCCTGCCGCGAATTTTGCTTGGCGCTGACAACAGAATCATGGCTGCGCCTCCGGATGGTGGCGTGACGGGCAGGCTCCCGGCTGTGCCGCCGACACCTGCGAAGGAGGCGGCGAAGAAGTTCAAGGTGCTCGACGGCTTCCGCATGGATCTGCTCGCCGCAGAGCCGCTCGTCGCGAGCCCGGTGGCGATGGCTTATGACGAGAACGGCCGTGCCTACGTCTGCGAGATGAGGGACTACCCCTACACCGACAAGGCGCATCACAAGCCGAGCCAGGAGAACCCGACCGACCAGCCGATTGGCCGCATTCGTTTGCTGGAGGACACGGATGGCGACGGCGTTTTCGACAAGGCGACCGTCTTCGCGGAAGGACTGTCGTGGCCCACTGGCGTCGCGTGCTGGAAGGGCGGCGTGTTCGTCGCATGCACGCCGGACATCTGGTATTTCAAAGACACCGATGGCGATGGCAAGGCGGATGTGCGCGAGAAGGTGCTCTCCGGCTTCAAGAAGCTCAACGTGCAGGCCGTGATGAACAATCTCGTGTGGGGCATCGACAACCACATCCACGGCGCGGGCGGCAGCAACGGCGGCAAGATCGTGCTGGAAGGCAAACCCGATGTCGCGCCCGTGACGATGTCGCGCGCCGACTTCCGCATGGATCCGGTCACGCGTGACTTCGAGCTGCAATCCGGCGGCGCGCGTTTCGGTGGTTCATTCGACGACTGGGGCAACCGCTTCCTGTGCAACATCCGAAATCCCGCGCAGCACATCGTTCTCCCCGCACGCTACCTCGCGCGCAACAAGTCGCTCGCAGCGCGCAGCCCGATCAATGACATGGCCGAGTCCGGCGACCAGCTTCCGGTGTATCAAATCTCGCCGCCCGAGCCGTGGCGCGTCATTCGCGCGAAGCGCTGGGCCGGCGAGCGCGACATCAGCATGCCGCGCAGCGAACTCACCGGCGCGGGGGTTGTCACCTCTGCGAGCGGTGTCACCAGCTATCGCGGCGCCGCGTATCCGGAGAAGTATCGCGGCAATGTCTTCGTCTGCGAGTGTGCGGGCAATCTGCTCTACCGCCTGCCACTCACACCCGATGGCGTCACTTTCAAGGCGGTGCGCGCCGATGGCAAAAAGGAGATGGTCGCCTCCACCGACAACTGGTTCCGCCCCGTGAATTTTGTGAATGCGCCCGATGGCACGCTGCACGTCATGGACATGTATCGCGAGAACATCGAGCACCCGTGGAGCATCCCCGACGACATCCACGCTGCGGTGGACCTCGAAGCGGGCCGCGACATGGGCCGCATCTGGCGCCTCACACAGCCGGACTTCAAGCCGGTGAAAGCACCGCGCCTCGGCAATGCGAGCAGCGCGGAGCTGGTCGCCGCGCTGGAGAATCCGAACTCGTGGTGGCGCGAGACGGCGCAGCGGCTGCTCTTCGAGCGCCAGGACAAGGGCGTGGTGCCCGCGCTGCAATCGCTGGTGAGAGACAGCAGGTTCCCGCAGGCGCGACTGCATGCGCTTTGGTCGCTCGAGGGCCTCGGCGCGCTGAGGAATGAAGACATCCTCGCGGCTTTGAAGGACAGCGCAGCCGGTGTGCGCGAGCACGCGGTGAGACTCGCGGAGCCGCGCCCGCTTGGCGGCGCGGTCATCCCGCTCGCGAAGGACACTGACGCGCGCGTGCGCCTCCAGGTCGCGTTCACACTCGGCGAATGGAAAGGCGTCGCCGTGCTCGATGCGCTGACGACCATCGCCAAAGGCGACGCCGCCGACCCTTGGATTCGCGCGGCGGTGCTGAGTTCCACGGCGGACACGAGCGATCAATTGCTCACCCGTTTGATCAGCGACCGCACCTTCTCGACCAGCGCGGCGGCGACCGACCTCATCCGCGAACTCGCCCAAATCATCGGTGCGCATGCCAGCGCGCCCGAGATGCAGCGCGTGCTCGCCGCCTTCAGCGGCAGCGACCCCGGCAGCCCCGTGCTGCGCGAAGTCATCACCGGCATCGGCGAAGGCCTGAAGCGCACCGGAAAGAGCCTGCGCAAGGCGGGTTTCAGCGGCGATGCCGCGAACATCGTGGGCGATGTTTTGAGCCGCGCCGCGAAAACCGCCAGCGATGCCATGCAGACCAGTGAGGCGCGCTGCGCCGCTGTGTCGTTGCTTGCCTTTGATGACCTCGGGACTGTCAAAAACACGCTCACAGCGCTCCTCGACCGCAATCAGCCTCAGGAGGTCCAGCGCGCCGCCATCTCCGCTCTCGGCAGCTTCACCTCGCCGGATGTCGCGCCGCTGCTGCTGGCGAACTGGAAGACGCAGACGCCTGCGATTCGCGGCGATGTCATCACCGCCATGACGAGCGTGCGCACGCGCGCTCTGCCGCTGCTGCAGGCTGTCGAGAGCGGCCTCATTCCCGCGAGCCAGATTCCCTTTGCCCAGCGTCGCCTGCTCGGCCTCAACAGCGACCCGAAGGTGAAGGAACTGGCCGAGAAATTCTTCAGCGCCTCCGCGCCCGGCCCGCGCAAGGAGGTCATCGAGAAATACAAGCCCGCGCTCTCGCTCAAAGGCGACGCCGCGCGCGGGCAGAGGGTCTTTGTGGCTGTGTGCATCGCCTGCCATCGCGCCGGTGACGTGGGCAAACAGGAAGTCGGCCCCAATCTCGCCAACATCCGCGCATGGAGCCCCGAGCAGGTGCTCATCAACATCCTTGAGCCCAATCGAGAGGTTGTCCCCAACTTCCTCGCCTACACCGTCGAGACCAAGGACGGCAAAACCATCTACGGAATGATTGCCGAGGAGAACGCCGCTGGCCTCACCATGAAGCGCCCCGACGGTGTGAGCGAAACCATCCTGCGCAGCAACATCACCAAGATCGACGGCATGGGTGTCTCCCTCATGCCAGACGGCCTCGAGGCTGCCATCCCGCCGCAGGAGATGGCCGACCTCATCGCCTTCCTGCTCAAATAGCGGCCCTACTTGGTGGCCTCGATGTAGTCGCAAAGCACGCCCGCGTTTTTCACGAAGAGTTCGGTGTCCACGCGGTCGTTGAATTCCCAGTTGCGGTGTTGGGCGTGGCCTTTCACGACCCAGCGGCCCTGCGCGTCGAGGGCGGAGATGATTTCACGCACACGCGGTTCAAGCGACTGCGCCGATGCGGGCTTCTTCTTCGCGAGCTTTGCGCCACGTTCGCGGAGCAGGGCCTCGCGACCCTTGCTCTGCAGCTTTTCATAAGCGGCGAGGACACGCGGCCAGCGGTAGTCTCCCTGCCACGAATAGCCGTGCTGCCGCTCCTCGCTGATATCCTGCAGGCGATAGTAAATTTTGCCGTCCCTGTCGCCGAAGAGCTGCTTGTTCGTCCTCAGCTCGTAGTAGCGCGCCCATTTTCCAGGCGCGATTTCGCTGCGCTTGAACCACGCAATCGCCGCAGGCAGCGGCTTGAGGAACTTCTCCTCGCCCGTCTCGATGTAGAGGTCCATCAGCGCCTGCATCGCACCGACGCTCTCGTCACCGGTGACACTCGGCGGCTCGAAGGCGCGCGCCCATGCGGGCTCCATCTGCGCGTTGTATTGCTGCGCCCACACGGGCTGCGGCTCGGGCATCTGCGCGAGGATGAGGAAGTCGCCGCCGCGCTTCGCAGCTTCGAGGCACTCGCGTTTCCCCGTTCGGTGAAATGCATCGAGCATCACGGCGATGCAGTCGGCGTGTGTGTTGTCGTTGAGGGTGTAATGCGCGTAGTAATTCGTCTTCGGATGCTCCCGCGGGTAGGTTTCCGGGTAGCGAGCCTTTGTGACCGGAAAATCCTTCTCCGTGTGCGGCTCGCCGCGCCAGCGCTGAGGCCATGCGCCGTTCGGATACTGCGCCTCGATCATTTTCCGCAACCCGTAATCGAGAGCCTCGCGGATGCGCACGCCGCGGGCATCGCCTGCGGCTGCGCCTTTCATGACGTCCGCGATTGCGAGCAGAAACTGAATCGCGCTTTGCGTGTTGTTGTCGTCGAAGGTCGTGACGTTCTTCCGCTTTGCGATTTCCTCCGGCTTCAGTTTGCCCGCATCGGTCCGGAGGTAAGACAGCCGCATTTTTTCCGCATCGAAATCGATGAGGTAGTCCCAGCCGCCGGACTCAAGCTGGCCTCTTGCGAGAGCAATCGCGGCGGCCTCCGCGGCGTCTAGGTAGCGTCCGTCATTCGTCGCCTCGTAAGCGCGGAGGAACGCCATGCCCATCGTCGGCGTGCCGGGCGGCTGAATCCACACCTGCGACGCAGTGGCCTTCACTTCGCCCGCGCGCTCGGTGAGATCGAGCGAGTATTTCCAAAGGTATCCGCCCTCCGTGGAGATGGAACGCATGTAGGCCGTGGATTTTGCGAGCGCCGCGAGCGCCTGTTCGCGCAGCGGGGCGTCGGCAGCATTGCCGGGGAGTGCGCTCAGCGCGGCGAAAGCAAGGAGTGGGAGAACACGCATGGGGTCATTGGTCGTGGATTCTATTTCTTCTCTTCGGGCTTCTTTTCCTCGGCTTTTTTCTCCTCGGGTTTCGTCGGCGCGGCCACGGCGGTGAGCCAGAGCTGATCGGTGGATCCGATGACCAACTCACCATAGCCCTGCGGCACTCCGTTGTTTTCGCCGCCGGTCGTCATGAAGAATCGCGCGGTGCGTTCGGTGCCGCCTTCCGTTTCACGGAGGGCCAGTGTGATCGGCTGGCTTGCCGCCTTGTTGTCGGTGGCGGAGGTGATCTTCAGCGTGGCTTCGTTCGATTTTTCCGAAATCTCGACGGTAGGCGCGGTCACGCCCTCGGGGAGGTTCTTGGCGGCGAGCTGGAGTTTCGTCTTGTGGCCGCCGGTGCGTTTCAGGGTCACCTTCACATCGGTGGTTTTCCCCGGCTGCACTGCGAATGCGCTTGTCGCCACTGCGGCTTCAAACGACGGCGCGGCCTCCGAAACCGTGAGGCGGTAGATGAAGTCGTCGCCGCCGTGGTGCGACACATCGCCGATGGCGCAGAGGAAGGAGCCATCGGCGGGCGCGGTCCAGGTGAGTTCCGGATCCTTTGAGCCGTTCGCATCGTCGTTCGCTGCGAGCTGCTTGCCGTCCTTGTTTTCGATTTTCAGCCACGCATCGAGTGGCGAACCGACGCGGGCGGCATTGGCTTTGAAAGAATACGCGCGGCCCTTCACTGCGGTGAATGCAAAGCGATCCTCGTCTCCCGCACGTGCGATGCGCCCCGTGATTCCTGTCGGGATTTCCACCGGCGGCAAACTCAGCGCATTTGCCGCCGTGTCGTTTGGCTCCTTCTCCAAAATCTCCGGCATGTCGCTGATCGTCGCTGGCAATTCCGTTGCGATGCCAGCCAGGCCGAGTTCCGCCGTCTCCGCGTTCGCTGGGAATTTCGCGCCGTCAATTTCCGCGCGCGGCGAGGTGAGATTCCAGCCGGTGAGTTCGACCGGCGTCTTCTTCCCACGGGGAAGCGCAAGCGGCAGCGTGTGCCGCACAAGCGGGCCACTCGTGAGATGCAGCCGATACACGCAGCCTTCGCCGCCGGTGAAGCCGACGCCGGAGGTCGCGGGATACACGAAGCCCATCGTCTGCACGATGAATGTGCCGTCGCTTGGCGCGGTCCACGCGAGGAAAGGATCAAGCGTGCGCCCGTCGTGATTGAACGCGGTTTCGTTGCCGTCCTTATCCACGACACGCAACATGCCGTCGAAGGTGGACGCGAGCACGTAGGCCTGCATCCATGCGACGAGCGTCTGCCCGCGCTTCATCGCGACGGCGAACGAGTCCACGTCGCCCGCCTTGTCGAGCTTGCCGTTGATCGTCGCGGGCAGAGCCGCGATTTTTTGCGGGTTGTGAAAGTCGTCGTTCGGCTCGGCTTCGAGCGTCTGCGGTTCGCGCGCGACGATGAAATAGCGCGGGGCCGATGCGCCGCGTGCATCGAAAAGCCGGATGAGATGCGGCCCGGGCACAGCGTCCTTCGCGATTTCCACGTCGAAAGTTCCCTTGTTCTTGCCGGGCTTGAAGACGACGCCCGGCGCGTCCACCCAAACCTGCGGCGGCCACGAGTCCCATTTCCCCGCAACCGTGACCGCGACCGTCGTGCCCTGCTGGCCGGCGACAGGATGCAGGTGATTCAGCACGGGATCCGCAGCCATCGCGGAAACACCGCAGACGAGAAACCCGCAGACGGCAACGCGCATCGTCGCCACGCGCTAGACGAACAGTTCCTTGATCAGCCGCCCCTCGTTCACAAGATGGACCGGCTTGCCGGTCGCAGTGTGGAGCGTCTGGTTCGGATCAATGCCCATCTTTGTGTAGAGCGACGCCGCGAAATCTTCCGGGCGATACACGTTTTCCGCCGCGTGGTAGCCTTTCGCGTCCGTCGCGCCGACGATCTGGCCGCCGGGGATTCCCGCGCCCGCCATCAGCACGGACATCGCGTGCGGCCAGTGGTCGCGGCCCGCGTCCTTGTTGATCTTCGGCGTGCGGCCAAACTCGCCGAGCGCGAGCACGAGCGTGTTGTCCATCAGCCCGCGCTCATGCAGGTCGGTGAGCAGCGCGGCGAGCGCCTGGTCGAATGTCGCGAGCTTCTTGCCCTTGTAGGTTTCGAAGAGCTTCCGGTGATCGTCCCATCCGCCGAAGTTCACCGTGACCCACGACACACCGACCTCCACGAGCCGCCGCGCGAGCAGCAGACGCTGGCCGAAATCGTTGCGCCCATAGCGCTCGCGCATCTTCTCGTCCTCGCGGCTGATGTCGAACGCGGCCTGCGCCTTCGTGGAGGACACAAGGTCGAAGCCCTGCTGGTAAAACTTGTCGAACACCACCGCCGGATCGTCGGTCGCCTTGTCATTGAAACGCACCATGCGATCCAGCGACGCGCGCAGGCTGCGCCGCGTCTTTGCGCGCCCCTCGGCGATGTCCGCAGGCACGACCACGTCGCGCACTTGGAAACCTTGCGAGTTCGGGTCGCCGCCGATCACGAACGGCGCGTGCTGTCCGCCGAGGAAATTCGGCCCGCCGCTGCGCGTGTTTGCCGGCGCGGCCATGTAGGCCGGCAGCCCGCCGCGCACGCCGCGGTCGTAGCTCACCATAGAGCCGAACGACGGATGAAACGTGACGAATGCACCGCAGCCCACCGGCACCGGCGTCGGTGCGCCGGTCATCATGTAGTGGTTGCCGCCGCCATGGTTCGGATCGCGGTGTGCGATCGAGCGCACGACCGTGAACTTGTCGAAGCACTTCGCGAGCTGCGGCACCGGCTCGGAAAAATTCACGCCCGGCACGCACGTCGGGATCGGCTTGAACGTGCCGCGAATCTCCTCCGGCGCGTCCGGCTTAGGATCGAACGTCTCGTAGTGCGACGGCCCGCCGTCCATCCAGATCATGATGCAGTTCACGTCCTTCCGTGCGGCGGTCGCCGCGGTGGCCGCGTTCGCCCGCATGCGCAGCAGGTCGCACAGCCCGATGCCAAGGGTGCCGCCGATGCCGACCTGCAGGAAGTCGCGGCGCGTGATGCCAGCGCAGTTGGTGTGGATGGTGGACATGGGGTCAGCGTTTCAATCCGCGCCCGGCTGAATTTCATAGGGAGGAAAACAGGAATGCGTCCGCCGGGCGCTGTGGCGCTGCGGATCGCGGCGCGGGGCAAATTCCATTTGCCACACAGCGCGACTCTGCGAAGGATGCGCGGCCTTTTTGAAAAACGAACCCGTATGAGCCAGCAACGCCGAGTAGTCGTCACCGGAATGGGCCTGATCACGCCTGTCGGGAGTGACCTCTCCACATTTTGGAGCAACCTCACAAACGGAGTCAGCGGCGTCGGGCCGGTGACGCATTTCGACGTGGCAGACTTCGACTGCAAGATTGCCGGCGAAGTGCGCGGCTTCGATCCGGTGAAGTATTTCAACGTGCCCAAGGATGTGCGCCGCACGGACCGCTTCACGCAGTTTGCCGTCGCGGCCGCGCGGCTCGCGATGCAGGACGCCGGCTTCACCGCCCCGATCGGGAATCCCGAGCGGTTTGGCTGCATGATCGGCAGCGGAATCGGCGGCCTCGCCACGCTGGAGGCGCAGCACAGTGTGCTCCTCCAGAAAGGCCCGGGCCGCATGTCGCCGTTCGTGATTCCGATGATGATCAGCAACATGGCCAGCGGGACCGTCTCCATGGAATGGGGGATGCAGGGGCCGAACTACGCGACGATCAGTGCGTGCGCCACGAGCGCGCATTCCATCGGTGAAGCCTGGCGCATGCTCCGCGAGGGCGATGCGGATGCGTTTGTCGCGGGTGGAAGCGAGGCCGCGATCGTGCCGATGGGCATCGGCGGTTTTGCCGCGATGAAGGCGCTCAGCACGCGCAACGACGAGCCGGCGAAGGCGAGCCGCCCGTGGGACCGCGACCGCGACGGCTTCGTGATGGGCGAGGGCGCGGGCATCCTCGTGATGGAGGAGCTGGAGCACGCGAGGAAGCGCGGGGCGAAAATCTACGGTGAGATTGCGGGCTATGGCCTCAGCGCGGACGCGTATCACATGAGCGCGCCGCTGCCGGAGGGCGAGGGTGCCGCGCGCTGCATGGCGATGGCGCTGAAAAAGGCGGGGCTGAACACGACCGACGTGGACTACGTGAATGCCCACGGCACTTCGACGCCGATGGGCGACGTCTGCGAGACGAAGGCCCTCAAGCTTCTTTTCGGCGAGCACGCGAAGAAGCTCCAAGTCAGCTCCAGCAAGAGCATGACCGGCCATCTGCTCGGCGCGGCGGGAGTCGTCGAGAGCATCGTGTGCATCAAGGCGCTCGAGACCGGTGTGATTCCGCCGACCATCAATCTCGACAACCCGGGCGAGGGCTGCGACCTCGACTACGTGCCGCACACCGCGCGCGAGGCGAAGCCGCGGGTGGCGATCAACAACAGCTTCGGGTTTGGCGGCCACAACGCCACGCTCATCATGAAGCGGTTCGAGGGTTGAGACCGGCGCGGCCTCCGCTGCTGGATGGCTGTGCGGGAGCGGCGGTGTTGTGTTTTCCGCGGCGCCGCGGATAGTGCGCGCACGATGCGAGCCAGCCGCATTTTCGCCGCCGCACTGCTTGCCTCCGCGATGGCGCGGGGGGAGCCGCTTTCGCCGCGTGTCGCGGAGCGCTATCGGCAGATGCTCGCATCGAATCCGGCGGAGGGAGTCGTGCTTGACCGGCTGTGGCAGGGGGCGCTGGAGGGCGGCACGACCGAGGAGCTTCTGGCTGCATACCGGAACGCCGGGAATTTTTCCGGACGGATGATCCTCGGCCTGCTGCTGCGGAAGGCGGGGCGCGATGACGAGGCGCGCGCGGCATTCGGGGCTGCGGCGAAATCGGACGCCGCAAATCCGGCGCCGCTGCTCGCGCTCGGGCGCATGGAGATGGATCGTGTCCGGCCCCGTGAGGCGGCGGAGGTTCTCGAAAAGGCGCTCGCCATTCTCCCGAAGGACGACGCGCGCACGCGCGACGCGCTGATGCAACTCGGTGCCGCGAGGAGCGCGGCCGGGGACGCTGGAAAGGCTGCGGAGGCATGGGAGCGCGTGGCTGCGCTCTCGCCGGACGACATCGAGCTGCGCCGCCGGCTTGCTCAGGCGTGCGTGGACGCAGGCCAGCCGGAGATCGCGCTGAAGCATCTCGAATTCCTCTCGCAGCGCGCGGAACTGTCCGAGCGTGCGAAGGCGCTCCAGCAGATGGCGTCGATGCATTCCGCTGCGGGCCGGACGGACGAGGCGATGCAGACGCTCGAGCGTGCAGTGCGTGGAACCGCGCCGGGAAACTGGATGCGCGCGGAGCTGCTCGGACAGATCATCCGCCTCGCGCAGCGCGCGCATTCCGAGGACGCGCTGGAAAAGAAGTGGCTGGCGCAGGTGGAGGCGAATCCGCGCGACCTCGGCGGCTACCTGCAGTTGGTGGAGTTTTATGACCGGATCGGAAACCCGGAGCAGGAGCGCGCGTGGCTTGAGAAGATCACCGCGCTGGTGCCGGGAAATTTCGAACACGCGCTGCGGCTTGCCCGCCTGCTGGTGCAGATGGATCAGCTCAATGCGGCGGCGGTGCAGTTTGACAAAGTCATCGCGGCGCAGCCGATGAGCACGGACTTGGTCTTCGAGCGCGCGCGCCTCGATTTGCGGCGGGAGGATGGTGCCGCCGCCCGGCAGCGAATCGGAGCGCTGGTATCGGCGCACCGCGGCGACGACCTGCTGCGGGCGGCGGCCCTCGGCTTTTTCCAGGAGCACCGGATGCTCGACTCTGTCGAGGAGCAGCTCCGCGAAAACGCGCGGCAGGATTCCGAGGACGCGGTGGTTGCGCTTGCGGAATTCTATTTTTCGCAGCGCAGGGCCGACGATGGGCGCGCGGTGCTGGCCCGCCTGCTGCGCAAGGGCGATGCCCCGGTGGAGGAGTCGCGCCGGCATTTGGTCGCCGCGCAGCACCTGAAGGGGAACGGCGAGCTTGCCGCGGCGGTCGCGGAGGTGGAGGCCGCGGTGCGGCTGCTGCCGGAATCGCGGGAGGCGCTGCTGCTGCTCGGCGAGTTGCGCGTGCATCTCGCGCAGTTTTCGGAGGCGAAGCCGGCTTTCATCCGCGCCCACGCGGTGAGCCGCAGCGATGCGGAGCGGCTGGAGGCGGATGGGAAGTTGTTCGAGTGCATCCGCGCGTCGGCGCAGGCGAGCGAGGAGCGCAGCCGCGGAACCCAGGCGGCCGCGCTGGTCGAGGGATTCATCCGCGACCTGATGCGCGAGGCGAATGAGGCGAAGTCGCCGGCGGGGTGGCTGCGCGTGGCGCGGTGGAAGGCGTGGAATGGCGACAAGGCGAGCGCCGTGACTTTTGGTGCGAAGGCGGCGGACATGGAGCCGCAGAACCCCGCCGCCCGCGAGTTCCTCGCCCGGCATGCTGCGACGAACGGCGAGGCGGCCTACGCGGTCGCGTATCTGCGCGAGTTGACGGAGATCAACCCCGCAAACCGCGCCGGCTACCTTCGGGAAATCGCGCAGATCGAGTTGCAGCGCGGCGAGCACGGGCTGGCGCTGCAGATTCTCGGGGAACTTGTGGATTCAAATCCCGGCAGCGTGGATGCGCTCGTGGACCTCGGGACCGGGCAGGAGCGCGCGGGCAGGTTTCCGGAAGCCGCGGCGACGTGGAGAAAGGCGCTGTCCCTCGCGTCCGCGCCGCGCCGGCGGGAGATGGTGTCGTCGCTGCTGCGCGTGCTGGAACGCATCGGCGGGCATGAGGAGGCGACCGCGCTGCTGCTGCGCGGAGTGGACGAGGCCACCGACGAGCGGACGCGCTTTTCCCGGCTGGATGAACTGCTGCTCTACTGCCAGCGCCACGCGCGGCTGCCGTGGGCGCGCGGCGTCTTCGAAAAGCGGCGGAAGGCGAAAGCGGACGATCATGTGTCGGCGATTGCCCTGGGCCGGACGCTGAAGCTCATGGGCGACAAGGCGGCGGCGTTCGAGATGTTTGCCGATGCCGCGCTCGCGACGCCGAACGATGCGGCGGTCCTTCCGGAGCTGGTGCGCGAGGCGGAGGAACTGCGCAAGCCGGCGCTCGCGGTGCGGATGCAGGAGCAGTTCCTGAGGACTGCGAAGACCGAGCAGTCCGACGGCTGGCTGAGGCTCGCGTCGCTGCAGGAGAACAGCGGTGACATCGAGGGCGCGGAGAGAACGTGGGCGAAGGCGGTCGCGAAGTTCCCGCGCGATGCGGACGTGCTGCGGCGCGCATCGGATTTTCATCTCCAGTGGGGGGAGCGCGCGGTGGCTGCGGGGCTGCTCGGAAAAATCCGCGCGCTCGATGTGGCGGATGTGCGGGTGGCTTCCGAACTCGGCGAACTGCAGTTTGCCGCGGGCCGGCTCGTGGAGGCGCGCGCCGCATTTGAAGCGGTGATGAAGCTCACGCAGCCGGTGACGGCGCTGCTGTATCCCGCGGAGCAGAGCGGCGGGACCTGGGGATGGAGGAATGCCGCGCGTGAGATGCGCACCGGACGCAGTCCGGCGAGGCCGCCGGCTGCGTCGCCGAGGGCGTCTGCCTCCACGGAAGCAGGCGCCGGGGGCGAGGTGCAGATGCGGCTTGGCGCGCTGCGGAGGCTCGCGGAGATCGCGCGGCGCGAGGGAGGCGGCGTGCTGGAAAAGTGGGTTTCGGAATGGGAGCCGCAGGCTGCCGCCGCGCCGACGGAGGCGATGTGGGCCCTGTATTTTTCCGGCGTGCGCGAGCCGGTGCTGGCGCTCGCGGAGAAGAACGCGGAGGAAACCGGGGAGCGGGCGACGCACCGCCAGGCATTTGTCTGGATCGCGCTGGAGAACGGAATGTTCTCCCGGCTCGGTGAATGGCTGAACGCGGACGGACGCTCCGCTGAGGAGCTCGAGATTTTTTCGGCGGCATTTTCCGAATTGCTGCGCTCGAAGCCGGAGTCGGTTTCGCCGGCGATGATGCGCGGGCTTTTCCCGGACGGAGCGCGCGCGCGTCTCTGGCCGTGCGCACTGGAGCTTGCGCGGACGAAGCACCACCGGGAGGCGGCTGCCCTTGGCCGCCGTGTCTTCGAGGATCGCGCGGCGCAGCGCGCGGCGGTGGGGCGCGAGCTTGCCCGGTGGCACCTCGCGCTCGGCGAGGTGGACGAGGCCCGCGCGGTGCTGGCGGTGGCAAGTGAGGGTGCCGGTGACTCGCTCGATGCGCCCGTGTATGGCGCGGTGCGCGACGTGCATTTCCTGCTGCCCGCCGAGCAGCGCGCGGGATTCGTCCGCGAGCGGCTCCGCATTTCAGACGAAGGGACGGTGCACGGCCTCAACCTCCGAGTGCTGCTTTTCGCCCTCGAAGGCCGGGAGGAGGAGGCGCGTGCGGCGCTGTCGCGGCTGATGGCGATGCGGCCCGTCAATCCCGCGACGCAGGAGGACGCCAACTCCGCGCTCCGCGAGCTGAGTTTCGTGAGGAGCGTCGTCGGGCCGCTCGTGGAATGGAACCTCCCCGGTCTCGCGCGCGAGGCGCTGGAGTCCGTCACCGCCGACGAGGGCCTGCGTGCCTTGCAGTCGCAGCAGGATGTCCGGCAGGGGGCGCAGTTGGCCGGATGGAGCGAGATGCCGGCCTTTCGCGAAGCGCTCCGCCGCATGCAGGCTCAGTGCGATGCGTTGAATTACCTCGCGGGCGGACAGGTCGAGCGGCAGGCGATTTTCGCAAAGCTGCGGAATCAGGGAGATGCCAGCGCGTGGTCGCGATTGGCCGAGGCGCTGGAGTCGGTGGTTGGCGGTGCTCACTCGGTCGCTGTCTGGAGTGCGGCGTGGGAGCGCGATTTGCAGAATCCAGCGGTGCTGCGGAAGCTCGTGGAGGCGGCGCAGGCTGCGGGCGACGTGGCGGCCGCCGAGACACTGCGCCGACGCTGTGTCGAGGAGCACATCAATCCCGGCAACGACACCACGCCGCGCGAGTTTGCATTGGAACTCGCGGATCTGCTGGCGGCGCGCGGTGCCGCGGCGGATGCGCTCAAAGTGATCGAAGATGCGGTGCTGCGGAACCCGGAGGATCTGCGGCTGCTGCTGCGAAAGGCGCAGCTCCTCGGGCAGACCGGGCGGCCGGACGCCGCCGCCGCTCTGTGGAAGCGCCTGACCACGATGGACGGCGGTTCCGCGCACACGCGCATCATGCTGGCGAGCGTGCTGGAGCAGCGCGGGGATTTTGCCGGAGCGATCGAAGTGAGGAACCGCACGGGCTCGTCGGGTGACACGGCCCTTCCGGAGCTTTTCTGCAAGAACGGACAGACGGACGAGGCGCTGGTCGCGCTCGAACGGCTAGCGGGGAGCAGCGCCGTGCAGGCTGCGATGGCGGCAGCCGAGGTGCTGGCGCTCAAGGGCGAGGGGCAGATGGCGCGCAGCGTCCTGCTGGCTGCCGCGGCCAAGACGGATGAACCGCGCGCGCTCATGCAGGTGCGCGCGAAATTGCTCACGATTCCCGGCCTGCCGCCGTCGCGGGTTTTCCTCGCGAGGATGCAGGAGCGGATGCGTGAGGCGGCGCGCGGGCACCCGGAACTCGCGGGCGACTATTTTCAGTTCTTCGGGCGTTACGCGGAGCGGTTTGGAATTGGCAGGGAGTGGGAGCGCGAGACTGCGGCGGCGTGGGCTGGCGGAGCGGGTGCTTTGGCGTCGGGCATGGCGGTGCTGCGCGGCGAATGCGCGGGCGGTGATGCGGATGCCGCCCGCCGCACCTGCGAGCTGCTGCTGAACCGGGCGGACGCATCCGACGCGGTGCTCGATGAACTCAGGAGCATGGCGCGCGAATTTGGCCGCGTGGACCTGGAGCTTTCCATCGCCGGGAAAATCGCCAGCCGCTCGTGGCCTGCGGCCGGTGGAATGCTCGATCTAGTGCGGCTGCTCGCGGCGAGCGGAGAGCGTGGGCGCGCTGAGGGGATCCTCTCGCGGCATTCGTGGCTCGCCGGGTTCAATGGCGGGGCGGAGGCGCTCGGCCGCGCATGGCTGTCGCTCGGCGATGTGCCACGGGCCCGTGGTTTCCTTTCCCAAGCGATGACGGGGAACGTCCAAGTGTCGGCGCTGGCGGCGCTGGCGCAGGCGCACATGGCGCAGAACAATTTCACCGCGGCGAGGCTGCTGCTGCGCCGGGCATTTGCGGAGCCCGTGTGCCATGAGTATGCCGCACTCGCCGCATACCTTGATGGGAGCGGTGGTCTTGCGCGCTGGAGCGAAGTGGCGGAGGATTTCGGGCTTTCCGCCCGCGCGCGGCACGAACTCCAGCTCGCGATTTTCGGGCTGCATGAAAAGCAGGGCCGCGTGCGTGAGGCGCTCGCGATGATCGTCGCGGAACCGCAGCTCGTGAGTCCGGCCGGTGAATCCCGCGGTGACGGCGCGCTGCCGGCGATTGACTGCGGGCGGCTCCGGCGGCTTGCAGTGAGAACAGGCGAGTTCGATCGGGTTGTGGAGGTGCTCGGTGGGTTTTCCACTGCGCGCATGCCGGATGCGGAGTCGGAACTCGAGGCCATGCGAGCGGATCAAGCGGAGCGGCGCAGTGCCCGCGATGAGGTGCTGCGCCACATCGAGCGGGCCGCGGAACTGCGCGCGGAGTCGTGGGAGTTTGCGCGCCGCCTGGCGGAACTCCGGATCGGGCGCGGAGAACCGGCGAAGGCGATGGCGGCGCTGGAGAGGTTCCTCGCAGTCTCGCAGTCGGCGTCGGAGCGCGGGGCGGCGCTGGATTTGTGGGAAGTGGCTGTCGGCGCGGAGAAGGCGCGGAAGCCATAGCGGCGGGCAGCATCCCGGGGATGGCTGGAAGTTCACCTTGCCAGCGGGCGCGCGCGCTGCCATCGGTGCGCCATGCGTCTCTCCCTGCTCCTTCTGCTGGCAATGGCCGTGCGGCCTGCCACTGCGGAGGCGCGCCCGTTTCAATGGCCGTGGAGCAAGCGCACGACGGGCGCGGCGTCTCAAAGCCCGCAGGATGCGCAGGTGCAGGGCGCCACGCCGCAGAGGCAGAGCCTCCTCGGGCGTCTGCTCCGGCCATTGGGAAACAGCCGGGCGAAGGAACAGGCGCGCCTGGATGCGGCGATGGCTCCGAAACCGACGTCGCGCGAGGAGCAGCTTCTCCGCCCGGACATCACGAAGGAGTTCAACCCAAGCGCTGCAAATTTCGGCAGCGGGCGCTCGCTGACGGGAAAGGCCGCGGCTACCAACGAGTTCTACTTTCAGAACAAGACCCGGACGAAGGCATTTGAAACCAAGGGCATCGGGACCAAGGAGGCGTGGGGCATGCAGTCGAAATACGAGACGAAGACCGCGCAGACAAAGGAATCGTGGTTTGCCCGGCTGACCGCGCGGACGAAAACCTACGACACGCGCGAGAGCCGCGACGCGAACAAGGGGCTCCAGGGAAGCGTGCTGCCCGGCTCGGATCAGAAGTTTCTGGCGCGGGGGCGCAGGCAGGCGGAGCTGGATGCCGATCGCGCCGAAGGCCGCGCGCCGAAGCTGCCGCTCGGCGGCGACCGCGATGACGGGCAGAGCTGGAATGGTGATCTCAAGCCGCTTTCGATTCAGGACGTGAAGACGCTGCTGAACAAGAACTGAGGCGTGGGCGCCGCGCCGCAGTCCAGCCTTGCAGTCGCCTGCGACACGACTATCTAGGCGCGCTCATTTCCGCCGATGACATCGCCCGAAGAACAACTCGCCATTCTGAAGCGCGGCGCCGCGCAGATCATCTCCGAGGAGGAGCTGCTGGCGAAGCTCCGGCTCGGGCGCCCGCTGAATGTGAAGCTCGGCGTGGACCCGACGGCGCCGGACATCCACCTCGGCTTCACCGTGGGGCTTTCAAAGCTGCGGCAGTTCCAGGATCTCGGACACCAGGCGATTTTGATCATCGGCGACTTCACGGCGATGATCGGCGATCCGTCGGGCCGCTCGAAGACCCGGCGGCAGCTCACGCACGACGAGGTGATGGCGAACGCAACGACCTTCAAGGCGCAGGCGTTCAAGATTCTCGATCCCGGGCGGACGAAGGTCGTCTTCAACGGCGAGTGGTTCGAGATGATGACGTTTGATGCGGTGATGAAGCTGAACTCGCGCGTGACGCTCCAGCAGATGCTCCAGCGCGAGGATTTCAAGAAGCGCCTCGCGGACGGCGAGCCGGTGCATCTGCACGAGATTCAATATCCGATCATGCAGGGGTGGGATTCGGTGATGATCCGGGCGGATGTCGAGCTGGGCGGGATGGACCAGCTTTTGAACTGCCACGTGGGGCGTGCCCTGCAGCGCGAAGAGGGGCAGCACGAGCAGGTGATTTTCCTTTTGCCGCTGCTGGAAGGCTTGGACGGGGTGAACAAGATGTCGAAGAGCCTCGGCAACTACGTCGGAGTGGCGGAGCCGCCGGAGATGATGTTCGGAAAGCTGATGAGCATCACGGACACGCTGATGGCGCGCTACTACGAGCTGCTGCTCTGCGAGTCGGTGCCGGATGTGCATCCGATGGAGGCGAAGAAGCAGCTCGCGGCGCGCATCGTGGCCCGATACCACGACGACGCAGCGGCGCAGGCGGCGCGCGCGGAGTTTGAGGTGCGCTTCTCGAAGAAGGATCTGGATCATGCGGAGCTGCCGTCGCTTGCATTCGCGGGATTGCAGCCGGACATCGTGAGCATCGTGGTCGCGGCTTACGCGCAGTGTTTTCAGATCACGAAGTCGCGCGGAGACGCGCGGCGGCTCGTGGAGCAGGGGAGCATCCAGCTTCGCGGAGAAAAGGTGGGTGATGCCAAGGCGGCGCCGCTGCTGAACGCGGGCGATGTGCTGAAGCTCGACAAGACCCGCGCAGTGCGGCTCGCGTAGCGGGCTCAGGTCTTGCGCTTGTAGGTGTGCCGCCGCCGGAAGCGGAACCAGTTGTTCAGGTTCTTGCGCAGCTTGTCGCGGAAGGAAAGGAGCTGCTCGTGGCGGCGGGCGCCCTTCACCAGCTCGGCGAGGATTCCGCGCACGGTGAAGTCTTCTGTCTCAAAAATCATGCGGCTCGTGCCGATGGCGGCCTCGTGGTGCGCATCGCTGGCGGCGATCATGGGGAGGCCTCGCCGTTCGGCGTAGGCGCGCGCCTTGTCGTTGAACGAGCGGTAGGAAATCGCCGCGTTGAAGACCTCGATGGCGTCCACTTTCAGGGTGTCGAGCACCTGCTCGCGGATGCCGGCGCGGAAGCGATCGTAGGGGTGCGCGGGAATCGCGACACCGCCCGCACTTTGAACTGCGCGGGCCACTTCCGCCGCGGGCTTTCCCTTCATCTGCGGGAGCATCGCCCCGATGCAGAGCAGATGGCCCTCGGCGGTGGAGACCTCGACGCCGGGCAGCACGAGGAAGCCGTCCACGGGCGTGCCGTCCGCGCGCGCGAGGCCGTGATCCACCATGTAGTCGAACGCCTCGCAGGTGTTGTGGTCCGTGATGGCAAAGCCATGCAGGCCCTTGCGCCTTGCGCTGGCGATGAGCGCTTCGGGGCTGCTCACGCCATCGCCGGAAAACCACGAATGGCAGTGGAGGTCGAGTTGAAGCGGCACGCGCGCAGAATGGCGGGGGAGCGGGGCGGGATGCAAGTGGCGTGTGCCGGCATGGTTGTGCCCGGCCTTGCATCTGCCTCCGTGTCTCGGCTATCCCGGCGCGAATGAGCATCGGCTTCAAAGAATGGACCCTCGTGTGCGACGCGCTCGGACGCGGCTCGCAGAGCATCATCGTCCGCAAGGGCGGCATCGCGGAGGGGCGCGCGGGTTTCCGATTCCAGCATCCGGAATTTTTTCTCTTCCCCACGCTCTTCCACGAGCAGGTGGCGAAGCTCAAGCTGCCGCCGGACACCGCGCTGCCCGCGCCGCGCGCAGACGGCTCGCATGAGGTCTCGCTCCGCGTGCGCGTGGAATGGACGCACGATGTCGCGGACTTGGACATCGTGAGGCGACTCGCGCCGTTTCACATCTGGCAGGATGCGGAGCTTGAGAAGCGCTTCCGCTACGAGGAGGAGAAGGGGAAGACCGGCGTGAGCGTGGCATTCGTGCGCGTGGAGAAGCTCGGTGTGCCGTTCGTCTTCCCAGATTCGCCGAAATTCGGCGGCTGCCGCTCGTGGATTCAGCTCCCGGAGCCGCCGGAGGGCGTCACCTTTTCGCCGGTGCTCGCCGACGCGGCGCATGAGGCGAGGGAGGCGGAAATCCGGTCGGTGCTCGGTTGAGCGCAGCTCGAGCCGCCCGGTGACCGCGGCGCGATGGTGGCGGCGAATTGCAATCGCCGTTTCAGGGCTGTCGTGCCGGCAGAATCGTTGCGGCTAAGGCGCGGCGACCTGTGGGTTCATCTAGTCTTGTGAACCCCGACTGGAATTCTGCTGTCAGCCGCCGTCGCCGCGAAGCCCCTGCGCGTCGCCGGATGGCCGCGCTTTCATTGCTCGCATTGCTGGTGATTTTCCGTGCCGTGCCCGCGCGCGGAGCGCTGAAGCCGGAAGAAACGGCGCAGGCGATGCAGGCGCTGAAGACGAACTGCTTCTCCTGCCACACCGAGCAGAAGAAGAAGGGCGGGCTGGTGATGACTTCGCGCGAGTCGCTGATGAAGGGCGGCGACAGCGGCGCTGCGATCGAGTCCGGCAAGCCCGAGAAGAGCCCGCTCATTTCCTCGCTCGCTGCGGACGCCGACCCGCACATGCCGCCGAAGAAGCAGCTCGCGCCCGGGCAGATTGAGCTGCTGAGAAAGTGGGTCGCCGGGGGCGCGCCGTGGGATGCGGCGGCGCTGAAGAATCAGCCGTCGAAGCCGCGCGCGGTCACCCTTGCGCCGATGGCGGCGACATATCGCCCGGTGCTGGCGATTGCACTTTCACCGGATGCGAAGCGACTCGCTGTCGGCTGCGGCAACGAGGTGGTTCTTTACGATGTGACTGGCAAGCAGCCCGCGGTGGTGGCACGCGCGAGTGCGCACGCGGACCCGGTGCAGTCGGTCGCATGGAGCCCGGATGGAAAAAGGATCGTGAGCGGCGCGTTCCGGCGCATCGTGTTTTGGGACGGCGAGACGCTGGCGAAGGAGCGTGAAATTTCCGACGGCCTCGGCGACCGAATCGCCGCGCTGCGCTTTCTTCCAGAGGGAAAGCAGTTCCTCGTCGCGGATGGCCGGGTGTCGGAGGAGGGGAGTGTGCGGATTGTCGAGGTCGAGACGGGTGCCATCAGCGCGTCGTGGGTGGCCCATGCGGACACCATTTTCGATCTCGCTCCGAGCCGCGATGGCAAGCTGCTCGCGACGGCGGGCGGTGACAGGCTGGTGAAGATTTGGGATCTCGCGACGCGGAAGGAAGTCGCGAAACTCGAGGGGCACACGGCGCAGGTGCTCGCGGTCGCCTTCGATGAGAAGGCCGGGCGGCTCATCAGCGGTGGTGCGGACCAGGAGCTGAAGCTGTGGGACGTGAAGACGAAGGAGCGCATCAATTCGCTCGGAAAGCGCAGCGCCGCGGTGACTTCGCTCGCATGGGTTTCAGGCGGCCCGACGATTTTTGCCGCGACTGATGGCGGCGACGGCGCGCGCTACTCGGACTTGCAGGCGCACAGCGGTGGCCAGACTTCGGAGTCTGCAAAGGAGCGCCGGCTGCCCGGCGCGGAAAGTGCGCTGCACTGCATCACCGCGAGCGCGGATGGCACACGCGCGTTCGCAGGCACTCAGGACGGGCGCGTGTTCGCGTGGGACAGGGACGGCAAGCTCACGAGCACTACTGAAGTGCCTGCGGAGAAGGTCGCCGCAACGAACGAACCGCCGAGCTTCGTGCGCGACGTGCTGCCGATCCTCAGCAAGGCCGGGTGCAGCGCCGGCGCATGCCACGCGAAGGCCGACGGGCAGAATGGATTCCGCCTCACGGTGTTCTCCTACGACCCGCTCGCGGATCACCGAGAGATCGCGCAGGAGGCGCGCGGGCGCCGCACCTTCCCAGCGTCGCCTGAGGAAAGCCTGCTCCTGTTGAAAGCCACACTTGCCGTGCCGCACGAGGGTGGTGAGCGCATCGAGAAGAACTCCGACGCCTACCGCACGATCGTGCAGTGGATCCGCGGCGGCATGGTGTATCGCGCGGACAACGAGCCTTCGCTCGATCGCCTCACCGTCTCGCCGCCCGCGCGCAGCTACAGGAAGTCCGAAAAACAGCAGCTCACGGTGAAGGCGCGATACTCCGACGGCTCCGAGCGCGACGTGACGTCGCTCGCGAGCTTTGACTCGAACGACAAGGAAATCGCGCGCGTCAGCGAGGACGGCATCGTGCGTGCCGGCAGCCTGAGCGGCGAGGGCGTGATCATCGCGCGCTACATGGGGCTCGTAGCCGATTCGCGCGTGAGCGTGCCAGCGGACAAACTGCTGGCAGCGGAGATATACGCCGCGCTGCCAGTGAACAACCTCATCGATCAGCACGCCTACGCGCACTTCAAGCAGCTCGGCCTTTACCCTTCGGAGCCATGCAGCGACTCGGACTTTCTCCGCCGCGCATCGCTCGACACCATCGGCGTGCTGCCGACTGCGGACGAGGCGCGCGCCTTCCTCGCCGACACCGATCCGAAGAAGCGGGAAAAACTCATCGAGCGCCTGCTCGCGCAACCCGCGTGGGCCGACTACTGGGCGAACAAATGGGCCGACTTGCTGCGCCCGAACCCCGACCGCGCGGGCATCAAGAGCGTGTATGTGCTCGACCAGTGGCTCCGCGAGACGTTCCGCGCAAACCGGCCCTACGACCAGTTTGTGCGCGACATCATCACCACTGAGGGCAACACGCACCGCTTCGGCCCCGCGGTGATCTATCGCGACAAGCGCGACCCTGCGGAGTTCACGACGATGTTCAGCCAGCTCTTTCTCGGCGTGCGACTCGACTGCGCAAAGTGCCATCATCACCCGAATGAAAAATGGGGGCAGGACGACTTCTACAAGTTCGCCGCGTTCTTCGGCCCGGTGAAGCAGAAGGGCGCCGGCATCTCCGCGCCGATTTCCGCAGGCAATGAGACGTTCTTTTTCTCGCCGGGAAAAACCGTGAAGCATCCCGTGACGAACGAGATGATGCAGCCGCAGCCGCCCGACGGGCCCGCGGTGAAGGCCGACGACAGCACTGACCCGCGCCGCGCGCTCGCCGACTGGATGACCGATGCGAAGAACCCGTTCTTCGCCCGCGCGGCCGTGAACCGCGTGTGGGCGGCGTTCTTCGGCCGCGGTATCGTGGATCCGGTGGACGATCTCCGCATTTCGAACCCGCCGTCGAACCCCGCGCTGCTCGATGCGCTCGCGCAGGAGTTTGTGCGGCAGAAGTTCGACCTCAAGGCGCTCATGCGCACGATTCTCCGCTCGCACCTCTATCAGCTCAGCGCCGTGCCGAATGACACCAACCGCGCCGACGCGCGCAATTTCTCCCGCGCCTACCGCCGCCGCCTGCCCGCCGAGACGCTTGCCGATGCGATCGCGGACATCACCGGCGTCCCCGACACATATCCCGGCATGCCGCCCGGCAGCCGCGCGATGCAGGCATGGACCTACAAGATTGACTCGCAGACGATGGACGCCTTCAGCCGCCCGAACTCCAGCAGCGACTGCCCGTGCGAGCGCGATGCAAAGCCGAGCATCGTGCAGGCGCTGCACCTCATGAACTCGAGAGGCCTGCACGGGAAACTCACCAGCAAGGACGCTGGCGCGCGCGTTCAGCGCCTCGCGGAAAGCAAGCTCACGCCCGGGGAAATCGTCACCGAACTCTACCTTGCCTGCTACTCGCGCCCGCCCGCCGACGAGGAAATGAAGACTGCCGCTGCTGCCTTCACGGGCGAGGGGACTACGCGGCGCAATGCGACCGAGGATGTGCTTTGGTCGCTGCTGAACTCGGCGGAATTCGTCTTCAACCACTGAGCGGCACTTTCAGCGGCTGCGGAGTGCGGCGTGATTTACTCGGCGTCAGGCGGATCGTAAAACTCCGGGTAGCTGGAGCGCAGGTAGCTGAGCAGTTGCGGGACGTTTTTCTGTGCGTTCGTCTCGGTGTGGAGCATCGAGTTCCTATGCACGCGGTAGCGGGCCAGAATCTGCGGCACCTGCACGCCGTAACCGCCGGCGCGCGCGATCTTGAACCATAGGTCGTAGTCCTCCCACCCCTGGCACGGCATGGTGAGCGTGTAGCCGTGGACTTTTTCCCACACGCTCCGCCGCAGGAGGACCATGGCGTCGATCTTGTTGCCGGCTGCGAGCGTCTCGGGGCGCCACGGGTGGATGTTCATCACGTGCGGCTCCGGCTCCGCTCCATCGGGAGTGAGGAAACGCTCGAGCATGCAGTAGGCAAACGCCGCGGGGCTGCCTGCGAGCGCGCGGTGAAGTTTCTCAAGGCACGTCGGATAGAGGGTGTTGTCCGCATCGAGCGGAAAGACGAAGTTCGTTGCGGCTGCGGAGAAGCCGGTGTTCCTCGTCTTCGCGAGGCGGGAATTGGCGAGGTGGCGCAGCACGGTGGCCCGGCGGAAACGGGACTGGTTGTCCTTCATCCAGCGGCAGGCGACCGCGGCACTATCATCTGTCGAGCGATCGTCCACGACGACCAGATCCAGTCCGCTCATCGTCTGTCGCGCGACACTGTCGAGAGTTTCGATGACGAAATCCGCGTAGTTGTAGAGCGGGACGACCACGGTGATTTGCGGTGCGTCCGCGTCCGGGCGCTCGTGCGCGAACAGAGTCTCAGTGTTGGAAGGAGCCTCGTCCATCGCTGCGATCAGTGCATTTCCGCGACCAGCGGAGCCAGAAAATCCCTCACGATGGCCGGCAGGCTGCACCGTGACCTGAGGCGCTCATAGCCGGAGTTGCGGATTCGTTCGGCTTCCGTGACGCCCTGCGGGTCGCGGAGGTAGTAGTCGATCAACTGGGGCAGATCCTCGGCGGGAGCCTGCACGTAGTCTTCACCGGGAACGAAGGGCGTGGTCTCGGTGGCCGTTTCCGTCAGCACGAGCGCTCGCTGCCAGATGCCCATGAGCACGATGCGGTGCCATTCAAAGTAGTGCTCTTTGTCGCGGTGGACGTTGAATACAATCCGCGAGCGCTGCGAGAGGCCGACAGTGGTGAGCGTGCGGCGGTGGACGCGCGAATGGCCTGCCGTCCACGGTCCCGAGCCGCGCGGCATGAGCCGCAGGTGGCACTCGTGCTGTTCGAGCAGCGGCGCCGCCTTCATGAAGAATGCGCTGCGCCGCGGAGTGGCCTCGCCGACAAAGCTCAGCGCAATCGGGCGTTCCGCGAGTGGCCGGCCGCTGTCCCTCCAGCGTCGGATGTCCATCCCAAGGGCCTCGGTTTCCGGACCGGGCAGGAGGTCGCGGTCCGCGGCGAACGGAGCGAAATTCTCCACGAAGCCAAGTGGCAGGTGCGACGCAGGCAGTCCGGACGACTTCATTGCCGCTGCGGTTTCCCGATCCATGTCGAAGATGTGCCGCGCCTGGGGGAACATCGTGCTCGCGAGCTTATACCACTGCGTGTGCGGCTGCTCGGTGTTCAGCAGGAGCAGGCGGTCCCGGATTCCCTTTCCGAAGCACCACGCGCCCCTCCCCAGCGGGAAGAATTCGTGCGGCGCCACGACGAGGTGAAAGCTCGCGCCCGCATCCCGGCCGTGCTCATCGGTGCGCAGCGAGGCGCGGAAACCCGCCTGCTCCAGCGCTGCGTGAATGAGCAGGGCGATCTCCTGGAAAAAGTAATTTCCGGAAGTGCTGTAGTAAACCGCCACGTCGTCTCCGCGTGCGGCGCGCTGCGGATCCCTCGGGGCCTCGGCAGGGCCGCGCAGGAAACTATCCGCGGTGAACTCCGAGGCGCGTTCCATCGAGTGCCGGTAGCGGGAGAATGCCGGCGGGCGCGGGGACGCGTTCAGCGGCATCGTGAGCGGCTCCCTGCCAGCCATCTTGCGCACCGCGTTGCGCAGCTTGAACACCCGCTTCTTCACGCTCCGCCCGAGGCGGGCCTGCGTCCGGCGAAGCTCGTAAAGGAGCCACGGGAAGAGTTTTTTCGGCGCCTTCAAAGACCCCGTTCCCCCGTTTTCCAGATCCTCGATTTTCAGGCGCGCCCGCTCCAGGCGCTCCTTCCACATGTTGCACTCGAATTCGAGTTCCTCATTGCGCCGCGAGGCCGCCATCACTTCCGCATCCAGCTCCCGGTTCTGCCTCATCAACGGCGCGTCGCTGCCCGCGCTTTGCGGCTTGGGCTCGGGCTGCGGCTGTGTTTCTGGCATTCGAAAAAGTGATCTCCCGATTCCGACCGGGGGCTCGGAACGATTTCGTGGCTTGTAGTCTGGCCGTCCCGCGGTTTGCAAGAGCCAACCCCCCTCATTGCCGGGGCTCCGCTACGCGAGAATCGCCTTTTCAAACCGCGCCGCATACTCCGCCCAGTCGAGGCCCTGCTGGCGGGCCAGCGCCGCTTCATGCTGGCGCCGCCACAGCGGGTCGTCGGTGAGCAGCGACACGGCGGAATCTGCGAACGCCTCGGGGTCCGCCTGGTGAAAACCAGTGACGCCATCCACGACACGCTCGGGCAGGCAGGCGACCGGTGCGACCACGCAGGGGACGCCCAGCGCCTGCGCCTCCGCGAGCGAGAGGCAGAATGCCTCGTCCTTGTTGCCGAGGTAGAGCATCACGCGGGATTCGCGCATCGCGGCGATGAGCTGCTGCCGCGTCGCGGAGGGGTGAATGCGCACGGACGCCTTCACGTGGTCCGGCATGCCGGTCGGCAGGACGACGCCGGCCCAAGTATGCCATGCGTCCTCGCCCTCGCGGAGCATGTGGACGCCATAGACGTTCAGCACAGCGTCCGGCACCCGCGGGAGAATGGACGATGCCCAGATTTCGACGAGCTGCTTCAAATTGCGGAACGGGTTCGACGCGAAAATCGCCTGGCGTTCGGGGGCCTGTGGCAGCGGCGAATGGCCGCGCACATCGTCGGGCAGCGCGAGGTGGATGATGGTGTGCGGATTCCGCCGCGGCAGAAACGGCGAATACGTCTTCACCTGATACTCGCTCATCAGGATCGGCAGCGGGCGGTAAATCCACATCCGCCAGATCTTTTTGTAATGCCGGAGCTGGCTGGAAGGCCACAGCACCCAGAGGACGCGGCGCTTCGGCCTGCGCACAAAGCCGAGCAGCTTCGGATGCACGACGGCGACATACACGTCGCAGGTCGCCGGCCGTTCGCCGCTGAGCGGGCGCCATGACACGCCATCGTGCTCGATGGGGCCGTCGCAGTTCGTGTAAACCGTGACGCTGTGCCCGCGGCGCACCAGCTCCCGGGCGCACCGGATCACGCTCGATTCGGTGCCGCCGAGCGGATGCGTCTCCAGATACCGTCCGTCGTAGTGCTTGGTGTTGTCAGCGATGACAATGGTCGCCATGGGAGCCGCTCATTGTGCGAATCCGCGGAGGCAGTCAACGACGGATGACGGGAAAGGCGGCGGTTCCGGCGGATGGATGAACGGCGCGGTGAGGCCGCGGTGTTTTAGTTTGCCATCGTTTGCGTGCGCCTGTCATCGGTGCCCTTCGCAGCGCGCGACTCGATGCCCCGCATTTTCGACTGTTTTCCATTTTTCAACGAGCTGGACCTCCTCGAAGTCCGGCTCGCCGCGCTGGATCCGGTGGTGGATTTCTTCGTGCTCTCCGAGATGCCCATCACGCACCGGGGACGGCCGAAGCCGCTGCACTTCCAGGAAAACCGCGGGCGCTTCGCAAAATACCTCCCGAAAATCCGGCACGTGATCGCCGACGACGTGACCAGCGAGCAGGGTTTCGATGCAAACTGGGTGCGCGAAGTCCACCAGCGCACCGTGCTCGAGCGCGCGCTGAGCGACGCGCGCGACGATGACATCGTGATGATGTCGGACCTCGACGAGATTCCGCGCGCGGAGAAGGTCGTGGAGGCGGCGCGCCGGGGGAGGGGGCTGCGCATTTTCGAGATGCGGTTCTTCGCATATTTCGCGAACTGCGAGCCGCACCCCGGCAAATGGTGGTGGCTCGGCACCGGCATGAGCGAATACCGCCTCGCTCGCGGGCGCTTCGCGGACATTCTGCGCAAGGTGCCCACGCGGCTGCGGACCGTGCCCGAGCCGAGCCTCCGCAAGTGCATTTCGGTGCAGCTCAAGGCGCGCATCAGCTACCCGCTCCGCGGCATCCGCGTGAGCTTCGTCGGGGAGGGCGGGCACCACTTCAGCTGGCTCGGCGGTGCCGATGCGGTGCTGAGCAAGCGCGCGGCGCTCGTCATCCACCGGGGCGAGATTTTTTCCGACGACTACCTCACGAGCAAGGGAGCCGGCGATGCAGTCCGCGAGGCGATGGGAATGGCCCGGCCGCTCGATGACACGATGCCCGCCGTGCTGCGCGAACCGAGGTTTGCGCACCTGCTGGCACCGACCGCGGCCTAGCCCCGCGAGGAGGCCGCCGCTATCTGTGGAGGAAGTTGCCGCCGTTGATGATGACGTTGCCCTCGATTTGAAGGATGCCTGCGCCGTTGTGGATGATCATTCCGCCATTCGGATTTCCGCCGGCGTTGCCGGTCTTCTTGTCCGCGGCCTTGTCGGGTGGCGCGGCGTTGCGCGGCTGGAAGACGATTTCGGAAAGCGCCGTGGCTGCGAATGCCAAGTCGCCGGCTGCGGCGCTGTGGCACGTCACCCTGCCATCCGCGACCTGCAGCGAGTCCACCGTGATGGTGCCCTTTCCAGCGAGGTGCAGCCGGATGCCGACCGCGGGCGGCTGCGGCGCGCCACCAAATTCAGCCATGAGCGCGCGGCCGACCGGGATGTCGAGCCTGCCGACGTCGCACTGGAGGCGAAGCTCGCTGGCCGTGGCGCTCTCGATAATGCCGGAGGTTTCGTCGCCATTTGCGAGCGCGAGGAGATCAGCTGGGGAGCCAGCCCTTTTTTCCGCCGGTGGATCTGTCTTTTCCCCGCTGGTGGCGGCTACTTTCTCGCTCTCCTTCTTCGCCTCCAGCGCGGCCTTGGGATTGGCGACGACGACGCCCTGATTCGCGGCACCAAGGTTCAGGACGCCGCCGTTCAGAATGACGCCTCCGCCCCGCCGGTTGTTTGCGCGCGCCGCGCCTTTCGGCACGTCCGGCGGCTCCCCGCTCCACGGGCCGACCCACAGGTTCGAGACCGTTACGCTGGAATTCATCGGCTGCGGGATGATGGCGATGCCCTTGCCGGGCTTCGCGGATTCCTTGCCGGCCTTCTGCCCGAACTGCGCGACAGGGACGCCGTTCACGATCATCACGAGGCGTCCCGTGCGGCGGTCGGCGAGGAAGCGGAACTGGCGCCGGTTTCCCTCGGAGCCAATAGCCTCGCCAAAATCCACCTGCTGCGGCTGGTTGAAAACGACGCCGCCATTTTTCCGCGGGGACATGTCGTAGATATACGCGCTGTCCCAGCCGCCCTGAATCATCAGGCCCTGGCGGTTCTCGTCGTGGAAAAGCTGGATGGAGTAGCCCGCGGGCCCCTTCGGCGTGGAGAGGTCGAAGCTGACCTCGACCTTGTCCGGCAGTGTCTCGAGCGTGCGTCCGATGTTGGGCCCGTTGCCGTAGCCGCTGCGGCTCGTGCTGCGCGGGAGATTGAACGCGCCGTCGAGGTAGCGCCACGGGTTGCTCTGCTTCACGGTCTCATCCTTGCTGCGGCGGCCCCCGAACATCTCGGACGTGTTCCCCCTCATCCACGACTGCCGGTCGCCCGCTCCGTCCCACACGGGCACCTCGCTGTTCTGGCCAAAATAAATCGCGCGGATGCCAGCGCGGTCGAGCCGCAGGCTGTCGGCGATGGCGGATTGGAGGTGGAGCTGCGTCTTGTCGAGGAGCAGGAGTTCGCCGGGCAGCCAGTCGCCGTTGCGGAAGCGCACCGCGGCGGTCGGTGCCTTGCCCGCGGGCTTCGCGCGGCTGGCGAGGAGGATGCCCGCGAGCCGGTTCGCCGCAAACTCGACGGGCTGCTCGCCCTTCACGGGCTTCCACTTCACCTTCTGGTCGAGGCCCGCGCTCAGCAGCGAGCCGCGCAGCTCGTCGCCGTTGCGGAAAATGAGCGTGTCGCCGCCTTCCGCCACAGCCTTGTCGCTGGCGGTGATGCGGTGCGGAAATTCAATCGCGCGCACCGCGGTGATCGGCATCGCGATGTCGCCGGCGAAGGAGGTGCGCATCTTGATTTGCCCGTCGCGGAATCCGAGGGCCGCGACGTCGAACTCGCCGCGCTGCGCGAGCCACACCCGCGCGACGGCGCCGCCCTTTGGATCGGCGACGGTGGCGGGATTCAGGCGGACGTAGATCGGCCCTGTGCGCGGGACTTCCCTGCCGGAAAACTTCACCGAGTCCGCACTGATCGCGTCGAGACTTCCCGCATGCCGGAACTGCACGGGCGCGGGTGCTCCCGCGCTGTTGCGCTCACCGTTGAGCATCGGCCATGCGGAGGTGTCCGCCTTCGGCCCGGCGGCGGCCGTGTTCGCGAGCAAGTCCTTGCCGGCTTCATTCCCCTTCGCATCCGGCTCGGTGCTGCCATCCCACGGACGGACGCGCACCTTCGAGAGGGTCCATGCCATGTTCGAACTCCAGTAAGTGGGCTGCCAGCTCAGCGAGCCGCCCGTGCTGAGGTCGGTGATTCCCTTGAGTTCCCAGTCGGCGACCTTCTTGCCGTTCACGAAGATGATCATCTTTCCGCCGCGGCGATCATGCAGGATGCGGTAGCGCGTTTCCTTCGGCGCATTCTTCTCCTCCGGCACGTTTGCGCTGAGGTTCTTCATATTGCTGCCATCGTAGGAATTCGCGGTGATGTTGTTCGCCTGGAAGCGCAGATACACGGAACCCTTCGAGTAGCCGCGCGAGGCGAGCCCCGGCTGCAGCCAGAGCGTGAGGCCGCGGATCGCGCTGCCGCCGTCGCTGGCGGAGAATTCGATGTCCAGCCGGTCGCTCAGCGACTCGAAGCGCCGCGTGAGCGGCATCGCGGCGCGCGCGACGAGCGCGCCGTCCGCGTAGTCCCATGCGCCTGCGCCGCCGGTGTCCCAGCCAGCGAGGCCCATCGGACCGCTCGGGCCCTCGTAGGCGTCCGGAGGTGCGGATTTCGAGAGGTGCAGCCACTCGACCCGGCTGCGCTCGATTTCAAATGTGCCGGCGCCCTCGATGGTGAGCTGGAACTTCCCGTTCTGCAGCGCGGCGAGGTTGCCGGTGAGCCAGTCGCTGCCCGTCAGCTTCAGCGTGGCGTTCGCCTTCTGCTCGGGAACGGGTTCGTTTCCGCCCAGCACGATCCGCCTCACATCCTGCGGCGCAAAAGTGAGCGGCGCCGTCGTGTCCGCGCGCTGCCAGATGATCTCACTTTTGCCAAACGAGGTGAGTTTCCCGTGGAGCTGCGAGCCATCCGTGAGTTCGAGCACTTGGTCGCCGGCCGGATCGGGCGCGGGCTTTTCCGGTTTGTTTGCCGAACCGCCGGTGAGGACGATGCGGCCGTTCACGATCTGCACGCCTTCCGCGCCATCCATCCCGCCATTGTCGAAAATGTCCAGGTCGCCGCCGAAAATCTCGATCTGCTCCGCGCAGCAGGACATCGTGGCGATGGCTGCGATGGCGGAGACGAGGAGCGGGCGTGTTTTCATCAGCGTTCGTAGATCGGCAGGTAGCGGTAGTTCAGTGCGATGGAGAGCAGCGCGAGCGCGGTGCAGGTGCCGGGGCCGAGGCCCGCATCCCAGCTTCCATCGTCGTTCTGCATCTCCGTGAGGCGCTTCACCTGCTTCTCGTTCCACGACTGCCACGCCTTGAAATCGCCCTGAAAGTATCCCTGCGCCGCGTAGTAGTCGAAGTAGAACGGATAGCCGCCGCCATTCGCGTCGTCAGTGTTCTTCATTGCCTTCAGTGCCTTGGTGAAGGTCGGCATGTCCTTTTTCCGCGCATAGGCATACGCCGCGACGCCGATGGCAGTTGTCGCGCCGCCGTGGGATCCGCTGCGCGGCATGTAGCCGATGCCCCCGTCGCCCACGTTCTGGCAGTCGGTGTAAAATTTGAGCGCATCCTCGATGTTCTTGTCGGGCACCTTGACGCCCGCGTTGCGCGCCGCGATGAGCGCGACAAAGCACGCTCCGCTCACCGTCGAGTCCGCGTCCTGCGCGTCGGGCGAGTAGCGCCACGCCTTGAACTTGTTCTTGTCCTGCGAGGTGAGGATCAGCTCCACCGCCTTCTTCAGCGCGGGCGCGATGCGGTCGTCCGCCACCGCGCCGTAGGACTCCGCGAGCGCGAGCGTCGCGAAGCCGTGGTTATACATCGAACTGCCGATGTATCCGTTGGTCTCATTGCGCTGCTTGAGGATGAACTCGATGCAGTTCTTGATGCTCTTCGCATACGGTCCGCGGTTCGGGTCGTCGCCGTGCGCGAGGAAAGTCATCAGCGCAAAGCCGACGACACCGGGCTCTGTGCCGTATTGGCCGGGGAAGGAGCCGTCGGAATTCTGCGCCATTGAGAGGTATTTCAACCCCTTCTCGTAAATGCGCTCCACTTCCGGCGGCACCTGCGTCCCGCGATACACTTGGAAGTCCGTCGTCTGCGCACGCCCCTTCGCCGCGGCGAAAATCACCGCCAGCGCGCAGGCAACGATCGTCGTGCGGATGTGCGCACTCACTTCTTCCTCTCCTCCAGCGCCTGAAAGTAGGCCTGCAGCGACTCGCGGAACTCCTCCGGCCACTCGCCCGCGTTCGCCGCGCCGCCGCTTTTCTCCACGGTGCGCGTGTTTGCCTTGTCCTTCGCGGTCGCGCCCTGCGCCGCAGTGCCCTCCGTGTCGCTGCGATATTTTCCGTTGTTGCCGCCAGCCGTGCGGCTCTTCGTCATCTGCTGCATCATCTGCTGCATGCGCTGCTGCATCATCGAAAGGCCCTGCGATTCGCTCTCGCTGCCGCCCTTCTTGTCCGGCGGCACCAGCAGCTCGATGATCATGCCCTGAGCGGACGTCGTGTCGCCGCCAGTGTTCGGTTTGTGCAGCTCGCCCGCCACCTCGTGCATCAGCGACGTAACCTGCTCGATCAACTGCACGACCTCCCCCGTGTAGCTCATGAACTTGGAAAATTTCGGATTGGCCTGGATGTCCTGCAGCGTGCCGCTGAGCTGGTTCTGCGTGAGGCCGAGCTTCGAGCTGTCGTCCGCGTGGTTCGGATTCTTCTCCTTCATCTTCTCGAGTTCGAGCGTCTGCTCGCGGATGGCGTCCTCCGCCACGGCCACGCGCACGAGTGCAATCATCAGCTCCATCATGTCGGGATCCATCTCGCCTCCGCCTCCGCCGCCACCGTTTGCCTCATCGCGCAGCAGCTCCGCCCATGCATTCAGCTGGTCACCCCACGCCTTCGCGCGGCCAACCGACTTCAGCCCGAGGTTTGCGCGGACAAAGTTCGCCAGCTCGCCCAGCTCCGGCACTGCGCGCTTCTCCTCCATCTCGCTCACGACCTTCTGGTATTTCTCGTTCGGCATCCGGCGCAGGAAATTCGTCATGTCGCCCTGGATGCCGTCCACGTCCTTCACATTGCCGTCCTGCTTGCCGGCGACCGTCTCAAAGGACTTCTTCTCACCCGCGCCGATTTCCTCCGGCTTCAGCCCCACCGTCGCCTTGGCGAGTTTCTTGAGGCCATCAGAAATGTCGTGCTCCACCGATGCCGCGAGCCGCAGCCGGTTGTAGAAGTTCCGCGCAAACAGGTTCTCATTCGTCGTCTTCATCTTCCCGGCCGCCTGCCGCATCGCATCGAGCGCCCGCTGCTGGTTTTCCTGCGCCTTATTCAGCTCTTCCTCCCGGCCCTGCGGCGACTGCGCCGCCTGCGCCATGTTCTGCTGCGCCTCCTGCATCTTTGGCGAAGCCTGCTTCTGCAGCGCGTCGGCGATCTTGCTCCACTCGTTCAGCGTCTCCGTCGGCAAATCCTTGTTCCGCAGCGCGTCCTTCATCACGTCGGCCATCTGCTCCGTCAGCTTGTCGAGCGCCTCCTGGTTCGCCTTTTCGCCTGCCTCCACGCGCTTGATTTCCTCCCCCGCCTTCTCCGTCTTCAAGTCCTCCTTGTTCTCCGCGATGCCCTTGTTCTCCTCGATGGCCCGCTCCTCGTCGCGGATGCGCTCGTCGAGCTGCCGCAGCACCTGGTCCATCTGTTCGCGCACGCGCTCCGCATGCTTCTCGGGGCTGAGGACGAAAATGGTGAGCTTCCACGACGTGCTCGGCTCGCGCTTCGGCATGTAGTCCACCGCGAAACCGGTCATCTCGACCACGGAATCAGGCGGCACCCCGAGCTTCCCAGGCGACCAGACGACCGGCCGCGTCAGCTCGCGCATGGTCTGCCCGCCGGCGATGCGCGGCAGCTCGGGCAGGGGCTTCTTCGCATCAGCCGTCTCCGGTTTCACCTCCGCCTGCGATTTCCACTCGTTCCAGAGATCCGCGACCCAGTCCTTGCTCCTTTCCTTCTCCGCCTTCTTCGCGTCCTTCGGCTTGTCGTTGAGTCCGCGCATCGTCCAGCCGACCCACATTTCCTTCAGCCCGAAGTCGTCCGCCGCGGCGAGAGTGAAGCGCACTTCCTCCGTCGGCAGTATCGCGATCTCCTGCGCCTCGATGTTCTGAAGCTCCACGCGCGGCGGCGCGTCCTTCGTTTCGCCGAGTTTCAGCGAATAGGGCTGCACCGGCGTGAGGCCGTGGATGTCCGTCCAGCGCAGCGAGATTTCCTTCCCGAGCTTTGCAAGCTCCGTCGAGGGCGTGGTGAAAGTCTCGGCCTTCGGTTCCGCGTCGAGCGTCTGCGTCCCCGTCGCGAGCGAGCCGCTGCCGACTCGGCGGTTGATTTTCCCCTCGAACGACACGCTGCTCCCCTCGAGGAAGTCCGCAATCGTCCCGTTCACCGGCACACGCAGCTCCGGGTGGCCGAGGTAGGCGGGCAGCGTCACGCGCGCCGCGAGTTCCTTCAATTCCGGTCGGTGCAGCGGATGCACGGCGATGTCCTTGAGATAGTCACCGAAGCGCAGGCTCAGCACGCCGTCCCGCGTCTGGCCTGCGAATTTGAACAGCGCCTTGGCGTCCTTCACATCGGCAGTCTGCTTTTCCTGACGCTCAATGCGTGCCGTCGCAGACGACGGCTTCCACTCTGCGTCTTTCTTCAGCCCGACCGACAGCTCGAATGCCTCGCCGTGCGGGATGTAGAGTGCATCCGGCAGGGCCTCGACCGTGGTGAAAGTGTAGCGCTCGATGTTCGCGAACGGCTTCGCCCAGCGCTCCAGTGCGTTCGACGCCGCGCGCGGCGCGAACACAAACGGTGCGGCAGTCAGCGCCGCCGCCGTGATTCCGGCGAGCGCCCAGCGCCGTGCAGGCCCCCGTGGCACCGCATCGCGGAACTCGTGCTTGCTCGAATCATCCGCGACCTGCCGGATCGCCGCGCGCAGCAGGGCGGGGGAGATGTTCGGCGGGAGTTCCTCGAGATGCGTCAGCTCAATGACGCCCTGCAGCCGGTCGCCGAGCACGCGGAAATGCCTCTGTAAAAGTTTCGCAAGCTGCGCCGGCCCGCGCCGATTCCACAGCCAGTAGCGCGCCCAGCCCTGCGCAAACCACGCCGCCAGCAGCGCACCCGTGACCGCGAGCACCGTCCGGGCCCACACCGGCGTGTTCACCAGCCGGTCGAACGCAAACAGAAGCACATACGTGATGAGCAGCCCCGCCAGTCCGCCGGCGAACGCGACGAGAGTCTCCATCCTTCGCAGCTTCCGCTCATAAGCTTGAAGCTGCGCGACCAGTGACTCCGGCAGATTGATCGAGTTCATGGCTGGAATGTTCGTGGGACTGTAACGGGGAATCTGAGAAGGGAAACCGCGGAGTTGTCAGGAAATTGTGAGCGATGCATCAAACGAGACCTGCCACCTTCCGCCCGATCCAATACGCCGAGAACAGCACCAGCAGCGCGCCGCACCACCACGGGTCGCACCATAGGCGGAAGCGCAGTTCTTCCGGCTTGCGCTCGTTGAGAAGGCTGAGGCTGCTGATGATTTGCGCGAGGTCGCCGGGGGCGGCGAATTTGCCGCCGGTGAGCGCGGCGATTTCGCGGAGCACATCGAGCTTCGCGGGCAGGCCGACTTTTTCCAAAGTGGGCACGCTCACATCAATCTGCGTCTTCATGCGGCGGCCCGCGGTGTCGTTTGCGACTTCGACTTCGTAGCGTCCGCCTTCGCGCGGCGAGAATGTGCCATTGTAAACGCCCCACTCGGAATTTTCCGCGGCGAGCTCGATCGTCTCGTTCGTGCCGCCGGGGGCCTTCAGTGTCACGGTCACTTTTCCCTCGGTGATCGGCGTGCCGAGCTTGTCGAGCACGGTCGCGCTCAGGCGCACTTTGTCGCCGCGCTTCGGCGCCTCGGGCGTGTAGAAAAACCGCATCCCTTCTGTCTGCGCGAGGTGGCGCTGATGCGACATCCACCGCACGACCTGGCTCCAGAAACGGTAGTGATACGTGTCCTCGACGCCCTTGCGCCAGCGCCACGCCGCGTCGGTTCCCATGTAGAGCACCTTGCCGCTGCCCGCGCTGCGCGTGACGAGCAGCGGGATGCGGCCCGACGCGTTGCGCGCGGACTCATGCACCGCGAGCACTTCCGCGCCGGGCTTCGCCTTCACGACGGGCGCATACCAGAAAAATCCCGGCAGCCCGCGCCACACGGCTTGGTTCGCGCTCGGGTCGGTCGCGAGCATCGTGAGCCAGTGGTCGCGTCCGCGGAAAGTGAGTTCGAGCCGCGTTTCGCCCGCAGTCGTGAAGCCGCTGCCCTGCGAGAAATTCACCATGCCCGCGCCTTTCTCGTAATCCGTCTCGACCGGCACGAGGTCCGCAAGCGGCGAATCCTTCAGCGTCTTCTGCCAGCCGAGCGGGCCGGGGAGAAAAACGAGGCCGCTCGCCTGCTGCTCGATGAGCCCGCGCAGCATCGTCGCCTGCTCGGGCGAGAGCATCCCTTTCGTCACGCCCACGTCGCCGAGGAAAACGACATCGTAGCCCTGCAACTCCTCGCGCTTCGTCGGGAACGACCCGAGGTAGCCCGCGCCTTCGCCCATGCCGATCTGCGGATGATAAAGCACCGTATTCACCTGCACGCCGGGATCGCGCATCAGCGCATTGCGCAGGTAGCGGAACTCCCATCGCGGCTGCGAATCCACGACGAGCACCTTCAGCGTTTCCTTGCGCACGGCCATGTGGAATTTGCGCTCGTTGTTCTCGGGAAAAATCTCCTCGCGCTCGACGGGCACCTTCACCGTGAAGTCGCCCTCGCCCTCGGCCTGCGGCGTGATGACGACCATCTCCTGAATCTGCGTCATCGGCGGAGTCGTCACCGCCTTCGAGCCCGTCGCACCGCCCGGCCCGCTCACGCTCACCGTCGTCTTCACCTCGCGCGTGAGATGATTTTGCAGCGTGACGAACACGCTGATGCGCTCATTCAGCAGCCCGTAAGTCGGCGCGAGCACGCTCTGCAATTCGAGGTCCGGCAGATACGTCTCGCTGCCGACGCCGACGGTGAACACCGGCACGTCGCGCTGTGCGAGCGCCGTCGCGCCGGTGATGGGCGACTTGCCGAGATTCCAGTCGCCATCCGTGAGCAGCAGCACCGCGCGCAAGTCCGAATGCGCCTTCAGCACGCGCTCCAGCGGCTCGTTGAGGTCGGTGCCGATTTCCGTCTCCACGTCCGCCTTCGGATTCTCCGGCGGCTGCGCGAACGGCTCGACGCTCACCTGGTAGCGCTTCTCGAGCGGCGTCCAAAATTTCGCATCCACCTGCGATTTCACCCACTCGCTGCGCGCCGTCGCGCTCTTGCCATCTGCGACAACGTCCTTCGTCGCCATGCTCCCCGAAGCATCCCACAGCACCGCCACGCGCGGCTGCTCGCTGCGCTTCGCCAGCAGCACGCGCTCCGGCCGCAGGAAAGTGAGCGCCACCGCCAGCGCGATGACGAGCCGCAGCACATGCAGCGCGACCATTCCGCCATTGCTCCCCTCGCGCTTCAGCGAGCGGAAAAAAAACAGCACCGACGCGATGAGAAACGCCGCCGCGATGCCGAGCGCCCACGGAGCCGTGTTGATTTGCCAGCCTTCGATCATGCGCACTGATCCTCCAAAACGCTAATGAGCACGGTTGAAAACGGGAGCGCACGCTTCCAGCGTGCTCCGCGCGGCATCCCTGCCGCGGGGCTCGTTGAAACCGCGAAGCGCATTCTGAAACCCGATCGCCGCTCATGTGTCCGGCAGGATGCCGGACACGGCACGCTGGAAGCGTGCGCTCCCGTTTCCCTCGTGTTTGCGAGCGGCTTGCTGTGAACCGGTGCGTTCACGCGGTGACCTCCTCCTTTTTCTCAGCGCTCACCGCGGGTTTCGTTTTCGGCTTCGGCTTCACGGGGAGCAGCGCCTTGCTCGTGGCGAGGAGCATTTCGAGGCACATGAAGATCATCGCGGCGATCACCATCGCGGGCCAGATTTCGCTCATCAGGCGGTCAGCTTTCAGTTCGAGCGCGCCGGACATCACGGTGAGCTTCGCGCCGCGCAGCAGGTCTTTGAGCCGCGCGGATTCGACGAGCTCGGGCAGGTCTTCCGGGTCGGGGCGGTTGAGCGCGATGAGTTGTGCGCCGTTGCGATAAACGCCGGCGTTCCAGCGCGGGTCGCGGCGGCGGTCGGTCTCGACGGGCGCCCAGCTTCCCTCGGCGCCATCGGGTTTCCATTCGCCCGCGAATGCGAGCGCGGGCGGTGCGAGGTGCGCGCCGCCGAGCGCGATGAGACGCTGCACCATCGGCAGCAGCACGAAGCCTTCGCCGAGCGTGCTCCAATCTTCCTCGGGCAAAGTGGAACACGCGAAAATGTAGCCGCTGCCCACGCGCCTGCCGGTGAGGAACGGCTGCCCGTCCGCGAATGCGCCATATACATGCGCCGCGCCGCTCGTCGCGCGCGGAATCTGCCGCTGCAAAACGGCGAGTCGCGCGAGCGGGAGCGACGTGCCCGAATCCGTGCGCGCGAGCGGGCCATCGAGTTCATCCCACGAGGTGACGCGCAGAGGATCCTTGCCGGCCTTTTCGATCTCGCCCCACGAGACTCCGAGCGGCCCCGCGCCGCCTGTGCCACCCGGCGGCAGCGCGAGCAGCACGCCGCCGTCATTCACGAATTGCTCCATCGCCTTTGCCTCAGTCTCGCCCGGCGCAGCGCCCTGCCAAACGGCGAACGCGGAGTCCTTCCACTTCGCGCCCGAGGCGCGCGCGGGCGTGAGCGTCTCCGCGGTGCGGTCGAGACGCGTCGCGTCGGGCGCGGCGGCGAAACGGAAAATTTTCGCCGTCGCGGGCAGCTCGCCGATCACCGTCGTGTGCATCGCGGTCGGCGGGCGGTGGACGAAATACGCCGTGTTGTCCGCGAGGTTGTCGTCGGCGGGCAGCTCGAGCTTGCCCCAGCCGCCGCCGGCCTCGGGCTTCTGCGCGTCGAACTTCATCGTCTGCCGCTGCACGGGCGCGGTGAGCTTCACGTCGCTCTGGCTCTTCGCGCCGTCGCGCGTGACGAGCAGCGGGAACGTGCCCGTCTTGCCGTTCGTGCGGATTTCAAATCCGAGCGCGAGCTGGCCCTTGCCGGTCTTCGCACCTCCTTGAAGCACGCGGAAATCCGCGCCCTTCATCGCGATGCTGAGGTTCGTGCCGCCGGGCGACGCGAGGTCGAGCACGCGCACCTGCGTCTCCTGCGGCAGCCCGGCGAAGCGCGCCTGGATGTCCTGCCACTCGGGCGCGTCGGGCCGCCAGTTGCTCGACTGTAAATCGCTCGCGAGCCACACCTCCGCGCTGCCGGGCTTGTTTTTCACGAGGTAATCGAGCGCCGCGCGCAGCATCGCGGGAATGTCCGCCGCCGTGTCCGTCGCCGCCGCCATCTGCATCGCGCCGAGCGACGCGGTGTCGGCGATTTCGAGCGGCGCGCGCAGCACGTTTTCGATGAGCACAAAGCGGCTGCCCGCGCTCTGCTTCGCCGCCTGAGTGAGCAGCGCGATGGCGTGCTGCCGCTTGCTCTCCTGCTGATCCGGCGCGCGCCCCTCCATGCTCGCCGAGCGGTCGAGCAGCACGAGCACGACCTCCGGCGCGCCGCCCGCCGCGCTGCCGATCCATCCGCCGACGATGGGCCGCGCCATCGCCCACACGAGGAAAAGAATCACCAGCGCGCGAAAGAGCAGCAGCAGGTATTGCCGGATTTTCGCGCGCCGCGTCGCCGCCTTGTTCGCCTTCAAAAGAAACAGCATCGCCGCCCAATGCACTGTGCGGTAGCGCAGGCGATTGAGCAGATGGATGATGATCGGCAGCAGCAGCGCCGGCAGCGCCCAGAGCATCCATGGCTGGAGGTAGCTCATCGCCTTGCGCCTTTCTTCGAGTGCCGGATGCGCGCGAGCAGGAAATTCGTCAGCAGCCCCTCGAACGACTGGTCGAGATACGTGAGGTGGTAGTCCACGTTGAACTGCCGGCAGCCGTGCTGAATCGCCGCGAGATAATCCGTGAGCGCCTCGCGGTAGGCTTCGCGCACGATGCTCGGGTCCGTGATGAGATCCGCGCCGGTCTCGAGGTCGAGGAAGCGCACGGGCCGCGTGAAGTCAAAGTCGAACTCCTGCCGGTCGAGCAGGTGAAACACCGCGACGTCGTGTTTGTAGAAGCGCAGGTGCTTGATGCAGTCGAGCAGCGGCGGCACCTCGGTGAAAAGGTCGCTGATGATCACCACGAGCGCGCGCTGCCGGATGCGCTCGGCGAAATCATGCAGCGTCTGCACGATGTTCGATTCGCCCTGCGGCTTCGCCTCCGCAAGCGTCTGGTAGAGCTGCCGCAGATGCGACGGCGTGTGCCGCGGCGGCAGGTCCACGGATTTTTCCGCGAAGCACGTGAGCCCCACCGAGTCGCCCTGGTGAACGAGCATGTGCGCGAGCGTCGCCGCGAGCCTGCGCGCGTAGTCGAAGCGCGTGCCGCCCTCGGGCGTGCTCGTGAACTTCATCGAGGCGCTCGTGTCCACGACGAGATAGCAGCGCAGGTTCGTGTCCGCCTCGAACTCGCGGATAAAAAATTTGTCCGTCCGCGCAAACACGCGCCAATCGAGAAACTTGATGTCGTCGCCCGGCGCATACTTCCGATACTCCGCAAACTCCACGCTCGCCCCGCGCGTCGCCGACCGGTGCAGCCCCGTGACCGACCCGAGCATCGGGTTGCGCACATTGAGCACGAGCCGCGAGAGGCGCCCGATGACGCCCTGGTCGAGGAAGTCGAGGTTCGGGGACGAGGACATTCTAGCTCCGATTTAGCGCGGCTTTGTATTCGCCGAGCGATTTGCACCCACTTGGAAGGACATGAATGAACTCAGGCCACGAGTTCACGGCTTGATCGTCCAGGAGCACGTTTGGTTTAGGCAGAAAGCCAGCGAAGCAATTGCTGATTCCTAACTCAGTCGCTGTGTCTCTCGCGTAATCTGCGCCACCTGTGCTCCAGCAGTAGAGCAAAGCGCCTTCGCGATGCAGTTGTCGGACGTGCTTAATCGCGCTTGGTATCGGAATGCGTTTGCTTCCGGCGCTTCTGACGAGTGTGTCGTCAACATCAACATACACACACAGCGTGCGCGCCGCGGTCATGCTTCTGTCTCTTTGATCACCCGCCGGATGATCTCCGCGCTGTCGATGCCTTCGCTTTCGGCGTGGAAATTCACGAGGATGCGGTGTTGCAGCACGGGCTCGGCGACGGCGAGCATGTCCTCGAGCCGCGCGAGGTAGCTGCCGTAGAGGACGGCGCGCGCCTTTGCGCCGAGCACAAGATACTGCACGGCGCGCGGGCCGGGGCCCCACATCACGAATTTCTTCACCCAGTCCGGTGCCTCCGCCCCGCCGGGGCGGCATTTGCGCACGAGCTTCACGGCGTATTCATAGACGTGATCCGGCACGGGCACGCGGCGCACGATGTCCTGGTATTTCAAAATCTCCTCGGCGCCGACGAGCTTGCTGAGCGTGGCGGCGGCGGAGCCGGTCGTGGTCTTCGCGATTTGCAGTTCCTCCTCGGCACTCGGGTAGCCGACGTTGATGAGGAACATGAAGCGGTCGAGCTGTGCCTCGGGCAGCGGGTAGGTGCCCTCCTGCTCGATGGGGTTCTGCGTCGCGAGGACGAAGAACGGCTTGTCCAGCGTGAAGTGGTGTTTGCCCGAATTCACGACCTGCTCCTGCATCGCCTGCAGCAGCGCGGCCTGCGTCTTCGGCGGGGTGCGGTTGATTTCATCCGCGAGGACGATGTTCGCGAAAATAGGCCCCTTCACGAACTCGAACGCGCGGCGTCCCGCCGTCTCCGTCTCCTGCAAAATCTCCGTGCCCGTGATGTCGCTCGGCATGAGGTCGGGCGTGAACTGGATGCGGCTGAACGAGAGCGACATCAGATCCGCGACGGAGTGAATGAGCAGCGTTTTCGCAAGCCCCGGCACGCCCATGAGCAGCGCGTGCCCGCGCGCAAACACGCACGTGAGGAGCTGCTCGATCACCTTGTCCTGGCCGATGATGACCTTCGCCAGTTCGACGCGGACTTTCGCATAAAGCGCGCGGAGCTGATCAATGGCTACGACGTCGGCTTCGTTCGCGGTGTTCTGTGCGGGGGGCGGGGTAGTGGCGGTGCTCATTCGTTTTGCCGTGGGGTGAGAGATTGGCGCGGTAGGACAGACGGTTTCGCAGAAATGTTCACGCGGAAAATCGCAGGGTTTCCTACCGTGGTTCGGGATTGCCGTCGCAGGTCACTGCTTCTTCTCCTGCGCTGCGAGTGCGGCAGCCGCCTTTGCCTTTGCATCTTCAGCACGGCGCGCGATTTCCTCGGGTGAAGGGAGCGACATGAGCACCTCGGCGGGGATGTCGCCCGCGGCGGCGAGCTTTGTGAGGCACTTCTGCCGCTCGGCGAGCGCCTTGTCCGAGTCGCGTTCCTTGCTGAAGCGGCTTTTCGCCTTCAGCGCCCGTTCGCGCAGCATCGAATACACGTCGCCGCCGAGCAGCGCGGAGATGTCTATTTTCATCTTCTCCCGGTTCAGATCCGCCGCGCTCACCGCGTCGCCGTTGATCGGCCCCGCCTTGTATTTCGGAAACATGATCGCCGCCTCGGGGCATACGCGTGAGCACGCGGGGCAGTTCGTTTTGCAGTTGTCGTTGTTCTGCACCTCGATGTGGCTGTCGCCATCCACGCCATACACGCCGAACAGGCAGAACGAGAGGCACTGCATGCAGTTCGTGCAGCGGTCGTAGTCAATGACCGGGAACCACGGCTTCCACGCGCCGTGCTGCGCCGCGCCCGCCGCCGCGCGCTCCTCCTCGACGAGCGCCGTCACGCCCGCGGTGTCGCGGTTCGTGATGTCGTGAAAGCGCACGCTCACCGCGCCTGCTGAATCCTCTGCGCTCGGCGCCCCGCCATTGGAGAATTTTCCCAGCACCACCAGCGAGCCTTTCGCGTGCGGCGCAACCTTGCCGCCCGCCGCGCTGCGCGTGACGGCATAGCCCTTTTCCAGCAGCGCGCTCATCGTTGCAAACGTGTCGTCGAGCGGCGCAGCGCCGTCGCCCTCGTAGAGCACGACGCGGAGTGTGGATTCGTCTTTCAGCGGCATGGCGTCAGGATTGGGGGTTTTGGGCTGGCTGCGGTGCGGGTGAAGTTTCGCGCGTGGGCAGATTCGGCAGGAGATCCTCCGCCGAGAGCCGCGCGCAGACTTCGTCCGCAGTGAGCGTGCGCATGTTCAGCACCTCGGTCTTGTCCGGCGCGAGGTCGGCGTCGCTTTGGTGAAAAAGTCCCTTCACCGCGCGTGGAAAGCACGCGGCGATTTTCACCGCTCCATTCGCCGCGAGTTGCTTGAGCGCCGGGTTGCGGCGTGCGGACATTTCGCAAAGGTCCGCCATCGCGTCGAACGCGACGCCGCTTTCGCACAGCCGCCGGAGCACGGCTTCCTTCACGTCCTTTGGCACGACCTGCGCGTATTGGCAGTGGCAGTAGAGAATTGCGGGCCTGTCCATGAATCAGGCTGTCACCGCGTCGCGGTGCGTGGGCTGCGGCTTGCCGGGGCGGAAAAATTCGAGGTGTTCAAGCTGCGCGGAGATGTCCGGGCTGTTGAGCGCGGCGATTGTCTCGCGCACGGCGTCGCGGATCGTCTCGGGTGCGGCCTCGGCGCGGCAGTTGATGATGAGTTGCCCACAGATCACCGAGTCGTCGAGCGTGAGCGAAAGCTCCGGCACGAAGTCGCTGCGGACCAGATTCACCACCCCAATGTCACCCAAGCCGCTGTCGGGGCTCAGCGTCATTTTCAAGTGTGCGATCTCCGCGCCGGCGAGCCGCTGCTGGATGCCGGACGCGATCGATTTTAGCACCGTGTCCGCATCAAAGCCCTTCTGCGACCAGAGCTGCACGGTCGCGTTCAGCCAGCCGAGCAGCGCCTCGCCCTCGGCGTAGAGATCGTAGTCCACGTCCATCGTTGCACGCTGGTTTTGCTCTCCGGTCGCGAGACGATCGAGCCACGGGTCGAGCCCCTCGCTTTTCCGCACACTGAGCGTGAGGATTTCCGCGCGCGGAAATTCCCTCGCGAGCCGCGCGCGCAGAATCTCCACACGCGCCGCATCGAGCAGGTCGGTCTTGGTGATGACGATGATGTCCGCCTCCTCGAGCTGCTTGCGGTAAATGTAGGTGACCTTGTCGGAAAACTTCCCGCCTTCCGCGAGGCCGAGGAAACGCTCGGCGCGGATGGGGTCCACGAGCACGCTCAGTGGCGCGATGGTGAAGGCATCGCCGTAAATGCGTCGCAGCGGATAGGTGACCGTGGCGACGAGGTCCGTGCAGCTCCCGACCGGCTCCGCGATGAAAATGTCCGGCCGTGTCGAGGCCGTGAGCTTTTGCGCGGCTTCCGTGAGCGTGTTGAAGCGGCAGCAGAAGCAGCCGCCGGTGATTTCCTCCGTCGCGAAGCCGTGCGAGCGCAGCATCGCCGTGTCCACGAGCTCGCTGCCCTGGTCATTTGTGATGAGCCCGACGCGCAGGCCCTGCGATGCGAAGTGCTGCGCCACGGCTGCGACCGCCGTCGTTTTCCCGGCGCCGAGAAAGCCGCCGATCATCACGTAGCGGGATTTTGTTTCGGGTTTCGGGTTTCGGGTTTCGAGTTCCGGGCTCACGGGGTTTCGTCGGCTTTCTGTTTTTCGAGAATCTTGTCGATCGTGGTGTCGAGCATCGCGCGGTATTCGTCGAGCGCGACGCACTTATCATCCGGCTCGCCGTCCACTTCATAGAGCCAACCGCCCGCATACGGCTCTTTTCCGACGAGCTCCACTTTCGCGGCGAGCGACGGGTTGCTGCCGGCAAACGTGCCGCGCACGCACGCGTAGATGTCGCTGATGGCTTTGAAGCCCTCGATGCTCCCGACGATGTCGCCGCCCGCGACCACGTCGCCCGCATTCTTTTCAAACCGCACCTCGACGATCTCGCCGAGCATCCGCGTCGCGAACTTCGTGAAGCCCACCCGCAGCCGCGCTCCGCCCGTGCGCGCGATCCAGAAATGCGACGGGCTGTAGAGGCAGTCCACCGGCAGGTGCGTGACGAAGTTGCTGCGTTTGTAGAATGAAGTCGCGGGTGCGCTCATCGGGCCGCGGAACATCGGGGATTGCCCCGCGCGGCGCGAGTGGAATGTGGGGCCGACAGTTTTCGGCCTGGTTAGTGTCATGCAGGGCCGCATGACGACGAAGGGTCGTTGCAATGCCCCGCCGGGGTCTGATCTCCGCCATTCAGGCGATTCGGATTTGGGAAAGCGGCATCCATGCTTGTCACGCGAATCGCACCGACGAATCGTCGGCGCCACAACCGCGCGCCGTGCTCTACTTCGACCACAATGCCACCCATCCAATTTCCGAGACGGCTAAGCGCGTCTGGCTGGAGGCGGTGGAAAAATTCCCGGCGAACGCATCGTCGCCGCACCGCCTGGGGCAGCGGGCGGAGGCAGCGCTCCAAGATGCGCGCGAGCGGCTGGCGACATTGCTCGGCTGCAGCGCGGACGAGATCGTTTTCACAAGCGGTGCGACCGAGTCGGCGAACATGGTGCTCGCGCAATTCGACCGGATTGCGGTGTCGGCGATTGAGCATCCATGTGTGATGGAGCCGGTGCGTGGAAAATCTGCCGGCCTCCTTCCGTCGGCGGCTGCGGGTGTCGTCGAGCCCCTGCACTTTGAGGGCGAAAAACCGCAGCTCGTCGCGCTGATGGCGGCGAACAACGAAACCGGCGTGCTGCAGCCGTGGGGGGAGGCGCTGGCGGCGTGCCGCGATGCCGGCGTGAAGCTTTTCTGCGACGCGGCGCAGTGGATAGGGCGGATGCCGGCGAGCGGGCTGGGTGCGTGTGACTTTGTCAGCGGGTGCGCGCACAAGTTCGGCGGGCCGCAGGGTGTCGGTTTTTTGAAATGCCCGGCAAACTTTCCTCCGCTGCTCCGAGGTGGTCCGCAGGAGGAGGGGCGCCGCGCCGGGACGGAAAATCTCGCGGGCATCCTCGCGATGGTTGCGGCACTCGAGGAACGGGAGGCGGCGCTGCGGGCTCCGGCGATGCACCACCGGCTCGAATGGCGCGTGGAATTTGAACGCGATCTCCTTTCAGCGCTGCCGAGTGCGCGCGTGCTCGGCGGGGGGGGGGAGCGGCTCTGGAACACGGTGTCCGTCATCATGCCGGAGGCGCCGGACTGTCGCCGCCGGTGGGTCGTCGTCATGGACCGGCTCGGGTTTGCCGTCTCCACCGGCTCGGCGTGCGCGAGCGGAAAGGAGAAGCCGTCGCACGTGCTCACAGCGATGGGCGTGCCGCCATCGGATGCGGGGCGTGCGCTGCGATTCAGCGCGGGGTGGGGGACGACGCGCGAGGACTGGCGGGCGCTCCTCGAAGGGGTGAAGGCTGCGGCGCGTGAGATGGGCGCGGTGAAATGACGAATGACGAATCACGAAGCCCGGGGAACGCCGGGGGCGCTGCTACGTCTTCAGCAGCGAGCACACTTCGGCGTGGAGATCGCGGGCGAGCGTCTTTCGGTCGCCGGTGCGGCGCGACGATGTGCCGAAGCGGATGTCGAGCGTGATGCCGCGCTTGCCGAGGAGGTTCAGCAGGTGCGGGCCGAATGTCATGTCGCGCCAGTAGGCGACTTCGTCGGCCACGGAGCCGCCGTCGGCGAGCGAGTAGCGGAGCGCGCAGGCGGTGACGGGGCAGTCCAGGGCGACGACGGGCTCGAAGAGCGAGCTGCGGAAGGGGAGCGGCTCCTCGTTGCCGGTGCTCGTGCCCTCCGGGAAGAGCACGAGGGGCACGCCTGCGTCGAGGTGCCCGCGCATTTCATCCGCCACGCCGGCGACCGCGCCGCGCCGTTCGCGGTCCACGAAGATTGCCGCTCCGAGCTTCGCGAAAAGCCCGAACAGCGGCCAGCCAGCGACCTCCTTCTTGGAGACGAAGGTGCATGGCGTGGCGGCGCTCAGCGCGAGGATGTCGAGATAGCTCACGTGGTTCGACACGATGAGCCCGCTCTGCGGGGGGGCGCCGTGGATGCGGATGTGCATGCCGAGCCATTTTGCATGCCGCCTCGCAGCCTGCTGCAGCCAGATGACGCGAGCCCGGAGGCTCCGCGACGCGCCGCCGAAAAAAAATTCGCCGAGGCATGCAGCGGTGACCGGCGGCAGCAGCAGCGAGCGCATCACAGTGCGCGCGGCGCCAGCCAGGGTGCCCATTTACGGGAGGAGGCGCGCGGATGCCGCGGCGGGCAGCGAGGTGAGATCGATCATGGTGAGGAAATCTATTGTCCCGAACTCGCGGTCAAGCGCGGGCTCGCCGCAGATTCTCGCGCCGATGGTGAGGTAGGTGCGCAGCAGGCGCGGCGGCTTCGGGCACTCTGCGAGCGGCGCGGCCTCCGGCAGCGCATATGCGGGGAGCGGCGAGGTGCGGAATGGCTCCGCAGCGAGGAATTCGGGGACAAGCTGCGCATGCATTGCGCGGCCGAGCGCGGGATCCTGCGAGGTGAGCGAGCTGCAGCCGATGAGGTGGCGGCATCCGCGCTCGCGGGCGTAGGCAGCGATGCCGCGCCAGAGCAGGTCGAGCACGCCGCCCCGACGGTGATTCTGATGAACGCAGGCTCGGCCCAACTCGACGATCTCCCCGCGGCATGGCTCGAACGGCGCAAAATCGAACTCCTGAGCGCTGTAGTAGCCATTTTCAGCAGCGGCCATCGCGCCGGTCTGGAGCCGGTAGGTGCCGACGATTTTTCCCGTCGCGATGTGCTCGATGACAAGGTGATCGCAGGTGGCGTCGAAGCGGTCCGCGTCGAGCTGGGTCCGCCAGCTTTCGCTCAGCCCCTCCCGCAGCTCCACATTGAAGACCTCGAAGCGGAGCTGCTGCGCCGCGCGGATGTCCTCCGCGGATTTCGCCAGCCGGGTGCGGTATGAGGCCCGCGGCTGCGCGGCTGGCACCTTGGGGGCGGGGGAAAACAGCGACCGCAGGGCGGTCTCCGGCTGCGCGGGAGTTTGCGGGACGGTGGCGGTCGAGTTCATGCGGAATGGGTTTCCGCAGGATAGGGCCGCCAGCGGCCCCGAAAAAGTCACGAACCGGTGACTTCTTTCAGTCGAATGGATGAAGAAAACTGCCGCGCGCGACCGCGCTCAGCGGCTTCCCTGGAGCATGCTGCCAAAGGCACCCTGGCCCTCCCAGCTCGCGGGCTTGTTCCACGGGATGCTGGAAACCTGCTCATCCTTCGGCTTGCTTTCCGTGGTGGCGCATCCGGTGAAACCGGCTGCAACGAGGGCGAGAAAGGTGCGGACGAGAAGGCGCATGGCTGGTGGCTACGGGTTTTGCGGGAGCGGGAGCGTGCCGCTGGAAGGCGCGCTCGGCGCAGGCGAATTTCCGCCGGCAGCCGGAGCAGGCTCCTCGCGCACCTTGTCCTCACCCGTGTAAATGACCTCGTCGCCCGGCTGCACGTAGGTTCCGCGCACGAAAGTCGAGCCCATGATGTCGGCCACGGACTGCGTGCGCTCGACATTGATGATCTTCACCTTGCCGATGGCTTGTCCGCCGCGGGCGACGATCATCACCTTGTTGGCGGCGGCGCCCTGCCGGTCGCCGATGCTCAGCACGCAGAAGCCCCAGCCGGGATTGACGGCGAGCACTTGGCCGCGGATGCCCTTCTGCATGATGTTGTCCGTGTAGCGCTTGATGTGCGACTTCTGCTCGGTGATGGTCGCCTCGTTCTCTTTGCGCTGGGCGGTCAGCGTCTCGACGCTCGTCGTGAGCTCCAGCTTCTCCTTCTCGAGCGTCTGAACCTTTCCCTCAAGATCCGTGATCTTGGTTTTCATGTCGTCGATGGTTTTCTTCAGATCGTCGGGATTGCCACCTTGAAGCACGTCCGCCAGCTGTTTCTTGATCGCTGTGAGCTGCGTCTCCGCGTCCATGAGCTTCGTGGTCGCAGTCGTGAGATCGGCTTTCGTCTTGTCCAACTCCATCTTGGTCGCCGCGAGCTGCATCTCAGTCTCGGCGAGCTTCGCCTTCGTGGCGGCGAGCTCATCCTCCGTGGCCTTCAGTTTTTCCTCCGTCTTCTTCAGCTTCGCGCGCGTGGCGAGGAGGTCTTCGTGCTCCGCCTTCGCGGATGCCTGCAGTTTCTCGACAAGCTCCTTGCTCTGGAATCCGAAGAAAGTCGCTCCCAACGCGACGAGGAGCGTCAGGACGGAAAAAATTTTCGCCATAGTTTTCGATGAGGTGGTTGGGTGGGTGCTGGGAGATGTGACAAACGCGGCGCGTTGGTTGCAATTCCAAAACGCCGCGAGACGTTGCTTTTATGCGGGGGAGTTTTTCGTTGGCAAGGGCTTTCACAAAGATTCCTGCGATTTCATTTTGTCACCGCGCCGCAGCCGTGCTTACGTCCGCGCTCCGTCAGGGGCCATGGATTGAAGGCTGGCGAACCCCGCCAGGGCCGGAAGGCAGCAACGGCAGCCTGCCCTTCCTTGTCGTGGTTCCCTGGCGGACTTTCTTTTTCCGGCGCGGAGATTTTTATCAGCCTGGCGAATCGCGGCGCGCTTTCCGCTTTCCCTCACGCCGCGTGTTGTCGCAGTTTCCCCGCCCATGCTTCGCCGAGGCTCCCTGATTTACGCACTGCTGGTTTTTCTCGCGGGTGCTTCGCTCATCCGCGAGGCCGCGTTCGGCGGGCTGGCGCGCTTCGACGAGAAATGGTGGGCCTCCATCACGCGGCTCGGCACGCCGAAGACGACGGCCGCGAAGCTCACGCTCGTGGAAATCACCGGTGACACGCTCTCCAAGCACGCCTGGCCGTGGGGGCCGGACGACTTCGCGCTGTTCTTCCACGCGGTGCTGCCATTCCAGCCCGCAGTGCTCGCGGTGGAGTCGGCGCTGCACTTCGAGCGGGTCGCATCCTCGGAGGAGGATCCCGTCTTTGCCAAGATGCTGCACGACCACGTGCTCCGCAGCCCGAAGCTCGTGCTCGGCGGCACGCTCGGCTTCGCGCCGGACGCGGAGGCGGTGCCGGAGCTTCAGCCCATGCCGGTGCTGCGGAAAGTGCGCGGTGACCTCGCGCGCGTGCCGGAGTTCACCGCCGTCGAGTCTTGGGCGGACGAGCAGCTGCGCCTCACGACGCAGCCCGGCTGGATGAACATCCCCGAGCGCTCCGGCCCGCGCGGATGGTGCCCCCTCGTGCTCCGCTACCGCGGCCAGCCGGTGCCCACGATGGTGCTCCAACTCGCGATGCATTTGGAGAAAGTGACGCTCGACGAGGTGGAGGTCGTCCTCGGCTCGCACATCGCCGTGGGCAAAACCCGCACGCTGCCGATTGACGAATCCGGCCGGATGCTCCTTAACCCCGGCGCCGATTTTTCCCGCGTGTCCTACGACGACCTGCTGCTCGCCCGCGAGCAGATTGACCGCAAGGAACCGCCAGTGCAGCCGGCGGAGCTTTTCGCCGGCCGCATCGTGGTCATCGCCCGTACGGACGCCGACGCGCGCACCATTCCCATGCCCGGCGGGCGCATGGTGTCGCCGGGCGAATTCGTCGGAACCGCGTTTGCCAGCGTGGAGGCCGGCACGTTTCCGAGCCGCGTCGGCTCGTGGTTCGACTGGTCGCTCGTCGCCCTCGCAGCCGTCGCCGCGCTCTGGATTCGGAAATGGCGGCCGGTGCTCTGCCTCGTGATCACGCTGGCGCTGCTCGGATGCTGCGCAGGCGGTGCGCTGTGGGCGTTTCACAGCGGCCAGTTGCTCCTGCCGGCCCTGCTGCCGCTCGGCCTCGCCGCATGGGTGCTGCTGCTCCGGCTCGTCGCCCGGCGGATCGAGAAAATCATCGCATTCTAGCTGCGCGGCCCCACTGTCCCGCCTCACTTTCCACGCGGAGCCATGCAGCCGTTCTTCTTCACCAACCTCACCGGCGCCCTCGAAATCGGGTCGAACTGCTACTCCATCGAGACTGGCGGCCGGCGCATCATCCTCGATGCGGGCTACCATCCGAAGAAGACCGGCACCGACGGGCTTCCGCGCCTGGATCTGCTGAGGGACGACAGCGCGGATGCCATCGTGCTCTCGCACGCGCACCAGGACCACATCGGCTCACTGCCGGTCGCGATGCGACGCCACCCGCGCGCGCCGGTGCTCATGACGGAGGCGACGAAGCAGCTCGGCGAAATCATGCTGCACAATTCGGTGAACGTGATGTTTGCCGAGCAGGCTGCGGGCTCGGAAGCGGCGCCGCTCTTCTCGCACCGCGAGGTGGACACGTGCGAGCGCCGCTGGGTCGCGCGGCCGCTCGGGCATCAATTTGACCTGCACGGCGAGCGCGTCGGCGTCGCGGAGGCGGCGGATGTCACGGTCGAGTTTTCCGACGCGGGGCACATCCTCGGCTCCGCGGGCACGCTCATCCGCAGCGGCGGACGCACGCTGTTCTACGCGGGTGATGTGCAGTTTGAGGATCAGAGCATCTCCGAGGCGGCGACGTTTCCGGAGTTTGCCGACGAGCCGTGCGACGTGATGATCATGGAGAGCACCTACGGCAGCCGCGCGACGCCGGAGGGCTTCACGCGCGCGGCGGAGACGGAGCGCTTTGCCAGGGCGATCGACGCCGTGTTCGCGCGCGGGGGCTGCGTGCTGATGCCGCTTTTTGCGCTCGGCAAGACGCAGGAGTTCCTCGCGCTCTTCCACGCGCTGCGCACGCGCGGCATGCTCCGCCGCGACTGCCCCATCTACATCGGCGGCCTCGGCGCGAAGCTCACGGAAATCTACGACAAGCTCGCGCGCAAGACGCCGCGCCTCGTGCCGCACCTCGATCTGCTGAACGACGTCGCCCCATTTATCGTCAGCGGACAAAACGCCGCGGACATCCGGCTGCGCCCCGGCCGCATCTTTGCGCTCAGCAGCGGCATGATGGTGGAGAAGACGCTGTCCAACGTCGTCGCCCGGCAGTTCCTCTCGCGCCCGGAGAACGCGATTTTCTTCACCGGCTACGCCGACCCCGAATCGCCCGGCGGCAAGCTGCGCGCCGTCGGCTCTGGCGGGAAAATTTCCCTCGGTGCGGACCATCCGGAGGAGCCCGTGCGCTGCGAGATCGGCGCGTTCAATTTCAGCGCGCACGCCAATCGCGAATGCATCCGCGCCTACGTGAAGCGCGTGAAACCGCGCAAGCTCATCTTCATCCACGGCGAGCCGGCGTCCTGCGAATGGCTCGCGGCCGCGGCGCGCGAGGACTTGCCAGACACCGAGGTGCTCTCGCCGGAGCCGGGTGTGCGGGTGGAACTGTAGCCGCGCAAAAAAATCAGCGCGTGATCTTCCGCAGGAATTTCTCCGAGCGCAGGTAAATCGTCCCGTCCGCGATGGCGAAGGATGCGAGCGTCGGCTCTCCGATGTCGTTCTTCGCGATCTGCTCGAACTTCTTGCCGGGCTTCAGCACGAACGTGGTGCCGGTCTCGTTTTGGAAATAGATGCGGCCTTCCGCGGCGACGGGCGAGGCGGAGAATCCGCCGCCGAGTCGCTCGCTCCAATACACCTCGCCGGTCTTCGCGTCGGCGCACGAGGCGATTCCGTTGTCGGCGACGTAGTAGAGTTCGTCGCCGAGCACGAGCATCGAGGCGCTGTGCGGCACGCCCTTGTTGATCGTCCACGCGACGTTCGTCTCGGTGGCGTCGCCCTTCGCGCCTTCGGGCTTCACGGCGTAGAGCACGGGCTTGTTGAAGCTGGAGCTGACGTAGAGCAGGCCGTGCGCGAAAACGGGGCGCGGCACGACGGAGTAGCCGTCGCCGTAGGTGGAGCGCCAGATTTCGTGGCCGTCCTTCGGGTCGTAGCCGCCGACGAATCCGCTGCCGGGGAGAATGATCTGCGTGGCGCCGCTGACGGTGACGGGGAGCGGGGTGGAAAAGGAGAACTGGTTTTTCGCGGCGGAATTGCGCGGCGTCTTCCAGCGCAGCTTGCCGGTCGCGGCGTCGAGCGCAGCGACGAATGGATCGCTGATTCCGTCGCAGCTGAAAACGAGCAGATCCCCGATGAGCGCGGGCGATGCGCCGGCGCCGTGCTGTGGCGTGTAGGCGGCTTCCTTGTCCTGCTTCCAGATGATCTTGCCGCTGAGGTCGAGCGCTGCCGTGCCCATGTGGCCGAAGTGGACGTAGAGACGGTCCGCCGTGACGATGGGCGAGGGGCTCGCGAGCGAGTTCTTCTTGTGCATCACGCCCGATGCGACGGAGTCGGGCTTGAAAATTTCGGTGTTCCAGAGGATGCGCCCGTCCTTGGAGTCCACGCACAGCGCGGAGAGCGTGACGTCGCCCCCTTTCTCGCCTAGGGCGGTGGTGAGGTAGAGCTTGCCTTTCGAGAGCACGGGCGACGACCAGCCTTTGCCGGGGATTTCCGTTTTCCACGCGACGTGCTCCGTGTCGCTCCACTCGATTGGGACGTTCTTCGCGTCGGAGTGGCCCTGCCCGTCCGGGCCGCGGAACTGCGGCCATTCGTCGGCGGCGTGCGCGGCGAATGCGGTGAGTGCGACTGCGAGCGTGGAGAGGATTGGGGCGGTGTGTTTCACTGGCGGAGGAGGTTGGTCGTTGTGTTCCGTCTTCCAAGCCGCGCGCCGCGTTTTGCTTTGCGCGAAAATTTCCCCGCCGCACAAACCCGCTCGCCATCCGCACACGCGCCGCTACAACCGCGCGCGATGCTTTCCCTGATCATCCCGCTCTACAACGAGGAGGACAATGTCGCCCCGTTGCAGGACGAGCTTGCCGTGGCGCTGAAGGGGCACGACTACGAGCTCATCCTCGTGGACGACTGCTCGACGGACAAGACGCTTGAGCGCATCAGGCGCGGCCCCGGCGTGCGCGTGATCGAGTTTGAGAAGAACACCGGCCAGAGCGCCGCGATGTATGCGGGCATCATGGCCGCGAAGGGCGACATCCTCGTGACGCTCGACGGCGACATGCAGAACGACCCCGCGGACATCCTGCGCCTGCTCGAAAAGCTGAACGACGGCTTCGACTTCGTCGTCGGCTGGCGCAAGCAGCGGCAGGACAACCTCTCGAAGAAAATCAGCAGCCGCATCGCGAACTTCGTGCGCAGCCGCTTCACACGCGACGGCGTCCACGACACCGGCTGCTCGCTGAAGGTGATGCGCCGCGAGTGCCGCGATGCGCTGTTCCTCTTCCGCGGCATGCACCGCTTCATCCCCGCGCTCGTGAAGGGGCTCGGCTACAAAATCACCGAGCTGCCCGTGAACCACCGCCCGCGCACGGCGGGCGTGAGCAAATACGGCTTCGGCAGCCGCGCGTGGAAGGCGACATGCGACATGCTCGCCGTGCGCTGGTTCCTTTCCCGGCAGCTCAAGCTGCGCATCCGGCGCGAATCCTAACGTCCGCGCCGGATGTCACGGCTTCTCGTGCCGCACGCGGAGATGCGCGAGGTAGATGTTGGCTGGGTTGTTGCCGACGCCCTTCGGTTGCGGGTATTCGTGCGACGAGTAGTAGCAGAGCAGCACTTCATCGCCCGCGGGGCCGTCGGCGAAGCTCTGATACGCGCAGTCGCCTCCGCTCGGGATGGTCCACGGGTTCGAGACTCCCTCGGCGGTCACGGTCCACACCTTGCACACGGCGGGAAAGCCGATCGTCTTCTTTTCCGCCAGCGCGTGGGCCGCAAGCAGGAGGCCGCCACCTTTCGTCATGTGCAGCGCGTGGCCGCCGAAGTTGAACGCATCCGTCGCGAACGCCTTCCACGGGCCCGACGCCGAAGGCGTGTCCCTGCCTGCCGCGCCCATCACCACCACGCCGTGCTCCGAGTTGCGGATGGCGGAGACGAGCGTGCCGTCGGGCGTCCACGCGACGTCGGCCTCGTGGCCCCAGCCGCTGCCGCCCGCCTGCATCAGCGCGCTCGTCGGGCCTTCGCCGTAGGTGTGCAGCCCCTTGAACTTCACCCCGTCCTCCGAGCGGTAGAGGATGAGCCCGAAGGTGCCGCCGCCTTTCTCCTTGATGCCACATCGCGCGAGGCTGTAGAAGGCGCCGTCCGGCCCCTTGCGGATGCGGAAGAGCCAGCGGCGCTGCGATGTGAAAGTGAGTCCGCTGCCCGCCTTCGGCTCGACGAACTCCGCCTCCAGCTCGCGCGGTTCGCTCCACGTCACGCCATCGGCGGACTGCGAGTAGAAGTCCTCCTTCGAGTGAAAGACCACCTGCGCCTTGCCGCGGTTGTCGAAGACGAGCGGGTCGCGGCAGTCGTGCTCGCGGGTGAATTCCGCGACCTTGTCCCACTTCTTCAAATCATCCGCGCGCGAACGGATCACGGTGATCTTCGCCGATGCAGCCTGGTGCGAGTCTGCGCTGCGGAAAGTGACGTAGAAAAAATCGCCGACGCGCGCGATGCCGGGGAAGCCGTTGTGCCTCCCGTCGCTCCAGATCGTCTGCACCCACGCGCTCTGCACCTGCGCCTTTGGAAAGGGCGCGATCTCGGCGGTGGCGGCGCAGGCTGGAGTGAGTGCGAGGAGCGGGCAGAGCGGTGCGGCGAGGAGGAATTTCGGCCAGCGAGGGAAGGGGATCATGGCTGCGGGATCTGCGCCTCTCTGATCCGCCGCACTGCGGAAAGCGAGGTCGAATCCGCGGGCCGTGCGCAGTCCGTTTTGGCACGGCAGCTCGAACATCCTCGCCACCTGCGCCGCCGCGTGCTTAATCCCGCCCGCATGGAACCGTTCAGCCTCGGGGGCGACCCCTGCATTCCCGGCCCGGTCACCGCCCCCTTTGCAGGATGCGGCGCGGGCGCGATCCCCGTTTGCCGGTGAGCAGCGAAGCCGCGCACAAGGATGCCGAGGAGGCGCTGCGCGTCAGCGAGGCCCGTCTCCGCCTCGCGGCTGAGGCTGGCAATGTCGGCCTGTGGGACTGGGACTTCGAGGCAGACGCCGTTTATTTTTCCCCGGAGTGGAAAAGCCAGATTGGCTACCGCGACGACGAGATCGGCAACCGATTCGACGAGTGGCAGAGCCGCGTGCATCCCGACGACCTGCAGCCCGCGCTGCGGAAGCTCGAGGAATACCTCGGGAATCCGCAGCCTTATCACGAGGTGGAGTTCCGCTTCCGGCACCGGGATGGCAGCTACCGTTGGATTTATGCAAAGGCGAGCCTCCTACGGAATGCCGGGGGAAAGCCGGTTCGCATGCTCGGCTGCCACATCGACATCACCGACCGCAAACGCTCCGAGGAGGAGCTGCGCGTGAACATGGCGCGGCTTCACCTTTCCATGGAGGCCGGCAACGTCGGCCTGTGGGATGCGGACCTTGAGTCGGGCACCGTCTATTATTCGCCGCAGTGGAAGAGCCAGATCGGCTGCCGCGAGGATGAGATCGGCACCAGCCTCGAGGAATGGCGGAGCCGCCTGCATCCGGACGACCTCGGCCCGGCGGAAACGCGATACAAGGAATACCTGCGAAATCCCGTGAGGCCCTACGACCTCGAGTTCCGCTTCCGGCACAAGGATGGCAGCTACCGCTGGATTCGCTCGCAGGGCGGCCTCATCCGCAACGCCGAGGGCAAGCCCGTCCACATGCTGGGCTGCCACATCGACATCACCGAGCACAAGCGCGCCGAGGAGGAGCTGCACCGCCTTTCGCAGCGGCTGCTGCAGGCGGAGGACGAGGAGCGCCGCCGCATCGCCAAGGAACTGCACGATTCCACCGCGCAGGATCTCGTCGCCGTCGCGATGAGCCTCGGCACGCTGCTCGAATCCCTCCCGCAGGGCGTCGCGAAGTCGCCCGACATTCTCGCGGACTGCATCGCGCTCGTGGAAAACGCCGCGAACGACATCCGCACGCTCTCCTACGTCCTGCATCCGCCGCGGCTCGACGAGGCCGGCCTCGCGGGCGCGCTCGCGGAATACGCTGCGGGTCTGTCGAACCGCACCGACACCCGCATCACTCTCGAAGCTGCCCGGGACTTCGGGCGGCTGCCGGCCGACACGGAGCTGGCGCTTTTCCGCGTGATGCAGGAGGCCGTGTCGAATGTCCTCCGCCATTCCCACAGCGGCTCCGCGGTGATCCGCCTCTCGCTTGCGGAGGGGCGTGTCGTCCTGGAAGTCGAGGACTTCGGCCGCGGGCTCGGCGCGGGTGGCGGTCCCGGTGTCGGCATCGCGGGAATGCGCGAGCGCCTCCAGAAGCTCGGCGGACGCCTGGAGATTGAATCCGACGCCACCGGCACCATCGTGCGTGCCATCCTTCCGAGGCGCGACGCTTAGCCAGCCATGAAGTCCCTCAGCATCCTCATCGCCGACGACCACGAACTCATCCGCGAGGGACTGCGCGCGCGCATTGAGAAAGTCCCCGGCTGGCGCGTCTGCGCCGAGGCGGTGAACGGCCGGCAGGCCGTCGAGCTCGCCCGCCAGTTCAAGCCCGACATCGCCGTGTTCGACATCAGCATGCCCGAGCTGAACGGCATCGAGGCCACGCGGCAGGTCTGCAGGGACTGCCCCGGCACCGGCGTCCTCATCCTCACCATGCAGGAATCCGAGGGCCTCATGCGCGACGTCTTCGCCGCCGGCGCCCGCGGCTTTGTGCTGAAGACCGACACCGCCCGGCTCCTCGTCGCCGCCATCGAGGCGCTGTCGGAGGGCAGGCCCTTCCTCACGGGCAAGGCTGGCGAAGTCGTCCTCGGCGGATTCCTCGATCCCGCCCGTGCGGCCCGCGCCGGCGGGGAAGAGGGGCGCCTGAGCCCCCGCGAGCGCGAGATCTCCCAGCTCCTCGCCGAGGGCAGGAACAGCAAGGAAATCGCCGGCACGCTCACGGTGAGCGTGAAGACCGTCGAGGCGCACCGCGCCAACATCATGCGCAAGCTCGGCCTCCGCTCGGTCGCCGAACTCGTCCGCTACGCCATCCGCGAAAAGCTCATCGAGCCCTGACGGCCGCGCACTTCGCCGGTTCCTAGGGATTATCCCGAGGGTGGAATAGGGAAACGCCCGATTCAGCCTGCCCGGCAGTCGTCGTAACGTGACGACCGGGGTTGGGCGTCGCCCCACGGCGCTCTTCCTCGGTATTTTTATTTTTATCAGAATGAGCGACGCGCGCCCCGCCTCCGTCCCCGTCACGCTTCCGGCTCCACCATTCGAAGTTCACGTGGAGCAATCCTCCTTTCATGGTGCCGCCTCCCCGCGCGTCCACATCACCGTCGGCGCCGGCGGTTTTACCAAGCGCGGACAGGAAATCATCCCGCCCTGCGCCACCCTCGCCGAACTCGAGGAGCGCGCCCACACATTCCTCGTGGCGTTTGAAGCTGCGTTTCAATCCGCCAAGGCAAAGCTCGCCGAAACCGCGGCGGCCCCGGCGGTCTGCACTGGCGCGCGATGACCACCTCGGCTGCGGATCCATTCTTCAGCGCTCCGCAGAGCCCGCCTCACCCAATTCCTCCGCATGGAGACTGAGGGCGATTCCAGCAATGCCGAGCCCTCCCGCCGGAAAAAGCACGGCCTCCGCTATCACTGCGCGCGGTGCGGCACCGAATACGGCGGAATGCGCGCGCGCTGTCCCTACTGCGGCGAGGGCAACCACCGCCACCCGGTCGTCATCACGCTCGCTGCATTGGCCGTGATCGCCGCGCTGGCCGTCGTCATCTTCGTCATTCGCAAGATTCAGAGCGAAAGGCGCGACGACGCTGCCCAGCCTCCGGGGATGCCCGTGAAGGGCACCTCCATCATGCAGTGAGCGATGCTCCCGGGACGGACGCGCTCCTCCGCGCCGGTCCCGCGGGATCACTTCAGCAGTTCCCTCACCTTCGGTGCGATCGCCTCGGCCCAGATCTCGTAGCCCTTCTCGTTCGGGTGCAGGAGATCGGGCATGATCTCCTTCGACAGCGTCCCGTCGGCCGCGAGGAACTTCGCATTGATGTCCAGGAAGAACACCGTCTTCCCGTCCGCGAACGTCTTCACGATCGCATTCGTCTCCTCGTTCTGCCGGCGCATCCTGTCCTCCGGCTTCTCGCCGCGCGGGAAAATCGCCAGCAGGAGAATTTTCGCCCCCGGGCACTTTTGCCGGAGCTTCGCGACGATCGCCTTCACGCCCTCCGCCGTCTGCTGCGCCGAGCACTCATAGACGGCGCCATCCAGCTCCTTCTGCGCGCGCCCCTCGTGGCCCGTGTTGTTCGTGCCGATCATCACCACGATCTCCTTCGGCTTCAGCCCGTCGAAATTCCCGTGCTCCAGCCGCCACAGCACATGCTCCGTGCGGTCGCCGCCGACGCCGAAATTTGCAGCCTTCAGCGGCGCCCAGTATTTCTCCCATGCGGCCCTGCCCTTGCCCTCCCAGCCGTGCGTGATCGAATCCCCGAGGAACACCAGCTCCGCCTCGCCCTTCTTCGAAATCTCGTTGAACGACTCGTGCCGCTTCTCCGTGCCCGGGTGCAGCACCGGCTGCGTGGCGTAGTTCCTCGCCGTCTCCGCGCGCAGCATCGGCGCGGCGGGGCCGATGGAAAGTGCGAGCGAGGCGAGGATGGGAAGGGAGGCGATTCGGATTTTCATCGGGTGAGAATGGGAGTGGGCCGCGCAGTCTCCACACCCGGCTCCGCTTGCAAAGAGTTTTTCCGCCGGCCGTCGGGCTGTCCGAAGTTCACACCACCACCGGCGCCCGGTCGTTTCCGAGCCTGGCGGACTGCTCGGGGGTGGCGGGTTTGGTGAGGACTTTGAGGAGGCGGTAGGCTTTGCCGGGCGGCTGGGGAAGGAGCAGAGCATCGAGCGAGGCGGGGGCCGGGAGTTCCTCCCAGTTCTGTTCGCCGGTGGCCTTGTTCTTTTCGCCAAAGCCGGTGACTTCCGGCACGAGAACCGGCTCAGCGCCTTCGTGGCGGATCCAATAGCCGCGGCTCTCGCTGCGTGCGGGCCCGCCGAAAATGGCCTCGTCAAACGGCACCTCGAACTCGCCGCCCGGCGTGCGCATGAGCACCGTCACGGGCTCGCCGGGTTTGATCGCGCGCCCCTTCTGGACGATGCGGTTGCACATGGCGCGGAGTCTCGCGGGAAACGTGTGCGCAGGCAAGGCGCGCGAGTTTCCGAACTCGGCGAATGCGCGGCTGCCGGCCGCGCTACCGGTCGCACTCGCCCATCACGAAGTCGAGCGAGCCGAGGATGCTGACGACGTCGCTGAGCATGTGCCCGGGAAGGAGCTTCGGGAGGATGCTCAGATTGATGAAGGAGGGGCTGCGGATTTTCAGCCGGTAAGGCGTGCCGCCGCCCTTGCTGCAAATGTAGAAGCCGAGTTCGCCCTTGGGGTTCTCCGCACCGAAATAGACTTCGCCCTCGGGGGCCTTCAGTCCTTCGGTGTGGATGAGGAAGTGGTGGATGAGCTCCTCCATCTTCGTGAGCACGGTCGTCTTCGGCGGCGGATAATTTTTCGGGTCGTTCACATGCCATGCGCCAGCGGGCATGGTGTCGCAGACTTGGCGGAGGATGCGGACGCTCTGTTTGATCTCCTCCATGCGGACGAGGTAGCGGTCGTAGCTGTCGCCGACGGAGCCCAGCGGGACATCGAAGTCATACTGCTCGTAGCCGCAGTAGGGCTGGCGCTTGCGGAGATCGTGGTCCACGCCGCTGCCGCGGAGGTTCGGGCCGCTGAGGCCGTAGGAGATGGCGTCTTCCTTCGAGATTGTGCCGATGTCCTTCGTGCGATCCACGAAGATGCGGTTGCGGGTGAGGAGCTTGTCGGTCTCGTCCACGACGGGGAGGACGCCCTCACAGAATTTCCGCACATCGCTGATGATGCGGTCGTTGATGTCGCGGACCATTCCGCCGATGCGCGTGTAGCTCGTGGTGAAGCGCGCGCCGGTGATCTGCTCCATCAAATTGTAAACGATTTCGCGTTGCTGGAAGGTGTAGAGGAAGACCGTCATCGCGCCGGTGTCCATGGCGAAGCAGCCGACGCCGAGCAGGTGCGCGGAGATGCGGGCGAGCTCGCAGCAGAGGACGCGGATGGCCTGGCCGCGCGGGGGAAGCTCCCAGCCCATTAGCTTTTCGACGGCGAGGGCGTAGGCGACGTTGTTCGCGACGGGTGCGAGGTAGTCGAGGCGGTCCGTGTAGGGGATGAACTGGTTGTAGGTCATCGCCTCGGCGATCTTCTCGTCGCCGCGGTGGAGGTAGCCGACTTCGGGCGTGGCCTTCGTGATGTATTCGCCGTCCATCTCCAGGACGAGTCGCAGCACGCCGTGGGTGGCGGGGTGCGACGGCCCCATGTTGAGGATCATCTTCTCGCCGAGTGCATCGCCCGCCGCCTGCGAGAGTCCGTCCTTGGTGCGGGTGATGTTGTCGGGAATCTCAAACTCAACGGTGCTGGCGGCCATGTGCGGAAAAAATGTGCCGGGGACGATGCGGGCGCGGGGAAAGCGGCGCAAGGAATTTGTCGCCCGGAGAGCGGCGTGTTCGCGGAGGAAACTAGTTGCGCATCGCGCCGCGAGGAAAAAGAAGAGGGGCGACGAATGATGAAACACACGAACAGGGGAAAGCCTGAGGGCGCACTGCCATGAGCGGGGAGCGTCTGCGGCGATTTCCGGTGGTGGGCCGGTTCTTTGCCGTCGAGGCGCGCCCGCTGGTGAATTCGGCCGGCGAGACGGAGGTGGATCGCGCATCGGGGAGGTTCAATGTGGTTGAGGCGCTGTTGGTATTCGCCGCGCTACAGGTGGCGATCTGGCTTTTCATCGGTGCGGAAGGCGCGCGGAAGGGGGCACACATCGGTGTGTCGTCCGCGATCGGCTACCTCATCATCGGCATCTGCGCGGTGTGGGCGCTGCTCATTTCGCCGCTGCTCCATGGGGATACTCCCGGGTCGTTCGGGCTGCCGGCGGCGGGCGAGGGGCGCGCATTTGTGCGGGGGCTGCGCGGGGGCGCGCGGGTGGCCTACTGGGGCGCAGGGCTTATCGTGTGCGCGCTGGTGCTGGTGAATCTGAGTTTCACCACGCGCAAACTCGGGATGCGGGACACTTGGCTCTACAAGCAGATGCTTTCGTCGGAACACATCCCGACGGCGGCGGGTTATGTCGTTTCGTGTGTCGTGGGGTTCGCTCTCTTCCGGGCCGTGACGATGTTTCTGATTCGGTGGGACAATCTGTGGACGTCGGTAAAGGCAATGCTGTTCGTGGCGGTGGCGTCATGGGGAGGTGTCATGCTGCTCGGGGTGCTGCAGGCGCGCGCGTCGGGCGACTGGTCGCTGTTTGGGAAGTTCCAGTGGTTCGGATGGGATCCGCGCAAGGCGTTCATCCCGCGCGCGGGCTTCTATCTTTTCTGGGGGATGATCCAGCAGTGGGTGTTCCTCGGTTACTTTCACACGCGCATCCGGCGTGGTCTGCCGGCAACTCCCGCGGGGCGGTTCCTGGTAAGCGCGTTGTCGGGGATGTTCTTCGGAATCATCCACATCCCGTCGTGGCCCTTGGCGGCGGTCACGTTCATCGGCGGCGCGGCGTTCGGCTACTGCTATCAGTTTTCGCGCACGCGGAACTTGTTTGTGATGGGCATCGCGCACGGCATCGGCGGGACGCTGGTGGCGTTTCTCACGGACATCCGGATGAACGTCGGGCCGTGGAGCGTGGGAAACTAGCGGCGCAGGCGGAAGGGCGCTTGCGCATTGACGCTGTCGCGACGCGCCCCGTAAGTTGCCCGCGATTTGGAAACGCCAGAGACACTCGCCATCATCGCCGGGAGCGGAAGCTACCCGTTTGAAATGGCGCGCGGAGCACGGAAGGCGGGCGTGAAGCGGATCGTTGCGATGTCGTTCATCAATGAGACGAGCGAGGCGCTTGGCGCGGAGGTGGACCAGGTGGAATGGCTCCGCATCGGCCAGGTGGGGAAGAGCCTCTCGATCCTGAAGAAGTGCGGCGCGCGCCACGCGGTGATGGCCGGGCGTGTGGCGCCGAAAAACCTTTTCGACCTGCGGCCTGACTTCAAGGCGCTGTTCATCCTCGCGCGGCTGAAGCTGCGCAACGCGGAGACGCTCTTCTCCGCCGTCGCGGATGAAATGGCGAAGATCGGCGTCGAATTGCTGCCCGCGTGGAGCTTCATGCAGGACCGCCTTGCGACGCCGGGCCTCATCGCGGGGCCAAAGGTGAAGGCGCGCGTGGAGGATGATTTGCGCTACGGCCACAGCCTCGCGAAGGAGGTGAGCCGCCTCGACATCGGCCAGACGGTGATCGTGAAAAACGGCACCGTGCTCGCGGTCGAGGCATTCGAGGGGACCGACGAGGCCATCAAACGCGGCGCGGCACTCGGCCGCGGCGATGCGATCATGGTGAAGGTGAGCAAGCCGGGGCACGACGTGCGCTTTGACCTGCCGTGCGTCGGGCCGGTGACATTTGAGACGTGCCGCGCCGCCGGGGTGCGTGTGATCGGCATCGAGGCCGGGAAGACAATGCTCCTCGAGCGGGAGCGCGTCGTCGAACTTGCGGCCCAATACAAAATTTCACTCTTCGGACTCTGAGAAAATGGCTGAACCTGCAATGCGCATCGGTGTCATCGGAACGGGAAGCATGGGGAAGAACCACGCGCGGATATTCTCCGAGCTGCCGGACGTGAAGTTCACCGCCGTGCTCGACACCCGTGAGGAAGTGGCCCGCGAGATGGGCGCGAAGTTCGGCGCAAAGCCGGTCACCTCGCTGGAGCAGCTCCTGCCGCTCGTGGATGCGGCAACGGTGGCGACCCCGACGGTGACGCATTTCGAAATCGCCAAGGCGCTGCTCAATGCCGGCAAGCACGTGCTCGTGGAGAAGCCGTTCACCGAGACGCCCGAGCAGGCCCGCGAACTTTGCGACCTCGCGCAGAGCCGCGACCTCGTGCTGCAGGTCGGGCACATCGAGCGCTTCAACCCCGTGATGTCCGCGCTCGACAAGCGGCTCACCGCGCCGCGCTTCATCGAGGCCACCCGGCTCTCGCCGTATCCCGGCAGGAGCCTCGACGTGGGTGTGGTGCTCGACGTGATGATCCATGATTTGGAAATCATCCTGCACCTCGTTCGCTCGCCGTGGGTGAGCGTGGACGCCGTCGGCGTGCCGATTCTCAGCAAGCGCGAGGACATCGCAAATGTGCGCCTGCGCTTTGAGAACGGCTGCGTGGCAAACATCAGCGCGTCGCGCATCAGCCAGGACAAGCTGCGGAAGATCCGAGTCTTCCAGCCGGACGCGTATCTCTCGCTCGATTACCAGAAGCAGGAGGGCTACCTGCTGCGGCTCGCGCGGGAAGGGGAGAAGGAGAGTTCGTTCCTCGGGAAGATTCTCGGTCTCGCGACCGATGCGACGATCGTCACCGAGTTCGCCGGAAAGCGCATCGTGCGCGAACCGGTGCTCATCGAGAAGGACGAGCCGCTGAAGCGGGAGCTGGCTTCGTTCGTCGAGTGCGCGCGTGGAGGCTTGCAGCCGAAAGTTTCCGGGAGGGAGGCCACGGCGGCGCTGGAGCTGGCGCTGGAAATCACCCGGCAAATCGAAGCCGCAGGCGCGAGACCGGCATGAAATTCTACGTCGTCGCGGGAGAGGCCAGCGGGGATGAGCGCGGCGTCGAGCTCATGCGGGCGATCCGCCAGCGTGTGCCGGATGCGGAGTTCATCGGCGCCGGCGGGCGCAAGATGCGCGCGTTTGCCGGTGATGCGATTTTCGACTGGGCCGAGCGCGGCGTCGTCGGGCTCGTGGATGTCATCCGGAACTTCGGCTACTTCGCGCGGCAGTATTTCCGGATGCTCGCGGAGATCGAGGCCGCGAAGCCCGACGCGCTGATCACGATCGACTACCCCGGTTTCAACATGCGCCTCGCGAAGGCCGCGAAGGCGCGCATGCCGGGTTTGCGCACCATCCAGTATGTGAGCCCGCAGGTGTGGGCCTGGCACCGAGGCCGCATCAGGAAGTTCGCGAAGTTCCTCGACCTCATGCTGTGCCTGTTTCCGTTCGAGGTGCCGCTGTATGCCGGGGTCGGACTCAAGGCGGTGTGTGTCGGCCATCCGCTGCTCGACTCGCTCGCTGCGGAAAAGGTGGAGCAGGCGCGCGACTCGTCGCTGGTGGCGCTGCTGCCCGGCAGCCGCCACCGCGAGATCCGCAAGATATTCCCCATCATGGTGGAGTCTGCGAAAGCGATGAAGGCTTCGCGTCCGTCGCTGCGCTTCGAGGTGGCCGCTGCGAACGAGGCGCTCGCCGCGAAGATGCGGGGCATCCTTGCTGCCAATGGCGACGAGGGCCTCTGCGAGATCACATTGCACACGGCTCACCGCCTGATGCAGCGCGCCACTGCTGGAATGGTCTGCAGCGGCACGGCGACTCTGGAGGCGACATTCTTTGGCCTGCCGATGGTGTTGATTTACCGCGTCTCCTGGCTGACCGGACAAATTGCGAGGCGGCTGTTGAGAATCCCGTGGCTCGGCCTGCCAAACGTGCTCGCGAACCGCGAGATCATCCGTGAGTTTCTCCAGGAGAAGGCGCAGCCCGCGGCGATCGCGGCTGAAGTCCTTCGGCTCATCGAGGATCCGTCAGTGCGCGGCGGACAGCAGCGTGCGCAGGCGGATGTGATCGCAAGCCTTGGCGAGCCCGGTGCCGCCCGCCGTGCGGCTGAGGCGATTCTTCCAAAGTAAGCACCTTGCTGAGCGGGGCTGCTAGCTCCGCATTCGTCTCGCGACTTTCTCCGCGGCAGCGAAGCCGAGCAGGCGATAGGTGATGCGGTAGCTGAGCGGCGCCGCAGGTCCGGCAAGGTGAATGAGGCCGCGGCTCTTCTGCTCATCGTGGTAGCGGGCGGCTCCAGTGAGATCCTGCTTCGCGAATGTGCGCGACATCTCGAAGCAGGCCCGCCCGATTTCACGGCGGTGTGTTTCGGTGAAGAGCCCTTTTTCGGAAAGGTGCGTGAGCAGTGTGTCGAACAGCCCGGTGCGGATGCGGATCACGAGGAGCGGATCCTTTCTGCAAAGCGTCTCCTCGCTCCAGATGCGATAAACTGCGCCCGGCGTGGGTGCATATACAAAGCGCAGGCCTGTGATGAGCGCCCGGAGATAAAGCTCGTGTTCCTGACAGCAGGGCTGGCCTTCCTTCCATCCGCCGGCCCGCAGGAGCGCCTCGCGCCGCCAGAGGCATCCGCCGGTTTGCGGGATGTGCCAGCGGATCCACTGAGTGAAGATGTCCGCATCCGGGCTCGTCTCGCTTTGCACGCGGCTGGAAGCATCAGCCTTCCATGTCTCGATCCACACCGGGCTTTGAATCACATCGGCATTGCGGCCGCAATCCGCCTCGCGGAGCTGCGTGATCACTTTCTCCGGCTCGAGGTAGTCATCGGCATCGAGATACTGCACCCACTCGCCGGTCGCGTTTTGCAGCACGAGGTTGCGCGCATGGTTGGCGCCTTGGTGTCCGCCGGAGATGACCTTCACCCGCTCGCCAAAACTCTGTACGATCGCGGGTGAGCCGTCGGTCGATCCATCGTCCACCACAATCACCTCGGTCTCCACGCCGCGCTGGTCGAGCGCGCTCTGGATGGCCTGCGCGATCCAGCGGGCGGCGTTGTAGCAGGGGATGCCGATGGTGACCTTCATCGGAAGAACGTTCGGCGCCAAACCTCGTAGAGCCAGAGTGAGTAGAAAGTGCGGCCGCCATCCCAGCGGCCAGCGAGCGTGTCCTCCCACGCTTCGAGGAGAAGCTTGCGGTCGAGTTGCTCGCACACGGCGGAATTTGCCGCGAAGAGTTCATCGCGCACACGGTCGTGCAGCGGACCGGCGAACCATTTCGCCAGCGGCACGGGGAAGCCGAGCTTCGGGCGGTTCATGGGCTCGTTGAGTTTTCGCGCGAGCACCTTTCGTAGGATGAATTTTCCCGGCCCGCCCGGCGGAAGCTTGAGCGACGACGGGATGCGCGCGGCCACCTTCGCAACCTCCATGTCGAGGATCGGCGTGCGCAGCTCGATGCTCGCGCCCATGCTCATCTTGTCCGCCTTCTGCAGCAGCGACTCCGCGAGCTGCCAGCGGATGTCAAAGCAGAGCAACTCGCTGAGACGGTCGCGCTGCGCCTCGAAAACGTCGGCACCTAGCACTGCCATCAATCCATGCAACTCGACGAGTTGACGGTGGGCGAGACCGCGAGGATTGCTCACGTCGCCAGGGAATCCCTCCATGCGGAGTTGGGCAATCTCGCTTGATGGCCGGCTCTTGGCGCGTGATTGCATCCGCGCCCAGCGCGATTTGCTCGCGAAGAATCCGCGGGAAAAGGCCCAGCTCCAACGCCGCAGCCGATCGGAGCGCGCGATGGTTGAAAGCATCCCGGCGTAGCGTCCCTCGTAGCCGCCGAAGAGTTCGTCACTGCCTTCGCCACTCAGCAGCACTTTCACGTGGCCGCGGGCGAGTTCGCAGACTTTCAGCACGGCGAACGCAGCGGGATCGCCGACGGGTTCGTCGAGGTGCCAGGCGATGCGTTCGATATTGTCGGCGAGATCCTGTGCCGACAGGTCGAGTTCGTGGTGTTTGGAGCCGATCTCCTTTGCAGTGGCTGCCGCTCCAGCCTGCTCGGAATCGCCCGCGCCGAAACCGACCGTGAACGTCTGCATCTTTCCATCCTGCAGCTCCTGTGCATAGGCGGATACCGTTCGCGAATCGAGCCCGCTGCTGAGCAGGACGCCGACCGGCACATCGGCACGGAGATGCACGCGCACGCTGTCAGCGAGCACGGCATCGAGTGCATCGGCAGCTTCGTCGGGTGCGGTTAGGTCCGGCGTATTGTCGAGTTTGTAGCGCCAATCGCTGAGAGCCGCCGCTTCGCCCGGATTGTCCGTGGGGACGAGCAGGTGAGCGCCCGGTTGCAGTTTATTGACCGCGGAAAAGTGCGTGTGGCTGTTGCTTCGCCACGTTGGCAGCGAAAGCCATGCGGCATAAGTGAGGAAGGCGTCGGGGTGCAGGTCGCGCTTCACCCACGGCAGAGCGAGCAGGCACTTCAGTTCGCTGGCGAATGCAAAGCGGTCTCCGCCTTTTATCCAGTAGAGTGGCTTCTGGCCGAAGTGATCGCGTGCGAGCAGCAGGGTGCGCATCCGCGTGTCGAGAATGCAGAATCCGAACATCCCGCGCAGGCGCTTCGTCATTTCGACACTGCTCTCCTCGTAGAGATGCACGAGCACCTCGGTGTCGGAGTGCGTGCGGAAGACGTGGCCTTTGGCCTCCAGTTCGAGCCGCAGCTCGACGTAGTTGTAGATTTCTCCGTTGAAGACGACTGCGACGGTCTTGTCTTCGTTCCAAATTGGCTGCGTGCCGCCTTCGAGGTCGATGATTGAGAGGCGGCGCATGCCGATGGCGAGGCCGTCGCGCTGCGAAACGTGCGTGCCTTCACCATCGGGGCCGCGGTGGACGATGCGCGCGAGCATGCGCCCGAGCGCGCCGCCGAGGTCGGGCTCTGAACGATCAACGATGCCTGCGATGCCGCACATGTGAGTGGTGAAGTGGTTCGGCTGATTTAGCGGGGCGCGTGCCAGCGGTCAGTTCGCGAGCGCCATTCGGTAGCCGTCGGCTGTGATGCGCGCGACCGTTTCCCACGAAGTGGCCGCACGCCATTGGGCTGCGGCGGCGAAATCGGGCGGCGTGCTGAAGGTCTCCGCGAGTTTCGACGCAAAGTCGGAGTCCATGCTTTCAAAGCGGCGGACGAATGGTGTCGGTTCGTCGAGCACAACGGTGTCGAGGCGCTTCGGCAGGAGCATGGGCAGGCCCCACGAACGGGCGAGGTTTGCCGCGCCTGACGTGAAGATGGTGCGGTAGTTGAAGATGGTGGCGTCCGCGGCACAGAGCCAGAGCTTGAGCTGTGCGTCGTCGAGCCAGCCGAAGCGCGTCGTGATGTTTGCGATACCCGCAGTGAGCTGTGCGATGCGCGCACGGTATTCCTCCGTGTGCGGCTTACCGACGATGGCGAGGGTGGCATCGGGCTTCGCGCGTTTCCACCACTCGATGATTTCCTCCTGCCCCTTGTAGGGTTCCACCGCGCCGAAGATGAGCGCGATGCGCCCGGCATTGAGGCCGAGGGCGGCCCTCGCCTCATCGCGGGGAACGGGCGGGCCGAGTGTCACGGAGAGGTCGCCGTGCGGGATGATGCGGACTTTGCTGGGCGCGAGCTGGAAGGCCTCGACGAGACGCAGCTTCGCAATTTCCGAATGGGCGAAGACGACGCCGGCGCGTTGGAATGCCGCGCGCGAATTGCGGAACTGGAACGACTCGTTTCCGCGATTGTGGGCCTGCAGATTGTGCGCGGTGACCGCGAGCGCGCGACCGCGGATGGCGCCAGCTAGATCGAAACTGAAGCGCGCGCGCCGGAACCAATCCCAGATGTCGCCCTTGGCCGGGTAGTATGCCTCAGGCCAGTGCAGGTGGAGGATGTCGCATCGGCGCGAGGCCATGAGGCGGCGGAGCGGAAAGATGCGCTTGTAGTGCGTGAGCCACGAGACGCTCACGCCATGCGGCGGCAGGGCTTCCGCGAGGAGTCGCTGGTATTGGACGCCGCTGCGCCAGTCGGGCGCGAAGATGCACTCGATCATCGCGACTCCGCTGCGAGAAGAACCGGACGCAGCCGCCTGAGCCCTTCGCCGTAGAAGCGGTCGCGCACGGCTCCGACGTAGTGGCGGGCAACTGAATCCTCGGCGGCGTGCTTGCCCAGCGAGACCTCGTAAGTTTTCGGCAGCAGTCCGCCCTTGGCGTAGCGCGACGCGCAGAGAGCGAAGAGAGTCTGCTCCACGCGCCAGAGGTGGCCTTTGAGAATGCTCGTCTCACCGAGTGCCCGGTCGCAGAACTCGAAATCGATCGCCTCTTTCGAAATGAGGCCGAGGCCGCTGTTCACGCGACGCCAGAGTTTCACCGACAATTCCTCCTGCGCGTCACGCTCCGAAATCAGGCTGCCCTCCGCGATGTCCTCATTGAACCAGCATTCCTTCGCGCCGCCGCCCGCCCAGTCCATGATTTCGCGCGGGTGATTGAAGAAGAGCACGTCGCTGTCGAGCATGATGAACTGCGGCGCCTCGCAGTAATACGGCATGTCGAAAATCTTGAGCGCGAGCGGATGCATGCCGCGGTATTCGTAGCAGAAGGGGAGCGGCTTCAGCACGCTGTCGAGCGTCGCGTCGGCCTGCGCGCGCGGAATGATGCGCGCGTTTTTGAAGAGAGCAGCAAGCTCGCGGCGTATCGCGTCGGTGAGCGTGCCGTCGTCGTGGATGACGACGTTCCATGTCTGCTCGGTGTAGTGGAAGAAACTCGCCAGCATCCATGCGCAGAGCTGCCAGTCCTTTTCGCCGGTGAGCACGTGGACGGGGACCGACATGGGCGCGTCATTCCAGAACGGCCAGTTCCATTTCTGGATGAGCGGCCGGACTTTGTAGTCGTGGTAGGCAGCGCTCCAGCCGCGTTTTGCGTCGCGTTTGAGCAGCATCCACAGCCGTCCCGGTGAAATCATGCCTGCTTATGACGCTGCAAACCGACGAGTCTGGCAAGCGCGGCTTGGATGCGTTTGCGCACGGGGTGGCAGAAGAGCCATTGCGGATGGGAGAGCAGCGCCCTCGCGAAGACCGGCGGCTTTCGGCCGGGTTTGGCGTCCTTGCCGAGCTGGTAGAGGTCGTAGCTCAGGTTTGCGCGGAGCATGAGCTTTCTCCAGACGCCGATGGGCGCGTGCGCGTCGAGATGCTGCTGCACGATGGCGCGGATCTCGTCGGCGGCCTGCTCGGCGGCTCGGGATTTCTGCGCGGCGTGGATGCGGAAGTGCGCGAGCACCTCCGGGATGTGCGCGGTGCGGGCGCCCGCGACGATGCAGCGCACCCAGAAATCGTAGTCGAATGCGAGCTGCCAGCGGGTGTCGAAGCCGCCGACCTTTTCCCACAGGCTGCGGCGGAAGAAAACCTCCGGCTGCACCCACTGGCGTTTCCGCCACCAGACGTTGTAGATGTCCAGCATCTCCGGCAGCGAGCCGATGCGCCCGCTGTGCGTGCCGGTCGGTTTGCCGTCGCGGTCAATCCACTCGATGCGGCCATAGACGAGATCAACGTCGGGATGCTCGCGGAAGAACGTGAGCACGCGCTGCGCGGCGCCGGGAGCGAGAAGGTCGTCGCCATTGATGAAGCCGACGATGTCGCCGCCCATCTCGCGAAACGCGCGGTTGATGGCGTCCGTCTGGCCGGAGTCGTGCTCGCTGCGCACCGTGTCGCCCTCGCGGGCGAACGAGCGGGCAATTTCCACTGTGCGATCGTTCGATGCGCCATCCTGCAGCCACCACCGCACGGCGGAGCCCTGTGCGTTCAGCGACTCGAGCGTCGCCGGGAGAAATTCCTCCGCGTTGAAGACGGGAACTGCGAGGATGAGCTGGTCGGCGGTCGCGTTCATGCGATGGCGGGCTCCTCGGAGAGCGTGCGCACTTTCCACTGGATGCGCGGGCACATGACGCCCGGCCACTGCTCGGGAAAGTTAGACGACTGGTTGCCGGCACCCGAGATCATCAGGCTGAGGTAGTTCCGCATGTGGATTAGGAAGCGCTCGCCGGGAATGTCGCACTGCACGCCGATGGCGTAGCCGCGGCGGTTCAGGAGCCCGCCGGGGACGAGGCAGGTGGTCTCGTAAGTCCCGGGCTCGTGCGTGTCCGTCTGGAAGTTATGATCGGTCGCGACAAAGGCGAGTTCGCCCTCCTGGGTGGTGAATGCGACATCGAATCGCACGCCGCGCACGCGCTTGCGGACGCGGTAGGAAATCTCGATGGCGATCGGCTGATCGGCTTCGAAGGTCGTCCGCACGCGGCCCTCGCGGTCGAGCAGGCGGATGCGCGTGTATTCGATTTCATCGCACGTCGGAGCGTCATCGCGGCCTGTCCAGTCCACCTCGCCGGCGACCTCATCGGGAACGGTCGAGGCGAGATAGCGGCTGATGATCTCGGCCGGCGGCCCGTCCATCGTTGCGCGCCCGTCCTCGATGAGGATCGCGTGTCCGCACAGCGCGCGGATGGCGCCCATGTTGTGGCTCACGAAAAACACGGTGCGTCCGTGCTGCGATGCGACCTCGCCCATCTTGCCGAGGCACTTTTTCTGAAAGCCCGCGTCGCCGACTGCGAGCACCTCGTCGATGAACAGTATCTCCGGCTCGAGGTGCGCGGCCACCGCGAACGCGAGGCGCACGAACATGCCGCTGGAGTAGTGCTTCACCGGCGTGTCGATGAAGCGCTCGATCTCGGCGAAGGCGATGATCTCGTCGAGCTTCGCGCTGATCTCCCAGCGCTTCATGCCGAGGATGGTGCCGTTGAGGAAGATGTTCTCCCGTCCGGTGAGATCGGGATGAAAGCCGGTGCCGACCTCGAGCAGCGACGCGAGGCGCCCGCGGAGAATCGCGCGCCCGCTCGTCGGCTCGGTGATGCGCGAGAGGACTTTCAGCAGCGTGCTCTTTCCAGCACCGTTGCGTCCGACGATGCCGATGACCTCGCCGGCATTCGCGGTGAAGCTGATGTCGCGGATTGCCCAGAACGTATTGGGCGTCGGCCCCTGCCGCGCGGACGGCACCGCCAGCGCGTCCTTTTTCGGCCCCGCGCTTTTGCCGCGGCGGAAGCGCGAGGTGATCCGCTCGAGGGTGTCACGCAGGCTCGTCGCCCCGATGCTGCCGAGGCGGAAGAGCTTTGAAAGTGATTCGACTTCGACGCGGGGCTTCATGGTGCGGAGGGCGGATGAGAGCACGGGTGGGCAGGCGCGTGCCTGCGGCGTCGGCGGCGAAGGCGGGAAGTGTTGGCGAACGAACTATGCACTGTCAGTCACCGTCCTTTCCGCGCGGCCAAACGCCACGACCCCGAGCAGCAGCACGAGCACGCTCGCGGCTGCGGAAACGCCGAGCATCGCGTTGTCCCAGGTTCCGCTCCCGAGCAGCGCGAAGCGGAAGCCCTCGACGACCGGGGCCATCGGGTTCACCCACGCGATCCACGCCCAGCGGCCGTCGCCGCCGAGGATTTTTGAGAGCGGATAAATCACCGGCGTCACAAACATCCAGAGCTGGAGCAGGATGGGCGTGAGGTGCGTGAGGTCGCGGTATTTTGCCGTGGAGGCGGAGATGAGCAGGCTGAGGCCGAGGCTGAGCGCCGCGGTGATGAGGAGCAGCGGCAGCATGAGCACGGTCGCCAGCCCGAAATGGGCGGATTTTCCGTGGAGGGAAAACCACTCGACGAAAATGAAGAAGATCGCGAACTGCAGGATGAAGGCGAAGAGGTTCGAAATCACCGTCGAGACAGGGACGATGAGCCGCGGGAAATAGACTTTGCCAAAGAGGTGCGAGTTTGCGGTGAACGTCTGCGCGCCGGTGGTGATGTTCTGCGAGAAGTAGCCCCAGGGCAGCAGCGCGCAGAGGTAGAAGAGCACCGGCGGAATGCCGCCGGTCTCGATGCCGGCGACCTTGTTGAACACCACGGTGAACACGAGCGTGTTCAGCAGCGGCTGGAGGATGAACCACAGCGGGCCGAGGAGCGTCTGCTTGTATTTTGCGAGGAAGTCCCGGCGCACGAGCACGAACAGCAAGTCGCGGTAGTCCCACAGCTCGCGCCAGTCCAGGCGCAGCCAGCCGGTGCGGGGCTCGATGCGGATCTCACACTGTGGCGGAATGCCTGAGGCGGCTGGGCTGGTGTGCGCGTCGGACATGACTTTCGAATTAGACGCTCCAGTGCCAGCACGCGAGCCGCCACTCATTGCCTTCGCTGGCGACCGCGCCGGTGTAGCCGAGTGCGGGACAGAGGTTGCGCACGCCGAAGCGGTCCATGCGCGGCGGGAATCCGAGGCCGGTGCCCTCGGCTTTCAGGCAGGCTTCCTTGCGGGTCCACAGGTCGAAGAACCGGGGCACGCGCTCGTGGGCTGGCGCGGTGCGCAAATCCCACGCCTCCTCCGGTTCAAAGTAGTGCTCCACGATGGGGTCGAGCTCGATGTCGCGCTGCACGCGCTCGACGTCGACGCCGACTTCCCGCCCGCGTGTGACGGCGATGAGCGCGAGGTCGCCGGAGTGGCTGAGATTGAAGCGCAAATCGGTGAACGTCTGCACGAGCGACGGCTTGCCCGTTGGGCCGTTCTGAAACTCCAGCGACTGCGGATCCGCAGAAAGGTAAAGCCCCAGCACCATGCGCAGCGCGCCGTGCGCGGCGATGAAGCGCTCACGGTCGAGCATGTTCACAAAGCGGCCCGCGCGCATGATTTCCTCGCGCGACAGAACCGCCTCCGCACCGGCGAGGCGGACTGGATTGTCGAGCGCCGCGCGCCACAGGTGGATTTCACCGGGCGCGAGCTGTGGGCGGACCGGGCCTGCTGACCAGTTAAGCGGCGGCTGTAGCATGTTGGAAGTTCGTGTTTGCCTGCGCGATGATTTCGCGGAGTTTCGCGGCGGTGGTGGCGGCGTTTTCGCGGATGTAGGAGAGGTGCGTCCCCGGGAGAATGTGAGTTTCCAAGTGCCCCAGCGGCATCTTGTCCCAGCCGAGCTTTCCGTGAGCCTGCGACGACTCCTCGTCAATCAACAGCGTGACCGTGCCGTGGTATGCCGACTCCAGAGTGTGCCGCAGGAGCGTGATGGGGTAATCCTTTTGTCCGCGGGGATGCTGCTCGACGACCGGCGCCTCTGCGGGGCGGCCCGTTTTGCCGCGGTTCAGCAGCCTGCTGAAAATGTAGCCGATCTTCTTCCCCAGCGAGAGGCCGGACATTTTTCTGAGATGATGCCGGATGCGATTCGGCATGGAAGCACGGCGTGCCTCCGCAGCCTGTCGCTGTGCCTCGGAGTCAATGTAGTCCTTCAGATGGCGTTGGGCTGGCACCACGGTGTCCAATAGCACGAGAAGCGCCACTTCCTCGCCCTCCTTTTCGAGCAGGGAGGCGATCTCGTAGGCGCAGATGCCGCCCACGCACTCGCCCGCGATGCGGTATGGGCCGTGCGGCTGGACGCGCCGAATCTCCCGGACGTAATCCCCGGCCATCTCGCTCACGCTCATGTGTGGCAGCTCGCCGCTGCGGGTTCCGCGCGCCCTCAGGCCCCAGACTGGCATCGCTGGATCGATCTGCCGTGAAAGTCCGCCGTAAACGAGGAACTCGGTCTCGCCGCCCCAGCCGCCGGGAATCAGGAAAAGCGGCGGCGTCGAGGACTCGCCACGCTGGATTTGGACGAGGAAATTTCCCGGCCGCCGCTCGAAGACCGAGTGCTCGGTGACAAATGCCGCAAGCCCCTCGATCGTCGGCGTCTCAAAGAGCCGCTGTGCTGGAATCTCAACTCCAATCTCGCGGCGGATCTCCGAAAGCATCCGCAGCGCGAGCAGTGAGTGGCCTCCCGATGCGAAGAAATCCTCGCGCACGGACGGCGCTGGCCGACGAAGAACGCGCGACCAGATCTCCGCGACGCGACGCTCATCGTTGTTCCGTGGCGCGATGGATTCAGTGGCGCCCGATCCGGTGTTCGGCGGGGGAAGCATTCGGGTGTCGAGCTTGCCGTTCGCCGTGAGCGGGAGTGCCTCGAGGCACACAAACGCCGAAGGAATCATGTGTGCCGGCAGGTGCTGTGTGAGGAATTTGCGGAGTTCCTCGTTGTCCGCGCGCTGTCCGCGCTGCGGAACGACGAATGCCGATAGCGACTCGACGTGCCCATTCTGGGACTGCGCGACCACTGCCGCCTGCCGGACCTGCGGGTGCCGTTTCAGTGCCGACTCGATTTCTCCCAGCTCGATGCGGAAGCCGCGCAGCTTCACCTGCGAGTCGCGGCGTCCGAGATATTCGATCGTCCCGTCGGCGAGCCAGCGCGCGAGATCGCCGGTGCGGTAAAGCCGTCCGAATTCCGTGGTGGGAAACTTCGCCGCGGTCAGCTCGGGCGCTTCGTGATAGCCGAGCGCGACGCCCGGCCCGCCGATGTGGATTTCGCCCGGGACGCCCATGGGTGAGGGTTGAAGCGCGCCATCGAGAATGAACACGGAGGTGTTTGCGATGGGCCGCCCGATGGGGACCGCGTCGCCATCGAGTTTCCCGATCGTGTGGCAGACGGCGAAGGTCGTCGTTTCGGTCGGGCCATAGCCGTTCACGAGGGTCCGTGGCTTTCCGTGCTCCAGCACGAGCCGGATGCTCGCGGCATCCGCCGCTTCGCCGCCGAAAACCAGCGTGCGAAGCGGCGCGAACATCGCGGGCGCCTCGTGGGCGAGGCGGTTGAACAGCGATGTGGTGAGGAACATCACGGTGATGTGGTGCCACTCGATGTGCCGCGCGAGCGCGTCCGGCGAAAGCAGCGTGTCGCGCGGGGTGACCACGAGCGCGCCGCCATTCAGCAGCGCGCCCCAGATTTCAAAAGTCGTGGCGTCAAAGTTCGGATTTGACGCGAAGGCGACCACATCATCTTCGCGGAAGGTGACGTAGTCCGTGTTCCAGACGAGGCGCGTGACCGCGCGGTGCGGGACGACGACGCCTTTCGGAGTGCCGGTCGAGCCCGAGGTGAAAAGCAGGTAGGCGGGGCTGGTGGCGTCGGTCTTCCGATCCACGGGCGCGGTGCTCGCGCCCTCATACACCGCAGCGTCGGGCAGCAGCACTGCGCAGGATTGCCTGATCCACTTCAGGCGCTCCGCCGGCTCGTCATCCGGCACGGGCACATAGGCTCCCCCTGCGCGCAGCACGCCGAGGATTTCCCAGACGAAGCGCGCCGAGCACTCGCCCCGCACGCCGACGAACTGACCTGGCTTCAGCCCTGCGCCGACGAGGTGGTTTGCGACCTGGTTCGCGCGCTGCTCGATCTCAGCATACGTGAGACGCCGCCCGCCGTCGATCACCGCTGTCGCGTCCGGTTGTGTCGCCGCGCGCCGGCTGAACAATGCCGCGAGCCCGGCATCGGCTGGAAACTCATTCGCCGGCCCTTTTCCAAACTCCAGCAGCCGCGCGCGCTCCTCCGCCGTGATGAGCGGCAGTTTGCAGAGGGGCGTCTCCGGAGCGGAGACGATGGCCTTCAGCATCGTGCGGTAATGCGCGAGCCAGCGGCGGATGGTCGCGGCGTCGAACAGGTCGGTGTTGAAGTCGCAGTCCACCCGCAGATCGCCGTCCTCCTCGAAGCAGGTGAAGCTGAGGTCGAACTGATACGCGGCGCGCGGATTGCCGGACAGCTCATGCTCCACGCCTGCGAAGCGCAGATCCGTGTGCGGCGGGTTGAGGTTGAACGTGCAGCTGATCAGCGGCACGCGGCTCGGATCACGGGGCAGGGGAAGGTGGCGGATGAGCTGGCCGAAGTTGAACCGCTGATGCTCGAAGGCCTTGAAGAGGCTGTTACGAGTGGTGCGGAGGAAATCCGCAAACGGCTCCGTGCCGCCGACGCTCGAGCGAAGCGCGAGCAGGTTCACGCAGTGGCCGACGAGATCCGAGCCGCCGGCGAGGTTCTGGCCCGCAGCAGGCACGCCGACCACGAAATCCTCCTCGCCGCTGAGGCGGAAAATGAGCGCCTTGAATGCGGCGAGCAGCAGTGCAAACGGGGTCGCACCGAGCCTGGCACCCGTGAGTGTGATTTCACGGTGGAGCGACGCCGGGATCGTGGTGTGCTCTCGCGAGCCCGCGTGCGAGCGCTGGGGTGGGCGCGGGCGATCGCCGGGCAAATCGAGCGGGGCGGGCGGCGTCCTGAAGCGCTCCAGCCAGTAGCTCTTGTCCGCCGCGAAGGACGCGGTGCGCTGCTGTTCCGCCTCCCAGCGCTGGTAGTCCGACATCTGCATCGGCGCGGGAAGGCCGTGCGGGCGGTTTTCGCGGAGCGCGGTGTAGATGATGCCGAGTTCACGGAGGACGATGTCGTAGCTCCATCCGTCGCACGCGATGTGGTGCGCGGTGATGATGAGCGCGTGATGGCCGGCGGTGAGCCTGAGAATCCGCGCTGCGAGCAGCGGGCCGCGCGCGAGATCGAAGCGGCGCGAGCCCTCGGCCTTCCTCCGCGCGAGGAACGTCCGGTCGCGCTCCGCAGCCGGCATCGTGGAAAGATCCTCCACCGGAACATCGGGGATCCAATGCGCCGCGATGGTCTGCGTCTCGCCGTCGTCGCTGAACGTCGTGCGCAGCGCGTCGTGGCGTTCGACCACGGCATGAATCGCGCGGCGCATCGTCTCGACATCGAAATCGCCGTGAAAATCCACCGTGCAGGTTTCGTTGAAGGCCGCGCTCGCCAGCGGGCCGCGCTGGCATGCCAGCCAGACTTCGCGCTGCGCCTCGGCGACGGGCACCGGCCCTCCCAGGGCCGCCGGCTTCGGGGCGGCAGTCTCGACGACCGGCTTCGGAGCGGGCGCTTTGGGCTCCGGCGCCTCCCTTTCTGGCGGCGCGGGCGCGTGCTTCTCCAAGTGCGCCGCGAGGGAGCCGAGCGAGTCGAGTTCGTTGAAGAAATCGAGGATGCTGATCTGCACCCCGAAGCGCTTTTGGATGACGACGATGAGCTGCGCGAGGAAGAGGGAGTCGAATCCGAGGTCGAGCAGCGTGGTTGACGGATCGGTGCCGCTGTAGTCGGTGCCGGTCTGCTCCCGGAGGAGCGCCGCGAGGCGCGCGAATGCGGACTGGTTCGGCGGTTCCGGGGTGGCCGTTCTGACGGTCGGTGCTGGCGCCTCGCGGCGCGGCGCGGCGTTTGCGGAACTTGCGGACACGGTGCTCAGCGGCTCGCCGTCCAGTGAGCTTGCGGTGAGCGGCAGAGGTGTGCCCGCGGGCATGTCGGCGAAATAACGCTGCCGCTCGAACGGATAGCCGGGGAGCGAGACCCGGCGGCGAGTCTCGCCAGCGTGGATTGCCGCCCAGTCGAGCGGGACGCCTGCGAGCCAGAGACGACCTTGTGCAGTCGCGAGCGTCTCCGCCTCATCCGCTTCATCGGCAAGGGTGTGGGCAAATTCGTGAGCGGTGGACTTGCCGGGATGCTGCCGTGCGAGCTGTGTCAGCGCGTTGCCGGGACCGACCTCAAGCAGCGCGCGTCCGGAGGAATCGAGCAGCTTTCCGACACCGTCGGCAAAGCGCACCGCGGCCCGCACATGGCTTGCCCAGTAACCAGGATCGGTCGCCTGCTCCGCTGTAATCCAGTCGCCCGTGATGTTTGAAACAAATGGAATCTGCGGTTGGCGAAGCGGCACGGCGCGGACCAGTTCGGCGAACGGTGCCACGACTGGCGCAACCATTTCGGAATGGAATGCGTGCGAGGTCGCCAGCCGCCGCGCGGAGACGCTCCGCTTTGCCAGCTCTGCCTCGACCGCTGCGATCGCATCCGTCGGGCCGGACAGCACGCAGAGGCGCGGAGAGTTGATCGCCGCGATGGAGACATTCCCGACCGCAAACTCCTTCGCCTCCGCCTCACCGAGCCGGACGGCGAGCATCGATCCGCCGGGCTGCTCCTGCACGAGCCGCGCGCGGGCTGCGACGAGGCGAGCTGCATCCGGGAGAGTGAAAACGCCCGCGAGCGTCGCGGCGGCATATTCGCCGACGCTGTGGCCGAGCAGCGCGTCCGGCCGCAGGCCGAAGGAGAGCCACATCTGCGCCAGCGCGTATTCGATGGCGAATATGGCCGGCTGGGTGACGCGGGTCTGCTGGAGGTCCTCCGTGCCGCCGGAAAAAATTGCCGAGCGCAAGTCGGCTCCAATTTCCGGCTGGAGAAGCTGCGCGACGCAATCAAACGCATCGCGGAAGGCCGGCTCCGCCGCGTAGAGCTGCGCACCCATGCGGGGATACTGCGACCCCTGGCCCGGGAAGATGAAGGCGACCGGCGTGCCGGTGCGATCATCCTTGCGGGAGAGTTTCGTTCCAGCGCGGAGCGCTGCGATTGCCTCCGCAGTGCTGCCCGCGACGAAGCAGCGCCGCTCAGCAAATTGCTGTCGGCCTGTTTGCAGCGTGAACGCCGCATCTGCCAGCGGCACGCCGGGGTTTGTCTCAAGGTGCGCTGCGAGGTTCTGCGCCGCCTGTTCCGCAGCGGCCGCGGTGCGCGCGGAAATCGGAAGCAACTGCACTGCGCGGCCAGCGGTCGTCGCGGGCTGCTGAGGCGCTTCCTCGAGCACGGCATGCGCGTTCGTTCCGCCCACGCCGAAGGAACTCACGCCGGCGCGGCGTGGACCCGCTCCCCGCGGCCACTCGATTGTCTTTGGCGACACATAGAACGGCGAGTCGTCGAGCTTCAACTCGGGATTCGCGCTTTCAAAGTGGAGCGTCGCCGGCATCTGCCCGTGCCGGAGCATCAGCGCGGCCTTGATGAAGCCGACGGCGCCAGCGGCGGCTTCGAGGTGCCCGATGTTCGACTTTGCAGAGCCAAGCGCGCAGAACTTCCCGCGCGATGCGCCCGCGCCGAATGCCTGCGTCAGCGCGGCGACTTCGATGGCGTCGCCGAGCGGCGTGCCGGTGCCGTGCGTTTCCACATAGCTGATGCTCTCCGGTGGTGCGCCGGCGAGCGCCTGTGCGAGTGCGATCGCCTCGGCCTGCCCCGAAATGCTCGGCGCAGTCATGCTCACTTTCGCGGAGCCGTCATTGTTCAGCGCCCAGCCTTTGACGACCGCATAGATCTGATCGCCCTCGGCGAGCGCATCGGCGAGCCGCTTCAAGACCACGACGCCGCAGCCGTGGCTGAAGACCGCGCCTGCCGCCTTCGCGTCGAATGGCCGGCAGAGCCCGTCGGGCGATGCCATTCCGCCCTCGCGGAAAAAATATCCGCGGGTCTGCGGGAAGGTGATGGACACGCCGCCGGTGAGCGCGGTGTCGCACTGGTAGCCCGCTAGGCTCTGGCACGCGGTGACGAGCGCGACGAGCGATGTGGAGCAGGCGGTGTTGATGCTCAGGGCGGGGCCGCGGAGGTTCAGCTTGTAGGCGAGCCGCGTGGCGAGGAAGTCCTTCTCGTTCCCCATGGTCACGATCAGTTCGCCCACGGCATCCATGATGTCGCGGCGCGAGCGGACGAATCGCCCGTAGCTGTTGAAGGACATTCCGGCATACACGCCGATGACGCCTGCGTAGCGCTTCGGGTCGCACCCGGCGTCCTCGAGTGCGTGCCATGCGGTTTCCATGAAGACACGCTGCTGCGGGTCGATGGCCTCCGCCTCCCGCGGCTGGATGCCGAAGAACGCCGCATCGAACCACTCCGGCCGGTCAATGACGCCGCGTGCAGGCACGAAGCCCGGGTCCGTGCGCAGCGCCGCGGGGTCGTATCCTGCCGCCGCGAGGTCTTCGTCCGTGAAGCGTGTGACGCCGTCTCGGCCCGCGAGCAGATTCCGCCAGAACGACGGCACGTCGGACGCGCCGGGGAAGCGGCCAGCAAGACCGATCACGGCGATGCCTTCTGCTGCGGATTCAAGGGCTGACATCTTGGAGTGCGAGTAGCCGGGACTGTGCCAGCGGGCTAGGCGGCGTTTTTCATCGGGGTTTCACTTTCGTGGATTCCTGGCGGCGAGCGCCTGGCGCTGGCGCTCGGCACGGAGGCGCGCCGTGTCCACGCCCGGCGAAGGTGCGGTGCCGGCGGCGAGGTGCTGCGCGAGCGTGCGTGGCGTGGGGTTTTGGAAAAGTGCGAGGAGCGGGATTTCACGGCCGAGCCGGCGGCAGAGTTCGCGGTGGACCTGGATCAGCAGCAGTGAGTGGCCGCCCAACTCGAAGAAACTCTCGTCGGCACCGACTTGCTCGAAGCCGAGAACCTGCTTCCAGACGGCGATCACGCAGTCCTGAAATTGATCCGCATGGGCCGGAGGCTGCTGTGAGGCGAGAGGGTGTGCTGATGCAGCGGATGCCGCCTTCGCCGGCGCCGCATCGGGCGGAGTTCCGGATTCCTCGATCGCGCGAATGAGATCCACAGGGCTCACGATGATCTGCGGGAGGTTCGACGCGAGGGCGCGGCGGAACGCCTCCAGGCCATCGGCGGTCGTAATCGCCCTGCGCAGCGCCTCCGCCTTCCATTGCTCCATCCCGGGCGCGGGCGCCATGTCGGCCAGGATGCCGACTTCGCGCCAGCCCGGCCAGTTGATCGTCAGGGTGTGCGGGCCGCCGCGCTCGCGGCGCGCGCAATGGCTGAAGGCGTCGAGGTAGGCATTGGCGGCGCTGTAATCAATCTGCCCGGCCGGCCCGAGGACGGACGCCGTCGAGGAGAAGAGGACGAGGAAATCGGAACCGGCCTCCTTGGAAAGCTGATGCAGAATCGGGCAGCCTCGGAGCTTCGGAGAGAGGACAAGTTCCGCGACCTCCCTGGTTTTCCCCACGATCAGACCGTCGCGAACAACGCCTGCGGCATGGATGACGCCGTGGACGGCTCCGTGGCGCCGCAGCGCTTCGGAGAAGACGTGCCGCATTTGCCCCGCATCCGAAACCTCGGCGGTGACCACGTCCACTTCCGCGCCCATGCGCTCGAGTTCGAGCAGCTGCGTGATGGTGTGCAGCGTCGGCGCGGGCGTCGTCGGGGACTTCGCGAGATCCGCCCATTCGGATTTTTCCGGGAATGCCGATTTGCGCGTGAGCACGAGCCTCGCTTGGAAGGTCTTCGCGAGGTATGCGGCGAGCGCCATGCCGATGCCACCAGTGCCGCCGGTGACAAGATAGACGCCGCGCTCCCGGAGACACTTGGGATCGGGCTGCTGTTCCGAGCCAGGGGTCCGACTCCAGCCCGCCGGCAGCCTTTCGAATTTCCGCCGCCACCGGTGCTTCCCGCGAAGGGCGATGATCCCGCCGCGATTCGGGTTTTGGAATTCAGACACGATGCGGGCTGCGAGGTCCTCCGGCAGGGCGGTCATCGCCTGCACGCCCGGAAGGTCCAGGTTGAAGCAGGTGATGCCCGGAAACTCCTTCGGGATTACGCTGCACGGCCCCAGCGCCGTGGCGGCCTGCGGCTGCAGGGTTTCGTCGCCGGTGACGTCGTGAAGCTGGCTGGTGACGACGCCGAGCGCGATCGGAGCGGAGATGGCCAGTTCGCTGATTGCCTGCGCGATGAACAGGAGGCTGAAAAATCCGAGGTCTAGCTCGCGACCATCATCCGTCGCGGCGACGCATCCCAAATGGACGATGCGAATCTCGCGCCGCGCGTCGTTTTTGATCCCGCGGAAGAGCTTCCGATAGTCGTCGGAGTTCGCCGGATCGATTTCGCAGTCGCCGTCGGCACGCTGCTCGAACCGCCGGCCCATGTGGATGACGCGGACGTCTTCGCGCGGCGCTCCGATGCATTTCCGGAGGCAGGCGGCGGGCTCCGGCTGCGGCGAAAAGATGAGCCACAGCACGTCATCCGCATGCGCTTGTTCGCCGAGGTCTTCCGGCGAGATCATCCGCTCCCACGAGGGGACGTTGAACCATTCGTCGAAGCCGAGAATATCGGATGCGCCGGGCTTCACCGGAGATCCGTCTGCCGGTGCAGGCGCCGCGGGAGCGATCCAGAATTCCTGACGTTCAAACGGATACGTGGGCAGGGGGACTTTCCGTCGTGGCTCGCCCGGAAGCCTCTCCCAGCGAACCTCCGCGCCGGTCAGCCACAGCCGGCCGAGCGCATTCAGGAAAACCTCCACGTCGTTCTGGCTTTCGTAGTGGTGGCGGATCGAAGCGATGGGCAGGCCCGCGTGAGTGCCCGGCCGGTCGGGATGCTGGCTCGCGAGGACTCCGAGCGTCCTTCCCGGTCCCGCTTCAAGGAGCACGGGAGCCTCCATTTTCCAGAGGGTGCCGAGGGCATCGCTGAAGCGCGCGGTGTGGCTCAGGTGCCGTGCCCAATACTCCGGGTCGGTTGCCTCGGCGGCATTGATCCAGCCGCCGGTGACGTTCGAAGTGAACGGGATGCGCGGCGCGCTGGTGCGGACACTGCGGACCTCATCGGCGAATGCCCGCGTGATCGGCGTGAGCATCCGCGAATGGAACGCGTGCGTGTTCCGCACCAGCCGGTGAGTGACGCCGCGGGCGTCGAGCATTCCGGCAAAGTCGTCCACCGACGACGGCGGTCCGGCGACGACGCAGAGCGCGGGGCCGTTGATGAGCGCGATCGAGAGATCGCCCGGAAGCAACGGCAGGAGTTCAGCCTCCTGCAGCGTCACCGCGAGCATCTTTGCCGGAGGCAGATCCGCGACGAGCTGCGTGCGCCGGACGATGAGGCGCAGCGAATCCTCGAGGGAAAAGACGCCGCTCAAACACGCCGCCACATACTCCCCCATGCTGTGCGCGACGATGGCCTTCGGTTCCCCTGCGAGATCCATCCACAGTTTCGCCATTGCGAACTCGATGGTGAACAGCGCCGGCTGGAGGCTGGTGATCTCGTTCAGCCGGCGCGAGTCGTCGTCGTCCGCAGGCTGGGTGTTGCCGGCGAGCATCCTCTTCAAGTCAAGGCCCTGCGACGCCTGAGCCGGCGTCCAGTTGCGGTGCTTTGGCCAGAGGATGTCGCGGATGTCATGGCCGAGCAGCGGACGCAGAATTTCCGCGCAGCGATCCACCTCGGCGCGGAAGACGGGAAATGCGGCGTAAAGCTCGCGTCCCATGCCGACGTATTGGTCGCCGATGCCCGGAAGCAGCAGGACAAGCGGGCGGGCGGCGCCGTCGTCCGCCGTGGCGATGGAAAGGCGGGATGGCTTCGCGGAGAGCGCGGAGAGCGCGGCGGTGTGGTTCGCGGCAACAACGAAGCGCCGGTGACGCATCGCGCGTCGTCCCCGCTGCAGCGTGAAGGCGGCATCGGCGAGCCTCAGCGACGGATCGCGCTCCAAGTGTCGTCGCAGGTTCTCCGCAGCAGCCGCGAGCCCGGCTTCTGTGCGTGCGGAAACCACGAGCAGGGCCGCAGCATCGGGCGATGCATTCGCCGCCGCCGCCGGCGCTTCCTCGAGCACGAGATGCGCGTTCGTTCCGCCCATGCCGGTGGACATGACTCCCGCGCGGCGGGGGCCGGCCGATTTCCAATCCGTGAGCTGCGTGTTTACGAAAAACGGTGTCGCCGCGAAATGGATCTCGGGGTTGGGCCGCGAGTAGTTCAGGCTCGCCGGGATCTGGCGGTGCTGGAGCGCGAGCACCGTCTTGATCAGCCCCGCCATTCCGGCCGCGGCGTCGAGATGGCCGATGTTGGTTTTCACCGATCCGATCGCGCAGAAGCCGGAGCGCTTCGACGAAGTGCGGAATGCCTTTGTCAGCGCGCGCATCTCGATGGGATCACCCACAGGAGTCCCGGAACCGTGCGCCTCGATGTAGCTGATGCTGTCGGCGCCCACGTCCGCGTTGGCGAGCGCCTCGACGATCGCATCGGCCTGGCTGTTCACGCTCGGCGCGGTGTAGCCGGCCTTCTCGGCGCCGTCGTTGTTGATCGCGGAGCCCTTGATGACCGCGCGAATCGTGTCGCCGTCCGCGAGGGCGTCGCGCAGGCGCTTCATCACGATGACGCCGCCGCCGCTGCCGAAGACCGTGCCGTTTGCATCCGCGTCGAACGCACGCACGTGGCCGTCGGGCGAAGTCACGCCGCCGGCATCCGAGAAATATCCCGCGCGGTGGGGGACCCGCACGGAGACCGCGCCTGCGAGCGCGATGTCGCATTCCCCGCTGAGCAGGCTCTGCCGCGCGAGATGCACGGCGACGAGCGAAGTGGAGCATGCCGTCTGCACCGTGATGCTCGGCCCCCTGAGATCGAGCTTGTAGCTGATGCGCGTGGCGAGGAAGTCCTTGTCGTTCGCGATGAGAGTCGGGATGTAGTCTTCGGAAAATTGGCGCGCGAGGCCCGCGTGCATGAACCATGTGTTCATCGCCGCGCCTGCAAACACTCCGATTCGCGCGCCCGTGCGCGAGGGGACACAGCCCGCGTCCTCGAGCGACTCATGCGCGAGTTCGAGCAGGAGGCGGTGCTGGGGATCCATGGTGCGCGCCTCGGCGGGTGTGTAGCCGAAGAACGCGGCGTCGAACGCGCCCGGCTCGTCGAGCACCGGCGCAGCCTTGACGTAGTTTGGCGAATCGAGGTGGGAACGCGGAACGCCGGATCCCAGAATCTCCTCGTCGCCCAGCCGCGTGATGGACTCCACGCCGTTCGCGAGGTTGGTCCAAAACTCTTCCGCGCATTTTGCGCCGGGGAAGCGGCCCGCCAGGCCGACGATCGCGATGTCGAAGTCGCCGTCCATCACCGCCGCCCTCCGATGGAAGAAGCGCGCCTGTTCATTTTCTCACGAGCTGCGGTTCCGGCAGCGCGTTGCGGTCGGCCTTGCCTGTCGGTGTGAGCGGGATTTCCGAGATGCCCTGAAAATGGCTCGGCACCATGTAGTCGGGCAGCCGCGCGCGGAGGTGATTTTTCAACTGCGCCTCGTCGAGAGGCCCGCGCCAGACGATGTAGGCGACGATCAGAATCACGCTCTCCGAGTAGCGTTTCACCACGACGACGCAGTCGGCCACGCCGGGAAACCCGCGGATCGTGTTTTCGATTTCACCGAGTTCGATGCGCAGGCCGCGGATTTTCACCTGATGGTCCTCGCGGCCGAGATACTCGATATTTCCGTCCGGCAGCCACCGCGCGATGTCGCCCGTGCGGTAGATGCGCTCGCCGGGCGCGATCGGATTGTCGGTGAATTTTTCCGCCGTGAGCGCCGGGTTGTTGAGATAACCGCGCGCGACGCCGGCGCCGGCGATGCACAGTTCGCCCGGTTCGCCGACAGCGGCCGCGCGCCCGTCTTTGATCACATGCATCCGTGTGTTGTGGATCGGCCTGCCGATGGGGATGCGCTCGAAGTCATCCGTGCGCGGGCAGTCGAACCACGTCACGTCCACGGTTGCCTCGGTCGGGCCGTAGAGGTTCGTGAGCCGTGCGCCCGTCGTCGCGCCGAGCAGGCCGTTGAATTTCCGCACATGCGCGGGCATCAGCGCCTCGCCGCTCGCGAAGATTCGCCGCAGCGGTGCAAGCGCGGCGAACGAAGCGGCGTCGCGGCCATCGAGATACTCGAGGAAGACATTCAGCATCGAGGGCACGAAATGCAGGATGCTGACCTGCTGCCGGCGGATCGTGTCGAGCAGCACCATCGGGATTTTTTCGCCGCCGGGCCGCAGGAAGCAGAGCTTCGCGCCGCACATCGCCCACCAGAAAAGCTCCCACACGGACACGTCGAAATAATACGGCGTCTTCTGCAAGATCACGTCGCCCGCGCCAATGGGATACGCGCACTGCATCCAGTGCAGGCGGTTCACGACCGAGCGGTGTTCGACCATCACGCCCTTCGGCTTGCCCGTGGAGCCGGACGTGTAGATCACATAGGCGAGGTCTGTCGCCTGCGCGCTGCCGGGCGGATTTTCGGCGGAGCCCGTGAAAGTGCCGGCGTCTTCGAGGTTGATGATTTTCCCGCCGAAGCCGGGGAACTGCGCGTTCTTTTCCTGCGTGAGCAGCACGCGCACGCCGGCGTCTTCTAGCAGGTAGCGGGTGCGCTCGGGCGGGTTGTCCGGGGCGACGGGGAGATACGCCCCGCCTGCCTTCAGGATGCCGAGCAGGCCGATCATCATGGAAAAGGAGCGCTCCACGAGAAGTCCGACGATGCTGCCGGGACCGACGCCATCCTCGCGCAGGCGATGGGCGAGCTGGTTCGCTTTCGCGTTGAGTTCGGCGCATGTCAGCGCCGGCGCCCCAAAAATCTTGTCGTGCTCGCAAATGACCGCGATGTCGCTGCCGCGCGCCGCGAGCTGTTCCTCAATGAGGCCGTGCAGCGTCGCGTGCTCGGGGAACGGATGCGCCGTCTCATTCCAGCGGGCGATGCGCCCGGCGTCGGTTTCAGCGGCGTTGTTCTGCGTGGCGAGCATGGGCTGATGCGTGCGTTCAGCTGGCTGCTCGAGGCACTGCATCGAGGAAGGCCCGGCTGATGAGTTCCTCGTGGATTTGCGATGTGCCCTCGATGATTTCGAGCAGCTTCGCGTCGCGGTAGTAGCGGGAAACCGGCGCGCTTTCGTGGCATCCAGCGGCGCCCCAGATCTGCACCGCATCGTCGGCAGCCCGCACCGCCGCGCGCGAGGCGAAGTATTTTGCCATGAGTGTCTTTGTGAACGCGGCCGGGTCGCGTTCGTCTGTCGCGCTGCAGGCATCGAGGCACAGCAGCGACGCCGCGTTCAAGTCCGTGCCCATGCGCGCGATCGCGGAGCGCGTCGCCCCGAAATCGCCGACCGTCGAGCCGCCGAGCCTGCGTGCGGCGGCGCGCGACACGGATTCCTCCAGGCACGCGCGCAGCAGTCCGACCGCGGACCATGCGGTGCTGATGCGGCCGTATTGCAGCCCCACGGGAGCGACGTAGCTGAGCGCCACGCCGGGCTTTCCGATCACGTTCTCAGCGGGGACCTCGACATCGGTGAATGTGATCGTGGCGATCCCCGCGGCGCGGTAGCCGATCATGCCGGTGATCGGCTCGACTTTCACCCCCGCCGCATCGCGCGGGACGATGCACGCGGTCGGCAGGGATCCCGCGTGACCGACGACGACAAACACGCCCGCTGTCTGCCCGTAGGAAATCCAAGTCTTCCGCCCGTTCAGCCGGAACGCGCCGCCGCCCGCTTCGGAAAACTGGGTCTGAAGCGCCTGCAGGTTGCTCCCGCCGGATGGCTCCGTGAGTCCGAATGCGCCGATGATTTCCCCGCGCGCGAGGGGCGGAAGCCAGCGGTCCTTCTGCGCGGCGCTGCCCCACTTCAGCAGTGCCATCGAGACCATGGCCTGCACGGTGATCAAGTCGGTGAGCGCCGCGCTCTCGCGCCCGAATGCCTCGTTGAGCAGGCCGAAGGTCACCGTGTCCCAGCCGCGGCCGCCGAATTTCTCCGGCAGCGTGCTGCCGAGGTAGCCGGCCTCCGACATGCGCGCGATCACTTCGCCGGTGATGCCTTCCACGCGATCCCACTCCGCGGCAAACGGCGCCACGTGCTTCGCGACGAATTCGCGGAACTCGCCCTGGCGTGCGCGCTGTGTGTCGGTGAGAAAGTGCTCCATCGCGGCAGGTGGGTTTGGTTACGCGGCTGCGGGTTGCGCCTGCTTGCGGACCACAAAGCCCGCTGCGGCCTCGATCGATTTGAAGTTCGCGATGTCGAGATCGTCGGGGCCGACCTCGATGGCGAATGTCTTCTCGATGAAGGTCATCAGCTGCACGGCGAAGAGCGAGTTCACGATGCCGCTCTCGAAGAGGTTGTCGTCGTCGGCGAGGCCGGGGACGTGGATCGAGGCGAGGATGAACGCGCGGATCTTTTCACGGATGGATTTTTCGTCGGCGGTGGTCATGGCAGTGGGTGATTCAAGCTTCCGGATAAGTGTGAAATCCGCGGCCCGTCTTCCGGCCGAGATGCCCCTCGGCGACGAGCTGGCGCAGCAGCGCGCACACGCGGAACTTGGGATCCTTGAATTCGTCGAAGAGGACGTCGAGCGAGTTGGCGACGGTGTCGAGGCCGATGAGGTCCGCGGTCTCCAGCGGGCCCATTTTGTGGCCGAAGCACTGTTTGAAAATTCTGTCTATGTCCTCCGCTGTGGAAATGCCGTCCTGCAGCACCGAGGCGGCTTCATTCATGAAAAGATGCGACACGCGGTTCGACACGAAGCCGGGTGAATCGTTGACCACGACAGCCTGTTTACCGAGCTGGGTGAAGAGGGCGAGCAGCTTTGTGAGCGTGTCGTCGGAAGTCTGAGCGCCGCAAATCACCTCGACCGTCGGCATGAGATGCACCGGGTTCATCGCGTGCAGGCCGATGATCTGTGCGGGCCGCCGCGTGACCGCCGCGACGCGCGCGATGGGGATGCACGAGGTGTTCACGCCGAAGCAAACGCCCGCCGGCATGATCGCATCGAGCTGCTCGTAGAGGGGCCGCTTGATTTCCCACTTCTCCGGGACGTTCTCGATGACGAACTCGCACGGCGCGAGGTCGCGCAGCTCGCGCGTGGAAGTGAGGCGCTTCAGCGCGTCCTCGCGGGAGACGCGGGGCAGTGTTTTGGAAAACATCGGAGCGAAGCGGACGTTCTTCAGCACTTCGGCCTTCGCGCGTTCGAGGGCGGCGTCGGAGATGTCCACCGCGACGGCGTGAATTCCGTGCAGGACAAGGTCCGTGACCAGGCCGATGCCAATGGTCCCGACTCCGACCACGCCGACAGTGGAGAATTTCATTTCAGGCGACCCTCCGTCTGATGAGCTTGTTGCGCCGTTGCTTTCCGCGCGCTTCAGCGACTGCGGCAGTCGAGTCCCCGGCGTCGGGATCCTCGACGGAGTCTCCGAGCCGCGCCGCGAGAAGCCGGATGGTCGGGCATTCAAAGATGCTGACGATCGAGACGTTCTTCCTCAGTTCCCTGCGGATCATGGCGGCGACGACGACCGCCTTCAGCGAGGTGCCTCCTGCGTCGAAGAAGTTTTCATCGAATCCAACCGACGATTTTCCGAGCGCCCTCCGCCAGATTGCCGCGAGCGAGCTTTCCAGTGACGAGGCATCGGACGGCGAGCCATGCGCGAGGGCATCAGCATTCGCCTCGTCCCGTGTCGCTGCGGAATGCATGGCGGCGACGACGGCCTCCACGCTCGTGAGATCGTCGCCGAGCTTTTGCAGCGACTTGGTCAGGCGCGAGCGGTCGAGTCCATTGCTGCGGTGTGCCGTGCTGGTTGCCGCAGTGCCGGGGTCTTCGGCCTGGGGTTTCGGCGCATTGTCGTCGGGCAGGTAGCGGAGTTCCGCGAATTCAGAGGCAGGGAGTTCGAGTGTGAAGTCCGGTTCCGCGGGCAGCGGTGCGAGGTGCGAGAGGAAATCGCGGGCCGGCTGGTTCCGATCCGAGCGCTGAAAGGGAAGTGCGACGGTGGACTTGCCGGAGTCCAAGGCCCGTTGTGCGAGCGCCGACAGCATCCGGTGCTCCACACCCTTTCCGAGCGCGCGGCAGCTCAGGAGGAATGTGTCCGCCACGAGGCGGTTTGCCTCAGTGGTGAAAAGGATCGCGCCGACGAGCCCGTAGTCGCCGAAGCGATCACTCACCGAGGCAGTCAGGCATTTTGCGCCGGACTTCAGCAGTCCGCGGATTTCCCCCTCGGAGCGGCGCAGCGACGTGAGGTTGAACTGGTTTGTCCGCAGGGTCATCTGTGCGACGCGCGCGAGCTGATCGTCCGCCGCCTCGCCGACCACGATGCTCAGTTGCAGCCCGTCGAGGAAATCACGGAGCGTCGGTGTGGTGCCGCGGAGATGCTCGCGCTCCGAATTGGCCTGATACCACTCGCTGCGCCCGCGATCCTCGCTGGTCGCCGCGGCGCGGTCGAAGATCCAAATGCTGCCGAGGAACCCGGGGATGCGCCGGTGATCCGGCGGGAGCTGGAGCGTGATCACCCCGGGGCAGGAGGCGCGCACCGCGGCGCATTCGATCGGGTTGTCATCGAGGAAGACGAAGCTGTCCAAGCCGAGGCCGAGCTGCGCCGCGAGCGAGCGGAGATTCTCCGGTTTCGACTCCCAGTTGATGCGCGCCGCGGCGAAGTCTTCGCGGCGCAGCGGCATGTCGCCGCGCTGGTCGAGGACGGCAAACACGTCGCTCTCCTCATTTTTGCTGCACAGCGCGAGAAGGACTCCGGCGCGCGACTGTGCGAGCATGAACTCCTGCAGCCATCGAAACTCCGGCGTGAGCACGACGCCCGCGGGGCCGTCCTCCGCGCAGACGCCCTGCCAGAGCGTGTTGTCGCAATCCAGCGCGATGACCTTCACCGGCGGGGCGCCGATGCCGAACATTGCGCGGGAAAGTGCGGTGCCGAGAGCGGCGTAGCCTTCCTGCGTGAAGGGCATGTGCGCGAGCTGCTGGCTGTGCGGGTCGTGAAATTCGCGCACCGGGTGGCGGGAGAGAATCTGCCGGGAGCCGATGACTCGGATTTGGGAATGGCGCGCGGCCCGCGTGAGCACCTCATCCTCCGCTGCGTCGAGCGCGGGATCGCTGGCGGAGCGCGGCGTCACCGCGAGGATCAGCGGGGCGGAAGTGGAAACCGCGAACGAATCCAGCGCGGCGCAGAATTCGCCGGTCTTCCGCCGCAGCTCGTCCGCAGCATGTCCGCGGCCTGCGCTCTCCGCCTGCCCGCGCGTGGCGTAGATGTTGAACAGCCCGGAGCGCTCCAGCAGCCTCTCCTCGACGACGGCGCAGCGGAACCCGCGCGCCGTGAGCTGCCGCTCGATGGCATGCACGGCGGCGCGCGAGCGGTCGTGGACCTCCATCACGATTTGCTCGATGAGCGGCCAGTGCACCTCCTCGATGCCCCGGAGGATTCCGAGCTCGCTTTTCTCCGCGTCGATTTTCAGCAGGTGAACACGCGTGATGCCGTTTTCGCGGATGAGGTCGGAGACGGAGAGGAGCGGGCACTCGATGCTCTCAGCGTGCAGGCGTCCGGCCATCAGTTCGCTGACATCCCCATCGCGCAGCGCGGAGGAGTCGGACAGCTCGCTCTGCAGGACGTTGCGGACGACGGCCTCCACTGCGGCGCGGTCCTCCTGTTCGTCGGGGTGGAAGCTCGAGAAGACCGACGAGTGCTCGTAAAAGGTGAAGCGCGCGCTTCCCTTCGACTCGGCGACTCCGCAGTTGAAGACGCGCACCCGCGCAGTCTCGCCGTATGCGGTGCAGTTTGCGCGCAGCAGGTCAAACACGCGCGGTGACGGCTCGCACGCGAAGATCGCCGGATTCCTGCAGCGGCTCATCACGAAGAGCGAGAAGAGGCCGATGTTCGCGCCGATGTCGATCACCGTCGCGTCGTCGGGCAGCCCGATGCCGTGGCGCAGGTAGGACTCGTCCTCGAAAATCTCACGATAGACGTATTCGGTCTCGTAACGGTTGAGGTGGGCGATCTCGACGCCGTTCGGGAGCGTGTGGCGCGGCCTGCTTCCGAAAGCCTCCGATGCGCGCGCGGCGCTGGTCGAGAGGAGCATCCGGCGGTCTCCGCGCAGCCAGTCCTCCATCCTGAGCGCGATGAGGTTGATGCCGTCGCGGTTGCGGTGAAATGCGCCTGCCGGATCGAGGAGCTGCTGGAAGACCTGGTTGTAGGGCGTGAATTCGATCCGAACGCGGCGGTCGAAATGCGCGGCCCAAAACCGCAGCGAGTCCTCGAGCGGCTCGGCGGTGAAAGTCGAGGCGACGCACAGGCGTGTCTCCTCCGCGGACGCGGGGCGGTCGAAAAACTCGAGGCGCACGCCGGACATTTCGCAGAGCAGCGCGCCGCCTGCGTCCACGAACTGGACGGAGCCCGACAAGCCGCTGCCGTTGCCCGCATCGGAGTCTTCCCGCGAGGCAACCACCGTGAGCGGTGCCGAGGCCGCTGTGGAGTGAAGCACGAGGTGCTCGATGGATTTCAGGAGGAACGTGCGGCCGCCCTCGAGGGCGAATGCTGAAAGGAGCTGCGCGGACGCATCGAGGAGCGCCGGTGATGCGATGTCGCCGCCGGCGGATTCCGCGATGCGGGCGACGAACTGTGAGCCCGCCTGCGCGACGGCCGTGATGGTTTGAAAGCCCGGGCCGTATTGATTCCCGTTGGCCCGCAAGCCGTGGTAGAAATCTCCGGCGCCCGTTGTGAACTTCGCTGGGAGCGGCACTTCCGCTTCGGTTTGCCTCGCACGGGCGACGCTTCCGGGCGCCCCGGCGGATTCCATCTCCATCCGCGCGCAGTGCTGCATCGCGGGGGCGGCGCGCACCGCGGCGGCTTCGGCGTCGAAGAACTCGCACGCCGCGCAATCCGTTCCATGCGGGGTGACTCGGAGGGTGAGGGGGATGTCGTCGTCCGAGAGCAGGAGCGGGCGGGCGAACTCGACATGGCGCAGCGCCCCCGCGTCGCTCTGGAAAAGGTCGCGGTGGGCACGCAGCGCGAGGGCGATGAGGAATGCGCCGGGCACGACGGCCATGTCGTGGAAGCCGTGGTCGGCGAGCTGCGGCAGCGAGCGCAGGCCGATGCGGAATTCGACCAGCCAGAATTTTTCCGGTGCGCCGGAGACTTCCAGCGTGGCGGCTGCAGCCGGCAGCCAGCGCTCCGGCGGATGTGCTGCTGGCGCGCTCATTCCCCCTGGATTGCTCCGCTGCGTGCTCTCGGGTTGGGCCGGATCATTGACCATGCATTTAGCCGCTGGTGTGCCACGCAGCCGCGAAGTTTGCGCCGGCCAGCCGCGGGTGCGGCCGCCGGCTCTCCGAATCACCATTTGGGCTGGATGGCTTTCGTTGCATCGAATTCGTTTGCCTCCGGCGAACGCGGGCGCGAATCCTGCGGGAGATGCGCCGTCATGGAGCCTGAGAGCAAAAATATGATTTGGGCGAAGCTAGTCGCTGCGCCGCAAACAGCAATGCCGATGCCACCGCGCGGACGGCGCGCGACTCCATGACGCTGAAGGGCTACACCGTCGGCGACTTCGACCGCGGCGCCCCGCGGTGGAAGGAGGGGCTGTGGATTCTGGTGAAGTGGGCGTTCTTCATGAACGCATTCCCATGGCCCTCGGCGCTGCGGGTGGCGCTGCTGCGGATGTTCGGCGCGCGCATCGGCAGCCGGGTCGTGGTGCGCGCGAACGTGAACGTGACCTACCCGTGGCGGCTCACGCTCGGCGACGACGTGTGGCTTGGCGACGAGGTGATGATCCTCAGCCTCGCGCCGGTCGTGGTCGAATCGAGCGTCTGCATCTCGCAGCGGGCGTTCCTCTGCACGGGCTCCCATGATTTCCGCTCGGAAAAGTTCAGCCTCGTGACGAAGCCGATCACCGTGCGCGGTGGCTCGTGGATCGCCGCGCAGGCATTCATCGCGCCGGGCGTCGAGGTCGGCGCGGGCAGCATGGTCGGCGCGGGCAGCATCGTGACGGGGGATGTCCCGGCAAAGGCCATCGTGCGCGGGAATCCGGCGCAGGTGGTGAAGCAGCTCGATTGATGCGGATACTTTTCCTGAACCAGTATTTTCCGCCCGACCCGGCTCCGACCGGCGTGCTGTTCCGCGAGATCGCGGACGACCTCCAGCGGCTCGGGCATGAGACGGACTTTGTGGACGCGGCGCAGGACTACCGCGCGGGGCAGGGCGGGGGAGGCCGCATGAAGCGCGAGATCGGCGCGCTGTGGCGGATGCTGCGCTCCGGTCGCGCAAGGCAGCGGCCCGATGTCGTCGTGTCGGGCACTTCGCCGCCGTGCCTCGGGGTGATCGCGGACCGCGTGGCGCGGAAACACCGTGCGGCACACATCCACTGGGCGATGGACGTGTATCCCGAACTTGCGGTCGAACTCGGCGAAATCCGCCGCGGTTCCCTCGTGTCAAAGCTCACCGGCTGGGCGATGCGCGGCGTGTATCGCCGGGCGAAGGCCGTCGTCGCGCTCGATGCGGACATGGCCTCGCGCTTTCAAAAGCTGGGCATCGCGCCAGCCTGCATCCGCCCGTGGGTGACGGGGAGCGCATCCGCTTCCTATTCGAAGCGGCTGCCGGAAGCGCCGTGGACGTGGATCTATTCCGGCAACCTCGGGCGCGCGCACGAGTGGGAGACGCTGCTCGCGGCCCAGGCGCTCCTCGAGCAGCGCGGCGTGGATGCTCGGCTGCTCTTCCAGGGCGGCGGCCCGTCGCGGAAGCCCGCGCAGGAGCGGGCCACGGCCCTCGGCCTGCGGCACTGCGAATGGCAGGACTACGCGCCCGCGGATGCCCTCGCGGACTCGCTGCTGCGCTGCGAGGTGCTCGTGGCTTCGCAGCTCCCCGCCGTGCGCGGCCTGCTCTGGCCGAGCAAGCTCGCGCTCATGCTCACGCTGCCGCGCCCGATCCTTTTTGTCGGTCCGGCGGACGGCGCGATCGCCTCCGAACTCCGCGGCGTTCCCCACGCCGGCGTCTTCGCTCCCGGCGATGCCGGGGGCGTGGCGAGTTGGATCGCAGGGCAGCGCGCCAGCCGGCCGGCCATTGCGCCCGGTTCGGTCCAAAGCGCGGGGCATCAGCGCGCCGCGGCGCTCGCGGAATGGCGCGGCCTCATCGCGCGCGCCGCGGCGGCCGCCTGAGTTTTTTGTTCGCCGTGCGCGCTTCCTGCGTATCGTGGCGGCTCGCCATCGCGGCATGACGAAAATACTCTTCTTCCTCATCTTTGGATTTCTCGTCTCGGTCATCCTCACCCCGTGGATGATCCGCCTCGCGCACAGCGGCGTGGGCCTCGACATGCCCGGCGAGGCGCGCAAGCGGCAGACGATGCCCGTCCCGCGCATCGGCGGAATCCCGCTGATGTTCAGCCTCATCCTCGGCGTGATCGTGATCCTGCTGCTGCAGCCGCTGCGGTCGTTCGAGTGGTTCCCCATTCTCGTCGGCACGTCGCTCATGTTCGGCCTCGGCCTTTGGGATGACCTCAGCCCGCTCGGCGCGAGGAAGAAGCTCCTCGGCCAGATCGCCATCGCCGCCGTGGTCGCGTCCATGGGCCTCACCATTGAGAAATTCTCCCTGCCCAGCTACGGCACCATCGAGCTCGGCGGCTGGAGCGCGCTCGTCACGGTGCTGTGGCTCATCGCGATCCCGAACATCGTGAACCTCATCGACGGCTTCGACGGCCTCGCCGGCGGCCTCGGGCTCTTCATGTCGCTCACGCTCGGGCTGGTCGGCTATTTCTCCGAGCACCTCGGCCTCGCGTGGTTCGCGTTCACCATGGCCGGCGGCCTCATGGGGTTCCTCGTCTTCAATTTTCCGCCCGCCCGCATCTACCTCGGCGACGGCGGTGCATATCTCATCGGCTTCAGCATCGCCGTGCTCTCGCTCTCCAGCTCGCACAAGGGCTCCGTGGCCGCGGCGCTCCTCGTCACCATCGTCGGCCTCGGCCTTCCGATTCTCGACACCTCCTTCGCGCTCATCCGCCGCGCGCTCCGCGGGTTCCCGCTCTTCCACGCGGACGACGAGCACCTGCACCACCGGCTGGAGAAGATGGGCATTTCCAAAAGGCGAATCCTCTTCGGCCTCTACGGCGTCTGCGTGATCCTCTCGCTCATCGGCCTCACGATCTTCTGGAACAAGGGCGGCACGCTCCCCATCGCGATCGGTCTCGGCGTCTTTTTCCTCATGGTGCTCGGCGTCATCCGGCACTTCCTCCGCGTGAAGAGCTGGAGCGAGGCGCACCACCAGATGAAGCGCCTGCTCAGCCGCCGGCAGGCCGTGCAATACACCGTCCTCCAGGCGAAGCTCCTCGGCCTCGAGGTGGACCGCTGCGAGACGCCGCAGGAGTTCTGGGCCATCGTCCAGCAGACGATGCGGCGCGTCGGCTTCGTCGAGGAGGGCGAGACGGAGAACCAGACGGTCGTCGAGATTCGTCAGAGCGGCGCACGGTCGCTCGTGCTCTACGCATCGCTCGACGAGGGCACCGCCGCCGAGTGGCAGCGCATCGCCGAGTGCTTCCGCCCCGCCTACGTGAAGGCGCACTCCAAGTGGGGCTCGAAATTCGCCAGATAGCCTGATGCCCCCGATTCCCCCAGCGAGCCGACGGAGCGAGCGCCCGCGCCGCGATGTGCGCAAGCTCGCCGTCCTCGTGATCTTCGGGCTCGTCACCGTGCTCGGCCCGCTCGCCTTCGGTGCGGTGGACCGCATCGTGCAGGTGGTTCTCGTCGCGCTCCTCGCCGCAGGGATGTTCCTGCATCCGCCCATGCTCCTCTCGCTGGGAAGGCGCGGCAACGTCCTCGCCATCGCGCTCATCGGCCTGCTCGTGCTGAAGGAGTTCCTCCCGCACCAGTGGTTCGGCGCTGTGCGCTGGCGGGCGGAGGCGCAGGCGATTCCCGGCCTCGAGGTCGCCTCCACCCATCACCCCGAGCCCGCCCGCGCGCTCGACAACCTCCTCACGCTCCTGCTCGCGCTCGTCTGGCTGCAATGGGTGCGCTCCCTGGCCGCGCAGCGCGACATGCGCCTCGCCATGGCGTGGATTCTCTTCGGCTCGGGCGTCGCGCTCGCCGCCGTGTGCTTCCTCATGCCGCGCGGCGGGCAGTCCGTCGCCATCTACGGCCTGCGCCATACGCCCGGCTGGGTGGGGTGGGGGCCGTTCCCGAACCGCAACCACACCGCCTCGCTCCTCGCAATGTCCGCACTCGCCGGCATCGGCTGCGCGGTGTGGGCGGGCGCGCGGCGGCGGCCGAAGCTCGCCGTCCTCGCCACTGCCGCCGTGCTCGTCATCATCGTCGCGCTCCTCGTCGGCAAGTCCCGCGGCGGCCTCGTTTCGCTCGGCGCGGGCGTCGCCGTCTTCTGCGGCCTCATGCTCTGGCGGCACCGCAGCCGGCGCGCGCTGGCCGTGGTCGCGGCGGGCGTCGCGTTCGTGGCGGTGATCGTCGTGCTCTTCGGCGGGCAGGTGCTCGAGCGCTTCGCCTCGCAGGACGGCGCCCACGTCTCGAACCAGCTCCGCCGCGACATCTGGGCAAACACCATCGTGATGTGGCGCGATGCCCCGCTCCTCGGCCACGGCGCAAACTCCTTCGCGGGCCTCTTTCCATTCTACCAGCGCCTCACGCTCGACGACATGGTGATCCTCCATCCCGAGAGCAGCTGGCTGAAATGGCTGACCGAGATGGGCCTCATCCCCGTCGCCATCTTCACCGCGCTCGCCGCCCGGCTCGTCTTCCCGCGGCTCGGGCACCTGCTCAAAAGGCGCGGCACCTTCTACCTCTCCGCCGGCGCGCTCGCGGGCGTCTCCGCGCTGCTCATCCACTCGGCGATCGATGTCCCCGGCCACCGCTGGGGCACCGTCGGCTACGCCCTCGCCCTGCTCGCCTTTGCCTGCCCCGTGTCGCGCGAAGACCAGCTCACCGGTGTCCCCGCGCCGCGCGCCGCGCTCGTCCCGCTCGCCGTCTGCGCCTACTGGGTGCTGCCCTTCTTCGGGATGCAGATGGAATGGCAGCCCGTCCACGTCGCGCAGCTCCGCGCCCGTGAGGAGTCCGGCATGCTGCCCCGCCCCTCCCTCGCCGATTGGAACCGCGCCCTCCGCTGGTTCCCGCTCGACCCCTTCCTCCACCACGCCGCCGCCATGCGTGAGCTGGAGGCCGGCGTGCCCAGGACCTCCGAATGGCAGCGCCACCTTGAGATCGTCCAGCGCCTCCAGCCAGGCAGCTGGACCGCCCCCATCAACCACGCCCGTGCCGTCAAGCGCCTCTCCCCCGCGCTCTGCATCCACTACTGGCAGCTCGGCATCAGCCGCGCCGGCTGGCGCTCCTCCGAAGTCCTGAACCGCGCCCTCCACGACACCGCCGACCTTTCCTCCTCCACCTACATCTGGCCCGAATACGCCCTGGCCCACCCCGCCCTCGCCCTCGCCTACGCCCGCACCTTGCCCATCGCCGACACCCAGCCGTTCTTCGACGCATGGTGGAAGGCCCGCGCCCCGGCGGGCGATCTCGGTGCCGACGAAATCCGCGACTTCTACCCGCTCGCCCTCCGCTGGGCCTCGCCCGCGCAGGTGGATGAATGGATGCGCCTCCACCCCGAGCGCCGCCGCGACGACTGGCGCGAATGGGCCGCCCTCCTCCACGCCGCCGGGCTCCACGAGCGCGCGTGGGAGTTCCTCAAGGGCCGCGTCCCCGAGCCCCCTTATCCCGCTGCCGCCGCCATCTCCGCTGAGGAAATCGAGGCCCGCGCCCGCATCGCGCCGGAAAACCCCGCCTACCTCGTCGAACTCATCCGCCTCCGCGAGCAGAACGGCGACACCGCCGCCGCCCGCCGTCTCCTCCTCGGCGCCGCCGCCAAGCCCGGCGCGCAGTCCTGGTTCCTCCGCAGGGCCGCGTGGCTCCTCGCCGCCGACGGCAGATTCCGCGAGGCCGTCGAGACCGCCCTCCGCGACAAATAGCCCCCGCCATCCCGCGCCCCCGCCGCGAAGCACCCCCATGAACTACATCGCCGAGGTCCAAATCCACTGCCCCTACTGCGGCGAAGCCTTCACCAGCACCCTCGACACCTCCCAAGGCAGCGGCTCCACCATCGAGGACTGCACCGTCTGCTGCCGCCCCATCGCCATCGACTACGAATGCGAGCCCGGCGAAGTCTTCTCCGTCGAAACCTCCCGCGCCTAGCCGGAAGGCCCGCCGTCATTCGTCATTCCTTCACCTCGCCGCGCCGCGAGAGGCATTCAGCCGCGTGGGAAAAAGGGATGGTCATCTCAAAGTGCAGACCTGCCGCAGCCCCACCGTAGGCCTACCGACACCCCACCGCAGATCGACCGGCACCCCTCCGCAGATCGACCGGCACCACACCGCAGATCGACCGGCACCCCACCGCAGATCGACCGGCACCCCACCGTAGATCGACCGGCACCCCACCGTAGATCGACCGGCACCCCACCGTAGATCGACCGGCACCCCACCGTAGGCCTACCGACACCCCACCGCAGATCGACCGACACCCCACCGCAGATCGACCGGCACCCCGCCGCAGAGCGACCGACACCCCGCCGCAGATCGACCGGCATCCCACCGCAGATCGACCGGCACCCCACCGCAGATCGACCGGCACCCCACCGTAGGCCTACCGACACCCCACCGCAGATCGACCGGCATCCCACCGCAGATCGACCGGCATCCCACCGTAGGCCTGCACAAGCCCAGTTAAGACCGGCAAAACGTCCCTTTTCAGCCTCTAACATCGGCCCGACTCAGGGGATGCCTGTTTCTCGCCGCTTTTCCCCATGAAACGAATTCTCCTCCTTGCTTCTCTTTGCCTCCTTTCCGGCCAGTTCCATGCCGCTGAAAAGCCCGCGACGACTGCACCGCGCGAATTATTCCCCGCCGATTCGCGGCGCTGGTCGCGCTCCGGCGAAGCAGTGGTGCTCACCGACTTCTCGAAGGTCGAGCCAGCCTCGGCACTGATCACGGGCAAGCGCGAGAAAGGAAAATGGAAACTCATTCCCTATTCCACGGCCGACTGGAATGGCATGGCGCTTTCCGCCTACAGCGGCACTGTGCCGCCGGTCGTGCGGCTGCCCCTCACCCAGCGCGGCTGGCACGCGATCTATGTGGGCCTGGCCACAACCTCGGGCGGTTTCAACATCGGCGGCAACGGCATCAAGGCGCGCTTGAGCGATGAACCGGTTTTCAAGCGAATGGCCAACAACCTCCCGCTGCTGGAGAATCGGCGCGCCGTCATCCAAGAATGTTACCTGACGGTGGCGGAGTTGAAGGGCCAGGCCTTCGAGATCGCGCCGATGACCGCCCTCCCCGCGAATGTCTGTTACGTGAAGCTCGTGCCGTTGACGGATGCGGAGGTGCAGGCCCGCCAGTCGCGCCCGGTGTCGCCAGCCGAGCGCACCTCGATCGCCACCTTCGACGGACACAGTTGGATCTGGCCGTTTCGTCCGACGACGGCCGAGGAGTTGGCGGAAGAATTTCGCGGCTTTGAAGACACCGACATAGGCAAGTGGTGGTTCCAGGTCACGGGCGCCGATCTCGTGTGTTATCCCTCAAAGGTCGGCACCTATCCCGGCGAAGGCACCACGGATTTCCCCAGCGGCAGCTATGCCGCCTATACCCGCTCGCTGGAAACGCTGTTCAAGAAGGGCATCAATCCGCTGAAGGTGGCGCGCGACGCGGCCCGCGCCCAGGGCGCCGAGTTTCATGTCATGCTGCGTCCCGCAGGATGGGTCGGCTCGATGCCCTACGAGGAGACTTTCAACAGCAAGTTCTACCACGCCCATCCCGAGTGGCGCTGCGTGGACCGCGATGGCACGCCGACGTTCTTCATGAGCTATGCGGTGCCGGAAGTGCGACGGCAGTTATTGGACATCTTTCGCGAGACATTGGAACTGCAACCCGAGGGCGTCGGCTTCCTGTTCAACCGCGGGATGCCGCTGATGCTGTGGGAGGAGGCCTTCTGCAAACGTTTCCGCGAACGTTACCAGGCGGACGCGCACGAAGCTGGGGACGATGACCCGCGCATTTATGCCATCCGCGCGGAGATCATGACTGATTTCATGACCGAAGTCCGAGCCCTGCTCGACGAAACCGCCCGGCGGCAGGGCCGCAAGGAGCGGTATAAGATTTCACTCGGGACGTTCGCGAAGGAAGCGGACAACCAGAAATGGGGTCTTGACCTGCCGGCGTGGATAGAACGCGGGTTGGTGGATGACATTGCCGTGACGTGGTTCGCCTATCACACGTCCTTCGCGCAACCGGACATGGCATACTATCGTCGTCTCACGAAAGGCACGCATACCAGGGCTTACCCGATGGTCATCGCCTGGAAAACCGGCAGGCCGCAGGAACTCTGCAAGAATGTCGCCGCCAACCTCTCTGCTGGAGACCCGGGCATCGCCATCTGGGATCCGCAGGTGATGAAAGGCTGGCCGGAGGGATCGCCGGGAACGGTGTTCGATGTCTTGGGCCGGCTCGGCCATCGCGACGACATGATCCGTTGGGCGAAGAGCGGCGTGCCGCAGCCGCTGACCATCCCGCTGACCCGCTTGGACGACAATTACTTCAGCCGTTGGTTTCCGAACACGGGGTTCTGATCGCGCGTTGCCGGGTCACTCATTGGATCGATCCATCTTCCGTCTCGTCATCATCAAAATCATGCACAACGTCCATGAACGCACACATCGTCTGACACACGGCGATCTGCTCCAGTTGAAGCGCTGGAACACCCCAACCATTTACAACGGCTGGGAGCAGATCACCAAACGCAATCCCGGCAAAGACGCATTCAACCTCGAGGAAACTCGGGACTTTATGCCGCAGATGGGACCGATGGTCGGCTATGCCGTCACCGTCGTCATCGAGCCCGGCAATCCTGCACATCGCGAGGCAAGCCCGCAGGCGGGCGCAGATTACCGGCGCTACGTCGCCAGCGTGCCGGGCCCCAAAATTGTCATCGTGCAGGATCTCGATCAGCCTCGGACGTATGGTGCCTTTTGGGGCGAGGTGAACGCCAACGCGCATCGTGCCCTCGGCTGCATCGGCACCATCACCGACGGTGCCATTCGCGATCTCGACGAGATGACCAATGCCGGGTTCAAGTCGCTCGCACGCCGGCTCTGCGTCGGCCATGCTTTCTGCCATCCCATTCGCTGGGGCTGCGAGGTGGAGGTGTTTGGAACGAAGGTGTCACCCGGCGATCTGATCCATGCCGACAAGCACGGCTTCATGGTCATCGCGCCCGATGAACAGCCAAGTTTGCTCGACGCCGCGCGCTTCATGGACGCGAACGAGTGCAGCACCGTCATGCCCGTCGTGCGCGATTCAGTCGGCCGGAAGCCGCTGGAAATCGCCGCCGACATCGAATCCGCGATCGCCGTGTTCAGCCAGAACGTGCGGGCGAAGTTCAACCGCGACGGCGAGTGGTAGCCCAGTCCGCCTGAGGCGCGCCGCAAAAGTTGGCGCCGGCTGCCGCCGTGGGGCGCTAGTGCGCGACCCGGTCGAGGCATTCGCGCACGGCGCGGATGAGGACTTCGGGCTTGTAGGGCTTTTCGAGGACGCGGAATTTCTCATCGAGCGGCGAGTCGGCGGTGGCGAACTCGGCACTGTAGCCGCTGGAGAAGATGACGGGGAGGCCGGTCTTCTCGGCGGTGAGGCGGTCGGCGAGGACGTTGCCCTTGATGCCGTTCGGCATGACGATGTCGGTGACAAGCAGGTCCACGGTGTCCTTTTTCTCCGCCCACATCCGGATGGCCTCCGGGCCGTCGCACGCCTCGATGACGTGGTAGCCGTGGTGGCGGAGGACTTCGGTCATGATTTCGCGGACGGCGGGCTCGTCCTCGACGACGAGGATGGTCTCGGTGCCGCCGCGGAGCGCAGGGGTGTCGGTCGGCAGAGCCGGTGGTGCCGCGGTGTCGCAGGGCGGGAGGAAGAGCCTCATTTCGGTCCCGCGGCCCAATTCGCTGCGCACCTCGATCCAGCCGTCCTGCTGGGCGACGATGCCATAGACGGTGGCGAGGCCGAGGCCGCTGCCCTTGCCGACTTCCTTGGTGGTGAAGAAAGGCTCGAAGATGTGGCCGAGCGTGTCCGCATCCATGCCGCAGCCGGTGTCCGCGATGCTGAGGCAGACGAAGCGGCCGGCGCGCGCATGGGGATAGCGGGCGGCCTGCGTCTTGTCGAGGGTGACGACCTCGGTGCGGATGACGAGCTGGCCGCCGTGCGGCATCGCGTCGCGCGCGTTCACGACGAGGTTCACGACGATCTGCTCCATGTTGCTCTCGTCCGCGTGGATCGCGGGGAGGTAGTCGGCAAACTCGCAGCGCAGGGCGATGTGCTCGCCGATGAGGCGGCTGAGCATGTCGTGGAGGTTTTCGACGACGGCGTTCAGCTCCAGCACGCGGGGCTGCACGATTTGCTTGCGGCTGAAGGTGAGGAGCTGCCGCGTGAGTGCTGCGGCGCGCTCGGCGGCGAGGGAGACCTGCTGGAGCGAGCTGGTGACGTCCTTGCCGAGGTTCTCCGCGGCGAGGTGGATGCTGGCATGTCCCTGGATGACGGTGAGCATGTTGTTGAAGTCGTGCGCCACGCCGGCGGCAAACTGTCCGACGGCCTCGAGCTTCTGCGAATGGCGGAGCTGCTTCTCCAGCCGGCGCTGATCGCTGACGTCCTGGATGGCCATGAGCGCGACCGTCTCGTCGCCCAGCTCGATGGCCTCCGCGGAGAAGATGCAGTCGCGCGCCTCGCCCGCGCGGGTGCGGAGCTGGCACTCGAAGTTCCGCACGGAGCGCTCCTCATCGAGCTGCACGCGGAGGAGCAGGGGAGTGGCCGGGTCCGGGAAGAGTCCCGCCTCGCCGGGTGTGCGGCTGATGATTTCAAGGCGGCGGAATCCGGTGACGCTGAGGAAGGCGTCGTTCACATCGAGGAAGCGGTCGGTCCTGCTCGACTGGATCGCCATCGGCACGGGGCTGGAGCGGAAGGCTTTTGAAAAGCGCTCCTCGGAGCGGCTCAGCTCCTTCTCCGCCTGCTCGCGCTCGGCCATCTCCTCGCGCAGCCGGGAGTTTGCAGCCTGCAGTTCCTGCGTCCGTGTGGCGACGATCTTGTCCAGCCCGTCGAGGTGGACTTGCAGCCGGTTGCCGAGGGTCCATTTCTGCGTGAGCGTGTGGGCGAGCTGGAGGACCTCGATGTTGTCGAAGGGCTTCTTGAGAATCACGAGGTTGTCGGTCTTGCCGACCTTGCCGATCATCTCCTCCCACGAGTAGTCGGAGTAGGCCGTGCAGATGACGACCTGCAGCTCGGGATACATTTTCCAAATCCGGCTGATCGTCTCGATGCCGTCCCAGCCGGGAGGCATGCGCACGTCCACAAACGCCATCGCGTAGGGCCGGCCCTCGTCGAGCGCGTGCTGCACTTTCGCGAGCCCCTCCTGGCCCTGGAATGCGGAATCTATCTCGAACTCGACGGCGGTGAGCGTCTCGACGGAGGAGCCGAATAGCTCGGCGGCCTCGCTGTCGAGCGACGAGTCCTCGCGCGCCGGCGCGCCGAGGATTTTGCGGACGTCCTCGTGAATCGCCGGGTTGTCGTCAATGATGAGGATGCGCTGGCAGCGTTCGCCGGCGAGGGCCGCGTCTGGATTGTAGGAGGCATGCATGTCCGTGTGGCTTCAATGGACGAGCGCGGTGGTTCTCGGCGTTCTGTCCGGTTTTTCGTCCAGGGGGAGCTCGAGTGTGAAAGTGGCGCCGCTTCCGGGGCCGTCGCTGTGCACCGAGAGCGCGCCGCCGATTTCCGTCGCGGCGAGTGCGGCGCTGTGGAGGCCGAAGCCGTGGCCGTTCTTCTTCGTGGTGAAGCCGTGGCCGAAGATGCGCGCGAGGTTCTCCTGCGCGATGCCGATGCCGTTGTCAGTCACGGCGATCCTCACCACGCCCCCGCTGCTGCCACCGATGCGGACGGTGATGCGCTTGTCGCGGCGCGGGCTCTCGCTCACGGCGTATTTGGCGTTGCTGATGATGTTGATGAGGATTTGGAGGACCTTGTGCTTGTCCACGCGGACGTGCGGCACGCTGGCGAAATCGCGGATGACCTCGACACCGTGGCGGCTGAACGCGGCGTCGTTCATCTCGAGCGCATCCTCCACGAGACCCTCGGCGGCGAGCGACTCGACGACCCCGGAAACCTTCGCGTAGCTCTGCTGAACGGCGACGATCTCCTTGATGTGCGCGACGTTCTTCGTGAGCCCGTCGAGCTCGCGCAGCAGCTCGCCCTGCTCCGCTCCGAGCCGCTCGGCGAGCGCACCGATGAAGGCGGGAACCTTCATGCCCTTCGGATCCGTCGTCAGGAACTGCGCGAGATTCGCCGAATGCTCGCGCAGCAGCGCGGACACGTTGGCGAGGTGCGCGACGCGCGACTTGCTGAGCCGATCCACGACGAGCATGGCGGAGACATTCACGCTGTTGAGCACGTTGCCGACATTGTGAAGCACTCCCGTCGCCACTTCGGCCATGCCGGCGCGGCGCGAGGTTTCGAGGAGCTGCTTATTGAGGAGGTCGAGCTCCTCCTCGTGCCGCTTGCGCTCGGTGATGTCCTCGACGGTGCCCTCGTAGTAGAGGAGCGCGCCCGCCGCGTCGCGCACCGCGCGTGCGTGCTCGGAGATCCAGATGATGCTGTTGTCCCTGCGGTAAATCTGCGACTCGAAGTGGTGGATGACGCCGTCCTTTGCGATGAGCCGCTGAAACTCGCCGCGCCGCTGCGGGTCCACGTAGAGCCGTCGGCCGATGTCCGTCATCGCGGCCTGAAGCTCCTCGACGGAGTCGTAGCCATACATGCGGGCAAGGGTGGGGTTCGCCACGAGGTAGTGTCCGTCCGTGGTGGTCTGGAAGATGCCCTCGACGGAGTTCTCGAAAATGCCGCGGTATTTCTCCTCCGCGGTGCGCAGTGCGGCCTCCACGCGGGTGCGCTCCGCGATTTCCGCCTGGAGCGCCTCGTTGGCCGCCCGGAGATCCGCCGCCTGCTTGCGCAGCGGTCCGCTGATGCTCCGCGTGATGAAGGTGACGAACCCGACCGCCGCGAGCAGGGCTCCGATCGCCACGAGCAGGCTTTTCGCGCGGCGGAACTGGTATGCCTCGATGCGGCTCTGAAGCAGCGCATCCAGCTCCTCGGCGGCGATTCGCCACAGGGTGAAGCTGGCGTCGCGCGCCTTCCTCCCGGCTGCGAGGTATTCGTCGGCGGAGATGCCGGGATCCTCGGAGTCAACGAACCGCCGGGTGAGGCGGATGAATTCCACCGCCGCGGCAGAGTATTCCTTCAGCGCGGGCGGGACGCGTTTCTGGAGGCTTTCATTGGTGCCGTAAAAATTTGGATCTTCCCGCAGGGACGTCTGGATGCTGTTGGCGATGCGGCCGAGGTCGTCCTGATCGAGCTGCGTGGCATAGACGGCAAACTGCTGGCGGTCCTGCGGGGTCACCTGCGGCCGCGTGAGAGCCTCGGCACCGCTGGCGGACACCTTCGCAAGGCGGTCCTGCGCCTGCGGCAGCGCGAGCAGCGTCGCATCCATGAGGTAATAGCTGTCCAAGTCTGGATCGAGGATCAGGTTCGAATTGTCGCCCGCGTGGGTGATCATCACGCGCACATCGGCGACCAGATGGCTGTGCCTTTCCTCCAGCTCCGCAGGAGCGAGGCGGTCGAAATCCCTCCTCAGCTCCAGCCATTCCGCGCGGACTGTCTCCGCGCGGTAATGCTCGCGGTGCCGCTTTGCGAGGCCCTCGTCCGTGAACTGGAGGTCCGCGCCAATCTTCGCATCAACCTCCTCCAGCGCGCGGAATGCGGCATCCACCGCAGCGCCCTTGCGTGCCAGCTCCTCGCGTGCGGCCGCCCCGCCACCGGGCGTCCGCCGTGCGAGCTGCCCGTGCTGCGGAATCAGCTCCAGCAATTCCTCCAGCGGGCGCTGATACTGGTTGCCCTTCGACTCCATCCGCGCGAACTCGATGTTGTCGTTGATGGCGTTGACGAACAGGTAGAGCATCACCGAGTCCGGCAGGATGAAGAAGACGCTGATGAGCATCAGCTTCTGCGCGACTTTCAAATTCTGGAACCACTGTTTCATCGCGGGCATGCGCCGGGAGGCGCCGGGCTGCGGCGCGAGGGCGCTGCGCAGGAGTTCCTTGTGGGCTCAGAGTCGTTGGGCATGGCGCCCGTCGTTCGCAAGGTTCATGCCGGTTGGGCGCTGGGGAATTGCCGATGCCGCTCCGAACCAGCGAACGCCCGCGTCGAAGTGTGGCGGCAATTGCCTGTCTGCAATCCACATGCGCCGCGGCAATCCCTGCGGCTGCCGCCTCGAAAAAAATTCCTGCGATGTGGCGGAAAACTGTTTCGAGGCGCGTCGCCGCTCTCAATCGCGGTGGTAGGGCGTGCCCGCATTGATGCAGCGGGCACGGTAGAGCTGCTCAAGAAGGACGACAAGCGCGAGCTCGTGCTGGAGCGTGAGCGGGCTGAGCGACCAGCGCCAGTCGGCGTCGCGGCGGAGTTCCTCGCTGTGGCCGTCGGAGCCGCCGATGAGGAAGGCGACGGATTTCGTGCGCGCGAGTTCCCAGCCGGTGATTTTTTTGGCGAGAGCGCGCGAGGTGACTTGCTCGCCGCGCTCGTCGAGAACGACGCGGAACATCCCCTCGCTGCGCGAGAGAAGCGCCGCGCTTTCCTCGTCGCGCGTGGATGCGCGCAGGGCCTCGACTTCCACGCCATGCTTCGGCAGGAATCGCTCCAGGTATTCCGCGACGCCTGCGCGGGCGAAGGCGAGGCGCGGTTTTCCAATCGTGAGGACGTGCAGGCGCATCGCGCGGACGCCGTTACACCGGGGCGAAGTCAATCATGCGCCTCGCCGCGTCCACGCGGCAGACGATCACCCTCAGCGTGTCGCCGATCTTGAACGCGCGGCGCGTGCGGCGGTTCACGAACGACTTGCGCACGCCGTCGAACGCGTAGGGCCCGCCAGGCAGCGAGTCTGGCGCGATGAGGCCGGTCGTGTCCGCGTCGGGCAGCTCGACGACGAGGCCGTGCGCGCGCGCATCGGTGACGATGGCGCGCAGTTCTTCCGGCTTCTGCGCATCGAGCTGGCGCTGGAAAAATTCGAGCTTCTTCACGAGCCGGCTCTCCTGCTCGGCCTGCGCCGAGGCGCGCTCGGCGTCGGAGAGGTGCTGCGAGAGGTCGGTGAGTTCCTTGCGGTTCGCGCCGCGCTCGCCCGCGAGCACGCGGTGCGCGACGAGGTCGGCGTAGCGGCGGATGGGGCTCGTGAAGTGCAGGTAGTTTGCCTTGTGCAGGCCGTAGTGTCCGAGCGGGTCGGGGCTGTATGCGGCGCGGCGAAGGCTCTTGAGGAAGTCAATCTTCAGCCGGAACTCATCGGGCCGTCCGCGGATGAGCGAGAGCATCCGCACGACCTCCTTGCGCTGCGAGAGATCGCCGAGGCGCAGGCCCGCGATGGCGGCGGCCTGGCGGAACTCGTTGAGCCGATCCGGATCGGGCTTCTCATGGATGCGGTAAATGCACGGCACGCTGCGGCGCTGGATTTCGCGGGCGACGGCCTCGTTCGCGAGCAGCATGAACTCCTCGATGAGCTGGTGGGACTCATCGTTCACGATGCGCTCCATCCGCTCGGCGCGCCCCTCGGCGTCGAGCCAGATTTTGATTTCGGGGAAGTCGAGGTCGAGCGAACCGGCGGCAAAGCGGTGCTTCTGCACGAGCGACGCGAGAGCCCACGAATCGCGCACGGCCTTCGCGACTTCGGGCGCAAATCCGGCGACGCTCTCTCCGCGAATCATCGCCATCGCCTGGCGATACGTGAGCCGCGCGTGGACCTGGATGACGGTCCTCGCAAAACGCGCGCGCTGCACCTTTCCCTGCGCGTTGAGATCGATGAATGCCGTGTGCGCGAGCCGTGCCACGCCCGCGCGCAGAGAGCAGAGATCCGCGCTGAGGCGGAAGGGGAGCATCGGGATCGTGCGGTCGGCGAGGTAGGTCGAGTTCGCGCGGCGGCGCGCCTCGCGGTCGAGCGCGGTGCCGGGGCGGACGTAATGCGCGACGTCCGCGATATGGACGCTGAGCCGCCAGCCATTCGCGGTGCGCTCGACGGAAACGGCATCGTCGTGATCCTTCGCGTCGTCGGGGTCAATCGTGAGCACGAACTGGCCGCGGCAGTCCTCGCGCTGCGCGATGATCTCGTCGGAAATCTTGTCGGGAGCAGCGGCGGCCTCGCGCTCGCACGCCTCGGGAAATTCCGCGGGCAGTTCGTGCGAGCGGATCACCGAGAGCATGTCCACGCCCGGCGCGGTCGCGGAGCCGAGCACCTCGACGATGCGGCCGTGCGGCAGCGCGCCCGCGTCGGTCCACTCGTCGAGTTTGAGCAGCACCTTGTCCCCGGCGTGCGGCGGCTTCGCCAGCGCCTTGCCGCCCGCGCGCACGAGAAAGACGTGCGGGTTCTTCGGATCATCGGGGATCACGACGGCCTGGCCGTGCTGCTTTTGGAAAAGCCCGACGATGGTTTCGCGCAGACGCTTCACGACGCGCGTGACGCGGGCCTGCTCGTCACGCGACTCTGCGGCCTCGACCGTGTCGCCGTGCAGCGCCGTGCCGGTGAGCCCGTCCGAAATCCACGCGATGAGCCGGTCGTCCTCGCCGATGAGGCGCGCGCCGCCGCGCATGTTGAAGAGCAGCGTGCCTCGCAATGTCCGTCCGCGCGGCTTGGTCACGGCCGCGCCCTCCGGGCCGCAGCGGCAAACTCCGCCGCACGCGCGCTGAGCTGGTTCCAATCGGCGGCAGTGAGGATGTCCTTTGTCAGGAGGGTCGAGCCTGCGCCGACTGCGGCGCACCCGGCCTTGAAATAGTCCGGGAGATTTTGCGGTGTCACACCGCCGGTCGGGATGAGTTGCAGCATCGGAAGCGGTGCGAGGATGGCCTTGATGTAGGGCGGGCCGAATTGCTCTGCCGGAAAGATTTTCACAAAGTCAGATCCAAGCTCATGTGCGGTGAGCGCCTCGGTTGGCGTCATCGCGCCCGTTGCGACGGGCACACCGTAGCGGTTGCAGATTTCAATCACGGCGGGCCGCACGACGGGCGTGACGACAAACTGCGCGCCCTCCAGCATTGCCTGCCGTGCAGTTTCGCCGTCGAGCACGCTGCCGACGCCCATCACGATTTTGTCCCCCAGCGTCGAGCGCGCCTGGCCGACGACGCGGAGCGCGGCGGGCGTGGTCATGGTGACTTCGATTGCATGGATGCCGCCCGCGACGAGCGCATGAATGGCATCGAGCAGCTTGTCCGCATTGTCTGTGCGAAGGATGGCGATGACTCCGGGGTCCGTGAGCCTCCTCAGGAGGTCCATTTTCTTCATGCGCGCAGTATGCACGTGCCGGGGGGCGACGTGGCAAGCACCGAGCGGTCAGCGATCTTTTCCGAGGCCGGAGAGATAGCGAAACAGGTCGCGCAGATCCTCGCGGCTGAGGCGGTCCACGAGGCCGCTGGGCATCAGCGATCCGACGAGCTTGCGGCCGGCGATTCCTTCCCGCGCGAGTCGCGTCTGCCCGCCGGTCGCGATGTCGCGGATGATGAGGTTGCCGTCGTCGCTCACGCGGTAGCCGGTGATTACGCGGCCGTCTTTCGTTGTCACCTCCATCGCCTCGTAGCCTTCCTTCACTTCCTTTTGCGGCAGCAGCACGGCTCCGATGATGAAGTCGAGCGGCTGCCCCGAGCCGATGGAGTCGAGCGCCGGCCCGATGGCGCCGCCGTCATCGCCGATTTTGTGGCAGCCGGTGCAGGCGAGTTCGGCACGGCGGAAGACCTCGCGTCCGTGCTTTGCGTCGCCCTTCTGCTGCACCTCCGCGACGAGCGCGGCGATGAATGCCGGGTCGTTTGCGGGGAGCGACGAGGCGAAGCCCGCGAGTTCGCGCAGCACCTCGACGACTTTCGGGCGCGACTGGCCGCTGTTGTTGAGCACGTCGAGCACGCGGCGCGCGGCGGGTGCCGGCAAATTTGCGGTCTTCAGCGCCGCTGCGAGGACATCCGTGCCACCGGTGCGGTCGAATATCGCGACGCACAGCGCGCGGATGTGCGCCTCGTCGGTTTCATTCGCGAGGCTCACGGCGACGATCTGCGCCGCGCGCGGCAGCGCCGTGCGGCTGAGCCCACGCACGGCGGCCTCGCGCACGCTGAAGGGTTCGCCCGTCTCGGCGAGCTTCGCCAATAGAGCGGGTGCATCCTTGCCACCGAGGCCGGCGAGGCCGAGCACGGCAAACGCGCGCAGCTCAGGCGCGCCTTTCTCCGCCGCCTCCGCGAGCGGCGCGCGCAGCGATTCGATCTTCAGCGCGCCCGCGAGCACCGCTGCGCCGGCCCGCGCGCCAGCCTGATCGGAGTTCCACAGTGCGCGCACCGCAGCCTCGGGATCGCCACTCGGGCGCAGTTTGCGGGAGGCACAATTTTCCGCGACAGCGGCGAGCACGTCGCGCAGCGCAGCGTCGCGCGCGGTGGCGGCGGCAGCATTCGCGTCGGCGAATCGGAACGGTGTGAGGATGCCCGCGAGGTCATCCGGTGTGCCGACTGAAGCCATCACCGCGAGGAGCGGCTGCGCCGCGAGCGGGATTTCGCCGGCGAGATGAAATGGCGGCTGCGCCTGGCCCTTGAAGAGCAGGCCGCGCAGAGCGCCGAGAGTGTCCTCGGTCGCGTCGGCCTTCGCGAGGAATGCGACGAGCGCGGGCTTGTCCTCGATGCCGAGCTTGCCGGCCTTGAGTGCTGGAAGCCAGTGCGGCTTCAATGCGAAAACCGCCTGCCGCAGCGCAAGCTCGGTGAAACTATCCGTCCCGCGCTCGATCGCACGCAGAGCAAGCGGCAGCGATTCCGCGCGCGGGATGTTTGCGAGCGCGACGACTGCGGCGAGGCGCACGCGGGAATTTTCATCCGCGACGAGCGGCGCGAGCAGGGCGAGCGCATCCGGTCCGGTGGGGAGGCGATCCGCCCAGCGCGCCGCGGTGCCCGCGGCGTATGTGCGCACGCCGGGCAGCGCGGCAGAGAGCAGGCGTGCGAGCAATGCAGGCTCGGGCGATTCGTGCCACTCGAAGACCCCGAGCGCCTCGAAGAGCGCGCGCTCCGTTGCGGCATCGCGGCCCTGCAGCGGTGTGATCCATTTTTGCAGTGATGCGATCACCTCGGCAGTCGGTCGCCCGCCGAGTTCGCGCTTTGTCTGGTAGAGCGTCCATGTGTCGGTGCTCCGAAGATTTTCCAGCAGATCTGCGACACTCGCGCCCGCGATGCGTGGGGGCTTATTGAGCGGGCGGCCCTTGTAGGTGATGCGCCAGATCCTGCCGTGCGCCTTGTCGCGGTCGGGGTGGCGGAAGCTCGCCTGGTAGTGGCCGATGATCGGGTTATACCAGTCGCAAAGGTAGAGTGCGCCGTCCGGGCCGAGCTTCGCATCCACAGGCCGGAAGCTGCCGTGCGTGCTCGTGATGAACGGCGGCAGATCCGTGACGCGGAAGCCCGCGCCGTCGTCCTCGATTTTCAGCGCCCACACCGAGTTGTTGATGTAGCCGCCGGTGAGCATCACGCCCTGCCATTCCGGCGGAAAATGCGCGGAGTGGATGATCTCCGGCCCGCTCGATTTCCGCGCGCGAGCGTTCACCCAGATGTTCTGGCGCGTGCCGATTTTGCGGCCGCGCACCATCTCGGGCAGCGGGAATGAAATGCCTCCGTTGTTGCCTGCGACCACGAGCGGCATTCCCCACTCGGTCCACGCGAAGCCCCACGGATTCTGCGGGTCGCCGCTGCCGCCGTAGAAGGGATCGAGCCGCAATTCGCGCGGGCGCAGCCGCCACAGCCCCGCCTCGTCATTTGCGACAATCCCGTAGGGCGTCTCCACGCGCGCAAAGCCATGCAGTCCCTGCGAGAAGAACAGCTCGCCGCCGGGGCTCCACCGGAACGAGTTGATGTTCTGGTGATTGTCCCCCGTGCCGAAGCCGCGCAGCACCACGCGCTTTTCATCCGCATGATCGTCGCCGTCCGTGTCCTTGAGGAAAAGCAGCTTCGTCCCCTCGCCGACATACGCGCCGCCGTCGCCGAGTTCGAGCCCGGTCGGGATGAGCAGGCCATCCGCAAAGACGGTCGTCTTGTCCGCGCGGCCATCGTGGTTCGTGTCCTCCAAAATCACGATTTTGTCCTGCGGCTCCTCGCCGGGCTTGAGCTGCGGATACGTGGTCGAGCCGAGCACCCACAGGCGGCCGCGCGCGTCCCATCGCATTTGGATGGGCTTCACCACGCCGTCCTTCTCGCTCGCGAAGAGGTTTGCCTCGAATCCCTCCGGCAGCTTCAGGCTCGCGAGTTCCGCCGCCGGATCGTCGCGGTCCACCTCCGCATGCACGCCGAGCGTCACGAGTGACGCGAGCGCGAGCGGTGCGATTTTCAAAAGCGGAGGCGTGAGGCGGGGACGCGCATTCATCGGTGGAGAAAAACGGACGCTGGCGCCCGGCGCAATGCCGCATGTGCGGCGGACGAACCGCAGTGGAGCGCCTCAGCGCTGCCCGCTGGTCCGGCGGATGACCCGGAGATTTCCCGCAGCATCGGCGGCGAGTTCCACTCTCTCCCATCCTTCGTCAATCACGTCCCAGCGGACGAGCAGGTGCCCGCTTTTCATTGCCTCGACGGCGGGGCAATACATTGCGCCGTTCACGTCCATGGAATTGCGCAGCGTCACCGGTGCGCCGCCCGCGGAGACGACGAGGCGCGTCGCCTCGCCGAGTTTCGCATCGTCATGGCCGAGCACGATCACATGGCTGAGCGGGCCTCCGGTGTGCAGGTCGAGCGAGTTTTCATAGCGGTAGCGCACCGTGCCGGTGTCGGTGGTTTTCGGGCCGGGCGTGGCGCAGGCTGCGAGAAGCGTGGCAGTGGCGGCGAATAGGATGAGGTGGCGCATGAGCGGCGAAGCTAGCGGGGAGGCGATTCGCGTGTCGCGTTGAAAGACGCCGCGCTCATTTCGTTGTCGATTGCTTCCCCGGCCCTTCCCTTGAGATGGGCCGGGCGCGGAATCGCAGCGGGCGGCGGTGCCCTCCTTGCGCTGGCGCGTTTTCCCGTTATGAGTAGCCGCGATTCCGCTGCCGGCGATTGTAGATTGCGCTGGCACCGCAGACTCTGAATTCCCCCATGAAATACCTCGTCACGGACCGCAATGACGACATCCTCGGCCCGCACAGCCCGGAGGAGATCGCGGGCCTTCTCGCCTCCGGCGCGATAGAACCGGCGGCGCTCTGCTGCAAGGAGGGTGCGGACTCGTGGGCGCCGCTCGACTCGATTCTCCCGGCGGACTCCGCGTCGGCGAAGCCGTCCGATTCGGATGTCAAGCCGGCTGAGGCAGGAGAGCAGGCGAAGCAGGCATCGCCCGAACCGGTGCGCGACGTTCGGCCTTCGGAGTTGCCGGAAAAATTGGAGATGGAGACCGAGGAGGAGCCGGCCGCCGCGCCGCACCCTGGTGCGCCGGCCCGGCCTGCAGGCGCGAATCCCGCGGTCGTGCTTTGCGTGCTCCTCGTGCTGGCGCTGATTCTGTTCGGCGCCTACTACCTCGGCTCGCGGCTTTAGCGCGTCGGGGACGTCTGCACGTCCCAGATGACCTTGATGTCGTGCTTTGCGGCGTAGGGTCTGGCCGCGGCGGTCAGGCGGTCGAAGTGCGACTGAAAGCCGGCGCGGTATTTTGCAGTGATGGCGGCGGCCAGCGCGTCGATCTGCGCCTTTGGGGCTCCGTCGTCATGGAGCTTTGCGAGCTGCTGGTATTCGTTCCTGTAAACGGGGAGGACGAATTCGTGCAGCGCGATGGAAGCCTGGATGATGTCGCGCGTGTCGTTGTTCTGGCTGAGCTTGCGGACCTTCTCCAGCGACTGCTCGATGAAGGTGATTTTGTCCGAGATGATCTCGGCGCGCCTCATCGGCGCGGAGGCGCCCGTCTTCGCATCGGTGAGCTTCGCTGACGGGCTTTCGAGCTGCCGGAGCATGCCTGTGCCGGCGAAGCCCTGGAGCATGTTGCAGTTCAGCACCGCGCGCTCGAAGCATGTCCGCGGATTGTCGCACGAGGCGAGGAGGACGAATGCCGCGCCGAGGGCGCAGCGGAGAAGGGTCTGAATGCGGCGTTGCATGGCGCGAGTGTGGCGGTGCCGCGAAAAGCGCGCAAACGTCTCGAAGGCCGGGCGCTATTGCGCGCTCGCGACCTGCGCGCTCACGCCGGCGATCTTCACGGTCTTGCCCTCGGGCAGATCGCGCTTGAGGACATAGACGTAGTCCGTCACGAGCTGGTTGCGGCGCGTGTCCCACAGCATCACGGTGCTCTTTCCCTTGCGCTCCTCGGCGACGCCCTGCATCGGCACATTCACGGCGAGATACCGCGGCACGTGGGCGGAGGCGGAGGCGGACAGCGACTCGGTGTCCTGGTTGGTCGCATAGGGCTCGACCGCGGTGCCCGCGGGAGTGGTGTCCGCCTTCAACCCACTTGCGGAGGAGCCGCCGAGTGAGCTCCATTCACGGTCGAGGGCGGCGAGTTCCACCGACGACTGGGACTGCGCCTTCTCGATCTCCTTCTTCTTCTCCGCCTCAAGCTGCGCGGCGGATGGACCCTGCGCCTGCGCGATGCGCTTGGCGTATCTGGCCTCGATGTCCGCGGTCTTCTTCTGGGACGCCGCCCGCACCTGCGCGCGCTTGTGCTCGATGCGCGGCTGCGCGGCGCGGGCCATCACCGCATGAGCCCGCTGTTCCGCCGCGGCTTTCTGCTCCGCGTTGGCTTTGTATTTCGCGACCACGACGGCGATGGTCACCGCGCCGGCGACCGCACCGATGACCATCGCTGTTTTGCATCCGGTCATCAGGACGCTGCACGAAAGGCACGCTGCGATGGTTCCGGAAAGGATGAGGAGCGTTCGAAACGGACGGGCAGGTTTCATTGCGGTGAGATTGGCACGGAGCAGGCAGTGGCGCAATGCCGCTCTCCGGCCACGCGATCCGGCTTTGGATCACATCAACCCCTCCGCTGCGGCGAGCGCGCGGGGATAGATGCCGTGGCGGCTGCCGCGGGAGAGTTCCTCGTCGAGGATGTCGGCAAGGTCGGGGCTGTCGGCGGGGACGAGGTGGCGCGCGAGGCGGCCGTCCTTCCACACGAGCGTGATGTTGAGGTATTCCGCGTGCGCGGGATGGTCCACGGTGATGCTGAGGTCGTCGTGTTCGAGGACGACCCGGTGGATTGCGGCGCCGGATGACTCGCTCAGCTCGCATGCGATCTTGCCGCCATCGCTGGTGGAGAAGCCGATGCGGTTGGCGACGCCGGTCGCGGCCTCGAAGCGCGCGGGAGCGTGGCCCTTGCTCCAGCCGAGCAGCGCGGCGAGCCAGCCGAGGAAGAGGAGCGCCGTCGTGCGGGAGCCGGGTCCGTGGCTTACGGACACGCTGCGGAGCGCGCGCAGCCGTGCAGCCCCATCGGGCGTGTCGAACATCTGCGCGACGGCTTCGCGGAGATGAAAGGTGCGGACCCAGTTCAAGTCGCTGAGGACCGTGCGGCCTGCGGTGAAGGCGTCGCGCGCGCTGGATGCCGTGCGGTTTCCGCCGAGCGCCGCGCGCATGGCGGCGAACTGCGCGCGGGGATTTTTCCACACACCGCTGTCGAAGATGAGGCGGTCCACCCAGCGCCAGATTTCGGAGTCAATCTGCTCGGGGCATTCGCAGCGCCACCACAGCGTGAGCGGGAGATCGTAGTCGAGCTGCGAGAAGAGGAGGTTCGGCAGGAGCTCGCGGACGTTGCCGCGGACGAGGAGGGAGACCTGTTCGCAGCAGACGTGCTTCGCGCCGGCCTTGGGCAGGTAGCAGTGGGCGTTCACCCACGACTGCACGCCGGTGCCGCCGCCGGGCTCGATGCCGATGAGCAGCGCGCGGAAAGCGTGGTTGCGCACGAAGCGCGTGAGCAGCTCCGTGGTGTCGCGCATCGCGGCCTCGCCCTCGCAGATGATGGCGAAATTGATGAGCGACGCGCGCGTGCGGGTCTGATCCGCGGCCCAGAACTTTTTCAGTTCGCGCGCGATGGCGGGAATCTCGACGAGGGTGCCGAAGGCGGCGGTGTCAGCAGTAGTAGCGGGCATGGTGTGTAAAAGTGGAAACGAAAAGCCGAACGTGGAGTGTCGAAATTTTGTTCGGCTTAAGCATGTCTAAGGGGGCATCTCCTACATAGATTTCCCCAAGATTTCATCCCTCGATTTGATGAAATCATCCACTTCAGAGATTCCCTGTGCATAGTGACTCAAAAACATTGAGACGAACTGTGTATGAAACGGACCGACTTTGCGTTCATACTCATCTATCAATGCGAGAACACGAACCTGAGGCTTGCGCGACATAATGAACTGCTTCGCAAGACTACTCCACCGGAAATCAGAAGACACAAGTTCGTCCAAATTAAGTTGAAATACGATGACACCTGTCAGGAGATTCTGGCTCAGGTTAGTAACAGGAAGCGCACTATGCAGCGTGTAATTTCGAAGTTCTTTCAAAAAGCGAGCCAATGGATCCGAAGCGAAGTGTGTATCTATGCACTTTTGGTATTCCTGCCTATGGGCGGCTGAAATAAATTGCCTGCCCATTAGGTTTCGCATGTGGTCGATCAATGTGACAACTGATGCAAGGTAATTATGAAAGTGCTGGATAACACCCTCAAACAATGCATTGCGCTTCGGTCTATTCTTCAAAGAAAAAATTTCGAATTTGTCCTTAGGATCCTCAAGCACTTGAACGATGTGCCTAAGCTGGTGCGTATTATGGAAAAGTATGTTTTTGGACGTGTTATACGCCAGTAATGCATCGCGTATGCGAATTGCAGAGTGATTCCGAATCTTCTCTTCCAATACAAACGCAGGATCCATATTCAGGAATGAGGAACAGACTGATTACTTCTTCGGCGGCTCCTCGCGGAGGAGGCAGCTTTCCTCCAATTCCGGCACGTTCTCGTCCTCATACTTCTCAATGAGCAGGCCGATGACTTCCATGAGCGAGGCGAGCGGATGGGATTCGTCGTTGCCCACCTCGTCCGTGAGCTGGTCGAGCAGGCGGACGAGACGCCGGCATTCCGCCTCCGTGTGCGGGACGAAGACGGCGTGGGAAAGTTCCGGCCAGTGGGCGAGGGATTTTTTGAGGGTGGCGGTCATGGCTTCCAGGTTCCGGTGTCGTATTCGGCGTGCGTGAGGACGGCGCGAACATAGGCTTTGTCGCGGTTGAAGTGAAGTGTGGCGATGAGGCGGGAACGAGGAGCGGATTAATAATGCACTAGGCCAGCGGCTCCGTCCAATCCTCGACTGACAGGCCCGGAATGCGTGCGAACTCCGCGACGTTGTTTGTGATTACAGTTCCGCCCTCGTCCAGCGCCGATGCCGCGACCCACAAGTCCTGCTCGCTGATGGACAGACCGTGCCTTTCGAGATCGGCCCGGATGTGCGCGTAACGTTCAGCGGTCGCAAGCGAAGGCAGCACCACGGAGTATGGCGAAATCACGGCTTTGAGTTTGGCGAGTTCCTGCGCAGGCCGCGCGCACTTCTCCACGCCGAGATGCAGCTCGGCATAGGTTTGAAGCGCGAGCACGATTTGGGATGCCGGCACGGATACGATGCGGGACCATGCCTCGCGGGATCGCCCCCGCAGGCAGAACACCCAGATGTTCGTGTCCACGAAAAAGCGCACGCGGCGATTTCAGTCGAAGGTCACGGCGGGCCGCCAGCGATGGCGCTCGGGAATCTCGAATGCCGGATCGTCTGCAAGACAGCCGAAGAGGGAATCGTAATTGGCAGGACGTGCGCCAGTGCCGGGAACTTCCGCCGCAACGTCTGCTGCTCCGAGACTGCGGCGGATTGCAGCGATTTCCTCGGGAGAAAGCCGGGGCAGTTCAGCGAGAATTTCTGCGGTGCTCATGCGGGGCACGTTATGCGGGTTCGGCTCGGCGACAAGTTTGAACGAAGAGCGGAACTGAAGGCCGACATCGCATCACATCCTCCGCCACGCGTGTCCGTCGCGCGCGAGCAGGTCGTCGGCTTCCTTCGGGCCCCATGAGCCGGCGGCGTATTCGCAGAGCGCGGACTTCGTGTCCGGCGCGTGCCATGCGTTCTCGATCACGTCCACGAACTTCCACGCCTCCTGCACTTCGTCACGGCGGGCGAAGAGCGTGGCGTCGCCGCTCATCGCGTCGAGGATGAGGCGCTCGTAGGCCTCGGGGCTCTGCTTTCCGAAGCTCGCGCCGTAGTGGAAATCCATCTTCACCGGCTCGATGCGCAGCACGCTGCCGGGCACCTTGCACTGCAGGCGCAGCGAGATGCCCTCGTCGGGCTGGATGCGGATGACGAGCTGGTTCGGGCCGAGCGGCGCGTCGGCGTCGGTGTTGAAGAGCACGCGCGGCGCTTCCTTGAACTGCACGGCGATTTCCGCGCCGCCCTTCGCGAGGCGCTTGCCCACGCGCATGTAGAACGGCACGCCGTGCCAGCGCCAGTTGTCCACGTGCAGCTTCAGCGCGACGTAGGTCTCGGTCATGGACTGCGGGCTTACGCGCTCCTCGGCGCGGTAGGCGGGCACGGGCTTGCCGGAAATCGAGCCTGCGGCGTATTGCCCGCGCACGATGTCGCGCGCGACGTCGCCGGGCCAGAGGCGGCGCAGCGAGCGGACGACCTTCACCTTTTCATCGCGCACGGAATCGGCGCTGAGGCTCGTCGGCGGCTCCATCGCGGTGAGGCACATGAGCTGGAGCAGGTGGCTCTGCACCATGTCGCGCAGCGCGCCCGCCTTTTCGTAGTAGGGCCCGCGCGCCTCGACGCCGAGCGTCTCCGCCGACGTGATCTGCACGTGGTCAATGTAGCGGTTGTTCCACTGGCTCTCGAAGATTTGGTTCGCGAACCGCAGCACCATGATGTTCTGCGCGGTCTCCTTGCCGAGGTAGTGGTCGATGCGGAACGTGTCGCGCTCGGGGAATGCGTGCGCGATCGAGTTGTTCAGCGACTCCGCGGTCGCGAAGTCCGTGCCGAACGGCTTCTCGACGATGACGCGCGTCCACGCGCCGGGGCGCGGGCGGTTCAGACCGCTCTCGGCGAGCTGGCGCAGGATGAGGTCGTAGTCCGTCGGCGAGACGCTGAGGTAAAAGAGGCGATTGCCCGCGGCGCCGCCCGCGGCGTCGAGCGCGTCGAGCCTTTCGCGCAGCGAGCGGTAGCCCCCGGCATTCGTGAAGTCGCTCGTCTGGTAATAAATCCGCTTCGAGAACCCGCTCCACACGCTGTCGTTCAGCCCCGAGCGCGAGCACTTCGCCGTGGTCTCCTGCAGCTCCGTGCGCCACGACTCGTCGGTTTTCTCACGCCGCGCAAAGCCGACGATGTTCGTCGCCGCCGGCAGGTCGCCGTCCGCGGCGAGATTGTAGAGCGCCGGGATGAGCTTGCGGAAAGTGAGGTCGCCGGACGCGCCGAAGATCACCACATTGCACGGCTGCGGCATGGGCCGCGATGTAAGCCCCTCGCGGAGCGGATTCGCTGAAGTCTGTTCGTTGCTCACTGAAAAATTCCCTTCGCGCGAACATGCGGACGCGTGCCATGCGGTTCAATCGGAAACTGGCTTCTGGTCACTGGTCACTGGTCACTGGTCACTGGTTGCTGGTTGCTGGTTGCCGGTTGCCGGTTGCCAGAGCCAGTCCTGCACTTTTCGACGCCGGAGGCGTTACGGAAATTAGCCGGTGGTCGAGCGAGCGCAGCGAGCGAACACCACCGGATCACGCGCATCACGGACATGCGCCCCGGAGGAGGCGCCGGGAATCTGCCAGCCACCAGTGGCCCCGATCGGGGTATGGCGTCCGGTCCCAGCCCGATTGATTCCCGGTTCTGTATAGCCGCAGGGGGATTCTGTGAAAGCGTCGGATGGTTCTGCGGGGGCACAGGATGGATCTGCGGGGGCACAGGATGGTTCTGCGGGGGCACAGGATGGGTCTGCCGTGTCACTGGACGAACCAGACGGACGACTGAACGATCCAGTTGCGGAACTGAACGGCCCAGTTTGGGAACTGAAAGGCCGCGCGTGGCGCTGTTTAACTGCAATCGTCTTTTCGTTTGCCGCGCGTGCCGGCTCACGCCAGAAAAGGCGCAGGGAAAAATATGCAGGGAAACACCAAGCCGGACTATCTCGACATCGGCTTCGAGCAAATTGACCGCGACCTGCGCCTCCTGATGGAGGCGTTTGCCGAGGTGCTCCGAAGCCTGGGCCACGCAGCGCTCGCGGACCATCTTCCGTGGACCGGAAGCGCGCTGCCTTCCACGGAGCCTCACACGCTGCCGGGGCATCTCGGCCTCGCGTATTCCGTGGCCTTTCAAATCCTGAACATGGTCGAGGAGAACGCGGCCAGCGCGATGCGCGAGCTGCGGGAAGAGCACGAGGGCCTCGAGGCTGAGCATGGCATGTGGGGGCGCCAGCTCGCGCGTCTCAAAGCGCAGGGGCTTTCGCAGGAGAAAATCGCCGCATTGCTGCCGCGTGTGCGCATCGAGCCGGTGCTCACCGCGCATCCCACCGAGGCGAAGCGCCTCTCGGTGCTCGACCATCACCGCGCGCTCTTCGCGCTGCTCCAGCGAGCGGGCCGCGAACCGCGAACCGCCACCCGCCGGCGCATGCTCGGCGCGGAACTGCGGGCGGCGCTCGAACGCCTCTGGCGCACGGGCGAGATTCTGCTCGAAAAGCCGACGCTCACCGACGAGCGCCGCAACGTGATGCACTACCTTCGCGAGATTTTCCCCTCGGTGCTGCCCGTCCTCGATGAACGCCTCCGCATCGCGTGGGAGGGAGCGGGGCTCGACGCCGCGCTGCTGCGGAAGCCCGGCGCACTGCCGCGGGTGCGTTTCGGCACGTGGGTCGGCGGCGACCGTGATGGTCACCCGGGTGTGACCGCCGATGTGACGCGCGAGACGCTAGAGCGCCTTCGTGCAAATGCACTCCTCGTGCAGCACCGCAGCCTTTCCGCGCTCGCGGACAAGCTCACGCTCACGAAGTGGATGCAGCACCCGCCGGAGGAGCTGCTCGCCGGCATCACGCGTCTGTCCGGCATTCTCGGCGACGCTGCGAAGCCGATCCTCGCCAACCACGTCGAGGAGCCGTGGCGGCAGTTTGTCGAACTGCTGCTCGCGCGGCTGCCCGTCGCGATCGCGAATGGCTATGCGTCCGAGCTGTTGGGCGGCGCTGCATTTTACCGCGACCGGGCGGAACTCGTCGCGGATGTCGTGCTGCTGCGTGACTCGCTCATCGCGGCGGGTGCGAGCCGCCTCGCGGAGACGGACGTCGAGCCGATTCTCCGCTCGCTGGAGGTGTTTGGCTTCCACCTCGCGCATCTCGATGTCCGGCAAAACTCCGCCTTTCACTCGAAAGCGCTCTCGCAGCTCATGGGCGCTGCGGGGCTCGATGGCAGCCAGTGGGAGGAATGGAGCGAGGGCGACCGCATGCGGTTCCTCGAGCGCGAGCTGCGTTCGCCGCGGCCGTTCCTGCATCCGGCCGCAAGCGCGGGGCCGGAGGCGGATGCGGTGCTCGGCTGCTACCGGGTGCTGGCGGAGCATCTCGCGAAATTCGGAGCGGATGGAATGGGCTCGCTCATCGTGAGCATGACGCGGCGCCAGTCCGACCTGCTCGTCGTTTACATCCTCGCGCGCGAAGCCGGGCTGCTGCGGAATTTCCCCGAGGGAATCGTGTGCCTGCTGCCGGTGGTGCCGCTGTTTGAGACGGCGGATGACCTTGAGCGCGGTCCGGAAATGCTGCGCGCATTCGTCGAGCAGCCCGTCACGCGGCGAAGCTTGGAATTTCACGCGGTGCGCGCGGGCCGTCCGGGCGAACTGCTCCAGCAGGTGATGGTCGGCTACAGCGACAGCAACAAGGACGCCGGCATCATCGCGAGCCAGTGGGCGCTGCATTGTGCGCAGGCACAGCTCGCTGCCGTTGGTGCGGAACTCGGCGTGAACATTCGCTTTTTCCACGGACGTGGCGGCACGGTGAGCCGCGGTGCCGGGCCGACGCATCGCTTTCTCGATGCTCTGCCGCCGGGCTCGCTCTGCGGCGACATCCGGCTGACGGAGCAGGGCGAGACCATCGCGCAGAAATTCGCGAACCGCTCGACCGCCGCCTACAATCTGGAACTGCTGCTCGCCGGCGTCGCCGCCACGACCGCGCGCGTTGCGCCGCCGGGGCAGACGGCGCATCCGCTCGCGCCAATTGTCGAGAAGCTCGCCGCGGCGAGCCGCAATGCCTACCGCGCGTTGGTGGAGGATCCGAGTTTCCTGCCGTTTTACCGCGAGGCGACGCCGATTGATGCGTTGGAGCACAGCCGCATCGGTTCGCGTCCGTCGCGCAGGACGGGGCAGGCGAGTCTCGCCGACCTCCGCGCGATTCCGTGGGTGTTTTCATGGAACCAGGCGCGTTTTTACCTGCCGGGCTGGTATGGCGCGGGCACGGCGCTCGCATCGCTGGGCGAGGAGGAATTGCAGCAGCTCGCGGCGGGCGTGCGCACGTGGCCGTTCCTGCACTACGTGCTGACGAACGTGGAGTCGTCGCTCGCGAGCAGCGACCGGGAGCTGATGCTATCGTATGCGGCGCTCGTCGGCGACGCGTCGGTGCGCGAGCGGGTGAGTGGAATCATCCTCGCCGAATGGGATCTCACGAAACGGATGCTGGAGAGGCTGCGCGGCGGTGCGATGGAGGCGCGGCGGCCACGCATGTGGAAGACGCTGAATCTGCGCGCCGAGGCTCTGCGCATTTTGCACGTGCAGCAGATTTCACTGCTGAAGCGGTGGCGCGGTCTGCGCGCCTCGGGAGATGAAAATGCCGCGGCCGCGATGCTCCCGGACTTGCTGCTGAGCATCAACGCGATTGCGAGCGGCCTGCGCACGACGGGCTAGCGCGCGGCAATTCATGCGTTGCAGCGGGGGATGCCGCCGCTGCATGTTCGCGCCTGCATGCGAATCCAGAAACTCCACCCCGACGACGACGCGGTTGTCGCGCTCAGTCCACTCAAAGCCGGTGAGACCGTCGCGCTCGACGGACATTCTTGGACGCTGCGCAGCGACATCGGCGCGAAGCACAAATTTGCCGCGCGCAGTTTTGCCGGGGGAGACTTGGTCACGATGTATGGGACGGTCGCAGGGAAGGCGACGCGCGCGGTTGCCGAAGGCGAGCTCCTTTCCCGCGAAAACGTGACGCACGCAACGGCGACGCCGGTGGCGCGCGCGACCGATTTTCACTGGCAGGCGCCGGATGTCTCGCGGTGGCGCGGGAGGACGTTCGATGGCTTCCGCCGTGCGGATGGACGCTGCGGAACGGCGAACCACTGGCTCGTGGTGCCGATGGTCTTTTGCGAAAACAGGAACATCGACGTGATGCGCGAGGCGCTCACGAAGGGCCTCGGGTATGCGGTCACGACGCCGTATTCCGATTTCGTGTCGAAGCTCGCCGGTGCGTGGCGCTCGGGTGCTTCGCTGGATGAGGCGAGGGTCGAAAAATCCGCGGCTGCGTCGCGCGTGTTTCCTCACGTGGATGGCGTGAAGTTTCTCCAGCACACGCTCGGCTGCGGCGGCACCCGACAGGATGCGCGCGCCCTCTGCGGATTGCTCGCGGGCTACATCACGCATCCAAATGTTGCGGGCGCGACGGTGCTCAGCCTCGGCTGCCAGAACGCGGAGGTGGAGACGCTGCGCGAAGAAATCTCCAAGCGTGGCGGTGATGCAAAGCCGCTGTTCGTCTTCGAGCAGCAGAAGAGCGCCTCCGAGCGCGAGCTGCTCGAACGCGCGCTCCGCGAGACATTCCGCGGGATTGCTCAGGCGAACGAGCTGCGCCGCGAGCCGGTGCCGCTTAGCGAGATCGTGCTCGGGCTGAAATGCGGTGGCTCGGACGGCTTCTCCGGCATTTCAGCAAACCCCGCGCTCGGTCATTGTTCGGACCTCCTCTCCGCGCTCGGCGGCACTGGGGTGCTCTGTGAATTCCCGGAACTCTGCGGTGCGGAGCAGTGGCTCTGCGACCGCTGCGGCGACACGGCGCTGGCCGAGCGTTTCCTCGACCTCATGCGGCGCTACGCCGAACGGGCGAAGGCAGTGGGGTCGGGTTTCGACATGAATCCGTCTCCGGGCAACATCCGGGACGGTCTCATCACCGACGCGATGAAGAGCCTCGGCGCCGCGCGAAAGGGAGGCGGCGCGCCCGTGCTCGATGTGGTGGATTACCCGGAACGAATCACGAAGCGCGGCGGCCTCACACTGCTGTGCACGCCGGGCAACGACGTGGAGGCGACGACGGCGCTCACTGGCAGCGGCTGCAATGTGATAGTTTTCACGACCGGGCTCGGCACGCCGACCGGGAACCCGATTTGCCCGGTGGTGAAAATGTCCACGAACACCGAACTCGCGACGCGCATGGGCGACATTATCGACTTCGACGCCGGCGCGATCGTGCGAGGGGAGAAGACGATCGACCAAGTCGGCGAGGAACTGCTCGACCATGTCATCGAGGTGGCGAGTGGGCGCGCGGTCCCGGCGGCGGTTCGTCTCGGGCAGGATGACTTCATTCCGTGGAAGCGCGGCGTCTCGCTGTGATGATGGATTCCTAGCGATGCGCACGGCACTCTACGGCGGCAGCTTCGATCCGATACACCACGGGCATCTCATCCTCGCGCGTGAGGCGATGGAGCAGCTTCAGCTCGACCGCGTCGTCTTCATTCCCGCCGCGCAATCGCCGTTCAAGCTGGACCGCAACCCGGCTCCCGCCGCGGTGCGTCTCTCGATGGTGCAGGCTGCAGTCGGTGGTGAGGTGGGTTTTGAGTGCGACGCGTCGGAAGTGGAGCGCGAGGGGCCTAGTTTCACCGTGGATACCGTGGAGGCGTGGCTACACAAGGCACCCGGCGACGAGCTGTTCTACTTCATCGGAGAGGACAACGTCGCCGATTTGCCGAAGTGGCGGCGCCACGAGGAGCTCCGGCAAATGGTGAAGTTCATCGTCTTCGGCCGCGCTTCATCCTCGCCCTCGCACGATTTTCCGACGGTGAACCGCCGCGTGGATATTTCCGCGACGGAGGTGCGCAAGCGCGTTGCAGAAGGCCGCAGCATCCGCTATCTCGTGCCCGAAGCGGTGCGCCAAATCATTGAGACGCACCGCCTTTACCAAGGAGGCTCCCATTAAATCCGACAAACTCGCCAAGCTCTGCGCCAGCATCGCCGCCGATAAAAAGGCGGAGGACATCGTCGTCCTCGACCTGCGCAAGCTGTCGTCATTTACCGATTACTTCGTCATTTGCAGCGGAGCTTCCGAGCCACAGCTCAAGGCCATCGCGAATGAAATCGGCGACCGTCTGAAGAAGGAGCACGACCGCCGCCCGCTGAACATCGACGGCTTCCCGATGAGCCAGTGGGTCATCGCGGATTACGGCGATGTGGTCGTGCATATTTTCCATCCCGAAAAGCGGCAGGCTTACCGGCTCGAGGACCTCTGGAACGACGCGCCTCGGCTGAAGGTGTAGTTTCCCGTCGCCACGCGGGCGGAGGATGAACGATGCGCCACGTGGGGAGACGCGTGGCGCAAAGAATTTTCCGGCGCGCGGGTCATTCGGGCGTTGCAAAGGCGTGGCGCCGTGCCGCACGCTTGCGACCCTTCACTTCACAGAAACCCACAACCCACACATGAATCAGGAACCCAGAATCATCACCCCGCAGACCCTCACCCGGCGCAGCTTTCTCCAGCGCGGCAGCGCGGCGCTCGGCGGTGCGGCTCTCGCCACTGCGCTCGATCCCGCTCGCTTTGCCCTCGGCGTGAGCGGCGGCGACGAGATCAAGCTCGCCATCGTCGGCTGCGGCGGACGCGGCTCCGGCGCTGCGAACCAGGCGTTGAATACCACGAACCTCGGCCCGATCCGGCTCGTCGCCGCGGCGGATGTCCACGAGGACCGCATGGAGTCCGCGCTGAAGAACTTCGAGGCGAAGCACGGTGACCGCGCGCAGGTCGCGAAGGAGAACCGTTTCCTCGGCTTTGATGCCTACAAGAAGGCCATCGCGCAGGCGGATGTGGTCATCCTTTCCACGCCTCCCGGCTTCCGCCCGATGATGTTCGAGGAAGCCGTGAAGCAGGGCAAACACGTCTTCATGGAGAAGCCCGTCGCAACCGATCCCGCGGGCGTCCGCACGGTGCTCGCCGCCGCGAAGGTTGCGAAGGAGAAGGGGTTGAAGGTCGGCGTCGGCCTCCAGCGCCACCACCAGCGTGGCTACATTGAGACCATCAAGCGCCTCCACGACGGTGCCATCGGCGACATCACTTCCATGCGCGCCTATTGGAACGGCGCAACGCCGTGGCTCAAGAAACGCGAGGACCTCGAGAAGCAATACGGCCGCAAGCTCACCGAGATGGAATACCAGATGCGCAACTGGTATTACTTCACGTGGATCTGCGGCGACCACATCTGCGAGCAGCACATCCACAACCTCGACGTGATCAACTGGGTGAAGAAGGGTTGGCCCGTGAAGGCGCAGGGCATGGGCGGCTGCGAAGTCCGCAAGGGGCCCGACTATGGCGAGATTTTCGACCACCACGCTGTTGAGTTCGAGTATGAGGATGGCTCCCGCCTCACCAGCTTCTGCCGCCACATCGTTGGCTGCTGGAATTCCGTGAGCGAGGCTGTCGTCGGCACGAAGGGCAAGTGCGACGTGAACCGCCACACCATCTCCGTCACCGGCGGCGAGGGTTGGCGCCACAAGAACGAGGGCGACAAGGATCCGTATCAGCAGGAGCACGACGACCTCTTCGACGCCATCCGCAACAACAAGCCCTACAACGAGGCGGAATACGGAGCGATGAGCTCCATGACCGCCATTCTCGGCCGCCTCGCCACTTACAGCGGCAAGGAGATCGAGATGGAGAAGGCGCTCAAGAGCGAGGTCACCATCTTCCCGAAGAACCTCGCATGGGACGCTGACATGCCTGTGAAGCCCGGCCCCGATGGCATGTATCCGCGTGCCATCCCCGGCAAGAGCGTGGTCATCTAGCGCCAACCGCCCAGCATTCGCACCCCGCGCATGGCAGCCGCTGTGCGCGGGGTGACTTTTTCGGTGTGCGCATGCCGCTTCATGGCACCCGGGAAAACACGTTGCAGCCGCATCGAATCGTCCGCACCCTGCGTCCCGATCCGTGCTCTGAAATGCGCCGAATTTTTCTCCTCGCACCGCTTGCCACGCTGGCATTCGCCTCCTGCGATCAGCAGGAGGGTGATGCTCCGCCCAGGGGCAGAACGACGCAGGCACCCGGTGCGCAGACGGGGACAATGCTTCCCGGCAACAGTGCGAATCCGGAGCGCATCGCCGCGGAGGATTCGATGGGCAAGGCGCCGCCGCCGATCAATCTCGTGGCTGGCAGGAGCGACGTGTGCCCGGTTCATCGGGAGCGGATGGCAGTCCACGAGGTGCCGGTTGTGTTCGAGGACGCGCGGTCCGGAGGTGGAGGTGCATCGCGGAGCACGACTGCGTTTCCGTTTGCCGCGGAGGAAATTGTTTCGCCGGGCACCAGTCTTTTACCCGCGGAGTCGCGGACGGCGCTCGTCTTTCGCTGTGCGAAATGCGTGGCTGCCAAAAGAACGGCGGCGGCTGAAGCCACGCGCGTGGTCCCGTCGAAAGGATCGGAGTAGCCGGAGTCGGCGGGCTACTTCGCGCGTTTCGCCCGTTTCACCAGCTTTGCGATTTCCTCCGCGGAGACGCACGCGCGCAGCGGCATGCCGTAGCTGGTGGTGAAGTTCTTTCCATCCTCGCCCTTTTCCTCCTCGAGGCTCGTGGTGATGCCCTCGATCTGTCCGACGATGTTGCCGCACTCGTCCACGACGGGCCCGCCGCTGCTGCCCGGCGAGAACTCCGCAGTGATGTGCAGGTAGAGCGAGGGCGCGAGCTTTTCCTTTTTCGGCGGCTTGTCGCCGTCGGTCGCCGGTTCGCGGTTGATGAAAAACCGGGAGATCATTCCGGAGGTGAACATCCAGTGGTTTCCGTCCGGATGGCTGAGGCAGAACACCGGATCGCCGACCTGTGCATCGAAATTGAGCGCGAGCGGCGGCAGGTCGAGGCCGGGGACGCGGAGCAGGCAGGTGTCCGAGTTGGTGTTCGAGGCCAGCACCTCCGCGACGGGGAACACGCGGCCTTTCGCGTCCGCGATGACGAGGAAGCCGTCCTTCCTTTCCTCGTCCTCGAAATCCACGACGTGCTCACAGGTGCTCACCACGCCGTCCGCCGCGACGAATCCCGACGCGCTCTCAAAATGCCAGTCAAGGCACTTGGTGCATTTGTAGAATGTCGCGACGGCCACCGTGCTGCCGCGAAGGAGCCGGTGGAGATCCTGCGGGCGCAGCCGATCCTTGCGCGGCTCGGGGAACACGACGTCGCAGTGTGCCCGCTTGAGCTGGGCGCGGAGTTCCTTCAGCGACACAAGCTTCCCCTTTTTGTGCAGGGCGGTCGCCGCGGCGGTTGCCTGAGTTTCAAAGGCCTCGTCGTCCACCACGAAGCGGTCCGCCGCCGCAAGGGACACGGCGGAGAGCAGGGCGAGGCAGGTCGGGATTCGGAACATCGCGCGAGCATCGCAAAGCGCCGGATTCAGGCAAGCGTCCGCACCGCTTGACGCCCTGAGGGGCATCGCGGATGTTTTTCCCAGCGCACCTCACCACCGTCATGCAAAGAATCCTCATCGCCATCTTCGCAGTCGCCGCCGTCATCACGGGCTGGCTCGCATACGACTACCGCAGCCAGGCCGCCGCAAAGGACACGCAGATCGCCAAACTCACCGCCGAGCGCGACACGGCGCGCGCCGGGGAAAAGGACGCGCTCGCGAAGCTCGATCCGCTGAATGAAAACGTGAACCGGCTGCTGAGTGAGCGAAACCGCCTCCAAGCCCAGCTCCGCAACGGCCCTCCCGGCGGCCCGGGCGGTCCGATGCCGCAGCCAGGCTCCGTGGGGCCGGACGGCAAGCCGGATCTCGGCGGACTGGTGGCGATGCTCCGCTCGCCGGAAGGCAAGAAGATGATCCAGAGCCAGTCCAGCACGATGGTGCGTGCGCAGTATAAGGAGCTGGCCAAGCGGCTGAAGCTCTCGCCGCAGGATTCGGACGTCCTCATGGGCATCCTGGCGGATCGCCAGACGGCGCTGCGCAGCGCGCGCATCAGCGGCGGGGGAAATGCAGCCGAGACCGCGGCGAAAGTCAGCGCGATTGAAAACGAGTTCAACGAGCGGCTGCGGACGACGCTCGGTGATTCCGCCTACGGGCAGTTCAGCGAATACGAGCAGACGGTGCCCGACCGGATGGCGGTGGATCAGTTCGAGGAGCAGTTCTCCTCGGCGGGCGCACCGCTCGAGGGCGCGCAGAAGGAGAGCCTCATCCAGCTCATGAAGACCGAACGTGAGAATTCGCCGGCGGATCCTTTTGACCCGACGAAAAGCGATCCGAACACCGTGCTGGGCATGCTGAAGGACGATGCGACCTTCAGCCAGTGGGAGAAGGACAAGGCGGACTACCAGAACCGCGTTCTGCAATCCGCGGCGAAGACACTCACGCCGGACCAGGTGAACGCGCTGAAAGCGGCGCTCGAGCAGAAGACCGAGCGCGAGAAGCAGGGCCTGCAGATTTTCAAGACGACGGGCGCGCCGCCGCCGCCGCCGCCCTCGTCGAAGTAGCGGCGTCGCGGGCTCCCGCAGGAGATGGCGCTGCCGATCCATTACAGCGTGCGGAACGTCTTCGTCCGCTGGCGCTCGACGATTGCGACGGTGCTCGGTGTCGCTGCGGTGGTGCTGGTGTGGATTCTCATGCAGGCGCTCGCAGCGGGGCTGGAAAAGGCGGGCGGCACGACCGGCGATCCGCGGAACCTGCTTGCGGTCCGCAAGGGTTCAGACTCCGAGTCCACAAGCCAGATCGGCCATGATGATTTGCGCCTCATTCAGTATGCGGAGGAGATTGAGCGCAGCGAGAACGGCAGGCCGCTGATCTCCGCGGACACGCTCGTGACCGCGTATCTCCCGCGCGCGGCGGGCGTGGAGGGCGGTGCGAATGTGATTTTCCGCGGAGTCGCGCCGAACGGTGTGCTGCTGCGTCCGCAGGTGAGGCTGCTCGACGGCCGCTGGTTTTCGCCGGGAAAGCGGGAGGTGACGGTGAGTTCGCGCCTTGCGAAGCGGTTCAGCGGCCTCGATGTCGGCGGCGAAATCAAGATGGGTGCGCGCATGCTCACCGTCACGGGGCACTTCGATGCCGGCGGCAGCGCATTCGACTCGGAAGTTTGGATGGACTCGGATGAGGCGCGCGCAGTGTTCAACCGCGCCAACTACGCCAGCGTGCTGATCCGCCCGGTGGATCCCGCGGCGGCCGCCCGGCTGAAGCAGCGGCTGGAAGGCGACCATCGCCTGACGATGCGCGTCGTGCCTGAAACCGAATATTACGCCGAGCAGACGAAGACCGCTGTGCCCTTTCGTTTCCTCGGAAACGCCATCGCCACCGTCATGTCCATCGGCGCCGTGCTCGCCGCGATGAACACGATGTATGCGAGCGTCGGCGCGCGGACCCGGGAAATCGGGACGCTGCGAGTGCTCGGTTTCCGCAGGCGCGCGGTCGTCGCGGCGATTCTCATCGAGGGTGTGTGCCTCGCGTGCCTGGGTGGGGCGCTGGGGGGTGCGGCGTCGCTGCTGGTGAATGGCTACAAGACAGGCACGGTCAATTTTCTTTCCCTCAGCGAGACGGTTTTCGAACTCACCGTCACCACGGCGATCGTCGTGAAGGGCCTCGTCTTCGCGGGAATCGTCGGGCTGCTCGGCGCGCTGCTTCCCGCGATGCGTGCCTCGCGCCTGCCGGTGATCGAGGCGTTGAAGGCGGTGTGAAGCGCGCTACTGTCATCGCGAATGGACGCGGCAAAACTGCAAAACATCCAGATTCCCGAGAGTGGTCGCCGGCGTTCGCAAGGTGCGTTCCGGTTCATCATCATCGGGGTCGTCGGCGCGACCGCGATCGCGCTCTATTTTGCGAAGCCGTGGGAGAAGGACAGCCGCGTCGTTGCCAGCAAGCCGGGGCAGCAGCCTGAGGCGAAATCAGCGGCGCCAATTCCGACCGCGCCGGTTGCGGAAAAGCCGGCCAAGGCGGGCGATGTCGCGCTCACGGTCAGCGGCTACATCGTCAACCGCGAGCGAATCGAACTGAGTCCGCGCACGATGAACGAGGTGAAGTGGATTGGCGTGAAGAAGGGTGATCGGGTGAAGAAGGATCAGGTCGTCGTGCGGCTAGATGACTCCGAGCAGCGCGCGCGTCTTGTGGAGATCGAGGGGCAGATCGCTGTCGCACGGGTTGCCGTGGAGCGGGCGGGGATTGTCTTCAACCGCATCAAAAAGCTGCGTCTCACGCAGAACGAGACTGCCGAGCGCGAGGACGATGCACGGCTCGCAGTCGCCTCCGCGGAGGCGCACTTGAAGCAGCTGGAAGGCACCCGCGCCATGGCACAGGTGTGGCTGGACTGGACGGTGATCCGCTCGCCCATCGACGGGGTGGTGCTCGAAAAACTCGCCGATCCCGGCGAACTGGTGACGCCGCAGACGTTCGGAGGCGCGGGAAACCACGGCCCCAGCAGCGCGCTGCTGTCGCTCGCCAATCCCGAGGAACTCCAAGTCGAGGTGGATGTGAACGAGGCGGACCTGCCGAAAATCACCATGGATCAGCGCTGTCGAGTGAGCCCGGAGGCGTGGCCGGAGAAGGTTTACAGCGGTGCGGTTGTCGAGATTGCGCCGGAGGCGAGCCGGCAGAAGGGCACGCTGCAGATCAAGGTGCAGATCGAAAAGCCGGACCGCTTCCTCACACCGGAATTGAGCGCCAAGGTGGAGTTCCTCAAGCTCGCCGATACTTCCGGCGAAAAACCAAAATAGCGAGGCTGCCGAGCACGACCGTCGCCGCGCAGGCGATGGAAAAGATCTCGCCGTGCCGCGTGTAGAATGTCTCCGGCGGTTTGTTCGGGATTTTCAACTGCCGCGTCGCCGCGCCCTGTGTGAACGGCTCGAGCCAGCGGTCCACGCGGCCGTGGATGTCCACCGAAGCGGTCACGCCCGTGTTTGTGCACCGCACCATGGGCCGCCGGTTTTCGATGCAGCGGAAAATCGCGACATTCAAATGCTGCACGGGCTCCGCGGTGCGGCCGAACCAGCCGTCGTTCGTGATGTTCACGAGGAGCTGCGCGCCGGCCTTCACGTGCTCCCTCGTGATTTCCACGCGCGTGTCCTCGAAGCAAATCAGCGGGCCCAGTTTCACGCCGGGATTTTTGAGTGAAAAAACGACCGGCACCTTCCCCGGCTTGAAGTCGCCCGGCAGCAGCCCGCTCAGCAGCCTGCCGAGCAGCGGACGGTAGGGGAGGTATTCGCCGAATGGCACGAGGTGCCGCTTGTCGTAGAATTGCGGCTCCTTTTCCCCGCGCTGGAGGAACGCGGCGCTGTTGTGGTCCTCGCCCTCGCCGCCGCGGTTCAGGTCGTCCGTGCCGAGCATCATTGCCGGCACCTGCGCCGCGCGCTCCTGCACGAAGGCGAGCGTCTCGGCATCGGCGAGCATTCCGCCGGGAACGGAGGCTTCGGGCCACAGGAGCAGATCCGGCGCAGTGAGCGCTGCAAGATCGCTGACGGACTTCATCCGCTCAAAAATTTCCGGCCAGCGTTCAAGGTCGAATTTGTCCCGCTGCGAAATGTTCGGCTGCACCGCGGCGATTTTCAGCGTGGTGGTATCCTCGCCGGCGCTCCCCGGTTTCACGAGCACGTGCACGCCGTGGCCGAATGCGAGCACGAAAAGGCCCGCGGTGATCGCGAAGTCGAAGTGCGGCCGCAGGCGGATGCGCCCGATTTCCGCGCGCACCCGGAGCACGGTGATGAGCAGGATGGCGTTGCACATCACGAGCAGGAAGCTGACGCCGCCCACGCCGGTGAACTCGGCGATTTGGATCAGCGGCAGTTCGGCGTGCAGCGCATGGCCGAGGGAGTTCCAGCCGAAGCCCTCGAAAATCAGCCAGCCGCGCACCCATTCCAGAGCCGCCCAAGCCGCGGAGCAGAAGGCCGCGATGCCGAGATTGCGGAATGAGTGGAGCAGGGGTGGGCGCACAAATGGCCCGAGCGGATCATGCGGCGGGACCGGGCGGAAATGCGTCCCGGCGATCCATCCTGCGATTAGCGACCAAGCCCCGAGGAAGAGCGACAGATCCAGCGCGAGACCAAACGGGAGGAACCGCAGGATCTTCGTGTCGAAGAGCGGCGCGAGCTGCGAGAGCCAGCAGAACGTCGTCGTGAAGAAGACGAGCCCCGTGAGGTATCCGAGTGCGAAATGCCTTAGCGGGCGCCATTTTCCGCCCTGCGGAATCCACACGGCCATGAACAGCGGCACCAGCGCGACAAATGCGAATCCGCCGGCATCCGCCGGCGGAAAACAGAGCGCGAGCAGCACGCCGCTCAGGATCGCGGCGAGCCAGGGCCACAGGCGTGCGAAGCGCGGAGGTCTGTCGGGCGTCTTTGGTTTCACCGCTCGGGGATGCCCTGCGGAGTGTGCGGCTGCCAAGCCCGATCCGCGCTCACTCTCGGCGCACGCGCTTGCTCTTCTTCACTTCCGGGGTCGGATCCATCGCCTCGCGCAAATCCTTTGCCCAGCCGGAATTCACCCGGAACTCAAGATGCTCCATCTCCTCCTTGCTGTAGAAATGGTCCCGGTCGGCATCGATGTATCCAAGGTTGATCATGCCTCTCAGCGTCTCGATCAATTCAATGACCTCCATGCCGACGCAGCGCTCGACAAGCGTCTCGCCGTCAACGCCGCCCCCCCCAATGCCGATGGCCTTGAGCACGGTGATTTCCGAACCGTCGAGTTGGATTTCGCGTGCCATGGGTGTTTGAGAGATTGGGTGAATAGTAAGCGGCTCGCGCGCCAGCGACAGGGCAATTTATAGCCGCTGTTTCACATCGGACTGAATCCACTGCCAGAGCGCTTCGAGCGACGCGCGGGCTTCGGTCTTTGCGCCGGCGAGTTCCTCGGCGGCGAAGCGCGCGCCTTTGGGATCGCGGCGCACGAACATGTAGAATTTGATTTTCGGCTCGGTGCCCGAGGGGCGCACGGCCACGCGGCGTCCGTCGGCGAGGTCGAAGATCACCATCTTCTCCTTCGGGATCGTATCGCCCTCCACATCCTTGAACGTCTTCGCCATGAAATCCCGCGCGCCGGTCACCTTCGCGCCGTCCATGGTCTTGGGCGCGCTCTTCGCGTAGCTCGCGGCGAGCTTTGCGATCTTCGCGGCGCCGTCGGCACCCTCGAAAGTGAGCGTGCCGTTCTTCTCCCAGTAGAAGCCGTATTCCGCGTAGATCTCGTCGAGCATCTGGTCGAGCGTGAGGCCCTGCTGCTTCGCCCATGCGGCGACCTCGGCGAAGAGGATCACCGCCGCGTTGCCGTCCTTGTCCCGGACAAAATCATGCGCGCTGTATCCGTAGCTCTCCTCGCCGCCGGCGACGTAATACGTCGAGTGCGCGATGCGCAGGTCGCGTGTCTCGCGCTCGCTTAGCTTGCGGTAATTCTTCCGCGCCGATGCGGGCAGCGCCGCCTCATACTTGCCGAGCTTCTCGCCGATGTATTTGAAGCCGGTGAGCGTCTCGACGCAGCGGAGGCCGTGCTTGGCGGCGATGGCTTTCTGAAGATCGGTCGTCACGAAGGTCTTGATGATTGCGCAGTTCTTCGCGTTCGCGGGCGTGATGACGCCCTGCTCGATCAGCTTGGCCACGCGGTAGGCTGCGATGAGCGAGCCGATCTGGTTGCCGGTGAGCAGTTCCATCTTTCCCTGCGAGTTTCGAATCGCCACGCCCATGCGGTCGCAGTCGGGGTCCGTCGCCATCACGACATCCGCCGCTTCCTTCTCCGCGAGCGCGATGGCCATTGCGAGCGCCTCGGCGTTCTCCGGATTCGGCGACCTAACCGTCGGGAAGCGCCCGTCGAATTGATCCTGCTCCGGCACCACGGTAAAGCGGAACCCGAAGCGATCGAGCATCGGCTTTGAAATCACGCCGCCGGTGCCGTGGATGCTGGTGAAGACAATTTTCAGCCCAGCGGCCGCCTTCACCATTTCCGGGTCGAGCACGAGTGACTCGAGGCGCGCCATGTATGCATCGTCGATTTCCCTGCCGAGCTTGATGCGCTTGCCTCGCTTCTGCTTCGGCAACGGCTTGTAGGTGTCGCTCTTGATGGCGTTCACCTTCCCGATCACGCCACCCGCGTGCGGCTCCACGAGTTGGGCGCCATCGGCGAAGTAGGCCTTGTAGCCGTTGTCGTGGGGCGGGTTGTGCGAGGCGGTGATGACGATGCCCGCGGTCGCATTCGTGTAGCGCACGGCGAAGGACAGCTCCGGCGTCGAGCGCGGCCCCTCGAAGACACCCGCATCGCAGCCAAGTTCCACCGCCACTCTCGCCGTCAGCTCCGCGAACTCGCGCGAGAAATGCCGCACGTCGTGCGCGATGATGATCTTCGGTCGGCCCGGCAGCTTCTTCTTGCGGAACCACTCGTGCAGATACGCGACGAGACCCTGCGTTGCGCGGCTGATGTTGAAGTAGTTCATGGCGTTCGTGCCGACGCAGGGCTGCTCGGGTCGATCGCCTTCGGCGGCGCCGCCGCGCTCGGCCTTCGTCACGTTGCGCCCGATGGTGCGCCCGCGGAGTCCGCCCGTGCCGAATGCCAGCGTGCGGTAGAAGCGATCCACGATTTCCGTCCACTGTCCGCCCTCGGCGAGCTGCGCGATGCTCTCGGCGTAAATCGGCGAGTCGCCCGCGGTGGCGAGGAGGCGCACATTTTTTGCGACAGATTCGAGCAGCGCCGCGTTGTCGAGCGCGGCCTGCGTTGCGGGATTCGTTTTGCTCATGCGGCATTCCTTGCACGAGCAGGGCGTGCGCGGAAAGCGCGGAATGTGTCCGGCTGGCCTTTCGTCATTCGTCATTCGACATTCGCGCACTGCGCGCTACGTATCCCGCCCTCATGGCAACCGCCGCACACAAACGCATCGTCCTCAAATTCGGCTCCGGCATCCTCGCCACGCCGCGCGGGACGAATCTCGACCAGCGCCAGTTCGCGCGGCTCGCGAAGGAAGTCGCGGTGCTCACGGCGAGCGGCCATGAGGTCATCATCGTCTCCAGCGGCGCCGTCGCCGCGGGCCTCGGCGCGCTCGGGCTGAAGTCGCGCCCCGAGGACCTCGCCTCGCGGCAGGCCTGCGCCGCGGTCGGGCAGGGGCGCCTCATGGCCTGCTACACCGAGCATTTTTCGCGGCACAAAATCAACGTCGGCCAGGTGCTCCTCACGCACCGCGACATGGACAGCCGCATGTCCTACGCGAACATCCGCAACACCGTCGCGCGCCTGCTCGCGAACCGCGTGGTGCCCATCGTGAATGAGAACGACACGGTCGCCGTCGAGGAGCTGAAGTTCGGCGACAACGACGCGCTCAGCGCGGAGGTCGCGATCCTCGCGGAGGCGAGCCTGCTCATTCTCCTCACGAGCGTGGACGGCCTCCTCGACGCGAAGGGCCGCACGATCCCTCGCGTGGACGATGTCGATGACGTCGAGAAATTCGTCCGCGCGGAAAAGGGCCGCCTCAGCGTCGGCGGCATGTCCACGAAGCTCCAGGCCGTGCGCGCCGCCGTCAGTGCCGGCATTCCCACCGTCGTGGCGAGCGGACGCAAGCCCGCCCAGATCATCCACGCCGCGTCGGGCAAGCCGGCTGGCACTTATTTCCCGCCGCTCGTTCCGCTCAACGCCCAGTAGCCGCGATGACTCTCAACGAACAGATTCTCGACTTCGGCCGCCGTGCGCGCGCCGCCGCGCGGCAGCTCCGCCTTTGCAGCACGGAGAAGAAGAACGCCGGCATCCGCGCGATGGCGGATGAGCTGCTCGCTGCCCAGGACGCCATCCTTGCTGCGAATGCGCAGGACGTGGAGCGGGCAAAAGCCAGCGGCATTTCCGCGGCGATGATTGACCGGCTCACGCTGGACCCGAAACGCCTCGCAGCGATGGCCGAAGGGGTGCGGCAGGTCGCCGAACTTCCCGATCCCGTCGGTGAGGTTCTCCGCGACTGGACGCGCCCAAACGGGCTCCGCATCCAGAAAGTGCGCGTGCCCATCGGCGTCGTCGGCATCATCTACGAGTCGCGCCCGAACGTCACCAGCGACGCCGCGGTCCTCTGCCTCAAGGCCGGCAACGCCACCATCCTCCGCGGCGGCAGCGAGAGCATCGCGTCGAACGTCGCCATCGCCGCCGCACTCAGCCGCGGCTGCGCCCGCGCGGGGCTGCCTGCCGACGCCATCCTGCTCATCCCCGTCACCGACCGCGAGGCCGTCCGCCTGCTCTGCCAGATGGACCAGTTCCTCGACTGCATCGTGCCGCGCGGCGGCAAGAGCCTCATCGAGGCCGTCGTCAGCAACGCGCGCATGCCGGTCATCAAGCACTACGACGGCATCTGCGCGATGGTCGTGGACAAGGCTGCGGACCCCGCGATGGTCGAGCCGCTCGTCATCAACGCGAAGGTCCAGCGCCCCAGCGCCTGCAACGCCATCGAGACCGTGCTCGTGCATTCGGCGATGCTTGAAAAGTTCGCCGCCACGGCCGGCCGCGCGCTCCTGGAAAAGGGCGTGCAGTTGCGCTGCGACGAACGCGCGCTTCCCGCGCTCGCTCCGCTGGCGGGCGGGGAGAACGCCACTCGTCATTCGTCACTCGTCATTCCGGCGCAGCCGGAAGATTTCCGCACCGAGTTCCTCGACCTCATCCTCGCAGTGAAAGTCGTGGACTCGCTCGACGAGGCCATCGCGCACATCGAGGCGAACGGCTCGCACCACAGCGACTGCATCATCACCGAGGACGAATCCGCTGCCTCGCACTTCCTCGCGGAGGTGGACAGTGCCACGGTCTATTGGAACGCGAGCACGCGCTTCACGGATGGCGGCGAATTTGGATTCGGCGCGGAGATTGGAATCTCGACCGACAAGCTCCATGCCCGCGGCCCGATGGGCCTCGAGGAACTCACGAGCTACAAATACATCCTCCGCGGCAACGGGCAGGTGCGCGGGTAGGTCGTCCGCTCCGGCGACGGCGTGCGCGGGGAAATGCGCGGTGTTCCAGCGCGGAAAACTGCCGCCTACTTCTTCGGCGGTTTCGCCGCGGGCTTCGCCGGGGCCGTGTATTCGAGGACCTGTTTGTCGGCGAGCAGGCGCGCGCGAAGTTTTTTGTAGTCCACCTGCTGCACGGAGAGGTTGCCGTCGAGCGCGAGGCTGGCTGCGGTCGCGGCGGTCTGGCCGAGGATCATGAAGACGGGCTCCATGCGGATGCTGCCAAACGCGATGTGCGAACTCGACACGCACACGGGCACCAGCAGGTTCTCGCACTGTCCCTTCTTCGGGACCAGCGAGCCGTAGGCGATCTCATACGGCCCCTTGGTGCTCACCCCGATGTCGCCCTCATTCTGCACGAAGCCCTCGGGCGTGATGTAGCGCTGGATGTTGTGCGAATCGATCCCGTAGCTGCCCATGCCGACGCTGTCGGGAGTCGCGCGCTTCTTCAGCAGGTCGTTTTCGGTCATCACATAGCTGCCGATCATGCGCCGCGCCTCGCGCACGTAGATCTGGTGTGACCAGCCGCCGTTGTCCTTGAACTCATCCTTCGGCAATCCCCACTTCCGCATCGCCTCCTGCACGTCCTTCGGCATGCGCGGGTCGTTGGCGATGAAGTAGAGCCAGCCTTTCTGGTAGCGCTCATGCTCGGCGATGATTTCGCGGCGGCGCTCGTAGCTCGCGTCCGGGTAATCCCAGTTCATGCCGATGTTGTCCGTGCTGAAAGGCCCGTGGTTGTTCGTGTCCGTCTTGTGGTTCGGGATCGGGTCGAACTTCTCAAAAGTCTCGCGCCATCCCGCATTGAAGACACGCAGGAGCAGTTCGTATTGCTTCGGGTCGTAGCCGTCCGGCTTTGCGAAGGGGATACGGTTGTCGTCGTGGTTCGTGAGGCACATCCGGAAGCAATAGGCCTGCACCTTCTTGTCGCCCTCGCCGCGCACGCCGGGAGCCTCGGTGCTCACGCGCGGGAGCACGCCGCTCTTCGGGTCGCCGGGGACGACGTAGGGACTGATGTTCAGGGCCGCGCCGGAGCCGTCCTTGCCGTAGGGGCCGAAGTGATGCTTGTGGTGCAGCACGCCGACCTGGCAGCCGTTCCACTCCTCGCCATAGACACTGTTGGCCTCGCGGCCCACGTGGTAATCCACACCCGCGGCCGCCATGAGGTCGCCCTCGTAGGTGGCGTCGATGAACATCTTCCCCTCATACGTCCTGCCGCTCAGCGTGGTGATGGCCGCGATGCGCTCGCCCTTCTTCCGCACGCCCTTCCCGCGGTCCAGCCACTCGTCGCGCTCCACGGGAATGGCAAACTCCTTCACGTAGTCCTCGAAGATCTGCTCGGCCACGTGCGGCTCGAAAATCCACATCGTGCGCTCGGCGCCGTCCATCGCGGGAGTGCCCTGTCCCTTGTTGCCGTATTCCTCCTTCCGCTGCTGCTTCCACGCCCCGGCCTTGTCGTAGTGCAGCCACACGCGGTGGTAGAAATCCCGCGACAGTCCGCCGATGACGGCCTTGTTGCCCGTGTCGGTGAAGCCCAGCCCGCCGCTGCTCAGTCCGCCGAGATGCTTGTCCGGCGACACGACGATCACGCTGCGGCCCATCTTCTTCGCCTGCACCGCGGCGATGACCGCCGAGGCGGTGCCGCCGTAAATCACAATGTCGTGCTCCGCCGCGCGGCAGGTGAAAGCGAGGAGCGGCAGGAAGAAAATGCGCAGGGTGGATTTCATGGGAGCGGGGATTCGGAAATTCGTGACGAGTGTGCAGCCTTACTCGCCCACGCGCCAGAGCGCGCTGTCGGTGCGGACGAAGATGTGCTTCCCGCACAGCGCCGGAGTGCTCAGGACGAGTTCCTTCGTGTCCGCCTTCAGCGGGAGCTGGAGTTCGCCGAGCTTCGCGCCCTCGGGGGCCGTGACGTCCACGATTTGCAGCAGTCCCTTCTCACTCACGGCCACGAGCCGGCCGGCGGCGCCGACAGGCGAACCGCTGAACGGTCCCGTGAGCCGCAGCTTCCACGTGGCGTCGCCCGTCTTGATGTCCGCGGAGGAAAGGACGCCCGCGCTGTTGAATGCGAAGATCTTCCCGCCGAGCACCACGGGGCTGATCGTCGAGGGGTTGATCCCCTTAGAGCGCCACACCTGCTCGGGCGCGCTGCCATTTGCCTGCGGCGTGAGCGCGGTGATGCCGCCCGACGGCGCATAAATCACCCCCTGCGCGACCACGCTCGAGCTCGAGGTGGACGCGCCCTCGGTGTAGTTCCAAAGCACGCTGCCCGTCGCGGGATCCACCCCGGTGAGGCCCTTCGTGGACTGGAGCACGACGATCGTGGGCGACTTCGCATCGGCGCGCCACGGCACCGGGCTGCTCCAATTCGCCGCCTTCGGCCTCTCGAGCTTCCACAGGTTGCGCCCGGTCTTCACGTCGATGCCCACCGTGTAGCTCTCGCTGTCGTTCTCGATCACCGTCACGAGCGTCTCGCCGATGACGATGGGCGACGACGCCATGCCGAGGCTGTTGCTCACATTCGGATAATCCACAGTGAGCCCGCGCAGCCACAGCAGGTTCCCGTCGAGGTCAAAGGCCGCGAGGTCGTTGCTGCTGTAGAGGGCAAAGACGCGCTTCCCGTCACTGCACGGCGTGCATGCGGCGATGGAAGTCTTCGGGTGCGACATCGTGCGGCCCGTCGCCTTGAGCTGCCGCTCCCAGAGCGTGCTGCCGTCGTCGTAGTTGAAGCAGAACACATGCAGCCGCTCCTGCTTCGGCCCGCTGGAGCAGGTCACAAAGACCTTCTTCCCGACGATGATGGGGCTGGCGAGTCCGCGTCCGGGCAGCGGCGCGGTCCAGTCAATCTTCGGCTTGGCCGGCACCACGGCATCCGCGGCAGTGCCGGTGCTGTCCGGTCCGCGGAACTGCGGCCAGTCCGCGGCGGCGGCGGTGAAGGGGAGGGCGGCGAGCGTGAGTGCGAGGATGCGGTTCATGAAAGTGGGGATGCTTACTTGCTCGCCAGGATCGCGGTGCCGGTGCTGTCACAGACGCGGAGCTGGAATTCCCATTCGACGGTCCATTGTTCCTTCTGCTCGTTCTGGCAGCACTTCACGAGGACGGTGTTCGCGCCCTTCTTGAGGCGGCAGCGCATCTTATACTGATCCATCTGGGCGCCGCGGTGGTATTCATCGCGGCCGAAGAGCAGCTCGCCGTTCAGCCACACTTTCCATCCGTTTTTGCAGCCGAGGCGCAGCTCGGCCTCGCGCTCGGACGGGGAGTCGAAGGTGGTGACGGCATAGGCGGTGGTCTCCTTCAGGAGGCCGAGGGGTTTGTTGAAGTCGATCTTGCCGCGGTCGTCCTTGCTCTCGAATGCCTGCCACTTCACGGGGCCGGTCTTGCCTTGGTATTGGGCGTCGAGCTTCACCTCCTGCTCGGGAGGGAAGACGGTGTCGAAGCCCTTGCGGTCGGCATTGTCGAAGGGTCCGATGACGCTCCACTTCATGAGGAAGCCGAAGTGCCGGGGCAGGTCCACGTTGACGCCGAGCTTCTTCAGCGCGCCGGCGATCTCGGTGGTCTGGTCTTCGTCGCGGACGGCATCGAGCGCGCGCTGCCACGCGGCCTTGGCGTCGTCGCCGGCGGCGGTCCTGGCCGCGGTGATGAGGCGCGCGACGGCTCCGCGGCGGAGTTCCTGCACGGGGTCGTTGACGAGGCCGGGTTCGATTTTGTCCGCGAGCGCGGGGTCGGCCTTGCCGATGAGGTCGAAGGCGAGCTGGCGCGCGGCGGCTGGGTGCTTCGTGTCTTTCAGGAAGGCCTCGATGTCGGCGAGGGGGAGCGGCTGCCGTGCGCGGAGGGCGGCGTCCGCGATGGCATCGCACGCGAGGCGGAGCCAGTTGTCGGCGACTGGATTTCCATGACCCGATGCGGAGAGCAGTGCGGGGAGAATCGCGGGGCCCTTGGCGACGACCTGTTTCCAAGCGGCGGAGGCGGTCTCGTTGCCGGTGCCCTCGCGTCCGATCGCGGCGAGCGTTTTCAGGGAGTCGTCTTCGGCGCGGAGCGCGGTGAAAGCGGGGAGGACTGCGAGGGAGCAGAGGAGGATGCGAGGAAGCATGGCCGGATAATCCGGCGGAGCCGCGAATCCTTGGCAAGCATGAAGGCGGCGCGCGACGCTTTGGCTTTACCCGCGGCTCGGATGGCATTCAATGGCGCCGCTTTTTCCCCAACCATGAATCTCCCCGCCATGCTCGCCGCCATCGCCGCCACGACTGCCACCGCCGCAGACTCCGCGCCTTTCCACCGCACGCTGATCAGCGCCGCGGAGAATGTGCGTGTGGATGAGGCGGAGCTGCGCGGCGAGGACATCACGCCCGCGAAACCCGGCTGGTCGGTGAAGAAGCGCACGCTGCACGGAGGCAAGCAGGAGGGCGTGGAGGTCATCATCGTGGACAACGGGCGGCTGCAGTTCACGGTGGTGCCGACGCGCGGGATGAATGTGCTCTCGGTCACGATGGGCGACGTGCGGCTCGGGTGGGATTCGCCGGTGAAGGAAGTGGTGCATCCCCGGCACATCAATCTCCAGAGCCGCGGCGGCCTCGGCTGGCTGGAGGGCTTCAACGAATGGATGGTGCGCTGCGGGCTCGAGAGCAACGGGCATCCGGGGACGGACAAATTCATCAACAACGTGGGCGATGAGTCCACGATGGAACTGACGCTGCACGGGAAGATCGGCAACATCCCCGCGAGTGAGGTGGAGGTGCTCGTGGACCGGGAGCCGCCGCACCGCATCCGCATCCGCGGGCGCGTGGACGAGCGGATGTTCTACGGGCCGAAGCTGGAACTGCAGACGGAGATTTCGACAGAGCCGGGGTCGAAGACTTTCCGCATCGCGGACACGATCACGAACCGCGGGGCGGACGCGCAGGAATATCAGATCATCTACCACGCGAACTACGGGCGTCCGCTGCTGGAGGAGGGCGCCTCGTTCCTCGCGCCGGCGTCGCGGGTGACGCCGTTCAACGACCACGCTGCGAAATCGGTGGCGGACTACGCGTCCTACGCCGGGCCGAAGCTTGGATTCATCGAGCAGGTCTATTGCATTCACCCGCTCGCAGACAGCGACGGGCGCACGGTGATCGCGCTGAGGAACAAGGCAGGCGACCGGGCGGTCTCGATGAGCTTCGCCGTGAAGGAGCTGCCCTACGTGACGCTCTGGAAGAACACGAACGCCGAGGGCGAAGGCTATGTGACGGGACTCGAGCCGGGGACGAACTTCCCGAACAACCGCCGCATCGAACGCAAGCTCGGCCGCGTGCCGAAGCTGGCTGCCGGGGCGACCCACAGTGCGGCGATTGATTTCGAGATCCATTCCGGGACGGACGACGTGAAGCGCGTGGCCGAGCGCGTCGCTGCCATCCAGGGCGCGGCAAAGCCGGTGCTCGATCCGCAGCCGGAGAAAAAGGACTAGAGCCGCTGGGTTCCTTGCCGGGACGCGGCGGGACGGCTACGCATGCGCCATGAGCCGCGCCGACGATGAGAAATTCATGCGCCTCGCCCTCCGCGAGGCGGCGAAGGGCGTGGGGAGCACGTCGCCAAACCCCGCGGTGGGAGCCGTGATCGTGAAAGGCGGCCGCGTGATTGCGAAGGGTTGGCACCGCCGCGCCGGAGGTCCGCACGCGGAGATCGATGCGCTGCGTTCGCTGAAGGATGCCCGGCTCGCGCGCGGCGCGACAATTTATGTGACGCTCGAGCCCTGCTGCACGCATGGCCGCACGCCGCCCTGCACCGATGCGATCCAGCAAGCAGGCATCGCGCGCGTGGTCGTCGGCGCGACGGATCCAAATCCGCGCCACGCGGGAAGGGCGTTCGACATTCTGAAGCAGTCCGGAATCCGCGTGACCGCAGGCGTGCTCGCGGCGGAATGCACCGCGCTCAATGCGGCCTTCAACAAGTGGATCACGACTGGCATGCCGCTCGTGATTGCCAAGGCCGGGCTGTCGCTCGACGGGCGCCTCACGCGTCCCACAGGCGAGGGTGCATGGCTCACCTCGGAAAAATCCCGGGCCGATGCGATGCGGCTGCGTGCGAGGGTGGATGCGATCCTCGTCGGCGCCGGGACGGTGCGCGCCGACAACCCTCGGCTCACGCTGCGCGGCATCCGCGGGGCCGCGCGGCAGCCCTGGCGCGTGGTGCTGACCCGCAGCGGACGTCTGCCGAAGGACGCGCATCTTTTCACCGACGAGCACCGCAACCGCACGCTGGTCTTCCGCCGCCGTCCGCTCGCGGCGGTGCTCCGCGAACTCGGCAAGCGCGGCTGCACGAGCGTGATGATCGAGGGCGGGGGAGAGCTGCTCGGCGCGGCGTTCGACGCGAAGCTCGTGGACCGGGTGCAGTTTTACCTCGCGCCGATGCTGTGCGGCGGGCCGACGGTGATCGGTGGATTGGGTGCCGGCAGCACAGGCGCCGCGCCGGCGCTGGAGAACATCTCTTTCCGCAAAATCGGTCCCGACCTGCGGCTCACTGCCGACGTGCGTTATCCCGCATAGCGCGGGGCGCGCTCAGCAGAGGTTGGCCGCGATGAGTGCCTCGGTGTAGGGCGTGTAAAACGAGCGGCTGCGCTGCATGCAGCGCCGGAGGACGTGCTTGATGTTCGGCACGTCGGCGAGGTTCACGACGAGGTCCACGCTGTGTGCCCACGACTCCATGTCGCTGTCCGTGTGGACGCTGCTGCCGATGAGCACGATGATCTGCCTGCGGCGCTGGTTCGGCTGGATGTCGAGCGTGGCCTGGAGGACGGCGTTATTCTCGAGGTTTGAATCCGCGAAGTGCTCCGCGATGATCACGACGTCGTAGGCGTGGGTCTGGAGCTTCACGAGGATGTCCTCAGTGAAGAGTCCGGTGTGAATTTTGCAGCCGAGTTCGGTGAGGTTTTCGACCACGAGGCGCTGCACTTCGGGAACATCGACGCAGACCAGCGCGGTGGTGTCGCCGGGCTCGAAGAGGTCGATCCGGTGGTGGAAGTCGTTTTCGGAGAGAGTGCTCATCAGGAGGCGAGGGATTGCAGGTCGAGCTTGAGGCCGGAGGTGTCCACTTCGACGAGCTTGAGGCGTTTCTTCGCGTCGTCCACGTAGCGGCTCATCTTTGCCTTGTTCGTGGAGAAGAGCATCGCGGTCTCGTCGGTGATCTTGCCGGTCTCAAATGCGGTCACAATGGCTTGGTCGAACGTGCACCAGCCGAACGTCTGGCTCTGCTCGATGATGTCGTAAAAGGTGCGGCCCTCTTCCTCGCCCATCTGGATGGCTTCGCGCGTCCGCATGCTGCTGCCCATGATTTCCTGCACCATGTGGCGCCCGCCGCCGACGCGCGGGAGCAGTCGCTGTGAAATCACCCATCGCATCGTGTCGGAGAGGCGCACGCGGAGCTGCTCCTCCTCCTCGCGCTCAAACATGCCGAGGATGCGGTTGATGCTCTGGCCTGCGTTGATCGTGTGGATGGTGGAGAGCACGAGGTGGCCGGTCTCCGCGGCGGTGAGCGCGATTTCGACCGTCGCGCGGTCGCGCATTTCGCCGACGAGAATGACCTTCGGCGCCTGGCGCAGCGCGGCGCGCAGGCCGCTGGGAAAATCATCGAAGTCGGGTCCGAGTTCACGCTGGTTGAACGTGGCCTTCTTGTGTGGGTGCAGATACTCGATCGGATCCTCGAGCGTCACAACATGCACGGGCTGCGACTTGTTGATCTCATCTAGCAGCGCCGCGAGCGTCGTCGTCTTGCCGCTGCCGGTCGCACCGGTCACGAGCACGAGCCCCGTCTTCTCCCTCGCCACGTCCTTGAAAATGCCGGGCAGGTTCAGGCTCTGGATCGTCGGCACCTCGGTCTGCGCCTTGCGCATGACGATCGCGATGTGGCCGCGCTGACGGAAGATGTTCACGCGGAAGCGCAGCTTGTCGTTCACCATGTAGGCGCAGTCGCACGAGCCGCGCGTGGCGAGTTCGCGGAGCAGGCGCTTCTCGCCGTTGATGATGTTGAGCGCGATGCGCTCGGTCTGGAAGGGCGTCAGCCTAGGGACGTGCGGCGGGACATCCGCGATCTTGAGGACGCCGAATGCCTCGACCTGGGGCGGGCGGCCGCAGGTGAAGTTGATGTCCGAGATGCCGGGGGCGACCTCCAGCATGGAGGTCAGGATTGCATCGAGTTCAGCGCGTTTCATTGGCGGTTAGTCTTCCCACTCGCCGGCGTCCTTGATGAACGCGCGGAATTTTTTCTTATCGAGGCATTTGTCGTAGGCCTCCTCGGGGGAAATCTTGCACGCGCGCAGGAGCTCCGCGATGGCGTCGTCGAGCGGCTGGTTGCCCTTCTTTTTGCCGACCTGCATCATGCCGGTGATTTGGTGCGTCTTGCCCTCGCGGATGAGGTTCGAGATGGGGCTGTCCACGACGAGGATTTCGAGCGCGGCGATTCGGCCCGGCTTGTCCACGCGCTTGAAGAGGTTCTGCGCGACGATGCCCTTCAGCGACTCCGCGAGGCTGGAGCGGATCTGGTTCTGCTGGCCGGCGGGGAACACGTCGATGATACGGTCGATTGTCTTCGGTGCGCTCGGCGTGTGCAGCGTGCCAAAGACAAGGTGGCCGGTCTGCGCCGCGGTGAGCGCGAGCTCGATGGTTTCCAAGTCGCGCATTTCACCCACGAGGATGATGTCCGGGTCCTCGCGCAGCGCGCCGCGCAGCGCTGCGGCGAACGATTTCGTGTGAACGCCGACCTCGCGGTGGTTGATGAGCGACTGCTGGCTCCGATGCACGAATTCAATCGGATCCTCGACCGTGAGGATGTGATCCTTCCGCTGGAGGTTCGCGTAATCCACCATTGCCGCGAGGGTGGTGGACTTGCCCGAGCCGGTCGGGCCGGTCACGAGGACGAGGCCCTTCTTGAGCATCGCGAATTTTTTGATCACGGGCGGAAGGCCGAGTTCGTCCGCGGTGAGCACCTTGCTCGGGATGAGTCGGAACACCGCGCCGATGCCGTATTTCTGGTTGAAGAAATTCGCGCGGTAGCGGGCGAAGCCGGGATACTCGTAGCCGAAGTCCACGTCGCCCGTTTCCTCGAACTGCTTGATCTTGTGCTCCGGGGCGATCTCGTAAACGAGCGCCTTGAGGTCGTCGCTGTTGAAGGGAGCGGCGTCGATGCGGACCATTTCACCGTGGATGCGGAGAATCGGAGGGTTCCCCGTGGAGAGGTGCAGGTCGGAGGCGCCCTGCTCCTTCATGAATTTGAAATACTGGTCGATGCGGGCCATGACTCATTGCAAAAGCCAGAACGATGCCACAGCGGCGCTGGAGATTTCCGCTCTAACACGGACGGCGCGCGCGAGTCTCGTTGGTGGGAAAATGCGTGCCACGCACGCGGCCCGGCTCCTAATCTCAACCCCGTCATGAAACTCCGCAGAATCCTCCTTCCCGCGATCGTCGCCGCCTTCTCCCTGTTCAGCCAGCCCGTCTTCAGTGCCGATGAAAAGGCCGATGCCGGCCCGGCGCTGTCCGCCGAGGAGAAGCAGGCGGGCGAGGCGCTCACAAAGCGCGGCGCCCTCGTTCAGCCGCTCGCGGGCGGCGTGAACTGGACCTACGTCAATTTCCGCGGCGTCGAGAAGCCGGACGCCGCCGCCTTCGCGCTCATCGGGAAGATGCCGGCCGTCGTCGAGCTCGACCTGTCAGGCATGAAGTTCCAGCCCGGCGACCTCGCGGGCATCGCCTCGCTGAAGAACCTCAAAAAGCTGAACCTCTCCCGCAGCGCCGCGACCGACGCCGTGTTGGCGCACGTGAAGGGACTCGCGCAGCTCGAATCGCTCAATCTCTTCCACACCGAAGTCACCGACGCCGGCATCGCCCAGCTCGGCGGGCTAAAGAACCTCAAGCGCCTCTACGTCTTCGAGACCAAGGTCACCGACGCCGGGGCCAATGCGCTGAAGAAGGCGCTCCCGACCATCCGCATCGAGCGCGGCTGGGAAAACCAGCTCCCTGCCGCCATCGTCGCGGCGAACAACACGCCGCCGAAGACCGAGCCCGCCAAGCCCGCTCCCGCCAAACCCGAGCCGCCGAAGCCGGTGACCCCTCCGGTGAAGCCTGCAACGCCAGCGCCCGCGGCCAAGCCCGCCGTGCTCGCCGTCGCAAAGCCCGAGGAAGTCGGCATGGACGCCGCCAAGCTCGCGGCCATCAAGCCCGCGATGGAGGAGCTGCTGAAGCAGAAGCGCGCCGCGGGAGTCGTCACGCTCGTCGTGCGCGATGGACGCACCGTCCACGCCGAGGCCGCGGGCATGGCGAACATCGAGAAGAAGAAGCCCATGACCACCGACACGATCTTCTGGATCGCCTCGATGACGAAGGGCATCACCTCCACCGCCGTTCAGATCCTCGTGGACGACGGCAAAGTCACGCTCGACGAGCCCGCCTCGAAGTGGATCCCCGAGCTGGCCAAAGTGAAAGTCGGCACGCGCCCGCTTTACCGCCCCATCACCCTGCGCGACCTGCTCTCGCACACCAGCGGCATCCCCGACCCCGCGCGCAAGCCCACGGACGGCAACGTGCCGATCGCCCAGTATGCGCTCGACCTGCTGAAGGAGCCTTTCGAGTTCCAGCCCGGCAGCGAGTTTGAATACGGCTTCGGCCTCACCGTCGCGGGGCGCATCGTCGAAATCGCCAGCGGCAAGACCTTCGGGCAGTTCGTCGCCGAGCGCATCCTCACGCCGCTCGGCATGAAGGACACCACGTGGCACCCCGACGCCGCGCAGCGCGAGCGCGTCGCGCGCACCTACAAGCTCAGCGGCGACGCCCTCGTCCCCGCGCACAACGCCTTCCTCACCTCCGAGCCCGACATCCGGCGCGAAGCCGAGCCCAGCGGCGGCCTCTTCTCCACCGCCGCCGACATGGCGCGCTTCTACCAGATGGTGCTCAATGGCGGCGAACTCGACGGCAAGCGCATCGTCAGCGCGAAAGGCGTCACCGAGATGACCAAGCCGCACAGCGCGAGCGGCAGGACCATCCAATACGGCCTCGGCTGGTTCAACAACGCCGCCGAGAAGAAGAGCGCCCCGCACATGGGCGCGAAGAGCTTCGGCCACGGCGGCGCCTTCGGCACGCACGGCTGGATCGACCCCGAGAAGAAGCTCGTCACCGTCTTCATGGTGCAGAATGTCCTCGTCCCCAAGGGCGGCGAGCTGCGCGACAAGTTCCTCGAACTCGCGGTGGGCGCGGTGAAATGAAGTAGCCGCCGACGGAAGGAGGCGGGCTGTTCTTCAGCTCGCACGGCTCACGCGAAGTTGATATTCCCACGCAGTCCTTCCTCGCCCGATCGTTCGATTAGCGCGAGCAGATGCGCGCACTCCGCCTGCCGCGTGCGGCGACGGATGAGCACGATGAGTCCCTCGCCCGATTGCTCCGCCGCGAGGGCGAGAAAATCGTCACGGTTGCACGTCACAAGCAGCAGTTCCTGCTCGCGGGCAAACCGCCACACCTCCCCATCCGTCGCATCCACCCGCAGCGCCGCGCGGAGTTCCGTCACTTCGTGGCCTTCCTGCCGGAGCACCCGCGCGATGTCCGCGGGCACGTCGTGATCGCAGAAAAACTTCACGCTTACGCGCCGCTGTTCATCTGCCGCGCGACGAGCGCATCAATCTCAGCGCGGTGATCCTCGTAGTAGGCGAGGCACTCATACACCTGCGCCCGCGTGAGGTCCGGGAAGCTGCGCACCACATCATCCACGCTCGCGCCGTTCACCGTGAGGCCGACCACATCATGCACCCCGATCCGCGTGCCCTCGACGATGGTCGCGCCGCCGCGCACTCCGGGCAGGTTCACCAAATAGCGGTATGCAGTTGCAGGCATGGCGCGATGCTAGCGCGGGTGCGTGCTCTGGCCAAGGTGTTTCTCCCCCGCACGCACGGCTGGATCAATCCCGGGAAGAAGCTCATCACAGCCTTCATGGTGCAAAACGCCCTCGTCCCCAAAGCTGCGCGACAAGTTCCTCGAGCTTGCTGCGGGCGCGGTGAAGTAAATGCGGAACGCGGAGCGCGGAAAGGTGGAACGCGCCGCTCCGCGTGCGTTTCGCACTCGTTGACGCACCGGGCGCATCCGTGCATCCTTTCCCCATGAGCACCGTCGCAGAGATCGAAGCCGCGATCACCCGGCTGAGCCTCACTGAAACCGAGGAAATCCGCGAGTGGCTGGAGCAATGGATCGAGGATCAGCGCGGGATGACGCCTGAGTTTCTCGCCTCCATCGAACGCGGAAAGGCAGACTTGGCGGAAGGCCGTTCGCGCACCGTCCAGCCATAGGCCATGCCGGGCTGGGCGACGCAGATTTTCTCACGGGAGTTTGACGCAGTGCTGGATGGCATCCCCGTGCGGATTCGCGAACTCATCCTGGCAAAGATCACCGACATGGGAGCCCGCCTCGATGCCTTCCCTCACACCGCATGACGGGCCGCAGCGAACTCCGCCTGCGCGTCGGCGATTACCGAATCATCTATCGCTTCGACCTGCCGCGGAATGAAATCGAACTCATCACCCTCGGCCATCGCCGCGATGTCTATCGCGCATGATGAGGGCGGGCGTCTCTTCCGTATGAACTCCCGCCACGGCGTCACCTTCGGCACGCACGGCTGGATCGACCCCGAGAAGAAGCTCGTGACCGTCCTCATGGTGCAAAACGTCTTCGTCCCCAAAGGCGGCGATGTGGGAGAATTTCTACCGAGCGGGAGACTCCTGGGTGCTGAGAACGGAACGGTCTTTCCGGTCAGGAGACTCCGGAGTGCTGAGAACGGAACGGTCTTTCCGGTCAGGAGGCTCCGTGGTGCTGAGAACGGAAGGGTCCTTCCGGTCAGGAGGCTCCGGGGTGCTGAGAACGGAACGGTTCTTCCGGTCAGGAGACTCCGGCGTTGCCGGGCGCACTGGCTTTTGGCACGCTGGAGCCTTATGGACCAGCCCCCGCCTTTGACCGTCACTACCACGACTGTCCGCACCATCGCCCCGCAGGAGATTTTCGAGGCGCTGAGCGACCCGACCCGGCGGCACATTCTCGTCTCGCTGTTCGATGGGCAACTGCACGCCATCGGCGGAATCGGCGGCACCCTGCCGAAGAACCGGGACCTCGTGCGCAAACACTGCGCGGTGCTGGTGAAGGCGGGGTTGATCGTGGGCGAGACCGATCCGACGAAGGGCAAACGGCAGAGCTACAGGCTCTCACCCGCGGTGAAGGCCGAGACGACCCCTGCGGGCCGCACGCTGGATTTCGGCTGCTGCGTGATGCGCTGCTAGCGCGGGATTTTTTCAGTTCAGCCTTCGGCCACGGCCGGGCCTTTCATCCAGCGCCGCACACGCGCGCCAGAAGGTCGGGCCGCGTCCGCGAAATCACAGGCGGCTGGCGTCCATCGGTTCCTCGCCACCCTCGGGCACGGCGCGGGTGAGGCGATCCATTCCTCCCACCGCTCGTCCCTCTGCTGTGCGAGGAGGAAGCGCGCAAAGTCGGCGACCTCGCGCTCCTTTCTGGTTCGCCGGCGTCGGCACGCACGGCCGGGGGATTCTCCCGGCCGCTTTGGCGCGATGGAATGGGGAGTTGACTTGCTGCGCGCGTGCCTCACGGTGAACGGCAACCAACTCGCCCTTCACAGCCACGGGAAGCGCGGCGGGGCACTTGGCAGAAACTCGAACCTTCCAAGCTCCATGACTCCGAATACTCGCAACAACACATTCACCCCGCTGATCAACGGGGAGATCAGCAACGTCCGCCGGGTGGGCCACTCGATCACGAACGTGGCGAAGACGACGAAGCAGTCGGTGCAGAATTTTTTCAAGAAGCCGTCGCTGGGAGGTGCCGTGGATGGCGGCGCTGCGGCGCTGAACGTGGGGGCGAATGTGGCGCAGACGATCGGGATGGTGGGCGGCATCATCGCGGTGAGCGGCGAGGTGGGCGCGGCGATCGCGGCGGGCGGCTTCCTCGCGGCGATGATGGGGCCGCAGGCGGCGGTGGTGGCGGGTGTGGCGGGGCTGGCGCTGCTGGCGAAGCAGGCGTATTCGAACCGCGAGGCGTCGCACAAGGAGCTCTCGAAGTATGTCTGGAACATGGTGGACACGCTGCCGCCGCAGACGGGCGGGGGGACCTACACGGCGGACCAGCTCGCGACGGCGAGCAGCGCGGCGCTCGACCTGCTGAAGGACGGGGACAGCCAGATCAAGCTGATGGGCCAGAAGCACGCGGATGCGGATGCGAAGTTCAAGGACTTCGTGAGGAAGATCGAAACGATCCTGAACGGCGTGCGGTCTGCGCCGCGGAATGCGCAGGCGCAGAAGCTCGCGACCGCGAAGACGGAGATTCAGGCGATGTATGCGGCGGGGGTGAAGACGGGCGGCGCGCTGTTTGAATACGTGCGGAGATGCTCGCACTCGGGGAACTACATGCAGGCGGCGCACATGCTCTCGCTCGGGATGCGGGAGAAGATGGAGCCGGGCTCGGTGGCGGGCAAGCCGCAGCGGGATTTCTTCGCGGGTTCGCCGTGGGCAAACGCGCAGCGCGATTCGTTTGAGAAGCTGGACAAGGCGTTTGAGACGCTGAAGGTCGGGCCTTACATCTAGCGGCGCGCATGGCCGGGCCGCGTGCGCTGCACGAAGGTGGTGCTGATGTTTCCCGCGTGATCCGCTACGCGGGGAGATATGCGGCGAGGATGCCGGTGATTTCCTCGTTCTGTTTCCAGTCGGAGAGGAAGAGGGCGCGGGCGGTGTCGAGGGCGCGGGTGAAGGCGCGCAGGGCGGTGTCGAAGGGGGTGTGAGGGGCGAGCGTGGGGGCGTCGGCGAGGTCACGGCAGAAGGCCTCGGGGGAGCGGCCGGGGAAGAAGCGGAGGATGCCGGCGAGGACGCGGGACCAGACTTCGAGGGGCAGGGTGCCGGCGACGACGGCGGCTTCGCCTTCCTTCGAAGGGCGGATGAGGTGCTGCGGGCCGAGGGTGGCGAGCCAGCGTTCGTCGGCCTTCAGCAAATCGAGGATGCGCGAATCGAGGGTAGCGTCCGCTTTTCCCGCGCCGGAATCGTCGGGCGTGGATGCAGCATTGGCAGCGCGCAGGAGGCTGAGCGCGGTGTCGAGGATGATGGGGAGGGTGAGCTCCGAGCCCGCGTAGAGGACGCGCAGGGCGAGGACGCCGAGCGAGTAGAGGTCGCACGGGCTGCTGAGGGGCTGGAGGACTTCAAAGGGCACCTGGCTGAAGGGGATGCCCTCGTAGCTGCGGAGCGTGGCGGTGCGGGCTTCGTCGAAGTGCAGCGGGATGGTGCGGAAGGCGGCCTCGCCGGGGGCCATCGCGGCCTTCGTGTCGATGTAGCCGATGAGCTCGACGCTGCCGGCGTCCTTTAGCGGGAGGCGGAGGCGGAGGAGTTCGTTTGGCTGCACGCTGAGGCGCTCGTGCGAGGAGAGCGTGCCTTCGAGCGCGATGCCGCCATCGGCGGGCGAGAGCGTGCGGCGGATGCGGACATTGCCGAGCCCGGCGCGCGGGACGCCTAGCTCCTCGGGACGGTAGATGGATGCGGCGGGCGCGACGCGGGTGGTGAAGTAGCGCGTGGAGGAGGAGGGAATGTCGAGCGCGACGGCGTCGCCGGGCTGCACAAGCGTGACGCGCGACGCCCAGCAGAAGGGCATGTTGCCGCCGGTCGCAGCGAGGCTCACGCGGAGGCTGTCGGGCGTGAGGTTCAAAAGCGGGAGCGTGGTGCGGCGCACTTCGTCCGCAGCGGCGCGGATGCACTGGTCCACGAGGAGGAGCTTCAGGCAGAGCACCTCGGCGAGGCGGCCGGCCTGGTCGCGTCGCGCGCCGTAGTAGTGCTGCCCTGCGGCGCGCATTTCGGTTTCGTCCTCGAGGTGCTGATACACGCCGCTGAGGCGGAAGGGGCGCTTTGCATTCACGATGCCGCTCCACGGGCGGCCGCCGAGCAGCTCGGCGAATTCCTCGATGCCGAGCGGGGCAAAGCGGCGCGCGAAGATCATGCCGCCGCCGGGATTCAGCGGGAGGAGCTTCGCGCCCGCGGGGAGCAGCGTGCGAAGCTCGTGGGCGTTCACGCTGCTGAACGCGGAGCTGCCCGCCTCGTCGTTGAGCTTCACAAAGAGCCCGCCCGCGGCGGCGCGGCCAAAGCGCGCGGTGCTCTCGGAATATTTCGGCAGTCCCGCGGCGGCGAGCGCGGCATCGTCGCACGCGACCTCCACGGGGCCGGACTCGGTCGCGGGATGCGATGGCGCCCAAGCCGAGAGATCGATGAAGGCCGGGCGCGGCGGTGTCCATTCGCTGCGCGAGGAAAACGCGCCGTCGGGGTCCGCGCCGCGCAGCCGTGCGACGAGCTGCTGCCATGCGGCGTCGCGCGCGGTGTTTGAAATCACGAGCGTCTCGCCCTGCGGCTTCGCATCCACGTCCTGAATCCACAGCTCCAGCCATTCGCGCACGGCGCCGTCGGCATCGCACGCCGCGCCGAGGATCACGCGCGCCTCGGGTGTCTGCCGCAGGAGGATGAGGTGGCCGGTGACGGCATCGGGCTGCTCGCGCAGGACGGCGCAGAGGCGGAGATTGGCGGCAGCCTCCTCGGCGGAGAGCGGCACGCAGCGGATGGCGGTGTCCTGCGCGGGGGTGGGTTTCTTGGCGGTGGCCGTGCTCATGCTCGTGCGGCGCACTCTCTGCCAGTTCCGCCCGCGCGCCGCAACTCCCGTCGCGGCACATTCGCCGGGGAGCTTTTTCCTTGCCGCGCTGCGACGCCCTGCGAAACAGCGGCCATGCGCCTGCCCGCTGCGATTCTCGCCGCCATCCTCCTCGCTGCGCCCGCGCACGCGGAGATGAAGAAGCCCGACGCTGCGAAAGGTTCCGGCAAAACGGCGGCGAAGCCCGCGCAGGGAGAATCCGCCTACGAGGCGCGGGAGGCGCTCGCGAAGCTGCAGGCGATGGACATTTTTCCCGAGATGGAAAAGGAGGAGTCCGAGTTCGCGAAGGCCGTCGCTGCGGAGGTGAAGCGACTGGAGGCGGAGGAGCCGGACTTTTTCAAATCGCCAGCGTGGCCGCTGCGCGCCGCGCGCAAGGTGGCGGCGGATCGCGGTGCGATGCCGCAGACGGTCGCGCAGATCCGGGAGCACGTGTCGAAGACGTTCGATCTCGACGAGGATGCCTTCCAGCAAGTCCACGGCATCCAGATTACATCGGCGCGAATCACGCTCGGCGGCGAGTCGCTCGATGTGACGCCGCAGCTCGCTGCGCGCGTGACTGCGCGCGGGCTCGAAGTGGACTGCGGCTGGTCGCTCGCGACGGCGCTGGCGGATGAGGCGCAGTTCGAGCGGAACACCGACGAGACCAAGGCCGACTATTGGAAGCGCCAGCGCAAGCTGCTTGCGGCGGCGGCGTCGCCGGTGCGCGGCACGATGAGCATGCAGCTTGCGTTTGAATTCCACAGCGAGCAGTTCACCGCGTCGGCGAAGGAGGGCGAGCGCATGGTCATCACCGGGGAGGGCGAGGTGTCCGTGTCGAAGATTGCGCCCGCCGCGCGGTCGGTGCGCAAGCCCTCCGCTGCGGAATCATCCGGGAGGAAGGAGCGCAGCCCCGCGGCGCCAAAGCGCTGAGCGCCGCGCAAGCAGGGTCACTTCTCGTCGAGAAATGCCTGCCAGCGCTTTGCGGCAGCGGTCCTCGCGGGTTCGGAGAGGTTGAACGGGATGTGGTGTGCCGGCGGCAGCGCCTTCTCGCCTGCGCGCAGGCAGAAGAGCTGCCGCGATGTCGGCAGGCCGACGATGATGTCGAGCCAAGGTGATGAGGCGTGTGCGATGCAGAGCGTCGGCGCGCCGGCGGGGATGCGCTCGCCGATGAATTCGCGCCAGAACCGCTGCGACACGAGCGGTCGCGCGGGATCGGAGGGAAGCCGGACGGCGGATGCCGCGCCCTTGAACTGGCCGAGTTTCAAATTGATCCGCACCTTGCCCGCGCCGTTCGATGCGGCGGATGTGAAGTCGTTCTCCACAGCGTAGGCGATGCGCGCGGCGTTCTCGGAGGATGGCTCGAGGGAAAGGGCGCGGAGGAATTCCGCCTTCGATCCGAGCGACGGCTCGGGCGCCTCGGTGAGGAGGGAGGCGGCGTTGCGCGCCTGGCCCACGGCGCTGCGCACAGCGTCCGGTGAATTCGTGGCGCGGCAAGTTTCCCCGAGCTGATCCAGCAGTGGCCCCGCGTCGGGGATTCCGCTGGCGGCGCGGTTTGAGAAATGCGCGCAGACAACCATCGGATACTTCGTCCGGCCCTTGCCGTCGCTCGAGGACCACATTTTTCCCACGAGGACTTCGCGGTCATCCCTCCACGTGAATGTGTGGCGGAACTCGGGAAGCGCGTCGCCATTCGGCAGCGCCTCCCACTGCCCGGCGTCGATCACGCCGCCGATGCCCTGCACGTAGAGGTATTGCTTCGCCGCGATGAGCGGCTCGGTGTCGAGGCCGATGTCGTCGAGGTGATCGTTCCAGCCGGGATGCTTGCCGAATGCGCCGAGGTGGGCGGTGCCCGGGCGCCTGCTGATGAAGCTGCCGAGCTTGGAACCGAGATCGCTGAGCCAGCCGGCCATGACGGGTCAGCGCAGCTTGTCGCTGATGGTCTGCTTCACCGGAGCCTTCGGCAGGCTGCCCGGCGGCGGCGGGCGCTCGCCCTTGTATTTCACCTCGAAGGTGAGCGTGGCTCCGCCGGCGCGCACGCGGACGTCGCCCTCCTCGGAAAAGGGAATCCTCACGCTGCCGGCGAACGGCGCATTGGCGTCGTCGCGGAGGTTGATGGTGAGCGAGCCCGCGCTGTAGGAGGCGGTCTTGCTGAAATCAATCGAGTTGAAAATGTCCGCGCCGTCGGCGGTCTTCCACTTGAAGGGCGTCTGCGACTTGAATGTCACGGTGACCTTGAGCGCGGCGAGTTTCGCGTTGTAGTCGTCGGCCGCAGCGGCGGCGATTTTCATCTGGTCGAGCTGGCTGAAGAGCGCGGTGAGCTTCGCCTTCACGGCGGGATCGACCTTTTGGAAATCAGGCGAGTCGCGGTCGAGCTTCCACAGTTCGATGAGCGCCTCGGCGGCCTGTCGCTCCGCGCGCGCCATCGCGAACTTGCGGCCGGTGCCGCTGACGAGCGGCTCGAAGATGCCCGCGTCGAACTTCTGCGAAGTCTGCCGCAGATATTCGTTCGCGATGGCGCTGAGGCGGCGCTCCTGCGCGACTTGGAGGAATGCCGACGCCGTGTTTTCGATGCCGGGGTTCTCCTTCGCGGTCGGCGACATGAGGAGCTTGATCTGGATCTTCGGGAGCAGCGCACGCAGTCCCTCGATCTCCTTCACCACCGCGCCGTAGGACGACCAGCTCTTGCCGACGAGGTCGGTGGTCGGGTCGGTCTTGGTCGAGGCGGTGGCGGCGTCCTGGTAAGTGGTGAAGCGCACTTCGTAGATGCGGCGGCGGTCGCCGAAATCCTCGAGGTAGCTGTCGAGCTGCGCGAGTTCCTCGATGTCCTGCTTGTTGAAGATGCCCTTCACCTGCTCGCTGAGGTTCGCGAGGGTCTTGGAAAGGTCGTCGTCCACTTCCTTGAAGAGCTTCGCGGTCGGGTGCGCGAGGTTCGGCTTCACCGCGTCGCGCAGGAGCTGGAAGTTCGCATTCGACTGCGCCTGGCTGGCGGAGACGACCTGGTTGTAGGCGCCGCTGAGCGAGGACTTGTCCTCCGCGACGAGCTTGGATGCCTTGGCAGCCTTCAGCTTCACGTCGAACGCCGCCTTCACCGTGCCGAGCTGCGCGAGAAGTGCGGTGAGCTTCTCCTCCTTCGCCTTCGTCTCGCCAGGGCCGGTGGCTGTGGCCTCCATCTCGCGCTCGATCCTGCGGAACTCGCGCAGGTCGTCGCGCATCTGGGTGATCTTTGCCGCGCTGTCGAGCTGCGAGCGGATGCTCTCGCCGGCGAGCGAGCGCAGGCGCGCGAGGCCGGCTTGGATTGGAGCGTTCTGCTCGAGCGTGAGCGCGCCGATGGCGAGGCGTTCGGGAACCCATTTCGCGGATGGATTCGAGCCGTAGGTGGATTCAAAGCCGGCGCGGAGCTGCTTCAGCTTCTCGTCGTCCGTGGGAGCCTTGCTGGCGGTGACATACTGGAGCAGGGGAATGAGCACGGCGTCGGAAATTTCACCGACGCGCTTCTCGCCGTTCACCTTGTCCGACTCGATGCGCAGCAGCGCGGCGAGCGCATGGGCTTCACGGTCGAGGCGTGCATCCTGGCTTTCGCCCGCATCCACGGCTTCCGCGACCTTCTCATTCTGCATCCGCGCGCGTGCGGCCTCCACGAGAGGAAAGACGACGCTGCCCTCGTAAACGATCCGCTGCGCCTTCAGCCGATCCTCGTCGAGGCTGACGGCCTTCAGCATCGGGCGGTAAACCCACGCGGTCTCCACGGGCTTGGACGCGACGTCGCGCAGCTCGTCGTGGTATTGCAGCAGCGGCATGCGGCGGTCGCCGACGGTGATAGGCGGCTCGGTGCCGCGGAACTTCAGCACCGTGTCGGTGGCCTTGTCCCCCTGCACGACGGGCTTCCAGTTGTTTGCCTTCCAGTCATCCGTGGACTTCGCGGTGGACCAGAGATCACTGTGGCGCTTGATGCTCTCGGAGAACTGCTGGTAGGCGTAAACGGTGAAGCCGACGAACGTGAGCGCGAGCACAGTGGCGGTGCCCCACAGCAGCAGGCCGCGCTTGCGCAGCATCTTCTTCGTGTTCGTCGCGCGCGTCACGAGGCCGCGCTCGCGGAAGACTTTCTCGGTGAAGATGTCGCGGAGGAAATACGCGCGCTCCTTTTCCCACACCTTCGCCTCGGAGAGCTGGTCGGCGCTGAGGCCGAGCGCCTGCGCGAGTTCCTGGTCGAGCGCGGCGCCCTCGCGCATGGAACTGGTGAAATAGATGCCGCGGAGGAAGAGCGGCTTCGGCGACCACGGGCCGGCGACGAAGATTTTCTCGAGATACTGCCGCAGCCGCGGCGCAATGAGCTGGATGCTCTGCGGCAGCGAGTAGAGCGCGTCCACCTCGTCGGTGCGGCGCTCCTCGCCTTTGCTCGGCACGGGATCGCGGAGAAGACTGAGGCGGCGCTTCTTGATTCGCTGCACGACGGTCGCGAGATGGTCGGTCACGCGGTCCGGCTGGAAGGGCGAGTCGCGGTCATCGGGGTTCGACCAGCCGAGCATCTGGTTCACACTGGCCGCGTCGGCAAAGTCGTCGAAGAACTCGCGGAATCCGCTCATCATGTCGCACTTCGTCACCATCACGAAGACGGGGAATCGGATGTCGAGCGTCCGCTGGATGAGCTCGAACTGTGCGGCGATCTTGCCGGCCTTCTCATTCAGCTTCGCGTCGCTGTCCTTGATGAGCGCATCGGTGGGGATGATGAGCAGCAGGCCGTTGACGGGGCAGTTGGGGCGGTTGCGGACGAGGAGCTGGAGAAACTCCCTCCACTCGTTGTTCTCGCCGGGGCGCACCTCCTCGAACATGAGGCGTCCCGCGGTGTCGAGGAACACGGCCTGGTTGGTGAACCACCAGTTCATGTTGATGGTGCCGCCGACGCCCTGCAGCTCGTTCTGAAGGCCGGGTGGGAAGCCGACGTTGCAGTGGCGGATGGCCTCCGTCTTTCCCGAGCCCGGCTCGCCGACGATGAGATACCACGGGAATTTGTAGATGTTCTCCGCGTCGCCGAACTTCGTGAGACCCTCGCCGAATGTGCGGCGCATGTCGTCGAGGCGCGCGCGCTTCGCCGCGTCGTTCACTCCCGCGGGTGCGGCGGAGGAGTGCATGGACAGTTCGTTCGCCATGGACTTCGCCTTCCGCTTCCGGCCCCACGAGCGGAGCATGAAGAAGAGGGCGATCGCCGCGATGAGCACGGCGAAGCCGATGGCGACGATGACCGCGAGCTTCGGGTCAATCATCGCGACTGCGCCCACGATGCTGGTGCCGGTGAGCAGTGCGAGCACGGCCTTTACCGGAGTCGGGAGGTTGAAGAGCTGTTCCATGGCTTACTTGGCGATGGGAGTTCCGATTTTGGATTCCTGGTCGAGGATCACCTTCAGGGATTCCTTCAGCGATCCTGCGGCCTTCGAGAAGAGATACATGTTGCACCCGAGCGCGGTGACCGCGCTGATGATGAAGATGACCACCATCAGCCACACGCGGCCGGTCGGCGGCTCGATGAGGTCGCGCGTGTCGGTGTGGTCATAAGTCTCCGGGCAGATGCGCGCCTGCGAGTCGCTCTCCATGTGGCCGCGGATGCGGAGCGCGATGTCCTGCATCTTCTTCCGCAGATACTCGGGCTGGGAAAAATAGAACCCGGAGAAGCCGAGGCCGACGCACGTGTAATAGACCGTGAGCCGCTCCGAAGCCTCGTCGCTCGGATCCTTCATCGTCTCGTCGAGCAGGTCGAAGAACTTCTCGTCGCCCGCGAGCTCGTCGCGCTTGAAGGCGAGGCGCTCCTTGTTCCACTGCTTCGCGCACGGCAGCTTGCTCTCGGCGATGAGCGAATCCACGAAGAACACCAGCGGCAGCTCCATCGCCTTGAACTGGCTCGCGAGCTTGAAGTCGTTCGACGAGCGGTTGCGCAGCTCCTCGAAGAGCCCGAGCACCTCGGAGCGCACCGTCGTGAACTCGACGTGGCCGCCCTTGCGCCCGGCGCGGTTGAGGCGGCAGATGTATTGAAAGAGCGGATCGCAGAGTTCGAGGAGCGTCATTTCTGTGCGGCTGCTTCGGGCGGAACGACCATGTAGAGCGTCACCTGGTAGTCGGCGGAATCAATGTCCGTCCACCGGATGCACGCGGACTTTTCCTTCGAGAGCAGATCCCAGTGGCGCGCGCCCTCGGTGCGGTTCAGGCGGAAATAGTGCAGATCCGCGGAGGCCGGCAGCTCCAGCGGAGGGTGGCGCTCCTCCTTCAGCGGCAGGCCGAAATACGCGCGCTCGATCATGCTCTTCGGCATCAGTTTGAACTCGTCTCGGTTCTCCACCAGCGTCGCGAGGCCGCGCGCGTCCTGCTTGGTGCGGACGCCGAGGAAGTATTCCGACGGCACGGTGAAGTGCTTGTCCTCCAGCGTCGCCGCGAGCCACTGGCCGTCGCGCTTGAAGTCCACCTTCCAGAAGCTCGGCGCCACGGAACCGCGGAGGTATTTCCGGATCTTCGCGCACACGTCGCGGAAGCAGGGCAGGGGATTGTCGTGGTCGTAGGGCAGCGAGTCGAAGTCGCCCGAGCCCGGGTAAAGCGCGACGAGATCGCCGAGCAGCTCGCGCAGTTCCAGATACCACTCGAACGGCGTGATCGCCGGCGCGAGCACGAGCGAGGGCAGCCGCGCCGCATATTTGTTCAGCGTTCGCAGCCGCCACACCTGCTCGAACTGGATTCCACGCAGCGTGTTCAAATCGAACGTCCCGCCGCGCGTGAGCTGCACGGACAGCTCCTTGCGGCTCGCCTCCACCTGCGCGGAAATGTCGCGCACCATCTCGCGAAGCACCGGCGACGCATTGATCACGAGGCACGGCGGCGTGAACTCGGGGTCCTGACGCGGCAGGTCAGACTCCTCGTTTGTCGAGCGCATGATCCGCAGGAGCGGGATCACCTCCATGTCGGAGTCGTCCTCGTTCTCCAAGATGAGCCGCGCATTGAAATGGCGCATCATCACCGGCTTCGCATTCTCGCCCGTGTTCTCGTCGGTGTATTGCTTCTCCGCCACGCGGTAGATCAGCTTTGCGCGCGGGTCGGTGCTGCTGCCGGGCTCGATGGAGTTCGCTCGCTCATCCACCCACAGCGGCACCGCGAGCGCCACGGCGAATCCGCCCGGCTGCTCCGCGAAGGGCTTCTTGATGTCGATGATCGGCAGGTGCGCGTTCTTCGGAAAATCAATCTCCACCCCGCCGCGCGTGATCACCCGCAGGCGGTCAAAGAGCAGCCGCTTATTCTCCAGCTCGTCGTAGCTGAGCTTCATCTCGATGACGCCATACGGATACGGCATCTGGATCGTCCGGCCCATCGCGACGAGGTCATACAGGTTTTTCTGAAACCGCTGGAGGTGGTGCGGCTGGAGGAAGAGTCCCTCGTGCCAGTGGATTTGGAGGCTCATTTTTTAAATGTGAAATCAGGATTCCTTCCGCGCCGTGCCGCCCATGAGCGCCTCGGCCTTGCGCGCGATGGCCTCATACATCTTCTCCTCGAAGACCTGGCCCCGCTGGTCCTCCACCATCTTCTTGTATTTGTTCCAGTTCTTCGCGTCCTCGGTCCAGCCGCCGAGGCTCTTGTCGGCCTTCGCCAGCGCGGAGATTTTCTCCGGCGAAAACTCGCTGAGGAAGCGCTCAAGGAATGCCGTGCCGCCCGCGGGGATCGCACCAAGCAGGCCGCCCATGAGCTTCCGCGTGCGCTCCACGATCTGCTTGAGCTGCTCGCTCGACACCTCGGTGTCGCCGTGCAGATAGCGCGCGCTTGTCTTCTTCACGTCGCCCGCGGGCGTCGTGTCGCGCTGCACCGGCGAAGTCGGCGCCAGCTCCTTCCACGTGCGCCAGATGATCGTCTCCAGCCCCGTGTAATATTCCGCAAAGATCGCCAGCGTCCGGTAGAGCCGCTGAAGGTCCACCTGCCGCATCGGGTCGAGCGGGATGCTCTTCAGCAGGTCCTCCGGCGGCGCATCCATGAGCGTCGTCGATTTCACCTCCATGTAGCCCGCCTCCTGCAGCCGCAGGCCAAACTGGGCCAGCAGGCTCTTCGGCAGCTTCGGTGCGATTTTGACCAGCGCCTCGACGAGCGCCTCCGGTGAATTGTCAGACGGCGTCGCGTCCACGGCAGATGAGTTGTTGATGAATCCGGTTGGGAAATGTTCCGCGAGCGCCGCGGCGTAGCGTCCGCGCTTCTCCGGCGCGATGTTCTGGAGCGCCTGCCGCACCTCGTCCTCGAGGAAGCTCTTCCGCTCCTCCGCGGGACGGTCCGCAAAATCCGCCTGCACAAAGCGCAGGCGCATCGCCGCCTTGGACGCCCACGTGTGCTCTTCTGGAGTGAAGTTGATGACTGGCATGGATGGACTCGCCTTCGCCGCGAAAGCTACACGACGCCGCGCGGGCAAGGGAAGCGCCGTTTGCCGCCATCGCGAAAAATCCCCGCATCCCCGCGCGCCGCTCTCCGTGCGGATCCGGTCGCCCGAGACAACACCGGAAACCGGTGGCGGCAGATGGACCGCACGCATCGTGCGCGTCTCTTCCCTTTGGAACTCCACAGAAGCGTGCGCGGAGCGCCCGCTCCACCCGATGCATTCGCCGCAGCGTTGCGCTGCCCCCGACTGCCCGATACTTCGAGGCCCTCCCATGAACCCATTCCCCCCGCGCCCCGTCGTCCACGCCGCATTGGCCCTCGCACTCATCCTTTCCGGCTGCACGAGCGAGCCGCTCCTTTCGCGCAAAGGCGGCGTAGCCGCGGGAGAACTTGTCGTGCAGAGCGCGCTCGCGCTCGGAAGGAGCAACGCCCAGAATCCCGTCGGGCGGAACATCGAGGACAACGGCACGGCCTACCTCGGCGGCGTCATCCCGGTGAAAGGGCAGCGCCACGAGCGCGCGCGGCCGGTGGAGAAAGGCACGCGGCTCTTTGTGGATGGGCACCTGCGCGGGACCATCCCGCTCTCTGCCAACCTCGCAAAGCCTGGCCCGCACATCCTCCGCATCGAAGTCCCCGGATGGCAGCCCCACACGCTGAAGCTCGACCCATCCATGCGCCTCCCGGTCGGCGTCGGAGAGGTCGAATCGTGGCCGCCCATTTTTGTGAACTGCCGGACCGGCGACATCTTCACCGCGCCGAAGCTCGCGTCCCTCGACCCCTACCTCGCCGGTGCTGGGGCGAATCCGAACAACACCTTCCGTGTCGGCGTCGAGCCAATCCTCATCGTGACCACCACCACCAGCGCCGGACGGGGCTGGCACAAAATCGGCACGATGCAGCGCGCTCCAGTTGCGCGATAGTCGGGCGGCCGGGTTCTCGCTGGGCCTCGCATCGGCCAGATCGGATTCCCAAAAGGACTGGGCGTTTGGAGCAAAGGGCCGGGAGTCTGGAGCAAAGGGCCGGGAGTTTGGAGCAAAGGGCCGGGAGTCTGGAGCAAAGGGCCGGGAGTCTGGAGCAAAGGGCCGGGAGTTTGGAGCAAAGGGCCGGGAGTTTGGAGCAAAGGGCCGGGAGTTTGGAGCAAAGGGCCGGGAGTTTGGAGCAAAGGGCCGGGAGTTTGGAGCAAAGGGCCGGGAGTTTGGAGCAAAGGGCCGGGAGTTTGGAGCAAAGGGCCGGGAGTTTGGAGCAAAGGGCCGGGAGTTTTCGGCCTCAAAATGATGGGCGGCGAAAAATTGACGGCGATTTGCAACGCAAAAATGTGTTTTATCACTTTTTAGCCATGTTCTGCTTGGCGCCCCCTCCGAAATCAGCCAAAAGACCTCCACCCCTTCGGGCACGGAAATCTCACCGCGCCGCAGGGTTTCAACACCGACTTCAACCCCAGCCAAAGACCATGGAAACTCTCGAATATCCGTTCCAAAAAGGCGCCCGCACCGCGCTGAAGATCACCGGCATCCTTTGCTGCCTGCTCATCATCGGCATCCCGATCGGCATCTGGATCATCATCCGCGCCGGTGGCGGCAAGGTCATCCTCTCCGGGCAGGGCGTCGTCGCGAAGGCTCTCGGGACCACGCAGTTTGCCTACAGCGATGTCGCCCGCCTCGGTGTCTGCCGCATTCCCATCCCGGCAAAAGGCATCGCGGGTGCCCTCGCCCGCCAGAAAGTCGGTGGCAACGAAGCCGTCCGCGTGCAGATCATCGACACGAAGGGCAGGAAGAGGGGCTTCATCGTCTCCAGCTACGACAAGTGGGACGAGATCATGATGAAGATCAGCGAGCGCACTGGCAAGTCCTACGAAAAGGTGGAAGTCGGCGCCTTCGGCATGAAGTGGCCCGACGCGGGCGCGGGGAGCTGAGTCGCCTGCAATGGTCAATTCGCGGAGTTTGGGAGAACTGCCGAGCGGGCTTCTGCGCAGGTTGTGAGTCTATGGGGAGTGTTGTCGGTGAAGGACGAGGGGACGGGATCGGGTGGTCAGCCGTGATCGGCGCATCTTTTCCCAATGACTCCGGCGTCGGGCGGGTCATGCTCCCCGCATGAAAACCGCCCTCGTTCTCTCCACCGTCCTTTCCCTCGCATCACTCGTCACCACGGCCCGCGCTGAGGAGCCGAAGCCGCTGCGGGCGGGAATCATCGGGCTGGATACCTCGCATGTGATCGCGTTCACGCAGACGCTGAACAAGGGGGCGAAGAAGCCGGAGGACGCCGCGGCGCTGGCGGGAGTGAAGGTGGTGGCGGCGTATCCGCAGGGAAGCAGGGACATCGAGAGCAGCACGAAGCGGGTGCCGGAATACACGGAGAAGGTGAAGGCGCTCGGCGTGGAGATTGTGGATTCGATCCCGGCGCTGCTGGAGAAGGTGGACGTGGTTTTTCTCGAATCGAACGACGGTCGCGTGCATCTGGAGCAGCTCAAGCCGGTGCTGGCGGCGAAGAAGCCGGTGTTCATCGACAAGCCGATCGCGGGCGACCTCGCGGACACCATCCGTATCATCGATTTGATCAAGGCGTCGGGGGTGCCGGCGTTCTGCTCGTCGTCACTGCGCTTTTCCAAGAGCACGATGGCGGTGCGGAATGGCTCGGTGGGGAAGGTGATGAAGGCGGAGACGTTCAGCCCGGCGCACCGCGAGGCGACGCACTCGGACCTCTACTGGTATGGTGTGCATGGGTGCGAGGCGCTCTTCACGGTGATGGGGACGGGCTGCGAGTCGGTGCGCAGCGAGCTGGTGAGCGACGGGAAGTTCCTCGTGACGGGGACGTGGGCGGGCGGGCGCACGGGGGTCTTCACTGACGACCAGCACGGGAAAGGCTACGGCGGCAAGGCCGTGGGCGACAAAGGCGAGGCGCCCATCGGGGCCTACGACGGCTACGACGTGCTGCTGGTGGAGATCGTGAAGATGTTCCGCACGGGCAAGGTGCCGGTGAGCCCGGAGGAGACGCTGGAGCTGTATGCGTTCATGGACGGCGCCGCGCGCAGCAGCCGCAAGGGCGGGGAGGACATCAACATCAAGGAGCTGATCGCGAAGACGCGCGCGGAGATGAAGAAATGACGGATGACGAATGACGGAATGACGAAGGCGCGCCCTTCGTGCATCGTCGTCCGCCAATCCGCTGTTCACCATTCCCTCATGCGCCCCTTCCTTCCGCTCATCACTGCAACGCTTCTCTGCGGAGCCGCGCTCCATTTCCCCTCGCTCGCGGAGCCGCCGAAGGAGAGGGCGGCAGCGTCGAAGGATGTGACAGCTTCGCAGGTGAACGGGACTTGGCGCTGCCGGAAGAACACGATCAAGGTGTGGGCGCTGGGCGGCGGGAAGCTGCAGGTGGATGTGGACTGCATCTTTGAATACAAGTCGTCGGCCTATGGGCCGATGGCGAACCTCGGCCAAGCCGCGGGCACCGCGAAAATCGAGGGCGACACCGCGGTGTTCATTCCGACTGACGACGAGAAGGACGGGAAGATCACGATGCGGTTTGCCGGCGGGAAGATGATCGTGGAGCAGACGGGGACGTGCGGCTTCGGCCACCGCGTGTATGCGACGGGGACGTATGAGAAGGTGAGCGCGAAGAAGCCGAAGTTCGGAGAATGAAGACGCGCCTGCTGTTCGCGCTGTGCGTCTGGCTTTTCGCGGGCATCGCGTCCGCGGCAGAGAAGCCGCGCAACATCCTCTTCATCCTGAGCGATGATCACCGATGGGACTGGCTGGGCTTCATGCCGGAGGCGCCGAAGTTCCTCGAGACGCCAAACCTCGACCGCATCGCGCGGGAGGGGGCGCATCTGCGGAATGCGTTTGTCAGCACTTCGCTCTGCTCGCCGAGCCGGGCATCGATCCTCACCGGGCAATACATGCACCACCACGGAGTCGTGGACAACCAGCGGCCCGAGCCCGCGGCGATCCGCTACTTTCCCGAATACCTCCGCGCCGCCGGCTACGAGACGGCGCTGCTCGGCAAGTGGCACATGGGCAACGACAGCGACGACGCGCGGAAGGGCTTCGACCACTGGGTGGGGCTGAAGGGGCAGGGGGAGTATTTTGACGACACCTACAACATCAACGGCGAGCGCCGGAAGATCGCGGGCTACAACACCGACGTGCTCACCGACCTCGCGCTCGAGTGGCTGAGGAAGCGCGGTGACAAGCCGTTCTACTGCCAGGTTTCCTACAAAGCGCCGCACTTTCCCTTCGAGCCCGCGCCGCGCCACAAGGGCCGCTACGACAGCGCGCCCGTGCGCTACCCGGAGACGATGGCAAACACGGAGGAGAACTACGCGACGCAGCCGCGATGGGTGCGCGAGCGGCGCTACGGCATCCACGGTGTGGACCACATGGAGACGGGGCGCTTCGATCACGATCCGGTGCCGTCCTTCGAGACGCTCTTCCGCCGCTACAGCGAGGCGGTGCATTCGCTCGATGAGAACGTGGGCCGCCTGCTGAAGCACCTCGACGATGCCGGACTCCGCGATTCGACGCTCGTCGTTTACATGGGCGACAATGGGTTCGCACTCGGTGAGCACGGCTTTTACGACAAGCGCGACGCATTCGAGACGAGCATCCGCGTGCCGCTGCTGATGCGTGCGCCGGGGCTCATCAAGCCGGGGACCGTGGTGACGCAGATGGTGCAGAACATCGACATCGCGCCGACGCTGCTCGGAGTCACCGGCGTGGCCGTGCCGGACGGCGCGCCGAAGATGGACGGTCGTTCCTTCCTCCCCCTGCTGGTCGGCCTCGGCAACGTGGCGTGGCGCGACCACATCCTCTACGAGTATTACTGGGAGTGGAATTTCCCCGCGACGCCCACGACCTTCGCCATCCGCACGGAGCGGTGGAAATACGTTTACACCCACGGCGTGTGGGACCGAGACGGTCTCTACGACTTGCAGACGGATCCCATCGAGCGGCACAACCTCATCGCGGTCCCCGCATTCCGCGAGCAGGCGGAGAAACTGCACAGGCAGCTCTTCGACGAGCTGGAGAAGTCCGGCGGGCTGCGCCTCAACGTCGTCCCGCCCGCGGGCGATCCGCTCCACGACCGCAAGCTGCAGCGCTGAGCGAAGGGCGGATCATTTCAGCGTCGCCGCGAACTTCTGAATGCGGTGGTTGTAGGAATCCACGATGAACAGCTCGCTGCGGCTGTTGATCGCGATGCCGTGCGGCGCGAAGAACTCGCCCTCGCCGTCGCCCTGCTTGAAGCCGAACCCGCCGAGGAACCGGCCGTCGCGGGTGAAGCACTGCACGCGGCCGCTCACGCAGGTGATCCACAGCCGGTCGGCGCGGTCCGCGCAGATGCCAATGGGGCCAATCAGGTTCGCCTTCATTGCTGCAAACTTCCCGCCGAATGCCCCGGGCCGGTCGTCATTCGTGCCCCACGCGAGCAGCGGTTTGCCGTCCGGGGAGAATTTCTGGATGCGCCCCACGCTCGCCTCGGTGGTGAATATATCGCCGCGGCTGTCGAGCGCCATGAACTGCGGCCCGCCGACGCGCGACTTGGGATTGGTGTTTCCGCCGAACTGTCCGGGCTGCACGCCATGCTCGCCCCATTTGCGCAGGAACTTTCCCCCGCGGTCGAACACCTGCACCCGGCGGTTCGTCTGATCGGCGACAAAGATTTCGCCGGATTTGCTGACCGCGACGCCGCCGGGAAAATCAAACTGCCCGTCGCCCGTGCCGGTGCTGCCCCACTCGCGGATGAAATCACCCTTCGCCGAATACACACTGACTCGGTCCGGCGTCCGTTTGTCCGACATCCGCGAGACGGGAAAGTGGCTGATGTAGAGCCGCTCCCCGTCCGCGGCGATGCCGCCGGGGTTTGGCAGCACGGAAAAGTGAGCGAGGAGCTTTCCGGCGCCGTCGAACTTCTGCACGCGGTTGTTGTAGTGGTCGGTGACGAAGACCTCGTCCGCGGAGTTGACCGCGACGCCGATGGGGAAGTCGAACTCACCGGGAGCAGCGCCCTCCTTTCCCCATGCGGTGACGAATGCCGCGACTTCTGATGATGCAGATCCGTCGCGAACGGCGCCAGCGTTCGGTCTGTCCGGAGTTGGCGAGGAATCCCCGCGGCAGGCGCCGGCGATGAGGCACAGCAGCGGGATGAGGGGTTTCATCGGAGTCGGTTCATCGACGCTGCGCCAGTCGCGTTCACTTCAGCCGCTCGAACAGTTCCTCCAGGCCGGCGATGATCTTCATGGAGGCATCCACTTCGAGGCAGCTCGAGCGGGCGCGCCACGTCTCGTATCCACCGAGGCGGTGATGTTCGGGCGTGGGGATGTAGCCGTGGTAGGCATTTGCGAGCGAGACGGTGAAGCTGGTCGGATGACGCCGCTTCAGCTCGAGACCGATTTGCACGAAGGCCTCGCCCGGAATCGCTGAGACGCGGAGGTCGCCGATTTTCAGCACCTGCAGCGGCGCCGCGACTTTCGCCGGGAAAGCGCCGAGCAGCACCGTCTCCCGCGCATACACTTGCTCGAGGGTCTCCATGCGGGGCAGCGACTTCGATTGGTTCATCACCTCGCGCGCCTTCGCAATCTCGTCCGATGACGGCAGCCGGAGGCCGAGCTCGATTTCCTTCTGCGCGACGCCGAGTGGCACCCAGTCGTGGTGTGGCAGCGTCCTGCACACGCGCGCGACTTCCTGCGCCACGTCGTCCGCGACGATGCGGATTTGCTCGTATGGCTGCTGCTTGGGCCGGGCGATGCGGAAGTTGATGTTGTTGATGTCGCCGCTGGTGCCGTTCGTCATCATCCCGACGAAGGGCGGATCCTGCCGGTCCGCGCCGAGCAACTGCTGGATGCGATCGGCGAACGCGCCGAAGTAGTCTGCGGAGATGTGCCCCGGGCCGACGCCGCCGACGTAGTGCAGCGAGTAGTTCGCATACAGCGCGACGGGTTTGCCATCCGGGCGCTGGATGGAGATGAACCACACCTGCGGGTCGGTCGGACCCGCGGGCTGCGCGAGGTTTGGGTTGTTGACGCCGGGATTGGTGCGCACCTGGTCGTCCGTGCTGCCGAGCGGACTCACGGGGACGGTGCCGGGCTTCAGCAGCCAGCGGCGGTTGAAGACATGCTGCGGCACATCGCCGTGTCCCCAGCCGATGCGCGCGGGCGCGAGGTTGTTCAACGCGCGGCGGACGCCGTCAGCGATGCGCTGCGAGACGAATTTCTGGTAGGCTGGGTCCGGCTCGCTCTGCCCCACGGCGGTGAGCGTGCCGCAGGAATGCGAATGCGTGGCGGACATCAGCATCGCCTCCAGCGGCAGCCCCGTCGCCTCGTGAACCTGCCGCTTCGCGTCGTCGAAAATGCTGCGCTGGATCACGCAGCTATCCGCGATCACCAGCACGAGTTTTGACGAGCCGTCGTCGAGTGCGAGGCAGCGCGCGTGAAGCTCGTCGTGGATGAAGGCGGCCTTGCCGTCTTGGAAGCCGCCATTGATCGAGGACCCGAGCGGTGGCGTGATGTTGCTCGTGGCGGCGCCGGCGCGGAAGACGCGGGGCGGCTCCGCGGCTCCGCTGCCGAGAAGCATGAGTGAGCCGAGGAACGCGAGGATTGCGGAGGGAAGGATCTTCATGGGGTGATGTGACAACCCGCGAGGTGCCGCTCCGCTTGGAGGGAAGGCGCGAAACGTCTCGCCGGCAAAGGCGTCGGCGAAAACTGGAGCTCAAACCGGTGAATCCGCCCGGGAACGTGGAGCAGCGCTGCTAAGGCTCCTCGGTGACGTTGAAGCTGACGTTTGAGATGCCGACCTCGGCGAGCGCGTCGAGCACATCCATCGCGCGGCCGTGCTTCGCCTTGGGCTCACTCGCAATCACGACGACGGCGGGCGTCTTTGCCGCTTCGCAATTGGCCTTCACGCGCATGAGCACGTTGCGGAGGTTTTGCAGCGTTTTGTCGCCGGGGGCGCCCATCGGCTCCTCGTTCAGCAGCACCTCGCCGGTCGCGGTGATTTGCACGACCTGCTCGTCGGCGAATGGGACTTCCTTCGCGGTCTCGATCTGGCCGGGGAGCTGGCAGTTCAGCTCGCGCTCCACTTTCACCGCACCAGCCATGACCATGAAGAAGAGCATGATGACGAAGACGACGTCGATCATCGGCGCAATCTGGAAGCCGAGCGTGCCCTCGTTGGGATCGATGTTGACTTGCTTCACGGCTATTCTCCCTCGCGGTTGTATGCGGCGAACGAAACGTCGCCGATGCCCGCCTCGCCGGCGGCGTTGAGCACCTGGTTGATGGCGAGCGCGTTCACATCCTTGTCGCCGCGGATGACCACGCGGAATTCCGGATTCGGCCCCTTCGCCGGTGTGGCGGCGCTCTGCTTCCGCAGCAGAGTGAGCTGTTCGGTGACCTGCTTGATCTCGCTGTATTCCTTGTTCTCGATTCCGTAGGTGGCCTTCTCCTTCACGGCGTCCCACTTCACGTTCACGATGGCCTCGTTGCGCATCATGTCGCGCTTGAGCGCATGCGGAGCGACGGGGAGCGGCACGGGTTTGAACTTCTGCACCTGCGTGGACGTGATGCTCATGAAGAAGATGAGCAGCACGAGCAGCACGTCGATCATCGGCGCGATCTGGAATTCCGGGTCGCCCTCGCCTCCGCCTCCGCCGCCAGCCATGTCAGTGAGTCCTCCGTTTCATGGGGAGAAACGCGGCCGGCATCAGGCCTGTGCGGTCTCGGGCTGGCTCTGCACCCAGTTCGGCACGGCGGCGAAGAGCTCGTCGTCGCCGAGGTGCGCGCCGGCGAGATACTCGTAGGGCATCTTGCGGTAGAGGGAGCCGACGGCTTCCTGCACGTTGTGGATGAGCTTCGCGGCGCGGTTGCGCAGCCAGTAGAAGGCGAAGAACGCAGGGATCGCGATGAGCAGGCCGGCTGCGGTGCAGATGAGCACCTCGCCGATGGCGCCGGAGAGTTTGCCAGGGTCACCGATGCCGGAGACGTTCAGCGTGCGGAACGCGCTCTTCATTCCGAAGACGGTGCCGAGCAATCCGATCATGGGCGTGCAGACGCCGATGACGGAGAGGTAGCTGATGAAATACTGCATGCGCGCATTCTCCTTTGTGACGGCGGCGACGATCGCCTCCTCCGCGGCCGCCTTGCCTTCTCCGGCCATCGTGAGGCCCGCGCGGCAGACGTTCGTGAGTGGGGAGGGGTTCGATTTGCAGAACTTGTGGGCACCGACGTAGTCGCCGGCGCGGAAGAGGCTCTTGAGCGCGGAGAGGTGCTGCTCGGGGACGCTTTTCTTGAAATTGGTGATGCGCAGCAGGCCGTCCACGATGAGATAAAGTGTGGCGACCGAGCAGAGCGCGATGATCGCCATCGTGGGGCCGCCAGCGACGAGATCCTGCCACATCGTGGTGGTTTCGCCGTGGGCCTCCGCGCCTTTCGCCTCCTCGGCGAGCAGCATGGCAGGTGTGAGGACAAATAGAAAACAGGTGAGGACGAGTGGACTGATGGAGCGGAGCTTCATTGGGAGGTAGTGCGTGGCGGAATCTGCGGGGTCTCGCTTTCGATGGCGAGCATTTCTTGTTTTTTCACGGAAAATTTTGCCGGACAGAGCGAGAAATGGAATGCCGGACCGATGCCGGATGAGTAGGCTCGCCGCGCTTGAAACGATTCGCCGCCCGCGCCGTGACTACCGCCGCCGCACTTCTTTGCGCGGCCGCTCCGCTGCGTGCCGGGGACTTGACGCTGCCGGATGCCTACCGTGCGGCGAAGGCTGCCCTCGAATCGGGTGACGCGGGAAAGGCCGCTGGCATTATCGAGTCGGCGCTTGCCGAAGCCCGGGGTGAGCAGAGGGGCGCACTCCTTTTCACGCTTGGCGTCGCGCAGATGAAGTTGGGCCGCAACGCTGACGCGGAGCGGAGCTTTGCCGGGGCGAGGGGATTGATGGCGGGCAGTGCGAAGCTTGCGGAGGCCTGGGCTCTGTCGGGGGACGCGCAGGCTGCGCAGGCGAAAGCCGCAGATGCTGCTCAGTCGTATGGCGAAGCGGTGCGGGCGAGTGAGGACGCGGACAGCGCGATTTCGAAATACTCCTCCGCGCGGATCGCAGAACTCGCCGCCGCGGATTCTCTGGCCAAAGGCGATGTCCTCTCCGCTGTGGGGAAGCTGAATTCCGCCGGCGAGACTTCCACCGAGCGGGTGGCCGCTGTCCGCGCGCAGCTCGGCGAGATCGCGGGAAACCGCAGGCTGCGCGGCGAGGGCACCGCCGCGGCAGTTTTCTCCCTCGGGGAGATCGAGCGGCGTGCGGGAAATCTCCCGGAGGCAATCGCCTACTACCAGCGCGTGTTCGTCTCGTGGCTGAAGTATCCCGCGTGGGTCGCGCGCTCGTATCTCGGCGCTTCGGAGTGCTTCGACCGGCTCGGGAAGCGCAAGGAGGCCATCGCTCATCTGCAGGAGATGCTGCGGAAGTCGGAGCGTTTCAGCGGCCTGCCCGAGCTCGCGGAAGCGCGCCGGAGGCTCTCGGCATGGCAGCCGAAGAAGCCGTGATCCAGCATCCGGCGGGCATCGTGTTTGCGCCGCCGGGCGCGCATTTTCACTGAGCAAGGGCATCCTTCACCCGCAGCAAGGGCGTCCAAGGCCCTGTGAGGGAACTGTGCGAAGCTCCGTGCCATGTGGATCGTCCGTCTAGCACTGCGCAGGCCATACACGTTCGTCGTGGCGGCCCTCGTGCTGATCCTGATGCTTCCCTACGTGCTGCTGCGCACGCCGACGGACATTTTCCCAAACATCAACATCCCGGTCGTCTCCGTGATCTGGCAGTATGCGGGGCTGAATGCGCAGGAGATCGAGCAGCGCATCCTCTACAACCACGAGCGATCGCTTTCGGCGACGGTGAACGACATCGAGCACATCGAGTCGAACAGCTACAACGGCGTCGGCATCATCAAGGTGTTCCTGCAGCCGGGCGCGAGCGTGGACGGCGCCGTGGCGCAGCTTACTGCGGTGGCGCAGACGATTCTCCGCCAGTTGCCGCCTGGTCAGACGCCGCCGCTCATCATCCGCTACAACGCCTCGACCGTCCCCATCCTGCAATACAGCCTCTCGAGCAAGAAGCTCAGCGAGCAGGAGGTCGCGGACCTTTCGCTGAACCAGGTGCGTCTCGGCCTCGTGAACGTCCCCGGCGCCCAAATCCCGTGGCCCTACGGCGGGCGCCTGCGCAGCGTCGTCGTGGATCTCGATCTCACCGCCCTGAAGGCGAAGCACCTCAGGCCGCAGGACGTGGTGGATGCCGTGAACGCGCAGAATCTCATCCTCCCCGCGGGCACGGCGAAGATCGGCGACACGGAATACAACATCGAGACCAACAGCAGCCCGCGCATGCTCGATGACCTGAACAACCTGCCGATCCGCGTCGTGAACGGCGCGACGATTTTCCTTCGCGATGTCGCGCAGGTGCGCGACGGTTTCAACCCGCAGACGAACATCGTGCGCATGAACGGCCAGCGCGGCGCCCTGATCACGATCATGAAGAGCGGCTTTGCATCGACGCTCGACGTGGTGAGCCGGATCAAGGCGCAGCTTCCGCAGGTGCTGAGCACGGTGACTCCGGATCTCGAGGTGAAGGAGTTTGCGGATCAGTCCCTCTTTGTGCGTGCGGCGATCCACGACGTGGCGAAGGAGGGCGTCGTTGCGGCCGCGCTCACCGCGATCATGATCCTGCTCTTCATCGGCTCATGGAGGAGCACGGTGATCATCGCGCTTTCGATTCCGCTCAGCGTGATCGCATCGCTCGCCGCGCTCAGCGCGCTCGGCGAGACGATCAACCTCATGACGCTCGGCGGCCTTGCGCTCGCGGTCGGCATCCTCGTGGACGACGCGACCGTGGAGATCGAGAACGTCCACCGGCAGATGGCGATGGGAAAGCCGCTCATCAAGGCGATCCTCGACGGCGCGCAGGAGATCGCGCTGCCGGCGTTTGTGAGCACGCTCTGCATCTGCATCGTGTTCGTGCCGATGTTTTTCCTCACCGGAGTTGCGCGGTTCCTCTTTGTGCCGCTCGCGGAGGCGGTCGTCTTCGCGATGCTCGCGAGCTACGTGCTCTCGCGGACGCTCATCCCGACTCTGGTGATGTGGTTTTACCGCAACTCGCCTTACCACAGCCACGAGGGCGACTCGCCGAATGAGGCGCCGCCGAGAGGATGGACTGCACCGTTCGTGATGGCGCAGAGGCTGTTCGAGCGCGGCTTCTCGCGCTTCCGCCGCGCATACCGCTCGCTGCTCGGCGCCGTGATGATCCAGCGCGGAAAGTTCGCGGCCATTTTCCTCGCGGGCTGCGCCGGGACTTTCGCGCTCGTGCCGCAGATCGGGCAGGACTTCTTCCCGCAGGTGGACGGCGGCCAGTTCCGGCTGCACCTGCGTGCCCGCAGCGGCTCGCGCCTGGAGGAGACGACGCGCCTCGTCCAGCGCGTGGAGAACGTGATGCGGGAGGTGATTCCGGCCAATGAACTCGGCGGCATTCTCGACAACATCGGCATACCGTTTTCCGGCATCGCGCTGAGCTACAGCAACAGCGGCGTGATCGGGACTGCGGATGCGGACATCCTCGTGTCGCTCGGGCCGGAGCACCGCCCGACCGACGAATACGTGAGGCTGCTGCGCACCCGCCTGAACCGGGAATTTCCGGGCACGATGTTCTACTTCCTGCCGGCGGACATCGTGAGCCAGACACTGAACCTGGGGCTGCCCGCGCCGTTCGATGTCCAGATTTACGGCCGCGATCAAGTGGCGAACCGCGCCGTCGCCGCGCGGCTCGCGGAGAAAATCCGGCGCATCAACGGAGCGGTGGATGTCCGCGTGCAGCAGCCCGCCGATCAGCCGCGCCTCACTGTGAACGTGGACCGTGACCGGGCGGCGGAGATCGGCCTCAACGAGCGCGACGTGGCGAACGCGGTGCTGCTCAGCCTCAGCGGCAGCGGCCAGGTGCAGCCCGTCTATTGGCTCAATCCGAAGCTCGGCATCCAATACACCATCAACATCCGCGCGCCGGAGCATGTGATGGATTCCATCGGCGCGATTGAGACGATCCCGATCAGTGGCGGTGGCGGGGCAGGCGGCAGCGATGCGCAGATCCTCACGAACGTCGCGTCCATTGAGCGCGGGCAGGGCCAGCCGGTGGTCTCGCACTACGACGTGCTGCCGGTCATTGATGTCTTCGGCGGCGTGAGCGGGCGCGATCTCGGCGGTGTCGTCCGCGAAGTCGAGGCTCTGATTGCGGAGGCGAAGAAGGAGCTTCCGCACGGCAGCTTCATCGTCATGCGCGGACAGGCTGAGACGATGCGGAGCAGCTACCTCGGCCTCGGCGTCGGCCTCGTGGTGGCGATCGTCCTCATCTATCTGCTGCTCGTGGTGAACTTCCAGAGCTGGCTCGATCCGCTCATCATCATCAGCGCGCTTCCAGGCGCGCTCGCCGGCGTGGTGTGGGCGCTGTGGGTGACGCGGACAACGCTCAGCGTGCCGGCGCTGATGGGGGCAATCATGAGCCTCGGCGTGGCGACGGCAAACTCCGTGCTCATCGTGAGCTTCGCACGCACGAGCATGCGTGAGGGAGCGAGCGCGGTGAACGCGGCCCTGAGCGCCGGAGCGACGCGGCTGCGCGCGGTGCTGATGACGGCGCTCGCGATGGTGATCGGCATGCTGCCGATGAGCCTCGGCCTCGGCGAAGGCGGCGAGCAGAATGCGCCGGTCGGCCGCGCGGTCATCGGCGGCCTTTTTCTCGCGACGCTCGCGACACTTTTCTTCGTGCCGGTCGTGTTCGCGATTTTCCACCGAAACACGGGGCCCCAGCCCCAACCGCCGGATCTCGCCGACGAGGCGGAGCCTGAACTCGCCCTTCATTAACCTGCCATGAACCCACGCTCCGAATACCTCGACGGTCCCGCCCATTCGCGCCAAGGTTCCGGTGTGCTCGAACCACCGGAACTCCCGCAGACTCCGCAGCGCGACGCCGCTCCGGTCCAGGAGCCGCAGCCGCAGGGGCCGCGGCTCGTCTGGCTGTTCCTCGCCGCGCTCTGCTTTGCCGCGGGTGCGTTTGCGCTCGGGTATTTCCCGCGGGTGCGGGAGAGGGCGGTGGTGAAGAGCGAGTCGCACGAACTTGCTGTCATCACTGTGGATGTGACGTCGCCCGCTCCGGCGCCCGCGGGTGCGCCGCTTGTCTTGTCGGGTGAAGTCCGCCCGCTCGCCGAGGCGGCGATTCATGCCCGTGCGAATGGATACGTCCGCCGCTGGCTGGCGGACATCGGCGCCCGGGTTGAAAAGGATCAGGTGCTCGCCGAGCTGGACACGCCGGAAGTCGAGCGCGATCTCGCGCAGGCACGCGCCGAACTCGCGCAGGCCGAGGCCGCCCGCGCCCTCGCCGAGATTACGGCGCGCCGCTGGACGGAGATGCTTGGCGCAAAGACAGTCAGCCCGCAGGAGGCAGACGAGAAGAAGGCCGACCTCACCTTGAAGAAGGCGGTCGTCGAGGCCGCCGACGCGAAGGTTCACCGGCTGGAGGAGACGCTCGGCTTTGGCAAGATCACCGCGCCCTTCGCAGGCACGATCACCGTGCGGACGCTCGACGTGGGCCAGCTCGTGACGGCTGCCACGGGCCGCGAGCTGTTCCGTATTGTGCAGGCGGACAAGCTGCGCGTGTTCGTCCGAGTGCCGCAGAATTATGCGCGCGCAGTCGCGCAGGGGCAGACGGCGGAGCTGTCGTTCTCCGAACTGCCGGGACGCACATTTGAGGGAAAGGTCGTTCGCACGTCGGGAACGCTGGATTCCTCGTCGAGGACGCTGCTGACCGAACTCGAGGTGGAAAACGCAAAGGGGGAACTGCTGCCGGGAAGTTTTGCGCAGGTGCGCCTGAGCGAGGCCAGGCCGGATGCGGTGCTCACCGTCCCGGCGAATGCGCTGCTGTTCCGCATCGAGGGCGCGATGGTGGGTCTGGTCGGCGCGGATCACCGCGTCGCGCTGAGGAAGGTTGCGCTCGGCCGCGACTTCGGATCGAACGTCGAGGTGCTCTCCGGGCTCACGACAAAGGATCGCGTCATCGTTAATCCGCCGGATTCGCTCGTGGAGAGAGCCGAGGTGCGCGCAGTGAACGCGCCGGCCGCGGTGCAGCACAAGTAGGCCCCGGCGTTCTGCGGTTGCCTTCGGCAATGGGAGGCACCTAGCTATTCCGCATGGGAACCCCGCCCTGCAATGGAGACACGCGCGCCGACCTGCTGCCGACGGGTGTCGGTCTGGACGCCGGCGGTGTCCCGCACGGCATGATGGCGAAGCGCCGTCGCCGGGCTGCGTGGCTGGTGATGCGCGTTGCCAATGCTTTCTTTCGGCTGGCGCGGAATCCGGTGGAGGCCATCGCGAACGCTGCTGAGTGGCGCAGGTGGGAGATGGACTCTTTCCGCCTGCTGCACGGGCCGGAGTTCACGGCGAATTTGGACGGGAACGGGAGGCCGTGCGTTTCGATTTTGCCGGGTGTGGATCTTTCGCGTCACCTCATCGCCGGCACGTTGCTTCCGGCACATCTCGCAGCCGCTGGTGTGGAATTGAGGCGCGTGCACGGGCTTCGCTCGCAGCACCACGGCGGCGGCTGGAGCCACGGGGACTCCCACACGGGAAACTTTTTGTTCGACGCTGAGGCGGACCGTGCGCGGCTGGTGGACTTTGAAATGCGCCACCGTCGTGATTTGCCGGAGGCTCAGCGGCACGCGGATGACTTGCTGATTCTGCTGCAGGACGTGTGCGGTCGCTGCGCACGCGGGGCGTGGCTGCCGCTGAGCGGCGCACTCCTCGAGGGCTACGGACGCTGCGAAATCATCGCGCTGCTCGATGGCATGCTGCGCGTGCCCCGTGGAATTCCACGCCTCTGGTGGGGTGTGCGGACCACATGGATGCGCCGGAGCGAGCTAGAGCGGCGGATGAGCGAATTGAGATCGTTGCTCCCCACCCGCAACCACGCGCGATTACCGCCGGATTGCAGCCATCGCGATTAGGCTCGTTCTCCGTGCGGCCCGAGGCTGTTTTGGGTGGTCATCCATTCCGCGACAGGAATGCCTCCAACGAGATGCTCCTGCAGGATCCGCTCGAAGCGTTCTGTGGTGATTTTGCCATACCAGGTGCCTTCGGGATAGACGACGATCCACGGCCCGCCCGCGCAGATGCGGAAGCACTGCGCCTTCGTGCGCATCGCACGCACGCCGGTCTCGCGCACCCGGCGCTTGATGTATTCCCACACCACCTCGGCATCCGCGGGAGCGCAGCAGTCCGGCCCCATGCAAAGGAACACGTGCCGCTCGGCGGATGCGATGGCGGCTTTTTTGAGTCCTGCGCTGAGGGCGTCGTCCATGCGGAGAAGATAGGCGGTGGAGAAGGGGACGGAAGCTTTTCGTAACGATTTGCCGGCCTCGCCGGTCTTGGCACGTTACCATGAAGACCCTGAAACTGATTCCCCTCCTCACATTCATCACCGCCTTCGCCTCCGCGGAGGGCGTGCAGCAGATGCCCGCCGAGCAGGCCGGGAAAATCGCGCGAAAGGTCGTCGAGACACTCGGCGTGCCGTCGGACGCGCCGTTCAGCGTGGATGCGGACATTTCAAAATCCGCCGGGATCAAAGGGGGAGGCGATGCCGGGCTGCTAGCGATTCCAGACAGGAAGCTGACCGCCGATGTGGTGGCGGATGCCGGCAAAACCGGAACTGCGGTGGGTCAGCTCTGGATGCGCAATGTGGTGCCCGCGGTGAACAGTGCTGCCGCGGATCCCGCGAAGCTCCGCACGGTGACGGTGCGCGACGGTGATCAGGAGGCGAAGGTGGAGGTCTATTTCCTCGGTGTGGCCAAGAGCGACGCCGGTGCGCTGGAACTCGGCATTTTCGCGAAGGACAAGGAGCAGCCGCTGGTCAAAGTGCCGCTGGTGAAAACGGACGCCCCGTCGAACGCGACACCGATCGCGCTCGATGCGCACAAGGAAGGTGAGAACACGGCGGTGCTCGTCGTCGCGGTGTTCGGCAGCTACAAGGCCGATGTGACAGTGACGAAGCCTCGCGAGTGATCTGAAAATCTGCCCCGATGCGGGTGATCGCTCGGAGCGCAGTTGTCGAGGCGGCGGATCGCCGTCGGGTGCATTGGGCCTACGGCTGCTTTTTCATCGGCTCGCCGCGGGGATTCTTCGGAAGCGCGCGATTCAGGAGCGCCTCCTCCTCCGGCAGGAGCGGCCAGCGCTCCCCAAGCTGCAGGTATTCCATCGCTTTCGTCGCGCGGTTTGCTCCCGTGAGGAAGATCCCGTAGTAGATGGCGAGCGAGGGCTCGCGGAGCTGCGCCGGTGTGAGGGTCTCCATGATTTCCGTCGCGGAGCGGGGGCGGCCGAGTTGAAAAAGTGAGAGGGAGTATGTCGAGACCGCCGAGGCGTTCACGGGGTTTTCCTTGTAGAGCGCCTCCGCGGCCTGGTGCGGCGATCCCTCGTCGGTGCGCCTCAGGAGCGAGAGAAATATGTAGTTGTTCCGCGCTGCAACGCTCTTCGGGTTTGCATTCAGCATCAGGCGCGCGATCTGCCGCAGCTTGTCCGTGTCGCGCTGCTTCAGGAAGCGGGCCCACAGGCTTTGCAGAACCCAGGTGGGGCTCTGCAGGCTGGTGCTGGCAATGCTCCACAGCGCTTCCTCGGCCCGGGCGTCCCATCCCCAGGTGGTCGCCGCCCGCGCGAGCGTCTCCAGCCGCTCCATGCGGCCCTCCGCCGCGACCACCGCGTTTTTCCAAAGTCCAGCGGAACTCGACTGGTCGCCGGCCTTCTCCAAGGCCCATGCCAGCGTCGCGAGCCGGATATAGTCCATGTGCTGCCACTGCGCGCCCTTCAACGTTCTCTGCAGTTCAGTCCAGTTTTTGGAAACAGCGTAGGAATCCGCGACCGCGACCGCGACAGGCGGGCGCGACAAAAACTCGGATCGGATTTTTGGAAGCAGCGCCGGGACATCCTTCGCGTAGCCGTTTCGGTTCATCCAAATGATGAGTTCGTAGGTGCGGTCCGGCCGGTCCAGCGCTTCCGCCACGATCCGGGAGCGCCATATTTCAAAGTCGGCATCCTGGAGAGTCTTGAGAGTCGAGAGGCGAAGCAGCTTGTCGGAAAACGGCGCATCCTTTTCGTCCGCCAGCGCGATGGCGATTTCCCGGGCCTTCGCATTTTCGCCGTGTCGGAGCGAGTCGGAGAGCAGGACGCGCATCGCCGGGATTCGCTCGGAGGATTTGACGCGGAGTTGGTCGAGCATCTCGACCGCGCTGGTGCGCTCGAGCGCCGAGCCGAGCCGGATGCGGACGGTGGCGATGTTGAGTTTGAATGTGTCCTCAGCGGGATTGAGGTTCGCGGCCTCGGCCCAGTGAAACTCCGCCTTCGCCGCATCGCGCCGATTCATGGCGACCAATGCCGACAAGTGGTGGAAAAGCGCGGTCCCATGGTCCGCATATGGGATCGCGCGGAGAATTCGGTCGGCGGCAGGGAAGTCGTTGTGGCGAATCGCGTCCGACGCCCAGGCGAGCGAGTTTTCCAAATCCTCCGGAGAGAGTTGGGCGAGGCGCGCCCGCCATTCGAGGGCCTGCGGGGAATGAATCGCCTCAAGGGATTTTGCGATAATCCGGATCGCTTCCTTGTTGTCCCGGTTGAAAACGAGGGTGTTTCTCGCGTCGAGGATGGCGTGCTTGTAGTCGCCCTTCGCGAAATAGGAGCTTGCCCGGGCGAAGTGCTTTTTCTCGCGCCAAGCGTGGTAATATTTCTTCGCAGGGGCCGCTCCGAGCCAGATTCCGCAGGCGACGACGGCTGCGATGGGCGCGAGAAACCAGAGTTTTTTCGAGCGGCGCTTCTTCTTCGTCCTCGTCTGCGGGTGCCATCCCTTGAATGACTGATCCGCGAGGTGATCCACCAAGTTCACGCGGCGACCGTGGCATTCCTCGCAGCAGGAATCGAGGGGAAGCCCCTTGATGCTCGGCTGAAATTCCTTTCCGCAGTCCGAGCATTTCTGAAGGCCGCTGGGCTCCTGTTTCGGCTTTGGAACGATGTCCTTCGGAATCAGGTGAAATTTATCCGACAACCGTTCGATGAGGCGCGCCCTTCGCGCACGGCAGGGGTCGCAGCACTCGATTTCCCCGGTGGCCTCCGGAGAGAGCTGGTAGCGCGCCCCGCAATCCACACACACCCGCCGTCCGAGGCGCAACGCGCGGGCGGCGATATGAAACGGATCAGACATGGGGGCTTTGCGGCTTAGGTGGTGTCTGCCTCATGCGGAAGAGCACCGACTTTCAAAATTTCGCCCCGTTCCGAGGAGGAAGGTTGTCAAGCCACGGCGGGAACTTGCACCGGGCGTCGGATGCGCAGCACGGCACAGAGCGCGAGCAGACCGAGGCCCGTGAGCGTTCCGATCGCGGAAGTCTCCGGCACCACGACCACGACATCATCAATCAGGTTGCCTGCGGCATCATTGCCGCCGATGAACGAAAGGCGCTGGCTCGTGTCTGTGGCCGTCACATTGAACGAATAATATGTCCAGTCGGTGGGAACGGGGATCGCACCCGGGAGCGGAGGCGTTCCGCCGGTGAAGTCGGTTCCTCCCGTGATCGGATCGCCGGGTGAAGCAATGGTGCCCCCCCAATTGACCCTCATGTAGTTGTTCGCGTTGTCACCGATCTGGTTCGCGAGCCAAAAGCTGACGGTGTAGATTTGGCCCACGGTGAGGCCGGTGATGACTTGCGAGATGTATCCGTTGTAGAGAGGGAAATTCGGAAAGACAGCGGCCAATTCCCCGCTGTGAGGGCCGCCTTGGGCCGCTCCGGGATCACTGTTCGACGTGGTTGCGTAGTAAATGTTTTGGTTCGTCGCAATGACGTTGGGGCTATTCGACGAAGGACCCAAGTCCCATCCGGCGAGGCTGCCATCCTTCCACGCGGTGTCGCCGCCGCCGACTGCTGTGCCGCCGACCGGATTAATCGTCGTGGCTCCGGCTTCAAAGCCTCCGTTCACGACAAGATTTGCCCAAGCATTGGAGCAAATCACGGGACTGGAGACAAAGGTGGCTCCGACGAGGAATGCGGCGAAACGGTTCGGTCTTGGGGCGGGTTGCATAAAAGTTGTGCGAAGATAGTGTGTTCTCGGCATTTGAGGCAAGGATAATTATCGCATCTTTCATGCTCTTCGGTGCAGCCGGAATCGGGAGATTTTGAGACGGAAATCTTGCATGAAACGTCCTGCGTCTTCCCCACTGGGGAGTGAGGCTTCCCAAAGCTTGTTGACGCAAACGATGCAACATGATCTTCACATGCCGGCGCGGAGGTTTGACTTGGCTTTTCCGCCTCCTGTGGAAACGTCGCGGCAATGAACCAGCGCTGGCGGGGATTCGCTGTGGTCCCCATCCTGACTTTTCTCCTCCTGTGGGCCGACTTGATCCGCAATCTCAGCGCATTTTGGTCCACAAACCCCCAGTATGCTTACGGTTGGACGGTGCCGTTCCTCTCGCTCTTTCTGCTTTGGGAATGTTGGATCACGCGGCCAGCCCCTTCGATGGCACACGGGCGTGGACTTGTGCTTTTGGTCATTGCCGTCGTCGCGATGTCGCTGCTGCCGACGAGTCTGCTTTTGGAAGCGACCCCCGACTGGCGCTTCGCGCACTGGGCGCTTGCGGGCGCGGTAGTCGGCCTTTCGCTGGGCGCCTTCCACCTTGCCGGCGGGCGGATCTGGCTCGTGCATTTTGCCTTTCCTGTCGCGTTCATCCTGATCGCCGTGCCGTGGCCGGTGAAAGTCGAAATGCCGTTCGTCGGGATGCTCGCATCGTGGGTTTCGTCGCTGACTGTGGACGGGCTGAATTTCTGCGGCGTCCCGGCGATCCAGCGGGGCACCGTCATTGAGATCAGCACCGGCCTCGTCGGCGTCGAGGAAGCCTGCAGCGGCGTGCGGTCCTTCCAGGCCACGCTCATGGCCGCGCTGTTCCTCGGCCAGCTTTGGAACTTCCCCCTCCGCTCTCGCTCGATTCTCCTCGGCGCGGGCGTTGTGTTCGCCTTTCTCTGCAATGTCGGCCGCGCGTTGATTCTCGGCTTGGTCGCGGAAAAGCGCGGTGTCGAGGCGATTGAAAAATGGCATGATCCGGCGGGCTTCACGATCCTCGGCGTCTGCTTCGCGGGGCTCTTCGGGCTCGCGCTGCTGCTGCGGCCGAAATTCGGCCGCGCACTCGCCGCCGCGGAGAACCTCCCTCCTGCAAACCCGCTGCCCCGTGGATTCGTGTTCGGCCTCGCCGCATGGATTGTCGCTGTCCTCGCCGGCACCGAGCTTTGGTATCGCAGCGCACCCGCTGCCACCATGGCGTGGTGGCGCGTCGAATGGCCCGAGCAGCGGGGCAGCTTCCAGGAAATCCCCCTCACGCCTGCGGTGCGCGAGATGAAATTCGACTCCGGCCGCCAGGGCCGCTGGCGTGAGGACGACGGCTCCGACTGGACGATGTTCTATTTCCGCTGGCTGCCGGGAGTGGCGACCTCGCGCATCGTCGCCCGCTGGCATAATCCCGACATCTGCCTCACCGCCGCGGGCTTCAAGCGCGTCGCGGAATACGACCCGCTCTTCATCCGAAAGGACGGCTTCGAACTGGCCTTCCGCACCTACCGCTTCGATGTGCGCGATCGGAAAACGTTCGTCTTCTTCTGCGTCTGGGAGGATCGCGCCGCGCCGGGCGCCGTGCCGGAGAAATGGACCCCCGCGAGCCGCTGGCGCGCCGTGCTCCGGCGCAATCGCAAGCTCGGCCAGCAGGTGCTCGAAGTCGCCATCAGCGGTGCCGAGGACGAGAAGGTCGCGCGCGAGGCTTTCGAGAAGCGTGTGACTGCCCTGCTGCGCCCGGACTCCATCCTCCCCGCCGAACCCGGCGCGCCGGTGAAGAGCGCGGCAGTGGCACCTTGAGCCCCGTCGTGGCCCGAGTCCCGGCATCGTCATTGAAAAGCCGCGGCCCTCGGTGAAAGTGCGCAGCTTCTCCGAATGTCCGAGTTCCAGCTCTCATCCAAATACAAGCCGCAGGGCGATCAGGCCCAGGCGATCGCAAAGCTGACCAAGTCCATTCTCGCGGGCAACCGCCACCAGACTCTCCTCGGCGTGACAGGCAGCGGCAAGACGTTCACCGCGGCAAATGTCATCCGCGAAATCAACCGCCCCACCCTCGTCATCTCGCACAACAAGACGCTCGCCGCGCAGCTCTACTCGGAGTTCCGCGCGTTCTTTCCGGACAATGCCGTCGAATATTTCGTCAGCTACTTCGACTACTACCAGCCCGAGGCCTATATCCCGCGCACGGACACCTACATCGAGAAGGACTCCTCCATCAACGACGAGATCGAGCGCCTCCGCCTCTCCGCCACCTCGTCGCTCCTCTCGCGGCGTGACGTGCTCGTGGTCGCCAGCGTCTCCTGCATCTACGGCCTCGCGTCGCCGGAGGATTTTTTGCAGATGCTGCTCACGCTGAAAGTCGGCCAGCACATCACGCGCGAGATCGTGCTGAGCAAGCTGGTGGACATGCTTTACGAGCGGAACGACATTGCATTCGACCGCGGCCGCTTCCGCGTGCGCGGCGACGTCGTCGAAGTCCACCCCGCCAGCGCCGACGAGGAGGCCATCCGCATCGAGTTCTTCGGCGATGAAGTGGACCGGATCACCCGCTTCGACCCTCTCACCGGGCACGCCCACGAGCAGTTGAAGATGATCACCATCTTCCCCGCCAAGCAGTTCGTCACGACCGGCGACCGGCTCCGCACCGCCCTCGGGACCATCAAGGCCGAGATGCTCGACCGCATCGTCTTCTTCGAGAAACACGGCAAGCTCATCGAGGCGCAGCGCATCAAGCAGCGCACCGAATACGACCTCGAGATGATGCAGGAGATGGGTTTCTGCAGCGGCATCGAAAACTACTCCCGCCACCTCAGCGGCCGCCCACCCGGCTCCCGGCCCTACACCCTCCTCGACTTCTTCCCGCGCGACTTCCTGCTCGTCATCGACGAATCCCACGCCACCATCCCGCAGATCGGCGGCATGTATGAGGGCGACCGCGTGCGCAAGAACACCCTCGTCGAATACGGCTTCCGCCTCCCCAGCGCGATGGACAACCGCCCCCTGAAATTCCCCGAGTTCATGGAGATGGCCGGGCAGACGATCTATGTGAGCGCGACGCCGGGCGAGTTCGAGATCCGCAACAGCGTCGTCGGAAATGCGAAATACATTCCGGTGAGCCGGACGCAATTCGGCGGCGCGGTGGATGTGCCTGCGGCTGTCGCGGGCGCGAGCACGGACGTGAAGCCAAGCGGCTCGGCGGAGCCGATTGATGCGTTCGATGTCCACACGACCGGCAGGCCGCTCGTCGTCGAGCAGATCATCCGGCCCACGGGCTTGCTCGATCCGAAGATCACCATCCGCCCGCTCAAGGCGCAGATTGACGAGACGATCGAGCTTTGCCGCCAGCGCACCGAGGCGGGCGAGCGCGTGCTCATCACCACGCTCACGAAGCGCACCGCCGAGGATCTCAGCGACTACCTCAAGGGCGTCGGCCTGAAGGTGCGCTACCTCCACAGCGACATTGACACGATCCAGCGCGTCGAAATTTTGCGCGCACTGCGCGCCGCGGAGTTCGACATCCTCGTCGGCATCAATCTCCTCCGCGAAGGCCTCGACCTTCCCGAAGTCTCGCTCGTCGTCATCCTCGACGCGGACAAGGAGGGCTACCTGCGCTCGCAGACTTCGCTCATCCAGACTGCCGGCCGCGCCGCGCGCCACGTGAACGGCCACGTCTATCTTTTTGCCGACGAGGTCACGCGCTCGATGCAGGCGCTGCTCGACGTGACCGAATACCGCCGGGCGCGGCAGATGGAATACAACGAGAAGCACGGCATCACGCCGCGCAGCGTGCAGCGTGCGGTGCAGGAGAGCCTGCACACGATTTTGAAGGGGCGCGAAGTGGAGGCCTCGGTGGTGAACGAGGGGGGCGGCAATTTCTCGCTCAGCGAGACGCTGCGCGAGCTGGAGGAAGAGATGATGCACGCCGCGGCAAACCTCGAATACGAGAAGGCCGCGCTGCTGCGCGACCAGATCGCGGAGCTGAAGGCCGGGACGGGCATCGCGAAGATCGAGCCGAAGAAAAAGCCGGTGACCTACGGCAAGCCTGGGCGCGGGGCGAAGCCGCGGACGAAGGCTTGAGGCCAGGGGCGTGCGCGTGAAATGCTGAACCGCCGATGGAAAACCCGCACGCCACTTCCGCCGATCCCCTCGAAGCGCCGCGGCTGCGCGTCGTGCTCGCGACCATCGGGATCAATGTCGCCGCCGTCGCGCTGCTCACATTCGCACCGTGGTCGGACTGGAAAACAGGGCTCGCGCTGAACCTGTTCGACAACCTGCTGCTGCTCGCCTTTGTCCTCCGGCGCGGCGACGTGCTGCTCGCGCGGCTGATGGTCTTCGGCCTTGCAGTGGGAATCACCGAGCTGCCTGCCGACGCGTGGCTCGTGGACTGGACGCGCACGCTCGACTATTCCGTGGGAGGCGGGCCGATGCTGTGGCGTTCGCCGGTTTGGATGCCGCTCGCGTGGCAGATCGTCGCGGTGCAGTTCGGCTGCCTCGGCATGTGGCTGTGGCGTCGGTTCGGCGCCGCGGGGCTTGCAGTCATCGGCGCGCTCGGCGCGGTGAACATCCCCTATTACGAGGAGATGGCGAAGCGCATCCACTGGTGGCAATACACCGGCTGCCGGATGCTTTCGGGCACGCCGTATTACATCATCGTCGGCGAACTGCTCATCGCGGTCGTGCTCACGCTGCTCGCCGCCGCGCTTCCCCGGAGCTCGTGGCCGCGCACGATCGCGCTCGGTGTCGCAGGCGGCCTCGCGATCTTCGCCGCCTACGCGGTGGCGTTCGGCATCACGGACGGATTCGCACGCCGGTGAGTGCTCGGCGCGCATTCATTGCGAAGGGTGCGGGCCTGCTGGCGCTGGCTGCGCTGCACGGTGCTGCTGGTGTCGCATTCGCGGAAAAGCCCGCGCCGGTCGAACGCTCGTTCTGGATCCACGCGTCGCTCGGCCTCTTCACGCAGCGCAATTACTTCGGGCCGGACTACCCCGGAACTCCGATGCCGGAGCAGGGGCAGGTGAGGAACGCGGCGCGCGTGCTCGCCGAATCCTGCGCGGCGAACCGCCTCTACCTCGTCTATCACCGCGAGCTTCCGCTGGACGATGCGCGCCGACTCTTCGCGTGGTGGCGCGGGGCGGTCCCCGGGGGCGTCGAACTCGTGCCCGCGCTGGTGCTGCGGATGTATGACAAGGCGGAGACGCCGGTCTTCAGCGCCGCGGAAGCCGGGGCGTTCGCGGCTTTCCTCCGCGATCAAATCCGGGTCCGGCGAATCGCCGTCTTTGACATCGCCGCGCGCGGACAGCCCGCCGACGCGCTCGCGGCGCTCTCGGGTATTTTTCCCGGCGGCTTGATCCGGCTGGGGCTGCAGCCGGGCGAGTCGCTGGCGCCGCCATTTTCCGAAGGCGTGGCGGACACGTGGAGCGCGCTCTGCCACGGCAGGGACAACGGGCGCGACTGGCGGCAGCCCGGTTTCGGCGCGGGCACGCTACGCGAATGGGTTGCCGCGCGAAATTCCGGCGCGTTTCCCGTCTCCTGGAACCTCGTCACCGTCGCGTGGGATTACTCGGTCACGGAGCGCGGTGGATTCCCCGGCTACGATGACGCGGAGAAAAACATGCCGCTCCCCGCAGGCCGCAACCGCGCCGCGGTGCAGATCATCCGCGAGACCGCGCAGGCGGGGCGCCTCGCCGGGTTCAGCAGCGACCTATGCATTCTGCAGGAAAATTCCCGCAGCGCCGCGCACGACGGCCGCGCCGATTCATTCTATGAATGCCTCAAGCGCGGCGACGAATACCGCGGCTACTTTGCGGAGCCGTTCCGCGAAATTGCCGCGCTCTACCGCGAACTGCGCGTGCGTGGTGAGTGAGGTGGTCGATGCAAGGGACGCCGCTCACGCGCTGCTTCGGGAACCGAGGCTCGCGCTGATCACCCGCAGGAGTTCGTTCGGCATGAATGGCTTCTGGATGAATGCCTCGCCGGGCTGTAGTTCGAGATCCCGGCCGGCGATGTCGGGGCTGAAACCACTCATGTAGATCACCGGCAACTCAGGGCGGTCTGACCGCACCCTGCGGCCGAGCAACTGGCCGGTCGTTCCGTTCGGGGCGTGGGTTCTCGTTTCGCTGCCGGCGTTGGAAGGCATGGGTTCGTTGTTTTGGTATCCGGCCTCGCAAGAACTGGCGATTCATCACGAAAACGAAGTCCTACGCCAGAATTGAGCAGCCGGCGGGCGACCGGCTTCCCCCCCGCTTGCCGGACACAACCATTCTTGCGCCGCCCGTCGCCCGCGCATGGCCGTCGGGGAGAGCGTTCGATGCAAATCGCGGACCGCCCTCGGTGGATGCCCGCGGAAGAAATTGCCAAGCCGGCGGCGATGGCTGATGAAAAGCCCATGAGCACCACGAAGCCGCCACGCAGCGCCTACGACACCGTCGGAGGAATGGTCTGGTTTGCGCGGATGCTGGACAAAGTGCGGCTGTTCGCACGCGGCGAATTGAGGCCGGATTTCCATGCGAATCTCGGCAAGGGCATGGATGGCGTGTGCTGCAGCTTCCTCCGCGTGGATTATGCGGCCCTGCGCGATCGCGTGCTGGCGGGCGGGAGCGACGAGGAGATTTTCGAGTGGTGCCAGGCCACCGGGCGGCGGCTGAACAAGGAGGACATCTGGGTGTGGAACCAGTGTGCGACCCGGGTGGGCTGGCGCGATCTCGCGAGCGAACGGCTGGCGAAGCTGAAGGCCGAGGGCGGCATCGCGCACCGGGACGATCTCGTGACGATGATGGACTACTTCGAGGTGGATGAAGGGAGGAGGCCGTAAAACGGCGCCGCGTTTCCACTAACGGCGGCGCGGCGGCCGCGGAGAGCTTGCCGGGCCGGCTCCCCGGAAAATCTCCGCTTCCGTGCGCTGAAGCGAGTTTTGTGACTCGACGGGTGACACCCGCATGTCGTTTGTGAGAGAGCTTTGCGGAAACCGACATGGATCAACTGATCGACTACCTCCTGAAGTTCGAAGGGCCGATGCCCTATGTCGTGGTTTTCGCCATCCTGCTGATCTGCGGATTGGGCGTCCCATTCCCGGAAGACATTACACTGCTGGCGGGCGGCTACCTCGTCTATGAAGGCAACGCCGAGCTGGTTCCCATGATTCTCGTGGGGCTCTCCGGAGTGCTCATCGGCGATGTCTGCGTGTATTGGATCGGCTACCACTTCGGCCGGGGACTCACGAAGCGGTGGATTTTCGCAAAGCTGCTGCCGGAGCACCGCCTGGAGTTCGTGCGCCAGAAGCTGACGGGCCAGCGGGGGAATTTCTTCCTCTTCGCCGCCCGCTTCATGCCCGGCCTGCGGGCGCCGGTGTATTTCTCCTCAGGGACGCTGCGCATCTCGTTCCGCCGCTTTTTCCTCCTCGATGCGCTGGCGGCGGTGATGAGCGTGCCGCTCATCGTTTACGTCGCCTACGCGGGCGGCGATGTCCTCCACGGCGTCGTCGCCAAGGTGAAGAAAGTCGAAGGCGGCATCGTCCTCGTGATCCTCTTCGTCGTGGTGCTGATTGTGGCCAAGTGGTATATCGGCCATCGGAAGCTGAGGGCGATGAAGGAGGCGACGAAGGCGAAAAACGCCACCGCTCCCAACTGACGTCCGATCCGCCCGGTGATCGAAGGCGCGGGTTCCTTCCGCGCTGCTAGGCCTTCTTCACGAAGCACGCCTTCAGCTTCACGCCGATGCCGTCCACCTTGCAGTCAATCTCGTGGTCGCCGTCCACGATGCGGATGGGGCGGGACTTCGAGCCGCCTTTGAGCACCTGCGAGCCGCCGAGCTTGAGATCCTTGATGAGGACCACGCAGTCGCCGTCGGCGAGCACATTGCCGTGCGCGTCCTTCACCACGCGCGGCGCATCCGCGGGCTCGGCGTCGGGCTGCGGCGCGCGGTTCCATTCGTGGCCGCAGGTCACGCACTCGTAGCGTCCAGGGTGTTCGAGGATGTCGTCCATCTCGCACATCGGGCAGGTCGGTTTGCTCATTTGCGCGAGCATGCGCGCAGGCACGCCGCTGGCGCAAGAGCAGGTTGCGGTGAGCGGGAGCCGCGGGCGCTCACTTCATCGCCGCAAGCGCCTCGGTGGCGAGACGGTGCGCGCCGGATTTCTTCGGGGCAACGGATGCGGCTTTCGTGAAAGCCGCGCGGGCTTCGTCCGCCCGGTTCAGCGCGAGGAGGGCGCTGCCGCGGTTGCAGAGGATGTAGGCATCGTCGGGTGCGAGTGCGAGGGCGGCGGTGAAATCGGCGAGGGCTTCATCCGTCCTGCCGGCGAGCAGGAGCGCGTCTCCGCGGCGGCTTCGGGCCTTTGCCGTGAGGGAGGCGGCTTGGCTGTGCGAGGGAGGAAGGCAGTCGGTGAGGGCGGTGAGGATGAGGTCGCAGTTTGCGGCGATGGCTTGCGCGCGGCCGGTAGGTATCTTCTTGTCGCGGAGAAGTTCCTTCTGCTGGTCGAGAAGAGTCGCGAGCGGCGCGGCGGCGGCGCCCGGGCCGTTGGTGCGCGTGTGGCGGCGGAGGGCTTCGAGGCACTTCGCGATGTCGCCGGCGGCGGCGAGCTTGTGGATCTCGGCCGGCGTCGGGATGCGGACGGGCGTTCCTTTCGGAATCGGCTCCTCCGCGGGCTGCGGGTCGGCCTTTGCCACAGGCGCGGACCCGGCGAGGAAGATGTCGTCGCCGATGAGGCGCGAGTATTCGGCGGGCACCTGCTTGCCGCCGCTGCGGTCAATCACTCCTGCGCGCGTGCGCTTGAAGACCTGCTCGATGGTGAGGCCCGGGGTGCGCAGGTGCGTGATGAGCTCGGAAGTGTAGATGCCGTTTGCGCCGTCGCCGTCGGACGCGGTGCGGCCCGCGTCGGTGGCGAAGGCGATGAGCGAGCCCGCGGGCGGGTTCATCTCGGTGAGGCCGCCGGGTTTTGCGGCGTCGCGCACCTCGGGGTTGTGCGCGGCGGGAGTGTTGCGGCATGCGTCGAGAATCACGAGGCTGCAAGTCACGCCGCTGCCGCTCATCTCCGCGACGGTCTGCTCGGCGTTGAAGAGCTTCGTCTCCGCGAGGAGACGGCGCGAGGTGGCGTCCGCGGCGTCGGGGCTGTAGCCGGAGCGGACCGGCAGCAGGTAATTCGCGCCCGCGACCGAGATGCCGTGACCGGCGAAATAGAAGAGCCCGACTTCGGCGCCGCGGAGCTTCGCGCGGAACTTCAGCATCGCGGCGAGCAACTCATCGCGCGTGACATTGTGCTCCTCGATGACGCTGAAGCCGAGCGCGCGCAGCGTCTTCGCCATGGCCTTCGCGTCGTTCACCGTGTTGCGCAGCGGGCCGACGGACGCCTCGTAGCGGCTGTTGCCCACGACGAGCGCCACGCGCGGGCGTGCGGTCTCCGCGGCGGAGGCGTGCGCGGCCATGATGGCGATGAGCAGCGCGAGAAGGATGCGGATGCAGTTGAGGATTTGCACGGCGGCGGGCGTGGCGTAGAACGCCGGAAAGCGGCGCCCTTTGCAAGCGGCCTCGCGCATTCTCCATCCATGAATCTCTCCCGCTCGCTCCTACCCGCCGCCGCTGCATTTCTCGCCGGATGCGCGGCGACGGAGCAGGCAGCCAAGCTCACGCCGGGCGATCCCTCCGCGCCGTCGCAGGTGACGCCGAGCGAGGCGCTCGCCATCGCGCGGCAGTTCGCGTCGCATTCGTGGCGCCCGTTTTCAAAGAACATCCTGCATGGCAAGGACGGGGCCGGCGTGCTGGTGAACACTCCCGACGCGGGACTCCAGCAGCCGCCCGAGCGCGCGGGCTGGTGGCTGCCCGGCGAGGTGAACACGGGCGTGCCCTACAAATGGGGCGGCTTCGACGACCCCGCGTCGTTCGATGCCGCGGTCGCGAAGGGCCTCGCCGCCGGTGATGTCTCCACGCCTGCGAAGCGCCGCGCCGACAACGCCGCGGTGAGCGCGCAGGCCGCAGGCGTGGACTGCTCGGGCTTCGTCTCCCGCTGCCTGAAGCTGCCGCGCGTCCACGACACCACGCAGCTTCCGTCCGTCTGCAACGTGCTGCCCGACGCGCGCGAACTCCGCCCCGGCGACCTGCTCAACATCCCGCACCGCCACGTCCTGCTCTGCGCCGGCTGGGCGACGCCGGACCGCACGTGGGTCTATTACTACGAGACCGGCGGCGCGCCCGAATACTGGCGCCCCGGCCTCAAGCAGGCGCCGCTCGATGCGCTGCTCGCGCTCGGCTACCAGCCGCTCCGCTACCGTGGCATGGCGACCGAGACGCGCACCGATGGAAAGCAGGTGCTCACGCGCGCGGCGCTCACGTCCACGGCGATCATCACGAAGCCAACGGTCGGCGAGCCATGAGGATGCATCCACGCGTGAAGCCGGTCCATTCCATCGTCGCGCTCTTGCTGTGCGCCGCATTCTCAGCGGCAGCAGAGAGGCCATTTGAAATCAACGTCGTGGACTCCGTCACGGGGCGGCCGGTGCCGATGGTGGAATTGGAGACGATGGACAACCGACTCCACGTGACCGACAGCGCGGGGCGTGTGGCTTTCAGCGAGCAGGGGCAGATGGGCGTGCCGGTGTGGTTTTCGATGCGCTCGCACGGCTACGAGTTTCCGCTCGATGGATTCGGGATGACGGGGATGCGCTTCACGCCGCGCGCGGGTGAGAAGGCCGTGGTGAAGGCGAAGCGCCTGCAAATCGCCGAGCGTGTGGTGCGACTCACGGGGCAGGGGATTTACCGCGACACGGTGCTGCTTGGCGGGAAGCCGCCGCTCGCGCAGCCGCTCACGAATGGCGGCGTGGTCGGGCAGGACTCGGTGCAGACGGCAATCTACAAGGGGCGCATCTTCTGGCTGTGGGGCGACACAATGCGAATGGCGTATCCGCTGGGAAATTTCCGGACGTCCTGCGCGTGGAGCGAACTGCCCGGCAAGGGTGGCCTGCCTCCGTCGAGCGGCGTGGATTTCCACTACTACGCGGGGAAGGACGGCTTTGCGAAGGAGATGTGCCCGCTGGAGCGCAAGGAGGGCGTCGTGTGGATGTTCGGTCTGTGCGTGGTGCGCGACGATGCGGGCGCGGAGAAGCTGGTGGCGCACTACGCGCGGCGCGGCGGGCTTGAGAAAGTGTTCGAGCACGGCATCGCCGTCTTCAACGACGAGAAGGAAATCTTCGAGCGCGCGGTGACTCTCCCGCTCGAGGAAAAGTGGCGCTTCCCGCGCGGCCGCGCGACGAACATCCGCGACGGTGGCACGGACTACATCTATTTTGGCGATGCCGGCCTGTGCATCCGCGTGCGGGCGACGCTGAAGGACGTGCTCAACCCCGCGAGCTACGAGGCGTGGACGTGCGCCGGGAAGCTGGTGCCGCGCCGCAGGCCGGATGGCGCGCTCGACTTCGCATGGCGGAAGGACGCCGGGCCCATCGAGTCGCATGATGAGGCGAAATGGCTGAAGAGCGGCGCGATCAAGCCGGAGGAAAGCCGCGTGTCGCCCGAGGACGTCGCCACGAAGCAGCGCATCACTTTGCACGAGGGCAGCGTGTGCTGGAATGAACACCGCAAGCGCTGGGTGCTCATCGCCGTGCAGCAGTTTGGCAAGCCGTCCTTCCTCGGCGAAGTGTGGTATGCCGAGAGCGAGTCACCGACCGGCCCGTGGAAGCGCGCCGTGAAGATCGTCACGCACGACAAATACTCGTTCTACAACCCGGCGCAGCACGCGTTCTTCGACGAGGACGGCGGGCGCACGATCTACTTCGATGGCACCTACAGCCACACGTTCTCCGGCCGCGAGTCGCGCACGCCGCTCTACGACTACAACCAAATCCTCTACCGCCTCGACCTCGCCGATCCGCGGCTGAAGCCGGCGCAGGAGTAGGACGGGGGTGTTCCGGTTTGACTGCTGCTGCGCGACGGGAAGACTCCGCCGCCATGAAGACCCGTTCCCTCCTGTGCTTGGTCGTGCTGTTACCCTCACTCGCCCTCGCAGGTGCTGCGGGTGATCCGGCAGTTTCGGAGAAAATCGAGAAAGCCGGCACAGCTTACCGAGCAGAGATTGCGTCGGCTCTTGGGAATTATCGCAAGGCCTTTGGCGAGGCGATCGCGGGCGCGACGAACGTGGAGGTGTTTCTGCTCGATTTTGAAACGAAGCCCGTGAAGGGCGCACAGAGTTTCGCGTTTTGGGAAAGGGATATTCCGGAAGACACGTTTCCCATCATGCCCTACGGTGCCGCCTCGAAGATCCTGAAACGCAAGAAACTGTCCGCTGAAGAGGTGGCGCTGCTGCTGCCGAATCTTCGGGCGACGATTGGAGTGGAGAAAGACCCTGGCAGCGCGGGGTGCCACTTTCCCATTCATGGTATCCGCGTGCGGGATGGGGATGAGATCATCTTCCAGACGAGCATCTGCTATCACTGCGGGAACTTCTACATGCAATACCCGAGCGGCAGCGCGTCGTGGACTGGCCTTAGTGAGCCAAAGTTTCGGGAAGTCATGGAGAAGCTGATGCCCATTCCCCAAAAAGAGATCGACCGATTCAACGCGAAGTGGGGGGATAAGAAGAAGGTGCCGAAGAAGAAATAGGCGCGACGTTCGCACGGGTGTTCCGGTTTGACTGCCGCAGCGCGACGGGAAGACTCCGCGCCATGAAAAGCCGCTTCCTCCTCGCTGTGTTCTCCCTTCTCGTTTCCGCCCGCGCAGGAATGGCTGCGGAGGTCGTTGTCACCGATCCTGCGGAAGCGGGCCCCGATTTCCTGCTCCAAGGTGAATACGCGGGGGAGAACTGTGGGGCGCAGGTGATTGCGCTGGGCGATGGCAAATTCCACCTCGTGGGCTGGGACAGCGGGCTGCCCGGTGCGGCGCCTGACGCGAAGAAGAACCAGGAGATGGACGGCGTTCTCGAAAACGGCGCGGTGAAATTCAAAAACGCAGACTGGGAAGCGACGGTGGCGAATGGCGAGTTGAAGGGCCGCGGCAAGGACGGCGAGGTGCGCACGCTGAAGCGCGTGGAGCGCAAGTCGCAGACGCTCGGGGCGACCCCACCCGCGGGTGCCGTGGTGCTTTTCGACGGGAAGAACGCCGACGCGTGGAAGAACGGGAAGATGGACAAGAACGGCAACCTCGAGTGCGGGACCATGAGCAAGCAGGAGTTCGGCGACTTCACGCTGCACATGGAGTTCCGCACGCCGTTCAAGCCCGCGGCGCGCGGGCAGGGGCGCGGCAACAGCGGCGTGTATCTGCAGGACCGCTACGAGGTGCAGGTGCTCGATTCCTTCGGGCTCAAGGGCGAGAACAACGAGTGCGGCGGCATCTACTCGAAGCACCGTCCGCTCGTGAACATGTGCTTCCCGCCGCTGAGCTGGCAGACTTACGACATTGATTTCGAGGCGGCGCGGTGGGACGCGGACGGGAAGAAGACGAAGGATGCGGTGGTGACGGTGAAGCACAATGGCGTGCTCATTCACGACCACGCGCCGGTGAACGGCGCGACGGCATCGTCGGGTCGCAAGGACGGGCCTGGGCCGGGGCCGATCCAACTCCAGAACCACGGGAATCTGGTCGTCTTCCGCAACATCTGGGTGGTGGAGAAGAAGTAGCCGGCGCTCCTCGACGGAGCAGCGTCCGGTGATGGAAATCGCATCCGGGCGCACGAAGAAAACCGCTCGCGGAGGGTCATCCCGGAATCCCCGATGAAACGCCTCATTTCCTCCGCCCTCCTCGTCGTCGCATCTGTCACCGTCGCGTCGCAAGCGGGCGAGGTCTTCATCGAGGCGGAGAACTTCAAGTCGTCCGGCGGCTGGGAGAAAATTTCCGGCGGCATCGCGCGGACCGCTTCCGGGACGGCGATGCTGAATGGCGCCGGCGGTGCGAAGGATGGCGTGGCGACGGCGACCGTGAGCATCAAGGACGCGGGGCATTACCGCATCTGGGTGCGCTACAGCAACCATCCGAAATGGCGCGGGCCGTTCCATGTCACTGTGCTCGCGGGTGAGCGTGTGCTGGGCGACGGGCTGTTTGATTCCGTCTTCGAGGGCAAGAGCGCGCGGGACACCGAGATTTGGAGTTCCTTCGAGGCCGAGCTACCCGAGGGCGAGGTGACGCTGCGGCTGGGCAAGCACGAGAACAAAAATGCGGCCGGCCCCGCGCGGCTGGTGGACTGCCTGCTCCTCACGATGGACGACAAGCTCGTGCCGAATCACCTGAACTACGGCGCGCAGACCTTCGTGCGCGTGACGTTTGGCGAGGGGCACGACAAGCCGGCCTACATCCACATCTTCGCGGACCACTTCCACGCGCCGTGGTATCAGCACTACTCGCTGTCGCGCGCGGGCGCGACGCCGACGACGGCGCCGAAGAAGACGGACCTCCTGAAGACCGGCGAGAGCACGCCGTGGTGCAACATCACGCCGATGGTTTACCAGGATTCCGGCGCGATGCTCACGGTGACCGCGCGGCACAGCTACTCGGAACAGGCGGAGCGAATGCACGCGACGTTCGAGTTTGCGACCGCGCCGGATGAAAAGTCCGTCGTGAGGAAAATCGAGACAGACTTCCGTCCGAGCGGCACCGCGATTTTCACGCCGCCGAATCTGCTCACGCCCGAAAACATCGCGCTGCTGAAGACGGCGCACGAAATCGCGGAGGAGAACGGGAAGCTCGCGGACGCGCACGCGTGGCCGACGCACGGGCGCAAGCCGGAGAAGTTCCCGTTCTTCGTCACGGCTTCGATGGGCTCAAACCAGTTTGCCCGGGACGCGGGGCTCGCTGCGCGCGAGCGGAAGACGCTCGGCCATTTCGGATTCACCGACGAGGAGCACCGGCGCATCGGCGGGCTGTGGTTCATGAAGGACAATTCCTACTGCCGTCCGGACATCGAGAAAATGAAGGCTCGCGCGGAGGCCGCGGCGGCGGAATTCAAGCGCACGGGCGGCGACGCAAAGGACATCGTCTTTTCCGAGCTGATGGACGAACCCGGTGGCCAGCCGCTCGAAGTCATCGCGCAGGACTCGGCGTATCAGGAGCGCTTCCGCGCGTGGCTGAAGGCGATGGGCAAATCCCCGGCGGACTTGCTGGTGAAGGACTGGGACGCCGTGAAAATCGTGACGGAGGCGCAGCGTGCGGAGTTTCCCGCGCTGTATCTTTTCTCGCAGCGCTTCCGCACGCGCGCGCTCGGCGATTTCATGGCGGTGCAGCGCAACATCCTCGAGGAAGCCTACGGGCGCACGGTGCCGACGCTCGTGAATTTCAGCGACGGCGCGGTGTATGTGGCGAACTTCTGCGGGCAGGGCGTGGACTACTTCGAGCTGCTCGATTCGCCGGACCAAAACGCCATCTGGGGCGAGGACTGGGCGAACGGTGCGTCCACCTATCAGTGCGCTTCCTACAACGTGGACCTCATGCGCGCCGCGGCGCGCGAGCGCGGGCAAATCATCGGGCATCACTTGGTCGCGCACGCGGGGCGCAAGGCGTGGGACATCAAGCTGAAGGCGACGAGCGAGGCCGCGCGGGGCGTGAAGATTTTCAACAACTTCTGCTACGGCCCCACGTGGGCGACGCATGAGGGCGGCCCGTATTGGCGCACGCATGTGTGGCAGGGGAAGCCGGAGACGTGGACGGCGAACGCGGCGGTGACGCGCGAAATCGGCGCGGTCGAGGACATGCTGCTCACCGCGATGCCCGCGCCCGCGAAAGTCGCGCTGCTTTACAGCTCATCGAGCGATGCGTGGACCGTCGGCGAAAACCTCGCCTATGGCTTCGACCGCATGCACACGTGGCTCGCCCTCGCGCACGCGCAGGTGCCGGTGGATGTCGTCGGCGAGCGGCAGGCGGAGCAAGGGATGCTCGGCGGATATTCCGTGTGCTACCTCAGCGGGCCGAACCTCTCGCGCGCGGCGGCGGCGAAGCTGCGGGATTGGGTGAAGGCTGGGGGCGCGCTATGGCTCACGGCGGGCGCGGCGGCACGGGATGAGTTCAACCGTCCGCTGCATGAGCTCGACGACGTCCTGCCGGGGACGCGCGGCGATGCGGTGGCCTTGCAGAAGCATGCATCATCGGGCCGCTACCTCGCGCTGCTGGCTGCGAAGGACGAGGTTACTTGGGATGGCGGCAGCGCCGCGGTGCTTTCGGTGAAGCAGCCGCTCACCGCGCGCGGTGGCGCGAAAGTGCTGGCGACCTTCAAGGACAAATCGCCCGCAGTCCTGCAGGGCGCGGCGGGGAAGGGCACTGTCTATTGCGCGGGCTTCCTGCCGTCGCTGGCCTACATCAAGGAGGCGCTCGATGCCCGAGACGCCGTGCAGAAAAAAATCACCGCCAGCACTACACTCTCGGCCGACGAGCAGAATGACGCCGCGCTGATGGAGCGCACGGCGAACCCGTGGAAGTTCCCCACGGCTGTGCGCGAATTCATCCTCACGCCGGTGCGCAGCGCGGGCGTCGTGAAGCCGATCACGTGCAGCGCGCCACTCGTCGATGCCGTCTTCATGTCGCATGAGAAAGGCATCCTCATCCCGCTCGCGAATTATACGGCGGAGCCCATCGCGAGCCTCACGCTGAAGGTGAACGTCCCGCGTGCCATCGCGCGCGCCGAGTCCGCGGTGCGCGGCGCGATCCCGTTCAAACAAACCTCGCCGCAGACGGTGGAACTGTCGCTTCCGCTCGACAACAACGACTTCGTGAAGCTGAAGTTTGAGTGAGCGGAGAAAAGCAAAACGATTCAATCCAAGCCCCATGAACACACACTGCACGCGATTCACCGCCCACACACCGCCCATCAGCCGCATCCTCCGATCCGCAGCCGCGTGGCTGGTTCTGTCGCTTGCGTTCAGCCGCATCGCGCTGGCAGACGGGGCGAAGGCGCCAGCCGGTCAGCGCGTCTTTTACACCGGGCACAGCTTCCACATGTTCGTGCCGGCGATGATTGACGAGATGGTGAAGACGACGGGCATCCAGGGACACGTGCGCGCGGGGGCGCAGGGCATCGGCGGCTCGAAAGTGATCCAGCACTGGGATTATCCCGATGAAAAGAACACCGCGAAGCCTGCGCTCATCGGCGGCAAGGTGGATGTGTTCACGATGGCCGCGCATCTGCTCATGCCCGACCCGGGCATCGCGAACTTTGTGGATCTCGGGCTGAAGCACAACCCGAACATGCGCTTCCTCGTCCAACGGTCGTGGTATCCTTTCGACGTCGCCCCGCCCGCGGCTGGAGCGCCCGACAAGCGCATCAAGGACAACGCGCTGCGCGACGCGGCGAAGATCGAGGACTTGGAGGCCGCGATGGAGGGCTGGCGCAAGCAGATGGAGGCGCAGGCGGACGACCTCAACAAGCAGCACGGCAAGCACGTGTTCCTCGTGCCGGTCGGCGAGGCAGTCGTGAAGCTGCGCGCGATGGTCGCCGCTGGAAAATTCCCAGGCATCACGAAGCAGTCGCAGCTTTTCCGCGACTCCATCGGCCACGGGAACGGGCAGATCATGGTGCTGGCCGCCTACTGCAACTTCGCCGCGATCTACCGCATGAGCCCCGTCGGCCACAAGGCGCCGGAGCGCAGCGTCACCGACGAGCAGCACGCGATTCTCCAGCAGCTCGCATGGGATGTCGTTTCAAAGGATCCGTATGCGGGCATCGCGGCGGCGAAGTGATCGGACTCGCACTTTATGAACACTGCCAAGCTCCTCATTGCCGCATTCGCGCTTGCGCCGTTCGCGCTGCTCCGCGCCGCTGACGCGCCGAAGCCGAACTTCCTCTTCATCCTCGCCGACGACTTGGGCTGGGGCGACGTGGCGTTTCACAACGGCAACGTGCCGACGCCGAACCTCGACAAGCTCGCGAAGGAGGGCGTGGAGCTCACGCAGCACTACGTCTGCCCCGTGTGCAGCCCCACGCGCTCGGCGCTGCTGAGCGGGCGCTACTCCACGCGCTTCAATGTCACCACGCCGCAAAATCCGCGCGCGTATCGCTGGGACCAGGTGACGCTCGCTCGCGCGCTGAAATCCGCCGGCTACGACACTGCGCTCTGCGGCAAGTGGCACCTCGGCTCGCGGCCCGAGTGGGGGCCGCAGAAGTTCGGCTTCGACCACAGCTACGGCTCGCTCGCGGGCGGCGTGGGGCCGTGGGATCACTCCTACAAGAAGGGCGAGTTTGCGACGACGTGGCACCGCGACGGCCAGCTCATCGAGGAAAAGGGGCACGTCACCGACCTCATCACGCGCGAGGCGATCCAGTGGCTGGAGTCGCGCACCGCGGACAAGCCCTTCCTGCTCTACGTGCCGTTCACCGCGGTCCACATTCCGATTCGCGAGCCGGAGGAAATTGTGTCGCGCGTGCCCGCGGCGATCACCGAGCGCTCGCGGCGGCAGTTCGGCGCGAACGTCATGCACCTCGACGACTCCGTGGGGAAAATCCTCGCGGCACTCGGGAAGACCGGGAAAGCCGCGAACACGCTCGTCGTCTTCAGCAGCGACAACGGCGCGATCCCGAACGTGAACAACGCCGACAACCAGTATCCTGCCGACGGCTACGACAAGGGCCCCGCGGGCGGCAGCAACGGCCCGCTCCACGGGCAGAAGGGCGAGGTGTATGAGGGCGGCATCCGCACGGCGACCGTCGCGCGCTGGCCGGGGAAGCTGAAGCCGGGGAAATTCACGGGCGTCGCGAGCATCACGGACTGGATGCCGACTTTCTGCGCGCTCGCGGGCTACAAGGCGGAGCAGGATTTGAAGTGGGACGGTCGCGACATCTGGCCGCAGCTCACCGGCGCGGAGCCACCGTCGGCACGCACGGTTTACACCGCGGCACCCGCGTTCCGCGCGCTCGCGCTCCGCGACGGCGACTGGAAGCTCATCGTGCCGAAGGGCTCCGGGAAAGGCTCCGCGAAGAAGGACGGCGGCGAGCCGGAGCTCTACGACCTCGCGAACGATCCGAACGAGACGAAGAACCTCGCCGCTGCGATGCCCGACAAGGTCGCCGCACTCCGCGCAAAGCTCGCCGAGGTTTCAAAGGCCGACGGCGACGCGCACGCGAACGACTGACCCTTTCCCCGGCGCGGTCAGCGCGCGTCCGGACGCGCGGTGATCTGCGTGTGAGTCGCGCGCTCGCCGTTGAAAAACACCGTCGTCCGCTCCGTGACCGACGGGCGCTCGCCGAGGGCGCGCGTCTCCGTCCAATTCTTCCCGGTGTTGAATCCGGAGCCGTAGAGCTGCGACGGATCCTCGTCCGGCGTCATGTTGCGGTAGTGGGTGTGCGTGTAGCTCCAGCGCTCCGTCTTGCCATCCTTGGCGGCGAAATCCGGCCGGCCCGCGGCGAGCAGCACCTGCTCCTTCGTCATCCCCTCCACGGCGACGCCGCCGGGGATTTTGCCCGTGAGCAGGATCGCGCGGTGCGCGGGTGAAAGTTCCGGATGCGCGCGGACGTAGGCGGAGCCGGGGCTCGAGCATCCGGCGAGGAGGGCGGCGGCGAAGGCGGCGGTGGTGAGGAGGATTCGCATCCCGCGTGTGTGCGGCAGACGCGCGGGTGCGTCGAGCGCACATTGCGAAAACAGCATTCGACTTTGGCCGCGGCGGCGCGGTATTGCGGCGGCATGCTCTCCCGCCGCCATTTCGCAAAACGCCTCGCCGGCCTCGCCGCCGCAGCCACCGCCATGGACATCCCCGCACGCGCCGCCGCCCCCGCCACGAAGATCAAACTCGGCTACGACAACTTCGCCGTCCGCGCCATGGGCTGGAAGGCCCCGCAGCTCATCGACCACGCCGCCGAGCTGAAGTGCGACACGCTCCTCATCAGCGACCTCGATGCATACGACTCGCTCGACGACGCCGCGCTCCGCGAAGTGCGCAAAAAGGCCGACGGCCTCGGCATCGGCCTTTACGCCGGCGGCTGGAGCATCTGCCCCACGAGCGTCCGATTCAAAAACAACCGCGGCACGGCCGAGGAACACCTCCGGCTCGGCATCCGCGTCGCCAAGGCGCTCGGCTCGCCCGTTTACCGCGTCATCCTCGGCGGCGGCGACGACCGCAAGACCCCCGGCGGCATCCGCGCCCGCATCGCCGACACCGTCAAAGTCCTCAAAGCCTGCAAGTCCGCCGCCATGGATGCGGGCGTGAAAGTCGCCGTGGAGAACCACGCGGGCGACATGCACTCGTGGGAGCTGCGCGACCTCATCGAGGAGGCCGGCCCCGACTTCGTCGGCGCGAACATCGACTCCGGCAACGCCGCATGGACGCTCGAGGACCCGCACGACGTCCTCGAAAACCTCGGCAAACACACCATCTGCTCCAGCCTGCGCGACGACATGATCTGGGAGACCCCGGACGGCGCGAGCGTGCAGTGGACCGCCGCAGGCGAGGGGCTCATCGACTGGAAAAAATACGCCGCGCGCTGGGCCGAGCTTTGCCCGCAGGTGCCCATCATGATCGAGACCATCTCCGGCTTCGCGCGGAACTTCCCCTACAAGAAAGCCGAATTCTGGGAGCACTACGACAAGCGCCCCGAGGCCCTCGCCCACTTCGAGGCCCTCGCGAAACGCGGCCACGCCATCCCGTCCTTCAAGGCCGACGGCCCCGACAAAAAGAAACTCGAGCAGGAATACCAAAAGGCCGAACTCGCCCGCTCCATCAAATACCTGCGCGAAGTCGTCGGCCTCGGCGTGAAGGCGTGAGCAGCGCGATTTGAATCACGCCTTTCCGGTTGTTTGACAAAGCAACCGGCGCGAGGTGGAGCGGGCGCTCCGCGCACGCTTCCGTGCATCTGCGAAGGGAAGAAACGCGCGCGGAGCGCACGTTCCACCGGCGGCCACCGGCTTTCAGCGCTTTGTCGGGAAGCCGGACAGGCTTGGTCTGAATTAGGAAGCCAGGAAGCCAGGAGGGAAAGAGGCCGTGGGAGGGCAGGGGAGAATGCCGCATCCCTTCATGGCTTCATGGCTTCCAAATTCCAATCGAGCGATGGGTGAAAATCCAAGCTCGTGCCTTCGGAACAAAAGGCGGCAGCCACAAAACAGAACCGCGCAGCCGCGGAAGAGAATTGCGCAGCCGCGCAACAAAGCCGCGCAACCGGAAAACAGAACCGCGCAGCCATTCAACAGACCTGCGCAGCTTCGGAACACAAACGCGCAGCGAGCCAACAAATCCGCGCAGCCTCAGAACAAGACTGCGCAGCGGGAAAACAAAACCGCGCAGCCTCGGAACATAAATGCGCTGTCATGAAACAGAAGCGCGCAGCGGGAAAACAGCTCCACGAAGCCGCTAAACGCCCGCTTTTTCCACTATCCGAAACCGCCGCGGCAACTACTGGGCTTCGGCACCACCCAAGGAGCCGGGGCGCCCCCGCCCCGTCTTCCCGCCCCGGGGCGAGGGTGCCCCGGCTCCTCGAACACACCTCCCGCATGACTAAATCCATTTCTTGGAAGTCCGCCCCGGCGAAAAAAATGTCTTGACCCTGTTAAAAATTCCCGCCTTCCTCCCCGGCGCGATGAGAACGATTCGCTTCGGCGACGGCACCCGCTTCGGGGATCCAAATGCCTACTTCGGCTCCCCATCCTACGTGCTGCAGCCCGGCGATGCCGGCTTCGTCGCACCAGACCTCACTCCCTTCCTCTCCATGAGCAGCAAACGCAAATTCCACTGCCCCCTCTCCACGCTCCTGCGTGAAGCCGACGGCCTCTACGACGCCCTCACCGACCTCGACTACGCCTCCGCGATGGCCACTCGCCTCGACGATCCCACGAAGACGCCGCCCTTCATCTTCCGCACCGTCTTCGAGACGGCGCGCGCCGCCGTCACCACCGAGCTGCAGGCGCAGGGCGGCAAGACCGGCGAAGCCGGCGACCTCACCGCAGACCAGAAGCTCGCATTTGCCGAAGTCGAGCGCCTCATCTCCGCCGCGCGCAGCAGCGCCCACCGCGCATTCCCCGGCGACGACGTGAAGCTGCGCAGCGAATTCCAAGTCGGCATCCACAAGCCGCAGGACCTCGGCTCCGTCCTCACCCGCGCGGGCAGGACGCTCGCCGCCACGCAGAAATACGCCGCCGAGCTGCGCCCCACCGGCTGGCTCCCCGCCGACGCCGACGCCCTCGAAGCCGCGCTCCAGTCGCTCAGCGGCGTCGCCTTCGACCAGGACGAGGCGCTCGCCGACCGCGTGCAGTTCACCGCCGCCCTCACCCGCGCCGCGAACACGCTCTACGAGTTCTGCCTCAAGATCCAAAACGCCGCCAACCTCCAATACCCCGACAAACCCGGCAACGAAGCCGCCCGCACCCGCTTCAAAATCGACACCTTCCCCCCGCGCGACCGCAGCCAGCCGGAGGGCGGGACGCAGACGGACCCGGCGACGCCGCCGCCGCAATGAGCCCCATTCACCGATGAATGAAGGCATAATCGTCCCGCCGTTGATCTCCCATCAGGGAAGCATCACGCGGGTGAATCCAAGATCGTAGTGTTGCTTCTTTTGCAGCTAGCCGGTTTACTCAAACATCCAATGCAAGACGCGCTGAGTACATGGTCGGCAAAAATTCCACTCTTTGGGCTTCTAATGGCGCCTTGGCTAACCCTGATTGGGAAGTCGGCGGTGCATTTCAAAAGTGCCAACACCAATCTTTCCCCGCTGTTCAACGCCATGGCGAGCGTATTTGCAACTGCGCTATACACGTTTTACATGATGGCGGGCCCGCCTGAATGGGTGCTCAAGCTCGGCATATGGAAACCGCTGATCCTCGCGATGTCGTTTGGTCTGCTATACATCCTTTTGTTTATATACAGGGGCTCTCTTGCAGAGAAGCTGCGCTGGAAATGGCTTATCGGAGTCGCATTAGTTTCCTATTGCGCCTTGTTTACCAGCTTGGCGCTCGCATTCGTGGCACCTGCACTTTCGACGGAATACTATCTTTACGCTGGCACCATTTTCGATTCTCAAGGCAACCCAGCAGGAGACGCCCGCATTTTGTTTTTCTCCTGCAAAGGACCAGAGGAGGCAGAGACGGGATCGCAAGCGGGAGAAGCATTAAGCTATCCAACGGATGCGAACGGAAAATTTCTTGCGTTCGTATCCCGAAAAGAGCACAAGATTAACTGGTTTGCTGCCAAGTCGGAAACCGAGACAAAGATGGGAAATTTGGCCCCCCAACCCCAATTCGACCTTAGAATACAACTAAAATAGTAACTGTTTGGAGCATATATGAATAAGCTGCTATGTATGTTATTCTTTGGCTGCGCCTTGCTTGCTCAAGCCGCAAATGAACCAAGGAAGGTGATTTTGAAGGCAAAGCTGCGCGTTTATCCAAAACCTCGTGCTGCTTTGGATATTTTTGTGGATGTTAGCGGGGATCGCGAACAGGAACCTAAGGGAAAGTTCGGTCCTAAACGTTTGCCTGTAGAGCTTGACGGGGGTTATGTCTTGAGAGGCAGCATCGACATTCCGGGCGATGTTAAGACATTGCATTTGGAATTCAATCAGAGGGATATTAAAACGCAATACACTTTTGCGCCAAAAAAGGATTGGGACGAGCCAGTGGCGGAAACAATCGATCTTCAAACAATTTATGTGGAAGACCGGGGCAGTGCATATAAAATCAACATTGACGATGCTAATAAGTCATTAAGGCAGTCACCTGAAAAAGCCGCCGCGGCGCTGAATAGGGCACAACTCTATGCCGACACTGCCGAACAGAAACTGGAAATTGCGCGCGCGGAGGCGCGCTTGGCGACCGTGCGCGCGGTTCCAAAAGCTCAAGTTTACGCCGCTTTTACCAAGAATGCCCCAGAACTTATATTTGATGAGCTGGAGGAAAGCCAAAAGGACGCTTATTGGCGTGAACGATTCGACCATTTCAGTCGTGCTGCCCGTTCGCTTACCAGCAATAAGGGCAGTATTCCTCTATCGCAGCGCATCAAGGCGAGTCCTGAAGCCGAAAAGGAATGGGCCAAGTTCGTCGTTGATTTTTCGGCATCCTACGACCATAAGATTGGCGATCCGCTCTCTTTCAAGGCTGCTCGAACTGATACGCAAGTGCAACGGGTTGCTGGCCTCTTGCCGAAGTAGATTCCGCAAACCGTTTGTCAGCAACAAGGAGTGCAGACTGAATTTGCTGCAGAAACAATAGAACAAGGGAAAACAGGGGGGGCGAGAAGAACGAGGGAAAGACTGATTGTTCCACAAAGAATTGAAGATCCCCTTCAAGCCGCTGCCCGATGATGAGCCACTGCTGGACGTGCCGCAGTTCCTGCGGCGGCTAAGGGAGGAGCCGGGGTTTGCGGAGAAGATGCGGGCGCACTACGAGGCTGCGCTCGCGCTGCCGCTTTCGCGCATGAAGCCGCGTCAGCGGGCGTTCGGGCAGAGGGCGACAAAGGCGGCGGCGAGGGTCTCCATGTTGCGCACCTTTTCTCCGAAATCCTGCCGCCCGTAGGGCAGGCGAGGCTCCCGGTAGAATTTGATGAGGCGCTGCCCACTCGCATCGGAGAGCGCCACCCACGCCCATCCTGTTCCAGAGTTGGACCGGTAGTTCTGGATTCGGGCGACTTTGGAGAAGTCCAGCCGGCCATTGGAGCCGGGCTCCATGTGGAAGTAAGTCTTGATGATGGTCACGTAGCCGGCTGGGACCGCGGAGGTGTCGTCGATTTTGGCGTAGGCGCAGGTGTAGGTGAGGCCGTGTTCGTCCACCTGAACGAGCTTGTGCTGGGAGCTTGGGCGGCTTCCGTTGCGCCGCCGGGGGATTTGCCTCGCATCCGGGACGTCCACGACTTCCGCACCGATCCAGCGGTGGAGGGTTTGCAAGGCCTCGGCCTTGGACATCGTTCGGCCCAGCTTCACGGGATTCGTCCACACGCCGGCGCACGCGGTGAGGCTGCAGGCAACGCAAAGGAACAGGAGTCGGAGGAGGTTTTGCATGGGGCGCGGACTCTGCCGAGGACGAGCCGAAGCGGTCAAGTGCGTGCGGGCTTCGTGACGGACAGAGAAGGCTCGCATCTCGCGAAGAGCAGTGCATTTTCCCCCACGGCCCGAGCACGCCGTTCCCCAGCATGAAAATTCCCTTCAAGCCGCTGCCCGATGATGAGCGTCCGATGGACGTGCCGCAGTTCCTGCGGCGGCTGAGGGAGGAGCCGGGGTTTGCGGAGAAGATGCGGGCGCACTACGAGGCCGCGCTCGCGTTGCCGCATTCGCCGGACACGGAGGAGATGCACGCGGCGGCGCGCAAGGCGTTGGCGACGCTCAAGCACCATCAGGGCGCGTGGCACTGCAAGCGGCTGCTGCAGGAGTGTCTCGACGCGATGGGTGCGCCGGATTTTGGCGGGGAGCCGGAGGATTACGTCCAGCTGCTGGCGAAGACGGAGGAGGCGAGGGACTGCCTGCTCGATGTGCAGGAGCCGGAGCGCTCGCGATTTGTGGAGAAGGTGACGCGGCTGCGCGACGAGATGGAGCGGATGATGGGGCGCGCGTAGGCAACGGAGCGCCGGCGTCCTCGCCGGCCACGGTGCGCTGCGCGGAGCGCCATCATTTTTTTGCGCGCGCGTGGAGATTGGCGCTTCGCGTTTTGAGGTGGCCGCCGGGGACGGCGGCGCTCCCTTTACTCCCCGGCGAAGAAACCCATGCGGCGGAATTTTTCGTAGCGCTGCTGGAGGAGCTGGTCGGTGGGGATTTTCGTCAACTCGTCGAGGTGGTGGACGATGGCGTCGCGGAGGTTCTCGATGGCGGCCGCGTGGTTCTGGTGGGCGCCGCCGAGGGGTTCGGGGACGACGTCGTCCACGAGCTTGAGTTCCCGGAGGTCGGTGGCGGTGAGCTTGAGGGCTTCGGCGGCTTCGGGGGCGTGCTTGCGGTGCTTCCAGAGGATGGCGGCGCAGCCTTCGGGGCTGATGACGGAGTAGTAGGCGTTTTCGAGGATGAGGACGCGGTCGCTGACGCCGATGCCGAGGGCGCCGCCGCTGCCCCCTTCACCGATGACGACGGCGACGGTGGGGGTGCGGAGGGTCATCATGTCGCGGATGTTCACGGCGATGCTCTCGGCGATGTGCCGCTCCTCGGCGCCGATGCCGGGGTAGGCGCCGGGGGTGTCGATGAGGGAGACGAAGGGCATGGAGAATTTCTCGGCCATGCGCATGAGGCGGAGTGCCTTGCGGTAGCCCTCGGGGTTGGCGCAGCCGAAGTTGTGGCGGATGTTTTCCTTCGTGTCGCGGCCCTTCTGGTGGCCGATGACGGCGCACTTGTGGCGGCCGATGGTGGCGAGGCCGCCGGGCATGGCGGGGTCGTCGGCAAAGCGGCGGTCGCCGTGGAGCTCGACGAAGCCGGTGAAGGAGAGCTGGAGGTAGTCGAGGGTGTAGGGGCGGGCGATGTGGCGGGCGATCTGGACGCGCTGCCAGGCGGTGAGGTTCGAATAGACCTTCCTTTTCATCTCCTCGAGCTTCGACTCCATGCGGCGGACCTCGGGGTCGAGGTTGACGTTGTGCTCGCGGCTGTGGCCGCGGAGATCGTCGAGCTTCCGCTGCATCTCAGCGATGGGTTTCTCGAAGTCGAGAGGCTGGTTCTTCATTTTGAGTTGAGAGGTGAGGGTTGAGAGTTGAGAGGAAAAATCAAGTCAGCGCGCAAACGGACGGCCATGCGAGGAAATGAGCGGGAAATGGAAATGAGGGCGCATACTGAGCGATTGCGTCTTCCCCTCAACTCCCAACTTTCAACTCCCGACCGCCTCGCTCACTCCATGCTCACGGGCGCGCCGGATGGAAGCAAGACCGCGATTTCATTCATGTGGTCGGGGATGAGGCCGATGCCGCCGCCGGGAGGGCGCTCGACGGCGGCCTTCGGGTCGGCGGGCTGCGTGTGCATGGAGCAGCCGGGGATGTTCACGATGAGGATGTGGTAGGCGGCGAAGTAGCGGGGGTTCGTCGGGAGCACGCTGCCGGTGCTGTCGAATGCGCGCTTCTCGGTGACCTTGCCGGACTGCTTCGGGCGGATGCCCTGCTTCGAGGCTGGCCATTCGGCGGCGGGATACTGGCGGAAGAATTTGTCGCCATTCCAGAGGACGACGCGCCGCTGCTTCTGCTGGACGACGAGGCGGAAGGCGGTGGCGGGGGCGAGGAGGCGCTGGTTCGGGTGGAGGTAGCGGCCGTCGAGCTTGTTCAAGTGGGTGAGCAGTTCGACGGAGACTTTTGTGCGGCCGGCGACGCGCTGGAGGGAGTCACCCTTGCCGACGATGTAGGTGTTGTCGTCGTTCTGCTTCGTGGCGAAGAACTCGGCGGCGTTGATTTCGCCGAGCATGTCGTGGGCACTGTCGCGCTTTGTGGAGGAAGGGTATTCGCGGAGGAACTGCTCGAGCGCCGTGCGGCTCGCGGCGCGGTCGCCGGCCTGGAAGATCTGCGCGCACTTTTCAAAATCGGCGAGGCTCGGGTCCGGCGGCGGGGTGGGGGGCGGCAGCGCCTTGTCCGCGTGCAGGCGGCGCTCCGGCTTCACGTAGAGCTCGTTCACCGCAAACCAGCACGCGCCGAAGATCGTGCCGGCGAGGACGAGGATGACGATGATCCGGAGAACCACTGCGGTGGATGAATGGGTTTCCGTGCGGCGCGCTCAGATGAGCCCGCGGCGCTTCCATTCGTTCACGTTGCCGGGTGCCGAGCGCTGGATCATGTCAGTCGCGAATTTCAGCAGGCAGACCTCCCAGCCCTCGTCCACGCCGCAGATGATCGTGCTGAGCGGGTTCTCCGAGCGGTCCACCTCGGCGCGCAGGCGGTCAACGACCGCCTCCACGGAATCATGCACGATGGATTCCTGCACGTCGGTCTTCCGGAACTGGAATCCGTAGCGCAGCACGGCCATCTCCGCGGCGTTCTCGCGCAGCCAGTCGATGAACTTCGAGGCCCTTTCGCCGAAGCCCTCGTCGAGCATCCGGTGAAAATGTTCCGGCGTGATGATGGAGGGACGCTCGGCGTGGAGCTTGCCGTCGCGGACGCGCACCTCGCCGGCGCGGTCCATCAGCTCGGAGACGAGGAAGAAGCGGAACACCGTCGTGCCGAAGGTCTCGATCCGGTTCTGCGGAGCCAGCGCGACGCGCGTGTTCTCGATGGCGTATTGGATGCTGTCCTCGTTGAGCATGTCTGGCGCGAAGCTATTCCGCGGCGCGGGCGCTGCAATGAAACTTTTGGCGCGGAGGGTGCGCACACAGGCACCGCTTGACTTGCTGAGCGCCGTTCCTAGCCTGCGCGGAATTCCGAACCGAAACACCGTGAGCAAACTCCGTCCGCTTCTTCTCGCCGTCATTGCCGTGCTCCTCACACCCACAGCCCCGGCCGCGGAGACCCAGGTCCTCGACGGCATCGCGGCGGTGGTGAACGACGAGGTGATCACCTTTTCCCAAATCCGCGAGCTGACGGCCGCGATCGAAAACGCGCTGCGGGCGAACTTCTCCGGCAGCGCGCTGATGGACCGGATCAAGCAGGTGCGCCTGCGCGCGGTGAACGACCTCATCGACCGGCAGCTCATTCTCCAGGAGTTCAAGAAGATGAAGGGGCAGATTCCGCCGCACGCGGTGGACGACCGGCTGAACACGATCATCCGCGAGGAGTTCGGCGGGGACAAATCGGCCTTCATGCGCACCATCGCCGCGCAGGGCTTCACGCTCGAACGCGTCCGCAAGATGGAGGAGGAGAAAATCATCGTGCAGGCAATGCGCTCGCGCGAGATGAAGGGCGACCCGCTCCTGCCGCCGGGCGCCGTGGAGAGCTATTACCGCAAGCACATCCAGGAGTGGACGACGAACGACGAGGTGAAGCTGCGGATGATCAAACTTTCGCCGGGCAGCGAGCCGGAGAAGAAGCGCAAGATGATTCAGGAGATCCGCGAGAAGATCGTCCGAGGCGCGGATTTTGCGGACCTCGCGCGGGTGTATTCGGAGGATTCCACGCAGGACAAGGGCGGCGACTGGGGCTGGGTGAAGCGCGGCGACCTGAATCCGGAGATGGAGGCCGCGGTCTTCAATCTGGCGACGGGCAAGGTGAGCGACATCATCCAGCTCAACCAGAATTTCTACCTCATGCTTGTGGAGCAGAAGAAGGGTGGCAATTCCAAGCCGCTGAAGGACGTGCGCCGCGAGATCGAGGGCCGGCTGCTCCAGTTGGAGCGCCAGAAGGATCAGCAGGACTGGCTGCAGCGGCTGCGGAAGAAGGCGTTCATCAAGATTCACTGAGGCCGCGGCTCCGCGCGGAAAGACATCCCGGTTGACCGGCTGGGGTTGCCACCTACATTCGCCCCCCAGGCAATCACACATGGCACAGCAAAATCCTCGTCCGAACCGCGACCGCGAACCCAACGGAAACGGCAACCAAGAGCCAAACTTCAACTGGCGCGGACTCATCCTCTTCGCAGCGGCGATCCTGCTGATCGGCGGCGGCTTTTACCTTCGCAGCCCGAATGCGAACACCAAGCAGCTCACCTACGCGCAGTTCCGCACGGCGCTGGACGAGGACCGCATCTCAAAGAAGGAGAAGTTCGCGATCGTCTCGGAGGTCGGCAATCCGACGGACACTGTGCGCGGCACGCTGCTCCCGAGCAAGGACGCGGCGAAGGGCGAGCCGTTCCGCACGCCCATCAATCCGCAATACGTCAAGTATCTCGAGGATGAGCTGAAGGCGCGTGGGATCGTCCCGGAGTATGAGTCGGCGAACAACAGCCTGTTCGTCTCGGCGCTCATGCAGTTCCTGCCGGTCGTCCTCATCCTGCTGCTGCTCTATCTTTTCTTCCGCCAGCAGCTCCGGATGGCGGGCAAGGGCGCGATGAGCTTTGGCAAGAGCAAGGCCAAGATGATGGCGCGCGACAAGAACAAGGTGACGTTCAAGGACGTCGCCGGCGTCGAGGAGGCAAAGGAGGAGGTCACGGAAATCGTGGAGTTCCTCAAAGACCCGAAGAAGTTCCAGAAGCTCGGCGGGCGCATCCCGAAGGGCGTGCTCATGGTCGGCCCGCCCGGCACCGGCAAGACGCTGCTCGCGCGCGCCATCGCGGGCGAGGCGGATGTGCCGTTCTTCTCCATCAGCGGCTCGGACTTCGTGGAAATGTTTGTCGGCGTCGGCGCGAGCCGTGTGCGCGACATGTTCGAGCAGGGCAAGAAGGCCGCGCCGTGCCTGATTTTCATTGATGAAATTGACGCCGTGGGCCGTCACCGTGGCCACGGTCTCGGCGGTGGTCACGACGAGCGCGAGCAGACGCTGAATGCGCTGCTCGTCGAAATGGACGGATTCGACACGCAGGAGGGCGTGATCATCATCGCTGCGACGAACCGCCCCGACGTGCTCGATCCCGCGCTGCTGCGCCCGGGCCGCTTTGATCGCCAGATCACCGTCTCCCTTCCCGATGTGAAGGGCCGCGAGGAAATCCTGAAGGTCCACGCGAAGAAGGTGAAGCTCGCCGAGGACGTGAATCTCGCCGTCGTCGCGCGCGGCACGCCGGGTTTCTCCGGCGCGGAACTCGCCAACGTGATGAATGAGGCAGCCCTCATCGCAGCGCGCCTCGGATTGAAGGCCATCACCAACGCGCAGCTCGACGAGGCCCGCGACAAAGTCCGCTGGGGCCGCGAGCGCCGCAGCCTCGCCATGAGCGACGAGGAGAAGACCTCGACCGCTTGGCACGAGGCCGGCCACGCGATTCTCAGCGTGCTGCTCGAGCACACGGATCCTTTGCACAAGGTCACGATCATCCCGCGCGGGCGCTCGCTCGGCGCGACGATGTCGCTGCCGGAGGGCGACCAGTATTCGCTTTCGCGGAAGGAGGCGCTCGACACGCTGGCGATGACCGCCGCGGGCCGCATCGCCGAGGAGCTTTTCACGCACGACCTCAGCACCGGCGCGTCCATGGACATCAAGCAGATGACCCGCCTCGCGCGGAAGATGGTCTGCGAATGGGGTATGAGCGAGAAGCTCGGAATGGTCGAATACGGTGACCACGAGGAGCATGTGTTCCTCGGCCGCGACCTCGGCCGCGACCGCCAATACAGCGAGGCCACCGCGCAGGAGATCGACCGCGAGGTGAAGAAGCTGTGCGACGACGCCTACGACCGCGCGCGGGATCTCATCATGACCAATCGGGACAAGGTGGAGATCATCGCGAAGGCGCTGCTCGAATTTGAGACGCTCGACGGCGAGCAGGTGAAGGACATCGTGCAAAATGGCCGGATGAAGAACCCGCCGCCGCCTCCAGGTGGCAGCGCGTCGAAGCCCGTCACGCCCGCGCCGCCAATCCCGATGGACACGCCCGCCGACGATTCCCCGAAGCCCGGCATCGACTTCCCCGGCGGTCTCAGCGGCGCTCCGGCCTGATCCGTAAAGTCATCTTTGTTCCGCTTGGATGGCGTAACGCCTGAAATGGCGAAAGGTGTGTCGTGAGCCCGCGTTAAGCCTCGCGCGAAGGACTGCATTTCCCAGCAAGTCACGAATCGTCACGGGCGAGAGTTTTCTGCACACAATTCCCCCAAGTTCTCCGCACCTCCGCGCTCATTCCGTGACACTTCCAAAACCCTGACATGCATCCATCCCTCCGCACCCGCCGCTCCTTCCTCCGTGACCTCGCCCTCGGCACTGCCGCAGCGCCCTGGGTCACGAGCGGACTGCTCGCGCAGTCGCCGAATTCCGTCGTCCACCACGCCAGCTTCGGCTGCGCGGGAATGGCGATGTCGGACGTCACGTCCATCTCCCGCCACGCAGCCGTGAAGATCGTCGCCGGCTGCGATGTGGATGAGAAGCGCACCGCGGAGTTCCGCAAGAAGTGGCCCGACGCGCGCATCTACTCCGACTTCCGCGAGCTGCTCGAGAAGGAGAAAGATCTGCAGACCGTGAACGTCTCCACGCCCGACCACATGCACGCGCCCATCGCCGTGAGCGCGCTGAACCGCAGCCTGCACGTGTATGGCCAGAAGCCGCTCGCACACGACATTTACGAGGTGCGCCGCATGACGGAGCTCGCCCGCGCGAAAAAACTGCACACGCAGATGGGCATCCAGATTCACAGCAGCTCGGACTACCGCACGGCGTGCAAGGTTGTGCAGGACGGCGTGATTGGCAAAATCAAGGAAGTCCACACGTGGAGCAGCAAGAAGTGGGGCGACAACGGCACGATGCCGACGAAGACCGACCCGGTGCCCGAGGGCTTGAACTGGGATCTCTGGCTCGGCGTCGCCGAGGAGCGCCCGTTCATCGGCGGCGGCTGGTATCATCCGGGGAGCTGGCGCAAGCGTCTCGACTTCGGAACCGGCACATTCGGCGACATGGGCTGCCACATTTACGATCCCGTGTTCAAGGCGCTCGCGCTCACCGCGCCGCTCAGCGTCCGCAGCGACGGAGCGAAGCCGAACGAGCACTCGTGGGCGACTGACGCGATCTGCGACTACATTTTCCCCGGCACCGCTTACACCGAGGGCAAAACCGTGCGCGTCGTGTGGTATGACGGCGATCAGCGCCCGCCGAAGGAGATTCAGGACGCGGCGCAGTTCGTGAAGGGCGAAAAAGGCAAGTCGATGCCGGACCAGGGCAGCATTTTCCTCGGAACGAAGGGCGTGATGGTCCTGCCGCATATCGCGCAGCCGCGCCTCGTCGGAAAGGACGTCGAGGGTGTGAAGGTCGAGAAAGTCGATGGCGAGAGCCACTGGCAGCAGTTCATCGAGACGGTCATCGGCAACCGCCCGAAGGCGGATGCAAACTGGGATTACGCGGGCCCGCTCACCGAGGCTGTGCTGCTCGGCAGCGTGGCGACTCGCTTTCCGAAGCAGACGCTGAACTGGGATGCCGCAGCACTGAAGTTCACCAACGTGAGCGCGGCAAACGCCTTCGTGAAGCGCGCCTACCGCAAGGGGCGCGAGGTCGCGGGACTTTGATTCGGCGGCAGTGGGGAAACGCCTACAGCGCATCGCCGGAACTTTCGGACACGGATCCCGAATTGCCGCCTCAGCTTTTTGGGGTGTGAGGGTATTCCCTACAACCCGAACCGGGGCCACTGCACATCACCCATGCTCACCATTCAAGGTCACTCGAACGGACGATTCTGCGACGGTGTCTCGCGCCGTGATTTTCTCCGCATCGGCGGGCTCGCGCTAGGCGGACTGAGTCTGCCGCAGATTTTGCGCGCGGAGTCGGCGAGCGGTGTGAAGCGCTCACACAAGGCGGTGATCATGATTTTCCTGCCGGGCGGGCCTTCGCATCAGGACATCTTTGATTTGAAAATGGACGCGCCGAGCGAGGTGCGCGGGGAGTTCAAACCGATCGCGACGAATGTGCCGGGCATCCAGATTACGGAGCATCTGCCGCGGCTCGCGAAGATGATGGACCGCTGCACGATTATCCGCTCGATGAGCGATTGCGACGGGCGGCACGACGCGTTCCAGTGCCTCACGGGGCGGCCATTCAACCAGCAGCCTCCCGGCGGGTGGCCGGCGATGGGCTCGGCGATTTCCAAAGTGCAGGGTGTGGTGGATCCGGCGGTGCCGGCGTTTGTCGGGCTTGCACCGAAGATGGGGCACATGGAATGGGCGCGCGCCGGCGAGCCGGGATTCCTCGGCATCAAGCACGCGCCGTTCATGCCGAACAAGGGAGGGGGAGTGGAGGACATGACGCTGAATGGCATGTCGCTCGACCGGCTCGCGGACCGCCGCTCGCTGCTCACGAATTTCGACCGCTTCCGCCGCGACGTGGACGCGAGCGGCATCATGGATGGAATGGACTCGTTCAACCAGCAGGCGTTCGGCGTGCTCACTTCGTCGAAGCTGCTCGACGCGCTCGATATTTCCAAGGAGGACACGCGCATCCGCGAGAGCTATGGCAAGGGCGACCCGAAGAACCGCGACGATGGCGGGCCGAAGCTCATGGAGCATTTCCTCGCTGCACGCAGACTCGTCGAGGCGGGCGCGCGCTGTGTGACGGTCGCGTTCAGCCGATGGGATCATCACGGGAGAAATTTCGACGCGCTGCGCCAGGATCTGCCGCTGCTGGATCAGGGGCTCACTGCGCTACTCACGGATTTGCGCCAGCGCGGGCTGGAGAAAGATGTGTCGGTCGTCGTGTGGGGCGAGTTTGGCCGCACGCCGACGATCAACAAGGACGCCGGCCGCGATCACTGGCCGCGCGTGTCGTGTGCGCTGCTCGCGTGCGGCGGCATGCGGCACGGGCAGGTCATCGGCGCGACTGACCGCCTCGGCGGCGAAGCGGTCGAGCGCCCCGTGCGCTTCAGCGAAGTCTTCGCGACGCTCTATCACAACCTCGGCATCGACGTGACGAAGACGACCGTCGAGGATCTCACCGGTCGTCCGCAATATCTCGTCGAGCCCGGCGCGACGCCGATGAAGGAACTCGTCTGACATGATCACAATTCCAGGCGCTCCCACCGGCAGATTTTGCGACGGCGTCACGCGGCGCGATTTTTTGAAAATCGGCGGCCTCGCGATGGGCGGGCTTTCGCTGCCGCAGATGCTCCGCGCCGAGGCGCAGTCGGGCATCCGCAAGTCGCCGAAATCGGTCATCATGATCTACATGGCGGGCGCGCCGCCGCATCAGGACATCTTCGACCTGAAGATGGACGCGCCGCTGGAAATCCGCGGTCCATACAAGCCGATCTCCACGAAAGTGCCGGGCATCCAGATTTCCGAGCACATGCCGCACTGCGCGCGCATCATGGACAAGCTCGTGCCGATTCGCTCGATGGTCGGCTCGCTCACGGGCGACCACGATTCGCACATCTGCTACACGGGCCGCGCGAAGGAAGGCGTGAAGCCACCCGGCGGCTGGCCCTCGATGGGCTCCGTGATGACGAGGCTCGCCGCGGAGCGCGGCAAAGCGGTGCCGCCTTTTGTCGGCCTCGCGCCGAACGCGGGCCATCCGCCCTACGGCTCGCCGGGGCATCCGGGTTTTCTCGGGCCGTCGTGCGCGGCGTTCCGCCCGAATGGCGCGGGCATGGGCGACCTCACGCTGAACGGCATCACGAGCGATCGCCTCGCGGATCGCCACGCGCTGCTCACGAGCTTCGACAAATTCCGCCGCGACGCGGACCGCAGCGGGCTCGTGGAGGCGCTTGATGTGTTCGACCAGCAGGCGTTCAGCGTGCTCACGTCGAGCAGCCTGCTCGATGCACTCGATGTCTCGAAGGAGGATCCGAAAATCCGCGAGCGCTACGGCAAGGGCGACCCGAAGAACTACGGCGATGGCGCGCCGCGAAACAACGAGCATTTCCTCGTCGCGCGCAGGCTCGTGCAGGCGGGCGCGCGCTGCGTCACGATGAATTTCGGACGCTGGGATTTTCATTCGCGCAATCACTCCGAACTGCTCACGCACCTGCCGCTGTTCGATCAGGGCTTCAGCGCGCTCGTCGAGGATCTGCACCGGCTCGGCATGGACAAGGACACCGCCGTTGTCGCGTGGGGCGAGTTTGGCCGCACGCCGACGATCAACAAGGACGCGGGCCGCGACCACTGGCCGCGCGTTGGCTGTTCAGTCGTTGCAGGCGGTGGTTTCAAGACCGGCCAAGTCATCGGCGCGACCGACCGCCTCGGCGGAGAGCCGACCGAGCGTCCGGTGCATTTCGGCGAAGTCTTCGCCACGCTCTATCAGTGGCTCGGCATTGATGTGACCGAAGTCACGCTCCCCGACTTTTCCGGTCGTCCACAATACCTCGTGGATGGCTGGCAACCGATGAAAGAACTCATTTGATCTATGAAGCGACCCTCCATCCTCCTCGCCTGTATTTTTTCCATCGGAGCGTTCTCGTCCGCTGCGCCATCGAGCGTGCAGATCGAAGCGACCGGTGCGCCTGAGCTGACGCTTCGCGGAAAGGACGCGCGGCAGCAGTTGCTTGTCACGGCGAAGCTCGGCGACGGCGCGCTGCGTGACTTCACGCACAAGGCGAGCTACGCGGCTTCGCCTGCGGGCATCGTGAAGGTGGACTCGGACGGCGTGGTGACTCCGCTCGCTGATGGCACTGCGACAGTGACGGCGAATATCGAGGGCGTCGCGGCTTCGCTGCCGGTGAAGGTCGAGAAGGCGGGCGTGGTCGAGCCGATCAATTTTCCAAACCAGATCGTCCCCATTTTCACCAAGGCGAGCTGCAACTCCGGCGGCTGCCACGGCAAGGCAAGCGGGCAGAATGGATTCAAGCTCTCGCTGCTCGGTTTCGAGCCGGCGGAGGACTACGAGCATCTCGTGAAGGAGGCGCGCGGTCGCCGCATTTTCCCCGCGTCGCCGGAGAACAGTCTGCTGCTGATGAAAGGCATCGGTGCGACTCCGCACGGTGGTGGCAAGCGACTCGAGTCGGATTCCGACGACTACCGCCTGCTCGTGCGCTGGATCGCGCAGGGCATGCCCTACGGCAAGGACACGGACCCGAAGCTCGCGAGCGTCGAGGTGCTGCCGAAGCAGCGCACGATGGCGCTGAAGGGCGAGCAGCAGCTCGTCGTGCTCGCGCGCTACACGGACGGCTCCGTGCAGGACGTGACGCGCAGCGCGCTCTACGAGCCGAACGACAAGAGCATGGCGAAGACCGATGAGGACGGGCGCGTGACGATGTTCGACCAAGCCGGCGATGTCGGCGTGATGGTGCGCTATCAGGACAAGGCGGTCGTCTTCCGCGCGACGGTGCCGCTCGGCCAGAAGGTCGAGGGCCTGCCGAAGCCCGCGAACTTCGTGGATGAGCTGGTCTTTGCGAAACTCCGCAGCATCGGCATGCCGCCGTCGCCCGAGTGCGACGACGCGACATTCATCCGCCGCGTGAGCCTCGACATCGCGGGCCGCCTGCCGTCGCTCGACGAGACGAAGAAATTCGTCGCCGACGCAGCACCGGACAAGCGCGACAAGCTGATTGATGCGCTGCTCGCGAGCGCTGAGCACGCGGACTTCTTCGCGAACAAATGGAGCGCGCTCCTTCGCAACAAGCGCACGAAGCCGACCGAAGCACGTGGCACGTTCGCTTTCCACTCGTGGATCCGCGATTCGATCATGGCGAACAAGCCGTATGATCAGTTCGTGCGCGAGGTCGTCGCGGCCAGCGGCGAGATCGAGGAGAACCCGCCCGTCGCGTGGTATCGCCAGGTGAAGGAGCCGCAGCAGCAGCTCGAGGACACGGCGCAGCTTTTCCTCGGCATGCGTCTCCAGTGCGCGCAGTGCCACCACCACCCCTACGAGAAGTGGAGCCAGCACGACTACTACAGCTTCTCGGCGTTCTTCTCGCAGGTCGGGCGCAAGGCGGTCGCTTCGGTGAAGGAGAACGAGATGATTTTCCACAAGCGCGGCGTCGCGACCGCGGTGAACAAGAAGACAAAGCAGCCGGTGAAGCCCGCGGGCCTCGGCGCCACGCCCCGGGAGATTTTGCCCGACGAGGATCCGCGCCTCGTGCTCGCCGACTGGATGAGCAACAAGGACAACCCGTTCTTCGCCAAGGCGCTCGTGAACCGCTACTGGAAGCATTTCTTCAACCGCGGCATCGTCGAGCCCGAGGACGACATGCGCGAGACGAACCCGCCGTCGAACCCCGAGTTGCTCGACGCGCTCGCGGCGCATTTCGTGAAGAGCGGCTACGACATGAAGTCGCTCATCCGCGAAATCACGCGTTCGCACGCGTATCAGTTCAGCGCGATGCCGAACGAGTTCAACAAGAACGACCGGCAGAATTTCTCGCGCTATTATCCGCGGCGTCTGCCCGCCGAGGTGCTGTTTGATTCGGTGAACCAGCTTACGAACGCGCCGAGCACCTTCCCCGGGCTGCCTTCGGGCACGCGTGCGATTTCGCTGCCGGACAACAGCTTCAACGCCAGCTCGTATTTCCTCGTCGTGTTCGGCCGCCCCGAATCGTCGAGCGCGTGCGAGTGCGAGCGCACCCAGGAGGCGAGTCTCGCGCAGTGCCTGCACCTGCTGAACGCGAAGGACATCCAGGACAAGCTAGCGTCGAACACCGGCCGCGCCGCGCAACTCGCCGCCGACCCGCGCGGCGAGGAGGAAAAACTGCGCGAGCTCTACCAGCTCGCCTACTCGCGCCCCGCCGACAGCGCCGAACTCACGCTCGCGCAGGCGCACCTGCAGAAACCGCGCAAGGACGCCGAAGGCAAGCCGCTCGACGTGCTCGCCGCGAAGCGCCAAGGCTACGAGGACGTCGTCTGGGCGATCCTCAACACGAAGGAATTCCTCTTTAACCACTGAACCGTGGATTGCCTCATTCCCGCACGGCTCGCGCGTCGCAGCACGCTGGCCCGCCTCCTGTTCGCGCTGCTTTGCACTTCACTGCTCACGTTGCATTCCGTGGCAGAGCTGCCGACGCCGCTGCTCAACACCGTTACGCCGCCCGGTGGAAAAATCGGGACGGAGTTTGAGGTCACGATCGCCGGCACGGATTTGGATGAAGGGAACGAACTGCACTTCTCGCATCCCGGCATCACTGCGACGCTGAAGGCGGCGAACCGCTTTGCGGTGAAGATCGCGCCCGAGGTGGGCGTGGGCATTTACGACGTGCGCGTGGTCGGGAAACTCGGCGTGTCGAATCCGCGCGCATTTGTCGCCGGGGACCGCGCTGAGATTGTCCGCACGAAGGCGCATGACAAACCGGAGGCCGCCGTCGAAATGCAGATGGGTAGCGTCTTCAACGGCAACGCCACGGCTGCGGCATCGGATCATTTCCGTTTCGCAGCGAAGAAGGGCGAGCGCGTGCTCATCGAGTGCGTCGCGCGCGAGATTGATTCGCGCCTCAGTCCTTCGCTCGCCGTGCTCGATGTGAACGGACGCGAGATCGAGTCGGCGCGAAAAGGCGGGCTGCTCGATTTCACCGCGCCGTCGGACGGCTCGTTCGTCGCCACGCTGCACGACCTTGCTTACGGCGGCGGTGCGGATTTCTTCTACCGCCTCACGATTTCGAATGGCCCGCGCGTGGATTTTATTTTCCCGCCTGCTGGAGTGCCGGGAACAAAGTCCTCCTTCACGCTCTACGGTCGCGGACTGCCCGGCGGCCAGCCTGCGAAGCTCCGCGGCACCGACGGCAAGCCGCTCGAAAAGCTCGACGTGGAAATCACGTTGCCGTCGCTCGCCGACGCCACGCGCGACCGGCACACGCGCCCCATCTCTGCTGTGTCCGACGGATTTTTCCACACGCTGAAGTCGCCACAGGGCTCCGCGAATCCCGTCTTCATCGGCTTTTCCTCGACCCAGCTCACGCGCGAGACCGAGCCGAACAACAAGCCCGGCGAGGCGCAGAAGGTGAGCGTGCCGTGGGAAGTCGCGGGGCAGTTTTTCCCGGCGGCGGACGTGGACACCTACGCGTTCGACGCGAAGAAGGGCGACGTGTTTTGGATCGAAGTCATCTCGAATGGCGTGGGTCGCGCGACAAGTCCGTTCCTGCTCGTGCAGCGCGAGGGCACGGACATCAAGGAAGTCTATGCGACCGACGCCGACCCCGGCGGGAAGAAATTCACGACGCTGAGCAACGACCCGGCAATGCGCTTCGAGGCGAAGGAGGACGGCGCGTATCGCGTCTCCGTGCGCGACCTGTTCGGCGCGACACGCAGCAATCCCGCGAGCACCTACCGGCTCGTGATTCGCAAGGAGTCGCCCGATTTCCGTCTCGTGGCGGTGAACGACCAGCCGCCGCAGAAAAAGGATGACCGCAGCGCCGTGCCGCGCGGCCTGCTCGTGCGCGCAGGCGACACGGCGGCCGTGAAGGTCATCGCGATTCGTCGTGATGGATTCACCGGAGCCATCGAACTCAGCGCGGAGAATCTCCCGGATGGAGTGAAGTGCGCGCCGACGAAAATCGAGGAGGGCAAAACAGAAGGCCTGCTGCTGCTCACCGCGAACGACAAGCCGGCGAAGGGCTGCAAGGCTGTGCGCATTCTCGGAAAGGCGAAAGCTGGCGACCGCGAATTGCAGCATGAGGCCACGGGTGGCTCGGTGATTTGGAATGTCGCCGACTACAACACCGACAGCGTGCAGTCGCGCCTCGCGGCGGATTTTCCCGTCGCAGTGAGCGCCACGGAACCCGCGCCTGTGCGCATCGAGGCGGCGGAGGACAAGGTGTGGCAGGCGGCGAAGGACGCGAAGCTGGAGATTCCGCTGAAGATCACGCGCAGCGCCGACTTCAAGGAAGCGCTGAAGCTGAAACCCGCGGGCCTCGCGGTGCTCGACGCCGCGAAGGAATTCGACGCCGACGCGAAGTCCGCGACGGTCACGGCCACGCTCGACCTCAAGGCGCTGAAGCTCCCCGTTGGCGCGAACACGATCCATTTCACGACGCAGACGAAGGGCAAATTCCGCGGCAAGGACGCGCTCGTCACCGTCTATTCCGCGCCCATCCGCATCTCGATCCAATGAAACGCCTGTTCCTCGCCACCGCGGTTGCCGCCGCGCAGAACCTCACCGCCGCGCCCATCGAGATTGCGCCGCTCAGCCGCACGACGCCGGTGGATTTTGCCAAGGAAGTGGAGCCTTTCCTCCGCGACAACTGCCTCTCGTGCCATTGCAAGACGACGACGAAAGGCGGCCTGAACATGGAGACGCCGGAGCTGATGATCAAAGGCGGCGACACCGGCCCCGGCATCAAGCCCGGAAAGGGTGCGGAGAGCCTGCTGCTCCAGGCCGCCGCGCATCAGGACGACGACTTGAAGATGCCGCCTCGCGACAACAAGGCGAAAGCGAAGAACCTCACGCCGCAGCAGCTCGCGGTGTTTCGGCTGTGGATCGACCAGGGCGCAAAGGCGACGGGCAGGAGCGAGCGCGCCATCGCGTGGCAGCCGGTGCCGGATACGCTCGGCGCGATTTTCTCCACGGCGATCACGCCCGACGCGCAGTTCGCCGCGTGCGCCCGCGCGAACCGCATCTTCATCTACCACGTGCCGACGGGCCAGCTCGTCGCGAGCGAGGCCGCGCACCGTGACGTCGTGAACGCCCTCGCATTTTCGCCCGACGGCACGCTCATGGCATCCGGTGGTTATCGCGAGGTGAAGCTGTGGCGCCGTGCGCCCGTCGAGGGGAAGCCGTCGCAGCAACCAGCGACGAGGGCCGAGGGAAAAATCTCCAGCGCCGACGGGCAGCGAACGGTTACGATCGAGGGAAATGTCGCGAAGCTCGCGGGCGCGGATGGAAAAGTGATCGCCGAACTGCGCGGCAACCGCTTCGCGAACGAAGCGGCCGCCGAGCGCGACCGTGCATTGCAGATCGCCACCGGCACTGTCGCATTCCGCAAGGCCGCCGTCGCCGCTGCCGAGAAGGCCGTCACCGCAGCGCAGGACCGCGCGAAAAAATCTGCCGAGGCCGTCGCACCGAAGCAGCAGGATCTCACCGCGAAGGAGAAAGCGCTCGCCGATGCGAAGACCGCGAAAGCCGCGCTCGACAAGACACTCGCTGACGCCGAGGCCGAATTGAAGAAGGCAGACGCCGCGCTTCAGGACTCCGTCGCGAAGGCCGCGCAGCTCTCGACCACCACGACCGATTCGCTCAAAGGCGCTGCTGCCGTGGACGCGAACAAGATCGTCGCCGACCTCACCACCGCATTGCAGGCCGCGGCGAAGGCCCGCACGGACCGCGACCAGCGCGAAGCCACGCGCAAGCAGGCTGCCGACAAAGTCGAGCCCGGCGCGAAGGCGCTCGCTGCCGCCGAGGAAGCCGCCAAGCAGGCCGGCTCCGCGAAGGAAGCCGCCGAGACCGAGGTGAAGCTCTCCAAAACCGAGCAGGAAAAGACCGCTGCCGCGGTCACCGAGGCAAAAGCCGCCGTGGACGCCGCCGAAGCTGCGCGCAAGAAGGCCGAGGAAGCCCTCGCCGCGGCGAAGACTGCCGCTACCGCCGCCGAGCAGCCCATCCGCGCCGCTGCATTTTCGCCGGACGGCGCCATCATCGCCACCGCAGGCGATGACAAGCTCATCCACACATGGAGTGCCGCTAACGGCGCGCCCATCGACGTCCTCAAAGGCCACGTCGCACCCGTCGCTACCCTTGCGTTCGCAAAGGACGGCACGCTCACCTCCACCGACACCGCTGGCGCCTCCCTCGCATGGAGCCTCGCCCCCGCGTGGAAGCTCACCCGCACCTTCGGCGCCGACGGCCCGGGCTCGCCCTTTGCCGACCGCGTCAACGCCCTCGCATTTTCGCCGGACGGCAAATTCCTCGCCATCGGCGGTGGCGAACCCTCCCGCGGCGGCGATATCAAAATCCTCGACGTCCAGAGCGGCACCGCCGCCGCATCCGCACAGCCTGTCGCGGAGCCCGCGCCGAAATTCGCCCGCGAATTCGCCAACCTCCACACCGACGCCGTCCTCTCGCTCGCCTATTCGCCCGACGGCAAACTTCTCGCCAGCGGCGGTGCCGACAAAGCCGCGCGCATCCTTGACCTCTCCACCGGCAAAGTCCTCCGCAACCTCGAAGGCCACACTCACCACATCCTCGGCCTCGCATGGAGCGCCGACGGACGCACCCTCGCCACCGCTGGCGCGGACAACGTCGTGAAAGTCTGGGACGCCCTCACCGGCGACCGCAAAAGGAACCTCGAAGGCTACGACAAGGAAGTCACTGCCGTGCAGTTCATCGGCACCGCCGACCAGATCGTCACCGCCTCCGGCGACAACCGCGTCCGCATCGTCGCCCTCGACGGCAAGGAAGTCCGCGCCCTCCCCGAAGTCGCCGACTTCATGCAGTCCGCCGCCGCCAGCGCCGATGGCAAAATCGTCGTTGCCGGCGGGCAGGACGGAATCCTCCGCCTCTGGAACACCACTGACGGCAAGCCCCTCGGCACATTCAAGAAGTAGCAGTTGGTGGAGCGAGGTTGATTGCGACTCGACAGTCCCATTGCCAATGAAGCGCCGCATCTTCCTCCGCCGCACACTCGCCGCGGCCGTCGCTAGTTCCGCATTTCTCCAGCGGAAAAGTTTCGCCGCGGATGCCGCTGCTGCCGCGGAGAAGGCGCACGCGGAAATCTGGCGGCGCTTCGTGGACAGGCACGGCATCATGATTGATTTCGCCGATCTCGATGGCTCGGTGTCGCTGCCGACGCCGGAGGAGTGCCGCGCGGGGAAGCCGAACGCGCTCGGCTGGTGGGCGCCGATCGAGAACGGCGCGATGTTCAACGGCCTCCACATGGACGCCGCGGTGCAGCGCTGGCGCCACACGAAGCACCCGGACGACGCGGAGAAGGCGCGGCGGCTCATGCGCGGGCTGCTGCTCCTGAATTCAATCAGCGACGTGCGCGGCTTCGTCGGGCGCGGCGTGAGCACCGATGGGCGCTCGCATTATCCGATGGGCTCGAACGACCAGTCGTCGCCGTGGTTCCTCGGCCTGTGGCGGTATCTCGACTCCGGCCCCGCGACGGACGGCGAGCGGCGCGAGATCATCAAGCATCTCGCCGAGACGACCGACGCGATCCTCGCGATGAAATGGGCGATGCCCGCGGAGCAGCCGTTCGGGCGACGCGGCGGCTTCAGCGGCTTCACGTTCGACAGCGCGCCGAGGCTGCTCTTCGTCTGCAAGATGATGCACGCACTGACCAACGACGCGAAGTGGGATGCGATGTATCGCGCGGCGCTGGCCGAGCGCGGCGGCGAGGAGAAGCTCTCGCGCCTCGAAGTGTGCGAGCGCGGGATGGTCTTCCACTACGCGAAGTATCACTCGTGGACCTCCTGCACGTGCGTCGGCGCGCTGCGGGCACTTTGGGATATGGAGAAGGAGGACACGGTGCGCGCGGCATTCGCGCGCGGGCTGCAGGCGAGCGCGGACCTTGCGTTCAAGAGCCTGCCGATGGCGCAGCAGTTTGACAACGCGGACAAGAGCCACTTCGAGATGGACTGGCGCGCGTCCATGCTGCCGCTCTGGAAGCCGCAGCAGACCGAGCAGGAGGCGCAGGATCTCGCGCACGCGCAGCTCCGCGCATTCATGAAGGTGTCGCCGCGTCGTGGGAAGGAGACGGAGTTTGTGCGCGAGCCGACATCCGCCGCGTGGATCGTCACGCTCGCGCCGGATGCGGCCGTTTTGAAATCGCGCGCGGCCGAGGTGGAGCGCGTCATCGCGCACTACGACTACTCGAAGCTCTACTACTCCACGTTCTTCTGGGTGGAGGCGGCGTGGTGGCGGCTGCAGGAGGTGCGCTAGCTCCCTGCAAACGGATCCATGACGGACTGGATCGAAACCGAGCGCACACGGATGCGCCCGTTTGAAGATGCGGACGCATCCGCCGCCCACGCGTGGTTTTCCGATGCGGAGGTGATGCAGTTCATTCCGCTCGGGCGCGACGCGAGCATCGAGGACACGCGCCGCCGCATTGCGGGTTACCGTGCGCATCAGGAGGAGTTCGGCTTCAGCAAGCGGGTCATCATCCACCGCGAGACAGGCATGCCCATCGGCGACTCGGGGCTGTTTCATCTGCCCGACGGGAAACGCGTCGAGCTGGGCTTCCGCCTGGCGAGGGCGCACTGGGGACAGGGCTATGCTGTGGAAGTGGGGCGGGCGTGGCTCGGCTGGTTCGACCTGCACTTGGGGGGCGAACCATTGTTCGCCGACGTGCATCCGGATCACACCCGCTCCCAGCGCGTGCTCGCGAAGCTGGGATTCCGGCATTCCCACTCGGAATCGATCCACGGCATGGAGATGCTCATTTATTTCCGAGACGCTTCATCGTAACCCTCGCAGCCATGAAATCCTCCTCGCAGACACGCCGCCGCTTCATCCAAGCCTCCGCCGCCGCTGCGGCAGCGGGGGCGATGGCTCCGGCGCAGGGAGCCGACGGTGCGCCGGTGAAAGGCGCGCGCACGATCCAGACGGACGTTCTCGTGTGCGGAGGCGGTTGTGCGGGGACGGCGGCGGCGCTCGCCGCGGCGCGGGCGGGCGCGAAGGTGGTGCTCGTCGAGAAGGCGCCCTTTGCGGGCGGCATCATCACGAACGTCGGCCTGCCGTTCTTCGACGGCATCGCGCACATCACGGACCACCGCATCGTCGTGCGCGGCATCGCGCTGGAGCTGCTGTCAAAGTCCGGCGTGTGCGCGCCCGACGCCACGCACACCGAGAAGCACAACCCGACGATCCGGAACACATTCCAGTTCAAGCTGCTGCTCGACCGGCTGCTCATGGAGCAGAAGGAGCGGCTCACCGTGCTCTTCAATTCGTTCGTGTGCGGCGCGAGGAGCGCGGGCGGGCGCATCGAGTCGGTGCAGGTGGCAAACAAGGACGGCATCGTGGACATCGTGCCGCGCACCGTGGTGGACTGCACGGGCGACGCCGACGTCGCCGCGTGGGCGGGCGCGCCCTTCGAGCAGAACGCCGAGGTGCAGCCGCTCACGCTGCATTTCCGCATCGGGCACGTGAAGAAGGTGCCAAACATCAGCCGCGTGTGCCGCGAGTCGCTGGTGAAGGCGCAGGAGCGCGGCGAGCTGCCGTTCTACTACGGGCCGGGCGTGATGTTCCTCTACGGCGACGACGAAGTTTACATCCACGGCGTGCGCGTGCCCGCCGACCCGACGAACGCCGCCGACCTCACGCGCGCGGAGATGCAGGGGCGCGCGGATGCGTGGGCGATGTTCCAGGCGTGGAAGCGCGATGTGCCGGCATTCGCCGACTCGTATTTCCTCGAGGCGTATCCGTGGATCGGCGTGCGCGAGTCGCGCCGGCTCACCGGGCAGCATGTGCTGAATGAGGACGACCTGATGAAGGGGCGGCGCTTCGACGACGCCATCGCCACCGGCTGCTGGTATCTCGACCTGCACCCGAACAAGACCGTGACCGGCAGCGCGAACGACTTCGACCCGAAGAAGGTGCAGCCGCCGCCCTACGACATCCCGTATCGCTCGCTCGTCGCGCAGAAGCTCGGCAACCTGCTCGTCGCCGGCCGCTGCCATTCCGCCACGCGCGGAGCGCACGCATCGACGCGCGTCACCGCGACGGCGATGGCGATGGGCGAGGCCGCGGGCGTCGCATCCGCCCTGGCGGTGAAGGGGAAGGGGGACGTCGCGACGCTGAATGGCGCGAAGGTCCGCGAGGCGCTGGTGGCAACCGGCGCGGGGCCGTTCACCGCCGCCTGAGCACGGCGGGGGCGATTCCTGCGCGGAATGGCTGGTGTGAAAGGAGGAACTGGGGTTTTCCGGCCGCGCAGGTCAGTCTTGTGAGTGTCGGTGGCCGAAAACTGGCAGTTTTCCGGCTCCATGGTGCTTTTGGCTATCAGAACCTGACAGGATCCGACAGCGGACAGTCTCCGGAGCGTCAGAACCTATCAGGATTTGAGAGGTGACAGTCTCCGGGGCGTCAGAACCTGACAGGATTTGAGGGTGACCGTGCTCGGATGTCTCAACAACTATCAGTAGATGAGACGGACCAAGCCCGTCTGTCTTGGATCCTGACAGGATTTAGGGGTCGGTGGTCTCCGGGGTGTCAGAACCTGACAGGATTTGAGGGTGGCCATGCTCCGATGTCTCAACAACTGTCAGTAGATGAGACGGACCAAGCTCGTCTGTCTTGGATCCTGACAGGATTTGGGGGTCGGGAGTCTGCCGGGTGTCAGATCCTGTCAGGTTCTGACGTTCCCGAGTCTCCGGGTTGCTGGATCCTGATAGGATTTGAGGGTCAGCAGTCTCCGCAGTGCCAGAAACTGACAGGATTTCGCAGCCGGGAGTCTCCGGCCTGCTGGAACCTATCAGGTTTTGACGGTGCCGAGCCCCAAGGGTGCGGGAACCTGACAGGATCTGACGACGGGGAGACGGGGGAGGGGCGGAAACTGTCAGGATGTGCGGGGCCGTTCACGAGTTGAGGGAATGACGAATGACGGATGACGAAGACGAATGAGCGACTGCCGGGTGATTCTGCATTCGTCATTCCCCCCTATCCCGCCCAGCGGTCGTAGAGCTCCCGCAGGCACTCGCGCAGATTTCCGCGGTGGCGGTGAAAGAGCGTTTCGGCTTCGCCATCGGGGAGCACGCCGCCGGTGAGCGATTCGACGAGTGCCTTCAGGAGCTTTGATGAGGATTCCAGCTCGAGCGCCACGGGGAGGCGGCTCTGGCGGTGGACGGTGATCAGGAAGCCCGCCGCGTTGCTCGCCGCTGCGCGCACGGAGAGCCACTGGCGCGTGGAGAGCTGCTCGGCGCCGTCGAGCAGGATGAAGTGCGGCTTGCGCACCTCGCGCAGCTTCTCCGCGAGGCGGTCCTTCTCCTTCATGCTGCTCTCGGTCTGGAGGCGGAAGCTCACGGGCTCGAATCCGCGCGCCTGCAGGTGCGGTGCGATCTGCTCGATCAGCGTTGTCTTTCCCGTGCCGTGGCCGCCGACGAAGCTCGCGCACCAGCCCAGCTCCTCCATGCGGCGCAGCAGGGATTCCCAGCCCATGCCGGGCGGGAACTGGAACGGGATGCGCTCGAGGTGGCAGGTGGCGAAGGGATTGGTGCGCGCGGTCACGGTGCGGAGAATGGGTCGGAGCCGCGCTCCCTGCGCGGAGTCATGAGCCACTGCGCGACGGGCACCGCGAGCGCGGCGAGGTAGAGGTAAAGCGACGGCAGGTATTTGGTCTGGAAGCTCCCCTTGATCTGCTCCTGCATCGCGGCCTCCATCGCGTCCTTCGGCGCGCGGCCGGGAGCGCTGCGCTGGAGTTCCTCGCGCAGAGTCTTGTCGAGCGGGAAGCCGATCGCCATCTGCGCGCCGGCGAAGGCCGCGGCGGCGAGGGCGAAACGTGCGACGGTCGGCGTGTCCTCGATGTCGTCGCGCACGCAGTTCCACGCGGTCCACAGGGCGAGGAGCAGGAAGGCGGCGGAGGCGATGATGAACCAGGCGATGCCGGCGGACTTGCCACCTTCCCGCTGCGGCATCTTCGCGCCGCTGGTGATCTCATCCGCGATGCTCACCGCGCCGGTCACGGTCTGCAGCCCGCTCTGCCGGACGAAGGGGACGCCCTTGCACTGGAACTCCACCCACGGCAGGAAAAACATCACGACGCCGGCAACGATGGCGGCGAGGCTGAGTTTGTTCGGTTGCATGGCGTGGCCTTACCGGAGGCGCGCGGGTGCGGCAAGGGAAAGGGCCGCGGGCGGGTGGATCACTTTTTCGCCGCGGCGTCCTTCACGGCCTTCGTGTATTTCGCCGGGTCTTTCTCGAAGTCATCCTTGCAGCCCTTGCAGCACAGCCACACGTCCGTGCCCTCGTGCGTCACCTTGTAGGCCTTCATGCCGCCGTGACCGTAGGTCTCGCCGGAGATGGGGCACTTCTTCAGCGGGTAATCCTTCGGCACTGCCGAGTCGGCGGAGGAGTCGGAGCACGCGGCGAAGATGGCGGCTGCGGAGACGGCGACGAAGGCAAGTCGGAGCTTCATGGCGCGGACTTTTGCGCAGGGTGATGCGGATGCCCAATGAATTTCGTGTCCACTGCGGCTGCGCGCTAGCTCCGCTGGCCCGCGGGCTTCGGCTGCTCGATGCGCGGGAGCGTGATCTCCGTGGCGTCCGGTGCGATGACGATCTCCGTGCGCTGGAACTCGCTGCCCGGTTTCACCACAAACTCCACCGCCCACAGCACGGCGATGAGCGTGCCGGAAAAGCTGTAGGGTCCGTTCGGTGCGTCGAAGCTGAACTCCCGCGTGTCGGCTGCGGCCGGCGCGTCGAGCACCACGGTCGCCGCCACGCCGCCGTCCTCCGTGCCCTTGCCGCGTGTGAACCACACGAGCCGCACTTCCGCGGACTCGGGCGCGCTGCCGAGTTCCCACAGCACCGCGCCGGCGATGATCTCTCCGGGGCGGAAGGTGGTCTTGTTCTCACGGAGGCCGAGGCGGATCATGTGTCGGACGGGATGGAGGGGAAGAGCGTCGCGACGTCGCGCGGCAGCACGGTGATGGGAAACTCCGCGTCCACATCCGGCCAGCGGGGAATGTCGCCGTGGACATGCAGCAGCCAGACGATCCTGTTGTTCTGCGCGGTGAAGGTGTGGATGAGCCCGCGCGGGATTTCCACCTGCACGGTGCCGCCCGCCATCTGCGCGCGGTCGGCGGTGTCGAGCAGCACCGCGTTGTGGAAGACGGATTTGTCCGTCGCCGTCGTGGTGCCGCGGCGGTAGGTGGCCTCCTCGCGCGCCATGAGGGAAAGGCGGAGCCGCGTGAGGCGCCGGACATTCCCCGTGAAGCGCCAGCGCACCGCGACCGAGCCGCCGAGCGGCACCGCGGGTGCGGCGGCGGTGAGGACGGGGCGCGGATTGAACATCGCGAGGAACTGCACGAACGCCACGACCGCGAGCAGCAGCCCGATGATGACGAAGATGCTGAGGAAGATTCGCGCGCCCCAGTCGCGCGGGCCGCTCGCAAGCATGATGCCCCACGTGATGCCATTCCAGAAGAGGGCGATCGCCGCGATGATCGAGAAAGCACAGCCCGGGGTCTGCGAGGCCTTCAGATCCACCTCGCCCGAGGTGCCGCCGCCCGCGAGCGGTGTGGGGGATGCGCCGCGCGGCAGCAGCGGCAGACCGTCGCCGCCGGGCACGGGCGCGCGGGTGCGGCCCATGGCGGGGGCTTTCCAAAAGATGACCAGCCCGACGAGGAGGAACACGCCGGGGATGAGGCCGAACCAGATTTCGGACGGCGGCTCGCGGCTGAGCACCGCGTCCAGCGGATCCTCCGGGTTCACGTAGCACACCGTCTTCCGGCCCTTCGGCAGCGACGCCACGATGTTTTCCCGCCACTCGCGCCCGCTGCTGCTGCCCGTGCTGAAGTCGTAGGCCGTGCCGGTGAACTCCGAGCCGCCGAATGTGTAGCGGTAGCGCACCTCGATGGAATACGTGGAGCCGCCCTTGCTCCCGCTGTGGCGCTGCACGCGGCTGGAGAGGATCTCGCACGGCACCTCCGGCCACTTCGCCGCGGCCCTCGCCTTCAGCAGCGGCCGCGCGAACAGCCCGTATCCCACGCCCGCTCCCACGAGGATGAAGAGGAGCCCGAAGACGCGCATCCCGAGCACCACATTCCTGCTGCCGCGGTGGCGTTCCGACACGGCGCGCGATTCCACCGGCTTCGCCCGCCACACGCCGATGATGCCGAGCGTCCCGATGAGGATGAAGATGAGCGGCACCACGGCAAACAGCAGCGGCCAAAGCTGCGCGCGCTCCAGCACGCTCTCCTCCGGCGCGGACGGATTGACGTGGCACGATGCCGGACGCCCCGGCGCGTAGCGCTGCGCGAGCCGCTGGGCCAGGGACTCGTCTATCGAGGGCGTCATCCCCATCCAGAGCCGTGTCCCCGTGAATTGGCGGCCGTCGAACTGGTAGGTGTAGCTCACCTTGAACTCCGCGTCGTCCCCGTGCCCCTCCACTTGCGAGGACACAATCACGCAGTCCGTCCTCGTCCAGAAATACGGCCGCGCCGAGTCCCATCCCGCGCGCCCCATGAAGGCGAGGAACACCAGCCCAATCACGATGAACAGCCCGAGGAACACCGTCGCGCAGCCCTTGCCCGCGGCACCGCCGGACTTGGAGGAAATGGTCACATTCATCGCGTCGCGCCCCATGTGGCAGAAGCGTCGGACGAAGGCAACGCCGCGCGGCTGCCGTGCGTGGCACCGCGCCTCAGTTCGCTAGGAGCAGGCAGAGGCCGCACACGGCGATGGCTCCGCCTGCGAGGCGCAGCAGCGGGACGCGGCGCAGCCGGGCGGCCTGCATCGCGAGGAGGATGCCCGCCGCGTGCAGCAGGGCCGTCGTGATTGCGAGCCCCGCGCCGTAGGCGAAGCCGGGCTGCCCCGCCGGCATCTCGGTGCCGTGCGCGTGGCCGTGGAAGAGCGCGAAAAATCCCACCAGCACGCCGGCCGCCGCGACCGGCATCCGCACCGCGCATGCGATCAGCAGCCCGAGCACGAGGACGGATGCGGCGATTCCCTGCTCGACGACGGGCAGCCCGATTCCTGCCGCACCCATCGCCACGCCGAGCAGCATCGTCCCCACAAAGCAGAGCGGCACGAGCCACACGGCGCGCCCGCCGCGCTGCGCGGCCCACAGGCCCACGGCGATCATCGCGCAGAGATGGTCGAGGCCGGTCACCGGGTGGAGGAGCCCCCACCCGATGCCGGATGCGGCCCCGTGGCCGGGATGGGCTTGCGCGGCCGCGCCGAGCGCGCCGAGGATGAGCGAGGAGAGAAATGCGTGCCTTTTCATGGATGTGCAGTGCTGGTCTGAATCCGCGCGGCCGCCCCTTCGATGGAAACAGCCGCACGCGGGAGCTACAGGAAGCTGAGTCCCGCCATTGCTCCGGTCGAGTGGCTGCGGGGATTGGAAGCAGCGCGGCTCCCGCGCGTCAAGTCCACGGGCGGCTGCCGGCGTCGCCGCGCGGATATGTCTTGTCTCGAAATGTGAGCCCGCTACATGGCTGCGTCCCTCACCATGAAACTCCCACAACTCCTCGTTCCATCCGCATTCATCGTCGCCGCGTCGCTTGTCTTCGCAGCCGATGACAACCCGATCAAGAAGGCCATGGCCTGCGCGCACAAGGCCCCCCAGGGCGAGAAAAAGCTCTGCGAGAAGATCGTCGGCGGCACCGCGAGCGAGGCCGAAGTGAAGGCCGCGCTCGACGCCTACAAGGCGATGCTCGACTGCAAGCCGCCGAAGGGTGAGCAGGCTGCGTTCAAGGACAAGACCGCCAAGCTCATCGCCGCCACCGAGGCCGTGCTGGCGAAGAAGGAAGGCGCGTCCGCCGGCTACAAGGCCGCCGTGGACTGCAAGGCCTGCCACAGCGAGCACAAGCCGGACAAGAAGTAAGCCGTCCCCACTTTCACAAGGGGCGCGCCTGCGGAAGCCGGCGCGCCCTTTTTGCTGCGCGGACGACTGGCGCGTGGCACAGGGCCGGGCACGCCGCCTTTACAGCGGGCGGCTCCGGGCGTAACTGCTCCCACGCATGAAGATCCCACTCGCCTACGGCCGCGGTCAGCTCGACGTCGAACTTCCCGATGATCGCACCACGATTATCGAGCCTTCGCACATGGCCGGCCTCGCGGATGAGCGCGCCGCGCTCGTGGCTGCGCTTGAGGCGCCGGTGCAGAGCGAGCCGCTGCGGCGCCTCGTGGATTCGCACAAGCGCATCGTCATCGTCCACACGGACATCACGCGCGCAACGCCGAACGACCGGCTCATCCCGTGGCTGCTCGCGTATCTCGAGGGCGCGGGCGCGTCGCGGGAGAACATCACATTGCTCAACGGCCTCGGCACGCACCGCCCGAACACGAAGGAGGAGCTGGAGAAGATGCTCACACCGGAGGTCGTCGCGAACTACCGCTGCCTGAACCACGAGCCCGAGAACGACGACGCCCACGTGCAGTTTGGCGTGACGAAGACCGGCGTGCCCGCGCTGCTGAACCGCCATCTCGCGGAGGCCGACGTGCGCATCATCACCGGCTTCATCGAGCCGCATTTCTTCGCCGGTTTCAGCGGCGGGCCGAAGGGCATCATGCCCGGCGTCGCCGCGCTGAAGACCGTGATGAGCAACCACGGCGCGAAGAACATCGGCGACCGGCGCTCGACGTTCGGCGTCACCGAGGGGAACCCGATCTGGGAGGAGATGCGCGACATCGCGCTGCGCGTGGGGCCGAGCTTCCTGCTGAATGTCGCGCTCAACGAGCGCCGGCAAATCACGGGCGTCTTCGCGGGCGACCTGCTCGCGGCGCACAAGGCCGGCATCGAGTTCGTCCGCGCCGGCGCGATGCAGCGTGTGGAGAAGCCCTTCGACATCGTCATCACCACGAACAGCGGCTACCCGCTCGACATGAACCTCTACCAGGCCGTGAAGGGGATGCGCGCGGCGGATCTCATCGTGAAGGACGGCGGCACCGTGATCATCGCCGCCGAATGCACCGAGGGCGTCCCGGCAAACAGCCCGCACGACAAGCTCCTGCGCAGCGTCGCGAGCGGCGAGGAGCTTCTCACGAAGCTCAACACGCCCGGCTTTGTCTGGCCCGAGCAGTGGCAGGGGCACATCCAGTCCCTCATCCAGCGCCGCGCGGAGATCCAGATCTACACCGCGATGGACGACGCCACCGTGAAGGCCGCGCACCTCGTCCCGTGCCGCGACATCGCCGCGGCCGTGAAGGCCAAGCTCGGTCCGAACCCCAACGGCGCGCGCATCGCCGTGCTCCCGCAGGGCCCGCTCACGATCCCGTATCTCGCATCGTAGCGGACTGCTATTTTTTCCCGAAGCAATACGCGAACTGATCCGAGCGCAGGAAGATGTGCTCGTCGGTCACGGCGGGGCTGCCGTTGAAGACGCTCGCGTCGTCGGCGATGCGGCTGGTGGCGAGCACCTCGAACTTCGGCGCGGCATTGAGCACGACTGTGCCCGCGGTGCGCCCGACAAAGTAGAGGCGGCCCTGCGCGAGCACGGGCGAGGCATACCAGCGGTCGCGCTGCGGGGAGATGTTCTCCTCGAAGACGATGTCCCCGGTGTCCGCCTTCACGCAGAGCACCTTCCCGCGCGAGTCGTTCACGAAATAAAGGTGGCCGTCGTGCCAAACGGGTGAGCCGACGTTCGATCCCTTCGGGAGCTGCCACACGATGTTGGTCGCGGAGACGTCGCCCTTTCCGCCCGCGCGCACTGCCATCGCCTGGCCGTTCGGGTGGCCGAGGATGAAGATGACGCCGTCGTGCGCGACGATGGACGGGCACAGCTCCGCGGCCTTGATGCCCTGGCAGGACCACAGCTCCGCGCCGGTCTTCGGATCGAAGGCGCGCAGCTTCGCGTTGGCGCTCACCACCAGCTCATCGTGTCCGTTCACGCGGACGATTGCGGGCGTGTTCCATGACGCGGGAAAGCCGGTCACGCTCCACACGGTCTTTCCGGTCCGCTTGTCCAGCGCGAGGAGCGAGTTGCTCTCGTGCGCGGCATTCACGAAGAGCAGGTCGCCGTAGAGCACGGGCGACGAGCCGACACCCCAGTCGTGCGCCTTTTCACCGACGCTCACCTGCCACGCCTTGCGCCCGTCCACGCTGAACGCATGCACGCCCGCATTGCCGAGGAAGAAATAGACGCCCTGGCCGTCGGTCACCGGCGTGCTCGATGCGTAGCCGTGCATCGTGATGTATTGGCCCTGATACGGCTTGTCCGGCGCGGGCGCCTTCACCTCGTGCTGCCAGAGGATGCGGCCATCGCGTCTGCTGAGGCAGACGGCGTGGCGCCTGAGGTTCGCGAGATCGCCGGGATCCTTCACATCCACGCCGTAGCCGGAGTAGCAGGTGAGAAAGACGCGGTCGCCGGACACGACGGGGCTCGACGAGCCGGGCCCCGGCAGCTTCGTGCGCCAGACGAGGTTTTCCTTCTCGCTCCATTTCAGCGGGATGTTTGTTTTCGCAGCGATGCCGTCGCCTGTCGGTCCGCGGAAGCGAGGCCAGTCGGCGGCGAGTGAATGGAGCGATAGTAGGAGGAGGAGCAGGAGGATTTTCATGGGGAAAGGTATGGGCATCGCGTGCCGGCATCAGCGGCGGTAAACCCACGTCTTCGGGCTGTCCAACACCTTCGCGAGTGCCGCGCCTCTGGCCTCGTCCTCGAGGATCACATACAGGTTTCCACCGCGCGCCAGCCATGCCTTGCCGGTGGCGACGATGCAGCAGGCGGGGGAGACGAGCGTCAGCGGGGACTGTCGCGCGGGGATCATGGCGCGATGCAATCACCGCGGATCGCGGGCCGGAAGGAAAATCGGGCGCACCAACCCTGCCTCCCGGGAGCACGAAAAGTTGAACAAGCGGTTGGAGAATTCGGTGCCGGCGGCGTATCCCGGAATCGCTCCCATGAAATTCCTCATCTCCCTCATCGCCCTGCTGGCAGCTGCTTCGCCCGCGTTCTGCGCGGACGGCGGCGCGGCGCGGCCCAACGTCATTTTCGTGCTCGCCGACGATCTCGGTTACGGCGATCTGCACTGCTTCGGCGCGGACGACGTGAAGACGCCGAACCTCGACAAGTTTGCCAGCGAGGGGGTGAAGTTCACGCACTGCTACGCGGCCCACGCGAACTGCTCGCCGTCGCGCACCGCGATCATGACGGGCCGCACGCCGACGCGCGTGGGCGTGCGCGACTGGATTCCCGAGGAGTCCCCGGTGCATCTCCCGCGCGGCGAAGTCACCGTCGCCACGCTGCTGCGCAACGCGGGCTACGCGACGTGCCACTCGGGAAAGTGGCACCTCAACGGTGAGTTCAACAAGCCGGCGCAGCCGCAGCCCGGCGACCACGGATTCGATCATTGGTTTTCCACACAGAACAACGCGCTGCCGAACCACCGAAACCCGAACAACTTCGTGCGCGGCGGAAAGGAAGTCGGCGAGATGAAGGGCTACGCGTCGGCGCTCGTGGCGGACGAGGCGATCGGCTGGCTGCGCGCGGGACGCGACAAGGCGAAGCCGTTCTTCCTCTACGTGTGCTTCCACGAGCCGCACGAGCCCATCGCGACGGACGAGCAATACAAGAAGCTCTACCCGGGCGACGACCCGAGCTTCAGCGCGCACCACGGAAACATCACGCAGATGGACGCAGCCTTTGGCCGGCTCATGCGCGCGCTCGACGAGGACGGGCTGCGCGCAAACACGCTCGTCCTTTTCACGAGCGACAACGGCCCGGCGATCACGCCCTTCCATCCGCACGGCTCCGCGGGCCCGCTGCGCGACAAGAAGGGCTCGATGTATGAGGGCGGCATTCGCGTGCCGGGCATCCTGCGCTGGCCGGGAAAGGCGAAGGCCGGGAGCGTGAGCGAGGAGCCCGTGTGCGGCGTGGATTACCTGCCGACGATCTGCGCCGCAGCCGGCGTGCAGGCGCCGCAGGATCGCAAGCTGGACGGCGTGAGCATCCTCCCCGCGCTCGACGGAAAGCCGCTCGCGCGCACGACGCCGCTCTACTGGCACTTCAACCGCGCATCGAGCGCCGTGAAGGTCGCCGTCCGCATCGGCGACTGGAAGCTGCTCGCCGCGCTCGACAAGAGTCCGCCCGCACGAGGCAACGACATCACCGAGGAGAGCGAGAGGGACTTCAAGAGCGCCGAGCCCGTTGCCTTTGAGCTCTACAATCTGCGCAGCGACGTCGCGGAAAAGACGAACCTCGCGGAGAAGGATCCCGCGAAATTCGCCGAGATGAAGTCCGCGCTGCTGGCGAAATACCACGAGGTGCGAGCCGAGGCCCCGACATGGCCCGCATGGAAGTTCACCGGCTCCGAGGGGAAGAAGATTGTCTGGCCCGACGACGCGCGCAGGCCGAAGGCCGCGAAGCCTCCGGCGAACTGATTGCGGCTACTTCACTGCGATCTCGCCGTCCCTCACGTCTGCGGATTTGCCGAGGAGGTTTGCGTCGAGGAAATCCTGCATCCGCGCGAGCAACTCCTCATTGAAGAACACATGCGGGCCGCCCTTGCCGGTGATGAGTGCGGCGGGCACTCCGGCCTTGCCGAGCGCCTCGCGGAACTCGCGGGCCTGATCGAGCGGCACCAGGTTGTCCTTGTCTCCATGCACGATGAGGAAAGGGGCGTCGTCTTTTGTGACGTAGGTCACGGGTGACGCGGCGCGCGCGGTGTCCTGCCGGTCTTTGACTCCGCCGCCGAGCAGTTTGCCGACGGCAGTCTTCGGGTCGTCGGGATTGATGATGCTTCCTTTGCCGCCGAACGTGAGGAAATCCGACGGCCCGCAGAAATCGATCACGCACTGCACGCGGCTGTCCACACCGGCGTGCGCGCCGAGCGTGCCATCGAGTTCCTTCACGCCGCCGGTCACGCCGAGCAGGCTCACGAGGTGCCCGCCCGCGCTGATGCCCATCACCGCAATGCGGTCGGGATCGATGCCGTGCTCCGCGGCGTGCGCGCGCAGCCAGCGGATGCCCGCCTTCACGTCGTGAATCTGCGCGGGCCACGGCCCCTGGTCGGTGAGCCGGTAGTTCAGGCTCGCGCCTGCGTAGCCGCCGCCTTTCATGAAGCTGAAGATGACGCCGCACGTCTCCTTGCTGCCGTTCTCCCATCCGCCGCCGTGGATGAAGACGATGAGCGGGCGCGGTTTCCCGGACCTTGCCTCCGGCACATACAGATCGAGCATCTGCCTCCTGTTGCCATCGCCCACGTAGTCCACGTCGCGCAGTGCCTTCATGCCCGGGGGCGGCTGCGGAGGTTTCTGCGCGGGGAGTGGCAGGGTGGAGAAAAGCAGCGACGTCAGCGCGAGAAGTGCGGGCAGCAGCGCGGCGGGGCGGGGGAATGCGGAGCGGGTTTTCATGGCGCGGTGAATGGCGGGACGCTGCCTGTCCATGCACGCGGAGGCGAGCGGCAAATCCCGCAGTGCGCATCGCCCGCGGAATCGAAACGCTGCCCGCCGGAGGCTTGGAAAGCCGCAGCAGGCGCTTGCAATCCTGTCGCGCATGCGTGTCTTTTCGCGCCGATGGCCTGCGGTGGCGCGGTCCCCTGTTCGCGCCAGCCGGGCCGCGCATCCGTCACTTGAAACACCGCCTCTCGTTCCTCCTCTCCGCACTGTCGCTGTTCATGGCGGCGACGGCCGCGGCGCAGTCGCTCGCGGAATTCCTCGCGCCCGGTGTGAACCTCGCCGATCCGGCGCACCGTGCGGACGTGGTGGTGAAGATGCGCGCGCTCGAGCAGACGCGGCGTGACGCGGCCCTGAAGCTTGCGGCGCAGCGCGGGCTCGCCAAGCGCGTCGAGCGGCCGAACGGGACGATCTACGAGCTAATGTTCTTCGACGGCGACCGGCCGGTCTATGCGATCACGCACAACGTGAACGCCGCAATCTCCACCGGCGCGAACCTGCTCCAGGCCGCTCCGTTCTCCCTCACGGGCGCGGGCGTGACCGTCGGTATCTGGGATGGCGGCGCAGTGCGGGCGACGCACCAGGAGTTCGGCGGGCGAGTAACGGTGAAGGACGGCGCGGCCGCGGCGGACCATGCGACGCACGTGGGCGGCACGATCGCCGCGGTGGGCATCAACGCCTCGGCGAAGGGAATGGCGACCGCGGTCAGCGTGGATTCCTACGAGTGGACGAGCGACAAGAGCGAGATGACGGCGCGCGGCGCGACGTATCCGGGCGAATCGGGGAAGATCTACCTCTCCAACCAGAGCTACGGCTACATCGCGGGGTGGAACCCCACCGGCCTCGCCTCGCCGATGTGGGACTGGTGGGGCAACGGCACGACGGCCACGGGCGTCGAGCAGGACTTCGGCAAATACGACACCAACGCGCGTGACACCGACTCGCTCGCCGCCAGCGCGCCCTACTTCCTCATGTTTCACAGCGCGGGGAATGAGCGCATCGACAACCCGGCAGCCGGCCAGCCGGTCGCGCTCACCGCGGGCGGCACCACCGCCGTGAGCTACAGCACGGCGTCGCACCCGCCCGGCGACGGTGTTTACAAGAGCGGCTACGACACGCTCGGCTTTGACGCGGTGGCGAAGAACAGCGTCATCATCGGTTCGGTGAGCGATGCCGTGAGCGGCGGCGTCCGCAGCCCTGCCGCGGCGAACGTGAGCAGTTTCTCCTCGTGGGGGCCCACCGACGACGGGCGCATCAAGCCCGACCTCGTCGCGAATGGAGAGGATCTCTTCTCTTCGCTCTCGGGCAGCGACACGAGCTACGGCATCTACAGCGGCACGAGCATGGCCACGCCGAACGCCACCGGCTCGGCGGCGCTGCTGGTGAAGTATTTCGACACGCTCTTCCCCGGCCGCGCGATGCGCGCGAGCACGCTGAAGGCGCTGCTCGTCAACACCGCCGACGACCGCGGCAGCGCCGGCCCCGACTACCGATACGGCTGGGGCCTCGTGAATGTGAAGGCCGCCGCCGATCTGCTCACCGCCTACCATGCCAGCTCCGGCAGCTCGCGCATCATCGAGGGCCGCGTGACCAGCACCACAGTCACCCGCACGCACACATTCACGTGGGACGGCGTCTCGCCTATCCGCGCCACGCTCGCATGGACTGATCCCGCCGCCACGGCGATCACATCGCACGACAGCCGCACCGCGCGGCTGGTGAACGACCTCGATTTGAAAATCACCGCTCCCGGCGGCGCGAACTTCCTCCCCTACGTGATGCCCTACGTCGGCGACTGGACCACGGCGACCATCTCCGCCGCCGCGGTCACGGGCGCGAACCACACGGACAACGTCGAGCAGGTCCTCATCGCGGCGCCGCCCGCACCCGGCGTGTATCAGGCTGTCGTCTCATTCACCGGCACTCTCACGAACAGCGCGCAGAACTACTCCCTCGTCATCAGCGGTGCCGCGGATGCCGGCGCCGCCGCGCCCTCGGCCAGCGCCGTCTCGCCCGCATCCGCCACCACGGGGACGGTCGTGCTTTCCGTCACCGGCGCGAACATCCTCCTCGGAGCGACGGTGAAACTCACCAAATCCGGCCAGCCCGACATCACGGCGTCCGGCATCGAGGCGCTCGGCGACACGGTGAAATTCCGCGCGGACATCACCGGCCGCGCGACGGGGCAGTGGAATGTCGTCGTCACCAATCCCGACGGTCAGGCCGCCACGCTGGCGAACGCCTTCACCATCGTCGGCGCGCTGTGGCAGGAGGATCTCGAGAGCGGCGCGGCCGGCTGGACGCACGGCAACAGCCAGGGCACGACCGACAACTGGGCGCTCGTCACCACGCAGAGCCACTCGGCCACGCACAGCTTCTACGCCGCGGGCCCCTCGTCCACGAACATCAACGACCTCTATTCGCCCTCCATCGCCATCCCGGCGGGCTCCACGAACCTCTCGCTCGGCTTCTGGCACACCTACAACTTCCAGAGCCGCCGCGACGGTGGCGTGCTCGAGTTCTCCATCGATGGCGGCGCGTGGTTCGACGTGACGGACAGCGGCTCCGGCGCGGCGTTCGCCACGGGCGGATACAACAACACCTTCAACAACACCGGCAGCAAGAACCCGCTCGCCCCGCGCTCCTGCTGGACGGGCGCGGCCAGCGGCTTCACGCAGGTCGTCGTGAACCTCACCGACACGGCGAAATACGCCGGCCACTCGCTGCGCGTCCGCTGGCGCCTGGCCACGAACAGCTCGACCGCCAGCACCGGCTGGTATCTCGACGACATCGTGCTCAATGGCGGTGCGCCTCCGCCAAACCTGGCACCCAGCATCGCCGCCGATGCCGCCGCCGCGCCGTCGCCCGTCGCCGGGACGACCACCGCGCTGAGCGTCACCGCCACGGACGACGCGGGCGAGTCCGCGCTCACCTACACATGGTCCTACACCGGTGGCGGATTCCTCACGCCGGTCTCCTTCAGCGAAAACGGAACGAACGCAGCGAAGGCCACGACGGCGACATTCACCGCGGCGGGGCCCTACACGTTCACCGTCACCGTGCGCGATGCCGCGGGGCTCGCCGCCACGAGCAGCGTGGATGTGACCGTGAGCCAGACCGCGACGAGCGCCGCCGTCTCGCCCTCGCTCGCCACGGTGGGGAAGGGATCCACGCAGCCATTCGCCGCGAGCATCCTCGACCAGTTCGGCGCGGCGCTCGCCTCGCAGCCTTCCTTCGCCTGGGGCGTGAATGGAGGCGGCAGCATTGCGGCGGACGGCACCTTCACAGCCGCCACCGTCGGCGGGCCGTTCACCGTCACCGCCACCGGCAGCGCCCTCAGCGGCAATGCAGCCGTCACCGTCACCGGCGAGACGCTCACACACTGGCGCAGCGCGCATTTCACCCCCGCCGAGATCACGGCTGGCCTCGCGGACGATGCCGCGGACCCCGACGGCGACGGCCTCTCCAACTTCCTCGAATGGACGCTCGGCATGGACCCGCGCATCGCGAACTTTCTCCCAGCGCCCGTGCTCGATGCCAACGGCCGCCTCACCCTCACGTTCACGCGGCCGAAATCCCTGCCCGGCGTCCTCTACATCGGCGAGGCCACCGGCGACCTCGGCTCGTGGCCCACGAACGTCCCCATCGAAATCATCGCCGACGGCGATCCCCAGACCGTGCGCCTCACCGACCCCTTCGGCACCGCCGACAGCCCGGCCCGCTTTCTCCGCCTCCGCGTCACCGGGCCGAACTGACCGTCCGTCGGACTGACCCCGGGCCGGCTTCATGGCGCCGCCATTTTTCCCGCCAAGAATCCTCGCGCACCGGGGTGACATCGCGGCGATCTCCACATTCCCATGAAACTCCTCCTCTCCCTCGCCGCCGCACTCACCGTCTCCACCGCCGCCTTCGCCGCCGATGACGGCTTCGTCCCCCTCTTCGACGGCAAGACGCTTTCCGGCTGGGAGCAGCACAGCGGCAAGGCCGAGTATCGCGTGGAGGACGGCGCCATCGTCGGCAAGACCGTCGCGGGCACGGGCAATTCCTTCCTCTGCTCCAAGCGCAAATACGCCGACTTCATCCTCGAGTTCGAGTTCAAGGTGGACCCCTCGATGAACTCCGGCGTGCAGTTCCGCAGCGAATTTTACACGCAGGAGACGAAGCTCGAAATCGCCGGCAAGCCCAAGACCTTCCCGGCCGACCGCGTCTTCGGCTACCAGTTTGAAATCGACCCCAGCCCGCGCGCCTACACCGCCGGCGTGTATGACGAGGCCCGCCGCGGCTGGCTCGCCGACCTGAAGGACAACGAGCCCGCGCGCAAGGCCTTCAAGCAGGGCGAGTGGAACGCCGCCCGCATCGAGTGCAGGGGCGACAGCATCAAGACGTGGATCAACGGCGTCCCCGCCGCGGACTTCAAGGACAGCATGACCAAGGAGGGCATCATCGGCCTGCAGGTCCACGGCATCGGCAACAAGACCGAGGCCGTCGGCAAGGAGATCCGCTGGCGCAAGCTGATGCTGAAGGAGCTGAAGTAGCCCGCCCGCGTCGTGACCGCCGGGGCGGCTGGCGTGCTGAGAGCGCCACCCATTTTACCCTGCACCGGCGGTTAGGGAGGAGGGGGCACAGCTTGCGGCCCAAGGTTCGCGTGCTTCGGGTGTCGTCGTCTGCGATGAAACGACTGCTCCCCATTCTCCTCGCCATCGCATTTTCCACCGTGCCGCCCCTGCGTGCGGCGGAGGCGGGGGACGCGCTGCGGCTCACGCTGCCGCCGGTGATGTATGCGGTGCCGGGTGTGGCGATGAGCGTGCCCTTTGACAACATCGTGCTGACCGAGACGCCGGAGGCGCTGCGCTTCGAGGTGAAGTGCGGGCTCGGCTCGGCGGATGCGCGGCGGTGGTCGGTGACGGCGTCGGACAAGGACGCGGGCGATCATCCGGTGGAAATCACGGTGCGCGATGCCGCGGGGAAAGTGTCGGCGCAGGGGCGGATGGTGCTGCGCGTGGTGCCGCGGGATGTGGGGGCGGGGCGGACGCTGCGGCTGCTCGTGGTGGGCGACAGCCTCACGGCGGCGACGGCATATCCAAATGAGATCGCGCGGCTGCTCGGCGCTCCGGGAAATCCGAAGTGGACGATGTTCGGCACGGCGCCCGCGCGCGGCGGGCTGCCGGGCGTGAAGCACGAGGGCTACGGCGGATGGAAGTGGGTGGACTTCCTGTCGAAGTTCGCGCCGAAGCCGGCAGGCGTGGCGGCCGGGCCGGTCGCGCGGAGGGACACGAGCCCGTTTGTGTTTGCCGGTGCGGACGGGAAGGGGATGCTGGACCTCGCGCGATACTTCCGCGAGGAGTGCGGCGGGCAGCCGCCGGACGCGGTGACTTTCCTGCTGGGAATCAACGACTGCTTTGGCGCGAGCCCGGACGATGCGGCGGCGATGGACAGGCACATCAACGCGGTGCTCGACCACGCGGACAGGCTGCTCGCGGCATTCCACGCCGCCGCGCCGAAGGCCGTGCTGGCCGTGGGGCTCACGACCCCGCCGAACGCGCGCGAGTCGGGCTTTGTGGCGAACTACCAGGGGAAATATCACCGCTGGGGCTGGAAGCGCATCCAGCACCGCCTTGTGGAGCGGATGATCGAGCGCCTCAGCCACCGGGAGAAGGAGGGCATCTTCCTTGTGCCGACGGAACTGAACATCGACCCGGTGGACGGCTATCCCGACAACAACGGCGTCCACCCGAACACCGCGGGCTACGCGCAGATCGGCGCGAGCTTCCACGCATGGCTGAAGGCGTGGATGGCGGGGAAGCTGTAGCGGCGCCGTCTCCGTCGGCAGCGGAACCACGCGCCGGATCGGGCTTGCGCTGCGCGGGGTGGATGACGATTCGTTTTTGCAATGAAGCGCCTCTCCTTTCTCTGCCTCCCGCTCCTTCTCTCCGCCGCGACCGGCCATGCCGCGGGCGTGTGGTGCGATTTCGAGTCGGCGGCACTCGGGAGCCAGTGGCAGGTGCGCGGGGCGGTGCAGGTGTCGCGCGCGGACGTGGCGGATGCGCCCGCTGGTCCCGGTGGAGCATCGGGCAAGATGATGCTGGTGAAAGCCGGCGGCCGCGCGCTCATTCAGAGCAGGGCCGGCGCGATGCCGCTGCCGAAGGTGGCCGGCTGCGAGGAGCTGGAGATGTGGGTGAGGAGGATGGACGCGGGCGCGGAGCCGCTGGCGTTCGACGTGATGTTCCTGGAGGCGGACGAGAAGGCGGCGTTCTGGCGCAAGGTGGAGGTGGCGGGCGCGGGCTGGCAGAAGGTGACGGTGCCGCTGCGGTGGTTCCGCTGGGAGAACGGGCGCGTGCCGCGGTGGCCGCAGGCGGCCAGCTTCGCCATCCGCACGCGCGGGGCGGGGGAGTTTGCCGTGGACGGCATCGCGATGAACGACCGCGAGCCGGGCCGGGGCGCGGATTACACGATGACGGAACTCGCGGAGCTTGCGTTCGGTGCGGGGAAGGAAGGGGTGAGGGTGAAATCGGACGGCCCGGTGTGGCTGGCGACCGATGAGCCGTCGCTGGATGTGGACGCGCTCTCCGCGCATCTCGGCAAAGTGCTCGCCGCGATGCAGGCGGACTTGCCGCTGGGGGCGGAAGCCGCCGGGTCGCCGCGGCTGATGGTCTTCCGCTCGCGCGAGGACTACCGCGGGTTCGTGCCGCGCTTCGCCGCGCAGTTCGGCGCCAAGGCGGCAGAGCCCGGCAGCGACGGATACCATCTCCAGGGAGTCGCACTTTCCTCGTGGAAGGCGGAGGCCGGCACGCTGCGCCCGGTCTTCACGCATGAGTTCTGCCACAGCGTGCTGAGCCACCACGCGCTCACGGACTCGGCGCACTCCGACTGGTGGCAGGAGGGCGTGGCGAATGCCTACCAGCTCCGCTTTCACCCGCAGGACGGGCTGGCTGCCATCGTGCGGCAGGGGCTGGCGGACGCATCCCACCGCAGCCGCTTCGAGACTCTGTGCGCCGGGGAGGACGTGCCGCTGAACCGCTACTGGCAGGTGGCGACGCTCGTGCAGATGCTCCTCGCCGAGCCGCGCTACCGCGGCAGGCTGCCCGCACTCATGGAGGCCTTCCGGAAAACCGGCTCGACGGATCTGCGCCCGCACATCGGCCCGGTGCTGGGCTGCACATGGGATCAGCTCACGGAGGACTGGATGCAGTGGTGCGCGAAGACGCACGGCGGCGGGAAGTAGCGTTCCCTGCCTGCGCCCCCGCCCACCGCGCCCCGCCTTCGTCATTCGCCATTCCCTACCTCACCAGCGCTGCGCGCAGCGTCTCCACATACGCCGCATGCGCCTGCATCTCCGCCTGCGTGGGCGGGTCGCTGAAGGTGCCGGTGAAAGGCGGGATCGCATTCGGGTTCCGCGCCGTGGTCGCAATGGCGTCGTCGAGGTTCTGTGGCGTCACCGAGCCCATCGGCCCCGTGGCCCCGAGCGATCCCTGCTCGCCTTGGAGCCCCTGCGCGCCCTGCGGGATACCGAAGCCCAGATGCAGCACCCCCGCGACGATGCTCGCGCTCACGGTCGCCGCCTCGCCGGGTGGAAGCGTGGTCACACTGTCGATGACGACGCCGGTGATTCCCGGCACGGCGGCGATGAGGTCATTCAGCGCATTGAGCTGGCCGCGCATCTCGGCAGCGGTGGCCCGGGTGGCATCGGCGGGAAGGGAAGGGTCGAACATACGATTTGGGATTTCAGATTTGGAATTTCGGATTTGGGAGATGCGGCAGCGGGGGTGGCTGGCTGGGTGCGGGCGGCTGATTGCTGGTTGCTGGTTGCTAGGTTTGCCAATCTGAGCACTGGAAACTGAGCACTTAGCACCACGGCCTCACACAAGCCGCGGCAACCAGAAACCCGAAACTAGTAACCAGCAACCAGCCGCCAGCGACCCGTCGTCGTCAAACGACGACGACCGTCCCCTCCGGGCTCGGCGCGGCGTCGCCTCCGTCGTTCGCAGCGATCACGCGGACCTTCACGGTCTGGCCGGCGGTGAAGCCTTTCAGGTTCGTCTCCAGGTCCTTGAAGCTCCCCTTGTTCTGCCATTCCTCGTCCACCCCCGTGATGAACGTCTCCACGCGATACCGCACCGCCCGCGTCGCATAGGGCCAGCTGACCTCGATCCGCCCGTTTCCCAGCGCCGCCGCCGTCACGCTCGCCACCGGCTCCGGCGCGCTCGGGTTTGCGGGAATGTTCAGCCCGAACGCCTCCCAGCGCGGATCATCCGCCGCGATCAGCTTGCCCAGCTCCTGGATGAGCCCGCGCACCCGGTTCCGCAGCGCCGTCACCGCCGCGGCCCGGTTGTTGAACGCCGTCGTCTGCGCGCTGTCCGCATCCGCCGCCGCCTGCCGTGCATCCGACAGCGCCGTCCACGCCGCGAGGCACGCCGCCGCCGTCGCCCCCATGTCCGCGCTCTCGCTCGCCGGGACTGCGGTGAAGTATTCCTTCAGGTCATTCAGCAGGGTGAAGCGCTCATCCGCCGTGTCCGGGATCGCGGTGGACTGCCTCGGGAATCCCGTCGGCTCCCATGCCGCGCTCCACCGCTGGCCCAGCTTCTGCGCCAGCCGCAGCTTGCAGTTGATGAGCGTCTGCTCGCCCGCGGCATCGGCACCCTGGACCGCCGTCGCCGTGTCGTCCACCGCCTGCTTTTTCAGCCCCACCTGGAGTTCCGCCGTTGTCAGGCCGGTGATGGCCGCGCGGATCGCCGTCTCCGTGTTCTGCTTGATGCCGATGCTCACTTCGTGGGTGTGGCATCCATCCGCGATGCGGTCGGCGAGGGCGCGGAGGACGTCGTTGTTGTCGGGGGTCGGGTTGCTGCTCATGGTTCTTCGGTTGGTATTCTTCGGTTTTTTGAAGGGCAGCGCCGGGCCAGCCGGCGCATCCCAGAAAAATTCATCCCACGTCGTCGAGATGTCGTCCCAGTCAGCCATCGGATTGCGGATTGGGGATTGGCGGTTGTGGATTGGAAAAAGCGGGCGCGCTCCGGACGGAGCGGGGGAGACGGCCGGGCGGAGCCTTTGGACTGCGGCAGCCCTTTGCCGCTTTGGAAAGGCGGCGGTTCCGGTGCGGAACAGTGGAAATCGCCGAAAAATCTGGCAAAACGCCGTTCCCGAGGCTCCCCGGCACCCCACCCAAATTGGGCCAGCCACCTAGGAGACTCCCCGCCGCTCCACCCAAATTGGGCCAGCCACCTAGGAGACTCCCCGCCGCTCCACCCAGATTGGGCCAGCCACCTAGGAGACTCCCCGCCGCTCCACCCAGATTGGGCCAGCCACCCCGGAGACTCCCAGCCGCCCCGCCCAGATTGGGCCAGCCACCCCGGAGACTCCCAGCCGCCCCGCCCAGATTGGGCCAGCCACCCCGGAGACTCCCCACCGCTCCACCCAGATTGGGCCAGCCATCCCGGAGACTCCCAGCCGCCCCGCCCAGATTGGGCCAGCCACCACGGAGACTCCCAGCCGCCCCGCCCAGATTGGGCCAGCCACCCCGGAGACTCCCGGCTGCTGGAAAGGAATCTTTGCCTCCGCACCCGCGCGTCCCCGCCGCTGAAAAGGAATCCTTTTTCAAGTCCCCGAGCCGCGCGCTCCTCCGCCCAAAATCGCCCCCACCGCTCCTCCTCTCCCAGTCCCCAAGTCCCCAAGTCTTCCCATCGCCCACACACGTGCCGGCCACTCCGCACGAAGCGGCTTTCCCGGATCCCAGCCTTCCCATATTCATCAGCAGCCGGTTCATGCCGCCTTCTGGTGTTCTGCGCATTTCCGAGGATGCAGTCTTTCCACTTCCACGACATTCCGTGGCAGGCCCTTGTAGATCGCATCCGCACTCACGCCAAAGGCGAGCGAGAGCTTATACATGCTCATCCCACACGGGACGGCTTCCCCCGAAATCCAGCGCTGCACCGTCGAAACCTCCACTTCGGCAAACTTCGCCAGATCCTCCTGACTCCAACCACGCTCCTGATACATGCGGGAGATGTTCTTGCCGATTTGACGGGAGAGGGGCGTCTTCATGCCCGCGGAGATTGCCAGACCGTGGAAGTTCACACCACCGCATGAATGCGGGTATTTTCACCCCGCCTTCAATCCCGCCCACCGCCGATCTTCACGCTCGCCAAACCGCCCCGCCCCCGCCATTCTCGCCGCGAAACCTCCAACACTCCCAAGCGGTATGAACGATGAAAAACGCAGCAACCCACCCACTGCATGCGATTGCATCGCCGCTAAAGAATACGCGGGCGCAGCGCGCGGAAAGATTTACGCGCACCCGGCGAACGCGGCGAAATCCTCCACCCAAGCACAGCGATGAACCGCATCTACCAAGGCCGCGTCTCTCGCGCGGAGATCATTGACGAAAAAAGCGGTGCGCCCGTCCCGGCGGAAAAATTCGACTGGGAATCCGCCCTGTGGGAGCACCACGGGCTGTTTCAGGATGCGGTGAAAATCTAGCTACTCACGATTATGGCGAACGAACTCTACCGGACATATGAAGTGCTCGTCGAAGAGAGCATCCATCCGAAGCACCCGAAGCGTGCGAAGGACAAGGACGGCAAACTTCTGAAAACCGACAAGCCGGAACGATTCAACGCGGAGATTGATGGCGCGCTGCGGGACACGCACATGATTTTTCAGGATGCAGTGTGCTACAACACGCTTTGCTTCGCGGGGCTGGCGGGAACGGAGCGGCACAAGAGCGGCGAGCGCGCGGGTGAATTGCTCAATCCCCTTTGGGAACATCTCACGAAGCCAGCATCACAGGGCGGGATCAACGAGGAGACGAAGCGCGTGATTCTCCGTCTCGCCACGCACTACAAGCCGCTCGAAGGTGTCACCACTGCGGACGAGTTTTTGAATCGCGTCTATTCGGAGCCGCTGCAAATCCGTGACGAAATGCCGGAGGCGGAGAAAGCGCATCGGCGAGAAATGCGGGCGAAGTGCTACCGGATTTTGGAGAAGTTCGGCACGAAGGACGGTGCCGGAGAGGAATGCGAGGACATGGCCGCGTTCAAAAACAACTGGGCCGGGCTGATGTCAGATGAAGACAGCGAGGCTGAAATCCCTGGCAATGGAGCTTACGATCTCGTTTGGCGGGAACTCAAAGAATCATTGGCAAAAGTGAGTAGCGATGCGGAGGCATCCAAGATTCTTGAAAAGACACTGAACAAATATTCCGAAACGGCAGAAAAGCAGAATCGGGAACATTGTGAGCGGAGCTACGGAAATGAACTCTTGAAACGAAAACAGGCTGCAGAGGAAGCCGAGCAATTACCTGACAGCGACAAAAAGAAGGCCGCTACAATGAAAAGGGTGAGAGCGGCCGTGGAAAAATGGGTGAAAGGCAAGCCCGACTACGAGAAAGAGTTTTTTGAAGATCGCCGGGCAAAGCTCGCGGATGCAGTCATCAAAGCATTTGCGAAACCGTTTGAGGCAAAAGAAGCGGCGGAGATTGGGGTTTCAGAGAGCGAATTCGTAGAAGCGAGAAAACGCGCGCAAGTTCTCGCGGCTACGGAAGAAACAAGAGCAAAGACACACATTCGACTTCACTACAAAGGCGGAGCGACAGGCAATTTTGAGAAGGCGATGTTCCGTTATTGGGTCATGCGTGAAGACACGAACGCCGTTGTGAGGAAAGTGGCGCTTGCGGACTTCCGAAAGTTCATCACGGACAACACTCCAAAGGACGAACCGAAGCTCGACGAGGTTCCATTCAAGGAAATGCCGTTCGCAGTGAACGGAACAAAAATTGCATTTCCCTACTTTGGGAAAAAGTGCCTCGGCATCCCGACGACTGATAGCTCGCCCGATCCAGAGTTCGACAAAATCGCCTTCGCGACGGCGGCGGAGGACGTGTTCAAATACAAAATCCGAACCGACAAACGGGGGCGCGAGATCGCACAGATTGGCAGCATTGTCGGTGCGTTTGAGGGGAAGGGCTTGGATGCGGAACACAGTCCGACCGGCAACACCATTCGCGGGATGAAGGATGATCCACGGTGGAAATGCGAAGACGAGAGCAAGGGAGGAATCGTGCAGTTGCTCAAGAAACTGAGCGAAGGAAAGGAAATCGTTAGCTATGGTCTTCGCGAGGGAACGATTGGTGGATGGGCCGAAGTGCGAAAGTCGCTACTCGCAGTTCATCGAAAGATGAAGCGCGCAAATGATGGAAACCGGGACGGCAGCGCGATGGTCACAGCGCTGACGAATGCAGTGGACATAGAGATGGAGGCGAACCGTCAGGGTTTCGGAAGTGCGGATTTCTTCCACGCACTTTGCGCGCCCGAATACCATCACCTCTGGCTGGATAGCGCAGAATGTGTGCGCAACGAAATCAATGACTTCATTCCTCACTACGTCACCTACTGCGAGCATCGTGAGGATCTCATCGAATTGCTAAGGAGAAGCGATGGAGCCGAATTGGATTGGGGAGCCGACCTTTCAGATGAGGAGCAAAGGAAGCTCATCAAGAAACCAATTCGCTACACTTGGCCCGGCCTGCTGAACCGCCACAAGAACCCGAGTTTCCGCTACTACGATTTCACCGCAAAGCTGGCGGTGAGGCTGCCGCTGCAACTCTTTCGGCGTGTCAGACCGGAGGACGATCCCAAGAGCATAGATTGCTACAAATTGATCCCCGGCAAGCAAGCCGTGCTCACCCTTGCTGCACGACGGTTGAAACGGGATAAGATCATCAACAAGAGCAAAGAGACTGGTGCTTGGAGCAGTGTGGATGCTTTGTGGTGCCCACCGCTCATTCTAGAGGGTGAGTCGAGTCCCACATCCGACACCAAGCCCATTGCGGGAAAGAAAAAGAAGGTAAAGGCCGACGAGGCCGAAGTGAGTTTTTCACTGATCGCGGCACCCCTGCCCGGGGACTACTGGAACACCGTAACCGACTTGCCTCCAACCAAGGAGGCGGAGCCGGTTCATTTGACGGTTTCTTTCAAGATTGAGGGCGATGAGACCGCGAAGCTCCGCGCGGAGACGAAGCAGTGGCTGTCGGGATCGCATCGCGGCTTTGCAAAGAAGGGCGATAAAGACGCTGACAAGCGCCGCTGCTTCAACTGGCCGATTGATCGCGACACGAGCAAGTTTGACTCAGATGGAACCCAAGAAAAAGCGAAGGTGCTCTGGTGTGGCAGCGGCAAGGCTGGTGAGGCTTGGAAAGGTTTTGCCTTTCGCCATGACAAGAAGGCATCAGGCACCAAAGATTCTGCGTATCACGAGCCTGACTTCCAAATACTCTCGATTGATTTGGGTAACCGCTTTGCCGCCGCATTCACGCGGCTGCGCATCCACGCAGATGCGGGCGGCTCGGGGCGTGTCATTTCTGCCGATGGCTTTTTGCCCACCATCAAGGCGGAGGTAACTCGCGAAGGAACGCTGCGTTTGCAGGGCGAGAATGCAAAAGTTTGGGGCCATTTGCGGAACGACGATGGCACCTGTAAAAGAGACGCGAAGGGGAACTACGTGTATGCGCTCGAAGATGAGAAATACGGCAATGGCGGGCGCGGGCGCTTTCCGACCGATGAGGAATACGGCAAGCGTTTCGCGCCTTTGGCGGAACGGCTCGTGCCTGCCTCGGCGCTTACATTGGCCGGGAAGGAGCAGACCTATCCCGAACTTGGCGACCATCTGGTTTTTCGTCTCAAGCGTCGGATAGGAAGGCTACGCACATTGTTTAATCTCGCTTGGCGGCTGTGCGCGAAGCACGAGAGAAATCAGCAGACCGGCACTCAGGGAAAAGAGCGTTCCGAGACGGACCAGCAGTTTCACAGGCAGGTGGTTATCGAGACGCTGGCTCGTTCGGCGTTTCCGAAACGTCCTCGCCAACCCGGCGAGCAAGAAGAACCGGGTGACAAAAGCCTCCGCACCACGCTGGCCACGGAGGAGCAGTGGCAAAAGCTGAAAGCCGACAAATTGCTGGATAGCGCGAAGGGTGCGGCGGAACAACAGCGGCAGGCGTCTTTGAATGCAGCTTTGAAAGACTCCGCAGTGTGGAAGTGGGATGCACTCGCCGGTGCTGTGAAGGAGCAGATAGAGGAATACGTGGAAGGTGTTCCCGGCGACTCCGAGAAGCCTCCGCTTCACGAATTACTCGTTGCGGTGATTGAGTTCTGTCTGCCACTGCGCGGACGGCATTGGGGCTGGGACAGCCGGCGCCAGGCGCGATTGCACTGGGATAACAAGGACGAGGAACACAAGCCGAACATCATGGGAATGCGCGGGCTTTCCATGAAGCGGCTGGAGCAAATCCTAAATCTTCGCCAGCGATGCCAGAGCTTTGCGAAGCTGGAGAATCGCTACTACGGGCCATACAAGACCGGGAACTACAACCCGCCGGATTCAAACCGGGACGAATTGCCGGATTGCTGCCCGCTGCTCCTTGAGCGCAGCAACCGCATCCGCGAGCAGCGTGTGGATCAGACCGCGCACCTCATCCTCGCGGAAGCTCTCGGCATGGAGTTGAAGAATCCGGCGGATGTCGTGGACAAAAAGACGCGCAAGGCCGAGGTGGATTTGCATGGCGAGTATCAGCGGAGGAAGGACAAGCACGGGAAGCCGTATCCCCGCTGCTCCGTCATCGTGCTGGAAAATTTGGAGCGATACAAAACGAGCCAGGAGCGCACGAAGATGGAGAACTCGCGGCTGATGAAGTGGGCGCACCGGGCCATCATCGAAAAGCTGGAGGACATGTGCCGACCTTTCGGCATCACGCTGATGCTGGTTGATCCCGCGTTCTCCTCGCACTTCGATTCGCGCACCGGGCTGCCGGGGGTGCGGGTGAATCAGGTCGCGCGCGGCTTCGAGAACGAATATCCCTACAATCGGTGGATCGAGGGAAAGAACAAGGCGGGCAAAGACGACACGCAGCTTGCGAAGGACATCAAGGCGCTCGTGAAGACATTCGCAGAGCATCCCGAATACACAGGCGAGTTGATTCTGGCGGCGGAGGGCGGGAAGGAATTCATGCCGGTGGCGGCTCCGCCGTCCGGCAATGATGGTCCGATCAATGCGGACGTTTGCGCCGCCGGGAACATCGGGCTTCGCGGCATCGCCGACCCGCAGCGGTGGGATATTTTCCCGCGTTTGCGAACGAAGCAGGTTTCCGAAAACGAAGTCAGCGTGCTCAACTGGCGAGGATGGTTCGGAAAGTTTCCGACAGACCTGAAAGACAAGAAATCGGAGGGGCGACGGATGAAAGCCGTCGCATCCGCAGGTGCTTCGGCGAAGTCGTCGGCGAGCCCGTCTGCCAGCACCGAAGGAGCAGACAACGTGGATTCGCAGTCCAGCCAATCGTCGGAGTATCCGTGGTTCTTCGTCGAGCATCCCAGTTTTCCCCGGCTGAACAACGGCGATTGGCTGGCAAAGGCAGCCTACGAGTTTGCACAAGGAGGAATGACGCTGCGGGCCTTCCCGCAAGGTGCCTTCCTAAAACGCGTGGAGCTGCTTTGCGGTGAGCGTATCAAGGAAATCAACCGCGCCCGCATCCAACAGTGGGAGCGCAAAGGGGACGACGTTCCCATGTAGCGCCCGAGCGTTCGCCGAACCATTGAACCGCCGCTCATGCCCAAGCTCAGCCGCTTTCACGGGATCGAGATCCGCATCCTCACGCGGGAGGCGAATCATCCGCGGGCACACTTCCATGCGGCCCCAGGAATGATGCGCATTGCCTGCCGGGGCATTTTTCGGTAGTCTCACCGCCATGATCACCATTCAGGAAACGCTCGTGGTGGATGCGGAGGGGCATGCGGTCATCACTGTGCCGCCATCGGTGAAGCCGGGGGCGCACCGTGCGGTGGTGCAGATCGAGGATGAGGTGGTGCCAGCCCAGAGGGCGCCTGCGCCGAAAGCGGGGTGCCTGAAAGGATTCTGGATGGCGCCGGACTTTGATGCGCCGCTGGAGGACTTCCGCGAATACATGGAATGAGGCTGCTGCTCGACACGCACGCGCTGCTGTGGTTTCTCGAAGACGATCCGCGCCTGAGCGGGCTGGCACGTGCGGCGGTCGAGGCCGGGGAGAATGAGCGCTGGGTGAGCATGGCGAGCGGATGGGAGATGGCAATCAAGTCGCAGCTCGGGAAGCTGCGGCTCCCGCTGGCATTCGGGGAGTTTTTCCCTGCGGCGCTGGAGGCCCGCGGCTTTTCCATCCTGCCGATCTCCGCCTCGCATCTGCACAGGTTCCATGCGCTGGCGCTGCATCACCGTGATCCCTTTGACCGGCTGCTTGTCGCGCAGGCGCTGGCGGAGGGGTTCACGGTCATAGGCAATGATCCGGCGTTTGACGCCTACGGGGTGGCCCGCCTCTGGTAGCCGTCTCGTCCAGCTTTATCCCATGAACCATCTCGCTGAAAAAATCGGGCGCATCGAGCCAGCCGGCGGGCACCGGCTGAGGGTGACGTTTCGCGACGGCTTTGCGGCGACGGTGGATTTTGCGCCGCTGCTGGAGGGGGGGCCAATCTTTGCGCCGTGGCGCGACCCCGCCTTTTTTGGCGGGGTGCGGATCGAGCGCGGCGTGCCGGTGTGGTCGGATGATCTCGATCTCTCGCCCGGCAGCCTGCGGGCGTGGTGCGAGGCAGGGCGCGTGCTGACTGTCGCGGAAACCGATGCGTGGGTGGCCGCGCATGCCGAGGAGGAGACGGCGGTGGTTCGCGAGGAGCCGCCGGAGTAGCAACGCCCCACCCGAAACTGCACCATGCCCTCCCGCCGAACATCCCGCCCGCGCACGCCACGTGATGATGGAAGGCAGGCGGAGCTTCCGCTCGATCCGCTGCAGCAGAAGATGGTCGCTGCGATGAATGCGGCGCTGGAAAACAGCGCGGATATTCCTGTCCGCAACGATGGCGTGACGGTTGCGCCTGCGGGGGAGGATGGCTCCAATCTGCAATCCGCAATCGCCAATCCGCAATCGGGGCAGAGTGCCCGCCCCCTGCCGTCGGCGGCCACGGTGGATGAGCTTCCCCCGATGCCGGTGCGGCGGCTGCAAAACTATGCGTTCTGCCCGCGGCAGTTCTATTATCAGTGGGTCGAGGATTTGTTCCTCGACAATGCAGACACGGTGGCGGGTTCGGTGCAGCACCGGCAGGTGGACAAGCCTTCATCACTGCCGGAAGACCCGAAGGAGCTGGAGCTACCCGAGGGCGCGCGGCTGAGGAGCCTGCAACTGGAGAGCGCGACGCTGGGGCTGGTGGGAAAGATCGATGTGGTGGAAGGGACGAACGAGGGCATCGAGGTGATCGATCACAAGAAGGGATCGGCAAAGCGGAACGAGGACGGTGCGCGGGTGGCAAAGGAATACGATGCGGTGCAGGTGGCGGCGTATGCGCTGCTGCTGCGGGAGGCGGGGCACACCGTCGCGGGCGGATCGATTTACTATGCGGGGGATCGGCGGCGCGTGCCGGTTCATCTGACGGAGGAACTTTTCGCGACGGTGCATCGGATGCTTGCGGAGGCGAAGGCAGTGGCGGCTTCCGGCCAGTGTCCGCCGCCATTGCGGAATGATTCGCGGTGCCTGCACTGCTCGGCGTATCCCGTGTGCCTGCCAAATGAGTCGGCATGGTGGAGCGAGGCGAAGGACGGGGTGAAGGCCCCGGAGATCAAGGAGGCGCCGCGCCCGCCGGGAGACGAGGGCGAGGTAATCGTGGTGCAGAAATCCGGCTGCATGGTCGGGCAGCGCGGCGGGGAGTTTGTGGTGACGGAGAAAAGCGAGACGCTGCAGAAGTTCCCGATGAACCAGGTGCGGGCGATTTATCTCTATGGCTCGGTGCAGCTCACCACGCAGGCGGCGCATGTGTGCCTCGAACAGGGAATTGACGTGGCGTATTTCTCCCCGGCGGGCCGCTTCCTCGGGCTCCTGCGCGGGCTACCCGCGAGCGGGGTGGATGCGCGCCTCGGGCAATACCGGATGTTTGGCGAGCCGGGCATCCGCGTGAAGCTGGCGAGGGAGATGGTGCGCGCGAAGATTCACAACCAGCGCGTGCTGCTGATGCGCAACGGCGATCCCGCCGACGGCGTGCTGCGGCAGATGGCGGAACTTCGGGATGCGGCGGAGGATGCGCGCGACCTCGACACGCTTCGCGGCATCGAGGGCACGGCGGCGGCAGCGTATTTCGGACAGTTCGCGACCATGCTCGGCGAGAAGGCGGATTTCGATTTCAACGGGCGCAACCGCCGCCCGCCGCGCGACCCCGTGAACGCGCTTCTCTCGCAGGGATACAGCGTGCTGGCGAAGGAGCTGGCGGGAGTGCTCCACGCGGTGGGGCTCGATCCCTTCCTCGGATGCTATCACCAGCCGCGCTATGGCCGGCCCGCGCTCGCACTCGATTTGATGGAGGAGTTCCGCCCGCTCGTGGCGGACAGCGTCGCGCTTTCACTGCTGAACCGCGGGGAGCTGACGCTCGCGGATTTCTCCCGCAGCGCGGCGGGGTGCTATCTCAAGGAGTGCGGGCGAAAAGTTTTCTGGGAGGCGTGGTTCCGCCGGCTCGACACGGAGGTGACGCATCCGCAGTTCGGCTACGCGATGAGCTATCGCCGGATGCTGGAGGTGCAGGCGCGGCAGCTCTGGCGCTATGTGCGCGGGGAGGCGGACGGCTATTTCGGCTTCACCACGCGCTAGAGCCATGCGGCACCGCATCCTGGTCTGCTACGACATTTCCGCCGACAAGCGGCGGAACAAGGCGGCGAAGATTTGCGAGAGCTATGGGCAACGCGTGCAGTTCTCTGTATTCGAGTGTCCGCTGGATGAAACCCGCTTTGCCAAGCTGAGGGCGGAACTGGAGGAGGCCATCAATCGGGATGACGATCAGGTGCTCTTTGTGACGCTCGGACCGGAGAGCGGCGATGCATCGCTGCGCATCGAGGCTATCGGGCGGCCCTACACGACGCGCTCGCGGGTCGTGGTGGTGTGAAAAGAAACCTTGTCAGGACGGCGGAGGCGAATTTCCCTGCCTGCGGCCACGTGCCACCGACCATCACTCTTCCGCCATTGGGGTGACTCATTCTGTTCTTTGACCCACGCGAGCGCGGCAGTGCGGGAGTCGCCCCCATGGCGCGCTCGCACGCTCAAAAGCACCGAGCGGAGAATGATTTCCGCCGACGCCTTTCCCGGCTGCTGGAACCAAAAGATTTTCAACCCGAACCGCACTCGCTGGACCGCCTTCAAACCCGCATGAATACAAAACGGGCCGCGAGCGGTGCCGCAGCTTCCGGGGGGAACAGAATCGAGAGGCGGCAAACATCGAAGTCCTCCGGCGTGAACTCCGTGCTCGAGCCGCAGCTTCCGGGGGGAACAGAATCGAGAGGCGGCTCGAACGATTCGCGAAGACGCTGCTCGCCAACTTGCCGCAGCTTCCGGGGGGAACAGAATCGAGAGGCGGACGCGATCCGCAACGCCAGCGCTGAACTGGCGCAGCCGCAGCTTCCGGGGGGAACAGAATCGAGAGGCGGTGGATGATGTCGCCCCATCGCATCGCCCGCGGGATGTGCCGCAGCTTCCGGGGGGAACAGAATCGAGAGGCGGTAGCAACGGCGCGCTTTTCAGTGCGCCGAGCCGCAGCCGCAGCTTCCGGGGGGAACAGAATCGAGAGGCGGAAGGGCATCCGCCTGCGGATGGCGATGCGCGGCCAGGCCGCAGCTTCCGGGGGGAACAGAATCGAGAGGCGGCTCGGACTTCGGGTCGTGGTAATTCTGGCGAATTTGCCGCAGCTTCCGGGGGGAACAGAATCGAGAGGCGGGAGGTCCGCCAGCACATCCGGCCCGAGCGTGTCAGGCCGCAGCTTCCGGGGGGAACAGAATCGAGAGGCGGAAAAGTGCGGTGAGTTTTTCGATGATCGAGTTCATGGCCGCAGCTTCCGGGGGGAACAGAATCGAGAGGCGGCACACGGCACCCGCGGTATGTCCGACGAAGCATCCCGCCGCAGCTTCCGGGGGGAACAGAATCGAGAGGCGGACCTGCCGAGGCGGTGCAACGGCACCGCGCCGTTTCGCCGCAGCTTCCGGGGGGAACAGAATCGAGAGGCGGACATTTGTGGACACGACGCAGGCGACGGACGGCTGGCCGCAGCTTCCGGGGGGAACAGAATCGAGAGGCGCGGCAAGCTGCTGCCCGAACTGCGCGCACCTTGGGAGATCTAGCAGACTCCGCCGGGAGCCGCGGAGCGGGAGGCGGGGGAGGGCAGCTTAGAGGACCTTGTCGGCGTCGTCGCCGAGGAAGACGCGGAAGCGGTTCTTGTCGATGGCCTTCATGTAGGCTTCGACGGGGCTGACCTTGCCCTGCTGCATGACTTTCCAGATGGCGTCGTCCATGAACTGCATGCCTTCATTCTTGCCGCCGACGAGCACGTCCTGGAGCTTCTGCGTGGAGCCTTCGCGGATGATGGATGCCGCGGCGGTGTTGACGACGAGGATTTCGTTGACGGCGAGGCGGCCGCCAGTGTCGCAGCGCTTCAGCAGGAGCTGGGCGACGACGCCGCGCAGAGAGTTCGCGAGCATGGTGCGGACCTGCGACTGCTGGTCGGCGGGGAAGACGTCCACGAGGCGGTCCACGGTCTTGCGGGCGTTGTTCGTGTGCAGGGTGCCGAAGACGAGGAGGCCGGTCTCGGCGGCGGTGAGGGCGAGGGAGATGGTCTCGAGGTCGCGCATTTCGCCGACGAGGACGATGTCCGCATCCTCACGGAGCGAGGCTTTCAGGCCCTGCGCGAAGGACGGAGCGTGTTCCGGCACCTCGCGCTGGGTGATGATGCTCTTTTTGTTCGAGTGCACGAACTCGATCGGCTCCTCGATGGTGATGATGTGCCGGGTGTAGTTGGAATTGATGTAGTCAATGAGCGCGGCGAGCGTCGTGGACTTGCCGGAGCCGGTGGGGCCGGTGACGAGCACCATGCCGCCGCGGAGATCGGCGAAGCTCTTCACGACGGGCGGAATGCCGAGCTGGTCGAGCGACATGATCTTCGTCGGGATGAGACGGAAGACGCAGCCGAGGCCGTTGCTCTGCTTGAGGAAATTGCAGCGGAAGCGGGAGTCCGCGTTCATCTCGTAGGCGAAGTCGAGGTCGCCGCTCTCGACGAAGCGCGCCCAGCGCTCCGGCCCGGAGATTTCGCTCATCATGTAGGCCATCTCCTCGCGGGTGAGGACTTCGTTGCGGATGGGGAGGATGGCGCCGTGCTGGCGGATCTTCGGCGGCGAGCCCTCTCCGAGGTGGAGGTCGGATGCGCCGGCTTGGACGAGGACTTCGAAGAATTGATCGATGTAGGCCATTGCGGGGAAAGTTGAGAGTTGAGTGTTGAGAGTTGAGAGGCGGGCGCGGTGGTTCGGCTACTCGTTCAGGAGGTAGGAGCGGAGGCCGCTCAGCATGCGGCTGAGTTCTGCGGCGCCGGTGTAGAGGCAATCGAAATCTTCTGCTGAGAGAAAACCCTGGTTGCGGGAGATGAAGGACTGCGACACGGTTTCGAAAACGGAGCCTGTGGCGATTTCCACAAAGCGCGCATAGTCCACGCGCGAGGCGCGTGAGGTTCCCTCGGCGATATTCGAGGAGATGGAGACCGCTGCCCGTCGCATCTGATTGGTGAGGCCGAAGCGTTCTTCACTGGGGAAGTTGCGCGTGAGGCGATAAACCTCGTCCGCGAACGCGATGGCCTTCTGCCACGTGTCGAGTTTCTCGAAGTTGAACATGGTGTTGTCGTGGTGTGGCGGTTGGCGGTGGGGTTTTCCCTCTCAACTCTCAACCCTCAACTCTCAACTTGCGTCAGCAAGATGCTGGCGCATGACGGCCTTCTGCTCGCAGCGCTGGTAGCATTCCTCCCTGCTGATGAGGCCCTCGTGGTAGAGCTCCAGGAGGGAGTCGTCCATGAGCCTCATGCCGAGCTTGCCGCCGGTCTGCATGACGCCGGGGAGCATGAACGTCTTGCCGTCGCGGATGCACGCGGCGACGGCTTCGGTGCGCATGAGGACTTCGAGGGCCAGGATGCGGCCGCGGCCATCGGCGCGGGGGACGAGCTGCTGGGAGATGATGCCGCGGAGGGATTCGGAGACCATGACGCGGATCTGGTCGCGCTGGTCGGTGGGGAAGACATCGAGCACGCGGTCGAGCGTGCGCGCGGCGCTGCCGGTGTGGAGGGTGGCGAGCACCAAGTGGCCGGTCTCGGAGGCGGTGATGGCGAGCTGGATGGTCTCGAGGTCGCGCATTTCGCCGACCATGATCACGTCGGGGTCCTCACGGAGCGCGCCGCGGAGGGCGTTGGAAAATCCCTTTGTGTGCGTGTGGACCTCGCGCTGGGTGACGTGGCAGTTCTTCGAGGGGATGACGTATTCGATGGGATCCTCGAGGGTGATGATGTGGTCGTGGCGCGTCTCGTTCACGTAGTCCACCATCGCGCTCAGCGTGGTGCTTTTTCCGGAGCCGACGGAGCCTGTGACGAGGATGAGGCCGTTGTGATACTGGGTGAGCATCTTCAGGCTGCTGGAGAGCCCGAGGTCGTCCATGGTGCGCAGCTTGGTGTTGATGATGCGGAAGACCATGTCGATGCCGAGGCGGTGGCGGACGACGGAGGCGCGGAAGCGGCCGAAGTTTGTCGCGTAGGCGAAGTCCACGTCGCCGCGCTCGTGCAGGAGCTTCTTCTGGTGGTCGTTCAGGAAGCCCATCGCGAGCCGCTCGGTGTCCGCCGCGGCGAGCATCGGCGCCTGCAGCCAGATGGGCTCCATCACACCATAGCGCCGCCACGTCGGCTGGCAGTTTGTGGGGAGGTGGATGTCCGAGGCGTCGGACTGCTGGCCTTTGCGCAGGTATTCGTCCACGTGCGCGAGAGTCTGCGTGGGGACATCCGCGGCGACCGCGACGGCGATTACGGGCTGTGCGACGGCCTTGGCGACCGGAACGGGCACTGCCTTCGGCACATGCTCCTGGGGTTGGTTCGGATCCATTTGTTCGGGAAAAAGAGGCGAGACAGCTATGTAGCCCCGCATCGAAAGCAACTCAATCTTTGCGTCGAGGCGCGGCTTTGTGCTCCGGCTCCGGGGGCTGGGCGGGCTTCGGCTGGCGGCGGAAGCGGCCGAGGAACTCGCCGATGCCGCCACCTGCGAAGTCGGAGAGGAGCGGCTTCGCGATGTTGAGGGCAAATTTCGCGGCGGAGAAAATCGCGCCGACTTTGCCGGCGGCACCGAGCACCCTGCCGGTGGTCTGCTCGACGAAGACCGTTTTTTTCCGCGCGGGGAGCTTGGAGAGGACGAAGCCGAGAATCGCCGCACCGCCGAGCCAAGCGGGCTTGTGGCGCTTGAAGCTCTCCTTCGCCTGCGTGGCAAAGTCGAAGCTGTGGCGCAGCGCCTCGCCCGTCGCCGAGAGGCGCGCGCGCGCGGCGGCGAGTTCGGCTATGATTGCCTCTTTGTCGTGGTCTGCTGATCCAGCCATTCCTGATCCTTTTTAAGCTCCGCCGTGGTGATGGGAAAGAGCGTTGTGCCGAGCTTCGACTTCAGCATCCGCGCGAGCGCGAACACGCCGACGAAATGGAGGGCCGCCATCACGAGCGCCGCCCACACCCAGCCGTTCGCGCCGCCGAATGCCTTCGCCAGCAGGAACACCACGGCGAGGCACGCGAAGAGCCAGCCGAACGCGCCGAGCACCACGGCGGCCCCGGCGATGAGGAGGAGCTTGAAACCGTGCGCCGCCGCATCGCGCCCCTCAAGGGAGGCGAGCCGCAGCCGCGCCGAAGCGTATTGCGCGCATGCCGCGAGAAATGAGCGAGCCCTGCCCGCCACGCCCGTGGTTTCGCCTCCGGGCGATGGCTCCGTCTCAGTCATGCGCGCGTGCCGCTAGCGGCGGAAGATCAACCCGATGACAAAACCCACGCCGAGGGCGGCGAAGACACTCTTGGTCGGATTCTCCCGCACGTAGTTTTCGATCTCCCGGTGGACGTTCTGCGCCTTTTCCTTCCACTCGCCCGCGATTCCGCTGGCGCGCTCGCGGAATTCCCGCGCGGCCTCCGCTGCGGCATCGCGCATTTCCTCCGCCGCCGCGCGAGCGTGGGCCTTCGATGCTTCAAAGTGATCCTGGTTGCCGTTGTCTGGATTGGGAGTGTTCATTGTGCGCGGAAGATGATGCGGGCTTTGGAAAGATCATAGGGCGACATTTCGAGCTCCACCTTGTCGCCGGGGACGATGCGGATGAAATTTTTCCGCATCTTGCCGGAGATGTGCGCAAGCAGCACGTGGCCATTCGCAAGCTCGACCCGGAACATGGTGCCGGGGAGCACGTCCTTCACGATTGCTTCGGTGCGGATGCTGTCTTCTTTCGACATGGAAAGCGGTGAACATCTGGCCGCTGGCCATTCAAAAATCAACAACGGATTGGCGGTTGAGCGGAAACGCGCGGCTCGCGGATGGCCCAGGCGCGGGCACCGCGTTTTTTTGCTTTCCGCGGCCGCGCTTCAGGAGGAAAAGCAGCCATGCGCTCCACGATCCTCGCCACGCTTCTCTGCATCTTCCTGAAAACCATTCCGGTGAATGCCGGGGAAACCTTCCCGGTCACGGCGGGCGGGGTGAAGTTTTCGATTCCCGTGCCGGAGCAGTTTGCCGAGGTGGGCGAGCGCAAGAGCGTGTTCCCGGAAGGCACGGGGAACCGCCTGCTCGCGTGGTTTGTCCCTGCGGCGGATCTGAAGGACGGAAAATCTTCGCGCCGGTGGATGCAGGTGCAGACGATGAAGAAGCTGGAGGATCACGCGCTGACCGCCGCGGAGTTCACCCAGTTGAAGGAGATCACCGACAAGCAGCAGGAGCAGCTCTACGCCGCGGCGAAGCAGGAACTCGACGGCGTGCTGAAGAAGGCATCGGCGGGCGAAGGCGTGCAACTGAAGATGGGGCAGGTGCAGCCGCTGGGGATTTTCATGAAGGGCGATTCGTCATTCGGGATGCTGATGCTGATGGGCATCGAGGCGAAAGCCGCGGATGGAAAGAGCGCGTCAGACACCGTCTATTGCGCGGCCAATTTCCTCCGCGTGAATGACCGGCTGCTCTACGCGTATGCCTATTGCAGCGCGCAGGAGAAGGACGCGATGGAGTGGGTGAAGGCGACTTCCGAGCGCTGGGTGAAGGAAATCCAGGCGGCGAACATGAAGTAGCCGGTGGTTCCGGGGCCGGTTCTGCGAACCGAAATCGGACTGACACGCGGCTTGACAGCCTGGTTCCGGGCGGTAGTTTGCGCGCCCCTTTTCCCGCAACAGGAGGCCGCATGTGCGTCTTCCCGGGCAGAGGGGAAAATCCGGGAACCGTGGTTTGAACCATCCGTATTCACATGATCGAAATGAAGGAACTGCTCGCGAAGCACAAGGCGCTCCGCGACTTCAAAGAGGGAAGCATCGTCAAGGGAACCATCCTCGAAATCCGTCCGCGCGAAGTGCTCGTGGACATCGGCTACAAGAGCGAGGGCGCAATCGCCGCGCACGAGTTTGACGACATCAACGAACTGCAGGTCGGCGACGAGGTCGAGGTGCTCATCTGCCGCCTCGAGAACGACGAGGGCATGGTGATCCTCTCGAAGGAGCGTGCCGCCGCGAAACAGAACTGGGAGAAGATCGCGAAGGTCTTCGAGGAGGGCGGACTCATCAAGGGCAAGGTCAAGGCCGTCGTGAAGGGCGGCCTGCTCGTCAACGTCGGCGTCGAGGCGTTCCTGCCCGGCTCGCAGATTGACGTCATCCCGCCGAAGGATCTCACGCCGTTCGTCGGCAACACCTACGATTTCAAGATCGTGAAGCTGAACGACGACCGCAGAAACGTCGTCCTCAGCCGCCGCGAGATCATCGAGGCCGAGCGCAGCGAGAAGCGCAATGCGTTCATGGGCTCGAAGAAGCCGGGCGACGTCGTCAAGGGCGTGGTGAAGAACATCACCGACTTCGGCGCGTTCGTGGACCTCGACGGCATGGACGGCCTGCTGCACATCACCGACATCACGTGGGGTCGCCTGAACCACCCGAGCGAAGTGCTCAAGGTCGGACAGGAACTCGACGTCGTCGTGCTCGAAATCAACAAGGACAAGGAGCGTGTGTCGCTCGGCCTGAAGCAGACGCAGAAGAATCCCTGGGACAAGATCGAGGAGCGCTTCGCGGTTGGCGCGAAGGTCAGGGGCAAGGTCACGAACCTCATGCCCTACGGTGCGTTCATCGAGCTCGAGGAGGGCGTCGAGGGACTCATCCACGTCTCTGAACTCTCGTGGACGAAGCGCATCGCCCGCCCGAGCGACGTGCTGACGCTCGGCCAGGAAGTCGAGGCAGTCGTTCTCGGCGTGAACAAGGACGAGCAGAAAATCTCGCTCGGCGTCCGCCAGCTCGATGCAAACCCGTGGGACGAGATGGAGCACAAGTATCCGATCGGCAAGACCGTGAAGGGCACCGTGCGCAACATGACCGCCTACGGCGCCTTCGTGGAGCTGGAGGAAGGTGTGGACGGCATGGTCCACGTCTCCGACATGAGCTGGACACGCAAGGTGAACCACCCGTCCGAAGTCCTGAAGAAGGGCGACGAGGTCGAGGCGGTCGTCATCGACATCGACAAGAACGCGCAGCGGATCAGCCTCGGCATCAAGCAGCTCGAGGACGATCCGTGGAAGGACATCGAGACGCGCTTCAAGATCGGCGACAAGGTCCACGGCAAGGTCAGCAAGATCGCCCAGTTCGGCGCCTTCGTGGAGCTGGACGGCGGCATCGACGGACTCGTGCACATCTCGCAGATCAGCGAGGAGCGCGTGGAGAAGGTGAAGGACGTGCTGAAGGTCGGCCAGGAACTCGAAGCCCGCGTCATCAAGGTGGACAAGGGCGAGCGCCGTATCGGCCTGTCCATCAAGGCCGCGAACTACAACGAGGAGGACATCCGCAAGGAAGCCGCCGCGTTCGAGAGCGCCATCAAGCCCGGCGAGGATCTCGTCGGCCTCGACAAGGCGTTCGCCTCCGCGCTCGAGGACTACCGTCCCGGCCAGGGCAAGAAGTAGCCTCCCCTTCGCGAAACCGCGAAACAATCACAGCCGCGGATGCCGCCGAGTGCGGCATCCGCGGTTTGTTTTTTTCCTGCGACGCATTCCGATTTTTGTCTGCGCAAAGATCGCGCTTGCAGACGGCGGCACCGCGGCAATCATTCGCAGCACTATGGACAAACCGACGATCACCGCTTGGATGAAACCCCACTGTGGCTGGAGCAACGGCGTGCGCGCCGTCCTCCGGAAGTATGACCTGCCCTTCGAGGACAAGGACATCATCAACAATCCGGCCTTCCGCTGGGAGATGGAGCAGAAGAGCGGGCAGTCCCTGCAGCCCACGCTCGAAATCAACGGCAAGATTCTGGCAGACATTTCCGGCGAGGAGCTGGAGAGGTGGCTGCTGGAGAGCGGCACCGTCCAGCCGAACACCGGAACGACGAACGTCCCGCTCAACAGCGCCTGCACGGACGAGCAGCACGCTGCGATGCGCGCCGGGCAGCCGGTGACGTTCAAGAGCTGATTCGCGGCGGCACCCGCGACGAATTCAAAACAAGAAGCCGCGCCCGTGTGTGGGCGCGGCTTCCTGATTGAAACTTGCTGCGGATCTTTGAAGCGCGGTCCGCTTTGAGCCGGGATTATTGGCGCGGCGCGAGCCGGAAGATCGTTTCGCCCGGCTTCATGTAGCCGGGGTTGACGGCGTCGCGGGCGAAGATGCTGAGATATTCACTGTCATTGCGGAGGAGCGTGACCTCGCGTGTGAGCCGGCTGTTGATCATGCGAGCCTCATCCAATTCCGCCTCTGCCGCAGCGAGTTGCTTGTCCTGCGCGGCTTTTTCGCTCACGCCCGGCAATGCGCGGTAGGTGAGCGGGATCACTGCCGCCGCAACGATTAGTGCGACGAGGATCTTGTTGAGCCGGGTTAGGAATTTTTCCGGCGGAGCAATACGGAAGTGTGAGGAGGCGTCCTTCACTACGCGCGCATCTTGCCGCCATAAATGGCGTTGTCACCCAAAATCTCTTCGATCCGCAGCAATTGGTTGTATTTCGCGATGCGATCCGTGCGCGACATCGAGCCCGTCTTGATCTGTCCGGCGTTCGTCGCGACAGCGATGTCTGCGATGGTGGAGTCCTCGGTTTCGCCCGAGCGGTGGCTGATGACCGCCGTGTAGCGGTTCTCCTTCGCGAGTTCGACGGCGTCGAGCGTTTCGGTGAGCGAGCCGATCTGGTTCACCTTCACGAGGATGGAATTCGCCGTGCCAGTCTCGATGCCCCTGCGGAGGAATTCGACGTTCGTGACGAACAAATCGTCGCCGACGAGCTGCACCTTGTCGCCGAGCGCTTCGGTGAGCTTCTTCCAGCCGGCCCAGTCGTTCTCCGCGCAGCCGTCCTCGATGCTGATGATCGGGAACTTCGAGCAGAGCTTCTTGTAGAACGCGACGAGTTCGTCGGCGCTGAAGCGCTGGCCGCTGCTCTTCTTGAAGACGTATTCCTTCTTCGCCTTGTCGTAAAACTCCGAGCTGGCGACATCGAGCGCGACGAACACGTCCTTGCCGAACTTGTAGCCGGCCTTCTTCACCGCCTCGGCGATGGTCTCGAGCGCGTCGTCGGCGCTTTTGAGGTTCGGCGCGAAGCCACCCTCGTCACCGACGGCCGTGCTCAGGCCGCGGCCTTTGAGCACGGACTTCAGCGCGTGGAAAATCTCCGCGCCACAGCGCAGCGCCTCGCTGAATGAGCGCGCGCCTCTCGGCATCACCATGAACTCCTGAAAGTCGATCGGGGCATCGCTGTGCGCGCCGCCGTTGATGATGTTCATCATCGGCACGGGCAGCACCTTCGCGTTCGGGCCGCCGATGTATTTGAAAAGGGGCATTCCGAGCTGCGATGCCGCCGCGTGTGCCGTGGCCATCGAAACGGCGAGAATCGCGTTCGCGCCGAGCTTTGCCTTGTTGTGCGTGCCGTCGAGCTCGAGCATCGCGCGGTCCACGGTGACCTGCTCCGTCGCGTCGAGGCCCTCAAGAGTGTCGGCGATGGACTTGTTGACGTTCGCGACCGCCTTCAGGACGCCCTTGCCGAGCCAGCGATCCTTCACGCCGTCGCGCAGTTCCCAAGCCTCATGTTCGCCTGTGCTCGCCCCGCTCGGCACCGCGGCGCGGCCGACTGCACCGCCGGCGAGATAGACCTCGGCCTCGACGGTGGGATTGCCGCGGCTGTCAACGATCTGGCGGCCTGCGATTGCGGTGATGATGGTGGATGCGGACATGTTTTTTCTGAGCGTGATTTGATGAATGGTTCGCAGCGCATCCTTGCGCGCGAATGAAGGGCGCGGAGATAGACGCCCGGCGCGCCACATGCAAACCATATCACGCGGAAAGTGCGCGAGAGGCCGGGTTGCAGGCGGGAAGCGGTCTCACTGCTCAAAAGTTCGGCTTGTCATTGCGCACGGCCCGGGCATGTTCCGCCCCTTTTTCCGCAGGAGGAAAACACCATGCAACATCTCCTCTCTCTCGAATCCGCAAGCCGCGAGGACATCCTCGCAGTGCTCGACCTCGCGGTGAAGATGAAGGCCACCCGCGGCCGCCACGACGCGCACCCGCTGCGCCACCAATGCTGGGCGCTCATGTTTTCGAAATCCTCCACGCGCACGCGCGTCAGCTTTGAAGTCGGCATCCGCGAACTCGGCGGCGACGTGATTTTCCTCGCGGCCGACGACATCCAGCTCGGCCGCGGCGAGCCGATCGAGGACACCGCGCGAGTCATTGGCCGCATGTGCCACGGCGCGGTCATCCGCACATTCGGGCAGGATGAAGTTGAAAACTTCGCGAAGTTCAGCGGCATCCCGACCATCAACGCCCTCACCGACGACGAGCATCCGTGCCAGATACTCGCGGACCTGCAGACGATCGCGGAGAAGCTCGGCTCGATTTCCGGGAAGGTGGTCACCTTCATCGGCGACGGCGCCTGCAATGTCCCGCGTTCGTGGCTATGGGCCGCATCGAAGCTCGGCTTCGAGCTCCGCATCGCCGCGCCTGAGCAGTATCAGCCCGACCCAGCCCTGGTCGCCCGCGCTTTTCCGGCGGGCAGAACGGGCGGCGGCAAGCTCGTCGTCACCGATCAAATCGAGGCCGCGTCGCGCGGCGCAGACGTGCTCTACACTGATGTGTGGGTGAGCATGGGCAAGGAGGAGGAGGCCGCCTACCGCATCGCGCAGCTCGCCTCATTCCAAATCAACGATGCGCTCGTGAAGCTCGCCAAGCCCGGTGCGCTCGTCATGCACTGCCTGCCGGCCTATCGCGGCAAGGAGATCACCGCGGAAGTCTTTGAGCGGCACGCGGAGACGATCTTCACGCAGGCCGAGAACCGGCTCCACGCGCAGAAGGCGGTCCTCTCGCTGCTCGCCGGAGCGCGAAAGTAGGCATCAGATTTTCCCTGCGATTTCGACGAGTCCGGCCTTGTAAGAAGACCTCAAACTCCGCTAACTCCGCCGCCCCTAGTTCCTCCCCGCATTTTCAATATGGCACTGAATCACGCGACCATCGCAACCCTCACCGACAACGGCATCCCGATTTCGCTCGGCTGCGCGGCGCTCGGGCTCATCTTCGCACTGTGGCTGATTAAATCGCTGCTCTCGATTTCCCCAGGCACGGAGAAAATGCAGTTCATCGCGAACGCCATCGAGCAGGGAGCAAAAGCGTATCTCGGCCGGCAGCTCGCCGCCATTTCGCTCATCGGTGTCATCATCGCCGCGCTGCTTTTCTGGAAAAAAGACGCGCCCACTGCCATCGGTTTCATCGTTGGCGCCGTATGCTCGCTCGCGGCCGGCTTCATCGGCATGCGCATCGCGGTGAAGGCCAACGTGCGAACCGCGGAAGGCGCGCGCACGAGCCCGAAGAAGGCGTTGCAGGCTGCGTTCAGCGGGGGTGCTGTCACGGGCCTTCTCGTTGTCGCGCTCGCGCTTCTTTCGACCGGCGGCTTCTACCTCATCGTTGAAAAGATGATGCCCGGAAAAGCCGTCGGCAGTCTCATCGGCCTCGCTCTTGGGGCGTCGCTCATCTCCGTGTTCGCGCGTCTCGGCGGCGGCATCTACACGAAGGCCGCGGATGTCGGCGCTGATCTCGTGGGCAAGGTGGAGCAGAACCTTGATGAGGATGATCCACGCAACCCGGCGACCATCGCCGACAACGTCGGTGACAACGTCGGTGACTGTGCAGGCATGGCTGCGGACGTCTTTGAAACCTACGCCGTTTCGCTCATCGGTGCGGTGCTCGTCGGCGCGCTCACGGCGGCGACCGGCGCGAGCGCCGCGGCGATCGTGTATCCCTTCCTCATCGGCGGCGTCTCGATCCTCGCGAGCATCGTCGGCGTGCTCTATGTGAACATCACTGGCGGCAAGGCGGACAGGGCGCTCATGGGCGGTGTGCTCATCAGCAGCGTGCTGGCGGCGGCGGCGTTCTGGCCGCTCACGCAGATGATTTTTCCGAACGGCCTCGCCCTGAAGGAAGGTGCGCCGATCAGTGCGAACCACATCTTTTTCTCGGCCATCGTGGGCCTGGCGATGACTGGCGTCGCGGTTGTCATCACCAACTACTACACGAGCACTGCCTACGCGCCCGTGCGCAAAATCGCGAAGGCCAGCGAGACTGGCCACGCCACGAACATCATTGCGGGTCTCGCCATTGGCCAGCGCGCCACGGCGCTGCCGGTGCTCTTCATCGGGGCGGCGATCTGGCTGAGCTACAATTTCGGCGGAGTCTATGGCATCGCGATCGCCGTGATGGCGATGCTCGCGCTCGCGGGCATCATCATCTCGCTCGATGCGTTCGGTCCGATCACCGACAATGCCGGCGGCATCGCCGTGATGAGCGGTCTCGATCCCGCTGTCCGCAAGACGACCGATGAACTCGACGCGGTCGGCAACACGATGAAGGCCGTGACGAAAGGCTACGCAATCGCAAGCGCCGGCCTCGCCGCGGTCGTGCTGTTCAGCAGCTACTTCGTTGATTTGAAGGAGCACCTAATCCACGCCGGCCAGAGTGCCGCGCAGGTCGCCACGGAGCTTTCGTTTTCGCTCAACGACCCAAAGGTGATCATTGGCCTCTTCATCGGCGGGTTGCTCCCGTATCTGTTCAGCGCGTTTTCGATGGACGCGGTGGGCAAGGCCGCGGGTGCCGTCGTCACGGAGGTGCGCAGGCAGATCGGCGAGAAGCCCGGCATTTTGAAAGGCACCGACACGCCGGAATACGGAGCCTGCGTGGACATCGTCACCCGCGCCGCTTTGCGCGAGATGATCATTCCCGCGCTGCTGCCGATCCTCGCTGTGATTCTCGTCGCTGCGATTCCTGCGCTCGGCAAGGTCGTCCTCGGCGGCGTGCTCGTCGGCAGCATCGTCACCGGCCTCTTCATGGGCATCTCGATGACGAGCAGCGGCGGCGCGTGGGACAACGCGAAGAAATTCATCGAAGAAGGCAATCACGGCGGGAAGCACAGCGAAGCTCACAAGGCGAGCGTGACCGGCGACACCGTCGGCGATCCTTACAAGGACACGAGCGGCCCGGCGATCAACCCGATGATCAAAGTCGTGAACATCGTCGCCATCCTGATCATCCCGATCTTTTTCTAAGGCTACATCCCGCTTCCGCCGTCCGGTGCCGTGGCACCGGGTGCGGATTCACTGCCGGGGATGAGTGGCGGCGGGTTGCGCAGGTTTTCGCGCAGGGTCTCCCGCGAGACTTCGCCCTCCCAGCGCGTGACGGCGATGGTCGCCACGCTGTTTCCGATGAAGTTGGTCAGTGAGCGGCACTCGCTCATGAAGCGGTCGATGCCGAGCAGCAGCGCGACAGATTCGACGGGGATTGATTTCACCGCGGAAAGAGTCGCGGCGAGCGTCACGAAGCCCGCGCCGGTCACTCCGCTCGCCCCCTTCGAGGTGATCATCGCCACGAGCAGCAGGCCGATCTGCTGCTTCAAGTCGAGGTGCGTCCCCGTCGCCTGCGCGAGGAAGATGGCCGCCATCGCCATGTAGATGTTCGTCCCATCGAGGTTGAAGCTGTAGCCGGTCGGCACGACTACTCCCACCGTTGCCCGCGGGCAGCCGAGCCGCTGCATTTTCTCGATGAGCGATGGCAGCGCCGTCTCGGAGGAACTCGTTCCAAGCACCAGCAGCAATTCGTCCTTCAAGAAGGCGAGCAGCCGGAAGATTGAGATTCCGCACCACATCGAGATGCCGCCGAGGACGACAACGATGAAGAGGATCGCCGTGAGGTAGAAGCCGAGCATGAGCGCGACCAGCTTGCCCAGCGAACCGAGACCGTAGCTGCCCACGGTGAACGCCATCGCGCCGAACGCCCCGATGGGCGCGGCTTTCACCACAATGCGCATGATCGCGAAGAGCACCTGCGATCCATACTCCACTGCGTTCAGCACGGGCCGCCCGGCGCCGCCGAGCGCGGTGAGTGCAAATGCCGTGAGCAGTGAAACGCACAGCACCTGCAGCAGATCGCCCGAGGTGAATGCACCGAGAAATGTGTCGGGGATGATGTTGAGCAGGAAGTCTTTCGTGCTCAGCGCGTGGGCCTTCGCGGCGTAGTCCTGTGCTGCTCCGGCCTTCAGGCTCGCTGGGTCGTAGGAAAATCCGGCGCCGGGCTGGAATACGTTGACCACCACGAGGCCGATGATGAGCGCGAGTGTGCTCACGACCTCGAAATAGATCAGTGACTTCAGCCCCACGCGCCCGAGCTTGCGCAGGTCGCCCATGCTCGCGACGCCATGCACCACCGTGCAGAAGATAATCGGCCCGATCATCATCTTCACCAGCTTGATGAAGCCGTCGCCGAGGGGCTTGAGCGCGTCCTTCACGTCCGGCCAGGCGATGTCCTTTCCGAAAATCCCGCTCTGCTTCACGGCCGCACCGATCTCCTTCCACCAGTGACCGACGACGATGCCGAGCGCAACGGCGATGAGCACCTGCACGTAGAGAATGCGATACCAGGGTTTGCGCGGTGCTGGGGCGGACATGGGGGCGAGCATGGCGGTTCGAGAGGAGGCTGGCAACGCACGCGAACTGCGGGCGAAACGGGCCGCGCACCGAATGAAGAGCTTCCCATGCCACGCGCGCCTCACCTTTAATCGCGCGCAGACACCGTTTCCGACCCATGAGCAAGAAGTTCCGCATCGCAGGCATCAATTTCGATCACTTCCACATGGGCGACCTGCTCCGCATGGTCCATGAGCATCCGGATGCGGAGCTCGCCGCGATCTGTGACGAGCAGGTCGGCCGGATGCAGGACGCAAAGCGTAATTTCTCAATCCCGGACGAGCGCATTTTTACCGATGTGGACGAGTGCATGGAAAAGGCGCGCCCCGACGTGGTGGTTCTGTGTCCGGCTGCCGCGCGGCATGGCGAATACGTCGCGCGAGTCGCGAAGTATGGCGTTCACGTGATGGTGGAGAAGCCGTTCGCCGCGTCGCTCGCCGAGGCGGACGCGATGATTGCGGCGATGCCGAAGAACAGGCTGCTCGCCATCAACTGGCCCCTGCGGTGGGAGCCTGCGGCGGTGACGGCGAAGCGAATCATCGGCGAGGGCTGGATCGGCGAAGCGCGCGGATTTCACCACTATGGTGGCAACCGGGGCCCGCTCTATCACGGCGCGGACAAGATCGAGAAGGAGCCGACGGCCGCGGAGAAGGCGGCGAGCTGGTTTTATCACAGAAGCGCAGGTGGCGGCTCGCTGCTCGACTATCTCGGCTATGGCACGACGATCGGCACGTGGTTCATGGGAGGCCGCGCCCCGCTGGAGGTCACGGCGGTCGCGGATGAGCCGCAGGGGCTCGAAGTGGATGAGCACAGCGTGGTGGTGCTGCGCTATGCGTGGGGGCTTTCGAAATGCGAGACGCGCTGGGGCACGTTCACCGACCCGTGGACGCACCAGCCGCAGCCGAAGTGCGGCTTCGCGATCTGGGGCACCGACGGGACGGTGAGCTGCTACGACTACGAGAAGACGGTGCGCGTGCAGACGTGCGAAAGGCCGGAGGGCTTCGAGGTGCCGTGTGACACGCTGCGCGCGCCGGAGCGGAACCCCGTCGAGTATTTCCTCCATTGCATCGCCACCGGCACGCCGCTCAGCGGCCCGCTGTCGCCGGAGATTTCCCGGATCGGCCAGCAGATTGTGGATGGCGCGGTGCAGAGCATCCGGGAGAAGCGAACGGTGAAGCTGCCGGCGTGAGCACGCCGCATTCGCCCGCCACCGCGGAGGGTCGTGCCGCGCTCGCCGCGCAGTATCGCGACGCCCTGCTCGGCGATGTGATTCCATTCTGGCTCCGGCATGGAATGGACGCGGAGCATGGCGGCATCATGACGTGTCTCGACCGCGACGGCTCGGTGACGGACACGGACAAGCCGGTTTGGTTCCAAGGGCGGGCTGCTTGGATGTTCGCAACGCTCTTCAACACCGTGGAGCGCCGCGCGGAATGGCGCGATGCCGCGCGGAGCTGCGTCGATTTTTTGCGCAAGCACTGCGAGAGTCCGGAGGGGAAACTCTACTTCTCCGTGACCCGCGAGGGGCTGCCGCTGCGCATGCGGCGCTATGTTTTCAGCGAGGCATTCGCCGCGATTGGAAATGCGGCATATGCGAAGGCGGCGGGTGATGCGCGTGCGGCGGAGGACGCGGTGAAGAACTTTGCAGCGTATCTGAGGCTCTCATTCGAGCCCGGCGCGATGCTGCCGAAGTTCGAGCCAACGCGTCCGACGAAGGGCATTGCGTCCCACATGATCGGGATCGTCACCGCTCAGGAACTGCGGGCGAACCTCGGCGAAGTGTCGGTGGCAGGCCGGACATGCACCGAGTGGATCGATGCGAGCATCACGGAGATCGAGCGCGACTTTCTGAAGCCGGAGCACGAAGCGCTGATGGAGGTCGTCGGTCCGTCGGGTGAAATCGTTGATCATGCCGACGGCCGCACGTTGAACCCAGGCCATGCGATCGAATGCGCGTGGTTTCTCATGCACGAAGGTGCGCTGCGGAAGGAAAGGAAGCTCATCACGCTCGGCGCAACGATCCTTGATTGGATGTGGAAGCGCGGGTGGGACGCGGAGCACGGTGGAATGCTCTACTTCACCGACCTGCGCGGACTACCGGTGCAGGAATACTGGCACGACATGAAGTTCTGGTGGCCGCACAACGAGGCGATCATCGCGACGCTGCTCGCGTGGAAGCTCACCGGCGAGCCGCGCTTTGCCGGGATGCACCGGCTTGTCCACGAATGGAGCTTCGAGCACTTCGCTGATGCGCAGCACGGCGAGTGGTATGGCTATCTGTGCCGCGACGGCAGTGTGTCGTCGCGCGCGAAGGGAACGATGTGGAAGGGGCCGTTCCACCTGCCGCGCTGCCTGTGGTATTGCTGGCGGCTTCTCGCTTCGGAATAAAACAGTATGCCTTCCATGCGCTGCGCGACATCCATCCATCCTCTTGGCGAACTCGCGCGCCTCGCTCTGTTTTCTGCACTGATGGCAGCCGCAGTTTTCGCGGCCCCAACGGCGGGCGCTGTCGATGTGTTGGAGTGGGGGAAGCTGCCGCCCATTCCCGATGCGGAGGGCTTTGCCGGAGCTTTTGCCGGTGTGAGCAACGATGCACTCATCGTCGCAGGTGGCGCAAACATCACCGGAGACAAGTGGGCCGAGCCTCTGCGCAAGCAGTGGCATGACTCGGTCTTCGTTCTCGAAGGACCGGATGGTGCTTGGAGGAGTGGTTTCAGGCTGGCGAAGCCGCTGGGCTATGGCGTGTCCGTCACCACGGCGCGCGGCCTTGTCTGCATCGGAGGAAGCGATGCACAGGCGCACCATGCCGCATGTTATCTCATGGAGTGGCGCGATGGAAAGATTGCGACGAGCAAGCTGCCCGATTTGCCGAAGACATGCGCGAACATGTGCGGGGCGATGCTCGGAAATTCGATCTACGTGGCGGGTGGAATCGAAAAGCCCGACTCGACTACGGCGCTGAAGACTTTTTGGCGATTGGATCTTTCCGCTGCCGCGCTGCGATGGGAGGAGATCGAGCCGTGGCCGGGTCCCGAGCGCATGCTGGCTGTGGCCGGTGCGGACGAGCGGTCGTTCTGCCTTTTCAGCGGGGCGAAAATCAGTGCCGGTTCTGATGGCAGGCCACTGAGGGAATATCTTCGCGACGCCTACCGCTTCACACCCGGGAGCGGATGGAAGCGCCTCGCAGACATGCCGCGTCCCGCGGTCGCCGCGCCGACACCGGCTATCCGGAGAGGCTCACGATTTTTGATCGCGAGCGGCGACGACGGTGCCAACGTCACATTTCAGCCCGTGCGCGAACATCCGGGATTTCCGCGCGGTGTGCTGGCCTACGATGCGGAGCGCGACGCCTGGGGCGATGGTGGGATGGCCCCATTTTCCCGCGCAACGGTGCCGGTTGTTCATTGGCGCGGACGCGATGTGATTCCGAATGGCGAGGTGCGCCCGCGTGTGCGCACGGCCGAAGTGTGGGCTGCGAAATGATGAGGCGCCTGTGCCGTGACGCATTTCCCGATGGACGCATCGCCGCTGAAACTTCCTCCTTCCATCCATGAAACTCCCTGACCACCAGCGCCTCCGAGGGCTCGTCGCGGCGACTCACACGCCATTTCACCCGAATGGCACGCTTAATCTGAGCATCATCGAGAAGCAGTGCGCGCATCTGCTGACGAATGGAGTCGCCAGCGTCTTCATCTGCGGCACCACGGGCGAGAGCAGTTCGCTGTCCCTCGAGGAGCGGCTCGCCGTGGCGAAGCGCTGGATGGAGGTGGTCCGCGGCACGCCGATGCGCGTAGTCGTCCATGTCGGTGCAAACTCAATCGCCGACGCCCGTGTGCTTGCGGCGGACGCGGGGAAGCTCGGGGCGCCGGCAATCGCCGCGCTGACTCCGTGCTACTTCAAACCACGAACGGTGGATGCGCTCGTCTCATGCGCAGCGGAAATCGCCGCGGCAGCACCGGCGACGCCTTTCTACTTCTACGACATCCCGAGCATGACTGGCGTGAACCTGCCGATGCCCGATTTCCTCGCGCAGGCACGCGACCGCATTCCCACGCTTGCCGGCATCAAGTTCACGAACCCCGACTTGATGTCCTTCCAACTCTGCCTGCGTGCCGACGATAGCGCGTGGGATGTCCCTTTCGGCTGCGACGAGTTCCTGCTCGCCGCACTCTCGCTCGGCGCGACGGGCGCGGTGGGGAGCACCTATAACTTCGCCGCACCGATTTACACACGGCTGATCGCGGCCTTCGAGCGGGGCGATCTTGCCGCGGCCCGCGAGGAGCAGTTCCGTTCTGTGCAACTCGTGCAGGCCCTCGCCGGCGTGGGATTCATGGGCGCAGCCAAGGCGGTGATGACGATGCTCGGTGTGGATGTCGGCCCCGCGCGACTGCCGAACGCGACGCCGTCGCCGGAGCAATTCGGGAAGCTGCGCGGTGATCTTGAGCAGCTTGGTTTTTTCGACTGGATCAAGAGGTGAGCATGAACCGCTGGCTTCCGGTTGCATTCGCACTGACGCTCCTCTCCCCGCTGGGCGCCGACGAATTGCCCGACGTCACGACGGTGCCGGAAGATCTGAAAGTGCCCGCGGTTTCCGACGCTGCGCCGGCTGCCGGCCTGCGAGTGCGACAGACAACCGCGGGATGGGAGGCGACAGCGGTGCATCACACGCTGTATCTGCCCGCGAATTGGAGGCCACGCGGCAAGTTTCCTGTGCTCGTCGAGTTTGCGGGCAACGGCGGATACCGGGGAAAGTTCGGCGACACATGCGACGGGACGGTCGAGGGGGGCAGTCTCGCATTTGGCATTTCCGGGGGAGCAGACTACATCTCCATCGGAATGCCATACGTGAAAGTGAGCGGCGCTCAGAAAGAGAACGCGCCGCAGTGGTGGGGCGATGCGGACGAAACCGCCGCCTATTGCGTCGCGACCGTGCGGCAAATCTGCCGGGACTTCGGTGGCGACGAGAGGGCGGTCGTCCTCTGCGGATTTTCGCGCGGCTCGATCGCGTGCAATTACATCGGCCTTCGCAACGACACCATCGCTTCACTGTGGCGTGCGTTCATCTGCCACAGCCACTACGACGGTGTGCGCACGACGTGGCCCTACGCCGACGCCGACCGCGCATCCGCCCTCGCGCGGCTCCAGCGGCTGAAGGGACGCCCGCAATTCATCAGCCACGAGGGCTCCGTGGACAGCACGCGCGAGTATCTCGAGTCCACCGGCATCCGTGGCGCATTTGAATTTTCCGCGCTGCCATTCCGCAACCACACGGACCGCTGGGCGCTGCGGGACTGCGAGCAGCGGCGGAAGGTGCGCGCGTGGCTGCGTGGAATCGGGCTCCCGGCGCAGTAGCGCTATTTGAAGAAGAGCGCCCAGACGTGCGGGCCGAGGACGAGGAAACCGATGGCGGCCGCAGTGATGCTGGCGAGCAGAACGGCTCCCGCGGCGATGTCCTTGGCGCGCCCGATGGCGTCGTCGCGCTCGGATGTGATGCGGTTGGCGAGGATCTCGATCGCGGTGTTGCCTGCCTCGGCTGCCCACACGATGCCGATGGCGAAGGCGAGGGGAATCCATTCGCCGCGGGTGATGCGGAATGCGAATCCCGCGGCGATGACGGCCACGGTGGCGAAGAGGTGGATGCGTGCGTTCGCCTGTGTGCGGAGCAGCAGCACGATGCCGCGGGCGGCGCAGGCGATGCTTTTCAGGCGCGAATGCCAGAAGCCCGGCGTCTGCTCAGGCTCGGGATTCATGGCGAGTGCGGATGCAGGGCGCGGCGCGCTAGCCTTTATGCTCGGGCTTTGGCGCCTTCTCCTTCTCCGCCGGCGCGGGTGCGTTTCCATGTTCGCCTCCGCCGGCCGTCTTGTGGTTGCCTTTGTGCTTGTAGTGCTCGGGCAGGTTCTCAGCGGATTGCTTTTCACAAGCGCCAATGCCGAGCGCGATGGCTGCGGCGGCGATGGATGTTGCGAGGCGTTTCATCGGGCGGGAAAGTAGCGGTCGTGCGCGGCTTGCCAAGTGTTTCGTCAGCGCCCGCGATACGAGCAGCGCGCGCTTGGGGTCTCGTGGACGACGATTTCAGCGAGTCCGGGGAGATGCGGGGCGAGCTTCTGCCAGAACCAGAGGCACATGTTCTCGATGGTCGGGTTGTCGAGGCCCGCGACTTCGTTGAGGTAACCGTGGTCGAGGACTTCCAGCAGCGGCTTCATCGCGCGGGAAATCTCCGCGTGGTCGTAAAACCAGCCGGTCTTCGGATCGGCCTCGCCCTCGACGGACACCTCCACCTTGAAGCTGTGCCCGTGCATCTGCCGGCACTTGTGGCCCTCGGGCGCGCAGGGGAGCGTCTGCGCGGCCTCGAAGAGGAAGTCTTTGGTGATTCGAAAGGGCATGAATTGCGGATTTTGGATTGCGGATTCCGGTTCGGAAAATCCGGGCGCGGAGACTCAATCCGCAACTCGCGATCTGCAATCCGCAATTGCTCAGACGCCCTTCTGCTTCGGATCCCAGATGAACTTGTGCATCTGGAGCTGGAAGCGGACGGGGAGTTTGTCGGCGACCATCCACTCGACTATCTGCCGCGGTTCGATGCGGCCGAAGATGGGTGAGAACAGAACGCAGCCGCAGCGCTCGGCCAGCGCGTGGGTGCGAACCTGTTCGCGCGACCATTCGTAATCCTCGCGGGAGCCGATGACGAACTTCACTTCGTCGAGCTTCGTGAGGTGGCCGATGTTGCTCCACAGGTTGCGCTCACACTCGCCGCTGCCGGGCGTTTTCAAATCCATGATGCGGTGCACGCGCGGATCGATTTTCGAGATGTCGTGTGCGCCGCTGGTCTCGATGAGCACGGTTTTGCCCGCGTCGCACAGCGCCGCCATGAGCGGGAGGACGTTCTTCTGCAGCAGAGGCTCGCCGCCGGTGATTTCCACAAGCGGGCAGTCGAATGCGAGGATCTCGGCGAGGATGTTGTCGAGCGTGCGCTTCTTCCCCTCGTAGAATGCATACTCCGTGTCGCAGTAGCTGCAGCGCAGGTCACATGCGGTGAGGCGCACGAACACGCAGCGCCAGCCCGCCCAGGTGCTCTCGCCCTGGATGGACTGGTAGATTTCGTGGATTTTGAGTGTCTGCACTTGAGCCATCCACTCTTGGTTTAGTCAGGAATGGCGTCATGAACAGGGATTTGAAACCGGGGCCTGTGGATCACAGGGCTGTATGGCAATCTTCTGTAGTTTCCGTCTCGCTTTGAACACGAGCGTCAGATAGGTGATGCCAAATTTCCGATGGCTGACCAAATGAGCGTCAAAATCAATTTTGAAGCCTTTGCATGGACCTCAGGAATCGGCGGCTTCTTGCTCATGCTATTTCTGTTAGCCACGCGTGCCCGCGCTCCGCGTTCACCGAAGTTGCGTGCGGTCGCATGTGCACTGGCGGCTCTTTCATTCACGCCCTCCGCCATCCCGTTTGCTTTGTCATTTGTGCCCGGGGTGACTGGTCCGGTGACCATCTATATCCACCCTGCGGTATTCTTTATTCTGTTGGGTTTTTCTAAAAATTACGATTGGGCCGTCAGTATATTCGGCTTATTTCCGATTTTGATCGTTTTCCCGTCGTTGTGTGGAATTTGGGACATTATTTCTGAACGTAGGAGTGCCAGTCTCGTCAGCCTCGAAAGAGAGTCGCAGTAATTTAATGGCACAGGTCGCAGGCCCTTCGCCCTGCAAAACTTCTGTCAATCCCCGCGCTCCCCGGCATCTTGTGCGCCCTTTCATGGCCGAGAACCGCATCGACTCCACCTTTGCCCGGCTGCGCTCCGAGGGGCGCGCGGGCTTCATTGCCTACATCTGCGCGGGCGATCCGACGCTCGACGCGACACGCGCGCTGGTGCCCGCGCTGGAGCGGGCGGGCGTGGATCTCATCGAGATCGGCGTGCCGTTCAGCGACCCGCTCGCCGACGGCGTGGTGAACCAGCTCGCCAGCTCACGCGCGCTCGCCAGCGGCACGACATTGAACGGCGTGCTCGCATGCGTGCGCGACATCCGCAGGCAGAGCCAGATTCCGATCGTGTTTTACACTTACATGAACCCCGTGTATCGCCACGGCTTCGATGCGTTCCTCGCGGACGCCGAGGCTGCGGGAGTGGATGGCGTTCTCTTTCTAGATCTGCCGCCGGACGAGGACGACGCCTCACCGGAACTGCGGATGCACGGTCCTCTCAAGCGCATCCGGCTCATCGCGCCCACGACTCCGCCGGAACGCATCGCGCTGCTCACGCGCGACGCAAGCGGCTTCATCTACTACGTCTCGCGCGAAGGTGTGACGGGTGAGCGGAGCGACGTGGCGGCGGGCCTCGCCGAGAGCGTGGCGGCGATCAAGAAGACGACGCCGCTGCCGGTGTCCGTGGGATTCGGCATCAGCAATCCTGATCAAGTTCGCGCGGTCGCATCAGCGGCGGATGCCGTTGTGGTCGGCAGCGCGATCGTGAAGCGCATCGCAGAGTTTGGAAGCGATCCGCAACTCGTCGAGAAGGTGTGCGCCTTTGTGAAACCGCTGGCGGATGCGGTGCGCACGCGGCGCTAGCGCGGCACGTCGCACTTCGCGAGCTTCACAAACTCATCCCAGCCGGTGCAGTCGCCGAGGATGTCCATCTGCTGGCCCTTCGCCGTCCGCACCTCGCTGCCGTCCTTCGGAGTCAGGACGAGGACCGTCGCGTTCGTGGAGCGGTCCTCGCGGTAGCGCCATTGCCCGATGTTGAATGAGCACTGCACCCAGCCCGTCGCGCCATTTGCGGTGAGATAAACAAGCAGCGTCTTTCCGTTGTCGGGATCGAGCTTGTAGCCGGCGACGACGCCGCGCACGGCGATGCGCACGCCCTTGTAGGTCTTGTCGGCGCGCACGCGGTCGGCGTTGTAGGCGCGCAGCAGAGTGTCCGCGGGGACGATGCTGCCGGACTCCGCGCGCACGATGGGGACGTTGGCATTTTGCAGCCGCTCGATCGCCTGGCGGACGGCGAGCGCCTCGTCGAGCCGGCCATCCACGGTGAGCTGCTTTTTCAAATCAACGATCTTCGGCAGCGACTCCGTGACCACGCCCGAGACGAGGTCGTTCATCCGGGTCAGCGTCGTCTGCTGGAGCGTGCGCAGAGATTTTGGCTCGGAGGCGAAATTTGCGGAGGACAGCGCCTGCTCGGTGTGGACACGGTTGCGCTCCTCCCGGACGGCGAGAGCGCCCTCGAGGTCGGCGGCCTTCTGGAGCTGGAGCTGCAAATCGCCTAGCTGCGTCTCGTATTTGGAAAGCAGGTCGCGGCGGACGGTGGCGATCTTCTCCTCGATTTTCTGCGCCTCGCTCTCGCCGAGGCTCGCGCCGCTCGGGACGGCCACGCGCTGTGCGTGGACGTGCGCGGAAAAGGCGATGAGCAGGAGGAGGCGTTTCATTCGGGGCGCGCAATAGAGTGCGGCACCGGCGTGATGGCAAGTGCCGCAGTGCCGCGCGGGCCGTCAGGGCGCGGCGGGCTCGGGGGGCTTCGGCGCCGAGATCCAGACACCGCGGCTCTCGTTGTAGCGGAGCAGCACCCGCCAGGTGCCGGGCTCCGCGGTGCCGGAGGGGTTTGTGATTGTCCCGCCGAGGACAACCGTCGCGCTGTCCCTGCCATCGAGCTTCACCTGCGCCGAGGGAAAAGAGTCAAAGCGGACGTAGGCGTCCTTTGGAAGCTGCTCGCGGACGAGGCCGCGCGCGTGCCACCACGCGGATTCCGCGGTAAACTCGCCGCTCGTCATCTCGCGCCAGCGCTCGGCGGTGACCGGCCCGAAGAGCGCGACGAGCAGCGCGGCGACCGCGAGCACGCCGGTGAGGATGGACCAGAAAAGCACGCGGCGCCTGCTCCTCCGGCGGAGGACGATTTGCCCGACGGGCTGCCATTGCTCCAGCCCCTCGCGCCAGTAGAGCGTCTCGTCGTCAATGAAGCCGCAGCGGTGCAGGTGGTTCACCTGCGCCGCCGTGTAGGGGCCGCGCTGTTCGCCATTGTGGTAGATGAAAAAGACTTCGGCTTGCATCGGCGCGCGGAAACTTCGGGCCCGCGCAGGCGTGCTGCCTAAACGATCCGTCGGGCGGCGCAAATCCTAAGCGCGCCGGACGCGGCAGTGCGGCTGCTACTCACGCGGATCCGTCGCCTTGCTCATCGGCGCGTAAAGCGGGGGCGGGAGAGGGCCGAAGCTGCCGTCGCCCTTTGCGCGCTGGTTGAGGATGGCGCCCGCGATGGCCTTCGCGAGACGGTCGCGGTATTCCGGTCGCGCAATGAGTTGCGCCTCGCTGCCGTGGCTGAGGTAGCCGCACTCGACGAGCACGCTGGCGAGCTGCGGGTTGCGGGTGAGCCGGAGGCGGCGGCGGACGAGGCCGCGGTTCGCATGCTTCTCGAGCGTCGCGTGCGAGAGCGCCTCGTAGATCCGGCGTCCGAGCGAGTAGCTGTCCACACGCCAGTAGAAGACCTCCGGTCCCGCGAGGTGCGAGGGGCCGCTGTTGAAGTGGATGCTCACGAGCACCGCGTCGTTGTGGCGATCCACCATGTGCACGCGGTCGTCGAGCTCGATGAACGTGTCCGAATTGCGCGTGAGCACCGTGCGGATGCCGCCGCTGAGTTCGCGGCGCACGCGGTGGACCAGGTCGAGCGTGAGATCTTTTTCGCGCTGGCCGGTGAAGCGGCTGGTCGCGCCGGAATCCTTGCCGCCGTGGCCTGCATCGAGGATCACTGTCGAGAATCCGCGCGCACCTGCCCGGTGTCCCCACTCGTCGCGACTGGTGCTGACCTTTCCGCCGAGGGGCCCCGGCACGTGCGAACATGCGGCGATGAGGACGGGCAGGATGGATGCCAGCAGAACACGGAGACTGTGAGACATGTGGCGACCTTTTCCGCGCGGCGGAAATGCCGCAAGCCGGATCGCTCGCGGTGCGGCGTGCTTGCACTTCCGGGGTGCGCCTGCATCCTCGCGCGATGCGCATCCTCCCGCTGCTGATCGCAGCAATCTCCACCGTTTCCGCCACTCTCACTGCCGCGGAAAAACCGAACATCATCTTCATCCTCGCGGACGATCTCGGCATCGGCGACGTGCGCTGTTTCAATGCTGACGGGAAGATTCCGACGCCGAATTTGGACAAGCTCGCGGCTGGCGGGATGAAATTCACCGACGCGCACACGCCCTCGGCGGTCTGCACGCCGACGCGCTACGGTGTCGTCACAGGCCGCTACAACTGGCGCACGAAGCTCCAGCGCGGCGTGCTCGGCGGGCTGAGCCCGCGCCTCATAGAGCCGGGCCGCCTCACGGTCGCGCAGATGCTGAAGGACAACGGCTACGCGACGGCGTGCGTGGGCAAATGGCACCTCGGGATGGACTGGGCAAAGCAGGAGGGCAGGGCCGTGGAGGAATTGAACATCGAGAAGCCAGACCAAGTTTGGAGCGTGGACTTCACGAAGCCGATTCCCAACGGCCCGAACGCTGTCGGCTTCGAGTATTACTTCGGCATCTCGGCGTCGCTCGACATGGTGCCCTACACCTTCATCGAGAACGACCGCGTGACCGCAGTGCCGACCAAGGATGTCGCGTTCCCGATGATGACCGACCGCGAGAACGGCGGCATGACGCGGAAGGGTCCGGCTGCGGAGGGATTCGAGGCGGTGGACGTGCTGCCCACGCTCGCGGGCGTCGCCTCCGACTGGATCACGACTGCGGCAAAAGGCGACCGCCCATTCTTTCTCTACCTCCCGCTGAACGCGCCACACACGCCGATCAACCCGCTCGCCGAGTGGAAGGGGAAGAGCGGGCTGAACGCGTATGGAGACTTCGTGATGCAGGTGGACGCGGCAGTCGGGCAGATTCTGTCCGCGCTGGAAAAATCCGGAGCCGCGAAAAACACGCTCGTGATTCTTACCAGCGACAACGGCTGCTCGCCGTCGGCGAAGTTCGACGAGCTGCGCGCGAAGGGCCACGATCCGAGCGCCGGATTCCGCGGCAACAAGGCGGACATCTTTGAAGGCGGGCACCGCGTTCCGTTCATCGTCCGCTGGCCGGGAAAAGTGGCGCCCGGCGGGACCAGCGCGGACATCGTGTGCCTCACGGACTTCATGGCCACAGCGGCGGAAATCACAGGCGTGAAGCTTCCCGAGACGGCAGCGGAGGACAGCATCAGCTTCCTGCCGATCCTTCTTGGCAAGGGCGGGCCGAAGCGCACCACGCTGGTTTCGCATTCGATCAACGGCTCCTTCGCGATCCGCGAGGGCAGCATGAAGCTCTGCCTCTGCGCGGGCAGTGGCGGATGGAGCGAGCCGCGCCCCGGCTCACCCGGCGAGAAGGGTCTCCCGGGGGATCAGCTCTTTGATCTCGCCGCGGATCGTGCGGAGAGGAAGAACATCGCCGCGGAGAAGCCCGACGCTGTGAAGCGCCTCACCGCGCTCCTCGAGAAATACATCGCCGACGGACGCAGCACTCCCGGTGCGCCGCAGAAAAGCGCCGTCGAAATCGAGGTCCGAAAAGAAACGAAAGCGCCGAAGAAGAAGGGTGCCGCGGAGAAGTAGCCGCCCGCTTAGAGCGCCCCGCGGCGCTTGATGTCGAGATAGGCATTGGCCAGCGCCGCTGGAAGTCCGTCGGCCGTTTCATCCAGCGTGAGCACGCCGTGGTCGCGCAGTGTCGCGAGGAACGCCTGCCTCTCAGCGAGGTAGCCCTGGCCCGCCGCCGCGAAGAGTGCATCGTCGAAACGCGCGACGGGCGCATTCACCCGCTCGACGACACTTTTCTCCCGCAGGCTCGCCACGACGACGAGGTGGCGCCGGCGCAGCAGGCGCAGCGGCGCGAGGAGATGGGAGCTGTCCTCGGTGCGGAGATTGGTGAGGATGACGACGAGCGCGCGCCTGCCCTGGCGGGCCATGAGCCTCTCGGCAGCCTCGTTGAAGTCACTTGGCGCAGCCGTGCATTCGTAGTCGTAGAGGTGGTTGAGGATGCCGGCCATCGAATGCTGGCCCTTCACAGGAGCGAGCCACCGCGAGGTGCCTCCGAAGCCCATGACGCCCACCTTGTCCCCCTGGCGCAGCGCGATGTAGCTGAGGAGCAGCGTGGCGTTCAGGCAATGGTCGAACTGTGGGAGGTTGCCGTCGCGCGTCCGCATGCGGCGCCCGCAGTCGAGGAGGAAGACGAGTGTCTGGTCGCGCTGCTCGCGGTATTCGCGGGAGACGAGCTGGCTGCGCCGGGCGGTCGCCTTCCAGTCCACCTGCGAGAGGACGTCGCCATCCTGGTATTCGCGGAGCTGGTGAAACTCGCGGCTCTGGCCGACGCGGTTTTTCGCGACGATGCCCATCTGGCTCTCACGGTTGCTCATCGCGAGGAGCGTGTAGCGGACGATTGGGACGTAGTCGGGATACACGCGGGATTCGCGCCTGCCGCCCGCGCGGTAGCTGCGCCACCACAGGCCGAGAGGCGACGCGTGGCGCACATGGCATTCCGTGAACGCGACCGGGCCGCGCGCGAGCGGCCGGGCCGTGTAGAGCACCGTGGTGTGGCTGCGCCCGGCGATGCGGCCCGCCCACGGCAGGTGCGTGCTCTCGACGGTGTCCGGCAGGCCGTCGAAGAATTCCGCCGTCATGCCGCGCCTGTTGGGATTGTGCAGCGTGAGCGGGATATCCATCTCCACGCCGAGCGCGATGCGGCCCGGCACGTCGCGCTCGACGGCGAGCCGGCGCATCAGCATCACCGCGGCGGCATCGAGCGCGGCGGCTCCCGCAAAGACGAACGCCCCAGCTTTCCACAGTGGCGCGAAGCGCGGCCAGAGCGAGGCGAGAACGCTCAGGACGAGCCACACGGCGAGGAGCCGCAGCATTCGTTGCGAGGGAATCATCCGTTTCTCAGCGGCGCGGCGCCTCGGTATTGTTCACGATCGTCGCCAGCGTGTCGTCCGCCGTCTGGCCGCTGATTGCAAGTTCGGGTGCCACAGTCACGCGGTGCCGGAGGACGGGCAGCGCGGCGGACTTGATGTCATCCGGCGTCACAAAGGCGCGGCCTGCCATAGCGGCGAACGACCTCGCCACGCGCACGAGGCTGATCGCCCCGCGCGTGCCTGCGCCGAGCGTGAGCCCCTGCGCCTCGCGGGTGCCGCGAACGAGCCGGACAGAGTAGGCGATGACCTCCGGCGCGACCCGCACCGCAGCCACCGCGCGTTGCGCGGCGAGGACGCCCTGCACGTCGCACACCTGCTGGATGTCGCCGGTCTTCAGCCCGCCGCCGGTGAGAAGCTCGCCGACGATCTGCTCCTCGTCATCCTTCCCGGGATAGTCGATCACGACCTTCATCAGGAAACGGTCGAGCTGCGCCTCGGGAAGGGGATACGTGCCTTCCTGCTCGATCGGGTTCTGGGTGGCGAGCGTCATGAAGGGCGGCGGCAGCACGTGGCTCTCACCGTCGATCGTCACCTGGACTTCCTGCATCACCTCGAGGAGGGCGGCCTGTGTCTTTGCGGGCGCGCGGTTGATTTCGTCGGCGAGCAGCAGGTTCGTGAACACCGGCCCGCGGCGCAGGCGGAACTGCTGCGCGCCCATGTCGTAGAGCGTGTGTCCGGTCACATCGCTCGGCATGAGGTCCGGGGTGAACTGGATGCGGCGGAATGTGCCGCCGAATGTCTGCGCGAGCGCGAGCACGAGATGAGTCTTGCCGAGACCGGGCTTGCCCTCGATGAGCACGTGTCCGCCGGCGAGGAATGCCGCGAGCACTTGATCGAGAATGGCGGCTTGGCCGAGGAAGACGCGGCCGATGCGGCGGCGGATTGTGTTCATCACCTCGACGGCGAATTCAAACGGCGAGGGCTGCGGTGGCGCGGGTGGCTGGGGTTCGGGTGTGGTTTCCATGTGTTGCTCGGGTTATTCGACAGTGGTTTTTGCGCGGAGGTCGTCCGCCATTTTCCGCAGGTCCTGCGTGACCCGGAGAAAGGCGCTTCGCTCGCGGATGTCGGCGGCGTTCAGCGCGGTGCTCACGCGTGCCTCGGGGAGGACGCAGCGCGCGGCCAGCTTCGGGATGAAATCCGGATCCGTCCTTCGCCAGCCGAGCCGCGATGCGCAGGCGGTGACGGCATCGCGCAGCGGCTGGAGCAGCGCATCCGACGCGTGCTGGCGCCAGAGGAACGCGCCGGTGAGCGCGAGATGCGAGGTGAAATCGCGGGCGGCCGTGTTCGGCGGCGAGCGCAGCGGTCCCAGGCGCGGGAGGTTTTTCCACAGCCACGCGGCGAAGAGGACCGCGAGAGCGACGAGCGCCATCCAGCCCTGCTCCCAGAGCATCTTCCAGAACTGCGTGCGCATGCCGTTCAGGAACCAAGCCTCCCCGCCGCGGCCGAGATCCACGAGCGCGGCGAGAAGCTCCGCGTGGTCGTGCTCGCCGATCCAGCGGTTGCGGAAAGGGCGGGCGTTCGCGAGGACGGTCACGCGCCCGCGGCCGAGCCGGAAGCTCGCGAGCGATGGATCGCCTTTGTCGCCGAAGCGCACGTCTGCCTGCGCGGCGACGCCCGCGGCGGCGAACTTTCCAGCCAGCTCCGCGGTGAGGCGGCGCCTGTCGATGGTGGCGGAGAGTTTTCTTCCGTTTTCGGAAAGCACGGCGCCGTCGGTCCCGCGTGTGATTCCGATTTCGGAGAGGAGCTTCGTCTCCTCAGCCTCGGGCCTGTGCGCTTTGACGAGCTCGGTGAAGATGTCCTTCTTCCAGTCGTTGCGCCACCGCTCGGCGCCGCCGAGGAGGAGGATGAGGTGCCCGCCGTCGCGGACCCATTCGAGTGCGGTGTCGGTGTCGCCGTAGTTGATGAACGACTGCGAGGATGCGAAGAGCGGGCCTTGGTGCTGTTCGAGATTCCTCAGGCGGCTCACTGCACGCGCCCCGCTCCGCGTCTTCTGCAGGAAGCGCTCCGCTGCGAGGAAGGGATCCTGCCGCGCCGGGCCCTGGTAGCCGATGACCTCCTTGCGGGTGACCCATCTGCACGAGCAGAGCGCGGAGAGCGCGACGAGGATCGCGAGTGCGCGGGCGAGGGGAGCGCGCGCCATCTTCACGGCTGACTCCCTTCCTTCACAAACGGCCACGCGCCCAGCAGCCGCTCGATTTCCTGCGCGGACGGCTCGCGTCCCGCGTATGCGACGGTGATCCACTGGCCGGTGAGCGCGGCGAAATAGTCGCGCCGTGCGGGCTCGGCGGATTTTCCGGCGTGGCGGAGGCAGTCGCCCTCGGTGTCGCCGTCGCGCACGGGCGCGCGCGCGGTGTGGATGAGCCAGCTCAACGCACCGCGGTAGAGCAGGCTGAGTGCGCCGCGGATGTCGCCCTGGTCCCGGCGTGCGCGTGCTGCGCTCGCGATGTCGTCGGGCAGCGAATCCGGCGCGATGTCCATGCCCATCAGTGTGCGCGGCCCGGTGGGCGCGGACTTTCCAGTTCGCTCCCCGCGCGTGAAGAAGTCGCGGTTTTTCCACACCAGCCACGCGATGACCGCGACGAGCACGCCGATGACGGTGTAGAAAAGCACCGTGCCCAGCGACTCGAACCAGCCGGCCGCTTCGAATCCCGGCGTCGGCTCGCTTCCATCGCGCTCCCAGTTCCCGATCTCCCGCTCGTGGACGGTGAAGTCGCCGTGCGCGAGCACCTCGCGGATCGCCGCTGCCTCACGTGAGTCGGCCGCGGATGGCGTCGCGTCCTCCGCGATCGCGCCAGCCGCGCAGAAAATCGGGAGCAGCGCGGCGACGACTAGCGAGGCGGTTTTTGCAAAGCGCCGTGCGAGGCGCCGGAATGCCAGCTCGACATCCCAGCCTTCGAGCGTCGTGCGGCTGTTGAGGTAAAGGCCGAAGCCGCCGCCGACGTAGAAAAGCTCCACGAGCGTCATCGCCGCGAGGTAGCCGCCGACGAGGCACCATTCGAGCCACGGGGCCATCTGTCCCCCGCGGAATGTCGCTTCGAGAAAGGCGTCCCCCAGCTCAAATGCGCCGAGTGGATCGGCGGCGAGCTGGCTGCCGAGCGTCAGCAGCGCGAAGACGAGGACCGTTTCATACAGGCCGCACAGCATCACCAGCGAAAGCGCCGTGCTTCCCGCCTGCCGCAGGAGAACTGCGCGGCGAGTCTTCAGCCCGGCACCGCGCTGATTCTCGAGGTCGATCGCCGGCAGCAGCAGCGGCCGCGACCAGGAGAATGCCGGCCCTGCGATCCACCACGGGACGCGCGCCACGAGCAGCAGCGGCAGGCGCCGAACGAGCATCCTTGGCCACGCGCGCAGCACTTCGCGCAGCTTCGGCGTCGCGCCAAAGAGCGAGCGGCTCAAGATGAAGAGCGGCACGCGGTCATAGACGGGCTTCAGCCACCAGATCGCGAGCAGCACCCAGCCGAGCGGAATCCAGCGCGACGCGAGCAGCAGCACTGCCCAGAGCGGCGCGACGGTGAGCGACCACGCGGCGAGCAGCAGCGGGAAATGCCGGCGCGTGAGCGCGAAGCCGAGGTCCACTGCCTCCCACGAGCCGCGCGGGCGGAGCTGCGCCGTGACGTCCTCAAGCTTCATCCGCAGCCCTCCTCCCCGCGAAGATGAAATACACCGCGAACAGCACCCAGCCGAGAATGCCCACGGTGTGCTTCATCCACGCCGGCACGGCCGAGCCGGACCAGAACCCCTCGATGGCGGCGGCGCACACGAGCATCATCGTGCTTCCGAGCAGCACGGGCAGCGCGCGCTTTCCCGCCTCGCGCATCGCGGCCGCGCGCGGCAGCCGGCCCGGATGCACGAGCGCGAGCCCGATGCGCACGCCAGCCGCCGCGCCGAGGATGAAGCCGAGCAGCTCGAACGACGAGTGGCTCGCGCAGAAGGTGTAGAGCCGGTGCAGGTTCCCCGCCGTGTGGACGTAGCCGAACATCGCGCCGAGGAAGATTCCCTGGTAGCCGAGCCCGTATGCCGCGCCGACGCCGAGCAGCGCGCCGCTGGCGAAGATGCGGAAGTGGATGCTGATGTTGTTGATGATGTAGAAGCCGAACATCGCGAAGCTCGACCCGAAGTGGTCGCGCACGAACTCATCCATCGTCTCCTGCCCATACATCTGGTCCATCTGCGCCTGCGCCTCCGGCGGCAGCAGCGCGAAGATCCACTTCGGATCAAAGTATGCCGCCGCGATGAACGCGAGGAACGGCACCCAGAAAAGCGCGAGGCACACCCACACCACGCGCTTTTCCTCCCGCACCGCGCGCGGGAACACCGAGGCAAAGAACTTCACGAACGCGCCGGAGCCGCGCTGTGCGGCCGCGCCGAGGTGCTGGTAGGCGCCGATCACGAGCACGTTCAGCCGTTCGCACAGGCGCCGGCCATACATGCGGTGCTGCGCGAGCGCGAGGTCTCCGCACACCTGCCGGAAAAGCCGCGGCACCCGCGAGGCGTCGCGGATGGAACGGCGGCGTTCCAGCGTCTCGAGCGTTTGCTCGAGTTCGCTCCAGGCCTTCCCGTTTTTCTCCTCGAAGGCGGACGGCTTCATGACTCGCGCAGCCAGACGCCCACCGCGAGCGCGCGCACGACGCCCTCCCGCCCGCGCGCACCGAGCAGCGGCGCGAGCGGCGCGACCATCTCCTCCTTGCGCGCGTCGCTCCAAGTCGGCGCCCGCTCGCTGAACTGGATGAATGCCTGCTGCTCCTCGCGCGTGAGCACCATCGGCGGCGCGGCGGGGGTCACCGTCTGGCGGAGCCGCGACACGCCGTCGAGGAACTCCTCCTGCGCATAGACCACCACGGTGTCCGCCACGAGATCGCCGAGCCGCTGGAAGCGCCGCGTGACGAGGCATGACGTGACGCCGAAAAGATAGAAGCCCACGGCCAGCACCCAGAGCTGCCACTGGGGCAGCAGCGGCATCATGTCGCCGAAGCGCACGAGGTTCCGCAGGAACGACGCGCCCCATCCCACGCGCTCACCCGAGGTCCGCACCACGCGCAGGCCCATCATCTTTTTCCCCGGCGTCTGCCCGCGGCGCAGCACCTCGAAGAGGACGAAGTATCCCCAGTAAGTCACAAACACGAGCAGCAGCCACACGCCCACGCCCGTCTCGAGGCCCACGATGCGCGATGCAAAGAGTGTGAGGAAGAACTCCGCGACGACGAACGCACCCACGAGCAGCATGTCCATGGCGAGCGCCCACGCGCGAGGCAGCGGGCCGGCGGGGCGGAGCAGGATTTGCACGCCCTCGGCGAGTTCGATGGATTGGAGGGTGTCGAGTTTCGGCTCCGCCACGGTGCGCGCGGTTCTAGCGGCTGTGGGGAAAGTTTCAACCTTGACCGTGTGGAGCTGGGGCAGTTAGGCACTCCGCTTGGAACCCCTTGGCAGAACCTATGTCTGAAAATCCCTACGAGGCACCATCCGCCAACCTCAGCGGAAATGAATCCTTCGGAGAGCAGGCCGGTGGCGTCACCCACGGCGTCGTCGATCAACTCCGCCGCACCAAGGGATGGACGCGGTTTTCCGCGGTGTTGGCGATCATCCTCGGGGTCATCCTGCTCCTCGGCGCGGTGATGGGTGGGGGCGCTGTGGCCTCCGCGAGCAGGGGGCTGCGCGGGTTCGGTGCGTTCGCAGGCATCATCCTGTTTGTCTATGGACTGCTGGGCCTGCTCTACCTCGTCGCCGGCATCAAGCTCAGCGGCTTTTCCTCCGCGGTGCAGCGGCTGATGTATTCCGGCCAGGAGCGCGACCTCGAGGACGCCCTCGATCGCCAGCGCAGCTTCTGGGTGTTCATCGGCGTCATTCTGCTCGTCAGCCTCATCATCGCCATCATCACTCTGGTGACGACCCTCTGAGTGGAACCCCGCCTTTCCTGAGCCATGGACAGACCCTACATCCCACCATCGGCAAAATTCGGCGGCGAAGATGGCGCCGGAAGAATCTCCCAGCGCACCGCGGATATCATGGCGCGCACCAAGGGCTGGGTGCGCTTCATCGCAGTCGTGATGTTTGTGAATTTCGCCACCTCGCTGGTCGGCACGATCGTGTCATTCAACCGGCCATCGGTTTTCGAGAGCAGCGCCACGCAGGTGGGCAAGATCGCCGGCTTGGTGATCCTGTTCCTCGTTTACCTCTACCCCGCAGTGAAGCTGAACAGCTACGCCAGCCGAATCGGGGAACTGCTCCTCACCGGGCGCGCGAGGGATCTTCAGGCCGCGCTGAACGAGCACCGCGGCTTCTGGCGCTACATCGGCATCATCATGCTCGTCGTCATCAGCTTCGCGCTGATCGCCTTCGTGCTGGGTGCGGCGATGGAATCGCGCTGGTGAGTCGCTCGCGAAAATTTCCCGGACGCCTCGTTCTCCGAGGCCCCCGAGATGTCCCCAGTCCGGAGCCGCGCGTGATTCCGCCTTCCGCAACTCCCGGCTGGAAAAACATCCAAAGAACATGACCCTCGCGCCAGTGAACCACGCGATGAGAATGTGCAATGCCCGCCCGACGTTTCGCCACGCAGCCCTCCGGGCGCTCCTCGCCGCGTGCGCGGGTGTGGCGGCGCAGGCGGCGACGCCGGACAAGCTGAGCTACAACCGCGACATCCGGCCCATCCTTTCCGACAACTGCTTCTACTGCCACGGCCCCGACGAGAAGCACCGCGAGGCGAAGCTGCGGCTCGACGTGCGCGAGGACGCCGTGCGAGACCTCGGTGGCTACGCGGCCATCGTTCCTGGAAAGGTGGACGCGAGCGAACTCATCAAGCGCATCACCACGGACGACGAGGACGACCTCATGCCGCCGGTGAAGTCGAAGAAGAAGCTCACGCCGCAGCAGAAGGACACGCTGAGGCGCTGGATCGCGCAGGGCGCGAACTACGAGCGGCACTGGTCGTTTGAACCGCTGAAGCGCGTCGCGCCGCCGGAAGTCGCCGGGGCCGCGTATCCCATTGACCGCTTCATCCGTGCGCGGCTCGCCGAGGAAAAGCTCGCGCCTTCGCCCGCTGCGGACACCGCGACTTTGATCCGGCGCGTGTCGCTCGACCTCACGGGCCTGCCCCCGTCGCCGGAGGAAGTGGAGGCCTTTGCAAAAGCCTCGGCGCAGGACGGCGACGCAGCCTATCGCGCGCTCGTGGAGCGCCTGCTCGCCTCGCCGCACTATGGCGAGCGCTGGGGCCGCTGGTGGCTCGACCAGGCGCGCTACGCGGACAGCAACGGCTACTCCATCGATGCGCCGCGGCAGATATGGAAATTCCGCGACTGGGTCATCGGCGCGCTGAATGCCGACATGCCGTTCGATCAGTTCACCGTCGAGCAGCTCGCCGGCGACCTGCTGCCCGGCGCGACCGAGAGCCAGAGGATCGCCACCGGCTTCCACCGCAACACGCAGATCAACCAGGAGGGCGGCATCGACAAGGAACAGTTCCGCATCGACAGCGTCTTCGATCGCGTGGCGACCACCGGCACCGTGTGGCTCGGGCTCACCGTCGGCTGCGCGCAGTGCCACGACCACAAGTTCGATCCCATCGCGCAGAAGGAATACTACCGGCTGTTCGCGTTTTTGAACAACCAGGACGAGCCCACGATGAAGGTGTTCGACTCGAAAATGAACGTCCCGGAGCTTACAAGGGAGTTCAAAGCCGCGGAGGCGAAGCTCACCGCGATGGTGAAGGAGCGCTACGGCGAGGTCACTGCGTGGGAGGAGAAGCTCAAGGGCTCCGACTTCAAAAAAATCATCACGCCTGCCGTGCAGAAGATCGTCGCGAAGCCCGCGGCGAAGCGGAAGCTCACCGAGAACCTCGAACTCTTCACCATCTTCGTCCTGCCGAGCGACCCCATCCGCGTCCTGCACGACCGCTACAACGAGCTCGACGCCCTGCTCAACCAGGGCACGACCACGCTCGTGATGGCCGAACTCGCGAAGCCGCGGAAGACGACGGTCTTCATCAAGGGCGACTTCACCCGTCCCGCCGACGAAGTCGCGCCCGGCACGCCGTCTGTGCTCCACGCCTTCGACACGCCGAAGGATGCACAGCCCACGCGCCTCGACCTCGCGCGCTGGATCATGAGCCCGAAGAACCCGCTCACCGCGCGCGTCATCGCGAACCGCGTGTGGCAGCAGTATTTCGGGCGCGGCATCGTGGAGACGGAAAACGACTTCGGCATGCAGGGCACGCCGCCGTCGCATCCCGAGCTGCTCGACTGGCTCGCCACCGAGCTCATCGCGAAAAAGTGGAGCCTCAAGGAACTCCACCGCGCCATCGTCACCTCGGCCACCTACCGGCAGAGCTCCGCGCAGCGCGCCGACCTGCGCGAAAAGGATCCCAACAACTACCTCCTCGCGCGTCAGACACGCCTGCGCCTCGACGCCGAAGTCGTGCGCGACGTCTGCCTCGCCGCCAGCGGCCTCCTTTCCAAAAAGCTCGGCGGTCCGCCCGTCTATCCGCCCATCCCCGACGGCGTCATGGGCGTCGGCCAGGTGAAGCGCAACTGGACCGTGAGCAAGGGCGAGGACAAATACCGCCGCGGCCTCTACACGTTCGTCTATCGCGCGTCGCCGCCGCCCGCGCTCACCGTCTTCGACGCCCCCGAAGGCTTCAGCTCCTGCACGCGCCGCATCCGCAGCAACACCCCGCTCCAAGCCCTCACGCTGATGAACGACGGCAGCTTCTTCGAGTTCGCCACCGCCTTGGAGAAGATCATCCGCAAGGACGGCATCGAGGCCGCCTTCCGCCGCTGCACCGCCCGCGCGCCGAAGCCCGACGAACTCGCCGTCCTGAAAAAGCTCGACCCCCTCAATGCCGCCCGCACCCTGCTGAACCTCGACGAGACGGTGACGCGCGAGTAGCGTGGTCGCCGGTCGTTCCGCACGTCATCCTCCACAGTGCCCGCGCCGCGCCACCCCATCCCATGAATCCACCGAAGACATGCCCAGGCTGCAGAAATGAAATCACCCTCGTCATGTCCGGCGAGCGCCTGCGCCCCACTGGCTGCACCTGCGACCCCGCGTTCGAGCAGACCGTGCGTGGAAAACACGCCTTCACGCGTCCCTCCCGCTGCCCACAGTGCGATGCCCGCGTCTATTTTCTCCTGCACGACGGCGGTTCCGTGTGGCTCGATGCCCCGCTGGCCTGGCCGTGGCCCGTCCACCGCTGCTTCGCCGACGGCGCGGGCGCGCAGGAATTCGTTGGCGCCTTCCACGGCCGCCCGCGCGGCGCGCTCACCGTTTGCCGCGTCGCGGTGGTCCAGACTTTGCCGAAGACCGGCGAGCGTGCCGTCGTCCTTGAACACCTCGATGAAAGGATCAGCGTCTGGAAGACCACCGACATGGCGTTTGATCCGGCACCTGCCAGCCTCGCGTCCATCAGCGAGGCCACGGGCGACTTCACTCAGGGCGCCATCGTCCACTCCCTCACCGGCCCCTGCGATCGCTGCCGCTGGTGCCAGGGCTGGTTCACGCGGAAGGAACTCCCCGCCCACGAAGCGGCCGAGCGCGGTGCCTGAGCCCTGCAGCTTGGTGGATGGATTCGCCGACAGCTATTTCGCCGGCGGGGCCAAGGCAAAAGAACGCGGCTCACTCCGCACCGCGCGCGGGCAGTTCCCAGAGCTTCAGCGTGTGATCGTTCGACGCGGAGAACGCGCGGCGGTGCGTGCAAGGAAGGACGCGGAGCCGCCGGCTTTCAGCGACGACGCTTGCCAGCGTGCGCAGTTTCCGTTTAAGCACGCGGCTCCTTTCGGATTACCCCACAACCAACTCAACGAACCTCCAACCAACCTCCTGTCATGAGCCACCCATCCATCTCCCGCCGCCGCTTCATCCAGACCACCGCGCTCGCTGCCAGCGCGCTGGGCTTCCCGGCCATCGTCCGCTCGCAGTCGCCGAACAGCGACATCCGCGTGGGCGTGGTCGGCTTTAACGGACGCGGCAATTCGCACATCAGCGACCTGCTCAAGATCAACGGGGTGAAGATCACCGCGCTGTGCGACGTGGACGAGAAGGTGCTTGCGAAGGGCAAGGACGCGCTGGCGAAGAAGAACGCGAGCATCACGGGCTTCACCGACGTGAGGAAGCTGCTCGACTCGAAGGAAATTGACGCCATTTCCACCGCCACGCCGAACCACTGGCACTCGCTCATCGGCATCTGGGCGTGCCAGGCGGGGAAGGACGCTTACGTGGAGAAGCCTGTTTCGCACAACGTGCGCGAGGGCCGCGTGCTCGCGGAGGCGGCGCGGAAATACGGGCGCATCGTGCAGTGCGGCACGCAGAGCCGTTCGAGCCTCGGGCTGAAGGCGGCGGTGAAGTATGGCCAGTCGGGCAAGCTCGGGAAGCTCCTGTGGGCGCGCGGCACCTGCTACAAGCGCCGTCCGAGCATCGGGAAGGTGGACGGCCCGACGCCGTTCCCTGCGGGCATTGACCAGGATCTGTGGTTCGGCCCCGCGCCGGTGAAGCCGCTGATGCGGAAGAAGCTCCACTATGACTGGCACTGGGTGTGGGACACGGGCAACGGCGACCTCGGCAACCAGGGCATCCACCAGATGGACATCGCGCGGTGGTTCATGGGCGAGCAGGCGCTGTCGCCGAAGATTTGGAGCGTGGGTGGCCGCCTCGGCTACATTGACGACGGCGAGACGCCGAACACGATGTTCGCAGTGCATGAGTATGCGAACGCGCCGCTCATCTTCGAGGTGCGCGGCCTGCCGCAGGGCGGGGGAGTCGAAAAGATGGACACTTTCCGCGGCAACAACGGCGTGGGCGTGTATGTGCAATACGAGGGCGGGCACATCGAGGTGCCGAGCTACAGCGGCGCCGGCGCGTTCGACAAGGACGGCAAGATGGTGAAGGCATTCGGCAGCTTCAAAGGCACGAGCGACGGCTCGAAGCCGGAGAAGGAGGATGGCGAGCAGGAAAGCCATCACCAGAACTGGAGCCGCGCGATCCGCACGCGCAAGCCGGCGGACCTCAACGCCGAGATCCTCGACGGCCACTTGAGCAGCGCGCTCTGCCACACGGCAAACATCTCGATTCAGCTCGGCAGGAAGCAGTCGCCCGGCGCGATCCTGGAGAAGATCAAATCGCACAAGGAGGCGACGGACAGCTTCGAGCGGATGAAGGAGCACCTCGCCAAGAACGGCGTGGACATCGAGAAGGATCACCTGACGATGGGCGAGTTCCTCACGATGGATCCGAAGTCGGAGAAGTTCACCGGCAACGCCGATGCGGACAAGCTGCTCACGCGCGAATACCGGAAGCCCTACGTGGTGCCGGACGTGGCGTAGTTCTCCGCAGATTTGCGCAGACGATTCGGGCGCGGGTGCGGCGACGCATCCGCGCCCCTCTGCTTTCCGCACCATGGATGAGCGGGGTGGGATCGAAGGAGCTTCGGGCTTTGGCGCGTTTCTTGCGGACGAAATGGAAATGGCGTTTCCGCGAAATGCGGCTGACGTCGTCTGCGAACACTTATCCATCCCATGAAAACCCTGTTTCCATCCATCCTCGGAGTCCTCGTCGCCGGCAGCGCATTTGCCGGGGAGACCATCGTGCAAACCCAGTATGCCGACGCCAAGTGCAGCCGCACGCTCCGCACGCGGAGCGCGGGAACGGAGGGGGCGTGGTATCACTCCAGCCTGTTTCACTCGAAGGTCGTGCTCATCAATGACACGGACGAATACGTCACGTTCTTCGTCTATTCCGGCAGCGTGTGCGGGCCGAATGAAATCAACCGGCTGATTCGCAACGGTGCCCAGGTCTATGAGACGGTGGTGCCGCCGCATCACGTGAGCTACACGGACGAGCGCGGGCCGCACTACTGGGTCGGCTCGAAGCCCGGCAAGTGGGGCATCGACATGGCGAAGAACCGCGTGGTGCCGCTGCGCTGACCGCGCAAGCGTCTCACATTGCGCCGCTGCGGCTTACTGCGGCGGATTTTTCCGCAGCCAATCCTGCGCGCCCTCGCTGCCGAGTTTGGCGGCGTCGAGGATGAGCTGGCGTCCGCGCGTGGCGTTGTGCTCGGCGGGAGGCGTGCCGGTGAAGAGCCACTTGCCGAGGACGAAGAGGCAGTTCCGATCACGGGCGACGGCGCCCTTCTCCAGCGCGGCGAGCGCCTTCGCCTTGTCGTTCGAGACCTCGGTGTAATTGGCGAGGTAGAGGAAATAGTGCGAGCCGGGGAGGTTCGCGGCGACGGCCTTCTCAAAGCCTTCGGCGGCCTTCGCGATCTGCGACGCGTCGCGCTTCGCCACGCCGAGGCGGAGGCGGGCCTTCGCGGCGAGGAAATAGGCCTCGGGGTGTTTCGCCCTTTCCGCGCGCAAGGCGAGATCGAGCGCATCGGCGGAGCTTTCCTGCACGCCGCGTCCAAATGCGAGCGCCTCGCCGAGCAGCACCATCGCCTCCGGTTCGCCGGCATCCACGGCTTCGCGGAGCTTCGAGACGCCTTTTGAGACGAGGCCCGGATCCGTGCTTTCCACGCCGCGGTCGAGCAGCATCCGGCCGACGAGCGCGCGCGCCCTCATGCTGCCGAGGAGATCGGCCTGCCGGTAGTCGTCGGCGCGCGCCTGCTCGTCGGGATCGAGATCCGCGAGAGCGAGGTAGGCGTCCGCGCTTTTCCAAATGTCGCCCGCACTGCGCAGCACGCCGGAAAGCGGCAGCAGCTCCGGCGGCGGCAGCTTCAGCACCTGCGAGAGGAGCTCCATCGCGCGCGGGCGCAGCGTCTCCAGCCATGCGGGGTTCAGCTCGAGTGTTTCGAGGAGGATGCGCAGCGCCTCGCCGGGCTGGCCTTTGCGGCGGGCCTCCTCGGCGAGGAGTTCGCCGTGGAGGAGCTTTGCATCCGATCCGCCCGCGGAGGACTCAGCCTTGATCACGTCGTCCACGAGCTGCACGAGATCGGGCGAAATCGCGAGTCGTCCCTTGATGAGTTGTTCGCCGATCGTGCGGAGTGCCGCGCCGAGTTCGCTGCGAAGCGCCGGGGCGGTCTTCGGATCGGCGTTCACCGCGGCGAGGTAGGATTGGAGCGCCTCGGTCCCGGCACCGCGCGCCACGGCCTCGGGGATGCGCAGCTTCGCGACGAGGAGCGTGCGCTCCGGGGGAAGGTCCCACTTCTCGGTCTTCACGAGGTTGAGCAGGAGCTTGCGGCCCTGCTCGTCCGCGCCGTTGGGAAGCGTCTCGCCGGCGAGGATGCCATGGATCGCCTCCGCGGCGAGGCCGGTGAGTTCCTGCTGGTGCTTCTTCAGCGCCTCGCTGAACTCGGGCTTTGAGCGCAGGCTCTCGTCGGTCGTCACGCACCAGTCGAGAAGGTCCGTCCAGTTTTTCTCCGAGCGCGCGGCCTTGCTCTGGTCGAGCGCGGCCTGCCACTGCTGCTCACCGGGCAGATCGCGGATGTTCACGACGCGGCCTTTGATGTAATACGCGGCGCCGCCGGCGAGCGCGATGATCAGCGGGATGCTCACGAGCACGGCGATGCGCCGCTTTTTCCTCCCGCGCTCCCATTCGCCCACGCGCACATCGAGGTCGCTGCGGAGCAAGTCGAGCCGGTGCTCCTCAGCCTCGAGAGTCTCGCGGGTGAGGCCATCGTCGGCCTTCGCCTGGGCGGTGCGGCGGCTCTGCTCGAGCTCGGATTTGCGGAGGGCCTCGGCCTTTTCCTCGAGCTGCGCCTGGAGCGCCTCGGCTTCCCGCTTCAACTGCTCGACGCGCGAAAGGTTGTTCCGCTCCTTCTCGCGGAACTCATTTTCGCGGGAGTGCAGCGCCTCGACGAGCTTTGCATCGCGCGCCGAGAGCTCCGAGCGGAGCGCCTCCGCCTCGGCCTGCAGACGCTGGAAATCCGCCTGCGCACGCGCCTGCGCCGCCCGGCTTTCCTCCGAGCGCGCGAGTTGCTCCTGCTCGCGGGCGCGGGCCTCCGCTTCCCGTTCCCTGAGCGCCTCTGCGAGGCGGGCATCGCGCCCTGCCAGTTCGGAGCGGAGCGCCTCCGCCTCGGCCTGCAGCCGCTGAAATTCCTCCTGCGCGCGCGCCTGCGCCTCCCGTTCGAGATTCGCGCGTGAGTCGTCCACCTGCTCCTGCACGCGCAGCGCAACAGCGAGCTGGGCGTCGCGACCTGCAAGCTCGGAGCGGAGCGCCTCCGCCTCGGCCTGCAGCCGCTGGAATTCCTCCTGCGCACGCATCTGCGCCTGCCGCTCCGAATCTGCGCGTGCCGCGTCGCTTTGCTCCCGTGCAACGGCTTCCGCCTCCTTTGCGCGCAGCGCCTCCGCGAGCTTCGCGTCGCGCCCCGCCAACTCCGAGCGCAGCGCGCCGGCCTCCGCCTGCAGCCGCTGAAACTCCTCCCGGGCGCGCGCCTGGATGTCCCGCTCCAGCCGCTGCTGCTCGGTCTGCTTCTCGTCGAGCAGAGCCTGCTGTGCGGCGAGTGCCCGCCGCAATTCCCCGATTTCCCGCTGCTCGTCGGCGATTGATTTGCGCCGCTGCTCCTCGTGCGCGGCGAGTTCGCTGCGCGCCGCTTCGAGCGCCTCCTTTTCCTGCGCGATCCATTCCTGCTCCGCGAGCAGCCGCTCCTTCGCCTTCAGCATTTCCGCCTCCGCCTCCAGCTTCGCGCGGCGCTCCTCGAGGTCGCGCATGCGCGAAAGTCCGCCGGGGCTCGCGGCGTGCGGGGATCCCGGGCCCTGTGTGGCATGGGAGAGGACCGTGGGCGCATCCGGGGCGACGCTGCCCGCCGCATGCGAATAGCCGCCCGTGCCGAGCGCGCCGGGGGATGTCTGTCTGCCGCGCATTGCCGGGGTGGCGCCCGGCGCCGCCGTTGCCGGTGCGGAACTCTGCTCCTCGATCGGCGGCACCGGAACGTCCTCGCATTTGCAAAGCTCGCGCAGAAACGCCGCGCAGGTCGTGTGCGTGCTCCTGCCGCCGAGGTGCTTTTCAAAGAGCGCGTTCGTCGCGGGCTTCAGCGAGGTGTGCGGCACAAAGCCACGGCCGTCCTGCACGCGGCCGGTGAGCAGCCGGTAGCAGAGCGCGACGAAGTCATTGCCCGGCCGCACGGACGCCTGCCCGGACGCGGCGTCCACCGGCAGCAGGTAATCCTGCGCGGATTTGCTGAGCCCCATCGGGCAGACGCGCGCGGTCCACGAGGGCCAGTCCGCGGGCGGCGATTTCAGGATTTTCGTGCGCGCCGCATCGTCCATCGCAGCCCATCCCTGCACTCCGATGGTCAGCCTCTCCGCCGCGGTTTCGACCATGGAAAGTCCGCGCCCTGCTGCGAAATCCATCGCCTCCGAAATCTGCGCGAGCAGCGGCGCAGCTTCCGCGGGTTGGAGAAACTGGCGCGTCTTCAGGAGGCTGAGCAGCGTCGGCCCGTCCACCCATTCGAGCGCGAGGCGCGCCTGGGTTTCGTTGTGCTCAAAGTGCAGCACGCGCTGCCACCGCGGATGCGTGAGGCTGCGGAGGAATGCGACCAGCCGCTCGACTCGCAGCATCAGCGCGGATTTTCCGGCAAGCTCGCCGGGCAGCAGGCGCAGGCACACGATGCTGCCGGTCAGCGTGTCCTTTGCGCGCCACGCTTTGCCAAAGGCGTCTGTCACCGTCTCCTCCAGCGGCTCGTAGCCGCCGAAGTCGCCGGCCTGCTTCTCCGGCATGCGGAAGCGCACCTTGCCCGCATCCGTGTCCGCCTGGAGCACCGACTGGATCGCCGCGACGAGCGCGGACGGCGTGGCATAGCGCTCGGCGGGCGATTTCGCGAGCAGCTTCACGAGCACGGCGCGCGCGGCCTCGGGCATCTCGGGGAGCTTCCGCCAGTCAGGCTGCGTGTTCGCATGGTGAAACATCACCTCGAACTGCGTTCCCTCGAACGGCGGCTTGCCCGTGAGGCAGAACCAAAGCACCGAGCCGAGCGAGTAGAGGTCGCTGCGTGAGTCGAGGTCCGACGCCTCAAGCAACTGCTCGGGACTGGCGTAGGCCGGCGTGCCGACGAACCCCGTGAGCGTGAGCCCCTCGCTGTCCGCGCGCAGCCCCTCGCGGGCGATGCCGAAGTCGATCAATTTCAGGAAGGCGTTGCCCGCCGTGTCGCGGGTGATGACGAAGTTCGACGGCTTCAGATCGCGGTGCACCAGCTCATGCTCGGCGAGCGCCTGGAGCGCCGATGCCGCCTGAACGCCGAGGCTGAAGACATCGCGCCAGTCCTGCGGACCGGTCTTCGCGATGTATTCGGAGAGGTTCGGCCCCTCGCAGTATTCCATCGCGAAGAACGCGCCCGCCGGCGAGTCGCCAAAGAAGAACACGCTCGCGATGTGCGGATGCCGCACGCGCGCCAGCATCTGCGCCTCCTTCAGGAAGCGCTGCCGCCCCGCGGAGGTCGCCTGGTGTTCGGAGGCCGCGACCTTCACCACCGCGGGCGAGAGCAGCACGCGGTCAAAGGCCTTGTAGGTCACCCCCATCGCGCCGCGCCCGAGCACCAGCGGCGAGCCGTCGGAGCGCGTCTGCACTTCAAAGTGACCAAAGCAAAGCGGTTCGGGCATGAGTCGGATTTGCCGGACCCTATCAACCGCGCACCGCGCAGGCCACTTGAAAGCGAGGCGCGCCGTTGATCGCGGCGAGCGGCATCCAAATCGGTGTGGGCGGTGTCATTTGGTTGACACGAAAATCCGCGACGGTAGCCTCGCGCGACTCGTTTTCAGCCCGGGCGGGCCGAGTCAGACCAAACCCAAAACAAATCTATGAAAACAGTCGGAATGATCCTTGGAATCCTCGGCGGCATCATCGCCGCGGCGCTCGGCTTCAAATGGCTTAGCGATGCGAACAGCCTGAAGCAGCTCATCAACACTGCGCGTCAGGCGGGCGCGAACATGACGGAACTCGATAAGCTGATCAATGCGGCTTACCTGCTCATCGGTGCCCTCGGCGCCGGAATCGTGGGTGGCGTGCTCACCACAAAGGGCAATGGCAAGGTGGGTGGCATCATCATGATCGTGGGTGCGGTCGCACCGGCGATCTTCGCTCCGAAGTCGCTCGTCTTCACTTTCATCTTGCTCCTCGGCGGAGTGCTCTGCCTCGCCTCGGAGAAGAAGGCAGCGGCCTGAGCTTGGGGCGCTGAATCGGCGGCGGTGTCGCGCGCAAATCGAATTGCGGCGGGGCATCGCCGAATCCAAGCTGTTCCCATGTCTTCCCGCAGGAAACGATTTGTCTGCGTCGCGTCCGCAATGACTGCGGCGGCGATTGCCGCGCCGGTCATTTTTTCCGGCTGCTCGAGTGAGCGGCTGGCGGAACTGGAGAAAGCGCCGATGTTCAGCGCGCGCAGCGAGGGGACCGGCCTGCAGTTCGTGGGCGTCGTGGTGCTGGCGAAATACCAGGCAAGCAGCCGGCAGAAGGCAGCCGCGCAGGCGCAGGCGCAGGGCGCGGTCGTTCGCCTGGCGAAACCGCACTACGAGCGCCGCCGCGCGTCGGTGCAGAAGAGAATCGCGGAGGCGAAGGCTGCCACAAAGACCGGGGCGGCGACACCGGATGCGCCGAAGAAGGACGAGACGGTGAAGAAGCTGGAGGCGGAACTCGCTTCGCTGGACCGCGAATGGCAGTCGCTCGGCGGTGGTGCCGCGCACGTTCCAAAAATGGACAATGCTCCCGCGTCCGGAGGGGCGGTGCCCTTTGCGAGCATCAACGACCGTGAGGCGCAGGACGCGTCCGTCGCCGCGCACGTGCCGCAGTTTGTGGCCGTGGCGGTGCCGCCGCAGGGAATCGCCGCGGAGAAGGGCGGCGGGAGCACGGTGATGCTCTGGGACACCCGCAGGCGCCGGTTGGTGGGCGACCAAGTCTTCGTCCTAAACCGCGCGCTGCGCGATGGAGGGGACGTGACTCTGGACGGCGTTTCCGCGCGTTTCGCGAGTGGCAAATAGCGGCGGGACGGCAGCCTGCCCCGGCCGTGATTTTCATTGCCTGCCGCCGGGCGGGCGCAATAGCTTCCGCCCCAATCCGCTATGAAAATCCATCCTTCCATCCCATTCGCCGCCCTCACCCTCGCAGCGCTGACATTCCCCGCCAGCGCAGGTCACGAGGTGGTCTCGAAAAACCCGGCACCCGTCGCCGAATATGAAGGTGGCCGCGGCCTGCTGACCATCCAGGGTCCGTCGGGCATGTTCATCAATCCGACCTCCGGAACGCTGCCTGCGCATGCATTCACCGCGCAGTATTGCTTCCTGCTCCCAAACAACAGCGCCTCGCCCGTGATGGCGCACGGCGGGATGATTGCCTACGGCGTCACCGATTGGTTTGAAGTCGGCGCGCACATCATCGGGTTCGACGTGGACAATGCGCGGGATCCGCTCGGCGGCGGGCCGCTTTTCCGCATCCGCCTGCTGAAGGACGAGGGCATGATGCCGCAGCTCAGCGTGGGCGGGTATTTCAACTTCGGAAGCGTCGAGAACTACAACGCGTTCCTCGCGCTCTACAAGCGGGTGCCGATTTCCGAGACGGGCTTCCTGCGATCGATCGGCTTCCACGGCGGCCTGCGCGAGACTTGGAACAACACGCCCCGGGACGCGAGTGATGTGCCCGTCGGCTATTTCGGCATGGAGTTCCAGCTCCCGCTCCGGCTCTACGCCGTTGGTGAGGTCTCCACGCAGGACCGCGATTCCGGCGGTGGGAAGATGCCCTACGCCTTTGGTCTCCAGTGGCGCGCAGGCGGCATCAATGTCTCCGCCGCATTCACGCAGACGGGCGCGTTCAACGAGCCGAGCTTCTTCTTCGGAGTCGGATCGCAGTTGAAGTTCTAATCGGCCGCCGTCGGGCGGTTCCCCGTGTTCATCCGCGCCGTTCGCGCCGCCGCATGAACAGCGTCGCCGCTGCGATTGCGGCGAGTGTCGCCAGCAGCCCCGCGCCTCCGAGCAGGAGAAACTGCGGCAGGGCGGCGCCCTTCGTGCCTGCGCTCTTCAGCACGCAGAAAAGCAGCGCCTGCTGAATCAGCGACACGCCCCAATGCCACGTGAGCTTTGCGCCGAGCCACGCTTCAAGCGGGACGCCCGCGGCACGCTCCCGGCTTGCGATGGGGTGTTCGCGCACGGTGTCTGAGGCAGCATTCCAGCACGCCAGCATGAACACCGCCGCACAGGCGAGGACCATCCGTGTCACGCCGTGTGTCCGCTCCGCACTCACGGCGAACACAATGACCAAGCTGATGATCACGGGCGCCGCGAGCATCGGGAGGAGCTTCGCTGGAGCGCTTGCCAGCAGCGCCAACTGACGCCGCAGGAGTGTGGAGAATGCCGCGCTGCCACGGAGCCTTGGTCGCGGAGGCGGCAGCACGGTCTCGGCGGAGAATTGCGGCGCTGCTGCCGACTGTCCGCTCTGCTGCTCAAAGATTCTCCGCCATTCCGACGGCAGCCTCTCCCCAATCTTCCCGTAAAGCCCCGGCAAATCCTCCACGCCGAAGTGTGCGCTCAATGCGCTTGGCCGGCCGCGGAAGATCGTCGTGCCCGCCTCGTTCCCCCCGCTGGCGAGAACCTCGATGCCGTCCATGAGCGGCACGCCGGCCGTCGAATGCGTCGTGCAGAGGATGGTGCAGCCGGTGTCCGTCAGTTCCCGGAGAAGCCGCAGGAGTTTTTCCTCCTCGTCGGCATCGAACCCCGCTGCCGGATCATCCAGCAGGAGCAGCGGGGGGAGTCCGGTGAGTTCCACCGCGATGCAGAGCCGCTTGAGCTGGTGCGCGGAAAGATCGCGCGCCGGTGTGTCCAGATGCTCCGAGATTCCCAGCCTCTCCGCGAGATGGCCGATGAGCTTCGCGATCTCCATCGCCGGCGTCGTGTCCGGCAGGCGCAGTGACGCCGTCCATTTCAGCGACTGCCTGCCCGTGAGTTCCGCGTGGACGATCGCCTCGCGCGGAACGCATCCGATCCATCGGCCAGCCTGCTCGATTTCGCCGCGGTTCGTCCGGTTCAGGAAGACCGAGCCTTTCATGCCGCGCACCGGCCCCGCGAGCGCGCGCAGCAGCGTGGTCTTTCCGCTCCCGGATGCGCCGATGACTCCGACAAACTCGCCCGGTCGCACCGAAAGGCCCGCGTCGATGAGAAGCACCCGTTCGCCAGCCGCCACGCTCACACGCTGTGCGGTCAGCCCGCATCCGGCGCCGTGTGGGCGCAGATGAAGCATCCGTCCGTCGAAGACGAAGTGATGACGTGCGCCCACATCCAGCCGGTCGCCAATGAAAAGCAGTTGCCGGTCGAAGAGCCGCCCGTTCAGGAGCAGGCCGGGACCGCCTTTGTCTGCAACGGTGAATCCCTCGCTGCCCTGTTCAATGACCGCGTGAACCGGCAGCAACGCTGCATCGTCAAGCCGCACGTCCGCCTCCGCGCCCGCGCCGATCGTCAGGCCGCCGGAAAGTGCGACTTCGTCAGTCGCCGCACCGTGGAAACTCACCGCGGTCGGATTCGGCCCTGCAGCCTTTTCCTCACCCGCCGGATCGTGGAAAAGAAACTCGAAGTCTCCGATGCGGAGCGAGTCGCCGTCCTTCAGCCTCACCGAGTAGAGCTCGATGTTTCCGTTCACGCGCACGCGGTGCCAGTCGCTCTCGGCGGCGATTTTCGTCTGCACACCGTCCCAGCGCAGCACCGCATGGCGCTCCGCCACGGAGGGATGCCGGATCCGGAACTGCGAGCCGCTGGCAGTGCCAATCACGAACGGCACGTCCCGCACCAACTCCTTGGTCATCTGCGTTCCACCGCAGAGGGTCAGCGTCGGGTTCGATGCCTGCCGGGAAAGTTCGCGCATTTGGCTCGCGCCAGATTCCGCAATCCGCCGCCCGGTTCAAGGATGGAAGCCTCGCCAACTGCGAGTGGCGGCGATGTTGCACCACGCACGGGCACTTGGTTAAAAGCGGCGCATGAAAATCCTCGCCACGCTCCTCGCACTCACCGCCACAGTCTTCGCAGCCGACAACGTCCTCACCGACGCCGAGCGGGGCGACGGATGGAAATTGCTCTTCGACGGCAAGGACGCATCGGCGAACTGGCGCGGCTACAAGAAGGACAAGCTCGGGGAGAAATGGGTGGTGAAGGACGGTGCGCTCACTCTCACCGGCAAGGGAGGCGGCGACATCATCACCAAGGATGAGTATGAAAGCTTCGAGCTGAGCATCGAGTGGAAGATCAGCCCCGGCGGCAACAGCGGCATCATGTTCAAGGTGCAGGAGACCGCCGGTGCGCCATGGAACACCGGGCCCGAGGCGCAGATTCAGGACAACGGCGGCGGGCATGATCCGCAGAAGGCCGGCTGGATGTATGCGCTCTACCCCGCGAGTGTGGACACGACGAAGCCGGTCGGCGAATGGAACCACTTCGTCCTCAAGTGCCAGAAGACCGCCGCGGGCACCTACAAGTGCGTCCACACGATGAACGGCACAAAATACGTCGAGTATGAGATTGGTTCCGCAGACTGGAACGAGAAGGTCGCGAAATCGAAGTTTGCGAAGTTCCCCGATTTTGCGAAGCCCGCGAAGGGGCACATCTGCCTGCAGGATCACGGCAACGAGGTTGCCTTCCGCAACATCAAGATCCGCGTGCTCCCGGAACTGAAGTAGATCGCGCTCCGAACTACTGGATCTTTGCTCCCTCGCTGGCACCCGCCTTGGGAGCCGCCTGAGGGGATGCTGGCTGCCCGGCGGGTGGCGTGGCGGGCTGAGTTGCCGCCGCCGGTGCGGCGGGAACGCCAAGCTTCTCAAAGGCGTGCTCAAGGAGCGTTTTCGAGTCGTTCCAGATGCCCGGCTTGTCCGAGTGCATGATCACGGAGATTGCCTCGCGACCTGCGCGCACGGCACAGCTCACGAGAACCTGCTGCGAGGCGCGCGTGTAGCCGGTCTTCACACCGATGCAGCCGGGGAACATCGCGAGCAGCTTGTTGTGGTTCTTGAACAGGACCTTCTCCGCGCCACGCACCATCCCGAATTCCGGCGTCGCGACGATCTCGCGGAACAGCGAGACCTTCATCGCCGCCTGCCCGATGAGCGCGAGATCACGCGCGGTGGTGAAATGATGCGGGTCGTGCAGCCCGTGCGGATTTGTGAAGTGCGATGATTTCGCGCCGAGCTGCTCGGCCCGCTTGTTCATCTTCTCCGAAAATGCGGCTACGCTGCCGGCGTTGTCCCGCGCGAGTGCGAGCGCGACATCGTTGGCGCTCTTCAGCAGCAGGGCGAAAAGGAGCTGGCGTCGCGTGTATTCCTCGCCGGGTTTGAATTCGAGCGCGCTCGGCTCGACCTTCGTGTCCTCCGGCTGGATGACGACTTTGGCGTCGAGGTTGCCCGTCTCGATGACGAGCAGCGCCGTGAGAATCTTCGTCGCGCTCGCGGGATAACGCATTTCATCCGGCGCCTTTTCGTAAAGCACGTCGCCAGTTTTTGCATCCACGAGGATGGCCGACTTCGCCGCGAGCGGAAGTTCACCCGGCGCGAGGGGTGCCGGCGTCGGCGTCGGCGTGGGTTTGGCGCGCGCCTTCGGGGCCGGGCGCGGTGCGGGCTTCTTCTTCGTCGCGCCGTCCGCGGCCGCACCGAGCATGAGTGCGGCTGCGAGGATCAATAGGGCGTTAGCGGCTGGAAATTTGGCCATCAATCATCATCCACTCGACGGGTTCGCGGTTCGCGGTGATCGCCGCGTGGACGTCGCGCATCGTGGCATCGTGCGGGATGGCGATCAAGTCGGCCAGTGCGCCCGGCACGATTTTCCCCGCGTTGAGGTTCAGCGCCCGCGCGCCGTGCAGCGTGGCCATCGCGACGACGTCCGCCGGGTGCAGCCACTGCTCGCGGTCGCTGAGGATGCGCATCTCGTCGAACATCGAGAGCGAGTGCGTGCTCGCGAGGCTGTCCGTGCCGAGGCAGACGTTCATGCGCAGCTCGAGCAGCTTCGCGAGCGGGAACGGCGCGTGGCGGAAATAGCGGTGGCTCCCGGGGCAGTGGACGATGCTCGGCCGCTCGCCGCGCGGGATGCTCGCGAGCAGCGCGAGGTCTGCGTCATCGAGCTCGTTCATGTGCGCGAGGATCCAGTGTTCGCCGAGGGGCGAATGGTGGAAGAGGTGCTGGAGCGGCGTGCGGCCCTGGTGGCAGTCGTGCGTCCAGCGGCCTAGGCGGAGCAGAAACTCATACAGTTCACCCCGCGCATGGCGAAACATCTCCCATTCCTCGCGCGATTCCGCGACGTGCGTCATGACCGGCATTCCGAGTTTCACCGCAGCCCGGCTGACGAGTTCGTAAAGCGGTCCCGATGCAGTGTAGGGCGCGTGCGGACTAAGCCCGAAGCCGCCGAGCCGGGTCTTGTTTTCGTCGAAGAACGCAAGCGTCCCCGCGACGACTTCCTCGCTCGTGACCAGATGGCGCACATCGATCATTTCAAGGAACCACCACGTGCGCACCGGGCTCTGCGGCATGTCGGTGAGCAGTTCGGGGAAGGACTCGATGTTTGCTACCGTCGTCGTGCCCCAGCGCTGGAGTTCCGAAAAGCCGCGCGCGATCGCCGCGCGATAATCATCGGTGCCGAGGCTGCGCTTGAGCGCGTTGATGCGGCGGATCCACTCCGTGAAGCTGCGCTGTGGCTGAATGGCGCGGCGCATCATCGAATAGTCGAGGTGGCAGTGCGCGTTCACGAGGCCCGGCATCAGGATGCGCTCGCCGAGATCGGTTGCCTCGCCGGAGTGCGCAGTGCGGACTTCGGAAAATGAGCCGACGGCTGCGATGGTGTCGCCCTGCACCACGACCGCGCCGTCGTGGATGGGCGCACCGGTGACTGGGACTACGACGCGCGCGCGGAGAATCATGCGCCGGGATTCTCATCCTTCACCATCTTGCGCGCAGCGGCGACGAGGATGTTGCACGCCTCGTGGCAGAGCAGGGGGAGCGCATCCGCGCCCGCGGAGTCCTCGCGGAATTTCTCCGGCGGCAGCAGCGGCACGGTGACGCCCTCGGCGACGCGCCAGAGGATCGTCTTCAGGCAGCTGGTGCTGCGGCACTGCTTCGCGATGAGCCGCTGCGCCTGCTCGGTGGTGAGCTTCTGCGTGACGCGATACATGCCCGTCTGGCGCCCGAGGGTGTCGCCGAGTTCGACCGGCGAGAGTTCGCCCTCGCGGCGCGCGAGCCACACGCCGAGCATCGCGGGGTAGAAATAATCGAGCGCGAGCCGCACCGCGCTCACGTCCGGCAGGACCAGACGCCAGCCGCGGCGGAGGTTCGGCGCGGTCTTCAGCGCGCGGTATGCGCCGCTGTCGTCGAGGTTCGCGAGCGTGCGCGCGTCCCCGGGATCGGAAAACACATCGAGGACATCGTCAGCACCTTCGTCCTTGTGCCGCAGTTCCCAGCCGCTCTCCGAAGGCGAGATCGCAACCTGCCCGATCGTCTTTCCTCCGGCGCGCAGCCAGCGCTCAAGTTCGAGGGCGGTGTCGCGCATCAGACGGGATGACTTTCGTCGAACGCTGCGGCCTGATCGAGAATCACGTCGGCAAAGCCCGGCTCGGTGCCGATCGAGCTGGCGTAGTAGAGTGTTCGGCCGCGCAGGCGATACGGGTTGTTCGCGAAGACTGATGCACGTCCAGCGCTCGCCGCACCGGGCGACTCGGTGGCGATGCCGAGCAGCACGGGGATGTCCTCGTAGCTGTGCAGCCCGTCGGAGATGAAGAACGGCACGACGACGACATTCGAGCTCGTCGAGAGCTTGTCCCACTCGGCGATGAGCGGCGCCTCCTCCATGTAGGCATTCTGCACCTCGCGGTAACGCTTCAGTGCGGCGATGCGATCCACCTCGCGCTTCGCCGCGACCGCGGAGTTTTCGTTGAGGTCAGTGCCGTGTCCCACGATGAAAAGGCTCGTCTTCTCCGGCGGCACACCGGACGCGACATCGGCGGCGCGCTTGAGCAGCAGTTCCGTCATGCGCGGATGATTCCCCGCGGGCTCGCAGTATTTCACGACATGGCGGCCGATGCGCGTGGTCGGTCCGGTGACGCCGATTTCACGCGGGATGACCGTCCTTGTGAAGTAGCCCTCGCTGATGAAATTCGGCACCACATACACCTCCTCGCGGTCCACGCAGTGAAGCATCTGGCGGAAGCTCGGCTCCTCCTTCCAGAAGGCGCAGTGCACCTCGCCGAAGACGCCGCGCCTGCGGATTTCCTCTGCCAGTTTCCAAGTTGGCGCGCTCGAGTCGGGATTCAGCGTCGAGCCGTGTCCGGCGATGACGAGAGCGCTGTTCTGTTTCTTGAGCATTGCGGTTCCCCGTAAGTGCTGGGTGCGGTGAAGTCGAACGCTTTCGCCGCAGCGCGGGATTTCTCAGAGCGAACTGCGGAGTGCGTCGAGCTTCGCGCGGCTCATGTCGTCGCGTGAGTCGCGGTTCACGGCCTCCGCATAGGCACGGGCGGCGTCGCGCGGGGAGGAGAGCTGCACTGCGATGTCGCCGAGGAAGCGCCACGCCTCGGCGCGGTAGGGGTGGCCGGTGAGCTGGCGGAGGACATCCTCGTAGGCCTTGCTCGTCTGCTTGTTCGCGATGAGCGCGAGCGGATACTGCCTGGAGATGGACCACATGCGTCCGGCGCTGCTCGCGGCGTTGCCGAGGAGGTCGAGCCGCGGCTTTCCGGTGCGGGCCTGTTCAATGCGTGCGCGGAGCACGAGTGCGTCGGGGCCGAACAGCGGCGACTTCTCAGCAATCTCCAGTTCCGCGAGCGCGGTGTCGTAGTCCTTCTGAAGGAGGGCGACCGTCGCGATGTTGAAGTGAGCGATGGCGAGCTTCGGCTCCTTGGCGAGCGCCTCGCGGAAGAGCGCGAGGGCTTCGTCAGGCTTCCCGTCCTGCATTGCGAGCTGGCCGAGATTGCTGAGCATCCGGGCGCCGCGGCCCGCGCGCTGTGCAGTCTCCGTCACAAAGGTGCGCTGGTCGTGCCAGTAGCCATGCTGCCGCCAAGTCTGCACGGCGAGGAATGCGATCCACAGTGCGGCGGCGGTGCTGAGTGCGCGGAAGACCTCGGGTCGTTTCGCAGCGAGCGGACGGACGGTGAAGAGGATGGCAGCGATGAGGAACGCGCTCGGCACGTGGATCCAATGCTCGGCCACGGTGGCGTTGAGGCGGAAGACATTGCTGATGGGCAGCCACGTGACGAACGCGCAGGCGAGGGCGAGCGCAGCATCGGGGGCGGATTTGCGCGAGCGCAGCCACCACCAGATGAGAGCGGCGGCGAGAAGGAAGCCGGCGATGGTCTGCGCCTCGCGGAGCCTTCCGTTGGCGAGGTTTGCGGCGTGGTCGCCGACGGGATTCGTCGAGACATCGCGCTCCATGTGCAGCGAGTGCGGCGCGGCGAAGATGGACGCATATTCCGCGAGGGCGCGCGCGACTAGAATCGGCTGCACCTGCCACGGGGCACCGTCGCCGGAGCTTGGCGGTGGAGTGCTCGAGGCCGTCGTGCGGAGGGCGAGGTAGGAGCCGCAGGAGATTGCGGCGGCGGCCGCGAGCGCGAGCCAGCCACGAGCGTCGCGTCCGGCGCGGAAGACTATCCACACGAGCCACAGCATCAGCAGCGCGCCCCCGCTTTCCTTCGAGAGCAGCGCGCAGAGGGCGCAGAGGGTGGCGAGGATGAGCGCGCGCGCCGCGGGGCGGTCGCCGGGAACGTAGGCGCCCTTCGCGTGAGCCTTCGCGACGAGCGAGAGGCCGAGGAAGATGAAGATGGCGGCGAGCGAATCCGCGCGGCCGCTCACGTAGGTGACGGCACTCGTGTGCAGCGGGTGCAGCGCCCACGTGAGCGCGCCCGCGAGCGTGCATGGTCCGCCGTTTTCACCGAGCCAGATGCGCAGCAGGCGGAAGAGCGCGAGCGCGGCGAGCGCGTGCATGAGCACGCTCGTGAAATGCCACCCCGGCTGCGGCGCGCGCTGAATGGCGGCGATGTCCGCGCTGTCGCCGGTGTCCGGGGCTCCGGTCTTCTTCGCTGTGGGCGCGTCTTCCGCGCGAGCGATGCCCCACAATGCGTAGTCGGCGGTGAAGGTTAGGCGCTGCAGCGGGCGGTAGAATTTGCTCGCGGTCGCGTCGAGAAAGAGGAACTCGCGGAAGGCCTCGGGCGCGAGGCGCCACGAGCGGATGAGCGGGTCGCGGAGAATGAGCGCGGTGTCGTCCCACACGAAGCTGTTGCGCATCGCGGGCCAATACGCCACGAACGTCCCGAGAATGATCACGAACACAGAAAGCAGGCGCGAAAGGCGGGGCATGGGCTGCGGATTGGTTAGCACGGCGCGCGCCCGCCGGGCCAACCGGGAAATTTCGGGCATCGCGAATGGATTTTTGCGGCTTCGGGCGGGGCTCGCCTTGCTCGTGCTCCTCTTCTGCATCGCCACGCCCGCTGCCACCGGGGGTGAACTCGACGGTGTGCGGCAGCTTGTCGTCGCCATCGCGCCGTCGTGGCAGGGGACGGAAGGCAGCGCGCAGCGCTTCGAGCGCGCGGGTGGCGAGTGGAAGCCCGTGGGCAAGCCATGGACGGTGCTCTTTGGAAAGAACGGGCTCGCGTGGGGCTCCGGCGTGCACGGGCAGGAGGAGCAGGGGACGCGGAAGATGGAGCGCGACGGCCGCGCGCCGGCGGGCGTGTTCCGCATCGGCACCGTTTACACCTACGACAGCGCGCTGCCGGCGGGGAGCGACTATCCTATCCACACCGTCACCGCGGCGGACGCGTGGATCGACGACGTCACGCACCCCCAATACAACAAGCACGTCCTCGTGGACCCGAAGAACCCGCCGCCGTGGTATGCGAAGCAGCGGATGCGGCTCGGGGACTTTGCCTACCGCTGGCTCGTCGAGGTGCGGCACAATGCAGATCCGCCTGCGCCGGGCATGGGCAGCGCCATCTTCCTCCATCTGCGCCGCGCACCGCACAAGCCGAGCGTCGGCTGCACGGTGATGGGCGAGGCGGACCTCGTCGCGCTCATCCGATGGCTGCGTGCGGATGCAAGGCCCCACTTCGTCCTGTTGCCGCGCGCCGAGTATGCGGCGCGATGGAAGGCGTGGAATCTCCCATCGCCGGAGGCCGCGGGCGCGCTGCTGCGGTAGCATCGTCTGCGCTCTGGACGCCGCTGCGGGCACCGCTATCACTCGCGCATGTTCCGCACCCTCCTCATCCTTCTCGCCATGGCATCCCCGCTCCTCGCAGAACCGCTCACGCTCCACCTGCGCTCCCGCGCGAAGGACGGCAGTGGCGCGACGGAGAAAGCCGCGGCGTGGGACACGAGGAAGACGGCGCTCATCATCTGCGACATGTGGGATGACCACTGGTGCAAGTCCGCCGCGCGCCGGGTCGGCGAGATGGCGGGGCCGATGAACGAGATGGTGAAGGCCGCCCGCGCCAAGGGCATCTTCATCATCCACGCGCCGAGCAGCGTCACCGATTTCTACAAGGACACGCCTGCGCGGAAGCTCGCGCAGTCCGCGCCGTTTGCGAAGACGCCGGTGCCGCTCGCGACTGTGGAGCGCTGGGGCACCGCGTGGTGCTGGACGGACGGGAAGCACGAGAGCCCTCTGCCGATTGACGACTCCGACATGGGCTGCTCGTGCACGGGGAAGAAATGCGACATCGTCCCGCCGTGGAAGCGCCAGCACGCCGGCATCGAGATTCTCCCCGGCGACGCGCTCACCGACAATGGGCAGGAGACTTGGAATCTCCTCCAGCAGCGCGGCATCGAGAACGTCGTCCTTTGCGGCGTGCATCTCAACATGTGCGTGCTCGGCCGCCCGTTCGCGATCCGGCAGCAGACCTACCTCGGCAAGAATGTCGTCCTCATGCGCGACATGACCGACACGATGTATAACCCCGAGCGCCCGCCCGGCGTGGACCACTTCACCGGCACGGACCTGATGGTGGAGCACGTGGAGAAGCACTGGTGCCCGAGCTTCACGAGCGCGGACATCACGGGCCGCGCGCCGTTCCGCTTCGCGGAGGACACGCGGGGGAAATGAGGCGCGCCTGCGTGTATTGCGGATCGTCCGCCGGTGCGGACCCGGTGCATCGCGCGGCGGCGGAGAATCTCGGCGCGCTGCTCGCCACGCGCGGCATCGGCCTCGTGTATGGTGGTGGCAACGTGGGCCTCATGGGCATCGTCGCGGATGCAGTCCTGCGCGGTGGCGGGGAGGTCATCGGCGTCATCCCTTCGGCGCTCATGGCGAAGGAACTCGGCCACTCCGGCGTCACGAAGCTACACGTCGTCGGCTCCATGCACGAGCGCAAGCAGCTCATGGCCGACCTCAGCGACGGCTTCATCGCGCTGCCCGGCGGCATCGGCACGCTGGAGGAGCTGTTCGAGACCTTCACGTGGCTGCAGCTCGGCTTCCACACGAAGCCCGTGGGCCTGCTCAATGTCGCCGGCTTCTACGACCACCTGCTCACCTTTCTGCGGCACGCGACGGCGGAGAAGTTCATGCGCCCCGCGCACCTGGAGGCGCTGCTCGTGGACACGGATTCGCCCGCGCTGCTCGCGCGCATGGCGGCATTTCGCGCGCCGGAGCTGGGGAAATGGGAGCACTTGCCGGCACCGTCGGAGCGTTAGCCGCGGGGTTGCGCGTGCTTCGCCGCACGGCGGTAGTCTTTGACGCCGCGGGTGAATCCCTGTCCATTGCGCGCTCCCAAAATCCGCCATGAGAATCCACGCCTTCCCCATCTGCACTGCCGTCGCCGCACTGTTCCTCGTCACCGCGTGCGAGAAGAAGGACCAGCCCGGAGCGAAGGCCGAGGAGCCTGTGGTGAAATACGAGCTTTCCGCCGAGCGGGGGAAGGCCGAGCACGTCGTGGTGATGGTGTGGGACGGCATGCGTCCCGACCTCGTGAGCGAGGAGCACACGCCGAACCTTGCCGCACTCGCCAAGCGCGGCGTCTTCTTCGCGAATCATCACCCCGCATTTCCCTCCACCACCGAGGTGAACGGCACCGCGCTCGCCAGCGGCATGCGCCCGGAGAACAGCGGCATCATCGGCAACAAGGAGTTCCGCCCCGCCATCGAGCCGGGGAAGCCCGTCGCCACCGAGGATCCTCACGTGGTGCGCAAAAGCGATGAGCTGACAAAGGGCAAGCACATCGCCGTGCCCACCGTCGCCGAGACCGTGCAGCAGGCCGGCTTCCGCACCGCCGTCGCTGGCACGAAGCCCGTGGCCATTCTCCAGGACCGCGCGGAGGCCCGCACCACGAAGGCTGCGCGGGAGTCCGTGGATGTCTTTGGGGAGCGCAACTCCGCGGGTTCCGTGGCGATGAGCGCTCCTGCCGCCGCCATCATTCCCATCTTGCAGGCGCGCGGCCCCTTGCCGCCGGCGATTTCCTTCCCCAACACCGCGCAGGACCGCTGGACCACCGACGTGCTCATCCACGAGCTGTGGAAGGCCGGCGTGCCGAAATACACCGTCCTCTGGGTCAGCGACCCGGACTTCTCCCAGCACGCCCACGCCCCCGGCTCGCCGCAGGGTCTCGGCGCGCTCCGCAGCTCGGACACCCACCTCGGTCTCGTCCTCGCAGCGCTGAAGGACAAGGGCGTGCTCGACAAGACGGACATCTTCGTCGTGTCCGATCACGGCTTCTCGACGATCTCCGCGGCGGTGGATATCACGAAGCCGCTTAATGCCGCCGGTCTGCGAGCCACACGCACTTTCAAGTCCGCGCCGGCCAAGGGCGACATCCTCATCGTCGGCACCGGGGCCACCGCGCTCATCTATGTCACCGGGCACGACTCGGACACGATCGCGAAGGCCGTGCGTGTCCTCCAGGGCGAGGCATCCACAGGCGTCATTCTTTGCCGGGAGAAAATCGAGGGCACCTTCGCCCTCACCGACGCCGGAGTGGCGTCGCCCGACGCGCCGGACATCGTCGTCGCGCCGCGGTGGAGCGCGGAGAAGAACCAGTTCGGAGTGCCTGGCACGCTCGTGCACGACGGGGGCAAGGCGGGCCTCGGGATGCACGGTTCGCTGAGCCCGTTTGACCAGACGAACACGCTCATCGGCGCCGGCCCCGACCTCCGCGAGGGTCTGCGGAACGAACTGCCGAGCGGCAACATTGATGTCGCGCCCACCGTGCTCTGGCTCATGGGCATCCGCCCGCTGGTGAAGCAGGACGGTCGCGTGCTTTTCGAGGCCCTGCGCGACCGCCCGGCCCCCGAGGGCAAGCCGGAGGAGAAGCGCATGGAGGCGAAGCGGGAGCTGGATGGCGCCGTGTGGAAGCAATACCTCCGCACCGTGACCTATGGCGGCTCGACCTACTTCCTCGAGGGGAATGGCGAGCAGGTGGGGAAGTAGGAGCTCGCTTTGCCGGTGATGGGGTGCCCGCTGGCGAATTCGCCTAATTGCGCCACTGTAGCCGCGTAGAACTCCGCGCATGTCCAGCCGCACCAAGAGCCGAGTTTTTCTCCACTGCATCCTCGCGGGCATTTTTGCCGCGGGGCAGGCGCACGGGGCGCCGCAGCCGCAGTGGAGGCAGTTCGGCGAGAGATACTGCTTTTCCTGCCACGGTGCGGAGAAGCAGAAGGGGGACTTTGATTTCCGGCCATATGCGGAGAAGGGCTTCACGGCGGCCGAGCGAAAGGCGTGGGAGAAAATCGCGGAGCTGATGGAGTCGCACGAGATGCCGCCGCCGAAGTCGAAGGCGAAGCTGCCGGGCAATGAGCGCGATGCGGCGGTGCAGTGGATTGACGCGCAGCTCGCGGGGGCCGAGGCGGGGCAGAAGAATCCGGGCCGCGTGACGCTGCGGCGGCTGAACCGCGGGGAATACCGGAACACGATCCGAGACTTGCTGGCGGTGGATTTCGATCCGTCGGATTTTCCGAGTGACGAGACGGCGTTCGGCTTCGACACGATCGCGGATGTGCTGACGATTCAGCCTCTGTTGATGGAACGCTATCTCGCTGCGGCGGATCAGATCGTGGCGAAGGTGCTCGCGGGGCAGAGGGCCTCGGCGCCGAGCGAATCGTTCCGCGGGGACAGGATGAAGGCGGCGCAGAGTGCGGAGTGGGTGCATCCGGTGGCGAACGGGGTGATCGGTTTTTACCGCGAGGCGGATGCGAGCCTGTCAGTGGACTTCCGTGCAGACGGTGAGTTTGTGCTGCGTTTTCGCGCCTATGGCGACCAGGCGGGGCCCGAGGCGCCGAAGCTCGCGGTGTCGCTGGATGGCGCGCAGATCGCGGTCTTTGACGTGAAGGCCAGCGGCAAGCCGGCGGGCTACGAGGCGAAGGTGCGCGTGAAGCGTGGCAGCCACCGCATCACCGCCGCCTACCTGAACAACTACAACGAGTCGAACCACCCGGATCCGAAGATGCGCGGCGACCGGAATGTGTATGTGGCGGGCTTCGAGGTCGTGGGCCCCGTGGACGTGCCGCGGGAGCCGAGCGAGAGCTTCCGGCGGGTGTTCGCGAAGCTGCCGGAGCCGGGCGCGGAGGCGAAGGTCGCGCGCGAGCTGCTGGCGTCGTTTGTGCCGCGGGCCTACCGCAGGCCGGTCGCGGCGGCGGAGATCGAGCGCTTTGGAAAGCTCGTGGACTCCGCGCTCGCGGACAAGGCGCCCTTCACCGAGGCGATGGGCGTGGCGGTGCAGGCGGTGCTGTGCTCGCCGAATTTCCTATTCCGCTGGGAGCTGGATCCGGACGTGCTGAAGCCGGGTGCAGTGCGCAATTTGAACGACTACGAGGTGGCGTCGCGGCTGTCGTATTTTCTGTGGTCTTCGATGCCCGATGCGCGGCTCACGGAGCTGGCGTCGAAGGGGGAGCTGCTGAAGCCGGGCGCATTGCAGGTGGAGGTGAAGCGCATGCTGGCCGACTGGCGCGCGCAGGATTTCATCCGGAACTTCTCCAGCCAGTGGCTGCAGATCCGCGCGGTGGACGAGGTGGACATCGACGCGAAGAAGTTCCCGAAGTTCAGCCCGAAGCTGCGCGATGCGATGAAGGAGGAGACGCGGCTGTTCTTCGACGCGATCGTGCGGGACGACCGGAGCATCTTCGAACTGATTGAGGCGGACTTCACTTTCGTGAACCAGCAGCTCGCGGAGCACTACGGCATCCCCGGCGTGCAGGGCGGGGAGTTCCGGCGCGTGAAGCTCGTGCCCGGCTCGCCGCGGGGCGGAGTGATGGGGCAGGGGAGCGTGCTGATCGCGACATCGATGCCCACGCGCACGTCGCCCGTGGTGCGCGGGAAGTGGGTGCTTGAGCAGATGCTCGGCACGCCGCCGCCGCCGCCGCCGGCAAATGTGCCGCCGCTCGAGGATGCAAAAGTGGACAAGAACGCGCCGCTGCGCCTGCGGCTCGAGCAGCACCGGGACAATCCCGACTGCGCGGTGTGCCACGCGAAGATCGATCCAGTGGGTTTCACGCTGGAGAACTTTGACGCCATCGGCGAGTGGCGCACGCAGGAGGGAAACAACCGGATCGATTCCAGCGCCACTTTTGCCGACGGCGCGAAGGTGGATGGCTTTGCCGGTCTGAAGAAATACCTGAAGGGCGAAAAGTTCGCGCGGGCCTTTGCGCAGAAGATGATGACGTATGCGCTGTGCCGCGGTGTGGAGCGGATGGACAAGCAGGCGCTCGACTCGGTGCAGCGGCAGATGGCTGCGGGCGGCTACAAGATGTCGGCGCTCATCGCGGCAATCGTCACGAGCGACCCGTTTCTCAAGCGGAAGCGTGACGTGGCAAACCGCTGAACGCGGTGCCGGCGGTTGATGCTGGTGCGGCGTCAGGCGACTTCGCCCGCGGAGTGACCGCTGGACCATGCCCATTGGAAATTGTAGCCGCCGAGCCAGCCAGTGACATCGAGCACTTCGCCGATGAAGAAGAGCCCCGGCACGCGCCGCGATTCCATCGTCTTTGAGGACACCTCCGCGGTATCCACGCCGCCGAGCGTCACCTCGGCCTTCGGGTAGCCTTCGGTGCCCGCGGGCGTGAACGGCCACTCGTGCAGCAGCCGCAGAGTATCGTCGAATTCGCGCTGCTTGAAATGCACGAGCGGCTTTGCGGGCGCGTGAATGGCGCACCATGCGTCGGCGAAGCGGCGCGGCATCCACTCGGCGAGCACGGCGGGCAGGTCGCGTCCGCTGGCCCGTGCGCGCAGCAGCGACTCGCGGGCGCGGGAATCGGGGAGGAGGTTGATTTCCACGGTGCCGCCCTCGCGCCAGTAGCTGGAGATTTGCAGAATGGCCGGACCGCTCAGCCCGCGGTGCGTGATGAGCAGGGATTCCTCGAAATGCGCGCTCCGTCCGCCGACGGCGCATCCTGTGATGACGGGCAGCGAGAGTCCGCTGAGTTCGTGCAGGGACAGGTCGCTTGCGGAGAAGGTGAGCGGCACGAGTCCGGGACGCAGCGGCGTGATGCGGTGGCCGAACTGCTTCGCGATGTCATAGCCAAAAGGGGAGGCGCCGAGCTTCGCGAACGAAAGTCCGCCGCTGGCGATGACGAGCGAGCGGGCGGTGAATTCGCCGCGCGACGTCTGAATGCGGAAACGCTCGGGCTTTTCCACCGAGAGCACGCGGCAACCGGTGAAGGTCTCCACGTTTGCCGCCGCGCATTCGGCCTCCAGCATCGCAATGATCTCTCGCGAGCTTCCGTCGCAGAACTGCTGGCCGAGCTTCTTTTCATGGTAGGCGATGCCGTGCTTCTCGACGAGCGCGATGAAGTCCCACGCCGTGTAGCGCGCGAGCGCCGAGCGGCTGAACTCGGGGCGCTCGGAAAGGTAGGAGCCGGGCTCGATGCCGGTGTTCGTGAAGTTGCAGCGTCCGCCGCCGCTGATGGCGATCTTCTTTCCGACGCGGTCGTTGTGCTCGATGAGCGCGACTCTTCCTCCGCGCTGGCCAGCGGTGAAGGCGCACATCATTCCCGCCGCCCCGCCGCCGATGACGAGGACATCGAAGCTCCTCTCGTTCACGCGCCGAGACTGAGGCGGGGTGGCGCGGCGGGATCCCACGGATTGTCCGCGTAGTCCGATGCCTCGATTCCTTCCGCGAGCGAATCGCACAGTGCGCAAAGCGCGGCGACATCAAGGCGGAGGTGTGCGGGGCCATAGGGCGCGAGGTGCTCGACGCTGCGGCGAAAAAGCCGGGCGGCTGGCCGGAGGCGCGTGGTGTCCGCAGCCGAGGGTGGATTTTCCCGCTGTCTGCGAAGGTGAACGAACGCGCCCGCGACTTGGATGAGGCCCTTGAAGAAGTTCCGGTTGCCGCTGCTTGTGCGCAGCCAGAGCACCTCCAGGACTTCGTGGGCCTCGTAGTATTCGCCCGCATTGAAATGCCCGAACCACGCCAGGTATCGAGGGTCCAGCGGTTTGGGCGGAGTGCCGGGGTTGTCGGGCGGATGCACGCCGCCGGGCAGATTTTTTTTCATCGCGGGAATCTCGCCCGCCACTATCCTTCGCGGGCCTGTGCAACACAAGCGGACGCTGACTCAACTTGGAAAGAAGGCACGATGACGCCGACGGTGACGCTCCTCTTTGCCGCGGGTCTCGTGCTGCTCGCGGTGATGTCGGCGGTGATTTCAGCGCTTGAGACGGGCTTCTTCGCGCTGCCGCGCTCGCGGGTCGAGACGCTGAAAAAGCAGTCCGGCGCGCTCGGCGACGCAGTGTCGCGCATCATGGAAAGCCCGCGCCGGCTGCTGAGCACGATCCTCATCGCCGACGCGCTCGCGAATGCGCCGCTGATGATTGGGAGCCTCGCGCTCATCGAGGGACAGCGGGGAATCGCGATCCCGTTCTGGGTTTCGGCGCTGCTCCTCTTCGCCCTCATCGTCTTCGCCTGCGACCTCGTGCCGAAGCTCATCGGCATGGGCGCGCCGATGCTCGTGGTGCGCTTCGGCGCGCGCCTGCTCAGCGGGATGCTTCCGATCCTGAATCCGCTGGCGCGCCTGCTGGAGCGCGGCAGCGAGAGGGTCGCGGGCGCAGTCCTTCCCGAGACGCTGCGCGCGCCGCAGCAGCTCACGGATGAGGAACTCGGGACGCTCGTGGAGATGAGCGCCGAGCAGGGTGCGCTGCAGGAGATGGAGACGGAGATGATTTCCGAAATCATCAAGCTCGGAGACAAGACCGCGAAGGACTGCATGACGCCGCGCGTGGAGATGTTTTCACTGCCGGACGACCTCACGAACGACGAGGTGCTCCCGCTGGTGCGCGAGCGCCGGCTGCGGCGCGTGCCGGTTCACGGCGAGACGCCGGACGACATCGTGGGCGTGCTCGACGTGCTCGCGCTGCTGCGCGACCCGAGCGTGCATTACATGGAGCGGCTCGGCGTGCCGTCGTTCGTGCCGGAGACGATGAAGGCGCTCACGCTGCTGAAGAGCTTCCTCTCGCACCCGCAGGGAATCGCGTTTGTGGTGGACGAGCACGGCGGTGTCGAGGGCATCGTCACGCTGCGCGACCTTGTGGAGGAGATCATCGGCGACGCCGTGCCGCAGACCGACGCGAAGCTTTACATCGAAAGCCTCGGCGACGGGCGCGTGCTCGCGAGCGGCAGCGCGCGGCTGGAGGACATCACGGAGGAAATCGGCGAGCGGTTTGAGGACGAGGGTATTGACACGATTGGCGGACTCATTTTCACGCGCCTCGGGCAGCTCCCGAAAAAGGGACAGAAGATGCAGATCGGACGGCTGCACGTGACGGTGAGGCGGGTGTCGCGCAAACGCGTGGACGAGGTGCTGCTCGTGTGCGATTCCGCCGATGGAAAGGAGGACGCGGAGTGACGGTGGCGCTGCTGACCATCGCCGTGTGCCTCGCGGTGTCGTTCGTCTTCAGCGGCATCGAGGCGGGGATTTTCTCCGTGAACCGTGTCCGCCTCGCGCACCGCGCGAAGGAGCAGGATCGCGCGGCCGTCACGCTCCAGTCGCTCCTCGCGAACCCGGACCGCATGCTCATCACGGTGCTCATCGTGACGAACCTCGCGAACATCCTGGCGCTCGTGCTGGGAACGCGCCTGCTCGTGGCGGGGTTGGGGCAATGGGGTTATCTCGTGGCACTGGCGATTTACCTGCCGGTGTATCTCTTCGGCCTCGAGCTGCTCCCGAAGTCGCTCTTCCGGCGCTTCCCGTATCGCGCGCTGGCGCTCCTCTCCGGGCCGCTGCGTCTGCTTGATCTGGCGCTCACGCCGGTCCACTGGATTGGCGCGGGCGCGCAGCGGATGCTCTTTGGCGGAAAGGTGGCCGCGCAGCAGAGGCTCTTCATCGGGCGCGAGGACTTCAAATACATGACCATCGAGGGCGAGCGCACCGGCGTGATTTCGACGACCGAGCGCGCGATGATTCACAACGTCGTGGATTTCCGCGCAGTGACGGCGAAGGACGTGATGGTGCCCGTCGAGGCCGACGACGTGATTCGTGCGGACGAGCCGATCAGCCGGCTGCTCGCGCAGGATTCGAAGCGCGGCGCCGACCGGCGGCTCGTGTGCGACGACGAGGGGAAAGTTTCGGGATTTGTGGATGCGTTCGAGGTGCTGCTCGACGGGCGGCGCGACTTGGACGCGGGTGCGTGCCAGCGAAGGATCGTGACTGTCGGGCCGAACGAGCCTGCGTTCAGCGTTCTGTGGAAGATGCGCGCGGCCCGCAGCACCGTCGCCGTCGTGCGCGGGCCGGGCACGCGGCCCATCGGCCGCGTCTCGTGGGGGAATTTGATCCGCAGGCTGGTGAGCGTCGCGGAGCGCCGCGAGCCGGCGGGGGATCAGAGCCGCACGTAGCGGTGGCCGGGAAGCGCGCGGACGAGGCGCTTCATTTCGAGCGCGAGAAGCGTGCTGCTGACTTTTGGGCCGGGGAGGCGGGTGGCTGCGGAAAGTTCGTCGAGCGTGAGTTCGCCGACATCGAGTGCGGTGACGAGCAGCGTTTCCTCGTGCGAGAGCGAAGGCGCGGGCGCCGGTGGGGCAGCCTCGGAATTTGCGCGGCCGGCTTTTGCCGGCGATGCGGCAGCGGCGCCGCGCGGGATGAGCGAGCCGAGTTCGTCGAGAATGTCGTCGGCGGAGGTGACGAGGCGGGCGCCCTGCTGGATGAGGCGGTTCGTTCCCGCGCTGGTGGGGCGATCGATTTGTCCCGGCACGGCGAAGACAGTCCGTCCCTGCTCGACTGCCTGATTCGCGGTGATGAGCGCGCCGCTGTTCAGGCCAGCTTCCACGACGAGCAGTCCGCTTCCCCAGCCGGCGACGATGCGGTTGCGGTAGGGAAAGGTCTGGCGATCCGCTGGGCGCTCCATCGGGTATTCGCTGACGACTGCGCCTGAGGCTGCGATCTTTTCCGCGAGGCCGAGGTTTTCCGGCGGATAGAGCGCCGAGAGCCCGCTGCCGAGCACGGCGATGGTGCGGCCCTTCGCCGCGAGCGCGCCCTGATGCGCAGCGGTGTCTATGCCGCGCGCGAGGCCGCTCACCACGGTGTAGCCCGCAAACGCGAGCTGATATGCGAGCTTCTTCGCGGTCTCCGTGCCGTAGTGCGTGACATTGCGCGAGCCGACCACGCCGATCGCGTGCGCGTCCGTGGGGAGGAGTGTGCCCCAGACATACAGGACGACGGGCGGATTGTGGATCGTGCGCAGCGTCGCGGGATATTCCGGCGAGTTCGCGGCAATCACCTTCGCGCCAAAATCCCCGATGCGTTTCAGCTCCGCCGCGAGATCCACGTGCGACTGCCACGATGAGATCGCATCCGCGGTTTCCTGGCCGACGCCCTTCACCGCGCGCAGCGCCGCGGGGCCCGCAGCGAGGATGCGCTGGGGAGTTTCAAAAGTGTCCAGCAGCGCGCGAAGCCTCACCGGGCCCATGCCCGGCACCATGTTCAGGGCGATGCAGGCTTCCGTCTCAGTCACGCGCGCGGTCTATCCGCTGCGGCGCGCAAAGCAAGCGCTACGAGGAGTTCCGCGCCAGCACGCCGAGCTTCGCGAGGTCGTCCGTGACCTGCGATTTCTCGACGAGAAAATTCGCGCCGTCATGCGACACGAGGAGCTTGCCGTCCTGCTGACGGATGAAGTGGACGCGGGTTCCGCGCGGAAAGGCGACCGGTCCTTCACCGAGATCCACCTGCATCGCGGATTTCAGGAAAAGGATCGCGGAGACGGCGTTGCCTCCGTCTTCCGGCGGCGTCTGGCGTTGGACCCTGGTCGCCACGTCGCCACGGTTCGCCGCGAACGAGTTCGGATGCGCCTCGGAAAAGGGCGACTGCGCCAGCGGCAGGATGGGCAGCGGAGCCGCCGGTTCGCGCCTCATCGCGCGCTCGGCTTCCGTGCTGGTATTCCGGAGGCTCTGCTGGCCGCGAACCTCTGCGTCGAGCGCCACAACGTAGATTGCCGTCACGGCGAGGAGTCCGTAGCCGATGCGGATTTTGGTTTTCTTCCGGATGAACATATTATGGAAATTATAGCAAACCGTGTGCCCCGTGGGCGCTCTGCGCTTGGAAAGGGCTCGAATGCCGCGGCAAGCAGTGATTTTCGTCCGGGATATTTGCATTGCTAAGTTTTCTCCCGTCCGACCATAGTCCCATCATGCGACGCGCGCTGAGCCATGTGGGAATTGCAGTTTGCCTGCTCCTTTCGCCGTCCGTTTCCCTCGCGGATGATGCCAGCCGGCTCCTCGTCACGGTGACGAAGAAGACCCTGGCGAAGATTCCCGGCAAAGTCCTTCCCGGTGACGAGCCGAACCGCATGCAGACGCTCGCGGTGGCGGTGACGAACCAATCCGTGCGGCCGTTGCCGGCGGGGACGATTCAATGGACCGTCCTGCTGCGGAAACACTCGGGGGATGTGCTCAGGCATTCCGGAAAAGGGGACCTGCCTCCGCTTGTGTCGTTCAAGACTGTGGATGTGACGTGCGGTGTGTTCGAAGTGGCCGGGCATCTCGCGTCGTCCGGGGTCGAGCGCGACCGCGTGGAATACGACATCGCGGTCCTCCACGGCGGGAAGGAAACCTACCGCACGACGAGCATTTCCAATTTCGCCGTTCTCGCCGAAAAGGCGCAGGTCATCACCGCCGCGCCGGTCGAGGCTCCGGCGGCGGACGCGAAAGTCGCCAAGAGCGACGATCCCGCTGCGGCGAAGCCCGCGAACGACGCGAAGCCCGCGCAGCCTGCCGCCGACATGGCCGGGAAGGCGCCGCTGGAAAAGCCCGCGCAGGCTGCTGCGGACGCGAAGGCTCTGGCCGAGCCGCCACCAGTGCCGCAGCAGACGTTCGACTTCTTCAATCTCCGCGGGAAGACAGCGCCCGCCGCGAAGTAATCGGAGTGGTCGGAGTGATCAGGCTTTCGCCGCTTCCTTCGCCCACGCGTCCTTGAGCGTGATCGTGCGGTTGAAGATGGGCGCGCCAGGCTTCGAGTCCGGGTCGAGGGTGAAATACGCGAGCCGCTCGAACTGGTAGCGCTCCTCCGCCTTCGCATCGCGCAGCGACGGCTCGACTTTCGCGGTGATGACTTCGAGCGAGTGCGGATTGAGCACGCTCTTGAAGTCGCGCCCGTCCTTCTCCGGCTCGGCCTCGGTGAAAAGGCGCTCGTAGAGCCGCACCTCGGCGTCGAGCGCGTGCGCGGCGCTCACCCAGTGAATCGTGCCCTTCACCTTGCGCCCCGCAGTCGGGCCGCCGGTCTTGCTGTCGAGGTCGGCGGTGCAGCGCAGTTCAGTGATGCTGCCCGCGGCGTCCTTCACGACCTCGTCGCATTTGATGATGAAGGCGGACTTCAGCCGCACCTCGCCACCGGGCTTCAGCCGGAAATATTTCGGCGCGGGCACCTCCATGAAGTCGTCCTGCTCGATCCAGAGCTCCCGCGTGAACGGCACCTCGCGCGTGCCCGCAGCCTCGTCGTTCGGATTGTTCACCGCGGCGCATGGCTCCGATTTTCCTTCGGGGAAATTCGTGATCACCACCTTCAGCGGACGCAGCACCGCCATGCGGCGCAGCGCGCGCTGGTTGAGGTCCGTGCGGATCGCGTGCTCGAAGACCGCGATGTCCGTCGCCGATTTGAATTTCGTCACGCCCACGCCGATCGCGAAAGCGCGCAGCGCCTCCGCCGTCACCCCGCGGCGCCGGATGCCGCTGATCGTGGGCAGCCGCGGATCGTCCCAGCCGCTCACGAGCCCCTCCTGCACGAGGGTGATCAGCTTGCGCTTCGACACGACCATGTGCGTCGGGATGAGTTTTGCGAACTCGTATTGGTGCGGGCGAGGCTGCGGCACCGGCAGATTGTCGAGGATCCAGTCGTAGAGCGGCCGGTGCACCTCAAACTCCAGCGTGCAGATCGAATGCGAGATGCCCTCGATGGAGTCGCTCAGGCAGTGCGCGTAATCGTAGAGCGGATAAATGCACCACGCATTGCCCGCGTGGTGATGCGCCATGTGGCGGATGCGGTAGAGCAGCGGATCGCGCAGCCACACGTTCGGCGACGCCATGTCGATCTTCGCGCGCAGCGTCCGCGCGCCGTCCTGGAATTCGCCCGCCTTCATCCGCGCGAAAAGGTCGAGGTTCTCCTCCACGCTGCGGTCGCGCCACGGCGACGGGCGGCCCGGCTTGTCGGGCGCGCCGCGGTATTCGTCCGTCTGCTCCGCGGTGAGGTCGCACACGTAGGCTTTGCCCGCCTGGATGAGCATCACCGCGTAATCGTGGAGCTGCTGCAGATAGTCGCTCGCGTAAAACGGCTCCGTTCCCGCGCCCGGCTCCACGCGCTGCGCGGTCGTGTCGCCCACGCGCTTGAACCGCAGCACATGATCCGCCCAGCCCGCGATGAGCCAGCGCACATCCGCCGTGATGCTCTCCACATACTCCACGTCCTCCTTCGCCGGATTCGTGTCGTCCATCCGCAGGTGGCACACACCGCCAAACTCCCGCGCGATGCCGAAATTCAGGCAGATCGACTTCGCGTGGCCGATGTGCAGGTATCCGTTCGGCTCCGGCGGGAAGCGCGTCACGACCTGCGCATATTTCCCCTCCGCGACATGCTGCGCGACGATGTCGCGGATGAAGTCGGACGGTGCGGGCGCTGGCGCGGCGGGCGCCTCATTCGTTGGATTGCTCATGGAAAATTGCGGGCCGCGTTTCTACGGAACGCACGCCGCGAAAGTCGAGAAGGGGATTTGTGGGCGATGCGTGACATAAAACAGGGCGCACAAATTTATCTCAAAAAAAGACCATTGACATGACATCCGCACAGGATTGCGATGCGCGGCGATGAGCGCGGTTTTACCAGAATGTTTAGCGGCACTGGGCGCGCGCGGAGTTTCGTCAAAGGGAGGTGGAGGAAACTTTTTCCAAAAAGCCCGCCCGGAAATTTTTGATGAGAAACTCGACGTTCAAGCCTTCGCACGGCGGTGTCTGTTGACAGTCTCCGATGACTGCCAGCAGGGGGCAGGGCTCTCCATCGCCTATGCGATCCTTTGCGCTGCCGGCAGTGTCTTGTCCGCTTCGGACCATCCATTCTGCATTCCCGGTCATCCATTGTCCGAAGCGGAGAATCCATTGGGTGCCGCGCACCATCCATTTTCCATCACCGGCAATCCATTGTCCGTCACGGAGAATACTTTGTCCGAAATCGGAAAATCCATTCTCCGCCACGCACAATTTCTTCTCCATGCCGGACAATCCAGTGTCCGAGCCGGAGAATGTTTTGTCCGTCGCGCCAAATACTTTGTCCGGGACGGACAAGGTATTGTCAGACGCCGGAAAAACGGCATTTCCGGTGAAAAAAGCCTTGTTTGCCATGCAAAATACCGCCTCGCGAACAAAGCCAGCCATTTTCGGCGCATCCGCGCCAATTTCAAAACCAACCAAAACTCAACGCAGCCCATAGCTCACTGAATGGCCACCAAACCCGCCCGCTGGAACGGCACCGACGCCCAAGGCAAGCCCCTGCGCTGGAATTCGCCGAACCTAGTCTGGAACGGACAAATCAACCTCAACCCCTCCAAACGTATGCCAAATCTCCGCGTCCTCCTCGGCTTCACCAATGCCACCGACCACGACCTGCTCGACACCGCGCAGGCCGTCAGTGCCAATCTCTACGGCCAGACCATCTACAACAACCCGCCCGACCCTGTCCCACCCGTCAGCAAGGCGGACCTCGACGCGGCCATTGAGGCATTTGGCCTCGCCATCCCCAAGGCCGAGCAGGGCGGCCCCGCCGACACCGCCGACAAGAACGCCAAGCGCGACGTCCTCGTGGACATGCTCCGCAAGCTCGCCGGCCACGTCCAGAATCTGCACGGCAACCGCATGGAAGACCTCCTCGCCAGCGGGTTCGACGCCGTGAGCACCAACCGCGCGCTCATCATCCCCGCCGTCCCCACCATCAAGGACATCCTCAACGGCAACAGCGGCCAGCTCATCGTCCGCGTCGG
>JBGAPP010000008.1:0-282900 GCA_044221185.1 Chthoniobacteraceae bacterium | reverse complement strand
CGACTCACCCCATCCCCGGCTCCGGTCGGCCTCCGGCCTCCCCGCGCCGGGGATGGACAAACCAAAAACCAGACACTAAACACACAAACCAACCACTCGGACTAACTCTCCCTGTGGCTCGAAAAGATGAGTCCGGTCAACGAATGGCGAATGACGAATGACGAATGGTGCCGGGCGGTGGAGCGACGCGTTCCACCATTCAACTGCCTTCACCTCCCTGCTCCCGGCCTGAGTGATCCGCGCCGATGCGCGGGCTTCAACGGGCGGTGATTCGCTTTGCGCGCGGCGCTTTTCCTTTCGGCGGGAGGCTCTTTTTTGAAACCGCTTTGGTCGCCGCTTTGGTCACCGCCCCGGTGGGGGAGGCTGTCGGAGCGCTGCTCGTCAGCGCCGCGCGGTTCTGCACGGCGGCCTTCACCTTGGCGTTCAATTCCTCCGTCGCCTTGAAGAAGTTCACGAGGGCATCCGGGACGCCGGTGTATTCCTTGCCATTCTTCGTGACGATGCCGGCGGAGAGGAATTTCTGGAGCTTCTCGTGGGCACGCAGCCGCAGCATTTCCTCACCCCCGCCCGCGCAGCCTTTGGCGCGAAGGCTCAAATGGACGATGTCGAACAGCGGCTTGAACGCCCACGAACCCTTTTGGGAGAGGACCTTTGCCAGTTCCACCGACACGATGTCCGGGCCACGAGTCGAAAAGCTGAAGTTCTTGCTCATCCCAATGCTTACACCACTCCGGCAAATTTGCGAGTGGAGACTCTGCTGCTGCGGGGAAATTGGCGGCGTTTCAACGGGCGCTGATTCGGCTGCCGGCGCCTCCAGCCACGGGAACGGCCGGGGATATATTTGCGCAGCGGGGGGAAATGACCGCTTGCTTAATGGCGGATGCGGACGACTGTCCCCACCCTTCGTCCGGCCCGATGGCCAGTCGAAGGAGCTCAAGAGAGCTATTTTAACCCGGCGGGGTCACAACCGCGCCAATTCAGTTGCAGAGGCAAATTCACACATGGCTGTCCAAGAAGATTGTATCGAAATCGAGGGAAGAATCACGTCGGTTCTCGCCGGGACGATGTTCCGGGTGGAGCTGGCAAACAAGCACCTCGTGCTCGCACACATCTCTGGCAAGATGCGCAAGCGGTTCATCCGCCTGACGACGGGCGACCGTGTGAAGCTGGAGATGTCGCCCTACGATCTGTCGAAGGCGCGCATCGTTTACCGGCTCGGGTAGAAAATCCCGGCGGATCCCCGCGCCCGCTGCCAATGCGGATCATTGGCTGCGCCGCTTCCTCTGCGCGAAGAGCCAGCGCCACAGCTCCGGGTCGTCGTAGGCTTTGTTCCAGCTCTCGTGGCCGACGCCGGGATATTCGGTGTATTTCACGGTGCCGCCGGCCTTCGTGATCGCCGCGATGATTTCCCTCGTGTAGTGGACGGGGATGGTCTTGTCGCGTTCGCCGTGAAACGCCCACATGGGCACGGAGAGCAATCGCGGGGCTTCCTCGATCCTCCACAGGCCGCACACGGGCGCGCCCGCGGCGAACAGCTCCGGGTGCTGCCAGATGGCACCCCAGACGCCCACGCCGCCCATCGACTGCCCGGTGATGTAGATGCGTGCCGGGTCCACGGCCTCCCTGTGCATCACCGAGCGCAGCGCCTCGATGAGCAGCGGCAGCTTCTGCGGAAGCTGGGAAGGCTTGCCGCCGTCGCGGATGACGTCGGCCTTCGCCCACGTGAACGGGCGATCCGCCTCGGGCACCATGACGAAGGCGGGGTATCGCTCGCGCATGGACGGGCGCGCGAGGACCGTGCCCGCCCGCGTCCTGCCGAAGGCGTCGTGCAGGCAAATCACGAGCGGATACTTTTCGCCCGGCCTCGCGTTCAGCGGCGCGAGCCAGCCGTAGGGGAGGGGGACATTCCCGGCCCCGGTGAAGGTGCGCCGCTGGTAGGCCGGGTCGTATTGCTGGTGCCGCGACTGCGACTCGGCGGCCGGGCCGGGGGTGAGCAGCGCGAGGAGGATGCATGCGCACAGGGCGCACAGGGCAGTGAGTGAGTGCGGTCGCAGTGCGGCGGAGGGCATGGGAAGCAATGCCTGCTGGATCGGCGGCGCGCTAGTGGACGGCCTTCTTGATGATCGAGCCGCCGGATTTCTGGGCGAGGTCCGCGAGTGGTGCCGCGGGCTGCCTGTCGATGGTGTGCAGGTAGAGCGTGACTTTGTTTGCGAGCACGGGCACGGCGATCTTTGCCACCGTCGTGGAAGAGACACCGTCTTTGAAGTCGGAGAACCAGTAGATGGCATCGTTCTTCATGAGGGAGGCCATCGCGACAATGGCGGACGCTGTGTCGCTCCGCGCCAGAGGGAAGCGCGCCATGGTGTCGTGTGAAATGGGCGGGCAATGGCGGTCGGGCGTGAAGGGATTGATGCCGCTCACGGGCGCCGCGAAGAACCAGGCCGAGTCTGCATTTCCGAAAATGGAGCATCCCGGAACCTCGACGATGTTGCAGCCCTCGAAGTCGCGGTGGATCTCGGCCCGGAGCTTCTTCAGGAAGCGGCTCATGCTGCCGCTGCTGTCGAGGATCACGCCGAGATTCCGCGCGCTGACGCTGGCCCCGAAAATCTTCCCATGCGTGGGCTCGCTCACCTGCGCGCCCCCGGGCTTTTCCTCCTTGTTCTTCTCCTTCCAGACGGCGGCCGCCTCGACCTCCTTTGCGGCGACTTCCTTCCGGACGGCCTCGATGTCCGCAAGCAGCGCCTCGATGTGCCGCTCGGAGGCCTGCGAGGAGAGTCTTCCCGCCCAGAACTCTTTCCTCGCGAATTCATCCTTCGCGCTCAGCTTGCCGTGGAAGTAGCGGAAGTTCAGGGGAACGGCGATGCCTGCGATCGCCTGCACGAGCGCCGCGCGCTTTTCGAGATCCGCTTTTGCCCACTCGATGAATGGCTTTGCCCTATATAGAAGGACGGACGCCTTTGAGTCCGCGGACGCACGCATGGCCATCAACTCGACTGCCGGCAGAGCGAGAGCTGCAGTCCGGAGAAAATCCCGTCTGTTCATGGCGGGTTTATTTTACCCCACCGCACCTGCAGCAAGGCTTTTCGCGGGCGCGCAGGTGCAATTCACTTCGGGCTCTTCTTTTCCTCCGCGGCGCGGAGGCGCTGGACTTTCGAGGTGTAGCCCTCGGACAAGTTCGACTGCGTGGAGCGCAGTGCCGTGAGCATCTTGCCGCGCATGAGGCTGAGGGTCGCGGCGTGTTCGGGTTCGCCGGCGAGGTTGCGCATCTCAAACGGATCGGCCTGCAGATCGAAGAGGTATTCGCGCTGCTCGTCGGCGAACCACTTGTAGCGCGCGTCGCGGGCCATCATGCCGAGGGGCGCGTCCTTGCCGATCTCGCTGATGGCCACGTCGCGCACCGATGCGGCCTTTCCCGTGGCGAGCGGCAGGAGGGATTTCGCAAAGCGTCCCGGCGACAGCTTGCCGCCGATGGCCTCGACGATGGTCGGATAGACATCCATCATCTGCACGGGCGCCCGCGAGCGGCCGGGCTGGACGTGGCCGGGCCAGCGGATGAAAAGCGGCACGCGGGCCGACTCCTCGTAAAACCGCCCCTTCGTCAGGAATCCATGCGCCCCCATCATCTCGCCGTGGTCGGCGGTGAGGATCACGAGCGCGCTGTCCCAGGTGCCGCGCTGCTTCATCGCCGCGACGAGGCGGCCCACATTGTCGTCCACGAGCGCGATTTTACCGAGGTAGTTTGCGAGCATCGCGCGGAGCATGCGCTGGTCGATGTCGCGCCGCTCGCGTTTGAAGCTCGCGGCCACGTTTGCCGGCAGCGTGAGCTTCTCCGGGTCGAACATCGTCGCAAACTCGCCCGGCGCATCGAGCGGCGGATGCGGCGAGTGCAGGCTCACGACGAGGCACACCGGCTTGTCCTTCGGCTGCCGCGCGAGGAAGTCGCACGCGGCGCGCGTGACGAACGTGTCGTGGTAGTCTTCGGGCTTCACGAGGCTCGCGCGCGGCAGGAACTCGAAGCTGACGAAGCGCTCGTGCATGTCGGCGGCCACGGAGTCGAGCAGGCCGCGCTGCGCGAGATGCTGCGCGTAGGGGTTGCGGTCCTTCGGCGAATCCACCGGGCCGGAGACATCGAGCACGAAGTCGAGCCCGAGCGCGCGGTGATATTCCTCCTCCGTCTTGAACTGCTGCTTCCACGCGGGCCCGCCGCTCCAGTGCGTCTTGCCGATCTGCGCCGTGGTGTGTCCCGCCTGGCGGATGTCGCGGAACATCGGCGCGGATTCCGGCTGCACGAGGTAATTGCCGGCATTCCCCCACGCGGAGTGCCCGGCATTGTGCGGATAAAGCCCCGTGATCAGCGAGATGCGCGCGGGCATGCACACGGGCGACGTGGTGTAGCAGGCGTCGAAGATCATCCCCTCGCGCGCGATGCGGTCGAGGTTCGGCGTTCGCACCTGCGGGTTTTCCCAGCTCGTGTAGCGCGGGCTCCACTGGTCCGTGAGAATCACGAGCACGTCCGGCGGCGCCGCGGCGTGCAGCGCGGTGAGCGCGGCGAATAGGCACGCGGCGATGGCGGGGAGGGAGGGAAGGGCGGGGCGCGTTTTCATGCCGGTGGTGGCGGAGGCAAATTGGAATGCGGTTCGCGTTCGTGTGCCGCGGAGGCGCGCGGTGCGATGAGACAGCACTTTCCGCCGCCCCGCTCAAGCGGCGTTTCCCGCGCAGCCCCGCTGAAATCGCCCCGCCCACCCGCCGTCCCTGCTGCGAATGGATCAGCGAAGCCTCATTCCACCATGTCCAGAAACCGAATTCTCCTCCTCATCCTTCTCATCATCCTCATCGCGGTGCTGCCCACGTGGCCCTACAGCTCCGGATGGGGCTACTACCCGAGCGGCGGAGCCGGCCTCGTGCTTGTCGTGCTCCTGATCATGATCCTGATGGGAGTGGTTTGAATTTGAACCGGCTGGCGACGGATGCGCGCCGAGTATCGGGCGACGCAGCCTCGCTGCCTACTTCCCGCCCGTCACCGTGTAGCCCGCTGCGCGCAGATCCCCGGCGAGATCCTTCTCCATCTGCGCCGCGGCGTCGAAGGGCATCGGGTTCAGGTGCGCGAACAGCTCCGGCAGCAGCCGCACGCCGTATTTCCTCACCGTCCACGCCGACTTGTAGCCGTGCCGGTGGTTTTCAAAACGGTGCTCCACGGGCAGGCCCGTCATCCCCACATACACGCACGGCTTCGCGGGGTCGCGGCGCGGATTCACCCGCAGCACCGACGTATGGCCCGCCACCGCGTCATCCAGCAGGATCACATAGACGCTGTGGTGATGCCGCGCGGAAGCCGCGCGGAGTCTCCGTTTCGGTCGCAGGAGTTTCATCGCCATGCGCCGGAGCTGAGCAGGATGCCCGCCACGCGGGGCAGGCGACGAAGATGCCTGCGGCGTCATCTGGCGCGTCCGCCACAGCGGAAAAGGCGAATAGCCCCCGGCGACGCGGGGCAGGGGATGCGCAGCACGCATCCACTCCGCGATCCGGAATTCAATCATTTCGTCCCGAACCGAACCTTTTCCGGGCCCACCGGCGGGTCCCAGCTCACCACCTGCGGCGGGAAATCGCCCGAGCCCAGCCGGATGATTTTGCGAATCGTCCCCGTGCGCTTCAGGCACTCATCCAGCGCGCGTTTCGTTGCCGTGTTCAGTTGCGCGCCGCTGCCGAATCGCCAGCCCACGCCATAGCTGAAGTCTCCGCCCACCACCAGCACCAGCCAGCCCTTGGTCACCCAGCCCACGATCTTCGCATCCCGCGCATCCACCTCCGACATCGCCGCGGCCTCCGCCGCGCGGCGGCTCGCCTGGTTCCACGCATAGCCGCATTTTCCAGTGGATGGTGAATAAGCCACCGCCGCGTATCGGTCGCCGAAATCATAGCCCGCCGCGCCCGCGAGCGCGGTCAGCGCGGCCATCAGCAACGCGGCGATGAAGCGGCGGAAAGTCATGCCCGCGATGTTCATCGCGGCTTGTCGGCCGGTTTCTCAGGTGGCTTCTCGGCGGGTTTCTCGGCGGGTTTCTCGGCGGGTTTCTCCCCCGGCTTCTCGGTTGTCTTCTCGACTGGCTTTTCCACCACGATCTCCACGCGGCGGTTTTTCTGCCGGCCCTCCTCGGTGTCATTCGGCGCGATCGGTTTCGTCGGCCCCCAGCCTGTCGTGCTCCACCGCAGCCCGGGCAGGTCGGTGCGCTTCCGCAGGAACTCCTCCACCGCGGAGGCGCGGCTCGCCGACAGCTTGAAATTCACCGCGCGCTTTCCCGTCGAGTCCGTGAAGCCCTCGATCACCACCATGCCGCGCGGATACTGCGCGAGCACCACGATCACCTTCTCCAGCGCCTGCTGCGCCGCGGGCCGCAGCACCGACTTGCCGGAGTCAAACAGCACATCGCCCTCCAGCCGCATCATCACGCGCTGGTCGTCCTCCTCGAAGCGGAGCTGCTTCTTCGCGGCCTCCAGCTCCATGCGCTGCTTCTGCAGCTCGGCCTCCCGCTTCTGGAGTTCCGCCTCCTTTTTCCGCAGCTCCTCCTCCGGCGTCTGCGCCGCGGAAAATCCCGCGAGCATGATGCCGAGCGCGAGGGCCAGCGACGCGCGGAAAATGCGGCGCGCGCCTGCCTTCATCACGTATGTGCGGACGCGCGCAGCGCCGCCGTTGCCGCATTGCCCCGGCACGACGGTGGAACTTGGAATGCAGAGGTTCGCCTGGGTCACGTCACGAGTAGAGCACGAATCGCGGACCGTGGGAAGTTTGGCGTGAGGGTCACGCGGAGGAAGGATCTGCCGGACGTGATGCTGCTGCGCGGCTGCGCACCGCCGCCCTCCAGCAGCCCCAAAAGGAGGAAGCGACGCCCGGCGGGGAAAGCCGAGCGTCGCTTCCGGGAATGATGGTTGGTGGCGAGTTAGGCGCGCTTTGCGTCGGCGGCCTTCTTGGCAGCCCACCGCTTGCGCTGGGCTTCGGCGATGCGCTCGAGCGCCTCGGGGCTGAAGTTGCGCTTCTTGGCAGCGGGCTTCGCGGCTGCCGCGGGAGCCTTGGCTTTGGCGGCGGCGGCCTGTGCGGCCTTCACCTTTGCCCAGCGGGCCTTCTGCGCCGCGACGATCGCGGCGCGCCCTGCGGCGGAGATGACGGATTTCTTCTTGGCGGCCACGGGCGCCGCCGACGGAGCGGCTGCTGCCGGCGCGGGAGCGGCGGCCCCGGTAAGGATCGCGTGAAGTTCCGCCTCGAGGGCGGCTATCTTCTGGCTGATTTCGAGGCTGCGTTGGAGCTGTTGGAGCGTGGGTATGTGGGGCATAAGAGGGCACTCCTACACAGTTACGGTTGTGCGTCAAGTCACTCTGCCGTCCAAACCTGCTTTTTATGCGGCCTTGAGGGGCATCGGCTAAGGTTCCCGGTTGACGCCGCGCCGGGCAGATGAACCGTTGCATGGATGTCCCTACCTGAAACCCGGGGGCGAAAGCTCTATCTGTTCCAGCAGAGCGACCCATTCAAACACTGGTGGTCCCTCGGCGAGATGCGCTTCTGCGCGAAGTGCAGCCAGCTCTTCACCGGCTTCGACATCCGGCTTGAGGAGGACGGGGAGGGAAAGGTGCAGTTTCACTGTCCCACTCTCGGCTGCGAAGGCTCGTGGGCCGACTGGGAGTATCCGGAACTGCACCTGTGACCGATTAGCCGGAGGCGATGAAGCCTTTGAAAGCCGGAAGGTTATGAGCGCTGTGCCTGCGGACACGACCAATCCCATGCGGAAAACCCCTGCGGCATGTGCGGATCAGTCGGGATAGGCGGTTTCCCAGGCGCGACTCGTCTGCGAATGACGAATGGGGGCGGATGCAGGGCGATGGAAATGCGCGGAGTGGAGGATGCGCTTCATCAAAGTCAGCGGGCCTTCCTGCGTTCCTGCTCGGGCTTCAGAATGGGCGGGACGGCCTCCTTCGTGAACTGGTCGAGAGTCGCGAGCAGCTCGCGCACTTCCCCCACCCAGCCCTCGTCCGCGCACGGCGCCTCGTCGCGCTGCATCGCGCCGGCGGCAACGTGGTGATGGCTCCCCAGTCTCACGTCCGGGCGGAAGCTGTAAGTGTGATCAAAACCGCGCCGCATGGGCCAGTAGGCCGCGTCGAACTCGCCGAGGTGCCACTTGCCGATGTGCGCGGTGACGTAACCGGCCCCGCGCAGCACCTGCGGCAGAAGCGCTTCATCCAGCGAGAGCCCCACCTTCGAGTTGGGCCGCAGCACATTTGCCTGCCGCCCGTAGCGGATGGGATAGCGACCGGTCATCAACGCGCTGCGCGAGGGCGTGCAAACCGGCAGCGCATAAAATGCCTCCAGCTTCGCCCCCCTGCGCCGCGAGCTTGTCGAGGTTCGGCGTCTTGATGTCGCCGCCGTGCCAGCCCACGTCGGCGCTGCCGAGGTCGTCAGCGAGGATGAAGACGATGTTTGGATGCGCTGAAACCGCCCGCTCGGCGAGAGCAAAGGCCGCGAGGATGGCGAGCAGGAGGAGCCGGTTCATGGTCGTCATGGTTGTCGGCGCCGTTTCTTTCGAGGCAAGCAAACTCCGCCTTTCTCCAAATCGCCGGCCCGCGCATCGGTCGCGCCGCTCAGCACTTCGCCGTCTTCCGCTTCGGCGCGACGGGCATGCCGCGTCGGCACTTCACCATGTAAGTCGCCGCATCGGGCACATGGCAGTCGGTGTTGCCCATGTCCACCTCGACACGGCCGATTTTCTGCGCGGCAGCCATCGCCTTGTCGGCGAGCGGGGCGACGTAGGTGCCGCAGCAGATGATGAAGCTGTTCATCGTGTAGCGCACGCGGTTGGGGGCGGCGTGGATCGTCTTCACCACGCGGGCGAGCAGGGCGGCGAATTCCTTGATGGGCAGGTCCTCGTCCTTCCGCACGCTGACCACGGCGGCGAGCGTGGCCCAGCCCGCCTCGGCGATGAGGGCCTTTGGCGAGTCGATCCACTTCAGCGCGATCGGCACCGCATCGGGATGCTCCGACGCAACCCACGGCACGGTGCAGGCGGAAATCATGTGCCACGTCGCGTCCTTCGCCCAGCGGTCGAGTTCGCTGCGCTTCATCTCCGCGCCGCTGGCGACGAGTCCGGCGAGATACATCGCATCGGAGTTGCCGGTGGCGTAGAGTTGCATCGCGAGCGCCTGGTCGCCCTTGATCTGCTTCGCGATGGGTTTCAAATCGCCCACCTTCACGCCGAACATGCTCTCCGGCGCGCCATGCCGGCGGAAGGTCTTGCGCGTCTGCTCGCTGCCCTTCGATTCGAGCAGCCTCATGGTTTCAGCGAGAGTCATGGGCGGGTGTGGCGTTGTGGGGGCCATTTCACATCATCGGGATGGATAGGCAACGGGATTGAAGGGGCGTGTCGCAGTGGAGTTCGTCGCGCCGAAGGCGGGCGAAATCGTCGGCGGGGATGAAGATGATGTTCAGGCTGCGCGGCTAATGTTCCCGTCGGTGGCCGATTTTCCACTCACCAATGAAGGCCAGAGCACTCGCGTCCATCATCATTGCGCACGCTGCGCTGGATCCACAGGCACGGGCTGCGGGGGCTGCGGCGATAGACTTCAACCGCGACGTGCGGCCGATCCTTTCGGACAACTGCTTCGCATGCCACGGCCCGGACACGAACAAGCGCAAGGGCGGGTTGCGGCTCGATGAGAAGGAGTCGGCGTTTGGAAAGGCGGAGTCCGGCGAGGTCGCGGTGGTGCCGGGAATGCCGGAGAAGAGCGAGCTGCTGCGGCGCATCACCACGGCGGACAAGGACGAGCAGATGCCGCCGTCGAAGGAGCACAAGAAGCTGAAGCCGGAGCAGGTGGAGCTGCTGCGGCGCTGGATCAAGGATGGTGCGAAGTGGGATGGTCACTGGGCGTTCCAGCCGGTGAAGATGCCCGCGGTGCCGAAGATCGGTGCGCAGTTGTCAGTGCTCAGTGCCCAGTCGCCCGCTGACCCGCAGCTTTCCAAGCTGAGAACCGAGCACTGGGCGCGGGGCACCAATCCGATCGATGCCTTCATCCTCGCCAAGCTCGAGGCGGAGAAACTTCCGCCGTCTCCTGCGGCGGAGCGCACGGCGCTCATCCGGCGTGTGTCGCTCGACCTCACGGGGCTGCCGCCGTCGCTGAAGGAGGTGGATGATTTCCTCCGCGATTCGTCGCCGAATGCCTACGAGAAGGTCGTGGACCGGCTGCTCGCTTCGCCGCACTTCGGCGAACGGCTTGCGCTGCCGTGGCTCGACCTCGCGCGTTACGGCGACACGAGCGGCTACCACAACGACTCGCTGCGCGACATGTGGCTTTGGCGCGAGGGCGTCATCAAGGCGTTCAACGCGAACCAGCCGTTCGACCAGTTCACCGTCGAGCAGCTCGCGGGCGACATGCTGCCCAATGCCAGCGTCGCCCAGCAGATCGCGTCGGGCTTTCACCGGAATGTGATGACGAGCGACGAGGGCGGCATCATCGACTCGGAATACCTCAACCTCTACGTCGTGGACCGCGTGAACACGACGGGTGTCACCTGGCTCGGCCTCACCGTCGGCTGCGCGCAGTGCCACGACCACAAATACGACCCGCTGAAGCAGCGGGAGTTTTACCAGATGTATTCGTTCTTCCACAACGTGCCGGAGAACGGAAAGGACGGCGTGCGCGACCGGAACCCGAAGCCGTTCCTCCTCGTGCCGAACGCGGAGCAGAAGGACAGGCTCGCAAAGCTCGACGGGGAAATCGCGGCTGCAGAGACCGACGAAAAGCGAATCGCCGGTTCGCTCGGCGCGCGCCAGGCGGAATGGGAGAAGAAGATCGCGGCTGGCGAGCGTGTGGGCGAACCCAAGGGTCCGTGGGCGCATTTCCCGCTCGATGAAAACGCCGATGGAGTCACGGATGCCGGCTCGCAGGTCGAGGGCAAGCTGCAGGGCAGTGCGAAATTTGAGGATGCCGCCGAGGGCAAGGGGCTCCGGGCGGACAAGAAGGGCTGGGCCGATTACGGCGCGCAGTTTGCCTTTGAGAAGAGCCAGCCGTTTGCGGCGAGTGCGTGGCTGAAGCTGGCCGCACCGGGCGGCTCGCCGTTTGGAAAGATGGACGCCACCGGCAATGTGCGCGGATGGGATGTCGAGTTTCACGGTGGCAAGGCGAGCGTGCATCTCATCCACAAGTGGCCCGAGGACGCGCTGCATGTGCAGACGGAGAAGGAGCTGCCGTTCGATGCGCTCACGCATTTTGCATTCAGCTACGACGGTTCGGGCAGGGCCGCTGGCATCACGATTTTCGTGAACGGCGAGCCGGTGAAGACCCGGGTGATGAAGGACAAGCTTTCGGGCACCATCCTCACGGATGCGCCATTTTCGATCGGTCGCCGTGGCGGAGGTGCCGCGCCATTCGCGGGCACGATCGACGAGGTGCGCATTTTCAGCCGCGCACTTTCACCGGCCGAGGCATCGCAGCTCGGCGGCGCTGCCGCACTCCGCATCGCATTGATTCCAGCGCGGGAGCGTAAGCCGGAGCAGCAGAAGAAGCTTCAGAAGTTCTTCCGCGAGACGCAGGCGGAGGACTACATCGCGGCGCAGAAGAAGGTGGCGGACTTGAGGAAGGCCAAGGCGGATTTCGAGAGGACAATCCCGAACACGATGGTGATGTCCGAGATGGAGACATCGCGCGACACGTTCATCAAGGTGCGTGGTGACTACGACAAGAATGCCGAGAAGGTGTCGCCCGGTGTTCCCGCATTCCTGCCTGCGCTCACGGCGGCGCCGGCGAATGGCAAGCACCACACGCGGCTCGATTTCGCGCGCTGGCTTGTGTCGCCGCAGCAGCCGCTCACCGCGCGGGTCACGATGAACCGCTGGTGGAAGATGATCTTCGGCACCGGCCTCGTGAAGACCGTCAATGACTTCGGCTCGCAGGGTGAATGGCCGAGCCATCCGGAGCTGCTCGACTGGCTCGCGGCGGACTTCATGCGCGACTGGAACATCAAGCGCGTGATCAAGCAGATGGTGATGTCGGCGACCTATCGCCAGTCGGCAAAGGCCACACCCGAACTCCTCGCCCGCGACGGCGAAAACCGCCTGCTTGCGCGCGGACCTCGCAACCGGCTCGATGCGGAAATCATCCGCGACAACGCGCTCTCCATCGCCGGCATTCTGAACCCCGCGCTTGGTGGAAAGAGCATCAAGCCCGCGCAGCCGGCGGGCACCTGGGAAATCAACGAGATGAGCGGCTACAAATACGACAAGTCCACCGGCGCGGACCTCTACCGCCGCGGGCTCTACGTGTATTGGCGGCGCTCAACGGTGTATCCGTCGTTCGTCACGCTCGACGCGCCGACGCGCGAGTTCTGCACCGCGCAGCGTTCGCGGACGAGCACGCCGCTCCAGTCGCTCGTGCTGATGAATGACCCCGTCTTCGTCGAGGCAGCGCGCGCCTTTGCGCAGCGCGTGCTCGGCGAGATCGGTTCCGATGCGAATGCCCGGCTCGAGCGCGCATGGCGGCTCGCCCTTTCGCGTCCGCCCACGGAGCAGGAGCGCACTATTCTCCAGCGCACCCTCACGCAGCAGCTCGCCGCATTCGAGAAGGACAAGGACGCGGCGAAGAAGCTCGTGAGCGTCGGCGACCTCGCGCGTCCCGCGGGTGTGAACGAATCCGAACTCGCCGCATGGACCGCCGTGTGCAACGTCATTCTCAACCTCAACGAAGTCATCACGAACTGAGCCATGGACGACCTCACCCAGCGCATCAGCACCGCGCTCACACGCCGCGCATTTCTGCAGAAGAGCACCACGGGCATCGGTGCGCTCGCGCTCACGTCGTTGTTTAATCCAGGGCTCCTCGCACAGCCTGCCGGCGCAGTGCCGGGCGTGCTGAAGAACCTTCATTTTCCCGCGAAGGCGAAGCGCGTGATTTACCTCTTCATGTCGGGCGCGCCGTCGCACCTCGACCTCTACGATCCGAAGCCGAAGCTCACCGAGATGACCGGTAAGGATCTGCCCGACAGCATCCGCAGGGGCCAGCGCATCACCGGTATGACGAGCGGGCAGAAGAACCTTTTCTGCGTCGGCTCGCCGTTCAAATTCGCGAAGCACGGCAACGTCGGAATGGATCTCTCCGAGCTGCTGCCGAACGTCTCGAAGATTGTCGATGACTGCACGTTCGTGCGCTCGATGTTCACCGAGCCGATCAACCACGATCCCGCGGTGACTTACTTCGCCACCGGCCACCAGCAGCCGGGCCGCCCGACGATGGGCGCGTGGCTCGCCTACGGCCTCGGCAGTGAAAACCGCGACCTGCCTTCATTCGTCGTGCTCACGAGCGGCGGCGGCGGACAGACGCTGCAGACGCGCTACTGGGGCAGCGGGTTTCTGCCGGCGCAGTATGGCGGCGTGCAGTTCCGAAACGCGGGCGATCCCGTGCTCTTCGTCTCGAATCCCGACGGCATGAGCGGCAGCACGCGCCGCGGCCTCATCGACTCGATGAACGAACTGAACCGCATCGCGCTCGGCCAGATCGGCGACCCGGCGATTTCCGCGCAGATCGAAAACTACGAGCTCGCATTCCGCATGCAGACGAGCGTGCCGGAGCTGACGGACCTTTCCAAGGAACCGCAGAGCGTGCTCGACCTCTACGGCGCGACGCCCGGGAAGCCGTCCTTCGCAAACAACTGCCTGCTCGCGCGGCGTCTCGCGGAACGCGGCGTGCGCTTCATCCAGCTCTGCCACCGCGACTGGGACCACCACGGCAGCCTGCCGCAGGGCCTGCCGGTGAAGTGCCGTGAGACCGACCAGGGCGCCGCGGCGCTCGTGATGGATCTGAAACAGCGCGGCCTGCTCGAGGACACGCTCGTGATTTGGGGCGGCGAGTTTGGCCGCACCGCCTACAGCCAGGGCGAGATCAAGCCGACGAGCTTCGGCCGCGATCATCACCCGCGCTGCTTCACCGTGTGGATGGCAGGCGGCGGCGTGAAGGCCGGCCACATCCACGGCGAGACCGACGACTTCGGCTACAACATCGTGCGCGACCCCGTCCACGTGCATGACCTGCACGCGACGCTGCTGCGACTCCTCGGCGTGGATCACAAGAAGCTGACCTTCCGCCATGAAGGCCGCGACTACCGGCTTACCGACATCGCCGGCGAGATCGTGAAGGGCATCATTGCCTGATGCCGCCGAGGGCTTGCGCCGCCGAATCCGCGGGACTTACGCTCCACCCATGAAAATCCCCCGAGTGACTGCAATTTGCGTCGCGCTCGAACTGCTGCTGAGCGGATTCAGCCGCGCGGCGGAGCGTCCAGCCAGCGCGGATTTTCTCGCGGCGGTCCGGGCGAAAGTGGCGGGCGAAAAGGAGAGCCTCCTCGCCATTTACCGGGAGCTGCACGCGGCGCCGGAGCTTTCTTTCCACGAGGAGAAGACGAGCGCGAAGCTCGCGGCGGAGATGCGCACGCTGGGCTTTGAGGTGACTGAAAATGTCGGCGGCTGGGGAGTCGTGTGCGTGCTGAAGAACGGACCCGGGAAGACGATCCTCGTGCGGACGGACATGGACGGGCTGCCAGTCGAGGAAAAGACAGGGCTGCCGTTCGCGAGCAAGGTCCGCACGAAGGACGATCTCGGGCGCGATGTCGCGGTGATGCACGCGTGCGGCCACGACTTTCACATGGCGTGCTGGCTGGGTGCGGCGCGTGTGCTCACCTCGATGAAGGCCCAGTGGCAGGGCACGCTGGTCTTCATCGCGCAGCCGGCGGAGGAGCGCGGGGCCGGCGCGCTGGCGATGATCGAGAATGGTTTGTTCAGGCGTTTTCCGAAGCCGGACCTCTGCCTCGCCATGCACGACATGAACGGTCTCCCGTCCGGCACCGTCGGCCTGACGAGAGGCGTGGCCTCCGCGAACACGGACAGCGTGGACATCATCGTCCGCGGGCTCGGAGGCCACGGGGCGATGCCGGACAAGGCGAAGGATCCCGTCGTCCTCGCGTCGCAGATCGTCCTCGCGCTGCAGACCATCCACAGCCGCGAGCTGCCGCCGCAGGATCCGGCCGTCATTACCGTCGGCTCGATTCACGGCGGCTCGAAGCACAACATCATTCCAGACGAGGTGCGCCTGCAGATCACCGTGCGCACCGTCAGCGTCGAGACACGCACGAAGGCACTCGAAGCCATCGCGCGGGTCGCGCGGGGGCAGGGGATCTCCGCGGGGCTGCCGGAAAAGCTGCTTCCCGAGGTGAAGGCGTTTGGCACGAGGACTCCGATGCTGACGAACGACCCGGAGATCACGGCGCGGCTGCGCGCGGTCTTCACGGAGCTGCTCGGCCGCGAAAACGTGCATGACCGCAAGCCGATGATGGGAGGCGAGGATTTCAGCCGATACGCGATGACCGGGGAGAAGGTTCCGGTGTGCCTTTTCTGGGTCGGCGCGACGCCCGCCGCGAAGCTCGCCGAGTCCGGGAAGTCCGGCGAGCCCGTGCCGAGCCTGCATTCGCCCTTCTTCCATCCCGATGCCGACGTGTCCCTGCCCGTCGGCGTGAGCGCGATGAGCTCCGCGGTCCTCGAACTGATGCGGAGATGAATCGCGACCGCCAGGCAGCATGAACCAAGTGCAATGAAACTCTTCTCCCAGGGTATCAGCATTTCGCTGCTAGGCGCGGCGGCATTGGCTGCCGATGTGGACTCGATCGCCTTTTTTGAGACGAAGATTCGTCCGCTGCTCGCCGATCGTTGCATCGAGTGCCACGGCGAGAAGAAGCAGAAGGGCGGGCTGCGGCTCGACTCTCGCGCGGCGTGGCAGAAGGGCGGCGACAGCGGCTCGCCGATCGTGCCGGGCGATGTGGATGGGAGCCTGCTGATCAAAGCGGTGCGCTATGCCGAGAAGGAGCTGCAGATGCCGCCGAAGAAGCGGCTCGCCGCGGAGGAAGTCGCGGCGCTGGAGCAGTGGGTGAAGATCGGTGCGCCCGACCCGCGGGAGGGCAAGCTCGCCGTCGCGAACGCCGTGGACTTCGAGGCGGGGCGGAAGCAGTGGGCGTTTCAGCCCGTCGGCAATCCGCAGCCGCCGACGCCTGCGCACGACGAGTGGAGCCGCAGTGAAGTGGATCGTTTCATCCTCGAGAGGATGCGTGAGGCGGGCCTGCGGCCCAGCGCGCCCGCGGATCGCCGCACGCTTGTCCGCCGCGTGACGTTCGACCTCACCGGCCTGCCGCCGACGAGTGCCGAGGTGGACGCATTCGTGCGCGACCCGTCACCGGACGCATTTGCGAAGGTCGTGGACCGCCTGCTCGCGTCTCCGCACTATGGCGAGCACTGGGCGCGGCACTGGCTCGACGTGGCGCGCTATTCCGACACGAAGGGCTATGTGTATGCGCGCGAGGAAAAGGCCTTCGTCGGTGCATGGCCGTATCGCGACTGGGTCGTGCGCGCGTTCAACGACGACCTGCCGTATGACCGCTTCCTGCTGCTCCAGATCGCGGCGGATCAGGCGGAGGCGGCGGAATCTCCGCACCTCGCGGCGATGGGTTTCCTCACCCTGGGCCGGCGCTTCCTCGGCGTCACGCAGGACATCATCGATGACCGCATCGACGTGCTCATGCGCGGCACGCAGGGCCTCACCGTCGGCTGCGCGCGCTGCCACGATCACAAGTTCGATCCCATCTCGATTCGCGACTATTACGCGCTTTACGGTGTCTTCGAGAGTTGCGCCGAGCGGCTCGTCGCCTGTGCGCCGAAAACGGCGGATGCGGCTTTTGAAAAGGAGCTGCACGCACGCGAGACGACGCTCCGCGAGGCGATGGCCAGGGAGCGTGAGGCGCAGTCCGCACGCGTGTGCGCGAAGGTGACCGAGCATCTCATCGCGCAACTGGAGCTGGAGAAGTATCCCGAGCAGACCTTCACGCAGATCATCGGGCCCGATGACATCAACCCCGTCTTCGTCCGCCGCTGGCAGGCCTTCCTCGCTGGGGCGGAGAAGCGCCGCGATCCTGTGTTCGCGGAGTGGCACGAAGCGGCGAAACTCCCGCTTGATGCACGGCGCAGGGTGGCGGAGCGTTACGGAGCGCGCTTTGCGGCGGTGGAGAAAAAATGGCGCGAGCTGTTGAAGGCAGAGCCGTCCGCGGAGTCGCTGCCCGACGCTTCCGACGAAGCATGGCGGCGGGTGCTCTTCGGGCCGGAATCGCCTTGCGAGGTGCCGGATGAACACCTCGTGAACAACGAATGGTTCTTTCCGCAGCCGGTCGTTGTCGGGCTTTGGAAGCTGCAGGGCGAGGTGGACCGCTGGCTCGTGCAGCAACCCGCGGCGCGTGCGCACGCGACCATTCTCACGGACCGCGCGAAGCCGGCGACACCGCGCGTCTTCAAGCGCGGCAACCCGTTCACAAAGGGCGAGGAAGTGCCGCGGCGCTTCCTGCAGGTGCTCGCGGGTGACGACGCGCCGCCCTTCGCGAAGGGCAGCGGACGGCTCGAACTCGCGCAGGCCATCATCGCGCCCTCGAATCCGCTTACCGCGCGTGTGATGGTGAACCGCGTGTGGGCGCAGCACTTCGGGCGCGGACTCGTCACGACGCCGAGCGATTTTGGCAGGCGCGCGGATCCACCCAGCCATCCCGAGCTGCTCGACTGGCTCGCGCGTGCGTTCATGGACGAGGGCTGGAGCCTGAAAAAACTGCACCGCCGCATCCTGCTCTCGGCGGCTTATCAGCAAAGCTCGCTCGGTTCCGCGGACGCCGCGGCGCTGCGCACGGCGCAGGAGCGCGACCCGGACAACCGCCTGCTCTGGCGCGCGAACACGCACCGGCTCAGCTTCGAGGAAATGCGGGATTCGTGGCTGGCGGCCTCGGGTGAATTGGATCTCCGCGTAGGCGGCAAGCCGGCGGAACTGCTCGCCGCGTCCAATACGAGGCGGACGCTCTACGCGCTCGTCGATCGCGAGCGGATGCCGGCGGTGATGCGGACCTTCGACTTTGCGAATCCAGACCTCTCCATCCCGCAGCGAAACGACACGATTGTCCCGCAGCAGGCGCTCTTCGGGATGAATCACCCGTTCCTCGCGGGGCGGGCAAAGTCGGTCGCGGGTCGTCTGACCGGTCCCGACTCCGAGCGCGTGGGCCGGCTTTACTCGCTGCTGTATCAACGCGCGCCCACTGCCGCGGAGATGGAGATGGCGCTGGCCTTTGTGCAAACCGGCCCCGCGCCCGTGGTGCAGTTCACCCAGCCGCGCGCGTGGCAGTATGGGTATGGCGAATTCGACGAAAGCGCGGCAAGGGTGACAGGCTTTGCTCCGCTTCCACATTTCACCGGCACTGCGTGGCAGGGGGGAGATCAATGGCCCGACAAGACGCTCGGCTGGGCGCAGATCACCGCGACTGGCGGGCACCCGGGCAACGACCGCAGGCATGCTGTCGTGCGCCGATGGACTGCACCGCAGGACGGCGTTTACTCCATCACCTCAAAGCTCATCCATGAACCGGCGGTGGGCGACGGCATCCGCGCATTCATCAGTCACAGTCGGCGCGGCCTGCTCCGCTCTGCGACGATGCATCATTCCTCGACCACGTTGGATGTCGAAGCAATGACGATGAGCGCAGGCGACACTGTCGATTTCATCGTGGATATCCGCGATGGTTTGAACAGCGATCAATTCCTGTGGGCGCCGAGGGTGGAGCTCGCTACGGTGACCGGCGCTGGAGGCGACGCCGCGAGGTTCTGGGATGCGGAGAAGGATTTTGCCGGTCCGGCCAGCGCCTCGCTCGACCGGTGGCAGCAGCTCGCACAGGTGCTCATGCTCGCCAACGAATTCACCTTCCTCGACTGATGAATCCGCACCCGATTTCCCGCCGTGATTTCCTGCGCCGCTCGGGCGTGGGGTTTGGAATGCTCGGCCTCGCCGACCTGCTGGGCTCTGGCGCGCACGCCGCGCCTCACTTCGCGCCGAAGGCGAAGCGCGTGATCCACTTCTTCCTGAACGGCGGTCCGTCGCACGTGGACACGTTCGACCCGAAGCCCGCGCTGGAAAAATACGCCGGCCAGCCGCTGCCGCAGACGCTGCTCACCGAGCGCAAGACCGGCGCGGCGTTCCCGTCGCCGTTCAAGTTTCAGCGCTTCGGGCAGAGTGGAATCGAGGTGAGCGAGCTGTTTGCAAAGACGGCGCGCCACATCGACGACATCGCGGTGATTCGCTCCATGCAGGCGCAGGTGCCGAATCACGAGCCGTCGCTCATGCTGATGAACTGCGGCGACTCCATCCAGACACGGCCGAGCCTCGGTTCGTGGCTGCTCTACGGCCTCGGATCGGAAAACAGGAACCTGCCCGGCTTTGTCGCGATGTGTCCTGGCGGCCAGCCGGTGAAGGGCGCGGAAAACTGGCAGTCGGCGTTTCTGCCCGGCGCGATGCAGGGCACCTACGTGGATTCGCAGCACACTGCGGTGGATCGGCTCATTGAGAACATCCGCAGCCCGCACGCCACGCCGGAGTCGCAGAGGCGGCAGCTCGACCTGCTGCGCCGGATCAATCTCGCGCACCGCAGCTCGCGGCTGGACCCGCGGCTCGATGCCCGCATCGAATCATTCGAGCTAGCCTTCCGCATGCAGACGGAGGCAGCGGATGCCTTCGACATCTCGCGCGAGCCGCAGCACATCCGCGAACTTTACGGCAGCGGGGTTCACGGTCGGCAGACGCTCATCGCGCGCCGCCTCGTCGAGCGTGGCGTGCGCATTGTGCAGCTCTGGCATGGCGCGGGCCAGCCGTGGGACAACCACGAGAAGATCGAGGAGAACCACCGGAAGCTTTCCGCCGAGCTCGACCAGCCGGTTGCGGCGCTCCTCACCGACCTCAAGTCGCGCGGGATGCTGGAGGACACGCTTGTGATTTGGGGCGGCGAATTCGGCCGGACGCCGACGGTCGAGATGAGCGGCTCGAAGTCGAAGCTGGGGCGCGATCACAACCACTATGGCTTCAGCGTGTGGATGGCGGGTGGCGGAGTGAAGGGCGGCACAATCCACGGGCGCACCGATGATTTCGGCTTTGCCGCAGTGGAGAATCCGGTGAGCGTCCACGATCTCCACGCGACCATCCTGCACCTGATGGGCCTCGACCACGAGCGGCTCACCTATCGCTATTCGGGCCGCGACTTCCGCCTCACGGATGTGGAGGGGAACGTCGTGAAAGAAATCCTCGCATGACCACCGCAACCCGAGTGTGAAGTGCCTGCTGCCCATCACCCGATTTCATCCAACCGCCATGCCTTCACCCTTTGATCTTTCCTCCCGCACCGCATTTGTCTCCGGCACGTCGCGGGGACTCGGAGAGCGTTTCGCGCTCACGCTTGCAAAAGCGGGGGCGGATCTCGTCCTGACCAGCCGCACGCTCGCCTCGCTCAAGGACATCACCCAGCGCGTCGAGGACATGGGCCGGAGATGTCTTCCGCTCGAACTCGATGTCCGCTCGCTCGACAGCATCGTGGCTGCGGTGCAGGCGACGAAGCAGCATTTCGGCAAACTCGATATCCTCGTCTGCAACGCGGGCTGCAACGTGCGCAAGCCATCGGTGGACGTGACGTGGGATGATTGGAACCTGATCCTCGACACGAACCTGCGCGGCTCCTTCTTCCTCGCCCAGCAGGCGGCGAGGGAGCTGATGATCCCCGCGCGCTACGGGCGCATCATTTTGATCGGCTCGGTCACGTGCGTCGCGGGCTACGCCGGACTTGCACCCTACGGCGCGAGCCGCGGAGGCGTGAAGCAGATGGCGATGAGCCTTGCCGACGACTGGGGCATGCACGGCATCACTGTGAATGTGCTCGCCCCCGGCTGGTTCAAGACGGCGCAGAATGCCGTGATGTATGAGAGCGCGGAGTGGGTCGAGTATCTCAGCGACCGCATCCCGCTGAAACGCCCCGGGAGGATGGACGACCTCGACGGCCCTCTGCTTTTCCTCGCCTCCGAGGAGAGCCGCTATGTCACCGCGCAGACGCTCCTCGTGGATGGCGGCATCAGCGGCGGCGCGACGCGGGCACTGCCGAAAAAGAAGTAGCTCGGATTTCCCACGCTCCCGATTTCCTCCCATGGTTCACACGACGCTCGACTTCGACCGGCCCGGCAGGCAGCAGGGATTCCTGCAGGTGCCGTATTCCCACAATCTCGGCGGCTGGGCGAATGTGATGGTTCCCTGCACCGTGATCGCGCGCGGCAAGGGGCCGACCGTGCTCGTGCTCGGCGGAAATCATGGCGACGAATACCAGGGGCAGATCGCCGCGATGAAGCTCGCCCGCGAGTTGACTCCCGAGATGATGACGGGTCGCATCATCCTCATCCCGTCGCTGAATTTTCCCGCCGCGCGTGCGGCGACGCGCCTCTCTCCGCTCGACGGGATGAACATGAACCGTGCGTTTCCCGGGCAGCCGGATGGCGCGGTGACCGCGCAGATAGCGCACTTCCTCACAACGGTGTTCTTCCCGATGAGCGATGTGGTGATCGACATGCACTCCGGCGGGCGGAGCATGGAGTTCGTGCCGTGCGCGCACATGCACCTAGTGGCGGATCGCGCGCAGCGGCGCGCGATGTTCGACGCGATGCTCGCGTGGAATTCCGACTTCGCATTCCTCTATGCCGACATCGCGGGCACCGGCCTGCTTCCCGTCGAGGCGGAGAACCAGGGCAAGCTGGTGGTCACGACGGAGATGGGTGGAAGCGAGTGCATCCCGGCATCAGTTCACCGCGTCACGCAGCGCGGACTGCGCAATGTGCTCGTTCACGTCGGCGCGTTGAAAGGCCGACTGCGCACGCGAGCGAGCCTGGGGCTGCCGCCGGTCATCCTCACGCAGGCGCTGCACCACGAGGATTACCTGCTCGCGCCGGAGTCGGGCATCTTCGAGGTCGCCGTCGATCTCGGTGCAAAGGTGAAACGGGGCCAGGTCGTCGGTTTCATTCATCATCTCGAGCGACCGGATCGGGCGCCGGAGGAAATCGCCGCACAGTCCACTGGCTACCTCGTGTGCCAGCGCGCACCGTGCCTGACCCAGCAGGGAGACTGTGTTGCCGTGGTCGCGCAGCGCGTGAGCGCAAAGGAGGTGCTCCGCGCGTGACAGCGTGCGCTCCATCGCGCGATGCCCGCCGGGCGGCGCAACTCGTCGCGTTCATGTGGGTCGCGTATTTCCTGAACTACTGCGACCGGCAGGCAGTCTTCGCGATGTTCCCGTCGCTGAAGGCCGATCTGTCGATGACGGACGAGCAGCTCGGCTATGTCGGTGCCGCATTTCTGTGGGTCTATGCATTCGGCTGCCCGATTGCGGGGCAAATCGGCGACCGCTTTTCAAAGAGGCTGCTGGTCGTGCTCAGCCTCGTCGTGTGGAGCGGTGTCACCGTGGCGATGGGCTTTGCGACTTCCGCAGCGATGATGCTCTCGCTGCGGGCCGCGATGGGAGTCTCGGAATCGCTCTTCATGCCGACTGCGATCGCGCTCACAGCCGACGTGCATCCGCGCGAGCGCCGTTCGCGGGCAGTGGCGATTCTCACGACCGCGCAGGTGGTGGGCACCGTCGTGGGAGGCTGGTTTGGCGGATGGATGGCGGACCACGGGCAGTGGCGGGGCGCGTTTTTTGTCCTCGGCGCGGTGGGCGTGCTCTACGCGCTGCCGTATTTCCTTTTCCTCCGCGGAGTCAATGAGCGCCCGTGCGATGAGGCCGCGAAAGTCGGCGGGGCGCTCGCACTTGGAGTGCTCGTGAAGATCCGCACGTTCCTGCTGCTGTGCGTCGTGTTCCCCGTGTTCGTCTTCGGCCTGTGGCTGCTCTACGGCTGGCTGCCGACATTTCTGCACGACAAGTTTTCGCTGAACCAGTCGGACGCCGCGTTCAATGCGACCGTCTTCCTGCAGGGCGCCACCGCGGTCGGCCTGCTCGCTGGCGGCGTGCTCGGCGATGCGCTCTATTGCCGCACCAAGGCCGCGCGGCTGTGGCTGATGGTCACGAGCATGATCTGCTGCGCGCCATGTCTTCACGTGCTCGGCAGCAGCGACACGCTCGGCGCCACGCGCGTGGCCGCCGCAGCGTTCGGCTTGTTCAGCGGCCTGCTCATGGGAAACATCTTCCCCGCCGCGTTCGAGGTCGTGCCGCTCGACACGCGAGCCTCCGCCGTCGGCGCGCTCAATTTCTTCGGCGCGATCGTCTCGGGTTTTGCCACCCTGTTCGGCGGAATGTGGAAGGCATCGCCCGGCTTAGACCGGCTGCTTTCGTTCACCGCGATCGGATACCTCGCCGCTGGGTTCGGGCTCATTCTCGGCATCAAGTTCCTGTTCACCCCGGATTGGGAGCGCGTCCATCCGGCCTCTGTATGAATCGCTTTTTCCGCATTGCGCCCCTGATTGCCCGCATTCTTTGCATGCTCGCGCTGTCAGTGGTTCGGGCCTCTTCGGGCGAGCCGGTGGATGTGGTCTTCACGGCATCCGTGGACGCCTCCGAGCAGCGCTTTGTGGAGGTGCTGCCCCCGCGTTTCGACGAACAGATGTCGCACGACGTCGTCATCGTGCTGCACGGTCACGGTTCGGATCGGTGGCAGTTCATCAAGGACGCGCGCGGCGAGTGCAGAGGCGTGCGCGATGTGGCGGCGAAGTATGGACTGATCGTTGTGTCACCCGACTATCGTGCAAAGACATCATGGATGGGGCCGAAGGCAGAGGCGGATGTGGTGCAGATCATCGCCGAGGTGAAGCAGCGGCATCATGTGAACCGCGTCTTCGTTGCCGGCGGCTCGATGGGCGGCACCTCGGCCATCACCTTTGCAGTGCTGCATCCCGAGTTGATCGCGGGCGTTTGCAGCCTCAATGGCACGGCAAACCTCGTGGAATACGATCGCTTTCAGGATGCCATCGCCGCCTCGTTTGGCGGCACGAAGGCGCAGGTGCCCGACGAGTATCGCAGACGGAGTGCGGAGTTCTTCCCGGAGAAGTTGACGATGCCAGTGGCACTCACGACGGGTGGCAGCGACACGGTGGTGCCGCCACAAAGTGTGCGTCGGCTCGCGGAAAGGCTGCAGCAGGCGAAGCGCAACGTGCTGAGCATTCATCGCGACGAAGGCGGGCACTCGACGAACTATGAGGACACGTGCGCTGCGATGGAGTTTGTGCTGCGCGAAGCGGGAAGCATCACGGCGGCGCAGAGGGAGTTGTGGTTGAGCGCAGCCTCGGCGGTGAAGACGGTGGCTGCGAACGATGACTTGCGGGCGGACGCGGAGGTGTTTGCGAAAGGCATCATGTGGGCATTGCGTTACGACACCGCGCTTGCGGCAAACGATGTGGCTGCGATCAAGGGAGCGCAGGAACGGGCGGCTAGCCGCACTGCCGCGCTCGCTGCCAATTCGCATCCGTGGATCACGAAACGCGGCAAAGTATTGCGCGGATTTGCCTCCACCGTGGACGGTTCGGTGCAGCCCTACGGTGTCATCGTTCCGAAGAGCTACGACGGCACGAAGCCGATGCGCCTCGACGTGGTGCTGCACGGCAGTTCGAAGCCTGTCGGCATGAGCGAATTGAAATTCGTCGCGCGCTTCGACGAGGGCGACAAGGACAAGGGCAACGCACCGGAGTCGGGCTTCATCGAACTGCATCCGCTTGGGCGCGTGGAAAACTGCTATCGCTGGGCGGGTGAGACGGATGTGTTCGAGGCCATCGAAGCGGTCTGCCGGAACTACAACATTGACCGCGACCGCATCGTGCTTCGCGGGATGAGCATGGGTGCATCGGGCACGTGGCACCTCGGGCTGAAGCACCCGGATCGCTTCGTCGCGCTGGGGCCTTACTGCGGTTACGTGGACACGCACCGCTTTTCCGAGACGCCGATTCCGAGCTTCATCCGCGTGGGGCCGCTGCCGCCGCACCAGGAGCGCGGCCTGCACATGCTCGACTCCATCGACTACGCGGCGAACGCGGGCGTCGTGCCCACCGTCGCAGCCATCGGCGACAAGGACGTGTTCTTTCAATCACACGTGCACATGGGCGAGGCATTCGTGAAAGAACGCATTCCGTTTGTGAATCTCATCTCGCAGGGCACCGGCCACGTTATCGACCCGAAGACACACGCGGAGCAGATGCGCCGCATCGGCGAACGCGCCGCGCAGGGTTTGAACCGCGTCCCGCTTAAACTGCGCTTTGTGACTTGGACGTTGAAATATGCCCGCTGCCACTGGCTCGAACTGCTCGCGCTCGGCAGGCACTACGAGCGCGCGGAATTCGTCGCGAAGGCGGATGCCGACGGCTCCGTGGATGTGAGTTTGGCGAGGAACATCACATCTTTCGCGATTCATCCGCCGATGCTCACCGGGCCCGCGGCCCAGATCCGTATCGCGGGGACAGGGGTCACCTTGCCGCGACACGCCGGCTCGAACGCCCTCGTTTTCACGTTGAAGGACGGACAGTGGAAATGTGCCGGCTCGCGCGAGTCCGTCGTGCTATCGGGCAAACGTCCCGGCGTGCAGGGACCAATCGACGACGCGTTCGCCGCGCCCTTCGTCTGCGTGCGCGGCACGGGTCAGCCATGGAACCCCGCAGTCGGTGTATGGGCGGATGCGAATCTGAAGCGCTTTGCCCACGAATGGGGGCGCTACATGCGCGGCGACCTGCCGGTGAAGGACGACACCGAGGTCACCGACGATGACGCGCGCACGAAGCACCTCATCCTATTCGGCGATCCCGGCAGCAATTCATGGATCGCAAAGGCATTGCCGAAGCTGCCCGTCACCTGGACACGCGAGACTGTGAAACTGGCTGCGGAGACGCATTCGGCGAAAGACCACGCTCCGGCGTTCATCAATCCAAGTCCGTTCAGTGCTGCAGGGAATCGCTATGTGGTCGTCAACAGCGGCCACACATTTCACGAAAAGGAGTTCGCCGCGTTCAACTACCTGCTGTTCCCGCGCCTCGGGGATTGGGCGATTTTGCGCGTCGCATCCGACGCAGCGGAGCGGCCTGCCGCTCGAGACGTTTCGGAGGATGTCGTGAGTGCGGGGTTCTTCAATGAACAATGGCAGCCATGAAAATCCTCATCGCCGAGTGCAAGCAGGAGGTCTCGACGTTCAATCCGGTGTTGAGCGGCTACGAGGATTTCGTGATGCGGCAGGGGCAGGCGATTCTCGACTACCACCGCAAGGTGCGCAGCGAGGTTGGTGGCGCGTTGAATGTGCTCGATGCGACGCCGGGTGTGGAATTGGTCCCGGCATGCAGCGCTCATTTCATCACCTCGGCGGGGACGCTGGCGGATGCGGCGTTTGCGCGCATTGCGGGTGAGATTCTCGCGAGCATCAAGGCTGCGCCCGCGGTGGATGGCATTTATTTCTCGCTGCACGGTGCGATGGCGACGGAAAGCGAGGGCGACCCGGAGGGTTGGCTGCTCGCGGAGACGCGGAAGATTGTCGGCGAGCGCGTGCCCACCGTCATCTCACTCGACCTCCACGGCATCCTCACCGACCGGATGCTGGAACGCAGCGATGCGGCGGTGGCGTTTCACACGTATCCGCACGTGGATTTTTTCAGCACGGGCGAGCGCGCGGCGCGGCTGCTGTTGCGCATCGTCTCAGGCGAGGTGAAGCCGGTGACGGCGAAAGTCACGGTGCCGGCGCTCGCGCGCGGGGATGAACTCATCACCGAGACTGGCTCGATCCGTCACGCGGTGAACGCCGCGAAGGCCATCGAGCAAAGTCCCGGCGGCCTCTCGGCGGCGATGATGTGGGGCAATCCGTTCACCGACGTCCCCTCGCTCGCGTCGAACAGCTTCGTGGTGACGGACAACGATCCGGCGCGCGCCGAGCGCGAGGCGCTGCGCATCGCGAATCTTTTCTGGGAGCACCACGAGAAGATGCAGGTGCCGCTCACGAGCCTCGCGGACGCGGCGCGCATCGCGAAGGAGAACAAGTCCGGCACCATCGTGCTCGTGGACGCAGCTGACGCGACGAGTTCCGGCGCATCCGGGGACAGCAATGCGATTCTGCGCGCACTGCTCGACGCGGGCTACGAGGGAACAGCGCTCATTCCCATCGTGGATGCACCTGCGGTGGAGGCGGCGTTCGCAGCAGGCGTCGGCAACACCGTGAAGGCAACCGTCGGTGGCGCGCTCGACACGCGTCGTTTTGCGCCGCTGCCCATCGAAGGCCGCGTGCGGATGCTGTCGGACGGCTCGTTTCACAGCGAGACGACACGCGAGCTTTGGCAGGGCGGGCGCACGGCGGTGATTCAATTTCGCGGCTTCACGCTCATCGCCACGAGCCGCGCGGTGAGCCTCTACGACCGCGCCCTGTTCCTCGCGCACGGCTTCGATCCGCGGCACTTCGGCGCGGTCGTCGTGAAGTCGCCGCACTGCGAGCCGCACATGTTCAAGGCTTGGGCTGCGCGCTACGTGGATGTGGATGCACCGGGTTCGACGAGCGCAAACCTCCGCTCGCTCGGCCACGCGAAGTGCGCGCGCCCCATTTTCCCGCTCGACGCGGACGTTCCATTCACACCCAAGGCAAAAATTTTCCAAAGACACCAACCATGAAAATCCGAGAAATCCGCTGTGCAGGCCTGCGCGGCGCCACACCTGAAGGCGGCTGGAGCAACGAGCTTCGGCCGGACGACTGCGTCCACACGCTCATCGCCGTGCACACCGACGAAGGCGCGGTCGGGCTCGGCAGCGTGTTCACGAATGATGCGCTCGTGCGCGCAGCGCTCGCGGTGCTGGAGCCGCTCTACCGCGGTGAGAACGCGCTGGAGCCGGAGCGGGTGAGCGAGAAGCTGAGCCAGCACATGTTCTGGCTCGGGCGCGGTGGGTCCATCACGCACGCCATCAGCGGCGTGGACATTGCGCTGTGGGATCTGCTGGGGCAGGCCACGGGGCAGCCGGTCGGGCGTCTGCTCGGCGGGCGCTACCGCGAGCGCGTGCAGCCTTACGCGTCGCTGCTGATGGATGAGCCGGCGAAGTTGCGCGACCACCTGCTCGCGGTGAAGGCCCAGGGATTTCGCGCATTCAAAATCGGCTGGGGACCGTTCGGTCGCCGCGATGCGAAGACCGACGAGGCGATCGTGAAAGCGGCGCGTGAAGCGATCGGCCCGGACAACAAGCTCATGGTGGATGCCGGCGGCAGCGACGCCTATTGGAACAACGGCTACAAGTGGGCGCTGAACACCGCGAAGATGCTCGCGGACTACGACGTGTCTTGGTTCGAGGAGGCGCTGGTGCCCGACGCGCTCGAAGACTTCGCGAAGCTCCGCGAGCATTCGCCGGTGCCGATCGCGGGCGGCGAGGTGCTCACGCGGCGGCAGGCGTTCCAGCCGTTCCTCGAAGCGCGCGCGTTCGACATCATCCAGCCCGACGTGACGAAAGTCGGCGGCATCAGCGAGGAGCGGCGCATCGCGTGGATGGCGCAGGAGCATGGCGTCCGGTTCATCCCGCACGGCTGGAACACCGCGGTCGGTCTCGCGGCGGACCTGCATTTGGCGTCGGCATTCCCGGGCACGGACTTGATCGAATACCTCACCGGCTCGCCGTTCATCGACGAAATCACTGCTGGTGGCTGGCATCTCGACCAGGACGGCATGCTACTGATTCCTTCAAAGCCCGGCCTCGGCCTGACGCTCGACCGCGACGCCGTGAAGAAATACACACGGGGAGAAAAGCTGCTGGAGATGTGAGGTTCTACGTCCGATGTGGCTGAAGCACCCAAAGCTTCGCCGGCCGGGATGGCTTTCTAGAGGACGCTCCATCCTTTTCCCAACACCCAGCCTCCTACTCTCCACGCGATGTCACCCTCCAACGACCCCTTCGTCTCACGCAGGCATGCACTCAAACTCGCCGGCCTGACCGCGGCGGGATTCGCGTTTGGCGCTACCCGTGCGGGACGTGCCTTTGCTGCAGATGTGAAAGCAGCTTCGGCCGAAATCGCGCCGCTGAACCGCTTCCCGCGCATGGTTCAGGAGCATTTCGTCGCACAACTGCGCGCCGTCGATGCGCTGGCGGAAAAGCGCCGGTCCGCGCTGCGCACGAAGGCCGATGCCGAGGCGTATGTGAGGGAGGTTCGGGAGAAGATTCAGCGGTGCTTCGGTCCGTGGCCGGAGAAGACGCCGCTGAATCCGTGCATCACCGGCGTGGTCGAGCGTGATGCGTATCGAATCGAGAAGGTGATTTTCGAGAGCCGGCCGAATTTTCCGGTGACGGCGAACCTGTATCTGCCAAAAGGCGCGAAGCTCCCCGCGCCGGGCGTCGTCGGGTCGTGTGGTCACTCTGCCAACGGCAAGGCGGAGAAAGCCTACCAGTCGTTCGCGCAGGGTCTCGCCCGGCAGGGCTACGTGTGCCTGATTTTCGATCCCATTGGGCAGGGCGAGCGGCTGCAGTATGTCACCGAAGACTTCAAGCCACGCCGCGGCAGCGGCACGAGCGAGCACCTTTACGCGGGCTGCCAGCAGTTTCTGGTCGGCGAATTCTTCGGAGCATGGCGCGCGTGGGACGGCATCCGCGCGCTCGATTATCTGCTCACGCGGCCCGAGGTGGATGCAGGCCGCGTGGGTGTCACCGGGAACTCCGGCGGCGGCACGATGACGACGTGGCTGTGCGGAGTGGAGCCGCGCTGGACGATGGCGGCGCCGAGCTGCTTCGTGACGACGTTCCGCCGGAATCTCGAAAATGAACTCCCGGCTGACACGGAGCAGTGTCCGCCGCACGTGCTGGCACTCGGGCTCGACCATTCAGATTTCATCGCCGCGATGGCGCCGAAGCCGGTCGTGCTGCTCGGCAAGGAGCGGGATTTCTTCGACGCACGCGGCATTGAGGAAGCCTACGCCCGGCTGTGGAATCTCTACAAACTGCTCGGCGCGGAGGAGAACATCAGCCTCTTTATCGGCCCCACGGAGCACGGATACACGCAGGAAAACCGCGAGGCGATGTATCGGTGGTTCAATGGCGTCACGAAAGTTTCCGACGCGAAGGCGGAGCCTGGGCTGACGCTCGAGAAGGACGAGACGCTGTGGTGCACGCCGCACGGCCAGGTGGCTGAACTGAAGCCGCGCACGCTCTTTTCATTCACGCAGCAGCGTGCGAAGGAGCTTCAGCAGAAGCGCGGCGCTGTGGATGGCGGCGAACTGAAGAGGCGTGTGAGCGAAGCGCTGCGCCTGCCGAAGCGCGAAGGCGTTGCGGATTTCCGGATTCTCCGAGGCTCGGGAGGGCGCAAATATCCGAAGAAGTTTGCAGCGACATACGCGGTGGAGACGGAACAGGGAATCTTCTCGCTTGTCTATCGGCTCGACGACCAATCGCTCATCTCGCGGCCGCCGCGCGGGGCAAAGCGGGCCATCCTCTATGTCTCGCATCATTCCGCCGACGCCGAACTGCGCGACGAGCCGCTCATTGCGGAGCTCATCGCTGGGGAGCCGGAGTCCGCGGTTTTCACCTGTGACGTTCGAGGCATCGGCGAGTCGCGGCCGGACACCTGCGGCGCGAAGTCATTTCTTTCGTCATACGGCAGCGACTACTTTTACGCGATTCACTCCATCATGCTCGACCGGCCCTATGTCGGGCAGAAGACCCACGATGTGCTGCGCGTGCTCGAGTGGCTGCATGCGCAGGGGCACGAGGAAATCCACCTCGCGGCGAAAGGCTGGGGTGCGATTCCGGCGACGTTTGCCGCGCTGCTGTCCGACGGCGTCAAACAAGTAACGCTCAAGAATGCGCTGACGAGCTACGACGAAATCGCGCAGTCGGAGGAATACCGCTGGCCGCTCTCGGCATTCGTGCCCGGGGTGCTGGGGCAATTTGATCTGCCTGACTGCTACCGCGCGCTGTCTGACAAGCAGCTCCGGCAAATCGAGCGGTGGGGTGCCGTTCCGGCAAAGAGCTGACCGCGGATGCTCCAGCCTTCCCACGTTATGAACATCCTCCGCACCCTTTCCTCGCTCGTCACCGCCGCGCTTGTTGTGGCGTGCCCTGTTCAGGCGGCCGATTCACTGGTTGCCGCGAAGCCGCCGCTGCTTGAGTTCATCGACACCAGTTTCGAGAACGCCTCGCCGCTTTGGTATGAGTTCGCGGAAGACGGGACGGTGATGGTCAACCTGCTCTACGACCACGAGCGTAACTCGTCGAATCGCGCTGCGGGGCATTTTCATTTTCGCCTCCAAGCTGCGAAAGGCGCGAGGCTCGCGCTGGAGTTCAAGAATCTCGCCAACGTGTGGAACGGCAAGCCAGGCTCGGTGGCAAAGGAGATCAAGCAGGTCGTCGTCTCGCAGGATGGCAGGAACTGGACGCCGGTGCCGACGGAGTCGCCGGAGGAAGGCCGCGTGCGGGTCACGCTTGAGATGCCCGGGACATCGCTTTTTGTCGCCCGAGCGGAGCCGTATCGCATGTCGGATTTGAACCGCTTCCTCGGCGAGATCAAAGCGAGCCCGCTGGTGAGCATCAGCCTCATTGGGAAGACCGTGCAGGGGCGCGATATCGAGATCATCCGTGTCGGCCGCGACGACGCACCGCACCGCGCTTTCATCCGAGCGCGCGCCCATCCGTGGGAGCCCGTCGGCAACTGGGTCGTCGAAGGCCTCGTGCGCCGCTTGCTGAAGGGCGATGCAGAAGCGGAGAAATTCATGGCCCGCTACAGCGTGTGCATTCTGCCGATGGCGAACAAGGATGGCGTCGAGCGCGGTGGGACGCGGTTCAACCTTGGCGGGAAGGATTTGAACCGGAACTGGGACAAGCCCGCGGACCCACAGCTCGCGCCGGAAAACGCCGCGTTGGAGCGCTGGCTCGATGCGGAGATCAAAGCCGGTCGCCGCCCGTCCTTCGCGATGGATCTCCACAACGACGGCAACGGGATGCTGCACATCAGCCGTCCGGACATTCCCGAGGTGGACCAATATCTCGGAAGGATGGCGCTTTTTGAACGCTGTCTGCGGGACCACACGTGGTTCACGGTGGGCTCCACCAAACCGACATTCCACAACCCCGGCTCACTCGGTGAAGGCTGGCTTCAGCGCTTCGGGATCGATGCGGTCATTCTCGAGTTCAACTGCAACTACATCGAGGGTCTCAAGGAACCCGCGCTCGGGCGGCATTGGATGACTTTCGGCGGCGGCCTCGCCGCGGCGTTCGATGCCTATTTTGCCAAAGTCGGCGCGTTGAAGTAACCCGAGCATCGCTTCGCGATCGGAGCTTTTCCAATGAAGCCGCCTTCCATTTCCTTCGGGCCGCTCAGTCCCACGGACGAGAAAACCGTGGCGAGCCTGCTGCACCGCTCGCTCGTGCACTGGTATGAATCCCGCCTGCGCCAGGGCTCGCGGTTCGGCGACAGCGACGAGCCTTTTCGGCTTTTCCCGCAAGTCTATGAGGCGCTCGATCCCGGCGAAGCGGTGACCGCCCGCGACGCAGGCGCCGGCACCATCGTCGGCGTGTGCTTTTCGCATGAGAGGGAGACTCACGTTTCCGTGGGCATTGTGGCCACTGCGCCGGAAGCAGCCGGCAGCGGCATCGCCCGGCGCATGTTGGAAGCGGTGCTCGCGAAGGCCCGCAGCCTTGGCAAGCCTGCGCGTCTCGTCTCCAGCCTGCTGAACTTGGATTCCTTCTCGCTCTACACGCGGCTCGGGTTCGTTCCCGGTGCGATTTTTCAGGATATGGTGCTCTCGGTCCCCGGAAGCGGGATGACCGCGCCCGCGCCGCCCGGGGTGGGCCGCGTCCGTGCGGCCCGAGCGGATGACGTCACGCGCATCGCTGACTTTGAACACTCGCTGCACGGTATCCGGCGTGAGAAGGACTATGCCTTCTTCCTGCGCAATGAAGTCGGTGCGTGGCGTGTTTTCGTGTCCGAGCGGGGAGGTGGTGAATTGTCGGGTGTCCTCGCAATGAGCACACATCCGTCACTCGCGATGATCGGTCCCGGCATCTCGAGCGATGAGGAGTCCGCGACGGCCCTGCTATGGACCGCACTGGACGCCTTCCGTGGTTGCACGCCGGTCTTTCTCGTGCCCTGTGCTGCGACCAGCACGGTCCGCACGGCCTATTCGTGGGGCGCGCGCAATGTGGAGCTTCACGTCGCACAATCCACCGCGCCTGGGTCATCGTCGCGGGGCATCGTGTTCCCGACCTTCCTGCCGGAATCGGCGTGAGAGCGGAGGATCGCTTCTGTCGAAACCCTTGCCACATCTCCGGACTTGGCGCGACGGCGTGTGGTTGGCATTCCTTTTTCGAGCGTCAGGCAAAAAGCGCCTTCACCGGTTTTCCGAGACCATCCTGCGTCGCGTAGAAGGGGCGGTTTTCAATCTCGAAGACGGTCTTCGGGCTGATGCCCATCGCGGTGAAAATCGTCGAGTGCATGTCGGTGATGCTCACCGGATCCTTGATCGCGGCGAGCGGACGCTCGGGAGCAGTCTCGCCGTAGAGGAAGCCGCGCTTCATGCCGCCGCCGAAGAGCACAGCGGATGAGCCGCCGGTGAAATGACGGTGCAGGCCGTAGTGCTTCGGCTCGGTCATCGTGTCGCCCTTGGGCATGTCAGCACCGGACTTGAGGACGTTTGCCTTCACGCCCTCGATAAGCATGTCGCGGGAAAACTCGCTCGCGATGATGACGAGCGTGCGGTTGAGCAGGCCCCGCGCTTCGAGGTCGAGAATGAGCTGTGCGACGGGCGCATCGATTTCCCTGTGCATCCGCTCGAGCGTCGCGTGGCCGTTGTTGTGCGTGTCCCAGTTGAGGAAGGGCACGTATTCGGTCGTCACTTCGACGAAGCGCGCGCCGGACTCGACTAGTCGCCGTGCGAGCAGACAGCCGCGGCCGAAGCGGCTCGTGTCATATTTTGCGTAGCTGTCCTTCGGCTCCAGCGTGATGTCGAATGCGTCGCGCTCCTTCGATGCGAGCAGCCGCTGCGCATTGTCCATCGAGCGCAGCATGGATTCCTGCTGGTAGTCGCTGAGAAAATCGCGGTTCGGGTGTTGGTCCACGAGCTTGCGATAGGTGCGGTAGCGATTCTCAAAACGCCCGCCTTCCATGCCCTTCGGCGGACGCACGGCGCGCGCGGCTTCCTCTGGGAACGGCAGATTCATCGGCCCGAATTCCGCGCCAAAAAATCCTGCGGTCGTGAACGACTTTAGCTCCTCGCTTTCGCCGATGCCCTCGAGCCGCTGGCCGATATTGATGAACGCAGGGATGACCGGGTTGCGCGGTCCGAGCACGCGCGCCATCCACGAGCCGATGTGCGGCGCGGCGACGGTCTGTGGCGGCACGTAGCCCGTGTGCCAGTGATACTGGTGCCGCGAATGCAAAATCGCGCCGAGGTCGGCGAGCACGTGCGAGCGCACAAGCGTCGCACGGTCCATCACCTTCGCGATGTTCGGAAGCCCCGCGGAGATTTTGATCCCGTCCGCCGAGGTGTCCATCGCGGGGAAAGTGCTGAGCACTTTCGCGACGGGCTTGCCCGCTTCGTATGCCTCGTAGCGCTTCGGGTCGAACGTCTCGGGCGCGGCCATGCCGCCGGCCATCCACAGGAGAATGCATGCGTCCGCCGTCGGCTTCGGATGCTTCACGCCGTCGGCGGCAAGCAGGCGCGGCTCGCGCGCCATCATCGCGGCGATGCTCGCAGCGGAGAGCTTTTTCAAAAAATCGCGGCGCGTGTTCTGCGGATCGAGCGGGAGCGGAGTCATGTCAGCGGATGATTTGAAATTCGGGCAGCATGCACACGGCCCACAGGAGATCCTGCACGCCTTGTTCGCTGAGCTTCGGGCCGAGAAGTTCGCGCGCAGCTTCGGTTTCGGATGGCGACGGCGGACGCGCGACGGCGAACGTGTAGAGCCACTTTGTGAGCGCGTCGGGCGAATCCCACTTTTTCGCCATCAGCCGTTTCGCGCCGCCTTCGAGGGCGCTGGAAAGTGCGGGGCCGTTCGCGAGGTCGAGCGCTTCGAGCGTGGTGAGATCCTCGGGGCGCATGCTCACGATCTGCTCACGATTCGGACGACCGAGCGAGCGTTGGAGCAGGTCGCACTTCATCAGCGAGGCGCGCGCTGGGGGCGGCGGGGTCGAAATGTGCGCGAGCGCCTCGACCATCGCTGGCCGAATCGCCTCGTGGCGCGGCTGCGCGGGAGCCGGCGCAACGACGTGCCATTGGGCGCTCTTGATTTCCGCGGGCGCGATTCGCTTCGCGTCCGGCAAATCGGGCGACCAGAGCCATGTGTCGTCGGTGCCGATGGTCTCGCGGCCGGACTTCATCTGAATCTGCGCCTCGAAAAACACGCCGGGCACCGCCTTCCGCGAAGCAGGCCGCGGGACGATTAGCACGAACTCGTTTTCGCCCTTCTTCAGCGCACCGCGGAAATCCATCACCGTGACACCGCGCGAACGGATGAGCTGCTTGTCTGGCTGAAACTGCCCGCCGTTCACGAAGAGCTGCACGCCAGCGGTATCCTGACCGAGCACAGCGACCGCCTTCAGCGGCGCTTCGGCGAGTGTGAAAGTCTTTCGCAGCGCGAGGCGGCTGCGGACCTTCGCCGGAGCGGGCGCTCCATTCGCTTCGGTTTTCGCAGCTCTTGCCTGAGCGCGAGCGGCGGCTTTCGGGTTCAGCTTCGCGGCTTTCGGGCCGACGGGCGCGGCGTCGGGGTCGGCAACCTTCTGCGTGAGCGTCTTCTCGTCGGCAGGATCAGCCTCGTCGCCTTCCCATATCCACTTCGCGCTGAGCGTTACGCTTTTCAGCAGCTCGGCGTCGGGTCGCGAGCGCAGCACGGGCGCATCGGTCGCGGCGGGACGCGAGCCGGTGAGCTGCCACACGGCGTCGAGGAATTGCTCGGCGGTCATCCGCTTCGCGCGCGGACCGGTGAACGCGAACACGCCGGTGTTGTCGTCCTTCTGCCGCAGCACGGCGCGCGACTGATACGCCTGCGACGTGCAGATGAGTTCCAGCGTCCTCTTCAAATCGCAGCCGTGCTCGAAGAAATCCGCGGCGAGAAAATCGAGCAGGTCCGCACTCCACGGCTCCGTCTGCATCGCGTCCACGGGATGCACGATGCCGCGGCCTATCAGCCGGTGCCACAGGCGGTTCACGATCGTCCGCGTGAAGCGGCCGTTTTCCGGATGCGTCATCAGCGCGGCGAGCTGCTTCAGCCGCTCGGGCTGCGGCGCGTCGGCTTGGATGTTGCCGAGCTCGGGGAAAATCCACGCCGGCGTCGCGACGTTCTCCGTCTCCTTGTCGCAGCGCGCGATTTTCAGCGGCGCCGTCGAGTAAACCGCGGCGAGCGAATACGCGTCCGTGAGCTTCCAGCGGTCGATGAAGCTGTCGTGGCACGACGCGCACTTCATATTGATGCCGAGGAACGCCTGCCCGACCGACTGCGCAAACTGCACCTCACGCACCTGGCTCGCGCTCACCGTGCCGCGCCATGCGAGGCCGGCGGAAAATCCCGCGCTGTCCGGTGTCGGCGGCGCGATGAGTTCCCGCACCATCACGTCGTAGTGCTTGTTGTTCAGCAGCGCGTCGTAGAGCCACTTCGTGACCGGCGCGCCGGTGCCGGGGCCGAAGCCCACGCGCGAGTAGTCGTTTCGCAGCAGGTCGTTCCAGAAAGTGAGCCAGTGCTCCGCGTAGTCCACATCGCGCGCGAGCAGCGAGCGCACGAGTTCCGCGCGTTTGTCCGGCGCAGTGTCGGCAAGAAATTTTTCCAGTGCCTCCGGCTCCGGCAGCAGGCCGACGAGATCGAGATGCACGCGCCGCGCAAACGCCGCATCGTCGAGTGTCTGCGGCTGTGGCTTGCCGTGCTTCGCAAGATACGCGTCGAGGATGCGGTCGATCGGATTCGTGCGCGCACCGTTCGCCGCGGGCAGCGCGACTTTGCGCGGCTTCAGCGGCGGCTCGTAGGCGGGCTTCTTGAAGGTGAACCCGTCCTGCCACTTCACGCCGTCATCGATCCACGCCTTCAGCAGCGCGACCTTTTCCGCGGGCACGCGCTTCTGCTTCGCATCCGGCGGTGGCATCTGGATGTCCGGGTCGTCCGAAGTGATCGCCTTGATCAGCGCACTCTCCGCGCTCTTGCCCGACACGATCGCCTTCCCATTTTCCCCGCCCGCCATCAGGTCTCCGCGTGAATTCATCGAAAACCCGCCCTTCTTCTTGTCGCCGGTGTGGCACGCCGCGCAGTGCTCGCGGAGGATCGGCACGATGTCGTGCGAGAAATCCGGCGCCTCGGCGCGCGCACATGCCTGCGCCAATGCTGCCGCTGTGAGCACGCTTGCGGTGGATCGAACCGGGAGGGCAATTTGCATGATTCGCATCAGTGCGCCGTCAACCCGCGGCGCACGGCAAATTTTGGGGATTTCTAGAGGGCTTTGTCGTCTTGGCGCTCCGAACTGAGCGCCCGAATGGGAACAACGTTCGGGGCGCTTCGCTCAACCGAGGATAGCCCGAGCCCGCCTGACCGTTTGCCGCCAAACAGCCTCCGGGTTACCGCGGGGCAAAAAAGTTGTCAGAAAATCTCAGCGGCGGACCTTGTAGCTTCAGACATGGATGCTCTCCCGCCAAATTCGGACGCCATGACCGAGGCTTACCTCCGGCTGCTCACGCAGCACGACCGGTGGCTGGCGGCGTATGTTTACAGCCTCGTCCCGCGGGCGGCGGATGCGGATGACATCCTGCAGGAAGTGAAGGTGACGATGTGGAAGCACTTCGCGAAGTTTGAGCAGGGGACGAATTTCCGCGCATGGGCGCGGCGAATCGCGATGAACCAGATTCTGAACTACCGGCGTGCGGTGAAGCGGCATCCCGACGCAGAGTTGGAGGAGTCGTTCATCGAGGCGGTGGCTGCGGAAATTGACCGCCGCGCGGACGGGCTCGACCAGCGTGCCGAGGCGCTGCGTGACTGCCTGCACAAGCTGCCGGAGCCACAGCGGAAGATCGTCGTGTGGCGCTACTATGAGGACTGCGGCATCGAGGAAATCGCGGCAAAGAGCCAGCGCTCCGCCGATGCCGTGTATCAATTGCTCAGCCGCATCCGCGGGCTGCTGAACGACTGCGTGAGCCGCCGGCTCGCCACTCAGCCATGAAGAACGAGGACCGTATCGAGCGCGCGATTGAGGGGCTGCTTTCCGACGAGGAGTGGCAGGCGCTGCAGGCCGACATCGTGCGCGACCCGGAGCTGCGCGCCGCCTACGTCGATCGCATTTGGCTGCACTCGAATCTGCGTGCCGAGCGTGAGACGCTCGTTGATTTGCTCGACGCGCCGGAGGTGAAAGCGGAGGGAAAAGTCGTCCGCCGCTGGCCTGTGGCGTGGATTGCGGCCGCAGCCGCCTGTCTCGTGCTCATCGCGGGCGCGGCGGTTTTTGGCAGGGGCGTGCTTTTTCAGCGCCCGGTGGCGACGCTCGTGCAGGCGGAGAACTGCAAGTGGGCGGGATCGGACCTTCCGACGGCGGTGAATTCCAAGCTCGGCCCCGGCACGCTCGCGCTGGTCGAGGGGATTGCGACGCTGAAGTTCCGCAGCGGCGCGGCGGTGACGATCGAGGCGCCGACGACGCTGCGGATTTTCGACGCGATGCACTGCCGGCTCATCGAGGGCTCGCTCACCGCGGAAGTGCCGGAGCCCGCGCACGGCTTCACGGTGGACACGCAGGACATGAAGGTCGTGGACCTCGGCACGCGCTTCGGTCTTACGACGGGCTCGGCGGGCAATTCGCAGGTGCGCGTCTTCGAGGGCGAGGTCGAGGTCGGCGGCTTGTCCAGCGGTGAACGGAAGCGGCTCAAGACGGGCAAGGGGTTGCACGTCGGCTCTGGCAACATCCCCGCCGGGCAGGAACCGAACCGCGGTGAACCGATGCAGCAGGCCGACGGCTGGACGGCAATCTCCACGGCGTTCGGGCGTGGGAAGGACGCCTATGCGCGGCGCGGCGACACGCACGGGCCGGCGGGCGCGCATCCGCTCCTCATGGTGAAGCACAGCGATCTTCCGGCGAGCCGCAACAACGAGCGCCGCGCGGCCATCACATTCGACGTATCGCAGGTCGCTGCGCGCAGCATCACCGAGGCGCAACTGGTCCTCGATCCCGAGCCGAGCGGCCTCGGCTTTTCCGCGCTCGTGCCGGATTCGCGCTTTGCGCTCTACGGCGTCACCGATGAGGCGCTCGATGAGTGGGGCGAAAGGGATGCGCTGTGGGATTCGCTGCCTGCGTGCGGCGATGCCGGCCCTGTGCCCGCGCGGGCGCGGAAGCTCGCGGAATTCTGGATTCCACGCGGCGGCTCGGGCGACCTGCTCACCGTGCGCGGCGACACGCTGGCGGAGTTCATCCGGCAGGATACGAACGGGCTCGTCACCTTTCTAATCGTGCGCGAGACGGGCGAGAGCGATCCATCCGGTCTTGTCCACGCCTTTGCCTCGAAGGAACATCCCACTGCGCGCCCGCCGACGCTGCGCGTGAAATAGCTTTCCCATCCCGATGAAGAAACTCCTCCTCCTTGTCCCGATTGTCACAGGCACCGCCGCGTTCGGCGTGGAATCCGACGCGCAGCGCGAGGCGCTGAAGTTTTTCGAAAACGAGGTGCGCCCGCTCCTCTCGAACCGCTGCTACGAGTGCCACGGCGAGAAGAAACAGAAGGGCGCGCTGCGCATGGATCACATCGCGCACATCAAGGCCGGCGGCGACGGCGGCCCGGCGGTCGTGCCGGGCGACCCGGACAAGTCGCTGATCATCGAGGCAATCCGCTACAGGAACTCCGACCTCGAGATGCCGCCGAAGGAGAAGCTGCCGGACAAGGAGATCGCGATTCTGGAAAAGTGGGTGAAGCTCGGCGCACCTTGGCCGGACACTGAAAAAGCCGTGGTGACGAAGGGCAGCTTCAGCGACGAGCAGCGGAAGTTCTGGTGCTTCCAGCCGCTCGCCGATCCGAAGCCGCCGCAGGTTCCCGGCAACTGGGCGCGCAGTGACATCGACCGCTTCATCGCGAAGAAGCACGCCGAGCTGAAGCTCGATCCGGCACCGGAGGCGGATCGCCGCGAACTCGCGCGCCGTGTCTATTTCGATCTCCACGGTCTGCCGCCGACGAAGGAGCAGAGCGATGCATTTGCCAGCAGCACGGACCCGCAGGCCTACGAGAAACTCGTGGATGAACTGCTCGCGAGTCCGCGCTACGGCGAGCGCTGGGCGCAGCACTGGCTCGACCTCGTGCGCTACGCGGAGAGCGACGGCTACAACCAGGACGCCTACCGTCCCAATGCGTGGCCCTATCGCGACTACGTCATCAGGAGCCTGAACGACGACAAGCCTTACGATCAGTTCGTGCGCGAGCAGCTCGCCGGCGACGAAATCGATCCGAAAAATCCGAACGTGCTCGTCGCGACATCGTATCTCCGCAACCCGATTTACGAATACAACCAGCGCGACGCGCGCGGGCAGCACGACGTCATCCTCACCGACATGACGGACAACGTGGGCGAGGTCTTTCTCGGCCTGAGCATGGGCTGCGCGCACTGCCACGACCACAAGTTCGATCCCATTTTGCAGAAGGACTACTACCGGCTGCGCGCGTTCTTCGCCCCGGTGCGGTGGCGCGACGACATGAAGCTCGCGACGGACGGGGAAAAGGCGCGCTTTGCGGAGCAGCAGGCGAAGTGGGAGGAGGCCACGAAGGACATCCGTGCGCAGATTGACGCGATCACCGGGCCGCTCATTGAGCGGAGCGTTTACAAGGCCTATGAGAAGTTCACCGACGACATCCGCGCGATGGTGGACAAGAAGCCCGCCGAGCGCACGCCGCAGGACTGGCAGTTCTCCTACTTCTGCGAGCGGCAGATGGAGTATGAGCGCGAGCGCTTCGAGCCGATGAAGTCCATCAAGAAGGATGACGACAAGAAGCGCTATCAGGAGCTTGTCGAGGAGCTGAAGAAGTTCGACGACATCAAGCCGAAGCCGCTGCCGGCTGCATTCATCGCCACGGACGCGACGGCGAAAGGGCCGCCGAACATCCTGAAGACGCGCAAGACGGAGGCCGACATCGCGCCGGGCTTTCTCTCGCTGCTCGATCCCAGCGAGCCGCAAATCAAACCGCTCGCGAACTCGACCGGGCGGCGCACCGCGCTCGCGAACTGGATCGCGCGCCCGGACAACCAGCTTTCGACACGCGTGATCGTGAACCGCGTGTGGGGCTACCACTTTGGCCGCGGAATCGTCCCCACGCCGAATGATCTCGGGAAGCTGGGCGAGCCGCCTTCGCATCCCGAGCTGCTCGACTGGCTCACGCGGCGTTTCGTCGCGGGCGGATGGAGCCTGAAGAAGCTGCACCGCGAGATCATGCTTTCCGCGGTTTACCGGCAGACCGCGCGGCGTGCCGTGCCTGCCGTCGCGGCGAAGATCGATCCGTCGAACAAGTTCCTGTGGCGCTTCAACCCGCGCCGCCTCGACGCGGAGGAGGTGCGCGACGCGATGCTGATGGCGAGCGGCGAGCTCGATCTCACCTCCGGCGGGCCTGCCGCCGATGGCAACGGCACGCGCCGCTCGATTTACACGATGAAGAAGCGCAACAGCCAGAATGAGCTTCTGCGCAGCCTCGACGCGCCCGCGGGATTTGCGAGCACCAGCGAGCGCCAGAGCACCACCACGGCGACGCAGGCGCTGCTGCTCGTGAACGGCGACTGGGTGCTTTCCCGCGCCCGCAAGCTCGCCGCGCGCGTTTCGTCCGCGGAGGACGCGTGGCAGTTCGTGCTTGGCCGTCCCCCGAGTGCGAAGGAGGCGCGCCAGGCGTCCGATTTCCTCCAGCGTCGCGAAGGTGGCGCGGAGCAGCAGACGAGTTCCGTGACGGTCGCAAACGCGAGCCAGTTCCGTCCGGGCACCGCGCAGGAGCGGCTCGTTGCACGCACGCCGGAGAAGGAGGGCGAGGAGTTCACCGTGGAGGCGATCGTGTCGCTCGACAGCATCGATGCGAACGCCGCGGTCCGCACCGTCGCATCGCGCTGGAACAGCGGAAAAGACGCGGTCGAGGCATTCGGCTGGAGCGTCGGCGTGACCGGTGAAAAATCGCGCTTCAAGCCGCGCAACTTCATCGTGCAACTCGTCGGCGAGGATGAGAATTCGAACATCGCCTACGAGGCGATCCCGTCGAACCTGCGCCTCGAACTCGGCGTGAAATATCACCTCGCCGCCACAATCTCGTGCAGCGCGCACACGGTCACCTTCCGGCTGCAGGACCTCAGCGTGCCAGACGCGCCCGTGCTCACCGCGGTCGCGCAGCACCGTGTCCGCTCGGGGCTCACCGCCGGTCAGTCGCCGCTCGTCGTAGGCGGCTTGGCCAAGCGCGCGCCGCAGCACCAGTGGGATGGCACCATCGCCGCCGCGCGCATCGTTCCCGGAGTGCTGCCGGACGACGCGTTTTCATCCGATCCCGCGAAGTGGCCGCCGGCGCTTGTGACTTGGAACGCGAAGGCCGGTGCGAAGGCCGACCTTGCGTGGGCCGGCACCGAGGGCGGCGGCGAAAGCGCCGGGCCGCACCAGCAGGCGCTCGCGGATCTCTGTCACGTCCTTCTCAACGCCAACGAATTCTTCTACCTCCACTGACATGCCCTGCCATCGCTACGACCATCCTGTTTCCCGCCGTGATTTCCTGAGCCGCGCCGGCTGCGGCTTCGGCGCAGTCGCGCTTGCCGCGCTCATGGGTGAGCGTGTGCTCGCCGCGCCCGCGGCGCCGTCCTCGGCGCTCGCGAAGATCCCGCACCACGCGGGCAAGGCGAAGCACGTCATCTTCTGCTTCATGGAAGGCGGGCCGAGCCACCTCGACACATTTGACCGCAAGCCGCTGCTCAATGAACTCGCGGGGCAGAAGTTGCCGGCGAGTTTCAAGCCGCCGATCCTCGCGATGGGCGAGAGCAACGCGCCGCTGCTCGCGTGCAAGCGCGAGTGGAAGCAATACGGCCAGAGCGGGCTCCTGATTTCCAACTGGTTTGAAAACGTCGCGCAGCATGCGGACGACCTCGCAGTGATCCGCTCATGCGTCTCCGATGGCATCAACCACGCTGGCGGCACCTGCCAGATGAACACCGGTTCGATTTTCGGCGGGCGCCCGTCGCTCGGCGCATGGGTGAATTACGGGCTCGGCACGATGAACCAGAACCTGCCCGGCCTTGTCGTCATCAAGGACAGCGACGCCACGCCGGTGAACGGCGTGCGGAACTGGGGCAACGGTTTCATGCCGGCGGTTTACCAGGGCGTTGAATTCAACTCCGACGGCGTGCCGATCAAATACCTCGACAACCCGAAGGGCATGACCGCAGCCCGGCAGCGCGACAAGCTCGATTTCCTCGCCTCGCTGAACCGCGACTACAACGCGCCGCGCGCGGACAACACGGAGCTTGAGGCGCGCATCCGCGCCTACGAACTCGCCTACCAGATGCAGGCCGAGGCGCCGAAGATCATCGACCTCAGCACCGAGAGCGAGGCGACGAAATCACTCTATGGCATGGATGAGCCGGAGACCGCCGTGTATGGCCGCAACTGCCTGCTCGCGCGGCGGCTCGTCGAAAACGGCGTGCGCTTCATCCAACTCTACAGCGGCGCGGGGAGCAAATGGGATGCGCACAAGGGCATCGAGGCAAACCACGGCAAGCTTTGCCGCGCGGTGGACAAGCCGATTGCGGGCCTGCTCTCCGACTTGAAGGCGCGCGGGCTTCTCGATGAGACTCTGGTGATTTGGGGCGGTGAGTTTGGCCGCACGCCGATGAGCGAGCAGGGTGACGGGCGCGACCACAACCCCACCGGTTTCACGATGTGGATGGCAGGCGGCGGCGTGAAGGGCGGGCAAGTCGTCGGCGCGACCGACGACCTCGGCCTCTACGCCGTGGAGGACCGCATGCACGTCCACGACCTGCATTCGACCATCCTGCACCTGCTCGGCCTCGACCACACGAAGCTCATCTACCAGCACAAGGGCCGCCCCGAGCGCATCGACCTGAACGAAGGCCACGCCTACACGAAGATCGTCGCCTAGCTCGCGGCAGCGCCGCAGACCGGGCAACCACCGCGTCGCGCGATTTTGAGCCGGCGAAACTGCATCGTGCCGAGATCCATCGTGAGCAGCACGCCTGCGAGCGGCTCGCCGATGCCGGTGATGAGCTTCACGACTTCCACGGCGCCGAGGCAGCCGACGGTGCCGGACGCGGCGCCGAGCACGGGAAACTGGCGCTTCCACTCCGGCGGCGGCTCGGGCGCGATGCAGCGGAGGCACGGCGTGCGGCCGGGCAGGATCGTGGTGATGTGCGCCTCCAGCGCGAACATCGCGCACTCCACCATCGGCTTTCGCGCGGTGACGGCGGCGCGGTTCAGCGCGTAGCGCTCAGGAAAAAGCGGCGCGGCATCCACGACGATGTCGGCCTGCGCGACGAGTGCGCCTGCGTTCGCATCACTCGCATTCTCCTCGAGGGCGACGACCTCCACGCGCGGGTTCAAATCGCGGAGGCGCTTCACGACGCCGGGCAGCCGCGGTTCACCGATGCGATCGTGCGACTGCTGGAGATGCCGGTGCAAATCGCTGGGCTTCACCTTTCCACCCATCGCGAGCACAAGCCGTCCGATGCCAGCCGCCGCGAGCTGATACGCGACGACGCCGCCGAGCCCGCCCACGCGCGAGATGAGCACGGAGGCGCCTTTCAGTTTGCGCTGCCCCTCCTCACCAAAGCCCGGCAGCCACATCTGCCACTCGTAAATGGCGCGCTCCTCAGGTGTGAGTCCGTGCGGTTGCGACATGCGCGGCTAGTGCATGCAGCCCATGTAAATGCGGGTCTTCTTCGCGTAGGCGGTCGGCGCCCACGCGGTGTAGCGCTTCACGTCCGCCTGCGCCTCGCGTGCATTGTCGCGAATGCCGGCGACGACGATGTAGAAGCCCTTCTTAAATCCATCGTAGCCGTCGGAGCGCTCCACGGAGAGAAACTCGCGGTCCGTTTCGTTGCCTTTCAGAACCGTCGTGTGGTAGCGGCGGGCGACATACTGCCCGCGGAAAACTTCATCGTCGAAATTGTCGGGATAGATGAGACCGCGCTTCTTGTCGTAGATGCGGCCCTCCATGGAAAAGGGAACCTTGGCGGCCTTGGAGATCTTCTCTGCGTCGGCACGCGCCTCGGCGAAGGATTTGTAAACCGAGAGAATCACGGCGTGGCGGTTCTCCATGAAGTCAGGCTCCTTCGCCCGTGTGGCGGGGACCGTGATGAGGAGAAGTGCAGCGAGAATGAACGTGATGGCGGAACGCATGGGTGCTGTGGAGTGAGTGGGATTCAGAAATGCGACGCTGTCACGGCGCGTTGTTGCGGGCAAGCTGCCTACGCCGGCGTGGTGATGACTGCGCCATTTTCCAAACGGAAGAGAAAGTCTGCGAGCGTAGCCGCCTCGGCGCGGCTGTGCGTGATGTGCAGCGCGGTGATGCTGTGCTCGCGCTGCACACGCTTGAGCAATGCGGAAAGGTCGTCGCGCAGTTCCTCGTCGAGCGCGGAGAGCGGCTCGTCGAGCAGGAGCACCTTCGGCTTCGCTGCGAGAGCGCGGCCAAGCGCCACACGCTGGCGTTCGCCGCCGGAAAGGTTTTGTGGCAGGCGGTCGAGCAGGTGCTCGATGCCGAGTTCGCGGGCAAGTTCGGCGACGCGGGCGCTGATTTCGTCCGCAGGCCGCTTGCGCAGGCGCAGCGCGAAGCCGAGCTGCTCGCGCACTTTGAATGTGGGAAACAGCGCGCCGTCCTGCGGCACGTAGCCGATGCCGCGTTCGCCGGGCGGTTCGTGCGTCACATCGCGGTCGGCGACGATCACACGTCCGTTGCGCGGCTGCCGCAGGCCGCAGATGATCTCGATGAGCGTCGTCTTGCCACAGCCCGTGCGTCCCATGAGCACTGCGTAGCGGCCCGCAGGCACGGTGAAGCTGACGTTTTCCAAACGAAACGTCCCCGCGCGCCATGCGATCGAATCGAGCGCGATCATAGTTTCTCGCCGACGAGCCGGACGGCCACGAGCACGATGAGCGCGAGCGCGACCATGAGCAGGCTCACGGTGATGGCGGCTTCGAGCCTGCCGACGCTCAACTCGATGAACACGCTGGTCGGCAGCACCTCGGTCTTCATGCGGGTCGCGCCGGCGAAGACGAGAATCGGCCCAAACTCCCCGAGGCTACGCGCCCAGGCGATGGAAAATGCGGCGAACATTCCGCGTTTCGCGGCCGGAAGCGTGACCATCCAAACGGCCTGTCCGCGCGAGCAGCCGAGCGTCATCGCGACATCTTCGGGTCGCGACGAGAGATGATCGAAGACACCGCGCATCGTGCGCACCGCAAACGCCGCGCCGATGACAAACTGCGCGAGCACGACTCCGGCGATCGTGTAGGTGAACGGAATCACGCGTTCGATGAGCTTGCCCGCGGTGGTCTGGAAAAAAATGAGCAGACACAGGCCGACGACCATCGGCGGCAGCACGATGGGAATGTCGAGCGCGGCATCGAGCCATGCCTTTCCCGCGAAGCGTCCGCGCGAGAGAAGGTAGCCGACTGGCACCGCGAGCAGCAGCGCGAGCAGCGCGGACGCGGTGCATGTCACGAGGCTCAGCTTGATCGAGTAGATGATTTCCCGCGACTTCAGCGCTTCCCAGAGATCGTGCGGCGTCGTGTAGGTCGCGGTCGCGCCGAGCAGTGCAATCAAGAATGCGAGGTAGAGCCCAGTGACGACACCGAGCCCGACCCAGAATGGCGTGAGCCGCACGCTCCCCGCACTCATTTGTCCTTCAGCCACTCCGGCACCTTGATGTCCTTGCTTTGCATCGGCTCCTCGCCGCGCCACTGGAATCCCGTCGCCTCAAACTTCGCGCGGTTCGTCTTCAGGAACTCGAGCAGGCGCTGGCCGAGCTGCGCGTTGGGCGAGTTCGTGCGCACGGAGAACGGCTGCACGGCCTTCGCGCCTTCGTGCTGGATGGGGATGAAATCCACGCTGTCGCCCGCGCCGGCCTGCGTGTTCACACGATAGACGATGGCCGCATCGAGCGCGCCCGCGCGGAGCTGCGTGACGAGCAGGTCGGCGGTCGGCGTCTCGACGACAACATTTTTCCGCACGCTGTCGTGGAGGCCGGAGGATTTCAACATGCCGCGCGTCATGTAGCCGAGCGTGCTCTGTTCGGCGTTGCAGAGGCCGACTTTCAAATTCGGCTGCGCGAGATCGGCGAGCGTCTTCACGGCGCGCGGGTTTCCCTTTTTCACGACGATGCCGATGTCGGTCTCGGTCAAAATCACCGCCTCGGGGAACACGTCGGCGACTGGCGGGACGAAGCAGAGGTCGCACGCATAGTAGGCGTCGGGGAACTTCGGGTTGTCCGCACCGCCCATCGTCTTCATCGAGGCGCAGAGGATGCCGCAGCCGTTGAAAACTGTTGTGACGGTGACGCCCTCGCGCTCGGCAAACTGCTTCAGCAGTCCCTCGACGGCGGGGCGGTTCACACCGCCGCTGTAGAGGATGAGTTCCGGCTTCTCGGCCCACGCGTCGCCGCCCGCGGGCGTGAAGCCCTTCGATTTGAAAGCCGCACCGCCTTTCTCCGGCGCAGCGAGCCAACGCGCGAAGTGCAGCGCGGCGGCGGGCTGCGTGGAAAAATCCGTGATGCACGCGGAGGCGCTCTCACCGCGCTTGGAAAGCTCGGGCACCTCGACGGCTTCGACCTTGAACTGCGCGATGGCGGAATCCCACACGATGGCCGCGTCCACCGTGGCGAGCGAGAGGTCGGCGGCGATCTCAGTCACGGTCGGCTTCATCACCGCGGCGCGCGCGGCGAGTTTCGGCCATGTTTCGCCGAGCACGCTGCGGGCGACGCGCGAGATGCTTGCGGCCTCGGGATTGGCGAGCGCGACTTTCACGTCGTCTCGCAGCAGGTCGGCGACGGCGTGGATGTTCTTCGGATTCCCCGCGCGCACGGCGATGACGGGCTTCTGCTTCGCGAGAGGCAGCACCTCGCGGATGGCGGAGGCCTTGCGCGCATCGGCGACGGAGCCGTCATCGGCAGCGATGAAGATGTCGCCCGTCTTCGCGACGCGGAGCTGGCTGAGCAGCGTGCCGCTTCCGCCAAACTGCAGCCGCACCTCGGTGCCCGATTCGCGCTGATACTCCTGCGCAGCAGCCTCGACCGGCACCTTCAATCCCGCAGCGCAATAGACGGTGAGCACTTTCGCACCCGGGCGCGATGCGGAGCGATGCTGCCAGAACGCGACGCCACCGAGCAGCGCGGCGAGGAGGAACAAAGTGAGGGCGAGCTTTTTCACGGTTTGCGCCGCAGTGTGCCCCACGCGAGCGCGCTGCCAAGCACGAGAAGCACCCCGGCGGCGATGGCCGCTGTCGGGATGGAATTCTTCTGCTCCGTGCCAGTCGCTGCCGGCGGCACAGCGGCAATGGTCACCGTCTCGGGCTTCGCGGCCTCAGCCACTGGCGGCTGCGGCTTCGGAGTTTCGGGTGAGGGAGCCTCGGGCTTCTGCATGTCTGCGTGCGGCGGCTCGGGAAATCCGATGGCCTCCAGCGACTCCTGCCAGTTTGCGTTCAGCAGCAAATCCCAGCCGGGATTCATGCGTTTCACCTGGCACGAACATGCGCCGAGGAGGAAGAGGCACGCCTCGTCAATCTGCTCATCGCCGAAGCCCTCCGCGCTCCATGCGCCGAGCACGCGTCCGCGTCCGAAGACGAGCGCGAGCCAAGGGCCGTTCGCGTTTTCCATGTAACCGTTCGGCCCGGCGAGCATCGCGGTGAAAGGCTTCTCCGCCTCGTCGCTTGGCTTGATGCGCAGCACGGAAAACTTCACGCGCAGCGCGGGACCGGGGCCGAGTCGGCTCGATGGGTCGTTTGGATCAATCTTCGGAATCTGCGCGACCTGCTCGAGGTAGCGGAGGCGCTTTTCGAGGACCGCTGCCGCGCGGTCGTCGGCCGCGTTCTGCCCGCTCTCCACGAGCACCCACACGCCGCATTCGCCCGCGAGGATGCGCTTCACGATTTCCGCGCGCGCGGGCGAATCCGTGAGGCGCGCGAGCGACTTCGCATCGAGCCTGCCGGTCCACGCGGGCGATGTGTCCTCCTTCGCATGCGGAAAGATGAGGCGCGTCGGCCCTTCGTCCGGTGAGCGCGTCGGCGCGAGGTTCAGCGGCGTCGAGTCGGTGAAGTTGCGCAGGAAGCGCGCGACGGCCTCGTCCTTCGCGTCGCGCGCGGAGACGTCGAGAGTGAACGCATCCGCGGGCCAGCGGTCGAGCGCGTAGCGGAAGACCGGGATGGAGCACGCGTGTGCGGCCACGGCGGAAAATGCCGCCGCGATGATGAGCAGCGCGCGGAGCAGCATCGGCTTATTTTTTGCCGAAGCAGCGCACCTTGCCATCCACGCTCGCGACGTAGAGGCGGCCTTGCGCGACCGCCATGCCGTCCCACACGGGCGGGCTTGCGAGTTTCAGTTCGCCGTGGATTTCACCCTTCTCCGTGTTCACGGCGAGGAGGCTGCCGCCGCTCTTGCCATCGAGCGCGGCATCCTGCTCGGCGAGTTCCTTGTAAACAGCGGGATCTTTTTTCGACATGCGCTCGAAGGCGTATTCCTCGTCAATCGTGTCCGGCGGGCCGCTGACAAAGACGGTGCCCTTCGCCATGCACATCGCACGCGCGAAGACGGGCGACTGCGCATTCCACTGGTGCTCGACGAAGCTGCCGGACTTCACGGCCATCGCCGCGGCGGTGTCGGGGTCGCCTTTGCCCTTTCCTTTCGCGCCGAGGATGCTCGGTGCGGTGCCGGGTTTCTTGAACCACAGCGCCGCGCCGATCTTGCCCTTGCCGGTCTCGACGCCGCTCATCGCGCCGATGAGCACGCCGTTCGCGTCGTCCTTCGCGTTGCCGTTGTCGAAGCTGCACGCGAGGAGCGCGCCGTTGCCGCGCTTGATGAAGTTCGCGCCGTTTGCGTGCTCGATGATGTCGCCGGGTTCGAGCGCTTTTCCCCACACAGCGAACTGATCCAGCATGCCCGTGTAAGGTGCGCCGTGGCCGTAGTCGCTCACGAGCGAACTGCCCGCGGAGCCGAGGTTGAGGCCGATTTTCGGCGGATTCGGAATGAGCGCGTTCGCCTTTGTCTCGGCGACGACCTGGCCGTCCACGTAGAGACGCAGGTTCTTCTGCTCGGTGAGAACGCCCGCGATGTGATGCCAGCCTTGGTCCAAGGCGCGCGCGGACTGCGCGGTGGTGGTCACCTTGTCCGCGCGGATGGAAAACGCCGGAGCGCCGCCCTGCAGCGCGAGCGCGTAGCCCATGTTGCCACCGCCCTGCTGCGCGATGACGCCGTCCCCGCCATCGGGCAGCACCCACGCCTCGACGGTGAGCGGCTTGCCGGCGATCGCGATTTTGTCGCCGTCGAAGGTGACGTGCGGCTGCGGGTTTCCGCCGCCCTTAGCGGCCTGCGCTGCGGCTTTCTTTTTCCCGCCGCCCTCCGTGGGCACGACTGCGACATCCGGCGCTTCCTTCGACGCCGAGAAGAGCTGGTGCTCCATCGTCGTCGTCCATTTGTAATACTGCGGCAGGCGCGAGTAGCCATACACGTTCTTGTCGTCGTGGACGAGGATGCGGCCTTCGGGCGTGTATTTGCCGGCTTGGTAGTAGCCGTTGTGGCCGCCGGCGAAGTTCTTGCCGTAAACCCAGTAGCTCCGGTGGAACCACGTGTCGTCGAGGAAGCCCATCGGCGCGAAGAGATGGCGGCCGTCGCCCTTCTGGGCGCCGCCCTGCTCGGCGGCGTTGGCGCTCACGGGGCCGATCTCGATGCGCTTGCCGTCGGCGAGGATCTTCTGCGAGCGCAGATACATCACTTTGCCGTCGCTCGAAAGAATGTCGTTCAAGGCCACGGGCATCTGCAGTGTCTTGTGCCGGTCGTTGAAGTCGCCGCCCGTCTCCGGATCCTTGTCGTCATACACGACCTCCGCGAGTTTCTTGCCGGTCGCAGCGTCGAGCTTGAGAAAACGGAGACCACCATCGAGGAAGCATGAGCGTCCGGCGACACAGTTCACCGTGTCGTTTTCCACGAGCACGCTGCCGTGGATGGGCCACACGCTTTCGATCTGCTCGAATGCGCCGTGCTTGCGCGAATTCGGCGCGCCCTGGAAGCGCCAGATGAGCGCGCCGTCCGTCTCGCGCAGGCAATATACCCAGCCGTCCATGCCGCCGAAAATCACGCGGCCTTTCCACACCGTCGGCGGCGAATCAATGCGCGCGCCGGCGATGAAGTGCCAGAGCTGCTTGCCAGTCGAGGCGTCGAGCGCGTGGAGCGTGTGCGCGTCCACCTGCGAGACGTAGGCGCGGCCGTTCGCGATGCTCATCGCGCTCAGTTTGCCGCCGAGATTCAGCTCCCACGCCTGCCCGAGATCCTTCGCGAGCGGCTGGTCGCTTGAGCCGCTGCGCGCGGCGTCATGGCGATACGTTGGCCAGTCGGCGGCGTCGGATTTTCCCGAAAGCGGCGATGAATATGCGGGGCCTTTCTCCAAGCGCTCCTCGTCACTCGCGGTCTTCGGGTAGGGCGAGGTCGCAACACTGAGCGCGTTGAAGCCGAACAGCTTTGCCTCCGGGTAGCACGCGCAGTTGTGCGGGCCGGCGTAGGTGAAGCCGTTCGCGGGAATCACACCGTAGAGGCACGACGAGCGCACCCAGTGGTTGAGGTCCCAGTGCTGCTTGTTGATGTCCACGAACTCGATGCCCGTGCGCGACGGGATGATGTAGTTCTCCGTCGCCTTCGCGATGTAGCAGCGGTGGTGGAACCAGTAGGTGCCATCCGGCACGTCGGGCTTGAACTGCTTTTTCGCCTCGCCCGTGCGCGGATCGCGGCCGGTGAACTCGCCCGTCTGGTTGCCCTGTGTCGTGCCCGCATTCCACACGAGCCCGCCCGCGACGATCAGATCCTCCGGCGAGCGGTAGCCGGATTTTTCATGCGGCGCCTTCCAAAGCTCCTTGCCCGTCGCGAGGTCGAGGCCCTTCTCCGAGCCGTCGCCGCCCGCGTAGAGCACGACGTCGCCCGTGATGACCACGCGCGGGCCGAAGTTGTATTCGAGCAAATTGCGCCGCGGCTCCTTTCCGCTCTCCCACTTCGGCGCGCCGGTCTTCGCGTCGAGGCACACGAGCTGTTCGCCGTCGTAATAGACCGCGTGCTTTCCATCGGTGGAGAGCGTGATTGGCGCGATCTTCGCGTTCTCCCTTTTCCAAAGCAGCTTGCCGCTCTTCGCATCCACGGCGACGAGCGAGCGCGGCTTCTTGTCCCACTCGTATTCATTCGCCACGCGGCCCTGATCGCTCTGCAGCTTCGGCGCGAAATCCTTCAGTGCCCAGTCCGCCGGATTCACGAGCGTGAGCATGACGCCGTCCGCGTGCAGGATTTCCTCCGCGCCCTTCGTGTCGGGAAAAGTGCGCGTCACATTTCCAGTCGCGCCGTCAACCTCGCTCACGGGCTCGCCGATGCCCAGCGTGACGAAGATGCGCTCGCCGTCCGCGACGAGCCGGCGCGTGAGCTGCGTGGGGCCGGACTTCAGCGGCCACATGTGCTCGCTCCAGTGCTCGATCGGCTTCTTCCACAGCATCGTGCCGTTGAACCCGTCGCGCGCCATGAGCGACCAGTGGGACGGCAGCAGGATCGAAATGCGCGAGCCTTCATCCATGATGTAGTAGAGCCGCCCCGCGCTCGCGACGCCCGCGCTCAGCGACGACATGCGGTCGTGATGCCGCGACCAGCGTGGCGAGCCCACCCACTGCAGCCGCTCCGGCGGCCCGACCTGCGTGTCCTTCGACACCGCGTTGCCCTTCGCGTCGTAATAATAGTGCGTCCAGTCATCGAGCTTGTCCGACTTCGCCTTCACCGTCTTCTTCCCGCCGATGATTGCGACGCCATTCGGCACGAGCACGCGCTGCACTTCGTCCATCGTCACGCCGCCAAGATCATCGGCGACGAAGAGGTTCACAAAATTGTCCACGTAGGGCAGCAGCTTGCCGTCGAACTTCTCCACGCTCACCGCGCCGTATGTCCCCTTGGAAAAAATCGCCTCGCGCACCTTCGCCACCTTTGCGGCGTCCGTATCAATGCCCTGCACCTGGTAGCTTTCGTTCGCATGGAGCGCCGCCGTGAGCGAACCATCGCCGACACCGAGCTGCACGACCACGCCGCCCTTCACGCCCGAGTCGGCGAGGAGCTTCGCGGCATCCGCGTCCGACGCAGCAGGCACGGACAGGCCGGAGAGACAGAGGAACGCGACGAGGGAGAAGTGCGGGGTTTTCACGGTGCTGGTGAATAGCACCCCGCAGCGGGATTGCCCGTGGAAAATGCGAAGCTTGCGCCGCGCTGTCGTTGCGGCATTTTCGCGGGTATGACGCACATCGAATCCAAGCCGGGCGTGATGATGGGCAAGCCGGTGATCGCAGGCACGCGAATCACTGTGGAAAACATCCTCGAACGCATCGGCGCGGGCGAGACGGTGGAATCCATCGTCGCGGAGCATCCGCGGCTCACGCGCGAGGCAGTGCTCGCCGCAGTCGAGTTCGGAGCGAAGGCGTTGCGCGCGGATGTGATCTATCCCGTCTCCGGGCAGGCAGCGTGAACCTGCTGGCGGACGAGAATCTCGACCGCAGCGTGATCGCGCGGCTGCGGCAGGACGGTCACGATGTGCTTGCTGTCGCCGAGATGGAGCCAGGTATCGAAGATACGGCTGTGCTTGCGCGCGCCAACGAGCGAAATGCGCTGCTGCTGACGGAGGACAAGGATTTTGGAGAACTGGTGTTCCGGCAGCAACTCGTCCATGCGGGCGTCATCCTCGTCCGGCTCGCGGGTCTGCCAGTTGCAGTGAAAGGTGAGATCTTGTGTGTTGCGCTGAAAGAGCACGGCGCGGAAATGGTGCGTGCCTTCACCGTGCTCTCGCCCGGCGTGGTGCGGATTCGGCGAACTGCCGAGTGATGTCGAGAAGCCCGCGCTACCTCACCTGCACCGTTTTGCCCGCCTTCGCGCTCTCATAGATGGCGCAAATCGTGGCGACGGCGTTGCGCGCGTCCGTGCCGGGGACGGCGGGCTGGCGCTTCTCGCGGATGGCGTTGCAGAGGTCCTCGATTTGCCGGCGATGGCCCTCGCAGCTGATCGCCATCGGGTTCGCGACGCCGCCGCCGATGGCGGAGACGTTGCCGCCCTTGCGGATTTCCTCGTCGCCGGGCTCGGCTTTCTCGAACTCCCAGAACTTGATCGCGTCGTCCTCGATGATGATGGAGCCCTTGTCGCCGCTCAGCTCGATGCGCTTGTTCCAGCCGGGATACGTGCTCGTTGCACCTTCGACGACGCCGAGCGCGCCGCACTTGAACTTCAGCGCCGCGACCGCCGTGTCCTCCACCGCGATGCGCTCGTGCGCGAGCGTGGCGATGTTCGCCTTCACCTCGACGGGCACGCCGACGAACCACGTGAGCAGGTCAATCGCATGCACGCCCTGATTCATGAGCGCGCCGCCGCCGTCCATCTCCCAGGTGCCGCGCCAGCCTGCGCTGTCGTAGTAGGCCTGCGTGCGCCACCACTTGATGTATGCGCTCGCAATGGTGATGCGCCCGAGCCGTCCAGCATCCACGGCCTTCTTCACCGTGCGCGCGCCCTCACCGAAACGGCTCTGGAAAACCGCCGCCAAAATCGCGCCGCTCGCCTTCGATGCCGCGATGATGGCGTCAATCTTCTCCACCGTGATTTCCAGCGGCTTCTCGCAGAGCACGTGCTTGCCCGCCTTCAGCGCGGCGATGGCCGGCTCGCCGTGCGCGCCGCTCGGCGTGGTGATGCACACCGCGTCCACGTCGTCGCGCTTCACCAGCTCCTCGATGGATCCCGCCGCCGCGCAGCCCCATTTTTCGCAGAAAGGCTGGAGCCCCGCGACGGAATACGCCGCGGTGAGCTTGGCACCGGGGATTTCACTGATGGCCTGTGCGTGGATGCCGGAGATGTTGCCGGTGCCGACGAGTGCGAAGCGGACGGGATTGGACATGGAGTTGGGAATTGGGAATTTGGTTTTGAAAAACAAGCGCGGTGCGCTGCGGGGCGGTGATTGGTGACTGCTGGCCCGCGATTGGTAAAGCGCGCAGTTCCTCCGGCGCGCACAGTTCCTGATTGAGCAGCGCCGACGCGCCTCCCTAGCTTGCGCCAAAGGATTCATGCCGCAGCCGAAGCTCTTCTTCCTCATCCAGGGTCCCGACGCACCCAGCACGCGCGTGCGCATCGTGAGCGTGCTGCCGCACCTCCGCGCGGCGGGCTTCGACACGGACTCCGCGCCGTATCCGAACACGCTCCGCGGCTGGTTCGCCGTGTGGCCGCGCGTGCGCGGCGCGGACATCCTCGTCATCCAGAAAAGGCTGCCCAGCCCGCTCGAGTCGCGCTTTCTCCGCTGGCGGATGAAGCGCATCGTCTTCGACTTCGACGACTCCGTGTGGCTCCGCAACCGCCAGGGCGACGCGAAGCCGAGCAACAAGCTCCGCCGCCGCTTCACGAGCCTGATGAAGCGTGTGGACCTCGCCATCTGCGGCAATCCGATCCTCGAAGCCCGCGCCCGCGCCGCGTGGCCCGCAGTCCGCACGCTCATCGTCCCGTCGGGCGTGCCCGCGCCGGAGGGCGACGCCCCCATTCGTGCAAACTCCCCGCTCCGCATCGGCTGGGTCGGCACCGCGATCAATCTTCCCTACCTCACCGCCATCGAGCCCGCACTCGCCGCGGCCCACGCGCGCACACCGTTCGAGCTCGTCGTCATCTGCAGCGAGCCGCCGAAGTTCGCCAGCTTCCCGCACTTCCGCTTCGTGAAGTGGTCCGAGCAGACGGAATACGACGAGATTGCGCGCTTCGACGCCGGCATCATGCCGCTCGCAGACAACGAGCACAGCCGCGGCAAGTGCGCCTACAAGGCCCTGCAATACATGCGCTGCGGCGTGCCCGTCATCGCCAGCGACGTCGGCGTGAACCGCGAGTGGATTGCCGGGCGCGGCGCCGGCCTCGTGGTGAAGGATGACGGCTGGCGCGACGCCATCGTCTCCGTGCTCGGCGATGCGGAAATGCGCCGCCGCCTCGGAGTCTCCGGCGTCGCCGCCATCCGCGGCGGCTTCCGCATCGAGGACACCGCCGCGCAATACGCCGGTGCCTTCCGCGCGCTGCTCGAAAAATAGGACTCCACCGCACCTTTCCCGCGCACCGCGAAAACCACGCGCGCAGCCAAAGCCCCAAAGCGCACGCCCCGCGCGGGGTCGTTCCTCCGCATGAATTCCCCGCACTGGACCCGCCGCAACTTCCTCCTCGCCTCCGCCGCTGCCGCCGCATCCGTCGCCAGCGCCGCGCCCGCTGCGCCGCGGAAGAAAATCGCCCTCATCGGCACCGTCTGCGGCAAGCACTCGCACACCCAGCATTTCCTCGACCGCCTCGCGCTCGGCTACACATGGGCCGGCCAGTGGCAAAAGCCCCGCACGGACCTCGCCGCCCTCTACATCGACCAGTTCCCCGACAAGGACCTCGCCCGCTCCCGTGCGAAAAAATACGGCATCCCGATTTTCCCCACCATCGCCGACGCCCTCACGCTCGGCACCGGCAAGCTCGCCGTGGATGGCGTCGTCATCATCGGCGAGCACGGCGACTATCCGAAGAACGAACTCGGCCAGACGCTCTACCCGCGCCACGAATTCCTCCAGCAGGCCGTGAAAGTCTTCGAGGCCGGCGGCCGCAGCGTCCCCGTATTCAACGACAAGCACCTCTCCACCGACTGGGACAAATGCACCGCCATGGTCGCCCACTCGAAGCGCCTCGGCTTCCCATTCCTCGCCGGCTCCTCGCTCCCCGTCACTCGCCGCCTCCCCGCCGTGGACCTCCCGTGGGGCACGCCCCTCGCCGAGAGCGTCGCAGTCGGCTACGGCGGCGTGGACAGCTACGACTTCCACGGGCTCGAGACCGCGCAGTGCATGTCCGAGCGCCGGCGGGGCGGGGAAGTCGGCATCAAAAGCGTGCAGGCCCTGCGCGGGGAGAAAATGTGGGATATTGTCGCCACGCGCGAGCGCACCCGGCGGCTCCTCCTCGCCGCCCTCTGCCGCAGCCACCACCTCCCCGTCGAGGACGGCTACGAGACCGACCCCGTCAGCTTCGAGTGGGCGCGCCGCAATTTCCCCGCCGGCTTCGCCTACTTCATCGAGCACCGCGACGGCTTCCGCACCACCCTCTTCATGCTCGGCGTGCAGGACTTCACCTACGCCGGCCTCCATGCGGACACCGGCGAAATCACCTCCTGCCAGATGTTCCTCCCCATGCCCGGCGGCGTCGCCACCACCGCCGATTTCTTCAATCCCCTCGCGCACCACATCGAGACTTTGGTCCTCGAAAACCGCGCGCCTTACCCCGTCGAGCGCACCCTCCTCACCTCCGGCATGCTCATCGCTGCCGTCCAGTCCCTCCACCGCGAAGGCGCCCTCATCGAGACTCCGCAGATGGAGGTCCGCTACACCGCCCCCCGCGAGTCGCTCTTCTGGCGCGACTGAGCGTGCGGAAAAAGGAAATCCTCAACGGTTCAGCCCGGCCATCCACAGGGTCGCATAGTGGGTCACGGCCGAGGGTGTCTTCAGTTGGAGCTTCTCTTTGATGTGGGCGCGGTGGGTGTCCACCGTCTTGATGCTCAAGTTCAAGGTATTCGCGATCTCATGACCGTCCTTCCCCTGGCCCACGAGGCGGAACACCTCGAACTCGCGATCGGTGAGCTGCGGGATGGGCGAGGTGGACGCCAGCGGCATCGGGTTTGCGAGGGTTTTCAGGAGCTGGGCCGAAATGCTGTCGCTCGCATAGATCCCGCCGCCGAGCACCGTGTCGATGGCTTTCAGGATGCGTTCCGGTGAGGAGTCCTTCGACGCATACCCGCGTCCTCCGGCCCGGATCACCCACTCGGCATAGATCCGCTCCTCATGCATCGAGACCACGAGCACTGGAAGCTCCGGCTGGATCGCGCGCAGATCCCGGAGAAGCTCGATCCCGCTCCGTCCCGGCAAGTCCACGTCCACGATCACCAAATCGGGCTTCATTTTCGCGACTGCGGCGATGGCAGACGGAGCATCGTGGAAATGGCCGCAGACGCGGAGATGCTTGTCACGGCGGATGATGCTTTCCAGCCCCTCGCAACAGACCGGGTGCTTGTCCACGAGGAGGATGGTTGCGGCTTTCCGGGGTTTTCTCGGCTCGTGAGTCGCGGGCATTGGGGTTCGTGAGTCGCGGGCTGTGATCATGCGCTTTACCCTACGCGATCCCGTCAAATCGGCTTATCCGCCATGGCGCATTGCTGCCCCTGAGTTGGCCGGCGGAATGGCAGTCAAGCTGCCGATGGGAGAAGGAAATGGGGGACTTGGGAAATTCGTGCCCAGCCGATCTGTCGGGCTAAGCAACCGGTTTCCAGCGGCGCCGACGGGCTAGGGAGAGGCCGAACAGCGCCACGCCGACTCCGACCGTCGCAGGCTCGGGAACGGGAACTACGTCACCGCTGAGGATGATGTTTGCGCTGTCGTTCAGGTTCCACTCCGGGCCGTGATCGTTGTCCGCCACGGGATTGTTGGCCCCGTTGGTGGAATCCCAGAAGAACAGCTTTGCCTGCGCCGAGGAGAGGCCGTTCAGCGTCAGGTCCGAGATGTTCCAGGAAAGGTTTTGGGCGGTGCTGTTCGTCGTGTAGAACTGGTCGCCGAGATCCACGCCGTTGATGAACAGCGCCACGCGGTCAAACATCTTGGTGGGATTTCCCGCGGAGAAGTGATCGTGGAGGAGCGTGCTGAAGGTGCCGCCGGAGAGATTCATCTGATAACCCGCGTTGGCGGAGACCGTGAAGCTCACGCTGTTGTCCAAGGAGATCTGGGTCGCGCGGTCATTGAGAGTGCTGTGCCAGTTGTCCACATGGAAACGGTTGCCGGAGCTTCCCGGCTGGAAGCTGCCGTTGATGTTGAGCAGCTCCGTCAGGCTCACATTCGCGTTGATCGAGCCCCCCGCCGCGCCGGTCGTTCCATTCCAGCCGCCGACTTCGTCGATGTTGCCGCCCGCATTGAATCCAAACTGCGTGATGATGCCCGCATGGAGCTGCGGGATGCTCAACAGCGCGACCGCGGAGGTGAGGAGGATGAACTTGGATTTGGAGGTCATGACGGAAGGGTGGGGAGGGAGGTGGGGAAATTTCAGGCTTCGGTCCGTTTCGGACGATGGGACTGGCGGCGGCGGGCCAGTGCGAGCAGGCTGCTGCCAGCTAGAAGGGCGAGCGCCGATGGCTCCGGCACGGTGGTGATGCTCAGGTTGTCCACGCCCATGCCTGGCGATGCGCCGGTGGTGTTCAGCGTCCAGCGGATCCACAGCTCCTGCCCGTCGTTCCAAGTCAGCCCCGTGAGCGTGTCGGCTTTCGCGACTTGGTTTATGGCCAGATTGCCGTCCAAGGCACCGCTGCCCTGCTGCGGTGCGGTGAAGTAGAGCGGGAGATAGCTCGTGTATCCCGTCTCGGTCAGGCTCGCGGCGCCGACCTTGTATTCAAAGTGAAGCGGGTCCGTCGCCGGATCGTGGTTCTCCATGTGCCACTGCTCGCCGGTGAAGCTGATGTTCAGCCCGGTGATGGTGCTGCCCGTGTTGTTCACCAGCCGGAGGCCGAAGGCGATGTCGTCGGCATTGCTGTTGTGCTTCACGCCCAGCGCGCGATCGCTTCCGAGCGCCGCGCCATAGCTCAGCAGGTTCGTCTGGTTCGACGAGCCGTCGTCGATCAGGTAGTGGTTGTAAACTGCGGTATCGTAATACCAGCCCGTGATTGGCAGAATGCCGCCCGCGAGGGCGACGCTCCCTCCATTTGGCGACGAAGCCAGCCCGTCGAAGTTCTGCGAGTAGCTGCCGGTGTAGCTCACCTGGGCGGACGCACTCAGCGCGGAGGCGACGAAGCCAAGCGCAGCCAAGAATCGGATCCGAGTCGTCGCGGGGATGAATGGCTTTACTTTCACGTCTGCCATACCACCCGATTCGGCGCGATTCGGCTATAGGGCATTCCGCCATCCAGCTCTCAGAAAAAACCTGACCTCGCTGTTCATCGCGCATGGTGTCTCCGCACCGTGATCTCCCCGCCCTTCCATCCGCCGCGGGGCGTTGGAAAGAACACCTTTGACGCCGCCCCTCCCTCTGGAATCATCCGCCCATGCCCCTCGTTGACCTCTCCGCCGACGCCCTCGCCCGACTCGAAGCCCAGCTCCAGGCCGACCTCGACGCCGTCCGCCGCACCCGCGCGCTCTTAGCTTCCCAGAAAGGCCAGGCTCCCGCCGCACCCTCGGCACCTGCACCCGCAGTCGCAGCCCCCGCTGCGGTCCCTGTCCCCGCATCCGCCGCCTCCTCCACCGCGCCCGCTCCCGCACAGCCCGCCGCCCCGGTCTTCCACTATGTGCCGCGCCCGAGCGCCGCTGAGATGGTGCCAAAGGCCGTCGCCCTCATGGAAGGCGTCTTCGGAATGGATCAAATCAAAGCCGTCATGATCCAAGAGCGCCTCGGCTCCTACCCCGAGACCGACATCCGCGCGGTCCTCAAGGGCTTGGTGAAGAAAGGCGAACTCCTCATCGCTGAGACAAACCGCGGACGCGGCGGAAGCACCTATCGGCGAGCCACCGGCGCCTAAGTCTGCGTCGCCGACATCTAAGTGCGCGCCGTTCGCGGCTGCATCTCCGCCGGATGCATCTGCGGAACGCATTTCGTCGGGCGAAGCGCCTGCATCGGCGATCGCAAATGCCGTATTCCCACCTGCAGAAGTCGTTTCCCCGCCTGCCTGAGCCATTCCCCCGACTGTAAACGCCGTTTCGGCCGGAACTGATGCCATTTCCGCAGTCGTGAATGTCGTTTCCTTGAGTAAAAATGGCATTTCCACCATCGGGAATGCCATTTTCAGGACTACAGACGCCATTTTTTCGATTCAATCTGTCATTTACATGATTGCATATGTCATTTTCGCAACAGCTAAAATGATTTTTGCGACCGCGGAAATCATTTCGACGACTGAAAATAACATTTCTGCAACTGCAGAAATCATTTCTTCGATTGAAGGTGCCATTTCGGCGATCGATAAAATCATTCTTTCGACCGCGGAAATGGTGTCGGCGGTTGAAGAAATGATTTTTTCGATTGCCGAAATCATATCGGCAATCGTGTAAATGGCAGATTCAATCGGAAAAATGGCGTCCACAACTGTGGAAATGACAGCAATGCCCGAATAAATTCCATTTACACCCGCATGAATGCGGGGAACGGCTGTAAAAATACCATTTTGAATCACGAATGCGGCAGAAACGGGAAGGGAAATGCCATTCACGGTCGCACCCATTCCATTTCCGAACGTGGAAACGCCATTCTCTGCCGGGGACATCTCATTAGTCGGAAAGGATACCGCATCGGCAGGTCAGGATGCCCCATTTTCCTGCGCCTCCATGCCAGAGTCGGTCATGGAAGGAGCGCCCCCAACCGCATTTGGTGAAAACCCATCTGGAGAACGCCGCCCTGCACGCCACTTCCCGCTCGCCCTTGCCGCACGCTCTTGCCGCAGCTGCCCACTGCGCGAAGATAGGAGGTTCTTCGTCCCTCCAATCGCATCCGCTCACCCGCTCCACGCACACTCCAAGAGTGTGCGTGGAGCCAAGTGAGCCTAGCTTCGGCTGCCCACGGCTTCTCCGGTGCTCGCGCCATTCAGGCTGAGGGCCTGGGTTTCCTGGCAGTTCTTCACCCTGCCTGCCTCAGCGCGCGCAAACTCCGCAGCCTCGTTGATGGCTAGGACGATCTTTTCGACATAGGACTGGTCCCGCTTTTGGAGGGGACGCTTTTCCCCCGTGGTCGTGGTGATCGTCACTGCGTATTCAACAATGGGCGGGTTCATCAGGACCCAGAGTCCTGCCAGAAAGAAAACTGCGGCAAGAAACGAGTCACCCTTTGAATTGCCAGACCAAGCGCCAAGCGCTGCAAATCCCCACAGGACGCAGACGGCATTCGCTTTGCTACGCTCCAACATGAAGACCTTGGCGCTGAGGATGTCTGACATCGGAAACGATTCGCTTCCGAACCGGGCCGCGCGCCAGTCCACCTTCACGGCCTCATCATTGAAATACCAGCGGGATGTGGACATGGCCGTATTAGCTTTGGCTGCTGTTGAGGAGTTGATAGGCTTTTGCCACGGCCTCGTCGGCTTCCTTCAGCAGGCGCTTCCCTTCCGCCGCACGCTGTGCCGGCGACATGCCATATGTATACCCGCTGTCTTTGAGGAGTTCTTTGGCCCTGGCCCGCGCCGCATCGGCGATCCTCATTAGACGTGCGCGTTCGTCGGCACGCTCCTGCGGCGAAAGGAAGTGGCTGTTGACCGTGGAAGGGGAATACGTTCCCTGATAGCGCGAGGTGGATTTCTCCTCGCAAGCGGAAAGCACGAGGCTGACGGCGGCGATGGAGGCCGCGTTGAGAATGAGTGCGAAACGTGAGTTCATAGGTGTGATGTGGATTGAGGTTCAGTTGTCTGATGTTGCTGTGCGGTGGTTAGTGATGGCTGTAGAAGCTGTGCCCGCACTGGCAGGTGTTCGTGCTGCCGCGGAACTTGCTGCAGTCGGTGCATTTCGAGCACTGCCCCCATCCGGCGTAGAGAGCCGTCAGGGGAGTGGCCACGAGGCCGAGCAGGAGGCAGAGAATCGCCGCCGGTTTGCGCCACTTCGACGGGTGCGTCTGTGCCGGATGGTTGTGGGCAGTGGATGGAGCATTGTTGGTGTCGTTCGTTTTCATCGGTTTTGCTGTTTGCTGATTTGTTTGTTTGCGTGGCCCGGAATTGAGCCGCGTCGGGTCGTCTTGGTGACGAGGGAGGGGCTTCTTACGCGCGCAGCAGATTTTTTTCGGTGTCCGGTGGGTTCCTCTCCCATCCCTGGAACTCGCCGCATCCTTCCGTGGATGGCGGATGATGTGTGTCGAGGGCATGTGCTCAGCACCAACGGTGCGAACGATACCAGCCTAGGGCAGCGCCCTGGGTTTGCGATGACAGAGAACAAAAGTCCTGAAGGGGCGCGCCAAGAATGGTGCCGCCCCTTCAGGGCTTTGATTGCTTTTGCACGAGATACCTAGGGCGCTGCCCTAGGCTGGCATGGCTGCGGGCCGTTGGCCCTCGGAGCGCCGTGTTTTCGCGCGATGAGTTCCCATTGCGCCAGTGAAAGATGAACAGCCCCTAGCCGCCGCCTTTCAAAAAGGCGATGAGGTCGGCCATGTCCTGCGGGGGGATGGCTTGTTCGAGGCCTTCGGGCATGAGGGACTGCGGGGAGCCGCGCAGGGAGGTGATGTCGGAGCGGAGGATGGTCTCGCGGGTGCCGCCGGGCTGGCTGAGGACGAGGGAGGTGGAGGTCTCGCTGCTGATGACGCCGAGCAGGGTGCGGCCGTCCTTCAACTGCACGGTGTAGGCGGTGAAGCGGGGCTCGACGACGGCGTTCGGGTCGAGGATGGCGATGAGGAAATCCTGCACGGCCTTGGTGCGGTAGGTGCCGACGCTGGGGCCGACTTCGCTGCCCTGGCCGAGGTAGGTGTGGCAGGTGGAGCAGACGTTGCGGAAGACGGCGGCGCCCTTCGCGCCATCGCCGCGGAGGGTCTCGACGACCTTGTATTTCGCGACGACGGCGACGCGGTCGGCGGAGCGTGAGGCGGGGAGGAGTTTCGCGGCGCGTGCGCGGATGGCGGCGTCGGTGTGCGATGTGAGGCGGTCGCGGCTCGCTGCGGGGATGTCGGCAGGGGCGACGCCGCCTTTCTCCACGGCGGCGAGGAGGGCGAGCGCCCACTCGTTGCGGGCGAGGAGGGCATTGATGATGGAGGCGCGCATGGCGGGGCCGTGCTGCGCCCATGCGGCAAGGAGGATGCCGGGCACTTCCGCGCTGCGGCTGCGGGTGAGCGTGTCGAGCGCGGCCTTCTGCACGGCGGCATCGGCGTCGGGCGCGATGAAGCGGGCGAGCAGGGGGAGGTCCTTCGCGGGGTCGTTGTGGCCGCGGGCGAAGAGCCGGATGCCGGCGAGCTGCGCGGTGGTGTCCGTGCTGTCGGCGGCGAACTGGTGCGCGGCGTCGTAGAGCGGGCGGAGGGTGTCCGCGCCGCGGAGGGAGGTGACGGGGGCCTTGCGCCGGTCGAGCGCGTCCTGCAGGTGCAGCAGGCCGGAGATCTGCCAGCCCTCGGGCTTCGCGCCCTGCGCGGCGGTGAGGACTTTCACGAGCGGGGAAAGGTCCTCGGCAGTGGCGGCGGCGGTGGCGATGAGGCCGCCGACGAGTTCGCCGCGGCCCGGCGCATCGCCGAGCACGGCGAGGACATCGAGCGGATGGCGGACGGAGGAGCTGAGCACCGCGGCGCGCATCCAAGGGTCGGCGGGCGCGGTCTTCGCGACGGTGCCGAGCGCGACGGCGGCGCGCGGGTCGTCCCATTCGCCGAGGCTGAGCGCGAGCTGGTAGCGCACGGTGAAGTCGGGGTCGTTCGCGAGCGCGGTGCAGGCGGTGAGGTTCGGCTCGCTGAGGCGGATCGCGTGGCGGCGGACGGCGGGGTGCGCGTCGGTGAGCGCGCGGCGGACGACTTCGGGAGTGAGCACGCGGAGTCCGTCGAGTGCGCAGAGCGCCTGGAGGCGTGCGGCGGGCTGCTTGCCAAACTCGGCGAGTGCGGCGAGCGCGGCAGCGGCGGTCTTGTCGCCGCGGTGAAGCAGCTCCGCCTGCACGAGGTCGCGCACGGTGCCGTTCGGCGTGTCGAGCGCGGTGACGAGCTGCGGCGTGTCGAGCTTGGTGAGGTTTTGGATGGGCCGCGGCTTGGAGTTCGCGGGATAGACGCGGTAGATGCGGCCTTTCTCCGCGCCGGCGCGGACGTCGAGCTTCGCGAGCGTGTCGCCGGGAATCCAGCGCGGGTGCTCGATGACGCCGCGATACATGTCCACGACCCACAGCGCGCCGTCCGGCCCGGTGCGCGCCTGCACGGGGCGGAACCAGTTGTCCGTGGATGCGAGGAACTCGCCGGCCTGCTCGTCCGCCGCGCGACGCGCCTCGAAGGTCGCGCCCTTTTGCGTAAGCTTCAGGCGGTGGACGAGGTTGTGCACGGGCTCGCACGTGAAGATGTCGCCCGCGGCGTCCGCGAGGAGGTCGTCGCGGTAGATGCCGAGGCCGCACGCGGAGGTGGTCTGGTTTGCGGAGCCGGGGCTGTTGAAGCGCTCGAGTGTGCGGCTCGCGGGATGGAGGAGGTTCGGCTCGGCGTCCGCGGGAATGTGCGACTGCGCGGCGGGCGCGGGCACGTGCGGGTTGCGCCGCAGGTATCGCTCGGGCAGCGGGAAGTGGAATGCGAGGCGGCTGTTGCTGCAGCCGAACCAGTCGCCCCAGTCGTCGCGCGCGCGGCCCTGCTGCGTGACGCCGCTCACGGCCTCGAACGCGCCGGTGTCGGGCCGCATGCGGAAGTCGCGTCCGCGGATGTCCACCGCCGCGCCGCCCGCGGAGCTTTGAATCGCGCCGCCGAGCAGGCCGTTCGCGCCGTGGATCCAGTTGTCGAGGCCGAGCGCGAGGCCGTTCACGCGCGCCTGGTAGTTGTCGGTCGCGAAGCCGGTGAAGAGCTTCTTCACCACCGTCGCGCGCCCGCCGCCGCTGGTGTCTTCGGCGTAGATGATGTCCGGCGCCGCGCAGATGAGCACGCCCTTGCCCCACGCCATCACAGCCGTGGGGAAGGGGAGGCCGTCGAGGAAGACGGTGGCCTTGTCGTAGCGGCCGTCGTTGTCGGTGTCCTCGAGCACTTTGACCACGCCGCCGGGCTTGAACTTGCCGTCCATGCCGTTCGGGTAGTCGCGCATCTCGGCGACCCACAGGCGGCCGTCCGCTCCCCAGTCAATCGCGACGGGGCTCTCCACGAGCGGCTCCGCGGCGGCGAGATTCACTGCGAGGCCGTCCTTCACTTGGATCGCGGCCCATGAGTCGGACGGCGATTTCGGCGGCGGAAGCGCGGCGCTGTTCCTCGCGTCGAATTCCTTCGGCAAAACCTCACGCACCGCGCTGATGATGCGGTCCTCGACGCCCGGCGCGAATTTCGTCGGGCGGTCGTAATACACCATCGCACCCGCGCCTTCGTAGCCGCCCTCGGCGAGCACGCGGCGCGAGGGGATGTAGCAGGTCGCGTCGTTCGAGTAGCCGTTCACCCAGAGGCGCGCGGCGTCGCACTCGGTCTTCAGGCGCAGGCCGTAGTCCACGACGACCTCGCCGGGCAGGAAGACCATCGCGAGGTCGCTGCCGAAGCTCCACGTCTGCACGAGATACGGCGTGCCCGTGGGCAGCGTCTCGCCGCGGTCGAGCCGTGCGAGGTTTCGCCGCGCGTGGTAGGCGATGCTCGCGGTCTTTGACTGCGCGAGCGCGAGCCAGCCCTCGCGTGTGGGGAGGGGATCGAAGGGCAGCTCGATCTGCTTCGCGCGGCATGCGGGCGCGGCGTGAATGGGCGTCGTCCTCGCGAGCACGCGCGTGACTTCCGTGCCGACGGATTCGCCGTGCTGCTTCGCAAGCTCGACTGTGCTGCGCGGGTGTGGGTTCGAGTCCGCGCCGCAGCCGAGCGCGACGAGGGCGATGGCGCCGGGATGATCGCGCTCGATGGCCTCCATCGCGTAGCCGGGCCAGTCGCCGTTGATGAAGTTGTAGGACAGCGTGGTCGCATGGCACGCGTAGCTCGTGAAGACGGCGCGCAGTTTTCCATCCGTCGAAGTGACGGCGAGCACCGGCAGCGCCCAGTCCACCGGGCCGCCCCATCCTGCGCGGCGGTTGCGCGCAAACTCCACGCGGCCCTGCGACCACGAAAGGCGCGCGGGTTTCCGGTCCGCGAGCGCGGCGAGCGCGGCCTGCTCGATCTTGTCCGTCAGCTCGCGCGAGTAGCGGTCAATGCGTTCCTGGTGCTCGGGCGGTATGTCGCTGCTGAAGATGTTTGTCAGCGCGCCGCTGAGGCATGGCGCGCAGTGCGTGTGCGAAAAGCAGAGGGCGAAACGCTCAGGCGCGAGCTTGGTCTTCTTCGCGAGCCGCGCGATGACCTCGTCGCGCATCGAGGCCGGCACGCCGCAGTTGTCCACGGTGACGAGCACCGCCGCGTCGTCACCGCCGATGGCGAGCGCCTTTGCCCAGATGCGCTGGCCAACGCCCTCGGACTCCGTGCGGCGGCTGCCATAGCCGCTCAGGCGGATCGGATAGTCGGGCGTGATGTCCACCTTCGCGACGCCGACGGGCAGCGTCGTGTCGTTGGCGGAGTGCGCCGGCAGGCTTGCGCAGAAAAGGACGGCGGCGATGCACGCGAGGAGTTTGGCCGCGCGGCGGAGGAGCGAATTCGTGGGGCACATGCAACACGTTTAACCGCGGCGCGGCTCCGGACATTGTCGCCACGTGCGGGATTTTTTCGCGGCAGTGCGGAACTGACTCCGCCTTTACGTCGCGTCATCGTTTCATAACATCCCGCTCATGATCGCCCCTCGCTCATTGATCGTCCATGTCGCACGTCGTGTGGTCGTGCATTCGATCGCAGCTGCAATCGTCGGCTTCGTGTTTGCAGAACGGAGCGCTTGGGCCGCGCCGCTCGCGGAAGCGGACGCGCAGCTTGTCGCGTCGCCCGAGCCGGGCTGGCCGCAGTTCCGCGGGCCGCGGCGCGACGGTGTGAGCGACGAGCGCGGGCTGCTGCAGTCGTGGCCGGAGGGCGGGCCGGCGCGGCTTTGGTCCGCGGAAAATCTCGGGCAGGGCTACTCGTCGCCGGTCATCGTGCGCGACCGCATCTACATCACCGGCGACGTGGGCGACGAGCTGCGCATCTTCGCGCTCGATTCCGGCGGGCGCGTGCTGTGGACGGCGAAGAACGGCGCGGCATGGAACGGGGAGTGGCCCGGCGCGCGCGCGTCCGTGACGTTCAGCGCGGGCCGGCTCTACCACATGAACGCGCATGGCCGCGTCGCGTGTCTCGACGCGGACAGCGGGCGCGAGCGCTGGGCCGTGGATGTGCTCGGGAAGTTTGGCGGGAAGAACATCACGTGGGGCATGAGCGAAAATCTCCTCGTGGATGGGCGCACGGTCTTCGTCACTGCCGGCGGCAGCGAGGCTCTCCTCGCCGCGCTCGACAGCGAGACTGGAGCGCTGCTTTGGAAAAGTGTGCCGTTGCTGGACATCGAGGGCGATGGTGCGCCTGACACTGCCGGCTACGCCTCGCCCATCCTCGTCCGCTTCGGCGAACGCCGGCTCCTCATCGGCTGCTCCGCGCGGCACCTCTACTGCGCCGACGCCGGCAGCGGCGCGCTCCAGTGGGTGCGCCGTTTCCCCACTTCCTACAATGTCCTCTCCATGATGCCCGTGCTCACCCGCGGCGGCATCTTCATGACCGCTCCTCTCGGAAAGGGCGGCCGTTTCATTCACCTGCAACCGCCTGCGACCGCGGGCGGAACCGTCGGCGCCGGCGATGGCTGGAGCACCACGCTCGACACCGTCCACGGCGGCGGCATCCCGCTGGATGGCAAACTCATCGGCTGCGCCTACCGCGGCCGCAAGACATGGGCCGCGCTCGACTCCGCCACCGGTGAACTGCTCTACGACACCTCTGAGTTTGCGAAGGGCGCGCCGGTGGTCGCGGACGGGCGCATCCACGCGCTGTGTGAGGACGGCGCCGCCGTCCTTCTCGAAGCCGGCGAAAAGTCGTTCACCGTTCGTGGTCGCTTCCGCTTCGCCGAAGCCGCGCGGCGGGATGCGTGGGCGCACCCGGCCATCGCCCAGGGCCGCCTCTATCTCCGCTACCACGGGATGCTCGCGTGCTTCGACCTGCGCGCGGCGCGCTAGCGGCAGCCGCGCCACTTTCCATTTGAACGCAAACGGCGGAGCCCTACTCTCGCCGCGCAACCTTCACCTCCAAAACTCACCACAAGAAAGGACACGCACTATGGGACTCATGGACTTCATCAAGGGCCAGTTGCTCGAAATCATCGAGTGGACGGACGACTCGCGCGACACGCTCAGCTTCCGCTGGCCGGACGACGACAAGGAAATCAAGAACGGCGCGCAGCTCATCGTCCGCGAGTCGCAGCAGGTGCAGTTCATGTATCTCGGCCAGTTCGGCGACACGTTTGGGCCGGGCAAGCACACGCTGAAGACCGACAACATCCCGGTGCTCAGCCGCATCGCGGGTTGGAAATACGGGTTCAACTCGCCGTTCAAGGCCGACATCTACTATCTCAACACGCGCCTCTTCACCGGCAACAAGTGGGGCACGAGCAACCCAATCATGATGCGCGACAACGATTTTGGAATCGTCCGCGTGCGCGCGTTCGGCACGTTTGATTTCCACATCGTGGACCCGAAGGTGTTCCTCAAGGAAGTGGCGGGCAGCGACCATCATTTCCGGCTCGATGAGTTCGCCGACACCATGCGGTCGCGCATCGTGTCGCTCTTCAGCGAGGCGCTCGCGAAGGCGAAGATCCCGGTGCTCGACGTGGCCGCGCGCTACAGCGAGGTGGGCGACGCGATCCTCCCGGTGCTCAACGCCGCGACGATCCCGAAATACGGCCTCGAATTCTCCAGCTTCATTCTCGAGAACGTGAGCGTCCCGCCGGAAGTCGAGCAGGCGATCGACAAGCGCAGCTCGATGGCGGCGGTCGGCAACCTGAACGACTACGTGAAATTCCAGATGGCCGAGGGCATGGGCAAGGGCGGCGGCCCCGGCGTCGGCGGGTCTGCCGCGGAGCTCGCGATGGGCTTCGCAATGGCCAACCAGATGATGAACCAGCCCGGCGGCATCGCCGGCAGCCAAGGCACGCCGGGCATCCCGGGACCGGGAGCCACTGCCCCAGCCGCAGCCCCGGCCGCGGCGGCAGCGTCGGTGCCCGAGCTTCTCACGCCCGCGCAGGTCGCGGAGCAGCTCGGCGTGACCGAGGCCGACGTGCTCGCCTCGCTCGATGCGGGTGATCTGAAGGGCAAGAAGATCGGCACCGCGTGGCGCATCACGAAGGTGGCGCTGAACGATTTCCTTTCGAAGTAACCGCTGCGACGCTGCATGGCTTCCGCCACAGTGCCCGCCGCAGCGAAACAGAAAGCGCCCGCGGAAACCGAGCAGGGATTCGATCCTGCCGTGCTTGCGGTTGCTGGAAGGCTCGCGTTCGAAGACGCGCGCGAGGGAATTTTCCTCTGCGAGGGCGACTGTCTCGCGGTGCTCGATGCGATCAACGTGCGGCACCCGGACGGGGTGTTCGACGCGATCTTCGCCGACCCGCCATATTTTCTCAGCAATGGCGGCGTGACGTGCAAGTCGGGCCGCATGGTGAGGGTGAACAAGGGTGGGTGGGACAAGTCGCGCGGTGCGGAGAGCAACCATGAGTTCAACCACGCGTGGCTCTCACGCTGCCGGCGCGCGCTGAAGCCGAACGGCACGATTTGGATCAGCGGCACGCAGCATGTGATCTTCAGCGTCGGCTTCGCGCTGCAGCAGCTCGGCTTCCGGCTGCTGAACGACATCACCTGGGAAAAGCCGAACCCGCCGCCGAACCTCGCGTGCCGCTGCTTCACGCATTCGACCGAGACAATCCTCTGGGCCGCGAAAAGCGACCGCAGCAAATACACGTTCAATTATGCCGCGATGCGCGAGGCGAACGGCGGGCGGCAGATGAAATCCGTGTGGCGCATGAGCGCGCCCTCGGGCACTGAGAAGCGCCACGGCCGCCACCCGACGCAGAAGCCGCTCGTTCTGATCGAGCGCTGCCTGCTCGCCTCGACCAACCCCGGCGATCTCGTTCTCGATCCGTTCCTCGGCAGCGGCACGACGGGCGTCGCCGCCGCGCGGCTTGGGAGGCGGTTTGTCGGCATCGAGAAGAGCGTCACCTTCATGGCGACGGCGCGCAGACGCGTGGTGGACGCCATCAATGAAACCGGCTTTCGATTTTCAAAACCATGAGCGACGAGATCAAAGCGAAGAGCAAATTCAGCTGTCCGAGCTGCGGCGCCGAGGCGCAGTGGAACCCCGGCAAGCAGGCGCTGGTGTGCGGGTATTGCGGCACGGTGTCGCCGGCGAAGATGGACGCTGCCGGCAACATCGATGAGCAGGATCTCGCCGAGGCCCTGCGCGCGCTCGGCCCCGACGACCGCGGCTGGGCGACGGAGAGGAAGTCCGTGAAGTGCCAGAGCTGCCAGGCGATCACCGTCTTTGACCCGAGCCGCGCGGCGCAGCGGTGCGACTTCTGCGGCTCCGCGGCGATCATCCCGGTCGAGGATCAGGCGCGTCCCATCCGGCCGGCGAGCCTGCTGGAGTTCAAGCTGCCGGAGACCCAAATCCGGGAGGCGATCCGCCAGTGGTATGGCGCGCGGTGGTTCGCGCCGAACAACCTCGGCACACGCGCGCTCACGGACACCGTGCACGGCATCTACATCCCGTATTGGACATTCGACGCGCAGGTGAGCGCCGACTGGACCGCGATGTCCGGCAATTACTACAACGAGACCGAATACTACACCGACTCCGAGGGGAGGCAGCAGTCGCGCAGCGTGCGGAAAATCCGCTGGTATCCGTCGAGCGGCCATCTGGATCATTTCTTCGACGACGAACTCGTGCCTGCGACGAAGGGCGTGGATGTGTCGCTCCTGCGCCGTGTGGAGCCGTTCCCCACGACCACGGACCTGAAGCCCTACGATCCCGGTTTTCTCAGCGGCTGGGTCGTCGAACAGTATCAGATCGACCTCATTGCGGCCGCGCAGCACGCGCAGCAGATCATGGAGGACAAGACGCGCCGGCTCTGCGCGCAGCAGGTGCCCGGCGACACGCACAAGGATCTCGACGTGAGCGCGGATTTTTCCGGGCAGACCTTCAAGCACATCCTCGTGCCCGTGTGGCTGCTCGCCTACACGTATGGCAGCCGGAATTTCCAGGTCGTGATTAACGGCTACACCGGCGCCATCTCGGGACGCTACCCGAAGAGCCCGATCAAGATCATCCTGCTTGTCATCGCGATTCTCGCCGTCATCGCCGCGATTATCTGGGCGACACACCGGCGCTAGCGCGGCTTGCAGCGCGCCCGGCGGAGCGGATAAACGCGCACGATGGAATCACTCACGGCACAGCTCCGCAACGGAAGCGAACTCACCACCGCGCAGTCGCGCGAGGCAGTTGCGTTGCTCGTGTCGGAGCAAGTCGCCGCAGCGGAAAAGAAGGAGTTCCTCAAGGCGCTGCGCACGAAGGGCGAGACCGCGGGTGAGATCGCCGCATTCGCCGAGGCCCTGCTTTTTCACGCGGTGGATCCGCAGCTCGACGCCAGCCGCCTGCCCGGCCCGATGCTCGACGTGTGCGGCACCGGCGGCGACCAGCGCGGATACTTCAATGTGTCCACGGCGGTTATGTTCGTCGCCGCGGCCGCAGGTGCGTGCGTGGTGAAGCACGGCAATCGATCCATCACATCGAAGACAGGTGCGGCGGACGTGCTTGAGGAACTCGGCGTGAAGCTGGAACTCGATCCGATTCGATTGGCCGAATGCATCGAGCGTAATGGAGTGGCGTTCGTCTTCGCACCCGCGTGGCATCCGGCGTTCAAGGCCATCGGCCCCGTGCGCCGCGAGCTGGCCGCCGAGGGCATCCCGACGATTTTCAACCTGCTCGGCCCGCTGCTGAATCCCGCGCGCCCGACGCACCAGCTTGTCGGGCTTTTCAGCTCCGCGGTTTTGCCAAAATACGCCGACGCGCTGCGCATCCTCGGCCGCCGCTGCGCATGGGCCGTGCATGGCGATGGCACGGACGAACTCGCGCTCACCGGCTCGAGCGATGTGCGCGCGGTGAAAGGCGAGGAGGTTTCCGCGTTCACCGTCACGCCCGAGGCCGTCGGTCTGCGCCGCTGCGAGTCTGCTGCGCTCGTCGGCGGTGACCGCGTGGAAAACGCGCGCATCCTCCTCTCGATTCTCGACGGCACCGAGCGCGGGCCGAAGCTCGACATGGTGCTGCTCAATGCCGGCGCCGCCCTCGTGGTCTCGGGCCTTGCAACGGATCTGCGTGCTGGAGTCGAACTGGCCCGCGCCGAGATTGAAGGCGGGACCGCCCTCGCCAAGCTCCGCGCGCTGCAGGCATTCCGGTAGAAAATCGGCTGGCACGGCAAAAGCGCGCCTTGGGCTGAAGTCCCTGCCGAACGCAGGGACTGGCGTGTTGACTTCCGCGCGCCCTTGCCCGCAGGCTCGCCGCTCCGAAATCCAGCATGGCTCAGAAAATCCTCGTCATTGACGACCCGCAGAACGCCGCAGACATCGCCGAAAATGTCTTTGCGCGCCATTTTCCCGGGTGCGACGTGCTGGTTGCTTCGCGCGGGCGCGACGCCATCGAGCGGCTGAACGTCGCCTGCCCCGACCTTGTGCTGCTGAATGAGACGATGCCCGGCGCGGAAGCCGGTGCGGTGCTCACGCGGCTCTCAGTGGACGCATTCGCGGCGAACACGCCGGTCGTCTTGCTCTCGGATGCGTCGCGCAACGGCGAGTCCATCGAGAAATTCCCGAACATCGCGCGCGTGATCATCAAGCCCGTGACAATGGACATTCTCACCGAGGCGGTGAGCGAGATGCTGGGCGGCAAGGCGGGCAGCCACCGCATGCTGGCGTCGCGCGCGGGCGGCATCATTTTCAGCGGGCACACGGGCGTCATCTCGCTGCGGCAGGTGCTGCACATGGCGCAGGGTGACCGGCTCACCGGCGTGCTGCGTTTCAAGCTCGGCCGCCAGCCCGTCGAGCTGTGGATGAGCGGTGGACGCTTCCTCTTCGCGACCACGCGCAACTCGCAGCTCTACTGCGCGGACAGCCCTACGATTCTCTCCGCGACGAGCCTCGGCCTCATCGCCGAGGCGCAGATGAACCAGCAGCTCACCGGCTGCCCGCTCTTCCTCTTCCTCAGCGAGCGCAACACGCTGCCGCACGACGACGTGGTGCAAATCACGCGCGAGCATGGGCACCGGCTCTTCAGTCAGCTCCACACCGCGGGGCGCATCGCGTTTGAGTTCGATGAAGTCGTGACGCTGCCGGGCTACGTGGAGAAATTTCCAGCGGCCAGCGAGGACGCGGACAACTGGAACCTTGCGTCGCTGCGCCATGTGAAGTTCGAGCAGCTCGCGCCGTCGCAGCGCCCGGACCCGAACGGTTCGCCGGCCTACACGCGCCGCGGCTACGACCTCGTCCAGCGGCTGAAGCTCAACGACGTCGAGGCGCGCTTCGCCACCGCCATCAACGGCTCCGACCCGCTGCACGCGCTCGCGCAGAAGGTCGGCATCCCGCTTGGAGATGCCGCACTCGTGGTGTTCCGTTTCCTCGCGCTCGACCTGATTGATTTCTGGAACGCCGGCGCCCTCTCGCTCACAGCGGGCGTGTAGCGCACGAACGGCTTGCCCGCGCATTCTGTCGCTGGCACATCGGGCGGCATGAAACACCTCCGGATTTTCCTCCCCGTCCTCGCCGCCTCCACCGCCATCGCTGCAACCGGCGACATCCCGCAGTGGCGCGGGCCGAACCGCGACGGGATTTTCCCCGGCACCGGGCTGCTCAAGCAGTGGCCGCAGGACGGCCCCGCGCTCGCGTGGAAAATCACGGGCCTCGGCCGCGGCATGTCGTCCATCTCCGTCGCGGGCGGGAAAATTTTCACGACGAGCGGGCGCAAGGGCGGCGGTCAGTTCGTCGTCGCCCTTGATGTCGCCACGCAGAAGGAGCTGTGGTCCGCGAAGCTGTGCGACAAGGGCGGTGAGCCGCGCTGCACGCCGACGATTGATGGCGACCTCGTCTTTGCGCTCAGTTCCGAGGGCGACCTCGTGTGCGTCGGCGCGAGCGACGGCCGCGAGGTGTGGCGGAAAAGCTACGCCGCGGACTTTGGCAATGCGCCGAAGCCCGGCTGGCAGTTCTGCGAGTCGCCGCTCGTGGACGGAGACAAGCTCATCGTCGTCCCCGGCAGCCACGAGGCCGTCGTCGCCGCGCTGAACAAGAAGACCGGCGACATCTTGTGGAAGACCGCCGTTGCGCTTCCGGGCAAGGGCCATGACACCGCGGGCTACACGGGCGTCGTCGTGTCGAACGCCGCGGGCATCCGCCAATACGTCACGCTCGTCGGCAAGGGCGCGATCGGCGTGGACGCGCAGAGCGGCAAGCTGCTCTGGCACTACAACCGCGTCGCGAATGGCACCGCGGTGATTCCCACGCCGCTCGTGTGGGACGACTATGTGTTCGTCTCCAGCGGCTACGGCACCGGAGCCGCGCTGCTGAAAATCGCAAAGGGCGCGGGCGACAACGGCTCACCCATCGTCGCGGAGGAGCAGTATTTTCTGAACGCATCCACTTTCCAAAACCACCACGGCGGCATGGTGCGCATCGGCGACTACATCTACGCGGGCAAAGGCCACAACAACGGCTTCCCCATTTGCCTCGAATGGAAGACCGGCAAGGTCGTGTGGGAAAAGGAGCGTGGCCCCGGCAAGGAAAGCGCCGCTGTCATCGCCGCCGACGGCAACCTCTACTTCCGCTATCAGGACGGCATCATGGCGCTCATCGAGGCCTCGCCAAGAGGCTACAGCGAGAAGGGAGCATTCAAGCTCGCGACCGTGAACGGCCCGAGCTGGCCGCACCCCGCGATTCACGAAGGCAAGCTCTACATCCGCGATCAGGACGTGCTGATGTGCTACTCGCTGAAGTAGCGCGGCTACTTCCCCGCCACCGCCCGCACGGCGTTCTCGATCCAGTTGTCGAGGCCGGTCGTCTGCTCTGGATGGGGGCTGCATGCGATCACGCGGCCGGAGCCGAACTGCCCGCGCACGATTGCCGGGGAGTTCACCATGATTCCCTCTGGCGCGCCGTTCTTTGCGACCTCGGTGCGGAAAAAGGTCAGCGGCTCGAAGTTCGGAATCTTCGGGTTGCCCGCGGGCACGAGCAGCGGGCCGTTGTGGTAAATCACCGTCGCCTCCTTGGGCAGGCCGAGGAGCTTCTGTCCCTCGTCCGTTGTCTCGATTTTCAAATCGCCGCGCCCACGCTCCCACTTCGGCGACGGCGTCTTCGCATTCAGCACCTTCACTCCCCACGCGAAGCCGTCGCACGCGAGATACGCGCCTGCGCAGATGCCCACGTAGCCGCCGCCTGCCTCGACAAAGCGCCGCACTTGCTCGCGTCCGAGCAGGCCGATGGTGTTTGCCTGACGCCCGCCGCTGCCCCCGGTGAAAATCACCACGTCGTAGCCATTGAGCCCCGCCCGGATGCCGTCGCTGCTGAGCTTGGTCAGCTCGATGTCCTTGCAGCGTCCGAGCTGCTCCCCTACGCGCGGGATGCCGGCACCCGCGCTGCCACCGTCGTCGTAAAGGGCGACGCGAATCGCGATGCCTGGCGGCCGGGTGGCCGGACGGGAGGGCGTGGCAATTTCCCGCCATTCGAGCCTCGCCGTCTCGCCTCCGCGGATGGCGGCCCATCCGCTGGAGTGCTTCACCACTTTCTCGACCGCGACGGGCAGCGATGTGACGAAGTGATGCGCGTCGCCGTAGCTGCCGGAGATGCCGAAATCCTGCGGGTCGGTGCTGTGATACACGCACGTCGTCGCCCGTCCGCCGCCGTTCTGCGTGCGGAAAAGATACCAATGCCCCGGCTCCACTTCGACGACCTGCGGGTGGCCCGCGCTATCCGCATCCTCACCGGAAGCGCCGCCCCACGCGGCGGCTTTCGGTTCGCTCCACGCCTTCAAATCCGGCGACGTGCGCACGAAGACCGCGCCGACGTTCTTAGTCTGCGTCTTGCCCTTCGTCGTCGTGCTCACCGTCTTCACACCGCTGTAGTAGCAGTGCCACGCATCGCCGATGCGGACCGTGAACGGGTCGCGCGCCTGGGCCTCGGGCGCAGGTGTGAAATGCCACGCACGATCCTCCGCTTCGGCCGCGGCCCGCGCGGGGGAATTCTCCGCGAGCAGCGTCCATTTTCCGGCCACGGCCGGAATCAGCACGGACTCCGCGCGGGCGAGCGAGGCGACGGCGGCGAATAGCAGGAAAGTGGGGAGCAGGCGTTTCACGGGGCGCTAAATGCCGCGGCGAATGCCGCCGCGCACGCTTCAATTTTGCGGGCGCGGAAGCGCCTGCCGCATTGCGTTCGCATCGCCCTTCGTCCGATGCTCGTCCGAATGAACCCCGCATCCTCCCTCCTTCCACTCCTCGCCATGACTGCACTCGCCGCCGATTTTCCCGCACCGGAAAAGCTCCCCGTTTCCAAGGATATGCCCGACGCACTCGTGGCAGGCGACGGCACGCGTGTGACGACGAAGGAGCAGTGGCTCACGCGGCGCGCGCCGGAGCTGCGCGCACTTTTCCAGCACTACATGTATGGCGCGCGCCCGGAGCCGCGTGCAGTGAGCGGCAAAATCATCCGCGAGGACAATGCGGCGCTCGGCGGCAAGGCGACGCTGCGCGAGGTGCTCGTCGATTGCGGCCTCGCCGCGCCGGTCCATCTCCTCCTCGTCGTGCCAAACGGCGGCAAGAAGCCCGCACCGTGCTTCCTCGGGATGAACTTCAACGGCAACTACCAGCTGCTTGATGACCCGAAGATCCAGCTCGTGCGCGGATGGACGCGCGAGAGTTTCCCCGGCGCCGATGCGAACCGCGCCGCCGAGGCTGGCCGCGGCAAGCAGGTGGAGACGTGGGCCATCGAACAGACCATCGCGCGCGGCTATGCGTTCGCGAGCTTCTACAGCGGCGATGTCGTGCCCGACGACAAGGCGCTCGCCGAGGAGGCGCTGAAAGCTTTTCGCAAACCGGGAACCGAGCGTGGCCCTGCGGACACGGCGACGATCATGGCGTGGTCGTGGGGTTTTTCGCGGATGCTCGATTACCTGCTCACCGTTCCGGAAATCGACGGCAAGCGCATCGCCGTAGTCGGCCACTCGCGCAACGGCAAGACCGCGCTGCTCGCCGCCGCGTTCGACGAACGCATCGCGCTCGCGATTCCCAGCCAGGCTGGCTGTGGCGGCACCGCGCCCAGCCGTCTCTCGCCCGAACTCGCCGCGCCGCAGGCGAACGGTCGCCCGACGGCCGAGACGGTCGCGGTGATCAACAAGGCGTTTCCGCATTGGTTCAGCGGCAACTTCAAATCGTTCGACGCCGAGCCTGCGCGGCTGCCTTTCGACCAACATGAACTCATCGCGCTCTGTGCACCGCGCCCCGTGCTCCTTTCAAATGCCACCGAGGACAAATGGGCGAATTCCGCCGGGCAGTTCGACATGCTGCGCGCTGCCGATGCGGTTTATTACCTTGTTGCGGGCGACGGCGTCGGCGCGGAGAAGATGCCCGAGGTCGGCACGCTGCTCGCCTCGCGCCTCGGTTACTTCATCCGCGAGGGCAAACACTCGATGACCACGCCCGACTGGAAAGTGTGGCTCGACTACGCCGACAAGTGGCTGAAATAGCCGCGGCTACTTCCTCACCGCGCTCTCCGCCCCGGCGGGCTTCGGCGAAGCGTCCTGCTTCCTTTCCGCATTGTGCCTGCTCCACAGCACGATTGCGATGAGCACGATGTTGGCGGCCGCGATGCTGTAGAAAATCAGGCGCACCCGCTCGGCTGCGCGTTTTCCCTCGGGCGTGATGGGCTCTGGCTTGTCAGCAGGCATCGGGTTTCGAGATGCCCGAATACATCGCGGCGTAGCAGGGCGCGAGCTTCGTCCACTCGAAATTCTCCCACGCCCATTTCGCTAGTTCGGCGCGTTCCACGTCGCTCCGTCGCGGGGGTGCGAGGAAGCGCGCGAGTTGCGTGCGGATGTCCACGACTTCGGGCTCCGCGATGAAGCCGCGCCCTCCGCCAAGCGACTCTGCCCACGGCGTCTCGGTTGTCGTGAGCGCCGGCGTGCCGACCTGGCACGCCTCGAGCACGGCGAGGCCGAAATTTTCCGAGTGTGTCGGCAGGCAGAAAAGATCCGCGCCCTGGAAATACGCCCAGCGCTCGTCTCCCCACACGGGGCCGATCCAGTCGGTGCGCGGGAGTCGCGCGGAGTTCCGCGCGATGAATTCGCGGCACCGCGCGGCGTAATCTGGCTGCTCGTCGGGGCCGACAATGACGAGGCGTGCCGCGTCCGGCACGGTGCCGTGCAAGCCCGCGAGGGCGCGAAGCAGCATGTCGAGGCCCTTCTTCTCGTGGATGCGCGAGAGGAAAAGCAGCACCGTCTCTCCGGCACCCCAGCCGAGTTTCGCGCGCGCGTTCGTGTGGTCCGGACGTTTGTCCGCGGTGAGGCCGAGCGGCAGCGACTCGACTTGGCTGCGCGGAAATATCGCGCGCAGCCTCGCGGCCTCCGGCTCCGCGGTCGCGAGCACGCGTGCGGCGTGCGCGATCCACCGCTTTTCCACGAGGTGAAAATAAGGCAACTTCTTCCACCATTTCTGCCGCCGCGCCCACGGCTCGAGCATCCCGTGCGGGCTGACCACGAAGGGAACGCCCTCGCGCCTGCATGCCGTCGCGAGCGCGGCAAAGCTTCGCTGCCACAGTCCGTGGAAATGAACCACGTCGGTGTCGCGTCGCGCGGGCTCGCCCCCGTTCATGCGCACCTCGTGCCCCAGCGATTCGAGGGCGCTGCGCAGCGAGACGATCGCAGCGTCCAGTCCGCCGACTCTCTGCTCCGCGGGCGGCTCGAAGAATCGGATCCTCACGGCTTCGCTGAGGTGGCCTCGCGATAGACCGCCTCGTAGTTCCCGGCCATCGCGCCGAAGGAAAATTTTTCCTCAGCCAGCGTGCGCGCATTTTTTCCGAGGGCGGAGAGCGCTTCGCGATTGGGAAGCGCGATGCCGCCGTCGCCTTTCAGGGCGATGGAGGCGTCGGGCGTGAGGAACGGCAGTTCAGCGAGGAGATTTTCCGTGAGAAGGACGGGCAGGCCCGCGGCGAGCGCCTCGAGGAGGGCGAAGGAGAGCCCCTCGAATTCCGCGGTGTGGAGGAATGCATCGGACGCGAGCAGGTAGCGCTGCACGTCGGTGGTCCACCCGATGCGGTGAACGCGTGAGGTGAGATTCCGCTCCCTCATCACGCGGTCGAAATCACCGGCGAGCACGCCGTCGCCGACCCAGACGAACCGTGTGCCCGGCGAGGCATTGCCGAGTTTCTCCGCCCATTCGAGCCAGAGCAGCGGGCGCTTTTGCGCGGCGACCCGGCCCACGCCGACCACAATGGTGTCGCCTTCGACGGCTCCGATTTCCGCGCGGACGGAAGCGCGAGCCTCGGCGCATCCAGCAAGATCGGGGATCGGCACGCCATTGAGCACCGTGCGGATGCGCGTGGACTGGCTGGTGAACTCGCGGAGCTCCTGCTCGCGCTGGGCGAGTGTGGGCACAAGCACGCCGGGAAAACGCCGCAGACTGCGGGCGGCGATCCAGTCGCGAGCAGCGGCATGTTGCGCGCGGAGGTAGCGCGCGCTCTGCGTGATGTGAATCGTGGCAATGCTCGGAATGCCGCAGCGCCGAGCCGCGTCGAGGAGGTCGAGGCCGTCCTCGAGGTTCTGCTTGTTGATGTGGACGACGTCGGGAGCGAGTCCGCACCATTGCGCAGCAACCCGGCTGGCAGAGCGGCAGCCGAAGAGGTGCGCGAGCGAGCGGGCCTTGTAGTCGTAGGTGTTTGTGTATTCGGCGCGAATCACCGGGCCGATGGGCGCGAAGAGGGATGCGAGTTCATCCATCCGCCGATGCGCCGACATCCACAGCGAGACTTCATGCCCGCGCTGCACGAGCGCGCGGCCGAGATAGAGGAGGCAAAGCTCGCCTCCGCCGCGGGAACCGCTGCTGGTGCTGGCGAGGAGGATTTTCATGCGCAGACCGTCTGCAAAGCCCGTGCCCAGCGTTCGGCACCGCGGGCCGGTGTCCACTCCGACTGCGCCGAGAGCGACGCGCTGCCGTGTGCGCGGGCGACGTCGGGGTTTGATGCGTAGCGGAGCATGGCGGCGGCGAGAGCGTTCGCATCCCCTGCGGGGAAGGTGAAGCCGTTTATGCCCTCGCGGACGAGATCGTGCGCGGCGCCGACGTGGTCGCTCGCGATGATGGGCAGTCCCGCCCCGAGCGCTTGGTTCACAACAACGCCCCATCCGTCGTAGCGGCTCGGAAGCACGAAGACATCGGCCTGCGCGAAGAATTTCGGCAGCGCATCCGGTGCCTGAAAGCCGGCATAGCGAATCCGCTCGCGCACGGCGGGCGCGAGGCCGGCGAGCATCTGCGGCAGTTCCGCCTCGCGCCCGACGAGCAGGAGCCGCGCATTTTCCGGCAGCGTGCTGAACGCGGAGAGAAGCTGGTCCACACCCTTGCGCGCGATCATCTGGCCGCAGAGGAAGAAGGTGATGGTGCCGGGCTCGCGCGGCGGTCGTGGCTCTGCGGTGAAAGGCGCGAGGTCGCAGTGATAGGGGATGTTGAAGACGCGCGTGCCGGGGAATCGTGCGGCGTAGTCGCGCTCCGCCCAAGTGCCTATAGCCGCAATGCCTGAGGCGCGGCGGAGCGGCGATGTGAGGCGATCCTGTTTCCAGCTCCGGGCACCGAGCTTTTCCCCCCAGAACATCCATCGCGACCGACGCAGCTTCGCGCGCATGAGCCATTGCGCGGTGAACGACGGCACCAGGGCGTTGCACACGATCACGCCGTAGTCGCGCGGCGAGGGAAGGCGCCAGTTCACATGCACGCGTGCGCGGCCGAGCGAAAACCAGAAGCCCGGCAGGTAGCTTTCGTATCCTGCGAGCGGTCGCTCGGGCCACGGCGAATCCGGTGCGGAGCGCTCCATGTAAAAGACGCGCGGCGTGATGTCCTCACGCTCGGAGAGCGCGGCGAACATGTCGCGCTGGTATGGCGACGGCAGCACGCTGACGAAGGCGACTCTCATCCTGCGGCCGGCAGCCACTTGTGATACCATTTCCACCGTCCGGTGCGTTGGAGAAAGGCCGCATTCACCTGCGCCCGCACGGCGCGCCAGCGGCGGTAGTGCTCGCGGCTGATCGGGCTGCGGTGGCGCAGGAACGAGGGGATCATCCCGAGTGCGGTGAAGAGGCCTTTCAGCGCGACGACGGGCCGGCGGCGCAGCGCGGCGACCTGCAGGAAGTAGAAGAGCAGCATCGTGGGATACCAGAACAGCACGCCGGGGAAGGGGAACTTCAGCAGCGCGGCGCCGGCAACCATCACGATGTCGCAGATGTGATAGCGGGCGCCGGGATCCTTCGCGCGGCCGGTGCTCTCCGGGAGATGAACGACGGAGACCGAGGGCAGGAAGTGGATTTCCTTTCCGATGCCGTAGAAGCCGAGGCTGATCACGCGCTCCTCGCCGTAGAGCCAGAACTCCTCGAAATACCAGCCCGCCGCGCTGAAATCGGTGCGCCGTAACATCGTGGCACACGCGACGAACGTGTAGTGCGGTCCCGCGGCGGGTGCGTCGAACTGCGGGTTCCAGTCGCCCTTTCCATCGCCCACCCGGAAGGCGAGGCACGCGGCCTCGGGATGTTCCTGCGCGTAACTGACGGCGGTGCTCACGTCGCGGGGCGAGGAAAAATAGCTGTCGTCGTCGTGGAAGAACACGAACTCACCGCGCGCGGTGGCGACGAGAATGTTCCTCGCCGCGGGCAGCGCGATTGGGTGCGCGGTCTTGATGCTCTTCACCTGCGGGTAGGCCTCGAGCAGCCAGCGGTGGATGTCGTCCTTCGGCGAGTTGTCGAGGACGAGCACCTCGATGGCGGGATAGTCCTGCTCGAGCGCGCTTTTGATGCCGCGCTCCAGCGCGTTGCGCCGCTGCCATCCGACGAAGGTGACCGTGACGAGAGGAGTGTCCATGCGTCAGTCGTCGGTGCCGCCGCCGCGTTTGGAGCGGAACGCGAGGTGCCGCGCCTTTGCGACGAGCTTGCGCACGAGGTAGGTCGTGCCGACGATCGCGGCGACCGTCGGCAACAGCGCCGTGGTGTAGGTGAAGAGGCTGCGCATCGAGATCACCGCGGCGAAAAAGCCGGACGAGTAGATGAGGATTCCGAGCTCGGAGTTGCGCGGGCTCATCAGGTGCGACCACCAGCCATTCACTGCGCCGAAAAACACCGCGACGAGGAGCACGCCGAAAAATCCGCCGGCCATATAGGATTCGCCGGCGAAGCTCGCGGAAATGGTGATGTTTCCGCCGAAGTAGCCGAGCGCCGTCTCGATGCTGTTCGAGAGGCCCTCGGGCTTTCCTTTCCACAGCGCGCGCGGAATCGGACGGATGAGCGCAAGATAGGGGACTTCCCAGCCGAGATAAGCCATCCGCCTTGGAAAGACCTCCGTGAGCTTCGAGATGTTGTAGAGGTTGTAGTCCACATACATCGTCTCCGACTTCGCACGGGAAAACGCGACGTCGCCCGAGAGGATTTTTTTCAGCCCGACAGTGCGGATGCGGATCATCGTCACCGTGCCGAATGCGAGCAGCGCCATCGCGATGGCGCTGAAAAAGATGAGCTCCTTCTGCCTTCCCTTTGGCGACGCGAATGCGAAGCCGATGATGAACGTGACAAGGAATGTCGCGAGGGTGCTGCGCGTGCCGCCGGCGAACGCGAGGAAGAGCACGAGGAGGTAGCCGGCGATGACAAACCCGAGCGCTGCCGTGCCAAAGCGCTGGCGACGGGCGATGATGATTCCCGCGAGCGGCGGCACGAGATTGATGAGCATGTTCAGCTCGTAGAGCATGGCGCGGAAGTCGCCGAATTTTCCGCGGCCCCACGGCTGCTCGAAACGCGGGGCGAGCGCATATTCAAACCACTTCACCGGATTCCAATTCACCTGCGGCACCGCCCACTGGTGCATGTAGCCGATGCAGAACGCCGCCCAGAACAGCAGAATGAGGATGCCACTGGGAATTTCGTGTGTGAGCACTTTCTGGAAAGGCTGGCGCCGGGGATGAAGAAGGTGGCGGCCGATGAGCATGCCGCCGAACCCCACGAGCACGACGTTCACCGCGGCGGCGGCGCTCTGGTGCGTGGCCATCGCGTCGAAGTTCACCTGCCGGAAAAGAAACTCGAACAGCGTGAGAAAATAGAACGCGAGCAGCGCGAGGACGTCCGCGCGCACGAGGTTGTTCAGGCCTTTTTGCAGATCGAACGAGAAGCCCAGCAGCAGCGACGCGAGTGTGCCGATGGCCGCGGTCGATGCGATTTCCGAGGGCCGGCTCTCGGGGCCGCCGGAACTTGCGGCGAAGGCCGTGATGATCAGGCCGATGAGCGTTGCGACAGTCGAGTTGACCTGCGGTTTCGGAGGCTCGTCCACAGGCTGCTCTCCGGGCGCATCGCGGCGCGGAGGGGGCATCGGGGCATTTGCCGGACCCCGGACTGGTCGTGGAAAGAAATTCATGGGCTGAGTGCTGCCTTGCTCCGTGCAATTAGCGTGCGAGCCCCGTCCGTCCAAGTGAAGTTGTCCCGCGTGCGAGAGGGGTTCTGCTCCCACCACGCGAGTTCCGCGGCCAGAGCTTGTGCGTCGCCGACGGGGAAAACGCTGCCGTTGTCGCGGTGCCGGACGTAGTCGCGGCCGCCGACGCGGTCGCTGACGATGACCGGGCAGCCGCAGTTCAGCGCCTGTGGCACGACGAGGCCGAAGCCTTCTTCCAGAGATGGCAGCACGAGGACGCTGCTGTCGCGCATCGCGCGGGCGAGTTGCTCCTGCGGCAGGCTGCCGTGAAACTTCAGCGGCGTCGCTCCGCGGTATGCGGCGATGTCCTTCGCGGTTTCATGCGAGCCGCTGCCGATGAATTCCATTTTCCAGTGCGGCGCTTCCGCCAGCGTCAGCGCGTCGAGGAGCGTGCGGATGCCCTTGCGCAGGCTGAGCTGCCCGGCGAAGAGGATGCGGAAGAACGGCGGCGACGATGGATTCTCGGCGCGCTGGAAAACGCGCGCATTCGTGTCCGCGCCATACGGTGCGACCCAGATGCGTTCCGGGGGAATTCCGATGCCGGCGAGTTGATCGCGCACGGCGGTGGAGGCTGCGCAGTGAAAATCGGCGAGCGCATATTCCTCATCCTCCCGCGCGAACCACGCTGCGTCATACGGGCACTCCTTTTCGAGCCGGAGCCCGACGCGCTCGTATTCGGGCCGCATGATGCGCACCCACTCGCGAGTGGGGCCGGTCGCGTGGTTGAGCACCGTGCGGATGCCGAGGCGCTTTGCGGCGCGGAAAGTGAGCAGTGCCTGCCCCGGCATCGCATGAATGAAATCGCACGGCTCAAGATGGGCGCCCACCCAGCGGTCGAAGCCGTGGTCCTGCCAGAGGAACAGTCGCCGTGCGCTGGGGCGCAGCACTGCGGGCGCGTATTTCAGCAGCGCATAGACGACGTTTGTCCGGAAGCTGGAGCAGCGCAGCCGCGCGCGATCCGCGTCGGCGATTTTCCATGCGGGATAGCCGGAGTAATAAAGTCCCGGCACGCCCTCCTGCGCGACTGCGTGCGCGGTCGGCCACATGTGGCAGGGATTGGTTGCGGAAAAGGAGATCACCATGGTGTTGCTGCGCCGCACCTCACTGCCTGGCTCGGGAATGGATGATGCGCATCAATGCGGATGATGCGCGGCTCGTCATGGTTGTCCGCTTCATTCGCCATCAGTTTACGGAGAATGCCACATCGGCGATGACTTCCACGTTGTCCGCTCGCGAACCCGGTGCCGCCGCGTCGGCGCGGACCTTCGCGCGGATCAGCAGCGGGCCTTTCACGTTTGAGCACTGGCGCTCATGGATCGTGAGCCGCCCCGTTGCGGCGCGCTCGCAGATTCGATTCAGATCGCTCCGCATCTGCCGCGAGAGGGCCACGCTCCGCATGAGGCCGTAGGAGAAGAGCGCGACGTTGATCGCGAGCAGTGCGGCGACCGCGTGGCCGAGCAGGCGGTTTCGCCGCCGCGCCTCCGAATCCATCCAAGTGACGGCGACGAACACGAGCGGCACGAGGTAGAAATGCGGGACATACCGCGCCCACCACGCAGCGGGGTGGATGAGCGTCGCAGCGAGCAATGCGGCGACCAACGCCGCGGGTGTGAGTTTCCCCACTGCGCCCCCCGGCTTCCGCGCAACCAAACCTCCGACCGCCAGCAGCAGCGCAAGGCTGAAGAGCGGCCCGAATCCGCCGAAGCGGGTGGCGTCGCTGATCTCACGCACTTCCTTGAGGCTCACGCTGCCGGGCATTTTGAAGTTGATCTCCGACGGCACCCGCTCGGTGCGGCCGAACACGGATGACGCAAACAGGAGGAAGCGGTTCCTCGGCATGAGTCTTTCGCCCAATTGCTCAAACGGCTCCGCGCCCGGGCCGATGACGCCATGGAAGGGATTCCCGGCCTCGATGAGGCCCTGCGTAAAAGGGGAGAAGCCGACGACAAAGAGCCCAACGGGAGTGGCCAGCGTGGGCCACAGAAAATCGAGCAACCGCAGCCTGCACACCAGCGACCAGGCCAGCGCGCTGCCGACAAGGATGACGACGAACACGACGCCGGTCGTCTTGAGGTTGACGATCAGAAAAATCAACAGGCACAGCGCCGCGGCGGAAGACTTTGAAGGAGCCAGGCGCTGCTCGATGAGCAGGCAAACCATCGCGAGGATCAGCGAGGCCATGAGACCGTCCTGCTGAAAGGCGAACAACTGCGCCACCGAGATCGGGTTTAGGGCGACGAGCGCCGCGAGCAGATGCGTCTGAGCCCGCCGCAGCCCCAGCCGCGCGCCGAGTCTGACTGCGAAGCCGAATGCGATCAGGATGCCGAGCCAGTTGACCACCTTGCAGGCCTCGTATTGGCCGGTTGCCGCGTGGAAGTTTGCGCCGAGCACCCAGAGCGCCTTCGGATAAATCGCGAGCCACTTCGCGTAGCCGCGGCCCAGTTCGCTGTGGGGCATCCGGTCCGCGAAGAAGTTCCATGAGTCCTGCATGGCGACGACACCCGCGGCGTGGTAGCGTATGCCATCGTAGGTGGTGTCGATGACCGCGATGGAGGCTGCGGTTCCGATTGCCAGCACGCCGAAAAACACGAGGAGCGATTTGGTGATGTGCGGATGCCCTCGCCGCAGTGCAAACGCCACGGCGATTGTGGCGCCGAGGAGCACCGGTGCGTTGAACCGGAACTGGTGGCAGCCGAGAAGAATTTCCGCGAGCGACAGCAGATAGACACCGGCGAGGAAGATCGTCGCCATGAGCGCCGCCGTGGAAAACACACGCTCCTCCGAGCTGCGGTCTCCGGCACCCGCGCTGTTCGTTGCCATCGGGCTGCTCATTTCACGGCGGGTTGGATTGCAGCGTGTTCGGCGGTTTCGACCTTCACCGGATTTCGCAGCAGCCGCATCCACGCAAGGTAATCCGGCCACTTCAGCGCGCGGCGCGAGTGCAGGCACTGCGGGATGCCGCGGAGGCACTGCCACCACCATTTCGGCTCGCGCCACACCCACGACCAGCCGCGGCGGCACGCATAGACAAACTGCCGCCACGCGCGGAACGGCGCGACGGCGAGGAGCTGCGGCATGGGGCAGCGCATCAGCACGCTCCAGAGCTCGTTGCGCGCGTGGCGTTGGTGCGTGCGGATTTCATTCCGCTGCAGAGACGTGAAGTGGTGCCGCACGGTCACGCTGGGATCCAAGCGCACCTGCCAGCCGGCGCACACGCAGCGCAGCGCGAAGTCCGGCTCCTCGTAGGCGTGGAAGAAAAAATCCGGATAGCCACCGAGTTCGCGGAAGGCGGCTGACCGAATCGCGGCGCCGGAATTCGCATAGCTGCCGATGTGCTTTGCCGGGCCGAAGTCCGCCACTGTGAGCGTCTCGGGGTGTTCGTCGGTCCGCTGCGGAAATGCCGCGACGGCGAGGCGCGCGTTGCTTTCAAACAGTGTGCGGATGTGCGCGATGGCGTCCGGCTCGATGGGGTAGCTGTCGTCGTCGAGGCTGAGGAAGACGTCACACTTCGTTGCGGCGGCCATCTCGTTCCGCGATGGAATGGAGCCGCGGCCCGGGTCGTGAACGATGAGGTGTGCGGCTGGGTGTTGTGCCCGGACGAACTCCGCTGTGCCGTCGTTGCAGCCGTCCGCGACGATGATGATTTCGTCCGGCGGCGGCATGAGGCCGGCGATCTGCACGAGCGTGCGCTCCAGTTCCGCGCGACGATTGTGCGTGGTGATGCAGATGGCGACGCTTGGGCTCATGCGGGCTGAAACCGCATGTTAAGCGGGCTGTGTGCCAAAGCGCGAGCTTATGGCTCTGCGGGCGGCGTGCCCGTCAGTTCACGTAGGCGGCCTCGTTTGAGAAGAGCAGCGCCTGCGCGTAGGTCTCCCAGGCGTTCAGCGGGCGCCGCGAGACGCGGAATCCGTCGTTTTTGATCGCGGCACGGCCATTCATGCGGTCACGGCCACCGGTGTTGATCATTTTTGCGGCAAAGGTGTTTGCCGAGCCGTCCTGCGCCTCGGCCTGCACGAACTCGATGCCCCACTTGTATTCGTCCTTCCGAGGCATGCGCTGAAAGATGATCCGGTAGAGCGCTGAGATGCGGCTGAGGTCGCGGTTGTAGGCCGCCTTGTCGCGCGTGTAGTCGGTGGACTCTCCCTTTTGCAGCGCGGGAAACTCGGGGCGGCTCACGATGCGGCGGATGACGGCCACGGTGAATGGGCTGTTCATGAGGAAGAGCGCCTGCTGCGGGACGATGGTCGTGCTGCGCTTTGAGTTCGTCATCTCGGGCTTCGAGAAGTCGAAGTGCGCCATAAGCTCCGGGAGGTTGCCTCGGTCCACGTAGCCATAGACGGAGCGCCGCGACTTGCCGTTGTCGTCGAAGTAAGGCTCCTCGGTGAGGTTCCAGGGCTTTCCGCCGATGGTGCGGTCAAGGTCGCCGCTCATGGCGAGCAGCGAGTCGCGCACGGACTCGAAGTCCAGCCGCCGGACGTTCGCGCGCCAGAGCAGGCGGTTGTAGGGATCCTTGTCCTGATACTCCGCGATGACATGGCTGCTCTCCTGGTAAACACGCGAGAGCATGATGAGGCGGTGCAGCTTCTTCAGGCTCCATCCGCTTTCGATGAAGTAGTTCGCGAGGTAGTCGAGCAGCTCTGGGTGCGACGGCGTCTCCGCCATCGTGCCGAGGTCGTCCGGTGTGCTCACAAAGCCCTCGCCGAAATGGTGCATCCACACGCGGTTCACCATCACGCGGGCGGTGCGCGGGTTGGCCTTGTCGGCAATGCACTGCGCGAGTTCGAGGCGGCCGCTGCCTTTCGTGAAGCGCACGCCCTGGCCCGTCGGCGAGAGCACGTCGAGGAACCTGCGGGGAACGACCTCGCCGCGTGTGTTCGCCTGGCCGCGGATGAAGACGGGGGAGTCCTGCGCCTGTGCCTTGTCAGCGATGATCATCGCGCGCGCCGGGGCTCCGGCGTGGGTGAGCTGGAGTTCGTTCAGCTTCACGAGCGCGCCCTGCGCGTCGCGGCGCCGGTTGTTTGGCAGGCGGTCAATGAGCTGGCGGAAATCCGCGATCGAGAGTGTTCCGCCGGGCTTCACTTCAAAGGGAATCTGCAGCAGCTCCGCCATCGCGGCGTCCACGCCGGGCACCACGTCGGCGGATGCAAAGGCCATTCCGTCGAGCCACACGGACGATTTGCCCGCGACCATCGCAAACGCGTTGTCGTAGGCCTGCCACACGTCCTTGATGGTTTTGATCGAGCCGGGTTTGGCGCCGCGCAGCGCGAGTGCGACGAGGCGGTTCAGCGGTTTCTTGGAATTACCGGGCACAACCCCCGACTGCGCCTGCGCGAGTATCGCGGGGGCCTTTGCGGCAAACTCGCCGGCCTTCAGTGCGGTGAGCTGCGCGAGCGGGCCGAAGACGGCGTCGTCCTTTTTCCTCACGCGTCCCTCGATGCGGCGGACGATCTCGTCGTCGAGCTTGTTCGTGTTGCGGAACTGCGCGTAGGGCGAGAGCTTCTCCTCGGGGCTCGCCGGATCGCGCGGGAGCGTGGTGGCCTCGAGGTAGAGCGGCGATTTCAGCCGGAAGGCCTGGTTGAAGTGTCCGATGGACTCGTAATACGCGGAGGCGATTTCCTTTTTCACCTCGGCCTCCCGCTTCGCGTAGTCGTCGAGCTGATCCTGCGGCGGCAGCGCGCCGATGAGCGGCTTCACGTTCGGCTCCACCGTGCTCGCGAAGACGCCGTGCAGCGCGTAGTAGTCCTTCTGCGAGACGGGATCGAACATGTGGTCGTGGCAGCGCGCGCAGGCGACGGTCATCGCCAGCATCGCCTTGCTCACGGTGTCGATGCGCTCGTTGATGAGGTCGTTCGGATTTCCAAAGCGCTCGCCGACGGTGATGAATCCGAGCGCTGCGAGATGTTCGCCGTTGCGTCCCTGCTGCTCCTTCGGCAGGAGGTCCGCCGCGAGCTGGTAGGTGAGGAATTTGTCGTAGGGCATGTCCGCGTTCAGCGCGTTGATGACCCAGTCGCGATACGTCCACGCGTAGGCGAATCGGTAGTCGTCGCCGCGCACATTTTCGCCGGCGGTGTCGCTGTAGCGCGCGGTGTCCAGCCAGTGGCGGCCCCAGCGCTCGCCGTAGTGCGGCGAGGCGAGGAGGCGATCCACCGCCCGGGCCCAGGCCCCGGTCGCATCGCGCCGGTAATCGGCGACGAAGGCCTCGATTTCAGCCGGGCTCGGAGGCAGGCCGATGAGATCGTAATACGCGCGCCGCAGAAGAATCTCCGGCGTCTCCTGCGCCGCGTCCGGCGACGGCAGCATGCCCGCGGCCTCCAGCTTCTGCAGGATGAAACAGTCCACCGGCGTGCGGCACCACTGCTGATTCTTGTTCACCGGCACCTTCGGCACTTTCACCGGCTGATACGACCAGTGCCCGCGTGCCTTGTCGGTGAGGCCGGTGAGCTTGCTCTTCACCGCCGTCGCGCCTGCCGGGAACGGCGCGCCGATCTTCACCCACTCCGTGAGATTCGCGATTTGTTCGTCGCTGAGCTTCCCGCCCGTGCTCGACGGCGGCATTTGCAGATCGGGATCTGCATAGGTGATTGCCTTGATGAGGAGCGACTTCGCAGGGTCCGCGGGCACGACGGCCGGCCCGGTGTCGCCGCCTTTCAGCAGAGCATCGCGCGAATCGACCGTGAGGCCGCCCTTGCTCTTGCCTGCGTCGGCACTGTGGCAGCGGTAGCAGGTGTCGGCGAGCACAGGGCGGACTTTCGTTTCAAAAAACTCGGCCTGCTCCTTTGTGATCTCCTGCGCCTTGGCCGCGCCGAGTCCGGCGAAGGCGAGCATCGTGAGCGGGAGAATCGTTCGCGCGGCAGCCATGTTTCCAGTGGGGAGTGCGGAGGTCTTCATGGAGGATGGGCGGAAGCTAGCAGCGGGGGAGTGACCCTCCAGCATCAATTTTCGCCAGCCGCTTGAATAACCCCGTGGGTGTCTCGTCGAACTCAGCACTTATGAGAATGCTCATCGCAGCCGCAACCGTCGCTCTCACCTTGGCCGCCGGCTCGCTCTCCGCGAGCGCGCAGGCGCCGTTCCCGCCCCCGGGCGGCCCGCCTCCCGGCCCCGGGCGCGAATTCGGCCCGCAGCCGCCGCCCCCAAACTTCGGCCCCGGCGCGCCGCACCGCCCGCCGCCTCCGCCTGCAGCCGCTCCGGTGGAGCCGCGCATGCCTGCGCCGCCTCTCCCTCCGCCCCGCCACAGGCACCACGACACCGGGGCCTTCCTGCGCTTTGTCTTTGAGCGCTGACCGCGCCGCAAACTTCCCCCCATCGACGAGAGCCGCGAGGAAGCATGGGTCCTCGCGGCTCTTCAGTTTTCGCCGTGCAACGGCACTGGCAAAGCCCGGGCGTCCGTGCTTTGAATGGAGTGGTCCGCAAGCATTCCCCAACCCCATGTCCGAAAACCTCAGCGCACTCTCCTTCCGCAAAAGCGCGGACAAGAATCTCTTCGAGCGAATGGTGGAGGCGGCTGAAAAAACGGGATCGGCAGCGGATGCGGCGACGGTGCATGCGCTCGGTGAGGAGTCGCTGTTCGGCGATGCGATCACGCTCGGCGCGGTGTCGTTTTACGACTTTCTGAAAAAGGAGAACGCAGGGAAGAAGGTGTTCGTGTGCAACGGCAGCGCGTGTCTCACCGCGGGCACGCAGGGGAAACTGCACGACGCGCTCGGACGGCATTTCGAGGAGAATGAAATCGGGCACATCTGCTGCCTCGGGCGCTGTCATCAGGGTGGGGCGTTTCAATATGAGGGGCGCAATTTTTCCGGACAGAGCGATGCGGCGCTCGATGCGCTGTGCAACACGGGCAACGGCGACTCAGAGGATCGCTACGCGGTTGTGTCGGCATTGCAGCCTGCGCAGCTCACCGCGCCGTTTCCCAGCGTGGAAAAATACTACGAGCCGTTCCACGCGTTGCTCACGAAGGATCGCGACTGGTTCGCCGGTGAACTGAAGGACTCCGGCCTGCGCGGGCGCGGTGGCGCGGGATTCCCGCTGCATTTCAAATGGGCGTCGTGCCGCGCGAGCGCGGGTGCGGTAAAATACATCGTGTGCAACGCCGACGAGGGCGACCCCGGGGCCTACATTGACAAGTATCTCATGGAGCAGCGCCCGCACTCGGTGCTGCTCGGCATGATGGTCGCGGGATGGTTCGCTGGCGCGGAGGTCGGCATCCTCTACATTCGCGCGGAGTATCCGGATTCGATTCGCATCGTGAATGCAGCGATCGCGGAATTGCGCACCGCGGGCCTGCTCGGAAAAAATATCGCGGGCAGCGGATTCAATTTCGAGCTGAAGACCGTCAAGGGCGCGGGCGCCTACATCTGCGGCGAGGAGACTGCGCTGCTCGCGAGCATCGAGGGCCAGCGCCCCGAGGTGCGCGTGCGTCCACCGTTCCCGACCGTCGAGGGCCTCTACCGCAAGCCGACGATCGTCAACAACGTCGAGACATTCTCGAACATTCACGCGATTCTCACGCTCGGCGGCGCGGGCTACGCAAAAATCGGCACGCCGCAGAGCACCGGACCAAAGCTTCTCTCGCTCGACAGCCATTTTGCAAAGCCCGGCATCTACGAAGTCGCGATGGGCACGCCGCTCGCGGAAGTCTTCGCGCTCGCAGGCGGATTCCGCACGAAGGTGAAGGCGATCCAAGTCGGCGGCCCGCTCGGCGGCATCGTGCCGGTGGCGAAAATCGGCGAACTCACAGTGGACTTCGAGTCATTCAAAAAGGCTGGATTCCTCCTCGGCCACGCGGGCGTCGTGAGCATCCCCGAGTCGTTCCCGATGATCGAATACATCGAGCATCTTTTTCAATTCACCGCAGACGAGAGCTGCGGGAAATGCTTCCCTTGCCGTCTCGGCAGCACGCGCGGCAAGGAGCTGATCGCAAAGGCGCGCTGCGACAGCAGCTTCAAGGTGGACCGCACGCTCATCGCTGATCTGCTCGACACGATGGAACTCACTTCGCTCTGCGCGCTCGGCGGCGGCGTGCCCTTGCCGATCAAGAATGCGCTGCAACATTTCGAGGAAGAGCTTCGCCCCTACCTAACAACCGCGCCCGCCGCGCGCTAACCCATCACGAACATGGTTCAAGACCTCTCCACGATCACTGCCTTCATCGACGGCGAGCCGCACACGTTCGAGACTGGCGATACGCTGCTGAAATTCATCGATCGCCACCGCGGTCGCGGGCACGTGCCAACGCTTTGCGATGCCCCGCAGCTCAAGCCGTATGGCGCGTGCCGCGTGTGCTCGGTCGAGGTCGCGCAGAGTGCGGACGGGCCACGCCGGGTCGTGGCGTCGTGCCACACACCGCTCACGGCGGGGATGCACATTTTCACCGAGTCGCAGAAGGTGCGCAGGCTCCGGAAAAATATCGTCGAGCTCGTGCTCACGGATCATCCGCTCGACTGCCTCACCTGCGAGGTGAATGGCAACTGCGAGTTGCAGACCGTCGCGGCGAAAGTCGGCATCCGCAGCGTGCGCTATCCGGCGGGCAAAAACCACCTCGACCGCAAGAAGGACCTCTCGCACCCCTACATGACTTCGGATCTCTCGAAGTGCATCAACTGCTCGCGCTGCGTGCGCGCGTGCGACGAGGTGCAGGGGCAGTTCGTGCTCTCGATGCACGGGCGCGGCTTCGATGCGCGCATCATCAAGGGGCTCGACACCTCGTTCGACGATTCGCCGTGCGTGTCGTGCGGCGCGTGCTCGCAGGCGTGCCCGACTTCGGCGATTTCCGACACGTTCAAGTCGAAGGCCATCGAGGCGACGAAAAGGACGCGCACGATCTGCACGTATTGCGGCGTCGGCTGCAACTTGGAGGTCGCCACGAAAGGCAGCGAGATTCTGTCCATCCAGGCGCCGTTCGATGCGGAGGTGAATGCGGCGCACACGTGCCTCAAGGGCCGCTACGCGTTCAAATTTTACAACCACCCCGACCGCCTGCGGAAGCCGCTCATCCGCTACAACGGCCACTTCGTGGAGGCGACGTGGGACGAGGCGTATGATCACATCGCGAAGAATCTGCAGCGCATCAAAGCCGAGCACGGCGGCGATGCGGTCGCGGGCATCTCATCAGCGCGCTGCACGAATGAGGAAAACTACCTCATGCAAAAATTCATCCGCGTCGCGTTCGGCACGAACAACATCGATGCCTGCGCGCGCGTCTGCCACTCGCCGACGGCGTGGGGGATGCAGAAGGCATTCGGCACCGGCGCGGCGACGAATTCGGTGATCGATCTGCAATACACGAACTGCATCCTCGTCATCGGCGCGAACCCGACCGAGGGTCATCCGGTCACGGGCGCAAAGATCAAGCAGCGCGCGATGAAGGGCGTGCCGCTGATCATCATCGATCCACGCGAGATCGAGATCGTGAAGTTTGCGAAGTATCACCTCCAACTTCGCCCCGGCACGAACGTCGCGCTGCTCGACATGTTCGCGTATTACATCTGGGAGGCGGGGCTCGTGGACCGCGAGTTCATCGAGAAGCGCTGCGAAAACTGGGCGGAGTTTGAAAACGGACTGCGCTCGCTTGACCTCGACGAGCTGGAAAAAATCCACGGCGTCGATCGCAACCTCGTGCGCGCCGCCGCGCTCGAATACGCGAACGCGGAGAACGCGATGGCCTTCCACGGCCTCGGCGTCACCGAGCACAGCCACGGCTCGAAGACGATCATGCTCATCGCCGACATCGCGATGATGACCGGCAACATCGGCCGCCGCGGCGTCGGCGTGAATCCGCTGCGCGGACAGAACAACGTGCAGGGCACCGCCGACATGGGCTGCCAGCCGCACCAGGGCGCAGGCTATTTGCAGGTGAACGATCCGACGGTTCACAAAATGTATGAGCAGTTTTACGGCGCGAAAATGTCCGACCAGATCGGGCTGAAGATTCCGCAGATGTATGACGCCGCGCTCGCGGGGAAATTGAAGGCGCTGTGGGTCATGGGCCAAGACGTCGTGCAGACCGACCCGAACACGGAGCACGTGAAGAAAGCGCTGAACTCGCTCGAATTCCTCGTCGTGCAGGAAATCTTCATGAGCGAGACCGCGAAGTTCGCGAACGTCGTGCTGCCAGGCACATCGTTCTTTGAAAAGAGCGGCACCTTCACGAACGGCGAGCGCCGCGTGCAGCGCGTGAACCAAGTCATCCCGCCGCTCGCCGGCACGAAGACCGACGGCCAGATCGTCGTGGACATCATGAACCGCATGGGCGTCCCGCAGCCCGACTACACGCCCGACGGCGTGCTCGCGGAAGTCGCGCGCGTCGTCCCCTTCTTCAAGGGTGCCGTGTGGGAAAAGCTCGGCGACAACGGCAAGCAGTGGCCCATCGGCGACGGCTGCACCAGCACCGAGATTTTGCACACCGACACGTTCAAGCGCGGCCTCGGCAAGTTCCACTTCTTCCGCTTCCAGGAATCGCGCGAGATCGTCCAGCACCACGGCGAATTCCCCTTCATCCTCACCACCGGACGCCTGCTCGAGCACTACAACTGCGGCACCATGACCCGCCGCACCGGCAACGCCCGCATTGTCACCGAGGACGTCCTCGCGATTCACCCCGACGACGCCGCCAAAAAGAAAATCTCCACCGGCGATCACGTCCGCGTCTTCTCCGCGCGCGGCGAGGTGCGCATGCGCGCGAAGGTCTCCGACGAAGTGAAGCCCGGCATCCTCTACACCACGTTCCACTTCCCCGAGCACCTCGTGAACGTCGTCACCAGCAGCGAGTGCGACGAGGACACCATGTGCCCCGAATACAAGGTCGTCGCCGCCGACGTGGAGCGCGTGGGCGCCGCGGTGGAGGAGAAATCCGCGCAGCCCGAAGCCGTCGCCGCGGAGTAGCCGCGCGCGGCGCTCAGGACTTCCCGAGCTGCGCCCGGAAGAGCCACGTCAGCGCCTTCACGCCCAGCTCGCAGAGATTGAACGGCTTTCCCACGAAGTCGTTCCCGCCGCTCAGGCACGCCGTCGCCTTGTTCGCGAAGCTCGCCATGCCCGTGATGAACACGATCGGCACCGTCTTCAGCTTCTCGATCGTCCGGATCTGCGTGCAGAGCTGGAAGCCGTCCGCCTCCGGCAGGCCGATGTCTAGGAAGATGAGGTTCCAGTCGCCGTCGTTCAGCTTGTCGAGGCAGACGGACGGCGCGTCGGCCGTGTCGCCCTTCAGCCCCGCGAGGTGCAGCGCCGCCGAGATGAACTGCAGCGCGCCCGGCTCGTCGTCCACCACGAGGATCCTCGCCGCGGTCGGCTCGCTCAGCCGCTCCATCACCTCCGGCGCCGAAATCACCGCGAGCAGGTCGATCGCCTGCCCGATGGTCCGCAGCGTCGAGGGATTGATCTGATCCGGCGCCTCGCTCAGGTCGTGCATCAGCAGGTCCATCGCCTCGAGGAACTGCTGCAGCGGCTTGTTGGAAAGGAACAGCGTCTTCTGCGCGAAGCTGTGCACCAGGTGCCACAGGTTCCGCAGCGCCAGCGGCGACGGCGGCTGCGACATCAGTCCCGGCAGGCAGTGCCGCATCTCATTGATCGCCTTCAGCGCGCCGGAAAAAATCATCCCGCGCCACGAGTCGTCCTTCGCGTAAAACGACCCCACCTCCCCGTTCAGCCGCTGCACCAGCCCGAGGCTCTTCCGCAGCGCGCCGATAATCGACGCCCCCACGTTCGTCCCGCGCTCGATGAACGCCGTCGCCCCCACCGTCAGCACGCTGTTCGCCAGCTCCGGCAGGCCGCACGGCAGCAGCAGCACCGGGATCTGCGCCGTCGCGGGATCCGCCCGCAGCAGCTTCACGAAATTCACCGCCCGCCCGGCAGGCGGCACGGGGTCCAGCAGGATCGCCGCCGGCGTCTGCTCCGAGATCAGCAGTTGCGCCTCGTCCAGCGAATCCGCCGTGTCCACCTTGAACCCGTCATGTTCCACCGCCTCCTGGAAAAACTGCTGCAGGAGCCGGTCGCCGTGGATGAGGAGGATGCGTTTTTTCGTCATGGATTTGGAGCGGTGGAGGTGAAAATCAGGACTGAGATGCGGCATGTCCCGTGCCCGACGCCCGGCCATTCCCGAAATAACGCAGAGTAAATGTATCGCCCCCGACGCACCCGCTCCCCGCGCCATCGCCGCCGCTGGATTTCACTGCGAAGGGCACGAAGAGCACGAAGTTTCGGCGGAGCAGGGGAGTCCATCATCGGTTTCGCCGCCCCGCGCGTCTCCTTCGCGCATCTCCGCGGCTGCGCGGTGAAGGGCCGCGTCTCCCTGCCTTTCCTTCGTGTCCTTCGCGCCCTTCGCAGTGAAAAATCCCCCCGTTGCGCCGCCCGCTTGCCGCGCCGCATCCCCGCGCTTACAAGGCACCCGCGCATGAAGATTCTCCGCCACACCCAGCCCGGTTTTGCAAAAGCCCTCGCCGCGCTCAAGCGCCACTCCGAGCCGGCGGACGACGTCCGCAGCACCGTCGCCCACATCATCGCCGACATCCGCGCGCGCGGCGACACCGCCCTCCTCGCCCTCACCGAGAAATTCGGCGGCCCCCGGCTGAAGCCCGCCCGGCTCGCCGTCACCGAAGCCGCCACCGTCAGCCCCGACACCCGCAAGGCCATCGCCCTCGCGCACAAAAACGTCTTCACCTTCGCCAAGCGCAGCCTCCGCAAAACCTGGACCGCCCGCAACGCCCAGGGCGCCCGCGTCGGCGAACGCTTCGACCCCTTCCAGCGCGTCGGCATCTACGTCCCCGGCGGCACCGCGCCCCTCGTCTCCACCGCCGTGATGACCGTCACCCTCGCCGCCGCCGCCGGCTGCCCCGAGATCGTCGCCGTCACCCCCTGCGGACGGGACGGCGGCGTCAACCCCGCCCTCCTCTTCGCCCTCCGCCACGCCGGCGCCACCGAGATCTACCGCGTCGGCGGCGCGCAGGCCGTCGCCGCCCTCGCGTATGGCACCCGGACCATCCGCCCCGTGCAGAAAATCTTCGGCCCCGGCAGCCCCTGGGTCGTCGAGGCCAAGCGCCAGGTCTTCGGCCAGTGCGCCATCGACCTCCTCCCCGGCCCCAGCGAAATCCTCGTCCTCGCCGACGCCACCGCCAACCCCGCCTGGGTCGCCGCCGACCTCCTCGCCCAAGCCGAGCACGGCCACGGCAGCAGCATCCTCCTCGTCACCGACAGCGCGAAACTCCTCACCGCCGTCGAAAAGGAGATCCACCGCCAGGCCGCCACCCTCAGCCGCCGCGAATACCTCACCGAAGTCCTCGAGCAGAACGCCGCCCTCGTCCTCGTCCCCCGCATCGCCGACGGCGTCGCCATCGCCAACGACTTCGCCCCCGAGCACATCTCCATCGTCGCCAAAAACGACGACGCCCTCGCCCGCGACATCCGCACCAGCGGCGCCATCTTCCTCGGCGGCTGGTCCCCCGTCGCCGCCGGCGATTTCGTCGCCGGGCCGAGCCACACGCTGCCCACCGGCGGCGCGGGAAAAAGCTTCCCCGGCCTCATGAGCGACATGTTCCAGCGCCGCACCAGCATCGTCCGCCTCGACCGCGCCTCCCTCGCGAAAAGCGTCGCCACCATCGAGCAATTCAGCCGCATCGAAGGCCTCGACGCCCACGGCCGCAGCGCCCGCATCCGCTTCGAGTAGCCGCGCTCCCGTGAACTCCGCCGAGCCCGTCTCGCCTCTCCGCACCCGCGGTTTCCGCTCGGCGGGCGAACGCGCCTTCGACCGGTGCCTTTTCCCCTTCGTCCTTCATTTCATCCAGGCGGTGCTGCTCGGCGTTGTCTCAACGCTCAATAGCGACGATGACATGCCTTCAGTCCCGCAGTTCGTCATCTGGGTGATGTTTGGATTCGACCTGCTTCTGTGCCTCCATTGGGCATGGGCCGCCCGCAGCGTCATCGTCGCATGGCGGGATCCGTATGCGAAAGTCCTCCGATTCAGCTCCCTCGGCCTGCTGCTGCTCTACAGCCCGATCATCGTCGGCATTCTTCGTCTCCCGTTTTCATGATCACCTCCCGCCGGCCCTCCGGTTCATCGCGAACGTGAGAATCTCCCCCAGGCTCCGGCTCGGCGTCGCCATCGGTCTCGCCGTGCCCGCCCTTGTGCTCCTCATCTACACCGGCTTCTGGGCGTGGCTTCTCCGCGACGGGCTCGGGCCGGACGCGGTGGAGAGTTCCGGCGTCGAGGCGCTGCGGCGGTTCGTCCTGCACATCTGGCCATTCGCCGCGCTCTGCATCGGCCTGCTCGTGGTGGCGTTTTGGATCGCCCGCACGGGAAAAGCCCGCGCCGCGGACGGGCAGCGCCGTGGCTGACGCAGCCAGCCTCACGCCGCATCCCGCCTGCAACCTCTCTCCGCCCGCCCGCATCGTCCCCGGCGCCGGAGGCGCCGCGGAAATTAGCCGGTGGTGAAGCGCGCATCGCGCGCGGGAACCACCGGATCGCATCGCCAAAATGGCATGCACCCCGGACGGGGTGCCGGAATTACGACGGCGCACATCCTTGCGCAAGGACGCAGCGACTCCCCGCGCCCCTGCCGGGGCGCATGGATCTTTTGGTGTGGTGATCCGGTGGTTCTCGCTCGCTGCGCTCGCTTCACCACCGGCTACAATCCGTGACGCCTCCGGCGTCGGGAGGCGCGCCGCGGAAATTTGCGGCTCGACCACGCGGTTTTTTTTGCGGAAAATCCGCGGCATGGAGCAGTTCCCCCGCAGCGAGGGCCCCGGCGCCCGCGGTTGCGGCGGGAGGGACCGCTCCGAGTGAGCAGTCGCCGAACAGCATCCATCTTCATCTCCCCATGAAACCGAAGAAGACCCCCGGTCCCGGCAGCGAATCACCCCGGCGCAGGCGCGCGAAGGCGGAGGCCCCGCGGCGCACGCCCACGAAGTCCGCCAAGGAATGGGTCGAGGCCGCATCCGCGGAGAAAAACGCCGAGCAGGCGGAGGCCATCTATGCGGAGGGCCTCGCGGAGTGGCCCCACAGCGGCCACCTCCTCGTCTGCGCCGCCAGCCATCAGGAAGACAAGGTCCGCGACCGCAAGGCCGCGGAAGTCCTCTACCGCCGCGCCTTCGCTGCGGAGCCCCGTTCGCACTTCTGCATCGAGGCCCTCACCGGATTTCTCCGCAAAAAGCGCGGCGGCTGGAAAGAGGCGGCCGAAATCTACCGCGCGATGCTCCGGCGCAATCCCCGGGACCGGTTTGCCCTGTCTGGGCTCGCCCTCATCCTCATGCGCCGCTCCGACGGCTTGGACGAAGCCGAACGTCTCCTGCGCCGCTGCATCCGCCTCGATCCTGAAAGCCCCCACACTCTGCGCGAACTCGCCGGTTTCCTCCTCGTGTGCCGCAGGGATCCCGACGGCGCCGAGCGGCTTCACCGCCGCATCATCCGGCTGAAGAGAGCCAGTGCCTACGACTTGTGCAACTACGCCACATTCCTTGCCAAAACCCGCGGCGACTATGATGCTGCCGAGCGCCGTTACCGGGAGGCGGCTGCTCATCCCGACGCCGAGCCCCCGGTCCGCATGGAACTCGGCGTTTTCCTCGTCGTCTTCCGCGGCCGGTATGAGGAGGGCGAGGCACTGATCGTCGAAAAAGTCCCCGACAAGGTTTACGCCGCATTCGCAGCGACGGCGGACCTCCCATTCTTCGGCGGGCTGCCAAAGAACTTTGAGGAGTTCGTCTTTCAGATGGAATGGTGCGCCTCATGCGGATATTTCATCCCCGCTGCGGCGAAGCACTACGCCGTGCTGAAGAAGATCCGCCCCGAATTTTTCCCGGAGGATTACTGAGCGGGCGATTGCGTTGCCTGTAGGTAGATTCGCGAAGCCTGTGGCTGATACTGGCATGGCTGCGGAAAAAAACGACCAAGCTGTGGTAGATGAATTCCCTGCTTTTCAAAAATAGGGGATTGCTTGTGGTAAACAAGATGTTGCTGTTTGAATAAAAAGCGGTCGCTGTTTGGAAAGATAGGGTCACTTAAAACTGTAGTGGCTCCGCTGGTGGCAATACTGCAACGGTTACAGCACATCAAAAAGCGGCTTGCAAAATTTCAGAAGCAGGAACATTATTAAATCCAGCGCAATCACTCACACATGGAATACTGGGAACCAACTTTGAAGCGATCCCAAACCACCTTTGCGGTATGGAATCAGCATATTCCGGGATTTAAGGTCGGAACGAAGTCCACCATAGACCTGAAGGCGCTGACTCAGGCATTTGAATCGCTGGCACAGGGGCGCATCACGGCGGAATTTGAATACGACGAGGCATACCGGGCGGTGCAGCGGGCGCTGGACACGATGAAGGTGCTGGTGACCGGACTCATCTTTTCGAGCCACAGGGAGAGTTAGTCCGAGTGGTTGGTTTGTGTGTTTAGTGTCTGGTTTTTGGTTTGTCCATCCCCGGCGCGGGGAGGCCGGAGGCCGACCGGAGCCGGGGATGGGGTGAGTCGTGGTTGGGCGAAGTGGGCGGGGCTCTGGTAGCCCAGCTTGCTGTGCGGGCGGATGTGGTTGTAGCGCTGCCGGAAGTCCTCGATGACCACGCGCGCCTCGGTCAGTGTCCAGAGTTGCTCGCGGTTGAGGCATTCGTCGCGGAACCGGCCGTGGAAGCTTTCCACAAAGCCGTTCTGCCACGGGCTGCCGGGATCAATGTAGATCGTCTTGATGCGGTTCTCTGCCAGCCACTGCTGCACGATCTTGGCGATGAACTCGCTGCCGTTGTCGCTGCGCAGGTATTCGGGCGCTCCATGCTTCTCGATCGCCTTCTTCAACCACTCCAGCACGTCCTCCGAGCGCAATGCACGGTCGGCTCTCAGCACATGGCACTCCCGGGTGTGTTCGTCGAGGATCGTCAGCATCCTCAAGGCTCCTCCTCTCACGGTGGCATCCGCGATGAAGTCCCACGTCCACACATGCCCGCGGTGCGTCGCCTTGGTCGGCAGCCCCGTGGAGACTCCTCGGCGCACCACCTTGCGCTTGCTCGGCGGCACGCGCAGCCCGGCGCAACGCCGCAGCCGCTGGATATGCCGCCTGCCCACGGCCCAGCCTTCCCGCCTCAGCAACGCGGCAATCCGTCGGTAGCCGTAGCGCGGGTGCTCTTCGGAGAGTTCCCTCATCCGCCGTTCCAATTGCTCCTGCCGGGGCGACGGCAATCGGCCCCGATACCAATACGTTCCTCGGGACAACCCAAGGAACCGGCACACTGCTCGCCCAGAGCACATCCCTGCCTCCACCACCTCCCTCGCCACTGCCTTGCGGTGCCCTGGGCTTACCATTTTTTTTCGCAAACTGCCTCCAGCACCCGGTTCTTCAGCAGCGACTCCGCCAGCATCTTCTTTAGCTCCGCGTTCTCACGCTCAAGCTCCTTGAGCCGCTTCGCCTCGTTGACCTCCATCATCCCAAACTGCCGCTTCCACCGGTAGTAGGTCTGTTCCGAGATGTTCCGTTCCCGGCACACCTCGGCCACGGCTTTGCCTCCGTCTCCTTCCCGCAGAATGCGGATCTTTTCTTCGGTTGTGTATCGTTTTCCTTTCATGATCTGGGTTCTTTCTGAAATCCCCAGACTCACTCTTCACTCGACTCGAAAAAGCGAAGTCACGTCATGATGGAATCCCGGAACTAAATAATGCGGCGCTGTCGCCTTTTCTTGGTTCCGAGTATATCTGTCCTGCAGCGGCGCAGGCGCGGCTGTCCGCGGAGGTGTTGCGGGCGCTGAGCTGCAACTCGGAACGTCAAACCGAAGACTACATGAAGCCGATGGAGCTGATGCAAAACGCGCTCGCGCGCCTTGGGCGGTATTTCGGCCAGTCGGAACGATTCTGGCTGAACGTGCAGACTGAGTGCGATCAGCGCAACCCAAAGCAACTCGTGGAACCGATCGCGCGCGAAGTGCATCCGATGATCGGAATGGTGCCGGCATAATTGCGGGGATCATGTTCTTTCGGCAAAGGGGGCCTTCATTCCGGGGGTTCCCCCTTTTTCTTTTCCAAACCGGAATAGAGTGTGTAAGAAGCCTCATGAGAGTCATTCCTTCGGTTTTTTTCGACAGCATCCGGGTCATAACCGAGCCATCGAATCAGTCGTTCGCGGGTGGAACGGCGAGGAACCACATGCCCATTTTCCCATTCGGAAATAGCCCACATATTGCGTCCGATGACTTTTGATAATTGTCGAAGCGTCATTTTGAGTGCGATGCGCCGTGCTCGAACAGCCTCAATAAGCGAAGTGGGTGTGCTGTTCGCGTGAAATGCAACCATGTGGTAGTGACAACCCGATAAAACTCTGCTTTTTAATGCGATGCGCTGCTCAATGACCCATGCACAAATTGCCAACGCAGCCCCAGGGCAGCGCCCTGGGTCTCCGAGGGGAATACGATCAAAGCCCTGAAGGGGCGGCGCAAGAGATGGGGCCGCCCTTTCAGGGCTTTGGTTTCTTTTCGACGGGCAAACCCAGGGCGGCGTCCGCGCGGGGCGCGGCCTTGCCTTGGGCTGGCATGTCGGCGGGCCGTTGGCCCTTGGAGTTGGTGTGGTGGGGGAGTTCGGCGGGGTGCGGGGCGGCGGGAGGATCGCCGGCGGGCATGCTTGTCCGGGTGCCCGCCAAGACTGCTGATACCGGGTGGAACGCGCGCTCCGCGCGCGTTTCTTTCCTTTGAAAATGAGCAGAAGCGTGCGCGGAGCGCCCGCTCCACCTACCCGGCGGGGTGCTGGACGGCGCGGAGCTGGGTCTTGCCGACTTTGAGGCCGAGGGCGCTTTCGGCGACGCGGAGGAAGGCGCTGCTCTGGTCGGTGAGGGCGACTTGGAGGGTGCCGGTGCCGGCGCGGGGGGCGGCGAGCTTTTGCCGGCGGAGGAGATTCCGGACGGCGAGGGCGGTGTTGTGGGCGGAGTCCACGAGGGTGACGCCGGGGCCGGCGTGGCGCTGGATGGCGGCGCGGAGGAGGGGGTAGTGGGTGCAGCCGAGGACGAGGGTGTCCACGCCGGTGCCGAGGAGCTTTTCCAAATAGCGCGCGATGACGGTGTCGGTGACGGGGTCGTCGAGCCAGCCTTCCTCGATGAGGGGGACGAGGAGGGGGCAGGGTTCGGTGAAGACTTGGACGGCGGGGTCGAGGGCGGCGATGGCGCGTTCGTAGGCGCGGCTGGCGATGGTGGCGCGGGTGCCGATGACGCCGACTTTGCCGCTGCGCGTGGCCTTTACCGCGGCCTGTGCGCCGGGCTCGATGACGCCGGTGACGGGGACGCGGAGGGTCTCGCGGAGGCGGGGGACGCCGAGGGCGCTGGCGGTGTTGCAGGCGACGACGATGAGCTTGGCGCGTTCGGCGAGGAGGAGGCCGGCGAGTTCGAGGCTGTAGCGTTCGATGGTGGCCTGGCTCTTGCCGCCGTAGGGGACGCGGGCGGTGTCGCCGATGTAGAAGATGCTTTCGGCGGGGAGGAGGCGGCGGAGTTCGGCGACGACGGTGAGGCCGCCGATGCCGGAGTCAAAGACGCCGATGGGTGCGGGTGCGGGCTGGCGTCGGGTGGCGGGTGGTGTTTGGCGTGGCAAGGGTGGTGGAGTGATCGGTGCTCAGTGCTCGGTGCTCGGTCGATCGGCGTTCGGTCGATCGGCGCTCGGTCGATCGGCGCTCCATTTGGTCTGAGCACTGAGGACTGAGGACTGAGCACTGAGAACTGGGCACTCAGTTTTCAACCGCGGGCTCGATGGGGGCGGGCTTGGTGCCGGGCTTGGGCTTGGGGGTGTCGCGCTTCACGGTCTGCTCGGGCTTGAGCTTTCCGTTTTCGTCGGTGTGGACGACGGTGGGGCCGGTCTGGAGGGGCTCGCTGCCGACGGCGCGGCGGTAGTTTTGGACGGCCTGGAGGATGGCCTGCGCGAGGAGCTGGCGGTAGCCGGCGGTGGCGATCATTTTGGCGTCGTAGGGATTGGTCTGGAAGCCGCCCTCGATGAGGACGCCGGGGATGGTGATGTCGCGGATGACGACGAAGCGTGCGCGCTTGAGGCCGCGGTCGAACATGCGGGTCTTGACGACGAGTGCGGCGTGGGTGGCGGTGGCGAGGGCGATGTTTTCGGCGTCGCGGGCGTTGCCTTTGCAATCGACGAGGTCGGAGACGCGGGGGCCGTCGGCCATCATGGAGGGGACGCCGCGCGGGGCGAGGGTGAAGGCCTCGACGCCGGTGCCCCAGCCGCCGGCATTGAAGTGGACGGCGATGAAGATGGCGCGCTTGTGCTGGCTGGCGATGCGGGCGCGCTCGTCGAGGGAGATGAAGGTGTCGTCGCCGCGGGTGAGGACGACCTTGAGGCCGGCGGCCTGGAGGAGGGCCTTGGCGCGGAGGGCGGTGTCGAGAGCGAAGGCCTTCTCGGGGCCGTAGATGCTCATGGCGCCGTTGTCGTGGCCGCCGTGGCCGGCATCGAGGACGACGGTGTCGATGGGCTCGGCGTTCTTGATTTTGCTCGGGCGCATGACGGGCTCGATGAGCTTCACGAGGTCCATGCGGGAGATGCAGACGCGGCCGTCGTGCTCGATGGCGGGGTAGCTGAGGATGAACTTGAGGTTGTTGATGAAGAAGTCCGGCGAGCCTGCGATGGCGCGGATGCTGCGGACGCCGGAGGTGGCGGAGGCTTCCTTGTCCTTTCGCCGGATGCCGCTGAGGCCGTAGAACTCGGCGATGTTGTCCATCGTGAGGTAGTCGCGGCCCTCGACTTTCACGACCTGCCAGTCCGCGCAGTGCCCGAGCGGCGCGAGGCCGAGCAGGATGGCGAGCAGGATTAGGAAGCGGTGCATCGGGCTGGAATGTGACGGTAGGACTCTAGCACAAACCGTGGCCGGATGGGCCGTGGAGCCAGAAGCGGGATTCGAACCCGCGACCGTTCGATTACAAATCGAGTGCTCTACCAACTGAGCTATTCTGGCTTTGTCTGCACGGAGAGGCGTGGGCGCGGAAGCTACTCGGCGGGCCATGCCAATCAAGCACGACATCTGCTTTTCAATGCTGAGAATGTCCACGCCCAATCCTCAAGTCATCCCTCTGCCGGGGGCCGCGCAGGAGCGCACGGTGCGCTTCCCGTCGCAGCGCGGCCCGTCCGTCTCGCTGGCCGCCGGCGACGACAACGCCCAGGACCTCGAAATCATCAACATCCTGCTGCTCGATGACGACGTGGACCTCGCCGACACGCTGAAGCTGCTGCTGGAGTCGCGCAATTTCGTGGTGACCACCGCGCACAACGGCGTGGAGGGGCTGCGCGAGGTGATGGCGATGGATTTCGACGTGATCATCTGCGACATGATGATGCCGCGGATGCCGGGGGACATGTTCTACCTCGCGGTGCAGAAGGTGAAGCCCTACCTGTGCTCGCGGTTCCTCTTCGTGACGGGCAACGGCGAGGATCCGCGCATCAATGACTTCCTGCAGCGCGCGGACGGGCTCGTGGTCTTCAAGCCCGTGCCGAGCGACGAGCTGCTGCAGATGATTTCGCTGGTGCTCCAGCGGAATGCGCGGCAGCAGCGCTGAAATCTGCGAAGGATGAGGGGCTACTCCCCGCCGTGCTCGGCGAGGAAGCGCTCGGCATCGAGTGCGGCGGCGCAGCCCTGGCCGGAGGCGGTGATGGCCTGGCGGTAGCGGTGGTCGGAGACGTCGCCCGCGGCGAAGACGCCGGGGACATTCGTCGCGGTCGTGCCGCCCCGCTGGAGCAGGTAGCCGTTTTCGTCCATCGAGAGCACGCCCTTGAACGGGGCGGTGTTCGGCGTGTGGCCGATGGCGACGAAGACGCACTTCACTTCGAGCTCGCGCTCGGCGCCCGTGTTCAGGTCGCGGAGCTTCACGGCGCGCATCTCGCCCTCGGCGTCGGTGAGGTATTCCGCGACGGCGCTGTTCCAGACCGGCTCGATCTTCGGGTTCGCGAGGGTGCGCTCGGCCATGATCTTCGAGGCGCGCAGCGTGTCGCGGCGGTGGATGAGATAGACTTTCGACGCGAAGCGCGTGAGGAAGGTGGCCTCCTCGCACGCGCTGTCGCCGCCGCCGACGACGCAGACGGGCACGTTGCGGTAAAAGGCGCCGTCGCACGTGGCGCAGGAGGTGAGGCCGTGGCCGGTGAGCTCGCGCTCGCGCTCGATGCCGAGCCATTTCGCGCTCGCGCCGCTGGCGATGATGAGCGTGCGGGTGTCGATCCATTTGCCGTCCACCTTGATGCTCACATGGCGGCCCTCATTCTTCAGCCCGGCGCACTCCGCATACTGGAAGCGCGCGCCGAAGCGCTCGGCCTGCGCCTTCATGTTCATGATCAGCTCGGGGCCCATGATGCCCTCCTTGAAGCCGGGAAAATTCTCCACGAGCGTCGTGGTCGAGAGCTGGCCGCCGGGCTCGTGGCCTTCGAGCACGAGTGGAGAAAGGTTGGCGCGGGCCGAGTAAATCGCCGCCGTGAGTCCGGCGCAGCCGGTGCCGAGGATGATGACTTTTTCCATAAGGGGCGGAGAGCAAACAGGGCGGCGTGGCGGGGCGCAAGCGCGCACAGAGTTTGAGTTGAACCGCACGCCGCCGGCAGTGGATGGTGGCGCGATGCCTCTGCCCGCTCCCTCGCCGCTCGCCGCCCTGCCGACTGTCGCGCTCGGCTGCACCGCGCTGCATTTCCCCGCCGATGCGCTGCGCGCCGCGCGCGAGAAGGGGCGTGCCCCCATTTTCATGCACCGGCTCACGGGCGAGGAGGGCAGCAACGAGGACGGGCCGCGCGAGATGATCGCCGCCACCGCCGCGGCGCTGGAAAAAGCCGTTTGGGCCGACGCGTGGGGAGCGGGCTGCGTGGTGCTCACGGAGCCGGAGACGGCGATGTTCGCAGCATCGGGGTTCACGTGGTTTTCGTTCGCGCTCGGCGCGCACGTGGATTCGCGCGCCGCGGTGATGTCGCTCGATGAACTCGATGCGGCAATCGTCGCGCTGGAGGATGCAGGCTGCCTCGGGCCGGAGTGGCACACGCATTACACGGACCGCGAGTGGAGGACGGCCTCGGGCCGCACGCTCCGCATCAGCGATGAGGCGCTCGCACGGGCCGCGGTGAAATTCGCGCGCGCACTCGCGCATGCGGCGCAGCTCCAGCAGATCATCCGGACGCTTTGGAGCGGGCGCGGCGGCGTGCCGGACATCGAGCTGTGCTTTGCCGGAAACCGCGCGCGCTGGAGCGATGAGGAACTGCTCTTCCTCGCGATGGAGTCAGCGCGTTCGGGCATCTGTCCGGTGTGCATCGCGCCGCCGCTCGGCTCGTCGTGGCAGCCGGGCGCGGAGTTTTCCGGCGAGCCGGCGGAACTGGACGCGATGCTGAAAAGCGCGGGCGAGATCGCGGAGGTTGCGGGTTCGGTGAAAATCGGAATTCACCACGCCGCCGTGAAGTCGGACACCGAAGCAGCTGTTCAGCGGTCGCTCGGCGCGCGCACACATCTGGACGTCGAGGAAGATGCGTGGCTCGCGACGCTCGAGGTGCTCGCGACGCGGCAGCCCGACGTTTTCCGCCGGTGGCTCGGGGCGGCGCAGGAGCAGTTCCCCTTCGTCGCGGGAGAGCTGCCTCTCGTCGTCACGGAGGAGGAAATCCACGTGCTGCCGCAGGTGGATGACGCATCGCTCGCGGCGACGTTCCTCGGCGACGTGCGTGGACGGCAGCTTCTGCTCGCGACTTTCCCGGATGTGCTGCGCAGCGATCGTGCGCTGCGCGAGGCGGTCAGCGCAGGATCAGTGCGGGATTGAGACTTCGATCAGGCCGAAGCCCCCGGCCTTGCGGCGCTGGAGGATGTTCACCTTGTCGGTCTTCGCGTTCACGAAGACGACAAACGGGCGGTTCGCGGCCATCTCGAGCTGGAGGATTGCCTCGTCCACGAAGAGCGTGCGGACGGCAAGCTGCTCGGTCTCGACGTGCTTGGCCTCGGCCTCCTCGTGCAGCTCGAAGTGCTCGTCGATGTGCAGCACGTGCTCCTCGAAGTGGCGCGCCGCACTCTTCCGCGGGCGGTGGCTGCGGAGCATCTTCGTCTTATACTTGCGCATCTGGCGCGCGACCTTTGCGACCACGCCGTCGATGGCGGCATACATGTCGTCGCACTCCTCGTCGGCCTCGATGGTGATGTGGTTCGCGCAATGGAGGACGACCTCGGCGCTGTGGCGGTGCTTGGTGACGTCGAGGATCACGTGCGCTTCGATGATGCGGGGGTAGTCGAGGTGGATGTGATCGAGCTTGGTCCGGGCGTAGTCGCGGATCGCGTCGGTGATGCTGAGGTGGCGGCCTGTGACCTTGATGGGGACGTTTACGTTCGCAGTTTGCATGGTGTTATTTTGTCGTTCGGGTTTGGTGAAAGTGCCACCCTTTCCTTGGCGATTGCACGTTGCGAATTGCCGGGCGGGAAAGTGGACTGGCAAGGGGTGCTGTCACATCGAGAAATTTTCGCCGAGGTAGAGGCGGCGCGCCTCGGGGTTGTTGATGAGGAATTCCTTCGGGCCCTCCATGAGCACGCGGCCCTCGAAGATGAGGTAGGCGCGGTCCACGATGCTGAGCGTTTCGCGCACATTGTGATCGGTGATGAGGATGCCGAGGCCGAGGTCGCGCAGGCCGCTCACGATTTTCTGCACGTCCTGCACGGCGATCGGGTCCACGCCGCTGAAGGGCTCATCGAGCATGATGAGGCTCGGGTTTGGCACGAGTGAGCGGGCGATGGTGAGGCGGCGCTTTTCACCGCCGGAAAGCGTGAGCGCGAGCTGCTTGCGGACGTGCGCAATGCCGAACTGCTCGAGGAGCTGGTCGCAGCGCGCGCGCCGGGCCGCGCGGTCGAGGCCGGTCGTCTCGAGGATCGCCATGATGTTCTGCTCGACAGTGAGCTTGCGGAAGATGCTCTCCTCCTGCGGCAGGTAGCCCATGCCCATGCGCGCCCGCTTGTGCATCGCCATGTCGGTCACATCGCAGTCGTTGAACCACACGGTGCCGCCGTTCGGCCGCACGAGGCCGACGATCATGTAAAAGCTGGTCGTCTTGCCCGCGCCGTTCGGCCCGAGCAGGCCGACGATTTCGCCCTTGCGGCAGTTGATGTCCACGCCGTTCACCACCCGGCGCCCGTCGTAGATCTTCACGAGCTTGTCGGTGCGGAGAATCGGCGGCGGCAATGTGGCCGCCGTTGCGGGCTGCGGGGAGGGTGCTGCCACTGACATGGCTCAGCGCGGGTTCTGGTTCAGGTTGGCGGTGTCCTGAAGGGTGCTGGTGTGGTATCCCTTCACCTCGATTTTTCCCGCGCGGTCGAGGGTGATCACGCAGCTCTCCTCGCGGGCGACGATCTGCTTGCTGATGTTCCCGCCGATGCTCTGGGAAATCTGCGGCCAGCCGTAGAGCTTCAGCGTGTCGGTCTTGCTCTCGTAGACGGCGCGGGCCGCCTTGCCGGTATAGCGCTGAATCGTGCCGTTACCGTCCGGCTTGTCCTGCGTCATGATCACGTGGCCTTCGGCGACCACCTTCTCGAGCGCGCCCTCGCTGCTCTTCGGCTTGTCGGCAGCAGGCGCCTTGATCTTCTCCTCCGCGGGCTTCGTCTTTCCATCGGGCTGCTCCATGCTTTTCAGGAACGACGATTTGATGGTCACCGTGAGCCGGTCGCTCGACAGCCCGAACTCGGGATGCTTCACGACGACTTCGTTCGAGAAAATGGCGATGTTCGTGCGGTTGTCGTAGGTCGCCTCGTGCGCGGTGATTTCCACCGGGCCGGTCGGCCGCTTTTCGGACTTTGCGGGCAGGGCGGGGGATCCGCTGTCTGCCGTGGTTTCGATGCCGCTGATGTCGAGGCCGGAGCGGGGTGCGGCTCCATTGGTCCTGGCGGGTTGCGCCGATCCCGTGGTGGCGAGCGCAAGCAGCGAGGCAGCCGCGCAGGTAAGGATGCTTTTCATCATTTTTGTTCCTCCTTTGGTTCCCCTTTCAGGGGCTTCACTTCGACAGTCGGGCCGCTGCGCTTTTCGTCCTCCTTGGAAAGCGCCGCGCCCACGTCATGGATCACCATCTTCACGCCATTGCCGAGCTTTCCGGTCTTCGTTCCGAAATTGAATGTCAGGCTGTTGCCGGACAGCTCGAACTCGCGGCACTTGATCGTGACTTGGACGTTGGAGACCAAGTCTGACGTCTTCTGGTTGTAAACCGAGTCGGAGAGATCGATGTCAAAATCGTGGTCGCCGTTTTCCTTGAACGACTCGACATGAACGACGCCGAGCTTCACGTGCTCGTCGTCCACCACCTCGGCGACACCGATTTCAAAGCGGTAGAGCAGCCTGCCGTCGGGGCTGAACATCGGGATGCGGAGGCCCTTCTGCGGCTGGCCCTTTGGCACCGGGATGTCGAGGCGCTTGTCCTTTGCGGGATCGCCTTTTGCCTCGGCCGGGGCGGGGGAGTTCCTGTCGGCACTGCCTTCCTCGGCGGACGCGGCGGGAAGGACCATCCCCGCTGCAAGCGCTATCATCACCGGGAGCTTACGAAACGAGGCCATGGATTTGGATCAGAGTTTTGAGCAGCGCCGGGATTTGCGCCAGCGGAATCTGATTCGGCCCGTCGCTCAGCGCCTTAGAGGGATCCTCGTGCGTCTCTATGAAGACACCGTCGCAGCCCGCCGCGACCGCCGCGCGCGCGAGCACGGGCGCGAGCACGCCGTCGCCGCCAGTCTTGTCCCCCGCGCCGCCGGGGCGCTGGACGCTGTGCGTGGCGTCGAAAATCACGAGGCATCCAAGCTCGCGCATCCAGTAGAGCGAGCGCATGTCGGCCACGAGGTTGTTGTAGCCGAAGGTTGTGCCGCGCTCGGTGAACATGAACCGCTCGCAGCCGGACGCGCGCAGTTTCTCCGCGATGTTCTTCACGTCCCACGGCGCGAGGAACTGGCCCTTCTTCACGTTCACCGCGCGGCCCGTTTCGGCGGCGGCGACGATGAGATCCGTCTGCCGGCAGAGGAACGCGGGGATTTGCAGGAGATCGATCCATTCCGCCGCCGCGCGCGCCTCCTCGGGTGAGTGCACATCCGTCGTCACCGGCACGCCGAGTTCGCGGCCGATGTTCGCGAGGATGGTGCAGCCGTCCTTCAGGCCGATGCCGCGGTAGCTCTTCCCGCTCGTGCGGTTTGCCTTGTCGTAGCTCGCCTTGAAGATGAACTGCGCGCCCACCTCCGTGCAGATTTGCTTCAGTGCGCGCGCCATTTTCCACACGAACTCCTCCGACTCGATGACGCACGGCCCCAGCATGAAGACGGGCGCGGCGCCGCCGAACGTGACGCTGCCGACTTGGAATGTCGGGCGGCTGCTCACTTCTGCGACTCCTTCATCGCCTCGACGAACGCGTTCTGCAGGTGCGTGATCGCGTTGTTGATCGCGTTCTGCTCGTCGCCGCTCAGGTTGCCCTCCATTTTCATGCGCAGCATGATGAGGTGATCCACGAATGCCTTGCCGAGCTGGAGATTCGGCGGCGGCGCGCCCGTGGGCCGCGTCGGGTGCTTGCCGAGCGCGAGCAGCGCCTGCTGCATGTGCATCATCAGGAACTGCAGGAACGTCTCCGTGAGCTCGCTCGTCTGGGCGGTGCGTTGGTATTCGGCCATGCGTGCAGCGTAAGGCGCGATGCGCGCGGGCGGGAAGGAAAACGTGTGCCTGAGGGGTGAGGAAGCTGTTAAAGAAACCGCATCTGTCCGTGCTCGGGGTCGGGATGCACCTCGGAATCGGCAGGAAGATGCAGCTCCATGCCGAGCCGCCGAGCGAGTTCGCGTGCCGTGTGCGGCGCGTAGCCCTCGAAGTGGTTACTCACCGAGACAAAGACCTCGCTGGCCTCCGCGGCGATCTGGTGGATTTTCACGGCCCAGTTGTCGAGCGACTGCGCGCGAGGCCATTGGATTTTCCGGTAATGATGCACGCGCTTTCCGCCAGCGTCGTATTTTGTCTCGAGGTCGCCCATGAGCCGCACGAGTGCGAAATCTGCCGTGGCCGGGAGAAAGCCGAACGCCGCGGCGTCCGCCTGCGCGGGCGGCGACAGGTCATTCCACACCCATGCCACGCGGTGCGATTCGAGCAGGTGGACGAAGCGCGGCAGATGCCACTCGGTGTCGCGGAACTCCACCGCCCAGCGGAAGCCACCGGGCAGGCCGTGGATGAATTCGCGCAGCGCGTGCTCGTCGTGCTTCGGATGGAACCACGGCGGGAGCTGCACGAGCAGGCAGCCGAGCTTTTCCCCGAGCCGCTCCACGGCGCGGAGGAAGGCGGTGAGCGGCTCTCCCGCATCGCGCAGCTTGCGCTCGTGCGTGATCTCGCGCGGCACCTTGCACGTGAAGCGGAAGCCCGTCGGCGTCACCTCCGCCCAGTGCCCGCACACGTGCGGCGTCGGGATGTGGTAGAAGGTCGAGTCCACTTCCACGGCGGAGAAGCTGCGCGCGTAAAATGCCAGCCGGTCCGTGGCAGGCAGGTGCTCCGGGTAAAAGACGCCGCGCCAGTCGTCATACGTCCACGCACAGGTGCCGATGTGGGTTTTCGCGGGTGCTTTCTCCGCCATGCCGAAGCGTCGGCCGCGCACCCGCCCGCGCGCAACACGAAATCTCCGCGCACGGTGCCGCCTTTTCCGCGGCGATCCCGCGCGCCCAAGAAAACGCTGGCCACCCGGCTTGACGGTGCGGCGGACTCCCTACACCTTCCCCGTCCTTATGCGAAAGCCAGTGCTCATCTCAGCCATCACCGTGACCGCGATTCTCTCCGCGGCCCCAATGGCAGGCGCGCTGGACATCCTCGGTTGGAAGCCCTTTGGGGACAAAAAGGCGGGCAAGGGTGTGGCGAATGCCGCGCAGGAATCCGCCGCCGCTGGTGAACTCCGCCGTGGCGAGGCGCTGGAGGCCGAGGGGCGGCTGGATGCGGCGCTGAAGGTTTTCGAGGGCATCGTGAAGGCGGACACCGTGAGCGCCGTCACGCCGAAGGCGCAGCTCCACATCGGCCACATCCTCGAGCGGAAGGGCGACTACCAGAAGGCGTTCAAGGCATACTCGGAATACACGACAAAGTATCCGAACGGCTCCGATTTTGACTCGGTGATCCAGTCGCAGTTCGACATCGCGAAGATGTATCTCGGCGGCAAGAAGACGAAGGTGCTCGGCATCCCGGTCTCGCCCTCCTACAAGCGCGCCGAGGAAATGTTCACGGACATCGTGAAGCGCGCGCCCTTTCACAGGCTCGCGCCGATGGCGCAGTTCAATGTCGGGCAGGCGCTCGAGAAGCAGAACAAGCCGCCGGAGGCCATTGTGGCATACCGCGAGGTGATCGCCCGCTACCCCGGCGACCCCGTTGCCAACGACGCGCAATACCAGCTCGGCTACGTGCAGTTCCGCGACATGCAGACGGGCAGCTACAATGAGCAGACGCGCCAGCGCGCCGTCGAATCGTTCGAGGAATACGTGAACCGCCAGCCGAGGAGTGAGAAGACGGCGCAGGCCCGCGAGAACATCAAGGTGCTCAGCGCGGCGGAGGTCAAAAACACGCTCGGCATCGCAAAATTCTACGACAAGTCGAAAAACTACAAGGCGGCCGCCGTTTACTACAACGAGGTGATTCGCAGCGCGCCCGCCGGACCCGAGGGCACCGAGGCCCGGAAACGCCTCGACCAACTCCGCGGCCTCGTGGGCGCCGATGCGCTCCGCATCGGATCCGAGAAGGCGCAGACCGGCGAGATGGCGCTTGCCCGGCGCCGCGCGCAGGCCCGCGTGGATGTCGCCAGCCGGCCCGATTACAACGGCCCCTACATCCCGCTGCCGCCGCTGCCGGACGATGGCCGCCCGCGCCTCCGCATGCCCGGCCCCCTCGGCCCCATGGGCCCCGTCACCGAGCCGGCGCTCCCGACGACCGATCCGCTGCAGGATCCATCGGTGCCGAAGCTCCGCACCGGCGACCCGCTCATCCCGCTCGCGCCGCTGCCCCCCGTGCCGGAGGAGGCGAAGCCTGAGAAGGCGCCGCTCCCGGAATCTCCGAAGAAGGCGAAATGAGGTTCGCGCTGTCGTTGATCGTCGCACTGCTCTGCGTCTCGTGCGGCTACCAGCTCGGCCCGGTGAAGCCGAAGCGCATGCAGGGCGTGCAGCGCATCTGCGTGAAGAACTTCAAGAACTTCACGCTCCAGCCGCGCATGGAGGCGCGCGTCGCCAGCGCGGTCATCAGGCAGATGCAGCTCGACGGAACCTACGAGATCACCGACGAGGCGCGCGCCGATGCGATCCTCGGAGGCGCCGTGCTCACCATTGAAAAGGCGCCCGCGCGCGTCGTCCGCGGAAACGTCCTCCAGAGCTCGGAATACCGTCTCCAGATCACCTGCCAATACACGCTCGCATCCGCGCGCACCGGTGCGATCCTTGAGCAGCGCAAGGTGGTGGGTTCGACGGATTTTTTCGTCACCGCCGGCTCCAGCGGCTCGGACCTGCTCACCGCCGACTCGGGCCACGATGAACGGCAGGCCATACCGCTCGCGGTCGAGGATCTTGCCGCGCGGATTTCCAGCCTCGTCAGCGAGGGCTGGTAGCCGGCAGCGCACGGCAAGTCCTGCAAAGCGCCATGCTCTTCCTCGTCCCCACGCCCATCGGCAACCTTGGCGACATGACGCTGCGCGCGCTCGACGCGCTGAGGGAGGCCGACATCATCGCGTGCGAGGACACGCGGCACAGCATTCACCTGCTCCGTCATTTTGGAATCGAGAAGCCGCTCGTGAGCTACCACGAGCACAACGAGGCGAGGCGCACGGCGGAGTTCATCGAGCAGCTCGCCGCGGGGAGGAAAATCGCCGTCATCACGGATGCGGGCATGCCCGGCATCAGCGACCCCGGCCACCGTATCCTCCGCGCGTGCCGCGAGCGCGGTGTTCCATTCACCGTGCTCCCCGGCCCGAGCGCCGTGCTCACTGCGCTCATCGGCTCCGGCTTCGACGCGGAGAAATTTTATTACGCCGGCTTCCTCCCGGTGAAGAGCGGCGGGCGCGAGCGCGACCTGCGCGCGGCGGGCGAGCGCGCGGAGACGACCGTCTTCTTTGAATCGCCGCACCGTCTCGTGAAGACACTCGCCGCCGCGGCGGAACTGCTCGGCACGCGCCCGATGTGCGTCGCCCGCGAATTGACGAAGACCTTTGAGGAATACCGGCGCGGAACCGCCGCCGAACTCCTCGCCCACTACACCGCGCATCCGCCGAAGGGCGAGATTGTGCTGCTCGTGGCCGGAATGGAATAATCCCGCACGGTGAATACCCGCATCATCCGCCTGCTGCTCCTCTCCGCCGTGCTCGCGCTCTCCGCATGCACGGATCCGCGCGGCATCTCCATCTCGCGTCTGGAGGGCGTCAGGGCGGCCGACCTGCGCGCGGAGGTCGCGCAACTGCACACGGCCCTTTTCGCCGCCGCAGGCGCCACCCTCGTCCCCGTCCCGCCGGAGATGTGGCCCGCTTCGCTGCTCAAGCTCCGCCCGCTGCGCATGAACCTCTACCGCGACGGCCTCGCCGTCTCGATCCGCTCCGCCCCGGGCTACGAATACGGCCTGCACATCGTCCGCGCCGGGGCACACGAGGAACTGAAGTCCACGGAGCGCACGCAATACGAGAGGCTCCAGGACGGCATCTACTACTTCACGCAGAAGCGCTGACGAGCCGACGGCATCCCTTGGTGCGTTGGAAACGCGGGCACGAAAAAGCCCCGGCCGCTTTCACAGCCGGGGCTTTTGAAATCGTTCGCGGAGTCCCGCGCTTAGTTCGCGGAAACCGGAGCCGCGTCCACATTCACGCGTCGGCCGCCCTTGTCGAAACGGACCGTGCCGTCCACGAGCGCGAAGATCGTGTAGTCGCGGCCGAGGCCCACGCCGCGGCCCGGCTGGAATTTCGTCCCGCGCTGCCGCACGAGGATGTTGCCGGCGACGACGCTCTGGCTGCCAAATTTCTTAACGCCGAGCCGCTTGCTTGCGCTGTCGCGGCCGTTCTTGACGCTGCCCTGTCCTTTTTTGTGTGCCATATCGGTAGTTGAGAGATGAGGGTTGAGAGTTGAGAGATTCGCCTAGCCGTTGATGCCCGTCACCTTCACCTTCGTGAGGCGCTGGCGGTGGCCGACGGTGCGGTGGTAGCCCTTGCGGCGCTTGTAGCGGTAGGCGATGAGCTTCGGGCCCTTCTCCTGCGCGACGATCTCCGCGCTCACCGAGGCGCCCTTTGTGCCGTCGCCGACCTTGATGTCCGCGCCCTCGCCGACGAGGAGCACTTCGTTGAAAGTGACGGACGCTCCGGCTTCACCGTCGAGCTTCTCGACGCTGAGCGTGTCGCCCTTGGCAACCCGATACTGTTTGCCGCCGGTTTTGATGACTGCGTAGGACATGGCTTTGTTTCTTTGGAAAATGGGCGCGGAAACTGGCACGGTCGCCCATCGCTGGCAAGGGCTAATTCTCGCCGTTTGCCGTGGTCCCTCCGCCGCAGTGACCCGGTGCTTGCGCATGGCGCGGACGGGGTTCAGCTTCCGCGCATGAACACTCCCTCTTCCTCCTACGCTAACCGCTGCCCTGACTGCGACACGCCGCGCATCGCCGTCGTCCACGAACCGCTGCCCTCCAGTTCCATCGAGCGCCGCGAGTTCTTGAAAAAGACCGTCGGCGCCGTCGCCGCCGCCGCCCTCGCGCCGATCGCGCACGCTGCGAAGGGCGGCAAGAGCGAGACGCTCGTGCAGCAGTTCGCCAAGACGCTCACCGAGGAGCAGCGGAAAAAAGTCTGGTTCCCCTTCGACGACCGCAAGCGCACGCTCGTGGACAACAACTGGCACATCGTGGACCAGACCGTCGGTGCGTTCTTCACAAAGGATCAGCAGGCGATGATCCGCGAGATTTTCCTCGGCCTGCACTCGCCCGAGTATGCGGAGAAAGTGATGCAGCAGGTCGTGCATGACAGCGGCAAGGCGGGCTTCGAGTCCTCCTCTGTCGCGCTCTTCGGCGAGCCCGGCACCGGAAAGTTCGAGTTCGTCCTCACCGGCCGCCACTGCACGCGCCGCTGCGACGGCGACAGCGTCGAGGGCGCGGCGTTCGGCGGACCGATTTTCTACGGCCACGCCGCGAAGAGCTTCAACGAGGAAGCCGACCACGCGGGCAACGCCTACTGGTTCCAGGCGAAGCGCGCGAATGCCGTCTTCCAGATGCTCGACGGCAAGCAGCGCGAAAAGGCGCTCCTCCCGCGCGGCCGCGAGGAGACCGGCAACGACACCGTGAAGCTCCAGGGCAGGAAGGCGGACATCGAGGGCCTCGCCGTCGCCGACATGACGAAGGATCAGCGCGAAGGCGTGCGCGGCGTGCTGCGCGACCTGCTCGCGCCCTTCCGCAAGGAGGACACCGACGAGGCGATGAAATACATCGAGGCCGCCGGCTTCGATCAACTGCACATGGCCTTCTACAAGTCCGGCGACATCGGCAACGACGGCGTGTGGGACGTGTGGCAGCTCGAAGGCCCGAACATGGTCTGGTATTTCCGCGGTGCCCCGCACGTCCACGTGTGGGTGAACATCGCCGCCAGCGTGTAGCGTAGCTCTCCAGGGCTGCGCATCAATCGTCACGCAAAAACTCGCGGTGTGAGCAGCAGGATGGCGTGCATCGGGTAGCGCGGGCGTCCCCGCCCGCAGTGCGGCGCATCCTGCGCCGCACACGGCGAACGTCAGCTTGTGAACGAAGCCCTCTCGACGCCCGAGTGTGTTCCGCGAGACGCGGAACACAGCAGGCGGGACGCCCGCGCTACCCGATGCACGCCATCCGCGTTCGCAGCGTGCTCAGAATTTCATCGGGCAGACTCTCCGCCCCGAACGCGATCTCCCCGAGCAGCGGCACCGCGCCGCCCGGCAGCGCGGCGAGCAGTTCACCGAGCACGGCTGCGTTCGTCATCACCGCCGCGTCGTTCTTCGCGGGAATCTGAGCGTGGTTCAGCAGCACGCCCGCGCAGCGCAGTCCGCTCGCGCGGATCGCCGCGACGGTGAGCAGCGTGTGGTTGAGCACGCCGAGCCGGTTCGCCGCCACCACGAGCACCGGCAGCGCAAACTCCACCGCGAGATCTGCCATCGAGAAATCACGCGTCACCGGCACGCCCCACCCGCCCGCGCCCTCCACGATCACCGCTGCGCGCCCCGCGCGAAGCTCCGCAAACTTCCCCCGCACCAGCGCGACATCCGCCGTGCGCCCCTCCATCATCGCCGCCGCAAACGGCGCAACCGGCGGACGCAGCCACACGGGGTTCACGTCGTTCACCGAGATCGCCGCGCTCCCCGATTCCGCATTCCGCATTCCGCATTCCGCATTCTGCCGCGAAGCCTCCGCGAGCAGTTCCGCATCCTCGCGCCCGCCGCAGCAGAACGGCTTGAAGCCCGCCGCATCCACCCCCGCCGCACGCAGCGCCCGCACGAGCATCGCCGCCACGCGCGTCTTGCCCACGCCCGTGTCCGTGCCCGTGATGAAGATGCCTGCGCCCATTTTGAAAATGAACCGCAGTCAGCTCGCAGATTGCGCGTCGTCGAACGGCACAAGAGCGTAGATCTCCGCCGCGCATGGGACATACCGCTGCCCGGCTCCGGGCTGAATGCTCTCCAACTCGCGGATTGCACTGGAACTGAGATGCTGAAGCTCGGCCTCGCAACTGATCCAAACGATGTTGGAATCCGCACGGAGTTCGTTGAGAAAACGCGACAGCCGAAGTTCGGCTTCGAGATCGGTGCCGTCTCGCACGCCGCGCACGAGCAACGCAGGGTGACCGATACTTGCGATGTAATCTGTGAGCAGTCCGCCGAATGTCGCGACCTCGTGAAACCGCAGTTGTTCGCCGAGCCGTGCTTTGCGTATTTCCATCTCGGCGATTTCATCCGAGCCAGTCGCGCGAAGCTTTTGGCGGTTGATGCCGATAGCGACGATCACTTTGTCGAAGAGCCGTTCCGCCTGCCGCAGTATAGAAAGATGCCCACGGTGAAACGGATCGAAGCTGCCGGGATAGACGCCGATGCGCGGCTCAATCGTGGCAAGGATTTCTAGGCAAAGCGCAGTGCCCTTGGAATGCTGCGGAAACCGCGCCGCCCACCCGCGCAGAAACTCCGCGCGTTTTTCGCGGTAGAACGGAAACGACGCCCATTGGTATTCGCGGAGAATGCTACGCTCGTAACGCAGCCGCTCGGTGATGGTCACGCGCTCGGAAAGCTGATGCGTATCCAACTCGAAGAAGCGGCGCGTGAGCGCATCATCGCTACACGAGTCCCATTTCGAAGCGACGATCAGCTCGCACGCACGACGCACAAGCGGCGACTGCGGTTCCTTCGCACGAGCAGCGAGCAGGCGCGCGCTAGCAATCTCATTCTCAGCGCTTTTCGGATCGTAGATAGCATCGTGAAACAAAGCGGTGAGTTGAAGCAACGAAGCTTCGTCACCACTCGAATTGCCGCCGATGGCTTCGAGCATTTCGCGCAGGTGCGCAGGCCCGTGCCACACTCGGTGTTGTTCTGTCCAGCGGGCAGCGATTTCATCGGCGACAGGAATTTCCCTGCCCGGAAAAAACCGCGACAATGTCTCTGCACAGATTTGCTGTAGCCATTTCGGGAATTCGATCTGGTCGTCAGTTTTCATCGGGGCAAAGCGCGCTGTGCAGAACTACTCCACCGTCACGCTCTTCGCCAGGTTCCGCGGCTTGTCCACGTCGCAGCCGAGGGCGACGGCGGTGTGGTAGGCGAGGAGTTGGAGCGGGATGGCGGTGAGGATGGGCGATAGGTAGTCGGGGCAGTGCGGGATGCCGATGAAGTCGTCGGCGACTTTGCGCAGCTTGTCGCAGCCCTCGGTGCCGATGGCGATGATGGGGCCTTTGCGGGCGCGGACCTCCTCGATGTTGCTGATGTTTTTCTCGAGCACGGAATCCTCGGGCGCGACGACGACGGTGGGGACTTCGGGCGTGATGAGGGCGATGACGCCGTGCTTCAGCTCGGCGCTCGGGTGGCCGCTCGCGTGAATGTAGCTGATCTCCTTCATCTTCAGCGCGCCCTCGAGCGCCGTGGGGTAGTTGAACTGCCGGCCGAGGAACATCATCGCGTTCGCCTTCGCGTATTTCTCGGCGATGGCCTTGATGTGATCGCTCGTCTTCAAAATCGCGCGCACCTTGTCGGGCAGCGCCTCGAGTTCCTCGATGATGCGCAGGCCGGTGGTGGTGCTCATCGTGCGGATGCGCCCGAGCAGCAGCGCGATGAGTGTGAGGATGGTGACCTGCGAGGTGAAGGACTTTGTCGCGGCGACGCCGATCTCGGGGCCGGCGTGCATGTAGGCGCCGCCATCGCTCTCCCGCGCGACGGTGCTCGCGACGTTGTTGCAGATGCCGAGCGCGCGGAGGCCCTTGCGCTTCGCCTCGCGCAGCGCGGCGAGCGTGTCGGCGGTCTCGCCGCTCTGCGAGATGCAGAAGACGAGCGTGTCCTTCGGCAGCGGCAGGTTGCGGTAGCGGAACTCGCTCGCGAACTCGACCTCGACGGGCACGTGCGCGAGCGCCTCGATGATGTATTCGCCGCACATCGCCGCGTGCGCCGCGGTGCCGCAGCCGGTGAGGATGATGCGGTCCACCTCGCGCAGCTCTTTCGCCGTCATGCCGAGGCCGCCGAGCTTCGCCGTGGCCTCGTCGCGGGAAAGGCGGCCGCGCAGCGCGTCGCGGATGGTCTCGGGTTGCTCGAAGATTTCCTTGAGCATGTAGTGCGGGTAGTCGCCGCGGCTCACGTCGTCCGCGCTGAATTCGACCTTCGTGACCTCGAATCCGCTCGCGCCGCCGAGGAGCGAGGTGATCTCGAAGTCGTCGCGGCCGATGACGGCGATGTCGAAGTCCTTCAGGTAAACGGCCTCGCGCGTGTGGGCGACAATGGCGCTCACGTCGCTGGCGAAGAAATTCTCGCCCTTGCCGACGCCGAGCACGAGCGGCGAGCCGCGCCGCGCGCCGATGATCACATCCGGCACATCGGCGTGCATGAGCACGATGCCGTAGGTGCCGACAACGTGCTTCAAAGCACGGCGCAGGGCTTCGACCAGCATTTGGATGGACGGTGTGGATGAGATGGACGCGTTCGCGCCGTCCACCGAGTCCACGGAGTCCATCGAACCTGCCGAAGCGCGCACAGCCTCGAACTCGCGGCCCACGAGATGCGCGAGCACCTCGGTGTCCGTCTGGCCGGTGAAGGTGTGGCCTTCGCGTGCGAGCTGTTCGCGGAGCGTGGCGTAGTTTTCGATCACGCCGTTGTGGCAGAGCGCGAGGCGGCCGCTCTGGTCGAGGTGCGGGTGCGCGTTTTCATCCGTCACGCCGCCGTGCGTGGCCCAGCGCGTGTGCGAGATGCCGGTGCTGCCGCCGAGCGGCGAGTCCTTCAGCAGCGCGGCGAGGTTTGCGATGCGGCCGGTGCGCTTGCGGGTCTGGATTTTTCCGTCGGCAAACGTGGCGACTCCGGCGCTGTCGTAGCCGCGGTATTCGAGCCGGCGGAGGCCGTCGAGCAGGACGGGGACTGCAGGACTTTTACCGATGTATCCAACGATGCCGCACATGAGAGATGAGAGATTTCGAGAATGGAGCCGCGGGTCGCGCGACGGCGCGCACTTATGCACACGGCAGGGGATGCGGCAAACGGGTTTCACTGGGGTGCGGCCGCGCCCGCGCTTCCGCAGTGCGGAATGGAATCGCGTTCCACCGCGCGACATGCGAACACTTCGCGCGATGCCCCGCGCTCCGCAACCTGCCGACAACCTCGCCGCCACGCGGCGGAGCCTGATCGCGCGGCTGAACGACTGGGGCGACAGCCGGAAGTGGCAGGAGTTTTTCGACACCTACTGGCAGCTCATCTACAGCGTCGCCACGCGTGCGGGGCTGCGCGACGACGAGGCGCAGGAAGTGGTGCAGGAGACGTGCATCGCGGTGGCGAAGAACGTCGCGCGCTACGATCCGAAGGACGGGCCGTTCAAGGGCTGGCTGCTGCAGACGGCGTGCTGGCGCATCAACGATCAGTTCCGCAAGCGCGACCCGCGGCGCGCGGCGAAGGGCGACGATGACTCGCGTGCGACGGCGACGCTCGACCGGTTTCCCGGCGCGGGGGAGGGCGGGTTCACGGCGATGTGGGAGCAGGAATGGCAGGGCCATGTGCTCGGGATCGCGCTGGAGCGCGTGAAGCAGCGCGTGGCCGCGAAGCACTACCAGATCTTCGACTGCGCGGTGCTGAAGCAGTGGGGCGCCGCGAAGGCCGCGAAGGCGCTCGGCGTGAACATCGCGCAGGTGTATCTCGTGAAGCACCGCGTCGCGGGGATGCTGAAGAAGGAGATGAAGTCGCTCGGGAAGTGAGCGTGGCGCGGGGTGGCGCGCTACGAGGCAAGCGGGAGGAAGACCGTGAAGGTGCTGCCCTGGCCGGGCTTTGTGGTGAGGCGAATCGCGCCTCTCGCGCAGGTGACGAGCTCCTTCACGCTGCCGAGGCCGAGGCCCGTGCCCTTGCCGGGCGGCTTCGTGGTGAAGGGCTCGTTGAAGACGCGCGCCACCGACGCGGCGGGAATGCCGGGGCCGTTGTCGCGGACGCTGATTGCGATGAGCGGCTCGCCGGCGGGGAATTTTTCCGAGCGGACGAAGCGCTCATCCGCGCCGTTGGTGAAGGCGGCGGTGTCGAACTTCGCGGGGATGGCCTGCGCGATCACCTCCACGCGCAGAGGCGAGGGGCCGCTCTGGAGCCCGTTGAGCGCGAGATTGATCAGCACGCGGAGGAGATCCGTGCCGGAGATGGCGGCGTGCGTGTGCTCCTCGAGCTCGCTCACGGTGAGCTCGCAGCCCTCGGCGCTCGGGTGCTTGCTGAGCAGCTCCTGGAGATCCACGAGCACCTCGTTCACCGCGGTGCGGTCGGAATGCGCCTCGTGCGCGGCGCGGCGGACGCCGAGGTAGCGGCGGGAGATTTCAAGGCAGCGCACGACCTGGCCGTGGACGCGCGCGATGCTGCTGCGCACCTTCTCCATCTCGGGCCCCTCGAGGCTCGCGGCGTTCTGCACCTGCCGGTGGAGCAGCTCGATGAAGCCGTTGATGACGGTGAGCGGGCTGTTGAGGTCGTGGAGGATGTTCCCCGCCGTGTCGCCCGCGCGCGCGATGGCGCTGCCGGCGGCGGTCTCGGCGACTTCCTGCTGCAGCTCGCGGAGGCGCTCGTTCGCGTTCTTCAGCTCCTTGTTGGCGTGCCGGCGCCCGAGGGCGTTGTCCGCGGCGGCGCGGAGAGCCTCGATGTCGAAGGGTTTGTTGAGGTATTCGCGCGCGCCGAGGCGGAGCGCCTGCCGCGCGGTCTCCAGCGTCTCGTAGGCGGTGAGCATGATCACCTCGATGTCCTCGTCGATCTGCTTCAGCTCCCGGAGCACATCCACGCCGGACATGCCGTGCATGAGGATGTCGAGGATGGCGACATCCACGCGGTTGGTGCGCGCGAGCTTGACCGCGTCGTTGCCGTTCGAGGCGAGCAGCACCTCGAATCTGTTCTTGAAGACGACCTTCAGCGACGTGCGCGGGCCCTCCTCGTCGTCCACGACGAGCAGCACGGGCTTTCCCGCTGCGGGTTCCGCGGGCTTAGAAGCGGTATCCAGCGCTGACGGAGATGGCATGGCTGTCGAACTGATAGGTGCCGGCTGCGAGGCTGGTCACGGTGCGCGACGGGCCGTAGGCGTATTGGTAGGCGATGTCGAAGTCCCAGTTTCCCCACTGCTTGCCGAGGCCGAAGGTGAAGATGTGGCGGTCGGAGTCGGGCACGACGGGGTTGAAGGAGGCGTTCGGCACGCTGTTCTCGCTGTAGATGTAGCCGGCGCTGGCGGTGAGGCCGTTGTCGAACTGGTAGCTCGCGCCGAACTCGTAGAAGAACGACGACTGCCAGTTGAACGTGAGCGGCACGTTGCCGCTGGCCTGCCGGAGCGTCACGGTGTTGAGCTTGTCCCAGTCGGTCCAGTCGAGGTTGAACTCGAGGTTCCACTTCGGCGTGGGGCGGTAGCTGTAGCCGATGACCACGTTCTGCGGGAAGACCATGAGCGCGCTCGCATTCTCGCGGCTGCTCAGGAGGTTCGGGATGAAGGTGTTCGAGTGGCCGTCGTAGGTCACCCACGTCTCGCTGCGATACATCACGCCGAAGCTGTGCTTCGGGTGCGGCTTCCAGAGGATGCCCGCGTTCCCGCCGACGCCCCAGCCCTCGCCCTCAAATTCAAAGAAGCTGTTCGCGAGCGCGAGGCCGTTCTTCAGCGAGGACTTCGCGTAGTTGAACGTCGGGCCGGCGGCGATGGAGAGAGTGTCGGTGACCTGGTAGGACACGACGGGGTTGATGGTGATGTATTTGATGCTGCCGCTGATGGCGAGCTGCCGGTAGGGGTTGTTTTCCGGATACCAGATGCCGAAGCCGTAGGGCGAATAGACGCCGAGGCCGAAGGTGAACTTCGAGTTCGGCTGCTTCCACGTGGCGAAGAAATTCGGGGCGACCTGCCAGCGGTCGCTGGTGTTGTAGGAACTGGCGGCGCCGAGCGGGCGCGCCTCGCTGGAGATGGTGATCGAGTAAAGGCCCATGCGCAGGCGGAAGCCGCCCTCGCCGTCCTGCTCGGAGGGCACGGCGGTCTTGCTGGTGCCGACGCCGAGCGAGAGCTTCGGTGCGTAGAGCTGCGAGATGCCCGCGGGGTTGTAGTAGATTGCCGAGGGGTTGTCGGCGGTGGCGGTGAACGCGTTGCCGCGGGCGGTGGCGCGGGCGTCCTGATCTGCGAGGCGGATGCCGAGTGCGAACGACGCGCTGGGAAGGCATGCGGCGATGGCGCACGCGAGTGCTACAGGGTGGGCTGTTTTCATATAGGGCTGCTCTGAAATAGCAAATCGCCTGCCCAGCGCACGATGAAACTTCGCCGCGGCTGCCGGGCGCCGCCTGATGATGACAGCGAATTTACGCCTTTTTTCCAAGCAATCCGCCCCCAACTGACTCACACTCCGCGCCATGAAACTACTTGTCATCGAGGACGAGGCGAAGATCGCCAGCCTGCTCCGCAAGGGGCTCGAGGAGCAGGGCTTCAAGGTGGACATCAGCGGCGACGGCGAGGACGGCCTCGAGCGCGCCACGAAGAACCCCTACGACGCCATCGTCATCGACATCATGCTCCCGAAGCGCGACGGCCTCAGCGTCCTCCGCTCCCTGCGCACCCGCAAGGTCACCGCGCCCGTGATGATCATCACCGCCCGCGGCGATGTGAACGAGCGCGTGGAGGGCCTGAACCTCGGCGCCGACGACTATATGGCGAAGCCCTTCTCGATGGATGAAGTCGTCGCCCGCGTGCGCGCCCTCATCCGCCGCGTCACCGGCGAGACCATCACCCTTTACAAAGTCGGCGACCTCATGATGAACCTCGTCACCCGCGAGGTGACGCGCGGCACGCGGCGCGTGAACCTCACCGCGCGCGAGTTCCGCCTGCTCGAGCACCTCATGCGCCTGCCCGGCCAGGTCGTCACCCGCACCCAGCTCATCGAGCGCGTGTGGGAGTATCACTTCGACCCCGGCACGAACCTCGTGGACGTCTATATCCAGCGTCTGCGCCGCAAGATCGACGACGGCGAGGAGGTGAAGCTGATCCAGACGGTGCGCGGCGTCGGCTACTGCGTGCGGGCTGAATAGGTTTTCCGGGGAGGCATCGGGTATGACGAACCCCCGGCCGCTGAAGACGCGACTGGTCCTCTGGACGGTCTTTGTCGGCGGCTTTTCCGTCGCCATTTTCGGCTGGCTCATCACCAGCTCGCTGGAGTCAAAGATGCGCCAGCGGCTCGACGACACGCTGCGCGGCGAGGCGGAGTCCATCTTCGCCGGCATCCAGCGGCGGAGCGGCGCGATGAACTGGAACGACACCGCCGAGGTCGCGAAGTTCTTCAGCACCGTCTACAGCCTCTACAGTTTCGAAATCGAGCAGCCGCCGGGGAAGCTCGTCTATCGCTCCGGCGAGCTCGGCAATGTCTCCCTCCCGCCGGGTCCGGAGGGCTTCGCCTACAATGTGAACGCCTCCACGGGCGTCGCCGTGCGGATTCTCCAGATCACCCGCGGCGACATCCGCGTCCGCGCCGCCATGGACGCGAAGCCCTTCACCGAGTGGGAGGCGAACGTCTGGCAGACCTACGCCATCCTCGTCCCGCTCTCCGTCGTGCTGCTCGCGCTCGGCGCCCGCACCCTTTACGGCAAGGCCCTCAAGCCCGTGGACGACATCGCCGCCGCCGCGGAGCGCATCACCGCCGACCGGCTCGACAAGCGCCTCCCCATCCACGGCAACCGCGACGAACTCGGCCACCTCACCGCGGTCCTCAACCGCATGATCGAGCGCCTCCAGCAGAGCTTCGAGCAGGCCCGCCGCTTCAGCGCCGACGCCTCCCATGAGCTGAAGACCCCGCTCACCATCATCCGCGGCGAGCTGGAAATCGCCCTGCGCTCCGGCGAAATCCCCCACGCCGTCGAGCGCACCATGCTCGACCTCCTCGACGAGACCGGCCGCCTCATCCACATCGTCGAGGGCCTCCTCCTCCTCTCGCAGGCGGATGCGGGCAAGCTCCCCCTCGTCACCGAGACCGTCGAGTTCACCTCCATGATCGGGGATCTCGCCGAGGACATCGAGATTCTCGCCGACCGGCAGGGCGTGAAAGTGGAGCTCCATCTCGCCCCTGGCGTCTTGGTGAAGGGCAGCCCGCAGTTCCTCCGCCAGCTCGTGCTGAACCTCTTCGACAACGCCATCAAATACAACCGCCCCGAGGGCACCATCCGCTGCAGCCTCGAGGCCGCGGGGGAAATGGCCGTCTTCCGCATCGCCAACACCGGCGCCGACATCCCGGGCGCCGACCGCGAGCGCGTCTTCAGCCGCTTCTACCGCGTGGAGACCTCCCGCACCCGCGCCCCCGCCGGCGGCGGCCAGGGCCTCGGCCTCAGCATCGCCCGCGAAATCGTCCGCGCCCACGGCGGCACCCTCACCCTCGAGGACTCCGAGCCCGGCTGGACGCAGTTCCAGTTCACCATCCCCCTCTGCACCGGCGCGGAGGCCGCCGCGGAGAAAAGCCCGCGGCTCCCCGCGCAGGGCCGCGGCGAGCCGCAGTTGCCGCACACGCTGCGGTAGATTTGGATTTCACTACGAAGGGCACGAAGGACACGAAGATGAAGGCGCATCGGACGGACAATCCCCTTTGAAGACCTTCGAGTCCTTCGTGCCCTTCGTAGTTCAAAGAATCAAGGTGCCGTCGGCATTGCTCCCCGCACACTTCACCGCTATCCCGCCACCATGCGCACTCTCCTCCTTTCCCTCGTCCTCGCAATCACCGCGGCTTTCCCCACCCGCGCCGCCGAGCCCTTCGAGATCAGGGACGGCGACCGCGTCCTCTTCCTCGGCGACACGCTCCTCGAGCGCGAGGGCACCTACGGCTACCTAGAGACGCGCATGGTCGAGCAGTTCCCCGACCGCAAGTTCACCGTGCGCAACCTCGCCTTCAGCGCCGACACGCCGCTCGGCTGGTCGCGCGCGTCCTTCGACCCCGCGGCGAAGGGCTTCGAGCGGCTGAAGGAGCAGCTCGCCCTCGTGAAGCCCACCGTCGTCTTCCTCGGCTACGGCATGGCCGCGTCCCTGCAGGAAATGACCGACCGCTCGCAGGACTGGACGCTGAACCGCGACCCCGCCCGCTACGGCGCCGAGCTCATGAGCGCCGCGCGCTTCAAGAATGAACTCGCGCAGTGCATGGACCTCATCGAGCAGGTATCCGCAGATTCCGCAGATTTGCGCAGAAAAGAAGGCGCCGATCCTGCGCCGCCCTCCCCTGCATCGGATAATCTGCGTCCATCTGCGCAATCTGCGGATAAGAAATCGGCGGTCCGCTTCGTCCTCCTCTCGCCCATCAAGCACGAGGACCTGCGCGCGTTGCGCCCCGGCCTGCCCGACCCGACCGAGCACAACAAGCTGCTGGAGCAATACACCAAGGCCATCGAGGAACTCGCGAAGGAGCGCGGGGCAGTGGCATTGCGGATTGCGGATTGCGGATTGCGGAAAGAAGCGCAGCCCGCAGCCGACACGCCCTCGCTCACTGACAATGGCATCCACCTGCACGAGGCAGGCTACGCCGTGCTCGCCGCCCACATCGCCCAGAGCCTCGGCTGGAAAAATGATGCGCAGCCTGCGACAGGGGCGCAGGCAGGAGCCGATCCGCAATCCGCAATCCGCAATCCGCAATCTACCACCGCCCTCCGCGCCGCCATCATCAAGAAGAACGCCCTCTTCTTCCACCGCTGGCGGCCGGCGAACGAGACCTACCTCTTCGGCTTCCGCAAGCACGAGCAGGGGCAGAACGCCAAGGAGATGCCCATGTTCGACCCGCTCATCGAGAAGGCCGAGGCGGAAATCGAGAAGCTGAAGACCGGGACGCAGAAGCGGCAGGAAAAGGGCGCCTTTTCCAGTCCCGAGGCTCCGGTTCGTCAGGCGGCAATTTCTCCAGCCGGTTCGGAAGCTCCGGCTCACTCCACCCGATTTGGGCTGACCGACTCGGAGGCTCCGCAACGCTCCGCCCAATTTGGGCCAGCCACCCCGGAGGCTCCGGAACGTTCCACCCAATTTGGGCCAGCCACCCCGGAGACTCCGGGTCGCTCCACCCAGATTGGGTCGGCCACCTCGGAGACTCCCGGTCGCTCCACCCAGATTGGGCCGGCCACCCCGGAGGCTCCGGGTCGTTCCACCCAATTTGGGCCAGCCACCTCGGAGACTCCGGACCGCTCGGCCCAGATTGGGCCAGTCACCTTGGAGACTCCGGACCGCTCCACCCAATCTGGGCCGGCCGTTCCCGAGACTCCGAGTCGTTCCACCCAAATTGGGCCAGCCGCTTCGGAGACTTCTGGATGTTCCACACCGTCTGACGCAACCGGGCCAAAGTCCCCGGTTCTCATCGCGGCAAACGCGGAAACCGGCGACCGGCAACCAGCCGCCAGCAACCAGCAACCAGCAACGCCCGCCCCCGCCTCGCCCCAGACTCCCGCGGAAAAGCCCGCGCCTGCGCCGAGCCCCATCCCCACTTCCAAGCTCCCGCTCCCCACCTTCACCCTCGCCGAGGGCCTCGAAATCTCCCTCTGGGCGGAGAACCCGCACCTCGCCAAGCCCACGCAGTGCAATTGGGACGCGCAGGGCCGGCTCTGGGTCGCCAGCAGCGCGCTCTACCCGCAAATCGCCCCCGGCCAGCAGGCCGACGACAAGATCCTCATCCTCGAAGACCCCGGCCACACCGGGAAGGCGACGAAGAGCACGGTCTTTGTGGACGGCCTGCTCATTCCGACGGGGGTCGCGCCGGTGCTGGTCTCTGGTGACTGGTCGCTGGCTTCTGGTAAGAACCAGCCGCCCACCGCCAGCAACCAGCAACCAGCAACCAGCAACCAGCAGCCAGCCCCCCCCCGCTGGGCCTGCTACGTCGGCCAGAGCACGGAGATGCTCTACTTCGAGGACACCGATGGCGACGGCAAGGCGGACAGGAAGCGCATCGTCATGAGCGGCTTCGGCACCGAGGACACGCACCACATCGTCCACACCCTGCGCTGGGGGCCGGATGGACGGCTTTATTTCAACCAGAGCATCTACATCCACACCCACATGGAGACGCCCTGGGGCGTCGTGCGGCTGAACAGCGGCGGCATCTGGGCCTACGACCCGCGCACCGAGCGCGTGGAGGTCTTTGCCAAAGGCTGGATCAACTCGTGGGGCCACGCGTGGGACCAGTGGGGCCAGAGCTTCGCCACGGACGGCGCCGGCAGCGGCGGCATCAACTGGACGTTCCCCGGCGGGCAGTTCGTGACCTACGAGGGTGCGCGCCGCATCCTCCCGAGCATCAGCCCCGGCAGCTACCCGAAGTTCGCCGGCCTCGAGCTCATCTACAGCCCGCACTTCCCCGCCGACTGGCAGGGCTCCGCGGTGACGAATGACTTCCGCGCCCACAAGGTGGTGCAGTTCAAAATCACCGATTTGGGGAATCCGCCGAAGGGGAATCCGCAGATTGCGCCGATTTCCGCAGATGGGAAAAAGGCCGGCTCGGGTGCTCCCGCGCCCGCTGGCAATCCCGCGAACCCTGCATCCACCTCCGCTTCCAATAATCTGCGCGAATCTGCGAAATCTGCGGATAACTCCTCTTTGAAATCCGGCTTCGCAGCGGAGCAAATCGCCACGCTCGTGCAGACGAGCGACGCCACCTTCCGCCCCATCGACGTGAAGCTCGGCCCCGACGGCGCCCTCTACATCGCCGACTGGAGCAACCCGATCATCAACCACGGCGAAGTGGACTTCCGCGACCCGCGCCGCGACCACGAGCACGGCCGCATCTGGCGGCTGGGTGTGAAGGGGGGCGCGCCGCTGAAGTGGGAGAGCCTCGTGGGGAAGAAGACGGCGGAGCTGTCTTCCCGAGTGGTTTCAGATAATCGGTGGATCGAAGAGCAAGCAACTCAGTTGCTCGTCAATCGTTTGAGTAACATTCGAGACCAAGATCAGGAAATAGCGGCCCTCGCCGCGCTCCATGCACCGCAGAATCAGAATTCCTCGCCCGAGGAGGTGCATCGCCGCATTGAGATCGTGTCCGCGGCTGGCAATGTTTCCGACGGCATACAGTTTCTGAGACGCGAGCGGCCGGAGATCCAAGCCCAACGTGTCCGTGTCCTCTCTCGATGGCTCGGGGTTCCCATCGAAAAAGAAGTTCGCGGAGAACAGCTAAATGTCGCCGCAACGATTATCGGCGACACCAATCCGCGCGTCCGTATTGAGGCAATGCGCGCCTTGGCACGTTTTCCTGTCCCGGACGGTGCTTCCTTCATCCTGGACGCCGCGGTGAACGCGCCGAAGGACGATGTGTTCTACGACTACGCCGCATGGCTCAGCGTGAACGATCTCGCGCCGCAGGTCGCCGAGTGGGTGGAGAAGACTTCCACCGCGGACGCCGCGAAGAACACCCCGAAGGATGCCGCGGCGCACGAGGCGAAGATCGCCTTTGCCCTCCAGTCGCTGCCCGCTGAGCGGAGCGGCCCGCTCCTTTCCAAGATCATCGCCGCCCGCGGCCTGCCGCAGGACGGCTCCGGCCCTTGGATCGAACTCATCGGCGCCGCCGGCGGCCCCGGTGAACTCCGCCAGCTTCTCGACGCCCTCCTCGCCGCCACCACACCCGACGGAGACAACATGAAGCCGCTCGCCGACGCGAAGCACAAATTCACCGCGCCCGATGCGAACCGCCGCGCCGCCGCCGCGCTCGTCGCCGCCGCCCGCCGCGGTGTGAAGCCCGCGGGCGAGATGCCGCACTGGGACTTCTTCATGTATGCGCCGGACGAGGGGATCGCGGATGTGTTCCGTCTCGCCGGCCTCTGGAAGGTGGAGGCCACGAATGCGATCCTTGGCAGGATGATGGGCGCGGACGGGCCGACGCTCGATGCGGCCTTCGAGAGCCTGCGCACACTCGCCAGCCCGAAGGCGGCGGAGATGCTCAATTTCCACCTCGATCCGAAGAGCGGATCGACCTGGGGCATCAGCCACCGCCGACGTGCGCTCGCCGCCCTCGCCGCGTTCCGTCCGAACGAGGCGCTGAAGCACCTCCTCCCCATCGTGCAGGAGACTCCCGAGCGCGAGCAGCCGCAGCTCTGGCGCGCCCTCTTCGCGAGCGCGCCCTTCATGCAGCGCTTCACGCAGGCGCTGCCCGACGGCCTGCCGCCCGCCTCCTATGTCACCGCCCTCCGCGTCGCGCGCGAACTCGGCCGCAAGGGCCAGCCGCTCGCCGCGAAGCTCGCCCCGCTCGTCGGCGAGAAGGTCGCCGTGCCCGCCGGCCCCGCCAATTACGCCGACCTCGCCGCGCGCTCCAAGCAGAACGGCGACCCCGTCGCGGGCGAAGCCATGTATCGCCGCACCGCGAGCGCCTGCGTGACGTGCCACGCCATCGGCGGCGCCGGCGGCAAGCTCGGCCCGGACCTCACAAGCATCGGCGCCAGCGCGCCGCTCGACTACATCATCGAGAGCGTGCTCGACCCCGCCGCGAAGGTGAAGGAGGGCTTCCACGCGTTCGCCTTCAAGCTGAAGGACGGCAGCGAGGCCATGGGCATCCCGTCGCGCGAGACGGCCACGGAGCAGTTCATCCGCACGATCGCCGGCGAGCAGCCGCTGCAGAAGGCGGACATCGTTTCCAAGAAGCTCGCCGACGGCGGCGCGAGCCTCATGCCCGCCGGCCTCACCAACGCCTGGAGCGACCGCGAGCGCCTGAACCTCTACGCCTTCCTCGGCGAGCTGGGCCGCCCCGGTCCCTTCGACGCGAGCAAGAACAACGTCGCCCGCGTGTGGCAGCTCTCCGACACCGGCAACGTGGACGGCGCCTTGAAGAGCGACACCGCGGCGTCCACCTCGTCCGTCCCGCCCACCTACGCCTACACGCTCGTGGACGGGCGCCTCACCAAGGACCTGCTCGCGGAGAAAGTCACCATGCTCGCGCCGAAGAACGACGCAGTGCATCTCACCGCGCGCCTCCAGTCCGCGGGCGGCAGGACGAAGTTCAACCTCGCCGGCGTGACGAAGGCGTGGCTCGACGGCCAGCCCCTCGCCGTCGCCAGCGAGCCCTCGCCGACGATCGAACTCACCGCCGGGGAGCACGTCTTCACCGTCGAGGTGAATGCGAAGACCCCGCCCGAAGTCCTGCGCGTGGAGTCCCCCGGCGTGAACTTCCTCGGGGACTGAGCGGAGCGCCGGCGTCCCCGCCGGCCATGCACCAAACGCGCAGCGCCATTCTTCCCCGGAGCCCCGTCGCCGGAATCGTTTGGCAAACACGGGAGCTGCGCGACATTCGATTCATGATTGTGAAGGCATCCTCTCAGCCAGACTCCCGCAAAAAGCCGAACTCGGGCACCGTCCGGCAGGTGAAGCGCATCATGGTCGCCGTCGCCGGTGGCACCGTGCTCGCCGTCGGCGTCGTGCTGATCGTCCTTCCCGGCCCGGCGATCCTCGTGATCCCCGCCGGCCTCGGCATCCTCGCGATGGAATTCGCGTGGGCGAGGCGCTGGCTCGAGCGCGTGCGCTCGCTCACGAAGCGGCGGAAGGGCTAGCCCGGGAATCCGCTACGCGAGCAGCGGCGTGATCACTTCGCCGTGGACGTCCGTGAGGCGGCGATCGATGCCGTTGTGGCGGAAGGTGAGCTTCGTGTGATCGATGCCGAGGAGGTGCAGGATCGTCGCGTGGATGTCATAGACCTGCGTCGGGTGTTTGCGGTCGAGCGGCTTGTAGCCCCACTGGTCGCTCTCGCCGTGGGTGATGCCGCCCTTGATGCCGCCGCCGGCGAGCCAGTTCGTGAAGACATACGGGTTGTGGTCGCGCCCCTTGCCGCCCTGTGACGACGGCATGCGGCCGAATTCGGTCGTCCACAAGATGATCGTGTCGTCGAGCATGCCGCGCTGCTTGAGATCCTGGATGAATGCCGCGCAGCCGCGCGCCATGCCGAGCGAGAGCGGGCCGTGGTCGCGCAGCACGTCCTCGTGCGAGTCCCAGTTGCGGCGAGGGAAGCCGTTGTCGTTGCCGCTCCACACCTGCACAAAGCGCACGCCGCGCTCGAGGAGCCGGCGGGCGGCGAGGCATTTCTGCGAAAAGTAAAACGTCTCCTCGTCCGCGTTGATCTCCTTCGGCCACGTCTGCGCGCCGCGGTCGAGCCCGTAGAGCTTCAGGATGTGCGCGGGCTCGGCCTTGAGGTTCAGCGCCTCGGGCGCGGCGAGCTGCATTTTCGCGGCGAGTTCGTAGCTGCGGATGCGCGCATCGAGACGCTGGTCGCCCTCGCGCGATGATGCGTGCGTGCGGTTCAGCTCGGCCATGAGCTGCTGCGCGGCGGCCTCGCTTTTCGAATTCACGAAGTCGCCGCTCTTGTGCGGGAACAGATCCGCGATGGGCGTCTCGGTGCCGGGGTAGATGATCGTGCCGCTGTGCTGCGACGGGAGGAATGCGGAGTCCCAATTCTTCACGCCATTCGATCCGAAGCCGCGGTGATCCGGCAGCACGACGAACGTCGGCAGGTTGTCGTTCATCGAGCCGAGACCGTAGCTCACCCAGCAGCCCGCGCCGGGAAATCCCGGCAGCTGGAATCCCGTCGCCTGCAGCAGCGTGGCCGCGGAGTGGACGCCCGATTTGCCGACAAGGTTGTGGATGAACGCCATGTCGTCCACCACTGCGCCGAGCGGCGCGACGGTGTCGCTGATCATCTTGCCGCTCTGTCCATACGGCTTGAAGTCCCACAGCGGCTTCAGCCAGGGCCCGAGCCCGTTTTGAAACGCCTCGACGTGCTCGCCGAAATCGCTCGGCTGCCCGTGCCGCTTCACGAGCTCCGGCTTGTGGTCGAACAAATCAATGTGGCTCGCCGCGCCCGCCATGAAGAACTGCACGACGCGCTTCGCCTTCGCGGGATGATGCAGCTTTCCGCCGAGCAACCCGCCGCCCGCGAGTGCATGCTCACCCCCGAGCATCGAGGCGAGCGCAATGCCGCCGAGCCCGCCGCCCGAGCGCCAGAGGAATTCGCGGCGCGAGATTCCCGTGCGCTGTTGTGGTTTGTGGAATGGCGAGTCGTTCGTCATGGGTGCGAAGTCATTTGGGATTCGCCGGTGCAGGCGCCGGTCCGCGCAGCTTGCTCCTCAGCCAGCCCAGCACATTGGCGACGTCGGCGGGCGGGAGGGCGTCGGCAAACGAAGGCATGAGCGACGAAGGCAGGCGCTGCACGCCGGCGACTTCCTTGCGCAGCACGGTCTGCTCGGTGCCGCCCGGCAGCAGGAGCCGCAGGCTGGTGGCGCCGTCGTCCTTGAGCACGCCGGCGAATGCGGTGCCGTCGCGCTTGGTCACAAGCGTCGTCTCGTAGCCGGGCCGGATGCGCTCGCCGGGCATGAGGATGTCCTGCAGCAGCGACTCCTCCGACATGCCGAGCTGGCCGAGCAAATCGGGGCCGACCTCCTTGCCTTCGTCGCCGATGCGGTGGCATGTCGCGCACGTCTGCACGAAGACCTCGTGCCCGCGCTTCAAGTCACGCGGCTGCGCGAAGGCCGCGAGGTATTTCCGAAAAGTGACGTCGCTGATTTTCGCCTCCGCCGCCGCTTGCACGGCGACTGGAAGGGCGGAGGCTTTGCCAGCCGCGGCCTTCGGTGCCTTGGCCAAACCAGAGCGCAGGGTTGCCTGCGTCGCGGACGGCGCGCTTTCGATGAGCTTCAGCGTGCGCGCGAGCTCTGCTTCGTCGCGCCGTGTCGCGATCATCTGCGCGAGTGGTTCGAGCAAAGGTCCGCTGCCGCCGGGTTCGTGCATCAGCTCCGCGAGCATGTCTGCGCCTCTGCCGTGGAGGGAAGAAAGGAGCGCGGCGTCCATCCACTGCACGCCGATGTGCTCGCGTGCGTAACGCGCGAGCATCGCCAGTGCGCGTGTGCCGCGTGCCTCGCCGAGGCTCAGAGCGAACTGAATCTGCACACGGGGCTCACGTTCGGTCGCGGCGGCGGCGAGGATGGCATCGAGCAGCGCGCGTCCGTCCTCCGCAGCGAGCCGGCGCTCCCCGAGCTGCAGCGCGTGGATGCGCACGGCGGCATCTCGGTGTTTCACGAGCGGTAGCAAATCCGCGGCAGCGAGCGCGCCGAGCTGGTCGAGCGTCCGCATCGCGGCGATAAGTGCGGAAGGCGCGGCGTCCTTCCCGCCAAGCAGCGCGCGCAGCGCCGAGGCCGCGGACTTTTCCCCGCGCTCGACGAGCAGCCGCTGCGCAGTCTGCCTCCGCCAAAAAAGTGGTCCCGCGAGTTCCCGCACGAGCGCGGCGGTAGTGTGCGCGCTCATGTCGGCGGCTTCCGGGCGCGGCGCGTCCTTGTGCGTGAGCCGGTAGATTCGGCCGCGGTCGGCGCCGTTGTAGAGGCCGTATTGCTGCTGCAGATGCCGCGGGATGGCGGAGTAGTCCTCGATGATCTCGCGGTAGTAGTCCACGACCCAGATCGCGCCGTCCGGCCCGTGGGAGAGCTGGATGGGATGGCTCCACGGATCGCGCGTGGCCGCAAACTCCGACGCCTCCTCGTCCGGCGCGCGGCGCAGCTTCAGCCCGGGGCCGTCCTGGTCGATGAGCGAGCGGTGGATCACATTTCCCGAGGGTTCGCAGATGAAATAGTGCCCGCGCAGCCCCGGCAGCGCGCTGTCGCGATAGACGAGCGGCCCGCACGCCGACGTGAACCAGCCGCCGGCCTCGCTCTCCGCCGCGCCGTAGCGGTCCCGGTAGTATTTGAAATACGCGGGATCGTCCGCGCGCCTCTGCCGCCACGGATGCGGCGGCGCGAGCGAGTGGATGCGGCGGTCGCCCGTGGCCACCTGCAGGGAGGGCGTGCTGATGTCCGGATTGCGCGCGAGCGAGCGCCACGGCAGCGGCGCGACAAAGTAGCTGGTCGTCGTGGTGACCACGAAGCGGTCGCCGCTTTCCGTCGTCGCAAATCCAAATGTGTGCGTGCCGCCGCTCACCGGCTCGATGGCGGTGCCGTCGGCGCGGATGCGGAAATCGGAGTTCGGCAACTGCACCGGCTCGCGCAGGTGCGGCCCCGTGATTTTTCCACCGCCCCATCCCCGCCCGAAATAGATCCACTCATCCGCGCCCCACTGCGGTGAATTGATGCCGCGCTCGAGTGCGCCGGTGCCGAAGCCCGTGAAGAGAATCTCGCGCGTCTCCGCCTTCCCGTCGCCATCGCGGTCGGCGAGGAAGACGATGTGAGGCGCGCATGCGACGATGATGCCGCCGCGCGCGGGAACGATCCCGTAGGCCGGCGGCAGGTCGCCTGCCCATACGTCGGCCTTGTCCATGCGGCCGTCGCCGTCCGTGTCGCGCAGCAGCTTCACCACTCCGAACGTCCCCGCCTTCGCGGCCTGCTTGAACTTCTCATCCGCCTGCACGCGGCGCACCTGCGTGTCGAGCTGGCCGGTCTTGTTCAGCTCCTCGATGTCGAGCTGGCCCTCGAGGTTGTAGCCGTGCAGCTCGCACACGAAGAGCCGTCCGCGCTCGTCCCAGCACACGCCCGACGGCGACGCGATGAGCGGTTCGCTCGCGACGACCTCCATGCGGAATCCGTCGGGCAGCTTGAACGCCGCGGCGCTCTGCTCGGGCGTGAGCGGCTTCGGCGCGTCGTCGGGCCTCGGGATTTCCGTGACGGCGGAAACGGTGATGCAGCTTGCGAGGAGGAGGCGCTTCATCGGCCGTTAGTCCACGAAAGTGAACTCATTCAAATTCAGCAGCACGCGGCAGAGGTTCGGGAGGCCGTTGGCTTTGGCGAAAGCCGTGAGCTTTTCCAGTTCAGCGGGGGCCGGTGTGCGGCCGAAGGCCAGTTGGTGCGCACGTTTCACTTGTGCGGAGAGGTCGGGTGCTTCGCGTTGCAGGCGCGCGGCGAAGCGGTGCGACTGCGTGAGCATGAATCCGTTGTTGAGCAGCGCGAGGGCTTGCAGGGCGGAGAGGCTTTCGTTGCGACGATCCACGCGCATCGAGGGGTCGGCGCAGTCGAGCGAGGTCATCCACGGATGCGTCTGCGAGCGCACGATGAAGCGGTAGATGGAGCGGCGCCACGTCTTCGGGTCGTCGGGATTTGCGAGGCCGTATTCGTAGTGTGGCGAATGCTGCGGGTGTTCGATGACGAAATCCTGCCAGCCCGGACCGCCGGCGGAGAGGTCCAGCGTGCCGCTCACGGCAAGCACGGAATCGCGCACCGCTTCGGCCTCGAGCTTGCGGCGGTTTTGGCGCCAGAGCAGTGCGTTGTTGGCGTCCATCTTTTCCGCTGCGGGGTTTCCCAGTGATGACTGCCGATACGTTGCGCTCGTCACGATCAGCTTGTGCAGCTCCTTGAGCGAGCCGTGCATGTCGTCTCGAAAAGTTGTTGCGAGCCAGTCGAGCAGCTCCGGATGCGTAGGCAGGCCGCCGTTGCGTCCGAAATCATTCGGCGTCTCCACGAGTCCTCGGCCGAAGTGATACTGCCAGACGCGGTTCACGATGCTTCGCCACGTGAGCGGATTGCGCGGGTCGGTGATCCACTTTGCGAGTGCCGCGCGACGTTCGCCCTCGGGTGCGCCGGGTGCGACCGTGAATCGAGCGGGCGCAAAATGGATCGCCGAGAGAGCGCCCGCGGCCATTTCCTTTCCCGGCTGAGTGACCTGGCCGCGAGCGAGCAGGAAAATCGGGCGCGGTTTGCCGCCGTTCGCGCCGGTGCCTGTGAATGTGCCGGAGCCCGTGTGAATGCCACCCGCATAGACGAGGCTCGGCGCGGGCAGCGTCTTCAGCTCGCCGGCAATGCGCTTTGACTCCGCGAGCAGAGTAGCGCGTTTCGTCTTGGTGGCTTCATCGGCGAAACTGAGCAGCAGCGCGTCGCGCTCCTTCACGAGTTGTTCCTTCTCGCCGGGCGTCTGCGCGACGGGTGCGATGCCGTCGGTGAGGTTGGCCTTCCGCCAGCGCGGCGGCGCTTCGATGGAATCGAGCGCGGTGACAGGCCTGCCTTGCGCGACGTTCTTGCCATCGGCGTCGAAGACCTGCAGCTCGGCGAGCGCGAAGATGAAGTCATCCTTGCGCGGCGCGAGCTTCACGGCGGTCACGCGCACGTAGCGGCCCGCGATGCCGTCGTCCTTCGCGCCGCCGGTCGTGAATGCGACGAGGCCGGGATTTTTGAAATCGGCCATGAAGGTCGCGTCGTGCCGGCGCCACAGTAGCGCGACGTTGCTTTTGAATTCCGGGTCGTCGCTCGCCTCGATTTTGAAGCGCACGGGAAAGCCGAAGCCGGCGCCGATGGCGTTGAAGTCGTCGTAGCAGGGCAGGATCGTGACGTGGTCAATCGGCGTCGTCTTTCCGAGATCCACCTGCACCCATTTCACCGCGTCCTGCGTCTTTGAAATCGCGCTGTGGTAGCCGAAGTCGGGGCTCGTGTTGCCCTGCTTTTGCGCTGCGGCTTTCGATGCGCCGTCAATGCGGCGGGTGAGTGCGGTGAATTTTTCGCCGGCCGTTTTTTTCAGCGGCTCCTCGAGGGAGGCAAGCGCGGCATCGGTCTCGCGCTGGCGGCGTGTCAGCTCGGTGAAGCGCGCGTTTGTCGCGTCGTCGGCGTAGTATTTGCGGTCGGTGCGATCGAGCGCGGAGAAGACGGTCTGGAGCGAGTAGTAGTCTTCCTGCGTGATGGGATCGAACTTGTGGTTGTGGCACTGCGCGCAGTGGATCGTCGCGCTGCAGAAAGTGCCGATGGTGTTTGCGACCATGTCGTCGCGGTCGAGGTGGCGCGCGATTTTGCCGTCCACTTTGGTCTCCGGCACCTCGGCGTGGCCGATGTAGTCCCACGGTCCCGCGGCGATGAAGCCGAGCGCCTCGACGCCGTCGCGCGTGCCGGGAAAGAGCACGTCGCCGGCAATCTGCTCCTGCACGAATCGCGCGTAGGGCTTGTCCTCGTTCAGCGCACGGATGACGTAGTCGCGATACGGCCATGCGTTCGGGCGCGGCTTGTCCTTGTCGTAGCCGTGCGTGTCGCCGTAGTGGACGACGTCGAGCCAGTGCCGCGCCCAGCGCTCGCCGTGGCGCGGAGAGGCGAGCAGGCGGTCAGCGAGGCGTGAGAGGGCTTCGGCGCGTGATTGGTGACTGGTGACTGGTGACTGGTATTCGCGCACGAACGCTTCTATTTCCTCGGGCGTCGGTGGGAGGCCGATCAGATCAAAGTAAAGCCGACGGCAGAGTGTGCGGGCGTCGGCTTCGGGCGAGGGCGTGAGGTTTTTCTCGGCGAGCTTCGCTTGGATGAAGGCGTCGATCGGATTGCGGATTGCCGACCGCGGGGCGCGGAGGTCTGGCACCGCGGGGCGCGTGATGGGCTTCAGGCTCCACCAATCGAGCGGGTCGCGCTTGGCGACGGATTTGTCCTCGGGCCAGTTCGCGCCCTGGTCGATCCATGCGCGGAGGATTCCGATTTCCCCGGCGGTGAGCGGCGGCTTTCCGCTCTTCTTCGGCGGCATCAGCATGTCCGCGTCGAGGCCCGCGACGAAATGAATGAGCGGGCTGTCCGCGCTCTTGCCAACGATGATTGCGGCATTGCCCGAGTCGCCGCCCTTGATGGCCGCTTCGCGCGAATCAGCGCGGTAGCCGCTCTTTTCCTTCTCCGGTCCGTGGCAGCCGAAACAGCGCTCCTGCAGGATGGGGCGCACGTCCTTCGCAAAGTCCACGGTGCGGCCCGCGGCAGGCGGGAGCTTCGCCGCATTCAGCGGAGCGGCGAGGGCGATGAGCGCGAGGGGAATCAACCGTGCGAGCATGTGGTGAAGGAGACCCGCACGCGGCTGCCCGGCTTTGGGAAAATGCTCTTCGAAATCGAGCAGCGCGCCGTTTCGCTAGTCGGCTCGAGGCGATGAGGCTCAGCCCTCGATGGTCTGAATCTCGACGGGCTCGACCTTGATGCCGATTTCCTCGAGCCAGGCGATGGCGCGCTTGATTTCGTCGCGCTCGCCGTCGAGTTCGAGGCAGACGAGGCCGACCTCGTCGTTCACGCTCATCTGGCGGAGGTTCGTGACAACATCGAACTGCTTGCACAGCTCCCACACGACCGGGCGTGTGATGAGCCGCGTGGGATACATGAGCCAGAGGCGGGATGTGTCTTTTGCCATGGTCGCGGTCTAACCTCCGGCGATTGCGGGGACAATGCTCACCTCGTCCGTGTCCTTCACGGGCGTGTCGAGGTCCTGCTGGAAGCGGATGTCCTCGTCGTTGACGAAGATGTTCACGAAGCGGCGGACGGCGCCCTGCTCGTCGCAGATGCGCTCGCGCAGGCCGGGGAAGGCCTTGTCGAGATTGCCAATCAGCTCGCCGACATTCGCGCCGGCAGCGCTGACGAGCTCAAGGTCGTTGGTGAGTTTTCGGAGTGGAGTGGGGATGCGGACGTTGGCCATGGGATTTAGGGATTCCGATTGATGAATTAGGAATTGGTTGCAGCCGCAGCCTGGTCGGGCGCGTAAATTTTCTCCTCGAACTCGCGGAGGCTCGGCTTGATGAGGCGCGGCTCGCCGCATTTGCCCTGGATGGCTTCCTGCGTCTTGAGGCCGTGGCCGGTGATGCAGAGGACGGCTTCCTCGTCGCGCGGGATTTTGCCGGTCTCGATGAGGCGCTTCGCGCACGCGACGGTGACGCCGCCGGCGGTCTCGGCGAAGATGCCCGCGTATTCCGCGAGCAGCTTGATGCCCTCGACGACTTCATCGTCGCTCACGTCCTCGGCGAAGCCGCCGGTCTGGCGCATGGCGTGGATGGCGTAGTAGCCGTCGGCGGGCGTGCCGATGGCGAGGGACTTCGCGATGGTCTCGGGCTTCGGCACGGGCTTCACGATGTCGGTGCCTTTTTTCATCGCATGCGAAATCGGGGCGCAGCCGGTGGCCTGCGCGCCATAGACGGAGAACTGCGCCTCGGAGACGATGCCGCACTTCGCGAATTCGCCGTAGGCCTTGTGGATTTTTGTGAGGAGCGAGCCGGAGGCCATCGGCACGACGGTGTGCCGCGGGATGCGCCAGCCGAGCTGCTCGCAGATTTCAAAGCCCATCGTCTTGCTGCCCTCGGCGTAATACGGGCGCAGGTTCACGTTCACGAAGCCCCAGCCGTATTTGCCGGCGATTTCGGAGCACAGGCGGTTCACTTGGTCATACGGGCCGTGGATGCCGATGACGTTTGTGCCGTAAACGAGCGAGCCGAGCACCTTGCCCTGTTCGAGGTCGGCGGGGATGAGCACGTAGCTCTTCAGCCCGGCGTTCGCGGCGTTGGCTGCGACGGAGTTGGCGAGGTTGCCGGTGCTCGCGCAGGCGACGGTTTTGAAACCGAGTTCGCGCGCGCGGCTGAGCGCGACGCTGACGACGCGGTCCTTGAACGAAAGGGTGGGGTAGTTGACGGTGTCGTTCTTGATGTAGAGCGCCTTGATGCCGAGCTTTGCGGCGAGGCGGTCGGCCTTCACGAGCGGTGTGAAGCCCACCTGCGTGCCCACGGTCGGTTCGCCGTCGATGGGCAGCAACTCGCGGTAGCGCCACATGGTCTTCGGGCGCGACTCGATGACTTCACGCGAAAGCACGGCCTTGATCGCGTCGTAGTCGTAGGCCGCCTCGAGCGGGCCGAAGTCGAAGTCGCAGACGTGGATGGCCTCTTTCGGGTAAAGCTTGCCGCATTCGCGGCACTTGAGGTTCGAGAAGTAGGAAGGTGCGTTTTTATGCATAGCTGTGCAGATTTGGACGCTCTTCCCGGAGTGGCGAGGGTGACGACAAATCACCGCTTCGCTCTCATCTGTCCCCGGTCCATGCGGGCCGGAGCTGGAATTGGCACCTGGTCCTCCGGGTTAAATCGGAGCGGTTGCCGTGGCGTCGCGGGGCCAGAACCCTCAGCCACTCTGGATAAGAGAGGCCGCGACAATAGGGGCCGAGCCGGACCGGTCAACGGAATTTTTGCCGCAGGCGCGGCCCGGTCAGTTGTTGCGTTCCGTCCAGCGGTCGCGGTCTGCGAAGAGCAGGTAGTGCGACGCGCCCATGAGGAAGATGGGGCGCGCGACCTTGAGCGCGAAGTTCTGCGCAGCCCGCGGCTCGCGCATGATGAATGCGCGCCAGTCCTTGAACTCGCCGACGCCGACCTCGTTCAGCAGTCCGCGGAAGCCGGTGACCGGCGTGATGAGCAGGCCGGTGATTTTTCCGCGGAAGCGGAACTCGTTCAGGTCGTTGAAATCGGCGATGGTGAGCGGGAGCCAGAGGCTCTTGCGGTCGGCATACCACGCGACCGCCCACGGCATGTCGGAGCAGATGATGTCGTCCTTCCCATACCAGTCGGAGAGGTCGTTGATCGCGGGCGGGCAATACGGCGGCCAGACGAACGGCAGCTTCGGCGGATCGGTATAGACATTCAGCAGCGACAGCGAGCTGAGGAAGATGACGAGACAGTGGAAGGCGATGTTGAACTGCCGGATGGACGCGAGATCACGCCCCGCGACCTGCACGCGGCTCCAGAGCACGAGCAGCAGGGCCAGCCCATAGGCCGTGGTGATGGGGATGAAGAGGGGATACAGGTCGTTGGCCTGCAGATCGGCCTGCAGGTCGCCGTCCGCAAAGCCGAAGATCGCCATGCCGATCATCGCCGAGAGCAGCATGAGGAGGATGCCCCAGCGGAGGCTGCGGGTGTCGTTTCGCCGGAAGGTGTGCAGCAGGGCGATGAAGAAGAGCGGTGCGACGATGATTTTGCCCAGCCGGCCGACGAGCGTGTCGATCTGGTTTAGCAGCTCTATCTGGATCTTGCTGCGGAAATGATGCACCGGAACGGTGTCGTCGGGCTTGTTGAGCGTCCGCATGATCTGCGACTCGGAGCCGCGGAGCGAGAAGAGCCGCGTCTGTCCCGCGATGCCGAACGCCGATCCGCTGAGGTTCGCATTTCTCACGAGCCACGGCGTGAGGCAGGCGAGGAAGACGACGAGCATCACCGCGGCATCGCGCCCGCGTGGCACGTGGGCGGCGGCGGTGTAGATGAGCGCACCGACGAAGATGGATGCGGTGAGCGGGTGCGCGAGCGCGAGCAGGCCGAAGGCTAGGCCGGCGCCCGCGTGCCACGGCCATGTGCGCTCCTCCATGTCCCGCGCGGCGAGGGCGCGCACCATGCAGTAGAGCGCGAGGCTGAAGAGCAGCATCATCAGCATCTGCGGCAGCCCGGTCGAGGCGAAGTGCCAGAAGTGATTGCAGAGCAGCATCATCACGACGGTGATCGTCGCGAGGCGCTCGTCGAACAGCCGCCGCAACGTGAGGAAGCTCACGAACACTGCACCGAGGAAGCACAGCACGCTCACGCCGCAGATCACGCGGTCGGCCGGGTGAACGTATTCACCCTTGCGCATGCCCCAGAAATCCTGGTGCCCCTTTCCATCGGTGCGGAGCTTCAGCGCGTTGCTGATGCGCTCGGTGGTGAAGAGCGCGGATGAGTTCAGCCACGGGTGCAGCGGCGCGTGGTAGAGATCGGGAATGTAACCGTTCGTCGGCCCCTCGGCATCGAGGAAGGACGAGAAGCCGTTGCTGCCGCGGTTCTTCTCCACCAGCGCGACGGCGGCGGGCTTGATCACCTGCGTGGAAAAGCCGTGGCCCCGCGCAAGCTCGCGCGCGATGACGGCCTGCTCGATTCCCTTCGGGTGCGTGAGGCCGACGAAGAGCGCCGCCTGCCCGCCGAGGCGGTTCATCGGGTTGATCAGCACATGCGCGACCGACTGGAAGAGCGCGAACGCAACGATGAGCAAAAGCACGATCCAGCGGCGCCCTTTCCCGTGCTCGAGCGAATGGACTACTTCCTGTGCTTTGACTTCAGACGCCATTGTGGGTGCCCTCCGTGCTAGGAGACGGTTTGCCGCCTGTTTTTGCAAGCTCCGCGGCTTCTTCATCGCGGAATTCCTTCAACCGGCGGTGCATCGTCCGGCGGCTGAAGCCGAGCGCCTTCGCGGCCTTCGTCACATTGCCGCCGTTCTCATCGAGCGCGCGCAGGATCATCCGGTGCTCGGTTTCCTGGAGGTTCAAATGCGCGCCGGGTTTGGAAATGGACGGCAGCTTCAGTCCGGCCACGGTCTTCGGGATTGCGGACGCGCCTTCGCGCACTGAATGAGGGAGATCGCGCACGGTGATCTTCGTGCCCGACGCCATCACGGTCGCACGCTCGATGGCCGCGCGCAGCTCGCGGATGTTTCCCGGCCACGGATAACGCTCCAGCAGCTCCATCGCGTCGGCGGTCATCTCGCGCACGGGCTTGCCATTCTCCTCCGCGGCGACCTTCAGGAAATGATGCGTGATGAGCGGGATGTCCTCCGCGCGTTCGCGCAGCGGCGGCATGTGCAGCCGCACCACGCTGAGGCGGAAATACAGATCGTCCCGGAACTCGCCTTTGCCGACCATCTCCTCGATGTCGCGGTTCGTCGCAGCGACGAGGCGCACGTCCACCTTGATCGGCGAGTTGCCGCCCACGCGCTCGAAGCTCCGCTCCTCGCCGAGCACGCGCAGCAGCTTCACCTGCGTGTTCTTGTCGATCTCGCCGATCTCATCGAGGAACAGCGTCCCGCCATTCGCCTGCTCAAAGCGCCCGATGCGCCGCTCCGTCGCGCCGGTGAACGCGCCCTTCTCGTGCCCAAACAGCTCGCTCTCGAGGAGCTGCGCGGAAAACGCCGCCATGTGGACGGACACGAGCTTGTCCTTCGGCCGTCCGCTCAGCGCGTGGATGGCCTGCGCGATGAGTTCCTTGCCCGTGCCGCTCTCGCCCGTGATGAGCACCGTCGCGCGGCTCGGCGCGACCTGCTTCACCGTGTCGAAAATCTCGATCATCGAGGGCGCGTTGCCGATGAGCTTTTCCAAGCCGTATTTCGTCTCCACCTTCTGCTTCAGCTCCACGACTTCCTTCTCCACATGCTTCGAGCGCAGCGCGCGGCGGATGAGGATTTCGAGCCGGTCGATGTTCAGCGGCTTCGTGACGAAGTCATACGCACCCCGCTTCATCGCCTCCACCGCCGTGTCCACGCCGCCGTAGGCCGTCATCATGATCACGATCGGCGGGTGCGGTCGCGCGAGCGCCTTTTCGATGAGCACCATCCCGTCCTCACCGCCGAGCCGGAGGTCCGTGAGCATCAGGTCCACGTGCTCGGAATCGAGGATGTTCAGCGCCCCCGCCGTGTCCGCCGCGATATAGACATCGAACGAATCCTCCAGCGACGCACGCAGCCCCTCGCGGGTATGCTTTTCGTCGTCAACGATGAGGATGGTGGGTTGCACGGGGGGGCCGATGTAGCCGTGGAAACGTCCCCGCGCAAGGCGTGGCTGCAAGGGAAAGTGGGGCGCTCGAGAGCGCGCCGTGCGGGTGCTCCGTTACTTCCCGCCGATGCAATACACGCTCCCGTCCTCCGCGCCGATCACGATGGCGCCGTCGGCGACCGCGGGGCTGCCGGTGATGGGTGCGCCGATTTCGTAGTTCCAGCGCTCCTTGCCGTCGGCTTTTTCCACGCAGTAAAGGCGCCCGTCGGCGCTGCCGAAAATGACGCCGCCGTCCTTGCACAGCACAGGCGAGCTTTGGACCTTCCCGCGCGTGGCGAAAATCCAGCGGCCTTCGCCGGTTTTGCGGTCGATGCAGTGCAGGCGCTTGTCGTCGCCGCCGATGATGACCACCTCCGCGTCGAGCGCCGGCGAGGAAAAATACGGGAAGCTGCGGTCGCGGTATTTCCACAGGTTTTTGCCGGTCGCCGTGTCGAACGCGAACACCTGGTTGCTATGGTTGCCGAAATAGACCATCGAGCCGTCCGCCGCCGCGCTGCCGGGGATGTAGGCTTCGGCCTCGATTTTGCGGACCTCCTTGCCGTCCTTCACCGAGACGACGTGCAGGATTTCATCGCACCCGCCGAACACCGTCTCGCCGCTGCCCGTGATGGCCGGAGTGCCATTGATGAAATTCTCCGTCTCCAGCTTCCACACCGGCTTCCCGCTTTTCGCGTCGAGGCAATACATCGCGAAGTCGTAGCTGCCGACGAGCACCCACTTGGCATCGGAGCCCGGCGCCTTCGTCCAGTTTGCGCCGCCCATGATTTTGTCGCCTGTCTCGTGCTTCCACTTCAGCGCGCCTGTCGCCGCGTCGAGCGCGTAGAGGAAGCCGTCCGACACGCCCGTGTAGCACAACCCGTCGAGCACGAGCGGCGTGGCCTCGATGGTGCCCTGCGACGGCGACTTGAACGCCCACACTTCCTTCCCGTCCGCCAGCCCCACGCAGTGGATCACGCCCGCATCATCGCCGAAAAACACGCGCCCGCCCGCAATCGCCGCGCCGCCCTTCACCGGCGCGCCCGCCTTAAACGTCCACTTCAAAACCGCCTGCGCCGGCGCCGCCTCATCCGCCCGCCCGTTGAGCGAAGGCCCGCCCCGGTGCATCGGCCAGTCGCCCGCGAGGGATTTGGAAAGGGCGAGGGTGGCTAGGAAAGTGAGGGCGATGCTAGCTCGAAGAACGTGACCGCGTTGCGAAATCGCGGCGTCAGATGGAGGGATTGAGGTGCTCATGTTTCCGAATCCAGTAGTCTTGTTTGTGAAAGCTGGCGGCAAGTTTGCGCTGAGCAGCACAAGCATCAGCTCTGCAGCGATAAGTTCCGACGCAAAACTGGTTGCCGTTGTCGTCTTGGCGGATCAACTCGCACGGCGTGAATTTGATGTCGTCCCGAACCGAAATTATGTCCGCGCTGGTCAGGCCAAGGTCACAGAGCGCTGCATCGATGGTTTCTGATTCGTGCGGGCGTTGATACAAGGTGAGGATGGCGGTGCCGTGTTGACCGAGCCGACGTGAGTGAAGGTGATGCTCTAGGCCAAAATGGTGATCGTTTGAAGCTTTGAACGCGGCTCCTAACGCTTCACCCAAACCATCGTCGTCATAGCGCATCCAGTCTATGGTGTGTCGCTCTGACAATTCCTCTGGTAGAAAATGAATTATTGCGGACGGACGATAGTCGCCCGAAACACTTTTCGGAGGAATCTGGACCAAGGTTCTCATGCACCGAGCAGCCCTTCGTAAATCCTCTCAAAATCCCCCGGCGTGATCGGGCGCGGGTTGAACTGTGCGGTCCACTGCTGCGAGGCTTCGAGGGCGAGGGCGGGGATGTCCTCGCGCTTGGCTCCGAATTTCCCGAGCGGTGCGGCGAGGCCGGTGAGGCGCAGCACTTCCTCGAGTTCCTGCGCGAGCGCCTCGGCGTCGGGCAGGCCGGCGGCGCGGCAGAGCTCGCCGTAGCGCGCCTCGGCGGAGTGTTCGGCGGCGTTGAAGCGCACGATGGACGGCAGCACGACGCCGACGGCCTGGCCGTGCGGGACGCCGTAGCGCGCAGTGAGCGGGTTCGCCGCGCTGTGCGCCGCGCCGAGCATGGAGGCCTCGATGGCTGCGCCGGCAAAGGCCGCGCCGAGCTGCATGCGGCCGCGGGCGTCGAGGTCGTTCGGGTCGGTGAGCACTCGGGGCAGCGCGTCGAAGCACAGCCGGAACGACTCGTGCGAATACATCGCGCTGAGCGTGGTGCGCTTTTTCGTGACGGCGGTCTCGACGGCGTGCGAGAGCGCGTCCATGCCTGTGAGAGCGGTCACGCGCGCGGGCTGGCTGACGGTGAGTTCGGGGTCGAGAATCGCGATGCGTGCAGAGACCCGCGGGTCGAGGCACGCCATTTTCTGATGCGTCGTCTCGTCAGCAATGAGTGCGGCGGACTGGCACTCGCTGCCGGTTCCCGCGGTCGTGGGAATCGCGATGAGCGGGAGCAGCGGTTTCGTCGCCTTGCCGACGCCCCAGTAATCCTTCACCGCACCGCCGTTGGTGAGGATGAGGTTGCCGCCTTTCGCCGTGTCCATGCTGCTGCCGCCGCCGAGGCCGATGAAAATGTCCGCCTTTGCCGCAGCCGCCGCCTCCACGCAGCGCCGCACATCCTCCGTGTCGGGGTTTTCGCGGACGCCGTCAAAAATCGCCACTGTCACGCCCGCCGCCTCCAGCGCCACGCGGGCGCGCTCGGCATGACCGGCCTTCGCGATGCCCTTGTCCGTCACGAGCAGCGCGCGCTTTCCGCCCAGTTCCGCCGCGAGCGTGCCCACCTTCGCGAGCGAGCCGGGGCCGAAGACGAGCCTCGTGCGCGGAGTCCAGTCGAAGGGTGCGGGGGGCAGGCCGGAAGTGGAGCAATGGTGCATGAAAAAGTTTCGTTTCGACTCTGCGAACGAGGTGGATGTTCAAAGCCGCGGCGCGCGGGGAAAATTAGATTTCAGAACGGTCAGCCGCTTGTGCGGGGTCGCGTTTTGGAAAATGGAATTCAACACGAGGGCGGGAGTGCAGAGAGTTTCGCAAAGCAGAGAAAGCGATTTCCTCGGCGAGTCCCTCATTTTTCTCGGTGAGGTTTTCCCTTTCGCGCGCCTCGCAGGATGAGCCATGGCGCTGGGCATCGCCGCTGCTTTATGAGTCTGGAAGTAGTCAGCCCATGTCACCGACCACATCAGCCCGTGGAGAAAATCCGGCTTGCGCCCGCAGGCCGCGTCCCTACTTTCCCGCATCCCACGCATGAAGACCGCAAAGGTTTTCGCCCTGTTTGCCGGACTTCAGTTCATGGCGGGCGCGGCGGAACCACAAACTCCACAGCCCAGCTACCAGAGCAGCGCAGACTTTGCGCGCTATGCCATGAAGCTGCGTGAGGAATCCATCCTCCGCCTCGAGCCGCAGGTCATTGTGCCGACGGAGTCGAACAAGGACGGCGTGCGCAGCCTGTATCCGTGGAAGCTGAACATCGTCTCGACGGTCTTCTGGGTCGGCGAGCAGGCGGGGCAGAACAACCCGGTGCACAATTTCTCCAGCTCGTGGGATCTCTACTGGTGGCGCACCTACGGCGGCTTCGACAATCCGAGCCCGGAGGGCCGGCACCGCCTCGCCGAGGGCGGCACGATCCCGGCGGCGTTTGTCCCGCAGCAGAATCCGTTTTACATCGCGTTGCCCTACAACGACGTCGAGCGCGGCCGCCACAAGCCCGAGGCGCGCAAGGTCATCCCGTGGTTCAACGCGCTCTTCGAGCAGGAGGGCAAATCCGTCTGCCGCGACCGCTGGGTGATGATCCGCAAGGGCCCGCGCGTCTGCTATGCACAGTGGTCGGATGTCGGGCCGTTCCGCACGGACCACTGGCAGTATGTTTTCGGAAATGACCGGCCGCAGTGGAACCTGAACCGCGGCGCCGGCATCGACGTGTCGCCCGCCGTGCGCGACTACCTCGGCATGGCCGGGCTCGATGTCGTGGATTGGAAATTCGTCGAGTATGCCGACATTCCGATCGGCCCGTGGTCGCGCTTCGGCGAAAACAACACCTTCGTGATGGATGCGCGCCGCAAGCAGATGCGCGTCGCGCAGGTGAAGAAGCCGTCGCGCCCCGCGCCGCAGGACGACGGCCCGGTGGTCGTCACGAAGTAGCCCGGGCGCAATTTTCTTTGCGCGCGCCGCGGCCATTCCGCATCTAGTCGCCGCCCGATGGCCTTCACCGCCGAACAAGCACTCTCCTTTCTGCGCAGGGCGCAGGCGAACGACCGCCTCGCGCACGCCTACCTCATCACCGGCCCGGTCGGCAGCGGCACGCGCGAGGTCGCCGAGGGGCTCGCGGGAATTCTCGTCGGGCAAAGCAGGGAGCCGCTGAAGCATCCGGACGTCCACGCCATCGAACCGGAGTCAAAGTCGCGCCGCATCTCGATCGATCAGACGCGCGAGATCGAGCGCGCGCTGCAGATGAGCGCGCTTCGCGGTGGACGGAAGGTCGCGATCATCTTCGATGCCGACCGTCTCGGCGAATCGGCGGCGAACGCGTTTCTGAAGACGCTCGAGGAGCCGCCGCACCATTCGCACATCCTCCTCGTGAGCAACTTTCCCGAGCAACTGCTGGAGACGATTCTTTCCCGCTGCATCGAGATCCCGCTCGTGCAGGGCGCGGGCCCCGGACTCTCGGATCGCCAGCGCAGGGTCGCGGAGCTGCTGCGGAAATTCTTTGGGGGGCCGCGCCCCGAGCTGCCGCAGGTTTTCGGCTTCGTGCGCGAGGTGCAGGCGCTCATGGCCGAGGCGAAGGAGAGCATCAGCGACGAGGCCGACGAGTCGTTCAAAGGCGAGGTGAAGCGTTACCGCGAGGCCAGCGGAGTGAGCCGCGACTGGGTGGAGGATCGCGAGGACTTTTACAAGGCGCTCGCCGAGGCGCGCTACCGCGGGGAGCGAGGCGCCCTCGTGGACACGATGGAGTCGTGGTGGGCCGACGTGCTCCGCCACCAGCAGGGCGCCGCGCACTTCGATCTACCGGACTTTTCCGCCGACACCGCCGCACTGGCCGCGCGTCTTTCCGTGCCCGATGCGATCACCCGCGCCGCGGCCATCGGTGGCCTGCGGGAAAACTTCGGACGCAACGTGCAGGAGCAGCTCGCCGTCGAGGTGGCATTCATGGATGCGTTTTCCGCATGAGCGCGCTGCTCGCGGCGCTCGACACGAGAAATGCGTGGATCGGCCTCGTGCCGGCCGGAGTGGTTGTCGTCGCGCTCATCATCAATGTGTCGTCGCTCCGCGTGAAGGACATGAACCGCAAGGCTGGCATCGCCACGAACCTGCTTTTTGTGGCCATGCTCATCGAGGCCGCGGCATGGACGGTGCGGGCGTTTGGCGGTGGGAATGAAGTCGGGGTTTTCTGGTTCGTCGTGGGCTGCGCGTTTCTGCACGCGCTCAGTGCGGCGGTGGCGCTGTGGGCGTGCTGGGAATTCCGCACGCACGGGCGATGGCCCTACGGCAGGCGCCGGGCTGGCTGGGGATTCTGGCTGAACATCATCGCGCTGCTCCTCATCGCAGCGTGGTTTTATCTCGGCGTGAACCCGGGGCTTTACCGCCGGATTTTCGAGTAGGGCTACGCCTCGGGCACCGTGCCGCCTTGGTCGCGGATCATCTTGTCCACCGTCGTCACGTCCTCGAAGGCAAGGTGCTTGCGCTGGTATTTGTTCCAAAGCACGCGGCGCAGCTCGAGCAGGTCGTCCATCAGCGGCACGTCGTAGTAGGTCCACGTTTCGTCGTCCCGAAGCTTCGCCTGGATGCGCCATTTGCCGCCGAACTTCTCCGCGCGCACCTCGCGCTTCTCGCCGTCGTCCGTCGTGTGCTTCCAGGCGTGGATGTTTCGGGAATGGGTTTTCAATGGAGCCGGTCGTGGATTTGTGGAAGATAGCAGCGCTTTGAACGCCCTCCGCAAGCTAATGCTCCGGCTCGATGCGCTGCCGGCTCCCCGCGCGCCGTAGTTTATGGGAATCGCCGCCACCGCACGCAGGGCCTTCCGCGCACTGGGCACGCTTTGTTTTCCGCCGCACTGCGCCGCTTGCGAATCCACGACGGAGCCCGGCATGCACCTGTGCGCGGATTGCGCGGAAAGTGTGCAGCGCATCGTCGCGCCGTTCTGCGAACGCTGCTCGCAGCCATTCGACGGCGCCATCACGCAGCAGTTCACCTGCTCGAACTGCGCGGGGCGGGAGGTGCACTTCGACTGCGCGGTCGCGCCTTATCTCAGCCGCGGCGTCATCCGCGATTTCATCCATGCCTTCAAATACAACGGCCAGTTTCACCTCCGCCACGTGCTGGCCGGCTGGCTTGAGGCAGGATTCGAGGATTCGCGTATCGTTTCACGGCCAGTCGATGCGCTCGTGCCCGTGCCCCTGCATCACGTCCGCTATCGCGAGCGGGAGTTCAATCAGGCGGAGGAGCTTGCGAAGCTCGTTTCCAGGAAGTGCGGCGCGCCCGTTTTGAACGCCCTCCGCCGCACCCGCTACACCTCCACGCAGACGAAGCTCGACCGCGCCGAGCGAATGGAAAACTTGCGCGGCGCCTTCCGCGTGCGACACAATGCTGCCGTGAAAGAACGACACATCGTCCTCGTTGACGACGTTTTCACGACGGGCTCCACCGTCGAGGAATGCTCCCGCGTGCTCCTGCGCGCCGGAGCCGCCTCGGTGCGCGTGATCACCGTCGCCCGCGGCTGAACTCAGACGCCGCCCTGCATCCACATGTCCTTCACCTTTACCCGCATCACGGCAGCCCTCCGGAGGTCCGAAAACTCCGCCGCCGTGACTGCAAAACCCTGATCCACATCACATGGGAATCTTCTCAAAACCCGTCTTCACCTCGGCGAAAAAGCGCGAACTTCCCGCCGGCCTCTGGACGAAATGCCCGAGCTGCTCGGAGATCATCCACAACCTCGAAATCGAGCGCAACGTGCGCATCTGCCCGAAGTGCGAGCATCACTTTCCGCTCAGCTCCGCGGACCGCATCGAGCTGCTTGTGGACGAGGGAACATTCGAGGAACACGACGCGAATCTTGTCTCCGTGGACACGCTGAAATTCACCGGCCAGGCGAGCTACACCGACCGCCTGAAAAAATACCAGAAAGCCACGGGAATGCTCGACGCAGTCGTGACTGGCGTCGGCGCGATTGGCGGGAAAAAGGCCAGCCTCGCAGTGATGGATTTCCGCTTCCTCGCAGCGACGATGGGCAGCGTGGTCGGTGAGAAAATCACGCGCGCCATCGAGCGCGCGACGGCGCAGCGGCTGCCGATGATTATCATCAGCGCGAGCGGCGGTGCGCGCATGTATGAGGGCATGCTCTCGCTCATGCAGATGGCGAAAACCTGCGGAGCGCTCGCGCGGCACTCGGATGCGAAGCTGCCCTACATCTCCGTCCTCACCGACCCCACGACCGCGGGTGTGATGGCGAGCTATGCGAGCGTCGGCGACATCATCATCGCCGAGCCGAAGTGCATGATTGGTTTTGCCGGCCCGCGCGTGATCCGCGAGACGACCCACCAGGAGCTGCCGCCGGGATTCCAGACGGCGGAGTTCTGCGTGGACCACGGTCTCGTGGACATGATCATGCACCGCAAGAAGATGAAGGAAACGCTCGCGGGCCTGCTCGGCTACCTCGCGCCCGCCGCCGCGTGAAGTGACCTACCGCGAGTCGCTCGACTGGCTTTACGGACTGCAGGTCCACGGCATCAAGCTCGGGCTGGAAAACATCCGCCGTCTCTGCAGCGCGCTAGGCGTGGACACGGCGGGCGGTGAAAAGCGGCGCTTCATCCACGTCGCGGGCACCAACGGCAAGGGCTCCGTCTGCGCGCTCATGTCTGCCATCTGCGTCGCCGCGCGGCTCCGCACCGGCCTTTACACCTCGCCGCACCTCGTGAGTTTCCGCGAGCGGATCCGCCTCGGCGCGAACCAGATTCCCGAGGAGCACGTCGCGGAGGGGCTCACGCAGATTCGGGGCATCATCGGAGGCTGGGAGAACACGCCGACATTTTTTGAAATCACCACGGCGCTCGCACTGTCGTGGTTTCAGCAGCAGCGTGCGGAAATCGTGATCCTCGAAACCGGAATGGGCGGGCGGCTTGACGCGACAAACGTCGTCACGCCCGCCGTGTCCGTCATCACGCCCATCGGCCTCGACCACATGCAGGTTCTCGGCGGCACGCTCACGGAGATTGCTGGGGAAAAGGCGGGCATCATCAAGCCCGGCGTCCCCGTCGTCTCCTCGCCGCAGGCGCAGGACGCGGAGGCGGTCATCCGTGCGGCGGCCGAAGCCGCGGGGTCGAAGGTGAAGTTCATCCAGCAACCGCTCGCGCAAAATTGGCCGCTCGCGCTCGCCGGCAGTCATCAGCGCTGGAATGCCGCGCTCGCGTTCGCCGCGCTCATCGAGTCCGGCATGCGCCCCGACCCGCGTGTGGTGCGCGAAGCGTTCGAGAACGTGCAGTGGCCGGCGCGATTCCAGCGTGCCGATGAGCGCATCATCCTCGATGGCGCGCACAATCCTCCCGCTGCCGCTCAGCTCGCCGCGACATGGCGCGAGGAGTTTCCGGAGGAAAAAGCCACGCTCATCCTCGGCGTCCTCGCCGACAAGGACACCGTCGGCGTCGCAGCCGCGCTGCTGCCGATTGCGGCGCGCGTGATTTGCGTGCCCGTCCGCAGCCCGCGCGCGCTGCCGCCTTCGCAGCTTGCGGAAATCATCCGTGCACAGGCACCTTCAATTCCCGTCAGCACGGCGGAGACGCTTGGCGGTGCGCTCGCCGAGGCGCGCGCCGCCGAGGGACGCATCCTGATTGCAGGATCGCTTTTCCTAGCGGGCGAGGCTCTCGTCCGCCTCGGGCTCGCCGAGGGCATGCACGAGTGGAGCGCGCAGTAAGTGCAGTGGCGCGGCTCACTCGGAGCTGCGCGGTGAGCGCCGCTACTTCAGCCCCTCAACGACCTTCAGCACGTCGGCTGCGTGCGTCTCGGTCGTTGTCTTGTCGGTCATGTTCCAGACGATCTTGCCGCCCTTCACGAGGAACGAAGTGCGCTTGTAGATGCCCGGCTTCATCGCGGGCACACCGAACGCAGCGGCGACCTTGCCGTCGTCATCGGCCACGAGCGGGAAGGGGAATGTGAACTTGTCGCGGAATGCCTTTTGCGCCTCCGGTTTGTCGCCGCTCACGCCGAGCACCTGCACGCCCTTCGCCTTGAGCGCGTCCCAATTGTCGCGCAGCGAGCAGCCCTGCTTCGTGCAACCGGGCGTGTCGGCCTTCGGGTAGAAATAAACGAGCGTCGTGCCCTTGGCATACACGTCGGCAAATTTCACGGGCTTGCCGTCCTGATCCTTTGCGGTGGGCGCGGGCGCCGCGGCTCCGACGGCGAGCGGGGCATCGGCGGCGAAGGTGAATGCGCTGAGTGCGGCGGTTGCGACGATGGTGGTGAGGAGTTTCATGGTTTGTTGGTTCGTTGGTTGGAGTGATGGTCTGTGGTGGGGCGGATTACTGCTTCACGTCGTAGCAGTAGATGTAGTTCTGGTCGCGGAGGTAGAGCTTGCCGTTCGCGACGGTGGGGTGCGTCCAGATTGCGCCCTTCGGGTTCCGGATGGTGGCCTGGGGGTCGAGCTTGAAGCGGCCCTTCTCCTTCCAGCCGTCGGGCGATGCCTCGACGAGTGCGACGGTGCCCGTCTTTTCGCCGAGGCAGTAAAGCATCCCGTCGGCACAGGTGACGGCGCCTTTTTCCAGCGCGCCTTTCTCCGCCCACTTCACGGTGCCGTCGGCGAATGCCATGCACGTCCATCCGCTCTTGTTGCTATGGCCGTAGAGGTAGTCGCCAACGCGGATGACGCCGCCGTGGTGGTTCTCGAGGTCCTTGTTCATGAAGACGTCCGTGGCCTCGCCGCCCTTCACGGCGACCTTCTTGCAGCCGACGCCGTAGCCGCTGCTGATGAAGACCTCGTCGCCCTTCACAATGGGCGTGGGGATGACGGCGGTCTTGCCGCCCCACGGGGAACGCCAAACGAGCTTGCCCGTCTCCGCATCCACGCCGAAGAGCGTCTGCATCACGAGCTGCACGTATTGCTTTTTGCCGCCGAGCGTCGCGGGGACGATGGAGGAATATTGCGCGCCTTCGGTGATTTCCGCACTCTGCCACTTCACGTCGCCGGTCATCTTGTCAAAGGCGGCCATCGTGCCTTTGTCGCCACCGGGCGTGGCGAGCACGAGCTTGCCGTCCACGAGCGGCGATTCGGTGAAGCCCCAGCCGGGCCGCTTGCCGCCGAGGTCGCCCATGGATTTTGTCCAGAGCACCTTGCCGTCGGATGTCTGCGCGCACACGAGGTTGCCCGTGCCGCTCATCGCATAGACGCGGTCGGAATCCACGGTGGGAGTGCCGCGCGGGCCGTCGCCCCAGCCGTTTCCGAGGATCTCGCCGACAGGCGACGCCCACAGTTCCTTGCCGGTGTTCGAGTCGAGCGCGATGAGGATTTCCTTCCCGTCGCGCGTGCCGAGCGTGAAGAGCTTGCCGCCCGCGACGCTGAATCCGCTGTAGCCCATGCCCGCGTTGTCGAAGAGCCACACGCGCTTCGGACCGTCGGCGGGCCACTGCTTGAGCAGGCCGGTTTCGTGCGAAATGTCATCGCGGTATCGCCCGCGGAACTGCGGCCAGTCCTCGGCGACGGCGGTGAGGGATGCGATGGAGGCGGCGAGGATGATTGCTGGGAGTTTCATGGTGTTGGCCGGAGGTGTGTGATGGTTCGGGTTGCTTCGTTCAATCTTCAATGCGCGGGCTTCGTAGGGAAAGTGATCGCGGCTGGGATCGCTGATGTCCGCCGCTCATTCATCGCTTTTGCCCAAGAGCCGGTTTCGATGCTTAACGGCCCAGTCAGGGACCATGTGGGAATCTTCAACGATTGGTGCAACGTTGCGGAAGGGTGTAATCGACCTCGTGGATATCTTTGAAGCACTCAAGTGCTCGATCGTCGGCACAATCGAGCAACAGCTGCGCCCCTTGCTCATAAAGCTGCTGTAGCCGGGCTTGCCGACGTTCATCGGGGCCGGGGCCTGGGTTTGGAATCACCTGCTCCAGTGGCCATCATGTCGCTTCGCGGGGGACGTTTCTGAGTTCACTCGGCAAATTCCCAAATGAAGGAGGATGTGCTCACTGAATCTGCGTCCATCTGCGGAATCTGCGGATCACTTCTTGAACCACGTCTTCGTCAGTTCTTTCGTCGCATGGGAATAGAGCAGCCACTTCCCGATCATTTCACGGCTGTTGTGGTGGCTTGCCTGGCGGATTTGCGGAGTCGCTTTCCGGCCCGCGTCCCTCCTCGAACCGCTTGCGCGCCTCGGCGAGCAGTTTTTTCTCGTCGTCGCTGAGGGTGTCGCCGCGCTGCTCTTTTTCGTGCGCCGCGCGCGCGCGGTCCCATGAAAATTCGCGGTTCCGCTGCTGCGCAGCTTGCTCGGCATCCATGCGCCGGCGCATTTCCTCCGCGAGTTTCAGCTCGTCTTCGGAAAGCTTCTCGCCGCGCTGCACCTTCTCCGCGACTGCGCGCATCCTCTCGCGCATCCCGTCCGAATCACCGCCGGGCGGTCGGTCGCCTGCCATGCGCCTGCGCACCTCCTCCGCGAAGCGCTGCTCCTCGTCGGTCAGCTTCTCCCCGCGCTCGATTTTCAGGCGTAGTGCCTGCGCACGCTCGCGCATCGCCGGATCGGGCGGGCCGCCGGGGCCGCCTTGGCGGCGGCGAACCTCGTCGAGCATCCGCTGCTCCTCGTCAGTCAGCTTTTCCCCGCGATCCATCTTCTCCCTGATCGCGCGGAATTTCTCGCGCATTGCCGGTTCCGGCGCGCCGGGCTGCGCCTCCCGCTGGCGTCTCGCCTCGTCGAGATACTTCTGCTCGTCGTCGGTCAGCTTCTCGCCCGCCTGCATCCGGCGGTAAAGCTCGCGCGCCCGCTGCGGGTCGATGGGCTGGTCCGCCGCGCGCAGGAACAGCGGGAGGGTGAGTGTGAGGCAGAGCGGGAGGATGCGTTTCATAGGGCGGAAATGAACCCGCGCCCGCCTGCAAAGTCTCGCAGGATTTCCGTCCGAATTACGCCGCGCCGATGGCAGCCTCCATCAGCGTGTGCTCGGTCCACTCCGCGGCGGGGCGCACGCTGGCGAGGCGGCCGCGGCACATCACGCCGACGCTGTCGCACACGCCGAGCAGCTCGGGAATGTAGCTGCTCACGAAAAGCACTGCGCGGCCCTGCGCGGCGAGTTCGCCGATGAGCCGGTAAATCTGCGCCTTGCTGCCGACATCAATGCCGCGCGTCGGCTCGTCGAGCAGGAGGATTTTCGCGTCGTGGTGCAACAGGCGGCCAAGCGCGATCTTCTGCTGGTTGCCGCCGGAGAGTTTGCCGATGGCCTGGTCCGCTCCGCGCGCCCGCACGTCGAGCTTTTCCATCCACTGCTGCGTCACCGCGCGCTCGCGTCCGCGGAAAATCCAGCCACCGCGCGCGACCGGGCGCGTTGCGGTGAGGTTTTCCGTGAGCGGGCGGCGCAGCATCAGGCCCTCCTCTTTGCGGTTCTCACTGAGAAGGCCGACGCCCTGTGCGAGCCGTCGCGATGGCGAGACGACGCGCGCATCGTTGCCGAAGACCGCGACGCGTTCCGCACCGAGTGCGTCGAGGCCGAATATCCGCCGCAGCAGCTCCGTGCGCCCTGCGCCGACGAGGCCGAACAGGCCGAAGATTTCCCCCGCGCGAATCTCCAGCGATGCGGCGCGCACGGTGGAGTCCGCCTTCAGCACCACCTCACCGCGCGTGTGCTCGATGCGCGGATACAGCTCGCTCACTTCGCGCCCAACCATGAGCCGGATGATGTCCGCGAGCGGCGTCTCAGCCATCGGGCCGGAGTCCACACTCTCGCCGTCGCGCAGCACGGTGAAGCGGTCGCACACGCGCCGGCATTCCTCGAGGAAATGGCTGATGTAGATCACCGCCGTGCCGCGCGCCTTCAGCCGCGCGATGACGGCGAAGAGCCGCTCCGCGTCCGCCTGCGTGAGGCTGCTCGTCGGCTCGTCGAAAATGATCACGCGCGGCTCGCCTGCCAGCGCGCGCGCGATTTCCACGAGCTGCTGCTCGGCGATGGAAAGCGAGCGCACCGGCGCGTCGAGCGGCAGGTCCGCGTGGCCGAGTTCCGCGAGCGCGCGCCGCGCCGTGTCGCGCATCGCGCCGCGCCGCAGCCATCCGAGGCGCGTCGGCTCCGCGCCGAGCGTGATGTTCTCCGCCACGCTGAGGTCCGGCGCGAGGTTCAGCTCCTGGTAAATCATCGCCACGCCCGCGCCGCGCGCGTCGTGCGGGTTGCGCGGCGCAAACGGCGCGCCGTCGAGCTCGATGCGCCCGCTGTCCGCCGTGTGCGCGCCGCTGAGGATTTTCATCAGCGTGCTCTTGCCCGCGCCGTTTTCGCCGATGAGCGCATGCACCTCGCCCTCCGCCACCGCGAGCGAAACCCCGCGCAGCGCCGCCGTCGCGCCGAAGCTCTTGCGCACGTCTTGGAGGAGGAGGCGGTGGGACATCGCGAAATGAGTCCCCGACTGTGACGAGTGCGCCGCTGTTTGTCAGCGACACAGTTTGCTGCCGGAGCCGACATGATCCGCGTTTTGGAAAATGTGGCGACTCCGCCGCTCAAATCCCGTCAGGCCGCCAGGGACTGCGACTCCCTCCCCGCCGCTGCGACGGAATCGAAATCCGCCTCCCGCACGACCGGGGCAGGCTGCTGGAAAACTTGCTCTGCAACCGCGAGGATGTCCTCCCACTCGACTGGTTTTGAGAGCACCATGTGGCTGTCGGCCGACTGCTCGCGCTCCACGTCCTCCCTGCTCAAGCCCGTGAGGAACACCACGGGCGTGGTGCCGAGCATCGGGTCGGCTCTCAATGCGCTGGCGACTTCACGCCCATTCATCCTACCGAGGCAGACGTCGAGGAAGATCAAGTCCGGCTGGAAAGCGCGTGCGGTATTGAGGGCCGCCGCACCGTTGTTCTCGATACCGATGTCGAACTTGCCCGAGTGCTCGAAGAGCATCCGCCACATGTCGGTGAGCATGGGGCTGTCGTCCACGATGAGAATCCTGCGCTTCTCCATGACGGTGTCCCTCATTTTCCGCGTTTGGCCGCTGTCCGGCGCCGCTGGGATGGCGTTGTCTCAATGACGAACAAATTCAGGAACAGGGCAATCCGCGCGGGATTGGCGTTCCATTTGAAGGCGGAGTCGCTGGGTTTCATGCACGGATGATTCAGCGTATGCCAAGCCAGCCGTCCGATGGGAGACTACCGAGATTGGCCGGGGGTGTCTGTGTGGCGGCGGTGCGGGCACTCCCGCAGGCCGGGACTCTTGGGGACCGGATTCGGGAGGTGGGAGTGGATATTCTATGAAAAATCTAACTCCCGCGATGCGAGGGGATAATCCCAACGTCAGCACGCTAGATTGCGACTCAATCGCAATTCTTCTTGCGACCCATTCTCAGACGCTGTATTCACCTTCGCAACATGATGCCTGCCGTTCCCAAACTGACTCTCGCGACCGCGAAATGCGGCGAGCGGCTTCGCGTCCGGCACATCTGCCCGGACTGCCCGCACTGCGTGCGGCTGCGCGAGATGGGTTTTCGCGATCATACGGTGGTGAAAAAAATCGCGGACGGAGCCGCGGTGATCTGCCTCCTGATGGGGACGCGCCTCGCACTGGGCCGCGAGCTTTGCGACCACGTCGAAGTCGAGGTGGAGCGGTTCGCCGCCTGATCCGCGATGAGCGAGGACGCGGAGAATGCGGAGCCCCGCAGTGCGGCGGAGCCGTTGAGCACCCTACAGCCGGGTCAGCGCGGGAAAGTGGTCGCCTTGGAAATTCCCGGCACCATGCGCGGGCGCGTGATGGAGATGGGATTCACCGTCGGCACGGTCGTCGAGGTCGTGCGGTTCGCGCCGATGGGCGATCCGATTGAGTTCAAGGTGCGTGGCGCGCATATCTCCCTGCGCAAGGCGGACGCTGCCGGCATTCGCGTGCAGCGCGCTTGAGCCGAACGATATGGCCGAGCCCGCACAGATTTTCCGGCGCATAGCCATCGCCGGAAACCCGAACACCGGCAAGACGACGATTTTCAACGCGCTCACCGGCCTGCGGCAGAAGGTCGGCAACTACCCCGGCGTGACAGTGGAAAAGAAGACGGGCCGCTTTTTTGGCAGCCACGGCGAGGCGATGGAGCTGCTCGACCTCCCCGGCAGCTACAGCCTCCAGGTGCGTTCGCCGGATGAGGCCGTGTCGCGCGACGTCCTGCTCGGACGCGTGGCGGACACGCCGCGGCCGGACGCGATCATCGCGGTGCTTGATGCGTCGAACCTCGAGCGGCACCTGTATCTCGTCGCGCAGTTCCTCGAGCTGGAAATCCCGCTCGTCGTCGCGCTGAACATGGTGGACGTGGCCGAGGAGCGCGGGCTGGCGATTGATCTGCTCGCGCTGCGCGACCGGCTCGGCGTGCCGGTAATCCCGATGGTCGCGAGCCGCGGGCAGGGGATCATCGAGCTGAAGCAGGCGCTCTCCCGCGCGACGCTGAATGTCTCCGATCACCGCGCGCAGCTCCCCATCGTGCTGGAGCGCGAGGTCGCCGCGCTGTCGCGCGCGTTCAAGGGCCACGCCGGAAGCATGCGTGCCGAGGCGATGCTGATGCTTTCTCTTGAGGACGACCGCCTCGCCGCGGAAGTGAACGGCGACGAGGCGCTGCGCACCGAGGTCCACGCCGCGCGTGAGCGGCTGCGCCTCAGCGGCCTCGATCCCATCGCCGCGCCGGTGGACGCGCGCTACGCGTGGGTGTCCGAAGTCTGCGCATCGGTGGTGCACCGCCGCGGGGAGGACACGCACGGGCTCACCCTCACCGACCGCATGGATCAAGTCCTCACCCACCGGCTGTGGGGCTGGCTCGCGTTCGTCGGGATGATGGCGCTCATGTTCGTGTGCATCTTCATCGTGGCAAAATGGCCGATGGAGTGGATCGGCGAAGGCAAGGACTGGCTTGCCGACCTCGTGCGCTCGCACATGGCGGACGGCGATTTCCGCAGTCTGGTCGTGGACGGAGTGATCAACGGCGTCGGCAACGTCGTCGTCTTTCTCCCGCAAATCCTGATCCTCTTTCTTTTCCTCGGCCTGCTGGAGGACAGCGGCTACATGGCGCGCGCCGCATTCATCATGGACCGCCTGATGTCGCGCGTGGGCCTGCACGGGAAATCCTTCGTGCCGCTGCTGTCGTCGTTCGCCTGCGCGATTCCGGGGATCATGGCCACGCGCACGATCGAAAACCGCAACGACCGCCTCGTCACCATCCTCGTCGCGCCGCTGATGAGCTGCTCCGCGCGGCTGCCGGTCTATGCGATCATGATCGCGCTGCTCATGCCCGCGTCCGGCGTGTGGGCCAAGGCGGGCGTGATGCTCAGCATGTATCTGCTCGGCGTGGTCGCGGCGTTCGTCATGGCCGGCTTCTTCAAGAAGACGCTCCTGCGCGGCGAGACGCCGATGCTGCTGCTCGAGCTGCCCCCCTACCGTGCGCCCGTGCTCCGCGGCATCATGCAGCGGATGTGGGAGCGCGCGCTGATTTTCCTCCGCCGCGCGGGCACGGTGATCCTCGCGCTGAGCGTGGTTCTGTGGGCGCTGCTGAACTACCCGAAGCCGTCCACGCCGGATCCAACGCGCGCCGAGGTGCTCGCCAACAGCGCTGCCGGGCGCTTCGGCCACGCGATCGAGCCCGTCATCGCACCGCTCGGCTATGACTGGAAAATCGGCATTGGCATCGTCGCATCGTTCGCCGCGCGCGAGGTGTTCGTCAGCACGATGGGGCAGATTTACAACATCGAGGACGCCAAGGCGGACAATGAGGATCTGCGCAGCCAGATGCGGGACGAGCGCCGGCCCGATGGCAGCCTCGTCTTCACGCCGCTCACGTGCCTCTCGATCATGGTCTTCTTCGTCCTCGCGATGCAGTGCATCAGCACCGTCGCCATCGTGCGGCGCGAGACGAACTCCTGGCGCTGGCCGCTTTTCCAAATCGCCTACATGACCGCGCTCGCATGGATCGGCGCGTTCGTCGTGTATCAGGGCGGACGGTTGCTCGGCTTCCAATGAGCCCCGCCGTCCAGCAGGTCTTGGTCGCGGCTGCGGTGTTCGGCGCGCTGCTGTATCTCGTGCTGCGCGCCCGCTCGAGGAAGCGCGGAAAGGGCGCCTGCAACTGCGCGAAGAAGGATCCGCTGAACTAGGGCGGGCTTGCCGCGGACCTAATGCAGCGTGTGCGGCGGCTGCGGCTCGCCGTGGCCTTTCGCGTGGAGCTGGCGGATGCCGTCGCGGATGTAGAAAAGCCCGGAGACAAGCGTGAAGAATCCGGCGATGAACACGGGCACATCGAGGAACGCGACCTCGTGGCCCGCGATGCGCGCCTTCCACTCGTGGCCGGTGAAGAGCATCGCGAAGCCGACGGCGAACATCTGCGCGACGGTCGCGGTCTTTCCCATCCAGTTCGGGCGCACACGCGCGTCGCCGTTGATGAAGTGCAGCGCGAGCACGCCGGCGACGATGACGATGTCGCGCGCGATGACGAGCACCGGGAACCAGAGCGGGAACTCATACTGCCAGTTGCTCACGCTCAGCGTGATGATGCCCGCGAGGAGGAGGCCCTTGTCCGCGATGGGGTCGAGCACCGTGCCGAGCTTGCTCATCTGGTTCCAGCGGCGCGCGATGTAGCCGTCGATGCCGTCGCTCGCGGCGGCGATGACGAAGATGGCGATGGCGGTGAGGCGCATCCATTCCTGAGGATGCCCGTGCGACACGCTGCGGCCGTAGTAGAGCGCCATCAGCACAAAGACCGGGATCATCAGGATCCTGCCGATGGTGATCTTGTTCGCGGTGGTCATCGCGCCCGCAGGATGCGCGACGGTGCGGGGGAAGGGAAGGGCGGTGTGCGGATTACGTGAGGCACGCCATCGCCGCGCCGCATTCACTGCCCGCGGGGTGCTCGCCGCGGTGCGGCGGCTGCGGTGCGAGGCCGAGTTCGTTGAGCAACGCGCGGTCGGCATCGGTGCCGGGATTTGCGGCGGTGAGGAGCTTGTCGCCGTAGAAGATCGAATTCGCGCCGGCGAAGAAGCAGAGAGCCTGCCCCTCGCGGGTGAGGCGCGTGCGGCCTGCCGAAAGGCGCACTTTTGCGCGCGGCAGCGCGATGCGCGTGGTGGCGATGAGGCGCACGAGCTGGAAGATGTCCACGGGCGGCTGCTCGTCGAGCGGCGTGCCGGGCATGGGCATGAGGCAGTTGATCGGCACGCTTTCCGGAGGCGGATCAAAATTGGTGAGCACCTCGAGCATCTTCAACCGGTCGAGTTCCGTCTCACCCATGCCGATGATTCCGCCGCAGCACACGCTCATGCCGGCCTTCTGCACATGGGCGATGGTGTCGAGGCGATCCTGGAATGTGTGCGTGCTGACGATGTTCGGATAGTGCTCGGGCGAGGTGTCAATGTTGTGGTTGTAGGCCGTGACGCCCGCATCCTTGAGCTGCTCCGCCTCGCGTCCGCCAAGCTGGCCGAGCGTGACGCACACCTCCATGCCGAGCTTTGCGACGCGCCGCACGCTGTCGAGCACGCTCTCGAACCGCGGGTCGCCGCTGCGCACGCCTTTCCATGCCGCGCCCATGCAGAAGCGCGTGGAGCCGTTCTCCCTCGCGCGCTTCGCGACGGCCTCGATGTCGTCCGGCGACATGAGCGACTCGCGCTCGACTCCCGTGGAATAGCGCGAGCTCTGCGCGCAGTAGCCGCAGTCCTCCGAGCAGCCGCCCGTCTTGATCGAGAGCAGCGTGCAGAGCTGCACCTCGCTCCTTTTCCAATGATCGAGATACGCCTGCCGCGCGAGCGCGATGAGATCGAAGAACGGCGTGTCGTAGATGGCCTGCAGTTCGCGGAGCGTCATGGGTCGGAAAAATCAGCGGGTCCAGCGCCCGGCGGCGGTGGCAGGCACGGGAAGCTCATCGGTCATGTATTGGCTCTTCCCGGTGAGCCCCCACATGGACACGCCTGTCGCCGAGCGGAACCGCCCGGACATGCTCTCGCCGGTGTGGCATCCCCAGCTCCGCACGAGCGCGTCGCGTGTGAAAATGCCGCGGTTGATTTTAGACAAATCATTCTCGTGCAGCCACACCTTCGAGGCGCTGTCGATGATGTTCGAGTAGTCGAACATGAGGCACGCCTTGTTGCTGTGGCAGAAGAACTCCAGGTCGTTGATCTTCACGCTGTCGCGGGGCTGGCCGCGGTTGATGTAGTTCACGAGCTGCGAGGTGGAGTCGAACCACATCATCCGCACGCGCAGCGACTCGCGGATGCCGTTGATCACGGCGGTGTGGTCCTGGCCGTCCTGCCGCGCGCGCGAGGCGTATGCCGGGCGGTAAACGAGCCAGGTGATCTGCTGCTGCGGGTTTGCCTGCTGGATTTGCGCGATGCGGAGCTGGGCTGCGCGGATGAAATTCAGCCACCACTTGTCGTGCGGCTGCGCCTTCCATTTTTCCCAGATGAAAAGCGAAACGCCGCCGCTGACGATGATCGTCTCGCCGGGCTCGCGCGGCTCCTGCGGGGCGGCCGCCCGTGAAGTTCGGGGGCCGAGCAGTGCGAGTGCAGCGAGCAGGATTCGTAGCGCTTTGGACATGGCGCGGGAGTGAACTGCGGACGCCCATTTTCCGCCAGTGGAAAATGGCCCACGCCTAGCCGTAGCGGCCTTCGATGTATTCCGAGGTGCGTGAATCCTTTGGCGTGAGGAAGAGGTCCTCCGTGCGCGCGTGCTCGATGAGTTCGCCGAGCAGCATGAAGATCGTCTCGTCGCTCGCGCGGCGGGCCTGCGCCATGTTGTGCGTGACGATCACAATCGTGTAGCGGCCCGCGAGGCTCCACATCAGCTCCTCGATGGCGCGCGTGCCGTCCACGTCGAGTGCGGAGCACGGCTCGTCCATGAGGATGATCTCGGGCTTCAGCGGGAGGAGCCGCGCGATGCAGAGCTTTTGCTGCTGCTCGAGTTGGAGGCCGATGGCGCGGTCGCCGAGGCGGTCCTTGAGGTCCTTCCACAGCCCGGTTTCGGTGAGCGCCTTCTCGACGGCGTCGTCGAGATCACCGCGCGTGAGCTTCTTCTCCGCGTGGATGCGCAGGCCGAAGACGACGTTCTCATACACCGAGAGCGGCAGCGGGTTCGGGCGCTGGAAGACCATGCCGACGGCTTTGCGCAGCTCGATGAGCGACACGTCCTCGTCGTAGATGTTCTTGCCGAGCAGCTTGATCTCGCCGGTCGTGGTCACGTTGCCATAGCGCTCGTTCACGCGGTTGAAGCAGCGCAGCAGCGTCGTCTTGCCGCAGCCACTGGGGCCGATGAGCGAGGTGATCCTGCCGTGCTTGATGTCCACGTTGATGCCCTTCAGCGCCTGGAATTTTCCATACCAGAGCTTCAGGTCCCGCGTGGTGATGCTCATGCGCGCGTCGCTCATCCGAAAATCCCGTTCACGTAGTCATACGTGCGCTTGTCCTTGGGCTTGTCGCCGAAGAGCTGCTCGGTCGGGCCGAGTTCGATGATTTCGCCGTTCCAGAGGAACATCGTTCGCGCGGCGAGCCGGCGGGCCTGCTGCACGAGGTTGGTGACGAGGATGATCGTCATCTCCTTCTTCAGCTCCTTGAGCACGTCCTCGATGCGCATCGTCGTGACCGGATCGATCGCGATGCTGAATTCGTCGAGGCACAGAATCTCGGGCTGGTGCGAAAGCGCGCGCGCGATGGTGAGGCGCTGCTGCTGGCCGCCGGAGAGCTTCGTGCCGAGCGAGGCGAGGCGGTCCTTCACCTCGTCCCACAGCGCGGCCTGCGTGAGGCACTTCTCCACGAGCGTGTCGAGTTCACCCTTCTTCCTCATGCCCGCGGCGCGCGGGGCAAAGGCGACATTGTCGTAGATGGTGAGCGGAAGGCCGACCGGGAGCGGTGCGACCATGCCGATGCGGCGGCGCAGCTCATAGACATTGCGCATTTCCATCACGTCCACGCCGTCCACGCGGATGACGCCCGAGGGTTTCGCGTTCGTTGTGAATTCGATGGTGCGGTTGATGCAGCGCAGCAGCGAGGTCTTGCCGCTCTGCGCGGGGCCGATGATGCCGAGGATTTCGTTCGGCTGCACGTCGAATGAAATGCCGTGGATGACTTCCTTCGGCCCGTAGCTCAGGCGCAGGTTTTCAATCTGGATTTTCGGCGTCACCATTTCTTCCGGGAGCGCAGCCAGGCGCGGATGATGATGGCGGTGAGGTTCACAAAAACGACGAGGCCGAGCAGCACGGTGGCAATGGCGAAGGAAAGCGCCTCGGGAGCGTTGGTGACCTGTGTTTTCACCGCAAACAGGTGCGTGGAAAGCGCCATGCACTGGTCGGTGAGGTTGTAGGCGAAGAAGTTTCCCTCCTCGATGCGCCGGTAAAACACGGCCCCAGTGAACATGATCGGCGCAGTCTCGCCAGCGGTGCGGCTCACCTGCAAAATCACGCCGGTGAGGATGCCGCTGATCGAGTTTGGAAGCACGATGCGCCAGATCGTCTGCCACTTCGTTGCGCCTACATTCCAGCACGCCTCACGGAACTGCCTCGGCACGGCTGCAAGCGCCTCCTTGGTGGAGGCGATGATGACGGGCATGGTCATGATCGCGAGCGTGAGCGACGCGGCGAGGATGCTGCGGCCCATGTGTGCGAAGAGCACGAATGCGCCGAGACCGAAAAGCGCATGCACGATGCTGGGCACGCCGGCGAGGTTCACCACGGCGAGGTTCACGACGCGTGTGAACCAGTTGTCCCTCGCGTATTCATTCAGATACACGGCGGCGAGCACACCGATGGGCGCACTGATGCAGAGCGAGACTCCGACGAGCCAGAACGTGCCGAGCAGCGCGCTCCAGATGCCGCCTTTCCTCATGCCGCCAGTCGGGTTCGTCGTGAGGAAATCCCACGAGATGAGCGATGCGCCCTCCTTCACGAGGTAGCCGATGATCAAAATGAGCGGGATGACTATGCACGCGACCATCACGGCGAAGACCGTGCGGGCGATTTTCTCGCTGCGCTGCTTCTTCCGCGTGAAGGGTGTCTCGGCGAATTGCGCCGCGGGCTGTGTGTCGGCGGGCGCGTTCATTTCTTGCGGATGCCCTTCACGACAAAGTCGGCGGTGATGTTCACTATGAAAGTGATCGAGAAAAGGAGGATGCCGATGAGGAAGAGCACCTGGTAGTGCGGCGAATGCTCGCCCGCCTCGCCCAGTTCCGCGGCGATCGTCGCGGTGAGCGTGCGGCAACTGTCGAAGATGCTGTGGGGCACCTGCACTGCGTGGCCGGTGGCCATGAGCACGGCCATCGTCTCCCCGACGGCGCGGCCCACGCCGAGGAGCACGGCGGCGAGCAGGCCGTTCTTCGCTGCGGGCAGCAGCACGCGCCAGACGATCTGCCAGCGCGTCGCACCGAGCGCGAGCGCGCCCTCGCGGTAGCTGTCAGGCACCGCCTTCAGCGCATCCTCGCCGATGCTGACCATCACGGGGATGCTCATCAGTGCGAGAAGGATTGCGGCGTTCAGCACATTCAGCCCGACGGGAACGTGGAAGAGTTTCTGGATGAGCGGGTTCATCACCGTGAGGCCGATGAAGCCCCACACGATGCTGGGAATCGCAGCGAGAAGCTCGATGACGACCTTCAGGACTTCGCGCAGCTTTCCGCTGCAGAATTCGGAGACAAAAATCGCCGCACCGAGGCCGAACGGCACGGCGATGAACATCGCGACTGCGGTTACGCTCAACGTGCCGGCGAGCAGGGCGAGCGTGCCGTAGCGCACGTTGCTCATCGAGGTGGGATACCACTCGGTGCTGGTGAGGAACTCCCGAATGCTGAACTCCTTGTTCGCCAGGATCGGCGCGCCTTCGCGGAACACGAAGAAGAAGATCGCGAAGACAAAGACGATCGCGCTCACGCCGCAGATGCGGATGAGCCATTCGATGGCCTTTTCGCCGTAGATTCCGAGTGTGGAGCGTGAGCCTGTCATCTGTGGAAAAGGCGGGCGGCGCTTTTGGAGCACCGCCCGCCTGCGAATCCGTTTCGTGTCAGCTTAGTGTGCGTCTCTTGGGGCAAATTCCGGAAGCGGGACGTAGCCGGTTTCAATCACGATCTTCTGTCCGGCTGCGGTGAGGATCCATTTGATGTATTCCTCGGCTTCGGGCTTCGCGTTCGGTGCGACATACATGAACATCGGTCGCGCAATCGGATAGCTCTTGTCGAGCGTGGTCTTGATGCTCGGCGCGACGGCGGGTTCGCCGGCCTTCTTGGAGACCTTCACGACCTTCACCTTGTCGGTCTTGTAGCCGATGCCGCTGTAGCCGATGGCGGTCGGTGTTGTGGCGACGAGATCCACGACTTCCTTCGAGCCGTTCATGTCGCGCGAGCCCTGCTTGAAGTCGTTCTTCTTCCCGACCACCGCTTCGCGGAAATAGTGGTAGGTGCCGCTGTTGCTCTGTCGGCTGGCGCGGACGATGTCGTCTTTTCCACCGGGCATCGTGACGCCGAGTTCGCTCCATTTGCTGATCTTGCCGCCCTCCTTATAGATTTCGCTGAGCTGCTCGATGGAAATCTCGGTGATTGGGTTGCTCGGATGCACGTAGATGGCGAGGGCGTCGTAGCCGACGGTGTGCTCGAGCGGGTGCTTGCCGCCGTATTTCGCCGCCGCCTTCTCCTCCTCCTCCTTCTCCAGCTTGCGCGAGGCGTTCGCGATGTCGCAGGTGCCGTTGATGAGCGCCGCGATGCCAACGCCGCTGCCGCCGCCGACGACTTCCACGGAGACGCCCTTCTTCACGTCGTGGTAAGCCTCTGCCCACGCCTGTGCGAGGTTCACCATCGTGTCAGAGCCGATGTTTTGCAGGGCGATTTCTGAACCCTTCTTGCCGCCGTCGGCCGCGCCCTTTTTGTCACAACCAGTGATGAAAAGCCCGGTTGTGACCGCCGCGGCGAGGGCGAATGTGCTGATACGATTCATAGTAGTGTTGGTTGTTCTTGGAAGTGCTCAGACGATGCTGTCGCTGAGGACAGCGTCGCAGAGTTCGGAGATGTGTTCGCGGAGAAATTGGTAGGCGGACTCGTAGGCCGCGCGCTTTTCCTCGTCGCTGCCCGTGACCTGCGAGGGGTCGGGCAGGCTCCAGTCGAGGCAGACGGCCTTGGTGGGTTTCGGGAAGGCCTTTTTTGCGGACGGAGAGAGGGCGACGATGATCTGTGCGGCGTCGAGGTTCGGGAGCTGGTCCACGCTGTGGGTCTTGGCGTGCGACATGTCCACGCCCTTCCCGCGCATGAACTCAACCGTTCCGGGATCCACTTCGGTGGGCGTGAGCCCGGCGCTCGCGAAGATGAACTGCGGGCGCTTGAGGTCGTTCGCGATGGCCTCGGCCATCTGGCTGCGGCAGGCGTTGCGCTCGTCGATGAAGACCATGCGCCAGGTGTCGCCGCCGAACTTGCGCGGGTATTCGCCGGTCACCATGTAGATGACGTCCTCGCAGATGTTCGTGGACTGGTCGGACACGCGCTCGAAGCGGCGAGCGATGGTCATGAGCGGCGTCAGGGCCTCGAGCGGGATGAGGTTGTCTGAGCGGAGCTTGAATAGCTCGTTGTTGATGACGTTGCGCAGCGCATCCACCTCGTATTCACGGGCGAGGACGTCGCGGGCGAGCGCCTCATCGCCGGCGATGAATGCCTTCACGGAATCACGCAGCATCGGGATGCTGAGGCTGGCAATCTGTTGGAAACGTTCGACGGGGATATGCGCGTTCAGCTTCGCGAGCTTCAGCGTCTGCCGCGCGATGCTCTCCGCGTAGTCGCCGATGCGCTCCAGTTCCAGCGTCACGCGGATGGTGATGTAGGCAAAGCGCAGGCTGCGTGCTACGGGCTGCTGGCGGATGAGGAACTCCAGGCAGAGCCGGTCCAGCTCCTTCTCAAGCTCGTCGATGCGCCGGTCGCGCAGGATCACCGCGTAGGCGAGCTGCCGGTCGCGCGTGGAGAGCGCCTTGGTGCAGGCCTCCAGCGCGCACTCGGCCAGGCGCGCCATCTCCGCGACCTTGTGTTTGATGCGGTCAACGTCGTGCTGGAGCGAGTCTTCGTAGTGGGATGGCATCGGGCGTGGAGCGGTTGAATGTTGCGCGGGAATGTTACGGTTGTGTGTCGAACGGGAAACAACCCGGTTACACTTCACCCGTTCCCGTGCGTGCGGGTCAACTCCCGAGCGTCGCGGGAGGCCGGCGGCACCGGGTCGAACAGCATCGCGCGAAACCAATCACCGACATGGCTGCCTACCAGAAAATGCGGAAGCCCACGAGTGTCGTCCAGCCCCGGTAGTTGGCGTTTTTGCCGGTGCCGCCGGTCAGCTCGTCATATTGCGTGCCGACCATGAGTTTCGCCTTCTGGCCGTTGAGGTAGTAGTTCAGGCCGATGTAGGCGGAGTTGTAGGTGTCGCCGGTGAATTTCCCCACGGTGCTCACCTGGCGGTTCAGCGTGGTGATTCCGTTCGCGTTGTCCGAGCTCCCATATTGGTAGCGGGCGATCACCTCCAGTTTGTCCGGGATGATGTAGTAGGTGGGCATGACCATGAATAAATACAGGTCGCCCTTCGCAGCCGTGCCGTTGCCGTAGCCGAACTGCGTCACGAAACCGAAGCGGCCCTTCTGGTAGTCAAAGTAGGTCGCGAACGCGTTCTCCATCGTGTTGAACACATTGCTGTTCGCGTTCAGCCCGTGCACGTGTAGGTAGTCCGCCGCCCAAAGCGCCTTGTCCGCGCCGAGCGCCTTGGAGAAGTCGTAGCTCACCTCGAACAGCTCGCTCGCCCCGCCGTTGAAGTCGCCGAACTCCCTGCCCACGTTGTTCGAGAAGATCGCGGCCTGATAGCCCCAGTTGCCGATTTTGCCGAGTGCCGAGACGCCGGAGACGTAGTCGTTGCCCGTGTTGTTGAAGACCTGCTCGTCAAAGAAGCTGCGCTCGAAAAATTTGTGCAGGTTGTCCGAGTATTCGCGGTCGAAGCCGAAGTGCGGCTCGAATTTGCCGGCGCGGATGCTCAGGGCGTCGTTGAACTTGTAGTTCAGGAAGAGGTCCGTGAACCGGCTGTAGAAAATCGCCGGCTTGTGGTAGGCGTTCAGTGCGGTGTCCACCGTCGCCTTGAACTGCAGGTGGCGGTCGAAGAACCAGGAATCGATGCCGAGCCGGAAGCGCCGGATTTCCGCGTAGTCCACATCGCCGCCCGACGCCGTCAGGTTCTTGTTGGAATTCACGCTGAACCAGTCGAACTGAAAGCGCCCCGTGAACGCGAACTCCTGGATGAATGGGTTCTTGTCGTTCCTGTAGATCTCCGGCAGATCCCAGAGTTTCTGGAATGCCGTCTTTTCCGGCGCGGCGGGCGCGGCTTTTTCGCTGTTCGCCGCAGATGCCGTGAAAGCTGTGATGGCGAGGGTCAAAGCAGTGGTGGTCTTCGTCATGGTGGTTTGGGCGTTGGGTGTTTTCGAACTCGCCACGACCATGGCGCATCAATGTTACGGACACGTGGCGGCCAAGTGCCGTTTGTGAAAAACGAGAGACCAAAGCCGCAAATGATGCGTCGAATGTGCCGGCGGGAATGCTTGAGAGGCGTGTCGGCGTCAGTGCTGCCGGGCGGCTGCGAAACGCAAGGCGACGAAGCTGCATCGCAGGCGAGACTGCGCGCTCCAAAGTGGATGGGGCTCTCCGAGCGCCCCGTCATCGCGCATCCTTTTTTCGCGCGTTTCCCGCTCCTCGTGCGCAGAGGCCGCCAGGACGACCTTCGCCGCACGCAGCTTTTTCCCGTCGCGGCGGCCTCTGCCGCGCTCCGGTCCCAGCGCTATTTTTCGAGGTGCAGCGCCGTGGTCTTTCCTGTGGTGATCGTCACGGGCACGCGCACGGTGCCGCGCTGGTGCGCCTGCGCTTCCACGATGTATCTGCCCGGCTCGAGCCTCACGGTGGACGGGTCCTCCATGGAGCCGGCGTTTTCCACACGCATGAGAAAGCGCCCATCGGGGGTGAAGACCTTGTATTCGCTGTAGAGGAAGGTCACCGGGCCGCCTTCCGGCATCCGTCCCCAGCTTTGCTCGCTGTAAACTTGCAGCCAGCCCGACTCCGCTTGCCGGCCAGCCTGAAAAGCGGTGCAGCCGGTGAGAAGCGCCGCGCAGGCTGCGGCTGCGGGCACGAGAGATTTCGGGAGCAGGCGCGGTTTGGAGTCGGGCGATTTTTTCATGCGGCGCGGTGCGGTGGGTCAGCGGGATGCCTGCGGTGCGGTGCCTGTGATCGTGCCCGTCTGAAAGGCGAGGGTGGCAATCTGGATCTGGTATTCGTAACGCGCATTCACGTGCTGAATCTCCGCATCGGTCCTGCTCAGCTCCGCCTGGCTGAACTCGACGATGGACGAGACGCCAGTCTCGTAGCGGGCCTTCGCGAGTTCGTGGGCCTCGCGGGCGCTGGAGAGCAGGCTCCCGGTGACGGCGATGGATTTCTGCGCGGCGCGGACGTTCAGCCATGCGAGCGTGACGTCGCGGGCCACGCGGTCCTCCACGCTTTCGAGCGTCTTTTGCTCGGCCTCCGAGCGCAGGGATGCCTCGGCCGCGCGCGATTTCAGCCGCCCTCCGGCGAAGAGGGGCACCTCCACATTGAACCCCGCGGCCGCGTAGGTCTCCCGAGCTTTGATGTCGCCGGCTGTCGTTCGCCCGAAGGCGCCCTGCAGCGTGACTTTCGGCAGACGCGCCGACTGCTCCGCGCTCGCGAACTTCCTCGCGGCCTCGCGGCGCAGCCGCGACGCGTTCACTTCGGGGCGGTTCTGCAGCGCGGTGGCGAGGAGAGTCTCGATCGGCTGTTCGCGCCATTCCGGCATGCGTTTCTCCACGAGCATGAAGCGGTGCGGCTCCTTGTAGCCGAGCGCGGCGGACAATTCGGCGTGCGCGGCCTTCAGCCGGTTGTCGGCCTGCAGTTCGAGGAGCCGCGCCTGCTCCACGCTCACGCGCGCGAGGCTCGCGTCGAGCTCGGTTTTCAGCTTCGCCTTCACGAGCGCCTCGGTGCGCTCGAGGATGAGTTGGCGGTTCCCGATGGTCTCCCGCGTCAACCGCAGCAGGGCTCCCGCCTGGAGGGCATGAAAGAATGCCTGGTCCACAAGCAGCACGACACTCTGCCGCACGACTTCCGCGCGCTGTTGCTCCGAGAGCGCGTCGAGCTTGGCTGCCGAGGTGAGGAAGCCGGTGCGGCCGAAGTCGGTGATGAGCTGGGAGAACAGAATGCCGTTGGATTCCCGGCTGAGGACGGTCTGGCTGTTGAGGCTGCCTGTCGCGCCGATGATGGTGTCCTTCCCGTAGAGCGTGCCCTGGCCGAACGCCCTGCTGATGTCGTCGCCGCTGCCGGCGAGCGCGACGATGCCCGTCACCTGCGGGAAGAAATTCGAGCGCGCCTGCTTCGTCAGCTCATCGGCGGCGCGGGCCTTCAGAAATGCCGCGGCGATCTCGGGTGCCCGGCGGAGTGCGGTCTCCTCCGCCGTCTTCAAATCGAGGACGGCGAGGCGGCCGAGCTTCGCGGTGGGAAACGCCGCCTTTTTCTCCGCCGCATGGGAAGCGGGAACTCCCGCCACCAGCGCACCGAGAACGATGGCCGCAGCGGATGCGGCGAGCGCGGGTCTTGGCTTTGTCGGCGGCTTCCTGGCAGCGGCTCGCCTGCGATGCACCATGAGGAATGCCGCGGGGACGATGAACACCGTGAGGATGAGCGAGGCGAGCAGTCCGCCGATGATCGCGCGGGCGAGCGGCGCGTAGGCCTCGCTGCCGGTGCCGAGTTTCAGCGCCATCGGGATGAGGCCGATGATCGTCGCGAGCGATGTCATCAGGATCGGGCGGAGGCGCACGCGCGTCGCTGTCTGCACGGCCTCGCGCAGCGGGATTCCGTCCTCGATGAGCCGGTGTGTGAACTCGACGATGAGGATGCTGTTTGAAACGACGATGCCGACCATCATCACGATGCCCATGAGCGACATGATGTTCAGCGTGGTGCCGGTGAGCGTCAGCGTCAGCAGCACGCCGGTGATGCCGGGCGGGACGGCGAGCATGATGAGCAGCGGGTCGGTGAACGACTTGAACTGCGCGACGAGCACGAGATAGACGAGCACCACCGAGAGGATGAGTCCGAGGCCGAAGCTGCTGAACGACGCCTCCATGCCCTTCACGCTGCCCTGAATGGCGATGCGCACATTTTCCGGGCGCTCTGTCTCCGCGACGATTTTTTTCACCGCCGCGGAGACGGCGCCGAGGTCCTCGGTCGCGGGCGCGACATAGACATCAATCACCCGGCGGAGCTGGTAGTGGTCAATCTCGGTCGGCGAAAGCTCGCGCCTGATGCGGCACACGGCGTCGAGCCGCGTGGGCTCGGTCATGCCGGTCCCGCGCAACGGAATCGCGAGCAGGTCGTTGACGTCCTTCACCTGCGACTCCCGGTATTGGACGGTGAGCAGGTAGTCGTTGCCGGTCTTCGGATCCGCCCAAAAACTCGGTGCGATCATGCCATTCGAAGTGAGCGAGGTGATCACGTTGTGCATGATTTCCTTCTGGCTGAGGCCGAGCTCCGCTGCGCGCTTGCGGTCGATTTCCAATCGCAGCGTCGGGTAATCGACGTCCTGTGGAATGAGCACGTCGCTGACGCCCTTCAATGCACGCGCTTTGCGCGCAATCTCGTTGGCCAGGTCGTGCATCTGTTCGAGGTTCTTGCCGCTGATCTGGACGTCGATGGGCGCAGGCAGGCCGAGGTTGAGCACGGCATCCACGAGGCCGCCGCTTTGGAAATAGGCGTTCACCAGCGGCATCTCATCGCGCACGCGCCGCCGCACGCGGTCCATGTATTCGTAGCTGCCCGTGCGGTGGCCCTCCTTGAGGTTCGCCTGGATGAACGCGGTGTGCTGGCCGGAATTGCTCGTGGTGATCGCGGAGAGGTCCGGCGTGAGTCCGATGTTGGAAACGATCAGCTCCAGTTCCTCCGGCGGCACTTCCTTGCGCACAATTTCCTCCACCTGCGCGATGAGCTTGTCCGTGCCCTCCACGTGCGTCCCGGTCGGCGCCTTCACATTGATCACGAACTGCCCGGGATCCGTGCGCGGGAAATAGGCGAGCCCGAGTTTTGGGATGAGGCACAGGCTGAGCAGGAAGACGCCGGCGATCATCAGCACGGTGGACAGCGGCCGCGCGAGCGCGAGCGCCTGCGTGCGGTCGAAGCGGCCGAGAAACGCGTGGAAACGCGCGTTGAACCACGCGTTGAACCGGCCCATGAGCGTGCGCGGCGTGCCGTGCCCGCAGTGATCATGGCCCTTGAGCAGCTTCGCGCAGAAGAGCGGCACCACGGTCATCGCGACGACATACGAGGCGAACAGCGACAGCACGACCGACAGCGCGAGCGCGCTGAAAAGGTAGCGGCTCACGCCGGAGAGGAACGTGACGGGGAAAAACACGATTGCCGTGGTGAGCGTCGCGGCGAGCACCGGCAGCGCGACTTCGTGTCCGCCTTTTTCCGCGGCGACCTCGGGAGTCTCGCCGAGTTCGAGATGGCGGAAGATGTTCTCGAGAACGACGACCGAGTTGTCGATGAGGCGGGAGAACGCGAGCGCGAGGCCGCCGAGAATCATCGAATTCACGGAGCTGTCGCCGTAGGAGAGGCCGATGAAGGTCGCGAGCGCCGAGAGGGGGATGGAGAGGAAGACGGCGGCGGTCGCGCGGAAATTGCCGAGGAAGATGAGGATCATCAGCCCCGTGAGCACGAGCCCGATGGCACCCTCGTGCAGCAGGTTCTCGATCGCCGTTTTCACGAAGACCGACTGGTCGAACACCACCTTTGAAATGAGCTGCTTCGGCACGTCGGTGAGGTTCGCGACCTTGTCCTTCACGCCGTCCACGACGGCGATGGTGTTCACGTCGCCGCCCTGTTTCAGCACGGGCAGATACGCCGAACGCTGGCCGTCCACGCGAACGAGATTCGACTGAAGCTGCGAGGCGTCCTTGGCTTCGCCGACGTCGCCGACGAGGACGGACGCCTGGCCGATGGTCTTCAGGGGGATGCGGTTGATCGCCTCCATCGAGTCCACCTGGCTGTTGGCGTAGAGGTTGAAATCGAACGGCCCGATGCGCACGTCGCCCGAGGGCAGGATGAGGTTCGACTCGTTCACCGCGCGCACCACGTCCATCGAGCTGAGCTGATGCGCCTCGAGCTTCACCGGGTCCACATACACCATGATCTGGCGGTATTTTCCGCCGTAGGGCGCGGGCACGGACGCGCCAGAGACGCCGGCAACTTGGTTGCGGATGACATAGTGGCCCGTGTCGCGAAGCTGCGTTTCGTTCAGGCCCTCGCCCTTCAGCGTGATGAGGCATACGGGCAGGCTTGAGGCGTCGAATTTCAGCACGACCGGCGGCAGCGTGCCGGGCGGGAGTCGGCGCATCTCGGCCGCGGCGAGATTGGAAATGCTGCTCACCGCCGCGTCGGCGCTCATGCCGGCCTGGAAGTAGATTTTGATCAGGCTCACGCCCGGCAGCGAGCGCGACTCCATGTGGTCGATGCCGCTCGCGAGCGTGAAGAAGCGCTCCTGTCGGATCGTGATGTCGTTTTCAATCTGCTCGGGAGGCATCCCGTTGAAGAACGTCGCGACGACGACGACCGGAATGCGGATGGCTGGGAAAAGATCCACGGGCATCCGCACGATGCTCACCGCGCCGACGACGCAGACCATCAGGCAGACGACGATGACGAGGTAGGGGTAGCGGATCGAGAATCGCGACATGTCAGCAGGGTTTCCGGAGCATCCGTCTCAGGCCGGGCTTCGAGAATTCGCCGGACTTGCAGAACTGGAGGATCTCACGTTCGCGCGCCTGAATGCCCGCGATGGTCGCGGGGAGTTTCGGCGCGATCTGCGGGGGAATGCGGATGATGCCGTGGCGGTCGCCGTGCAGGAGATCGCCGGGGTAGATGCACATCCCGGCGACATTCACCGGCACGTTCACGGCGATCACGTGCATGTATGCGTGTGAGACGGAGACGCTGCCGGAGAAAAGCTGGAAGCCCGTGCGCTCGACCGCCGCGAGGTCCCGCACGGCACCGTTCGTGATGACCCCGACGCAGCCGAGGGCGCGCAGGATTGCGGAATGGATTTCCCCCACGAACGCGCCGACGCCCGGTATGTCGTCCACATCCTCCACCACGACGATGTGCGGCGCAGGCTGCGCCTCGATCTGATCCCACCAGTCGCTGCGGTCGAGGTAAGCCCCGCCTTCCATCGGCGGATTGCCGCTGCGCACCCGGAGTGTCACCGCGTAGCCTGCCAATGGTGCGAGCTGTGGAAAATGGCAGCGGATGCTGCTGTCTGAGAATCCCTCGTTGCGCAGGCGCACGTCGAAGCACTCGATGGCGTTTGCGACGGCGCAGGTGTCGAAGGCGGTGAGCGCCTTGAGTTCGGCTTGGGTAATCGGAGGCTCCATGGCGGGTTGTCAGTCGAGGGATTTCATTTCGACGGGCTTGGGCGTGACCTTCTGCCCCGGCTGGATTCCCGAACGGCTGCCCACGATCACCATGTCGCCCGGCTGCAGCCCGGAGAGGATTTCCATCTTCGCCGAAGTCTGCAGGCCGACCTGCACCTTCCGCTCCTCGACCACGCCCGACTTGGTCACCGCAAGGACGAAGGCCTTTTCGCCGACGGCGACGCCCTGGGCGGGGACCGTGAGCGCCCCTTTGCTCTCGCGCAGCACGAGCGCCACGCTGGCATAGAGGCCGGGTCGCAGCCTGCCGTCCGCGTTGTCGATGTCCGCCTCGGTGGCCATCGTGCGCGTGGCGCGATCCACCTTGCCGGAAAAGCGCGAGACCTTCGCCTTCATCGTGAGGCCGAGCGACTCGACCCGCACGCTGAGCGGAGCCTCCGGCTTCACGAGTGAGGCCGCCGATTCCGGCACCGGGAAAGTGAGCCTCAGGCGCCTGTGCTCCGCGATGTCCACGACGGGCTGTGCGTTCGATGCGGTGCCTGCGGCGATGAGCGCGCCGGGATCCGCGTAGCGCCGCGTGATCACGCCATCAAACGGTGCCGTGATCGTCGTGTAGGCGAGCATCGAGCGGACCTTGTTCACCTCGGCCTGGCATTCCTGCGTGCGCTGCTTCGCGGCGTCGAGCGCGCCTGCGGTGCTCTGCTCCTTTGCCTGCACGGCATCGAGCTCCTGCGCGGCCACGAGCTTCGGGTTCTGCTTTGCGACATCCTGCAGCCGCTGCGATGCGAGGTAGGCCTCGTTGTAGTTCGCCTCTGCACGGATGACCTCCTGTTCCCCGGCGCGCAACGCAGCTGCTGCCTTGTCGAGGTCACTCTTCAGCTCCGGCACATCGAGCTGGGCGAGCACCTGGCCCTCCTTCACCTGATCGCCCACATCCACCGAGATGGACTGGAGGAACCCCGCGATTTTCGCGTGCAGTGCAGCCTGCTGATAGGGGTGGAACTCGCCGGCCACCGTGAGCGTCTGGGAGATGTCGCCGAGCGCCGCCGCAGCGACAGCGACCGGCGGCGGTCCAGCCGGCGCCCGCTGCGCTTCACCGCGTGCGCCGCTGTTTTTCCAAAGGAAATAGCCGCCTCCAGCGAGGGCGAGCACGATGAGGATGACGATGAGCCACCCGGTTTTTCGCGGAGCGGGTTCGTCCGGCGCGGGCGGCCTTGCGGTGGCGGGCTCCGGAGCGTGTTCGGCGGTGGATGGGTCGTCGGTGACTTCGTGCGGGGTCATTGCTGGCTGGCTTTCGGGAGCTGCACGGTGGCGAGGCAGCCCGTGGGTGCGATATTGCTGACGGTCACGGCTCCCCCATGCGCCGTGCAGATGGACTGCACGATGGACAGGCCGAGACCCGCGCCGTCCACGTCGCGCGAATGCGACTCATCGGCGCGGAAGAAGCGTTTGAAAAGGTGAGGCAGCGCGGCTTCCGAAACGCCGGGTCCGGTGTCCGCGACCTCGATGATGGCGGTCTCCTTTTTGAAGGTGTTCCCCGCGTCGCTGCGGACCGTGAGCGAGACCCTGCCGCCCGGCGGAGTGTATTTGATCGCGTTGTCGAGCAGGTTCACGATCACCTGCTTCAGCCGTGAATGGTCGCCCTCCACCTCCACGGTCTCGTGCGTCTGGCACGTGAGCTGGATGCGCTTTTCCTCGGCGAGGAGGCACATCTGCTCCGCGGTGATCTCCGCGAGCTTCGCGAGGTTGAACCGGACGCGCTCGGTGCGTGCGTGGCCCGCGTCGAACTTCGAGAGCGCGAAGAGCCCCTCGACGATGCGGACGAGGCGCACCACCTCGTCCAGCAGGCTGCCGAGCGCCTCGCGCAGATCCACCTCGAGTTTTCGGTTCCGGAGGATCGATTCGAGCTCGCAGTGGATCACCGTGAGCGGCGTGCGCAGCTCGTGGGAGGCGTCGGCGGTGAACTGGGTCACGTGCTTGAAGGACTCATCGAGCCTCGCGATCATCTGGTTGAGCACCTTCGACAGCTCCGCGATTTCATCGCCGGTGTCGGTCACGGGCAGGCGGCGGTTGAGGTTGTGAAGGGTGATGTCCTGCGCGGAGACGATGATGTCCTGCAGCGGCTTCATCCCGCGCTTCATCAGCCAGTATCCGCCGGCGATGACCAGGCCTGCGAGCACCGGGAGGCCGGCTGCGAGGGAAAGAAACAGGCCCCGGAGGACACTGTTGCTGGCTGCGAGCGACGTGCCCACTTCGATGACGTAATCATTCCCCCCGACCGAGGCCGGGAGCGTGGCGATGAGGATCGAGCTGCGGCCCGGGAGAGCCTGCTCGCGTGTGAACGCCTGCACCGGGGGTGTCTCCAAGCGCGGCACCTCCTCCGGTTCAAAGCTGCGCTCATGCGGCGGGCCGGAAAGATAGACCAGCTCTCCGGTGCGGCGCGTGATCCGAACGAGCCGGTCGCTGATTTCCGGCGCGAACCGCTTTGCAATTTCCTCGCCGATGTAGGCCTCACCGCGCTTCGGCACTTCCGGCAGGATGTCGTGCGCGATCTGCTGCGTCCGCAGTTCGAGCTTCACCCGCAGCAGCAGGCGGAGGAAGTGGTCGTTCTGCAGGTGCATGTAGCTGCCGAAGAGCAGCATCACGATCACCAGCAGCCCCGCATAAAGCCCGATGAGCCGGAAGCGGATCGAGCGCGTGTTCATTCCTGAAACGAGTCGGTGAGCGTGTATCCCGCGCCGCGGATGGTGTGGATGAGCTTCGGCTCGAACGGCTCGTCGATTTTCACGCGGAGCTGCCGCACATACACGTCCACGATGTTTGTCAGGCTCTCGAAGCTCTCATCCCACACGTGCTCCATGATCATCGTGCGCGAGAGCACGCGCCCGGCGTTGATGGCGAGGTATTCGAGGAGGCCGTATTCCTTCGAGGTGAGCTTGATGGCTGTCCCCCCGCGCTGCACCTGGTGCGTCAGCCGGTCAACCGTGAGGTCCGCCACCTGCACGATGTTCGAGCGGTTGACTGTTCCGCGGCGCAGCAGCGCCTTCACGCGCACGAGCAGTTCGGCGAATGCAAACGGCTTGGTCATGTAGTCGTCCGCGCCGGACTCGAAATTGGTCACTTTGTCCGCGAGCGCGCTGCGCGCCGTGAGCACGAGGATGGGGACGTCCGGGTTCCTCGCGCGCACGTGCCGGATCAGCTCGGTGCCGTTCAGTTCCGGCAGCATGAGGTCCACGATCAGCAGGTCGTATGGGTTCACGGTCGCCAGCTCGAGTCCGCTGCGGCCATCCCGGGCCGTGTCCACCGCGTAATGTTCCGCCTTCAGCCCGAGCGCGACGGCGCGGCTGACCTTTGCTTCGTCTTCAACAAGGAGAATGCGCATGGTGCTTATGACGAGAGCATCCGCGGATCAAAGTTCCATGAGCGATGATCGGAGTCGGTGGGCGCCGTCAAGGTGCGCGCGGTCAGTTTTCGAGCAGGTCCAGCTCGTCGTATGAAAACGGCGCGCCGCCGGTGATGGACTTGTCGAACTCGATGGACGGACCGAATCGGCGCGGGTAGCCGTTCCATTCCCGCACCAGCGTCAGCCGGTAGCCGTTTCCCTCGTAGGTTTTTGATGCGGATGAGGATGCGGTCCCGGAATACTGGGCGAACCGCGGCTCCTTCCCGCTGCGCGCGAGGGCAAAATCCGTCTTGGCATGCGCGAGGGCCGCCTGCCGGCTGCGCGGGACGCGGCTTTCATCGAGGCCGGCGAAGAGCGGCTTCGTGCGCGGGAAGAGGTGCGGGCTTGCGCAGCCGACGAACGGGACGAGAGCGAGAAGCGGGAGGAGGAATTTGGGAAGCTGCATTGGTGCGAAAGCCAATAGCAGCCGCAGATGAGGCTACCGTGAGTGCATGATTAGGATTTTCCCATCTGGAACCCCCCGCGGCGGCGCGCAGGTCAGCGCCCGGCGCTGGCCGGGGCGGCGCCGGGGAGCATGTTCGGGCGCAGCGGGGCGAACTCCTGCTCGAGGGAGTCGAGGTAGTCGGCGAGCTTTGGGTCCACGGGCTCGGCGACTTTTTTCTTCGCCTCGATGCTTTCGACGGCGCGCAGGTAGCGGTCGAATTCGCCGGTGATGCCCGGCGTCTGCGTGGCCTCATACCAGTTCAGGTAGTCGATGATCATCTCGTGGCGCTGGAGCACGGAGGCGCGGAAGCGATCCGCGCTGGCGATGCGGTCGGCGACGCCCTTCGTCCTGCCGCCGGCGAGCAGGCCGCAGATTTCCTCGTATTCGGAAACGATGGGGCGGAAGAGCGGGTGCGATTTTGCAGCGAGGCTCACGATTTTTGCCTGGAGGAGGTGCAGCGAGGGTTTCGCGCCGGGGAGGCGGATGAATTTTTCGAATTCCGCGATGGCGAAGCGCTCATTGCGCGGGGGCTTGCCGGCGGAAATGCTGAGCGTGAGCAGCGCGCGCAGCTCCGCGTCGGCCTCGGCGGGGCTGAGGCCCTGCCACGACTCGGATTTGCCGAGCGCGGCGAGCTGGAGCGTCCACCATTTGGCGAGGCTCTGCGGCGATGACTGCGCGAGGACCGGGAAATGTTTCGCGAGGAGCGAGAGCGGGTCGGCGGCGCCGTCCGGCCACGCGCGGAGGAAGCGGCCGAGGTTCGCCGGGCCGGAGGGCAGGCGCAGCAGCGACTCGACGAGCGCGAGCGCGCAGGCGCGATCCACGGTCCCCGCGGCGGTGTCGAGCTGCACGGGCGGGCGGGTGAGGATGCGTTCGAGCGGGGGGAATTTCTCCGTGTTCACGATGCTGCGGAAAATCTCCGGGTCGCGCATCCCCGCGCGGCTGCGGATGCCCTGGAGGATTCCCTCGCTGAGCCACCACGGCGGCTCGGCGTAGCGCTCGCCGCCGCGGACCGGCGGGCGCTCGCGGTAAATCATCTCAAGCAGGATTGCGCGGACGATGTGGCGCTGGAGGAAGATTTTCGCGGGGTCGTCGCCAACGCGCACCGCGATGTCAATTTTCGGCCCGGCGACGGTGTTCACGAGCTGGATGCGCACGGGAGCGGCCTGTGCCTGCGGCCCGGTGTCCGGCTCGATGGTGACGACGGTGGGGAATTTCCAGTCGTCACCCTCGTGCAGCGCGCGGAGGACCTCCGACTTCACATCCTCGACGAAGCCGACGACGCGCGCCCGGACATCGCGGTTGTCGCAGTAGATGACGAACTGCCCGGTGCTGCTCACGCTGCGGTGCCTGAGGTCCACGGCGAGACAGGCCGCGGCCGCATGGAGCAGGACGAGCAGGGTGGGAAGGAGACGGCCCGGCATCGGGCTGAGTGTCATTGCAGCGGCCGGGTTTTGAACTTGATCACCTTGTCGCCGACCTCGATCGCCTCCACGCGGTCGAGCTGCTTGATCTCGCGGTCGAGCACCTTGGAAAACGCGTCCTGCACGAGAGTATCGAGCTTCACCAGCTTCGCGATGGACAATGGAATGGTGAGCCGGCCGACGGAGACGCGCTGCATCTCCGCGGTCCATTTTCCAGCCTTGGACACGGGTTGGAAGGTGACGCCGTTGTAGATCGTGAGGCCCCATGCGCTGCGCTGGATGGTGAGCGCGACGCTGTTCGGCGCGAACAGGGCGAAGGCGCGCTCATACTTGATCCCGAGCGGGCCGTCCGAGCCCTTCACGGTCTTGCGCAGGTGGTAGTTCACGTCGAACTCGAGGAATGCGACCGCGGCGGCGACGCGAGTGCCCATGAGGCCCGCCCACTCCTCGCCGACCATCGTCTGCGGGAAGCCCTCGATTTTCATCGGCGGCACTCCCTCGGGCTCCTGCACGGCGAGGTAGCCGGCGGCGACCACGGCGGCGAGCCCTTCGATGAGCAGAAACCTCTTGAGGTTTTGGAGCCAGTCGAACCGGTTGGGGTTCATGAGCTTCTTCACCTTCCTGCCGGTCTTCTCCTTCTCCTCGGCGGCCACCTCCTCGATCTTCGGGAGGAGCGAGCGGTCGAGCTTCTCTCCGCAGTTGTGGCAATAGACGCGCTCGACTTCGTTTTCGTATTTGCACGCGGTGCAGACGAGCTTGCGGGTATCGTTCTTGGACATGGGACGGCGGGTGAGGGGAAGGTGGCGTCAGTCTTTCTTGGCGGGAGTCTTCGGCGCCGTGGCGGGTTTGCTCTCCGCGGGCTTGCTGTCCGTTTTCGCGGGCGCGGCGCTTCCGGAGTCGCTCTTCGCCGCCGCTTTGTAGCCCTCCGAGCGGTAGTCGGTGATGTAGAAGCCCGAGCCTTTGAAGATGAGCCCGGCCCCGCTGCCGAGGAGCCGCTTCACCCTGCCCTTGCCCCATTTCTTCATCCGGCAGAGCTCCTTTGGGCAGGTCTTGAGCGCGTCATCCTTCATGGACTGCACGCACTCGAAGGTGCCCTGGCACTTCTCGCATTCGTATTCGTAGGTCGGCATTCGTCGCTGTGTGGGTGCTTGGAAAGGGGTCTGCATATAGCAGGGACGGGGCCGCGCGCAATGGCGCCGCTATTTTGGTGGCTCGCCGATGAGGACGTTGCGAAGCACGGCCGCGGCCGCGGAATTGTCGCTGGTGACGAGGCTGACGATGCTGGTCGAGCCGGTGCGCCGGACGATGTGCATCGAGCGCAGGTCAAGGCCGGCATCTTTCAACTGCACGGCGATCATCGCGAGCGCACCCGGCTTGTCCTCGAGGCGGATGAGCAGCGTGTCCTGCGTCACGGCCCGGTAGCCGGCGTCGCGGAGCGCGCGCAGGGCTTCGTCATATTTGTCCACGGTGAGCACCACGAGGCCGTCCTCGCCATGGCTCTCCACGTCGAACGACTCCAGGTTGATGCCGTGAAGCGCGAGCGCCTCGGTGAGCGCCGCGACCTGGCCCGGCTTGTTGGGGACGAAGACGGTGAGCTGTTTCATGGCGCGTGTGCTTTTCTCTCCGCCGCGAGGCCGGCGGCAAAATCGGAGACGAACTCGTCCACAATTTCCCGGGTGACGTGCGGCATGGTGATGAGGTGCCCGATGCCGCGCTTCGGGGCGATGATCCACTTCTTCATCACCGTTTCGGGCGGGCGCGGAAAAACGACGGTCACGGAGTTCGCGTTGCGCCAGGCCTCGATGTCGTGTTCGCGCATCGCCTCGACGGCATACGCCGCCATGTCGAGGCTGCCGCGCACCATCGCGGTGATGCCGTCGCGCCCGAGCGTGCGCAGGCGATACCACAGGAACAGCGGCCCGAATGCGCTGCGCGAGCCGGCGATCGTCGTGTCGAGCGCACCGATGTATTCAATGCTCCGTGCGATGCGGTCCACGTGCGATTTCCGCGCGAGCACGACGCCGCTCGGCAGTGGCGAGCCGAGCATCTTGTGCCCGGAAATCGCGATGCTGTCGGCGCCCGCCGCGAAATCCCACGGCTGCGGCTCCTCGACAAACGGCAGGATCATCCCGCTCAGCGCCGCGTCGGCATGGATGTAGGCGTTCGTAATGGCGAGATCGTCGAGCACCGCGCGGATTGTCGCGAGGTTGTCCACCGCGCCCTTCATTGTCGTGCCGATGTTCGCGAAGATAATCGGCGGCACGTCGCGGTGGATGCGCAGCGTCTCGCGCAGGTCGGCGTAGTCCAGCTCGCCGTTGTGCTGGCTCTTGAGCATGATGTTCCGCGTGTGCTGGAGCCGCAGCACCTTCGCCACCGAGTAGTGCGTGTCCTCGGAAAAATAGCAGATTCCATCGGGGAAAAGCTCCCGCGCGACGTAGAGGCCATACATGTTTCCCTCGGTGCCGCCGCTCGTCACATAGCCCCACCAGCCGTCCTTCGGCGCGTCGGTGAACTCGGCGAAATCCGCGAGCACCTCGCGCTCGAGGTCGTGCGTGTTCAGCGGGATGTTCGAGCCGCCGAACGGGTCGCCGACGTTGTTGATCGCGAATTCAAAAAACCTCAGCAGGTCCGTGTAGTCGAAGTCCTCGTTGCACGGATAGCCGACGTAGTAGCGCCGGAGCCGGGAGAATCGGCCGTGCAATTCGTCCAGCTTGCGCTGGTCTGCTGCGGAAAGCTGGGGGCGTGTGGAGTTCACGGGAGTCTGCCGGAAAGTAGGCTGCCGCGCGCGGGCGCGCAAACGGCCTCAGCGCGTCGGCGAGAAGTCCGTCGCCTTGAGGAACTCCGACTTCACGCCGTCCTTCACCGTCAGCGAGCCGCCAGCCTCCTTCTCGCTCGCCTCGCGCGCCGCGACCCACACGGGATCGGCGCGGAACCCGGCGAACGATGCTTTCGCGGCATCCACATCCTTGTGCGCAAGCAGATACACGAGCGTGTTGTCCGCGCCTTTCTGGTCGGCCATCGGCGTCCAGTAGAAGAGGTTCGTCATGCCGTGCTTTTTGAAAAGCTCCACGGTGTGGTTGCGGAAACGCGCCTGCAGCCGGTCGAGGTTGCCTGGCGTGGTCGTGTAGGTGCGCATCTCAAACACGCGCGGTGACGCGGCCGATGGTTTGATTTCCGGCGAAAAATCCGTGGCGTTGAGGAAGAGCGCCTCCACCTTGGTCAGCAGCTTTCCGTTTTCCTCCGAGGCCTTGCGCGCGGCCTGCCAGTCGGGGTCCGCGCCGAATTCCTTCCAGCGCTTCTCGCGCTCCTCGCGGCTCGGGTAGGCGATGACATAGACGAGCTTGTTGTCCGTGTTCTCGATCGGCACCCAGTAGCCGATGTTTGTGATGCCATGCTTCTCGAAGAGCTTCACCGTGTGGTCGCGGAAGCGCGCGAGCAGCGCGTCGAGTTTGCCCGGTGCGGCGTAGTAGATGCGCATCTCAAAGCAGCGCGTGTCCTTTTCGGCGGCTGGGCAGGGGAGGGCGGCTGCAAGCATGGTGGCGAGGAGGAGGAGGCGGAGGATCATGGCGTGGTTAAACAGCGCGTGCTGTGCAGTGTCGAGCCCGCTACGAGTCGAGCCTCAGCACCCGCGCATCGCGTGCATCGGGCATCCAGTCGAGGTGCGTCGTTGTGATGACGCGCTGCGAGTCGGCGGGAAGCGCTGCGAGGAGCGCGTTGCGGCGCTGCGGGTCGAGTTCGCCAAAGATGTCATCGAGCAGCAGCACCGGCGGCGTGCCGAAATGCCGCTCAAGCAGCCGTGCCGCGCCCAGCTTCAGCGCGAGGACGAGCGTCCGCTGCTGCCCTTCGCTCGAGTCGTCCGCGCTGATGTCGTTCAGGAAAAAGCGCACGTCGTCCCGGTGTGGCCCGACCGTCGTCTGGCGAAGGCGGGCGTCCTCCCGCTGGGACGCTGCGAGCGTCGCCGCGAAGTCCCCGCCGTCGCCGGGAACGTATTCGAGCCGCAGCCTCTCACGCGCGCCGCTGATTGCCCGGTGTGCTTCCTCACCCTCCGCCTGCAGCTCCGCGATCAATTTTCCCCGCGCCTCGCCGACGTAGTTCCCGTGCTCAATCAGCGGCTTCTCGAATGCGGCAATCTCCCGCCAGCGCTGCGACGGCTGCTTGAGCAGATGATTCCGCGAGCGCAGCGCGTGCTCAAACGCCCGCAGCTCCGCGCGGTAGCCCGCGTCGCGTTGCATCGCCACGAAGTCGAGGAAGCGCCGCCGCTTGTCCGCCCCTGTGCGCACCAGCTCGATGTCGTCGTTGCCGAACCACACGACGCGCCCGATTTGCAGCCACTCCCTCGCGTTCGTCTGCTCCACGCTGTCGAGCGCGAGCTTCTTCCGCTCGGGGCTGAAGTAGAACTGCATGTGCCGCGCGCCGAACCAGCCGTCGGTCACGAAGCCGCGCCGCCCGTGCTGGACGACGCGCGCAAGCTGCGTGACGCGCGGCGACTGCAGCCGCAGCAAAATGCACGCGGCCTCCAGCAGCGACGTCTTTCCGCGCGCATTCGGCCCGACGATGAAATTCGTCCCCGGCGCAAACTCCGTCTCAAACTGCGCGAAGCAGCGGAAGTGGCGGAGTGTGAGGCGGCCGAGCATTGCCGCATCCTCTGCACAAACGACGCCGCGCAGTGGAGCGCAAACTTGCCTTCGCCCTTGCGCGCTTCACCGCTCCGCCTAGCCTCCGCCGCCCACGCTCATGGACAAACTGCCAGGCTTTCGTGATTTCTACCCAGCGGACTGCGCGCGCAAAAACTACATCATCGAGATGTGGCGCTCGGTCGCACGCCGCTACGGCTTCGTCGAGTGGGACGGCCCGGTCGTCGAGAGCATGGAGCTTTATGAAAAGAAGAGCGGAGGCGAACTCATCGGCCAGCTCTTCACTGTCGGCGTGACCGCGGAGCCCGGCGCGGTGAAGGGGGCGCTGCGTCCCGAGATGACGCCCACGCTTGCGCGCATGGTGGCGGCGCGGGAGCGCGATTTCAAAAAGCCGATGAAGTGGTTCTGCGTGCCGAATTTTTTCCGGCACGAGCGCCAGCAGCGCGGCCGCCTGCGTGAATTCCTCCAGCTCAACTGCGACATCATCGGCGAGGCATCACCCGCCGCCGACGCGGAGCTGCTCGCAGTGCAGATCGACATGATGCGCGCGTGCGGGTTTTCGGAGAAGGACTTCGTCGTGCGCCTCTCGAGCCGCACGGCGTGGCAGAATTACTTCCAGGCCAACGCCAAGCGCCCCGACGGAGCCGCGCTCACCGCGGACGACGAATACGAGTTCTTCCAAATCGTGGACAAGGCCGAGCGCGCGCCGCAGGAGAAGACCGTGGCCGCGCTGGCAAAGTTTGGCATGACAGCCGATGCGCTGCTCGCATTCATGCGCAGCAAGGAGCCGACCGCTGAGCTTGCCCCGATTCTCGCCGACCTCCAGTCGCGCGGACTCGGCGCATTCGTGGAGGTGGACTACGCCATCGTGCGCGGCCTCGCCTACTACACCGGCGTCGTCTTCGAGGTCTTCGACCGCGCGAAGAACGAGCGCGCCCTCGCCGGCGGCGGCCGCTACGACCGCCTGCTCGCGCTGATGAGCGACGGCAAGGTGGACCTGCCCGCGCTCGGCTTCGGCATGGGCGACGTGGTGCTAGCGAACCTCATCGAGGAAACGCCCGCCGCGAAGGCGAAGATGGACGCGTGGTGCGCCGCGCAGCACGCTTGCGACAGCTACGTCGTCATCGCGAAGGAGGAACTCCGCCCGCAGGCGCTCGCGCTCGTCCAGGAGCTCCGCGATGCCGGCAAGCGCGTGGATTTTCCGCTGACGGCCGCGAAGGTCGGCAAGCAGTTCCAGACCGCCGAGCACCTCGGCGCGCGCACCGCAGTCGTCATCGGCGATGAGTGGCCGCGCGTGAAGGTGAAGACCCTCGCCACCCGCGAGGAGCGGGAAGTTAGCCGCGAGGAGCTGCTCGCGACTTAATACGCGCTGACGCTACGGCGCTTCCTCGCGCCGCTGCGCAAATTCGGCGGCGAGCTTGCTGCAGATGCTGCGCGGGCCGAGGGGGCGGCCTTCGAGCGTGGCGACGGGCATCACGCCGATCCATGAGTTCGTCAGGAAGATCTCGTCGGCGTCCACGGCGTCCTCGCGGCGGAGGCGGCGCTCCTCGACTTTGCGGCGGTTGATCACCCATTCGCGCACGACGCCCGCGCGGCAGCCGCTCGCGCGCGACGGTGTGAGGACGCGGTCGTCCTTCACGAGGAAGACATTCGCGCAGCACGCGGAGACGAGTTCGCCGTGGTCGTTCGTGAGCAGCGCCTCGTCGAATTTCCGTTCCCGCGCCTGTGCGAGCGCATCGGCATTCTGCCAGTAGTTCGCTGTCTTCAGCCCGCGGAACACCGGGCGGAACTCCTCGTCGTGAAAGCGGAGCGTCCACGAGTCCTCGCGCTCGAATTCGCGCGGCTCGATGAACATGAAGACGCGTGCAGCATCTACGGGCGACGCGGGACCGCCGTCGCCAGCGGTGACGTAGATGCGCGCGAAGCCGGAGGCGCTTTGGCATTGAAAATGCGGCTCGACCGCGGCGAGCGCGGCGTCAGGCATCGGGAAGTCGCGCTCGGCGCAGGCAGTGAGGATGCGCAGCTGGTGCTGCGGCCAGAATTCAACCGCGCCGCCGCGCACGCACATGCTCTCGAAGAGCGACATGCCGAAGCGGAATCCGCGGTCGGAAAACGGGACGCCGGCGGCAGGCTCGAATGCGCCGCCGTTCCAGAGCCACGCGTTCACTGCACAACGAGCTCGCGCGTGATGCCAAACCTCTCCAGCCGCTTGCGCAGCGTGGCGCGCGTGATGCCGAGGAGCTTCGCGGCCTGCACCTGGTTGCCGCGGGTCTGGCGCATGGCGTGGACCGTGAATTCGCGCTCGAGCCACGGCAGCAGCTCGACGTTCGGGTCGCTCTGCGCGAACCGCAGCAGCGCCTCGATGGCCTCCTCTTTTTGAATCGACCCCGCGACCACGGCCTCGCTGCCACTCGCGGCTCCGAGCGGGATGTCCTTCGGCAGGAGGATGTCGCCGGTCGCGAGCACGCAGGCGCGCTGGATGGTGTTCTCCAGCTCGCGCACGTTGCCGGGCCACGAATGCGCCTCGAGCACGCGCACGGCCTCCTCGCTCAGCTTCAGCCGCGGCAGATGCTTCTCCTCGGAGACGCGTTGCACGAAATACTCTGCGAGCAGCCGGATGTCCTCGACGCGCTGGCGCAGCGGCGGGAGCTGCACGCGCACGACGTTGAGCCGGTAGAACAAATCTTCGCGGAAGTGCTTCGCGGAAACCTCGGCCTCGAGGTTCTTATTTGTCGCGGTGATGATGCGGACGTTGGTCTTGATGATGTCGTTGCCGCCGACGCGCGACAGCTCGCCATCCTGCAGCACGCGCAGGATTTTCCCCTGCAGCGTGAGCGGCATGTCGCCGATTTCATCGAGGAAGAGCGTCGCGCCGTTGCTCTGTTCGAAGCGGCCGATGCGCTGGCTCGTCGCCCCGGTGAACGCGCCCTTCTCGTGGCCGAAGAGCTCGCTCTCAAGGAGCTGTTCGGGGATTGCGGCGCAGTTGATCGCCACGAAGCCCTTCGTGCTGCGCGCGGAATAGTGGTGGATGGCGCGGGCGACGAGCTCCTTGCCCGTGCCGCTCTCGCCGGTGATCATCACGGGCGCATCGGAGTGCGCGACGCGGCCGACGAGCTTGAACACCTGCTGCATCGCCTCGCTCTGGCCGACGATGCTGTCCTGATGCTGCTCGACAGTGAGCTGCGGGCGGCTGGCGCGCGCGGCCCGGGTGGCCTGCTGCTCCTTGAGCGTCGTCTCCACGACTGCGCGGAAATTGAACGGCAGGCTCTCCTTCCGCAGGAAGTCGAATGCGCCGAGCTTCATCGCCTCGATGACGGCCTGCGTGGTGCCATACTGGCTGATCAGCAGGACGAATGCGTTTCCGTCGCGCTCGCGGATGCGCGTGAGCAGCTCCTGGCCGGTGTAGGGCTCGAGGTGCGTGTCCGCGATGACGAGGTCGGGCGATTCGCGCGTGAAGGTCGCAAGCGCCTCATCCGCGCGGTTTGCGGAGAGGACGTTGAGCTCGGCGGCTGTGAGCTGCCTCACCGCCCACTTGAGAAAATCACTGTCAGGATCGACGACGAGGACTGTCTGGCCTTTTGGCATTTTTTAGATTCCGCCGAAGCGGCGTTCGCGTTTGTGAAACTCGGCGATGGCGGCGCGCAAGTCCTGTTTTCCGAAGTCGGGCCACCGCTTCGGCGTGATGTAAAACTCCGCATAGCTGAGCTGCCACAGGAGGAAGTTGGAAAGGCGCATCTCGCCGGAGGTGCGGATGAGCAGGTCGGGGTCGGGAATGTCGGCGGTGTAGAGGCGGGAATGAATCGACTCCGGCGTGATGGACGCGGGATCGAGCCGGCCCGCGGCCGCGTCCGTGCAGAGGGAGCGGACTGCGTCCGTCAGCTCTGCGCGCGATGAGTAGTTCAGCGCGAGGATGAGCGTGGTCGCGGGGTTGCCCGCGGTCTGCGCGATGGTGTCCGCGAGCTTCCTGCGCGTGCTTTCCGGCAGCTCGTCCGTGCGGCCGATGGTGCGCAGGCGAACGCCGTTCTTCATCATTGTCGGCAGCTCCATCTCGAGGAAGCTCTCCAGCAATACCCAGAGGCCGCTGACCTCCTCCGTGGGACGCTTCCAGTTCTCCGTCGAGAAGGCGTATAGAGTGAGGAACTCCACGCCTTGCGCCACGCATTCCTCAGTCACTGCACGCACCGTCGCCGCGCCCCGCTCGTGCCCTTTGAGTCGCGGCAGCCCGTGCTCGCGAGCCCAGCGCCCGTTGCCATCCATGATGATCGCGATGTGGCGGGGAGCCTTCAGCGAGGCGGCGACCTTTTCGCGCTTCTCTCTGGCTTTGGGTTCTACGCTCATCGGCACACGCGGAAATCGGCTCCCGGACTAAAGCAGAATGGTCTGCTCGCGACCGGGGCCGACGCTGACGATGGAAAGCTTCGCGCCGCTCAGCTTCGCGATGGCCTGCAGATACGCGCGGCACTTCGGCGGGAGGTCGCTCCACTTTTTCGCGGCGGTGGTGTCTTTCTTCCAGCCGGGGAAGGTCTGGTAAACGGGTTTGCACTGCGCGAGCGCCTCGAGGTCGGTGGGCGGGTGGTCGATGCGCTTGTTGCCGAGCTTGTAGGCGACGCAGACTTGGATCGTCTCCATTGTGTCGAGGCCGTCCACGTTCGTCACGGCGAGTTCGTCGATGCCGTTCACGATGCCCGCGTAGCGCACGCACACGGCGTCGAACCACCCGCAGCGCCGCGCGCGCCCGGTGGTCGCGCCGAACTCGCGGCCGAGGCCGTGGAGGAAGTCGCCGAGCGCCTCGTTCTCCGTCGGGAACGGCCCTTCGCCCACGCGCGTCGTGTAGGCCTTGATCGTGCCGAGCACCTTGTCGATGCGGTTCGGCCCCACGCCGCTGCCGGTGCACGCGCCGCCGGCGGTGGTGTTGCTCGACGTGACGTAGGGATACGTGCCGTGGTCGATGTCGAGGAAGGTGCCCTGCGCGCCCTCGAAGAGCGCGTCGGTCTTTCCGTCGAGCATCTCGTGGAGGAAGACGACGGTGTTGCCGAGGAATGGCGCGATCACTTTCGCGGCCGCGAGATACGCCTTCGATTCCGCGGCGATGTTCAGCGGCTCGGCGCCCATCGCCTTGAGCTGCGCGTTCGCCTCGGTGAGACGCTCGCGCAGCCGTGCGGCGAAGCGCGCCGGGTTCAAAAGCTCGCCCGTGCGCAGTCCGGTGCGCGCGGCCTTCTCCGAATACGTCGGCCCGATGCCGCGGCCCGTCGTGCCGATCTTGCCCTTGCCCTTCGCGGCTTCCTTCGCCTTATCCAGCGCGCGGTGCGACGGCAGCGTGAGGTGCGCGCTGTCGGAAATCATCAGGTTCTTCGGCGTCACGCGGATGCCCTGCCTGCGCAGACCCTCGATTTCGCCAGCGAGCGACACGGCATCAATCACCACACCGTTGCCGATCACGCACATCTTCCCCGCGCGCAGAATCCCGCTCGGGATCAAATGCAGCACGTATTTCTTGCCGCCGACGATGACGGTGTGCCCCGCGTTGTTGCCGCCCTGCGAGCGGATGACGACGTGCGCGGTCTCGGTGAGGAAATCGATGATCTTGCCTTTGCCTTCGTCGCCCCATTGGGCGCCGACGAGGATGGTGTTGGCCATGTTGGGTGTGTCTTTGCGTTGCTTGTTGAGCCCCTGGGAATGCCCCTTGGGGCCGCGGAGAGTAGCGGCGTTGCCCCGTGTCGCAAGGCGGAAACCGATTGCGCCCCGCGCGAGCATCCGGCATCTCGCTCGCGCCATGTCCGACCGCTCCCTGCTCTCCACCAAGCCCATCGCCCCGCGCGACCGCCTCATCTTCGCGCTCGACGTGCCCACGAAGGCCGACGCCCTCGCGTGGATCGACCGGCTCGGCGACGCCGTCACCTTCTACAAGCTCGGCCTCGAGTTCTGCATGAGCGGCCAGTATTTCGAGGTGCTCGAGACGCTCGTCGCCGCCGGCAAGAAAGTCTTCGCCGACCTCAAGTTCTCCGACGTCCCCGCCACCGTCAGCGGCGCCGTTGCGAACCTCTCCGGCCGCGGCGCCTATTGCTGCACGCTGCACGGCACCAGCGGCGTCTATCGCGAGGTGGTGAAAGTGCGCGGCTCCATGAAGCTCCTCGCCGTGACCGTGCTCACGAGCTGCGGCCCCGAGGACGTCGCCGAAATGGGCTGGCCCGGCGCGGTGGACGACCTCGTCTCGCTGCGCGCCCGCAAAGCCATCGAATCCGGCATCGACGGCCTCATCTGCTCCGGCCTCGAAGCCACGCGCCTCCGCCGCGAACTCGGCCCCGGCCCGCTCATCATCACCCCCGGCATCCGCGCGGCAAACGAGCGCGGCGGCGACGATCAAAAGCGCACCATGTCTCTGGAGGAAGCCTTCCTCGCCGGAGCCGACCACATCGTCGTCGGCCGCCCCATCCGCAAAGCCGCCGACCCCCGCGCCGCCGCACAGGCCATGCAGGACGAGATCGCCCGCCTCTTCGCCTGACCACCGCGGGCGGAGGCAATCCGCTGACGGCACTGACGCATGGGATCGGCGATGCAGGAGGCACGATCAGATCCGCCGACGCCGTGGATTCATGCCAGAAAAATCTCCCCGCATCCGTTCCTCCGCGAAAATCCGCGCCGTCTGCGGACAGCTTTCACTCATTTACCGGGGCTTCGCCGCCGTTTGCTTCGCATCGTAATCCTTCCAGTATTGCTCTGCGGAGCGCGGCGGCCCTGTGTCCTGGATGATCCGCAGGTTGGGCATGTTCCTCAGGATTTGGACGTTGGCAACCTTGGTCGGAAGCATGATCTCCTCGAGCGTCGGGCAGTCGAGGAGCGGGCTGACGTCAGTGATGGAGAAGCCGTCCAGCTTGCAGTATTTCAGCGGGTGGCCCCGGAGAGGCTCGAGGCTTTTCACACCGGTCCAGTCGCAGTGAATTCGCACCAGCCTGAGCCCGGCGAGCGGGGAGAGGTCGGTGATGCTCGCATTGGCATAGAGCCTCAGCGTCTGGAGCCTGCCGCATTCGGACAGCGGGGAAAGGTCGCTGACCTTGGTTTCGGCAACGTCGAGGTTCTGCAGCGGGGCGCCCCTCAGCGGCGAGAGATCGCTGACCCTTGTGCGGCTGACTCGGAGGAACGTGAGCGGGGCGCCGTGGAGGGGGGAGATGTCCACGACATCCACGGCATTGTCCAAATCCACGTGTTCCAGCGGCATGGCTGCCAGGGGCCGGAGGTCGGAAATGGGGCCGCCCTTCAACTGCGGGTAGGCGGCGATGAAGCGCCTCAGCTTCATCCCTGCGAGCGGAGTGAGATCCGAGACAGGGGTGCGCGAGATGTCGAGTTTCTCCAGGGGCATGCCGCGCAGCGGCGAGAGGTCGGCGACCTTTGAGTCCGAGATGTCCAGCTCCCTCAGCGGCAGGCCGGCGATCTTGCTGAGATCGGTCATGCCGTTGCTGTCGAACCAGTTTTGATGGAGGTTCAGGATGCTGACTGGAAGACCGCGGAGGACGGACAAATCGCCGATGGCAAGAAAGCCGAGATCGACTTTGAAGGTGCCGTCGGCCTGGCGGGAGACGCGCTTGTCGTTCCAGCCGGTCTGCTTGCGATACGATTGCAGCCTTGCGCGGAGTGTGGCCTCGGCGATGGCGATGTCCGGCTCGAAGAACTCGCTGAGCGGCCCCGCCTCGACGAGGCGCTCCTGTTCCCGCAGTGAATCGAGCAGCCTCCGTCTGATGTCCTTGCGGAGTTCCTGGGTGCCGCCGTTGTCTGCGAGAAGGCTGGTGCACAAATCCAAGTTGAGCTTCGCCGCGTGATCCGCCGGGCGCAGTCCGAGGGTCCGCCGGTATTCGTCCGCCGCCTCGGGGAGGCGCTGCATGGCCTCCAGCAGGTTGGCCCTGAAGAGCCGGTAGTCGGCGCTCCTGCCGTCGAGCTTGATTGCGTAGCCGATTTTTTCGAGCGCCTCGGTGAAGAGGCCTTCGTCGAGCTTGCTCTTGGCCGCGGCGAAGAACGTCGGCGCAGTGCCGCGCAGTTCGACAAGCGTGCGCTCGGCGCGGCGGCCTTCAAAGATGGCCTTCGTGCCGAAGACCGCGCCGGTGATGAGGGTGATGAGCGCGGCGGCGGTGACCGCCTTGTGCCGCATGACGGCGAGGAAGAGGTGCCGCGCGAGGCCCGCGCGCTCGGCGACGGTGGCGAAGCCGCCCTGATACGCGGCGATGTCGGCCTGCAAGTCGGCGACGCTCGCGTAGCGCGCGGCGCGGTCGAAGGCCATGGCCTTCCGGATCACCGCGACGAGGGAGTCGGGGTAACCCGCTTTCGGGAGGCTCTCGATCTCGCCGCGGCCGACTTTGCCGACGACTTCCCACGCGTCCTTGCCGGTGACGGGCACGCGGAGGCTGAGGATCTGGTAGAGGATCGCGCCGAGGGAGTAGATGTCGCTGCGCGCATCGAGCGAGTCCACTTCGCCGCGGGCCTGCTCGGGGCTCATGAACTGCGGCGTGCCCATGATGGTGCCGGCCATCGTGGCCTCCGGCACGATGGAATGACGAATGCCGGATGACGAATGTCGAATGTTCGCGCCGGCTGGGCCAGACGTGTGGGCGGCGGCGTTCGTCATTCGGCGTTCGCCATTCGTCATTCGCTTCGCCAAGCCCCAGTCCATCACGAGCGCCTCGCCGTAGTCGCCGAGCATGATGTTCTCGGGCTTCAGGTCGCGGTGGAGGATGCCCCTGCTGTGGGCGAAGGCGATGGCGTCGCAGACTTTCTGGAAGATGGTGAGCCGTGTGGAGAGGGGATACTTTTTCGCCGCGCCCTCGACGCCGTCGGCGAGGAGTTCGAGCACTTTCTTCAGCGTGACGCCGCGCACCATCTTCATGGTGTAGTAGGGCTGGCCGTTTTCATCCACGCTCAGCTCGTGGACGGGGACGATGTTCGGGTGTTCGAGCTGGGCGGTGACTTTCGCCTCGTTGAGGAAGCGTGCGAGCGCGTCGGCGTCGGCGCTGTCGAGCATCACCTTCATGGCGATGGTGCGCTCGGTGGTGGCCTCGCGTGCATCGAGGATGGCGCCCATGCCGCCTTGCGCGACGACTTTGCCGATGTCGTATTTTTTCTCGCGCAGAAACTCCTCGGGGAGGGCGCGCTTCACCAGGGCCTGCGCGGGGGCGAGGGAGAGTTCGGTGGCTTCGTGCCGGAGCCGGCGGAGCGTGATGGTGGCGGTGCCGACTTGGATTTTCTGGTTCGGCCAGAGGCGCGTGCGCTCGGTGACCGGATGTTCGTTCACCAGCGTGCCATTCGAGGAGCCGAGGTCCTCGATGAGGGCGTGGTCGTAGTTGATGACGAGCCGCGCGTGCGTGCGCGAGACGAGGTCGGCCTCGACGCAGATGGGGCAGTCCGGACCGCGCCCGATGGTGTAGTCGCCCGGCACGAGCACGAAGCGCGCGGTCTCACTTCCAGCGACAGTGACGACGACCTCGGTCTGCGGGGCGGGCATGGCGCGCGAGTTTAGCGGGTAGGCGCTGGGAATGCGAGTGCGGAGTGGGTTCCTTCTCCGCGCGTGCGGCGGCTACTTCGACTTCAGCCCGGCGGTGTTGACGGCGATGACGCGATACTTGTGGGGCTTGCCGTCGGCGGTGGGGTCGGTGAAGCGCATCGGCACGAGCGGCTGGGTGGGGGTGTCGCTGTATTGGAGGTTTTGGAAGATGGGGCGGCCGAAGGGGTTCTTCGGCTGCTCGGGGAGCTTGGCGATTTCCCTGCCGTCGCGCTCGATGATGAAGCCGGCGAGGCCGCTCTCGAGGTCGGCTTCGCAGTCCCACGCGAGGTCGGCGCCGTTCACGCGGAGGTTTGTCGGGGCGGGGGGCGGGGTGGTGTCGGCGATGGCGGTGTCCTTCACGTATTGCGCCCATGCCTTGGCGACGGATTCGCCGGGGAGCCAGACGGATTTTTCCACCGCGCCGGAGAATTTCGTAGCGGGGACGGGCGCAGGGATTTCGCCTTCACCGAGGTAGAGGGGAGCGAGGTGCGCGGCGGTGGCGGGCATGGGCTGGAGCGGGTCGCCGGCTTTCGCGGGGAGGCGGGCGGCGAGGCAGGCGTCGAGCCACGGAATGGCGAGGTAGCGCGCGTTGCCGCACTCGTGGGCCGTAAGGGGATCGACGGCGACGCCGATGAGCGCGCCCTTTCCGCGCATGGCGGTGAAGAAGGCGCTGTTCGCGGGCCACACGCCTGCGAAGCGGCCTTCCTTCACGGTCACGCCTTCCTTCGTGCCGGGGTTGCACATGACGGGGACGCGGAGGGCGGCGTCGGGGATGGTGTGCGCTTTGATGCCGGTGCGCTTCGGGTCTTCGGTGAGGAGCGGGACACCGGAGCGCAGCCACGCGGCTGCGACGCGGTCGGGGTGGAGCAGGACCATGCCGCCGGCCCAATGTCCGCCGCCGCTGTGTCCCCACAGCGCCCACGGCACCGTGGCGAGTTCGGGATGGCCGGACTTTTTGCCGAGGTCGGCGAGGCCGCGCTGAAAGGCGGCGCTGGAGCCGTTGCGCGGGTCGCACCAGAGCTGGCAGTCGGCCTTGTCCGGCTGCTCGTAGGACGGCGCGAGGAGCGCGCATGCGTGCTTTTTCGCGAGCGCCTGCCAGTGCAGGTCGAATGTGCCGGTGAGGCCGGATTTGCACGAGCCCTCGCCGCAGCCGTGCTGGTGGACGATGACGCCGCGGAGTTCCTTCACGCCGGGCGGGAGCCAGATGGTGTAGTTGACGGGGAAGCCGAGCTCGCCCGGCTGCGGCGATGCCGGCGCGTCGTAGCGCACGCGGTAGTAGGGTGGCTCCGCAGGCGGGAAGACATCGTAGGGCGGCAACTGGGCGACGGCGAATTGGGTGAGTGCGAGGAGCAGGGGAATGAGGAGGCGCATGGCGGGAAGCGGTGTGCGCGCGGCGGCGGGAAGAGGCAATGACGAATGACGAATGGCGAAATCCGAATGACGCGCCCGTGCTCGCGTTCGTCATTCGTCATTCGGGTTTCGTCATTCCTTCTTCTCCTGCGACTGCTCGAAAAGCGCGCGCCAGTAGTCGAGGCGTTCCTTCACGCGCTTCTCGTAGCCATTCTCCGACGGCTCGTAGTAGCGGCGGCCTTCGGGGAGATAGGCCTGCGGGATGTAGGCGCCGTCGCCGTCGTGCGAATACTGGTAGCCGGTGTGGCCGAGTGTCTTCGCGGCGCGCTTGCTGCCGGTGCTGCGCAGGTGGCGCGGGACGGCGAGCGTGACGCCGCTTTTCACCTCCTCCATCGCCTTGTCCACGCCGACGTAGGCGCGGTTCGATTTCGGCGCGGTGGCGAGATAGACGGTGGCGTGCGCGAGCGTGATGCGCGCCTCGGGCATGCCGATGAACTGCACGGCCTGCTGTGCGGCGACGGCGATGGGAAGGCCCTGCGGGTCGGCCATGCCGATGTCTTCACTCGCGAGGATGACGAGCCGGCGCGCGATGAAGCGGATGTCCTCGCCGGCGTAGAGCATCTTCGCGAGCCAGTAGAGTGCGGCGTCGGGGTCGCTGCCGCGGACGCTTTTGATGAATGCGGAGATCGTGTCGTAATGGCCGTCGCCGGTGGCGTCATAGACGACGGCTTTTTTCTGGATGCTCTCCTCGGCAACGGTGCGCGTAATGCGGATGCTCTTGTCCGCGCCGGGCGGCGTGGTGAGCACGGCGACTTCGAGGGCGTTGAGCGCCTTGCGGGCGTCGCCGTCGGCGATCGTCGCGAGGAAAGTGAGCGCGTCGTCGTCCGCGACTGCGCGGTGTGCTCCGAGGCCGCGCTCGTTGTCCGCGAGCGCGCGGCGGAGCACGGCTTCGATGTCGGCGGGCGCGAGCGGTTCGAGCTGGAAGACCTGCGAGCGTGAGACGAGCGCGCTGTTCACGTAGAAGAACGGGTTCTCCGTCGTCGCGCCGATGAGCCGCACGGTGCCACGTTCGACATCGGGCAGCAGCACGTCCTGCTGCGCCTTGTTCCAGCGGTGGATTTCGTCCACGAAAAGAATCGTCTTCTGCCCCGTGTTCGCGAGCCGGTTCGCCGCGGACGCGACGACTTTCCGCAAGTCCGCGATGCTGCTCTCGACCCCGCTCAGCCGCTCGAAGCGGCACTTCGTCGCCTGCGCGATGATCTGCGCGAGCGTGGTCTTCCCCGTGCCCGGCGGGCCGAACAGAATGATGCTCGCGATGCGGTCCGCCTCGATCGCGCGACGCAGCAATTTCCCCGGCCCGAGGATGTGCTGCTGCCCGGCATACTCATCGAGCGTGCGCGGCCGCATGCGCTCGGCCAGTGGCGCGGCGGAGGTGGTGGCGTCCGCCGCTGCGGGTTTCGCGTCGTTGAGGTCGAATAGGTCGGGCACGCGGTGACGATAGGGCGCCCAGTGGAGTTGGCAGCCAATTTTCTGCGCGGTGGTTTGCCCGCCTCCTTCCGTCGGCGGCTACGGGGCGCCGGTCAGCGCGAGTTCAGCGGATAGCCGGGTTTTTCCTCGAATATCTTGATGCCCGGGCTGCTGTCGCCCTCGTAGGTCCGGTAGCCGGACTTCTGCTTCTTGCCGGTGCAGCCGGAGAGTGTGGAGCACGCGATGGCGAGGATGCTGACGAGGAGGATTTTCACGGCGCGACAATAGGCAGGGAAGGGGAGTCCTGCCAAGCGCGCCGCCGGATGCGGCCGTGGATCAGAAGTCTCCACCGCCGGAATCGCCGCCAAAGCCACCGGAGTCTCCACCGCCAAAATCCCCGCCGCTTGAATCGCTGCCTCCGAAATCGCCGCCGGAACTGGAGTAGTCCGTGTCCTGGCCGGAGATGCTGCTGCCGCCGCCCGCGGTGCTGTTGTGGTCGTTCCACGACGATGCGTTGCTGTGCGAGCCGAAGAACTGGTCATACATCCACATTCCGGCCGCTGCCCCGAACATCCCTCCGAGGAGACTGCGGAAAAATCCGCCGCCACCCGCGCCCTGCGCCATTCCCGCGCCGGCAGTCCTTCCCCCGAGGAGCGAGCGGAGGAGTCCAAAGCCCACCCACACGACCAGTGCGATGATGATCGCCGACCAGATCCAGCTTGAGGACGACTCTTTCCCGGAAGCCGGCTGCGGCTGCGCGGAATTCCGGTGGGCTGGAGCGGCCGCAGCATTCGGCGCCGCGTGGGCGCGCATCGTGGACGCCACGAACTGCACGCCGTCGAGGAGCGCCGCATCGCTCTGTTTCGCGCGCAGTTTCGTGAGCATTGTGCTCACGAGCGCCTCGCGGTCCGTCGCGGTGAAGAGCTGCTTCAGCGTCTGGTTTCCGACGACGACCTGCAGGTGCGCCGGCTGTTTCACGAGGAGGACATAGACGCCATTCACGGACTGCAGCCTCGCCTGCTTCTCCGCCCACTGGACGAAGAACCGGTTCGCCGCGGCCTTGTCCGAGAGATCGGAGCCGAGCTTCATCGCCGCCGGAATCTCCGCGAATGTCTCGATGACGATGTCCTTTTTCACCGTGCGCTGGACGTCGCTGATGACGCGCGTCGCCTCCGCCTTGGCCTGCTCGGAGAAAAATGCGCCGCCGTCCTGGATGCCGCCCGTTGCTGCGCGGGCCGCAGGCGCGCCGAGCACCAGCGCGACGAACGCGATGAGAACAGTGTGGATTTTCGTGAGTGGAATCATACGGGTGATTGCGTTGCGGGTTTAGACCGCCCGGACGTTCATTCGTTCGAGCCGAGTTGCAACCACCAAACTCCGGCTCTTTTGCGGACTGGATCGCGCATTCGGAACGAAATGCCCGTTGCAAAGCCGGGCGGCATGGGTAGCTTCGCCGCCTCCCAAAAAATAACGGGGGCGCACTGGTTTCGACTGAAAGCTCGAGGCACAGGCGGCATGCCGCGGAAGCCTGGTTGGCCGCGTTATCAACCCGGGCAAACAACACAAACGCCAAAAACGAAGAACTGGCCCTCGCAGCCTAAAGTGCTGTGACGTTCCCGAACTGACGCCTGCTAGGCCTCGGGAGCGACACCTAGCAGGCTGGCTCATCAGCGGAGCGACCGCGCCGGTGAGCGAGACTTCATCCGTGGACGACCGGCCTTGCGTGGCGCGCCCGCCCGCAGCGCGAGGCTTAAACCAAAGGCGACGCTAAGCGTGTAGAAGCTTGTGGCAACAGTTCTCAGGACAGGGGTTCAACTCCCCTCGCCTCCACTCCTCTGATTTTCAATGGTTTAAGGTTTGACTCTTGTTTATCTAAGACCATGTGTTGCAACGTCTGCGACATCTCCGTAAGGCGACCAATTCCCGAAAGCGGCCTCACTCTCGGTATGGCTGCGCTCAGTCGCGGAACAGCTTGGTCTTCGTCGCCGTGGAATGCCTCTACGGTTTGAGGGTCGGACTGCCTGAGGGCAGCGCACCCTGAAGCCGTGACTTTTACCCGTCTTGGCGGCGATACATCCCACGTCCGCCGCAACGCATACACTCTTTGTTACCGCCCTGGCAGCCGCAGGGGGCCTAGGGCGACTCAATGTGCTTGGTGGGTTCGTTTTGGCTCACTGAATTAGATTTTGGAAGGTCGAGAATCACAGACGCCGCACCGACCGCCGTCGCCAGACGCGCAAGCGTCTCGCCTGTATCAGGCCAGCGCCGAAGATGGCCGTTTTCACCAGTTTTCGTTTCCATCCCGTCGAGGTCAATCCACGTGATCTTTTCGCCAGAGAATCTTGCCCGAACCGCGTCGCGGACGAGCGGGGCTGCGCTCCCGCCGCCTGTTAAGATCATATACTTCACCTGCATTTGCGCAGTTTTCTCTCGGTAGGACTCCCACACGCGGTTCGCCAAATCGTCAGCGATTCGCTGCGCGACCTGTTTGTCGGTTTCATCACCGAGCTTGATGTTCTGATTTCCCGGTAGGGTGAGAACGTATGATTCTCCGAGTGCAAAAGCCCGCTTTATCGCCTCCCGGTCCTCGAATGTCAGTCCCGTCACCGCGAATCCGTGGCGCCTGCATAAGTGTTGCAGAAGCGGCTGCTCGAATCCCGCAATAATGCCGACCTTGTAGCTCGTCTGTTGCGGGTTTGCGATGCAATCGCCATCCGCGCCGGCGTCGAAATCCGCGATGCTCAAGTCTGTAGTGAACGAGCCGATGCCCGCCGCGTCGAAATCGAAAAGCTCCGCGTCCTTGGCAACGTGCTTTTGAAAGCAAAACGTGTCGCAGCCCGTGGGGTCTGCCTCAATCGGAGTCGGCACGTCGAGCATCCGGCACAGGTCGTTGAAGTGCTCTTGGTAGGCCGCGCTTTCCTTGCCGGAAAACTTCGGCCACTTCGCTTTGAACTGTGCCGGGGTCATGTCCGCGCGCACAGTGGCGGGAGTGTCGGCGCATGACAAGCCGGCGCGAAGCGTCTGCGGGAATTGCCAAAGGCGGGAAGCGGGTGTTTAGTTCACGGCATGAGCACCGTTGCTGAAATCGAAACTGCGATTGAGGGATTGCCGAAAAATGAACGCGAGGCTTTGGAGTCGCGCTTGCTCGCGCGGCGTTTCGGCTTGGACGTGATGAGCGAGGGCGAGCGCGCGGAGTTGCTGGCGTCGCTAGACGACGCGGAGCGTGAGATTGACAACGGGGGCGGCGTTTCCGCCGATGAACTCCGCCAGTCTGTGCGCTCATGGGCTGGCAGGTAATTTTCTCCACGCGAAGCCGCAACGATTTGCAGGAAATCGTGGAGTGGATTGCGCGCGACGCGCCCGCAGAGGCGGAGCGTTTCGGGCTGGCTTTGATTGCGCAAGCCGAGTCGTTCGCAAACGCGCCGCATGTCGGCGTGGCGATGCGTGAAAGACCGGGCACGCGCTTTTTTCCTTTCGGCTCGTATCTCATCATCTACCGCGCAGACGAGGCCAAGCAGACTGTGAAGATTCTCCGTTTTTGGCACGGAGCGCGGGGCAAGAGGCCGCTGAGGTAGGGTGGAGAGTTCCGTTATCCGCGCGGACAGTGAGAGCGTGAGCGTGATGCGCTGATGACGCCGGTCGGTGTCCGCGCCGGGCTGTTGGGCAATCGCGCGGTTGCGCGGGCGTCGATTGGCTGGGAAGAGGAGGGGAAAGTCGGCGAACGACCGCACATTTTGAAACCATCATCCAACCCGCACAGCCCCATGAAAAGCATCCTCCGCGCTATCCTTCTTCTGTCCGCGTTTTCCATTTCCGCGCAGACGCCCGTCTCCCCGGCCTACCGCATCCAGCTCGACACGGTGAGCGAGGGCTGGGATGGGAAATTCTGCTGGGCGCAGGCGCGGGCGGGGGCGATTCCGCGCGGGGGCGGCCCGCCGACTGTCGTGATCACGGCGAGCCCGCTGCTGGTCACTGGCAGCGATGTGTATTTCGACATCCACGACTGGCGCAGCGACGACATGGGGAAGACATGGACGGGACCCGTCAGGCACGCGGAGACGCTCGGGCGCAAGGCCGCCGGCGAATCCCGCGGAAAGCCGGTGACGAGCGTGCCGGGAGATTTCTGGCCGCAGTATCACGCGAAGAGCGGGCGGCTGCTCGGCCTCGGCGTCAGCTTCACCTACGTGGATGACAGGGCGCCGATCGCGGACAGGGATGCGGAGACGATCTACACGACCTACGATCCCACGAAGCGCGAGTGGGCCGCGCCGAAGAAGCTCCAGTTTAGCGATCCGGACCTCGCGCGGGATGCGCGGGCGGCCTGCGTGCAGCGGTTCGATTTGCCGGATGGCGACATCCTCATTCCGATCTATCACAAGCCGGAGGGATCGAAGTTCAGCCGCGTGCGCGTGGTGCGCTGCGGCTTCGACGGCGGCACGCTCACGGTGAAGGAAACCGGCCCGGACATCCGGCTGGACACGAAGCGCGGCCTCGCGGAGCCGTCGCTCACGCGCGTCGGCGGGAAATTTTTCCTCACCATCCGCCACGACGACGGCGCCTACGTGACCACGGGGGAGGACGGCTTTCGATTCGCGCCGATCAAGCCGTGGACTTGGGAAGACGGCTCGCCGCTCGGCAGCTACAACACTCAGGCGCACTGGATCGCGCGCGGCGGCGCGCTGTTCCTCGTCTATACCCGCCGCGGCGCGGGCAACGACCACATTTTCCGGCATCGCGCGCCGCTTTTCATCGCGGAGGTGGACACCGAAAAACTCGCCGTGAAGCGCGCCACCGAGCGCGTGCTCATCCCCGAGCGCGGCGCGCGCTACGGCAACTTCGGAGTGTGCGACGTGACCGCTGACGAGACTTGGATTGTCGAGACCGAATGGATGCAGCGCCCGCCGGAAGAGCCGGTCATTCCGATCGAGAACAAATGGGGCGCGAAGGCGCGCGTGTATGCGGCGAGGATCCTCTGGCAGAAGCCATAGGGCCGCGCGGTGCTGGCGATTCTGCAGGGAAAGTGACGCCAGCGCAGTGGAGGAGAGTCTTCCCCCGGCGCGGCCCCATTGGTCGTCGGGCGGCCAGCTTCCACTCTCTGCGCCGCTGGTGATCTGATGCACCACGAGTTCCCTGCGCAGCCGCGCGAGGCGCTCGCGGGCGGTGCGGGCGCCTTCGTGCTTCAGCGCGGCGGCGGCGAAGTAGGTCTGGTAAAAATCGAGCCGTCCATCGGCGCCGCCGGCATGTTCCGCGGAGAAGAAACGTGTGAAGACGTTCTCCACGCCGACGGTGCCACGTGCAGAGGCTGCTTGAGTGGAGGAAGAATTTCGCAACGCTGTCCGCATGATTCGTCCCACGTGTCTCGTCATGTGTCTCGCCATCCTCGCCGCCATTGTCCGCGCAGAGGAGAAGCCGGCGAAGCCGCTGAAGCCGCTGAGAGATTTGCTCTCGCCGGAGAAGGCGCTCATCGGCCTCTGGGCCGGGGACACGCCGGGCGGCACGGAATACATGACTTTCCGGGATGACGGAAAACTGCTCATGGTGGGCGCAGCGGGTCAGCGCGCGGAGCATCGCTGGAAGTGCGATGCCTCGGAGGTGCCGTGGAAGCTGAACCTCGTGGTCAATGGCGACGTGGGGGAGGCGAACATTTACACGGTGTTCGATTTCCCCGCCGAGGATTCCTTCCGCATGGCGCCTCCGACGCCCTACGAGGCGAAGCGTTCGGGAGCAGAGGCGCTGAAAGCCTCGAAGCTGGTGCTGAAGCGCGTGCCGTTTCCGCCGCACGCCGGGCTGTTTCAGGTGGTGGAGGCGCACTTGAAGGGACTGAGCGGCACGTGGCAGGGCGTCACGAGCGGCCAGAAGGGAACGGTGACGCTGACGGCGGATGGCAAATACACGATGGAGGAGGGGAGCGAGCGGGAGACGGGGAGGTTTCGCATCGATGTGAGCAGGGTGCCCTGCGGCATTGACCTCCGGCCGGACAACGGAACGGCACCGCGCTATGGCGTCTATGAGATCAAAGACGGCCGGCTGCGGTTTGGCATGGCGAGGAAAACGGCGGGGGAGAGGGTGGGCGATTTCACAGGAGCGGCGGAGTTTGTGAGGAAGCCCTGAGGAGGCCGGGATTACCGCGCCGCGGAAGGGCGCCTGATGTGCAGGGAGATTGCGTGGAGGGCGGGCACGCGATTCGCTTTAGCACGTGCCTGCGAGCCGTTTGGCGCGCGCCTCATGAACGAAACACCTGACATTTTCCCCCAGCCACCCGGGGACGACTCCCAGGAGAAAGTCGCGCCGGCGAATCCACCGGAGTCGCTGGCGCCGCGGAGCATCGGCGCCGCGCTGAGTGAGAATTACGACGTGGTGTGCGAGGATCTGCGGCAGGCGAACGAACTCACGGCGAACCTCGGGCAGCAGCTCGCGGGAAAGTCGAAGGAGCTCCTGCACCTGAAGTTTCTCTTCGAGCAGACGAAGGCCCACATGGGGCACCTGCAGGATGGCATCGCCGCGATGCGCAAGGAGCGGCACAAGCTGGCGAACGACTCGATGCGCGCGATGGGGCTGGAGATCATGGTGAAGCGCCTCACCGCCGAGCGCGACCGCTACAAGACGGAGCTCGAGAGCATCCTCGAGAATCTTGCCGCGGAGAAATCGAGGCAGGCGCTCAGCTTTGACAAGCGCGACCACCAGATCGCGGAGCTGACGTTTGAGCTGATCCATGCGCGGCAGGAGCTGGAGGATCTCCGGAAGGCGGCTCCGCCTCGTGCCGAAACGCCGCCGCCGCCGGTGTCCCGCGCGTGCCCGCTGAAGACTTCCGCCGTGGACGATTCGTGGGCGGAGCCGGAGCCGGAGGGCGTGGAAATCATCGCGACGGAAAGAGTGCCGGGCGGACGGAGAGCTTGACGGCGGGGAGCAGGTGAGGTTGCGTGTCGCCGGTTTTTCAAGGCAACCGCAGCTCACAAATGAAGCGCATCGGAATTCTCACGGCGGGTGGCGACACGCCCGCACTCAACGCAACCATCCACGGCGCGATCGTCCGCGCGAACCAGCTCCGCATCGAGGTGTTCGGGCTGATGAAGGGGTTCAACAGCCTCTTCAACCCGAAGGTGCCGCACGTCCACCTCAACCCGCTCTTCCAGGAAATCCCGGAAATTGATCCGACGATGGGCGGCACCCTCATCGGCTCCTCGCGCGACTTCGTGGACCCGGACAACAAGGAGCAGCTCGATTTGATCATGTCGCGCTTGGAGAGGCTCGGCATTGAGGGGCTCATCTGCGTCGGCGGTGACGGCACGCTCAACGGGCTCCAGCCGCTGGCCGAGCGCCTCCCGACGGTGCTCGCGCCCAAGACGATCGACAACGATCTCGGCCTCAACTACCCGAGCGAGCCCGACGAATGGATCCGCATCGCCGATCCCGGAGCGAAGGGCGGCGTGCGCTACCGGCGCATGGAGTCATCGCAGGCGGTTTTCGATCTCGACCACATCGTCAATTACGCCACGCCGGGCTATGCGACCGCGGTGTTTGTCTCCGCGAGCGGCGTCGAGCGCCTGCGCACCACGGCGGAGAGCCACCGCCGCATCGCGATCATCGAGGTCATGGGGCGCCACTCCGGCTACATCGCGCTCGGCTCGGCCTATGGCCGGCCCGACATCGTGCTCGTGCCCGAGGTGCCGCTCGACCTCAACCACCTCGCCGACCGCGTGAAGCAGATCTACGACCTGCAGAAGAACGTCGTGATCGTCTGCGGGGAGGGGATCGTGGATGCGCAGGGAAACGAACTCGGTGCGGAATCGAGGACGTCCGACCCGGCGGGCAACATCGCGCTGAGCGGCGCGGCCGAGGCGCTCCGCGCGAAGCTGATCCAGATGCTCGGCGACAAATATTTCCAGCACTACCGGCGCGGCGAGTCGGCGAAGGAGGCCATCTTCACCCGCAAGGTCGGCCACACGCAGCGCGGCGGCCGGCCGATCCTCTTCGACCGCTTCTTTGCCGCGCAGCTCGGTGCGAAGGCCGTCGAGATGCTCAACGAGGGCCGCAACAACGCCGTCTCCGTCCTGCAATACAGCGAGGCGCGCGGCTTCCAGGTCGAGGGCTACGATGCGAACCGCTTCCGCGACCGCTGGGGACTCATCCATGCGCGGCAGATGCACCCCGCGCTCTACGACACGAAGCTGCTCAAACCCTCCCGCCTCGGCATCGAGTATCTGCTCCCTATCTTCACCAACGCCATCGGCAACGACGACATGGAGCACACGCGGCAGACGCTCTTCGCCGCAGGCAACCTCACGCAGCCGTATCACTCCATCAACACGGACATCAACAAGCGCATCCGCTATATCGCGGAGTAGCGGGGCTGATCAGCGCTGCGCTTTGAGATAAGGCGCAAGGTGGATGAGCAGGCTGCGCGTGCGCTCGATGGCGACGGGGCGGAGCGGATGGTAATACGTGTCCAGCATCTGCTCCTCCGGGAACATGGCTTCGCGCGCTGTGCCGAGCAGGGGCACGCCGAGCGAGGCGTAGAAGTCGGAAATTTGCCGCAGCGTCCTCTCCGCGGCGGGAGAGTCGTATTCGGGCCGCCGGAGGATGTTGGGGAACGTCGCGAGAACGGTGATTTTGCCCCCGCGCGCCCATTCGCAGAACTCGCGGATCGCAGGGAAACCCTGCGGTGATGCCGGCAGGCCGCGGGTGAGGGGGACGCAGACGGTCTCGCGCTCGGCGGCGACCGCGGGGCGTTTGTCGGGTGTGCCGCCCGTGTAGTCGCCGTTGCGGTTCATGTCGGTGGAAAGATGGCGCAGGAAGTTTTCGTCCGCGTCCCGCTTGACCTTCCCGAACCTCGCGAGCACCCCGCTCCAGATCCGCTTGCCGGATGCGAGGAGGGCCAGCTTGATCTGGCGGTCGAGGCTCAGGCCGAGGACGTATTCTCGGTCGTAGGCGAGGACGTAGTGGATCAGCAGCTCGTTTGCGGTGTCGCCGTCGAGGTTGCCCACGTTGTAGAGCTCGTATTCAAACGCCAGTAGCACGACGTCTCCGGGCCTGCACAGCCTGCGAGTCTGCTGCAGCATCAGCGGCGGGCTGATGTAGATGATCGTGCCGAAGTTCACCGCCGGCATGCCTGTCTGCCGCTCGATTTCCTCCGCGCTGATCCCGTAGAGGGCGGACGAGCCGGCGACGATCAGCAGCTTCGGTTTTTGAATCGCCTCCGCCGCCTTGCGCTTCGGATCGATGACATCGTGCATCCAAGTCGCCTGCCCCGTCGGCACGCCGAGCTGCAGATAAAACGCGCCGAGGTAGAGGCACGCTGGCAGCAGCAGCCCGAGGGCGAGCGCGACGAAGAATGAGCGGCGGATCTTCACAGCGGATCAGAAGTTGAAATAGATGAACGGGTTCGGCTGTGCCGTGAAAAACCGGCATACCACGAGGAAGAGCAGCACGCCGAGCAGAAGACCCGTGGCTGGATTGAACACGAAGCGCAGCTGCGACCGCCGCGTGACCGGCTCGAGCGTCGGGTCCGTCTCCCGCAGGAGCTGCTGGGTGTTCGGCATGAAGAAGGCGAAGAGCAGCGGCAGGGCGAGCGCCCACATGCCGCGCTTGTAGAAGCGATCCTCGAGCTTCTGTTCCACGAAGCGGAAGCCGAGCTTCCGCAGCAGCGGGCCGGGCGGACGGTTCGGATCGTTCACGGCGACCGGGATCGTGAAGCCGTTCACGCCGGCCATCGCTGCGACCACGCGTCCCGCGGCAGGCAGCGTCTTTGCCCGGAAGAAAACCCACGTGTAGCACACCGTGATGAATGTGATCGCGATGCACGCCGCGTGGTAGCTCCAGTGCGCGAGCTTCCATCCGCGCGCCTCGCGGAACTGCCGCCAGAGATGCGCCACGATGAGGCAGGCGCCGTGCAGCGCGCCCCAGACGAGGAACGTCCATCCCGCACCGTGCCAGAGGCCGCTCACGACCATCGTGATCATGATGTTCATGAGATGCCTCGATTTCGAGCAGCGGTTGCCGCCGAGCGGAAAGTAGAGGTATTCGCGGAGAAAGCGCTGCAGCGTGATGTGCCAGCGCCGCCAGAATTCGATGATGCTCGCGGCCTTGTAGGGCGAGTCGAAGTTGCACGGGAACTTCATCCCGAACATCCGCGCGAGGCCGATCGCCATGTCCGAGTAGCCGGAGAAGTCGAAGTAGATCTGCATCGCATATGCGAGCACGCCCAGCCAGCCATCGAACCATGTGAGCGGCTTGCCGGCCTCGGCGGCGTCGAAGACGACGTCCGCGAAATGCGACACGGGATTTGCGAGCAGCACCTTCTTGAAAAGCCCGAAGAGGAACATCGCGATGCCCGCGCCCATGTCCGCCCGGTTGGCTTGCAGCGGCTTGTTGGCAAACTGCGGGATGATTTCCCAATGCCGCACGATCGGCCCCGCGATGAGGTGCGGGAAGAAGACGACGAACACCGAGTAGTCGAGCAGCCGGTAGTGCAGCCGCTGGTCGCGATAGACATCCACGAGGTAGCCGATCTGCGTGAAGGTGAAGAACGAGATCGCCAGCGGCAGCGCGATGTCGAGGCGCGGAAACGACTGCCCGCTCGCGCGGCCGAGCGCGTCGAGGATGAAGTTCGTGTATTTGTAGTAGCCGAGCAGCAGCAGGTTCACCGCGACTCCGGCGATCACCGCGGCGCGTGCCGCCCGCTGCCCCCGCCAGCGGTTTATGCCTTCCGCGATGGCGTAGTTGAAGCCGATGGAGAAGAGCAGCAGCGGGACGTATTCGACCTTCCACCAGCCGTAAAAAAAGAGCGACGTGAGCAGCAGCCACCATTTCCGCGCGGCCTGCACCTGCGCCGGGATCGCGAAGAATCCGGCCACCGCGATTGGCAGAAAGACGAAGATGAACTGCCAGGAGCTGAAGATCATCGGCAGACTGCGGATTGAGGATTGCGGATTGCGGAAAGGAACCGGCCGCAGCGAGTTCTTTGCGCCATCACGCTATCCGAGTTCTTTCTCCAGCCGCTCGCTGAGCCACTGCTTGATCATGCTCTGGTAGTTCAGGTAGCGCGAGCGCGCGATGCGCTTGAGGCGCGCGAGCAGGCGCGGGTCGAACCGCAGCGTGATGGTCGTGCTCTCGCGGTTATCCGCTCGCAGCAGCGCCTGGCTCATGAGCCGCGAGTCGATTCGCGTCTCGGCCCAGAAGGCGGACTCGGCCTCCTCGGTGTCAAATCGCGGCACTTGGCTCCATGCGGAGATCGTTTTCATGCGTCAGTTCATCTCGGCAGTCTTGCGCTCGAAGAAGGAAACCTCCTCGGGGGTCATCTCGCGCGAGCGGATGCAGCGGATTTTTTTCCCGTCGCTCCAGAAGATCGTGAAGACCGGACGGCCCTCGATGGTTTTCCCGAGGTTGAAATATCGCGCGGCGCCCTCGCCGGCGATCTCCACCTCGGGCATCAGCCGCAGGCTGAATGGATCTTCGAACGACTCCTCGATCTCGCGGGGCGTGAGCTGGTGCAGGTCGAAGGGCGAGTCGAGCCAGTCAAATTCCATGCGCTCGTATCCGGGTCAGGCCTTCGGCCGCTGAATCAGCTCCACCTCGTAGCCCTCCGGCGCGTCCACAAACGCGATCACGCTGCCTGTGCTCGTCTTCGTCGGGCCGTCGGAGAGCGGAAACCCCTTCGCCGCCGCGTGCTTCGCGAACGCCTCGATGTCCTCCACCTCGAACGCGAGGTGCGTGAGGTCCGGCCCCACGATCACCGCGCCGCTCGATGGGAACTCGCAGATCTCGATCAGCTCCTCGCTCTGCGGGGCCTTTAGGAAGACCAGCTTCGAGCCGCGCGGCGACACCTTGCGATCCACCTCGGCGAGGCCGATCACGTCGCGGTAGAAGGCGACCGTCTTTTCGAGATCGGTGACGCGGTAGCGGGTGTGCAGGAGCTTGGTGACCATCGTTCAAAACGGGGTGAGCGCGCATTTATCGTCGCGGGGATGCGGAGCGGCAACGGAAATGTGGGTTGCCGAAGGGGCGCCAATTTTCTCATTGAGCCGCCCTGCCAGCCGCGCGGAGTATCCCCGCCCATTTCCATGATCACCCTTGGCATCGACAGCGGCACGCAGAGCACGAAGTGCATCGCCCTCGACGGCTCCGGCAAAATCCTCGCCAGCGCCTCGCAGGCCTACGGCATGATTCCCGGCCTGCCTCCCGGCCACCTTGAGCAGGATCCCGCGGAATGGCTGAAGGCCGTGGACCACACCGTCCGCGCCGTCATCGCGCAGCTCGGCAAAAAGAAGGACGACATCAAGGCCATCGGCGTCAGCGGGCAGCAGCACGGCTTCGTGCCGCTGGACAAAAAGAACAACGTCATCCGTCCCGCGAAGCTCTGGTGCGACACCTCGACGACTGAGCAGTGCGCGCATTTCGACGCCGAATTCGGCGGCGCCGACGGCCTCATCAAGCTCGCCGGCAACGCCATGCTCCCCGGCTACACCGCGCCGAAAATTTTGTGGCTGAAGCAGCACGAGCCGAAAAATTTCAAGGCCCTCAAGACCGTCCTCCTCCCGCACGACTACCTCAATTTCTACCTCACCGGCGAGCGCACGATGGAATTCGGCGACGCCAGCGGCACCGGCCTCCTCGACGTCCGCACGAAGCAATGGTGCCAGCCGCTCGTGGACTTCATTGATGATGGCCTAGAAGAGTGTCTGCCCGTTCCCGGCAGTTCGCGCCGCGCCATCGGCCTGCTCACCGACAGCCTGCGCGAGGACTGGGGCCTCGCGAAAAGCCCCGTCGTCTCTGCAGGCGGTGGCGACAACATGATGGGCGCGATTGGCACTGGAAATGTCGAGCCTGGCGTCGTCACCGTGAGTCTTGGCACGAGCGGCACCGTGTATGCCTTCAGCGCCGAGCCATGCGTGGACCCCGAGGGCGAAGTCGCCGCCTTCTGCGACAGCACCGACCGCTGGCTCCCGCTCGTCTGCACGATGAATGTCACTGTCGCCACCGAGCAGGCGCGCAAGCTCTTCGGCTGGTCGCATGAGGAAATGGACAAGCAAATCGCCGCGACGCCCGCCGGAGCCGGCGGCGCGTTTTTCCTCCCGTATCTCAACGGTGAGCGCACCCCGAACCTCCCCCTCGGCAAAGGCGTCCTCTACGGCCTCACCACCGACACGATGCAGCCCGGCCATCTCGCGCGCGCCGTCATGGAAGGCGCCACGCTCGGCCTCGCCTACGGCCTGAACCGCTTCCGCCAGCTCGGCATCCAGCCCTCCGAAATCCGCCTCACCGGCGGCGGCAGCCAGAGCCCCGTGTGGCGGCAGATTTGCGCCGACGTCTTCGGCGTCCCCACCGTCGGCCTGCAGAGCGCCGAGGGCGCCGCGCTCGGAGCCGCGCTCCAGGCCGCCTATGCCTTTGCCGCCGCCGAGGGCAAGCCCGTCCGCTTCCGCGACCTCGCGAAAAAGCACGTCAAGCTCGACGAAAGCACCCGCTGCAAGCCCGACGACGACGCCAGGGAAATCTACGCCCGCGTCCTCGCCCGCCAGAGCGACCTCACCAAGCGCCTGCACGCGGCGGGGTATCTGTGAAATAGGACCAGCAAAAACCAAGACACACGCCTCCCATGAAAAAAAGAAAAAGAGAACGAAAACACCGAGTCAAAGCGCACTTGAAAGTCGAGGAACTCGCCAAGGCCGGCAGCGCTCTGGAACTTGAGATTTTCGCTGATCAAGAAAAGATCGGCACCGTCAGTATAGGGAGAGGGTCTTTCACGTGGTTCGGGAAGAATCGCGAAAAAGGAAAGCGCATTTCGTGGTCGAGATTCGCTCAAATGCTCGACGAAGAGTGCTACGGAAGAGTCTGACCATGGGCATAGACTTATGTGCCAAAGGCCGCTCCTTTTCTTTTAACAACGGATGTTGGGCGGGCATTCTGGAAACAGCGATGGAACACGGCTGGGAGCCATCGGGCACTGGGCCTTGCCGAGGTTGTCGAAGAAAGGACAGGGATGGAAATGGGCACTATTTCGCCAATGACGGGCAACTTTTCTATGCGCGCGACGCCCAAAACCTTGCGTTGGCTCTAGAACGATTCCTCAGTGCGCCAAACCGAACCAAACCGAGAAAGACAAGGCGCACATATGCCGATGATTTTCTTCCATATTTCCTAAGCGCGGCTGGCAGACAGGAGATCAAGGAGTTCATCGCTTTTTGTCGGAAAGGGAGTTTTCGGATTTTTTGATCGGATTCTCGAGAATCAGGGATTGGGAGGACGGAAATTCACCAGTGCTTGAGCGAGCGAACACCACCGGATCACGTCGTCCAAAAAGTCATGCGCCCCAGCAAGGGGGCGGAAAAATGCGCGCGGAAAATTCCCGCCGCCCAACCTGGTGTTCAATGCTCCCGCGGACGATTCGCGTCTTGTTTTTCCAACGCAAACACCGACACTCACGCCATGAATCTCGCCGTTGAGACCGAACAGGAAACCGATGGCCGTTGGATTGCCGAAATCCCGCAAATCCCGGGTGCCCTCGCGTATGGCGCCACCCGCAACGAGGCCATCGCGCGGGCCGAGGCGCTTGCCCTGCGAGTCCTCGCCGACCGCCTCGAACACGGCGAAATGCCGCAGGAACTCGGGCAGGTTTTCTCCGTGGCGGTATGAGCCAGTGGGGTGCCGCCAAGGCGCGGCGGGTGCTGAACGCCCTGCTAGGAATTGGCTGGCGCATCAAGCGTGAGGCTGGCGGATCACACCGGATTCTCGCCCGCGAGGGATGGCCCGACTACGTGTTTGCTTTCCACGATGGCGAGGAGATCGGTCCGCGCATGCTCTCGCGCATCGCAAAACACACGGGACTCAAACCGAATGAACTTTAACGACAACGTCGAAGCCCGATGAAGCTCGTCATCGCCGGGACCGGAGCCAGCGGCGCGATTTATCTCCAGCGGCTGCTGGGGAAGATCGATGCGCGCGCGCATGAGGTGCATCTCGTCCTGAGCGCGTTTGCGAAGCAGGTCATCCACGAGGAACTCGGCGGGCTGGTGGTGCCGGAGGGCGTGCACCAGCACGGGGACAAGTCGATGAACGTGCCCTTCGTCAGCGGCTCCGCGCCGTTCGATGCGATGGTCGTGGTGCCGTGCTCGATGGGCACGCTGGGCCGCATCGCTGCGGGCACGAGCGACACGGCGATTCTCCGCGCGGCGGATGTTTTTTTGAAGGAGCGCCGCAAGCTCATCCTCGTCCCGCGCGAGACGCCGTGGAATCTCATCCACGCCCGCAACGTCGCCACGCTGATCGAGGCCGGCGCGCTCGTGATGCCGGCCTGTCCCGGCTTTTACAGCCGTCCGCAGACCGTCGAGCAGGTCGCGGACACCGTCGTGGACCGCATCCTCGACCACCTCGGCCTGCCGGTGAGCGGTGCGTTCCGCTGGGGTGAAAATGCGGAGTGATGCGCGAATGCGCAGCGTGGGAGCCGGCTAGATCTCGAAGAGCGATCCGAGCCTCCGCCGGAACCCCTGGGTGTATTCCTTGCGCTTCTGCTCCACGACCTGCGGGTGTGTCTGCGCGGCGAGGATTCCCTCGGTCTCCATCTTCCGGTGCGCGAGCAGCTCGCTCAGCCTTTCCGCCAGCGCCTTGTTTTCGTCGAGCAGCGGCCGGAGGCTGGCGCGCTCGATTTCCCAAAGCTCGCAGTCGGTCTTCGCGCGCACGGTGGCGCTGCGCTTTTCACCCGTGAGGAGACACATTTCCCCGAATGCCTCGCTGGAGCGGAGCGTGGCGACGAGCGTGTCCTGATGGTCGGCATGCACGACCACATCCACCTCGCCGCGGACGATGATGAACATCGAGCAGCCCTCGGCGCCCTGCTGGATGATGTTTTCGCCGCGGCCGAACCGAAGGATCCTCCCGCATTCGAGGAGGCGCTCCTTCTGCCTTTCATCCAGCGACGCGAACAGCTCCAGCCTGGGGACGAGCTCCCGGACCGCCACAAGCCCTGCCGGGGGGGCGGATACCGGCCGGCGGATTTCCACGGTGCGGATGGGATACGGGATTCTGAGGCCCGCGCGCCGGGCCGCATACCAGATGTTCGTGCGGATGGCGTCCTCGATGTCGTTGTAGCGCCGCTCGTCATCGAGGCAGTATTTGATCTCATAGACGATCCCCGACTCGCCGAACTCGCGGAGGAAGATCTTCGGCGGCGGCAACTCCAGCACGCCCGGGGCGCCGCCTGCGGCGCGTGCGAGGAGTTCGCGCACGGTGTTCGGCGGGGTGCCGTAGTCGAAGGAGACGCGGAGCCGGTTGGAGTGGACCTTCGTCGGGTAGCTGAGGTTGGTGATGGTGTGCGTGACGACCAACTTGTTCGGGATGTCGAGGTAAACGTCGTCGTTCGTCCGCAGCTTGGTCGAGCGCCAGTTCAGCTCCATGACCTCGGCGCGGTGGTTGTCCAGGATCAGCCAGTCGCCGACGCGGAATGGCTTGCTGATCTGCAGTGCGATTCCGGAGATGATGTTCGCGAGCGTCTCCTGCATCGCGAGGCCGAGCACCACCGCGACGATTCCGGAGCCGGCGATGAACGTGTCCACCTGGAAGCCGTAGGTGAGCTTGAGCACCAGTGCGAGCGCCGCGCAGAAGACTGCGAAGCCGAAGACCTGCTGGAGGAGTTTCGGCGCTTCCGTGCCATGCCGCTTTGCGAACCACCGCTGCCAGTAAAAGCGCCGGAGCACCTGGATCGCGACCGCCACGCCCAGCACCATCAGCGCCGCCTCGAAATGGCGCATGCCCGAGGCCTGCCAGCTCTTCGCCGGGTCGTCCACCTGGCCGCCCGGATGCAGCGCCGCGTAAATTGCGCGCAGCGGTGCATAGCACGCCAGCGCCACGCAGAAGGTTTGAAAGATCAGGCCGAAGGGCACTCCGTGCTTCCTTTTCAGGAACCGTCCGGCTGCGAGCCCCGCGATGTAGATGATCGGTGCCGCGCACAGCGCCAGAATCACTTCGGGATGACTCCAGACGGATGCGAGGCCGGGGATGATGATCACAGGCCAACCATTGCCTCAGTTTGCGCGGTGCGTCGAGCGCCCGGTTGTCACGCCGTCATTGCTCCGCGACAAAGATCCGCTTCTCGCGGCGGCGCGCGCAGAGATTGCCCGGCAGATTCACCTTGGCCCCGCGCGATTCGAGCAGGCTGCGCACGGTTTCGACCTCGGCGAACCCGCACGAGGGAACGCCGTGGCGCTGGAGCCAGCGGTGGATGAGCCGGCGCTGGAGCGCGAGCGGGAGCGAGCGGAGCATCGGCACCTGCAGCGCATCGGGCGCGCCGCGGAGTTCTGGCTGGGCGGAGAGAAATTCATCCTCGGCGCGGAGGAGTTCCGTCGTGCGCAGGAGCGCGGCGCGCACGTCGCGCCCCAGCGCGGCGCTGAGCGCGGGGAGTGCGGCGTGTCGCAGGCGGTTGCGGGTGAAGTGCGGGTCGGCATTCGACTCGTCCTCGCGGAACGGCAGGCGGTGATGCGCGATGTAGGCATCAATCTCCTCGCGCCATGTGCCGAGCAGCGGGCGCGCGATGAGCAGCGTCTCGGAAAAGCTGGCGGCGCGGACTTCGAGCGTCGAGACGACACTCATGCCGGAGAGTCCCGACGGCCCCGCGCCGCGGAGCAGGTTGTGCAGGAACGTCTCGACCTGATCATCCGCGTGGTGCGCGAGAAAGATGCGCGGGCACGTGCGCTCGATGGCGGTGCGGGCGAAGAATTCGTGGCGCGCACGACGGGCAGCGGTCTCGATGGAAAGACGCTCCTTCTTCGCCAGCGCGGCGACATCTGCGCTGCCGAGCACGCACTCGATGCCGAGCGAGTCGGCGAACTTCCGCACGAACTTCGCATCCTCGCCGCTCTCCTCGCGCAGATGGTGATCGAGATGAACGGCGATCAGCTTTTTGAAACCGTGCGCGTGCAGCCAGTGCAGCAGCGCGATGGAATCGCGCCCGCCGGAGACTCCGACGAGCTGCGGCTCGTCCGGCGTGAAGGTGGGCGCAATGTCCAATTTCGGGATCGGTTTGGAGATGTGGCGCACGTTGTTATGGGGAGCGCGGGCTTCCAGCCTGCCGCATCCGGCATCCTGCCGGGCGCATCCGCCGGCAGTCAGAGTCGGCAGGAATCCAAGTCATCTCTGTGCGCCGGATGCAGCCGGCAGGGATGCCGACTGCTGCACGCTGGAAGCGTGCGCTCCCCGTCACAGCGCGTTTCCTCGCTTGGCTCCGGCTCGGGGTATTGCGTTTCAAAGTGCTGCGGCCCTACGCGACCACGATGTTCACGAGGCGGCCCGGGACGACGATGAGCTTCTTGATCGTCTTGCCGGCGACGGCTTCGGCGACTTTCGGCGCGGCCTTCGCGGCGGCCTCAATGTCGGATTGCGTGGCGTCTTTCTTCACGACGATTTTGTCGCGCAGCTTGCCGTTCACCTGCACGGGGAGTTCGATTTCGTCCTCGATGAGCAGCGCGGGATCGAATGTGGGCCACGGGGTGTCGGCGAGGAGCGTGGTGCCGCCGAGCTTGGCGTGCAGCTCCTCGGTGAGGTGCGGCGCGAAGGGATTCAGCACTTGCAGCAGCAGGCGGATCGCAGCGACGGGGCGCGGGTTCGCGGCGGTGAGCGCGTTCGTGCAGACCATCATCTGCGCGATGGCGGTGTTGAAGCTGAGCGCTTCGATGTCTTCGCCGACTTTTTTGATCGTGGCGTGGACGACTTTTGCGACGGCTTTGTCCATCGGCACGTCCTGCACCGCGGCGCTTGGCACCCACTCGCCAGCCTGGTTTTCCTCCATCACGAGGCGCCACACGCGCGCGAGGAAGCGGAACACGCCTTCGACGCCGCTCATGCTCCACGGCTTTGTGGCCTCGAGCGGGCCCATGAACATCTCGTAGAGCCGCAGCGAGTCGGCGCCGTAGTCGCGGATGACGTCGTCGGGGTTCACGACGTTGCCGCGCGACTTGCTCATCTTCTGCCCGTCCTCGCCGAGGATGAGGCCCTGGTTCACGAGGCGCTGGAATGGCTCGGGCGTCGAAACGTGGCCGAGGTCGAAGAGCACCTTGTGCCAGAACCGCGCGTAGAGCAGGTGCAGCACGGCGTGCTCGGTGCCGCCGACGTAGAGGTCCACGCCGCCGGGTTTTGCAGACGCGCGATCAAGCATGTAACCGAGTCGTTCCAGTTGATTATTTTCTGTTCGAGGCGGCTCACTCGCACAGCCGGTCATCCAGTAAGACTCTGCTTCCTTGCCTACAAAACGATCCGCGTTTTGTGAGTCAATGTAGCGCAGGTAATACCAGCACGAGCCGGCCCATTGCGGCATCGTGTTCAGTTCGCGCGTCGCTGTGGCGTGGCCGGGTTCGACGCCTTCGATCTCACTGAGCGAGGGAAGCGGAAAACTTTTCGGCACATCGTCGCCGCGCTCGTGATGCACGAGCTGGTAGCGCACCCAGTCCTTTGCCTTGCTCAGCGGCGGCTCGGGCGTGCCGGTGGGTTTGAAATCGGATAGCTTCGGCGGGACGACGGGGAGTTCGCTTTCGTCGAGCGCGCGGTGTTTTCCGTTTTCCCACACGATGGGGAAAGGCTCGCCCCAGTAGCGCTGGCGCGAAAAGAGCCAGTCGCGGAGTTTGTAATTTACACAGCGTTTTCCGAGGCCCTGCTGCTCGAGTCGGATGGTGATTTCCGCCTTCGCCGCGGCAGTGGGCAAGCCGTCGAGGGGGCCGCTGTGGATTGCGTAGCCTTCGCCGGTGAAGCATTCGAGCGGCTCGGCGTCGCACACGCTGCCACCGCCGAGGCCGAGGCGCGGCTCGGGCGAGACGACTTCGCGGATGGGCAGCGCGAATTTTTTCGCAAACTCCCAGTCGCGCTCGTCGTGCGCGGGCACGGCCATGATCGCGCCGGTGCCGTAGCCGGTGAGCACATAGTCGGCGATCCAGATCGGGATGCGCTCGCCGCTGACGGGATTGATCGCAAACGCGCCAGTGAAGACGCCGGTCTTGTCCTTCGTGAGTTCTGCGCGTTCGAGGTCGCTCTTGCGCGCGGCTTTCTCGCGGTATTCCTCGACGGCGGTGGCCTGTTCTTCGGTGACGAGTTCTTCGACGAGCACATGCTCGGGCGCGAGCACCATGTAGGTCGCGCCATAGAGCGTGTCGGGCCGCGTGGTGAAGACAGTGATGGTCTCATCCATGCCCGGCGGGCAGTCGGCGACCTTGAATTTCACCTCCGCACCTTCGCTGCGGCCGATCCAGTTTCGCTGGTGAATCTTGATGCTTTCGGGCCAGTCGAGGCCGTCGAGTTCGTCGATGAGCCGCTGCGCGTAGGCCGTGATGCGCAGCATCCACTGGCGCATAGGGCGGCGCTCGACGGGGTGGCCGCCGACTTCGCTTTTGCCGTCAATGACCTCCTCGTTCGCGAGCACGGTGCCAAGCTCGGGGCACCAGTTCACCGGCGCTTCGCTCACGTAGGCTAGGCGCACGCTGTCGGCGTCTTCGCCTTTATACGTGGAGATGGGCTCGGCACGCTGCGTCGCGGGATTGAACCACGCATTGTAGAGCTGCACGAAGATCCATTGCGTCCATTTGAAATAGCTGGGGTCGGTCGTGTTCACCTCGCGCTGCCAGTCGTAGCCGAAGCCGATGCTCTGGAGCTGCTGCTTGAACTTCGCGACGTTCGCCTCGGTTGTCGCGCGCGGGTGCTGGCCGGTCTTGATGGCGTATTGCTCCGCGGGCAGTCCGAACGCGTCCCAGCCCATCGGATGCAGCACGTTGAAGCCGCGCATTTTTTTGTAGCGTCCGATGATGTCCGTCGCCGTGTAGCCCTCAGGATGCCCGACGTGCAGCCCCGCGCCGCTCGGGTAGGGAAACATGTCGAGCACGTAGAATTTCGGCTTCGCGGGGTCGAAGCCGGGCTCGCCGGGATTCGGCGCGTGAAAAGTCTGGCGCTCGTCCCACACGCGCTGCCAGCGCGGCTCGATCGCGTCGAAGGGATAGGGTTTGCGGCGTTCGTTGCTCATGGCGAAAAGGGGCGGAACTTGGCGCGGTCGGGTGCGGGCGGCAATGACGAATGAAGAGCGCGGTGGGGCGATTTGCGGTCGGGGGCGGACCGTCGGTCGGGGCAAATTGCGGATTCTCACGGCTTGGAGCGGCAAGGCTTCGTGTGTGGCGGAAAGCGTTACAATCAGCCGACGGAGGGGGCGTGTGCCATGCGAGCCGCCGTTCACGTGGAGGCTCCCGGCTGTCCTCGCGCAGCGTGGAACCGCAACTCCCTGCTTGCCACGCTGCCCGCCCGTCGCCACTCGTCCGCGATGCCGTCGCTGCTCGTCGCCACGAAGAACGCCCACAAGACCGCGGAGATCCGCGCGATCCTCGGCGGTGCGTGGGATGTGAGCGATCTCACCGCGCACCCGGAGGTGCCCGCGCCGGAGGAGACGGGCGCGACGTTTGAGGAAAATGCGCGCATCAAGGCGGAGGCGGCTTCGCGGGTTTTTCCGGGCATCGTGCTGAGCGACGACTCGGGTCTCGAAGTGGACGCGCTAGGCGGCGAGCCCGGAGTGCAGAGCGCCCTTTATTCGGGGAAGCACGGGGACAACGCCGCGAACCGCGCGCGGCTGAAGCGCGAACTTCTCGCCTGCAGCGCTCCGCAGCCGTGGACCGCGCGTTTCCGCTGCACGATGGCGCTCGCGCGGACCGGCCAGACGCTTGCGGTGTGCGATGGGCGAGTGGAGGGCCGTGTGATTGCCGGGGAGCGGGGCGACGGGGGGTTTGGCTACGATTCGATGTTCATCCCCGACGGCCACCACGGGACATTCGGCGAACTGCCCGCGGAGATAAAAAATACACTGAGCCACCGGGCCCGGGCGCTTGTGAAAGCGGAAGAGATTCTTGCAGATTTGCGACTTCCCCGATGATTGTTTCCCGACGACCCACGACCGATGGACGCCCGCCGTTCGATTTCAAGATTGCCGCGCGCCATGCAGCCCCGAGTCGTTTTACGAGTGACAATCACGTTACAGCAAAAGCAAGGGCTTGCATTGTCCGGCCACATCGGTAGGGATTTGCTTCAAGTTCCCCGATTGGATTAGCCCGATTTTCCCTGATATGACGCAACAGAATCTCTTTCGCCCCCCCTCGCCGAACCGATCTCTGCCGCTCGTGATGATCGTGCTGGCAAGCTGCTCGTGGGCACCCGTGGCGCTTGCGCAGGATCCGAACGCCCCGGCGGCGCCACCGAGTTCCGACACGCCGACGGCTCCGGCGACCGATGTGAAGAAGCCGAAGGCGAGCGCGGATGCGGCGACGGAGGCCGTGGAGCCTGCGACCACGAAGCGGAAGAACCCATTCCGCACGGGTGAATCCACGCGGACCGACGGATCGGCGAGGCGCAACACGTTCTCACGCGTCGCTGAAGAGGAGGATGTGCCGAGACGGAAGCTGCGCAGAACCGGACTCGACACGACGGACGAACAGGCGGAGAAATCGGCAGCCGAATCCCTGAAGACGGAGGAGTCGGACAACCGGTTCGTCGCGCCGAGTTTTTATGGACGAGCGCCGCAGGTGGTCACACCGGGCAAGGGTGAATTTGCGCGGCCGCGGTTCCGCTACGGCATCTCCATCGGTGTCGGCTACGACGACAATCCGGATCAGACTCCCTCTGGAACCGCGACCACCGTGGGCCGTCCGCGTGCGCGGAGCGGGTTCACATGGGTGAACGGCCACTGGGATGCGCAATGGATCAAGGCATCGTCGGTCTTCACGGTGAATGCGGAGGTCGGCGCCGACTTTTACTGGGACCGCCCCGGTGGCAGCTCGGATTTCAACGCCCGCCTCGGCACCATGTATATCAAGCGGATCAACCCGCGGACGCAGTTCTCCGCGAACGCGAGCTTCGCCTACCTCTCGCAGCCGGACTACTCGAACTACTATGCCTCCACGAGCCAGGTGGGTGGCGACTATTTCACCGGCTCCACAAAGTTTGACCTCTCCTACCGCTGGGCGCCGCGTTTCAGCACGACCACCAGCGCGTCGTTCAACATCCTGCAGTATGCGAATGACAGCGCGGCAAATCAGTCGAACAGCTACTGGAATTTCACCATCGGCAACGAGTTCAGGTTTCAAACTTCGCCGCGTTACACGTGGGTGATCGAGGGTCGCTACGGGTTCGACGAATACATGAACAATTCCACGCTCAATTCGCAGACCGCCTACGCTCTGGCCGGTCTCGATTGGATCGCGTCGCGCTACCTGACGGCGACCATCCGTGCGGGCGCATCCTTCCGCTTCTATGATGTCGGCGGCAATTCCTCCGCCCCGTATGGCGAAATCGCGCTGAACTACCGCACCGGCCGCAATTCCACGCTCACCCTCAACGGCCGGTATGGCTTTGAGCAGTCCTCGACGGCCGGGGACAGGAACCTCTCCTACCGCCTCGGCCTCATCTACCAGCGCGCATTCACCTCCCGCCTCTCCGGCAACGTCGGGTTCAACTACATCCACACCGATTACGAGTCGCGCGCGGGTGCCACCAGTTCCACGGACATTTACGATGCAAACGTCGGTCTCCAGTATCGGATTGACCGCCACTTCAGCCTCGGCGCCCGCTACAACTACACTTTGCAGGACACCTCCATCGGCACGGCGGACTACGACCGAAACCGGTTCCTCTTCAGCATTCAATACGAGTATTGAAGGCGCCGCCGCGCACACTCTCCCGTTGCGAGCCGGCGTGTCGCGTGGTTACGTGAACGGCCCCCAAGGCCAAGATTTCGCACCGTCAACCGCCACGCATTATGACCGAACCCTCCGAGGTTAAGCTTCACTTTCTGGACTACTGGCGCGTCGTAAAGCTCCGCCTCGGCCTGATCCTGCTCACGTTCTTCCTCGTGATGGTCACCGCCGGTGTGTATGTCTATTTCCTGCCGCGGCAGTTTTACTCGCAGGTGACGGTGGAGATTAAGGCGGACAATTTGAACAAGGGAACAGGTGTCAACGAGGCTGCGTCTGCCGGGAGGACGGATCCGCAGTTCCTCGCCACGCAATTCCAAGTGATTAAAAAGGCGGAGATCCTGAAGCCTGTTGTCGAGCGGCTCGATCTGGTGAAGAAATTCTCGCCGCCGGGCCAGGCGATGCCGATGCAGTGGGTTGTTGACGTCCTTTCCCGGAGCATGGTCGTGCAGGAGCAGAGGAACACGTCCCTCGTTGAAATCGGCGTTTATCACACGGACAAGCAGCTCGCGGCCGACATCGCGAACATGATCGCGGTCGAATATCGCGACGCCCGCATCAAGGATTTGCGGAAGAACATGGACCAGACTCTTGCCGAGATGAAGGACGAGTTGAAGTCGAAGGAGGAGGAAATGAGGAAGCTATTCCAAGAGGCGTCCACGATTCGGCAGGAGGACAAGATTGTAGATCCAGACCCTGAGAGCTCGAGCGCCGCGCTCTCGATCAGCAGCCCAGATCGCGATGTGCAGGGCATTGAGTCGCAGGTCGGCGAAAAGCGCGCTCTCGTGGATCAGCTTCGCAACCAGTTGAAGAGTGTCGAGCAGCTCAAGCCTCAGGAATTGAAGGAGGCGCTCCGCATCATTGGGATTCCGGATCAAACCGTGGAGAAGACCATTCCGATGTTGCAGGACGCGAATGCCGAGGAGGCAAGGCTGCTGAGTTCCGGCTTGGGCGAAAATCACCCGCGCGTGAAAGCTCTCCGTGCCCAGCGTGACGTTTATACCACGACGCTGGATGAAGCCCTCGGCAGCATCAAGCGTTCGCTCAAGACAAAGCTCGAAATCGAGGAGAACACGCTCAAAAAATTCGAGGAGACTATGGCGATCCGCCGCGGGGTGCAGATTGAGGAGAAGACGAGCATGAGCCGGTATGTGGAGAAGAAGTCCGCCTATCTGATGACCAAGCAGCTTCTGCTCAGCATCCGGCAGCGCTACGATGCCGCGCGGTTCGACGTCATGATTTCGCAGACGCCTGTGAAGATCTGGCAGAATGCGGTTCCCGGCCTCTTTCCGGAAAAGCCGAACGTGGCGCTCTACATGATTCTGGCGGCCCTCGTGGGGGTGGTCGCCGGCATCGCGCTGGCGTTCTTCATCGAGTATCTCGACACCTCCGTGAAGACCGTGGACGACATCGAGCGTCACCTCAACCTTCCGGTCCTCGCAGTCATCCCGACGGACATCACGATCCTCCTCAAGCAGAAGCGCGACACTGCGGACGCGGAGGCTTACCGCATTTTGAAGAGCAACATTGACCTGCACTTGGCGGAGCGCGGCGCAAACAGCTACACGCTCGTCTCCGGCGGCCCCGGCGAGGGAAAGAGCACCACGCTCTGCAACCTCGCCTACACTTACGCAAAGGGCGGCGCAAACGTCCTTGTGGTGGACGCCGACCTCCGTCGCCCGTCGCAGCACAGGATCTTCGACGTGGATAACAGCGTCGGCCTTGTGGACTACCTCCACGGGCGGCGCACCATCGAGGAAGTGGTGAAGACCTCGCGCCTCGACAACCTCTCCATTGTTCCGAGCGGCAATCTTTCGATGGACGATGTGGGCATCCTCAACGGCCCGCGCATGAGCGAGCTGATCGCGAAGCTCAAGCAGCAATACGACATCGTCTTCTTCGATTCTCCGCCCATCCTCGGGGTGTCGGATGCGAGCATTCTTGTCTCGGAGGTGGACAACACGATCATGGTCGTCCAATACCGCCGCTTCCCGCGCAACATGCTCCAGCGCGTGAAGAGCACCGTCGCTCACGTCGGCGGGAACCTCATCGGCGTCGTCCTCAACAACGTGGACATCCGCCAGGACGACTCCTACCGCTACTACTCGAACTACAAGGACTACTATTCGCCCAAGCGCGGTTTCGCCCCCGAGGCAAAAAATCCCGAGGCCACCGCCACTACTGGCGACAATGAAGACGCCTACTGAGCCATGAAGCGCATCGCATTTCTCCTCCTCGCCCTGTTCGTCGCCGCGCTCAGGCCCGCGCAAGCCGCCGACAACACCATCCGTGAAGGCGATGCTTTCGAGATGAAACTCAGCGGACCGCCGGAGGAATTCACCCGCGAGTTCAATCTCCTGCTCACCGTGGATCAGGGTGCCGTGACCGTCCCGCTCCTCGGCCGGGTTCAGGCCCGCGGCCTCACCAGCTCCGGCCTTGCCACCGTGATTGAGACCCGCCTGAAGCAGGCGAAGATTTTCACCGTCGCCAATGTCAACATCACGCCGAGCCAGGCAAACCAGCGCTTCATCATCGTGGGTGGTTCCGTGCGGGCTCCCGGGCGGCAGCCTTGGGTGGCCGACCTCACGCTGACCGGCGCGATCAGTGCGGCGGGAGGACGCGGTGATTTCGCGGCCGACGGGATCAAAATCATCCGTGGCGGCAGGGCGGAGCGATACAGTTGGAAGGCGATCAAGAAAAATCCTGCGCTCGACCCGAAGGTCCAGCCAAACGACATCGTCGAGCAGGAAGGCGAGTAGGCGCCTTCCGCGCGCTCACTCTGCGATCAAGTCGCGGTGTTTCCGCAGGTAGCCGATGCCCGAATAGAGCGTCAGCACGAGCGCGACTCCGGCGAGAGTCCAGCCGCCATAGCGCCATGCAGGCCACCACCACTGGCGCACGTGCAGCGACACCCAGCCCGCGCGCTCCCATTCCATCAGCGCGAGGAGGAGGAGAAAGTATCCAGCCGTGACGATCTGCCAGAGTGCCTTGTGCTTTCCGAGCCGCTCTGCCTGCAGCACCACGCCGCGCCCCGCTGCGAGCAGCCGCAGTCCGGTGATTAGGAACTCGCGGCTCACAATCACGATCACGACCCACGCGGGGATCGCCTTCAGCGGCACGAGGCAGATGAATGCAGCCGCGATCATCACCTTGTCGGCGAGCGGATCCATCAGCTTTCCGAAATTCGTCACTGCGCCGAGCTTCCGCGCGAAGTGCCCGTCGAGGTAGTCCGTCACGCTCGCCGCGAGAAAAAGAACCAGCGCAGCGGTGTAGGAGAAGCTCCAGCCTTTCTCGCGTCCCGGCGCATGGATTTCCTCCCATTCCAGTCCGGTCGCCATCGTCGTGACAAACGCGGCCGTCATCACGAAGCGTGCGATGGTGAGTTTGTTCGGCAGGTTCATTCGTGAAGGTTCCGCAGGCGGCGCAGTGTCAACGTGAGGCCGCCGCCCACAAATCAAAAATCGCGGCGCCAGCCTCCACCGCGCTTGTCGCCGGCGGCGCGTGGAGCGTAGCTTCGCCAATGCCGCCCGGCTGCCTGGCACTGATTCTGCACGCGCACCTCCCGTTTGTGCGTCACCCGGAGCGCGCGGACATCATCGAGGAGGACTGGCTCTTCGAGGCAATCACCGGCGCATACCTGCCGCTGCTCGACGTGATGCACGCGCTTGCCGAGGAGGGCGTGCCTTTCAAAATCGCGATGTCGGTCACGCCGACGCTCGGCCACATGCTGCGGGACGAGCTGCTTTGCTCCCGATACGAGCGCCACCTCGGGCGCCTGATCGCGATCGCGGAAAACGAGATGGGCCGGGGCGGGACCGGCCATGTCGCGCGCTTCCAACTGCTCCGCCTCCAGCGTGCCCGCGAATGGTGGGTGAACCGCTGGAAGCGCGATCTCGTCTCCGCATTCCGCGCGCTCCAGGAGCGCGGCCACCTCGAGTTGATCGCGTGCGCCGCGACACATGGCTACCTGCCGCTGATGCAACGGACGGAGTCTGTCCGCGCGCAGATCGAACTTGGCATCGAGTCGCACTGCGAGATGTTCGGCGCCGAGCCGCGGGGAATGTGGCTCCCGGAATGCGCGTGGCGTCCCGGCGTGGATCGCATCCTCGTCGAGGCGGGCATCCGATGGTGTGTGCTCGACTCGCACGGGATCCTGCTCGGCATGCCCTCGCCGCAGCGCGCGATTTATGCGCCCGTTTTCACACCGGCTGGCATCGCTGCATTCGGCCGCGACCGCGAATCCGCGCGGCAGGTGTGGAGCGCGGCGGACGGGTATCCGGGCGACCCGTGGTATCGCGACTTTTACCGCGACGCCGGCTGGGACATGCCGGAGGACGACTTCCGAAAATTTTTTCCCGAGGGACCCCGCCGCTTCACCGGGATGAAAATGCACCGCGTCACCGGCAGCGAGCCGAAGCAGCCCTACGACCGTGCGAAGGCCCTGGAGCGAGTCCATGCGCACGCGAGGCATTTTCTCGATGAGCGCATTCAGCAGCTCCGCGGCGCGGCGGCGCAGATGCCGGTGCCGCCCATCGTCGTGTGCCCGTTTGATGCCGAGCTGTTCGGCCACTGGTGGTTCGAGGGGCCGGAATGGCTCGACTCCGTCCTCCGCGGCGCGGTGGGTGCCGCTTCGGAAATCCGCCTCACCACACCCGGCGGTTACCTCGGGGAAAACGAGACGCACCAGATCGTCGAGCCGGTCGCTTCATCGTGGGGCGACGCGGGGTTCAATTCAGTCTGGCTCGATCCATCGAACGCGTGGATTTACCCGGCGCTGCACGACGCTGAGGAGAAGATGGTCTTCAGCGCCAGGCAGTTTTCGACAGACGTGATGACCTCGGAAACCGATGAGCGCTGCCTGCGCCAGCTCGCGCGCGAGCTGCTCCTGGCGCAGTCGAGCGACTGGGCGTTCCTCATCCGCTCCGGCACCGCGCGCGAATACGCCACGCGCCGCACGCGCGAGCATCTGGGCCGGTTCAACTCCCTGCACCTGCACCTTCATTCCGGACTCATCGAGAGGGAGTTCTTGGAAAATTGCGAGGGCCGCGACAACATCTTCCCGCGCCTGAACTGGCGCGCCTATGCCTGACCGCCGCTCATTCCTGCTCGCCCTGCTGCTCGCCCTCGCCTTGCCGGTGTTCGCGCAGGAGGGCGCGCCGATCATTTTTCTTCCCCCGCCGATGGATGGAGGAGGCGCGATCAGCCTCGGTGTCTTCAACGGCGCGGGGAAACTCGTGCGCATCCTGCACCGCGAGGCCGCGGTGGATGAATTCAAGCAGGCTGAGAACGGACTGATCACGCGATGGGACGGGCGCGATGATTCCGGCCAGCAGCTTCCGCCGGGAAAATACGGCGTGCGCGGATGGATGAGCGGCAACCTCGGAGTCGAGGGCGTCGCGTTTCACGGCAACGACTGGATCAAGGAGGAGTCGCCGCGCTTCACGCGCGTGACCGCGCTGAAGGGCGTGGGCCGCGACGAGGTGCAGGTGACGCTCCGCACTGCCGACGGGAAGGAGGAGACGCTCGGATGGAAGCTCGCGCGCGAGGGCGACGCGCCACCGGTGAGCGAAGTCACCGCGGTGATCGAGGATGAAAAGCTGATTGTCCGCAGCGGCGGCGAGAGCACGCCGGTGATTTTCGGCGAGGGAGAGAAACCCGTGGCCTGTGTGGCTGGATACGGCGGGCGTGTGTGGGCGATTGTCGAGACACAGGAGGGCCGCGAGGTGCGCGCGTATTCGTCGGAAGGCGAATTTCTGCGGCGCCTCCCCTACGAGAAAAACGATCCGCAGCCCGTGCAGATCGCGGCCTCGCAGTGGAGCGAGATGATCTTTCTCCTCGATGAAAATGCAACCGAGCAGCGGCTGCGCTCACTCGCGCTGGGCACCTCGGACCAGCAGTCCGCGGCGAGCCCGCAGGCGCCCGTGAAGTCCGCATGGCGCGTCACCTACCTCAAGCGCATCCTGAAATCGGACACCTTCGACGCCATCGCATTGCATCTGGGGCGGGCGAAGGCTCCGAAGGCCGAGGCTGTCGTGACGATTCCGGTGCGGGCAAACCCGCTGCTCGGCGATGCGAAGCCGGAGGTGGCGCTGAAGATCGCCACCGATGCGAACGGCGTCGTCTTGAAAACTGCCGACGACCTTCCCCTCGCGCGGCTGACGACGGCGCAGAACCTGAAGTGGGCCGCGCTCGTGAAGGAGGGGAAGTCGCTCGCCCTGTTCCAAGGCGATGGGTGCGTGGTGGAGGAGTTCAAAATCGCGCACCCGGAGAACCTGATGGCGTTCGACGCGGGCGAAATCGAACTCCGGCCTCCCGGCGTGAAGCCGCCTCCGGCAAAGCGCGGAAAGCCCAAGCGTCCCGGCGACGATCTCTGAAGTGGCGAGTGGCGGGTGGCGTGGCCAACGGCAGCCGCGGACGCAGGGGGCGGGCTGATCGAAATGGCGGACGCCTCCCCGCCGCGTTCAATCACTGCTTGCCACGCCACCCGCCACCCGCCACTCGTCACGCCCCATGAACCCCCGCCGTTTCGTTACCGCCGCAGAGAAGGTTGATTTCACCTCGCCCTGGACCATCGAGGAATGGCTCTGCCGCGGCGATGTGGTGGACAACAGGCAGCTCATGCTCGTCCGCGCGAACATGGAGCCGGGGCGCTCGCATCCGTTCCACACCCATCCGACGCGCGAGGAACTGATCTACATCATTTCCGGGCGCGCCGAGCAGTGGGTGGGGCGCGAGCACCGCATCCTCGGCCCCGGCGAGATGGCGTTCATCCCGATGGGCGAGCCGCACGGCACCTACAACCCGTTCCGCGAGCGGCTCGTCTTCCTCGCGATCCTCTCGCCGTCGGAGGCCGCCGAGCCGGGCATCGTGGATGTCTCCACGCAGGAACCGTGGGTGTCCATTCGCGCGGGCTTTCCGCCCTGCGCGTAGCGCGCTATCGCGGCGCAATGACTTCGCCCCAGTTTTTCAGGCCGACAATCGGCAGCGCAAAGCGGAACGCCTCCTCCTGCGCGGCAGTGCCCGCAGCCTTGAAACAGCCGTGGATCGGGCGCGGCGTGTCCGGCGTTGCGATGCTGTCTTTCTTTCTGCGCCAGAGCCCGAGGTTCAGCCCGCCCTCGTATTGGTGATCCACGTGGCGGTGCAGGATGAATGCGTCGATCCCGCTGAGCCGCGACACTTTCTCCCACGCGTAGCAGAAGCCCGCCGCCTGCAGCCGGTCGCCCTCCTCCGTGCCCGTGGAGTGAAACCCCTGCTCGCTCAAAATGATGCTCCGGCGCCTGCCTTCGAAAAGCATCTCTGGCCGGGCGAAAAATGCGTCGAGCTGCTCGAGGTTGCGGAAAGTGATCCGCTGCGCGTCGGGCGAGTGCGGCGCCGTTTTGTCGAGCCACGTGCGCGGGTTGCCGAGGTTTTCCGGGTAGGGGTGGTGCGCGAGGTGCCAGTCGAAATCACCGTCCGCGCGTGCCTGCCGCGTGAACTCCTCGATGAAGAGCCGCCCAGGCATCGAGCGCGCGGGATCCTTGTCCGGCTCGATGGTCCAGAAGTGGGTGAGCGACATATACACGCGCGCTGAGCTGCTCGCCCGCCGCACGGCTGTGTGGGCGAGCCTCATCGCGCGCAGGTATTCCGCGACCGCCGCCCCGCGCGGCATGGGCCCCATGTTGTGCCACTGCCAGTGGACGTTCACCTCGTTGCCCACGATGAAGCCCACGACCCGCCCATGCTCGTCGCCGGTGCGCGAGAACCAGTCCGCAAGGAACTCATACGCCGCGCGCCAGAGCCGCACGCCCTCCGGCGTCGAGAGGTTCGGTGCGGCAATGCTGCTCGGCAGCTTCGCGTCCCGCGCGGGATGGAGCATCCGCGCGTTCAGCGCCGCGTCGGCGGTTTCGATTCCGAGCACGATCAGATACACGTTCACTCCGGCGTCGCTCAGCCGCTTCACGCCGAGCGAATCGAGGTGGTCGCGCCGGAAGTGGAACGTCTCGCCATCCACCGTCCACGTCGGGCTGCCGGCTTTTTTCTCCGGATCAAAGAGCGCGCCGACGCTCACATTCAGCGTCGCGTGGCGGATGCCGAGCGCGAGTGCGTCGTCCGCCATCTGCACTTGCAGGCCTTTCTTGCTGCCGGGATCGGGAAAAGGCCGCGTGTCCACCTGCCGCGCCTGCGAATTTTCCGCCCCGAGGATCCATCCGCTGGAGGTGCCTGTGCAGAGGGCGGCGACTGCCGCAAGCAGCCGGATCGGGAGCATGCGCCGGGTGATCATCGGCGTGGATTTCGCAGGCCCGCGGCGGGGCGTCAAAGGTGGAACTGAGCGGGCCCGGGCGGAAAAGTTTCCCTCGACACCTCGGAATGTGCGCCGCACTTTCTCGCCGCTTTCTGTGCAGCCGTAGCTCAATTGGATAGAGCGTTGGTCTCCGAAGCCGAAGGTTGTGGGTTCGACCCCCGCCGGCTGCACCATTTCCGTTCCGCGCGCGTAATGTTGCGAAAATTATCGCAGAAAGAACTGCGAAGCGCTGCGGGTTTCGTTGAACAAAAAACCTCGCGCCGCTGCCGTGGTGATTTTTACGGGCGGCCTTGACTGGCTTGGATTTGCCGACGCGGCGGGGGGAACCGCGCCAGTTGTTCAGCGGGGGGCTGGGGAAATTGTGATGCTCACTTCGGCGCCTGCGCGGCTGTCCGCGCGGAACGTCCGCGCGCCGGCCGCGGGAATGCCGCGGGCGGGCTGCATGGAGTTCCGCGGGCGCAGGGTGCGCGGCGCGGCAGGGCGGGCGATCGTGGGTTCTGGATAGTCCGCGGGGTCGAATGTGCCCGCCTCCGTCATCGCGGCGATCACGTCGTCAAAGCCGAGCGCGCGGCTCCGTTCGCTGGCAAACCAGCGGGCGCGGGCGACGATGCTCTCGATGGCGGGCACGGGTGCGGGGGATTTGAGCGCGTGGCCGACAATGAGCATCCGGGTTGGTTCATCCACCTGGGGAACCTGCGCGCGCGCAATCGCGAATAGATCGGTCTCGCCGAGTTTCTCCGGCAGCGGAACACGCAGCCGGAGACGACCGTGAAATTGCTCCGCGCCCCACACTCGGCAGCGGCGCTCGCAATTCGCCATGAGGCGCGAGAAGTTCCTCGAGCCGATGAGCGCGACGGGAACGCCGTTGTTCACCAGGGAGGTGAGCAGCCAGCAAATCCGATGGGGAATTTCTTTTAGATTCACCGCCGTCGGCCACAGGTAGTCACTCTCGTCAATCACCAGCAACAAGTGCTGTTCACGCAACACCGCCTCAATTCGCTGGCGCATTTCAGCCGCCTTCATCTGCGAGCTGCAGGCCACGCCGACGGCGCGGGCAATGTCGCGGTAGAAGGAGCCTTCATCCTTCGCGCTGGAGAGCTGGCAATATCGGGCGCTGCCCAGATGCATCTGCGCCCATGCCTGGGCTGAGTAGCTCTTGCCGGTGCGATACGGTCCCTCCGCGAGCACAAGCCCGCGCTGACTCATCGCGTAGTCCAACAGCTCCCACACGGCGGTTGTCGTGGCGGTCTCCGCGATGCGCGCGGCGATCGCGTTCTCAAATCTGCGCCGGTAGTCGTCGAGAGCGGCGAGGATGCCGGGGAATCCAGGCAGCTCTGCGGAGTCTGCGGAAACTTTCGGGTCGAGGCAAAGGCGGGTGAGGAAATCCGGGACCGCCTTGCGCGCGCTGTCGGAAAGCTGGCGCTCATTGCAAAGCTCGCGCGCGACGCGCTCAAAGGCGGACTCTTCGGGAGCTTCGCCGCACGCCCACGGCCACGCGGGAAACGACGTGCAGCTCGGGTGCCTCAATCCCGGTTCACGGCTGCTAACCTCGTGGAGGAAGTAGATGCGCTCGCGGGCGGAACGGCTCGCCACACGCGCGCACCGTCGGGCCACTAGATTTCCAAGCAGGCCCTTCGCGAAGGCGGCACTCGACGCGAAACGCTCTTGTCGAATCGGGCCTGGGGTCTTCGCTGTGCGGGTGCTGCTCATCGGATCGTCAATGAATGTCTCCGGCGCCGTCGCCCGGCGGCTGGCCGTCCACCGAAAGCGTCCCGCCCAATTTCCCGGCAATCTTCTTTGCCGCCTCAAGGTGAGGGTGGGGAAGACAGGAGGCGGATTCCAGCGTGCAAAATACCGTGCAATAGTTCGCGAAGCCCGCATCCGTCGAATACCACTTCCCGCGCTCCGTCCATGCTTTGACCCCGCTGGGCAGCGTGATCGTGAGCTTCACTTCCCGCGGGTCGGGCGAGACGCCAGGCAGGAACACGCGTGCAAGCTCGGCGCCGTCGTCGCCGCGGACGATCACGCGGCCATCGTCTGCCAGCTCGGGCGTGTCGCCGATGCGGGCCGTGTAGTCGAGGGCGGTTTCCTCGCTGAGGCGGTTTGCCCGCTGCAAAGCGCGGGCCGCTGCGATAAATGAGTTTGGATCGTGCATGGTCACAGTGCCTCGCTGAAACGGCGCACGCGCTCCGCTGCCCACCATTCGCGGTCCTCCTCCACGGCCTGCAGATGGCGGGAGAGGCTGCCGGTTTCCACCTGCCAGTTGCGCGGGCTGGGCTGACGGCAGGCGATAAAGCCCGCGATGCAGAGGCGGCGGAGGGTGTCGTGCGACACGCCAAAGATGCGCGCGGCCTCGGCTAGCTTCACGAAATGCGCGTGAATGACGGCGCATGGTTTGAAGGTGCCATCGCCCACGGCCTGCCAGCGGAAGACGCCCGCTCCGGGCGCGTGCTCGGCAGGGACGCTCACCACGCGGGCGAGGCGGCCGGGGGCGACCTGAACGGTGCCGCGCCCTGGAACGACGACCGGGATGGTGGGTTTTGGCGGTGTGGGCATTGGCGAGTGACGGGCTAGGCGTTTCCCGCAGTGGCGGGGTGCGGAGGTTGGAAATCGATCGGGGGCTTCACTTTTCCGAGATGCGCGGGGTTTGAGATTCGGCGGCGGCCCTGGGCGCTTTCGCCGCGGCGAGGATTTGATCTGCAGTGAGAGGTCCGGGCTGCGCGGTTCCTGCGGCCGCCATGTTCTCGAAAGCGCGCGTGAGTGTCAAAATGGGCTCTCCGCTCGCATAGTGCGGCTTCACGGATGGATCGGGACTCACGATCTCGAAATGCGGGGAGAGCTCTGCGAGGCCTTCACGGAAAAGCGCCGGGTCGTTTGCGATCGAGAAAGAGCGCCCGTTCATCGTCACTATTAGCAGCGGCACGCCGTCGCGAATGATGATGCGCGGGGCGGTGGCTTCGATGACGAGAGGAAAAAGGGATTCAGGAATGTCGGCGGTCGGTGTGGTGCTCATGTCGGAGTTGGGTTGGTTTCGTCGGTCGGTCAGCTAGGCAAAGCGGTGCGCCTGCGTTCGGCCTCCTCGGCATCGAGCTTGGCGTTTATATCGCGGTAGTAGGCGTCGAGGTCGGCGGGATCGTCGGGCTCGCGGAGCCTCGCCAATGCGGCGGCGATCAGCGGGTCCGCGGCAGCGGCGCCGCGGTTGCGGGTTTGCAAGTGCTCACCTGAGGGCGTCCGGGGTGTGCCCTTTTCGATGCGGTTGCCGTAGCCGTCGCGCGCCTCGCTGCGGCTGATGGCGGGTGCGCCGGCCTTTGCCACCGAGCGGAACTCGGTGCGCACGGCAGCGGCGGCCGCTTTCCGGGCGGTGGCGCGCTGTTCATCGCGCGAGAGGGAGAATTGCGACGAGTCCGGCGCGAGCGGTGCGACGAAAAGCAGCTCGCCAAAGCGCCAGCCGTGGCGGTTGCGCGCGCCGAACTCCGCATTGAAAATGTGGCACCCCTCGTCTGGACGGCCAGGATGGAACGCGATCAAGATTTTGTGCCCGTGCTCCAAATAGATGCCCTCAGCCGCTCCATTGATCGTGAAGCGAAACGGATGCGGGTAGTGTTTGACGCTGCACTCGACGGCGCCTCTCCGCACCGTCGCGGGCTTCTTTACTGGGAGGAATCGCCAAAGTTGCTCTGGAGGACATTCGCGCCGCTGCGCGTGCTGGTAGAGATCGGCGGCGACGCTCATGTCCCGGCCAAGGGCGCGGCGGGTCTTCGGCCTCCGGTTTGCATGATCCATCGCAGCGCGCATGGCGTCGGCATACTCTTCAATTGTCCAGAACCTTCCCGCGGCCTCGGCGTCGCCCTTCTGCGCTGCGAGGAAAAGCCGCATGCCTTCCTCGAACTCGCCTCTCTTGCGGCCGATGCTTGTGGAGTTGTGAGCGGTCAGACGTTGAAGAAAATTGAAGCCGCCCTCGACGGTGCCTTTGCCGTTCGATTTGTAGGTCTGTTCGATCCTGATGATGTCTCCAAGGCCGCCCCACCGCTGCTTTCCGCTCGGGCCGTCCACCTCTTTACCATGAATGAAAGTGTTATCCCATACGCCGCGCTCGATGCGCCAGACAAGCGGGAGGCCGTGCGTTTTTACAAGCCACTCGATGTGATTGGCGATGTCCTCGGCACGGTAGGCGTCGCGCTCGCGGGCGATAGCATCGCAGCCGAGCCAAAATCCGGTCTGCACGTCGAGCGTGAAGAGGGTTTGTCTGCCGAGCCGGATCACGCCGGTTTCCGGGTCGGTGTGGCGGAACGGCTCGTTGGTGCTCATGTCGTCGCTCTCCCAGATCGTGTTTGGGGCGAGCGGCTGCTCCTTGCCGTGTTCGTCGATGTAGAAGTGCCCGCGGCGCACACTGCCCTCGACGCTTTGAAAAGCTTTTTCCCCGCGGAAGAGCGCGCGCTCCTCCGCCGTCACGTGCGCAGCACGGCGGAGGGACTGCGGCCATTGTGGACGGCGGCGGGTGCGGGCGGCCGTGTCGAGCCGTTCGTGGATGAGCGCGCGAGTCTGCGGCGTGCAAGCCGGGCTCTGCGGAAAGAACTCAATGGCGAGATCCACGGAATCTTTTTTGAGCACCAGGTTGCGCAGTGCGAGCGATTCGTCGCGGGTGAGGGCGAAGCGCGAGGGCCGTCCCGAGTTGGTTTCGCGCAGATCGGCGAGCGCGGCATCCGTGCGGCCGCCGTCGCACCAGATCGGGAGCTTCACATTCCACGCCCGCAGCAGGGCCTCGGCGGTGGCGGGATAAAGCGGGGATGTGTGATGCGCGAGGCGCTCAATGGCTGCGCGACGGGCCGCGGCTTCCGTCATTCCGTCCGCGATGGCGCACTCGTAATCGCAAAATGCCGCGTGCCACAAAAGCGGGCGGTGCTTGCGCGGCAACGGGCCGCTGCACTCGGCAATGAAAGCCTCGATTCTCGGGAAGAGAAGCACGCCGGGTGCTGCGGCATCCGGCCCGCCGTGCGAAGGGGCCTCGGGGAGATACAGCTCGGCGCGCTGGAATGCACCGCGGCCATTGTCCCGCCGCTCGGCGGTGCGGAGCCATTCCTCAATGGTGCGCAGGCTCGGCATCCGCCCGCGCAGCGGGCTCGCGAATGCGGCGCGGGCACGCCGCGCAAGGGGCGCGAGCGGGGTGTGTTCGCGCGCGCGCTTGAAGAGAAGGGGTGCAAGCACCTCCGCTTTCAGCCCCGCGAGCGCGCGATCGTCATCGGTGTAGTCGGATGCGGGCGCTCTGCCGTTCTGAATGGCGGGGGCGCCATGTGAAAGAAGATCTGCGACGGTGCGGAAGCGGCGGGTGCCGTCTGGCAGCCCGCACTTGCATTCCAGCTCGGCGAAGAGCGGGGAGGGAAGCGACTCCGGGGACCATCCCTGCGCCGCCGGGCCCCGCGCTGGCTTCTTGACGCCATCGGCGGGGAGTCCGGCGAGCTGTTGGAGGACGGCGCGCTTGGTCTTGCCCGTGGCGGCGGCGATTTCGGAAGCGGTGAAAATCGGGAGGGGCTTGCCGGAAGCCTCTCGCGGGGCCTCGCGGGGGGTGCCCTCTGCGCGGGGCGCGGCGTCCGCTGTCAGGTAGCCTTTGGAGGAAGAAAACGCGGCCACGGCGGTTTTACGCGGATTCGTGTTTTGCCGAACTGCGGGCGACGGCGCGGACGGCTGAGCGGATGCTCACCGGGATGCGGCCCACGAGCGCGCGCGCCAGCTCCGGGCGGCAGTCGGGGCGCTTTGCAAAGGCTTTGCAGGCGGGCGCGATCTGTCCGCGCCGCACCAGGGCGGCGATCCCGGCGATTTCCGCCGCAGTCATGCGGAGACGATTCGTCTCCGACGGGCGGCCCGTGCCGATCCCTGGCACCAGGGCAGCCACACCGCCACCACGAAAGGCCGCAAGGAAGCGGGAAAGGTTGGCGAGCGGGGTGCGCAGGCGCAGGGCGGCGGCGCGCATCGAATGGCGGCCCTTGCCCCGCATCATCGCATCCGCACGTGCCACGAGCCGAAACCGGCGGGCGGTTTCGGCGAGCTGGCGGCGTGCGGATGCGATGGAGGGCATGGTGCGTGGGCGATCAGGAAACGGCGGGGGCGGCGGGAAGGTGCTTCGCGTATTTGGATTCGCTCAGCACGAGGGCGATCTCCGTGCGGCCCCTGTCGTCGAGCAGTTCGGGCCGGGCGACGTAGGCGGCGAGCGCTCCGTCGGCGAGGACGATGTCCACGGTTCCGCCCGCCGCGCCCCCATAGGACAGGCTCCAGTTTTCCGCAAAGGTGCGCGCCTTGCCATTGGGCATCTGCGCGCGTGCGAGGATCGGCACGGCGGCGGCGCCGGGCGCGGGCTCCGGGGCGGGGGCTTGGGTTTGGGTTTGGGTTGGGGTTTGGGCTTCCGTGCTCATGGGTGGTTGGTTGGCTGGTTGCGCAGCGGGGAGGCGCCTGCAAGAGCGCCTCCCCGCTCCTTCTCAGGGCTGCAGGACTTCAAGGAACTGCAGGCGTTTCACCAACGGGTTCAGTGCTTGGGGGCGTCCTTGAATCGCCCCGTCACGAAGGTTTTCCTGTTCGCGTAGTATTCCTCGAGGACGAGGATCCGGTTCGTCACCAGCTCGATCACCTTGGGCATTGCGTTCAGCGGGGCGTTGATCAGCTCGCTCGGCCCCTCGACGATGCTGAGGAAATAGGGCAGGGATCCGATCGCACGCTGGCGGATGTGCTCGAAGATCGGGCAGCGCTCCGCGATGGCGCGGAAGGGAAACCGGCGGTGGGGCTCCAGCTCATCGGGCATCTGGGGCGCGTAGGGCTTGAGCCTCTCGGAGATGACCGCGAGGTAGGCCGCCTGCTCCTCTTCGGCGAGGCGGGAGATGACGCGGTGCAGGGCCGCGCCGAAGGCGCCGAGCTTCGTCCCTTCGGCGATGATCCGCTCCTTCGCCTTCTCCGCCCGCATGGGCAGCACGAGCAACTGAGCGTTCAGCGAGGCAAGTTCGGCGATTTGTTTCCTGTCTTCCGGATCGCACTTGTGCAGCAGCTCCTCGCGGTCTTTCTCGATCATCTTTGTGAGGCGCTCGATGCGCTCCGGTTCGGCGAAGGCTTCCTGGGCAACGGTGAGCTGCTTGGTGGCGGCCTTCGCGAGTTTCTCCGGGGTTTTTTCAAGCTCCCGGATGGTGGACTCGCTCATTTCGAGCGGCGGGTTTTGTTCGGTGTCGGTGGGCATGGGTCGGTTGGCTGCGGGGTTTAAGAACGGGCGCGGGGCTTCTGCGGATGTGCTGCGGCGAATGCCTCGAAAAGCTGAGCGGTGATCACGACGCGTGAGGGGCAGCGGACTTTGAACGTGATGCCCTTATCCGCCGCGCGCTCAATGAGTGTGCGGCGGGCGGTGAGGAGGGGATCGAAGCCGAGCCATGCGGCGAGCGCGCGGCGGCGGGAAAATTCCCTGCGCGTGGACCAGATGGCGCGGCCAAGGGCGTTCTCCCAGCGCAACCGCATTTTCGGAGTGAGCAGGTAGCCGCTGTTCACCATCTGCGCGGTGCATTTTTGGATGCCGGCACGCTGCGCGATTTCCGCGAGCGACAACCCGCTGGCGCGCACCGCGCGCTTGAGCAGCGCGATCGCGGTCTCGGGGGCTTTTATGCATTGTCTCGCGGGCGCGCTCATCGTTCGTTGGTGCAAACATATTCACTATCCCGCACAAGCCAAGAAGAAATTTCTCGCGACTTCCTTTGGACTCCGAAAAATGGCTTTGTGTCAGAGCTGCCGCTCTTCCATTTGAAGTTCGATGCGGGAAAATCAGGGGATTTGCTTGCGCGCGCCCGCGTGGACGCGGGTGCGACGCTTCGTGACATCGACCGGATTGCGGATGTTTCGGCCTCTCACGTTTCTGGTATCGAGCGCGGGAACGGATTCACGATCGAAAAGCTGATTCGGCTTTGCATGGCCTGCGGGATTCCGGCATGGACGATCATCCAACGCGGAGTGAGCGTGAGCGTTAACGTTGACGTTCTCAGGCTGCAGATTGAGAGCGACAGAGAGCTTTTGCGGGCAGTTGCCTCCGACTCCGGGTTGCGCATTTTGGACATCGTTTCTGCGGTCGAATTTGCCGTCATGCTGATTGTTCAGCTTCTCTTGTCCGATTCGCCAGAGCGGGACGCACTGGAGATGGGGCGAATTTATCCGGAGTATGCGGGCGCTGCGCTTGGCTTGGCCCGCGCAGTCGAGACCGCCGAGCTGCGCGAGCGTGCGAGGTTGTTTGAGTCGCTGCGTTTCAATGGCCTGCCGACGTTGCGTCATTTGAATTTCGTTAAGCCTTCATGCGTTCTTGCCGCGCCTAGATCGCCGGAAAATTCTGTTGGGGTTGTAACAATAAAATTGACAAATGAAGACGATGACATTCCCATTGGCGACATGAACGCCGTGCCCGATTGGAACACACTCCGAAGTCGCTTGGGCGTTCTTTTGAAAGCTCGGGGGGCTCAGGCGTCCCTTGCGGCGGAACTCAATGTTTCGCGGCAAGCGCTCAATCAGTGGGTGCGTGGGAAGGTTTCCCCTACTGCGGATTACACATTGCAACTGCTTAAATGGGTCGCGGCAGTTGAATCAAAAAAGAACCCCGATCGTGCGTCAACACGACCGGGGCCAGTGACCCGATCAACCAAACCCAATACGAATGAGAAAAGAAAACCGGGTCGGCGACGACCTTAAGCCCCAAACCTCCGCAGCGCAACCGCAGGCACCCAAGGGGGCGCTTGTCCTGGTGAAGCTGCAAATTGCCCCGGAGGATGTCCGTGAGGTGATCACCTCCGCAATCAAAGCGGCCCGCGGCGAATGGGCGGCGGCCAGACACTACGCCCTTGCGCTCCATGAGCGTTGGCCAGCCGGGGACGGGTTCCCCGACCTGCAGGAAATGGCACACGCCGCGCAGCACGCGGAAGTGAAGATGCCCCTCCACGAGTGGGCGGCGGAACTCGTGTTCACGCTCCCCGCCAGGCCGTGGCGCGCGCGCATCCTGGCAGCGCGGGACAAACACCCCTACCTCACCGTCGAGGACGCGCCGTAGCCATCCGCCACACCCCGAGGGCCGCCCAAGGGCGCCGGCTTCACCGCCGGCGCCCTTTTTCCTTCGGCTCGACTTTTGCCGACGGCCCGCTATTCGTTGGCGGCAGCGGTGAAGATTTTCCCCGCCATGCCATGAGAGCAATCCTCCTTCTCCTTTCCGCGATCTTCGGAACGGCAATTGCCGCCGACGATCTTCCCAAGGTCGGGCGATTCGGCGAGACGATGGAGCAGTGCAAGCTCCGCTACGGCCCGCCCGTGCGGCAGTGGGGCGCAGAGACGACTTTTGAGAAGAACGGTTTCGCCCTGGAGATCAAGTTTCACGAGGGCCGGGTGGATCAAATCCGATACCGCAAACTGGATTCGAGCAACCTCACCAAGGCGGAGGTGGACGCTCTCCTTGCAAACATTTCCGCCGGGCCGTGGAAGGCTTCTGAAATATTCGGTTTCGAGTGGAGTTGCCCGGAGGGGCACCGTGCAGCCGTCAACATGGTCATTCAGCACGATCTTGTGATTGAGTCGGCAGATTTGGTTAAGCGCGAGGCTGAGAAAAAAGCCACCCAAGAGAAAGACGGGGCCGCGCGGGCCAGGGGTCTTTAATCGCGCCATCGGGCGCGGCGATGTGACAGGCGTGACACGCGGATTTGCCGCGCTGCGGACGTGCGCGGATAACGCAGATGGCGCACGCCGAATTGCGCGCCGCCGCAAAATTCATAACAACCCGCGAGCCCTTCACGCACCACGCCATGACCCCGCCCACCGAGGACGATTTCCGAAAGATGCTTTGTCTAATCGCGGGGTTCCCTTTGGAGTGGAGCGATGAGCAGATCCATGCCGAGGTGATGAAGCTCATTGATGAGCGCGCCTATGGCTCCGAGCCGATGTGGTCGAACTCGGCCCGCCCATTCAGGCTGAGGCTTCACGCCTTGGAAGCGAATACAGCAGCTCTGGGGGAGAAGCTCGAGGCGCTCCACGCCAACAGCCCGGAGGGCCGCGCGGAAGACGCCATCCGCAGACAGCTCGGCATCTCGCAATCGGAATGGGATCGGCTCGGCGCGCGCTGAGCGGCCCGCTCGGCGAATCAATGGCCCATGAGTGACACCATCCGCAAAGTCGGCGCCGATGAGTCCGGCAGCAGCGTGGGGCACTACAAGCGCAAGCTCAAGGCGCAGGCGAACAAGGCCACCGCCACCTACACCCGCGAGGGCGACCGCGACGCGCTCTGGGGCAGCGCGCCGGAGATTGGCGACACGATGGAGACCATCGACGGGACACCGATGAAGGTCACCGAGGTGGACCTCGACGACAAGGACGAGGGCGGCGGCGCCGCCGACTTGATCGTGAGCGCCGAGAGCGTGGATGCGGAGAGCAGCGGCTCGCTCACGCCCCTCGGCGACCCGACCTACGAGGTGAACTTCCAGGAGTTGCGCCGCAAGATCGAGTCGCATCCGTGCTGCGGCAAGCTGCATTCGACCGCCGCGACGAACGGGCATACCTTTGAGAACTGGTGGACTCTGGAGGACTCCGACTGGATCCCCGCAACGGACATCCCGACATTTTGGAGCAGCATCGGGCCTTGGACCCTGGCTGAATACAAGTCGCTCAAGCGCGAGGGTGTGGAGGAGTTTCCGATGTATCTCCCAGTCATCACGCGCACGCAGCTCTATCTGGGGCGCCCGAATGAGCTGGGCGAGTGGTGCGGCACGCAATCAAACCCGCCCGTCGGGAGCTACCAGTATATTTCCAAATACGAATGGCTCCGCGGCCCCGACAACCTCGTGCGCCGCGAAGGGAAATTTGAACGCAAGACTTCCTGGATGGCAGCCGAGAAGGTGAGCGCCCTCATTTACCCGGATTGGACATGACCAAGGCGCTCCCGCGGATGGCTCGCGAGGCCCCCGCTGCCACCCCGCGAGGCTCTGGAAACCGGGAACTTCACAGTTTCTGTGTTGCGTAAATTTTGGAAGGTCTGGCGGGTCTTCTCTGTTGGAAACTGTGAAGCGGTTGTCGTGAACCTGTTTTCGCCCGCAGCGGCAGTGCCGCGCCGAAAGGCCGCTGATTGTTTCGTAAGCCTCTGGGGCTCAATGCCTCTCGCCCATTCGCGGTTAATCGCGCTCAGTGGAGGTTATTAACGCAACATCCCGCGCGTCGATCTTCCTCCATGAAAACGAACCGCCTGATGTGCGCCGGGCTTGCGGTCCTGATGCTTGTCGCGTGCTTTGGACGATACGCGGATCCGATCGAGCAATACACGCGCGAGTATGTCGCTGGCCGTATCAGCGCGCAGCGTTACCACGATCTCTGCCGCGCGCTCAACGCCGGGCAGCCGTATCCGCCGCCGCGCCCGGCCAGCAGCACATCCAGCGAAAGCACGAGCAGCGAAACGAGCGACAGCAGCAAGGACGACAAGAAGCACGGGCGGAATCCTCATCCTCCCCCGCCTCCCGGAACGGCACCGCCACCTCCGCCGGGAACCCCGCTTCCGACTCCCCCAAATTGAGCGGCGGGCCGCGGCTCAGTTCTGCGGGGCGGCCAGCGTTGCGCGCGGGCGGCGTCTGACGAGGAACATGCCGAGCGCAAACGTGAGCGCCGTGCCGCCGGAGATCGCGGCGCCGGCGGCGAATCCCTCGGGATGGTAGTCGAGCCGCACCTCGCTCTCGCCCGCGGGCACGGCCACGGCGCGGAACGCATAGTTGGCGCGGCGCACCGGCGCGGGAGTGCCGCTCACATGCGCGCGCCAGCCGGGGCTCCATGTGTCCGGGATCACGAGCCAGCCGGGCTGCTCCGTCTTCACGCGCGCGGCCCAGTGGTTGCGGCCTTTGGTGACTTTCAGAATCTGCGCGGGCCGCGCCGGTGCCGCGCTTGTGGGTTCCAATTTTGGAAGTGCGGGATCGTTTTCGAGCACGACGCCGGTGCGGTGATCGAAGGCGCTGTCGGCGAAGCGCCGCAGGGCGTCCGCCTCGCTCTCGACGATCACGGCATTGTGGACAACGCACGGGCCCGGCGTCGCGCTGGTGATGCGGAAGATGATCCCATCCGGCCCGTCGTAAGCGGTCTCGATGGGAAGCTGCGGGCTGCGCTCCTTCCAAATCGGATCGCCGCTAATCTCCGGCGGCGCGAGGAGGTGGGTGATGCCGAGGCGCGGGAGGAGGTCGAAGCGCGTTTCTCGCAGCTTGTAGCTGGGGCAGACGGAGCCGCTGTCGGGATTGGCGAGCACGTAGTCCGGCGATTCGCCCGCGGCGATGCGGCAGAGCGCGAGGGAGCGGCGGGGAATCACCGAGTCGTAGCCGGTGATGCTTTCGATGCCGAAGATCATGGATTCCGCGCCGTAGAGCATCGGCGGCGGCCATGGCATGGTGGGAGGATATACGAGCAGCGGGAGGACGCGGCCGGGGGCTGACGGGCCGGCTGCAAGCTCGCGCTTTGCCGCGTCGAGCAGCGGGGTCACCGGGTAAAGCAGCTCGTCGGTGCGCGGATGAAACCTCGCGTTCAGCTTCCGGCCGTAGCGGATGAGGTGAAAGGTGCTCGCGGCGATCGCGATGAACAGGACGAGCTTCCATCTTTCAACGACCGCGCGCTGCTTTTCCCCGCCGCGCCCCTCGAGCCAGCGGAGGAAAAGATCGAGGCCCAGTCCGGCGAGCATCGCGAGGGCGAAGTTGTGGAGATAGAGCAGCCGGCTGAGCGGGCGGAACGTGCCGAAGCCGGGAATCACCGCGTAGGCGAGGCGGAGGAGCGGCGTGTCCACCGCGACAAGGAAGACGATGGCGGAGAGCGAAAGCGCGAGCCACACACCGGCGCGCCGGCGGAGCACGCCGCCCACCGCGCCGAGCAGCATGAATGGGACGGCGGCGAAGCCCATGAACGTCAGGCTGTGCATCGCGTCCACGCTCGCGGGCGTGGGGAACAGCTTGAGCTGCTTGAAAAAAACGGAGGCTGCTGCGCGCACCTGTTCGTGCTGCGCCTCGTAGCCCGGCATCGCCCGCTGCGAGCCGCCCACCGCCAGCATCGTCGGCAGCAGCACAACTGCGGCGAGCAGCCCTGGAAGGATGGCCACGCCGGCCGCAACCGCGAGCGGTCGAACGGCACCGCGCCAGCCGGACACCTTTGCGCAGCGCGCCGCCCGAATCGTGGAGGCGACCCCCGCGTAGGCGATCGCGACGAGGCACGTGATTCCCATGAACGGCAGGTGGCCGGCGACGAGGCATGAGGCGAGCACCGCCGCGGCAAGGAGGCACGCGCCCGGCGATTCGCGCCGCAGCGCGATGCGCACGACGAGGAGGTTCAGCGGAAGGAAGAGAAACACCGGCGCGACCACCTCAAGCTGCAGCCACGAGATGTTGAAGCTGCTGAACATCCATGTGACCGCGGCGAAGAGTGATCCGCGCGCGCCCCAGCCGAAGCCGCGCAGCAGGTGATGCATCGCCAGCCCGGCCCCGAGCACATGCAGGATCGAGAGCAGGTCGTGCGTCCAGCTCGGCGAAAACAGCAGCGTGAGCAGCAGGCGCGGCGGATAGGCCACCGAAGACGAGCCGTTCGCGAAGAACGGCTGCCCGCCGAAGCTGTAGGGGTTCCAGAACGGGAACTCGCCCTCGCGGAGCGACTGCGTGGCGAAGCACTGCCACGGATAGCTGAGGTCGGCCTGATCGTTCTGCGTGCTGTCCGCGAAATTCGTCGGGAAGGCGCGCCACGGATAGACGGAGTTCTGGTGGCCGGCGATCGTGGAGAAGGTGCGCCCGGCGAAAAGCTGTCCGAAGAACCCCAGCGTGAGGGCGGTGAGAACCAGCGCGCACAGCAAGTCGTGCCGGGATCTGGCTGGCGTAGTCATTGCCGTGGTTGTCGTTGCCCGCCCGGTTTGCAGGCAAGAAATTTCACGTGCTGGCCGCTGAGCGTGCCCCGGCTCGCGCAGCGCTAGTGCGCAGGGTTGAACTTGTCCAGCGGCAGCCCGTGCGCCTCCGCGACGGCGGCGCAGGTGACCTTTCCGTCGAAAACATTCAGGCCGCCGAGAAGGCACGGGTCTTTGCGGAATGCGCCGGGCACGCCGTGGTCGGCGAGTGTCTCGATGTAGCGGTAGGTCACGTTCGTGAGCGCCTGCGTGGCGGTGCGGGCAAATGCCGCGGGCATGTTTGCCACGCAGTAGTGGGTCACATCCTCCTCGACGAAAATGGGATCGTGGTGCGTCGTCGCGCGTGAGGTTTCAGCGCAGCCACCCTGGTCGATGGCGATGTCCACAAAGACGCTGCCCGGCTTCATCACGCGCATCATCTCGCGGTCGATCAGCTTCGGCGCCTTCGCTCCCGGCACGAGCACCGCGCCGATGAGCAGGTCCACCTCCGGGAGCATTTCGAGGATGTGCTGGCGGTTCGAGTAGAGTGTGTGCGCGGTGTGCAGCGTGATGTCGAGGAAGCGCATGCGCTCGACGTCCACCTCAAGGATCGTGACATCTGCCCCGAGACCCTGCGCCATGCGCGCGGCATTCACCCCGGCAGTGCCACCGCCGATGACGACGACTTTTCCCGGCAGCACTCCGGGCACGCCGCCGAGCAGCACGCCGCAGCCGCCCGTGTGCTTTTGCAGAAAGTAGCCGCCGACGAGCACGCTCATGCGGCCGGCGATTTCGCTCATTGGTTCGAGCAGCGGGAGCCGGCGGTTCACCTCCACCGTCTCGTAGGCGATGCCGGTGATTTTCGAGGCGAGCAGCGCCTCGGTGAGCGGCTTGCTTGCGGCGAGGTGGAGATAGGTGAAGACGATCTGCCCCGCACGCAGCAGCGGCCACTCGCTTTCGAGCGGCTCCTTCACCTTCACGATCATGTCGGCACGCGCGAAGACCTCCTCGTGCTTCGCGACGATCTCGGCGCCTGCGCTGAGATACTGGTCGTCGGGAAAACCGGAGCCCGCGCCCGCGCCGGCCTCGACGATGACGGCGTGGCCGCGCCGCGTGAGCTGGTAGGCGGCGCTCGGAAGCAGGGCGACGCGGTTTTCCTGCGCTTTGATTTCCTTGGGAACGCCGATGATCATGCGCGGAGGCTAGCATGGCTGCGCCGGCATTGCGAAGTCCCGAGTGCGGCGCGCTGGCAAAGTGCGCGCTTTGCGCAATGATGCGGCGTGTCCGAGAACCACGAACATCCCGAACTGCTCGCCCCCGCCGGAGGGTGGGACTGCCTGCGTGCCGCCGTCGCGAACGGCGCGGATGCCGTCTATTTCGGACTGCCGCGCTTCAACGCGCGGCTCCGTGCGGACAATTTCCGCGACGATGAGCTGCGCGAGGTCGTGGAGTTCTGCCACCGTCACGGGGTGAAGGCTTACGTGGCTTTCAATACGCTCGTCTTCACCGGGGAGCTCGACGATGCCGAGCAGATGCTGCGTGAATGCAGCCGGGCGGGCGTGGATGCGCTGATCGTGCAGGATGTCGGGCTCGTGCGGCTGGCGCGGACGATCGTGCCGGAGCTGCCGATTCACGCGAGCACGCAGATGACGATCACTTCGCCGGAGGGTGTGGAGTTTGCGCGCGAGCTGGGCGTTTCGCGTGTCGTGCTCGCCCGCGAGCTGTCGTTGCGGGAGCTGGAGAAGTTCAATGACGAATCCCGAATGACGAATGACGAAGGCGCGCGTTCGGCGTTGCCGCTCGAAGTCTTCGTCCACGGCGCGCTCTGCGTCGCCTACAGCGGCCAGTGTCTCACCAGCGAGTCGCTCGGCCAGCGCAGCGCAAACCGCGGCGAGTGCGCACAGGCTTGCCGGATGCCATACGGGCTGATCGTTGACGGCGAAGTGCGCGACCTCGGCGATAAGCGCTACCTCCTTTCCCCGCAGGATCTCGCAGCGGTGGAGGAAATTCCCGCGCTGCTGAAGCGCGGCGTGACGAGCTTCAAAATCGAGGGCCGCCTGAAAGCTCCGGAGTATGTCGCCGCCGTTTGCCAAGTGTATCGCCGCGCGCTCGATGATGCGCTCGCGCAACGCGCGCACCGGGTGAGCGAGGCGGACCGCTACCAGCTTGAGATGACTTTCTCGCGCGGGCTTTTCACCGGGTGGATGCACGGAGTGGATCACCAGCGGCTGGTGTCGGCGCGTTTCGGGAAGAAGCGCGGCCCTTTCGCCGGCACGCTCGCTCAAGTGGGCCGCGACTGCGTGGAGTTTGAGCCGGCCATCGACCTGAAGCCGGGCGACGGCATCGTCTTCGACACGGGCGGCGATACGAACGCCGAACAGGGCGGGCGCATCTACCAAGTCAAAGGCCGCAGATTTTTCTTCGAGCACGGGCGGATCGACTTTTCGCTGCTGAAGCCGGGTGACCGTGTTTGGAAGACCGACGATCCAGCGCTCAACAAGCGGCTGCAGCAGAGCTACGGCGGCCGCATCGAGGTGCGGCACCGGGTGGCGATCCGGCTCGCAGTTCGCGGCGCGGCGGGCGCGCCGATGGTGGCGGAGGCGACGCTCGACGATGGGAGAGTGGTTGCTGTTCAGTCGTCGATTCCGCTCCAGGCCGCACGCACCGCGCCGCTTTCCGATGCGAAGCTCGGCGAGCATTTGGGGCGCTTTGGCGAGCATCCGTATGAGGTGGCTGAACTGAGCAACGAGCTGGAAGGCGCCGTCATTCTCCCCATCGGCGAAATGAACCGCATGCGTCGCCAGCTCGCATCCGTGCTCGATGCGGCGATGGAGCGCAGGCGGAGCGAACTGCCGGCTCATTGGCGTGAGGTGTTTGCGGCGGAACTCGGGCAGCCAAGTGCGAGCCGTCCTCCTGCTTCATCGCTCGCCGTGCTCTGCCGGACGATGGAGCAGATTGATGCTGCACTCAGTTGCGGAGTCGCGCAGCTCTACGTGGATTTTGAAGACATCCGCCGCTACCGCGATGCCGTGGCGTCTGTCCGTTCGGCGGGAGGCGCGGAGATATTGCTGGCCACGCCGCGCATCCAGAAGGCGGGGGAACAGGGTTTCTTCAAGCTGATCGAAAATGCCGCTCCTGACGGCGTGCTCGTTCGCAATCTGGGCGCGGTTGATTATTTCCGCGCCACGACGCTGCGACGGGTCGGTGACTTTTCGCTGAATGTCGCGAACCCGCTCACGGCCCGGCATTTCATCGCGCGGGGAATCGAGCGGCTGACGATCAGCTACGACCTGAACATCTCCCAAGTGCTGGACCTGCTCGCGGCTGCGCCGCCGGCTTGGTTCGAGCTCACACTGCACCAGCACATGCCGATGTTTCATATGGAGCACTGCGCCTTCGCGGCGTTCATGAGCAAAGGGTCGTCGTTCCTCGACTGCGGGCGGCCGTGCGACCGCCACCGTGTGCATCTGCGCGACCGAGTCGGCATCGAACATCCGCTGCGTGCGGATGTCGGGTGCCGGAACACTCTCTTCAACGCCGCCGCGCAGACAGGCGCGCAGTTCTTCGGCGCGCTGCATGAAGCAGGCTTGCGGAATTTCCGCGTCGAGCTGCTGGAGGAGGACGCGGCGGAAAGCGCGCGTGTCATCCGCGCTTACCAATCGCTGCTGGCCGGCGAGAGCGACGGCGCAACGCTTTGGGGGGAGTTGAAGGCGCAGAGCCAGCTTGGCGTGACGAAGGGAACGCTCGACGCGAGGTAGCGAATCAAATTGGGCCGTCGCGGACCGATGCGGTGGCTTCAGGAAGGCAGCAGGCGCGTCCGTGCCTCCGTTTCGTCGAGTCCCGAAATCTCAATCAGCTTGTCGCGCGATTTTTCCCCGGCGACGAGCAGGACGTCGCGGCGATGCAGGCCGAGCTTTTCCGCGATGAATTCAAGCAGCGCCTCGTTGGCCTTACCCTCAAGCGCGGGTGCCGCGACTTTGACCTTCACGGCATCGCCATGCTCGCCGACGACCTCGTCGCGCTTCGCATTCGGGACGATGCGCAGCTTGAGCTTCGCCACCCGCGGTCAGGGCTTCACGTAAACGCCGATGAGCGGACGCTTGTTCGCGCGGGCGTTCCAGAAGTCGCTGACGAATCCAGTCTTCGTGCGAATTTCAACGTGGCCCGCGCCCTTGCCGCCATAGACGATGACGCTGCCGACCGGCGCCTTGTATGGGTCGGTGCAGGAGATTTTCCGAAATCCGTAGTCGTTCGTGAGCTCCCATGCGGCCTCCTTCGCGTAGCCGGTCTTCGGGCGCGAATCGACGACGCCCGCATCGAGGAGGGCGTTCTTCACGTAGCGCCAGCACGTGCCGCGGGAGTGCGCGTAGGCCCGGGCGGTGGCGATCTCGGCTGCGCGCATCAGGCGGCTGTCGTAGCGGTAGCTGGATGCCAGCGAACCGAAGAAGGAAAGGCTGCGCGACGCGGGCGGCTCGGCCTCCTGCTTGCGGTAAAGCGACTCCGCGGGCTGGAGTTTCGTGATGTCGATGTGCTTTGGCGGAGTCTTGGCGTAGGTCTTCGTCGTGCTCTTTGTGCTTGGGGCCTTCTTTGCAATCTTCTTGGAGGTGTTCTTCGAGCTTTTCGAGCTCTTTGAACTGCTGCCTTTTTTCGACGACTTTGTCGCTGCTTCCACCGAGGCTGGCGTGAATGCCAGGAGAGCGACGGTTGCGGCGGCGAGGAGTCGGATGTGGCGGAATGAAAGCATGATGCCGTAGATTGGCGGGCGAGGGTAGGGCGGGGTCGGGTCGCGTCAACGGATTTGTCTGCCTTTTTCCGCCCCTTCTTTGGCGAGGAAAATCATTCACGCCCGAGCGCCCGCGCCACTACGGTGCGCGCGTGAATCTTGAAACTCCGCTCGCAGAAACGGACGCGGTGCCCGTGGCGCGCGCGCGCCAGATCGAGCGATTCGGGCTGCGCACGGTGGGCGATTTGCTGATGCATTTCCCGCGGCGATACGAGGACCGCACGCAGTTCGACCGCTTCCCGGCGGAGACGATGGACAAGCCCGTGTGTGTCTGCGGGGTGGTGAAGAAAACGACGATGCGGCGGATCCGCGGCGGGCAACGGATGTTCGATGTCCTCATTGAGGAGGAAGATGCGGGTGCGTTCGGCGGGCGGATCGTGTGCCGGTGGTTCAACGCGCACTGGGTGGAGAAGATGATCGCGCAGGGGCACACGCTTGTCGTTCACGGCAAGCCGAAGCTCAGCGGGAGCAGTGTGGTCATCGCGCACCCGGAATTTGAAGTGGTCGAGGATGACGCGGAGCAGAGCATCCATCTCAAGCGCATCGTGCCCATTCATGCCGCGACTGAGGGCCTCTCGCCGCGGCTGCTGCGGCGCATCATCTGGGATGTGCTGGAGCAGCTCGAGGACGATGTGGTCGGACAGCTCGTTCCGCCGTCGCTCGACAAAATGCCGCGCGCATGGGCGCTGAGGCAGATTCACTTTCCGAAGTCGTGGGCGGAACGCGACAAGGCGCGGAAGCATCTCGTGCTGGAGGAATTCCTCGCGATGCAGCTTGCCGTGAGCGCCAAGCGCGCGGAGGTGAAGGGCGAGCCGGGCGAGCCGCACTGTGGAAGCGGCGAACTGATGAAGCGGCTGCACGAGTCGCTTCCGTTCCTGCTCACGCGCGCGCAGCAGCGGGCGATCGCGGAGATTCGCGATGACCTTGCGTCTCCGAATCCGATGAACCGCCTGCTGCAAGGCGATGTCGGCTCCGGCAAGACGCTCGTCGCGATGAGCGCGATGCTCCTCTGCGTGGAGGCCGGCTACCAGGCCGCGCTGATGGCGCCGACGCAGATTCTCGCGGAGCAGCACTTCCTCAATTTCCGCCGCCTGCTCGATCCGCTCGGTGTGCGCGTCTCGCTGCGCACCGGCGCGCGAAAGGAGGACGCGGCAGAGATGCCGCTCTTCAGCGCCGCGCGGATGAGCAGCGCAACGGGGAGCACAGGCCGCCGGCCTGTGGTGTCCGGCGACCCGCCGGACACATCGGGCGCCGAACAGCCGCATGGCGCGCGTTATTCGCGCCGCAACCTCCCGCACTTCGAGCACCCGTGGGGAAAATACATGGTCACATTTTCCACCCGCGAACGCTTCCGGCTCACGCCTGAGGCGAGGACTGCGGTGATGGACTCGATCCGATTCTGGAATGACCGGCGATACGAGCTCCATGCGGCGTGCGTGATGCCCGAGCATGTGCATCTCCTGTTCGAGCCGCGCCCGAAGCCGAAGAACGAGGAGGGTGCGCCGCCGGAGTTTTTCCCGCTCTCGGAAATCCTCCATTCGCTCAAGAGCTACACCGCGCATGAAGTGAACAAGGTCACAGGCCGCAGCGGTCCGGTGTGGGAGGCGGAGAGCTTCGACCGCCTCATTCGCTCGCAGGAGGACTTGGAGGAAAAGTTCGGTTACATTGTGGAGAATCCCTGGAGGGAGAAGCTGGTGGAGCAGGGGGACGATTATCCGTGGGTGTGGTGGCCGGGGCGCGACGGTCAGGACATCGCGGCGGGCCGCCGCGATGCACAGGCGGGTCGCCTGTGCTCCCCGATGCAGGGGCAGCGCGACGACGGCGAGCCGCACATTTTCATCGGCACGCACGCACTGCTCTACGAGGGCGCCGGGATTTCCCGGTTGGGGCTGGCGGTGATTGATGAGCAGCACAAGTTCGGCGTGATGCAGCGCGCGCGGCTGCGGGCGCAGGGCGCGGTGCCGGATGTGCTCGTGATGACCGCGACGCCGATTCCGCGCACGCTCACGATGACGCTCTACGGCGACCTCGACGTTTCCACGCTCGACGAGATGCCGGCGGGCCGCGGGCGCATCGTGACGCTCGTGCGTCCGCCTGAGAAGCTGCCGGACGCGGTGAAGTTCATCCGCGCGCAGCTTGAGGAGGGGCGGCAGGCCTACATCGTCTATCCGCTCGTCGAGGAGAGCGGGCGGCTGGAGGCGAAGGCGGCGACCGCCGAGTTCGCGAAATGGAGCGAGCTGCTCGCGCCTCTGCGGTGCGCGCTGCTGCACGGCCGCGTGCCGCCGGAGGAGAAGGACGCGGTGATGGCGGCATTCCGCAGCGGCGAGACGAAGGCGCTCATCGCGACTACCGTGATTGAGGTGGGCGTGGATGTGCCGAACGCCAACGTGATGCTCATCGAGAATGCCGAGCGCTTCGGCCTCGCGCAGCTCCACCAGCTCCGCGGGCGCATCGGGCGCGGCGCGCACAAGAGCTGGTGCGTGCTGCTCACGACGAGCGACGACGACGAGGCGCTGGAAAAACTCCGCATTCTCGAATCCACGACGGACGGCTTCGAAATCGCGGAGGCGGACCTGAAGCTGCGCGGCCCCGGCGACCTGCTCGGCACCGCGCAGAGCGGCCTTGCGCCGCTGCGGCTCGGCGACCTTTTTGCGGACGCCGACCTCATGAAGCTCGCGCGCAACCACGCATTCCTCATCTTCGAGCGCGATCCGAAACTCGAGAGGCCGGAGAACGCCGGGTGCCGCACGCTGCTCGCGGAGAACCGCCGCTCCGTCCTCTCCCAAGTGAGCTGAGGAGCGTTCTTCCGCCGCGGCTTGCAGGCAGTTGCGCCGGGCGGGTCTTAATCCTTAATTCCAAAACCTCAAATCCATGGACCCACGCCGCATCCTGCCCCTCATCGTCATCGGCATCCTCGCAGGCTACGCGTGGTGGCGATACGACCATCGGGATGCCCGCAATGCGCCGGAGAAATTCACGCCGCTCGTGGAGCCGAAGCTCAGCCTCGACGACGTGAAGGTGCTCGCGGCGGTGGACGCGGAATACACGAAGCTCGTGCAGTCCGTCGTGCCCGGCGTGGTGAGCATCACGAGTTCCCGCACCGTCACCCAGCTCGCGCCGCTCACCATCGAGGATCTAATCTCGGGCCGCCAGCGGGCGCAGCGCGCAAAGAGCACCTCGCTCGGCAGCGGCGCGATCGTCTCGAAGGAGGGGCACATTCTCACGAACCACCACGTCATCGCCGGCATGACGGAAGTCCGCGTGCAGCTCACCGACGGCCGCAACTTCGCCGCCGCGCTCATCGGCACGGACCCGGCGACGGACATCGCCGTGCTGCGCATCGACGCGCCCGGCATCGAGCCGCTGCCGCTCGGCGACAGCGACGCGCTCCGCGTGGGGCAGCAGGTTTTCGCCGTGGGGAATCCGTATGGCCTCGAGGAGAGCGTGTCGCGCGGAATCGTGAGCGCAAAGGGCCGCCAGATGGCGAGCGACAGCGCCGTGGAGTTCCTCCAGCACGACGCCGCGGTGAACCAGGGCAACTCCGGCGGGCCGCTGCTGAACGTGCGCGGCGAAATCGTCGGCATCAATTCGCAGATCTTCAGCCGCACGGGCGGGTGGCAGGGCATCAGCTTCGCCATCCCGTCGAACACCGCCCGGCGCATCCTCGATGGAATCATCAAGCGCGGCCGCGTGGTGCGCAGCTATCTCGGCGTGGTGATGCAGGAAATCACGCCGGCGCTCGTGCGGAACTTCGGCCTCGCGGATGGAGACGGGGCGATCATCACGGACGTGACGCCCGGCTCCCCGGCCTCGCGCTGCGGGCTGCAGCCCGGCGACTTGGTGCGCACGGTCGGCGGCAAGCGCGTGAAGGGCGTGCAGCAGCTCCGGCAGATCATCGCCAGCATGGAGGTCGGCTCGGAACTGGAGATCGGCGTCATCCGCAATGGCGCGGAGCTGACGGCAAAGGCGAGGATCGCCGAGATGCCGCAGGAGCTGGGCAGCGTGGTCCCGGGGCGCTGAGCGCCATGAATTTCCTGTGTGCCGCCGCCGCGGCGGAGCAAACGGCTTGACCGCGCGGCACCCCCGGCGCGAATGGCGCACTCCCATTCCCCATGAAAGCACTCGTCAAAGCGAAATCAGAACCCGGCCTCTGGCTGCAGGACGTCCCGGAGCCGAAAATCGGCATCAACGACGTGCTCATCCGCGTCCACAAGACCGGCATCTGCGGCACCGACCTCCACATCTACAAATGGGACGCATGGGCGCAGCGGACGATCCCCGTGCCGATGGTCGTCGGGCATGAGTTCGTCGGCGAGGTCGTGGACATCGGCTCGAATGTGAACGACTTCCGCAGGGGCGACATCGTCAGCGCGGAGGGCCACGTGGTCTGCGGCCGCTGCCGGAACTGCCTCGCGGGCCGCCGCCATCTCTGCGCCGACACCAAGGGCATCGGCGTGAACCGCACGGGCGCCTTCGCGGAATACATCAGCGTGCCGATGACGAACGTCTGGCACCACCAGCCCGGCGTGGACCCGGAGGTCGCGGCGATTTTCGACCCGTTCGGAAATGCCGTGCACACCGCGCTCACTTTCAATGTCCTCGGCGAGGACGTGCTCATAACCGGCGCGGGGCCCATCGGCTGCATGGCTGCCGCCGTCGTGCGGCACGCGGGCGCGCGGCATGTCGTGGTGACGGACATCAATGACCACCGGCTCGAACTCGCGAAGCGCCTCGGTGCGAACCGGACGGTGAACGTCTCGCGCGAGAAGCTTTCGGACGTTCAGCATGAACTCGGGATGCACGAGGGCTTCGACGTTGGCCTCGAGATGAGCGGCAGCCCCACCGCCTTCCGCTCGATGATCGACGGCATGTGCCACGGCGGAAAAATCGCGATGCTCGGCATCCCCACCGAGGACATCGCGATCGACTGGAACAAGGTCGTCTTCAACATGCTCACGATAAAGGGCATCTACGGCCGCGAGATGTATGAGACGTGGTATAAGATGACCGTGATGGTGCAGAGCGGCCTCGACATATCGCCGGTCATCACGCACCGCTACCATTACACGGAGTTCGGGAAGGGCTTCGAGGTGATGAAGAGCGGGTTGAGCGGCAAGGTGATCCTCGACTGGAGTGCCGCAGGGTGAAATACCCTTGTTCCTGTGCGCATCCTCATCGTTGACGACGAAAAGAACATCCGCCGCACGCTGGCTCTCGCGCTGGAGTCCATGGAGCACACGGTGGAATGCGCGTCGAACAGCGCGCTGGCGCTGGCGGCCCTGCGTGCGGCGCCTTTCGATGTGGTCCTGCTCGATCTCCGGCTCAGCAGCGAGAGCGGGCTCGATGTGCTGGAGGAAATCCTGCGCATTGCCCCGCAGGCGGCGGTGGTGATGGTGACCGCGTATGCGTCCATCGAGACGGCGGTGGAGGCGATGCGGCGCGGGGCGTTCGACTATCTGCCGAAGCCCTGCACGCCCGAGCAGGTGCGCCAGGTGCTCGCGCGGGTGGAGCAGATGCGGAAGCTCGAGCGCCGCGTGGCGGAACTCGAGTCGCGGCTCGGCTCGGAGGGGCCGGAGAACGATCTCACGTCGCAGTCGCCGGTGATGCAGAAGGCGCTCGATGTCGCGTTCAAGGCGGCGGAGAGCGACGCGACGATCCTGCTGCTCGGCGAAAATGGCACGGGCAAGAGCGTGCTCGCGCGTGCGATTCACCGGCGCAGCCCGCGGTGCGGCGGGGCCTTCGTCACGGTGAGCTGCCCGAGCCTTTCGCGCGAGTTGCTGGAGAGCGACCTGTTCGGCCATGTGAAGGGCGCCTTCACCGGCGCGCATGCGGACACGCAGGGCAAGGTCGCGGCTGCGGACGGCGGCACGCTGTTCCTCGATGAGATCGGCGAGCTGCCGCTGGAGATTCAGGCGAAGCTGCTGCGGCTTTTGCAGGAACGGGAATACGAGCGCGTCGGCGAGACGAAGCCGCGGCGCGCGAATGTGCGCGTGATTTCGGCGACGAACCGCGACCTCGCGCAGGCGGTGGCGGATGGGAAGTTCCGCGAGGATTTGTTCTACCGGCTCAATGTCATTTCGCTGCGCCTGCTGCCGCTGCGCGAGCGGATGAATGACTTGGAGAAAATCGCGGCGGGCCATCTCACCTTCCTCGCAGGGCACGCAGGCAAGAACGTGCGCGGCTTTTCTCCAGAGGCGCTGGAGGCCATGCGCGCATACCACTGGCCCGGCAACCTCCGCGAGCTGCGCAACGTGATCGAGCGGGCGGTGATTTTGTGCGGTGGGGAAATGATCGAGGCGGCGGATCTTTCCGACACGATCCAGGCGACCTCCGAGATGCGGCTGGGCGGAAAATTCACCGTGGAGGAAATCGAGGCCGAGCACATCCGCCGCGTGATCGCGAACGCTCGCACGCTCGATGAGGCGGCGACGATTCTCGGCATCGACCCGGCGACGCTCTACCGGAAGCGGAAGAAGCTGTAGGCGGTGACGGCGGCGCGCGGCGTCGTGCAAAGTGCAATCCTGACGCAGGCCGGATCGTGCAGCTTGCACGATCCGATTACGAGGGCATCTCGCTCCGTTCCGATGCAAGCAATGTAGCGAGAGCACATTGCGACGTGAGAGGGAAATGCTGGCATAGGCCGGGCTAAAGAGGCGGGCGTGAAAATCCACTTCCACATTCCGCCGGTTTCCAAACGGCTTCGTGGCTGGCGGCGAGCATTCCGCCTCATCAAGCACGCCTTTCAATTCACCATGGTCATCGAAGCCGGGAGCAACTCACCCGGGCAACCCGCGCCGTGTGTCGGACAACTGGCGGCTGGCTTGGATGCAAGGGCGTGAGCACCATGAGTGCCTTCTATGAAGCGACGCATCTTTCTCGGCCTCGCTCCGCTCTTCCTCCTGCTCTTCGCGACCGGAGCATTCGCCGTCTCACTCTTCACCAAACTGGGCAACAGCATTGACGTCATCCTGCGCGAAAATTTCCGCAGCGTCGTCGCCGGACAGCAAATGAAAGAAATCGCAGAACGCATGGACTCGGCGCTCTTCTTCTCACTTGCGGGCGAGGAGGAGCGGGGGCGGAAGATGTTCGCGGAAAACCTGCCAGCGTTCCGCGAGAACCTGCGCGTCGAACTCGGCAACATCACGCTGCCGGGCGAGCAGGAGCTTGCGGACAAGGCGCAGCGGCTGCACGAGCGCTACGCGGCGCGTGCGGAGACTTTCTGGGCGACTAGCGACACAGAATCTCGGCGCAAAATGTATTTCGGCGAGATGCTGCCGGTGGTCACGGAGATCAAGGACACGACGCAGGAGATCATCCGCATCAACCAGGACAACATGGTGCAGGCCGACCGCGGCGCGAGGCAGCTCAGTGCGAAGTCCACGCGCTACATGATCCTCGCCATCGGCGCGGGGATCGCGGGCGCGATCTTTTTCGCCGCGCGGCTCCAGCGCTCGATCCTCCGGCCGATACAAGCCCTCACGGCGGTCTCGAAGGAACTTGGCGAGGGCAGGCTGGATCAGGTCGTGCCGGTCGCTTCGCAGGATGAACTTGGGCAGCTCGCGGACACTTTCAACAAGATGGCCACGCGGCTGCGCGCCTATCGCCAGGCGATGGGCGACCAGATCCATCAGGCGCGCCAGATGACGGAGATCACGTTCTCCGCGTTCCCCGATCCGATCATCGCGCTGGCTGCGGATGGGCGCATTGATTTCACCAATCCGGCGGCGAACAAATTCCTCCAGAGTATCGGGCAAAAGGACGGCCTCCCGCGAAATGTGCAGAAAGAAGTGGATCGCGTCTTCAAGGGCGCGCCAGATTTTCTGCCTACCAGCTTCGAGCGTGTGCTGGTCTTCCGCGTGGACGAGCGGGAGGTCTTCATGCTGCCGCGCGTGATTGGCATGCGCGACGAGGCGGGCCACATTTTCGGCGCAGCCGTCATCCTCCAGGACGTTACGCGGCTCCGCCTGCTCGACGAGGTGAAAAGCAACCTCGTCTCGACCGTCAGCCACGAGTTGAAAACGCCGCTGACGAGCGTGCGGATGGGCCTGCACCTGCTGCTCGAAGAGCGCATCGGTGCGCTCAACCAGAAGCAGACTGAACTGCTGCTCGCCGCGCGCGAGGATTCCGAACGGCTGCTGCGGATGATCAACGACCTGCTCGATCTGGCGAAGCTGGAGTCTGGCAGGGCCGTGCTGCCGAGCCAGATCGTGGAGCCGGAGAAATTGATCGAGAACGCGGGGGAAAGCCTGCGGGCGCTCGTGGAATCCCGCGGCGCGCGCCTCGTCACGGAGATCGCGCCCGATCTGCCCGCTGTCTCGGTGGATGCGCGGCAGATCGCACATGCCTTTTCCAATTTAGTCTCAAACGCCGCGAAGCACACCAAGGCCGGCGGGGAGATCTTGCTCGGTGCGAAAATGCACGACGGCAACGTCCGGTTCTCGGTCGCCGACCACGGTCCCGGCATCCCGCAGCAATACCAGTCGCGGCTTTTCGACCGCTTCTTCCGCGTTCCCGGCTCGGAAGTGCCCGGCGTGGGTCTCGGACTGGCGATTACGAAGGAGATCGTCGCCACCCAGGGCGGCACCGTTGGCGTCAACAGCAGCCCCGGCAAGGGCAGCGAATTCTACTTTGATCTGCCAACCGTCGGCAAAGGAGAAACCGCATGAGCAAGCATATCTTGATCGTGGACGACGAGCCGAATATCCGGCTCAACTACCGCATGTCCCTCGAAGCAGAGGGCCATCGGGTGACCGAAGCCAGTTCCGGAGCGCAGGCGCTCAAGGAACTGGGAGCCGCCTACGCGGACGTATGGAAGCGCACCAAACAGGACGCCACTGCTTTTGACTTGGCGATTCTGGACATGCGCATGCCGGGGATGGACGGCCTCGAACTGCTGGCCAAGATGCGCAAGCTCGGTCACACGACCCCCTCGATCATCATCACGGCTTATGGCGACGTGCCGCACGCGGTGCAGGCGATGAAGCTGGGCGCGATCGACTTCCTGCAGAAGCCACTCACGCCGGAGGCGCTGCGAAAGATCGTCACCGATTTACTGGAACGACACGCTCCGGAACCGGCAGGCCAGCAGCCTGCGAAACCTTCGGAGGAGGACGTCGACACGCTCATCATCACCGCCAAGCGCCTGCTCGATCTGCAGGATTACGCTGGCGCGAAGAAGCATCTGGTCCGTGCGATGGAACTGGGCGGCAACGCCGAGGCGTTCAACCTCGCGGGTGTGCTGTTCGAGATGCAGGAGGATTACGACCGCGCGAGGAAGTATTACGGCCACGCGATCAAGCTCGATAAGCACTACGAGCCCGCGCAGCGGAACATGCGGCGCGTCTACGAGCTGTTCCACTTCGGCTCCAGCAAGGAGCCGTTCAACCTGGGGGACGACTAACCGCACGGCATCGCTCCCACCCCCTTTCTTTTTCACTCATCACCAAACCAACCAACCTTATGCCTGACATTCTGTTCGTCCTCGCCGCCATCGGCTTCTTCGCCCTGATGATCGTCTTCATCCGGGCCTGCGACAAAGTCTAACCGCACCGCTCGAATGGAAAACACCATCGTCGGAATCATCGCACTCGGGCTGATCGCCTACCTCGTGTTCACGATCATCCGCCCGGAAAAATTTTGACTCGCGCTGCTCATGAACACCTCTGGTTGGATTCAACTCATTCTCTACGTCGGCATCCTGCTGGCGATCACCAAGCCGCTCGGCCTTTACCTTTGCAAGGTGCTGGACGCGGACGGCAAGACCTTCCTCGATCCGATCTTCAAGCCGCTGGAGCGACTCACCTACAGGGTGATTCGCGTGGATGCGAAAAAGGAGCACGACTGGAAGCAATACAGCATCGCCATGCTGCTTTTCAGCCTGGTCGGGATGATCTTCACCTACGCCATCCTGCGGCTGCAGGCGGTGCTGCCATTCCAGTCGCTCCTCAATCCGCAGAAGCTCGGCGCGGTGAGCGAGCATCTTTCGTTCAACACTGCCGCCAGCTTCACCACGAACACGAACTGGCAGAGCTATGGCGGCGAGGGGACGATGTCCTACTTTTCGCAGATGGTCGCGCTGGCCATCCATAACTTCGTCTCCGCGGCTGTCGGCATCGGCATCGCCGCGGCGCTGGTGCGCGGCATCGCGCGCCATTCGGCAAAGACCATCGGCAACTTCTGGGTGGACCTCACCCGCGTCACTTACTACCTGCTCCTGCCGATCTGCATCGTCTTCTCGATCGTCCTCGTGTCGCAGGGCATGATTCAGAACTTCAAGCCGTTTGAATCTGCGAACCTGAGCGATCCGTTCACTGTGCAGGTGGCGAAGATGGACGACAAAAACAGTCCGATCGTCTTCACCAAGCAGGTGGAGAAGACGGACGACAAGGGCAAGCCGGCCGTGGATGCGCAGGGCAAGCCGGTCATGGTGGATCAAACCACGCCGGTCGTGACCGACCAGAAGGTGGATTCTCAAACCATCGTGCAGGGCCCGATGGCCTCGCAGGTCGCGATCAAGATGCTCGGCACAAATGGCGGCGGCTATGTGAATGCGAACGCATCGCATCCTTACGAGAACCCCACGCCGCTCTCGAATTTCCTGCAGATGCTCTCGATCTTCGCGATCCCGAGCGCGCTCACCTTCTACCTCGGCCGCATGGTGAAAAACCAGAAGCACGGCTGGGCGGTGTGGGCGGCGATGTTTGCACTGTTCGCCGGAGGCGTGATGGTGGCCTGGCACTATGAGGCCGCCGGCAATCCTAACCTCACCGCCCTCGGCGTGGATCCGGCCGACGGCAACATGGAGGGCAAGGAAGTCCGCTTCGGCGTCTTCAACTCCGCGCTCTTCGCGACGATCACGACCGACGCCTCCTGCGGTGCGGTGAACTCAATGCACGACTCCTTCACGCCGCTTGGCGGCCTTGTCCCGCTGCTGAACATCCAGCTCGGCGAAGTCGTCTTTGGCGGCGTCGGCGCGGGTCTCTACGGCATGCTCATCTACGTGGTCATCGCGGTCTTCATCGCCGGCCTCATGGTCGGGCGCACGCCCGAGTATCTCGGCAAGAAGATCGAGCCTTACGACATGAAGATGGCGTCGTTCGTCATTCTCATCCTCGCGTTCTCCATCCTCGGCTTCACGGCCTGGGCGAGCGTGAGCAAGATGGGCCTTCCCGACGCCACCGGTGCGCTCACCGACGGCACGAACAACAGCGGTCCGCACGGCTTCAGCGAAATGCTCTACGCCTACAGCTCCGCCACGGGCAACAACGGCAGCGCCTTCGCGGGTCTCACCGCGAACGCGCCCTGGTATGACACCACGCTCGGCCTTGCGACGCTCTTCGGGCGCTTCGCGATGATCGTGCCGATCCTCGCGCTGGCGGGCTCGCTTGCGCGCAAGAAGCTCATCGCGTCGAGCGCCGGCACGTTCCCGGTCTCCGGCACGCTCTTCACCTGCCTGCTCGTCGGCACCGTGCTGCTCGTCGGCGCGCTCACCTTTGTCCCGGCGCTCGTGCTCGGCCCGGTCGTCGAGCACTTCCTCATGCACGGCGGCAAGCTGTTCTGAGCCTCTCAACCTTCAACTCTCAACTCTCAACTTTTCCAACATGGCTGCCAAAACTCATTCCATCTTCGACCCGGCGATCATCGTTCCCGCGATTGGCGAGTCGTTCAAAAAGCTCAACCCGCTGCACATGGTGAGAAACCCGGTGATGTTCGTCACTGAGGTCGGCGCGCTCATCACGACCGTGCTGCTGTTTACCGGCGGGCAGGGCGCGTCGTTCGGCTTCCTGTTGCAGATCACGCTGTGGCTGTGGTTCACCGTGCTCTTCGCAAATTTTGCCGAGGCGATGGCCGAAGGCCGCGGCAAGGCGCAGGCTGACACGCTGCGCAAGGCAAGGACCGAGACGAAAGCAAACCGCGTTCGACCCAACGGCACTCTCGAGGAAATGCCGTCTAGCATGCTGCACAAGGATGATGTCGTGGTCGTGAAGGCGGGTGAATTCATCCCCGGCGATGGCGAAATCATCGAGGGCGCCGCGACGGTGGACGAATCCGCAATCACCGGCGAATCCGCGCCCGTCGTGCGCGAAAGCGGCGGCGACCGCAGCGCCGTCACCGGCGGCACGCGTGTGCTGTCCGACGTGATCAAAGTCCGCATCACCGCGAATCCCGGCGAGACATTCCTCGACCGCATGATCGGCCTCGTCGAGGGCGCGAAGCGGCAGAAGACGCCGAACGAAATTGCGCTGACGATCCTGCTCTCCGCGCTGACGATCATCTTCCTCGTCGTGCTGATTTCGCTGAAGGCGTTCGGCATTTACCAGGGCGTGGACTTCTCGATCACCGTGCTCGTCGCGCTGCTCGTCTGCCTCATTCCCACGACCATCGGCGGCCTGCTCAGCGCCATCGGCATCGCGGGCATTGACCGCCTCGTGCAGAAAAACGTGCTCGCGATGAGCGGCCGCGCCGTCGAGGCCGCGGGCGATGTGGATGTGCTGCTCCTCGACAAGACCGGCACCATCACGCTCGGCAACCGCCAGGCCACCGAGTTCATGCCTGCTCCCGGTGTGACCAAGGAAGCGCTCGCGGAAGCCGCGCAGCTTTCCTCGCTCGCCGACGAGACGCCCGAAGGCCGCAGCATCGTCGTGCTCGCGAAGGAAAAATACGATCTGCGCGGACGCGAACTGCACGAGCTGCCGAACGCCACGTTCATTCCGTTCACCGCGCAGACACGCATGAGTGGCGTGGACATGAACGGCACGAGCTACCGCAAGGGCGCGGCCGACGCCGTGAAGAAATTTGCCGGCGGAAGCCTGCCCGACGCCGTGCTCTCCGACGTGAACCGTATTTCCGGCATGGGCGGCACACCGCTCGTCGTCGCCGCGAACGACAAGGTGCTCGGCACGATTTACCTCAAGGACATCGTGAAAGGTGGACTCGCGGATCGCTTCGAGCGCTTCCGCGCGATGGGCATCCGCACGATCATGATCACCGGCGACAACCCGCGCACCGCCTCGGCCATCGCGAAGGAGGCCGGCGTGGATGATTTCCTCGCCGAGGCCACGCCGGAGCAGAAGCTCGCGCTCATCCGCAAGGAGCAGGAAGGCGGGCACCTCGTCGCGATGACCGGCGACGGCACGAACGACGCGCCAGCGCTCGCGCAGGCCGACGTCGGCGTCGCGATGAACACCGGCACGCAGGCCGCGAAGGAAGCCGGCAACATGGTGGACCTCGACTCCAACCCAACGAAGCTCATCGAGGTCGTCGAGATCGGGAAACAACTCCTCATCACCCGCGGCGCGCTCACCACCTTCAGCATCGCAAACGACGTGGCGAAGTATTTCGCAATCATCCCTGCGCTGCTTCTTGTCGCGTTTCCGCAGATTGCGCCGCTGAACATCATGCGGCTCACCTCGCCGCAGAGCGCCATCCTCAGCGCGGTGATCTTCAATGCGATCATCATCATTCTGCTCATACCGCTCGCGCTGCGCGGCGTGAAGTTCCGCCCGCTTGGCGCGGCGGCAATCCTGCAGCGCAATCTGCTCATCTACGGCGTCGGCGGCGTCATCATCCCGTTCATCGGCATCAAGGCGATCGACCTGCTCGTCGCCGCGCTGCACCTCGCCTGAATCAACTCAACTCACGCATTCCCATGAAAATCATCATCAAGGAAACCATCACATCCATCCTCGCGACGCTGCTGCTCGCGGTCGTGTGCTGCGGGCTATATCCGGTCGTTGTGTGGAGCGCCAGCCAACTGCTCTTTTCGCATCAGGCGAATGGCAGCCTCATTGAGGGCAGCGACCGAAAGATCGTCGGCTCCGAGTGGATCGGGCAGAATTATTCCAGCGCCAAATACTTCCAGCCGCGCCCGTCGTCGGCCGGCACCGGCTATGACGCGGCGAACTCCAGCGGCAGCAACCTCGGGCCGACGAGCAAGAAGTTCATCAACGGCACCACCAAGACCATCGCGCTGCCTGGCAAGGAGGCCGCCAAATTCGAGACCTCCGACGTGGTGGACTTCGACGGCGTCAAGCTGCGCGTGCTCAATTACTGCGAGGCGAACGGCATTGCTTACGATCTGATCCAGGACGGGAAGCCCGTGGACCAGAAGGCGTTCAAGACGGAGAAGGGCGAATATGACTCCGTGAAACTGATCACGGCATTCAACGACGAAGTGAAACCACTGACGATCAAAGCTGGCAGCCTCATTCCTGGCGACGCTGTGACCGCATCCGGCAGCGGCCTCGACCCGCACATCAGCGTGAAGAACGCGCTGCTGCAGGCGCCCCGTGTGGCGAAGGAACGCAGCATCGGCGTGGAGGTGGTGAAGACCGAGATCACGAAGGCCACCGCCGGCGCGCAATTCGGCATCCTCGGCGAGGCCGGCGTGAACGTGCTCAAGCTCAACCTCGCGCTCGACGCCATGCCTGCAAAAAAATAGCCCGTCTGCCATGCCCGCCGAGGACTCCAGCACACGACCGAGAGCCGATGATTTCCTGCAAATCATCCGGCAGCAGCAGCTCGGCAAGCTGAAGATCTACATCGGCCCGAGCCCTGGTGTCGGAAAAACTTTCGCGATGCTCAACGAGGGTCGCCGGCTGAAAGAGCGCGGCGTGGATGTCGTCATTGGCTACGTCGAGCCGCACGAGCGCCCCGAGACCACCGCGCAAATCGGCGACCTCGAAATCATCCCGCCGCGGCTCACGCAGTTTCACGGCATTGCGCTCAAGGAAATGGATGTGGACGCGATCATCGCGCGCAAGCCCACCGTGGCACTCGTGGACGAACTCGCACACACGAACGCGCCCGACAGCAAGAACCGCAAGCGCTACGAGGACGTGGAGGATCTGCTGCGCGCCGGCATCAGCGTCATCAGCACCGTCAACATCCAGCACCTCGAGTCGCTCTACAATTTTGTCGAGGACGCGACCGGCGTGAAGGTCAAGGAGCGCGTGCCCGACGAGGTGCTGAAGAAGGCCGACCAGATCGTGAACATCGATCTGCCCGCCGAGGATCTGCAGGAGCGATTGCAGGCCGGGAAAATTTACCCGAAGGAGCGCATCGAAGCCGCGCTCGCGAATTTCTTCACTGAGAAAAACCTCACGCGCCTGCGCGAGATGACGCTCAGCGAGAGCGCGAACTTCCTCGACCGCCGCCAGCGCGAGCAGTCGCCCGCGGACAGCAAATCATCGGGCCCCGGACAGGTGATGGTCGCCATCAGCAGCCTCGGCCCGGACCCGCAGCGGCTCCTGCGCAAGACCGCGCGCCTCGCCTCGCAGCTCAACGCGCAGTGGTATGCCGTCTATGTCCGCACGCCGAAGGAATCCGCCGTGCGCATTGACGCCGCCGCGCAGCGCCGCGTCGCCGACACGCTCGAGACCGCGCAGAAAATGGGTGGCCTCGTTTTTTCGATGAAAGGCGAGGACGTCGCGCAGGCGCTGATCTCCTTCGCGAAGGAATACGGCATCACGCACATCGTCGTCGGTCGGCCCGGCAAGCGCGGGATTCGGCGGTTTTTCAAACAGACGCTGCACGAAAGGCTCCTGGAGGAGCTGCCCGATGTCGATTTGGTCGTCGTCTGAGTCTGTCTGGGGTTGAGGCGAGTTGGCTTGCCGCAGGTCTTCGGGCGTCGTAACTCGCGCGGATGTTCGGCAGTTTCAAAGACCACATCGCACAGCAGCTCGACGGAATCCGCGCGGCGGGGACTTGGAAGGGCGAGCGCTTCATCGCGACGCCGCAGGGTGTGCGCATCCGCATCGCCGACGGGCGCGAGGTGCTGAATCTCTGTGCGAACAACTACCTCGGTCTCGCGCAGCATCCCGAGGTGCGTGCCGCGGCGCACGCGGCGCTCGACGCGTGGGGCTACGGGCTCGCGAGCGTGCGGTTCATCTGCGGCACGCAGGGCGTCCACAAGCAGCTCGAGGGAAAGCTGAGCGAGTTCCTCGGCACGGAGGACACGATCCTCTACGGCTCGTGCTTCGATGCGAACGGCGGCCTCTTCGAGACGCTGCTCGGTGCGGAGGACGCGATCATCTCCGACGAGCTGAACCACGCTTCGATCATCGACGGCGTGCGGCTCTGCAAGGCGATGCGCTTCCGCTACAGGAACAACGACATGGCCGACCTCGAGGCGAAGCTGCGCGAGGCCGCAGAGAAGAGTGCGCGTTTCAAGATGGTGGCGACCGACGGTGTCTTCTCGATGGACGGCACCATCGCGAAGCTCGGCGCGATCTGCGACCTCGCGGAAAAATACGGCGCGCTCGTGATGGTGGACGATTCGCATGCCGTCGGCTTCATGGGAAGGACGGGGCGGGGGACGCACGAGCACTGCGGCGTGATGTCGCGCGTGGACATCCTCACCGGCACGCTCGGCAAGGCGCTCGGCGGTGCGAGCGGCGGCTACACGAGCGGGCGGCGCGAGATCATCGAGATGCTCCGCCAGCGCAGCCGGCCGTATCTTTTCAGCAACACGCTCTGCCCGAGCATCGCCGGCGCCTCGCTGAAGGTGATCGAGATGCTCGGCTCCTCGACCGCGCTGCGCGACCGGCTCGCGGAGAACACGCGCTTCTTCCGCGAGGCGATGTCGCGCGAGGGCTTCGACCTGCTGCCCGGCGAGCACCCGATCGTGCCCGTGATGCTCGGCGACGCCGCGCTCGCGACGAAGTTTGCTGACGCGATGCTCGCGCAGGGAGTGTATGTGGTCGGCTTCAGCTACCCCGTCGTGCCGCAGGGCCGCGCGCGCATCCGCACGCAGATTTCCGCGGCGCACTCGCGTGAGGATCTGGAGTTTGCGGTCGGCGCATTCGCGAAGGTGAAGCGTGAGCTCGGGCTCTGAGTGCTGTTTCCGCGGGCGGCGCGGCTGGGTGCCAACTATGTGACAGGAAATCCATTGCGCTCGCCGCTCGCCGCTCCCTATTCTCGCGCAATGCTGCAGACCAGCGATGTCGCACGCACAGAGCCTAAGACTGATGAGCGGCGGGAGCGCCATTTGGCGGCCTTCCGCTGGATGCTTCTCGCCCGGACGTTCGAGGAGAAGCTCGCGAGCCTCTACCGCGGCGGAAAGGTCGTCGGCGGTGTCTTCCTCGGCAAGGGCCAGGAGGCGCTGAGCGCCGCGCTCGGCTCCGCCCTGCGGAAAGGCGACATCTTTGCGCCGCTCATCCGCGACATGGCGGGCCGGCTCGCGTTCGGCGAGCCGCTGCTCGATGCGGCGCGCACCTACGTCGGTTCGCGGCTCGGCCCGATGCGCGGGCGGGATGGAAACATCCACCGCGGCAAGCCGCGCGAAGGCTACTACGCGATGATCTCGCACCTCGGTGCGATGGTCTCTGCGGTCGCGGGCGGCCTGCTCGCACGGCGGCTCCGGGGCGAGACGGGCGTCGTCGGCGCGACGTGCATCGGCGACGGAGGCACGTCCACCGGCGCGTTTCACGAGGGGCTGAATGTGGCGGCCGTGGAGAAGCTCCCCCTCGTCGTCATCGTCGCGAACAACCAATACGCCTACTCCACCTCGACCTCGCGCCAGTATGCCTGCACCGACCTCATCGAGCGCGCGGCGGGATACGGAGTGCGCGGTGAAAAGATTGACGGCACGGACCCGCAGGCATGCGTGGACGTGGTGGGTGCGGCGGTCGCGCGGGCGCGGGCAGGGGAGGGGCCGCAGATGATCGTCGCGGATCTGCTCCGGCTCGTCGGCCACGGCGAGCACGACGACGCGCACTATGTGAACCACGCGCTGAAGGTCTCGCCCATTGGCCGCGACTGCCTCGACGTCGCCCGCGCACAGATCACCGCCGCCGGCTGGATGACCACCGTGCAGCTCGACGCCATGCGCGAGCAGGCGCAGGCCGAGGTGGAGGCCGCCTATGCGATCGCACTCCGCGAGCCGCTCCCCGATCCGAACACCGAGGACTGGTGCGCGCTCGCCACGAGGTCGCTGGCGGAAGGCCCGTCATTTTCCTAATGGCCATCACCTACCTCGAAGCCATCCGCGAAGCCCAGGCGAAGCTCCTCGCCGACGACCCGCGCGTGTTCATCTACGGGCAGGACGTGGGCGCTTTCGGCGGCGCATTCAAGGCCACCAAGGGCCTCGCGAAACTCTATCCCGGCCGCGTGCTCGACTCGCCGATCTCCGAGGACGCGCAGGTCGGCCTCGCCATCGGCGCGGCCATCGAGGGAATGCGCCCGATCGTCGAGATGCAGTTCGCGGACTTCTCCACGTGCGGCCTGAACCAGATCGTCAACCACGCCGCGACGATGTTCTGGCGCACGGAGACGAAGTGCCCGATCGTCGTCCGCCTCCCGAGCGGCGGCACCGCGGGCGCGGGGCCCTTCCACAGCCAGAGCATGGAGGCGCTCTACGCGCATTACCCCGGCCTCATCGTCGTGAACCCCGCGACTGTCGAGGACGCCTACTCGATGCTCATCGCCGCGAGCGCGATCGACGACCCCGTCGTCTTCTGCGAGCACAAGTATCTCTATTACCACCTGAAGGCCGACGCCCTGCCCACCGAGGCCCTGCCCATCGGCAAGGCACGCGTCGCACGGCCCGGGCGCGACGCCACCATCGTCGCCTACTCCGCGATGGTGCACGAGGCCATCGCCTGCGCCGAAGAGCTCGCCGCCGACGGCTGGGAAATCGAGGTCGTCGATCTCCGCAGCGTGAAGCCCCTCGACACCGACACCATCCTCGGCAGCGTCGCCCGCACGGGCCGCCTCCTCGCCGTCGGCGAGTCGTTCCCGTGGGGCGGCGTCACCGCCGAAGTCGTCGCGCGCGTCGCCACCGAGGGCTTCAATCTCCTCGACGCCCCGCCCGTCCGCCTCAACGCCAAGGACACCCCCGTTCCCTATCACCCGAACCTCTGGGGCACGCACCGTCCCACCGCCCGCGCCATCAGCACCGCGATGCGCGAACTTCTCCACGCTTGACGCCCGACCTTCACCGCCATGCCCCGCATTCCCATCACCATGCCGCAGCTCGGCGAATCCATCGCCGAGGCCACGATCGTCCGGCTGCCGTTTGCCGTCGGCGCGGAGGTCGAGGCTGACCAGGAGATCATCGAGGTCGAGACGAACAAGGCCGCCATGGGCGTCACCACCCCGTGCCGCGGCACCCTCAGCGAGCTGAAGGTCGAGCTCCAGCAGAGCTACGCCGTCGGCACCGTGCTCGCGTATGTCGAGATCTCGGAGGAGGAGGCAAAGCGCATCGGCGTCGGCGAGGCCACCATCGAGACTGGTCCGGCGAAGATCAACGGCGGCCCGAGCCCCACTTCGGACGTCACGCCCGTCGTCCACGGGCTCCCGGTGCCCGCCCACGCCGCGGGGCTAGCCTACATGAGCCCGCGCATGAAGGCCCGCATGGCGGAGCTCGGCCTCCAGCAGGCCGACCTCGCCGGCGTCGCCGGCAGCGGCGCGGGCGGGCGCGTCACCATCGAGGACCTCGACGACTTCCTCTACCGCATCGACGAGCACCGCCAGTCCCCCGCCTCCACCATGCGCGTCGCCGTCGCCGACGCCATGCGCCGCTCGTGGACGCGGCCCCTCGCCACCGTCGGCCGCCCCGTCCGGCTCGACGCCGTCCTCGCCCACCGCAAGGCCAGCAACCCCAAGCCCGGCCCCGCCCTCTACGCCTCGCGCGCACTCGCCATCGCCCTCGGCGAGCACAGCGCCCCCGCCGGGCGCCTCGTCGGCGAGAAAATCGTCCACCCCAAGGCCATCGACATCGGCTTTGCCGTCGAGGCCGAGGACGGCGTGCTCGTCCCCGTCCTCCGCAACGCCGACACGAAGCCCCTCGCGCAGCTCATCCCCGCCTACGACGAACTCGTGGAGCTCGCCCGCCAGCGCCGCCTCCCGCCCAGCGCGCAGGGCGGCAGCATCGCCACTGTGACGAACTTCGGCACCTTCGGCCTCACTTGGGCCACGCCCATCCCGCTCCCCGAGCAGACGCTCCTCCTCGGCCTCGGCGCCGGCAGCATCGTCCCGAGCTGGGACGCGGAGAAAAGGCAGTTCCTCCCCGTCACCGAGGCGCAGCTCACGCTCAGCTTCGACCACCGTGTGCTCGACGGCGGCGCCGCCGGCCGCCTGTTGAAAAGAATCGTCGAACTCCTCCAGCAGCCGGAGAAGCTCTGACGCCGCACCCCGTTCAGCACTGAGCACTGAGCACCGAGCACCGAGCACCGAGCACTCCTTCCAGCCATGCGGACCCTCTTCTCCCTTCTCCTCACCGTCCTCACCTTCGCCGCTCCCGCCGGGCATGGGGCCGAGCCGTGGCTGAGGAAGGACGACGTCGTCGCGCTCGTCGGCGGGGAGGACATGGTGGCGCTCGCGGAGGAGGGCTGGCTGGAGACGCTCGTCACGTGGGCGCAGCCGAAGGACCGCATCCGCTGGCGCAGCCTCGCGTGGGAAGGGGACACCGTCTTCGAGCAGCGGCGCGACCTGAACTACCCCGCGCTCGAGACGCAGCTCGACAAGATGGGCGCCACAGTCGTCATCTGCCAGTTTGGGAAAATGGAGAGCTTCGCCGGGAAGGAGGGCGTCGCCGCCTTCACCGAGGCGTATGAGAAGCTGCTCAAGCGGCTGAACCCGGAGGGCAAGCGGCGGATTGCTCTGATGCAGTCAGACCTCGGCCCCCTTATACAGCAGTCACCTCGGCTCCTCCTTCCGGACTTCAAGCGGCTTGAAGAGGATCTGGCGGCATACGGTAAGGCGGTGACGGCGCTTGCGATGAAACATCATCTCCAAGTGATCGGCCTTGGACCTCCGGCGCCTGTCAGTGGTGACGATCCGCGGTTTTCCACGCGTGATGGAATTCACCCACGCCCGGAGGAGCAATTTATCATGGCGCACAGCATCTATGGAGCCCTCGCTGCCGACCGCGATTGGGCCAGAGCGGGCACGCCGATAAGGCCGCAGAAATTGGATGCAATGCGCGCCGCTATCCAGGCCAAGAACCGCCTCTGGTTCCACTACACCCGGCCGCAGAACTGGGCCTTCCTCGCGGGGAACCGGACGAACCAGCCTTCGAGCCGCGACCACAAGGACCCGACGAAGCGGTGGTTCCCCGAGGAGATGGAGCAGTGGGTGCCGCTCATCGAGGCGAAGGAGCGGGAAGTCTGGAAGCTCGCCGAGGCCCCGCGCTGAGGGGAGATTCACCCCGAAGATTCACCCTGAAGGGGCGCAGCACAAGTGGACCGATACGGTCGGGCGAAGGGGAACGGCAGGCTCCTGGGCGTTTCACCCCGTAGTCGCGCCGGAAGCCGCGGCGGCTGCATTCTTTAGAGCCGCGGCGCGCCCGGGCTCCGATTCCGAGGTGTATGACCCACGAAGAAATCTGCGCGGAGATCGCCGAGGATCTGGAGTCCATGGCGCGGTGGCTTTCCTCCGGGGAGCTGAGTCCCGGCCAGTTCCGCTCGCTGCTGGGTGTGCTGGAAAGGAAGAAGCTCGAGCGCTTCGGGATGAAGCTGGCCAGCAGCATCTCGGTGGGCGGCGTCGTGCATTTCACGCTGCGGTTTGCGGACACGGGTGAGCTTTGCGCGACGATGGATGTGGACCCCATCGGGGGGAAACTTTCCACGAAGCTCGCGTGCGCCGAAGAGCGGCAGGAATCGCCGAATGGCGGCAGCCCGGAGTGAGCGATGAAGGGCGCGGAGAAAGTGAATCGCGGTTCGACACGCGGAGGCGCTTCCGTTTCATGAGGCCGTGAACGCGCGTGCCCTTCCCCTGCTGATCGCCGGATGTGTGCTGCTCCTGCCCGCGGCTGCGATGTCGGCGACGCGGTCCTCCCCGAAGAAGCCTGCGGCGGCTGCCTCGAAGAAGAAGGCGCCGCCGAAAAAGGCGAGGACGGAAGGCGGGCGTCCATCGGCGCAATCGCCCACGCCCGCGCCGAAGACGGAAACGGATGCCGGCAGCGCGCCGGCCGGGGGTGGGAGGGAGTTCGCGCCGAATGCGAGCGTCGCGCCGGAGGACATCCGGGAGTTTGCCGCGCAGCCGGCAGGCGTGCGGAGGCTGATCGAGTCGAGTCTCGCGCTCACGCGGCAGGGCCTCACCTACACCTACGGTTCGGCGGACCCCGCGAAGGGCGGCATGGACTGTTCGGGCTTCATCCATTTCGTCCTGCGCGAGCACGGCCTCGCGGAGGTGCCGCGCGACTCCAGCGGGCTGTATCTGTGGGTGCGCACGGCGCGGGCCTTCCGCGCGGTGGTGAGCCGCAGGGCGGACAGCGTGGAGTTTGACGAGCTGCTGCCGGGCGACCTGCTTTTCTGGACGGGCACGTATGCGGTGAAGCAGGATCCGCCGGTGACGCACACGATGCTGTATCTCGGCACGGAAAAGTCCACGGGCGCGCGCATCATGGTGGGCTCGAGCGACGGCCGGACCTACCGCGGGCAGCGGAGAAACGGGGTGAGCGTGTTTGATTTCACGATGCCGCGTCCGCCCGCCGACGGCACACCCGGCCCGACTTTCGTGGGCTACGCGCGCATCCCCGGCCTGCGGGAGTGAGGGGGCGAGGTCTGAGTGTTGGCACGGGGGTGGTGCTGCGGATGGGGAAGTGTGCCAGCTTTTCACACTGGGAAACGGGGGTGTGTGCAAGGATTGCACAATTCCAGGGCTTTCCGTGGGCATTTTCCCCTGAACGGGGCTGGCACGGGTTTTGATAAAGGCGTTTTCAGGCACCGACTCCGCTCCGGCGGCCATGGCCGAAGGGGCGGGGTCCGAAGACCGAGGTGCCTGCCAGTCGGACTGGTGGTTCGGCGGACGCCGGGCCGGCTGGGTAACCACACCTTTCCGCCCTCTACAAGAATCATACTATGACCAATACACTGACTCGTTGGAATCCGTTGCGGGAACTGGAGGATATTCAGAACCGCATCTGGAGTGCGTTCAAGCCTGCCACGTCCCGCCGGAATGACGGCGAGGAGGCGGTGGCGCTGTCGGAGTGGGCGCCGCTGGTGGACATTGCCGAGGATGATGAGGAGTTCCTGATCACGGCGGAGCTGCCGGCGGTGAGGAAGGAGGATGTGAGGGTGACGCTGGAGAACGGGATGCTGACCATCTCGGGGGAGCGCCGGTTTGAGAAGGAGGAGAAGGGACGGAAGTATCACCGCATGGAGCGGGCCTACGGCTCGTTCTCGCGGATGTTCACGCTGCCGGGCGGATGCGACCCGGCGAAGGTGAATGCGGAATTCAAGGATGGCGTGCTGATGGTTCACGTGGCCAAGAGCGAGGCCGCGCGGCCGAAGCAGATCGAAGTGAAGGTTCACTGAACCGGCACGCCCCGCGGATGCCGCGCGAAGGCGGCGTTCCGCGGAGGGGCTCCACCGCTCCGGAGCAGCGGACTCCGGACACCCTGACACTGAACCGACCCAACACTGAACACCCGGGAACCCCGGGCTCCGGGCGGTGGAGCCGCCTGCCAATCCACGACATCACGACACGATCACTCACTTCCCAAACTGAAACCCAAACCCACAAATCCACGGAGGAACATCCCATGAACCCGATGAAACTGAATCGTTGGAACGGGCTGGAGAGCCTGATTGGAACGGACGGCTCCCGCCTTTCAAAAATCGTCCGCAAGGCCGCGCCGCTGCTCGGTGCCGCAGCGCTGGCATTTGCCGGGACCGCGTCCGCCAGTGCGGCGGAGGCGGACGCGCAGAAGTCTGCGGCCATCGCCGCGCAGGCGCTGGCGCCGCTGAGCGGTGCGGCGGGCGGCTGGTTCAGCGACGCGCTGGCGGCTGTGACCGCACAGGCGGAAACGGCTGCAAAGGCTGCGACGGCCGCAAAGGCGGATCACGCTGCGGGTGCGAGTCCCGCGGCTGCCGGGTCTTTCGCCCAGCCCATCGCGCAGATGCTGAAGGAGGCCGCAAAGGCTGCCGTGTCGTCCGGCACGCAACGTCCGGACAAGGCGCGGACGGCTGGCGGCGCGGAAGGTGCAAAGGAGGTGCCGGGCAAACCGGTGTCGCGCCACGATGTGGAGGCCGAGCTGCGCAGACTGCTCGACCTCGCGCTGAGCTGGCTGCCGGGTCCGGACCTTTCGCAGCACACGGCGCGGAACTAGGACGCTTCACGGAGGGCATCGACCAAGGGCCGGCGGGATCTGCCCGCCGGCCCGCGGCGGCAGAGTGGAGACGCCTTCCCACCAAGACGGAAAACCCGGCCATCCGAACTTGGGGTGGCCGGATGCTGCCGGGACGGGGAGGCGGGAGCCGCGAGGATGCAGGCCGCAGGGAAATCCGCGCCGCCGGGGCTACTGCGCGGCGCGCTCGGTGAAGGCGGCGAGGTCGCCTTTGACGCCGGCTTTCTTCAGGATGTCGAGGACGGCGATGAGGGTGCCGACGGGGGAGTTTTCGTCGGCGGCGAGGGCGAGCTTGGGCGGGTTGGGGAGGGCGAGGAGCTTGTCGAGCTCGCCGCGGAGCTCGGGGAGCTCGACGCGCTTGGCACCGAGGAAGATTTCCTTTTTCTGCGAGATGGAGATGCGCAGGGCCTCGTCGCCGCGCTCGGCGACAACGGCGGTCTTGGACTCGGGGAGCTTGATGGTGACCGCGGGCGTCTCGCTTTTGAACGTCGTCGTGACGATGACGAAGATGAGGAGGATGGCGAAGATGTCGATGAGCGAGACGATGATGACCTCGGGCTTCTTCTTGCGGCGGGGGAGGAAATTCACGCCTGCACCTCCGTGGGCAATTCGAAGGAGCCGCGGCGGTCCTTCTGGTTGTAGCATTTCGTGAGGAGGCCGGAGATGAGAAGCTCCATGTCGGAGGCGAGCTTCTCGACTTTCTTCGAGAGGAGGCCGTGGGCGATGAGCGTGGGGATGGCGATGCCGATGCCGACGACGGTGGTGCTGAGCGCCTCGGAAATGCCGCGGGCGATGACGTGCGGGTCGCTCTGCGCGGCGCTGCCGCCGAATGCGCCGAAGACCTGGACGAGGCCGGACACGGCACCGAGGAGGCCGAGGAGCGGGGCGATGCCGATGATGATTTCCAGCACGTGCAGGCCGTGTTCGAGCTGGCCGACCTCGTGGCGCGCGACGGTCTGGACGGCGTTCTGGTTTTCGTCCTTCGGCTGGTGGAGGTTCGAGAGGCCGACCTGCGCGATGCGGGCGAGGGTGGACTCGTCGTTGCGCACGTAGCGCGAGAGACGGATGACGGCGTCGGGGGTGTCGTTCGGGGCGAGGCGCTCGATTTCCTTTTCCAGCGCGTCGGGCACGACGAGGTGGCGGCGCAGGCCGAGTCCGCAGACGATGGTGACCGTGACGGCGATGACGGAGCACGCCAGCAGCGGGATCATGAAGAATCCGCCGCCACGGAAGAACTCGTAGATCTGGTGGAAGGAGGCGGCGAGGAAGAGGGTCGCGGTGATGGGCGCGGTCATTGGCGTGGTCAGAGGATGGTGAAGGTGAACGGGATCTCAAGCTGGCCCTCGGTGAGGGCGCCGACGGGCGGCTTTTCAAATTTCGTCGCGCGGACAAACTCCTCGCAGAATTTCGCGAAGGCCTCGTTGGACGTGTTCGCGGTCACGGCGAACTCCGCGACCTTGCCCTCGGCGTCGAGCTTGAACGTGGTGGTGACGCTGCCGACGGCGAAGTCGGCCATGCGGGGCTTCAGCGCGTCGGCCCAAGTCGCGGCCATCGCGGCTTTCGCCTTCACGGTGTAGGCGGCGATGAGCTGCGCCTTGCTGCTCCGGCCCTTGGTGGATTTCGCCGCGGTCTTCGGCTTGGTGGCAGCCCCGGGGTTCTGCGCATGCGCGTGCGCCGGAAGCAGCGCGGTGATGAGGAATGAAAGGAGCAGGGTGGGTTTCAACATGAGGGGTCAGAGAAGATGGAAGCTCATCGGGTATTCGAAGACGCCGTTGCGCAGCGCCTCGGGTGGTGGCGGATCAAACTCCGCCTCGCGCACGCACTGCTCGATGAGGCGCGCGTGCGCGGAGTTGGAAGTGTTTTCATCGACGCGGAAGCCGCGCACTTTCCCGCGCGAGTCGAGGGAGAAGATGACGGTGATCTTGCCGGTCTGGAGAAGGCTCATCTGTTTCTGGATGTAGTAATTCCAGCGCGATCCGACGGCGGAGCTGACGGCCTTCTTGTAGCGCCCGAGCGGCGTGGCCACGGAATCCACGCCGTCCTCGCCCTCGGGTGCGTTCGCGCCGTTGATCTTCGTGCGGCGCATCTGCGGCGAATAGCCGGGGTTTGGAATCGGGCGCGGCTGGTTCGTCCTCAGGTCGAGCTTTGCGGCGACGATGACGGACTGCGGCTGGGTGGGGGCCTTAGGCGGCGCGTCCTGCGGGGCGGGCGTGGGAAGCGTGGGCGACGGGCGCGATGCGATGGCGGGCGTGGGCTTCGGCGCGGGCGTGGCGGTCGGCTGGGGCGTCGGCTCCGGCGTGGGCTCGGGCCGCAGTGCGGCGAGGCTCTTCTGCGGCGCGGGATCGAAGCGGCGGTTTAGGAAAATGGGGATCTGCTCGGCGTTGGCCTCGTCCACATGCAGGAGGCCCGGCGGCGGCGTGGCCTTTGCCATCTGCATCGGCTGCGGTGTGGGAGTGGGCGGGGGAGGAGTGGCGGTCTGCGTCTGCCGCGGCGTGATGGGGTCGGCGGTTTTCGGAGTGGCACCGTTCACCTGCGCGGTGCTGTCCGCGGGCTTCGGTTTGAAGATCGACTGCGGGGTGTTCTGCGCGGCGTCGGGGGGATCGTTCGGCTTGCCGAGGCTCACCTCCTTGTTCGTCATCTGCGTGAAGGGCATGTTTTCCAACCCGTCGATCGTCGGCAGCGGATCGGAGCCCGTGCCGCGCTTGCGGCTGCCGGCGACGCTGTCGCGCCAGCTTTCCAGCAGGGCCTTGGCGGAGGTGTTCTTTTTCCGGGCGAGGCCCTCCACGTCCACATACTCGCGCTGCTTTTCGGCCGGGAGTTGCGCGAAGAGTTCCTTTAAGAGCTGTTGGTCTGGCTCGGAGAGCTTCTCGGGAACGGGCGTGGATTTTGGAACCGGTGCCGGCGTCGGGACCGGAGTGGTGAGGACGACCTCGAGCGGCTTCGGCTTCGGAGTGGGCGCGGCCTTTGGCGCGACGTAAGTCTGCGAACACGAGGTCGGCAGCAGCGAGTAGCGAGTGAGGAGCTGGACGACGAGCGGCCAGAGCCATGCCGCGAGGAAAATCACCGCGTGCAGCAGGAGCGCCAGCAGCACGGCGAGCGGCAGCTTGATGCGGTCTGGCAGGGCGACGAACGCATCTAGCCACCGGCGGAAGGCGGTCGGGCTGGATTCGGCTGGGCTCAAAGGCTGCGGATAATCCCGCCATCCATCGCACCAATCGCGCCAAAACGCGAGACTTGAGCGCACCACTCGATCTGGTCGCCCCAGCCGCGCGCGGAGAGGGCGCGGCCGTTGCGCGCCTGGAGCAGTCCGGCGAGCGGAGTGGGGAAGCTGCGCGCCGTGGCGGCGACGGTCGTCGCGGCGTCGGTGAGTTCCGCATCGGGGAACTCCGCCGCGAGCAGCCCGGCTGCGATGGCGTCCTCCAGCGCGAACGTTTCAAACGTGCCAGCGCAGACGAGAAGGACGTCGGCGGGATTGGAGCGCGCGAGTTCATCCCGCAGCGCGGCAATGTTCAGCAGGGCACCGACGAGCACACGCCCGGCACGCTCGCAGGCGCGAAGCGCGATGGTGCCGTTGGTCGTCGTGCTGATGATCCGTTTCCTCGCCAGCGCGGTGTATTCAAAGGGGTTGTTGCCGAGGTCGAAACCCTCGATGCGCTCGCCGTGCCGCTCGCCGCCGAGCAGCGCGTCGGGCATCCGCTGTTTCAGCGCGAGCGCCTCGTCGATGGTTTTCACGGGGAAGATTTCCGCGGCGCCGTGCGCGAGCGCCGTGATCATGGACGAGGTGGCGCGCAGCACATCGAACACGACGCAGGTGGTCGCGCTGAGGTCGCGCGCGGGGAGCAGGGCGATGTCGGCAGGGGTGAGGGCGGCGTCAATTTTCATCGGGACTTTTCGCCGCGCGGCAGCGTGGTCCGCGCGTGGTGGAAGAGATACTGCTGCGCATAGCCGCCGTAGGGGCCGAAGTAGCGGGCGGAGAATTCGCGCAGCCGCCGCGCCGTGACGCGTCGCTTCCGGGCAAAGTAGATGTGGCGGAGGATGCGCTCGATCCACACGTCGATGGGGAAGGCCGCGAGCCGGCCGAAGCCGAACAGCAGCGCGCACGCGGCGACCTTCGGGCCGACGCCCGGCAGGCGCTGGAGTTCGAGGGCGGCCTCGTCGTCCGGCAATGTGGCGATGTGCTCGAGCGACACCTCCCCGCTGGCGACCATGCGGGCGGCGTTGCGGAGATTCTTCGCGCGGTAGCCGAGCGAGCACGCGCGGAGGTCCGATTCCTCCAGCGCCGCGATCGCCGCGGGTTCGGGATACGCGAAGAGCGTCGTCTCCCCGTGCTGCAGCGGCTTGCCGTAGCGCTGCCGCAGGACGTGCGAAATCTGCGCGATGTGGACGACCGACTTCTGCGCGCTGGTGATGAACGTCGCGGTGCATTCCCACGCGGGCTGCCTCGCGATGCGCATCCCGCCGCACGCGCCGAGTGCCGCCGCCATCGCCGGATCCTTCGGGAAAGTCGCGTGGATTTCATCGAGCGCGTGATCGAGCGCGAAGTAACGCCGCGCCTCGTCCTCCATGCCGCGCGTGACGAACAGCCGGTCGCCGCGCTGCTCGGCGTGGCAGGGCCGGTCGCCGATGGTCCCCAGCCAGCCCGCACCGTCGCGCCGCCAGTGGAAAATCTGGCCGCAGCCCAGCGAGAGCGCGAGGTCGAAGGCCGGTGCGTGCAGCTCCGCGAGGCCGCCACTGCCGCGGCTCATTTCACGAAGTAGCTCAGGTTTTCGAGCTGGATGGCGAGGTCCACGTTGTTCACCGCGATGCGCTCCGGCACGTGGAGCACCGCGGGCGCGAAGTTCAGGATCGCCTGGATGCCGCACGCGATGAGGTTGTTCGCGACCTCCTGCGCGACACTTCCCGGCACCGTGAGAATGGCCAGCTTTACTCGCTTCTCGCGCACGAAATCGCCCAGCGTCTCCATGGGGAGAATTGGAATCCTGATGTCGCGCGGACGCTTGCGGTCCACGTCGGCGTCGAACGCCGCGACGACCTCGAAGCCCTCGCGCGCAAAGCCGCCGTAGCGGAGCAATGCAGTGCCGAGCTGACCGGCGCCGACGAGAATCACGGGCTGAAGTTTCGCCATTCCGAGGACGCCGGTGATGGCGGTGATGAGCGCCTCCACATTGTAGCCGAGGCCGCGCGTGCCCCACTGGCCGAAATACGTGAGGTCTTTGCGGAGCTGCGTGGGCTTCACGCCGGCGGCGGTTGCGAGCGCGTCGGAACTAACGGTGGCGACGCCATTTTCCCGGAGGCGCTGGAGGGCGCGGTTGTAGATGGAGAGGCGGTAAATCGTCTTCCGCGGGATGTCGGTCTTCTGCATTCGCTTGTGAAAAGGCGCGTGAAGTTAGCAGAGGTTTTCTCGCTGGCGAGTGGAATGCCGCAACAGACTTGTGACGGCGCGGGCTCCCAAACATCGGTGTTCCCTCCGCCGCGCGATCCCGCTATGCGTCCGCCGCATGAGCAATGTCCGCCCTGACCGCACCATCGAGCACGACTGGTCGCCGCGGCGTATTCCGGAGAATGTGACCTGGGGCGAGGGCTTTTACTGCGAGAGCGCGCAGTGCTTCCTGCACTTCAAGGGCAAGCGGCAGCCGGCGGTCGAGTTTGGGAAGCACGTGAGCGTGTATGCGGCGTGTCAGTTCGCCGTGGCGGCGGACGCGCATGTGACCATCGGCGATTTCACGCTGCTCGTCGGCGCGCTGATCACTTCGGACACGCGCGTGGAAATCGGCTCGCACTGCCTCATCTCGTGGGGCGTGGGCATCGCGGACAGTGACTTCCATCCCGTCGGCGCCGCGCAGCGGATGATCGATGCCGAGGCGCTGGCTCCCTATTTTGAAAACAAACCCGCGCGTCCGCTCGAGGCAGTGCGCTCGAAGCCGGTGAAGATCGGCAACAACGTGTGGATCGGCATGAACGCGATCGTGCTCAAGGGCGTGACCATCGGCGACAACTCCGTCGTCGCCGCGGGTGCGGTCGTCACGAAGGACGTGCCGCCGGGCACCATCGTCGCGGGCAACCCCGCGCGGTTCGCGAAGCGGGTTCCCCAGTAAATCGGCTTGATGAAGAAAAAGCGCATCATCGTCATGGGCTTCATGGGCGGCTGTCCGATCGCGGGCGTCGTCTGGCAGCACATCCACTACATCGTCGGTCTGCAGCGGCTCGGGCACGAGGTCTACTACATCGAGGACTCCGCGCGGTATCCCTA
>JBGAPP010000007.1:0-301241 GCA_044221185.1 Chthoniobacteraceae bacterium | reverse complement strand
GTGGACTCGCAGAGCGCGGACGGTTCGCAGCGCATCGCGGAGCAGCACGGGGCGAAGGTGGTGCAGTTTGAATTCAACGGGACGTGGCCGAAGAAGAAGAACTGGGCGCTGGAGAACCTGCCATTCACGCACGAGTGGGTTTTCATCCTCGATGCGGATGAGGTGATGCCGCCGGAGGCCGAGGCGGAGTTCCGCGCGATCGTATCGGACGCCGCGCACGCGGTGGACGGCTACTGGATCAACCGCCGCTTCATGTTCATGGGGAAGTGGCTGCGGCACGCGTATTATCCGAACTGGAACCTGCGCCTTTTCCGCCACCGCCTCGGCCGATACGAGAAGCTCACCGATGTGGACACGCAGAGCGGCGACAACGAGGTGCACGAGCACGTGGTGGTGAAGGGGGGCACGGGCCGGCTGCGCTGCGAGATGGACCACTACGCGTTCCCGTCCGTCGCGGTCTTCGTGGAGAAGCACAACCGCTACTCGAACTGGGAGGCACGCGTGGCGCTCGACCGCTACCTGCACGGCAGCGGCGGGAATTTGCAGATGGGGAACGTCGGACTCCGCCGCAAGCTCAAGCAGTGGTCGCAGGCGCTGCCGTTCCGCGGGCTGCTGCGCTTCCTCTACGTGTATGTGTGGCAGCGCGGTTTTCTCGACGGGCGGGCGGGCTACTACTTCGCGAGGCTGCACGGCTTCTACGAGTTCCTGAGCGTGGCGAAGACATTTGAATTGAAACGTGACGCCGAGCGAACAGAGCGAAAATAGCGGGCACAAGCCGGTGGCGGCGGTGCTGCTGAAGGTGTGCTTCTTCGGAGCGCTCGCCGCGGGGCTTTTTCTCGCGCTGTTCCCCCGCTACCGCTGCGTCTTTCATGAATCGTGGCCGAAACCCATCCGGACCTGGCTGAACGAGAGCGATGATGCGGTGAACGTGATCGCATTCTTCGTCCTCGCGAGCATCGGCCTGCGGATGCAGCGGCTGGTGGCGGCAGGCAAACGATGCCGGACCGGCACTGCGGCGCTGCTCGTGAATCCCGCGGTGATGGTCGGGGCGCTCATGCTGCTCGTCTGCGCGATCGAGTTCGTGCAGGTGTTCATCCCGGAACGGGTCGGGGACCTTCAGGACATCTGCACCGGGTGGAGCGGGATTTTCTCCGCATGGCTGGTTTTCTTCCTTCAAGACACCCGCGCCGCGAAACCGGGCGGATAGCGCGGGGCGGGGCGGTTTCTCCGTAAACTATGATTGGCATGGCGGCTGCGAATGCGTAAAGTGTCGGAGAATTCATCAGTGCAGCAGCCCCTCGAAACTTTACTCGCACCAGAGCTCCAGCAGGCGCGGCGGCGTCGCCGTAACTGGCTGACGGCGCTGATCGTCGTGCTGGTGGCGGCGGGGGTGGTCGCGCTGGAGTTCCGCAGGGTTTACGAGTGGGTGCAGGGGGTCCGGTCGCGGAGAATGGCGGCGAAGGCAGAGGCGGAGATGCTCGGCGGTAACGTGGAGGAAGCCATCGGCAAGGCGCGGACAGCTTATCAGACAAAGCCCGATGAGCCCGCCGCAATCCGCACCAGCGCGAGAGTGCAGAGGTTCACGGGCCAGTCCGCCGCCGCAGTTCCGCTGTGGAGGCAGCTTTCAAAGGCGGGCATGATGCAGCAGGAGGACCGGCTGTTTTTTGCCGAGGATTTGCTGCGGGCCGGCGCCATCGCGGAAGCCGGGACCGAAATCGAGAGCCTGCTGAACACGGACACGCCCGGCGTCCCTCTGCTCAGGCTGGCCGCGCGCTGGGCGGCGCTTGAGGGCGACAATCGCAATGCGCGTGAATTCGCCGGAAGGGCGGTGCGGATGGAGCCTGACAGCGACGAGTCGCAACTGCTTCTCGGCGTGCTTCAGACATCCTCCGACTCGGATGCGATCCGCAGGGACGGAATCCAGACGCTGCTCGAGCTCGGAAGGCGGCAGTCGAAGGAGGCGCTGGATGCGCTGGTCCAAATCGGAACGATGAAGGGCACGCCGGTTGATGCGGCGGACCTCGCGATGGAACTCCTGCGGCAGCATCCGCTCGCAAACGAGCAGCACCGGATTCTCGCGTTCGGCATCCAGTTTGCGCTTCATCCCGAGGACCGCACCGCCCTGCTTGATTCGGCTGTTGAAAAATACAGGCAGGCCGAGCCCCCGGCGCGGTGCGCATTTGGAATGTGGCTGCACCGGCACCAGGAATACGAGCGCATGCTCGCGCTCATTCCGGTGGAGGAGGCATTCAAGCGCCAGGATTTGCTCCGCGTGTGCCTCGAAGCCCTCACGGGGCTCCGCCGCTACAACGAAATCGAGCGCATCCTCGGCATGAAGGGCGTGCCGCTCGATGTCGCATTCAAGGAGCTTTATCTCGCGCGCTGCGCCGAGGAACTGGGAAGCAAGTCGGTTGCGGAGCTTCACTGGCGGCGCGCGCACCTCGCTGCCGCTCCCTCGCCGAAGCAGATGCGGGAGATTGCAGCCTATGCGGAAAAGTTCGGGCGCCTCGACCAGGCGGAGATCGCGCTCCGCTCGCTCAGTTCCAATTCAAGCACCGCGCGCTACGCGATGGAGGGTCTGCTGCGGATCGCGCAGCAGCGGGGCGACCTTCCGCTCATCTGCGACACGCTGAAAAAGATGAACCAGCGCTGGCCGCAGGACGACTCCGTGGCCAACGACCTCGCCTATTTCAACCTGCTCCAGGGCAAGGCAGTGGACGAGTCTTTCGCCGCGGCCAAGAACCTCGTGGCGCGCTCGCCGAAGAGCCTCGCGCACCGCACCACGCTCGCACTCGCCGCGATCCGGAAGCGCGACGCCGCCACGGCGCTTTCGGCCTACGAGGGCATCCAGGTCCCGTGGGACCGCGTGAGCCCGAGCTACCGCACCGTTTATGCCGCCGCGCTCGGGATGGGCGGAAAATCCGCCGAGGCGCGCGCCGAGGTGGCCGCGCTGAGCGTCGAAAGGCTCCGCCCGGAGGAACGCGAACTCATCCGGCAGTGGCGGACACAGTAGGAGCATCCGGGGAAATGCCCGCGCTGGTGCGGTCGGAAGCGCCTCGCTGGTGGCCCGCGCTCGCAGTGCTCGGGGCGCTCTGGCTGCTGGTCGTCCGGCAGCTCCGCTTCGAGTGGACCATCAATCCGCAATACACCTACGGCTGGGTGGTCCCGCTGCTCGCGGCATACCTTTTCGCGGAGCGCTGGAAGCGGCGGCCTCCGGCGCAGGTCGCGCGCTCGCGCTTCCTCCTCGTGGGCGCAGTCGTGGTGCCGGCGCTGCTGCTGCTGCCCGCCCGCTTCATGATGGAGGCGGGGCCGGACTGGCGGATGCTCGGATGGGTGCTCGGCGGCATCTGCGTCACGGTCACTCTCGCGGCCGTGTATGTCGCGGGCGGCATCGCATGGCTGCGGCACTTCGCATTTCCGGTCGCGTTCTTCATGGTCGCCGTCCCGTGGCCGGTGCCCATCGAGCAGTCCCTCGTGCAATGGCTCATGCGCTCGGTCACGCGCATCTGCGTGGAGGCGCTGAGCTGGGCGGCGATTCCGGCGATCCAAAAGGGCAACGTGATCGAGATCAGCACGGGCCGCGTCGGCGTCGAGGAGGCGTGCAGCGGCGTCCGCTCGCTCCAGACGACGCTGATGATCGCGCTCTTCATGGGCGAGCTTCTCCGCTTCGGAATGATCCGGCGGCTCATCCTCCTCGCGGGCGGCCTTGGCGTGGCGTTCGTGTGCAATGCGAGCCGCGCATTTTTCCTCGTGTGGGTGAGCGCGAAGCAGGGCACCGATGCCGTCGCGAAATGGCACGACAATGTCGGCATGGCCGTGCTCATCGGCAGCCTCGCCGGGGTCGGTCTTCTGTGCCTGATCCTGAACCCTCGCCGAAAGGAGGCCGCCGGAAGCGAGGCCGAGCCGGACCCGGGCCTGCTGCGACCGTCCATGCCGCCTCCGAAGGGCATCCTCATCGCGATGGCGGTGTGGCTCGTCGCCATCGAAGTCGGCACCGAGGCGTGGTATCGTTCGGCCGAAGCGCGCGCCCCGAAGGCGAAGGAGTGGACGGTGCTCTGGCCTTCCGAGCAGAGGGACTACCGCGTCGTCGAGTTCAGCGACATCACGCGCAGCGTCCTAAAATACACGGACGCGCGTTATGCGAAGTGGGTCGATGTGAACGGCCTGCGCTGGGAGATGTTCCTCCTGCGCTGGGCGCCCGGCCGCACGTCGGTGCAGCTCGCGCGCTCGCACGGCCCCGAGGTGTGCCTGAGTTCCAGCGGCGCGGTGATGACGGCCGACCACGGCGTGCGCCCGATGCGCGTCAAGGGGATCGACCTTCCGATGCACGCATACACTTTCCGTGTGCGGGATCGGCAGCTCTACGTCTTCTACTGCCTGTGGGAGCAGCGGCCGGATCCGGACGCGCTTCAGAGCACCTTCGAGGAAATGACCGTCGCCCGTCGCATCGAGGCAGCGCGGAAAGGGATCCGCAACGCCGGCCAGCAGGCGATCGAGGTCGCCGTCTCCGATGTCGCCGGCCCCGAGCAGGCGGAGCAGGCGGTGAGGCGTTTCCTCGAGCGGACGATCCAGATTTGAGCTGCATGACGCCAGCAGCGACGCGGTGAGCCGGCGGCTCCCGAATCAGACGGACAGCTTCGCCGCGAGCCGCACGGCGGCGAAAAGGCTTCCCGGATTCGCCTCGCCGCGCCACGCGATGTCAAAGGCGGTGCCGTGATCCACGCTCGTGCGCGGCACGGGCAGTCCGAGCGTTGTGTTCACGGCGGAGTCGAAGGCGATCATCTTCACCGGGATGTGCCCTTGATCGTGATACATGCACACCACCGCGTCGAACTCGCGCCGTCGGGCGGGCGTGAATGCCGTGTCCGGCGGCACCGGCCCGGTCACATCGAGTCCGCGAGCGCGTGCCTCCGAGATTGCCGGCGCGATGATGCGCTCCTCTTCGCGCTCGCCGAAAAGCCCGCTCTCCCCCGCGTGGGGATTCAGTCCGCACACGAGCAGCTTGGGCTTGCGTCGGCGGATGCGCTCCAGTGCCGCCGCGGTGAGTTCGATCACATCGAGGATGCGCTCCTGCGTGAGAAGCCCCGGCACCTCCGCGTAGCCCACGTGCGTCGTCACAAAGCTGCATGTGATCGCCTCTGAATACTGCATCATGCACGAGCGCGGCGCGTGCATCTGCTCCGCAAAAATCTCCGTGTGTCCCGGAAACTTGTGCCCCGCGGCGTGCAGCGCCTCCTTGTTCAGCGGCCCCGTGCAGACGGCGCCCACCTCGCCGCGCAGCCCCGCTTGAATGGCCGCGGCCACGTAGTGGTAAGCTGCGTCACCGCAGGCCGCGCTCACTTTCCCGGGCACGACCGCATCCGCATCCAGCAGTGAAAAATCCAGCACGGACGGTCCGCGCAGGTCGCGGACCTCAGCGGGCCACCCATCCAGTCCGATCACCTTCGCGGTGAAAGGCAGCCTGGTCTGCTCCGCCACACGCCGCAGCACCGAAGCATCGCCAAAAACCACCGGCACGCACTTCTCGGCGATGCCGAGATCGCCGAGCAACCGCAGGCAAATCTCCGGCCCGATGCCCGCGGCGTCGCCCATGGTCACGGCGATGCGCGGCAGCGCGGGGCCGTTGTCATCGCGCGGATTCTCAGAAGTCATGCGCGCTTCTCTAGCCGTGCCGCGTCGTCCATGCAAACTGCGCGGCTATTCCCTCCACGTGTCGCGCCATGCTTCGAAAGTCCCTGCGTGGATGCCGACGATTTTTGAAATGTCGCGGGTGTAGCCGCCCGCAAGCACCCACGCGATCGGGATTCTGTGCTGCCGCGCGAATTCAAAGACGCGGCGGTCGCGCGCGCGCAGGTCGCTGGCGTCGAGGGCGAGTGGGGAGAAGGGATCCTCGAAATACGGATCCGCGCCCGCCTGATAGAGGAGCACATCGGGCTTCCATGCGGCGATGAGCGGGAGGGCGGCCTCCATGGCGCGCAGCATCGTGGCGCGGTCGCAGCGGGCGGGGAGCGCGAACGAGCGGTGGTTTTCGCCGTCGTCGTGGCGGCGCACGGTGACCTCGCGGTAGGGCACGTTCGCCCAGTAGTCGTTGCCGTAGATGCTCACGGCGAAGATGTGCGGGCGGCTGGCGGCGAGTTGCGCAGTGCCGTTGCCGTAGTGCAGATCCATGTCGAGCACCGCGGTGCGTCGCGCCTCGCCGGTGGCGAGCAGTGCGTCGGCTGCCACGACGAGGCCGTTGAAGGTGCAGAATCCTTCGCCGTGGTCCGCGCACGCATGGTGGAACCCACTCGCGAGTGCGGCAGCCGTGCCGTCGCGAATCGCCTGCCGGGCTGCGGCGAGGACTCCGCCATTCGTCAGGCACACGCTGGGGAAAAGCTGAGGCGACCACGGGAACTTCTGCGACTCGGCGAGCGTGCGCGGTTCCCCGGTGCGGATGGCCGCGATGTATGCCGCAGTGTGGACGCGCAGCAAGTCGCCCTCCGTGACAGGCGCCGGCTCGGTGAGGGTGACGCCGGGAATTCCCCGCACTGCATCTGCGACGAGCGCGAATTTTTGAATCGGCATCATGTGCTCGCCGATCGGCGCCGCATAACTGGCGTGATAGAAGGCGGTGAGCACCGGAGGGTGGCGAGCGCGAGTCCGGCCGAGCGCTTGCGTGGATGCAGCGGTAGACTGTGCGGCTGACGTCGGCGGGACGAGGGGGACGTGGTCTTTGTCGGCGGGAAAGGCATCGAGGCTCAGCGCGGGATGCGCCATGTCCTGCGGGCGGAAGTGCGCGGCGTAAACCGATTGGAGCGCGCGGACGATGCGGCGCACTTCGGCGCCGGTGATCACGGACTCCCCCTCGCGCCCGACGCGCCGCACGATCAATTGAAAGGGCAGCGGACGCGCGCCGCCACTTGCGTCAATCTCTGCGGGCGGGCGAAAATCCGGCTGGAAGTATTGCACCGCTGCCGGGCTCACTTTCAGAAATCCAGCGCGCTCGTAGGCGGCAAGGCGCACTCCGCGGCGCGGGTCGGCGCCGTCGTCGAATTCCATCTCCGCGACGAGCGTGATGGGCGCATCCGCGTTTCCATGGTCCGATGCGAGCGAGCGCGCCGCGAGGATCGGCGCGGCGCGCATCCAGCCTGCGAGGCCGCTGCGCCTCCATTCTGGCGCGACGAGGAGATGCGAGAGGTGAACAAAGGCGGTTCCCTCAAGCCAGATCGCGGTGAAGTCCCGCACCGCCGCAATTTTCTCCGCGGAGCATGCGACGAGGATCGAATAGCGCATCGTCGCGCGGAACGAAAGTCGCGCTGCGATGATCTCGCGCGGCTCCATTTCGTGTGCCGCGCCAAATTCCGCCCAGAGCGCGGCGTATGCGGGACCGAAAAGCGGATCGTCCGCTGAGCCGATCCACCTCCACGTGAAGCGCGCTGGATTGAGCGCCGCGGATTTTTGGTCGCCCGGCGAGAGAAGGTCTGGCGTTGGCAGCGCGGGGTTCATCGCTGTGCGGAGAGCTTATGCGGATTTCCGCCGCGCTCACGCGAATCCTCGGCCATTCCGCGCACGTCTGCGGGTTTCCGTGAGCGCGGCACGGACGCAGTTGCGCGGGACGTTCAGGCCGAGAAGTGTTCGACGCGGAGGAGCGTGGGCTCGCCCTTCACGACGGGAAGCGCGGTGATCTGCGCGAGCGCCTTGCGGACCTGCGCGTGCGTGGCGTCGTGCAGCATGAGGATGAGCACTGCGCTGGTGCCGTCGCTTTCCGGCTGAATCATTGAGCTGATGCCGATGTCGAGCGAGCCCAGCACGCCGGCGACCTGCGCGAGCACGCCGGGTTTGTCGTCCACAGGGATGCGGAGGTAATACTGGCAGAGGATCTCATCGAGCGGCTTGCAGTGCGCGTAGAGGCCGTGCGGCATGAAGCCGAAGTCGCGTCGCGTTTCGCCGATTGCATGCGCGGCCTCGGCGATGTCGGCGATGACTGCGCTCGCAGTGGGATCCTGCCCCGCGCCGCGTCCGTAGAAGAGTGTCTCACCGACGATGTCGCCGTGGACGCAGAGCGCGTTGAAGACGCCGTTCACGCTGGCGAGGACGTGCTTCTCCGGGATGAGCGTGGGATGCACGCGCACCTCGATGTGCCCGCGCTCGTCGGCCTTGATGATGCCGAGCAGCTTGATGCGGTAGCCGAGTTCGTGCGCGAAGCAGATGTCCCGCGCGGTGATTTTTTCGATGCCCTCGACGAAGACCTTCGAGCGGCAAATCCACGTGCCATACGCGAGCGATGCGAGGATGATCGCCTTGTGCGCGGCGTCCCAGCCGTTCACATCGAGCGTCGGGTCGGCCTCGGCGTATCCCTGCGACTGCGCCTCCGCGAGCGCCTCCGCGTAGTCGAGCCCGGCCTCGGTCATGCGCGTGAGGATGTAGTTCGTCGTGCCGTTGATGATGCCGTGGATGGACTTGATGTGGTTGGCGACAAACGACTCGCGCACGGCCTTGATGATCGGGATTCCACCCGCGACTGCGGCCTCAAAGCAAATCGGCACCCTGCGCGCCGTCGCGAGGTCGAAGAGTTCCTTCCCGTGCTCCGCGAGCAGCGCCTTGTTGCCGGTCACGACCGCCTTTCCCGCGTTGATGGCGCGTTTGATGAGCTGTCGTGCCTCCTCGATGCCGCCCATGAGCTCGACGACGATCTGCACCTCAGGATCATCCACGACATCCTGCCAGCTCGTCGTGAAAATCTCCGCGGGCGCGCTCACGTCGCGCTTCTTCTTCGGATCGCGCACGGCGATGCGGCGCACGGCGAGATCAAGCCCGGTGCGCTCCGAGAGCAGGTCGCGGTTCAGCGCGAGGTGCTTGAAGACACCCGCGCCGACTGTGCCGAATCCGGCGAGGCCGATGCCGATTTGTTTCATAAAAGGGCGCGGACTATCGGAGCGTCGCGCCTGCGCGGCAAGGGCGGAGTATTCACAGACACGCCGCGCGAGTCTCGGCTTGGAAAACGGAAAGGGCCTCCTGCACTGTGCGCGCATGCGCCGTGTGCTGCTCCAGCTTTACCGACTCGCCATGCTCGTGGCGATCGTGTGGCTGCTGCGCGAACACGCGGTGCGCGTGAGCCGCGAATCGCTGCGGCCGCTCATGCTGGCGGAGGTGCAGTCGGTGTTTCCAAAGGCGGCGTCGCTGCGGATTGATCCCGGGGACCGTGGTGGATGGGATGTGCTCGATGCGGGCGGCGCGAAGCTCGGCTACGTGCTGCAGACGGCGCCGATGTCGGATTCCATCGTCGGCTACCGGGGGTGGACCAATGTGCTCGTCGCCTTCGACCCTGCGCTGCATGTGGTCGGCGTCCGCATCCGCGCGAGCCAGGACACGGTGGAGCATGTGGGCGACATCAGGAACGACCGCACGTTTTTGAAGACGTGGAATGGACGCTCGTGGGACCGTGTCGCCGGGCGCACGCCGGAGGAGGAGGGAATCGAAGGCGTGAGCGGTGCGTCCATGACGAGCCTCGCGATTGCGGATGGAATCGTGCGGCGGCTGCGGGAGGCGGACAAACTCGTGAAGGCAGCGCCGGTGCCGTTTCGGTTTGGAGCGCGCGACATCGGCCTCGCGCTCGTCATCGCGGCGGGAGTGGTGATGGCCTTCACCGGCACACGCGGCCGGCCGTGGATTCGGCGGGGCTTCCAGGTGCTCGTGATTGGCTATGTCGGGTTCATCAATGCGGACCTGCTCGCGCAGACGCTCATCGTCGGCTGGTCGCAGAACGGCGTTCCGTGGCGCACTGCTCCCGGTCTTGTGCTCCTGCTCGCGGCCGCGCTGATCGTGCCGTGGGCCTCTGGAAAGCCGCTCTATTGCCAGCACCTTTGTCCGCACGGCCATGCGCAGGAACTGCTGTCGCGCATCGTGCCGAAACGCTGGCGCATCGCGTTGCCAAAGGGCTTTGCCGCCGGGCTGCGCTGGCTGCCGGTGCTCACGATCGCGATGATCCTCGGCGTGGTGATGCTCCTGCTGCCGCACGACCTCGCGTCCTTCGAGCCTTTCGACGCCTATGCGGTGCGCGCCGCGGGGTGGGCGACGATCACGATCGCGCTCGTCGGGCTCGTCGCGTCGTGCTTTGTGCCGATGGCCTATTGCCACTACGGCTGCCCGACAGGCGCGCTGCTGAATTTCATCCGCAGCCACGGCCGCGCGGATCGTTTCGGGCGCAGGGAAATCGCGGCGCTGCTATTGGTGCTGCTCGCCTTCGTGCTTTCGCGGCTCGATGTGCGGATGCACGAGTGGATCAGTTCCGAGGCGTCGGACTGGCTCTAGCAATTGCGGATTTCGGATTGCGGATTACGGAAATGGCGCCTGTTGCCGGCCTCGTCAGTTGCCATCGCGCGTGAGCGAAGGTGTGGCCTCGCACTTTTCCCGCCATCCGGGGAAGTTCCACTCGTTCGGAAACGTGCGGCACTGCGCGGGCTTCACGGCTTGCAGGCGGCAGTCGTTTCCATCGAGCCATTCGCAGGAGCCGTCGGACCGCTCGATGAGCGAGAGACCGCGGCGGTCCGGGCGCAGGCGTGTGTGGCGCGCGAGGAAGTCCTCCTCGCTCATGCCGACGTGCGCGGCGATGCGGGTGATCTCGTTTTCATCCACGCGCACGATTCCGGGCCAGCGGCAGCAGTTCGTGCAGCGCTGGCAGGTGTAGTGGATGTCGAGCTTCTCCGGCACGCGCGCCGTGTGCGGCAGCGGAGGCGGGGAGTCGAGCGCATTCCGCGCGGCGAATGCGGGCAACTTTCGATTTGCCAGCGGCGTCATGCTGCGCAGACTGCGCGCCCATTTTCAAAAGACCAAATGAACAAACCAAAAGTCCTAGTGGCGGATCCAGTCAGCGAGCGCGGCGTTGCCGAACTTCAGGAGGGCGGCCTGCTCGACGTGACGGTGAAGACCGGCCTCAAGGAGGACGAACTGCTGAAGATCATCGGTGAATTCGACGGGCTCGTCGTGCGCTCGCAGACGAAGGTGAACGCCAGGGTGATCGAGGCCGCGAAGAACCTGAAGGTCGTGGGCCGCGCGGGTGTCGGTGTGGACAATGTGGACGTGGAGGCTGCGACAAAGCGCGGCATCGTGGTGATGAACACGCCGGGCGGAAACACGATTTCGACCGCGGAGCACGCGTTCAGCCTGCTGATGGCGATTTCACGGAACATCGCGCAGGCCGATGCCTCGATGAAGTCGGGCAAGTGGGACCGCAAGTCGTTCGAGGGCGTGGAGCTTTACGGGAAGACGCTCGCGATTCTCGGCATGGGCCGCATCGGCACGGAGATCGCGCGCCGCGCCATCGCATTCGGCATGCGCGTGTATGCCTACGATCCGTATCTCTCGGCGAGCCGCGCGCGGTCGCTGCAGGTGGAACTGGTCGAGCGCCTCGATGAGATCGTGCCGCTGGCGGACTACATCACGATGCACATGCCGCTGACAGACGAGACGAAGAACATGCTCAACGCCGAGCGTCTCGCGAAGACGAAGAAGGGCGTGCGCATCATCAACTGCGCGCGCGGCGGGCTCGTGGACGAGAGGGCGCTCTACGAGGCGCTGAAGAGCAAGCAGGTCGCCGCCGCCGCGCTGGACGTGTATGAAGTGGAGCCCCCGCCGGCGGATTTTGCGCTGCGCGCGCTGCCGAACATCGTTTTGACCCCGCACCTCGGCGCCAGCACGGCGGAGGCGCAGGAAAACGTGGGCATCGAGGTGGCGCAGCAGATTCGCGCGATGCTGATGAGCGGCGAGGTCCGGAATGCGGTGAACATGCCGAGCATGGACGCGAAGACGCTCGCGATCATCGGGCCGCACATCCGCCTCGGCGCGCGTCTCGGCGCGCTGCTGCGCCAGATTGCAGCGAAGCGCTGCGACACGCTGAACATCAATTTCGCGGGCAAAATCAACGAGCACGACACCACGGCGATCACGCGCGCGGTGCTGAAGGCGTTCCTGCACGCGGCCAGCGGTGGCGAGGCCAACGAGGTGAATGCTCCGGATTTCGCGAAGCAGCTCGGCCTCAAGGTGACCGAGAGCCGCGAGAGCAGCGGCGGCGATTTTGCCGAACTCATCGAACTCACAGCGACGGGTGAAGGCGGATGGGTGAGCGTGGCGGGGACGTTCTTCGGCAGCCAGCCGCGCATCGTGAAGATGAATGGCCGCCACATCGAGGCGCGCCCCGAGGGGGTGCTGGTGATTTACGAGAACAAGGACCGCCCGGGAATGGTCGGCTGGATCGGCAACCTCATGGGCAAGCACGGTGTGAACATCGCGAGCATGAGCCTCGGACGCAACGAGGCCGGCGGGCTCGCTCTCGGCGTCTTGAACCTTGACAGCGTGCCGGGCGAGGCCGTGCTGAAGGAGATGCTCGCCGAGGCGGACATCAAGTCCGCGCAGGTGGTGCAGCTTTAGTCCGGCAGCGACGCGCGCCGTGAAAATTTTCGTCGTCAGCAAGGCCCCGGCCTCGATTCCTTCCGCACAGTTTTTCTCCACGGCGCAGCGCGCGCAGCTTCCCCGTGGAATCTCGGAGGGCGAGCTGTCACTCCGCGCGGGGTCGCGCATTTTCCATCACGGCGAGCAGATGCTCTGTGTCGGTGTGGGCGATGAGGACAAGGCCACTTCCGATGACATCCGCACTGCCGCGGGCAGTGCGGCGATGTCGATGAGGCGCAGCGGTCGCACGCGCTTTGCGCTGCGGCTTGGCGATTGGGCTCGCTTCGCGGATGCCGCGGTCGAGGGCGTCGTGCTCGCGGATTATGCGAATGAGGAGTTCAAGACGAAGCGGACGGGCGGGCTGGAGCAGGTGGAGATCGTCGTGGGCGCTTCGGAAGTCGCAGCGGCGAAGAAGGCCGCGGCCCGTGCCCAGGTGATTGCCGAATGCACGAACCTCGCGCGTGCCTTGGCAAACCGCCCGGGCAACGTGGTGTATCCGGAGACGCTTGCGGAGGAGGCGCGCTGGCACGCGAGGAAGTTTGGCCTGCGCTGCACGGCGCTCGATGAGAAGCAGCTCCGCGCGCGGCGTTTCGGCGGCATCACGGCGGTCGGCGGCGGCAGCGCGCGCCCGCCGCGGTTCATCATTCTCGAGCATCGCGGTGGGCCGCAATCTCAGCCTCCGCTCGCACTCGTGGGCAAGGCGGTGACGTTCGACACCGGCGGCATTTCCATCAAGCCCGCGGCCGACATGGAGAAGATGATCTGGGACAAGTGCGGTGGCGCGGCGGTGCTCGGCGCGATGCTCGCCATCGCGAAGCTCGGGGTGAAGCGCAACATTGTCGGCCTCATTCCCGCCGCGGAAAACATGCCCGGCGCCGCGGCTTACCGGCCGGGTGACATCGTGACATGTTTCGACGGCCGGCATGTCGAGATCGTGAACACCGACGCCGAGGGGCGCATGCTGCTCGCGGATGCGATCGGCTTTGCACGCAAGGAACACGGCGCCGCCGCCATCCTGGACATCGCGACGCTCACCGGCGCGTGCGGCATCGCGCTGGGCGAAAGTGCGGCGGGATTTTGGAGCAACGACGACCGTCTCCGCGATGCGGTGCTCGACGCCGCGAAGCACTGCGGCGAGCGGATCTGGCCGATGCCGCATTTCCCCGAATACGACGATCTCATTCGGAGTGATGTCGCGTTGATCAAAAACAGCGGTGGCCGGCTCGGCGGGGCCTGCACGGCGGCGGCATTTCTTCGCACTTTTGCCGACAAGACGCCGTGGGCGCACCTCGATGTCGCCTACACCGCACAGCGCTCGAAGGACGGGATGGCGCTCGCGCGCGGTGCGACGGGCTTTGGGGTTCGCACGATGGTCGAGCTTGCGCAGCGATGGAGGTAGCCGTGGCACTGCTGCGGGACGCGAAGTCAAACCACCCGGAGCACCGGCACCTGCCGCTTTCTCCTCAGGACACGCCGTGGAGGTAAGGGGAGTCGAACCCCTGACCTTCTCATTGCGAACGAGACGCTCTACCAACTGAGCTATACCCCCTTCGGCGAATTGAGGCGGCGAATATGCGTGCGGCGAAATGCGCGGCAAGCAGAAAGTTCGGCGCGCGCCGCGGCTGCGGGAGGATTCGTTTGCCAAAGGACTCCGCGCCGGACGAATTGAGGAAACGAACATGCTTGGTCGTCCCGCTTTTTCAGCCCTGATTTCGTCTTTGCTCGCTGTCTTCACCGCTGATGCGGGTGCGGCGCAGCCTTCTGCCGGACTGGAGCCGAAGGTGCAGGCCTATCTCGACAAGCACTGCATCTCCTGCCACGGGCCGGAGCACCAGAAGGGCGAGTTCCGCATCGACACGCTCTCGACGAAGGTCGGCTTTGAGAACACGCCGCAGTGGCTGGAGATTATGGAGCGGATCAATTCCGGCGAGATGCCGCCGGAGAAGGAGAAGGTGCGGCCGACGGCGGAGGAAAGTGCGCGCACAGTCGAGTGGCTCGCGTCGCGGATGAAGGAGGGCGAATCGGCGCGCATGGCGGCGCGCGGGCGCGTGTCCTACAACCGCCTCACGCGCGATGAATACGTGAACACGGTGCGCGATCTCCTCGGCGTGCAGTTCGACGCGGCGGATCCTGGCAATTTCCTCGAGGATCCGGAATGGCACGGCTTCGAGCGGCTTGGCTCGGTGCTCACGCTGTCGCCGTCGAACATCGAGAAATACCTCGCCGCGGCGGAGACGATTCTCGCCGAGGCGTATCCCGAGCCAGTCGTGCTGCGGAAGGGGCAGAAGCCGCCGGAGCCGTTCGGGGGGACGAAGCCGGTGCTCTACGAGGAGCAGGTCCACGAGCGGCACCGCGAGCGCCTGCGCGAGATGGGGCTGCTCGACAAGGTGCGCTACGACATGTGGCCCGGGGACATCTTCCGCTACTCCGCGCTGAAGGACCCGCTGCCGGAGGCGGGCATCTACGAAATCACCTACAAGCTCAGCGGGCTGAAGCCGGAGAAGGGCCTCGCGCCGCGGCTCAAGGTGTATGAGGCGAAGCTCGACCGCGTGCTGTTCGAGCAGGACATCGTGGCGGACGAGGACAAGCCGATCACGGTCACCTTCCGTGCGCACTTGCCGAAGGGCCGGCCCAATATTGAGGTGTATAACGACGTCCCCGGTCCCTCGAATCTCCCGCGCTCCGGGCGGCACGGCGACGCGCCGTTCGTCAGCACAAAGCTCGGCCGCATCCCGTGGCAGATGAAGCTCACCGACGAAGCGGGCAAGGCGCGCTATCCGTTCCTCATCATGGACTCGATCACGTGGCGCGGGCCCATCATCACCGATGAGGAGCTGAAGCGCCGCGCGAATTTCTTCCCCGCTGAGGAGGGCAACATGGAGCAGGTGCGCGCGTGTTTCGCGCAGTTGGCGCGACGTGCATTCCGCCGGCCGGTTGCGGATGCGGAACTCGACAGCTTCATCAGCATCGTGACGAGCGAACTCGCGGCGAAGGAAAAATTCCGCGACGCGGTGAAGGCCGGCATGCTCGCGATTCTCTGCTCGAAGAGCTTCATCTTCCTCGCCGAGGGCGACGACGCCGCGGACCGCGCGAAGCTGAACGACTGGGAACTCGCCTCGCGCCTCTCGTATCTGCTCTGGAGCACGATGCCCGACGACGAGCTCTTCGCCCTCGCGGAAAAAGGCGCGCTCCACGACAAGGCCGAGCTTTCCCGCCAAGTCGCGCGCATGCTGAAGGACGATCGCGTCACGCGCTTCACGGATTCGTTCGCCACGCAATGGCTGCGGCTGCGCAAGGTCGGCATGTTTCCGCCGGACAAGAAGCTCTACCCCGACTACGACAAGACACTCGAGGCGAGCATGGTCGGCGAGACCCGCGCGTTTTTCCGCGAAGTCCTCCTCGGCGGCCACACGCTGCGCGACTTCCTGAAATGCGATTGGACGATGGCGAACGCGCGCCTCGCGAACTACTACGGCCTGCCCGATGGCGGCTTGCCGCGCGATGGCTTCACCCGCGTCTCGCTGCCCGTGGAAAGTCACCGTGGCGGACTGCTCACCCAGGCGGCGATTCTATCGCTCACGAGCGACGGCACGCGCCACCGGCCCGTGCACCGCGGCGTATGGCTCAGCGAGACCATCCTCGGCAAGACCCCGCCGCCGCCGCCCGCGAACGTGGACCCCATCCCCACGACTCCCGTCGATTCGCCGAAGGCCACGCTGCGCATGAAGCTCGAGGCGCACATCCACGACGCCCGCTGCGCCGCCTGCCACGCGCGCATCGACCCGCTCGGCCTCGCCTTCGAGAACTTCGACGCCATCGGCCGCTGGCGCACCGATGAAATCACCGACGGCACCGGCGCCAATCCGAAGGTGAACTCCTCCGGCAAACTCCCCGACGGCCGCGCCTATGCCGATGCCGACGAGCTCAAGAAGCTCCTGCTCGACGACGTGGATGCCTTCAGCCGCACCTTCATCGAGAAGCTGGCCACCTACGGCCTGCGGCGCACCGTCGCCTTCAGCGACCGTGAAGACCTCAAGTCTCTCGCCGCCACCGCGAAGGCAAGCGATTACCGCGTGCGCGACATCGTGGAGGCATTCGTGCTGTCCGACCTTTTCCAAAAGCGCTAACAAACCACCCTCAGAAAGAACGAGAACACCATGAGCAACCTGAATCTGGACAAATGGCAGATCAGCCGGCGGCATTTCCTGCGCGGCGTGGGGGCGACGATTGCGCTTCCGTTGCTCGACTGCATGGCCGCGCTGCCGGCGCCGCCGAAGCCGAAGCGCAGTGTGTTTCTCTACATCCCGAACGGGGTGAACACGCTGACTTGGCAGATTCAGAAGGCGGGGGCGGATTATGAGTTTACCGCGCCGATGAAGTCGCTCGAAAAGCACCGCGCAGACATCACGCCCATCAGCGGGCTGCATCATCCGATGGTGCTCGGCAAGCACCACAATTGTGAGAAGGTGTGGCTCACCGGAGCAAATGTGCCTGGCGACGGCGGGGCGTTCCGCAACACGGTGTCGGCGGACCAGCTAATGGCGGAGGTGCAGGGGCCGGCGACGCGGTTTTCCTCGTTGGAGATGGCGATCGAGGGAACGTCGCTCGCGTGGTCGAAGGACGGCATCCAGCTCCCGGCAGAGCGGAACACGCAGCAGATTTTCAACGCGCTCTTCGGCGTGGAGAAGGACAGCAAGGAGACGATCCGCCGGCGGTTGAGCCGACGCGGGAGCATCCTCGACCTCGTGGCGGATGACGCGAAGCGCGTGAACCGCAAGCTCGGCAGCGAGGACCGCAGCAAGCTCGACGAATACCTCACCGCCGTGCGCCAGGTGGAGGAGCGCACGCGCCGCGCCGACGAGTGGCTGAACGTGCCGAAGCCCGCGGTGGCCGCCGCAGATGCCGCGCGCCTCACGCGCAAGCTCAGCATGGCGGAGGCAGGCGAGTATTACCGGCTCTTCTACGACCTGATGGTGATGGCGCTGCGGACCGATTCCACGCGCGTGCTCACGTGCGGCATCGGCGGCGAGGGCAATGCGAGCGGCATTCCCGAAATCGGCATTTTGCAGACACGCCACGGACTTTCGCATCACAACGGCGACCCCGAGCAGCTCCGTCGCCTCACGCAGACGGACACTTTCCTCATCGAGCAGCTCAGCTATTTCCTCGACCAGCTCAAGGAGCACAAGGAGGGCGGCGCGCCGCTCCTCGACACCACGCAGGTGCTCTGGGGCAGCGGCATGGCCTACGGCCACAGCCACGGCAACGCAAATCTCCCGACCATCCTCTGCGGCGGCAAGGCGCTCGGCTACAAGCACGGCACGCACGTGGACTTCAACCTGCCAAAGATCGGCAAATACGACGTCTCGAACGCACAGGAGCACTACAAGATTTGCTCGCGCCCCGTGGACGACAATGCCCGTGTGAGCAACCTGCTCCTCACGATGCTCCAGCGCGCGGATGTGAAGGTGGAAAAGTTCCAGGACAGCACCGGGGCGATTTCGCAGATCGTGGCGTGATGTTTGTGCGCTCTGCTCTGGGCCTGCTGGCCGCAGTCACCGTTTCATTCGCCGCCGAGATTCCGAAATTCCGCACCGATGCGGACGGGCCGGTGAAGGCGGGGGACAAGAAGAAGAATCCGAAGGATCGGAAGCCGGATGATTTGCCGGATTGGTATCAGCTCGCGCCGGGGCAGTTTCCGCCGGAGGGTTCCGCGCATGCGGTGTCGGGAGAATTGATGTTCGTGGATCATCTGGAACGGCGCTTCCAAATCCGCGTGGACCGCAACGACAGTCAGGACCGCGGCGTGTGGGACCTGCCGCTGCACGCGGCGATGCTGCCCTACGGTTCAATCTGGTATCAGGGCGCGCCGGCCGCGCTTCAGGACATCCCGCTCGGCACGCACCTGCGCGGGCTCTTTTACGAGAAGGATCCGAACGACAAGACGCCGCTGCCGCCCGGGCCCTACAACAACCGCCACACGCCGGAGCAGGACTTCCAGCGGTGCTTCCGCATCGAGGATGACTTCACCTTCCACGCGCGGCAGAAGCAGCTTTGGAAAATCGAGAGCGTGGACCTCGACACCAAAAAGCTTACGGCGACGCTGATGGAGAACGGCAAGCCAGTCGGCGATGAGAAACCGAAAATCTTCGACCTGCAGTCGAGCACGCGCGTGTTCCAGGGCGACGGCTTTGGCGACCTGAAGGCATTGCAGCCGGGGCAGATGGTTCTTTTCAATCTCACGTGGGTGACGCTCTACGGCCCGGGCCGCATCACCGAGGTGTGGCTCGACGAGTCGTCGCGCGCGCTCGCGACCGGACAGCAGCTTGAGCGGCACCGGAACTACATCCGCGAGCGCGGTCTGCCGGCGTGGGTCATGTCGGTGGACGACGAGCAGCAGTTCGTCACGGTGACTTTCTTCGGCAACGTGGACCCGAAGCTGTTCGACGAACTCACCGTCAAGGATCCGAACGCGCCGCCGCCGAAGGATGGCAGCCCGCCACCCGTCGAGGCCCGCGGCGGTCTCGCCGTCGCGCGCGATTCGCTGATGACCTACGACCCGGTGAACGACCGCAAGACCGGCAGCGTGCTCGAGGTGAAGAAGATTCCCGCCGAGCCCGGGAGCAGCGGCGTGCAGATGAAGCTGAAGATGGACATGATGCTCGAAGGCTACCGTCCGAAGCGCGTGGTCCGCTTTTTTCCGCCGACGTGGAAGGTCATCGCGCTGCCGAAGGAAGAGGAATTCTTCGGCAAGGACTGAGCGAGCTGGACGCGTGATGAATATGCGAAAGCTGTCCACTTTTCTCGTAATCGTCTCGTCGTGCGTGCGCGCCGCGGACATCGAGCTGAGCGAAACCGTGCAACTTCCCGAGTGCCACAGCATCGGCTGGGTGCGCGCGAACGCGGGCGTGAAGGGCCAGGGCGCGGGGAACCTCATCCTCGACGAAGCGAAGTGGGGCACGCCCGCGCCGGGACAAGTCGTCGAGCAGCATTGGGACTGGAAGCTCACGGACGAGCAGTGGCGCGCCGCGGTGCGGGAGAAGGGCGAGGGCAAGCGCGAGGATGTGAGATTCGATCTCTGGGTGCCCGAGGGTGTCGGCACGGTGCGCGGCGTCGTGGTGATGACCGGGCACGGCAGCGGCGAGGCTCTGTTCAAGCATGCGGGTCTGCGCGCGATTGCCCGCGAGTTGCACCTCGGGCTTTTTAAGTTCGTCGGCAATCCGATGCAGCGCGGTTTCTGGCCCCGCAGCTTTCTCGCCGAGCGGCTGCGTGATTTTGGAGCGAAGGCGAAGCACTTGGAGCTGGCGAACGCGCCGCTGTTTCTCTACGGCCACTCAAACGGGACGGGCTTCTCCGCGATTTTCCCTGCGACGGAGGGGGCACGCGTATGGGCGTGGGTCTCAATGCGGCCAGGCACGACGTTCCAAGTCTATCAGCCCGGCGCCGCGCGCGTTCCCGGCATGATCATCTTCGGCGAGAGCGACGACTTTTTCGCGCGTCCGTCTCGGGAGCAGAACATGGGCGTCGTCGAGGCGATGCGGAAAAAGCACGGCGCGCTCTGGCACTTCGCGGTCGAGCCGAAGACCGGCCACGGCCCTGGGGAGAAGACGTGGCCGCTTGTGTTTTCCTTCCTGCGGCACAGCTTCGCCGCGCGGGTGCCGGCGGACGCCGATGCATCGAAAGGCCCGGTGAAGCTGAACGCGCTCAGTGCGGAGTCCGGCCACCTCGGTAGGAACTGGAACGCGGCAAAGGGAGGCTATCAGACACTGGAGACGGCGCCGTTCGAGAGTTTCCGTGGCGACAAATCCACCGCGTCGTGGCTGCTGAACGCCCCCTTCGCCGCCGACTGGCAGGCATTTCAGCGTGACGGCCAGCTCGCGAAATAATCATCCTTCGCCGATGCGCATGCTCTTTTCCGCGGTCGTCCTCGCCCTGCCGCTCCGCGCGGCGCCGCTGGAATTTCCCAAGCTCGAAGATGCCCGGCGCGTGCGCGGGGAGATCGTGTGCGAGGACTTCGTCCATCGCGCCGGACAGTTTCGCACGGAGCAGGGTGAGCGTGTGGATTTCACGATGCCGCCCTACGCCATCATGCAGTATCGCGGCGCCGAGGCGGACATGCGCGAGGTGCCGCTGGGGACGAAGCTGACGTTCGTGCTGCTGCCGGATGCGGCGGGGAAATTCACGCGGCTGGTCACGACGGAGTCGGGCGAGCCCGCCGATGCGGAGCAGCAGAAGAAATTTGAGGAGTTCACGAGGAAGCGCGGCGTCGCGGGATGGGTCGAGAAGACGGAGGAGAGGGAGGTGACGGCGGTCTTTTTCTCCGGGAATCCCGACGCCTTCGCGAAGGCTTACGGTGCATCGCTGATGAAGGACAAGGCCGCGCGCGTCTGCGTGGCGAACGACGAACTGCGCACGTGGAATCCGCCGGTGGACGGCGAGGGCGGGTCGATTGTGTCGGTGTCGAAAGTGCCGGCGGACCGGTTCGGCTGCAGCGGCTACCGTGTCACCGTGCGCGTGCCGAACATGCTGGAGGGCTTCCGCCGGGGGCGCGTCGTGCGCGTGTTTCTCGACGGATGGAAGGCGCAGGATCAGTTCTACGGCGAGAGCCTGATGGGCTACGGCTTTGGCCGGATGCTGAACCAGGAACTCGTGGAGAATGTGGCGAAGGAATACCCGGAGCAGTTCCCGTTTCGCACCGACTACGGGAATGAAAAGCTTCCTTGGTTCCGGCTGAAGCCGGGCGAGGTGCCGCCGCCATTTTCCGAGCATGTCGTGCATGGCGCGCTCGTGCCGCCGGGGCGTTTCCTCACGGAAGGCTCGGGTGCCGCTGTGGACTTCACGCTGCTCGACAAGGCGAAGGTTCGTTACCTCGGGAAGGATGTGAAGCTGGAGGAGATTCCGGCGGGAACCCGCTGCCGCTTTCACGTGCATCAGGACGAGAAGGGCGCGTTCACGCGGGTGAGTGCAGTGAGCGACGACTTCAGCCACCGCGCCGGAAACTTTGTGACGCTGCGCATCGACGCGGTGCATTTGGACGGCCGGCGCATCGAGGTCTCGTGGATGCTGCCGGAGGTGAAGGACTACAATGGCGACATGCAGCGGCCGCAGCCGATTGGCCGAAGCGTCCTGCGTGTGACCGACGACACGCGAGTGTTGAAGCTCGACGCCCGCACGGAGCTCAGCGCGCTGGCGGTGGGTGATTTCGTGCAGGTGAACACGACCGCCGAACTTCCCGGCAAACCGGCCACCTGCACGGATGTGTGGATCGGCGATGCGACCATCAAACTCGTGAGCGAGACGAAGAAGCCAGCGGGGCAGAAAGAATGATGAGAACGCAAGTTGTGATTCTCCTTTGCCTCGCCACGTCGGCGTTCAGTGCAATGCTGCCGGAGAAGCACGTCGCCGAATTTTTGCGGCAGCACTGCACGAAATGCCACGATGAGAAGAAGCAGAAGGGCGACCTGAGGCTCGACAACCTGATCGTCGATTTCACGTCGCCAAAAATCATGGGCCACTGGGAGGAGACGATGAACCGCATCAACTCCGGGGACATGCCGCCGGAAAAGGAGCCGCGCCCGAAACCCGAGGAGATCGCGGCCGTTGCGGACTGGATCGCCGGGCAGTTGCGCGAGGCCGAGGCGGCGCGCCAGGCAACGGGGATGGACAAGGTGGCGTTTTTGAAACTGTCGCGCGAGGAGTATGCGAACACCGTGCGCGATTTGCTGGGCGTGACGTTTGACGTGAAAGGCGCGACCGGGCTGCCGGAGGATCCGGACTGGAAGGGCTTCGAGCGCATCGGGTCCGTGCTCACGCTGTCGCCGGCCCATGTGGAAAAGTATCTGGCGGCGGCGGAGATGGTGCTCGATGAGGCGCTTTCGCTCAGGCCGGAGCCGAAGCGCGAGGTCATCACATGGATGCCGTGGGACATGCGCTGGAAGGGCTTCAAGGAGGAATACGAGCGGCGCGGCATCGCGGATCAAGTGCGCATCGAAATCGTGCCGAACAATTACACGACGGACACGTGGAACCTCGATGTGAAGACCACGGGCGAATATATGCTGCGCTTGAAGCTGAGCGGCCTGCGGCCTGAAGGCGGGCGCGCACCGCGGCTGAAGGTCTATCTTTCCAACATCGACAAGACGCTCATCGAACAGGACGTGGATGCCGCGGAGGACAGGCCGATCACGATCGAGAAGCGCGTGCATCTCATCGCGGGCAAATATCCCGTGCGCATCATCAACAGCGTGCCCGGTCCGAACCCGGAGGGCCGGCGTTCGCGCCACAGTGGGACGCCGAATGCGTTCACGACGACGCGCAGCCGGGTGCCCTGGCAAATCAAACTCACGGACGACGATTTCAAGCCGATCCAGCCCACGCTCATCATCGACAAGGTGGAATGGGACGGGCCGATCATAAACTCGTGGCCCACGGCGGCGCACCAGCGGATCTTTGCCAGCAAGAATCCGCGCGAGATCGTGTCGCAGTTTGCCGAGCGCGCATGGCGGCGCCCGGTGCGCAGCGAGGAGGTGGAGCGGTTGGTGAGGCTGTTTGAGAAGGCGCAGTCGCTTGGCGAGAACTTCGAGGGTGCGGTGAAGACGGCGCTCGTTGCCGTGCTCAGCTCGAAGAGCTTCATCTATCTCGAGGAGGGGAATGCAAGGAATCCCTCGCCGACGCTCAGCGATTGGGAACTCGCCTCGCGCCTCTCATATTTCTTCTGGAGCACGATGCCCGACGAGCGGCTGCACAACCTCGCGAGCCAGGGAGAGCTGAAGCAGAATCTCGCTGCCGAGGTGAAGCGCATGCTCGCGGACCCGAAGGCGAAGGCGTTTGCCGAGGGGTTCCCGCGCCAGTGGCTGCAGCTCCGGAAAGTCGGGATGTTTCCGCCGGACAAGGTCCTGTATCCCGATTACGACGAGAATCTGGAGCAGAGCATGGTCGCTGAGACGCTCGCCTTTTTCGGCGAGGTGCTGCAGCGCAACGGGAGCCTGCGCGATTTTCTCGACTCGGACTGGACGATGCTCAACGAGCGCCTCGCAACGCACTACGGCATCGACGGCATCCGCGGCGACGACATGCAGCGCGTCGTCCTGAAGCTGGAATCTCATCGCGGCGGCCTGCTCACGCAGGGTTCCGTGCTCAGCCTCACCAGCGACGGCACGCGCCACCGCCCCGTTCACCGCGGTGTCTGGGTGCTCGATGCGATTATCGGAAAACCTGCGCCGCCGCCGCCGGCCAACGTGCCCGCGCTTGCCACGCCGGACGCGAAAACAAAGAAGACCACTGTGCGCGAGAAACTCGAACTGCATCGTGCCGATCCGAACTGCACGGCCTGCCACAACAAAATCGATCCGCTCGGGATCGCCTTCGACAACTACGACGCCATCGGCCGGTGGCGCACCGTGGAAGCCGCGAAGGACGGCGTCGGCACGGACCCGAAACTCGATCCGAGCGGCACCTTGAGCGATGGCCGCCATTTCGCCGGACCGGAGGAGCTGAAGAAGATTCTGCTCGGCGATCTCGACAAGTTTGCCGCCGCGATGGCGGAGAAGCTGGCGACGTATGCGCTGCGCCGCGGGATGACTTTTTCCGACCGCGAGGCTTTGAAGCAGATTGTCGAAAGAGCCAAAGCCGATGACTACCGGCTGTCTTTTCTCATCGAATCACTCGTGAGCAGCCCCATTTTCCTGAAACGCTGAACCAAAGCCCATGAACATCCTGCCTCACCGCTGGCTCCTGAACCGCCGTCATTTCCTGCGCGGGCTCGGCGCCACGGTCGCGCTGCCGCTGCTCGATGCGATGATTCCATTCCGCGCCAGTGCTGCCGCGGCCGCGAAGCCGAAGCGCAGCGTGTTTGTTTACATCCCGAATGGGGTGAATGGCATGACGTGGCAGTGCGTGAAATCGGGGCGCGACTACGAGTTGTCGCCGTCGCTGAAGCCGCTGGAGAAGCACAAGGGCGACTTCACGGTCTTCAGCGGCTTGCATCATCCGAACGGCATCGGACAGGCGCACGTGTGTGCGGACACATGGCTCACAGGCGCGAAAATCGACGCGCAGAGCGGGCGCAAATACGAGAACACGGTTTCGTGCGATCAGATGATGGCGGAGAGCGTGGGGACGCAGACGCGCTTCCCGTCGCTCGAGCTTTCTATTTCATCCGGCACGGGGCATCCGTTTGGGACAAACACGCTCGCATTCTCCCGCGATGGAGTGCCGCTGCCTGCGGAGGACAATCCGAAGACCATCTTCAACCGCCTCTTTGGCGAGGAACCCGGTGGCATTGCGGCGCAGCGGGCGCGCCTTTTGAAGCGCCGCAGTGTGCTCGATGAAGTGCTGGAGGACGCCCGCGCTCTCCGCAGGGAACTCGGAAAGGACGACCGCACGAAGCTCGATGAATACCTGCACGCCGTCCGCGATGTGGAGCAGCGCACGGAGCGGCTCGACTCGTGGCTGGATGTGCCGAAGCCGAAGGTGGAGGCGAAGCTCGCCGCGCCGTTCCAGCGCGATGTCTCGAAGGCGCAGGCGGGCGAATACTGGCGGACGATGTTCGACTTGATCGTTCTCGCGCTGCGCACGGACATGACGCGCGTGGTGACCTACATGAATGGAACGGAGGGCAACGGCCTCGCCATTCCCGAAATCCAAATCACGCAGGCCCGGCACAATCTCTCACACCACAACGGCGACCCCGTCGTGCTCGACCGCCTCGCGAAGAGCGACGCGTTCATCATGCAGCAGTTTGCGCATTTCCTCGACGAACTCGGCGCGGTCAAAGACGGCGACGAGCCGCTGCTGGACCGCACGATGGTTCTCTTCGGCAGCGGAATGAGCTACGGCCACAGCCACTGCAACAGCAACCTGCCCATCCTGCTCGCCGGAGGGAAGGGCCTCGGCTTGAGGCACGGCCAGCACATCGATTACAACCGCCCGCATCTGAAGGAGGACTACACGCTCAGCTACGACGAGTGGCGTGCGCTCTGCGGCAAGCCGAAGGACGAAAAGGCGCGCCTCAACAACGTGCTCCTCACAATGCTGCAGAAGATGGACGTCCATGCGGAAAAGTTCGTCGATAGCCTCGGGCCCGTTGGCGAAATCTCGTGACGACCCGGCAAACCCGAACGTGCCCACCTGACTACTCCGGCGGGCATTCGCGGCGTGAGCCGCAGCCAAGCATTTCTATGAAAAAAATCCTGCTCTCACTTTCCATTCTCACCTTCGCGGCACGCGCCGCTTTCGAGATCGATCCGCATGTGGAGGCGGTCATTCGCACGGTCGAAGGCGCGAAGGGCAAAGTCGAAAGAACCGAGGATGGCCGGAGCCTGAAACTTGTGGACCTTGCTGTCCCCGGGGCGGGACCGCACGACCACCGTGGGAACGACCCCTATGATGCCGCGTTTTTCGAGCATCTCGGCCACGTGAAGACGCTCGAATCGCTCAACGTCATCTCGACGAAGTTCAGCGACGAGTGGATGCCGCACATCGCGAAGCTCACGAACCTGAAGATGCTGCGCTTCACGAACAACGGCAAGCTCACCGATGCGGGCATGGAGCTGCTCGCGGGCATGAAGAACCTCGAGTCATTCAGCTTTGTCGGCACCCAAATCACCGGCCGCGCGTATGCAAAATTCGATGGCTTCATGAAGCTCGTGAAAGTCAGCCACCGTGGCAGCAGCATCGACGACGAGGGGCTCAAGCAACTCTGCGAGCACCTGCCCAACCTCGAAAGCATCAGCCTGGCGCACGCGAAGTTCACGGATGCCGGCGCGCCGCACCTCGCGAAACTGACGAAACTCAAGGGCCTCGAACTGGGTGCCCACGCAACTCCGGACGCGCTCAAGAACCTTGCGGCGTTGCCGCTCGAATACCTCCAGCTCGGCGAGGGTTTCGACAAATCGGAGTCACTGCCCATCGTGAAGGGCTTCAAGTCGCTCAGGCGCCTGACGCTCACGAATTGCACGAAGACGACCAATGCCGACCTCGCTGTGCTCGCCACGATGCGCCAGCTCGAAAGCCTCGAACTGGGCAACCTGCCGATGGCCGCGGAGCGTGCCGAGCAGCTCAAGCCGTTCACTTTCCTCAAGACGCTCCGGCTCGTGCAGCGGCCGAAACCCTACGACGCGGACATCCAGGCGAAGATCAAGGCGCTGCTGCCGAAGGTGGAGCTGATTTGGCAGTGAGCCGGCCGCGTGGGCGGCGCGCATTTTTTCACTCGCATTGCAGCGCATCGGCGCAATCTTCGCCGCCCTTTCACGATGAACGACTGCGAGACTTCCACGCGCGAACTTTACGACCGGCATGTGATCCCGACCTACGGGCGTTTTGACCTGCGCCTCACGCGCGGACGAGGCTGCGAAGTGTGGGATGAAGACGGAAAGCGGTATCTCGATTTCGGTGCGGGCATCGCGGTGACGAGCATCGGCCACGCGCATCCGCGGGTGGTCCGGGTGCTGCAGGAGCAGTCCGCGACGCTCGTGCACACTTCGAACCTCTACTACACGCGCCCTCAAGCGCTGCTTGCCCGGCGGCTCACGCGTCTCGTCGGCGCTGGAGGGAAGGTTTTTTTCTGCAACTCCGGCGCGGAGGCGAATGAGGGGCTCTACAAGCTCGCGCGAAAATTCGGCAATGACGGCGCGCCGCCTGCGCCGAGGCACTCAGTCGGTGAAATCGTGGAGCAGCCGGCGCATCGCATTGGGATCATCACCATGCTGAACGGCTTCCACGGGCGGACGCTCGCCGGCGTTTCCGCGACGGGGCAGGAGAAGGTGAAGAAGGGCTTCGAGCCGATGGTCGAGGGTTTCCGGCATGTGCCGTTCAATGACGTCGCGGCGCTAAGTTCCGCGGTGGACGTGCCGGGCACCGTTGCGGTGCTGATCGAGCCCGTGCAGGGGGAAATCGGAATTCATCCGGCAACAGCGGAGTTTCTCCGGGCAGCGCGCCGGATGTGCGACGAGCGCGACCTGCTGCTGATGTTTGACGAAGTGCAGTGCGGCCTCGGACGGACCGGCGACTGGTGCGGATGGAAGAGCATCGCGCCGGACGTGATGCCGGATGCCGTGAGCTGGGCGAAGGGCATCGCGGGTGGGTTTCCGCTCGGTGCGATCTGGGTGAGCGAGCGTGAAGTGACATTGAAAGATGGCACGAAGAAGAAGCTCTGCGATCTGCTTGGGCCAGGAACGCACGGCACGACCTTCGGCGGAACGCCGCTCGTCTGCGCGGGCGCGAACGAGGTGCTCGTGGTGATCGAGGAGGAGGGGATGCTGGCGAATGCGAAGGCCCTCGGTGCGCATGCCCTCACTGTGCTGCGCGGCATGGCTTCGCCCCTCATTAAGGAAGTGCGCGGCCTCGGCCTGATGATCGGCATCGAGCTGGCGCCCGACTTTGCGCAGCGCGCGAAGCTTCCAGAAGGCAAGGCGCCGAGCCTGTTTGTCGTCGAGAAACTGCATGATGCCGGGCTGCTGACGATTCCCAGCGGGACACACGCGGTTCGCTGGCTGCCCGCGCTGAATGTCTCGCGCTTGGAGATTGATGAAGCCGCGGCGATTCTCGCGCGCGTGCTCGGTTCGCTCTGATGCGGCACGTCATGTCGCTCTCGACATCCACCGTGCGCCCCGGAATGATTTCTCCAAAACCACGACCACTACCATGAACATCCAGAAGATGATGAAGCAGGCGCAGAAGATGCAGGAGCAGATGCAGCGCACGCAGGAGGAGCTCGCCCAGCGAACCGTCGAGGCCACGGCGGGCGGCGGAAAAATCACCGTCACCGCGAATGGCGCGGGCGACGTGCTCTCGATCAAGATCAGCAAGGATGTCGTGGACCCGAACGACGTGGAGATGCTGGAGGATCTCATCCTCACCGGTGTGCAGAAGGCGATCGAGGAGGGCCGCGCGCTGATGCAGGCGGAGATGGGGAAGATCACGGGCGGCATGGGAATGCCGCCGGGACTCGGCTTCTGATTTTCAGCGGGGAAGCGGGTGTGAAGCCGCGCTTCATCCTGAAGACCCAGCCCGCCATGCCAGCCCCCTGCGCATGATCCATCCGGTCCCACGGCCGCGGTCGATCTTCCGGTCATTCGGAGTTCCCCGATGAACTGGATGACCATCCTATGGCCGATGGTCGCCGGCGCGTGCGTCACGCTCGCGCTCATCAATCTCCGCGTCGCGATGGGAGACGGGCGCAGGGCGCCGCACATCTTCTTTTTCCTCAGCGCGCTGGCCGTCGCGGCGATCAGCGGGATGGAACTGGCGCTGCTGCAGGCGGATGACTTGGAACGCTGCCAGACGGTCCTGCGATGGGCCGCCGTTCCGATTGCGATCATGGTCTCGTCGGTTGCGGGCTTCGTGTGGAGCTTCTTCGGAACCGGGCGGGCGTGGCTGGCCCTGGCGGGAACCGGCCTGCTGCTGCTTTCCGAACTTGCAAATCTCCTCAGCGCGGTCCCAGCCGTCAGGCACGCCATCGCGATCCGGAAAGTGGAGGCGTTCGGCGGTGTGCGCTTCACTGTCTCGACGATCGCCGCCGGGCCCTGGTCGCTGGTCGAAATTGCCGCGGTCATCCTCGTGGCGGGGTTCGTCCTCGATGCGTCTGTTGCCTTGTGGAGGCAGGGCGGTCGCCGCCGGGCGGTTGTCGTCGGGGGCAGCGTCATCTTCTTTTTCGTCGTATCGCGCGGGCATGCGATGCTGGTGGAGAAGGGACTGCTGGACAGCCCGTATTTCGTCAGCTTCGCGTTCCTAGGCGTGCTGATCGCGATGGGCCACGAACTGGGAGGCGACGTGCTCCGTGCGGCGAAGCTTGCAAGCGAGCTTCGGGAAAGCGAGCGGCGCATCGATCTCGCGGCGCGGGCGGCGACGCTGGGCTTTTGGACGTGGGACATCTCCCGCGACGAGATTTGGGTGAATGCAACGGCGCGGTCGCTTTTCGGCGTCGGTCCCGATGAGCGGATCAGCATCGATCGATTTTTCGATCTGCTGCATCCGGAGGATCGCGGCACGGTGAAGCACGCGCTGGAGTCGGCCATCGAGAGCGGCTCGGATTACGAAAAGGAATACCGCGTGTCTGCCGGTGACGGCGCCGTCCGCTGGATTTCCGCGCGCGGCCGGGTGGAGAAGGATTCCGCCGGGCGCGCCGTCCTGATGCGCGGCGTGGTGCTCGACGTGACCGTGCAGCGCGCTTCGGAGCTGGAGCTGCAGCGCGTGCGCGGACAGCTCGCCCATGCGGGGCGCGTCTCTGTGATGGGCCAGCTCGCGTCGGCGCTCGCGCATGAGCTGAACCAGCCGCTTGGCTCAATCCTGCGCAATGCCGAGGCGGCGGAACTTTTCCTGCAAAATCCGTATCCCGACCTTGACGAGATCCGGGCGATCATCAGCGACATCCGCAGCGATGACCAGCGGGCGGGGGAGGTGATTGACCGCCTGCGCTCGATGTTGAAGCGGCGCGATCTCGAGCTGCACCGGATCTCGCTGGACGAGCTGTTCACGGAGGCGACCTCGCTGGTGCGAGCCGATGCGGCCGCGCGGCGCGTGACGATTGAGGCGGAAGCAGACGCCGGGATTCCAGCGGTGAAGGGGGACCGGGTGCATCTCCAGCAGGTGCTCCTGAACCTGATCGTCAACGCGATGGATGCGATGAACGGGAGCACGCGGAGGACGGTGACGCTCGGAGCGCGTCTGAGCGGACCCGGCGTCGTGGAAATCTCCGTTCGGGACACCGGCCACGGGATTCCGGCGGAGAAGCTGCCCGACGTCTTCGAGCCGTTCTTCACGACGAAGGCGCATGGAATGGGAATGGGGCTGGCAATCACGCAGACGATCATCGAGGCGCACGGCGGGCGCATCGTTGCGGAGAGCAACGCCGGGGGCGGCGCGACGTTTCGCTTTACGCTGCCCGTTGCGGATGAAAGAACACGGCCATGAGCGAAAGCGAAGCCGTCGTGCACCTCGTGGATGATGACGAGTCATTCCTGAAGGCGGCGGCGCGCCTCATGCGTGCGAGCGGTTTTTCGGTCGCGACATTTTCCAGCGCCGCGGAGTTTCTCTCCGTTCACGGCGCGGGACTGCGCGGATGCGTGGTCACGGATTTGCGGATGCCCGGGCAGAACGGGCTGGAGTTTCAGGCGGCGCTTGCGCGGACGGCGAATCCGCTGCCCGTGCTTTTCCTCACGGGCGAAGGCGACATCCCCGCGAGTGTGAGCGCGATTCGGAGCGGCGCGGAGGATTTCATCGAGAAGCGCGCGCCCCGCGAACAGTTGATTGACGCTGTTCGCCGAGCGCTCGCGCGCGACGGGCGTGAGCACGCGGCGCGCGGGCGGCTGCGGGAACTCCGCTCGCGCTTCGACGCACTCTCGGAGCGCGAGTTCGAGGTGCTGCGCCACGTGGTGCTCGGGAAGATGAACAAGGAAATCGCGGCGGATCTGGACATTCACGAGCGCACGGTGAAGCTGCACCGCACTGCCATCACGACGAAGCTCCGCGTGCAGTCGGTCGCGGAACTCACGCGGCTGACGCAGGAAGCAGGGGTTCTTTTGGAGGGCGCGGCGACCTTCCCCAAAGGGCAGTAGCCGGGAAAACGCGGGACTCACTAGTTTGCTCATCGCAATCCGATGAGCACCCGCACTCAAAACATCTATGTGGCCGTCGTGGACGACGACGAGAGCCTCCGCCGCTCGCTCGGCCGGCTGCTGCGTGCCGCGGGATTTCAGCCGATCACCTATCCGTCGGCAGAGGCGTTCCTCGGCGACAGGAAGCACCCGCTTTTCGACTGTCTCGTGCTGGACGTGCAGCTCACCGGCATCTCGGGAATCGAACTGCTGCACCAGCTTGCGGCGCGGCAGAATGCGCTGCCGATCATCTTCATCACCGCCAACGACGACCCCGCCGCGCGCGAGCAGGCGATGGCGAACGGCTGCGCGGGGTATTTCCGCAAGGCCGACTCCGGCGATCAGATCGTCGCCGCGATTCGCAGCGCCGTGGCCGCCACCGAGGGCGCCAGCATCTCTCCACAACGACACCAACCCACACCATGAAAGCACCATCCCTAGCGAAACTGGTCATCACCTCACTGCTCGCCGCAGGATTCACCAATCCCGCGCAGGCGGACTCAAAGCCCAACATCGTCCACATCGTCGCCGATGACCTCGGCTGGAAGGACGTCGGCTTCAACGGCGCGACGGACATCAAGACGCCGAACCTCGATGCGCTCGCGAAGGGCGGCGCGAAGCTCTCCCAGTTCTACGTGCAGTCCATGTGCACGCCCACGCGCGCCGCGCTGATGACGGGCCGGTATCCGTTCCGCTACGGCCTGCAGACCATCGTCATTCCCGGCCCCGCCGGCTACGGCCTCGACACCTCCGAATATCTCATGCCGCAGACGCTGAAGGACGCGGGCTACAAGACCGCCATCATCGGCAAGTGGCATCTCGGCCACGGCGACCTCAAGTATTGGCCGAAGCAGCGCGGCTTCGACTACCAGTTCGGCGCGATGATCGGCGAGCTGGACTACTACACGCACAGCGACGCCGGCGTGCTCGACTGGTTCCGCGACAACAAGCCCGTCCGCGAGAAGGGCTACACCACGCAGCTCATCGGCGCCGACGCGGTGAAATACATCAACGCGCAGAAGGCCGACAGCCCCTTCTACCTCTACCTCACCTTCAACGCCCCGCACACGCCCTACCAGGCGCCGCAGGACTACATCGACCGTTTCAAGGATGTGCAGGAGCCCACGCGCCGCACCTACTGCGGCATGGTCGCCTGCCTCGACGACGAGATCGGCAAAGTGGTCGCCGCCCTCGACAAGAAGGGCCTCCGCGAAAACACGCTCATCCTCTTCCACAGCGACAACGGTGGCACGACGAACCCCATGTTCGCCGGCCAGATGACCGACCTCTCGAAGACCAAGCTCCCCTGCGACAACGGGCCCTACCGCGACGGCAAGGGCACGCTGTTCGAGGGCGGCTGCCGCGTCGCCGCCATGGCGAACTGGCCCGGCAAGATCAAGCCCGGCACGGTGGACGGCATCATCCACGGCGTGGACCTCTATCCCACCATCGCCAAGCTCGCGGGCGCGAGCACCGCAAAATGCAAGCCGCTCGACGGCGTGGACGTGTGGAGCACCATCGCGGAGAACAAGCCCTCGCCGCGCACCGAAGTGATCTACAACGTCGAGCCCTTCCGCGGTGCGGTCCGCCAGGGCGACTGGAAGCTCATCTGGCGCGCGATGATCCCGATGAGCGCGGACCTCTACAACCTCAAGGACGACCCGTATGAGAAGAACAACCTCGCGGAGAAGAACCCCGACAAGGTGAAGGAGCTGCAGGCCCGCCTGAACACCCTCGGAAAGGAAGCCGCGAAGCCGCTCGCGCTGATGTGGATCGCGAAGGTCTCCCTCGGCCACGGCAAGCCGAACATGGCTTCCGCCGACGGAAAGGGCCCCGCACTCGCCGATGAAGCAGGCGGCCACTCCATCACCGACGAAGGCGTGGGCGACCACGACCTTCCCGCCCCGAAGGCGGAGACCCCGAAAAGCCGCAAGCGCTGACGCCATCCGCCGCCATTCAGACCGCACGCCAATCAACGACAGCAAACACACCAAACCCACACACCACTGCATGAAGAGAACCCTGCTCACCACCACCATCGCCTGCGCCGGCGCGCTGCTGCTCCCCGGCATCTCCGCATTCGCGGGGCAGACCACCGTCGTCGAGAAGCCGGAGACCCCGAGCCTCTGGACCTTCGATGCGTCGATCAACATGTTCCTCGCGGGCATGACCGGCAACATTGTCGCCCGCGGCCTTCCCGCGCCCGTCGAAGTCGGCTTCGGCGATGTGTTCAAGCACCTCCAGTTTGCAGCCGCGGGCCGCTTCACCCTCGGCTACGAGAACTGGACGCTGTCCACCGAGTTCAGCTACATCCAGCTCGGCGCGAGCCCGCGCGGCAGCGACGTGGACGTCGAGCAGTGGCTCGTGGAGCCCACGCTCGGCTACCGTTTCAACAAGAACATCCAGGTCTTCGCCGGCGCGCGCTACAACAGCCTCAACACCGACGTCACCGTCGTCGGCCCGCTCGGCCGTTTCCGCAGCACGAGCGGCACGCAGCAGTGGTGGGATCCGATCCTCGGCGCGCAGCTCAGCTTCCCGATCATCGCGGAGAAGCTCAGCTTCGACGGCCGCTTCGACGTGGGCGGCTTCGGCGCGGGATCGGACATCACCTGGCAGGCGTTCCCCTACCTGAACTGGCGCATCAACAACCGCATGTCCGCGCAGTTCGGCTACCGCTGGCTCGGCACGGACTACACCAACGGCACCGGCCTGAACAGGTTCCGCTACGACATCATCGCGCACGGTCCGCAGATCGGCCTCACGATGCACTTCTAGCCCCGGCGAAATCCACGCGACCGAATGCCCGCGACGGAGGAGCAGACGAATGCGTTGCTGGTGCAGGAATGCGAACTCGCATCCGGCATCATCATGCGCTACCGCGAGCTCGAGGGGTGGATGCAGCGGCAGCTCGCGATCGTGTGGTGCTCGCTCATGGGCGTCGGCTACCAGATGGGAAACCCGAACCTCCACCTGCTTGCGGCGCTTGCCGCGCTGGTGGGCTGGTATTGGGAGGCGCGCTACGTGGTGAAGCGTCGCGCGATGCGGCGGCGATATGAAAGTGTCGCCGCCGCCCTGTCTGGGCGGCCGGATGCAAAGCCGGTCACCGATCCGCTCTCGCTGAGGGCGGAGGAGGCGCCGGGGGATTTACGCGCGGCGATGTTCTCGCGCTCGCGCACGATCTTCTATGGCACCACGGCGGCGGTCAGCGTCGCCATCTGGATCATCCAGGCGTTCCTGCGCGCGGCGCGCGCGGGCTGATCGCGTTGTCCGCACGTCCACTGCATCCGCAAGAATCCATTCCATCATTCATGAAACCCACCCATCTCCTCGCCAGCCTCCTCCTCGCCTCCGCCGCTCTGCCGCCCATCGTCTGCGCCGCGGATGCGCCTCCCTTCGAGGAGCCGCCGACTTTGCGGGCGGGCGACATCCTCCGCCCCGAATACATGGCGGGACCGCACCACCGCGTGCGCGAGGCAGTGCCCACCTACGCGGGCGCGAACTGGTTCACAATCGACTCCGACTTCGGAGTCTTCGAGGCCGAGGGGAATGCGCTGCTCGAGCAGCGGGTGGCGGAAATTTACGCCATCGCGCAGCTCAAGGACGTCTCGCGCGGCGAGCAATACGCAAAGGCGCTCGCCAGCGCCGCAAAGAGCCCGCTCCTCGCGGCGAAGAGCCTCATCACGCAGCCGGCAAAGACCGTGAGCGCCGTGCCGAAGGGCGTCTTCAAGATGTTCAGCCGCGCGGGGCAGGGGCTCGGCGACGCGAAGCAGCAGCGCGAGCGCAGCGCGTATGAGGACAAGCGCGCGAACGAGCTTCTCGGCGTGTCGAAGGCCAAGCGCGAGATCGCGGCGAAGCTCGGCATCGATCCCCACAGCTCGAACGAAGTCCTCCAGCGCGAGCTGAACAGCCTCGCGTGGGCGAGCTTCGCGGGCCAGACGACCTTCACCCTTGCGACGATGCCGATCAGCGGAGGCGCCGGCGCGGCGCTCACCGCGACCGGCGTGGTGGACCGGAACCAGGACCGCCTCCGCGAGCTCACCCCCGCCGACATCCGGCGCGACAGCCTCGCGCAGCTCACGAAGATGGGCATCCCGAAGGACGGCGCCAGCGCATTCCTGAACAACCCCGCGTTCTCCCCGTGGCACCAGATCCGCCTCGTCCGCGCGTTCAAGTTCCTCGACGGCGTGAAGGGCTGGCCCGCCTACCTGCGCCTCGCCGCGGAGGTCGCCGAGGACGAGAACGACGCCATCTTCTTCGAGCAGACCGCCGACCTCATCGCGCGCATCCACGTCCACATCGCGCCGCTCGACCGCATCATCATCCACGACGTCTTCCCCGTCTGCATTGCGAAGGACGGCACCGTGGTCGTCGCGTTCCAGTGGGACTACGCGGCGTGGACCCCGATGAGCGAGCGCTTCATCTCGGAAATGGAGAAGCTCGCGAAGCAGCAGGGCGCGGGAATCCGCGTCGCGCTCACAGGGCAGATCTCGCCCACCTTGCGCGAGCAGCTCGCGGCCCGCGGCATCCGCGTGGATGTGAAAGTGCTGCCCGGTCCGCTGAAATAGCCGCCGCCCATGCACGCAGCGCATCCCACGACAGGAGCCACCGCCGCGCGCGCCGCGGCAGCGCTGCTCCTGCTCGGTGGCGCTGCATCCGCGGGCAGCCTCGACTCGCAGTTCTGGAGCGAGCTGAAGCTCACCTCGAAATGGGGCGAGCGCTTCGACCTCATCGGCGGGACCACGCTGCGCCTCACCGACGCCATGTCCGACCTCAGGCGCGTCTCCGGCCTCTTCGGCTTCAACTGGCGCGCGAGCAGGACGCTCACGCTCACGCCCACCTACCAATACATCTCCAACGATCCCTACGACGACGTGCGCGACTTCGAGCACCGCCTCGGCGTCATGCTCGCGTTCCGCCTCCCGGTCGAGCGCTTCGAGACCACCTTCAGCACGGGCTTCGAATACCGCTCCCGCCACGACCAGGCCGACGGCTGGCGCATCCGCCCGCGCATCAAGCTCAAGCGCCCCGTCGGCCCCGACCACTGGGGCCTCTCCGGCTATGTCGCCGACGAGGTCTTCTACGACACGCTCCAGCGCGACTGGTCGCGCAACCGCCTCTTCGTCGGCTTCGAGAAGAAGATGCGCCGCAACTGGGTCTTCGACATCTACTACTGCCGCCAGCACGATCTCCAAAGGGGCCAGCCGGACTTGAACGTCTTCGGCATCTCCATGCGCCTGAGCCTCGACCACTCCGCATCGGATTCCCGCCTCGACCTCCACATCGACTAGTCCCGCAGCCTCGCTGCGGCCCCCTCCGCATCCCGGCAGGGGGAGAGCGGGCGAAGAGATTCGAACTCTCGACATTCACCTTGGCAAGGTGACGCTCTACCAACTGAGCTACGCCCGCATTTCGTGGGCGGGAGAGTAGGGGACGCCGCCGATCGTGCAAGGGAATTTTTTCGGGAAAGTCGCCCCGCCCGGAGGCCACCGCCCGCACCTCGCCGGCGCCTCTTCGTCATTCGCCGTTCGCCATTCGCCGCGCGCCGACACTTGCTACCCGCTCGCATCCTCCCTTGACGCCGCCGCCCTCCGCCCCTTTCATGCGCCGTTCTTTCTCCAGGGCAACAAAGAACCACTACTGAAAACAACATGATCAAAATCGGCATCAATGGATTTGGCCGCATCGGCCGTCTCGTCTTTCGCGCAATCTGCGACCAGGGCCTCCTTGGAAAAGAAATCCAGGTCGTCGCAGTCAACGACCTCGTCCCCGCGGACAACCTCGCCTACCTCGTCAAATACGACTCCACGCAGGGCAAGGCAAAGGAGGAAGTCTTCAGCAAGAAGTCCTCTCCCGACGTCGCCGAGGACGACATCCTCGTGGTCGATGGCCAGGAGATCAAATGCCTCGCCGTGAAGGAAGGCCCCGCGGCGCTCCCGTGGAAGGCCCTCGGCGTGGACATCGTCATCGAGAGCACCGGCCTCTTTGTGGACGCGGAGAAGGCCAGGGGCCACATCACCGCGGGCGCGAAGAAGGTCATCATCTCCGCTCCCGGCAAGAACGAGGACATCACCGTCGTCGTCGGCGTGAACCACGAGAAATACGACGCCTCCAAGCACCACATCATCTCCAACGCGAGCTGCACCACGAACTGCCTCGCACCCATCGTCCACGTCCTCCTCAAGGAAGGCTTCGGCGTCGATGAGGGCCTCATGACCACCATCCACAGCTACACCGCCACGCAGAAGACCGTGGACGGCCCGAGCAAAAAGGACTGGAAGGGTGGACGCAGCGCCGCCATCAACATCATCCCCAGCAGCACCGGCGCCGCCAAGGCCGTCGGCCTCGCCATCCCCGAGGTGAAGGGCAAGCTCACCGGCATGTCCTTCCGCGTCCCCACGCCGACCGTGTCCGTGGTGGACCTCACGGTGAAGACGACCAAGGAGACCAGCTACAAGGAAATCTGCGCCGCGATGAAGAAGGCCAGCGAGACCTACCTCAAGGGCGTCCTCGCCTACACCGCCGACGAAGTCGTCAGCACCGACTTCATCCACGACGCGCACTCCTCCATCTTCGACGCCGGCAGCGGCATCGAGCTGAACAGCAAGTTCTTCAAGCTCGTGAGCTGGTATGACAACGAGTGGGGCTACAGCAACCGCTGCGTGGACCTCATCAAATACATCGTCAGCAAGGGCCTCTGAGCCCGCGGGCCCGCGCCCGCGCGCACGCAGCGCGCCAGCTTCCCGGAGCGCCGGACGCCGACAAAGCGTCCGGCGCTCTGTGCTTTCCTCCGCCTCCGGAGACACATCCCCAGCCGCCGAGGAGCACAAGTCTGCCGCCGGAGACACATCCCCAGCCGCCGGGGGGCGCAAGTCTGCCGCCGGAGATTGTCGGCAAGCCGCCGGACGTCGTCAGCGCGGCATCCACCGAAGCCCGACAGCCCCGCAGCGCCGCCCGCCCGCCATTCCGCACCGGGAGCGGCCCCGGGGAATGGGGCGCCCCGCGTGGCCGCCGGCGCGGAAAAACCCACCGCCCCGCCCTGCGCCCGTGCGCCTACTCCCCCGTGTGCGGGGTTTCCTGCGGGGCGGGGATGCCACCCCCGCGCGCTGCGTAGCGGGCCGGCTCCTCCTTGCCGATGATGCCGTGGAAATGCGCGGCGTCGGCCTCGGACTGCGGCGTGGATTCCCCGGTGGCCGCGGCCTTCTGTTTCTTCGTGTAGAGACCCGCGGGCTTGCGCGTGCGCTTCGGCTTCTCCGCCGGGAGGAGCGGCGCGGTGAGGCGCTCGTAGAGGGCGAAGAGGTGCTCCACGCGCTCGCGGTCGCTGGCGAAGGGCGCGGAGAGGCGCAGCGAAGCCTGCGGATTGCGCGCCTTCTCGGCGGCGGCGTAGGCGCGGTCCACGGCGCGGTCGAGCGCGGCATGGGCCCTGGCCAGCGGCGCGGGCATGGTGAGCGGGTCGTAGAGGTCCGCCAGCGTCGAGCCGGGGAACTGCGCCCGCGCCTCCAGCACCGCCTGCGCCGCCTCCTCGATGGACGCGCGGTCCTTCGCGGCGACGGGCTCGGGCCAGGGGTAGTTGTTGTAGACGAGTTTGACGGAATATTGGTAGCGGCTCTCCAAGCGCCCGGTCACCACATTCGTCCACGCCATGTGCATGGCGGAGGTGAGGATGCCGAAGTGGAAGAGCGTGGCACCTGGGAGAAGGCGCACCTTGTTGCTGCACAGCACATCCGGCCCGAGGAAGCCGATGGGGATGTAGCGGCGGCGCTCGGAACTGACTTCGGGAATCACGAGATACTTCCCTTTTGGCATGAACTCGACGTGGAAGCGCGTCGGCGTCTCCGCGAGCTTGCGCGTCGGCGGGCTCTTGCTCGCCGCGCGGACGGCGCGCACCGCCTCGACTCGCTTCATGCACTCGGGAAGCGTGCGGAGGACATTCGGCGGAACATCGCCGAGCCAGAGGCACCAGCGCTCGATGCCGTTGATGAATTCCTCCGCGCCAAGCCAGCACCGGAAATACGGCCGGGCACCCGGTTCAGTCGCAAGAAACGCGGCGCGCTCCTCCGGCGTGAAAAGGTAATGGCCGCCATCAATGGGTTTGTTGCCGATGCCAATCTCGGCGACCGCGCAGAGCGGCTTGGAGCGGTTCACAATAGCCTTGTCCGGCCCCTCGACGAGATAGGGGGAGATGTTCGAGACCGTGATGGCCGTGGCTTTCCCGGTGGCGGCGTCCGCGTCGTAGATGCGCTTCGGCGAAGTGTCGAAGGCACCGAAGCCGACGATGACAACGTGGACGTGCGCCTTGCCGCGCGCCTCGCTCATCCAACTGAAGGTGCGGTGGGCGAAGTGAATCTTGATGCCGTAGTGCTGGAAGAGGTGGTTCCAGAGCGTGCCCGCCTGCTCGCCCTGCGTGATGCTGTTCGTGGAGACGAAGGCGCAGCGGATGCGCGTGCGCCCGGCGGAAGCGCGTGCAGCGAGAGTTGCGGGGAGCACAGGCCGCTGGCCTGTGGGGTCCGGCGTCCCGCCGGACCCGGATGCGCGGCTGGCGCGGGAGAATCCGTCGTCTCGGACGTGTGCCGGGGCGGATGTTCCGGGCGGGTCGCCCGGAACCACAGGCGGGCCGCCTGTGCTCCCCGATGCCTGGGTGCCACGCGGGCTTCCCTTGTCCACGGGATCGCCGGTGCCGGTGATGTATTGCGCGGCCTTCACATACCAGCCCGCCACGTAGTCGAGCAGGCCGTAGTTCTCCACGCCGATACAGACATTCGCAATGTCGTCGCGCTGCTCGGCGGTCTGGAATTTCCCCCCGACGAACGGCGGATTGCCCACGATGAGCACGTCGTCGTGCGGTGGGAGGAAGGCGCGCCAGTCTTCGCGCAGGGCGTTGCAGACCTTGATCGTCGGCGAGGCGCGCAGCGGGAGGCGGCGGAACGTCTGACCGAGCGCCTCGGCCAGCTCGACGTTGCACTGGTGGTCCGTGAGCCACAGGCCCACCTCGGCGATGCGCACGGGCCACTCGCCGATTTCGAGTCCGTAGAACTGGTCCACGTCCACCTGCGCGATGTCGCGGACATTGAGCTGCTGCTGCACCTTCCCGTGGCGGTCGGTGTGCAGCGCGGTGACGGCGCTGTTCTCCAGCCGCCGCAGCTCGCGGTAGGCGAGGATGAGGAAATTCCCGCAGCCGCACGCGGGGTCGAAGACGCGGAGGCGGCGGAGCTTTTTCTGGAAGTCGCGCAGGCGCTCGGTGCGGCGGGTGGACTTGTCGGCGAGCGCGGTGCCCAGCTCGGTGCGGAGGTCGTCGAGGAAGAGCGCATTGAGGAGCTTCAGGATGTCGCGCTCGCTGGTGTAGTGCGCGCCGAGCTGGCGGCGCTCCTTCTTCTCCAGCACGCCTTGGAAGAGGCTGCCGAAGACGCCGGGCGAGATGGTCGCCCAGTAGAAGCGGCAGCACTTCAGCAGCGCGTCGCGCTGCTCGCGGCTGAAAAAGACGAGAGGAAAATATTCAGCGAAGAGACCGCCATTGACGTAGGGGAACGCGGCGAGGTCTTCCTCCACGTTCCTTTGCCGCTCGGACTCCGGCGTGTTCAGGATGCTGAAGAGCTGCATCAGCTCGCCGCCGAGGATTTTCCCATCCTCGCTGTTCTCCTCGACGAGGCGGGTGAACGCCGCCGGCTCGAAGATGCCCGTGTCTTCCGCGAAGAGGCAGAAGAGGATGCGGACGAGGATGTGCTCGAGGGCGTGGCCGGAGAGGCCGGAGGCTTCGAGGGCGTCGTGCAGCCCGGCGAGCAGCTCGGTGGCCTGCATGTTCGCGGGGCTCTCGGGGTCGAGGCGGATGGTCCTTTCGCCGCGCATGAAGGCGAACTCGCGGACGTGCCGGTGGAGGTCGGCGAGCGGGAACTCGACGCTGCGGCAGCGCCGCCCGTCGAAGGCGGAGCCGGAGCCCGGCTCGAAGAGCGGGAGATCCTTCTGCTCATCGGGCGCGAGGTCGTAGAGGACGAAGCGGGCGAAGTCGCAGAGGACGACGTAGCGCGGGGCGTCGTTGTGCCGCCCCTCGCGGGCGAGATCGGCGAGGTAGGCGAAGGCCTGCGAGCCGGCCTTGTCGAGCGAGGCGCCGCGGCTCTTGTGCTCGACGAGGAGGACGCCGGGCCAGAAGAGATCGATGAAGGAGTAGGCGCCCCTGAGGTTCGCGACGGCGCGCTCGAAGACGGCGACGGTCTTCAGCGGGATGCCGAAGCAGGCGAAGAACTCATTCCAGAAAAGGTGCTTCTGCCCCTCCTCGTGCGCGGCGTCCTTCCACTCGCGGGCAAAGGCGATGGCGCGGTCGCGCGTTTCATTCCATGTGAGGGAGGGCATGGTGCGCGGGTGTAGCGGGCGCGTGCCGGGATGGCGAGCGCGGTTTTGTGGTGTAGCGGCGCCTTGGGAAGCTGCGGGGCGGCAGGGGATTTGATGCATCCACGCCGGGGGCTTTGGCCGATACGCGGGGTGAACAGAATGACAATCCCTGTTCCGACGGCGGCAATCCAGCCGCGGTCACCAACCAAGAAACACTGAACCCATGAAACCCATCATTGCAGTCCTATCCATCGCCGCCCTCAGCGGGGCGGCATTCGCCGGGGAACGCATCGCGGCCCCGAGCAAGACGTATCAACCCACCTCCACCGAGTGCTTCCGGGCAGGGGAATGGCAGGTGGACCTGTTCGGCTTCTACGGCCTCGGCCTGAGCGGCCACGCGGGCCCGCTCCAGAATGACACATGGGGCGGCGGCGCAGCGGTCAATTACTTCATGACCCGGAACTGGGGCCTCGGCATCGACGGCTTCTGGTATTCCGCGCAGGAGCCTCCGCGGGGGCCGGTGGGGCCGCTGGCACCGGGCGTGGCTCCCGGGGGCGGAGGGCGCTCGCTGGTGCATAACTTCAGCGGCAGCCTGATCTACCGCTACCCGATGGATTCCATCTGCATGGCGCCCTATGTGTATGGGGGCGGCGGCATCTCGTGCGACAGCGTGCAGTATGGCAGTGTGCACGTGGGCGCGGGGGTGGAGAAGCGGCTGAACGAGCGGCTCGGCATCTTCACCGATGCGCGCTGGACGTATTACGGCGACCGCTTCGGCCGCGGCGACCAGAACAACTTCATGTTCCGCGGGGGCGTGCGCTTCGTGTTCTAAGTCTCCGGCCCCTGGGCCGCCGGGGAAGCAAGCCGGGAAGCCTTCACGGGCCTCCCGGCTTTTGCTTGGGGACGCAGGCAGTGCGGGCGGCCTGCCCAACGCGCTTGCAAGAACGCTTGCGCCGCGGGGCGGGAGTGACAGCATCGGGGCTGTCGCGCCATTCCTCCATCCCGCCATGAAGACCACCCTCCGCTTCGCCCTCGTCGTGCCACTGCTGCTCCCTTTCACCGTGCCGATGCGCGCGCAGGGCGCGGCCCGGGGGCCGGGTGCGGGGAGGATGCACGAGTTCCCCATCCGCAGGCTGAGCCACCGCACACCATGATTCCATTCCCAAACTCCGCCCTCGCGAAAGCCATCGTGCTCTCCGCGTTCATCGCCTTTCCCCACTGCGGGGCAAGCGGCGGCGGCCTCCCTGCGAACATGAAGGACATCCCTCCCGACCAGATCGAAGCGGCGCTGCCGGATGAGCACCCCGCGGCCTACTATGTCTATGCGAAGCGGCTCTTCGAGGAGGGGAGGAAGGACGACGCAGTGTTCTGGTTTTACGTCGGGCAGCTCCGGTATCGCTTCCACCTGAAGGCAAACCCGAAGCTCGACCCGGGCGGCGACCCCGCGGTGTTCAGCTCGCTGAGCGCGACGATCGGCAAGGGCATCAATGAATATGCGGGCGGCAGCGTGAAGGGCTGGATGGCCGCCATCGACCGCGCGCTGAAGTGGGACGCCGAGCACGCGAACGGGTTCACGTCGAAGGAGAGGTTTGCGAAGATTTACGGGGAGAACCGCGAGGGCCTGAAGCAGATGCGCGCGCAGCTCGGCACCCAGGCGGAGATGATCCGCGAGCAGCGGAGGAAGGCGGGGCTGGAGAACAGGGACTGAGCGGCGGCGCTCCACCGGGACGTTCCCGGTTCTCCGCTTTTTGTATTGCCATCAGTCGGGGGAGTAAATAAACCGTCACTCACGGCTACTCCCGTGGTCTTCCATGCCGCAGTGCGACGTGGTGCCTCGTGGATTGTCCGGTCGTCCGCCTCCACGCCTCCGTCATCAATGCTCCCGTTCAACGTCGAACAACCCGCCACCCAAAACCACCCAATGAAACCTCAGCGCCCATTCCTTCGCTCCTTGCTCGCCCTGCTCCTATTGGGAGTATCCGCAACCACCGCCCGCGCACAACTGATCATCAGTGAGTTCCGCCTGCGGGGTCCGAATGGGGCAAACGACGAGTTCGTCGAAATCTACAACAACTCCGGCGCCGACCACACGGTGGTTGGAGGCGGAAGCGGGTATGCGCTGGCCGCTTCCGATGGCGTGGCGCGGTTCGTCATTCCCAACGGCACGGTGATTCCCGCCTATGGACACTATCTCGGCGCGAATTCGGTGGCGTATTCGCTGAGTGGTTATGCGACGGCAGATGCCACCTACACCACGGACATCCCGGACAACGCCGGCCTTGCGCTGTTCAACACCTCCGTCACCGTGGACTTCACGCTGGCCAACCGGCTCGATGCCGTGGGCTCCACCAGCGAGGCGAACACGCTTTACAAGGAGGGCACAGGGTATAACGCGCTCACGCCTTTCAGCATCGATTACTCGTTCTGCCGCAGGTCCACCAATAACACCGTCAACGATCGGACCATCGCTCTGGGCGATGGCGCGATCGTGGACACGAACAACAACACCTCGGACTTCACCTTCGTGGACACGAACGGCACGAGCGCGGGCGCGGGCCAGCGCCTCGGTTCACCGGGGCCGGAAAACCTGTCCAGCCCCATCTCCACCTGGCCGGCGGCGGCGAACATCGGCCGGGCCTTCGTGGACACCGGTGCGGCTCTGGACGCGAGCCCGAACCGCATCCGGGATTTGACCTCGAATCCCGCGCAGAATTCGACCTTCGGCACCCTCGAACTCAACCGCACCTTCACGAACAACACCGGCAGCCCCATCACCCGCCTGCGCTTCCGCGTCCTGAAGATCCTCACCTTCCCAGCGGCCAGCGGCTTTGCCGACCTGCGTCCGAGGACTTCGACCGATGCTGTCGTGGCTATTTCACCCGGAGGCGGAGGGGGCACCAAGACCGTGCTGGGCACGACGCTTGAGCAACCGCCCTCACAGCCGAATGGCGGCGGATTCAATTCCACCTTCTCGGTTCCGTCGGTTACTCTCGGCACGCCGCTGGCCGCCGGCGCGAGCGTCGATGTGCGCTTTCTCTTCGGCATCCAGCAGACAGGCAACTATTGCATCGTGCTGCAGCCGGAGGCCCTGCCCGGCGCGTCGGATTTCTGGGCCGTTACCGGCGACACCCGCACTGATACAGCCGCGGACCCGACAATGTTTGAAGGCTACACTCCCTTGTCAACCGACCTCTCGATCACCAAGACCGACGGTGTGGCGACCGCGACGCCGGGCGGCAGTGTGACCTACACGATCACTGCTTCGAATGCAGGACCAAACCCGGTGACTGGTGCGACGGTGGCGGACACTTTTCCGGCCATCCTCACGGGTGTGACGTGGACGGGCGTGGGAGCGGGCGGGGGAACCTGCACGGCAGCCGGTTCGGGCAACATCAACGATACGGTGGACCTGCCGGTGGGGGCTTCGGTCACCTACACGGTGTCATGCGCGATCAGTTCCTCGGCCACCGGAACGCTCGCCAACACGGCCACGGTTTCGGCGCCTGCCGGGGTGACCGATTCCGATCCCGCGAACAACTCTGCGACGGACACTGACACGCTTGCGCCGCAGGCGGACCTCGCGATCACCAAGACCGATGGCGTGACGACAGCGACACCGGGCGGGAGCGTGACCTACACGATCACCGCCTCGAACGCGGGCCCGAGCGATGCAACGGGCGTGACGGTGGCGGACACCTTCCCGGCATCGCTCACGGCGACGTGGACGGGCGTGGGTGCGGGCGGGGGAACCTGCACGGCGGCGGGCTCCGGGAACATCAACGACACGGTGAACCTGCCGGTGGGGGCTTCGGTCACCTATACGGTGTCATGCACGATCAGTTCCTCGGCCACCGGAACGCTCGCCAACACGGCGACGGTTGCGGCTCCGGCAGGAGTGACCGATCCGACGCCCGCGAACAACTCTGCGACGGACACTGACACGCTTGCGCCGCAGGCGGACCTCTCGATCACGAAGACCAACGGTGTGACTCAGGTGAACGCAGGTGGTGCCGTGACCTACACGATTACCGCGTCGAATGCGGGCCCAAGCGATGCGACGGGCGTGACGGTGGCGGACACCTTCCCGGCATCCATGACGGGGGTCACGTGGACGGGAGTCGGGGCCGGCGGCGGGACGGGGACGGCAGCCGGAGCGGGCAACATCAGCGACACAGTGAATCTGCCTTCGGGGGGCTCCTTCACCTACACGGTGACGGGCACGCTCAGTCCCGCGGCATTCGGGACGCTGGCCAACACGGCGACCATCACGGCGCCCGGCGGAGTGACCGACCCGACGCCCGGAAACGATTCGGCGACGGACACGGACGCGATCAAACCCAAGCTGAGCGCCGACCTGAACAACGACGGCAAGGACGATCTCCTCTTCGAGAACGTCCTTGGCCAGCTCACCGCGTGGTATCTGGACGGCAGCGGAGGGGTGACCTCGGCGGCATTTTTCTTCAACGGCTTCATCGGCGACTACCGGCTCGTGGGCAAGGGGGACCTGAACAGCGACGGCAAGACGGACCTGGTCTTCCAGGATCCTGCCGGGCGGATCGCGATCTGGTATCTGGACGGCAGCGGCGGGACGCTCTCGGCGGTCTATCTCAACGGCACCCCCACCGCCGAGTGGAGGGTCGTGGGAGTCGGGGACCTGAACAACGACGGCAAGGCGGACATCCTTTTCCAGAACCCGATCGGCCAGCTTGCGGTGTGGTATATGGATGGTGCCGGCGGGGTGACCTCGGCGGCCGGGTTTTATCCGGGCTTCCTCTATGACGCGCGGGTGAAGGGCATCGCGGACATCAACAGCGATGGCAAACCGGATCTCGTCTTCCAGAACGCCGCCGGCCAGATTATCGTGTGGTATCTGGATGGCAGCGGAGCCACCACGTCGGCCGCCTACCTCACCACCGCCCCGCTGGGCGACACGAGGATCGCGTGCCTGGCGGACGTCAATGGCGACGGCAAGGCGGACATCGTCTTCCAGAACGGATTCGGCTATGTCTCCGTATGGTATCTGGACGGCGCCGGCGGAGTCACCTCGGTGGCCTACATCACCACAAGCTTCGTCGGCGACTGGCGCGTGCGCTGAGCGGCGCGAGCACCTGCTGCGGTTCTGCCGCTTTCCTCCATCGGAACTTCATCCGCGACCCGCGGGTGAAGCCGGGTTCCGCGTGCCGATGCACCGGCCTTCCGCTACTCGCGCACGTCCTCGATGTAGCGGGCGATGCGGAAGCCGATGATGGGGCCGACGGTGGCGAGCGACTCGTCGTAGTGGATGCCGCCGTCCCCGCCGCCGGAGACGCGGAAGTTGTAGGCATTCATGGAGCCGATCCAATGGACGCTGCCGTCGAGCGTCACATCCGTGCGCGGGCCGTAGAATGCGGCGCAGACGGAGGCAGGGCCGTAGGCGCGGAGCGTCTGGCGCTGGTAGTCGGTGCCGTCGCCGAAAATGAGCAGGTGGCTCGCGCGGTTGCTGTCGCCCTCGGCGGAGTTCACGCTGTCACGGAAGGTCATGTTGCCGCGCACGAAGAGCACGGCGACGACGGATGGGGGGATGGAGAGGGGCTTCGTGAGATCGAGACTGCCATCCACCATGATGATCACCGCGCCGGTGCCCGTCTTCGGCGCCGCGATTTTGAAATCACCGAGATCGCCGCGGATGGAGTAGATGGTCGGCGCGTCCTTCGTGCCGGTGATGAAGGTGCCGGATTTCGGCGCGGGGAGAAAATCACCCGACGGCCGCACGAGCGGCGTCATGCGGCGGTTGAAGTTGTCATGGATGCGTTCGGGATCCATGCCGGCGGTGCCGGAGACGTTCTCATGCTGCCTCGTGGCGGGATCGTCGCCGCCGTCGGTGGCCGCGGCTCCGCGGATGATGGCGCCATTCGCTGCGATGGTCGTGCCGTAGGGCTGGTCAGGGGTGCGCGGGCTGCCGGAGGCGATGCTCCCATTTGCCTGAATCTGCGGCGTGCCGCGTCCGGGGTAGGTGCCGTTCACCCCGGATTTCTTCGGGTCGGTGGAGTCGAAGCTGTCCACGTTCCATTTGCCGCTGTAGGGGAGCGTGATGCTGTCGTTCGTCCAGAGCGCCAGCTCGAAGGAGAGGATCGGCTCCACGAGCACCTCGACGGTGCGGGAGACATTCGGCAGTGAAATGGTGGAAGGCGCGCCGGCGTCGTCGCGGCGGAGCGACGGGCGGACGCTGCGCAGGCTGAGGCGGCGGAGGTGTGCGTCGAGATTGGCCGGCGGATCGTCCGCGCCGGGCGGGAGCGCGCAGGTGGCCATGCAGCGGATGCGGAACCAGCGGGCGTTGGGATTCGCGGCGGGTTCGAGCGCCCACAGGCGGATGTCCATTTCCGTGGGGATCCCGGTGATGGCGGTGAGGCGGACGTTGTCGAGGTAAAGGGGCGGCGATGCCGTGACGCCGCCGCTGCTCGTGCCGCCCGTGGTCCGGCTCTGGCTGAGCACTCCGCCGAGGAGATTGTTGAGCGCGTTCGTGGTGGTGATGAGCAGCGAGCCGCCGGGAACGCCGGAGCCGCTGAGCGTCGTCGTGGTGTTTTCCACCGTCTGAATCACGCTGCCGAGGAGCGTGCTCGGCGCGGCAGCCGTGGAGGCGGGCGGCTTTTCCTCCTTCCAGCCGGTCCATTTGCCGGGCTGGAATCCAGTCGCATTGAGAAGCAGGTCGTTCATCGCGGCGTCGATGCCCGCCTCCGCGGCGATGCGCGCCTCCTGCCACGCGCAGTTTTGATACGCCATGCGCACGCGCGGAGCGGAGCGGATGAGCGTGTAGGCCGCCATGAATGAAAGCGCCGCGACTGTCGTGAGTGTGACGACGAGCGAGCTGCCGCGGTGCAGCGGTGAAATGCGGTGCGTCATGGCTTGTAATTGAGCGGAGGATTGCGGAGCAGGAGCCGGTCGAATGTCGAGACGAGTGGCGTCGGGCCGAGTTCGTTCGAGCGGAACCATGTCTTGATAGAGCCGCTCTGCGCGTCGGCGGCGAGGTCCACCTGCACGAAGAGGTTGTCGGCCTTGCGCACGATCACCTCGTCCACGCCGGCCTCCTGCCGCACGAAGCACACGCATTTCTCCGCTCCGAAAAACATCTTTCGGTAGGTCACCTCGACGGGCGGCGCGAGTCCCGCCGCCGTGCCGTAGTCGAGCCGCGTCGCATCGGCGACCACCTCCAGCGCGTCGTCGTATCGGGAGTCCGAGCGGGAATTGCTGCGGTAATAGGCGGGGATGGTGATGATGAGCGAGGCGCGCCCGTCCACGAGCACGGAGGCCGGTGCGCCGTTCGGCTCGAGCCGCGCGCCGGAGGAGTCTGTCACCGCGAGCCCGACTGCGCGGCGCAAGTCGCGCGAGACGTAGTCCGTCACCCGGCGCTGGTCGGAATACGCCTCCGAATACACGCGGCTGCTGTGCAGCGAGCGGTTCAGCGAGACGGAGCCGAGCAGGAGCGCGCCGATGATCGCCGCGCTCGCGCCGAGGGAAATCATCAGCTCCATGAGCGTGTAGCCTCCCGCCCGCGAGCGCCGCGGAGCGGAAAGGGGGGCTCCGATGCTGGAGGGGCGGCGCTTCATGGCCCGGCGGTGACGCGCGCCCCCGGCTGCCCGAGCACGGTGCCCACCACGCCGCTGCGCGTGAGGCCGTGCCGGCAGACAATCGTCCGCAGCGCGCGCTGGTGGACTCCGCTTTGGTCGCGCCAGACCGCCGTTCCCTCGAAGAGCAGCGTCGGTTCGTTTGAAAAATCTCCCGTGCCCTCGATTGCCACGCCGGCCGCGGAACGGCTGATTGTGAAAGTGTGCTTCGTCTCCGAGAAGCCATCCGCAGCCGGCCGGGGAACCGTCACCTTCAGCCGCTCGGTGAGGTTGGAGTTCGCCATCTCAGCCTCGCTGTCCGTCGCCTTTTTCATGAGCGTCACGAGCGCCTGCGCGCCGGACACCTCCGCCCACGGCCGTTCGCGGATCATCTCGATGCGCTGCTGGAGCACCTGGCTGGCGGCGGCCACCTCGCGGCTCGCGCGGAGGATGCGCGACGCCCGCGCGTTCATGACTAGGATGCTGCCCATGGCGACGGCGATGAGCATCGTGGAAACCATCACCTCCAAGAGGGTGAAGGCACCGGTGCTCGCGCGCATGTTCCCTCGGCGGCTGGCGGCTGGCTGCATGTCGTTGAAAAGTGTCGGACGTTGCTTTAGCAGCTTCCATGCGACGTTAAGCCGACAATCGGCCTGCCTCCGATTCGGGCATTTTTCTAAGGATGAAGGGCGAAGGATGAAGTATCAGGTGGCCCGCGCCGCCGAGTTCACCTCTTCCTTCCGCCTTCATCCTTCACACTTCCCGTTGATGTTTCCGCAGCTCGCACTCCGCATCCTCCGCACCACCGACATGCGCTGCCTCGGCAAGTTCATGTGGAATTTCGGCGTGAAGGGCCTGCTCTCCGTCGAGAAGTTCAAGCGCCGCATCAGGCGCGGCGAATTCTTCCCGCCGTTCCTCTACCTCTCCATCATCAACTCCTGCAACCTCCGCTGCCAGGGCTGCTGGGTGGACGTGGAGGCCGAGCGCACGCAGATCGATCTTTCCACACTCAGCGCCACGATTCTCGACGCAAAAAAGCACGGCAACACGTTCTTCGGCATCCTCGGCGGCGAGCCCTTCATGCACCCCGAGCTGCTCGACCTGCTCGCGGCGCATCCGGACTGCTACTTTCAGGTGTTCACAAACGGCCAGTTCATCACGGAGAAGGTCGCGAAGCGCCTGCGTGAACTCGGCAACGTCACGCCGCTCATCAGCATCGAGGGCCGCGAAGTCGTCAGTGACGAGCGCCGGGGAAAAAAGGACGTCTTCAGCAAGACCATGCGCGGCCTGCAGAACTGCATCCGCGCGCGCATCCTCACCGGCGTCGCGACGAGCGTCTGCCAGACGAACATCGACGACCTCTGCACCGAGGACTGGCTGCGCGAGCTGATCAAAATCGGCGCGCACTACGTGTGGTATCACACCTACCGCCCCGTCGGCCCGAAGATGAACCCGCAGCTCGCCCTGCGCCCGGACCAACTCGTGCGCGTGCGCCGCTTCGTCGTGGAGATGCGCGCAAAGATGCCCATCGCGATGATCGACGCCTACTACGACCACCGCGGCCAGGCCCTCTGCCCGATGAGCAACGGCGTCTCCCACCACGTGAACCCGCGCGGCGACATCGAGCCCTGCCCCATCATCCAGTTTGCCGTGGAAAACATCCGCGACCCGCGCGGCGTCTATGCCACCGTGCGCGACAGCGCCTTCCTCCGCGACTTCCGCGACCTCAGCGCGCGCCACACCCGCGGCTGCGTCGTCCTCGAGCGCCCCGACCTCGTGAAGGAGATCGTCGCCAAGCATGGCGCGCGCGACACCACGCTCCGCGGCACCGCCATCGCCGAACTCGAAGCCATGACCCCGCGCTTCTCCCAATGGCTCCCCGGCGAGGAAATCCCGGAAGAGCACTGGATGTATCGCTGGGCGAAAAAATTCTGGTTCAACGACTTCAACGCCTACACCAAGGCCGACCACGACGAGACCGCGAAGGCGAAGGTGAAGGCGCTCGCCCAAGGAGCCGGGGCGCCCTCGCCCCGCGTTTCCTAAAATTGAGCGACGGGGCGAGGGCGCCCCGGCTCCTTGTTCCTGCGGTTGCCGTTTGAGTGTTGAGAACCGGTAGTCCTTGCAAATTTACCCGACGGGTCCGGCGTCGGGCACGGCGCTCGGCACGTTCCATCTCTTCAGCCATCACTTCGGGCGTTTGCTGGCCGTTCTGCCGATTTTGCGGCTCTTCGGGAGGAATTTCAGCGTGTAACCGCAAAACGGAGCGTTCGAATGGAGTGATTAGGACAATTTCCAACGTCGGGAGGCTCAGAGGAGAGTCATTAGGACAGCGCCGGTGCCGAGCGAGGGCTGGAGAAGAGTCATTAGGATAGTTCCCGTGGCGGGGAGGCTTGGAAAAGAGTCATTAGGACAACATCCGAATGGCGACGGGCTGGAGGAGAGTGATTAGGATACTCCCGCGGCCGGGGGAAGACTGGAGGAGAGTCATTAGGACAGTTTCAATTCGGCGGAGGGCTGGAAAAGAGCGATTAGGACAGCGCGGGATTCCGGCAGGCTTGGAAAAGAGTGTCTTTGGGAGTGGGAAAATTCGCCGGGACTCACGCACAGCGCGTGGGGGGCGGCCGGACTTCCTGCCGGGGAATGGCGAGCCTGCGCACGGTGCGGGCACTTTTCCAGCCGCGCGGAATCCTGCCGCATCGCGGGCGGATTTCCCGGCTTGGCTTTGGCGGCTGCGCGGGCATTCTCCGGACGCCATGCCAAACCGCAGCCGACCCCCGACTCCTGCCCCCGGTGCGACCGGGCCGAATCCCGATGTGATCTTTGCCGCGCTCGGCGACCCGGTGCGGCGGCGCATCCTGCAGGCGCTGGCGGATCGGAAGCCGCGCACGGCGGGCGAACTCGGCGGGCTGGTGACGCGCCGGATTTCCGCGACGCTCAAGCACCTCAACGTGCTGCGCGACGCGGGCCTCATCGTGGCGCAGCGCAATCCGCAGGACGGCCTGCGCCAGCATTACGTGCTCGCCGCGAACATCCCGGTGACAAAGACGGAACGCGGGACGGAGATGGACTTCGACTGCTGCGTGGTGCGGATCCGCGTGAGCTAGGGAACCGCTGGCTTAAGCGACAGGCGCAGGTTTCATCCGCAGATTGCGCGGATTTTCGCAGAAAGGCAGGCGCGCTTAGCATCTGCGCCAGTCTGCGCAATCTGCGGATAGGAGCAGTTGGCTCCATGGAGCATTAAAAAGCTGCAGCCGCGCGGTGAAGGCCAGCAAGGAGACGGGGCGCCCCCGCCCCGTGCGTGAAAATCGGGGCGAGGGCGCCCCGTCTCCTTGCGCGACCGTCACGAAAACGGCTGCGGCATTTTGCGAAACGCCCTAGTTCCGTGTAACAGTCTCGTCGAGGTTCAGGACGAGGTTCGCCACGAGCGTCCATGCGGCGAGATCCTTCTCGGGGAGCGCGGTCTTGGGCTTGGATTCGCCGTTGGCGATGACCTTCTTCGCGGCGTCGGGGGACTGCGCGTATTCCGACTCGAACTTCGCGAGCGCGGACTGCACGACGGCGAGTTCCTCCGGCGCGGGCGGGCGTGAGAGCGTGGCGCGGTAGGCGAAGGTGATGCGCTCGGCGGGCGTGGTGCCGCCCTCGGTGAGGATGCGCTCGGCGAAGGCGCGCGCAGCTTCAAAGTGCTGCACGTCGTTCATGAGCTGGAGCGCCTGGAGCGGTGTGTTGCTCCGCTCGCGCACGGTGCAGGACTGCTCGCGGTTCGGCGCGTCGAAGTTTGTCATGAAGGGCGGGGGCGCGGTGCGTTTCAGGAAGCAGTAGATGCTGCGGCGGTAGAGCGCGGGGCCGGTGTCCTGCGTGTAGAAGCGCGTGTTCGACCCGCCGAAGCCGACGGGCTCCCAGATGTTCGGCGGCTGGTAGGGGCGCACGCCCTTGCCACCCATCTCAAGGTTGATGAGGCCGCTGACGTAGAGGGCATTGTCGCGGAGCTGCTCGGCGTCGAGGCGGAAGCGCGGGCCGCGCGCGTAGAGGCGGTTCTCCGGGTCGCGCTGCACGAGCGCGGGCGTGACCGCGGACGACTGGCGGAACGCGGCGCTCGTGAGCATGAGGCGGATCATTTTGCGCACATCCCAGCCGCTCTCGCGGAACTCGACGGCGAGCCAGTCGAGCAGCTCCGGATGCGACGGCGGCGTGCCCTGCGAGCCGAAGTCGAAGCTGGTTTTCACGAGGCCTGTGCCGAAGAACTGCTGCCACAGGCGGTTCACGGTCACGCGCGCGGTCAGCGGGTTCTCGGGGGCGAGGAGCCACTTCGCGAGGTCGAGGCGCGTGGCGCGCGCATCAGGCTGCGCCTTTTTCAGCGGGGCAAAGACGGCGGGCGTCGCGGGCTCCACCTTGTCGCCGGGCTTGTCGTATTGGCCGCGCTGCATCACGAACGCCTCGCGCGGCTGCGGGAGGTCGGCCATGACGAAGGTGAGCGGCACGTTTTTCTCCACGGCGTCCTGACGGGCCTTGACCGCATCGCGCTCGCGGCGCAGCGGGGCGAGCGCCTCCTCCGGCGCGCGGCTGACATATTCGAGATAATAGTCGCGCACTTTCGCCGACTGCTCGGCGATGCGCGCCTCGGGCTTCACGCTGCGGAGGATGTCGGAGATTTCCTTCGGTGCGTCCTTCACGATCTTGCCCTGGTTCGCCTTGTCCCAAGCGGCGAGGGAATAGAACGGGTCGGTCGCGGGATTCGTCTCCACCGCCCAGCCCGCGCGGTCCCAGTGAACCGTGCCGCCGTGCTGCGTGAATGCCGCGCCGTTCACCTTCGTGCCGGGCTTCAGGCCGATGGCTGCGGGGTTCACCTCGAGCTTCACCCACTCGCCCGTCTTCGGCAGCGCGCCGATCTGCGTCTTGGTCTTCGCCGCAATGTCGCCCATGTGGATCGCGGCCGCGTCGCCCCAGTTCGCGCGGTTGTTCCAGGCATTGGTGTGAAACTGGAGCATGATCGCCTTCGGCGGATCCTGCGGGTCGAGCCAGACATGCGCGAAAAACTTCGCGCCAGCGGTGACCTCGAATTCCGGCGCACCGTTGAAGTAGTCCTGCGAAGTGCGCGCCACCGCCTTGCGGCGCACGCTCAGCTTTCCGCTGAAGGGCTTCACGCCGCATGTCTCGTCCACGAAGTCGAACACCTTGCCGTTGCCCTCGCTGGTCCCCTTGGCTCCAGCAGGGATGACGTCATCGAGCCACACGGTCTCCTTGCGCTCCTTGCCCGGCGGCGGGTTGAGTGTGGCGGGATCCACGTAGGCGAACTCCTTCAGCGCCGTCTTGATCTTCGCCTGCACCGCCGATGATTCCTTCGCGATGGCGGCGAGCTGCTTCTCCTGCTCGGGCGTGGAGAGTTTCAGAATGGGCGGCGTGTCGCTGCGGTTGCCGTCCATCGCGGGATCGGCGGCGCTGTTGAAGAACGCGTAGAGGGAGTAGAACTCCTTCATCGTGATCGGATCGAACTTGTGGTCGTGGCAGACCGCGCATCCGCCCGTGAGGCCGAGCCATGTCTCCATCATCGTGCTCGTGCGGTCCACGGCGTAGCGGTAGATGAACTCCTCCGCGATCGCGCCGCCCTCGCTGGTGGTGACGTTGCAGCGGTTGAAGCCCGACGCGATCACCGGGTCGCGGCCGGCCCCCGCGCTGTCGGCGTCCTTCACGAGATCGCCGGCGATTTGCCACGTCGTGAACTTGTCAAAGGGCAGGTTGTCGTTGAACGCGCGCACCACCCAGTCGCGGTAGGCCCACATCTGCCGCTCGTTGTCGAGGTGCAGGCCGTGCGTGTCGCCGTAGCGCGCCACATCGAGCCAGTGCCGCGCCATCTCCTCGCCGTGCCGCGGGGAGGAGAGATAGCGGTCGAGCATCTTCCCGTAGGCGTCGGGCGACTGGTCCGCGAGGAACGTGTCCAACTCCTTCACCGTCGGCGGCAGGCCCGTGATGGCAAACGCCACGCGGCGGATGAGCGTCTCGCGGTCGGCCTCCGGGGAAAATGCGAGCCCCTCGCTGCGCAGTCGATCGGCGAGGAAGGCGTCGATGGGATTTCTGATCGTCGACTTCTGATCTTCGATCTTCGGCACCGCGGGCCGCGCCGGCGCCTCAAAGGCCCAGTGCTTCTGATACGCCGCTCCCTCCTCGATCCACCGCTTGATGAGCGCCTTCTCCGCGTCGCTCAGCTTCTTGTGCGAATCCGGCGGCGGCATCACCTCGTCCTCGTCCTTGCTGATGATGCGCTTCCACACCTCGCTCTTCGCCGGGTCGCCGGGCTTGATCGGCTGCGCGCCGTCGCTCACGGCGAACGCGCCCTCCGCCGTGTCGAGCCGCAGGTCGGCCTTGCGCTTCTTCGCGTCGAAGCCGTGGCAGGCAAAACATTTGTCCGAGAGGATCGGCCGGATGTCCTGGTTGAAGCGCAGCTTCCCGTCCTGCGCGGCAGGCGCGGCGGCGGGGATGCCCGCGAGGGCGAGGACGGCGGCGATGGCGGGGCGTCGAGTCATGGGTTTGGGAAAATCTGCACGTATGTAATCCGGCCCGTGGCGTGTTCAAAGCGATACAACGCGGAGGGCGTGGTTTCACGCACCCCGCGGGATCAATCAGCGCACTTCACCAAGTGTCGGCAAAAAGCGTGACGGCTGCGGGGTCGGCGAGGCCCGCGAACAACTCAGCCACGGTCTGCGACTGTCCCGGCAGGCGCAGCTCGGGGCGGATGTCATTCAGCGGCGCGAGGACGAAGCGGCGCTCGTGAAGGCGCGGGTGGGGGAGAATGAGCGCGTCGTCGCTCATCACGAGGTCGCCGATGTAGAGGATGTCGAGGTCGAGCGTGCGCGGCGCATTGCGCGGGTGGCGCGTCGGCCGTCCGAGTGCGGACTCGATTCCACGGAGCGCGGCGAGAAGCGCGAGCGGCTCGGCGTCCGAGTCCACTTCGATGACCGCATTCAGGAACGGCCCCGCGTCCGGCCCGGTGCCGACCGGCTCCGTCTCATACACGCGCGACTGCAGCACCTGCGCGGAGAGGTGCGGCAGCCGCAGCACCGCATCGCGCCCCGCGGCGAGATTGGCGAGCCGGTCACCGAGACTCGAGCCGAGGGCGATGCCGGTTCTCATGAGGAGCGCCGCGCGTCCCGCCGGCCACGAAGAACAAAACGCGGAGCGCACATTTTCATGTTTGCGGTGAAAAAGAATGCGGCTGCGCCGGGTTTCGACGTGGCCGCCGGGACGGGCGGCGCTCCACACGGGCGGCGCCGTCGTTCGTCATTCACTTCAGCCCCAGCACATCCTGCATCGTGTAGAGGCCCGCCGGCTGTCCGTGCGCCCACTGCGCGGCGCGCAGTGCGCCGCGCGCGAAGATTTCGCGGCCCGATGCCTTGTGCGTGAGTTCCACGCGCTCGCCGAGTGCGGCGAAGAGAACCGTGTGGTCGCCGACGATGTCGCCGCCGCGCACCGCGTGCATGCCGATCTCCGTCTTCGTCCGCGCGCCCACGTCGCCCTTGCGGCCGTGCAGCACGTCCCTGTTGTATTCGAGGCTGCGGACCTCGGTGAGAATCTCCGCGAGGTTCTTCGCAGTGCCGCTCGGCGCGTCCTTCTTCATGCGGTGGTGCGCCTCGATGATTTCGATGTCGAAGTCCGGCCCGAGAATCTCCGCCGCCTTGCGCGAGAGCCAGTAGAGCGCATTCACGCCGGTCGAGTAGTTGCCGGAGAAGACGATCGGGATCTTCGCCGAAGCCTCGCGGATCGCGGCGACCTGCGCATCGCTGTGGCCGGTCGTGCCGATGACGAGCGTCTTCTTTCCCGCGACGCAGCCGTCGAGGACCGTCTGGCAGGTGGAGTGGTGAGAGAAATCGATCACCGCATCGCTCGCAGCGAGGCCCGCGGCAAAGTCATCGCCGACATCCACCGCGGCACCGATGGCGAGCGCCGGGTTTTCCTTCGAGCAGGCGATGAGCATCTGGCCCATGCGCCCGCGCGAGCCGTTGATGAGGAGGCGCAGGCTCATCTACTTCAGAAGGCCGAGGTTCTTCAGCGTCCCGCGCAGCTTCTCCTGGCTCGCGGACGCCAGCTCGCACAGCGGCAGCCGCACATCCGCCGTCATGCGGCCCTGCCATGCGAGCGCCTGCTTGATCGGCGCGGGGTTGCTCTCGATGAAGATGTCCTTGAACAGCGAATACCACTTCGCGTGCAGCGCGCGCGCCTCCGCGAGGCGGCCGGCGTTTGCCGCGTTCACGAGGTCGCCGACCTCCTTCGGGATGATGTTCGACGCGACGCTGATGACGCCGCACGCGCCCGCGCTGATGAACGGCAGCGTGAGCGAGTCGTCGCCGGACAGGATCTCGAACTTCTCCGGCAGCGCCGCGCGCAGCGCGCTCACGCGCTCGACGGTGCCGCCCGCCTCCTTGATCGCCACGATGTTCGCGCAGTCCTTCGCGAGGCGCGCGCACGTCTCCACGCCGATCTCCACGCCGCAGCGCCCGGGGATGCTGTAAAGGATGAGCGGCAGCCTCGTCTTCTCCGCGATCGCGCGGAAGTGGCGGTAGAGCCCCTCCTGCGTGGGGCGGTTGTAGTAGGGCGCCACGAGCAGCGCCGCATCGGCGCCGAGCTTCTCGCTCTCCACCGTCATCTCCACCGCCTCGCGCGTGGAATTCGACCCCGTGCCCGCGATCACCAGCGTCCGCTTTTTCGCCGCCTGCACCGCGAGTTCGATCACGCGCAGATGCTCGCCGTGATCGAGCGTGGGCGATTCGCCGGTGGTGCCCACGGGGACGATGCCCGTGATGCCCCCGGCGATTTGCGCCTCGATGAGGCTGGTGTATGCGGCGTCGTCGAACCGATCCTCGCGGAACGGCGTGACGAGCGCGGTGTGAGTCCCTGCAAACATAAGGGCGCGGTTTTTAGGCGCGCGGGAAGGGGAGGGCAAAGGGATTCTTGCCGTGCCGGCGCTCCGCGGACAACCGCCGGACTAGGAACTCCGCCGCCTGGCAATCTCCCGGAAAAGCCACGCGCGCGAGTATGCCCAGTCGCGTTTCGCGGTGGGCGCGGAAATGCAGAGGACTTCGGCGGCTTCCTTGATGGAGAGGCCGGCGAAGTAGCGCAGCTTCACCAACTCGGCCTTGCGCGCGTCGTGCGCGGCGAGCGTGTCGAGGGCTTCGTGGACGGCGAGAAGCTCGTCGTCCTTTTCTGTCGGCGCGGTGATTTCGACCTCGCTGGCGTCCACATGCTCCGCGCCCGCGCCGTGCTTTGCGGAGAGCTTGCGGCGTGCGCGCTCGATGAGGATGCGCCGCATCGCCTCCGCGGCTGCGCCGAAAAAATGCAGGCGGTTTTCAAAACGATGCTCGCCTAGCCGCAGCCATGCCTCATGCACGAGCGCCGTCGCTTGCAACGTGTGCCCCGGCTGCTCTCGCGCCATCTTCGCGCGGGCGAGCTGGCGGAGCTCCGCATAGACGAGCGGGAGTAATTCCTCTCCGGCGCGGGCATCGCCGTGCTGCATTGCTTCAAGGAGGCGCGTGACATCGCTCATCGCGGGCAACTTGAACCGGGCAGACTCGGTGTCGAGCTTTGCCCGCCTACTTCATCAGCGCCTCGGCTTCCTTCGCGAGGAGGTCGGCGATGAGCCAGGCATACCAGTTCGTGTCGGTGCCGGCGGGCCAGTGGGCGGCGATGACGGTTTTGGCGGCGTCGAGGGCGGCGCGGGCTTCGGCGGGATGGTGGCGCTGGTGCTCGGCCATGGCGAGGATGGCGGCGGCGGCGGCGGTGCCGCGCTCGGGAGCCTTCGGATTGGCGCGCATTTTCGTGGCCCAGTCGGCGGCAGCGTCCCAGTGGCCGAGGCGGTATTCGGCGAGGGTGTTGAGGAGCTGCATCCAGTGCTCATCGGCGTGGGATTGCGCGGTCGCCACGAAGGCGGCGAGCGTCGCGGCATCCACGCCGGATTCGGCGACGAGCAGGCAGGCCTTGGCCAACTGTTCGGCCTGAGTTGGGTCGGCGGTGTTTTTGAAATGGCTGGCGGCTTCCGCGCAGGCAACGCGGTAGGCGTCGCGGTCGCCGGCGGCCAGCAATGTCGCGGCGAGGATCATGCGTTCGCGAGTCGCGCTCCTCCCGGTGCCGGCTTCGAGTTCCGCTCCACGGCTTTTGATGAACTCGCGCGTGGCCTGCGCGGCCTCGGTAAATTTCCCCGCGCGGCTGAGCGTCTCGGCGGGAGCCGGCTTCGGCGTGGGATCGGGCTTGCCGTCGCGCACGGCTTTCCACGCGACGAGGTGGCGCTCGGCTGCCTTCGTCCACGGATGCTCCGGTTCCATCGCCTTGCGCAATCCGGACGCGGCTTCTTCTGCCAGAGCGATGGCCTCTTCGCGCCGGCCGACGATGTAGTAACTGCCGGCCAGTTGGTGGGCGACCCACAGCGTGTCTGGATGGAGCGAGCCGTATCTCCTCCGGCGTGCGGCAAGGACTCGCTCATACACGGGAATGGCTTCCTCCACCCGGCCAGCATTGTGGAGGGAGCTGGCCAGTCCACCGAGTGCCCACAGGGTTCCGGGAGCGTTCGCGCCCACGGCCCGGCTCATGCGCGGCACAAGATCCTCGAGCACCGCCAGTGCCTCCTTCCCACGCTTCGCGTCGTCATAGGCGTTCGCCAATAACAGGGTCAACCAAAGCGTTTCCCCGTGCTCCGGACCGAGGACTCTGCGCATCCGCTCCAGAGTTTCCTCCCCCAGCTTGATGGCGTCGTCGGTTCGGTGGGCGTTTCGAGATAGATGCACGACTTGGGACATGGCCATGAGCGTCTCCGGGTGATCCGGGCCGCGCGCCGTGCGGTAGTAAGCTGCCGCCTTTTCCACCAAGGGGACGCCCTCCCTATGCAGCCCGAGACTCTCGTAGGTCCATGCGATATGAATCTGCAGCCGGGCTCGCCGCTCTGGAGGCAGGGACTGGTCGGCGTCGAGGCGTTTGGTCGCGTTCCCGAGTGCTTCGACCACCGTCACGTTGCGCCCATCGCCGCCCGGGGCGGGACTGCCGAAGACTTCCGACATGAACTTGGCAATCGCCTGGGCCTCCGCCCGCGCTTCCTCGGACTCGTCCAGCCGCTTCCCGGCCAGCTTCTCCGCCTCCGTGGCGCGCTGCGCTTCGGCGTGCGCTTGCTTTTCGGCTTGGGTCGCGCGCATCGCCTGCCACAGACTCGCCACGATGCCGAGCACCAGCGCGAGTGTCACCGCGGCGGCAGCGGCGAAGGCGAGCTTGTTGCGCCGGATGAGCTTGCCGAGCAGGTAGCCCGTGGTCGGCGGGCGCGCGGTGATGACTTCGTTTTGCAAATGCCGCCGCAGGTCGAGCGCGAGGCCGTTGGCCGTGTCGTAGCGGCGGGTGCGATCTTTCTCGAGGCACTTCATCACGATCCAGTCGAGGTCGCCGCGCAACGCGCCGGGCAGCTTCGCCGGCTCGACATGACGCCGCTTCGCCGTGGTCGTGAGTTCATCGCCGGCGAGCGTCTTCAGCCGCAGCGATGGACGCGGCGGGTCCACTTCGCGGATGATGCGCCGCATTTCATCCAGCCCCGCCTGCCGCATCGTCGCCTCGTCAATCGGCGTGCGGCCGGTGAGCAATTCGTAGAGCAGCACCCCGAGCGCGTAGATGTCGCTGCGCGTGTCCACGTCGAGCGAAGTCATGTCCGCCTGCTCGGGCGACATGTAGAGCGGCGTGCCGATCATCTGCTGGAACTGCGTATAGACCGTGTGCTCGACGAGCCGGCCCTGCGTCGCCTTGGCCACGCCGAAATCAATCACCTTCGGCACCGCCTTCCCGTCGTTGACCGTGACGAGAATGTTCGAGGGCTTGAGGTCGCGATGGATGATTCCCTTTTGATGCGCGTGCTGCACCGCCTGGCAGACGGTGATGAACAGCTCGATGCGCTCCTGCGTGGAGAGCTGCTGCTCGTCGCAGTATTCGGTGATCTTCACCCCGCGCACGAGTTCCATGACGAAGAACGGCCGCCCAAACTGCGTCGCGCCCGCATCGAGGACATGCGCGATGTTCGGGTGATCCATCATCGCCAGCGCCTGCCGCTCCTGCTCGAAGCGCGCGATGACCTCCCTCGTGTCCATGCCGAGCTTGATGATCTTCAGCGCCACGCGCCGCCGCACCGGCTTCTCCTGCTCCGCGACCCACACGACACCGAATCCACCCTCGCCAATCTGCTCGCGCAATTTGTAAGGCCCGATGCGGTCACCCGCCTCCTCGGGCTTGAGCCGCACCACCTCGGCTTTGATCGCGGACGCAGGCGGCGCTTCGGTCTTCAGAAAATCACCCGCGTCCTCATGCGCCGCGAGCAGCCCCCGCACATCTGCGAGGAGCACCGTGTCGTCGCCACAAGCCTGCGCGATGTATGCCTCGCGTTCCTCCATCGGCCGTTCCAGCGCGGAGTTGAAGGTGGCCTCCAGCTTCGCGTCGTGCGCCACGGGCGGCTGCGGCTTGCCGCTTGGACTAGGAGTTGGCGGCGTCGGTGGCACGGGCGTGTTCATCTCACCCACCCATGCGAGATCCGAGTGCAAAAAGGATCATCGAAATGTGCGGACGGGTTTCGCGCGAGTGGCCGGGCTCGGGGGCGCGCAGGGCGTCATGCTCCGAAACCAGTCACTGTTCACCAGTCACCAGTCACAGCCTCGGATGAAAGCGCGCCCGCGCTTCACCAGCGCCGCTACGGATGCTACGCCACCTCGACGGCCTTCGCGGCGCGCTTGCGGGCGTTGGCGTCGAGGATCTTCTTGCGGAGGCGGAGGCTCTTCGGGGTGACTTCGACGTATTCGTCCGGCGCGATGTATTCGAGGGAGCGCTCGAGGCTGAGCTTCAGCGCGGGCGGCAGCGCGATGCCCTTGCCGTCGCCCTGGCTGCGCATGTTGGTGAGCTTCTTCGCGCGGCAGGGGTTCACGGGCATGTCCTCGTTGCGGCTGTTTTCGCCGACGATCATGCCCTCGTAGATTTCCTCCTGCGGGTCGATGAAGAGGCGGCCGCGCTCCTGGATGGTGTCGAGCGCGTAGGCGGTGCTGACGCCCGCCTCCATGCTCACGAGGACGCCGCTGCCGCGGTTCGGGATCTCGCCCTTGTGCGGGCCGTAGCCGTGGAAGAGCGAGCTGATGATGCCGAGGCCCTTGGTCACGTTCACGAGGACGGTCTCGAAGCCGATGAGCCCGCGCGTGGGGATGATCGCCTTCAGCTCGACGCTGTGGGGGTGATGCTCCATGTGCGTGATGTCGGCCTTTCGTGAGGCGAGGTTCTGCATGATCGCGCCGAGGAATTCCTCGGGCAGATCCACGTCGAGCTCCTCGTAGGGCTCCAGCAGGCTGCCCTGCTCGTCGCGCTTGAAAATCACCTCGGGACGGGAGACGAGCACCTCGAATCCCTCGCGGCGCATCTGCTCGACGAGGATGGCGATCTGCATCTCGCCGCGCGCCTTCACCTCGAAGTGGCCGGCGGTGTCGGTGTCGCTGACCTGCAGGGAGACGTTCGTCCGCGTCTCGCGGAAGAGGCGCTCGCGCACCTGGCGCGCGGTGAGCAGCGAGCCCTCGCGTCCGGCGAGCGGGCCGTCGTTGATGCAGATCTTCATCGTGATCGTGGGCGGATCAATGTCCACGAACGGGAGGCGCGGGCGCGTCTCGTTGTCCGTGAGCGTCTCGCCGATGAACACGTCCTCGAAGCCCGCGATGCCCACGATGTCGCCGGCCTCGGCGGACTGGATCTGGATCTTCTTCAGGCCCTCGTGGCCGAAGACCGCGGTCACCTTCGCCTTTGAGAAAGTGCCGTTGCCGTGGAGGCACGTGAGGCTGTCGCCGGGCTTCACGCTGCCGCTCACGATGCGGCCATACGCGAGGCGCCCGAGGAAGTCGGAGTAGTCGAGGTTCGCCACGACGAACTGGAAGAAGGGCTCCGCGCTCACCTTGGGCGGCGGGATTTTGTCCACGATCGTCTGGTAGAGCGGCTCCATCGTCGAGCTCTCGTCCTTGAGGTCGATCTTCGCGAAGCCGTTCTTCGCGCTCGCATACACGATGGGGAAGTCGAGCTGGTCGTCGTTCGCGTGCAGCTCGAGGAAAAGCTCGAACACCTGGTCGAGCACCTTGTGCGGCTCGGCGTTCTCGCGGTCGATCTTGTTGATGACGACGATCGGCTTCGCGCCGTTCTCGAGCGCCTTCTTGAGCACGAACTTCGTCTGCGCCTGCGGGCCGTCGTGCGCGTCCACCACGAGCAGCACGCCGTCGATCATCTTCATGATGCGCTCGACCTCGCCGCCGAAGTCCGCGTGGCCGGGGGTGTCCACGATGTTGATGTGGTAGTCCTTCCAGCGGAACGCGGCGTTCTTCGCGCGGATGGTGATGCCTTTCTCACGCTCGAGGTCCATCGAGTCCATGATGCGCTCCTCGCTCGCCTTGGCTTCGTTTGCGCGGAAGGTGCCTGCCTGCTTGAGCAGGCAGTCCACGAGTGTCGTCTTGCCGTGATCGACGTGGGCGATGATGGCGATGTTGCGGATGTTTTGCTGTGACATGGAAAGTTCCCCGGAAAAAAGGGGGCGGAATATGGCAGCGTTTTCCACGCTGGCAAGAGTGGCCATTGAACCATTCACGTGACGCCGCGCTGCGACGCTGCGGAGTGTGGAGCGCGGAGCGGTGCAGGGACGCGGAATGCAGGTGCGGCTTTGGCCTTTTCAGATTCTGCGCAGGCGAATACGTGGGCCGGGATGAAACCGCTGTCCCTGTTCCTCCAAGCTGCAGCGCTCGCGCTGTGCACGGTTCTTTCCTCCGCCCGATGCGCTGCCGAGGACGCGCCCGGCTTCCGGCGATTCCACGACACGGTGTCGCCGGATGGCGCGCATGTCTTCGCGTGGGGCTGGGGCGCGGATGCGGACAAGCTCGCCGAGCTTAAGGAGTGGCCCGCTGGCAAGGACACGGCGGGTGACGACATCTCAAATTTCCTGGCGGACGCGGCGCGCGGGCAGTTGGTCGCGGTGATTCCGGAGCACGATCACTTCGTGACGTCGGACGGGCGCTTCAAGCGCTTCAGCGGCCTCGCGGTCGGATGGTCCGAGGACAGCCGGCACGCGCTGGCGATTTACGAGGGGCGGTGGAGTGATGAGTCGATCCTGTGGGTGGACGCGAAGGCGCGGACCTTCAGCGATGTGCTCCCGCAGTTGGTGAAGGCGTATTCGGCCTTTCTCAGAAAGGCGGCGAAGGTCGAGGACGAGGGGGAGGTGTCGTTCAACCTGCCGGCGCTTCTGCCGGATGGCGTGCTCGTGATCAACGGGCGGGCGCGGCCGCAGATCAACAAGCCGCCGGAATACAACTACCGGCTCAAGTTCCAGGTGAAGGGCGGGGGAAAGGAGCCGAAGCTCACGCTCGTGGGCGGGAAGAAAATCCCCGAGCCGGTCGGCGAGGACAAGGTGGAGGACGAACTGAACGCCGCCTACCAGAGGCTCGCGGCGAAACTGAAGGACGCAGCGCGCGCATCGCTGAAGGAGAAGCAGCTCCAGTGGCTGAAGCAGCGGGAGGCGATGCCGGAAAATGACCGCACGTTCTTCACGCGCCTCCGCGCGGCCTGGCTGAGCGCGCGGGCGGAAAACTGAGAGGATGCGCTCCTCCGTGCGCGTCATCGCGCGAGCGGACACATTCGCATTGCGCGCCGCGCGGCGGGCGAATCACACTGCGCCCATGCCGTCCCTTTCCCGCCGCCGTTTCCTCGCCACCTCATCGCTCGCCCTCCTTGCCGCGCCTTTCGCCGGTGCGGTGCAGCCCTTTGCCCGCAGCGGAGCGCCGCGCCTCCGCCTGAGCCTCGCGGCTTACTCGTTCCGCGACTTCTTCACCGAGGGTGCGAAGCCGAAGGCGGACATCCCGGCGGATCGCGCGCTCACGATGGAGAAGTTCATTGACCGCTGCGCAGAGTGGCAGTGCGACGGCGCGGAACTCACGAGCTATTATTTTCCGAAGGACGTCACGGACGAGCGCCTCATCGCGATCCGGCGCCACGCCTATCTGCGTGGCGTGAGCATCAGCGGCACGGCGGTGGGAAACACCTTCACGCATCCCGCGGGAGAGGAGCGCGACAAGCAGGTCGCCGATGTGAAGCGCTGGATCGACCGCGCCGCGCTGCTCGGCGCGCCGCACATCCGCGTGTTCGCGGGCGCGATGCAGAAGGGCGGCACCATCGAGGCGGCGAAGAAGGCGTGCATCGAACAGCTCGAGGAATGCGGGGACTATGCGGGGAAGCGCGGCATCTTCCTCGGCATCGAAAACCACGGTGGCATCGTCGCCGAGCCGGATGCGCTCATTGAGATCGTCCGCTCGGTAAAGAGCCCGTGGGTCGGCATCAATCTCGACACCGGCAATTTCCATACCGACGACCCGTATGCCGACCTCGCGAAGATCGCGCCGTTCGCCGTGAACGTGCAGATCAAGACGCAGATCCAGCGCCGCGGCGCGAAGGACATGGAGAAGGCGGACTTCGCCAAGCTCGCCGGCATCCTCCGCGCGGCAAACTATCAGGGCTGGGTCGCGCTGGAGTTCGAGGAGAAGACCGACCCCTGGCAGAACGTGCCTCCCGTCCTCGCAGAACTCCGCGGCGTCCTCGCCGGCGGCGCTTCCGCACCGGCGCAGGCCGCGGCGGCTGCGGACGGCTGGCAGCCTCTCTTTGACGGCAAGACGCTCGGCAAATGGAAGACCACCGACTTCGCCGGCCACGCCGATGTGTCCATCAAGAACGGAGAAATCCTCCTCCCGCAGGGCGGCGACATGACGGGCATCAACCTTGAGAAGGCGCCCGCGACGATGGGCTACGAGGTCGAGTATCAGGCGAAGCGCGTGGAGGGCGACGACTTCTTCGGCGCGCTCACCTTCCCGGTCGGCGACAAGCACGTCACCTTCATCGCCGGCGGATGGGGCGGCAGCGTCGTCGGCATCTCGAATGTGAACGGCGAGAACGCGAGCGAGAATGAGACGACGACCTACCGCAACTTCAAGAAGGACCAGTGGTATGCGATCCGCGTCCGCGTCGCGAAGGACAAGCTGGAGGTGTGGATCGACAAGGACAAGGTCGTGGACCTCGAGACGGACGGGAAGAACCTCGACATGCGCATCGGCGAGATCGAGAGCTCCATGCCTTTCGGCATCGCGACGTGGCGCACGAGCGGCGCGATCAAGGACATCCGCTGGCGCAAGCTCTGAGCCGGCTGCGCCTCAGCGCGGTTCCGCCCTGATCGAGAAGCACACGAGTTCCGCGCCGTTGTGGATGAAGATGCGGCCGTCCGCGTAGGCCGGCGGCGGCCACACGAGCTTCCTGCCTGCAAACAAGTGCGCCGGCTCCACGAGATGCACGCGGCTGATTTCCTCGTAGCCGCTGGCGCTGAGCCGCGCGCGGATGAGGTTTCCCTGCTCGGTGAATAGCAGCGCCGTGCCGCCATTCCGAGTGATGTGGATAGTCGCGCCCTGACCCTTGCCGGTCACCTTGTCCGTCTCCCAGACCTGCTTCCCGGTGCGCGCATCAAGGCACACGAGGCGCCCGTTCGATTTTCCCGAATACACGTGGCCCCCGAACAGCGCCGGGATGGACGTGGTGCTCAGCACCGCTTTCGCGCCGGACTTGTGCTCGGGCCAGAGCACCGCTGCGGCGGGCTTGGCCGCGTTGAGCTGGAACATCAGGCCGCTCAGCAGGAGAAGGTCCGTGTCCACGATGGCGGGGGCGACGCCGTAGAGGTTGGTGGTGTCATATTCCTCGCGCCACCGCACGGCGCCGCTCGCGGGGTTCAGTGATACGACGGATTTCGGCGTCCACACGATGAGCTGACGCTCCCCGCCCGCCGTGATCACGTTCGGCGAACTGTAAGTCCACGGGTCCGCGAGCGCGCGCCATGCCTCGCTGCCGGTTTCTTTGTCGAAGGCCACGACGCACGCGCCCTTTTCCGCAGCGCCGAGCGCGACAATGAGCAGGCTGCCCTCGATCAAGGGCGACGGCGTCGTGCCGGTGAACTCTTTCGTGCCGAAGTCCGCCATCAGGTTCCGGTGCCAGCGCACTGCGCCCGTCGCCGCATCGAGGCACAGCAAATCGCCCATCTGTCCCAGCGAGTAAATCTTCCCATCCCGCACGACTGGCGTGGCGTTGGGACCACTGTTGTTCGCGGGGTCTAGCGCCCATTCGGGATACGCCACGTCGGAGGTGTGCGTCCACAGTGCCATCCCGGTTTTCCCGTCGAGGCAGCGCACATTTTCCCGCGCTTTCCCGTCCCGGAACTCCGCATCCACGAGATACACGCGGCCAGCGGCGACCACGGGGCTCGACAGTCCATGCCCCGCCTGTGTGCGCCATTCGGGTTTCAAACCCTCGGCCGGGAATGTCTGCATCACGCCGGTCTCATTCCACACGCCGTCGCGGTTCGGCCCTTGGAATTGCGGCCAGTCGTCTGCGCGCGCAAATGCGATGAGCGCCGCGAGGACAACGGCGGGGCGGGGGAAAGTCGCGCGCATGTCTCCGGATAATCACCATCCGCGCGCGCCGCAATCTGAATGCCCTGCGCGGATTGGCCTGCTGCTGCGAAATGTATTCGCACACTCGGCAGTCTTCCGCATTACTCCCGCGCCCCATGAAGATCCCCGCCTGCCTCAGCGCCTTCCCGCGCCGCGCCGCACTCGTCGCCAGCGTGCTCCTCTGCGCCCTCGCGCCCGTCCGCGCCGAGAAGCCCCGGCCCGCAGCCAAGGCACCCGCCGTCGCCGAGCCAGTCTATTCTCCCACCGACCTCGTGAAACTCCGTCCGCGCGCCGGGCGCCGCGTCGTCATCGAGGGCAGAATCGTCGCGGCTGGCAGGAGCCGCAGCGGCGCCACCTCGTATCTCAATTTCACCAAGAACTACCGTGAGTCCGTCTCGCTTGTCTTCCTCGCGGGCGACGGCAGGGGCCAGTTCACGAAGGAAAAGCTCGACGCCTACGTCGGCCAGAAGGTCCACATCGGCGGCCTCCTCGAGGAACGCAGCGGCGCCCTCCAGATCCGCGTCTTCAGCCTCGACCAGCTCAAGCTCATCCCCTGAGTCCCCGCAGCCGCCACCGCATCCCTTTCCCGCATGAAAAAAACACTCCCCATCCTCGCCGCCACCGTCGCCCTCGGCACCGCCGCAGCCTCCGCGTGGGACGCCGGCGGCCACATGCTCGTCGGCCAGGTCGCATGGGAACTCAGCCCGCCGCACATCCGCGAAGCCGTCGGCAGGCTCACCGCCACCATCGACACGACCTACAATGCCGGGCGGCCCTACAATTTCACCACCATCTCCTGCTGGATGGACGACCTCCGCTCCATGCCCAAGAAGGACTACAAATGGTCCACCTGGCACTATGTGGACCTCGAAAAGACCGACGACGGCAAGGTCGAGAAGTTCCCCGAAGGTCCGCACGTCGTCTGGGCCATCGGCGAGGCCCTCAAGTCCCTCCGCGATCCCGCCACCCCCGAGGACGAGCGAGCGCGTTCCCTCGGCATGCTCTTCCACTGGGTGGGCGACCTTCACCAGCCGCTGCACGCGACCACTTGGAATGACCGCGGCGGCAACGGCTACCTCATCTCCGGCGTCCATTTCAGCGACCTCATGCCCGGCATGACGGCGAACCTTCATACCTTCTGGGACAAATGCTTCCGCTTCGATGTCCGCGAGGAGGCAGTCGTCGAGCTCTGGGCGGTGCCGAAAACCGATGCCCGTCCGAAACCCGGCGAGGGCATCATCACCGAGGAGGCCCGCGAACTCATGCGCGCCTATCCCAAGGACAAGCTCCCCGAGCTGGCCGCCAAGGGCGGCGCCGAGACTTGGGCCCGCGAAAGCCACATGCTCGGCTGCACGAAGGCCTATCCGCCCGGCCCGCACCCGGACAACACCGAGGCACCTCGCATCGGCCTTGAGTTTGCCCGGCAGTCCCGCGACATCGCCGGCCGCCGCATCGTCATCGCCGGCCACCGCATGGCCGCGCTGCTCGCCGAGATCTTCCCGGAGGAAAAGTAAGTTCCACGTGGCGCGCCAGCGCCGCGCGGGAAGGTCGGAGTTCAGTTTGGCGCGGCTTCCCCGTGGGGGTAGCGGTAGTCGGCCTTGGGGTCGGTGGAGACCTGCTTTGTGGTGCCGTCCGCGAGGGTGTGGAGGAAGAGCTTGCCGCCAGCGTGATACACAATGGAGGCGGCGCCTTTGGTGAAGCGCGGGTAGGCGAACCACACTTTCCTGCCTTCCTCGTTTGCGAAGGGCTTCAGGTTCGTGATCGTGCGCTGCTTCACGTCGAAGTCCGCGACGTAGAGCGTGCGGCCGGGGAACTCGTATTTGAAGCCAGCCTGATACTCGAAGCAGATCTTCGTCTCGTCCGGAGAGATGCTGATGCGGTCGAGGATGCCTTTTGCCGCCAGCCCGCACTCGACGCGCTCGAACTTGGGCTCGCCGCCGGGATTCGGAGTCACGAGGTAGTAGCCCCGACCGAGCGCCGGGTGGGTGGAGGAGACGAGCAGTCGGCCGTCGCGCACGGCGGAGTGGACCCACGAATGGTAGCTCTTGTCGGTGAGCTGGATTTCCCCGCCGGGCTTGCCGCCGATTTTGCCGGCCATGATGTAGTAGCTGAGCTTGCCGGGCACCTTGCGGTTCCAGACCGGCGTGTTCTTTCCATCGCGCGTCCACGTGGGGTTGAAGTCGGTGAAGGTGCCGTCGGAAAGCTGGTGAAAGCCGGTGCCGTCCGCGCCGATGATGCAGATGGCGGTGATCCATTTGTTCACGTCCGGGTCGTCCTGCAGCCGGCGGAAGAAGACGAGATGATCGCCGGTGACGGACCACGAGGGCTTGAAGTCCCAGTGCCCGCTGGTGATTGGCTTTGTCTCAGGCTGGCCGAGCACCGTGATGTGGATTTCGCCGTCCTTGTAGTAGGACGCGCGCGGGCCGTCGGCGGCGCGGCCTGCCAGCGGGGCGATGGCGGCGGCAACGGTGAATGCGGCGGCGGCTGCGAGGAACCGGGTGATTTTGATCATCGCGGGGAATGGGTGGAACCGGGCGGTGGCACTGAGTGGTGGCGAGGGTGGCTGCCGGATGCAAGGCGGGAGCGGCGGTCACCCAGCGCTCCGGGCGAGTGCGCGGAGGCGGGCGCAGAGAGGGCACTCGGCGGAGTCCGACCATGCATGGCAACCAGCGCGTTCGAGCCGCGCGAGGGAGGCGGCGCAGGCGTGGAGTTCGCCGGGGCCGACGGTGGCGAGGTGGTTCACGATGACGAGGGCATCCATGGGGTCGTGGTTGCAGGGCTCGCCGGGATTGAAAAGGAAGCGCGTGAGAACGACACCGGCCCCCGAGAGAATCTCGGCGACGTTCCCCGCGGCGGCGGCGAGAGTGGGATCGGTGTGTTCGCGCATGGCTGGGGGAAGCGTGCCTCCCTTGGCGGGAGCTTTTCAAAATGTAGCGGAAGCCGCCACACCGATTTTGGCTGAAGCGGAGCCGGGATTTATGCGGCATCGCGGGCAGGGTGCCCCCCGCGAGGCGCGCCTTGCCCCCCAAGGAACCCGCGCCTAGCGTGTCGTCGTTCCCAATGAAACGACTGCTCCCCATTTTCATCGCGATGACCGTGCTGCCTGCGCGTGCGGCGGATGTTTCCTTCCGCAACCACGTGCAGCCGATCCTCGCGAAGGCGGGGTGCTCGTCGGGCGCGTGCCACGGGGCGGCGGCGGGGCAGGGGGGATTCAAGCTTTCGCTGCGCGGGTATGACAACGAGGGGGACTTTCTCGCGCTGACCCGCGGGGCGTTCGGGCGGCGCATCAGCACGACGGATCCCGCACGCTCGCTGCTGCTGATGAAGGCGACGTCGGCGGTGCCGCACAAGGGCGGGGAGCGGTTCAAGGTGCATTCGCCGGAGTGGGAGACGCTGGTGGAGTGGGTCGCGCAGGGCGCGCTGGGGCCGAAGGCGGATGACGTGCGCATCGAGCGCATCGAGGTGGCGCCGCCGATGGCGAAGATGAAGGCGGGCGAGGTGCGGCAGTTTGCGGTGAAGGCGCACTTTTCCGACGGCCACAGCGAGGACGTGACGCGCTACGCGAAATACACAGCGACGAATCAGACCGTGGCGAACGTGGACGAGAGCGGGAAGGTGACGGTGATCGGCCACGGGGAGAGCGCGGTGACGGCGTGGTTCCTCCAGAAGATCACGTTCGCGACAGTGGAGTCGCCGTTTGAGAACAGCGTGGCACCGGAGGTCTTCACGGGCGCGCCGCGGCGGAACTGGATCGATGATCTCGTGCTGGAGAAGCTGCGCGACCTGAACATCCCGCCGTCAGCGCGCTGCACGGACGAGGAGTTTTTACGGCGCGCGTTTCTCGACACGATCGGGGTGCTGCCGACCGCGCAGGAGGTGCGCGCATTTCTCGCGGACGCGAGCACGGGCAAGCGCGACCGGGTGATCGAGGATCTGCTGAAAAGGCCGGAGTTCACGGACTACTGGGCCTACAAGTGGAGCGACCTGCTGCTCGTGACGAAGCGCAAGCTGCCGCTGCCTGCGGTGTGGGCGTATTACAAATGGATCCGCGACCAGGTGGCGACGAACACGCCGTGGGACAAGTTTGCGCGGCAGCTCCTGCTCGCACGCGGCAGCACGCTGGAGAACGGCGCTGCAAATTATTTCGTGATGACGCCCGACCCTCGCGACCTTTCGGAGAAGACGGCGGTGACTTTCCTCGGCATCTCGACGAACTGCGCGCGCTGCCACAACCACCCGATGGAGAAGTGGACGAACAACGACTACTTCGGCTACGCCAATTTGTTCTCGCGGGTGCGGTTCAAAAACGGAGCGGGCGGTGATGGGGACAAGGTGGTGTTCGCCGCGGACGACGGCGACCTCGTGCAGCCGCTCACGGGCAAGCCGCAGGTGCCGCGTCCGCTCGGCGGGAAGACGCTGGCGGGGGACTTTGCCGGCGACCGGCGCGAGGCGCTGGTGGATTGGCTGACGGGTCCGGAGAATCCGTATTTCTCCAGGGCGATCACGAACCGCGTGTGGGCGAATTTCTTCGGAGTCGGTCTCGTCGAGGCCGTGGACGACATCCGCGAGACGAACCCCGCGAGCAACGAGGCGCTCTTCTCCGCCGCGGCGAAATGGCTGCGTGAGCACCGCTACGACCTCCGCGCGCTGATGCGCGAGATTTTGCAGAGCGAGACCTACCAGCGCAGCAGCGTGGCGCTTGCGGGGAACAAGGACGACTCGCGCTTTTACTCGCGCTACTATCCGAAGCGGCTCATGGCCGAGGTGCTGCATGACGCCGTTGCGCAGGTGACGCAGGTGCCGACGACTTTCCGCACGAAGAATCCGTATGACCAGGGCGACCGGGGCGATGCGTTCCCTGTCGGCTGGCGCGCGGTGCAGCTCCCGGACGTGAACACGGACAGCTATTTCACCCGCGTCTTCGGCCGCCCGCTGCGCGAGCAGACGTGCGAGTGCGAGCGCACCGAGGAGCCGAACGTGACGCAGGCGCTCCACATCGCAAACGGCGACACGGTGAACGCGAAGCTGAGGGAGGCATCGAGCGTCGCGGCGAAGGTGATCGCATCGAAGAAGCCCGTGTCGCAGTGGCTCGAGGACGCGTATCTCGCGGCCGTCGGGCGCAGGCCCACGCCCGGCGAGGTGAAGACCGTCGAGCAGGCGCTCGCCGGCGCGGGCGCGGAGCAGCGCGCGGCGGTGGAGGACGTGCTCTGGGCGCTGATGAGCAGCCGGGAGTTCATCTTCAACCACTGACGCAGCGTGGCGCGGACAGGAGTGTCCGGCTCACTTTCCAGCGCGCGCGAGCTGCTCGGCGCGCCCGTAATTGGCGCGGGAGCGGTCGGCGAGTTCCTTTGCGAGGCGCACTTGGTCAATCTTGCTCCCGCCCTCCGAGAGCGCGGCGCGGATGCGGCTGGTGGCGATGGCGTAGTCCACGTGCGCGACATCCTCAAACGCGGCGAGCGCGTCCGGCGGAAAGGAGCCGGAGCGCTCCTTTGCGTCGCAGAGCGCGCGCCAGGCGGCGGTGAGTTCGCGATGCGGATCAATGCACATCACGCGGACGACGAACGCGATCGTGCCGAAGAGCGGGCCGGTGCGCCTGCCGTCGTAGCTGAAAGTCTTTGCGGCCTCGTAGGGCATTACGCCGGGGTCGGCGCGGTGCGGCCGGTGCGCGTCGGAGTAAAGGTCGGGCAGAATGGCGAGGCGGCGCAGCGAGCGGTGGCGCGGGCCGCCGGGTTCGCCCGCGCGGTAGCACCAGATTTTCTGGCCGTCCGTCATCACAAATTCGATGAACTCCCGCGATGCTCCGGGATGCGGCGCGCCGCGCAGGAGGCCGATGGGATCGACGCCATAACTGGTGCCGCCCTCGGCATCCACGTAGCTGATGCGCGAGGAGCCGTCGGAGCGGCGCACGGTCTCGCTCTGGAAGCGCCCGTAGAAGTCAATCGTCATGCCCGCAGTCGCTTCGCCGGCCTCGATGTCGAGGGCGATCTTCGCGGACGAATCGGAGAAGTAGCGCGCGTTTGCCGATATCCGCTGAATGAGCCGCATCGCGCGTGTCCAACCCTCGGTGGTGACCGCCGCGTCGTTCACGCCGCGCTCTGCGGCGACCAGGTTCATCTGCTGCTGGATGAGCATCTCGAAGGCTTTGTTTGAGGAACTGCTCTGCGTGGGATTTGCGAGCGCGAGCGAGCGGAAGTATCGCGCATCGGCGAGGTCGCTCCACGTGCGGGGCTCCGGCAAGCCGTGCTGCGCGAGTTGATCGCGGTTCGATGCGATGCCAAATGCGCCGACGGTGGTGCCGAGCCACAAGCCGCCGTCGTCGTAGTAGCGCTCGCCGCCGACGACCGGCGGAATCGGCTTGCCGGGGCCGAACAGCTCGGGATGGGCGCGCACAAAGCCGCAGTCCACGAGCATCCCGGCTCCGGCGGCCTTTTGGAAATCGTAGGCGCCGCCGCCGAAGAAAACGTCAATGCTGCTGCTGACTTCCGACGCGAGGAACGCGCGGCGCGCGGCCTGGCGCGGCGAGTCTTCCGCGGGCGATGCCGGCGGCACGGTCTTCGAGTCCATGAAGCCCTGATGTGCTTCGTTGTTCCAGGCGTGCCCGAGCTTTCCGCGCCAGTGGTTTTCAAAGGCCGCGGTGTATGCGCCCTCGAGGTAGCGGTAGATTTCGCTCGTGCCTCCGGGCGTGCGCCAGTCCACGAGCACGGTGCGTCCGTTTTTTTTCCGATACCACTCGCGGAACGCCTCGCCAAATTCGGAGCGGATTGCCTCGTTGTGCGGCGTGATGACGATGACGGTGTCCTCGCCGCGAAGCGCGGCGCTGTCGCCGCGCGGGCGCAGGATGATTGGGCCGAGCACGACGACGAGAATCGCGGCGACAAGGGCGAGGGTCTTCGTCATCGGGGTGCGTGCGGAGGGTGACCGTGCAATGACGAGCGCCGAATGGCGAGCGGCGACGTTCGCCCGGCGCGCGGGAGTTCGTCATTCGACATTCGCGCCTCGTCATTCATGTCCCTATGCCGGCAGCACGACCGCGTCCTCGGGATCCGCGCTCGCAAACAGCGCCGCCTGCTCGCTGCCGAAGGCAAACCGCGGGTTCAGCTCGTAAATCTTGAGCGTCTGCGGGCCGGCGTCGAAGCGGTATTGCGCCATCTCGCCGAGATAGACTCGCTCGCGGATGGTGCCGGTGATGGCATTCACCGGTGGTGCGGAGGTGCCGAGCCGCAGCGCCTCCGGGCGGATGCTGAGGATGACGCGCTGGAGCGGCGCAGGCAGCCAGCCGTGCGCGGTGCCGGTGAAGTGGCCGAGTTCGGTTTCGATGACCGGCTCGGTGCCGGCCTTGATCACGGAGCCCTCGATGAAATTCGTCTCGCCCATGAAATCCGCGACGAAGCGCGACGCCGGGCGGCGATAGACTTCCGCGGGCGCGCCAGCCTGGCGGATGTGGCCGCCCTCCATCACCGCGATGCGGTCCCCGACGCTGAGCGCCTCCTTTTGATCGTGCGTGACGTAGATCGCCGTGAGGCCCGCCTCCTTGCAGATGCGGCGGATTTCCCCGCGCATCTCGATGCGGAGCTTCGTGTCGAGATTCGAGAGCGGCTCGTCGAGGAGCAGGCATCGCGGGCGGATGACCATTGCGCGGGCGAGTGCGACGCGCTGCTGCTGGCCGCCTGAGAGCTGGTTGATCTTGCGCGCACCATACGCGCCCATTTTCACCGACTCGAGCGCCGCGGCCACGCGCTGCTCGATCTCAGGCCGCGGCACTCGCCGCTCCTCAAGGCCGAACGCCACGTTCTGCGCCACCGTCATGTGCGGCCACAGCGCGTAGCTCTGGAACATCATGCCGGTGTTCCGCTGGTGGGGAGGCAGCGAGGTCACGTCCTCCTCGCCGAAGAAAATTTTCCCGCCGTCCGGCGGATAAAAGCCCGCGATGCTGCGGAGGAGCGTCGTCTTTCCGCAGCCGCTCGGGCCGAGGAGGAAGAAGATCTCACCGGGGCCGATGGTGAGGTTCAGCGAGTGGAGGGCGGTGCTCTCGCCGAAGCGCTTGGTGAGGTTTTCGATGCGGATGGAAATCACGGCCAGCGCGGGTTTCTAGCGCGCGGGGCGGGGAAAACAAGGGGATGTATTTTTGTCTAGTAAGGCACCCGGCACCCCCGCTATCTCCCTCGGCCAGATGATTCGCCGCGACTACCTCATCGTTGGTGCTGGCGCTGCCGGGGTGGCAGCGTGTGAAGCCATTCGTTCCGTGGACAAGCGCGGCAGCATCATGCTGATCAGCGCTGAGCCGCACCCCGGAGTGGACCGCCCCGAGCTGCTGCCCGGTGTGCTGGGAGTGAAGGAAAAGCCGGTGGAGAAACTGCTCGTGCGCGACCCCGCGTGGTTTTCACGCATGAAGGTGGACTTGCGCCTGAACATCCTCGTCAACCAGTTCAGCATCGAGCAGCGCGCCGCCGTGCTCGCCACGGGGCAGGCCGTGAAGTTTGAAAAGGCGCTGCTCGCCACTGGCAGCCGCGCCCGCCGCCCGGCGGTCGCCGGCGGCAATCTCGGCAATGTCTTTTACCTCCGCAGCGGCCGCGACCTCGCAGCGCTCCGCGAGGTGCTGGAGACCGAGAAGAACGTGGTCATCGTCGGCGGTGGATTCGTCGCCACCGAGAGCGCGGTTCTTTTGCGCAAGCTCAAGCTGAACGTGACGCTCATCACGCGCTCCTCGGCGGTGTGGACCCGCCACCTCGACCATGAGACCGCGGTGTGGCTGACCAAATACATGGAATCCAACGGCGTGACGGTGATGGTGAATGAGCACCTCAACGGCTTCGAGGGCCGCACCGTTCTCCAGCGTGTGCAGACGAAGAGCGGACAGCGCATGGATACGACTGTCGCCATCGTGGCGATGGGCGCCGAGCCGAACCTTCAGCTCGTCTCCGCGTCGCCGCTGTGGTCGCAGAACGGCTGCCCCGTCACTGAGCGCCTCGAGAGCGATGAACTCGGCATCTTCGCCGCGGGAGACATCGCGCTTTATCCAAATCCCGTCCTCGGCGGCATGCGCCGCGAGGAGCATTGGGATGCCGCGCTCGCGATGGGCAAGGCTGCCGGCTACAACATGGCCGCGAAGAAGATGGTGAACTTCAGCTACATCCCGTGGCACCGCAGCAGCGTGTTCGACCTCGACTTCGACTTTGTCGGCGACTTCACACGCCCGCCCACGCGCGTAGAGATGGAGGGTGACCGCGATAAGAAGCGTAAATTCACGCTGAAGTGCTACCAGCTCAACAAGCTCACCGGCGTCGTCTTCTGCAACGAGGACGAGAAGAAGGTGAAGGCCGTGCGGGCCGACTTCGCGAAGCTGATCAAGTAGCGGCGCCTAGAGCGGCTGAATTTTCACGTCCTTTGCCCGGAGTTCCGCGCCTTCACCGAACAGGTGGAATGAAGGCGAGACGCGGCGGCGGTGGCGAGGGTCTTCGATGTCGAACTCCGCTCTGCCGTCCACGGTCACTGTGAGCCGTCCAACCTTGCGAGTGATCTCGAGCGAGTGCCATTGATCGTCGCCGATGGCGCGGCTGCCGGGCTTGATGGCTGCATCGCTCGCGGCGCGGTAATCCACGAGCGCGAGCGCGGACGGGCCGCCGAAGCTGAGGGTGATGCCATGAAAACCCGAGGCGTCGCGCTCGCCGCAGAGGATGAGTTCCGCCGCCGCCCTTTCGCCGCGGATGCGCACCTGCGCGGTCAGCTTGTAGTCGCCCGCGACCATCTCGCTCGTGAGCGACGCCGGTGCGGTGGCGTTGCCAGCACCGATGATTTCGCCCTTCTCCACACGCCAGGACTCGGCGTGGTTCTTTCCGGTAGTCGCGATCCAGTTGCGGAGGTCGCTGCCGTTGAAGAAATCATTCGCATTCACCTCGGTGACGAGCATCGGCACTTGGCGCTTCTGCCGCAGGTAGAGGAAAAGATCGCGCACGTCGGTCTCGTGGAGCGGTGTGAGCAGGCCCTCGGGCATCATGCTCAGCGGACTCAGTTCGGTGGATGCGACATCGGCGCGCTGCACGGTGACGACATTGCCCCCGAGCGTCTTCAGCGAGATGGCGCGGTCGGTGTCCTCCGTCACGATTCCGGCGACGATCTGCCCCTCCTTCGTCTTCACAAACGTCTGCTGGTAGTCCTTCCCGATGATCGCGTTGGGATCGAGGATGTTGTTCAGCAGGTAGTCGAGATCCTCGAACGAGCCGGGAAGCTCGGGGCCGATTTTTCCGCCAGCCCCGAAGAGCGTGTGGCACGCCGCACAGGTCTGCGCGAAAAGCGCGCGTCCGTGCTGCGCGTCGGCGCGGAGCACGAGGTCAGTCGTTACGAACTCCTTGTATTTCGCGATGAGCTTCTTCTTGTCCTCGTTCGGCGCGGAGACGGCGCCGAAGTTTTTCGCGAGCCACGCGTCGAGCGCCGCGTCCTTGAGCCCTTGGATCTGCCGGGCGATGGGCGCGGTGAGTTCGGTCTTCGGGATTTTTCCGCTCTCGATGCCTGCGGTGAAAACCTTCGCGCCGCTCGGGCGCGCGAGCATCGCCTGGACGGCCGAGCGCTTCTCTGCGCTGTCGAGCGTGGAAAAGGCGCCTGCAGTGGTCTGTGCCACGCGCGGGTCGTCGTAGCTGGCGAGGCCGCGGAGCGCGGGTTCGCGCAGAGGGCCGGGCTGGGTGATGAGTTTCAGCAGCGCGTCGAGCGAGCCGGCGTCGCGCTGGGCAACCAGTGCATCGAGCGCCTGCTTGCGTGCGTCGAGCGGGGCGTTCGCGTCAGCGAGCTTCCTGCGCATTTCATCGAGCACGCCGCTGCCGCCGAAGATAACCGCGAGCGCCTGCGCATGCTCGCGCACGGTCGCGTCGGGGCTGTCCTTGAGCGTCGCGTAAACGTCCGCCCAGCCCCTCGGTTCCGCGAGGCCGCGCTGGCCCTGCAGCGAGTCGCGCATGCCCTTGAGGATGCTGGCCTGCTGGGCCGGCGCTTTGATTTTGCCAAGCACGCCGACGAGCACGTCGAGCTTCGAGCTTTCCTGCGCATTCGCTGCGGCGAGCGCGAGGGTGATGAGAAGCGTGAGCGTGCGTTTCATTTTCCGGAGGCGATGCGGCGCGTGATGAACTCCTGCACCTTCGGAATCTGGCAGCTTGCGAGAAGTTCCGCGGCCTTTGCGGTGTCGGCAGCGACAGTGGGCTCGGCGGCATACCAGAGCATGAGCGGGAGGTTTGGATCACCCGCATCCTCGCCGTGCGACGCGAGTGCGGTGAGCACCGGCCAGCGAGATGCGACGGGGATTCGCTGCGCCGCGCTCGCGATGCGCAGGCGCACGCCAGCGCTTTTGTCCTCCTTCGCCATGCGCGCGAACTCCGCGAGTGCAGCGGCGCTTGGATTGCTGCCCTCGCACAGCAGCGTCACCGCCCAGCCGCGCACCCACTCGCTCTCGGCCTTCAGCGCCTTCAGCGCGGTTGCCTCGCTCAGTCCGCCGCCGCAGTGCAGCGCCCAGAGCGCGCGGAGCTGGCGTGTGTCGTCCTTGTTTTCAAAGAGGATTTTCTCCAGCGCGGCGGTGCCGTCTTTTGTCAGGCCGCGCTCCTGCAGGATGCGGCGTGCGTGGCGCACATACCAGTCGTTCGCATGGAGCTGATACTGCACGAGCTCGGCCTCGCTCGCCTTTGCGAGGTCCACCTTTACCGGCTTCACCGAGTCCATCGTCACTTTGTAGATGCGCCCGTTCGTGCGGTCCGTGAACTCGCGCTGCTGGTGGCACGGCACCTTGTCATACCAGTCGTTCACGAAGACCGAGCCGTCGGGGCCGTATTGCGGCGAGAGGCCGCGGAACCACTTGTCGTCGCTGTCCATGAAATCCACGTTGCGCTCGCTCTTGAATCCCGACCCCGCCCGCGCCACGCGCTCGTTGCGCTGCTTGTTCATGTGGATGTCGTGGAAGAACAGCGTGTCGCGCCACTCCTTCGGGAAGAGGTCGCCAAGATACACCATCATGCCGCAGTAGCCGGCCTTCTCGTAGCGGCCCCACGCGATGGTCTTGATGTCCTCATACGTGTTCGCGTCCGCGTGCTGCCCGGCCTGGCGCTGGTAGCGCGCGCCCTGCACTGCGTGCCACAGGTGCGGGATCACGCACGCGGCGAAGAACGCCTCGCCGTGATCGTTCCAGTCGATGCCCCACTGGTTGCTCGCACCCTCGGCCCAGCGCTCGAAGATTTTCTTCGTCGGATGATAGCGCCACACCGCCGCATTGATCTCCGTGCGCTGCTCCTTCGGCGTGCCGGGCTTGCCGACATGCGAGAAAGTGAACACGCCGTGCGTGCCGTAGAGCCAGCCGTCCGGGCCCCAGGTGAAATCATTCAGCGTCTCGTGCGTGTCCTCATTGCCCCAGCCGTCGAGCACGACCTGCGGCTCGCCCTTGAACACATCCTCGCCGTCCTTGCGCGGGAAGAAGAGCAGGTTCGGCGGCGCGCCGACCCACACGCCGCCGTGGCCGACGGCAATGCCGCTGGAGAAAGTGAGCTTGTCGTAGAAGACCGTGCGCTTGTCCGCGCGCCCGTCGCCATCGGTGTCCTCGAAAATGATGATGCTGTCCTGCGGCTTGCCGGGGCACACGGGGTAATTCGTGTTCGTAAGCACCCACAGCCGCCCGCGGTCATCCTGCGCGTAGGCGATGGGCTGCACGATGTCCGGCTCGCCGGTGACCACCCGCACCTTGAACCCCGGCGGCAGCTTGAACGCCTTCGCCGTCTCGTCCGGCGTCATCGAGGGTTCCTTCGCGACCGGGCGGTTCTTGTCCTCGAGCGGATTCGTCGGAGGCCGCTTGCCGCCGGGCGGGATGGGTTTCGTGTCGGGTTCCGCGGCGAATGCAGCGGTGGTGACGAGCGTGGCGGCGAGGAGAAGGGGAGTGCGGTTCATGGTGCGCGGAAAACGATGGTGCGAATACCAGCAACCGCCCGCGGTGCAAAACTCATCTGACAGTTTTTGTGCGGAATCGGACGGAGTGCCCACCTCCTTCCGTCGGCGGCTACGGTGGGGCTCTACACCTTCACCCAGGTCCGCTTCGCGTGGCTCTTCAGGATCGCCTCGCACAGGCGCACCTCCTCGTGGCCGTCCTGTGCGCTGGCGAAGAGTGCGGGCGTGCGCTTGCCGCTCGCGATGTGCTCATAGATCGCGCGGTAGTGCATCTTGTGCGAATCGGCGAAGCCTTCGGGGTGGCCCACGGGGTAGTCGGTGAAGTGCGCGATGTCCTTGTCGAAACCCGGCGCGCAGCGCTGCCGCACCTCGTTGGGCCGGTCGCGCCAGCCGACGTGCAGGACGTTCGGATCCTGCAAGTCAAAGCGCGCGCTGCCCTCGGTGCCGTAGATGCCGAAGGCGAGCGAGCACTTCCAGCCGGCGGCGACCTGCGAGATGGCGGCATTCGCGTGCATGCCGTCGGCGAAGCCGTGCGCGGACTTTCCGAAGTGCAGCAGCACGCTCGCGAAGTCCTCTGTGTCCACGGGGTAGCTCACGAGATCCTTCGTCTTCACCTTCGCGAATGACTTCACCTCGCCCTTAGGCCGACGGCGCGTCTTATGGAAAGTCTCCAGCGCCGCGAACACCGCGTCGGGCTTCGCGCCGAGGACGAACGACACCGCGTCCATCCAGTGCGTGCCGATGTCGCCGACGGCGCGCAGCTTGCCGCCCTCGCTCGCGAGCAGGCGCCAGTTGTAGTCGGTGTCCTTCAGCAGCCAGTCCTGGAAGAAATGGCCCTGCACGTGGATGATGCGGCCGAGGTCGCCGCGCTCCACCATCGCGCGCATCTGCAGCACGGCGGGAAAGAACCGGCAGTTGTAGTTCACGGCAAAGACGCGGTCGCTCTTCGCCGCGGCCTTCACCACGCGCGCCGTGTCGGCGGTGTTCATGCCCAGCGGCTTCTCACACACGACATGCTTGCCGGCGGCCAGCGCCGCGAGCGCCTGCTCCACGTGCGCCTTGTTCGGCGAGGTGATGTGCACCACGTCCACATTCGGCGACGCATACATCGCCTCGTAGTCGTAGTCGCCATACACCTCCTCCACGCCCCACTTCTTCGCCAGCGCCAGCGCACTGTCGCGCGAACCGCAGAGCGCATTCACCTGCACGCCGAGCCGCTTGAGCGCCTCGAGATGGACGGGTCCGATGAAGCCGGTGCCGATGATGCCTGCGCGGAGATGGGAGAGATTCATGTGCGAGATGTGACGGAGCGGGAAAGGGGAGGCAAGCCGCGCGCTTCGCGCCGGAATGACGAATGAAGAGGGTGCGGGGCGGCGGGATGGCCCGCGGTTTCAGCGCTTTCCGAAGAACTCCGTGATGTCGAAATACACGTCGAGTTCCTTTCCACCCTCCGTCGTAATCGCGAGGACGTCATAGACCTTTCCGTCGTTCTGCTTCAGCGACTGCCTGCGCCGCATATAGCCGGGATAATTTTTCGCCAGCCACTGGTATTCGGCGCGGACGCCCGTCTGCTCGGTGGCGCCCTTGATGATCACAGCCTTCTCGAAGCTGCTGCCGTCGCCGCCTGCGTAAGTGACTTTCACGGGTGCGCTCGGTTTCGGTTTTTCGTCCGCCGACCGCGCGCGGTCGATGGGGCAAAGGACGACAGCGATGGCGAGGAGAACTGGGGATTTCATGACAGGAATGATTCGGCGGGAATGTGGGAGCGTCCGACGGGTTTGGTGAAGCAAAAGCCGGTTGGATCCCAAAAGCGTGCGCACGTGTGAACGTCCGCCGGAGAGGCGCTGGAAAGCAGAAGAACGCCGCTATTCCGCGAAGCTCTCCAGCAACTCTTCGCGGGTGGTGACGGCGGTGCCGGTCTTTGCGACGACGATGCCGCTGGCGTGGTTTGCGATTTCCGCCGCCTCGCGGGCGGCGGCGCCTCCGGCGAGCGCGGTGGTGAAGAGAGCGATGGCGGTGTCGCCCGCACCGCTCACGTCGATGACCTCCTGGGCGCGCGTGGGGATGTGGTGCGGCGGCTGGCCGGGGTGGAAGAGAATCATGCCGTGCTCGCTCAGGGTGATGAGCAGGTGATCGCAGCGCCATTGGTCGAGGAGCTGCGCGCCGACTTCGAGGAGGGCGCGGTCTTCGAGGACGGACTCGGCGGGCTCGGTCTCCTTGCGGCCGGCGAAACGGAAAGCCTCGCTGCGGTTCGGGGTGACGCAGGTGACATCATGCCAGCGGATCGGATTCGTGGGCTTCGGGTCTACGGTGACGATTTTTCCGGCGGCGCGCGCGGCTTTCACGAGCGCATCCACGAGGGGCTGGTCGAGGAGGCCCTTGTCGTAGTCTTCCAAGATGATCGCATCGAGCGAGGGCAGCAGGCGCTCGAAGTTCGCGAGGACCTGCGCGCGCTGGGCGTCGGTGAAGCCGCGGCGGCGCTCGCGGTCCACGCGGACGACCTGCTGGTTGCGCGCGACGATGCGGGTCTTGCGGATCGTGGTGTAGGCGGGGTCGAAGACGACTCCGCCGAGATCGATGCCGCGCGCATCGAGGATGCCGCGGAGCGTGTCGGCGTCGTGCCCCGTGCCCGCGAGGCTGATGAGATGCACGTGGTCGCAGAACTCGCGGAGGTTGCGCGCGACGTTCGCAGCGCCGCCGGCATTGAAGGTCTCGCGGAGGACATCCACCACGGGCACCGGAGCCTCGGGCGAAATGCGGCTGACTTTGCCCCAGATGAACTCATCAAGCATCATCTCGCCGACGACGGCGATGTGGCGCGTGGGATTGAGGAGTTGGGAGACGCGGGAGCGGACGAGCATGAGGATCAGAGTGGTTTTGCGGGGACCGTGTCAGGCTCGTCGTCGCGCGGTCCAATCGTAACTACAAAGAGAACCGCAAGAAAGTTGCCGACAATTCGTGAGCGATCCCAGCTCTCGGGAATGACTCCAGACACAGATCCCAGCGCCACGGCGAGAGCGAGGAAGCCAAGCACGATCAGCATGCTGTGCCACCACCGGTTTACACGCGGTTGAATATACCCCGCCAAAACATAGCCGAATTGATGGGCGACGAAGTTTGCCACAAACGCGGCAATCGCTCCTGCTGCCGGGTGATCGAGTCTCTGGCAGACATTCCACCAGATCGCCGTCCCAACTGCACCGGTCGCCGCGCCACCTAGAAGTGCGGCACTTCGCTTTGATGATGCGCCGGTGACAGTTTTCATCGCGAGAGGGCCTCCTTGGTCGCGGCAAAAAGCATCGGCAGCATCAGTTCGTGATGGCCGACGATGTAAACGCCCTTGCCGCCGAGGGCGGTGGGGCGGCGCTGCACGTTTTCCGCGGGGCGGTAGTGGCGCGTCATGTCGAAGGTGGCGGTGGTGAACTTCTCGACCTTGTGGCCGAGGTTGCGCGCGACGGTGAGGGCCTTGAGGAAGACCTCGGGCATGATGACGGCGCTGCCGACATTGAGCACGACGCCGCCCTCGAGCTGCGCGCACACGGCGGCGAACGCCTGGAAGTCGCGGTAGCTCGCCTCGCCGAGGTGCGCGCCGTTTGTCGTGGGGTGCTGGTGGATGATGTCCGTGCCGATGCCGATGTGAACGGTGACGGGCGCGCCCAGCTCCGCGCCGGTGGCCATGATGGAGAGGTGCCGGTTTGGAAACGTGAGCGCCCTTTCCCCGAGCGCGCGTCCGGCGCCTAGGCCGCGCGTGAGTCCGTCGGCGAGCGCGGCGTTCATCATGCGGCCCGTCTCGTCCACCATGCCGAAGGTGCCGTCATTCAGCCCGCGCTGCACGTCCTCGCTCGTCTCGCCCTGATAGCACAGCTCGAAGTCGTGGATGGCGCCCGCGCCGTTGAAGGCGACGGCGTTCACGATGCCGCAGCGCATGGCGTCCACGATGAGCGGATTCAGGCCGACCTTGATGGCGTGCGCGCCCATCATGAGCAGCACGGGGCGCCGCGCCTTCACCGCCGACGCGATGGCGCCGGCGACGAGCTTGAAGTCCTGCACCGCGAGGAAATCCGGCAGCGAGTCGAGGAACGACGCGAAGCTCGCGCCGGCGGTGTGCGGCTTCGCGAATGCCTCGACGGCGACCTTGTTCGCGCGGTCGGCGACCGGGTAGGTGCGGATTTTCGAGAAATCGAGCGGCGGAAACTCCATGCGCTAGTTGCCTGCGGAGCCGGGCGGCGGCTCCTGCTTCCACTTGTCGCTGCGGAACGGGCTCGCGGGGAGACCAGCTTCGTTCACGAGGTTGAGGTCGGGATTGTCCGCCCAGCCGTAGCGGACGGCGACGGGGTTCGGCACATCGGGCGAGGAGACGACGACGTGGTCGTGCTCGATGGCGGCCTTCGCCCAATGGAATTTCCGGTCTTCACCTGCGAGCGCAAATCCCCTGATGGGGCCGCCGTCGGTCGTCTTCAGGCCCTGCGCGTTCGCGAGATTGAGGCGCACTTTCCCGTCCTCGATCTGCATGCCGCCGTAGGTCGGCCCGGCGTATTCGACTTCCTGAAAATAGACCTGCGCGAGCGCGCACAGCGAGAGGCGGCGTCCGACCTCCTGCTTGTTCTTCGGATGAATGTCGTTCGCCTCGCCGATGTCGATCGCCACGGCCATCCCCGTGCGCGGAACCTCCAGGGTGCCGAGCTGCGCCTCGCGGATTTGCGCCCAGTAGCTGTCGGCGGGCTGCTCGCGGCGCGGGAAGAAATTCGCGAGCTGCACGAAGAGGAACGGGAACTCGGACTCCTCGCGCGGCACGCTCTGCGCCTTCGCGAACTCGTAGCGCCACGAGAGGATCATGGTGGGGAAGAGCTGGCCGTAGAGGTCCATGTTGCCGCGGTTCGTCGGGCCGGCGTTGCTCTCGCCCTGATACCAAATCGCGCCGCGAATCGTGTAGGGCGTCACAGGCGCAATCATGCCGTTGTAGAGGCCGCTCGGCATGCCGTTCAGCGAGTCCGGCCCCTCGGGCGCGCGCGGTGGACGCGGGGCGGGTTTGCCTTCGGTCTTCGCCTTTTCCGATGCGGCCTTGAACTCCGTCATCCGCTTGTCGAATTCCTCCTTCGCCTTCGGATAGTCGGCCATCTTCTTTGCCCAGTGCTCCCCGAAGCGCGCGTTTGCCCGCATGCCGCTGTCGGGAATCCACGTCTCGCACGGCGTGCCGCCCCACGAAGTATGGATGAGGCCGACGGGCTGCTTCAGCTTCTGATGCAGCTCGCGCACGAAGAAATATCCCACCGCGCTGAAGCGCCCCGCAGTCTCCGGCGTCGCGACCTCCCATTTGCCGGAGCACTCATCGAGCGGCGTCTTGCTGCCTTTCTTCGCGACGGTGAAGACGCGGATGTCCGGAAAATTCGCGGCGGCCTTTTCCTTGTCGGCGTCCTTCGCCTTGTCGAGCGGCCACTCCATGTTCGACTGACCGCTCGCGACCCACACCTCGCCAACGGCGACGTTCTTCACGGTGAGCGAGTTTTTCCCGGCGATGGTCATGTCGCGGCCCGCGCTGGGTTTGAGACGTTCGAGCTTCACGCTCCACTTGCCGTTTTCGCCGGCAGTCGTGCTGGCGCTCTTGTCGCCGAGAGTGACGGTCACTTTCTCGCCGGGTTCCGCGGTGCCCCACACGTTCGCCTTCGTGTCCTGCATCAGCACCATGTTGTCGCTGATGAGGGCGGGGAGCTTCACATCGGCGTGCGCGGCGAGGGAGCAGCCGAGAAATGCAAGGAGAGCAGGGGACAGTCGTGTTTTCATGGGAAAGGCGGCGGAGATTGGCGGAGCCGGGCGCGCGCGGCAAGCGTGGGTGCTGGAGGCTCGGTGCTCAGTGCTCAGTCCACAAGGCTCAGACGGGCAAGCGTAGCGCTCAAAAACTGCCCACTGAGCACCGGGCACTGAGAATCACCTACTTCTTCGCCGCCGCGAGCGGCAGGCGAATGCAGGCGGCCTCGCGGTCATTGCGGACGAGAAGGAGGTCGCCGCTGAGCGCGATGGGGTTCCAAGTCTTCTCGTCGAACACACGGAAGCGCGCGAGTTCGTTGGGGGCTTCGGGTGTCGGGCGGAGCAGCAGGAGTTCGCCGGGAAGCTCCGTCATCTGCAGATAGTGTTCGCCGACGAGCAGGCCCTGTCCGTGCCCATAACGGCCGCCCTTCCAGCGCACGGTGCCGTCATTCAAATCGAGGCACGCGAAGATGCCGTCGCTCACGCCATAGACGAAGCCGCCGCGCTCGACGGGGTTGGAGAACTTCGCCTGAAATTTGATCGTCTTCCAAACCTCCGTGGCGGTGAACTTGCCGTCCGCGCCCGCTGAGATTTCGAGGAGCGCGCTGCCGACGCCGTAGCCGCTGGAGAGGAGGAGGCGGTTTGCGCCGACGGGAATCGGCCGCGCGACGTGCGGCAGGCCCTTCCCCCACGGGTATTCCCAGAGCACGGCACCAGTCGCGGGGTCGTGCGCGGTGAGCGCCTCGCTGTTGAACATCACGAACTGCGCGCGGCCGGCGAGCGGGACGAGAAAGGGGGAGCTGTAATTGATGGGGCGCTTGCCGGCCTGCCACGCGGGTTTGCCGGTCTGTGCGTCGAAAGCGAGGAGCGAACTCGCTGCGGCACCGGGAACGGGTTTGTTTTCCTCCGTCTTCACGCCCGCGCTCACAATCACCCGGCCGTCATGCACGAGCGGCGAGGACGCGAATCCCCACACAGGGACCGGCACGCCGGCGTCCTTCGCGATGTCGCGCGACCAGATTTCCTTTCCGGTTTCGAGTTCGAGGCAGCGAAGCGTGCCGTTCGCACCTAGCGCGAAGACGCGGGAGCCATCCACCGTCGGCGTCGTGCGCGGACCTTCTCCGGCGATGGCGGTGTTGAAGTGTCCCGCGTTGGTGCTCGTCCAAAGCACGGCACCGGTGAAAACGTCGCGGCATGTGACGGCTTCGCTCTCGCCCTGCTGCTCCATCGTCAACGCACGGTTGCCCACAATCGAAAAGCCCGACCACGCGGCGCCGACCGGCTGCCGCCAAATCATCTGCGGTGGATGCGCATTCCAGTCACCGTCGAGAGCGGGTCCGTCGAGCCGCGCATCGCGGTTCGGCCCAAATGCCTGAGGGAAATCGCCGCGCGCCGAGGCCATCGCGGATTTTCCTCCAGCCGCTGCTTGTGCGCCGCCTTTTCCGAAGCGGAGTTCGAAAAGCGGGATGAAGTCACCTGTCATGCCGCGGTATTTGAAGAACACGGGGATCAGCGCACACAGGATGAGCGGAGCGACGCGCAGCGCTGCGGACGCGCGGGAGAAAAGAAGCCACCAAAGAATGAGGAGCGCTCCGGTGATCGCGACTGTCGCCAGCAACGCGAGCGAACGGGCCTGCTCATAGGGCCAGACCTCGATGCTGCGGAACACCATGAACGCGACCGTGCCGAGAATCGCGAACGCGATTCCCGGCCACCAGCGGATGCCTTGCTTCTCGTCTGTCATCGTGCGCGCGGTGTAGGGAGCACTCCGTGATGCGTCAACCGCGCGCCACTCCGTTCACTTCCGCTCGGCGAGGATGAGCAGCGACTTCTCCGGCTCATACTGGTAGCCGAAGCCGAACGGAATCCTGAGCGGCGGCGCGGCGGCCACGGCGTCTCGCAGCTCCTGCTGCCCGTATTTCGCAAACAGCTCGATCGGCTCCGGATTGCGGCCCCAGAAACGCAGCGTCCACCGGTCCCGCGCAAACTGCCGCACCGGAATCCCGCTCGGATCCTGCACGACGACGGTGCTGTTCGCGAGCACCCACTCATTGATGCGCGTGAAACCACCCTCGTGCGGCAGGAAGCTCGCGGCCTTCAGCAGGCTGCGACCGCGACCGAGCGACTCACAGAATTTCAGCACGCCGCCGTGCGTCTTCAGCCCGGCGTTCGAGATGTCACCGTAGAAGTAGAAGAGCGTCTGCTCCGGCAGCTCGGCGCGCTTGAAGCGGATGCGCACTCCGGGCGAGCCGCCCTTCGCTTTTGTGCCTGTCGAGAGCGTGCCGCTGGCGTCGCAGCGCAACGGCAGCACCTCGATGACGCGGCAGCCGCCGCGCGTGAGGATCAGCTCGAGGACGGGGAGGATTCCCGGAATCTGCCGCTGCTCGATGTCCCTGCGCAGGTCTGTCGTGATGAAATAGCTGAAGTCCAGCAGCGTGCTGAGCGATTTGCGGAATGTCGCGAGCGCCGCGGGCAGCTCCTCCGCGGTGATGCGGGTGGGATCGGGCTGGCTGCCGACGGGCTCGCGCGCGCACATCACGTAGGTTCTCGCGTTCGGGAAAAGCGCGTTCGGATAGAGGAAATCTGCGCCGCTGAAAAAGTAGAACACCGGCGAATCCGACGTGCAGGCCGTGCCGAGCGCGGCGGGCGCCCACGCGCGCACCTTCATCAGCCGCTCGCGCTCACTCTGCGCCCACGCCTTGTCCAGCTCGCTGGCGTGTTCATTCCACGCGGGCACGAGCGAAAATGCCCTCAGCGCCATGCCCGACGGTGGCAGGCCCGCGAGCCAGCGCGCGATGTCGTCGTCGCTGGGCGCAGGCGGCGGCTGCGCGACTGCGGGCCTCGGCGCGGGGATCGCCGCCAGTGCGGCGTCATCCTGCGCGGGCGCCGTGCAGGCGAGGAAGAGGCTGAGAATGAGGAGAGCGGCGGAGCGGTGCATGTTCGCGTGCCGTGCTTTTTTGACGGCAAAGGAATCTACGCACTTCCGCCCGTTTTGCGGGTATGAAAACGCAGCCGGGGGTTGCCCGCGCTCACTCAGCCGTCTTCCGCTCGGCGAGGATCAGCAGCGAGTTTGACGGCTCATGCTGGTAACCGAAGCCGAACGGAATCTTCTGCGCCGGCGCGGCTGCGACCGCCTCGCGCAGCGCCGCATCAGATTTGTTTGCGAATAGTTTGATCGGCGCGGTGTTGCGGCCCCAGAACTTGAACGTCCATTCGCCCTTCGGGAATCCGCGCATCGGGATGCCGCTCGGATCCTGGACGATTGCGGTGCTGTTCGCGAGCACCCACTCGTTGATTCGGGAGAAATGCGACTCGTGCGGAAGATAGCTCGCGGCCTTCAGCAGGCTGCGTCCCTTCCCAAATGTCGCCGCGAATTTCAGCACGCCGCCGTGCGTCTTCAGCCCATCGTTCGAGATGTCGCCGTAGAAGTAGTGGATCGTCTGCTCGGGCTTGTCGCCGGATCTGAACTTGATGCGCGCACCGGGCGAGCCCTTCTTCGCCTTGAAGTCATCGTCGAGCTCGCCGGCATCGTTGCAATGGATGAGTTCCACGCTCGACACCTTGCCGCCATCGCGGGCGAGCAGCATTTCGATCACAGGCAGGATGCCGGGGATGTGCCGCTGCGTGACGTCCTTGCGCAGGTCGATCGTGCGGAAAAAGCTGAGACCAAGGAGCGCATCCACCGATCCGCGGAAGCCGGCGAGCGCGCCGGACAGTTCGCCGGGCGGGATGCGCGTGGGGTTGGGCTGGGCGCCAACCGGCTCGCGCGCGCACATCACATAGGTCTTCGCATTCGGGAAAAGTGCGTGCGGATAGAGGAAGTCCGCGCCGCTGAAAAAGTAGAACACAGGTGAGTCGGAGGTGTTCACAGCGCCGAGGGCCTCTGGCGCCCATTCGCGCAACTTGGCGATGCGGTGCTTCTCGCTGTTTTCCCAAGCGGCATCGAGTGCCTTTGTGTGATTCTTCCAAGCAGTGGCGGCTGAGAATCCCTCGAGCGCACCGCCCTCCGCGGGAAGTCCTGCGAGCCAGCGCGCGACGTCATTGTCCGAATGCGCGGGCTTCAGCGCAGCCACCTTCTCATCGGCTTTTCCAGTGCCAGATTCAGCCGGCGCGTCAGCGGGATTTCCGCCCGTCCTTTTCGCGGCGGCGTGCGCGGATGCTGCGGCGAGGGTGATGCATAGGGTGAGGATTGCAGGTGTGCGGATCATGGTCGGTTTGAAAAATGCGGAAACGTGGCGGGCCTCGATGCAGCGTTCAGTGCCCGGTCTGCTGCTCGGGCGGTCGGCGCTCAAACAGGAAGAATACCGCGAGGCCCAGGAGCATCGTCGTGAGGCCGGCGAGCGACTCCCTGGTGTCCTCACGCAGGACGTGCCACATCATCCAGCCGTTCACGATCAGGAAAATGGCGGGCGTAAGCGGGTAGCCCCATGCCCGGACGGGACGCGGAAGATGAGGTTCGCGGGCGCGCAGGACATACACGCCGAGAACGGCAAGCGAGGAGCAGAGCGTGAGCGTGAACTGCACATACTTGAGCACGGCGCTGAACGTCCCGGTCCAGAGCATCACGACGACCACCGCCGTCTGCGCGAGTGTGGCGAAGATGGGGATGCCGCTCGAGTTCACCCTTGAGAAAGGCTGCAGCGCGCGCAGATCCTCGCCCATCGTCACGAGCACACGGGGACCGATCCACTGCATCGCGCCGACGGTCGAGAGCAGGCCGAATGCGATGAGCATCGCCATCCATTTTCCACCGGAGGCGCCGAGGGCATGGGTGCCGGCGACGAGCCCGACTTCTATCTTGCCGCTCAGGTCGGCGGCAGGCGCGACTCGGAGGAAGATCGCATTGATGGCGATGTAGAGCACGGTGACAATGACCGTTCCGATGGCCATCGAGAGCGGCACATTGCGCGGCGCGTTTTTCACCTCGCCGATGATGTAGGACGACGCGTTCCAGCCGGTGTAGGCATACATCACGTAGATCAGGCTCGTCGCGAAGGTGTGGCTGAACATCCGGCCGCCATCACCCGTCTGGGGGCCAAGCGAACCGCCTTTGTCCGCCGCAAAGAGCCCCGCGATGATGAACGCGCCGATGGTCAGCAGCTTCAGCGACGTGGAGAAATCCTGGAACCACCGCCGCAGCCGCGCGCTTGCGAGAAATGCGAAGGTGACCGCGCCGAGCGCCGCGAAGGCCATCGGCAGTTCGGGCAGCTTCGGATTGATTTCGTGCATGTATTTTCCAAAGGCCATCGCCGCAAGTGCGACCGGCGCAGCAAAACCTGCCGTGACCGCGACCCATCCCGCGAGGAATCCTACGGACGGATGGAAGACGCGCGCGAGGAAGTGATATTCGCCCCCGCTGCGCGGGAGTGCCGCCGCAAGCTCCGCATAGGCCACGCTCCCGCAGAACGCGCACACGCCGCCGACGAGCCAGAGCATGAGAATCACGAACGGCGTGAGCCCGCCCGCGAGTTGGAAGCCGAGGCTCGTGAAGACGCCGGTGCCAATCATGTTGGCGACGACGAGGCACGTCGCGGTGTAGAGCGACATCGAGCCGGGTTTGGGTGCGGACATGGGCGCGGAGAGTTCCGTGCCCCGCCGCGAAATGCCAGCGCGAAGAATGCGCAGGCACACGGCATTTTCCGCGTGAATCCCGCCGCGCCCGCGCGCTATCACGTCCGGCATGAAACGCCTTCTCGCCCTGCTGCTCATCGCCCTGCCCGCCGCGAATATCCATGCTCTCAGCGACCGTGAGCTCGCCGCCATCGGGCGACGCGTGTGGCAGAATGAATGCGGCGGCACGCGCGAGGGGCTGACATCGTGGAACTCGGGGGAGAACTTCGCCTCGCTCGGCATCGGCCATTTCATCTGGTATCCGAAAGGCTCGCGCGGCCCGTTCGAGGAGAGCTTTTCGAGCCTCGTCCGTTTCCTCGCTGACAACGGCGTGTCGCTCCCCGCGTGGCTCAAGGCTGGTGGCGCGTGCCCGTGGCGGACGCGTGCGGAGTTTCTCGCCGCGTCGAAGGGAAAGCAGATGGGCGAGCTGCGCGACATCCTCGCTGCGACCGTGGGGTTGCAGAGCCGCTTCCTCGCGCAGCGCATGGAGCGTGCGCTGCCGAAGCTGCTCACCGCCGCATCCGCGACAAAGCGCGCGCATGTGAAGAAGCAGTTTGAGCGGCTGCAGAACTCGGAGAAGGGGACCTTCGCGCTGATCGACTACGTCAATTTCAAGGGCGAGGGCACCAACCCCGCCGAGCGCTACAACGGCCAGGGCTGGGGGCTGCTCCAAGTCATCGAGGGCATGGAGGACGACGGCCAGCCGGTGCATGCATTCAGCGATTCCGCCGCGCGCGTGCTCACGCGCCGGGTGAAAAATTCGCCGCCCGAGCGCGACGAGCAAAAGTGGCTGCCCGGCTGGGTGCGCCGCGTCGAAGCCTACACGCGCTGAGCGGAAGCGCGCAGGATGGCGTCCACGGCAGCGGGCAAATCCGGCACAATGAAGTCCGGCTTTGCGCGCAGGTCCTCGGCATGGCCAAGGTCAACGAAAACCGTCCGGCATCCGGCAGCGGCGCCGCAGTCCACGTCGCGCCAGCGGTCGCCGACCATCCAGCTTTGTGCGAGGTCGACGCCGAGTTCCCGCGCGGCGCGCAGCAGCATCCCCGGCGCAGGTTTGCGGAACTCACTCGGCTGGCCGTGCGCCGCCCCGCCGTCATAGCAGACCTCGACGCGGTCCATCGGGATCGCCGCGCACATTTTCTCATGCATCGCCTCCACGACTTCCCGCGCGAGCGTGCCGCGGCCGACGTCGGGTTGGTTCGTCGCGACCACGAGCAGAAAGCCAGCGTCCTTGAGTCGCGCACACGCCTCCGCAACGCCGGGGAACATCTCAAACTCCTCCACCCGCATCGGCGGGAACGGCTTTCCCTCGCGGACAATCGGCCGGTTGATCACGCCATCGCGGTCGAGGAAAACTGCGCGTTTCAAGACGGGCAAATCTGAAATCCTAAATCCGGAATCTGAAATTCACTTCGTGCTCTCCCACTTCGTCTCCCGGATTTTCAGCGCGGGATGCGAGACGAAGAGATGCCACACGACGGCTTGGAACGCCTCCGAATGTGGCGTGATGGTCGCCGGGTTCACGGTTGGCACAACGCAGCACGCGTCCGCGACTTGCGCGGTGTAGCCGCCGTCCTTGCCGACGATGCCGAGCACCGTCGCGCCGCGCTCCTTCGCAAGCTTCAGCGCCTCGACGAGATTCGGGCTCACGTTCTTTTCCAGATTGCCCCCACCGACGCTGAGCACGAGCAGCGCATCCTCTTTGCGGAGCCGCGAGCCGCGCAGCCACTCAGCGAACACGGTGCCCCAGCCCTCGTCATTCGTGCGCGCGGTGAGCTCGGAGACATTGTCCGTCGGCGCATAGGCCTCGAAACCGCAGATTTTCCGGAAGTCATTCACCGCATGGGACGCGTTTCCCGCGCTGCCGCCGACTCCGAGGATGAAGAGCCTTCCCCCGCGCTCGCGCGTCTCCGCGAGAAGGGCGACCATCTTTTCGAGGATGTCCAGGTTGAGTTGTCCGAGGATGCTGATGGCTTCGCCGATGTGCTGCTTGGAATAGCTCATGGTTTCTTTGAAAGGAGTGCGCTGAGTTCTGCAAGGCCGCTGTGCGAGCCGACCTCGTAAAAGCGCTGGTGCACCTCGTAGCCGGCCATGTGCCCCTGCGCGACCAAATCGCGCTGCACGTCGGCGAGGTCGAACTTCTCGCCGCTCGCCCGGTCCGCGAAGACGCCCGCTTTGAAAACGGAAAGCCCGTAGTCGATGTGCTGCATCGCGGGCGTGCGGTCGCGCTTGTCGTAGCGGAGCAGTTTGCCGCCGGTGAATTCCACATTGCTCGTGTCCCACGCACCCTCATTTCTGAAAACGGTCATCAGTGCATCCTTGCCGCTCGCACGCCACGCCTCCGCGATGGCTGCGTAGTCCACGGGAAGATACGAGTCCCCGTAGAGCACGAAAAACGCATCGCCCAGCAGCGGCAGCGCGAGCCGGAGCGCGCCACCTGTCCCGAGCAGGACGGGCCCGTCGAAGGAATACCGGAGCTCGACGCCGAACGCCGAGCCGTCCCCAAAGTCGCGCTCGATCATTTCGCCGAGGTATCCGACGCAGAGAACCGCACGCCGAATCCCATGCGACCGCAGCAGCCGGAGCTGGTGTGCGAGAAAAGGCTCGCCCGCGACATCCACGAGCGCCTTCGGGATTTTCTCCGTGATCGGACGGAGCCGCGTCGCAAGCCCTCCCGCGAGAATGGCGACTGGAAGGTCACACATCGCTTGCTCCGAGATGGAACGGGAAACGGGCGAGGGGATGGCGAGGATTTGAAGCGCGGGGTGGATGACGATGTGGCATCGGAATGCAGTCCGGAACGATTAGCAGGCGCGGCCATGAAGAGGCAACCCCCGGTCTGCGCTTCGCAGCCGACCCGCCAACACGCTCTTTCGCATCCGTTCATCTCCCAACCTCGACGAATCCTGATTCGCGTTCGTGATTTGCGCTCGTTCTTCCAGAGACGCGTCGCGAACCGGAGGAGTCCCCCCTTGCGTCATCGGCGACATCGTCCGGCACCGCCTCAGCCGGCGTCGAGGGCATCGGCGATTTCCGTTTGCGTGATCGGGAGCCGGTGGCGGGCACGGGCGGCAGACGACGCTTTGCCCCATCGCGGGCGTTCAGCCGCTCCGCGAGGTGCTGGAACCGCTCTTTCGGTTGCGGCCATGGGAGCGCGTCCACGGCGGATTCGATTTCCGCCAGCGTGCTCATGCCCACACGATGCCTGCGTCCGCGGGGCGATTCAAGCCGGGCCTTCTGTGCGGGGATGCTGGCGGAAAAACCTGCGCAAAGTTGCGCGGTTCGGCTGCGACCTCGACTGCGTGCTGATGGTGGACGACGCGCCCCACAAGCTGGAGAAAAGCCGCAGCCAGCCGCAACCTCACATTCCCAACTATCTGCCTGGACGGAGAGTGACACCAACGCGGCGGATCGCCCGTGCACCGCACTTGCACGGCTGCGTGGGATCCTCGCAGTGGGGACAATACATCTGTCCACATGCTTCGCACTCGGCTCCGATACCATCGATGCCTGCGTGCATGCGGCTGGTGTTCATCATGATGCCCCCCATTCCCTGCATGTAGGCTGGAACAGGAATTTTTTCCAATGGACGCCCGCAGGTCCCGCACATGGACTTCCGAGCTAGGGCGGCCACGGCGCTTCGGAGTTGCATGATAATCGCGGGGAGGAAAACGAGGATGGCCGCGATAGTGATCAGCAGCGCCTGATTCCTGGCAGCAAAGGCGGAAATTTGCCCGCGGTAAGTCCAGCCGAGGATGACAATACCCACAAGGATAGCGAAGCCGGCACCAGCACGGGCGCCGACGCGAGCGATCATCCGTTCGGCAGCTTTCATCTTCTCCGCATCAAACCTCCACAGGATGTTCTTTTTGGCGCGCTCGATACCATCACGGTCGGCTGGTGGCTGATCCTCGATCCAGCGTGCTACGTTGGGATTGATGGCGGTGATCGCTCTGCGCATGACATCGCGCAGACTGGCAAATTCAGGGGATGCCGCCGACGCCTGAATGACGTAGGTGCGATAAAGCGTTCTGGATGACGCCGGGTTATCCGTCGCCAGAATGCCCAGGGCAATCATACGGGCTGCATCACGGCCGAGGACGCCTTTCTGCGTGGCCGCGAGGTAGAGCGCTGCGTTTAGCGCGTCCTCATAGGCGCGCGCATTCTCTTCGCGGGCTTCGTTCAAGGCGGCCAGCGATGTTTCCGGGGAAAAATAAATCAGCATCTCGGCAATGATCTTGATGATGTCGGGATGCCACTCTCCCCCGATGAGCCGGATTCGATTCAGGAAGCCGCTGGCTATCTGTTTGAAGCCACCACTCCCGCCCTTTTTGGAGACTTCCTTTTTTGCCGTGAGGAGCCATCCGTTATTGAATTGAGTCTGCCATTTGACGACTGCGTCTTGTCCGGGTAAGTCACCTGCATTTCCGCTGCGCAAAGCGATGGAGCGGGCGATTTCGCAGTCACGATCGTCACCGGCGGCGGTGGCTTGATCGAGAGCGGTTTTCCCGTGACTGCGGGATTCCTCCGTGCGGCCTAGGTGCCAGCAAGCGTTGGCCTTGTTAATCCAAGGCTTCGCGTATCGCTGGGGACGGAGGGCGATTGCCTTGTCTGCGTGGGTGATCGCCTCCTCGTCACGGCGGAGAAGCATACACCAAGCCGCGCGAAAATTCCAAAGCTCCGCATCATGGGGATCGAGTTCGCACGCACGCTCCATCTCCAGAAGCGCGCGCTGGAGGACGATGCGCTCTTCAGATGGAAAGTCCTCAGCGAGCATTTCCCGCGTGCGGGATGCCTGGGAGTCCATGGCGCGCAGGCACAGCGCGCGCTGGATGCGGCAGGCACGCTCCTCGTCGGCACGGAGCGGAGCGCCGGAGAGGACGATCTCGATGAGCGATGCGCAGCCGCCCCCACGTTCGGGGCCCTGTTCAGCCATCGCGGCGGCCCGGTTGCGCTGGATATCGGTGAAATCCACGCCATCCCGCTCCGTCGCAGACCGCATTTTCCGGACTGAGGCGAGCATTTCGTCCGACGGCCTCAAATCGGCGGCGATGGCGAACCATTTGTCCGCTTCGGCCTCATCTGCCGCAAGGGACATGGCATTGCAGGCGGCAAGCCCGCGCACCTCTTCCCCCGGGGCAGCGGCATGATAAGCGCGCTCAAAGGATGTCCGGGCTTCAATTCCAGCACCGAGACTATCGCGGAGAAGCAGACCCTTTTCGTAAAGGACGCTGGGGTCGTCTGGAAATTCGTCGAGTAAGTCGGCGATTCGCTCAATGGCCAGCGCGACGCGGCCTTGTTCGGCGTCAGCGACGACGCGGTGGAGGCTGTTGATTTTATCCTCGCGATCGCGGCGGTAAAGACGTTCAGTTTTCATGCAGGAGACGGTGCATTGTGAGTGGGGATGCTAACCTCGCAGGCGGATGGCCATGAGCCTCCCGGAACGAAAACCGACGACGATCTGGTTTCCTCGGACGCAGAGGCAGGATGGTTCGGAGGGAAGTTCAAGGATGCCTACGAGCGGGAGAGTAGCTTCGCAGCAGCGCAGTTCGAGCCAATTTTCGTCATCCCGGGCTAGGATGAGCAGCGTGCCGTTGCGGGCGAATTCAAGGGCCACGGCGTCTGGCCCGACGTCACCGTGAAAAAGGGAGTTCAGCGTGGCCTCTTCGAGACTACAGACGGTGGTATGCTTGCCGACAATGGCTATGCGCACTGCCGCTTCCGACACAGCAGCCATGAACGGTTGAAAGTGCTGGTATAACTCAGTTTCTTCCTTGCCTTTTCCTCCCATGGCCAACGTGTGGCAGCGGTCACCTGCCGACAATTCCCGGACGGAAAGGTATATGCCACCGGGAACGGGACACGGAAATACAGCCGCTTGCCGGCGCATGCCGATATCGGAGCAAAGCCACGCCACGGAATCGTCCTGAAAATCTACGCTCAGAATCTGGCCTTCGGAGGAAGCGGCAACGGCTTGCCGGGCCGATGTGGCGAAGAGGCCGGAAACAGGATGATCGAAAAGCTTGAACACATGGCCATCGGGAGGAGAAGCGTCGGACGGATGGCGCCAGAGCCAGCCGGTGCCAGTGCCGACGAAGACACTCTCGTCGTCGGCCGCAGCGCTGACGATTTGCGGGAGTTCAACGTCGAATTTCCGAAGAGGCAGAAGACCCTCGAACTGCCACCAGCGAAGGGTGTGATCTTCGCGGCACACTGAAGCGACGCAGCCGGATGCGGTGAGTGCGCAACTGGCAACCGGCGCTCGATGGCGGTGTGATGTCCGGCTGGCACGTGCTGTGAGCAGGATGCCGCGATCCTGCGTGGTGAGAAAAAAGGCCTTCTGCACCGGGAGATATTCGAGAGTGACTGCCGAGATGTTATCGAAGCGTGTTTTATAGGCAGTCAAATTCTCGGCTGTGTCATCCTGCCAATGCCAAGCGAGGAGGCAGCCGTCACTTGTGGCGAGCATGATGGCCGGCTTGTCGCTGTAAAAACCAGCGGCGCATGCCTCTGGACGTCCGATGGCGCTGGCATCGGCCCGGCGCTCGTAGGCGGTGGAAGCCAGGACGCTGCCGGAAGGAATCTGCACGATTGACATGGTGCGGTCTGCACAGACGAACAGGGCATGCTCCCCTCCGGGCACGAGGCAGCCGTCAAGAACGGGCGATCCAGCCCACGCAATCGGGGACGATCGCCACACTCCATCGGTTGCGCTTAGCGTGAAGATCGCCTGCGCCCCGGTAGATTCTCCTGCCACCGCGAGAAGTGCGTCGCTCCCATGCACCCCGCGGAGCACGAGCAGTGGAAAGGGCAACCGGGCATAAAGGACGGACTCCACGCCACTTTGCGGCTCCCATGCTACAAGGCTGCCGTCACGCCGCACAGCAATCACTGTTGAGGGGGTCGGGAAGGCGATAATCAATTCACACGGCCTGCCCGCCAAGACATTCCCGGAGTTCTCCGAATGAATCTGACCGTCGCGCTGCGCCCATGCGACGAGCGATTGGGATGGTTCTACCGCGAGACAGTGTGCGCCAGCTTCGCCGAGTCCACGCCGCGCCAGCAGGTTTCCACGCTGGATATCGCGAAACTCCATGCCATGCCGCCCGTCACTGGTGACGAGCAATCCACGGTTGGCACAAAGCGCTTGGAGTGGCTGCGAACTGCCAAAGACGAGGCTCCCTTCCCCCTCGAACGGCGACGCTGTTTCAAACCATGGACCCTTTGAATCGAGTTTGATGGAGGCACGAGTGACGGTGGATTTTATGCGTTCATCCACCCCACCCTCCCAGCGGAGTCGGTTGACAAAAGCGGCGAGTCCGAAGCGGGGATGCGAAGTAATCGTTTTAAGTGACGATGCCACCGCATTGCCGATGGAGCGCAACACGTCCGACGACCAAGCGGCTCGTGCAGCTTCGAGATCCTGCAAAAACGGAAAAGCAACACCTGCGATGAAAACAGCATCGAGAAACGAGACATTACACAACACCTCGTGAAGAGCGGATGAATCTCCGGCGTGGGTGAGGTGATGAGGCAGTTCTTCCAGCGCCCGCGAATCAGACCCTGTGAAACTGCTGTCTCTGCTCGGATCAGCAACGTGGAGAAAGTACTGAGCCAGCGCAAGGTGAGCGCTGCTGGACTTCTTCGCTTCCTTCTCAAACATTGACGTGCCCGCTTCGCGGAACTGGCTGTGGTAGAAGTCGAGCAGTTCGCCGCGGCGCATGAGGTAGGGGCGCAGGAGGCGGAGGAGCGCGGCGACATTGCCCAGCGGATCGCCGGGGTCGAGCAGGGCGGCGAGTTCCGCCGGCGAAAGGCCGTGGCGGCTGACGCCGAGGCAAGCGGCGAATTTTTCCACGAGTCTTTTGGCCTCTTCTGCACGCCCGAATATGGGGTCAGCGGAAAGACGCTTGAGAATCCAGCCGAAGAGCGCGCGGGCGTCGCCGGGCAGTTCGCGGATGCGGTCGGTGATTTCATCGTAGGTGCCGAGCGTGCGCAATTCCTCCAGCGCGGTGAGGACGTAGAGTGGGAGGCGGCCCGCGGGCTTGGCGAGGAGCGCGGCGAGTTGCCCCGGGTTGAGGCGTTTCGCGTAGCGCCGGAGGCTGCCCTCGATGATCGCGAGCGTGTCCGCCTCGGTGAGCGGCGCCAGCTTTTCCATCCGGGTGCCGGGGCGATGGCGCAGGATGGCGAGGGTCTGGTGCTCGGGCTGGCCGTCCGCCGGAGCGATGACGGAGGCGACGATGCGCACGCCCGGCGGCAGTTCGCGCGGGAGCCAGTTCAGCCAGTGCGCACCGTCCGTGGCGTCGAACTGGTTGAGCGCGTCGAGGACGAGGATGACGCGCTGTCTGCCTGCGGCTTCGCCGAGGAGCTTTTGGAAATGGGTGATGAGTTCCTTGATGTCGAGCGGCAGGGGCTCGGTGTTGCAGGCGGCGAGGGCGAGGTCGTGGCAGAGGCGGCGGAGCGTGCGGCGGAGATCGGTGGAGCCGGTGCTCGCGCCGATGAAGTGGGGGAGGAGGAGCGGTGACTGGTGACTGGTGACTGGTGACTTGGAAATCTCGCGCGTGAACTTGGCGAGGAAGGCGGATTTGCCGGAGCCGGGGGCGCCGGTGAGGACGTAGATGTTTGGCGTGCCGTCGGCAGAGGCGAAGGCGAGCAGGCCGCGCATCAGCGGCTCGCGGCTGCCGAGGATGAATTGCTCTGTGCGTTCCTCGATGAAGGCATCCATCTGCTCGGCCTCTTCGGCGAATTCATCGGGCGGTGCGGTGCCATCGGTCGCGAAGCGGGCGGCGAGTTCCGGGTCGTTCCTCAGGCTTTGGAGAAGATCGGCATGCACCCGCTCCCCAAATTTTTCCAAACCGACGAGGCGTTTCTGCGCGCCGTCCCACTGCGCGTCGTAGAGGAAGACCGGCAGTCCCGCACCGGTGACGGACTGCTTCAACGCCGCGAGCTTTTGCGCGCCGTCGCTGCCGTCCGGCTCGCGGAAGTCGCCGGGCGTCTCCTCCACCATGCGCGCCGTCGCGCGGTCATCGCGGAAGTAAAAGAACGAATGGCCGCGCTTCCCCGCCTCGCGGCCGAGCACGCCGTAGTGAATTTCGTCGGCGGTGATGGACTTGTCCTGTCCGTCCGGCACCCAGCCGTAGCGCCCGCCGAGCATGCACATGAAGCGCGGGTGACACTCATCAATGACCGCACGGCACACGCCGAGTGCATTCTGATCCGAAGTGACGCCCCACCGCAGGTCCACGTCCACAAAATGGATGCGCCATTTCAGCAACTCCTCGCGCAGCCGCGGGAAGACAAACCGCACGAGCCAGTCGCGCTCCGCCTGCATGTCGCGGAAGGTGCTGCTGATGAAAACGCGGACGGTTTTCCAAGGGGCTATCACAGTGCTGCAAATATTTTGCTCTCGAGCGCAAGCACTTTTCTTTTCATCGTCGGTGAACTCGAAGCCGATGGCTGTGGCGAATTCGGCGAGGGCGAGGCGCATGTCGTCCTTGCCCCCGCAGCGCACCTACCAGCATCCGCCGCCGTTTTTGTCGGCAAAGGCGTGGGCGTATTCGAACGCGATCTCGGTCTTGCCCGGCTCGCCCACGCCATTAATGGCGGCGATAAGGCCGATGTGTCCGGTCTTGTCGAAGTTCTCGCGCAGCATCCGCAGTTTGGCAGTGCGGCCAATGGAGTGCGGTTTGTCCGCGTCCACGCTGCCGAGATTTTTCTCGGCGCGCTCGCCGCATGTGATGGTCTGGACAATCTATCGGTTGAGCTTGCCCATGTGGTCCTGCATGGCGGTTTCTCGCAGTGCTTCCTCGCCTTGCTGAAGCTCGCGCCGAAGCTGGCGAAGTCGGCCTTGATACGTTCGACGAGTTGGGTGATGCGGCCCTTTGCGTAGTCGCGTCGAGAGTAGGAAATGAAGAGGCCGTAGGACATGGCTTGATCAATTCATGCATTCGCGGTTTCGCACCCACCCTCGCGGCGTCGCGGCCTGTTCAAAACCGAGAAAGTTGGCAGGGAAAGGAAGCGGCGCTCCTTGTTCAGCGGGTCGCGAAGGGCATGATTCACGGGCATTTCGAACGTGCCGGACTCCAACTGTGCCCGGTCGGAGCCGAACTGAATGCTGCCGCCGGGCCGGATATCCCATTTATCGAACCACACCCGCAGCCCGCTCTTCATCAGCCGCTCCGCCACGTCGCGCATGACCAGCTTGTCCTTGGCGCTGTGGCTAAGGAAGACGTCAGATTGGAAATCCTCAGGCAGGCTGGATTCCTTTGGGGACGGTGAGCGCCGCGCGGAATTTGGTTCCGCTGCATCCGCTACGCCGCGAGTGGTTGTCCCGAAATTCATGCCGCTTCGGAGGATGGAGGTTCGCCACGGAGCATGCAGACCGCAGCGCCGCCTGACGAGGCATTTTTCGACCTCAGTCCCTCTCTCCTACGCCAGCCTCGACACCTCATCTTTCGATGCGCAGCCCTCTCGGCGGAAGGGGTGATCTTGCAGGCTGGGGGACGACTTCTGAGGAGAGGCCGTGGCAGAAGAGGCCGGTGGGAGCGCAGATTTCGCCGAGCTAGGCGCTTCCACGGGCGTGGACGTGGCTTTCACGCACCGCTTAAGCAGGCTCTCAAAAAGACCAGCTTGCGCGCCGCCGCGCTTTGCCGCTCAAAGGCTCTCACATGAAACACCTCCCGTCTTTCTTTCTCCTGTGGATCCTCAGTGCCGTCGGTGCCATCGCTGACGATTCGCAGGTTGGCCCTTGGAATTTGTCCGAGCTGAAGAAGGCGCCTGCGATGCGATGGGTGGAGCAGACCGGCCCCGTGCATTCGCTCTTCTACACGGGGGAGCCATACAAGGGGCACGCGACGGAGGTGTTCGCGTTTTACGCTTCGCCCGCGACGCTCGGCAAAGCGGAGAAGGGGAAGAAGTTTCCGGGCGTGGTTTTGATTCATGGAGGCGGCGGCACTGCCTTTGCCGAATGGGCCTGGCTGTGGGCGCAGCGAGGCTATTCGGCGATCGCGATGGACCTCTCGGGCTCGCAGCCGATTGCGCCGGTGTATGATCCGAAGACGGGCATCCCCGTATTGAATCAGACGGCGAAGAAGGAAACGCGCACACGACTCGCGAACGGCGGCCCCGACCAAGGCCACGGGGAGAAATTTGACACCATCGGCGCCGACACGAGCGAGCAGTGGCCCTTTCATGCCGCCGCCTCGGTCATCCGCGCGCACTCGCTGCTGCGGAGCTTTCCCGAGGTGGATGCGGAGCACACGGCGGTGACGGGAATCAGTTGGGGCGGCTACACGACATGCCTCGTCGCGTCGCTCGATGACCGCTTCAAAGCCGCGGTGCCGGTGTATGGCTGCGGCTTTCTGCACGAGGGCGAGTCCGTGCAGAAGCCGTCCATCGACAAGCTCGGCGACCTCGCGCGCCGGTGGGTGGAAAAATACGACCCGTCGAGCCTGCTGCCGCGCTGCCGTGTGCCGATCCTTTTCGTGAACGGAACCAACGACGTCCATTACCCGCTCGACAGCTACCAGAAGACCTTCGAGCGCGTGACGGGCAGGAAGCAGATGCGCATCCAAGTGAACATGCCGCACGGCCATCCGCCCGGCTGGGCGCCGAAGGAAATCGGGATCTTCATCGACTCGCACTGCATCGCAGGGAGCGCTCCGTTGCCGGAAATCTTCCGGCCGGAGATCAAGGGGGAGTCGGTCGAAGCCAGCGCCACGGCCCATGTGCCGCTGAAGAAGGCGGAACTCGTCTTCACGACCGACACTGGCCTGCGCTCGAAGCGCCAGTGGAAGACGCTGCCGGCAAAAATAGCGCTGCTGAACAGCCAAGGCAGCACAATCACTCCGCGCTATTCCATCACCGCGCCTCGCCCGCCGGCGGATGCGAACACGTGGTTCATCTCCGTGACGGATGAGCGCGACGCGATGGTGACGACCGACGCGCAGTTCGCGAAACCCTGACCCGCGCCGCGTCAGGCGGCCTCGAAGCCCGGCAGGCCCGCCTTCGTGCTGGAGCCGAAGGACTCGGCCTCGACGCCGAGCTGGCGGAGCATCTGCACGAAGAGATTGCACATCGGCGTGTTGTTCTTCTCGTCGAGCACGAGGTGCTGGCCATGCTTGAAGCCGCCGCCCGCGAGGATGATTGGCAGGTTTCGCGTGTCGTGTGCGTTCGCGTTGCCGAGGTTGCTGCCAAAGAAAACCTGCGTGCTGTCGAGCAGCGAGCGCGCGCCCTCCTTCTTCTGCTTGAGCGCGGTGAGCAGCCGGTTCAGCGCCGCAAACTCCGCCTTCTCGATGAGCTCGAGCTGTTTGATTTTCTCCGGATCCTGTCCGTGGTGGGAGAGATTGTGGTGGTCGATGCTCACGCCCTGCACGGGCGGCACGGAGTTGGTGCCTTGGATCAAAATCGTGATCAGCCGCGTGCTGTCGGTCTGCAATGCGAGCGGCACGAGCTCGAACAGCAGCTCCATTTTGCCGATCGTGTCGGCGTTGTCCGTGATGTCCTTGGGCTGCTTCGCGTCCACCTTCGGTTTTGGCTTCTGCACCCATTCCTCGGCCTTCGCGAGCCGCTGCTCCATTTCGCGCACCGAGGTGAAATACTCGTCGAGCTTGTCGCGGTCCGCGGCACCCACGCGTGCGCCGAAGCGCTTCGCCTCGCCCTTCACGACGTCCATCACGCTGCGACCCTCGCGGAGCTTCTGCATCTGCCGCTGCACCTCATCCGGCGAGCCGTCGAGGAACAGCTTCGCAAAGATCTGCGACGGCCGGCTGTCCGCGGGAATCATGACGCCGCCTCGCGTGTAGCTCTGGCTCGTGGAATTCGACCCGAGCACGAGCGACGGAAAGCGCGTCTCAAAGCCGACCTTTTCCGCAACGAGCTGGTCGATGGAGACCGTGTTGTGAAAACCGCCGAGCCCGGGACCCTTCGCCGATGTGAGCCACGTCATTTCGGAGGTGTGCCCGTTTGCACCCGCCTGCTCGGGATGCGAGATGCCGGAGAAGACCGTGAAGTCGTTGCGATGCGCCTTGATGAGGTCGAGGTAGGGGGACGGCGTGTAGGCGCGCCCGCCCTCCTTCGGGAAAAAATCCGGCCCGTAAATGCCGAGGCTGCAGCACACGGTCACGAGCCGCTGCGGGGCCTTCGCGCTGGCGGCGAAGAGGCTCCTCGGCAGCATGGCGTCGAGGAACGGCAGCGCGAGCGAGACGCCGGTGCCGCGGAGAAATGCGCGGCGTGAGATGGGGTTGCGGGTTGGATTCATGGGCGCGGCGTTACTTGTTTCTGAAAATCGGGCTGGCGACGACTTCTTCGATCAATGTGCGCAGACCGCCTCCGCCCTGCTCGGCGCGGCGGACGATCGCATCGATTTCGCGGCGGTCGGCGTAGGTGATGCCGGCGCCCGTGCCGTAGGTGACGAGGTTCGAGGTGAGCGCGCGGGTGACCTGCGCCTTCTGGTCGAGCAACAGCTTTTTGAAATCGGAGATTCCGGCAAACTTCCGTCCGTCCATCTCGCCGCTCGCATCCACGGGCAGGCCAAGCATAATGCGGTAGTAGCGGCCGCCGGGCGTGTGCTTGTCCACGCGGTCGCCCTTCTCCTGGGAGCGATAGCGGTCGCGGAATCCACCGATGACATCGAAGCTCTCCAGCGCGAAGCCGGGCGGGTCGATTTTCACATGGCAGCCCGCGCAGTTTTCTGATGTCCGGTGCTTTGCGAGCTGCTCACGGATTGTTGTCGCACCGCGGGTGTCCGGCTCGATGCTTCCGACGTTCGGGGGCGGCGGGGGCGGTGGCAGGCCGAGGATGCGCTTCATCACCCATGATCCGCGGAGAACCGGCGAGGTCACAGTGCCGTTGGCCGTGACCTTGCAGAGGCTCGCCTGGGTGAGGACGCCGCCGCGCTCGCTGCCAGCCTTCAACGCCACGCGCCGGAACTCCTCTCCGCGCACGCCGTCAATTCCGTAGTGCAGCGCGATGCGCGAGTTCAGCATCGCAAAGTCGGACTGGACGATGTTTGAGACGGGCAGGTTCTTCGCGAGCAGTTCGGAGAAAAATGCCTCCGTCTCGCCGAGCATCGAATGCCTCAGCAACTCGTCGAACTCCGGATACAGGCGCTTGTCGGGCGTGGTCGAATCGATGCTCCGCAGATCGAGCCACTGCCCCGTGAATTCGCTCACGAATGCGCGGGAGCGCGGGTCTTTCAGCATTCGCTGCACCTGCGCCCGCAGCATGGCCGGCTGGCCGAGCTTTTTCTGCGAGGCGAGCGCGAGCAGTTCCGCATCCGGCATCGTGCTCCACATGAAATATGAGAGGCGCGACGCCAGTGCGTAGTCGTCGAGCGCACCCGGCCTCTCGTCGAAAAGCAGGAACTGCGGCGAGGTGAGGACGCCGCGAAACGCGATGCGGACGGCGTCCTCGAACGTCGCCTTTCGATCGAGGGCGTCCGTGGCGAGCCTGACGAATTGCTCCGCCTCCCCGCGTTCGAGCGGACGGCGGAACGCCCTGGTAGCGAAGTCCTCGATCACGGCCTTCACCTGTGCCCTTGCATCCGTTGGCACGGGTTCAAACCAGATTTCCCTCCCGCGCGCATATTTGCGCGTCGCCCTGTCGAACTTCCGCAGCGGCGTGTCGCCGAAGACCTTCCTCACGCTCGGCGGAGGCCAGCTCTCGATCAGCGGGCCTTCCGCCTCACACCACTGCAGGGCGAGACCGCCGCCGGTGAACTTCGCCGCGCCGATGTTGTAGATTCCCTGGCCCTTCTTATCGACGCCCGTCTCCGTTGGTGCGATGAGCACGTATTCGTTGTTCCGCAGGGTCGCCGTGAACTCGACGACACGGGGCTTGTCCGGCGGCATGTCGAACCACGCGACCAGCCGTTTCTCCCGGAAATTGTCCACATAGACGCGCATGGGCACCGCGCGGCCCTCGGTCTGATACGCAAATGCACTGATGCGAAACCGGAACGTGCCGCCGCGGTGCCGGAACTGCCGCACCTCCGCGGGCGGATAGCCCTCGTTGAAAAAGACGACTGTGCCGTCATCGAACTGGCGCATGAGGTGCCGGTGCGTCTGCTTCGGGTTGTTCTTGTCCGTGACCGTGCCAACGGGCGTGTCGAGGTTGCGCCGCACATTCTGCTCGTCCTTGAAAAAGAAGCGGTTCGTTCCGCGCTCGGGCTCGGGTCCGAAGTTGATCGCGTCGTCGAGGGCGGCATCGGCGGCTTCCAGATACTTCTCCATCTGGAGCTGCGAAAACCGGAGCCCCTCCGCGACGGTGTCGAAACCATGCATCGGCGTGTCTTCTGGGAGAATTGTCGCCAGCGACGTGGAAACGCCGAGCAGTTCGCGGACGGTGTTCTCATATTCGACGCGGTTCAGGCGCCGCAGCACCGTCCGACCACTCGCCGCCGCGCGCTTGGCGTCGAAATCGTGCAGCGCGTTGTCGAGCGCCGTGAGAAAAGTCCGCTGCGCCGTTGCATCGGGGCGCGCCTTTTTCGGCGGCGGCATTTCACCTTTGACCACACGGTCCACGACTTTCACCCACTCGTCGAAATTTCCCCGCTTCGTCGGCTCCCATTTCAGCGCCGTGAGATCGAGCCCGCCCTTCTTGTCCGCCGAATCGTGGCAGTCGGTGCAGTGCGTTTCAAGAAAACTCGGCTGCTTCGCGACGCCCGGCTTCGCCGCGGCTTCCGCCCGCGCGCAATGCAGCAGCGAGACTGCAGCGGAGGCGATGGGGAGAATGCGCGGGATGAACTTCATCGACCGGCAATTTCAAAGCCGTCCGCCGGAACGGCGAACAGAAAATGAAGTGATTCGAGGACGGAAGACGAATGGTGGACGACTCAGGGCACACATGCTGCGCTGTCACGTCATCGGAGGCGGGTCGCCGTGCGCGGGTTTGTCTGGCCGCGCGAGCAAGATCAAATTGGCGGCGACGATGAGGCCGCCTCCTGCAAAAAGCTGCCAGGTGAGGCGCTCATTTCCATACGCGATTCCGGCGAAGCCGGAGAACAGCCCCGGAAGAAAGAGCGCCCACGCCGAGGCAAACACGGGCTCGGTCGCGTAGATGAGCCCGGCTTGCGTCGCAGTCACGCGCGGCTGCCAGTGCGTCATCGTGGAGTAGGAATATACCGTGCACACCAGCGCGAGCACGATCGTGAGCGACACGACCGCGGGCGATGCATACACGCGCACGGCGGAAGCGGTGCCCCCCGCGAGGACGAAGACGGACAGCAGCGCGCCTTTCACGGCAAACATCACGGTCGCTGTCCGGCGCGAGTCGTTGGTGTGAAAGCGCACGCGCTCGAGGCAGAGAATCTGCCCCGTGAAGAGCAGCGCGCTGAGGATCGTCTCCCACTCGCCGCGACCGAGCCGGACTTTTCCCAGCTCCACGCCGCTGAGGATGATGCAGCCGGTCATCACAAGCGCGCACGCGATGACGACGAGCGCCGACGGCAGCCGCCGCGAGCGCAGCGCCACGGCCAATGGCACGAAGACGCACGTGAACTGCGTGAAGAACGCCGACGTGCTAGCCGCGATGTAGTTCTGCGCGTCCGTCTGCAGCAGCATACCGATACCGCCGAAGAGGCCGAGTTCCAGGCCCTGCCTCACTTCGAGCCGCGTAACACCACGCCATCGCGAGCCGAGCAGCGCGAGCATGACAAGTGTCGCAAGCGCCATTCGGTTGAAGAGAATCAACGCCGCGTGGAACCACTCGGCGTGACCCGGTGCGGACGCGGCTTGCGCCTGCATCACGGCTTTCGCGGCCGGAAAGCTCAGCCCCCACGCGGCGGTCGCGAGCATCAGCCGCCACACGGCCGTGCGCGTTCCGGCATCGCTCATCTTCCGATGCGCTGTGCGGCCAGCACCGTGTTGTGCATCAGCATCGCGATCGTCATCGGACCCACCCCGCCGGGCACGGGCGTGATTGCGCGGCATTTCGGCGCGACTTCGGCAAAGGCGACGTCGCCGACAAGCTTCGCGCCTTTCAACGACGACGGATCTGCGACGCGGTTGATGCCGACATCAATGACCACGGCGCCGTCGCGCACAAAATCCGCCTTCACAAATTCCGGCTGGCCGATTGCGGCGATGAGGATGTCCGCGCGGCTGCACACTTCCGCGAGGTTGCGCGTGCGCGAATGCGCGACGGTCACCGTCGCGTCGCCGCCGGGGCCCTTGTTCATCAGCAGAAGCGCCATCGGCTTTCCGACGATCATCGAGCGGCCGAGAACGACGATGTTCGCGCCCGCGGTCTCAATGCCGCTCTCAATGAGCAACCGCTGGCATCCAAGCGGGGTGCATGGCACGAACGCATCCGGATCACCGAGCGCGAGCTTCGCGACGTTCACGGGATGAAAGCCGTCCACGTCCTTGCGCGGGTCGATCGCCTCCACGATGGCGCGCTCATCGATGTGCTTCGGCGGCGGCGACTGGACGAGGATGCCGTGGACGGACGGATCGGCATTCAGCTCGCGCACAACCTCAAGCAACTGCGCCTGCGTCGTCTCTCGCGGCATCTCGCACTTCACACTGTGCATGCTGAGCTCGCGCGAGGTCTTCTCCTTGCTGCGCACATAGGCGTGCGATGCGGGATTGTCGCCGACAATCACCACAGCGAGGCCCGGCTTCACGCCGCGTGCGGTCAGCTCCGCGACTGCCATGCGGGTCTGCTCATTGATGCGCTGTGCGATTGCCTTTCCGTCGATCAAAGTCATGCGCCCACGAGTGGCGGGACGCGGCGCGCGAGGCAAGCGGGAAGGAGGAAGCGCCGCCTTACTCCCGACCCATGACTTCTGTCAGCCGCGCGATTTCCGAATCCATCACCTTGTCCTCACCGGAACACTCGACTGGGTCCAAAAGGGTCAGCTCGATTTTGGCAAATGGCTTCGGAATCCAAAGCGCGTCCCATCGTTTTCCAACGCGCCAGAAGCGGTTGATGCCAATGCGAACCGGCATCACGCGGGCTTTGGAGCGGCCCGCGAGCTGAACGATGCCCGGCGCAATCTGGTAGTTTGGCCCTCGCGGACCATCGGGCGTGATCACCACATCGTTGCCAGCTTCGAGCGCACGCACGAGGTCGAGCAGAGCTGCGGCGCCGCGCCGCGAGCTGGAACCCCGCGCAGCACCGTAGCCGAATCGGCTGCACATTGCCGCAATCCAGCCACCGTCCTTGCTCGCGCTTGTCAACACTTTTGCCGGCCTGCACCGAAGCCCGATACGATAATCGGCGAGCAGCGCTCCGAGCAGGCGGTTGTGCCAGATGCAGGCGATCAGCGGCTCTGTGCGTGCGCGCTCGTAGGCATGCGCACGGTCCTCATATTTGATGCGCAGCGTCCGCGCGAGCAGCTTCAGCACGGCGCCCCCGAAGAAGGACGCGACCGTCTGCGCGGCGGTGACTTTGTGGGCGTGGACGGGCTTTGGCACTCGTGGAGAATTTCACCGCCGCCGCAGGCTTTGCTCGCCATGCGACTGACGACTGGCCACTGCTTATCGAATGCTGTTCATTTCCCGCCACTCAAAAAGCTGCGCATGAACCTGACACGCCGTCCCCGCCGCCTCCGTGCGACCCCGCAAATCCGCAACCTCGTCCGCGAGGTCTCGCTTTCCGCGGATGACTTCGTGCTGCCGCTGTTCGTCTCGGAAAAGGTGAGGGGCCGGCAGCCCGTGGCATCCATGCCGGGCGTGGCGCAGCTCGACGAAGACTCGCTCGTGGCCGAGGCGCGCGCTGCGCACGAGGCCGGCGTGTCCGCCGTGCTTCTCTTCGGCATTCCCGCACAGCGTGATGAAAAGGCGACGCAGGCTTATGCGGAAAATGGAGTGGTGCAGCGCGCGGTGCGGCGGCTGAAGCGCGAACTGCCCAAACTCGTCGTGATGACCGATGTGTGCCTGTGCGAATACATGAGCCACGGCCACTGCGGAGTGACGGATTTTCACGACGGTACACCGCACGTGCACAACGATGCCAGCGTGGAGCTGATCGTGAAGACCGCCGTCTCTCATGCAAAGGCGGGCGCTGATGTCGTAGCGCCGAGCGACATGATGGACGGGCGCATCGGCGCAATCCGCGGCGGGCTCGATGCCGCGGGTTTTCAGGACACGATCCTGATGAGCTACGCCGCAAAATTTGCGTCCGCGTTTTACGGACCGTTCCGCGATGCGGCCGAGAGCGCGCCTCAGTCGGGCGACCGCCGCAGCTACCAGATGGACGCTGCGAATGCGCGCGAGGCTCTCCGCGAGGCGGAGATCGATGTCGCCGAGGGTGCAGACATCGTGATGGTGAAGCCGGGACTGCCGTATCTAGACATCCTCTGGCGCATCCGCGAGCGTTTCGGACTTCCGACCGCCGTCTATAACGTCAGCGGTGAATACGCGATGCTGAAGGCCGCCGCCGCAAATGGCTGGCTCGATGAAAAGGCGTGCGTGCTCGAGCAGATGACCGCCTTCAAGCGCGCGGGCGCCGATTTGATCATCACGTATTGGGCTCGCCAGTGCGCCGAGTGGCTGAAGTGACGCGGGCGGTGCGCGATCAAGTTTCGCCGGAAAAATCCCGGAGCATCATCGAGGGAGAATGATCGATCTGACCGAGAAGCTGCTGATGGACGCGGGTGGCTGGCAGGCGATGAAGGATGCGCGTTCGCTCTATGAGGCGGGAAAGGTGGTCGAAGCCACGTATGCGCCGCCTGCGCTGAGCGGCCGCGTGTGCGCCGATGCCGGTGAGACGGAGTTTCGCGCGGGGCTGCGCATTCTTTCGCGCGGCGACATCGAGAACACCTGCACGTGTGTGGACAGCCGCCGCCGTGGATTGATCTGCGCGCACTCGCTGGCGGTGGGCGTCGCTGTGATCCGCGGTTTGAAGCAGACCGCCGCGCCCGCGGCCCCGAGCAGCGCCCCGGCGAAGCAGTCCGCCGCTGCGGAGGTGAAACCGGAGGGCGACCCGAATTTTGCCACCGACGCCGACGGTCCCGAGGCAAAGCTGCACCTCATCCTCCCGCCAAATTTCCCGGCTGCGTGGGAGAAGAAATCGGTGATGGTCGTGTGCGAGGTCGAAGTCGCTGGCGTGCGCAAACCGCTCGGCGCACTCGACCGCACAAAGCGCCATTGCGCGAGTGAGGCGGACGTTCGGCTCGCGGCGCATATGCGCACGTTCGCGGATGGCAAATTGCCGTCGATGGCCACGCTCACGCCCGGACAGTTCACCACACAGCTCGCAGCGCTCGCCGGCCATCCGGGCGTCTCGTTCGGCAAGGCGCAGCGCGTGGCCGTGGAAGAGCAGGGGAACCGCGAGCCCCTCCGCATCGAGCGTCACGAAGACGGCTCCCTCCACGTCCGGCATCTTCCGGCGGAGGGCCTGCTGCTGCTTTCCGAAGACGCAGCGTGGCGGCTCGCGGGTGCGACATTCCGCCCGGTGGCTCGCGGATTATCCCCGGCGTATTTCGCGGTCTTCCGGCAGGCGATTCACATTCCCGCCGATGCCGCGGAGTCATTCGTCGCGCGGGAGGTGCCGATGCTCGCGGAGTTCTTTGAAATCGAGGGCGATGTCGCGCCCGGCGCGCCGGAGGAGCTTCCGGCCCCGGCATTCGCGGCGCACATTGAGGGCTCGCTCAATTTCCTTACCGCGCGCATCGAGGCGATTTACGCCGGGCGGCGGGTCACGCTCGACGCCACGGGAGCTGCGCTCGCGAAGTTTTCGCGGAACCGCAAGCTCGAGCAGGCCGCCGTCGAGCGCATGCGCGAGTTCGGCTTCAGCGGACCGGATGCGAGCGGCTCGCTGACCCTGAAGGGCGAGCAGCGCATCCTGTCGTTCTTCGCGGCGGGTCTGCCGCGGCTCCAGCGCGAATGGACGGTGAGCATCGGTGAGCGGTTCCAGCATGTGACCCGCGATGTCGAGCGCATCGAGCCGAAGCTGGAAATCCGCTCGTCCGGCGAGCAGTGGTTCGAACTGTCGTATGATCTCGCGACTGCGGGCGGAGAGCGCTTTTCCAGCGCGGACATCACGCGCCTGCTGCAGGGCGGACAAAACCACGTGCGGCGAAAGAATGGAAAACTCGCCGTCTTCGATTCCGCACTTCTGGATGAATTCGGGCAGTTCCTGCGCGACAGCGATCCGCAGCAAAGGCAGCCGGGAGTTTATCGGCTCGGGCACACTCACGCGGGCACCTTGGACGTGTTCGCCGCCGAAAACGGGCTGGCCGTCGGCGGCGAGTCGCGCTGGCGGCAATGGGCGGCTGCGGCCAGAACCCAGGAGCAACTGACGCCAGTCCCACTCGGCGCGCTGGAGCCCGTGCTCCGCGAATACCAGAAATTCGGCGTCTATTGGCTGCACTTTTTGGCCCGAAACGGCTTCGGCGGCATCCTCGCGGACGAAATGGGTCTGGGGAAGACGCTCCAAGCGCTTGCTTTTCTCCGCGCTTTCACCGGACAGGGGCCTAGCTTGGTGGTCTGCCCGTCCTCGCTGGTCTTCAACTGGCAGGCCGAGGCGGAAAAATGGACGCCCGAACTGCGGGTGCTCCGTCTCGACGGTCCGCGGCGCTCAGAGGCGTATGGCGACATTGAGAAATCCGACCTCGTCATTACGAGCTACGCGCTTCTGCGTCGCGACGCGGAGGTTTACCGGGATCGGCAGTTCAGGGCCGTCATCCTCGACGAGGCGCAGCACATCAAAAATCCCGACAGCCAGAATGCTCAGACGGCCTCAGCGCTCGATGCGCGGTGCCGGTTCGCGCTCACGGGGACGCCGGTGGAGAATTCCGTCCGCGACATCTGGTCGCTCATGCACTTCCTAATGCCCGGGTATCTTGGAACCCGGGCGGAGTTCCTCGAGCGCTACGAAAAGGCCATCCAAAATGCCGAAGGCGGGCAGGAGCAAAGGCGGCTCGCTCGGCGGATTAAACCATTTTTGCTGAGGCGGACAAAACAAAATGTCTCTTCGGATATTCCGGAAAAACTGCAGCAAATTGCTTATTGCGAAATGGATGAGGCACAATCGATAATTTACAATGAACTGCTAGTTGGCACTAAGCAGCGAATCTCTGAACTGAGCAGCCACATGGATAAAGTTAAGGCGCGCATGGCGGTGCTGACAGCGCTTTTGCGGCTCCGGCAGGCGGCCTGCGATGTCCGGTTGCTCGGCGATTCCCAAGATTCCGTGGACGAATCCGAGGCATCGGCAAAGCTGGATCTGCTTGAGGAACTGGTTTCAGAGGCCATGGACGGCAGCCATCGGGTGCTCGTTTTCAGCCAATTTGTCGCCATGCTGGGCCGGATTCGGGCGCGACTCGAGCGACTGGACGTGGATTATTGCTATTTGGATGGCAGCACGAAGGACCGCGCGGCTGAGGTTGCAAGGTTTCAGGAAGGCGATGCGCCCGTGTTCCTGATAAGCCTGAAAGCCGGCGGCACCGGTCTAAACCTCACCGCAGCCGATACCGTGATCCATTTCGATCCGTGGTGGAATCCAGCAGTGGAGGCGCAGGCGACGGATCGAGCGCACCGAATCGGGCAAAAGCGCGTCGTGACCAGCTATAAACTCATCACTCGCGGCACCGTGGAGGAGAAGATTCTGAGTCTTCAGGCGAAAAAGCGGGGAATCATCGCTGCAACCTTGGAGAACGAGGAACCGGTGATGGACGGTCTGAGCATGGAGGAAATCCGAAGCCTGCTTGAGTAGGTGAATATGGGCGTGTTCGGGCCACGCGGTGGGACTGTAGGCCCGATTCGTCCACAAGTTGTTCACAAAGCGACAAATCACTGATGCCGAAGCCCATAATTAAAACATCCTCCAATGTATGTCATATAAAATTGACAGGTGTCGGTTTCGGTTGGTTATGGATTTTCTAAGTCCCCCTCGGTGTTCTCCTGAGTGTCGGCATCGTATTGCACGCCCGGCTTCTTGACGAGCGGATTCGGCCCGCCGCTCTCAGGATCGAGATACCACAGTGTTTTCGGCTGCTGCGGCGGATACGTCCGCATGGATAACGGCTTCACGTTGAACTTGGCGGCAAACGCCTTTTCAAACTCCGCCTCCTCGCGCTTGCGCAGGAACTCGTCCGTCATTGCGATCACGTCCGTTAAATCCCACTTCCGGTTCACCACTCCGAGCGCCACGGCTGGCGTGGTTTTCAGCGCCTCGTGCCGGCGCACCATGTTGTAAACGAAAACGTGGATCGAGGACATCAGCGCGTGGTTGTCCCATCGCTTGCTGTAAGCCAGCGTCTTTCGGGCAACGCGCTTGTTCGCCTGCCGCATCGTCAAAAAGAACCGCTCCGCGTGGCAGACCGTCGCCGTTTCGAGGTCGGGCTTCCCCATCACAGCCTCCCTCTCAACGCCGACTAAAGGATCGACGCGGTATTTCGGCCACTCATGCGCCGGAACCCGCGAGCTTTGGAACATCTTTTCCTCCGTGGCGAAGTCCGCGCGATCCCCGAACGCGACCGGGATTGCGTAGGCGTAGCCTTGGAGTTTGTCGCTGGTGATCTGCACGCGGCCCGCCAGTCGCTCCGCGATGTTCTCTGCAAAGGAGCGCGCAGCACGGGCCGTGCGCTTGCCGGTCTGCCAGTAGATGATTGCTTTGGAGCGCGCATCAATCGCCGCCCACAGCCATGAATCACCGCGATCCGGGTGCCGCTTCTTCTCCTCCTTGCTCATGCGCTCCTTGTGCGTGTGGACGTAGCTCCATTGCTCGTCCAGCTCCAGACGCGCCACGGCAAGATTGCGGAAATGCCGGTCGTGCCAGTCCTCGCACGCCTCACCCACTTCTTGAATCAGGCGCAGCACGTTCGGCTTGCTCGCCTTGAACATGCGGCACGCGGAGTTGAGTGAGAGCCCCTCGCAGATTGCCGTGAGGATCATCGCGCGTTTTTCAGAGTGCATTCGGTGGTTCATATCGGGGTTGACGTTTGAAACAATATCCCTACATTCAAAGGCGTCAATAGAAACAGTGTATATTTTTTCAAATGAAGAAACCAAAGCCATCCAGCCGCGGCGGAAAGCGCAAAGGCGCAGGCCGCAAGTCCGAGGGTAAAAAGCACTACAACGTGACGCTTACCGAGAAGAACGTGAACGCCGCCAAGAAGCGCACGGACAATCTCTCCGGCACGCTCGATGAGCTGCTGGCCGGCTGGCTGAATTAGGGTTCCAGCAAGCAATTGACATTTGCGGTCAAATCTGATTCATGGGCTGGCCATGAACGAACGTGACGCTGCATTTCTTCGTCAGATAGATGCCGAAAAGCACCTCACCGACGCCGAATGGTCAGCAAGATGGGCCGCCGAAAATCCTCGGCGCGCAGAGCAGGTTAGACGGAACCCTCTCCGCCTGCGTATCGCAGGAAGCAGCGGTAGTCCGCGCGCGTTTGGTCGGGGTGCGGCTCAAGGTGGTTAACCTCTAGTTGATTCAACCGCACGCCATCGAATAGCTGATTTCCAAGCAGCCGGATTTTGCACATACCGGATGTCTTCGGATGTAGTTCAACCCGGATAACTGCAATTCCATCGATCTCTCGGTGTCCAGTTGGTCTTAATCCCTCAATCACGTCCATCTCGACGGTCTTTCCGTGAAGGTCGCTGGCGGGAATCTTGGTGGAAACGTATTCTTGTATGCTCATTTTTGTATTGACTGCTGTGTGTGCGTGAGCCAGCATGAGCACGAGTTAAGGCCCGAATAGGTCTTTGCCACACGCTGGCGCTTAAAAAACAAGTGCCCGCCTCGCCGAGCCGCTGATCCGACTTTCCTAGGGTGGTCAGCGGCTCGACTGTTTTCCGCGGCCCGCTGCGCCGACAGGCGCACGCAGAGGCCATGCGTTTAACGTATTCACGGCGGGACTCCTTTCATGTTTTGGTTACAGGAAGGCGCACCCCGGTTGGAAAACTGTGAACAACAGCCAGCCATCGTGGACTCACGCGGCTCCGGGGTGCATTTTTGAAATCGGTTGGGCATTAGTTCTCGGCTTTCCAAGGCCGTATTGTCGGATGTTATTCACAACGGCTGGCCTGAGCAACATTTTTCTTTGGCACAATTCGGAGTGTAGGCGAATAAAGCGTAACACAACCGGCTGCGGACTTTTCCGGCGAGCGGATCACCCTAAACCCGGCGCTCTACATGGCTAATTTCCCGCTCGCTTCTTGGCCTCGCTATATCGCTTTCGCAGTTCCGGCGGCAGCAGATCATTCACGCGCGGCTTCTTCGTGCCAGTGGCCTTGCGCACGAGCGCAGCAGCGTCCTCGTTTGCGTCCTTCTTCTTCGTCGTGCGCTTTGGCATGGCTTGTAAATACGAAATCAAACGGCGAGCCGCAAGCGCAAAGCGTGGTGCCGCTCGGGACTCCTACTTGTTGCAATCCGCCACAAACGCCCAGTAGTCTGCCTCCGCCGCTTCCTCCGCTGTCATTGTCCGATCTCCCAGCAGTTGCTTGAGCATCTCCTCCTCGTGTTTCGCCAATTCCTCCGGCGAAAGGCTTTCCCGGAATTTCACGTAAGCCTGCATCTGTTCGTGTGGCGTCACACGCCCGTGCCTACGTCCGCGCCGCGCCAACGCCAACGTCAACGTCAACGTCGCCGCGCGTTAGAGCTTCCAAATTATTCCACTGTAAAATTACTATAACGAATCGAAACCGACACCAATTGACAGGCACGTTTCAGATGGACTATGATAATTCTAGTGGCGGCTCCCCATCCGGTCGCAGATACCACGGCAACGGAATTTGGGATTTCGGAGTCGGCGCGTAGGTTTTAGCCGTTGTCCGCTTCGGCGTAAAGCGCGCTTCAAATGCCGCTTCAAACTGCGCGTTCGTCTTCGCCTCGTGGTAGCGGTCTGCCATCGCAACAACCTCTTCCATCGTCCATGCGTGATCCGCGACGCCAGCGGCCGTCGCCGGAGTCTTTTTCAGCGTCATGTGCCGCTTGCAGAAATTGTAGGCCATGAATCCGATTGCGAGCATCAGGTTGTGGTTCCTCACCTTTTTGCTATGGGCGTTTGTGAGGCGCGCGTAACGGCGGTTTTGCATCCGCATGTGCAAGTTGCTGGCCTCGACATGGCTTGTAGAAATCTTCGCCGGATCTGGGTCGCCAGTGACAGGCATCTTGTCCGCGCGCGTCACAACCTCTTTCCCGTTCGCATCCGTGTCGTAAACCTTCACAAGCTGCGCGAAATGCGCCTGCGGCATCATGGACGCCATCGCGAACTTGTAGCTGGCAAGGCCGTCGCTAGTCACCTGCGCGTCAGCCGGAATGCGTTTCGCGAGGTCACGGCAGATTGCAAATGCTGAACGGTGCGAGCGGTCGCCCGTGTGCCATGTGATGCGCAGCTTTGTGTCGGAATTGACCGGACTCATCTTTTCGAGCCACAGGGAGAGTTAGTCCGAGTGGTTGGTTTGTGTGTTTAGTGTCTGGTTTTTGGTTTGTCCATCCCCGGCGCGGGGAGGCCGGAGGCCGACCGGAGCCGGGGATGGGGTGAGTCGTGGTTGGGCGAAGTGGGCGGGGCTCTGGTAGCCCAGCTTGCTGTGCGGGCGGATGTGGTTGTAGCGCTGCCGGAAGTCCTCGATGACCACGCGCGCCTCGGTCAGTGTCCAGAGTTGCTCGCGGTTGAGGCATTCGTCGCGGAACCGGCCGTGGAAGCTTTCCACAAAGCCGTTCTGCCACGGGCTGCCGGGATCAATGTAGATCGTCTTGATGCGGTTCTCTGCCAGCCACTGCTGCACGATCTTGGCGATGAACTCGCTGCCGTTGTCGCTGCGCAGGTATTCGGGCGCTCCATGCTTCTCGATCGCCTTCTTCAACCACTCCAGCACGTCCTCCGAGCGCAATGCACGGTCGGCTCTCAGCACATGGCACTCCCGGGTGTGTTCGTCGAGGATCGTCAGCATCCTCAAGGCTCCTCCTCTCACGGTGGCATCCGCGATGAAGTCCCACGTCCACACATGCCCGCGGTGCGTCGCCTTGGTCGGCAGCCCCGTGGAGACTCCTCGGCGCACCACCTTGCGCTTGCTCGGCGGCACGCGCAGCCCGGCGCAACGCCGCAGCCGCTGGATATGCCGCCTGCCCACGGCCCAGCCTTCCCGCCTCAGCAACGCGGCAATCCGTCGGTAGCCGTAGCGCGGGTGCTCTTCGGAGAGTTCCCTCATCCGCCGTTCCAATTGCTCCTGCCGGGGCGACGGCAATCGGCCCCGATACCAATACGTTCCTCGGGACAACCCAAGGAACCGGCACACTGCTCGCCCAGAGCACATCCCTGCCTCCACCACCTCCCTCGCCACTGCCTTGCGGTGCCCTGGGCTTACCATTTTTTTTCGCAAACTGCCTCCAGCACCCGGTTCTTCAGCAGCGACTCCGCCAGCATCTTCTTTAGCTCCGCGTTCTCACGCTCAAGCTCCTTGAGCCGCTTCGCCTCGTTGACCTCCATCATCCCAAACTGCCGCTTCCACCGGTAGTAGGTCTGTTCCGAGATGTTCCGTTCCCGGCACACCTCGGCCACGGCTTTGCCTCCGTCTCCTTCCCGCAGAATGCGGATCTTTTCTTCGGTTGTGTATCGTTTTCCTTTCATGATCTGGGTTCTTTCTGAAATCCCCAGACTCACTCTTCACTCGACTCGAAAAAGCGAAGTCACGTCACCCCCGAACCATCCCCGCCCGCGGGCGGCGTGGCCGATGACGGGACGGGCGCGGCGGACGCCCCAGCGTCCAGAGCGCACGGCACGGCAGCGGGTGACGCGAAGCGGCACGCCCCGGCCTCGCCGGGAACGCCGCCCCTGTCCGTCCCTGTTGTCCGGGTCTCGGCGGTCGCCCTGAGGCTTCACCGCATCGTGCGCCTTGCGGAGCTGGTTTCCCCGGGCGTCTTAGGTGAACAGTCGGACAACTGGCTGCGCGTCCATGACGCCCTGACCTCCTACCGCGCGGAGCTGCTCTGGCTCAATGACCGCGCGCACCAGATGCCCGCTCCGAACCCCTCCGAGCGCGATGTCACGGACCTTCTCCGGGGTAACTATGCACCTAAGAACCGGGGCCGGAAAACAAACCTTGCCCTAGCCTCCGGGATACGGCCTAATAACGCCGTGTCGGATGTGTGTCATATAAAAAGGACAGGTGCTGGGCCAGTTCGATTATGGTGGTTCTAAATCGAACTGTGCTTTTTTGCCGTTCCTAGCTGCGGTTATCCCGGACCCATCGTTTACCATCATTCGTGAGACGATAAGCGCCTTCACGAACCTGCTCGACATACCCCAACTGCATCAATCCATGTCCAAATGTCGCCGTAGTGATCGGTGCCTTCGCGTTTATTTTTCTCCCGGCAGCCCACGAAGGCGTGAAGCTCGTCCATTTGGACGACGCTGCACGGAAGATTCCAGGTCCGGGAGCTGTTTGATCGCGAATACGGGATGCGGGAGTTTCACATCATCGATCCCGACGGCTGCCTCGTCTTTGTCGGCGAGCCGCTCGCCTCTCCTTCGGCCCCGCCCCGCCGCCGGCGCGGCTTCCATAAAACCCGCGGGCATGTTCCTGTTCCGACGATCCGCTTGCTATTGAAAAAGACGCGGGTTCGCTTCACTTCGATCTCGGCTGCGGCCGGCCGAAGGCTTAGTGTTCCGTCCCCATCCCCGGCGATCTCATCCCACCGCAGCAAACGCGCACCAACATGAAATACATCCTCCACCTCCTCACCCTCCTGCTCGGCACCGCGCTCATCGCCGCAGAGCCCCCTGCCCCCGATGCGCGCAAGACCGCGAAGGCCGACGCGCTCGCGCCCATCGAGGACCAGCCGGGGCTGCCGCGCGTGCTGCTCATCGGGGATTCCATTTCGATCGGCTACACGCTGCCGACCCGCGAACTGCTGAAGGGGAAGGCAAATGTCCACCGCATCCCGACAAACGGCGGGCCGACGAAGAACGGCACGGCGAACATCGGAAAGTGGCTCGGCGAGGGAAAATGGGACGTGATCCATTTCAATTGGGGAATCCACGATCTGAAGTTCATGCCGGACGGCACGCGCCAGGTGGAGCCTGCGGACTACGAACAGAACCTGCGCACGCTCGTGGCGCGAATGAAGGCAACGGGCGCGAAGCTGATCTGGGCGACGACCACACCGATCCCCGACGGCGAGCTGAACCCGCCGCGCAGCTTCGGCAAGGTGCCGGAATACAACGCCATCGCGAAGCGGGTGATGGAGGAGAACGGCGTGGCGGTTGACGACCTCAACGCGGCGATCGCGCCGCGCATCGCCGAGCTGCAGAATCCGAAGGATGTCCACTTCAAGCCCGAGGGCAGCGCGCTGCTGGCGAAACATGTCGCCGGGAGCATCGAGGCCGCGCTGAAGGCGAAAAAGTAGCGCGCCGGCCGAGATCGGCGCAATTGAGCGGCGCAACGTTTCAGCCGGAGCGGGCTTCAGGCGCGCGCGGCGGCGCCGTGGGCGGAGGCGGTGCGGTTCAGCGTCATCATCACCTCCAGGCCCTGCGGCCTTGCGTTCCGCACGGTCACGCTGCCGCCGCAGGCTTCCACGCAGCTCTTTACGATGGCGAGGCCGAGGCCCGCGCCGCCGCCCTCGCGCGTGCGCGCAGTTTCAGGGCGGTAAAAGGGATCGAAGAGCCGGTGCAGGGTCTCGGGCGGAACGCCGGGGCCGCTGTCGGTGATGGTGAGGAGCACCTCCGCACCGCGCGTGGCGGCGGCGATGGTGATCGGCCCCGCGTCGCCGGCGTAGCGGACGGCGTTGCGCAGGACGTTGCCTACGGCACGCGCGAGCAGATCCGGATCAGCGAGGACATGCAGGCCGGCGTCCACATTCACGGCGATGTCCGCCTTCCCCTGCGCCTCGCGGAGGATGACGCGCTCGCACAGCCCGGCGAGCGCCACGGCGCGCAGCTCGAGATCCTTGGCGCGGAGGCCGGCCTTTGAGAATGAGAGCAGCTCGTTCACGAGCGACGACATGTGGCGGACTTCCTCGCGAACGTCGTTCACGTATGCGCCCTGCGCGGAGTCGGCGCGCTGCTCGAGGACGCCGAGCGCCATCTCCATGCGCGCGAGTGGCGAGCAAAGCTCATGGGCGATGTCGCCGAGGAAGCGCTTCTGCCCGGTGACGTATTCGCCGAGGCGGCCGGCCATGTGGTTCAGCGACTCGCCGAGGCGGCCCAACTCGTCGCGGCGCGCGTTGTCCACGCGCACTCCGAACTGGCCCTGCGCCATCTGCCCTGCCGCGCCGGTCATCTGCCGGACGCTGCGAGTGATGCCGCGCACGAGCGGGAGCCACAGGAGCACGGAGCAGACGAGCACGCCGGCGCCGACCCAGAGCCAGGGCGTCACGTCCAGCAGCAGCCCGCCGCTCGCGAGCGACGGGAGCGCGAAGAGCAGCGTGGTCGGCGGGCCGGGGTGGCCGTCCTCCTCCGGCAGCGGCGTGCGGACGCCGATCCAATACATCGGCGGCTGCCCCGCGTGGACGATGAACTTCGGAAAGCCAATCTGGCCGCTGCCGGGGATCGGCGGCGGAGGCTCGCGGGGCGGCGGTTCAGGCGGGAATGGATTGCCATCGGCAAATGGACGCCGTCCGTCGCGCGGCGGCTGCGTGCCATCCGGCCGCGGCGGCGGGCCGCCCCGCGGGCGAAACTCGGGAGGCGGACCGCCGCCGGGAAATGGCGGACGCGCTTCCCGAGGAGGCTGGGCGTCTTCCCGGGGCGGAGGCGGCGTGTCGTCGCTGCTGTCCGCCTGCGCGTCGTCGCCCGCGGCCTGCTGAGTTTCCTCGTCGCCGTCGGCGCGTCTGCCCTGCGGTGGATTTGCGGGCGCGGGCTCATTTGATTTTGGCGGCGGCTCGTTGTTCAAGCCGGGCCGCGGAGAAAAGGTGCCGTCGCGCGGCGGAGGAAACTCGCCGTTCAGCCCCGGCCGCGGCGGAGGCCCGCGGCGCGGATCACCGGGAGGCCCGCCGCGCGGCGGGCCTTCGAACTGCGGCCCGTTCAGCGGTGGAGGTCCGGGGCGGAATTCCCGATCGGGCCTTTCGCGCGGTGGGCGGGGCTCCAGCGGCTGCGGCCGGCGCGGATCGCCGGCACCCTCGTTCAGCTTCTTCAGCACGGCCTCCGGCGGATCGATGATCGTCCCCGCGATGCGCGAGCCGTCGTTGTGCATCGCGGCGATCTGCACCTGGTGGAGATCGGCGAAGCGCTTCAAGATTCCCGGCCACTCGGCGCGCGGCCGCTCGTTCAGCTCCGCCACCACCAGCGCGCTCAGGCGCTGGATGCGCTCGCCGGAGATTCCGGTCAGCAGCGATTCGAGCCCGAAACGGAACTGCCCGCGCGCCACATACACCGCGACGCCCGCGACGAGCGCGAGGTTCAGGAAAAAGCACGCGAGGATTTTTGCCGGCAGCGGAAACGAAACGCGCGCCGCAGCCGGCCCCGCCGCCTGAGTCGTGCCGTCAGCGGGGATCATCGGGATTCACCATCATGTAACCCGCGGCGCGCACCGTGCGGATGATGCGCGGGTTCTTCGCGTCGTCGCCGAGCTTTTTGCGCAGCGCGGAAATATGGACGTCGATCGAACGGTCAAACACGTCGTAGTGCCGGTCGCGGATGTCCTCGATGAGCGCCTCGCGGGACTTTACCCGGCCGCGGGCGCGCGCGAGCGCGAGCAGCAGGTCGTATTCGACCGGCGTGAGCACGAGCGCCTCGTCGCCGACAACCGCCGTGCGCGCGCCGGTGTTGATGCGAATCTCGCCCACGACCACCTCGGGCTCCGGCTCGTCCGGCTTCCTCCCGCCGCGCGAACGGCGCGTGACGGCGCGCAGCCGCGCGAGCAGCTCGCGCGTGGAGAAGGTCTTTGGCAGGTAGTCGTCCGCGCCGATTTCGAGGCCGACGATGCGATCCGCCTCGTCGCCGCGCGCGGTGAGCATCAGCACGGGCACGTCGCTTTTTTTCCGCACCTGCTTCAGCACCTCGAAGCCGTCCATGCCGGGCAGCATCAGGTCGAGGATCACCGCGTGCCATTCCTCAGCGGTCGCCTTTTCCACGCCGTCGGGACCGTTGTGCACCGCCGTGACCGCGTAGCCGAGCGGCGTGAGGTAGTCGCCGATGAGCCGGCAGAGCTTGCGATCATCGTCAATGACGAGGAGGCGCGGACGCTCGTTGGAAGTGGCGGAACTCATTGCAGAGGTGCGCGGATAATAGCTATCGCCGCCCCGACACGAGCTACTTTTACACGGTCTTAACACTTTTTGCCGCCGCCCCGGACAAACGCTTTACAGCCGCGCCGTTACACTTCGCGAAACACTGCCCCCGCCCCACCCTTTCGCCACGATGAAACGAACCGCCACACTCCTCTCCCTCGCATTCGCCGCCGCCGCGCACGCCGATCCCCAGCTCACCTCGTGGTTCACCGCCAATTCCGGCAAATACGCCCGCATCTACGAGAGCACGGCGAACGAGACGGCGGGCACGACTTCGAAGACCTGGAGCCGTGGCACCGTGACGCAGAGCAACCCGGTTTACGCCGACGTGAATGAAATCAGCTACTCGCCGAGCTGGGTTTACATCCGCACGAGCGGCCTCGCGTCGCACATCATGGGCCCGTGGTATCTGGATGCGGCGAAGTCGCAGAACTTCCCGAGCTTTCCTTCGAACACCGCGACCATCTACCGCATCCCGCGCACGCCGGTGATCCCGACGACAAAGACGCTCACCGGACTCGGTGCCACGGGCCGCATGGTGAACGGAGTGTCGATGTTCGATTCGCGCGACGCCTTCTCCTACTCAAACGCCAACGCCACTGACGCCACGCCTGTGAATGGAATCACCGGCGACGGAATCTGGAACCGCGACGGCTACCACAATGAGGGCGTGACCTTCGACCCGGCACTCGCGCACCAGGCCGGCAACAACTACCACTACCATGCGCACCCCATCGGCCTGCGCTACCAACTCGGCGACCACGTGGACTACAACGCCGCAACGAACCGCTACACCGAGGCTGCCAGCACGCCGACGGCGCATTCCCCGATCGTCGCGTGGGCTGCCGACGGGCTGCCCGTTTACGGCCCCTACGGCTACAGCGATCCGACGAGTGCAGCGAGCGGCGTGCGGCGGATGATCTCCGGCTTCGCCAAGCGTGACGGAACGAACGGCACGACGGCGATCACCGTGCGGCAGGTGCTGCCGCTGTGGGCGCAGCGGGTGCAGGGGAGGACGACGCTGACGGCCTCGCAATACGGCCCCGCGATCAGCACCACCTACGCGCTCGGGCACTACATCGAGGACTTCGACTACCGCGGCGACCTCGGTCAGACGCAGACGACCGGCGCCACCGTGGGCGATTTCGACTTGAATGAATGCAACGTGCGCTTCTGCGTGACGCCGGAATACCCGTCGGGAACGTGGGCCTACTTCACGCCGATCAATTCGGACGGCACGCCGCAGTATCCTTACACGACTGGACGGCAGTATTATGGCAGCCCGAACGGCGGCGGGGTGACGAGCATCACCGAGACGGTCACTCAGCACTTCATCGGCGGCGCGAACAAGGCGCTCGCGATCAACACACCCGCGGTGAACGGCACGACGGTCACGCTCACATGGAGCGCGGTGGAGGGCGGCACGTATTCGGTGGATGCATCGCCGAACCAATCCACGTGGACGAGCAAGGCCACGGGCATCGTCTCCACGGGCATCTCGGCAAACACGAGCTGCACCGCGCTCGCCACGAGCGGCACCGAGTATGGCCGAGTGAACCGCACCGCCCTCGCGGCCTACGACTCCACCGGCCAGACATCCGCGACTGTCGCGCAGAGCACGACGACGAGCTATTCGCTCACGCCGAACGACGCCCCGACCATCACGGGCATCTCGAACCAGACGCTCTCGCGGAATGGCGCGACCAGCGCGCTCACCTTCACCGTGGGCGACACCGAGACCGCGGCGGCCAGCCTCACGGTCACCGCCTCATCGTCGAACACCACGCTCGTTCCAAACGCAAACATCGTCATCGGCGGCACGGGCGCGTCGCGGACCGTCACGGTCACGCCTGCGCTCGGCCAGAGCGGCACGGCGACGATCACCGTCACCGTGAGCGACGGCACCACCACGACGAGCACGACTTTCACCGTCACGGTGAAGCAGCCGAACATCCTCTTCATCGTCGCCGACGACTACGGCATTGATGCGAGCTACCTCTACAACATGAACGGCGGCGTCTCGCTCCCTCCTACGCCGAACATCGCGACGCTCGCCGCGAATGGCGTGCGGTTCACGAACGCCTACGCCTATCCCGTCTGCTCCCCCACCCGCTCCGCCGTGCTCACAGGGCGCCACGGATTCCGCACGGGCACCGGCACAGCCGCCGCCGCCGCGTCGAACAACCTGCTCCAGTCCTCCGAGTTCACGCTGCCGGACGCATTCGCCGCGAACAGCTCGCTCAACTACCAGCTCAAGCAGTTCGGCAAATGGCACCTCGGTGGCGGGAACCAGGCGCCGGGGAGCGTCGGCGGCTGGCCCAGCTTCGCAGGCTCCCTCCAGGGCGCGATCTCCGACTACTACAGTTGGACGAAAGTGGTCACGGACGGCACCGTCGGCGGCACCAGCTCGACGACGAGCACGAACTACGCGACGACCGACGTGGTGGATGACGCTGTCTCATTCATCAACACGCAGACCGCCGCAAACAAGCCGTGGCTGGCATGGGTCGCATTCAATGCGCCGCACACGCCGCTCCACAAGCCGCCGTCCTCGCTCTGCCCCACCTACGCCTCGCTCACCGGCACCACCGCAGACATCAATGCCAACCCGCTCAACTACTACAACGCGATGGTCGAGGCGATGGACACGGAGATTGGCCGCCTGCTCGCGTCGGTGGACCTCGCAAACACCGACATCATCTTCATCGGCGACAACGGAACGCCGCTAAACGTCCTCCAGTCGCCATTCCCATCCGGCCACGGGAAGGACACGCTCTACGAGGGCGGCATCCGCGTGCCGCTCATCATCCGCGGCCCGGATGTCATCTCGCCGGGCCGCTCTTCGGCAGTGCTCACCCACGTCGTGGACCTTTACTCCACGATGCTGGGCATGGCCGGAATCAATGTCGCGACCACAGTGCCGGGAGGTGTCACGCTCGATTCGCAGAACCTCATGTCCGTCCTGCAAAACCAGAGCGCCACACGCTCGTATCTCTTCGACGAGATTTTCGACATCCAGGATGCGAACTACGGGGGTCGCTCGCTGCGCGACAGCCAATACAAGCTCATCCGCAGCAAGTCCGGCACCGATGAATTCTACGACCTCATCGCCGACCCCTACGAGGTCACGAATCTCATTGCCGGCGGCTACGCCTCGATGAGCACCGCACGCCAGACCGCCTACAACACGCTCGTCGCGCAGCTCGGCAGCTACAACACCGCGCCAACGATCAGCACCGTCGCCAATCAGAGCACCACCACTGGCACCGCGACCGGCGCGATCGCATTCACCGTCGGCGATGCGGAGCTTTCCGCCTCGATCCTCACCGTCACCGCCACCTCCTCGAACACAACTCTCCTGCCGAATGCGAACGTCGTCCTCGGCGGCAGCGGCGCGAGCCGCACCGTGACCCTCACTCCCGCAGGCGGGCAGAACGGCACCTCGACGATCACGCTCAGCGTGACGGACGGCGCCTTCATCACGAGCATGAGCTTCACGCTCACCGTCGCAAGCACCGTGCTGCCGGCGGTCAACGCCGTCGCGACGACGCCGGACGTTCCGACGAGCACTGACACTGTCTTTGTCACCGCGAATGCGCAGCCCTCCGCAGGCCGCACGCTTTCCAGCGTGCAGATCACCTACAGCACCGACGCGCAGACGACGAACACGGTGTTCAATGAGACAATGGGCACCGCCGCAGTGACGGGTTGGACCGGCACGGGCACCGTCTATCCGTGGACCGTCGTTTACCAGGGATCGCCGACGTCCTTCAAACAGACAGCCGCGGGCAACCACACCGCATCGGGACAGGGAAACCAATTCGGCATGGAGGTGTATGGCAACTCGCCCACGCTCGCGAACAACCACATCACGACGACGAATGCGATTGATGCCACGGGCAACTCCGGCACTGTCGAGTTTTGGATCAGCACTTCGGGAATGACCGGCGCGCAAGGCTGGGATTTCCAGACTTCCACGGACGGCACGACATGGACGACGCGTCTCAGCGATCTGAACATCGCCACGTCCTACGGATTCACGCAAAAGACCTACACGCTCAGCGCCGTGGAGCGCGTGGCCACGCTGAAGCTGCGTTTCCGATTCGCGGGCGGCGGCATGAATCAGACGCCGAGCATCCGCCTCGACGACATCACCGTCTCCAAGACCAGCACCGCCGCGCCTGTCACCGTAAGCATGGCTGATGACGGCGCGCACGGCGACGGCGCTGCAGGCGACGGAATCTATGGCGGGAGCATTCCCGGGCAGAGCGCGGGCGTCACCGTGACCTACACGATCACCGCGACGGACAACCAGGGCGGCATCACGACGACAAACAGCGCGAACTACACCGTCGCCACACCGAATCCAGTCCTCAGCGTCGCGCCGTCGAACGCGCTCACGTCGAGCGGCCCTGCAGGCGGATCGTTTTCACCCGCGAGTGCGGGCTACACGCTCTCGAACACCGGCACCGGTCCGCTGGGCTGGAGCGCCGCGAAAAATGCCGCGTGGCTCGATCTCTCCGCTGCGTCCGGCACGCTCGCCGCGGGCGCCAGCACCACCGTTACCGCCTCGCTGAACTCCTCGGCGAACAGCCTCGCCGTCGGGAATTACAGCGACACCATCACCTTCACGAACACCAGCAACGGCAGCGGCAGCACCACGCGAGGGGCAAGTCTCGCCGTCCTCTCAACAAACGCGAACCTCTCATCGTTGCTCCTGAGCAACGGCGCGCTGTCGCCGGCTTTTTCCAGCGGCACTCAGAGCTACACGGCAAGTGTCTCGAACAGCGTTGGCTCCATCACGATCACGCCCACGACGCAGGACGGCAATGCGACTGTCACCGTTAACGGCACCGCCGTCACCTCCGGCAGCGCGAGCGCCTCCATCGCACTCGCCGTCGGCGACAACAGCATCGCGGTCGTCGTCACACCGCAGGCGGGCGCGCCGACGAAAACCCACACGGTGACCGTGACGCGCCTGAACGCCGTGCAAAGCTGGCGGCAGCAGTGGTTCGGCACGAGCGGCAACAGCGGCAATGCCGCCGACAACGCCGACCCATTCCACATCGGTCTCTCGAACCTCGCCGTGTTCGCATTCTTCGGCCCGAACCAAAACCCGGCCGCTGGCGGCGGACTCCAGCTTCCGCAACCGACGCTTTCCGGAGGCAATTTCGCGTTCAGCTTCGCGCAGCCCTCCGGCGTGAACGGCATCACATACGGCGCACAGTGGAGCACGACGATGCTGGCAGGCGAATGGCACGACATCACCGACACCGGCAGCGGATCGCTGCATGTCTTCAGCATCCCGGTCGGCGGCAGCACGCAGGTTTTCATGCGCCTCACCGTGACCGCGCAGTGAGTCCGCAATGACTTCGTGCCCCTTCGTCATTCTTGCCAGAACGGCTGCACGGGAGATTTCATGACGCGCATGCCTCCATCGTGCAAAGGTCGCGCCAGCAAATCTCCCATCGGCGGAGCTGCGCGCGTTCTTCTGCTCGCAGCCCTCTCCCTTGCCGGAACATGGGCGCCGGCCGCATCGCTGGAGATCGCCGTCCGCCACATGTTTGGCGGCGAACCGCTGCGGCTCGACTCGCTGCGCTACTCGGATGCTGCCGGCGAAACCGTATCGTTCACCCGCGTGAGCTGGCTCGCCAGCGGATTCGCGCTCGAACGCGAGGACGGCCAGTGGGTCGAACTCGCGGATGTGTTCGGATGGCTCGATGTGGCGCGCGGCCGCGAGTCGCTGCGGCTCGACGCGATACCTCCGGGGAAATACCGTGCGCTGCGCTTTCACATCGGCCCTGACGCGAAATGGAATGCCGCGGACACGACCAAGCTCGCCGCCGACCATCCGCTGAATCCGAACCTCAACGGCCTGCACTGGAGCTGGCAGGGCGGATACATCTTCCTCGCGATGGAGGGCATGTGGCGAACCGGCGGTGCCTCGCAGCCGCAGGGCTTCGTGCATCACCTCGCCCGCGATCCGAACCGCACCCGCGTGAGCCTCGCTGCACCGCTCGACCTCACGCACGACGGCGCGGTGATGCTCGACTTCGATCTTGGCACGCTGCTGAACGCGCCGCGCCCGCTCTCATTCGCCAAAGACGGCGAGGCCACGCACTCGCGCGACGGCGATCCGGTCGCCGCGGCGCTCGTCGCGAATCTCCCCGGCGCCTTCCGGGTTGCGCGCGTGCTCTCAGCGGCACCGGCGATCAGCCGTCCGTCGCGGGTGAGGCCGCTCCACATGCCGGAAAAGTTCACGCCGTTCCGGTTCACCATGAGCGCGACCTTCCCCGTCCCCGAACTGCCGCGCGAAAACCCGCTCACCGAGGAACGGGTCGCGCTCGGAAAGGCGCTCTTCAACGAGACCGCCCTCTCCCGCGACGGCACGCTCTCCTGCGCGTCATGCCACGTGGAAAATTTCGCCTTCACCGACGCGCGCCGCTTCAGCCTCGGCGTGCGCGGGCAGAAAGGCACCCGCAACTCGATGCCGCTCTTCAACCTCGCGTGGAAGGCGAGTTATTTCTGGGACGGACGCGCGCCATCGCTGCGCGAGCAGGCGCTCATGCCGATTCGGGATCACACGGAACTCGACGAGACGCCCGAAAACGTCGCCACCAAGCTCGCTGCGACGAAGAACTACCCGCCGATGTTCGCCGTCGCATTCGGAAATCCAGAGGTCACGCCCGATAAGATCGGCCTCGCGCTGGAAAATTTCATGCTCACGCTCACGTCGTTCGACTCCAAATTCGACCGCGCCATCGCGGGCAAGGCCACGCTCACGGCCGATGAGCAACGCGGCTTCGAGCTTTTCATGACCGAGTTTGACCCGCGCACCGGACAGCGCGGCGCCGACTGCTTTCACTGCCACGGCGGACCGCTGTTCAGCGACCACCAGTTTCACAACAACGGACTTGTGCCGAACGAAGGCGACCCCGGCCGCTTCCGCGTCACGAAGCTCGATTCCGACCGCAACAAATTCGCCACGCCCAGTCTCCGCAACATCGCGCGCACCGCCCCCTACATGCACGATGGCCGCTTCGCCACGCTTGAGGAAGTCGTCGCCCACTACAGCAGCGGCGTGCGCCGCAGCACGACGCTCGATCCAAACCTCGCAAAGCACCCCGACGGTGGCCTGCAACTCAGCGACGCAGACCAGCGCGCCCTCGTGGCCTTTCTCAAAACTCTCACGAACCCGGAGCCCGAAAAGTGAGCGGTGCGGGCTCCCGGCTACGCGCCGAGCAGTGCGTGCATTCCACGCGTGAGGATTGCATCCATCTCGTCTGAGCAGTTCGCCACGCTCACCTCATAACCACCGTTCGGGTATTCCTCCTTCACCGGGATATACCACGGCCCTCCGTCACCGTAGGCGGCGGTGGCGAGGAAGCGGCCCCCGGCGATTTTCTGCGCGCGGAGCTGATACTCCACGAAACATTCCGCTGGAAGGTGCAGCAGCGAGATGCCGCCGACGTGCAGTGCGCTCAGCACGATGGGCGTGTGATTTTCCACGCGCTGCATCCAGCCGAGCACCATCGCGGGCCGGATGCGGTTGGCGGCGGCATTCTTCGGATCACCGAGCATCGCGCGCAGCTTTTCCGCGACGAAGACGGGGTTCGTCGGCGGCAGGATGTCGTGCGTCCTCCACGACACGTCGCCGATGGGCGCGGGCGCGAGCGCTTTCTCCGATGCCACGATGCCATCGTAAATCCGCTGCGTGAGCCGCACGCGCGCCTCGGGCGAGCCGTCGTTGTATTTCCCCGCCGCGACATTGCCCGCGCAGCCGGTGAAGTAGATGTGCGCGCAGCCCGGCTCATCCTTCTGCCGCCGCTTGCGCGCGAGGCCGACGAAGTCGCTGCTCACATGCCCCTGCCCGTAATGGCTCATCGGGTGCGTCGCGTAGTAGTGGCATGCGGCGACCTTCTCCGCGCCGTCGTAGAATGCGACCGTCTTGAGCATCGGATCGATCAGACCCTCGGGCAGCGCGATCAGTTCTGCATCACGACAGCCGCTGCCGCGCATCTTCAGCACTTTGCCTTTCGCATCGCGCAGCACGCGGCGGTTGCCCGCGACCTCGACCACCTTCCCCTCGCCGTGCGCAATGTGCGTGAGCGAACGCGCGTGCGGCAGCGCGGCCTTCACTGCCTCACGCGCGCGGTCGAGGCAGGTGCGGAAAAACTCCATCTGCACGACACTCAGCCCCGCCTGCTGTTCGGCGACGAGCTTCTCGGCATGCAGGCAGACGAACGGGGCGTCGTGCTGGTGCACGCACTGCACCGCGACGCGCTCCGGCGTTGTTCCCGCAGCCTCGGCCATGGCGCTGCGCCACGCCACGTGCGCGTCGTTGAGAATGCCCGTCCAGTCCACGGCGCAAATCACGATGGGCTTTCCCGCGCCGAGCAGCACGAAGCCGATTGCTTCGAGCGCATCGTCGCAGTCCACCACCGGCTTGATCCACCCGCCGCAGAGCGGATGACCGACCGGCGGCGCGACATCGAAACGGAACGTCGCGATGCGCAGCTTCGGCGATTCCGCCGCATGCGCAGATGGAGAAAGCACCGCCGCTCCGGCGGCGATGGAAGTCCCGAGAAAGCGGCGGCGGGTGAGCGGCGTCTTCATTTCAGCTCCTCGATAAACGCCAGCAAATCCGCCATCGCCTGCACGTCCATCCCGGCCTCGATGCCCTCGGGCATGAGGCTGAGGCCGGACGAACTGCTCCCCTTGATCTGCGCGCGCGGAATCGCCTGCTCGGCGCCGCCAATCATCTTCAGCGTGAGGCCGCTCGCGTCGTCCTTTGAGATGAGGCCGAGCAGCGTTTGTCCATCCTTCGTCTCGACGGTGTAGGCGATGAACTGCGGCGCGATCTCCTTGTTCGGCTCAAGGAGCGCGGTGAGCAGGCCGTCGCGGCCCTTCGTCTTCACGGTGATCAAATCCGGCCCGACCTGCATCCCCTGCCCGTCCGCGCGATGACAAGTCACGCAGCGCTGCATGAAGAGCTGCCGCCCGCGCGCGGCATCGCCCTTCGCCGCGATCGCACCCTTGAATTTTTCAATCACCGATTCGCGCGACGGCGGCTTGAGTTCCGCGAGCACCTTGTCCGCGAGCTTCGCGACGGACGCATCCTTGTGTTTGAGCAGCGCCTGCGCATCGGATGCGGCGAGTTCACCGACAGCGACCCTCTTCGCCTCAATTGCATGCAGCAGTGCCGTCGCGCGCTCGGGACGCGCGAGCAGGGCGGCGAACGCGGCACTGCGTGCTTTCCTCGAAAGCTCCGGCCAATGCGCGATGAACGCATCCGCCACCTCCGCGCCGCTGAACTGCGCCGCCGCGGCGACTCCCGCAGATTGCACGGCTTCGGGCTGCGATTTCGAGAGCAGCGAAAGCAGCACGGGCACCGCCTGCTTCGGCGAATCAAGACTCACGAGCTGCATCGCTTCAATGCGCGCGGAATCAGCGGCTTTTGAGTCGCGAACAGTGTCAGCAGCCTTTGCAAAGACCGCTGCGAGCTTGTGCTCCGTGTCCGCCTTTTCGATGCTCGTGCCACCGCGGCGAAGGCCGTCGCCAAATGCGCGCAGCAGTGCCGGGCTCGCGCCGCGGCCGGCGACGAATTCGAGAAGCTGTCCCCGGGCCTCCGGCTTTGACGCGGCAAGCAGTTCCACGAGTTTTGCGGTGAACTGCGGCGACTCTTTCGTGAACGCCGCATCACCGGTCAGCGGCTTCAAAAATGCCGCAGCCACTTCCGGAGCGTGACTGAGGAGCGCGGCGGAAGTCCATTTGTCCGCGCGGTCCGCCGCTGCAAATCGCGTGAGCACCGCAGGGTCGTCGGAAACGAGCGCGAGTTGCATGCGCACCCGCGGATTCGGGTCCGAGACAAGTGCCGCCAGCTTTTCCTTCACCCGGGCCGTGGATGGCGCCAATGCCAGAGCCCGCTCGCGCACAAACCAATCGGAATCCCCGAGCGCCTGCAGAACCGCCTTTTCGCCCAGCGCACCAAGTCCGGCCAATGCGCCGAGCGCGTGCAGCTTTGCGACACCGGCTCTCGATTCACTGATCAGCTTCTCAAGCAGCGGCACGGCGGACTTGTCGTTCCGCTCGTAGAGCAGGCGCGCGGCGGTGTCGCGGTGCCAGCCGTTCGGGTGTTCGAGCGTCGCGACGAGTTCGGCGGCGCTCATGTCGGCGAGCAGTTTGCCGCCCGGCACGGCGGCGCTCCCGGTGCGGCGCTTCCAGTCGGCGCGGTCGGGCTCGATGCGGTAGATGCGGCCTCGGTCGTTGCCGTTGTTGAGGTCGATGTGCTTCTTGATCTCATCCGGGATGCTCCACGGGTGCTCGATGACCTCGCGATACATGTCGATCACGTGCAGGCAGCCGTCGGGTGCGTTGGCAAAATTCACCACGCGCACCCACGTGTCCCTGCTCGCGGCAAACTCGAAGTTCTGCTCGTCGTCGGGGCGTTTGCCGATGAGTGACACGCCGTCCGGGTAGATCTTCTTCCGGTGCACGAGCTGGCCGCCCGCATCGCCGGTGAAGGTGTTGTTTTTGAAATCGTCGCCATACGCGTCGCCGCGATAGACGGTCGTGCCGGTCGCGCCGGTGAAGTAGCCACTCACGCGCCCGCCGCCCTCGACCGCGCCCTTCACCACGCCGGCGATGCGCCAGCGCGTGCGCACGATGCGCCACGGCTCGTCGGGGCTGATGCGATACACCTCCGCCGCGCCGCCGTCCGCCGCGATGCTCTGGCGCGGGTTCGGCATCGAGAAGAACGGATTCCGCGCGGCGTAGCGGTCGTCATAGACGAAATGCTGGAGGTGGTCGCTGTTGCTGCACGCGAACTTCCGCCCGTAGTCGTCGAAGCTCATACCATACTGCGCCCCGCCCGCCTCGAGGCCGAACTCGTGCGTGCGCGGGTCGAACCAAAAATCCTTTCCACCGAGTTCGATGCCTTTCAGGTCGGGCCGCTTGAGGCACGTGACGACGCCGCGGTTTCCGCCGCCGGCCTGGATGTGGATGCGGTTGTCGAGGCCCCACTGCGGGCAGTTCGCGAGACCCTGCACGTTCAGCAACTTCAATCCGGTGCCGAAGCCGGTGAACACTTTCTCGCGAACGTCCGCGCGGCCCGTGCCCTTCGTGTCCTTGAAAAACCACACGTCAGGCGTGGCGATCACATACACGCCGCCGTTCGCGCAGATGAGGCCAGTGGGCCACGGCAGATCGTCGGCGAAGACGGTGCTCGTCTCGTAAACGCCGTCGCCGTCCTTGTCCTCCAGCATCGAGACGCGGCCGAGGTGCGGCGTCACGTCGCGCATCTCGGAGTAGTCGATCATCTCGCACACAAACATGCGCCCGCGCTCGTCGAACGACACCGCGATCGGGCTGCGCAACTGCGGCTCGCTCGCGGCGAGCTTCATGCGGAAGCCGCTCTTGATTTTCCAAGTGCTCACCGCGTCCTTCGGCGCGACGGCGGGATAGCGCGGCAAGTCCTTCGCGGGATCCACCTCGGCATTCCCCTTCGTGGCGCCATACGCTTTTTGATACGTGCTCTTGCTTTGAAGGGCGTCCGCTGCGCTGCAGGCCACACCCAAGCAGGCGGTGGCGAGAAATGCGGGGACGTAATGGCGGAGCATGCGGGAGGACATCGGTGGGAGCTTCATCGGGAGGATTGTTCTGCGTGAATACCGGACGCACGACAGTTCTTTGATGCGCTGTGCCCCGCGGGTGCGGCTGAAGTGCTGCTCTTGCGCCCCCAACGGCCAAAATCCAGATTTACACATCCTTCACAAATCTCCGCCGCTCCGCTCATACGCTCTTAATGGCCGCAGCGTTTATTCCCTCAATGAAACTTCCACTCCCGCACCACGCCTGAGTCGTTTTTTCAGAACCGGCTGCACCCGCAGCCAATCCACAAAAGCAGAAACACCAACAACCAAACCAAGAAGACCATGAAGAACTACACAGCCATCATCGCGGTCGCACTGGCGCTCCCGACCGGGTTCGCCGCCGCCCAGCCGCCGGAGGGACGCCCGCCCGGGCCGCCTCCCGGCGAAGGACGCCCGCATGCCGATCGCCCGACCGGCGGACCCGGCCGCGGAGAACGCGCCTCCCGACCCACACCCCCGCCGCTCATCGCCGCGCTCGACCGCGATGGCGACGGCGTCGTTTCCGACGAGGAAATCTCCCACGCTGCCGACGCGCTGCGCAAACTCGACAAGAACCACGATGGGAAGCTGACCGTGGACGAGTTGCTTCCTCCGCCTCCGCGCGGCCCGCGCGGCGACAATGCAGACCGTCCTCCGGGACCGCCGCCAGGCGGACCGCGTGACGGCGACGGCCCCGGCCGTGGCGAAGGTCCGCGCAATGCCGGCCCGCGCGAGGGCAATGGTCCCGGTCGTTTCGGTCCGCCTCCCGGTGGTCCCGGCGGCCCCGGCGGTCCTCGTGATGGTGACGGCCCCGGCCGCTTTGGCCCGCCTCCGGGCGGACCGCGCGACGGAGCCGGCCCGGATCGTCCTCCCGGACCTCCCGGATCCCGCGACAGCGCACAACGCGGCCCCGGTGGCCCGCAGCATGGCGACCGTTTCGCCGGCAACCGCGACCGCTTCATCCCGCTGCCGATGCCGCCGCGTGATGGCTTCGCTCCCCAACCCGGCGGCGAAATGCGCGCCCGCGCCTTCGCTCCGCGCGACGGCGGCCCGCGCCGCGAATTCGACCGGCCCGGCTCCGAACCACGGCGCGACGGACCCCCGATGCCCCCGCCCCCGCGCGACGGCAATGGCCCCGGCCGCTTCGCCCCGCCTCCGCCTCCGCCGCATGATGGCGCGCTGCCACCGCCACCTCCCGGGGCACCGCGCCCCGAAGCCCGTGGCCCGCGTGACGGCGGTCCGCGTCCGGAGACCCGTGGTCCCCGCGACGGCGAGCGTCCGCGCGGCGAGCGCCCCCGTGATGGGGAGCGTCCGCACGCTGACGCCCCGCGTGATGGCGGCCCGCGCCCCGAGCGTGCCGGCCCGCCTCCCGGCGGTCCCCGCGGTGAAGGCCCCCGCGACGGCGCGCGCCCTGAAGGCGGTCCTCGCCCCGAGGGCGGCCCGCGTCCCGAACGCGGCGAACGTCCTCCCGGTGATGCGCCCCGTCCTGACGGCGCACCCCGTCCGAATCCCTAAGGCCGACGCAGCCTGACTCCACAAACCCGGCACCGGCGCGGTTCGCTGCGAGGGTGCCGGGTTTTCCTTTTCCGGGAAAGTGCTCCCCAGCCAATCCACACGCCGGCACCGCGGCAAATGCGCGTGGACATCCGCAGCCCGCGCGGTTTCATCCGACCCTATGATCCGCCCCCTGCTTCTCCTGCTGTCATGCACCGCCTTCGTCGTCGCGGCTGACTTCGACCTCATCATCCGCAACGCGCGCATCGTGGACGGCACGGGCGGCCCGGCGAGCGACGGCTCCATCGCGGTGAAGGCCGGACGCATCGCGCAGCTCGGCGCCGTCACCGGCAGCGCGACGGCGGAAATCGACGCACACGGCCAGGTCGCCGCTCCGGGGTTCATCGATGTCCACACGCACTCCGAGAACATCGCGAAGATTCCCGCGGCGGAAAATTTCCTCCGCATGGGAGTGACGACCATCGTCACCGGCAACTGCGGCGGGTCGCGCACGGACGTCGCGAAGTTCTTCTCCGAACTCGAGCACGCAAAGGTGGCCATCAACGTCGCCACACTCATCGGCCACAACTCCGTCCGCATGCAGGCCATGGGCGGCTCCATCGTCGGCGCGCCGAGTGCGGACGAATTGGAGACGATGAGGAAGCTCGTGGATCAGGCGATGAAGGACGGCGCGGTCGGACTCAGCACGGGGCTCATCTACGTCCCCGGCTCGTTCGCCGGGACGGATGAAATCATCACGCTCGCAAAGATCGCCTCGGCGCACGGCGGCATCTACGCCAGCCACATGCGCGCGGAGACGCTGAAGATCTTCAGCGCCATCGAGGAGCTCATCCGCATCGCGCGGGAGGCAAAAATCCGCGCGGAGGTTTCGCACATCAAGCTGACCGGCCCCAGCGCATGGGGCATGACGGCGAAGGTGCTCGCGATGCTCGACAAGGCGCGCGCGGAGGGGCTCGCCATCACGCACGACCAATACGCCTACACCGCGTCGAGCACCGGCCTCGCGCAGCTCATCCCGGACAAGGCCCGCGCCGGCAAGCGCGCCGATTTCATCGCGCGCATCGAGGATCCCGCGCAAAAGGCGGACATCATCGCCGAGATGAACCGCATGCGCGAGAAGCAGGGCCGGAAGGACTACAGCTACGTCGTCATCGCGCGCTTCGCCGCCGATCCTTCGCTGAATGGCAAGACGATCCCCGAGGCCGCGAAGCTCAAGCGCGGGGGCGACTCCCTCGAGGAGCAGATCGAGCTGCTCTTCGACATCGAGCGGCAGGGCGGCGGCAGCGCGGTTTTCCACGGGATGAATGAGGACGACGTGCAGGCATTCCTCCGCCATCCGCTCACGATGATCGCGAGCGACGGCGGCCCGCGCGTCCTCGGCGAGGATGTCCCCCACCCCCGCAGCTACGGCAACAACGCCCGCGTGCTCGGCCGCTACGTGCGCGAGATGAAGGTGCTCACCATCGAGGAGGCCGTGCGCCGCATGACGTCGCTCCCCGCGCAGACATTCCACCTCGGCGACCGCGGCGTGCTGAAAGTCGGCGCATGGGCGGACATCGTCGTCTTCGATCCGGCGAAGGTGCGCGACCCGGCGACCTTCGAGGATCCGCACCACTACGCCGAGGGCTTCACGCACGTGCTCGTGAACGGCGTGCCGGTGATCCGCGACGCCGCCCTCACCGAATCCCGGCCCGGCGGCCCGCTGCGCATGACCCGCGCGGAGAAGCCCTGAATCATTTTTTGATTCACGCGCGGCGGGCAAATGGTGCATTGCACTCGCGCGATGCGCATCTTCGTCCCCACAGAAACCGACCCCGCCGAGCGGCGCGTGCCGATTGTCCCGGCCAGCGTCTCGAAGCTCGCGGCACTCGGCGCAAGTGTCGGCGTGCAGGCCGGCGTCGGCTCGACCGCAAATTTTCCCGACTCCGAATACCGCGAAGCGGGCGCGGAAATCGTCCCCGACAAGGCCCCGGCGCTCGCATCCGCCGACATCGTGCTGCGCCTTCGCAAGCCGCCCGCCGCCGACGTCGCAGCGCTCAAGCGCGGCTGCATCCACGTGAGCTTCCTCGATCCGTTCGCCGACATCGCGCCGGTGAAAGCCCTCGCCGCGGCGGGCGCGAGCGCGATCTGCATGGAGATGATCCCGCGCTCCACCATCGCGCAGAAGATGGACGCGCTCAGCTCGCAGGCCAGCCTCGCCGGATACGCCGCGGTGCTCCTCGGCGCGAACCGCCTCGACCGCATCTTCCCGATGATGATGACACCCGCGGGCACCATTCCGCCGGCGAAAGTGTTCATCATCGGCGTGGGCGTCGCCGGCCTCCAGGCGATCGCCACCGCCAAACGCCTCGGCGGGGTCGTCGAGGCGTTCGACACACGGCCCGTCGTCGAGGAGCAGGTAAAATCCCTCGGCGCGAAATTTGTGAAAGTGGATCTCGGCGACACGGGCCAGACCGCGCAGGGCTATGCGAGGGAACTCACGCCCGAGCAGCTCGCGAAGCAGCGCGAAGTGATGGAGCAGCGCTGCGCGCAGGCCGATCTCATCATCACCACCGCGCAGGTCTTCGGGCGCCGCGCGCCGCTCATCGTCACCGCCGCGATGGTCGCGAAGATGAAGCCCGGCACGGTGGTCGTGGACATGGCGGTGGACAGCGGCGGCAACGTCGAGGGCTCGAAGCCCGACGAGGATGTGGTTGTCAACGGTGTGCGCATCATCGGCTCCCGCACGCTCGCGGGCCGCGTGCCACGCGCGGCGAGCGCGATGTATTCGAGCAACCTCGTCAACCTCATCGAGCACTTCTGGGATCGCACGGCGAAGACCTTCCGCCTCGACCCCGCGAACGAAATTCTCCGCGACTGCCTCGTCACCCACGGCGGGGAAATCACCAACGAGCGCATCCGCGCCCTCGCCAGCCCGTAAATGAACTCCCTCGTCTCCGGCCTCTACGTCTTCGCCCTCTCGGCGTTCCTCGGCTACCTCGTCATCTCGCGCGTGCCGCCGCTGCTGCACACGCCGCTTATGTCCGCGACGAACGCCATCACCGGCATCTCGCTCGTCGGCTCGCTCGTCACGGCGGGCAGCGGCCACGGCGCGCTCAGCACCATCCTCGGCGTCACCGCGGTGATCTGCGCCACCATCAATGTCGTCGGCGGATTCTGGATCACCGAGCGCATGCTCAAGTTCTTCCGGCGCAAGGACGCCCCGGCGAAAAAGGAGAAGGAGTAGCCGCCGATGGAACACTACTTCGTCGAGTTCTGCTACCTTTTCGCCTCGGTGTTCTTCATCATCGGGCTGAAGAGCCTCAGCCATCCCGACACCGCGCGGCGCGGCATGAAGCTCGCGGAGGTCGGCATGTTGCTCGCGATCATCGGCACGCTGCTGCACAAGGAGATCGTCACCTACGAGTGGATCATCGTCGGCCTCGTCATCGGCGGCGCCATCGGCGGCGTGCTCGCGCAGAAGGTGGCGATGACCGCGCTGCCGCAGCTCACCGCGCTCTCGCACGCATTCGGTGCCTTCGCCGCCACGCTCGTCGGCATCGCGGAATACGCCCGGCACGGCGCGGCCATCGGCTCGCCCACCATGATTGCGCTGGGCCTGGAGGTCTTCCTCGGTGCGCTCACCACGACCGGCAGCGTCATCGCCGCGGCAAAGCTGCAGGAGCTGATGCGCGGCCAGCCCATCATGTTCCGCGGGCAGTTCCTCATCAATCTCGGCATCCTCGCCGCCTCGCTCGGCTGCCTCGTGTGGATCGTGTGCGCGCCCGGCGCCGCGCTGGCGTTCTGGCTCATGCTCGCGCTGTCGCTCGTGTTCGGCCTCATGCTCGTGCTCCCCATCGCGGCGGCGGACATGCCCGTGGTCATGTCGCTGCTGAACGCCTACGCCGGACTCGCCGCCACCGCGACCGGCTTCGCCATCAACAACAACGTCCTCATCATCGCCGGCACGCTGAACGGTTTCTCCGGCTTCCTGCTCTCGCTGCTCATGTGCCGCGCCATGAACCGCTCCATCACCAACGTCGTCTTCGGCGCATTCGCCGGCACCACCGGTCCCGCCGCCGCCGCCACGGGCGAGCCGCGCGAGATCGCCCTCGACGACGCCGCCACGCAGCTCGCCTACGCCCGGCAGGTCATCTTCGTCCCCGGCTACGGCATGGCCACCGCGCAGGCCCAGCACGTGGTGCGCGAGCTGGCGAACGTCCTCGAGGAGCGTGGCGTCTCCGTGAAATACGCCATCCATCCCGTCGCGGGCCGCATGCCCGGCCACATGAACGTCCTGCTCGCAGAGGCCGACGTGCCCTATTCGCAGCTCTACGAGCTGGAGCAGATCAACTCCGACTTCGCCAACACCGACGTCGCCGTCGTCATCGGTGCCAACGACGTCGTCAACCCCGACGCCCGCGACAACCCGCAGAGCCCCATCGCCGGCATGCCCATCCTCGACGTGGACCGCTCCCGCTCCGTCATCGTCCTCAAGCGCGGCAAGGGCCGCGGCTTCGCCGGCATCGAAAACCCCCTCTTCACCAAGCAGAACACCGGCATGCTCTACGGCGACGCCAAGGGCACCCTCGGCAAGCTCGTCCTCGCCGTCGGCCAGGCTTGACGCACGCCAAACGTCGCTCGGCCACCCGCCGCGCTTGATCGTCAGCCGTCATGCATTTCCCCGCCGATAGTCCGCTGCCCCGCCACTTCCCCGGCGGATGCCTCCGCCGGCTGCGCGCGTCGGACCTCGGGGCGTTTCAGGCTTACCGCGGGATTCCAGAGCTGGGGCGCTATCAGGGCTGGTCGACGATGAGCGAGGCAGACGCGCTGGCATTTCTCGTGGAGATGGAGGCGGCGCCCCTCTTTCCCCCTGGCCGATGGGTCCAACTCGGCATCGCCGACCCCGGCACGGACACGCTGCTCGGAGACATCGGCCTGCACCTTTCGGCCGACAGTCAGACCGGGGAAGTCGGCTTCACGCTCGCCCCTTCCGCGCAGGATCGCGGCATCGCCACCGCCGCAGTCCGCGAAGCGCTGCGACTCCTCTTCGCATCCACCTGCGTCCCGCAGGTCCGCGCCCGCACCGATGCCCGGAACACCCCCTGCATCCGGCTGCTCGGGCGGCTCGGCTTCCAGTGCCGCGAAGCCCGGCGCGCAGTCTTCCGCGGCGAGGAATGCACGGAGCAGGTCTTTGTCCTACCCCGAGCGTGAGCGCCGCGCGCGGCATGCGCCCCGCCTTCGTCATTCGCCCCTCTCCTACCGCCGCGCATTCAGGATCAGCTCATTCAGCTTCACCCGGATCGTCTCCGAGTCCGGGTCGGCGAACACCGTGTTCAGCGTCGCGACCCCATTTGTGTTCCCACTCGTGCCCGCGATGGCGGCCGGCGAGCGCCATTCGAAGTCCCGTAGCCGCCGACGGCAGGGGGCGGGCAGCTCTTTCCTGTTGCGCCTCTTCGCTGCGTTGAAGTCCCGCTTTCGGATGGGCGACGGGTTGGCCGGCTTCCTTCCGTCAGCGGCTGCGACCTGAGAACTACATCTCCCGCGCCCACTCGGGGCGCTGCTTGAGGTGGTAGAGCATCTCGCCGGCTTTCGGCACGAGCATCACGCCTTCGTCCTCGCGGTTGGCGTAGTCCTCCTTGTTGATGCTGCGCGGGTCGCGGTAGCCGACGTTGATGGCCCGGCACACGCTCTCGGGGATGCCGGTGGCGAAGGTCACCTGCACGCGGCATTTCTCCACGCCGTTCTCCATCTTCCCAATGCCGCGGACGTGCGTGCTGTGGGCGATGACGCCGCGCGGGACTTTTGCGAAGCGCTCCATGTCTGCTGTGAAATACGGGAGGCAGTGGTAGCCGATTTCATCAATGTGCTTGCCGTGCGTGACGGACAGCTCGGTGATGTGCGGCGCGTAGATGATGAGCTCGCCGCCGTCGGCGATGATGGGCTCGAGCTTATACATGCACTTTCCGCCGACCCACATGTCGTCATACATCTTCGGCGCGCAGGAGAGGATGGTGTGGAAGGGGCGGTCCTTGTAGGTGATGTGCACACGGCGCGAGACTTCGCTCGCAGCGTCCCACGCGCTCACGGTGTCCCCATAGGTGAGCGCCGCGAGTCCGCCGCCGCCGTGCGCGGGATCGCCGGGCGTGACGACCATGCAGAAGCAGCGCTTCGGCACGTCCACGAGCGTCGCGATGTGATCCACGACCCTGCGGACGGGCGTCCACTTGTTGCCGATGATCATCGGGTTTGTGACGAGTGCGCCGAGCCAGTGGAAGTAGTTCAGCGCGGTGGGGCCGCTCACGCCGGGGAAGAGGTATTTGTTTCCACCGCTGAAGCCGATGACCTCGTGCGGGAAGACTGGGCCGACGACCATGAGCACGTCGTAGTTGAAGACCTGCGCGTTCACCTCGACGGGGACTTCCTCCGCGAGCAGGCCGCCGCTCAGCTCGAGGCTCTTCTCCTTGGTGATCTTGCCGATGTTCTTCAGCGCATTGAAGTCGTCCCACGCGTGGTTGAGGAGCTGCACGCGGCCGTATTTCCCGCGCCGCTCGTCGAGCGTGATGCCGAGCCGCTCGCAGATGGCCTCCTCGCTCATCGGCTGGTGCGTGCCGAGGGCGATCATCACGTCGAGCTGCGCGGTGGCGCCGCCGATCTGGTCGAAGACGCCGGCAAACATCTGGTCGAGCGGGCAGGTGCGCGTGGCGTCGGGCACGATGAGCAGCACTTTCTTCCCGCGGAATTCGTCGGCGGGGCAGGACTTCGCGATGAAGGCGCGGATCTGTTCGGGCGTGAGGTTCGTGCCTTCGGGGGCGATGTGGGAGAGTGCGGTCATGCGGGACACTAAGCGCGGCGGCTCCGGCAAAGCAAAGCGACATTGCCCGCCGCGGCAGGCAGCCTTAGCGTGCGCGCCGTGAAGTCCACCGCCACCGACCGCCTCCTGCGCGCCGCAGCCTCACGGATTCAGGCCGCCGCATTCGCGGGGCGGATGCGGATTTCCGCGCTCGTGCTGTCCGCGGTCCTGCTCATCGCGCTGCTCTGCGCGCGCCTGCTCGCGGTGCTGCCAAACGGGTGGTTCACGCCGCTGACACTCTGCGCAGTTCCCCTGCTCGCGGTTGCGGCGGCGGCGGCCTTCGTGCGGAAGCCGTCGCCCGCGCAGGTCGCGCGCTCCCTCGACGAGCGCGCGGATGGGAAGGAACTCTTTCTCACCGCGGCGCTCATCGGCGAATCGCCGGGCGAATACCGCGGCATCGTCCTCGCGCAGGCCGAGGAGCGCGCATCGGAACTCCATGCCGCGCGGATGTTCCCGGTGAACTGGCTCCCCGTCGTCCGCGACACCGCCGCGGCACTTTCCATCCTCACCGCGGCGACGCTGTGGCTGCCGAAGCTGGACCCGTTTGCCATGGAGCAGAAGCGCTGCGAGCTGGCGAAGGAGGAGCAGCGGCTCGCCGAGACGAAGAAACTGACCGCCGTCCGCAAGGAGGAGCTGAAGGAGAAATCCGGCGTGCTGAGCGAGCAGGTGAAACAGGCGCTCGCGCAGATGGAGAAGGCGGTCAAGGAGGCGAAGCCGCAGGAGCGCGAGGTGAACGCGAAGAAGCTGGCCGAGGCAACAAAGGACTTGAGCGATCTATGGAAGAAGGCCGCCGCGAATGTGCCGCGCGACGCGCTCGACAAGGCGGCGCAGCAGTTTGGCGACAACAAGCAGCGCGAGGCGGTGAAGGACATGATCGAGAAGCTGCGGAAGGGCGATTCCGCAGCGCTCTCTCAGGCGATGGAGAAATTGCGCCGGCAGATGCAGGACGCAGCGAAGCTCCCGGACGGCGCCGCGAAGCAGGAGAAGCTGGAGCAGCTCGCCCGCGAACTCGGCCAGATGGCAAACCAGCTCCGCGAGCAGCTCGGCGACAAGTCGCTCAACGAGTCGCTCGCCCGCACCGCCGAACAGCTCGACCTTTCCAAGCGGCCCGACCTTTCCAAAGAAGCGCTCGACGCCGCGGCCGAGTCGCTCGGCCTGAGCGCCGAGGAGATGAAGCGGCTCGCGGAAACGTTCAAGGACATGGAGATGACCGGCGAGGCCCTAAAGGCGCTCGCCGCGGCGAAGCAGCTCAACGACCAGGGCAAGCTCGACGGCAAGGATGCGCAGGGCGGCGGGCAGGACGGGCCGTCGGACTTGGAGAAACTGCAGCGCGACCTCTCCAAGAAACTCGCGGAAGGCGGCGACTCGGCGGACAACGACAGTGGAACGCCCGGCACCGGCACCGACGGCGGCGGCTCGCGCAAGAAGGTCACCGGAGACCCCGTCGAGGACGACACGGGCGGCAAGGACTTCAAAAAGGAGCGGTCGCGCTCGCTCGTCGGCGCTGGGAAATTCCTGATGGAATGGAAGGCGCAGGGCGTCGGCGACACGGGTGCGAAGGGTTCCTATGACGACGCCGTGCGCACGGTGCGGGATGCCGCCGCGGAGGCCATCCGCAGCGAGCAGGTGCCGCCCGGCTATCACGGGGTGATTCAGAAATACTTCGATAACCTCTCGCCGAAGCCGCGCTGATGCCACGCCGGCCCGGCGTTCCCGGCGGTTCCGGGCCTTGCCGTGCGACGCGCAATTTTCCACATCTCCAGCGTGCAGAAATTCCGGAACATCCTGCGGGGCATCATCCCGGCGGCGCGTCGCCCCGTGACGCTCCGGGCGGTGCTCCCGCTGCTGCTGTTCCTCGCGGTGTTTGCGGCGGCGGTGATCGGGTGCGAGGTGCAGGGAGTTGTGCGCTTCACATGGAAGCCCGCGTTCTGGCTCATGCTCGCGGCGCCGTGGGTCTGGTGGATGCACCACGCGGGAGGCGCGGGCCTCGCGGGATTCCGCGCACAGGCGGCGCTCCTCTCGCGGATGGTGCTCACCGGCGTCTTTGTCGCGGCGCTCGCCGAGCCGCGCGCCGTGCGGAAATCCGACGCGCTCTCCATCGTCTATGCGCTCGACGTGTCCGACTCGATGGGGCAGGCGGTTTCCGACAAGGCGCTGGAATGGATGCAGAAGACCGCGGCGAAGAAGCCGGAGAAGGACGAGGCGGGGCTCGTCGTCTTCGGCCGCGAGGCCGCAGTGGAGCTTCCCCCGCGGCCGTCGTTCCTGCTCGTGAGCGTGAACTCCGTGGTGGGCCGGGACGCATCCGATCTAGGCAAGGGCCTGCGCATGGCCGCGGCGGTGCTGCCGGACGGAAACCCGGGGCGCATCGTTCTCATCAGCGACGGCAACCAGACGGAGAGCGAGATTCTTCCCGTGCTCGACGAGATGAAGTCGCGGGGCATCGCCGTGGACGTGCTCGGCATCCAGTATGATTTCAAAAAGGAAGTCTGGCTCGAGCGCCTCGACCTTCCGAATGCGGCGAAGCGCGGGGAGGCCAACGACGCCGTCGTGCTGCTCTCCTCGCTGAGCAGCGGATGGGGAACGTTGCGGCTGACGGAGAACGGGCGCGCGCTCATCGAGCAGAACATGAGCTTCAACGCGGGCAAGAACCGCATTTCCATCCCGCTGCCGAGACGCGGCCCCGGACTCTACGAATACGTCGCCACCATCGAGGTGCCCAAGGGCGAGGACGGCTGGGCGGAGAACAACCAGGCGATGGCGGACCTCTACATCAAGGGTGAGGGCCGCATCCTTGTCGTGACCGATGCGCAGAGCGATGCGCGCGAATGGGAGCCGCTCGTCGCGGAGCTGAAAAAGGGCGAGCGCATGGTGCAGGTGCGCATGAGCTACGAGGCGCCTCGCGACGCGATGGCGTTCCTGCCCTACGATCTCATCATCATTCCAAACGCGCCGGCGACCGCGTTCGACGCGATGCAGTTGCAGGCGATGCACGACGCCGTCTTCAACCTCGGCACCGGCCTGCTGATGCTCGGGAGCGAGCACACCTTCGGTCCCGGCGGCTACCACCACACGGTGATCGAGGACGCGCTGCCGGTGGAGATGGAGGTGCCGCAGAAGAAGGTGCTGCCGAGCGGCGCGCTGCTCGTCGTTCTCGACTGTTCCGGCTCCATGGGCGCGGAGGTCGCGGGCCAGACCAAGATGTCGCTCGCAGACCGCGGCGCGCTGCTCGCGCTGAAGGCGCTCAGCGCGCAGGATTACTTCGGCGTGAATGCCGTGGACACGGCGAGCCACGAGATTGTCCCGATGGGCCGGCACTCCGCAGCGGACGAGGAGATTCGGAAAAAGATCCTCTCCGTCACCGCAGGCGGCGGCGGCATCTACATCTACACGTCACTCGTCGCCGCGACCCTCGCCTTCCGCGGAGTGGATGCGAACATCAAGCACGTCATCCTCTTCTCCGACGCCGCCGATGCGGAGCAGCAGACCGCCGGCGCCGGCGGCACGGGTGCGGAATCCGCGCTCGACCTGGCCCACGCCATGGCCGCCGCGAAAGTGACACTCAGTGTAGTTGCGCTCGGCGAGGAGACGGACAAGGACACGGAGTTCCTGCGCCAGCTCGCCGCCGAGGGGCGCGGCCGCTTTTACCTCACGACCGACGCCACCACGCTGCCGCAGATATTCTTCAAGGAGGCGATCACCCTGAAGCGGTCGATGCTGCAGAACCGCACGTTCAACGCGCAGACGGTGTTCCCCTCGCCTGTCCTCAAGGGCATCGACGCCATCCCGCCGCTGCACGGCTACGTCCTCACCACGCCGAAGCCGCGCGCGGGCATCATCCTGCAGGCACCGCCGAGCGCGGAGGGAGTAGCGGCAGGAAACGCGCCCGATCCGGTGTTTGCAATGTGGCGCTACGGGCTCGGCACGACCGCCGCCTGGACGAGCGACCTCGCGCCGAACTGGGCGCGCGACTGGATCGGTTGGGAAAAATACCGCCCGTTCGTGCAGCAGCTCGTGACTGAAGTCTCGCGCGTCGAGCAGCAGAGTGACCTCGCGCTCTCCGCATTCGCCGCGGGAGCGCAGGGCGTCGTGAGCATCGAGGATTTTGCGAGGGACAGCCGCTTTCTCGACATGAAGGCGCGCATCGCCGGCCCGCGGAATGAAACGATCGAGGTGCCGCTGAAGCAGACCGCGCCGCAGCGTTATCAGGGACAGTTTCCGCTCTGGGGAAAGGGCAGGTATCAGGTGGTGGCCTTCGCCGCTGGCGCATCCGGCGCGGAAAAGCGTCCGGCCCACGCTGTCGGCGGATTCGTCGTGCCGTATTCGCCGGAGTATCTGCGCTTCCAGAGCAATCCGATCCTGCTCAACCAAATCGCCGAGCGCACCGGCGGGCGCGTGCTCCTGCCCTCGGAGACCGACCTCTTTCATCCGCAGCGGACGATGCGCGAAAGCTCGCGGCCCATCTTCGACTGGTTCCTCGTCGTGCTCGCATGCCTCGTCCCCCTCGATGTCGGGCTCCGCCGCGTGCAGCTCGACTGGACGGTGATAAAAAGCTGGTTCGGCTTTGGCAGAAAGTTCGCCTCGACCGAGACGATGGGCGCGCTCCTTCAGCGAAAAAAGGTCGCGCAGTCCGCCAACACTCCCGCAGAGCGACCGAAACCCGTCGCGGTGCCCGCAACTTCCAGCGCGCCCGCCAAACAGCCGCCCACACCCGCGCCATCCGCGCCGGTTGAATCCCCCAAGACCGCAACCACCGAAGAACCCCAATCCACCACCGAGCGCCTCCTCGCCAGGAAACGGAAGCGACAAGACGGCGGCCAGTGATGCAACATCCACCAACCCACTCCATGAGCGACACCGCACAACTCCAGGCCGAGGCGCAACAGTTCCGCGAGGATTTTCAAAAGCTGCGCGAAAGCGTCGGTCGCGTCATCGTGGGACAGCAGCGGGTCGTCGAGGGAGTCCTCACCGCGATCGTCGCCGGCGGCAACGTGCTGCTCGAAGGCGTGCCCGGACTCGGCAAGACGGAGCTCGTGAAGACGATCGCCCGCGCGCTCGAGTTGGATTTCCGCCGCATCCAGTTCACGCCCGACCTCATGCCGGCGGACATCATTGGCACGACCGTGATGAGTGCGGGGCCGGACGGGCGGTATCAGTTCGAGTTTCGACGCGGGCCCATCTTCACGCAGCTCCTCCTCGCGGATGAAATCAACCGCGCCACGCCAAAAACGCAGTCAGCCCTGCTGGAGACCATGCAGGAAGGCAGCGTGACCGCCGGCGGCCAAACGCATGTCCTGCGGCAGCCGTTCTTTGTCCTCGCGACGCAGAACCCGCTCGAACAGGAGGGCACCTATCCCTTGCCCGAGGCGCAGCTCGACCGGTTCATGTTCAAGCTGAACGTGCCCTTCCTCAACCGAGCCGAACTGAACGAGATGGTGCGCCGCACAACACTTGGCGGCGCCGGCGAAGTGACAAAAATCCTCAGCGGCGAGCGCATCATGGAGCTGCGCGGCGTGCTGGAGAAAGTCGTCGTCGCCGATCCGCTGCGCGACTTCGCTGTGCGCCTCGTGCTCGCGACGCATCCCGAAGCTGCCGAAAGCGGCGATAGCGTGAGGAAGTTCGTGAAGTGGGGCGCGTCCCCGCGCGCCGTGCAGGCGCTCGTCCGCGCTGCCCGCGTGCGTGCGCTCGCGGAAGGCCGCGCGCACGTCGCGTTCGAGGACATCCGCCACTTCGCCCCCGAAGTGCTCGGACACCGCATCATCCTCAATTACGACGGCCTCGCGGAGAACCTCAGCGTGCCCGCGCTCGTGGATGAGCTTGCAAATCAGGTGACCGAAGAAGCGCGTTAAGCATTCGGCGCAGCCCCAAACGGCAGGATAAAGCCCCTTACGGCTTCTGCTTCTTCTCGCGCTTCGGCACTTCGCGGAAGGGCTTCTTCTCCTTGAAGAGGGCGAGCCGCTCCTTCATCCCCTGCACGTCGTCGGGGTGCGTCTTCTCCGCGAGCGTAACGGCTTCCTGCTGCCACTTCACGGCCTCGTCCCAATCGCCCGCCTCGGCGTGGGAGGCGGCGAGCGTGTCCACGGTCGGCGCGTGCTTGTAGTCGGTCTCGTGACATGCCTTCTTCGCATACTCCACGGCCTTGCGCCCGTTGCGAACGGAGTCCTTCGGGTTCGTCGCGAGCGTCCATGCGTAGTCGTTCGACGCGCCCGGGAAATCGGGAGCCCGGCGCATCACTTCCTCCAAGTCCGCCAATGCTGATTCCGGGTCGGCCTCCACGAGGTAGAGATGCGCGCGGTAGAGGTAGGTCGCTGCGTTGTTCGGATCGAGCGTGATGGCCTCCTTGAAATCGCCGAGCGCCTTGTCCTTCTCACCCTTCTCCGCATACGCCGATCCGCGGAGCTGCCAGCCGTGGACGTTCTTCGGGTCGGCCTTCACGGCGGCCTCGAAGTCCTTCAGCGCGCCGTCGTCGTCGCCCTTCTGCGCGCGGCAGACCCCGCGCGTGGCGAGCAGCTCGGAGTTTCCCGGATTCTTCTTCAGCACGAAATCGAAGTCCGTGATCGCCTTGTCGAACTCCTTGCGCATCTGGTGGATCGAGCCGCGCATCAGCCGCGGACGCTCGTCGTCCGGCGCGAGTTCGATGGCCTTCGAGTAGTCGGCGACCGCCTCGTCGAACTTGTTGCGCGAGGCATTTGCCAAACCCCGCAGCACGTAGGCGGGCGTGAGCTTCGGGTTTGCCTCGATGGCCTCGGTGAGAAGCTTCGCCGCGCGGTCAAAATCGCGCTTTTCAAACGCCTCCTGGCTTTCCCGGAGCACGTCCATCGAGTCACGCTTGATGACAGCGTGGGAGACACCGAGGAGGGAGAGCGCGAGGGTGACGATCAGTGTGAGGCGTTTCATGGCGGCGCCAACGATGGAGCAGAACTCCGAAATGCTCAAGCGATGCCGCGAAGCAACCGCAGAGGTGCCCCCCGCCACCACGCACGCCCCGACATCAGGTCGAACGGCAGCCATTTCGGAGAAAATGCAGATTTTTGAAAATCGCTGAAAGATTCGGCCTGCGGCGTCCGTTTTATCACCACATATGCCGCAATTTTCCATCCTTCGCCCCTTCCGCTTCATCCGGCGCGCCTTCGCGCTCCTCGCGTCGTCGATTTTCGGCTCCGTGAACCTGTCGTGGACGCCCCCTTCCTGGCTGGGCGCCCTCTGGCGGACAACCATCCCCCGCCCGCTGGCTGTCGCGATCCTTTCCCTGGCCTTTGTGACGATCGCTGCGGCAGCCTGGCTCGGCATCCATCCTGCGAAACCTCAACCGCACGTGGTGCCAGTCGCGGCCACGCCTGACGGAGCAACGGATCCGAATACGCGCGACACGACAAAACCGCGCATCCGCGAAATCACGGCGCGGGTGCAGTGGTCGTCCGTGGGCTGGAATGACCAGCGCAAAAGGCCGACCGGCACGCCGCTGAGCATTCACTTCAACGCTCCCGCGGCGCCGCTTAAATTCATCGGCAAGGACGCGGCTCCCGGCACGGTGACGATGACGCCGGAGGTTCCCGGCGTGTGGCGCTGGGCGGGCTCGCAGCGCCTCGACTTCGAGCCGCAGGGCGGCTGGGTGCCTTCACGCGAATACTCGTTCAAACTCGGCGACGACACCTTTGCCCCGGACTCCAAAATCCTGCTGAAGAAGGACCGCGCCGACGAGTGGCACTCGCCGCGCCTCACGGCCTCGTTCGGCGACAGCTCCTACCACATCGATCCCGCGACACCCGCGATGCAGCAGGCGGTGGCCACGGTCACCTTCAGCCAGCCGGTCGCGCGCGACGAAGTCATCCGCTGCCTGCGCATCACCAGCACGAGCGGCACGACAATCTTCGCGGCTGGCGCAATGCCGCAGATCATCGCGGACGAGAAGAACCCGATGCGTTTCTTCCTCCGTTCCCCGCTCATCACGCCCGGCGAGAAGGAGGACGTCATCCGCTTCGACCTCGAAGGGCTGAACGCCATCGCCGGCGGTGAAGCGTCGCAGGGAGTGTTCACTGCGAAAGTGGCGGCCCCCTCCCGCTACTCGGGGTTCTTTCTCAAGAGCGTCCGCGCGCAGCTCGTGAACAATGCCGACGGCGAGCCGCGGCAGTTCGTCTTCCTCGAAAGCAGCATCGCCGCGAACACGGGAATCGTCGCGAAAGCCACCCGCGCATGGCAGCTCCCGCCGCCACCGAAAGACAAGGACGGCAAGACGCAGCCTTGGAAAACCGATGACATCACCGACGCCGTCCTCGCGATATCGACACCCGTTCCCCTCGAACTCGTCGCAGATGAAGGCGCCGCAACCGTGACGAACCTCTTCGGCCTGCGCCTCGCGCCGCAGCACGCAGCGCGCTTGTTCGTCCGCGTTCCGAAGGAGACCCCGGCACCCGGCGGCTTCGCGACGAAGGAAGACTTCAACACAATCGTGGACGTCCCCGCCTTCAACAAGGAGGCGAAGATCCTCGGGCGCGGCGGCATCCTTGCACTGAATGGCGAGCGGAAGCTGAGCATCCAGTCGCGCGGCATCTCGCACCTGCGCTTCACGCTCGCCCGCGTGCCGGCGGGGCAGATCAACCACCTCGTCACTCAGACGAACGGGCGCTTTGAGTCGCCCGGATTTCCCGGTGAGATTTCGTTCGAGAACCTCGCGCACTTTCACTCCTCCGTGCAGGACATCGCGAAGAAGAACGATCACGACCTGAACTACTCGGCGTTCGATTTTGCACCTGCGCTCACGCGTGTGGAGATGGGCGGCGAGGACGCGCAGCGCGGCCTTTTCTACATGGAGGTCGATGGCGTCCGCCGTCGCACGCAGGACGACGCTGTGCCGAACGACAACGACCCGGACACCGAATGGATCTCGCTGAAGAGCAAGGAAGGACGCGGGAACAGCCACCGCCGTCACAACGAGGACGAGGAGGACGATTCCTCGGAGGACGGCGGTGGCGTTAGCGGGGATTCGCGCTTCGTGCTCATCACCGACCTCGGCCTCATCGTGAAACGCAACGCCGCCGGCACGCGCGATGTGTTCGTGCAGTCGTTCAAGGAGCGTGGCCCCGTCGCTGGTGTCCGCATCGCTGCGCTCGCGAAAAATGGCGACACCCTCGCGGAAGCCGGCACCGACGAGCAGGGCCGCGCGTCGCTGCCCGCGCTCGACGGTCTCCTGCGGGAAAAAGCACCCGTCGCGCTCATCGCGCGCAAAGGCTCGGACCTCGCGTTCATTCCGTGGTCGCGCAGTGACCGCGAAGTGGAGTTCTCGCGCTTCGAGGTCGGCGGCGTGCAGTCCAGCGATGCCATTGCGCTCGACGCTGCACTCTTCACCGAGCGCGGCATCTACCGCCCCGGCGACCCGATTCAGCTCGGCGCCATCGTGCGTCAGCGCAACTGGGGCGGCTCGCTCGCCGGCGTGCCCGTCGAGGTTGTCGTCACCAACGCGAAGGAGGAGGAAGCCGGACGCTTCCCGGCGAAGCTGCCCGCGGACGGATTCATCGAGATGAAGCTGCCGACGAGCGAAACGTCGCCGACAGGCGTGTGGCGCATCGAACTGCGGCGCGCGGACGACGGCAAAAAGAAGAAGCGCAACGCCGACGAGGACGAGGCCGACCCGCTGCACCTCGGTCACATTCTCGTGCGCGTCGAGGAGTTTCAGCCCGACCGCCTGAGGCTCACCGCGAAGCTCCAGCCCGCCGCGCAGGCTGCCTGGCTTTCGCCTGAGAATCTCACCGCCCACGCCGAAGTGCAGACGCTCTTTGGCATCGCCGCCGCGGACCGCCGCGTAACCGCGAAGCTGCGCGTCGCTCCCGGCGTGCCGCACTTTGAACAATGGCCCGGCTGGACATTCGGTCTGCCGAAACACGAGCGCTTCGAGCAGCGTGAGGTCGAACTCGGCGAGACGAAGACCGACGAGCAGGGGCATGCGGAGTTCGCGCTCACACTCGACGCCTATGCCGCGCCGCTCCTGCGCGTCGCAGTGGACCTCGAGGCCTTCGAGGCGGACGGCGGACGCGGAGTTCGTGGCGCGCTCGGCACGCTCGTGTCGCGCCAGCCCTTCCTCATCGGCTACAAGGCCGAGGGAGACCTCGACTTCATCCGCCGTGATGTGCCGCGTTCCGTGCAGCTCGTCGCCATCGGCGGCGACGCAAAGCCGGTCGCTGCGCCCGCTCTGAAGCGCGTGCTCATCGAGATGCGCCACGCATCCGTGCTCACCAAGCAGAACAACGGCACGCTCGCCTACGTTTCGCGCGAGGTGGAAAAGGAACTTGAGTCCGCGGATGCCGCGCTTCCCGCCGAGGCCGTCACGATTCCCCTGCCCGTGCAGCGCGCCGGCCGCTTCCGCTACGAGTGGCGCGACGCTGCGGGCACCGTGCTCTGCACCCTGCCGTTCAATGTCGTCGGCGCTGGCGAGTCCGCCCGCAACCTCGAGCGCGATACGGAACTCGAGCTCACGCTGCCCGACAAAGTGTGGAAGCCCGGCGAGCAAATCGAAGTCTCGCTGCGCGCGCCGTATGCGGGTGCCGGCCTCATCACCATCGAGCGCGAGCGCGTGCTTGTGACGAAATGGTTCAAGAGCGACACCGCATCGAGCGTGCAGCACATCACCGTGCCCGAAGGCATCGAGGGCGGCGCGTATGTGAACGTCGCATTCGTCCGCGCGCTGGACTCCGCGGAAATTTTCACCAGCCCGCTGAGCACTGGTGTCGCGCCATTCCGCGTGAGCAATGAGCGTCGCCAGCTCGCCGTGACTCTCAATGCACCGGAGCGCGTGCGGCCCGGCGAACGCGTGAGCATCGGCTTCTCCACGCCGCGCCCCGCGCGTGTCGTCGTGTGGGCCGTGGATGACGGCATTCACCGCGTGACGAGCTACAAGGCACCGCAGCCGCTCGCCTCGCTCATCCGCAAGCCGTCGCTGGAAGTCGGCACCTGGCAGCTCCTCGACTTGTTGCTACCGGAGTTTTCGCTCCTGAAAAGCGCGAAGGCATTCGGTGGCGACGGCGACGAGCCGCCGGAGCTGAAGCTCGGGCTGAATCCATTCAAGCGCCGCCGCGTCGCGCCGGTCGTGTTCTGGAGCGGCATCGTGGAGAGTGGGCCGGAACGCCGCGAGGTGTTCTACGATGTGCCCGACTACTTTGCCGGCCGACTCAACATCATGGCTGCCGCCGTCGCACCCGAGGCCGTCGGCATCACGGAGAAGCACACCATCGTGAAAGGCCCGTTCGTCCTCACGCCGAACACGCCGTTCTTCACGACGCCCGGCGATGAGTTCACCGCGTCGCTCACCGTCGCCAATCAGCTCGAGGGCGACGCAGTCACAGACAAGGTCACCATCGCTGCCGAGCCTGTCGGCGGACTGGAAATCATCGAGTCTCCTGTGAACCCCGTCACGATTCCGGCTGGCAAGGAAGTCACCGTGCGCTTCCGCGTGAAGACGAAGGACGCACTCGGAAATGCGGAGCTGAAGTTTTCCGCAAGCGCGGGCAATGAGCGCATCTCGCAGAGCGCAACGATGTCCATCCGTCCCGCCACGCCCCGCGTCGCGGTCGTGCAGAGCGGCTGGTCGCGAAAGGACGCGCAGGACGTGAAGCTCGTCGGCGGATTCCACTCCGAATTCTCGAAACGCGAAGCCGTCGTCTCGACAACGCCAGTCGGACTCGCCCGCGGCCTCGGCGCTTATCTCCGCGAGTATCCGCACGGATGCAGCGAGCAAATCACCAGCCGTGCATTTCCGTGGCTCGTGCTGCGCAACGACGCGGACTTCGGACTCGACCGCGCTGAGGCGGAGAAGAGCATCCGCGACATCATCGCACTCCTGCGCACGCGCCAGCAGAAGAATGGCGGCTTTGGCTACTGGAGCAGCAGCGGCGACGACGAGGGCTTCGACTACGTGACGCTGTATGTCGCGCATTTCCTCACCGAGGCGAAGGCCGGCGGGTTTGCGGTGCCAGCGCCGATGTTCGACGCCGCGCTGCGCCGAGTGCGCTTGATGGCGGACGCAAAGCTGCCCGATCCGACCGGCGACCAACCCTCGCGCTACAACCATCCCCGTTCGTGCGCGAGCATGCAGGCCTCCGCCATCTATTTGCTGACCCGCAACGAGGAAGTGACCACCAACTACGCGCTGAAGCTGCGCGACTTCCTCGACACGAAAATTCCGCGCGAACTCTGGCAGCGCGACCCCTCCGCGGCATGGCTCGCCGCGAGTTGGCGCCTGTTGAAGAAGGACGACGAGGCGAAGAAACTCATCGCCCTGCACCGCGCCGCCCTGGCGACAGACAGGCGCGAGCATCCAACCCATTGGTGGTCGAGCGACTACTACGAATCCCCGCTCACGCGCGAGGCGGTAACATTCACCGTGCTGTGCCGCCACTTCCCGGAGATTGCCACCACATTCGGCTACGACGACCTGCGCCCCATCACGGAGGCTGTCGAGCGCGGCGACTTCCACACGCTCTCCGCAGCGTGGACGGTGCTCGCGCTGAAGTCGTATTCGACTCTCGCAAAATCCGGCGCCGTGAAGGCGGGCATCCTGGAAATCGTGAACGGCGAAGCGAAGCAGCTCGCCGCACCGCGCGCAGGCATGCAGACCGCGAAGGTCTCGCCGCAGGCGAGCGCCGTCCGCTTTGCGCTCGAACGCAACGCAGGGGCCGCCGCACTCGGCGCATGGCATCAGACCATTGAGACCGGCTTTGAACGCACGCAGGCGACGGAGCCGCTCTCGCGCGGCCTTGAGGTTGTCCGCGAATTCCTCGACGAAAAGGAGAACGCTGTGGACACCGCGAAGGTCGGCGAGACGCTGCTCGTCCGCGTGACCATCCGCAATGTGAGCAAGGTCGCGCAGCCGCACCTCGCGGTGAGCGAACTGCTTCCGGGCGCGTTCGACTTCGCCCCTGCCGGTGAGGAGCACGCGCTCCGTCCGGGGCTCGGAACGCTGGACGGCACCGAATACGTGGATGTCCGCGAAGACCGCGCGCTGCTGTTCTGCGACCTCGGCGAAAACGAGACGCAGACGTTCACCTACGCCGTGCGCCCGACGTGCGCGGGAACCTTCAGCGTGCCGCCGTCGCTCGTGGAGAGCATGTATGACCGCACCGTCCGTGGACGCGGCGTCACCGGCAAATTCACAGTCGTGCCGCGCGAATGAAGACCGTGAGGAAACTCCGCCTCTGGCTGAAACGCATCGGCATCGCGCTGACGCTGCTCGTCGCCACGCTGTGGGTCACGTGGCTGTTGCTGCCGAAGCCGGACCTGCTGCCACCCGGCGCTGAGTTCTCGCGCATCGTGTTCGACCGCGAGGGGCGCATCCTTTTCCTCTCGCTCACCGCGGACGGAAAATACCGCCTCCCTGTGAAGCTCGACGACATCTCTCCCGAGTTGCTGAACGCGACGCTGGAGATGGAGGATCGGCGCTTCTTCTCGCACCTCGGTGCCGACCCGCGCTCACTCGCGCGCGCGGCGTGGGGCGCAGTGACCGGGCAGCGGCTTGGCGGCGGCTCCACCCTCACGATGCAATACGCGCGTCTCCGCTGGGGACTGCAAACGCGCTCGATGTGGGGAAAGTGCGTGCAGCTCTTCCGCGCCATCCAGCTCGAGCGCCATTACGGCAAGCGCGAGCTCGCCGAGGCATATTTCACCTTCGCGCCCTATGGCGGAAACGTCGAGGGCGCCGCCGCCGCGAGCCTGCTTTGGTGCGGCAAACCGGTGCGCGAACTTTCGCTGCGTGAAGCCGCCGCACTGAGCGTGCTGCCGCAGAGCCCGACGAAGCGGCGCCCTCGCGCCGACGGGACCGTTTCGCTCTCGGCGAAGAGCGCGCAGGCCCGGCTCATGGCAAAGCTCCGCATCGCGCGCGGCGAGGAGCCGAGTGAGCTCGACGCCGAATTTGCACTCCATCCGGTCGCTCCTCCCCGCTTCGCACCACACTACGCACGCCGCATTGCGTCCGGCACGACGACGCTCGACCGCGCACAGCAGCAGACGATTGAACGGAGCATCGCCGACTTCCTTTCTCGCGAGCACTCCCGCGGGCTGCGCAATGCGGCGGCGATTCTCGTCCACGCTCCGACCCGCGAAGTGCGCGCCTACGTCGGGTCGGCGGGATTCTTGAACAGCGGCATCGCCGGGCAGGTGGATGGCGTCACCGCGAAACGTTCGCCCGGTTCGGCGCTTAAGCCGTTCATCTACGCGCTCGCATTCGACGAGGGCATCATCCAGCCGCGCACGCTCCTCGACGACACGCCGCGCCGCTTCTCGGCCTACAACCCGGAGAACAGCGACCGCGGATTCCTCGGGCCGATTCCTGCCGGCGAGGCTCTGCGCCGCAGCCGCAACGTGCCTGCGGTCGAATTGCTCGCGCGTCTGCACGGTGACGGGCTCGACGCGATGCTGCGCAGCGCGGGCGTGAAACTCGCGCGGGAGCCGGGCGAATACGGGCTGTCCCTCGCGCTCGGCGGCGCAGAAGTTTCACTCGAGGAACTGGCGATGCTCTACGCAATGCTCGCGGACGACGGCATTCCGCGCACGCTGCGCAGCGGAACGAATGTGTCGGTCTCCACGAACGGCGGCGCGCCGCTGCTCTCGCCCGCCGCACGCTGGCTCACGCTCGATGCACTCCGCGCAAGCGAGCCGGGCGCGCCGCACGGGCTCGCGTGGAAGACCGGCACATCGCACGGATTCCGCGACACTTGGGCGTGCGGCGTGATGGGCGAATGGGTGCTGTGCGTGTGGCTGGGAAATTTCGACGGCAAGCCGATGCCCGGACTCTTCGCGCGCGACACCGCCGCGCCGCTGCTTTTCCAAACGGCCAAGCGGCTCGGCCTGCGTGCAAAACCCATCCCGCACCCGGCAGAAATCGTGGACGTGCGGCTCTGCGCGGTCAGCGGAGAACTGGCCGGCGCGCACTGCCCGCACTGCTCGAGCGGGAAATTCATCGCGGGTGTGTCGCCGATCACGACTTGCAGCGTGCACCGCATGGCGGCGCTCGCCGACGGCACACGCGCCGTGCGCGAGTTCTGGCCTGCGCACCGGCTCGATCAGTTCCGCCGCGCCGGACTGCCGCGAGCGAACGTCGCCGACGCATCCGCGAACACCCGCTCCGGGCCGCCGCCGCGCATCGTCTCGCCGCAGCCGAAGCTCACGTATGTGCTGCACATCGGCGACGCGGTGAAAGACACCATCCCGCTCGAAGCCGACGCCCCGGCGGAAGCGCGGCAGATTCACTGGTTCGCGGGAAAGCAGTATCTCGGTGCGAGCGAACCCTCGCGTCCGCTCATGTGGAAACCCGCGCCGGGCAACTGGCAGATTCAGGCAATCGACGACGCAGGGCGCGTGGCGCGGACGTCGGTGACGATTGTCGCGGCGCAGTGAGACAGGGCGCTTTCGCCGAAAGCGCCGGGCTTCGCGTTCAAAGTGGGCGCCCTCGGCGAGGACGCCCTACCACCTCAGCGGTGCCACTCCTGCAGCGGCTTCACCGTGTAGCCGGTGGCCTTCAGCGCGCGGATGCCTTCGAGGCTGGCGCGGGCGGCGCGGAGGGTGGTCATCACGGGGACGCGGCTGCTGCTCGCGGTGCTGCGGATCTTCACCTCGTCCTCGCGGGCGGACTTGCCGCTCGGCGTGTTAATCACAAGGGCGAGCTCACCGTTCTTCAGCATGTCGAGTGCGTTCGGTCGGCCTTCGGAAATCTTGAAGAGCCGCTTCACGGGCACCTTCGCCTTTTCCAGCGCGGCGGCGGTGCCGCTTGTGGCGTAGAGCGTGAAGCCGAGTTCAGCGAAGCCGGCGGCGATGTCGGCGACCTTCGTCTTGTCGGCGTCGGACACGCTGAGGAAAATGTTTCCGCTGAGCGGCAGCGCGGGCTGCGCGGCCATCTGCGCCTTGGCGTAGGCGATGCCCATGTTTGCGTCGATGCCCATGACTTCGCCGGTGCTCTTCATCTCGGGGCCGAGGACGATGTCCACGCCGGGGAACTTGATGAACGGGAACACGGCTTCCTTCACCGAGTAGTGCGTGGGCACGACTTCCTTCGTGAAGCCGAGATCCTTCAGCTTCTGCCCGGCCATGATTTTCGCGGCGAGCTTCGGCAAAGGAACACCGATGGCCTTGCTCACGAACGGCGCTGTGCGCGACGCGCGCGGGTTCACTTCGAGCACATACACGGTCTCGTTCTGCACGGCGAACTGCACGTTCATGAGGCCGATAACGTTCAGCTCGCGGGCCATCTTCTTCGTGGCGTCGGCGATTTCGGCCTTCACTTTTTCGCTCAGTGAAAATGGCGGGATGACGCACGCGCTGTCGCCGCTGTGGATGCCGGCCTGCTCGATGTGCTCCATGATGGCGCCGATGACGACCGTCTCGCCGTCGCTGATGCAGTCCACGTCCACCTCGGTCGCGTCTTCGAGGAAATGGTCGATCAAAATCGGATGCTGCGCGCGCGCCTGAGTCAAAGGCGCGTTCGTTCCAGAGTTGGAACCGGGAGCGCACGCTTCCAGCGTGCTGTGGCCGGCATCCTTGCCGGGCACATTTGATGTGCCGCCGGAGGCGGGTTGCGTGTCGGATGGTTCCGGCAGGATGCCGGAACCTGCACGCTGGAAGCGCGCGCTCCCGTTTTCGCTCGTGCTTGTCGCGCCGCTGCTGACTTCGAGCGCAGTGCGGACGTATTTGCGCAGGTCGGCTTCGTTGTGGACGAGCATCATGCCACGTCCGCCGAGGACGAAGCTGGGGCGCACGAGAACGGGGTAGCCGACGCGATTCGCCACGGCCACGGCTTCGTCTTCCGTCAGCGCGGTGCCGCCGCTGGTCTGGCGGATGCCGAGTTTGTCGAGCATGGCGCCGAAAAGTTTGCGGTCCTCCGCGATCTCGATGCTGCGCGGGCTGGTGCCGATGATGGGCACGCCGGCTTCGGCGAGGCCGTTGGCGAGGTTCAGCGGCGTCTGCCCGCCGAACTGCACGATGACACCCCACGGCTGCTCCTGCTCGCAGATGTTCAGCACGTCCTCGAGCGTGAGCGGCTCGAAGTAGAGCTTGTCGCTCGTGTCGTAGTCGGTCGAGACGGTCTCGGGGTTCGAGTTGACCATGATGGTCTCGAAGCCCATCTCGCGCAGCGCGAACGCGGCATGCACGCAGCAGTAGTCGAACTCGATGCCCTGCCCGATGCGGTTCGGCCCGCCGCCGAGGATGATGACCTTCTTCTTCCCGCTCTCGCGCCGCTCGTTTTCGTCGCCGTAGGTCGAATAGTAATACGGCGTGTAAGCCTCGAACTCAGCGGCGCAGGTGTCCACGAGGCGGTAGGTGGGGGAAATGCCGAGCTTGTTCCGAGCGGCGCGCACATCCTTCGTCGTTTGTTGAAAAGCGAGCGCGATTTGCACGTCACTCATCCCGACTTTTTTCCAACGCCGGATATCCTCGGCAAGGCGAGCGAGTGTTCCCGATTCGCCCAGCTTCGTGAGCGAGTTCACCGGTTTGCCAGCAGCCATCTTCAAATCTTCCGGCCATCCCTCGCCCATGTTGCTGAGGATTCCTTGTTCGCACACGACCTCGCGAATGTTCTCCAAGAACCACCGATCAATCTTCGTCGCCTCGAACACCTGCTCCACCGTCCAACCGCGCTGGAACGCGAGGCCGAGGAAGAAAATCCGCTCCGCGTTCGGCACCGTCAGCTTCGTGCGCAGCGCGTCGTCGCTTTCCACCACCGCGTCCTTGCCGTCGCCGATGAGTCCGAAGCGTTTGATCTCCAGCGAGCGCAGCGCCTTTTGCAGCGCCTCCTTGAACGTGCGGCCGATGGCCATCGCCTCGCCCACGCTCTTCATCTGCGTCGTCAGCACGGCGTCGGCCTGCGGGAATTTCTCGAACGTGAAGCGCGGGCATTTCACCGCCACGTAGTCAATCGTCGGCTCGAAGCTCGCGGGTGTCTCGCGCGTGATGTCGTTCTTCACCTCATCGAGCGTGTAGCCGACGGCCAGCTTCGCCGCGATCTTCGCGATGGGGAAGCCGGTCGCTTTACTCGCCAGCGCCGACGAACGCGACACGCGCGGGTTCATCTCGATCACGATCATGCGCCCGTTGTCCGGGTTCACGGCGAACTGGATGTTCGACCCGCCCGTCTCCACGCCGATCTCGCGGATGACCGCAAACGACGCATCGCGCATGAGCTGATACTCGCGGTCGGTCAGCGTCTGAATCGGCGCGACCGTGATCGAGTCGCCCGTGTGCACGCCCATCGGGTCCACGTTTTCGATCGAGCAAATGATCACGCAGTTGTCCGCCTTGTCGCGCATCACCTCCATCTCGAATTCCTTCCACCCGAGCAGCGACTCCTCGATGAGCACCTCCGTGACCGGCGACATATCGAGCCCGCGCGTCACGATCGTTTCAAATTCCTCCTTGTTGTAAGCGATGCCGCCGCCCGAACCCCCGAGCGTGAACGCCGGCCGGATGATGAGCGGAAAGCGCCCGATCTCCGCCGCGATCTTCCGCCCTTCGTCCATCGTGTGCGCCACGCCGCTGAGCGGCATGTCGAGGCCGATCTTCAGCATCGCCTCTTTGAAAGCGAGGCGGTCTTCGCCCTTGTGGATGGCTTCCGGCTTCGCGCCGATCATCCGGACGCCGTGCTTCGCCAGCACACCCATCTCGTGCAGCTTCATCGAGCAATTCAGCGCCGTCTGCCCGCCGAGCGTCGGCAGGAGCGCGTCCGGCTTCTCCGCCGCGATGATTTTCTCCACCACCTCCGGTGTGATCGGCTCGATGTAAGTGCGGTGCGCAAACTCCGGGTCCGTCATGATCGTCGCCGGATTCGAGTTCACGAGGATGACCGTGTAGCCTTCCTCCTTCAGCGCCTTGCAAGCCTGCACGCCCGAGTAATCGAATTCGCAGCCCTGCCCGATGACGATGGGCCCGGAGCCGATGACGAGGATTTTCTTGATGGACGTGTCTTTTGGCATGTGCGCGTGCGGAGAAAGGTCGGTGAAAAGGTAAAAGCCCGCGCGGTGTAGCAGTGCTCCCCCCTCGGGGCAATGGGCATTGCACAAAATTCGCGGCGACACCACCGAACCGCCGCAAAAACCTCTTCATCCGGCTCCGCCCGCCCACGGAAAGAACCAATCACTACTTCAAAAGCCGTTCACCGACAGATTCGTTGGCCGCGCGCAATCGGCCAGCAAATGTGCCGTGCGACATGACGCCCACAGGAGACACCAGCCTCCTGCCCTCTACCTCCCCGCGCCGGCGGCTTCGCGGGCCTCGTAGATGCGGACGGTGGTGATGTAGTCGAGGGCGCGCTGAAGGGCTTCGTCGCGGGGGCCCTTTGCCGGATTTCCGCCCTTCGCCTTCAGCCGCTGCACCTGCTGGATTTCGTCGAGCTCGGGGTTTGTTCCGGCGACGAGGGCGGCTTCGTTCATGCGGGCGCGGGGCTTTTCCGTGACGAGCGGGCTGACGCCGCTGCCGTTCATGGCGAGTTGCAGCACTTCCTCGGTGCGCTCGCGGGGGACGTTCACGGCGAGGTCGGGCGTGAGGCCGCCGGGAAAGACGGGCGTGGCGTCGGGCAGCGTGACTTCACCGACGGCGACGCGGAGGACGCGCCCGCCGGCGAGCGGGATGTCCTCAAACTGCGCGGCCTCGCCCTTGGTCTGCTGGCCGACGACGTAGGCGCGCAGGTGTGTGTGGAGCACGGCGGCGATGACTTCGCCGGCACCGGCGGTGTCGCCGTCCACGAGGACGGTGAGCAGGCCGCGCCACTTCGGGTTGTCGCGGGAGGTGAGGATTTCCTCGTCGTTGGCCTTCGGCTTTTTGATGGAGAAAAGGACGCGGCCCTTCGGCGCGAAGCGGCGGCAGCACTCGGCGGCGAGCTCGAAGTCGGTGCTGTGCGGCGTGGCGCGGAGGTCGAGCACGACGGCGGTGGGCGGCTTTGGGGCGAATGCGTCGAAGGCGGCGTCGAGCGCGGCGAGGTTCCCGGGCGACAGCGCGCCAAGGCGGAGGTAGCCGATGCCCTTGTCGAGAAGCTCCGAGCGAAACTCGCCGTTGCGGTGCTCGGGCGCCTTGCCGGGCGTGAAGATGCGCGCACCGGCGCCGAGGCGGTCGAGCAGGCCCTGGACGGCGGCGCGGGCGAGCGCGGTGTCGTCGAGCGACTCGGGGTGGAGGTAATTGCCGCGGAGGATTTCGACGATCTGCTTCAGCTCATCCTCGGCAAGGGCGTCGGCGGCTTCGCGGGAGGAAAGCTGGCGCGGAGAGGGCTCGGCGACCGGCGCCTTCGTCTCGCCGGATTCCGCAGGTGTCGCGGGCTTCACCGCCGCATCGGGCGCGACGGGCGCGGGCGTGGTTTTCAGCGGGACGGGATCGGGGAGATTCTGCTGCGCCCCCGCGTGATCCGGCACAAACGCGACCGCGAGCGCGGCGGCGAGAGCGGCAGTTTTCTTCATTGGGAGCGGACGCTAGCGCTAGAGGCCCTTCGCCGCAATGTCCGAGCGATACTGCATTCCGTCGAAGTGAATCCCCGCGACGGCCTCGTAGGCGCGCCGCTTCGCCTCCGCGAGCGTGGGTGCCAGCGCAGTGACGCCGAGCACGCGGCCGCCGGCGGTGACGAAGCCGTCGCCGTCGCGCTTCGTGCCCGCGTGGAAGACGGTCGCCGCGGATTTTTCCAAACCCGTGATCCGCTTCCCGCCCGCGTAACTGCCGGGGTAGCCGCCGCTCGCGAGGATGACGCACACGGCGGCTTCTGGCGTCCAGCGCGCGGTGGTCTGCGCGAGGCGGCGGTCGATGGTCGCCTCGAGGAGTTCGACGAGGTCGCTGTCGAGCCGCGTGAGGAGCACCTGCGTCTCCGGGTCGCCGAAGCGGCAGTTGAATTCGAGCACCTTCGGGCCGTCGCGCGTGATCATGAGGCCGGGAAACAGCATTCCGCGGAAATCGAGCCCGTCCGCGCGCAGCCCGGCGATGAAGCGGTCGAGCACCTCTGCCCGCACGCGCGCCTCAAGCGCAGGCGGGAGCACTTTGTCCGCGGGTGAAAAGGTGCCCATGCCGCCGGTGTTCAGGCCCTGGTCGCCGTCGAGCGCGCGCTTGTGGTCCTGCGCGCTGGGGAAAAGCAGGTAGCTGCGGCTGTCCACGAGCGCATGGATGCTGCACTCCTCGCCGGTGAGGAATTCCTCGATCACCACCTCGGCGCCCGCGTCGCCGAACTTCCGCTCCTCCATGATCTCCCGGATCGCCGCGTCGGCTTCCGCATGTGTCTGCGCGATGATGACCCCCTTGCCGAGCGCGAGACCGCTGGCCTTCACGACGATGGGCGTGCGCATCGTCGCGGCGAAGGCACGCGCGTCGTCCGCATTTGAAAACTGCCCGCTGGCCGCTGCCGGGATGCCGTGGCGGAGCATGAACTCCTTCGCAAACACCTTCGACGACTCCAGCCGCGCCGCGCTCTGCGTCGGGCCGAAGATGCGAAGGCCCTCACTCTCAAATCGATCGACGATGCCAGCAGCGAGCGCATCATCAGGGCCGACGATGGTGAGGCCGATCCCCCGCTCCTTCGCGAACCTCACCAGCGCATCGTGCTCGGAAATCTTCAGCGGCACGCACTCGGCGATCTGCGAGATGCCGCCATTTCCCGGTGCGCAGAAGACCTCCGTGACGCGCGGGGATTGCCTCAATTTCCAGATGAGCGCGTGCTCGCGCCCGCCGCTGCCGATGACGAGGACTTTCATGGCTCAGACTGCCGGTTGCTGCTGCGTGAGGCAGTGGAAAGCGCCGAGGCCCCAGATGAGCTCTCGGCAGTCGATGCCGACGATTTTCCGGCCGGGGAATGCCTTCTCCAGAATCGCCGCCGCCCAGCGGTCGTTCGTGTCGGCGAAGGTCGGCAGCAGCACGACTTTGTTGGCAATGTAGAAGTTCGCGTAGCTCGCTGGGAGACGCTGCCCTTCGCGCACGATCTTGCGTGGCATGGGGAGCTTGATTACGTCGAAGCGCGAGGCTGAGCTGCCTTCCCCTTCGTCGCCTTCGTCATCATCGGCCTCATCATCGCCGCCAGCGCGCCGTGCGCTCGCGTCCGCGGTCATGCCGGCAAGGGACTCGTAGTTCGTGCGAAGCGCCTCGTGGTTCGTGTCGCCCTCGTCCTCCTCGTAGGCGCACACGATGGTGTCGGCGTTCACGAAGCGCGCGATGTCGTCGATGTGGCCGTCGGTGTCGTCGCCCTCGATGCCGTCGCCGAGCCAGAGGATTTCGCGCACGCCGAGCCAGTCGCGAAGGCGCTGCTCGATCTGCGCCTGCTTCAAGTCGGGGTTGCGGTTCCGGTTCAGCAGGCAGCTCCGCGACGTGAGCAGCAGGCCGCTGCCATTCACATCGATCGAGCCGCCCTCGAGGATCATGCCGGGATATTCGACGGGCAGCCCGAACTTCTCCGCAACCGCCGTCGGCACGTAGTCGTCGTCGTCGAACGGCGGATACTTGCAGCCCCACGCGTTGTAGCCCCAGTCGAGGATGAGCGACTTCGGCGCCTTGCTGCGCGTGACAAAAATGGGGCCGTGGTCGCGGCACCAGGGCTCGTTGATCGGAATGTGGTGGAAGATGACGTGCGAATCGCGCGCGCCGACCTTCGACAGAATCCTCCGCACATCGGCCTCATGCGCGGCATCGCACACATTGATGTTCACCGGCTCCGAGTCGGCGAGCGCGTGAACCATCTTTGCGATGGCCGGCATCGCCTTGTCGTAAGCTCCCTTGCCGGGGAAGCTCACGCCTTCACGGCGCGGCCACGAAAGCCACGTCGCGGCATGCGGCTCCCACTCCGCAGGCATGCGGTAGCCGCGCGCGGCGGGCGCGTCCGGCGCGGGTTCCACGGTTTCCTTCTGAACCTTCGCCTGCTTCGCCGGCTTCGGCTCCTTTGCGGCCTTCGTCTTCGAGTTTCCCATCAGTCCAGATAGCGTTTCGTGATTTCGCCGTAGGCATCGATGCGTCGGTCGCGCAGGAACGGCCAGTGCGTGCGCTGGGTGTCCACGTTCCCGCGGTCCACCTCGACGAGGAGGTTCTCCTCCTTGTCCACGCTCGCCTTCTTCAAAATCATGCCGGAAGGATCCGCGACAAAGCTCTGGCCCCAGAATTCGATGCCGTCGCCGCCATCCGGCGCCTCGTGGCCGATGCGGTTCACGGCGGCGACGTAGCAGCCGTTTGCGATCGCGTGGCCGCGCTGGATTGTCTCCCACGACGAATGCTGGCGCTCGCCATACTTCGCCTTTTCCGACGGATGCCAGCCGATTGCCGTCGGGTAAAAAAGGATCTGCGCACCCTGCATCGCCGTGAGCCGCGCGGCCTCGGGATACCACTGGTCCCAGCACACGCAGACGCCGATTTTCCCAAACTTCGTCCGCCACGCGCGGAAGCCGAGGTCACCCGGCGTGAAGTAGAACTTCTCGTAGAAGAGCGGATCGTCCGGGATGTGCATCTTGCGATACTTGCCGAGGAACTCGCCGCCCGCGTCGATGATCGCCGCGGTGTTGTGATACAGCCCCGCCGCGCGCCGCTCGAACAGCGAGGCGACGACCACAATCTTGTGTTCCCGCGCAACCCTGCAGAACGCCTCCGTGCTCGGCCCGGGAATCTCCTCTGCGAGGCCGAAGTATTTGTGGTCCTCGACCTGGCAGAAGTAGTAGCTGCGGAAAAGCTCCTGCAGGCAGACGATCTGTGCGCCCGCCTTCGCAGCCTCGATGGTTTTCGCGATGGCGAGGTCGAGGTTTGCCTGCGGGTCGGCGCCGACAGCGGTCTGGACGAGGCCGAGCGTGACTTTTGACATGTCGTTGTGTGCGGGTGGTGGTGCTGTCGTTGAAAATGGGGAAGAAAAAGCGCGCCGGCGTTTTGTTTACGCCGGCGCGCTGGCTTGCGCCGAATTACTTCGCTTCCGAGCGCGGGACGATTTTGATGCTCTCGACGTTCATGCGCTTCACCGGGCGGTCGCCGGGCTGCGTCTGCGTCGTTGCGATCTTCTCGAGCACGTCGTCGCCTTTGATCAGCTTGCCGAACGCGGTGTAGTTCTTGTCGAGGAAGCGCGGGCTCCCGTGGCAGATGAAGAACTGGCTGCCCGCCGAGTTCGGATCCTGCGAACGGGCCATGCTGAGCGTGCCGCGCACGTGCGGCTTGTCGTTGAACTCCGCGTCAATTTTGTAACCGGGGTCCCCGGTGCCCCATCGCGCCTGCTGGGACTCATCCTTCGTCAGCGGGTCGCCGCCCTGGATCATGAAGTCCTTGATCACGCGGTGGAAGCAGGTGCCGTCGTAAAAGCCCTTCTTCGCGAGCGTCTTGAAATTCTCGACGTGCTTTGGCGCGACGTCCGACCAGAACTCGAGCACCATCGTGCCCTCGCTGGTCTTGATCACCGCGACTTCGTCGTCGCCCTTCTTTTCATCGGCCGCGGAGGAGCGGACGGACATCGTGGCACAGAGTGCAAATGCGAGCAGTGTAGAGAGGAATTTTTTCATCGAGGCGATGACATACACGCGACTTGATTCGTGTCACGCGGAGAATGGCGCGGAACGAAATCGACGTCGCATTGCGTTTGAAAATTCGGGCGCACGCGTATCGTCGCCGACCGCATTCAACCACCGCTCGCGACACGGGCTCCGCAGATTTCCTTCCCGCAAATCGTCCCGCGCATGCGCCGCCGGCGGCAGCTCAAATCACTTGCGCGCACTGCGCGCACCCGCCAGCTTCCGCGCCCTTATGTCCGACATCCGCATCATCCTCAAGACCAGCAAGGGCAACATCGAGGCGACCCTCTTCGCCAGCAAGGTGCCCATGACCGCCGCCAATTTCCTCAACCTCGCCAAGCGCGGCTACTACGACGGCATCAAGTTCCACCGCGTCATCGCCGACTTCATGATCCAGGGCGGCGACCCGACCGGCACCGGCGCGGGCGGCCCCGGCTACAAGTTCGCCGACGAGATCGACAAGTCGCTCAAGCACACGAAGCCCGGCATTTTCTCGATGGCCAACGCCGGCCCCGGCACGAACGGCAGCCAGTTCTTCATCACGCACGTCCCCTGCCCGTGGCTCGACGGCAAGCACGCCGTCTTCGGCGAAGTGACGAAAGGCCAGGACGTCGTGAACAAGATCGCGCAGGGCGACAAAATCTCCGGCATCGAAATCCTCGACTCCACCGACGACCTCTTCGCCGCGCAAAAGGCGAACCTCGACAAGTGGAACAAGGTGCTCGGCTAACAGACCAAGTTCCCAGCGCATTTGAAAATACGGCCACGGTTGTCACAGACACCGTGGCCGTATTGTTTTCATTTGCTCGACCGTGGTATTTGCACACGGACGCTAAGAGCGAAACTCAGGCTCTAAAGAAACGCCTCACCCCTCCATCGCCCGCTCGATGCTGTGCTCGAAGGGATCGCTCACTTCCGCGAGTGTCGCTGCGAGCGTCGCGCCGTGGGCGGTGATGCTCAGTTTGTCGCCGCCGACGGTGCCGAGGCGGCTGTGCGGGATCTTGGCGGCTGCGAGGGCGGCGAGGACGCGGTCAGCGTTTTCCGGCGCGACCCCCAGCACGATGCGCGATTGGCTTTCGCCGAAGAGCAGCGCGGCGCGGGCGGCGTGGGTGGGGTATTTGTCGAGCGCGGGGCCGCTGGGGAGTTCGATGGTGGCGCCGAGTTTTCCGCCGATGCAGCTTTCCGCGAGCGCGACGGCGAGGCCGCCTTCGCTGCAATCGTGCGCGCTCTTCACGAGGCCGTCGCGGATGAGTCCGAGCACGGCGGCTTGCACGCGCTTTTCCAGATCGAACGACAGGCGCGGTGTGCGTCCGATCTTCTGGCCGTGCACGACTTTCAGGTAGTGCGACGCGCCGAGTGAGAGGTCGCCCGCGCCGGGATCGAGCACAGGGCCGGCGAGGATGATGATGTCGCCCGCGGACTTGAACGCCTGCGTGGTGATGTGCTTTGCGTCGTCAATGATGCCGACCATGCCGACGGTCGGCGTGGGATCGATGGGGCCCGCGGGGCTCTGGTTGTAGAGCGACACGTTGCCACCCGTGACGGGCGTGCCGAATTCGCGGCAGCCCTCGGCGAGTCCCTCGACGCTCTCGCGGAGTTGCCAGAACAGCTCGGGATTGTGCGGGTTGGCAAAGTTGAGGTTGTCCGTCACTGCGAGCAGGCGCGCGCCGCTGCACGTGAGATTGCGCGCGGCCTCGGCAATGGCGATGCGCGCGCCTTCGCGCGGGTCCTGCAACACGTAGAGCGAATTGCAGTCGCTCGTCGCGGCGAGGATTTTGTCCGCCTCGCGCACGATGAACACCGCGGCGTCGCTGCCCGGCAGCACCGCGCAGCCTATGCGCACCATGTGATCGTATTGACGCCACACCCACTGCTTGCTCGCGATGGTCGGATGCGCGAGCAGCTTCAGCAGCGCGGCCTTTTCGTCCACGGCGGCGAGTTTGGAAAAATCGAGCGGCGCGGGCTCCGGGCGCGCCTTCCACTCGCGGGAGTAAAGCGGCGCGTCGTCGGCGAGTTTCGCGGCGGGGATTTCCACGGCGAGCTTGCCGTGGTCGAGCACGCGCATCATGCCGTCGTCCTTCACCACGCCGACTTCCGCGTAGGGCAGGTCCCACTTTTCAAAGATGTCCACCACGGTCTGCTCGTGGCCCTTCTTCACGATGATGAGCATCCGCTCCTGCGATTCGCTCAGCAGCGTCTCGTAAGGCGTCATGCCCGTCTCGCGCTGCGGCACTTTCGCCAAATCAATCTCCACGCCCGTGCCGCCGCGGCTCGCCGTCTCACACGTCGAACACGTGAGCCCCGCCGCGCCCATGTCCTGAATGCCCGCCACCGCGTCGGTCGCGAGCAATTCGAGGCACGCCTCCAGCAGCAGCTTCTCGCGGAACGGATCGCCGACCTGCACCGCGGGTCGGTCCTGCTTGCTCTCCTCCGTGAGATCGCGCGACGCAAACGCCGCGCCCGCGAGCCCGTCGCGTCCCGTCTCCGCGCCGACGTAGAAAACCGGATTGCCCACGCCTTTCGCCGCACCACGCGCGATCTGCTCGTGCCGCAGGATGCCGAGGCAGAACACATTCACGAGCGGGTTGCCGTTGTAGCTGTCGTCGAAATACACCTCGCCGCCGATGGTCGGCACGCCGATGCAATTCCCGTAGTGCGCGATGCCGCTCACCACGCCGGCGAAGCGCGAGCGGTTCCACTTGTGCTGCGCCGTGTCGCCGTGGATCGGCCCGAAGCGCAGCGAGTCCAGCGAGAACACCGGCCGCGCGCCCATCGTGAAAATGTCGCGGATGATCCCGCCCACGCCCGTCGCCGCGCCCTGGAACGGCTCGATGGCGCTCGGGTGATTGTGCGACTCCATCTTGAACGCCACCGCCCACCCGTCGCCGATGTCGATGACGCCCGCATTTTCCTCGCCCGCCTTCACGAGCACGAGCGGCCCCGTCGTCGGGAATTTCCGCAGCTCGCGCTTCGTGTTCTTGTAGCTGCAATGCTCGCTCCACATCACCGAGAACACGCCCAGCTCCGTGATGTTCGGATCGCGCCCGAGGATCGCCTTAATGCGCGCGAATTCCTCGTCGGTGAGTCCGTGCTTGGCGATGAGTTCCGGTGTGATGGCTGGCTCGGTCATGTCTTGCGAAAGGCGCGCACCTTTTTGGAAATGGGGCGCACATGCAAGGCTCCGTGCGGACTGCGCGCGAAAATTTCACAGACGGACTCGCGTGGCGGCGGCGCTGTATGGGAAAACAATGCCGTCCACCCCGTGCAAATCCCCTCAACCTCCGAAGTCTGGCAGCGCTGGCTGGCAGAGTGCTCCGAGACATTCTTCCTCTATGCGCGACAGCAGACGCGCCGCGTGGCGGACGCGGAGGACGTGCTGCAGGAGGCGCTCTTCGAGTCGTGGCGAAAGGCCGGCGGGCAGCCGCCGGACAGGGCGCTCGTCTTCGCCACCATCCGCAGGCGTGCGATGGACCTCGCCCGCAGCACGCAGCGGCGCGCGGTGCGTGAGGATGCTGCCCTCGGCGAAAGCGGCGAGGCGTTCGTCATGCCGGAATTTGGCGCGACCGACACGCACGCGCAGCTCACGAAGGCCGTGGAAAACTTGCCCGAGCACCTCCGTGAAACGCTCACGCTCCGGGTATGGGGTGAACTCAGCTTCCCGGAAATCGGCCGCATCACCGGCGTCTCCGAGAACACCGCCGCATCCCGCCACCGCTACGCGCTCGAGCAACTCCGCGAACACCTCGGAAAAGTGCTGAAATGAACGACCCTCTCGAAGACCAGCTCCGCGAACTGCGCCCCGGCCCGTTGCCCGCCCGGCTGCGTCAGCGTATCGCCGCGCCGCCCGCGCCGGTCATCGTTCCTTTTCCGCGCTGGAGAATCGCCGCAGCCGCTGCGGCCGCGGCAGCTGCCATCGCGGTCATGGCGTGGTTCCGGCACACGCCCGCGGAGCCGGAGAAAATTGCGTCCGTCTTCGCGGAAGCACCATCGGGTGAAGTGATCGCATCGCGCAGCCTCGGCATGGTCACCGACGGCGCGCAGCGCGCCTGGGAGATGCGCGAAGTGGAGCGCCTCGACGGCCAGACGCTCCTCGCTGCGGCTGACGGCATGGCCATTCTCACCCAGCGCATCCGGCGCGAAGTCGTGCCGGTGGAAATCCATTTCGACTGAAAACCCCGCACACCCATCCATGAAAACACACCTCATCATCCACACCCTCGCCGCCGCATTTGGATGCGCCGTGGCGACCGCCGACGAAGTGAAGAAGGAATTCGTCAAGACGGAGACAAAGGCGAGCGGCAACAACGCGGAGGCGCGTGCCGAGGCGAAGGTTTTCGGCAAGACCGTCTTCAGCACGCTTGTGAACGGCAAGCCCGTCACCATCATCGAGGAGCCGGACAAGGACGGAAAGATGCGCCGCAAGATGATCACCTTCGAGAACGGCAAGCCGAAGGAGAAGGACGTGACGCCGAAGGAAAAGAAACCGTCGCCTACGCCCGTGCCATTCTGGAAGCCGAAGGCGAACGCCGAACCGCAGAAAGACGGAGGAGCCAACCAATGAACCGCACGAATCTCTCCGCAGCACTCGCCCTTCTCCTCATCCCGCTCGCCGCGGGCGCGGAAGAGCGCGCGAAAGACGGCGGCTTCTCGAGCAGCAGTTCAAGCAGCAGCACGAGCACCACGGACACGAACGGCAACACCGTCACCGTCACCACCACCGAGCGCGACGGCAAGCGAGAGACACGCCGCACCGTCACGACGCCGGGAGGCAAAGTCGTCGCCGAGACGAAGGAGAACGGCGACGGCAAGGCCGCGGACGACGGCGAGAAACCCGCCGCCCAGCAGGGCAAGGCCGGCGGTCCCTGGCTCGGCGTCCACACCGCGGAACTCCCCGCGGCGATGCGCGAGCAACTCGACCTTCGCGACGGCGAGGGCCTCCTCGTCGAGCAGCTTTCGCCTGACAGCCCCGCGGGCAGCGCCGGCATCGCGCAGCACGACATCATCCTCAATTTCAACCTCACGCCTGTGAGCACTCCCGACGAACTCCGCCGGGAACTCTCCAACCGCCAGCCCGGCGAGAAAGTCCTCATCGAGTATCTCCACAAGTCGCGCCGACAAAAGGCCGCCGTCACCCTCGGCAAGCGCGCCGGCAACGCGCAGCCCGAGCAGCAGGCAAAGGACGCCGAGCCCGTCGCCAAGGTGGACAACCAGCAGGGCAAGGCCGCCGGCCAGCAGGGCAGGCTCCCCGATTTCCCCGCGCTTCCGAAGATCCCCGGATTCCCCGACCTCTCGAAGCTCCCCGGCGCGAATGACAACGTGAACAGCAACACGACCACCACCACTTCCTCCTCATCCTTCAGCCGCACCGTCATCGTCGGGCCGGATGGAAAGACGCGCATCATCGAAAACAAGAATGGCGGCGATCCCATCGACCAGATGCTCCGCGATCCGAACGTGCCCGAGACCATGAAGGAATCGCTCCGCAAAATGCGGCAGCAGATGCGCGAATTCGAAGGCCGTGCCGGCGAAAAGGCTCCCGACGCCGCGAACAAGGCCCTTGGGAAACGGAAGGCGAAGGACGACGACAACCTCTAGCTCCGCTGCCTGCGGATTCGGCTCACTGAATCTGCTGCTGGCCGAGAGCGGCAAGCAGCTTGTTCACCGCCGTGCGCGCGATCTTCCGCGGCAGCACGCCCTTGAACCCGCCGGACTCGACGCCCATCTCCGCAGGCAGAAGGAAGAGCGCGCACAGCCGCACGAAGAACCCGGCGCGCACCCACGCCTCGCCGGTCACCGCGCTGCCGTCCTGCTCGATCCGCAGCATCATCGGCGCGACCCAGAAACCCACGCCCTTTTGGAAAGTCCGCGACGCTCCGTCCTGCGACACGGGTTTGTAGCCGTTTTCCTGCGCCCATTTTTCCACAGCGGGCCAGATGCTGTCTGCGGACTGGAAGCTGATGCTCGTGCGTTTCGTCATGGTGTCGTGCGGCTCCAGGGGACCGGGGAGCCAGCCGGGTCGGATGTTGCGTGAAATGCACCACGCGCGCTGCGCGGCGCAGTTCGCAGACTGCCGCGGCACACGGAAAAATGAAGCTTTTTATATCCCGCATTGCCATGCCGCCCCCGCTCCGCCACGCTGCGGAGCGGCATGAACTTCAGGAACGCACTTCATCCCCAGAGCCAGCGCCGCACCCTCGCGGCCGCCGGCCTAGCCCTCCTCATCCTCACCGGCACACTCCCGCCCGGCGGCCGGTCGCGCGCGCTCGGCGAGGAAAATGACGACGCACTGAAGAAGCGCGACGCGGCCGCGCTCGCACTCGTGAAGCAGGCCCGCTTCGCCGACGCGGAGAAGGAATTCACCGCGTTGCTGGAAATCCGCACCCGCACCCTCGGCCCCGAGCACCGGCAGACTTTGCAGACGCGCAACGAACTCGCCAACCTCCTCGTCTACCAGGGCAGGATCGCCGACGCTGAAAAGGCCCACCGTGAGAACCTCGCCCTCCGCACCAAGGCCCTCGGCCCCGACGATACCGACACCCTCGCCAGTATGAACAACGTCGGCGCCCTGCTCAGCCGCCAGGGCAAGTATGCCGACGCGGAAATCCAGTTCCGCGAACTGAAGGAAAAGCTCACCCGCGTCGCCGGCCCCGAGAACTCCACCACCCTCACCGCGCGCCACAACCTCGCCAACGCCCTCAACGGACAAAAGAAGAACACCGAGGCAATCCAGGAATACCGCGAGACACTCGACATCCGCACCCGCGTCACCGGCCCCGAGCACCCCCTCACCCTCGGCACCCGCACGAGCCTCGGCAAGACACTCAACGACGCCGGCTCCCACGCCGAGGCGGAAAAGGACCACCGCCGCGTCCTCGAAATCCGCCAGCGCCAGCTCGGCCCCGAGCATCCCGACAGCCTCCAGAGCCTCACCTACCTCGCCGACGCCCTCCGCATGCAGAAAAAGCACGCGGAATCTGAAGCCGCCTACCGCACCGCGCTCGACGCCCGCAAGCGTGCCCTCGGCCCCGAGCACCCCGACGTCTTCCAGTCCGCCTACAACCTCGCCCTCTCCCTCGAGGCGCAGAAGCGCTACGCCGACGCCCTCGGCTTTGCCCGCTACGCCGAGGAGGGGCTGAAAAAGCACTACCGCCCGACGAGCCCCGCCGTCGTCAACGCCTCCGCCCTCGTGAAATTCCTCGAGAAGAAATAGCGCCCCCTCCTTGGGAGTCCGTGATGACACGCGCGGGACGCAGGCCTTTCCCTGCTCGACGAGGAGTTCGATGACGTAGCGCTCTTCCGTATTGCGGGCGTCGTCGAGCACCCGGCGGATGAAGGCTCCGGTGTCCAGGAGCGGCTGCAATTTGAAACAGGGAAGCGCCGTCCGGCAATGCGCGCGGAAGGGAGGCGTCCTTGCAAACACGGTGCATGCGCATGCACATTGCGCGCAGGCATGAGCGAAACGCCAGACAACCCCGCCCCGACTGACCGAGGCAGCCAGAGCCCCCGCGGAAATGCGAGGGCTGCGCTCGTCGTCGCGGCACTCCTGCTCGCGGCGGGAGGAGTCACGTGGCTCCGGTTTGGCGCACCGTGGTTGGGCGGGCGGGAGCGGAAAATGACCGCACCGCCGGTGCCGGCGCCGGGATCCATGCTGCACGTGCTGCAGGCGGCGCTGCGCGTGGGCAAGGAGGCGGGCGCGGTGGACCGGCAGTTTCACGCGCTCTACCTGCGCACCCAACGTATGCAGGAGGCGCTCGCGCGGCTGTCCGATGCGGAGATGGGCGCGCGGCAGCTCGGGGAATTCCTCACACCAGTGCAGCACCGCGAGCGCGTGCTGGCGGCGCTGGAAAAGCAGCTCGGGCTCGATGCAGGCGCCCTCGCCGGGGATCTGCCCGGCTTTGCCCTGAAGCAGTCCGGGAGGGCGGACACGGCTCCCCTGCCCCGCGCTCGCGCCGCGTATGCGCTGAGCCGGTTTGACGAGGCGGAGAAATTGTTCATCGAGAGCGAGGCGCGGGATGCGGCGATGCGGGAGAGCGCGCCGGAGGTCGGCGAACGCCTGCGGGGCCGGCGCATCCAGGCACTCGAGGGCGCGGGTGAATCCGCGCTGGCGCTGGCGCAGCACGGGCGGGCGCGGGAGCACTTCGAGTCCGCTGCCGGGCTCACAAGCCGTGAAAGCGGTCCGGCGGAATGGGCGCGTGTGCAGCACAAGCTCGCGTTCGTCCTCGCGGAGTCGGGCGATGCACCCGACGCAGCGCGCATTTTCCAGACAGTCGTGGAAGTGCGGACGAGCCTGCTCGGCGCCAGCCATGCAGACACCCTCGCGAGCCGCAGCAACCTCGCGGCCGCACTCCAGCAGGCCGGGAAGATTCCCGAGGCCGAGGCGGAGCACCGCGCGGTGATGGAAGTCCGCGCGCGCGCACTCGGCCCGGAGCATCCCGACACGCTCGCGAGCCGCGCGAGCATGGCTGCGATTCTGCACGCGCGGGGAAAATTCGCAGAGGCGGAGGCGGAGCACCGCGCGATCGCGGCGATCCGCGCGCGCGTGCAGGGCTCCGGGCATCCCGGCACGCTCGCGAGCCGCAGCGGCCTCGCGCTCGCGCTGCGCGCGCTCGGGAGGATCGACGAGGCGGAGACGGAACTGCGGGCCGTTTTCGAAATCCGCGAGCGCACGCTCGGCTCCGAGCATCCGGCGACGCTCGCGACGCGCAACGGCCTCGCGCTTTTGCTCGGCGACCGCGGGATGCACGCCGAGGCCGAAGCCGCGCACCGCGCGCTGCTCGATGTGAACGCACGCGTGAACGGCGCGGAGCACCCGGACACGCTGATGAGCCGCGCCAACCTCGCCCTGGCGCTCGGCGCGCAGGGAAAGCTCGACGAGGCCGAGTCGCAGATCCGCAGCGTGGCCGAGGCGCGGAGGCGCATTTTCGGCGACGGCCATCCCGAGACGGTGCGGAGCCGGCGGACGCTCGCCATGCTGCTCGCCGGCGAGCGGAAGTATTCGGAGGCCGAGAGGGAATTCCGCACGGTGCTCGATGAGGAGGAGCGCCTGCTGGGCTCCGAGCACCCGGACACGCTCGCCACCGCCGCGAATCTCACGGGCGTGCTCAACGACTCCGGCCGGCACGCCGAGGCCGAGGCCGGCTTCCGCGCGCTCATCCCCGTCCTGCAGCGCGTGCGCGGCGCGGAGCACCCGGAGACCCTCGGCGCGCGCAACAACCTCGCCATCGCGCTCCAAAGGCAGGACAAATTCGCCGATGCCGAGGCGGAGCAGCGCGCCCTGCTGGAAATTCTCGAGCGCATCAACGGCGCCGGGCACCGCGACGTGCTGATGTCGTGCTTCAACCTCGCGCTCTCCCTCGACGCGCAGGGGAAGAAGCCCGCGGCGCTTGCTTTTGCGCGCCGCGCATGGGACGGCCAGAGGAAGGCCGCCGGCGAGGAACACCCGTTCACCCGGGAATGCCGGAAGCTCGTGGAGGAGCTGGAGGGAAGGTAGGCGGCCTACCAGAGATAGCTCACGCCAGCCTGCACGCCGAGGGAGTTCAGGCCGGCGTTGCGGTTGGCGAGGCCGGCGTTTGAGATGTGCCGCCAGTTGCCCTCGGCGTAGAGTGCGACGCGGTTGCTGAGCAGGTAGCGGAGGCCGATGCCGCACTGGAGGTTGAACTCGAACTCCTGGCCGAGGAGCCGCTGGGTGACGTCCTCATGCACGTCGCTGTAGGCAAACCCGATGCCGAACTGGTGATACGGGACGAGATTCCAGCCGGGCTGGAGATAATTGTAGCGCAGGAGGAGCGACATTCCGGCGAGGTAGTTGCCGGGACCGCGCACGATGCCGCCCGCAAATCCATCCGCGACCAGCTCGATGCCCCCGCGGAAAATTCCGCCGAGCCACTCGTTGAGCATCGGGTCATTCAGCATCCAGCCCACGCGCACGTGCGCGTCCACATCGTCGAGCGTCGGGCGCGCAGCGCTGGCGGAGTTGATGGACATGTTGATGCTGGCGCCAACTTGGACCTCGTGCCTGCCCGCGTCGAACGGCGAGCTGCCGAGGACGCCCTTCGTCGGCGGCGCCACTTGATTTCCCGCAACGGCGGCGCCGGCGGTGATGAGGATGACGGAGACGCTGGCAAATGAATTCATGGGTTCGTTGTGGGCGCGGACACTAGGGTGGCGCGGCAGCTTGGCAAGGAGTGCGCGCGGAAATGGTGGGACATTTCCGTCATCCGCGGGGCGCGGCTCGCAAAGAACTCACAGGGCTTTTACAAAAGGATCACAACTGCGACTCGCAGCCGCGCTATCCGGTGATGCAGCATCCGCGGCGTTGCATCGCGCGGAGCGAACCATCACGATTCCACCAACTCCGCCATCCCCATGAAAACACACAGATCGTTCCCCGCGGCCATCGCCCTCGTCACCTCCGTCGTCCTGCCCGTCTGCTCGTGGGCGGAGAATGAGATCGGCTTCATCGAGAAATTCGCGCTCGCGCCGGACCGCGGAAAGGTGCTCGGCGAGCTCGTGCCCGGCACGGAGGACTACTATTTTTTCCACGCGCTCCACTACCAGAACACGCGCGACTCGGTGAAGCTTGCGGACATCCTCGCGCAGTGGACAAAGCGCTTCCCGAATGAAAGCGGAAGGCGGCGAATCATCCTGAACCGCGAGGCGCTCCTCGGCTACGATGCGACTCCGCAGCAGACGCTCGCGTATCTGAGGGAGCGGCTCCACCTGCAATTCAACCACCAGCAGGAGGTCCGCGACAGGAAGCCGGACCTGCCCAGCGCGCTCGACCCGAAGCGCGTGGCGCGCGAGGTGTTCGAGCGCGACTCTCTGAGCAACGACCGCGGGCTCGGCAGCCTTTCGGAGGATGCGCTGGAGGCGCTCGTGAAGAGCGGGACGATCCTCGACGCGCAGCAGCGCCGCGCGCTGCTCGGCAGGCTGCAGCGGCCGGACGTGGGCGGCCTCGTGGACCTGATCGCGGTGGACTTGCGATCCCGCGAGTCGCGGGGCTTCGGCGAGTTCAACATCCACCGCGCACTGCTGCCGGAGCAGCTCGACGAGCTGGCGAAATCGGTGCCCGGGCTCGCGGCGCAGCAGGCGTTCGTCTTTGCGAAGCTGCGCAAGCTCGCGCCGTCGGCGGACGTGGACGTGGAGTTCGACGCCGCCGAGCGGGAGGCGTGGCTGGAGCGCGTGTGGGAGCATGTGAAGACACTGCCGCCCGCATTCAACACGGTCCGCGCGCATGTGCTCTTCCAGCGGCTCGACCACGATCGGAAGAAGGGTGTGTATGATCAGGCGCGCTTCCTCGAATACCTGAAGCTCCCCCGCTCCATCCACTACGTGAACCCGAAGTGGCTGGAGCGAATCCGGGAGACGCAGCCGATGTGCGACTTGCACGCAAACCTCGGCGAGGGCCTGCTGAGCCACCGGCCCATCGGCAGCGACGAGCCGCTCGTGCGCGACTTTTTCCTCCACATCTTCAGCCAGGCCGCCGCGGCGAACCCGGCCCGCATCGGCACGGGAATGATGTCGGACTACACGGACTACGTGCGCGACACATGGCTGAAGCCCGTGCTCGCGGAGGCGCTGATCACCGGCGGGCACGGCAACCCCGAGCAGTGGGCGTCGCTCCTCACGCCGGCGGAGTTCCAGCGGCTGAAGGAGCGTGTGGACATCGAGTTTCCCTCGACGAATTCGCCGACCTTCAGGCCCGCGGCTGCCGGACAGGCGGGCGACGAAGTTCAGTTCGACGTGATCGTGAAGAACACGCCGAAGCTCATCGTGAAAATCTACGAGCTGAACACGCTGAACTTCTTCCTCACTCAGCACCGCCAGCTCAACACCGACGTGAACCTCGACGGGCTCGTCGCAAACAGCGAGCAGACTCACACGTTCGACGGCGGGCCGTTCAAGCGCGCGCGGCAGACGTTCAAGTTTCCCGCGCTGAACGGCAGACGCGGCGCGTGGATCATCGAGTTCATCGGCGGCGGGCGCAGCAGCCGCGCGCTCGTGCGCACCGGCCAGTGGCAGGTGCTGCAGAATTCCGGGCCGGGCGGCGACATGCTCACCGTCGTGGACGAGCGCGGCAAGCAGGTGAAGGACGCCGTGGCGTGGCTCGACGGGCGCAGGCTTGTGCCGGACGAAAAGGTCGGACGCATCGTGGTTCCGTTCACCTCGCAGGGCGGGATGCGCCAGGTCGTCGTCGCGGATCCGGAGGGGACGTTTGCGACGCTCGCGCAGTTCGAGCACCACTCCGAGGCCTACACGCTCGACGCGAAATTCCACATCGAGCGCGAGCAGCTTCTCGCGCGGCGCTCGGCGACGCTCGCCGTGCGCACCGCACTGATGATCGGCGAGACCCACCTCGATCCCGCGATGCTCACCGAGACAAAGCTGACCATCACCTCCACGACGCACGACGGAATCTCCACGACGCGCGAGGTGAAGGATCTCAAGCTCACCGCGGGCGGCGTCCTCACCCACGAGTTGAGCGTGCCCGAGCGGCTCGCACGCCTCACCGTCACGCTGTCCGCCAAGGTGGATGTCATCAGCGCCGGCGGGGAGAAGCGCGACGTCTCGGCAAGCCACACATGGACGCTGAACGGCATCGAGCGCACCGACGCGGCGAACGACGGATACCTCTCCAAATTTGACGGCGACTTCGCCTTCGAGCTGCTCGGCCGCAACGGCGAGCCGCTCGCGGACCAGCAGGTGGTCTTCACCTTCAAGCACCGCGGTTTCGGCCGCACCCAGACCATCGCGCTGCGCACGGATGAAAAGGGCCGCGTGGCGCTCGGCCCATTGCCGGAAATCACGAGCGTGACCGCGCGCATCCCGAACGGCCGCCAAAGCTCGTGGGAACTGGACAGCTTCGAGCGCACGTGGACGGCGGAGATTCATGCAAAGGCGGGTGAAGTCCTGCGCGTGCCGCTGCCGCCCGCACTCGCGGAGATGCAGTTGCGCCGCGCGGCCAGGGACTGGGTGCGCGCCTACGTCTCGCTCCTCGAGGTCCGCGCGGGGACGTTCGTCGCGGACCACGGCGCTGCGATGTCGGTCAATGGCGGATTCCTCGTGATCGAGGGCCTGCCCGCTGGCGACTACGCGCTCCGTCTCCGCGACGAGGCGCGCGACATTTCGATCAAGGTGACGTCCGGCACCCTCTCGAACGGCTGGTATCTCGGCGCGCGCCGCAACCTCGAGGTGAAGGGCACAGCGCCGCTGCAAATCACCGGCATCATCAACGCGCCGGACACGATCAAGGTCGCGCTCGCGAACACCTCGCCGTTCACACGCGTGCATGTCGCCGCATCGCGCTTCGAGCCGGGCCGCGGAATCTTCGGCAACTTCGGCAGCTTCACGCGCTTCGGTGCCGGCTCCGGCGCGCGCGCGCAACTGCCGAACCTTTACGCTGCCGGCCGCGAGATCGGCGACGAATACCGCTACATCCTCGACCGGCGCTACCAGAAGCTCTTCCCCGGCAACATGCTCACGCGTCCCGGCCTGCTGCTGAACCCGTGGGACAGGCGCTCGACCGAAACGGAAGACCTCGCGCAGCGCTCCGGCGAAGAGGCGACGCGGACACGCGGCGAGCGGGAGAGCATGTTCAGGCGCGCCCTCGCGGAGCCGCAGCAGAAGCAGGCCGACGGCCCGGGCGGCGCGGCGGCGGAGGCAAACATCGACTTCCTCGCGGCCTCGGCACCCGCGCTCTACAACCTGATTCCCGACAAGGACGGCTTCGTCGTCATCGATCGGAAGATCCTCGGCGACCGGCAGCACGTGCAGATCTACGCGGAGGATCTCACCAATGCCGTCTGGCGCTCCTTCGCAATGCCCGAAGTGCCCGCGCGCTTCACCGACCTGCGGCTCGTGCGGAACCTCGATCCCGCAAAGCCGTTCACGCAGAAGAAGGAGGTGAGCGTCGTCGCGAAGGGCCGCACGCTCACGCTGGCGGACATCCTCACGAGCGAGTTCGAGACCTACGACACGCTCGGCGGCGTCTTTTCGCTGCTCACCACGCTGAACGGCGACGCGACGCTCGCGAAGTTCGCATGGGTGCTCGAGTGGCCGAAGCTGAAGGACGACGAGAAGCGCGCGAAGTATTCCGAGTTTGCATGCCACGAGCTGAACTTCTTCCTCGCGAGGAAGGATCCCGCGTTCTTCGGCACGGTCATCAAGCCTTATCTCGCGAACAAGAAGGACAGGACCTTCATGGACGACTTCCTCCTCGGGAACGACCTGAAGTCCTACGCGCAACCCTGGGCTTACGGACGGCTGAACGTCGTCGAGCGTGCGCTGCTGGCACAGAAGATCGGCGGCGAGGCCGCCAACGCCGCGCGCCACCTGCGCGAGCAGTGGGAGATGATTCCGCCAAATCCTGACGAACAGGATCGCCTCTTCGAGACGGCACTGCGAGGCCGCGCGCTGCAGGGCGAAGGTGGTGTCGAGGGAGCGAGGGGAATGGGGAACGCCAGCGATGACTTCAAACGCGAGAAGGCGAAGCTGCTTGCAGTGCAGGCTCCCGCCTCACCGCCCCCTGCTCCGGCTGCAGCCGCGGCCGCGCCGGCACCGGGCAATAACGCCATTTTGGGCCGCAGTGGCGGTCTAATGCGCGAGGCGATGGACGGCGGGGGCGCTGACAAGCTCGCCGCGGCCGCGAAGCCGATGGAAATGCTGGAGGAGAGGCGGAAGGATCTCCAAAGCTTGGCGTCCGCGAAAAATGGGCGGCGACTCGCTGAGCGTGCCGAGGAGCTCAAGAAATTCAACTACCGGGAGCAGGACGCCGACGGGAAGCCCTCGGACAGCGTCGCGCTCGGGCTGGATTTCGTAAGCGTGGACGCGGCCAAGGCGCAGCGCGGTCTCGTTCGCGCCTATTACCGCCAGCTCGGACCGACGAAGGAGTGGGCCGAGAACAATTACTACCGCCTTCCCATCGCGAACCAGAACGCGGGCCTCGTCACCGTGAACGCATTCTGGCGCGACTACGCCGCGTGGGTCGCCGACGGCGCGAAGGGCCCGTTCGTATCGCCGAACATCGCGGAAGCACACCGGAACTTCACCGAGATGCTGCTCGCCCTCGCCGTGCTGGACCTGCCCTTCGACGCACCGAAGCACATGCAGAAGGCGGATGGCGGGCAGTTCAATTTCACAGCCGGCGGCGCCGCCATCGTCTATCACAAGGAGATCAAACCCGCCGCCGCGGCGAAGCCCGACCAGGCGCAGCTCCTCGTCTCGCAGAGCTTCTTCCGCAACGGTGACCGCTACCGCCAGCAGGGCAACGAGAAGTTCGAGAAGTATGTGACCGAGGAATTCCTCACGGGCACCGTCTATGGCGCGAATGTCGTGGTGACCAACCCGACTAGTTCGCCCGTGAAGGCCGAGGTGCTGCTGCAAATCCCTCAGGGCGCACTGCCCACGCGCGGCAGCAAGGCGACTGACTCGCTGCGCCTGCGGCTGGAGCCCTACACGACGAAGACGTTCGAGTATTACTTCTACTTCCCCGCAGTGGCGAAGGACGGCGCGAAGTTTCCGCACTACCCGGTGAACGTCGCGGTCGCCGGCAGCAGCGCGGCGGCGGCGAAGGCGTTCGCCTTCAACGTCGTCGCGAAGCTCACGCAGTTCGACAAGGCGTCCTGGGACTACGTCTCGCAATACGGCACGGACGCCGAGGTGTTCGAGTTTCTCGCGCAGAACAACGTCGAGTCGCTGAACCTCGATCGTGTCGCTTGGCGCTGCCGGCAGAGCGTGGATTTCTTCCGCAGGCTCGTCGGTGTGATGCAGCAGCGGCACTTCTGGAACGATGCGATCTACAGCTACGCCGTCGTTCACAACGACACTGGTGCGCTCCGCGAGTGGCTGCGGCACCGCGACGATTTCGTGGCCGGATGCGGGCCATTCCTTTCCTCGAAGCTCATCACAATCGATCCCATCGAGCGCCGCAGCTACGAGCACCTCGAATACAGCCCGCTCGTGAACCAGCGCGCGCACCGCCTCGGCAGCGAATACCGCATCGCGAACCCCGCGGTTCTTTCGCAATATCAGTCGCTGCTCGGAATCCTCGCCCACAAGCCGCAGCTCGATGCAATGGACAGCATGAGCGTGACGTATCACCTCTTCCTCCAGGATCGCGTCGAGGAGGCGCTCCCGCGCTTCCACGCCGTGGATGCCGCTGCGCTGCCGACGAGGATTCAGCACGACTACTTCAAGTGCTACGCCGGCTTCTACGAGGGCAACCTCGCCGAGGCGCGCGGCATCGCGGCAAACTACGCCGGGCATCCCGTCGCGCGCTGGCGGAATCTCTTCGCCGAGGTTGGTTCGCAGCTCGACGAAATCGAGGGCAAGGCCGCCGCGAAGAAGAACGACGACAAGCCCGACCGCGAAAAACAGCAGAGCGAGCTCGCTGCGACGGAGCCGACATTCGACTTCAAGGTCGAGAACCGGAACATCGCGCTCACTTGGAAGAACCTCGGCGACGTGACGATCAACTACTACCTCATGGACCCCGAGTTCTCATTCAGCAGCAGCCCGTTCGTGAGCCGGGACTCGGGCCGCTTCAGCATCATCAAGCCGACGAAGAGCGCGAAGCACGAGCTGCCGAAGGGCAGGGATGCGCTCGACATTCCGCTGCCGGGCGAATTTGCAAAGGCCAACGTGCTCGTGGAGATCGTCGGTGCCGGCCAGCGCCGCGCGCAGGCGTATCACGCGAACACGCTCAAGCTCACACTCGCCGAGAACTACGGCCGGATCGAGGCACTCGACAGCGCCAGCGGCAAGCCCGTCTCGAAGGCCTATGTGAAAGTCTATGCGCGGCTGCAGAACGGCACGGTGCGCTTCTTCAAGGACGGCTACACTGACCTGCGCGGCCGCTTCGATTATGCGAGCCTCAATGCGCCGGAAAATGAAGTGCCGGGAATTCCCGGCCTGCATCGTGCGCCATCGAATAATGCAGCCGAAGCCGCCCCTGCAAATGGACTCGACTACCAGATGCTCAAGCCCGCCGAGCTGAACAACGTCGAGAAGATCGCCATCCTCGTGCTCAGCGACACGAACGGCGCTGCAGTCCGCGAGGTAAATCCACCGAGAAACTGACTCGGACGCCCCGATGCCCGCGAAGAAGCCATCGCTCAAATGTCCCGTCTGCGGAAAGCCGTCCGGCTTTGAGACTCCGCCGCTGGGCCCGTTTTGCTCGAACCGCTGCAAGATGGTGGATCTCGGCAAATGGCTCGGCGAGGAATACCGGGTGAGCGAGCCGCTGCGTCCGGATCATTTCGACGAGTTCGAGGAGCTTTCCGGCGAGAAGCTGGACCTGCCCGAGCGCTGAGGCGTCACCAGCCGCCGCCGAGAGCCTTGATGAGCGCCACCGCCGCATTGAGCCGGCGGACCCGGATGTCGATCGAGCCGCGCTCCGCGGCAAGCGCGGTGGCCTGCGCGCTGGCGACGTTGAGGTAGCTCAGTGTCCCGGCCTTGTATTGGTTCAGCGCGATGCGCTCGCTTTCACGTGCGGCGCGGACCGCCTCATCCTGTGCCCCCGACTCCTGCGCGAGCACGCGAAGCGTCACGAGCGCATCCTCAGCCTCCTGCATCGCAGTGAGCACTGTCTGGCGGTAATCCGCCACAGTCTGCCGCCACGTGGCATCCGCCTGCGCCTTCGCGGCGATCCTCTTGCCGCTGTCGAGAATCGCCTCGCTCGCCGCGATGCCGAGCGACCAGTAGTTGCTCGATGCGGCGAGCAACTGCGCGATTCCGCTCCATCCGTTCGTCGCGCTGAGTGTGATCGTTGGAAAGAACGCCGCGCGCGCCGCACCGACGCGCTCGTTCGCCGCAGCGACCCGCCGCTCCGTGGCGGCAATGTCGGGACGCCGCTCCAGCAGCGAGGATGGCATGGCCGACGGCACTGAGGGAACCGACGATGCGAGGCTGCCCGCCTTCATCCCGAAATCCGCCGGCATCCGTCCGATGAGCGTCGCCATCGCATGCTCCAGCGTCCCCCGCTGCACACCGAGTTCGATCAGCGACGCGCGCGTCGAGGCAAGCTGCGTCTGCGCCTGCGCCACATCCGCGCTCGATGCCACGCCCTGCGCGAGCCGGTTCTTCGTCAGCTCCAGCGACTTCTCGTAATTCGCCACCTCCCCCTCAAGGAGGCGCCGCTGCGAGTCCACGGAGCGCAGCGAGAAATACGTCTGCGCGAGCTGCGCCTGAAGGCTGAGCTTCAGCGATTCCACGTCACCCTCCGCGGCCTGCAAATCCGCCCGGGCCGCGCGCGCGCCGTGGCTGAGCCGGCCCCACACGTCCAGCTCCCAGCTCGCGGAACCGGAGAGGCCCTTCACATTGTGGACGCCGCCCGCCCCGCTGCCCTGGCTGCGGATCGTGTTGGCGGAAACCTCCGCTGTCGGCAGCAGCGACCACTTCGCCGCCTTGAAAAGCGCTGCCGTCTGCTCCGCCTTCGCGACCGACGACTGGAGCGACTGGTTGGAGACTTCGATCTGCCGCATCAGCGTGTTCAGTTCGCTGTCGTGGAAGATTCTCCACCACTCGCCGCGCGGCACGTGGGCCGCCGGCTTTGCGACCTTCCATTTTTTGTCCTCCTTGAAATGCGCGGGCATCTGCATCTCCGGGGCCTGGCGCTTGGGCGTGAAATTGCATCCCGCAGCCGCAACCATCAGCGCGGCGGGGACGATGAGGCGGATTCTATTCATGAGGCGCTTGTTCCTTCGGCGGGGAGTTCGATCACAGCGTGATCCTTTCTGCGGAACCTTTTCAAGACACGCAGCCTCAGGCTGTCGAGGAGAAGGTAAATCACCGGCGTCGTGTAGAGGGTGAGCGCCTGACTCACGATGAGGCCCCCGACCACCGCAACGCCAAGAGGCTTGCGAAGCTCCGAGCCGGTCCCCGAGCCCAGCGCAAGCGGCAGCGCGCCGAGCAGCGCTGCAAAGGTGGTCATCAGGATCGGGCGCAGGCGCAGCCGGCACGCCTCGAAGATCGCATCGCGCGAGCTGAGGCCGCGCTCACGCTCGGCCTGCAGGGCGAAGTCTATCATCATGATCGCGTTCTTCTTCACGATGCCGATGAGCAGCACGATGCCGATCATCGCCATGATGCTGAGGTCCATCCCGCAGCTTGAGATCGCGAGCAGCGCACCCGCGGCAGCGGGAGGCAGCGTGGACAGGATGGTGATCGGGTGCAGATAGCTTTCGTAAAGGATGCCGAGCACGAGGTAGATCACGAGCACCGCCGCCAGGAGAAGCCACGGCATGCTTTCGAGCGATGCCTGGAACGCGCCCGCGCTGCCCGCGAAGTTCCGCTGGATGTCCTCGGGCAGGCCGAGGCGGTTCACTGCGCCGGTCAGCGCGGCAGTCGCATCACTGAACGCAACACCGGGCGCAAGGTTGAACGAGAATGTGAGCGCCGCAAACTGTCCCTGGTGGTTCACGGCAAGCGGAGCGGGCGCGGATTCCCACCGCGAGAGCATCGTGAGCGGCACCAGTTTCCCCGAGGCGCTCGGCACCTGCACGTGCTCGAACGCGCTCGGATCCTCCATCTGCGACGCCTCCAGCACGACACGGTATTGGTTCAGCGGCGCATAAATCGTGGAGACGAGGCGCTGCCCGAATGAGTCGTTCAGCACGGAGTCGATCGCCTGCATCGTGACTCCAGTCCGCGCCGCCGCTTCGCGATCAATGACCAACCGCGTCAACACGCCCTTGTCCTGAAAGTCGCTGTTCACGTCCGTGATTTCCGGCAACGCCTGCAGCGCATGGCGCACCGGCGGCTCCCATGTGCGCAGCACGTTCAGGTCGCCGGACATCAGCGTGTATTGGTAGAGCGACTGACTCGAACGTGCGCCGGCGCGCAGGTCCTGGCTGGGCTGAAGCCCGACAAAGACGCCCGGGATTTTCGCAAGCTTTCCGCGGAAGCGCGCCTGCACCGTCTCCACCGGGTCGCGCTCGCCGTTCGGCTTCAGCGAGAGGTAGATGCCGCCCCTGTTGCGCGGCCCGCCCATGAAGCCCCCGCCGCCGGTTCCCGCATTCACGACGGCCACGGCGGGATCACTCTGAATAATCGAGGCGATCTGCGTCATCTTCTCCCGCATCGCGTGGAACGAAATTGACTGGTCCGCAGTCACGCCGCCGCCGAGCGATCCTGTGTCCTGCTGCGGGAAGAATCCCTTCGGCATCTTCACGAACAGCCAGGCCGTGAACGCGCTCACGGCGAGAAAAACGGCGAACGTCGTCCAGCGGTGGCGCAGCGCGACTGCGAGCGTGTCGGCGTAAAACGTGTTCAGCCACCGCAACCCTCCCTCCATCATCCGCGACAGAAATCCGGGCCGGCGCTGCTTCTTATCCCCTCTGAGAAGCCTCGCGCACATCATGGGCGTCGTGGTGAGGGAGATGATCAGCGAGACGGCGATCGCCGCGGAGAGCACGACCGCGAACTCGCGGAAGAGCCGGCCGAGAATCCCCCCCATGAAAAGAATGGGGATGAACACCGCAATGAGCGAGATGCTCATCGAGATCACCGTGAACGTAACCTCCCGCGCGCCGCGCCGCGCGGCCTCCATCGGGGGCATCCCATGCTCGACGTGGCGGGAGATGTTTTCGAGCACGACGACGGCATCATCCACGACGAAACCCGTCGCGATCGTCAGCGCCATCAGGGAGAGGTTGTCGAGGCTGAAGCCGCACATCCACATCACGCCGAACGTGCCGACCAGCGAGACGGGCACCGCGACCCCGGGGATGAGTGTCGCTCGGAAGCGGCGGAGAAACACAAACACCACGAGGATGACGAGCATCACCGCGAGCAGCAGCGAGCGTTGAACATCCACGACCGAAGCGCGGATCGTGACCGTCCGCTCCATCGTGATCGCGAGATCCATCGCCGCGGGCATCAGCGCGCGGAGGTGGGGCATCATCGCCCTGATGCGATCCACCACCTCGATGATGTTCGCGCCCGGCTGGCGATAGACGAGCATCGTCACGGAGCGGCGCCCGTTCGTCGTGCCGTAGTTGTAGATGTCCTGCACCGAGTCGGTCACTTCGCCCAGCTCGGAGAGACGCAGCGCGGCGCCATTTTTGTAGCGCACGATCAGCGGGGCATATTCCTCCGCCTTGGAAAGCTGGTCGCTCGCGACGACCTGCCAGCGGCGGTTGTCGTCCTCGATCACGCCTTTGGGGCGGTTCACGTTTGCCGTGGTGATCGCCGTCCGCACATCCTCCATCGTGAGCCCCGCGCGGGTGAGCGCCGGCATGTCCATCGTCACACGCACTGCCGGAAGCGAACTGCCGCTGACAGTGACATTTCCCACCCCCTCCACCTGCGAGAGCTTCTGCACGATCACGGTCGAGGCCACGTCATACATCTGGCCAGGCGTCATCACATCGGAGGTGATCGCCATGATCAAAATCGGCGAGTCTGCGGGGTTCGATTTGCGGTAAGTGGGGTTTGAGGGCAGCCCGCTCGGCAGGAGGCTGCGCGCGGCGTTGATGGCGGCCTGCACGTCCCGGGCGGCACTGTCGCCGTCGCGGCTGAGATCGAACTGGAGGGTCACGCTCGAGCTGCCGGTCGTCGAATATGACGTCATCTCCGAGATGCCCGCAATCCGCCCGAGCGTCCGCTCAAGCGGCGTCGCCACGGTGGCGGCCATCGTCTCGGGGCTTGCGCCGGGCAGCGACGCCGAAACCGAGATCGTCGGGAAATCCACCTGCGGCAGAGGCGCCACCGGCAGGGCAAAATACGCGATGGCACCCGCAAGCGCGATCGCGACGGTGGCAAGCGTCGTCGCCACCGGGCGCCGGATGAAGATGTCCGCGAAACTCACGCGGCAGCCACCTCCGTCTCGCCCGTCTGCGCGGGCTTTTTCCGAACGAGGCTGTCGAACAGCAGGTAAATCACCGGCGTGCTGAACAGCGTCAGGAGCTGGCTGAGCAGCAGGCCGCCGACCATCGTGAGGCCGAGCGGGTGGCGCAATTCGGAGCCTTCGCCCGTGCCGATCATCAGCGGCAGCGCGCCGAGCAGCGCTGCGAGCGTCGTCATCAGGATCGGGCGGAAGCGCAGCAGGCACGCCTGGTAGATCGCGTCGAGCGGCGTCGCACCATGCGCGCGCTCCGCCTCAAGAGCAAAATCGATCATCATGATCGCGTTCTTCTTCACGATGCCGATGAGCAGCACGATGCCGATGATCGCCATCACGCCGAGTTCGGTGCCGGTGAGCTTCAGCGCGAGCAGCGCGCCGACCGCGGCGGAGGGCAGCGTGGAGAGGATCGTCACCGGGTGGATGAAGCTCTCGTAGAGCACGCCGAGCACGAGATACATCACGACGACTGCGGCGAGGATCAGCAGCAGCTCGTTTTTCAGCGCGCTCTGGAACGCGAGCGCGGTCCCCTCAAAGCCGGTCTCGATGCTTTCAGGCACGCCGATTTCCTGCTCGGCCCGCCGGATCTCCTTCACGGCGTCGCCGAGCGCGGCGCCGGGTGCGAGGTTGAACGAGACCGTCACCACCGGGAACTGCTCCTGATGCGCGATGGACAGATTCGCAGGCTCCTCGACGATGCTCGCGACCGTGCTCAGCAGCACCTGCTGCCCGTTCGCCCCCGGCACGTGGATATGGTCGAATGCCGAGAGGCCCTTCCGGAATTCCGGCGCGTGCTCGAGAACGACGCGATACTGGCCGCTCTGCGTGAATATCGTCGAGACGAGGCGCTGTCCGAATGCGTTGTAGAGCGAGGCGTCAATCGCGGCGGCGGTCACGCCGAGGCGGCCCGCAGTTTCGCGGTCAATGACCACGCGCGCCTGCAGACCCTTGCTCAGCAGATCGTCGGCGACGTCCGCGAGCAGCGGCGATTCCCTCAGCCTGTCCACGAGCTTCGGCGTCCAGGTTTGCAGCGCCGCGATGTCCGGCGACTGGAGCGTGAACTGATACTGCGTGCGGCTGACGCGATCCTCGATGGTGAGATCCTGCACCGGCTGGAGGAAAAGCTGGGCGCCGGGGATCCCGTGCGCGCGATCCTGCAGGCGGCGCACGACCTGCACGGCGCTCGCGTCGCGCCTCGCGCGCGGCTTGAGGTTCACGAGGATGCGCCCGCTGTTCGGCGTCATGTTCACGCCGTCCACGCCGATGAATGACGAAACGCTCTGCACCGCCTTGTCCTCGAGCACGAGGCGCACGAACTCCTCCTGCTTGCGGGCCATCGCGGGAAAGGAGACATCCTGCGGCGCCTCGATGACGCCCTGGATGATGCCGGTGTCCTGCGTGGGGAAGAACCCCTTCGCCACGGAAATGTAGAGCATCACCGTCGCCGCCAGCGTCGCGGCGAAGATGAGCATGGTCGCGGCGCGGTGGTTCAGAACGATCTTCAGGAGTCGTCCGTAGAGCGCAATCACACTGTCGATGGAGCGCCCGACGGCCCGAGCGACTGGCCCCTCCCTGTGTTCGTTCAGCAGGCGGGAGCACATCATCGGCGTGAGCGTGAGCGAGATGACCGCGGAGATGATGATGGAAATCGCGAGCGTGATCGCAAACTCGCGGAACAGCCGGCCCACTACATCCTGCATGAAAAGGAGCGGGATGAGCACCGCGATGAGCGAGACCGTGAGCGAGATGATGGTGAAGCCGATCTGTTTGGCGCCCTTGAGCGCGGCCTGCAGTGGCTTTTCGCCATCCTCAATGTGCCGCGCGATGTTCTCGATCATCACGATCGCATCGTCCACGACGAACCCCGTCGCGATGGTGAGCGCCATCAGGGAGAGGTTGTTCAGGCTGAAACCGCAAAACCACATCGCGCCAAAGGTGCCCACGAGCGAGAGTGGCACGGCGACCGCGGGGATGACCGTCGCGCGCCAGTTGCGCAGGAAAACGAAAATGACGGCGACGACGAGCGCGATCGCGAGCAGCAGCTCCTTCTGCACGTCGTCCACCGACGCGCGGATCGTCGTGGTGCGGTCGGTGAGCAGCGTGATCTCCACTGCCGGCGGCATCGTTTCGCGCAGCTTCGGCAGCAGGGTCTTGATGCGATCCGCGACATCAATCACGTTCGCGCCGGGCTGGCGCTGGACGCTGACGACAACCGCGGGCTGGTCATTCGCCCACGCGGCGAGGCGGATGTTCTCCGCCTCGTCCACCACGTCGGCGACGTCGCTCACGCGCACCGCAGCGCCGCTTTTCCAGGCGACGACTAGCGTGCGGTAGTCTGCGGCGGAGAGGAGCTGGTCGTTCGCATCGAGCGTGCTGCTGCGTGTCGCGCTGTCGAAGGCGCCCTTGGGCTGGTTCACATTTCCCGCCGCGATTGCGGCGCGGAGATCCTCCGTGCTGAGGCCGCGCGATGCGAGCGCGACGGGGTTTGCGCGGATGCGCACCGCCGGCCTCATGCCGCCGCTGAGGGAGACGAGGCCGACGCCGGAAAGCTGCGAGAGCTTCGGCACGAGCCGGGTGTCGGCCGCGTCCTGCACTCGGATGAGCGGGAGCGTCTTTGAGGTGAGCGCGAGGGTGACGATGGGCGCGTCCGCGGGGTTCACCTTGTTGTAAACTGGCGGATTCGGGAGGTCCGTCGGCAGCAGGTTTGCCGCGGCGTTGATCGCCGCCTGCACCTGCTGCTCCGCGACATCGAGCGCCAGGCCGAGCGTGAACCTCAGCGTGATGACGGATGCCCCGCCGCTGCTGATCGAATACATCTGCGTGAGGCCGGGCATCTGCCCGAACTGCCGCTCCAGCGGCGCAGTCACGGACGAGGTCATCACCTCCGGGCTCGCTCCCGGATAGAGCGTGGAAACTTGAATCGTCGGATAGTCCACCTGCGGCAGCGCGGACACCGGGAGCAGACGATACGCGCCCGCACCCGCGAGCAGCAGCGCGACCATCAGCAGCGTCGTCGCGACGGGACGCTGGATGAAAAGCCGCGAGGGGTTCATGGGGTGCTCGATGCGTCCTTCTCCGGCTTTCCACCCTCACGCTTGCGGGGAGCCTTGCTGCCCTCCGTGATGGGCTTTGAAGTCATCCCTTTGCGCTCGATGATCTCGATCTTCGCGCCGTCGCGCAGGCGATCCACGCCCTGCGTCACGACTTTGTCCCCGGGCTTGAGGCCCTCGGTGATCACGATGCGGTCGCCGTCCACTGCGCCGGTCTCGACATAGCGCAGCGCCACGGTGCTCTCAGCCCCGACGACATAGGCGTAGGCGCCGTGCGAACCGCGCTGGATCGCGGTGGCCGGCGCGATGGCGGCGTCCTTCTGCACATCCACGAGCAGACGGGCGATGACGAACTGGTTTGGAAAAAGCAGCCCCTCCTCGTTTGGCATCTCCGCCTTCAGCTTCAGCGTGCCGGAGCCGAGATCGATCTGGTTGTCGGTGGTGAGGAGCTTGCCGAGACCGAGCGAGGTGTTCATCACCTTGTCGAAAGCCTCGACGGGCACGGGATCCGAGCCCGCGAGGCGCTTCGTCACGGCGGCGACGAGTTCCTGGGGCACGGAGAAGATGAGGCCCATGGGCTTCATCTGCGTCACGACGACGAGGCCGTTCGCGTCGCTTGTCTTGATCATGTTGCCCGGATCCACCTGGCGAAGGCCGACCCGCCCGGTGATCGGCGAGGAAATCTTCGTGTAGCTCACCTGCAGTTCCGCGTTGGCGATGGCCGAGCGGTCGGAGACGAGCGCGGCCTCATACTGCCTCACCAGGGAAGCCTGGGTGTCCACCTGCTGCTTTGCGATGGAATCCTGCCTGAGCAGCGCCTCATAGCGCGCGAAATCGGCGCGCGCATTCTCCAGGAGCGCCTCGTCCTTCGCGAGCTGCGCCTTCGCCTGGTCGAGCTGGACTTGGAACGGGCGCGGATCGATTTCCGCGAGCAGATCGCCCGGTTTGCCATCGTGGGGCCCCTTCACCATCTGCCCCTCGGCGAAATGCACCTTCTGCAGCTCGCCGTCCACCCGGCTGCGAACCGTGACGACGTTCAGCGGAGTGACAGTGCCGGCGATGCTCACCCATTCGTCGAAATTCTCACGCTTCACGGTCTCCACGCTCACCGGGACAGCTCCGCTCATTCCGCCTCCCCTCATCCCTCCCCTTCTTCCGCCCGTGGGTGCCGCAGCCGTGGTGGCGCCGTTCGACCAGTGCGCCCACCACCACCAGCCACCCGCGCCGATGAGCAGCACGACGATGAAGAGGCAGCCCCAGTGCTTCTTCGAGGATGGCGGCGGCGCTTCAGCGGCGGGAGAGGGTTCAGACATGAAATTGTGCGCGAATGGACAGGGATTGCGTCGGCTCCGGCAGGCACTTTGGCAGGCCGCCGCGGCTCACTCTCGCGTTGAACCGTTAGGAATCAATGCGGTTGCGTTCCTTAGAGGAAGTCCGCGGTTCCACCTGAGAAATTTGCGTCATATTGGCCGATGCTCCGCGCGGGGATGCGTCGATCCCTCCGAAGCACCGCTAGCCGCTTCACCATCCGCTGGTCAGTCGCGCCGGGCGTTCAGCTTCGCCAGGAGGCGGAGGATTTCGAGGTAGAGCCACACGAGCGTGACGAGGAGCCCGAAGCCGGCATACCACTCGAGGAACTTCGGTGCGCCCAGTTTCGCGCCCTGCTCGATCACGTCGAAGTCGAGAACGAGGTTCAGCGCCGCAATGACGACGACAAAGACGCTGATGCCGATGCTGAGCATCCCGCTTCCATACATGAAGCCCATGTTCACGTGGAAGAGGCTCAGAATCCATGCAACGAGATACATCAGGCAAATCCCTCCTGTCGCCGCGATGACGCCGATCTTGAACTTCTCCGTCGCGCGGATGAGACCGCTGCGATAGGCCGCGAGCATCGCGAAGAGCGTGCCGAAGGTAAGCATCGCAGCCTGAAGGACGATGCCGTTCCATCTGGCGTTGAAAACCGCCGACACGCCGCCAATCACCAATCCCTCGAGCAGCGCGTAAATCGGGGCGGTCACCGGGGACCATTCCTTTTTGAAGCATGTCACCAGGGCCATGATGAGGCCGCCAATCGCGCCCACGGTCACCAGAGTCATTGCGGACTCGGGGCTTTGGGTCAGCCGGTTCCATGTGAAGGCCGCGGAGAGGACGGCGAGCGCGAGGAGGATGCCGGTCTTGTTCACCGCGCCCTGGATGGTCATGCGCTGCGAGCCGGCGGCGATCGGCTGCTCGAAGGCGGCGGGGGACAAAGTGGGATTGGATGTGCGTAGCATGGCGGGGACGATAGCCGGGCGCGCGCCGGAAGCAACACGCGCGTGCGGCCAGCCGGGGTTCGGCGTAACCTTGGCGTGCATCGGCGCGTCGGAATGTGCATCGTTCCACCATGAAAATCGTCCTCGCGCTTTCACTCGCTGTTTTCACCGCACTCTCCCCTGCCCGCGCGCGGCTCGGTGAGACCGAGGGCCAGTCGCAGCAGCGCTACGGCCAGCCGCGGGCGGATCTCGTCGGTGAGACCGACAAGCCGCTCATGCCCGGCGCGGTCGAGAAGGCGTATGAGTATCAGGGCTGGCGCGTGCGCGCCGCGTTCGCCGGCGGCCAGTGCCTGCGCATCGAATACGCACACATCCCGGATGGCGCGGTGCCGAAAAAAATCTCCGATGCGGAAATCACGGCGATCCTCGAGGCGGAGAAGGCGAAGTTTTCCTGGCGCGAGGACAAGACCACGAAGCAGCCGGGTGCCGCAGGTGAATTGGAAAAGGCGCTCAAGGGCGCATTCAGCGTCCGAAAGTGGCGGCGGGCCGACCACGCGACGGCGGAACTCGCGCTGGGAATCGTGCTGAAGCTGGAGACGCGCGACGCGGAGGAGGCGGCCAAAAAGCTCGCGAAGCAGACGAAGGACAGGCCCGCACCGAACGCCGCCAAGCCTCCCAAGTTCTGACGGGCGAACTTTTCTTTGCGCGCGCGCGGCACCCTGCTAACTACGCCGCCCCATGCGAATCCTAGTCACTGGCGGCTGCGGCTTTATCGGCAGCAATTTTGTGCGGCTTCTCCTCTCGGCGCGGCCGGCCTGGACCGTCCACAACGTGGACGCGCTCACCTACGCGGGCAATCCGGCGAACCTCGCCGACGTCGCCTCAGCCGCAGGTGCGCGCTACGTTTTCCACCACGCGGACATCGCGGACGCACCGGCGATGGACAAGGTTTTCGCGGAGGGGAAATTCGACGCCGTGGTGAGCTTCGCCGCGGAATCGCATGTGGACCGCTCGATCAAGGATCCGCTCGCGTTCATCCGCACCAACGTGCTCGGCACCGGCGTGCTGCTGAACGCGGCCAAGCAGCACAAGGTCGGGCGCTTCCTCCAAATCGGCACCGACGAAGTCTATGGCTCGCTCGGGCCGACGGGACGCTTCACCGAGCAGTCGCCGCTGCAGCCGAGTTCGCCGTATTCGGCGAGCAAGACGAGTTCGGACCTGCTCGCGCTCGCGCACTTCCACACTTTCAAGCAGGAGGTGCTCGTGACGCGCTGCTCGAACAACTACGGGCCGTATCAGTTCCCCGAGAAGCTCATCCCGCTGATGATCACGAACGCGATGGCGGACATCCAGCTCCCCGTCTATGGCGACGGGCTGAATGTGCGCGATTGGATTCACGTCCACGACCACAACGAAGCGGCGCTGGCCGTGCTGGAGCACGGGCGTCCCGGCGAGGTTTACAACATCGGCGGCGACGGCGAGATGACGAACATCGAAGTGGTGAAGACCATTCTCTCCGAGCTGAAGAAGCCGGAGTCGCTCATCAAATACGTGCAGGACCGGCTCGGCCACGACCGACGCTATGCGATCGATTCCAGCAAGACGCAGAAGGAACTCGGCTGGGCGCCAAGGCACCGCCCGCTGCAGGGCATCAAGGAAACGATCGCCTGGTATGTCGCGAACCGCGCGTGGTGGGAGCCGCTGAAGAAAAAGTAGGAATTCCCATGTCTCGAATCATCGTCACCGGTTCCAACGGCCGCCTCGGCGCGGCGCTCGTCCGCGAATGGAAAGCCGCGGGGCTCGATGTCGCCGGTTTTGGCCGCAACGAACTCGACCTCGCGCAGCCGTGGAAAATCCGCGCGGCGCTCGATGCCGCCGATTTCTCCGTGCTCGTGAACTGTGCGGCACAGACAAACGTTGACCGCTGCGAGACGGAGCGCGACGAGGCGATGCAGCTCAATGCGCATGCCGTTCGCACCATCGCGGAGGACTGCAAGGCGAAGGGTGCGCGCTGCATCCAGATCAGCACCGACTACGTTTTCGACGGCGCGCAGGCGAATCCCTACACGGAGGAGGATCCGGTTGTGCCCATCAGCCACTATGGCGAATCGAAGCGCGCGGGGGAGATCGCCGCGCTCGAAGTCTCCGGCGGGAACCTCGTTGTGCGGGTGTCGTGGGTCTTCGGACCGGACAGGCCGAGCTTCGTGGATGGCATCGTGAAGCGCGCGCTCTCGGAGGAGAAAGTCGAGGCGATCTCCGACAAGGTGGCCGTGCCGACCTACACGCTCGATGCGGCGCAGCTCCTGAAGCCGTTCCTTTTCGACGTGCCCGCAGGCGGTGTGCTGCACCTCTGCAATGGTGGCTCGTGCACATGGCAGGAATACGGGCAGTTTGCGCTCGACTGCGCCGCTGCCGCCGGGATGCCGCTGAAAGCGCGCACCGTCGGCCCGCTGAAGATGGCGGACCTCAAGGCTTTCATCGCCAAACGCCCGCCGAACACAGCGATGTCCACAGCCAAGCTCACGCGGCTCTCCGGCGTCACGCCGCGCGACTGGCACGACGCGGTGCGGGAGTATGTGACCCGGCACATCGCGGCGAAGAGTTGAGCCGCGCGCTCAGTTCCAAAGGTCGGCGAGATCGGGATCCTGCCGGGCGTTCTTCTTAATCGCCGAATTGATCTGAATCGCCGCCTGCACGCACTGCCGTGCGACGGTGAGGTTCCCCCAGCGCGCCTCGTAGCAGGCAAGGTTGTAGTGCAGGATGCCCGTGCGGCGGATCCATTCCGGCGCATCCAGCAGCACGCGGGCGGCCTGCTCGCCGAGGTTGAGCTGGTGCAGCGCAAACGCGCGCTGGACGGTGAATTCGTCCTCCGCCGCATGCAGGGCCGCCCCTCGGGCGGAAAGCTGCGACGCCTTCCTCCACCGCCGCAGGTGCAGCAGGATGCGGATGCGCGCGATCATCACATCGCAGTCGTCCTGGTCGTGTGGCGGGATGGAGTCGAGCTCCGCCAGCGCCTCGCGGAAGAGTCTGAAGAACACATACCCCTCGGCGGTGCGGAGAGCCCTCGTCGTCTCCTCGGTGTGCTGCTTGGTGTTGTTGCTCAGCGTCAGCATTGGGTTGCACTCATTTTAGCATCGCCCGTGCCACCGCCTTCCCCGGCTGGGGGCGCGGCATGTGTGAAAAGACGGCGCACTGCGTGTCACACCGATGAATTCGCTTGCGCGAAAGTGCGCCACTCTGCAAACCCACGCGCCTCAATGCAGACGAGGATCAAGAATCTGGGATCGTGCGAGTTTCTCTCGCCTTTGCAAACTTCACGCGGTCCCGGAGTGCAGTTCCGCACGGACAACGAGCGCGTGCTGCTCGCCCACCGTGTGGACATCACCGCACCGCCCATTGATCCGCGGGCCGACTCCGTGGAGAGCTTCGAGGTCGCCGGACCGCGAGGGAAAATCTTCTTCGATCCGTCGCGCACGACGGCCGGCATCGTCACCTGCGGCGGCCTCTGCCCGGGCCTGAACGATATCATCAAAGGCCTCGTAACCCAGCTTTGGACGCGCTACGGCGTCACGAAGATTTTCGGCTTCCGCTACGGCTACCAGGGCCTCGTCCAGCGCATGGGCCACACGCCGATCACTTTCAGGCCCGATTCCGTGAAGCAGATCCACCTGCTGGGCGGCAGCATCCTCGGCAGTTCGCGGGGCAACCAGCCGGTGAGCGAGATGGTGGACACGCTCGAGGAGATGGGCGTGGACATCCTCTTCGTCGTCGGCGGGGACGGCTCGCTGAAAGGCGCGCAGGTCATTTCCGAGGAAATCGAGCGCCGGGGCCTCAGAAAGGCTGTCGTAGGAATCCCCAAGACCATCGACAATGACATCCAGTTTCTCGACAAGTCGTTCGGCTTCGAGACGGCGTTCGCGGAGGCGGTGAAGGTCGTGCGTTCCGCCCACGCCGAGGCGCTCGGCGCGCCAAACGGCATCGGCCTCGTGCGGCTGATGGGCCGTGAGTCGGGTTTCATCTCCTGCTACGCCGCGCTCGCGGACGGAAACGTGGACTTCGTCCTCATCCCCGAGGTTCCCTTCCAGCTCGAAGGCGAGCGCGGCCTGTTCGAGATGCTCCGCTACACGGTTGCGCGGAAAAAAAGCGCCGTCATCGTGGTCGCAGAGGGGGCCGGTCAGGAACTCATGGCCGGCTACGAGGAGATTGATGCGAGCGGGAACAAGCGCCCGAAGGACATCGGCGTCTTCCTGCGCGACAAAATCACCGGCTTCTTCAAGGAGCGGCGGATCGACCTGACGCTCAAATACATTGACCCCAGCTACGCGATTCGCAGCGTGCCCGCGAACGCACAGGACAACTTCTACTGCCAGCACCTCGCCCAGCACGCCGTCCACGCTGCGATGGCCGGAAAGACCGGGATGCTCGTGGGCCGCTGGCACTGTTCCTACGTTCACATCCCGATCCCGTTCGTCACGAGTGTGGGCCGGCACAAGGTGGACCCGCACGGCGAACTTTGGCGTGCAGTCCTCGAAAGCACGAACCAGCCGGCGAACCTGCTGTAAGAACCGTCACCCGGAACCGCCATTCGTCCGTCGTCATCCTGCGCGCCCGCCGCGGACCTATTTGCCTCTCGGCACTTGACGCTTTCCAGTGTCGTCTATATTTCCGCCCGCCCGGTCCGAATGAAAGTCACTGGAATCGCCATCGCTCTTGCCGCCCTGCTTGCAGGTTGCGCGACTGATCCCCGCTTCAGCACCGACACCGTTTACCTCGGCGGCAAGCGCGTGCCCACGGGGCATCTCGCCGAGAAGCGGATGAACTACGACAACGTCTCCTACTGGGATGGCGATCAGGCCGGCGGCTCGCCGCGCATCGCGATCCGCCTCAGCGAGCAGAAGGCTTATTTTTACAAGGGCGATCAGCTCGTCGGAGTTTCGATCATCTCCACCGGGCGCGAAGGTTTCGGCACGCCTTCCGGCAGCTTCAAGATCCAGCAGAAGGACCGCGACCATGTGTCCTCGCGCTACGGCGACTACGTGGACGCGCAGAGTGGCGCGGTGCTCATGAAGGACATCGATCGCCAGAAGGATCGGATGCCGAAGGGCGCCAGATACGACGGGGCAAGAATGCCCTTCTTCATGCGCGTGAACGGCGGCGTGGGGATGCATGAGGGCTTCCTTCCGGGCTACCCCGCGTCGCACGGCTGCATCCGCATGCCCAGCTTCATGGCCGAGGCGTTCTTCCGCAATGTGAACGTCGGCACGCCCGTGAGCATCGCGCAATGAGCGGCGCTCGAGTTCCGGAAATCTCCGCGGTGGAAGCCGCGAGCCTGCTGAATTCCGAAAAGCCGCCGCGGCTGATCGATGTGCGCGAGCCCGACGAATGGCAGGTCGCCCGCATCGCCGGCGCCGAACTGCTCCCCCTCTCGCAATGGCCCGCCATCGCGCTCGAAAAGCTCACGGACAAGTCGCAGCCGCTCCTCATCCAGTGCCACCACGGGGCGCGTTCCGCGCGGGCCGCCGCATGGCTGCTCAGCCAGGGCTTCACCGACGTGACGAATCTGGGCGGCGGAATTGACGCCTGGTCGGCCACCGTGGATCCCGCCGTGCCGCCCTACTAGCGACGCGGCCTTTCATTTTCCGGCGCGCTGGGTTCATTTCGGAAATCGCCGATGTCATCCGCTCGCACACTTCCCGTCCTTGCCCTCGCCGGAAGCGCCGCATTCGCCGCGACCGCCCTGCCGCCGGAGCAGGCCGAGTTCTTCGAGAACAAAATCCGCCCGGTGCTCGCGAGCGAATGTTACGAATGCCATGACGCGAAGAAGCAGAAGGGCGGGCTGCGGCTCGATTACCGCGATGGCTGGAGAAAGGGCGGCGATTCCGGCGACGCCATCGTTCCCGGCCAGCCGGCGAAAAGCCTCCTGCTCAAATCCATCCGCCATGAGGATCCGGATCTCAAAATGCCGGAAAAGCGCCCGAAGCTGGGTGACGACGTCATCGCGAATTTTGAAAAATGGATCGCACTCGGGGCGCCGGATCCGCGTGACGAGCCGCCGAAAGCCGGAAGCAGCGTGCCGTGGGAAAAACTGCTCGCGGACCGAAAGTCGTGGTGGAGCTTCCTGCCGATCCAAAACCCGCAGCCGCCAGCCGTGCAGGACACCGCGTGGTCTCAGCATCCGGTGGATCGTTTTCTCCTCGCGGACATGGAGAAGCGCGGGCTGAAGCCCGCCGCTGACGCCGATCCGCACGTGATCATCCGGCGGCTCACTTTCGCACTCACTGGGCTTCCGCCTACGATGGAGGAAGTGCGGCGGTTCACCGAATCCGCGGTCCGCAATCGGCAATCCGCAATCGAAGAGGCCGCCGACCACCTGCTCGCGAGCCCGCGCTTCGGCGAGCGCTGGGCGCGGCACTGGATGGACCTTGTGCGCTACGCCGACACGCACGGCAGCGAAGGCGACCCGGAGATTCCAGATGCGTGGCGCTACCGAGACTATCTCATCCGCGCGTTCAACGCCGACGTGCCGATGAACCAGCTCATCCGCGAGCACCTCGCCGGCGACCTCATCGCGAACCCGCGCTGGAACCGCGCGGAGCACTTCAACGAGAGCATCCTCGGCATCGCGCACCTGCGGTTCGTCGAGCACGGCTTCCAGCCCGTGGACACGCGCGACGAGCAGGTGAAGGTGACCGACAGCCAGATTGACGTGGCGATGAAGGCGTTCCAGGCGCTCACGGTGTCGTGCGCGCGCTGCCACGACCACAAGTTCGACGCCGTCAGTCAGCGGGACTATTACGCTCTTGCCGGAATCTTCGAGAGCAGCCGCCCGGCGATGGTGACGATTGACGAGCCGACGCTCCTCGCGACGAACAGGGCACAGCTCACAGAGCTGAAGGGGAAAATCCGCGAGGCGCTTTTCCAAGACTGGAAAAACGAACCTGCGCGAATCGCGGCGCGGCTCCTCGAGGAATCCAACCCGAGCCCCGAGGCTGCGAAAGTGGCCGGCGAGGTCGAACAGCTTCGGCGGAAGCTCGCCGCCCTCGACCAGAGCGTCCGCGCGAGGCTCGCCGGGGAAAATGCCGGCCAAACACTCTCGACTGCACCGCGGCCGATCTCGCGGTGGTCGTTCGAGGGCACCGCCAGCGACTCGATTGGAGGGCTGAACGGCGAGTTGCTCGGTGGAGCGGAAATCCGCAATGGCCGGCTCGTCCTGAACGGCACGGACGCATTTTTCCGCAGCGCGCCACTCACACGGGAGCTTCGCGGGAAGACGCTGGAAGCATGGGTGAGCCTCGCCACTCTCGACCAGGGCGGCGGCGGCGTGGTGACGGTTGAGGACGGCAGGGGCGGCATTTTCGATGCGCTCGTCTTCGCGGAGAAGGAGCCGCGGCGATGGGTCGCGGGCAGCAACAATTTCCGCCGATCGCAGAATCTCGGCGGCGCGACGGAGACGGCAAAACCCGGCGAGTTCGTCCACATCGCCGCCAGCTACCGCGCCGACGGCACCATCGCATTTTTCCGGAACGGCGAACCCTATGGCCAGCCATGGAAACCGGGCAGCGAGAGCCCCGTTGTGTTCGCTGCGAACGACGCGCACGTCCTGCTGGGGCGGCGCCATACCGGTGGAGGGCGCGCGTTTCTCAACGGCGAGATTGACGAAGCGCGGCTTTACGACCGCGGGCTCAGCGCTGAGGAAATCCGTGCTTCATTCCGCGCCGGGCAAAAGGCCCTCGGCCTCGATGCCGCCGCGGTTGCAAAGGCCATGCTGCCGGCGGAGCGCGACGCACACGAGGCGCTTGAGCACGGACTCCGAGGCGCCGGCGAAAAGCTCCGCGTGCTCTCGGGAGGCGCAAGCGAAAGGCCGTGGATGGCGGCGCGCGCGGATGCGGAGGGAAACGCCGCGAACCCGCTCCACGTGTGGGCAAGATTGAAAGACAAGAGCGGCAGCGCGATGGCCGCAGCGTGGAACGAAATGCAGGGCGCCGCAAACGCCGCAGGCAAACGTCCGGAGACCAAGCGCGCATGGGATTTGACGAAAGCACACGCGGACTTCGCGGAGTGCTATCACTACGGCACCGGCATCGGGGCGACGCCTTCGCCTGTCGGCGACTTCACCGTGGCTCCCGAGGGCGATGCGGTGCTCGGCGGACTGCTCCCTGCCGCGGTGACGACTCATGCGCTGACGACGAAGCACAATGGCGTGCTGACCACGAAACCGTTCCGCATTGAGACCGACTTCATCAGCATCCGGGCATGGGGCGGCAACGGCGCCCAAGCGCGTCTCATTGTGGACGGCTATCCTCTCGGGACGAATCCCATCTTCCCCCGCGCGCAGCTCTCGAAAGACGAACCGGCGTGGCTCACGCTCGACACAAAGTATCGCAGGGGCTCGATGGCATACCTCGAAGTGGCCGCTGCGTTCGACCAAACGCGCCGCGAAAAATCCGCGAGGGGGCGCTCATGGTTTGGCATCAGCGAAATCATCTGCCACGACGGCCCCGGCCCGGTGGAGGGCATCCGCAGCCTCGTGCCGCTGCTGAATGGTCCCGCCCCAGGCGACAGCCGCGAGCTTTCCAGACGCTACGAATCCGCCATCACTTTGGCGCTGGAGGCATGGCGCGTGAATTCGCCCAGCGAGCCGCAGCGCCAGTTGCTCGACGCGCTCATCCGCAGGGGAGTGCTGCCGGTGTCAATCGGCTCACTCGGTCACGCGAAAGCGCTGATCGAGGACTACCGGCGGCTCGAAAGCGCCATCCCCTTTCCGCGCCACGCGCCCGGCGTGCTCGAGTCGGCCGGTGAAAGCGTCGCGCTGCTGGAGCGTGGCGAGCATCTGAAGCCAGGCCCGCAGGTCCAGCGTGCATTCCTGCAGGCGTTCGGCTCGCGCCCATTCGAGACGAAGGCGAGCGGGCGGTTCGAACTCGCCAACGCGATTGCCGATGCGGGCAATCCGCTCACGACACGCGTGATGGCCAACCGGATTTGGCACCAGGTTTTCGGCCGTGGTCTCGTCGCGACGCCGGACAACTTTGGGCGCATGGGAGAGAAGCCGACAAATCCCGAGCTGCTCGACTTCCTCGCCCGCCGGTTTGCGGACGACGGCTGGTCGCTGAAGAAGGCGATCCGCCTCCTCGTCACGTCGCGGGCTTACCGGATTGCAAGCACGGGCAGCGCCGAAGCGCACGAGCGCGATCCCGGCAACGACTCGCTGTCGCACTTCCGCGTGCGCCGCGTCGAGGCCGAGGCCATCCGCGACTCGATGCTCGCCCTCTCGGGCAGTTTGGATGCCACGATGTTCGGCCCCGGCGTCGCGGCAAACGCACCACGCCGCAGCGTCTATCTCACCATCCGCCGAACCGCGCTGAACCCCTTCCTCGAAGTCTTCGACGCTCCAAAGCCGTTCACCACGACCGGCCGGCGCGACTCCACGAACGTCCCCGCGCAGTCGCTCACGCTGCTGAACGACCGCTTCGTGATCGAGTCGTCGCGGAAGTGGGCCGGTCAGCTCATCGCCGAAAAGGCGGACACCTCGCCCGAAGCCCGCATCCGCCGCATGTTTGTCTCGGCCTTCGCGCGCGAACCGGCGGAACGCGAAGTTTCCGCGGCGACAAAATATCTCGAAGCCTCCGCCTCCGGCGAGGCGCTCATGCAGCAGACTGACGCGTGGGCCGACTTCGCGCAGTCGCTCTTCAACGCCAAGGAGTTCATCTTCCTCCGATAAGCCACACACATTGCCATGCACCCAAACCTCCACGCCGGAATCCCCGCCCCGCTCCCGCGCCGCGAGATGCTGCGCCGCTGCTCGCTCGGCTTCGGCTCGCTCGCGCTTGCGGGTCTGTTTTCCACTGAAGCCCGCGCGGCGAAGAGCGCGCTGCCGCGCCCGCATTTTCCGCCGAAGGTGAAGCAGGTCATCTTCGCCTACATGAGCGGCGGCGTGTCGCACGTGGACTCGTGGGATCCAAAGCCTGAACTCGCAAAACGCCATGGCCAGCCGATGCCGGTGCCGGTGCGGCCGACGATGTTCAACAACAACGGCAACATCATGGCCTCGCCGTGGGAGGCGAAGCCGCGCGGCAGGAGCGGCGTGATGATGACGGATCTCTTTCCGCGCCTCGCCGAAATGGCGGATGATCTCGCGGTGATCCGCTCCATGACTTCGAAGGTCAACGAGCACGCCCAGGGGAACTATTTCTTCCACACCGGCTTCCCGTTCATGGGCCACCCGAGCGCCGGCGCATGGGTGAACTACGGCCTCGGCTCGATGAACGAAAACCTGCCCGGCTTCGTCGTGCTGCAGAGCGGCGGCGCGACTGCTCCGCACGGCGGCGTGGGGCTCTTCAGCAGCGGCTACCTGCCCGCGCAGAATCAGGCGAGCATTCTGCGCGTGGATGGCGAGGAGCCGATGCCAAATATCAAGCCGCGCGAAGCCGACGAGTCACAGCGGCGGCGGCTCGGCTTCATCGGCGGGCTGGACGCCGCATTTTCAAAGGACACCGGCGACGCGCAGGTGGAGGCGGCAATCCGCAACTACGAGACGGCATACCGCATGCAGTCCGCAGTGCCGGACCTGCTCGACCTCCGCGGCGAAAGCGATGCGACGAAGAAGCTCTACGGCATGGACTCCAAGCACGCGCAGACCGCGAGCTACGGCCGGCAATGCCTCGTGGCGCGCCGTCTCGTAGAGCGCGGCGTGCGCTTCGTGGAGCTGAGCTGCCTCAATGAAAGCATCGGCGCGGGCAACGCACCGAATCCCTGGGACCAGCATGGCAAGCTGCGGGAGGGCCACGGTGCGATGGCGAACCAAGTGGACCAGCCGCTCGCCGGACTCATCACCGATCTCAAGGCACGCGGCCTGTGGGACAGCACGCTCATCATCTTCTCCGGTGAATTTGGCCGCACCCCGTTCTCGCAGGGAAGCGACGGCCGCGACCACAATCCCACCGGCTTCAGCGCCTGGCTCGCCGGCGGGGGCATCCGCGGCGGCACCGCCTACGGCGCCACGGACGACCTCGGCTATTACGCTGTCGAGAACGTCGCATCGATCTGCGACTTCTACGCGACGGTGCTGCACCTGCTCGGCCTCGACCACGAAAAGCTCACGTATCGGTTTGGCGGACGCGATTTCCGGCTCACCGACGTGTCGGGAAATGTGATCAAGGAAATCCTCACCTGACTGCCGCGACGCCGCGACGCGTCCCTACGGCTTCTGCTCGGCGAGCTTCTTCAGGCGCTCGTCCACGATCTTCGCGAAGTGGCGCACGGCTTCCCTGCGCTTCTCCTTGTCGAAGGCGTCGCCGCGTCCGCTCGCCTGCACGGAGACGCGATACGGGGGACGCGCCAGCTTCAGCGTCTCGCCGCTGAGGCTGTAGCCGCCCCCTTCCCCGAAACCCGGCTCATCTGTCACGCCGCCATCCTTCACCCACACGGCCTTCTCCTCCCTCACCCGCTTCCTCGACTCCTCGACGGAAACGGACTGGTCGAGCGACAGGTGGACCGTGTCCCCCTTCCCGCTGTCGAAATCCATCATTGTCACATGATCCCGCTCCACCGTCGGCGGGTTGTCCCCGAGGAAGCTCTCGTTGGATCGCGTGAAGGGCACGTTATAATACGCGGCGCAGTCCTCCGCCGTCAGAAGCTGGCGCGCACTGATCACCCGCGTCGGCTCGGGGCTCTTCGGCCCGCATGCTGCGAGCAGCGCAACACAGGCGGCGAACAGGGCGGGAGGAAAGAACCGACGCCATGCAGGGCGGAGCATTGGGAAGAACATGGCGCAGTTGTGCGGCTTCACGGCACGCCGCTCAATGAAGAATGTGTCAGCGCCCGCGAAATCGGATGCGCTTGGGGCAGCACGGTCGGACATTCGGCGTGCATCTCAATGCGGGAAGCGGTCAGAGTCGCACCGCATGAAGTTCCTGATTCCAGCACTCGCCCTCGCCATGCTCGCCTCCGCACGCTCCGCCGAAAATCGCATCCAAGTCTCCGGCGTCTCGTTCACACGGACGGTTGGCGCGATTTCCGAATACAGGCTCGATGCGAACGGCCTGCGCATCCTGCTGCTGCCGGAAAAATCGGTGCCGGTGGTCACCTTCATGGTCACGTATCACGTCGGCTCGCGGAATGAGGTGACCGGCACGACGGGTGCGACACACCTGCTCGAGCACCTCATGTTCAAGGGCACGGAAAAATTCGACCGCAGCAGGGGCACGGGCTTCGACCAGGTGCTGGAGCGCGTGGGCGCGGAGACAAATGCGACGACGTGGCTGGACCGCACGAACTATTTCGCGACCGTGCCGGCGAACGCGCTGCCGCTGCTCGTCGAGATCGAAGCCGACCGCATGCGCAACCTTGCGCTGCGCGAGGAAGACCGACGGCCGGAGATGGTCGTCGTGCGGAATGAGTTTGAGCGCGGCGAGAACGATCCGCGCACTGCGCTCGACAAGGAGATTTGGAGCGCCGCGTTTCAGGCGCATCCGTATCACCACGACACCATCGGCTGGCGTAGCGACATCGAGAATGTGCCAATCGCGAAGTTGCGCGAGTTTTACGACACGTTCTACTGGCCGGACAACGCGACCGTGACGCTCATCGGGGACTTCGAACCGAAGGCCGCGCTCACCGAGATCGCGAAGCGCTACGGCGCAATCCCGAAGGCCCCGCACCCCATTCCGCAGATCTACACCGAGGAGCCCGAGCAGACCGGGCCGCGCCGTGTCGTGGTGAAGCGCGGCGGCGAGCTGGGCGTGGTCGCCATCGCACACAAGATTCCGCCGGCCACGCACGCCGACTGGCCTGCCTTGCAGGTGCTCAGCGCCATTCTCGCGCATGGCAAGACGAGCCGCTGCTACCGCGCGCTCACGGACAAAAATCTCACGACCGAGGTCGCCGGACTGCCCGGCTTCAACCACGATCCCTCGCTGCACATCACCACCGCGGATCTCACGCCGGACACGAAGCACGAGGACGTGGAGCGCAGGCTCCTCGCGGAGATCGAGCGCATCAAGAAGGACGGCGTCACCGCCGCCGAAGTGCAGACGGCAGTGGCGAAGCTCCTCGCAGACCGCTCCTTTGCCGGTGACGGAACGTTTGCGCAGGCGGAGCAAATCAACGAGTGCATCGCCGTCGGAGACTGGACGCTTTTCGTCTCCCTCGAGGAGAAATACCGCGCCGTTACCGCAGCAGACGTGAAGCGCGTCGCCGCGACTTACCTCACCGAACGCCACAGCGTCACCGGCTGGTTCGTCCCCGAGGCTGGGACCGAAGCGCCGCAGGAAAGGAGGAAGGCCGATGAGCATCCCGCACTGAAGGAAGTCGTCCCCCCGAAGACTCCCGACCTGGCCCTCTCACCGCCATCGAGGACGAACCTCGCCGGCACCGTGGTGCGCGAGAAAGTCGCAGGCATCGATCTGCTCCTCTGCCGCACAGGCGTGAAAGATGTGGTGACTCTCCGCGGCAGCATCGCGGCCGGTGAAAACGCGGCGGCAAATCCGGCACTGGCCCATCTCACCGTCGGGATGATCGAGCGCGGGACGAAGATGCACGACCAGTTCGCCATCGCCGCCATGCTGGAGAAGGCGGGCGTGACGATGGAATTCAAGGTGAACGTGGACACGGTCGAGTTTGAGGTGAAGCTGCTCCGCAAAGACGTGCCGCTCGTGCTGTCGCTGCTCGCGGAGGAGTTCCGAACGCCTGCATTCTCAGCGGCGGAATTTGCGAAGGAGAAGAAGCAGTTCATCGCCGAAGTGCGTCAGGCGCTTGAGAGCACCGATGATCAGGCGGCCATCGTGTTTTCGCAGGCGATCTGCCCGCCGGGGCATCCCTCGCGCGGCGCAGGCCTGCAGGAATTGATCGCCGCCACCGGGAAAGCGACGCTCGCCGAGGTGCGCGCCTTCCACGCCGCGAACTACGGGCCCGACGGCATGCACCTCGTCGCAGCCGGCGATTTCGATCCGGCGGAATTCAAGGCGGAACTGGCAAGGGCGTTCGCCGGATGGAAAGGCGGCCGGTCGCCGAAGGCATCCGCGCCCTACTCTTTCGCCGCAGGCGAGAAGATCGTGGAAATCCCGGACAAGTCGAGCGTGAGCGTGATCATCGGCCAGCCGAGCGGACTGCGTGTCAGCGATCCCGGCTGGATTCCCGTGAACATCGCGACTGCGATCCTCGGCCGCGGATTCACCAGCCGGCTCGTGGGCAATGTGCGCGACCGGGAGGGCCTCACCTACGGCATCACCTCGAATCTCGCGGGCGATTCCTTCCGCGACGGCAGGTGGCTGGCGAAGGCGACATTCGCTCCCGCCCTGCTCGAGCGCGGCCTCGCCAGCACGCGGAGAGAGATTCAGTCCTGGTGGGAGAAGGGAGTCACTGCGGAGGAGCTGGAATACCGAAAGACCGCTGCGGCGGGACGCCTCGCCGTCTCGCTCGAAACAACTCACGGCCTCGCGGAACAGCTCCTCCGCTGCGCGGAGAACGGCCTCGAAGTTTCGTGGCTCGACGAGTTTCCCGCGAAGGTTCGCGCGCTCACGCTCGCCGAGGTCAACGCCGCGGTGAGGAAGCACCTCGATCCGGAGAAGATGGTGACCATCAAGGCGGGGACGCTGCGGTAGCGCGGATTAAAACGGCATCAGACGCAGGTTGAACGCGCGGTCCACAAAGCACGCGAGGCCGACGAGGGCAATTGCGGCGCTGATGCCTCTCCTCGCGCGGGCAGCGTGCTCCGACCGCGCGATGAGCACCGCAGCCGGCACGAACACAAGGACGACGGCGAGCTGGCCCGCCTCGACGCCGAGGTTGAAGAGGAACAGGCACTTCGCCTTCGCATCTGGCGGCAGCTCGTGCGCCTTGAGGGTGTTTGCAAAGCTGAAGCCGTGGATGAGGCCGAAGCAGAAAGTCAGCACCCAGCGCCGGGAGAGATTCGAGTGCCAGAGGTTCTCGATGCCAACATAGACGATGGTGAGCGCGACGGCGCTCTCGATGACGCGCGTCGGAATCGAGACGATCTGCAGCGCCGCCAACGCCAGCGTGATGCTGTGCGCGACGGTGAACGAGGTGACGATCGCGACGAGCGGCTTCAGCCGGCTGACGATGAGCAGCGCGAGCAGGAAACACAGGTGGTCGTAGCCGGAGAGGATGTGCGCGACGCCGCGCTTGAAATACGACCAAGCCGGCGAGTCGTTCACGTTGCCCCGCTGCGAGGTGTGGCCGGCGGTGAAGGGCGAATTGCCCGTCCCCGCAGTTCCGGGCCTCTCCGGGGAAGCCTCTGCGGGAATTTCCGGTTTCGGCGGCTGTTCCCGCATTGGCGGCATCGCATTCGCCGCCGACATCGCCTGAGCCGCGAAGGCGACGTCGAAAAGATAGTCCGGCTCGGCCAGCGTGAAGACGACCTCGGTGATTTGTCCGCGGTAGTCGAAGAAACCGAGAACGCTGTGGCGCTCGCTGAGCGTGCGGAAGGTGTCGAACATCAGAGCGACGGACTTCGGCGATGAGGCGAGCGGCTTGTCGAAACCGAATGAGACGAGCGCCTCGTTCGTGTGCCACGCGGCGGCGGGAATTGGATCGGGTGCATCGAGCGGCCAGAAGGGATCCTTCGCCTCGCCGAGATCGGCGGCGCGCTCGTCCACCTCGATGCCGACGTGCGCGCGGAGGAATTTCTGTATCGCGGGTGCCGCGCGCCGCAGTTCCTCGCGGCTCAGCCCTGCGTCGCCATTCGCGTCAATCTCCGGGACGATCCGCTGGAGCGAGAAGATGTCGAATGTGAGGCGGGTTTCGAGGCGGTTGTCGAAGATGCGGACGCGGGCGTAGCTCGTGTCGGGGTTGTGGGCGCGCGCGGCGGGGATAAACGCGAGTGTGAACAGGAGCACTGCGAACACACGCATCGCAATTCCGCGGGATCCTTCGCTTCGCTCAGGATGACCATGAGTTTGATCGCTGGATGGAAACACGCGCACTTCGCGCGACGCGCGCCTCACTTCGCCAGCTTGCAGGTGATCCACATCGGGCTGGCCCAGACGAGTTCGCCGTTCTTCTGCTCGCCGCGGACGTAGTAATAGCTCGTGCCGTTCGTCGGCGCGGGATCCTTCCACGTCACGTCGCAGTTCGTCTTGTCAGGCGTGGCGGTGAAGACTTCGACGTCGTCCTTCACGAAGACGACCTTGGAGAATGGCGCGGTGCCCTCAAGATGGATGCGCAGTTCGGGCGCTTCGGTCGTGGTGAACTCGTCGCCCATCATGTGCTCCTTGCCGCCGGCGGTGCAGCGGTAGTCGGCGATGATGTTGTCGGTCGCGGCGTAGGTGTGGCGCTTCTTCATCGCGGCGATGATGGCCTCGCGTGTGTTCCCCTCGGCATAGACGAGCGCGTAGCTGATGTGCGTGCTGCCGTGGTCGCTGCTGCTCTGGAATGAGAATTTGTAGCCCTTGAGCAGCGCAAGGTTCACGAACCCCTTTGGCCGCCAACCGCCGATAGAGTCGTCCTCGGTCGGGCAGCGCGGCGCGCCTGGGCGCTCGTAGTTTTGCCGCGCGCCCTGGTAGATCTCGACCATCGGCTCGCGTTCGGCGTCCCAGTCGCGCCAGTCGGTGCCCATATCGGTCGCGCTCGTGTGCGAGGCGCAGACGCCGTCGAAGAAGCGGAGGTATTTGTAGAGCATCTGCGTGTCGGGCGCGTGGCCGGGCGTGGCCTCCTCCGTCTTCGGCAGGCGCGGTAGCGTGCGGATGCCGCGGCGCGCGAAGACGACATTGCGATGACCCTCTGGGTAGCGCACGGAGCGCTCGTAGGTGAACATCGGATCAAATGCGCCGGGCAGGAAGAAGGCGTCGGTCGTCTTCTGCGTGAGCCACCACGGGTATTCGCGGCCGCCGCCGTTGTCGTGGTCGCCGCAGCCGAGCCAGTCCATCGCAGCGACATCCACGGCGTAACGCCACATGTCCTCCAGCGGGCCGTCGTTGCCGCCATCGCCGGAGATTTCAGTGTGGCGGTGAAATTCGCCGCGGAGGATTTGCAGTTGCTTGCCGTCCACCGTCGCGCGGTAGGCGCGGCAGCGTGCGATTTCCTCGCGCTCGCTTGCAGTCGCGGGCGAAGGCGCCGCGTTGTCCGAGGGCGGATGCGCCGCAGCGACGAGCTTCGCGGGCTGGGCTGGCGCGGGCGCGCTGAGACGGCTCATGTAGAGATCGTTGTCGAATGGATCGTTCGTGGAATCGAGCGCTGCGTTGCCGCCGCCGGCCTTGCGCATGATGTGGCGATCCTGCCGGTGATCGGTGCTGTGCAAGACCACGAGTCCACCCTGCTGCGGCGCGAGGACCACGGGCGTGTTGTAGAGCAGGTTGTCCGTATGCGGCACGAGGATCGGGCCGACCCAGCGGTCGCCGTCATAGTAGGTCGCCCAGTTCAGCCACAGCGAACCGAGCGGGCTGCGAAAATCATTCTGCCGCGCGCGCGCGAACAGCCACACGCGGCCCGTGCTGTCGGCGACGATGCGTGCGAGATTGTTGTGCGCGAAGTTCTTCGCAGCTTCAGCTTCCTCGCCGGCCTTGCGCGATTCGCCCCCGGGCTCGATGGCGGGCACGCGCACATTTTTCTGGTTGCGACGCTTCACTGCGCCGGGCAGTGCGGACTCGAAGCCCGCCACGGGCTGCATCCACTTGCCATCCTTCAAAATCGCGAGGCCAATCTGCCGGTCGCGGTAAAGCCCGATGCCCTTGTCGCGCGCGTAGGCACCCCAGTCCTTGCCCCAAGTCGGCCCGCTCTTCTCCCACGCGATCCAAAGCGCGCCGTCGAGATCGTAGGTCAATGCGGGGCGGGCCTCGTAGTCGGGAGTGTTTGCGACGGGGCGTGCTTCACCGCGTGTTTCCCTCCCGTGTGGACCATCGATATTTCTGTCCAGAGTAAATTCCCGAACCCACACGTCGTAATCGCCCTTTTCGTAGGTGTCCCATGCAAACGCAACGTGGAACGACACATTCTGAACATCGGGAAAATGTTTGAAGCCAGTGGCTATGGCAGGCGCCCAGCAGTTCCCCTTCTGCGTGCTCACCTGACGCTCCGCGCTCCAGCCGCCCTCCGTCTGATGTCGCTCCAAAATACGGAAGGTCTTCTCACGCGCGCCCTGCCACGCCACCCATACCACGCCGTTCGCGTCCGTCGCAGCCACCGGGCACACGTCGCTCTCGGGCGAGTTGGAAATCTGGATCGGCTCGCTGAGTTTGCCGTCCTTGAGCGAGCGCGCCCAGATGTCGAAGTTCGGCGCGCCGCTGTTCGGGAACGCCTTGTAGCTGGAGTTCTCCGACCAGAAAACCCACACGCTCCCCTTCCCGTCCACGGCGACGGCACTCTTGTAAATGTCGCGGCCCGACGCGGTGATCGCAATGGGCTCACCCGCCTTGCCGCTCTTCACGCTCCGCAGCCAGAGTTGATCGGCGCCGGGCGCCTTCGCGAGAAAGGCCATGTCCGCGGGCTCCGTGTCGTAGCTCTTCGCGCGCTCAGCGCGATCGAGGCCGGGCGTGTAGCTCTGCCATGCAACCCACACCGTCCCGTCCGGTGCCACGGCGGCGCTGGGAAAATCATCGTCTGTCTTTGCATCCGTCGCGAGCGGCGCGGAGGCGGCGGTGCGCTCGATTTCCACCGCGCCGCCGAGCTGCTCGGAGATTTTTCCAAATGGCACGTCGGCGAGCTTGAACGCGAACTCGCCCTTCGCCGTCTTCACCGTGATCTGCGAATCCTCCGTCACATCCGTGAGCGATAGGAGCACGCCGTTGTCGGACATCGGCAGCGCGGTCGCCGCGTTCGCGCGCTTCTGCTGCTGTTGCTTGGGATTATTCGAGCGGCGGTTGTCGAGCGCGGCCGGGCGAGTGCGGCAGCTCCAGCCGCTCGTGCCATCGGCCTTGTCCTGCTGCGCAAAGCGCCACCCGCTGATGAGCGTCACCTTCCCCGGCGCGACCGCGACCGTGCCGCTCCAGTCCGTCGCCTCCTTGTCACGGACGCCGAGACGCAGGCGGATGCCGACATCGTCCGCGATGGCAGGAACGATGGACGCGAGGAGGCACAGGGGAAGCAGGGGCGCTTTCATGGTGGCGCTTGGGGTAAGGCTGGCAGTGCGGGCGCTAAAGAAAAATAGCTGCAGCGGGCAGTGGAAATTTTCACGCGCGCGAGTCCCGATTCTGCCAGCGGGTGCTGTGCGTTGCGCAGGACGCGCAGCGGGATGGGCACCCGCGCATGTTGTTTCCGTCGCAGGCGGATGATCTCCCACTCAGCCGCCCGCGAATCGTTCCGCGTCGCCTATTCGCCCTGAATTTTCGCCAAGATATCCGCGAGTTCCTTCACCTTCTCCGGGTTTTCCTTCGCGAGATTCTTCGTTTCACCGAGGTCGCCTGCAAGGTCGTAGATGCCGGGGCCGCCGCCACCACCGGGCGCGGGCTTCCCTTTCGCGCCGCCGGGCACATCGTTGAGGCGCGGCGCGTTGCCACCGGGCGTGATGTATTTCCACGTGCCGACGCGCAAACCGAATGGCCCCTTCATGCCGCCGTTGTGGGCGACAAAGTTTTCCCGGCCGGCATTCGATTCACCGAGCAGCGCCGGCAGCACGTTCACACTGTCGCGGCAGCCGCCGGCGGAAATCTTCACGCCGGTGAGCGCGGCGAAGGTCGCGGCCATGTCTAGGTGCGCCATGAGCGCGCTACTCTGGGTGCCGGCCTTGATGTGCCCCGGCCAGCGCGCGATGAACGGCACGCGGTGCCCGCCTTCGAGCACATTGCCCTTTCGCCCGTTCAGCGGCGCGTTCGGGTTGTAGTCAAAGCTGCCGACGTCCTCATAGCCGTCGTCCATCACACCGCCGTTGTCACTCGTGAAGATGAAGAGTGTCTTCTCCGTGAGGCCGAGTGCGTCGAGCTTCGCCATCACCTTGCCCACGGCGTCATCCAGCTCGTGAATCGCGTCGCCGCGCGTGCCGACTTTGCTCGCACCCTTGAATCGCTCGTGCGGCACGCGGGGCACATGGATGTTGTGCGTGGCGTAGTAGAGGAAGAAGGGGCCGTCCTTGCTCTCCTCGATGAACTTCAGCGCCTTGCCCGCGAAAGTGTCGCCCATGTCCTCGTCGCGCCAGCGCGCCGCCTTGCCGCCGGTCATCCAGCCGATGCGACCGACGCCGTTCACGATGGTCATGTCGTGGCCGTGCGTGTGCTTCAGCTTCAGCAGTTCGGGATTCTCCTTTCCGGTCGGCTCGGTGCCGACCTTCGCCTTGTAGCTGACGGTGATGGGATCCTTTGGATCGAGGCCGACGACGCGGTGTCCGTCGAGGAACACCGTCGGCACACGGTCGCCGGTGGCGGCCATGATGAACGACGAATCAAATCCAATCTCCAGCGGCCCCGGCTTGATGTCCGTGTTCCAGTCCGGCCCTCCGTCGGGGCCGAGGCCGATGTGCCATTTTCCCACGACACCCGTGCGATAGCCGGCCTGCTTCAGCACCGACGCGACCGTCGGCGTGCCGACCGGGATGCTCAGCGGCGCATCGCCCGGCGCAATGCTCGAGCCCGGCTGCTGCCGCCACGAATAGACGCCCGTGAGAAACGCGCGCCGCGTGGGCGTGCATGTCGAGGCCGGGGAGTGCGCGTCCATGAAGCGGCAGCCCTGTGCGGCGAGGCGATCCAAGTTTGGCGTCTTCGCGTGCTTCGCGCCGTAGCACGAGAGGTCCGCATAGCCGATGTCGTCGGCGAGGAGGAAGATGATGTTCGGCTTCTCCGCGGCATGCGCGGCGGAGACGGCGAGAGCGGTGGCGATGAGGGAAGCGGCGAGTCGGAGAGGATTCACGATGGGAGATTGGTGGGATTGCTGCGGGTGCTCCGGGCTGGAGAGGGTCATTGTATGACCGTCTCCGCTGGACAGGCGCGAGCGCAAAACGCTTCGGAAAACGGAATGCGCCCAATCCGCTGAAATGGAAACCATTGCCGAAGCCACGGACACTGCATAGCTTCCGCAGAAATGAAATGGCGGATGTCTGCGCTCCTCGTCGCTGCCCTTCTCGCCGGGTGCGAGCGGAAGCAGACCGACCGGGTGCAGGGATATGCCGAGGGTGAGTATGTTTACATCGCCTCGCCGCTCGCGGGGCAACTCGTGAAGCTCTCTGTGGAGCGGGGCGCGCAGGTCAGGGAGGGCGAGCCCCTTTTCTCGCTCGAGTCCGTCGCCGAGACCGCCGCGCGCGACCTCGCGAAGCAGCGCCTCGATGAGGGCCGCGCGCGCCTCGCCGATGCGAGGAAGGGACTGCGGCAGTCTGAGATCGATTCTTTGGAGGCGCAGCTCCGCCAGGCGCGCGCGGCCCTCGCGTTTTCCGAGAAGGAACTCGCCCGCCAGGCGGAACTCGCAGGCGTCCGCGTCTCGTCGCCGCAGGATTTCGATCGCGCAAAGTCCGGACGCGAGCAGGACCAGCAGCGGGTCTTCCGCCTCGAAGCGGACCTCGCCACCGCCAAGCTCGGCTCGCGTGAGGATCTGATCACAGCGGCGGAGTCGAATGTGCGCGCGCTCGAAGCAGCGCTCGCACAGGCCGAATGGAACCTCTCGCAGAAGCAGCAGTCCGCGCCGCAGGCCGGCCTCGTGTTCGACACGATCTTCCAGCAGGGCGAGTGGGTGCCCGCTGGACGACCGGTGATTTCACTGCTGCCTCCGGCAAACATGAAGGTGCGCGCATTTGTGCCGCAGGCGCGAGTGAGCACCATTCAGATGGGAGCAGAGGCAAAGGTGTTCGCGGACGGTGTCGCGGCTCCGTTCGTCGGGAAGGTGAGCTTCATCTCGCCGCAGGCGGAATTCACACCGCCGGTGATCTACAGCCAGGAGAGCCGCGGGAAACTCGTGTTCATGCTGGAGCTGCGCTTCGACGCCGCCACCGCTGCGAAGCTGCACCCTGGCCAACCCGTGGACGTGCAATTCTGAAAGCGCATGAACGGTGAACTCGCGATCGATGTGCTCGGAATGACGAAGCGCTTCGGCGACCGGACAGTCGTGAACGACATCGCGCTTCAGGTTCGCACTGGAGAAATCTACGGCTTCCTCGGACCCAACGGCAGCGGCAAGACGACCTTCATCCGCATGCTCTGCGGCCTGCTGCGCGCCGACGGCGGGAGTGGCACGTGCCTCGGCCTCGATGTGATCCGCGACAGCGAGGAGATCAAGAAGAGCGTCGGCTACATGACGCAGAAGTTCAGCTTCTGGGAGGATCTCAGCATCGAGGAGAACCTCGACTTCGTCGCGCGCATGTATGCGGTGAAGAACCGGAAGCAGGCGGTGCGCGAGAGCATCGAGCGGCTCGGACTCGCTGGCCGCGAAAGGCAGCTCGCGGGCGAGCTCTCCGGGGGCTGGAAGCAGCGCCTTGCTCTCGCAGCGTGCCTCATTCACCAGCCGCGGCTGCTGCTGCTCGATGAGCCGACAGCGGGCGTGGATCCGAAGGCGCGCCGGGATTTTTGGGAGCAGATTCACAGGCTCGCGGCAGACGGGCTGACGTTTCTCATCACCACGCACTACATGGACGAGGCCGAGCGCTGCCATCGCGTGGCCTACATTGCCTACGGCAACCTGCTCGCGAGCGGCACCGTCGCCGAAGTCGTGGACAAGGTCGGCCTCTCCACTTGGGCGGTGCGCGGCCCGGACCTCATCCGGCTCGCGGAGCAGCTCCGCACGCTGCCCGGCGTCCAGCAGGCCGTGATGTTTGGCAACGCGCTGCATGTGAGCGGCGACAACGACGCAGCGCTCGCACAGGCCGTTGCGCCATTTCAACGCGAGCCCCTCGAGTGGGCCCGCATCCGCTCTGGGCTGGAGGACGTGTTCATCCACCTCATGGGTGAGTCGCGCGACAACTTCGCGCCGCCAGCGCACCGCGGGTCATGAGCCGGCACCCGCCATTTTCGCTCGGGAGGCTGTGGGGCATCATCGTGAAGGAGTTCACGCAGATGAAGCGCGACCGCATGACGTTCGCGATGATGCTCGGCATCCCGCTGCTGCAGCTCACTCTCTTCGGCTACGCGATCAACTCCGACCCGCGGCACATGCCCGCCGCGGTCCTCGCCGCCGACTCCGGCCCGCATGCGCGCACGCTCCTGCACGCGATGAAGAACAGCACCTACTTCGATTTCGTCCGCGTGGTGCAGAGCGAGGAGGAGGGAAACGACCTGCTCGCACAGGGCAAGGTTCAGTTTGTGATGAACATCCCGGAGAACTTTTCGCGCGATCTCCTGCGGAGTGACCGCCCCTCCCTGCTCATCGAGGCCGACGCCACCGATCCCGCTGCGACCGGCCTGGCGCTCGGCTCCCTCAGCACGCAGCTCACCAGCGCGCTGCGCAACGACCTCAAGGGCCCGCTCGAATTCCTCAACGCCGGCGCCGGGCCCGTGGACATCCGCGTCCACGCGCACTACAACCCGGAGACGGTCACGCAGTTCAACATCGTCCCCGGCCTCATGGGCGTGATTCTCACGATGACGATGATCATCATCACCGGCCTCGCGATCACGCGGGAGCGCGAGCGAGGCACGATGGAAAACCTCCTCGCGATGCCGACGCGCCCGAGCGAGGTGCTCGTGGGGAAAATCGTCCCCTACATCTTCGTCGGCTACGTGCAGGTTGCCGTGATTCTCCTCGCGGCGCGCGGCCTCTTCAATGTGCCGATGCACGGCAGCATCCCGCTCCTGCTCCTCGTCGCACTCGCCTTCATCGCGGCAAATCTTGCGATGGGAATCACCTTCTCCACCGTCGCAAAGAACCAGCTCCAGGCAGTTCAGATGGCTTTCTTTGTGTTCCTGCCGTCCATCCTGCTTTCGGGCTTCATGTTTCCGTTCCGCGGGATGCCCGGCTGGGCGCAAACCATCGGCGAGGTTCTCCCACTCACACATTTCCTGCGCATCGTGCGCGGCATTCTGCTGAAGGGCAACGGCCCGCACGAAATCATGCCGGAGCTGTGGCCGATCCTGCTTTTTGCCACGGTGATGCTCGCAATCAGCGTCAAACGCTACCGCAAGACGCTCGATTGAGCGCCCCCCGAAGACGCAGCGGTCAAAGGTTACTTGGCTTCCTTCTTCTGCTGGTTCCGCTTCGCAGGAGGCCGCGGCCCTTCCCACTTCGGAGCGATCAATTCAGAGTTCCACGCTTCGTGGCCCTTCGTGAGCTTCTCGACGATTTCCGGCATCTGCGCGGCGAGGTTGTTTTTCTCAGACACGTCGGACTTCAAATCGAACAGCTCCGGCTGACCATCCGCGGCCTTCACGAGCTTGTAGTTTCCGTCGCGCACGGCCCAAGCGACCCCGCCCCCAGTGCGCCAGTGCAGCCAGTCGTGCGGCGGCGTCTTCACCTCGCCGAGCAGGTGCGGCAGGATATTGACGCTGTCCATTTTCCGATCGGCCGGCGTCTGCGCGCCAGCGAGTGCGGCGGTGGTGGCGAAGACATCGAGCGAGATCACCGCGTCGTCGAACACCGCGCCTTCGCGTAGGTGCCCGCGCCACTGCACAGCGAACGGCACACGGATGCCGCCCTCGAACACCGCACCCTTGTGCCCGCGCAGCGGCGTGTTGTCCGTCGGTGCGACGGCTGGAGCCGGGCCGCCGTTGTCGCTGAAAAACCAGACCATCGTGTCCTTCTCGATGCCCGACTCGCGCAAAGCGGCAAGCACGCGGCCAACGCCGTCGTCCATCGCGCTCGTCATCGCCGCGTAAGTGCGGCGGCGCTCGTCCGCGATGTTTACGAAGCGCGCGAGGTATTTCTCCGGCGCCTGCAGCGGCGTGTGGACTGCGTTGTAGGCGGCGTAGAGGAAGAAGGGCTCGCCTTTGTGCCGGACGACGAAGTCCGCAGCCTCCCGCGAAAGCTCGTCCGTCATGTATTCCTTCTGCTCGACCGGCTCCCGATTGCGCATGAGCGGAATCGTGTATTCGACTCCGCCCTTTCCACCGGGAATGTAGATATGCCCGCCGCCGAGGAAGCCGAAGTATTCCGTGAAGCCGCGCGCATTCGGATGAAACCGCGGCTCCGCACCGAGGTGCCATTTTCCGATCGCACCGGTGACGTAGCCAGCCTTCTGCAGGACCTGCGGCAGCGTGACTTGGTCTAGCGGCAGACCGACGTTCGGATCCTCCGGCAGCCAGGCAGGGTTGTTCTCATGGCCGAATCGGTGCTGGTATCGCCCGGTGAGCAGCCCCGCCCGCGTCGGGCTGCAAAAGGGATGCGACACATAGCCATTCGTGCAGCGGACGCCGTGCTTCGCGAGCGAATCAATGTTCGGCGTCGGGATGTCCCTGCAGCCGTTGAAGCCGACGTCCGCGTAACCGAGATCATCGGCCAGGATGACGATGACATTCGGGCGGGAGTCGGTGCGCCTCGCGCTTTCCGCGAAAGCGATCCCGGAAGACAGCGCGGCACCGAGGAGCAAAAGGAAACACTTCGACATACGGTTCCCAGCGGCTCACTTCCAATCGTCCGTGCGGAACGGCGACGCCGGCAGTCCCGCACTGTTGTAGAGATTGCACTCCGGCCAGTCCTGCCATGCGTAGCGCACCGCGATCGGCTTCGCGATTTCCGGGCTGCAGACGATCACCTTGTCACCCTCAATCTGCGTCGCCGCCTTCTTCCACTGCCTGTCTTCGCCCGCGACCATGAAGCCGGTCAGGTCACCGCCCTTCGCGATGAGTCCGCCATCCGCGTGCGAAAATTTCAGCACGATCTTGTCGCCCTTCACCTCGTGTCCCGCCGGCAGCGGGCCGGAAGTGCTGGCGACTTTCTTTCCATACACGGTGCCGAGCGCCCAAAACGAGAGGCGCCTGCCGACGTCCTGCTTGTTCTTCGGGTGGATGTCCTTCTGCTCGCCGATGTCAATGTTGATGCCCATGCCGGTCTTTGGGAGCGCGAGCGTCTTCAGCATCGCCTCGCGCACGAGCGGCCAGCCTTCCCCGGGGCGAGTGAAATTTGGCAATTGCGCCCATGCGAACGGAAACTCGTCGCCCCAGCGCCTGCGCCAGTCGGTGACGAGGAGCGGGAGCTGATGCTGGTAATACGGCGCCTTTTCCGGCGTCGTGTTCGCCTCGCCCTGATACCACAGCGCGCCACGGAGCGCATATGGGATGAGCGGTGCGATCTTGCCGTTGAAGAGCCCGCCGACATTTCCCTTCCGCTCGCGCGTGGCGACAGGATCGCGCGGCGCGCGCGGTGGCTGCTTGCCCTCGGCCTTCGCCTTCTTCGCCTCCTCCAGCCACTTCGCCTTCTGCTTCTCATAGGCGGCTTTCTGCGCCTCGATGCTCACCTTCCCCTCGGCGCTCTTCACCGCCTCGAAGAATCCCTTCAGCTCCGCGGACGCGGCCTGCGCCTCGGGCGCAATCCATGATTCGATCGGCGTTCCACCGACGGACGAATTGATCAACCCCGTCGGCACGCCGAGCGCCTTGTGGATTTCGCGTCCGGTGAAAAAGAGCGTGGCGGAAAAATTGCCGACCGTCTCCGGCGAGCACACGACCCACGAACCCTTGCAATCCTCCTCGGCCTTCACCGAGGGCCCGGACGACACGGTGAACATGCGCACGAGTGGAAAATTCGATGCCGCCTTCTCCTGCTCGAAGTCCTTCGCGCGGCTCACGGTCATCGCCATGTTCGACTGCCCCGAGCCGAGCCACACCTCGCCGACGAGCACGTCCTTCACGACCACCGTATTTTTTCCCTTCACCGTCAGTTCCTGCGGTTTCGCGTCCACCTTCAGGACATCGAGCTTCACGTTCCATTTTCCATCGGCGGCCGGTGTCGCGGTCTTCGTCTGGCCGGCAAAGGAAACTTCGACCTTCTCCCCCGCATCCGCCCAGCCCCACACAGGCACCGGCTTCGCACTCTGGAGCACGGCGTGATCGGAGAAAATCGCCGGCAGGCGCACATCGGCGCGCGTGTCGTGCGGGAGGAAGACGGCGAGGCCCGCGAGTGCGAGCGAGCGAAATGCGGTGGAGGTGGTCATGATGGGAGTCGGGTTGAAAATGGTCGGGCCACGAATGGGGCGCATGTTGAACGACGCAGGCGCGCCGCTTTAAGACACGGCGAACGCGGTTTGCTTCGCCATGCATCCCTCGAGTTCGAGCAGGTAGCGCTTCCGCTCCAAGCCTCCACCATATCCGGTAAGCGTGCCGTCCGCTCCGATGACCCGGTGGCACGGCACGATGATCGAGACCGGGTTCCGCCCGTTCGCGAGCCCGACCGCGCGCACGGCATTCGGATTCCCGATGCGCCGCGCAAGTTCGCCGTAGCTGATCGTCTTCCCATAGGGAATCGCACGCAGCGCGCGCCAGACGCGCCGCTGGAAGTCCGTCCCCACCGCCTCGACCGCGACGGAAAACTCACGTCTGTCTCCATCGAAATATTCCTCGAGCTGGCTGCACGCCACGCGCAGCGGCCATTCGTCGCGCACCGCACCGGCGAGCAGTGAACGATCTCCGCGGTGTGTCTCCATGAACACGCCGGTGACTGCGCTGTCCGTGCCGCGGATGAGGAGCGTCCCGACGGGTGACTGGATTTCGGTGAAATAGCTTTTGGCATTCATGTTCGGATGGGAGTGAGTTCGCGCTGACTGGTGGAGAATGAACCTCACGCACCGGCTGCCAAGGGAAATGAGTTGCCGACCCCGCGCACCGGGCATCCCTTCTCCGCCCGCATGAAGACCGGCGCTCCGACACTGCTCGACGCTCTCGCCCGCGAGCCCGCACTCGCGGAGAAGCTGCGCGCCGCCGCGGATGGAGATGGCGCAGTGTTCGAGCACGCCGCTGACGGTGCCCACTCGGCGCTGTGCGCTGCGCTCGCCCGCATGGCGCGGAAAAACGGGCGGCGGCTGTGGCTCGTGTGCGCGGGCCTGCGCGCGCAGGAGCAGCTTCACAACGAGCTGATCCAGTGGATGCCCGACGCGCTCTTTTTTCCCGAGCTGGAAATCGCGCCTGTCGAGGGAGCGCTGCCCGACCCGGAGACAGTCGCCGAGCGCCTCGCAATTCTGCAGCAGCTCTCAGCACCGATTCCCTGCAGGCGCAGCCCGGAACAGGAGGCGGCCCGCGCGGCAAAGGGGCGCCTGAAAACCCAGGCGCCATCCTCCTCACCGGCAGAAGCCCCTGCGATCGTGGTGCTCACCCGGGCGGCGCTCGACGACGCGGTGCCGGATTCGGAGCAGATGCGCTCGCTCGAAGTGCGCCTCGCCCGCGGTGACACGAGCGGGCGCGACACGCTGCTCGCGCGCCTCGGCGCCGCGGGCTTTGAGCGCGTCGCGCAGGTGTGTCAGCGCGGGCAGTTCGCGGTGCGCGGCGGAATCGTGGATGTGTTCAGCTTCCAGCATCCGCAGCCCGTGCGGCTCGAGTTTTTCGGCGACGAGCTGGAGAGCATCCGGCAGTTTGACCTCGATGCACAGACGAGCGTGGAGCAGCTCGAAAGCTGCATGCTTCTCCTCGGCCAGGCTGCGCCGCGCGGGCGCAGGCTGCGCGACTGCATCGGCGACGGCGACATCACGGTGGATGTCGCTGCGGAGTGGCTGGAGGCGCGCGTGACGATCAGCGTGGATGCGGTGACTGCGGATTTAACCACAGAGGACACGGAGGACATCACAGAGGTTCACGCAGAGAATCCTCTGCGCGCCTCTGTGAATCCCTCCGTCTCCTCTGTGGTTCAAACACAGGCGTTCGACTACTCCCTCGCATTCTTCGACAACGGCCTCGGCGAGTTCGAGGCAGGCGACTTTGTGGTGGATGAGGCGCGGCGGGAGCGCTTCTTCGCGCAGCTCACCGAGTGGCGCACGCAGGGCTGGAGCACGTTCGTCTTCTGCAACAACGAGGGTGAAATCGAGCGCCTGCACGATCTCATCCCGGCGGTCGAGGCGGATGCGCTGCATTTCTCCATCGGGACGCTGGGGCGCGGCTTCACGTTCCCCGCTGGCAAAATCGCCGTGCTCAGCGATGCGGAACTCTTTGGCCGCTACCGCAACACGCGCGCACGCCGGCTCGCGTTGAAGCGCTCGCGCGAAATCGTCAGCCGGTCCCAGATTGATTTCTCCGAGCTGATCGAGGGCGAACTGGTCGTGCATCTCGAACACGGCATCGCGCGCTTCGAGGAACTGCGCCGGCTCGCAAACGACGAGGACGTGCTCGTGCTGGAATTCGCAGAGGGCGCGAAGCTCTACGTGCCGCTGGAGCAGAGCTACCTCGTCGCGCGCTACGTCGGCATCGGCAAAAAGAATCCGCCGCTCAGCAAGCTCGGCGACGCCGCTTGGACGAACGCTAAGAAGAAGGCCGAGAAGGCGGCGTTCGACTACGCGGGCAAGCTGCTCGAGACGCACGCCGCGCGCGAGGTGCAGAAGGGCTTCGCCTTCCCCGAAGACAGCAGGTGGGTGCGTGAATTCGAGGCTTCCTTCCTCTACAAGGAGACACCCGACCAGCTTCGCGCCATCGCGGAGACGAAGGCCGACATGGAGACCGAGCAGCCGATGGACCGCCTCATCTGCGGCGACGTGGGCTTTGGAAAAACAGAGGTCGCAATCCGCGCGGCGTTCAAGGCGGTGTGCGCCGGCAAGCAGGTCGCGCTGCTCGTGCCGACGACCGTGCTCGCCGAGCAGCACTGGCGGAATTTCCGTGAGCGCATGAGCGACTATCCCGTGACGGTCGAAATGCTCTCGCGCTTCCGCACGCGCGCGCAGCAGGCGAAGACACTCGCGGGCGTGAAGGACGGCAGCGTGGACATCGTCATCGGCACGCACCGGCTGATCTCGAAGGACGTCGAGTTCAAGGAACTCGGGCTTGTGGTCATTGATGAGGAGCAGCGCTTCGGCGTGCTGCACAAGGAGAAGTTCAAGCAGCTCTGGCCGCTCGTGGACATGCTCACGCTTTCGGCCACGCCCATCCCGCGCACGCTCTACCTCTCGCTCATGGGCGCGAAGGACATGAGCACCATCGAGACCGCGCCGCCGAACCGCATCCCGGTCGAGACACTCATCTGCCCCTACGACGAGCGCATCATCCGCGACGCAATCCAGCGCGAGCTGAAGCGGCAGGGCCAGGTGTTCTTCCTGCACAACCGCGTCGGCGACATCGAGAGCGTCGAGAGGAAAATCAAGATGCTCGTGCCCGGCGCGCGCACCATCATCGGCCACGGGCAGATGGACGAGCACGAGCTGGAGGAAGTGATGCACAAGTTTGTGAACGGCGACGCGGACGTGCTCATTTCCACGACGATCATCGAGAGCGGCGTGGACATCCCGAACGCGAACACGATCATCATAGACCGCGCCGACCGCTTCGGCCTCGCCGACCTCTACCAGCTCCGCGGACGAGTGGGTCGCGCGCAGCACAAGGCGTATGCCTTCCTCATGCTCCCGCGCGAGATGATGGGCACCGGCGAGGCGCGCAAGCGCATCAGCGCCATCAAGCAATACGGCTCGCTCGGCGCCGGATTCAAAATTGCGATGCGCGATCTGGAAATCCGCGGCGCGGGCAACATCCTCGGCACCGCGCAGAGCGGGCACATCGTCACCATCGGCTTCGATCTTTACTGCGCGCTCCTGCGTCAGGCCATTGCGAAGCTCAAAGGCGAGCGCGCAGGCAGGCGGATCGAAGTCGCGCTGAAGCTCGACTTCGTCGTCCAGCGCGAAGCGGAGTGGACGCGCGCGGACGGGGAGAGAACCCCTGCCTTCATATCTCTAACCTATATCAGCGAGACACAGCCGCGCATCGCGGCCTACCGGCAGATCAATTCGCTGGCGACGCAGGAGGCGCTCGACAAGCTGCGCAAGGAATGGCGCGACCGCTACGGGCGCTTCCCCGAGGCCGTGGAAAACCTGCTCACCCTCGCGGAAATCCGCATCTCGTCCGCCGCACGCAAAATCACCCTCGTCGAGGTGAAGGACGGCAAGCTGATGCTCACGCGCGGCAACGACTTCATCCTCATCGGCGGAAAATTCCCGCGCCTCACCGCCGCCGGCGGTTCCGCGCGGCTCGGCGAGGCCTTGAAAATGATCCGCAGCCTGTGAACGAGGCGGGCTTGCGTTCCGGTGGCAGTTGTTTAAGCCCCATCGCTCCGTGAAAATTCTCCGCACCATCGCAGCCGCCCGGCGCTTCCGCACGCAGGCTCGCGGACGCGTCGTGCTCGTGCCAACCATGGGCGCGCTGCACGAGGGCCACGCCTCGCTCATCCGCCGTGCGCGGAAGATTGCCGGCAAAGGCGGCACCGTGGTCGTGAGCATTTTCGTTAACCCGGCGCAGTTTGGACCGAAGGAGGACTTGTCGCGCTACCCGCGCCCTTTCGCCGAGGACAGGAAGCTGTGCGCGGCTCTTGGCGTGGATGCGATTTTTCATCCGGGCGCAGGCGAGATCTACCGGGCGGATTCCTCGACATGGGTGAATGAGGAGAGCGTGTCATCCGGGCTCTGCGGCGCATCGCGCCCGGGACATTTCCGCGGCGTCTGCACGGTGGTGCTGAAGCTCTTCACGATCGTGCAGCCGGATGCCGCGGTGTTCGGGCTGAAGGACTTCCAGCAGTGCGCCGTGATTTCCCGGATGGTGCGCGACCTGAACGTGCCGGTGCGGCTCGTGTTTGCGCCCACGGTGCGCGAGCGCGACGGCCTCGCGCTGAGTTCACGGAACATCTACCTGTCGCCCGAGGAGCGGTCGGAGGCACCTTCCTTGCGGCGCGGGCTGCTCGCGGCGCGCGCGGCTTTTCTAAAGGGCGAACGTGATGCTGCGAAGCTGCTGCGGATCACTCTCGGCGAGATCCCGCGCACCACGCGATTGGATTACATCGAGGCGGTGGACAGCGCGACGCTGAAGCCGGTGCGCAACGCAAAGCGCGGCGACACGATCGCGCTTGCAGCGTTCCTCGGGCGCACGCGGCTCATTGACAACATCCAGCTCCGGTAGCGCACTCTCCCCGACGACCATGCTCCACTTTGACTACGCAGTGATCGGCAGCGGGCTCGCCGGGCTGAGCTTCGCACTGAAGGCGGCGCGGCGCGGCACGGTGGCGATCATCACAAAAAAGGCGAAGGCGGAGTCGAACACTGCCTGGGCGCAGGGCGGCATCGCATGCGTGACGGATGAGAATGACAGCATCGAGTCTCACGTGCAGGACACGCTCGTCGCCGGCGCGGGGCTTTGCGACGAGGCGGTCGTGCGCAGCATCGTGAAAGACGGTCCAGCCCGCATCGCGGAGTTGATCAATCTCGGCGTCGCCTTCGATCAGAAATCCGATGGCCGCCCCGACCTCACGCGCGAGGGCGGCCACGCGGCACGGCGCATCCTGCACGCGCGCGACGCGACCGGCCGCGAAATCGAGCGCGCATTGCTGGAGGCGGTCGCCATCGAACCGAGAATCACCCTGCTGGAGAACCACATGGCGGTGGACCTCATCACGCTCCGCAAGCTCGGGCTCTCCGCAGTGACGGACCGCTGCGTCGGCGCGTATGTGCTGAATGAGGCGACCGGCGAGGTGCTGACTCTGCGCACCGACCGCGTCGTGCTCGCGACCGGCGGCTGCGGCAAAGTGTATCGCTACACGACGAATCCCAGCATCGCGACCGGCGACGGCGTTGCGATGGCTTGGCGCGCCGGTGTTGCGGTGGCGAACATGGAGTTCATCCAATTCCATCCGACGTGCCTCTTCCACCACGATGCCCGGAGCTTCCTCATCAGCGAGGCTGTGCGCGGCGAGGGTGGACGGCTCGTGGATGAAAATGGGAGGGAATTTGCGCACCGCTACGATCCACGCGGCGCCCTCGCGCCGCGCGACATCGTGGCACGGGCGATTGACGCGGAGATGAAGCGCACCGGCAGCGCGTGCATGTTCGTGGACATCAGCCACAAGCCCGCTGATTTCGTGCGCGCGCATTTTCCGACGATCCATGAACGGTGCCTCGCGCTCGGCATCGACATCACAAATCAGCCGATTCCCGTCGTGCCCGCGGCACACTACCAGTGCGGCGGCGTGGTGACCGACTCGAACGGTGCCACGGAGTTGCCCGGCCTTTTCGCGATCGGCGAGGTCGCCTGCACCGGCCTGCACGGGGCAAACCGCCTCGCGAGCAACAGCCTGCTCGAAGCCGTCGTGCTCGCTCATCGGGCGGCGGCGGAGCTGGAAAGCTGGCCAGCACCCGCGGAGCCGACTCTCACCGACTTGCCCGAATGGAAAAGCGGCGATGCCACCGATGTGGACGAACTCGTGGTCATCTACCACAACTGGGGCGAAATCCGCCGGCTCATGTGGGACTACGTCGGCATCGTCCGCACGGACAAGCGGCTCCAGCGCGCGTCGGCCCGGCTGCGGAACCTTCAGCAGGAGATTCAGGAGTTTTACTGGGACTTCAAGGTCACCACGGAATTGCTGGAACTGCGCAACCTTGCGACCGTCGCCAGCATCATCGTGGACAGCGCGCTGCTGCGGCGCGAAAGCCGCGGCCTGCACTACACGCTCGACCATCTGGAGACGGATCCGCACTTCCTGCATCCAACGCGGCTGGCAAAGGGTTGAGTCCCGCCCGTTTTTTGGGCGAAAACGGCGACTTTGTTGGCATCGGCATTGCTTTCCAAAGCGTATGCTCACCTTTGCCTACCAAGCCCGGGACGCGTCCGGAAAAGTCACAACCGGCGTCCAAGAGGGAATCAACGAGGAGAATGCCGTGAACGCCCTGATGGCGCGCGGCCTCCTCGTTCTGTCCATTCAGCAGAAGGCCGCCAGCAAGCTCGCGCGCGCCAAGGCAAAGGTGCCGGATTCGGACCTCGTGATGTTCACGCGCCAGCTCGCCACCATGGTGGACGCCGGCCTTCCGCTCGTCGGCGCGCTGACCGCACTTTTCGAGCAATCAGACCCGAGGAAGCAGGCCGGCCTGCGCCGCATCATCGGCGAAATCAGCGCGCATGTGCAGGAAGGCTCCACGTTTTTCGACGCGATCAGCAAGCACCCGAAAGTCTTCTCGCGCCTCTACACCTCGATGGTGAAGGCGGGTGAATCCGGCGGCATGCTCGCGGAAGTTCTGGATCGCCTGGCAGGATTCCTCGAAGCCTCCGCGCGGCTGCGCAAAAAGGTGAAGTCCGCGATGACCTACCCGACGATCGTGATCTGCATCGCGCTCGGCATCACAACCTTCCTCATCGTGAAAGTCGTGCCGGTCTTCGGCAGCATTTTCGCGGACTTCGGCGCGAAGCTCCCCGCCCCCACGCAGTTCCTCATTGATCTGTCCGACTTCGTTCGCAGCTACTGGTATTTCATCGTCGGCGCCATCGCGGGCGTGTTCTTTGCGATTCGCTCTTGGATGAACAGCGCCAAGGGCGCGGAAACATGGGATCGCTGGAAGCTGAAGATGCCCGTGTTCGGCCCGCTCACGCACAAGATTTGCATGAGCCGGTTTGCGCGCACGTTTGCGCAGCTCATCCGCTCCGGCGTGCCGATCCTCGAGGTGATGCAGATCGTCGGAGACACGTCCGGCAACAGCGTCGTGACGAAGGCGATCAAATCCGTCTCCAACGATGTCGAGAAGGGTGACCACCTCACCGCGGCGCTGAGCCGTCAGGCGATCTTCCCGCCGATGATGCTGCGCATGGTCGCCGCGGGTGAGAGCACCGGCAAGATTGACACGATGCTCGAGAAAATCGCGGACTTCTGGGACGAGGAAATCGAGGCCACGCTCGCGGCACTCACTTCCCTGCTGGAACCGCTCCTCATCGTTTTCCTCGGCGTGATCGTCGGCGGCATCGTCATCGCGATGTTCCTCCCGATCTTCAAGCTGAACGACGTGGTCTCAGCCAACAAGTAATCCGCCCGCGACGAGTGCGCCGCCGTAGGCAATGCCGGCCAAAGCCGCACCGCGCCAGCGCTCCTGAGTGGCACTCACCCATCCGATCTGGTTCCGCAGCGTGTAGGGCATCCCCACCCAGAACATGCCGAGGATGATCCACACGTAGGAAAGCACAACGAGCAGGAGTCGGATTTTCTCCTCGTGCAGAAAGGCCGACTCCAGAAGCGGCTCCGCGAGGAGCAGCGCGAGCGTGCCGAGCGCACGGACGGCGAGAAAGTCAGGGATGAATGCAATGGCCAGCGCCGCGGCGATCGGCGTGCCGATGAGCACCGTGTTCCGCCACGGGTCGAAGTCCCCGAGATCCATCATCTTCACCATGAAGAAGAACCACACGCCTGCCGCGAGTGTGAGCAGCACCCCTGCCTCGCGGTTCCGCGGAAACGCACGCAGCCAGTCCTGAACCGCGCGCGCCTTCAAGAGTGCAAGCAAGTGAGCCACGATCAGCGCGATGCCTACTGCGAGCATCGTGGTCTTGAGCGTCAGCCATGACAGGTCGTGGTAAATCATGCGAAAGGGCGCGTATGCAAGGCGGCTGCTCCTGCGCGGGCAAGCGAAAAGCCCCGTTCCGTCAACGCCTCGACTAAGCGGCGCGCATTTTGCCGAGCGTCACCACCAGCGAATCGAACACCACCCGGCCATCCGTGCTCAGCAGCGAACCGTCGCAGGCTCGCTCCGGATGCGGCATGAGGCCGAAGACGTTCCGGCGCGCGTTGCAGATTCCTGCGATGTTCTCCGCGGAACCGTTCGGATTTGCCGCAGGCGTGACGTTGCCAGCCTCGTCGCAGTAGCGCACCAGCACGCGAGCCTCCGCATTCAGCTCGCCCAGCGTCGCGGCATCCGCGGTGTAGTTCCCCTCGCCGTGCGCGATGGGAATCCGGAGCACCCGGCCGGCCTCCGAGGCGCAGAGGAAGGGATTCGCCGTGTTCTCCACGCGAAGCCGCAGGTGCTCGCAGATGAAGTGCATTCCCCGGTTGCGGATCAGCGCGCCGGGAAGCAGGCCGCTTTCGCAAAGAATCTGAAAGCCATTGCAGATGCCGAGGACAAGCACTCCGCGGTTCGCCTGCTCCACGATGGATTTCATCACCGGCGAAAAACGCGCGATCGCGCCGCAGCGGAGGTAATCGCCGTAGCTGAAGCCGCCCGGCAGCACGATGAGATCGTAGCCCGCGGCGCTGGTTTCCTTGTGCCAGAGGAAGTCGGCCTCGAAGCCGAATTCACGCAGGACGAAATGGCAGTCCTGATCGCAGTTTGAGCCGGGAAAGCGGATGACAGCAGCGCGCATCGGCTATTTCTCCACCACGAGCTTGTAGTCTTCAACCACGGGATTGCTCAGCAGTTCGCGGCAAACTTCGTGCATCTGGGCCTCGTCGGCGCCATCGAGTTCGACTTCGAGCATCTTGCCCACGCGCACGCTCTTCACGCCGGGCAGCCCGTGGTGTCGCATCGCGTCCCGCACGGCAACGCCCTGCGGGTCGAGGATGCTCTGCTTCGGCATCACGATCACTTTTGCTTTCATAAGGGGACGGCTTTTAATGGCGGCAGCCGCCGCCTGTCGAGCAATCCGCTGTGTGCTCGGAAAAATTTTCGCCGCGTGTTCTTCGTCTCGACACACTTCCGCGCGCACGGCTACGCTCCGGCCATGATTCGACGCGCCTGCCTGTCCGCCCTGCTAGCTGCAGCGGCGTGTGCGTCCGCCGACCAAACTCCGCAGCCGCTCGACGAGGAGCAGGTTCGCAGCTCGGAATTCGCCGAGGGTTTTTCCGTCCCGAGTCCGGGTGAGCTGTTTGCGGCATTCGACAAAATCGGCAAGCCGGACTGGGCGGCATTCGCGCGAAAACAGGGACCGACGCACCACACCAGCCGCCCGCTGATCGCCCTCAACCTCGGCGTCCGCCTCGCCGACGGATTTCTCGCCGTGGAGACGCAGGACCGCCAGCAGGTGAAGAACATCGTGACGGAGATCAAGCTGCTGGCGAAAATCCTCGGGCTGGAGCAGGAGTTCATGGGCCGCAGCAACAGCATCACCGCCTTTGCGGACAACCGGCAATGGGATGCGCTCAATGAGGAACTGGAGGCCGTGCAGAGCGAGATCAGCAGCGTCATGGGTGGCCGGCGCGACGAGGATCTCGCCACGCTCATGCTCCTCGGCTCCTGGCTCCATTCCGTGGAAATCGCGAGCGCGGTGGTTTCCACAGGCTACACGATTGAGGGTGCGAAAATCTTGCGCCAGCCGGCCATCGGTGGAGTTTTCGCCGCGCGGCTGGCCGCTATGCCCTACAAGTTTCGGATCGTCGTCCCCATCGCCGAAATTCAAGTGAGGCTGCCCCAGCTTGAGGCAGCGCTGTCCTTTCCCGCACGCGAGCCGCCCACGGCCGATGCGGCGGCCAGTCTCCACAAGCTGGCGTCCGGGATGGTCGCCTTCATCACTGCGCCGGAAAAATGATGCTTGCGGGACTCCTTTCATTCTTGCTGGCGGCGGCGGCCGCATTGAATGCCCCTCCCGTCAGCGGCGATGCGGCCGTCACCTGCCGGCGCGCGGCCCTTGAGCTTGCGGGGGCATGGGCCAACGACGGCTTCCGGACGCGCGACCGCTCCTGGACAGGAACGCTGCCGACGGGGAAACCCGCGCTCGTCCGCGTGACCCTCTTCGCAGGAAACCGCTATTGGTTCTCCGCAGCTACCAACGCCGCATCCACGGCGCTGGCGGTCGCGATCTACAACGACCGCGGGACACCCTTCACGTGCGACACTTTCCATGATGGGCCGCTGGCCGCAGCCGGGTTTGCTCCGCCGGTGAGCGGCTCCTACATTGTCAGCATTTCCGAATCCCGCGGCACTTCGGTGCCGTTCTGCCTCGTCTATTCCTACAAGTAAGCAATGCCATCCAAAGCTCCGCCGCAATCGTCCGCCGGAACGCGCGCCTCGCGCGACCGCGTCGTCCAGTTCAGCATCTTCCTCCGCAACAAAGTCGGCGCGTTCCTCGACGTCGTGCGGCTCCTGCGCGAGCACAGCGTCCAAGTGCTCGGCACCACCATCGAGCCGAGCGCGGACACCGCGATCGTCCGCGTCGTCGTCAGCGACCCTGATGCGGTCGAGGGCATCTTTCACCTGCACTCGATCCCCTATTCCACCTGGCCGCTCGTCGTCGTGGAGCTGAAGGAAGCCGCGCATTTCGGCGAAGTCCTCACAGCCCTGCTGGCCGCGGAGGTGAACATCTTTGGCGCCTACGCCCTTCTCACCCGCCCGCATGGCCACGCGACGCTCGCGCTTCACGTCGAGGATAACGAATGCGCGACCTCCGTGCTCAACGGCAGCGGCTTCATCATCCTGAACCAGGACGATCTCTCGCGCTGAGCGAACTACTGCGGTGCGGGCTGGCTCACGCCGACCTTCGCGATCCGCGCGCCCGAAAGCTCCATCGGCTGCTCCGAGCCCGGCAGGCTGAGGTGCTCGTTCACAATGTCCACCTTCGCGCCGACGCCCACGATTCCGTAGAGATTGGACACGTCGCGCGAGCGCATGCGGATGCAGCCGTAGCTCGCCGGCGTCCCGATTCGCCATTCCTCCGCCGTGCCGTGGATGTAGATGCAGCGCGAATAGGAATTGCGGTTGTGCGACTCCCTGCCGTCGAGCCACAGGATGCGCGTGACGATCGGATCACGGCCCGGCGCGTTCGGCTGCACGATCTCGCCCGTCGGGCGGCGGCTGGAAAACTTCATCCCCTGCGGCTGCCCGCCGCCAATCTTCTTCGCAATCTCATGCTCGCCGAGCGGCGTCCCGTAGCTTCCATTGCGGGTGCTCAGGCAGAACTTCGAGGTCGAGACGTCATACACCTTCATGAGCTGGCCCTTGCGGTAAAGCGCGAGCTTTTGATCCGGCACGCTCACCACCATCGTGTGAATTCTGTCGCGCGCGCACGAGCTGAGAAGAACGGCGAGTCCGAGTGAAAGAAGGCTGAAAAGCTGCGTGCGCATATCCGCGGAGGATAGGTCCAGGATGCGCGCCCGGCAACCGTGAGTTTCCGCGCCGCATGAATTTGCCTTGTGGCACACGCGTCCGCCCCCATCTTTCCCGCACGATGATCCAGCGCCTGCTCACATTTTCAGCAGCTCTCCTGCTCGCGCTCGCACCCGCACGCGCGGCTTTTAAGCCCGAGGAGACCGCGAAGAACCCCGAGCCCGCGAAACCTGAAGCCGCGGAGGCAAAGCCATCCACCGGCCCCGTGTATGTGTTCCCGTTCAAGGATGAAGTCAGCGAAACGAACCTCGCCTTTCTCCGCCGCTCGCTGAAGGAGGCCGAGCGCGCGGGGGCGAGCGCCTTCGTCATAGACATGGATACACCCGGCGGCCGCGTTTCCGTGACGATGGAAATCTTCGAGCTGTTCCGCCTCACGAAGGTGCCGGTGATCACCTTCGTGAACCCCAACGCCATCTCCGCTGGCGCGCTCATCTCGCTCGCGACGCCAAAAATCTACATGCGGCCGGATGCAACCATCGGCGCGGCTGCGGTGGTTGGCGGCGAAGGCGAGGATCTGCAGAAGACGATGAAGTCGAAAATCGACTCCGTCATGACCGCGAAGATGCGCGCCGTGTGCGAGCGCAACGGCCACAATCCCGACATCGCCGAGGCATTCATGATCCTCGGCGCCGAACTGAAGATCGGCGACACGCTGATCAACTCCAAGGACAGGCTGCTCAGCCTCAATGGCCGCGAGGCCGCAAAGCTCTACGATGGCAAGCCGCTGCTCGCCGCAGGCCTCGTCGAAAATGTGGACGAACTGCTCAAGGCCGAGGGTCTCGCGGGGCCGGTCGTGAAAGTCACTGCGACCGGCTTCGAGCACATCGCATTCTGGATCACGATGATCGCGCCCTTCCTGCTCATGGGTGGCATCATCGGCGCGTGGATTGAAATCAAGACTCCGGGCTTCGGCATTCCGGGCATCGTCTCGCTCGTCTGCTTTGCGCTGTTCTTCGGCGGCCACTTCATCGCGGGCCTCGCGGGCTGGGAAGCTGCGGTCGTCTTCGCGATCGGCGTCGTGCTCGTGCTCATCGAATTCTTCGCTGCTCCCGGAACATTCCTGCCTGGCATCATCGGCGTTTTTCTGATCCTCGGAGCAATCGTGTGGGCGATGATGGACCGCTGGCCGAGCGAGACCGGGTTGCCATCCGCTGAGTCGCTGCAGCAACCGCTCTTCAATCTGCTCGTCGCCGCCGGCGGGGCTGCGGCAGTCGCGGCCGTGCTGCTGAAGTTCCTACCGAAGACCTCCATCTACCGACGCCTCGTTCTCTCGGCCGCCTCAGCGAGCGGACCCGCGATTACCGTGCCGGTGGTGAATCTCGAACTCCGCACGGGCGACATGGGGACTGCGGCGACGACTCTGCGGCCATCGGGCAAGGCAAGCTTCCGTGGCGAACACTACGATGTCGTCACCGATGGCGACTTCATCCCCGAGGGCACCGGCATTCGCGTGGTGAGCGTGGACGGGATGCGCGTCGTGGTTGAGCGCGCGGCTTAGGACGGCGCGCTACGCCAGCAGTTTGCCGAGGAACCGCGCCAACTGCGCGCCGAGTTCCCTCACCTTCGCAGCCTGTTTCTCATTCGCGAGCGAGCCGTCGTCGCGGAAGGCCTCGTGCGCCTTGCTCACTGCGACTTGGTCCGGCAGCACGGTAACGCCGATGTTCCCGAGAATCGCGCGGAGATGCACCAAGCCCCTCAGGCCCCCGAGCGCACCCGGCGAAGCCGAGCACAGGATCGCCGCCTTGCCTGTGAATGCAGCAACCGACGCCTCGTCATCGCTCTCGGAGCGCGAGGCCCAGTCAATCGCATTCTTCAGCGCGGCAGTGACACTCGAATTGTATTCCGGCGACGCGATGATTAGCCCGTGATGCCCGAGGAGAATCTCCTTCAGCCGCTTTGCATTTTCCGGCAGCCCCGACGCATCCTCGGCGTCCTGATCGAACACAGGCATCGGGAAATCCCGCAGCGAGAGCAGCGTGACTTCCGCGCCGGCTTCCCGCGCACCCTGCGCCGCGATGGCCGCAAGCCTTTGGTTGAACGAGTCCCGGCGAAGGCTGCCGCCGAATGCAATGATGCGAGGTGTGGTCATGCCGCGTCCATGCCATTTCCCGGCATCATCGGCAAGCCGCCCGCTCACTGCCGTTCCGCTTGCGTGAGTCGCCGCACCGGCATTGCATGACCGCATGTTCCCATACATCGCACTCGCGGACGACAAGGCATGGCAGCCGGGCCCCTGTGAGGGCGTTGAGCTGAAAATCCTTCACAAAAACTAAGCCACCTGCGGCGTTGCGGTCCTCCGGAAATTCCATGCCGGCACGACCGTTCCCGCGCACACGCATCCTCTCGCAAACGAGTGGGCGTGGATCCTCTCCGGCGAGTGGGACGAAAGCGGAGTGACCTACGCGCCCGGCACGCTCTTCTTTGCACCGAAGGGCGTGCAGCACGGCCCGCATCTCGCAAAGACGGACGTCATAAGCCTCACGGTGTTCGACGGCCCCCTGACAGTCGCGTGACCGATTCAAGGGCTCCCGCCTCACGCAAGACGCTCAGGCGAGCACGCCCTTCACTACTTTCCCGTGGATGTCCGTCAGCCGGTATTGGCGGCCCTGGAAGCGGAACGTGAGCCGCTCGTGATCAATGCCGAGCAGGTGCATCACCGTCGCTTGGAAGTCATGGACATCCACTGGGTTCTCCACCGCGTTGAAAGCGAATTCATCGCTCGCGCCGTAACCGATGCCCGGCTTGATGCCGCCGCCTGCCATCCAGATCGTGAACGCATACGGGTGATGGTCGCGCCCCCACTGGGCACGGTTCGCAAAATCGCCCTGCAGGAACGGCGTGCGCCCGAATTCACCGCCCCAAATCACGAGTGTGTCGTCGAGCAGCCCGCGCGCTTTCAGGTCCTTCACCAGGGCGGCGGCCGGCTGATCCGTGTCGCGGCACTGGATTTCAAACTGCGTCGTGAGGTTGCGGTGATGGTCCCAGCCCGCGTGGAAGAGCTGCACAAAGCGGCAGCCGCGCTCCGCGAGGCGGCGCGCCATGAGGCAGTTGTAGGCGAACGATCCCGCGCGCTTCACGTCGGGCCCATACATCTCCAGCACGCTCGCGGGCTCCCTGGAAAAATCCGTCAGCTCCGGCACGCTCGCCTGCATCTTGTAGGCCATCTCGTATTGCGCGATGCGCGTGACGATCTCCGGATCGCCATATTCTTCAAAGTGCCGCTGGTTGAGCTTCGCCAGATCGTCGAGAAGCCCGCGCCGCACCTCGCGCGACACCCCATCCGGATTCGAGAGATACAGCACCGGGTCGCCGCCGCCGCGGAACTTCACGCCCTGATATTTCGACGGCAGGAAGCCGCTCGCCCAGTAGAAGTCGTAGAAAATCTGCCCGCAGCTCGCCTCCTTGTCGCGCGACGTCATCACCACAAAGCCCGGCAGATCGCTGCCCTCCGTGCCGAGGCCGTAGGTCGCCCACGCACCCATGCTCGGCCGGCCCGGCATCTCCGATCCGGTGAGGAAAAATGTGATCGCCGGCGCGTGGTTCACCGCGCCCGTGTGCATCGACTTGATGAAACACACGTCGTCAACGATGCCCGCCGTGTGCGGCAGAAAATCGCACACCCACGCACCGCTCTTCCCGTGCTGCTTGAACCCCGTGAACGGCGGCAGCACGAGCTTCTTCGCCTTCTCCGTCATCGTCGAGACGCGCTGGTTCTTGTGAACGCTCTCCGGGATTTCCTTGCCGCTCCATTTCGACAGCTCGGGCTTGTAGTCGAACATGTCCACATGCGGCGGCCCGCCATTGTGGAGCAGGTAAATGACCCGCTTCGCCCTCGGCGCAAAATGCGGCAGCCCCGGCAATCCGCCATAGCTCGCCGGAGCCGCACTGGCACCGGAATTCATCAGCGACGCGAGCGCCGCTCCGCCGATGCCCATCGCTCCTTTGGCTAAAAACTGCCGACGCGTGAGAAACGCGGCGCGATCGACGAGTGGGGAATTCATCACATCTGCTGGACGATTACCGCCCGCTCGCCGCGGTCGCCGCTCCAACAGTCACCGGCACGAATTCTTTCACAACCTTGCCGTCCTTCGGATTGATGAGCCGCACCCTGCCGTCTTCGCCTGCGGCGGCGGCGAGGGAACCGTCGGGCTTGAAGGTGACGGCGTAGATGCCGCTCTCCACTTTGGCGCTCGCGAGGAGCTTCACGTTGCTCGTGTGATGCTCCTCCAGAATTTTTTTGTCCGCATCACTCCGGCCCGCCTTGCCCTCGATGGCGAGGATCTCGGCGGGCATCTCGGTGTTGAAGTCGTAATTGTAGAAATTCACCTCGCCGCGTCCATCGAGCGAACTTCCGGCGACGAACGAATTGCCATCCGGCGCGAAGGCCACGGAGTAAATGCGGCCCTCCATCTGCGGCCAGCGGCGGATGAGCAGCGCGTTGTCACCGATGCGGCGCTGCACTTTCCGCTCCGTGCGGTAGGCATACGGCGAGCCGTCCGCACCGCCGACCACGAACTCGTCGCGCTTCGGATGCCGTGCGACGGTCTGCAAGCCGCCCCGCAGCGCGCCGGGCGTGATGCTGCTGAGGTTGTCGATGAAGCGCTGTGTGGCGACTTCGGTGAGCTTCGTCGTCATGTCCCGGCCCACGCTCACGAGGCGGTCGCCTTTCACGGAGAAGACCGTCCCGAGCACCCAGTCGTCGTGAGACGCCTGCTGGAGCACCTGCTTGCCGGTCTCCGCATCGATGGCGCGCACCGCCTTGTCCGTGCAGCCGAACGACACGAGCTTCCCGTCCGGCGACCAGCTCGCGCCATACACGGTGTCAAAACCCTGCGGCGCGCTCAGCAGCAGCTTGCGCTTCTCCACGTCCCAAATCTGCACCTCGCCCATCTGTGCCGGGCGCCCGCCCGCTGCGGCGAGCCTCTTGCCGTCGGGGGAAAATTTCACCGACTGGATGCGCTCGGACAGCCCGACGAGCCGCGCTACCGGCGCACCGCCGTCGCCCTTCCACAGCAGCACCTCGTGGAATCCCGCCACCGCGAGCAGCGAGCCATCCGGCGAAAAATCCACCGACGTGATCACCGGCGGGCGCGAATACACCGGCGGATGCTCCGCGTCGAAGCGCTGCTTCGCATTCTCCGGCGTGTCATCCTTCGCGCCCTCGGCGATCCAGCGCTTGATGAGCGCGATGTCCGCGGCAGGCAGCGGCGCCTTCTTCGGCGGCATCTCGGCTTCGCCCTTCTCCGGCGTGATTTGCCTCACGAGGTGCGATTTGTCCGGCTGTCCGGGCACGATCGCCGCACCCTCCTTCTCCGCATCGTCGCCGCCTTTGAGCAGCTTCGCAAAATCCGTCATCACATAGTTCCCCTTCGCCTTCGCCGGCTGATGGCACCCCTGGCACTGCGCCTGGAAAATCGGCCGCACCTTCTTGTAATAACTCACCGGCGCATTCGGATCCTCCGCCTCCTCCTTCTTCGGCGGCGCGGCGAAGAGCGACGGGCACGCGGTAAGCACACCTGCGGCGAGCATGGAGAAGACTCCGAACGATGCGCGGCGGCGCTGGGAAGGTGGGAAATTCATGGCAGGGAAAGGAACTGCGGCGGGCAGCGCTTATTAGGGCATCGTCACGACGCGTAAAGCCTCTCGATGGGGACGCCTTTGCCGTCCTGAGTCGTGTAAAAGGGGCGCTCCTCGACGAGGTAGCTGAGCTTTGGCGAGATGCCCATCGCCTTGTAAATCGTGGCGTGCAGGTCGGTGATCTGCACGGGATCCTTGATCGATTTGCACGGGCATTCGTCGGCCGTCTCGCCGTGGACGTGGCCGCGCTTCATGCCGCCGCCCCACATCAGCACCGAGCCAGCCTCGGTGAAGTGACGGTGCATGCCGTAGTATTTCATCTCCTCGATCTTGTCCGGCACCTTCGCCTGCTCGCGCTGCTGGCTCTTCTCTTTTCCCTCGATGAGCATGTCGCGCGAAAACTCGCTCGCGAGGACGACGAGCGTGCGGTTGAGCAGACCACGCTCCTCGAGGTCGAGAATGAGCTGCGCGATCGGCGCATCGATCATCTTCTTCATGTTCACGAGCCGCGTGTGGCCGTTCTCATGCGTATCCCAGTTGAGGAACGGAATGTATTCGGTCGTCACCTCGATGTAGCGCGCGCCCGACTCGGTGAGCCGCCGCGCAAGCAGGCAGCCGAGGCCGAAACGTCCGACTGTGGACGCCTCGTAATCACCTTCGCGGCTCTGCTTCACCGCATTCAGCTTCGATGGATCAAAGCCCGCGGGCACGTATTTCGCCACGTCCTCGGTCGGCTCGAGCGAAAGATCGAATGCCTTCGCCGCCGGCGACGCGAGCAGGCGGTGCGCGTTGTCCATCGCGCGCACGAAGCTCTCGCGCTGATACTGGCTGCCGTATTTGCCAACCGGGCTCGCTTCGAGCAGGCGCTTGTAGAATTTGTTCCGGTCCTCGAATCGCCCTGGCGTCATCCCCGCTGGCGGACGCACCGCGGTCGCCGCCTCGTGGGGAAACGGAATGTTGAACGGACCAAATTCGCTGCCGAGGAATCCCGCAGTGGTGAACGCCTTGAGTTCCTCACCTTCGCCGAGATCGAAGCGCTGGCCGATGTTGATGAACGCCGGCATCGCCGGATCGCGCGGGCCGAGCGCCTTCGACATGAACGCGCCGAGATGCGGCGCTGCGACGCTCTGCGGCGGCACATAGCCGGTGTGCCAGTGATACTGATGCCGCGAGTGCAGGATGAAGCCAAGGTCCGCCGCCTGCGCCGTGCGGATGAGCGTGCCGCGGTCCATCACCGCCGCCATTTTTTCGAGTCCCTCGGAAAAGCGGACGCCATCCACCGCTGTCGGGATGCTCGGGAACGTCGAGAGCACGCGCTTCGATTCCACGCCGTTCTCGAATGGCGTGTAGAGCTTCGGGTCAAATGTCTCCGTGCTCGCCATGCCGCCGGCCATCCACAGCACGATGATGCAGTCGGCGCGCGGCGTAATTTTTTCCACCGGCTCGGCGAAAAGTCGCGGCGAACGTGCGGCCAGTGCGGCGAGCGTGGCGGCGGATGCGGTCTTTAGAAAATCGCGGCGGTTCTGTGGGAGCATGTCAGTTGATGAGCTGGAATTCAGGGAGGTTCACGACGGCCCAGAGGAAGTCGGCGATAGCCTCGGGCTTCGGCTCGGTGCCGAGCAGTTCGAGCGCGAGTTGCTTCTCGTCCGCGCTTGGCTCGCGGCTGAGCAGCGAACGATACGCGCTCGCAATCCATGCGCCGGGATCGTGCGCGACGGCTGGCTGATGTTTCTGCGCGGCGGATTTCAGCCGCGTGTCGAGCGTCGAACCGTTCGTGAGTTCGAGCGCCTGAATCGTGGTCGCCGCGGTGATGCGCACCGGCGTGATGATTTCGCGGTTTGGACGATCGAGGGCGAGTTGCAACGGATCGGCAGCGAGCAACGGCGCGCGGATTTTTCCCGCATGCGCGGCGGTGCTCACAGCAGGACGCAGGATAGGGCCGAGGTCGATCGGGATGTTGGCAAAGTCCTGGCGCTTGATCGGCTCGAGCGACGGACCTTCGTCCACCGGCGGCACGCCCCACGGGAGTTTCACCGCGGCAGGCCAGTGCTTGTCGTCGAGCTTCACGTCGGACCACGTCCCGTCCGGCACACGAAGCACGCGCCATTTTTCATCGGTGCCGATTTGCACCGGCGCATGCTTACCGGCGAGCGTGATGCGCGTGTGAAACGCCATGCCGGGCGTGCGATTCAGGTGATTCGTGGACTCCGGATGCTGCTCGCGCTCAGTCGTGTTCAACCCCTTCTCCGTGTGGCTCATCACCGAGATCGCGATCACGTTGTCGCCCGGCTTCAGCAGTGGCCCGATGTCGTAGATCTTTACGCGGCCGAGACGGAAATTGTCGTTCAGCACCGCCTTCGCGCTCCTGCCGTTCACCGAGAGGTCGAATGCCTGGCTGGCCGCGAGAACCGCGTGCGCATGCACCGGCGGTTGGGGAAGCGAAAAGCGCCTGCGAAACACGATGCGATGCCGGTCCTCCGCTGGACGCACTTTCACCGCGCCGGGCTCGCCCACGGCTTTTGCATTCTTCGCGACCGCCAGTTGTTCCTGCGCGCTCTCCAGCCGCTCCATCGCCGTGGCAACGGCAGCCTCCGCTGCGGCGAGTTGCTCCGGCCCGCCTGTCATCGCCGCCACGACCTGCTGGTTCGCTTTCTCAAGATTACCAGTCGCCGATGCGATCCAGCCGCGAGCCTTCTGCATCGCCTCGCGCTGCTTTCCGAGGTCGAGCGGTTCGTCGGTCCAAATCCACCGCGGCATCTCGATGCCTCCCTCAAGGTCCTCGCCGCCGAAATCAAACTCCAGCGACGACGGCAGCTTCGCCCAGTCGCCCGCGACGGATGTCACCGCATCGCTGAACTGCTCCGCCGTCATGCGACGCGTGAGCGGCCCCTTGAAAATGAAAGCCTCCTTTTCATCGCGCGGCCCCTCGACGCTCGGCAGCGCGTAGGCGCGCGACGTGAGGATCGTCTCGATCGTGCGCTTCAGATCCCACTTGTTCGCGACGAGATCCTCCGCGAGCCAGTCGAGCAGGTCGCGGCTCCACGCGGGCTTCTCCATGTCATCGAGCGGCTCGACAATCCCGCGCCCGAGCAGCCGCGCCCAGAGCCGGTTCACAATTGTCCGAGAAAGGCGTCCGTTTTTCGGATCGAGCATCAACTCCGCGAGGCGCTGCACGCGCGCACCGCGCTCGAGTCCCGGCGCGACGCTGCCGATTTCCGGGTAGAGAAAACGCACCGTCGCTGTCTTGCCCTGCGGCTTGTCGCAGCGCACGAGTTCGAGCTTGTCGTCCGTGTAAACCGCCGCGAGTCCGTAGCAGTCGGCGAGCGACCAGTCGTTGATGAAGCTGTCGTGGCAGCTCGCGCACTTGAGATTCACGCCGAGGAGCACCTGCGACACGCTCTGCGCCGCCTGCATCGGGCGCGTCATCGAGGCATTCACATTGCCGCGCCACAGAATGCCGCTCGTGAAACCCTCGCTCGCGTAACCGGGATTCACCAGCTCCGCGACGAAGCGGTCATACGGCTTGTTCTCGCGCAGTGCCGTGTGCAGCCAGCCGGTGATTTGCTTGCGCCCGCCGTCGATGAAACCCGTGCCCCTGTAGTCGTTTCGCAGGAGGTCGTTCCAAAGAGTGAGCCAGTGGTCCGCATAGCCGCGCGTGTCGGCGAGCAGCGAGCGAACGAGCTTCGTGCGCTTGTCCGCTGCCGCGTCCTTTTCAAAGGCGTCCAGCTGCTCCGCCGTCGGCAGCAGCCCGATGACATCGAGATACACCCGCCGCGCAAACGCCGCATCGCTCACCGGCTCCGCGGACTTGATGTTGTGCTCCGCAAAATACTTCCCGAGCACGCGGTCGATCGGATTCCCCTCGCCCGGCGGCGCCTCGACCTTCCGCGGCGCGAGATTCTGGGGTGCGGGTTTGGAAAAGACGACGCCCTCCGGCCACTTCGCGCCCTGATCGATCCACGCGCGCAGCAGGCCGACCTGCTCCGGCGTCCACCGCTTCCCGCGCCGCGGCATGGATGCCTCCGGATCATCCGTCGTGAGCAAATCGACGATCAAGCTCTTCGCGCTTTCACCCGGCACCATCGCCGCGCCCGTGTCCCCGCCTTTGAAAAACGCCTCGCGCGTCTCCAGCGAAAACCCGCCACGGTCCTTTCCCTTCGCATGGCACTTGATGCAGCTCGACTCGAACAACGGCTGGATGTCCTTTGCGAAATCCACAGGTCGCTTGGCAGGCGGCGGGAGTTCCACGGCCAGCACGGTCGCGGGAATGAACAGGAGGAGAAGGGGCTTCATCGCTTGCAGACAATCTCGCGCAACCGCGTCCCTTGGCAAGCCGCGCGCCAATGCGCGGCGGCGAGAATGAAGACAAGCTCACTCGACGGCACCCCTGATTCCGGTTGCCATCACCCCTCCCCCGGCTGAAATCTTGCTCCACCGTCACCCCTCGCATGGCTCATTTTTTAGTTTTCACCTCCGAAAACGGGAAGCCGCGGACATTTCCGGTGGTCGAGGAGCGCATCTCCATCGGGCGGCATCCGAAGAACGCCATCGTCCTTGAGAACGAGAACGTGTCAGTTTACCACGCGGAGGTCATCCGCAAAAACGGCGAGGTGCTCCTGCGCGACCTCGGCTCATCGAACGGCACGAAGCTCAACCGCAAACGCATCACGGAGGCCGCGCTGAACGAGGGCGACGAGATCCGCTTCGGCCCGCTCGTCTGCCATTTCCGGAGTGAAAAGAAGCGCGACTCGAAGCCTCCGGACGCAAAAATCCCCGACGAAAAGAAGCCCAGTGCCAGCGCTGTCGCGCCGCCCGCGAAAATGCCCATTGCGAGGAAGGGGCCGGAGACAAAGGCCGTGATGAAAAAGGCTGCTCCGTCGAGCGCGATTGCGGAAAAGCCAAAACCACCGGTGCCCCCTGTGCCGAAGGCGTCCGAAAAAACGCCATCGTCGGAAAAGGCTCCTGCGGACAAGCCCGCCGGCAAGAAAACCTCCGCCGAGAAGCCATCGCCCGACAAAGCACCTTCGCAGCAGACGCCCGCGAAGAAGACCTCCGGCGAAAAGTCCTCGCCGGAAAAATCGCCACCGCCGCCTGACAAACCCGCGGAGCCCGAGCCACCGCTTCCGTGGCATCGTAAGTTCCTCCTGCGCGTCACGGAGTCCCGTTATTTCGTTCTTTCGCTGCTCATCCACGCGACGATCGTGGCCCTTGCAGGCGGCATCGTCCTTTACAAGATGGCGAACGACGCGCCCGACTTCGTCTCCAGCGGCGGCGACGGGCTCATCGGCAATACAGACGATCTGCCCCAGCCACCCGAAGTGCCCAACGATTCGGTGCCCACCACCAAGATCGTCCAGCAGACTCCAAGTGCGACCGCGCCCACAGTGGACATCATCAAGACCACCACATCGAGCAGCAGCTTCAAAGTCGCGATGCCACAGGTGCCGATGAAAACCCTCTCCGCCGCCGACCTCACGAAGAACTTCGGCTCCTCCCGATCACTCGCGGCCAGCCTGCCGGGCTCGATGAACGGGCGTATGGGCAGCGGCCGCCAGCGCGCGATGGCGCTGAACGGCATGAAGGAAAAGTCCGAGCGGGCCGTGATGCGCGGCCTCACGTGGCTCCAGCAGAACCAGAACGACGACGGCTCGTGGGGCGATGAGAACCGCGCCGCGATGACCGGCTTCGGCCTGCTTTGCTTCCTCGGCCACGGCGAGCTGCAGGACTCGCCGGCCTTTGGAAAAACCGTCGGACGCGCGCTCATGTGGATCGTGGAGAACGGCGCGCTCAACGAGGGCCGCCTGCACATGGCGAAGGCCTTCACCTCGCAGGGAGTCTATGAGCACGCCATCTGCGCCTACGCCCTCGGCGAATACTACTCGATGACCCGCGACCAGCGCGTCGTCCCGCTGCTCCGCCTCGCCGTCGGCCACATCATCGAGGGCCAAGGCCCCGGCGGCGGCTGGATGTATTCCTACGACAAGAGCGGCGACGACCTCTCCGTCAGCGGCTGGCAGATTCAGGCGCTGAAGGCAGCACACCTCAGCCAGATCATGCCCGCCGATGTGGACAGGACGCTCACCAAGGCCGTCGCCTATCTCGAGAAAATCAAAGGCCCCAAGGGCGGCTACGGATACCGCGGCCCATCGGACGACTACAGCCTCACCGGCGTCGGCATCCTCTGCCAGCTCTTCTGGAAAGGCGAACGCGGCGACCTCCGCAAGAACATGACCTGGCTCCTCGACGAAACCGAAAAGGGCAAGCCGGTGAAATACAAGGGCGCCAGCGCCGACCTCTACGCCTGGTATTACCACACGCAGGCCTGCCTCATGTTCGGCGGCGAAGCGTGGACAAAATGGAACGCGTGGTTCCAGGATGAAATCTGCGACGCCCAGTCCGACGACGGAAGCTGGCCCATCCCCGGCGGCAACGCCATCGGCCCGCAAAACTCGCGGACAATCACCGGCGCCGTCTATCGCACCACGCTCTGCGTGCTGATGCTCGAGGTCTTCTACCGCTACATGCCCACCACGCGCGGGTGAGCGTGTGACGAGCGGCTACTCCCCGAGCCACACCCAGCGCACGCCGTCGATCACCACGCGGCCGTCGGTGTTCCCGTTCGTGATTTCGACAAACCCGGTGTCGCCAGCCTTGAAAGAAAACTCGCCGGCGCGCGTGAAGTTGAACGGCGTCGTCTCCTCGCGCTCGTTCACGGTGAGCTTCGCCGTGCCGCCGGCGTGGCGGATGAGCACTGGGACGTTTGTCGCCTGATTCTTCGCCGGACGGAAGCCGAGGCACACGGCGTATTTTCCGGAGCGCGGCAGCGACGGCTGGAAGCGGATCCGCGCGGGCGCCTTCTTGCCGTTGCGCGTCACGTCGCGGTGGATGCCGGGGCCGAGGAAGATGTCCGAGTAGCGCAGCGGGAGGCCGGGAATGTAGTCGGGAAAAGTGCCGTCCCACCGGCCGAACGCCTCGGCGTCGAAATCGTCCACCGTCACATCGCACGCCTCGGCGTTTCCGACAGGCACCTCGGCGGTGAGCAGACGGCGCCGCCCCGCGGCATCGGTCACGATCGCGCTGACGGTGTGCATCTTCTCCGCGGCAAACGTCTGCACGACGCGCTCCCCTTCCCCGCCCAACTTGCCATCCCCGGTGAAATCCCAAACGACCGCCTTCACCTCCGCACCGGGAACGGACGCCTCCGCCTCGCGCACGGCCGCGACCGTTTTGAAGACGACCTTCTCCCCAGGCTTCGGATGCGCGGGCGTCCACGCGAGCTTCACCTGCGGCTGATAGCCTGCATCGAGCACCGCGCTTTCCTTCCGCAGAATCTCGCGCAGCTTCCGCGCGTCCACCTTCTGCACGCTCACCGCATCCGCGAGCGCGAGGTGCGCGGCGTCGCCGGCGGCGTGGCCGAGCATCATGAAGACCGGCTCCATCCGCAGCGAACAGTAGGCGACGTGCGTCGCCGAGCAGCACACGGGCACGAGCAGGTTCTCCGCGTCCGGCGGCGTGATGCTGCGATACGGGATGTCGTAATTGTTGCACGCCACATGGCGCGTGTGCTCGGGGACAAGCCGCCCGTCTTCGCGGAGCAACTGCACGACGTGGCAGTCGATCCCGTAGCCGCCGGTCGCGATGCCGTCGGCCTTCCAGCGGTCCTGCGTGAGATCCTGCTCGCGCAGCACATGCCGCCCGACCATGCGGCGCGCCTCGCGCACGTAGATCTGGAAGGGAAAATGCCCGCTGTCCGCGAACTCATCCTTCGGCAGCCCCCACGTGCGCGCCTCGGTGCGGAATGCCTCCGGCAGTTCCGGATCGTTCTGCAAGTAGTGGAGCCGGCCCTGCACGTGGTCGCGGATGCGCGCGGCGATGCGGTCGCGCGTGGCCCAGTCGCCGTCGGCGTAGCCCTCGCTGTTGCCCGGCGAGTCGCCCCAGTTCGCGTCATATTTTTTACCGGGATGCGCCTTCTCGGTCGTCGTGAAGAAATCCCCGAAGCCCATCGCGCGCCCCTCCTTCACCCGCCGCCCGTCCGTCGCGATGAACGGCGTGGGGTCGTAGTTCGCGGGTTTGGGAAAGAGCACGCGGTTCGCGGTGTCCGACGTGATCGACACCCGGTAATTGTAGGCCATCGTGCGATGGTCGCCGAGGCCGCGCTGCTCCTTCGGCCCCATGCTCACGCCCGCGAGATACTCGCCAAACTCCGCCCGCGCCTCCCGCCCCACGCGATACGGCACGCGCGCGCCCGCCATCACGTCGCCCTCGTAGCTCGCGTCGATGAACACCTTAGCCGTGAACTTGCGTGCGGACCCGTCCGCCGGGTTCTCGACGGTGAGCGAAGCCACGCGCCGCGCGTCCATCGGATCCATCGCGAGCGACCGGTATCGCATCCGGTGAAACACCTTCACCCGCGGCTGCTCCGCAAGCATTGCGTCGAACACCACCTCCGCCACATGCGGCTCGAAAGTGTTCCCGTTCCTGCATGCCTTGAGCTGCGGCGAGTCCGCGCCGAACTTCTCCGCGTAATGGCGCACGATGCGTGTGAAGAACTCATCCGCGAGCCCTCCCACCGTCCTGCGGTCGCCCATGTCCGTCGCCACGAGACCGCCGCTCACCACGCCGCCCGTGTGCGCATTGATGTCCACAAGCGCCACTGTGTGCCCGTGCCTCGCCGCAGCCACCGCCGCCATCACGCCCGCGGGCGTCCCGCCATACACGCACACCTCCGTCTCCACCGGCGGCAATTCCACCGCGAGCGCTGCGCGAGTGACAAATCCAAGCAGAAGCAGGCAAACCGGTTTCATTGCGCGAAACCTTGCCGGGATGCCGGCGATGAAGGCAAGGAGTGGATGCGGCGCGCGGAGACTGGATTCGTCTTGCGAGTCGTCAATGTTCGCAGCGTCCCCTCCGGGGCTCCACGCAGGACGATTTTGCCCGTCACCTCCCTGACTTAGAACTGGATCCTGAAGCCGCCGGAGACGGAGTGGGACTCGTAGTTTTTGCGGCCGACTTCGCCATCGTAGTTGAGGTAGGTGGCGACGCGGTCGCTCCACTGGATGGTGACTCCCGCGCCGACGAGCAGGCTGTCGCGTCCGGTGATGGGGCCGGTGACGGTGAAGGGGCTGCCGCCTAGAGTGGCGAAGGTGCTGGTGAGCTGGTGGGCAACGTCGCCGAACTCGTGCTGCCATGAGGCGCGGACTTCGGGGCGGACGTGCTTTCCGGCGACCTGCGCATCCCACACGGCGCGGAAGCCGACGGTAGTGCGGGAGCTTTCCGAGCTGGCGCTGCGGATGCTCAGGGGCAGGAAGGCGCCGGTCTCAGTGAAGCCGTCGAGATGGGTGCCGGTGTATTGGTAGGTGACCACGGGGCCAAGGGTGAAGCTGCCGACTTTCCAGTCGTAGCCCGTGGCGAGGAGCACATCCACCTCCGAGCCATCGGGACTGGCGGTGGCGGCGGTGTTGTTCGGCGTGACGCGGCGGGTCTTGTAGCTGTTGAGGCCTCCGCTCACGGCGGCGTCCACGTAAAAGCCCTTGTCAAAATAGGTGGCGTAGAGGCCGATGCGCCCGCCATCCACGTTCACGCTGCCACCATTGGTGAGGTTGGCATTCGTGCCGACGTAGCCGAGGCTGAGGCCGAGCGCGAAGTGGTCGTGGATGCGGTAGTCGATGCCCGCGGTGACGCCGCCGGTCTGATAGTTGTAGCCGGCTGCATTCGTGGTGCTGCCGATGCGCGTGAACTCGCCGCTGCCCGTCATGAACAGGCCCCAGCGGTCCTCAGGCGCAGGCGCGGCTTCCTTGCCCTGCCTACCAACTGGTCCATAGGACGCGCCGCCGATGCTGCCCGCACTGATTCCAAACGCGGAGCCACCCGCGCCGCCGCCGCCGCCGTGCAGCGCGTCGAGGCGCTGGAGGAGGTTGTTCGACTGCGTGATCGAGAGGGAGCGGGAGATGTCGAAGATGACGGTGAGCTCGTCGGGGGAGATTTTGTCGAGGTTTGCGGCAAGCGTGGAGATCGGCTGGCTGTTGAGGAAGTCGAGCTCCGCAATGACGCCGGTCCTTCCACCGGTGAGGGAGGAGAGGCTGTCGAGGGCGCCGGCGACTGCGATCTGGTTTGGTGTGAAGCCGAGCGTGCCCTGCAGGCCGGCGAAGCTGCCCTGCACGGCCTCGAGCACGATGCTGTCGGTGTAGAGCTTCACGGTGGCCACGAGGAGCGGCGAGTTGCTGAACGCCGCGAGGCCGGTGACGCTGCCCGCGGGGAGCGCGGTGCCGCCCGCCGTGCCGCCGACGACACCGCCGGTGGCGAGTAGCAGGACGACTTTCGTGCCGCTGCCGAGCACGAATCCATTCTGCTGCACGAGCGCCAGCGTGCCGCCGCCGATGGCTGCGGTGCCCGTCGTCTTGAGCTGGTCGTGCGTGACGCCGGGCGCGGTGCCGCCGACGTTCGCGACGTAGGTGCCGCCATTGAACTGGATGTTGCCCGCGCCGATGTCCACGGCGATCGGTCCACCCGTCGTGCGCAGCGTGCCGGCATTGACCGTCAGGTTGCCGCTGCCGAGCGCCTTTGCGCTGCCCACCGCCAGCGTGCCCGCATTGAGCGTCGTCCCGCCCGTGAAGCTGCTCGTGCCGCTTACCGTGAAGGTGCCCGTGCCGTTCTTCACCAGCCCGCCGCTCCCGCTGAACGCCCCGCTGTAGCTCGTGCTCGCGTTGTTCCCGCCGGTCGTCAGCGTGCGCTGGTTCAGGTTCGTCGCACCGCTCCCCGCGAGGCTGCCGATGGTCTCGTTCGTCTGCAGCGTCAGCGTGCCCGCTGGATTCACCGTCACCGCCACACTGTCCGCGATGGCCGCGCCGCCGGAGAGGTTCAGGATGCCCCCGTTCACCGTCACCGGCCCGGTGGAGGTGTTCGCCCCGCTGAGCGTGAAGACAGCGATGCCTTCCTTCACGAGCCCGCCACTCCCGCTCATCACGCCGTTGAAAACCGTCCCCACGTTGTTCCCTCCCGTTGTGAGCGTGTTCGCGTTCAGCGTCACCGCACCGCTGCCCGCGAGGCTGCCGATGGTCTCGCTGTTCTGCAGATCCAGCGTGCCGAGCACACCCACGCTTACGGCGTCGGTGTCGGCCAGCGCAGAGCCGCCGGAGAGGCTCAGCGTTCCGCCGACGACGCTCGTGAGTCCCGTGAAGGTATTCGCCCCGCTGAGGGTCATCGTGCCCGTCCCCAGCTTCAAAAGTCCGCCGGTGCCGCTGATCACCCCGGCGTAGGCCGTCGTAGTGTTGTCCCCGCCCGCGGTCAGGTCGCCCGAGCCCAGTGTCACCGAACCGCTGCCAGCCAGCGAGCCGATGACTTCGTTGACGTTGTTCAGGTCCAGCTTGCCGTCCGAGGCAATCGTCACCGCCGAGGTGTCGTTGATCTGCTCGCTGCCGATGACCTTCAGCACCGCGCTGCCCGCCGCGCCCGTGCCGTCGCCGATGTTCAGCGGCCCCTGGCCGGTGGCCTGCGTGGCAAACATGCTCAGATCCACCCTCCCGTCGTCCACGTTGAACACACCCGCGAACGCGTTGTTTCCGTTCCCGTTGAGCGTCAGCGTGCCGGCGCCCACTTTCCGGAAACTGGTCAGCACAGTGCCGGTGATGTTGCCCGAGAACGCCGTGTCGCTGTTGTCCGTGCCGACTGCCAGGTCGGCCATGCCGTTCGCGGCCGTCAGGTTCACGATGCCGCCGGGGCCCGACAGTGATGCCGCGGAGACGAAGCTGTTGTCGAATTGCAGCGTGCCGCCGTTCACCACGAGCGCCCCGGTGGTCCAGAGCGTCCCGCCGGTATTCACGCTCAGCATGCCCGCGTTCACCGTGGTCGTGCCGGTGTAGGTGGTGGCGCCGTTCAGGTTCTGAGTGCCCGTGCCCGCCTTCGTCAGCGAGAGCACGCCCGTGCCGTTCTGGATCGCGCCGGTGAAAGTGCCCGAATGGTCCCCGCCGCCCAGCGTCAGCGTCGCCGCCGCGCCGTTGTTACGCACCGTGCCCGTGCCATCCAGCCCGCCGATGGTGATGTTGAACCCGCCAATGTCCAGCACGCCGGGCGCGGTCACCGTTGTGCTCGAGTTCGTCCCGAAGGCTGTCGCGCTCCCCGCCAGCAGCACGCCGTTGTTCACCACCGTCGTCCCCGTGTAGCCGTTGTTCCCGCTCAAGATCGAAGTCGCCGTCCCGCTCTGGAGGACGCCGCCCGTGCCGCTGATGTTCCCGCTGAGCGTGTTCGTCCCGGCGCCGGAAAAGCGCGTGTTGACCGTCCCGTTGTCGGTCACGGCGTTGGTGAACGTGCCGCCGGACGCGAGGTTGATCGCGAGCATGGCGCCGGACGCCACGGCGACTGCGCTCGAACCCGAGATGCTCCCGGTGGTGCCGTCGCCGACCTGCAGAACGCCCGCGTTCACCGCCGTCGTGCCCGTGTAGGTGTTCGCCGCAGTAAGGGAAGTCGTGCCGCTGCCGTCGTGCTGCACGGAGGTCGTGCCCGAAATGAGCGGCGCAAACGTGTAGGCGGCGTCGGTGTGGTTGAAGACCACCGTCGCGGTGCCCGCGCCGCTGGTGATGCCGGAACCGGTGACCGTGCCCGCGCCCGCGCCGTTGCCGATTTGCAGCGTGCCGGAGGAGGCCGCGTTCAGGCCGAGCGTGATCGAGGTGGCAGAGAGCACGCCGCTGTCCGCGACGGTCACGGTGCCGCTGCCGTTGCGGCCGACGGCGAGGGACGCGACGTTCCACTGCGAGCCGGTGCCAGTCACGAGCACGGTGTTGCCCGTCGAGGAGGCGTCGTAGCCGAGGAAGGTGTTGCCGGTGACGTTGACCACGCCGCCGCTGGAGATGGTGAGGTTGCTGTTCGTGCCGTTCGAGCCCACACGCAATGTGCCGCCGACGGTCCAGAGCGAGCCTGTGCCGTCCACGAGCACCTTGCTGTTGTCGGGGGTGCCGACGGAGCCGGTGCCGCCGCCGATGCGCGCATTGAAGCTGGCGACGCTGCCGCCTGCGAGGATGTCCATCTCGTTGCCCGTGCCGCTGCGGCCGACGTAGAGCGTGGAACCGTTCGGCGCGTTCACGTTGCTGAACGAGGAGCCCGTGCCGGTGATGGTGAGCTTGTTGTTGTCCGAGCCCGCATTCGCGCCGATCACCGCGTCGAAGTTGCTCGTGTTGCTCAGCGTGAACTTCGCGCCGTCGGAGACCGTCATCGTGTTCCCCGCGCCGTCCCAGCCGAGGTAGAAAGTGGACGATGTGTTCCACTGCGAGCCCGCGCCGGTGAGGAGCACGGTGTTGTTGTCCGACGCCGCGTTGTATCCGATCGTGCTCTTGCCGTTGGTCACCACGCCGCCGCCGGAGATCGTGAGGTTCGTCCCGCCGTTGTTGAGGCCGACGATCAGCTCGCTGGTGCTGGTGCCGTTGCCGACCGAGCCGGTGACAGTGAGCCCGCCCCCATCGATGAAGGTGTTGCCCGTGTAGGTATTCGTGCCGGAAAGCGTGAGCGTGCCGGTGCCGAGCTTGTTCAGCCCGTTGGTTCCACCGAGCGCGCCGCTGATCGTCAGGCCCGCGGCGTTGTTCACCGTGATGGTGTCGCTCGATCCGCCGAGCGTGACGTTCGCGCCGATGGTCAGCGCCTGCGCGCCCGCCTGCACGTCAATGCCCGTGCCCGCTGCGCCCGCGATGGTGAGTGTGTTCGCGCCGTTGATTTGCACCGCGCCAACGGTGTCGCTCATCGTCAGGCTCCGGATCGTGAAGTCCGCGCCGAGAGTCGTCGTGCGGTTGCCTGCGCCGGTCGCGGAGAAAACCACGTCCGCAGTCGGGTCGGGCGTCGCGAGGATTGCGATGGTTCCCGCGGCGTCGGCGGCCCAGTTCGGCGAGCCGCTGCTGCCGATGGTGGTCCACAGGCCGTCCGTCGCGCCTTTCCAATAGAACGGCCCGCTGATGCCGCTGATGTCCAGCGTCCAACTGGTGATTTGCATCGCGTTGCCGCCGGAGCCGTCGGCGACGAACACCGTCCAGTCACCCTTGGCACTGAGGCCCGTGAAGGGATTCGTCCCCGCGGTTAGCATCGCCGTGCGGGGCGAGAGATCGGTCACGGAGCTCACGTTCACCGTGTTCGGGTCCACGTTGCGCCCGTCCGGCTGCCAGGTGCCACCCAGCACGCCGCCGCTCAGCGAGGCGACATAGGCGGATCCGTTTGACTGGTAGAGATGGATGTCGCCATTCGCCGCCGTGTCGCTGAACGTCACGCTGAAGCCCTGGTCGCTGTAGCCGACGCGATCCAGCGTGGTCGTGCCCACCCGGTTCAGCAGCACGGAGAATCCCGCGCCGCCGGGCGTGACGTGCTGCACGTAGGCGTAGAGATCGCCGGTCCATCCGTCGCCAGCCGTGATGGGTGAAATGTTCAGCGTGATGCTGATATCCTGAATCACGTTGATCGCGGTGGTGGGCGTCCGCGTGTCGGTGATGCCCAGCGGGAGGGCGCCGTCGGGGATCGGCTGGTTTGCCGGCGGCACGGTGAAGTTGAATACCTCGGCATTGGCTGGGCGCATGGCGGCAGCCAGCACGAGCAGAGCCACGGGAAACAGGGAAGTGAGGATGGGTTTCTTCATGATGGTGGCAGGCTGGGTGGTGTTCGGAATGAGCGGATGGAGTGGTGATCTCTTGTCGCAGGGAGCCGCGGGTGTGCGGAGTCGCTACGGCGCCGGATAGATGAAGCGATAGAAGACGTTCGGGCTGGCGTTGTGCACGCCGTCCGTGAAGGTCGCCTGGCCCACAGCGTTCATCGGCACGGGGCCGAGGTTTTGCCACGGGTTCAGCAGGTCGTCGGTGAACTGCAGCCCGTAGGTGTAGCCGGGCACGCCCGCAAAGGTCAGCGAGACCGAGCCATCCGTGGCGCGCGTCATCTTCGTGATCTGCACGGAGGTCGCCCCCGGCGTGCCGTTCACCGTGACCGTCACCGTGCCCGTGGCCTGCGCGCCGTGGTTGTCTGTCACCGTGTAGCTGAAGGTGACCCCGGTCGTGTTGCCCGGTGCCGGCGTGTAGATGACGTTCGAGCCGGAGATGACCGCCGTGCCGTGCGCCGGAGCCGCCGGGTTACCCACGCTGACGAGAGTGACAATGTCCCCCGCATCCGGATCCGGCGCGGCGGCGATGAACTGGGCGATCGGAATCTTCACGCTGGTCGTCGGGCCGCGCGCCGCGAAGACCGGCCCGGGCACCGGCGGACGGTTGGCGATGAGGACCACGTCGTTGCCGTCGCCACCGTGGTAGGTGATGAGCAGCGACTTGCCATTCAGCGTCAGCGACGCCCCTTCCGGCAGGCCGGCGAAGGTGCCGGCGACCGCGTCGGCCCCGTCGTTGTCTATGATGGTGAACGTGTCGGTGGAGGCCGGCGTGTAGCTGCCGCCAACGCTGAGCGCCGCGCCGGTGAGGTCCACTTTGCCGGTGACCTTCAGTTGCGTGAACTGGCTGTCCGGTGTCGTGCCGTCAATCGTGACCGCGAGCTGGTCTCCGCTGCCAAAGCTCAGCGTGCCCGTCGCCCCCATGTTCACATCCGTGCCGACCGCGAGCGGGCCGAAGGTGTTCGTCGCACCGCCGGGGTTGACGACCAGGTTGCCCCCCGCCGTGTTCAGCGGGCCGGTGTTGATGGCGATCGTGCTGCCGGAATTGAACGTCACATCCGTCACCGCGCTGCGCGTGATCGCGGTGCTCTGCGTGATCGCGCCGGAGTTCGCATCGCCGATGACGAGCGCGGAGCAGGTGATCTTGTTGAGTTCCGCAGCGGACAGTTCGAGCGTGTTCGCCGTGTTGTCCACGGCGGAGCCGAGATTCACGAGCCTTCCCGCGGTGCGCGGGACAAGGGTCGCCGCATTCGCGGTGATCGAGCTGATGGTGGCGAGATCCATCGTGTCGGCTGTCATGGTCAGGCTCTTGCCACCACCGACCGTGATCGCTCCTGTGGCGCTGTTGTTGGAAATTCCCAGCGACAAAGGTCCGCTACCCTCGATCCCGGTGACAAAGACGTCGCCCCCGGTGGAACTGATCCCGCCTCCAAGAGCGATTCGCACACCGTAGGAATTGCTAGTGCCGAGTCCGCCCGTGCCCTGCACAGTGACTGTGCCGCCGCCCCCTGCGGTAATCAGCGACGTGTTGTTGAAAGCGTTGCCCAGTTGCACGCCACGGTTGAGGGTGCTGGCGGCCGTTCCACCGCCCTGGCCGATGACGGTCACGTTCGCACCAAGGGACGTAATCACCCCGCTGCCATCCACAAGGATGCCGAAATTGCTGGCTCCCGCAGTTGCGCCACCGATGCCAGTCACCGTCGCAATGGCACCCGTCCCTCCGCGAATCACGGATGCCGTCCCGACCGAAACCCCGTGTTGGGCGCCACCTACGCCATTTCCGCCGCGACCGGTCACAGTCACCGCACCGGTGCCGGTCGCCTGCACCGTGCCACCGATGAGTTGCACGCCGACGAAACTGCCCGCCGTCGCCACCGCCTGCTGGTTCGCCTCCAGGGTGATGCCGCCATCCACGGTCTCGAGACTCGAGCCCGACTGCAGCTCGATTTTCTGGCTCACCTTCACCGTGATCGTGCCGGTGCCGGAGGTGAGGATGTGGGCGTTCGTCGCGACGCCCACGATGTCCGTGCCGGGCGTGGCGCTGTCGTTCTGCAAATCGAGGTCGAGGTTCGCATTCGCGGCGAAGGTGATGCTGCCCGTCAGGTTCACGAGGTCGTTGCCCGTGCCGCCGTTGATCGTGAGGCTCGGGAAGTTCGTGCCAGTGAACGCCGAGACATTGATCACATCATCCCCGCCGCCGGCGTTCACGGTGATGCCGCTCACGCCGGTGAGCGTAATGTCTCCCGTGTCGCCGGTGAGGGCCACCGCGCCATCCACGCTGAAGGTGCGGCCTGTGGCGGTGAACCGGATGGTGCCCGGAGTTGCCTCGAAGACGGCGAGCGTGTCACTGTTGCCGGAGACATCCGTAACGGTGATCGCGTTCCCCGCGGTGGCCACCGTGTAGTCCGGCGCAGGCGTGGTGAAGGTGGCCACCGGCGTGGTGTAGGTCGTGCCCGCGCTGTTCGTCGCGTAGGCCACGAAGTAATACTGCGTGCTCGCACTCAGTCCCGTGGCAGAGGCCGTGAAGGCACCGGGCACCGTCGGCACGGAACCGGTGAGATTGTTCACCCCGCTGCCCGCGGGCAGCGTGAAGTTCGCCCCCGCATTCGTGGAGACCAGCACGCCCACCGCGCTCACGCTCGTGCCACCGCCCGACGCGACATTGCCGCCGAGCACCGCACTGTTCGCCGTGAGGCTCGCGCTCGTAGGTGTGTTCACCGTCGGCGGGACCGGCGCAACGGTCACAGCGCTGCTCGTGCCGTTAATGCTCCCCGTGACCGTGTCCGTCGCCGTCACCGTCTGGTTGCCGGCGGTCACGAAAGTCACGCCGTTCGTGAACGTGTGCATGCCGCCATCCCCCCCGGTGAACGCGTAGTCCGCAGGCACCGCCACACCCGGGCTGGGGTCGGTCGTCGTGAAATGCACCGTCCCCGTATAGCCCGTCACCGTGTTGTTGAACTGATCCTGCGCCGTCACTGTCACGCTGAACGCCGTGCCCGCCGCCGCATTCGCCGGCGCGGTCACCGCGAAGTGGTTCGCCGCTCCGGCCGTGACGTTGAAACCGCTGCTCGTCGCGCCCGTGAGCGCGCCGTCCGACGCGGTGAGCGTGTAGCCCGTGCCGGCCTTGTTGATGCTCAGCGTGCTGAAAGTGGCCACACCGCCGACCGCCGCGACCGTCGCCGTCCCCGAGAGCGCGCCGCCGCCGGGGTTCGTGCCGATGGCCACCGTCACGTTCGACGTGTCGGTCGTCACCAGGTTGTTGAACTGATCGAGCACCTGCACCGTCACCGCGGGGCTGATCGCCACTCCCGCGACCGTGCTCGCCGGCTGCACCCCGAAGGCCAGGTGATTCGCCGCCGCAGGCGTGATGTTGAATGCCCCGCTCGTGGCGCCCGTGAGCGCGCCGTCCGACGCGGTCAGCGTGTAGCCCGTGCCGGCCTTGTTGATGCTCAGCGTGCTGAAAGTCGCCACACCGCCGACCGCCGCGACCGTCGCCGTGCCCGAGAGCGTGCCGCCGCCGGGGTTCGTGCCGATGGCCACCGTCACGTTCGACGTGTCGGTCGTCACCAGGTTGTTGAACTGATCGAGCACCTGCACCGTCACCGCGGGGCTGATCGCCACTCCCGCGACCGTGCTCGCTGGCTGCACCCCGAAGGCCAGGTGCGTCGCCGCGGCCGCGCTCACCGTCACGCTCCCGCTCGTTCCGTTGATGCTGCCAGCCACGGTGTCCGTCGCCGTGACCGTCTGGCTTCCCGCCGTCCTGAGCGTCGCGCTGAACGTCCCGGTCCCGCTCGTCAGCGTGCTGTTCCCCGGCAGCGTCGCCGTGCCGTCGCTCGAGGTGAAATGCACCGTGCCCGCGTAGCCCGTCGCCGTGTTGTTGAACTGATCCAGCGCGGTCACCGTGACGTTGAACGCCGAACCCGCCGTGGCGTTCGCGGGCGCACTCACCGAGAAATGCGTCGCGGCTGCCGCGCTCACGGCCACATTCCCGCTTGTGCCGTTGATGCTGCCCGTCACCGTGTCCGTCGCCGTGAGTGTCTGCGTGCCGGCGGTCACTAATGTCGCGCCGTTCGTGAATGTGTGGACGCCGTTGTCACCCGCCGCAAACGTGTAGTTCGCAGGCACCGACGAACCGGCACCGCTGTCGGTCTTTGTGAAATGAACCGTGCCCGTGTAGCTCGTCGCCACATTGTTGGCCGCATCGAGCGCCGTCACCGTCACGCTGAACGGCGAGCCCGCCGCCGCGTTCGCAGGAGCGGTCACCGTGAAATGCGTGGCCGGCCCCGCGACGTCATCGTTCACAATCGTCCCCTGTCCCTGCCCGTCGGTCACGATCGCGCCGGTCACATTGGTCACGTTGACGAAGAACGTCTCGTTCGGCTCGACTGCGGTGTCGCCATTCACCAGCACGGTGAAGCTGTAGGTGCTGCTCCCGGCCGGGATCGTCTGGGCAGTCAGGCTCTTCGCGACGTAATCGCCGCTGGCCGACGTCGCCGTGCCGTCCGCCGTCGCGATGTCAAAGGTCACGCCGCCCGCCGGCGCCGGCGCGCTCAGGCTCACGGTGAAGGTGAAGTTCGTCGTCCCCGCGTTGCCCTCGTTCAGGCTCACGTCGTTGATCGTGAGGTTCGGCGCCGCCACCGTGAGGCTGGAATACACGAAGTTGTCCAGCGCGATGTAGTTCGGCGTGGAGAGCGCCGAACCGGAGTTCGGCCCGTCGAAGGCCGTGCCGCTCTGGGTGACGATGAAGAACTCCAGCTTGTCGATGTCCGTCGTGTCGAAGGCGGAGTTGGTGAATTCCAGATGGTGCCAGTAGCCGCCCGCCACCGAGCCGCTCTGCGGCGGCGTGCGCAGGGTGTCGATCACGTTCACGTTCACCACCACGGAGCCGTTCCGGTAGCCCTTGACGTTGAAAGTGTGCCCGGTCTCGCCCGGCACGTCGTTGATGCCGGTCTGGTAAGGGATGATGCTGCCGCCAATGGTCGTGCTGTTGGACGCCGGCCAGATGTCGATGCCGACGGCGCGGAAGGTGTTGCCTGCGGGCGCGACGATGGCTCCGACCGAACCCGGCGAGCGCGCGACCAAGCCGGCAGACGGTCCCGAGTCGAGGAACCCGTTGCTGGCAGGAGTGGCGGCACCCACGGGCGATGAACCGAGGGCATTGACCGGATCGCCGATCAGGAAGCCGGTGAGCGTCCACGTCTTGCCCGAACTGGTGAAGGCCTGCGCTCCCGCAGCCAGCGATCCGGTGGCCGCCGTTTCAAAATCCACCACGGTCGAGGCCACCGCCGCGTTGTAGGTGAAGAGCGTGTTCGCCGCATTCGATCCGCCGGCCGTCGTCACCACCACGCTCGCGGAGCCGGCCGCCTTGGCCGGAGTCACGGCCTCAATCGTCGTGGCATTCACGACGTGGAAGCTTGTCACCGCCGTGCCTCCGATGGTCACTGCGGTGGCACCGGTGAAATTCGTGCCGGTGATGCTGACGACGCTGCCACCGGTGGTGGGGCCAGACGCAGGTGAAACGTTGGTGACAGTCGGCGCGGGCGTCACGGGGGCTGAGCCGTAGAATGCGATGCCGAAGTTCAGCCCTGCGCTCGTGCCGCCGGCACCGAAGAGGACGCCGTTGCCTATGGTGTTGTTTGCGGCCAGCGTCAGCACGCCGGTCGAGGGGTTGACCTTGAAGACCGCATCCGGGTTCGTGCTCTTCGTCACAAAGATGCCGCCGCTGCCGGCCGCCACGCCGTCGAAGGTCTCCGTGGTGCTCAGCGTGGAGACAACCGTGCGCGTGCCGGTGGAGGAATTGATGCGCAGCAACTGGCGGTTCGGCGACCCGGCTTCGATGAGCAGGATGCTGCCGTCCGTGTCCTCCGCGATGCCGTTGGGGTTCGTGATCGGATTTGTCGCGTCAGGGACCGTGGCGCTGGAGAAAATCGTGCGCGCGCCGGTTCCGGCGTCCACTTTCATCACGCTGTCTGCAGTGGTGCTGTCCGTCACAAAGATGCCCAGTGTGCTGTGGACGATGAGGGAGTTCGGCGTCGTCAGGGCGTTGGTCGTGTTGGGCGTCACGTCATCGGAGAGGATCGTGCGGTTGCCCGTCGCGGGATCCACCACGAAGACTGCGTCCGACCCCGCGCTCCCGTTCGTGCCGCCGGAATCCGTGACGATCAGTTTTCCATCCGAGGCGCGAAAGGCGATGCCGCTGGGGGTGCTGAAGTTCGTGCCGGTGCCGACGGCGGAACTGGAGATCGTGGTGCGGTTGCCATTGGTCGGATCGATCTTCACGATCGATACGGGCGTGGGCGCCGTGTTCACCACGTAGATGTTGCCGCTCGTGTCCGTCGTGATGCCACGCGGGTTCTGGATGTCCGGCCCGGTGCCGACGAAGCCATTCTTCGAGACAAGCGTGCGGTTGCCCGTCGCCGGGTCCACGGCGAAGACAGCGTCCGCATTCGTGTCGCAGATCAGCAGCATCCCGGAGGTGAGCGTGAATGAGGTGGAGAGCGGGCCCTCGATCGCGCCGATGTCCACGGTGCCGATCCGTGCGGTGCCAAAGGCGTCCGTCGCGAGGCTGTTCGCATTGTCACCTGCATTAATGGCGGGACTGCCCGTGGCGGGCGGGACTCCGGTGACGCCGTTGCCGCGCGCGGTGAGGCTGAGCGCCGGGCTGGCGGTGTTCACCGTGCCCGTCACGCCTGTGGATGAAGTGACGATGTTGCTGTTCGCCGTGCCCCCGGCGGTGATCGAACCGGCGCCGTCGTTGAAGGCCTCGACGCCTGCGGATGAGCCACTGGTGAAGGTCGAGGTGGCGAGGATCGAGTTGTAAATGGTCACCGAAGGCGTGGAGCCGCCCGAGGCGTCGTAGTTGTAGAGAGCGCCGCCCGTCGCCGGCGCCGGGACGCTGAAGTCCGCGGTGCAGGCATTCTGGTAAAAGGTGCAGTGCTTGATCGTGACCGCGCCGTCGTAGTTGAACATGCCGCCGCCAACGGCAGACGCTCCGGTGATACCGTTGATTGCCGACGCAGGGGCGTTGATACCGCTCCTTGCGGTGTTCGAGAGCAGGGAGACGTTTTCGAGCACGACCGTCCCCTGGAGGTTGAAAATCGCACCACCGAGTCCCGCACCGGGGCCGCCGTTGGCGAAGCCGCCGCCATTGTAGGCGCCACCCCTGCCGCCAAATGGGCCTCCTGCCCCGCCGGTGCCGTTGCCACCGAATCCGCCGCCACCGCCGCCGAACCCGCCCGTCCCTGCTGCACCGAAACTCGGCAAGTTTATCCAGCCGCCGCCGCCGCCGCCGCCAAACCCGCCATTGCCCGCGTTCCCAGCCTGGATGCCGCCGCCGCCACCGCCGCCAAATCCGCCATTGTTGGCCCCGGCATTCCCACCATTGCTGGCACCGCCGGTCGCACCGCTGGCCGAAGTGCGCGATCCACCACCACCCGACTGCCCGCCGTCTCCGCCAACAAGGTCGCCGGCATCACCCCCCATGCCACCACCGCCGCCACCGGGACCCGCCAAAGTGGTCCCCGCAGTGCCCCAGTTGGTGTTGGTTCCGCCCTGTGCCAGGCAGTTCAGGATGGACGACTGGCGGATCGTCAGGGAAGCGGTCGAGCCATTCACGAAGATCGCCCCGCCCATTCCCGCGCCGCCGCCGCCACCGCCGAAATTCCCCGCCGCACCCGCGCCGCCCTGCGCCTTGCCGCCGACGAGGTTGATCCTCTCCAGTGTGAGCGCGCCCGTGCCGGTCACGTAGAAGAACCGCGCGTTCTTTCCCGTCGCATCGAGCGTCGCGCCGTTGCCGTGGATGGTGATGTTGCTCGTGATGGCCGGATACATCGTGCGGCCCGCCGAGGTGCCGTCGATGAACACCGTGTCGTCGCTTACGTAAGCCGTGTTCGCGGCCAGCTCGATGGTGTTCGACCCGCCCGCGGTGTTCGCGGCGTTGATGGCCTCCACCAGCGTCGTCGTCCCCGCGTTGCCATCCGTGCCGTGGAGCGTGGAGTTCACGGTGAAGGTCGCCGCTTGGAGGCCGCCCGCGAGCGTGCCGAGGAGGAGCCACAGGGCGGTGCGGGCCATGCGGGAAAAGGTGCGCGTCGTCGTCGTCATAGGGTGTGTCGTTGAGAACTGCCAGGCGCGGACCGCGGTGCATGGAGAGGCTTGCTGACTGGCACCGGAATGAGCGAACGGCCGCGACTCATCGCCTCGGAGGAAAGCGTTCTTTCATCCGTCGCGGCAAGCAGAAACGGGCCTCTGCGTGCGAAGATTGTGCGGCAGATCCACCGCACCTCCCCTCCTCAGCTCCTCTTCGGGTCAAAGGCCCGGCGGAGCGCGTCGCCGAGGAGGTTCAGCGCGAGGACGAGGCCGAAGAGCGCGGTGGCCGCGGCGGCGAGGTTCCACCACACGATGGGGTCGCGGCTCAACTCGCTGCGGCCGCTGTCGATCATCATGCCCCAGCTCGCGGTGCCCACGGGACAGCCGACGCCGAGGTAGCTGAGCACGGCCTCCGTGAGCACGATGCCGGAGAAGCCGAGGACGAAGTTGATCAGCACGAGGTGCATCACATTCGGCAGCAGGTGGCGCGTGATGATGTTCCAGTGGCTCTGCCCGAGCGCGCGCGCGGCGGCGACATACTGCCGCTCGCTCTGCCGCATCGTCTCCCCGCGGATGAGCCGGCACAGCCCGACCCAGCCGGTGGTGCCCAGCGCGATGCTGATGCTGCCGAGCCCCGGCCCGAGGACGAAGAGGATCGAGATGAGCAGCAGGATCTCGGGGATGCTCGCGAGCGTGCTGTAGAGATACGTGATGACGTCGTCCACCCGCCTGCGGAAGTATCCCGCGAGGATGCCGAAGAGCGCGCCGAGCGGGATGTAGATGAGGCTGGTGAAGCCGCCGATGATGAGCGCGGTGCGGCAGCCCTTGAGCGTCTCCACGAGCACGTCCTTGCCGAGCGCCTCGGTGCCGAGGATGTGGCGTCCCTTGAGCGGGTCGGGCACGGGCTTGGTGTCGGTGAGGATGCGGTCGCCGAGCGGCGCGCTGTAGCTGCGCTCCTCCGGGATGCCGCCGACGGCGAAGTCGAGGAGCGTCTTCGTCTTCCCATCGCCCACGGGCACGCTGAAGATGTCGCTCGCGCCGATGAGGAGGTAGATGCAGACGACGACGAGCGCGGCGATGCCCGTGCGGTCCTTCCTGAAGCGGGACGCTGCCCGCTGCCACCGCTCACTGCGGGCCGCACGGGCGAGCATGAAGGCGACGCCGCCGAGGCCGCCGACGAGCAGCACATCCTGCGTGAGCCAGTGGGTGAAGAAGGCGGTCATCGGATTGCGGATTGCGGATTGCGGATTGCGGATGGGGCGGCGCGCCGGCCGGAATCTGCGGGCCAACGGCCCAGCGGAGTGCACCGCTCCTCATGCCTAGACGCGCCGTTTGTCATGCCTAGACGCAGATTGCGTGATGGGGTCCCGCACCGTTCCTCATGCCTAGACGCGCCGGTCGTCATGCCTAGACGCAGGTTGCGTGATGGGGTCACGCACCGCTCGTCATGCCTAGACGCGCCGTTTGTCATGCCTAGACGCAGGTTGCGTGATGGGGTCACACACCACTCGTCATGCCTAGACGCACCGTTTGTCATGCCTAGACACAAGTTGCGTGATGGGGTCACGCACCGTTCGTCATGCCTAGACGCAAGTTGCGTGATGGGGTCACGCGTCGTGCGTCTATGCCAGACGCAGGAAAAGATGCGGATATGCACGGCATTTCGGCCATTTCCAAATCGCAGGCTTCCTTGCATGGCGCGGGTTGTTTCCCCGGCACTTTCATGGGATCCCTCGCAGCGCGATGACAAGGGGAATGCCCGACCGATGACGCCTCTCCGACTTGGGCGGGAGGCCCCCTGCGGGGGCACCGACAACGTCCAACATCCAACATTGAACATCCAACATTCAACGCCAGCACCGACAGACGGCGCGGCGTTGAATGTTGAATGTCGGATGTTCAATGTCGGATGTTTCATTCAGCTCAGCCGGATGCGCGGGTCCGCGGCGGCGTAGAGGATGTCGGTGAGGGTGAGCGCGAAGAGGTAGAGCAGTGCGCCGAGGTAGGCGGTGGCGAGGACCACGGGCTCGTCGGCGGTCTGGATGGCGAGGACCATGACGTTGCCGATGCCGGGGATGCCGAAGAAGCTCTCGATGAGGAGCGTGCCCATGATGAGCTTCGGGAGCTGGCCGACGGTGAGGGTGATGAGGGCGATGAGGCCGTTCTTGAGGACGTGCCTGCCGAGCACGCGGGTGGTGGCGAGGCCCTTCGCATGGGCGGTGCGGACGTAGTCCTGCGCGATCTCCTCGAGGAAGACTGCGCGGAACAGGCGGCCATCGTAGCCGAGGTTCACGATGACCATGATGGCGACGGGAAGCAGGAGGAAGCGGATCATTCCCAGCCCGCCCCACTGGAAGCCGGAGACGGGGAACCACCCGAGCCCGAGGGCGATGACGGCCTGGCCGAAGATGATGTAGAGCACGGTGGGCACGCTCATCATGAGCACGCAGAGGACGGTGATGTTGCGGTCGGCGGCGGAGTTGCGGGCGAAGACCTGGTAGAGCGAGAGCCCGAGCGCGGCGAGCAGCCCCGCGAGAAAGCCGGGAAGCGTGACGCAGAGCGAGGGGCCCACGCCGCCGCGGAAGACTTCGCCCATGGGGCGCTTGCTGTAGTCGGAGGGCTCGAAGTCGAAGGTGACCATGCGCTTCACATGCACGGCGAACTGCACGTGGAGCGGGCGGTCGCGGCCGTGGTCCTTGATCCACTGCGTGCGCGCGGCCACGGAGGACTTCGGACCGAGGGCGTGGAGCGCGGCGTCCTCGGGGCGGTTCACCACGCGGAAGAGGAGGAAGGTGAGCAGGATCACGCCGAGGAGGATCGGCACGGCGTAGAGGATGCGGCGGACGAGGTAGGAGAACATCAGGCCGTCTGTTGTTTGCTGCGCCGCACGATGCGGATGAATGCAAGGACGGCGCCGATGCCGAGCGCGCCGAGCACATAGGCGGGCCACAGCAGGGGGCGGTTCCATTCGCGCCGCAGGCGCTCGCGCATCTCGGTGTCCTGGGTGAGGAACTTGATGCCGCCCTCGACCTCATACATGAGGTTGTCGTGCGTGCGGCGCGCCCACGGCTGGACGGCGGTGTAGAAGGCCTTGGTGAACGAGGGGACCATGGGGCAGTCGTCGTCGAGGATCTTCTGGAGCCTGCGCACCAGCTCGAGGCGCTCGGGACCGTTCTCCATGACGGCCATCTGCTCGAAGATGCGGTCGTATTCGGGGTTGCGGTAGCGGGAGTAGTTCTTGCCCGCGGGAGGGACGTTCTTCGAGTAGAGGAGCATGAAGAAGTTCTCCGGGTCGGGGTAGTCGGCGCCCCAGCCGGTGCTGCCGATGAACTGGAAGTCGCCCCGGTCCTCGATGTTCTGCATGTGGGCGAAGGTGACGCCGTTGACCTTCACCTTGATGCCGAGCTGCTCGATGCCCTTCTGGACGAACTCCGCGCGCTGCCGGTATTCGCTGCTCTCGGTCTGATCGGTCAGGGTGAGCTCGAGCTGGTTGCCATTTGCGTCGCGCCCGCCGGGATAGCCGGCCTCGGCGAGGAGCTGCTTCGCCTTCTCCAGACTGTAGGGAAGCGGCGCTGGGCGGTCCTTTTCATAGCCGAAGATGCCGACCGGCAGGAGCTGCGTGGGCACGGGCGGCACGCCGCTGTAGAAGATCTCGCTGTAGCGTGCGCCGTCGAACGCCTGGGCGAGGGCCTTGCGGAGCTTGAGGTTCTTGCCGAGCACCGGGTCGTCCATGTTGAAGGCCGTCCAGAAGGTGCAGATCTCGAAGTCCTTCTCGAGCGTCATGCCGCGCGCCTTGAACTCGGGGGAGAGCGTGCGGGCCGGCGAGACCATGGAGTTGAAGGAGTCCTTGTCCACGGCGAGGCCGTCGAGGTAGCCCTGCCGCAGGAGGACGAAGCGCGGGATGTTCTCGGGCTGGATGACGAAGTGGACCTCGTCAATGAACGGCAGCGGCTTGCCGGCGAGCGTCTTCAGCCACTCGGCCTTCTCCGGCGGGAAGCCGTCGCTGGGGAATGTCACGGTCTTGTAGCCGGGCGCGCGCTCCATCACGACGCGCGAACGCGGCGTGTAGCTCACGATGCGATACGCGCCGGTGCCGACGGAGCCGAACTTGTGGAAGTCCGGGCGGCGTTTCCCGTCGTGGATCTGGCCGTCGTAATACTCGACCGCCTCGCGCGCGACCGGCGCGGTGGCCTGGAACGCAAACCAGTAGAGGATCTGCGGGTATTTCTTCTTCATCCGCACGCGGAAGCGGTCGCGGTCGAGCACCTCGATGCCCGAGACGCGCATCGTGTCGTAGTCGAACCGCCTGCCACTCTCCGCCGCCTTCTTCGCCGCCTCGTAGGTCTCCGCGACACCCTCGACGTATTCCTCGAACGTGCTCTCGAACGGGCTCTCTACCTTCGGGTCGCACAGACGCTGGAAGACATACTGCATGTCCTCCGCCACGATCTCGCGGCCCTTGCCGCCGGGGAAGCACGGGTCGTCGTGGAAGCGGATGCCGGGCTTGAGGCGGCAGAGGTAAGTGAGGCCGTCCTCCGAGCGCTCGGGCATCTCCGCGAGGATGCACGGCCGCAGCTCATAGGGCGCCGTCTTCATTGGGTGGTATTCGAGCAGCGTGTCGTAAACGCCCTCGATCACCTTCCGGCTCAGCTGGTCATACGTGTATTGCGGATCGAAGCTGCGCGGGTCGCCGCGGAGCGACTGGTAGCGAGCCTGCCACGGCGAGCCGTCGGGCCGCGCCTTGTGCAGCGGCGCGGGGTGCGGGTTGTTGTCGCAGCCGCAGACGAGCAGCGCTGCAATGATCCCGGAAATGAACGCTGGGAGGCGAGGCATCGGCGCTGGCTCTAGCCGGTCATTCGGAGAAACGCCAAGCGGAATCGGTGTTCCCGTCAGGCCTTGCGCTGCATGTTGCGGATCGCGTCGCGCAGTTGTGCGGCGCGCTCGTATTTCTCGTCCTCCACCGCCCGCTCCATCTCGCGGCGCAGCTCCTCCACCGGCGTGAGCGGCTTCAGTTTCCGGAGATCCGCGAGCCACTCGGAGAGGCTCTTCACCTCGGAGTTGTCCGGTTCGCCGTCGCGGTTGTGCTCCTTGGTGAACTTCTCGATGGACGCGATGCCCTTCTCCACGAGCGAGATCGCGGAGTCCACATCGTCCTTCTCCAGCGCGAGGTTCGCCTTCGCGCGCGTGTTCATCATCAGCACGTAGGGCCGGAACTGGAGCACGCTCCACGCGGTGTCGTCGTCCGCCGCGTGCTTTGCGACGAATGAGAACATGTCGAGGTTGCGCTTCGTGTCGCGGATCACGCTCTGCCAGTCGCCGATCTGAAAGAGCGCGAGGTAGCGGTGGTAATACTGCACGCCCTCCGACTGCAGCTCCCCCACGTCGTCCTCGCTCAGCTCAAAATCCGCGCCCTCCTTCTCGGCGCGCTCGATCTGAAACTCGAACTCGCTTTCCGCGCCATGCGGCTCGCGCCCGTCCGGACGTCCGGTCATCTCCATCTGCAAGACGCCCATGTCGAGGCGAAGCTGGAGCTTCTCGCGGCCATCGCTGCCCGTGATCTTGCGGACCTGCAACTGGCCCGGTTCGTAGGGCCAGTCGCGCAGCAGATCGCTCAAATCAAAACTCATCGTGCGCGACTATCGGAAGCGCGCGGCGCGTGTCAACGGGCGGCGCTGAAATCCGCGGCGAAATTTCAGAGCAGCTCCGCGATCTGCACGGCGTTCAGCGCGGCACCCTTGAGGAGCTGGTCGCCTGCGACCCAGAATGCGAGTCCGTTGTCGAAAGCGCAGTCCTTGCGGATGCGGCCGACCGCGCAGTTGTCCCGGCCCGCCACGTCGAGCGCGAGCGGGTATTTTTTCAAAGTGGGATCGTCCACAAGGTCGAGGCCCGGCGACTTGCCGAGCACCTCGCGCGCAGCCTCGACGCTCACGGGCTTCTCAAACTCCGCGCTCACCGCGACGCTGTGCGCGCGGAAGACGGGCACGCGCACGCAGGTCACGCTCGCGCGGAACTGCGGGTGGTGCATGATCTTCCGGCCCTCGTTCTCCATCTTCATCTCCTCCTTCGTGTAGCCGTTCTCGAGGAACGAATCCACGTGCGGCAGCGCATTGAACGCGATCTGGTGCGGATACACCTGCACGTGCTCGCCGGGAAGGCGCACGTCGTCCCATTTGCGCTGCGACTTCGCCCACTCGCGCGTCTGCTTCTCCAGCTCCTCGATCGCCTGCGCGCCGGTGCCGCTCACCGCCTGGTAGCTGCTCGCGAAGACGCGCGTGACGCCGAACGCCTGATGCAGCGGATACAGCGCCATGAGCGTGATCGCCGTGGTGCAGTTCGGATTCGCGATGATGCCGCGGTTGCCCTTCACGTCCGCGCCGTTCACCTCCGGCACGACGAGCGGCACCCCGGTGTCCATGCGGAACGCCGACGAATTGTCCACAACCACCGCGCCGGCCTGCGTGGCGAAGGGAGCGAACTTCTTCGAGATGGAGCCGCCCGCGCTGAAGAGCGCGACGTCGATTCCCTTGAACGAATTTTCCGTGAGTTCCTGCACCGGCACATCGTCGCCGTGGAACTGCAGCCGCTTCCCCGCCGAGCGCGCGGAGGCGAGCAGCGTGAGTTTGCCCACTGGGAACTTCCGCTTCTCAAGCGTGCGCATCATCTCGATGCCCACGGCTCCGGTGGCTCCAACAATGGCGACGTGCAGGTTCTTGCTCATAAAAGAAAGGGCGCGGACGTTAGCGAGCAAAGGCTGCTTGGCAAGACGCGCTTGGCTCCCGCGCACACTGCACGCACACTGTGCCATGCGCATCTACGTCCACGTGCCCAGCCAGACGCTCGACCTGCTCGACGACTCCGGCACCCTGCTGCGCCGATACGCGTGCAGCACCTCGAAGTTCGGCCTCGGAACCGAGCCGGGTTCAAACCGCACGCCGACCGGCAATTTCCGCGTCGCTGAGAAGCACGGCGACGGCGCGCCCGAGGGGATGATTTTCAAAGGCCGCAAACCCACGGGCGAAATCGCCACGCGCGAAATGGACGGCGATCACGTCACCACGCGCATCCTGTGGCTGGACGGCACCGAAGCCTCGAACGCGAACACCATGGAGCGCTACATCTACATTCACGGCACGAATGCCGGGCATCTCATCGGCACGCCCGCGAGCCACGGATGCGTCCGTCTCGCGGATGCGGATGTCGTCGAACTTTTCGACGCGGTGCCGGAGGCGACTGAGGTGGTGATTGATTCCGGCGAGTAGGCGCGCACCACGCCGAACTTTTCAATCGCCCGCATCGCGCCGCCTCACCGAGAGAAAGACGACGACCGGGAGCAGCAGCTCCCCGACTACGAGGAGCACGGCCACCCAAAAGGGAAGCCGCCCCAGCACGCCTGAGACCGTCAGTCCAACGAGCGTTCCGATCGAAGCGAGCGCCGCCGCAGCCGTCATGATCTCCGTTTTTGAGCGGCGGGAATGATTCTGCTTCACGCTTGTCCCGTAAGCCCTCCATCCGCGCCGCGCAAGCGCCGGAATGCGCGCCAATTTCCCGAAGAATTCTGTTGTCACGATTTGCCGCGCCCGACTACATGCGCGCCACATGCAACCTGCACAAAAGGAGGTGACACCCTAAATGCGTATCCTCGCCATGCTCGCTTTCGCAGCCATGACGTTCGGCTTTGTGTCCTGCGCAAAGCACACGCCTCCGCCGCCTCCGCCGGACGGCAAGACCGTTCATCACCACAAGTAAGCTTTCCTCTCTGAGGATTGTCTCCTGAGGCCAGATCGGATTCGTCCGGTCTGGCCTCATCACTTTCCGGCAGGCCGCGGCTTCACGGAAATGTGCCCGCTCCCGCTCAGCATGAAGCGCCAGGCGAGGTGCTGCGCGCGGGAGATGCCGACGCGCGTTCCCTCCATCACTTCGGCCGCCGAGGAGGCGGCGCAAAATCCAACCGCGCCATCGCCGCAGAAATCGCGGCCGTGATCGCGTCCGGTGACGCCAAGCGCCTGCGCCAGCTTGCCTGGCCCGCTGCACAGCCACTCGATGGAATCTCGGTTTGCGCGATTCAATTTGCGACCAGCCATGCGCCGGCGTCTCATCGCCGAGATCCCTTCCGTCGGCTCGATGGCGCGGAAAAGCACGAAGCCGTCCTCCTTCCCGCCCTTCACGAGCACGTTCAGCATCCAGTGGACGCCGTAGTTGAAATACACGTAGGCCGCACCGGGAGGATGCGACGCGACGAATGCCCGCGCGCTCGGGCGCGACCGCGTGTGGCAAGCCTCGTCGTTCACCGCGGCATACGCCTCCGTCTCCACGATGATGCCCGCGCAGTCGCCCCAGCGCAGCGTGCAGCCGATGAGTTCGCGCGCGCACGTCACCGGGTCGCGCTGAAAAAACGGGCGTTCGAGCGGAGTCATCGCGGCACGAGCCATGTCCCCGCGATCACGTCGTTCAGGCCGCGCGACGGACTGCGAACTGTCAGCGAGAGCAGCCACACGAGCACCAGCGCGAATGCGCCCGCTACAAACGGAAACGCCCCCGCCGCGGCTGGGACGATCTGGCAGAGCGCCAGCGCGAATGCGCCGAACAGCAGCGGCAGCCAGCCGAGGAGGCCGCGCCAAAGTGCGAGGCCGCGGCTGGCCGGCGCGCCGTCCGCCGTCACGATGGCAAGATCGTTCATGCGCAGCCCCGGCGGAACTCCGGCGATGAGCGTGCCCCCGAGGCCGATTAGCGCGCTGAGTAGCACGAAATTCACCGCCGCCGCAGTTCCACTGGCGAGCCATCCGAACACACTCTTCTCGCGCTCGCGGCGGCTTTCGAGATGCGGCGCGATCCACTCCTCCGCGCTTCGCAGTTCCGCGGCCGAAACCGCGGCACGACCACCCATCGCCTTCCGCGCCGATTCGTGCCACGCCTCGGTCTCCGGCCTTCCCCAAAACGCGGCTCCGTTCACAATGCCGCCGTAGCGCGCCGCCAGCAGCGCCGAGCCGCGCTCCGGCGCCGCGGGGTTCACGGCCGACTGCCCGCGCATCACCTCCAGCACGAGCCGAAGGGAAGGCAGGCCGCCGTGCTCCCTTGCCCACAACGAGTCGAAGCGCCGCGCGTCGCGCGAAGTGCTCAGCGAGATCGTGAGCATGATCCCGAACGCGATCGAGGGCGCGATGATCACGCCCAGCAGCCGCGGCTGCAGATTCACCGTGGCGGGCCGGTTCATGTCGCCACGGAGCTTCGAAACGACGACGCCGAGATTTTCGAAGGAACGCCCGCCCAGCGCAGCGAGAAAATCCCGCGCGTGCAGCGGAAGCCTCCGCGGCACGACGGCCATCGCGATCTCGTGGAGAAACTCCTGCGCGCTCCCCGCGTCGCGGATGTTCCTCGCGAGGCCGCGTCGCGCGACGCCCGTCACACCGGGCGCGGGAAAATCGAGCAGCAGCACCCTCCCCTCGCGCGTCAGCCACAACCGCTCCGTTCCCAGCGGACCAACCGTCATTCCGTCGGCCAGTGATGCCTCCAGCTCCTCCACCAAATCCAGCAGCCACGAGCGCACACGCGCCCACGGCTGCTCCTCGCCAAGACAGTTCGAGAGCGGCGCGCCATCCGGCCCCTCGTAGGCGTCCCAGCATTCATCCGCCGAGCGGCGGCCCGTGAGCCAGCGCAGCCGCCCCGCGCGGCAGGCATCGCGCTGTTTCCCCGAGACCGGCGCCGCCCCCTCCGCGGCCTCGCGAATCCACACGCGGCGATCCAGCGCCTCGTCGTGCGCGAAAATCCACTCCCCTTCCCGCCCGCACACCGCAAACGGCCCGATTCGCCTCCCCGTCGGCGCGGCATTCCGCGCGTGGGCATCGGAAACCGGCAGGCGTGCGACTGCCGCCGGCACAAAGACCACGCGCGTGCCCGTGAGAAGATCCTGCACGGCAGCGTAGCCGTTCCGCCGCCGCATCGGCAAAAAGAGGACGGCGAGCAGCACCAGGCCGAGCATTTCCTCCGGCAGGAAACTCCCCTTCGCCACAGCCTCCTGATACTGCGACGAAGTGCGCAGGAGCCAGATGGCCGCATCGCCCACGTGCATCGCAAGCGCGAGCACGGCACCCCTCAGAACCGCGCGCGCGACTCCCGGCACGCCGCCGTCCCGCCGCACCACGCGCAGCCCGCAGGCTGCCTTTCCGAGCCCTGCGCCCCACAGACCCTCGGGAACGCACACGCACAGAATCTCCCACGCGACAAACACGAGATAGACGGCCACCGACGCGGGGTCGCGCTCGACAAGCATTCCCCGCTCGCTGCCCTTCGCCGCGTGAAAGGCGAGCGACAGTGAGATCATCACGAGCAGATCGATCAGCCCGGCGACGAACCGGATTCCCGGCTTGGCGGGCATGGGCGCGCTCGATCGGAATGGCAGCAGCGCGGCACGGAGGGCATCGTAATTTTCAAACCGCGCGTCCGCCTTCCGCGCGAGGCAGCGCATCACCACGCGCGACAAATCCCGCGGGATGCCGGGGTGCGCGCTCGACGGCGGCTCCGGATCCCGCGCGAGCACCGCGTCAATCACCTCGTCCACCGTCGGCAGCTCGTGCGTGTGCTTCCCCGTGAGGAGAAAATAGAGCGTGGCGCCAACGGAGAAAATGTCCGCACGCACGTCCAGCTTCTCCCCGCAGAGCTGCTCCGGCGAGGCAAACGCGGGCGTGCCCACCGCCTCGCGCAGACTCTCGTCGCCCGACTTCGCTAGGGAAATTGAGAGCCCGAAGTCGCCGACCTTCGCCGCTCCATCCGGCGCGAGGAAAATGTTCGCCGGTTTCACGTCGCGGTGAAGCACGCCCTGCGCGTGCGCGGCCTCGAGGCCGTCGATGATCTGGAGCACCGCATCGACCGCGGTGCCCGGCGGCATCGGTCCCTCGCGCGCCACACGTTCCTTCAAAGTGCCGGACGGAACGAGTTCCATCGCGATCACGGCGGCGCCCTCGATTTCCTCCGCGGCAAACACCGCAACCACATTCGGGTGGCGCACCGCCGCGGCGAGCCGGCCCTCGGTGACAAAACGCTCGCGCGCCGGCGGCGTGGCGAAGCTCGTGCCGAGCACCTTCAGGGCAACGCGGCGCCCGTTCGCAATCTGCTCGGCCTCGTAAACCGCGCCCATGCCGCCGCGTCCGAGCAGGCTCAGGACGCGGTAGCCGCCGAACTGGAACGCCTCGCGCACCCGCGCGTCCGGCGTGAGACCCGGCGCGAGGCCCTGAAAATAATCCCCCGGTATCCGGCTCACAAGCCCCGTGCGCACGACGCACCTTTTGCAGAGCCCCGACGTGTCCGCCGGCGTGAGCGCCGCGTCGCACTCAAGGCATTCGGTCGGAGGTGGAATCATCGGGGCGGCATTCCCTCGCCGAGAGTCACAGCCCCGTCGGGTGATCGATGAACACCCACGGGATGCGGAATTTTTTCGAGACGTGTCGGGCAAGCGCCTTCACGCCGAAGGTCTCCGTCGCGTAGTGGCCCGCATAGAAGAGGTTCACTCCGAGTTCCTCCGCAAGCGTGAATGTGTGGTGCGGTCCCTCGCCGGTCACGAAGGTGTCGCATCCGATCGCCGCCGCCTCGGCCACCAGTTCGCCCGCGCCGCCAGTCACCACTCCCACGCGCCGCACGCGCGCAGGTCCGCCGGGCGCGACATGCACCTCGCCGCCGACAGCCCTCGCGATGCGCTGCGCAAACTCATCGCGCTGCGCGCTCACTTCGCCAACGAGGCCGATCGGCTGCCCCTTCGATGGAAATGCCGGCACGCATTTCCGCAGGCCGAGCAGCTTCGCGAGCAGCGCGTTGTTGCCGAGCTTCGGGTGCAAATCGAGCGGCAGATGCGAGCTGAACACGGCGATCCCCGCGTCAAACGCGGTCTGCAGCTTGCGCCTCAGCGCGCCCGTGAACGGCTGCGCGCCTCCCCACAGCAGCCCGTGATGCACGAGCAGCAGCGTCCCGCGAACGCGCGCGGCCTCATCAATCACCGCTTCGCACGCATCCACCGCGGCACACACGCGCGGGACTTCCAAGTGCGGGCCGTCGTTTCCAATCTGCAGCCCGTTGTGCGCGCCGGAATAGTCGCCGACTCCGGCGTGGTTCAGCAGTTCCTCGATATGGCGGACGATTTTGGAAAGCACGCGCACAGGATGATTGCGCGGCTCACGCGCGGCAAGGCGGCAGCGGCGAACTCAGGCGGGGCGGCCGCTTGCTTCATCTTCCGGAAGCGGCTGCCCTTTTGTCTCGTGAAGAAAGAACACCGCAACCAATCCAATCAGGAAGACACTGCTCAGCCAGCATGCCGCGGTTCGAAACGCCTCAAGTTTGGCTTCAGGTGTGGTTGCTCCCACCGCGAGGGATTTCTGAAGAGCGCCGAGCGTGAAAGGCCCTGAGGCCGCGATGAATCGGCCGACATTGTAACAAAAGCTGGTGCCCGTGCTCCGAAGCCGCGTCGGAAAAAGCTCGGGCAGACATATCGCAAAGCCCGCGAACACGCCGAGTTGGAAGAAGCCCATGATGGCACTCATCCAAATGTGTTCCTTGCCGTTGAAGTAGCGGAAAAAACCGAAGGTAGTGATAAACGCGCCAATGAACGCCACTACGAAGGAGGGCTTTCGCCCCCATCGCTGAGCGAGCACCGTGAAGGACAACATTCCAAGGAAGGCGCCGGTATTCTGAAGAATGCCGTTGATGCCGATCCATTCAGGCTTCGAGGCGGCCAGTGCTGCTCCTGTCACACCCTCCTTTTTCAGCGATGCCTCGATGACAGTGCCGACGAGTTCCGGAGAAAAGAATCCAACTCCCCACAATCCGACCACACCCGCGATGCAAAGCAGGGTGCCAAGAAAGGCATGCTTCCGCCAGCGTTTCTCACCGAGCAATGACGAGTAGGAGCCGAACTTGATTCCACGGCTGCGCCCGTGCTCGCGCGCCTGAACCCACTTCTCGGGCTCCTTCAACCGCAGCATGATGAAAATGCAGAGGAACGCGGGAAGGGCGCCGACCCAGAACATGTATTTCCATGTCTCCGCAGGTGCAATTTTCCCAGCCGCGACCATGCGTCCAAAAGCGATACTGATAAGGCCCGCAGTGATGTTGCCGACCGCTGAGAGCGCCTGCAGCGTGCCAAGCGCACCGGTCCGGCTCCTTTCGGGCAAGCTGTCCGCGACCAGGGCCACGGCAAGACCGAACACGCCCCCGACTCCGAGGCCAGTCATGAGCCTGAACATGTCGAACTGAAGCGGCGTCTTGGCGAAGGAAGACAGGCCGGTGAACACCGAATAAATCAGCACAGTGACAGCAAGCGTCTTTGCTCGACCGATGCGGTCCCCAATCGCGCCAAAGGCGAGCCCCCCAGTGGCCCATCCGATCATGAACCACATCGTCGCAATGCCACCCGCGTGGTTCAGAATATCCTGTGCGGTGCCATCAGGATGCAATGCCTTCATCGCGCTTGCACGCGCGAGGATGAAGAGCTGCTGATCGAGGCAGTCAAAACACCACGCTGCGGACGCGACGAAGAAGACGAACCAGTGGTAGCGATTGAGATGCTTCCACCAGGGGATGTTGGGGTTTTCAGACATGGTTGCGCAGACTGACCACCCACCCTGCGAGCCGCTAGGAAAAATTCCCGAACCGCATCACTACAAACCGTGTCCGGGAATCCCCCACTCCCCGATGCGCGGTATCGACGTGTCGGAGCCGTGACTCGAACGAGCCGAACGCGCGGAAGCGAAAGAGCTAGCGCGCTTTCACGTCGTCCTCGAAGTCCTGCGCCTCCGCCCGCTCGCGCTGCACGCGTTCGCGATACCTGCTCACTCCATTCAGCGCACGGACTGTGAGGATGAAAACTCCAAGAATGGCCCAAGCCGCCCAGCGCATGCCGCTGAGATAGCAGTAGCCAATCGCCGCGTAGAACGACGCATAGAGCAGGAACGGCGCGAGGAGGCGCAGGCTGTGCCTCAGACTCGCCATCCCGGACACCCGCTGCGCCTTGATTCTCACACGCGGAACTGCTCGTTCGTCTCCGCCTTCAGGATGTCCTCGATGGTCTCACGGCGGCTGATGATTTCGAGCGCGCCATCGGGCTCGGCCCAAACCTGCGGCGCTTTGCCGATGGAGTTGTAGTTGCTGCTCATCGCGTAGCCGTAGGCGCCGGCGTCGCGCAGCGCGAGCAGGTCGCCCGGCTCGGGACGCGGGAGCATCCGCGGGACGAGCTCCTCGTCGGCACCACCACGGGTGAAAACATCGCCGCTCTCGCAGAGCGGGCCGGCGACGACGATCGGTTCGCGCGGCTGGTTCGGATCGTCGTGCTCCTTTCCGAGCACCTCGATCTGGTGGTAGCTGCCATACATTGCGGGGCGCACGAGGTCCACGAAGCCGGCATCCACCATCGCAAAGGTGGCACCGCTTCCCTTGGTGTTCGTCTGCGTTCGCTTGATGTCGTGAACGCGTGTGACGAGCGTGCAACTCGGCGCGACGTAGTAGCGGCCGGGTTCAATTTCGAGACGGATCTCGCGCTTGGCTGCGGCATTGATGCGCTGGTGGCAGGAGGTGAAAAGCTCGTGCAGCGGCTCGATGGGAATCTGCGCACCGCGGTCCCGGTAGTTGTGCGGGATGCCGCCGCCCAGATTGACTGCGGCGAGATGCGGGAACTGCGGGACGAGATCTCGGAACTCAATCGCGAGGCGCGTGAGGTTTTCGTGCAACTCCTCAAACTTCGGGCCGCTGCCGATGTGCGCGTGCAGCATCACCACCGTCATGCCCGCGGCGTGCGCCGCGTCGCGCACTTCAATGAGGTCGCTGCGCCAGATGCCGTGCTTCGATGAAGGCCCGCCGGTGTCGCAGGTATTCACGTGCCCGTGGCCAAAGCCGGGATTTTCACGGATGCTGATCGGCCCGCGATAGCCGGCAGCAGCGAGCTGCTGAATCATGCCCGGCGAACCGATGTTCGGCAGGAGGTTGTTCTTCAGCACGACTTCGAGGCCGTTGTCGCGGAAGACATCGGCAGTGAAGCAGACGATGGGCGGATTGTTCCCCGGCGCGTGACCGGCGCGCAGCGCACGCAGCGCTTCATTGCCACTCACGGAATCAATCCAAATTTTCGACGCTGCCATCTCGCGCAGCACCTTCGTCGCCGGGCATGCCTTCATCGCGAACCGCGCCTGCACGCCGGGCGCGCTGGTCATGAATCTGATGTCCGCGATGCGCTGCCGCAGCACGGCTGCGTCGTAAAACCAGAACGGCGTGCCGACCTTGTCGGCGATCTTCGCGAGGAGTCGTGCGTCGAGTTTCATTGGGGCGGCGGAGGATGGCGGGCGCGCGGAGAGCGTCAAGCCGCGCGCACAGACGTTCGCATTTGCCGAATCGCGGCAGTCCCTGCATAACGCAGCGATGCGTTCACTTCTCCTCCTCGCGCTCACCACCTCCGCCATCGCCGCTGAAGACTATCCGCTCGGCCCGGATTCGAAGCCGCAGCCGGGAGTGCCGCAGGGCGAAGTGCGTAAGTTCACGTTCGAGAGCAGCAAGATTTTCCCCGGCACGAAGCGCGAATGGTCGCTCTACATCCCGAAGCAATATGACGCGTCGAAGCCCGCATGCGCGATGGTGTTCTTCGACGGCGGCGGCTTCGCCAAGCCGGACGGGCAGTTCCGCGTGCCGGTCGTGTTCGACAATCTGATCGCGAAAAAGGAGATGCCGGTGACGGTCGGCATTTTTGTGAATCCCGGCACCGTGCCAGCCGCCGAGCCGGGCATGAAGGACCGCAGCACCCGCAGCTACGAATACGACTCCATGGGCGCACTGAATGCGCGGTTCATCACCGACGAAATCATCCCTGAGGCGCGCAAGCTCGTGAAGCTCACCGAGAATCCGGACGGCTGGGGCACGTGCGGCACGAGCAGCGGCGGCATCGCGGCATTCACGCTCGCGTGGGAGCGGCCCGAGCAGTTTCACAAAGTGATCAGCTACATCGGCAGCTTCACGAACATCCGGGGCGGATTCGATTACCCCGCACTCATCCGCAAGACGAAGGACAAGCCGAAGCCGCTGCGTGTCTTCCTCCAGGACGGAGCCGCGGACCTCGACAATCTCCACGGCCTCTGGCCGCTCTCGAACAAGGACATGGCTGCCGCGCTGAAGTTCGCAGGCTACGACCACAAATTCGAGCTGGGCACCGGCGGTCACAGCGGCAAGCAGGGCGGCGCGCTCCTGCCCGACGTGCTGCGCTGGCTGTGGCGCGACTACGCGAAATAACGCGCGCTATTTGCCAATGCAGAACTGACCGAAGATGATGCCGAGCAACTCCTCGGTGTCGGCACGGCCCACGATGTCGCCGATGGCATCCATCGCGGCCCGCAATTCTTCGGCCGTGAACTCGGGCGACAATCCGTCGTCAAAGGTCTTCAGCGCCGCACCGAGGTATTCGCGCGCCCTTTCGAGGCATGCCTGATGGCGGGCATTGATGGCGAGGGTCCAGTCGCTCTTCGCGGCGCCGCTGAATGCCTTTGATTCAATCGCGGACAGCAGCGCCTCCATCCCCTCGCCGCTCGCGCAGGAGATGCGGACCGCCTCCACGCCGCGCCAGCCGTCGTGCTCACCGAGGTCGCATTTGTTCAAAACAAGCACAGTGCGCGCGTTTCCTGCGTGTGAGTCCGGCGCCGGTGTGAGCAACTGCTCATCGGGTGCGCGCTGGGCCTCGGCGAGGTGCAGGACCAAATCGGCGCTCTCCATCGCGCGCTGCGTGCGCTCGATTCCGGCGCGTTCCACTTCGTCCGCGCTCTCGCGCACGCCGGCAGTGTCGAGCAGCCGCACGGGGATGCCGCGGACATTGATCGTCTCCTCCAGCACATCGCGAGTGGTGCCGGGGTGATGGCTCACGATGGCTCGCTCGTAGCCAAGGAGCCGGTTGAGCAGCGACGACTTGCCCACGTTCGGAGCGCCGAAAATCACCGTGCGCAATCCCTCGCGCAGCACCTTCCCCTGCCCCGCCGTCGCGAGCATCGCATCCACTTCAGCGAGCGCATTCTCGATGCGCCCGCGAAGGAGCGCGCCGGTGTCGGGGTCGATGTCCTCATCCGGGAAATCAATGTAGGCCTCCACGTGCGCGAGCGTCTGGAGCACCGATTCGCGCAGCGCGCGGATGCGCTCACCGAGGCGGCCGCTGAGCTGCTCGTTGGCGGCGCGAAGCGCGAGGTCGGTCTGCGCGCTGATGACATCCATCACGGCCTCGGCCTGCGTGAGGTCCAGCTTGCCGCTCAGGAATGCCCGCTGCGTGAACTCACCCGGCTGCGCGCTCCGCGCACCGGCGCGCAGCAGCACGTCGAGGATGCGCCGCGAGACGAGCACGCCGCCGTGGCAGGAAATCTCCACCACATCCTCTCCCGTGTAGCTTGCAGGGGCGCGGAAGACGGTCAGCAGCACGTCATCGAGCCGCGTGTCGCCGTCGAAAATGCTCCCGAACTGCGCGAACCGCGCGGGCAGGTCGGCTGCGCGCTTCTTTGAGCGGAACACGGCATCCGCCACCTCCACGGCACGCGGGCCGCTGAGACGCAGCACGGCGATGGCGGCCTCGCCGAATGCGGTGCTGAGCGCTGCGATCGTGTCATTCATGCCGCGGAGAAAAGCAGCGCGCGCCGATTTCTCCAAGCGGCTTCCCGCACGCGGGAGCTACTTCGCGGCGGCGAGTTCCTTTCGCGCGGCACTCACGGCCTTCTTCATGTCGGCCACTTCCTTCTTGTTCGCCTCCAGCGCGTCCCGGCCGAGCTTCGCCACCACAGTCGTCAGGTCGGGGTTGAAGACCACCGCCGTCACCGAGGCACCGGTCGGAATCCCGCTGAGGCCGCTCTTCGCGGCATCCGGGAGCGACGAAGCGCGCTCGTGGACTCCCTCCGCACGCGTGAAGACCATGATGCAGTCGTTGCGCAGCGTGTTCTGGCTCACGGCGAATGCGGTCGCGCAGTGGGGGCACGCGTCGTTCGCGCCCTTGGCGACCACTGCGATGAGCTTCTTCGAGGCCTTCGCCTTCTCCTGCGCCTTCGCGATGTCTTCGAGGGCAATGTAGCCGGCGGGCACCTTTTCCTTCGTGTCCTTTGCGGACAGCGTGAGCGGGAGGATGATGAATGCGAGGAGTGAACGGAGGAGCGTCTTCATGGCGCGCCTCTTGTGGCCGCCGCGACGCACTGTCAATCCCGCAGAAATCCGCCGCTACGGCAGCACGCGGCCAATTTCCTCCACGCGGTAGCCGAAGCCCGTCGCACCGAGCGTGGACAGGTCGAGCACACCGTTGCGGCGCTTGAAAAGACCGGGGTGGATCTTTGCCTCGGGCAGCGATGCGTCGGGCGAGAACTGCATGCCGTTGCTCTCGACGCCCATGATGGTGCCCGCGTGCGCCGCGAGCGTGACGTGCGGAATCTGCGCGAGCATCGGGTTGCTGAGGTCCTGCACCATGAGCGTCATGCCGTTTGCGCGCGCCCAGGCGAGGCTGAGCAGCGCGCCGGTGAGCGTCTTGCAGGTCTTCAATGCGACGCCGGTCCAGCCGAGCTCGCGGCCGAGGCGCACGAAGCGCCAGTCGTGCGCGCTCTCGTCGAGGAACAGCGGCTTGCGCGCGCTCACACTGCGGACGTCGATGCGGTTTGCCTCGAGGTCGTAGGGGAACGGCTGCTCGATGTAGAGGAGCATGCCGTAGATGCGCGGCTCGGTGGCGAGCAGGCGGTCGAGAATCTCGCACACGTAGGCCGGGTCGGTGACGGTGCAGTTGAAGTCCGCCGTGAGCCAGTCGCTGCCCTCCTCGATGGCGATGCGGCCGATGCGCACGATGCGGTCGTAGTCCCACTCGGCGTCGTTGCCGCGCAGCTTGATCTTCAGGCACTTCAGCCCGTCGGTGCGGATCCAGTCGCGGAGCAGCACGGGGTAACCGTCCTTCGGCTCATTGCCCTTGAGGTCCGCGGGCTCCAGCGGGTCGAGGCCGCCGATGAGGTGCCACACGGGCACGCGCGTCTGCTTGGGCCGGAGGAAATGCGGCGGCCTCAGCCCGGCGAAGCGCTGGTCGCCGTCGAGGAAGTGCGCCAGGTCCGCGGTGAGGAACTCCTCGCCAAGGGTCTCGAAGACGGGGCGCTGGAGCAGGTTGCCGAACGCATCGAACACCGCGAGGTCGAACAGCGAATGGCACACGAGCGCCGCGAGGTGCGGCATCGGCTCGGCGTGATCCACGTTCGCGGCGGTGAGCATCACGTCGAGCTGCTCGCGCTGAAAGGCGTCGCCGATTTCCATCGGGTGCCCCGCGCAGTCAAACACCGGGAGCTCCGCGGCGAGCGCCTTGCAGAAGTCCACCATGCGCTGTTCGCGCTCCTCCCACGCGAGCGGCGAGGGCCACACCCACGCGACGCTCAGCGGCGTCTCACCCCAGCCCGTCGCGGTGCGGCCCGCGCGGTCCTCCACCGTCACGCGCACCCGCGCGCACAGCGCGCGCTCGACGACCTGCGCGCCAAACTTCAGCGGCATGCGCAGCGTCGTGGGGATGAAATGGAGCTGCGTCTCGCGGACGCGGATGTCGGTGGATTTCGGCATGATGCGCAAGCTGCCGAAGAAGACGGCAGTGTGGCAAGCGGCGCGATGCGCCGCGGTGCGTCAGATCTTCGGCTCGAAGCCCTTCCGATACTCGGGGCGTGCCCAAAGCTTCTCGCCGGCGGGGTTGTCGAGGATCTTCCCGGTCGCGGGGTCGCAGCGGACGACGGTGTTCGTGCGGTAGGCGATGTTGCCGAGGTGGCACATCATCGTGCTCTTCTGGCCTTCCTCGATGGGCGAGTTGAGCTTCGCCTTGCCGCGGATCGTGTCGATGAAGTTCCCGATGTGCGCCACGTCTCCCCCGCCCGCGCCCTTGCCTTTTCCAATCTCCTTGCCGGTCGGATCGTAGATGGTCCACGAGTCGCGCGCGATGCCCATCGTGCCGTTGTCTCCGTAGAAGACGCACTCGCCGATGTTCTTCTCCGCGGCGCGCGGATGCGAGCTGCTCTGCACCCATTCGCAGCCGCCCTTCTTGCCGAAATCATAGATGGCCGTGCCGGTGTCGGGCGTCTCCTGCGCATCCTCGTGCCAGTAGCGGTTCGCGAGATACGAGATGCGCTCGGCGTAATCCGCCTGCAGGCCCCAGCGCAGGATGTCGAGGTGATGGATGCCGTTGTTGCCCAGCTCGCCGTTGCCCCAATGCCAGAGCCAGTGCCAGTCGTAGTGCGCGAACTTCTTGATGTCGTGCTTCGGGTCATTCGGCACCGGGCCCTGCCAGAGGTCCCAGTTGATGTCCTCCGACGGCTTCTTGTCGCCCTGCCCGATCGCGCCGCGCTTCGCGTAGTAGAATGCGCGCGCGAACCGCACCTTCCCGATCGCCCCGCCGTGCAGCGCCTCGATGGCCTCCTTCATCCAAGTGCGCCGCTGGTTGCCCATCTGCACGATGCGCCCGTATTTTTTCTGCGCCGCCACGATCATCTCGGCCTCGTGCGGGTTCTGGCTGCCGGGCTTCTCCACATACACGTGCTTGCCGGCCTGCATCGCGAGCAGCGCGGCGGGCGTGTGCCAGAAATTCGGCGTCGCGATGAACACCGCGTCCAGCGTCTTGTCCTCCAGCCCGCGGCGGAAATCGCCGATGCCCTCACAGATGCTCGACTGCTTGGCGGAGATCGCCTTCATGCCGCTGGCGAGGCGCTTTGAATCCACCTCGGCGACATACGTGATCTCCACATCGGGGATCTGCAGCAGTGCCTGCACGTGGCCCATGCCGCGGCCGAGCGCGACGACCATCACGCGCAGCTTGCGGCCTGCGGCGTCGGCGGCGCGGAGGTTCGAGATGCGGGAAAGGGCGGCGCCGGCGGCGAGGATGGCGGTGGACTTGATGGCGGAACGTCGGGTGAGATTCATGGGTGGCTGGGGCAGTTGGAGTTTAGGGAATGATGGGGTGCGCAGGATGCGGAGCCGCAGCCCGTGCGCGAGGAAAATTTCCGCGCGTGAAAATGCTTTGAAGCGGCGTGCTGGTTTTTGGCGAGGGAGCGTCTCGAGTTTCAGGACGATCGTCTTCCGCGATTCGATGCTTCGCCTCCGGCAGGTGTCGCCTCCTCATGTAGGCACCGCATCGGGACCGGGGCCGCCGTGCTCTGGGAACACGTGGCACCCGGAAGAGCGCCATCCACCTTGCGCTACACCGGAGCGGTCTGCTGGCGGCGGAGCTGGCCGCAGGCGGCGGCGATGTCGTGGCCCTTCTCGCGGCGGATCGTCGCGGGGATGTGGGCGCGGTCGAGGACAGCCATGAAGGCATCCTGCCGGGCTTCGCTGGGGCGGCGCCATTCGAGACCCTCGACGGTGTTGTAGGGGATGCAGTTCACCTTGGCGCGGACCTGCCGGGCGACGCGGGCGAGGTCGGCGGCATTCGACGGCGAGTCGTTGATGCCCTCGATGAGGATGTATTCGAAAGTGATGTGCTGCTTCTTCTTCGACGCGTGGTAGGCGCAGGCGTCGAGCAGCTCGGCGAGCGGGAACTTGCGGTTCACCGGCATGATCTGCGAACGGACGTCGTCGGTGGCACCGTGGAGCGAAACGGCGAGGCGGATCTGGCGGGGCTGGTCGGCGAGCTGGCGGATCTGCGGGGCGAGGCCGCTGGTGGAGATGGTGATGTGGCGCGCGCCGAGGCCGATGCCCCACGGGGAATTGATGATGTCGATGGCGCGCATGAGGTTGGCGAAGTTCGCCAACGGCTCGCCCATCCCCATGAAGACGAGGTTGCTCACGCGCTCGCCGGTCTGTCCCGCGTCTGCGCCGCGGGGGCGCTCGGCCTCGAGGATCTGGCCGACGATTTCGGCGGGCGAGAGGTTCCGCGAGAAGCCGTCGAGCCCGCTCGCGCAGAACCTGCACCCATACGCGCAGCCGACCTGGGTGCTGACGCAGAGGGTGAGGCGGTCGCTGCGCTCGCCGTAGAGCGCGGGGGACGCGGGGATGAGGACGCTCTCGATGAGGGCGCCGGGTGGTGTAGTTGAGGGTTGAAGGTTGAGAGTTGAGGGGGAATCGGTCGCGCGGAGTTTTGCAGCGGCGAGCTCCTTCTCCGTGGGCGGGAGGCGGAAGAGGAACTTGCGGGTGGTGTCCCTGCTGCCGAGGATGCGGACGGTCTCGATGCGGATGAAGGTGAACGCTGCGGCGAGCTGGCTGCGGAGGGCCGCGGGGAGGTCGCTCATTTCGGCGAAGGAGCCGACGCGCTTCGCGTAGAGCCAGCGGAGGATCTGCTGCGCGCGGTATTTGGGCTGCCCGTGCGCGGCGAGCACGGCCTCGATCTCGGCGAGGTCGAGGCTCTGGATGGCTGGCTGGTCCGTGGTGCCGGGCATGCCGGCACCAATGGCGCAGGAGGCGGCGCGCGCCAAGGACTGTGTTGCGCAGGGACGGGTTGGGGTTCAGCGACGGACGGCTCGGCGAGCCGTCCCTACCGAGGTAGGGCGCGCTCGCCGAGCGCGCCGAAGCTTCCACCCACACGCTAGAACAGCTCGCCCTGCGCGGGCGGCGGCGGTGCGGGCGGGGTCTTCGGTGCGGGTGCCGCGGCGGCGACCTGCACTCCTGCGGCGACGGCGTCGGCGCGGACTTCGGCGGTGAGTCCCTTGAAATCGCAGCGCTCCAGCGCTGCGACGAGGTCCGCCCAGCGCGGCTGGATTTGCAAATCACCCAGCGGGACGGGCAGCGGGAGGTCGTCGTCGAGCCGGACCATCTCGCGGTTTTCGCGCACGCGCGCCGCGCCCTCGCGGAGCTTCGTGCGGGTGCGCTCGCTCTTGATGGCATCCACGTTCGCGAGCAATGCATCGAGGCTGCCGTGCTCATTGATCAGCGCGGCGGCGGTCTTCGGCCCGATGCCGTCGATGCCCGGGATGTTGTCCACCGTGTCGCCGATGAGCGCGAGCACGTCCCCGACACGCTCCGGCGCCACGCCCCACTTCTCGCGCACCTTCTCCCCGCTGAGCAGCGCGAACTCATCGCCCGGCGCGGCGAAGTCCGACTTGATGGTGGAATAGACGAGGCACGTCCCGTTCACGAGCTGCAGGAGATCCTTGTCGTTCGTCGCGAGCACCACGTCGTCGCCGCGCTTCTGCGCCGCGACGGTGTAGGTCGCCATGAGGTCGTCCGCCTCCGTGTCCGGCACGCCGATGCTGGCGATTCCCATGAGCGGGACGATGCCGCGGATGATGTCCCACTGCGGGCGCATGTCCTCCGGCATCTCGGCACGGGTGGCCTTGTAGTCGGGCTGCAGCTCGGTGCGGCGTTTCGGCAGGCCCATGTCCCACAGCACCGCGGCGATGTCGGGCTTCACGTCCTTGAGCATCTTCCGCAGCGTCTTCACGAAGCCGTAGATCGCATTCACCGGCTCGCCGCGGGAATTGGTCAGGTTCCGGATCGCGAAGAACGACCGGTAAACGTAGTAGGGGCCGTCAACGAGGAGAAGCTTCATCGTGCGCGGAACGAAGCGCGGCGGCGCGGAATTGTCGAATGACGAATGCCCGTGACCGGTCCGCAGCGCACCGTGCTCCGTCCTCATTTCTCACCGCACTGCGCACCGAGCACTGAGAACTGCGCACGACGAATCGAACCCCGCCCCGCGCTCGACAATCCTCCCCCAGGCTCCCTACTTTCCGCCCCGCATGAACATCCTCATCCTCGCCGCCGGCTATGCGACGCGCCTCTATCCCCTTACCCAGACCAAGGCCAAGCCGCTCCTCGGCGTCGCCGGCAAGCCGATGATGGAGTGGGTCATTGACAACCTCGCGCCCATCCCCGGCATCTCGAAGGTCTTCGTCGTCACCAACAACAAGTTCGCCTCCGACTTCCAGGCCTGGGCCGACGGCTACAACGCCTCCCACGCCAAGCTCCCCTTCACCATCGTGAACGACGGCTCCACCAGCGACGCCGACAAGCTCGGCGCCATCGGCGACCTCAATTACGTCGTCCAGAAATTCGGCATCGAGGGCGAGGACCTCCTCGTCGTCGCGGGCGACAACCTCTTCAGCGAAAGCCTCGAGGGCTTCGCCGAGCACGCGCGCGTGAAAGGCACGCCCGTCCTCGGCGTTTACGACGTGAAGTCCCTCGACGAGGCGAAGAAATACGGTGTCGTCGCCGTGGACGCGCACGGCGTCATCTCTCAGTTCGTCGAGAAGCCCGCGCAGCCTCCGAGCACGCTCATCGGCATCGCGCTCTACTTTTACCCGCGCCACGTCGTCCCGCTCATCCGCCAGTATCTCGCCGAGGGGAACAACCCCGACCAGCCCGGCCGCTTCGTGCAATGGCTCTATCCCCGCACACCTGTCCACGCATGGAGCGTCCCCGGCACGTGGTTCGACGTCGGCAGCAAGGAGAATCTCGAGGAAGCCAACCGGGTCTTTGCGCAGTTCGTGAAATGACCCCGCTCTCCGCGCGCACAATGCGTCCGCCATTCGGGGACGCGTGCCGCGGTGACTTGCGGATGGATGGCTGCCGGGGGACCGCTACGCGGCGGAAGCGTCGTTCCGGCTGCGGATGCCGCTCGTGACAGTGCTCCCGCGCCTTGTCTTGGCCTGGCTGTCATCCGGATAGGCCACGCGGGAGTGCATCATGCTGCTGAGCGTGTGGCGGAAACTCTCGGCGATTTTCTCCAGATCGCAGAAGCGCAGGTCGCAATCGTCGAGCTGACCCTCGGTGACGCGCTTGCGGATGAGGTCGGTGATGAGCTGCTCGATTTTCTGCGGTGTGACGCGGTCGAGGCTGCGCGCGGCGCTCTCGATGGAGTCGGCGAGGCTGATGACGGCCGATTCCCGCGTGCTGGGCTTCGGCCCGCCATAGCGGAAGCTGCTCTCACTGACCTGGGGCAGCTCCTCGTCGTGCATGGAGGCGATTTTCCCCTCGCTGCGGGCGGCCTCCTGCTGGTCGAGCGCCTTTTTGTAGAAGAAATAGACCAGCGAGGTGCCGTGGTGCTCGCGGATGATGTCAATGATCTCCTGGTTGAGCTTGTGCTCGAGCGCGAGGGAGATGCCCTCCTTCACATGGGCGACGATGATGAGCGCGCTCATCGTGGGAGCCAGATCGTCGTGCGGATTGCGGTCGTGCCGCATGTTCTCGGTGAAATACTCGGGCTTCACGAGCTTGCCGACATCGTGGAAGTAGCTGCAGACGCGGGCCATCGTGGCGTTCGCGCCGATGGCCTCGCAGGCGTTCTCGGCGAGGTTCGCGACGGCGAGGCTGTGCTGGAACGTGCCGGGCGCCTCGTTCGTCATGCGGCGGAGGAGCGGATGATTGAGGTCGGCGAGTTCGAGCCAGCGCACGCGGGTGGTGATGCTGAACAGGCTCTCGATGCATGGCAGGCCGCCGACGATGATGAGCGTCATCAGGAACGGCGCACCGACGGCGACGAGGCTCTGCATGGCGAGGCTGTGGTAGTTCAGCGCCGCGCCTTCCGCCCACATGTGGAGGATGTTAATCTCGCGGAAAATGACGGCGAGCGCCCAAGTCGCGAGGCCGATGAACAGCCCCGCGCGGGGAAGGTCGCCGCGCTTGCGCACCTCCGCCGTGAGGAAGATGGCGACAAAGCCGCAGACGAGGCTGGCCGTGACATTCCGGATGATGAAATCCAGGTCGCCGCTCGCGCTCGCAAACACCGGCAGGGTCAGCAGCGTGCCGAAAACGGAGACGAACACCGCCATCGTCCGGCCGAGCAGCACACTCGCGAGCACGGGCCCGAGGCCGAACGGAATCGCCAGCAGCCACATGTCGTGCCGCTGGAGGGCGCTGAACTGCCCGTCACCCGGCGAGTGAATGGCTGCATCCGCCTGCAGCAGGCAGAGCTTCGCCAGGCCGAGGTGCGAGAGGATGATGAGAAAAAGGAGGAGCAGGCGCGAGTTGCACCCCCAAATCTCGCGGCGGTTCAGGCACAGGTGGCCGATCGCCGTGCTGAAAATGAGCAGTGCCACGATGGACTGGCCAACCGGCCACCGCACGGTGCCGGCACTCACGACCCAGACCAGCAGCGCCGCCGCGGCGGCAACGAGCGTGCCTCGCGCGATGGCTCCGTGCTCAAGGGTCTCCGCCACCTCGCTCCGGGTCAGGCGGCGGCGTGTCTTCTGCGGAGTGATGCCTTTCTTGGCTAGGCGCTGGCGTTCGAAAAAACCGAGCATGGATTCCCCGAAGGGAGGGCTACTTTCCGCACCGTTCCCCGGGTAAGCAAATGGAAAAACGCCCGCCTTCCGGGGAGGACTGGCACGCTTCCTTGGCCAAAACAGGGCACTTTTCCACCGGCTCGAAACCCTACTTCACCGCCTGCCGGCCAATGCCGATGTAGTGGAAGCCGAGTTCCTTCATGGTCGCCGGGTCGAAGAGATTGCGGCCGTCAAAAATGAGCGGCGTGTGCATCGCCGCCTTCACCTCCGAGAGGTCCACGCTGGCAAACTCCTTCCACTCAGTGGCAAGCACCAGCGCCTCGGCACCCTGCACCGCCTCGATCGGCGTCGCGGCGAGCTTCACACCATCCGGAACGAGCTTCCATTCGCGGGCCTTGTCGGCACCCTTTGGATCGTAGGCCGTGACCATCGCACCCTCGGCCACGAGGCGGTTCACAAGGTCAATGGCGAGCGAGTTGCGCACGTCGTCCGTGTCGGGCTTGAAGGTGAGCCCCCAGACCGCGATCTTCTTCTCCTTCAGCACCCAGAGGCCGTCGCGCATCTTTTTCAGGAAGCGCTCCATCTGGTTCGCGTTGATGCGCTCGACCTCCTTCAGCAGCGTGAACGGAACGCCGAGTTCCTCAGCGATGGCGATGAACGCCTTCACATCCTTCGGGAAGCAGGAGCCGCCGTAGCCGAGGCCGGCATTCAGGAATGAACGGCCAATGCGCTTGTCCATGCCGATGCCGTCGGCGACGAGTTCGACATCCGCGCCGCTCGCCTCGCAGATGGCGCTGAGGGCGTTGATGTAGCTGATCTTGAGCGAGAGGAACGAGTTTGCCGCGTGCTTGATGAGTTCCGCGCTGTTCACGTCGGTCACGAGCACGGGGGCCTTGAACGGGTCATACACGCGGCGCATCAGGTCGGTGGCACGCTCGCTCGATGCACCGATGACGATGCGGTCGGGCTTCATCAGATCCGGCACCGCGCAGCCCTCGCGGAGGAATTCAGGATTCGAGACCACGTCAAATTCCGCACCGGCGTTGTAGCGGCGGATCGTCGCGGCGACACGCTCGCCGGTTTTCACCGGGACGGTGCTCTTGTCCACCACCACGCGGTATTGCCCCGGCTTCAGCGCGGCCGAGACCTCGCGCGCGACCTTCTCGATGAAGGTGAGGTCCACCGAGCCGTCGGGCTGCGGCGGCGTGGGGACCGCGATGAAGACGACCTGGCTGTTGTCCACGCCCTCCTGCGTGGAGGTGGTGAAGCGAAGCCGTTTCGCCGCGACATTCCGGTGGACGAGATCCTCGAGGCCCGGCTCATAGATCGGGATCTTGCCCGCGTGGAGCATGTCCACTTTGCGCTGGTCGTTGTCCACGCAGGTGACGTGGTGGCCCACTTCCGCGAAGCAGGCGCCTGTGACGAGGCCGACGTAACCGGATCCGATGATGCAGAGGTCCATAGAAAAAGGGCGGGACTTATGCGCGGGGAGCGCACGGGGAGCAAGGGGAAGTTGCGCAGCAGACTCAGCCGCCGAGGTATGCCTCGCGCACCTTCGGGTTCGCGCGCAGTTCGGCGGCGGAGTCCTGCAAAATGATCCGGCCGGTCTCCAGCACGTAGCCGTGGTGGCTGACTTCGAGCGCGAGGTTGGCGTTCTGCTCGATGAGCAGGATGGTCATCTTCAGGTCGCGGTTGATGGCGACAATCTGCTCGAAGATTGCCTTCGTCAGCAGCGGCGCGATGCCGAGCGACGGCTCGTCGAGCAGCAGCAGCTTCGGCTTGCTCATCAGCGCGCGGCCGATGGCGAGCATCTGCTGCTCGCCGCCGCTGAGCGTGCCGGCGGTCTGCCGGATGCGCTCCTTCAGCCGGGGGAAGATCGTGAAGATGAAGTCGAGATCCTTCGCGAAGTTCGCCTTGTCCCTGCGGAGGTATGCGCCCATCTGCAAGTTCTCGCGCACCGTGAGGTTTGCAAAAACCATCCGGCCCTCCGGCGAGTGCGCGATGCCGCGTGCGACGATCTTGTGCGGCGGCTGGTTGGCGATGTCCTTGCCCTCAAACGTGATCCGCCCGCCCTTCGCGCGCACGAGGCCGCTGATGGCGCGCAGAGTCGTCGTCTTGCCCGCGCCGTTCGCGCCGATGAGCGTGACGATGCTCCCCTGCTCCACCTTCAAAGTGATCCCGTGCAGCGCGGTGATGCCGCCGTAGCCGACAGTGAGTTCGGTGATCTCAAGCATGGCGGGAATGCGGTTTGGCAACTGACGAATGAGGAATGACGAATGACGAAAGGATGCACAGCGACGAGCAGCGGTGTTCGTCATTCGTCATTCTGCATCCGTCGTTCATTTCACCGCCTCCTGTCCGAGATACGCGGCGATCACCTTGGGGTCGCGCTGGATTTCCGCGGGGGTGCCCTCGCCGATCTTCTGACCGTAGTCGAGCACGGCGATGCGCTCGCAGATGCCCATCACCACTTTCATGTCGTGCTCGACGAGCAGCACGGCGAGGCCGAATTTTTCCTGCACGAACCGGATGAGTTTCATCAGCTCGATTTTCTCCGTCGGGTTCATGCCGGCAGCGGGCTCGTCGAGCAGCAGCAGCTTCGGGCGAGTCGCAAGCGCGCGGACGATCTCCAGCCGGCGCTGGTCGCCATAGGGCAGGCTGCGACAGGACCAGTCGCGCTGGTCGGCAAGGCCGAAGATGCCGAGCAGTTCCATCACCGTGCCCTCGATGTCGCGCTCCTCATCGGAGACCCTCCTCCCGCGCCACAGCGCATGTGAGATGCCGTGGTTGAGGTGCATGTTGCAGGCGCAGCGGACATTGTCGAAGACGCTCATCGAGCCGAAGAGCCGGATGTTTTGGAAAGTCCGCGCGATGCCGCGCGCCGTGATGGCATACGGGCGCTGCCCATGCACCGGTTCGCCGTCGAATGTGACGCGCCCCGCAGTCGGGCGATACACGCCGGTGATCGCATTGAAGACCGTCGTCTTGCCCGCGCCGTTCGGACCGATGAGGCCGAAAAGCTCGCGCTCGCGCACGTTGAAGGTCACGTCCGCCACCGCCTTCAGTCCACCGAACTGCACGGTCACGTTGTCGAGCAGGAGCAGCGGCTTCATTTGCCCGCCCCCTTTCGTCCCCAGCCCGCGAAGAGCCCCTGCGGCCGCAGCAGCATCAGAGCGATGAGCAGCAGCGAGTAGAGTATCATGCGGTTCTCCGCCATTTGGCGCAGCCACTGGGGCAGCGCCTCGATGTGGGAAACTTTCCGCAGCAACTCGGGCAGGATTGTCAGCAGCACCGCAGCGATGCACACGCCGACCGTGCTCCCCATTCCGCCGAGGATCACCATCACGACGATGTCCACGGACTTCATGAAGTTGAAGCCGTCGGGAGTGATGAACTGCTTGAAATGCGCATACAGCCCGCCCGCGATGCCGGCGAAGAACGCGGCGGTCACGAATGCGAGCACCTTGTATTTCGTGGTGTTGATGCCCATTGCCTCGGCTGCGACCTCGTCATCGCGCACGGCGAGGAAGCCGCGGCCGTAGGTCGAGTTCACGAGGTTGTGGACGACGTAAATCGTGAGCGCCGCGGTGCTGAACGTCCAAAACACGTTCGCCAGCAGCGGCTGCCCGCCGAGCCCGCGCTGCGCCCCGAGCGGCTCGGCATTCTGGATGACCACGCGGATGATCTCGTTGAAGCCGAGCGTGACGATGGCGAGGTAGTCGCCCTTCAGCCGCAGCGACGGCACGCCGACGAGCAGGCCCGCCAGCGCCGCAGCCAGCCCGCCGACGAACAGTGCGCCGACAAACTGCGCGGGCTGCGGCAGCTCGTGCGCGGCGGCGACCCACGCGTTCAGCACGCTGAGCAGGGAATTCACCGCAAACGCGAGCGCCCAGCCAATTGCTTTCAGTGCGATGAGCCACGCGGGCGTCTCGGCAAACGCGGGGTATGGCACCAGCGGAAACTGAATGCCGAGCGAGACCATGCTCGCGAAATATGCGCCGAGCCCCATGAAGCCCGCATGCCCGAGCGAAAACTGCCCGGTATGGCCGTTCACGAGGTTCAGACTCGTCGCGAGCACCATCGCGATGCCGATGCCGATGAGGATGTCGTAGTAATAGGAATACGCCTCGGTGAGCGTGACCATCTTGCCCGTGCTGTCGGCCACCTGGACATGGCCGAGCGCCCACGACACGACGCCGAAAAGGACGAACGAAAGCAGCAGCGAGATTTTCGTGCGCTCGAACATGGCTACACTTTCTCCCGCACGTTTTTCCCGAGCAGCCCCGCAGGCCGCAGCAGGAGGATCAAAATGAGCACGGCAAACGCCACCGCATCGCGGTAGGTGGGCGACACGTAGCCGACGACGAGAGTCTCGACGACGCCGAGCAGGATTCCTCCGAGCACCGCGCCGCCGAGATTGCCGATGCCGCCAAAGACCGCGGCGACGAACGCCTTCAGCCCCGGCAGGATTCCCATGAGCGGATCGATGCTCGGCTGCTGGATGCTCGTGAGGATGCCCGCCGCGCCCGCGAGCGCCGAGCCGAGGCCGAAGGTGAACGAGATCACGAGGTTGTTGTTCACGCCCATGAGCGCGCACGCCGTCGGGTTGAATGCGAGTGCGCGCATCGCCATGCCGGTCTTCGTCTTCATCACGACGAGCGTGAGCAGCAGCAGCAGCACGAGCGTGGTGCCAAAGACGATCACCTGCCCCGTCGTGACCGTCAGCGCCGTCAAGCTGCCCCACGACTGCGGGAGGTCAATCGCCACGTCCTCGATGAGCGTCGGAAAGGCCTGCGGGTTCGCGCCGAAGATGTATTGCCCGAAGCTCTCGAGAAAAAGCGACACGCCGATGGCGGTGATGAGCACGGTGATTTTCGGCCGTTCGCGCAGCGGCTTGTAGCAGAGCTTCTCGATGACGATGCCGATGACCGCGCAGGCGAACATCGCGAGCAGCAGCACGATCGCCGCGCCGCCGTAGTGCGGCTTGTTTCCAAAAAACGACATCACCTTTGGCCCGACATAAAAGCCCGCGAACGCGCCGAGCATGAACACGTCGCCGTGCGCAAAATTGATGAAGCGCAGCACGCCGAACACCATCGTGTAGCCCAGCGCGATGAGCGCGTAGATCGCGCCGAGCGAGAGCCCGTTGATCAGCTGCTGGATGAATTCGATGGCCTGTTCGCTCACGTCGGGCGCAGACGAAAACGGAGCGCGGCGCGCTTGGCAATCGCGGACTGCGTGCGGGCGGGCTACGGCGCCACCGTCTGCATGAACTTCATCGCCGCGTTTTCGATGGTCATGATCACCGCGGACTTCGAGGCGTTGCGCTTGTCGTCAATTGTGATCACGCCGGTCACGGCCTTGAAGTCCTTCGTCGCCGCGATGGCGTCGCGCAGCTTCGGGCCGTCGGTGCCCCCTGCGCGCTTGATCGCGTCGGCGAGGATCATCGCGCTGTCGTAGCCGAGCGCGGCCATGTCGTCCGGCGCGCTGCCATACTTCGCCCTGTATTTTTTCACGAACTCCTGGACGGCGGGCGCCTTGTCCTCGTCGGAGAAGTGCGAGGAGTAAAACGAGCCGTCGAGCGCGTTGCCAGCGACCTTCAGCAGCGAGTCGCCCACCCAGCCGTCGCCGCCGAGCAGCGGCACCTTGATGCCGAGCTGCTTTGCCTGCCGCGCGATGAGCGCGACCTCGCCGTAGTAGCCGGGGACGAAAATCGCGTCGGGGCGCGCAGCCTTGATGGACGTGAGCTGCGCCTTGAAGTCCTTGTCGCCGGTCGAGTATTTCTGTTCCTTCACGATGGTCCCGCCATTCGCGGCGAGGTGCTTCATGAAAAACTCCGCGAGGCCCACGGCGTAGTCCTGCTTCACGTCGGTGAGCACGGCGACTTTCTTGAAGCCCTTCCCGAGCGCGAACTTCGACATCACCGTGCCCTGGAACGGGTCAATGAAGCAGATGCGGAAAATGTAGTCGCCGACCTCCGTGACCTTCGGGTTCGTCGAGGCTGGGGAGATCATCGGGATTTTGTTCTGCTGGCAGATGGGCGCGGCCTCAAGCGACTTCGACGATGCGACCTCGCCGAGCAGCACGACGATTTTGTCCTGCGAGATGAGCTTGCGCGCGATCGTCGCCGGCTGGCCCGCGAGCGACTGATCATCTTCGGTGACGAGTTTCAGCTTCCTGCCGAGCACGCCGCCCGCGGCATTGAGTTCGTCAATGGCGAGCTGCGTGCCCTTGTGCGACGACTGGCCGAAGCTCGCGCTGCCGCCCGTGAGCGACGCAAATTCTCCGATGACGATTTCGTCCTGCGCGTGGAGCGCGACGGCTGCGGCAAACGTGAGGGCGGCTGTGACAAGGTTTGAGAATCGCATGGCCGCGATGAAGCGCGGGATTTCAGAAAAGCGCAAGGCGCGGCTTTCGTGGAGTGCGGCGGTTTGACTCCTCACCCGGAGGCTGCACAAATCACGAACAGCGAACCCCGCGGTAACATTTCGGTAACATGCAGCGGCTCTGATGCTCCAGCAGGCGAATGCAACCCCGCGGACGCCCGCTCAAAAAACCTCAATACAAAAACCATGAAAATCCAAAATCTCCCTCAACTCCGGAGCGGCGCGCGCAGCCAGGGCTTCACGCTCATCGAACTGCTCGTCGTCATCTCCATCATCGCGATCATCGCCGGTTTCGCCATGCCTGCGCTCACTTCCGCGCAGCGCCGGGGCCGCATCAGCGACTCCGTGAGCAAGGCCCACAACATCGCTCTCACGCTGAAAATGTTCGCAAGCGATCACGACGGGGCCTTCCCGTATTACAGCAACCCCGACGACACGAATCCGACAAAGGGCACGACTTCCAACGATGTCCTCCAGTCGCTCATGCCGCGTTATTCCTCCAACAAGGAGATTTTTGCCAACAAGGCTTCGGCGTGGTGCAAAAACCAGCCGTCCACCAATCTCACCACCGCAAACCAGCACAAGCTGTTGGAAAAGGACTGCGACTGGAGCTTCGTCATCGGCCTGTCCGAAACGGACAACCCGCAATACCCGCTGCTGGCGACGGCCTTCGCCGAAGGGGGCAATGCAACCTACAAGGCATCCACTTCGCAAAAGGGCGGGGTGTGGGGCGCCATGGATGCCGTTGTCGTCTATGTGGACGGCAGCTCAAAGCAGGTGTCCAACCTCTACAATCCGGGGAAAGACGGCGCCTTCATCCGGCGCAGCGATAAGCCGGAGGCGAACGCCTTCACGAAGGACAGCAGCAGCGAGGCGCCGTGGCTGGACGGCCAGAATGTGGAAGTCGTGAATCCCAAGTGATCTGAATCCACGTCAATATCCACAGCGGGCTCCCGGCGACGGGAGCCCGCTTTGTTTTTACCGCAGTTCCTCCCACGCTCGCATGATCGCAGAATGAAATCCCCTCCCTTCAATCCCGCATTGCGTTGCCCGAGGCGCTTTCACAGCCTCGCGCGACGCATGAAATCACTCGCAGCATTTTCCCTCGCACTCGCATTTTCCGGCGCAGCTTTCGCACAGCAGGAAACCGCCGCGGATTATCCGGTGCACGAGGACTCGAAGCCGCACGACGGCGTGCCGAAGGGCGAGCTTCTGAAATTCACGCTCGGAGAATCGAAGGTCTTCCCCGGCACCACGCGCACCATCACCGTGTATGTGCCGAAGCAATACGATCCCGCCAAGCCCGCCTGCGTGTGGGTGAATCAGGACGGCGTGCAGAACAATGCACCCGTCGTCTTCGACAACCTCATCGCGAAAGGCGAGATGCCCGTGACGATTTACATCGCCGCATCGCCCGGCGTGCTGAAAGCCCTCGACCCAGCGAAAGCGCTCGACCGCTTCAACCGCAGTTTTGAATACGACGGTCTCAGCGGCGACTACGCGCGCTTCGTGCTCGATGAGCTGCTCCCCTTCGTCGAGCAGCAGAAGACCAGCGATGGTCGCGCGATCGTGCTCAGCAAGAACGGCAACGACCGCTGTATCGGCGGCTCATCGTCGGGGGCGATCTGCGCATTCACCGCCGCATGGGAGCGGCCCACTGAGTTCCGCCGCGTCTTCTCCACCGTCGGCACTTATGCGAACATCCGCGGCGGCGACCGCTATCCCGGCCTCATCCGCGAGACGGAGCCAAAGCCGCTGCGCATCTTCCTGCAGGACGGCGACCGCGACCTGAACATCTACGGCGGTGACTGGTGGATGGCGAACCAGACCATGGAGCGCGCGCTCACCTTCGCCGGCTACGAGGTGAACCACGTGTGGGGCACCGGCGGGCACAACCACTTCCACAGCACCGCGATCTTCCCCGATGCCGTCCGATGGATTTGGAAAGACTGGCCGAAGGAACCGCAGGCCGGCGCGGGCTCGAAGCAGTTGCAGGAAATCCTCATCCCCGGCGAAGGCTGGCAGCTCGTGGGCGAGGGCTACAAATTCACCGAAGGCCCCGCCGTGAACGCGCGCGGCGAAGTGTTCTTCAACGACATCCCCGCATCGAAGACGTGGAAGATCGCGCTCGACGGCAGCGTGAAGGAATTCCTCTCCAACTCCCAGAAGGCGAACGGCCAGGCTTTCGCGCCGAATGGCCGCCTCTTTTCCGTCGCCACCACCACGGCGCAGCTCGTCAGCTACGACTCGAACGGCGTCTCCAAAATCTTCGCCAGCGAGATCGTCGGCAACGACATCGTCGTCGCCCACAACGGAAACGTGTATGCCACCCATCCCGGCGCCGGCACAAACCCCAGCCTCGTCTGGCTCATCAAGCCCGGCGGCGAAAAACAGGTCGTGGACAAGGGCCTCAAATTCTCCAACGGCATCGCGCTTTCACCCGACCAGAGCCTCCTCTACGTCGCCGACAGCCGCTCCCACTGGGTTTATAGCTACCAGATCCAGCCCGACGGCACCCTCCGCCACAAGCAGCGCTTCTACCGCCTCTTCGAGCCCGACAATGCCGACGACGCCGGCGCCGACGGCATGAAGGTGGACACCGACGGACGCCTCTACGTCGCCACCCGCATGGGCATCCAAGTCTGCGACCAGGCCGGCCGCGTGAACTGCATCATCCCCACCCCCAACGGCCGCATCAGCAACCTCGAATTCGGCGGTTCCGACTTCTCCACGCTCTTCGCCACCTGCGGCGACAAGGTCTTCAAGCGAAAGGTGAAAGCGAAAGGCGCCCCCGCCTTCCTGCCGCCCATCAAGCCCGCCCCGCCGAGACTCTAGCCGCTACCGCCGCGCGCGAGGATCAAGAGCGTCGCGGAGAGCGTCGCCGAGGAAGTTCAGCGCGACGAGCGTGAGGGACATCGCGGCGGCGGGGAAAACCAGCAGCCACCAGTAGCTGTGCACCGGGTTGATGGCGCTTTTGCCGTCGCTAAGCAGGCTGCCCCAGCTCGCCTGCGGGTCGTTGATGCCGAGGCCGAGGAAGCTGAGGAATGATTCGTCGAGGATGACGGCGGGAATCGTGAGCGTGAGATAAACGACGATGACACCGATGAGATTCGGCAACAGGTGGCGCAGCAGGATGCGCGTGTGCGACTGCCCGAGCGCGCGCGCGGCGAGAACGAACTGCCGCTCCTTCAGCGCGAGCACCTGCCCACGGACGATGCGCGCCATCGAGAGCCATTCGATGAGGCCGAGGCAGAGGATGAGGATGATCACTTTCGCGTAGCCCTCCGCTTCGTTCGGGACGAAGTGCCGGAGCAGGCGGCTGGACTGCGCGTCGTGCAGCGCGCCCTCGAGCCACGGCGCGAACGTGAAGATGGCGACGATGACGATGATGAGCCGCGGGACGCTGTGGAGCATCTCGATGATGCGCATCATCACGTTGTCGGTGCGCCCGCCGACATAACCGGCGATGAGCCCATAGGCGGTGCCGACGAAGAAGCTCACAAGCGCACCACACAGTCCGACAAGGAGCGAGATGCGCGCGCCTTGAATCACGCGCGAGAAGAGATCGCGGCCATTCATATCCGTGCCAAAGGGATGCTGCCACGACGGCGCGCTGAGCGACTTCGGCGTGACGGTCTCCGGGTCGTAGCGGAAGATGTGCGGCCCAATGATCGCAATGATCACGATCGCCGCGAGGATGATCATCGCCACGACGGCGACGCGGTTGCGCACGAGACGGCGCCAGATGCCGGGCGGTGGCGCTGCGGGAGTGGCAATAGCGTCGCTCATTCGAGGCGGATGCGTGGGTCGAGCCACTTGTAGGCGATGTCCACGACGAGGTTCATGCCGACGAGCAGCGTGCAATAAACGGCGACGCTGCCGCAGCAGAGAAAGACGTCGCGATTGAGGACGGAGTTCACGAAGAAGCCGCCCATGCCGGGCAGGCTGAAGACGGACTCGATGATGAGCGAGCCTGTGAGGAGGTTCGCCGCAAGCGGGCCGAGAAAGCTCACCACCGGCAGCACGCCGACTTTCAGCACATGGCGGTAAAGGACGCGGCGCTCGCTCAAGCCTTTTGCATGAGCGGTGCGGACGAAATCCTGGCTGAGCACCTCCAGCATGCTCGTCCGAGTGAGCCGCGCGATGTAGGCGATGAACGGACCGGCGAGTGTGACCGAAGGCAGGATGAGGCTGCTCAATCCGCTCCATCCACCGACCGGCAGCCAGCCGAGCCAGAGCGAGAAGACGAGCACGAGCGCGGGGCCGGTGACGAAAGTGGGGACGGAAATCGCAGCGAGCGCGCCGAGCATCGTGGCGGAATCAAGCCATGTGCTTTTCCTCATCGCCGCGATGCTGCCGAGCCATACACCCGCGATCGTGGAGATGAGCAGCGCGGAGCCGCCGAGGATCGCGGAGACAGGCAGCGACTGGAGGATCAGTTCGGTGACGGTGCGGTCCTTGAACTTGAGGCAGGGCTGGAGGTCACCCTGGAGCAGGCCGCTGTGGTGGCCCCCGTTGTTGCACAGCACGCCGAGGTAGCGTCCGAGCTGCGATGCGAGCAGCCCCCACTGGATGCGCTTCGTCTGCTCGTCGTGGATTTCCTCGAGGTTGTATTTGCACTCAATCTGCCGGCGGATTTCCGGCGAGCTTTGTTTCTCGTTCAACGCAAACGGACTGCCCGGCGCGAGCCGCAGCAGGCAGAACGTCGCCGACACTGCGACGAGCAGCACGACGGCGAGTGCGAGGATGCGGCGGAGGATGAAGGCGGCCATTCAGTCGAGCGGGGCAAAGCGCCCGGCGGGATCAAAGACGGCGCGCAGGCGGGATTCGATCGGGGCTTCGCCGCAGTCGCCAAGGCGTGCCGCGCAGCCTTCGCCGCGAAGCACGAGCGCCTTCAATCCAAGCGCGCGAAGCTGCGTGCCGAGCCGCACTGCATCCGCGGACGAGGCGAGCGAGACGAGGGCAACATTCCCGGCGCAGGAGAAATGCGCGCGGGCATCGGGGATTGCAGCGAGCGCTTCGGCTAACGGCGCGAGTGCGGCAAGCGTGGACGGAACTTTTGCGAGCACACCGCCAGGATGCGCCCATTCAAACTCACCGAGGCGACGCCAGAACACTGAGGCATCGCTTTCCGAGAGAGGCGCCGCGCCGGGAAAGATGCGCGTGATTTCCGCCGCGAGCGCGGTATTGGCTTTCACGGGACCGCCGATGCGCATGAGGACGCAGCCTTCACCCGGCACTCCGCATCCGGCATTCCGCATCTGCCGCCAGTCGAGCGCGTCGAGTTCCCAGCGTGTGCCTGCGGATTTCGCGATGATGTCGGCGGCTTCGGCTGCGCCAGCGCACGGTGCGCACAGCGTCAGCCACGACTGCGGTGCGGGGAAAACCTTGAACGTCACCTCGGTGATCACGCCGAACCTGCCGCAGCTCCCGACGAGGAATTTCGGGATGTCGAAGCCCGCGGCGTTCTTCACCACCTTCGCGCCGCCGCGCAGAATCTGGCCGGTTCCATCGGCAAACTGCACGGCGAGGATGAAGTCGCGCAGGCCGCCGAAGCGGAATCGGCCCGGCCCGCTGAGGCCCGCCGCAACAGTGCCGCCGATGGTGGCGCCATTTTCCACGAGCGGCGGGTCGAACGGCAGATACTGCCCGCGCTCTGCGAGCGCTGATTGGATTTCGCGCAGCGGCGTGCCGGCGAGCGCGGTGAAGGTGAACTCGCCGGGGTCGTATTCCACGATACCGCTGAGCCGCCGCGTGGAAATCAGCGTGACATCGTCACCCGCCGCCGAGAGGCGAGCCTTCGTGCGCGAGCCCGCCACATGCACGCGCGGATGGGCGCGGATGGCGCCGCAGAGTTCGTTCGCGTTGACGGGAGTGAGCACAGCGGGAGCGTTTCGATCTGCAATGGAGGGTCAAGCGTTTGCGATGCGTTGGATGCGGAAGCAGTTCAGCACCGGGAGTCCAAGCGTCGCATGAGGAAGGGCCGCATTGACGCCCCGAGAAATGCGCGCCAGCTTCCCCGCATGGAGCTTCAAACCAAAGTCGTGGGCAAACGCCGCCGTGGTGACGACCCTGTGTCCTGCCACCGTCGCGCTCTCGATTTGATGCGCGAAACCGAGAAGCTCAGCCCCTTCCCCCGCCCGCGCGGCTTTGTCTTCAAGGCGCGCACATGGGAGGAATACGAGGCGTGGAGAAAGGCGCAGACGAACCCGCGGCTCTGGTAGCCGCATGGAAACGCGCGACCA
>JBGAPP010000006.1:0-313550 GCA_044221185.1 Chthoniobacteraceae bacterium | reverse complement strand
AACCAGGAGCTGGGCTTGGAGCGCCTCGCGCTCAAATACACCGACTTCGGGCGTTATGACATCGACCTGGTGGAGTGGAAGGCGGAGAACCGGGAGCGGGTGAATGAGGAGCTCGGGTATCTGCTCGTGCCGGATGACATCCTGATCCCCTACGCTTGTTTGCGTCAGGAGAGTTTAGTCCAACTGGGCTCCGGAGAGTGGAAGCCCATCAAGTGGATTGTGAACAATCGTTATGCTGACGGCGTGAGGGCGTTTCTTGATGGTGCTGTGCAAAACTGCAGGGTCACAGGATGGCATAGAGCTGATGTCAGACAGCGGGACTGGGTCAAGATTCGCACAGCTTCCACCAAATCGGGACGCTGGGGTCTGCGAGGCCCGGCGTTCACGCCGGATCATAAAGTAGTAACCCAGCGTGGCAAGGTTGCCATTTCGGACTTAGTGTGCGGGGTTGACAAGATTCTGACCGAGGATCGGGAGTTGTCAGAGGACCAGTTGTCGGTAGCATTGGGAAGCTTGCTAGGCGACGGTGGCTTCAGTGAAAAGAACCACACTGGCACTGGTTTTCGATTCAGTCAGTGTTGGAGGAGAAGGGACTACGTGCAGTGGAAGGCATCTGTTTTGGATCCGCATGGACTTGGCAGCCAACGCCGAATTCGAGAGCAGCAGTGTTATTTTGTGCCGTTTGCTCGCGTATGGCATCATTTGAAGATTCGGTTTCCGCGTCATGCGCGCAGCGCACACGTGCGCATGAAAGTCATCATCACGGAGGAAGTGCTGCAGCATCTGGGCATGCTGGGGTTGGCAGTTTGGTATCAGGATGACGGAGTGTGGACAGCGGACCAGACTGCCCGCATTATCTGCACCAAATTGCAGGAGAGTGAAAAAGCATGCCTGTTGCGGCGGTTGCGGTCGCTTTTCGGCGATGGCGTCTCCTACAGCAGAGGACAAGGATGTGTGATGTTCACTGTGGAGGCATCGCGGAGATTTCTTGCCGCTGTGTCCCCATTTATGCATCCGGCATTTCAATACAAGACAACGGAGAAGCTGAGCACAGCTCCCGTGCTTTGCAGGGTAGGAAAGCCTCTTTACGAGACGGTATTGGAGGTGTGCCAGTGTCGGACCTGGGCAGGAAATGAAAATCGACGCATGCGAAACGGTAATGGCGTCCGTTACTGCATTTCTGTGGATAGGGCGGAGAATTTCCTGACGGAGGCCGGGTTTGTGTCGAACTGCATAGACGTCGATGCCCCGATGCGTGCGATGCCGCAGATCATCCAGCGACTGCAGGCGGACAAGACATGGGACTACTACTTCAACTACCGGCACATCCTGGTGTGCAACATCTTCACGCAGTTCGCGCTGGTGGGTCTGCCGGTGAAGCGCAGCAAGATGGACGCGCTGCGCGAGCTTTACACCTACTGCCGCGGGCTGCTGGAAAAGAAGTTCGTGTCGGAGGTGGTGAAGGAGTCCCACATGCTCCTCATGAAGGAGATGCTGTGGCGGAATCCGGACCCCGGCACGTTGAAGGTATTCCATGCCATGCGGGCCGAGGCGAACGCCGGCCGCGCCGATACTGCGGAGCAGATGCTCAACGCCTTCATCGAGGGAAAGGAACTTCCGAGGCTGCAGAAAATCTTCAGGCACTTCCTCAACGCGCCGCAGTTCAACCTGCGAAGCTCGGACGACGAAGTGCTGTGGCTGTTCGATGCCAAGGGGCTCGAGCCGCAGAAGAGCACCAACCAGAAGGAGAAGGGACTGCCGTCGGTGCCGTGGTCGCGTGTGCGGAACCTGCCTCCGGACGTGGCCGCGCTTTACAACCCCTCCGCGGACAAGCAGACCATCAAGCTCCTGGCGGATGAGACGGGCGACCCGCTGCTGAAGCGGATGCTCGACGTGCTCGCTGTCGGCAACATCGCGAAGAGCTGCTTCAAGCCGGCGGAGATCGACGACGAGACGGGCCAGCTCATCAAGGAGAACGGCCTGCACTTCTGGCTCTCCACCAAGGACCGGATTCATCCGAACTTCTCCGTCACGGAAACGGGCCGCCCACGCGGATGGAAACCGAACCCGCTGAACTGGGCCTCCTACGTCCACGAGGGAGTTGCACGCGGCATGGCGGAGGTGCTGCAGGAACAGAAGGAGGCTGGAAAGCTTCCGCCGCAGTTCGAGGTCTTCCTCGACCCGAAGAAAATCCCCAGCGTGCGCAGTGTTGTGGATGTGACGGACTTGGCTCCACTGCCGGGGTCCATGGGCTGGTGCATCGTGGAATCCGATTACGCCACGGCAGAGATTCGCGGCATGGCATTCCTGTCGGGCGACGAGAAGCTCATCCGCCTGATGACGGAGCCGGACCAGCAGTTTGGCATCATGGCGATCAACGGCAAAAAGATGCCAGTGCGCCTGATGTTCGATCTGGAGTGCGGCATCCCCGCTGCGCAACAGGACGTGAAGCTGGTCATGACATGCACCGAGGGAGGCAAGCTTGTGGCGCATGCCAAATGGGGAGACCTCAAGAGGGACGAACAAGGGTTGCTGGTGCATCCGCCGCACGACTTGCACTGGTCGCTCGTCGAATGGGTGCAGGAAGCGCCTCGCGAGTGGTTCAAGGCGAAGGTGGACCGGGCGGGGACTCAATGAATTCAAAAATTATGAATGAACCAAAACCTGAAATGAAATTCGCGATCTCATCGAGCTCCGATCCATCTCTCCAATGTGGGGTGCCGCTCGTGGAACTGAAAGCCACCGCAACGAAACTTTTCGGTGATTCTGGAGTTCCCGACTGGTGTTCCCAGAATCTCGTTGCTCGCGTGGCGAAGGTTAAATTTGTTTCTTTGATAATCGTTACGGGGACGTTCAGGCGAGAGGCGCGTGGCAACTTCCGGCTCGACGTTGTCTGCGAAGCATGCGGAAAGCGAAAATCGAAATGGCTCTCCAATCTTGAAAAGGGGTCAGGGGTTCGCTGCACCTGCCATCGCGCGAGAGACCCGGTTAGGCACACGTTGGTGACCCGTTTTCGCGCGATGAAGCAGCGTTGCGATACTGATACACACGTGTCGTCGCACAATTACAAGGGGCGCGGCATTAGGGTTGAGTTTTTTTCCGCCGAGGAGTTCGTTGCGTGGGCTAGATCGACGTGGCCGAACGAAGATTTCAAGGGGAAGGACTTCGACCGGATCAACAATGACGGAAATTATATGAAGGAGAACCTCCGACTAGTGAGCCGCTCGGTGAACCATCTGAATCGGCGTGACTCCGCCACCTCAATCAGATCCCGCGTGGATGATTTTACCGCGAAACACCCCGAAGTCACATACCAAAACGTGACGCTGCGAAACTTATTTCAGCAGGGCCTCACGGAGGATCAAATTTTAGCTCGTCACGAAAAGTGTCCTCCGCCGGACAAGCGAAAACCCAAATCCAAGAATTTCAATCGGGATGGGTGGCATAGCACCGCCGAAATCTATTCCAGATCTGGGCTAGTCCAACCGGTCGAACACTCTCCCTCCCAGAAGATCAGCAACATCTCCACCTCGCCGCAAAAGACATCGTAGACGTCTCCGATTCAAGTCGCGTGGGCTGCGCCTCAAAGCGATGCGTGTAGTCTATGCAGGCAGCAGATTTTGATCGGCATCCTACGTGGCAGGATGACCATGCATCGGAATTGCCATGTGGGTTCCAGGAATTGGCACAATTTTGCGCGATGCTATTTCTTCATACTCGTCCAGTGCGGGACAAATCACCGTCGCGCCTCTCGCATACGCTTCGTGAACGGCCTTGCTTGTGTGTCCAAGAGCTTCCTGCGCGAAACGCTGAGGATAGCCACAAGCCTTTGCGCGTTGCGCCCACGCATAGCGGTAGCTGTGCAGCGTCACGCCTTTGATTTTCAATAGTCCACATCGGCGCCGGAATTCCGACGAACGGTAATACGATGGCTGCGGTTTGAGCGTGGGAAACAGGTCACCGTGTCTCGGCAGCGAACCCAGCAGGGCACGGAGTTTCGGGCCTAGGGTCAGGCGCGCGGGTTCACTGTTCGGGCCAAGCTTTTTGCGGCGGTAGGCAATCACATTTTCCCGCCAGTCGATGTTCTCCGCAGTCAGCTCAGCCGCGTCAGATTGCGCCGCACCAGTGAGCCACAGCATTTCGTAATAGGCGCGTCGTTCCTGGTGCGGCTCGTTGGAGACGATTGCGCGGTGCTCGGATTCGGTGATGGCTCGGCGCGGTTTCGCGCGGAGGGTCGGCCATGCCGACTTCACAAGCACTGGCCACGGCAACCACCCGAGGTCGAGCGCAAGATTGTGAAATCGGCGGAGGTAGAAGGCAGCGCCATTTTTGGCAGCCCTCAAAATTGCAAGCAGGTCGTCGCTCGTGGTCTGCACGAGAGGCTTGTTCCGAATCGGATCAAACGAAACGCTGCGCATCGCCACACGGCATCTTTTACGCGTCGCCTCGATTCCGTGACTTGCCATCTCGTCCATCACTCGCTGCCACGTGCGTTCCGCCATTTGCGGGTCGTGCGCAGAGAGGTAAGCGCGACCCAATGCCAGATTAAGCGACGGCTGCTTGTGAGACTCGTTCATTGCGCGGAGGAGTTCCTCCGCTGCTTTCCGATCTTTTGTTCGCAGGCTCCCCCGGTTGGAGGTTCCATTCTCCTGCCAGTAAAAAACGCCTTGGTTGCGGCGGAAGATTCTGAATTTTGGCTGCATGTTCTCAGTGGTGTTGAGAAGTATCAGCGCCGAGCCTCTGCCGTTACGGAGTAGTGAGCGAATAGTGGCGGAGTTCGTGCGAATTGTGGAACTCGCGCGGATCTTGCACTCAGTTTTGCACACACTCCTGTGTTTTGCGGGGCCTCCCGAGTCCTCTGCGCACTCTCCGTCAGAGGAGAGCCGCAGTGGCTCCGAGAGTAGGACTCGAACCTACAACCGATCGGTTAACAGCCGATTGCTCTACCATTGAGCTATCTCGGAATTCCGCTTGCGGGGGGCGGAAATTACGGCGGACGCCGCGCACGGCAAGCACTTTTTGCCCCGCGTCCGCCGTCGCCGCGGACAAATACACCATCGCGATGATCCCGAAGGGGACCACGCATGAGTTTTGGAAGAGCGTCCATGCGGGCGGGCTGCGCGCGGTCGAGGAGCTGAAGGCGCAGGGCATCACCGTGGATCTCGTGTGGAAGGGGCCGCTCAAGGAGGACGACCGAGACCAGCAGATCGCGCTCGTGGAAAATTTCACCGCGCGCAAGGTCAGCGGCATCTGCCTCGCGCCGCTCGATTCGCAGGCGCTCGTGCGGCCGGTGAACTCCGCGGCGAAGGCGAAAATCCCCGTCGTCGTCTTCGACAGCGGCGTGAAGACCGAGCAGGTCGTGAGCTTCGTCGCGACGGACAACTTCAAGGGCGGCCAGCTCGGCGGCGAGGCGCTCGCGAAGCAGCTCGGCGAAAAGGGAAAAGTCATCCTGCTCCGCTACATGGTCGGCTCGAACAGCACCGAGGAGCGCGAGGCCGGCTTCCTCGACGCGCTGAAAAAATTCCCCGGCATCACCGTCATCTCCAGCGACCAGTATTCCGGCTCCACGCGCGAGAGCGCCTACGCGAAGGCGCAGAATCTCCTGAACCGCTTCGGCAAGGAAGTGGACGGCATCTTCTGCCCGTGCGAGCCCGTCACCACCGCCGTCACGAAGGCCATCCGCGAAATCGGCCGCGCGGGCGGGCAGGTGAAAATCATCGGCTTCGACGCGGGCACGCAGAGCGTCGCCGATCTCGAAAAGGGCGACGTGCAGGGCCTCGTGCTGCAAAACCCGATGCGCATCGGCGGCGACGCCGTGAAGGCGCTCGTCGCCCGGCTCCAAGGCAAGCCCGTCGAGAAGCGCATTGATACCGGAGTGGTCGTGGTGACGAAGGAAAACATGGCCGACCCCGCGAATGCCGAGCTGCTGCATCCGCCGCTGGAGAAGTATTTGAAGTGAGCGCTTATTCGTCCAAAGGAACGCGCAAGTGGCTGGCGCGTCTGGAACAGCCCCGAACCATTGATTCGCTAATCACGGAAGTCTATGGCGAAGCGGCTTGGTGTGGCACCCTGTTCGAGGGACAAGTCGCCGACATTCTGAATTTTTTTGAGATGGGCCAAAATCCATTGAAGGCCGTGTTCAACACGGACGATTGGGGTCTTAACCAACTTCTGAAGCAAGTCGCCAAGCGGAAGTTTATTTCAGGTGATGACTTCGCGATTCTTGATGATGGCCGACTTGCGCGGAACGAACTCATTCACAGGTTAATTGCGACTCGCCTCACTGGGCTTTCCACAGCTGATAAGGAAATATTTCTAGCGGAAATTGATCGGCTGTATTTCCGCATTTGGCGAGCGAACAAGATGGCCACGCACTTTAAAAAGCAGCTCGCCGACAGAGTCGGCATCAAGGAGAAGCACGTTGAGGACACTCTTCGCCAAATGAAAGAAGAGGCTCGAATTGAAGACGAAAACTTGCGGCATTTATTGGGAGACGATTTCGACGGTTCAAAATCCTAATTAGAAGTTGGAACACCAAAGAGTCCCTATGAATGACGACAACGACCGAGAAAAAGAGCTGTTGAAAAGTGAATTAGAACAACTCAAACGTGAGCGGGAATCGGAGAAGAAAGGCACTTGGATAGCATGGGTTGTTGTTATTTGGGCGCTCCCTCTTTTTGGAATGCTTTTGGTGCAGGATGGGACGCCGCCGCCAAGCGGAGGAATATCGATGTTTGGCATTTGGTTCCTTGGAGTTCCATTGGTGGCGTTTCTCATTCGAAAGATCGGCCAGTAGCGCACGGTTTACAGAATGTCCCATCGCCTCCTCCTCCAAGACGTGCGCAAGAGCTTTGGCGCGACGGCGGCGCTGCGCGGGGTTTCGCTCGCGGTGGCGGAGGGCGAGGTGCATGCGCTCATCGGCGAGAGCGGCGCGGGCAAGGGATGCCGCTTGTTTTGCAAAATGCGGTGAGAACGCGCCGTTTGTTTCGCGGACGCTTCGCCCATGAAACCAGCTTGCGAAGTGCGGCTGCGTGCGGCGCGCGCCCGCAGTTTTTTTCTTTTTCTCTGCGCGCTCATTTTCGCCCCGCTCCAGATCGCGATGGCGGCGAGCTGCCCGTATTGCGGGCGCACCTACGGCGAGCCGGCACCGGGGGACGAGGCGCGCGTCTATGCGCTGCGCGCGGAGCACGAGGCGAACTGCCCTTCGCGGCCGCGCAACGGCGGAACCCGGCAGCGGGGCTCCGACGCGGCCACGTATGGCGCGGTCACGATTTTCAACCAGACGCGGGGCGCGGTGACGTATCAGATCCAGTTCAGGAGCGGGGCGCGCTGGCAGCAGGCCACGGTGCAGCCTGGCGGATACTACTACCACTGGCAGAGCCTGCCGGCGCAGTTTCAAATCCGCATCCCGGCCGCATCGGGCACCATAACTCACAGCCTCGGCTACAACACAGTGACAGGCCGCGAGCCGACGTGGGAGGACGGCCGGCCATTTTACATCACCGGTTCGGGCAAAGGGCTCAGCTTCCGGGAGGGCAAGGGATCGGGCGCAAAACCGAAACTGAGCACGGCCAAGTGCCGGTGCGGCGGAAAGGACTGCGTCTGCATATTTGACTCCTGCGGCAAGAACGGCGCGGCCAAATGCGGCTGCGGCGGAAAAGCTGACTGCGATTGCAGGGGACTCCGCTGCCCGAAGTTTGCGAACACAACCGAATGCACCGGCGCCTTTATCAGCAACACGGACGGCAAATGGCACTGCAACCGGCAGACACTCCCCGGCGGCAGAAGCACCGGCCTGGCCGGCGCATGGTCGGGCAGCGTGAAGGTGGGGCACATCGGGACATTCAACCTGACGTTTCGCGTGTCCCCGGACGAGAGTTCGGTGTATGAGTCCGGCGGCCTCAAGAACGGCTCGCATCGCGCCCGGCGCAGCAACGGCTCGCTCGTGTGGCGCTCCGGAATCCTCAGCGAAATCGAATGGACGCTGACGCCCGATGCGGATGGCAGAAGCGCGACCCTCCGTGTGAGAACTCCGCTCGGAGTCAGCGACAACGCAAGTGTCCGGCGATTGCCGAATCAGTGAGCAGCAAATCTGTCCGCGTCCAAATCGAGGGCTGACGACCGCGGGCTTTGATTTCCGCACACCACCTCACGGCAGCAGGCGGACGCGGTAGAAACGCCTCGGCTGGGTGGCGGTGATGGCGGGGTCCTGCACGGTGGTGGCGGTGCCGGTGGCGGTGATGTCCGCGCCGAGCGGGAGCCATGCGGCGTCGGTGAGCCGGTCCTTGTATTCCACGCGGTAGTGGCGGTCGGCGACGGACTGGAAGGTGAGGGAGAAATCCCCGGCGGCGGCCTGCATGCCGGTGATACGCAGCGGGTCGGCGGCGTCGAGCGGGTTGCTGCCGAGGTTGAATTCGTCGCGGTTCGTCACGCCGTCGGCGTCGGCATCGGCGAGGGCGTCGGTGGGGTCGTTCGGCGCGAAGCCGTGGAGGGTTTCCCAGTAGTCGGGCATGCCGTCGCCGTCGGTGTCCACGGGAGTGATGGTGCATTTGCCGTTGGCGCGGAGGATGGTCGCGTTCTCCGGGCTGCCGAGGTGGAGGAAGAAGTTCGCCGAAGGTGCGGCGAGGGTGCCGCCGGTGACGCTCACATTCACCTGCGCGGAAGTGCTGCCGGCTGGGATGGTGAGCGTGCCGCTGGTGGCGGTGTAGTTCGTGCCGGCGAGCGCGGTGCCGTCCACGGTGCTGAACTGCACGGTCACGTCGCGCACGGCGGCGGAGGAGAGCGAGACGGTGAAGGTGGCCGTGGCGGTGGCGGCGGCGGGGCCTTCGTTCACGGTGACATCGCCGGCGCTGAGCGAGGGCATCGCGCTCTCGACGGCGAGCGCGGCGTTCACGCGGCCGTGGCCGTATTCGGGATGCGTGCCGTCCGTGTAGGTCACGCCGCCGATTTTCTCGCAGGTGTTCTGCATGATGGTGCGGATTTCCGCCTCGGTGAGCGACGGGTTCACCGAGAGCATGAGCGCGGCGATGCCGGCGGCGAGCGGCGTCGCGGAGGACGTGCCGCCGAAGTTCATCTTGAAATCATCGGGCGTCCATCCGACGGCGCCGAGGGGGTCGAGCGTGGCGATGTCGTTCCAGCCGCCGTTGCTCGGTGCGACGAAATCGACGTGCCCCGCGTAGCCGCTGTAGTCGCTGCGCCGGTCGGTGTCGTTCGAGGCGCCGACGGCGATCGTTTTCACGTAGCTCGCCGGGTAGAGCGAGTCGGGCGCGTTCGGGTCGGGCGGCCCGTGCCACGGACCGTAGGCGAGGCCGGTGAAATTCCCGGTGACGCCGTCGAAGAGCAGCACGTAGAAATCCGAATCCGCCGAGAAGGAGAATGACTGCGAGAACGCGATGGTCTCCGTGCCGGTGACGTTGAACGGCGGTGTGACGAAGATGGAATACTCCCCCTGCGCAAGCGGCGGCGATGAAGCGGAGTATGTGCCGCCCGTGCCCTTGAGCGCGTTCGCGGTGCCGAGCGTCCAGTAGGAGGTGCCGTCGCTCGCGAGACCCTGCCATGTGCCGGAGTTTGTGAGATAAAACTGCGCCCCGAATGAAAGCCACGACTCGAAGTCCTCGTCGGCCAGCAAGTCGGTCCGGTGGGTGAAGCCGTCGGCGTCGAGGATGCACACGTTGTCGATGCGAACGGTCTCCTCGCCGTCGGAAGTCGCGCCCTTGCGGTAGTAAAAGCCGAAATAGTAGCTGCCGTTCAGCCCCGCGGTGGAGAGCCGCGCGCGCCCGCCGCCGGACAGCCACGGGCTCGCGTAGTTGCCGGTGGCGAAAAAGACGGGGCAGCCCTTGCCGCCGCGGCCGTGCTCGACGGCGTAGTCGATGGCGGCATTGATGAGCGGCGATTCGGAGCCGCCGCCCCAGCTGTTGCTGAGGATGTCCGCGAACGACGCGGCGTAGAGGATCGCGTCGGCGATGATTGCGTCGGTGGTGAAGTCGCCGGAGTCGTCGGCGATTTTCACCGGCAGAACGGTGCAGCCGCCCGCGATGCCGGCGGTCTTCGCGGCGGTGCTGAATTTCGCAGCGGCGATGCCCGCGGTGCCGGTGCCGTGGCCGTTGAAGCCGACGGGCGAGGGATTGTTGTCGCCGTTCGCGAAGTCCCAACCGTGCACGTCGTCCGCGAGGCCGTTGCCGTCGTCGTCCACGGTGTTCGTCTCCTTTCCGCCGCCGGACTCGCCGGGATTCGTGAAAATGCGCAGGCCGGGGTGCGAGGTGTCCACGCCGTCGTCGATGATGGCGATGACGACGGAGGGGTTGCCGGTGGTCCTGTCCCATGCGCTCGTCGCGCGCACGTCGGCGCCGGCGGTGGCGTGGTTGAGGCCGATGTTCCGGAGCGCCTGCTGCGCGCCGAAATACGGGTTCGGCGGCGTGTAGCAGTGTTTGATTTCGCGGAGGAAATTTGGCTGCGCCCACAGGACGCCCTTCGCCTGCGCGAGACGGCGCGCGACTTCGAAGGGGTCGTCCGTCTTGGGCCGCAGGAGCTGGAGCTTCCACGCGCCGAGCTTCGCGCCGCCCGCACGGCCGGTGACTTGAAGGCCCGCGGCGGCGGCAAGGGTGCGCATCTGTGCGGGCGACACATTCTCGCGGAAGGCGGCGATGATCTCGTCGGTGGCGATCATGCGCGTGTGCGACTTCGGCTCGATGAGTACGGGGCGCGCGTAGGCCACGGAGGCGTCGCCCTGCAGCGCCTTCGGGTTCATCGCGGTGCCGGGCTTCTGCGCGCGCATGATGTGGACGCTGCTGCCACTGCGGAACCGGGCGCCGCCCGCCTCGCTGTGGGCGGGGACGTCTTTTTTAGTCTTGAGCGCCGCCAGGCCGCGCTCGCGTGCCGCCACGCTGGAGAACGCCACCGCGGCGCTGTCCGTCGCGCGCAGCAGCCGGATTTTTCTGCCGTCCGGCATCTGCACGAAGTCGCCCGCATCCGCCGCAGCGACCGCGCGGGGTGCCGGCTGCGCGTCGAGCTTCCGGAAGTCCGCGATGGACATGCCCTGCGGGAAGCGGCGCACCTTCACATCCTGCGCGCCCGCGGCGAGCACGAGGCACAGCAGCAGTGCGGCGCAGCGGAGCACGCCCGCGCGCAGGCGTGCCGGAAGCGTGGAAAGGTGGAGTCTTTCCATGACGGGATGGGATGCCGGGGAGGGAGGTTTCAAACTTCAGTTCTGGAGGAACTTTGTGCTCACGGTGTGAAGCGCATTTCTAGCAGCGCCGCGCGCATCCGCAAATGACATCGCCGCCGCAATGGCGCCGGACGCCGCACGGTTTCACCTTTCTTTTACAACTCCCGCACGGGGCACTGACAACTTCCGCGGCCCGGTGTGCTCTAATCCAACCATGAAACTCATCCATTCATTCGCCAGCGTGGCCCTGTCGCTCGGAATCCTTTTCCAGGCGCGCGCCGAAACCGTCGCCCCAACCGCCAAGCCCGCCGCAGATCAGCCGGTCGTGCAGCTCGCCATCCTGCTCGACACGTCGAACTCGATGGACGGCCTCATCGCGCAGGCCAAGACGCAGCTCTGGAACATCGTGAACGAGTTCGCCACGGCGAAGCAGGACGGCAGGGCGCCGCGCGTGCAGGTCGCGCTTTACCAATATGGCAACAACGGCCTGAGCAAGGCGAAGGGCTGGGTGCAGCAGGTGGTGCCGCTCACGGACGACCTCGACAAGCTGAGCGAGCAGCTCTTTTCGCTGCGGACAAACGGCGGCGAGGAATACTGCGGCTGGGTGATCAAGGACGCGGTCGCCGACCTCGCATGGGATTCGTCGCCGAAGACCTACAAGGCGATCTTCATCGCGGGCAACGAGCCGTTCACGCAGGGCTCGGTGAACTACGTCGAGTCGTGCAAGGCGGCGATCGCGCAGGGCATCATCGTGAACACGATCCACTGCGGCCCGGAGCAGGAGGGCATCAATGGCAAGTGGAAGGACGGGGCGGCACTGGCGGACGGGCGGTTCCTCGTGATCAACCAGGACGCGCGCATCGCGCACATCGCCGCGCCGCAGGACAAGAAGATCGCCGAGCTGAATTCGAAGCTCAACAGCACCTACATCGGCTACGGCGCAGCCGCGCCCGCCGCGAAGGCGCGGCAGGAAGCGCAGGATGCAAACGCCGCCTCTGCTCCCGGCGGCTCCACGGTGCTCGCGCAGCGCGCACTCACGAAGTCCTCCGCGAACTACAGCAACGCCGCTTGGGACCTCGTGGACCGCGCGAAGGAAAAGGACTTCGATTTTTCGAAGGTCAAAGACGAGGAACTGCCGAAGGAGATGCGCAAGCTCAGCGTGGAGGAGCGCAAGGCGTTCGTCGCAAAGAAGACCGCGGAGCGCGAGGCGCTGCAGAAGGAACTCGGCGCGCTGGCGAAGGAGCGGGAGAAATTTGTCGCCGAGAAGGTGAAGGAGGCGGGCAAGGACAGCATGTTCGACAAGGCGGTCACCGGCGCCGTGCGCGAGCAGGCGGCGAAGAAGGGCGTCGTCTTCGAGGGGAAGTAGGGCGTGAAACAATCCTAGGTGAAGCGGCGCGGAGTGCTGGGAGGCCTCCGCGCCGTTTTCATTTCCGGGCCGAGCAGGGGAGATGGGCAGGGAGATGACTGTTGACGCTGCCGCGAATCGGGGATAGCGACATGGGCGTTGAAAAACCTCATCCACCGGCTGCTGATCGTGGCTTGCGCGCTGTATCTCAGCGGCGCGCACTGGGCGGTGCTGCAGGTGACCGCATGGACGGGGATGCTGGTCGCGCGCACGCAGGCATCGGGCGTGGCGGAGGCGGTGACCACGACCTTTGATGGCGCACACCCCTGCCGCATGTGCTCCGCGATCACCGCGGGGCAGAAAAGGGAGCAGCAGCGCAGCACCGAATATCCGGCCCTGAAGGCGATGCAGGAGCTGCAAATCGTGATGGATGCCGCGGCCGCGCTTCCCGCGCCGACGCTGACGGGCGAGGAGCACTGGACCAAATTTTCAGCAACCGCGCCCCTGCGCGCCGACGCTCCGCCCACTCCGCCCCCGCTCGCCTGAACGGCGGCTCCGCCCCGCGCATTCGCGCGCGAGTGAATCGTCCCCGCGATTCCCTGCCACGGCGAGCCGCCTTTCCGATTTCCGCATGGACGCGCCACACGCGTGTCCACGCGCGAGAATTTCCACGGAGGGCGGCCGCGCGGCCGCATCGTGCGCCTGGGAAGCGCCCGCCGCTCACGAATGTTTGCGGTGATGTTCATAGACCGCTGCGGCCCGCGCCGCCCTCCGCTGGAACCGCCCACCGAAACCAAATCCATGAAAGCCAAACGCCCAACAACGACAGCATTCACGCTCATCGAGATACTCGTGGTGATCTCCATCATCGCGGTTCTCGCCGGGCTGCTGCTCTCCGTGATGTCCTCCTCGTCGCAGAAATCGAAGACTGTGAAGTGCTTCAATTTCATGCGGCAGATCGGCGCCGCTTGCCTGCAGTATGCGGGCGAGCACGATGGCACGCTGCCAGTCACCTCGCACCAGCGGACGCAGGGCGAGCAGTCCTGGACGCTCTCGCTTCAGAAATACGCCGGCGGGACCATCACCTTCCGGTGCCCTGCCGACGAGGACAAGACGCGGCAATACACCTATGTCGTGAACGACTTCATGACCCCGAACCCCGCCGGGGCCGCCAACCTCGATTTTTCGAAGCTCACGCGAGTGGAGACACCGCGCTCGACGTTTCTCTTCGCGGAGGCGGCCAAGGAGTATGCGAACACGGATCACTTCCATTTCGCCGACTACTACGGGCAGGCGATTTCGCCTGAAGTCTTCAAGGGTCAGGTCGCCGTGCAGAGGCATGACGGCAGCGCCAATTACCTCTTCGTGGACGGCCACGTGGAGACCCTGAAATGGGAGGACGTGCAGGCACGGCTGCGGGAAACCGGCAGCCGCTTCGTGGATCCATCGGCGGAGGGCGGCACCACCAACTGAACCGCAGCCAGCCCGCAAACCACAAAGCAACCTCTTGAAACTCACATCAAAGCAGAGCACGCCGCTCGCACTCGCAGCGGCACTCATCATCACCGCTCAGAATGCACACGCCGGCCACCTTTACGCCGGAATCACTGACACGAACAGCTCCGGCACGCTGAATCTCGGCGACGCGCTGGCCTTTGTCAGCAACACACTGGGGACGCCCGTCGCGCCGCTCCCCGCGCAGGTCATGTCACTCGCGATCTCTGGACCGCAGACGGGGCTCTATTTCACCACCGGCATCACCTGGACCGCGCTCGCCGCGGCCGGCGCGACCCAGGTGAGTGAAAACGGAACCACCTACATCGCTGCGAACGCCTTTGGCGCCACGCCGGGATCCTACATCCAGCTCCAAGTCAGCAGCGTCACCGGGCCCGCCGGGGCGCACTTCGGGTTCTTCGATCATGGCAACTCCACGTCCACGCCGACGTTCAGTGTCCTCACCGGCTCCACAGGCGTCGGCGGCACCTACAACTTCCTGCTGACCAACGACGGCATCACCTACGCCGATTCCCCGCAATACATCGGCGACGGCGTGAACCCCACAAGCACACCCAATGGCACCGGCACGCCGGGCAATGTCACCGCGGTGACGAACCCCTTCGGCCACATCCACGGCCGGGTCTTCACGGCGGATCAGGAGGGCACCTACACCGTGAACTACGTCCTGCACGACCTTGCCGGCAATCAGGCCGACAGCGCGCCATTCAGCGTGACCTACAGCGCGGTGCCTGAGCCGGCATCCCTCGCGCTTCTCGCAGGGTCGGCAGCGACGCTGGCCTTCATCCGCCGCCGCACCGCGTAGGCGACATCGCTCCCGCAAACCCCGCGCCGCGGCACCGCTGCGGCGCGGGGCCCGGGGAGCTCCGAGATCCGCCATGAAAATGCATCCAACGACCGTCTGTTCCCTCCTGGCAGCTTCGCTGGTCTGCACTGCGATCAGCACGGCCGGAGCCCACGACCACATCGCCGCGGGCGTCGTGAGCACGTCGCCCGGCGCGGCGCTCGCCCTGTATGGCAGCACGATCAGCGGCTCGCTCAACACCGCGCAGTATCACATGCTCGTCGAGCCGCCCGGCAACCGCTACGCGGGCTACTACGCGCTCGACGAGCAGCCGCGCGCGCTGTTTCCAAACGACTACTTCACATTCAGCGCGCTTTCCGACGGGCAGACGCAGCTCGACGGTCCGCTCCACGCGCACACGGGCGCATACCTCTGGATGGAAATCTCCTACGTCACCGGTCCTGCCGGGGCGCACTTCGGCTTCTGGGATGAAAACGAGTCCTTCCTGCGCACCACGCCGAACATTCAGTTCACGACGAACACGCCCACGGGAAACTGGAAGTTCGAAATCACCCAGCCCCTTTCGCAGCCGGCGGCGCCGGGCGGCTCCATCTCCGAAAGCGGCGGGCTTCATTACATCATCCCGGGCAGCGCCCCGGCGTTCTCGTCCTTCGATCAAAACGAGGATCCCTACGGCCACGCCCATGATCGGGGCTTCACTGTGGATCAACCCGGCACTTACCACGTCGGCTTCACCCTCTACGATCTCGGCGTCGTCGGCCCGGGCGGCGAGCCGCTGCAGGCGCCCAGCGTCACTTACGATTTCACATTCATCGCGGTGCCGGAGCCGCACGGCGCCCTTCTCCTGGCAATCGGAACTGCGATCCTCGGTCTCGCCCGCCGCCGCGGATTGATGCGGTCTGCGTCTTGAGCGTGCCGGCCACAGCGCGCTGGCTCCCGCTTATCCTCACCGCGGCCAGCGGCGCGGCGGGAATGGCGCACCAGCTCCTCTGGACGCGCCGCATGGTGGACATCCTCGGTGCCGACGCGGGGACCTTCACGCGCGTCGTGGCGGCGCTTTTCCTCGGGCTCTCCGCGGGCGCGTATTTTGCCGCCAAGCGACCGACATCCCGGCCTTGGCGCAGCGTCGCCATCGCGGAAATTGCGACTGCCCTGCTCGCGCTCGCGCTCATCATTGCGGCACCGCTGCTCGACCGGCTCCCGCAGTCCGCCGCGGTCGCACGGCAGCTTCGCTGGCTGCTCCCGCTGCTGCTCGTCGCGCCGCCTGCGTTCGCGATGGGCACGGTGGTGCCGTGGATGATCCGCGCCACCGATGGCGCGGCGACCATTGCCATCTACGGGGTGAACACGCTTGGCGGCATCGCCGGTCTCGCGTTCGCGCTGCTCTGGGCGCTGCCCGCATTCGGGCTCACCGGCGCGTGCGCTGCCGCCCTTGCGCTGAATCTCCTCGTCGCCATCGGCGCCGCGCTGCTTTCGAGGCGGGGAGAGAGCGCCCGCGACTTCGAGCCCGCCAGCATCCTGGTGACAAAGCCCGGCGGTGCGAAGCACGCTCCCCGGCTGCTCATGCTTGCGTTTGGATCCGGGTTTCTCGTCCTCGGTGCGGAGGTTCTGCATCAGCACCAGCTCGCTCAGCTTCTCATCAGCTCGCACTTTTCCAGCGCGCTCGTGCTCGTGCTCGTCCTCGCCGCACTCGGCATCGGCGCGCTGCTGGCGATCCCGCTCGCAGGCATGGGAAAGCGGCACTCCGTCACCATCGCGCTCGCGTGCGCGGCGCTCGCGTGCGCTGCACAGCCGCTCGCCCTCGTCGTCCAGCGCGGCGGCCTGCATTACATCCCGTTCCAGCAGCCGCTCGGCTCCTACGCTTGGGATGCTTTCCGCATGGGCATCCCGGGCTGCGCGCTCCTGCTGCTCCCTGCCGCGCTTGTCTTCCCGCTTCTCCTGCGGCGCGCGGCGGAGCAGCGGGTGGATGCGGGCCTCCTCCTCGCGGTGAATGGCCTCGGCGGCTGGTTCGGGGCCGAATGCGCCGAGCGCCTTCTCGCCCCGGTGTTCGGCCTGTGGTGGAGCATGGCGCTCATCGCCGGCGGCTACGCAGCCTGTGTGTTCCTCGAGACTGGCCGCACACGCTGGTGGCTCACCCCATCGCTTGCCGCCGTCATCGCGTGGAGCTGGAAAATTGACGCGCGCCTTCCCTTCGCCGGTCTGGCGAAGGGCGACACGCTGGTGAAGGTGGCTGTCGGACGCGAGGGTGTGATCGGCGTCGTGCGCGGCGAGCCGGACGACTGGCGCATCCTCTTCAACAACAATTACACCCTCGGCGGCTCGCGCGCGCAGTTCAATCAGGAGCGGCAGACGCTCCTCCCGATGCTGCTTCACGGCGATGCGCGCCGCGTCGCCACCCTCGGTGTGGCTACGGGCGGCTCCCTCGCTGGCGCGACGCTCGATCCGGCGTTCGAGTCCGCGGAGGGCATCGAGCTTTCGCCGCTCGTCCTCAGCTTCGCCGCGGAGTATTTCGCGCCCTTCAATCGCCGTGTGCTTGCCGATCCACGTGTCCGCATCACGCTCGGCGATGCGCGCATCATCATCGCTCAGAGGCGTGTCGAGTTCGATGTGATCGCGGGCGACCTCTTCCTGCCGTGGCGCACCGGCGAGAGCCGCATGTTCTCGCGCGAGCATTTTCAGAATGTCCGTGCCGCGCTGCGCCCGGGCGGCATCTTCTGCCAATGGCTGCCGGTTTATCAGCTCACGCGCGCGCAGTTCGACACCATCGCGCGCACCTTCCGCGAGGTGTTCCCGGAGGCGTGGCTTCTCCGTGGCGACTTCTACGAGGCGATGCCCATCGTCGCACTCGTCGGCGGGCGGTCGCTGGACTCGGTGGACTGGGGGAAAGTCGGCGCCGCCTGCGACCGGACTCGCGGGGCAGGCCTCACCCGCGATCCCTTGCTCCGCCACGCGGAGGGAGTCGCGATGTGCGTCGTGGGGCCGCTGCCTGCGCCGCCGCCCGGCCCTGTGAACACGCTCGCCAATTCGTGGCTGGAATGGGACGCCGCGCGCAATGTGATCGGTCTCCGCGAGCCGTGGTTCGTCCACCTCCCGCTCGCCACCTATTTGCGCGACATTCGGAACGCCGCGACGCCTTCGTTGCCCGCGCAGCTCCGAAGCGCGCACCAAGCCGGCATCCTGCTCCACGCGCTCGAAATCGCCGGCGCGGCGCAGCTCGCGGTCCTCGACGATCTCGCCCGCCGCGTCCGCGCGGGGATTCCCGCACCCTTGCGCGACGACCTCGGCGCGGATTGGTCGCGCTTTCCGATGCAGCACCCATCCGGAATTTTCCCGATGCCCAAACCGTGAGTCAGCGGGAGTTTCCTTCCCTTCCCGCTTCCACTCTAGGAAAACCAAACCCAGCGCGTGAACTTCACTCCGATGCTCGAACTCTTCACCAAAGGCGGCCCGATCATGTGGCCGCTGCTCGCCCTTTCCATCGTGGCGCTCTCGGTCGTGCTTGAGCGGCTCTACTTCATCGCGCGGGAAAAGGCGCGCCGCTCGGAGCGCGACGTGGATGAGATGCTCACGCAGGTTGAGCGCGGCGACCTCGACGCGGCTGCCAACCTCGGCATCAGCTCGCGCGATTTTGTCGCCCGCGCGCTCGCATACGCGCTCACGCACCGCAACCGATCCTTCAGCGATGCGATGCTGCGCGCGGCAAATTGGGAGCTGAAGCGCTTCAACCGCGGACTGACGATCCTCGACACGACGGTCACGCTCGCGCCGCTGCTCGGCCTCCTCGGCACGGTGACGGGGATGATCCGCAGCTTCGGCATGCTCGGCGGTGCGGAACTCGGCGCACCCGCGGCGATCACCGGCGGCATCGCGGAGGCGCTCATTGCGACGGCCTTCGGCCTCGGCATCGCGATCACGGCGCTGCTGCCGTTCAATTACCTGAACGCGCGGCTGGATGAGGCCCGGCTGGAGATGCAGGACGCGGCGAGCCACGCGGAAATCCACCTGAAGAAGTAGCGCATGAACATCCCCAGCATCCGCCCGCAGCGCCGCGCGCGCATCGAGATCATCCCGTTGATCGACATCATGTTCTTCCTGCTGGCGACATTTGTGATGGTGTCGCTCTCAATGGTGAAAAACCGCGGCATCCCCGTGGTGCTGCCCGCCGCGAGCACCGGCACGCCGCAGGAGCACACGGATCATGTGACCGTGAGCATCGCGGAAACCGGCCAGCTTTACCTCGACAAGCGCGAGATGCCGCAGGAGCAGCTCACGGCGGAGCTGCGGGCGCTGCACGGCGCCAACCCGGAGCTGCGGGTGTTCATCCAAGGCGATGAAAATGCGCGGCTCGGCCTCGCGATCACGCTGCTCGACGAGCTGCGCAGGCTGGGCATCACGCGCGTCGCATTCGAGACGCGGCCCAAGCCGCAGCGGTGACCGCCGCGCGCGGAAGCTTCCGGCCACCACAAACTTCCGCTCGCCCGCAGGCGCAGCGTGCCCTACAAGCACGCCCGCTTTTTATGCCCATGAAGTCCGCACGGAGAGACACTCCGATCCTCGCCGCAAAGAAACTCCTCGTGGCCAACCGCTCCGAGATCGCCATCCGCATCATGCGCGCAGCGACGGAACTCGGGCTGCGCACGGTCGCGATTTATGCGGAGGAGGACAAATTTTCCATGCACCGCTTTAAGGCGGACGAGGCGTATCGCGTGGGCGAGGGCAAGGGGCCGGTCGGGGCGTATCTCGACATCGAGGGCATCGTCGCGCTCGCGAAGGAAAAGGGCGTGGACATGATTCATCCGGGCTACGGCTTTCTCTCGGAGAATGCGAAATTCGCGGCGGCGTGCGCGAAGGCAGGCATCACTTTTGTCGGGCCGAAGCCGGAACTGCTCGAGCTGATGGGCGACAAGGTCGCGGCGCGCGCGCTCACGCAGAAGCTGAAAATCCCGACGCTGCCCGGCACCGAGGATCCGGTGAGCGATCGCAAGGTCGCGCTGAAGGTCGCGGCGGAGATCGGCTTCCCGCTGATCATCAAGGCGGCGTTCGGCGGCGGCGGGCGCGGGATGCGCGTGGTGAAAAAGGCGGGCGATCTCGACGCGCTGCTCGACGAAGCGCAGGGCGAAGCGGAGCGCGCGTTTGGAAACAGCGCGGTGTTTTTAGAGCGCTACATCGGCCGCGCGAAGCACATCGAGGTGCAGGTGCTCGGCGACCGCCACGGCAATGCGGTGCATCTCCACGAGCGCGATTGCTCGGTGCAGCGGCGGCATCAGAAGGTCGTCGAGATCGCGCCGAGCTACGGACTTTCTGACAAGGTGCGTCACGAGCTGTGCGACGCGAGCGCGCGCATCGCCCGCGAGATCGGCTACGACAACGCGGGCACCGTCGAGTTCCTCTTGGACCTCGATACGGACGAGTGGTTTTTCATCGAGATGAATCCGCGCATCCAGGTGGAGCACACGGTGACGGAGCAGATCACCGGCGTGGACCTCGTGCGCTCGCAGATCCTCATCGCGATGGGCCACGCGCTCGACAGCGAGACGGTCGCGATTCCGCCGCAGGGCGAAATTCCGCGCAACGGTTTCGCCGTGCAGTGCCGCGTGACGACCGAGGACCCGGCGAACAAGTTCACGCCGAGCTACGGCAAGATCATCACCTACCGCAGCGCTGGCGGCTACGGCGTGCGCCTCGACGCGGGCATGGGCGACGCGGGCGCGGTCATCACGCCGTTCTACGATTCGCTGCTGGTGAAAATCACCACGAGCGGCTCGACCTTTCACAACGCGCTCGACCGCATGGATCGCGCGCTGCGCGAATTCCGCATCCGCGGCGTGAAGACGAACACGCCGTTTTTGGAAAACGTGATCAATCACCCGGTGTTCCGCAGCGGCGGCGCGACGACCACGCTGATTGACACCACGCCGGCGCTCTTCGACTTCAAGCCGCGCCGCGACCGCGCGACGAAGCTGCTCAGTTTCCTCGGCAACGTGATCGTGAACGGCAACCCGCACGCGAAAGCCTACAAGCCCGCGCAGCCGCTCACCGCGGCGCCTCTGCCGAAATCCGACGGTCGTGTGGCTCCTGCAAAAGGAACGCGGCAACTGCTGCTCGAACTCGGGCCCAAAAAATTCGCCGAGTGGACGCTGAAGCAGAAGCGCCTGCTCGTCACCGACACGACGTTCCGCGATGCGCATCAGTCGCTCATGGCCACGCGCGTGCGCACGGCGGACATGCTCGCGATTGCGCCAGCGGTTTCGCGACGCACGCCGGAACTGTTCTCACTCGAAATGTGGGGCGGCGCGACTTTCGACACCGCGATGCGCTTCTTGAACGAAGACCCGTGGCAGCGCCTTCGTTCGCTGCGCACGGCGGTGCCGAACATCTGCTTCCAGATGCTCCTGCGTGGTGCGAACGCCGTCGGCTACACGAGCTATCCGGCGAACGTCGTCGCCGGTTTCGTCAAGCACAGCGCCGAGGCGGGCATGGACATCTTCCGCGTCTTCGATTCGCTGAATGACCTCGCGAACATGAAACACGCGATGGAGGCCGTGCAGGACACGCACGCGATTTGCGAAGGCGCGCTCTGCTACACCGGCCACATCCTTGACCCGACGCGCACGAAGTATTCGCTGAAATACTACGTCTCGCTCGCGAAGGAGCTGGAGAAAATGGGCGCGCACATGCTCGCCATCAAGGACATGGCCGGCCTCTGCCGCCCGTATGCCGCGAGCGCGCTCGTGAAGGCGCTGAAGGACGAGATCGGAATCCCCGTCCACTTTCACACGCACGACACGAGCGGCATCAACGCCGGCTCGATCCTCCGCGCGAGCGACGCGGGCGTGGATGTCGTGGACCTCGCCATCGCGAGCATGAGCGGCAGCACCTCGCAGCCGAACATGAACAGCATCGTCGCCGCGCTGCAGAACACGCCGCGCGAGACCGGCCTCGACCTCGACACGCTCAACGAATTTTCCGACTACTGGGAGCACGTCCGCAATTTCTACGCGCCCTTCGACACCGCGCCGAAGACCGGCAGCGGCGAGGTGTATCTGCACGAGATGCCCGGCGGCCAATATACGAACCTCCGAGAGCAGGCCGCGAGCATGGGCCTCGGCGCACGCTGGCCGGAAATCGCGCGCTGCTACCGCGAGGTGAACGATCTCTTCGGCGACATCGTGAAAGTCACGCCGTCCTCGAAGGTCGTCGGCGACATGGCGCTGTTCCTTTTCACCCGCGGCATCAAGCCCGCCGACGTGGTGAACCTCGAACCCGGCAGCATCGCATTTCCCGAGAGCGTCATCGACATGCTCAGCGGCGGACTCGGCGAGCCGATGGGCGGTTTCCCGAAGGAAGTCGTCCGCGCCGTGCTCGGCGACAAAAAGGTGAAGCGCACGAAGCCCGAGCCCGTGAAGCTCAAGGACACGCGCGCCGAAGTCGCCGAAAAGACGAAGCGCGACGAGAGCGACGACGACCTCTACTCGCACCTCATGTATCCAGCGGTGTTCGCGGACTTCGCAAAATTCCAGTCGAGCTTCAGCGACGTGAGCTGCCTGCCGACCCCCGCATTTTTCTACGGCCTGCGCCCCGGCGAAGAAGTCGCCGTGAGCATCGAGGAAGGAAAGGTGCTCATCATCAAGCTCATCAACCTCGGCACGCCCGACAAGGACGGTCGCCGCGTGATCACTTTCGAACTCAACGGCCTCCCGCGCGAAGCGACCGTGCTCGACAAGAGCATCTCGAAGGAAGTGAAGATGCGCCCGAAAGCCGCCGCCAGTGACCCGCTGCAAATCGGCGCGCCCATCCCCGGCATGATCACCGCCCTCGATGCCAGCGTCGGCAAAGCCGTCACGAAAGGCGACAAGCTCGCCACGCTCGAAGCGATGAAGATGCAGACCAACCTCCTCGCTCCCGCCGACGGCACCGTCGCCGAAGTCCTCGTGAGCGTCGGCGAAGCGGTCGAGGCGGGGGATTTGATGATCAAGCTGCGAGCGTGAGCCGATCCTACACGTCGGGATTCTCCGCCACCAATCGCAGTGAGGGCAGTTTTTGTCCGACTACTTCATCAACTAATCCGAGCCAGTAAGCATCCGTGGCAGTGAGCGGATTTTCACCGTGTTGAAGCAGGCGGCAAAGCGCCACGACGAAATACCAGAGCGGTTCAATGATCGGACGGGCCACGGCTTCGATCCACTTCGTCGAATTTTGGCCGGCTTCTCGTTCCTTTTGAAGCCTCGCGGTTTGTTCAGGATTCAAGAATAGCACGCCAAAACCATCAATGTGCTCCTTCAGAGCATGCTTGTGCTTCCCGTAAATGAAATCAGCGAGGTTGCGGAAATCATTGGCAAGAATGTCGATTCCATCGTCAACGAGTGACCAATCAGATTTTTCCTGAGCGAGTTCGTAATCCAGCAAGTGCCTGAGAATTTGGGCCTCCGTGGTAACGAATGGTTCAGCCGGATCAATTTCACCAAGTTTGTCCAATACGTATGCACTCATGTCGGCGAGTGTTTCATGCAACGTGTAAGCTTCTTGCGGAAGTTTTCGAGGACTCCGTGGTCCACGTGAAAGCCGTGAATGAATTGCACATGCAAAACACTCGAGATCTGACGTCAAGGTCGTATCCCACTTTTCCTTGATTGCCGTCTTACGGAGCGTTGGAAACTCTGATTTCAAAAGCGTGTAGTGAAACGCCATCCGACCGAAGACACGCTTCGCCAAGCGGAGGGCGAATTCTTCATTCGTTTCACGCAGCGAAGCGGCTAAATCTTGTGCCGACTCTCTTGTGATTTCATCGGACGAAAGCCGCGTGCCATGGAAGTGAACAATGGCATGAGGATACGCGATGGCGTAATCGCCGAGGGCCAGCAAATCGGCCGCTGCGCTCGCTGCCCGAGTGGTTGCTACGGTGATCAGCCTGCTGACTGCGCCCTCCTGTGTCGGCGTTTTGAAAAGCGCAAACAAGTGTTCGGCTGCTAAAGTCGAACCGCCCCGGCTGTCAACGTATGCCGTGATTGGCTCCGAATTTTCAGCACGGAGGCGACAAAGTTCCGGCGTCAATCGGTGAACCAGCTTCTCGTCTATTTCGCCCGTCACGAAAACCGCCCGGTTCGGTGACGTGACTTCGCTTTTTCGAGTCGAGTGAAGAGTGAGTCTGGGGATTTCAGAAAGAACCCAGATCATGAAAGGAAAACGATACACAACCGAAGAAAAGATCCGCATTCTGCGGGAAGGAGACGGAGGCAAAGCCGTGGCCGAGGTGTGCCGGGAACGGAACATCTCGGAACAGACCTACTACCGGTGGAAGCGGCAGTTTGGGATGATGGAGGTCAACGAGGCGAAGCGGCTCAAGGAGCTTGAGCGTGAGAACGCGGAGCTAAAGAAGATGCTGGCGGAGTCGCTGCTGAAGAACCGGGTGCTGGAGGCAGTTTGCGAAAAAAAATGGTAAGCCCAGGGCACCGCAAGGCAGTGGCGAGGGAGGTGGTGGAGGCAGGGATGTGCTCTGGGCGAGCAGTGTGCCGGTTCCTTGGGTTGTCCCGAGGAACGTATTGGTATCGGGGCCGATTGCCGTCGCCCCGGCAGGAGCAATTGGAACGGCGGATGAGGGAACTCTCCGAAGAGCACCCGCGCTACGGCTACCGACGGATTGCCGCGTTGCTGAGGCGGGAAGGCTGGGCCGTGGGCAGGCGGCATATCCAGCGGCTGCGGCGTTGCGCCGGGCTGCGCGTGCCGCCGAGCAAGCGCAAGGTGGTGCGCCGAGGAGTCTCCACGGGGCTGCCGACCAAGGCGACGCACCGCGGGCATGTGTGGACGTGGGACTTCATCGCGGATGCCACCGTGAGAGGAGGAGCCTTGAGGATGCTGACGATCCTCGACGAACACACCCGGGAGTGCCATGTGCTGAGAGCCGACCGTGCATTGCGCTCGGAGGACGTGCTGGAGTGGTTGAAGAAGGCGATCGAGAAGCATGGAGCGCCCGAATACCTGCGCAGCGACAACGGCAGCGAGTTCATCGCCAAGATCGTGCAGCAGTGGCTGGCAGAGAACCGCATCAAGACGATCTACATTGATCCCGGCAGCCCGTGGCAGAACGGCTTTGTGGAAAGCTTCCACGGCCGGTTCCGCGACGAATGCCTCAACCGCGAGCAACTCTGGACACTGACCGAGGCGCGCGTGGTCATCGAGGACTTCCGGCAGCGCTACAACCACATCCGCCCGCACAGCAAGCTGGGCTACCAGAGCCCCGCCCACTTCGCCCAACCACGACTCACCCCATCCCCGGCTCCGGTCGGCCTCCGGCCTCCCCGCGCCGGGGATGGACAAACCAAAAACCAGACACTAAACACACAAACCAACCACTCGGACTAACTCTCCCTGTGGCTCGAAAAGATGAGTCCGGTCATCGGATTTTCCCGAAAATCTGACAGCGCCTTTCCCACCTGAAAAACCTTCTGAAAAATTACCTGTGTGAGCGGCGGCGGACGATGCCATGCGCCGCGAGTCCGGCTTGCGACGCATCAGGCGACTCAGGAACACGCTCCATCAGCTTCTCCAAATACATTTCTAAATTTCCGCGATACTTGAACATGGCCCGCTCAAGGTTTTTTCGGATTTGCTGCTCGGGAGTTTCCTTTTCCAAACCGGGAATGACAGGGGATTCGTCGGTGGTTGTGCTCATGCGTGGAATCTGTTCGCAGTTTCCGAAACGGTCAATCGTCCACCTCTTTTTTTTCGCGGCACTGCAATGTGATGTCACCGTATTCGCCGCATCGCCGTCGTTGACTTGCCCGCCGGCCGTTCGTAACGTGAGCTTGTGAAACATTTCACAAAGTCCGACAAGAGCGCCTCAGACGTATCGAAAGGCGTGAACAAGACCGAGGCGCTCAAGCAGACATTCGAGCTGATCAATTCCGAACTCTATGCCGTCGAGGAGCGCATCCGCGCGCAGGCTCGCGCGTTTGATCCGGCGGTTGAGGGCTACGTGGCGTATGCGGTGGAGAGCAGCGGCAAGCGGTTGCGGCCGGCGCTGGCGCTCATCGCGGGCGGCGCGACGGGCAATATCGGACCGGACCACTTCGACCTCGCGGTGGTCGTGGAACTCATCCACGCGGCGACCTTGGTGCATGACGACATCCTCGACAGTGCGGACACGCGCCGCGGGAATCCCACGCCGAATGCGAAGTGGGGCAATGCCCTCTCGGTGCTGCTCGGCGACTGTCTCTTTTCACACGCGCTGAAGCTCGCGAGCGGATTCCGCAGCAGCGAAATGATGCGCCGCATGGCCGAGGCCGCAAACGAGGTGTGCTCGGGCGAAATCATCCAGACGCAGCGCCGCTTCGACTTGAAGCTCTCGGTGCCGGACTACTACCGCATCATCGAGATGAAGACCGGCGCGCTCTTCGCGGTCGCGACGGAACTCGGCGCCTTCCTCAATGAGGCGACGCCGTCGGTCATCGCGGCGATGCGCACGTTCGGGCTGAAATTCGGCACCGCGTTCCAGATTTACGACGACGTGCTCGACCTCGCGGGCGACGAGGCGCGCGCGGGCAAGACGCTCGGCAGCGACTTGCGGAAAGGGAAGCTCACGCTGCCGATCCTGTATCTGCTCCAGCACAGCGAACCTGCCGAGCGCGAGCGCATCTGCGCGACGATTCTCGACGGCAGCGACGACGAAATCGCCGGACTCGTGAAGAAGGCTGTCGAGACCGGCGCGGTGAACAACGCGATCGCCACTGCGCGGCGGATGCTCCGCGACACGGAGACGCAGCTCAAGGTCGTCCCCTCGAACCGCTACCACGACGCTCTGAAGGGCCTCATCCGCACGCTCGACGGAATGATCGGCCAGTTTGAGGTGTGACCATCTCGCCGACTTCCCGGCGGGCGGGCGCCCGGAACGAGGTTTGACTCCGCCCGTCCGGTGGATTCTCATGCCCGAAGCTCACGTTCATGAAGCTGCCCCTCATCCTGCTGCTCGCCTGCTCCGCACTCGCACTCGCCGAGCGGCCAAGCGGCTTTCTCGGCATCCCGTGGGGGGCCTCGCCCGAGGAGGTGAAGCGCATCCTGCAAAAGCGGCCGGGCGTCACTTTCCCTGAAAACGCAGACGACTACCACATCGAGCTCACCGGCGGCACCTTCGCCGGGCAGGCGGTGACGAAATGGGTGATCGAGTTTCCCGACCGGAAATTCGCCTCGGCAGCGGTCACGCTGAGGACCGAAGGAAACGCGGGCACGATGTATAAGGAGTTCTGCGATCTGCTCGTTTCCAAATACGGCCCGACCACCACGGGCAGGACAGCCACTGGCACCGGCAAATCGAAGACCTCACAAGGCTCCGTCCAGGCTTCCAGCAAACTTTGGAAATTCCTCCCGACGATGAAGGACAAGTCGCAAGTGGTCATTTCGGCGGAGCTGACCGGGGCGACGGGCAAGCGTGGGAGCGCGGATCCGCAGGGCTCCGTCACCATCAAATACGTGAACGAGACGCTCACCGGCGCGGCTGCACCCGCGAGCGGCAGTGGATCCGCCGCGAAGCCGGCCCAGCCGGCCGTGAAGAAGGAAGACCTCTGACGCGGATTCCGGAGCATGGGCCCGCTCAAAATCCACGAACTCCCCGAGCAGGAGCGCCCGCGCGAAAAGCTCGCCGCGCGCGGCGCCGAGGCACTCTCGGACAGCGAACTCATCGCCATCCTGCTGCGCACCGGCATTCCGGGTGCAAACGCCGTGGACGTGGGGCGGCAGCTCATTTTGCAGTTCGGATCGCTCGCGGCGCTCTCCCGCGCGGCGTTGTCGGAGCTGGCGAAAATCAAGGGCGTGGGCCGCGCGAAGGCGGTGCAGCTTGCCGCGGCGTTCGGGCTCGCAGCCCGGCTGGCGCGGGAGTCTCTGGCGGAAGTCCCGCTCGATTCCCCGGCGAGGATCCACGAGCTGCTCGGCGCGGAGATGCGCCAGCTCGGCAAGGAAAGCCTCCGCGTGGTGCTCCTCGATGCCAAGCTGCGTCTCCTGCGCGTCGAGCAGGTTTCGCTGGGCAGCCTGAATGAATGCCTCGCGCACCCTCGCGAAATCCTCCGGCCCGTCGTGCTGCACAACGCATACGCCTTCATCCTCGTCCACAACCACCCCAGCGGAGACCCCGCGCCGAGCGACGCCGACCGCCGCATCACGCTCCGCATGGCCGAGGCCGCGCGGATGCTCCAGGTGACCTTCTTCGATCACATCATCCTCGGCGGCCCTGCGCCGGGCCGCGCGCCGTTCTTCAGCTTCCGCGAGGCCGGCGTGATCTGAGCGCGCACCGCGCAACCGGAGGATTGCCATCCCCGGCGCGCAGCCGCTATCCACCAGCGCGAAGTGAGCATCCATCCCACCGCAGTCATCCACCCGAAAGCCGCGCTTGGCGCGGGAATCACCGTCGGCCCGCTGGCCGTCATCGAGGAGGGTGCGCGGGTGGGCGAGGGATGCATCATCAAGGCCCACGCGTTCATCGGCGGTCATGTCACGCTCGGGAAAAATTGTGTCGTCGGCAACGGCTCGGTGCTCGGCGGCGACCCGCAGGATTTTGCATTCAAGCCGCAGGTGAACAGCCGCGTAATCGTCGGCGCGGGCACGCGGATGAGCGAATACGTGACCATCCACCGCGGAACCACCGAGGGCAGCGAGACGGTCGTCGGCGAGTCGTGTTTCCTCATGGGCGGCGCGCACATCGGCCACAATGTCCGTCTCGGAAACCACGTCGTCATCGCCAACAACGCCCTGCTCGGCGGGCATGTGAGCGTGGAGGACCGCGTGTTCATCGGCGGCGGCAGCGTGTTCCACCAGCACATCCGCATGGGGCGGCTCGCGATCTGCCAGGGCAACTCGGGCTTCAGCAAGGACATCCCGCCGTTCGTCATCGCGGCGGACATCAACGGCGTCGCGGGGCTGAACGTCGTCGGCATGCGCCGCGCTGGATTCGGCGCCGCGGCGCGCTCGGAGATCAAGCGCGCCTTCGACATCCTCTACCGCTCGAACAAGAACGTGACCCAGGCCATCGCCGCCGCGCAGGACGCGGAGTGGACCGAAATCGGCGCGATCTTCTGGGACTTCGTCGCCTCCGCGAAAAAGCGCGGGCTCTGCGACTGGATCGGCAGCCGGCGCGCTGGTGCGGCGGCTGAATCCGGCGCCTCAGAATAGGCCCGCCCGGACCTCACTCCATTCCGAGCTTCTCCCTGCCTGCGGCGGAAATCATCGAGGGCGACCACGGCGGTTCCCACACCACCTCCACATCCGCGCTCGCGACTCCGGGCAGAGTCACAATGCGCTGCCGCGCGTCGCCAGCGATCGTCGGCCCCATGCCGCAGCCCATCGCGGTGAGCGTCATCTTCACCGCGACGCGCTTGCCTTTGCCCGACTCGTCCTCCGTCACCGCCACGTCGTAAATGAGGCCGAGGTCCACGATGTTCACCGGAATCTCCGGGTCGTAGCACTGGCGGAGCTGCTCCCACACGCGCTCGATTTCGAAAGTGCCGTCCGTCACCTCGTGCTCGACCACCTCGCGTCCGATCGCGTCCGCGTCGCGCGCCTGCAGCCGGTAGAGTCCGCCGAAGTCCGGCGCCATCACCGTGAAGGTTCCCCCGAGCTCCTGCGTGATCGCCACGCTCGTCCCGGCGGGGAGCACGCGCTCCGCGCCCTCGGGAATCTTGATCGCGGTGATGTCGCGCGTCAGCGCGATGTAGCCGCCGTCGGTCATGTCGCCGGCTCCTCCGCCCCGGCCTTCGCGGCCTCGGCTTCGATCTCCGCATGCGTCGGCTCGGAGAACAGCACTTCCACGTCGCGCGACTTCCTTTCGATCAAGTCGGTGAGGATCGCCTTTGCGACGGCGTAGTCGCTGCAGATGCCGTGGAGCATCTCGCGCGCTTCATCGAAGCGGCCCAGCTCCCGCAGCGCCTCCGCGCGGAACAGCACAAACTCATGCTCTCCGTCCGCGAGCAAATCCACGAGCCGGGTCAGGTTCGCCACCGCCTCGGGCGTCTGCGGAAAGCGTCCGGTTCCCTGCGAGCGGCGGTGCCTGTCGTTCGCGCGCCACCACGCGAAGACGCGCAGCTCCGTCTCCTGCTCCGGATTCGGCGCCATGCCCGACGCGATCGCCTCCAGGTAATCCTTCTCCTCCGCGGGCTCGAGATACGGCAGCTTTTTCCACTCCTCGTGCTCCGGCTGCGGGTCCGCCTCGTCAATCATCCCCACCGGCGGGCATTCGGCCACCCACATCAGGCTTCCGCAGCCGCGGCAGCGGGAAAGGTTCGGCTGGGCGGGCGTCAGCGGCATTTCCTGGTATCCGTCCGACCATGACACTGCGCCCGTCGGGTCGGGGTTCGCCACGGTGAAGAGCCGCGCGAGCGTCTGGCAGTGCGGGCAGGCGAGGACGATGTCGGGGCCTTGAAGCATGGCGCAGGGTGCGCGCTGTGCAGCCGGCGCGCAAGCAGCAGTTGGCCGGCGTTCAGTGCTCAGTTCTCAGTCCTCAGTGCTCAGTATCCGGCCCGCACCGATGGCGCGAATTTCTGAGCACTGAGGACTGAGCACTGAGCACTGAGGACTTCCTCATCACGATCCGGGATTGAAAGTCCCGCGCATCCGCGCACCCTGCGCCGCCATGCTGCCCAAGCTCGTGTCCCTCCTCGGCCTCGTCGCATTCATCGGCCTCGGCTGGCTGCTCTCAAACAACCGCCGCCGTTTCCCCTGGCGCACGGTGCTGTGGGGAGTCGGGCTCCAGTTTGCCTTCGCGCTGTTCATCCTGAAGACCCCGTTCGGTGAACGCCTCTTCGAGGGCGCGACGAAGATGGTCGGCCAGCTCAACCTCTACGCGCTCGAGGGCGCGAAGATGGTCTTCGGCCCGCTCGCCGATGACACGAAGCTCAGCACCGTCTTCGGCCCCGGCGGCGCGGTCTTCGCCGTGCTCATCGCCGCCACCATCATCCTCATCTCCTCACTCTCCGCGCTGCTCTACCACTGGGGCGTGCTCCAGCGCATCGTGCAGGGAATGGCGTGGGTGATGATGCGCACCATGCGCACGAGCGGCAGCGAGAGCCTCGCCGGCGCGAGCAACATCTTCCTCGGCCAGACCGAGGCCGCGCTCCTCATCAAGCCCTACCTCCCGAAGCTCACGAAGAGCGAGATCATGGCGCTAATGGTCACGGGCTTCTCCACGATCGCCACCGGCGTCATGGTCGTCTATGCGGGCCTGCCTGCGATGAGCGCGGGGCACATCGTCACCGCGTCCGTCCTCGGCGCACCCGCGGGCCTGCTCATGGCAAAGGTGATGTGGCCCGAGACGGAGAAGAGCGAGACCGGCGAGAAGCACCACTTCGAGACGAAGCGCACCGCGGCAAACTCGATCGACGCCCTCTGCACCGGCGCGAGCGAGGGCGTGATGCTCTCCATCAACGTCATCGGCATGCTGCTCGCCTTCGTCGCCGTCGTCGCGCTGATGAATGCGCTCGTCGCCTGGCCGCAGACCGCGCTCGGCGCCACGTCGCCCGTCACGCTCCAGCAGTTCTTCGGCTGGATCAATGCGCCCTTCGCATGGCTGCTCGGCGTGCCCGCGCAGGACTGCGGCTACATCGGCCAGATCCTCGGCGAGCGCGTCGTGCTCAATGAGTTCATCGCCTACATCGACCTCTCGAACTACGTCCAGGCCCATCCCGGCGCACTCACCCCGCGCTCGATCACGCTCGCCAGCTATGCGCTCTGCGGCTTCGCGAATTTCGCCAGCATCGCCATCCAAATCGGCGGCATCAGCGCACTCTGCCCCGAGCGCCGCGTGGACCTCGCCAAGATCGGCCTGCGCGCGATGCTCAGCGGCCTCATCGCGTGCTATGTGATGACGGCGATCATCGGGGTTTTGATCTGAGCGGCGCAACTCTCATTCCCCTGCGTCGGCGGGCGGCTGCGGGAAGTGGCCGAGCGGCGTGACGAGGTTGCCGGGAAGCGGCCACACCTTTTCCTGAATGCGCGGGGCGACGTGCTTCGAGCCCGCGTAGCCCGCGGTCATCATCTCGATCTTCGCGTCGAGGTTGTCCACGTAGTGCAGCGCCCAGCCTTCGGGGGTCTTCGGCACGACGGGGCTGCCAAACTGCAGCTCGCCGTGATGGCTCGCGAGCAGGTGCAGCAGGTGCAGCCGCACGTCCTCGCTCGCGGGCTCGAGCGGCAGCCACTTTGTCCATTCCGGGCCCTGCTGGATGCGGCGCCACAGGGTGTTCACCACCTCGATGCCGATGGTGATGTGGCCGAGCAGTTCGCCGCGCTCGTCGAAGGGCATCATGAAGCCGTCCACCGGCATCTGGTTTTCCCACAGCTTGCCGCAGTCGTGAAAGAGCACGCCCGCCGCGAGCAGGTCGCGGTTCAGCGAGGGATACACCGACGCGATGGCGAGCGCCGAGCGCATCATCTGCGCGACGTGCTCGACGAGGCCGCCGCGGCGCGCGTGGTGGTTGTTGCGCGCCGCCGCCGCACGGCGGAAGCGGTCGCCGAAGTCATCGAGAAACAGCGCGCACAGCGCCGCGAGCCGCGGGTCGGCAAGCGAGCGCACCGTCTTGTCGAGGAACGCGTAGTCGGCGGCCTGCTTGCTCTGCGTCTCGGGCGGACCCTCGAGCAGTTCGGCCAGCTCGTCCGGTCGCAGATCGCGGATCGTCCAGCGTTTGGCGTCGAGGCCGAAGCCGGGATTCACGCTGAACTCGCCCGCGACTTCCACAAACGCGCCCGCCTTTGCCTGCTCGCAGAACTCAAACGCGGGCGCGTCGCTCCACGCACGGAGGACGAGCTTCGACCCCGCGTCTGCCAGCGTCACGGCGAAGAACGGCTTGCCCTCACGGGTGTCCTTGCGCGTGAGCGATTCGATCTGCGCGTGGACGCGCGCATCCGTGCGGCCATCCGCGGCGGCGCGCTTGAGCTGGATGATGGGCAGAAGATCCATGCCGGTGAGATCGGAGCCGCCTGCCGCCGGTGTCGAGAAGGAAAACCGGCGGGGCAAATCCGGTTTGCAAAGCCGCCCGGGGCCACTACTCCTGCGCAGGCGTCCGCCGCGCCATGCAGCCCCCAAAAAGCAGCAAGCCCAGTTTGAAACGGGAAACGGGATTCAGCCTCGTCGAGGTCACGCTCGCGCTGGCGATCGTCGCCATCACGCTGGTCGCGCTGCTGGGGCTGCTGTCTCCGGGCCTCAGCAACTTCCGCGCGGCGATCGACACGCAGATCGCCGGCGAGATTTTCCAGCGCGTTGCCGCGGATGCGCAGGAGACGGATTTTGACACGCTGATCCAGAGCGGCACGGCGACGGAGAAGGGCGGCACAGGGCGGCTGTTCTACCGGCTTCCGCTGCGGCACTTCGACAATGAGGGCACCGAGGTGAAGGTCGCGAATGCCGACAAGCCGACGAGCGGCGAGGCGCGGACGATCGTTTACACCGTGCGCGTGCGCGGCTCGCTCCCGGGCGATCCCGATCCAGCGAAGCACACGAGCAGCTACGGGACTTCCCTGCCCGCAGCCGCCGGATCGCGGTTCAATCCGCGCGACCTCTCTTTCCTCACCGTGCAAATCGCGGGCACTGGCGGCACGCGGGCGCTCGCACCGCTGATCGACTCCCAGACATTCCTCATCAGCCCGGCGCTCGCGGCGAAAAGCTCCATGCCCGTGCGCACCTACGCCACCATCGTTGCGCGCAACGGCTACAAGCCATGACGCACGCGGCCGCACACCGGAGGCCGGCGGCTTTCACGCTCGTCGAAACGCTCGTGGCCGCCACGATCATCGCCGTGATGCTGGGGTTTCTCATCGCGGTGATGGATCAAACCACGCGTGTGTGGTCCAGCACGGCGGCAAAGGTGGAGCAGTTCAGCGGGGCGCGCGCCGGCTTCGAGCGGGTGACCTCGCACCTGTCACGCGCGATGCTGAACACCTACTGGGACTACGACAACCCGGCGAAGCCCACGCGCTACCTCCGGCAGAGCGAGCTGCGGTTCATCAGCGGCAGCGCGCAGACGCTCATCGGCAGCACCGCCACTGCGGCGCGTCTCAGCCATGCCGTCTTTTTCAACGCGCCCACGGGTGTGACCGGCAACCCCGATTACGCGGGGCTGGGAAATGCGCTGAACACTTTCGGCTACTACGTCGAGTTTTCCGACGACACTGGGCTGCGCCCGCCTTTCATCACCACCGACATGGTGGCCGCCCGGTGGCGGTTCCGGTTGCTGGAATTCTGCCAGCCGACGGAAAACTTCAGCCTCTACCGGTTCACGAATGGAACGACTGCCGCCACCTACGCGGCCACGAGTTGGTTCGAGCCGGAGGTGAACGGCGCCGGGGCGCCTGCTGCGAAGCGCGTCGTCTCGGAGAACATCGTCGCGTTCATCGTCACGCCGCGCCTCGCGAAGACTGAGGAGATCCCCCTCCAGAGCAACGCCACGCATTCGCCGCTCGCGCCGGGCTACCGCTATGATTCCACGTCGGTGAACGCGAACGCTCAGCTCAACCCGCGGAACCAGCTCCCGCCCGTGGTGCAGATCACCATGGTCGCGACCGACGAAAAGTCCGCCGACCGCCTCGGGCTCAGATCCAAGACGGACTCCGATGTGTTCGGCGTCTCGAAGCTCTTCAGCGACACAGCGAAGTATCCCGCGGACATGGCGGCGCTGGAGGACGCACTCACGTCCCGGCGGGTGCGCTACCGCGTTTTCACCACGAGCGTGCAGATACGCGGGGCCAAGTGGAGCCGCGAGCAGGTGAAGTGAGGACGCCCGATCCAAACCTCCCGACTTCACGACGAAAACGGATGCAACTCTGGACAACTGCGCTACGCTTTGCACCGTAAACACCGTCAAATCCTCCCCTCCAAGCGCCCATGAACACCCAACTTTCGAGAAAGAAAACCCAGTCGGCATTCTCCCTCATCGAGTTGCTCGTCGTCATCGCCATCATCGGGATCATCGGCGCCTTCGCAGTGCCTGCGATGAGCACTCTCATGAAGGGCTCCGACATGAGCCAGGCGGCCAATCTGATCACCGACCAGACCGCGGCCGCGCGCCAGCATGCGCTGACGCGCAACCGCGTCGTGGAGGTCCGTTTCTTCAGCTACATCGACCCCGAGCAGCCCGGCGAGACGACGCCCTACTACCGCGCGATCCAGTATTTTGAGATTGGCGACGGCGGCGTCCCGAATCCGGTGGGAAAATTCACCCGCCTCCCCGAGCGCGTCATCATCAGCTCGGACACCACTTTTTCCTCCATCCTCAATAACCCGCCCTATCACGCAGTCACGCCGGCGGCGAATGACCCGGAACTCCCGCGCGGCGTCAAAAAGAACTACACCTACGACTCTTTCCGGTTCTTGCCCGACGGCGCCACCTCCCTCTCCCCCACCGGCGGTCCTTCCAGCGGGCTCTGGTTCCTCACCGTGCATCTGCTTTCGGATCTCCCCAAGGCGACGGGCGGAACGCCCCCGCCGAATTTCTTCACATGGAACGTGGATCCAGTGAGCGGGGCGATGAAGGTCTTCCAGCCCGGCTTCAAGAAGTGATGCAGCCGGGACCGCTCAGGGCAGCGGCTTGATCTCGATCTTCCGGTAGTGGACCTCGCTGCCGGGATCATGGCCTTGGATGGCGATGGTGCCGTGGTCAATCATGCGGCCCGGCATTCCCTTCGGCGGCATCCAGTCCGCCGGCTGCGTGAAATCGCTAACCACCTTGCCGTTCACCTTCGTGACGATGTGCTTGCCCTCGACTTTGATCTCCATGGTGAACCACTCGTCGTCCTTCGCCGGCGCCGTGAAGTTGTCCTGCACTGCATAAACGCCCGCGGTCTTCTTCGGATCCTTGTGCGTGTTGTTCACCTGGATCTCGTAGCCCTTTGACGGCCAGCCAGTGTCCTGGAACTGCGTGTGGAAATAGACGCCGGAGTTTGCACCGGGCTTCGTGAGGATTTCCGCGCGCAGCTCGAAGTTCTTGAAGTCATGGTTCTGCACCGGCCCGTCGTAGAAAAGGTGCGAGCGCTCGCCATGCACGATGAGGATGCCATCCTTCACCGCAAAAGTGCCCGGCTTGTCATTCGACTTCCAGCCGTCAAGCGACTTGCCGTCGAAGAGCGCAAACCAGCCGTCCTTGTCGGCGGCAAATGCGGAGGACGCGAAGCAGAATGCGATGGAGGAGAGGAGGATTCGTTTCATGGGAAATGGGTTCAGCCGTGGTGCCGGCGGCTCAGACAATCACCGGAGCCGCGTTCACTTTGCAATCTACTTCGCGACGTATGCCTCCCACTCGGGCGGCAGCGGCGCGCGCTCCACACCATCGGCGATGCGGCCCTCGAACTCGGGGTTAAACTGCGTCGTGGTGCCATAAACCATGATCGTGTCGCGCGAGCCCTCGGCCCGCAGCGCATGCGCCACGCCCGCGGGAATCACCACTCCCGCGTTGTTCGGCCCGCGCTGGTCGTCGCCCTCGATGATGAAGCGCATCACCTTCCTCGGCATCCCGGCCCGCTCGTCCACGAGCAGCATTTCCACGTTGCCCGCGACAAAGAACATCGCATCCCATTGCTCGCGGTCGTAGGGCCGCAGCGAATAGTTCTTCGGTTCGTCGACGAAAAGCCGCTTGAACCAAGCCTCCGGCGTTGTGCCTTCCGGAATGTGCGGTGGGTGGATGTGAAAGCCCTTCGCCGTGCTCGCAAACATCCGCGCCGTCGCCCACTGCCGCGGCCACATGCCGATGGCGTGCAGCGGCCCCTCGCCCTGCCGCGCAAATTCACCGAAGAATCCACGGTGCCGCTGCGGGAAGATGCGCCGGGAAAAAATCTCCACGCCCGGGATCCACACTGACTCGAGTTCCGCGCGCTTCGCGATCGCCTCACCCGCCTCCATTCCGCTCGTGCCGAGACGCTCGGCGGGGGATTTCTGCGAGTAATCACGCTGCCCGAGACGGGCGGTGGCGGCGGCGTTCAGTCCTTTCCAAAGTGGGTTCATGCGCGCGGACGCTACGCATCGGCACGCCGCGAGTCTAGCGCATCGAACACCGCCATCCCCGGGAACGGCAAAAACTCCTTCGCACAAAACCACACTCCGCTAGCATCCCATCCATGCACGTCCGTCCCAGCCGCCTCCTGAAGAAAATCCGCGATGGCCATTTCGGCACCTGTCTGAAGCTCAACCTCGCCGACGCGCGCGTCGTGGAACTCGCCTGCCTCTCCGGAACCGACTCCGTCTGGCTCTGCCACGAGCACGTGCCGAACGACTGGCTGAACGTGGAGCACATGATAAGAGCCGCGCGTGTGCATGACGTGGACACGATCGTGCGCGTGAGCAAGGGCAGCTACAGCGAATACGTGAAGCCGTTCGAGGCCGGCGCGACGGGCATCATGGTGCCGCACGTCGCGAGCGCGGACGAGGCGCGGCGCATCGTGGAGATGACGCGCTTCCAGCCGCTCGGGCACAGGCCGATTGACGGCGGGAACATTGACGGCTCGTTCTGCATGATCCCGACCGCCGACTACATCGCCCAGTGCAACGCGGAGCAGTTCATCATCCTGCAAATCGAGTCGCCCGAGGCGCTGGCAAACGTGGAGGAAATCGCCGCGGTGCCGGGATTCAACGCGCTGCTCTTCGGAGCGGGTGACTTCAGCCATCTCGTCGGAAAGGCCGGACAGGTCGGCTGTGCAGGGACGGTCGCCGCGCGCAGGCGGGTCGCAGCGGCGGCGCGTGCGAATGGAAAATTCGCGATGACGCCCGGGCTCATCGCATCTTGGGAGGAGCAGGCAGCGGAAGGCTACAACGTCTTCAACCTCGGCGCCGACGTAATCGGCCTCGGCGACTACTTCCGCGGAAAGGTGGCGGATTTCACGAAGCTGCCGCTCGCGCAGACCAACTCGGTTTACCGTTGAGCCATGAGCGCGCTCGAAATCTTCTCCATTCGCGGCAAGATCATCGTCCTCACTGGCGGCGCCGGGCTCTACGGACGCGGCCTCGCCGCGATGCTCGCCGAAGCAGGCGCAACGCTCATCATTGCCTCGCGCAATTTGGAGAAGCTGCAGCAGGTCGCCGCGGAGGAGAAGGCGCGCGGCTTCAGCGTGCATGCGGAGCAACTCGACCAATCCAACGAACAATCCGTGCTCGTGCTGCGCGATCGCGTGCTCGCGAAGTTCGGCCGCGTGGACGGCCTCGTGAACAACTCCGTCGCACGCCCGATGAAGTCGCCCGACGCGCCGGTGAGCGCGTGGGAGGAATCCATGCGCGTGAACGCGACCGGGCTGTTCCTCGTCACGCGCGCGTTCGGCGAGGCGATGTGCGCGGGCAAGGGCGGCAGCATCGTGAACATCGGCAGCATCCAGGGCATGATTGGCCCGAGCCTCGAACTTTACGCCGGCACAAACATGGGCACGCCGCCGCCCGACTATTTCTTCCACAAGGGCGGCATGGAAAACCTCACGCGCTACTACGCGGGCATCCTCGGCTCGCACGGCGTGCGCGTGAACTGCCTCGCGCCCGGCGGATTTTTCAACCACCAGCCCGAGCCATTCCTCACGCGCTACAACGAGCACACGATGCTCGGCCGCATGGCCGACGAGCGGGATCTCGGCGGCGCGGTGATTTTCCTGCTGAGCGACGCGGCCAAATACATCACGGGAGCGAACCTGCCCGTGGATGGCGGTTACACGGCGAAGTAATTGCGCAGCACTCAGCGCGGCAGCAGTTCCTTCCAACGAATGCGGAACGCCGCATCCGTGCGGTGCTGTTTTCTGTCTTCGCCGCCGAGGCAGTAGAGCCACTCGCCATTTCGCACGAGGCCGACCATTGCTTTGATCGGCAGCGGCTTCGTTGGAGAATAGCGGAGGGCTTTCACATCGAAGATGAGCGCTTCGTCCGTGAACCCCTCCGCGTCGGTCGTGTAGCCGCCTGCGAGGAGAATATGCCGGTCATCGAGCGTGACGGCCGTGATGCCGCGGATCGCATGCGGCAGCGGTGGCAACTTTTCCCAGCGCTGCGCGGCCGGCGACCAAGCGTGGGCGGCGGAAAGATTCGCCACGGCGTTTGTCTCAGCATCCCAGCGCGCGCCGCCGAAAGCGAAGAGACGATTCCCGCAAGCGGCAAGCGCGCCGATCATGAACGCGGGCTCCGGATAATCCTCGAGGCGCGTCGTCTTTCCCGACCGCAAATCGATCGCGCGCAGTTCGCGTGTCGCCCGGCTGAGCTGGTTCATGTCGTCGGTGCCACCGAGCGTGTAAAGCACCGGGCCGACTAACGCGCCTCCCCCGATCGCGGCGCCGGAGTCGAGCTTGCTCACTTCCTTCACGGTGAAGTCTGCGCCCATCTTCCACACCGTTCGATTCATCGCTGCACCGCTGCTGCCGCCTGCGAACCACAGCGCCTCCGCATCGTTCCCGGCCGCGGCATAGGCGAGCGGCTCAGCGAGCGAACCGGCTTCGCGCCACTGGTTCTTTGCGGAATCATAGGCGTGAATGCGGCGCAACCAGTGCTTCTCACCGTCGCGCCAGTTGGTGCCTCCGAGGATCACGATCTCGCCCGCGACGACACCGCAGACAAAACCACCGTTTCCTTCCGGCAGCGGCGCGATGCGTTCCCAGCCCGCGTTTGCCTGCGTTCCGATCGACGCGAGTGCGCAGAAAAACAGTGCAAGTTTTGCGATCATCAGCGTGGAGGGGCTGCGGTCTCAGCGCTTCAGCTTCGCATCCAGCTCCGCGAGCTTGAAGCGAACGCTTACGACGTAGGCTGGCTCGCCCTGCGTCCAATGGCCGTAGGTGGTCGTGACGAATGTGCCGTCGGGCAGCAGCTCGATTCCGGGATATGTGCAGTCGGCACCCTTCGTGTTGTGCATGATGCGCACGCGATACTGGCCCTCGTTGCCCTTCACGATGTCGTCGTAGGTGCCGACCCAGCCGACCCAGTCGCCCTTCGTCACGCTGACATGCGTGGTGTCGCGGAAGCTGATGAAGAGCCGCCCGTCAGGTCCGTATTTTGCCACGTGGCGGTCGCCGGTGAGCGAGGCCGGGAGCTCGCGCGGCTCCGTCCACGTGAGGCCCTCATCGTTGGAGAAGATCACGAATGAATTGTATTTCCGCGAATTCTCGCGGAGCAGCACGGCGATCTGCTTTCCATCCGGCGAACGCAGCACGCCCGGCTCGCAGAGGTTCGCATCCGGCAGCGAGGCGATGGGTGCGGGCGCGCTCCAAGTGAGGCCGCCGTCCTTTGAAAGCGTGGTGTAAACCCAAAAGCGCCACGGCTTGGCCGCGGTCGAGGAGTGGTCGGTCTGCGGCCCCTTCACGCGATACTTCTCCATGTCACCGCCGCGGATGAAGCGCCCGTCGTCGTGGAAAAAGGCGAGGTATTCACCCGGCGTCTTGAGACTGATGACCGTCGCCATCGTCACCACTCCGCCGAAATTGCCGATCGGCTTCAGCTCGCTCCAAGTCGCACCGTCATCTTCGGTCACCGCCATGCGGATCGGATACAGTCCGCTGAACATGATGATGCGCTTTTTCCCCGCGGCATCCACGACACGGTGCAGAGTGGGCACCTCGAGCGAAGTCTCCCACGACTTCGGTGTGGGCAGGCGCTCACTCCACGTTTTGCCGCCATCGGCGCTGCGCTTGTAAACGATCGCGCCGCGACCATGTCCCTTCGGATACACGACGAGCATCGTCTTGTTATCCTCGAGCAGCACCGTGGTCGGGTGGCCGAGATACTGGCCAGGCTCTCGGTCCACGATCACCTGCCGGTCCTTCTCCTCGCTGATGTCCACGATGGGGATCGTGTAGCCGGGCGGCAGCTTTGTTTTGAGCCCGGTCTTGGCTAACGGGACGATCGCCGTGTCCTTTTTCTGATCAGGTGCCGGCTGCGCAAAGGTGGGCGCGGCAAGCAGGGATGTGGTGAGCGAGGCGAGGAGGATGCGATGGAGGTTCATGGCAGGAGTGTTGGTTCAAAGGGAGCGCGGCTCGGACTTTTCGTCGGGATCATTGGCGCGGCGATAGGTGTCGAGCGGTGCAGGCTGCTTCCAATCAGCGCGCAGGCGCACGTCGTCTTTGCCGGAAAGTTTTCCCGGCTCGCTCGGAGGCGTGGCGTCGGAGGCAGCGCGGATTTCCCACCAGCACTTGCCGCAGTGGTTGTGTTCGTGGTCCGCGACAAAGCCCGCTCGCTTCAGCATCGGGCCGATCCATCCGATGCAGTGGTCGCAGTAGTCGTGGTATTGCTCGAGTCCGTTGCGGATGAGGAAGCCCTTTGAGGGACACTCATGCATGTCGATGCGGTAGACCTTGTCGGTCGCGGTGCAGTGGTAACCGGCCGCCTCGTGGTCGAGAGTGTGGCCCCAGTATTCCTTCATTCCCGCAATGCCCTTCGCGCCGATGAGCGCAGCGGCGTGCGTCTGCGAATCCTGCGCGATGCACTTGTCCCAATACCCGCGCACGAGCGGCTCGCCGCCTCGCGCGCGGAACCACTCGAACGTCCACTCGTAGTGCCCGCAGAAATCGTAGCAGCCTAGCATGTGGCCTCCGAAATCTGCGCGATGTCCTGCGGCGCGGGCACCGATTCGCGTGGGAGAAATCTCTGCCGGCACGAGCCGTTACCGCCTTCGATGCGGACGGTGAATCCAGCCGGTGCCGCCATCGCTTCGCTGATGAAGTAGCAGTGCTGGCAGAAGCACGAGACGATCTCACGGCCGTGTTCCCGCAGGTGCTTGATGGCCGGGCACACTTTGACGTCCAGCGTCACGGATTCCCCCGTCTCACTCACCTCGAACTCTGCACCCGGCTCCGCGGCGAAGAATGCGCGCCAGTATTTAGCCACCGCAGTCAGCCCCCCGTCGCGCCACTGCGCTGTGACCGGCGCAAAATATTTCGCGCCGAGATCCGTCCAGTATTGCCGCAGCCCCTCGAAGCCGAATTTTCCGAGCACGAATCGAAACGTGGCGTTGATCGCGAAGTAGAAATCCGCCGCGCCGACGGGCTTCGTGTCGGTGTAGGGCAAAGGTGTCGCTGGCGGATTCATGCGGAGTAGCTGCTGCTCATTTCACCTCGGCCGAACCGCCGCTGTCCGACTGCGCCGGCTTCACGCAGAACATCACCGCGGCGCAGATGAACATCGTCAGCGCGACGAACAGGAACAGCACGCTGAGGTTCACCTTCGCATCGCGCAGGACGCCGCCGAGGTAAGGAGCCATGCCGCCGATGACACAACTGCACAGATTCAGCATGCCGTAGCCCGTGGCGCGGTAGCGCGGGTCGGAGACGAGGCAGAGCGCGGGCATCATGTTGGCGTCGGTGAAGGAGCGCGTCATCCCGTGAATGACTAGACCGAGGACGCCGATGGCGAGCACGCTGGTCTGCGAGAGCAGAATCAGGCCCGGCGCCGAGATGCAGAGGCCGATCGCAGGCACGAGTATTCGGGCGCGGGGATTGGTGGCGCTCCACCGATCCGCCCACGCGCCGCCGATGAGGTAGCCGACGAACATCGCCGCAGGCAGCCAGGCGGTCGCGTAAACCCCCGCGACATCTTCCGGCAGATGGTAGTGCTCCTTGAAATAAGTGGGCATCCAGCCCATCACCGCCCAGCCCGTGAGGCCGAGCAGACCCCAATAGGTGAGCATGAGGAGAAATGAGCGGTTCTTCAGCAGGCTCGACACGGCTTCGATGAAGTTCGTGCCCTTCGGGGGAACGCCGCTCTTTTCCCGCTCCACCGGCGCATCGCGCAGTGTGAACAGAAGCACCACCGCATAGCCGATGCCGATGAAGCCGAAGAGTGTGAAGGCGAAGTTCCACTCGTGGCGCTTCGCCAGCCAGCCGCCGAGCCAGCCGAGGCCGGAACCGACGCTGATGCCCGTCATGTGAATGCCCGTCGCGAGCGAGCGCGTGCCGCCGCGGTGATAGTCCGCGATGAGCGCGAGCGCGGCAGGGATGTAGGCGGCCTCGCTGATGCCCATGAGCGCGCGCACGGTGATGAGTTGATTGAAAGTCGTCACGTGGCCCGTGAGCCAGGTCATGCCGGACCACACAAAGAGGCTCACCAAAATCACGCGGCTGCGGCTGAAGCGGTCGGCAAAAAATCCAGCAATCGGGCTGAGCACGCCATACACCCACGCGAACACGCTCGTGAGCAGGCCGAACTGCTTCTCGGTCATCGGAATCGCCGCGATGAGCGAGTCGTGCATCGTCGTGATCATCAGCCGGTCGAGGTAGTTCAGCAGCGCCACGAACCACAGCAACCCGACGATGAGCCACGCGCGCGTCATTTGCCGTCGCCAAGGAGCGTGTCAAAATCCCGCTGGCACTCCGCGAGGTGCCGCACGATCGCCCAGTGGATGCTGCCGTAGGCGACGAGCTGCGCACCGAGATCCACGATCACCTTCGCGTCCTCCGCCGTGCCGACGGGGCGGCCCCATGCCTTGCCGTGCTTGTGGGCGGCGGCGGCGACTCGCTTCTGCGCGTCCATCATTTTGGCGTCGGTCGGCGAGGGCGAGCAGCCCAGCCGCAGCGACATGTCACCGGGGCCGAGGAAAAGCACATCCACACCGGGCACCGCGGCAATCGCCTCGGCGTTCTCGAGTGCCTCGGGCGTCTCGATTTGCACGACGAGGAACGTCTCGCGGTTCGCATCCTGCGGATACGTGGGCGGAAGGTTGATGTAGAAATTCCCGTCGATGCCCGAACCATCGAGGCCGCGGTCGCCGAGCGGCGGGAACTTCACGGCCTGCACGAGCTGCCGCGCGACTTCCTGCGTGGAGACGTGCGGAATCATCAGCCCCGCCGCGCCGTCCTCGAGAAGCCGGTAAAGCGCACCCTTTTCCTTCGTCGGCGGACGCCACATGCAGTCGATGTCCGCCATGTGGTGATAGGCGATGAGCGACTGCGTCTCGCGCACATCGAACGCGCGGTGCTCCGCATCCACCCACACGCCGTCGTAGCCGGAGTGCGCTGCGAGCTTCGGCACGAACGGGAGGAAATTGGCGAATGAGCAGATGCGCGCGACTTTGCCGGCGCGGATTTTGGCGAGGACTTTGGAGGATCTCATGGGTTATTTTTGTCGCAGCCAGTCGAGGCTCACACGGCGGATGCGCAGGCGGTTAAGCGCGCCGACCTTGCTGTCGCCGGCGCAGTAGCCGAGCAGGACGGCGTCGCTGGTGAAATGAATCGCGATGTAGTGATACAGGCCCTCGGGGTCGCTCTCGATCAACTTGCGGTGCGGCCACGTCTTTCCACCGTCGCTGGAGATCGCGGCGACGAGCGGGTTCCGCTTTTTCGGCGGGAATGGAAATTGGCCGGAATGATCGTTGAACAGCGCCAGCAGGTCGGCGCTGTCCGGGATGCGCTTGATGCTCGCCGGGCCAGCGGGTGACTTCAGCTCAGTGGCCACGGGTGGCGTCCACGTGCGGCCGCCATCGGTGGACGTGAATCCAAACTGCGCGCCCTGATCCGTGCGGCTCCATGAAATGAGCGAGCCGTCCGCATTTTCCACCACGCCCGGCTCCTGCAGGCCCGTGCCGCTGCGCACCGGCATCGCCCACCAGCTCACCGCTTCCTGCCACGTCGCGCCATCGTCGTCGGAATAGATCCACATCGTGATCGCACGCGAATCCCACGACTTGCTCGTGTGCGGATCAGTTCCGCGCGAGCGGTGGAACGCGAGCGGGAGAATGATGCGGCCTTTGCTGGTCTGAATGACGCGGTCGTTGTTCAGCACGCAGTAGCCCGGCGCGGCCAGCACGAGCTTCGCCTCGCTCCACGTTGCGCCGTCATCCGTGGAGACGCGCATGTGCGGGCGGCAATCAATCCAACTGTTTTTTACGCAGTAGAACATCGCCAGTTTCCCGCTCGCCAGCCGCAGCAGCGACACGCTCATCACGTTGTTCCCGCCTGTGTTCTCCACGACAACCTGCGGCGCGCTCCACGTGCGACCCTGGTCGTCCGAGTGGATTTTCACGAGGCGCGCCGGACTCTCATCCGCTGCACCGCCGTAGAATTGCGAGTAGCAGAAGATGATGCGCCCGGAGGCGAGCGTGGCAAAGGAGCCTTCCGAGCTGCGCGGGTGCTCCTTCGTCGGCTCGACGTTTAGCGTCACTTCGCCGGGAGCGCTCTGCTGCGCGAATGCCGCGCTGGAAAAATGCAGGGCACAGAAAAGTGCGAGGGTCAGGAGGGGGCGCATGAGCACGGAGACAATGCGTTTCCGGCGGAACTCTTAAAGACCTAATCCCGCCTCGGGAAAGAAATCTCGGCGCAACCGGCACCCGGTGCAAATGTCGCCCAATGACAACCACCGCCACCGTGCATGCCGGACTGAAAGTGAGCCGCATCGGACTTGGGTGCGTGACGTTCGGCCGCGAAATCGACGAGCCTGCCGCGCACGCGATGCTCGACCACGGCTTCGCCAGCGGCATGATCTTTCTCGACACCGCGAGTGCATACGGGGGCGGCGCATCCGAGCGGGTGCTCGGCTCGTGGCTCGCATCGCGCCGGCCGGGAGCAGGAGAATTCACGCTCGCGACAAAGCTCCTTCCGCCCTTCACCGGGAATCGCATCGCCGAGACGATCGAGCAGAGTCTGGAGCGGCTCGGTGTGCCGGCAATCGACCTGCTGTATCTCCACACGTGGGATGCATCCGCTGAATCCACCGACTCACTCGCCGCACTCGATGCGCTCGTCCGCTCCGGCGGGGTGCGGACCATCGGTGCTAGCAACTTCACCGCGGTGCAGCTCGCGCGGGCGCTGGATGCGCAGGAGCGTCACGGCCTCGCGCGGTTCCAGTTCGTGCAGAACAACCAAAACCTCGCAGTGAGCGATGTCACCCCCGAGCTTCGTGAACTCTGCGCCGCCCGCGGGGTCGCCATCGTGACTTACAGTCCGCTCGGCGCCGGCTTCCTCACCGGCAAGCACAGCAACGGCGTGGCGCCCGGCTCGCGCTTCGACGTCATCCCCGGCCACCAGCAGGTCTATTTCCATGAACGCGCGCAGCGACGGCTCGCGCGGCTGGAGGCGGTCGCAGCGCGGACCGGGCACAGCAAGGCACACCTCGCACTCGCATGGGCACTGCACCAGCCGGGGGTGGCATCGGTGCTCGTCGGCGGACGCACGCCCGCGCACCTGGACCAAGCGCTCGCTGCGCAGGCTTTCGATGAACCCGCGATTTTTGCGGAGCTGACCGCGGACTGATTCCGCAGTCCTCAGCGCTCAAACGATCTTCTGCGACTGCCCCGTCTCCGCCGCGCGATAGCAGGCGAAGACCGTCTTGAGCACGTGCAGGCATTCGGCGCCGGTCACGGGCGGCTGCTCGAGGTCGAGGCTCGCACGCACGCATGCGGCCACGAAAGGCCCGTAGCTCGCCTGCTCCGGCGGCCCGCCGTGCTTCTTCACGGCGGGCGGCGTGTCCTTCGTGCTATACCACTGCAGCGGCTCGCCCCCGTGCGGCTCGAGCTGCAGCCAGCCGTGCGAGCCCCAGACCTTGATGTGCGAATGGTAGCCGCGGTCGAGGTAATAGCCGCTCGTCATCGTGCCGAAGCTTCCGTTGTCGAACCGCAGCGCCATCGCCGCGGAGTCCTCGATTTTCAGCGGCTGCCCGCCGACGATCCCCGCGAACCCCGCGGCCTCGACGATCTGCGAGCCCGTCATGTGCATGATGAGATCCAGCCAGTGGATGCCGAGCCAGATGAGGTGCCCGCCGCCGGCGCGCGCGCGGTCCGCGAACCACGACTGGTGATACGACGGACTCTTCAGCCGCGTCTGGTCGGCGACGATGTGCAGCTCGCAGCCGTAGATTTTTCCAATCTGTCCCGACTGGATCAGCTTCCTCGCCGCCTGCACGGTGCCGCGCAGGCGGTTTGCAAAGGCGAGGGTGAGGTTGCGGTGCTTCATCTCGCCGAGGCGCACGAGCGGCTCGAAATCCTCCGCCTTCACACAGGCCGGCTTCTCGGCGAGCACGTGGCAGTTTGCCTCCAGCGCGGCACGGATCACCGGCGGCGCCTTCACTCCCTCGACCGTCACCAGCGCAAGCTGCGCGCGGTGCTGCGAAAGCGCCGCGGCGTGGTCGTGCTCAAACGCCCTCAGCTTCGCGCCGAGCGTCTCCCTCGCCGCCTTCTCGCTGCTCCCGCTCGGATCCGCGACGATCACGGATTCCACCTCCTCGGCGGCGACGAGTGATTTCAGGTATTCCTGCAGGTGCGCGCCTCCTGCATCGGTCAAGACGGTGACTGTGGCTCCGGGCATGGTGTGATTGGCTGGGGTGAGTGGAAGGGCGCACATCCCACGGCTTCCGCGCCCCTCGCGCAAGCACTTCGATGCGGCGCTCGCCCCGGCCCGCGCGGGGTTGACAGCATCGCGGCACGACCTTTCCCTCATCGCAAGCCGAGCCCCATGAACCGAGCCACCCTCCCCACACTGCTGCTCCTCACCCTCTGCGCACGCGTGCTCGCCGAGGAAAAGCCCGCCCCCGTCGATCCCGCGAAGTCCCCGATCCTCGACACATTTCCCAGCGGCCAGTGGAAGGGGATGAACGCGGTTTTCCAGACGAAGGACTTCGATGCCACGCTCGACAAGGACCGCGTGCTGCGCATCCAGCCGAAGCTGGATGGCAAGGCAGTGGGTGCGCCGGTGATCGTGCGCTTCAACGCGTATTTCACCCGTGACGGCTCATCGTTCGGCTACAACCTGATCAGCCTCGAAAAGCGCCCCGCGCCGGCGATGCAGCCGAAGAAGATCGAGTTCGCCGGGCACTTCGAGAAGAAGATCAAATTCACGTTCAATATCCAGCTCAGCGACAAGGGCGTCACCGTGGAGGGCGACGTGTCCGACCCGCCCGGCCTCAAGCAGCCCACCGTCTTCGCCTACGCGGCCTACTTTTCCGCGTCGCACCAGATCCCCAAGGAGACGTTCGCGGAGGAAATCCGGAAGCTCACCGCAGGCCACACCGTCAAGTTCACCGACGCGCAGAAAAAATCCGAGACGCTCGAGTTCTGGGCGGTGGAAAAGCCGCGCGGCAATGCGATCGCATCCGCCGAGGTGGTCGGCCAGTGGGGCACGCGCCGCATCGTCTGCGAGCTGCCGGCGACGGCGAAGAACGGGCACCGCGTCGGCAACTTCGGGAACTACCTCGTGCAGGCCTTCTACAAGGGCGGCTGGTATTTCAGCCGCGGCGGGACGGACAAGCTCCCCGGCGGCCCCATCACGGTGCGCGTGGAATAGCGAACGACCGCAGGCTACCGGCCCTTCGCATCCAGCGCCCACGCGAGGCTGTTCACGAGCAGCTTGCGGAACGCGGGATTCTGGAAGTCATCGGGATGGCCGAGCGACGTGTAAAAGACGCGCGACTGCTTCGGCCCGTAGCGGTGCGTCCACGCGACCGGCTCCGAGGGCTGGCTCGGAATCGTCCCGACGAGCAGCGGCGTCGCGGTCTTTTCCAGCGGCGTGTTTTTATAAAGGCCGCCGTTTCCGAGGAGCGAGCCATCGGCGATGCCGGCGAGAATCGGATGCTTCTCCGCGCCGGGCGAAAACGTGACGGCCACCTTGTCCTTGCCGTGATGGCCGGTGTAGTGGCCGCCGAGCACGAGCGCGTCGAGCTCCGGCCACACGGCGAGCGTCGGGTCGGCGAGCGTTTCCTTCGGGCGCAGCGCAAAGGCGTGGCTCGCAGTGCGGATGCCGATGAGCGGCTTGCCGGAGTCGAGGAATGCGCGGACGGCGTCTAGCTCCTCCTTCGGCGGAGTGCGGCGGCGGACGCTGAGGAAAAGCAGATCCGCGTCGCGCAGCGCGGCGACGATTCCGGGGAAGCGGTTTTTGTCCGCGGCGTCGGCCTGGATGATCGTCACGCGGTGGCCGAGCGGCTCGAGATCCTTTTTCGCAAATTCCGGCAGCGTCTCCCACGTGTGGTATTCATCCTCGCCGATCATGAAGACGATGTGGGCGGCCTCCGAGCGGGCGAGGAGCGCGCCGAGCAGGAGGGCGAGAGCGAGGAGGAGGCTTCTGGGGATGGAGTGCATGGGTTGGGATTTCATGGTTGGAAAAGCGGCGCCCATCATTCGATTCACGCGAGCACACCCTTCACGACTTCACCGTGGACGTCGGTGAGCCGGTAGTCACGCCCTTGGAAACGGAAGGTGAGCCGCGTGTGATCGATGCCGAAGAGCCGGAGGATCGTCGCGTTCAGGTCATGCACATGCACCGGATCCCGGGTGACGCTCCAGCAGTAGTCGTCCGTCTCGCCGAACGTGACGCCCGGCTTCACGCCGCCGCCCGCGAGCCACACGGTGAAGCAGCGCCCGTGGTGGTCGCGGCCGAAATTGGTCTGCGTGAGCTTCCCCTGGCTGTAAATCGTGCGCCCGAACTCACCGCCCCACACGACCAGCGTGTCGTCGAGCAGCCCGCGCTGCTTCAGGTCCGCGACGAGCGCCGCGCCGGCCTGGTCCACGTCCTTGCACTGCAGCGCGAGGTTCGTCGGCAGGTTGTAGTGCTGGTCCCAGCCGCGGTGGTAGAGCTGGATGAAGCGGCAGCCGCGCTCCGCGAGCCGGCGCGCGAGCAGGCAGTTCGCGGCGAAGGTGCCGGGGCGCCGCGCATTTTCACCGTAGCGCCGGAACGTCTCCTCCGGCTCGCCACGGAGATCCGTCAGCTCCGGCACGCTCGTCTGCATCCGATACGCCATCTCATACTGCGAGATGCGCGTCTCGATTTCCGGGTCGAGCGTCTCCGCGTGCCGCATCGCGTTCAACCGGCCGAGCGAGTCGAGCATCCGCCGGCGGTCGCCGCCGCTCACGCCGTCCGGATTCGAGAGGTAGAGGACCGGGTCGCCGCTCGAGCGGAAGCTCACGCCCTGGTGGTTCGACGGCAGGAAGCCCGAGCCCCACAGCCGCGCGTAGAGCGGGTCCGCCGGCGACACCGCGCTGCCGCGCGAAATCAGGACGACGAACGCGGGGAGGTCGCGGTTCTCCGTGCCGAGCCCGTAGCTGAGCCAGCTCCCGAAGCTCGGCCTGCCGGGGAGCTGGTGCCCCGTCTGGAGATACGTGATTGCGGGATCGTGGTTGATCGCCTCGGAGTTCACCGAGCGGACGATGCACAGGTCGTCCGCGATGCTCGCCGTGTGCGGCAGCAGCTCGCTCATCCACGCGCCGCTGCGCCCGTGCTGCGCAAACTGGAACGGCGACGGCGCGACCGGCAGCGACGCCTGCTTCGAGGTCATCGTCGTGATGCGCTGCCCCTTGCGCACCGATTCCGGCAAATCCTCGCCGTGCCGCTTCGCCAGCCCCGGCTTTGGATCGAACAAATCCATCTGCGACGGCCCGCCCTGCATGAAGAGGTAGATGATCCGCTTCGCCTTCGGCGCAAAATGCGGCTGCGGCAGCACCCCCGGCACACCGCCACCGGCGGAGGCAGAGGCGCGCTCATTCAGCAGCGACGCCAGCGCCAGCGACCCGATGCCCGCGGCCGAACGGCCGAAGAACTGGCGGCGTGTGAGCGCCAGTGGGGTGTCGTCGCGGAGCGGGGAACTCATCGCCGGAACTACCTCCCGCCATTCATCGCCTTTGGGAGTTCGCGCCCTCCCCCTACCGCCGCGCCGCGAGAATCAGCTCATTGAGCCTCACCCGCAGCGACTCCGAGTCGGGGTCGGCAAAGGGCGTGTCCAGCGTCGGCACCGCGTTCGTGCTGCTGCTCGTCGTCGCGAGCGCCGCGGCGATGGCGTCGTTCAACTGCTGCGCGGTCACCTCGCCTGCGGGCCCCTGCGGACCCTGGCTGCCGGTCGTGCCCTGCGGGATGCCGAAGCTGAAATGCACGTTCGTCCCGTCAAAGCTCACGCTCACCGTCGCAGCGTCACCCGGCGGCAGCGTGCTCACGCCATCCACCACCACGCCGGCAAACGGCGGTCCCTGGACTCCCTGCGGCCCCTGAGCCCCCGCCACGCCCTGCGGCACGCCGAAGCTGAAATGCACATTCGAGCCGTCGAAGCCCACGCTCACCGTCGCCGGGCTCTCCGGCGGCAGCGTGTAAGTCGCATCCACGACCGTTCCCGCAAACGGCGGCCCCTGCGGCCCCTGCGGGCCGGCATCCCCCGGCACCCCCTGCGGTCCTTGGTCGCCCTGCGGACCCGGCGCGCCGGCCGCACCGTCGCTCCCCGGGGCTCCCGCCGCACCCTGCGGCCCCGGCGGTCCCTGGGGTCCTGCGGGGATGGCGTCGATCTTGTCGTTGAGCGCGTTGAGCTGCCCGCGCATGGCCGCCGGGTCCATCGGCTGGCCGCCTTGTGGAAAATCAGGGTCGTAGGGCATGGCGGGAGGTGGCTGGGAGTCGGAGAAGGGCGGACTTGGGGGCTTGCAGACTTGGACACGGGGAGAAGGGCATTTTCTCCAAATCTCCCCGTCCCACAGGCCCCCGGTCTTTCGTCACGCTATCCCGCATAGACGATCTCCTTGATCTCGCTCATCTGGCCGATCTCCTCGTCGTTCACCACGCCGATGGCCATGTATTCGCGCACCTCGGGCGTGTCCGCCACGGCGAGCGGGCTTTCATCGTAGTAGGGAAAGCGGCGCTTGCGGATCGCGATGAGCTTCCACTGCACGTCGCCCTTCTTGCGGGAATAGATGTTCACCGCGTCAAAGCCGGGCTTCTTCCCGCTGATGAGCACGCGCCCGCGCTGCGCCTCGATGGTGATGATCGGGCGCGCGTGCGCCGGGTCGATGTTCTGCACCGGGCCGATCCAGTCGAGCAGCGTCTGGATCTCAAGCGTGCAGGCGGGGCGCGTCTTGTCGCGTTTGATCTCCGCGCGGATGATCGGCAGGAATTGCTCGAGGATCGCCGGGAAGCCCGCGGTGAGCTCCTCCAGCGTGTCCATCGCCTCCACGATCAGCGCCACCTTCGCCTTGATCGCGGCGACCGCTGCGAGGAATGCCGTGCGGTCATCCGCCGGCATGCCGATGGTCGTCGCGAGCGCTGGGGTGAGTTCCGTTTCCTGCTTGGTGAGCCAGGCGAGGAGGTTGCGGTAGGACAGGGGGACGTAGTCTGTGTTCATGGTGTGTTTGCTTTTGTGGTGTTTGGTTTTGGTCGGGGGGAAAGGCGGGGGATTCTGGGCGGCGAGCAGCTCCGCCGCAGTGGGCCAGAGCCACTGGCTGCCCCAAGTCACGGAAGGGTCACCCCAGCGGGGCAGATGGGGATTGGACATAAGCGATGGGTGCGGCCTTGCCCCTGGGCCGAAGGCCCTCCTTGGCAAGCCGAAGGCCATTGCCTGCGGGCCAAGGAGTCCTGTGCCCGAGAAAAGAGGTCTTGTCTCCGAGCCGAGAGTTCTTGTCTCGCAGCCGAGAGTTCTTGTCTGGCAGCCAAGAGGTCTTTTCCCGGAGCCGAGAGGCATTGTTTCCGGGCCAAGAAGCCTTGTTTTCAGGCCGGGGAGTCTCGTCTTTGGGCAAACGGTCCTTGCCAGCGAAGCAAGGACTCTTGTCCCCGCGCATCGGGCTCTTTGCCCGCAGCAAAAACCGCCTTTCACCGGCCAAAGAGGCACCTGCCCGCAGAAAAGAATCCGGACGCCCGGCAAAAGGAGCCGGTTGTTCGGAAATCGGGTGCAGTCGTGCAGGCATGTGCGGACGATGGCCCAACCCGGCGGAAACCGTCCATGCGTAGTCCTACGTAGGGCGCCCGATCAGCCCCGCGGCCCGTTTTGCCTCCTTTCCGCGCTCCGCATTCCGCGTTCCGCATTTCCCCGCCCGCCTCCGCCCTCTGGCAAAATGCCGCGATGAAACGGCTCCCCCCGACTCCCTACGAAATCACCCTGCCCATGCTTGCCGCCGGCTTTGCCACGCTCACCCGCCGCGAGTGCCAGGTGCTGCGCTGGATCATCCGCGGCAAGCGCGACACAGAGATCGCCATCATCCTCGGCATCCAGCCCCGCACCGCCTCCACGCACGTCCGCAACATCCTCGCCAAGCTCAGCGTCGAGACCCGCCTCGCTGCCGCCATGGAAGTCGTCCGCATCATCATCTGCCGCCGCGCGCCGGTGCAGGACAGGGACGTGTGCCCGTGCTGCGGACAGCGGCGCAGGAAATAGCCATCACCCAATCCCCGCACCTCCGTCGGGCGACAACTCTGCGATCTCCGCGGCGAGCCGTGCGGCTTCGGCTTTCAGTTCCGCCAACTCCGCGTCGAGCACGGCGATTCGCTTTGCGGCGACGGCATCGAGCAGGCCGGGTTGTTTCTCCACGAGCTGCGCCAGCTCATGCTCGGCGCTTTCGCGCAGGCGGTTCATGGCTTCGAGCACGCGGACGATCTCCAGCTCCAGGCTCTCCCACAGCCGCTTCAACTGCGCGATTTGCTGCCCGTCGTCGAAGTCGAGCCTGGCCCAGCCTTTCCGGAAGATGAATCCGTCCGGATCGTTCGCGATTTCGCGCAGCGTGGCGAGGTCGCCCGTGTCCCGCGCATGGTTGATGGCGCCGGTCAGCTTCTCATACGTCTCGCGCTTCCCCGGCTCATTGGCGAAACGGTCGGGATGATGGAGCCTCACGAGCTTGCGCCAGAGCGCGCTCATCTCATCGGCCTCTGCGTTGGAAAGCTCGCGCTTGTTCTCCATCGCCGCAGCGGTCTCGTCGTATTCCCGCTCCGTCTGCGCCTTCGCCTGCCGGAACTTCGCGCCCACATGCTCCGCCTCCTCCTCGCCGCCGCGAAGCAGCGAATCGAGAAACTGCCTGCGGTAGCGCACGAGGAGCCGCAGCGCATCGCGTTTCCGGTAATGCTCCGCCAGCTTTTTGAAAAGCGCCGCCTGCACCGCATCTGTCTTCGACTTCGCGACCGCATAGGCCGTCTCCAATTCCGCCAGCCGCGCTCGCGCCGCGTCCACGAGGGATGCAAGACGCTGCGCCTCGGGATTCACATGCACGACGATGCCCGCCGCCGGTGCATCGGCACGCCGCTCGTCCGCCGTGCTCCACACGAAGCAGCCCTCCGTCTGCGCGCCCCGTTCCAGCTTCCGCAAATACCAGCGGCCCATGCCTGCGCTCCGCGCATTCGAGGACTTCGCCAACCACTCCAGCCACGCCCGCAGCGTCGCATCCTCCCGCGCATCCCACACGCAGCGCCCCTTGTGTTTCCCGAATGCGATGCGGCTCGGATACCACTCCTCGCTGGCGAATGCCGTGAGCTTTTCCCACGTGTCCAGCCCGCGCTGCTCGGCGATGGGGCGCAGCACGTTTGCCATCAGGTCCGCCACGGTCTCCACATCGCCCAATGCCGTGTGCGCACCCCGTTCCGGCAGGCGGTAATACTGGCGCAGCGTTTGCAGCTTGCAGTTCCCGGCAGGCACCGGATCGAGGAGCCGCTGCGCCAGCCGCATCGCGCAAAACCCCGTCGTGCCAATGGGCGCAATGCCGAGCCGCTTCCACTCGGGCAGAAGCACGCTGTCGAGATCATACTCCGCGTTGTAGCTCACCAAGGGCAGGCCGCCCGCATAGGCACGGAACGCCTCATAAACCGCGCCCGCCGGTTCCCCGTCCCGCTCCAGGATTTCCCGCGTGTAGCCATGCACCCGCGAAGCCTCCGGCGGAATCTCGCAGTTCTGATTCAGCAGCTTGCGGAAAGGCTCTCCATCCGGTTTCCATCCACACATCCTTTGCGCTCCTATTTCGACTACAAAAACCGGTGCGGCAAAGCCGGTGGTTTCCGTATCGAGAAGAAGCCAACGAGTCTCACGCATGCATCTATCGCTTTGGCGAATACTTCCGTTTGAAGTCCAGGTATTGTCCGTGAGCCCGTTCGAGTTCAGCAGGTGATAGCACGGAAGCAATGGCTTTTGCCCATTCTTCAGCCCATTCGGGACCAGACCACTCAAACCCATTTAGAGTTGGTCCGGAATCATCGGCGTCCGCCGCAAGCCGAGCCCAAGCATAGGAAAGACAATAATCTTTCGGGACTCCCTCGCCCTCCCGATAGCAATCACTAAGGCTCATTTGTGCGCCTGAATGTCCTTGTTCCGCGGCTTTGCGGAACCATTCAAAGGATTCAACGAATCTGCGTTCATTCCTCAGGCCGTTTCCCTTAAGGTTTTGTGCTGCTGCATAACCTGCCTCCGCTGCAAGCCAGCACCATCGATCCGCTTCGACTAGGTCAAATTTCGTTCCAGCAGCAAAACTGTAACAAACGCTGACCTCGAATTGCGCAGCCGGATGACCAGCTTTCGCTGCACGAAGAAACAGGTTAAAAGCGCGAATGTTGTCCGGTGTCATTCCCGTCTTTCCTTGAAGTCGCCTTGCCTCGCAAATGAGCGCTTCGAGTTCTTCGGCTTCGGCGCCCGGCTTTTTTACCAGCGCAAGAGAGCTTTCCACCATCTCGCCCAAGATACGATTCTGAGCGATCTTTGGCGCAGCCAATTCATGTGATGGCCTTGGGATTAGCGAACGATTGTAGTCCGGTTCCATCTCAGTTACCAGCGTTCCAGCGTGGCGGATATTTTATGTCATCCGCTCCATTAAATGGACAATCGAAAACTGTGGCGCGCTTCGGCCATCCTTTATGAAATGGGCGCTCTTCGAATTCGGAGATGAGAGGCTGCAACCCGACCAGCGTCGCATACAGTTCAAACTGAGGGTGAAAGAGCGTTCGGCGTGCCGTTGTGGATGGCGCAATTAAAAGCAGCAATAAGGCTTCCAGGTGTTCCCACATTTTAGAAGCTGCCAGCGACGGTGCTTCAGGAACATCGTAATGAACGAGTGAGTCACGAGTTTCCCTCACACTCTCTCCTTTCTGCCACGTGGCGCTCCCTCGATCGTATTCAAAATTACAACCGTATTTCAGTAAGAGCCAATACCGCTGCAAGACAGGTCTTCGATCCGGCTGGTTTCTAATTTTGCCGTCTCTTTCCACGACCGCCCGCGTTTCCAAGAGGGAATCTCTAATGGCACGCGGAAGTGATGGGACTACAGCGACAAGAATTTCCGAAGATATTCTGACCCATGCTTCGAACGCCGACCAAGCGGTCATCAAGATTGGTGGGTAAAAGCGGTATACGTCCCACCTCTGTTTGCGTTCGTGATACTCGATAAGACTGTCCCCAAATAGTTGAAGTGCCGCCGTGAACAAACTGGCCGGAACAGTGAGGCTCTGGAGCGTGTTGTGAAGAGGATCAGATTGGTCTTCCAGTAGCCGCTCGAAAGCCCGGTCACCGCTAAGATCAAGGGGATCGCGAAAGTAGGAAGTGTCGAGCCCATGAATTGAGGAAAGGTGTGGATGGGGCATGTCTCCGCACATACCGCCTTCATCATCACGCTCTGGGTGGAGAACCAAATCGATTTCGGATTTCAGGACGGCGAGGTTCATTTCTTCGGCCTTTTTCATGTGCCTTCCGCAAACGCGAATGGATCGACGATCTGCAGACCGGCGACGTGGGTGAAATCCGCTTCGTTCCGCGTGACCAGCGGCAGACGGTGGAGCAGGGCCGTCGCGGCGAGGATCGAGTCGGCGAGGCTCATCTTTTTCTGCCGTCGCAGTTCGATGGCGCGGGCGGCGATGCGGTCATCGAGCGGCTTCATCGGCAAATATCCTCCTCAATTCTGCCGTGTCCCGCCACCGGATTGCCGACCGATCCAATACTCAGGCCGGCGGTGGGCGTGGGCGATGGCGAGGACCACGGCGGAGTCGCCCCGAAGCGCGTAGGCGATGTAGTAAGGGAATACCTTGAGGTTCACGCGTCGGTAGTCGCCGGGACGCAGCCGGGGCAGCGTCGCATTGGCGGCAATCCACCGCAGATGATCGTCCACTTCCCACCACAGCCGCTCGCCAAGGCCCGCCTCCTCGCCTTCGTAATACTCGACCGCATCAGCCAGTTCGGCGGATGTCTCCGGGAGGAGGATGAGCTTCATCGCCCGAAGCGCCGCAGCATCCGGGCGCGGACTTCCTCGTAAGGCTCGGCCTGCACGCGGCCTTCGTCGTAAGCGGCCAGCCGAGCGCGAATTTCCTTGTCCCACGCGGCGTCCACGTCTTCACCCGTCCCCGGAGCATCGAGATCGAGAAGGATGCGCGCCAGCGTCAGCCGTTCGTGGCGTGGGAGTCCGACTGCGTCGTGAGTGATCTCGTCCAGGGCTTTCGGCATGTGTTTGGTGGTTTGGCGGTTGTCGGAAAAATCAGACAATGGAAGGGAGAGTCGTGATGCCCGGCTGGTAATGGTCTTCGCGCAACTCGCGCTGCCATGCGGCAGGATCGGGGATCACGTCCTTCAGGCCCCCGAGCGCCCGCAGCGCGGCGAGGGCTTCCCTGCGCTGGCCGAGCATCTCCGGCGTCGCGAGTTTCGGGGCGGATTCCGCTTCATCCGCCGCCTCCAGCATCGCCTCGACGCGCACCCTGCGGTGCCGCAATTCCGCCGGCAACGGCAGATGCAGGCTGCCATCCGCGTGCGGCTCAAGAATGGCGGTGATGGTGCTCACGGGAGAGAGGCTAGCGGTGTTCGCGCGCGTTGCCAAGGCGAAGACTTTGCAAGTCCTGCCAAGTCCGACAACGCGGAACATCTTCGGGCTTTCGCGCTGGATCGGAGCGCGCGAGATTCGCGGCATGAAGACAACGACTCCGAAAAACACGGTCTGCCTGTGGCTGACGAGTCCACCGGGGGATTCCAAGACAGCACCTGCGGGGACTTGGAGATTCGGAGACTGGGAGACTCGGAGAGCGCGGGCAGCGCGTTGACGCTGCCATCGGCGGCGGGCACTCTGCGGGGCGATGAGTTTGCCGCGGCTCTACGTCGAAACAACCATCCCGAGCTACCTCACCGCGCGGCGGAGCAGGGATACGATCCTCGCTGGGCAACAGGAGATCACCCGCCTGTGGTGGGAGCAGAAGCGCGGGGAATATGATCTCTACGTCTCGGAACTCGTTCTGGAGGAAGCGGCCGCGGGCGATTCTGCGATGGCTGCTGCGCGGCATGCCGTGCTCGCCGGGTTGCCGCAACTGGCACAGACGCCGGAGGTGGATGCGCTGGCCGCACGACTGCTGGAGCGGGGCGTCATTCCGCCGAGCGCTGCCCCGGATGCGGAACACATCGCGCTGGCGGCGGTTCACGCGATGAACTTCCTGCTGACTTGGAACTGCAAGCATATCGCCAACGTCGTCCATCGGCGGCGCGTGGAGGCGGTTTGCGCCGAGGCGGGGCTGGCCTGCCCGATCATTTGCACGCCATACCATTTGATGACAACCTGACGCCGTGAACTCGAACGCGATCCAGGATGAAATCCGCCGCACGCGCGATGCACTCGTGCGCGAGTGCGGCGGCGATCTGCGACGGCTCGGCGAGCACCTTCGCTCAGGCGAAGCCCGATGGGCGGCGGCGGGACACCCGGTCGTTTCATTCGCCGGACAGTCACCGCTGGAACTGCCGCTGCCGGATTGGGAAAAAGTGGATGCGGAGCCGGAGAATGAAATCATGGCCGAAATTCGCGCCACCCGCCGGAAGCTCACGGAGGAACGGGAGGCCGAGTCGTGTGTTGTCCGCGAGGAACCGCCGAAGAAGTAGGCGCGTCCTTTTTCCCGCACGGAACCGCCATCGCCCTGAGCAATGCTGGAGGAAGTGAAACGCCTTCGGACTTTCGCGCGGAACCGGGTCAGACGAGAGTCACGCCATGAAAAGGACGACTCCGAAAAACACAATCTGCCTCTGGTATGACAAGGATGCGCTGGAGGCGGCGCGGTTTTATGCGGCGACGTTTCCGGACAGCGCGGTGACGGTGGTGCATCATGCGCCGGGGGATTATCCCTCGGGCAAGGAGGGCGACGTGCTCACGGTGGAGTTCACGGTGATGGGGATTCCCTGCCTCGGGCTCAATGGCGGGCCCTACGGCAAGCACAGCATCGCCTTTTCCTTCCAGGTGGCGACGGATTCGCAGGAGGAGACGGACCGCTACTGGAATGCCATCGTGGGCCATGGCGGGGAGGCGAGCGAATGCGGGTGGTGTCAGGACCGCTGGGGCATCTCGTGGCAGATCACGCCGCGCGTGCTCACCGAGGCGCTCGCCGCCGGCGGGGCGGAGGCGAAGCGCGCCTTTGCCGCGATGATGACGATGGGGAAAATCGACGTGGCCCAGATCGAGGCGGCGCGCCGCGGGTGAGGACTGGGAGACTGGGAGGCTCGGGGAGTGCGGGTAGCGCGTTGACGCTGCCATCCGCGTCGGGCATCTTCCGCGCATGAGCACGCTCGCCGAAATCGAATCTGCCGTGGAACGCCTTCCAGCGCGCCAGAAGGAGAAGCTCATGGCTTTTCTCTCGAAGCAACTCGGACGGGCTGCGGCAACACGCGCGAGGAGGCGGCGGGGCCTGAAGGCTGCGGGGCGTCCGGCGATCGAAGGTCTGCCGTCGGATTTGTCCACCGACACCAAGAAGCGGGTGCGCGCACTGATTGCCAAGCGCCATGCCGCAAATCGCTGACACCGGTTTTCTCGTCGCGTATTGGAGCAGGAAGGACGTGCATCATCGCTGGGCGCGAGGCCTTCCCGTCGCCGCGCCGCTGCGGACATGCGAGGCAGTGCTGACGGAAGCGACCTACCTGCTCGGCACGCCGGGCCCGCTGCTCCAAATGATCGAGGACGGTGACCTCGTCATGGATTTCCAAGCGGAAGCGCACGCGACCGATCTGCTCCGCTGGCTGGACAAATATGCGGACCTCGATCCCGGGTTCGCCGATGCGTGCATCGTCAAACTCGGCGAACTGCATCCCCGTGCGGACATTCTGACCACGGATCGGGCCGATTTTACCGCCTACCGCACGCTCGCGGGAAAACCGCTGCGCTGCATTTTTCCGCCACGGTGAGTGATGTGAGCCGTGTCCTGAATCGCGGGCGCGCAAAACCGGAGGTGTGAGCTGGGTAGCCGTTGGTCCGGCAGGTCCCGCGGACGGCGGACGGGCGAGCCATCCGGCTGACTGGTCAATGCAGTGTCTGCACGTCGTCGAGGTTGAGCAGCAGATTCGCCGTCAGCGTCCATGCGGCGAGTTCACAGGCGTCAACGTGCGCGTTGCTGGCCGAGCCGCCGACGAGCTTCCGCGCCGACTCCGGGTTGCGGCGAAACTCGGTGAGCTGGGCATCGAGGAATTTCCGCAGCTCGGCGGCCTCCGCTACGCCCGGGCTGCGTCCCGTCGCGAGGCGGAAGCCGTGCTCAAGGCGCTCCGCTTTCGCATTCATCATCCGCAGGGCAAGCCCGCGCGCGGCCTCGACCCAGTTGGCGTCATTGAGCAGCAGCAGCGCCTGGAGCGGGGTGTTTGTGCGCGGGCGGCGCACCGTGCAGACCTCGCGCGTCGGGCTGTCGAACGTGAGCATGTCCGGCGGCGGCGACTGGCGCTTCCAGAAGGTGTAGAGGCCGCGGCGGTGGGTCGCATCGCCCGTGTCGGGTTGGTAGCTCGCCTCGCCGTTGTAGCTCACCGCCTCCCACAGGCCCGGCGGCTGGTAGGGCTTCACGCTCGGGCCGCCGATTTTCCCGACCAGCAGCCCGCTCACCGCAAGCGCCTGGTCCCGCAGAAGCTCCGCCGGAAGGCGGAAGCGCGGGCCGCGTGCGAGCAGGCGGTTCTCCGGGTCGCGCGCGAGCAGCTCCCCCGTGAAATGCGACGACTGGCGGAACGTGGCGCTCGTCACGATGAGCTTCAGCAGCGCCTTCACATCCCACGGCTTCGCGGTGGAGCCGCCATCCCGGAAATGGACCGCGAGCCAGTCGAGCAGCGCGGCATTGGTCGGTGCCTCGCCCTGCAGGCCGAAGTCGTTCGGCGTGCGCACCAGCCCGTCCCCGAAGCACATCATCCAGATGCGGTTCACCGCCACCCGCGCGGTGAGCGGGTTTTCCCCGGCCACGAGCCATCGCGCGAATCCGAGGCGGTTCGCCGGGGCATTCGCAGGCAGCGCGCCGAGCGCCGCAGGCACGCCGAACTCGACCCTCTCGCCCGGCTGATCGTATTGCCCGCGCACGAGCACGTGCGTCTCCCGCGGCTTCGGCATTTCGCTCATCACGGAGACCGAGAGAATCGAGCGCCGCGCCGCCTCCTCGCGCACACGCAGCGATGCCACCTCCGCCGACAGCCCTTTCACCTCCGGCGAACCGTGGTGCGCGACAAAATAGGACTCGAGCTTGTCGCTCTGCGCCTTCGTGCGCTTGGCCTGCGGAACCGCCAGCGCGCCCTCCAAAAATTCCCGCCAGTGCAGCGCCTTGATTTCCTCCGCACCGAGCGCGCGGTCGAACAGCCGGAATTCATCCACGCCGCCCTCGAAGCCGATGCCCGTGCCCTTCCACCCGATGCGCCAGGGCTCCGAGGATGCGATGGAGCCCGTGAGCGAGTCGCGGCGCACATCCACCTCGCTGAGCCGGCCATCCACGAAGACCTTCACGCCGGCGGCCTTCGAGGAGCCGTCGTAGGTGATGACGAGGTGCCGCCACTGCCTGCCGTCGAATTTTTCCTTCGCCACCACCTCGATGCCGTCGCTGCCATAGCGGTGCGCGAGGTTGATGCGCGGCTGCGCCTTATACCACAGAATCTCAAAGCCGCGGGCGTCGGCATCGGAGTCCTGCTTTGAAGCCACGCAGCCCTGCGGCGAGGACCCCGGCTGAATCCAGACCGACAGCGTGAATGCGCGGTCGCGCTCCACCGGCTGCGGCTCGGAGAACTCGACGTATTGCGTGGCATCCAGAAGCGTCGCGCCGCCCTTCACGCCCGGGCCGCTGACGAGCCTGCCGGTGACGCCAGACTTCACGTGCGCCGGACCGTGGTCCGCGCTGTCGCGGTCGAAATCGAAATGCACGAGGCCACCTTTCACGGGCGCCGGTGCAAGCGAGCCCAGCGCCGTCTTCTCCCACGCCTGAATCTCGGCAGCCAGCGCCGGGTGCAATGCCGCGAGCTGTGCCTGCCGCTGCTTCAGCTCCGCCCCCAGCCCCGCGATTTCCCGCTCCTGCTCCTTCGTGGGCAGCATCACATTCGGCGCGGGGCTCGCCGGCGCGACCTCCTTGATGATGCCCTTTTCGTCGATGTTGTTGAACGCCGCGAAGAGCCGGAAGTAGTCGCGCTGCGAGAGCGGGTCGTATTTGTGGTCGTGGCAGCGCGCGCAGCCCACCGTGAGACCGAGCCAGACGGTGGTGGTGGTGTCCACGCGGTCCGCGACGTAGCCGGTGCGGTATTCCTCCTCGATGATGCCCGACTCGTTTGAGACGGAATGGTTGCGGTTGAACGCGGTGGCGATGCGCTGCGAATCCGTCGCCGCGGGCAGCAGGTCACCCGCGAGCTGCTCGATGGTGAACTGGTCGAAGGGCATGTTGCTGTTGAACGCGTGGATGACCCAGTCGCGCCACGGCCACGCCTGCCGCTCGGCATCGGTGTAGTAGCCGTTCGTGTCCGCGTAACGCGCCGCATCCAGCCAGTCGAGCGCCATGCGCTCGCCGTAGCGCGGCGAGGCGAGCAGGCGGTCCGCGAGGGATTCCACCGCAGCCTGCGAGTCGCGCTTCGCGGCCCGCACGAATGCGTCCGTCTCCTCCGGCGTCGGCGGCAGTCCCGTGAGCGTGAGCGAGATGCGGCGGCAGAGCGTGGCCGCGTCCGCCTCCGGCGACGGCGCGAGCCCCTCGGCGAGCAGGCGGTCGAGCACGAAGGAATCGATGGGATTCTTCGGCCACTGCTTCAGCGCTGCCGAGCGGGCGGGCTCCCTCTTCGCCAACTCCACGAGCCTCGGCGCGCAATCGGCGGCCACCGCCTTCGGCGGGACGAACGACCAGTGCGGCTGGTATTCCGCGCCTTCCTGAATCCACCGGCGCAGGACGGAAACCTCGCGCGGCGTGAGCGGCTGGTTCGCCTTGTGGGGCGGCATCACCTCGTCGTCGTCCGTGCTCGTGATGCGGCGGATGAGTTCGCTCCGCTCCGCATCGCGCGGCACGATGGGGATCTCGCCGGACTTTCCCGGCTTCAGAGCCTCCTCACGCACATCGAGACGCAGCTTCGCCTTGCGGGTGTTCGCGTCGAATCCGTGGCACTTGAAACATTTGTCCGAGAGGATCGGCCGCACGTCGCGGTTGTATTCAATCGCCGGGTCAGCCGCGTGAAGCAGCGGCACGGCAGCAAGGACGCCGATGAAAATCCCCGCGAGATGCAGCCGCGCCTTCATGCGCCTCATCCCGGAAGACGGAAGAGCCGCTTCGCGTTGCCATGGAGAATTTTCCTCTGCACGCCCCTGTCCGGCGCGAGCCGCCGAATCGCGGCGATGGTCTGCGAGCCCTGGCACTCTGCGCCACGCCCGAAGTGGTCGAGGCAGTCGCTGCCATAGATGATTTTCTCCTGATGCCGCCCGAGAAATTCGCGCGCGTGCTCCTCGTCGCGGGTGAGCGCGTTGAGCCCCGAGCCGGCGGACATGTCGGCAAACATGTTCGGGTAGTCGCGGAGATAGCGGTCCGTGAGCCCGCCGGGCGTCACTTTCCCCTTCGGATAAAGCACCTTCTGGTCGGCGTGGTTCCTGTCGATGTTCGCCCACCATGTCTGCGCATGGCCGATGAAGTTCGTTTTCGGGAACTTCTCCAGCATCCGGCCGAATCGCTCGAAGCCCATGTTGTAGGTCTCGTGCTGGAAGTGCAGCAGGATTGGCACACCATAGTCCGCTGCCAGCGCGTAGAGGATCTGGCTCTCCGCGGAGTCGCACTCCACATGGAACTTCTGCTCGCCGATGATCACCGCGCCGAGCTTCAGGTATTTCTCAATCTCCGCACGCGCCTCGGGAAGGTCGGTGACCTCGTTGGCGCCGAAGAGAAACTCCTTCGGGTTCGCCCGAGCGAGTTCCACCGCCGCGTCGTTGCTGCCGACCTTCGCGCCGCCAAGCCCGTTGAATTTTCCATCGCCCGTCGAGGGCCGGCTCACGGGTTTCCCTGCGGGCAAAAGGATCGTCTGCGTGACACCCATAGCGCGCTGGTGCTCGACGAGGATGGCGTTTGAGCGGTCGCGGTAGTTCGTGTGCTGGTGGATGTCCACGATCGGATCCGGCGCCACAGGTGCATCCGCGCCTGTCGCGGACCGCGACAGCGCAGCCGCCACAGACAACGACGACGCGAGAAAACTTCGGCGTGAGACGGGGACAGTGAAGGGGGAGGACATGGCTCGGCGGCCAAGATCACTCGGGAAGCGGCTTTCCCTTTGTCTCCGGCCCCAGCCAGATGATGAGCATCCCGACGATGTAGATCGAAGCCATCACCGATGCGGCGTTTGGAAAGCTGCCGTGGAAGAACTGCATGAGGTTCGCGGTCTGCAGGCCGCCGATGGCGGCGACGATGCGTCCGAAATTGAACGCGAAGCCCTGGCCGGTGGCCCGCACGGCGGTCGGGAAAAGCTCCGGCAGATACAATGGAAAAAATCCGTAGAAAGACGCGGTCAAGCCGCCCGCGACAACCGTGCAGACGAGGAAGTAGGTGCTGTAGGTCGTGTTCGTCTGGTAAAGCAGCAGAGATCCGCCGATCGAAAGCAGACACAGCGCGGCGTAGGTGATTCGGCGACCGAAGCGGCCCGCGGCGAGTGCGGCGAACATCGTGCCCACGATGGCGCCGACGGACAGCCAGAATAGCGTCCATTCCTTCGCGAGCTTCGTCGGATCAGGCTCGAGCTGCACGGCCCATTTCGACGCCCACTGCGTGGAGCCCCAAGTGCCGAGGAGCGCGACCGCAGCGAGGCCCGCACCGAAGATCATCATCTTCACGATGTCTTGGTTCGGCCGGATTGAGCCGGCGGTCTCCGCGCGGGCGAGATATTGCCGCACGGGGTAAAGGTAGCCGACCAGGGCAACCGCCACACCCATGACCGTGATAGCCGTCGCGGGCAGTGCGGACACACCCGCAGGCGACCACGCCCAGATGATGACGAGCGCCGCAAGGCTGCCAATGAGCACGCCGATGAGATCCGCCTTTGCCCAGTGAGAGGTCGCACCGCGCGCGTGCTCAGCCTTCCATTTTTCCGATTCGGGCACGAAGAGCATGATGCCAAATATCATCAGCGCCGGCAGCGCACCGCTGATCATCAGCAGGCGCCACGCGGTGTGCGAAAGGAGGTGCGTCGCCGTGGCCTCGGAGAAGCCGATGCCGAGCAGGAAGCCGTGCGTCTTCTCGATGAAATTCAGCAGCACCATGCTGAGCACCGCCACGAGGAGGTAGCCGACGTTTGCAGCCGCACCGATGAGCCCCGCGGTGAGCGCGCGCGATTTGCCCGGCCAGATTTCGTTCACCAGCGCCACGCCGAGCGACCACTCGCCGCCCATGCCGAGCGATGCGATGAAGCGCAGCCCTGCGACATGCCATGCCTGCGTCGCAAACCCGCACAGCCCGGTGAAGATCGCGTAAGTGAAGATGCTGAACGTCATCGCGCGCACGCGGCCAATCTTGTCGCCGAGCCAGCCAAAGATGACACCACCGCTCGCCGCACCGACGAGAAACACCGCGATGATCGCGCCGAACCACTTGTTTGCATCGTCGGGGGAGGCAGCAGTGCCGAGGAGATCCTTCAGCGCGGGCTGGCCGATGAGTGGGAAGAGACCCATCTCAAAACCGTCGAACAGCCAGCCGAGGAAGGCGGCGATCAGCGTCATGATTTTCGCGCGATTTTGGGAGGTGCTCATGGCGGCGGTGTCTCCTTCACCCGCCCGCCGGGTGCAAGCCTCGAACACTCGCAGGGCGAAAGTTTTTCCGCGCAGCGGGCCTAAGCTCAGACTTCCTCGAGCGCCTTCGCCGCATCGCCGAAGGTCTTCGGGCGCACGTCCATCTTGTCCATCAGCGACATGAAGAGGCGGCAGAGCTGGCGCTCGGGCTTGTCCTTGTAGTCGAGCACGCGCCCGCCGCGGAGGCGTCCGGCGGCGCCGCCGAGGACGATGACGGGGAGCTGGTCGTTGTCGTGCTTCGCACCGGCCATCATGCTCGAGCAGTGGAGCAGCATCGTGTTGTCGAGCAGCGTGCGCTCACCCTCGCGGATCGAGTCGAGCTTCCGTGCGAGATAGGCGAGTTGCTCCATGAAGAACTGGTTCACCTTCAGGAAATCCTCGCCGTCGCTGTGCGAGAGCAGGTGGTGGATCATGTAGTCGATGCCGTGCCCCGCCTGCTGCACGCTCGGAAGATTCGGGAAACGGAGCGCGCTGTGATCGTTGTTCAGCTTCAGCGTGGTGATGCGCGTCGTGTCCGTCTGGAAGCCGAGCGCGACGATGTCGCACATCAGGCGCATGTGTTCGCCGATGTCCTGCGGGATGCCGTCGGCGGGTCGCGCGATGTTCGGCTTTTCCAAAGTGGGACGCCAACCCTGCAACTCACCGCGCTTGCCGGCGTTCTCAATGCGCTTCTCCACGTCGCGCACGCTGTCGAGATACTCGTCGAGCTTGCGCTGGTCGTTCTTGCTGATGCCACGACGCAGATCCTGCGCGTCGGCGAGCACGGCATCGAGCACGCTCTTGTCCGCAGGCGAGGCGTCGTCCTTGAACAGCCGGTCGAACGCAAGCGCGGGATACAGCTCCAGCGGCGTCGGCGTGGTCGGCGAACTCCACGAAATGTGCGAGCTGTAGAGCATCGAGTAATTCTTGTGCACCGATGGGTTCGACTTCTCACACGCGAGCACGAGGCTCGGCACTTTCGTCGAGCGCCCGTAGGTCCGCGCGAGAAGCTGGTCGAAGCTCGTGCCCGAGCGAATCTCGCCGCCGCTCGCGATGGGCGCGCCTGAGAGCATGTTGCCGGTCTGCGAGCTGTGGATGTTTCCCTTGCGCGCCTCAGCGTGAAAAAGCCCGCGCACGAAGAGCATCCTCTCACGGAAATCCGCGAGCGGAGTGAGCACGCGCCCGAGTTCCATCGCGCGGCCCTCGCTCTTCGCCCACCATTCCTTCGAGTGAAATCCGTTGCCGGAAAACGTCACGCACAGCCGCACCGGCGCCTCGCTCGCGGGCTTGTTCTTCCGCGGCTCGTCGCCCCACACATTGAATGATTCGAGCCACGGCAGCGCCATCGAGACGCCGACTCCTCGGAGAAATGCACGACGGGTGAAGCGGTGGGTGTTCATGGTCTTGCTGGTTGGTTATGGTTGGAACGCAAGTTCAGGACGTAGGCAGCGACATCCCACCGCTGCGCGGCGCTGAGGGTTTCGGTAAAGCTAACCATCGGCGTGCCGCTCATGCCAGTCGTGAGGATGCGGAAAATGTCGGCCGCTCCGTCGCCGCATCGCAGGTGCGGCTCCCGGAGATCCGCGGGCTTTGTGGATTGCCCCCACGCATCCTTGAGCGCCAAGCCTGCAGGGCCGTTGCCTTCGCCGGTCGTCCCGTGGCATGTGGCGCAGATGGTCGAAAAAATAATCTGCCCTTTCCCCGCATGTTCGGCGCTGGCCTTCGCATCGGTCAGCCATGCAGGCGGCTCTGGAAATTCGAGCGGTTCCGCATAATTCTCCGCGTGGCGCCAGCGGCGGGAGAACGTCTTCACATATTCGATGACCGCCCTGACTTCGCTCTCACCGAGCTGATTGAACATCCCCATCGCCGTCCCGCTAAGACCGCCGCGGATGGTGCGTCGCAGATCGTCATCGGTCGGAAGTTTGTCGTAGGGCGTGCTGCGGAATTTGAACCATCCCTCGCGAAATGATCGCGGCTTGAGCGGCAGTTCCTTCGCCATCTCGCCCTTCCCGTCGCCGCGATCGCCATGGCAGACGAGGCAGTTCCGCTCATACACGTAGCGGCCCTGATCGTAGAGATCGTAGTTCGGGCCGACGCGACTTTTCTCCGCCTCCTCCGCATGACACGGAAGCAGCACACCAAAAAGACAAAGCACCGCCGCGCCGGCTGCCGTAGCTCGGCAGATTCGCTGATGGAAATGCACGCGGAGTCTCATGCGGTGAATCACGGATGATAGCCGAATTCCTTTCCGCGCACCTCGCGGAATTGCGGGCTGCGGACGATCATCTCGACGGCCGTTGCGACGCTGTGATTTTCACGCTGCAGCTTGGCGAGCATGGAGGCGAGCAGCGGCTTGTCGGAAAATTGCACGCTGCGACCGAGCGCATAGCCGAGCATCTTCCGGCAAAACTGGCGCACGAAATCGTCGCGGCGCTTTTCGAGGAGATAAGCGCGCAGGCCGTCGAGGCCATCCACGATGGAGCCATCGGGCAGCGTGACCTTCGTGTCGGCATTCCGCGCGCGGCCGATGGCGTCGAAGCCTTCGAGCGCAAAGCCGAATGGATCGATGCGCCGGTGGCAGCCTGCGCAGTTCGCATCCGTGCTGTGCTTCTCGACGAGTTGCCGTTCGGTGAGGCCTTCGGGCGGCTGTTCCGGCAGAACGGGCACACCCTTCGGCGGGACGGGCAGCTTTTCGCCCAGCACCACTTCACAGAGCCACGCTCCGCGCAGAATGCCGCTGGTGCGCGAGGCGCCGGCCTGCTTCGCGAGCGTCGCAGCGAAGCCAAGGATGCCACCGCGGCCCTGTTCGCGCACGTGCTCCACACGCTGCCAGCCGTCGGATTCCCGATCTCCGATCTCCGATTTCTGATTCGGTGACGGCGTGCCAAGCGCGATCCCATAGTGCTTCGCCAGCGCCTCATTCACGAATGTGTGATCCGCATCGAGCAGCGAGAGCACGCTGCCGTTGCTCTGGAAAAGATCCGTGAAGAAACGCGTGACCTCCTCCTGCATGTCGGCGCGCACGCTCACGAACGTGGGGAAGTGCCGCTCGCTCTTTTCGTCGAGCGTGGCGACGTCACGCACGTGGAGCCACTGGCAGCCGAACTCGGTCGCAAGCCTGCGCACCTTTCCGTCGCGTAACATGCGCCGGGCCTGCGCGACGAGCACATCGGGCTCGTGCAGCTTTCCGGAAGCGGCGAGTGAGCGCAGTTCATCATCGGGCGCGGATGACCAGAGGAAGTAGCTCAGCCGCGTCGCGAGCTCCCAGTCGCTCACGGGGCCGGTTTTCGCCGGTGTGTTTTCGCCGCGATACAAAAAGGTGGGCGACGCGAGCACGCGCGCGAGCATCAGACGAGGCGGAAAATTTTTCAGCGCCGCGATCTCCTTCTCCGCAAGCGGGCGACGCCACGCCTTCGCAGCGAAATCAATCACCGCCTGCCGTTGTGCAGAGTCGGCAGCCTTCTGTTTTTCTTTGAACTCCGCCGCAGCCCGCATGATCGGCTCGCGCAGAGGGTCGAAGGCGCTCGGCTTCGCGTCCTGCGTGGCGAATTGCCAGAGCTGCTCAAAGGCATCCACCTGCTTCAGCGGCGCCTCGCTGACGAAGAGCAATTCGTCCCACAGCCGGTCGAGTTCGCGCGCCTGCGCATCGTCGAGCATGAGTCGCTTGAGGTGCGCATCCTCGCGGTGAAAAAGCGTGAGAGTGACGACTTCATCCACCGGCACGATGCGCGTGTAGCAGAGCGCGATGGGAAACAGCGCGCGAAACTCGTCGAACGCCGCCTCGAATCGCCGGCGCTCCTCGCTACCGTCGTTGACGATGATTGGCGCGCTATGCTGCGTGACGAGGTTGTTGTCGCTCCACTGCCCCTTCTGCTGCGCGGACTCGGCGTTGCCCGCGACGAGTCCCTGTGCTGGCACCGGCTTCTCCGTGAGCACCTGCACCTGCACACTGCCCGCCGTCTTCGACGCGAGCCGACCCGTCACGACAAAATCCGCACCCTTCGCGAGCACCGCGGGGATTTTCACCTCGATGACCGACGGCGCTTTCGCCGTCAGCGCCGCGGCCTTGCTCGTCGGACGGAATCTGCGCGCGGCATTAGCGAGCAGCGGGCTGTTCAGCGGGAAATCCTTTTCGAGATGCTCGCGCACTTTCGCGGCGAGAGCTGGCGAAGGCGACCTGCGCCACGCCGCGATCGGCGCGGGCAAATCCGCCGCGGCTTCCTGCGTCGCGGGCTGGCTGAGAAAATGCCACGGGCCATTCGGATTTCCCGCGAGGATGTTTGGCGAGATGTCGTTCGCGAGATCCCACGTGGCCTTTCCGTCGCTGAACGTGAGATTCACTGCCGTGAGGCCGCAAGTGTGGTTGCCGTTGCGCGGGCCGACGACGAGCGCGACGACCTGCCCGGGCTCCATTCGAACATTTTCAAACGGCCCCAGCGTCCGCAGCTTCGCATTGTCCGCAATGCCGCTCGCCAACACTTCGCTCGAAGATCCGCGCCGCACTTCGAGCGCCCACGTGAGACCGGGGCCGCACTCTGAATGCGCTCGTGCAAGATTGCCGCTGATGCGCAGCGTCGCTGCCGCCGGACTGCGCCATGCGATGACCGATGCCCGCGTCGGCGATGGGTGCGTGGCGACACTGTGCGCCTTCATCACGCCGGGGACGCGCACAGTGGCATCCGATGAGTTTGCAATCACGCTGAGCGCATTGTCGCCGATCCAGCCCTTAATGAAATTGTAGTCGGGCGTGCTCTCCATTTTTTTCGTGAGCAGCGGCTCCAGCTTGGTCGTTCCAAAGCCGAGAACCTCGCGCCACGCCGTGAGCATCTCCGCATCGGCGTCGGACTTTCCCTCTGCGAGTGCGGCGAGACACGACTCAGTGCCCGCGATGAATTTCGCGCGCTCGGCTTCGAGATGCTTCACGAGTTCCGGCAGGCTTGCGACGGGCAGGTCTGGCTTTCCTTTGGTAACGATGCGCGGGTTTTCCCAGACAACCTCGTCGTTAGCGCTGCCATCGCCCGCGTCGGTGGTGGTGAGGAAAAGCGTGCGGTCGTGGTCGCCATCGAGCTTCACACGGATTTCCTGCTGCGCGACGAGCGGCATCACCGGCTCCTGCCACGACTTAGGGCCGTTCACCTTGCCGATGTGGCCGACGGTCGTGAAGCGCCAGAGCACATTCTGCCACGGCTCGATGTCGGCCGCGACGAGCTGCTTCGCGCGGAACTTCGCACGCAGCGGGTCGAGCAGCACCGAAGTCTCCGTGTTCTCGAGCGCCGCGCGAAGGATGCCGAGATACTTCGCGCTGAGTCCGTCCGCGTCGCCGCGCCCTTGCAGCGCGTCGAGGTAGCGCCCGAGCGGCAGGCGCCCGCTGCCCGTGCCGGTGTCGAGCTTGATGCCCTGAGCGACGGTCTGCGAGGCCTCTCCCGTCGTGGAATACTTCGCATACAGCGCTCGGATTTTTGCGAGCGCCTCGTCCTTCCAATCCTGCGGCGAGTCACTCGGCGAAAAGCGGACGCCATCCGGCAGCAGCGCCATGTGGCGGGCGACGTCCTTCGCTGCATCGAGGTATTTCGTGAGCAGCGAGGGCGACATCACCAGCGCCGCGCCGGCATTCGTGAAACCTTCGCCTGCCGCGCCATCCGCCGGAAACTCGCGCGCAGGGTCTATCGACTCGATGCCCGTGAGATCGCGCAGCGTGTAGGTGTATTCCATGTTCGACAGCCGCCGCAGGACGACCGGCCCGGGGTCGCCCGCGCTCGCGAGCGCGACTTCATCGAGCGTCGCCTGCACCCATTTCACCAGCGCGGCCTTCTGCTCCGCGGACAACTGCTTCTCCTTCTTCGGCGGCATCTCGCCATTTGCGAGCTGCTCGAGCACCTGCTCCCAGACTTGGGGATGCTTCTTCACCTCCCCGACCGACGTGAAGCGCTCCAGATCGAGATCGCCCTTCTGCTTTTCCGTCGAGTGGCAGATGTTGCAGCGCTCCTTCAAAATCGGCTGCACCGACTCGTGAAATGCCCGCTCATCCGCACCGCGTGCGGCGATGCCCGTGATGGCGAGCGATGCCAGCGCGGACCAGCGGCGCCGCGGCTTCACGCGAGGATTTCCCTCACCACATTTCCATACACATCCGTGAGCCGGTAGTCGCGGCCGAGGTGGCGCCACGTGAGCTTCTCATGGTCGAGGCCGAACTGATGCAGGATCGTCGCGTGCAGGTCGTGCAGGTGCACTTTGCCCGACACGGGGCGGAAGCCAAAATCATCCGTCTCGCCGAACGTGAAGCCCGGACGGATGCCCGCGCCGGCCATCCACGTGCAGAAGCTCTCGGGCTGATGCTCGCGGCCATGCTTCTCAATGGGCGACGTGCCGCTGAGGTCCTGGCTCCACGGCGTGCGGCCGAATTCGCCGGACCAAACCACGAGCGTGTCCTCGAGCAGGCCGCGCGACTTGAGATCCTTCACGAGCGCGGCGCATGGCTGGTCGGTCTCGGCACAGCTACGCGGCAGTGCGTTGCGGATGTCGCCGTGGTGATCCCATCCGCCCATCGTCACCTGCACAAAGCGCACGCCGGCCTCGCTGAGACGGCGCGCGAGCAGGCAGGCGCGTGCATTTTTGTCCGTGGGCTTTTCGCCGACGCCGTAGAGCTTCTTCGTAGCGTCGCTCTCGCTCGAGAGGTCCACGAGCGCCGGTGTCGCGCTCTGCATGCGGAACGCAATCTCCATGCTCTCGATCATCCCCTCCATGCGTGCGTCCACCTCGGCCTGCGCGAGCAGGCGGCGGTTCATGCGCTGCACAAAATCGAGCCGCGTGCGCTGCACCGCCGGGTTTGCGGAGGGGTCGTTGAGGTAATCAATCGCCGCCTGCTTTTCACTCTGGGGAATGACGACCTTTGTGCCCTGGTGCGCGGCGGGGAGAAATGCGGAGCCGTAGGTGCGCACGTCTGCGTCGGGGTGAATCGTGACGAAGCTCGGCAGGTTCTGGTTCTCCGTGCCGAGCCCGTAGCTGATCCACGAGCCCATCGAAGGTCGCGCCTCCGCGGTGAATCCGGTGTGGAATTGCAGCGTCGCGGGCGCGTGCTGGTTGTTGTCCGCATGCATCGCGCGCAGCAGGCAGATGTCGTCGGCGATGGACGCGGTGTGCGGCAGCAGGTCGGAGATGCCCATTCCCGCCTGCCCGCGCGGCCGCACCGGCGACTGCGTGGCGAGCGCGAGGAATTTGTCCGTCCCGACGCGCAGCTCGTTGGTGTTGATCGGCGCGGAGATGGTCTGGCCGTGCATGCGGCGGATGTAGTCCTTCGGGTCAAACAGGTCGGGCTGCGACGGGCCTCCCTGCATGAAAAGGAAAATCACGCGCTTCGCCCGCGGCACCATGCCCGGCACACGCGCGGCCAGCGGACTCGTCGCCGCGAGCGCGAGCTGGTGCAGCGCCACGGCGCCGAAGCCGCAGGCGGTGCAGCGGAGCCAGTCGCGGCGGGAGATGGAGCGGGCATTCATCGGGCGGGTGCTTCGGGATTACATCCGCAGCAGGAATTCATTGGAGGCAAAAAGCGCGAGGCCGAGCTCGGTCCACGCGGCGAGTTCGGCGTCCTGCTTGGCGGAGGCGCGGATGGAGCCGAGGAATTTCACCGCATCCCCGCGCTCCACGCTCGTGAGCGGCCGGTTCAAGACACGCAGCCAGAGTGCATCGAGGCGCGCGGTTTCGTCGGAAACACTCTTCGTCAGATCCTTCGCGAGCTCCGTGGCGCGGGCCCGCAGCATGTCGCTGTTGATGAGGAAGAGCGCCTGCGTGGGCACGGCGGTCTCGGCGCGCCGGCCGGACATCTGCGCCGGTTGCGTGAAGTCGAAAACATCGCGCAATTTCGCCGGGCCCGGCTGGCCGGTGGAGCGCAGCACCGGCAGATACACGGTGCGCTCGAACTCCTGCGCGGGACGGAACTTTTTCAGCGAGAATGCGGGCGGGTTCACCGCCTTCGGGCTCAGGCTGTTCACGTTCTCGCGGAACTCGAGCGGCAGCGCTGGGCCGCCGCCCGACTGCACGAGCGTGCCGCTGATGGCGAGCAGCGCGTCGCGGATCGCCTCGGCGTCGAGGCGCTGGCGGTTCATGCGCCAGAGCAGGCGGTTGTCGGGATCCTTCTGCATCGCCACGGCGTTGTGCGTGGTGCCCATGCGGTAGGCGCGGCTGAGGACGAGACTGCGGATGAGCTGCTTCTGCGACCAGCCGCTGCGGACGAAGCGCGTGGCGAGGTGGTCAAGCAGCTCGGGATGCGTGGGCGCCTCGCCGCGCACGCCGAAGTAGTCCACCGTGCGCACGAGCCCTTCGCCGAAAAGCTTCTGCCAGATGCGGTTCACGGTCACGCGCGCGGTGAGCGGGTTGCGTGCATCCGCGAGCCAGTCGGCGAGCTGCACGCGGCCGCTCTGGCCTGCGGGAATCGGCGGCAGCGCATCCCACGAGGCGACGCGCACGACGCCGCGCTTCACGAGTTCGCCCGGCGCGTAGGGATTGCCGCGGATGGTGATGTGCATGTCGGCGGGTTTCTCCCGGTCGTGGACCGCGAATGCCTTCGGCACGGTGGGCGCGAAAAAATTCGCGTGTTCAATCTCCGCGCCGAGTTCCTTCACGCGTGCGGCGAGCGAGTCGCGCTTCTTTTCCAGCGAAGCCTTGTCCCCGCCCTGCGCCGCGGTGATTTGCGGCTCGAGCGCGGCCTTCTGCTTTTCCGCCGCCTCACGCTCGGCCTTCAGCGATTTCAATTTCTCCGCGTGCCCGAGACCCCGCCGCGCGCGCTCCGCCTGCTGCTGCGCGGTCTCCGGGAGCGCGCTGGAATTCACGCGGCTCCACACGCCGTTGTCGGTCTTGTAGGTCGAGTCGGTGCTGCGGAACATCCCCGCGATGCCGTAGTAGTCCTGCAGCGCGATGGGGTCGAACTTGTGGTCGTGGCAGCGCACGCAGCCGAGCGTCATGCCGAGGAATGCGGTGCCGACCTTGCTCACCTGCTGGTCCACGAGGTCCACCTCCATCTTCAGCTTGTCCACCGCGACGATCTCCACGTCGCCGAGCACGAGGAAACCCGTGGCGGTGATCGCGGCCGCGCGCTCCTCCGCGGTGGCGAGCGGCAGGAGGTCGCCGGCGACCTGCTCGCGGATGAAGCGGTCGAACGGCTTGTCCGCATTGAACGCAGCGATGACGTAGTCGCGGTAGCGCCACGCGTGCTCGGCGAAGACGTTGTTCGACGTGCCCATCTGATCCGCGTAGCCCGTGAGGTCGAGCCAGTGCCGCGCCCAGCGCTCGCCGAATGCGCGCGACGCGAGCAGCCGGTCCACGACGGCTACCATCGCAGACTGCGGGTCGCGGGTCGCGGATTGGACGAACGCCTGAATCTCAGCGGGCGTCGGCGGCAGGCCGGTGAGATCGAAGCTCACGCGCCGCAGCCAAGTGTGGAGATCAGCGTCCGCGGCGGGGCGCAGCGACGCGGCCTCCAGCTTGGAAAGGATGAAGCGGTCCACGGCATCGCGCGGCCATGACGCATCGCGCACCGCGGGCACCGGCGGATCCTTCACCGGCTGGAACGCCCAGAACTTCCTGCCCTCCCCGATGTCGATCGTGCGCGCCTTCGACTTCGCGACGCCTTGCGCCACGCGCGTGTCCGGCGCGCCCATCGCGACCCATTTTTCAAAGACCGCGATCTCCGCCGCGTCGAGCTTGCCCTTCGGCGGCATCTCCACGTCGGGGTCCGTGTAGCGCACGGCTTTCACGAGCATGCTCTTCTCCGGCTGCCCCGGAACAACGACCGCGCCGTTGTCGCCGCCGGCTTCCCAGCCGCGCTTCGAGTCGAGCGCGAGGCCGCCTTTGATCTTCTTCTCGTGCGAATGGCACTCGTAGCAGCGCTGCTGCAGCACGGGCAGCACCTTCGCCTCGAAAAACGCCGCGCCATCCTCCGCCCGAGCCATTGTGACGGCGATGCCTGCGGCGCACAGCGCGAGCACGGCAGCAGTGCGGGCGATGGGTGCGGGGCGGGAAATGCGGAGGCTCATGCGGGCGCACATGACAACCCGCGGAAGGCGCGGCTGCCAGTGTCTTTCCGCAGCACGGGCCGCGGCCCTGCGATTCTCCGCGCGGGCTATTGCTGCTTCTGGCCTTTGCCACCCTTCCCGCCATTGCCGCCCGGGCCTCCGCCGGGAGGGCCGTCGGGGCGCGGCGGGCGGATCTCGTCGTCGGTCAATTTGCCGTCGCCATTTTTGTCGAGCGTCTTGAGCGACTCCGCGGCCTTCGCGATCTCGCTGGCGTCGATGACCCCGTCGTGGTTCGCATCCAGCGCCTCGATGATGGGTGAAGGCGGCGGGCGGTGGCCATCCGGCCCTCCGGGGCCGCCTTTGCCATTGCCACCGGGACCGCCTTTCGGCGGGCCACCCTGTCCGCCGCCACCGGGGCCGCCGCCCATCATTTTCGGACGCATCTCGTCTTCCGTCAGCTTGCCATCGTGATTCTTGTCGAGCTTCAGCAGCGACTTCGGCGCCTTCTCGATCTCGCTCGCGCTGAGCGTGCCGTCGCGGCTCAGGTCCAGTGCCTCGAAGACGGGCATTGGCGGCGGGCGCATTCCGCCGGGACCGCCCTGCCCACCGGGGCCCTGGCCGCCCTGCGCGTGGAGGACACTGGTGAGCGCGCTGATAGAGAGCGCGAGGATGAGGTGCTGCTGTTTCATGGTGTGGATTCTGGTTGCTGGGTTGCTGTGGAAGTGGAGGACGTCACCGGGGTTCGGAGAGCGGAGAAGTGGCTGAAGTGAACACCCAATTTGCAAAGGAGTCATGGGCGGGAATGCGAAAAAGTGTGAAGCGAAGGTAAAACCCGGCACAGCGAGCGCGCCGCGCAGGATCACGATTCGCCGACAACCCCCGGACTCCCCGGGAAACTGCCGACTGACTTCGGGAAACAAGAAACGTGAAATACGCGGTGCCTATCTGGTTGCTCGGCAGGCGGTCCTCCGAAACGGAGGTTATGCCGAGTGGATCTCCGCAGTGGAGTCGCGATGGGGCGTCTGTTCTGCATTTCACGGGGTTCTTCCCGCCGCATCGGCCCGCCACCTGCGTCCAGAATGATGCTGCATTCAGGGTGCCCCCCGGTTTTGCAGGCCAACCGGACAAACGCGGCAAATGCCGCCATTTTGCGGGTTTTCTGCTGGAGGGTGGTCAAAAGGAGCCACTCCCTAGCACTGGGGAACCATTTTCCGGTGTTGGTGCCGGTTCCCGTTATTGAAATTATACGGAGGATTTCAGTGGAGTGAACGGCTCGGGTCTGGCATCATGCACTCATGCCGAAGAAGCGCCTCGCCAAAAAGGATGTCAGCCAGACCGCCGAAGCACTCGTTCGGGCCGCAACTGGCAGCGAAAAGGTGCGCGGCGAATCGCTGCTCGGATCGCCGGAACTGCGTAGGAAGTTGCGCGAGGCGAAACGCCGAATACAACGTCCTTAATTGACGGCTGTGAGTTCTGCTGGGGGAGATTCCTGCTTTTCTTGCGACACCTTGAAAGTGGGGATTTCCAACAGCGGCAGAATTAGCAAAGGGAAGCCAGTCCGAAGACAAAGAGCCTGAACATGTTCCCTAAGATATGGGATCAAAACATAAAAAGCCCCTTTTGACGCCCATTCTTCAACGCGAGCAGCCGGAAAAGCGCTCTCATCCACAGTGAACTCGCTGTTCAATTCGATACGCATCTGCACGCCACCATCCTTTGACTTCACTGACCATTTCACCATTACGGTGATGCGTTTGCGTTCGGTGTTGTATTGGCTGTGCCCGATGCCAAAAACCTGATCTTCGAGATCAGAGACCTTAAACGCGCTCGGTAGCCTATCACTTTCAAAGTGAATCTCCCTGACGCCTATAAAAGCCACTTGAATCCCGTGATTACGCAGGCCGATTTCGCCTCCCTTTGGGTTCTCGTCGCTCATCGGTGGATTATGCCGCAAGCGCCAATTCTTCGTCTTTCTTGAAAAAATCCGGCGTAGGGCATGGCACTGTCACTACTACTCCAGTATAAATGAACGAAGCTTCGCTTTCCACGGATTCCCGTTTGGAACTGAGCGTGGTTGCTTTAGTGACTGGCGCAAAGACAGGGAGATTGGAGGAACCAAAAACCCCACAATCCGCCTCGTCGATCATCTTCAACAGTTCTTCGTCACTGCTGCTGAGTATCTGAGCAATCGTGGATTCAATTTCTTTTTGGAGTGGATTTTTCATTGGGGTGTTTCCGCCGTGTTAAACGGCAGCTCCAATTGCATGGACAAAATTTTTTCTTTACTACGAACGCATATCACAATCGGGCTGTCGATAGAAATGTTTCCTTCGGGGGTCAAGGATTCCCGCGTAAAATATGCCGCGCGCACGGAATCGACCCTCAAACGGTTGGCTAGAAGATTTACCGCCAGCGGCTGCGTCCACCTCGTCAGGTCTTTGCTGGTTTTCGGACTCGAAGCGAGGCGGGCCTTCATTTCCTCGTAGAATTTTTTCATCGCCCTGCTGTGCCCCAAAATTGAAAAATCAAGGCAACGTCCAAGCGAGATTGCGCAACGCAGAACTGTTGGAGAGCTTTTTCGCTCCGTAGCCCAGTTCCAGGCTCGCTCGTGATCGCCCTCATAAAAATAGGCGCCTCTCCCAAGGCGAAGAGATTCATTCGTCGTGTGCGTCCGAAACCCTTCCTTGAAGATGTTCAATGCGGAACTGTAGTCTGTTCCGTGATACGCATTCGGAATCACCCTCTCGAACTCTGAGAACTGAATGTTTGGCGTCGGCACCTCCTGCATCAGTGGAGCGATTGACAGTTCAGGAAATGGAGTTCAAGGCTTTTCAGATACTCAAATAACCGGGACTGCGAGGGCGGCAGCAAGTCCTCAACGATAGCAGTGTTCAGGCCAATGTCATTGGCTCCCTTGAAGCCATTCCTCAAGCAACCCATCCAAAAGGCCGGAAAAATTTCCAGCCCTAGCTTTCGCTTTTGCGACATTTGAAGAGTTTAATGTAACGGTAAACGGGGCTTTGCCTTCAGACTTTCGTCCGGCTCCAGCCCTTTTTCCTCCGCGGCTGCTCTTTTTTTGCATTTGAAAAAATACGTATTATTTCGATTGACGCCATTGATTCTATACGTATTCTTTCACGCAGTCAACCACAAAACATGCCCGCACCCCGACTCTCCAACGACAAGCGCGCTTTAGTCCTCGCCGCACTGTGCGAAGGCACTCCAATCAACGCCGTGTGCCGGATGTTCAAGACCGGCAAGCACACCGTTCTCCGCATCATCGCCGAGACTGGCGAGGCGCTCGGCGACTACATGAGCCGCAACTTCCGCGACCTTCCCTGCGCGCGGATAGCCGTGGATGAACAGTGGCAGTATGTCGGCCGCCACGGTGCCACGAAGGGAAACAAGAACGAGGCGGAGCGCGGCGACTTCTGGCTTTGGGCGGCGGTTGATCCCGACACAAAACTCGTTTTCAGCTACAAGATCGGGCGGCGCAATTTGCAGACGGGCGCGGACTTCATGCAGGACGTGAGGGCGCGTGTCATCGGCGCGCCGCAGATCGCGAGCGACAATTTCAACGCGTATCCCTCAGCCGTGCGCGGTGCCTTCGGTTACGATGGCTACAGCTACGGGACGGAGACAAAGAACTTTGGCGAGCCTCGCCACTGGCCGGGAATGACGGCGATGGATTGGCACCGGATGCAGCGCAAGCCGGTGTCCAAGACCGTTTCTTCCAAGCGGAAGGCAGTGGTTGGCTCGCCGGACTTAGGCGGCCTCACCACATGCCACATTGAGCGCGTGTTCCTCACCGTGCGGCAGGAAGTCGCACGCTTCACCCGCAAGACGCTCGCCTACTCGAAAGACCTCGAAATGCACAAGCTCGCCACGAGCCTGTTCCTCGGCATCTACAACCTCGTTCGCAAGCACAAGACGCTCGGCACCACGCCAGCCGTCGCCGCTGGCGTCGAGGAAACGCGCTGGACGTTAGAACGCGTCGTGGAAGTGACTGACGCTTACTGGCAGCCGAAATACGCCGCAGAGCAGGCCGCGAAAGCAGCCGCTAAACGTGCGGCGGAAGATGCTGTATTCCTGCAAGCTCTGGCGGACGGTTATAATTCTCATACCGCATAGCGGCACCAACGCCCATTTTCCAGTGATGGAAAACGGTTCCCCAGTGCTGGAAAATGATTTTCCAGTCCCCGTCAGTCATTCCCCAGTCCTCGGGAATGATTCCCCAGCGCTCGGGAATGATTTCCCAGCCCTCGGGAATGGTTCCCCAGTCCTCGGGAATGGTTCCCCAGCACTGGAAAATGGTTCCCGAGGACTGGGAAATGATTTTCCAGCGCCCAAGAATCATTTTCCAGCGGTGGAAAATGGCTCCCCAGCACTGGGAAATGACTTTTCAGCGTCCTGAAACCACTCGTGGCTCCTCGGAAATGGCATTTCGCAGCCGGAGAAATGAATCGGCTGCATGGCTGGCAGTCCAAGGCCAAGGCGGCTTGCGCAGATCCCTATGTGGGTCGTGCGGGGAGTCGGAAACGGGACAAATCGATGCACTCCGGGCAAGGAACCGTTGTGCGCTCGACTGCCCCGCCGTCGCACGCTAGACGTCAGCCATGCACGGATCCCCACACCCATCCACTGTTCATAGGGCAGGGAAAGCCCCGCCTTCTTTCGCAACCAGCCGTGTGGCACACTGGCAAGGGTGTGTCGCGGAATCCCGAGCTGGGAGTCGTCATCCGTTTCCTGTGAACCAAGCCGCATGAGTGCTGAGAAAGCCGACATCAACACCCTCATAGGGAAGGTGATCACTCGGTCGCACGCCATCGAGAAGCTGCTGCGCACGCACTACAAAGTCGCGGGACACGGGCTTCACAAGGCCATCGACGCCCTCTCTGATACTTTACCCGCGGTCTTGGTGCGCACGATTCGGATTGTCGCCATCGCTCGTAACGCAGCCGCACACCCCGACGGGTTCGAGGCCAACGACATTCCGGCTGATTTTGAGCGTCTCTGTGACGAGATCGAGATTCTCATCCCCCACTTTGCCAGCCAGCGGAACGCTCAGCCGGCTGAATCACCCAAGCAACCAAAGCCGCCTGCCGCAAAACCTCATCCTGCTACTGCCACCACGAAGCCAATTGACCCGATCAAGGCATCCCCGAAACAACCCCGGCCACCTTGGACGCCAGCCGAGTTAAAGCAGCTTACCGATGGATTTGAGGCAAAGGCTACCGTCCCAGAACTCGCCAAGGCGCTCAATCGTGGGATTGGTGCGGTTCAGCAGAGGCTGATCAAACTCGGCAAGCTCGCGAAAGACCAATACAAGACTTACCCGCCCGACGCCCAGTGACTGCCGTCACTTCCCCTTCGCCTTTGCCGGGGCCGGCGCAGTGGGGTCTTCGGTGGGGCTGCCGTGCCAGAGCGGGGGGACGTTGCGGGAATTCCAAGTGTCCCATGCGCGGGTGAGTTCGGCGACGATGTCGGGGTGCGCGGCGGCGAGGTCGTGCTTTTCGCCGATGTCGGCATCGAGGTCGTAGAGCTGCCACGGGGTCTCGGTCCTGGCGGCGAAGTCGCGGGAGACGACGAGCTTCCACTTGCCCTTGCGGATGGCCTTCTGCGGGCCGAAGCGCCATGCGAGCGTTTCGTGCGGAGCCGCGGAGGCGGCTGCCCCGTTCTGCTTTTCGCCGGTGAGGTGCGGGAGGAGGTTCACGCCGTCGAGGCTGGCGGGCGCGCTGGCGCCGCTGACGGCGCAGGCGGTGGGGAGGATGTCGAGCGTGGTGACGGGGTGGGCGAAGGTTTTCCCCGCGGGCAACTTGCCGGGCCATGAGACGAAGTAGGGGACGCGGATGCCGCCCTCGAGGGTCTGGCCCTTGTCGCCGCGGAGCGGGGTGTTCACGCCGGTATTATAGGCGAGGAAGGGCTTGCGGCCGGAGCCGCCGTTGTCGCTGAAGAAGAAGATGAGGGTGTCCTTGTCGCGCCCCTTTTCCCGCAGGCTCGCGGTGATGCGGCCGATGGCGTCGTCGAGCCCGATGAGGAGAGAAAGGTAGCCGCGCCGCGCGGGCTCGGTGACGCTGGCCGGGACGCGCTTGCCGTATTTCTCCAGCACCTCGAGGGGCGTGTGGACGGCGTTGTAGGCGAGGTAGAGGAACCACGGCTTCGCGGAATGGCGGTCCATGAAGGCGAGGGCCTCGTCGGTGAAGAGGTCGGTGGTGTAGCCGTCGAGCTTCTGGAGTTCGCGGCTGCGGTAGATCATGTCGTGCGAATGCGCGGAGCCGAACTTCGCCTCGGCATCGTGGTGCAGGAGGTAATTGTGCCCGCCGACGAGGAAGCCGAAGTAGTCGTCGAACCCGCGCGACTGCGGATGGTGCGAGGGGCTGTAGCCCTGGTGCCATTTGCCGATGAGGCCTGTGGCGTAGCCGGCGTCGTGGAGGACGTTCGCGATGGTGCGCTCGGTGAGCGGGAGGCCGAGCGTCTCCTCGTTGCCGACGTGCGGATTGAACTCATGCCCGAAGCGCGTCTGGCAGCGCCCGGTGAGGAAGCCCGCGCGCGACGGGCTGCAATACGGCGCGGAGACGTAGCCGCTCGTGCAGCGCACGCCGCTGGCCGCGAGAGCGTCGATGTTCGGAGTGGGCACTTCCTTCCCGCCATGCACGCCGATGTCCGCATAGCCGAGGTCGTCGGCGACGATGACGAGGATGTTCGGGCGGGAGGCGGGCTTTGTGTCAGCGGCGGTGGCGCCAGAGATTGCAGCGAGGAGGACGAGGATGGGGAGGAGGAGTTTCATGAGGGAGAGGCGATGGGGATATTAAGCGCAGAGACGCGGAGACGCAGAGGAAGAAGTGGCGGGAGGAAACGGCACCCGCTGCGACAAGCGTGCGGTGCGTGGCGAAGATGATTGTGAGAGACGCCCGAAAACACCAGTGCCCACGTCTTTCCCCTCCGCGTCTCTGCGTCTCTGCGTTTCACCAAGGGGGTTTCGCCAGCCGCGCTCACGGCTTCAGCCAGCCCATGCTGCCGAGCCATTCGCCGACGCGCACGAGCCACTCGGCGGTGGGCAGGCCGGTCTTGCGCATGCCGAAGCCGTGGCCGCCCTTCGCGTAGATGTGCAGTTCGGCGGGGAGGTTGAGCTTCTTGTATTCGAGATAGAGCAGCGCGCTGCCGCTGGCGCTGGTCACGCCCTTGTCGTCGTGCGCGTGGACGAGGCACATCGGCGGCGCCTTCTCGGTCACTTTGATCTCCGGCTTCAGCGTGAAGGTGTCGTCCTTCGACGGGACGAGATACGCGGGATAGACGGGGATGGAGAAATTCGGCGTGGCGTCGGCGACATCGAGCGCGGGGTCGGTGGTGTAGGTGCGGTCGTTCGGGTGCAGCGTGGCCATCACCGTGAGATGCCCGCCCGCGGAGAAGCCCAGGATGCCGACGCGGTCGGGCTTGATGCCCCATTCCGCCGCATGGTGCCGCACGAGGCCGATGGCGCGCTGCGCGTCCTGCAGCGGTTCCTTCGAGGGATCATTCCGGTCGCGCGCGGGCACGCGGTATTTCAGCAGCGCGCAGGTGACGCCGATGGAGTTCAAATGCTCGCACACCTGCGTGCCCTCGTGCTCGATGGCGAGGATGCGGTAGCCGCCGCCGGGCGCGACGATGACGCACGTGCCGTTCGGCTTCGCGGCCTTGTAAATGGTGATGGTCGGCTCGGAGACGTTCGTCACGCGCTTCACGTCCTTCTCGTCCTTTGGCGGCATGACTTTTTCCGGCTCCGACTTGAAGCCCGCCGGCTCCGGTGCGCCGCCCGGCCACAGCTTCAGCGTGATGGGTTCGGCGGCGTGGAGTGAAAATGCGGCGGCGACTGCGGGGATGACGATGCGGAGGAGTTTCATGTTCAATTTGGCTTTCAGGAAAAGCGTGAGTGGCTGGGAATCTGAGACGTTATTGCGCGCCGAGCCACCCCATCGCCTTCATCCACTCGCCGCAGCGCGATGGCCAGTCGTTGACGGGATTCCCCGCGCGGCGCATGCCGAAGCCGTGGCCGCCCTTCGTCATGATGTGCAGCTCGGCGGGGATGTTGTGCCGCTTGTATTCGAGATAGAGCTTCGTCGCCTCGATGGGGTTCGCCCTGTCGTCGTGCGCGACGACGAAGAACGCGGGCGGCGCGTCGGCGGGCACGCTGAAGCCGGCGCGGAATTTCGTTTTGTCGTTCTGCTCCAGAAAACCGCCGCCATAGACGAATACGATGAAGTCCGGCGGTCGCGCGTCGTCGAGTTCCGGCTTCTGTGGATATGTCCGCTCGCCGCGATCCCACGCGGCGTGGCCGGCGAGATTTCCGCCCGCGGAAAATCCGAGCAGACCGACGCGCTTCGGATCGAGCTGCCACTCGGCGGCGCGGTGGCGCACGATGCCGAGCGCGCGCTGCGCATCCTGCACGGGCAGGGTGAACACTTCCTTCTCATCGCGCGTCGGCGTGCGGTATTTCAGCAGCACGGCGGTGACGCCGAGTGTGTTCAGCCACTCGCACACCTGCGTGCCCTCGAACGAATACGAGAGGAACATGTAGCCGCCGCCCGGCGCGACGACGACGCTCGTCCCGTTCGGTTTCTCCGGTCGGTAGATGGTGATGGTCGGGTCGGTCACGTCCGAGACATGCGTCGCCGTGATCGGGCCGTAGGTGGCGATCTGCTTCACCGTGGCCTCCGACTTCGGAGCCATCGCCGTCGGCGGGCCGTCGGGCCAGAGCTTCAGCGTGAGTGGCTCCGCCGCGTCGCACAGCGGAGTGCAGGCGAGTGCGGCGAGGGAAAGGAGGAGGCGTGTGGTTTTCATGGGAGGATCGGGTGACGGATGAGGAAAGGAGGCGCGACCGCAATTACTTGGCCGGTTTCATCAGCGACTGGAATGCGTCGAAGTAGCGCTTGCCGAACTCGCGCAGCGACGGCGAGTCGAAGTGGACCTTGTCGCCCTTGTGCTTCAGCCCCTCGGCGCTGACGAACGCCGCGCGCTTCACCTTCCCTGGCAAATCCTGGTGCGCCTTGTCCACCTGCGTCTTCGCGTCATTCCACGGCGCGTCGGCGAATTTCCCCATCTGCCCGGCGACGAATGGCGCGTCCGGCACCTCGAGTTCCTTGCGCAGACGCACGACGAGATCGTGCAGCTTCGCCTCGTAGCCCGGTGCGAGCTTGTCGGTCGAGTCCGACTCGCCCTGGTGCCACAGGATGGCGGTGAGCGTGCCGGATTTCTGCGCGAGCTGCGCGCGGCGAATCGCGTCGTCCCACGGGTGGCTGTTCGTCGGCTTGTAAAATTCGCCGGGCTTCCACGCATCAATCGGCGACCCGCCGACCGCGCACGGGATGAGGCCGACGGTGACGCCCGGATGCGCCTCCGCGTAGAGCGTGCCGAAAGTCTTCCCGACTCCCACGCCCGCCGCGACTTTGTCGAAATGCAGCGGATCGATCGCGGGCACCCATTCGCCCACCTTGTTCAGCATGAGCACGCGGGGATGCGGCGTTTTATCCTGCTCCTCCACGGTGCCGCGCCCGGCCATGTTCGACTGGCCGACGAGCAGGATGAGGTGGAATTTATCCCGCGGCGGAAGCTGGGCGTTCTGCGCGGAGGCGAAGTGCGCCATCAGCAGCGCACACAGGAGGACGAGGGAGCGGATCATGCGCCGCGCATACGACGCGCTGCAGACGAATCACGCAAGCACTTCGCTCGGCGGCAGCGCCGTGCCGGCCGGCATCATCGCACGAAAGTGAATTGAGCCTGTGCATGAAGGGACGGTAGAGAATGCCGTGATGAATCCCCCTGCACTCCGATTCCTGCCGGCCCTGCTGTGTCTGCTCGGACTTTCCGCCATCGCGGAGGACAAGCTGCCGCGCACTGCGGAGACTTTCGAAATCGATGGCCACAAGGCATTCGTCTTTGCTGCCCCGGAACCCGCAAAGGGGAAGCCGTGGGTGTGGTTTGCACCAACTTTGAAGGGCGTCTCCCTCGCCGGGCGCAAAATGTATTTCGAAGGTTTCATGCGCGCGGGCATCAGCATCGCGGGGTTCGACCTCGGTGAGGTGCGCGGCGGGCCGGCCAGCACGGAGAAATTCACGCTTTTCCACGATGAGATGGTGAAGCGCGGCTACTCGGCGAAGCCCATCCTGCTCGGTCAGAGCCGCGGCGGAATCATGACGCTCGCCTGGGCATTCCGGCATCCGGACAAGCTGCGCGCCTGGGTGGGCATTTACCCCGTGTGCAATCTCACAAGCTATCCGATGAAGAACATGGCCGTGACGCTGGCGGATTACGGTGTTCCCGAAACCGAATTCCGCTCCCGGTTGAGGGAGTTCAATCCGGTGGACAATCTGCAGGGCCTCCTCGCGAACAAGGTGCCGATGTTTGCAGTGCATGGCGATTCCGACGCGGTAGTGCCATACGCCGACAACACGCGCGTGCTGAAAGAACGCTACGAGGCCGGCGGGGGATCGATCACTGTGAAGGTGATCCCCGGCGAGGGGCACAAAGCGACGCCGTCGTTTTTTGAGTGTCGGGAGCTGTTGGACTTTGTAGTCGCGCAGGGGACGAAGTGAACGGAGCGCGCAGCGGCCCGATTCAAAACAGCCGGATGGCCGTGACGGAGATGCGGCCTCTGAAGCAAATGTCCACATCTGCGCCGGGCTTGCGCTGACGCGCCTGATAGTCGCCGTCGTAAAAATGGTGATCGTGCTCCTCATGCCGGTAGCTGAGTGGCAGCGGGTGCGGGTCGAGCGGGCAGAGCACGATGTCCGGCTCCGGCTCGTCGGGTGTGAGGTTCGGAAAATTGACGTTGTAGAAAAGCCCGGGCTCGACCGGGCGCGGGAGCAGTTCGGCAAGCACCCGCGACGTCCAGCGGGACGCGCGCGGCCAGTCGGGCTCCATGCCCCGGCGGCGGTATTGCGAGAACGCGATGCCGGGCCAGCCGTGCAGCACGGCTTCGCGAACGGCGGCGACAGTGCCCGAGTAATAGACATCCGCACCGAGATTGCCACCGTCGTTGATGCCGCTGAGCACCCACTTCGCCTCCGGCACCACGCGGAGCAGTCCGAGCCGCGCGCAGTCGGCCGGCGTGCCGTGCACGGCCGCGCGACCCGCACCGCGCCGCTCGAGGCGGACCGAGCGATCCCACGTGACTGCGTGGCTCATGCCGGACTGCGGGGTCGCCGGCGCTACGACGACGGGCTCGCCGATGCAGCGGGCGGCATCCAACAATGCGGCCAGGACCGGAGCGTCAATGCCGTCGTCGTTGCTGAGAAGGAGCTTCATCGCGCGCACGCTAGTCGAATGCGCGTGAAACGGAAGCAGCGCGCTTTCACCTCACTTGAGCTGCCACCTTTTCCGCAGCGCCCACTCGAGCGTGGCGACGGTGAGCAGCAGGATGAAGGCGAGCGGCGAGGACCAGAGTTCCCCGTCGAGCGTGCCTTGGATGCGTTCGGATTTCGCGGAGATGGTCTTTGGAAACTGCGCGAGGTTTTCCTCGCGAAAATAGGCGCCGCCGCTGGCGTCGGCCATCTGCCGCAGCAGCACTTCATTCATCGCGGTCTCGCCGGTCTCGAACTTCGGCTCGGTGACGCTGAGTTCGAGCACGGTGGCCGGATCGCTCTTCACCGCGAAGCGATGTGTGCCCGGTTCGAGCGCGATGAAGTCGCCGCGATACATCCCGGGCTGCTCGGGCACCGCGCGCAGCGGCACGTCGCGCACGGTGCCGGTCGTGCCGGCGGCGGTGACGGTGAAGCCCGCGGCGACCTGCTGCTCGCGCACGGGTGAAAAATCCGGCGCGTAGAGCCGTGCATAGACGGTGACGCGCTCGCCGGCCGTGTAGTTTTGGCGGTCCACGGTGAGCTGCGTGCGCTTCGAGCCGCCGAGGAGGTGGTGCAGGCCAAGCTTCTGCGCGATCTGGCCCCACAGCAGCGTGTGAAACTGATCGCCGGAGTTTCGGCGCCAGCGCCACGTGTTGTCGGTGCCCATGTAGAGCACCTGGCCGAGCCCGTATTGCTGGAAGGCGGCGATGATCTGCTTGCCGTGGCGGTTTGCGCGCGACTGGTCGGCATCCACAAGCAGCACCTGCGCGGCGGGCTTTGCGCGCAGCACGCGTGCGCTCCAGAAAATTTTGCCGAAGCGTTTCCACACCGCGGCGCTCTCGTCGTCGGTCGCGGCGAGCTTGAACATCGGATGCGTGCGGCCCTGCGGCGTGAGTTCGACGGTGATGCTCTGCGCGGCCTGCGGCGGTGCGGTGTCGATCTCGACGGGCAGGATTTTTTCCAGCGCGGTGCCGCGATACGCGCCCGGGTTCGCGCGCGGCCCGGCGAGGAAGAGCATCGAGCCGCCGAACTTCTGCACGAACTCGTCGAATGCGGCGAAGTGCTCCGGCGTGAACACGCGCGGATCCACGTCGCCGAGGACGATGAGGTCGAACTTGAACAGGTCCTCCTTTTTCGCGGGCACCTTCGCGAGGTAGGGCGAGCCCTCGCCTGCGGCGATGCTCTCGTCGCCCTCGAGCAGCACGAACTTCGCGTCGAGCCGACGGTCGCGCAGCAGCACGTTCTGGATGTAGCGGAACTCCCAGCGCGGCGTGGTCTCGACGTAGAGCACCTTCACCTTCGAGTCCATCACGCGCAGGCGCTGCGAGACGGCGTTGTTGTCCTTCGACGCCTCGTCGGCGCGCACGGCGATGCCCGCGCGCAGCTCGAACTCGCCCGTCGTCTTCGGCGTGAACGGCCCGGCGACCACGGTGTCCTCGTCGTCGCCGAATGTGATGTCCTTCGTCGCAACGACCTCGCCCTCGCCGGTCGAGTTCGCCGGCACGAGCCGCACGACGAGCTTTGCACTCTCACCCTTCAGCCCCTGGCCGCGCACGCGCACGGTCACGGGCAGTTCGTCTTTTACAAAGGCAACCTCCTGCGCGAGCAGGCTGCCCACGATGATGTCACGCGGCGACGTGATGCCGACGCCGTAGATGTAGAGCGGGATGTTTTCCTGCTTCGCGAGGCGCGCGGCGTCGAGCGGCGGCGAGCCGTGGTTGTTCGCGCCGTCGGTGACGAGGAAGATGCCGGCGAGCGGCTGGCCGCGCTTGCGCTGGATGAGATCGCGCACAGCGTCGCCGAGCGCGGTGGAGGTGGATTTCGGATCGAGCTGCGCGAGCCAGTCTGTGGACGCTTCGCCAGCGTCGCCAAGCGCTGCGCCGAAGCTGAACGCTGCGAGGTCCATGTCCTTCGCGAGCCGCGGCCACAGGTCGAGCTGCTCGCTCGCGAGCATCGAGCGCATCACTTCCGCGCGCGGGAGGAGCTTGAGGTTTGCGCCGAACGTGGCGTCGAGCGGCTGGTCGAGGCCCTTCTGCGGATCGAGGATGCCTTTCGCGATGGCGGCGCGCTTGAGGTCGGCGGAGTCCACGCGCGGATCCTGGATTTTCATGCTGCCGCTCGCATCCACGAGGACAAGCAGCGTGCGGCGAATCGCTGATTCAACGGTGAATGCCACGACCGGCCGCAGCAGCAGCAGCGCGAGGAGCAGGAGCAGCGCGATGCGCAGCGACGTGAGCATGCGCCGCTTCCAGTTGCTGAGCAATTCCCGCGCATCCCGCCGGTAGGAAAGCCACGTGAGCACCGCCAGCGCGAGGCCAACGGCGAGAATCCAGCCGAGCCATTGTTTGTTGCGGAGGACGAGCTCCGCGCCCGTGACATGCGCCGCATTTTCCACCCTGAGCCCGCAGAGCTTCAGGAGGAATTCGGTCATTTGCGCCCGCGCTTTTCGCGGCTGCGGAAGTGGAAGAGCAGCGGCAGGCCGGGATACGGGGCTAGCGTGCGGAGCTGCGCGTCAAGGTAGCGCGCGTAGCTTTCGTCGAGCAGCTCTTCGGCATTCACGAAAAAGACGACTTCGGGCACTTGGATCGCGTGGCTGAACTTCGGCTCTGGCTGCGTGGCGTAAACGATCTTGAAGCGACGTCCGCCGCGGCGCCCGGGCGGATGCGCGGTGAGCGCCTCGGAGAGGAGGCGGTTCAGCGGACCAGTCGCCAGGCGCTGTTTTGCTCCACGGCGCACCTTGTCGATGGTCTTGAAAAGGCGGTCGAGCGCCTCGCCTGTCTTTGCGCTGAGAAGGAGCACCGGCGCATAGCTCACGAAAAAGAGCTCGGCCTCGATCTCCGCGAGCACGGCCTTCAGCGTCTCCTTGTCCTCCGTCTTCTCCTTGATGAGGTCCCACTTGTTCACGGCGACGACGCACGGCTTCTTCGCCTCGCAAATAAGGCCCGCGATCTTCTTGTCCTGCGCTGTCACGCCCTCGGTGGCGTCGATGACGAGGCAGCACAGGTCCGCACGCTCGATGCTCGATTCGCTGCGCATGACGCTGAAGATTTCCACGGAGTTGTCGCGCTTGCCGCGCGGGCGGATGCCGGCGGTGTCGATGAGCAGGTAGTCCTGCCCGCCGCGCGCGTAGAGGATGTCCACGGCGTCGCGCGTCGTGCCGCTGATGGGTGAGACGAGCGTGCGCGAATCGCCGAGGATGGCGTTTGTGAGCGAGGACTTGCCGACATTCGGCCTGCCAACGATGGCGATTCGCAGAGGCGGCTCCTTCTTTTCCTGCGAGGCCTCATCGGGCGGCGGCGGAAGCAGTTCCTCGATTTCCTCGACGAGCCTCCCGATGCCGAGGTCGTGCTCCGCACTGATGGTGAGGAGCCGGTCAAAGCCAAGCTCCGTGAATTCATTCGCGTTCGGGCCGTGCTTGGCGTGATCGATTTTGTTCACCGCCAGAATGATCGGCTTCTTCGCCCGGCGGAGCTTGCGCGCGAGGTCGTCGTCAACCGCGGTGAGGCCATCCTGGCCGTCCACAACGAAGATGATCGCGTCGCTTGTCTCGATGGCAATTTCCGCCTCCGTGCGCACCTGCTCGGTGAAGGACAAGTCCACATCCGCGCCGATGCCGCCCGTGTCGAAGATCGTGAATGGGGCACTGCCAAGCCTGCAAGTGGCGGAAATGCGGTCGCGCGTGACGCCCGGTTGGTCGTGGACGATCGCGATTTTCCGGCCGGCGAGCCGGTTGAAGAGCGCGGACTTGCCGACATTCGGGCGGCCAACGATGGCGACGGTGCGGGACATTGGACGCGGAAGGTGCAGGTGCCGGCGCGTGTTGGCGAGCGGGATCGAGAGCGGATCAACTTGCGGGTCGCGCTCAGAACGCAAGCTCCGCAGACAGTGCGCCTTCGAAGAAATCCCGCGGCGATTTGTTTGAACATCGGAGCCGTCTCCTTGTCTGACTTCACCGACCTTCGGTAGTTTCACCGCACTAATGACACTCCATTTGATCATCGGACTCATCCTGATCATGCTCATCTCGCTTCAGGCGGTGAGGAACGCCCTTGCGGAACACTTCGCCGCGCAATTGCAATCAGGACGCGGCTGCGTTAAATGACCGGCATTCCGCTAGCCCCGTATTCGCTCGTGTCTTCACCGCTACCCGCTCAATCGGCCTTTCCTGCCGCCGCTTTGGTCGGTAAGAGGGATGCACGCGAAATGGATGAGCAGGAGAAAAGCCGCCGCGAAGACGAGGAATTCGTTGCCCGCGCCCAGACCGGGGATGCGGCCGCGTTCGACGCGCTCGTCACAAAGCACAGCCCGCGACTTTACGCGCTCGTCTACAACATGACGGCGAACCACGAGGACACGGATGACATGCTGCAGGATGTGTGGGCGAAAGTGTATCGCAGCATCGGCGGCTTCCGCGGCCAGTCCCAGTTTTACACGTGGCTCCACTCCATCGCGGCAAACACCACGCTGAACTTCCTGAAAAAGCGCGGCCGCCGCTGGACGATGAGCCTCGATGACGTGGACAACGGCATCATGCAGGACAAGGAATTTGTCGAACTCCAGGCCACCAGCACACCGGTGCGCGAGGCGGATCTCGGGGAGATTCAGAAAAAGATCAACGAGGCCATCATGCGGCTCACGCCGGATCACCGCGCGGTCGTGACGATGTTCGACATCCAGGGAATGCCGCATGCCGACATCGCGAAAATTCTGCGTGTCAGCGAAGGCACTGTCCGCTCCCGCCTCTTCTACGCGCACAAACAGCTTCAGGCGTGGCTCTCCGAGTTCGCGCCCGCCACTCACCCAACAACCAACTAGCCATGCCACAGCCGCTCAACGAAACCCAGCTCCAGGCACTCCTGCGTCTCAAGCGCCACGAGCAGCCGCCGCCAGGCTATTTTGACAACCTTCTCGACCGGGTTCACCGCCGCCAGCGCGAGGAACTCCTGCGCCGTCCTGCATGGCAGATCGCGCTCGAGCGCATCCGCGCGTTCTTCGCGCCGCTCCGCATGGATTGGCGCCACGCGGGCTCGATGGCAGCGCTGCTGGTCGCCGGCGTTTTTGCAATCCGCATCGCGATCCCCGATCGAGCAGCGGGGCCGTCGCATGTCGCGCAGGCCATCGCGCACTCGAGTATTCCGATCTCCGAATCAGAACCGCTGATCACGCTTCAGCCCGGAAAGGCACCCTCGCTCGTGTCGAACGCAAACCGCCGCATCCAGCATGATCCGGATGCACCCGTGCGGTTCATCATAGACACGCAGCCAGCCAGCTATGAGACGACGCAGATCCGCTTTTAGCCTCGCCTGCATCGCAGTGCTGGCAGCGGGGATCGCCCCGAAATGCAGTGCTGCGGATGGTGACAAGCCAGCACCCCCGAATCCGGCGGCCGCTGAACCTGCTCTGTCGCAAGTGGCCGCTCTTGAGCGCGACGTGCGGGAAGTCATGCGCCGGACGTGCGACGCGATTTGTCGCATCGAAGGGGATGACGAACACGGCCATCTGCGCGGCACCGGGTTCTTCATCGATGCGGACGGCACGGTGCTCACGAGCTACAGCGTCGGAGGCGCATGCCAGGATATCGTGATCACGATGGGCGAGCAGCGATATCCCGCCACCCGGCTCGTTGCCGATGAAAGGGCCGGCATCGCGGTCCTGAAAATCATTGCCGAACGCCCAGTGCGGTTTCTGAAATTCGGCAAATCCACGGATATCGGTGCGGCCTCGATCGTCATGACAGCCGGCTATCCGCTCAATCTGCCGCTCTCACCCAGCTTCGGACCTGTGGCCGGAATGGAATCCGGCTTCGACGGCCGCTTTTTTGCAACGAAGCACATTCGCGCGACCATTCCTGTGCAGCGAGGCCAGGGCGGTTCGCCAATCCTCAACTTGCGCGGCGAAGTGATCGGCGTGCTCATCAGCATGTTCGAGGGCGGCGGCGGAGTCTTTGCATTGCCAGTCGAAGCTGCCGAAAAAATCCTCCACGATTTTCGCACACACAGGCGTGTGCGGCAGGGCTGGCTCGGAGTGGACGTGCGGCTCGCCGAAGTGCCCGAACACGGCAGCTCAGCGCGCATCCTGACGTTGCGTGAAGACGGTCCAGCGCATGTCGGCGGAATCCGCGCGGGCGACATCCTGTTGCAAGTCGGCCCGTGGAAAGTCAAAAACCCGGAGGATGCGATGAGTGCGGCGTTCTTTATCACCGCCACCGAGCCACTCAGCATGCGCGTCTCCCGCCGCGGCAAGGAGTTCAACTTCACGGTCCGTCCGCTCGATCCCCCGGACGGCGCGATGCCGAGCATCGAGCGGCAGCCACCAACCATCCTCGGCTCTTCCGGAAGAGGAATCGACGGCCCGCCCTAAGGCCCCGGATTTCACGGCTCTTCCGCGCACCGACGTCGGACAGGCGCGCCTTACTCCGAGATCTCTGCGCATCGTGCTCCGGCACCCGCCGGCTTATCCGCGCAACTTGTGAAAGCGCCGGTGAAACGACCGGCAGATTTGCGAGCGGAGTCCGATGAAATGAATGGAAGCGCGGCAATGGGGGATTTCGCATAAGGCGTGGCGGGATCACACGCTCCACCGCCATCACTGCCCCTTCGTGAAGCTCAGCGTCACGGGATCTGCGCAATCGGCACGAGGATCGCGTCGCGCATTCCGTGGATCAGCTTCTTGTCCGCGGGGACGATCGTGGCGAGCGCGCCGCCGAGCTTTGCCTCACCGCCCGCCAGGAAATAGTAGGGGCACAGGCGCACGCGGCCGCGCATCGTGCGCACCTCGCCGGACGCCGGATCGAAATACGGGTGCTCGATGATGCGGGAGTGCGCGAAGCGCATCAGCACGTGCGGGTGGTGCGGGAATGCGGCGAGCGCGCGGTCAATCGCGGCGCCCCACTCGGGCTGTGAGACGTCCGAGCCGACGGTGACGCCGCGGCTGCCCCACGCTTCGGGGGAAAAGCCGCTGACCTTCAGCACGAAGTCGCGCTCCTTCTGCGAGAATGATTTCAGCTCGTCCCACGACGAGATGTTCAGCCACGGCAGCACGGCGTGGTGCGGGAGCGGCGCGGGGTCGAGCACCCACGACTGCGGGATGTGCTTTTGCAGCGTGAGGAAGTGGCGCTCGCTGAGTTCGCGCCGCCAGAATTCGCGGAGCGGGCGCGACCAGAAAAGCGCGAGCCACAGTTTTTCCTCAAGCCATGCCTTGAAGGGCGGCGTGACGCGCGTGCCGTTCGCAGCAGCGTGCATAATCGCGCGCGACGAGGTGATATTCGGCAGATCGAACAGCTCGAAGAAACGGTAGAGCGGCTGCGGGTCACAGGTTGCGGATTGCGGATTGAAGTCCTCCGCGCGCTGCACGCTCCACTGCGCGCCGGAAGCGTTTGCGCGGGCTGCGAGCCACTGCATCTCGGGGCGGTAGGTGGCGGCTTCGTCGGAGACGAGGATGTAGGCGTTGTCGCCGAGCACGCTGCGGAATCCGGCGAGCATTCCGTCCGCGCCGCCGACGATGTCGAAGCCGAGCGCGGCGTAGGTGTTTCCGAGCCACGCGGTGAGGCCGATGCCGCCGGGCACGCTGTCGAGTTCCGAGATGGCGAAGCCGTCGGCGGTGAGCAGCAGGTCAGGGCGGATGACCTGCGGCACGTCGTTGCGGAATTGCTTCTGCCGCGCGAATTCGATCAACTCCGGCGGCTTGCCGCGGTCGAGGTAGTCGGCGACCCACGGCGGCGCCTTGCCGCCCGCGCTGCGGTGGTAGAGTTCATTGGACGCGCGCTGGAAGAGTGCGAGCCGGTGGCCGAGTTTTTCCAGTTCCTCGATGAATGCCGCATCGAGCCGCAGCGGCTCGGGCGAAAGCAGCCAGTCCTTTTCTGCAAAAAGGCCTTCAGCAGGAATCGCCGCACGGATGCGGGTGAGCGTGTCGCCGGGGTTCATGGTGTCGCAGCCTTTCTGCGCTTGAACGGCTTTGCGAGGGCGGTGAAAGGGTTCGTGATTTTCCTCATCAGCCAGCGCATGGCGTAGGCGGGCCTGCCGAGTCGCTGCATGAGCTGTGCGCGCGCGGCGGCAACGGCATCGTCATGCAGAAACCTGCGGCTCTCATACAGGCGCTGGAACTCGGTCCCACGCATGTCGCGCCCGGCGAGCAGCGGGCTGTGGTCGTAGTCGAGCATCAGGCGCAGGTATTCATTCTTGTCGGTCAGCCTATTCTTGTTTGCCTCCGTCTGCTGCAGCGGATGCCGCCGGAATGCGCAGAGCGGCTCGCTCGTGCTGATGAGCGAACCGTGTTCGAGCAAGTGCAGCCACATCTCGAGGTCCACGAGCTGCCCGTATTCTTCCGAAAAGCCGCGCGCCGCATCCGCGCGCCGAAACATCACCGCGGTCGGCTCGCCGATCACATTTCCCTCCGCGAGGCAGCGCGTCATCGTCTCCGCTGCGCCGTGCAGGCCGGGTGCGCCGAGCGTATGCATGTGACCTGTCCTTTGCGACTGCCCGTCAATGATCTCCCGCGCGCAGGCCGCGAGCGCCGCGCTGGGGTTCGCATCGAGCATCGCCACCATTTTTCCCAGCGCGTCGGGGCGCGCGAGCTTGTCGTCACCGAAGACATACTTCACGAACTCCCCACGCGCCTCCGCGAGGCACCAGTTCCAGTTCTCAACGAGGCCGGTGTTCGCCGGGTGGACGTGGATGCGGATGCGCCGGTCGCGCGCCGCATACGCCTCCATGATTTCCCGCGAGCCGTCGCCGGAGCAGTCGTCGCTGATGAGCAGCTCAAAGTCGCCGAAGTCCTGCGTCAGCACCGAGTCCACCGCCTCGGGGAGATAGCGCGCGTAGCGGTAGGTGGGAATCAGGACGCTGACTCTCGGGGCGTGCATTTGGCGGTGGAGTGGTGCAGCCGTGAGGAGTCGAACCTCAAACCTTCTGATCCGTAGTCAGATGCTCTATCCAATTGAGCTACGGCTGCGTTCCCGATTCGGGAGGCGGAGAGAAGCACAGGACCGCGCGCGTGGCAACTTTTTCTGCGCACAGCCTGCGCGCCATTCTTTTCTCGCCAGAACACTTGCCATGCAGGACCTAACCGATAGAGTCCGCGCCAGTTTTTCCCGGCATCTGTCCATCAATGAGTGCACTTTTCCTGAAACGTTTCCTCCGGCGCCCTTGGCAGGTTGCCTCCATCATGCCGAGTTCGCGGACTCTCATCCGGAAGGTTTCCGACAAAATGGATCACTCGGTGCCGCGGGTCATCGCGGAATACGGTCCGGGCGAAGGCTGCCACACGCGGGAGATCGCGCGCCGCATGCACGCCGATTCGCGGCTTTTCCTTTTTGAGATTGATTCGGAGCTGTGCGCGCACCTCCGCAACCAGTTCGCGGGCGACCCGCGCATCAGCGTCCACAATGACGACTGCGTGAAGCTGCCGGAAATTTTGTCGCAAAAGGGGCACCAGCACTGCGACTACGTTGTCTCCGGCATTCCGTTCAGCATCTTGGAGAGGAACAAGAAGCGGGAGATCCTCGACCATACTTACGCGGTGCTCGCGCCCCAGGCGCACTCGGCGTTCATTATTTACCAGGTGACCAACGAACTGCGGACGCGCGGTCATTGCGACCACTTCGCGCACGCCGAGAGCGAATACTGCCTGCGCAACGTGCCTCCGATGTTCGTCACGAAGTTTTTCAAGACGAACGGCGAGAAGCCGCTGAACGGTCACCGGAAAAACGGACACCCCGTTGGCAGCAAGATTACCGGCGGTTGAAATTCGGCGGTGAAGTCCGGGGCTGCGGGTCCGGCATGAAGTGACCTTTCGTGCGTGGGCCGGATGGCCTGCGCCGTGAGTTTGGCCAGTGAGGGTCGCTTTACGGGAACACAGTGCAGCGTTTGCGACCCAGCGGTGCGGAAACTTTCGTTTTGACCCGCTGTATCATCTTCCGGGTTCGCCGCACGATTTGCTCGCGGAGGCGGCGCATGACCTTCCCGAATGCCGCTCGGATGGTGTGATCGCGACCCTCTGCAAAGACATCCGGCCCCGGCGTGACGAGATGGACGTTCACTTGGTAGGCCGGACTCTTCTCATGAAGGTGAGCGAGGCGGATGTTCGCCGTGTCAATTTGCCGCGTGCGGGCGAGTTCGAGCACCTGCTGCTCCACCCACGCGTTGAGTTTGTCGGAGGAGGGCAGGTTTTGGTGCTGCAGGCACAGTTTCATGTTTTTCGGTTTTGAGATTCAATGCGGGGCGAGTGCGCCTCATTCGCGCGAGCGGTTGCCCGTGAGCAGCGGCAGCAGGTGCCAGATGAAGTATGCCAGGGTGGTGATGAACGCGGCGACGTAGGTCCAGGCCGCGGCGTCCAGGACTTGTTTCACTCCGGCTGCTTCTTCGCCCGGGGCGATGATGCCCGTTTGCGCAAGCACTGCTTTCGCCCGGCGCGTGGCGTCAAACTCCACTGGGAGCGTGACGAGGTTGAAGAGCATGATGACACCCCATGCGACGGCCATGACGAGCGCACCGGTGATCGGCGCGATGAGACCCGTGAAAATGCCGACCAGTGGCAGCCACATCACGATCTGGCTGGCGAAAGTCGTGATTCCCACAGCGGCCATCCGCCAGTGCAGCGGTGCGTAGGCGCGTGCGTGCTGGATTGCATGGCCGCATTCATGCGCGGCGACGCCGACGGCTGCCGGCGAGCGGCCGAAGAAATTCTCCGTCGAAAGCACGAGGCGGCGGTGGATGGGGTCGTAGTGGTCGCTCAGCATCCCGTCCTGATGCGTGACTTCGACGCCGCTGACGCCCTCCCGTTCCAATATGAACCCGGCGACCTCGCCGCCCGAAAGTCCTGAGCGGACGGTGCTCCGGTTGTGGCGCGCGTAAGCGGATTTCACGCGCGCGGTCGCCCAGAGCGAGAGGAGGAGTGTTCCAATGAAGAGTATCCAAATCATGGTGAATGTGAGTTTCGTTTGCTGTCTTCGTCGCGCCGTCAGATGCGGGCACCTAGCGGCGCGGCGGCGAGATGCTAGGCGCCCCTGCGGCGCCGGACTAATACGAGATTCCGAATGGACTGTTCGGAAAACCCGAAGCATTCTCTGTCTGCCCATGGAATGGCTGAACTATCACCACCTTCGCTATTTTTGGACCGTCGCGAAGGAGGGCGGCCTCGCCCGAGCGGCGGAGAAGCTCCGCGTTTCCCAGCCGAGCATTTCCGAGCAGGTTCGAGAACTGGAGGGGGCGCTGGGTGAAAAGCTGTTCCGGCGGGAAGGCCGCACCAACAGGCTCACGGATGCCGGACAGCTTGTGTTCGGCTACGCAGACGAGATTTTTTCCCTCGGCAGGGAGATGCTCAGCGCGGTCAAGCAGCGCCCCGGGGCGAAGACGCTCCGCTTCTTCGTCGGAGTGGTGGACTCTTTTCCGAAGTTGGTGGCGAATGAGATTTTGAAGCCGGTTTTTGAGATGCCGCGCATGGTCCACGTGATTTGCAGGGAGGGGAAGATGGAGGATTTGCTTGCGCAACTGGCCGCGCACCGCCTCGACCTCGTGCTTTCAGACGAACCGGCTTCAAGCAGCACAAATTTCAAAACCTACAGCCATCCGCTGGGCGAGTCCGGGGTCGTTTTCTGCGCTGGCCGGAAGCTCGCAGCCCGGCTGAAACACGGTTTTCCAAATTCGCTGCATGAGGCGCCTGCGCTCCTCCCTGTGGAAAAGACGGCGCTGCGGCGCGCGCTCGACGTCTGGTTTCGCGACCGCGGCATCCTGCCGCATGTGGTGGTGGAAGGGGAGGATCTCGCGCTCATGAACGTGATCGCCGCCGAGGGCCGCGGCTTCCTCGCGGTGCCGGCGGTCGTGCAGGAGGAGGCCGGCAAGAGATACGGATTCCAGACCATCGGCCGCGCCACGGGCTGCAAGGTCGTGTTCCATGCAATCACTGCGGAGCGCAGAATCCACCATCCGGCTGTCGCGGCCATCACGGGCGGGGCGAGAGTCGTCGTGAAAAGCTGATGTCGCTGAGTTTCGGCCGACCGGCGTTTCCGCTCGACACTTCCGGCGGTGCGCCGGACAGAATTGCGGTTCACATATGTCCACCCGCACTGAAAAAGACACCATGGGCACGATGGAGGTGCCCGCCGCCGCCCTCTATGCCGCATCCACGCAGCGCGCCGTGCTGAATTTCCCCGTGAGCGGATACCGCTTTTCGCGCGAGTTCATCCGCGCGCTCGGCATGATCAAAGGCGCGGCGGCGCAGGCGAATCTCCAACTCGACCGCATCTCGAAGGAACGCGCCGGTTTCATCGCGCGGGCCGCGCAAGAGGTGATGGACGGCAGGCTCGACGAGCATTTCCCCATCGACATCTTCCAGACCGGCAGCGGCACCTCCACAAACATGAACGCAAACGAGGTCATCGCGAACCGCTGCTCGCAGCTCGCGGGCAAGCCCATTGGCTCGCGCGATCCGATTCACCCGAATGACCATGTGAACATGGGGCAGTCGTCGAACGACGTGATCCCGACTGCGATCCACGTCGCCGTCGCCGAGCAGCTCCGCATCACGCTCGCCCCGGCCCTCGACGCGCTGCGTGGCGCGCTCGACGCGAAGGCGAAGGAATTCTGGGACGTGATCAAAATCGGGCGCACGCATCTCATGGATGCGACGCCCGTGCGCCTCGGCCAGGAATTCGCCGGCTACGCGCGGCAGTGCGAACTTGGCGTCGAGCGCATCCGTGCCGCCATCCGCGAAGTCGAGGAGCTGCCCATCGGCGGCACCGCCGTCGGCACCGGGCTGAACTGCCATCCCGACTTCCCCGGCATCGTCGCAAAGCTCCTCAGCACTGCGACCGGCAATACGTTCCGTGAAGCGAAGGATCACTTCGAGGCGCAGAGCGCGAAGGACGCGCTGGTCTCCGCGAGCGGCACTTTGAAGACCGTCGCGACGAGCCTCACGAAAATCGCGAACGACCTCCGCTGGCTCGGCAGCGGTCCGCGCTGCGGCATCGGAGAAATTGCGCTGCCCGAGACGCAGCCAGGCAGCAGCATCATGCCCGGCAAGGTGAACCCCGTGATGAGTGAGGCCGTGCTGCAAGTCTGCGCGCGCGTCATCGGCAACGACGCGACCGTCACATGGGCCGCCGCGCAACTCAGCAACTTCGAGTTGAACGTCGGCATGCCCGTCATCGCGCACGCGATGCTCGAGAGCATCCGGCTGCTCACCAATGTCGTGGAGATTTTCCGCAAGCGCTGTGTCGAGGGCATCGTCGCGAAAACGGAGCGCTGCGCCGAACTCATCGAATACTCGATGGCGATGGTCACGAGCCTCGTGCCCGTGATCGGTTACGACAAATCCGCCGAGATCGCGAAGGAGAGCGCGAAGACCGGAAAGACCGTCCGCCAGCTCTGCATCGAGAAGAAAGTGCTACCCGAAGCTGAACTCGCCGCTGCGCTCGACCCTGTCGAGATGACCAAACCCGGTGGTGAAGGCGCAGCGGGCGGCTAGGCCGACGAGCCCTACGGCTCCGAGCCGATGCAGAAGAGGTGCTTCACGCCGCGGATGAAAATCCGGCCGCGCGCGAAGCCGGGACTGGCGAACACATTCTCGCCGAGCGGTGAGCGCGCGAGATCCTTGAACTCACGCGCTGCCTCCACCGCAATGAGCACACCCTTGCGGGTGATGAAATACACGCGCCCTGCGGCGATGCTCGGCGATGCGCTGCAGTCCTCGGCGAAGTCCTGCTCCCATTGCTTCTTGCCGGTCTTCGCGTCGTAGCAGGTGAGCACTCCGCCGGAGGTGAGGAGAAAGACGAGTTCGCCGTTGCTCACGGGGCTGGTCACGTCCGGAATGCCGTCTTCGGCAATCCAGCCGAGGTGCGACTTCGACACATCGCCGCTGCCGTCGGGCCGGATGGACTGCAGCTTGTTTGCCGGGCTCACGACGAGCAGCGCGCCGCCCGCGAGCACGGGCGATGGCGTCACCTCGCCGTCGAGACACTCCGCGCGCCAGAGCTCGGAGCCGTCGGCCGGCGAGTAGGAAATCACCCACGGCACGGCGAGCGTGATGAGCTGCGCCTTTCCCGCAGCCTCGAACGCGACCGGAGTCGACCATGAGGCCCCGACCTCCCGCGGTTTCTCCCACGCAGGCGCACCAGTCGCGCCGTCGAAGGCAATGAGCTTGCTGAGTTTGTCGTCTGGCTCCCCTTGGTCGAGCTGGACGATGACGCGCCCGCCCCATGTGAGCAGCGAGGCGGCGTGGCCGTATTGGTTCTTCGGCGCGCCGAGGTGTTTCGTCCACACGGGCGTGCCATCGAGGGTGAATGCGGCGAGGTCGCCGTTCGTGAACATTGCAAACACGCGCTGCCCGTCGGCCGCCATCGTCGAGGCTGCCATGCCGCATTCGTCGGGCACCTTCGCCTTCTCGGTGTTCTCGTCCGCCGGCACCGCGCTCTTCCAGAGCAGCTTTCCCGACTGGGCGTCGAAGCACATCACCTCGCGCTTTTCCTCGTCGCCGCCGGAGAGAAAGACGCGGTCGCCCCAGATGACGGGCGAGCTGTGCCCCTCGTCCGGCACCTCGGCTTTCCACGCGATGTTTGCGCCGCTTTTCACATCGAAGGAAAGCGGCACGTCGCCGCTGAATACACCGCCGCCATCCGGTCCGCGGAAGCGGGGCCAGTTGGCGCGGTATTGTTCGGCGGTCGGAGCATCGGCGACGACGGCCGCCGCTGCGCAGGCGAGTGCGAGAAGAGGGGCGGCGAGCGGGTGGATGCGGGGTGTGTTCATGGGCCGAAGATGAAAAGAATATGTGCTACCGCCGCGCCGGCTGCGGAGTTGTCAGGCGACGCAACGATTCCGACTCCTACCGTGAACACCCGCTCCTCTTTGCCCATCGTATTGTCATGTTTCATCGCCGCCGCCGCGCAGGGTGCTGACTGGCCATCGTGGGGCGGCGCAGACCCGGGGCGCAACATGGTGTCGGTGGAGAAGAACCTGCCGGATGCGTTCAAACCCGGCGAGAAATCGCCGAGCGGCGACGGCATGCTGCCGGGCACGACGGAGAATGTGCGATGGGTGGCGAAGCTCGGGAATTTGATCTGCGGCAACCCGACCGTCGCGAATGGCCGCGTGTTCATCGGCAGCGACGACGCGCTGCTCACGGGTGATTCGCGGCTGAAGCGCACGAAGGGCGGCATGGTGTGGTGCCTCGACGAAAAGACGGGCCGCACGCTCTGGCGCCTGCCGGTTCCCGCGCGGCCGAAGGAACTGCTGCCGAAGGACGCGCACTACGGCCAGCAGAATCTCGGCGTCTGCTCCGCGCCCGCGGTTGCGGGCAAGCGCGCGTTCGTTGTCACGAATTCCTGCGAGATCCTCTGCCTGGACGTGAACGGCCAGGCCGATGGCAACGACGGCCCCTTCACCGGCGAGGGCACCTACATCGCGGGCGCGAAGAATCCCACGGCGCCGCTCGACAAGACGGACGGCGACATCATTTGGAAATACGACCTCGTGTCGGAGCTCGGCGTGTGCCCGCACGACGTCGCCGCGTGCTCCGTGCTCGTGGACGGCGACATCCTCTACGTCACCTCCGCGAACGGCGTGAACCACGAGCACACGTTCTGCCTGCATCCCGATGCGCCGAGTTTCATCGCGCTCGATGCGCGCACGGGCAAGCTGCTCGCGACGGACACCGAGGACCTCGGCCACACGATGTGGCATTGCCTGTGGTCACCGCCGACCATCGGCGTGGTGAACGGCAGGAAGCTCGTGTTCTTCGGCGGAGCGGACGGCATCTGCTACGCGTTCGAGGCGCTCACTTCGGTCCCCGAGCAGCCAGTGCACTTCAAAAAGGTGTGGAGCTTCGACTGCAACCCGCCGAATTACCGCGACCCGCTCGGCAACGGCCGGCCCTTCAACTACTACCTCGGCGACAAGCGGAAGAAATACTCGACCAACACCAACGACGGCACCTTCCTCGGCCCGAGCGAAATCATCGCGTCGCCCGTCTTCCACGAGGGCCGCGTGTATTGCACCATCGGCCAGGATCCCATGCACGGCCGCGGCCGCGGCATCCTGCACTGCATCGATGCGGCGCAGAGCGGCGACATCACCCACAGCGGCAAGGTGTGGAGCTACGACGGCATCGAGCGCACGGTCGGCGGCGTGGCCATCCGCGACGGGCTGCTCTTCACCGCCGACCTCGCGGGCAAGGTCCACTGCCTCGACGCCAAGACCGGCAAGCTGCTCTGGATGCACGAGACCAACGCCGAGACATGGAGCACGCCGCTCATCGCGGATGGGAAAGTGTTTGTCTGCACGAAGAAGGGCCTCGTCACCTTCGCCGAGGGCCGGGGGAAAAAAGTGCTCTCCGAGATCCCGCTCGGCTCCAGCGCCTACGCCACGCCCATCGTCGCGAACGGCACGCTCTTTGTCTGCTCGCAGAGCTACATCTGGGCGGTGCAAAAGGGCGCGAAGCCCGCGTCGGCGACGGCTTCGGTGACGACCAAGGCCGCCGAGTAAACACGTCTGTCCGTCGGAAACGCCAGCGCGGCCATCACAAGACCGGCGGCATTCCCGCCAAAAGAATGATGGCGCGCCCGGGCGAAACGGAGCGACCATGCGTGCATGAAAGCACTCGTCCGTCTCGTTGGCCTTTTCGTGTTCGCGGTCCTGGGAATGCCTGCACTGGCGGAGGAGGAGAGCGGGCCGGCGAGCCTCGTCGTGGACCTCAACGGCGACGGCAGGCCGGAGACCATCTCATGGCGCGTGAGCAGCAAGGACGGCGACAACGCCTTTCACCAAGTGACGGTGACCGATGCCGGCGGCAAGGTGCTCTGGCGCAGCCCGCAGGTGCGCGCCGCGGATGACCCGCTGGCGTTCGGCGAGTTCGACTTCGGCTTCAGCCTTCCCGAGTTTGCGGGCGATCTGGAGCAGGACGGCACCGTGGAGATGATCGTGCCTGCGCCGCAGAGCGATGTGTCGCCCACGTTCTTCCGCGTCTTCCGGTGGAGTGGCACGGCGTTCGAGCCGAAGTTCTCGCGCGCGCTGACGGGGTCCGCAAAGAAGGGCGCGCTTTTCTCTTGGACCGAAAATCCCCGCAACGGCGACTACTGGGTGCAGCGCTGGCACGGGGCGAGCGCCGAGGGAGGCTGGATTGCGGACCTCGTCGCGTTGCCGCAGGGCGACAAGGTGTTGATGGGCACCGCGGTGCTCGTGCCGAAAGCCGGGAAGTTCCAGTTGTTGCGCTGGATTCACACGCCAATGAATTTATCCACCGCTTCCGCTGAGCCCGAGCCCGCTGCGCCGGTGGCCGATGCGAACGGTTACCGTGCGCGCCTCAGCGCGCGCGACCATGTGAATTCCAGCGGCGGTGCGCTGAAGCGCATCGGCGATATTCTCCGGCAGGACCGCGCGAACGTGCATCGCGGCGTGAACCGCGATGCGGAGGATCAAGTGGACGGCCGCTTTGCCGATGCCGCGCAGCGCGAGGCGCTTGCGGCCATGCAGGTGCGTGTCGTGGGTGGCTCGGCCGCGGTGAACCGCATCGTGAACGGCACGCCGGTGGTGAAGGTGACCATCAGCGGCAACGAGGTGCGCGTGGAGATCGTCTCCGACTGAGCCGCGCCTGCGGGGGCGCGGGGTCACTGCATCCCGAACACCTTCGTGAGGAAGGCCCACGCGTCGGCCGTTTCCTCCATCACTTTCGTGAGCGCGGTGCCGGCGCCGTGGCCGGCGCTCGTCTCGATGCGGATGAGCACGGGCGGCGCGCCGGGCGGCTGGCACTCCTGCAGGCGGGCGGCGAACTTGAAGCTGTGCGCGGGGACGACGCGGTCATCATGGTCGGCGGTCATCACGAGCGTGGCGGGGTAGCGCGTGCCGGGCTTGAGATTGTGATATGGCGAGTAGGCGGCGAGGGCCTTGAATTCCTCCGCGTTCTCGCTGCTGCCGTAGTCGCTCTTCCACGCCCAGCCGATGGTGAATTTGTGGAAGCGCAGCATGTCCATCACGCCGACGGCGGGGATGGCTGCGCCGAAAAGCTCGGGGCGCTGTGTGATCGCCGCGCCGACGAGCAGGCCGCCGTTGCTGCCGCCCTGAATCGCGAGCTTTTCGCCGCGCGTGTATTTGTTCGCGATGAGCCACTCGGCGGAGGCGATGAAGTCGTCGAAGACGTTCTGCTTCTTCAGCTTCATGCCGGCCTGGTGCCAGTCCGCGCCGTATTCGCCGCCGCCGCGCAGGTTCGCGAGCGCGAAGACGCCGCCCATTTCCAGCCACACGGCGCGCGACACGGAGAATGCAGGCGTGAGCGAGATGTTGAAGCCGCCGTAGCCGTAGAGGATCGTCGGCGCGCTGCCGTCGAGCGCGAGGCCGCGCTTGTGCGTGATGAACATCGGCACGCGCGTGCCGTCCTTGCTCGTCACGAAGACCTGCTTCGTCTCGTAGTCGCCGCCCTTGAAATCCACCTTCGGCTTCTTCCACAGCTTCGCCTCGCACGTCGCGACTTCGAGCCGGTAAATCGCGCCCGGCTCGGTGAAGCTGGCGTAGCTGAAAAATGTCTGCCTGTCCTGCGCGCGGCCGCCGAAGCCGGCGACGCTGCCGAGGCCCGGCAGCGCGAGCGTGCGCTCGAGCGTGAAGCGGCCCGGCGGACGATCCGGTGCGGGTGCGAAGACCTTCACCTCGCTGTGCGCGTCCCTCAAATACTCGCAGAAGAGCTTGCCGCCGACGCTGCCGACGCTGTCGAGCTTTTCCGCCGCCTGAGGGATCGTCTCGTGCCACTTCGCGCGCTCCGGCTCGCGGATGTCCACGGCGATCACGCGGTAGCGCGGTGCATCGAGGTCCGTGCGGAAGAAGAAAATCTCCCCGAGGTTGTCCACGAAGTCGTAGTCCGCATCGAAGTCATTCAGTAACTCGACCACCTTCGCATCCGGCTGCGTGAGGTCCTTGTAGAAGATGCGGTTCTTTGTGTCCGTGCCCTGCGAGACGTGGATGACGAGCCAGCGCCCGTCGTCGGTCACGTGGCCGTGAAATCCCCAGTCGGCGTGATCCTTCCTCTCATACACGAGCGTGTCCGCGCTCTGCGGCGTGCCGATTCTGTGGAAGTAGAGCTTCTGGAATTCGACCTTGCCCTTCAGTTCGTCGCCCGCCTTCGGCTCGTCGTAGCGCGAATAGAAGAAGCCGCTGCCGTCCTTCATCCATGACGCGCCGCTGAACTTCACCCACTTGATGACGTCGTCGCGGTCCCTGCCCGTCGCGACTTCGCGCACGCGAAATTCCTCCCAGTCGCTGCCCGCGCGGCTGATGCCATACACGAGCAGAGAGCCGTCCTCGCTTGGCACGGTGGCCTTCAACGACACGGTGCCGTCGGCCGAGAGCGTGTTTGGATCCACGAGCGCGCGCGGTTTCGCGTCGAGCGAGTCGGCGGTGTAAAAGACCGCCTGGTTCTGCAGCCCCGAGTTGTGCGTCCAGAAGAACTTCCCGCCGCGCTCGAAGGGCGTGCCGTAGCGCTCGAAATTCCACAGCGTCGCGAGCCGCGCGCGGATCTGGTCGCGCCTCGGGATGCCCGCGAGGAACGCCGACGTCACGCGGTTCTGCTCCTTAACCCACGCCTTCGTCTCCGCGGCGTTGTCGTCCTCCAGCCAGCGATACGGGTCGGCGATCTTCGTGCCGAAGTAGTCGTCCACCACGTCCTCCTTGCGCGTGGGCGGATACGTCATGCGCGGCCAGTCGGCCGCCTGTGCGAGCGTGGTCATCGTGGTGAGCAAAAGGAGCGTGGTCTTCATGACTGGGAGGCGGTTTCGGGCTGCGCGGGTTTGTCGGGAAAGCGTATCGCAATCACTGCGAAGATCGCCGCCACGACGCACATGAGCCCGACGTAGATGAGCATCTCGTTCGACACCGAGATGCGCCGCACCATCTGGCCCGCGGAATCCTTGGTGCTGTTCAGCTCGGTGACAAAGGAGGCGAGCTTGTTGCCGATGGCCACGGTGAGCAGCCAGAAGCTCATGATGATGCTCTTCAGCCGGGCCGGCGCGACCGAGAATGCAAACTCCAGCCCCGTCGCGGAGATGAGCACTTCACCCGCCGTCATCACGCCGTAAGGCAGGAGCTGCCAGAGCACGCTCAGCTTTTCACCGCCCTCGATGCGCTTCTGCAGCATGGAGGAGATGAGGAACGCCAGCGCCGCGAGCACCATGCCCGAGCCCATTCGGCGCAGCAGCGTCGGCTGCAGCCCCCACTTCGCGAAGGCTGGATACACCCACTTCAGGAAGACCGGGATGATGATCATCACGTAGATCGGATTCGTGGACTGCATCGTCTCGCCGTCGATGGAGTAGTCGCCGATCTTCAGCGGCAACATCTGCTGTCCCTGCTGCACCCACGTGGTGTGCTGCTGGTCGAAGAGCGACCAGAAGACTGTCACCGGGAGAAAGATGAGCGCGATTCGCCAGAGCGTCGCGCGGTCGCCCGCGCGCGTCGCCGCGTCCACCGGCGGGAGCGTCGAGGTCGGCGGCTTCATCACGTAGGATTTCCGCCCGGAGAAGAAGATCATCGTCGCGAGCAGCATGAAGATTCCCGGGATGAGGAATGCCACCGAGTAGCTCGTCTTCTGCCGGATGTACGGCAGGAAGGAGAACGCGAAGAACGAGCCGAAGTTGATGCTCCAGTAGAAGAGCCCGTAGGCCTTGGTGAGCTGCTTCTCCTGGCCCGGCCCGAACTGATCGCCCACAAACGCCGACACGCATGGCTTGATGCCGCCCGAGCCGATCGCGAGCAGGATGAGCCCCGCATAGAGGCCCCACTTCGTCCCCTCCGTCGCGGACATCAGCGCGTGGCCCGCACAGTAGGCGAACGAGATCCAAAGGATCGTCCGGTAGCGCCCCCAGTAGCGGTCCGCGATGAACGCACCGATGAGCGGCAGCAGATACGTGAGGCTCTTCCAGTCGTGGACGATCTTCTTCGCGGCGATGCCGCCCTGCTCGCCGCCGCCGAAGAGCATCGTCGCGTAGCCCGTGAGAATCGCGATGACGCCGTAGTAGCTCAGGCGCTCGCACGCCTCGTTGCCTACGATGTATTTGGTCTGCGGGGGGAGGCGGTCGTTGCTCATAGGGAAAGTGGACGCCCGCTCTGCTAGCCGTTTGCCCCGCGCGAGGACAACCTACTTCTTCGCCGCCACCGCCGTGCGCACTTCCTCGATGAACTTCTGCTCGTCCGGCCCGAGGCGCGCGAGGGCGACCTCGTAGGGCTTGGCATTCACGAGAAAGCGCGCGGTGGCGTTGCGCACGACCGTCGGGTTCTTCGGCGGCGCGGCGGGGGCGGCGTTGCCCTCCATCACGATGTCCTCAAAGGCGATGAGCTTCCCCACGAAGAACTTCCCGTCCGCCATCTTCCACTGGCGCGGGTCGCCAAGGACGATGTGCGTGGTGGTCCGCACCGTCGTCTGCGGGCGCTGCGGCGCGACGTTCACGGCTCCCCCGCCTTTCACACCGTCGCCGAGGCCCCGCGTGTCGAACTTCTTCGGCGTCGCGGGGATGGCGACCTGCGCTGGAAGCGGCAGCGCTGAAAGGACGAGGAGGGCTGCGGGGAGGAGCGCTTTCATGCCGGGAAGGTGGTGATTGTCTGCCGCGAATCAACCCGGCATTTCGCCACGCAGCCGGACGCCGCGGTGCCTTGCCGGGCCTCCGTGTCCGTGGTATCGGGGAATCAACCTGCTCCCGCCCACATGCAGCAGTCCCCCGAAGCAACACAGGATGAAATGCGGACATGGCCTCCGCTGGCGATGGCGCTGGCCGCGAACGCCATGAATTGCTGGTGGAGTTCGGAGCTCTACTCGGCCCCGTTCGGGTCGGACATCCGCCCGATGTGGCTGTCCATGAAGGTTCTGTTGGTGGGGTGCCTCAGCCTGGTTCCGTTCTTCCTGTCGCTGGGTATCATCTGGCGTCGCCCGAGACAATTCTGGCCATGGCTCGCGCTCGTGCTGTCCCTCACGCCGATTCCGCTGGCGGGTCTCATCATGAACCACGCGACCGCGCTGCGGAACCTCCATTGGATGGGCTGATCACCCGCGCCTCCTCAGTCCCCCTCCGCGATGAACTCCACCAGGTCGCGGATCGTCCGCTTGTCGAGTGCATGGCCGAAGATGGGCGGCATCGGGCTTGGCAGCGGCGTGCGCTCCACCACCTTGTCGAGCTTCACCTTCGTCGGCTTGCCGTCCACGAACGATCCCACCGTGATCTCCGTCTGCGTCTCCGAGCGGATCACGCCCGCCACGGTCTCGCCGTTCTTCAGCTTCAGCGCCACGCTGTTGAAGCCCGTCGCCACCGTCGAGTCCGGCAGGATGATGGACTCGAGGATGTGCATGCGCTCCGTGTTGTGCCGCAGCCACGTCAGCTCCGGGCCCACCTTGCCGCCCTTCGAGTCCACGGAATGGCAGCGGATGCAGCCGGCCTCGGGCCTCTTCTCGAAGACAGCGCGCCCCGCCTCGCCGCTGCCGCCCTCCAGGCACTCCTCGAAGCGCCGCAGCGGGTCGCGCAGCCTGCCCAGCTCCGCGTCGCGCCCGGCGAGCAGTGCCTTCAGCTCCGGCGTGCCGCGCTTCGCCATCGCCTCGAAGAGATCCAGCCACACCGCCGGCGGCAGCTCGTGCGCGCGGTAGCGCTCGAACTGCGCCTTCAGCAGCGCGTCCGTGCCGGGATCGGGGTGCGTCGCCAGCCGGGCAAAGGAACGCTGCATGGCGGAGATGCGGCCCTTCGCCATCACCGCGGCCTCCTCGGCGAGCGTGCGCTCGGGCGCAGGCGCGGGCGACTTCACCACATTCGCCGCCTCCCCTGCGAGCACGGCGGGGCCCGCCTGCGCGAGCAGGAGGGCTGCGGCGGCCGCGATGGAGGAGCGGAAGATGGTCACAGGGATGCGCGCCGCGGTTCGCGGCGTGTGCGAACGCTACCGCGCGCCGCCGCACCGTCAACGTCACCCCTTCGCCACCCGTTGTCCGAAGCTCCACCGGCATTGGCGGGCCCTGCGTCAGGGCGCAGCGTCGGGCACCGGCGGGGGTGGCGGGATCGGGATCGGCGGCCTCGGATGCTTCGGGCGCTTCGGTGGCCGAGGCGGAGGCGGCTCCGTGGGCGGCGGCGGGGAAGGGGGACCCGGAGGAGGCTGTGAAATGGCACTGCCTGTGAGCGCGCAGGCTGCGAGCAGCGCGACGCTGGTCTTGAGCATGGTGGTTTTCATGCCCGCAGAATCGCACCCCGGCGAGCGGCTGGCCGCATCGCCGATCGCCGAGGACCGCATTGCATCCGCGCGCTCCGGCGCGCACGCTGCGTTCGCATGACCGCCGCCCGACTCCTCGCGCTCGCCATTCTCGCCACCGCCTTCACGGGCACGGCACCCGCGCAGCCCCCCGTGCTGAAGCCCACCTTCGAGAACGTCCACTACGGCCCGCACGCGCGGCAGGTGCTGGACTTCTGGCAGGCAAAGTCCGCCGCCGCCGCGCCCGCGCCGCTCCTCTTCTTTGTCCACGGCGGCGGCTGGATGAATGGCGACAAGGCGAACCCCGACTTCCTCGCCCAGCGCCTCGGTGCCGGCATCAGCGTCGCCTCCATCAACTACCGCCTCATCCCCGACGCCGTCGCGGAGAAGGTGGACCCGCCCGTGCGGGCCTGCCTCGACGACGCCGCGCGCGCCCTCCAGTTCGTCCGCAGCAAGTCCGCCGAATGGCGGCTCGACCCCGCCCGCGTCGCCGGGTGCGGCGGCTCGGCGGGCGGCTTCACCGTCCTGTGGCTCGCCTTTTCCCCCGACAAGGCCGACCCGCGCAGCGCCGACCCCGTCGCCCGGCAGAGCACGCGCCTGAGCTGCGCCGTCGGCTTCGTCCCGCAGACCTCGCTCGACCCCCGGCAGCTCCGCGAATGGCTCCCGAACTTCGACTACGGCCACCACGCCTTCTCGCTCCCCAGCTACCAGGCCTTCCTCGACCAGCGCGAGCGCCTCCTGCCGTGGATCCGCCGCTTCTCCCCCTACGAACTCGCCGCCCCCGGCGCCCCGCCCGTCTATCTCTTCTACGACACCGCGCCCGCCCCCGGGCAGCCCTTCGCCGACCCCGTCCACGCCGCCAATCTCGGCGCCGGCCTCGCCGAAAAGCTCCACCGCCTCGGCATCGAGCACGAGTTCAACTACAAGGGCGCCCCCGCCGTGAAGCACCCGAACATCTTCGACTTCCTGCTGGAAAAGCTCGGCGTGGGGAAGGGGAGGTGAGCGTCCGATTCGGGCGGGAAGTCTGCCCCTGAGGGCTGCCTGCACTTCCAAGCCTGTTCTGACCGCGGAAGCGGCTATTTTTCGGACCAAATGGCCCATCTTCCCACTGGGGGTGTCATACCATCTGGCTGCGGTGGCATACCGTTCGGCTGCGGGTGGCATACCGTCCGGCTTACGGTGGCATACCGTCCGGCTTGCGGTGGCATACCGTCCGGCTGCGGTGGCATACCGTCCGGCTTGCGGTGGCATACCGTCCGGCTGCGGTGGCATACCGTCCGGCTTACGGTGGCATACCGTCCGGCTTACGGTGGCATACCGTCCGGCTGCGGTGGCATACCGTCCGGCTGCGGTGGCATACCGTCCGGCTTGCGGTGGCATACCGTCCGGCTGCGGTGGCATACCGTCCGGCTACGGCGGGCCACCCGTCGCTATCGCCCTGCCAGTCACCTGCGGCCTCACCCCGCACTGAGGGCTACTTCAGCCAGCCGACGATGTCCGCGCGCAGCTTGGCGGCATCCTTGTCGAGGAGATACATCATGTGGCCGCTGTCGTAGGTGGCGATGGTGATGTTCCTGCGGAGGCTGTCGGGGATGGGCATGTGCTCGAGGGAGAAGCGCATGGCATCCGGCGGCACGGCGAGGTCGCGGAGGCCCTGGCAGACGAGGATGCGGAGGTTCGGGTTCTCCTTCATCGCGCGGGCGAGGCGGGGCTCCATGCTCACGTAGCGGTTGCCGAAGCTGCGGTAGCTCCACGGGAGGCCGGCGAGGATGCGGTAGGGCTGGTCGGTCTCGTAGCCGAGGGTGCCGCGGACGTAGGCATTTGCGGCGGCGCTGAAGGGGCCGGAGATGAAGGCGTGGCTGGGGTCGAACTCGGGGCGGGTCTCGCCGGGCTCGGCATCCTCGGCGACGACGCGGGCATCGAAGCGGCCGATGATTTTGCCCTCCTTCTTGAGCAGGGCCTTGCGGAAGATGGTGGGGGAGACGCGCAGGTCGTTGTCCTCGATGAGCTGCTGCGGGAGGCCGGTGAGGCGGGCGAGCTTTTCGGCCACGCGCCTGCGCTCGGCGGCGGGGATGGCGCGGCCCTTGAGGAGCGCGGTGGCGTATTCGCCGAATGCGAACGCGCGGGACTCGGCGATGGCGCGGTCGGGGGCGGCGTTCAGCTCGGGCGGGAGCTTGCCGTGGAAGGCGGCGCTGGCGGTGAGCGTGGGGAGGAAGGTGAGGTAGGGGAGGTCGTTCGCGGTGTCCGCGCCGAGGGTCTGGAAATTGAGCAGGCCGCTGACGATGATGAAGCCGTGGAAGAACATGCCGTGGCTCGCCTGGAGGTGCTCGGCGAGGCCGGCGCCGCGGATGCCGCCGTAGCTCTCGCCGCAGAGGAACTTCGGGGACATCCAGCGCTGCTCGCGCGTGGTGAAGAGGCGGATGAAGTCGCCGACGGACTCGACGTCCTCGTCCACACCCCAGAACTGCTCGCCCTTCTCGCCCTTCGCGGGACGGCTCGCGCCGGTGCCGACGGGGTCGATGAAGACGAGGTCGGCGGCGTCGAGGATGCTGTTCGCGTTGTCGGAGATCCTGCCGAGCACCTCGGGCGTGCGGCCGTCGGGAGGGAGGGCGATCTTCTTCGGGCCGAGCCCGCCGAAGTGCAGCCACACGGCGCTGCTGCCGGGGCCGCCATTGAAGCAGAAGATGATGGGGCGCGACGGGTCGCCGCCGGCGAGCGGCTTCCCGTCCTGCCCGGTGCGCGCGTAATAGACATAGAAGACATCGGCGCGCGCGGTGCCGTCGTCCTTGAGCAGCGGGAGCGTGCCGGTCTTCGCCGCGTAGGTGACTTCGGTGCCGGCGATGGTGACGCTGCCCTTGCTCTCCTTGGGCTTCTGCTCCTTCGCCTCCTTCGGCTTGTCGTCGGGCTTCTTCTCGGCGGGCGCGTCCTTCTTCTCCTCGGGCTTCGGCGGCTCGGCGCGCAGCGGGAGTGCAGCGATGGCGGCGGTGAAAATGGCGGCGGCGGGAAGCGGGATTCGGAACATGGCGCGGTCAGACAGCAGATGCGGCGCTTCCGCTCAATCACCATCGCACCGCCGCGGGCGCCCGCAGGCTGGACAAGATGCGGGCGGGGCGGGTTACGCTGCGCACCATGAACGCCCTCCGACGGCTCATCTCCCTGCTCAGCCCCGTGCTCGCGCTCGCGGTCGTCGTCGGCCTGTTCTGCGCGCTGCTGGCGTGGAAGGACGTGCGCGATTTCCAGCAGCAGCACGAGGGGGTGTCGTTCGGCGACGCCTTTGCGAAGATGCGCGCGCAGGAGGACGAGGCGTTCACCGGGCTGAAGTCGTTCGTGACCGGCGGCGCGTGGAAGAAGAACCTCACGCAGACGGCCATCGTGGCCGTGGGCGCGCTGGGGATGATCCTCATCCTCGTGAGCGGCGGCATCGACCTGAGCGTGGGCTCCACGGTGGCGATGTGCAGCGTGTTCGTGGCGAAGGCGCTGAACTCCGGGAACGGGCCGCTCGCCGCCGCCGGCATCGCGATCCTCGCGGGCGCCGCCGTCGGCTGCGTGAACGGCTCGCTCGTCGCCGGGCTGAGGCAGAATCCATTCATCGTCACACTCGGCATGATGAGTGTGATCCGCGGCCTCGCGCTGTGGCGTTCGGACAACCAGACGGTGAACCTCGAGGGGAACGCGGGCGAGACGTGGATCACGAACCTGCTCGCGGTGGAGGAGCCGGGGAAGTTCTGGCCGCTGCCTGCGGGAGTGTGGCTCGCGATCGGCCTGTCCATTCTCATCGCGGTGGTGATGAACCAGACGGTCTTCGGCAGGCGCGTCTTCGCCATCGGCTCGAATGAGGCGACCGCCCGGCTCTGCGGCATCCGCGTGCGCTGGACGCAGGTGGCGATTTACTCGCTGGCCGGGGCGCTCTTCGGCCTCGCCGGCGCGCTGCAGTTCTCCCGGCTCACGCAGGGCGACCCGACGGGCGCGCCCGACCTCGCTCTCGACGTGATCGCCGCGGTGGTCATCGGCGGTGCGAGCCTGAACGGCGGCAGCGGCAGCGTCTTCGGCGCGGTGCTCGGCGCCCTGCTGATGACCGTGCTCCGCAACGGCGCGACGGCGATGGCGTGGGAGGACTGGACGCAGCGCGTGATCATCGGCGCGGTGATCATCGCCGCCGTTGCGCTCGACCGCCTGCGCCGCCGCGGGACCTGAGCGGGCAGGGGAGGGCGCCTTACGCTTCCTCCTCGTCCTCCTCGGGCTCCGCGCGCGAGTGGACCCACACGCTGTTCACGAGGCCGAAGGCGAACATGAGCACGAGCAGGAAGGTGCCGCCGTAGCTGACCAGCGGAAGCGGCAGCCCGGTGATGGGCATCAGCGCGATGGTCATGCCGATGTTCTGGAAGATGTGGAAGAACACGAGCGCCGTGATGCCGCCGACGATGAGCACGCCGAACAGATCCGTGGCGCGCGACGCCGTGAGCATGCACGCGATGATGAGCACGCCGAACGCCGCGATGAGGGCGATGCCGCCGAGGAAGCCCCATTGCTCGCCGATCGTCGCGAAGATGTAGTCCGTGTGTGCCTCGGCCATCGGGATCATGCCGAGTTCGAGCTGGGTGTCCGGCGCCTTGAAGCCTTTGCCGCGGATGCCGGCCGATCCGATGGCGGTCAGCGACTGGTTTACGCCGTAGCCGATTCCCCTCGGGTCCACATCCGGGTCCATGAAAGTCACGACGCGGTCGCGCTGATAGGGCTTCAGGCCGAAGTTCATCACGAGTGGCAGGATGGTCAGCCCCGTGAGCACCACCACGGCGAGCCAGCGCAGCGGCAGCCCGCCCACCCAGAACATCGTGAGCACCACCGGCACCCACGCGACCGTCATGCCGAGGTCCGGCTGCTTCAGGATGAGCAGCATCGCCGGAGCCGCGATGATTCCCGAGCAGAGGATGCGCAGCGCGGCGTGCCAGCGCTTCGAGTAGGAGAGGAACAGCCCCAGCGTGAGGATGCCGCCGATCGCGGCGATCTGCCCCGGCTGGAATGCCGTGAGCCCCGGCAGCTTCAGCCAGCACTTCGCGCCGTTCTTTTCGATGCCGAACCTCGTGTAGGTGAGCGCCACGAGCACGATGCTCGTGAGGTAAAGCGGCACCGCGAGCCACTTCGCCCAGCGGTAGTCCACCAGCGTGACGATGAGGAAGACCACGACACCGGCGCCGATGAACATGGCCTGGCTCTGCCAGTAGCGCGCATTCGGGAACGGATACGACGCCCCGTGGATGAACAGCACCCCCGCCAGCGAAATCGCGACGACCGCCGCAAAGAGCAGCCAGTTCATCCCGAGAAGTTTCCTCAGTAGCGGTGTCATCAGTGATCGCGCCGGGGCTCAGGCAAACTTCGGCACCGCTGCGAGGAGCTTTTTCGTGTAGTCGTGCTGGGGGGACTCGTAGATTTGCTCGGCGGAGGCGCTCTCGACGACTTTGCCGTGATACATCACGAGCACGTGGTCGCTGATATGCTCCACCACGGCGAGGTCGTGCGCGATGAAGAGATACGTGAGGCCGAGTTCGTCCTGGAGGTCCTGGAGCAGGTTCACGATCTGCGCCTGCACGCTCACGTCGAGCGCGCTCACGGGCTCGTCGCACACGATGAACTCGGGCTTCACCGCGAGCGCGCGCGCGATGCCGATGCGCTGCCGCTGGCCGCCGCTGAACTCATGCGGATACCGCTCCATCATCCCGGGCTTCAGGCCGACCTGCTTCATCAGCTCCGCGACCCGGGCGCGGCGCTCCTCGCGGTTCATCGCGGGGAAGTGAATCTCCAGCGCCTCGCCGACGATCTGGAGGATTGAGAGCCGCGGGTTCAGAGAGCCGAACGGATCCTGGAAGATCATCTGCATCCGCCGGCGATACGGGCGGAACTCGTGCTCGCGCATGGGCAGCACGTCGCGGCCGTCGAGGATGACTTGGCCCGAGGTGGCGGGGCACAGCTTCAGCAGCGCGCGGCCGATGGTCGTCTTGCCGCTGCCGCTCTCGCCCACGAGGCCGACGGTGGTTCCCTTCTCGATGGAGAAGGTGACGTCGTCCACGGCCTTCACATCATCCGTGTGCCGGCGGAAGACGCCGGTCCGGATGGGAAAATAGACCTTGAGGTTGCGGACTTCGAGCAATGGCACGCCGCTGTCTCCGTCGGCACGCCGCCGCTGTCAAGGTGTGAGGGCGCGGTGCGGCGGGTCAGTTGCACCCACAACCGCCGCCGCCGATGCCTTTCCCGCCGTTGGCGGCCTCGCGGGAGAAAAATGTGTGCTCGGACAGGCTGTCGGCGAGCGGGTCGCGGTCGGGGCGCATGCCGTATTCCGCCAGCTTGCCGCGCTGCCAGGGCTTCGCACCCGCGCAGCCGGAGAGGGTGAGCGTCGCAGCGCCGAGCAGCACTGTGCAAACGGAGCGGCGGATGCGCGTCATTTGCCCTCCCCGAGCAGTTCCTCGATCTGCTTGCGGAGCTTCGCCTCGGTGTCGGAGCGGAACCCGGTGTTCACGAAGCGGACGACGCCGCGCCGATCAACGAGGAGCGAGGTGGGCATCGCCGAGACTTTCACGGCCTCCACGAGCTTCTGCTTCGCGTCGCGCGCGACGGGGAATGTGACTGCGTGCTGCTTGAGGAATGCTTTCATGGCCGCGGCGTTCTCGTCCACGCTCACGGCGAGCACGGTGAGGCCGCGTCCCTTGTAGGCGCGGTGGATCTCCTCGATGGCTGGGAAGGATTTCTTGCACGGGCCGCACCAGGAGGCCCAGAAGTCGAGCAGCACCACCTTGCCGCGCGTGGCGGGCACATCGCCCTCCAGCCCGAAGCCCTTCAAATCCGGAAGCGGCCTGCCGGTTTCCGCGGCATGCGCGGGCTGCGCAGCGGCGCAGACGAGTGCGAGCGCGGCGGCAATCTTGCGAATGAAGGATGCTCGGTTCATGGCGTGTTGTTTGTTGCGGGCGGGGCTCAGCGCCACTCCAGCTTGTCGATGAAGAGGTTGAATTCCCGGAGCTTCTCGTGCTGCTGCTTGAGTGCGGCGATGACGGATTCCGGCGTCTTTTCAGCGGCGGTGACCATGCCCATGGAGAAACCGTGGCGCTCCTTTTCGCCGGGCTTTTTCCAGTGGTAGAAGACGCGTGCGCGGAAGGATTGTGCGGAGGCTTCGCTCATTTTCGGAAATTCAGACAAAGGCGGGTGAGGCGCAAGGTCGGAGATGACGCGCTATTTCTCGACGGTGAAGACGAGCACGTAGCGCTGCGGGACGAACTGCGCGTAGGCGGAGAACTTGAAGCCGTAGTGCGCGAGCTGCGCGATGAGCATCTCCTTCGCGATGCGCGGGCCGTAGTAGCCGCCGGCGCTGTCGGAGAGCGGCATGTTGTCCGCGATGACGAGCTTGCCGCCGGGCTTGATGGCGCTGTGCAGGCTGCTGACGAATCCGTCGCGCACGTATTCGAGCGAGTTCACGTAGCTGGCGTGGTAGAGCGAGCAGAGGAAGGCCATGTCCACGGAGTTTTCCTGGAGCGTGGAGTTGTTCTCCTTCGAGACGACGGCGTGGATGTTTGTGATGCCCGCGGCGGTGGCGGAGCGCTTCAGGTTTTCGAGCTGCTCCTTCACGAGGTCGAGCGCGAGAACCTTGCCTTCCTTGCCGACGAGCGAGGCGAACTTGAACGTGAAGTAGCCGGCGCCGCTGCCCACGTCCGCGACGGTCTGGCCGGGCTTGATGTCGAGCACGCCGAGCATCTTGTCGGTGTGCTCCCACCGCGCGCGGCGCGGGTTCATGAAGTTGAGGTATTCCCACCACTCGATGATGGTGTCCGCGCTGATGTCGAGCGGCAGGAGCGGGTAGGGCGCTGGGAGGTCGTCGAGGCTGTCGGTCGTCTGGTCGGCAGGCACTGCGGAAGGGCCGCCTTTGTTGACGTTGCCCGTCGCGGTGATGGTGCGGGGCGCGGCGGGTTTCTCGGTGACGGCGGTGGGTGAAATGACGTCGAGCTTCTTCAGCCGGTCGATCTCGCGCTGGCTGATTTCCTCCAGCTTCGGCTTCAGTTCCTCGAGGACGTATTTGTTTTTGAGGTAGCTCGTGAGGCGTTTGTAGTTGCTGCCGGCGAAGAACTCGACGTAGTCGGCAATCAGTGGGTTCGTGATGAGCTTGGAACGTTCAGCCTCGGGTGCCAGCGCGTAGTCGCAGAACCACTGCAGTGCGGAATACTCGTCCCCGATCCGCTCCTTCGGGATGAGGCCCGTGTAGAGGTCGCGCGCCGCCTTCAGCTTGGCAGCGTCGTTCTTTCTCAGGCCTTCGAGGAGAACCTCGGCGGCGGCGCGGCCGGCCGAGGAGAACGTCGCGGAGGTGCCGGGGAGCTGCGCGCGGAGCAGTGCGCGGTGCGAAAGGATGCGGATTTTTCCGGGATCGCCGTCCACAATCTGTGCCACGCCGGGAGTGGCGGGCAGCTTGCGGAGATCCTTCACGATCAGGCCGCCCTCCGGGATCTCGAGCTTTGGCGTCTCGGGCCATTTTTCACCGGGTTTCTTGGCATCGTCGCGCAGCTTGAAGAAGAGCATGTAGCGCTGCGGGATGAACTGCTGCGTCTCGACGAGGTCGAAGCCGTGGTGGCGGAACTGCTGGATGATGAGCTCGCGGTTGATGTAGGGGCCGTGATACGGAAGCGTGCCCTGCACGGGACCGTTGTCGGCGACCACCAGACGCGCGCCCGGGGCCATGACGGATTTGATGCTGTCGAGCATCCCGTCCCGATCCTCGTCCGTCATGATGGCGTAGAGGTTGTGGTAAAGGGAGCACATGTAGATGAGGTCCACCTTTTCCGGCACGCCGATGTCGGCACCGCGCGGCATGACGGGCGTCACATTCGGCACGCGCAGGTCGGCGATGATCTTCTTCAGGTAAACGAGGTGGTCGGCGTTGTTGTCGATCGCGTAAACCTTGCCCTCCTTGCCGACGAGCTTGGCGAACTGGAACGAGAAATAGCCGGGGCCGCTGCCGATGTCCGCGACCTTCTGGCCGGGCTTCAGGCCGAGCGCGGCGACCATCTTGCTCGTCTTCTCCCAGCCTTCTCGGCGCGGGTTTGAGAAGAGGATGAAGTCTTCCATGAAACGGCTGCGGGTGGCCGCATCGGGATCCTGTTTCTTTCCGGGGATTTCGTCGAGGTGATACTTGCTGCGGATGAACTCGCGGAAGTGCTTCCAGTTGTCCGCGGCAAGGAAGTCGTGGAAGCTGCGCACGTAGGGGTCGGCGAGGAATTTCCCGTCGCGCTCCTCCTTCGTGGCCAGTTCGCACTCGAGGATCCACTGGAGCGCCGTGTATTCGCCGCCGAAGTTCTCATCGGGGACGATGCGCTTGTAGATGTCGATGGAATGCGCGGCGGCTGCGCGGTCGCCCTTCTCCAGAAAATCGAGGACTCCGCGGGCTGCTTCCTTGCCGCCCTGGGTCACGTCGAACGAATCCAAGCTGCCGAGGTGAATCAGCGAGCCCTTGGAGGTGACGTTGATGATGGTCTCCGGCCGGGCCTTCTCCGCGGCCTGGGTGGCGAGCGGCAGCAGGGCGATGGAGGCGAGGAGAGGGGTCAGTTTTCGGCGGAGCGCCACGGTGTTCATAATCTGGATTGAGAGCCGCGGCGACTGAACACGGTGGGCATTTCCCTGCAAGCGTGAAACCCTCTCAGGCACGCCGTCCTGGCGTCTGGACGAGAGGAAAACTCTGATCACCGAGGGACGCGACCCCTGGTTTGGAGCACCCCGAATTCCGCCGCTGCGGAACCTACTCGAAGAGGTTCTGGTTGTTGTAGGGATTGAGCGGCCCTTCAGCGTAGTCCTCGCGCGGATACGGGACGAAATCGGCGCTGTGGAACTGCTGCGCGCACTCGTCTGCGAAAAATGCCCCGAGCGGGGTGACGCCGATCGCCGTGTCCGTCTCATACACGAGGCCGTGCGCCTTGAGCGCCTCGATCTTGCCGCGGAACACTTCGTCGAGGCCGAGGCCGGTGAGGCGGCGGTAGTTCGACGGGCGGACGTTGCGGTTCTTGATCGGGAGCACGATGGCCCAGCGCGCCTGATCCTCGGGCGTGCGGCGGTAGCCGCGGTTGATGGGCAGGTGGCCGCTCTCGATGAGCGAGTAGTATTCGTCGAAGTTCTGAGTGCAGAGCGCGAAGCGGTCGCGCAGGCTGCTGAACGCGGTGAGGCCGATGCCGATCTGGTCGAACTGCACGCAGCACTGGTTGTGCGCATAGACCGAGTAGTCGCCGCGGCGGCGTGAGAAGACGCGGCGCAGGTTCTCGGTGTAGCCGTAGTGCTTCAGCATGAGGATCGCCGACTGCTTCATGAGGAACTGCATCTCGTTGTCGGGATACTCCTCGGGTTTGTTGAGGACGTAGTTCTTCACGGCGCCCTGGTGATCGCCGTAGGCGTCCACCTTCAGCCGGTAGAGCTGGATCTCATGCACACCGAGCTGGCAGGCCTCCTCGATCACGTCGAGCCAGTTGTCGAGCGTCTGGCCGGGGTAGCCGAAAATGAATTCGATGTTCACCATGAATCCGGCGGCGAGCGTCTCTTTGATCGCCTGCAGAGCCTGATCCTTGCCGTGGTGGCGGCCCATCTTCTTGAGGATGACCGGGTCGAGCGACTGCACGCCGATGGTGAGGCGGTCCACGCCGTATTCGCGCATGAGGGCGACGCGCTTTTCGCCGTCGGGGCCGATAAGGGTGTTCGGGTCCACGTCGTAATTGAACTGGCGGCAGATGGAGAGGTCCACGCGCTCGACAAAGCCGGCGAGGAAGCGCTCGAACTGGTCCACCGTGAGGAACGTGGGCGTTCCGCCACCGACGAGGACGGAGCGGGCCTTCACGCGCTCGACACCGAGGCGGTCGCGCCAGATGTCCGTCTCCTTCATGAAGGCATCGATGTATTTCGTCTTCTCGTCCACCTGCGGGCCGAGCTTCACCGGGTAGTGGCAGAAGACGCAGTGCGAGTTGCAGAACGGAACGTGCGCATAAACGTCCACCGCCCCGTCCGCGGGCAGCGTGTAGCCTTCGAGGAGCTCGTCGTCGCTCATCGGCGGATACATGGTGATCGGCGGATAATGGACGGACGGATAGAAGTCGCCGCGCTTGTTCACGAGGCCAAGATCACGCACCCGGCGGAAATCCTCGATGCGTTCCTTCGCCTTCTCGATCAGCGCCGCGCGGTCGAGCGGGCCGGCGTCCCACGGCGGGGGCAGCTCGTGCGGGGCGAGCAGCTTCGGGTTGATGCTGGGTGCTTCGTAAACAGCGTTCATGGTCGTTGGGTTCTGTGTTGAAAGGTTGGGTTCGGTTTTGGAAATCAGATAAGCGGCGCCTTGCCGAAGCTGAGCTTCGCGTCGCGCACCATCGTCTCGCACCGGGCGAAGCCGGGCGAGCAGCGGTCCGTGGAGTAGATCGGGAAGAGCTTCTTGAACTCGTCCGGCGTGCCGTCGTGGATGGTGACGGTGTTCGCGCCGGCCATGAGGCCCGCGAGCTGGCCGCCCTTCTTGCCGCGCTCGAGGCAGCTCGTGGTGGGCATGAGGCGCGTGGGATACATGATGCGCATGAGGGCCATCTGGTTGAGCGCGATCTCCACGTCGCCCATCGGCTGGTTTGAGTAATTGCACATTTCGCCCGGGATGAAGACGGTGCAGCTCATCATCGCGAGGTCGTATTTGCCGAGGAGGAGGAGATCGTCGATCACATCATCGAGCGACTGGCCGGGCATGCCGACCATGTTGCCGGTGCCGACCTTGAAGCCGATGTTGATGAGATCCTGCAGGCAGGCGAGGCGCTGGTCCAGCGTGTCGCTGGGCTTCCACGTGTTATAAAGTGCTGGGCTGGAGGATTCGAACTTGAGGATGTAACGGTCGCCGCCGGCGTTTTTCAGCCGCACATACTGATCGTGGCTCAAATTGCCGAGGCACAGAATGATCTCCGAGTCAGGGTATCGGTTCTTGATCTCGGTGCAGCACTTCGCCGCATAGTCCACGAACTTGTCCGAGTCATTCTCGCCCGACTGGAGGAGGAAGACGCGGCGGCCGCGCTCGTAGAGGAAGGCCACTTGCTCCATCAGCGGCTCGATTTTGATCACGTAGCGCTTGAGCTTCGATTCCTTGGCCATGCTGCAGTAGTTGCAGCTCTGCTGGCAGACGTTCGAGAGCTCGATCACGCTGCGGGTTTCCACTTCGTGCGCGGGCCACACGGCGTCGCGGCGCTCGCGTGCGAGGGTGAAAATCTTCTCCTGCTCCGCGCCGCGTGCGAGGAGCGCCTTGCGGAGCGTCTCGCGCGAGTAGTCCCCGGCTGCGAGAGCCTCCACAATGGACCCTGACGACTTTGCGTCGGTGTTTTCAGTCAGTGTCGTGAACATCAGTTTCGTCCTCCTTTGGTTAGTTTGGTTTGTGAATGCTCTGTTAATCGCGTTTGGCGTTCAAGCGGAGAATCGCCTGCGGCTGAAGTTTTAAGACGAACATCACCACAGATTATTCGTCATTCGATCGGCTGGGTTTCACGCACTGAGCAGGCACGGGGTTCAGGAATTGCACAACACCACGACGCCTGCAAGCGCGGTGATCGTCCCGATGACCTGGGGCATGGTGATTTTTTCGCGCAGGAAAATCGCTGCGAGCGGAAGAACGAAGACCGGCTCCATCGAGTTCAGCGTGGTGGCGATGGCGACATCCACATGCCGCATCGCCAGCAGCGAGAGCCAGAAGCCGCCGAACGTCACGACGCAGACTGCGAGCAGGAACGACCCGGCGAGGCGTGCGCTGCGCCCCTCGGAAAACCACGCGCGCAGTTTGCCCGTGCACAGTCCCACCAGCGCCAGCCCCGCGGTGCCGGCGAGCATCCGCACCCACGTTTCCTGCAGCGCCGACACACTGGCCAGCGCCGGCTTCGCCATGATCTGCGACACCGACATGCACAGCACCGAGAGCATCCCGAGCACGATTCCCCGTGCGCGTGAACGCTGCTGCTCGCCGGAAAATCCCGCGCGCAGCACAATCGCGATGCCGGCGAGCACCGCCGCCATGCCGCCCCATGCCGCGGGTGCGGGCCGCTCGCCGAGAAACGCGAGCGCCAGCAGCGCCGTGAGCACCTGCCCGATCATCATCAGCACCACGAGCGTCTGCGGCGCGAGGTGCTGGAGTGCGGCAAAAAAAAGCGCGTCGCCCACGGCGATTCCCAGCAGCCCGCTCGCCGCGAGCAGCCCGAGATTCTGCGGCGTCATTACCGTGAAGCCCGCGAACACGAGCGCGATTCCGAGCAGCACCACGCTCACCGCCGCCTTCGCCAGCGTCATCGCCAGCGGCGACATGTTTTCGCCGATTTTCTTGAAAAGAATCGTCCCCAGCGCCCACGACGCCGCGGAGCCGAGTGCGGCGGCGATTCCCACCGTGGCGTTCATCGTGCGTGCGCCTCCGTGGCACGGTGCTGCGCGGGCGCTTTTCCGCTGACTGCAAAAATAATCGGCTTGAGCATCGGGATGGTCGGCGGCGTTTGGCGCGCGGAGTAAATGGATCGCGCACCGCGGCGTCAAGGTCGCGGCATGTTCTGCTTGAAAAGCGCGTGCGCGGGCAGGAAGGATGCGGCGCTGTGCGCCTGAACTTCCATCCCACACACGCCGTCCTGCGCGGCATGACTCCCCGGACCCGCGCGATGGCCTTTGCCGCCGCGCTCCAGCTCATGCACGCGCGCCGCGCGCAGGCGGAGGATCATGCGGATTTCAAATTCCTCTGGTATCGCGAGGAGAGCAGGCGCGTCACGGTCTGGGGGCCGTCCTTCCTCGTCGAGAAGGACATTTCCCCGCGACTGAACCTGAAGATCGAGGGCATCTACGACATCATCTCCGGCGCTTCGCCGACCGGCGAGCCGACTCCGGCGCAAGTCCGCATCGGCAGTGCGGGCCGCACGTTTTCCGTCGTGTCGGGCGCCAGCTCCCGTTCCTCCGAAGTTCCGGGCCGCGAGCATGTGCTCCCGACGCAGACGTTCAGCGACAAGCGCTTCGGCATCAACGGCGAGCTCACGTTCCGCGACGGTGACTGGCTCTACGGCGGGCAGGTCGCCTACAGCATGGAGTCAGACTACGTGGCCATCGCCGCCACGGCGAAAATCGCGCGCGAATTCAACAACAGGAACACCGTCGTCTCCGCGGGCGTGTCCGTGAACCACGACGACGTGAACCCCGTCAACTCGGTCCCATCGGGCAGCAAGGACGGCGTGCAGCTTTTCCTCGGCGCCACGCAGGTGCTCGATCCGAAGACGGTCCTCAGCGTGAACTTCACCGCCGGCTTTGCCTCCGGCTACCTCTCGGATCCCTACAAGGTCGCGTGGGTGAGCGGCTCGCTCCTCGCGGACAAGCGCCCGAGGGACAAGGACAACCAGGTGCTCTACACCTCGCTCACGCGCGCGGTGGATTCGCTGAATGGCAGCGCCGAGATGTCCTACCGCTACTACCGCGATTCGTTCGGCGTGAATGCGCACACCGCGGGGTTCGCGTGGTATCAGAAAATCGGGAGCACACTCGTGGTGAAGCCGAGCATCCGCTACTACCAGCAGGACTCCGCGAATTTCTACCGCGTGATGTTCCTCGACACGCCGGAATACTACTCCGCCGACTACCGGCTCTCGAGCTGCTCGTCGCTCACCTACGGCGTGAAAGTCGTGTGGACGCCGCGGGAAAACTTCTCCGTGGATGTGGCCTACGACCGCTACGACATGCGCGGGCGCGATGGCGTGACCGCTGCCGACGCGTATCCGAAGGCGAACATCGTCACGGTCGGATTCCGCTACTCTTTCTAGCCGGCGGCGATGTCACAGGCGGGATCGCCAGCCAGCGCGCGGGAGGGCTTCGACCGGCTCGTGTTCGACGCGATGGGGACGCACTGCCAGGTGCTCTTCCGGGCGCCGTCAGTGAAGGCTCGGAATGAATTCCGCCGCGCGGCGCAGGCGTGGGTGGAGGACTTCGAGGCGAAATACTCGCGCTTCCGCCCAGCGAGCATCATCTCGAAAATCAACGCGATGGCCGGCCGCGGCTGGGTGGAGACCGATGCGGAGCTCGAGAGCATCCTGAAGCTCTGCGACTGGTTCACATGGCGGACCGGCGGTGTGTTCGACGCGAGCATGCTGCCCATCGCGCGGCTGTGGAGCTACCACGCGGAAAATCCGGTCGTCCCCGAGCAGGATGAAATCACCCGCGCGCTCGCGCTGACGGGGTGGGGGAAAGTGCAGCGCCGGGCGGGCGGGATTTTTTTACCCGAGGCCGGGATGGGACTAGACCTCGGCGGAATCGGGAAGGAATACGCGGTGGACCGGGTTTTTGAAATGAGCCGCCAATGGGTGATCGAGGACATCTGTGTGGACTTCGGCCGCGACCTGCGCGTGCGCGGCGCGCCGCCGGAGGGAGGCGAATGGCGGGTGGGCCTCGAGGATCCGCTCGACCTGCAGCGCTGCTGGGGCGGCGTCTCGGTGCGCGACCGGGCGGTCGCGACTTCCGGCGGCTACGTGAGGCTGTTCGTCGCGGAGGGGCGCACATTCACGCACATCCTCGATCCGCGGACGGGCTGGCCTGTGGACAACGGCTGCCAGTCGGTGACGGTCATCGCGCCGACCTGCACGGAGGCCGGCATTCTCTCGACGACGGCATTCGTGCTCGGGCGCGAGGCGGGGCTGCCCCTGATCGAGCAGGCGCCGCACACCGAAGGTGCGATGTGGTCGCGCGGGCAGCTTTTCCAGACGCGCGGATTGGGCCGCTACGTCATCGCGGAGTAGGGGAGGAAACACCGCGGTTTGAACCGCGTGCCGGACTTAGAGGCCGAGCGAACGCAGCAGGGCGCGGTCGATTTTGCCCGTGATGTCGAGGCCGTTCTCTTCCTGATAGGCGCGAATCGCAGCGCGGGTTCCGCGCCCGAGTTCGCCATCCACTGTTCCGGTGTAGTAGCCGAGCCGCTTCAGCTTCCGCTGAACCGCAGCAGTGAGGGAAGTTCCGTCCGACTCAACAACTCCTGGTGGAGGAGGAAGCGGAGGGCGCGGACCCGGTCCCGGTCCAGGGCCGGGGCCAGGACCTCCAGGTCCACCGGGTCCGGGGCCAGGGCCGCCCGGGCCACCAGGCCCACCGGGGCCTCCACCTCCCGGACCACCGGGGCCACCGCCACCGGGGCCGCCAGGGCCGCCACTGCCGGGGCCGCCACCGCCCGGAGGCGGCTGTGCGAACGAGAGGCTGGCCATTGAAATCGCCGCGACGACTGCCGCGATCCGCGAGAGGAGGAGGGTTCGTTTCATGGCGCACCTTTACGGCGTGGAAAGCTGCCGAGTCAAATGCTTTGCCCCGGCGGGAATGAGCGGCCCGCTGGATCCTGACACCGCGAGTTTGAAGACGGCGCCCTCAGCTCACCTGCTCGCCGAAGACATAGCGCGTGAGGTGCTCGATCGTCGCCGTCTGCGCGGAGATGATCCACTTCACGAGGTCGCCGATGGAGAGGATGCCGACGAGTTCGCCGTCCTCGACCACGGGCAGATGCCGCACGCGCTCCTCGGTCATCAGTTCCATGCAGTCGTTCACCGTGTCGTCCGGCGAGACGGTGACCGGGCTGTGCGTCATGATCTCGCCCACGAGCGTGTCGCGCGAGGTGCGTCCCATGAGCATGACTTTGCGGGTGTAGTCGCGCTCGGTGAACATGCCCGCGAGCAGGCCCCCTTGCATGACGGGGAGCGCGCCGATGTTCCGCTCGGCCATCAGCCTGATCGCATCGAGGACTGTGGACGAGGGTGAGATGGAGTAGATGGCCTGGGCCTTGTCGCGCAGAAGCGCGCTGACGGTGTCTGTGATTTGCATGGGGAGGTGTCGTTGTTGGTTGGACGGATGCTGAAACTCGCCGGGGTGGTTTCAAGGAAAAGATTCGGTGTTTTTTCAGGGGAATAGACGCATGTGGGCCGGCTGCTGCGCGTGTCTTTTTTCCAAAGCGCACCTCCCTTCTCAATGCTCGCGCGACGGAGCGCCGGGCGTAAACTCCGCACATGCCTCCGCGTTTCTTCCACACGCTGCTGTCCTTTGCATTCCTGCTTCTCGTCGCCCCGGCGCGCGCTGGGAATCGCCCGCCAAACGTCGTCTTCATCCTCACCGACAACCAGGGCGCATGGACGCTCGGCTGCTACGGGAACAGGGACATCCGCACGCCGCACATCGATCGGCTCGCCGCCGAAGGCATCCGTTTCACACGCGCACTGAGCTGCAACCCCGTCTGCTCGCCCACGCGCGCGACATATCTCACGGGGCTCATCCCGTCGCAGCACGGCGTGCACAGCTACCTCGGCGGGGAAAAGCCGAATGCGCAGACCGGCCCGGACGCCTACGACACGATCCGCGAGTTCGCGTCGCTGCCGAAAATTTTGCGCGATGCGGGCTATGTCTGTGGCCTGAGCGGAAAATGGCACCTCGGCGCGAACCTCACGCCGCAGGAGGGCTTCACCGACTGGATCACGATGCCGCTCGGCAGCACGCAGGAGTTTTACGACGCGAAGGTGATCGAAAACGGCGAGATCCGCACCGAATCGAGATACCTCACCGACCTGTGGACCGAGCACGGCGTGAAGTTCATCGAGAAAAACAAGGATCACCCCTTCTTCCTCTACCTCGCCTACAACGGCCCGTATTCGCTCGGCAAACTGCTCCTCAATCCCGCGCGCAACCGTCACGCCGCATTCTATGCCGACAAGGATCTGGCGTGCTTCCCACGCGACGCGATGCATCCGTGGCAGTTCAACAACAAGGAATACCTCAACAACATCGTCTCCATGCGCCGCGTCGCCGCCGAGGTGAGCGGCGTGGACGACGGCGCCGGCGAAATCATGGCCACGCTCAAGCGCCTCGGCCTCGACGAAAACACGCTCGTGATTTACGCGAGCGACCAGGGCTGGATGGGCGGGCAAAATGGAATCTGGGGCATGGGCGATCACACGCGGCCCGTCGGCGCGCATGAGCTGATGATGCAGGTGCCGCTCATCTTCCGGCAGCCGGGAAAAATCCCAGCAGGCGCGACGTGCGCCTCGATCGTGAGCAACTACGATTTTCTCCCGAGCGTGCTCGCGCACGTCGGCCTCGCGGAGAAATCGCCGAAGCAGTCGCCCGGCCGCGACTACTCGCGCGTGCTGTGCGGTGAGAAGATCGCGTGGGAAAATGTGATGTTCTACGAGATGATGCACGCGCGTGCCGTCCGCACCGACGACTGGAAATACGTCGCACGCTACCCTGACGGCCCATTCGAGCTCTACGACATGAAGGCCGACCCGCGGGAGCGCTTCAATCTCTTCGGCCAGCCGGCACACGCCGCGAAGCAGCGCGAACTCGCCGCGCAGCTCAGCGAATTTTTCCGGCGCCACGCTGACCCGCAATACGACGTGTGGCGCGGCGGCCGCTCGAAAGCCGGCACGCTGAAGTAGCTTCTTTCCAAAGCCCGGAATACCCGCTTCGAGTCTCCCAATGCCCGGCATCCAGATCGCCTTCCTCGTCTTCACCATCGCAGGGCCGCTGCTGCTCTGGGTACTCAGCCGCCACCTCGACTCGCCGCGTTTCTCAAAGGGCATCTGCTGGCTGTTTGGGCTCTCCCTCGTCGCATCGAAAATTTTCACGCTCGTGTGCGTCTGGCGCGAGGGAAACCTCACGGCCGACTACGCGCTGCCCATGCACCTTTGCGACTGGGCCCTTGTCGCAACCGTCGTCGCGCTCACGCTGCGGCGGCAGGTCTGCTTCGAACTCGCCTATTCGTGGGGAATCGCCGGCACCGCGCAGGCGCTCATCACGCCCGCGCTCGATTCCACGGAGTTCTGGCGGATGTTCGCCTTCTTCACCGTTCACTCCGTCATTCCGGCGGGCGTGCTGTGGCTGATCTTCGACTTCAAGCTGCGCCCCCAGCGCGGCGCGCTGCTGCGGGTCATGCTGTGGTCGCAGCTTTACCTCGTGTGCGCCCTCGCTGTGAACGCGCTCACCGGCGGCAACTACGGCTTCCTCAGCGGGCGCCCGGAGGGCGTGAAAAGCATGCTCGACCTGTTTTCCGACACACGCTGGCTCTACGTGCTGGAGATCGATCTCACCGCGCTGCTCTTTTTTCTCGTCCTCGACGCGCCGTGGCAAATCGCGCGTTGGTGGGGAAAGCGGGCCGCACAGCCGGGCGCGGACCGCGTCGGCGTCTGAGAGCCGGAATCGGCGCCCGAGAAAGTGCATGCCTCCGCGCCCCGTGGCATCGCCGATGCTAAATTGAAGCCGTGAGAAAATTCCCCTTCCACTCCAAACTCGATCCGCTCGGCGTGAAAGTCGGGCTCGAACTCGCCGCCGGCGGCATCATCGCGATGCTGCTGATGCGGTGGTTCGGCATGTGAGCCGTCCTCGACGGATTCTTGCCGCGCGCGCCCCGGTGCGCGAGACTCGCGCCATGCCCATCTACATTTACGAGACCACGGACGAGACGAAGCCGCCGCGCCGTTTCGAGATCCAGCAGAGCATGAAGGCCGAGCCGCTGACGAGGCACCCGGAGACCGGCGAATCGATCCGCCGCGTGATCAGCGGCGGCTACGGCTACATGTCGAAGGGCAACGCGCCGCGCCATGCGGACATGCAGCGCAACATGGGCGGCGGCTCGTGCGGCACCGGCTGCGGCTGCCACTGACGGCGGCCGATTTGTCTTCAGATTTGTCATTTGCACTCGGCTGGGGCGCACGCTCTCATCCGCGCTCCCGTGGAAACCGCACCCGACAAAAAGCCCCGCTCGCCGCTCGGCCTCATCTTCCTGACGCTGTTCATAGACATGATCGGCTTCGGGATCGTGATCCCCGTGCTGCCGCTCTACGCGGAGGGCTCCGCTGCGGGCTCCCACTTTCACGCGACCGAGAACCAGCTCGCCTGGATCGTCGGGATTTATTCGCTGCTGCAGGTCTTCTGCTCGCCGCTGCTTGGGAAAATCAGCGACCGCGTGGGCCGCAAGCCGGTGCTCGCGGTGAGCATCCTCGGCACGGCGGTCGGCTTCGTCGTGCTCGGCGCGGCGACGACGGTGACGATGCTGCTCGTCGGACGGATCATTGACGGCATCAGCGGCGGCAACATCTCCACTGCGATGGCGTGCATCGCCGACAGCACGAGCAAGAAGGACCGCTCGCGCTACATGGGCCTCGTCGGCGCGGCGTTCGGGCTCGGCTTCATCATCGGCCCGGCGCTCGGCGGCGTGCTCAGCAACCACTTCGGCCTCGCCACTCCGTTTTATTTCGCCGCGGGCCTCGCGCTGCTGAATGCGCTGCTCGTGATTTTCCGCCTGCCGGAGACGCTCACCGCCGAGAGCCGCGCCCGCGCACGCGACAAGGCGAGCCTCTCGGAGGTCTTCGGCGGTGGCCGCGCCGGCACGGTCGTCATCGCGCTGCTCAGCCAGCTCGCGGGCGTCACCGGATTTTCCGTGATGACGGCGCTCTTCGCGCTCTTCTGCGAGAAGCGCTACGGCTACAACACCGCGCAGGTCGGCTATGTCCTCGCATACGTCGGCTTTCTCGGCGCGCTCATGCAGGGCGGCGTCGTTCGCCGGCTGCTCGTGCGGCCCATCGAGAAGCCGCTCGCGATTTTCGGCACTGCGGTCCTCGCCGCGAGCATGGCGTGGCTCGCGGTGCTCGCCCCGGGCGGCAGCATCGGCTGGCTGTTGCTGGCCTGCGCCGGCATCTCCATCGGCAACAGCCTTTCCACACCCACGCTCAACGGCCTCGCCTCACGCACCGTGGACGCCCACGCGCAGGGCCGCCTCATGGGCATGATGCAGAGCGCGGGCGGGCTCGGCCGCTTCCTCGGTCCGATGCTCGGCTACTCGCTCGTGAAATACGACGGCGCGCACTCCTACGGCCACGTTGCGTTCCTCGCCTCCGCCGCGCTGCTCGCGCTCGACTGCGTGCTGCTCTTCTTCATCCACGCGCCGCCGCCGCATCCGGAGGAGGCTCCCTGACATGCGCCTGAACCGCTTCCTCGCCTCCGCCGGACTCGGCTCGCGCCGCAGCGTGGAGGAACTCATCGCGCAGGGCATGGTGCGCGTGAACGGCCACGTCGTCACGAATCTCGCCACGCAGGTGTCGCCGACCGACTCCGTGAAAGTCGGCAGCAGGCTCATCCACGCGGAGCACCTCATTTACGCCGTGCTCCACAAGCCGCCCGGCTTTGTCTGCACGGCGGATGACGAGCGCGGCCGCCAGACGATTTTTGATCTGCTCCCCGCGCGCTGGCCACGCGTCCACCACGTCGGCCGCCTCGACAAGGAGAGCGAGGGACTCATCTTCGTAACGAACGACGGCGATCTCACGCACCTGCTGACGCACCCCAGCCACGAGGTGGAGAAGGAATACGACGTGTTGCTCGACAAGCCGTTCTCGCCCGAGGATCGCGAGAAGCTGCTGCGTGGCTTCCGCATCGAGCACGGCTACGCGAAGTGCGAGCGCGTGGAGGCCATCAAGCCCGACCGGCTGCACCTCGTGCTCACGCAGGGCCTGAAGCGCCAGATCCGCCTCATGCTCTACAAGCTCGGCTACGAGGTGGAGCGGCTCATGCGCATCCGCATCGGCACCGTCAGCATTGAGGGCCTCGCACGCGGCGAGTGGCGTTTTCTTTCGCAGAAGGAAGTCAACGCGCTGCGCGAGCCGCGGCAAAGGGCGAAGCCGGCAAAGCCGCCGCGGGCAGCGAAGCCAGCCCGGAAGCGCAGCCCCGCTTCGCAGGGGGGCGCCGCGCGCGCCCGCGGTTTCCGTCAGCCGCGCGACTGACGCTGCAGCCGCTTCAGCTTGCCGGCGAGACCGGTGCGCACCGCGGAGTTCATCCGGTCAATAAAGAGGATTCCGTTGAGGTGATCCACCTCGTGCTGCACCGCGCGGGACAGGAGGCCGCGCGCCTCAAATTCAATCGCCGAGCCATCGAGCTTCCTCGCCTTCACCTTGACCGATGATGAGCGGACGATGTCGCCGCTGATTTCCGGAAAGCTGAGGCAGCCCTCCGAGCCCTCCTCGGTGTCCTTGCCCAGCTCGATGACAGGGTTCAGCAGAATGAGCGGCATGAACGCGGCGATCTCGACGCTCTTGCCGCCGATGATCATCTCGCTCGGGCGATCCTCGACTCCGCTCACGTCAATCACCGCGAGCTGGATGGGAACGCCGATCTGCTGCGCGGCGAGGCCGACGCCGTTGGCGGCCCGCATCGTCTCGAGCATGTCGTCGGCGAGCTTGCGCGCGCGCTCGTCGCCGTCGCTGACCTCGAGGCCTTTTGCGCGGAGCACCGGGTTTCCATATTTCACTATCTCTAGGACCATTGTGCGCTTGTTAATCGCGAATGTGGTATCGGAGCGCGAGCGGATTATTTGGCGGTATCTGGATTTTCATCCTAGGCCGCCGCTCCCGTTTGCCAAGTGCGCCGGATGCGGCTTTTGTGCAGCCATGAAGACGCTCATCACTCTCCTGCTCACCGTTTTTGTCTCCGTCCTGTCCGCTGAACCCGTGGCGGTGAAGGATGTGACCCCCGACGAGGCGGAGGCTCTGATGAAGGGCGCCGCAAAGCCGCTCATCCTCGACGTGCGGACGCCCGATGAGTTTGCGGAGGGGCACATCCCCGGCGCGAAGAACGTGGATTTCTTCGGCGATGATTTTGAGAAGCAGGTCGCCGCACTGAAGGGAAACGGTGCGGTGATCGTTCACTGTGCGGCGGGCGGTCGCAGCGCGCAGTCACTCCCAAAAGTCACGGCGCTGAACAAATTCGGCGCGGTCTATCACCTGAAGTCCGGCTTCAATGGATGGAAGGCCGCCGGCAAAGCGGTCGAGGGGAAGCCGGCGAAGTAGCCCCGCGCCGCGCCACACTGCGCTTGTGTCGGAGCCGCGACCCGGCATTTTTCCCGCCCCGAAAAAATTCCCATGAAAAAGCACCTGCTCCCTTCCTCCATCCTCGCGTTGCTCGGCGGCGCCGCGCTCGCGGTCGATCAAGTCTTCGTCGAGGCCGAGAGCTTCCGCGACCATGGCGGCTGGTCGCTCGACACGCAGTTCATTGACAGCATGGGTTCGCCGTATCTGCTCGCGCACGGGATGGGCGAGCCGGTGAAGGACGCGGCGACGAGGGTGAGATTTCCGAGCACGGGAAAGTATCGCGTGTGGGTCCGGACACTCGACTGGGTCGCGCGGTGGGATGCGCCCGGCGCGCCTGGGAAATTTCAAGTCGTCGTCGATGGCAAGCCGCTCGCGGAGACGTTCGGCACGAAGGGCAAGCTCTGGGGCTGGCAGGACGGCGGGACGATCGAGGTGACAAAGACCGAGGTGCCGCTCGCGCTGCACGACCTGACGGGATTCGAGGGGCGCTGCGACGCCATCCTCTTCACGAAGGACGCCGCATTCACGCCGCCAAACTCGAACGACGTGAACGACGCATGGCGGCGCAGTGTCCTCGGCCTGCCGGAAAAGCCCGAGGACGGCGGCAGCTACGATCTCGTGGTGGTCGGCGGCGGATATGGCGGGACAGCGGCGGCTATTTCCGCGGCGCGCATGGGCTGCAGGGTCGCGCTCGTGCAAAACCGCGCGGTGCTCGGCGGCAACGGCTCCAGCGAGGTGCGCGTGTGGGCGATGGGCGGCATCCGGCGCGGGAAGTATCCGATGCTCGGCGAGATCGTGGAGGAGTTTCAGGATCAGGCGAAGCTGTCGCCGGGAACCTACGAGGAGTTCGGCGACGACAAGAAGGAGAAGCTCGTGCGCGCGGAGAGGAACATTGCGCTCTTTTTCAACAACCATGTCATCGCGGCGGAGATGAGGGACAAGCAGCATATCGGCGCGGTGATTGCGCTCGACGTGCGAACGGGCGCGAAGCGGCGCTTTGCGGGGAAGCTTTTCTGCGACGCGACGGGGCATGCTTCGCTCGGCACGCTCGCCGGCGCGGACCACACGATCCGCGAGGCGGAGCACCTCGGCATGTCGAACATGTGGAGGTGGAAGGATGCCGGCGCGCCGACCGCCTTCCCCGAGACGCCGTGGGCGCTGCCGCTCGACATGGATGACTTTCCGTATCCGCAGCGATTCCACGCGCAGTGGTTCTGGGAGAGCGGCTTCAACAAGCACCCCATCCTCGGCCTTGAGGACATGCGCGACTGGAATTTCCGCGCGATCTACGGCGCGTTCAATGCGATGAAAAACAAGGGCGGCAAGGCCGAGCATCCGAATGCGAAGCTCGAATGGGTCGCCTACATCGGCGGCCCGCGCGAGAGCCGGCAGCTCATGGGTGATGTGGTGCTCACCGAGCAGGACATCGTGGACAAAAGGGAGTTTCCCGACGCAACCGTGCCGACAACGTGGGACATTGACCTCCACTACCCGAAGGAGCAGTTCGCGAAGGGTGCCGCGAAGGACGACCCGTTCATCTCGAAGGCTGTCTTCGGGAAGGGCGTGGATCGCAAGCACGGCTACCCCGTGCCCTACCGCTGCTTCTATTCGCGCAACGTCGAGAACCTCTTCATGGCAGGCCGCGACGTGAGCGTGACGCACGAGGCGCTGGGCACCGTGCGCGTGATGAAGACCGGCGGCATGATCGGCGAGGTCGTCGGCAAGGCCGCGAGTCTCTGCGTGAAGATGGATGTGATGCCGCGCGCCATTTACGACCGCTACTTTTCCGAGCTGCAGGAGCTCATGCGCCTGCCCGGCGCCGCCCGCCGAGCGACGGTGAACGAGACGCCGAAACTACCCGACGGCTACACGCCGCCGCCGCTCGTCGGCGACAAGCACGACGCGCCCGAGGGTCTGCCCGTGAAGTCGCTCCCCGGATTCGCGCTCGACGACAGCCAGGCGAAGCTCACCGGCAAGTGGACCGAGGGCCACGGCCTGCCCGGTTTTTACGGCGCCGGCTACCGCTACCGCGGCGCGAAGGAGGACGGTTCGGCGCGCTACGAGTTCACGATTCAAAAAGCCGGAAACTACGAGGTGCGCCTCAGCTACAGCCCGCACGAGAACCGGGCGAGCAAGGCGCCTGTCACCATCGAATCCGCCGAAGGTGCGAAGAAGATTGCCGTGAACGAGCGCGTTCCGGCGCCGCTGGAAAAGGGGTTCGTCAGTCTCGGCAAATTCCGATTCGAGCCCGGCAAGCCCGCAGTCGTCATCGTTGGCGACGGGCCTTCGGATGGCAACGTGGCGATTGATGTCGTCCAGCTCCTTCCCGCCGAATAATCGAGGCTCCGAAACATGAGAACCCTCATCCTCTTTCTCGCGCTTGCGTCGGCTGCGTCGGCCGTTCCGCCGCTCCGCATCACGAATCGCGGCTATCCCGACGGCTCCGGCAGCTCGCGGGAGACGAATGCCCTGAAGCGCGAGTCCATCGAGACATTCTACGACTCGAGCCGCCGGATGACGCACAAGGTCGTCTATAAGCTCGACGACCGGCTGCAGCCCCAGTCGGGGATTTTCTACAACGCGAAGGGCCTCATTTACCAGAAGAGCACCTACCGGCTCGACGGCGAGGATCGCATCATCCAGGAAGTCATCTACGACGCGAAGGACAGTCTGATCTGCACGAAAAACTACACCTACGGCTCGCGGAACGGCGGCGCCATCGTCGTGAACGTGGACACTTACGACGCGAATGGGAACCTGGTCCAGGCGCCGCGCCGCTCGTCCTCATCAAAAAAATCGCGCTGAACCTTTCGTTAACCGCGTTCGCGAAAAATTACTTGGTTCCCTCTTGACGGAATCTGCGTCTTGCAGAACAAGTCCCGCCCCTTAAATCCAAAAAATGAAAAACGCACCATTCCTCCTCTCAACAGTGGTCGGTCTTGTGGCGGTGATTCTGAGCTTTGTCAGCTTCGGGTCGGCGCAGACGAACAACGGCCTGCAAGACGAGCTTCGCAAGAAGCAGACCCAGATTCAGGATCTCTCGCAGGAGGTCACGCTGAAGAACCAGGATTTCAACCGCTACGCCGAGGTGATCAACACCGGCGCCACCGTCGCGCAGAAGCTCGGCCCGCCCATCCTTCGCGACATGGGTTATTTCGCCGCGAAGGGCAACGACAAGCTCAAGGACATCCTGACCCGCTACAAGTTTCAGGACTTCATCCTGAAGCCCGATCAGGTGAAGGAGATCGACAAGCAGATCAATGAACTGAAGGCGAAGCAGGGCGCAGGATCGCCGGCACCTTCATCCGCTCCGGCTTCCGCACCGGCCGCTCCTGCGGCCCCCGCAGCCCCCGCCCTTCGTCCCTAACCCCAAAGAAAATCACACCATGGACACCCAAGAACCCAAGAATCCTTTCATCAGCGTTCATACGCCCGTTGCATTGCTTGCGCTGGCGATCTCGATGCTTTTTTTCAGCCAAATCAAGGGCGTCGGAACTTCCAACGAGACCATGAAGTGGCAGACCGCCAATGCCGACAAGCAAATCGCGGCGCTCAAGGACAACAACGAGAAGCTCGCGAAGGCGATCGAGGAGCGCAAGCCCCTCGTCACGCAGTCTGAGGAGCTCCAGAAGACCTTCACCGAGATGATGAAGGATGTGAACGCGATCGCCGACAAGGACGAGGACGCGAAGAAGATCATCCTCGGATACGGCATCAAGATCGCCGACAACCAGCCGGCGCCGAAGAAGGAAAAGTAAACCTTCCGGGCCCGGTCCACCGGCCAGTCTGTTTTCAATGCGGGTCTGCCCACAAGGCAGGCCCGCTTTGCTTTTCGGCGGGGAAGTTTCCCGGCGACGGTCTATGTCCGGATTTGCAGGAGTTTCGCCGTGCGGGTGGCTGCGCGTTCCAGCAACACCGCGGCGTCGCGAATCGCTTCGTCCATCGGGAGCGGGCGGTCCGCGATGGGAATGAGCGCGTCGAAAACCGCCGATGCTTCCGCCGCGGGGGCAACGGAGCCGCCGAAGGCGATCACATGCTTCCCTGCGCTGCGCGCCAGGGCTGCAACGCCAGCCGGTCCCTTGCCGTCCAGCGTCTGATCGTCAATGCGCCCCTCGCCGGTGATCACGAGATTTGCAGCCGCGATGCGGTCGCCGAGGTGAAGCGTCTCGGCGATCATGTCGAAGCCTGGGCGGATATTAGCGCCGCAGAAAGCGAGCAGCCCGAACCCGAGTCCGCCCGCCGCGCCGGCCCCCGGGACATCGCGGTGATCGCGGCCGAGATCGGCGCTGCACACATCGGCGAGGCGGGAGAGGGAGGCGTCCAGCAAGGCGACAGCCGCTGCGTCCGCACCCTTCTGCGGTCCATAGACGCGTGCCGCGCCGCGTGCTCCGGACAGCGGGTTCTGCACGTCACATGCGGCGAAAATCTCCGGCAGCCGCAGTTCCGCGGGACGTTCGATCGTCGCGAGTGAGCCCAGTCCATCCGGCGCGGCGACTTCGTGGCCGCTGCCGTCCAGGAACCGATAGCCCAGCGCCCGCGCGACTCCCGTCCCGCCGTCCGTCGTGGCGCTGCCGCCGAGTCCGACGAGGATGCGAGTCGCTCCGCGCACGGCTGCATCCGCGATCAAAATGCCCGTGCCGAATGTGTCCGCCTTGAGCGGGGCGCGATCTTCCACTGCGACGCGGTGCAGCCCGCTCGCCTCGCTCATCTCCAAAATGGCGAGCCTTTCCGAAGCCAGCCATGCGTAGCGGGCCTCGATGGGGCGGCCAATCGCGTCCCGGCTCGCGACCGTTACCCATTCGGCACCGAGCGCCGCCGCCAGCGACTCCGCAAAGCCCTCTCCGCCATCCGCGATCGGCGCGAGGTCGAGATGCGCTTCCGGCCAAACATTCCGGAGCCCGCGCGCGATGGCCTCAGCCGCTGCGGGCGCGGAAAGCGAGCCTTTGAATTTGTCGGGAGCGATGAGGATGCGCACGGGAGCCGGTGACGAGCTTCGTAACACCGGCGGAGCTTGCAGCGCAAGGGGCGCGGCGCACATTGGTGCAAAAGGTTGACTCCACCGTGCATCGTTTACTCTAAGTCTCAAAAGATCCCCCGTGACCGCCCCGTCCCAGCGCCATCATCTCCACGCATTCGGCATCGCCGCGGGCTTTGCCATCGTGTGCGGGCTCGCGACGGTGCTGCTGTGTGCGAAGGCCGAGCAGCGCTACATCCACAAGTTCGCCGACGAGTTCGGGGATTTGAAACTTCAGGGCGTCGCGCTGCAGAAGACCGCATTCACGCAGCCGGATCTGCTCGTGCTCTACGGCAGCTCGGAGCTGGTGTCGCCGGTGCCGGGCAAGGCCGCCGAGTTCTTTGAGAAATATCCGACCGGCTTCCGCGCGTTCCCCGTGGGGAAGCCGGGCACCACCGCGCTCGCCATCATGGAAAAAATCGCGTCGCTCGGGCGCTACATCCAGGGGCGCAAGGTCGCATTTTCCATCTCTCCGAGCTACTTCCTCGAGGAGGAGGTGAACCAGGACTACTACGAGGGAAACTTCAGCGCGCTGCAGGCCGCCGAGTTTGCGTTCAGCACGCACCTGAGCCCGGAACTCCGCCGCGATGCCGCGAGGCGGATGATCCAATACCCCGAGACGCTGGAGGGCAACTGGGCGCTGGAGTTTGGCCTGCGGCGGCTGGCTGGAGACACTTGGCTGGATCGCGCGCTCTACGCGGCGGTGTGGCCGCTGGGCAAATTTGCGAATGCCATCGGGCGAGCGCAGGATCACGTCGAGGCCGGCCTGCACATCGCGGAAAATCTCGAGGAACAGAATCCCAAGCCGCACCGGATTCCCGGGCTGAACTGGAAGGAGATCCTGCGCAAGACAAGCGTGAAGGTGAAGACGACGCGCCCGCCGGTGCCCCCGCGCGTGACGAAGAGGCCGAAGGGCTCGCGCGACGCCGAGTTTTTGAAAGTCCTCAAGGAGGCCGACGAGTGGCACGATTTCGAGCTGCTCCTGCGCACGCTCACGGAGATGCGCGCTGACGCGCTGCTGATTTCGATGCCGCTGCACGGGCGCGATCTTGAGACGACCGGCGTCTCCGCGGATGCGCGGAAGGCCTACGGTGTGAAGCTGGGCGAACTCGCGACGAAGTTCGGCGTGCAACTCGTCTATTTCAGCCAATACGAAAACGACCCGACGTTCTTTGCGGACAACCTCGACCACCCCGGCGAGCGCGGCTGGATGCTCTTCAACAAAGTGCTCGACGATTTTTACCATCAGCCGCAGAAGAAAAACAACTAAGGGCGCGTGCCGCGCCTGCTCTCACACAAACCATGCCCACAGCGACCAACGAACAAGTTCTCGATGTCCTCGCGCGCGTCGCCGACACGGAGGAAGTGCGCGCCAACCCCGACCTCGCGCTCTACGACCTGCAGATTCTTGACTCGATGAAGACCGTGGAGCTCATCGTGGCGCTTCAGGCGGAAATCGGCGTGGAAATCTCGCCCGCGGAATTCGACCGCGACGCGTGGGCCACGCCGGCGAAGATGATCGCGGACGTCCAGAAGCGGCTCGCAGCGTGATCGCAGTTGCCCAGAAGTGGCTCGACGCCCACCCGCGCGTGCGGCCGGTGGTTTTGGTCTTCTACTACATCGCCATCATCGCGGTGCTCGTCGCGATGTATGGACGCGGCAACTTCGAGACGCCCGAGTTCGTTTACGCGGAATTCTAGCCATGCACCTCCTCGACAGGATCGAAAACCACGCCCGCACTTCGCCCGGCCGTCTCGCGCATGTGAGCAACGACCGCCGCATGACTCACGGCGAGCTCCACGCGAAAAGCAGCGCGCTCGCCGCGTGGCTCGACTCGCAGCTCGGCGACAGGCGCTCGCCGATCGCCGTGCATGGCCACAAGGAGCCGGAGATGCTCGTGGCCTTTCTCGCCGCGGTGAAGTCTGGCCGGCCGTATGTGCCCATCGACTACATGACGCCCGAGGCGCGCATGGCCCGCGTGATCGAAATCGCCGGCGCGGAAGTCGTGCTCAATCCCGCGAAGGTCGCCGAGATCGTCGGTGCGGCCGGCGCCGTGGATTACCAGCGCAAGCCGCTCGAGAACTCCGACCCCTTCTACATCCTCTTCACGAGCGGCAGCACCGGCGAACCGAAGGGCGTGGTGATCACGCTCGCGAACCTCAACCATTACCTCTCGTGGCTGCACAGCGAGGGCGGCTTCCGCGAGCGAGGCGAGGTTTTCCTCAACCACGCGCCGTTCACTTTCGACCTCTCGGTCCACGACATCTACCTCGCGCTCAGCTCGGGGAACACGATCTTCTCCCTCACGAAGGATCACATCACAAACATGCGCGCGCTCTTCGTCGCGCTGCGCGAGTGCGGCGCGACGCGGTGGATGAGCACGCCGTCGTTCGCGCAGATGTGCATGATCGAGAAGGGCTTCAACTCGGCGATGCTGCCGGACATGCGCGCGTTCTATTTCTGCGGCGAGACGCTCGCGCCGGAAACCGCGTCGCAGATGCTGGAGCGCTTCCCCGGCGCCGTGATTTGGAACACCTACGGCCCGACCGAGGCGACAGTGGCGATGACGAAGATCGGCATCACCCGCGAGATCATCGCGCAGTGGAACCCGCTGCCCATCGGGCGGGTGATGACCGGCACGCGCGTGGTCATCCGGGGTGAGAACGGCAGCACCGTGCCGCCCGGCGAGCGGGGTGAGATCGTGATCGTCGGCCCGAATGTCAGCCCCGGCTACCTCAAGCGCGACGATCTCACTGCGAAGGCGTTTTATGAAGTGGACGGCACGCGCGCCTACCGCACCGGCGACTGGGGCCGCGACCGCGACGGCATCCTCTTTTGCGAGGGACGCATGGACAGCCAGATCAAACTCCACGGCTACCGCATCGAGCTCGGCGACCTCGAGGCGAACCTCCGCGCGCTGCCCGAGATTGCCGACGCCGTCGTGCTCCCCGTGAAGAAGGGCGACATCATTGATTCGCTCACCGCTTTCGTCGTCCTCACCGGCGCGAAGCAGGGCACCGACTTCGAGCAGTCCGCGAAGCTCAAGACAAAGCTCGGTGAGCGCCTCCCAACCTACATGGTGCCGCGCAAATTCCATTTTCTCGAAAGCTTCCCCATGAACAACAACGGCAAGGCGGATCGGAAAAAACTCGCGGAGATGCGATAGCCGCGCGGGCAAAACCCGATGACCCCCTTCGCGAACTGGACCTTCTTCGGCCTGCTGCTGCTCTACGCGGTGCTGCCGATCCTCGCGCTCAGCCTCGCCCAGACACGCTGGACGCGCGTGGCGCTCATGGCCGGCGTCGTGGTGTTCGTGCCGTTCATCGCCACGGTGGTCGTCGGCGTCATCTCCCCGATCAAGGATGTCAGCATCATCGCGCAGTTCGTCCACCAGTTGCAGGCGAGCTGGTCATTCTCGCTGTTCCTGCTCGTGGTCGCGGCGTTCGGAAACTCAAGCGCGCGATGGTGCTTCATCGCCACGCTGCCGATCCTCGGCTTCGTTTTCGCGCACCACGACAACTCCGTGCTGCGCCTCGTCGGCCTGCACCTGCCGGACGCCGGCGGCCCTGCAATCACACGCCCGTGGACGAACACAAAGACGGGCATCGAGTTCTCGCCGCTCTATATTTTCCTCCTCAGCGCCGTCTGGCAGCTCTGCGTGCCGTTCGCGTTTCTGCGATGGAAATCGAACCGCACTTTTTACATCGCGATGGTGCTCACGCTGCTGCCGCTCACGGCGAGCAAGCTTCTGCCGTTCGTCTCGCATGAGAGCGTCTTCGGCTATCTTGGCATCAGTTATGTCACGTTCCGGGCGCTCGACGTGATCTTCTCGATCCGCGACGGCGTCGTGAAGTCGCTCTCGCCAGGCCAGCTCTTCGCCTTCCTATTCTTCTTCCCGACCGTTTCTTCCGGCCCGATCGACCGTTACCGCCGCTTCGGGCAGGACTGGGCGAAGGTGCGCAGCCGCAACGAATTTCTCGACGATCTCGATTTCGCCATCCAGCGCGTCATGCGCGGGTTCCTCTACAAATTCATCATCGCCGCGCTCATCGACCAGCACTGGCGCGTGCCGCTGCTGAAAGTCGCGGGGCTGAAGGGCTACGTGGGCTACATGTATGTTTACACGCTCTACCTGTTCTTCGATTTCGCGGGATACAGCGCGTTCGCCGTCGGCGTGTCGCGCCTCATGGGCATCAAGTCGCCGGAAAATTTCAACCTGCCCTTCCTTGCGCGGAACATCCGCGACTTCTGGACGCGCTGGCATATCAGCCTCTCATTCTGGTTTCGCGACCACATCCACATGCGCTTCCAGCTCGCGGCGGCAAAGGGGAAGTGGTTCAAGGGCAGGCACACCGCGAGCTACCTCGGGCTCTACCTCACCTTCGGCCTCATGGGCATCTGGCACGGGCTCACCCTGCACTACATCGCCTACGGCATCTACCACGCTACGCTGCTCTGCGGCTACGACGTCTTCGCGCGCTGGAACAAGACCGCCAAAATGTGGGGCGACGGCCCGTGGTGGCGCGCGCTGAACATCGGCATCACCTTTCACATCATCGCGCTCGGCATGCTGCTCTTCAGCGGCCGCCTCACTCCGCCGCCGCCGCCGCCGTTCGAGGCTGTGATCGAGGAGGCGGACCACCGGGTCGTCTCCGGCTACGTCTGGCAGAAGGAGATGCCTGTGGATTTTCTCACTGTGGATGTTTACGCCGACCACGCTTGGGCGGCGCGCTGCCGTTGCACCGTTCCGCGCCCGGATCTGCGTGAAAAGGGCTATGGCGATGGCAACATCGGCTTCCGTGCCGAGATGCCGCTCTGGCTGCGCGACGGGCTCACGCACACGATCGAGGTGCGCATCTTCGAGGGCAACCGGGTCATCGGAAAGCCCAAGTCCATCGCGTTCCCCAATGAGCCGTGGACGCCCACGCCGGAGCCCGTGCCGCCGCCGCCCGCGAAGCCGCGCGAGCCCGCGTCGGCTAGGCCGTGATTTTCTGCCAGTCCGGTTTGTTGTCGAAGACCCAGCGGTAGTAGTCGCGGCGCGACAGCTTCGCCGCCGCGGCCTCGTCCACGACGCATTTCGCGATGCCGTGCATCTGTAGGACGCTCGCAGGGTTCATTGCGGTAATCGGCCCCTCGACTGCGCCCGCCACCGCGTCAGCTTTGCTTGAGCTGAATGCGAGCAGCAGCACTTCGCGCGACGCCATGATCGTCCCGACGCCCATCGTGATGCAGTGAAATGGAACCTGCGCGAGATCGCCGCCGAAGAACCGCGCATTGTCCGCGCGCGTGCGCTCGGTGAGCGTCTTGATGCGCGTGCGCGACGCAAGCGACGACGACGGCTCGTTGAACCCGATGTGCCCGTCCGACCCGATGCCGAGCAGTTGCAGGTCGATCCCGCCCGCCGCCACAATCGCAGCCTCGTAGCGCGCGCACTCCGCGGGCACGTCGCGCGCCATGCCGTCGGGGATGTGAGTGCGCCGCGCGTCCACGTTCACGTGCCGGAAAAAATTCTCCGCCATGAACGCGCGGTAGCTCTGCGGATGCTCCGGCGGCAGGCCCACGTATTCGTCGAGGTTGAACGTGGTGACCCTCGAAAAATCGAGCCCGTCCTCGCGGTGCATGCGGATGAGTTCACGATACGTCCCGAGCGGCGTGCTGCCCGTCGCGAGCCCGAGCACGCAGTCCGGCTTCGAGCGCACGAGCTTCGCGATGATCCGCGCGGCGACGATGCTGCCGGCTTCCGGGGTAGGCTGGATGATGATTTCCATGCGCTCTTATTCACCACGAAGGGCACGAAGAATACGAAGGGAAAATTGCCTTCGCCCAGCTTCGTGCCCTTCGTGTTCTTCGCAGTTCATTTTTTTAGCCGCTGGCTGAGTCGCGAGACTACATCTGCGCGAAAGCGGTCAATCGTTCCGATCACATATTCGACGATGTCGAGCGAGTCGTCGTGCGCGAGCGGCGTGAGGTCCATCGCAAACGCTAGCGCGTCGCTGCTGTCCACACCGTGGCTCTGGAAGAACGTGGCGTTCGAGCGGCGGCGGCCCATCACGGCGAGGTCGTAGCGTTTTCCTCCCGCGATCTGGCTGTCGAAAATTCCGTTGAGTGCGGCGGCGAGATTGTCGTGCCCGCCCACATCGTGGATGACTTTCTCCGCGTCGTCGAGCCAGTCGAGGTTGCGCCAGCCTTCGCAGCCGTGCACGGCCTGCGGACGCTGCTCGCGCGGCAGATCGCGGATCGCCTGAATCACTGGCACGACGACGGCGATGTGCGTGTCGTGCTTGTCGGCGGGGTTGTGCGTGTAAACGACGCGCGGCTTCGTCGCCGCGAGGATGGCGCGCAAATCCTCGCGCAGCCGCGAGTCTGCCGCGTCCTTCGCGACACGGCTCGGGTAATCAAGCTGCACCATCGCGCCGAAGCGCCCGACGATCGCCGCCTGCCGCTGTTCCTCGCGGCGCACGCTCATCATCCGCTCGTCCGTGCAGTCCGCATACGCGCCCGTGCGCGCGCTGCCACTGCCATTCGTGCAAGTCACGCCGCCGAACCACTCTGTCTCGCTGTGAAAGCACTGGAGAATCCCGTGGAACGCCATGAACTCTAGGTCGTCCTGATGCGCGCCGATGCCGAGGTGCGTGACGCGCGAGAGCGCCTCGGCGACAGGCTTGCCGTCGGGGACGAAAATTTCCGCGGAGGGAAGGTGCAGCTTCATGCGCGATGTCGTCGGTTATTTGCGCAGCGCGGGCAAGCTCGCGGCGGCGACCGCCTGGCCGTGGCGCTTGTCCTTTTCATCCGGTGTGCGGAGCCGGATGCGCTCGGCGAGTGCGGGGAACTCGGCGCGCAGCACTTCGCCGGCTTTTTCCAGAATGATCGAGCCGCCTTCGCCGCTCGTGACGCGGCCGAGGATGAGCAGCGTGCCGATGTCGTAAAATTCCGCGTAGTGCGCGATGGCGTAGCCGAAGCAGACGCCGATGGTCTCATAGATGCGCCGCGCGCGCGCGTCGCCCGTGGCCATGAGCTTCTGCACCTCGACGAGCTGCTCGGCGAATTTCATCTCCTTCGGGAAGGCGAGGCCCGCGAGCGGCGCGAGGCGAGCGACGCCCTGCTGGCAGAAATACTGCACCGCACAGCCGCGGTCACCGCTCCATTCGTCCAGCGGTGCATCGTCGCGGTAGTCAATCGGCGCGAACGCAAGCTCGTTCAGCCACGGTGTGATCGCGCCGCTCGCGGTGACGTAGCCCGCGGCGACGCTCGTGCCCATGCTGATGCCGAGCACGCGATTTTCGCCGAAGCTCATCGAGGCCGCGAGCGCGGTGACCTCGCCGTCGTTCGCCACCTCGAACGGCACGCCGCCCCATTCGCGCTGGAGGTCGAAAAAGATGCGGCGGATGCGGCGCTCGAAGTCCTCCGGCGCCACGCCGCGGAACAGCGACGCCGCGCGCACCTCGTTGTTCACATACACGCCCGCCGCGCTGCCGCCGATGGCATCCACGCGCGGCAGATGGGCCGCGGCGCGCTTCAGCGTGTCGTTGATGCCGTCGTAGTGATACTGCGGGTCGCTCTGGAAATACGGATCCCACGCGATCTCCTCGGAGAAGACGACTTTGCCATCCACCACCGCCGCGCACTTGCGATCCGAGCCGCCGAGGTCGAAGCCGATGCGGCAGCCGTCGAGATGCCGCCCGAGCGGGATGGTGCCTTCGTTTTCCGCGGGCACTTCCTCGGGCGCGCACGAGATGATTTCAATCTGCTGCCCATACGCCCTCATTCCGACGAACTCGCAGTCGAATTTTCTCTCGCCATTCGGTGCATAGATGGTGCGCAGCTTCGCAGCGATGTCAGTATTTCCGCCGATGAAAATGCGGGAGCCGCCGCGCGACCACAGCAGGAATTTCGCGAGCCGCTCGACGTGCCGCAGATTCAGCGCGGCGTTTGCGCCAGAGTGCGGGTGCGTCTTAAAATCAAAGCGCGAAACCGTTCCGTCGGGGCGCGCGAGTGCGATGGCGAGCGGCTGGGTGGGGTTCAGCGCGCGGTATGCGCGGCACCAAAGCACTGCGTGCTGCGCGCCGGGATCGAGCGGGGAGGGGATGGCAGGGGATACTTTGAGCACTCCGCATGAGATTCTGCGGGCGCGGCGCTTGGCGAGTGGTTTTTCAGCGCGCATTCAAGCTATAGCCGTCGGATTTGCCGGGCGATGCATCACGGCGTTCGGTTCGATTTTGCGGATGCGTTCCATCGCGTCGCTTTCATCCGCCGCCGTGCCGCTGGCGACGAGCCATGCTGCAGCCACATGTGCACTGCGTCCGAATCCAAGGAGGCAGTGGATGAGAACGGGCCCGTGCGGAAGGTGTTCCCGGATAATCTCACAAGCTCGCGCGCGCACGGAGGCGTCGGGCGTGGTGAGGTCGAGCACCGGTAATGAAAAGTAGCAGGCGTTTTCCCGGAAAGTGCATGTCGCCTTTGTCTCGGCAGCGAGATCGATCACGGTGAGGTTCGGGTGCTGGGCGAGAAAGGCGTTGGCTTCGGAGGTCGCGAGCTGGCGGCCGAAGAAAACGCCGGGTGAGATCTCGTGCCATGCAGGTTGACGGCGCAGCCACCGTGCCTGCCATAGCCGTGCGACGAGCATCACTGGCAGGAGGATCCACTCGACCGCGGGCGTGGGTGAGCCGGAGCATTTTTGAAGGACCCGCGGATTCGCTGTGGTGTAGGCGATAGTGAAAATCACGAGGGCCGCCGCGGGCCAGCCGAACCACAGCCATGCACCGCCGGGTAGAGCGAGCAGCGTGCAGGCGAGCGCGCCGACGCCGTAGCGGAGCGCGTGTCTTCGCGATGCCGCGCTGGTATTTCCGACCCAGCCGCGCGGTCCGGGTTGCGTTTCGCGGTCGGGCAGGATGGCGACGATCACGTAGGCCATGAGGAAGCCGGTCACTACATCCATGAGATGATGCTGCCAAACGAGCAGCGTGGATGCGCCGATGAGGATGAACCACCAGCGCGTGACGCTGCGCAGCCAGCCGCGCAGGTGCCGCCCGTAGGTGATCCAGAAAAGACAGCGCAGGCCGATGTGCAGCGATGGGGCGAGATTGTAGGGCAGGTCGTTTGCGTAGAGCACGCGGAAGAGCGGCGCGGTCCAGCCCGCCGGCATCGGACGTGGGAGGTCGAACTTCAGCGGCCAGATGAGAAAACACACGCAGGTGAGCGTGATCATCGTGAAGACCCGGAGGCCGAGCAGCCGGAGTTCGGAGCGGGATTTCGGAAGGAAAAATGCCCCGATGAAAAACAGATCCAGCGACCAGTAGGGCACGACCAGCTCTGGCACGAATGGCACGTGCTTTTCCCACTCGAAATACCACGTGCCGACATCGGAGCGGCGCGCCGTGAACCAGTTTGCGAATCTGTATGCGATGAAGAACCACGGCCCGCACAGCGCGAGCCAAGCGAGACTGCGCCAGCGCAGCCCGGGCTCCGCTTTCACCTCATCGCGGCCACCGCTCACAGTTTCCGCGCAGCGGCGACGGTGAAGATGCCGAAGTCGTCGGTCCACTGCGCGGCCTTTGTGAATCCGGCTTCGCGCACGAGTGAATCCATCTCGCCCTGCGCGCGTCGGCGCATGATCCACGGATCGCCGTCGCGGTTTGGCAGCACGCGCGCAATCATCTCCACCTGCGGATGCCACGGCTGGCACGTGTAGAGCAGCCAGCCGCCCTTCGGCAGCAGGGCGTGCAGCGCGCCGAGCGAGCGGCGGAGCGGATCGTTGGAGGGGAAGAGCTCGTAGAGGCCGGACACCACGGCGATGCCGGGCAGCGGCGCGATGGTAGCGATGGATGCGGGGTCAAATGCATCGCCCATCTCGTGGCGGATGCGGGACGCAAGGCCGAGCGATTCGGCGGATGCGCGTCCGCAGGCCAGCGCCGTCTCGCTGCGATCGCGGCACGTTGCGGAGAAGCCTTCGCCCTCGGGCGAGCTGAGCAAATCGAGCAGGTAGCGACCCGCACCGCCGGCGATGTCGGCGACCTGGGGTGGCAGGCCGTCCTTGCGGACTGTGGCCGCGGCGCGCTGGAGCGCGGAGCGGAGGAGTTCGCGCCGCTGGCGGATGCCGCGCCAGCCGATCGCGTTGAGATACGCGCGATCCATGAGCTGGCCGATCACGGGGAAGCCGCGCGCTTCGTTGCGATACACGTAGTCGAGCGATTCGCCGGAATCGAAACCCGTGCGGAAACCTGTGCGGATGCCTTCGCTCAGTTTTCCGAGCGTGTGCATCGAAAGTCGCTGCACGGCGAACGAGACACCTTTGAGCGAGAGCTTCGGCAGCGGCTGGCGCAGCGTGTCGTATTCGTATTTCGTCGGTCCGCGCTCGTCGCCGCGTGAGGAGGCGGGCACGCCGTCGTGCTGCTCCTGCACAAAGCGGCGAATCGTCGCGCACACTTCCTCGCGGCAGAGGTCGTGAAAAATCGCGTGGCGCGCAAACGGCAGCGAGACGTGCTCCTTCACCGCCGCGCCGCTGCGCAGGAAGAACTGCTCGTGCGCGGTGTTCTTCACCACGCTGTCGTCGCCTGCGGAGAAAAGGAGCATCGGCTGCGTCATCACTCCGGCGTCCGCGATCACGCGGCTCGCCGTATCGAACAGCTCCACGAGAATGCGCGCGGAGATGTCCTTGGAGATCGACTTGTCCGCATCATAGGCGCGCTGCTCCGCGGCGTCGCGCGTGAGCCAGGTGCCGTTGACGTAGCTCTTGATGGTCGCGTCCGGCTTCAGCTTCAACAGCAGACGCGTGCCGGCCAGCGCGCCGGGAACGTAGAGCTTCACTTCAAATGCCGGTGTCGCGAGCACGAGCGCAGCAAGTGGCGGCGCGTAGTCGTGCGCCCAAGCCGCTGCGACGACTGCACCGACGCTGTGCGCGACCACGGACATCCGTTCGCGCGGAACGCCGTGCGCGGCGGTGATGTGGTCCGCGAACGTCTCCAAATCGCGGACGTAGGCCATGAAGCCCGCCGCATGACCGCGGCGCCCCGGTGACTGGCCGTGCCCGCGTGCTTCCCATGCGAAAATTGCTGTGTCCGGCAGCGCGAGATGCGGCACGACGGGATCCCAGCGGTCGGCGTGTTCGTGGCCGCGGTGCAGCAGCAGGATTGCCCGTGTGAAGCCGCCGGGCGGCGCCCAGAGCTTGTATTGCAGGGTCTCGCCGTCGTGGGCGGTGAAGCTGGAGCGCGTGCCGGTGGGTGCCTGGGTTTGGTTCGACATGGCGGGAAGGGGAGGGGCGGAAAAATCGGCAGTCAGTGCGGGCAGCCTCTTTCGGAAGGACGCGCAATTTTCATCAAGTCCAAAACCAGCGGACGAGGTGAAAGAAAATCGGCGCTGCGAAGCAGAGGGAATCGATCCGGTCGAGCACACCACCATGGCCGGGAATCAATTCACCGTAATCCTTGACGCCGCGGTCGCGCTTGATCGCGCTCATCACGAGGCCGCCGAAAAAGCCCATGATTACAATCACCAGCGCCATGCCCGCAGCTTGGAGCGGGTTGAATGGTGTGCTCCACCAGAGCGCCGCGCCGACGGCGGTGGCGGACAGACCGCCCCCAACGAGGCCCTCGACGGTCTTGTTCGGGCTGAGCTTGGGAGCGACGGGGCGTTTGCCGCAGAGCTTGCCCCACACGTATTGCAGGACGTCGGAGAGCTGCGCGATGGCGACGAGGAAGAACAGCAGGCGCGCATTGCAGTCCGGCATCGCCTTTATGCTGAGGAATGTGAGCAGCGCGGGCGCGTGGCTCACACAATAGACGGCGACCATGAGGCCCCACTGCGTCTTCGCGGTGCGCTCGAGGAAGCGCTCGGTGTCGCCCGCGAGCGCATTTCGCATCGGGATGAAAAGGAACGCATAGACCGGGATGAGAATCACGAAGAGGCCATACCAGCGCGTGCCGAGCGTCCAGTAGTGCAGCGGCAGGATGATGAAGAACGCCCAAAAAAGCACGCGGTGATCCGCGCGGCGCGTGGGCGTGAGCGTGATGAATTCGCGGAGCGCGAGGAATGACATGAGCGCGAATACGATCACGACGGCCGTCGTGCCGAGCGCGAGCGCGCCAAAGAAGAATGCGCACATCACCCACCACGCGCGCGTGCGGGCGTTGAGATTGTCCACGACGCGGCGGCCGCTCTCGGTGCGGACCTTCGCGGCGAGCACGGCGCCGATCGCACTCGCGAAGATGAGCAGCGCGAGCACGCCGCCGAAGAGACAGAGCATCTGCCGGTCGAGATTCATTGCGGGCGGAGCTTGAGCAGCGCGTCGCGGGCGCGGGTGAGAAAGTCGGGCTTCGCCTCGCTCTGCGCGAGGCGCAGTGGCTCGCCGAAGGTCGCCGAGCAGAGCATCGGCACCGGCAGGATTTCACCCTTTGGCAGCACCCGGTTGAGGTTCTCGATGAAGACGGGCACGAGCGGGATCTCTGGCCGCGCTTTCGCGAGGTGAAAGAGGCCGGGCTTGAACGGGTTCACTTCGCCATCGGGGTTGCGCGTGCCTTCGGGGAAAAGGATCAGCGATTCGCCGCCAGCGAGCGTGTTCAGCATCGGCACGAGCGGGTTGCTTTCCCGCGTGACGGTGCGCCGCTCGATGAGCACGGCGCGGAAGACGTGATGCGCGAGCCATTCGCGGATGCCGCCGCCCTGCCAGTAGTCGCGCGCGGCGACGGGGCGTGTGCGGCGGCGGAGCTCATCGGGCAGCGAGGCCCAGAGCAGGACGAAATCGAGGTTGCTCGTGTGATTTGCGTAATAGACGCGCTGCTCCGCGACTGGCGTGCAGCCCTGCCAGCGCGCGCGGACGCCCGTGAGGATGCGAGTGAACCAAACGAGGAGCGAGGCCGTCATGACGAGCGCCGGTAGCAGCGGACGATGCGCCGAGCGGCCGTCGCAGCGGTGCCGACGATGAGGAACCAGAGCGTCCACGCGAGAATATTGCCGGTGAAATGGCAGAGCGAGCTGGCTGCGGCCCCGAGCAGACCGACGGTGAGGAAAAACATTCGGTGCGGTTTTGCGCACGGCCCGCAGAAATCCTGACCCTGTCCCAGCGAGGCGCCGAATGCGCGCACATACGCGGTGAACACCGCGAGCAACGCGGCGACGAGGCCGAGGACGACTTCACCGCATGCGATGCCCGCGCCAGCGAGGAAAAGCGAGTCCTCGATGCGGTCGGGGATTTCGTTGAAGAGATCACCGCCTTTCGACTTCAGCCCGCCCTCCACGGCGACGAGGCCGTCGAGCATGTTGCAGAGCAACCGCCCCTGCACGCATACGGCGGCGAGGATGAGGCCGAGCCATGCCGGGATCCACGCCCGGGCGACGGACCAAAGGAGCGCGAAGCCGACGCATGAAAGCACGATGCCGAAGATCGAAATGCCGTTCGGCGTGACTTTCATGCGCACGAGCGCCGACGAAAACTTGCGCACCCATGCATACGAGCGCGACTTCAACGGACGGCGGTCAGCCGCTTCGGTCTTGGAGTCGTGCTCATCCATCCGCGCCGCAGTATCGAATCGCGCGGTTTCGCACAAGCCAAGGCGCACAACTTCCCGTTTGATATCCGGCGGCGTTCTCCGCATACAGACCGCCCGCAAAACCGCGTGACACCCGCGGCGCGCGCTTATTTTCCGCATTTCCATGTCCCACTCAGAAATTCCGGGCGGCGTGACCGCCGCGCAAGGCTTCCAAGCTGGAAGCATCTACTGTGGCATCAAGGCGGCCAACAAGGGCAATCCGGACATCGCGCTCATCGTCTCGGGCACGAAGGCCGTCGCTGCGGGGACTTTCACGACGAACAAGGTGAAGGCTGCTCCCGTGCGCGTCTGCCGTGCGCATCTCGCCTCGCCGGACGTGCGCGTCATTGTGGCGAATTCCGGCAACGCGAACGCCTGCACCGGCGTGCCGGGCCTGCAGCACGCGAAGCGGATGTGCACCGCCACCGCGAAGGCGCTCGGCGTGGAGCAGGAGCAGGTGATGGTGTGCTCCACCGGGCGCATCGGGGTGCAGCTTCCGATTGAAAAGATCGAGGCGACGCTCGCGAACTCGCCGCAGTGCCTGAGCCTGAACGGGAGTGCCGCGGCGGCCCGCGCCATCATGACGAGCGACACTTTTCCGAAGGAGTTTGCCGTCGAGCTTTCCGTGCATGGAAAAAAGATCCGCATCGGCGGAATCGCGAAGGGTGCGGGCATGATCGACCCGAACATGGCGACGATGCTGTGTTTCATCACGACGGACGCCGTGATCAGCCGATCCACGCTGCAGAAGGCGCTCAGTGTCTCGGTGGAGCAGTCGTTCAACCGCATCACGATTGACGGCGACATGAGCACGAACGACACCGTGCTGGCGCTTGCGAACGGTGCTGCGGAAAACAAGCCGCTCAAATACGGATCGAAGGAGTTCAAGGCATTCCAGGCCGCGCTTGACGACGTCACGCGCGAACTGGCTTGGATGATCGTGAAGGACGGCGAGGGTGTGTCGAAGTTTGTCGAGGTTCACGTGCATGGTGCCGCTTCGCTCGCGGATGCGCGGCGTGCGGCGGAAGCGATTGCAAACAGCACGCTCGTGAAATGCGCGTGGTTCGGCGAAGACCCGAACTGGGGCCGCATCATGGACGCGCTCGGCTACTGCGGCGCGAAGATGCGCGAGGAACTCGTGGACATTTTCTACGACGGCCTGCTCGCCGTGAAGGGCGGCGTGCTCGCGAAGACGCCTTTTGAAAAACTTCGCCAAGTCGTGAAGCAGAAGCGCTTCACCGTCTGCGTGGACCTGAACATGGGCCGCAGCGAGCACATCGTTTACACGACCGACTTCACGATGGAATACGTGAAGCTCAACATGGGCGACGGCACTGGAGGCTAGTGCTGGCGGAGGCCGCCCATTCGTCATTCGTCATTTTCCAATGTCCGTCTCCATCCAGTCCCGCGTCGAGTCACTCATCGAGGCTCTGCCCTACATCCAGCAGTTCCGCGGAAAGCTCTTCGTCATCAAATACGGCGGCAGTGCGATGGAGGATGACGCGGTGGTGGACCGGCTGCTGCGCGACATCGTTTTCCTCGAGGCGGTCGGCATCAATCCGGTCGTCATCCACGGCGGTGGAAAGGCCATTTCGCAGCGCATGCGCGACGCGGGGCAGAAGCCGCGCTTCGTGAACGGCCTGCGCGTGACGGATGCGGAGGCGATTTCCATCGTCGAGGGCGTGCTCGATGGGGTGATCAACTCCGACATCGCGGCGCGGATTGTGAAATTTGGAGGACGTGCGCAGGGTATCCATGGGAAGACAGTGCTCGTCGGAAAGAAGCTGCCGCTGCAGACCGAGGGTTCCGAGCAGGTGGATCTGGGGTTTGTCGGCGAAGTGGTGGACGTCCGCACGGGGCCCATCGAGGAAGTGGTGCACCGCGAGGTCGTGCCGGTCATCAGCCCACTCGCGCGTGACGGGGGGGGCGTGGTTTACAACATCAATGCCGACATCGCTGCGGCAGGGGTCGCGGGCAAGCTGAAGGCGGCGAAGATGATCTACGTGAGCGACGTGCCCGGCCTTATGCGCGACCCGAGCAACCGTGAGTCGCTCATTCCGAGCGTCACGCTCGCGCAGATCGAAAAGCTCGTGGATGAAGGCGTGATCACCGGCGGGATGATTCCGAAGGTCGAGAGTGCTGCCGCCGCGCTGCGGCAGGGCGTGGAGAAAGTTCACTTCATCGACGGCCGCACGCCGCACGCGCTGCTCGTCGAGATTTTCAGCAATCAGGGCATCGGCACCGAGATCACCGCGTAGCCGGGCTACGCGTGGAACTCCGCGATTTTCTGGACGACGTAGTCAACCTGCTCGGGAGCAAGCTCCGGGTAAATCGGCAGTGCGAGTGATTCGCGCGCGGCGCGCTCGCTTTCGGGGAAGTCGCCCTCGCGGTGGCCGAGATCGCGGTAGCATTCCTGAAGGTGCAGGGGGAGGGGGTAGTAGATTTCCGCGCCGATTTGCGAGTCGGCGAGATGCTTCCGCAGCGCATCGCGGCGGGGCGAGCGGATGACGAACTGATTGTAGATGTGGTGGTTTTCCGTGCCGGTGCCCGCCCACGGCTCGACCGGAAGGGCGATGACCTTGTCGAGCCCGCTCGCCGCGAATCTCGCACGATAACGGGCGGCATTCTTCCGTCTGGCTGCACCCCAGGAGTCGAGGTGTGGAAGCTTCACCGAAAGGACGGCGCTCTGGATTGCGTCGATGCGGAAGTTGCCGCCGATCCACTTGTGGTAGTAGCGCGGTTCCATGCCGTGGTTGCGGAGCGCGCGGATTTTCGCGGCAAGGGTGTCGTCTGCACAGGTGACCATGCCGGCGTCGCCGAATGCGCCGAGGTTTTTGGTCGGGTAAAAGGAGAACCATCCGGCTTCGCCGATCCCACCCGCGCCGCCGAGCGGATGGCGGGCGCCGAGAGCCTGTGCGGCGTCTTCGAGCACGGGGACGCCGTATTTTTTTCCGAGCGCGAGGATCGCCGCCATGTCCGCGCAGCAGCCGAAAAGGTGGACGGGCACGATGGCCTTCGCCGCGGGGTTCTTCTTCAGGGCTTCCTCAAGCGCGGCGGGCGAGATGTTGTAGGTCGCCGGATCGATGTCCACGAATACCGGGCGCGCGCCGAGACGGCTCACGCAGCCGGCTGTCGCGAAGAACGTGTAGGGCGTTGTGATGACGACGTCGCCCGGCCCGATTCCGAGGGCCATGAGGAGCACGAGCTGCGCGTCCGTGCCGCTTGAGACGCCGATGCAGTGTTTCGCGCCGCAATATTTGGCGACGGCCTTTTCCAGCGCGTCGGTTTTCGGCCCGAGGACGAGCGCCTGGCTGTCGCACACAGCCTCGATTTCGGCCATGATCTGGGCCTTGAGCGGAGCATATTGTGCGCGGAGATCGAGAAGCGGAACCTGCATCTCAGCAGAATGGAAAATGCGGCGTGCGCGTCGAGGCCGATTTCAATTTCCCGCTACGAAAGCTCGATGCTCCGGCCCGGCTCCATCTCGAAGTCCGCGATGAACTGCTCGGTCACGTTCGGCGAGATCACGTCGGCGAGGAATTTGATGAAGAGGGGATCCTGCCGGGCGAGCTTCAGGCGCTCGAGGTTGTCCACGTCGATGGCGAAAAAGAAATTCCACGACGACTTGGCATCCACGTTTTTTCCCGAGCGGACGCCGGCGACCTCGGGGATCTTCACGAGGCTCATGCGCGCGGCCAGCATCATCTGGTCGAGCTTTGCCTCATCCACATGGGGCTGGGTTTGGAACAGTGCGACGTGGTGAATCATAAAAGAAACGACCCGGCGGGTTGCCTTTGGGAACTGCCGGGTCGCGTTGAGTTCGTTGGAGGCTGCTTTAGCCCTTCTTCCAGTCGAGCACGCCCTTCCGGATGGCATAGACGTATCCGACGGTCACCAGACCGAGGAAGCCGGCCATGCCCCAGAAAATGCCGGTGCCGTGCGCCTTCAGCATCTGGGTGAAATTCACCCCCCACGGGTAGAGAAAGACGACCTCGATATCGAAGAGGATGAAGAGCATCGCCACGAGGTAGAACTTCACCGAGAAGCGGGGCTGCGCCTCGCCCTGCGGCACCATGCCGCACTCGTAGGCGGAATCCTTCGTGGGGTTGCGCTTCGCGGACTTCCCGAGAAGCACGCTGATGAGCAGCGTGGAGATGCCGAAACCGAGGACGATTCCGACTTGGATGAGGATGGGCAGGAAGTCCTTCACCGGGCCTCAGATGGCGGGAGTGACGTTCGTCTGGAGCGTCGCGAGCTGCTTGGCGAGGCCCTTGTAGCTCTTCTTGCCATCCTTGCCGACGGTGATTTTCACCATGCCGCGGCCGACGAGGTTCTGGAGCTTCTCGTAGGCACGGAGGCGGAGCATTTCCTCACCGCCGCTGGCTGCGTTGCGCGCCTTGAGATTTTCGTGAACCACCTCGAAAAGATCCTTGAACTCATATGCGGCCTTGCGCGATAGCACCGCGGCGAGTTCCTCCGTCACCAAATCCGGGAGACGACGACTGAATGCTGGTTTCTTCGTGATAGACATAGGGAGGGAACGGATAACACAAAAACCGCCGCAAACGAGGGAAATTTTCCTATTCGTGACGCAAGATTGAGACTGAAAGGCGTTTCTGGGGGAAATTTCGGCGCTTTTTGAGGCGTTTACGGCTCCTCGATTTTGCCAACGGCCCTCAAGCCACCCTCAGCCAACTCAAACACCTCCAAGCTCACTTTGGCTGCCGGGCTCCGCCAAGCCTCGAGGATCATCGCTCCGTAGTCGGACAAATCCACCGCGATGCTCGGGAAGACGAACACCGTCTGCCTGTTTGGGATGACGAGCAGCAGCTTCGGCCCGAGCACATCCTCGAAGCGCCTGCGGAATTCCGGCGCGAAGACGGTCGCGCTGACGGGCAGCTTGTCCGACCGAAGCACGCCGAACTCCACGACGTTCCGCCGGTCGCGGACGAACTCGACCTTCACGTGCTTCAGCCATTCGGACGCGAAATGCTGCGTCACCTTCCGCACGGCGTCCTCGTTCAGGCCCGTGGCCGTCCACGCGGCGATGGTCGGAAACTCCACGCCGGTCTCGCCCAGCCGTGCGGGTGCGAGCACGGTGTTCTTCGCGCCGCTGATTGGAAAGGAAACCTCGCGGCCCATGAAGCGCGGTTCGGGGAGAAAGAACCAGTCTCCCGCGAGTCCGGCGCCGGCGAGGAGCAGCAGCACTGCCGCCGCGAGCGCCGCGCGAATCGCTTCCCGATTTCCGCGCAGCCTGCTAACGCTCGCCGCATGATCACGCACCTTTCCGGCACGCTCGTCGAAGCGCTCCCCACGCATGTCGTCATGGATGTCGGAGGTGTCGGGTATCACGTGCTCATTCCGCTTTCGAGCTACGACAGGCTGCCCGCCGCGGGCGCGCAACTCAAAATCCTCACGCACCTCGCCGTCCGCGAGGATGCCCACGTGCTCTATGGCTTCATGACAGCCGCGGAGCGCGACCTGTTCCGGCTGCTCGTGAACCACGTCAGCGGCATCGGCCCGAAGACTGCGCTCGACGTGCTCAGCGGCACGACTGTGACGAACTTCAAGGCGTGCGTCGTCGCCGGGGACATTGCCGCTTTGTCGAAGACGAAGGGCATCGGCAAGAAGACCGCCGAGCGCATCATTGTCGAGTTGAAGGACAAGGTCGGCATCGCCGCCGCGTGGGAGGTCGCTGGGTCGGCACACGCGCCTTCGCAGGAGGATGTGAAAGTGAACGACGCCGTGCTGGCGCTCATCGCGCTCGGCTACAAGCAGGTGGACGCGCACAAAGCCGTGAAGCAGGCCGCCGCGAAAACACCCGATGCCAGCGTGGAATCGCTCGTCACCGCCGCGCTGAAGCTCCTTCTCTAAACTGGGCGCCGTGCCTATGGCGGCAGCACTTCACACAGTCCGCGCCACAGCGCATCCACCGCCTGTGCGAGCTGTTCCTCGGTGATGCAATAGGGCGGCATCAGCACGAGCACGTCGCCGACGCAGCGCGTGAGCAGACCATGTCTGCGTGCGGCTTCACTCACGTGGAAACCCACGCGCCTCTCCACCGCGAAGCGCCGCCGCTCGCCGAAATCCTCCACCAGCTCAACGGCGCAAATCATCCCCTCGCAGCGCACGTCGCCCACATTCGGATGCTCCCAAAACCGCTGCGCCAGCTCGCCGAGCCGCCGGCCGCGCGCCTGCACGTGCGGCATCGGATGAACCGTCTCCAGCAGACGCAGGCTCGCTGATGCCGCCGCGCAGCCGAGCTGGTTGCCGCTGTAGCTGTGGCCGTGGAAGAACGTGCGGAACTCCGCGAACTCCCCGTCGAACGCTGCGAAAATCTCCCCGCTCGCCACCGTCGCCGCCAGCGGCAGGTAGCCGCCCGTGATTCCCTTCCCGAGCGCGAGCACATCCGGCGTCACGCCTTCGTGATGGCACGCGAACACCGCGCCCGTGCGGCCGAAGCCCGTCATCACCTCATCGAGCATCAGCCACACGCCGCGCTCGCGGCACAGCGCCGCCACGCGCGACAGGTAGCCCTCCGGGTGCATCGTCATCCCCGCGGCGCCCTGCACGCGCGGCTCCATCACGAACGCACTCGCCGCGCCGCCCGCCTCATCGAGCGCCTTCTCCGCCTCGCGCACGCATTCCCATTCGCACCTGCGGGAAAGCCGCGCGTCGCTCCCGCGCTCCGGCGCCGCACGGTTGAACGGGCACCGGTAGCAGGCGGGCGACATCACCTCGCGGCTCCCGAAAAGCAGCGCGCGATACGTCGCGTGAAACAGCGCGCTGTGCCCCACGCTCATCGCGCCCACCGTGTCGCCGTGGTAGCCCGCGCCGAGCGACAGGAACACGCCCCGCTCCTTCTCCCCGCGCTGCTGCCGCGCCTGATGGATCATCTTCAGCCCCGCCTCCACCGCCGTGCTGCCGTCGTCGGAAAAAAACACGCGCCAGCCATCCGGCCCGCTGCTTTGCAGGAACGCCCCCAGCAGCTCGCGCGCAAACTTCGGCGCCACGTCATTCGTCAGCCCGAGGAACGACGTGTGCGCCACACGCCCGAGCTGCGCGCGGATCGCCTCGTCGATTTCCGGCCGGCGGTGGCCGTGCAGGTTCGTCCAAATGGATGAGTTCCCGTCGAGATACTCGCGCCCCGCGGCGTCGCGCAGCACGGCGCCCTCCGCCTCCACGATCACCAGCGGCTCGCCCGCATTCCATTCGCGCATCTGCGTGAACGGATGCCACACATGCCGGCGGTCGAGTGCTGCGGAGTCCATCGCCCCGATGAACACCCGCGCTGCGCCGCGACGCAAGCCCGCGGGTGGCGCTGCGGAAGTTTCACCGCGAGTGCGCTTGGCGCGCGCGCCGCCGCGGCTATGGTTCCCCGCGATGGGCCGCATCGTCTTCATCCTCTTCCTCGTCGCCGCGATTCCGTGGGCCGCCTACACGTGGCTGGAAATGCGGCGCTGCAAGGGCCCGCGCGAACGCGCATGGATCGGCCGCGCGAGCGCCACGCTCTGGATGGGCAGCCTCCTCACCGCGATCGTCTTCGCGCAGTTCGCCATGCGCGGGCAGCTCTTCGCCATCCCCGTCGTCATCGTGCTCGTCCTCGGCGCCCGCGCCGGCCTGCGCCGCGTTCGCGCCCGCATCCGCGCGGAGGAGAGCGACCCGCTCGCCCGCGCGCGGCGGCTGAATTGAGCGCTTTTTTCACTACGAAGGGCACGAAGGACACGAAGAGGTCGGAGAGTTTGGCAGCGCTGCGATTCACGCGCGGGATCCATCTTCGTGTCCTTCGTGCCCTTCGTAGTGAAAAGAAACCTGCATCCCCGCACTCGCACCCGAAATTGACGCCCGGCAAAAAAGCGCGATGCTTCCCGCCCGACCATGAAAGCACTCTCCCTCTCCACTTTCGCCGCCATCGCGCTCTCCATCGCCGTGTGCGGTTGCAACGCAGAAGACAAACCCAAAGCCGTGAACGACACCAAGCCTCAGGACCTCACCAAGCTCAGCAAGGAGGAACTTGCGAAGCGCCTCGACCCGCTGGCCTACAACGTCTGCATCATGGGCGGCACCGAGCGCCCCTTTGAGAACAAGTATTGGAACAACCACGAGGAGGGCGTGTATGTGGACGTCATCAGCGGCAAGCCCCTCTTCGCCAGCACCCACAAGTTCGAGAGCGGCAGCGGCTGGCCCAGCTTCTTCGAGCCCATCGACAAGGCCGAGATCGTCGAGCACCGCGACACCTCCCACGGCATGGTCCGCGTGGAAGTCCGCGCCAAGACCAGCAACGCCCACCTCGGCCACCTCTTCGACGACGGCCGCGACGCCGTCACCGGCAAGCGCACCCCCACCGGCATGCGCTACTGCATCAACAGCGCCGCCCTGAAATTCATCGCGAAGGACAAGCTCAAGGACGCCGGCTACGCCGAACTCCACGCGAAGCTCTTCGCGGAGAAAAAGTAGGGCGCAGGCTCGTGCCGACGCCGGCGCCTGACCGGCGAATCAGGTTTAGAAAACAAGAATTGACTTCTCGTGCCCGGGGGTTGCGATGCGCGGCGATGAAGGCGATTTTCACCACCCTCGTTGCACATTGGGCTCCATCGCCCCAGCTTCAAAGCATTGCGATTCTCGGTGTTGCCATGCTGGCCTGTCTCCGGCCCGCGGCATGGGCTCATGATTTTGCCCTCCCCAACGGTGCCAAGGTGACCGGGGATATCATTGGAGCCGTGAGTGATGCCGTGATCGTGCAGACGGCGGATAGACGGCAGGTCCAACTGCCTGTCGGAACGCTCGCGGCTGCGGATTCGGAGGTTTTCTACCAATGGTGCAGGCAGAACCAAAAATATAGATTTGTCATCGCATGTGAACCGAGGATCGCCGGACCCCAAAAGAAGAACGCCGGTCTCAAGAACGGGTCCGGGCAGTCCTTGGATGGCTACATGCAGGACTGGGTTTACAAGGTAACGGTGAGGAACAATTCTGCGTTCAGCCTGCCGGCTGCGAGCATGGAGGTGCAGACGTGGCTGGACCAATCGGGCCGAAACGAACCGGCGGCCTACAAGACTCCGACGGTGGTGCAGTTGCCGGCATTGAAAATGGGTGCCAGCCATTCCTTTGACACGCCGCCTATCGCGGTGGCGACCTTCCGACCGCCGAAAGGCAACAGCTTTACGGGAGGCAACAACATGGAGCATAAGAACCGGACGGGTGGGGTGTCGGCGACTGTGAAGATCAAAAATGAAACGGTGTGGCTGCATGAGAGCGACGCGAGGCTGCTCTATCTCGGAAACGTGGCGGAAAAGCCGGGGATCCAATTCGCCCCGCAGAAGAGTGCGCGGCCCTACTCCGGGCCTCCGGAAACCTTTCCCAAATACCTCCGGGAAAATTCAGATGGGAAAATCCGCGTCAACGGGCCGTTGAAATAGTGGACTTCGCGTTACTCCCGCTTGCATCCTGCGCCTAAGCCCGCAGCATCCGCGCGCTCATTCACCTCGCCATGAAAACCCCGCTCCTCCTTTCCGCCCTCCTCGCCTCTGCCTCCGCCGGTCTCGCCGCGGATGCGAAGAATTTCCCGCCCATCTCCACGACGCCCGCGCCGGCGACGGGGGAGTGGACGAAGAAGCAGCTCACGCCGCATTTCTGGGCCGAGGGCGCGTGCGTGGGGGATGTGAACAAGGACGGGAAGATGGACATCCTGAGCGGGCCGTTCTGGTATGAGGGGCCAGACTTCGCGAAGCGGCACACGGTTTACCAGATGGAGAAGTCGTTCGCTTTGAAGAAGCAGGACGGCTCGGAGGAGAAGGTGCCGGGCTTCGAGGGCTTCCTCGCGAACAAGAATGCGTATTCGAACAACTTCATCAGCTACGCCTACGACGTGAACGGCGACGGTTGGGTGGACTACGTGGTGATCGGCTTCCCGGGGCAGGAGACGTTCTGGTGGGAGAATCCGAAGGGCAGGGACGAGCTGTGGGAGCGGCACACGATCCATGCGACCACGGACAATGAGTCGCCGATGTTTGTGGACATCACGGGCGACGGGAAGCCGGAGCTGCTGTGCATGAGCGGCGGTTTCATCGGCTATGCGGAGGCGGACTGGAGCAAGCCGGGCGAGCCGTGGAAATTCCGCGCGGTGTCGCCGAAGGGGCCGTATGCGAAGTTCACGCACGGCATCGGCTATGGGGACATCAATGGCGACGGGCGCATCGACATCCTCGAGGGCCGCGGCTGGTGGGAGCAGCCGGCGAAGTGGGACGGCACGACGCCGTGGACTTTCCACGAGGCGCAGTTCGGCATGGGCGCGCAGATGTTTGCCTACGATGTGAATGGCGACGGCAAGGCCGATGTGATCACGAGCCTCGCCGCGCACGCCTACGGACTCGCGTGGTTTGAGCAGACGAACGACGGCGGCGCGCAGGGCTGGACGCGCCATCTCATCACGGGCACCGGCGGCGCCGAGGGGAAAGTGGTGCCCGGCGAGACCGGCGTCATCTTCTCGCAGATCCACGCGATTGATCTCGTGGACATGAACGGCGACGGCGTGAAGGACATCGTGACCGGCAAGCGCTGCTGGGCGCACGGCCCCGCCGGCGACCCGGAGCCGAACGCGCCGCACGTGGTGTATTGGTTCGAGCTGAAGCGCGAGGGGGGAAAGGCGAAGTTCATCCCGCACGTGATCGACGACAACAGCGGTGTGGGCACCCAGGTGATGGCCGCCGACGTGAACGGCGACGGCAAGCTCGACGTGGTGGTGGGGAACAAGAAGGGCGTCTTCGTCCACACGCGGAAGTAAGTGCGCTTGCGCTTCTCGCGCGCGTGCGGAAAACTCCCGGCATGACGCGCAAGCGACTGGAGGCTGCGATCGCGGAGAACGTGCCGTTCACCGTCCGCCTTGCGGATGGACGTTCCTACAAGGTGCCGCACAGCGACTACATTTCGCTGCCCCCAAAAAATGCGACGGTCGCCGTGGTGTATGAGGACGACGGCACGGTGCATGTGTTGCCGCTGCTCACGATGACCGGGCTGACGTATCAGACCGGAAGGAAGTCGTCTTAATCCGAGTTCGGCCCCGGGCGGCGAAAGCGCGGGCCTGTGCGTGCGGCGTGGTGTGTAAACGCTTTTTAACTGGGCCTTCAGCGCCCGTTCACGTGCGTGCGCCAATGTGTGGGAGTTGTGCAAAACACGAATCCCACATCCATGAACACGCTCCCCGAGAATGCCCTCCGCGATTTCGAGACCAACCGCCTTCGCCCCGCGCTGCCGCTGCCCGCGGCTGGGCTGAGAGTGCTGCCGCATGTGCCGCCGCCCCGGCGCGGTGCGCGCATGCGCGTGCTGGGCGGAATTGTCTCCGCGCTGCTCGCGCTCGCCTCGTCGCCCGCGCAGGCGGCCGGCATCGCCTACGGCAGCATCAACAATTTCGACACCGTCAACGACACGGGGCACGAGTGCCACGGCTTCGAGATCGAGATCGAGGACTGCCACAGCACCGACATCACCTACACCTACAACTACAACCACTACGGCGTGCCGAACATCACCGAGGACAACTCGGTGGCTGGCCACCCGAAGACGATCATCCGCTGGGAGAGCAAGAAAAACGCGAATGGGACGTGGGCGTCGTTCACCGCGATCCCGAGCGGCCCGATCTCGCCGACCAACGGCCACATGTTCACCAATCCGAGTGTGAACTTCGGCGGTGAGCACTTCGGCGCTGGATACAACAAGCCCGTCGGCGCGGTGCGCTACAACTGGCTCGTGGACAATGGCAGCGGCGCGCTCGTGCGCGGCGGTGCGGTGGATGTCTCGACGCCGACTTTCACCTACTATCCGGCGGCAGTCGCCGCGCCCGCGCAGGTGCAGGCCGTCATCGCCCCTCCGCCCCCGCCCGCACCGCCGCAGAAGGAGTTTGGGAAGGCGGTCTGGATGAAGGAAATCAAGACCACCACGCACAACGCCAACAAGGTGAAGCTGCGCGAACTCGTCTCCGATGACGCCGCTCACCCCGAAAAGAAGAACTGGAAGAACGGCGAGCCCGACGAGGTGGAGGTGGAGTGGCGGATATTGCAGAAGCGGTTCAGCCAGGCGGATGGGGGTCCGAACAACAATGTGCCCGCCGCCGCAGAGGACTTGCCGAACGGCAACGAGGTCGTCACGAGGCGCTACGAGTTTTACAAATACACGGGTCCGCTCGACGCGGAGACTGGTGAGGCGATGGGCGATGCGGTGGGGGCGGACGGAATCCACGGGAGCGGCACCGCGACGTATGCGGATCACTTCAGCGCCGCCACCGGCGAGTGGGTGACGGTCACGACCGACATGTCCACCAAGGTGGTCGTCGGTGATTACGTCGGCGCGCAGATGGCCGCGGTGGATGTGGACGCCGCCGTGGGGCTCATCGAGCATGTGAGCGAGGGGAAGGTGAACACGCCATACGCCGCGCGGACGGTGGTGGTGCAGGGCTCGCTTCCATTCACCGCGACGCGCGACGGCGAACTGCCGCCCGGAATGAATTTGAACACGGACACCGGCGTGCTTTCAGGGACTCCGACTGCCGCGGGGCAGTTCAATTTCAACGTGACCGCGGATGACGGACTGAATCCCTCCGTCTCGAAAAACTACACGCTCACCGTCGCCGCCGTCGGTGCCGCACTCGCGCCCGCGAGCCTGCTCGACACCGCGGAGTCACCAGTCGGCGCTGGCATCACCACGGGCGACGGGTCCTTCGCACCGGGTTCCGATGTGACGGTGAACGCCACGCCGAACGCCGGCTACCGCTTCGTGAGCTGGACGGACAACGGAGTCGTCGTGAGCAACACTCCGGGTTACACCTTCGCGATCGACGTGAACCACTCGCTCGTCGCGAACTTCACCCTCGACTTGCCGCAGCGCAGCATCGTCACGAACGTCGCGCCGGCCGCGGGCGGTGGCACAAGCGGCGGAGGGCTTGTGGATGACGGCAGCAGCGTGACCGTGGTCGCGACGCCGAACGCGGGCTACGTATTCACCAACTGGACCGAGGGCGGCGTGCAGGTGAGCACGGCGGCGAGCTATACATTCACCGCGGGCGCGGACCGCACGCTGGTTGCAAACTTCTCCGTGATCCCGAGTTTCACCGTGGCGACCAGCGCGACGCCGCCGGAGGGCGGCACGACGACCGGCGACGGCTCGTATTTCAGCGGTTCGAGCGCGACCGTCGCGGCGACCGCGAATGCCGGTTACGTCTTCTCGAAGTGGACCGTCGGCGGCACACAGGTGAGCACGTCGCCGACCTACACGTTCACCGTCACCGCAAACAAGACGCTGGTCGCGAACTTCGTCCTCGCCGGCCAGGCGAAGACGATCGCCACGAGTGCGAGCCCCTCCGCGGGCGGCACCACGGACGGCGGCGGAACCTATCTCACCGGCGACAGTGCCACGGTCGTCGCCACGGCGAATCCCGGCTACAAGTTTTCCAAGTGGCAGGAGGGCTCGACCACGGTGAGCACTTCCCCGAGCTATACATTCACCGTCGCGGCGAACCGCACGCTGGTCGCGAAGTTCAACCAGGTCTTCACCATCACCGCGGCCTCATCGCCGCCCGTCGGCGGCACGACGGAGATGGACAGCACGACCTACAAGACCGGAGACAATGCGCAGGCGAAGGCGTTCCCCGCCACCGGCTACAGCTTTGCAAACTGGACGGAGAACGGAGTCGTGGTGAGCGCGAGCGACACCTACTCGTTCAACGTCACTGGCAACCGCGCGCTCGTCGCGAACTTCACGTCGAACAACGGCGTGACCATCACAACGAACTCCGCCCCTGCCGCTGGCGGCACGACGGATGGAGCCGGCGCTTACTTCATCGGCGACGATGTCACCGTCTGGGCGACGCCGAATCCCGGATACGCGTTCGCCAACTGGACCGTGGGCGGTGCGGTCGTGAGCACCTCCGCGGAATACACCTTCACCGCTGCTGCAAACCGCGCGCTCGTGGCGAACTTCGCCCCGGCAATCACGATCACGGCCGGCAGTTCGCCTGCGGCCGGCGGCACGATCCTCGGCGCGGGAGATTACGTGAACGGCGCGACCGCGACACTCGAGGCAGTTGCGAATGCGGACTTCATCTTCACGAAATGGACGGAGGGCGGTGTGACCGTCGGCAGTTCGCCGACGCTCTCCTTCACCGTCAGCGCGCCTCGCACGCTCACGGCGAATTTCGCCCCGGCCTTCACGATCACGGCGTCGGAGTGGCCGGTGGGCAGCGGCACGGTGCTCGGCGCCGCGACCGTCACTGCTGGCAGCAGCATCACGCTCGCGGCCGCGCCGGCGCAGGGCTATTCCTTTGTGAACTGGACGGACGCGCTCGGGAATGAGGTGGGCACGTCGCCGAGCTTCACGTTCACGCCCGCGGCGAGTGCCGACTACACGGCGAACTTCAGCAGCGGTGTGACGGGCATCCATTTCGACTTCGACACGGCGGCGCCGGCGCTTGCGCTGCACACCGCGGCGCCGTTCAACCAGACGGTCGCGAGCCTCACGGCGACGTTCACGTCGCCGAACGCGCAGCCGCCCACGGTCGAGACGGCAGCAAGCACGGGCTATGTTCTCTCCAAATTCAGCGGCAACTTTATCGCCCCATCCGCGGCGGCGGACACTGTGGTCGAGGTGCACTTCGACATGCCGATCTCCGGGGTGGCGTTCAATTTCGCCACGGTCGAGGATCCCGGCGTCGCTGTCGGCTCGAACGTCCACCTTGTCGCGACGGACACCACCGGCGCGGCTCCGGTCGTCGTCGGCAGTGCGCTTGCGCATGGCAGCACGGCGGCGGGCGACTCCTTCCCGTCGGGCACGCTCACGTTCAACTCCGCCACGCCTTTCGACACGATCCGCATCGAGCTCGCGGCATTCCCGAACGGCGCGCAGAAGCTCCTTGTGGACAACCTCGTCGTGAGCCCCGCGGGCAGCACCGGCGGCACGATGCTGCTGAAGAACCCGAACTGGAACATCACTCTGACCAACTACGGCTACTCGGACTTCCTCCTCGACGACACGCCCGGCTTCGAGGGCCGCGAGTATCTCAGCGGCGAATGGGGAAGCGCCATCGCATACACGAAAGACGGCATCCCGGTGCCGCCGACGTGGTTCGATCCGCAGTTCCTGTATCCCGACTGGCAGTCGAACTCGAACTTCCAAGTGGTGCAGGGCATCCATCTCGTCGCGGCAAATGCCAGCGGCTTGCCGATCGCTGAATCGGTGATCGCGAACAGCGACCTCGAAATCACGCTGCGCTTCGAGATGATCGACACGGTCGTCGGCACTCCGATGGGAAATGTGGCCGCAGGCGCGGGCGGCGCGGGATCGTCGGTGGACAGCAACCGCTACGTTCTCAACCAAAGCTTCCGGGTCCGGAACATCAGCGGCTCGGCGATCACGAACGTGCAGCTCTTCCAGCTCATGCACGGCCTCACCTCGCAGCACGGCGTTTACGACAACCGCCCCTACACGGGCAAACTCAGCCAGTATCGCCACGATGTGACACTCGCCGGCGTGGATGCGGGCGCCGCCGGTGCCGACAGCTCGGCGGCCGGGCTGGAGGATTACATCGCGTTCCACTCGAAGGTCGCGCCGACCGCATTTGAAATCGGTCATTACGGCATCGAGGGAAATGGCCTCGATGATCACTCGACCGGAAAGCCCTCCGATGGCGTGCATCTCTCCATCGAGGACAACTGGTCGAACGCACCATTCACCGCGCGCCAGGGCCGGGACAGCTTCGCCCCGGCGAACCGCTGGATCGCGGGTGGTCAGCGCTGGTCGCTCGGCAATCTCGCCGCGGGCCAGTCGTCGAATTTCGACATCCTGCTCAGCCTCCTCACGGGCACGAAGGTGACGACGGGCGGCGGGGGAGGGAACCACACTGGCGGGAGCTGCAATGGCGGCGCGTCGCGCGTGGGCGGCGTGGATTTTGAGTTCGACGACGCTGCGGCTGGAGGCACGTTCTTCGGCAGGTATTCCAAGGCGGACGACGACGAGCTGGCTGAGCGCGAGGGCGACGGCGAGTTTGCGCTGCCGACTTTCCAGACTCCGAGTGGCGGCGTCACGCAGGTTTGGAACCTGAAATACAGCGGCGCGCACAACGGGCAGATCCGCCTCACCTTCGCCTACGATCCCGGGCAGTTGCCCGCGGGTTTCGATGAAAACCGGCTCGTCGTTTACCACTACAACGGCACCGTGTGGGAGAACCTCAACGGAGCTGTGGACATCGCAAACCACAGGATCACCGTCATGACCGGCAGCCTGTCGCCGTTCGCCATCGGCGTGAATCCGCAGCTCGTTGACCCGGTGGTCGCCGTGAGTGCGGCGGTCGGCGGGACCGTGGTCGGCGGCGGAAGTTACGCGGTCGGCAGCAGCGCCACCGTGACCGCGGCTCCGGCGGCCGGCTACGTGTTCGCGAACTGGACCAGCGGCGCGAACGTGGTGAGCACGTCACCGAGTTACACGTTCACCGTTTCGGTGAGCAACGCGCTCGTCGCGCACTTCCTCCCGGCGGTCGGCATCAATGCCGCCGTCGCTGCGAATGGCGGCACGGTTTTCGGCGGCGGGCCCTATGCGGTCGGCGCAAATGTGACGCTCACCGCCACGCCCGATGCGGGATACCAGTTCGCCGGATGGACCGAGGATGGAGCGCTTGTCAGCGCATCGCCGTCGTATTCCTTTGTCGCGAATGGCGCGCACAGCCTCGTGGCGAGCTTCTCCCTCATCATGCCCGAGGTCGCCATGCCGAAGATCGCCGGAGGTTTCGCCTTCGAGTGGCCGGACAACCTGCCCGGCTGGGTGATCGAGGAGAGCCCCGACATGAGTCCCGGAAGCTGGGTGCCCTCCGCGGTGCAGACGAGTGTCGTCGGCGGAAAGAGGCGCGCATCCATTTCGTCCCCGAGCGGGCAGAAGTTCTACCGCCTCGTCCATCCATGATCGCCGCCTTCAGCCCATTCGAGCCTTGCCGGCAAGGCGCCCCCAATCAGAATCAGGCAATGCGCATCCTTGTAGTCGAAGACGACAAGAAGACCGGCAATTTCGTCGCGAAAGCCCTCAAGGCCGAGGGCTTCGCGGTGGATGTGTTGCGCGATGGCGATGACGCGCTTCTTGCGATCGAGACCACACCATTCGACGCCGTGGTGCTCGACATCATGCTCATCGGGCGCGACGGCCTCAGCGTGCTGAAGCAGATGCGCTCGCAGAAAATCGAGACGCCCGTGCTCCTTCTCTCCGCGCGCGGCGCGCTGAACGAGCGCATCGAGGGGCTGGACGCCGGGGCCGAGGACTATCTGCCGAAGCCGTTCGCGCTCGAGGAACTCGTGGCCCGCGTGCGCGCGCTCACCCGGCGGGGCGGCGACACGAAGGGCACGCGGCTGCGCGTGGCGGATCTCACGCTCGACACGATCACGCGCATCGCCGAGCGCGGCGGGCGGAAGATCGAGCTGACGACGCGCGAATACCGCCTCCTCGAATACCTCATGCGCTCCGCGGGCCGTGTGAGCAGCCGCATGATGATCATCGAGAAGGTGTGGGACTACCACTTTGACCCCGGCACGAACATCGTGGACGTGTATGTCGGCAAGCTGCGCGAGAAGATTGACGACGACCATCCCGTGAAGCTGCTCCACACCGTGCGCAACGAGGGCTACGTGATGCGGGAAACGCCATGACGCCATGACGACGATCGCCCGCCGGATGGGCATCGGATACGCGGTGCTCTCCGCCGTTTGTGTCGTGCTCGTGAGCTGGCTCGCCTACCACGAGTTCGTCGAGGAGCCGCGGGAGTTTGCCGCCCAAGGCTTTCCCGGCCTTCATCACGACACCGGCCCCGAGCTGGCGACGGTCATCTTTCTCGCCTTGGTGCCCGTCATGCTCGGTGCCGGATGGTGGTGGATCTGCCGCGTGATGTCGCCGCTGAAGACCCTGCTGGCCGCGGTGAGGAAGGTGGACGTCCACAATCTCCAGCAGTCGCTGCCGGTGAGCCACAGGGATGACGAGGTGGACAAGCTCTCCGCGGCATTCGGGGCGATGGCGAGGCGGCTCGATGAGGCCTTCACCCGAATCCAGGAGTTCACGCTGCGGGCCTCGCACGAGCTGAAAACTCCGCTGATGGTGATGAGCGCGCACCTCGAGACCGCGCTGCGCGAGCAGAAGAATTTGCAGCCCGAGCAGGCGGCGTGGGTGGACGACCAGATCGAAATCCAGCTCGATGAGGTGAGGCGCCTCGCGAAGATTGTGGACTCGCTCACCCTCCTGACCAAGGCGGACGCCGGCCTCGTGGATCTGGAGAGGCAACCGGTGCAGATGGCGGAAATTGTCGAGGAGGCATTCGAGGACGCGCAGATTCTCGCCCGGCCCCACGCAGCCACGGTCTGGCTCGGGAAGTGCGAGGGCAGCATGGTCATCGGCGACCGGCACCGACTCCGCCAGCTCCTGCTCATCCTCACGGACAATGCCACGAAATACAACCGCCCCGGCGGCACGATCGCGATTTCGCTCACGCACAGCGACGGCTACGCGGAGTTCAAGATTGCCAACACCGGCGAGGATGTGAGCCAGGAGGTGCTGGACGGTGTGTTCGACAGGTTCGCCCGCGGGAAAAATGCGCAGGGCAGGGTGGATGGCTGCGGCCTCGGCCTCACCATCGCGCAGTGGATCGTCCGCGCCCACGGCGGCAACATCCGCCTTTATGCCGAGGGAGGCGGGTGGACTTCGGCTGTCGTGCATCTGCCCGCCACGCGCGGGGACACGCGTCCGAGCGTCCGCCGCCGCAGTGCCCCGGCGACGGTCGAGGCGGATGTGGGGCTGTGATGCGGCTGTGACTTGCGGATCCCGTCACCGGGAAAGATCACAGTAGTCACGACCTGCGTTTTCTGTGCAGGCTTCGCGCCCGCTGCGGGCTTCCCCGCCCGGCGAAAACAGACTTTTCCACCATCATGCGCACCTCCATCACAGCACTCGCGGTCACCGCCGCGCTTTTCACCCTCCACGCCGCCGACGCTCCGAAGCCGAAGGACAAGCCGAAGCGCCCCGCCGCCGTCGGTCCGGTCACCGCGGAGAACCGGGCGACGCCGGTCGAGCGCATCAAGATGGCGAAGGATTTCAAGGTCGAGCTGCTCTACTCGGTGCCGGGTGGGGATCAGGGCTCGTGGGTGAATCTCTGCGCCGACGACAAGGGGCGCATCCTCGCGAGCGACCAATACGGCGGGCTCTACCGCTTCGCGCCGCCCGCGCCGGGGCAGGCCCTTGATCCGAAAAATGTCGAAAAGCTCGCGACGGACATCCGCGCGGTGAACGGCATGGTGTTCGCGTTCGGCGCGCTCTACATCGGCGTGAACGATTACGAGAACAAAATCCCGAGCGGACTCTACCGCATCACGTCGAGCAATGGCGGCGACTCGCTCGACAAGGTGGAGCTGCTGCGCGCGATGGAGGCACGCGGCGACCACGGCATCCACGCCGTCGTGCCCACGCCGGACGGCAAGGCGCTCTACCTCATCTGCGGCAACGGTGCGAAGCGCACCGAGACCGTGCCGCATTCGCAGGTGCCCGTCGTGTGGGGCGAGGATCACCTGCTCCCGCGCATGCCCGACGGCCGCGGCTTCATGCGCGACGTGATGGGCCCCGGCGGCTGCATCTACCGCGTGTCGCCGGACGGCAAGCAGTTCGAGATGTTCGCCACCGGCTTCCGCAACATCTTCGACGCGGCGGTGAACCGCGACGGCGAGCTGTTCACCTACGACGCGGACATGGAGTATGACTTCAACACCTCGTGGTATCGCCCCACGCGCATCTGCCACGTCGTGAGCGGCGCGGAATACGGCTGGCGTAACGGCGCCGGCAAGCGCCCCGAGTTTTATCCCGACAACCTGCCTCCGGTGATCAACATCGGTCCCGGCTCCCCGACGGGCATGACATTCGGCTACGGCGCAAAATTCCCTGCCAAGTATCAGAACGCGCTCTTCGCGCTCGATTGGAGCTGGGGCAAAATGTATGCGATCCATCTGAAGCCGAGCGGCGCGAGCTACACGGCGGAGAAGGAGGAATTTCTCAGCGGAATGCCGCTGCCGCTCACCGATGCGATCATCCACCCAAAGGATGGCGCGATGTATTTCACCATCGGCGGACGCCGCGTGCAGTCGGGGCTGTATCGGGTGACGTATGGGGGGGGAGAGGATGTATCACCGACGGTCGCCAAAGGCATTTCGTCGGGGACAACAACAATCACGAAAACTGCCGGTGGAGGAACGCTGACGCTGACTGGAACCAGCACATTCGCTGCGAATGAAAATCATTTCACTCGTCGCCAACTCGAAGACTTCCACGGCAAGAAGAACCCGAAGGCTGTCGACATCGCATGGCCCTATCTTGCTGACAAAGATCGCAACATTCGCTGGGCCGCGCGCACGGCGATCGAGCACCAGCCCGTCGCCACTTGGGCCGACAAGGCGCTCGCGAGCAAGTTCCCCGAAGCGCTGATGGCCCTCGCCCGTGCGGCCGGTGTCTGCCCGCAGCATCGCGCGTCCGGCACTTCTGCCGTGGATACCACCATGCGGACCAAGCTGCTCGACGCGCTGCTCGACCTTCCCATCACGAGGCTCCGGGACGACGCCCAACTCACCGCGCTCCGCACGATCGAGATCGTGCTGAACCGCTTCGACGGCTGCGATGAGGCCACGCGGCAGAAGCTGATCACCAAGCTCGACGCCATCTTCCCGGCGAAGACCTTCGATCAAAACTGGCTGCTCTGCGAGACGCTCGCGTATCTGCAAGACCCCGCGCTCGCCGCGAAAGGCATGAGGCTCATCGCCGACGCCGCCACGCAGGAGGAGCAGATCGAATACGCGCGCAGCCTGCGCGTGTTGAAGGCCGGCTGGACGAAGGAACTCCGCACCGCGCAGCTCGAATGGCTTTTGAAAGCCGCGAACTTCCGCGGCGGCGCGAGCTTCGAGAAGTTCATCGAGTTCATCCGCACCGACGCGCTCGCCACTTTCACCGATGCTGAGAAGAAGGACCTCGCCGCGCTCATCGAGAAAAAGCCAGAGCACAAATCCACCATCGAGGCGCTCGGCGCGATGTTCGCCGGACGGACGCCGAAGAACTGGACGCTCGAGGAACTCAGCGAAGCCGCGAAGACCGGGATGAAGGGCCGCAGCTTCGACAATGGCCGCAAGATGTTCGGCGCCGCCGCGTGCTTCACTTGCCACCGTTTCGTGAACGAGGGCGGCATGACCGGTCCCGACCTCACCGGTGCCGGCGGCCGCTACAGCGCGACCGACTTGCTCGACAACATCATCAACCCGAGCAAGGTCATCAACGAGCAGTTCGTCCCGAGCGTCGCCACGCTGGAGGACGGCACGCAGGTCATGGGCACCATCGTGAACCTCAATGGCGACAACGTGATGATCAACACGGACCCCTCGGTGCCGAACCAGCAGACCGCCGTGGACCGCAAGAAGGTGAAGAGCATCGAGCCGAGCAAAATCTCCCCGATGCCGCCGATGCTGCTCGCGATGCTGACGAAGGAGGAAATCCTCGACCTCGTCGCCTACGTGCTGAGCGGCGGCGACCGCACGAACGCAGCGTTCAAAAACTGAGCCGCGCCGCCGAATCAGTCGTCGAGCGGGAAAACAGGGCGCCTGATTTTCCGGTAAGGCAGCGAGCGCAGATTGCTCGTGCACGGGCCCGGCGTGTCCACCCACAGCATCCGCGCTGCGATGGGATCATACACGCGCCGGTGTGCGACGGCCGCCTTCACGGCGATGACGGAAAGCTTCGTCGGATCGATGCCTTGGCTGCGCCATTGGCCGAGGTCAAAAGGCGGCGTCTTGCGAGACGTGAGCAGAATTGTGAGTCCGCCGTGACGCACGACTGCGCACGGCCCCATGTCAAAGCGGTCGCCGCACATCGACGCGAGGTGGCTCTGCTTGTCCTCGAGTTCAAACGTGCCGTCGCCGCGCCGCACGAGCTCGACCTCCAGCGTGAGCGGGCCGGGATCGAGCCTGCTTCCCCTTCCTCCGATGGGCAGCGTGGCTTTCATTCCCGGCGTGAGCGACGCGAGGAGCTGCACGGCGGCAGGGTCGTTGATGCAGATGGCGGCGTTTGGAATGCCGTGCGCAACGAGCGCACGGAGCAAACCCGTGCCGTCGCCGGGCGCGCCTCCCCCGATGTTGTCGGAAGGCTCAACGAGAACTGTGAGTCCCGGTGGAAGTGGGTTGAGTTGCGCAAAGACCTCCTCCAGCGGCGGGTCTGTCACGCTCCCCTCGGATTTTCGTTCCAGTGCCAGCGAAGAGAGGCGTTCGAGTGCTCCGAGCGCCTGCTCATCGGTTCCCGTGGTTGTGATGGCGAAGCTCACGCCAGTGTCCGGAGTGTCGGCGAACGAGAAGCCGGCTGAGACGCTGACATTCCAGAATTCCGGCGTCGCTGCTTCGAGTTCGCGCGCGAGACGCTCGAGTGAACGCATGGGCTCAGTTGCCGTTCCGGTCCCCGTGGGTGGCCACATCAGTGGCGGGTGATGCCAGAGCATGCGCGGCACCACGCCGCTCGTGAGCGTGCGCTGGAGCAGGCGTGCCGCGATGAGTGCAGCCTCGCGCGCATCGCTGTGCGGGTTTTCGTGGTAGGCCACGAGGCAGTTTGCGAGGTCTGCCATGCGCTGGGTGAAGTTGGCATGCAGGTCGAACACACCGAAGACCGGGACAGCCATGCCGATGCGCGCGCGCAGCCGGGCGAGGATTTCGCCTTCCACGTCTGGCAGCGATTGCGAGGTCATCGCGCCGTGCAGGACGAGAAAAACGGCGTCGAGCGGCAGTGAGATGCGCTCGTCGAGTTCATTCCAGAATGTTTCGACCACCTCATCTTCCACCATCGCGCTCGGCGAGGCGCGGAAGTCCGCCGTCGGCACGATTTCCCAACCCGATTCCTTGGCGAATTCCAAAACACCACCGAGCGGCGAACTGTCGCCCGCGCATTGCAGCAGTTCCCCGCCGCGTCGCACGGCGAAGTCCTTCAGGCCCGTGGTGCCTTCGAGGAAGGTGTGGGTCTCGTGGAAAAGGGCTGCGATGAGGACGCGCTTTGCCATGATTGTTACGCGGGTTCCCACTCCGCAGCGTGCCGTGCAAATGCAGGCTCCGCTTTTCGCAGCGCTTCGGTCACATCGCTCTCGCGGTGGGCGAGGCTCACAAACCACAGCCCGCGCTCGATGGCGCGCACGCCTTCCTCCAGCAGGCAGCGGCGCAGGTGCGCCCAGCGCGGCGCATCGTGGCGGCGCACGTAGTCACGGTATTCGAGCATCGGCCCCTCTGCGGCGCCGGGTTTCAGCATCGCGGTGTGAAATGCGGGGCCCGGTCCCTGGGGACGGAGCGGAATGCCGTTGCGGTCAGCGAGGGCGCGCAGTCCATCCATCATCTTCCGCCCCAGCGCGGTCGCTTCGCGCGGATGCCGGTCGCCGAGCGACGCGACGAAATCGAGGCACCACTTGCTTGCGGCAAGGCAGAGCGGGTTGGCGTTCAGTGTGCCGGCGTGGACGACGGTGCCCTCGATGATTTTGCTCATCGCGGACTTCTTCCCGGCGAGCGCGGCGAACGGCACTCCCCCGCCGACAGCCTTGCCGAGAATCGTGAGGTCGGGTGTGAATCCGAGATGTTTCTGCGCACCGCCCGCACCGAAGCGGAAGCCGGTGATGGTCTCGTCCGCGATCATCAGCATCCCCTCGCGGTCGCAGAGTTCTCGGATCGTCTCCACCATGCCGGGCACGGGTTCCATGCATCCGGTGTTGCACAGCACGGGCTCGAAGATAATCGCCGCAATTTTTCCCGCGTGCGCAGCGACGCGGCGGCGCAGGTGCTCGGGGTCGTTCCAGCGTGCGACGACGAATTTCTCCAGCACCTCGGGAATCACGCCCGCGCTCGGGTGCAGCCGCGTGGGCTCCTCGTCGCTGCCCCACTTGTCCGGCGGCGGCGCGAAACCGACTAGCCCCTCATCCGCCCAACCGTGATAATGGCCCTCGAATTTCAGCGCGAGCGGCCGCCCCGTGTGTGCGCGCGCAAGACGCAGCGCCGACAGCACGACTTCAGTTGCAGAGTTGTTGAAGCGCACGAGTTCCGCCGACGGAATCATTGCCTGCAAGCGCTCGGCGACCTCGATTTCCAGTTCGCACTGCGCCGCGTAGTGCGTTCCGAGCCGCGCCTGCGCCGCGATGGCGTCGGCCATCCCGCTCGGCGCGTGGCCGTAGAGCAGCGCGCCCTGGCCGATTTGGAAATCAATGTATTCGTTGCCGTCCACGTCCCAAACACGGGGGCCGTCGCCGCGTGCGAAGTAAAGCGGCACGGGCTGCTCCATCTTGCGGATGCCGCTATTCACGCCCGCGGCGATGCTGCGCTGCGCTCGCTCGAAAAGGGCCCGGGATTTTGCGTATCGGTCGGTCATGGCTGTGAGAGTGAGGATGTTCTCCGCAGGTTGCGACCTTCTTCACGGTGCCACGGACACCTTTTCCGGCGCGTCGTAGGTGACCATTAGGTCTTTCAGGTAGATGTCAGCGCGCGGGACCGGCGCGTAGTTTGTGAGATAAAGCGTCTTTTCCGGCAGCTCGATGATGAGCTTCGTGAATTTGAGCGGATACTTCACGACGCCGTCGCCGGTGTGTTTCCACTGGCTGCTGCCCGGCCAGTGGTAGCGCTCGCCGGGGTAGTTGCCCGGCAGCGGGAAGCGCAGGTAGCGCCAGCCGTCGAAATTGATGCGGCTGCGCTGCCAGGGGTCGTTGGTGTTCCAGTCGCAGACCTTCATGTCTTTCATCGCGGCGAGTTCCTTCTCGCTCATCCAGTCGGCCATCCAGCGCGTGGCTTCGCCGCTCATCGGCGCGCCGATGCTCGTCCAGCGCTGGCCGCCCGCATCCTCAAACTCGAAGATGATGCGGCCCCAGCCGCCATTGCCGTTCGCCATGAGGCCGATTTCGGTCGGCTCGCCGGGAATCTCGATTCCGCGCTTGTGAGAGAGGACGGAATACATCGGCAGAAACACTGAGCCGCCGACCGCCCGTGGTGCGACTTTCAGGGCGTTCCTCTCACCCTCGAACTCCGCAACTTGCTCGAAGGCGAAGTTACCCTTCCGACGCGGCGTTTCGAAGTTGTAAAACTCCAGCTCGGTGCTGCGTTCCTTCTCCACCTGCCAGTCGGAGAGTTGGTCGAGAGGGGAAACGAGAACCGCTCCCGGCTTTGCAGGTGCGGGCTTTCCTGGAGGGCCTTTGAGCGGCTGTGAAACAGGGGGACGTGGTTCCATTTTTGCCGCGCCCAAAGTCACATCCCCCATCGCGCGTGACGATGTGAGAAAAACCGGGTCGCTGGAAATCTCGAGCGACGCACGGCCTTCGGTGGTTTCGATGGGCAGAACGTTGCTCATGATGTCCACAGCACTAGCGCCGCTCACTTTTGCGGAGAGCTGGCGCGTCCCTCGCAGCGTCCAGAGCACCGTGACGAATCCGCCGTCGGGTTTCGCAAACTCCATCGCATACACCACGGGCGTGCCTGTCGGCACGGCGCGCGTGAATTTCGCGCCGTCGAGTTGCTGTGTCATCGTGGCGATGGCGACGTAGCTGGGCTTTGGCCGCACGTCCGGTTTGGCGAAGCAGAAGCCCGACGCGCCCCAGTTGCTGAAATAATACGAGTTCCCCATGTCCGTGATGCTGCCCTGCCGGATGACCGGGATGCCCCACGCGAGCGAGTGCATCGCATGCCGCACGAAGTAGCTCGCCTGCGTGTGCAGCGAGAGGTTCCCGGGGTTCGTGTTCGGATAGCAAATCTCGTAACATTGCGTGATGGGTTTGTCCTTGTAGCCGTAGGCGTCGAGGATTTGCCGGTCCATCCACAGGCCCGCGTTGTTCGACACGAAATCAAGCGGCTGAGTCTCGGGCATGCGCATGAAGCAGCCGGCCTCGTTGCCGCGCGAGTCGAACAGCTCCGATGGAAACTTGTGCCGCGCGAACTCCTCCATCAGGTGTGGATTGCCGTTTCCAAAGGCGAGCTTCGCGTCGGGAAATTTCGCGCGCGCGGCCTTCGCCGTCTCGGTCGCCTCCTTCCACATTTCGTCAAACTTCGCCTGCTCCTTCTCATCGAGCTTGTAGGGCGCCCGGCCGGTGAAGACATCCGGAGTGCGGATGATGTGCGGCCCGCTGATGGCGTTCTCGTGAAAGATGAGGATGCTCTTCGGCTGCGTCGGATCCTTCTCCAGAGCCTTCGCGAGGACGTCCGCATTGCGCGGCTCAGTGCCCGAGAGCACGCCGTATTTGGCGCGTTCGTCGGCGGTGAAACCAAACATCCCGTAGCGCAGCCCGGCCTTCACGTAGAGCGGGCCGACGTCGCTCGCGTCATTTGGCGTGAAGTGCGTCCCGCTGAAATCCCACGTGCCGAACGGCGAGGTGTCGCGGTGTCTGCGCGTGTCCTTCGGCAGCAGCGCGAAGTTGGTCTCGCGCCGCAGCAGTTCATTGCGGCCCTGCGAGACGCGAATCGAAAGCTCGTGCCACCCGTGCTTCGTCACCGGGATGCTGATGTCCCGCGCCAACTCGCCGCTCTTCGGAAACTCCAGCTCCTCCGTGGCAGTCCTCGTTTCCTCGCCGTAGAAATCCTTCACCACCGCTTCGATGGTGAACTTGCCCCGGCTCGGTCCCACATGCCGCAGCTTCACGTGGAAAGTCGGCACCTGCGGTTCGTTGAACACATGGCCCGCCTCGCTGCTCGTCACCTCCATCTGCACGGGCGAGCGCTGGAAGGTCATGCCGAAGATGTGGACGCCGCTCGGTGTGCCCAGCGGGCGGAATTGAAAGCGGCACGGGTCGGGGCGGCGGATGGCGAGCCGCAGTTCCTTCGTCACCTCGACATCGAGCGCCCACTCGTCGCGGAAGTCCTGCGCCATCGCGACGCCGAGCGGAACGCGCACGAGGAACACATTTCCCGCCGGGGTGGGAATCACCGTCGTGACGCCCGGCGGCTTCTTCTCATCAAAGCGCGGCACCGTCGTGGAGAAATCATGCAGCGCGACCCGGCGCGCGCCGTCCATCGCGCCGATGCGGAAGCTCACGACATTCGAGAGCGAGCGTTCGTTGTCCGCTGCGGCGAGCAGATACACGGCGGAGTAGTCGGCCACGGGGACCTTGAACATTGGCCGCTGCGGGTCGCCCGGCGTTTCGGGCCCCTTGTCATAGGCTGCGTAGTAGCTGCTCGGATCCTTCTGCCAGTCGGGCCACGCGGCGGATTTGAGGAGGAAGTTGTCCGCGCCGTTCTGCCCCGCGAGGTCGAACGGGATGTTCGACACGCTGACGCGCCTGCCCGTGAGTTCGGTCTTCGCGTTATCCGCCGCGTAGGCATCGACGTTGACCGGCACATATAGCCCGGATGCCGGCACTTCGCCCTTCCGCGGCTGCATCGGGTCGGCGGCATGGAGCATCGCGCAGGCCGAAAACTGCGCGGCGAGGAGGAGGGACGTGTGTTTCATGGGGCGCTCACTTCAGGCTGGCGAGAAACTCGAGAAGGTCCGCGGCTTCCTGTGCGGTGAGGTTTTGCAGCAGGCCCTCGGGCATGATGGAAACGCGCGTGATAGTGGTGTCGGCGACATTCGACACGGGAACCTTCTCCACCAGACCACCGGCCATCTTCAGGGAGATTTCCGTCTCACTGCGCGCGGCGATGAAGCCGCTCTTCATGGTGCCGTCCCTGAGCTTCACCATGGCGAGCTGCCACTGCGGTTCGATGACTTTCGACGGCTGGACGATTTGCTCGAGCATTCCCGTGCGGGCCCATTTCGCACCGATGCGCGAGAGGTCCGGGCCGAAATCCGTGCCCACTCCGCCGACGCGGTGGCAGGCGATGCAGATGGCGGCGAAGACCGTCTTGCCACGCGCGGCGTCGCCGCCGAGCGCGAGCAGGGGACCGAGCTTGATGTCGGGGCCGAGGACTTTGCGCCGCTGCGATTCGGGCAGGAATCGCTCGAACAAATCGCGGCGCATCGGGTCGGCGAGCGCGCTGCCCTTTGCTATGGTCTTGGCGCGAAGCTCGCCAGCGACGGAGCCGTCCACGATTGCGAGCAGCGTGCTCAGTGCGCCGCTGGCGGTGCCCAGCAAAGTGTCGAGCTGCGACGCATCACCGGACTTCAATTTCGCCAGCGCCTGCTCCTCGGCGTCGCGCTGCTTCCGCGTGGCTTCGGTGATGTTCGAGTCCCGGCGCAGGCTGGCGATCCACTCGCGCACGACGAGCAGGCCGCGATCGTCCACGAGCTTGCCGCCGAGGTAGGGCATGTGGCCGCGCCCTGCAGTGGCCATCCGGTAAAGCAGCACGCTGCGCGCGGGGTCGCCGGACGCGAGCACGCGGCCCTCGGGCAGGCCGAGCTCGCCGAGCGAAGGCTTTGCATCCACAAGCGTGGCCTCCTTCAGCGGGGTCTCGATGTTGAAGTAGGTGGGCACTGCGCCGCCGGAATTGAAGCGGTGGCACGTGCCGCAGTTTGCATGGAGATACGAGCGGGCGCGGACCTCGATGCTCCCATGCGTGCCGAACGGATCCGCCATGCGCGACTGGTCGGGCGTGTAGCCGAGCTGTGTGAAGACATCGAGCTGGTCGCCACGCGCGGTGGTTGTTGTGCGGTCGAGTTGCGGCCCGCTGAAGCCCTGCACGAAGTCATTCATCAGCGTGTGGCAGCGCGCACATTCGCTGCGCGCGAAGAAGCGCCACGGCTGCCGCACTTCGCCGCCGGCCGCTGCCTTGTCGCGGATGGTGAAAGTTGTTTCCTCGCCGCGCAGAGGCACGAGGTCCGCGTCGGTCTGCGCTTCGTTCCAGCGATACGTGTAGGTGCCCCAGAGGCTGCCGTCGAAGTGGAGCACCTGTGTCTCCACGCGCCGGTGCGACGCCGGATTTCCGCGCTCCATCTCGAGCAAGTAGGTCTTTGCAAAAGTCGCGCCAGCGGGAAATCCCCAGCGCCCGCGAAGCACGACGCCCTTCGCTTCCTGCGCGACGTAGGCTCCGTCGGTGCCGGGAAATGCGACCCAGCGCTCCGCGGTCGCGTGGTCAGCCCACACCTCGGCGTTGATTTCATAGGGCAGAACTCCCGCAGCGGGTTTCTGAGTGCGCGTGTCGGCGAAGAGCCCCGTCTCGCTCAGCTTGCGCGGAAAGGCTGACGTCTTTCCCGCGAGCGGATTCGGCGCGAGGCGGTGGAGGCCTCCTCCGCTGTAGTCCGCGATGATTAGCTCGCCGTCGCGCGCGATGCCGAACGCCGCGGGCATCAGCGAGCTGCGCGCGATTTCGCGGTGCTCGGTCACCTTGTCTCCGTCGGTGCGCAGCGACCAGAATGTGCCCATCTGCCAGTCGCCGTAGATGTATGCGCCTTTCAGTTCGGGCAGCCGTGTGCCGTGGTAAAATTCGCCTCCGGTGATGCTCGCGGCCTCCTCGTGTGAGTGCGCGACGAGTGGCGGCACGATGGGCGTCGGGCCGCGCAGCCGCTCGGGCCGCACGTCCTGCTTGCTGCCCTCGGTGATGCTCCATCCGAAATTCCGTCCCGGCTTCACGCGGTAAATCATCTCCCACAGCTCCCATCCGACATCGCCGACGAACAGTTCGCCCGACTTTGGGTCGAAACTCATGCGCCACGGATTGCGCAGGCCGTAGGCCCACTTTTCGCCGCGTGCGCCGGGTTCGTTCACGAATGGGTTGTCTTTCGGAATGCCGTATTCGCGGCCCGCATCGGGATGATCCACATCGATGCGCAGCACGCTCGACAGCACGCGCGTCAAGTCCTGTCCCACCACGAGTTCGTCCGGTGGGTCGGGTCTGGTGCCGTCGCCGGTCGAGAAGTAGAGCATGCCATCGGGCCCGAAGCGGACGTTGCCGCCATTGTGACCGCCCGCGGCCCACGAGAAGAGAACCTTGCCGCTGGTGGGATCCAGTTTCGGTGGATTGTCGCCAGCCACTCGGAAACGGATGATGTGCGAGCCATTTTCGCGCGCGTCTTTCCCATGCAGATCCTCCACGGCAAAGACGTAGGCGAAGCGGTTTTCCGCGAAGCGCGGGTGAAATGTGATCGAATACGCGCGGTTGATTTCCGCGTTGAACGCCGAGGGACTGCCGAAGTCATCCATCGTATCCGAACCCGGCACGAAGGAGCGCATGCGTCCGGATTCCTCCACGACGACGAGCCGTTCGCTGCCGGGGAAGCGCTGCACGTCCACTGGGCGCTTGAAGGTGATGCCCGGATAGATGTGCTCGACGATGAATGGCGGCGGCGGTTCCGGCGTGCCTCGGATGCGCGAACTCGTCCACGGCACGCGCTCCGCCGCGAGCGCCGTGGTGCATGGGAATGCGAGCACGAGCAGCGCTGCGAGAGGGATGCGGGAATTCATGGGGAAATTGGGGGCGAGCGGTGCGGGCTATTTTGAATGCCGCACCGCGACCGCCTCAATCTCGTAGCGCAGCGAAGGCGGGAGGCAGTTCGTGATCGTCGTGCGCGCTGGGAATGGCTCGGAAAAGTATTCCCGGTAGAGCTGGTTGAAGAGCGGCACGTTGGTCGCATCGCGGACGTAGTTGCGCGTCTGCACGACGTGCGCGAGGTCGCTGCCCGCGGCCTCCAGCACGCGGCGCAGGTTTTCCACCGAGCGCCGGAACTCACCCTCGAAGGAATCACCGACGATGTTCCCCTTGTCGTCCACCGATGCCTGGCCGGACACGAAGACGAGGTCGCCCACGACGACCGCCGGGCTGAACGGCAGGTGTGAAGTGGGGGTGTCGGTGTTCCGGGGATACGAGACCAGCGGGTGGTTCATGGTTTTGGGGTATCGGATGAGCGTGAGTCGTCGGGGAGGAGTTTCTTTGTCGAGTTCATCGGCAGGACGACGAGTCCCGCGAGCAGCATCGCGCCGGCAAGGGTGAAGAAGACGAAGAATCTTCCATCACCGCTGCCCTGTGAGCGCAGCCACGGGAAGAGAAGCGCCCCCGCGCTCGCGCCGAGATTCCCCCACATGTTTCCCCAACCCCCCGCCGCAGCGGTGGCGCGTCCGCCGACGTCGCCCATGAAGGCCCACATCGCGGGGTTCGCGAGGTCCGTGCAGAATGAAACCGCCGCGCAGCAGGCGATGAACAGCCAGACGGAACTCGTGAATGGCGCGCAGACGTAGGCGATGACGCCGATGAGCATCGCGCTCACGACGGGCAGCACGCGCCCGACCCGCAGGCCGAAACGCCGCGTGGCCCAGTCGCAGTAAAATCCACCCGCGAGTTGGCCGAGCATGCCGAAGGCGAGCACGCAGGTGACCATCCGGCCGCCTTCGAGTTCGCCGACGTGGAGTTCCTTCACGAGATACGTCGGCAGCCACGTGACGAGGAATCCCCAGCCGATGTTTACGCATACTTGGTAGGCGGCATTGCACCACAGGCTCGCGCTTTTCACGAAGCTCTTCAGCGCCTGCGCGAGTTCGTGGCCGCTCAGCGGCTTCTCCGCCTCGGGCCTGCCGATGAGCGCGAGTTCCGCGGCGTTCACACCGGTGTGCGACTGCGGATTCGAGCGCACGATTTTCCAAAAGAGGAAGGCGATGAGCAGCCCCGCGGTGCCATCCACCCAGAGCGACATCCGCCAGCCGCCCATATGGACGATCATCCAGATCGTGAGGAATGGCGCGAGCGTGCCGCCGATGCGCCCGCCGAGCGCGACCATGCCGCTTGCGCGCGCGCGGCCCGAAAGCGGAATCCATTTCCGCACCATCGCCATTGCTGTGGGATAGGCACCCGCCTCGGCCATTCCACAGAGCAGCCGAGCCGTGAGCAGCATGGCGAATCCGCCCGCAAGGCCCGTCAGGATCGTGAAGAGCGACCACAGCACGATGTAGATGGTGAGCATCGGCCGTGCGCCGAAGCGGTCGCTCGCCCAGCCGGCCGGCACCTGCAGCAGCGCATACGCGAAGAAAAACGCGCTGAGAATCCGCCCAGTCTCCTTTTCCCCGAGCGGGATGTCCTTTGCGAAGGACGCCGACTTCACGATCTCCGCCATGCAGATGCGGTCGAGATACATGATGAACGCGACGAGCATCGTGATGCCGATGATGCGGCTGCGGACGTTCGTGGGCCGGGGGGAGGCGGTCATCGGTGCGGTCATCAACGCAGCCGCGGCGGCGGCGGGCAAGCAGCGTCTCGTTCTGCCTGCATCAGCGGGCAGCTATGCAAGCAGCTCGTTCACGACGCGCGCGGGCTGGCCGTCGGTGAGCGATGCGGAGGTGCCGTTGCGCTTGTAGATGAGCTTTGTGTGATCGAGGCCGAAGTTGTGCAGCAGCGTGGCGTGGAAATCGTAGTGGTTCACGACGTCCTTCACGGCCTTGTGGCCCCACTCGTCGGTCTCGCCGTGGACGTGGCCGCGCTTGAAACCGCCACCGGCGACCCAGTGCGAGAAGCCGAACGTGTTGTGATCGCGACCCCACTTTTCGCGGCCCGCGTCGTTCTGCAGCACGGGCAGGCGGCCCATTTCGCCGCCCCACTGCACGACGGTCGAGTCGAGCAGGCCGCGCTGCTTGAGATCGATCACAAGCGCGGCGGTCGGCTGGTCGGTGGCGATGCAGTTTTTCGGCAGCGCCGAAACGAGCGAGCCGTGCTGGTCCCACGACTGGCCGGAGTTCAGCACCTGCACAAAGCGCACGCCGCGCTCCACGAGCCGCCGCGCGATGATGCAGCGCGTCGCGTAGTCCTTCGTCTCGGCGCGATCCACGCCGTAGAGCTTCTTGATGTGCTCGGGCTCGTTGGAGATATCGAGCGCCTCCTTCGCCGCGGTCTGCATCTTCGCCGCCAGCTCGTAGCTCGCGATGCGCGCCTGCAAATCGAGTTCGCCCGGATGCGCGGAGAGGTGTTCCTCGTTAATCGCCTTCAGCAGATCGAGCTGCCGCTTTTGCGGCTCGCCCGCAAACTCGACGGGCGGATCGAGGTTCAAGATGCGCGGCTCCGTCGCGCGGATGAGCGTTCCCTGGTAGAGCGCGGGCAGCCAGCCGTTCGTGAAATGCTCGCCCGTGAAAGTCGGCAGCCCGTTCGGGTGGCCGAGCACCATGTAGGCGGGCAGCTCCTGCGTCTCGCTGCCGAGCCCGTAGCTCAGCCACGCGCCGACGCTCGGGCGGCCCGCAGTGACGCGCCCGTTGTTCACCGCGTAGAGGCCCTGTGCGTGATTGCTCACGCCCGAGTGCATCGAGCGGATGAGCGTGATGTCGTCCGCGACTTCGCCGAGGCACGGCAGCAGTTCGCTCAGCTCCATCCCGCACTGCCCGTGCTTTGAAAAGGCGAACGGCGATCCAAAAACCTTCGCCGAAGCCTGCGCGAGGTTGTCGTATTTGATCTCACCCGGGAATTTCTGCCCGTGGTATTTCGTGAGCATCGGCTTTGGGTCGAAGAGATCCATCTGCGACGGCCCGCCCATCATGAAGCAGCAGATCATCGCGCGCGCCTTCGGCTGGAAGTGCGGCTGCTTCGGCAGCAGGTCGTAGCGCAGCGCATCCGCGCCGGGTGCGTGCGGCTTCACCGGCGCGCCGAGCAGCCCGTCATCGCGCAGCAGAGTCGCGAGCGCGAGCGAGCCGAGCCCGAAGGCATTGGCCTGGAGAAAATGGCGGCGGGAGCAGAGGCGCGAGTGCATGGCTATTCGATGTAGAGAAAGCGGTTCGAGCTGAAGAGCACCTGGCAGTAGCTCGCGAGGCCCTCGACGGCGGGATCGGGCGCGGGCTTGTCCTTCGAGTGCTGGATGCCGTGGTGGTAGGCGCGGACGGCTTCGGTCTGCGCGGTGATGTAGGCGAGCGCGCGCTGCACGTCGGCGTCCTGCGGGGCGCGGCTGAAGAGGATGCGCCATGCTTCGGTGATTTGCGCGGATGCGTTGTCGGGCGCGTCGGCGCGGAGGCGCTTGGCGAGGCTGCGCGCGGCTTCGAGGACGAACGTGTCATTCATCATCATCAGCGACTGCGGCGCGACGGTCGTGCGGGCGCGCAGCTCGCAGTTGGGCTGCATCACCGGTGCGTCGAATGTCTCCAGCACGGTGAGTGGCGTCTTGCGGCGCATCTGAACATAGATCGAACGGCGAAAATCATTCGCGCCGTCGGCCTCGACCTTCGCGAGCGTGATGGTGCCCTTGTCCTTCCCGGTGACGATGCGGCCCTGCACATCGCGTGCGATGTCGGACGGCGGGCCGAACGGGCTCGGGTTCAGCGTGCCCGCGGCGGCGAGCATCGAGTCGCGCACCGTCTCCGCGTCGAGGCGCTGCATTTTGAAGCGGCCGAAAAACTTGTTGTCGGGATCGCTGCGCAGCGACGCGTCGTTGCGCGACGACTGCCGGTAAGTCGCGCTCATCACCATCAGCTTGTGCAGCGGCTTGAGCTTCCAGCCGCCGCTCATGAACTCGCTCGCGAGCCAGTCGAGCAGTTCGGGATGCGACGGCGCTTCGCCCGCCGTGCCGAAGTCGCCGGGCGTGTTCACGATGCCGCGGCCAAAATGATTCAGCCAAAACCGGTTCACGAGCACGCGAGCGACGAGCGGATGCTTCCCGCTCGTGAGCCACTTCGCATACGAGAGGCGGCGACCACTCGAGCCCGCCGTGATTTTCTCCGCCTGGAACGGTTCGACCTGCGGCGACGCGAGCACGGTGAGTTCGCCGGGCGTCACTTCATTCTTCGGCTGGTCGTGATCGCCGCGGTTGAAGAGGAACGTCTTCGGCACGGCGCCCTTCACCTCGGTGAGCGCCATCACCATGCCTTCGGGCGGGAGCGTCGCGCGGAGCTTCGTGCCTTCGGCGGTCTTGTCGGTGACCTTTTTCTGCAAGGCGGCGTCGTAGAGGTCGAGCGAGTAGAGCGCGAGGGCGTTCGGGTATTTCTTGATGAGCGCCTTCTGCTCCGGCGTGCGCTTGGCTTCCGCCGTCGCGCGAGCGGCGCGGTAGGGCTCGCGCTCAGCCTCGGGCAGCTCGAGGATTTTCTTCTCAAAAATCTCGTCGAGGAACTTCTTGCTCATCGCCTGCGCCTCGCGGTTGATTTCGCCAATCTTCTTCTCGACCTCCGCGGCCTTCGCGCGCTCCTCGGCGGTGTAGAGCGAATACTGCCGCTGCGCCGGCGGGCGCGGGTTCTGCCAGTCGAACGCCGGCTCGAAGACGGCGCGCAGCCGGTAGTAGTCGCTCTGCGGAATCGGATCGTAGCGGTGGTCGTGGCACTGCGCGCAGCCGACGGTGAGCCCGAGCAGCGACGACGACACGACCTTCAGCTCCTCGGCGATGACCTGGTTGCGCGCGAGCTTCGCGTCGTCGTTCGGGTCGCCTGTGCCGTCCGGCGCCATGCGGAGAAATGCGGTCGCGGTGAGTGCATCGAGGCGCTTCGGGTCGGTGACGGCCTCCTGCGTCGCGCCGTGCGTCACGCCCGCGAGCTCGTCGCCCGCGAGCTGCTCGGTGATGAATTCATTCCACGGCTTGTCCGCGTTCAGCGAGCGGATGACGTAGTCGCGGTAACGCCACGCGTGCGGCCGGACGGAATCCGCCTCGGTGTAGCCGTTCGAGTCCGCATAGCCCGCGACGTCGAGCCAATGCCGCGCCCAGCGCTCGCCGTAGCTCTGCGAAGCGAGCAGCCGGTCCACGACTTTCTCGTAGGCGCCCGGCGAGGTGTCCTTCAAAAACGCATCCACTTCCGCGGGCGTCGGCGGCAGGCCGGTGAGGTCGAGCGTCACGCGGCGGATCAGCGCCGCCTTGTCTGCCTCGGTGGCGAAGTGGAGCTTCTGTTCGCGCAGCTTCGCGAGAACAAACGCATCAATCGGATTCTCGATCCCCGCTTTTTGATTTTCAATTTTCGGCACTGCTGGCCGCGCGATGGGCTTGAACGACCAGAACTCCCGTTCCGTGTCCGTGATGAACATCCCCGGCGGCAGCTTTTCCGGCTCGGGCTTGGTCACCTTCGCGCCCTGCGCGATCCACTTCTCCAGCACCGCGATTTGCTCCGGCGGGAGCGGCTTGCCCTTGCGCGGCATCTCGCCGCTGCGCACGAGCAGAATCATCTCGCTCAGGTCCGGCTTGCCCGGCTCGACCACGCGCCGCGCGGTGTCGAGTTCCAGATCCATGAAGCGCCGCAGCCGCAAATCCACGCCGCCCTTGGGCTTTTCCTCCTCGCCGTGGCAGTGCGTGCAGTGCGCTTTCAGGATCGGCCGCACGTCCTTTTCAAAGCTCACGTCCTGCGCGAGCACGCGCGTGCCCGCGAGCGCGGCGAGCGTGATGAAGTTCGGGATTCGGAGTGGCATCGTTGGTTTTCTTTCAACCACCCGCGGCACCGTCTGCTAGGTGCGCAAAAGTGCTGCTGCGCTTACTTTCCTGCAGCGGGCTGCTGTCCGGAGAGCTGCCGGTGCAGCTCATGCACCTTCGCGATGATCTTCTCCTCCAGCTCCGGCGCCCACGGGCCGGGATGCGTGGAGCTGAAGCGCACCACTTCGCCACCTTCGTAGCCACCCTCCTCGCGCACGCGGCGGCTCGGGATGTAGGTCATCACATCGTGCGAATATCCCGCGACCCACACGGCGGCCTTGCCGGCGAGTTCCTTTTTCAGGCGCAGCGAATAGTCCACGACGACTTCGCCGCCGAGCGCCGCGAGCACGATGTCGCCGCCGAAGTGCGCGACCTGCACGGGATACGGATAATCGGCGGGGAGCTTCCCGTCCTTCTTCAGCCGATCGAGCATCCGCTGCGCGTGGCTCACGGTGTATTTGTCCTTGGAAGTGAGCCGCTGCTCGAACTCCTCGCGCGTCGGCACCGGACCGTAGGCGAGGGGAATCTCCACCGCCTCCGCCGTCACCGGGCCGAGCACCTCGCGCTGCGGTTTCACCGTGAGCGCGGCCTCCACCGCCGTCGCGAGCGACCGGCCGTGGCGCTGCGCCAGCTCGATGGTGCCGCGCGGATACGGATTCTGGTCGCCGCTGCAGCCATTCAGGAAAAGCGCGATCGTGCCGGGATGCTCCGCCTGCAGGTATTCTTGCGCGAAGCCCGCGTAGTCGCCGCAGAACTGGTAGAAGCCGAGCGTCGTGTTGTGGCACGAGTAGCCGAAGAGCACCGCGCGCAGCGAGCCGTCCGCGCCGAGCACGCTGAGCACCGGCACGTCGTGGTCCACGGGGCCGTCGGGGAAGGGGCTGTTTTGAAAACCCGTCGCGACCGGCAGGCGGCGGTTCATCGCGAAGCCCGCGCGCGCGTGCGAGTAGTTCAACCGTGCGGGCGCGGAGTTCTTCAGCGCTTCGCCGACGAGCGCAAAGATCTTCTCCTCCAGCTTGCGGCCATACACTTCGCCCGGCGTCTCGGAGGGCGGCACGTCGTCCGCCTCCGACTTCCCGATGCGGAATGCCGGCCCGCAGTGCGTGTGCGAGGCATTCAGCAGCAGCCGCTCACCCGGCAGCCCGTGCTTCTCCTTCAGCCGCTTCTCCAGGTGCAGCCGCAGGTCGCGCGGCACGCCGATGAGATCCATCGTCACGAACACGAAGCGCCCGCCCGCCGAGTCCTCCACTGCGAGCGCCTTTGCGAAGAGATCCTGCGCCTTGCCCTCGGAAGGCTTGGTGCGCGCCGCGTAGCCGGACATCGGCATGTCCACCTCCGGCGTGATGACGACCGACGCCGCGCCGGCCTTCCATGTGAGCGGCGGCTGTGCGGGTGCCGGCTGCGCCGCCGTCAGCGATGCAGCCGCGAGGAGAAATGCGAGCAGGGTCAGTTTCATGGCGAATGCGTGCGGTTACGGCAGCTCCTTGATGAACACATTGCGGAACTGCACGAGCGCGGGCGGGCTCGTCCACACGCCGTCCTTCATCGCGCCGTGATGCTGCAGGCCGATGCGGCCCTTCTCGGGAAGGCCGGGGATTTTCACGCCGGGGATGACCACCTTGCCGTTGAGCACCGTGCGGACGGTGCCGTTGTTCACGGTGATTTCGTAGCGGTTCCATTTGCCGACGGGATTGTCCGCGCGCTCGCGCGGTGTCGCACCGGCGCGGACCTCCGGCGGCATCTTCTCGTCGCGGCGCACGCCATACATCTCGCCGGAGCCCACGGGCCAGCACCAGATGTTCACCTGATACTTCGCGTCGCCCGCGAGCAGGATGCCGGAATCCGAGTCCGGGATGGAAAGTTGGATCGGCTTGCCGTCCGGGCCTTTCTCCTCGGAGCCGTCGGGCAGCACCTTCATCGCGCGCGGGTTCGTGAAGGGCGTCTCCTTCAGCCGCCAGTCCACGATCAGCGTGTAGTTTTTGTATTCCTTCCCGGTCCAAAGGTTCTTGTCGCCCTTCGCCTCGCTCTTCGCGTCGTAATCAATGACTCCGCCCGCGGCCTTCCAGTGCCCGTTGTCGCCCTCGGGCACCTTCCAGCCGGTGAAATCAATCCCGTTGAACAGCGACACGAACCCCTCGTAGGGATTCGCCGTCTGCTCGGGCGGCGTGTTCGTCGAGGGCAGCTCCTTGAAATAGATGTTCTTGAAGTGGCACTCCGCGCCCTCGCTCTCGAGCGCGAGGAATCCCTTCCGCGGCACGCAGTCCTTGCCCACGGTGACCTCCTTGCCGTTCACCTCCAGCCGCAGCTCACCGTTGTTGCCGGTGATGCGGTAGTGGTTCCACTCGGGCGAACTCTTGCTGCGCTCCTCGATGGGGAAGCTGCGGTTGCCCTTGCCGTTGTTGGAGATTTTCCCCCACGGCTTCATCGTCGCGCCCCAGATGGGGAAAATGTCGCCGTGCGTCGTGTGGCTCGCGGTGTTGCCGTAGGCGTTGTCGAGCACCTGCACCTCGATGCCGCGCGTGTAGCCGGTGCCCATCGCGGGCACGCCGTCGCCCCACACGAAGACGCCCGAGTTGCCGCCGCTCTTCATGTGCCGCCAGTCGCATTCGAGGATGAAGTTCTCCACCATCTTCTCCGTGCGCATGTAGCCGGTCGGGTTGCCGCTGATGATGATCATCCCGTCGCGCACCGTGTAAGTGCTCGGCGCGACATTCACCGGCACCCAGCCCTTGAGGTCCTTGCCATTAAAGAGCGCGGTGAAGCCCTCGGGCGGGGTGTTGTCGGCGGCATGAAGGACGGGGATGGCGGCGAGCAGGGCGACGGCAGGGGTGATTTTGAGATTCATGGGTTTTGGTGGTGAAATGGGCTTTTTGTCTGGATTCGCTGCGATTGCAGGACAGTTGTCTGTCGATTTTTGGGCAGAATATTGGAAACCGCGGATGGAGAGGCACTAGACCGCGAAAAAGAGTTCTTTTTCGTCGTCCAAGAAGTCTTTTCCGCCGTCCAAGAGCTCTTTGCCAGGGGCAGAGAATTCTTTTCTGAGAACAAAGAGTTCTCGGCTGACGGCAAAGGGTCCTTTGGTGACGAAAGAGCGGTCTTTACCGGTGGAATTGGGGGCAATTGCGCGGGAAATGGGGAAAATGGTGCCAGAAGAGACGTTCTCGCTGGCATCCGAGAGACCCTCGCTGGCATCCGAGAGACCCTCGCTGGCACCCGAGAGACCCTCGCTGGCACCCGAGAGACCCTCGCTGGCACCCGAGAGACCCTCGCTGGCACCCGAGAGACCTTCGCTGGCACCCGAGAGACCTTCGCTGGCACCCGAGAGACCTTCGCTGGCACCCGAGAGACCCTCGCCGAAGCGAATGGGGCCAATTTCGACGAAAGTGAGGCCATCAGCAAAAGTTTCCATCTGGATTGCCAGGTTTTTGGGATGACTGCTCAGGACAACTTCCACCGCGCCTGCCGCAGCACGGCGTGCGGGGCGCCTTTCATGGACTCATACCACACGGTGAGCAGCGTGCCGTCCGCCAGCTCGACGGTGCTCGGGTAGCCGAGGTCGCCGCCCGCGCCGTCGCCGGAGAGGATCATCGCCTCGCCCCACGATTTGCCGTTGTCCGTGCTGATGCGCGCCTGGTTTCCGAAGGGCGCGCGGCGGTGGCCGTAAGTCATGAGCAGGCGCCCGTCGCGCAGGCGCAGGAGGTGCGAGGGCAGCCCCCACACGCCGATGCTGTGCGGCTCGCTCCACGTCTTGCCGCCGTCGCGCGACTCGGTCTGCAGGGTCTCGCCGGCGCTGGCCTTGTTGTGGTTGCGAATCTGCACGATGAGCGTGCCGTCCGCGGCCTCGGCGGCGTGAAGCTCGTGGTAGCCCTTCGGCACCTCGTCGCCGGGGCGCGTGGGAATCTCGGCGAGCCAGCGCCATGTCGCGCCGTCGTCGGTGGACTCGCAGACGCCGATTTTTTTGTCATCGGTCCAGAGCCGCTTGCCCGCGTAGAGCAGGCGTCCGTCCTTGAGCTGAATCGGCCCGTGCGGGCTGTTCACGATGGTCCTGATGCGCGTGCTCCACGAAAGGCCGCCGTCGGTCGAGCGGATGAGCCACTCGCCCAGCTCGGCCTTGCGCTCCGCGTCGCCGAGGCGCGCGTGGGCGGCTTTCCAGCGCGCGAGCTGCTCGGGTTTCATCTGGCCCTTCTTCCAGCCCTCGGAGGAGAGCTCGGTCATCGCGGACTGCTTTGCGAGCAGCGGCTCGTAGGCGAGCGAGGTGAAGGTGGTGGCGATGAGCGTGCCCTTTGCCGTCTCGATGCAGCCGCTGTCGCGGTCGTCGATGGCGCTGTCGAGCAGCACGCGGGGGAAGGTCCACGTTTCGCCGTTGTCGCGCGAGGTCATCGCGACGACCTGGCCGAAGGGGCACACGTGCGCCTCGCGCCCGCCGGACCACGTGACCCACAGCTCGCCGTTCGCGCGGCGGGCGACGGTGGACCAGCCGCAGTAGTATTCGGGCTGTTGGCTGATCACCTTCGTGTCGAGGACGGTGAAGGCGGGGGCGGCGTGTGATTTCGTGATGCCAAATGCGGCGACGCCCGCGGCGAGCGCGAGGCTGTCGCGCACGAAGGCGCGGCGGGGTTGCGTGGGGATGGGCATGGAGGAGTTCGGGGTGTTCACTCGGGGAAATGGTTGTCGGGCGCCGGGCATCGCCGCGGCAAGGAACATCACCCCGCTCGCGGCAGGAAAGTTAGACGTGCCGCGCGCTCACTCGTGCAGCCGCTCGTCGGAATCCACGAACAGCCAGCATGCCGCGGCGATGAGGCACGCGAGCGCGAAGAGCATGATGTTCACATTCCAGTTGCCGTCCGCGGCCTTCAGCACCAGCGGCACGACCATCGGCGCGACGGCTCCGCCGGCATTGCCCATCATGTTCATGCTGCCGGAGAGCGCGCCCGTGTGCCGCCCGCCGACATCCATGCACACGCCCCACGCGCCCGGCAGCGTGAGGTCGCTGAAGAAGCTCGCCATCCCCACCGCGAGCACGGAGAGCAGCGGCTGCCGGATTTGCACGGAGAGAAAGAGCATCGCCCCCGCCGCGCACATTCCCGCGATGCCGAGGATGCGCCGTCCGCGCGCAGTGCCGCCGCAGATTTTCTCCAGCGGGGCCGAGAGCAGCCCCGATGCGATGCAGCCGAGCCCGCCGAAGAACAGCGGCACACACGCGAGCAGCGCGCGCTGCATTTCCTCCAGCGCGGGGAAGTGCTCCTTCAAGTAAGTCGGGAACCACGTGATGTAGAAATACCACGCGTAGGAGAAGAAAAAGTATTGCCCCCAGAGCATCCACACGGTGCGCGACGCCAGCATGCGCCTCCACGGCATCGCGTGGGTCTCCGCATCGTCCGCGCGCTCGCCGATGTGCGCGAGCTCCGCGGCGTTCACGCCCGCATGGTCGCGCGGCCGGTCGCGGAACCAGCGGAAGAAGAGCACCGCCCATGCGATTCCCACGACGCCGAAGATGAGGAAGATCCATTGGTAGTGCAGCCCCAGGCCGGCGCCGCCCTTCTCCCCGCCCGCCAGCATCCAGCCAACGAGCAGCGGGGTGAACGCGCCGCCCCAGCGCGCGCTCAGCCACAGGACGCCCTGCGCGCGCACCCGCTCCGCGCGAGGGAACCACAGCGTGAAGGCCTTCGTGATGTTTGGGAAACACCCCGCCTCGCCCATGCCGAAGAAGAAGCGGAACGCGACGAGCGACGCGAGGCTCCACGCCCAGCCTGTCGCCACGGTGAAGAGCGACCACAGGCACACCACGCGCATGAGCACGCGCCGCGGCCCGATGCGGTCGCCGAGCCAGCCGCCGGGGATTTCAAACAGCGCATACGCCCACCCGAACGCCGCGAACGCGTAGCCCATCTGCACCTTGTCCAGCCCCAGCGCCGCCTGGATCGCCGGCGCCGCCTGCGAGATGCACACGCGGTCGAGGTAGGTGATGACCGCGAGCGCGATCGCAAAGAGCAGCACGATGTTTCGCGCGCGGGTCGGGGGAAGGGAGGACATGCGGGAAGGCGCGGTTCGTTTCAGGAGGAACGGATCGCCCGGTTCACTGGCGGAACTCGATCCAGTTCAGCCCGAGCACGGTCGCCGCGTCGGCGCAGCGCGCGACGATGCACACATCGGTGAGGCCGCCCGCGTTCGCCAGCTCCACGGGGATGTCGAGGAACGGACCTTCGCCCGTCGCCTTCACCTCCGCGGTTCCGAGCAGCGCGCCGGTCGGGGAGCCCTTGCGCAGTTCGAGCGTGCCGCCCTTCGTGTCGAAGCTCCCCGCGCGCACGGTGACGCTGCGGATGCCGTCGAGGTTCAGTTCGCGGAAGACGATGTGCGCGCCGTCCTTGAAGTGCCCGATGAGCCCCTTCTCGCCGTCGATCTGCTCCACGTAGGTCATGCCGTGGTTCTCGTCGTAGAGCGCCGCCTTTTTCCTGCGCGAATGCAGCACCACCGAGCCCTCGCCGCGCAGGCGCGGCAGCGTGCCGGCCTTGCCATCGTCGGTGTAGCTTGCGGTCAAAGTGAGAACGCCCTCGTTCGCCTGCGCGTTTCCCGCGGGCTTCTTCGGCGCTGGGAACGATCCGCTCACGCCAGGCCGCGGCTGGCTCGCGGGGTCGTCCTTCAGCGACAGCACCCAGCCGATCATCTGCCGTGTCTGTGCGATCGTGTGCTGCGGATGCGGCGGCATCGGGAGCTGTCCCCACGCGCCGCTGCCGCCGCTGAGCACCTTCGCCGCGAGGCGCTCCGCCGCGGCGGGGTCGTCCTTGTATTTCAGCGCGACGGTGCGGTAGGGCGGGCCTGCCGATGCGACATCCGCCATGTGGCAGGAGAAGCACGTGCTCCCGCGCATCAGCGCGAGGCCGGGGTCCACGACTTCCTTCTCGCCCGCGCCGGGGAAGCGCCGCGTGCGGAATTCGCCAACGACTGCCGCGAGCTTCTCATCCACCTTGTCGCCGTCCGTCTCCTTCACCGACAAGCGGTAGGGAATCTCCGCGCCCCAGTCGAAAAACGATCCGTGCGCCGGCGCCTCGAAGCGCACGACAGGCCGCGCATTGCCCACGCACACCGTCTCCTTCGCCGTGCCCACGGCTCCCGCGAGATCATGCGCGGTCAGCGTCACCTCATATGTGCCCGGCTGGCTGAACGTGTGCCGGAACTTCGTGCCTTCGCCGCCCCGCTCGCCGGCGACGCTCCAGGTGAACGTCAGCGCGTCGTCGTCCGGATCCACCGAGCGCGACGCATCGAACTCCACCGTCAGCGGCGGCATCCCCGCGGTCTCGCCTGCGGAAATCTTCGCGGCCGGCGCGCGGTTCCCGCGGCGATACACGATGCGCGCAATGCGGCTGTCCGCGTTCTCCCACCACTTGTCGCCGTATTCGATCAGGTAGAGCGCGCCGTCCGGCCCGAGCTTCATGTCCACCGGCCTGCGCACGGTCATCGCCGGCACGAACGGCTCCAGCTCCGGCCCCTGCGTGCCGAGCTTCACCGTCTGGATCCAGTTGCGCATCCACTCGTAGATGAAGAGTCGGCCGTCCATCTCGTCCGGCAGCTTGATGGGCGACGGGTTCGTGTCGTCGAAGTGATACACCGGCCCCGCCATGATTGACCGCCCGCCGCTTCCCACCGTCGGGAATTCCTTCGACGCCACGCTCGAATACCACACCAGCGCGGGCTTCGCCGGCGGCAGCTTTTTGATCCCCGTGTTGCGCGGCGATGGATTCTCCGGCGACTGCGGATCGTATCTGCGCACCTCCTTCATCGCGTCGAAATCAAACAGCGGCAGCGTCTCGTTCGGGCCCACGAAGAGCGGCCAGCCGAAATTCCCCGCCGTCTTCGTCGCATTGATCTCCTCGTAACCCTCCGGCTTCACGCCGAGCTTCGGCATCACGTTCGGCCCCACGTCGCCGAAGTAGAGCGTGCCCGTCGCGTCATCCACCGTCATGCGGAACGGATTCCGGATGCCCATCCCGTAAATCTCCGCGCGCCCGTCCTTCCCGTCTTCGAAGAGGTTCCTCTTCGGGATCGAGTAGCCGCCGTCGGGTGTCGGGTGAATGCGTAGGATCTTCCCGCGCAGGTCGCGCGAGTTTGCGGCCGAGCGGAATGCGTCCCAGTTCTTCCGGTCCGGCCGGATGTCCACCGGCAGGCCGGGGTCGTAGTGGCAGTTGTCGCCGTTGCCGATGTAGAGGTCGCCTTTCCCGTCCATGAACATCGCGCCGCCCATGTGGAAGACGTGCTCCGTGTCATACGGCCAGTCCAGCAGCATGCGCTCCGACTCCGCGGGCATCTTCCCGTCCTTCACCGTGAAGCGGCTCACGCGCATCGTGCCCTGCTTCTCGCGCGGGCAGAAGAGCGCGAAGACATGCCCGCTCTTTTCAAAGTCGCGCGCCACCGCCATGCCGAGCAGCCCCACCTCACCCTTCGCATGCGTCGGCACCTCGCCGAGCGTTGTCACCGTGCCGTTCTTCGCGTCCCAGCGCTTCACCGGCCCCCAGAACTCCGCGAACACAATGTCCCCACCCGGCAGCACCTCGAACTGGATCGCATCATGCGCCGCCGCCACGAGGATCTCCTTTTCAAACCGCGCCGGATCATACGGCTCAGCCGTCGCGGTGAATGGCGCGCCGCAGAGCAGCGCGGCGGCGATGCGGGTGAAAAGGGGAAGCATTCTGGGGCGCATGGGATTCATGGGGTGGCGGATTTGGTGGCGCGGATTGATGCCCGCTTCACCCGGAGGGCGAAAGGAAAATGCCGCTCGCATTTCCAAGCCGGCGCTCGTCCGCCCCGGAACTAAGCCACGCCGTTCACCACATTCTCCAGCCGCTCCCCGCGCACCGCCGCCAGTGCGATGCGCGCCGATGTCGCCCTCATCTCCCGCTTCGACTCCACGCTGCAAAACGCCGCATGGCACGTCACGATTAGATTCGGCGCGCTCGCCTCCTCCGCCGACTTCAGCGGCTCATCCTCCACCACATCCAGCCCCGCGCCCGCGATGCGGCCATCGCGCAGCGCGCCGAGGATCGCCTCCTTCGCGACCACCGCGCCGCGCGCCGTGTTCACCACGAACGCGCTCGGCTTCATCAGCCCCAGCTCCCGCGCGCCGATGAGATGCCGCGTCTCCTCCGTCAGCGGACAGTGCAGCGAAAGCACATCCGCCTGCGCGAGCAATTCGTCGAGCGTGCGCACCCTCGACACGCCCACCGCCTTGTCCACGCCGTTCGGCAGATACGGGTCGTGAAAGACCACGCGGAACCCGAGCGCCTTCGCCCGCAGCGCCGTCGCCGTCCCAATGCGCCCCAGCCCCACCACGCCAAACGTCAGTTCCCGCAGCCGCCGCAGCCGCGGCTCCACGCGGATCACCCAGCCCAGCCGCTTCGCCTCCTCGTCCAGCGGGAAAAGCTGCCGGCACAGCGCCATCGCCAGCGCGATTGCATGGTCCGCGACTTCCTCCGTCCCATAGTCCGGCACATTGCACACCGCGATGCCGCGGTCGCGCGCCGCCGCGATGTCCACCGAGTCAAAGCCCACGCCATTCCGGATCAGCGTCCGGCAGTTTCGCAGCCGCCCGATTCCCGCCGCGGTGATCGGCGTGTTGTGCCAGACGATCAGGGCCCGCGCCCCGCAAATCTCCTCCGTGAAATCCTGGTCCCCCGAGCACAGATACCTCCGCACCTCAGCCGCATCGCCGATCACCCCGCGCTCCACCGCCGACTCCGCGTCTCCAAGAGGCGACTCCGCCCAGTCAATGATTCCAACGAGAGGCTTCTGTGCGTTCATGGCGGGAGCAAAGCGCGGATTCGGAATGCGGATCGCGCTCCACCGCAATCCAAATCTATGCCGTCGCGCGGCCTCCGTGGCATCAGGCGGTCGCCGGCGCTAGTATCTCTGAATGCGCATTCCGCTGGATGATGTCGCTCGCGGTGCAAAAGGTGAATCCCGCGCATGACATCCTTCTCCCTGCCCGCTGATTACCGCCGCATCCGCCGCGTGTGCAGTTTCGAGGAACTGGTCGCGGCCCGGTTTGCCGACGGCGTGAATGCGCTTTGCTGGGAGCGGGAAGTGCCGGATGGGTTCGCGGAAGTGGCGCGGCATTTTGCAGGGCGCTGTGGAATCAACACCCTTGAGGAGGAGGAACTCGCCGCGCTGCCGCTGAGTGCCGGGGGCCGTGTGGCAGTCGAGTTTATGCTCGCGGACCAGCGGCGGCTGCGCGAATGCGGCGTCGAGCCGGTGCTCGACTACATCGACGGCTACCTGCGCGATGCGACCGACTGTCCGGTGCCGACGGATGTCTTTTCCTGGCACGCCGACAGCGCGAACACCGAGGCGGACACGTGGCTCTGCACCTATCTCGGCAGCCCGAGCGAGGGCCTGCGCGACGACGAGGCCGTGCGTCGCGTGGATGTGACGGAGACGCGCGTCGCGCTGCTCGCGCTCCACGGAGGACGGGACGACGAGGCATTCCGCGAGCACCTGAACGAGCACTGCTTCGACCTGCACTACGTGCCGGTGCCGGGAGCGCGGCCGTTTTCCTTCGGCGTGGGAAACCTCTGGCGCATCGCGACGGAACATCCCGGCTGCCCCGTGCCGCCGTGCATTCACCGCGCGCCGGAGACTCCGCCGGGTGCGCCGCCGCGGCTGCTGCTGATCGGCTGAGCGCGGAGTGCAAATTCGGCCCGCGGCCTTGCCTTGCGCCGCCGGACTCTGTGAGATCGCTCGATGCAAATGAATCTCGCAGATCAAAGGGTCGCCGTCCTCGGTTCGGCGCGCGGCATCGGGCGCGCGATCGCGGAGGGCTTTGTGGCCGAGCGCTGCCGCGTGTGGGGACTCGACCGCGCCGCGGATGCACCACCGCTCGCGGGGCTCACGCACATGACGGGCGACGTGACGCGCTACGGGGAGATGCAGGCGTTTGCAGATTCGATGGGCGAAGTGGACCACGTGGTGTTCTGCGTGGGCGTCGGCTCGGGGAAATTCGGGTTCCCCTTCTGGAATCTCGAGCCGTCCGACTGGGCGCGCGTGCTGGAGATCAATCTCATCGCCGCGGTGAACACGGCGCACGCGTTCGCGCCGAAGCTCATCGCGCGCGGAGGTGGCTCGATGCTTTTCCTCGTCTCCGTCGCCGGGCAGATGGGCTCGCAGACCGACCCGCCCTACAGCGCGGCGAAGGCGGGCCTGATCAATTTCACGCAGTGCGCCGCAAAGGATCTCGCGCCGCACGGCGTGCGCGTGAACGCGCTCTCGCCCGGCATGGTGAAGACCGATCTGAATCAATCCGTGTGGGCGGCGGGACAGGAGAAGCTGCCGCCATCCGAGCGGCAAGACTACGAGGCGTGGGCGTCGGAAAAAATCCGGAAGGTCTCGCCGCTCGGCCGCTGGCAGACGCCGCCGGAGTTCGCGGCGCTGGCCGTCTTCCTCGCATCGGACCACGCGCGGAACATCACCGGCCAGACGATCAACATCGACGGCGGCCAGGTGATGCACGCATGACCGCCGCCGCATGAGCGAGACCGCATCCACCGCCAAACTGCCGTTCAAGGCGCTGCTGCTCGCGCTGATCAGCGTGGCGTTCGGCTACCTCGTTTCGGAAAAGGCGAAGATGGGCCCGGTGTCCGGGGGCATCGTGGGCGGGGCGATTTTCGGCATCGGGATTTTCGCTCTCGTGAAGCTGGCGGGCGTTCCGCGCGGGCTGTGGGTGACGTTCGGCCTGAAGATGGTGATCGTGACCGCCTACAAGCTGCTCACGATCGCGCTGACGACTTGGGCGATGAAGGATCTCGGCCTCGGCAGCTCGCAGGCGCAGTGGGTTTTCTCGGCGTGGGGAATGTGCTTCACGCTCGCCACGCTCGTATCGGGCTCGCTCACGGACGCGCTCGGCATGCGGCGCACCCTGCTGCTGGGAGTGGTGCTGGCGGTGGTGTGCCGGTTCGTGATGTTCGCGAGCACGAACGCATGGGTGGCGCTCGCGTGTGGCATGGTGCCGGCGGCGATCGCCGAGGCGTTCTGCACGCCGGTGCTCGTGGCCGCGACGCGGAAATTCACCGCGCCGGCCCAGCGCTCCGTCGCGTTCTCGATCTTCTACGCGATCATGAACACGGGCTTCCTCGTGGGATATTTTCTCCGGGACGCCATTTTCTCCGCGCTGCCACCGAACAGCAGCGGCGCCATCTCGGTCGCGGGAATGTCGCTCAGCCAGGAGCGGATCCTGATCTTCGCGAGCCTCTCGGTGGAACTGCTCATGCTCCCTCTGCTGCTCCTCCTGCGCGGGGAAAAGGACGACGAAGGGACCGTGCAGACAGGCGAGGCTGGGCAGGGATTTTTTGTGCGGCTCGGGACGACGGTGCGCAGCGCGGCGCGCGACACGGGCCGGCAGCTCGCGGCACTGGTGCGGCAGCCGCGGTTCGGCCGGCTCCTCATTTTCCTCGCGCTGATCGGCCTGCTGAAAATTGTTTTCGGCACGATGGACAGCGTGCTGCCGACTTTCGCGGAGCGTGAAATCGGCCCCGAGGGAACGAAGTGCGTGGGGCGTCTGAACGCGGTGAACGGTGTGCTCATCCTCGTGCTGGCGCCGCTCATCGGCGTGCTCACACGCAAACGCGCCGCTTACTCGATGGTCATCCTCGGCGGCTTCGTCACTGCGGCATCGTTCGTGTTCATGGCGCTGCCGTCTCGCACGTTCACCGGTCTGGCGGACGGCTGGTTCGGCGATGCCGTGGGCCATGGTTACCTCGGCCTGCAGGGTGTGGTGCATCCCTACATCGTGATGATTGTGCTGTGGCAGGTGGTGTTCTCCATCGGCGAGGCGATCTACTCGCCGCGCGTGTATGAGTATGCCGCGTCCATCGCGCCGAAAGGACAGGAGGCATCCTTCGCGTCGCTCTCCTACGTTCCGCTGCTCATGGGCAAGCTCGCGACCGGTGCGCTTTTCGGTGGAATCATCGAGCACTACTGCCCGGCCACCGGCCCGCGCGATCCGGGCGGCATGTGGATGATCGTCGGTGGCCTCGTGCTCGTTGCGCCGATTGCGCTGCTGCTGCTGCGCCGCTTCATCCGCGTGAAGGAGGAAGGCCGGGAGGATTAAAGCTCGCCGAGCAGGCTTGCGAGCTTCGCGGATGTGAGCGCCGCCGAGTGGCCGCGCCAGAGCTGCTTCTGGTTCCCGTCGAGCACGACGAGGTCCGGGATGCCCTTCACCTTCCACGCGCCGAAGAACTCGTGTGACGGGTCCACGGCGACGGGATACGCCATCCGGTGATTGGCCATGAATGCCTTCACCGTGCCGGTGTCCTCGCCCGAGACGGCGACGAACTGGACGCGCGAGCCGAACTTCTCGTGCAGCTCATTCAGGTGCGGAATGCTTGCGATGCATGGACCGCAGTAGGTGCCCCAGAATTCAAGGATGACCGGCATGCCGGGCTTCGGCGCGGTGCCCTGGATCATCACGAGGCCCTGTGCGGCGCCGCTGTCCACCTTGCGCTCACCGGAGCCGCGGAAATCCTTATAAAGCCAGCCGCCGGCGCAGAGGCTGAGAATCACAACGCATTTGGCGAGGTCGTTCATGCGGGTCTGGAAAGCAGTTCGCAGGCCCACAGACGGAGCCGGGGCTCAGCGCTTCGCGGCGATGAAGTCGTCGATCACCTGCTCCAGCACGGCGAGCGGGACGTTGCCGGTCTGGAGGACGATGTTGTGAAATTCCTTGAGCGAGAATTTTCCGCCGAGCGCCTTCTCCGCCTTCGCGCGCAGGTCGAGGATTTTCAGCATGCCGATTTTGTAGGCGCAGGCCTGGCCGGGGTTCATGACGTAGCGCTCGGTCTCGGAAGCGGGAATGCCGTAGTCAATCGCCTGCTGGCGGGTCCAGTGCTTCGTATGCAGGCCGGTGTCGGCGACGAGGCGCTTCGCGCGGAAGAGTTCGCCCTGGAGCTGGCCGAGGTGTCCGGGGATGTCGCCGTCATACCAGCCGTTCTCGGCGGCGAGCTGCTCGGCGTAGAGCGCCCAGCCCTCGGAAAATGCGGAGCCGCCGGTGAAGATACCGTCGCGCCGGCAGCGCGGGAGCGAGGCGGTCTCGCGTTGGAGCGCGATTTGGAAATGATGTCCCGGCACGCCCTCGTGATAGACGAGCGTGCGCATGCCGAGGATGTTGAACGTCGGTCCCGGCAGCGGCGCCCAGAAGACGCCGGGAAGCGTGCCGTCCTTCGCGGGGCCGGTGTAGTGCGCCGCGGCAGTCTTCTCGGTGAAGGCGGGCTCGCGGCGGACTTCCACCGGCGCCTTTGGCCGGAGGTCGAAGACAAGCGCGGCGCGCTTTTCCGAGTCGCGGAGAATCGTCGTGTATCTCTCCAGCAACGCGGGTCGCGGGTCGGGTTCGGCGGGCGGCTGCGAGTCGAGGTTCAGCTTCTCGTAGCGCTCCTTGATGCTGCGCTCGGTGTAGCCGAGCTGGCGCAATAGTGTGTCCATCTGCTTTTCGATGCGCGCGACTTCGCGAAGGCCGATGGCGTGGATCTCATCGGCGGTGAGTTCGGTCGTGGTAAAGCGGCGCAGCGCGCTTGCGTAGGCTTTGTCACCCGCGGGCAGGCGCCAGAGTCCGGCATCGCTTTTCGCGAGCGGGAGCTGCTCTTTCAGCATCGCTTGTGCGCGCTGAAACGCGGGGATGACGGACTTCGCGACGGTCTCCACCGCCGCAGCGGTGAATTTCGCACGATCCTCCGCAGACACATCCTTGAGCTTCGCGGCACGCTCCTCGAGCGAGGCGGCGAGGATGTTCTTCGCCGGCTCGTCGGCGAGGAAGCGCTCGAACTGCCCGAGCGCGGACTTGATGATGAAGTCCGGCATGAGGAAGCCGCGCGCCGCCGCGTCCTTTGCGAGCCGGATGCCATCGTCCATCTGCCCTGCCACAAGTGCGAGGCGCGCGAGGTAGTTTTCGATGTCGCGGCGGTTGCGGATGGGATGCGCCTGGCTGAGGAAATGCACGAGGCTCACGTGCAGGCCGCGGAACTGGTTGAAAGTGAAGTGATGGTCCGCGAACGGCTCGGAGTTCACGGTGACATTCAGCGACCACTCGATGACACCCGCAGTCGTCCGCTGCTGGGCATCGAGCTTCGCGCGGTCAAATTTCGCGAGCTCCGCCAGCGCCTTCCGCGCTGCCGCGACCCGCACCGCACGGTGCTCCCGCGTGATGGGCGTGAGCTGCCGGTCGAGCGAGTCCTGCTCCGCCCCGGTAAAATACTGCGTGTAAGTGGCGTCAACCGGATCGGCGCGCATCTCCTCGGCGGCCAGCGCGTCGGCCCATGCATCAAAGGCCGGGTCCGCGGCGAAAAGGGACGCTGCTGAAGTTGCGAGGAGAACGGCCAGTGCGGAGGGTTTCATCGGCGCGATTCGTAGTGGCAGTCGCGCTGTGCTCAACTTCAAACGCCCGACACCCGCCGGGATTCCGCTGCCGCAGGTTTCAGCGCTTGTCGTAGAGCATGAAGAGCCCCGAGTGATCCGCGTCGCCGTGGCCTTCCTTGTGAACGAAGCGCTCCCACTGCGCGCGGCAGTTGTCGAGCGTGGGCGAGGAAAAGCCGAGCGAAGCCGCGAGTTCGCAGATGAGCCGCACGTCCTTGAGCTGAAGTTCGGAACGGCCACCGGGTGCGAAGTCGCGACGCACCATTCGGTCGCCGTGCAACTGAAGGATGCGGCTCTCCGCGAAGCCGCCGAGCAGCGCCTCGCGCACCTTCGCGGGATCCACGCCGGCCAGTTCCGCCAGTCGCAGCGCTTGGGCGACGGCGTCGATCGTCTGCGCTACGATGAGCTGGTTTGCGAGCTTCGTCACCTGCCCCGCACCCGACGGGCCGAGGTGCGAGATGCGCTTGCCGACCGTCTGCAGGATGGGCAGCGCGCGCTGGAAATTCGCCTCGGTGCCCCCCGCCATGATCGTGAGGTCGCCGCGTTCCGCGCCGATCTGTCCGCCGGACACCGGCGCATCGATCCAGTTCACACGTTTTGCGAACTCCCTCGTCTGCGGCACGCCCGTGGTGCCGAAATCGATGATGAGCGCATCCGGGTGCAGCCCCTCGGCGAGCCCGCCCGCGCCGAAGACGACCTTCTCCACCACGTCCGTCATCGTGAGGTTGATGCAGATGACGCCGCCTCCGATCGCGCGCGCAAGTTCCGGCAGCGAGGCTGCGCGTTTCATGCCGAGCGCGACTGCCGCCGCTGCGGGCGCATCGCTGCGGTTCCACACGATGACCTCCGCGCCGGCATCGTGCAGGTGGCGCGCATTCGCGCGGCCCATGTTGCCGAGGCCGACGAAGCCGATGCGGTGTCCTGAAAGTGTCTTGCTCATTTGTGTGCGCCCATTCCACAACGACCCGGCGCGCATTGCCAATCACTTCCCTCGATTCCCGACACTCGACACTCGCATGAAAGTCATCATCACCGGCGGCGGCGGCTTCCTCGGCTCGCAGCTCTGCAGCAAACTCTTGGAACGCGGCGAACTCACCGGCCCCTCCGGCTCTGCGGAAAAAATCAGCGAAGTCGTGCTGCTCGACGCATTTTTCCGCGAGCCGGCGAAGGATGCACGCGTGCGGCAAATCACGGGCGACATCAGCAGCCGCGACGTCGTCTTCGCCGCTGCCGGTTCCGTCGCAGCGACCTCAATTTTTCACCTCGCCTCGATGGTGAGCGGCGAATGCGAGGAGCGGTTCGACGATGCGCTGCGTGTGAACCTCGACGGCGGGCGCAATGTCTTCGAGGCCGCGCGCGCGCTGCCGGGAAAACCGCGCGTGGTCTTTGCGAGCAGCATCGCGTGCTTTGGCGGCGAGGCGATGCAGGACCCAAACACCGACCGCACGAAGCTCACGCCGCAGACGACCTACGGCATGACGAAGGCGATGTGCGAACTCATGGTGAACGACTACTCGCGGAAGGGGTTTTTCGACGGCCGCTCCGCGCGCCTGCCCACGGTGGTCGTGCGCCCCGGCAAGCCGAACGCCGCCGCCTCGAGCTGGGCGAGCGGGATGTTCCGCGAGCCGCTGAATGGCGAGCCGTGCATGCTGCCCGTGCGCCGCGACCAGTGCCATCCGATGACCGGCTACCGCACGGTGATCGAGTCACTCATCGCGCTTCACGAAGTTCCCGCCGAGCGCCTGCGCGATGATCGCGCCATCGGCCTTCCCGCACACCGCGTCACGCCGCAGCTCGCCGAGTCCGTGCTGCGCGAAATCGCCGCCGAGCGCGGGCTGAAGCTCGGTCCGATCACCGATGCATTCGACGCGCGCATCCAGGGCATCGTGGACAACTGGCCCGTCGCCGTGGACGGCGCTCGTGCCGTCGCGCTCGGCCTTCCCACGCCGCCGCCACTGAAGGTGATTGTCTCGCAGTATCTGGAGGATTTCGGGAAGCGATAGGATGGGGGCGTAAAATCGATGTCCCTCTTGGAGGTGCCACTGGTATTCTTCCCCAAGAACCTCGGTCTGCCGCCGATGATTCTCCGGCCAGCCCGCACATTCTCCAGCAATGACCCCCGCCTCCCGATTCCTCGCCTCCTGCATCGCCGCCGCCGCGGGGCCGTGTGCTGTCGCTGCGACAGTGGATTTTGCCCGCGACATTCTGCCGATTTTTCAGCGCTCCTGCTTCGAGTGCCACGACGCGAAGGTCCACAAGGGCGACCTGCGGCTCGACTCGCGGGAGGATGCATTCGCGAGCGTGGGTGTCATCGAGAAGGGCAGCGCGGCGAAGAGTGAACTTTACAGGCGCATCACGCTGCCGAAGGGGCACGACGATGTGATGCCGAGCCGCGGCGAGCCGCTGACGAAAGTGCAGGCCGAGAAGATCAGGGCGTGGATCGATGCCGGCGCCGTCTGGCCGGACGATGTGAAGATTGGCCGTCACTGGGCTTACGTTGCGCCTTTGCGGCCGAAGGTCCCGCAAATCAGTGAGCAGCCATCTGCTGGCAATCCGATTGATGCCTTCATCCTCGCTCGTTTGAAGGAAGAGGGCCTGAAGCCTTCGCCCGAAGCGCCGCGTGAGACTCTTATCCGCCGCGTATCTCTGGACCTCATCGGGCTGCCGCCATCGCCAACCGAGGTGGATGGGTTTGTGAAGGACACCGATCCGCGCGCTTACGAGAAGCTCGTGGACCGGCTGATGGCGTCGGATCAATTCGGCGTGCGCTGGGCCCGGCCATGGCTCGACTATGCGCGCTATGCGGACTCGCACGGGTTTCAGCGCGATGATTTCCGCGACCTCTGGCCCTACCGCGACTGGGTGGTGAACGCGCTCAACGCGGACATGCCGTTCACGCAGTTCACCATCGAGCAGCTCGCAGGCGACCTGCTGCCAAACGCGACGGAGGCGCAGAAAATCGCCACCGGCTTCAACCGCAGCGCGCCGACAAACGTCGAGGCGGGCACCGACCCCGAGGAGACGCGCGTGAACCAAATCCACGACCGCGTGAACACGCTCGGCATGACTTGGCTCGGCGCGACGCTCGAGTGCGCGCAGTGCCACGACCACAAATACGACCCGTTCACGATGCGCGACTACTACGGGCTGTTCGCGTTCTTCAACAACACGGCGCTCGAGGCGGACCGCACGCGCGCGAATGTCCCCGGCTCGATTCAGTTCAAGGGGCCGACGATGGAGATCGGCGACGCTGCATCGAAGGCCGAGCGCGCGAGGCTGAAGGCGCAAATCGCGGATCTGGATGCGAAGCTCAGCGCGATCGAGAAGGCCGCGTCGGCCGGCCAGAGTGAATGGGAGGAAGCGCTGAAGAAGAAGCTAGCGGAGGCTCCGAAGGAGAACGTGCTCGATGTGGCCAATTTCGATTCCACCGGCGGCGCGACGCACGAGGTGCTCGCGGACAAGTCGGTTCTCGTGAGCGGCGAGCCCGCGCCGGACAAGGACAGCTACGTCATCGAAGTGCGCACGAAGCTCACGGGCATCAACGCAATCAAGCTGGAGGCGCTCACGGATGATTCGCTGCCAGGAAAGGGGCCCGGACGAGGCGACGAGAAGCGGCCGAATTTTGTGCTGAACAATTTCACTCTCACCGCTGCGCCAGCAGGCAAGCCCGGGCAGGCCGCGCAGGTGATGTTCACCGCGGCACGGGCGTCGTTCTCGCAGTCGAATTTTTCCGTGGCAAATCTGCTCAGCACCGGGAACGGCCCGCGCGGCGGCTGGGCGATTAATCCGAAATTCCACGAGTCGCACTGGGCGGTGCTCGAAACCGCGGCTCCGGTGGGTTTTCCGGAGGGCACGGTGCTGAAGTTCACCCTCGAGCAGAACTACGGCGCGAGCCGGACGATCGGACGGGTCAGGCTGAGCGCCATCACCGGCAATGTGAACGGCGAGGCGCTGTCCTCGGAAGTCGCCGCCGCTCTCGCGCACCCCGTGGAAAAGCGCAGCGCGAAGCAGGCAAAGTTGATCGCGGATTTTCGCATGAAGGGGAACCCGGAGTTTGCGAAGCTGACTGCGGAGAAGGCGCGGCTGGAGGTTCAGATGCGCAAGGTCGCCGTGCCGACGACGCTCGTGATGGAGGAAAGCACGCCGCGCATGAGCGCGATTTTCACGCGCGGCGAGTTCCGCACGCCGGGTGAGGCGGTGGAGGCGCACGCGCCTGGCGCGCTGCATCCGTTGAAGCGCTCCGGCGAGAAGGCCACCCGCCTCGACCTCGCGAACTGGCTTGTGAGCCGCGACAACCCGCTCGTCGCGCGTGTCGTGCTGAACCGTTGGTGGGCGGAGTTGTTCGGCCACGGCATCGTGACGACCCCGGAGGACTTCGGCATCAAGGGCGAGCCGCCGACTCACCCCGAACTGCTCGACTGGCTGGCGTGCGAGTTCATGGACGGCGGCTGGAGCATGAAGCGCACGCTGAAGACCATGGTGATGAGCGCGGCCTACCGGCAGTCGTCGAAGGTGACGCCGGAGCTGCTCGCGCGAGACGACCAAAACCTGCTCTACGCGCGCGGTCCGCGGCACCGGCTCGAGGCTGAGATGATTCGCGACAACGCGCTCGCCGTCGCCGGTCTGCTGAGCCTCAAGCAGGGCGGTGCGCCGATCAAACCCTACCAGCCCGACGGCCTATGGGTGAAGGTCGGCGGCCAGCGCTACGAATACGAGGTGAGTCCCGGCGATGAGAAATACCGCCGCGGACTTTTCGTCGTGTGGAAGCGCGGCGCGCCCTATCCGAGCTTCGTGAATTTCGACGCCAACGCGCGCATGGCGTGCCGAGTGAAGCGTCCGCGCTCCAACACCCCGCTGCAGGCGCTCACGCTGATGAACGATCCGGTGTATGTGGAGGCCGCGATGGCATTCGCGAGGCGCGTGCTCACTGAGAAGCCGGGTGCCGGCATTGAGGAGCGCATCGCTCATGCATTTCGCCTCGCGACCGGGCGCGCGCCGCAGTCGCGCGAAGTCGCGGCGCTAGCCGCACTGCTCGCCACGGAGCGGAAGGCGCGCAGCCAGGATGCGAAGGCGGCGAAGGATTTCGTCGGCGCATTCGAGCTGCCGAAGGGCGTGGGCGCGGAGGAGTTCGCAGCGTGGTATGCCGTGGCTGCGGCGCTGCTGAATCTCGATGAGACGATCTCGAAGGGATGAATCTGAACTTCGCCGCACCATGAACACCGCGCATCTCGACCTCCTCACCCGCCGCGATTTCTTCCAGCGCTCCGGCTTCACGCTCGGCACGCTGGCGCTCTCCACGCTCCTCCGCGGCACGCTCGGCGCAGGTCCCGCCAATCCGCTTGCGCCGAAGAACCCGATGTTCAAGCCGCGCGCGAAGCGTGTGATTTACCTGCACATGATCGGCGCGCCCTCGCAGCTCGATCTGTTTGAAAACAAGCCGGAGCTCACGAAGCGCGATGGGCAGGACTGCCCGGAGTCGCTGCTGCAGGGGCGGCGCTTTGCATTCATCGGCGGCAAAATGCAGCTCGCGGGATCGAAGTTCAGTTTCGAGAAGCACGGACGCAGCGGCCAGGAAATGTCGAACTTGCTGCCGCATCTCTCGAAGGTCGCGGATGACATCGCCATCGTGAAGACGCTGCACACCGAGGAGATCAACCACGCTCCTGCGCAGATGTTCCTGCACACGGGCTTCGGGCGCGGCGGCAGGCCGAGCTTCGGTTCGTGGGTCACCTATGGACTCGGCACGGAGAACCAGGATCTGCCCGCCTACACCGTGCTGCTCTCCGGCCCGCTCGGCGGCGCGGGCACGACGCTGTGGGCGAACGGCTTTTTGCCGAGCGTTCACCAGGGCATCCAGTTCCGCTCCAGCGGTGATCCGGTTTTGTTCCTGAGCAACCCCAGGGGCCAATCGCAAGGCGACCGCCGCCGCATCTTCGACACGGTGAAGTCGCTCAACGAGCAGCAGCTCGCCGAGGTCGGCGACCCGGAGATTGCGACGCGCATCACCCAATACGAAATGGCCTACCGCATGCAGACGAGTGTGCCGGAGCTCATGGATATCTCGAAGGAGCCGCAGTCCGTGCTCGACCTCTACGGTGCGAAACCGGGCACGGCGTCGTTTGCGAACAATTGCCTGCTCGCGCGCAGGCTCATCGAGCGCGGGGTGCGCGTGGTCGAACTCTACGATGCCGACTGGGATCATCACTCCGGAATCGCAACGCGGCTTCCAGCCAAATGCCGCGACGTGGATCAGGCGATGGCCGCGCTGATCGCAGACTTGAAGACCCACGGCCTGCTCGACGACACGCTCGTGATCTGGGGCGCGGAATTTGGCCGCACTCCGCTGCGTCAGGGCATCGATGGTGACGGCAAAAGCACGAATCCTGGGCGCGATCACCACAAGGACGCCTACACGATGTGGCTGGCTGGCGGCGGCATCAAGGGCGGTATCACCCACGGGCGCACCGACGATTTCGGCTTCAGTCCGGTCGAGAATCCGGTGCATGTCCACGACTTGAACGCGACTGTGCTGCACCTGCTCGGCCTCGATCACGAGCGGCTTACATTCAAATACCAAGGCCGAGAATTCCGGCTCACCGACGTGCATGGGAAAGTCGTCAAGCCGCTCCTCGCGTGAGGCGTTGGCCCCGCGCTACGTGATCAGTTTCGTCAGCACGTGCCCGTGCACGTCGGTGAGGCGTCGCTGGATGCCGTTGTTGTAGTAACTGAGCTTTTCGTGATCGAGGCCGAGCAGGTGCAGCGCTGTGGCATGGAGGTCGTAGCAGTAGGCGGGATCCACGGCTGCCTTGAAGCCGAGTTCGTCTGTCTCGCCACATGCGGTGCCGCCCTTGATGCCGCCGCCGGCCATCCATGCGGTGAACGCGCCGGGGTTGTGATCGCGGCCCTTGCCCTGCGCGGCTGGCTGCCGTCCGAATTCCGTGGTGCAAATCACGAGCGTTGAGTCGAGCATGCCGCGTGACTTGAGATCGGCGAGCAGTGCCGCCGCCCCGGAGTCCAGGATCGGCCCCCAGTAGCCGTGGTCGCGCACGATGTCCTCGTGGCTGTCCCAGTTCGGGCGAATCTTCTTCGCCGTTGTGTTTTCCGCGCCGCAGTAGATCTGCACGAAGCGCACGCCGCGCTCGACGAGCCGGCGCGCCAGCAGGCACTGGCGCCCGAATGGGCCGATGTCCTCGTGGTCGAGCTGGTAGAGCCCGCGCGTAGCGGCGCTCTCGCCGCGCAGGTCGGTGACTTCCGGCGCGCTGAGCTGGAGCCGCGCGGCGAGCTCATACGCGGCGATGCGGGCCTCGAGTTCGGTGTTGGCGGGGCGCGCCGCTGCGTGCCCGCGGTTGAGCGTCTGGAGGAAGTCGCGGCTCGCCTGCTCACCCTCGCCGCGCAGGTGCGCGAAACTTTTCGGAGGAAACAGGTTGGTGATGGGGGGCTTTTCCGCATCCGTCTGGAGCGTCGTGCCCTGGTGCACCGCGGGAAGGAATCCGGCGCCCCAGTTGATGACGCCGCCCGGCGGCAGGCCGCGCGGATCGGGCAGCACGACGAACGCAGGAAGGTCTTCGCTCACGCTGCCGAGCCCGTAGGTGACCCATGCGCCCATGCTTGGAAAGCCCGGCAGGATGAATCCCGTGTTCGCCATGAACATCGCGGGGCCGTGCAGCGCGCTCTTGCTCTGCATGGAGTGGATGAACGCGATGTCGTCCACGCGCTGCGCGAGCCGGGGAAAGAGGTCGCTCATCCAGCGCCCGCACTGGCCGTGCCGGCGGAAGGGCCAGTGGCTGCCCTGGCAGTTGCCGGGCTTTGACGCGAAAAACTGCAGCTTTCCATCGGGGTCAAAGGGTGTCCCCGTGCGCTTCGCGAGCACCGGCTTGTAGTCCCACGAGTCCACATGGCTGAGTCCGCCGGGGCAGAAAATCTGGATCGCTGCGCGCGCCTTCGCCGGCAGAGGCGGCGCCTTTGCAGCGAGCGGATTCGCCGCGGCCTCGGCGTCGTGCATCATCGCGGAGAGCGCGATGCCGCCGAGGCCGCCGCCGAGCTGCCAGAGAAAATCGCGGCGGGTGACGAAGCGCTGCTGCTGCATGAAGGGAAAGGCGGGGCGTGGATCCATGGCTCAGTCGAGGTAAATGAACTCGTTCGCATTGATGAGCATCCGGCACAGCGCGAAGAGGCCCTGCTCGGCGACGAGGCTGGCGGCCGCGCCCTGCTCCGGTTTCGACGGCTCGCGCTGGAGCGTGAGCGCGAAGGCGCGGCGCACCCGCGCGGCGCGATCCGGCGGCGATTCATTTTCAATCCGCTCCTCGAGATGCCGCGCCTGCTGGAGCATGAACTCGTTGTTGCTGAGCGCGAGCGCCTGCAGCGCGGTGGTCGTCTGTGCGCGCACAGGCGTGAGGTTCGCCGGGTCGGGGCAGTCGAGCGTGGTCATGAACTGATGCGGCGTGGTGCGCACGATGAAGCGGTAGATGCTGCGCCGCCAAAGCTCGGGCCGTTCAGGCGTGATGTATTCGTAGATCGGTGCGTAGGCCTCGGTGTATTTGAAATCGCGGAAGCCGGGGCCACCCGCGCCGGGGTTCAGCTTTCCGCTGACTGCGAGCACGGCGTCGTGCAGCGATTCAGCGTCGAGCCTGCGCGGGTTCTGCCGCCAGAGGAGGCGGTTCTGGCTGTCCACGCCGGCCTCGCGGTCGCGGTTGGCGGACTGCTGCCGATACGCGGCGCTCGTGCAGATGAGCCGATGCATGTGCTTCAGCGACCAGCCGCTTTTCAAAAGCTCGCCTGCGAGCCAGTCGAGCAGTTCCGGGTGCGAGGGCTTGTCGCCGCCGAGGCCGAAGTCGCTCGACGTGGTGACGATTCCCTGGCCGAAATGATGGTGCCACAGCCGGTTCACGAGCACGCGCCGTGTGAGCGGGTTGTCGGGACGCGTGATCCATTCGGCGAGCGCGCGTCGGCGCTCTCCCTCGGCGGTGTCCTGCGTGCCGAAATTTGCCGCTGCGTGGCTCGTCCATGTGAACGCCCCAGGCGTGACCTCCTGCGCCTCGTCCTCTGGATTGCCGCGACGCTGCACGCGGATGACGGGCGGCTTCGGATCGCTCACGACTGCATACACCCTCGCCGGTTCCGGCAGGGCGTGGAGCTGCGCATCTAGCTTCGCCGCCAGCTCGCGCAGATGGGAAAGGTGCGCGTCGTCGTCGTCGGAAAGCTTGGTTTGCCCTGCTTCGGCGGCGAGCCGCGCATCGCCGAGAAAAAGCAGATCGCTGCCGATGCCGTCGCCGCCGTCGGTGGCGACCAGTGTGAGCGCCTTCGCGTTCGCGGGGATCATGATGTCGAACTGTGCGGACTCGTCTTTCCGCATTTTCAGCTTCTGGAACTTCTGCGCGCCGTCCACGAAGACCGTGAAGTCGGCGCGCGACGCGGCGGCGCTGGCTGCCGCACCAAAACCGACGATGCCAGTCAGCCGCATGGTGGCGGGTCCGCCTCCCTGCCGAATCGCGGCGAGATCAAATGTGATGCCGCTGTTGGCGTGGAGGCCGAGGATGGAGTGGTCCCTCCCGGTGTAATCGGTGCCGTTGAGCACCGTGCTGCGCTGTGCGTTGAGCGGTCCGTTGCGGATGATGTCCCATGTGTGTCCACTCGTCGCCGGCAGGCCTTTGACCTCCTCCTTGAACGCCACTGGCACCGGGCTGCCGCCATCCGGCACGAAGACCCACTGCACGAAATGCGGCGCATTTCTCTCGGCGCCGGGCCACTCGATTTTCTGTAGCCGGTTCGTCTGGATGTCACGGTGATAGCCGAGCTTCGCGGTCGTGAGATTGCCCGTGCGCAGGTCAATTCCGCGATCCTTCACGCCGGTGCCGCGTCCGTCGCCGCCACCCACCATGTCGGCGAGGTCGAGGCTCTCACCGGAGAGCCGGGCGATTTGCGATCGGGCTTTGGCGAGTTCCTGCGAAAGGCGGGCCCTTTCCCCGGCGATGCGTGCTGTCCCGGCAGCGTCCACATCGCGCTCGCCACGCTTCACTCCCGCAAACACAGCCCGCAGGCGGTAGTATTCCTCCTGCGTGATGGGGTCGAGCTTGTGGTCGTGGCAGCGCGCGCAGTTGATCGTGATGCCCATCGTGGACGTGATGACCTGCGTGACCATGTCGTCGAGATCGCCCGCGCGCGCGGCGCGCTTGAGCATGTCGCTCTTCGTCTCGACCTGCCCGACAAAATCCCACGGGCCCGCGGCGAGGAAGCCGGTCGCGATCACCGCGTTCGGATCGTCCGGGGCGATGACGTCGCCCGCGATCTGCTCGCGGATGAAACGGTCGTAGGGCTTGTCCGCGTTCAGCGACTCGATGACGTAGTCGCGGTAGCGCCACGCGTTCGGGCGGAGCTGGTCGCGCTCGAAGCCGTGCGTGTCCGCATAGTGCGCGATGTCCAGCCAGTGCCGCGCCCAGCGCTCGCCGTAGTGCGGCGAGGCGAGCAATTCGTCCACGAGCTTCTCAAAGGCGCGCGGATCGCGGTCATTGACGAACTGCTCCACCCGCTCGGGCGATGGCGGCAGACCGAGCAAGTCGAAGCTCAGCCTGCGGATGAGCGTGCGGCGGTCCGCCTCGGGCGACATTGCGAGCCCCTTCTCGGCGAGCTTCGCGCGGATGAAGCCGTCAATCGAGGCGCCGCCCTGAAAGTCCGTCCGCACCGGCTGCACGGACCAATGCTGCAGCCGCTTGTCCACGGCTCCTGCGCGATCCGCGGCATTCTCCGGCCACACCGCGCCGGCTTCGATCCACGCCTTCACCGCTGCGATCTGCGGCGCGGTGAGGGGCCCGCCCTTCGGCGGCATCCGCTCGTCGTCATCGGCGGAAATGATGCGCTGGAAGAGGGGGCTCTTTGCGCTGTCGCCAGCGACAATCACTGGCCCATCGTGCCCGCCCTTGAAGGCGAACACCTTCGCATCCAGCCGCAGCTCGCCCTTCTGCTTCTTCGCGCCGTGGCATTCCACGCAGCGCTCCTGCAGCAGCGGACGGATATCCTTTTCAAAGTCCGCCGCCCCCGCAGCGGCAGCGGCGAAAACGAGCGGCAGGCAGTGCTTCATGCTCAGGCGAGGATGTCCTTCACCACATGCCCGTGCACGTCGGTGAGGCGGCGCTCGATGCCGTTGTTGTAGAAGCTGAGACGCTCGTGGTTGAGGCCGAGGAGGTGAAGCATCGTCGCGTGGAGATCGTAGATGGTCGTCGGGTTCTCGACGGCCTGGTAGCCGAACTCGTCGGTCGCGCCGTGGCTGAAGCCGCGTTTCACGCCCGCGCCTGCGAGCCACACGGTGAAGCCCTTCGGATTGTGGTCGCGGCCGTTCGCGCCCTTTTGGAAAGTCGGCATGCGGCCGAACTCGGTGACGAATGCGACGAGCGTGTCGGCGAGCAGGCCGCGCTGTTTGAGGTCGCGCAGAAGCGCGGCGCATGGCTGGTCCAGAATCGGTGCGTGGACCTTGTATTGGTCGGCGATTTTCTTGTGGCCGTCCCAGTTGCCCACGCCTTCGCCCATCGCATACGAGCCATTGAAGAGCTGCACGAAGCGCACGCCGCTCTCGACGAGACGCCGCGCGAGGATGCAGTTCTTCGCGAAGCCCGCCTTGTTTGCGTTCGCCGTGTCATCGGCGCCATACATTTTCAAAACGTGCGCGGGCTCCGTTGAAAGGTCGCCGATTTCCGCGGCGGCGAGCTGCATCTTCGCGGCGAGTTCGTAGGCGGAAATGCGCGCGGCGAGTTCAGTATCGCCGGGATTCCGCGCGAGGTGACGCTCGTTGAGCCGCTTCAAGAGGTCGCGCGTGTCGCGCTCGGCCGCGTCGCCGATGGATGCGGGCCGCGCGAGGTTCGGGATCGGCTTCTGCGCATTGAACGGCGTGCCCTGGAACACCGCGGGCAGGAATGCGGAGCCCCAGTGCCGCGGCCCGATCTGCGGCACGCCGCGCGGATCGGGGATCGCGACGAAAGCGGGCAGGTTCTGGTTGTCCGAGCCGAGCGCATACGTGACCCATGCGCCGATGCTCGGAAATCCGTCGAGCGTGTAGCCGGTGCCCATCTGGTTTTCCGCGGGGCCGTGCGTGTTCGACTTCGCGGTCATCGAGTGGATGAAGCACATCTCGTCCGCCAGCTCCGCGAGGTTCGGCAGCAGGTCGCTCATCATTTTCCCCGACTGCCCGCGCGGTCTGAAGTCCCACAGCGGCTTGATGAGGTTGCCGTTCTCGCCCTGGAAAGTGATGAAGTTTTCCTTCGCGCCCGGCATCGGCGTGTCGTGCCGCTTCACGAGTTCCGGCTTGCAGTCGAAGGTGTCCACGTGGCTGAGCGCGCCGGAGCAGAAGATGAGCAGCACGCGCTTCGCCCTCGGCGCGTAGTGCGGCGACCGCGGAGCATAGGGATGCGCGGGATCGATGTTCGGACGCAGCGGCGGCTCGCTCGCGAGCAAGCCCTGCTCGGCGAGGAGCGAAGTGAGCGCGACCCCGCCGAGGCCATTGCCGGCCCACTGCATAAAGTCGCGGCGCGAGAGAAGCCGGCGTCCGGCGTTGGAGAGCGGATGTGCGTTCATGTCAGTCGAGGCGGATGAATTCGTTCGTGTTGAAAAGCGCGCGGCAAAATGCGGCGAGCCCGTGCTGCGCGATGAGTGCGGTGCTATCGGCAATTTCGTCGGGTGATGGGGCGCGATTGAACATCAGCGCGAACGCCCGGCACACCTGCGTGTCCGCCTTTTCTCCGGCGTCCTTCCTCAGCCGCTCCGCGAGAAACTCCGCCTGCTGCAGCGCGAAGCTGCTGTTGAGGAGATTCAGCGCCTGGAGCGGCGTCGTGCTGCTCGTGCGCTTCGGCGCGGGCTGGCCCGCGTCGGGGCAGTCGAACGTGCCGAAGAAGTCGTCGAGCATCGTGCGCGGCTTGCTCTGATACACCATGCGCCGGAATTCCGCGGGGCCATACTGCGCGCGCGTCGCATAGACTTTCACGTAGTTCTCATTCGGCTCGAAGAGGTCGAATCCCGGCCCGCCCATCGTGAGGTCGAGCCTGCCCGTCACCGAGAGCATCGAGTCGCGCAGCACCTCCGCCTCGACTCGGCGCGGAGGGAAGCGCCACAGCAGCCGCGAACCGGCATCCACCTTCATCGCGTCCGCATTCGCCGCACTGCTCTGCCGGTATGCGTTCGAGAGCAGGATGAGCCGGTGGATGTGCTTCAGGCTCCAGCCGTGCGTCACGAGCTCGTTCGCGAGAAAATCGAGCAGCTCGGGATGTGTCGGGCGGCTGCCGTTGATGCCGAAGTCGCTCGGCGTGTCCACGAGCCCCGTGCCGAAATGATAGTGCCAGAGCCGGTTCACGATCACGCGAGCAGTGAGGGGATTCGCCGAATCGGCGATCCAGTTCGCAAGCGCCTTGCGCCGCTCCTGCTCGGGCGTGTCTGCGGCGAGTGCGAGCGGCTTGCCGATCATCGAGAGCGCGGCGGGGGCGATTTCCTCCCGCGGCTGCATCGGGTCGCCGCGGTGATTCCGGTGCGTGGCTCCCGGCTGCGTGAAATTGCCCGCGTAAGCCATCGGGAGCGTGCTGAGCTTTTGGATTTCATCGATCAGGTGCGCGCGCTGCTGCGTGAGTTTTCCGACTTCGGCGGCCTTTCCTGCGGGCACGTCGCTCAGCGTCGGCAGTGAAGTGATGCGCTTGCGGAAGCTGTCGGCGAGCCGGTCGGACGAGGACGCGACGGGCTTCCACGCTGCGCCGTCCGTCGAGACCTCGATGCGGTAGCCGATGGCGAGGCGGTCGTCGTAGTGCCGGCCCTTGCCCGCGCTGCGGTCACGGCTCCACACGACGCGCTGGATGCGCTCGGGCTTCGCAAACTCCAACTGCGCCCAGCCGCCGCCCCTCTGCTTCGAGATCCAACTGAAGTCATTGCCGTAGCGGCCGTCGTTCAGGTGCTCCCGCCTGTGTTTGCCGTTCATTCCATCGGCGTAGGTGTCCGAGACGCTGACCTTCGCTGTGCGCGCGACATTGTCCGCCGCCATGTTGAACACTTCCAGTTCATCAATACACGGCTCGGCGGTGCTGCACGCGGTGATCGTGAAGCGGAGGAACTTCGCCTCGACGGTGTCGAAGTGGTCTTCATTCGCAAGGTGCGAGACGGGCGCGCGGAGGTGCGGCATCGCGGGCGCCGGATTTTCGTTGGAAACTTCCTCAAGCGTGATGGCGTCCGCGACCGTCGGCCCGCCTTTGTCGCCGCTGCGGAGAATGATGACGGACTTCTCCGTTAACTCCCGCACGCCAGCCGATTTGAAACCGCTCCATCGCTTCTGCTCCTTTGCAACCGGGGTGCCGTCGGCCAGATTGCGCTGGTTGATGTTTGCGATTTCGGTTTGGTCTCCGGTGGTCTTCAGGTCGCCGTCGAGGTCGAGCACGTAGCGCGCATCCGGCGCGTGCGTCGTCCATGCGCCCCACGAAAGCCAGATGCGGAAGCGCCCCTTCGCCTTCGGTTCCCACGTGAAGAAGTCCGCGTGCTTGTCCGCCTCCGCGCGCCAGTAGCGGTAGCTCTCGCCGAGGTTGGGCAGGCGCGACGCGTCGCCGGAATCATCCGCCTGTCCCTTTTCGCGGCCCGGCGAATACGTGATCGGCTGGCCGCTGCCCGGCTGCTCAATGTTCGACGTGCGCGCCGTGTCGCCGTCGTCGATCAGCATCACCCGGCCCGGATATGCGCGCGGCTGATAGCCGGCGAGCTGCGCTTCGACCGGTGCGAGCTCCGCGCGGAGCTTTGCGAGCTGCTTGTCGGCGTCCTTCGTGTCGCTGCCGCGCATCGGCCGCTCGCCGTGCTGCACGCCCTGCAGCATCGCGACAAAGCCGTAGTAGTCCTTCGTCGGGATGGGATCGAACTTGTGATCGTGGCAGCGCGCGCAGTTCAGCGTGAGGCCGACGAAAGTCGCCGCCGTCGTGCTCACCATGTCGTGCAGCTCGTCCGCGCGCTGGTTCGCCGTGAGCACGGGATCCTTCGACTTCACGCGATCCACCGCACCGCCGACGAGGAATCCTGTGGCCGCGTCCTCGCCCAGTGCGTCGCCTGCGAGCTGCTCGCGGATGAATTGGTCATACGGCTTGTCCCCGTTGAAGGCGCGGATGACGTAGTCGCGATACGGCCACGCGTTGCTTCGCGCGCGGTTCGTCTCAAAGCCGTCGCTCTCGGCAAAGCGCACGACATCCAGCCAGTGCCGCGCCCACCGCTCGCCGAAGCGCGGCGATGCGAGCAGCCGTTCGATCAGCTTGTCGTAGGCCTTCGGATCCTTGTCGGCGACGAACGCCTCCACCTCCTCCGGCGCCGGCGGCAGCCCGATCACGTCGAGCGAGGCGCGGCGGATGAGCGTGCGCCGATCCGCCTCCGCCGCTGGAGAAAGCCCCGCATCTTTCAGCTTCGTCGCCACGAAGAAGTCCACCGAGGCCCTCCCATCCTGCGCAGGCTTCACGGGGTGAAGCGACCAGTGCTGCAGCCGCTTGTCCACCGCCGCCGCCTTGTCCGCAGCGTTCTCCGGCCATGGCGCGCCGGCATCAATCCACGATTTGAGAATGCCTGTTTCCTCCGCGGTCAGCGGGTCGCCCTTCGGCGGCATCCGCTCGTTCTTGTCCGTCGAAATGACACGCTGGAAGAGCAGGCTCCTCGCGCTCTCACCCGGCACAATTGCCGCGCCGTTCTCGCCGCCCTTGAATGCGAGCGCCTTCACGTCCAGCCGCAGATCCGCCTTTTGCTTTCTCTCACCGTGGCACTCGGTGCAGCGCCTCTCCAAAAGCGGGCGGACCTTCTGATCAAAGAACGCGGCGTCATTGCCGCCGGCTGCCGCTGAGGAGGTGGAGAGCGGCACGGCGACAGCGATGGCGGGCAGGAGCCTCATGGAGGGTTTTCGGATGGACGGCAGAATCATCGGGTGGCTTGGAGTGTGGAAGCTTTCGTTTTTTCGCGCGCGGGGGCGCTGGAAATTTGGATTGTATGCAATCTATCTGCTGGATGCCGCAGCCTTAGATTGCATACAATGTTCCCCGATGAAGCCCGCTGCTCCCCCGAACCCCGCCGGAAAGGCGAACGTCATCCGCGGCGTCATCCGCGGCCTGCTGCACGAGCGCTGGGCTGGGGGCGGCCGGCTCACCGAGGCGGAGGCTGCAGCGCTTTTCAAGGTGAGCCGCACGCCGGTCCGGGAAGCGCTCGTGGAACTGGCGGCGCTTGGAATTGTCGAGCTGCGGCGGAACTGTGGCGCGGTGTTCCGGCCATTCGGCGAGAGGGAGCTGCGGGACTTGTATGCGGTGCGCTCCCTGCTCGAAGTGGAGGCGTCGCGGCTGGCGGCGTCGCGCATCGGCGACGCGCGTGTGGCGGAGTTGACGGCGGCTTTCGAGGAGCTCCGTGCTGGCGCGCTGCCGGACAAGGGCTGGCAGCTCGATCACGCGCTGCATTCGGAGATCGCGAGGTCTTCGGGCAATCCGCGGCTGGAGGGGGAGATCGCCCGCTATGGCGACCTGATTCAGACGATCCGCGAGGCGGTGGGCGGTGTGCTGTCGGGCATCCAGTCCACCTCCGTGGATGAGCACCTGCGCATCCTCCGCCAGCTCAAGCGCCGCAATGCAGACGCCGCTGCGAAGGCGATGCACGAACACCTCGGGCAAGCCGCGGATTCAGCGGTGAAGGCGCTTGTGAATCTCCGGAGGCCTCGCCGGCGCAGTTGAGCCGCTGGTTCGCGTCCTACTTTGCCGGCGCCCTTTCGGGCTGTCGGTCGGGCAGGAGCGGCTTCGGATTGGAGACGGTGCCCGCGGACCGCTGGCCCTTGCCGACGACATTCATGTCGCCGATCTCTGCCCGAATCCGCCCAGCGAGCGCGAGCAGGCGTGCGACAACCTCCGGGTTCTCCGCGGAGACCTCGCGGAGTTCGCCCACATCGTCGCGCACATTATACAGCGCAAGTTTTGCCGGGGCCGTTTTGCGGGCGAGGCTGATGAGCTTCTGTTCGAGTGGGAGATAGAGCTTCCACGCGCCCGCGCGCACGGCCTGCAACTGATCCATGTGGTAAAATCCAAACCCTTCGCGGTCCCACGGCGATTCGAGTCCCGTGTCGCCGAGGATGAGCGGACGGATGTCATGCCCGTCGATCGCATGTTTCGGCAGCGCGGTGCCGGCGAGTGCGGCAAAGGTCGGAAGCAGATCCATCGTCGCGCACAGCGAGTCCTGCACCTTTCCCGCAGGGATGCACCCGGGCCATCGCATCACGCAGGGCATCCGCATCGCGCCTTCGGAGGTGTTGTATCCGGAGCCGCGGTAGGGCGCGTTGCTGCCCTGCGGCGGGTTGCGGCTCACTGCGCCGTTGTCCGAGGTGAAAATGACGAGTGTCTTGTCGTCGAGCCCAAGGCGGCGGAGCGCGGCGAGAATTTCCCCGGCGGACCAATCAAGCTCCTCCACCGCATCGCCGTAGTCGCCGTTGCGGCCTTTTCCGCGGAACGCGGGGCTCGAGAAGGGATGCTGCGTGGAACCGGGCATCGTGTGCGGCAGATACACGAAGAACGGGCGCGCGCGGTTGCGCTCGATGAACGAGATCGCCTCCTCAGTGCAGCGCTTCACGAGGAAGTCGCGGTCCACCGGGGCCTCGATGACCTTCTCCCCGCGCATGAGCGGCAGCTCCGGCCAGGCATCGGGCCGCTTGTCCTTCGTCATGTCGTCCGAATACGGAATGCCGAAGAACTCATCGAAGCCCTGGCGTGTCGGAAGAAATTCCGGCTGGTCGCCAAGATGCCATTTTCCGATGCACGTCGTTGCATAGCCCGCGGTCTTCAGCACCTCGGCGATGGTGACTTCGTCGGGGTGCAGCCCCTTCGCCGCGACCGGCTGGAGCACCGCGCCGTTCTTGTCGCTGATGTGCATGTTCACCCGGCGCGGGTAGCAGGCGGTCATCAGCGCCGCGCGGCTCGGCGTGCAGACGCCGCTCGCGACGTAGAAGCTCGTGAACTTCGTGCCCTCGGCGGCCATGCGGTCTATGTGCGGCGTGCGGTGCAGCGTCGAGCCGAAGCAGCCGATGTCGCCGTTGCCGAGGTTGTCCACGAAGATGAGGACGATGTTGGGCTTGGGTGGCGCATCCGCGGCTTCAATGGCGAATGCCGGGAGAAGCAGGAGTGCGGCGAACGCGAGGCGGAGAGAGTTCATGGGAGGACTGGTGGTGGCGGCTTTGAAGGCACGGTTGCGGCGCGGTTAAAGGACAGCAAGTGGACGTCCGCTGCGGTCATCGTTCAATCGCCATCGCAATCCCCATTCCGCCGCCGATGCACAGGCTGGCGATGCCGCGCCTGAGATCCTTGTCCTCCATGAGGTGCAGCAGCGTGACGAGCACCCGTGCGCCGCTGGCGCCAATGGGATGACCGAGGGCGATGGCGCCGCCGCGCTGGTTGAGCTTCGCGATGTCGAGTCCGAGTTCGCGCACGCATCCGAGTGTCTGCACGGCGAAGGCTTCGTTGATCTCCACCGCGCCTATGTCATCCAGCTTCCATCCGGTCGTGTCGCACAGCCTGCGAATCGCGCCGACCGGGCCGAGCCCCATCGTGGCAGGATCGCAGCCGACCGCCGCGGATGCGACGATTCGGGCGCGGGATTTGAGGCCGCGTGCGCGCACCGCGTCGTCTCCCGTGAGAAGGACCATAGCTGCTCCATCGTTGATTCCGGAGGCATTCCCCGCCGTGACCGTGCCTTCCTTGCGAAAGGCCGGCGCGAGTTTCGCGAGCACTTCAGCCGTCGTGTCCGCGCGGGGATGCTCGTCCGCTGTGATGGTTCCCTCGCGGCCGGTGACTGCGACGATTTCGCGCGTGAACGCGCCGCGGCTCTCCGCGGCGAGCCGTTGGCTGCGAAGGGCGAAGGCATCCTGCTCCGCACGCGTGATGCCATGCTTGTCCGCAATGCGCTCGGCGGTCTCGCCCATGCCGATCTTCAGCGTCGGATCGCAGAGGCCGTCCACGACATTCGCGTCGAGCATGGCGGAGTCGCCGAACTTCCTCCCCCAGCGCAGGTCCATCACGTAATGCGGCGCGCGGCTCATGCTCTCGACGCCGCCTGCGAGCACGAGATCGCTTTCGCCCGCCGCGATCGCGGCAGCCCCGAGCGCGACGGCTTTCAGCGACGAGCCACATGCCATGTTCACGGTGAACGCGGGCACGTGATGGGGCATGCCGAGTTTCAGACCGACCTGTCGCGCGACATTCATGCCGCTGCCCGCCTGCAGCACCTGGCCAAGGATGATCTGGCCGATGTTCCCGCGCAGTTCCTTCGGAACGACGGCCTCCGCGATGGCGGCGCCCAGTTCGGCTGTGGGGATTGATTTCAGCCCGCCGCCGAAGCGGCCAATGGGCGATCGCTTCGCCTCGATGATGTGGATGGGTTTCATAGCGGCATGGCTTTGAGTGGAACGGCGATTTCCGGAGCGAACTGCATGTGGGCGAGCACCTGCGACGGCAAATCAATGCCCGGCGCGAGCTCCGTGAGCTGCAGTCCGCTCGGAGTGAGTTTGAAGACGGCGCGCTCGGTGACGTAGAGCACCTCCTGTCCTCGCGCGAGCGCCGACGGGCCATGGAAGCACACGTGCGAAATGGTGCGGACGAACTTCGGGTGACGCCCCTCCTTCACGATTCGGAGCCGCCCACCCTCCATCGCGACCTCGAGTTCACCCGCGCGCAGCGTGAGGCAGAAGACGATCCGCCGCGCGCACTGCGCGATGTTCACGAAGCCGCCGACTCCCGCAAAGCGCCCCGCGAAGCTCGCGACATTCACGCTGCCCTCGGCATCCACCTCGACTGCGCCGAGCGCAGCGATGTCGATCCCGCCGCCGTCGTAGAAATCGAACTGCGACGGCTGGTCGATGATCGCCTCGGGAAAATGGCTGCACCCGAAGCTGAGCCCGGAAGCCGGCACGCCGCCCGTCGGCCCGCTCTCCACGGTGAGCGTGAACTCGCGCAGCCGCCCAGCCTCCGCCGCGACCATCGCGATGCTCTCGGGCAGGCCGATGCCGAGGTTCACAATGTCGCCCGTGCGGATTTCACGGAGCGCGCGGGCACCGATGATCTTCCGCTCGGAGAATGGCATTGCCGGCAGCGAGATCGCGCCGTCGTTTCGCTCCACAAAATCGCGCGTGAACCGTGTGCCGAATGTCTGGTCGTGCTGCTCGCCGCCGCTCTCAACGACATAGTCCACGAGGATGCCCGGCACGCGCACGGACTTCGGGTCCGCGATGCGATCCACCACGCGCTCGACCTGCGCGATAACGATTCCCCCGTGGTTCTTCGCTGCCTGCGCGATGGGCAGCACCTCGGAAATGACGCCCTCGTTTTCCATGGTGAGGTTGCCGCGCGAGTCCGCGTGCGTGGCGCGAATCAGCGCCACGTGGACGGGCACCGGCTTGTAGCGCAGCCACGTCTGCCCGTCGAACTCCACGCGCTCGACGAGAGGCTCCGTCGTGCGCGCATTCAGCCGTCCGCCACCGTGCGCGGGGTCGATGAAGGTGTTCAGGCCGACCTGCGTGACGAGCCCCGGCCGCTTCGCCGCGATCTCGCGCAGGAGCACGCTCAGCACGCCCTGCGGGAAATTGTAGGCCTCGATCTCATTCGTCAGCGCGAGCGCGCCGAGCTTCGGCGCGAGATTCCAGTGGCCCCCGATCACGCGCCGCAGCAGGCCGGCGTGGGCGAGGTGGTTCAGCCCGCGCCCGGCCCGGTCGCCCTGGCCCGCGCAGTAGTAGAGCGTGAGGTCGCGCGGCGTGCCGCTCTGCAAAAAGCGGCGCTCCAGCGCGGCGGTGAGCATCTCGGGATGCCCTGCGCCCACGAAACCGCCCACGGCCACCGTCGCACCGCCCGGGATCGCGGCAACGGCCTCGTCTGCACTTGCGCGGATGGCTGGCGCCCGCATCTAGCCGCGCCAGCCTCCGTTGATTTCGATGGTCTGCCCCGTGACGTAGGACGCGAGCGGCGAGCAGAGGAAGAGCACGACATTCGCGACCTCCTGCGTCGTTCCGAAGCGGCCGAGCGGGATGTTCTTCATCATCTCCGCGCGCACGTTCTCGGGAATCGTCGCGGCCATGCTCGTCTCGATCACGCCGGGCGCGATGGCGTTTGCGCGGATGCCGCGGCGCGCAGCCTCGCGGCTGAGCACGCGCATCATCGCCTGCACGCCGGCCTTGGCAGACGCGTAGTTGGCCTGTCCGAAAAATCCCTGAATCGCCGCGATGCTGCCGAAGCTCACGATCGCGCCGTGGTCGCGCATGATTTCGAGCGCGAATTTGCAGCAGTGGAAGACGCCCGAGAGATTCACGCCGAGCACGGCGTCCCACTCGTCGAGGCTCATTTTCGCGATGGTGCGGTCCTTGATGATGGCGGCGTTGTTGATGAGAAAATCGAGGCCGCCGCGCGCCGCCTTCACTTTCTGCATCATCGCCTGCACCTGCTCGGCCTTGGCGACATCAGCGGCGATTACATCGGCGCTGCCTGCGCGCGCCGCATTGAGTTCATCGGCGAGGCGCTGCGCATCGGCCTCAGTGCTGCCGATGCCGGGATGGTTGAGGATGACCGCCGCGCCCGCGGAGTGGAAAGTCCGCGCGACCTGTGCGCCGATGCCCTGCGATGCGCCGGTGATGAGCGCGACTTTGCCGTCGAGAGTAATGGGGATGTTCATGGGAAGGCGCGGACGGTATAGGCGCGGAGATGTCTGAACAAGCCTCCCCTCAATCCATCCGGCGCGTCGTCGTGGCGAGCTTCATCGGGACCGCGATCGAATGGTATGACTTCTTCCTCTACGGCACGGCGGCGGCGCTCGTGTTCCCGCTGCTCTTCTTTCCGAACTTTGATCCGCTCGCCGGGACGATGGCGGCGTTCGCCGCGAATGCCGCGGGCTTTTTCGCGCGCCCGCTCGGCGGCGTGATCTTCGGGCACTTCGGCGACCGCGTGGGGCGCAAGACCATGCTCGTGACCACGCTGATGATGATGGGCTTCGCCACGTTCTGCATCGGGCTGCTGCCCACGCACGCGCAGGCCGGCGTGGCCGCGCCGCTGCTGCTGGTGGCGCTGCGGATCGTGCAGGGGTTCGGAGTCGGCGGCGAATGGGGCGGCGCGGTGCTCATGGTCGTCGAGCACGCGGACAAATCGCGGCGCGGGCTCTTCGCGAGCTGGGTGCAGGCGGGCGTGCCCGTGGGCATGCTGCTGGCGACGGGGGTCTTCAGCCTCGTCGCGTGGCTCACGGGGCCGGCCTTCCTCACGTGGGGTTGGCGCGTGCCGTTCCTGCTCGGCATCCTGCTCACGGGCATCGGGTATTTCATCCGCCTGCGAGTGCTGGAGAGCCCGGTCTTCGAGCAGGCGAAAAGCGAGCGCCCCGCGCCGAAGCTGCCGATTCTCGAGGTCCTGCGCACGCATCCGCGGAACGTCCTGCTCGCGATGGGGGCGCGCCTCGCGGAGAACGCGTTCTTCTACATCTTCACCGTCTGGGTGCTCAGCTACGCGACGAAGCAGCTCGGCATGGATCAGAGCACGCTGCTCAACGGCGTGCTGCTGGGCTCGGCGGCGCAGCTCGCCGCGATCCCTTTCTTCGGCTCGCTCTCCGACCGCCTCGGGCGCCGGCCCGTGTATCTCGGCGGCGCGCTCTTCCTGCTCGCGATGGCGTTTCCGTTCTTCTGGCTCGTGGACATGAGAAGCACCGGGCTCGCGTGGCTGGCGATTGTCATCGGCATGGTGGGCCACGCGGCGATGTATGGCCCGCAGGCGGCGTTTTTCTCCGAGCTGTTCGGCACGCGCACGCGCTACACGGGCGCGTCGCTCGGATACCAGCTCGCCGCGCCGTTTGCCGGCGGCCTCGCGCCGATCATCGCGTCGGCCCTGCTCGGCTGGGCGGGCGGGAACCCGTGGCTGGTGGCGCTGTATCTCATCGCGATGGCCGTGGTCACGATCGTCTGCGTGCTGCTCGCTGCGGAGACGAACCGCCGGGATCTGGCCGGGCAGTGAGCGGGCCGCCGCTGGGCGCGCTTGTCATGCAGGCCGCGGAATTCATAGTGCGGACCTCGTGAAGGCCCGAAGACTCAATCGCCATGTCCAGCCAGCCTGACGCTTTCAAAGGCAAACGCGCGCTCATCACCGGCGGGCTCGGCTTCATCGGCTCGAACCTCGCGCGCACGCTCGTGGATGCGGGCGCGGAGGTGCTCCTGGTGGACAGCCTCGTGCCGGAATACGGTGGCAACCTCTTCAACATCGAGGGCATCGGGGACCGCGTGAAGGTGAACATCTCCGACGTGCGCGATGGCTTCAGCATGAAGTATCTCGTGCAGGGGCAGGACTACATCTTCAACCTCGCGGGGCAGACGAGCCACCTCGACTCGATGGAGCATCCGGAGACCGACCTCGCGATCAACTGCGCGGCGCAGCTCTCCATCCTCGAGGCGTGCCGCCACCACAACCCCGGCGTGAAGCTCGTCTTCGCGAGCACGCGGCAGATTTACGGAAGGCCGCGGGCGCTGCCGGTGGGCGAGGATCATCCGCTGAACCCCGTGGACGTGAACGGCATCAACAAGATGGCCGCGGAGTTTTACCACACGCTCTACAGCGACGTGCATGGGCTGCGCGCCTGCGTGCTGCGGCTCACGAACACCATCGGCCCGCGGATGCGCGTGCGGGATGCGCGGCAGACGTTTGTCGGCGTGTGGATCCGGCAGTTGCTCGAGGGCAGGGCTATTGACGTGTGGGAGGGCCAGCAGCTCCGCGACTTCACCTATGTGGACGATGTGGTGGAGGCGATGCTCGATGTGGCGGCGTCAGACGCGGGCAATGGAAAGGTGTTCAACCTCGGCGGCCCGCCGCCGATCAGCCTGCGTGATCTCGCGGCGCTGATGATTGAGCTGAACGGCGGCGGCGAGTTCGGTGTGCGCACCTTCCCCGCGGAGCGGAAGCGCATCGACATCGGCGACTACTACAGCGACTGGCGGCGCATCGAGGCGGCGTTCGGATGGAGGCCGCGGACGTCGATCCGCGAGGCGCTGGCGAAGACGCTCGACTACTACCGCGCAAACCTCGCGCATTACGTCTGACATGGCGGCGCCGCACAGTTTCCCATTCCAGCCCATCGCGGAGTATCACGCCTACCAGGCGGCGATTGATGCGGCGGTGCGGCGCGTCTTCGAGGGAGGGAACTACATCCTCGGGCCGGAATGCGCGGCGTTTGAAAAGGAGTTTGCCGAGTGGGTGTGGGGTGCAAATGCCGCGCACTGCGTCGGCGTGGCGAACGGCACCGATGCGCTCGTGCTCGCGATGCGCGCGCTGGGCATCGGCGCAGGCGACACGGTGCTCACGGTCTCGCACACGGCGGTGGCGACGGTCGCCGCGATCGAACTCGCAGGCGCGGAGCCGCTGCTCCTGGACATCGAGCCAACGACCTTCACGCTCGATCCGCAGAAGCTCGCCGACACAATCCGCGCGAACCCGCAGCGGAAATTCAAGGCGGTGATCCCCGTGCATCTCTACGGCCAGCCTGCGGACATGCCGGCGATTCTGGACATCGCGCGGCAGCACGGACTGCGCGTCATCGAGGACTGCGCGCAGTGCCACGGCGCGGCGCTCGGTGGTAAAACCACGGGGACTTTCGGCGACGCCGCGACGTTCAGCTTTTACCCCACGAAGAACCTCGGCGCGATGGGTGATGGCGGCGCCGTCGTGGCGCGCGAGGCCGCGCTCGCGGACCGTGTGCGTGAGCTTCGGCAATACGGTTGGAGGTCGCGCTACATCAGCGACACGGCGGGGATGAACAGCCGCCTCGACGAGGTGCAGGCCGCCATCCTCCGCGTGAAGCTCCCGCATCTCCGCGCGGACAACCAGCGCCGCCGCGACCTCGCCGCGCTCTATGCGAAGCATGCGGCGAATCCCGCCGTCACGCTGCCGCCGGTGCGCGCGGGTGCCGAGCATGTCTTCCATCAGTTCGTCGTCCGCACGCCGCAGCGGGATGCGCTCATGTCCGCGCTGAAGGCGGACGGCATCCCCACGGCGATTCACTACCCGCAGCCGGTCCACCTGCAGCCCGCGTATCTCGGGCGCACGCCGCGCGGGGCGGGCGGGCTGGGGGAAAGTGAGCGCGCGTGCCGCGAGGTGCTCAGCCTGCCGATGCACTCGCAGCTCGCGGAGGATGCCGTGATTTTTGCGGCGCAGAAACTTTCCGAATGGAGACCATGAAACCCGCGCTCACCATCGTTGTCCCGCTCTACAATTCCGAGGCGACCCTTGAACGGCTCATCACCGAGCTTTCCGCGCTGAAGGTGGACGGCGGGCATGAGCTCGTCCTCGTGAACGACGGCAGCCGCGACAGGACGGTCGAGGTCTGCGAGCGCCTCATGCGCACGGCCACGGTGCCCATCACGCTCGTGAAATTGTCGCGCAATTTCAGCGAGCACAACGCCGTGATGGCGGGGTTGCACCACGCCAGCGGCGACTACATCGTGACGATGGACGACGACCTGCAGAACCCGCCGTCCGAGGTGATGAAGCTCGTGAACTGCGCGCGCGAGGGCGGGCACGAGGTCGTTTACAGCTACTACGGCGACAAGCAGCACGAGGGCTGGCGCAATTTCGGGAGCTGGCTCACGAACCGCGTCGCCGACCATCTGCTCGACAAGCCGAAGGGCCTCTACCTTTCGAGCTTCCGCTGCATGAGCGCGTTCGTCGCGCGCGAGGTGTGCAAATACGACGGCCCCTTCGCGTATGTGGACGGGCTCATCCTGCAGGTCACGCAGAACATCGGGCGCGTGCTCGTCGAGCACGCCGCGCGCGAGCAGGGCCGCAGCGGCTACACGCTGCGCAAGCTCGTGCGGCTGTGGATGAACATGTTCGTGAACTTCTCCGTCGTGCCGCTGCACATCGCGACCATGCTCGGCTTCGTGATGGCGGCCGCCGGCTTCCTTTACGCGATTGCCGTCGTGTGGGAGCACTATGCGCACGGCACGCCGCTCGGCTGGAGCTCGACGATGGCCGCGCTCACGGTCTTCTCCGGCACACAGCTTATCGTGCTCGGCATGGCCGGCGAATACATCGGCCGCCTCTACCTCACGGCGAACAAACGTCCGCAGTTTGTGGTGAAGGAAGTGGTGAGGGGAGGGGGCGAATGATGAATGACGAATGAGGAATGGTGGAGCAGGGAGCAGCGAGCGGAGGGGCTGGTAGTTGCGGGACGGCTCGTCCGTTTGGAGGAGGACGCTCCCCGTGTCCTGAATCATCTCCCTGGATCCGTTTCCGCCCGGGTGCGGCTTCCGAGGGCGATGGTGAGCGCCGCGAGGATCAGCGCCGCGGCGACTGCGAATGTCGCGCGGGTGCCGCCGGCCACAGCGGCGGGCATCGCGCGCGCGACGTCCCCGGCGCCCACTGCCCGCGCGAAGATCGCGCCCATGATGCCCGCCCCCGAGATGAGCCCCAGATTGCGCGAAAGGCTGATCATTCCCGAGGCCACACCCCGCTCCCCGGGGCGGATTCCACTCATGGCGGCGGTGTTGTTTGCAGTCTGAAACAGCGCGTAGCCGGCGGTGATGATCACGATGGGCAGCGCATAGCCGGCGATGCCCAGCTCGATCGGCAGGGTGGCGAGCATCAGCGCGCCCGCGGCCATTCCCGACAGCCCGAGGACAGTGACCCGCCGCGCGCCGAAGCGGTCCGCCATCCGGCCGGCTGGCACGCCGGCCATCGCGGCGACGAGCGGGCCGGCGGACATCACGATGCCGGCCGTCGCCGCGTCGAGGCCCAGCGCGCGTGCGAGGTGGAAAGGCCCGACCACCAGCGTGGCCATCATCACAGACGAGACCAGCGCGCCCATCGCGAGGCTTGCTGCCAGCGCGCGATCCCGGAGCATCGCGAGGCGGATCAACGGCGCGGACGCCCGCGCTTCGACGAGGATGAAGAGGACCGCACCGCACAGGGCCGCCGCGAGCAGCACCATGCCCGGCACGCCGAAATGGCCGCGCCCGATGGTCATCGCGAGCGAGTAGGCCGCGAGCGTCAGCGCGAGCAGCATCGTGCCCGTCCTGTCAAAGGGGGGCGCCGTCCCTGTGCGCGCCCCGTCCGCCGGCAGATGGCGGACCGCCAGCGCGATGGCCGCGGCTGCCAGCGGCACGCCGGCGAGAAAAACGGCCCGCCAGCCGAAGCAGGCCAGCAGCATCCCGCCGAGCGAGGGCCCCAGCGCCGTGCCCAGCGCGGACATCATGCCGAGCAGCCCCATCGCGCTTCCAACTCCCGCCTTGGGAACCGCCCCGCCCACCATCGCCATGGTGAGCGCCATCAGCACCGCCGCCCCGAGCCCCTGGAGCGCCCGCGCGGCGATCACCACCCAGAGCGCCGGAGCGAGACCGGCCACGATGGACGCCGCTGCGAATGCCGCCAGCCCCGCGAGCAGCAGGCGCCGCCGCCCGAGGATGTCCCCGAGCCGTCCGGCGCTGACGATCAGCGTGGTGATCGCGAGGAGGTAGGAGATGACGACCCACTGCACGGTCTGGAATGATGCGTGGAATTCCCGCGCCAGAGCCGGCAGCGCCACGTTCGCGATGCTGGTGCCGAGCGAGGAGAGCAGCACGGGCAGCGCGAGGGCGGCCAGCACCCCCGCGCCCGGGGAGGGACGCTCCAGACTCGCACCGGCCGGCACATTCGGAATTGCATGAATGATGTTTGACATGCGCGAGCGTCGCGTCGCCTCCGGAACCCCGGAAGGCGCGCCGGCTGCACTGTGTCCGTGCGTTTGACGCCACATCCCGATCCCGCTGTGCTAGCGTCGCCGCATGGCGATTCCCGACCTCAATCTCCTTGTCACGCTCGACGTGCTGCTTGCCGAGGGCAGCGTGGCGCGAGCGGCGCGGCGTCTCCGTCTCAGCGCCTCCGCCATGAGCCGGGCGCTGGCGCGCCTCCGCGAGGCGACCGGCGATCCGCTTCTCGTCAGGGCAGGCCGCGGGCTCGTCCCCACCCCTCGCGCGCTCGAGCTCCGCAGCCGCGTCGGCCAGCTCGTTCAGGAGGGGGCCGCCGCCCTGCGACCGGCGGAGAAGCCCGACCTCCGGCAGATCGTCCGGACATTCACGCTCCGCAGCAGCGAGGGCTTCGTGGAGACCTTCGGCCCGGAACTCATCGCGCGCACCAGCGCGGAGGCGCCCGGGGTGCGGATGCGCTTCATGCAGAAGCCCGACAAGGACAGCGCGCCGCTGCGGGACGGGACGGTGGATCTGGAGACTGGCGTCGTGGATCCGGCCACTGCCCCCGAACTCCGTGCCCAGGCGCTGTTCGAGGATCGCCACATCGGCGTGGTGCGCGGGGGCCACGCGCTGGCCAGGGGCAGGGTCACTCCGCAGCGCTATGCGGCCGGGCGGCACATCAGCGTCTCGCGTGAGGGGTTCGCCACCGGCCCGGTTGACGAGGCGCTTCAGAAACACGGCCTCGAGCGGAGCATCGCCGCCATTGTGGGGGGCTTTGCCACCGCAGTGGGGCTCGCCCGGAACTCCGATCTCATCGCCACCGTTCCCGACCGCCATACGGAAAGCCTGCGTTCCGGAATGCAGAGCTTCCCGCTTCCCTTCGCCGTCGCGCCGTTCACGGTCTCCCTGCTCTGGCATCCCCGGCTGGATGCCGACCCGGCTCACCGCTGGCTGCGCACCCACGTGCGCGCAGTCTGCGCATCGGGCGCCCGCGGCTGATGGAGGGTGCCGGAAGCTGGTAGCCCGTCGCAGGCCACCCAGCGCAGGAGCGCGGCGCGAAGCATCTCCACATAGGCGGCGAGATCGGCGGGCGTCACCTCGCCCATGGGCCTTGCGGGCCTTGGTGCCCGCCGGACCCTGTGGACCTTCGGCTAAGCGGGGCTGCCCGGGCTTTTGTCCCGGACTTCCGTTACGCATTGCACCTATTGCCCGAAACGTGCCAACCAATCCCCGCCGCCCTCGCGCGCACACCCGCGCGACATACTATGCAAAAGTTTTTTCGGGGGTTATGGATAACTGTTTATCAGCCAAAAACCTATCAAATCTGAGAATCCTATTCTCAACTTTGTCCGTCTGATAATTACGGCAAACCCCGGAAGTTATGGCAAATAACCCCTTCTTGCTGTATAAATCTCGACACTTCAGGGCCTTCTTCCCTGTTGGTTCTCAGATTTGAGAGAAGCTGGCGATTTTCACGCTCTCAGGCCCCCCGGCAACAAGGGCGGAGAGGAGGTTTGCGGCGATGGCGCGGGGGGCTGTTTACGGTGCCCCAAGCTCCTCGATGAACCAGTCTTCGACCTTCTTGCGCGCCCATGGCGTTTTCCTCAGAAAGGTGAGGCTGGACTTCACCGACGGATCGAATTGGAAACACCGGATCGGGATTCGGGAGCCCATTTCAGCCCAGCCATGCCGTTGAACGAGTTGATTGAGGATGGCTTCGAGCGTGATGCCGTGCAACGGGTCGCGCGGATGAGAAGAAGGGGATGTCATCTTAGTGTGCACCGTTCCGTGCATGGCCGGAGGCGGTGAGTTCGGCGACGAGGGCGGAGAGGAGGTTCGCGGCGGTGGCGCGGGAGGCGGCGAGCTGCGTTTCCAACGCGTCCACCAAGGCCATCAGTTCGTTCAGCTTCGCCACGTTCCGGCATTGTTCGGGGAGGGGCGACGTGTGCATGGGGTTACTGTTGGGTAAGTTTGGCCGCAATGATTTGATCGAGCAGATTGAAGAGAACATCTGCACCAATGAATTCGGAGTTATTGCCATAGCGTTCCCCTTTGATGAGCACTCCCATGAGGCCAAAGAAATGAGCCTCTGGATGGTTCTCCACAAATAGGACGGGTGACCCGCTCATTCCGTCTGGCCAGTCAATGTGTTCGAGTTCGTCAAACTCCATCGCATGCACGGCAGGGCGCTCTGTCGGCCCTCGATAGTTGCCGCTTGGGAGGTATCGTTGGGTGTGAAGGACAAATCGGTTGTAATCGACTTCGTTCAAATACTTCGGGAAGCCGGGAACCACTAGCTTTGCGTCCTTCTTGATCTCGAGCGTCGGGGCGCGCAAGGGATCGAGTGCGAGAAAGTTTAGCGCAGCCCTCTCTTCGGCGTCCAACAGTTCGGGAGCCGCTTCAAATACCGCCAAGTCAGCGAATTCTTGCCCCGACGGAATGCTGACTGCCCGGTGAAGCTGCTTCAGTGGAAGGAATGACTTAGTTTCCGGGTTCAAAGCAATGCGGACGTCATTGCCGTTCTGTGTTGTGAGACAATGCTGGGCCGTGACCACGAGAATGACGTTGCGGTAGCATACCAAAAAGCAAGTTCCCGCAATTCCATAAGGAGTGTCGGTCTCTGAAGACTCGTCTTCAAATATTAGGGGTGATGTGCAGTTCCCAATAGTCGCCAAAGTTGTTCCGTATCGCTCGTATCCGTTGGCAAAGAGTCGAGTGCGTCCCGGACGATTCAAGGGCAGTTCCAAGTAAGCCCTGATCGCCTCAGGTGGGGGTGGCGGTATGGGATTCATACGGTGAGTTCGGCGACGAGGGCGGTGAGGAGGTTCGCGGCGGTGGAGCGGGCGGCGCCGAGCTGGGTTTCCAGCGCGTCTACCAAGGCCATCAGTAGCTCCACGTTGGCGGTCATTTTTGGGTGGCGGCCAACAAGTCATCAAAGGCAACCGAACGGGAACCGGTTGCTCCTCTCCCGAACGGCATGATTCGCGACAGCTTGGCTTTGGTGACCGGCGATACAAACAAGAGACGTGGCTCCCCTAGCGTCATTAGGAGCACTTCGCGTTGCCGGTGGCTCTGGCGGATAACCTCAGACGCCGCCTTCGGGTCCGGATGCTTGTTCTCCTTGAGGTATGCCAGCACATCGCGTGTTTCGAGCACCTGCACCTTCTTCACTCGCGATACGAACGAGATGCCTTCTCCGACCGGCACCAGATTATCCTGACTGATCGCGTCGGCCATTTGCCGGGTGAAATACGGGGCGAAGTAAAGATTACGGCGTGCGGAGTTGTAGAACTTCGTTTGGCACTTGTAGAGATTGTGCCGGAAGTAAAGCTGCACTGAGTTGGTGTCGCTCACGTCGCGCAGATAGATTTCGGGATGGGCTTCAGTGGTCATATTGTTTTCCTTTAGGTGAGCGGCCATTTCTCGGGCGATTACCGCACCCGTTGAGCCGGTGTTGAAAGAGCGTTTCTTGCCGACAATGCCGCGGCAAACCTCCGCCACCTGTGACCACGTCACGAAGCGCAATGACTTTACCTGCCGGTTCACTGGCTGGAAGGCACGTTGGCGGGATTGACTGAACTCCGAACCATCATCGACCACGGTCAGCGCAGGGCGCCGTCCTCTAGTGCGCCGCACACTTCGGATGTAGCGCAGCAGTTGGTCCACCCGCTGAGTCGGGCCGATCTTGCCTTCAATGATATGGGTCTCGCCGGATTGCCGAATAAGCACGTCATAGCGTTCTCCCACATCGGTCTCTTCCACCGCGATTTCATCTGCGGGCAAGGGACGGAATCCCAGAAGCGGACCAAACTCCTCTGGAAATCGGGAAACGAGGAAACCTAGAACGGCTGTGATCCGCGTCTCGCGCAGCGAACCTAGGACGGACAGGAACGATCCTACATCCTGGTTTGCCCGGGTGAGACGCAGCGTGTTCATGCGGCAGTGAGTTCGGCGACGAGAGCGAAGAGGAGGTTCGCGGCGGTGGCGCGGGAGGCGGCGAGTTGCGTTTCCGACGCGTCCACCAAGGCGATCAGTTGCTCCACTTTGGCTACGATCCGGGATTGTGAAGGTGAATACGGACGATGCGTCATGTCTTCAAGGGCCGAGCTTTCTGCTGGGGGCGTTCCCGTGAACATATTACGCGCGTATCAGGAAACCTGCGGCAATGCACTAGGGAAATGCGGTGTGCCGGAATTGACGAAATGACGAAATTGGGAATTGGGTCGCGGAATGAAGCGGGTGCGGTCGGGTGTGGAACAGTGGGGCGATGCGGGGCGGGGATGCGGAACATGGAACCGGCGAAGCCGCGGAATTGGTGGATTTCCAGGTTTTGGGCGGCGTTTGGCGGGGATTGGGTGTGGATGGTCCGGAACGAACGGGAATTTTCCATGCCTATCCGGTTTGTTGGCATTTGACTGCCTCCGTCCATGAACACCACACTCGCGCAATGAAAGACCCTCATCGCCCAATCAAGGCAGTTGACCACACCACGACGAACGACGCCGACGAGATGCTGCGGCTTTGTCGCAATGGCTGGCTGCTCGTGAATACGACCGTCAGCCGCATTGTTTCCGGCGACGGCGGCTTCAGCGACATGATTTACTACGTGCTTGTCGAGCCAGCGCCAGAGTCCTGACTGGTTTTCAAGATGGAGGAAGCACTCCTGTTCGCCGCGAGGCGAATGAACCGTGCTGTCGGTCACTATCCAGTTGCCGGTTTGAAAAAGCGCACGCGACCACCGCGGGTCTGAGACCATCACATTTGGGCAGAACCATGCCGCGAGTTTTGCAACCAAACGACGGAGAAGGGTTGGTTTATTTTTCATAATCGCTGCATCGTTGCCAACAAACCGGATAGGCATGGAATTTTCCGGAACGAGCCGCGTTTTTCCGTGACGAGCCGCGTTTTTCCGTGACGAGCGGTGTATTCCCGGGGAATGCGGCGATTTCCGTGGAACAATTGGGAGTAGGGAACGGGGCGCGGGGATCCGCAGATTTCGCGGATTGGCGCAGATTGGAGAGCGGGGAGCGGCGGACTGAGGACTGAGGACTGAGGACTGAGGACCGACTTTCTCCTCGTCCCCCTCTGCTCCTCGTTTCCCATGTCGCCGCGCGCTGCGGCTTACTTCGCGAGGGCGGCTTGGAGGGGTTTGCCGTCGGCGGTGGGCATCTTCAGGCCGAGGAGGGCGGCCATGGTGGGGGCGACGTCGGTGTTGCTGATGGTGCCGACATTGGTGCCGGGTTTGATGCCGGCGCCCCAGGCGACGAAGGTGGCGTGGAGCGCGGGCTGGGCGGGGTCGTAGCCGTGGGTGCCTTTTATCGTGTCGGACTTGGGGGTGACGACGAGGTTGCCGGAGAGGGAGTCGGAGAAGGAGTAGCCGCTGCGGGCGGAGAGGACGAGGTCGGCCATGCGGGGGTCCTTGCGGGGGTCGGCGAGGCCGTGCTTGGCGAAGTCTTTCTGCTCAATGAGGAGGTCCACGCCTTCGACGCGGGGGAGTTTCTTGACGAGTTCGGCGAGGAGGGGTTCGCGGTTGGCTTCGTCGAGGACGTAGATGAAGGCGGCGCCGCCCTGGCCGACGCAGCGGACGCGGGCGCTGGTGATTTTGCTGCCCTCGGCGGTGAGGAGGCCTTCGTTCCGGAAGAGGACATTCGGCTGGATCTGCTGCTGGTAGGGGAAGAAGCCGTGGTCGGCGGAGACGATGAGGGTGGCCTTGCCGGGGAAGGATTTCTTCAGCTCGTCCCAGACTTCGCGGACGCGGTCGTCGGCGAATTTCACGGCGGCGTAGGCTTCGGGGGTCTGCGGTCCCTTGGCGTGCTCGACGTGGTCCACTTCGACGAGGTGGAGGAGGGCGACGTTCGGCCGGTGGGTGCGGATGACGTGGTTCAGCATCTGGACATACATGCGGTCGCGGTCCTCGCCCTTGCCGGTCCTGCACCACTCCTGCTGCTTTTCAAAGGGGATGCCGGCGGCTTTCCACTCCGTGAGCAGGGAGGGGGTGGCGTAGCCTTGGAAGAGCTTGTCCTCGAAGACGTCGGGGACGGTCCAGTCGAGGGTCTTGGCGCCGCGGCTGGCGGGCCAGATGATGGCGGCGGTCTTCATGCCGCCGGCCTTGGCGACGTCGTAGATGGTGGGGGACTTGACGATTTCCTCCTTGTCGAAGTGGGGGTCGGGGATGAGGGGGATGATCTCGCCCTTGGCGCGGTCGAAGTAGTTGTTGCCGATGACGCCGTGCTTGATGGGATGGACGCCGGTGACGAGGGTGGTGTGGTTCGGCCAGGTGACGGTGGGCATCGAGCACTGCATGCTCTTCGCGCGGGCGCCCTCGGCGGCGAGCTGGCGGATGGTGGGCATGTCGGCCTTCGGGTCGTCGAGGTAGTAGTGGGCGAGGCCGTCCACGCTGATGAGGACCACGATGCGGTCTGCGGCGGGGTCGAGTGCGCGGGCGGGGGTGGAGAGGAGGCCGGCGGCGAGGATGAGGGAGCAGAGGGATTTGAGCATGGGGAATGTGGTGCGTGGGAGCTGAGTGGGAGATGTGGAGCATAGGGATGAACTCGCGGGAAGGCGATCCATTTGCCGGGAGTCTGGGAAAAGTGCGCGCGGGGAGGTGGAAGGTGCGTTCCGCGCGCGTTTCCTTTTTCTGGAAACATGGAAGCGCGCGCGGAGCGCACGCTCCACCAAAGCGGCGGAAGGCTGCGGCAGTCCAAAGAAAGGGGTTGAATCGAGGCGTCGCGGTGGGGGGATGGTCCCAAGGCAGGCGCTGCACGCCAACCTTGGGCTGGATGATGCAACGCGGTCGGCGTTGGAGGCGGGAGGGGCGCCGTTCCGCGGTGCAGGATGCCGGGGAGGAGGCCGACACACCGCCGGGTAGGAGCCGCACACCCGCCGGGTATGAACCGAACACCCGCCGGGTAGGCGTCGCACACCCGCTGGGTAGGCGTCGCACACCCGCCGGGTAGGAGTCGCATACCCGCCGGGTAGGAGTCGCATACCCGCCGGGTAGGAGCCGATACACCGCCGGGTAGGAGTTGACACACCGCCGGGTAGGAGTTGACACACCGCCGGGTATGAAGCGGCATACGGCAGGGTGTGGATGATCCGAATGGGGTAAAATCGGCGTTTCCCCTGCCTTCCAGCCCATTTACCCCTGCCTTCGCGCCCTTCGTGCCCTTTGTAGTAAATCCCGGTCCGGGCCTACTTCACCTTCACGTTCTTGCGCAGGAAGGTGGGGACGTCGAGGTCCTGGCCGTCCACGATGGTGGGTTCGCTTTTCTCGAAGCGGCCCCGGTTGGCGGGTTCGAGGGCGAGCTGCTCGGCTTTCTCCTCCTTCTTGGCGGGGGCGGGGGCTTTCTCCGCGGGGAGCCTGCGGGTGGTGGTGGCGTGTGCGGGCCGGGTGACGGCGGGCGCAGGGGCGGGCTCGGGCCCGGGTTCGTCGCCGAGGTCGAATTCGGGGCCATCGGCCTGCGGATGGGTGTGGCCTGCGGAGGCTGCGGTGTGCGCGGGGTGAATGTCGTCTTCCTCGCCGCCATGGGAACGGGCGGGTGCGGCGTGGGTCTCGGCGGGTGCGGTGCGGGGCGGGGCCGAGGGCCGGGAGGTGGCGCGCTGCGGTGTGCGCGCGGGGGTGCGGGTTTCGGCGGCTTCGACCGCGCCGAGGGAACTGATGATGGTGACGGCGACGTGGTGGCCGAGCTTCGGGTCGGTGCTGAGGCCGAAGTCGATGCGGGTGTCGTCGCCGATGTGCTTGCCGAATTCCTCCATGAGGGAGGTGACTTCCTGCACGGTGAGGTCGGGCCCGCCGGCGACGTGGACGATGACGCTGTGGCAGTCGGCGAGGAGGCGGCCGCGGTCCATGAGGGGGCTCTTCAGCGCGCGGGCGAGGGCGTCGTGGACGCGGTTGGCGCTGTCGCTCTCGCCGTGGCCGAAGAGGCAGCGGGAGTCGCGCCTGCGGAGTGCGGCGGCGAGGGAGTCGAGCCCGGTGGGGATGATGCCGCCGCGGCGGACGAGGGCGCCGATGGCGGTGATGGACTGGCTGAGGAGCTGGTCGGCGGCGACGAAGGCGTCCTGCACGCCGGCCTTGTGCGAGGAGGCCTCGCCGAGGCGGTCATTTTCAAAGCAGACGAGGAGGTCGGCCTGCTCCCGGAGCTGGGCGAGGGATTCGGCGGCCTGCTGGAGCCGCCGCTTTCCCTCGAAGGTGAAGGGCATGGTGGCGAAGGCGACGACGAGTGCGCCGGTGCCGCGGGCCATGTGGGCGATGAGAGGTGCGGCGCCGCTGCCGGTGCCGCCGCCGAGCCCGGCGAGGAGGAAGACGATGTCGGCCCCCTCGATGGCGGCGCGGATGTCGTCGGCGGATTCCTCGGCGGCCTGGTAGCCGACCTCGGGGTCGCCGCCTGCGCCGAGCCCGCGGGTGGCGCCGCGGCCGAGCTGGAGCTTGTGCGGGGCGACGCAGCCGTTGAGGGCCTGCACGTCGGTGTTCAGCGCGATGAGGCTGGCGCCATCCGCACCGTCGAGGACGAGGCGGTCGAGCACGCTGCCCGCCGCGCCGCCGACGCCGAGGACGCGGATGACGGGGGAGGTGGAGGAAGTGGGGCGGTGGAGTGCGATCATGGTGCTCGGTGCTCGGTGCTCAGTGCTCAGTGCTCAGTGCTCAGTGCGGGCGGGCGAGGTGGTGAAGGGTGGCGGTGGAAATCTGAGAACTGAGCACTGAGAACTGAGCACTGAGAACTGCATGTCGCTGCCTCAGCGGAACCACTTCTTGAACCAGCCGAACCAGCCGCCGCGCTCGTCCTCGAAGGTGGCCTGGGCATACTTGATGAGGCCGATGGCGGTGGAGTATTGCGGGTTTTCAAAGGCGCTGGTGACGCCGGCGACGTTCTGCGGCTGGCAGAGCTGGACGGGCATCTCGAAGATTTCCTCGGCGACGTGCTTGATGCCGCGGAGCGAGGAGCAGCCGCCGGTGAGCACCATGCCGGCGCCGGCGTATTCGGCGTAGCGCCCGCGGTCGAGCTCGCGCTTGAGCAGCTCGAAGGTCTCGCGGACGCGCATGTGGATGATGGTGTTGAGCATCTCGCGCTCGATCTCCCTGCCGGCGAACTGGTGCTCGTCCTTGAGCACGACCATCTCGCCGGGGACGCCGCCGCCGATGATGCAGCTCCCGGCGTCGAGCTTGAGCTTCTCGGCCTTCATCATGGGGATGCGGAGGCCGAGGGAGAGGTCGTTCGTGATGTGGTCGCCGCCGATGCCGAGGACGCCGCTCTGCTTCACCGCGCCGCCGGCATAGACGATGTAGCCGGTGGTGCCGCCGCCGATGTCCACGACGACTGCGCCGGCGGATTTCTGGGCGGGGTCGAGCACGGCCTGGGCGGCGGCGTAGGGGGTGAAGACGATGTCCTCGATCTCGACGTCGAGGTCGCAGAGGCACTGGATGCTGTTGCGGATGCGGTTCGCGACGCCGTGGACGATGTGGAAGTCGGCCTCGAGCTTGCGCCCGTGCATGCCGATGGGGTTCAGCACGCCGTCCTGGCCGTCCACGTAGTAGTGCTGGAGGATGGTGTGGAGGAACATGTTCTGCGCCGGGATGGGCACGGTGCGGGCGGCCTCCTGCACGCGGGCGTAGTCCTCGCCGTCAATCTTCGAGCGGTCCTCGGGGAGGGTGACGGAGCAGCGGTTGTTGTAGCTCTGGATGTGGGCGCCGGTGATGCCGAGATAGACGTTCTTGATCATCACGTCGCTCTTGTCCTCCGCGTCGGCGAGGGCCTCGCGGATGCACTTGCCGCAGGTGTCGATGTCCACGATCTCGCCCTTGCGCACGCCGCGCGAGGGGGCCTCGCCGACGCCGAGGATCTGGATGGTGCCGTCGTTCTTCACCTCGGCGACGATGGAGCACACCTTGGAGGTGCCGATTTCGAGCCCGACGACTATGCGGTCCCTGGCCATGGGTGGTGTTTAGGCGGTGCGGAAGCGCTTGAGGATGCCGGTGTCGTTGTCGCGCTTGGGCGGCTCCTTGGATTTGTTCGCGGGCTTCGCCTTGTCCTTGGAAGTCTGCGTGTCGGCGGCCCTGCCTTTCCCGTTGGTGACGGGGCGCGCGGCCGGGATCGGCTCGGGCGTCTCGCCGTCCTCCGGCGGCGGGGGCTGCGTGAAGGTGACGGGGATGTTGCGCAGCGGGATGAGGTTGATGGTGGCGATTTCCTGCCCGATGAGCGCCGCCTCGCTGCGGACGATGCCGAGCCGCTCGAGCTGGCCCGCGACGTCGTCCAGGCCGAAGGTGAGCTGCGCGCCCTTGTGGTCGGTGGCGACGACGCAGTAGGCGCGCGACACGTCGAGCGCGGTGATGCGGAATGCGCCGGTCTCGCGCGTGCGGCGGAGCAGGTCCAGCGCGGCGACCACCTCGGCTTTGCGGATCGGCTTGCCGGGGTCGAGATCCTCGGTGAGCACGCCGCTGATGATCGGCAGCGCGCGGAACTCATGCGGGATGTGGCGCGGCTGGAAGACGGTGCCGCTCGCGTCGAGGAGGTGCGTCGGCTCGGCCTTCGCGGACTTCTCCGCCGGCGCCGCCGCGAGCCACGCGGCGGGCTTGCGCTCCTTTACGGTGATCTCGATGCGGTTCGGCAGGTAGCGGGTGACCTCCGCGGAATCCACCTGCGGGAGCGCGCGGAGCGCATCCCGCATCGCGGCCGTCTTGCAGGAGAAGATGTTCACGCCGGCCTTCACCTTCGCGACGGCGAGCGCCTGCTCGCGCGTGAGCGTGCCATCGGTGTCAAAGTGGATGTCGCGCAGCGCGTAGTCGGGGTTCTGCGTGAAGAACTTCCTCCAGCCGTGGGTGACGCCGAGATACGCGCCGCCGACGAGGGCCGCGACGAGCAGCACCTTCACCACCCGCGAGGTCCAGCGGCAGAAGGCGGACCACCGCTCGTTCGTGCCGCGCTTCACGACGCCTTCGACGAAATACTGCTTCCGCCGGTCGCGGGTGGAGGTGAGGCGCTGGTTGCTGGAGCGTTTTCTTTTCATGGGCGTGGTGGACGGGCGGCGAGCGAGAGCTCGATGATGCGGCGGCAAAGTTCGGGGTAGCTGATGCCCGCGGCGGCGGCGGCCTCGGGCAGGAGCGACACCGGGGTCATGCCGGGAATGGTGTTCACCTCGAGCACATGCGGTCGGCCTGCGTCGGTGAGGAGAATGTCCACTCGCGAGTAAACTTCAAGATCGAGCGCGCGGTGCGCGGCGAGTGCGGTGTCCTGCACGAGCTTCGTGGTCGCGGCATCGAGCGGCGCGGGGCAGAAGTGGTCCGCGCCCGCGGCGTTCGGGTTGAGGAAGGGATACTTGTTGTCGAAGTTGTAGAAGTCCTTCTTCGCGCGGATCTCGATCACGGGCAGCGCGAGGTCGCCCACGACGCCGACGGTGAGCTCGCGGCCCGCGATGTATTCCTCCACGAGCAGCTCGCTGCCGAACTTCCAGCACTGCGCGAGGGCGTCCTCCAGCTCCTGCGGCGTCTTCACGATGAAGACGCCGACGCTGCTGCCCTCCTTTGGTGCCTTGATCACGAGTGGCAGCGGCAGCGTCGGGCGCGCGCCGCCGCGGATGATCTCCGATTTCGCCGTCGGCACGCCTCGCTCCACGAAGCGCTGCTTGCTCGCGATCTTGTCAATCGCCAGCTCCGAGCCGCGCACGCCCTCGCCCGTATAGGGAATGGTGCGCACCTCAAGAATGCGCTGGAGCTGGCCGTCCTCGCCGAAGGTGCCGTGCACGACGTTGAACGCGACGCGCGTGCCCGCGGGGACCGCGAACTCCGGGCCCGTAACATCCACCGGCGTGACGAGCGCGCCGATCGAGCGCAGCGCCTCGACGACTCCCTCGCCGGATTTCAGCGAGACTTTGCGTTCGGAACCGGGGCCGCCCATGAGGACGGCGACGGGGATGTTGGTGAGATCAAATGGCATGGAAGTGGTGCGTGTGTTCATCACGCTGGATACGTGGCGGACACGGGAAATCTTTCAGGAAAGTGCGGGCGGTTTCACGCATGGCTTTACGCATACACGGGTTCCTCCTGGCCGACGATCTGCACCTCGGTGTGCAACTCGATGCCGCGCGATTCGCGGGCGCGCTGCTGCACCTGCGCGATGAGCACGAGCACGTCGCGCGCGGATGCGCCGCCTTCGTTCACGATGAAATTGCCATGCACCTCCGACACGCGCGCGCCGCCGACACGCGTGCCTTTGAGACCGAGCTCGTCGATGAGTTTGCCCGCCGGAATGGTGCCGGGATTTTTGAAGATGCAGCCTGCGCTCGATTCCTTCGGCTGCGAAGTGCGGCGCTTCTGCTGGCTCTCGTCGAGCTTCGCCGCGATGGCCGCCGCCTCCGCGGGTTCGCCTCGGAACGTCGCGCTCACGGCGTAGTTGCCCACGAGTGTCGGGACATCGCGGTAGCGAATGTCGAGTTCGCCCGGTGTGCGCGTGTGAAATTCGCCATACGCATCCACGAAGCGCACGCTCACCACCTGGCGGAACGTCTCGCCGCCCATCGCGCCCGCGTTCATCCGCAGCGCGCCGCCGACATTTCCCGGGATGCCCTCGAACCACTCGAAGCCGCCGATGCCCGCGTCGCGCGCCGCGATGGCCAGCTCGCGCTGCTTCACGCCCACGCCAGCGCTGATGTGCATGCCGTGGACTTCGAGCTTCTTGAACTCGCCGCGCGCGAGATGCGCGACCACGCCGCGGATGCCGCCATCGCGCACAAGCAGGTTCGAGCCGCGGCCCATCACGAAGAGCGGGATGCCGCGCTCCGTCGTGAAGCGCACGAGCCGCGCGAAGCCCTCCTCCGTTTCCGGCTCCGCCCAGAACTGCGCCGGACCGCCGACGCGCATCGTCGTGCGCTTCGAGAGCGGCTCGTAAAGGCGCGCCACGCCGGGGCCCATCACGCTCATGATTTCATCGAGCACCGCCGCGTCGCGCGCGAGCACGCCGCCCTGCTCATGGATGTTGCCGGCGCCGAGGGAAATCACGAGGTCGCCCGGCTCCATGATGCGTCCGATGTCGAGGGCGATTTGCTTCCGGTCCGGCTGGAAGCTCATGCCCTCCTGTGCCGTGTGCTGCGCGACTGCGTCCACGATCGTCTGCCCGCTCACGCCGGGAATCGGCGGCTCGCTCGCGGCATAGATGTCCGCGATCACGGTGACGTCCGAATCCTCAAACGCGCGGCCGAATTCATCCCGCAGTGCCTGCGTCCGCGTGTAGCGGTGCGGCTGGAACATTGTGAGGATGCGCTTGCGTCCCGTGCCGCGCGCGGTCGCGAGCGTCGCGCGGATCTCGCTCGGGTGATGCCCGTAGTCGTCCACCACCATGAAGCGCTCCGAGCGGTGCTTGATTTCAAAGCGCCGCCGCGCGCCGCGGAACGACTCGAGTGCCGCGGCGATCTTTGCGAAAGGCACGCCGAGCTCCGTTGCCAGTGCGATCACCGCGGTCGCATTGCTGACGTTGTGTCGGCCGGGGACATTCAGCGTCACCGCTCCGAGCGGGTCGCCGCGCCGCGTCGCAACGAAGTGCGTCTGGAAGTCCTTCGGATGCACATCCTCGAAACGGTAGTCCGCGCCAGCGCCAGCGCCGTAGGAAACCGCCCGCGGATGCGATGCGCAGATGCGCGCGGCGTGTTTGTCGTCCGCGCAGAAAATCACGCTGCCGCTCGTCTGCGCGAGCAATTGGCGGAACACGCGCTCGATCGCCGCGAGGTCCGCGTAGAAGTCGAGGTGCTCCTCCTCGATGTTCAGGATGATCGCGTGCTCCGGGTGGTAGTTCACGATCGTGCCGTCGCTCTCGTCCGCCTCTGCGACAAACCACTCGCCCGAGTCCCACAGCGCGTTCACGCCGAGGATTGGAATCTCCGCCCCGACGTAGTGCGACGGATGCAGTCCTGCCTCGCGCAGGACGTGCGCACTCATCGAGCTCGTCGTCGTCTTGCCGTGCATGCCCGCGACCACGATGCCCTTCTTCTGCCGCATGATCGCCGCGAGCGCATCCGCGCGGCGAACCATCGGCAGGCCGAGCTTCGTGGCGCGCTCGTGGTCCGGATGCGACGGCTTGATTGCCGATGAATAAATCACCAGCTCCGCGCCAACGACCTTCTCGGGATTCGCGGGTGAGGAGAAGTCGAGCCCGAGCGTCTGCAGGCGCGCTGTTTCCTCGGTGCTCGCCTTGTCGCTGCCGCTCACCCGGTGGCCGAGCGCAAGGCACAGTCCCGCGATGCCGCTCATGCCGGAGCCTGCGACGCCGATCAGGTGAATGCGGCGTCCGACTCCGGTGAGAAATTTTGCGAGCTGTGCTCCGTCCATGCTAGCGGCTGCGCCCTCCCTTGTTGCCGCGGTTCGTCGAGGCGCGCAGCGTGAAGAACACCAGCGCGCCGCACAGCGCCAATGTCCAGAACCAGATGTTGTCGGCGGTGGTTTCCCGGATTTTCAGCACGAGGAACTCTGCGCGCGCGGGCTGCGCCGTGGCAAGGATGAGCATGAGGAGGATTGCGATGCGGGTGGCTTTCATCGGTGGGTCAGGGGTTGGCTGGGTTGGGTTTGCAGGAGGAAAGGACGACGTCGGCGACGCGCTCCGCGGCATTGCCCGGCGCGAGCGCGCGGCTGCGCTGCGACATCTCCGCGAGGCGCGCGGGTTCGCCGAGGAGCGTGGAGATTTTTTCCGCGAGTGCCTCGGGCGTCGCGTCGGGCTGCCTCATCAGCACCGCGGCGCCGGCGTCCTCGTAGATCTTCGCGTTCGCCGTCTGGTGGTCGTCGGCGGCGAAAGGGTAGGGGATGAGAATCGAGGGCAGCCCAAAATGGGAGAGCTCCGCGAGGCTCGCCGCGCCGCTGCGGGCGATCGCGAGGTCCGCGGCGGCGTAAGCCTCCTCCATCTTGTGGTGAAATGCCGCGACTGACGCCGGCACGCCTTCGCGCTGATAGGCCGCGTGCATCGCCCGCTCGTCCTGCGCACCGGCGAGGTGGATGACCTGCCACGGGAGTGACTTCAGCTTTGCCGCCGCGCTGCTCACCGCGACGTTGATGCCGTGCGCGCCCTGGCTGCCGCCCATCACGAGCAGCGTCCTGCGTCCGGGCTGGAGCCCGAAGCCTGCGAGAGCGGCACTCTTGTCCACGGGTTGCAGCAGCGCCGAGCGCAGGGGCGTGCCGACGACCTCGCACGCAGCCTTCGGGAAAAATTTTGCGCACTCCTTGAAGCCGAGCAGCACCTTCGTCACGTAGCGCGCGTTCAGCCGGTTCGCGCGGCCGGGGATCGCGTTCGAGTCGTGGACGAACGTCGGCACTTTGCGCGAGCGCCCGGCGAGGATCGGCGCCGTCGAGGTGAAGCCGCCCATTCCGAGCACCGCCGCCGGCTGCCACTCACGGAAGAGCGCCTTGCAGCGGCGCAGCCCCTTCCAGAAGCGGAATGCGAAGCCGATGATCGCCGGTGAGAAAATCTTCGGCATCCCGATGCCGGGAAACTTTTCGATCCGGAATCCGTCGCGGCCCTTCGTCGCGACGGCGTCGATCTCCTTCTCCGAAATCAGCAGCATCACCTCGTGACCGCGCGCAAGCAGGACCTCGCCAACTGCGAGGCCGGGAAAGAGATGGCCTCCGGTGCCGCCTGCGGCGATGACGAATCTCATGCGGCGCGCGGTGGACGCAGCGGTGAGCTGACGGTGGGCACATTCGCGATGGGGCTCCGGAATCGCACGCCCTGCAGGCGCGGCGCGGGGAGGTTCCAGCGTGTGACTGGAGGGCTGAGCTGCTCGGAGCTGTCGCGCGGAGGGCGCGCGGGTTGGGTCGGGGTGGCTGGATTGTGCATGAGGCTAGATTCGGGGGGTCTTGCGCCCGCGGATTTTCACGTCGAAGCGCATGCCGTCCGGGTCGGGCTTCTCGCCGAAGCCGCGCCGGTAAATGCTCACGAGGATGCCGATGCTCGCGAGGCAGAATGCGAGGCTCGATCCGCCGTAGCTGATGAATGGAAGCGGCAGCCCCTTGTTTGGCAGCAGCATCGTCGTCACGCCGATGTTCATCGCCGCCTGGAGCGCGAGGAGCAGCACGATTCCGGTGCCGAGCAGCCTCCCGAATTTGTCGCTCGCGCGCATCGCGATCACGGTGCCGCTGACGAGCACGATGAGGAAGCAGAGCACCACGGTGAGCGTGCATGCGAGGCCGAGTTCCTCCCCCATCGCTGGCAGGATGAAGTCGGTGTGCGCGAAGGGGAGATAGGAGTATTTCTCGCGGCCGTTGCCGAGGCCGAGCCCCCACGGCCCGCCGGAGCCGATCGCGATGACTCCGTGCAACTGCTGGTAAATTTCCTTCGCGTAGAGCGGATTGTCGGGGTCGAGGAACGCCATCAGCCGGCCGGTGCGCTGCGGCATGAGCTTGATTGCGAGGCCGAGGGCGCCGATTCCCGTGATTGCGAGGAGGCCGAGATACGGCAGGCGTGTCCCGGCTACGAACATGATCACGAGCGTGGTGCAGATGAGCAGCGTTGAAGTGCCGAGGTCCACCTCCGGCGCGATGAGTGCGACGATGACAAGCACGATGCCGAGCGGATATGCGAAGCCTTTCAGGAACTCGCGGGGCTGCGATTCCTTTCGCGAATACCACCACGCCACGGTGATCAGCACCGCGAGCTTCGCAAACTCCGAGGGCTGCAGGGTCTGCGAGCCGAACTGCAGCCAGCGTCGCGAGCCGTTGATCTTCTTTCCGATGTGCGGCGCGAAGCAGAGCGCGAGCAGCACCGCCGCGATCGCATAGAAGAGCCACCAGCGCTTCTCCATCCAGCGGTAGTCAATGACCGCGGCGGCGATGCACGCAACGGCACCGACGCCGAGCCACATGAGCTGGCGCGTGAGGTAAAAGGTCGGATCGCCCTTGTTGTCCTGCGCGTAGGCCCCCGTGCTCGTGAGCATCACGACGCCGATCGTCAGCAGCGTGGCGACTGCGAAGACGAGGAGGAAGACGTTGAAGAAGACGAAGCGCTTTTGCATGGCGTCGTCGCGCTAGCCGTTTTTCACCGGGAGCTTCAGGACTTGGCCGGTCTGGATTTTTTTCGGGTCCTTGATGCTGTTGAGTTTCATCAGTTCCTCGTAGGAGCAGCCGTGCTCCCTCGCGATTTTCATGGGCGAGTCGCCTTTCTTCACCGTGTAAGTCTTCGCGGTCTTGCGCTCGGTGACCGCGGGCGCCGGCTTCTGCGCGGTGGTCTGCGCAGGCTTGGTGTCGGCTGGTGTCGGGGATTTCTGCGCCGCTTTCGCGCTCGGGATGGTGAGCGACTGGCCTTTGTGGATGTCGTCCTGGTTCTTCAATTTGTTCGTCGAGACGAGGTCCGGCACGTTGACGCTGTAGGCGGCCGCGATCTTCGTGAGCGTCTCTCCGTCCTTCACGACATGCACATTGTGCGCGGGTGCCGCGGGCTTCGGCGCGTCATGCTGCGGCGCGGAGTAGGTCGTCGTCGCGGCGGATGCCGCTGCAGCTGCCGGTTTTGCCCCCGCAGTCTTTGCGGGCGCGGCCTTGGGCGCGGCTTGGGTGGGCTTCGGCGGCGGCGTGTTGGCAGTTCGGTTCTCCTTGATGCGTGCGAACGCGAACACGCCGACGACGGCGATCACATGGAGCACGAGCACGATGATGAACGCGCCGGAGAGGCGGTGGCCGCCGTCATCGTCGTCGGCCGGGGCATGTGCCGCGCTGCGCGCCGCGGCGGCGTTGAAAGTCCGGCTGCGGACGAAGAAGCGGCGGAGTTTCTGCATTGGGTTTTTCATGGCTGCGATTGGGTTGGAGTGAGTGACTGGACGAGCTGGCGAAACTGGTTCCCGCGGTCTGCGTAGTTGCGGAACATGTCGAACGACGACGTGCCGGGACTGAAAAGGACGATGTCGCCGCCGCGGGCCTGCGACCGCGCGGTGTGAAGGGCCTTCTCGAGCGAGCGGCCGGCGTTGATGCATGGCACTCGCGGCGACCAAAGGCGCTCGATGCGCCCGGCCATCTCGCCGAGCAGGACGGCGCAGCGGCATTTCTCCGCGACGAGGTCGGTCACGCTGCCGAATTCGAAGCCCTTGTCCTTGCCGCCGGCGATGAGCACGACCTTCCGCGTCTCGCCCGCGAGCGCCTTCTCAAGTGAGTCGAGGTTGGTCGCCTTGCTGTCGTTCACGTAGTCCACGCCGTCGAGCGTGCGGATGAGTTCGCAGCGGTGCGGCAGCGGCTTGTATTCGCGCAGCGGCGGAATCATCTGCACGAAGTCGAGCCCGCGCGTGAGGCCGACGGCGAGCGCGGCCATGAGGTTCTCCGCGTTGTGCGAGCCGCGCAGGCTCGTGTCGCTCATGCGCAGCACCGGGCGGCCTTGGAAGATGATCACTCCGTCGCGCAGCTCGAAGTCGCCCCCACCTTCGTAGGCGCTGAACGTGAGCCTGCGCGCCTTCAAGGGCGGCAGCTTGTCGCGCAGGTTCACCACGGCCCAGTCGTCGGCGGTCTGGTTCTCGAAGATGCGCGCCTTCGCGTCGAAATACGCCTGCATCGTCGGGTAGCGGTCGAGGTGATCCGGCGCGAAGCCGAGCCACACGGCGACTGTCGGGCGGAAAGTGCGGATCTCCTCGAGCTGGAAGCTGCTGACCTCGACGGTCATCACGTCCATCGCGCGGCCCTCGGCAGCCTTCGCCGAGAACGCCGGGCCGATGTTGCCGCACGCGGCAGTCTTCACCCCGCAGGCGAGCAGCATCCTCTCGACGAGCTGCGTCGTTGTCGTTTTTCCGTTAGTGCCCGTGATTGCGATCACCGGGCGGGCGCAAAGCACGAAGGCGAGTTCGAGCTCGCCGATGATTTCGATTCCGCGCCCGCGGAAATTCTGCACGAGCTGTGTCGCCGGGTCTATGCCGGGGCTGAGCACGGCGAAATCGTATTCGCCTCGGTCGGAATCCGCTGCGTCTCCGGCGACCACTTGCGCGCCGGCTGCCTGAAGCGCGGCAGTTTTCTCACGCAGCGAATCTGCGTCGCCGCTGTCGAGCACGGTCACGCGCGCGCCTTCGGCGAGCAGCAGTCGCGCCGCCGCGCCGCCGCTTTCGCCCGCACCGAGAACCGCGATGTGTTTGCCTGCGACTTTCATCCTACCGGAGCTTCAGCGTTGCGAGCCCGAGCAGGGCGCAGATGAATGAGATGATCCAGAAGCGCGCGACGACCGCGGTCTCCTTCACGCCCGACAGCTCGAAATGGTGGTGCAGCGGCGCCATGCGGAACACGCGCCGGCCCTGGCCGTATTTGCGCCGCGTGTATTTGAACCAGAACCGCTGGACGAGCACCGACGCCGCCTCGGCGACGAACACGCCGCCGACGATGAGAAGCAGCAGTTCCTGCTTCACGCAGATCGCGACGGTGCCGATGGCGCTGCCGATTGCGAGCGAACCGGTGTCGCCCATGAACATTTTTGCAGGGTGCGCGTTGAACCACAGGAAGCCGAGCGACGCGCCCGCGAGCGCGCTGCAGAACACGGCGAGTTCGCTCGCCTGCGGATAAAACGGAACCTGAAGGTAGTGCGCGATGTCGCGGTGACCCGCGATGTAGGCGAGGAGCGCGTAGGTGAAAGTGACCGTGAGCGTGCAGCCGGTCGCGAGGCCGTCGAGCCCGTCCGTGAGATTCACCGCGTTCGACGTGCCGAGGATGATCGCGGCGAAGAAAAGGAAGGTGAGGATGAGCCCCATGTTGGGCACGAGCATCTTCTTGTAAAACGGCACGAACAGCGCGCCGGCCTGCCTCTGGATCTGCGCGTCGCTGAGGAAAAACGCGGTGACACCGACGGCGATGAGGATCTGCACGAGCAGCTTTGTGCGCTCGCGCACTCCGGCGGAGTTCTTCTTCGAGACTTTCAGGTAGTCGTCGGCGAAGCCGAGCGCGCCCGCGGCGAGCATCGCGCCGAGCACGAGCCACACGAACGAGTTGTCGGGCCGCGCCCACAGCAGCGTGGAGACGACCGTCGTGCCGAGGAGCAGGATGCCGCCCATCGTCGGAGTGCCGGCCTTCTGCCCGTGCAGCTCGGCGAGCTTGTGGACCTCCTCCTTGCTGCGGATCGGCTGGCCGAGCTTCAGCGAAAGCAGCTTCCGGATCGTGAAGTTGCCGAACGCGAGCGAGAGCAGGAATGCCGTGAGTGCCGCGCCCACCGCCCGGAAGGTGACATATTGGAAGACGTTCAGCGCGCGGAGAAACTCGCTCGTCGCGTGGTCGGAAAGGCGGTCGAGGTAGTAGAGCATCAGCAGCTCCTCCCCTCCATCGCCTGCACCACGCGCTCGAGGCGCGCGGAGCGGCTGGCCTTCACAAGGACGGTGTCGCCGGGTTTTGCAAGCCCGCTCAGCGTGCGCGCGGCCTCGTCGGTGTCCGCGGTGTGGATGACTTCGCGCACGCCGGATTTTTCCGCGGCCTCCGCGATCCACTTCGCGGTTTCGCCGACGGTGATCACGCAGTGGATTCTTTCGCGCCCGGCAATTTCGCCGACGCTGCGGTGTCCTCGCTCGCTCTCGATTCCGAGTTCGCCCATTCCGCCGAGGACCGCGATGCGGCGGCCGTCGCCGGGCATGCGCGCGAGGGTGACCAGCGCGGCGGCCATGCTGTCGGGGTTTGCATTGTAGGTGTCGTCGAGGATGCGGATGCCGCCGATGGTCTTCTGGGTGAGGCGGCCGGCGGTGAGGTTCAGCGCGCGGAGCCCCGCCGCGCATTCGCCGAGGCTGAGGCCGAAAGAGAGGCCGGTGGCGCAGGCGAGCAGTGCATTGCGCACCATGTGCTCGCCGGGAACGGGGAGTTCCGCCTCCACACACTGCCCAGTGGCGTGAAGGCGGAACTTTATCCCTCCCGAAAGCTGCTCCAAGTCGGTCGCTCGGATATCGCCGCCGAGGAGGCCGGCTGTGACCACGCGTGCGTGCGTGCGCTTGGAAATGGATGCGGTGAACTCGTCGTCCGCGTTCAAGACGACGGTGCCATTTTCGCCAACCGCCTCGGCGAGAGTTCCCTTCTCCTGCGCGATGCCCTGGCGCGAGCCGAGGAATTCGATGTGCGCGATGCCGATATTGGTGATGATCGCGATGTCCGGACGCGCGATGAGGGCGAGCGGCGCGATTTCGCCGGCGTGATTCATCCCGATTTCGAAGACCCCGATGTCGTGCGTGCTGTCCGCGCGGAGGATCGAAAACGGAAGGCCGAGGTGGTTGTTCAGGTTGCCTTGCGTGCGAGTGACACTGAAACGCTGTGAGAGCACCGCCGCGCAGAGATCCTTCGTGGAAGTCTTGCCGTTGCTGCCGGTGATGCAGACGGATTTCAGCCGCAGCGTCGCGCGGTAGGCGGATGCGAGCAATTGAAGCGCGCGCACCGAGTCCGCGACGATGATCAGTGCGAAGGACGATGGGAGGCCCTGTGCTTCATGTTCGACGATGGCGCCGACTGCTCCGAGCCGTGCGGCTTCGGCGAGGTAGTTGTGGCCGTCGAATTTCTCCCCGCGGATCGCGATGAAAAGATCGCCAGACTTCAGAGCGCGCGAGTCGGAGGAAACGGTGGTGACTTCCGCCGCGGGATTGCCCCCGCAAAGCTGTCCGCCTGCCCACGCTGCGATTTGGGAGAGGGAAGTGGCGTCCATCAGTCGTGGTCCTCCCGGTTTCTGCGCGGCGGACGCGGCTCTCTCGGGCGGTTTTCCGAGCGCCCGCGGGGCGGGCGCGGGCGGATCGAGGGGCGCTCGATTTCCAATCGCGAGCCGAGCGCGCCCGCGGCGACTGCGGCGTCGTCGAACGGCAGCGTGTAGTCCGCGAATTCCTGATACGCCTCGTGGCCCTTGCCCGCGAGCAGGATGATGTCGCGCGGCCCGGCCATCGCGATGGCGTGAAAGATCGCCTCGCGGCGGTCGGGCACGATCTCGGGGACGAGCCGGCGGAAGCCGGGCTTGATGTCTTCGATGATCGCGAGCGGGTCTTCCTTGCGGGGATTGTCGCTGGTCACGATGGCGTGGTCGGCGATGGCGTCCACCGCTGCGGCCATGCGTGGTCGCTTGGCGCGGTCGCGGTTGCCGCCGCAGCCGAAAACCGCGATGAGGCGCGCGGGGTTCAGCTCGCGCAGCGTCCGGAGGACGTTCGTGAGGGCGTCGTCGGTGTGGGCGTAGTCCACGAAGACGCGGAACGGCTTCTGCGCGGGGACGGCCTGCAGGCGCCCGGGGACCGACGGTGCGGAAGTGAGCGCCTGCACGGAGTTGCGGACATTCACGCCGAGCGCATGTGCGGCTGCGATCGCGGCGAGCGAGTTATACACGTTGAAACCGCCGATGAGGGGCATGCGGACGAGGTAGCTTTTCCCGACTGCGTCGAGCTGGTAGGAGGTGCCGCTGAAATCCATCCTCACCTCACTCGCGCGGAACTGCGCGTTGCGGCCGATCCCGTAGGTGATCATCTCCATCTCGCGGCCGAACCGTTCGACGAGCTTTGCGCCGTGGCGGTCATCATTGTTCACGACTGCGCGGCCTTTCTTCCGCTGCTGCTCCCGGATGCTGGCGAAGAGCGAGGACTTCGCGTCGAAATACGCGTCCATCGTGCGGTGAAAATCGAGGTGATCCTGCGTGAGGTTTGTGAAGACGCCCGCGTCGAACTCGACGCCGCGCACGCGGTCGAGCGCGAGGGCGTGGGAGCTGACCTCCATCGCGCAGCTCTTGCATCCGGCGGAGCGCATCTGCCACAGCAGCTCATGCACGTCGGCGGATTCCGGCGTGGTGCGCGCCGCGGGCAGTTCGCGCTCGCCGACGACGTAGCGGACGGTGCCGATGAGGCCGCAGCGGAGGAACTGCGAGTCGAGGATGTGCTTGATGAGGAAGGTCGTGGTCGTCTTGCCATTGGTGCCCGTGACGCCCGCGATCTTCAGCTTCTGCGACGGGTTGCGGAAAAATGTGGCTGCGAGATCGGCGAGCGCGTGGCGCGCATTTCCGACCTGGATGCTGGCGGCGCGCGTCGTGAGCCCCGGTTTTTCGCTCACGATGGCGGCGGCGCCGCGGTCAATCGCGGCGTCGATGAACTGCGTGCCGTCCACCTTCTCCCCGGACAGCGCGACGAAAAGCGATCCCTCGACGACGCGCCGCGAGTCGTAGCAAATCGCGGTGATGTCGCGGTCGAGCGAGCCGCTCACTGCCACGGGCTCGATCGCTTTGCTGAGCACTTGGAGGTTCATCGCTCAATTCTTTCCCGCCTTCGCGAGCACGAGGTTTCTCTCCTTTTCCTGCTGGAGAAGCACCGGATCCGGCGGGACGCCAAGCTGGACGAGTGCGCGCTCCGCGATGGCGCGAAACACGGGTGCGGCGACGAGACCGCCGACATCCTCGTGCGGCGACACCTTCGCCTCGTCGAAGATGACCAGCATGCAGAACGCGGGATTCTCCGCGGGCACGAAGCCGACGAATGAGGTCACGTGCTTGTCGTGTGAGTAGTATTTTTTGCCCGTCTTCGAGTCCTCGAGCAGCTTCTGCGCGGTGCCGGTTTTGCCTGCGACGTTGTAGCCGCCGATGTGCGCGGCCTTTGCGGTGCCTTGCTTGCCGGTCACCTTGACGAGCGCGTCGCGGACCTTGGCGGCGGTCTCCTCGGTGATCACGCGGCGGACTTCCTGGGGCCTGTAGGCTTCGATGACGTTGCCTGCCTCGTCGCGGATGTCGTGAATGAGCTGCGGCTGCATGAGCGTGCCGCCGTTGGCGATGGCGCTCGTGGCCGTGATGATCTGCATCGGCGTGGCGGCGACCTCGTGGCCCATCGCGACGCGCGTGATGGAGACCGGCTGCCAGTTTTCGCGCGGACGCAGAATGCCGACGACCTCGCCGGGCAACGCGACGCCGGTGCGCTGGCCGAAGCCAAAATTGCGGATCCAATTGTAGAACCGCTCCTGGCCGATTTGGAGGGCGATTTTGCCCGCGCCGATGTTGGAGGACTTCTCGATGACCTGCGAGACGCTGAGCATCCCATAGGGATGGTGATCATGCAGCATGAGGCCGCCGTAGGACCATCTGCCATTCTCGCAGAAAATTTCCGTCTTCGGTGTGACGAGGTGGTAGTTGAGCGCGCCCGCGCAGGTCACGGCCTTGAACGTCGAGCCGGGCTCCATGGTGCCTGCGATGGCGTTGTTGAAGCGCTCCTCGGCCTTCGCTTTCCCGGCATCGTTCGGATCAAACGAAGGGCGGTTGGCGAGCGCGAGGATTTCGCCGGTGCCGGGCTTCATCATGATCACCGTGGCTTTCAACGGGCGGAGTCGCTTGCACGCGGCTTCCAACTCGGACTCGACGATTTGCTGGAGGCTCAGGTTGATCGTCAGGCGCACGTTGGCGCCGTGGCGCGGCGCGCGCTCCTCGCCGGTGAGGTTCATCAGCTCCCTGCCGCGGCCATCCTTTTCAAAATAGCGCCAGCCATCCTGGCCGGCGAGCCAGGTGTCCATCGAGCGCTCAATGCCCTCGATGCCTCGGAAGCCCGCCTCCTGATTGCCCGCCGCCTCCGCGTAGCCGTAGAAGCCGACCACGTGGCAGAGCATCTGGTGCGCGGGATAGATGCGCTCAAAGTTCTGCTCGAACGTGACGCCCTTGATGCCGGCCTTCTGCACCTTCGCATCGAGCGCCTCGGCGAGATCCTCGGAGATCTTCTTTTTGAGGACGACGTATTTCTTTTCCGGGCTGATGCGCTTCAGCACGTCGTCCACCCCCATCCCGAGCGGCTCCGCGAGGAGCGCGGCGACTTCCGCCGGGGACTTGCCGCGCTTGGTGCCGCAGATGAGGCTGCCATCGAGGATGACGTTCTTCAGCGGTTCGTTGCGCGCGAGGAAGACGCCATCGATGTCCTGGATGGCGCCGCGCCGCGCGGGGATGACGACTTTCGCGGTGTAGCTCCTCCGCGCGATCTCCGCGTAGTAGTCGTGCCGGTTGACGGCTAGATAGATCAGCCGCGCGGAGAGGGCGGTGAAAATCGCACCGATGCCGTAGCACGCGATGCAGGCGCGCGACTTGAGGGACATTTCAACGCCCCCCTTCCGCGTCGGCCATCACGGTGGCCGATGCCACGGCGCGGCGCGCGGCCGGGACGTTGACCACGGAGGACTCCTCGATCGGCTTCAGCTTGATCACGCCGTCGGCGATCGCCTTCTTCAAGGCGGGCAGCGAGGTGAGCTGCTCCTTCTTCGTGCGGAGCGCCTCGTTGCTGGTGTTTGCGGTGATGATCTCCTTGCGGAGCTTGCCCAGGCGCTCGCTGCCCTGCTTGAGCTGCTGCTGGAGCATCAGGATCTTGATGCCGAAGGTCGCCGCGCAGCCGAGGACCGCGATGACGATGAAGATGTAGGCGAATGGGACCGCTTGGGCGTATCGGCGCTGGTTAGCTGGCATTTGGGAGGCGTTCGGCAACCCTGAGTTTTGCGGAACGCGCCCGAGGGTTGGCCTTTTGTTCTGCTTCGGACGCGATGATCGGACGGGTGGTGATCAGCCGGAAAATGTAGTTGGGATTGCGGCGCGGCTCGGGCCAGTTCTCCTGGTCGTGCCACTCGGTCGCGCGCTCCTTCATGAAGGTCTTCACGATTCGGTCTTCCCCGCTGTGAAAACTGATCACCGCGAGCCTGCCGCCCGGCGCCAGATGCCGCGTGACTTCCCCGAGCATCGAGGAGAGCGCCTCGAGCTCGCGGTTCACCGCCATGCGCAGCGCCATGAAGACGCGTGTGGCCGGGTGCGTGCGGCCCTTGCGCGGAACCACGCCCGCCACGAGGTCCGCGAGCTGGAGCGTCCGCGTGATCGGCAGGCGTGCGCGTTCGCGGACGATCCGCGCGGCGATGCGCCGGGCGGCCGGTTCCTCGCCGAGTTCTCGGAAAATGCGCGTGAGTTCCTCCTCGCTGGCGGTGTTCACGAGATCGGCGGCGCTCTGCGGCGCGTCGGGCGCCATGCGCATGTCGAGCGGGCCGTCCTGCTGGAGCGAAAATCCGCGCTCCGGCGTGTCGAACTGGTGCGAGCTGACACCGAGGTCGAACAGTCCTCCATGCAGCTTCGTGATTCCCAGCTCGGCGAGGATGCGGCCGGCTTCCGAAAAATTCGCCCGGCGCAAAATCAGCCGGGCACCGTAGCCCGCGAGCTTTGCTCCCGCCTCCGCGATGGCCTCCGGATCCTGATCCGCCGCGATCACCGTCGCTCCGGCATCGAGCAGGGCGCGGGTGTGTCCGCCACCCCCGAGAGTGCCTTCAAAGAAAATTTTTCCCGGCGCGGGCAGGAGGTGTGAGATGCATTCCTCCAGCAGCACGGGCTGATGGTAACCGGGCGAGCGCGGGTCTGCGGGCATGGCGAACTCCTCCTGTTCGGTTGAGGCTTCGGTGGCTGGCTGGTAGCAAATCATACCCCGAGGAGCTTCTTTCCGTTCTGCGGCGCATGGCCCGCGTCTGCGAGCTGCTGCTTGGCGAGCTGTTTCGCCGCCAATTTTGTCGGGTTCCAGATGTTGAAGGTCTTGTTCGAGCCTTTGAGGACGACCGTCGCGTTCTTGCCGACGATTCCGATTTCCTCGCAGAATTTCGACGGCAGCGTCAGCCGCCCCGCATTGTCCAGCTCCACCAGCTTGCAGGACGACGCGATTTCTTCATGGAGTTCGTTGCGCGACGTCGCATCCAGCGTAGGATCCGACTCAATCTTCGCGATGAACGTCTCATATTCCGATCTCGGGAAAGCTTTGATGAAGGACTTGGAGGAGTCCGTGATCAGGAAAAACTCCGTAATCAGCAGACTCCTCCAATCCTTTGGCAACGGGACACGAAGCCCCGAATCGAGCTGTCGCTCGAGTTCATCAGTGAACATCGGAGAGCGGGATTCGGCTTCGGCCATACAGTGGGTGGTTCGGATTCGGCATAGACCAAAACCCAGAACGTCCCGAGTTCTCCCAAATTCTCCCAAAGTCGTCAACGGTAATCAGAGAAAAAGCGCACTTTTTTTACGATCCTGTGTCGGCGTCCGCTTTTCCGCGGTTTTTGCGCCCTTTTAACCTCCCAAACTGCCCCAGTCGGCGGCCTACTTTTCCCCGAGAAAACTGCCCGCGCAGAGCCGCGAATACACCCCGCCGTGCCCGATCAGGTCGTCATGCGTCCCGCGCTCCACGATGCGGCCACGCTCTAGGACGATGATTTGATCCGCGTGCCGCACCGTCGAAAGCCGGTGCGCGATGACGAAACACGTCCGCCGCTCCATGAGCCGATCCAGCGCCTGCTGGATGAGCCGCTCGGTCTCCGTGTCCACGCTCGCGGTGGCCTCGTCGAGCACGAGGATGGGCGGATCCTTCAGCAGTGCGCGCGCGATGGAGACGCGCTGCTTCTCGCCGACACTCAGCTTCACGCCGCGCTCGCCGACGACGGTGTCGAGCCCCTGCGGCATGCGCTTGATGAACGCCTTTGCATTCGCATCCGCGAGTGCCTGCCACATCTCATCGTCGCTCGCGCCGGGTTTTCCGAGGCGCAGGTTGTCGCGGACAGTGCCGTTGAAAAGAAAACTCTCCTGCGTGACCATCCCCACCGCGCTGCGCAGCACGGCGCGCGGCAAATCTCGCAGTGGCGTGCCGTCAATGCGGATCTCGCCGTCGTCGTATTCGTAAAAGCGCGTGATGAGGTTCACGAGCGTGCTCTTGCCCGCGCCCGTCGGGCCGACCAGCGCGACGGTCTCGCCGGGTTTCGCGCGCAGTGAAATGTGACGCAGCGTGGGCAAATCCTCACTGTAGGAAAAACTCACGTCCTCGAATTCCACCTCGCCGCGCACCTTCACCTCGGGTGCGTGCTCCGCCTCGTCCGGCTCGGGCTTCTCATCGAGGATTTCGAGGATGCGCTCACCCGCAGCGCGCCCCGACTGCACGAGTTGGTTCAGCGAGTGCAGCTTCCCAATCGGCTCGTAGAGAAATCCCACGAGGAGCAGGAACGCGGTGAACTCGCCGAAGCCGAGCTTGCCCGCGACCACCTGCTGTCCGCCGAAGCCGAGCACGAGCACCGAGCCCACTGCGGCGAGAAATGTCATCGAGGGATTGTAGAGCGCCCATACGTGCATGATGCGCAGCGACGCGTCGCGCGACTTGCCGCTCACGTCGTTGAAGCGCGCGTGCTCCTCCTCCTCGCGCACGAACGTCTTGATCTGCCGGATGCCCGCGAGGTTGTCGTGCAGCAGCGCATTCATCGCCGACGCCGCCTTGCGCTGCGCGCGGTAGCGCTTCGGCGCGGTGAGCGTGTAGGCGAGCGCGCCCGCGACGAGGAACGGAATCGGAATCAGCGCGAGCCACGCGAGCGTCGCGTGGTAGTGGAAGAGCATCGCGCCCACGATGAGGATTTGCAGCACGGCGACCGCGCCCTGCTCGATGCCGTCGATGAGCATCCGCTCGACCGCGGTCACATCCTCGAGCAGCCGCGTCATGATGTCGCCCGTTGCGCGATCATCGAACCACCGCAGCGGCAGCCGCTGGATGTGCGAGTAGAGATCGCTGCGCAGGTCGAAAATCACGCGCTGCTCGAACGAATTGTTCAGGATGATCCGCAGCGAGTTGAACGCATCGCGCGCAAAGAATGCCGCCGCCGCGATGACCACGAGCGACCAAAGCCGGTCGCCGCGCCCGCCGCGGATGTCGTCCACCACGAGCTGTGTGACCTTTGGAAAAACGGTCACCATCAGCGTGGAGACGATCGCGCAAAGCATCGTCCCCGCCGCCATTCCCGGATGGCGGCGCAGGTAGGCGAAGACTCTCGCGACGGTGCGCATCTCGGCACTCTGCGAGTTTCAGCGCAGCGGCGGCGAGCGGGAAGTGAAGTGCTCGGTGCTCGGTTCTTCGTCTCTCCACTAGGGAGGACTGAGCGCTGGCGGAAAACACCGAGCTCCGCTATGCGCAGCCGGATGACCAACGACCGTTTCACCGCCGCGCGCGTGCTGAGCTTCATGCTCGCGCTCGCGCTGGTGGTCGGCATCGTCGTCGCGTCGCTGCTCGGCCTGAAGTATCAGTGGGACTGGAAACCCGCGTGGGAATATCGCCGCCTTTTCGTGGATGGCTGGCTCGCGACGCTCGGCATCTCCGCCATCGCGCTGCCGCTGAGCTGTGTGCTCGGCCTCGTGTTCGCGCTCGCGCGGCGCGCGCCATTTCTTCCGCTGAGATACTTCGCGCAAATCTACGTCGAGCTAACGCGCGGGGCACCGCTGCTCGTGCAGATTTACCTCTACTTCTACGTCTTCGCGAACGCTCTCGACATCCACAGCCGCTACGTCGTCGGCCCGCTCATTCTCGCGGCATTCACCGGCGCCTACATCAGTGAGATCATCCGCGCCGGCATCGAGGGTGTGGGCAAGTCGCAGCTCGAAACCGCCCGCGCCATCGGGCTCACCACTGGGCAGACTTATCGCCACGTCATTTTCCCGCAGGCGATCCGGCAGATTCTCCCGTCGCTCGCCGGGCAGTTTGTCTCGCTGGTAAAGGACTCGTCGCTCCTCTCAGTCATCTCCATCGCCGAGCTCGCAAAGGCGGCGAGCGACGTGAATTCATTCACGTTCACCCCCTTCGAGAGCTACCTCCCGCTAGCGCTTGGCTATCTCGTCATCACGCTGCCCATTTCACTGTGGACTCAGCGGCTCGAGCAGCGCGCGAAGTTCGACACCTGAACGATGCTCATCGCTTTCAACAAACCCTTCGGCGTCCTCAGCCAGTTCACCGGCGATGGCTCGAAGCACCGCACGCTCGCGGACTTCGGTTTTCCGAAGGACGCATACCCGCTCGGGCGGCTCGACGCCGAGAGCGAGGGGCTGCTCCTGTTCAGCGATGAGCCGTATCTGAACAAGAAACTCCTCGCCCCCGAAAACGCGCACAGCCGCACGTATTGGGCGCAGGTCGAGCGGGTGCCCACGCGCGAGTCGCTCGACGAACTGCAGCGCGGCGTCGTCATCGGCGGACGCCGCACGCTTCCGTGCCGCGCGTGGATGCTCGAGCCGCAGCCGCTCGTGCCGCCGCGCGATCCGCCGATTCGCCTCCGTAAAAACGTTCCCGACTGCTGGGTCGCGCTCTCGCTCATCGAGGGAAAGAACCACCAGGTGCGACGCATGACCGCGGCTGTCGGGCACCCAACGCTCCGGCTCATCCGCGTGAAGATCGGCGAGTTCGACCTCGGCGGCATCATGCCCGGTCAGTGGCGCGAACTCAGCGCCGGAGAGCGCGCCCGCGTCTTTGCAGGCCGGCCGCGCTCGCAGGGCGGAGTCAGGCGAGCCTGAGTTCGAGCTGGTTCTCCCCGGCGAGCGCCCACGCCTCCACGCCGCGGCGGCGAAGGTCGGCGGCAAACTCCGACGCGAAGCCATGCACGGTCAGCACGCGCATTGGCTGCACGAGTTCCACGTAGCGCAGCAGCTCGTCGTAGTCCGCGTGATCGCTTAGCGGAAACACCTCGTCGCAGCGCAAGCGGAATTTTGCCGCAGGGTCGAGCGCCCAGCCGGTGAGGATTGCGGTGCGGTGCGCGCCAATCTTTCGCAGTTCAGCCGAACCCATCGCGCTCGGTGGAAAAACGAGCACGCGGCCCTTCGCCGCCGCGGCGCGGAAGCGGACGCCGCCGCGTGGAAAGTCCGCGCACAGCTCGCGGTGCAGCACGGTCATCTTCCACACGGACTCGTGCATCATCGGCACGAGCCCGGCATCGAGCACGATGCGCACGATCTCCTGCGCCTTTCCCAGCGAGTAGCCGAGCAGCACAGGCACCGCGCCCGCATCAAGCGTCTCGCGGCAGAATGCGATGATGCGCGCGACGGTCTCCGCCCGCGGCGGCATCCGGTAGCGTGGCAGGCCGAAGGTCGTCTCCATCACCAGTGTGTCCGCGCGCCGCCACTCGCACGGCTCGGCGGCACCGCCCTGCGCAAGCTTGAAGTCGCCTGTGTAGAGCAGCGAGCCGGCGGTGCTTTCAAAGAAGATCTGCGCCGACCCGAGGATATGCCCCGCCGGGAGCAGCGTCGCGCGACCGCCGGCGAATTCGCGCACCTCGCCGAATGCCGCGATGTGTTCCGCGCGCCTCCCACCGAGCCGCTCGCGCATGAAGCGCGCGGTCGCCGCGGTGAGCAGCACCTCGCCGCTGCGCGCGATGTGGTCGCTGTGCGCGTGCGACACGAACGCCAGCGGCTGCGCGCGCTGCGGATCGAGCCACAGGCCGTGCTCAGGCAGGTGCAGTCCGCGCTGATGTTGGACGGTGATCACGGTGAAGAAGGGGCACCTTTGCCCATGACGTCGCTTTGATCACTCTCTAAGAGAAGCCCGCCGTTCCTGCTACTCCACGCACACCCCATGCCTCGCCCGTTCTCCGTCTCCTGCATCGGCATCGCCGTTTCATTCACGTTCTGCTTTGCCGCGAGGCTCATGGCTGCGACTCCCGAATCTGCGCCCGCCTTCGAGTGGGCCGCCTCGGCGGGCGGCGCGAAGAACGACAAAACACGTGCGATCAACATCGACCGCGAGGGCAACGTCTTCCTCGCGGGCGAGGCGACGGACGAGGTGAAGTTTGGCGACACCACCATCAAGAGCGGGGGCGGCATGGACTTCTTCGTCGCGAAGCTCGACCCGAAGGGGAAATTCCTCTGGGCACGCATGGGCGGCGGCAGCCTCATCGATCGCGGCTACGGCGTCGCGACGGACGCGGCGGGGAACTGCTACGTCACCGGGCACTTTCAAAGCACCAATGCCGAATTCAGCGGCACAGCACTCATCAACCGCGGCGACTACGACATCTTCACCGCGAAGTATGATCGCGACGGCAAGCTGGTGTGGATTCGCACCGCGGGTGGCAAGGGCTACGACTACGGCCACGGCATCGCGGTGGATGCGCAGGGCGATGTAGTCGTCACCGGTGCGGTCGTTGGAGACTCGGAGTTCGGCGATGTGAAAGTGCCGAACGATTCCGGCAGCCACATCTTCTGTGCAAAGTATCACGCCGACGGCGCACTGGTGTGGGTGAAGACCGCTGCCGGAAAAGCCGGCGGCTCGGGGCACGGCGTCGCGGTGGACGGTGCGGGCAACATCTACATCGGGGGACTCAGCTCGGGCAGCGGGCAGTTTGGCGGCAGGCCGCTCGTCACGCCGAAGGGATCATCCGCGCTTGTCGCGAAGCTCTCGCCGCAAGGCGACGTGCTGTGGATCACGCAGCAGTTTGGCGAGCCGAGCTGCCTCTTCCACGAGATCACGTGCGACAAGGAAGGCCGCGTGTGGGCGAGCGGGATGTTCAAGGGCAAGGCGACGCTCGGCGGCGAGACGTTCACCACGACGGGGGACAAGGATCCCGATGCGTTCCTCTGCCACTTCGACGCGAATGGAAAACTGCGCTGGAGCCGCGTCGGCACCGGCCCCGCCACCGACTACGGTCTCGGCGTCGCGACCGACGGCAAAGGCAACAGCTTCCTCACTGGCGAATTCACCGACACGTTCAAGCTCGGCGGCGAGGAGTTGCACAGCCGCGGCGCGACGGATGTGTATGTTGCGAAGTTCGACGCAAACGGCGCGCTGCGCTGGATCACGCAGGGCGGCGGCGACAAGGGCGACAACGCCTACACGATGGTGTGCGACACGCAGGGGAACCTGTATCTAGGCGGCTCGTTCGGCGGCACGGCGAAGTTCAGCGGTGCGAGCATCACGAGCGGCGGCAGCAACGATCTCTACGGCGCAAAGCTGAAGGCAAAGTGAGTCCGCGCGCGTCCAGCTCCGTTTGGCTTTTCGCCGCAGCCGCGCTGTGGCCGGCGGCACCTGTTGCCCACGCGGAGCCGGATTACGCGAAGGATATCAAGCCGCTGCTGAAGTCGCGTTGCTACGCGTGCCATGGCGCGTTGAAACAGAAATCCGGTCTGCGCCTCGACACCGTCGCGCTGATGCGCAAGGGTGGCGATTCCGGCGATGCGATTGCGCACGGCTCGCCGCTGCTGCTGGAGCGTGTGACTTCGAGCGACAAAGACGAGCGGATGCCGCCGGAGGGCGCGGCGCTCACCGTGGATGAAATTGCGAAGCTCAAGGCATGGCTCGCTGCGGGAGCGCCTGCGCCGGCGGATGAGAAGCCGGAAGCGGACCCGCGCAGTCACTGGGCGTATCAGCCACCGAAGGCTGCAGCGTCGGTTGCGAATGTTGCGCCACACGCGATCATCGATTCGCTGCTCGATGCGCGGATGCGCGGGCGCGGTTTGCAATCGCAGCCCGAGGCCGCGCTGGAGGTCTGGCTGCGCCGCGTTTATCTTGATTTGACCGGCCTGCCGCCGACGGCAGATGAGGTGCGCGCCTTCCTCACGGAAATTTCCGCTGAGCCGCGTGCGAATTCCGCGGAGCCGCCAGTCGCCATGCAGCGCATAGTGGATCGCCTGCTCGCGTCGCCCGCCTACGGCGAGCGCTGGGCGCGGCACTTCATGGACATCTGGCGCTACTCAGACTGGTATGGCCTCGGCGACCAGCTCCGGCACAGCCAGAAGCACATCTGGCACTGGCGCGACTGGATCATCGAGTCGCTGAATGCGGACAAAGGCTACGACCGCATGATCGTCGAGATGCTCGCAGCTGATGAAGCGGCGCCGGAGGATCGCGATGCACTGCGCGCGACGGGCTTCCTTGCGCGGAACTACTACCTCTTCAACCGCACGACGTGGCTCGATGAGACCATCGAGCACACGAGCCGCGCCTTCCTCGGCATCACGATGCAGTGCGTGAAATGCCACGACCACAAATACGATCCGATCCCGCAGGCGGACTTCTACCGGATGCGCGCGGTCTTCGAGCCGTATCACGTGCGCCTCGACCCGTGGCCCGGCGAGACGAATCTCGAGAAGAACGGGCTCCCGCGTGCCTTCGACCTGCATCTCGACAAGGCGACGTATCTCCATCGCAAGGGCGACGAGAAGAACGAGGACAAGTCGCGCCCACTGACCCCCGGTGTGCCGGACGTGATTGCGTTCGCGGAGTTTTCGCCGAAGCCGGTGACCGTGTCCGCGAGCGGGAGCGCGCCCGCGCTTTTGCCGTTCGTGCTTGAGGATCAACTGCGTGCGGCGGAGGGCGAGGTTGCGCATGCGAAGTCGGCGCTCGGGCAGGCTCGGCGGAAGCGCGAGGAGGTGAAAAACGAGGCGGAGGTGGAGAAGGCGGAAGGCGCAGTTGCAGTCGCGGAAAAAGCGCTCGCCGCTGCGGAGGCGAAACCGGCGATGTTGCGCGCGGTGTTTGCGGCAGAGCGCGCGCGGGTGAGCTCGCCGCCGGCTGCCGATGCAGCGGCCCTCGCTGCGGCCGCGGCAAAAGCGGAGGCGGCATTCGAACTCGCACGCGCTGAGAGCGAACTGGCGAAGGCGCGCTTTGCGCCGGCGCCGCTGGCGAAAAATGCGAAGCCCGGCGATGCGGAGAAGAAACTGAAGGCGGCGGAGGCGGCGGTCGCGACGGCGAAGAAAAAGCTCGAAGCCCCCGGCAGCAAATACACGCCGATTCGCGCGTCGCTGAAGGCGCAGGTCGGGCCGGAGGACAAGGACAACGCGAATTTCCAAAGCTACCCCACGACCAGCACCGGACGCAGGCTCGCGCTCGCGAAGTGGATCGCGGATGCGCGCAATCCGCTCACCGCGCGCGTGCTCGTGAACCACCTGTGGACGCGACATTTCGGCGCGTCGCTCGTGCCGGATGTGAGCGACTTCGGCCTGCGCTGCCCGCCGCCGCTGCATCAGGACGTGCTCGACTCGCTGGCCGCCGATTTCACGCGCCACGGTTGGAGCCTCAAGCAACTGCACCGCGCGATGGTGCTCTCGCAGCTCTACCGGCGCAGCTCGTCGAATGCGAATGCCGCGCCCGCGACGCTCGCCGCCGATCCGGACAACGCGTGCTACTGGCGCATGAACCCGCGCCGCCTCGAATCGCAGGCCGTGCGCGACTCGCTGCTGCACGTGGCCGGCCGGCTCGACCGCACCATCGGCGGCCCGAGCGTGGACGCCGCGCGCGAGGAGGCCAGCCTGCGGCGCGCGATTTACTTCACGCAGACGGCCGACGTGGAGCACCGCTTCCTCGCGGCGTTCGACAACAGCAACGTGCTCGAATGCTACCGGCGGCAGGAGAGCATCGTGCCGCAGCAGGCGCTCGCGCTGGCGAATGGAAGACTCACACGCGAGTGTGCGGATGCGATCGCGAAGAAGACCGCGGCGCTCACGGATGCGGACTTCCTCACGAATGCCTTCCTCACGCTGCTCAGCCGCACGCCGACCAACGACGAGCGCGCGGCGTGCGCGGAGAGCCTCGCGGAATTTGGTAAGCTCAACGCCGCAAATGCGCGCACGCTGGTCTTGCAGGCGCTGATGAACCACAATGACTTCGTGACTCTCCGATGAACGACCCCTTCGCACAGCAGTTCCTCTCCCGCCGCGGCTTCCTCGACCGCCTCGGCGGCGGGCTCGCGGGTGTCGCGCTGCAGGCGATGTTCGCTCGCGATGCGCGCGCCAGCGACGGCGCGTGGAAGCCGCCCACCGGGCTACCGTTTTTCCCCGCGAAGGCGAAGCGTGTGATCTGGCTCTTCATGCGCGGCGGCGTGAGCCACATGGAGAGCTTCGACCCGAAGCCGATGCTCACGAAATACGCGGGCAAGACGATCGGCGAGACGCCCTACAAGGACGTGCAGTCGCCGGAGAAGCTGAAGAACGTGCGCGTGGTCGTGGTGAACGACGCGAACGGCAAGCAGCGCAACGTCATCTACCCGCTGCAGGTTGGCTCGAAAAATTACGGGCAGTGCGGAATGGAGATCAGCGACTGGTTCCCGCACATCGGCTCGCGCGCCGACGACATCGCGTTCATCCGCAGCATGTGGACGACGGACGACAACCACGGCGCGCAGGTGCAGTTTCACAGCGGCCGGCACATGCTCGACCCGCACGAGCCCACGCTCGGCGCGTGGATCACCTACGGCCTGTCCTCGATGACGGATAACCTCCCGACTTTCGTGAACATGGGCCCGCGCTTCTTCGATGTGCGCGACGGCCACTATCTCGGCCCCGCGTTCGACGCGGTGAACCTCCGCGTGGACCCGAAGAACCCGCTCGCCTTTGCCGCGCCCGAGCTCCCGCTCACGCGCAACGAGCAGGCCGCGGAGTTTTCCCTCGTGAACCGGCTCAACCGCCTCACCGCGCAGCAGTATCCCGGCGATCAGGCGCTGCTCGCGCGCATCAAGAGCTACCAGCTCGCGTTCAACATGCAGGCCGCCGTGCCCGAGGCGATGAATGTGGAAACCGAGAGCGCGGAGACGCAGCGCCTTTACGGCCTCGATGAAAAAGTCACCGAGCCCTTCGCGCGCCAGCTCATCGTCGCGCGGCGGCTCGCGGAACGCGGCGTGCGCTTCATCCAGATCCAGCACGGCGACGGCGCGGCAGGCGCATGGGATTCACATTCGGGCCTGAAAGTGAACCACAGCAAACTCGCCGCGCAGGTGGACAAGCCCATCGCCGGCCTGCTCGCCGACCTCAAACAGCGCGGCCTGCTCGAAGACACGCTCGTGCTTTTCGCCACCGAATTCGGCCGCACGCCCGGCTCGCAGGGCACCGACGGACGCGACCATCACCCCTACGGCTTCAGCGTGTGGATGGCGGGCGGCGGCATCAAGGGCGGCACCATCCACGGCGCGACGGACGAACTCGGCTTCCACGCCACCGAGCATCCGCACTACGTCACCGACGTCCACGCCACGATTCTGCACCAGTTGGGCCTCGACCCGCGCAAGCTCGAAGTCCCCGGACGCAAGCGTCTCGAGCGCGATCACGGGAATGTGATCCGCGAAATCCTCGCGTAGCCGCGCCGGCTTTTACCACGGCTTTACAAGAATGGGCGCTGGGCGGCACACGCCCTTTACACGGCGCTGCTCCGTTCACGGGAAACCAACGACACCGGCCATCCCATGAATACCCGCATCCGCTCCATTCTTCTCGGCGCAGCCGCGCTGATCACCACGGGCTCCACGCTGCGCGCCGACCCGCAGCTCACCTCGTGGTTCACCACGAACTCCGGCAAATACGCGCGCATCTACGCCACCACCGCGAACCAGACCGCCGGCACCTCCTCCACCACGTGGAGCCGCGGCGCCATCTCGCAGGCGAGCCCCGTGTATGCCGGCGTGAATGAGGTCAGCTACTCCTCGTCGTGGGTGTATGTCCGCACCACCGGCCTCGCGTCGCACGTCATGGGTCCGTGGTATCTCGACACCGGCAAGACACAGCTCTTCCCGAACCTCCCGGCGAACACCGCCACGCTCTACCGCATCCCGCGCACGCCGTCCGTGCCCGCGGTGAAGACGAACACGAACGGCGGCGTCATCGGCTATTTCGTCAATGGCGTGGCGCTCTTCGACAACCGCGACACCTTCTCCTATTCCCACGCGAGCGGCAGGGACGCCGATCCTGTCGCCGGCATCGGCCTCGGCGACGGCGTGTGGAACCGCGACGCCTACGTGAACGAGTCGGCATCGTTCGACGCCGCGCTCGCACACCAGGCCGGCAGCCAATACCACTACCACGTGCAGCCCATCGCGCTGCGCTACCAGCTCGGCGACCACGTCACCTACAATTCCACCGCAAACACCTACGCCGAGAGCGCGGCCGCCGTCACCCAGCACTCGCCCATCCTCGCGTGGGCGGCGGACGGCCACCCGGTTTACGGTCCCTACGGATACTCGGATCCCACCAGCGCCGGCAGCTCCGTGCGCCGCATGGTGTCCGGCTACGTCCTCCGCAACGGCGCGAACGGCACCACGAATCTGAGCGCCACCGGCCGCACCACGCTGCCCGCGTGGGCCGCGACCGCGCAGAACCGCTCGCAGACGCTCGCCGCCGCGCAATACGGCCCGAACGTCGGCGCCGCCTACGCGCTCGGCCGCTACCTCGAGGACTACGACCACCTCGGCGACCTTGGCTACACGCAGACGACCGGCGCGACTGTCCGCGACTTCGACCTCGACCGCTACAATGGTCGCTTCTGCGTCACGCCGGAATTCCCCGGTGGCACCTACGCCTACTTCAGCACCCTCACCGCCGCGGGTGCGCCCGCGTTTCCCTACAATCTCGGACGCCAGTTCTACGGCAGCCCCGCCGGCGGCGCGGTCGGCAGCATCGCGGAGAGCGTCGCCACGCAGTTCCTCGGCGGGGCAAATTCCGCGCTCACCATCCCGCAGCCCTCCGTCGCGGGTGGCGTCGTCACGCTGTCGTGGAGTTCCGTCGAGGGCGGAACGTATGCCGTGGACGCGTCGCCGGATCAGTCCGCGTGGACGCCCGAGAAGAGCGGCCTCGTTTCCACCGGCACCACCACCGGCACGACCTACAGTGCGCTCGGTGCCAGCGGCACGGAATACGCCCGCGTGCGCCGCACCGCGCTCGCGGCCTACGACTCCGCGGGCCAGACCGCCGCCACCGTCGCGCAGAGCGCCGTGCAGAGCTACAACGCCGACCCGCTCGCGCCCGTGATCAGCAGCAGCCTCGCCGCCGCCGCGTCGCAGAATGTCGCCTTCACCTACGCCATCGCCGCGAGCAACAGCCCCACCAGCTACGGCGCCACCGGCCTTCCCGCCGGGCTCACGCTGGACTCCGCCAGCGGCATCATCAGCGGCGCGCCCACCGCGGCCGGCGTCTCCACCGTCACCATCAGCGCCACGAATTCCCACGCCACCGCCACCGCCGCCTTCACACTCACCGTGGCCAGCACCGCGCCCGTCGTCACCACCGGTGCGGCCACCGGCGTCACCGCCGGCGCCGCGACGCTGAACGGGCTCGTGAACCCGAACGGCTTTGCGACCACGGTGCACTTTGAATACGGCCTCACCACCGCCTACGGCACGCCCACCGCCGATCAGAATGCCGGCAGCGGCAGCAGCGCCGCCGCCGTGCAGGCGGTGCTCACCGGCCTCACCCCCGGCAAGCCGTATCACTTCCGCATCGTCGCCGTGAACGCCAGCGGCACCACCTACGGCGCCGACCGCGTGACGCTCGCCGTCTCCAGCGACATGAACAACGACGGCAACGCCGACCTCGTCTTCCAGAACGGCCCCGGCCAGATCGCCGTGTGGTATCTGAACACCGCGGGCGCAGCCACCTCCACCGCCTTCATCTCCGCGCTGCCCATCGGCGACTGGCGCATCGCCGGCGTGGGCGACCTGAACGGCGACGGCGCCGCGGACATCGTCCTCCAGAACGGCCCCGGCCAGATCGCCGTCTGGTATCTGAATGGCGCGGGCACCGTCGCGGGCTCCGCCTTCCTCTTCAGCGGCAGCCTCGGCGACTGGCGCGTCGTCGGCGTCGCGGACATGAACGGCGACGGCAACGCCGACCTCGTCTTTCAGAACGCCCCCGGCCAGGTCGCCGTGTGGTATCTGAATGGCGCGAGCACCGTCACCGCCTCCGCATTCCTCCACGCCGGCCTCCTCGGCGACTGGCGCGTCGTCAGCGTCGCGGACGTGAACAGCGACGGCAACGCCGACCTCGTCTTCCAGAACACCGCCGGCCAGATCGCCGTGTGGTATTTCAACGGCGCGGGCACCGTCACCGGCTCCGCCTCCCTCTTCGGCGGCAGCCTCGGCGACTGGCGCGTCGCGCGCGTCGCCGACGTGAATGGCGACGGCATCCCCGACATCCTCCTGCAAAACCGCGCCAGCCAAGTCGCCGCATGGCATCTCGACGGCACCGGCGCCGTCACCAGCGGCGCCTTCCTCTACAGCGGCCTCCTCGGCGACTGGCGCCTGAAGTGAGCCAGCGGAACGTGAGGCAGTTTTTGATTTTAATGAGCGATTCTGAGCAAATAAAGTGTAGTCTGCTTGTTTTGATTGACATCCGTCATAAAATCTCGGCCGGCGTTCCGGTTGTGAGCGCAAATATGTTTCTTAAATCTCACATTTTGTAGTCGATAGGTGGAAATGCACCCTGCGAACTATTCCACTGACGGAATGCACTCCACTCACCGAAATTTCCGAAAAAATCCACGCGGTTTCGCCCACGAACTCAATAACAGCTCCTATTTCCCCTCCGCGAAGAGGAGCGGGGCGAACTTGGCGAGGTAGCCGCGCCAGACGGGCCAGGCGTGGGCGCCTTCGGTGAGCTGCCAGGTGTGGCGGATGCCTTTGTCCTTGAGCTGGGCGATGAAGTCTTCGTTGCGCTGGCGGAGGAAGTCGTCCTTGCCGACGGCGATCCAGAGGAGGCGGAGCTTCGCGTTCGCGGCGGCGGGGTCGGCGAGGAAGGCTTGGGCGACGTCGGGTTGCGGGGGGACGCCGCTGAAGGAGCCGACCCACGCGAAGCGGTCCATGTTGCCGAGGCCGACGGTGAGGGAGTGCCAGCCGCCCATGCTGAGGCCGGTGATGGCGCGGTGCGCGGGGTCTTTCTCGACGCGGTAGAGGGACTCGGTGAGCGGGAGCGCGTCGTCGAAGAGCTCGCGGCGGAAGGCGTCCATGGCGGCGGCGCGCTTGGCGTCGTCGCCGCGGATGGCGTTGCCGGTGGGATGGCCCTCGAGCATGAGGACGACCATGGGGCGGGCTTTGCCGGCGGCGATGAGGTTGTCGAGGATCCAGTGGGCCTTGCCGTGCTCGACCCAGGTGCGGTTGTTGTCGCCGGAGCCGTGCTGGAGGACGAGAAGGGGGAATGCTTTGTCGCCGCTGCGCTCGTAGCCGGGCGGGGTGTAGAGCCAGGCTTCGCGGCGGCGGCCGAGGGCCTTGGAGGCGTATTCGTGGTGGTGGACGGTGCCGTGGGGGACGTCCTGCCAGTCCCAAGGGGCGGGTGGGTTTGACGCGATGTGGAGGATGTTTTTCTGCGGCTGGCCCTGGGGCTTCACGTCGGGGTTCTGCGGGTCCATGACGTTGAGGCCGTCGGCGCTGAAGCTGTATTCCCAGACGCCGGAGGGGACGGTGTCGAGGGTGACGCTCCACGTGCCGTCGTCGGCGCGCTGCATGGCGATGGCGTCCTTCGTCCACTGGGCGCGGAGCTTCACGTCCTTCGCCGCGGGCGCGCGGAGGGTGAGGGTGACGGGCTCGCCGGGCTTGCGGATGGGCTGGGGGCTCTCGGCGAGGGTGGAGAAGGGGAAGGCGGCGGCGAGCGCGAGTGCGCGGAGGAGGGCGGGGAGTGCTTTCATAAAATCGGTGCGCGACTGTGCACGGCGCAGAGTGCTTTGCCAGCGCAACTGTGGCGTGGTGCTGCGGAACAATGCGCAGCTCTGGAGAACTGCGCTACGGCGTCACGCCAGCGCCCTGCGGATCACATTCCCCGCCACGTCGGTGAGCCGCTCGGCGCGGCCGTTGTGGCGGAAGGTGAGGCGCGTGTGATCGAGGCCCATCAGGTGCAGGATCGTCGCGTGGATGTCGTGCGCGTGCGTGCGCTCCTCGACGGCGCGCAGGCCGACGGCATCCGTCGCGCCGATGACGGTGCCGCCCTTCACGCCGCCGCCGGCGAGCCACATCGAGAAGCCGTGCGGGTTGTGATCGCGGCCGGTGCCGCCCTCGTTCATCGGCATGCGGCCGAATTCGCCGGCCCACACGATGAGCGTGGAGTCGAGCAGGCCGCGTGATTTCAAATCCTTCAGCAAGCCGGCGACGGGCAGGTCGCTCTGTGCGCAGAGCGTGCTGTGATTTTCCTCCATCTTCGAGTGGCCGTCCCAGCCGTTCGTGTCGCCGCAGTAGATCTGCACGAAGCGCACGCCGCGCTCGACCATGCGGCGCGCGAAGAGGCAGCGCAGGCCAAACTCGGCGGTCACCTTGCTGTCGAGGCCGTAGAGCTTCCGCGTCGCGTCGGTTTCCTTCGAGATGTCCACGACCTCGGGCGCGTGCGACTGCATGCGGAACGCCAGCTCGTAGGCGGCGATGCGCGCGGTGAGCTCGGAATTTTCCTCGCCCGCGGGGAGGCGCCCGCGGTTGAGCTGGTTGATGAGGTTCACCGTCGCGAGCTGCTGCTCGGCGCTCACGCCCTTCGGCGTGTTGAGGTTCAAAATCGGCTGCGCGCCGCCGCGCAGGAGCGTGCCTTGGAACGCCGCGGGCAGGAAGCCGTTGCCCCACGCGGGCGCGCCGCCTTTCACCCAGCCGGCGGGGTCGGGCATCACGACGAACGCGGGCATATTTTGGTTCTCCGTGCCGAGGCCGTAGGCGGTCCACGCGCCGAGACTCGGCTTGCCCATGAGGATCGAGCCGGTGTTCATGAGATACACCGACTCCGGGTGCGTGACGCTGTCGCCGTAGCAGCCGCGCAGCAGGCAGAGGTCGTCCGCGTGCCCGGCGATGTGCGGGAGCAAATCGGAAATCTCCATGCCGCACTGGCCGCGCGCCTTGAACGGACGCAGCGGCGGCATGAGCGCGTTCTTCGCCACCGCGCGCCGCGTCTTGAAAGTGCCGAACGACTCGGGAATCGGCTGCCCCGCGAGGCGCACGAGGTCGGGCTTCGGGTCGAACAAATCCACCTGGCTCGGCCCGCCGGACATGAAGAGAAAAATCACGCGCTGCGCCTTCGACGCAAAATGCGCGGGCTTCGGCGCGAGCGGATTTTCCAACGCGGAACGCGGAACGCGGAGCGCGGAATCATCCGCCGCGAGCAGCCCGTCGCGCCCGAGCATCGCCGCGAGCGCCGTCATGCCGAAGCCGCCGCCCGCATTGCGCAGGAACGCGCGCCGCGAGAGCGGGCGCGTGTGCGGTGCGTTGGGGCCGGGGCAGTTCATGGGAGAAGTGGGCAGGAATGCAGCGCGTTTGATTGTTCGTCGAGACACTCTAGCGTTGGTTGCGAATGCGCAGACGGCTGCCAACATGTTGGAGTCCCGCCTGCGCCATCTGCTTTCGCTGGGGACCAGTCAACTGAAAGGTCGTTGCACCACTGGAAACCCAGACGATGTCACTCTCGAAGGCAGCCAATCTCTTCCCGTCAGCCTTCAGCCAATCGCGAAGCCAACGTGCCTTCTTGATCACTACTTTGACTTCGGCGTCGCTAGCCGTGTGGAGTTCGGTCCAATAAACAACCTCGGCGCTTCGATTGGTATGCCGGTATGCAATCCCAAAATCCCAGCGGTTTGCATTCGGTTCAACACTTTGTAGCGCCTTATCCACGTCAACACTGCCTGTGAGCTTGCGAGTATTTTCCACCTCAATGTGCGGCTTATCTTCCGCTCTCAATGCCTGCAATCCGACTTGAAAAGTGCCCGACAGGTTGGGTGTAGCTTCGACCGCTTCCTTGAAAGTCATGTGCGCGTTTACCGATTAGAGTTGGCGACGGCGCGAGCGACCGCCTGATTGGCACGCCCGCTGAACTCGGATAGCCCGCCCCAACCCGCACCCCCTTCGCCTTCTGCATCAGGATCGAGGGCCGAAATGTCCGTCGTGGCACCCTTGTCGCGGTCAAAGTAAAATACCTTTGTGATCTTCTTCAGAACATCTGCCGCCAGTTTCAGCATTGGTGGGGTGTTGGGAGCGGCAAATACTTCGAGTAGCGCTTCGGGACGGGCATTGTTTTCACGCAGGTGCTTGAGCGCCCAAAGTGCATCCAACACTTGCGAAGAGTGTGTCGAGAGACAGACTCGGTATCCACGAACCAGCAATTCGAAAACCAGAAGGAGCACCACGGAAATTGCTCTGGGGTGCAATCCCATCTCCAATTCCTCCAGCACTACCCATTCGATGGCACCGCGGCGCGGGTTTCTCGTTGGCGGCATTAGCCAATAAAAGCCGAGCAACAACGGGACGAACTCTCGTTGGCCAGCCGACCAGACCATATATGGAAGATTGTCTCCTTCCTTGCCCGTGCCGAGCACCAGTCGTTTTTGCGATCGAACCTTGTCCACCTTGAGCGCAAATTTTGAAAAAACATCACGCTCCAGCAGGTCTCGAAACTCTTTCTTCAAACGGCGGTGTTGAGGAAAAAGGCTTTCACCACCGAACTCCTTTTCGACCAGTCCGCGGAGTTTTTCGCTGAATTCACGAACGGCAAACGGGTCGCCAGCGGAATAATCGGTGAATGGGCGCGGCCAGCCATCACGCAATGCCATGACTCTCTGAGCGGGGATAAAGAACAGATTCTCATCTTTGTCCTTCCGCTTGCGTTTGGCGATCTTCCGTAAATCCACTGGGCTATTATTCCAGTGGATGCGTGTCTGTTCTGCATTCCAAATTGAATGCATCCCCTCTCCGAAATACGCATCGAGAAAATCGGGCAACTTGCCGCCCCAATCCAATCCGTAACGGTTCATTTCCTCCTGAACCTGTCCTGCATCAATCATGAGTTTGAGCGTTTGCAGGGCGATACTTTTGCCCGTTGCCTGCGGGCCAACTAGGACAGTTAAGTCCCCGAAATCGATGTCGGCCTGCCGAATCTGGCCCAAATTTTCAATTTTCAGTGTAGGCATGGAATGCTCGCGTTCTAGTTCAGCTCAAACATTTGAAATTCATATTGTCGAAAATGAGGCAAGCATGGAAACGCCGCCAGACACTCATTCCGCATAGACGAAATCGTTCAGATTGAAAAGCGCGCGGCAGAATTCTTGCAGCGGTGAATTTACGAGGAAGGCGTTGGCGAGGTCGTGCTCCTTCGGCGTCGGCTTGCGGCCGAGAGCGAGGCGGTAGGCGAGGATGATGCGCTCGTCGGTGGATGCGGCTTCCTTCATCAGCCGCGCCTCGGTGAGCTTCGCGGCGGCGGTGACTTCGTCGGCGTTCAGCAGCGTGAGCGACTGCGGCGCGGTGGTGCTGCGCTCGCGCGCGGGGCAGCTCAGGTTGTTGTCCGGCGCGTCGAACACCTCGAGGAACGGGAAGCGCAGGTTGCGCCGCGCGAAGATGTAGATGCTGCGCCGCGACCAGTCGCGCACGCGGTCGGTCTGCGGCCAGCCGCCTTTCGCGCCCGACGCGACCTCCTTCGCAATCGGCGGGAAAATGCCGGGGCCGCCCATCGCGGGGTTCAACTGCCCGCTGATCGCGAGCAGGCTGTCGCGGATGACTTCGCCCTCCAGCCGCAGGCGGTTCATTCGCCAGAGAAGCTTGTTTTCCGGATCGATCGAACTCGGAACGGCGGCGGCATTTTCCGCATTCCGCATTCCGTGATCCGCGTTCGCGCTTTGCTGATACGTCGCCGATGTGAGCATCAGCCGGTGCATCGCCTTCACGCTCCAGCCGCGCGCGATGAACTCGCTCGCGAGCCAGTCGAGCAGTTCGGGATGCGTGGGCTTCGCGCCGTGCGTGCCGAAGTCGCTCGGCGTCGCGACGAGGCCGCGGCCAAAGTGATGCTGCCAGATGCGGTTCACCATCACGCGCGCAGTGAGCGGATTTTTCGGCGACGCGATCCAGTCCGCGAGCGCGGTGCGCGCGCCGACAGCGGCGGGTGGAGGACGCAGCACCGTGGGAAAACCGGGCGCGACCTCCTCCTGCGGCTGACTGTATTCGCCACGGTGGAGCACGAAGGTCTTCGCTCCCTTGTCGCCGCGCGTGAGTGTCATCGCCTTCGGAAGCTCGGGCGGCTTCGGCAGCTTCTTCACCTCGTCGAGCAGAGAGTGGTGCCGCGCGCGTTGCTCGTCCGGCATCGCGGCGGCGATGTCCTTCTCGGAAATCTTCACCTTGTTCAGCGTCTCCATGACGAGGTTCTCCTGCTCGTCGTTGCGCTTCTCCGGCGGCGTGCGGTGCGCGACCTGCGCCTCGTGCGAGAGCTTCGCGACCTTTTTCTCAAAGACCACTGCGCGCACCGGCGCCTCGAGATCCACGAGTTCGCGCACCTTCGGATGCGCCGTGTATTTTTCCATCGCCGCATCGAACGCGGCGCGCGCCTCGGCCGAGGGGATCGGCGTGTCGCGCGCGAATTTCGCCGGGGTGAAAAACGCCTGCACCGAGTAGTAGTCGCGCTGCGAGAGCGGCTCGAACTTGTGGTCGTGGCAGCGTGCGCAGCCCATCGTGAGGCCGAGGAATGCGAGCGCGGCGGTGTCGGTCATGTCGTTGAGCGTGTTGTGGCGGCGCTGCACTTGGTCGGAGCTGTCCACCATGTCGGGGCCGAGCAGGTTGAAGCCCGTCGCGACGAGCAGCTCGGGGCTGCGGTCTCCGGGTTTCGCATTCGCGAAAAGTTCGTCACCCGCGAGCTGCTCGCGGATGAACTGGTCGTAGGGCTTGTCGTCGTTGAACGACTTGATGACGTAGTCGCGGTAGCGCCACGAATGCGGCCGCACCGCGTCATGCTCGAAGCCATCCGACTCGGCAAAGCGCGCAAGGTCGAGCCAGTGCCGCCCCCAGCGTTCGCCGTAGTGCGGCGAGGCGAGAAGCTGATCCACGAGCGATTCGATTGCGGATTGCGGATTGCGAATTGCTGATTGGACGAAGGCATCCACTTCCGCGGGAGTCGGTGGGAGGCCGATGAGGTCGAGGTAAATGCGGCGCGCCAAAACTTCTGGGCTAGCTGGCGGTGAAGGCGAGAGGCCCTCGGCTTCCAGCTTCGCGAGGATGAAGGCGTCGAGCGGATTCTGGATTTTGGATTCTAAATTCTGAATTGTTGGCGGAGTCGGTCGCTGAATCGGCTGAAAGGCCCAGTGTTTCCGTTCCGCCTCGGTGATCGTGAACTTCACCGGCCCCTTCTCCGCGCCCAATGGCGCCGCCTTTGCGAGCGCGCGCGGATAGGGAACACCCGCCTTCACCCACTCGGTGAGCTTCGCGATGTCCGCGTCGGCGAGCTTCGCCTCCTTGTGCGGCATGTGCGGGTCTTTTTCGTGACGCACCGTGTGAATCAGCAGGCTCGCGTCCGGCTTCCCCGGCACGATCGCCGCGCCGCTCTCGCCGCCGAGCATCAGCGCCTCGCGCGTGACAAGGTCGAGCCCGCCCTTCGTCTTCTCGCCGCCGTGGCATTTCACGCAATGCGCCTCGAGCACGGCGAACACATCGGCGGCTGGTTTCGCATCCGGCTCAGCGGTGGCCGCCCGCGCGGCGATGCACGCGGAGCCGAGCAGGACGGCGATGCGGGCCGCGATTCGGCGCGCGCGCGAATGTTCTGTGGTGGAGTTCGTGGTTTGCACGGGAGGGCGTGCGCAAATCCTGCCGTGACGGATGCGTGTCCGCCAGTTCCGAATCGGCTTCAGAAAAGTGCGGCGCGCGCGGGTTGGCAGCTAGGTGCGGTTCCGATACATCGCCGGCGAACCGTGAACACACAGCAGGCATTCCAACTCGCGTGCGAGCATCACCGCTCGGGCCGCCTCGCAGAGGCCGAGGCGGTCACGCGTGAACTGCTCCACGCCGAGCCGCAGCACGCGGACGCGCTGCATCTCCTCGGCGTCATCGCCGGCCAGACGGGCAGGAAGATGGACGCGGTGGACTGGCTTCGCCGCGCCGTGGAGTGCCGGGGCGACCATCCGGAGTTCCGGAAAAATTTCGGCATCGCGCTGAAAAATGCCGGGCTCATCGAGGACTCCATCGCGGAATTCCGCGCAGCCGTCGCGCTGAAGCCCGACTACGCCGAGGCGCACAAGAATCTCGGCAACGCGCTCCACCAGTCGGCGCAGCTCGACGAGGCCATCGCCGCCTACCGCAGTGCGATCGCGGCGCAGCCCGGATTTGCGGAGGCGCATGCGAATCTCGGCAATTCGCTCTTCGCCGCCGGTCGCCACGAGGAAGCCATCGCCGAGTATCGCGAGGCGCTGCGGCTGCACCCGGCATTTGCGACAGTGTGTTTCAATCTCGGTGTCGCGCTGCGGGCGGCGGGCCGGCGCGAAGAGGCGGTGGCCGCCTTCCGCGAAACGCTGCGGCTCGCCCCGGGCCACGCGAAGGCCGAGGCGCATCTGGGCGAACTGCTGCGGGAGCAGGAGCGGCTCGCGGAGAATATCGCCGCCTACCGCGACGCGCTGAATTTGAAACCCGACTCGCCGGACATGAAGCACTTGCAGGCCGCGCTGACAGGCGACGGCTTGGCGACGACCGCGCCGGAAAGTTTTGTGCGCAACATGTTCGACGCATATGCGGCGGACTTCGACGCGGACCTCACCGATAACCTCGGCTACCGCGTGCCGGAGCTGCTTCTCGAAATCATCACCGCCATCGCGCCCGGAAGGCGGTTCGACATTCTCGACCTCGGGTGCGGCACGGGGCTCTGCGGTGCACAGTTTCGCCCGGTCGCGGACAAGCTCGTTGGCGTGGACCTTTCGCCCGCGATGCTCGCAAAGGCGGAGGCGCGCCGCGTGTATGACCGGCTCATCACGGGCGAAATCACCGCGGCGATGCGGGAGTTTGAGAATGCGTTCGACGTGCTGCTCGCGGCGGATGTGTTTGTGTATGTCGGCGACCTCGACAGCACATTCGCCGCGGCGGCGCGGACGCTGCGCGCTGGAGGACTGTTCGCATTTTCCGTCGAGCGGCACGACGGCGAGGGCTTCCTGCTGAATTCGCGCGTGCGCTTCGTCCACTCGCTCGCATACGTCCGCAAGGTCGCGGCGGCACATTCGTTCACCGAGGTGCATCTCTGCGAAATCGCCGTGCGCAGCATCGGCGCGAGCGACGCGCGCGGGTGGATCGTGGTGCTGCGGAAGTGAGGCGCGCGCTCAGTCGATGAACGCCTGCTTCGGATTCTCGCGGAGGTGCTTGATGATGCAGTCGAGGAACTGCGCGCCGAAGTCCTCGAGCTTCTTGATGCCGATGCCGCTGATGTTTTCCATCTTGCGCTCGGTGGTCGGGTAGTCGCGCGCCATTTCGCGGAGCGAGACGTCGCCGAGGACGATGTAGGCGGGGACGCCGCGGCTGTCGGCGATTTCGCGGCGGAGCTGTCGGAGCTTTTCGAAGAGCGCTTCGTCGCAGGTGATGTCGCCTTTTTTGCGTGTGCGCGGCTTGGAGTCGAAGGAGGCATCGCCGCGGCCGCCTTTCGAGGAGCGGCCGGGCTTCGCCGGCGGGCGCGTGAGCTGGAGCGGCGGGCGGGCTTTGAGAAATTGCGCGCCCTCCTCGGTGAGCTCGACGGTCGGGAATTCGCCGCTCGCGAGGCGCAGCAGGCCGAGGCGGACGAGTTCGCGGCCGATGTGCTGCCAGCCTTCGCGTGGGTGCTCCTTGCCGATGCCGAAGGTGGAGAGCTGGTCGTGCTGCCACTTGCGGATGCGCTCGGTGTCGGCGCCGGTGAGGACTTCGGCGTGGTGATTGATGCCGAAGCTCGCGTCGCCACGGTAGCTCGCCTGCCGCGCGCGGAAGACGCACGAGAGAAATTTCAGCGCGGACATGGAGCCGTCGAACGTCTCGCGTGGCGTGAGGCAGTTGTCGCACGCGCCGCAATTCTGCTCCGCATACGTCTCGCCGAAATAGCCGAGCAACTCGACGCGCCGGCATCCGCCGCACTCGGCGTAGTGGACCATCTGCTGGAGCTGCGCGCGGGCGATGCGGCGCTCGTCGGCAGTCGGTTTTTCGTCGATGAACTGCGTCTGCTTCATCGCGTCGCCGGGATTGAAAAGCAGCAGGCACTCGCCGGGCAGGCCGTCGCGTCCGGCGCGTCCGGTTTCCTGGTAGTAGCCCTCGATGTTTTTCGGCAGCTCGTAGTGGATGACGAAGCGGACGTTCGGTTTGTTGATGCCCATGCCGAACGCGATGGTCGCGCAAATCACGCGCACGTTGTCGCGCAGGAAGCGCTCCTGATTTTCCGCGCGCACGGTGTCGGTGAGGCCGGCGTGATACGGCGCGGCGGCGACGCCGTCGGCGCTCAGTCGCTCCGCGAGCGACTCCGCGGATTTGCGGCTGAAACAATACACGATGCCGCTCTCGCCTTTCCGCTCGCGGATGAAGCGCAGCACCTGATGGTAGCCGTCGGACTTCGGCACGACGCGGTAGGTGAGGTTCGGCCGGTTGAAGCTCGCGACGAAGCGCGCGGGCTCGTGCAGGTGGAGCTGCTCGGCGATGTCCTCGCGCACGCGCTCAGTCGCCGTCGCAGTGAGCGCCATGAAAGGCACGCCGGGGAATTTTTCGCGCAGCGAGGCGATCTGCCGGTATTCGGGGCGGAAGTCGTGGCCCCATTCGGAAATGCAGTGCGCCTCGTCGATGGCGATGAGCGACACGTTCCACTCGCGCAGTTTGTCGAGGAACCCCGGCAGCATGAGCCGCTCGGGCGCGGCGTAGAGCATGCGGAATTTGCCGTTCCAAAGTCCGCTGAGCCGGTCTTTCGCTTCGCGTTCACCGAGAGTGGAGTTTAGAAAAGTCGCCGCCACGCCCATCGCCGTGAGCGCGTCCACCTGGTCTTTCATCAGCGCGATGAGCGGCGAGACGACGACGGTGAGGCCGTCGCCGAGCAGCGCGGGGAGCTGGAAGCAGAGCGACTTTCCGCCGCCGGTCGGCAGCAGCGCGAGCACGTCGCGGCCGTCCATCGCGGCGGTGATGATTTCCTCCTGCAGCGGCCGGAACGAGTCGTAGCCGAAGACGCGCTTCAGCGTGGAATGGAGTTCGGCGCGATGGGACACGCGGCATTTCATGCGCAGGGGAGACGCGGGGGTTCAATCCCCAAGCCTCGTGTTTCGCGGCCCTTTCGCCGCGGCGAAGGAACGGCGGGGATGCGGGTTCCGGCAAAATTAGCGGTTGACCGCCCTTCTGCTTTGGAACATATCACGCAATCATGATTCGTGAGTGTGTTCGCTTTCACGAGCCGTGCAAACCAAACCAAATCCACATCCACCAACTCATGTCCCGTAGTTTCATTTTCTCCTCAGAGTCCGTCGGCGAAGGCCATCCTGACAAAGTTTGCGACACCATTTCCGATGCCATCCTCGACGCGTGCCTCGCGGTGGATTCCAAGAGCCGCGTCGCTTGCGAGACGTTTGCGAAGAGCAACATCGTCGTGGTCGGCGGCGAAATCACGATTCCGAAAATCGGCCAGAAGCCCATCGGCAACGTCATCAACATCGACAAGACCATCCGCGACGCCGTGCGCGGCATCGGCTACGTGAATGACGACGACGTCTTCCACGCGGACCGCATCTTCATCAACAACTACCTCACCACGCAGTCGCCCGACATCGCGCAGGGCGTGGACGCGAAGAAGGCCGAGGGCAAGAAGCACGCCGAGCAGGGTGCCGGCGACCAGGGCATCATGTTCGGCTACGCGTGCGATGAGACGCCCGAGCTCATGCCCGCGCCGATCATGTTCGCCCACCGCCTCGGCCGCGAGCTCACGCGCATCCGCAAGGCCGGCAAGCTCGCCCCGTGGCTCCGCCCGGACGCGAAGTCGCAGGTCTCCGTCGAGTATGTGGACGGCAAGCCGACGCGCATCGTGAATGCCGTCATCTCCACGCAGCACGCCGCCAGCGCGACGCACGCGGAGATTGAGAAGTTCTGCATCGAGCAGGTCATCAAGAAGGTGCTCCCGAAGAGCATGCTCACGAAGGACACCGAGTATCTCATCAACCCCACCGGCAAGTTCGTCGTCGGCGGACCCCAGGGCGACAGCGGCCTCACGGGCCGCAAGATCATCGTGGACAGCTACGGTGGCATGGGCCGTCACGGCGGTGGCGCGTTCTCCGGAAAGGATCCGTCCAAGGTGGATCGCAGCGCCGCGTATCTCGGCCGCTGGGTCGCGAAAAACGTTGTCGCGGCCGGCCTCGCCGCTTGCTGCGAAGTGCAGTTCGCCTACGCCATCGGTCACCCGAAGCCGGTCAGCGTCCACATTGATTCCTTCGGCACCGGAGTCATCAGTGACGACCGCATCCTCGCCGCGGTGAACAAGGTCTTCTCCTTCAAGCCCGCCGACATCGTGAAGCAGCTCAACCTGCTCCGCCCGATCTACTCGAAGAGCACCAACTACGGCCACTTCGGCAAAATCAACGACAAGGACATCACCTGGGAAGTCACCAGCAAGGCCGACGCGCTCAAGAAGGCCGCGAAGTAACACTCACCAACTCCAACACCTCACAACATCATGGCTAAAATCAAACTCTCACCGCCTCGCTCCAAGGGCTCGAAGGCGCCCGCAAAATCCAACGGCTCCAACGGCGCCCCGAAGCGCAGCGGAGCTGCAAACGACTACAAGGTCCGCGACATCTCGCTCGCCGAGTGGGGCCGCAAGGAAATCGTCATCGCCGAGCACGAGATGCCCGGCCTCATGTCCGTCCGCAAAAAGTATGCGAAGGAGAAGCCCCTCAAGGGCGTCCGCATCACCGGCTCCCTGCACATGACCATCCAGACCGCGGTGCTCATCGAGACTCTCGTGGACCTCGGCGCGAGCGTCCGCTGGGCGAGCTGCAACATCTTCTCCACGCAGGACCACGCCGCGAGCGCCATCGCCGCGGCGAAGGTGCCCGTCTTCGCGTGGAAGGGCGAGACGCTCGAGGAGTATTGGGACTGCACCCTCGATGCCGTCATCCATCCCGGTGACAAGGGCCCCGAGCTCGTCGTGGACGACGGCGGCGACGTGACGCTCCTCATCCACAAAGGCTACGAGCTGGAGAACGGCGACAAGTGGGCCTTCCAGCAGGACAAGTCCGACAGCCACGAAATCTCCGTCGTGAAGGCGCTCCTCCGCCGCGTCGCGAAGGAGAAGCCCGGCATCTGGACGAAGATCGTGAAGAGCTGGCGCGGCGTCTCCGAGGAGACCACCACCGGCGTCCACCGCCTCTACCAGATGAAGGAAGCCGGCAAGCTCCTCGTCCCCGCGATCAACGTGAACGACTCCGTCACCAAGTCGAAATTCGACAACCTCTACGGCTGCCGCGAGTCCCTCTCCGACGGCCTCAAGCGCGCCACCGACGTGATGATCGCCGGCAAGGTCGCAGTCGTCTGCGGCTACGGCGACGTGGGCAAGGGCAGCGCGCACTCGCTGCGCGGCTTCGGCGCGCGCGTCATCGTCACCGAGATCGATCCCATCAACGCCCTCCAGGCCGCGATGGAGGGCTTTGAAGTCACCACCGTCGAGGACACGCTCGGCACCGGCGACATCTACGTCACGACCACCGGCAACAAGGACGTCATCACCCTCGACCACATCGTGAAGATGAAGGACCAGGCGATCGTCTGCAACATCGGCCACTTCGACAACGAAATCCAAGTGGACCGCCTCGTGAACCTCAAGGGCGTGAAGAAGGTGAACGTGAAGCCGCAGTATGACGCCTACACGCTGCCGAACGGCCGCACCATCTACCTGCTCGCCGAGGGCCGCCTCGTGAACCTCGGCTGCGCCACCGGCCACCCGAGCTTCGTCATGTCGAACTCCTTCACCAACCAGACCCTCGCGCAGATCGACCTCTGGAAGAACAAGGACAAATACGCCGCCGAAGTCTATCGCCTGCCGAAGCACCTCGACGAGGAAGTGGCCCGCCTGCATCTCGAAAAGATCGGCGTGAAGCTCACCAAGCTCACCAAGGACCAGGCCGAATACCTCGGCGTGCCCGTCAACGGCCCCTACAAGCCCGAGCACTACCGCTACTAGGCGGAACCGATTAACCCATTCATGCCAGTGCGATCACCCCGCACTGTAACAGCAAGGCGCGCGGTCGAAAGGCCGCGCGCCTTTTGCTTTTCACGGCGAGGCGCCTATTTTGCCCGCGTCTGGTAAGTGCGGGTGTGGTTCCGCGAGGGGACGGTGATGGTGTAGCTGCCGCCATCCGGGGCGACGCTGCATTTGATGAAGTGCGCCTCGCATTTCTCGCCGAGGTCGCCGTGGTTCGCGATGAACTCCCTGCCGGTGTTGTTCTCGGCGTCGGTGCGGACGTTTTCGTGGACCTGATACATGGCGGCGAGCGCGGGGCTGGCCTTGAGCGACTCGATGGCGGTCCTGCTGGTGCCTTTGCGCGGGCCGTTGTTCATCACGGAGACGGTGGGGGCGATGGTCTTGATGAGGAGGGGGTTGTTGCTCACGTCGAGGCCGTGGTGGTTGACCTGGTAGATGTCCACGGTGCCGACGAGGTTGTGCGGGCAGACGAGCTTTTCCTCCATGTTCCAGGTGAGGTCGCCGCCGTCGAAGAAGCGGAACGGGCCGAATTCGAGGAGCAGGACGACGCTGTTGGCGTTGTCGGAGGTGTCCTCGGGCTTCGTCGGGACGGTGCCGCAGAGCGGGTTGGCGGCTTTTTGCGCGGGCGTGGGGGCGATGAATTTTTGGTTCGCGCCGAGGCAGCGGAGCGCGAGCTTTGTGCCGGCGGGCTGGCGCAATGCGATGGTGTCTCCGGCGGCGATGGTGGCGCGGCTGGCTACTTTTGCCTCGCGGTAGGGGGCGCTGTTGACGGCCCAGAGCTTCTGGTTGGCGCCCTTGTCGGGGACGATGTCGGTGATGCCCTTGTCGTGCAGGGTGCCGACGGGCATGAGTTCGGCGAGTTCCGCCGCGCCGCCGAAGTGGTCGATGTGGAAGTGGGTGGTGACGATGTGGTCGATGCGCTTCAGCCCGGCGACCTGCGTGGCGACCTTGTGGATGCGCCCGGCGTCGCGGCCGCCGGGATTGCCGGTGTCGATGAGGATGGATTCGCCCTCCGGGGTGATGATGAGCGTGGCGCCGCCGCCTTCCGCATCCACCCAGTAGATGTCGAGGGGCTTGCCGTCGGCCGCGCGGGCGCGGGGTGCGAGGGCGGCGGTGAGGAGTGCGAGGGCGGCGATGCGGAGGAAGGAGGTGTTCATGAGCAGAGGATGCCGTGCTTTTTGCACGGATGCGGTGCGGGAATCAACCTCCCAGCCGCGGGAGGCGTGGCCGCGCGCAGGCTGCGCCGGGCTTTTCCGCTCAGACCACCGGGGCCGAAACGGCGCCGCGCAGTGGCGGCGGCACGAGGACGCAGGCCATCCCCGCGGCGCGCGCAGCCTGCTGGCCGGTGGAGGTGTCCTCGAAGACGAGGCAGCGCTCGGGGGCGACATTGAGGCGGCGTGCGGCTTCGAGGAAGGGGTCCGGGTGCGGCTTTCCGCGCAAGTAGTCCTCGCTGGTCACGATGGCGTCGAAGAGCGTGGCGATGCCGAGCGCGCGGAGGGTGTTCATGACGATGCGCCGGTGGCCGCCGCTGGCGACCGCCATCGGCTTGCGCCCGTGCCATTCGCGCGCGAGCGCGACGACGGGCTCGATGGCGGCGACCTCGCTGCTCAGCTCGAGAAAGAGCTTCTCCTTCACCGCGACGGTCTCCTCGACCGGCATGGAGTAGCCGTGGCGCTCGTTGAGGATTTCCACGACGCGGCAGGTGGGCACGCCGCCCAGCTCGTAAAACATCGCCTCGGGGAAGTCCGCGGCGCGCGGGCCGAGTGCGGTCTGCCACGCGCGGTAATGCGTGGGCATGGTGTCGGCGAGAGTGCCGTCGCAGTCGAAGATGAATGCCGCGAAGTCGCCTTGCGGGAGATCCAGGGGGAACGACGTGGTGATCGTTCGGTTGCTCACAGGCGCGGAAGGATGCGCGGGATTTTGAAAATTGCGAGGGGGAACATGAGTTTGTTGTTGGGAAGGCGAGGCGCTTGCCCTTTTCGCACGTCCCTTGCTACCCTCCAAGCCAGCCCGTCCGGCGCGGCGTTTGGCGGTGGCGAACCACCGCCGCAGCACCGGGCACCAAAACCCAGCCCCAAGCCGATATGGCCGACATCAAATTCCGCTGCCCAGAATGCGCGCAGAAAATCGCCGTGGACTCGTCGGCGGCAGGCGTGAAGGTGGACTGCCCGTCGTGCCACAGCCGGCTCGTGATTCCGAAGACGGAGGCTTCGCCTGTCGAGGTGCTGGTGAGGCGCAGGCTGGCGATCGTCGGCGGTTCCGCGGACGCCGTTTATTCCGAGCTGCAAAAGGTGCAGGCGCAGGCGGAGAAGGCGGCGGATGAAATCAAGCAGCTCCGCGCGCAGCAGGTGGCCGCGGCGCAGGAGGCGCGGAAGGACGTGGAGGCGCTGCTCGCGGCGCGCGAGGCGACGGAGGAGGAGATGAGGGTGCTGCGGCCGCTGAAGGACGAGCTGGAGAAGGCGAAGCGGAGCCTCGCGGAGGCGGCGGAGCGGGAGGTGCAGTTCAATGTGTCGTCCGCAAACGCAGGGGCGCTGCGTGCGGAACTCACGGCCCTCCAGACGACGCACGCGGAGACCCAGAACCGCCTGGCGATGATGACCGAGCAGCTCGGCGCGCTGCAACGCGAGCGCGATGAGCTGGCGAAGGCGGCACCCGAAGCGGAGGAGCTGCGCAGGCGGGTCGCCGCGGCCGAGAAGGAGACGCAGCGGGCGCTCTCAGAGGCGAAGAGCGCCGCGGAGGAGAACAAGGCGCTGAGGCGCGAGCGCGATGAGCTGGCGAAGGCGGCGGCGGAGGACATCGGGAAGCTGCGCGGGCAGCTCGCTGGCACTGAGAAGGAGAAGGAGCGGGCACTTTCCGAAGCGAGGGCTGCCGCGGATGCGAATGGCGTGCTGTCCGCCCAGCTCGAAGCCGCGAAGGGGGCCGAGGCTGCCGCGCGGGCGGAGCTGGCGTCGGCGCAGGCGCGTGCGGCCGACGAGAGAAAGCAGGCCGAGGCAGGGCAGGCGGAGCAGGCGGCGAAATTGTCGGCGGCGGATGCGGAGCTTTTGCGGCTGGCGGGCGTCGTCGAGGAGCTGCTGCCGCTGCGGCAGGAACTCGAGAAGACGCAGCGCGACCTTTGCTCGGTGTGCGAGAATGCGGCGGAGAAGGCGCGCGATTACGAGTCGCAGATCGAGGCCGCGAAAGGCGCCGAGGAGAAGGCGCGCGCGGGGCTCGGCGATTTGGAGGCGAAGCTTGCCGCCGCGCAGAAGCAGCACGCGGAGGTTTCGTCGCGCCTGGAGAAGGCGTCGAAGCGGATTGCGGAACTCGTGGCCGAGGCGTCCGCGGCGAAATCGCTGCGCGAGCAGGTCGCGAACCTGCAGGGCGAGATCCAGCGTGTCCGCGGCGAGGCGGAGCGCGATGTCGCCGGCCGCGAGGATGCGTTGCGGAAAAGCAGCGAGGCACTTTCCAAGGCCCAGGCAGCCGAGAAGGCGCTGCAGGGGCAGATCGAAGCGCAGCAGTCGAAGCTCGCCGAAACTGAGAAGCGCCACGCCGGTGTCGCCAGCGGTTTCGCCGCGCTGCGGCAGGAGCGGGCGGAGCTTTCGGAGGAGCTCAGCACGGCGTGGAGGGAGCGCGACGAGGCGCTGGAGAAATCCGCGGAGCAGGAGGGCGTTGCCGAAAAACTGAAGGCTGAAGCCGCCGCGGCAAGGAACGAGTCCGCGCAGATGCGCAGGCAGGTGGACGCGCTCAACGCCGAGAGGGAGCGGCTTTCCGCAGCAGTGGACAAGGCGGTCGCGGATCGTGCGGAGCTGGCCGAAAAATCCCGGCAGCAGGAAGCGCTCGTCGCGGCGAATCAAAACGAGATCGCGCACCTCAAGCAGCTCGCCGATGCCGCCGAGACTGCCGTGAAAAACCGTGACACGCAGATTCAACTGCTCACCGCGCGCACGGAAAGCCTGTCGCAGCTTGTGTCCGAGCAGGAGGCTTCGTCGCGCGGTGCCGTGGCGAAGGCGGAGCAGTCCGCCGCGGAGGCTGCGGAGCGTGCAAAGAGGAGCGACGAGGAGCGTGCCGCGCTCGCCGCGCAGATCAGCCAGATCAAGGCGCCGCCTGCCGATTCCGGGAACGCGCCCGCTGCGCCGACCGAACGCGAGAAGAAGCTCGAGGCGGAGCGCGACGCGCTGACCGCCGCCCTGGACAGGGCGAAGCAGCACGTGGGCGTCCTCCAGGCGCGGCGCGACATGCTGCGCGACGAGGTGGCCGCGCTGCGGAACCGCCTCGGCCTCGGCGGCGTCACTCCTGTGGACGAGAAGCCGATCGCCAAGTGACGATTTTCTGGCGTGCGCCCTCGATGAGCAGCCCTGCGCCGAATCCCACGAACGCGCCAAACGGACCGAAGAAAAACGCGCACACTGCGAGTTTCGCCGCAATTGTGCCCGGCGGTGTCGGGGTGTTCGGCCCGATGCCGGGTTCCGGCGGGATCATTTCCTTCGGGATGATCATGCGCGTCTTTGCGGCCAGTTCGGGACGATAGGGGGCGAGCACGACGAGGGTCATGTAAGCCTCGGCCAGCACGAAGCCGGCGATGCAGCAAATTTTGACGATCCGGTTCCGGCCCATGTGACGAATAGAGACTCCGGCATTCACTGTGTCCAGCCGCGCCATTTGGAAAGCCCGCCTTGCTGGCAGGGCGATTGCTAACTAAAGTGCCGAGCCTTAGCCCATGAAAACCGTCCGTCCGTTTCAAACCGCCGCAGCCGCGCTGGCTGCGCTCCATTTCACCGCCTGTTCCGGCGTGCAGGTCACGCACGTCGCGCCGGGCAAATCCGCGCGGGCGGCGCTGGCTGACCGGCAGAATGCCTCGCAGAACCCCGCGGACGCGCTGCCCGGTGGAATGCCGGTCGCGGCGAACGCGCCGGGCCTGCCGCTTCCTCCGAACGGCGTTGATTTGCCGCCGCTCCCGACGGGCGATGTGAAGGTTCCCACCGGCGGCGGCGCAGGCGTTGCGGACGCGTATTCGCGCGGGACGTTTGCGATGCAGGCCGGGCAGAATGCGGAGGCCATCGCGGCGCTCGAGGAGACCGTGAAGATGGATCCCGATTTCACCGACGCGTGGGGCAAGCTCGCCATCCTTTACCAGAAGACCGGCAACAGCGCGAAGGCGACGGATGCCTTCAAAAAGGCCAAGCGCCTCGGCGATGCCAACGGCGGCACCGTCACCCGCGATCCGGTGGGCGGACTCCAGATCCAGTAGCAGGCCCGGGTGCGGCGGGGCTAGTTCAGGTAGCGGAAGTCCGACGTCGCGAACAGCGCGCGGCAGAAGCTCGTCCACGCCGCCTTCACGTCCTCGGCGTCGCGCATGGCCGAGGATGACTTGTCGCCCTTGCTCCAGTTGCTCGGGAACTTCTGGAAGAAATTCCACGCGGTCGTGCGCTCGTTCTGCGTGGGCGAGCGGCCGAGCGTGATCCAATACGCGAGGGCGAGCCGCTGGTCGAGGTTCGCGCCCACGCCGCCGGTGGGGCCGGCTGGATAGGCGGCCATCACGCGCTCCGCGAGCTTGCGCGAGGCGGAGGCCACCATGTCGCCATTCAGGATGAAGAGCGCCTGCGCGGGCACGTTCGTCGTGTCGCGCGCGCCGGTCACGAGGCTGGGATCGCTGAAGTCAAACACTGCGAGCGCATCCGGCGGCAGATCGCGCGCGATCGGCAGATACACGCTGCGCACCATCGAAGTGGCACCGCTGTTGATGAGCTGATCCTCGGAGACGCCCTGGCGGAGGCGCGGTCCGCCGATGGGGCCGTCGCCGCCCTGTGCGAGCATCGAGCCGAGCGGCGGCGAGAGCTGGAGCTGCTGGCTCGCGGAGAGCATCGCATCGCGGATGCTCTCGGCATCGAGGCGGCGCTTGCTCATGCGCCAGTGCAGCGCGTTTTCCGGATCGGCGGCGAAAGCCGCGTGGTCATAGTCGGAGGAGAGCTGGTAGGCGTGGCTCATCACGATGTCGCGGACGAGCTTCTTCATGCTCCAGCCGTAGCCGCCTCTGCTCTGGGGTGTCTGGAATTTCACCGCAAGGAAGTCGAGCAGCGCCGGGTTGCTCGGCTTCTTTCCGGTGGTGCCGAAGTTGTCCACGCTCTCGACGATTCCGCTGCCGAAGAGCGAGTGCCAGATGCGGTTCACGATCACGCGCGAGGTGAGCGGATTCGACGGCGAGGTGATCCATTCGGCGAGTTCGCGGCGGCCGCTTTCCTTCGCCGGCACAGCCGGGCCTGCGCCCGGCGTGAGGACCGCTGGGAATCCGCGCGGCACCTTCTCCGTCGGATGGTCCGCCTCGCCCCGTGCATAGAGCGCGCTGTCGCGGATGGAGTTGAATTCCTGAGGGCGGCCGAGCCGAGCCTGCGGACCGCGGCGCATGAACTCTCCGAAGCGGGAGAAGCCGTTGGCGGAATTCTGCGGGAGATCCTTCACGCCCATCGCGAGCGCCTTCGACTGGCCGCTTTCGTCGAAGCTCTTGAGCTGTGTTTCCAGCGAGCCGATCTGCGTGATGGTTGTTAGCAGGCGGATTTGATCGCCACCGGAGAGCTGCCTGCCGGAGTTCGGGCCGGCGCCGAAGCGTGAGGAGATCATCTCCCGCTGCTCCTTCCGCAGGTCGGCGAGCCTCTGCTCCATTTTTGCGCGATCCGCGGCGGCGAGCGTCTTGCCGAGCGTGGGCGCGCCGCTCGGCAGTGTGATGAGTTCCGTCGAGTGCCGGTTCTGGATGCCGTTCGCGGTGCCGAAGAGCGTGTCGGTGCTCAGGAAAATCCCCGCCATCGCGTAGTATTCACGCTGCGAGATTGGGTCGAACTTGTGGTCGTGGCAGCGCGCGCAAGAAATCGTGAGCCCGAGCATTGCCTGCGAGACGGTGTCGATCTGCTCGTCCGCGACATCGAGGCAGAACTGCCGCGGGTTCTGTTCGTTCAGCCCCTTCGGCCCGATCGCCAGGAAGCCCGTCGCGACGAGTTGGTCGGCTTTCTGCCTGTCGTTCGATGCGGGCAGCAGGTCGCCGGCGATCTGCTCGCGCACGAACTGGTCATACGGCTTGTCCGCGTTGAACGACGCGATGACGTAGTCGCGGTAGCGCCACGCGTGCGGGAACGTGATGTTCACATCCTTGCCGCTGCTTTCCGCGAAGCGCGCGACGTCGAGCCAGTGGCGGCCCCAGCGCTCGCCGAACTGCGGCGACGCGAGCAGCTTGTCCACCCATTTGCCAAGGACTGCCTGCTGCTGCTTCGCGTCGGTGCCGGCGGCTTTCCAGTCGTTGAAAAACTGCCCGACCTCGACGGGGGAGGGCGGCAGTCCCGTGAGATCGAAATAGATGCGGCGCAGCATCACCGCGGGATCCGCGTCGCCGACGGGCTTCAGCTTCCTCTCCTCGAGCCCCGAGAGGAGGAACCGGTCGATGTCGCCGTGCGACCACGCGGAATTCCCCGGCTGCGGCACCGCCTGCGGCTTCGGCGCTTGGAAAGACCACCAGCTCTTTGCGTCCTCCTTGCTGTATTTCTTCACCACTGCCGCTGCGCCGTCGCGCGGGTCGGGCGCACCCATCTTGATCCACGTTTCAAAGTCCGCGATCACCGCTGCGGGCAGCTTGCCGCCGCTCTTCTCGGGCGGCATCGCGAAGTCCTTGTTCGTGTAGCGCAGCGCCTGGATGATGATGCTGTCGTCGAGGTTCCCCGGCACGACCGCGGGGCCGCTGTCGCCCCCGCGGCGCGCGCCCTCGCGCGTGTCGAGCACGAGGCCGCCCTTCACCTTGTCCGCTTTTTCCGAATGGCACTTGTAGCATTTCTCCGAGAGCACGGGCCGGATCTTCTTCTCGAAGAAATCGAGCTGCTCCGCCGTGGGCTTCGGCTCGGCGGTGGCCGCGAACGCGGGCTCGTCGGCCTTTGAAGCAGCGGCGGGCTTTTTGTCCGCGGCTTTTTCCCGGTCGATTGCGGCCCACAGCGCGCCGGTGGTGGCGAGCGAGAGCGGGAGAAGGATGCGCAGTTGGATTCGCAGTTTCATGACGGTGGCGTTTCAACATCCGCAGACGCGACAAGTTGCTCGCAAATTACAAATGGTTTGCCGCAGCATCGCCGCATGATTTTCGACGAACCGGGCGCAGAGATGCACGCGCACGCGACCCCCGAGCACATGCGGCTCAGCGCCGAGGCGCACCGCGAGGGCAACTGGAAGCGGTGGGGCCCGTATCTCAGCGAGCGGCAGTGGGGAACCGTGCGCGAGGACTACTCGGACGACGGGAATGCCTGGCGCTATTTTCCATTCGAGCACGCACGCTCGCGCGCCTACCGCTGGGGCGAGGACGGGCTTCTCGGCATCTGCGACCGGCAGGCGCGGCTGTGCTTCGCGCTCGCGCTGTGGAATGGCCGCGATCCGATTCTGAAGGAGCGGCTCTTCGGCCTCGCGAACGGCGAGGGGCCGCACGGCGAGGACGTGAAGGAGTGCTACTGGTATCTGGACGCCACGCCCACGTCCTCCTACCTCCGCGCGCTCTACAAATATCCACAGGCGGAATTTCCCTACGCGCGGCTCCGCGGGGAAAATGCGCGCCGCTCGGGCAGGGAGCGCGAGTTCGAACTGGGGGACACGGGCGTGTTCGACGGCGACCGCTACTTCGATGTCACCGCCGAGTATGCGAAGGCAGCGCCGGAGGAGATTTTGATCCGCGTCACGATTGAAAACCGCGGCCCGGAGGCCGCGACGCTCCATGTGCTTCCGACGCTTTGGTTCCGAAACACGTGGAGCTGGGATGCGAGGGCCGAGCGCCCGCTGCTGCGGCAAATCGGCGCGCACTGCGTGGAGGCCGCGCACACGACGCTCGGCGACTACCGCTGGCTGCTCGACGAGGAGGCGCCGGTGCTCTTCACGGAGAACGACACGAACAGCGCGCGCGTCTTCGGATCGCCGAATCCGAAGCCATTCGTGAAGGACTCATTCCACGACTATGTGATCGGCGGTGCGAGGGATGCGGTCAATCCCGCGCAGACCGGCACGAAGTGCGCCGCGCATTATGTCGTCACGCTTCCGCCCGGCGGCAGGAAGGTGCTGCGCTTCCTCCTCGGCGAATCGCTCGGCCTGCCGCCGGCGGCGTTCGCAAATTTCGACAGTGTCTTCGCCGAGCGGCGGCACGAGTCGAACCTCTTCTTCGCGGCGAAATGCGCTCCGCGCCTCGGCGACGAGGAGCGCAACGTGATGCACCAGGCCTACGCCGGCCTGCTGTGGTCAAAGCAGTTCTACCACTACGACGTGAAGCGGTGGGTCGGCGGCGACCCCGCGCAGCCGCGCCCGCCCGTGCACCACGCGCAGACGCGCAACGCCGACTGGCCGCACCTCTACAACGCCGACGTGATCAGCATGCCGGACAAGTGGGAATACCCGTGGTTCGCCGCATGGGATCTCGCCTTCCACATGATCCCGATGTGCCGCATCGATCCGTTTTTCGCAAAGGGCCAGCTCCTGCTTTTCCTCCGCGAATGGTATCTGCGGCCGGACGGCGCGCTGCCCGCCTACGAGTGGAATTTCTCCGACGTGAACCCGCCCGTCCACGCGTGGGCGTGCTGGCGCGTGTATAAAATCACCGCGTCGCGCGGGCACCGCGACACGTTCTTCCTCGAGCGATGCTTTCAGAAGCTGCTGCTCAACTTCACGTGGTGGGTGAACCGCAAGGACGCGCAGGGCCGCCACATCTTCGGCGGCGGATTCCTCGGGATGGACAACATCGGCCTCTTCGACCGATCGAGGCCGCTGCCCGACGGCAGCTCGCTCGAGCAGGCGGACGGCACCGCGTGGATGGCATTCTACTGCGTGACGATGCTCTCGATGGCGCTCGAACTCGCGCGCACGCGCCCCGCCTACGAGGACATCGCGAGCAAGTTCTTCGAGCATTTCGTGGCAATCGCCGACGCGATGAACACGCTCGACGGAACCGGGCTGTGGGATGAAGCGGACGGCTTTTACTACGACCACATCCGCAACGGCGACGGCGGCTCCGCTCCGCTGAAGGTGCGCTCGATGGTCGGCCTCGTGCCGCTGCTCGCGGTGGAGGTGATCGATCAGGAGACGATCCGGAACCTGCCGGGCTTCCGGAAGCGGATGCGCTGGTTTTTGGAAAACCGCCCGGAAATCGCGCAGCACACGAGCTACATGGAGCGCAGCGGCGAGGACGGCGCGCAGCTCCGCCTGCTCGCGATCCCGAGCAGGGAGCGCCTGCTGCGCGTGCTGCGGCGGATGCTCGACGAGGCGGAATTCCTCTCGCCATACGGCATCCGCTCCCTGTCGCGCGCGCACCGCGAGGCGGAGTTCTGCCACTTCGCGGGTGGCAGCCACGTGTGCATCCAATACGAGCCGGGCGAGAGCACCGACGGGCTTTGGGGTGGCAACTCGAACTGGCGCGGCCCGCTCTGGTTTCCGCTGAACTACCTGCTCCTCGAGGCGCTCGAGCGCTACGACCACTTCCACGGCGATTCGGTGAAGCTCGAGTTCCCCACCGGCTCGGGCAACATGCTCAGCCTCGCGCAAATCGCCGCCGAGCTTGCGCGCCGCCTCACGCAGCTTTTCCTGCCGGGCAGGGACGGGCGCCGCCCCTGCCACGGAGATGATTCGCTCGCGGAAAAACTCGCGAACGATCCGCACTGGCGCGACCTCGTGTGGTTTCACGAATACTTCGACGGCGACACCGGCCGCGGTCTCGGCGCGAGCCACCAGACGGGCTGGACCGCGCTCGTCACGCGCTGCCTGAACACAGTGGCGCGCATGAAGGAGTGACCCGCGCCGCCACCCGGAAGGTTCGGCGCAGCACAAACGGTGTGCATTCCTCGCCAATCCGCGGGGCACACAGTCCGCGTCGGCTGGGTAGTCTCCGCACGCTATGATCAACCTCACCAAGCTCTACTGCGGACTTTCCCAGAATGCCGACTCGCTCCGATACGGTCACGGCCACGGCGCGCCGCGCGCGGCTTCCGATCGGAAGCCGATCGTCGTCTGGAACATCACTCGCCGCTGCAACCTCAAGTGCATCCACTGCTACTCCGACTCAGACGCGCGCGATTATCCCGGCGAGCTGACGTGGGAGCAGTGCGTCTCCGTCATCGACGACCTCGCCGACTACGGGGTGCCCGCGCTGCTGCTCTCCGGCGGCGAGCCGCTCATCCACCCGCGCTTTTTCGACATCGCCGAATACGCGCACAGCAAGGGCCTCCGCCTCACGCTCTCCACGAACGGCACGCTCATCACAGCCAACACCGCCGCGCGGCTGAAGAAGCTCGGCTTTTCCTACGTGGGCATCTCGCTCGACGGCATCGGCGAGACGCATGACAAGTTCCGCGGACGCAGCGGCACCTTCGAGAAGACGATGGCCGCATTCCGCAACTGCCGCGCCGTCGGGCAGAAGGTCGGCCTGCGGCTCACGCTCTCCGCGCACAACATCGCGGACCTCGACGGAATCCTCGACTTCATCGAGCGCGAGGACATCGAGCGCGTCTGCTTCTACCATCTCGTTTACAGCGGGCGCGGGGCCGATGTCGTGGACGTCACCCACGACGACTCGCGTCGCGCGCTGGACAAGATCATTGACCGCACCGCGCAGTGGGCGGCGGGCGGCAGGCCGCGCGAGGTGCTCACTGTGGACCAGCCCGCGGACGGCGCGTATCTCTACCTCCGGATGCTGCGCGAAAATTCGCCGCGCGCCGAGGAGGTGCGCGAGCTGCTGGGCTGGAACGGCGGCGGGCAGAACAGTTCCGGCCGCGGCATCGGCAACATCGACACGCAGGGCAACGTCCATCCCGACCAGTTCTGGCAGTCGCTCACGCTCGGCAATGTGAAGGAGCGCAAGTTCAGCGAGATCTGGCGCGGGCAGAACAACGAGACGCTCAACCAGCTCCGCTGCCGGAACGAGCACCTCACCGGCCGCTGCGCGGACTGCCGCTTCCTGCAGATGTGCGGCGGCGGCTTCCGCGTCCGCGCGCTGCAGGTGCATGGAGACCTCTGGGCGCCCGACCCCGCGTGCTACCTCAGCGAGGAGGAGATTTCGCCGATGACCGCGGCAGCCTGAGCGCCCGCATTTCGGCGGCGCGAGCCGGAGCCTTGCCGTGAGTTCCGCGCGGCGGCAGAGTTGCGGGGTGCGAAAGGAACCCCGAATGCTTTTCCGGCCATGAGCGAGCCCGCGCGCTGGATTTTTCCCGCGCCGGCCGATGCGGCATCGGTGGAGCGCCTCGTGAACGAGGCACGGATTGCGCCGTGGGTCGCGGGGCTCCTCGTGCGCCGCGGTTTCTCGAAATGCGACGACGCGTCGCGGTTTCTGAAGCCGCTCCTGCGCACGCTGAGCGACCCCTTTCTGCTGCCCGCGATGGACGCGGCAGTCGGGCGCATCCTCGCCGCGTTTGAAAGGCGCGAGCGCGTCGTGCTTTTCGGAGATTACGACGTGGACGGCGTGTCGTCGCTTGCGCTGCTGAAGCGGCTGTTCCGCGCATACGATGCCGAGGCCGCCGCGTTCCTGCCCCACCGCGTGGACGAGGGTTACGGGCTTTCGGCGGAAGGCGTGGCGCGCTGCGTCGAGGAGCACCGCCCGCAACTGCTCATCGCCGTGGACTGCGGCACGACATCCGTTGCGGAAATCTCGGGCCTGCGCGCCGATGGCGTGGATGTGATCGTGCTCGACCACCACGAGGCGAAGGACGAACTGCCGCCCGCGGTGGCGCTTGTGAATCCGAAGCTCGGCAAAACGCGGAGTGCGGAGTGCGGGGTGCGGAATGGGACGGGCCCCGGCAGCGAAGCTGCGCCGTCGTTCGACTATCTCTGCAGCGCCGGCATCGCATTCAAAGTCGCGCACGCGCTGCTGAAGCGGCGGCCCGTCGCGGGATTCGACATCAAGGATCTGCTGGACCTCGTCGCCATCGGGACAGTCGCGGACGTCGTGCCGCTGGTGGAGGAGAACCGCATCTTCGTCCACGCCGGACTGCAGCGCGTGGCGACCTCGCGGTGGCCCGGCGTGCGCGCGCTCGTCGAGGTGTCCGGCCTTCGCACGCCGCTGCGGGCTGTGGACATCGGCTTCGGCATCGGCCCGCGCCTGAATGCAGCGGGCCGGCTGGACTCGGCGACCGCCGCGCTCGAACTGCTGCTCACCGACGACCCTGCGCGCGCCCAGTCGCTCGCGCGCTCGCTGGACCAGCAGAACCGCGAGCGCCGCTCGATCGAGGACGAGGTGCTGGGAAAGGCGGGGGCGCAAATCACGAACTGCTACGATCCAGGCGGGGATGCGGCGATAGTCGTCGGCGACACGGGCTGGCATCCCGGTGTCGTGGGCATCGTGGCCTCGCGGCTGCAGCGCCGGTATCACCGCCCGACGTTTGTGATTGGCTTTGATCCGATGGGCGTCGGCAAGGGGAGCGGCCGCAGCATCGAGGGGTTCTCCCTTGTCGTTGCGCTTGGGCGCTGCGCGCCGCTGCTGGAGAAATTCGGCGGGCACGAGATGGCCGCGGGCCTCACGATGCGGCAGGAGAATCTCGCTGCCTTTCGCGAGACCTTCGCTCAGGCCGCGCGTGAGATGATTCCCGCCGAGAATCTCCGGCGCAGGCTGAGCCTCGATGCCGAACTGTGCCTCGCCGAGCTGAACCTCAACTTCATCGAGGAGCACGACGCACTGCAGCCGTTCGGCACGGCGAATCACCAGCCGCTTTTCCTCACGCGCGGCGTGACGCTCGCCGGCGAGCCGCGGCTGATGAAGGACAAGCACTGGTCGTTCACATTCCGGCACGGCCGCGCGCAGTGCCGCGCCGTGTGGTGGAATGCGGCGGATGAAAACCTGCCGCCCCTGCCGTGGGACATCGCCTACACGGTTTCGCGCAACGAGTGGAACGGCCGCGTGGAGGTGCAGCTTGAGCTGCGCGCCGTGCGCAGCGCCGCGTAGTCTCCCGCTTGCGGCGCGATTCGTCTTTTCAGCGCGCGGGGCGGGGGATAAGTGGGGAGGCATCCGGCTTTCGGGCTGCCAATGAGTTGTCGGCAGCGGCAGGCGGGAGTCTTTCCACCCATGAAGAAACCAAGCGCTCATTCCTCCGCGCGCAGCGGCCGTCGTCGTGCTGCTGGCGCCGCTGCGCTGCGACTTCTGCTTGTCGTGCTCTCGATCTTCGGCGCGCGGCAGGTGTGCGCACAGCCGCGCAAGCCGGCCCCGCGGACTGAGGCGCAGTTGAAGGCCGGTTGGCTCGCGAAGTTCCTGCACTACGTGCAGTGGCCGGAGCGCGCGCTCCCGAAGCACGGGCAGCCGATGACCATCGGGTTCCTCGGTGCGGACCCCGTCGCCGGAGAAATGGGCGGCGCGGTGTCCGGCGGATACGCGGTGAAGGGCAGGCCGGTCGCGATTCGCCGCTCCGCGAAAGCCGAGGACATGAAGGGCTGCCAGGTGCTTTTCGTCGCGAAGTCGTCCGCAGCGGCGCTGAAGGCGGCGCTCGCGGTGTCCCAGGGCAGCGGCATGCTGACCGTGAGCGACATCGAGCGCTTCGTGGGTGCCGGCGGGATGATCGGTGTCCGCGCTGAGGGGGATCATGTCCGCTTTGAAATCAACAACACGCTGGTGCGCAAAGAGGGGCTCCGCATCGCGGGCGACCTTCTGGCCGCGGCGGAGCGGGTGAAGTGAAGCAGCGGCGGCATCCCAGTCGCTGGCGGTCGGTCCGCGCGAAGCTCGCGTTCGCCATTCTCGGGACGGCCTGCGTTTCCCTGCTGCTGGCCTGCGGCCTCTTCGTGGCGCATGAGATGCGGACCTTCCGGCAGTCGCTGACCTCGCGGGCGACGGTCCTCGCCGACGTGCTCGCGCTGAACAGCGCGGTGCCGCTGGATTTCGACGACGCTGCGCGCGCGCGTGAGATTCTCGAGGGCGTGGCTGCGGCGCCGAACATCATCGCGGCGGGCCTTTACACGGAGCGCGGCGTGCTTTTCGCCGGCTATGCGCGCGCTGGTGCGCATTTCGAAATGCCGGCTGCCCCGGAGCCTGACGCGCCGCGGTTCACGAGCCGCCACCTGCTGCTCTTCCGGCCGGTGATCCGCGACGGGCAGCGGATCGGCACGATCGGCGTCGTCGCGGGCCTGGACGAGCTTCACACGAGGCTCGTCTCCTACTTCGTGATCTCCGGCTCGGTGCTCGCAATCAGCCTCGGGTTCGCGATCGCCCTTGGATATTTCCTCCAGAAGACCATCTCGAAACCGGTCGCCAGCCTCGCCGCCGCCGCGCGCCAGATTTCCGAGCAGAAGGACTACACCGTGCGGGCCTCGGTGGGGACGGCGGACGAATTTGGGCAGCTCGCGGATGCGTTCAACCAGATGCTCGCCGGCATCCATGAGCGGGACGACACGCTCGTCGCCGCGAACCGGGAACTGGAGACGCAGATCGATGCACGCGCGCAGGCGGAGAGTGACCTCAAGGCGCTCAACGGGGAGCTCGAGCACCGCGTGGAGGATCGCACGCGCGACCTTCAGCGGTCGAATCTGGAGCTGGAGCAGTTTGCCTATGTCGCGTCGCACGACCTGCAGGAGCCGCTGCGGATGATCGTCAGCTACCTCCAGCTCCTCGAGCGCAGATACGCCGCGAGCCTGGATGCGGAGGGGATTCAGTTCATGAAGTTCGCGGTGGACGGCGGGCAGCGGATGCAGACGCTCATCCAGGATCTGCTCGCATTCTCGCGCGTCCACACGCACCGGAAGCCGTTCGAGTCCGTGGACCTGAACACGACGATGCGGTCGGTGCTCGCCGATCTGAAGGTCGTGATCGCGGAGACTGGCGCGACTATCACGCAGGACACGCTGCCCACGGTGCGCGGCGATCCCACGCAGCTCGCGCAGCTTTTTCAAAACCTCGTCAGCAACGGCATCAAATTCCGCTCGAAGGATGCGCCGCGCATCCATGTCTCGGCGGAGCGCGGCGGGCACGAGTGGCGTTTCGGCGTGCAGGACAACGGCATCGGAATTGATCCGCAGTATTTCGGCCGCATCTTCGCGATCTTCCGGCGGCTCCACAGCCGCGACGAATATCCCGGCACCGGCATTGGCCTCGCCGTCTGCAAGCGGATCGTCGAGCGGCACAACGGGCGCATCTGGGTCGAGTCCGAGGCGGGGAAGGGCGCGAAGTTCTACTTTACCATCGCCGACTACATCGCGGACGGGATCTGAGGCGCCGTGCCGGTGGTGCGCAAAAGCTGGAAGCGGTGCTGCGGCTGGGCGAACATGGACGCCATGAAACGCGCGCTTGCCTTCCTCCTCCTCGTGCTGCTCCCGCTGTCCACGATCCATGCGGCGGACGGTGGAAAGGCGACATCGGCTGGCATTCCCCTTGGCGAATGGCAGGAGGACGCGGGCGGGCTTTCGATTCGCGTGACAAGGCGAACCGGCGACTTGGACGGGCTCGCGATCCCCAGCGGTGACCGGATGGTGGTGATCAGCGGTCCGCCGCCACGTGCGGGCCGGGCGGACGACATCTTCATGCCGAAAAAGTTCAGCACGGAGGGCGGCGTCGTGCGGGCGTCCGGGATGTTCAACTGGGACCGCACCGAAGATGCCCGCAAGGAGAGCCCTGTCGAACTCACCGTCACGTGGGAAGACGGCGCGCCGGTGGTCGAAATTCTGCGCGTCGGCGGCTATGACCGCTATGCGGTGGGCAAACACGTGATGAAGCCCGCTGCTCCCGCGAGGACGGCACCGAAGCCGAAGCCGGCACCAAAGCCAAAGGCGAAGACGGGCGGGAATTCCGGCAGCGTGATCACCGAGTTTGAGAGCACATCCCCCGCGGGCACGACGACGTATCGCGACAAGGAAGGGCGCATGACGGGCACGGCGACGACTTCGCCCGCGGGCACGACGACCTACCGCAGGCCGGATGGCAGAATCGCGGGCAGCTCCTCCACGTCGCCCGCGGGGACCACGACGCATCGCGACGACAAGGGCCGCATCACGACCACGTCCGACACCACGCCCGGCACGGGCGGCGACAGCACGACCTATTACCGGCGCAACGGCGTCATCGTCGGGCAGAAATATGTGAGCCCCGCGGGAAACGTCACGTGGCGCGACGGCCGCGGGCGCATCATCAGCGGCCCGAATTGGTGAGCGGGCGGGCGGGTGCGAAGGCGTAATCGCTGGCGGGTTTGCGGCGCGGCTCCTACGCTGTGCGGATGATGCTCCGCCAGATATTCCTCTCCACCGCATCCGCGATTTTTGCCGCCGCCGCCGCATCTGCCGCTGAGCCGGTTCAGCTCCGGAGCGTCAGCGGCATCTATCCGTCGCTCGCGACGTTCAATGACGAGGGTGAGTGCGGGACGGGGGCGGTGGTGCCTTGGGCGGATCGGCTGTGGGTGATCAGCTATGCGCCGCACAGGCCGCAGGGGTCTTCGGACAAGCTGTATGAAATCACGCCGGACCTGCGGCAGATCGTGCGGCCGGAGAGCGTGGGCGGCACGCCGGCGAACCGGATGATTCACCGCGAGTCGAACCAGCTTTTCATCGGGCCGTATGTGATTGATGCGAAGGGCGGCGTGCGGGTGATTCCGCCGTCGAAGATGTTTGGCCGGCACACGGGGAATGCGCGGCACCTCGCGGATCCGGCGGGGAAGATCTACTACGCGACGATGGAGGAGGGGTTTTACGAGGTGGATGTGAATTCACTCGCGGTGACGAAGCTGTGGACGGACGAGCAGCAGAAGGACGGGCGCCACGCGGAGCTGCCGGGCTACCACGGCAAGGGGCTCTACTCGGGGCAGGGGCGGATAGTTTATGCGAACAACGGGGACCACGCGTCCGCAGCGCTGAAGGACCCGACGACGCCGAGCGGCGTGCTCGCGGAGTGGGACGGCGCGGCGGAAAAGTGGACGGTGGTGCGGCGCAACCAGTTCACCGACGTGACCGGGCCGGGCGGGATTTTCGGCAGCGAGCACCCGGCGACCGATCCGCTGTGGAGCATCGGGTGGGATGCGAAGTCGCTCATCCTGATGCTGCTCGACGGGGGAAAGTGGCAGTCGTTCCGCCTGCCGAAGGTGAGCCACAGCTACGATGGCGCGCACGGCTGGAACACCGAGTGGCCGCGCATCCGCGAGATCGGCGAGAGCGACCTGCTGATGACAATGCACGGAGCGTTCTGGCGCTTCCCGAGGACATTCTCCGCGGCGAACACCGCGGGCATCCGCCCGCGCAGCGCGTATCTGAAGGTGATCGGCGACTTCTGCCGCTGGAATGATCGCATCGTGCTCGGTTGCGACGATTCGGCGAAGTCGGAGTTCCTGAACAAGCGCAAGGTGAAGGGCGGAATCGAGGGGCCGGGGCAGTCGCAGTCGAACCTGTGGTTCGTCGAGACCTCGACGCTCGACCGGCTCGGCCCTGCGCACGCAGCCGGCGCGGTGTGGCTGCGCGACACGGTGAAGGCGGGCGACGTGTCGGATCCGTTCCTCTTCTCCGGCTGGGAGCGCCGCTCGCTGCACATCGTGAACGGCGGCGGTGAGAAATTCTGCGTCGAGATGAGCATGGACGGCAAGCCGCTCGGCCCGGCCATCACCGTCGCGCCGGGCGCATCGGAGTCAGTGACGTTCAGCGAGTCCGGCGAATGGATTCGCCTGCGCTCGCTGAACGGCGGGGAAAAAATCAGCGCGCACTTTTCCTGCACAAACGCCGATGGGCGTGGCACGCAGCCGGACGAAATTTTTTCCTCCCTCGCGGGCATCGCCGACGATGGCGCGAGCGTCGGCGGCATCGTCCGCGCCCGTGGCAACAACCTGCGCACGCTCGCCTTCGCCGCGATGGAAGTGCGCGGCACGGAGGCGAAGGACATCGGCTACTACGAACTCAGCCTGGAGGCTGATGGCGGCCTGAAGCTGAAGCGCGTCGAGGACGCGAAGGCGCACGACTACGTGAAGACAAAGGTCGCCATCCCGCGCAACGTCATCGCGCGTGACGCCGCGAGCGTGCTTGTGACCGACGATCGCGGGCGCCGCTGGCGGCTGCCGGTGACGGAGGAGGCGTTCAACGAACCGAGCGAGGCTGGGCTGCTGCGCATCTGCCGCGAGGTCGCCACCGAGCGCGACGTGTTCAGCGCCTGCGGCACCATTTACGAACTGCCCGCGGAAAACGCCGACGGCTTCGCGAAAATCCGCCCCGTTGCCACGCATGACCGGCGTATCATGGACTACTGCAGCTACCGCGGCCTGCTCATCCTCACCGGCCTGAAGCCCGATGCGGCCGGCGAACACATCATCCGCAGCGACGACGGCAAAGCCGCACTGTGGGCCGGCGCGATTGACGACCTGTGGAAGCTCGGCAAGCCGCGCGGCTACGGCGGCCCGTGGGCCGCGACGAAAGTGCGCGCCGGCGAGAAGAGCGATCCGTTCCTCATGTGGGCCTACGACAAGCGCACGCTGAGGCTCAGCCACGATGCGACGCGCGCGGTGAAGTTCCGCGTCGAGCTCGACCTCGACGGCACCGGTCTGTGGGTCACGCATCAGACGCTCGAAGTGCAGCCCGGCAACGCGAGGACCTACCAGTTCCCCGACGCCATCGCCGCGCGCTGGCTGCGCGTGAGCACCGATGCCGACTGCACAGCGACCGCGCAGCTTATCTACGAGTAAACACGGTGCAGACGTCCCGTAGGCGCGGACGGAAGTCCGCGGCCGCGCTCTCCCGAGCGCGCCTACGAGCTACCAGTCCCGCCCGCCGCGCAGCTTCTTGATCGCACCGCGCCGCTTCTTCGAGTCGAGGATGCGCTGCTTCAGCCCCCACGGGCGCTTCGAGTTCTGCCGCCGCTTCTTCTCCCGCTCGTGCTTCCGCGCAGCGCGTGCCTCCTGCTCCGCGCGTTCAAATTCGCCCAGCAGCCGCTCCCACGCGAGCGTGCGGTTCGCCGCCTGCGAGCGCGTGTCCTGAACGCTCACGGCGCGGCCGGTGGGGCGGTGGTTCAAAGTCACCTGCGTCGAGACCTTGTTCACGTTCTGCCCGCCCGGCCCGCTGCTGCGGCTGAACGTCTCCTCGAAATCCTCCGCGCGCAGCCCCATCGCGCGCAGGCGGTCGGCTTTCCAAGTCTGGAATTCGGAGGGAGTCATGGTGCGACGCTACCATTTCGCGAGCTGCGTGGGGAAGAGGCAGCGTTCGCAGTCGCTTGCGTCGCGCTGGCAGAAGTCCTCGTAGATTTGCAGCAGGCCCTGCTGGATCGCGGTGGAGCGGAGGAATTTTGCGTCGGGCGGCGTGCCGCCGAAGAGGCGCAGCGAGGCAGTCTCGACGCGGCGGTTGTCGAGCGGCGCGGGCAGCGCACGGAATTCATTCCACCGCTCCCCATCGCTCCCATCGCCCGCGATGCCGAGCGGGAAGAAGACGTTCGCGAGCATCTCGGTGACGCGTGATTCACCGACGAGCGCCATGCGCCCCGCCGACGGTTTCGACTTCACCGTGTAGTGGTGGTCCCAGTATTCGTCGCGCAGGCCCGTGAAGAACTCCGAGATTGCCTCCGGTGCGCACGCGGCCCGCAGGGCGCGGACGCGCGGCCAGTGGCGCATGAGCTGCGCGAGTGCGGCGAGGCGGCGCTGCGGGTGGTTCATCGGGCGCTGGCCGCTCATCCTCCACAGCGCGCGGGGGATCGTGAGCCGCTCAAACTCCGCGCGGCACGGCCACCATCGCTCCCATAGCCCGCGCAGATACGCACGAGTCGGCGAATCGAATGCGCCGAGATCCCTTTGATCGAGGAAGCCCGCTACGCCGAAAAGCAGCGCGTCCGCCGAATCCTTCGCCGCGCGCAGCAGCTTCAGCGGAAGGCGCTGGGCAAGCAGTGTGAAAGGCAGCTTGTTCGCCTTGTAGCCGAGCGTCGTGGCGAGCGCCTGCCAGAGCGACTCGTCCGGTCCGTGCAGCTCGGTGAGGCGCGCGAGCGCGGCGGATTTCCGCTGCATGCGGAAGCGGGCGGCGCCGAGCAGGACTTCGCGCACTTTTTCCAGCGGCAGCCCGCGCAGCGGGGCGGCGCAGCGTCCGGGCTTTGCCGCGGGCTGCGGGTTGGGCGGTTCGTCGAGGGTGCGCAGGTCGAGGAGCACCTGCGGCACGGAGCGGTTCTGCGATGTGCGTGTGAAAAATTCGCGCGGCCCGTGCTGCGTGAAGACATGCAGGACGACGCTGTCGTAGGCGGGATTCACCGCGTGGCCGTGGCGCTCCCAGTCGGCAGCGTCCATGTCGAGCTCGATGCTGCCGCGCTGCGGTTCGCCGCCGTCGAGGGACACGGCTGCCTCCGCGAAATCCGGCCCGGCCTCGCGGTTCCACACGCCGAACTGGATCACGCGGACCGGGCGTCCGTCGGTGGCCGTAAATCCTTTCCCTAAGCTCCCCGCAAACCACGCCGCCTGCACTTCGTGCTCGCTCCACCCGCGCGCATCCGCCGCGCCCTCGCGCACGAGCGCGGCGTCGCGCAGGCGGGAATAGCGGTCGGCGGAGGTCACGCACGGAGCGTGGGGCACGCGGCGCGGAAAGTGAAGTTTCCGCGGCGGGAGTTTTTTCCTAGTCGGGCAAGCGCGTTTGCGCGTAGCTCGCGGGATGAACACGCTGAGTCCCGACGCACTGCTCGCCCAACTGAACTGGCGCTACGCCACGAAGCGGTTCGACCCGGCGCGCAAGATTTCGCCCGACACGTGGGCGGCGCTGGAGAAGGCGCTCATCCTCACGCCGTCCTCATTCGGTCTGCAGCCGTGGAAGTTCGTCGTGATCACGGATGCGGCGGTGAAGCACCAGCTTGTCTCCGTCTCCTGGAACCAGACGCAGCCGACAGGCTGCTCCCATTTCGTCGTCTTCGCCACCCGGCGGAACCTCGATGAAAGGGATGTGGATCGTTTTCTCGAAAACACCGTCGCCGTCCGTGGCGGCTCGCTCGACAAGCTGAAAGGCTACCGCGACGTGGTGGTCGGCTTCACCGCGAAGGCGGCGAAGGAGGGCTGGCTGCGCGAGTGGGCGATCCGGCAGGCGTATATCGCGCTTGGAAATTTCATGACGAGCGCCGCGGTGGTCGGCGTGGACACCTGCCCGATGGAGGGCATCGAGCCGGCGAACTACGACAAGATCCTCGGGCTGGAAGGCACGGAATTCGAGACGGTCGTCGCATGCGCGGCGGGCTACCGCGCGGCGGACGACAATTACGCGGCGCTCGCGAAGGTGCGCTTTCCCGCGAGCGAGGTCGTCCAGCACATTTGATCCGTGAGCGAATCGCCCGCACCACTGAGCAATGCTGAGAAGCGCGAGCTGAAGGCGCGCGCACAGATGCTCGAGCCTGTCGTGAAGCTCGGCCACGCCGGGATGAGCGATGCATTCGTGCGCAGCATGGACGCGGCGCTCACGCTGCACGGATTGGTGAAGATGAAGTTCACGGACTTCAAGGAGCAGAAGCATGAGCTCGCGCCGCAGATCGCGGAGAGGACGTCGAGCACGCTCGTGATGCAGGTGGGGAATGTCGCGGTGTTCTTCCGCGCGAGGCCGGCGGCCGAAGATCGGGGCGCGCGGTAGGCGCATGGGTGCCGGTCGTCGCGCGTTTCCATGCGCGCCCGCGCATCGCGGCACTTGGCATTCGCGGGTTGAACTGCATCATCGCCGGTATGAAGACGCTTCCCCTTGCCCTCGCGCTTGCCTCCACCGCCGCATTTGCCGCTCCGCCGGAGCCGAAGTTTTCCGCGCAGGATCTCGATCCGAAAATCGAAATCGGCTACGGCCTCGCGATCGCGGATGTGGACGGCGACGGAAAGCCGGACGTGCTGCTCGCGGACAAGAAGCAGTTCGTGTGGTATCGCAATCCCGGCAGGCGCGGTGCGGCGTGGGACAAATTCATCCTCGCGGAGAACCTCACGCAGAACGACAACGTGTGCATCGCTGCGCGCGACATCGACGGCGACGGCAAGTGTGAGATTGCCGTCGGCGCGGAGTGGAATCCGGGCGACACGGTGAACAGCGGCGCGGTCATTTATCTCATCCCGCCGGCGGATCGGACGCAGAAGTGGGAGGCGGTGAAATTTGCCAGCGTGGAGCCGACGACGCACCGGATGAAGTGGGTGCGCCGCGGAGTGGATGAGCACGCGAAGCCGCGGTTCGACCTCGTCGTCGTGCCGCTGCACGGGCGCGGCAACAAGAACGGCGAAGGCGAGGGCGTGAAAGTGCTCGCCTACCGGGTGCCGAAGAATCCGCGCGACGAATGGAAGCCGGAGGTGCTCAGCGACACTCTGCATGCGACGCACAATTTCCACGTGATGCCCGACCCGGAGAAGCAGCCGAAGGAGGCGATATTGATCGGCGGCAAAGAGGGTCTCGTCGTCGGAAAGGCGGGTGCGGAGAAGTCGGGCTTTCGTCTTGAGATCGATCACCGCAAATTTTCGCCGCCGCTCCGGGGCATCGGGGAGCTGCGCGCGGGCTGGCGTGACGCGGGCAGGCTGTTCCTCGCGACCATCGAGCCGATGCATGGCAACGAGCTGGTGGTTTACCGCCAGACGATGAGCGAGCCGGGGCAGGCGGGCCCGCCGCGCACGGTCCTCACCGACAAGCTGGCCGACGGGCACGCGCTCGCGTGCGGCGATGTCCTCGGGCTTGGGAACGACCAAATCGTCGTCGGCTGGCGTGGCAACGCGAAGCAGCCCCGGCCGGTCGGCATCAAGCTTTTCACGCTGATTGACGACAACGCGGAGCAGTGGCGCGAGAGCACGGTGGATGACAACACGATGGCCTGCGAGGATCTGATGCTCGCGGATCTCGATGGCGACGGAAAGCTCGACATCGTCGCTGCCGGTCGCGCGACGAAGAACGTGAAGGTTTACTGGAACGAGCGCTAGCGCCGCGGAACCGCCCGGGCTGCACCGAGTGATTTCGTTGGCATATCGCCCGCCTGCGGGCTAGGTGCGCGGATGCAGAAGAAACCATTCACCGAACTCGGGCTGTCGCCGGAGGTCCTCAAGGCGGTGGCGCACGTGGGCTACGAGCTGGCGTCGCCGATCCAGGGCGAGGCGATCCCCGTGCTCATGCAGGGGCGCGATGTGGTCGGGCAGTCGCAGACGGGATCTGGAAAGACGGCGGCATTTGCGCTGCCGGCGATTGAAAAGGTGGATGCGGCGGTGCGCGCGCCGCAGGTGCTCGTGCTCTGCCCGACGCGCGAGCTCGCGATGCAGGTCGCGGAGGAAGTCGCGCGGCTCGCACAGTTCAAGCGCGGCGTGCGCGAGCTGCCGATCTACGGCGGCGCGAGCTACGAGCGGCAGTTTTTCGGGCTGAAGAACGGCGCGCAGATCATCATCGGCACGCCGGGCCGCGTGATGGATCACCTTGAGCGCGGTTCGCTCTCGCTCGAAAAGGTCGGCATGGTCGTGCTCGACGAGGCGGACCGGATGCTGGACATGGGCTTCCGCGACGACATGGAGGCGATCCTTTCGAAGGCGAAGCCGGACCGGCAGACGGTGCTTTTCAGCGCGACGCTGCCGCCGCCGATCAAGCAGATGATCGCGAAGTTCACGCGCGACCCGGTGAACGTCCGGATCGAGGATCAGAAGCTCACGGTGCCCGCAATTGACCAGGTGTATTACGAGGTGCAGCGCCGTTCGAAGCTCGAGGTGCTGTGCCGGCTCATTGACATGCAGGACATGCACTACGGCATCATCTTCTGCGCGACGAAGCTGATGGTGGACGAGCTGACCGAGCACCTCTCAGCGCGCGGGTTCCTCGCGGACAAGCTGCACGGCGACATCGCGCAGAGCGCCCGCGAGCGGGTGATGCGCAAGCTGCGGGAGAGGAAGATCGAGTTCCTGGTGGCGACGGACGTCGCAGCGCGCGGGCTCGATGTGGACGATCTCGAAGTGGTGATCAACTACGACCTGCCGCAGGACGCGGAGGATTATGTTCACCGCATCGGGCGCACGGGCCGTGCCGGGCGCAGCGGGCGCGCGATCACGTTTGCGGACGGGCGCGAGGTGTGGAAGCTGCAGCACATCATGCGGTTCACAAAGGCGCGGATGCGCCGCGAGCCGGTGCCGACTGCGGAGCAGGTGGAGGAGAGGCGGAGCAACGCGCTCTTTGAAAAGGTGCGCGCGACGCTCGATGCTGGGACGTTCAAGAAATACGACGCGCTGATCGACCAGCTCCTCGACGCGGGCCACACGCCGACGGACATCGCGTCGGCGATTTTCTCGATGCTCGAAGGCGATGCGCCGAAGCCTGCGGAGATTCCTGAGGATCGCCCCGCGCCGCCGCGCCGCGAATACAAGAGCCGCGGGGATTATCCCGCCTACGATTCCCGCGTTCCCGCGAAGAAATTCGCGAAGCGGGAGGGGAATGCGGGGGCGGAAAGAGCGGAGCGGCCTCCCCGTGAGGAACGGGGGACGCCAGCGGGTGACGAGCGTCCGTCCCGGGAGCAGCGACCGAAGTTCGAGCGCTTTCCGCAGCGTGATTCGCGGGATCCCCGTGAAGCGCGCGACTTCCGCGGGCCGCGCGATTTCCGGGAGGAGCGTCCGAGTTTCCGTCGCCACGAGGAGGTGTCCGCGGAGTCGCACGAGCCGGGCATGATCCGGCTCGCGATGAATTCTGGTGCCGACAACATGGTGCGCCCGGCGGACGTGGTTGGCTTCATCCTGAACGAGACTGGCATGTCGCGGGAGACGCTGGGGGCGATACACATCCTGCCGCGCATGACGCTCTTCGATGTGCGCGAGGAAGCCGCGCGCGAACTCGTGGGCATGCTGCGCGGGAAGCGCTTCAAGGGCCGCAAGCTGATCGTCGGCCCGGCTGCGGAGCGGTAGGCCGCGGCGGTGCGGCTAGAAGATGTTCTCGTGGCCGTGCAGCAGACGCTCCTCGTAGTCTGCGAACTCGTTCGCGGTGAGGAGGTCTCCGTCGAGCAGAGCCACAAGAATCCTGCGTCGCTCGCGGAGCTGCAGCTCGATGAGCTTTTCCCGCAGCAGGCGGCCGAGCGCAATGCCGCCCCACACACCTGCGAGGGCCGCGATGCCGGCGGCGAAGCGCCAGTCGTGGATGAGGAACCAAATCGAAAGGCCCGCCGGCGCGCCGATGAGCAGTGCGCCGAGAACCGGGGCGAGCCACAGGCAGCGCATGGGCCGCAGAAGCACCGCGAATTTTTCCGCGCGCTGGTAGCCGTAGTCCTCGTCGGTGACGAGGCCGCCGATGCGGCACTCCTCCAGTTCACGGAGCCAAGCCACCATCTGCTCGCCGCGGCGCGAGAGGGCGTAGGGTGACGGGCTGGGCTGGGCGTCTGCCATGGGCTGACATCTGAAAAGCGGATCCCGTGCGCAATGTCAGGCTTTTAGGCGTCGCCGGTTCAGCTATTCCTTCGGCGCTTGGGCGGCGGGCTGCCTCCGGTCCGCGCGGGGCCTGATGTCCCACGCGGTGAGCCAGCGCTCGCCGGTGCGACGGTAGCCACGCTTCTCAAGATCCTTCTCCATTTCGGAAAGGTGCGCGGCACCGTAAAAGATGCCGAGGTTCCTGCGGCCCGCGGCGACCTCCCGGTCGAACACGGCGAGCGCCTTGCGGTTGCGTTCGGTGATGATGACTGTCCCGCCGTCGTGCTTCTCCATCTCCGTGACGATGTCGCCGGCGGCCGCGAGCTGGCGAGCCATGGCGACCTTCAGCCCGCTGGAATCGCCGAGCAGCGCGAGCAGGAACTGGCTGCCCTTCGGCTCCGCGCTGCGGTCAGTGCCGACTTCGAGCTGCGCCTCGATAGCCTTGCGCATGAGGTCGAGGAACGACTCGCCCTTGTCGGCTTGGAGGCGCACGAATTCATCCATGCTCACGTCCGCATGCACGAAGTTCTTCGCGTGGTAGTCAATGCCGTCGGTCTGATACTGGAATTTGAAGTAGCTGCCGAGGCCGTGCATGAGCCCGGCGATGATTTTGAACGCGGGGCTGCGCTCCTTCGCCGCGAGGTCGTCGTCTTCCGGTGGAAATTCTCCCTGCTTCAGCGGTGCCTTGGGTGCCTTTGCGGCCTTCGGTTTGTCCGGCGTTCCCGGCGTCGCGGGCTCGTCGCCGTCGAGTTCCCGCTTCATGCGCTGGCCATCCACGAGTTCGAAAAGCAGTTCCTCGTAGGTGGTGAAAAGCTTGGTGAGTTCGCTGTAGTAGGCTGGATCCGCGATGTGCACCGCGCCGACGAGTTCCACCTGCACGTCGCCCTTCCTCATCGTGACGATCACAGTTTCCAGCTTGCCGCGCTGATCACTGCCGACGTAGCGCACATAGCGGCGCTGATCCGCGGCATGCCGTTTTCCCGCGGGGGCCGGTGTTTCGGCGGCGGGCGCGTGCAGGGGTGCGAGGAGCGTCAAGGCCGCGAGCGCGGCACGGAGCATAGGGTGCTTCATGCTCTGCCACGGGTAGCAGGCTTTGAGCGAGCGGCTAGGCAATTTCCTGCTTTGCAATGCCCCGGGGTGTTTGTTTCCCTCCGCGGCCATGATCCGTCCTCTGGCCGCGCTCTTCGCCGCGGCTGTCCTGTCCTCCTGCACGACTCCGAGAGAGCCGCTGCGGCAAATCCCAATGGCGCACGTCAATGTGGTGCCGCTCGCGCTGAGCGACGAGTTTGAGTTCACGAAGGTGAACAAGTTCCTGAACGACCCGCGGTTTCAGCCGAAGACGGACGACCGCGTGATTCAGTTCGAGCGCGCGCGGGCGAACTACGGCGCAATCATGGCCGCCGATTTATTCGAGCGTCGCGGCCACTATTTCACGGTCTGGTGGACGGCAAAGCGGGATGCGGACATCACCGTGCGGCTCGAATACCGGCAGGAGAACCTCGGCTCGCGCGTGCAGGCCAAGGAGGTGCGCGTGCCGACGGCGGGAGGCCCGAATGTCACGAAGTTCACCGTCATCGGCGACGAGTATCTGGAGGGCGGGAAAATCACCTCGTGGCGGCTGCTGCTGATCGAAAACGGCCGCGCGGTCGGGCTTCACCAGTCGTTCCTGTGGAACTGATCCGGCCCGCAGCCCGATGGGAAATGGCGGCCATTTGACCGCGCGGCGATTCGATGCGAAGGAATCGCTGAGAAATCCTTCATGAGCCTGCATCCCACGTTATTTGCCGACACCGAGAGCGGCCCTGAAGTTTGGATCCGGGTCGAGGGGCGCGGCTCGTTTCAAAACAGCCCAGCGCTGAAGGAGTTTTCGCGAAGGATGATCGAGCAGGGCCGCCGGCAGTTCGTGGTGGATTTGAAAAACTGCACCGCGATGGACTCAACGTTCATGGGCACGCTCGCAGGCCTCGCCATCCGGCTCCGCGACATGGGCGCCGGCGGGCTGTGGGTGGTGAACCGCAACGAGCGCAACGCCGAACTGCTGGCCGGTCTCGGCCTTGATCCGCTGTTCTCCGACAAGCCGCTGCCCTGTGCGGAAGCCGGCAACTGTCGTGAGGCCGTCTTTCACGCCGCGGACAAGGCGGCGACCCGTGAAGTGATGCACGAGGCGCACGATGCGTGCATCGCCGCGGATCCACGCAACGCGGAGAAGTTCAAGGACGTCATCGAGCATCTTAAGACCAGCGCGGCAAAGGCGTCCGCCTCCTGAGGATCCGTCCTCGGGCGAGCGGTTGAAAGTGGAAACGGGGAAGTTCGCGGGATTCCTCTTGCCATCGAAGGCGCCCGGCGTTTCATTCCGCGCCCTCGCAATGCGCGGTTAGCTCAGTGGTAGAGCACTACCTTGACACGGTAGGGGTCGCAGGTTCGAACCCTGCACCGCGCACCACCATAATTCCTCTGGAAGCGGCATGAATAAATGGATTCAAGGCGACGGGGAAATTTTCCCATTCGAACGCATGGAAGCGTGAAATTGCGCGTTTTGCTTGAAAAAGTGGCAACCGTTGCCACTGTCGGTGATGGCTCGAGAGCAGTTTCGCATCAGCCCATACTCCCACGAGCGGCTCAAGTGGGTCGTTTCCTCGCACCTGAACGGCAGGCGTGAGCGAAAATTTTTTGAAACGAAGCGGGAGGCTGAAGGCTACGCCGAGATCAAAAGGATTGAACTTCTCAACCAGGGGGCTGAGGCGGCGTCATTCACAACGGAGCAGCGAGTGCTTGCGCAGCGTGCTGAGCAATTGCTGAAGCCGTTCAGCAAAACCGTTCTTGATGCAGCAGAGTTTTACGTGCGGCATCTTCAGTCGATTGAGGGAAGCCGGAAAGTTGTCGAGGTTGCTGAGGAACTCATGGTGGCAAAGCGGGCCGACGGGATGAGTGCGGACTACCTCGGTGATTTGACGATTAAATTTCGTGCCTTCTGCAAGCGTTTCGGTGACCGCGTGATTGCCGACGTGTCGACGAAGGAAATTGAAGATTGGCTGCGGGGTCTTGGCGTTGGCGCGGTGTCGCGCAATACATTTCGCAGTCGCCTCGCGACGCTGTTCAGTTTCGCAAGAAGGCGTGGCTACACGCAACGGAACCCGATGACCGATGTTGAGCGCGCGAAGGAGCGTGGTTCTGAGATCGGGATTCTGACTGTTGCGGAAACCGCGCGTCTACTTGAACGCGCTGGCGAGCGGACGTGACGTGACTTCGCTTTTTCGAGTCGAGTGAAGAGTGAGTCTGGGGATTTCAGAAAGAACCCAGATCATGAAAGGAAAACGATACACAACCGAAGAAAAGATCCGCATTCTGCGGGAAGGAGACGGAGGCAAAGCCGT
>JBGAPP010000019.1:0-88275 GCA_044221185.1 Chthoniobacteraceae bacterium | reverse complement strand
CACAGGCAAACGCCCAACAATACGGCGGCGAACGTGGCGGTTCTGACGAGCTTCATGGCATTAACGACAAAAGCTCAGCGACCCGGCGCACGGGAGACAATGATTGCTAACCACGGCGACATGCCGGGTTCGCTGCAGCGTCCTTTGAGGTTCAATCCGCAAGTAGCTCAAATCAGGATTCTTGTAAGAATCCCTCGTCGGAAAATGGTCACATTCCAGACTCAGGCTCATGTAGTAAATTGACTTCGCGCGCACGGCACAAAGCCATGCGACGCCGAACAATCATCACCGTGGGAAGCGGAGACGCCGAGGTCAAGATTTACACGCTCCGCCGCAAGGACGGATACAGCTCCTTCCAAGCCGTGTGGTATGAGCTGCGGCAGCGCAAATCGAAGACGTTCGCGAAGATGGAGGCCGCAAAACTTTGGGCGCAACAAGTCAGCAGTTCGTGTTGCCACGAACTGCCGGACAACAGCCCCGCGTCGTTCCGCGACTTTGAAATCATGCGGGCCTGCGACGCGCGGGCGAAACGCTACGGGTTGACGCTCACCAGCGCCTTCGAGGAGTGGTCTGACGCCAAGACGACCTTGAGGGGCGGCACGATCCTCGACGCGGTGCGGTTCTACAACGCGCACCACGCGGGATTGCCGACGAAGCCCTTCACCGAAGTCGCCGATGAATTTGTCGCAGCGAAGGAAGCGATGGGGATCAGCCACGACTACCGCCGTAGCCTCCGACACTATCTGGCCCGGCTGAAAAAGGATTTCAGCAAGCAGCCCATCGCGGACATCACGACGGTCCAAGTCGATGAGTGGTTGCGCGAGGCCCACGGCAATCACACGACCAAGAACAACCTGCGGCGGGTGTTCGTGACGCTGTTCAAATGGGCGCGCGAGCGCGGGTATCTCGCACAGGACAAGAAGACCGCGCCCGAGCGCGCCACGACGTTCAACGGCCCGGAAACCGCACCGGCGATCTTCACGCCAGCGGAGATGAGGAAAATCCTCGCGGTGTGTCCCGAAAATCTGCTGCCGCACGTCGTCATCGGTGCGTTCTCCGGCATCCGCGCCGCGGAAATTGAGCGGCTCGAATGGAGCGAGATTCTGTGGGATCGCGGCTACATCGAAATCAAAGCGGCGAAGGCCAAGACGAAGGCGCGGCGGCTCGTGCCGATCCTGCCGAATCTTCGGGCGTGGTTGGAGCCGATGAAAAAGGAACAAGGTCGCGTCTGCTTCCTGCCCAATCTTCATCTGCGCCTGACCTACTTCGGCGAAAAGTCCGGCGTCGGCTGGAAACAGAACGCGCTTCGCCACAGCTTCGCCAGCTACCGGCTCGCCGAGATTCAGGACGCGGCGAAAGTCGCGCTGGAAATGGGCAACACGCCCGACAAGCTCTTCCGGCACTACCGCGAGCTGGTGACGCCGGAAGCAGCGAAGGAATGGTTCGCCATCATGCCCCCGCCGAAATTGACGTGACGCAGGGGGCATGAGCCAACCAACGCCTACTTCGCAACTTGTCCGCAAACGCCAACTCGCGGTCATCTTCTCCGTCAGCCCGCGCACGATTGATGGATGGATCGCCAAACGGATGATCCCCTACATCGAGCCGAACCCGCGGCTGCATCTGTTCGACCCGGCTGCGGTGAAAGCCGCCCTGCTTGCACAGTTCGCCATCCCCGCCAATATCCCGGACGCAGTGCTGCGCCGTGCGGAACTGCAAACGACATCGTGACACTGAAAGAACCAGCCGACCTCGACACGCTCTCCGCTTACGCGGAGGGCTACGCCGAGTTTGCGATGAAAAACATCGGTCGCGTGCCGCCGACGATGCTGGCGATTTCGGCGGAAGGGCTGCTGCACTTCATCCCGGAGTCGCTGACCGACGACCGCGCGAAGAACGACTTCGCCAACATCGGAAGGCTTATCTGCGCGGCCTACGGTGCGACGCACATGGTCATGATCCTCGAGTCCTGGGTGACGATGGCGAAGCCGGGCAAGCCGCTCGATGCAGACACGCCGCCTTCCGAGGCACTGGATCGCGAGGAATTCGTGGTCGTGATGGGCGAATCACTCGGACGGCAGACGCAGCGGTTCCTGCCGATCCTGCGCACAGATGCCGGCGGATTCTTCGGCTTTGGCGACTGCGGCCCCGTGAATTTCGACGGCATGGAAGGACGCTTTGCCGGGATGCTGCCACCGAAGCGGATGACGCCCGAGAATCAGTCGGCGGCGCAGGCGCTACTCGCCGCGATGAGCGTCACGCGCGACGCGCTGACGCCGAAGCTCGGCAACAACTGACTACGCGAGCGGACGCCGATCCAGCCTCTCAAGAACCTTGTCCATCACGACGAGCACCTTCTCCGTGACAGCGATCATCTTAGCATGGTCGCCTTCCATGTAGCCGATGAGCTTGTTGGTCACTTCCGCGTTCACGTTGCGCTGGCTTTCGAGCTGGTTCAGCAGCCAGCGAACGATGAAGGACCAGCTCGCAATCGCGATGGCCGCGAGCGCGAGGAACCAATAGGCGATGTTCTTGTTCGCCAGGTATTCGACCTCCGGCTGAAACGGGATCGCGCCGGAGGCGACGCCCACGGCGCCGAGCGCGACGCTGGGAAGAACGGCAACGAGAAGGATGGCGAGAGTGAGACGGAGCTTCATGTCACACCGCGCACGTCAATTCCGCGGGAGTGGAGAAGGGCGCGACGGCGTGGCGAAACGGGCGCTGCGAGCCATCGGGGTTGTAGTTGCTGTATCGGCTGCCGGTGAGGTCGGAGTGTCCGACTGCCTGCCACACGAGATTTGGAAATGCGGCGTAGGTCGGAATGGATTTGTGGAGCGCGGAGAACAAGACGTCGGAGTGAAAAGTTGGCGACGCACCGCGACGGCCGCCGCGCATGACGCGACGGGCGGCGAGGAAGTGCGGGGCGCGGATCGCGCAGGCGTGGAAGTCGAAGGCGCGACGAACTCGCACGAGGCCAGGCGCAACGGGCTCGGGCGTTTCGCAATGCAGGCAGCCGAAGTAGAAGATGCCCCAATCGTCGGGGAGGGTGATGGCCGCGATGCGGTCGAGGAAATGCGGGTGAAAGACGACGTCATCCTCGAAATACAACAGCGACGGAGCGCCAGCGCGCTGCGCCAGGCGGATCGCGAGGCGCTTGGTGATGGCGCAGGAGCGTTTGCGCGCTGTGCGGAATCCGTGGTTGTCCCGAATCGCCGCGACGGGCACCGGCTTGATCCAACGCGCGGGCAGCCCCACTTCGGCGAGCTGCGGGATGAGCTGCTCGCGTCGGTCGGTGCGTGCTGGTAGGCTGGCGCAGACGCGAAACGGCCAAAGCTCGGCTGCGTTCATGTGGCAGGGTCGCTGAGTTGCTTCCAGCCAAGGCATTCCCGCGCCATGCGGAGAAACGCGACGCGCTCGGGGACGTGATTGCGGCGATGGCAGAGGCCGAAGTCGTCGGGCAAACTTTTGCCGACAAGGCGCTCGGTGTTGCCGTTGGGCCGATAGACGAGACACGGCCAGCCGCGCAGCTTCATCGCCGCGCAAAGCAGAAGATCGTCGAACTGGATGCACGGTTGCCGCCACTCGACGGGCAAACGCCACAACGTCTCGGCGATGACGTGGAGCCTCGGCGTGCGCGTGAAGTAGCCGCGAATCACGATGTCCACCGGCCGCACGTCTTTCGTGTCGGCACGAACATCGCGGCGGCTGTAGTCGAGCGACGGCGGAAACAAGCGACCCACTTCACCGATCACACCGAAGTCTGGCTGTATCGCGGCCACCGCGATCATCCGTCGCACGGCATCCGGTCCGGTGGTAAAATCATCGTCCACGAACAGCGTGAAGTCGCAACGATACGCGAGCAGCGGAACGTAACGGTTGAACGCGCCGAAGTTGGTGCCCAGCCGCATCACGCAGTCGGCGAGGTCAAAGCCTGTTGTCGGGCGAAACGAGGCGGATGGCGAGGCGTCGATCACCGTAATGCGTGAGAGCTGATAACTCTGTGCACGCAGCGCGCTGAGAACGGGCAGCAGGTTCTTGGGACGCCGGTGCGTGACGACAACTGCCTCAACGGTGGAAGGCACAGCATTCATGGCTCAGAACTCGATAGCGACGGGTTCCATCGTGGTCGGCGTTTCCCCAGCGCCATCGCAGTGCGCCGCCACCAGCCGAGGCCACCCGGCGAGGAATCGCGCGTGGGCCTCGGGAAAATCGAGCGCCAGCCTGCGCTCCGCACGCTCGATCCATGCGGGATCGCGCTTGGCGCTGCCGCTCAGATGCGCGTAACCGGCCTTGCCGACTTGCTTCCGCGTCGGGCAGACGGGCAGTAACGTGCCGACCTCGACGCCCACGCGCCGCGAGAACACGCCGAGCTGGTATTGCTCGATCAGCATAGAGGTCGTGGTGCCGTTGAGTGGGCAGTCGCGAAACTTCTGCGCGAGATCCAAGCCAGCCCACGCAAACGCGCGCACGAGCGCCACATCGTTGCCGCCGAGCAGCCCTGCGTTATAGGCGGTGCTGCCGCTCGTGAAGCCCGCGACAGTCCTTGCCTCGTTCATGTCGCGCGAGGTGTAGTAGCGCGGCAGGTCGGGCGACTGCGCGATGAGGCGATGCCGCGTGAGCCGTTTCGGCAGGGGCTTGAACAGCAGCACGTCACCGTCGAACTGCACGAAGGGTTGTTCCTGCAACGCGCACGCGACCAGTTTGCCGAGCGCCCAGATGTGCGTGAGTCCGTCTGCGGGCCAATCGTCGAGCGGTGTCGCGACGCGCGCGAACGGCCAGCCGAGCAGCTCCGCGATTTCCGCGCCGCGCGTGTCGGTCACAAACTCGGTTTCGACAAACGCCCGCGCCGCGAGATTCGCCGCGAGCGTCTGGATGAGCAGCGGGCCGCGCTCGATGCGGAACATCGGCGTGCGCGTCCACAGGCTCATCACGCCGTGCAGGCGGCAGGGCCGGATTTGAAGTTTTCGTGGTCGGTCGCTCACAACAGGAATCCGCCGAGCGGTGGCGCTGCGACGAGCAGCGAACCGGCGTGCGGGATTGCCTGTGGCGGCCTGTCAATCGGCGCGAAGTGCGCGATGCGCTCGACCGGCACGGCCATCTCGAATGTGCGCCCGTCGCGCCGCGCCACGCGCCGAATCACCGCACCGCGCGGCGCACACGTCACCGGCAGTCGGCGGCAGTTGAGCCAGCGAATCGCGAGGTGATACGGATGATGCCACGGCAGCGCAGCGAAAGCGTGCAGATGCACCGTGCGATCCGTCCGCTCGGCGAGCGCCGCTGCGAATCGCTCCGCGAGCGCGAGCCGCGCGACCACGATCACGTCGATGTCCGCATCGGGCCATACCTCGCCGCGCGCGAACGATCCCGCGAGGCCCACGGTGCCGAGCCGGTGCTTCACCGCGAGTTCAGCGATGAGTGTGCAGAGGTCAGAGACTCGATCCTTCATCGGCAGTTTTGTCGAAGGTGCATTTCGGGTTCTGCGTCACGTCGTGCTGCGCTTCGCCGAACACCTGGAGCGATGCTGGTTGAAGGTTGCTCACGCCGCCGTTGTTCACGTCCACGGTCACGGACGCGGGCGGATAGAGGTCGATGTCCCCTTCCGTGTGCGTGCCGTCCGGCACCGTGTCGTTCGTCCAGTGAATGTGCGGCGTCCCCTCGTTCACATCGACCGGCGTTTGCTTGGCCGACTTGCCGCTGCCGTTCTCCGGGTTCACGGCGTATTGGCCGTTCACGCTGTAACTCGCCGCGTAGTTGTAGCCGTCCTCGGCCGGACCGCTCGGGCCGGGATGCTCGCAGAGATTGCTCTCTGTCATGCTGCCATGCCAATTCGCGCCAAAGAGGATGCAGTTGGGCGGAAACTTGTAGCTGCCCGTGCCGATGTAGTGCGTGAGTGGCGCATTGCCCGGCGCTCCATAGTCTGCGGTGTAGGTGATCGTGCCGCCCGGATTGACCGGGACGTTTTTGAACTCGAAGCCCTGGCTCATGCCGGGCCAGCCGGTGCCAAGCTGCACGCCCGGCGTGCCGATGCCGCGAACACTGAGCGTGCCCACGCCTGCCGGGCCGCCAGCGATGCTCACGGTCACATAGACGGTGCAGGTCTGCGGCGGCTGGATGAAACACGCCGGGCCATCGGGATCGACATCGGCGTTCACCTCGACGGTGATCGTCGGCACGTTGTTCTGCGGCGGCTTGGGCGGCTTGGGTGGTTTCGGTGGCACGGGCGGCTGAGGTCCGCCACCACCGCCTCCACTAGGAGGCCAGCCACCACCACCGCCTCCACCTCCGCCAGGCGGATTGACCGGAGGATCGCCGCCCCCATTGCCGCCGCCACCGCCGCCCGTAGGATTGGGTGGACGCGGCGGGTCAGGCGGCTGTGGTGGATCGGGCGGATCAGGCGGCTGCGGCCCGCCGTCCCACGGTTCGTCCGTCCAGTCGTTCGCCAGAAACTCGCCCGCACCGAAATCCCATTGCTGCACGACGCGCCGGTCGTATTCCTGTTCCAGCCACACGGGCTGCGTGATGAGCCACACGTAGCTCTCGAATGTGAGCCATTTTCTCCACGCATCGCGTCGCACGGCCGTGCCGCCGCGCGCGAGTGTGCGCGCCTGGAACCAGTCGAGATTTTTCATCAGATGGGGCCGAACGGCTGCTCGTCGGCGATGATGTCGCGCGCGACTTCGACTAGGAATGTGCGCGTGGTGCTGCGGAGAAACGGCGGCCCGACCTGCGGCGCGTAGTTGTTCATCTCCAGCCACTCGAACTCGCCGAGCGCATTGAAGAACGTGCCCGCGTCCTCCTCGTAATTCGTGAGCGCGCTCGTCAGCTCGGGACTGTCGAGCTTCACATGGAGCCGGTAGCCCGCCTGTTCGCCTTCGCCGACTTTGCGCCAGTGGTGTCCTTCGACGAGCACGTTCTCTGGCTCCAATTCCTTGAGCGCGACTTTGAGCGCGATGAGGTCGATGTCAGCGACCACGCCGCCTTTGAGGAACGTGATGTGAAAAACGAGATCATCACCGCGCTTCGTCCAAAAGAGCGGCCCTTTGTCTTTCGTGTTCGCGTCGCCGAAGTTCTGCGAGTTGAGCGACACCAGGCGCGTGAGCAGGTCGATATAGACTTCCAGCACGCCCGATGGCCGGATGTTGCTGCTCGGCTCGATGCCGAACGTGAAGATCACCGGATCGCTCGCGCCGTCCGCATTGCCCGCGACGAGCGACACGACGAACACGCCGGGCACCGTCGCCGCGCCGGAGATTTTGCCGGTGGGCACATGGAGCGCGAGGCCCGGCGGCAGCGGCGACGCATTCCAGAATGTCGGCGAATTGCTTGCCCACGGCTGAAACGCGAACGTCTGCCACTGCAAGTAGCCGAGCACGCTCTGCGTCGTGTTGATCTCCGGCTTCGCCATTTATCCGACCTCCACTTTGGCCTGCGACATCGAGGCGAAGACGTAGCCCTTCGCGCCGCGCACGCTGTTTTCCGTGTCGAACTGCACGAGCCGAGCCCGGATGACGAAGCTCGGGCCGGGTGGTGCGACCTGCGCCACCTGCCAGGTGGTGTAGAGCAGCCGCTCGGCGCTGATCACGTTGTCGAGCGAGCGTTTGATGGCCGCGCCGAAGTGGTGCTTGAGCTTGATGCCGCTGACGATGAGCCGCTGCACGAGCACAGGCGCGGGTTGCCACACGATGTTTTCCAGGTTCTCCGCGACGGGCGCGGGCGTCGTCTGCGCGGGCGCGCTGCCGACTTCGATGACCGCGAGAATTTGCGCGCGTGTGTTGGCGGCGAGCAGTTGGAGTTCGAGATCGAACACCACCGAGAAAGTGCCGCCCGGCGCCCACATCGCGTCGTTGATGTGAAGCAGGAAAAGCTCGCGCTCGAAATCCACTGGGAAAAACGAGTTCGTCGTCGCAGCCCGCGTGAGCCGATACCACACGCGGCCGTCGCTGCCGGCGTAACCGAGCGGGTCGAGGTATCCGCCGCGGCGACCCAGACCGCCTGGCACGAGGAGCGGATTGCTGGTGGTATTTTGAAACACGTTGCCTGCATTCGATTCTGGGCGAGGCAACGGCACGCTGATGGGCACCACGGTCGCGTCGTGAATCGCCGGCAGCAGTCCGGGCGAGCGCGGCAGCTTGTCGGTCTTGCCCTCGGAGAGTTCCTTCACGTTGAAGTTCGCGGGCAGTCGCGCGCTCGGGAACAAGTCCGTGAAGTCGGGGATTTCAATGTCCTGCGGTTTCGCTTTTTCGCGGTCGCCAAAAAAGTTCGGAGTCGGGAGCAAATCTTCGATGTGCTCAAGCCGCGCATAGACGGCGGCGAGCGCGTCGAGCAGCCCGATGATCTGTGCCATCGTGTGCGTGTGCGCGAGGAAGGCGCTGCGCGGCCCGGCGGTCGAGAGCACGAGCGCGAGGCTGTTGAGCGCGGGCGGCGGCGAGCCGGCGGGGAATTCAAGCACGACTTCGTTCGCACTCAGAATTTTCACCGTGTAGTCCGTGCCGAGCACGAGCACGCGGCCATCCGGGATGTTCTGCCGGACGGTCAGGTGAAAAGCCTCGGTGCCGAGATTGTGCGGGAAGGAGAACGAGCGCAGTGCGCCGTTGCCGAAGACGCAGACGTAGTGCTGCACGCCGACGATGATTTGATCCGGCGTGAACGGGATGTAGTCGCGCGGCTGCGGCGGGCGCAGCCAGTCGATGCTCTGGACGAGCGCGAGTTCCTCCCAGATTTGCTCGCGCACCACTTTCACCGATTGCTGGAAAAGCGTGATGATGCGCCCTGGCACGGCGGGATCGGCCACGTCCTCGCCATCGTCCACAATTTCCAACTCCACCTCGAACGGCACTTCGATCTCCGCGACCGCACGCAGCGCCGCCGCCATCTGCGCTCGGTCTAGCGCCAGCTCGAAGGTGAGCGTGCCGGGTGCGAACGTATTCACCTCGACGGTGATGAGCGGCTGCGGCGAGGCGCCGAGTTCGCCGATGAACTCGATGTAGGCGTTGTCCGGCTCCGGGTTCGTCGCCTCGAATCGCTTTCCGCTCTTTTGGAACATGGCGTTGAGTGCCGCCGCGATTTCGTCCGGCCCGTCCTCGATGCCGAGCAACTTCGAGACGCGATAATTCCAGCGCAGAAAGTAGGTGCCGCGAAAATCCGGCGGCAGGTGAAGTGCCTGGATTTCGTTGCTTGGCGGTTGTGTCTCGCTGCCCGCGTCGCCGGTGCGGATGCGGCGCACTGTTGGCGGCTCTGGCAGCACGCGCTCGTGCCCGTTGTTGAAAGCGAGCGGTGCCTGAATCAGCCGACACTCAAAGCACCAGACGCCGAGTTGCTTGAACTGCCGCACGCGGACGAACGACTCCGGGCTGAGCCGATTCGTGTGGACGTAAATCGGATAGTCCGGCTCGGTTTCGGGCCGCGTGGTTTTCACCACCCACGTTCCGACCGCCGGATTCTCCACCGTTTCGATTATGCCTGAGCCTTGGGCCGCCGTTTTGAATACATCGGCGTTCGCGTCGAAATTGATCTGCGGGGTGTCTGTGTCGCCGATCCACAGCTTGAACCAGCCGACCGTCGGCGGAGTGAGCACACGCCCGATGCTCGCGCGCACGGAGCGCACCCGCAGGTCGCGCTCGCGCACGTCGCCCGCCTCGTCGCGCTCCATCGTCCGCAGAGTGCAACGAAGCGTGTCGCCGAGCACAAGGATCGGCAGCGTCACCGCGCCGCCATCGCTGGAGATGAGCTTGCGCGTGACCAGATCGGCGAAAAGGTCGAGGTCACTCACGCCGCCCGCAGCGTGTCAAAGGACGTGCTCAGCGCGCGGCGGCTTTTCGTTCTGCTTCCTCGTCCGGCGTTTCGCGTTCGAGACTGAAGAAGAACGGATCGAAGGACTGTCTCTTGTGCGGGAATGGCGGATTGAGCGGCGTGTCCTGCTGCTTCTTCGCCTTCTCAGCCTCGCGCTCGTGCCGGTTTGTCTTTGGATCGAGTGACATGATGATCGCAACACCGCTGCCTACGTGCTCCAAAATGTGCCGCGCGCGTCGGCTTGGCTGAAGAACGCTTCAGCCTCGGCGTTCTGGTCGTTCACGAAGCTGAGCAGCGCGTTGATGGCTGGTTGCGCGATGCCGCCAGCGAGCGGGACGAACAATTGCAGCGGTGGATTCGGTGCCTTCGGCGGAATGAGACGCGAGGCGTGTTGGAGGTTCCAGAAGACGAAATACTGCGGATACGGCGTCCACGTTTCATCCGGCTCCGCGTCCTCGGCCGCATCCGGTGGCGAGACGATCCAGACCGTTCCCATCTTCAGCTCGTCAAACTGTGCGTCGCCTGCGTTGAGCAGCGTGCCATACATGAGCGCGAGACTTTGTTCCTCGACCGGCTTGTATTTCGCCACGACGCGCAGCTTGGCGCGTCCGCCTGTCGCGCGAAGGTAGTCGTTCGTGAATACCGTCGAGATGGTCTCGGTCTGCGCGTCGAGCAGCGGGTCGTGAACGTCGATTTGCAGCCGCGTGCCGATGCGCGCCTTGGAGAGCACCACATCCACGGCGCGGATTTCGCGCGTGCGGTTTTCGTCGAACTCGCCTTCAAGCGCGCCGGGCTTGGTCACGTCGCCGCCCTTCGCCGCGGCCTTCACGCCGAGCTTCTCGAAGAACTTCGGGTAGCCTTCGGCAGCCGACGCGATGAGCTGCCCGGAAGCCGATGCACTGAGGCTCTCGGGCATGAGCGGGTTGCGCCAGCCGCCGAGGACGAGATACGGCGTCGGATCGTCGGTCAGCGAAACATCGTGCTCCGTGGCGTCCTCATCGGGCGGCGTCTCCTCCGGCCAATCGGCGGGCATCGTGATGTAGGCGTCGCGCCCGTTCACAAAGCCGGGCCGGATGAACGCACGCCATTCGCCGGTGCCGTCATCCTTCCATTCCCATCGCGCGTTGATGAACCACGGATGCCGCCACAGCGCGTGCGCGTCGCCGGACACAATTACGCCGCGCGGCTGCTCCTTCGTGTCGGCACGAACGCCGCGCAGCGGGCGGGCGCGCTTCACCTGCGCCACGAGTTTGTTCCAGGCATCGGCGGCGATCATTGCCAGAAGAAGTGGCGTGTAGCCGTCTTGCGGTCGGCACCAAGCGCGGCGCGATGTTGCAGGTCGAAGAACGTGATCTGGTAGAGGTCGAGCTTCTTGTCCTCCCGCTCGCGCAGCATCGCCAGCGGATAGCGCGTGCGCCGGCCCGGCAAGGCGACGGATGCGGTGCTGCCGCCGTGGCCTTCGCCAGCTTCGCCGTCGTCCGTATTTGGATCGGCGACTTGCACAACTTCGACCTTCTCGACCGACCAATCCTTCTCGCGGCACGTCAGCTCGACGCAGATGTAGCCGCGGCCCTCGTCGTCGAGCATCGGCGTGCCGAATTTGAGCAGCGGCGGAGCTTCGCCGTCCTTGCCCGCAAGCGGCACGTCTTTGATTTTCGCATCCACCTTGTTCACCGTGCCGGGCCGGATGCTCGCCGCTTCGGTGCCGATGAGTGATACTTGGAACGGATGCACGAAGTCCGCTCCGTCGCCATCGAAAGTGATGATCGTGCCGTCTGGCATTTCGCGCAGACGCACGCCATCGCCCGCGATGATGCGGCACGCGCGCACCGCTGCGCAGAGCTGGTTCCAAAGCGTCGCCGTGATCGGCTGCCCGCGCTTCACAAACGGCGGCTCCGTCATTCGCTGCCGCCCTCCAACTGCGCCTGCCCATAGACGTCTTTGATCCAGCCGTTCGGCCCGGAGAGCATGTATTCCTCGGTGATCTCGACGGCGTTGCCCTTGCGCTTGAGCTTCGGCGCCATCTTCAGCCAGTTCCGTTTCTTCGCCGCGCCGGGAATCTTGAACTGCTCGATGCCCGGCGGCTTGTCCACGATGGTGCCGATGCCGCGCAGGATGCCGGAGGGAATGGTGCGGGCCGAGTAGGTCTTGCGAAAGACCGCGCCGACGACGAGCCAGTTGTCCACGCCGAACATGGGATTCTTCTTCGGCTTCTTGCCGCTGCCGCTGAGCGCCGTCTGCTGGCCGCTCGCCTCGGGCAATGTCTCCGCAAACTGCTCCTTCGCTGCGTCCCACGCGTAGCGCGTTTTGAGCGTGTCGAAAAACGGGTGCGTCTGGATCGGGTCTTCCGCCATCGAAGTATCCAGCTCGAACGTCACCTGGTCATCGTCCTTGGCGTCGTCAGCGATGCCCTCAAAGTGCAGCGTCACTTTGAACCCGCCATCGTCCTCCTGCGTGAAGGCGCGCGACCGATACGGAATCCCGATGCCGAGATTGGGCAGCACGGTCAGCGCCTCGGCGAGCGTCTCGACGAACAGCGGCACTTCGACCGTGGCGATGCCCGTTTCGGAAATGCCGCCGCTGATGCCTGTCGTGGGAAGTGGGTTGGCGCTCATGGATTCTAGGCGAAGGCCGCGCTAAGCGTGGTGGTGCTCGCGGTGGGCTTGTTTTCGATGGCCCGCTTCACGTCGCGGAGCAGGCCGGTCTGCGTGGTGAGTTCGCGCGTCTGCCGTTGCTGCTCGCGGAGCATCGGGTCGCCGTTGCTGTATGCGCCGCCACCGCCGCCGATGCGCTGGATGGCCGACACCGCGTTCTTCACGGTCTTCTGCGGCTTTTCCTCCTCGGTGTCGTCGAGGTTGATCTGCGGGCCGGTGGGCTTCTTCGGCTCCACGTCCTCGCGGGCTTTCTCGGAGACTTTTTGCACGCGGTCCATCACGCCGCCGATGGTGTCGTCGAGATGCGATTCCCAATCGCTCGTATCGATCAGGCCGCTGCCTTTGGTGAATCCCTCGGACAGCGCGTTGCCGATGTTCTCGAATGTCTCCCGCATCCGGTTACCCGCCTTGTCGAACGCCGGCGCGAGCAGATCGGAACTCGCGCGTTTGTTCTCGTCGCTTGCTGCGCGCACGCCATCGGCCCACGACTGCACTTCCCTCGCGCCTTTGCCGATTTCATCGCCGATGAGCGGGATGCCCGAAAGCCAGTCGAGCAGCTTCGCGATGCCGTCGAGCAGGAACGCGATGAAGCTCTGCGCGATGCCGAGGATGGCGCGTCCCATGCCGAGCCAGAAGTCCGCCGTGGTCACGATCTGGAAGAGCGTGATGGCGTTCTTCACGGCCTCGACAAGCGCCTGCCAAAGTGCCTGCGCCACGGCCATGAGCGTGCCGGCCAGGAAGTTCACCGCGTTGGCGAAGGCAATCTTGGCCGAAGTGAACAGGATGTCGCCAACTTTGCCGTCCGCAAACGCCTGGACGATAAAGGCCACCGCTTCGCCGGCCTTTTGCCCCCAGCTCGCCAGATCGAGCGATGCGAACTTGTCGAGCAGCGGCTTTAGCACCGGCGCGACTTTCTCCGCCACACCGACCCAGAACCCGCGCACCTTCATGCCTGTCAGCGCGAGCTTGTCGCTCACGTCATCGAAAAGCGCCGCGTCCTTGTCGAGAATCTGTGCCTGAGAGCCGACCTGAGTAGCCGCGTCGCCGAAACCGTCCGACGAAAAGAGAGAGAGCAACTCCGCGCCGCTGCGTCCGAAAATCTCCATCGAAGCCGCCGCCTTTTGCGACGGATCTCGCACCAAATTGATCGCCGCGCCGAGCGCGCGGAACTGCTCCGCGGGAGTCTTTTTTTTCAGCTCATCCAGGTTGAGGCCGAGCTTTTTGATCGTGTCGTCCGCTGAGCCGCCTTGGAGCGATTTTGCCATCTTCCCGAACACCGGTCCGATGTCCTCCGCCGACTTGCCCGCATTGGCGAACTCCTGCTGCAACACGACCAGATCGCCCACGGCCACGCCGGTATTGGCCGAGAGATCGTTGAGCTGCCCGCCGACATCGAGCGCCTGCTTGAAATGATCGAACCCCGCCGTCACCACACCCGCCGCAGCGCGGATGGCGATGAACGCCGCCGCGAATTTTGCGATCCGCGATTGCAGCGCGAGCATCTTGCCATTGATGCGCGCCAACGCGCCGCTTAGGCGGCTGTCGTCGGCATCGAATACTGCGGTGGCTTTCGGCATCGGTGAATGGTTGCGGGGGCCGGACTCGAACCGACGACCTCCGGCGCATGAGGCCGGCGAGCTGCCGCTGCTCTACCCCGCGATTTTCGGGGCCGGTTACTTCCAGCCCGCTTGCCGGAGGGCGCGTGTCAAAAGGAACTCCGCGCGGCGTTGCATCTTCCGTCCTTGGATGGTGATGGCCGATTGAATGCGCCGGTCGTAGGCGTCCACGTTGGTCACGTATTTCACCGCGTTGGTGAGGATGATGCGGAAGACGCGGAAGGTATTGATGACCGCCGCCGAGCTTCGCTTGCCGCCGTGACGTGCGACCCACGCCGGGAGCTTCACGCCGAGCTTCTGCGCGCCTGCGTTCCAGCCGGCGGCGAGTTCGCCGACCCGTTTGAGCAGCTCGCGCTTCAACGCGCGCAATGCCGTCGCATCCACGGGATGCGGGTGCTGCAAGTTGCGTGGGTTGATGCGGCCGGTGTGCGGGTCGCGAAGGCGTTTGTGTATCTCCGCCGGATCGCCCAGCTTCACGCGCTTCTTGCGTGCCGCCGCGACCATGACGCGGGCGAGGTCGGCGATGATGGCGCCTTCACCCGCCTTTTTCGCGGTGCTGCCACGTTTGCCTTTCGATGCCGGCGGAGTGATCGCAACGACTTCTTTCAGAAAGCCGCGCGAAGCTTCCTCCGCGAGTTCGCGCCGAGATTTCTTCACCTGCGGTGCGAGCGCCTTGATGCCGCGCTGGATCGGTCGCAAATCAAAACGCACTCGTCCGTTCATCGGGCCTCCAATTCGTGAGCAGCGTGTCGAGTTGAGTCGTGGCGGGCGGTGCGACTGGCACGGTCCAGACATCGTGCGCCCGTAGCGCGCAGTGCTGGTATTGCAGGAGCCGCGCGAGCGGCAGTTCCCAAAAGATGAAGTGCTCCGACCAGCCGGTTTCGTTCGCCAGTGTGAAGACGAAGCTCGCCGTCCACACTGGCTCGATCAGTTTGGGGGCGGAGTCGGCTCCTTCTTGCTCCCGCTGGGCCGCGTGATGACTTCGATTTGCGCGGCCTCGATTGCGGAGAGGTTGTTCTCGAGCTGTTGCATCGCTGCGAGCATCGCGGTCACCGGCAGTTCCAGCTCGAAGGGCAGAAGATATTCGTCCTCAAACGCCTGGCGGTTTTCGCGCGCCAGCTTCACCGCTTTCTTCACCACGTCGAGCGGCTGCGACTGGATGAACAGGAACGTCGTGAGCTGCCGTTGCTTGTCGTCGGCAGAAAGCGCCTCGACCTGCTCCTTGTCGCCGCCAACGACCATCGAAAGGCCGAGCGCACGGCAAATGGTGAGCGTGCCCGCCGAGAATGGCCGCAGCGTGATGCCACCTGTTTCGGTCGCAGGCGAGATGAACGTGTCGAGATTGGTTTGCGTGCGTTCGTCGGTGGTCATTTTTCGAGGGCGGTGAGGAGTTCCTGGCGGCGCTCCGCCGTTGCGTCGAACGGGACGAGGGCGAACCGTTTGCCCTTGCGAATCAGCGCGACGGGAGCGAGCCGCGCGACTTCGGCGGCGAGCAGGCCCGCATTGCGGAACGCCGTCGCGATGTAGGCGAACGGATGTTCGTTGTTCTGCGTCGTCCACACCGGATCGTGCCATGCCTCGATCAGCTTCCGCGCGTCGTATTGGCCACAGATGCTTTTCGCTCTGAGCGTCCACGTCACCAGCCGCCGCTCGGCGCCTTCGATCAGCTCGCGCGTTTCGAGATACGGGCAATCGTCATCGAGCGGGATGCCGATGGCGGTGAGAGCGGCCACGAGCCGCAGGAGGTTGAGCGCGTCCGCGTCGGTTTTTACCTCGGCGCGCAGGATGCAGAGTTGGTCGCCTTTTCGCATAAATCAGTTCACGGCCTCCGCCGTCGGGTAGTGTTTGAAGCTGTATTCCCAGCCATCGAAGTCCTCGTTGTCGAAGTCCTCGTTGTTCTCGCTCTGCTTCACGTTGGTGATGACGGTCACGCCGCCATTGGGCAGGCCGCTCACGCCGGGATCGCCGACGCCCGGCACGACCGCGAGTGCGCCGTGTCCCTTTACCGAGCCTTCGGTCATTTTGCGATACGGCTTCACGCGGGCGATTTCGCCGTTGCTGCCGGGCAGTTCTTTGACCTGCACGCTGTCGTCGGTCTCCACCGAATCAATGAGCGTGCCGGCGTGGCGGCTGATGCCGAATTTTACGTCGTTGGCGGGCATACCGGCGCAGGCGTGTCAATTCACGCCGGGCCGAAGCCGAAGCGATACTTGAGCTTCGTGGCGAAACGAGCGTCGCCTGCGGTCGGCTCGGTGCCGAGCGGTGCGTAGCCGTAGATGTGCAACCGACCCGTGGCGTTGAGCGCCGCGATGACTGATGCGCGATTCGCGAGCGCCGTGCGCACCGCTTCGACGCGCTCGCCGTGCAGCGCCGGTGTCGTGTCGTGCGCCTCGCTCTCGATGATGACGCCAACCTCGCCTCGAAACGCCGAGTCCGATCCCGCCAGCGGCTCCGAACCGGTGCTCACGGTCAGTGCCGGCAGCTTGTGCTCCACGTTGTCCTGGCCGGTGTAAACGTGGAGCGCCGTGAGCGCGGGCACCGTCTTCAAATGCGCGAGCAAAACTTCGTCGAGCGTGTGATCGAGCATGGCGATTAGTCCTCCGGCTCGACGACCAGCACGATCATTGGAAACTGCGGATGGTCGGTGACGCGCGTGACCCGATAGGTCGCGCTCTGGAACGCCAGCGTTTCGCCGAGCTTTGGTCGATCCGCGCCAAGCTCCGAGCGCAGCACCTTCATCGTGCAATCGCCCTTCGCGTCAAATCCGCCAAGGCCGAGATCTTGGCTCAGCGGGTTGTCAGACACGAGTGCGTGGAGCGTTCGCCCCTTCCAAACAATTTCTTCGCCCGTGGCGGCGAGAACCTCAGCAAGCGCGGCGGCTTTTTCATCGTGGAGCGACATGCCCGCACGGGGTTGTCAATTGGTGTTGCCCTCACGCTCGTCTTCCATGAGCACCGCAAGCCACGGTCAGGCTTGGGCAAGCATGGTGGAGCGTGCGCCGATTGGCAGAACATTGTTTCAACATGAAAGCGATACTCCCAATTGCCGCAGCGCTTGCCGTTGCAGTCTCCAGTGTGGCACTCGCCGCCGATGAATCCGAAAAATGCTGTGCGAAACCAAAGCCGGAACCAGTCCCGAGTGGTTGCTGCTGCTGCGCAAAGATGCAAAAGGCTGACAGTGCCCCGGCCAAGCCGAGCATCGAGCAGCTTCTCTCCGACGCAAAAGACGCCAAAGGCGACCAACGCCTCGATGCGCTCGCCGCAGTGCTCAAAAAGCTAATCGAGGAGCGGAACGCCGCAAAGGCGGGATCCACGCCCGCCGCTGCTCCGCAGGGGCATCAGCACTGAACAAAACTGTCCGATACCAAAACGAACCAACCAAATGAAAACATTGATGACCATGTGCGCCCTCGTTGCCGCTGCGGCATTCACTGCATTCGCCCAAGACACTTGGGTCTGCCCCGTTCACAAGAAGAATTGTCCATGGACACGGCACACCGGGCACTGCGCCTATTACGACGCACAGCAGATTCCAAAAGGCTGGGTCTGTCCCGTGCATGGGAAGAAATGTCCGTGGACGAAGAACCACGGTTACTGCAACCACTACGACATGTATGGATACACCACTCCGAATCCGAAAGCTCCGCACAAGGGTTGCTGCTGGTGGTAGCAGTCCAGCGGCATAGCGCGCCGACATATTCGCTTCCGTTTTTCTGGCGATTTTACCGGAGCGGCGGGTGTGCGGCTACTTTGTCTTCTTGGGGTGAGTGGCCGACAGGAGCCTCACCTTCGCGACAAACGGCCTGCCGAAAAACGGGCGGTGAAGGATGATCTCCACGCGTGCTCCCTTTTTGAGGATGGCCGAGTCCGCCATGCTTGTGTCGGTCACAAATGTGGTGAGCTTGTTCCAGACGAAAGTGATCGGCGTTCCGTTGTCCTCCCGCAGCATTTCGACTTCTCGGGCGCTGGTGTCCACTTTCTGAATGGTGCCGGTGTGATGACGGCCCTGCGGTGTGATGGCTGCGGCGGGCATCACGGCGAGGAATGCGAGGCAAAAAATGGTGAGGAGTCTGGCGGTCATGGATTTTGGCTTTCTGTTTTCACGGGGTTTGAAGTGTGAACCGACACCACTATTTCCCGGCCCGCTTTTCGCGGGAAAAGAAGTGCTCGAATGAGCAGTAGAAAAAGACGCCATAGTCGGGCGCGGCGCGGGTGAGACCGATGGGCGCGGCGATGCCGACGACGAGCTGGGCGTCTCCGGGAAGGCCGAACCCGTAGCGGATGCCGGGTGAGAGGAGCACCGAAAGGCTCCGGTCGCGTCTGCCGTTGTCGTCGAATTCCTCATCCCAATTTGCGGTGCATTCGAGCATGAGGTTCAACGAGGGCGTGAGCGCGTAAATGGCGCTCGCGCCGAGGTTGTAGCCGGTGAGGTCGTGGCCGTTCACATTGGGCAGCACGGTCAGGCCGGCATTGGCGTGAACCGTCCAGCGGTCGCTGAGCACTTTGCTCAAGGCGGTGTTCGTCTGAAAGCCGACGGTGCCATTGCCGAGGCCGCGCGCCTTGTCGCCCGTGGGCAGGATGACGCTGAGCCGCGGAGCGATGGCGGGCCGCGTCGCCGTCTCGGTCGTGAGCTGGTAACGGTAGTTGAGCAGCATGTCCGACAGGCCGTCCTGTTTCACGCCGGCCGATTTGCTGAAGACGTAGTGGAGTGTGTAGGAGAACTGGTGCGACTGGCTGAAGACCGGCCACTCCTGCGTGAACGACATCAGCCATGCCCGGTCGTTGCCGCCCGGCATTCTGTTGACGCTGCCGAAGAGGCTGAAGATGTGCTGCACCACGCCCGGCTCCTGATTGTATGCCTCCTCCATGAGGAAAGAGTTGTCCTGAATCACCTCGGAAGGGCGTTTCGCCTCCTCTGCGTGAATCATGAAGGCGAGGCAGAGGCTGAAAAAAATGAAAGCGGCGCGACGCAACATGCGCGGGAGGTAAAGGAGGAGTTTTGCGCATGGCGAGACAAGATTGCCTCTGATCTTCGTGGGTCTCCGATGGGAGGAGTGAAGTCATTTTCAATGCGAAGGCGCGATTGCCGACCGCGCTCCTTCCTCGTTTTTCATAAAATTCGCTGCGTCTTCCTCTGTCATCACACGGCTGATGGCGAGGTGATGCTGATAAATTTCCGCCGGTGCGTGGACCGGATGATAGAAGGGATTCCAGCCAGGATGAAACTGTGCTTCCATGCCGCGAATCTTGCGAACTTGATCGTCGTCGAGGTGATAGGTCACGCGCCATCGGGCGATCCTGCTCTCGATGTGCTGGGCGTGCTTGTGCTTGATGATGAAAAACGTCAGGCCGAAGGCGGCGATAAAGACTGCACTCACCACCACGGCAATTTTCCATTTGTCAGCACGGCTCAGCATGGTGGGAGCGGGTGGCTGTCTCTTCTTCCGCTTCATGAGGAACGTAAGGGCTCTCCCTTGCCAACACCGACGACGAAGCGCTGAATCTTGAGTGCAACGCGGTCTGTCATGTCAATGCTCCGTGTTATTCACGAAGGCCCTCCGGATTTCGAATAACACGCGGCCAATCAACCGGATGTCATCGGTGATGACACTGGCTTCGCCGGTCATGTCCTGCTTGAACTGGAGCCGCTTTTTGAAGTTCGTGACCATCGGAAACGGGATGTCCACGAGGACGAGATTTGCGCCTTCGCGGGCCACCATCGACACGGACTGCACACGGCCGGTGACGATTCCGAATTCCTTGTAGGGGAACTCGTCGAAGCGAACCCGGACGGTCTGGCCCGGACGAATCTTGCCGGTGCCTCCCTGAAGGACCGGCATCCGCCCGATCAGCCGCGAGGTTTCCGGCAGAATGAGGAATACCTGGCGCCCGGCAGTGACGTATTGTTGGTCAGTCCAGAAATCGTAAAAGGCGATAACTCCGTCGGCGGGCGCGCGAAGGACGAAATCAGCCTCCCAGACATCGAGTTGCCCGCGCAATTTGTTGAGATTGAGACGGAGGCGTTCGCGGGCCTGTTCAAGGGCCTCGTCACGGTCGTGATCGAGATCGCGCAATTCCTTCTCTGTGCGCGCGCATTCGATCTCCGCCTCGGTCAGACGTTCTTGCGAAGCACCGTCGCTCCGCAATTGGGCGAGCACGGCCATTTCCTGTTCTTGCAATTGCGCGGTACTAATCGAGTCGCGTCTATGAAGCACTTTCATCTGGTCGTACTTCGCGCGGGCAAGTTCCAATTCCCGGCGGTTGATTGCCTGCTGGCTGCGGAGCGAGGTAATCTGCGTTCGCTTGCCATCCAGTTGCTTTTGCAATAGCGCGCCGGCCTTTTGAACATAATCGTCCGCAATCACACTCTTGTGGAGATTGTACGCGCCGAGGAAATCGCCGTAGGAGTCCTGAAGCTTGCCGAGTCCCTCTTCCGGGCCGAAGACCATTGGAAACTCCATGCCCTCGCCGGCACCCCCCGGCGCGAGACGGGCGAGCTTTTCACCCAGCGCCAGCACGGTTGCGGAACGCGCGGGACTCTGAATGATCGCGAGAATCTCGCCCCGTCGCACACGCTGCCTCTCGTGGACGCGAAGGCTTTCAAGGTGCCCGCTCTGCCGCGCCATCACCTCCACGACCGGTTGGGTGCCGGTGAGCGTCATGCGAGCCGTAATCGTGTCGGGATACTTGATGACGATGGAAAGAATGAGCAGGAGCGTGAGCACTGCGGCGAGCATCGTGGTGCCGGATTGCAGCAGCCAGTGCGGTGGCCGGCCCATGAATTCGCGAACCTCGGCGCTCATGGCTTCCGACTGTCTCGACGGTAATCCGGCGACGGCGCACGACGGCACTGGTGGTTCAGCCGGCATGGGTGGATGGAACCTCCTGTTCGAGTTGACTCCGCTGCAAAAGCAATCGGTCGTGGCCCTTCTTTGGCTGCGTTGGTGTGATCGGGTGTTGCACGGCGGCTCAGGTTGTGGGCGCGCGGAGCAGGCGCAACGCATTCGCAATGACGAGGAGGGTCGCGCCGGTGTCGGCGAGGATCGCGAGCCAGAGGCTCGCGTGGCCGAGGAGCGCGAGGATGAGGAAGATCGCTTTTAGTGCGAGGGCGAAGGCGATGTTGAACTGGATGATGCGGACCGTGCGCCGCCCGAGCGCAATGGCCTCGGCGACTTTGCCGAGGTCGTCCTGCATGAGCGCCATGTCGGCGGTTTCGATGGCGGTGTCGGTGCCCGCGCCGCCCATCGCGATGCCGACGCTGGCCGCAGCCATTGCGGGCGCGTCGTTCACGCCGTCGCCGATCATGCCGGCGTGCTTCAGTTCGCCGAGCATCGCTTTCACGCGCTCGATCTTTTGCTCGGGGAGCAGGTCGCCATGGGCCTCGTCAATGCCGGCCTTCTTCGCGATGGCGTCGGCGGTGCGCTGATTGTCACCGCTGAGCATGACGATCTTCACGATGCCCGCGCGGTGCAGCGCGGCGATGGCTTCCGGGGCGTTCGCGCGCATGGCGTCGCCGACGGCGAGGATGCCGAGAACTTCGCCTTTGCAGCCTTCGTGCGGCTTGTGCCCGACGACGACTACGGAGAGTGCTTCCGCTTCGATCTCCGCGAGTTGCTTCTCGATCTCCGGCGTGCAGACGCCAAGTTCGTGCGTGAAGCGGTGGTTGCCGACGAAGTAGCGATGCCCGTCCAGATCGCCCACCGCCCCGCGCCCGCCTTGCGCCTGATAGTTTTCGCTGCGCGGAAAGGCGATCTTCCTCTCGTTTGCATACGCGACGACGGCCTGCGCCAGCGGATGCTCGGAATGCGTGTCAATCGCGGCGGCGATGCGGACGATCCCGGCTTCGTCCTTCGCGTTCACCGTGACGACTTTGGTCACGCGCGGCTTGCCCTCGGTGATCGTGCCGGTCTTGTCCACGGCGAGCGCGCGGAGTTTGCCCACGGCTTCCAGCACCGCGCCGCCCTTGATGAGCACGCCGCGCCGCGCCATTGCGGTGAGGCCCGAGACGACGGAGACGGGCGTGGAAATCACCAGCGCGCATGGGCACGCGATGACCAGCAGGACGAGCCCGCGATAGAACCACGTGAGCCATGCCGCATGGAAAAGCAGCGGCGGCACGAGGATGACAAGCAGCGCGGCCACCATCACCGTCGGCGTATAGTAGCGGGCGAAGACATCCACGAACCGCTGCGAGGGCGCTTTCTGCGACTGCGCCTCCTCAACGAGATGGATGATCTTCGCGATAGTCGTGTCCGCGTGGCCCTTGGTCGTGCGGATTTCCAGCGAGCCTTCGCCATTGATCGTGCCTGCGAATACGCCGTCGCCCGGCTTCTTCTCCACCGGCATGGATTCGCCAGTGATGGGTGCCTGGTTCACTGCGGACTCGCCGCTCGTCACCTCGCCATCGAGCGGGATGCGTGAGCCGGACTTGACTGCGATGGTCGAGCCGACGGCAACTTCGGCGACTGGCACCTCGCGAAAATCCGCGCCGTCTTTGAGCAGCGCCGTCTCCGGCGTGAGCTGCATGAGCGCCTGCACGGCTTTTCTCGCGCGCGCCAGGCTGAAGGCTTCCAGCAATTCCGAGAGCGCGAAAAGGAACGTGACCGCCGCGCCTTCCGACCATTCGTGAATCGCCAGCGCACCCGCGACGGCGACGGTCATCAGCACATTCATGTCGAGCGAACGACGCTGCAAAGCGCGCCATGCCTTTGGCACGACGAACCAGCCGCCCGCGACAATCGCGATGCCGAAGGCCGCATCCGCCAGCACCGGCGTGAACTTCATCCACTGCAAGAGCAGGCCAAGCCCTGTGAACACGCCGGAAACGCCAACCGTAAGCTGCCGCATCCGCTTCGCTCCCTCCACGTCTGTATCGCCCGCAATGTCATCCTTGGAAGCCTTCATCCCCGTGGGTGCGATGGCCCCGATCATTTGCTCCGTCGTCACGCTCTCGTCGTGGAGCAGCGTGACTTTGCCGCCCATGAGGTTTACCCGCACCTCGCGCACGCCCTTGAGCGGACGCAGCACCTGCTCCAGCGCCTCGATTTCATCCGCACAGTCCATCCCGGCGACGCGCAGCGTGGTCCGCCGGTCACCGCGCGCGTCGGGATTCAGCGCGATGGATGCCGGTGCATCGCCATGCTCGTGTTCGTGGCCGTGCTCGTGGGCCATGCGCTATTTTTTGTCGGAGAGAATGAACACCCGGCTGGCGATCTTCGGGCCGAAGAACGGCCAGCGGTAGCGGACGGTGACTTGCTGGCCACGCTTCAGCGAATCCGGTGTTGCGGATTTTTCTCCTCGGATGAAAACCGTCTGCGGCCCCCACGAGACGGTGAAGCCCGCGGGCGTCTTCACCGTCCGCACGGTGAAGCGTTTGTGCTCCGGCTCCACCGCCGCGACCTCGCCTTGCGCAGTGCGGGAAGACGGCGGCATCGCGGTGGCGCGCGGCACCGCCATGAGGGACACGGCGAGCAAGGCGAGGATGAGCGGCTTCATGGCTACTTGGCCACCTCCTGTTTGATCCCGATCGGCTCGCTGGCTTCGCCGACGACCCTGTTGCCATCGAGCACCTGCACGGAGTAGCCGACGAACTTCACGCCAGACGCAGGGACTTTCTTCGGCTTCGATTTGCTGCGGCTGCTGCGCCCGCTGCTCTTGGAAACCTCGGAATGCTCGGGCGTGTAGGTGGTGGAGATGCCTTTGCTCTCGGCCTTCTGGGTGTTGTTGACCAGCGCCACCGGGATGCTGCCGGACGCGATGGTGCTCAACGTGTGGCTCTTGAGGTCGCGCCCGTAGGCCGCCCATTTGATGACGCGGTTCTCCCCGCTCCTCGGCACTCCGCTGAGCACGATGTTGAGCGTCTTGTTTTGCGTGACGGTGTCCGTGCTCGATCCCTTGATGTCCTTGATCTGGTTCGCACTGCTGAGGCTGACCACGACGCGGACGCGCTCGTTCGAGGACAGCATTTGCGCGCCCGCAGTGAACGGGAGCACGAGGGCCAGCGCGACAAGCACGCAGCGGATGATGTGCATGGGATTCATGGGTTTGTTTGGTATGCTGGTTGTGTTTGCCTGCTGCGCTGCGCCGCGGCCCGGCGCGGAGCGCCGCCCGCGAGACGCAGGCGACGCCCCGTCCGGGTGGGGATGCGCAGGGGAAAGTGGAGGGCGCTCACGGTGTCATTTTCCGATCTGCTGTTTGATGAGCTTCAGCGCGGCTTCCACTTGGCCGAGCTTCTTCGTGGCGTCGTCCCAATGGCCTTCCTCGGCTTCCTCGTGGATTTGGTCGAGGGTGCGGGCGACGTTTTTCGCCATGCCTTCGACGCGCTTCTTCTTGTCGGCGGCGAGGTCGGCGTGCTTGGAGGGGATGGCGGAGACGAGCGCCTCGACGGTCTCGGCGGCGACGTGGATGCCATCGCCCTTTTTCGCGGTCACGAGATCGGTGAGGGCTTTGATCTTCGCGTCAATCTCCGTCCACAGCGCGGCGGCGGTGTCGGGGATTTTCACTTCGACCTTCGGGTGAGCCTTTTCCTTTTCGCCTGCCTTGGGCTTTTCGGCGGCGAAGGCGGGAATGGTGAGCGCTGTGACGATGGCGGTGATGAGGATGCGGGTTGCTTTCATGGTTTTGCTTTTTGGGTTTTGGTTTGCTGGGTTTGTCTGGGGGACATGGTTTCGGTCAGTGCGTGGGCTGCGGCTCTTTGCAGGGCTCGTCCGGGCCGTGGTCGTGGTCTTCGTGGAAGTCCTCGGGCTTGAGGTCGCTGTGGCGGTGGAACATCCGGTAGAGCGCCGGGAGCACGAGCAGGGTGAGCAGCGTGGAGCTGATGATTCCGCCGATGACGACGGTCGCGAGCGGCTTCTGCACTTCCGCGCCGCGGCCATGCGCGAGGGCCATCGGCACGAAGCCGAGCGCGGCGACGAGCGCGGTCATGAGCACGGGACGCAGCCGGGTGAGTGCGCCTTCGCGCACGGCGTCGTCGAGCGGCTTGCCGGCTTTGCGGAGCTGGTTGATGAAGCTGACCATCACGACGCCGTTGAGCACGGCGACACCGCTGAGCGCGATGAAGCCGACGCCCGCGCTGATGGAGAGAGAGATGTCGCGCAGCCAGAGGAAGAAGACGCCGCCGGTGAGCGCGAGCGGGACGCCGCTGAAGATAAGCAGCGAATCCTTCACGCTGCCGAAGGCCATGAAGAGCAGGATGAAGATGAGCAGCAGCGCGACTGGCACCACGACTTGCAGGCGCTTGGTGGCGGAGAGGAGGTTCTCGAACTGCCCGCCCCATGCGGGCCAGTAGCCCGCGGGCAGCTTCACGCGCTCGGCGACGAGCTTCTGCGCCTCGCCGACGAAACCGCCGAGGTCGCGTCCGCGCACGTTGCAGGTGACGACGATGCGGCGCTTGCCGTTCTCGCGGCTGATCTGGTTCGGGCCGGGGGCGATGTCGAACTTCACGATTTCGCCCAGCGGGATGAAGGCTGGCATCGTGCTCAGCATGGCGGGCTGCACGCCCTTCGCCTCGCGGTGGTCGGGCAGCGTGATCGGGATGCGGCGCAGGGCTTCGAGGTCGGTGCGCAGCTTCTCCGGCAGCCGCACGACGAGGGGAAAGCGGCGGTCTCCCTCGAAGATGTCGCCCGCCTCCTTGCCGCCGATGGCCGTCTCGATGACCTCCTGCACCTCCTCGACATTCAGGCCGAAGCGCGACATGGCCTCGCGGTTGAGCTGAATGGTGAGCATGGGCAGGCCGCTGACTTGCTCGACCTTCGTGCCCTCCGCGCCGGGGATGCCGCGCAGCACCGCGGCCACGCGCTCGCCCTGCTGGAGCAGGACATCCATGTTGTCGCCGAAGATTTTCACACCCACGTCGCTGCGCACGCCGGAGATGAGTTCATTGAACCGCATCTGGATGGGCTGGGTGAACTCGTAGTTGTTGCCGGGCAGTTCGGTGACGGCCTTTTGGATCGCCTCCAAAAGCTCGGCCTTGCTGCGCCGCGGCGCGGGCCATTCGCTCTCGGGCTTGAGCATGATGAAAGTGTCCGCGACGTTCGGCGGCATCGGGTCGGTGGCGACTTCGGCGGTGCCGAGCTTGGCGTAGATTTCCTTCACCTCGGGGAACTCGGTGAGGCGCTTCTCCAGATGGTGCTGCATCTCGGTGGCCTGGGTGAGGCTGGTGCCGGGGATGCGCATGGCGTGCATGGCGATGTCGCCCTCGTCTAGCGAGGGGATGAACTCCGTGCCCATGCGCGTGCCCAGCAGGCCGCAGAGCACCACGAGCACGCTCGCGCTGGCGACCATCGCGGGGCGGTTCCGCAGCGAAAAATCCAGCAGCGGCGTGTAGATCGCCTTGGCCGCGCGCATGAGCAGGTTTTCCTTCTCACTCACTTTGCCACTGAGGAAGATGGCGACGCTCGCGGGGACGAAGGTGATCGAGAAGATCATCGCGCCGAGCAGTGCGCAGAGGACGGTGAACGCCATCGGAATGAACATCTTCCCCTCGACGCCCTGGAGTGTGAGGATGGGCAGATACACGACCATGATGATGACCGAGCCGAAGATGCTCGGGGTGATGACCTCCTTGGTCGCGTCGAAGACAACGCGGAAGCGCTCCCGCTGCTTGAGTAGTCTGCCCTTGTGATGCTGCGCCTCCGCGAGACAGCGGATGCAATTTTCAACGATGATGACCGCGCCATCCACGATGATGCCAAAGTCGAGCGCGCCGAGCGACATGAGGTTGCCGCTCACCTTTTCCTGCACCATGCCGGTGATGGTGAAGAGCATCGAGAGCGGGATGATCGCGGCGGCGATAAGCGCGGCGCGGAAATTTCCGAGCAGCAGAAACAGGATGACGACGACGAGGATCGCGCCTTCGAGCAGGTTCTTCTGCACCGTGGCGATGGTCGCATCCACGAGCGTGGTGCGATCATAGACGGTCTTGGCGACGACGCCCTCGGGTAGCGACCGTTTCACTTCCTCCATGCGCGCGTCCACGCGCCGGGAGACGACACGCGAGTTTTCACCGATGAGCATGAAGGTGGTGCCGATGACGGTCTCCTCGCCGTTGTGGGTGGCGGAGCCGGTGCGCAGTTCCTTGCCGACGGCCACATCCGCCACGTCGCGGATGCGCACCGGCACGCCTTCGCGCGAGCCGATGACGATGCGCTGGATGTCGGCGATGTCCTTCACCTGCCCCGGCGCGCGGACAAGATACTGTTCGCCGCTGCGCTCGATGTAACCCGCGCCGACGTTGGCGTTGTTCTTCGCCAACGCCGCGAGGATGTCGCGGAAGCCGAGGCCGTAGGAGATGAGCTTCGCCGGGTGCGGCGTGATGTGATACTGCTTCTCGAAGCCGCCGATGGTGTTCACCTCGACGACGCCGGGCACGTTGCGGAGCTGCGGTCGGATGACCCAGTCCTGAATCTCGCGCAGATCAGTCGGCGTGTAGGCGGTGCCGTCGGGCTTCTTCGCGCCGGGCTTCGCATCCACCGTCCACATGTAAATCTCGCCGAGGCCGGTGGAGATCGGCCCCATCTCGACGCTCACACCCGCGGGCAGTTGCTCCTTCGCCGTCTGGATGCGCTCGGCGATGAGCTGGCGCGCGAAGTAGATGTCGGTGCCTTCCTTGAAGACGACCGTGACCTGCGAAAGCCCGTAGCGCGAGAGGGACCGCGTGTAGTCGAGGTTTGGCAGGCCCGCCATCGCCGTCTCGACCGGGTAGGTGATTCGCTGCTCGGCTTCGAGCGGCGAGTAGCCGGGCGCGGAAGTGTTGATCTGCACCTGGACATTGGTGATGTCCGGCACGGCATCAATCGGGAGCTTTTGATAATTGAAGACACCGAGCGCGCCGACGACGAGGGTGGCGAGCAGGACGAGCCAGCGGTGCTTGATGGAGAATTCGATGAGTTTCGGAATCATGGCCGTGATCGGTTTAGTGCTCGTGCTCGGCCTCGGCTTTCCCGAGTTCGGCCTTGAGTATGAAGCTGTTTTCCGAGACGTATTTGTCGCCCGGCAGCAGGCCGCTGAGGACTTCCACGCGCTCGTTGTCCTTCACGCCAAGCTCCACCTCGCGGGCCTCGAAGTGATCGCCTTCCTCAACGAAGACGACCGTCTTGTCCTTGAGCGTCTGAATCGCCGCGAGCTTCACCGCCACGGGTGCCTCGACTTCTCCGGTCGCGATTTCCGCCGTGACAAACAGGCCGGGGCGCATGTCGCCATCGGGATTCGGCACCACGCAGCGGGCGAGCATCGTCTGCGATCCCTCGGTGCCGAAAGGCGAGATGTAGGCGACCTTGTTCTGGATCGCCTCCTCGCCTGCGCCGGGATGAATCTCCACCGGCTGCCCGGTTTTCAGCTTCTTGAAATCCTCGCGGAACACCGCGAGGTCCACCCATACCGTCGTGAGGTCGGCGATGGTGTAGATCGTGTCCTCGTTCTTCACGAATTCGCCGAGCGTGATGTCCTTCTGAATCACGGTGCCGGTGACTTCGCTCTTGATCTCGTAGGACCGGAGCGAGTCGTTGCTTTCAACGATGGCGAGCAGGTCGCCCTTCTCCACTTTGTCGCCGAGCCGCTTGCGCACGTCCTTCACCACGCCGGGAAAGCGCGGCTGCACATGGGCGAGCGTTTCCTCGTTGCTGGCGATCTTGCCGTAAAGGGGAAGGAGCGTCTGGATTTTCGCGCCTGCGGCTTCCTCGATCTTGAGGTTGGCATTCTTGCGCGCCGCCGGGGTCAGCTCGACGTGGCCCTCCTTGCCATGCCCGTGCCCGTGCTCATCGTGCCCGCCTCCTCCCTCCTCATGCCCGCCGTGGCCGTGGCCGTGCTCATCCGCAGGGGCGGGTGGCTTGATGCTGAGGATTCTGCTGCCGACAAACATCGCGCCGGTGAGCAGCACGATGATGGTGATGATCTGAATGAATGTCCTGGTCTTCATGAAATGGAAATGGCTGTGGCTACTTGCGCTTGGCGCGCGCGGGTTTGGTGGGAATCGGTTTCGTGACCGAGAGCGGTCGCGGGAGTTGAGCGGGACGCGCGGTGAGTGCGTCGAGTTCGGCGCGGGCCTTTTGGAAATCGGCGTGCGCTCGGAGTTGCTGCACCAGCGCGGCATTCAGCGTGCGTCGGGCGTCGAGCGTCTCGAAATACGTGAACCGCCCGAGAGCGAAGCCTTCGTTAAGCTGCTTCTCTGCGTCCTGCGCACCGGGGATTACGCTCTCCTCGAGGATTTCAATCTCCCGCAGCGCACCCGTGAGTTTTTGATATGACTCGTTCAGTGCGGCAAACGCGCGCGCCTCGGCGGCACGCTTTTCCTCGTCGAGTTTCGCGAGGTTTGCGCGCGCCTCGGCGATGTTCCCTTGGTTGCGATTGCTGAGTGGCAGCGGCAGCGAAAAGCCCAGGATGAATGTGGCGTCGTCGCCCTTGCCCTCCATGCGCGGCCCGGCCTTCACGGTGATGTCCGGTCGCGCAAGCGTCTGCTCTTTCGCGAGACGGGCTTCACGTTTTTCCCGCTCCGCCGTCCAGCGCGCGAGGTCGGGATTGCCAAGCAGCCGTTCGCGCAAGGTCGCGAGCGAAGGCCCCTGCTGGTGGCGGTCAAGGTCGCCGCGCACTTCACCAAAGTCCGCTTTCCTCGCGCCCCACTGCGCCGCGAGAGTTCCACGCGTCGTCGCGATGTCGCGCCGCGCCTGCTCGATTTCGATGCGTGCGGATGACACCGCGACCTTCGCGCGAATGGACTCCACCGCACTGCTCTTGCCGATGCTCACCCGCTGCTCGGTGAGCTTCACGCCTTCGCTGAACACCCTCATCACTTCCTCCGCGAGTTCCATGCGCCGCTGCGCCGCGAGCGCATCAATGAACGCGAGCGTCGCCGCCTTGAGCACCTCCACGCGTTTTACCTGATACTCCCGCTCGACCACCGCACGCCCCGCCTCGGCCTCGGAAATGCGCGCGGGCCGTTTGCCGCCGAGTTCGATGAGCTGGCTGAGCGCCAGCGTGTGCTCCATCTGGTCGCCGTTCTTGTAAGGCCCCGACCCGGTCGGGTTTTCGACATCGAGGCTGAGTTCCGGGTTCGGACGCAGCCCCGCCTGGAGGATGCGCGCCTCGGCGGCACGCAGCTCGTAATTGTAAGCCGCGAGTTCGGGACTGCCGCGCAGCGTGCGCGCCAGCGCATCGGCCAGCGTGATGGAGCCGCCGCCTTTCTCGGCGGCAATGGCCGAGAGAGGCAGTGCGATGAGGAAGGTGAGAAGGTGTAGTTTTCGGATAAGCATGGGTGTGGTGGTGGATGGATGGAAGTGGGGTGCCCGCGGATGTGCGGACACGAAAAACCCCGGTGAAAACCGGGGCGGAAAACCTGACGCGGCGAAATCTGCCGTGCCGCCAAGGCACGACGATGCGCGTCAGGCGCTAGGCGATCTGAGGAGGATGATCGATGCCGAGCGGCACCGCATCCGGCGGGAACTCATCCCGCAGCGCCGAATACTCCGCATTGAGGGGCGCGTCGCAAGGGACGCACGCGGGAGCGGCCATTTGAATGGTGAAAGTCTGATGGCAGAGGCACTGGCAGCCATCGTGTTCTGCCGGAGCTTCCTTCCCCGAATGGCTCTGTGTCGTCTGCTCCTGCTTCTCGCCGTGGCAGTCGTAGTCGAACACGTCGAAAGCGTATCCCGTGAGCACAAACAGGGAAACGATCGCCATGAACAAGCTGGTGCGGAGAAAACTCAAGGGGCGCACAGGTAGGTGCCAATTTCCATGCTGTCAAGAAGCGGGTCGCTGGAAATGATCCAAATGTGGTGGGGGCGGTGATGCGATCGGCAAGCCGAAGGGTGAAGCGGTGCGGTTCGTTCGACCGCCACGATCAGCCCTTCGGCTTGCCGGGACATCGGTGGCAGCACCACCGCCGCGCCATGGTCACTCGTCGCAGATGCAGGCGTATTCGGGGTTGTGGCACTTTTTGCACTCATGCGTTTCGAGCTTGATGCGGAAGTTCTTCGGCTTCGCATCGGCGCTGGTCTTCGCCTGCACGACAATCTGGTAGCCTTCGCCGGCGGGCAGCGGGGATTTCGAGACGAGCAGGTCACCTTTCTTTTCAAACTCCAGCTTCGCCTTGCCGCTCTTCGCCTCGGCGGTGGCGGTGATGACTTGCGTGGCGGCGGGCTGCTGCTTCCCGGCGGCATCGTAGAAGGCGATGCTGATGGTGCGGTCTTTCTCGACGAAGAACTCGGCGTTCACGCCTTCGAGTTCGAGGATGCGGCCGTGACGTGGACCGGCTTTGACTTTGGCATCGGCGAGCGCCGGGGAGACGGCGAGGGCGAGGACGGTGAGGATGCGGATGATGGTTTTCATGTGGTGACGGGTTCCGGTGCTGGTGTGTTGTTTTGGTTTGTGGGTTTGGTTTTCCGCTCAAGCCACTCGTAGAGCACCGGCACGACGAGCAGCGTGAGGAAAGTGGAGGTGAGGATTCCGCCAATGACGACGGTGGCGAGCGGACGCTGGACTTCCGCACCGGCCCCGGTCGCGACGGCCATCGGGACGAAGCCGAGCGCGGCGACGAGCGCGGTCATCAGCACGGGGCGCAGGCGCGTCATCGCGCCGTCGAGCACGGCGTCGTGGAGCGCGCGGCCTTCCTCGCGGAGCTGGTTGAAGTAACTCACCATCATCACGCCGTTGAGCACGGCGACACCGCTCAGCGCGATGAAGCCGACGCCCGCGGAGATCGTGAACGGCATTCCGCGCAGCCAGATGGCAAAGATGCCGCCGGTCACCGCCAGCGGGATGCCGGTATAGACGAGCACCGCCTGCCGGATGCTCCCGAAGCTGAGGAAGAGCAGCACGAAGATGAGCCCGAGCGCGAGCGGCACGACGATGGTGAGGCGCTGCTTCGCCTCGACGAGATTTTTGAACTGTCCGCCAAACTCAAAATAGTAGCCGTCGGGAAACTTCACCTTCTCGTGGATCAGGCGCGTGGCTTCCTCGACGAATCCAGCAGTGTCCCGCCCACGCACGTTGATGAGCACGCTCACGCGGCGCTGCGCGTCCTCGCGCATGAATTGCACCGGTTGCTCCACGAGCTTCACCTTCGCCACCTGCCCGAGCGCGAGCAGGCCACCGCCCTCGGTGCGGAGCGGCAGCCGCTCCATCGCGGCAATGTCGTTGCGGCGTTCCTCCGCGAGCCGGACGAGGATGGGCGTGCGGCGGTTGCCCTCGATCAGTGTGCCAACTTCCTTGCCGGCAAGCGCGGTCTCGACGAGACGGTTTAGGTCGTCGGCGTGGACGTTGAACTTTCGCAGCGCAGCGCGGTCGGGCTGGATTTCCACCATCGGGTTCTTGCCGATGCTGTCGTATTCCGTCTCACCGCCGCCCGCGATGTTTCCGAGCACCGTGCGGACTTCCCCAGCGAGCCGCTCCAGCTCGGCGTAGTCGTCGCCGAAGACCTTGCACATCAGGTCGGCGCGCGAACCCGCCATGATTTCATTGAAGCGCATCTGAATCGGCTGCGAGAGCAGCGCGTTTTGCCCGGGCACCTGATCGAGGATGGCCTTGCGCATGAGGTTGCCGAGTTCCTCCTTGGTGATGCGCCGCCCGCTCACCGTTCGCCACTTTTCGTGCGGATGGAGCATCACATAAGTGTCGCTCACGTTGGGGTTCATCGGATCGGTGGCGACCTCGGCGGTGCCGATGCGGGAAAAGATTTCCTTCACCTCCGGGAACTCGCGCCGCAGCACGGCCTCGCTCTGCTTTTGCAAATCGAGCGAAGCGGTGAGGCCCGCGCTGCTGCTGCGGATGAGCTGGAAAGTGAAGTCGCCTTCGTCGAGTTGCGGGATGAACTCCGAGCCGAGCCGCGAGAAAACCACGAGCGAGAACGCGAAGAGCGCGAGCATCGGCAGCACGAGCAGCCAGCGGAACCGCAGGCTGAAGCGCAGCAGCGGCGCATACACCGCCTTCGCGCCGCGCACGAGGAAGTTGTCCTTTTCCTCGATGCGCCCGCCGAGCACGAACGAGCAGAGCACGGGCATGAGCGTCACCGCGAGCACGAGCGCGCCGCCGAGCGCGAGCATCACGACCAGCGCCATCGGCTTGAACATTTTCCCCTCGATGCCCTGGAGCGCGAGGATGGGCAGATAGACGACGGTGATGATGAGCACGCCGAAGAACATCGGGTTCGCCACTTCCTTCGCGGAGCGCAGCACTTCCTTCGCGCGCTCGGTGGCGGTGAGGCGGCGGCCCAGCGCGTGCTGCCGTTCGCCGAGGTGGCGCACGATGTTTTCCACCATCACGACCGCGCCATCTATGATGAGGCCGAAGTCAATCGCGCCGAGGCTCATCAGGTTTCCGCTCAGCTTCCACTCGACCATGCCGGTCATCGCAAAAAGCATGGCCAGCGGAATGACGAGCGCGACGATGAGCGCCGCGCGCCAGTTGCCGAGCAGCGCGAAGAGCACGACGACGACTAGCAGCGCGCCCTCTGCGAGATTTTTTTCCACGGTGTGGATGGTGCGGTTCACCAGTTCGCTGCGGTCGTAGAGCGTGCGGATGACGACGCCCTGCGGCAGTTTCTGCTGAACCTCGGCGAGCTTCGCGCGCACGGCCTGCGCGACGAGCCGCGAGTTTTCTCCGGCGAGCATGATGGTCGCGCCCACCAGCCCCTCCTCGGCGTTGTCCGTGCTTGCACCGGTGCGGAAATTCGCGCCGATGCCCACAGTGGCGACTTCTCCGAGGAGTATGGGCTTCACGCCGCCCGCGAACTTGAGCGGCAGCTTGGCGATTTCATCCACGGTCGCGACCCTGCTCGCGGCACGCACGATGAGCTGTTCGCCGCCGATCTCCACGTAGCCGCCGCCCGCGTTGCGCGTGTTTTGCCCGACGATTTCCGCGAGCGCATCGAGCGAAAGTCCCGCCGACGCGAGCCGCGCCGCATCGGGCTGGATCACGATTTGTTTTTCGTAGCCGCCGCTCGTGTTCACTTCCGCCACACCCGGCGTGCCACGAAGGAGCGGCTTCACCTGGTATTCCTGGATCTGCCGCAAAGCCATGAGCTGTTCTGCGCGCGTGGCGGGCTTGTGTTTCGCCGTCGGCGCGTAATCGAGCGCGTAATAGAAAATCTCGCCGAGTCCCGTGGCGACGGGCGCGAGCTTCGGCGTCAGGCCGGGCGGCAGTTCGTCGAGCACGCCTTGCAGCCGCTCGGTCACAAGCTGGCGGAGCAGGTAGAGGTTCACGCCGTCGTGGAAAGTCATCGTGATTTGCGAGAGGCCAAACTTCGACAGCGAGCGCAGCTCGACCATGTCGGGCAGTCCGGCCATTTCGCTCTCGATGAGAAAGGTGACGAGCTTCTCGACTTCCTCGGGCGCCAGCGCCGGCACCGCGGTGTTGATTTGCACCTGCGGGTTGGTGATGTCCGGCACGGCGTCAATCGGCAGCCGCGCTGCGGCCCACATGCCGACGCCGATGAGCACGAGCATGGCGAGCATCACTGCGGCGCGCTGCCGCATCACGAGATCGAGAAGTCGGTGGAGCATGAAATTTCCTTCGGTGCGATCCTAGTGGCCGCAGGTGCAGGCTTTGCCACCGCGCAGGACTTGGAGTTCCGCGAGCCACAGGGACATCACGGGTGAGACGACAATTTGATCGCCCGCGTAAAGGCCATCGGTGACTTCCGCGTGCTCGTCGCTCATCGCGCCGACCTTCACCGGCGTCCGCACATAGAACGCGCCGTTCACCGCATAGACGAAGTGGCCCTCCGCCGTCTTGAGCAGCGCCGAGCGTGGAACGGCAGTGACCGCATCGCCCGCGGGAGCGCGAAAGGTGGCGAGCAGGCGTTCGCCAATCTCCAGTGGCGCGGAGGTCTCGACCGTCACCTCGAAGTCACCGAGCGTCTGGTAAGGCGCTTTCTCCAGCCGCTTCACCGTGCCGCGCGTTTGCGCGATGTCCGCGGCACGCAACTCGACTACCATGCCCGGCTTCACCAGTGCGGCCTGCTCAGCGGAGAGCCAGCCTGACGCTTCATTCGCGGAAGATGGAAGCGAAACCTGCTGCACACCACCCGCGCCCGACATGACGTGCAGGGCGACGGTGAAGGACGGAGGGACTTTTGCCTCGCCCACTTCCGCGACTTGGAGCGCGAGCGCTTTCTTCATGGTGTCGGTGAGTGAAAGGCCCGCGTCTTTTTTGAACTGCGCGCCATTCTCCGGCGGGCGCTCGTTCGTTTTGGCTTCGGCGGGGCCGCAACCGCTGAGGGTGAATGCGGCGGCGATGGCGATGGATGCGAGGATGAGTGTTTTCATTTGGTGAGTTTGGTTCCGGTGAGCAGTTCGATTTCGGCCAGCGCGGTAAGTGCCCCGGCCTGCGTGGCGTAGATGGCTTCGAGGGCTTCGAGGTAGCTGGATTGCACTTCGAGGTAGGTCGCGAGTGGCACCGCCCCGAGCCGATAGTGCCGGTCGGCGAGCGTCGCGGCCTCGCGCAGTTGCTCGGCGACTTTTGGATTCCACCGGGCCATTTCCTTGCGATGGAGGGCGTAGCTCGCGGCATGTTCGCGAAGCTTCCGCTCGACGCCGCGTTGCGCGAGACTCAGCGAAGTCTGCGCCTGCAACTCGCGGGCCTTCGCCGCTTCGATGTTGCCGGTGTTGCGATTCCAGAGTGGCAGCGGAATGGATATTCCGACGCCCGCCATCGTCTCGGTATCGCCCGCCTTTTCACGTGAGAACTGCGGCCCGGCCTTGATGCTCGGCCACGCTTCATTTTCTGAGAGGCGCACTTTGAATCCCTGCTGCGCGAGTTCGATTTCGCGCTGGCGCAACTCGAAGTTCCCGCGCCCCGCGCGCCGGATGAGTTCATTCACGCTGGGCAATTCCGAAAACGTCGGCGTCACATCCGCGATGATGATGCTTTCGCCGATGGCACGTCCGCGCAGTTGGTTCAGCTCGAAACCAGCTTCCAACGCCTGCTGCGCCGCTTCACTCGCCGCACGCCGCAATTTGATGACGGATGCCTCGATGGCACGCGTTTCCAACAACGGGGTGACTCCCGCCGGTTCGCGTTGCACGAGCGTCGCCACCAATTCCTCGCCACGCACGGCGACCTCCGCCGCCGCTGCCTCGCGCCGTTGCGCGGCGAAAAGCGCGTAGCCTTTCCGTCGCACCTCCGCTGCAAGCGCCGCCCGAAACTGCTCCAGCCCGGCCTCGGCGAGTTGCACAGAACGGTCGGCGATGGCCTTGCGGAGCGAAATGCGGCCTGGCCACTCGAATGTCTGCTGAACCGACACAGCCCAAGCCGTGCCTTCCGCCGAGATGTCCCCACGCACACGCTTGCGTCCGACTTCACTGGAGAACTCCGGGTTCGCCCAAGTGCCCGCCGCTTTGCGTTCGCCTTTCGCGACGGCGATCTCAGCTTCGTAAAATTTGAGTTCTGGATTTTCGGCGAGCGCCTGCGCGACGAGCTTGTCAAGTGAGACGGCAGGCGTTGATTTCTCGTTTGCGGCATTCAACCGCGCGGCGAAAGTGATGATGGAGAGTGTGAATGTAAGAAGAGGCTTCATGGATGGACGCGAAAAAAGGGAGCGGACACAACGCGACGCGGACGTGCGGGAGCGCACGCGGCAGACGCCGCAACAGCGAAGGGCCAGACTCGAATGAGTCGGCCTTTAGGCGACGTGAGAAGGCCCGCGCACCGGCGTGGCCCTGGTCAACAATGCCGCATGTAGCGGCGGCGGACTCCACTGCGCCACTGGTGGCGGCAAATCCGGCAGTTCCTCAATCACCGTCTCGATGAGCCGTCGCATCAACTGCGCAAACTGATCATTTTCACACCACAATGGAGAAGGTGCCACCGTGGGCGCGAGTGCCGAAAGATTTACGCCCGATTCCAGCGTGACGCACTGATTGCAGGTATCATCCGGCGAAGGTTCCTTGCCCTGTTCCTGCGCATGGCGGTCAGACTCGCAGCCCGGCCCGAAAACTTTTGGGAATGTCGCCGCCAGCAGGCAATGCCCGGTGCTCGGCACCCACCAGAGTGCAAGAAACAGAGCAGTGAAGATGCGGACGTGGCGCATGGGCGTGCTAGTCGGCGAAGTGTGTTTGGATGTCAAGCTCACACCCACTGGTGAACATGCCGGAATCATGGTGAACCGGCTTCATTTCAGCCAGCGCGTGAGTTTTTCACGAAGTGTCTGGCGTGCCCTGTAAAGACGGGTCTCCACTGCCTTCGCGGTGCAGCCGAGGATGTCGGAAATATCGGCGTGCGAGCGGTCTTCGTATTCGCTGAGCAGGACGATGGCGCGCTGGTCTTCCGGCAGCTCTGCGATGGCGGCGCGCACAGCGTTGGCGCGCTCGCTTTTCTCCGCGCTGGCATCGGGCGCGGATGCGGCGGCGGGGAGGCTAGCGCCGAGCGTGCCGCCATTGTCGTCGGTCGGTGTTTCGAGCGACACCGCCGGGTGGCGCTGCTTCCAGCGATGTGCGTTGCGGGCGAGATTACCCGCGATGGTGTAGAGCCAGGTGCCGAATTTCCCCCGCGTGTCGTAACGGGCGCGCGCTTCATAGACGCGCACGAAAGTCTCCTGCGCCAAATCGAGTGCGCCGTCCTCGCTGCCGCAGAAGCGCGCGAGGTAATTCACGAGCGGTTGCTGCCAGCGGCCCATGAGTTCGTTCAGCGCGAGGTCGTCGCCGTCCCGCAACCGCGTCATCGCCGTCGCGTCGGCTTCATCCGAATCCGCCATGTCAGTGGTGAACGGGTGTGTCGTGCCCGAGGGCGCGCGGCATCACCCGGCCGGCAATCATCGCCCGGTAGCGCACCGCCTGCTCCGGTGCCATGTGCGCGCTGATGGCAAACGCCTGCGCCATCGTCGCCGCGCGGCAGTCCGCCTGGACCTGGCTCGCCTCGCGCAACGCGGCCTCCAGCTCCGGCGTCATCGTCTTGGAAGTGGCGAGATGCTTTTCGAGCCGTTGGTTGGATTCCGCGATGCGCGTGCACATCGCGGCGCAGCGCGGTTCGTATTCAGCCTCCAACGCGGTGATGGCGCGGGCCTGCTCGTCGCTCAGCGCAAACTCCGCGCGCAGCCACGCCATGTTGTCCCCGGCATTCAGCATCCGGCGCGTGTCGCCGGTCGCTGCGTGGTAGCAGAGAAAATAGACCGCCGCCGCCGTTGCGACAATCGCGAGCAGGATGAGAACGGGCTTCTTCATCGCATCGCCACCATGCGCGCATACGGGTCGAGTTTGGCGACGTGCCGCTCAACCAGCTTCGCACGGGCCTGCTCATTTGCGCCTGCCGCGCGCAGCGATGCCGCGCCCGCAGCGCCGCCGACCGCAAACAGCAAAACCAGCGCGGCAAACGCCGGGCGCATCAGCAGTCCGAACAGCCGCTCGAAAAAGCGCGCACCACTGCGCTTCGCCACATCACCACGCGCTTGGATGCGCTGCCATACCTCCGCACCGAAGCGGTTGGGCACCGGGGCATCCGGCAGGGAAGTGCGGAGGAGTTCGCGAAGTTTCGGGTCGTCGTTCATGGTTGGATTCAAACTTGAACCGGGCGGGAGGTCGAGTCTCCCGCCCGGCTGCTTTGGAGTTCGGCGTTACTTGTTGGCGCAAGCGCGGCGGCAGTCGTCCGGGCGGACGCTCGCGTAGTGCTTGCACGAGACGACCTCCCACTTGCCGCGAGCACCTTGGATGGCCATGGTGCCGCACTTGATGTCACGCACCGGCGTGGCGACCAACTTGGAATCGGCGAACGCCTTCGCTGCGGCGAGGTTCGACTGCCGGAAGACCTCGGTCGAGTCGGCGAGGAGGCTGCCGGAGCCGAGTGTGGCAGCGGCGGTGATTGCGAGTGTGAGTTTGAGCAGGGATTTCATATTTTGATTTGGGTTTGTTGTTTGTGTTGCGCGGGCGCTTTTGAAATCACCCGCATCCCTACACACACCGCCCTTTTCAAAATCCCTCGCTCATTTTGCAGTGCCCTTTGTGGCAGACACGAATGGCCCCGCTGCCGTCTCCAGCAGCGGGGCTCTCAGCAACAACCGAATGATTCTCAGCAGTGCCTTACGGCTTCACGATGCGCTTGATGCCGCCGGCGATGGCCTGCTTCCAGCCGTAGAGGCATTCGACCGTGACGAAGATGCGGTTGCTCTGCGTCTCGGTGTAGCGCAGGTAGCCGAAGGTGAGGCCCGTCTCGGGGTCGGTGACAGCACCGGCCTCGTCGTATTCGGCGACGGGTTCGAGGTAGCGCATGGCGACCGCGAGGCCGCTCGGGTGCGCTGCGAAGCCGACGAGCTTTTCGCCGTTCTCCGGCAGGATGACCGTCTCGAAGATGTCGAATCCACCCAGCCGGCGAATCTGCGCTTCGACCACGCCGGGCTGCGCGATGGGCAGCATGAAGCTCTTTGCCACGATGTCGTCGCCGAGAAGCTGCGTGAAATACGCGCCGTCGAGCACGAGCGAGCGGTCGGTCACCGGCATCTTCGCCGTGCTGCACGCCTCGCGCACCGCGAGCACCTTCTTGTAGTTGAAGTTCGCGGCGAGGATCGGGTCGATGGCCGGTGCGCCGTAGGGATCGGCGGTGATGGCCGAAAAGATGTCCTGGAGCACATCGGTCGCGAGCTGCTTAACCGCGCTGGCGACGAGCGTTTCGAGCACATTGAGCGCCGTCTCGCTCGCCTCGCGGGCGGTGACGTGGACGGTCTTGAATTTGTGCTTGTTAAGCTGCACCGGGATGACCGAGACGGTCGAATCCGCGTTGTTGGTGTAGCTGCCGGCGAACTCGCTGGACTGCGAAGGCGCACCCACGACGGGCACGCGCACGGTGTCGAGTTTGTCCGCCGGTTCCGGCGAGAAGTTGGTGGAGAAGGCGCGCAGCGGGAGCAGTCCGGCCATCCACGGCTGGAGCGCGTTCTGCGCGACCTTGATGTCTTTGACGTTGGTGATGGTGTTGGGCATTGGAGTGGTCGGTTACTGAGCGTTGAGGATGAGCGTGCGTTGTTCGGTGGAGAGAGAGCGCCAGAACTTGGTCTGTTCCTTCGGGTCGGTGATGGCCTTGAACTTCGCGACGAGTTCGGTGGCCTTGGCGTCGCCGCGCGACGTAACCGGAAGCGGCTTCGGGTTGGCCGCGCCGTAGCGTTCGGCGGCGATGCGCTCGGCGGTCTTGGCCTCGGCTTTGAGCTTCTCCACTTCGGCGGCGAGCGTGGTGATTTGCTCTTTCGCCTTGGTGAGTTCCTCGGCGGCAGTCGCGGCGGAAGTGAGCGATTGTTTCGCGGTGGCGAGATCGCTCGCGAGCTGGTCGCGCTGCTCGGTCAGTTCACCGCTGGTGAGTGTCAGCGTTTCCTTCTCCTGGGTGAGCGCCGCCTTCTCGCTGGTCAGCGTGGCGACTTGCTCGCGGAGATCGTGGGAGGTTTTCGCCGCTTCGGTGAGGAGGCTGGAACCGGCCTTGGCGTCGGTTTCAAGTTGGGTCACTCGTGCGAGGGCGTCTTCGAGTTGTTCGTCGATGGTTTTCATCTGTGCCTGTTTTTGGGTGTCAACTCACCGGCTGCTTCACATGGCGCTCGCGCAGCTTGGCGAGCGCCGTCGCGCGGTCCTGCACGACGCCGGAGGTGAGTGAATTGTAGGACGCCTTGCGGCCCGAAAAGCTCTGTCCCTCCATCGTGTCGGGCGTGATGCGACGCCCACGCGCGAGCACCGCGGCTTTGAAGTCGCCGTAGGTTTCATCCACCTGCGCTTGAATCCACGCGCGCTGCTCGTCGGTGAGCGCGGTGCCCTCCACGCCGATGCTCTTGAATTTGCCGGCGGCGAAAAGCTCGACCTTCAGCCCGGCCGCTTTGAACGCCTCGCTCTCATCGAGCACCGGCAGCAGCACGCCGATGGAGCCGACGCGCGCACTCGGCGTTGCGAAGATCGCGTCCGCCTGCGAGGCGATCCAGTAGGCTGCGCTGCACATTTGCCCGTCGGTGAAAGCGTAGGTGTATTTGGCCTTCGACACATCGGTCACGAGCGCGGCCAGCTCCGGCGTGCCGTTGACTGTGCCGCCCGGCGAATCCACGTCGAGAAACACGGCCTCCACATCTTCGCGGTCCCGCGCGGCGATGAGCGCGGCCTCGATGGCCTCCATGTCGGTCGCGCCGAGCAGCAGCCGCGCAAAGAAATCCGGGCGCTTCATCAGCACGCCCTTGATGGAGACGATGCCGACGCCCCCCTCCACGGTCAGAAGTTCCGGCAGCGGCGGCAGCTTGGGCAACTCGCTGAAAAGACTCGCGCTGCCCGCGGCCCGGCGCATCGCCGCGTGTGCCTCCGGCGTGATGAGCCAGGGCTGGTAATGGATTGCGTGAAGGAGTGGCGTCACGACCGCCGGGCGCTGTCAACGCACCCGCTCGTGTCGCGACGAACCGATGCTGCCGGATTCTACCCCGGCTGGCGCACGCCGCTCACTGCCGGCGGGTCTTCGATTTCACCGACGACGGGCGTGGCCGCGATGCCGCCGCTCGGTTTCCACAGCATCTCAATCGGCACGCCGTATTTCTCGGCGAGATCGAGCAGCGCACGGGCGTTCTGCGCGCGGATGTTCATTTCCTCGGCGAAGTCCATGCCCTGCTCGGCGAAATGCTCGCTCAAGGTCTTCAAACCCATCTCCACGTCCGCACGGTTCTGCTGCGCCTCGCGCCCGGCATCGACCGTGATGCGGCGGGGCGTGGTGAACGCGACCTTCGTCCAATTCTCGACGGCCGTGAGTTGGCCCGCGGCAATCGCGTCGCCGATGACGAAATGCCAGACGGGTTTCAGGAATCGTTCGATCAGGATGAGCTGCCGATACGAAAAGCGGCGGTCAGCCTTCGCCACAACGAGCCTGACGCCTGCGCCGCCCACCTTGCTCGAATCGGCGGCGAACTCGAACGGGATGTGGCCGAGCGCGGAGTCGCGCCGCAGATGTTCGAGGAAGCCGGTGAACGTCGGACTGGGCCGGTTCGGCTGAAAGCTGTCGAGCGACTCGCCGGGTTTGAGCGAAACGAGTTTGCCGCCCACGATCTTTTGCAACGCGCCCGGATCGCTTGATTCGCCCGCACCCGGATTCTTGTTACCGATGGCGAAGTCCCCGTCCTCGTCCAGCTCGCCGCGCTCGGTCTTCAGCACGCGCGCCACGTCCGCGTTGTCTTTGACTGCGTGCTTTTCGAGCGCCAGCAACTCCATCTCATCGAGGAGGTGATTGGCGCTGTGCTGCAAAGTCGGAGCCTGCCGCACCGCGCTCGCATACTCCGGCTCGAAGACGTGAAGGATCAGATGGGCGGGAACGTTCTCGAAGGTGCCGTCGTCGAGCAGCACGCGGTAGAACGCGGGCGCGCCGTATTCGTCGAAGCCGATGCCGTCCTCCGTGTCGCCGCGATCCGCGTCGCCAACGCGGTGCGACTCGATGAGCTGGAGCCGCAACGCGCCATCACGATTGCGCGCCTTGAGGACGAAGTATTCGCCGTCCACGTCCATGCCCCGGCAGACGAGCGCCTGGCACTCGGCGAAGCAAAAGCGGTTGGTGATTTCGCAGCGCGCCGCCCACTGCGCGAAGTATTCCTCAGCCGCTTTGTTCCAGTCCGTGCTGCCAGAAAGCGCCTGCGGCTTGATGCCGTCGCCCGTGGCGTAGATCGCCATGTTGCCGACCAGCTCGCGCACGAAGCCGGAGTTCTTGTGCAGGTAACGCGAGCGCCGGACCAGCTCGCGCCGCACGCCTGGGAGCAGATCGAGCTTCGCATCGCGCGGAGCGGCACCAGGCACGCGGCCCCGCCTTGGCGAAGGATTCGCCGATTCGTAAGGCGACATCCACGCGGTCGGCAAAAGCCGGGTGAGAATCAGACGAAACGGATTCATTTGGGCAGATGGCCGATGACCTCGCTCGTGCCGACACGAACGGGCCGTCCGTAGATTTCCGGCGCGAGTTTCCTCAACGCCGTCTGGCACGCCGCGATGATCGCGTGGATCTCGTCGATGCGGCGCTTGCTCACGCTGCTCCCCGATTCCGACCACGCCGCAAGCGTGCGCTTCAACTCCGCCTTTTGAGCGGCGAGGATTTCTTCCACTTCCTCGCGAGTGAATCCAGTTGTGTAGTCGGGCGTGGACGCCATGCGGGCCGCTGCATGTCAAAGACACACAGCAGCTCGGTAGTAGGGCTGAAGTAGTCGCTTTGCCGCTTGGCTTCCCTGCGCATTAAAACTAATCCTCCGCGCGCCCTGATGACCACGAGCAGTATCCTTATCCTGATTGCGTTTCTCGCACTCGTCACGAGTCCGTATTTCCTTCGCCGGTTCTCCAAGGCGACGACGGACAGCTACGGCGCGTTCGCCGTTGGAGCGCGCAATTTCGGCTGGTTCCGCATCTGCGCGGGGCTGAGCGCGACGTTCGTCGGCGGCGCGGCGGTCATCAATCTTGCGGGGCTTGGCTACTCATTCGGCTGGTATGGCCTCGCAGACGTAATCCCGACTTCCGCCGCCTTGGTTTTCTCGGCGGTTGTCATCGTGCCCATGCTTGCCGCGAAAAAAGCGGTGAGCTTGGGCGGCTACCTCCGGGGTTCGAGCAAACTCGCGGGAGCCGCTACCGGGCTACTCTCGGCGGTGGTCTATACGCTGATTTGCGCTGCGCAGATTGTCGCGCTGGTGAAACTCGCCCAGCCGTTTTTCCCCGTCGTCCCCGCGCCCGCCATCGCCGCCATCGGCACCATTGCCGTTGCTGGCTACATCTTTTTCGGCGGCTACTCCGCCGTCACCGTTACAGACGTGATTCAGTTCGTCGTGATGACCGTCTTCTATTTTGCGCTCGTGGGCGGAACTCTGGTCTTGAGCGGAAGCGCCATCGTGGGTGCGTCCATCCCCACGCAGGCCATGAGCACAGACCTGCTCCTGCTCCTCGCGCTGCCGCTGCTCTTCGTTCCGGTTTCGCAGGACGTGCATATCCGCATCAACTCCGCGAAAAGTCCGCACGACGCCCGCACCGGCGTCCTGCTCGCCGGCCTGTGCTATTTTGTTTTCGGCCTCATTTCGGTGAGTATCGGCATCACGATGGCCAAGGCGGGCATCACCCTCGGCAACCCGGACGACGCCGTTCCCACTTTCCTTGCCAGCCATTTCGGAGCGTTCGCCGTTGTCCCGACCATCGCCGTGGTTTGCGTCGTCGTTTCCACGCTTGATTCCGTGCTTTTCGCTTCCGCGTCCTCACTCGCCTACGACTTTTGGGATTCGGTCAGCGGTCGCACGAGGGAAAAAGACTCGGCGCATCCCCGCATCGCCACGCTCATCGTGCTCGGCGTCGCGCTGTTTATCGCCATGCAGACTCCGCAAATTCTGCGGCTCATCCTCTCGGCGCTCGTCATCTACGTCGCGGTTTTGTTGCCCATGCTCGTAGGCCGCTACCTGCAAAAAGATTCGCGTGCTCTTGGCATTCTCGCATTTGTCGCACTCGCCATCGTCGTCGCGCTGGAGGCTTACGGCTACAAGGCAGCGTTCCGCGCCTTCCTCTACGCGGGTGTTCACTTCGTTGCAGTCTTGGCGGTAAGGAAGGAGCGCACGGCATGAGCACACCATTGCCTCGTTTGGACGGTTTGGCCGCGTTTTGGGATGCTCCAGTTTCGCAGGCGCATGGGCTGCCACTATTCTCCGGGTTCCTTGAGCCAACGTGGGGTTGCATTGATGTCGTTGAGAAGCTCAGTGCAGCGATTGAAAGCAACAAATTGGTGCTGCCCCAAAAATATCTCTACGCGAGTTTGAATGGAGCGCGCCTGTGGAAAGAGCTGTGCGACGGGCACAGCCCGATAGCTGAAGTGTATCGTCAGTTTCCTCTGAATCGCAGCGACGTTCCACTCACCAAGGCGTTTTTGGAGCAGGCGAAGAAGTTGATTGACGGGCGCGCCGACAAAAAGCTCGGCGTCGTGGCACTCGGAGCTGGCACCGGACAGCGCGAATCCCAAATCTGCGGATGGCTCGCCGATAAACTTGAACTGGAACGCCTGTTCGCAGTCGTGCTCGACGTTTCGAGTGAACTTCTGGGCGTATCGCTCCAACGATTCAACCACCTCCCAAATAACATACGCCCGCTGTTCGCCGTGCTGGATTTTGAGTCGAGTGCCGGTCTTGGGCATTTGCAAAGCCTGAGAAATACATGGGGTGAGCATCCGGCTCTTTTCCTTTTGCTCGGCAATACGCTCGGCAACCTCGACGAAGTGACTTTTCTGAAACGCATGGCCGAAGTCATGCGGCCTGACGACCTCTTGCTTTGCGAAATGCTGCTGACCACTGTTACCGAGAAGGAGGGCAATTACGAACCGACGAAGGACGACCGCGCCAAGTTCATCATAGACCCGCTGCGTGCGCTGGGCATCAACCCCAAGGTCACCAACCTTAAATGTGATGTTACCGGCGAGAGCGGCACGCGCTTGCGCTCTGAATTTCGCTATCACTTCGACACCGATGAAGTGGCTCTGCCGCTGACTGTCGAACCGCGCCCACAGTTTTCCGAGGATTCATGGATTGGCTTGTTGGAAATCCAAGCTCTGACTCCCGCCTATTGCAAACGCGCTTTTGAAAAGGTCTTTGAACGAGTCGAGTTGATTCAGCATCCATACCCCGTGTCGGAGCGGAAGATTCTGATGGGCTATTGCTTCGCGGCAGCACCACGAACGAAAATACGGGTTGTATCGAAGAAGGGCGGTGTGGGTGGCGCGCCTGACTCCAACGATACTGTTGCCCTCGACCCGGAGAAACATTCAATTGGATACCGGGGAGACGAGTGCGTTCTTTTTCCAACTCACTACGCTTTGCTGGAAGTCCTCAAAGCGGGAACTCTCTCCACCAAAGCTCTTGAGGCGCAGGACAAAGTGATTGCTTTGATCGAAGCGTATTTGGTGGGCGTGAAGAAACCGGATGGCAAGGTTCTTGGAACGTTGAAAAGTCTCAAAACCGCACAGTCGAAAAAGGACACTGATGCGATGAGCAAGCTCAAGAGAGGCGTGAAGACCGGCCTTGCAACAAAAGCGAAGTCGCACATCTCTGCGAGTGAGCTTCTAAAAATCTGGCCGGACGATGAGCAGTGGTGTTTTCGGGCGTCTTCGCCCGCCAAGTAAGACTGGCCCATCATCCGAGCCACCCTCGGATTCCGGGCACTGACCCTCATAAGACCGTCAGACCCTCGGCTCACATCCATGTGAGCCAGCCAATCGCGCGCATGACTACCACATGCGCATCCATCCTCACCGTCCTTCTCATTCTCACTGGCGTCGCTGCGATTGAAGCAACGCCACTCGGCTACCTCATTCCGGGCACGCTCGCCATCGTCGGCGCGGGGAGCCTCGTCCAAGCCGGGAAGCTTCCGGCCATCCCCGCCGTCATCGCCGTTTGGCTTGGCGTTGTCAGCGGCGACAGCACCAGCTTCTGGCTCGCGCGGGCATTCGGAAACGTGCTTCGCAAATGGCCCGCAATGGCCGGCACGCTGGCGCGTGCGGAAGCTCGGCTCGGTCGCAGCCCCGTCGGATTCACGATTGCGGCGCACTTTTCGCCATTCATCAAAAATATCGCCGCGCCCGCTGCCGCATTGTCGGGAATGTCCTGGCGTCGTTTCCTCGCCTTGGAAATTTTTGCCGCTGCTGTTGATGCGCTGTGGTTCCTCGGGCTTGGCTTCGCCGTCGGTGCGGCCATCGGCAACGTCACGGAATTGCCCCTCGTCGCGCGCGTCGTCGGCGTCGTCGCCTTCCTCGCCGCTGTCATCTTCGTTGTCGGTAGCACGCGGAAATGCAAAATCTCGCGCAAGGGCGGCAGCGTGCTGTCGCCTGCGAGGCGCAAAGCGGCATTCATTTTCTTGGCCGCCGCCAAGCTGCCGCTGTGGGAAATTTTCGGCCGCTTCGCCAAGAGCATCGCCTACTACGAGCGCCCCGCGTATCGCGCCGCGCTCCGCGAGGCGTCGGCCCTCGCTCGCGCCGGCGACCTGGTGCTCGTTGGGCGCGAAAATCCCGCGCCCTGGGGAGTCTTCTCGCACATCGGGATTTTTGTGATGACGCCTGCCGGGCTTGCCGTGCTTCACGCCTATGAAGGCGAAGTGCGGCTGACTGCCATCTCGCAGTATCCCATGTCGGGGCGCGTGTGCATCGTGCGCGTGGACTGCACGCCCAGCCAACTCGCGACGGCTCTCGCGGCGGCTTGGGCGCAACTCGGAAAGCCCTTCAAGCTCAGCAGCAGGAATCCCGGTGCTGACTGCCCGGTAGCGTTCAACTGCGTCGGCCTCGCGGCGTGGGCCTTTGCCCAAGCAGGCGTTCAACTCGTTAGTGCGGCTCCGGGTGAAATCATCGTGCCCGACGATGTTGTTGCAGGGGAGTATGCTACTCGAATCTTCGAGTGGCGGGACGGCGGCTGCCAGCACGTGCCACCTCCGCTCGCACCAGTTGCTCCCAAGCCGAAACCTGTCCTCGGACGCGTCGCCGCTGTCTCTAAACTTCCTTCGTCTGCCCCGTTGGCTGCCGCGGAAGCTGTGGCTGCTACGATGATTCGTTCAGATTTGTTCTTGGGCATGTCACGCAAGAGCGGCGACCTCATCGCGAATTCCGAAGTGGCGGCATTCATTGATGAGGAGGCTGTCCCACGGTTCCCTGCCGGAACAACGCAAATTCCAGCGCTCGGAACTTACGATTCGCGCGGATCGGGTGTCATCCACGAGCCTTCCCGCGTGCTAAGCATCATTCATCCGTGTGATCCGGTGAGCAAAGCGAAGATTCACGAACTAGCTGCAATCTATTGCCGTCGTTTTGAGCAAGAGGTCGTTTTGATCGCCATGAGTCCCGCGTTGGTCGTTGCCGTGGCCAAGCCACTCTGACGAAAATTCCGCTGCGCGATGCTGAGCTTTTCGTTTGAGCAGGCGCGAACGAAGGCTAACCAACGAACAGCGGAAGGTTCTGCAAGTTGCGCTGGCGCAGTTCCGCGAGCATGTCCCGTTCACTCATCTCACGCGCCCACGCGGGCCGGAGTTGGAAATGCGGCTCGTCCCGGATGGTCTTCCAGTTGCCACCCCATTCGAGGCCGAGTTTGATGCCGAGCGCGCCGACCGCTTTGTATGCCGGGGACTCGTCGAGGTAGCGACCGCCCTCGAATACGCCGATGTCGAACGCGATGCCGAAGTTGTGATTCGAGTAGCCGCCGCGCGCATTGGTGACGATGCGCCCGGCCTTCGTGCGGCCTTGTTCGTAGAGCGCATCCTGCTCGGCGAACGTCCGGGTGCCGCTGATGATCTTGATGGCGATGCCAATGGCGGCGGCGCTCTCGATGAGCGCGCGGGCGAGCGGCTGAACCTGCGGAAGCAATGTGGCGATGTTTCGCTCGCTGCGTTCATCTGCGAGCGTCGCTGGCGCAGACTGCACGGGAGGCTCGCCAACGATGGAGCGATAGATGGCGCTCCACGTTTGCGGCCCGGGATTGCCGTCCACGGTGACGCCGAGCTTCGCCTGCACCGCGCGGATGGTGGCATCGAGGGTCATTTCGCGTAGCCCCCCTTTTTCGGCAGCGCGAACTCGACCGCACCGCCGCCGTATTTCGGATTCTGATACTCGACCCGCACCAGCGAACCGCAGCCGCTGAGCAGCCAGGCGATGAAGATGACGGCGAGAAAGCCGAAGATGAGTTTGAGAGGATGGAAGAAGGAGTCCTGCGTCATGCCGGCTCCGCCGCGTCAACCGCCGCGTCCTCGCCCGCCGGTTCTGCGGGCACGACGGCTTCGCGTCCGATGAGCTTGAGCATCGTCGCCGCCGCAGCCTGCATGGCCTCGCAGTCGAGGTAGTGGTTGGGGCGTTTCCCGACCTGTTTCCAGAGCCACTTGCCGCCCTCCTTCACGCGCTGCTCGCTTTCCATCTGCGCGAGGTAATCGTCGTCGATGTCGTCGGGCACTTCCCATGTCGCGCCGCGTTCAGGGTCTTGGTTGCGCCGCAACCGGGCGAGCGTGTCCTTGATGTTCAGATTGCTCCAATAGTGGACGAAGCAGTGCCGAGTGTGACCGAGCACGACCTTGCGGCGCGGCGAGTAAAACCGCTGCACGCTCTTTCCGCTCTTGGTGCGATGCACGAAGGTCGCGCGCCGGTCGCCCATGAGCGCGACCCAGCCGCGCTCGGCGCACTCGCGATAGACGTCGTAGGTCGCGTGCCCGGCATCGAGGAAGACGAGGCTCGGATGGATGCCGAAGCGCGCCTGCAACGCCTCCACGTCCTCGAAAGTCAGCAGTCGTTCGTTCCAAACGAGCCGCGAGGAGCCGGTCGCGCTCCATGAGCGCACGATGGCGAACAGATGGTCGAGTTGGCAGTCCACGGTGAGCACGCGCAGCGGTGCCGCGATGTCGCCCGGCTCGAACGGCGCGGCGACGAGCTGGCCGCGCGCGTTCACGCCGGCTTCATCCTCCCAAAGCTCGCCCTTGTGGTAGCCGCTGCGCGTGATCTCGAGCTTGTAGTCCTCCGCATACTCGCGCCACGGGAGCGCGAGCCGCTTTTGATAGAACTGCTTGAGCGCGCTGATGTCGCCGCGCCGGGCGATGGCCTTCGCGCGCAGATACAGTTCCGCGAGCGCGCCCCAGCTCATCGTGCAGAGCGCGTTCCAGTGGAAACCGACGTTCTCCCTGGCCGCACGCGCGTTCTGCACGACGAAACGCCCCGTCGCGTTCAGCTCGCGGCGCGTGCGGTCGCTGTCGTCGAAGTAGTGATTGCACGACGCACAGCGCATCGCCGCCGTCCGCCGCACCTCGGCGTAATCCCACTCGCCGGTTTCATCGCGCGCCGACTTCGACCACTCGATTTGCTCCCAAGTCCACGGCTGCCGTGCGCCGCATTTCGGGCACTGGAACATCCACTCCCGCATGTCGGTCGTCTCGAATTTCCGGTGCGTGTCATCGTTCTCCTCGCCGCCTTGAGACATGAACACGCATTTGCCCAGCCAGCCGAACGCGGTGACGCGAGCCTCGGCCTCGGCCATGTGCCCCACGGGCCATCGCCACGTCTCGTCGCCGATGAGCCAGCGGATCGAACGGCGTTGGAGATTGGTTTTATTGTGCGCGCCGAGCACCCAGAGCGTCATGCCGTTGCGGAAATGGATCGTCGTGTTCCGCTTTTTGTGACGGTCGGTGGGAAAGAGCGCTTTCACCGGCGCGCAGTCCTCAAAGAGCTTGTGCAGCCGGGACTCCGCCTGGTCCTTGGCGTCGTCGTCGGTCTGGTCGAGCCAGAGTGTGGGGCCGGGTAGGTTGGCGATGACGTGGCAGAGGCCCAGTTCGCCCACGCTCGTCTTGCCCGATTGAATCGCCGCGACGATGAACACCAGGCGGACACGCGGGTCGATCAGGGCTTCAAGCGGCTCGCGGATCTGCGGCGAGTTGTCCGAACGAAAGCGGCCGGGAATCGGGGAATACGGAATCGAGCCGATGTGCTGCTCGGCCCACGCCCACGGGGGGCGTCGATCCGGCGGACGCCACGCCTCGCGCCACACGCTGACGAGATTCGCGTTCATCCGGCGTGCAACACCGAAAGCACTTCGTCGATGGCTTTGCGGCATTCCTCCTGGATGCCGGTCGCGTCGAGGCCGGAGAGAATTGGCGGCAGCTCGTTTTCAAATTTGCGTCGCAACAGCGCGGTCGCCTGGCCAACGAGATTCGTCCAGTCCGCGCGCACCTGCTCCACGGGGATGAACTCGCCGCGTTTCACCGCCAGCCGCAGCTCACGCTCCTCGACCTCGGCGAGAAGTTTTCGCGCCTTGAGCGCCTGCTGCACATCCGGCGTTTCCTCTCCGCCCTTGAGCCCGCGCTGGCGCATGAATTCCCGCCACTGCGCCACGTCGTGCAGACCATTCGCCGCCGGCTTTGGCGCGTCCTCGAATTTCTTCCAGCCGTTGATCGTTTGCCGCGTGACCTTCAGCGCCGTCGCCAGCTCGACGAAGTTGCGCACGAACGCCGGGCCATCGCCGCCCGCCCCGGCGGCCATCGACTGCAACATCGCGCGCTCGGTGCGGCTGATCTTCCCGCCCGCCTGCACTCGTTTGACGAGATTGGCGAAATCGCGGTTGAGCAGCTTCTTGGCAACGTCCGGCGGAATGGAGTCCATGCGCCCTCGCGGGCGTCAACGGTCGCCAGTTCGTGCCGACACGAACGGCAGCCCCTCAGTCGCGCTGGCCGCGCTGCACTTTCGCCATTACGCCCCAGACTTCGTGGTAGGCGTCGAGCTTGTCCCGCTGGTCTTCAGTCTTCCCGATCTTCGATTTGAAATTTGAGTAGTCGATCTCGTTGGCCATGCACGTCAGCGCCGCGAGCATCTCGACCTTGTTCACCACGAGCCGGTAGCGGTAATCGGCATCAGGAGTCGAAATTACCGCTCGCTTGATCTCCGCGAGCGCCTTGAGATTTTCGATGTCGCGCTTCGCGCGCGCGCGGATGTGAAACTCGCCGGGGAGTTTTTCGACGATGCTGAAAAAGCCGTGTTTGGTGCAGAGCCACATAGGTCAAGTGAGTTAGCGTTTCTTCGGAGTGCGTTTGCGCGGAGGTTTCACGACGGATTTGGTCTTCGGCCCCTCGATGAGCCTGAGCATTGCCTTCAATCCGAACCCCTGCGGCATCGCGCGCTCCTGCTCCCAGTTTTCCAGCGAGCGTTTCGAGACGCCAAGCATCTCGGCGGCGGTGCGCTGAGTGTAGTTGTTCCGTTCCCGCCAAGTGACGAGCGTTTTCGCGAAATCGCGGTGAGTCATGCGCCGCGATTGTCCGCAGGCTGCGGAGGTGCGTCAAGGTCATGTCCTTTGACAAGCGGCGGGCGTCGTGAAGATCCATTGCGCGCACAACGCCCTCGTCGATCCCGCGACGCTCAAGCCGAATCCGGTGAACCCGAACCGGCATAGCGCGCATCAGATTCAGCTTCTGGCGTCCATCATTCAGGAGCAGGGCTGGCGCGGGCCGATCACGGTGAGCAAACGGAGCGGCCTTATCGTGCGTGGTCACGGTCGTCTCGAAGCCGCGCTGCTGATGGGCGCGGAGAAGGTGCCTGTGGATTATCAGGACTACGCAAGCGAGGCGGAGGAACTCGCCGATCTGCTCGCCGACAACCGCCTCTCGGAATTGGCGGAGCTGGATGAGGACGATTTGAAGCGCGTGATCGAAAGCATCCGCGCGAGCGATCCGTCGTTCGACGTGGAACTCACAGGCTTCATGGAAGACGAGATCGCCAAGCTCTACGACGAGAAACCGGAGGACGACGTGGAGACGGTGCCGCGAATGGAAATTCAGGCGTTCGAGCACCACGACTACCTCGTGTTCATGTTCCACGACCTTCGCGACTGGATGCTCGCGCTCCAGCTTCTCGGCGTCCGCGAAGTCGATTTTTCAATCACCCGCAAAACCAAAAAAATCGGCCTCGGCCGTGTGCTCCATGGAAAACGAATCCTCGACCTCGCCCGCCGTGCCGCTGCCGCCGGTGGAAATCAATCGACTCTCCCCGAAGGACTGGCCGGAACTGGCTCCGCTGAGCCTGCGCCTGGTGATCATGTCGCGGAGCCGCCCGCGGTCGATCAACAGCCACCGCCTGTTCCCGACAGCAACGCTCGTCGTCCCCGAAAGCGAGCTGACTGATTACGCGCACGTCGCGTTGGAGAAGGTCACCATTCCCGATGACGTGACGGGTGTGAGTGCCGTGCGAAACTGGATTCTGCGCCGCTTCACCGAGGACTCCATCGTGATGCTCGACGACGACATCACCGCCTGCGTCTGCATGGTGTCGCTGCGCTGCCGCAAACTCTCGACCGACGAGACGCTGGCCATGCTCGAAAATTCCGCCTACTGCGCGCGCGGCGCCGGGGCGCGATTGTTTGGCTGGCACCAGCGCAGCGATCCGCGTCTGCTTCAGCGCAACGATCCGTTTGGCGTTCATCATTGGGTCGGAGGGGCCGTTGGTGTCGTGCGCGATGCGAACGGCGGCGTGCCGAAGTGGGATGAACTGCTCAAGTGCAAGTGCGACATCGACGCCACGCTCGAAGAACTGATGGTCACCCGCCTGGTCTGGAACGAGGCCCGGTTCTGTTTCGTCCAGGAGCGCGACAAGAACCTCGGCGGCAATTCGATCTTCCGATCCGCCGAGCGCATCGCCGCCGAGAAGCGTTACCTCAAGCGGAAGTGGAAAGCCCACATTCGGTTCGAGAGTTATCAAAGTCAGGACAAGACCGCGATAGATGCCCCGCGTCGGCAATCCTTCAGCCTCGATGCGTAAAATGGAGACACTCCGCGATGGACTTACCGCGGGCCGGACGACGAGGAGGAAGCCATGCCTGCATCACCTACGCGCGACCGCTCGAAGCACCCCTCAACACCCTCCTTTCTTTTTGGCCCAACGTGCTCGGCGAACGAAAATCAGGACATGCGATTTCTAACTAAAAGAGGCTACGAGTTTGGCGAGGTTTCCTCGGCGATGCAGAAGGCTATCCGCCGTGGAGACACTCGCCTTGCGGGTTATTGGGCACTGGAACTCTGGGCCAGCGGCTACGGCAACTATGTCTGGAAGCGGCTGCTCACCGTGAGCGCCGAAGATTGCTGGGGAATACTCACTCAGGAAGTGAAGGCACTCCACGACAGCTACGCGATGGTGAACGCCAATGTCCCGGCGAAGCAGGCCAAGGGCCGCATCTTCATCAGCAAGGCCGTGATCCTTCTGTGCGCGGCGAAGAAGAGCCGGGACGCCGACCACTTGCAGAACTTCGTCTATGACAAATGCGCGGGTCTTGATGCGGACAAGCTCGCCGCCGATTTGCAGAAAGCCGGGCGCGAGAAAATCCCCGACTACGCCTTCGACTGCCACACGCAGAAGGGCCGCAAGATGGGCAAGTCCAAGGCTGAGTTCTTTCGCGATGAGCAGGCTGCACTCGAGCCATTCCAGCCCGGCCTGTTCGACGATTTGATCGACGACTGAGCCACTGAGCGGAGTCGAGAGTGACGAGAGTGGACTGAATCCGTCCACTTCTTCCACTTTGGTATCCGGCGAAAACGAGCGCGAAACTCCGCGCCATATAGGAAGGCAGACCGGCCTTTCGGCCATATCACCATACCACCCGCGGCTGCCGACTCCTTTGCGGCTGCGGAAATCGAAGGCCAATTTCGTGTGATAAACGAGCGGGCGGGTGACGCGCACTTTTCTGCGGATGGTGCGGGCCGATAGCAGGAATCCGGCTCGCCCCACCTTTCGCGCCAAGCGCGGCTTCGCTCCGTTCAATGGTGAAAAATATGGCGATGCAAATGGATGGATTCCACGCGGCTGCCCGGACGAGGCAAGGGCATGAAACAGCCACAAACTGAATACGTCGGAACCTTCATCAAAGCCACGGGCGCAGCGCGCACGATGCGCTTCGTCACCTCACCGGACAAGCTGCGCAGCGGCGGTCTTATCACCGTCTTCGACGTGGAGAAGCGCAGCCTGCGCAAGTTCAACCTCGCCACGCTCGTTGGGCGGCTGACCGCGTTCGCGCCGGGGGCGCAGCCGTCTTTTTGCGCCTAGCGCCTACGCACTCCGCGTATGAACGCTCCGCTCCAATTCATCCTCGCCGGGAACGCACTGTTCACGGTCGAGAACACGGCCACGGGCAACCGCTTCACTTTCAAGGTGCGGAAGCCCGATGAGGACAAGCCGCACTTTGTCAGCGTGCTCACCGGCCCAGACAACGAGAACGACTACTCGTATCTGGGCACCGTGTTCGACGCGGTGCGCTACCACCACGGGCGTCGTTCGCACATCGCCCAGGATGCGCCGAGCGCGCGGGCGTTCGACTGGCTGTTTCGCCAGTTGAGCGCGGGCCATCTGCTCCCGCCGCAAGTGCGGCTGTGTCACTGCGGGAAGTGTGGGCGCTGCGGCAGAACGCTGACCGTGCCCGAGTCCGTGGAGTCGGGCTTCGGGCCTGAGTGCATCAAGACCATCGAGGGAGGCGGGCGATGAAGACGCTCCGCCGGTTGATGCGCGCGTTTCTCGCGGAGTGGCTCGCCGACCTCGGCGCGCTGCTCCGCAGCCTAGACCAGAAACCAAAACCAAAACACAAACGATGAACCACATCACCAAGCCAATGCTCGCCGGCAAGTGCGAGCGCCCGGATGCCCTGAGTTTCCCCGTGCTCGCCACGCCGAAGCTCGACGGCATCCGTTGTTTGAAGATCAACGGGCGTGCCCTGACGCGCTCGTTCAAGCCCGTGTCGAACCGCTTCACGCGCGGATGGATTGAGAGCCATCTGCCCGATGGTCTCGACGGCGAACTGATCGTGCGCGGCACCACGTTCAGCGAAACGGCCGGGCACATCGGGCGCGAGTCCGGCGAGCCGGACTTCACCTTTGCCGTGTTCGACTACGTGAGCGACGGCGTGGACGTGCCGTATGCCTGCCGGATGCAGGAACTCAAGCGCCTGCCCGAGTTCGAGCACGTCGAGAAAATCCTGCCCGTGGAGATCCGCGACGCCGCGCAGCTTGCGGCCTACGAGGAAGACTGTCTGGCCGAGGGCTACGAGGGCGTGATGATCCGCACGCCGGACTCGCCATACAAGTGCGGTCGCTCGACGGAGCGCGAGGGCTGGCTCTTGAAGATCAAGCGGTTCGAGGACGCGGAGGCTGTGGTGCTCGACACCTACGAAGGCATGAGCAACCACAACGAGGCGCAGCGTGACGCCTTCGGGCGCACCAAGCGCAGCTCGGCGCAGGCGGGCAAAGTGGGCCGGGGCGAACTCGGCGGTTTCGTCGTGAGCGCGGTGGATTCCAATGTGGTGTTCCGGCTCGGCTACAACCATGTGCTCGGCGGTGTTGATCGAGTCACCCTCTGGGAGCAGCGCGAATCGCTCATCGGGCGGCTCGTGAAGTTCAAGCACCAGCCGAGCGGGGCGAAGGAAGCGCCGCGATTCCCCAAGTTCGTCGGTTTCCGGGAGGCGTGGGACTTGTGAACCCCTCACAAATGGCGCGGAGCGATAGCAGGCTTCCGGCTTACTTCACCTTTCGCGCCAACCGAAAGCTGCCACGAAAAATGGTGAAAAAAATGGCGATGCAAACTGATGGAACGCCGCGCCCCACGGCTGGCATCAAAGAGGCCATGAACGCAATCCAATCCACTGAACTCCAAGAGGCGATCAGCCGCGGCCCCGACGCCGTGAGCGCGCTTCTCCGCTCAAAACGCGAGCTGCTGCGCTGCGCGCTCAACTCGTGCTTCGCCGGCCAGCCGGTGCCCAAGCAGGACATCGACAAACTCCACACGGACATCGCCGCCGCGCAGGCCGCGCTGCGGAACCTCTAACTCGTTTTTTGCCCAAGGAGTCCGCAGTATGCGTAGTTTCAGAAAACAGCAAGACACGGAAGCGACGGCCATCCGCTTCGGCATTGAGTTGGAGACGAAGATTCCCCGCACCAGCGGCATCGCCGTGGGCGGGTATCACAACGGGTATCCGGTGCGGAGCGGCCGTGCGACCAACGGGCAGGAACTCCCCGCGCCCACTTTCAACGGCGCGACGTGGCGGGCTGACCGCGACGGCTCGATCACGTGCGAGCCGGGCGAGATGCCCTGCGAGTTCGTGTCGCCCATTCTCCACGGAGAGGCCGGCGTCGAGAACCTCTGCCAGTTCGTTGAGTGGATGCTCGCCGTGGGTGCGAAAGCCGATGCCTCGTGCGGCTGCCATATCACCGTGGGTATCGAGTCGGTGATCGGCAGCGCGCAACCGGCAAAGGTCAGCGAGTTCGTGCGCAAGCTCGCGCACATCGCGCAGTGGCACGCGATGTCGCTCTACGGCCAGACGGGAACCGGGCGTCACCTGAACCGTTACAGCCACACGCTCGCCGAGGATGTCGCGCGCCACATGCGGCAGATCGTGAACACGAGCAGCATCGCGGACAAGGAAGCCGCGGCTGCGGCGTGTGGGCGCGGGATGCTCAATTTCCAAAAGTCCTTTCGGATGCGGGGCAGCGAGTATGTCGGCGCGGTGGAGTTCCGCGTGTTTGCGGGCACCACGAGCCTCACGAAAATCCTTCACCACCTTGCGACCGTGCTCGGCATCTGCCGCCGCGCGCACCAAGTCCAGTGCCTCGGCGCATTTCGGAAGAACAAGCTGCAAACCAAGCGCACGCAGACCGCCGCGAGCGCGCTGCATTTCCTCCACGATTACCTCGGTTGGAACGGCAGCGCGCGGCCCGTCGCGCTCGGAATGTTTGGGCGGCTCCACTCGGAGTTCCCGGCCTGCCGCGACGAAGCCCTGCGCCTCTGCGGAAAATTCGATGCGCGCTACCCCGATGCCCGCCTGTGAACCCGCCCTTTCTCAATCCTCAACCCATTCAATTCTCATGTGTGTCGTCCTGATCTGTCCGCCAAAGCAACGTCCTGACCTGACCATCCTGCGCGCGTGTCACGCCGCCAACCCGCACGGCGCGGGCGTGGCGTGGCGCGAGAAGCGCCGCATCAACTGGCGCAAGGCGCTCACGCCCGGCGAAGTGAACCACCTGATTCAGAAGGTGCCGGGCGAAGTCATCATTCACTTCCGCTGGGCGAGTGTCGGCGGCGTGGAGCCGTTGCTCTGCCATCCCTTCCCGGTGACTGCGGAAGCGGCGCTCGGCTACGAGGGGCTGTGCAAGTCGGTGCTCTTCCACAACGGGACGTGGGGCAACTGGGAGGCCGCGCAGGAAATCATCGGCACTCTCGACGGCCCGATGAGCGACAGCCGCGCCATCGCCGCACTTGTGCATCACAAGGGCACGAAGCTGCTCAAAAAGCTGCCCGGCCGTTGGGCCGTGATGGGCAGCAAGGAGATTGAGTTGTTCGGCGACTGGCAGCCGTGGCGCGGCTTTCTCGTCAGCAACACCAGCTTCACACCCTATCTCGCCGAGAGCGCGAGGCGGGTATCATTTTCGGCAAACACTCCGCATTCTGCGGATGGCTGCCGCAAACCGAGCACGGCAGGCCACACGGGTCAGCTCCCGCTGCCACTCGGCAATCACCAACGCTGACCCGCAACACATGAAAACGAAAATGAAGTTGTTCAAACTGATCGCCAGCAAGGCTGGCAAAGTCGTCTTCGATGATCGCATCGAGGCCGAGAATCCGCGCACGGCGCGCGAGCAGATGAAGTCGCTGCTCGGGCTCCAGTCGCTTACCGGCGTGGTCTATTCGATCACGGAAATCCCCGTCGAACTCATCCGCGAAATTGTGACGACGAAAGTCATGGAAGTCGTCGGCAAGCGCCGCGGCGGTGGCTCGTCCATCGACGTGAGCAAGATTGTCGGCGATGCGGCGAACGTCGCCGTGGCCGACCGGCTGCGGCCCCTCGAACAGCGCCTCGCCGCGCTGGAATCCAGCCGCGCGTCCACGGGAACCAACTCCACACCCAGCCGGCGCTTCGACGCCTTCCAACGCGATTCCACGCGCTCCCGTGAGGCCGATACCACGGCCACCAACGGTCGGAGTGCGCGGCACGCAGCGCCGGAGCCGGAGGCTGAGACGGGCACGGACTGGCGCGCGGTGAAGAAGTTCTACAAGCAGACGCGCAGCCCGAAGCAGACGGCGGCGCGTTTCGACTTGTCGGTCAACACCGTGAAGGCGCGCGTGCGCCGGGAGGGCTGGTAGATGGTCACGATCACTCGCTACGGAACGCGGCATTGGGCCGTGTGGCTCGACGGCGAGCTGGTGGTGGTCGCGCTCTATAAGAAGGGCGCGGCCACCGTGGCCGGCAAGCTGCGCGAGTTGGTCAGCCTGAAAGGAGGCTCGTATGCGGCTGCGGCATAATCATCGCAACGGCTCGACGCCACGGGGCAAAAGCGCCGTGCTCGATGCGCCGCCATCGCCGATGAACTGGCGTCCGACCGGCTCGGAATATCTGATCGGCCAAGCGCGCGAAGTCTGCGTTGCCCAGGTTGCGAAGGCGCGACGCCTGCGCGACTCGCGCACCGCCGCGTGCAAGCTCCTGCTCTACGGCCCGCCCGGCGTCGGTAAGACGACCGTGGCGGAGTTGGTCGCGCGCGAACTCACCGGCACGCCGCTCGGCGTCGAGAGTTTCAACGGGAAGGAAGTGACCGTGGACTCGGTGCGCGAATGGATGGCGACGTTGCCCTATGGCTCGCTGTTCTCGAACTGGTCGGTGAAGATCATCAATGAACTCGACCGCTGCTCGAAAGACGCGCAGGACATCCTGCTCAGTTACCTCGACCGGCTCCCGGCGGGCAAGGCACTCATCGGCACGAGCAACCTGCAACTCGATCTGCTGACGGAGCGTTTCCAGACACGCTTCCAGTCGATCAAGATCGCCACACCGACGACGGATGAAATCACGGAGTTCCTGTGCGCGCACTGGCGCGTTCCGCGTGATGTGGCCGCGCGCGTCGCCGTTGGCAGTGGTGGCTGCGTGCGCGCCGCGCTGGCGGACTTGGAGACGTGGCTCGATGTGAAAGGGGGCGGCTTGCTGTGAGTGCGAAACCGTCCACCCCACGCGAACGCCGGATGCTGATGGCGATGAGCGCCGCGGATGCGGAGATGAGCCTCGCCATCGCGCTGCTCGCCGATGCCGGTGACCCCGAACACGACGCCGGGCTGACGTTCGCCGACCGCGCCGATGCGCATGACAACCTGCGCCGCGTGCGCCGCCAGCTCCGGCGGTTTCTGCGCGCGTGGACAACCGAGGACCGGCCATGAAAGCGCACGTTCACTCCATTACCTTCGACAAGCGCGAGCGCCCGAAGAACGCGGTGGTCATCACGCCGCGCGGCATCGTCCACGTCGAGTGGATGTGCGCCGCCGGAGATTGGTGCTGGTTCACGAGCGGCGCGGGTGACGCGAAGAAGCTCGCCGTGCCCGCCATCGAGCGCATCCACCGGCAGTTCGCGCCAAGTCCCGCGCCGAAGCGTGACATCGGATGCCGCTACTGCGGCAAGCCCAGTGAGGACGGTTCCGGAGTCTGCGACCGCTGCGAACGACGTTACGAACGCCAATGACTCCTTCGCCTCACCTTTCGCGCCAACCGCGAGCCGCTACGCAAAATGGTGATACAAATGGTGTTCATCAGCGATGGACACAAGCGCGGTCGGTGAACGAGGCAAGGGCATGATTGAGCCACTCACTCCACCGTGCAAAACCAAGTCCAAGCTGCTGCCGAAAGTCCGCAGTTTGTGGGAACTGAGACAGAAAGCCGTCGAAGATCCGCATTACCACGCGCTCGCGCTCAGGTCTGCTCGCAACCTCGCCATGCCGGACGACTTCCAGAGGTTCGGGCGTTACCGCGATGAGTTGAGCGCCGCAATTGGCTGGCTTGAGACGTGTGCGCTCGACGCCGGAGACGACGAGAGCGGCGTCGTCGGGGAAGTGAACTTTTGCCGCTGATGCAGCTTCAACCGCCCAAACTCTATGCCTGACCACGAACACGAAATACCGCCGGATGCCGCAACTGCGGCAGACCATCGCAACCCGCGCCGTCGCAACAACGGCGCTTCATCCAACGGCGAAGCGCCTGACCTCGGCGTGCTCGTCACGCCAGCGCCGCACCACGACCTTGATCGGCTCGTGCTCCACGCGGACGTGCGCGACGACATCGCCGCCGGCCTGCGCGCCATCCAGTGCCGCGCCGACCTCGAAGCAGTCTGGAGCATCAGCCAGCTCCAGCCGCAAGACGGCCGCTGCATCCTCAACTTCCACGGGCCTCCGGGCACGGGAAAGACCCGCGCCGCCCTCGGCGTGGCGCTGCGGCTCAGCCAGCCGCTCTACCAAGTTGATTATAGCGCGGTGATCTCGAAATACCTTGGCGACACCGCCAAGCACATCGCCGCCTGCTTCAAGCGCGCGAGCGAACTCGGTGCGGTGCTCTTCTTCGATGAAGCAGACTCGCTGCTCTCGCGCCGTGTGAACATCGGGGAGAGCTGCGCGACCAGCATCAATCAAAACCGCAACGTGCTCATGCAGGAACTCGACCGGTTCAACGGCGTGGTGATCGTGACGACCAACCTGTTCGGCAATTACGACCCCGCGCTGCTCCGCCGCATCTCGCGGCACATCAAGTTCCGGCTCCCCGACAAGGCGATGCGCCGCCGCCTTTTTGAGCTGCACCTGCCGAACCGCGAGCGCGTGTTCGCCGATCTGAACATCCTCGCCACGGAAGCGAAGGGGCTGTCCGGCGGGGACATTCTCAACGTCTGTCTGAACGCGATCTACGCCGGCTCCACCGCCGACGACGCGGGCGAGTGGAAAGTCACCGGGACGGACCTGCTTGCCGAAGTCACCAAGGTGAAAGCCGCCCACAGCGACCACCGCACTCCATTTTGCCGTGAAGCTACGCAGTCCGCGTAGTGAGCGGCGAGAACCAGAAACCACAGAACCGAAAAACCAATGAAGAAAACGAAAGCAACCACCAGTGCGGCCACCGTTGCCGCAGAACCGAAAGCGGCAGTCGCCGCATCCACGCCCGCGCCTGCGCCGGCCTTGAAGAAGGTCAGCCTTGCCGGGTTCGCCACGCAGACGCCGGCCGGCAAGTCGGCGAAAGCCTACCCGCTGCTGCCCGACCACGACGGTCAAGTTGGGGAGTTGGTCACCAGCATCCTCGACAAGAGCGCCCAGGTCGAAGCGATCGAAGGCGCGCTCGAATTGGAGAAGGCCGAGCTGATCGCCATCGCGAAGCCGTTCTACTTCACCCATCACCACGGGCAGCACGCTGTCGCCTCGTCGGTCGAGGCGCGCTCGGCAGACGGCAAGGTCGTGCGCGTCGGGTTCTCCAACTCCTACCGGGGCACCAGCGATGAGCCCGCCATCACGCGACTCGCCGGTGAGCACGCCACGCGGTATTTCAAGCAATCGTTCGAGTTGAAGATCAAAGGTGACGTGATCCCCGACGCCGCGGTTGAGCCGCTGCTCGCTGAGTTGCAGGAGTTGTTCGCGCACCACGGGGCGAGCGCGGCGCTCTCGGCGAAGGCCACCATCAAACCGACGAAGGAGTTCCACGCTGCGCGGCACACGCTGTTCTCCGTGGAGCAGAATCATGAGTTGGACAAAATCGTGCCCATCAGCGCGAGCGTGAAGACGAAGCTCGGGCGCGGAGGGAGCGACGATGAATAAGTTCACGCTCCGACTCGCTGACGGCCGCTGGGTAAGTTCGCCGACGAACACTGCGACGAGCAATGCGAACCTCGCGGGTGTGTTCACCGCCGCCGATGATGAATCGGCGGCGGAACTACGGGGCGCGATGGAGCGGCTCCACGGCCCGCTGGAACTCGTCCCGTGGCAGAGCAAGCGCACTGACGCGCTCACTCGCCACATCGAGAACGTCGCGCTGATGGACGAGGCCCAAGACCCGTTTGCCGGCGCGGAAGTGATCTACGCCTACACACGCAAGGACGCCCTCGCCGATGGCGTGCAGATCGACGTGAGCGAAGTAGCGCGCGAGGCCGGGTTGAAGTTCCCGGTCTATCTCACCCGCGCCGTGTGGGACAGCTATGTGACCGTGCCCGATGGCGTGCGCGCTCAGGACGAGAAAGGCCGGCTGTGGGACATCGTGTGGATGCTGCGTTGCGCGGCCCGTCGCACGAGCGGCCCGCAGATGCTCTTCGGCCTGCACGTCCGCAACAACAACCGCGACCGCACGCCGCCGCTCGTGAATCTCAAAGCCATGTGCGGCCCGCGCGACATCGACGACCCGCAGGCCGCCATCACCGTGATGCTTCCCGATGAAGACTGAAATCGTCCTCTCCATCTTCGGTGGCGAACGATGTGTCACCACGCTCGAAGACCTAGAAGCCGTCGCGCACGCCATCCACTCGAAGGCCGTTCGTGAATCCGAGACGCGCGCCAATCCCTCCACCCTTGGCGCGGAAATCGAAGGCCAAATCAGCCCGATAAACGCGGAATCCGGCCCTTCCCAAACGGAGACTTCAACCCCATGACGGCTCCACCACTCCTGACGTTTCCGGCGAGGCCGATTCAAGGCGGGCGTCTCGAGTTGGCTCCGCCCAAGCGCGGCCTGTGGTATGCCGAGCCAAAGTTGAATGGCTGGCGCGCGCTCATCCACACGCCGACCGGGACGATGTGGAATCGCCACGGCACACCGCTCACCATTGCGGACTGTTTTCGGCCCGCGCTCGCGGCGCTGACCAAACTCGCCAGTCGCGGCCTCGTGTGGGCCGACTGCGAAGCCCTTGAACGTCGGCACAACCTCGGACGCGGCACGCTCGTCGTGCTCGATGTCATTCCCGAATCCGGCACGCCGAGTTACCAGCAGAGACGTGCGATCCTCGAATCACTGCTGCCGTGTGATCCCGTTTTCGGCGGCGACACATCGCGCCCGGTGCCAAGTGGCGCCGTGGTCCTGACGCCGACACAGCGCGCTGATTCACACGCCGACGCGCTCGCTTTCTACCAGCGGCTCCGTGATGCGAACCGCGTGCTCGGCTGCGATTTTTTCGAGGGCGTCGTGATGAAGCGCGCGGACTCCGCGTATCCCGTGCAGCTCCGCTCCGCGACCGAGGAATTCCGTGGCTGGGCGAAGCATCGGTTCCTCACCTAATCCACTGCGCCTGCTCGCGCGGCTTCTCAGGCTGATACGTGTTCCTGACACGGGACTTGCTTCGCTACTTCCTTCCGGCTTCGGCTCGGCGGTGGCGTAAGTCGCCCCTACTTCCCGCGATACTTGGTGATGAGCGGAGGTGCATCGTCTCGGTCTGGTGTCATGAAGCGATTCTCGAAGCTCGGCTCGAATTGCTCAGGCGGCGGCAGGAATTCCTTGTCGATTAGGACGATTTGCGTGCCACGGAGTTCGGTGCGCGCCAAGCCGTAGAGCATTTCGTGGAAGCCCTCGAACTGACGGCGATTGATTCGCTCGCTGATGTTCTTCATCGGAGAGTCGATGATGAGTAACGTTGGTAGGTTTGCGCCGCGCTCCACAGCAAGGCGATGAATGGCGACGGCGAAGCAAGCCTTGAACAGCGTTTTCTTACCGCCGCTGCCAAGATTGCTGAATGCAGTGCTCGTCAGCTCTCCGCCTTCTGATGGGTAAATCTCCGGGAGGTAGAATGGCGCGGTCATCTCAACTCGATCCGACGCCAAGATACCGGGAACACGCGCGCGCACCAGACAGTCTAGGAAAAGTTGTTTTAGGCGCTGAAGATTCTGCGTGTCTCGCTCCGCTCGCTCCCGCGTTTCCTTCAACTCCGTCCGGACGCGGCTTTCCTCACCTGCGAGATGATTGGCGCGCTGGCGGAGACGCTCGATACGCGCAATGAGCGTCTCGTAGCGCTTCAACTCCGCAAGCTGCTCCACTGCGACAGCAATCTGCTTCTCCAATTCGAGCGCCTGCGAAAGATACGCGGAGTCGTAACGACGCGAAAGTTCGCTCAACTCAGCATCGGCTACCTGCTTCTGCTGGGTCAGCTCCCGCAAAAGACGACTCTGTCTTGCCGCCTCCTTCTCCTGCCGCCCTATCATGCTGTCGAGTTCCTTCAACCGCCCGTCCAAGTCAGCCTCGGCGATCTTCTCCTGCTCAGCCGTTTGCTCCAGCGAAGGTTCTGGCAAGCCGCAAACGCCGCATTGATCAGTCGGTCGCTCGGGCAATGTCTGTGCGCATCGCGGACATGCGTGGAAGGCCACACCGCCAAGCACTGCCCGCGCAGATTGGGCGCGGCGGAAACGTGTGCCGAGGTTGAGCAATTCATTACGATGCGCCTTGTCGCGTTCGATCTGCATACGCAATTCAGCCACCGCATTCTCAGCATCGGCTAACTCCGAACCGATCTGACGTGCCCGAGTGCGTGCTTCGTCAGCAGCATGGTTGCGCAACTCGCTCAATCCGCCGCGGACTTCCTCCGAGCGTTGCCGGAGCGACGTTTGCTGTTGCTCCAGCGCGCGCCGACGTGCAGCGAGATCAAGCTCGGACGGTAGTTCGGCCTCCGTTAGCACATTTTTGATCGCCTCATGGCCAGCGAGTGCATCCAAACGTTCCCGCCGAATACTCTCCAACTCGGCTTCCAACTCCGCCACTCGCTCGTGGTGAAAGCCAAGGATGTAGCGGAGGACGGCAACGCTCTTCAGGCGAACGTGGGGGTTTGCATCGCGGTCAAGGTGGAAGAAGCCGCTGTCCATCGAATCTTGGTCGAGGTAGCAAAACCAAAGTAGGTCACGCAGGCTCAGGCGGACTAGTTCTGAATCTTCGCGCTGCCGACCGCGACGCACGCGCGGCGGCGTGATACCGGCGAGATAGAAGATCAGGTCGGAAAGCGTCTCGACCCCAGTCTCCGGCAGAACTTCGCCCGCACTATCGCGAGCCGGCAGGATGATCTCAAGTGGCTGCCCATCCTGATTCCATTGCGCGCGAACACGCGCAGAGTGAGCATCGCGAACGAGCGTGAGATTCCGTCCATTCACAGAGAGATGCAGGCTTGCCCACACGAACTCATTCTGAAGTGCTCGCGTGTCCACAAGGTCGCCGCCGAGGCAGTAGTCAATGAGGCGCGCGATGCTCGATTTGCCGGCACCCATTTCGCCGTAAAAATAATTGAAGTCGGCGAACGTGATGGTGACGGTTTCCGCTTTGAAACGCAGGGCGAGTTGATGGAGACGGAATTTCATAAGCGTAGTTTTTCACCCCAGCGATGATCGAGAATCTCCGGGAACACTTCGTAGATTAGATTCATCAGCCGCGTCGCGCCGTAGTCGCCGACGGCGGTCGCAACAAGTTTGCAGCGCTCAAAGAGCGAGTGAAATTCCTCCGCCGCGGCCAGGGCTTCAGCTTGTAAAGCTCCGCCCTCGGTGAGCTTCGCGTGGACAGTCGTGCCTTGCTGATAGACATCGACCAAGCCTCGGGCCGCGAGCAACGCCAACCAGCGGCGGTAGCGCTCATCCCACGGACCGTAGCGGAATCGGATCATTGCTCCCTCGATTGTCTGGCGCTCTTGCTCGGGAATCCGCGCGGCCTGCTGGTGCTTGCCCAGTCTTTCCAAGAGACGCACAAGAGCCGCTGGGTAGCGTGCGAGGAAATCGAGCTTCGCCAGCTTGGTGATGCCCTCTACTGGCTTGTTCGTCTTCTTCCCGGCGGCTTTGAGCAGCAGGAGAATGCGAGCCATGTGAAATTCGTCACTGCGCTCGATGGAGGCAGCCAGGCGGATAAGTGCAAGGCTCATGACGCGGCGGGAATGTCAAACTTCTCGCTCCACCAGACGTGGCACTGGCCGGTGAGCAGGCCCGCCACGCCTAGGAGCATATCGGCACCTTCGCTACTCACACGTTCGGCCTCGGCGCTAGCGATCTCGCGAAGACGCTTATGCACTTCGACCAGCATCCTCTTTCCAAATGGATCGCTGACCAGCGATGCCTGAACCGCAGCCACGCTGCATGCGTCACGAACGACATTTTCGAGTTGCGAGTAAATCTCTGCGCCGTGCTCCGTTCGGGTGGCGAGGTCGAGCAACCGCTGTTCCGCCGAAATCGCCTGCCGATGGAGGATCACAAAACTCTCTTCTGGGATGCCGCCTTGTTTTAGTTTGAGCTGCATTAGCCGCGTGTCTTCTGCCTGATCCCGCCCTTCACCGATCTTCAGTGAGGTGAGGGAAGCAAGATAGTGGAATGCCTCGGTTTTCTGCTCGCGCAGAATCAGTTCGAGATCAACTGCCGTCAGCCGCTTCGCCTCTAGTTCTGGCGATCGTTTGCCTTCAAGAAATGCTGCATAGTGCCTCTCGCCTGCGTCGATCTGGATTGATGACGCCTCCAGCACGCGAGCGACAAGCCGCTTGGCGATTTCTGCGAGTGCCCTCGGCGCAGCCTCCGCACAGGCGGCCAAATGCGGCAGATGGCTCTGGCAAAGCACGTCCTGCATTTCCTCCCGTGACGGACCCTTCTGAAGTTTCAAGCGGCGGAGCACCGCGAACACAGCTTCCGCGGACAGTTTGTCCTTCTGCTCGTGGTTGACCTTCTCCAGAAGCGACTTGAACGCATCAGCCATCGCACCCTCCAGCGCGCTGTGATCCGCAGCAGCCGCGGCAGCTTTTAGAAGCTTTGGTATCGAGCGATGCTTCTGCGCGTCCGCGTCTGAATCTGCGAAATCGACATTCGATACGAACAGAAACTGGCGAAGTTGGTTTGGAAACGCAGTGTCTAGTCGGGAGAAACGGCGGATGCTCTTCACGAAAGCGGCCGTGGAAACTTCCCACGCCCCATTCTCGGGCGTTGCAGTCTTGACCTGCACAGCGTCAAACATGGCATCAGGCAGTTCGCCTAGAAAGTCCTCCCGTTGCTCGCACCAAACCGCCAGATACGGCAATTCGCCCGTGCTCATCCGGACGATCAGCATCGCGCCGATGGCCGCTTGGTAACGATAGTTCCGCTGCGTTTCGTCGCCCGGATCGTCAACGTCCACGTCCGCAACCGGGGAGCCGCCCGCGTTGGAGTTTAGGGCGACTGGCTCGCTCCCGACTTTCTTGCGGGGTCGCTTCACGGGCCGAGGATCGGCCGGTGGTGTTTGCTCTGACTCGTTATCTGGTGTCACACGCAGGGTCTTGTTCGCGGGAGTCCGGCGGCGCGTTGTCAGCGACTCGCAGAGGCTCGCCCCGCCAGCAGTAGCACATCACGCCAAAGCCGCCCGTATCAAACGACTGAGGCACGCATTTGTTTCTGAAGTCTGAGCTTTTGCAAGCCCCGCCTACGCTGGACGGACGGCTGGCGAAACACCCGCGCGTTCAACCCGTGATGTGCGAGCGTTGGTGAGCAAGCGGTTAGAGAGAGCCGTGTGTGCGCGAGCGAGCGAGCGTGTCCGAGAGCGAGTTCGCGAGAGTGAGAAGCAATCTTTTATGAGAGTGAGTTCGTCACTTGGTTTGGGCGACAATCACTCCAATTCCATGAGGGGCTGCTTTTCGCGCTTTACACCTTTTCGTGTCGCTCACGCGCTCTGATACGCGCCCCAAAAGGCAAAATCCGCGTTTTGGTGCGAATCACCTACTCTGACACCACTCCACGCGCGGCGTGCGGAAATTCGGGCTTCCAGAGGTGTAAGGTTGAGCCGCAACCTTACACCGACTTTACACCCCCGCCGCGCACGAACGCGACCAGCCGCTCGACGATCGGGGCGGTGATGAGCGGCTCCGCCAGGCGCACAACACGCCAGCCCGCGAGCGCCGCTTCCAAATACTTTTCGAGATCGGCAAGGAAGCCCGCCGCTCGATTGTGCCGGCCACCGCCGGCGATGTAGATTCCGCCCTCGACCTCGATCAACGTGCGGCTCTCGACGTGCGCGAAATCTGCACGCCACTTGCGCGTCGGATGAAACCGATACTCACGTTCGAGCACGGGGCCGCCGAGAGATTGCCAGTAGAGCAGGAACCTTCGTTCCAGCCGGGATGACGGGGTTTTGTCGCGGAAGCGGAGACGCATCGCCAGCGCACCGCGTCAACGCCGCGCGCAAATGCTCAGAGCAACTTCGGCTGCTGCGGGTCTTCGACTTCGCTCTCGATTTCGTCGGTGAACGTCTTCGAGATGCGGCAGGTGACTTTGAGTTTCGTCGGCACTGCGCCGCGGTCGAAGCTCACTTTGAAGCCGATGCCGAATTTGCCGTCTTCGTCCTGCGCGTCCTGGGCTGCGCGCCAGTGGGCGCTCATCAGCTCGCGCATGTGGTCGAGGGCTTTCTCTTGTTCGATGTCTTGGATGTCTGTGCTCATAGTTGGTTGTGGATTTCGACGATGGGGTGAAGGTCACGTTTGAGCGCCGCGCGCTGCTCTCGGCTTGCCGTCTTGAGCCAGCCCTCGGCCCGCATCCGGCCCCACCAGCCGACGAGCCGGTTCACGAACGGGATGTGGTTCACGATCCCCGCGTCCGCCGGGTCGGCCTGCAATTCCTCGGACGGAATCACTCGCCCGACCTCGATGGAGCGCCGCAGGCGGCGCACGCTCATCCGCCGTCCGGCACCATTCTCGGCGAGCGTGGTGGCGAGCCACTGCCGCTGACCTTCCTCGTCGAGCCGCGCGACCGCGCGGTGGTGCTCGAACGAGAGCAGTTCGTGTCGCACCGAACGGGGGACATTGCGTGCGACGTAGGCGAAGTTGTGCAGCGTGGCGATGTCGAGCCGGGTGGCGAGCAGCGCCGCTTGGTATCGCTCATGCGGAACTTTTGCCGGCATGTTCTCGAAGCCCGGCAGCGCGCGCTGCGGCGCGAAGCGTTCACCGTAGATGAGCCAGTCACCGATGGCGAAGCCGAGCGCGAGAGCAGCGTCGCCGAGATGCGGGGCGAACTGATTCCATTCCTCGAAGGTCATGTCGTCGGCGATCTCCAGGCCGAGCGTTCCGAAGCGAGCTTTAGGCGTGATGGTTTCCAAATTGTTCATGGCATTTGCGGGTTGAAAGTTGGGCGGCCTGATATGCGCGGCGGGCTGTCAAGGAGCGCATCGCGCGCGACGGATGCAGGTGCAGCCGTTCGGTCAGCTCCACGCAGCGTTTGCTCACGGCCGCACGAGTGACGCAGTGCCGGCGTGCGATGTCGGTCATCGTGCCGCCTAGGTAGGAAAAGCCTGTGGCGAGTGCGAGGCACTCAAGACTGAGGCGCGCGTTGCGCTCCGCGAGCAGCTCGCCGATGAGCCTGCGGAGAACATCGAGCACGTCCTCATTCTCGATAGTCGCGGCTTTAACCGGCACTTCCTCGGGTTCAAGAGGAAGCTCTGGCGTCTCGGATGCCTCGGGAAATTCTGCCGCGTCCGTGTTACCCCAGCCGTAGCCGTCCGCATCGTGCAACGGCTCGGCGAGGCCCAGTTCCACCATGCGCCGACGCTCATCGGGCGGCATCGAGGCGATCCACGCGCGGTATTCTTGCGAGTGAGCCTCGTCCTTGAGCGCCTGACGTTTGGAATAATCGTCGCCCATCATTTTTCTCCCCAGCTCGCGCACACGTTTGCTTCGACCTCGACCGGCACCTGCGGGAACAGCACCGCCATCGCCTCGATCATCACCGCCTCGACCGTGCGGCGGATGTCCTCGGCTTCGTGCTCCGGCGCCTCGACGATGATCTCGTCATGCACCGTGCTGACGATGCGCGCGGACGGCGGCAGCGTGGACGCAAGTTGCACGAGCGCGCGTTTCATTCCATCCGCGCAGCCGCCCTGGACGGGCGTGTTCACCAGCGCTGTGAATCGTTCCCACGCCGATGCCTCCTGCGGGATGAGCCGACGACGACCGAGCACGGTGCGGATTTCGCGCACGCCCTTCTCCGCCTGAAGATGGCTCTCGCCGTGCCACTGCCGGAGCTGACCGTAGGTGCGGAAAAACTTTGCGCGGATTTCCTTCGCATCGTCCTCGGGCAACGTCACGCCGTAGCTCGACGCCGCATATTTCACGAGGCCCGGTGCGGACTGGCCGTAGAGCAGTCCGAAGTTCACGGCCTTCGCGAGCTGGCGGTCTTCCTTCGTCACCGCCTCGCCCGGTTTGCCGAGCACCGCCGCCGCTGTGCCGCGATGGAGATCCTCGCCGCGCTGATACGCCTCGATCATTTTCGCTTCGCCCGCGATGGCCGCCGCCGCGCGCAATTCGATCTGCGAGTAGTCGGCGACGACGAGGCTGAAACCAGCGGGCGCGATGAAGCACTCACGCAGCGGGCCGCGCCCGATGTTTTGCAGATTCGGCTCGCGGCTGCTGAACCGGCCAGTCGCGGTGCCGGTTGGCTCGAAGCGCCCGTGGATGCGCCCGTCCGACGCGATGCTCTCGATGAGCGCGACCGCCTGCTGCGCCTGCTTCTCCGCACCACGATACGCGAGCACGAGCGGCACGAAGCGGGTGTCACCGCTTTCCTTGAGCGTCTCCTCGTTCGTGTTGGGCACGGTGACGCCGGCCCGTTGAAGCGCCGCCTGAAGTTGTTGCGGACTCGACACGTTGAGCGCCGGTTCGTTGAGCGCGATCCGCAATTCCGCTGCACGCGCCGAAGACTCGGCGACACCGGCGGCGCGGATTGCATCGAGCTTCGCGCGATCCACAGCGAGGCCCGCGGCTTCCATCTCCACCACGACAGGGAGCAACTGCATTTCGAGCTGGGCCACGGCATCGAGCGCGGCGGCGGCGATCTCGTCGATGAGTTTGCCCCGGAGCGCGTGCATGTGGCGCACGTCGCGCCCGGCGTAGGCGAGTTGGTCGTCAGTGAGGAACATCCCGCCCCAATCCGAGCCGCTGTGATCGTCGCCGGGCGCGATGCCGAGGTAGCGTTCCAGGCAGCGGTCGAGATCGTTGCCGGGCCGCGTGCCGGCGACGAGCAGGCGCGCGGCGGTTAGCGTGCAGAACACCCTCTGCAATTTGACGCCGCACTTCACGCGCAGCCATAGCGCATCGAACTTCGCGTTGTGGGCGATGACCTCCGCATCGGCCAGCGCTGGCCCGAGCGGTCCAATGTCGTAGCCCGTCGCCTGGAGATCGAGCAGCCACGGCTCGTGCCCTTCGACGCACACACTCAGCAGCCGAATCTCGCCGCGCCACGGGTCGAGTGCGTCGCTCTTGCGCGAGCCGAACGTCTCGATGTCGAGCGCGACGACACCGGCCTCACGCACGAAGGCGGCGATCTCGCGCAGTGCGTTTGCGCCGCGCAGAAGTCGCGGCACCGGGCCGGTGGAGACGTTGGCGACCTTGGCGACGTTCGCCGTAGTTGCTGTATTCATAGGTGTGTAAATGTGTGTCCCATTTTGAGGGGGAATTATTTCGTCTGCGGTCTGGCGGATGGAGGGAACGTCTCCAACGTCTCCAACCTCCCCACGGTGGAGGCTAAAAAGGTCGGCGATTTGGTAGCCACGCGTCGCCTGACGGCGTGCGAAGCGAAGTTGCTGGCGGTCGGAGCGCCCGCTGCTCGCGTCGATTTCGAGCATCACGCCGCTCAGTTCGCGGCCACGGTATTTACGGAGCAGGAGGCCGATCTTGGTCTTGGTGCCGCGCGACTCGCTTTCGGCGAAACTGCCGAACCAGCCGAGCGCGTCGTTGTCGTCGCTGTTGGCGACCAGCTCGAAGACCATGCCCTTGTCGATCCACTGCTCAGGATGCGCCTCGAAGCACATGGAGTAGAGCGCCCGCATCGCGCGCTCCTCGCGGTCGCCGCCGACTTCGAGGCCGTCGTCGTGGTGGGGCAAACACGGATCGCCCAAGCCCCCGGCGTGGAGGATGCCGCCGACGACTCCGGCCCATTCGGGGAATGAATTGAACGGTGTCGGCCCGCTCGGGCAGCCCGCGTCCATCCAGTTCCGCACGAACGCGCCCACGGCGCTGAGCAGTTGGCTGCGATGCGCGAACACCCAATCGTGGAGGCGCGGATTTTTGAACACGCGGCCGTTCGCGTTTTCCTCGCCGAACTCGAGGGCGATCTTGCGCGTGCGCGGTTCGAGGTCGGTGCGGAACGTCAGCCCTTCGTTCGCCGACAAGCTGAACTCCAGCTCGTTCGGGAGCACGAGGTCGGCCTTCGCGTCGGTGCTGCCGAGCGCGCGGGCCGCGAAGGTCTTGCTCGTGATCGAGCCGATGAACACGGCGTCCTGGATGTAGCCCTGGCAGTTCGCGAAATGCATCGTGCGCCGGCCCGCGACCAGCGCCGCCGTGATGCGTTTGCGGGTTTCCTCGCTGTCGATGCCGAGCGGCGCGTCCTCGCACGTCCAGCCCTCGTAGAGAAGCTGCGTCACACCGGCCAGGTAGTCTTTGCCGGAGCGCGGGCGGTTCGCCATGAAAGCCCAGACCGGAAAGCGCGCATCCCAGCCCATGAGTCCGCGGCAGAATGGTGTGAACAGCCGGGCGAGCTGGTGAGTGGTGCTCTGCTGATCCTTGAGGCAAAAGCCTTCGTGCAAATCGAGGAGCCATTGGCGCGCTTCGTCGAGCGACATGAGCCGCATCTCCGGCGAGTGCGGATCGGTGTAGGTGTGAAAGCGCGGGTCGTAGCCGGGCTTCGGGAAAACGATGCCGCCGCTCGCGGTGCGGATGGGCAGGCTCACGTTAAGGATGCGGAGGATGCCGGGGAGGCGCTCCTTGAATTGTGGCGCGGCGAGCAATCCGCCGGCGCACTCGCGCGTCATCGTGCGGGAGCGGAAGACGAGATCGCCGGAGTCGCGTTCGAGCGCGAGAAAGCCCGTCTCGACATGCTTCTCGATGGCGGTGCGGGCCTCGACTGGCTGGATCGTGCGGAAGGCGAGCGCGCGGACTTTTTCGCTGAGACGGCGCAGCTCGACGGAGACGACGGAATCCGATTTCAGGAACCATTCGCGCTTCGGTTCGAGCACGACACCCAGCTCATCGGCAAAGACGGAATCCGGGCGGTCATCGGTGGGGAGCAGGATGCGCGGACGGCCAGCGGCGTTTGTTTGCCCATCCTCCCACACGCGACGCTCGGCGCAGTGCGCGTCCACGCAGCCCGGCTTGCGCGCCTCGAACCAATTGCAGATGTCCTCGATCTTGCGCTCCGCGCAGTGGCCGTGCAGGCACTTGAAGGCGGGGAAATCACTCTCGGCGAAAATCACCGTGTCGCTCGCATTCGCTTTCCAGTCGGTGCCGCCGTTGCCGTGTTCCTCTGCCCACGGACAGCGCACGGCCCATTTGCCGGTGTCGGGATCGAGACATTCGCCGAGCATCGCCGCTTCCCGAAAAATCGCGGCGAGGTCGAGCGTGCTGAGTGCGCCTTTGAACACCGCCCACCACGCGCGCTCTTTTTTCGGACGACCGCGCCCGTTCTTCGCCACGTTGCGCGCGTCCTCCGCGATGGAGAACACCGTGGCCTCGGCGTTGCGAAAGAGGTCGGGATCGTGCGAGACGAAGCAGAGCCGCGCCGGCTCCTTCACCTGCGGGTCGTGCTTGAGGCCGTAGTTGTCGGCGAAGTATTTCGTAGCGGCGCGCACGCTCTCGTCGTGGCGCGAGCCATCAATGCGGAGCAGCACCTTGAGGCCGTCACCGCTCGGCGACACGAACGCGGCGGCGACGTGCGGGTCACCGGAGATTTTCTGCCGCGCGGCAGCGAGCGTTCCGTTGAGTCCATCGAAGTCGAGTTGGAGCAGCCCCGTGTGCTTGAGCAGCCGCTTGCGGTCGGCGGTCGTGCCGGAGACGCAGAACGCCGGAAGCCTGGTCTTCGCGCGGTCGTAGGCGGTCTTGCCATCGCGCCCGAGCACGCGGCGCAGCTCCTCGATTTCCGCACGGAATTGGCCGGCCTGAATCGCGTCAAGAACGGCGGCGATGGTGTCAACCGCTGGCGAGCCCGGCGACATCGCGTTCGGGTAAGTCGTAACCTCGCCGATGAAGATTGAGGGGACATCGGCTGCCGCAGAGGGGACACGCGAGGGGACATTTGCGCCCGTGGAGGGGACATCCGCCGGCGTGTCAGGGGACATCGAGGGGACATTTGCGCTTGTAGAGGGGACATTCGCCGGTGCGTCAGGGGACATTGAAGGGACATTTTCGGTCTGCGATGTCCCCTCGATGTCCCTCCACCGCTGGCGCTGCGCGCGTTTCTTGAGAGCTTCGAGGGACACGCCAAAGTGCTCCGCCGTCGCCTTGAGGCTGCGGCAGTCGAGGTAGAAGGCTTTGATTGCGTCCCAATCCATCAGCAGAGGTTTGCGTAAAAGTTGCGCGCCGCCTGGCTGACGAAGACGCCGGAGAACCAGCCCTTGAGGTGCAGTCCGGCGAGCGTCCGCACGCGGGAGAGCGCCACGTAAGCCTGCCCCGGCTCGCGAGCGGCGCGCACATCCACGTAGGCGCTGTCGAGCGTGAGGCCCTGGGCTTTGTGGATCGTGAGCGCGTAGGAGAGCCGCAGCGGAAATTGCGTGAAGGCCGCGCTGGTTTTGTCGCGCTCGTCGTAGCGCCAGGTGTAGCGCGGCACGTCGAGCGTGCTGCCCTCGGTGGCGACGACCACGCGGCCCGCCGCCACCGCGTCCACGACACCGACCTGACCGTTCACGTAGCCGACCTCGGCGTTGTTGACCGTGAACATCACGCGCGCACCGGGCTTGAGCACGAGTTGCTGTGGCGTGAGGAGATTGTTGCAGAGAAATTGCTGCTGGCTGTCCGGCCCCGCGAGCCGCGCATCGAGGACGATCTCCTCGCCGGGAAGTTCGCCGAGCCGGTAGGAGTTCCATTTATCGACCTGGACGTTGTGCGTGTAGAGCCGCGTGATGCTGGCGTCGGGAAAAGACACGACGCGCCGATGCAGAACGCCCGCGTCGGCACCGCGGATGTCGCCTTGGCGAAAGGCGGAGAGCGCCCGCGTGAAATCCGGCTCCTCCTGCCGGTGGATCTTCGTCAGGTGGATCACCGCGAACGCCGCGTCGCGCCACGCCTGCGTGAGAAACGCCCACTCGTAGGGCACTGCGGGATTTTTCCGCACCGGCGGGAGTTGGAGAAAATCGCCGGTGGCGACGATCTGGATGCCGCCGAATGGTTCGTCGCTTCGCCGCAACCGCCGGCAAAGGAAGTCGAGGAACTGCAACGTGCGCCCGGAGAGCATCGAGATTTCGTCGATGACGAGCAGTTCGCAATCGCGCACGCGGTTGAATCCCGCGCGCACGCTGAACCGATGGTCGCGTTGAAGCTGACGGAAATACTCCTCGTCGTCCTGGTCGCTGCGCGGCCCGAGCATCATGCCGGACCAACGATGCACGGTCACGCCGCCGACGTTGAGCGCGGCGATGCCGGTGGCGGCCGTAATCGTGACGGCGCTGCCGCGCTCCTCGATGAGGTCGCGCAGCAGCGTGCTCTTTCCCGTGCCGGCCATGCCGGTGAGAAACACGTTGCGACCTGCATCGAGGGCGCGGCGGAACGCTTCCGCTGGTGTGTGGACAGTCATGCTCGTTGGTAGGTGCGGGCGTCAACCGACGAGCCCGCGCATGAGCCAGCCGACCGCGAAGCCGAGCAGCAGGAAGACGACGCGCCACGGCCACGTATGACGGCGGCGGTTGCGCTGGCGGCCCACGTCAGTAAGCCGCAGGCAGAGACTTGGCGGTGTCATCGGAATTGGTGGGTTGCGGGTTGAGCGGTGCCGGCATCGGCCCTGCGCCGGGTTCGTCGCCCTCGATGGGGCAGTAGCCCTTCAACCAGACCCAGAGGTTGCGGGCGTTGACGAAGGCGCGGTAGTAGCCGGACTGTTCCTCGCGCGGCCAGACCTTCGGCATCACCGGCACAGGCTCGATGGAGCTGATGACGAGCGAGACGAGATCGAGCGGCTGCTTGCGCGTAGCCTCCGCGAGAATCGCCTGGCGGTAGGCTTCGAGTTGGAGCGGCCACGATTCGTAGAACGTCGGCTTCAACGCGCCCTTCGCGTCGCGCTTCACCTTCTGCGTCTTGAAGTCCACGACCGCCCACGAGCCGGTGCTCTTGAGCTTCGCCACCATGTCCACACGACCGCCGTAGCCCCACTCGTGGTGAGTCACGACGCGCTCGATGCAGTCGATCCGCTCAACGTCGCGGTCGAACCACTCGCGCACCGGCGCGAACAACGCGGCAACCTCCGGGCTTTCCGGCAGCGTCTTCGAGTTCGCATACACCTCGCACGCGGCGTGGATGGCGCTGCCGAGATCGGCGGCCTTCTCGACCTGCTCGCCCATGTCGGCGACGACGCGCTTGGCGAAGGCGTCTAGGCTTTCCTCCGGCGGTCGCGGCAACGTGAGCGCCGCGAGAATGCCTTGCTCGATTTTCCACGCGTCGAGGCCGGGCTTGGCGAGGATGCTGAGGACGTTGGTGACGCTCGGGTAGGCGCGCACTTTGCGCGCATCGCGGAGCGTGACCGAGCGCAGCCCTTTGCCGTCAGCGCGCTCGGTTTCGTGGAATGGAGTGCCGTCGCGCAGATACCAGTGCGAGGCGCTTTCGCGTCGAATGAGGATCATCGGATTTTAGTAGGGCTGGTTGTCCATCGGGATGTTGTCCTCCGCCGCGATCTCCGCTTTTGCGGCTTCGAGCGCGGTAATGAGCCGGCGGTCGTCGGCGAGCGGCTTCGCTTTGGCCTTCGCCTCCGGCAGCCAGCGCGCGATGAGCGCCTCCACGGCCTCACGGTCGAGGTCGGCGAGATCGAGCCCGGCGTGTTTGCCGACGTGGACCTTCACCCCGCGCCAGCTTTCGGCGCTCGCGCCGTCGCCATTCGCCGGCTGCTCGGCGCGCGAATACTGCGCGTCGTTGTCCTTTGCCGGACGATCCTTCACGCGCTGATACTTGCCGCTCGGTGCCATCGGCTTCCCGGATTTGTCCGGCTGAATGAGCGCGATGTTCGCGTAGGTCTGACCGTCGCGACCGTCGTTGTGGACGATGGTGACGACTGCCGTGCGACCGATGAGGTTCTCGGTGTCGAACTCGTCCTGCTCCGCCTGGCTGAGCGCGCGACCGAACCACTGGCGCAGGAACTTCGTGAGAGCCGCCTTCTCGTGGAGGCTCGGCGTGAAGCCCGCGCTCCACACGCAGAACGGCGAGCCGTCCTGCCGCAAGCACTCCGTCTCGAAGACGAGTTTGAATTGCTCTCGCGGGCCGAACTTTGTTTCGACCTTCTTGAGCGGGGTGACGTCCACGCAGAGCGCGCGACCGGTGTATTCGGGGTGGTTCTCGAACTGTGTTTTCTTTTCGATTTTCATTGGATGTTTCGTTGTGTTTCCCGCTCGCGATTTGGCGATGCCTCCGGCCCGGCGCGCGGGGAGCGAGCCGAAGGCGGAAAGCCTTCAGGTCTGCTCGTGAGCCAAATCCGCGGCTGCACATTCCGCGTTGTCGTCGTCGCCAGTTGCGGCGACATCGCCGAGTTGCTGGAAGCGCCCATTCGCGGGCGCAGCCTCGCCGTTCGAGTCGAGCCACCGCCGCACTTGATCGAGGTCAAAGCGAACGATCTCGCCAATCCGATACGCGGGCATCCCGCGCTTCCTCAAATTGAAAACGTGCCGCTGGGAGCATCCGAGAAAGCGCGCGAGCTGACTCGACGTGAGCAAGCGGGTGGCGTATTCCTGATCCCCATCGGTCGCGCTGGCTGAATCGTTGAAGTGTTGCATTGTTCGGCGTGTGTTGGTTGCCACCGCGATGGATGGCGGTCGGCACACGGGAACGATGCGGAGTTATCCGGCACCTGTCGGCAGGAGCAGGAATAGGACAGGCAACCCTACGTTGGGTGCGACATTGGTTCGGGTCGCCCCACGTTGGACGGAAATAGCCTATGCAACCCTATGTAGGGTTGGACCGCTTGAGCCGGGACGGTCGGCATTCGCGCGCATACGGTGGCACTTACATGAAAACCGAAACCGCATTCCACCGAATCAAAAACCTGAAAGTAACCGGCGGCTTTTTGGCCGGAATTGACCTCACCTTCAAGGACGGTCTCAACTGCATCATTGGCCCGCGCGGCAGCGGCAAGAGCACCACCGAAGAACTGATCCGCTATGCTCTCGGTGTGCTGCCCGGCCGTGATGAGCGTGACCCGCTCCGCAAGCGCATTCAGTCTCTTGTTGAGAGCACGCTCGGCGGTGGTCGCGTGGAACTCGTCGTCGAGACCAAGGACGGAATGACCTACACGGTGAGCCGCGCCGCCGGAGAAGATCCAGTTTTGGTGAGCAGCGAGGGAACCATCCTTCCGAGTGAGACACTGCGCTCGCAAATTTTTCCGGCAGACATCTACAGCCAAAACCAGATCGAGAGCATCGCTGAGACGCCGCACTACCAGTTGGATCTCCTCGATAAATTCAAGGAGACGGAGTTGCGCGCGGTGCAATCGCAGCTCGACGAGACCACGAGGAAGCTCAAGTCGAACGCCGCACAAATACTCCCCCTGCTTTCCGAAAAGACCAATCTGCTTGGAGAACTAACGCAACTGGAAGCGGTGCGGGAAAAGCTGAAGTCCTTTGCCAAGAGCGAAGGCCAGGACGCCGAAGTGCTGAACCGCGTCCACGCGGCAAAGGCGCTCCGGGATCGGGAGATGAAGGCCGTGGATCACGCGCGCGTTCAGTTGGCAGAATTCAAAACGAAACTTGGCAGCTTTGTGGGCTACTATGGCGGGCAGGCCGCCAGCTTTTTCGGAGATGACATGCGTGTTGGCGCCAATCAGTTGCTCACCAGCGAGGCCATCGAGGTCACGAAGGCCGGCGTCGCGGCTGCGGAGAAACACATCGCCGCAGCTTTGACCGCTCTCGCAGAAACGGATTCCAAAATCGGCGGCGTCCGCACGCGCCTCGAACAAGCTCACGCGGCGCAGGAGATGGAATACCGAAAGGTCATCGAGAAGCAGCAGCAAAACCAGGCGCAGTCGGTCGAGCGTGCGAAAGTCGAGAAGCAGCACAACGACCTTCTGTTCAAACAAAAGCGTGTCGATGAGTTGAACCAGAACATCAAGGGCCACGGCGCCACCAGAGATCGGCTGCTCGGGCAGCTTTCTGAAGATCGTGACCGCCGATTCGAGATTCGGAACAAGGTTGCCGTCACGCTGACCGACCACCTCAAGCCCAACATCAAAGTATGCGTTGAGCAGAACGCCGATCAGGAAAGCTACCGCAAGCTGCTCGAAACCTGCCTGCGTGGTGGAAGTATGCAGCATCAAAGAGTAGCGGCCTCGCTGAGCAGCGCTCTCACGCCTCAAGAGTTGGGCGAACTAGTCCGCAAGGATGAGCCGCTCATTCTAGCCAAGCGCGGCAGCATCAGCCCGGAACAGGCGAAGAAGGTGATTGGTGAACTCCGCAATCCCGAGAAGCTGATGGAACTGGAGATCGTCGATCTTGACGACCTGCCGAGGATCGAACTCAGCGACGGGGGCATCTATAAAAACTCCGCGGGTCTTTCGACCGGCCAGAAATGCACGGCGATCCTCCCGATCCTCATGTTCGACAGCGCCAATCCGCTCCTCATCGATCAGCCCGAAGACAACCTCGACAATCGGTATGTCTATGAGTGCATCGTCGCCACGGTCAAAAAGGTGAAGCAGGGACGCCAGCTCATTTTCGTTACGCACAACCCGAACATTCCGGTGCTCGGCGATGCGGAGCAGGTCGTCGTGATGCAATCCGATGGTCGCTCTGGCTCCGTTCATTCCACGGGTGACGTGGACGAGTGCCGCGACTCGATCATCAACCTGCTCGAAGGCGGCTCGGAGGCTTTCCGTTTGCGCAGCGAACGCTACGATGCACAACCCGCATGATGCCCGATGCTGCCAATCCCGAATCCGCACCCGGAACGCCTTGGATGGATCGAAAGATTCAAGCCGAGAAGGCGTGTGCCGAGGTGGGACGGGCGTCCGCGAACGCGAGGCTCGTGAAGCAGGTTCGTGAGTTCGCCGCAGACCCGAAGTGGGAAGTCCGCAAAGTCGTTGCCGAGGCTCTGGCCTACCTGCCCGAGGCCATTTACCGCGAACTGGTCAGCGACTTGCACGGCGACAGCAATGCGTTCGTGCGCTCGGCCGCTCAACGATCCGTGGAAAAGCGAACGCCGGTTTCCAACCTTGCCGAGGCGACACCCGGAAAGATTCAGCAGGCTTACGACAAAATCGGTTCAAGACTCGGTCCCGAAGCCGCCGAGGCCGCGGTGGATTTCGCCAACAAGATCACAGAGCTGCACCTGCGAACCGCCTTTCACGACATCAAGAACATCCTCGCCAGCTTCAATCTCGATGTGGAGGAGCTGCGCAAGGCGGTGCCGGAGCAAAAACGAAAACTCGACCGCTACGAACAGGGCTGTGCTTACCTCCGACACCTGGCCGAGATGATGGATAAATACTCAGAGCCACTCACGATCACCGTAGCGTCGGAGCCAATCGCCGGAATCATCCGCGAGGCACAGGCGAGCGCCGTCACCTTGGTCGAGAATGACCGGCGGACGGTGAAAGGAGTAAAGCTGTCTGTGGAATCCCCGGAGGATTTCGTCGTGCCGCTTTCCCGCTTCCACATCGTGATGGTGCTGACGAACCTGATCAAAAACGGCATCGAATCACATGCGCTCTCAGCGACGGAGGTGCGCGCCGGTTTCGTTTCCGTGGAGGTGTTGCAGCAAGGCACGGACGCAGTTGTTGTCGTCACCGATGGCGGTCGCGGGATCTCGCCTGCTGACCTCACCAAGCTGCGGGAGTTCATCCCCGGAGGCTCCTCGAAGCGCAAGCACGGGTCGGGAACAGGATACGGCCTTCCGATTTGCCGCCGCTATGTCGAGGCCCACGGAGGCAGCTTGACGATCCAGAGCAAAGAGGGCGAAGGCACGCGCGTCACGTTTCGGCTGCCGTTGGTCGCCAGGCAGAATTCACAGCCATGAGCAAAATACTGATCATCGATGATGAGGAGGGAGTCCGCTCTGAACTCAAGGAGCGCATTGATTCGATGGGCCATGAATCCGAGCAGGCAGAGTGCGTCGAGAACGCTCTCAAGTTGATCGGCGAGGTGGCGTTTGACTGCATCCTGCTCGACCTCGCGATTCCCGTGAAATTCGAGGGCGTCGCCCGCGTCGATCACGGGAAAAATCTGCTTCAACGGATCGTCGCGATGGAAAATCCGGTGCCGGTGATCGTTGTCACCGCCAACCACAAGAGCGGTCACAAGGTCGCCATCGAGTGCATCGAACTCGGCGCTCACACTTTCGTGAGCAAAGACTTCGACGAAGACCCTGTTGAACCGAAAATCCGCCGCGTTCTCGAAAGCGCGCGCGCGAAGCGAAAGAACAGCACTGAGGCACGTTCCGATTTTTCCGGCGGAGTGATGGTTCTCCACGACGACTGCATCGAGTTGAACGGAAGGGTCGTCGGAGGGGTGAAGGGCAACGCCTACATCCGCACGGTGATCGAACTGCTCGCCGGGAAGAAAAATGGGGCGAGCAGAAAGGCGTCTGCCAAACAGCTTGCGGAGGCCATCAACGACCAGACTTCGCCCGCAGCAGTGACCAGCGCCATCAAGGAGTTCCGGAGCAGTTGCACCGCCAAGGTCGGGTGCGGCGATCACGATGTCATTCGGACATGTCCCGGCGGCGGGTATCAGCTCGCCAGTCGCATCGAGGTAAAGATCGGGCGGGAGGAATCCCCGAAAACGGAAGCAGAGTCCGACCGCATCAAGGTGCTCCACCAAATCAAGCGCAAGGAGGCACGCACCCGGCGCCAGATTTCAGACACCACGGGCATCCCGCAACTCCGCGTCAAAAAAGCTCTCTCCAGCCTCGAAGATGAGAAGCTGGTTTTCCACGAAGGGAGCGGCGGAAATCTCCAATACTTTCTCACGAAATGAATCCGAAGAAAGCTGCCAGCGCCCGGCTTGTTCCAAACGCGACGCGCGCTCCCGCAGATTTCTTCATCAGCTACACCGGGCAGGATGCCGCCACGGCGATCTACTTTCGGCAGTGGCTTGAAGCCGAGGGCTTCTCGACTTTCATGCAGCAGCGCGACTTTGCGCCCACGAGTTACATCCCGCAAAAGATGGAGGAAGGACTCAAGGCTCGGCGGCTGCTCGCCGTAATGTCCGATGCCTACCTTCGTTCGCCTTACTGCCAGTCGGAATTGGGGGCGGCTTACTTTCGTGATCCGACGAACACGCAAGGCCGCATGGTCATCGTTCGCGTCGCAGCGTGCGATGTGCCGGAGTTGCTTGCTCCCATCAGCCGTATCGAACTCGTTGGTAAGGGCGAGCACACGCAATCGCTTTTCGTCGCCGGCATCCGCGCCTTGCCGAAGATCAAGGCCACGCGCCGCAAAACTGCGCCTTCCTCGGCTCCTGCGCCGTCCATCGCCCCGCCGTCACCGACAAAGGCCAATCACGCTCATGCTGAAGGCGACGGCAGCATCGCCTTCATCGGCGATCACAACAAAATCTACGTGGGCGAGCCGAAGGAATCGCGCAGACCAGCCAAGCCGCCGAAAGACCAAATCACCGAAGAGCAGGGCGTGAAGTTAAAGCTGATGCTTGGTGAAATCATGGAGCTTGATTCAGCGAGCTACGGCGCGGATTTGAGCGAAGGCGAACTACGGCAGAAATGGTGGGGCGCGCTGGGCAAAGTCGTGCCGAACACGACTTACAAAAACTACTCTCAAGCCAAGTATCGCCGCGCGATGAAGTGGCTTCGTCAGCAACGTGCGCGGCTCATCGCGGGCGCTGCGGAGGAGATGCCTGAGCTTTCAAGGCACGCCGCGATCCGCACGATTCATGTGCTTCTTTCCAAATGGAAATTCAGCGACCAGGACAAGCTCGCCTACTACGCCGCGCTGTCGTCGCGTTTGAAAATCGAGCCGCCGTTCACATCCAGCAAGGATCTCTCCGACGCCGACCTTCAGAGCGTCTATCGCGCGATGTATTACGACGACAGTAAGCGCAAAACTCAGCCGCGCGGAAATCGCAGAACGAAGTCGCCTCGGCGCGGGCGCTAGCTCAGTCTGCGCCGCGTGGAATCCGCTCCCGACATCGCCTCGTTCATCGCCCGCTGGTCTTCGTCCGGCGCGGCTGAGCGTGCGAACTACCAGCTTTTCCTCTCCGAACTGTGCGACCTGCTCGGCGTCGCGCGGCCAGATCCGACAAAGCCCGACGACGCGGAGAACGCCTACGTCTTCGAGCGCAGTGTCACCTTCCATCACCCGGACGGCTCGACGAGCACCGGGCGCATAGACCTCTACAAGCGCGCGTGCTTCGTTCTCGAAGCAAAGCAGGGCGTGGAGAAACGCGAAGCTGAGGCCGCTCTCGCCGACGCGACGAAGGCGAAAGCGAAAGCCGCGAAGAAAGGCACCGCCCAGCGCGGCAGCGCGGCGTGGGACGAGGCGATGCTCAAGGCCCGCGGGCAGGCGGAGCAATATGCCCGCGCGCTCCCCGCGAGCGAGGGCCGCCCGCCGCTCCTCATCGTCGTGGATGTCGGGCACAGCATCGAGCTTTACTCCGAGTTCACGCGCACCGGCGGCACCTACGTCCCGTTCCCCGACCCGCGCAGCCATCGCCTGCTGCTGGAAAAACTCGCCGACCCCGACGTGCGCGACACGCTCCGCCTCGCTTTCACCGACCCGCAGGCGCTCGACCCCGCGCGCCGCAGCGCCCGCGTCACGCGCGACATCGCGGAGAAGCTCGGGCGCCTTGCTGCTTCGCTGGAAAAGAGCGGGCACAGCGCGGAGGCCGTCGCCACGTTCCTGATGCGCGCGCTGTTCACCATGTTCGCCGAGGACGTGGAGTTGCTGCCGAAGGACAGCTTCATCGACCTGCTGAAATCGCTCGAAGGCCGCGCCGAGCAGTTCGCCCCGATGGTCGAGGAACTGTGGAGCCGCATGAAGACTGGCGGCTTCTCCACGGTGCTGCGCGAAAAAATCCGCCACTTCAACGGCGGCCTTTTCGAGCAGGCGACCGCGCTCCCGCTCACCGACGACCAGTTCGCCCTCCTGCTCGAAGCCTCGCGCGCCGACTGGCGCGACGTGGAGCCGGCCATCTTCGGCACGCTGCTGGAACGCGCGCTCGATGCACACGAACGCCACAAGCTCGGCGCGCATTACACCCCGCGCGCCTACGTCGAGCGCCTCGTCGTTCCCACCGTCGTCGAGCCGCTGCGTGCGGAGTGGGACGCCGCGAAAGCCGCCGCCGTCACGCTCGACCGCGCGGGCAAGACCAAGGACGCCGCCGCCGAAGTCCAGCGCTTCCACCGCCGCCTCTGCGAAGTCCGCGTCCTCGACCCCGCGTGCGGCTCCGGCAACTTCCTCTACGTCACCCTCGAACACCTCAAGCGCCTCGAAGGCGAAGTGCTCAACGCGCTCGACCGCCTCGGCCACGAGCAGGCCGCGCTCGAGATGGCCGGCTTCACCGTGGACCCGCACCAGCTCCTCGGCCTCGAGGTGAACCCGCGCGCCGCCGCCATCGCCGAGCTGGTCCTGTGGATTGGCTACCTGCAATGGCACTTCCGCACCCGCGGCCGCGTCGCCCCGCCCGAGCCCATCATCAAAGCCTTCCACAACATCGAGTGCCGCGACGCCGTGCTCGCCTGCGACGGCACCGCGCCCGTGCTCGATGAAAGCGGCGCGCCCGTCACCCGCTGGGATGGCCGCACCACGAAGCCGCACCCCGTCACCGGCGAGGAAGTCCCCGACGAAACCGCGCGCGTCCCGCTCCTCTCGTATCAAAACCCGCGCCCCGCCGAGTGGCCGCCGGCGGATTTCATCGTCGGCAATCCGCCATTCGTCGGCACGCGCCGGATGCGCCTCATCCTCGGCGACGGCTACGTCGAGGCGCTGGCGAAAGCGCATCCCGATGTGCCGGAGAACGCCGATTTCGTGATGTATTGGTGGCACCTCGCCGCGCGCGCCGTCGCGGAGGGAAATGCCACGCGCTTCGGCCTCATCACGACCAACAGCATCACGCAGGTCTTCAACCGCGCGACGCTGCGCCATCACTTCGATGCGAAGAATCGCGTTAGCCTGCTCTTCGCGATTCCCGACCACCCGTGGGTCGAGGCGAGCGACGGAGCCGCCGTGCGCGTCGCGATGACCGTCGGTGTCGCGGGCGACCAGCCCGGCACCGTGCATCACGTCGAAGACGAAATTCCCGGCGAGGAAGAATCCAAGCTCACCCTGCGAGTCGCTGGCACCGGCTCCATCGCCGAAGACCTGCGCGTTGGCGCATCTCCCGCGCGCGCCGTGCCGTTGCAGGCAAACTCCGGCGTCTCATTCTGGGGCGTGAAATTCTACGGCGACGGCTTCATCGTCACCGCGGAGGAAGCTGCCGTGCTCTCCGCCGCGCAAGGCGGGCAAAGCCTCGCGCGCCCGTTCGTGAGCGGGCGCGACCTCACCGCCACGCCGCGCCAACTGCTCGCGATTGATTGCGATGGCCTCGTCGAGCACGACCTCGCCACGCGCTTTCCCTCGACCTACCAGCACTTGCTCGACCGCGTGAAGCCGGTGCGCGCGCACAACCCGCGCACCTTCAAACGTGAGCGTTGGTGGATTTTCGGCGAGAACCAGCCGGGGATGCGCGCCTCACTGCGCGGACTTTCGCGCTGCGCGCTGACGACCGAAACCGCGAAGCACCGCGTTTTTCACCTCATGCCCGTTGAGACGCTCGCCGAGGGCACCGTCGCCGTCGTTGCGCTCGACGATGCTTTTTTCCACGGCGTGCTCTCAAGCCGCATCCACGTCGTGTGGGCGCTCGCCACCGGCGGACGCCTCGGCGTCGGAAACGACCCACGCTACAACAAGACACGCTGCTTCGAGACGTTCCCATTCCCCGAAGCCACCGACGCGCAGCGCGCCCGCATCCGCGACCTCGCCGAGCGGCTCGACGCGCACCGCAAACGGCAGCAGAGCCTTCACCCGAAGCTCACGCTCACCGACCTCTACAACGTCCTCGAAAAACTCCGCGCCGGCGCCGCGCTCACCGCGAAGGAGCAAACCACGCACGAGCACGGCCTCGTCTCGGTCCTGCGCCAGCTCCACGACGACCTCGACGCTGCCGTGGCCGAAACCTACGGCCTCTCCCCGACCGCGACTGACGACGCCATCCTCGCGCACCTCTGCGCCTTGAACGCCCAGCGCGCCGCCGAAGAACGCGCCGGCCAAATCCGCTACCTGCGCCCCGTCTTCCAAAACCCCACGAGCACCGCGACGCAGGCCACCCTCGCGACCGGTGAGAGCGAAGCCCCCGCGCCCGCTGCCAAGCCCGCCGCAAAACTCGCGTGGCCGAAATCCTTCGCCGAACAAGCCCTCGCCGTCCGCGCCGCGCTCACATCGTTCGCCGCGCCCGCCGACGCCGCGACTTTGGCAAAGACATTCAAAAGCGCCAAAGCCGACCGCATCTCCGATCTGCTGGAAACCCTCGCCAGCCTCGGCCAGGCCCGCGCACTGAAAGGCGGAAAGTTCGTCGCGGCTTGAAGGACCGCACTTCCACCAATGAGCCTCACTCTCAGCGCCGCAAAGTTTGACGGGCAGTTCCGCCTTTTCGCCGCCGCCATCGAGGAGGAGAGCGGCGAGCCGTTCGTGTCGTTTCATCATGGCCTCGCCGATGAGTGGGAGGGCTACAAGCAGCGCATCTACCGCGAAGGCCGCGCGCGGCTCGCGTGGGCGAAATGGAAGCGCGCCGACATCGGCAGCGGGCGCATCCTCGATGCGATGATTCGCGCCATCGAGATTCACGAGAACGCCGAGCTGCGGAACAACCTCGTCCACTGGCAGGCCAAGCGCGGCCCGAACTCGCGCTCGCACATCGGCCTGCTCAACGCACGCGACGACCGCGCGAAGCGAAAGGCGTGCGAGGAACTGCTTTTCCAGATCTACCGCCGCGAAGGCGGACCAGGTGAGATTTTCGAGGCGCTGACCGAAATCATCGGTCGCCGCTACGACGTGATGGCGTATCTGTTTTTCCTCCGCGACTGGGAGGCGTTTCTGCCGATTGCCGCATCGGTGTTCGACGACGCCTTCGCCCGCCTCGGCATCAATGTTCGCACGAGCAATCACTGCTCATGGGAGAACTACCAGAGCTACATCGCCGCCATTGACCTCGTGCGGCAGCGGCTCCGCGGCAAAGGCTTCTCCACCGCGCGGCTCGTGGACGCCCACTCGTTTTGCTGGATGCTGGTGCGCCTTCCTCCCGCGACCGGAAAAGCCGTCCCGCCGCGCCGCATCACGATGAGCGAAATCGGGACGCTCGCCGCCGCTCCAGAGCGCGAGCCAGCGTCAGGCGACGGCGGAAGCGAAGTTGATTTCACGGCGCTCCAGGAACGCCGTGCCTACCTCGGTGACGTGGCCGAAGGCATCGCACTCGAAGCGGAGCAGAAACGTCTCCGCACCGCCGGACGCACCGACCTCGCCAACGCCGTTCGCATCGTCTCCGCTGACCATCGCCTCGGCTACGACATCGCTTCATTTGAAACCGACGGCTCACCACGCCACATCGAGGTGAAGGCCGCGAGCGGCAGCAAGACTCGGATGGAATTTTACGTGACTGAAAACGAGCGCCGCAAAAGCACCGAGCTGGCGAACTACTGGTTCTACCTCGTGTTCCAGCCGGAAAGCTCGCGTCCACTGATCCGTTTTGCACCGGCACGGATGATTCCGGCGGATGCGCTCAGGCCAATCGTCTATCGCGCGAGCATCGTTGAGATATGAGCCATAGGCTCACCGGGTAGGACTGTATTTGTCAGCGAAAAGCTAGCGGGAGTATTTCAGACGGATTCAATACAATCCGCGTGGTGAAGTAACGGAATCTTGCGCTATGTCCAAAACCCGTGTAGTGACTATCTCTCTATGACAACGCAGACTTACGCAAGTTCTGCGGATGCCTCACAGGATGCAGCGCATGGTTAGATGTCATGTTTCAAGAGGTTGTCCGCGCGGGCGGTGCCGGGCAGGCTGGTGGTGGATGAACAGCACAGCGCGAGAACACCGTGTTTGTGTCCTGCACGCTCTCCCACTCGGTGAGCAGGGGTTCACTGA
>JBGAPP010000005.1:0-330544 GCA_044221185.1 Chthoniobacteraceae bacterium | reverse complement strand
CGGAGTCTGCTAGAACCTTGCCACGGCGGGCATCGAACTTGGGCGGGTTCTGACTTCACCCCCCGGCGGAGTCTGCTAGAACGGGCTTGACGGATTCGCAAGAATCCGTTGAGCTTGCGTCGAAATTGCGACTCCGCCGGGGGGTGAAGTCTCAACTAATTCAGCGCCACTCGGACCACTGCATAGCACGTCCGAGTGGCGCTCTTTTCTTTTTCCGCGCGGCATCGCGCGGCGCTACTCCCAAAATTCCACCTGCGCCGGCATCACTGGATCGATCTCGCGGCTGCCCTGCTTGTAGTTCGGGCCGATGATCGTCACGCTGTTCCCCCACTGCTGATCGGTGATGAACATCAGCCGCACATTGCCCGCCTCTGGCGTGATCGCCTTCACCTGTGCGATGTGCGTGTCCATCTGCTCGTAGCTCACGCAAGGGCGCGCGTAGATGCTCCACTGGATCATCAGGTAGCCGCTATCGAGCAAATCCTTCCGAAACCGCGTCGCGGTTTTCTTCTCCGTGTCGGTGAGCACCGGCAGGTCGAACATGACGAGAATCCATCCCATGCGAAACGGACTCTGCTTCTCCATTTCAAAGTTCCGGCACCCAGAAGGGCTCCGCCGTTTTCTCCGCGTAGCTGCGCGCCAGCGAGCTTGCGGTCGTGTCAATCGCATCCATCAGCTTCAGCGAATACCGCGAGTGCGCCATGCGCCGCTCGCGCAGTTCAGTGCCCACCTTCTTCGCCCACGCCTTCATGGAGACATCCGGCTCGGCCATGAACTCCGCGAGCATCATGTCCACCATCGGGCGGAACGGCTCCATAAGATCGAAGACGAGCGGCGTCGAGCGGTAGCGCGGCATGTGCTTCACGCCGAGCGACGGCGTGAGCCCGTGGATGATGAGCGAGCGGTGGCACAGCGCGCCGAGAACCGTGTAGCCGTAGTTGAGCATCTGGTTCGGCGCGGAATCTTCCTTCCGGTCGCGCTTCGTCGCCGTCCATCCGATCGCGGGAAAATAGAGCTGCCAGTAGCGCCGCGCGCAGTTCCCCTCGTCAATGTCCCCGGTGCTCAGCGCCCGCTCCAAGTGTGGACTCTTGATCTCCCGCCGCTCCAGCACGCGCTGCTGGTTGCGCGTCTTTCCCGCGAGCATCCGCTGCCACAGCCGATCGTTCAGCCGCTTCGGCTGCGAGACCTGATGCAGGTAGGCCCGCTGATCGATCACCCGCTCCAGCGGCGCCGTCACCCCGCAGGGCTGATACGATTCATTGCAGTGCAGGATGATCCCGTCCGTCTCCAGCACCGCGGAGACAAAGTTTGATGTGAGCGTCACCCCGCGTGCCGCGATGATCACCGCGCGGATGTCCTCGTGCGGCAGCCGCCGCTCCGTCTTGTCCTGCGCCCGGCAGACGATGAACCCCTGCTCCTTCGCAAGCGTCGCGCCGTGCTGCAGGACGTGGAGGACATGGAAACTCATGGGGAACTATCAATCGGCTCGTCGCAGACCGGCGGCAATCAAACTGGCAATCGAGTAGCGCGGGATGTCGGGATACGTCGTTCCATCCTGCATCGTCAGCTTCATGCACTTGGAGTCTGCCATGATCGTATTCATCACATAGCTGGCTGCTGGCAGCGGTTTCTTCTCGTGGGTTACTTCACGCTCCACAGCAATCAGACAGCCACTTTGAAAGAAACCATAGACACGGATGCAGTCGCCCAGTTCCTCCTTCAGATTCCGCTCCACCGTCCCGCGGGACTCGAAAGCGTAAACCGGACGCACATGGATCACTTCCTTCATCACGCCCTTCTTTGTTTTCACCGTCTCGATGTAGATGATCTGTCCTTTGTGCCCTTTCTTTCCCTTGCGGAAAGCGCCCGTGCCATCCTTTGACATCTCCGCGTATTCGTCGGAAGCGCCGACAGTCATGTTCACCTTCACCACGCGCGGGCCGTGTGACCCGTCGCGACGCGGCAACCGGAAGTTTGCGCAGAAGTCTCGCCATGCGGTCTCGTCCTCATTTCCATCGTGGAGGAAACGCAGCAGAGCCTCTGCGATGAGCGAATCGCGCACGGCCTTGATCTGCTTCCGCAGGTATTCCAAATCGAAAACCGACTTACCGGGAGCCGTCGGCTTCATCGCGAGTTCCACCAGCGGGGAGCGCAGGACGATCACCGTCTCACCTTTCTCCGCGCGCCCGCCGTAGATCGTCTCGGCAAGCACCGCTTTTTCAAATGCAAAAGTCTGAGGCATCACCTCGGCGATGTGCTTCGCGAAGGTCTCGCGGTGGATTCCCTCGGGCAGACGGAAGAAATGTTCCTTTGCGGCGTTGCGCGTCCAGCCGGGGATGAAGCTGATCACCATCGCGTCGAGCGCGTGGTGGCGGTCGTCGCTGCGGTTTTTCTTTTCCGCCTCCTCCTCGTCGGCAGCGGTGGGATTGAGGATGCTGTTGAGCTTGTATTTGCGGCGGATGCGCGCGGTGAGTCCGCCATTGACCACGGCGACGCGCTTCACCCCGCGTGAATCCACGCCGTTCTTCCAGCCGAAGAAGGCATCGAGAATTCCCTGTGAAAGCTTGCTGATCCACGCGGTCTCCGCGAGCGCGGTGTATCGCTCGGCGAGTTCGGCAGCATCCTCGCTCAGCAGCAGTTTCACCTTCTTGTTCCGCAGGGCGATGCTGCGGGCGCGCACGCGCTGCACGTAGGCGTCCCAGCCGGGAGTCTTCGACAGCCATTCAAACGGCGTCCGGTTGTCCTTCTCGTCATTCGTTTTCTGAGTCGTGAGGACGTAGTTGATCACCGCATCGGGCCCGCCCTTGGCGCGCGGGACGATGTGCTCGATCTGGTATTGCTCCAGCTTCGTCTCGCAGAGGCCATCCCCGGTGTAGAGGCAGATGCCGCCCTGCTCGCGAAGCAGCTCCAGCTTCAGCGCTGCGCTGCGCTCCGTCGCGCCGGTCTTCGCCGCGTCCTCACGGGCGCGTTTGCGTTCGTTCTCACGCTTCTTGAGAAAGGAGCGGTATTCGATGATCGCCTTCCGGCCCATGAAGTCTTCGCGGATGAATTCAAGGACAACGGTCTCCGGCACGCCATGCTCCGCGCGCAGCGTCTGGAGACGTTCGTAAAAAATGCCGAGCCGGTGGCGCACGATGGGATCATTCTGTGAGCCGATGATTTCGCGCACCGCCTGATCCGCGCTTTCGTTGCGGTGCAGGATCGCATCGAGCTTCTGATTCGGAATGTAGATGCCCTCCCACACCGGGCCCATCTGCGTGAGAAATTTCAAGTCATCGGCCACCAGCCCGCGCTTGGGGTCTGTGTTGCCATTCAGCCGCGCAAGTTCGTCGCGGTGGAAGTCCGGCGGATTTTTTCCCGAGAGGATCAGCCGCTTGAGGATGTCGAGTGCGGGGCGGCAGAAGCGGCTGCGTCCCCCTGCACGGGGTGGATCGACTTCCTTGCAACTCGGCAGCGGCTGCGCGCCAAATTTCTCACAACGATCTTTCCACTGTTTCTCAGTCACCTTGAATCCCGTGAGTTTCGGATCCTCGAACACCGTCTTGATTTCTCCGGCGGTCAATCCCGTCTGCACGCCGGGTGCGCGCTGCACGCGCATGTTTTTCAGCTTCATCAGAAACGTCGCCTCGAAGACGATGCGTGACTCCGGCAGCGGCTCCTTCCCGTCGGTCTTGATCTTGCAGACATTCAGCCGCGGGATGAGCGAGCATTTCTCAATGATGCGGTTGTCGAAGCGCGGGATCTTCTGGCCGACCACGCCCTTCCAGTCATTCGCGCCGCCCTCGAACAGGCCGTGTTTTTTACGCAGCTCGATGTCATAAGAGGCATACGCTTTACCTGCCGGGCCCCACAAAAGAAAATCTGCCTTCCCCGCGAGTCCTGCGATCTGTTTTCCAGCCGCATCGGCGAGCAAGCGGATTTCCTTTTCCACGAGCCAGCGCGGAACGATCTGGTTGCGCGTGCTCTCCGCGTGGCAGTCAATGCGCCCGAGCAGCACGTCGGGCTGCTTCGGATCGCACAGGCCCATTTTCACCGCGTCGAAGTAGCACGGAAGCTGGCAGTCTTCGCGCGAGGGAAACATTGCCTGCAACTCCGCAGTGAAATGTTCCATCCGCTCGCGCGTGCCGGTCTCCTCAGCGTCATCTTCACCCGGTTTGCGCCTGCGCGATTCCTTCGCCTTCCATGGGATTTCTGGATCGTATCCCCGCCGCTGGATCGCCGAGTGCAGCGCCTTGTAAATCTGCCACGGCTCCAGCTTTTCCCCGCGCAGGAGTTTGATGCGCAGGAGGCATGACGTGTAGCAAGTGACGTCGCCCTTTTTCGGGAACTCCCGTTCGAGCCGCTCGTCGGCGGGATGTTTCAACTCCCATTTTTTCGTCGCGGGATTTTTCCACACTTCGCGTTTGCGCAATGGCTCCTGTCCCGCAGCGCGCCACACTTCATCGAGCCATGCCTCGCGCGCCTTGTGCGCCTGCCGCGTGCGCCACATGCGGCGGCGCGTGGCGGCGTCTTTCGTCGAGGCAAACTCCGCCGGGATCAGCAGCGACGCCTTGTGCAGGAATTCGTTTGTCGTCGTGTCGCGCACGGCTTCGCCGATGGAGGCTTTGCCGAGGTCGAAGGACCAGATGGTGTTTGAGGCAGCGCTCGCGTGAGTATTCTCGTCGTTCATACCGCTTGGGAGAGTTGGAGGTTGCGGGGGAGGATTGCGGGGGGCGGCGGGGTTGGCGAGCTTGTTTTTCCGGGGCACCGGAGGGCTGGAAGTTTTGGGTCTATAGCGGGTGTTCACTTTCCAAAGAAGCGGACACGATGCGCGCATGAAAATCCCCCCTCTCGTTGAACTCGGGCAGCGCATCATGCGGTTCCGCGGCTGGGGCGGCGTGACGCCGAACGGCTGCGGATGGTCGCGCGAGCAGTTTGCGGATCGCGTGGGGATCAATCCCAATTACCTCGGTGAGATCGAGATGGGTGAGAAGGAGGCGGGCTGGATGATTCTGGGGAGCATGTGCGAGGTGCTGCACTGCACGCCGGGCGATCTGATGGGCGGAATCGAGGGCTGTAGGGAGGAGGTTCACCGCCGGCACGACGATCTGGCGAAGGTGCATTCCCAGCACCGCGGAACGAACGGCCCGTGCAGGAATGGGCACCACGGAATGAGGAGCCTCTGAGCGCCGCCGCCATGCAGCGCCTTTGTTTCATCCGTGGAAGGTGTGGAGGGGAGGGAAAGGACGGGGAGACTGGGGGACTGAGGGAGACGCTTTCGGAATGGCGGCGGATGCGTGGACGGAAGAAGGACGCATGGCGGACCCCGGCCATGACGAATCCATTTCCATGCGGCGGCCGCGGGGTGGCGGTGCGGAGGCAATCGTTCCTAGTGGGTGCCTTCCCCGGCAGTCCCGACGGGCAATCATTTTCGGCGGAGGCACGGGTCGGCAGTCTCAATAACGAATCATTTCTGAGAGGCGGGAGGCTCGGAGTCGTCGGCGGACAATCGTTCCCGGCAGTCACCCGGCTCGGGAGCGCGGCGGGACAATCGTTTTCGAGGGTCGCCAGCCTGCGGGATGCTGAAACACAATCCTTTCCGGGGGTCGCCCCGGTGCCGGGTGCCGAAACACAATCATTCCTGAGAGTCACCCGGCTCCAGTGTCTCAGGAATGATTCGTTTTGGACCTCCGCCCCTCTCAGTCCTGCCCGCACGCAATCATTCCTGAGAGTCCCCACCCTGCGGGGTGAGAAAACACAATCACTGCTGAGAGTCCGGAGCCTCCGGGGTGCTGAAAACGATTGTGTGCTGACGCTCCCGAGCCTCCCGGGTGCCGGGAACGATTGTGGATTGGCGAGCGGGAGCCGGTGGTCCCTCCAAAACGATTCGATCCCGGCGTTCCCGAGCCTCGTGCCGGTGAAAAACGATTGTCCGGCGGGGTTCCGGAGCGGGTTGCCCGGCGGGATGGATTGTCTGTTCACGGCTCCGAACCTTGCGGCACCCGGGAGACTTGGCGGCGCGGGGAGGCGGAGTCTCAATATGGCGGGGCGGGATTGGGGGCATCGAGGGCGGAGTCTTCCAACCCTCGGCCAAGCTTCTGTGATAGCATTTCTGAGTGGCGGGAATGTCGAACGGGCCGGGATTTCGCCGGCTTCTGCGTTTCCGCGGCTGAGCCGCCGCCTTTCCAAAGCGGCAGGGGGCTGCCGCAGTCCAAAGGCTCCGGCGGGGCGTGTCCCCCGCCCCACCGGGAGCGCGGCGGCTTTTCCCATTCCGCAATCCGCAATCCCAAATCCGCAATCCGATGGCTGACTGGGATGATCCCTCCACCCTCTGGGATGAATTTTTCTGGGATGTGCCGGCTGGCCCGGCGCTGCCCTCCCGAACCCGAAAGAAAACCAACCGAAAAACGATGAGCAGCAATCCAACCCCCGACAACAATGACATCCTAGCCGGCCTCGCCGATCGCATGGCGGACGGATGCCACACCCACGAGGCCACGATCGGCATCAAGCAGAACGACGAGGCGGCCATCCGGGCCTCCATCGCCGTCGTGGAGCAGAAGGTCTTCGTCGCCGGCCAGAAAAAGGCGGCGGTGGATGCGGCCTACACGGCGCTCCAGGAGGCGGATGACCATGGAAAGGCGGTGCTGACCGCCTGCAAGCTGCGCCTCCGGAACAAGCTGGGCGAACGCTGGAGCGCGGCGTGGGAGCCCACGGGCTTCCCCCATCATTCCACGGCGGTGCCGGGCCTGCAGGACGAGCGGTTCAACCTGCTCAAGAAGCTGAACACCTACTTCACCGCCGTGCCCGCCCACGAGAGCGCCGACATGGGGGCGACCGCCGCGATCTGCCTCGCGGCATGGACGGCGCTCTCAGACGCCCGGCAGGCAGTGGCCGATGCCGAAAGCGCGCAGACCACCGCGCTCAACAACCAGAGCGAGGCGATGGACGGCCTGCGCCGGCGGGTGCGCGGGCTCATCAAGGAACTGGAGGATCTCATCGCGGACGACGACGCGCGGTGGGAGGCGTTCGGCCTGAACATCCCGGCAAATCCGAGCGCTCCGGAATCCGTGGCGAGCGTGGCGGCGGCGGCGCTGGGGAATGGGCGCATCGAGGTGAGCTGGCCGTATGCGACGCGGGCGATTCGCTTCCGCGTGGAGACATTCATCGAGGCCGTGGACACGGAATGGCAGAACAAGGGGAGCTTCAAGGATCTGGAGGCGATCCTGAAGGGGTTCACGGCGGGGCAGACGGTGAAGGTGCGCATCGTCGCTGGAAACGACGGCGGGGACGCGGCGCCGAGCCCGGAGGGGAGCGTGGTTGTGACGTAGGCGCGGCGGCGAGACTGGGGGACGGGGGGACTGGGAGACTGGGAGACTGGGAGACTTGGGGACTGGGAGACTGGGAGACGGGGGGGACCGGGGGACTGGGAGTGGAGGAGTGCTCCGCGCCACAGCTCCCGTCTCCCCGCCCTCCAAGTCTCCCAACCCAAGCATCCCTATCTCCGCCTCCCTGTCTAAGCCTCCCTGTCTAAGTCTTCCCTCTCCAAGCCCCCTCTTCCCCAAGTCCCCAAGTCCCCAAGTCCCCAAGTCCCCTCCTTCCCCAAGTCCCCTCTTCCCCAAGTCCCCAAGTCTCCAACCTCCTCTTCCCATGTTCGACCCTTCCCTTCCCGCCGATGCCACCCGCGCCACCGCCGCGCAGATGCGCTCGCAGCTCAATGGACTGAATGACCTCATCGCCGCCGTGCCGGGAATTTCCGGCGTGGTGATGGATGGGGTGACCACGCTGCCGCCCGGCTCCCCGGCGACGGTGGATGCCAGCATCGCCGCCGGAGTGCTGCACCTGAGCTTCGGCATCCCGCAGGGCACCGCGGGCTCGGATGGCGCGACCGGCCCGACAGGCCCGATGGGCGCGGTGACGCCGCAGAACCTCGACGACGCGGTGGCGACCACCGCGCGGAACCCCAGCGCCATCGGGCCGTTCACCGGGACGTTCAGCAACCCGCCCACGCAGGCGGAGCTGGAGGCCTTCGCCGCCTACATCGAGACGCTGCGCCTGGCGCTGCTGCGCTAGGTGGATGGCGACCTCCGGGCGCCATGCGTTCCCACAGCCGGAGGCTGCACTTCAGAGAGGCGCTGCGCGCAGTGGCGGGGCATGGCGCTCGGAGAGCGCCATCCACCTCGTCCCAAAGCCGCCGCGGCCCGCTGTGAAACCCCGATGTCCCACACTGCGCTCCCTTCGTCATTCGCCATCCGTCACTCGTCATTGGCCGCGACTTTCCTCTCCCTCGCCGGCGCCACCCTGCTCCATGCCGCCGACGCGCCTTACAAGCCGGAGCTTTTCTCGACGCTCACGCCCGTCTATGCCGACGACTTCAGCAGCGGGAAGATCAATGCCGAGCATTGGGAGGTCCGCCAGAGCACGACTTGGGCGGTGAAGGACGGCGTGCTCATGGGCACGCCCTCCTCGGCGGAGTTTCAGGCGAAGAAGAAGGCCAGCGACGACCCTTCGCACGCCGGGCTGAAGCCGGTGATGTGGCTCAGGAAGGTGCCGGAGAATTTCGTGGTCTCCATGCGCGTCCGCTACGACGCGAAGGCCTACCAGAAGGGCTTCCCGCTCCTCGACCTCGGCCATCACACGAACACGATCACCTTCGGCGAGAAGGCGACGACGCTGACGATCAAAAAGAACGTCGAGACGCTCACCGCGTCCGAGCCGCTCTTCGCGCTGAACCAATGGCACGATGTCGTGATCGAGCTGAGGAAGGGCGCGCTCGTCCTCTCCGTGGACGGCAGGAAGCACCGGTTCGAGAGCAGGAACATCGGCATGGAGGGCCAGTCGCAGATTGACTTCAAGGCCGTGGACGGCGGGAGCTGCCAGATTGACGATGTGAAGGTGTGGGAGGGGAAGTGACGGCAGGGGGCGTCCGCCTTCCGGCGATCTGACCCGCGCCTTCCGCCGTCTCACCCATTCCGCAGCCAGGCGAACGCCTCGTCCTCATCGGTGAAGACGTCGCTCACGAGGCCGAAGTGGCGGCCGACGAGGACGCCGAATTTCTGCGGGTCAATGAAGTCGGGTCGCAGGACCATGGCGATGCGGACTGCGCCGGCGGCGGCATCGGCGCCCTCCTTCATGAACTGGTAGCGCGCCGTGGCGCTGGGGGACGGGAATCCGGTGAGGCCGGTGAGGTTCGCGAGCAGGTTCCGGATGCCGCTGGCGCGGGCGACCGCGATGGCGTCGAGGACCATCTGCACGCCCTGCCGCAGCGTGACGCTGGCGACGGGGCGCATCACGAGGATGCCGTCAATGACTTGGTGGTGCTCCGCTTCGCTCATTCGCGCGGAGACTGCACAGAGCATGGCAAAAGTGCAATGCTGCCCGTTGGCGGCGCGCGGTGGTGAAGAATCTGTGGGAATGCGAACGGGCGCATTGCGTCGCGCGGGGCGGACACTATGATGAGCGCGCCCACTTTTCTCCGAACCCTCAAAGAAACCCCACCGACATTTCCCATGGCACAGGCAATCATTGACCCCGAGGAGGTGCGCCGCTTCGCGAAGGAGCTGAAGCGCTTCAACGACGACGTGCAGGCGAAGGCGGGCTCGCTGCAGGCGAGGTTCGCGGCGCTCGGCGGCACGTGGCAGGACCAGGAGGCGGAGAAGTTCGCGGAGGAGTTCATCACCACGATGAAGGTGCTGAAGAAATTCGTGGAGATCTCCGAGAAGCACACGCCCTACCTGCTGCGGAAGGCGCAGAGGATTGACGAATACCTCGACCAGCGCTGAGCGGAATTTGGGATTTCGGATTTCAGATTTAGGATTTGGCCGCCGCCTTTCCCCTCAACACTCAACCCTCAACTCCCAACTACTCCAATGTCCACGCAGGCAAAGGTCACCTCCATCGATGCGCTGGATGCGTTCCGCGCGGCGCTGGTGATTTTTGTGACCAAGGCGCGCACCGCCGTGGACAACGTGCGCGACAAGGTGAAGCGGACGCGCAACTGGCTGCAGCACGACCAGCGGATGCACTGGGAGGGGGAAATCCGCCGCAGGCAGCGGAAGCTGGATCAGGCGAAGCAGGAACTCTACAGCGCGCGGCTGACGAAGATGACGGAGACCATCACCATGCGCGAGGCGGTGGTGCGCAAGACGAAGGCCGCGGTGGACGAGGCGGAGCTGAAGCTGCGCAACGTGAAGAAGTGGAACCAGAACTTTGACGCCGCGGCGGATCCGCTGATGAAGAAGCTGGACGGCTTCAAGGAGTTCCTCGATCACGAGATGCCCGATGCGATCACTTTCCTCTACCGCGCGAGCGAGATCCTCACCGCCTACGCGGACCGCTCCATGCCGTCCGGCGACCCCGCGCCCGCGGCGCCCGCGGCGGGTGATGCGCCGGCAGCCGCAACGGAGGTGAAGCCATGAGTTCCGAGAACAACGCGGTGCTCCTGCAGGCGATCAAGGATCTGTCCCAGAAATGGGAGCAGACGAAGGCGCACTGGCGCGATGTGAAGACGGATGAATTTGAGCAGCGCTACCTCGACCGCCTGCCGAGCCTCACGGCGCGGACCTCGACGGCGATGGACGAAGTGAGCGCGCTCATCAGAAAGGTGCAGATTGACTGTGAGTGACGGCAAGACCCCGGGACCGGACCTGCGGTTCACGCACGCGATTTCGCTGCTCACGAGGCTGACGAAGACCGTCGCGAATTTCGCGAAGCAGGAGGCCGAGCTGGCGGGCGTTCTCTCGCTGAAGAACCGGCAGGAAGTCCGCCGCCACCGGGAGGCCGCGCACAAGGTGGACACGGTGCTCACGGCGCAGACTGCCGAGGTGGAGGAGGCGGTGGCGAAGGCCTCCGAGCGCGTGAAGGCGATGCACGACAGGCGCCTCGGCCGCGTGCAGCGCGCGCACGGGCTGCTCATGCGGACGCTGCCGAAGCGCGCGCAGGACGCGAAGGGGAGCTGGCTCGGCGAACTCCAGATGCGGCAGCTCCGCGCGGAGCGCAACCACGCCGCGGGCGACAAGCAGAACGAGGGCGACCACGCCGCGCTGACGCACACGCTCGCGCAGCTCCGCGCCGGGCTGGACGGAGTCACGGCGCAGGCGCTGAAGGCGTTCAGCGGATACCCGTCGTTTGCAAAGACGCTGGTGGAGCCCGCGTCGGAGAAACAGGAGATCGAAGTGCCGAAGGACTTCGTGGGCGACGTGCAGGCGAAGATCGCCGCGGCCACGGAGCAGCTCGCGAAATTCCGCACGCTGGCGCTGCCGAGGCTCTTCAGCGCCGTGCCGCTCGCCGTGTGCGTGCTGCTCGCGCTGCTGATCGGCGGCGCCGTGATCTTCGCGCGCGGATTTGCCCCGCCGCTTTACCTCGCTGGCGGCATCACGGGCGCGCTGCTCACGGCGGCGTGCATCGCGGCCTACGTCTCCGGAGGGAAAGGCGCGAAGCCCGAGGCGGAGAAGACGGGCGCTGCGATTCTCGACGCGTTCCGCGCGCTGCGCGCGGGAGTGGTCGCCGCGGATGCCCGCTTCCGATCCGAGCGCAAGCGGCTGCAGGCGGAATACGACCGGACATTCGAGGACATCCAGGCAAAGTGGGCGACCGCGGACACCGTGGAGGCCGACTTTGAAAAGAAGGGCCGCAGGAAGCTGGAGCCGCAGCTCCCGCGGCTCGCGCAGAAGCTGAAGGATCGCCTCGGGCGCGGCGTCGCGGAGATCCGCTCGCGCGCGGACGCGAGGGTGCGGGAGTTTCAGGAACGCGCCGCGGAGAAGCACCGCCAGCTCGACGCGCAGCACAGGGACGAGATGACCGTGATCCTCGCCAATGAAAAGGCGCGGTGGGACAAGCTCGACGGCGAGTGGCGCACGGAGATCGATCCCGTCTTCGCGGAAATCGCCGGGCTCAACGAGGTGCTGGCGCGCGATTTTCCCGAGTGGAGCGCCGCCTATGTCGAGGCGTGGAGGCCGCCGCCGCACTTCACGCCCGCGACGAAGTTTGCCCGGCTCGCCCTCGACCTCGCGAAGCGCGAGGGCTCGTCCACCGCCGTGTCGCGCCTCGCGCTGCCCGGCGCGCCGCAGGTGTCCATCCCGCTCGCGCTCACGTATCCGCAGCAGGGCTCGCTGCTGTTTGAAACGAAGGAGTCGTGCGGCGGCGCGGTGATGAGCGTGCTGAACAACATCATCCTCCGGCTGCTCACGACGACACCGCCGGGGAAGGTCGCCTTCACGATCGTCGATCCCGTCGGCCTCGGTGAAAACTTCGCCGGCCTCATGCACCTCGGCGACTACGAGGAGGCGCTCATCAACCGCCGCATCTGGACGCAGCGCGACCACATCGACGAGCGCCTCTCGGAGCTGAACGAGCACATCGAGAAGGTCATCCAGATGTATCTGCGCAACGAGTATGCGAACATCACCGCCTACAACGAGCAGGCGGGCAGCGTCGCGGAGAAATACCACTTCCTCGTCGTGGCGGACTTCCCCGCGGGTTTCAACGAGACCTCGGCGAAACGCCTCCAGAGCATCGCAATCAGCGGCGCGCGCTGCGGCGTCTTCACGCTGGTCCACTGGGATGCGCGCCAGCCGCTGCCGGATGGGTTTTCCGCGGAGGAGCTGCGCCGCAGCAGCGTGTGCCTCCTCACCGACGGGAGCACTTTCAACGTGGGCCGCGAGCAGTTGGAGTCCGGCGCCGCGCTCGTGCTCGACCCGCCGCCGGCCGACAGCCTCGCGATGAGCCTCGTCCACAAGATCGGCAAGGCGAGCGTGGACTCGAACCGCGTGCAGGTGCCCTTCGAGCAGATCGCGCCGAAGCCGGACGAGCTGTGGACGAACGAGACGACGAGCGAGCTGAAGATCGCCATCGGCCGCACGGGCGCGACGAAGCAGCAGTATCTCGCCATCGGCAAGGGCACGCGCCAGCACGCGCTCTTCGCGGGCAAGACGGGCTCCGGCAAATCCACGCTCTTCCACGTCATCATCACAAACCTCGCGCTCGCCTGCTCGCCGGACCAGGTCGAGTTCTACCTCATCGATTTCAAGAAGGGCGTCGAGTTCAAGTGCTACGCGAGCAGGCGGCTGCCGCACGCGCGCGTCGTCGCCATCGAGAGCGACCGCGAGTTCGCGCTCAGCGTCCTGCAGCGCGTGGACGAGGAGCTGAAGCGCCGCGGCGACCTTTTCCGCAAGCTCGGCGTGCAGGACATCGCCGGCTACAAGCGCGAGGGCGGCACCGAGCCGATGCCGCGCTCGCTGCTGCTCATCGACGAGTTTCAGGAGTTCTTCGTCGAGGATGACTCCATCGCGCAGACGGCGTCGCTGCTCTTCGACCGCATCGTGCGCCAGGGCCGCGCATTCGGCATCCACGTGCTGCTCGGCTCGCAGACACTCGGCGGCGCCTTCACCCTCGCCCGCGCCACGATGGGCCAGATGGTCATCCGCGTCGCCCTCCAGTGCAACGAGGCCGACGCGTATCTCATCATGGATGACACGAACTCCGCGCCGCGGCTGCTGTCGCGCCCCGGCGAGGGCATCTACAACGACTCCGCGGGCGCCATCGAGGGCAACAGCCCCTTCCAAGTCTGCTGGCTGTCCGACGAGGAGCGCGACGTGTGGCTCGACAAGGTGCGCGCGCTCGCCGATGCGCGCCACGACCGGCACCCGAGCGCGATTGTCTTCGAGGGAAATGCCCCCGCGAGCGTGCAGGAGAATGATCTCCTCTCCGCGGCGCTCGACTCGAAACCGACGGCGCCGCCCGTTGCGCCACGCTGCTGGTTCGGCGCGCCGAATTCCATCAAGGGGCCGACGGAGGCCGCGTTCCACCGCCAGAGCGGCAACCACATGCTCGTCGTCGGCCAGCGCGAGGACGCCGCACTCACGATGGTCGCGCTGTCGATGCTGGCGCTCGCCGCGCAGCATCCCGCGGGTGCAGTGCGCATCATCCTCATCCACAGCCTCACACCCGGCACGCCTGACGCAGCGATGATCGAGCGCGTGGCTTCGATGATTCCGCAGGGCGTCACCCTCGCGACCGCACTGGAGATTCCCGAGGTGATGAACGGCCTCGCCGCCGAGATGAAGGCGCGCGCCAGCGGCGAGACTCCGCTCGGCGGCGCCCCGTCGGTCTTCGTGTTCGTCCACGGCCTGCACAAATTCAAAAAGCTCCGCCACGAGGATGAGTTCAGCTTTGGCGGCGGCGACGGCGAGGCGAGCCCCGGCGCAGCGTTCAACGACCTCATCACCGAGGGCAGCGCGCTCGGCATCCACATCGTCGCGACGGTGGACACCTTCAACAACGTGAACCGCTCCATGAGCCGGAAGGCGCTCACGGAATTTGAAATGCGGATCGTCTTCCAGATGAGCGCGAACGACTCCGCGAGCCTCATCGACTCGCCGAAGGCCAGCACGCTCGGCCTCCACCGCGCGCTGCTCTACAACGAGCAGGCCGGCACCCTCGAGACCTTCCGCCCCTACGCCGCGCCCGATCCGGCGTGGCTGGAATCCGCAGCCACGAAGCTCGCGTCGCGCGGCCGTTGATTCGCGCCTCCCCGCACCTGAATCCGCCATGCCGGCCGCGGCGCGCGCGGGCTCGGATTCTCAAAGCCGAATATCGGTTTTGCTTGGCAGTTTCTCATCGGTGCAATATTCTCATTTTCGCGAGAACAACGCTTCTCCCGAACTCTACCCAACAGACCTATGGCCAAGATCGTAATTGTGGATGACGAACCGAACATCGTCGAACTCGTCGTGACCGCGTGCAAGGAAATGGGCCACGAGACGTTCCCCTTCGTGAACAGCCAGAAGGCGCTCGACCAGCTTGAGACCATCACGCCGCAGCTCATCATCAGCGACATCAAGATGGGCAAGGTGGACGGTTTCGAGGTGCTGCGGCAGGCGCGCTCGCTGCTCGGAAACTGCGAGGTGATCCTGATGACCGGCCAGGGCAACGAGGAGATCGCCGAGAAGGCCATCGCCGAAGGCGCGCGCTATTACATCCGGAAGCCGTTCAAAATTTCCGAGATGCAGGCGCGCGTGAAGCACGTCATCGAGTTCTCCGACACGGCGAAGGAGCGCGACACGCTGAAGAAGGTCGTGAAGCGCTCGGCGAACCCCGAGAACATCATCGGCACCTCGCCCAAGATGGACGAAGTTTACAACCTCATCCGCAAGGTCGCGGACACGGACTCGACGATTCTCATCCAGGGCGAGAGCGGCACGGGCAAGGAGCTCGTCGCGCGCGCGCTGCACTTCAACAGCAGCCGCCAGCATCATCCGTTCGTCGCGATCAACTGCTCCGCGCTCCCGGAGAACCTCCTCGAGAGCGAGCTGTTCGGACACAAGAAGGGCAGCTTCACCGGAGCCGTCGCGGACAAGGCGGGGCTCTTCGAGGAGGCGGAAAAGGGCACCATCTTCCTCGACGAGGTGAACTCCATGGCGCTGCCGCTGCAGACGAAGCTGCTGCGCGTCCTGCAGGAGCGCCAGCTCCGCCGCGTGGGCGACACGAAGACCGTGCCGATCAATGTCCGCGTGCTCGCCGCGACGAACGAGGGCCTCCTCGACAAGGTGAAGGACGGAAAGTTCCGCGAGGATCTCTACTACCGCCTCGCGGTGATCCCGATCGAGCTGCCCGCGCTCCGCGAGCGCACGGAGGACATCCCGCTGCTCGTGCAGCATTTCCTGAAGAAACCCGGCACAGGCGAAAACCCGCGCGTGATCAAGATCGAGCCGAAGGCGGTGCAGTCCCTCCAGGGCTACGACTGGCCCGGCAACGTCCGCGAACTTGAGAACGCCATCGAGCGCGCCACGGCGCTCTGCGACGACGACCTCATCCGCGTGAAGGACCTGCCGCCGCAGGTCATCAACGGCGTGAACGAAGGCGGGCGGACCAGCGCCACCATGCCCGTCGGCAGGAAGCTCGACGACTTCATCCGCGACCAGGAGCGGCGCTTCATCGAGGAGACCGTGAAATGCTACGCCGGCAACCGGGAGAAGGCGGCGAGGATTCTCGGCATCAGCATGGCCACGCTCTACCGCAAGTCGGAGGCGAAGGCCGTGAAGTCGAAGTAGCCGCGGGGCGCCGCTCTCCCGCGTCCGCACTCCCGAGCAGCGCTGAATTTGCGAGCCGTCATGCCTTTCACTGCTCCCCTTTCCTTCCGCCCGCTCTTCATGGAGCGCGTCTGGGGCGGAAATCGGATCGGTGAAATGCCCGGCAAGAATGTTCCCGCGGGGGCGCCCATCGGGGAAAGCTGGGAGCTGGTGGACCGCCCGGATGCGCAGAGCGTCGTCCGCAGCGGCCCGCATGAGGGAATGACACTGCATGAGCTTTGGACAAAGCACCGCGCCGAAGTCTTCGGCCCCGGCCTGCCCGACTCCCCGCGATTCCCGCTCCTCGCGAAAATCCTCGACGCCCGCGAGACGCTCTCCGTCCAGGTGCATCCGCCCGCCCACAGGGCCGCCGAACTGCGCGGCGAGCCGAAGACGGAAATGTGGTGGCTGCTCGATGCCGCGGAAGGCGCCGGGCTGTTCGCCGGATTCCGCCCCGGCACCACGCGCGGCGATTTCGAGCGCGCCCTCGCCGAGGGACGCGCGGCGGAGGTCCTCCACCGCATCCCGGTGCGGGCCGGCGACGCCATGTTCATCCCCAGCGGACGCTGCCATGCCATCGGCGCCGGCTGCCTCATCGTCGAAATCCAGCAGAACAGCGACACCACCTACCGCGTCTTCGACTGGAACCGCTGCGGTCTCGACGGCAAACCCCGCGCCCTGCACCTCGCCGAATCCCTCGCCTCCATCAACTTCGCCGACCACGCACCCGCGCTCCAGCCCCGCGGCGGCGAGGGCGTCGTCTCCTGCGCCGAATTCTGCGTCGAACACTGGCACCTCGACACCCCGCGGACCGACACCAGCCGGAACGGCGTCATCTTCACCGTCCTCAGCGGCGCCGTGGAATGCGTCGGCGAACGCTTCGAGCGCGGCGCATTCTTCCTCCTCCCCGCCACCGCATCCGACCGCACGCTGACTCCTGTGCTCGCCACCTCGACCGTCCTGCGCACGCTCGTCCCGAGCATTGGATAAGCGGCTTGCTTACCATGCCGGGCACCGTTCCCACCTTGGGTGGATAGTCGTTCGCTTTGTCGCTTCCAATAAGTTCCGCGGTTCAGAAACTACTTCTTGATGCCCTTAGCCCGAAGCGACAGCTTGCCACTTCCCCAATCCAATCACTGCAAATGGAGACTGCGGCTTCGGGTGGAGATTCACCCCGTCTATTCCGCGCCGCCTCAATGCCACACTCGTGCCTGCCTCCCTCACAGGCCGTTATCCGTGAAAGTGGGAACGCCATTTTGATCCAGAAAGACACGGTATTTTTGAAACGCTTCGTCATCCTCCGGCACGCTCCCGGTCAAAATGCCGGGAGACACACCCCAGATGTTTGCAATGAAACAAGGCTGTATCTTGCTCCCCAATTCCGTCTCATCCAGCAGCACGTAGGTGATGTTGATTTTGGTTGCGCGGTCGAACGCCTCGTTCGTGTAAAGGCTCTGCAATACCTTTGCCAGCGATGCGGATGCGGCCCGCTCCGGGAATCCCGCCAAGATTTGCCCCGTTGAGCGATAAAACCCCTCCATGTTCTTTACATCGAACTCGTAATCCTTTGCACCCGGTTTGAAAAATTCCGCACGGACAAACATTCCGTTCGGGAGGTAATAGACTTTGAAAGGCCACTCCTTCCTTTCGCCATTGGCGGTGAACTGCACCTTCTCCTGCCTTGCATGGCACTCCACCGTGCCGAGAAAGGGCATCTCGATTTTGTCGTTCACCGGAAAGCCCGAGTCCTCCCTGCCTCCGGTTCCCGATGAAACCCCGCCTTTCGGCAGCGCGGATTCGTCCTGCCTCTGGCTCGCCGCACCACCCTGCTTGTCATCCGGGTTTGTCGTTTGCCTTCGCGATCGCAAAATCCATGGGGCGGCAGCGCACAGCACTAGCATCCCTGCGATGAATACGAGTCGGATGAGCCGCGGTTTCATGCGATGGGGTTTCAATCTGAAGGCAACCAGCGAGCTTCAAATAGAGCGTGCAGGCGCCCGGAGCAAGATTGTATCGGGCGGTTACGAATTTTTCGAGCGGCCGAACTCCGGAAGCAGCACGAAGCAAAGACCGCCATTCCATCGGCGGTGCGGCTCTTGCCCGTGGCCTTTGAATGGTTGAGCTGATGGCCGTGGGCAATGCCGCCAGTCTCTGTAGAGAAAGGAAGCGTTCCGCTGGCTGCGATGTTAGATGGAGGTTGAACTGAAACCCGGAACGGCGCCCTTAGAACATCCAAGACGCATTGGGCGGGTGTCTTGGTGTGGGATGTTTGTTTGAAGACGCGGTATCTTCAGCAGACGCCCTCAGCCGCGGACCCTTACCGGAATGACCGTTCCGGTCTCAGCATTGCCGGGGATGCTTGGTCATTCCTTCACTTCGAGGAGTTGGATGGCATCCACAATGACGAAGCCCTTGGTGCCCGTGTTGCCCATGGTGATGCGGGTCTCGGCGTCGGCGGTGAGCCGGATGGTGCCGGCGCGGCGAAAGGCGGCACCCGCGGGGAGCGGCTGGGTCTCATCAAAGGCCAGAGTCTCGTGATGCGGGCCGTTCTCGATGGTGACGGGGACATTCGCCGCGCGGGTCTCATGCGGCGAATACGCGATGAGGAGATCGTAGCGGCCGGGCTTCGGCAACCGGAGGCGGAAGACGACGGAGGATTGGCCGTCGCCACGCCGGTCGTCGTGCAGATAGCCGGTGCCGATGTGCGGTTTGAAATTCGACGATCGGCTCCATGTGCCCTTCAGCTCCGCGTCGGAGTCGTCGAGGACGATGCCGGGCAGCGCCTTCGGGTCGAGGCCGGCTGCGCCGCGCGGCTTCGCGGGGAGCGCCGGGAGCACTGGCAATTCCAGTGCCTGGTGCTGCGCGAGCAGGCGCGCGCGGAGGTCCGCATACGGCAGCGCCTGCACGGCCACTCCCTGCTTTGCCGCAAGTGCGGCGGCGATGCCCGCGCTTTGCCCGAGGATCATCCACGTGGGCTCCACGCGGATGGATGAGTAGGCGACGTGGGTGGACGAAAGGGCCACGGGCACGAGGAGGTTCGCGTATTCCGCCGCCTTCGGGAGAATGGCGCGGTAGGGAACGTGGTAGGGGTAGCCGTGCGCCCGCTGCGGCATGCGCGCGGGCATGATGGTGCCCTCGTCGATGACGCCGTCCTTTGTCGCGACGCGCTGGCAGTCGTGTGAATCAATCGGGAACGACGAGACGACGATGGGGTCGTCCTTTTTCGGCTCATCCATGATGTCCCGCTGGCTGAGGACGTATTCGCCCTTCATGCGGCGCCCCTCGCGCACATAGAGCTGCGGCGACCAGTGGCCGGAGGCGGGAAACTCGTCGCGGCACAGGCCGAATTCCGCCATCTGCGCCCGCAGCGCCTCGGGCACGGCGGGGTCGGTGGTGAGGAAGTGAAACATCTCGATGATGTATTCCCTGTGCGCCTCCCAGCTCTTCGCACGCGCGGCCGTGTCGCCCTCGCTCCAGCCGTTGCAGGCGCCGACGAGCCCCATGGAGAATTGCTTCCCGATGCCGTTGTTCGCGTCGAATTTGCCGCCGGGCAGCGGATATAGATCCCAGAGGAGGTGCGGCTTTTTCTCCGCGGCGAAGTAGCGCCGCAGGATCTCGAAGCGCGCTGGATCGTAGTTCGCGGGCTTCGGAAACGGCACGCGGTTCGCGGGGTCTTTCGTGAGGCAGAGACGGAAGCTGTAAACCATCACGTTGCGGTCGCCGTCCTCGTCGGGGCCGGCGTCGGTGGCCGTGATGAACGGCAGCGGCCTGCCCTGTGCGTCGAAGCCGGAGATCGGCATCTTTGCTTTCGGATACTGCTTCCCGGCAAGCGGCTCGCCGAATTCCTTCCGCCCCTCGCGCCCAATCGTCCAGCTCACGCCCGCCGCTGCCATCAGGTCGCCCTCGTAGGTGCCGTCGATGAAAACCTTCGCGGTGAATTCGCCGTCGCTCGTCGCGATGCGTGCGATGCGCGCGCCGTCCCGGGCCACTTGCTTCAGCACGCGCTTCGTGAGCACCTTCACGCCGGCTTCATCGAGCATCTCCTTTGTGATCTTCGCGGCCACATGCGGCTCGTAGGTCCAGTGCCTGTGATCCTTTTCCGCAACGCGGTAGGGCAGCACCACGCCGCGCGCCGCGTAGTCCTTCTCGATGCGGCTGTGCCATTCCTCAAAGAGGCCGAGCACCGTGCTGCGGACCGTCTGGTTCGAGTCGCTGAAGCAGAGGCCGCCGGTGTTCACGCCGCCGACGTGATCCGTCGGCTCGAGCAGGATGACTGACGCCCCTTCGCGCGCCGCCGCGATCGCCGCGCAGAAGCCGCCCGGTGTGGCGCCATAGACGATGACGTCCGCCTCCGCCGCAGCCAGCGGAGCAGCCGGACGAAAGGCGACGAGACAGAGGAAGAAGAGGAATGCGAGGGTGTGTTTCACGTTGAAAATGCCGCTGAGGTTTCGCCGCCGGGCGGGGGCGCTACTCCGGCTTCGGATCGCGCCCGAGGAGGCTCGCCATCGCGTCGGCGGGTGTGACCTCGCCATCGAGGAACATCCTCACCTGATCGATGATGGGCGTCTCGACGCCGAGCTTCCGCGCGCACTCAAACGCGCTGTAGGCCGTGGGCACTCCCTCGGCGACCATCTGCATCGAGGCGACGACATCCGCGAGGCGCTCGCCGCGGCCGAGGCGCTCGCCGACGGAGCGGTTGCGGCTGTGCCGGCTGAAGCAGGTGACCATGAGGTCCCCCGCCCCGCTGAGGCCCATGAAGGTTTCGCGCTTTCCGCCGAGGGCGACACCAAGCCGAGTCAGTTCGACGAGCGCACGGGTGACGAGCGCGGCCTTGGCGTTGTCGCCGAGGCGGAGGCCATCACCGACGCCGGCGCCGAGTGCGAAGATGTTTTTCAGAGCGCCGCCCAGTTCGACCCCCGCGACATCCTCGCTCGTGTAGGAGCGGAAGAAGGGCGCGGTGAATGCGCGCTGCAGTTCCTGCGCGATGGCGGAATCGGAGCAGCCGAGCACGACGCACGTGGGCATTTTCCGCGCGACCTCCTCGGCATGGCTCGGCCCGCTGAGGACCGCGATGGGATGCCCGGGGAAATGCTCCGCGATGACCTGGCTCATGCGCAGTCCGCTGCCGCGCTCGACGCCCTTGGTGCAGTTCAGCAGCACCGCATCATCGCGCACGCCGCTCGATGCGAGGCGCGCGCAGACCTCACGGATGGCCTTCGACGGAGTGACGAGGAGAAGCAGATCGCAGTCGCGAAGGTCGCTGAGTTCCGGCGTCGGCCGGATGGTCTCCGGCAGCGGGATGCCACGGAGGTAAAGTGAGTTTTCGCGGCGCGCGGCGAGGTCGCCGATGTGCCCGGCGTCGTGTCCCCAGAGCGTGACACGGTAGCCGTTGCCATGCAGCAGGAGCGCGAGCGCAGTTCCCCAGCTCCCCGCACCGACGATGCCAACGTGGGAAAACTTCATGCCTTCTTCCTCCAGATGCGGTTCTCAGTTCCGGCGCGCAGGCGCGCGATGTTCGAGCGGTGCCGCGCGATGACGAGCGCGCCGACGAGCACGGCAAATCCCGACACGGGCCAGCCGTAGGCCCACGAGGTGAACTGCATCACGATGGCCGTGCCCGGAAGCACGACCGCCGCGACCATGCTGCCGAGCGAGACGTAACCGGTCGTCTTCACCACCACGCCCCACGAGACCAGCGCCGCGACGCTCGGAATCGGCATGAGCGCGAGGAAGACGCCGAGCGAAGTCGCCGCGCCCTTGCCGCCCTTGAACCCGAGCCACGCGGGGAAGCTGTGGCCGATGACGCATACCACCGCTGCCGCAATGCCGGCCCACACCGGATCGCCGCCGAGCCGGACCGCAAGCCAGCGGCAGAGCCACACGGCTGCGACGCCTTTGAACACATCGAGCAGGAACACCGGCAGGCCGACGCGCCAGCCGCACACGCGCCAGACGTTCGTCGCGCCGATGTTGCCGCTGCCGTGCTTGCGGATGTCGATGCCCTTCATCCGCGCGGCGAGGAGGCCGAACGGAATGGAGCCGAGCAGGTAGCCGCAGATGATGCTGATCGGAATTGCGAACACGGGGCGGAGGGGAGTTTCCGCGCGCCGCGGTGTCAAGCGCGCGGCGAGAGATGCGAATGACGAATGTGGAATGACGAAGGGGTTCCCGCTTCGTCATTCGTCATTCGTCATTCATCACTTCCGTCCCACCTTGTCGTAAAAGCGGAGCGCCTCGATCTTGCTCCCGAATTCCTTGAGCGGATACAGCCCCTTCGACGCGCCGGCGCCCGGATCGCGCACGAGGTAGTCGTAGCCCTCCTTCCCCGCGATGACGACGAAGTGCGTGATGCCGCCGCTCTCGAGCCGGATGCGGACGATGACGGGATTTCTGCGGCGGAGGTTTTCGTCTATGAGACGGAAGCTGGGTTCCGCCTCATAGACTTTGCGCGCGACGTTGCCGGTGAGTTCCGCGGCCTTATCCCAGTCGAGCCAGCCGTTGCCGACATAGCCGCCGCCTTCCGTCGCGAGCTTGTTCAGCCGGCCAGGGTCGGTGTCCACGCCGTAGCTCGCGAGCACCATCGCGGCGGAGGCGACGGCGCAGCCCTCAGCGGCGAGCGACGCAGGCGTGTTGCCGAGTTTGTCTTTGCCCCAGCGCTCGTCGGCCTGGCGGAAAAGCGGGACGTCGTTCAGCTCCAACCTCGGCTGGAAAAAGAGACCGCCGCTCGGCTCAATCGGCCCGACGCGGTTCCACTCCTTCTGCCAGTGCTGCCAACGGACCCATCCCCACACGAGGCTGCCGACGATGCTGAGCGCGATGATGATCAACGTGATGCGCAGCGTGGGCTTTGCATCATTCACCGCAGGTGGGACGACGACGGGTTCTTCAGGCATCGGTCAGGAGCAGCGGATCAGGATTTTCCCTCCGCGCTGCGGACGCTGCGCATGGGCGAGGGCTTCGGAGATTTGCGCGAGCGGATACACGGCCTCGACTGGTGTGCTCACGATGCCGCGCGCGGCGAGGCCAGCGAGTTCGGCGACCAGTTCGCGCGCCGCGGATTCGCCCGCCTGCTGATACCAGCGCGTAATCCAGAAGCCGCGCCACGCGATGTCGCTGAAAATGAGCTGGCCGTTCGGAATCTTCAGCGGCTGCCGCGCCATCGCGCCGTAAGTGACGATGACGCCGCCGGGCGCGAGCGCGCCGCCGAGCCGCGTCGCGCTGTCACCGCCGACGGCATTCAGCGCAAGGCGCACGGGCGCTCCGCCGGCGGCTGATTTGATCTGCGCGGAGATGCCGTCATTTTCCACGAGAACCACATCCGCACCTTCGGCCTTCAGCTCCTCCACAAGGCTCTCGCGGCGGACGACGTTCACTGTGCGCCAGCCAAAATGCCGCGCGATGCGAATGACGCAGCGGCCGACCGCGGAGTTCGCGGCGTTCTGAGCGATCCATTCGCCAGGCTGCAGCGTGACGAAATGCCGGAGCATGACGAGGGCGGTTGCGGGATTGATGCGCAGCATGGCCGCCTGCTCCAGCGGGACATCGGCGCCGATTTTCTGCAGCTCGTTCGCCCGCGCATTTCCGGCCTCGCGCCATGAGCCGAATCGATGCGGCAGCAGCACGACATCGCCCGGTGCAAATCCGTCCACGCCCGTTCCGCACTCCTCCACCACGCCCACACCCTCGACGCCAGGCACACCGGGCAGCTCCGGGCGGATGGGGTATTTGCCCTCGAGCACGTTCACGTCGGCGGGATTGATGGGCGCAAATTTCACCCGCACACGCACCTCGCCGGCCGAAGGCGCCGGAAGTTCCAGCGGCTCCACACGCGCGACGCGCTGCGGCTCGCCGTGCTCATGGATTACGACTGCGTGGACCTTCTGCATGGCGCGCACGATGCCGCGCGGCGGGAATGCTGCAAGCCGCGACGCACTTGACGAGTTCAGCGCTGCACCGACGTGGTGAATACACCGCGCGCTGCCTTCACAGAGATGCGCTGGTTCCGCGCATAGCTCGCCGCGGCCCGGTCGCACAGCGCAGGCGCCGCTTCCCCGCGCATCCAGCCGTCCAGGATGGCGCGGATGAGGAAGCCACCGGGATACATGAGCTGCGTGGTCAGCACGAGCGGGCGCGCATTCACCGCAGTCAGGTTCGGTCCGAAGAAGGCCGCGCTGCTGCAGCAAAGGACGATGGCTTGCCGACCCGGGCCGCGCTTCGCCGCGACCTCGGGAGGAAGCGGAAAATCCATGAGGCCGTCGTGGCCGATGTAGGCGGCGAACGGGAATTGCTCGATAGACTCATCCGAGGAGAGCGCGGTGAAGAAGTCGGCGATGCACGCGCGAATCTCCGAGCCGCGGTAGGCATCTGCGACGACCACCCATTTTCCGCTGCGGTGCGTGAACGTCGCGCGCTCGAGAATCTCCGGCTTCGGGCCTGCGGCCGACGAAGCGAGCTTCCATTCGCCGCTGGCCTTCAACACCGGCTTCAGCGCCTCGCTGCAGCCCCAGTAGAGGTTCTCATCCTTGTTGTCGCCGTCGCCGATGCGGGCGGGCACGGGCTGAATGCCCTGCGTGCGATTATCCGCCAACGCGACGAAGACATGGATGCGCGCGGGCTCCGCGGACGCGGCGCTGGCGAAAAGCGTGAGCAGCAGGAGGCGGAGGAACACCAGTGGAAAAGAGGAAGGGCGGGCGAGCTTTCGACTGGGGGAATGCTCGCCCGCCCTTGGAGGAGGAATCTGTTCGCGCCTACTTTGTCGGCGCCGGCTCTTCGGCTTTTGCCGCGGATGCCGCTTTGAAGACAAGCTCCTTTTCGTTCGCAGTGACTTCGGCGGTGTCGCCGGCCTTGAACGTGCCCTTGAGGATTTCCTCGGCCATCGGGTCTTCGAGGTAGCGCTCGACCGCACGGCGCATCGGGCGCGCGCCGTAGGCGGGATCGAATCCCTTCTCGATGAGGAAGTCGCGGGCCTTGTCGTCGAGGACGACCTTGATGTCCTTCTGCTTGATGCGCTCGACGAGCTTGGCGACCTCGAGATCCACGATGTGCTTGAGGTTGTCCTTGTTGAGCTGGTGGAAGACGATGAGGTCGTCGAAGCGGTTGATGAACTCCGGCTTGAGCACGCGCTTCGCCTCCCCGAGCACCTTGCCCCGCAGCGAGTCGTAGCTGGAGTCCTCCTTCTCCCCGCCGAAGCCGAGCGTCTGCTTCTTCATCTGCTCCGCGCCGATGTTCGTCGTGAGGATGATGATGGTGTTGCGGAAGTCGATCTTGCGGCCGAGCGAGTCGGTGAGCTTGCCCTCCTCCAGCACCTGCAGGAGCAGATGGAGGACATTCGGGTGCGCCTTCTCGATTTCGTCGAAAAGCACGACCGAATACGGGCGCCGACGCACCTGCTCGGAGAGCTGACCGCCCTCATCGTGGCCGACGTAGCCGGGAGGCGAGCCGACGAGACGCGATATGGTGTGCTCCTCGCGATACTCGGACATGTCGAACTGGATGAGCGCCTCGCGGTCGCCAAACATGTATTCGGCGAGCGTCTGGGCGAGATACGTTTTGCCGACGCCGGTCGGGCCGAGAAAGACGAACGAACCAATCGGACGGCGCGGATCCTTGAGGTCCGCACGCGAGCGGCGCAGCGCCTTTGCGACGGCGACGACGGCCTCGTCCTGGCCGATGACCTTGCCCTTCAGCTCGTTTTCCATCTTCAGGAGCTTCTCGGTGTCCTCCTGCTCCATGCGGTGCAGCGGCACGCCGGTCCATTTTGCGACGACGACGCGCATGTCCTCCTCCGTCACGACGACCTCCTTCTCCTCGCGCTTCTTCTCCCAGTCCTTGAGCACGGCGTCCTTGCGCTCCTTCGCCTGCTTCTCCGTGTCGCGGAGAGCGGCGGCTTTCTCGAAGTCCTGCGCTTTGATCGCGCCTTCCTTCTGCGCTTTGATGGCCTCGATTTCCTTCTCGATGTCCTTGATGTCCGGCGGGCGGGTCATGGACGAAATGCGCGCACGCGCGCCGGCTTCGTCCATCACGTCAATCGCCTTGTCCGGCAGGAAGCGGCCCGTGAGGTAGCGGTCACTCAGCTCGGCAGCGGCCTTGATCGCGTCATCGGTGATCCGCGCCTTGTGGTGCTGCTCATACTTGTGGCGGATGCCCTTCAAAATGAGGATCGTGTCCTCAACGCTGGGCGCCTCGACCTTCACCTGCTGGAAGCGGCGCTCGAGCGCAGCGTCCTTCTCGATGTATTTGCGGTATTCGTTGAGCGTGGTCGCGCCGACGCACTGCAGCTCGCCTCGGCTGAGCGCCGGCTTGATGATGTTGCTCGCGTCCATCGCGCCCTCCGCGCTGCCAGCGCCGACGATCGTGTGCAGCTCATCGATGAAGAGGATCACGTTCTTCGTGCGGCGGATTTCGTCCATCACTGCCTTGATGCGTTCCTCGAACTGGCCGCGGTATTTCGTGCCGGCGACCATGAGCGCGAGGTCGAGCGTGATCACACGTTTCTCCCGCAGCAGCTCGGGCACGTTCCCTGCCGCAATTTCCTGGGCGAGCCCCTCGACAATCGCGGTCTTCCCCACGCCCGCCTCGCCGATGAGCACGGGGTTGTTCTTCGTGCGGCGGCAGAGGATCTGGATCACGCGCTCGATTTCGCTGCTGCGTCCGATGACCGGATCCATGTCGCCCTTGCGCGCCAGCTCCGTGAGGTCGCGGCCAAACGCGCGCAGCGCCGGCGTCTTGCCGTCCTTCTTGCTGCCGCCCGACTGCGGCTGCTCCTGCGGGGAATCCTGCTCCCCTTCCGGCGGCGTGAAGTTTGGATCGAGCTCCTTCAAAATCTCATTGCGCGTGCGCTCGATGTCCACCTCGAGGTTCTTCAGCACGCGGGCCGCCACGCCCTCGCCCTCGCGGAGCAGGCCAAGGAGAATGTGCTCGGTGCCCACGTAGCTGTGGTTGAGCGCCTTCGCCTCCTTGCCCGCGAGTGCGAGCACCTTCTTCACGCGCGGCGTGTAGGGGATGTTGCCGACCATCTTCTGATCCGGCCCGCTGCCGACCTGCTTCTCCACCTCCATTCGGACCGTCTCGAGATCGAGGCCCATCTTCTGCAGCACATTGACCGCCACACCCTGGCCGAGCTTGATGAGACCGAGCAAGAGGTGCTCGGTGCCGACGTAGTTGTGGTTGAAGCGATCCGCTTCCTTGCGGGCCAATGCGAGGACCTGCTGCGCTCGGGGCGTGAAGTTGTTCATCATGGTTTGGCTGTGCAATCGCCGTGCCGCGCCCCTTGCCCCGCACTTCGCGTGGGCTCGAGCGCCGCAACAGAGATGCGCTGCACATTGGAGCGGCTCCGCTGAATGTGCAAGGTGTGACATCGCGGCGCGCGGCGAATTTTTTGCGCGACACAATGTCCGCGCGCCTTGCGTTCCACGCACCCTTGTGCAAAGGAACGCGCCCCCGATGAAAAAGCACCTCATCCTCCTCTCCGCAGTCATCCTTTCCACTCCGCTCCTGCGCGCCGAAGTCAGCCCCGTCCGCATGTCGGTCCAGCAATCGACGGTCAAGAGCGTCGAGGACCCCTCGGACAAAACCCACCACACGCGGACGCAGACGCGCGCCCTGCGCATCCAGCTCGACAACAACTCCTCGGAAGCCTTCGACGGGCTCGTCGTGAAATACTGGTTCTTCGGCCGCACGCCGAATGATTCGGACGTGAAAGTCCTCTCAATCGGCGAACGCAAATCCACGCTCGCCCCCCGCGGCAGGGATGTCGTGGAAAGCGAGACCATCTCGAAGCGCTCGGTGGACGAGCACATGGAGCCCCCGAAGGGCGGCAAGACCGGGAAGCCGACGAAGGTGCCCGCGTCCGGAGACAAGATCATCGGCTACGCGGTGCGCCTCATGAAAGGCGACAAGGTGCTCGGCGAAATGTATAGCGAGCCGAGCTTCAAGGCCGTCGTGGACAGCGGCGCGACTCCGCCGCCACCGGCGACAGCGGCAAAAGGCGCACCAGCGAAGCCTGCGCCTGCAAAACCGGCGGCCAAAAAGTAGGCGCGGCCCCGCTCGTCAGGCTGCTGCGCGCCTGCCCGTCACTGCGCGGCCATCATCGCACTCCCGCCATGCCGCTGGATCGTGATGCCGCGTGAAATCGCCTCCGCAAGCTGCTCGCGGTAGGCCCCGCTCGCGCAGCGGCGCCCCTCGGCCGGATTGCTGAAGAAGCCGCACTCCACCAGCACCGCGGGATACTGCGCCTTGCGGAGCACACGGTAGTTCGCCGTGTGGATGCCGCGCGACGAGGTTCCGGGAATCGCCGTGATCTGATTGAGGATGTTCCGCGCGAGCGGCGCTGCGCACGGCGCATTGTAATACACCTCCGTCCCGCTGACGCCCGCACGCTTCGCGTCGTTGAAGTGGACGCTGACGAACACCACGTTGCTCTGCCGATTCGAAATCGCCGCGCGCCTGTCGAGCGGGATGAACGTGTCGTCGCGGCGCGTGAGCACCGTGCTGAAGCCCGCCGACTCCACCCTCGGACGCAGGCGCATCACCACGTCGAGCGTCGCGTCCTTTTCGCGGCCCGCGTAGCGCGAGGTCGTGCCGCTGTCGTGCCCGCCGTGGCCCGCGTCGAGCACCACGCCGCTGAAGGTCCGGCTCGTGTCCTTCACCCCGCCCGCGCATCCGGCGAAGAGGCACGCGGCCAGCAGTGCGCACACGGCCAGCGCGGCGCGACGCACCTTGCCACCGGCGTCGTGTTCACGGAGGGTGGCGGCGATGTGTTTCATTTCAAAATTCACGCGTTGGAAAACCGCCGCACTTCTCGTTGCTGCGGCGATTCCCTGTCAAGCAGCCGACGCGCCCAAACCCCAATCTCAACCCGCCAATCCCGTGGCCACGCCGACACTCTCGCCGGAAAAATTCACCAACCGGCTCGCGAGGGAAAAATCGCCCTACCTTCTCCAGCACCAGCACAACCCCGTGGACTGGATGCCGTGGGGCCCCGAGGCATTCGCGCGCGCGAAGAAGGAGGACAAGCCCATCTTCCTCAGCGTCGGCTACTCGACGTGCCACTGGTGCCACGTCATGGCGCACGAGTCGTTCGAGGACGAGGCCGTGGCGAAATACCTAAACGAGCACTTCGTCTGCATCAAGGTGGACCGCGAGGAGCGGCCCGACGTGGACAAAGTTTACATGACGTTCGTGCAGGCGACGACCGGTGGCGGCGGCTGGCCGATGAGCGTGTGGCTCACGCCGGATCTGAAGCCCTTCGTCGGCGGCACCTACTTCCCGCCGAATGATCGCGGCGGACGCCCGAGCTTCCGCCGGATGCTCGGCAGCATCGCGGAGGGCTGGAAAAACGAACGCGACAACATCGTGAAGCACGGCGACCAAGTCGCGAAGCAGCTCGGCGAAGCCGCCGCCACAGCCGAGGCCGCCGCGGAGAAACCCGGCCGCGCGAGCCTCTACGGCGGCCTCGGCCAGCTCGTGAAGCGCTTCGACGACACGCACGGCGGATTTGGCAGCGCGCCGAAATTCCCGCAGCCGAGCATCATCAATTTTCTCCTCCGCATGTCCGTCCGCCGCGGTCTCGGCGCGACGCCCGAGAGCGAGGAGACCGACCGCGGGCGCGCGCGGAAGATGGCGCTCTTCACGCTGGAAAAAATGGCCGCGGGCGGGATGCACGATCACCTCGGCGGCGGATTCCACCGCTACTCGGTGGACACCTACTGGCACATCCCGCACTTCGAGAAAATGCTCTACGATCAGGCGCAGCTCGCGCGCGCCTACGCGGACGCATTCCAGCTCACGCGCGATGCGCGCTGGGAAAAGATTGCGCGCGACACGCTCGACTACGTTCTGCGCGACATGACGGACAAGGACGGCGGCTTCTACTCCGCCGAGGACGCCGACTCGCTCCTCGCGCACGGCAAGCCCGAACACGGCGAGGGCGCCTTCTACGTCTGGACGCAGAAGGAAATCGAATCGCTGCTCGGCACCGGCGCGCCCGGCGCGCTCGATGGCGCCACGCTCTTCAAGAAATTCTACGGCGTCGCGCCCGATGGAAATGCGCCGGTCGGCAGCGATCCGATGAAAGAGTTCACGGGAAAGAACACGCTCATCCAGCGGCTCACGATCGCGGACGCGGCGAAGGAATTCAAAAAGGCAGACGCCGAAATCGAGGCCTCACTCGCGGCATCACGCGCGAAACTCTTCGGCGAGCGCGCGAAGCGTCCGCGCCCGCATCTCGACGACAAGATCATCACGGCATGGAACGGCCTGATGATCTCCGCGCTCGCCCGCGCCGCGCAGGTCCTCGACGAGCCGCGCTACCTCGCCGCTGCGCAACGCAGCGCGCGGTTTATAAACGAGCACCTCTGGCGCGACGGCGCCCTCACGCGCAGCTTCCGCCACGAACCGAGCGGCATCGCCGCGTTTGCCGACGACTATGCAGCGCTCATCGCCGGCCTGCTCGATCTCTACGAGGCCGACTTCGACACCGCGTGGCTCGCGTGGGCGCTCGATCTCCAGGCAAAAATGGACGCGCTCTTTTACGACAAGGCGCTGGGCGGCTACTTCCAGACCGCGCCCGGCGCGTCCGACATTCTCTTCCGCACGAAGGAGGACTACGACGGCGCGGAGCCCGCACCGAGCAGCCTCGCCGCCTCGAACCTCCTGCGCCTCGCGCAGATCACCGACTCGAAGGACTTCCGCGAGCGCGCGGAGAAGACCATCGCCAGCGCCTCCGCGCAGCTCGACCGCCTGCCGAGCGCGATGACACAGATGCTCTGCGCCGTGGACGCCTCGCTCGCAAAGCCGCGCCAGATCGTCATCGCCGGCAGGCGCGGTGCCGACGACACGCGCGCGCTGCTGCGCGAAGTGCGCGCGACATTCTCGCCGAACCAGATCGTCTTCCTCGCCGACGGCGCCGAGGGGCAGAAGTGGCTCGGTGAAAAGCTGGAGTTCTTCCGCAGCGTCTCACCCGTCGACGGAAAAGCTGCGGCCTACGTCTGCGAAAATTTCACCTGCCGGGAACCCGTCACCGACCCCGCCAAGCTCCGCGAACTACTCGCGCAGTGAGGAGCGTCGCGCTTGCACCCACCGCATGACGGGCGTAAAAGCGCGCTCCCACGAACAACCAACTCACACACCATGAAAAAACTCCTCCTCACATTCCTCATCGCTCCCCTCTGCTCCTTTGCCGCTGAAAAGGCCGCGCCCAAGGCCGAGAAAGCCGACAAGTATCAGGTCACCGGACCCGTCGCCGAAGTCACTGACACGAAGATCGTCGTGATGAAGGGCACCGAGCGCTTTGAAGTCGCGCGCAGTGCCGACACCAAAGTCACCGGCGACCTCAAGGTCGGCGCGAAAGTCACCATCAAATACGTGATGACCGCCGCCACCGTCGAAGTGAAGGCTGACGAAAAGGCCGACGCCGGCGCGAAACCCGAGAAGCCCGCGAAGAAGAAGTAGGCGGCTCGCAGCATCCGCTTCGGAAACCTCCACCCGCACGCGCAGGTGGAGGTTTTCCTTTTCGTCCGCAGCGCAGATTTTTCCCCGACACGCCTTTCCCTCTCTCAGGGTTGCCCCGCATTCAGGTTCTCAACTCCGTCACCGAAACCCCGCAGCCTTCTCTCCCATGAAACTCCCCGCACTCATCCTCGCAGCATTCCTCCCTGCCCTCGCCTCTGCCGCGCCGCCCGCGACTGCTACCGACGACGGCAAGCTCCGCATCATCGTCTTCGGCGCGCACCCGGACGACGCGCAATACAAGGCCGGCGGCACCGCCGCAAAATGGGCGAAGCTCGGCCACCATGTGAAGCTCGTCTCCGTCACCAACGGCGACATCGGCCACTGGCGCGAGGCCGGCGGACCGCTCGCGCTGCGCCGCCGCGCCGAGGTGGAGAAAGTGGACGCCATTCTGGGTGCCGCCACCGCCGTGCTCGACATCCACGACGGCGAACTCGTCCCCTCCCTCGAAAACCGCCAGAAAATCATCCGCCTCATCCGCGAATGGCGCGCGGACATCGTCATCGCGCACCGCCCGTGGGACTACCACCCCGACCACCGCTACACCGGCGTCCTCGTGCAGGACGCCGCCTACATGGTCGGCGTCCCCTTCGTCTGCACCGACGTGCCACCGCTGAAAAGGAACCCCGTCTTCCTCTACTCCAGCGACCGCTTCGAAAAGCCCTATCCCTTCAAGGCCGACATCGCCGTCTCCGTGGACGACGTCTTTGACCAGAAGCTCACCGCCATCCACGAGATGCCCTCGCAGCACTACGAGGGCGGCGCCGACGGCAGCGAGGAGCACTTGGGAAAAGTCCCGCCAGCGAGCGACGAAGCCGGCCGCAAGGCATGGCTGCGCCAGCGCTGGGAGTCGCGCCAGTCCGGCGAGGCGAACCGCTTCCGCGAGTCGCTCGTGAAATGGTATGGCGCGGAAAAAGGCGCCGCCGTGAAGTTCGCCGAAGCCTTCGAGATCTGCGAATACGGCCGCCAGCCCTCCCGCGAGGAGATCAAGAGGCTCTTTCCGTTTTTCCCGTAAGCGGCACCTCCATCGCCTCTGCGGCGAGACGATGGTTTGACGGCGCGGCGACGCGGGCTTTCACTCCCGCGGTAATGCAAGAGCAACCGCACATCGCAATCGGCTTCGGCCTCTTTCTCCTCGCGCTGATCGTCCTGCCCTGGCTGTTCCGGAAGCTGTTCCTGTAGGGGCGTCAGCCGGCGTGCTCGCTGCGGAATTGGATGCGGTCGGCGAGGCGGGAGCGGATGCGGCGCAGGGCGGCGCGGACGCGGGCACCGAGTTCGCGGACGGGCGGGATGGCGGGGCCGGCAATGAGGATGCGGTTCACAAAGTCGTCGAAGCGGATGCTGTGGGCGCGCCCGAAGAGGGCGGTGATGCGCGCGATGTGATGGAGCCAGATGCCGTCGGGCGGCGGGAGAAGATTGAGGATGGCGATGCCGCCGCTGCGGAGACGGCTGCGAATGAGGGGCGGAAGAATGTCCCAGGTGATGGAGGGCTTGAAGACATCGCCGCCGAGCGGGACGGAGAGATCCTCGACGAGCAGATCGAAATTCGCGGGCTGCGCGCGGAGCCATTCGACGGCCTCTCCGTGATGCCAGTCCACGCCGGGGATCCACGCGGGGCAGTGCTGTGCGAAGAGCTCCCAGCCGGTGCGGTCGAGGTCCACGGTGTGGAGCGCGCCAGCGAATCCGAGCGCGTGGAGCGGCGCCTGCATTCCGCCGCCGGCAAAGCCTAGGACGCCGATTTTCCCCACGTGGCTCAGCGCCGCGACGAGCGCCGCAAGGATGTCGGAGACGCTGTGGACGGGGCCGGGCGTGGTGCGCAGCTCGGTGATGACGACGCCGTGCTGGCTCATGCGCAGCCCGGTGGCGGTGCGGGTTATTTGCATCGGGGAGATTTCTCCGCGGCCGGGCTGGCCGCCGAAGCGGACTAGCTCGCGAAAATTTTGTCCGTGCGCTCGGCGAGGAATTTCAGCCGCTCGGCGTCGCCACCCCGGACTTCGAGGATGCCCCACCCTTCGTAGCCAATCTCGTCGAGCGCCTTCATCACGGCGGGCCAGTCGTTGTCGCCCTCCATCAGCTCGGCCTTGAAGCCCGCGTAGAGCCCCTCCTTGTCGCGCGCCTTCCGGCTGTATTCCTTGATGTGGAGGTTGAGGATGTGCTTGCCGAGCGTGCGGACCCAGTGCTCGGGCCAGCCGAAGTTCACGCAGTTGCCGACATCGAAATGCCAGCCGACCCACGGGCTGTTGATTTCCTCGAGGAAGCGCTTCGCGGCGACGGGCTCGTTGATGAAGCGGTTCCAGACGTTCTCGACGGCGATCGCGCACCTGCTCTTCTCCGCGGTCTCCACGCAGCGCCTGATGCCCTCGATGGAGCGCTGCCAGCACTGCTCATACGTCACGTCCTTCTCCACGGTGCCGGGGACGAGCAGCACGCGCTTGCAGCCGATCTCGCCGCCCTGCTTCAGCGCGAAGTTGAGGCCGTTCACCGTCTTCTCGCGCTTCGCCGGATCGGGCGAGCTGAGCGGGAAGCTCCAGTGCGGCGTGCAGATGATGCCGGCGACTTCGAGGCCGCTCGCGTTCTTCGCCTCGATGATTTGATCGGTCGTGAGTTCGCCGGGGAGGTTCAGTTCGATGCCGTCAAAGCCCGCGTCGCGGATCGCCTTGAACTTGTCGGCAATGCTCCCCTTCACGCCGCCTGCCATGCCGAGGTTCACGGCCTTCTTCAGCTTCGGGCGTTTCTTCGCGTCGTCCGCGGAGGAAAAGACGGCGCTGGCGGCGAGTGCGGTGGTGGTGGCGAGGAATGTGCGGCGGTTCATGGATTGTTGGTGGGGTTTGAGGTGAGAGCTTTCTCCGTCGCAGGGCGCGGCAATGCGAGCAGGCGCTTCGATTCGCCGAGGAGCCACTTGGCCTGCGTGAAAGGCTGATAGGAAATGTCCTGCCAGCGCACAAGGCCGTCGGCATCAATGAGGAAGGTGCCGTGCAGCGGCGTGGTCTCGAAGTCGTCGAACGCGCGGAAAGACTTGAACGTGGCGAGCGATGGATCAGCAAGGATGGGGAATGGGAAACCCTCCTCGCCCTTGGCGAGCGCGAATGTCTTGTGCAGTTCCTCGGCCTTCTCGGTGCTCACGGCGACGAGCTGGATGCCCGCTGCGGTGAAGTCCCTCGTCATCGGGCCGAAGGTGTTGAGCTGCTCGATGCAGTGCGAGCAGCCACTGCCGAGGTAGAAGAGCATGAGCGTGGGCCTGCCTTTGAACTCGCCGAAGAGCCGCGTCTCGCCAGTCTGGTCGGGCAGGCTCCAGTCGGGCGCGCGATACGGATGCCAGCGGAACGGCCCGAGGTGCGCGAGGTCGGGGCGCTTGCCGGTGTCGGCGGGCCATTCGAGCTTCGGACGCCAGTCGGCGGGGAGCTTCAGTTCATCCGCGACGGCGCGGAGGCGCTTGAAAACGGGCATGTCGAGGTCGGCCTGCGCGCAGAGCGGGCGGAGCTTGTTGAAAGTGTCGAGCGCCTCCTGTCTGTCACCCTTGCGCCAGAGGATGCCAGCGAGATTTGCGAGCGGGAGCGCCTGACCCTCGGCTTCCTTCGCGGCTTCGCGCGCGAGCTGCGCGGCCTTCGCGCTGTCGCCCGCCTTGTCGTGGAGCTGCGAGAGGCGGACCTTCGGCACGCCGCTGAGCGAGGCGATCTTCTTGCGCGCGTCGTCGGTGCCACCGGCGGCGAGCGCGCGGTAGGCATCGAGTTCCGAAACGAGTTTCTCGAGCTGCTCGGCGCGCTGGATGAAGGGCATCATCGCGTCGGACATCGCTTTTGCGACTTGATCGGCGGGCTTCTTCGCGGCTTTTGCAGCGGCCTCGGCTTCGTCGGATTTCGCTCCGCGCTCCTGCTTCGCCTTCGCGATGAGTCCGCGGATGGCCGCGACCTTCGCGTCGCCGCGCTGCGTGTCGCCCTTCAGGAATGCAGCCATGCCCATCGTGCGCAGGCGCTCGGCTTCCTCGATGGGGTCTTCGACCACCGGCAGGTAGGGCCCGCCGTCGAGCGCGAGCAGATCATCCCAGCGCTCCCACATCGCGAGCGCGGCAATGAGGCGCTTGCGCCCCATCGCAAACCCGCCGCCCGCCGCGGGCCGGCCCTGCGCCCTCACTCCCGGCGCGAGGCGCGGCAGCTCGATCATGTTCTTCGCGAGATCCACCGCATCATGCACGCGGCCGGTGAAGCCAAGGTTCTCGACGAGCCAGTCGTTGTTGTGCGCGTAGTTGTGGATCTGCTCCGGCATGAGCTTCGTCGCGATCATGTAGGCGTGGTCCGTGCGGGCCGACGCCTCCTGCTGCCACGCGGCGTCCGCATATCGCCGGAGCTTCGTGAAAGTGTGCCCCGGCATGTGCCACAAATGGGCAATGCCCGGCGCTGACTGGCCGTCCACTGCCGCACTCTTCAGCGCGCGGCGGTCGTCCTCGTGGTTCCACAGGTGGATGACGTAGTGGTGCGCGCCGGGGTGCAGCGGGTTCTTGGCAAAAATCTCCCCTGCGAGCGCGGCGAGCGCCGCGTGGCTGCCGTGCGGCATCCCTTTCTGCGCATTGTCCCAAATCTGGAAGAGCAGGAACGCCCTCGCCTCGATGTCGTCGGGAAACTCGAAGGCGATCTTTTCCAGCGCCTTCACCAGCGCCGTGCGGCGGGCCTTGTTCGCCGCGTCGTCCTTTTTCCCCGCGGAGAAAAAGGCGCTGTATGCCTCGATGTAGAGCCGCTCGCGCGGCGTCGCCTTTTCCTTCCGCGACACGGCCTGCTTGATGAACTCCCCCGCCCGCTTCTCGTTGTTCACGTTCGCCATCGCCATGCCCCAGTAGGTCATCGGCGCCGTGTCATCGAGCTTCGCCGCCTGCCGGAACGACCGCTCCGCCTCGTAATACCAGAACCCATGGAGCTGCCCGATGCCCTGATCAAAAAACTTCTGCGCGTCGTTGTTCCGCGTCGTGATCGGAAAGCTCACGTCCCCCATCCCCTTCATCAGCACCGCAGCCTGCCGCGGCCCCTCGTCGAATGCATCGCCATGCACCGAGTGCCCCGCGAGCGGCTTGCCGTCCTTGCCCAGCGGCACGTCGTCGGCGAACGACGCGAATGGGAGCAGCAGCGCGGGCAGGAGAAGAATTCGGGGCGACATCGGCAGCAGCACAATCCGGCAACGCCGCGCTTGCAAGGGACGAATACGCCCGGATGCACAGTGGCCACGCATCCGACGGAGTGCGCCGCTTTGGGTTCTCACGAAATCCCGCCCGCTCACGGGCTGCCGATCACCCAGCTTTACGGTCCGCCCGGGCTGTTGTAGGGCGACCAGAAATCGATGGGCGCCACGTCGGACAGCGCATCGTAGGTGGCCTGCGGAACCTGCGGGCCGTGGTCCACGGTGGGCATCACGAAGGCGTTTCCGAGGATGTCGGTGCCGCCGCTCGTGTAGAGCCGGGTGCCAGTCTTGATGTATTTCTGCACGTCGGCCCATTCGACGGTGTCGCCGGGGCTCTTGCGGAACTCGATGGCGTATTGGTCCACCGCGCCGTCAATGACGCGGAGATCCTCCAGAACCTGCGTGGCCTGCGAGCGCTTGCGGCTGCGCAGGAAGTTCGGGACCGCGATCGCGGCCAGCAGTGCGATGATCGCCACGACGATCATGATTTCCACGAGGGTGAAGCCCCCGCGCTTGGTGTTCAGTTTGCGGAGCATGATAGGATGATTTCAGTTGATGTTATTTTGGAACACGACGTCTGGGCTTCCCGTCGACGAAAACATTTCAGAGCTTCGGTAATGCCAAACGGTGCAAAACAGACGCTGCTTGATAAAATGTAATGCAGCCGGGGCCGGCCACGACATGGTTCCCGGCAGCCGCCAGCTCCCCGCAAGGATTCCTGGAAAAGCAAACCACCCGGCCCCCTTTCGGAAGACCGGGTGATGTGAAGGCTTTGCCTGATGGCAGCGCGCTTAGTTGTAGGGCGACCAGAAGCTGGCCGGCGCTACATCCGAAAGCGCGTTGAAGGTGGTAGTCGGCACCGTCGGGGCACTGTCCACCGTGGGCAGCGTGAAGGCGTTGCCCAGAATGTCCGCCCCGCCGCTCGTGTAGAGCCGCGTGCCAGTCTTGACGTATTTCTGAATGTCCGCCCACTCGACGGTGTCGCCGGGGCTCTTGCGGAACTCGATGGCGTATTGGTCCACCGCGCCGTCAATGATGCGCAGATCCTCGAGGACCTGGGTGGCCTGCGAGCGCTTGCGGCTGCGCAGGAAGTTCGGAACCGCGATCGCGGCCAGCAGTGCGATGATCGCCACGACGATCATGATTTCCACGAGGGTGAAGCCCCCGCGCTTGGTGTTCAGTTTACGGAGCATGGTATGAATGAGTGCGTTTTGATGAGGCGCCGCACCGGAGAACCCGGCGCGGACAGACCTGACTTAAGCAAGCGGTATACCAACCCGCTGAGGCGACTACCCGGCGGCGTGTGGCGGCGGTGGAAATCACCGGCCAGCCACACCTCAAACTCACCGCGCTACTTGGAAGCCGCGCCACCTTTCACTCCGCTGAGCGGATGGTGCGTGACGGCGTCCCACGCGATCTCCTGCAGGAGCCGGTTGAGCTTCCCGCCCTCGGGGAGTTTTGCGATCGCCACGGGAGCGGGCAGGCCGACGGGGCTGCGCCCGTAAATCACCGCGTAGTGGCAGTAGGTTGCGAGCGCCTTGATGTGATCGCGCGGGTGGCCGATGGGATCGGTGAAAAGCTCGCTCTGCTTCGCGACGCCGGGGCACTCGCCCTTGACGACCTTTTCGCGCAGCGCGAGCACCGCCTGTCCCGATGGAACGACGAAGACTGCGGCTTTGCCCTTGCCGTATTTCGCATTGAGCGCACGGACGTGCTCGTCCATCGCCTGAAAGTAGGAGGCGTGCTCGGTGCGGAGCTGCCCGATGGTCTTCGTGTCGCGCTCGACGACGGGCTTCTCCCCCTTCGCGCGCGACGCCCAGAGCGCCTGTTCGTCGAACGGCAGCCAGAACTCCTGCACGGTGACGCGGAGCGCCGGGTTGTGCTCGAGGCCGAGCTTCACGAAATTTTCGATGCCCTCGTCGGGAAGATAGATCGGCGAGAGCGTGAGCACGTCGCACTTGGCGCCGATGAGCACGGGCTTGATCTCATTCTTCTCGTCCGGCTTGTTCCAGTGCTGGATCACCTGCGAGCCGCCGATGGAGGAGAGCGCCACCTTCACGTGCCCGGAGATGCCGGCCTTGTCGGCGAGGTCCGCGAGCAGCGCGGGCATCCACACGTGGAAACTGTGCCCGGCCGTCGCGACGCGGAGACCCTTCGGTGGCGGGAGCGGTGTCTCTGCAGCGGCACGCGGCGCGAGGGCGGCGGAGAGTGAAAGGAACGCAGCGGCGAGAAATGAGCGGCGGGAGAGGAAGTGCATGGCGGGAAGTGTTGGTGGGCCGGAGTGGAGACGGAGCATGGAATCGCAAATCGCGCGGCGCTTGGCGAGCGGGAACCGCCGCGAAAATAGTTGGTGCGCGCCCCAATGACATGGGCTTAACCTCCCCGCGTGGTGCCATGGCCGGGTAGCTCAGACCTTCCCCACATGAAAAAAATCCTCCGCTCCACGGTGATTGCCGCCGCCTCGATGGCGTCCATTCTCTCCATTCCCCACGGCAAGGAGCAGGCTCGGCACAAGAAGCACCGCCCGCACTCCCATGCGAAGCGCGCTGCGAAGGCCCCGCCCCGCGAGGAGCCTCCGGTGCCCGAGGTGAGGACTTCCGACGAACCCGCCCAGCCGGCGCCCATTCCCCTCGCGACCATCATTCCCCCGCCCGCGATCGCGGGTCCGCCGAAGCCTCCCCCGCCCTGCGCCGACGAGCCCGAGGTGATCACCGACCGCTATCCGTGGAAGCGCGACATCGTCACCACGGTCTTCTGGATCGGCGAGCGGCCCTCCAGGAACAACCCCGTGCCGAACCGCGCGAGCGCGTGGGACCGCGAGTGGGCCTCGCATTACGGCGGCACCGACACGCCGGAGCGCGGCGCCCGCACGGACTTCCGGCCCGCCGCATTTGTGCCACGGCAGAATCCCTTCTACGTCGCGCTCCCCTACAACGACCTGCAAATGAACGGCCACAAGCCGGAGGCGAAGAAGATCATCCCGTGGTTCGACGAGGAATTCCGCGCATCGAATCAGTCCGTGTGCAAGGGCCGCTGGGTGGCGATTCGCTTCAAGGGCCGCACCGTGTATGCGCAGTGGGAGGACTGCGGGCCGTTCCGCACGGACCACCACGAGTATGTCTTCGGAAAGGAGCGCCCGCGGAAAAACCTCAACAAGGGCGCGGGCCTCGATGTCTCCCCGGCGGTGCGCGATTTCCTCGGCATGGACGACACCGACGTCACGGACTGGAAGTTTGTGGACTTCGACGAGGTGCCGCACGGCCCTTGGGCGAAATACGGCGACAACAACACCTTCGTGATCAACGAGCGCCTCCGCCAGCGGCGGATCGCCGCCGTCACGGCGAAGAAAAAAGGCGTGGCGGAGTAACCGCAGCGATCACTTCGCCATCCGCGCGCGCAACAGCGGGCGCACGAGCAGCCACAGCACCGGCGGCACGAGCGCGCTCAGGCCGATTGCGAGCGCTGGATTCTCCTGACCCGCTGCGCCGATGGCCGCATACACAAAGCCCATCGGGAGCGCGCCGCACGCGAGCGACACGGCAAACACGCGCAGCGGCATCCGCGTCAATCCCGCGAGGCACGAGACCACTTCCGGCAACAGCGGCATCCAGCGCGACGCGGCGACGAGCCACGGCCCGCTCCGCTGGAAAAGCGTCTCGTGCTGGGTGAGTTCATCCTTCCCCGCGAGCCGGTGCGCGATGCCGCGGCCAAATGCGCGGCACAGCCCGTAACCCGTCATCCCCGCGGCGAATGATCCCGCTGCGCTGACCAGCCCACCCGCGACAGTCCCATACAGAAACCCGGCTGCCGACATCACCGGCGTGGCGGGAATCGGCAGCACGAGATCCGACATGAGCAGCCCCACCACGGCGAGGCTTCCCCACGCGCCCCAGCCGCGAATCCACGCGATCGCGGCGTCACCCGTGAACCACGCCGTGAACTCGCCGCCCCAAATCGCAAATGGGATGCAGAGCACCACGGCGAGGACGATCGATGTGACGAGCAGGCGCACGGGATTTCAGCAACTCACTGAGCAACTCAGCCCAATAGCGTGACAGGCAGGCGGGACGCCCGGCTCAGGCACGTCACGCCACCTTCGGCGGCGCGAACCCCTCGCGGTAGCTGCGCGAGAGCAGCGTGGCGTTTGCCTTCTCGTGGTTGCTGAAGCGGAAGTTCTCCGCGTCCCAGCGCAGCTCCTCGCCGGGGAAACGCGTCGCCTTCACCGCGAGCAGCGCGGGCTCCGTGATGCGCCAGCCGATCGTCAGCGGCGTCCACAGATGCTTCTTCGCGCCGAGGCAGTTGTCGGCCCAGTCCTTCCAGTGGTCGTGCGGTTCGGTCTTCGGCATCGGCTCGTTCTCCACCACCTTGCCCTTGCGGAAAATGGTCACCTTCCCGTCCGCCTGGAGCAGCAGCGTGCCCTCCTCGCACACCACCATCGTGTGGTTCGCGCCGGTCTTCGTGTCCGGCAGCCCGAGCGCGGCAAACGACGGCGCCTGCGCGCTGTCGCGGTAATGGATCACAAACTTCTCCCGCGCGAACTTCCCGCCGCCGGCGAACGTGAGCGTGCACTGGTTGTGGCCCGAATGCACGACGCCCGCGGGGCGCATCGTGTGCGTCTGCACCGCCTCGGGCCGGCTCAGATCGTAGGCGAAGAACGGCAGGTCCAGCAGATGGCAGCCCCAGTCCGCGAGCTGGCCGCCGCCCGTCTCCCAAAATGCGCGCCAGCGCCGCGGCGCGAGATCCTCGCTGAACGGCAGCTCCGCCGTCAGCGGGCCGCGCCAGAGGTTCCAGTCCAGCTCCGGCGGGATCGGCTTCGCGGGCGTGTATTCGCTCCATGGGTCCACAAAATACGTCCCCCGCTCCATCGCGCCGGTCCACACATAGGCCTCCACGGGACGGCCGAGCTGGTTCTTCCGCAGGATCTCCACCGACTGCATCCGGCCCTCCTTGCACGCGCGCTGGTTGCCCATCTGCGTGACCACATCCGGCCGCGCCGCGAGCCCGTCGCGCATCATCCGCAGCTCATCGAGCTGATGCACCAGCGGCTTCTGCCCGTAGAGGTGCTTGTGGTGCTTGAGCGCCGTGAGCATCATCGGCGCGTGGTGAAAGTCCGGCGTGTCCACGATGCACGCATCGAAGTCCCCGAGCCTGTTCGCAAACGCCTCGCGGTAATCCGTGAGCGTCCACGCGCCCGGATACTCCTTGGAAATCTTCGCCAGCTCGCGCTTGTCCACGTCGCAGAAGCCCGCGAACTCCACCATCGGGTGATCCTTCAGCGCCTTGCGCTGCATCCCCGCGACGCCGCCCACGCCGATGTGGAAGATGCGCAGCCTGCTGTTCTTGTTCACCGCCGCGCGCGCGCGCAGCGGCAGCGCGGCGATGCCGGCGGTGAGAATGGCGCCGCTGCGGAGGAAGGTGCGGCGCGTGACAGTCGGAGTGGGAGCAGTCGAGGGGTTCGTTTGCATGGTGAGGAGCGCGCATCCTGCACGGAGCGCGAGCGGGCGCAATTCCCGAATCGCCCCGCCGGTCGCCGCGCAAAATTTTTCGCGCCGTCGCGTAAGAAGCCCCTCCCCCGCCGCAATACCGGACAACTGCGGCACCCGCCGCGGGGCCGCTCCGAGAGGGGCGGTGAAAACCAGAAACCAAACCTCAAGACCAAATCCAGACCATGAAAACGAACATCACCAACATCCTCCAGAAGCCCCTCGCCCTCGTCGCCGCGCTCGCGGCGCTGCTGCTCTGCTCCTGCGCCGGCGATTATGCGACGGCACGGGCCAGGGTGACGAAACTGGAGGCAACTTACGCTGCCCGCGCGGAGGCCGTTTACGCGGCGCAGGCTGCCAGGGACGATGCAAAAAACGCGTATGACGCGGAGGTTCGCCGCGGCATCCACACGGGGCCAGCCCGCGAGAGGTTTAACCTTGCCGAAGCCAACCTTCGCGAAGCAACTAGCAACTACTATCGGACGGAAGCCGTGCTGGGGAGGGCGCGGCAGACTCTCCGCCGTGAGGAGAATTTGAACTGGGACATTGCGGCTGGCATCGCCAGGCATTTGGACTCGACCTCCCACGGCGCAGGAGCACACGTGGCCGCACAGACTGCTGCGCAGTCGGCTGCCGGTGCCGCCGCCGCGTCTGCCGCTTCCAGCGCCGCGTCCGCCGCACACTCGTCGGTGTGCGCGCCGATGCGGTAGCAGGCTCCGATTCTGGCAGAGGTTCCGAGTCACCGGGTCGCCCAGCGATCCGGTGGCTCGTGCTTTTTCCCGGCGGCGGACTGCTGTGGTGGAGCGCCTACTTCTTATGCCTATCCGGTTGTTTGGCAAAGCGCGAGGGGAGAAGGTGGAGCGTGACCTCCGGGCACGCTTCTGCCGGGCGAAATGCCAGGAAACGCGCCCGGAGGTCGCATTCCACCCCGGCTTGGCAGGCAACCGGATAGGCATACTACTTCTTCCCTGCGGGCTGCTTCGCGTCGTAGGCGGCCCAGAATTCCGCGGGGCTCTGGCGCAGGCCCTTGTCTGCGATCTCGATGATTTTGATGCCCGGATGCCCACGGAGCACGGAGAGCTGCCTGAAGTTGTTGGCAGTGTTGACCACCAGCCATTGGAGCTTGGGGAGACGCAGCAGCGGCGTGAGGTCGGCATCCGGCCGGATGGCGCAGATGTCCAGGATTTCGATGGGGCAGTCGATGATCGGGAAAAAATCGCGCGCGGGGATGCCGCCGATTTTGAGTTCTTTGAGCGGCTTGCCGCGCAGGACTGAAAGGTCGGCCACGGGGCACCCGCCAATCCAGAGCTTCTGGATGGGCGCGTCGCGGAGGAAGGCGATGTCGGTGAACTTTCCGTCGGCGACGCGGCACTCCTCCAAAGGCGCTCCAGCCAGCGGGGAGAGATCGGTCAAGTTGCCTCCGCGCATACCCGAGAAGATGCGCAGGGGCGCGCCGCGCAGCGGGCTCAGGTCGGAAACATTCGTGCTTCCAACATGGATCGCGGTCAGCGGCATGCCGGCCAGCGGCGACAGATCGCTGACCGGGGTGCCGGTGATGTCGAGGGAGATGAGCGGCATCCCGCGCAGCGGCTCCAGGCTGGCGACGTTGGTCCGCGTGATCCTCAGACTGTCGAAAGGCAGGCCGCGCAGCGGCTCGATGTCGCTGATGGGGAATCCCTCCAAGTTCACGTTGATTCCGCCGTTCACGATGCTGGTGGCATTTTTGGCGCTGTCGCCGAGCCATTGCTTCAGGCGGGCATCCACGATGGCGCGCCGCTCGTTCGCCGTCATGCCCAGCACGCGGGAGAGCGCGGCGAGCGGGCCTTCCGCGCCGACCTGCTGGAGATGGCGGATGAGCAGTTGTGCGTCGCCCTGTTCCCGCGCGGTGCCGAACCGCGCGACCACCGGCAGGATGCCCGCGCGCTGGCGGTCGCCGGGATCGCGCTGCTGCGCGGTGCGCAATGCGGCGGCGGCCTCCTCCCACCGCTGCTGGCCGAGCAGCACCCACGCGCGCTGCCAGTAGGCGGGCGTGAGCGCCGGGTCGAGCTGGAGCGCGGCGTCCATCTTCTCCAGTGCGGAGCCGAATCGCTGCTCCGCCGCCTCGCTCTCGGCGAGCGCGAGGAGGGCGGGCGCGCTGGCCTTCAAGTCGGCCAGGGCGCTCAGCGCACGCGCTTCACCGCGCTCGGCGCGGCGGCCCTCGAGGATGGCCTTCGTGCCGAGCACCGCTCCGACAGCCAGCACCGCCGCGACGCCGAGGGAGGCGGCCTTGTGGCGCCGGATGAAGAGCGTGAAGAGCTTCCACGCGCCCGCATTCTCCGCGCCGGTGGCGAAGCCGTTTTGATACGCCTCCACATCCGCGCTGAGTGCGGCGACGGTCTGGTAGCGCGCGGCGCGGTCGAGCGCCATCGCCTTGCGCACGACGGCGGCGAGCGAGTCGGAGAAGGGGCGCCCCCGCCCCTTGGCTTCACGCTCGCGGGGCGGGGGCGCCCCTTCTCCTTGAAGCGGCTCGATCGCCCCGCTGCTCACCTTGCGAAGCACTTCCTCCACCGTGCCGCCCTCCACCGGCGGGCGCAGCGTGAGGATCGCGCAGAGGATGGCGCCGAGGGAGTAGATGTCGCTGCGCGCGTCCATCTCCGCGATGCGCCCCTGCGCCTGCTCGGGGCTCATGTATTGCGGTGTGCCCATCACGTCGCCCTCCAGCGTCATGGCGGAATCCCCACCCGCCTTCTGCGCGAGGAACCGCCGCAGCGCATCGCGCCCGCCGCTGCCATCCGCATCGCTGACGATGGTCTCCTCGCTATCCGCAGCGGCGGGAAGCGCACGACTCGGAGCGCGGAATGCAGAGCGGTCGGAGCCGGGTGCGCCACCGGCCTTCGTCATTCGGCCTTCGTCCTTCGTCATTCGCTTGGCCAATCCCCAGTCCATCACCAGCACCTCGCCGAACTCGCCGACCATCACGTTCTCCGGCTTCAGGTCGCGATGGATGATCCCGCGCGAGTGTGCGAAGGCCAGCGCGTCGCACACTTTGCGGAAGACCGTGAGCAGCCGGTCCAGCGTGTAGTGCGCGGCGGTCTCGGCGTGGCCGTTGGACAGGCCGTTGAGGATCGCCTGCAGCGTGCGCCCGTGCACGAGCTTCATCGTGTAGAAAAGGCGCCCGTCCGCGTCGCGGCCGAGGTCGTGGATGGGCACGATGTTCGGATGCTCCAGCGTGGCGAGCACGGCGGCCTCGTTGATGAACCGCTGCCGCTGCTCCGCATCCGTCTCCGAGAGCATCACCTTCACCGCCACCGTGCGCCCCAGCCTGTGGTCCTGCGCCTCCAGGATGCAGCCCATCCCCCCGCGCGCAATCTCGTGGCGGAACTCGTAGGGCACGGGCGCATCCGGATCCGCGTTGCCGCCGCTGGCCGGCGAGGACGTCCCGCCCTCCGCAGGTGCGGAGGAAATCACCGCGCGCGCATCTGCTGGCGTGCCGGAGGCTGCGGAGGATTCGGGGTTCATGGCCGCGTTCGCGGGGACTTCATGCCGCCCGCGTGACGGAAACGCAATGCCGCGAAAAAAGTTTCCGCCGTCGCGTAAGAAGCCACGCCCCCGCCGCAATACCGGACAACTGCGGCACCCGCCGCGGCGCCGCTCCGAAGGGGGCGGACAACAAAACAACCAAAACTCAAAACCAAATCAACACCATGAAAACACACACCAGCACGAAACCCGAATCCTCATCCAAACAGCCATGCGAAGCGGCAGGGCGGTCATCCTTCTGCAAGCGCCTCGGGCTCTGCCTCGCGGCGGTCGCCTCCCTGTGCCTCGCACCTGCGGCCACTGCGGCTGCGAGACTGGACGCCAATCCCACTTTCACCCAGGTGGGGCCCAACCAGTATCACGCCAGCGGTCCAGTCTGGCTGACTGGGGCGACCCCGAACTTCACCTACATCGTCGTGCTGAGACATCCGACCACCGGCCGGCCCGCCTCCCAACGGGTCATCCAAACCGACGCCCACGGACGGGCATTGATCGGCAACCTGACTGAAACCGCGGCGGCTGGATCGCAGATCACTCTGGGGCTGTATTTCTACGATCGCTATCATCGAGCCCTGGGTGCTGGAACGCCCGTCATCCGGTTTCCCGCTTCTTCCAATCCCACGACGCCTCCGACCGGCCACGTAGCCCCTCCTCCGCCGAACCGCCCTGTCGTCACGCCTCCGCCGACGCCGCCCGCTGCGAGTTATGCCAATCTGAGCGGGACATGGAAAAGCAACGATGTGCCGGTCTCAATCACGGTCGGACAATCAGGTGATCAGATCTGGGGAACGAACAGTGATGGAAGCTCATGGACTGGGAATTTCATCAGTCCGACCGAGTTCATAATCACCTACAAGGGCGGCGAAACGTATCGGGGCGTCCTCCAAGGCGGCGGACGAAAGATTGTGTGGAATGGCTACTATACTTGGTCGCGCTGAGCGTCGGCCATGAACAAAACACCAGCACGGGCATCGCAACACGATGCCCGTGCCTGCGTCCGGAAATAAAATGACAGCGCATCAAAATCCGAAAGCGGGTGGAACGTCCGAGCTTTACGACACGGACTGCCGCCTTGTGCTCCCGCCTGCCATTCGGAATCCTCCGCCGCAACCGTCACGCCTTCCCCATGGACCTCGCCACCCGCCTCAGCCTCATCGAGCGCCTCAAGGACGCGCCCGGCAATGCGGACTGGCAGCACTTTTACACGAAATACAGCGCCGTGATCCTCAGCTTCGCGCGCAGGCAGGGCGCGGACGACCACACCGCGGAGGACGTGCTGCAGGAGGCGATGATGGTGGTGATGCGCAAGCTGCCCACGTTCGACTACGACGCGCAGCAGGGCCGCTTCCGCAACTGGCTGCTCACCATCGTGACCCACAAGGTGCGCGAGGCGAGGCGCCGCGCGCATGTGGACCGGATGCTCTCGCTGGACGCGCCCGACGGCGGCGATGCGGAGGCGTGGGAGGAAAAGTTCGCCGCCGAGAATCCCGGCGCGGGCGCGGGCGTCGAGGAAGCGTGGCGGCAGAGCCTGATCGAGGAAGCGCTCCAGCGCGTGCTCGGCGATCCGCGCACGAAGCCGGAGACCGTGGAGATTTTCCGCGCCGTCGCGCTGGAGGGCCGCCCGGCCACGGAGGTCGCCGCGCAGTTCGGGCTGAAGGAGAACGCCGTCTATCAGATCAAGAACCGCATGATGACCCGCCTCACGGAGATCGTGCGCGCCATGGAAAATGGAAGCGCCGAGCCGCCGCCGACCGAAGAATGACCGCAGCCCCGCACGCACCATGAACCCCGCACCCGACCCGGTTCCCCCCACCGACTCCGAACTGGCGGACGCCGGAAGGACGCTCACCATCCAGCGCCCCAGTGCCGCCGGCGTGCGCGAGCGGCTCATGGCCGCGTCCACGCTGCTCGCCTCGCTCGGGCACCAGCCCACGGAGCCGTCGCTCGTCTTCTCGCGCGGCGAAAACGCGAAGGTGGAAGCCGTGCCGGTCGGAAAAGGCGTCACCGTCGGGCGCGGGCAGGATGCGACCCTCTGCATCCCGGACTGCGCGGACCTGAGCCGGCGGCATTTCACCGTGCGCCCGGAATCCGGCGCGTGGCTGCTGGAGGATCCCGGCTCGCGCAACGGGACCATGGTGGACGGCACCGAGGGCCGCATCACACGCCGCCTCCTGCGCGACGGCGACTTCATCTTCGCCGGCCCGCTGATGTTCCTCTTCGTCAACCCCGCGGACTAAGCGCGCGCAAGCGGACGGGGAAGCGCCAGACCTTTCGCGAGCGCAGCCGCGCCGCCCCCCGCCCCTCGCCCCTCGCCCCTCGCCCCTCGTCCTTCCGTCATTCGCCATTCCTCACCGCACCAGCGCGGCGCGCAGCGTCTCCATGTGCGCGGCGAAGGCCTGCATCTCCGCCTGCGTGGGCGGGTCGCTGAAGGTGCCGGTGAAAGGTGGGATCGCGTTCGGGTTCCGCGCGGTGGTCGCGATGGCGTCGTCGAGGTTCTGCGGCGTCACGGAGCCCATCGGCCCCGTGGCCCCGAGCGAGCCCTGCTCGCCCTGAAGCCCCTGCGCGCCCTGCAAGCCTTGCGGGATGCCGAAGCTCAGATGCAGCACCCCGGCGATGATGCCCGCATCCACGGTGGCCGCCTCGCCGGGCGGCAGCGTGGTCACATTGTCGATGACGACGCCCGAGATGGCCCCGGCGTCGGTGAGATCCTTGAGCGCATTGAACTGCCCGCGGAGAAAGTCGGCGTCGATGAGCACGCCGTTGACGGGTTTTGTCGGGTCGAATGGCATTTTGGGAAAGGATGAAGGTGGAAGGAGGAAGGATGAGGAATGCCGTGCGGCGGGGATGAAGGGCGGAGGGGTTCCGGGATTTCGCCCTTCCTCCCTCCGCCTTCATCCTTTGCCCTCACGGGACGATCTTTGTCGCCGGGTCGCTCCACGGGCCCTCGCCCTTGGTGCCGATGGCGCGGACGCGCACCCACACGCGCTGGCCGCTGGTGAGGCCGGTGAGTGTCGCGCTCGAGGCGGTGGTCTGCTTCACGGTCACATACGGTCCGGCCACCGGGTCCGCCGTGGTGATCTGCCACTCGAAGGTCTTCGCTCCGGATGGCGGGTCGCAGCTCACGTCGAGCGAGGCGTCGGCATCGCCCGCGGTCACCGCGAGGTTCTGCGGCTGGCCCAGGGGCGCGCTCGGCGCAGGGGTGTCGCTGGCGATCTGGTAGCCTGCGGCCTGGAGCGGCCCCGGCTCGCCCTTGGATTCGGCCTGCGCCTTGGCCTGCGTGACGGCCATCTGGGCGCGCAGGGCGTCCGCCTTCTCGTCGCGTGCGGTTTTCAGCGCGCCGAGCGCGGCCTTTGCCGCCTCATAGGCTTCGCTGGCCGTCTTGGCCTCGTCGTGCGCCGTCACCTGGTCGGCGATGGTCGCGGCCATGTTGGGGATGGGCGGCGTCGCGGGTGCGGCGGGCGCCATCAGCTTGTTCTGCTTGTCCGATTCCTCGATGAGCTTGCTCACCGTGAAGCGGCTGAGGGTTTGTTTGATTTCAGCCATGGATTTTCCTTTCTTGGGGTTGGGGTTGCCCGTCGGCCCTGCCGAGTAATAGACCACTCCATAAAGCGCGCCGGCTTCACCGTAGATCGGGTTATGGGGGTCCATGTTCGGAAGGGGTCGGGTGATGGATTCAGACGCGCCGCCCGCGACAGGCATTCAGCCGCAGGGGATGAAAAGACAGTTATCTCAAAGTGCCGCCCTGCCGCAGAGCCATCGCAGACTTACCGGCACCCCACCGTAGATCGACCGGCACCCCGCAGTAGGCCTGCCGGCACCCCACTGTAGATCGACCGGCACCCCGCAGTAGGCCTGCCGGCACCCCACCATAGATCGACCGGCACCCCGCAGTAGGCCTGCCGACACCCCATCGTAGATCGACCGACACCCCGCAGTAGGCCTACCGACACCCCGCCGCAGGCCTACGGGAACCCCGTCGCACGCCTGCAAAAGCCGCGTGAAGACCGGCAAAGCGTCCCTTTCTGGCCTCATCCCCATGTATGTATGGCGAAAATCGCCCGAAACACCCACATTCGACGACACCGCCGTGTTCCGCCCCCCCGCCGCCGCACACAACCATCCGTTCCTTCCCCTTCGGCTACCCCGTGCCTGTTGCCTCACCCCGCCACCAGCGCATCCAGCGGGCTCTGGATGCCAAAGGACGGCTTCGGTCGTGCCCAGTTTGAACTGCGAAGGGCACGAAGAGCCCGAAGATGGATTCCCCAGGGAACCAATGCCGCCTCGTCCTCATGGTTCGCCTTCGTGTCCTTAGTGCCCTTGGTAGTTCAATTTCAGCCGCCGCCCGAGGCTCCAGCGGCTCGCCCGGCCATGCCTTCGGCAGCCTTTCGACGGCCCGGATATACGACAGCACCCACGAACGGTAGCTGCGCTCTGTCGCATAGCTGAGGTGCATGCGCCGACATTTGTCAGAGAGAACCTGGAGGACTTCGGGGGCTTTCATGCAAGCCGTGTCGTGTAGCGGGAATGCCAGCTACACGACAGGAAGATATTCCGGGCACCGGGAAAAAGATCTCGACGCCCGATCACCCTCCCGCTACACGACTGGAATGCAAGCGGCCCACCCCGCATTCCCTCCCCTCAACAGAGGCGGCAGCCCTCATCAACCCCTTCCAGCTATACGACACGACGAAAGGGCCTGTCGTATAATAAGGAGTTAAGGGAACCTAACACCGTCGTTCGACCGATGAAAAAGACTAACGGGAGCGCGATTAGCGGATGCGCGGAGCAAGCGTGTCGCTCAGCGCTCGCGCAGGAGCGATCAAGCGTGCTCCGCGGAAGGGCTAAGTCCGCGAGGTCATTAGTCTGTGGAGACAGGCGTTCGTGCGGAGCGGCGTCGAGGCCCGATGGTCCCTTAACAACGGCGCTGCAGCGAACAGGCAGGCTGATCCGTCCCGCACACGGATCCCTCCGCCTGTCGCTGAGCTTAGATCGTTAGATACTCTCTTGGGAAGCAAGGGATAAGTTTTGGGTCGGGCTAGGGGTTTTGGAGTGGGAGTGCATGGAAGAGCTGGGGATTGAAGGGTTGCTGATGGCGGAGGAGGCCCCAGAGGGAGTGGAGGAGGCGGCGCATGAGGGCGACGATGGCGACTTTCTTCCTCTTGCCGCGGGCGAGGAGGGCTTCGTAGGCGGCGCGGAAGTGGGGGCTGCGCTGGATGGCGACGAGCACGGGCATGAAGAGGGCGTGGCGGAGGTGGCGGTTGCCAGTGCGGCTGATCTGGCGCGGGGCGTCGGTGGCGCCGCTCTGGCGGGGGCGCGGGTCGAGCCCGGCGTGGGCGACCCATTGCCGGGCCTTGAGGTCCTTGGGCAGGACGAGGAGTTCGCCGAGGAGCTTGACGGCGGTGAGTTTCGCGATGCCGGGGACGGTGCAGAGCAGGTCCATCTGGCGGGCTAGCTCGGGCTCCTGCGCGGCGACCTGGGCGGCGCTCTGCTGGAGGGCAATGATGCGCTTTTGCAGATGCCGGATGTTCGCCCTCAGGTCGGCGGCGATGAGGCCGCCGCGGTCGGGTGTGAACGCGATGGCGTGGAGCCGGGCCTGCTCGCGGGTGAGCTCCTCGCGGAGCTGGACGAGTCGGCGGCCGAGCTGCTGGAGGGCGAGGACGGCGTCGGCGGGCGGCGTCCACGGGACGAAGTCCATGCGCTGCAGGAACTCGAGCAGGCCGAGGGCGTCCACACGGTCGGTCTTGGCGCGGGTGAGCCGCGCGCGCTGGAAGTCCTTGCTCGCGCGCGGATTGATGACCATGACCTCGACGCGCCCGGCGCGGTGCAGCGCCAGTGCGAGGCCGAGGCTGTAGACGCCCGTCGCCTCCAAGATGACGCGGGCGTGCGCGCCGCGCCGGGTGAGCAGCCGGATGATCCGGCGGTGGCCGGCGGGCGTGTTGGGAAAAGCCGCGACGGGCTCGGGGCATCCGTCGCGCTGGAGGGCGAGGACCAGTTCGGAAGCGCCGACATCGAGGCCGGCGCGGACTTGCGGGATCGGAGGGGGCGATTTTGGGGATTGTTTCATCGGTGGGTTTGGTGTTGCTTTGCGCCCGTCGGGAACCCGACTCCGTGCAAATGTCCTCGACCGACCTTGTCTATGCAGGCTCGCGACCGCAGCGATGCGGCCGTGGCCTCAGATACTCTTCGGCGTGGACAAAGAAGCCGGGTGGCCGATCTAACGAACAGGGTCGCGGCGGGGCTTCAGGCGTCTGCGGCCTCCCCGAAAGGCGCATCCCCCTCTACCACACACGCCCGAAATACAGCTCGTTTTCTGCATCCAGACGAGATACAAGGCGTCGCTCGCGTCATCCGATGAACGAAAGCCAAGCAAACAACGAACTCGAAGGACCCGTTATGCGAAAGTTTGACCCGTGGGAGGGCAGTCGCTACGCGACTGAAGGCATCGGCGGCACTCGTCTCCTAATTCTTGGTGAGGCCAACTACGGCAAGGCAGGACACGATACCCGAACGGTTACGTGCGACATGGTTCGAGAACTGGGACAGAAGCATCGCTTTCGCTTTTACTCCACTGTTCAGCGTCTTGTGTCTGGTGGTCGGGGCAGATTGAGCGACGCGGAGAGGATAGATTTTTGGGAGAGAGTCGCGTTCTACAACTACATTCAGGCATTTCCAGGTCCACACTCGCGAATCCGTCCCACTGCTGATATGTGGCTCGCCGCGAAAGAGCCTTTTAAGCAGACTCTTGAGGAGCTTTGTCCTCATGTCGTCCTCGTTTTGGGCGTGGAGTTGCGCAGGCAGCTCCCATCCACTCAAACGGAGGCGACCTTCTGCTACATACCTCATCCATCTTCCCGCGGAGTTCGTTACGAGCAATGGCAGCCTGTTATCAAGCAAGCTCTCAGTGAGCGAAACACCAATCCAAATGACCGCAACGCCTAACTGTTGTTTGTCAACAGGTTGTCCGCAGCTTTGGAAGGGAGTCTTGAGGCTGGTGGTAAGTTGAGGAGAGCGGAGTGAGGGCGGTGGAAGTTATAGTCGTGGAGGAAGGCTGGGAGGTAGGAGGCGCGGTGGGAGGAGGATTGGTAGGAGCGTGCGTAGGCCCATTCCCTGGTCAGCGTCTGGATGAACCGAGCGGAGCGAGATGCCAAAAGGCGCGAGCCTTTTGCCCGAAGGGCAGCGCCGGAAGGCGCTGGCAACCGTTCGGCCTTGCCGTTGGTCTGTGGACGGTAGGGTCTGGTGAAGGAGTGCTTGAGGCCGAGTTCGCGGCAGGCGGCGGCGAAGAGGTGTGAGCGGTAGGTGGAGCCGCGGTCGGCAGGGCGAAATCGCAATGATTCTCCGTCGGAGTCGGGCGGGGCCTACCCCTTCCACCACGCGTCGAGGGCAGCGCGCATTTTCTCCACGCGCTCCTTCTCCCCGGCGGCGAGGTTCTTCCGCTCGTTGGGATCGGCCTTGAGGTTGAACAGCTCCACTTTTCCGTCGGGCTCGTTCTGCGGGGCGGGGACGATGAGTTTCCAGTCGTCCTGGATGATCCAGCGCCAGCGGAGGCTGGACTCAGGCTTGGCGAGGTCCACGGCGTTGTGGGTGAAGCATTCACCGAAGACGGCCTCCATCGGCCGCATCCCGCCAGACGCCTTCGCCTTGAGTTCCCCATGCATCGACAACCCTCAACCTCAACCTGCCACCTCTCAGCCCGGCCTGAAAAACAGGGGGGAAGCTCATTTCCGCTTGCGGCTTCCGGATGCTGGGTCGAAATCTCCGCGCGCTTCCGCCGGGGTGGCGAAATTGGCAGACGCGCCAGACTTAGGATCTGGTGGAGCAATCCATAGGGGTTCGAGTCCCCTCCCCGGCACTTTTTCAATGGGCCCGGGTGCTTTTCGGCGCAGTGCCGCCTGGAGGGAAGGCTTGATCGTGTAGATGCCCATCGCGGCGGACGATGCATCGGCGGCGAGCATCCGCTTCCTTTCGCGGCCAGCGCCCCATGAGCCCCTGAAGAGGATCTCTCCCTTGCCGGCGCTGCAGCCGATGATGAGGCGCATAACCGGGGGAACGTTGAGACGAAGCCCCTGGAATGCAGGCTCGGCTCACTGGCATATCAAAAATCACCGGGTGGCAGAAATTCCCCGCGTTGCCATTCGTTCCAGCACTTCGTTTCTGAAGGCCCCGAAGTCGTTCGTCAGTTCCCGCGTTTCCGCAGTCCGCCCCCCATTTCCGGCGCGACCGTCGTCGCATCGAGCTGCCGGAAAGGGCGGAGTTCCGTGCTGTCGTCCTGCACGGATGCGGAGACGGCGACGGCGACCGGGACGGTGGCGGAAGGGACAGGGGCGGTCTTGCCCGAGGAGACAATCCGCTGGAGATCCTTCACCATGCGCTGGACGTGCGCGTATTTGGAGCGCTTGCGCAGGATGTCGAGGGCTTCGCGGTCATCGCCCCAGTTGAGGATTTCGATGTTCACCGTGCGAGTTCCCCAGGAGTTCATCGCGCCGCGCGAGGGCTTGTAGAGGTCGATGGTGTTCCGGCCTGAAAGCGCCCAGCCGATGTCGTCCACGCGGCAGACTTCGCCGGTGTCGAGGATGCGGAATGTCGTGCCGAGGGGCCAGCGCGACCAGTCCGCGGCAGCGCTGTGGATCGCGTCGTAGCGCAGCGTGGTGCCGATGCAGGTCTTGCTGCCGTGCTGGAGATGATCGCTCTCGGTGTGCGTGTAGGCGGTGGTGCGGACACGCTGGAACTGCGTGCGGGCGATCGGTTTTTCGTAAGTGGGAAGCTGGCGCGCGCAGCCCGCGAAGGCCATGACGGCGGCGGCCAGGAGAAGGTGGCGGGACGACATGGAATTCCTAGATAGCACAAATCGGTTCCGCGCCAACCGCCCTGTTGGAAATTATTCCGTCAGCAGGTTTCCGAGCGCAGGCTCCACTTTGCGCAGTTCCCCGGCGATGACCTTCGCCATGATCTCCGCGCCTTTCGGGGAGAGATGCGTGTGGTCGGGTTTGCCCTCCTTTGTCACGGGATCGAAGACGGCGGCGGCTTCCGGGCCCATCTTTTCAAGCATCGCGACGCTGCGCGCGAAGAGATCCACGAGCGGCACCTTCTTTTCCGCGGCGACCTTCTTCGCGGCGTCCGCCCATGGCGCGAGTTCGCCGCGGATTTTGCCTTGGTCGAAAGTGCGGCGCGCCATCGAGGTGACAAGAATCGGCTTCGCTCCGATCGCGCGGGCCTCGTCCACGAAGCGCGTGAGGTTCTCGGGATATGTCGTCGCCGGATCGGTCTCCCGGTTCGGCCCCTTGCCGGGCATGTCGTTGTGACCGAATTGAATCAGGACGTAGTCGGGCTTCGACTCGATGACTTTCTTCCACATGCCGGAATCGCGGAAGCTCTTCGAGCTCTGCCCGCCGCGCGCGAGCTGCACGCATTCGCCCCGCGGGCCGAGCAGCTTCTCAAACGCCGCGCCCCAGCCTGCCGTGGTGGTGACAGTCGAATCGCCGGCGAGCGCGACGCGCGGCTTGCGCGCTGGCGGCGCTTCCGCCGCATCCGCATGGGAAAAGAGGAGCGACGCGAGGAGTGTCGCGAGTGCAAGCTGTGAGAAAACGCGGCGAGTCAGGTTCGGAGAGCGCATGATGGAAGGCGAGTGTTTCACACTCTACTTCCGGAACGCAATCTTCCCGCCACTCGCATCCGCGGTGATCGTGTCGCCCTCGCGGAAATTGCCGGAGAGGATTTCCAGCGACAGCGGGTCGAGCAGTTCGCGCTGCACGGCGCGCTTCAGCGGGCGCGCGCCATACACGGGGTCGTAGCCCTCGGCGGCGAGGATGCGCTTCGCCTCGTCGGTGACCTTGAGCGTGAGCTTCTGGTCCGCGAGGCGCTTTTCAAGCCGCGCGAGCTGGATGCCGACAATCTGCGCGAGATCCTTGTCGCTCAGCCGGTCGAAGATGATCGTCTCGTCCACGCGGTTGAGGAACTCGGGACGGAAGTGCGCGCGCAGCGCCTCCATCACGCGGGCCTCGCGCTGCTCGGCGTTCGAGTCGTCGAGGATGAACTGCGAGCCGATGTTCGACGTCATGATGATGACCGTGTTCTTGAAGTCCACCGTGCGGCCCTGGCCGTCGGTGATGCGCCCGTCGTCGAGCACCTGCAGCAGCACGTTGAAGACATCGTGGTGCGCCTTTTCGATCTCGTCGAAAAGGACGACCGAATACGGCTTGCGGCGCACGGTCTCGGTGAGCTGCCCGCCCTCCTCAAAGCCGACGTAGCCCGGAGGCGCGCCGATGAGCCGCGCGACGCTGTGCTTCTCCATGTATTCGCTCATGTCGATGCGCGCCATCGCGTTCTCGTCGTCAAAAAGGAACTCGGCGAGCGCCCGGGCGAGCTCCGTTTTTCCGACGCCGGTCGGGCCGAGAAAAATGAATGAGCCGATGGGGCGGTTCGGATCCTGCAATCCCGAGCGCGCGCGGCGCACGGCGTTGCTCACGGCGATGATCGCCTGCTTCTGCCCGATGACGCGCGCGCCGAGGCGCTGCTCCATCTTGATCAGCTTCTCGCGCTCGCCTTCGCGCAGATTGGAAACAGGAATGCCCGTCCATGCCGCGACGACCTTGGCGATTTCCTCGTCGGTGACTTCGTCGTGCAGCAGCGTCGTCTGCTGTTGCGCGCCCGAGGATTGCGCCGCGACCTTGCGCTCCAGCTCCGGAATCAGCCCGTATTGAATCTCGCTCGCCTTCGCGAGGTCGCCGCGACGCTGCGCCTGCTCCAGCTCGGTGCGTGCGCGCTCCAGCTCCTCCTTCGCCTTGCGGGAACCGCCGAGGATTTCTTTTTCCTTCTGCCACTGCGCCTTCAGCGCGGAGCTTTTCTCCTTCAGGTTCGCCAGCTCCTTTTCGAGCTTCGCGAGACGATCCTTCGACGCGGCGTCCTTCTCCTTTTTCAGCGCCTGCCGCTCCATCTCATCCTGCATGATCGCGCGCTCGACCTGGTCGATCTCCGTCGGCATCGAATCAATTTCCATCTTCAACCGCGACGCCGCCTCGTCCATCAGGTCCACCGCCTTGTCCGGCAGGAAACGATCGCTGATGTAGCGATCCGAGAGCATCGCCGCGGCGACAAGTGCGGCGTCCTGAATGCGCACGCCATGATGCACCTCGTAGCGCTCCTTCAACCCGCGCAGGATCGCGATGGTGTCCTCCACGCTCGGCTCGTCCACCTTCACCGGCTGGAAGCGCCGCTCCAGCGCGGGATCCTTCTCGATGTGCTTGCGGTATTCATCGAGCGTCGTCGCACCGATGGTGCGCAGCTCACCGCGGGCGAGCGCGGGCTTGAGCATGTTGCCGGCGTCCATGGAACCCTCGGCCTTTCCCGCGCCGACGATGGTGTGCAGCTCGTCAATGAAGAGGATGATTTCGCCCTGTGAATCCGTGACCTCTTTCAAGAACGCCTTCAGCCGATCCTCGAACTCCCCGCGGAACTTCGCGCCTGCGACCATCGCGGAAATGTCCATCGCGATCAGCCGCTTGTTCTTCAGCGACTCCGGCACGTCGCCCGCCACGATGCGGCGCGCGAGGCCCTCGACGATGGCCGTCTTGCCCACGCCCGGCTCGCCGATGAGCACCGGGTTGTTCTTCGTGCGGCGCGAGAGCACCTGCATCGTGCGGCGGATTTCGTCATCGCGGCCGATGACGGGATCGATCTTCCCCTTGCGCGCGGCGTCCGTGAGGTCACGCCCGTATTTCTGCAGAGTCTGGTATTTGTCCTCGGGATTCTGATCCGTCACACGCTGGGAGCCGCGCACCTGCTGGAGCGCCTGCATGAGTTTCGGGTGCGACACGCCGAGTGATTTCAGCAGCTTGCCCGCGGACACACCGCTCTCCGACAGCGCGAGCAGGTAGTGCTCCGCGCTCACGTATTCGTCCTTTAGCTTCGCCATCTCCTTCTCCGCCTGGCGCAGGATCGCGAGCAGCTCCGCCGCTGGATTCGTCTGTGCCGTCATGCCGTGCGCCTGTGCGCGCTTGGCGATCGCGGCCTCAAGCTGCTGCTGCAGGTTCGCTGAGCTGATGCCGAGCTTTTCAAACAGCGGCCGCGTCACGCCCTCCGGCTGGTCGAGCAGCGCGAGCAGGAAATGCTCATTGTCGAACTCCGTGTGGCTGCGGTTGGCGGCCAGTGATTGCGCGCTCTGGAGCGCCTCCTGCATGCGTTGGGTGAATCGGTCAACTCTCATGGGTCAATGTTCGCCCAACCCTTGGCAGGAAGCATTCCCAGAGTTGTCCAGAGAAGCGTCGCTTTTGCTGAGCCTCGCTGTCGCGGTGCGCGGGGCAAATGGCGCAGCCGGAACGGCGGGGTGACGCATGTGGAAAGGTGATCCTTGGAGAGGGTTCAGCCGGCGAATCGGTCCCTGTGGCACCGCCCGAGACGTGACTTTGGGCTCATTTTTCCAGTCCTTTTGAACATGGGGCGGCTTCGCATGTCCAAGGGGGTCAAGGCTATGAAGACTCGAAAATCCCCGAAAAAGCCGGCCCAATCCAAGCGCTCGAAGAAGTGGAACGACTGGCTCCAGCTTGTGGAATCGCTGGATGAGATGATGGCGGAGCGCGCCTCGCCTGACAGGCCGAAGAGCAAGGACACGATCCTGGACGCCGAGACCGTTGCCGCGCTGAACCTCGCCTATTCCGCCACTCTACGTTACTACAAGTTCGTCCTCGACAGCGGTCGGCGGGACGAGGGCGTGCAGAAGCAGCTTTCCCGGCTCTGGCAGAAGGCCGGCACGAAGATGCGCCGCTACGATCCGATCCTCGGCGTCCAGTTTCGTGCGGACAGCCGCTTTTGGAAAAGCGAGGCGACTTGGAAGAACGAGACCATCCAGAAGGCGTGGCCGCACCTCAACTCGATCCGCACCAGCGCCAACATGATGGCGCCGCCTCCGGGAAGCATTCAGCACAAGGCGCTTTTCTCGAATTCGTAGGCGGCAGGCGGATCGCCGGCATTGGAAGATCTCGGCTGGGCCTGGAATCTTGCGGTGCTGGCTGCGCACACAGGTTTCGGATTGCAGCGCGCGGGTCGCATCCCTAGCGTCGCGCGATTGTGAAACCTGCCCTCGGTAAAGGCCTCAGCGCCCTCATCAACCCGCGCGTCGCGTCGCCCACTCCGCGCGTGGAGGAGGGCGAGCGTGTCCAGACGGTCCCGCTCGATCAAATCATCCCGTCGCCGTGGCAGCCGCGCACGGAATTCCGCGACGAGAACATCCAGGAGCTCGCGGAGAGCATCCGCGAAAAGGGAGTCATCCAGCCGCTCATCGTTCGGCGCGTGGGGGAGAAATTCGAGCTGGTCGCCGGCGAGCGCCGCTGGCGCGCCGCGCAGCGCGTCGAGCTGAAGGCCGCGCCGGTCATCGTCCGCGAGGCGAGCGATCAGGATGTCCTGGAACTCGCGCTCATCGAGAACCTCCAGCGCGAGGATCTGAACCCCATCGAGGAGGCGCGCGCATTCCAGCGGCTCGCCGTGGATTTCAAGCTCAAGCAGGAGGACATCGCGCAGAAGGTCGGCAAGAGCCGCGCGGCGGTGGCGAACTCCATGCGCCTGCTCGACCTCCACCCGCAGGTGCAGACGTGGGTCGTGCAGGAGCGGCTGAGCGTCGGCCACGCGAAGGTGCTGCTCAGCGCGAAGAGCCACGAGGAGCAGCTCGCGCTCGCGGAGGAGTCGCTGCGCCGCGGGCTCACCGTGCGCGGTGCGGAGCGGCTGGTGGCGGATCACTTTGCGGGAAATGGCTCGCGCAAGCCGAAGCGCGGCGCGTCCAGCAGCCCGCAGGTCGAGCCTGCCATCGCGCATTTGCAGAACCGCCTGCGCCAGCACCTCGGCACGCAGGTCGCGATGCACCACGGCGAAAAGAAGGGCCGCATCGAGATTGAGTATTACGGCAACGACGATCTCCAGCGCCTGCTCCGGCTCATCGGTCTGCCGGAGGACACGCAGTAGTGGCGGCGAGCCATCCGTTTTCCCGGCACCGGCATGCGCTGGGCGCGCTGCTCGCCGTCGTCCTCAGCGCGTGCGCCGGCTGCTCGCCGGACAAGAAGGCGGAGGCCGCCGGTGATGCGGGCCCCATCGAGATTCCCGACAAGCTCTGGGAGCGCTTCTCCGGCGAGGGCGCGATGGTGGAAGTCCGCCGGCAGGTGGAACTCGGCCCGCGCCCGACCGGCTCCCCCGCGATCACGCAGGCCCGCGAACACATCGCCACGGCGCTGAAGTCGCACGGCTGGGAGGTCGAGAGGCAGGAGTTCGACCTCGAGCCGGTGCAGGGAAAAGGGAGCCTGCGCTTCGTCAACATCATCGGCCGCTTTCCGAAGCGGGGCTCCGCCGCCGCGTCGCGCGACACGCAGCGCGCCATCCTCGGCTCGCACTACGACACGAAGCGCATGAGCGGCATCCGCTTCGTCGGCGCGAATGACGGCGGCTCCTCCACGGGCGCGCTGCTCGAGATGGCGCGCGTGCTCGCGACAGCCCCGGATCTCGCCGCGCGCGTCGAGCTGGTGTTCTTCGACGGCGAGGAGGCGGTGGAAAACTTCGGCCCCGCGGAGACCGGGCCGGACGGCCTCGTCGGCAGCCGCCACTACGCGCGCTCGCTGCGCGAGAGCGGCCGCGCGAAGCAGTTCCGCTTCGCCATCGTGTGGGACATGATCGGCGATGCAGACCTCACCGTCACGCTCCCGCGCGACACCCCCAGGGAACTCCACACCGGCATCCTCTCCGCCGCCGAGACGCTCGGCCACCGCCGCCACTTCGCCTTCTCCGCCGGCGACATCGTGGACGACCACACGCCGCTGCGCATCATCGCGCGCATCCCCGCGATGGACATCATCGACTTCGACTACCCGCCCTGGCACACCTCCGGCGACACGCTCGACAAGCTCAGCGCCGCGAGCATCGAGAAGATCGGCCGCGCCACGCTGCTCCTCCTCACCCGCGAGCTGGCGAAATGAGCCCGCGCCCTCCGCGTGCGCTCACTTTGCGCCGCGCAGGAAGTCCGCCACGCTGAGGCCGAGCTGCCGCCCCACGGCGAGATAGCCCTCCGTCGTGCTGTGCGGCGTGTTCCATGAAGTCTCCAGGCACGCGGCCATCGTCCGCGGGTTCCCGTGGCTCGTCACCCACACGTCGCTGATCTGCCTCCAGAGCGGATGATACTTCGGCCCCGTCTCGCGCATCTCCTCCATGAGCTGCATCGGCCCGCTGATGCGCCCGCGTGCGGCGGCCAGGAAACGGTCGCGGCTCGCGCGCGTCGCCTCGGGGAGCAGTTCGCGCGGCCCGCCGAAAAAGAACGGCCGCAGATCGCCTGCGGACGGATTGTGCAGATCGAGGAACACATCCAGCCGATCCTCCTCGGCAAATCCGAGCAGCCGGCGCTGCGCCGCGGCGACTTCGGGATAAATCGGCGCATCGTCCCAGTCCCGGTTGTGATCGCGCGGGTTCGCCTCCTTGCCGCCGTTGCCCGTCGCCGCATTGTCCGCGTCCATCACCGGCACCACGAAAATCTCCGCGTGCGCGCGCAGCCAGCGGGCGCCCTCATCGCCGCTCACCAGCCACTCCGCGAACCCGCCCGCCACCCAGCTCCCGCCGCTCTCCCACGCGTGCTGCCGCGCCTGCACCCACACCCCGCGCGGCTTCGCGCCCTCCGCCAGGTTCACATGCAGACCGCGCACCGGGCGGCCTCCGCGCGTCTTTGCCAGCTCGAACGCCTTCGCCCCGGGCAGTGCCTTCACGCAGGCGGCGATCATCTCGTCCGTGTCGCGCGGCGTGAACGGCGGCCCCCACGCGATCCACAGCGGTCCGCCCGCCCCCGTCACCTCGTAGGAGATGCGCGCGCCCTCGCGGCGGCCCGGCTCCGTGTGGCGCCAGGTCTTCCCATCCGTGGAGAACGCCGCCCGCACCGGCATCGCCCAGCGCGGGTCGAGCGGCTTTCCCGTGTTCACGCCGTTGTTCCGCGAAGGGCTGTCGCTGCCTGCGAGGTCGAGCGTCAGTTTCTCGCCCGGTGACACGCCCTCCACGCGGAGCTGCCACCAGCACGGCCAGCCGCGCTCGCCATCCCCGCCCGGCATGAACCTCACCACCCGCGCCGCCGAATCCACCGATTCGACGCGCGCCGAGCCTCCCTCGAAATCCGCGCTCACGCGCAGTTCGCCGGCGGACGCTGCACCCGCCAGCAGCATGCCGGCGCACACTTTGGAAAACATCGCGAACCGGGGAATCAGGCGGGGAGTCATGCGCGCGATTCATGCACGGGCGCGCCGCGGGGGGAAGGCAGCATTTTCCGGCAGTCTGACCTCCGCCGCGGGAAGAGCGCCGATCGCATCGGGCTCCGCGGGCTCCACCGCGAGGACAACAGCCGCAAGAGCCGCGTGCGCTCCCACATCGAACGCGTCTTCGCCCATCTCAAAACATGGCAGCACTACCGGCGCGTGCGCTACCTGAGCCTCGCCAGCATCCTCCGCCTCCAAGGTTCATAAAAGAAAGGGGCAAACCACACCTGCCATCCAATCCATGCCCCACCCCTGCAACATCATGATGCCGCACGATGTCCCCATACCCAAAAACCTCACTTTCCAACCCAGCTCTCAAAATGCACACCTTTTGCAGAGGTCTCGTTCGGCATTCTGGATGGCTCACTGCCCAACCCTCTGAACATGTGCTGCACCGAACTGCTCCGGCACGTCACGCCGGCTCGCTGGCTGGGAGATGAGGCGGGGCAGCCCGCGGGCTACGGGCGGACGATGGCGGTCACCGGGGGCTGTGAGAAGTAGCGGCGGGCGGCTTCGCGGACTTGGGCGTGGGTGACGGCTTCGACGCGGGGGCGGAGGGTCTCGTGGTGGCGGTGGCCGAGGCCGTAGAGTTCGTCGAGGGCGCAGGCGAAGGCGAGGGCGTCGTTGCTCTGGTTGCGGATGGCGTGGGCGCCGAGGAGCTTGGCTTTGGCGCGCTCGAGCTCGTCGGGGGCGAGGCCGTCGGCGGAGAGCTTGCGGATTTCGTCGAGGAGGGCGGCCTTTACCTCGGGGAGCCGGGCGGGGTCGGTGCCGCAGTAGAAGCTGAAGGCGCCGGGGGCGAGGCCCATGAGGTTGCTGCTGCCGACGAAGTAGGCGAGGCCCATTTCCTCGCGGATGCGCTGGAACATGCGGGAGCCGAGGTCGCTGCAGGCTTCGTCGAGGAGCTCGAGGGGGAGTGCGTCGGGGCTGAAGAGGTCGGCGCCGGGGTAGCCGACCATGAGGACGGCCTGCTCCTTGGGCATGAGGGCTTCGGCCTCGATGGGGGTGCCGGGGAAGACGGGCTGCGGGATGGCTGTGAGTGCGGGGGCGCCTGCCGGGAGGGATGCGAGGGCGGCTTCGGCGAGGTCGAGGGCTTCGCGGGGGGTGATGTCGCCGAAGATGGAGAGGACGCCGTTTTCCGCGACGAGGTGGCGTGCGCGGTATGCGGTGAGGACCGACGGCTCGATGGGGGCCAGGGTCTCGGGCGTGCCGAGGAGGGGCATGGCGAAGGGGTGCCCGGGGAAGAGGCGGGCGCGGAGGAGATTGCGGGCGACGCTGGTGGGCTCCTCGGCGTCGGCCTTGATGGAGGCGAGCTGGGCGTCGCGTTCGCGGCGGAGGGCGGTGTCGGGGAAGCTGGCGCTGCGGAGGATGTCGGCGAAGACGTCTAGGCTGGATGCGAGTTCGGGCCGGAGGACGCGGGCGGAGAGGGAGATGCTGTTGTTGCCGCTGTCGCTGCCGAGGACGCCGCCGCCGGCCTCGATGGCCTGGGCGATTTGCTCAGCGCTGCGGGTGCGCGTGCCTTTGATGAGCGTGCGCGCGAAGAGGCGGGAGATGCCGCTTTCCTCCGGGTTCTCGGCGAGAAGGCCGCCCTTGAACGTGGCGACCATGGAGACGAGCGGGAGGCGGTGGTCCTCGCGGACGAGAAGGCGGAGGCCATTCGAGAGGCGGAACTTTTCCACGCTGCCCGCACGCTGCGCGGATGCGGCGGCGGCGCGCCTGCGGGCGGCGCCTTCGGGGACGACGGATGAGACGGTGAGGTTCTCCGGGGTGAAGTAGGCGCGGGCGACGCGGCGGAGGTCGTCCGGGGTGACGCGCTGGACGGCGGCGAGGCAGGTGTGGGTGAAGTGGGGGTCGCGGGCGTGGAGCCAGTTCGCGCCGAGGCTGCTGGCCTTGCCGCGCATGGTGGTGAGGGACTGGAACTGCTGGCTGAGGAATTGCCGGCGCGCCTTTTCCAGCTCGTCCGCAGGGATGCCGGAGTCCTGGATCGCTGTGAGCATCGCCTGGATCTCGTCGGTCGCCTGCCCGACCTTGTCCGGGTCGAGCACCGCATCCACTCCGAAGAGGCCGGCGGTGGAGGTGGTGTAGCACCAGGCGTCGGCGCCGTGGACGATGGCGAGGCCTTCGCGGAGGCGGCGGTAGAGCTGCGAGCTGCGCCCGGTGCCGAGGATGCCGGAGAGGAGGTCGAGCGCGGGGACGTCTGCGTGGGTGATCTCGGGGACGTGCCAGGCGAGCCCGAGGCGGGCGAGCTGGGTGGGGAATTCCGTGCAGCGCTCGCGCCGGCCGAGCTGGGCGGGCTCGCGCGGGATGAGGACATCCGGCAGCGCCTGGCGCGGGTGCGGGCCGAAGATGCGTCCGAGCTGCTCGCGGAGGGCGTCCGCCTTCACATCGCCGACGATGACGAAGAAGACGTTGTTCGGCACGTAGCGGGCGCGGTAGTAGGCGTGGAGTTCGCGGCGCGATAGGCGGTCGAAGATGTCCCGGTGGCCGATGACGGGATGGCGGAAGGGGTGCTCGGCGAAGGCGGTGGCGAAGAGTTGCTTGCCCGCGACGTTGTCGGGGTCGTCGTTGCCCATGGCAAACTCCCGCCGGATGACCTCCTGCTCCTTTCCCACCTCGGCCTCCGGCAGCGCGGAGTCGAGGACGGCATCCGAAAGAAGCTCCACGGCATGGCCGACGTTGTCCGCGGGAATATCGATCCAATACACTGTCTGCTCGAAGGATGTGTAGGCGTTGATGTAGCCGCCCCTTTCCTGAATCCCCCTCGCAAACTCCTGCGGCCCCCGGGTGGAGGTTCCCTTGAAAAGCATGTGCTCCAGGAAATGGGAGAGCCCGGCACCGAGCCATTCGCCTTCATGGATGCTGCCCGTGCGGACCCAAGCCTGCACACTGGCGACGGGTGCAGAGGCATCCTCTATCACGAGCAGCTCAAGGCCGTTCGGGAAGTCGAGCACCTGCACCTCGCTGCGTGGAAGAAGCATTGAATCCATGTGTCCAGACCCTCCTTGATTTGCCAGATGCAGGCTTTTCCACCGCGTCCGATGCCTCGTCTCACTTCCGGAGCCCGAGGCCAGCCCGCCGCGATGGACCACCACTCACATCAGCCTCTGATTTCTGCGCCGGGTTTGGCTGCGCGCCCGGCATTCGACACCCGGCCGGGGAGATACGGCACGACAAACGCATCATGGAACGAATAGACATTCCGGAAATCCTCGCGGGAGTCGCTTTCCGTGCGCCCGAAAACACCGAGTTCGATGAGGTTCCACACCATGCCGCCGAAGTCCTCCGTCTTGCTGATGCCCCAGTATTCAAAAACGACGGGCACCATCGGGCCAAACGATTTGATCGCGAGCTGCCGGAGCCCCTCGCAGAGCTGCTGGCCGGTGACGTGCCCCCCTTCGCCGAGCTGGCGCTTGCGGAGTTTCACCGCGTGGTCGAGGCCCTCGCGCAGGAAGAAATAGGCGTCTGCATGATACCGCGGATCCGCATCCGTGAGCACGGCGACCGCTTCTGCGAAATCAAGTTTTTGCATGGGGTTTTGCGACGCGGACGCTAGAGTGCGACCCCTGCGGGGTCAACAGCGCACATCGGGTTCGCGCAAAATTTGGGTGGAAACGAATCGTTGACGCACGCGGGCACGGTGCCTAGGTTCCCGCCCCTTTTCAACCCGACCACCCACTCACATTCAACCAGACAGGAGGAAAAAATGCCCGAAGTAACCGTTCGCAAAGGTGAACCCATCGACCGCGCGCTCAAGCGGCTGAAAAGCAAGCTCGAAGCCGAAGGAATCATGGACGAAGTTCGCCGCCTGCGCGCGTTCGAGACGCCGAACCAGCGCACGAAGCGCAAGGCGAAGGCCAACGCCAAGCGCGCGAAGGCCAAGTTCCGCTTCAACGTCAACTGAGCCTTCAGGCGCGGCGCGCGAGTGCCGCATTCCACCTCATCAAAGCCCGCCGGGTTCACCGCCCGCGGGCTTTTTGATTTCCGGTGATTCGCTTCCGCGCGCGCCTCACTCCATGCACTCGCAGACGACGCGGAAACCAACGTCATTGCCAAGGTAGCCGGCGTCGTTGAACGCCCGTGCCGAGGCACGCAGGCTCGCCATGCGGGATTTCCACGAGCCGCCGCGATACACCTTCTGGCGGCCACGTTCCGAGGTCCGCGGGTTCGCGACCTCCTTTCCCTTGTAGGGCTCATAGGAATCGAGGCACCACTCGAAGACGTTGCCGGAAAGATCCTCGACGCCAAACGGGCTCGCGCCGCGCGGAAAGCTCCCCACGGGCGCGGTCTCGGCAAACCCGTCATCAATCCCCGGATCGCGCCACGGGAAATTCGTCCGCGCATCCGCGAAGTTCGCGAAGTGGCCGATCGAACTCCAGCTTCCCCACGGAAAGACGCGCCCGTCATCCCCGCGCGCGGCGAACTCCCACTCCGCCTCAGTCGGCAGACGGTAGTGCTTGCCCTCGCGCTTGCTCAGCCATTGGCAAAACGCGACCGCCTCATTCCAGCTCACGTAGATGACCGGGTGCTTCGCGTCCGCCCATGGCGCGCGCTTCGCCGCGTGACCAGGCTCGAACAGCTCAAACTGCGCATTCGTGATCGGCAGCCGCGCCATGTAGAAGCACGACACGACCACGGGCGTGAGCGGCGATTCATTCGGCTGCGCCCCGGACTCCTCGCTTCCCATCGTGAAACGGCCGCTCGGGATCAGAAACATCTCCGAGCCGATGCGGTTGATGAAGTTCGGAAACTTGCGACGCTCCTGCGCGCGCGCCGCGGGCGAGATGTTGATTTGAATCTCCGGCTCCTTCTTCGCCGGGACCGCCGCAGGGCGCGCCGCGGCGGGAGCCGGGGCCGGCTTCGCCGGACGATTTGGCAGCGGTGCTGGAGGCTTGCCAACGGGCGCCATGGGCATGCCGGCCATCATCTCCAGATATTCGTCAATGAGGTCCTCGGCCTGTCCTCCTGTGAGGCCCAGGCTCTCGCCAAGATTGCACATCGCATCCCGCTGGTCGTCGGTCATTTCCTCCCCGTCGAGGCAGAGGCGCGACATCTTCAGGATCTTGCGGAACTCGTCGAACGGATTCCCGGGCTCCGCCGGCGCGGCCGCGTCCGAAACGGGCATCGGCGATGGAACGGGCTCCGGCGGAGGCACATCCACGATGCGCTGGGCACCCGTCAGTTCCATCTCCTTCGCGATCGCCTCCTCAATGTCGCTCTCGCTCAATCCGAGCTTTTCACCGGCGATGCGCAGCTTCTCCTCGCTTTCCTTGCTCAGCCGCTTGTCCGCGAGGGTGAAGCCCAGCAGCTTGTTGAACTCCTCAAGCGCCTTTCCGATGACTTCAAACTGAAGTTCGGAGTCGATTTTCGCGCGCTCGTCGGCGTCGAGCAGCTTCGTGCGCGCCTCAGCGAGGAAGTGCGGCGCCTCGTCCAGCCCCTGCCGGAGCAGCTGCGCCATCGGATTGCTCGGCTGGTTCTTCAGCGGGAGCTTCTTCTGCCACCACACGAGGAGCTGGCGGCAATGCTCCTCGATCATCTCCGCCGTCGCGTTCGACGAGTAGTCGAGGCACAGGCGCGCGTAGAGGTTGGGCGAATTGTAATTCTTCCAGCCTTCCCACTTCAGCGGGTTGTCAGGGAGCGGGTTCGGAAGCGCCACGGCTTAGGGCTCTGGCTGCGGCAGTTGCAGGCTTATGAGATCGTCAGTTGTGCGAGGTCGGCGGTCGCCAGCTCGATTTCATTTTCGGCAAGACCGGTGTTGCGCGAAATGGAGACGCGGCTCGTCCGGCCGTAAGCCTCGACCACGACCTCGAGCACCTGGTTCTCGTTGTAGTGATAGGTGAGTTCCACCGGCGAGCCTTTCGGCAGGAACGGCGGCAGCTCGATGTCGCAGATTCCGAGCGGCGTGCATTCCCCGGGAACGCTGCTCTCCCCCTCCACCACGCGGACGATCGCATTCTTCATGTTCGCCTTCGCGGTGCCGAATGAGTTCTTCATGTCCGCGGGCACGGGCGTCATCTTCGCGATCATCGGGAAGACGTATTCCTCCACCTTGCTGTCGTCCCACAGCACCACGCCGAGCGTGTGCGTGGTGATGTTCGTCACCTTGATGAGCGAACCGTCGGCTGCGGAGAATTGATCGCGCACCTCCTGGGAAATGGTGTGCTCGCCGGTCTTGTCCTCCTCGTGCAGCATCGAGAGCATCGCCTGGATCGATGCTCCCATCGCCACCGCCTCGTCGGGGCTCACATCGTCCGCAACGGGCCGGCTGGAAAGCTCGGTGATCATCTGCCGCACCGACGGAACGCGCGTCATGCCGCCCGTGAGCAGCACGCGGTCAATTTGCTCCCACTTCAAATTCGCCTCCTGCATCACGATCTCGCAGATGGCTTTCGTCTTCTCCAGGAGGTGGCGGCTGCGCTCCTCGAACATCTCGCGGGTGAGGTCGAGCTTCACGCTGCGGCCGTTGTAATTGTGGACCAGCGTCGTCCGCTGGCGCGTGGAAAGCTGAATCTTCGCCGTGAGCGCGCGGTTGTAGAGATCCTGGTAGCTCTGGAGATCAAGCAGCGGATTCTCACCGTGCTGCTTGTCAAACTCCTCCGCGATCCAGTTCACGATGATGTCGTCCCAGTCCTTTCCGCCAAGACGGTGGTCGCCGTTGCTTGCGACCATGCGGATGTGGTGCCCCTCGATCCTCATGATGGTCACGTCGAACGTGCCGCCGCCGAGATCGAACACGAAAACCGTCTGATCCTGATCCAGCTTGTCCAATCCGTAGGCGAGCGCCGCCGCAGTGGGCTCGTTGATGATTTGCAGGACGTTCAATCCCGCAAGCTGCCCGGAGACCAGTGTGGCGGTGCGCTCGGCGTCGTTGAAATACGCGGGAACGGTGATGACGGCATCGGTCACGCCTTCGCCGAGGTATTTCTCCGCGTCCGCCTTCAGCTTGCGCAGGATGATCGCGGAAAGCTCCTCCGCCGAATACACCTTGCCGCCGAACGTCCGGCTGAACTGCGACTTGCTCTTGCCCATCTCGCGCTTCACAAAATCGACAATCTTGTCCGGCTCGGCGACCGCGTTCTGCTTCGCGATGGTTCCCACCACCGCATTCGTGCCGTCGAACAGAATCACCGATGGCGTGATGCGCTCATTCTCCGCGTTCGGGATGATCTGCGGCTTTCCATACGCATCGATGTGCGCGACCGCGCAGAATGTGGTGCCGAGGTCGATTCCCACGGCTTTACGGTTCAGAGGTTTGTCGGGCATGGCTCTTTGGGCTGAAGAACTCGTTTCAAGAAAAGATCGTGCGGCGCTCAAATGCAATCATGGCTTCGCCGTGCTTTTGCCGAGCGCCGAAAGGTAACCCTCCTTCCACTTCCGCATCACGACCTCCTCCGCACGGACCACGCGGTCCTTCCACATGAAGCCACGCTTGATCACCTTCACCACCTCATGATCCTGATCCGGATCCTCCGTGTATTCCACGTTCACCGCACGCTGCGTCTGCTTGTCGAGCTTGCCCGTCCCCACCGGCAGGATCGTCACATCGAGGCGCTCCAGCATCTCGAGGATCAAATCGCGGTTGTGCTCGAGCTGGTTCGCCGGGGCGGCGACGGTTTCGAAGAGAATCAGCGCGCTTCCGGCGAGGCTCCCGCGCTGCTCCTGCGTCGTGAGTGCGAGCGCGAGCTGCCGGTGAATCTCCGACACGTCGTCGTAGAGGGAAATCAAATCGCGGATGACCGGACGCAGCACCGACTCCAGCAGGAACGTGTCCTTGTAGGTCTTCAGTTCCGCGTGCAGCGCCTCGAACATCGCGCGGTTCACGACATTCCGCTGCTCCAGCGCCGCCTTCGCCTCCGCGAGAATCTTCGGCACCGTCGTCTGGTGCATCATCACCTTCTCCACGCGGTCGAGGACATCCACCTGCTCGAACTGCGCGCGCGCAACCGCCTCGATCCCCTGGAGGATCGGCCGGAGCGCCTGCTGAAAGTTCGGCACCGCGGAGCCCGAATCCGCAGCGGCCTTGCCGTCGGACGCCTCCTCCGCCTTCATCGGATGCACCGCGATCCGGGCGGAAACACCCGCGCCTCCCGTGGGCGGAATGTCGGGAAGATCGCTATGGTTGTCGGGCTGAGGTTCGACCATGACGCCACCCAAAATAGCGATTTCCGCGCCAACCCATCCCCGAAAGTTCGGCGCATCAAACCGACGCACCGTAGTGGGCGAGAATCGCCTCCACCAGCCCGGGGACGTCATAGCGCCTCGCCTCCGCATCCACCTTCAACCCCAGCTTGCGCATTGTCGCAGATGTGATCGGGCCAATGGATGCCGTTTGCAGGGTCTTCGGCAGCGGCAACTTCAGGGCCATGAAATTCTCGGCAGTCGAGGAGCTCGTGAAAGTCACCATGTCGGCGCCTTCCTCGCGGAAGCGCGCGATCGCACCCGATCGATCCTCCGTCTCCGGCACGGTGCGGTAAACGGCGACCACATCCACGATGGCGCCGAGCTTTGTCAGTTCCACAGGCAGAACGTCCCGCGCGTCCTGCGCGCGCGCGATCAGGATGCGCTGGTTCTCCAGCGAGCCCTCCTTTTGGAACGCCTTCACGACCGCCTCTGCGACGAACTCCTCGGGCTGCAGTTCCACGCTGAGGTGAAACTCGCGCACTTTAGCGGCCGTCGCCGGACCGATGGCCGCGATGCGCGCGCCGCCGATGTCGCGCGCATCCTTGTAAACTTTGAAAAACGCCCCGAAGAACGCATCCACCCCGTTCGGGCTCGTGAAGACGATCCAGTCATAGCTGTGCGCGTCCTGAATCATCTGCGCCATCGCGCGTTTGTCCGCCGGCGGCTCGATTCGGATCGTCGGCATCTCGATCACATCAGCCCCGAGCGCGCGGAGACGCGAGGTGAGCGCACCCGCCTGCCTGCGCGTGCGCGTCACGACGATGCGCTTGCCGAATAGCGGCCGCGTCTCAAACCAGTTCAGCGATTCGCGCAGCCTCACCACGTCGCCGATAATCGCCACCGCCGGCGCCTTGAAGCCCGCCGCCTCCACCTTTGCCGCGATGTCCGCGAGCGTGCCGGTGAGCGTCTGCTGCCGCCCCGTCGTTCCCCACCGCACGAGCGCCACGGGCAAATCGGCGCGGGCACCGTGCTTGATCAGCTCCGGCGCAATCACGCCGATGCGCTCGACGCCCATCAGCATCACGCGCGTGCCCGGATTCTTTGCGAGCTGCTCGTAGTCGAGCCTGCTCTCCGGCTTCGTCGGATCCTCGTGCCCCGTGAAAATCGTGAGCTGTGACGTGTGCTCGCGGTGCGTGACCGGAATGCCCGCATACGCCCCCGCCGCGACGGTGGATGAAATCCCGGGGATCACCTCGAAACGCAGCCCTGCCTGCACGAGTTCCAGCGCCTCCTCGCCGCCGCGCCCGAATACAAACGGGTCGCCGCCCTTCAGCCGCACGACGCGCTTGCCCTCACGCGTCTTTTCCACGAGCAGCGCGTTCGTCTCCTGCTGCTTCAGCGCATGCTGCGCCGCGCGCTTGCCCGCGTAAATGATCTCCGCGCCCTCCGGTGCCCATTTCAAAATCTCCGGGTTGCACAGCGCGTCATACACCACCACCTCCGCCGTCTCCATCACCTCCCGCAGTCGCAGCGTGACCAGCCCGATGTCACCCGGCCCGGCTCCGGCGAGGTAGCAGATTCCTTTCGATTGCGAGTCAGCTTTCGGCATGTGCAGACCGTGCGCGAGCCGACGCCCGCGCGGCAAGTGCAACATCACACCGCAAGGTCACCGCTTTGCGGTGAGCTTTCTGAAAAGCTCGCCCGCAGCATTCTCCGGCTCGCTTGCGCAGCCATCCGCCTCAGCGTGCGCGGGCGCCTCGCCCGGCTCGGAAAAGAGAACGCCGCGCAGAATAATGCGGCCGTCGCGGAATTCCGTGTGAACTCCGACCGGCATCGAACAATCTCCCGAGAGCAGCCGCTGCAGTTCACGCTCGGCCCGGATCGCGATCATCGTCGGCTCGTGGTTGATCGCGGCAATCACCTCCCGCACTTCGGCGCGGTCGGAGCGGATCTGGAGCGCGATCGCCCCCTGGCCGATCGCCGGGATGATTTTCCCCGCAAGGGAAGACGCGCGCCACTCACCGCCGTCGAACTTCAGATTCCCCCGCTCCAAATCGAGCGTGAAGCCGAGCCGCCGCAGCCCGGCCTCGGCCAGCACGATCGCGGAGACGTCCCCGCGCTCCCCGAGCTTGCGCAGCCGCGTCGGCACGTTGCCGCGCCATTCCTCGATGGCGAGATCAGGGCGGAGCCACGAAAGCTGCCGCGCGCGACGCACGCTGCTCGTCCCGACGCGCGCACCCTGCGGGAGCGCATCAAGCCCCCCGGGTGCCTTGCTCACGAGAATGTCCGCCGTCGGCGCGCGCTCCAGCACCGCGGCGATTTCAAGGCCGGGTGGATTATGCCCGGGCAGATCCTTCAGGCTGTGGACTGCGACATCAATTCGCCCATCCACCAGCGCATCCTCCAGCTCGCGCGTGAAGAGTCCCTTCCCACCGCCTTCGCCGCGCGTGAGCAGGTTCAGGTCGAGTTTCTGGTCGCCGCGCGTGATGAAAATCTCGCGTTCGATTTTCAATGCCGGCAGCATGCGCGCGAACGCGGCTTCAGTGAGATCCACCTGCGCCAGCGCGAGCGCGGAGCCGCGCGTTCCGATTCGGAGAGTTTTCATCATGGGCAAAAATCTCCGGGCCTCACTTCGCACCCTCCGCGTGCATTCCCGCCGCTCCGTGATCAGGCCGCGGCGCGGCGAGCCACTGTGAAAACTCGGCGACATGGCGCTCAATCATCTCCTCGCAGCGCGCGAGCTCCTGTCGGCGCACCTGCATGCTCTGGTCCGCGATGCCCTGGAGCGCATCGATGTCGTAAAGATACACGCCCTCGATGTCGTTCACGCCGGACTCGAAGTCGCGCGGCACCGCGAGGTCGATGCAGAACAGCGGGCGGTCCTGTCTGTGGCGCATGAGCGGCGCGAGCCTCTCCGTCGTCACCACGGCATGCGGCGCGCCGGTCGAGCCGATCAAAATGTCGATCTTCGCAAACTCCCGCTCCCACTCGTCGAAATGCACCGCCTTTCCGCCGAGCATCTCCGCGAGCGAGACGGCGCGCTCGTAGGTGCGGTTCGAGACGAAGATCGCCTTTGCGCCGCGCGACTGCAGCGCCTTCGCAGTCATCTCAGCCGTCTCGCCCGCGCCGAGCACCATCACGTGACACTCGGTGAGCTTGCCGAAAATCTTCTCCGCCAGCTCCACCGCCGCGCTGCCGACGCTCACCGCGCCTCGGGTGATGCTCGTCTTCGTCCGGACCTCCTTCGCCACGTTGAACGCACGTTGGAATAGCTTGTTCAGCGTGCGCGACGTCGCGCCTGCGGCCTGCGCGGCCTGATACGCCTTCTTCACCTGCCCGAGGATTTCCGTCTCCCCGAGAACCATGCTCTCGATGCCGCTCACGACGCGGAAGAGATGGCGGATGCCCTCGTCGCCGCGCGCCTCGACAAAGACCGGCGGTTCCGGCGCATGGCCGCATTTTTTTCCGATGAAATCCGACACCGTGCGCAGCGCCGCAGCGGCGTCCTCGGCTGCGGCGTAATATTCCACGCGGTTGCACGTCGAAACCACGACCGCCTCGCGCATCCCGTGCGCGTGCGCGAGCAGCGCGCTGAATTCGCCGAGATGCGCATCGCCGACGGCGAAACGCTCGCGCGTCTCGACGGGCGCGGTTTTGTGGCTGAGGCCGAGGCAGAGGACTTCCATCGCCATCAGTTGCCGAGGTGAAAAAGGCTGAGCGCTCCCAGCGTCCCGAGCGCCACCGCGAACGCCCCGACCGCCATCCATGCGAGCCTGCGCGAGCTGAAGTGCTGAGTCTGCCGCAGCACCAAAATCGCGCCGTAAGGAAGCCACACGCAGACTGCGACAATGATTGTCCCAAGCGGCGTGTGACCCGCGAAAAATCCCGCGATGATTCCCGCGGTGAGCATCCCGAAGCCCGCGAGCATCAGCCTTTGAACCGCGACAGACAGATTTGCGATGGGCGGCAGGTTGTGAAAAAATGAGTTCAGCGTGTGGCGCTTCAGGTGGCGCTCCTGCACGACGAACATCACACCCGCGACGCACGCGAGCGCAAACGCCCCATACGATACCAGCGACACCGCCGCGTGCAGTTCCGGCCAGAAGCCCGCGCTCTTCTTATACACCGGCGCCACCGAGGCAGCGGGCAGGAGCTGCGCGATTGTCTGAATCAGGAAAACCAGCGGTGCCGTGAACGTCCCGAGCAGCGAAAGGCGATAAGTGCTGCCGACGACAAAATAGAGCAGAACCACCGACCATGAGAGGAACACCAGCACCTCGAAGAGATTCGTGAGAGGACAGCGCCCGACCGCGCTGCTGCGCAGTTGGAGGAAGCCCATCTGCAGCACAAAGCCGGTGAGCATCACCGCAAAGTTCCACCGCGACGGCCGCTGCACCTTCGCGCCGAGCGCATACATCGAATACGCGAATCCGGCGAGGAAGCAGAGGGTGGATGAGACGAGGAACGCGCGTTCCATTGGCTTCAGAGGCTAGCGGTGGTGTGGGGCAATGCAAACCCCGCAAGCCCCGCGGGTTTAGGCGAGCACGCCCTCCGGCGCGGGTGCGCCTTCGGTCACGAGCCGGCGCAGCACGCGCTTTCCGTCGCTCATCGTGAAGAGATACTCGGAGGAAAACACCGCGCCTTCGACGTTCACGCGATGCTCCTGCCCTGCAATCTTCACCGCCTCCTTCGCATGCCACGCGCGAAGTGCGTCGGCGGTGACGGAGGTTTCCTTCCAGAAAGCCACGCGGTCGAATGGCAGCTCGCGGAAGCGCTTCACGACGAAATCGCGTTCCAGAAATGCGAGGAGGTTGCCGGCCTTCGGGCCGGCCTCGCGGTCGAGCAGCACGCGGTAGATCGCCTTGAACGCCACACCCTGCTCGACGGGCGTCGTGCGCGCGGCGTCGAAAATCGTCGCCTGCAGCGCGTCGTCCTCCCACTTCACCGAAGCCAGAGCATCGGCGAGCGAGTGCAGGAACGCGCGCTGCGCGTGCGTGAGCGCCTCAGCGCGCGCGGGCAGCTTCTCCTGCAAGTGCGTCTTCTCCTCCTCCGCGGCGTAATTGTTCACCCACTCGCGCGCGGCGCTGATGCGCTGGGCGAGGTGGTGCTTCTCGATTTCCGTGAGCGAACCGCCGAGGCGCTTCTCCATCTCGCTGATTTCATCGAGGTGCGGAAGCTGCACCATCGCGCTGACGAGTTGGAAGTTCGCCGCGCGGTAGTTCTCCGGCTCACGCAGCGACGCGAGGCGATATACCATCTTCTCGTCGTCGTTCGCCTGACCCGAATGGAAGCGCGTGTGGAAGCGGTCGAACTCGTTGAAGAGCTTCACGATCCCCTCCTCCTTCGCGTCGAAATTCACGGGCGAGTTGGGCTTCGTGCGAATCATGAGGAAACGCAGCACGTCCGGCGGCAGCAAATTCGCCATGTCGCGCGCGCTCGCTCCGACGCCCTTGCTCGACGACATCTTCGCGCCGCCGACGAGGAAGAACTCATACGGCACGCGCAGCGGCTCCTCTGCGCCGTAGATGGCGCGATAGCACGCGGCGCTCACATCGCGCGAACCACCGCGCGTCGAGTGATCCTTGCCGGCGCCCTCGATGGTCACACCGAAGTTCCGCCACTTCGCGACCCACTCCAGCTTCCACGGCAGTTTCCCGCGTCCGCCAAAGGGCGACACCTTCCCCTCGTGCCCGCAGCCGCGGCCGAGGTTCAGCTTCGTGTTCACCACGCGTGTCGTGAGGCAGCGATACTTCACCTCGCTGCCGTCGTAGTCGTAAACTTCCGTCGTCGCGATGCAGCCGCACTTTTCGCAGAGCACCTGGAACGGATACCAGTGGTCGGGCCGCACGGCGCCGCTGACTTCCTTGTAAACGGCGCGCACCTTGTCCGCGCTGCGCAGGATGGTGTCGATTTCCTTGTCGAACTGCCCCGCGCGGTAAATGTCGCGCATCCGGTAGCGCTCCACCTTCACGCCGAGCTCGTCGAACACCTGCCAGAATTCGCCCATGTAGTGCTCGGCCATGTCGCCCTGCGCGCCGCACGGAGCGGGAGTGTTGCAGAGCGGCCAGCCGATGTATTTGCCGAAGTGCTCGTCCTCGCCCTTCGGGATTTCGTCCACCGGATCGTAGTCGTCCACGCCGAACATGTAGCGCGCCTCGATGCCCTTCTCGCGGAGCGTGCGGAAAATCGCGTCGTGGATGAGCACGCCGCGCAGCGCGCCGACGTGGACGCGGCCGGATGGCGTCTTGGAATCATTCACGATTTGCGGGCCGCTGCACTGCGCGGCCACTTCTTCGGTCCAGAACATAGGGCGCGCACAGATAGCCGTCTTCAGCGTCGTGTCGAGCGAAGCCTTGCGCAGCGAGAAAAACCTGTGCTTGCAGCGGCATACAATCGTGAAAAGCACCGCGGCGCGCAGCAATGACCGCCAGCCTCCGGTGGCACTTGGCCGAAAATCACTCGACAAACATTTGCTTGGAGTCCGCCACCCAGATGCCACGGTCTTCCGCCGTCACGGACGAAGCCATGCATTCCCGCTTTCTCCCGAACACGCTGCAACTCATCGTGGCAACCGTGCTGATTCTTCTGAACGGATCAGCAGAGGCCGCATTATTCGCCGGCAATTCGCGAGTCGAAATCACCGACACAAGCGGCGGCCTGAGCTGGATGCCGGCAAACAACGCGCTCACCGTCTCGTGCTGGTTCAAGCTTTCGGTGCCGAGCAGAGTGAACATCGGCCCGGAGGAAGGAGCAAATCGCCGGGGAAATCCAGCGCTGACACGGCGAGGCGCGAACAATCGCCCCCCACCCTCCCTTCCGGGACTTTCTCGTCTGCCTGTCCGGTTGGCTTGACGATGCACCGGAGACCGGTGGCCGGTGGAACGCGCGCTCCGCGCGCGTTTCCTCCCTTCGCAGAACCACGGAAGCGTGCGCGGAGCGCCCGCTCCACCTCGGGCCAGCCGCTTGCCGGACCGGCACGCCTTCTCCGCCGCTACCGGCGCAGGGAGTTGATGAGTTCGTCGATCTTGTCGAAGAGCATCTGCATCTGCGCCTGCTGGCAGCTCACGTCGGCGGTCTGGTCGACGCGAGGAAACCGCTCGGTGCCTGAGCGTCATTCGTCATTCGTCATTCGTCATTCGTCATTCCCTCACCTCACCAGCGCCGCGCGCAGCGTCTCCACATACGCGGCAAAGGCCACCATCTCCGCCTGCGTGGGCGGGTCGCTGAAGGTGCCGCCGAATGGCCCGATCGCATTCGGGTTCCGCGCGGTGGTCGCGATGGCGTCGTCGAGGTTCTGCGGCGTCACCGAGCCCATCGGCCCCGTGGCCCCGAGCGATCCCTGCTCGCCCTGGAGCCCCTGCATGCCCTGCAAGCCTTGTGGAATGCCGAAGCTGAGGTGCAGCACCCCGGCGATGATGCCCGCATCCACCGTCGCCGCCTCGCCGGGCGGCAGCGTGGTCACGCTGTCGATGACGACGCCCGAGAGCACCCCGGCGTCGATGAGGGTCTTCAGTCCATTGAGCTGCCCGCGCATCTCCGCGGAGACGAGCGGTGAATGGTCGGCGGGAAGGGAAGGGTCGAAGGGCATTGTGGGAAGAGGGACTTGGGGACTTGGGGACTTGGGGACTTGGGGACTTGGGGACTTGGGGACTTGGAGACTTGGAGACTTGGAGACTTGGAGACTTGGGGACTTGGAGACTTGGGGAAGAGGAGACTTGGAGGGGGGGCGGCTGGAATTTCTCCCCGTCTCCTTTTCTCCAAGTCCCCCAGTCTGTTCTTCACAGCACGCGGATCTGCGCCGGGTCGCTCCACGCGCCCATCACGCCCTTCAGGCCCACAGTGCGCACGCGGATCCACACGACGACGCCCGGCGTGAACCCGCCCAGCTCCGCGCGCCCGCCCTGGAAGATTCCCTTCGTCGTCCAGTTTGCCTCCACGTTCGGGTCGCCCGTGCAGCTTTGCACCTCGTTCGTGCTGCGTTCCCGGCTGGCCTTGTAGCGGGCCACGATGCCGCCGCTCTCGTCGCCGTGGCGCAGGCGGAGGTCCGTCGGCGCCGCGGGCGCGGAGGTGTCCGGCCCGTGGCCGGTCTCGTAGGAGGGGAAGCCGCTGAGCACCACGATGGCCGCGACGCCCTTGGCGATGCTGTTCACATAGTTGCCCAGCACCGTGAGCGGCTCCTCCAGCGCGGCCCGCGCGTCGTTGAAGGCGACCACCTCATCCTTTCCCCCGTTGGCGCGGGCGAGGAGCTTCGCATCGTAGTCGGCGATGAGGGCGAGGAAGGCCGCCATGGAGACCGGCGGGCTGGCAAAGGTCGCCACGTTCTCCACCATTTTGTCGTGGATGAGTTGGGCGGCGTTTTTGAGTTCCGCGGCGATGTAGCCGCTGAAATCGATGATGGCTTTCGTGGTGTTCATGGCTCTGCGTATTCTGCTGGCCAGGCTGTCCCATGTGACACCGGCGTCGTAGGCGAGCCCCGGTTGGTCCCAAGTGTTCAGCTCTGGCATGGATTGGTTGTCGTTTGATGTTGTGGTTCGTTCTGTCGGGGAAATGCGGGGCGCGGGCAGTCGGGCGAAAGGAAGCGAAGTCCAAAACCCGTCACCGGATGAGCCAAACCCGTCAGCGGTTGGCCCAAACCCGTCACCGGATGACCCAAACCCGTCAGCGGTTGGCCCAAACCCGTCAGCGGTTGGCCCAAACCCGTCAGCGGATGACCCAAACCCGTCAGCGGATGACTCAAACCCGTCAGCGGATGACTCAAACCCGTCAGCGGATGACCCAGACCCGTCAGCGGATGACCCAGACCCGTCAGCGGTTGGCTCAAACCCGTCAGCGGTTGGCTCAAACCCGTCAGCGGATGGCTCAAACCCGTCGGCGGATGACCCAAACTCCCGGCCCGATTACCGAACCCGGGCAGCAAATCCTCCACACACCCCGCGCGGTGCGGGTGGCAAAGCTGGCTGGAGGGGAACGGCTTCATGGGAGTCGGAAATCGCTTCTCCAATGATTGAAGCAGATTCCCCGATTTTCCGTGAGTCTGGACGGGCGGACACTATTCCCTCGTGCGTGTGGCAGATTTTTGCCGCAGCTTTTCCGCCGCCTTCTCGATGTCGCCCGCAAACCGCGCAAACGACCCGCAGACCACGCGCCCGACGGCGGCGAACCGGAAGAGGTAAGTGCAGAACGCATCCGCCGTCTCCTGGTCGTGGACCGTCTGGGCTGAGAGGGTCGTGCGCTTCGCCAGTTGGTTCGGGTTCAGGCCGATCGCCGCGCGCGCCGCGCGCTGCACCGAGCCGCGCGCCTTGGCGATGCTGTCCGCATACGCCACGACATCCTTCGCCTGCTCCTTCGCAGGCACCTTCGGCTTTCCCCGCGGCCGCCTCATCCGCCGGACCTCCGCAGGCGGTGCCGTCCAACGGCAAAGGGAAGTCGCGGCACCCGCCGGACAAGCGGCCGCTCTGTCGTCCGCAATCCGGAGGAAGATGCACCGGAAGCCTCCGGCACCTCAGGCGCCGGATCCTTCCCGCCCCAGCTCGCATTCAGCTTCACCCGCCACCCGCCTCCCTTCGTCCAGTGGCTAGTCCCCGAGCCGCACCCCGGTCCGAAGACCCGGAGAAAACAGCCGCAGAACCGCGCGAGGTGCCCCCGCCCGCCGACGACGCACGCCGACGTTCAGGGTGAGTTTCAGAAAGAGCTGCTGCATGGAAGGGAACCTTTCTGCGCGAAATGCTGCCGCGGTCTTGGGGTTTAAGGCAAGCGAAAAAATGTGCGGAGCTTTATCGTATTCCCCGCGCCTCCCGCAGCCGCTCGAAAACTTTCCGAAGTCCGTCGGAAACGCTGTTCCAGCCGACGCTCTGCGGGGTCCACGTCCGAACTGGCTTTGCGCCTGCCGGAAGCGCTTGGAGCTTTTTCAACTCGGGCAGTTCCCACGCACAATGTTCGAGAATGATGGGAATCACCACACACTCGCCCGCGGCTTCCCGTGCGAGCGCACGCTGCATTTCTACCTTGTGGATGTAATCCGAGGCAATTGCCGCCGTGCTCACGAGCAGCAGCACCACGTCGGCCTCCTCCAATTCGCGCTTGATCGTCGTGTCCCAGTTTTCGCCCGGCTGGATTTTGCGGTCGTCCCACTTGTCGTGCAGCACTCCATGGACGGTGAGCACCTTCAGGTGAAGTTCCAACCGCTTCCGCTGCGCCTCATCAGTATGCGAGTAGGAGATGAAGACGCGCGGCTTCCACGAATCGTCGCGTGCGGCGGGCTTGGAGAGTTCGTTGAGGAATTCTGTCGGAGCGACAAGAATTGTTCCCGCATCGGTTGCGACGCCGGTCGGTCCCGTCGGTCCCGTCGGCCCCATCAATCCTGGCGGCTCCATGGAAAATTTCGGCCCTATCGGACCCGCCAATTCTGGTGATTCCATCGGACCTGTCGGACCAGCCGGCCCTGTTGCGCCTCTTGGGCCTGGTTTCTTCTCATCCGCCACAAGCGTTCGCACTGGAACCCACACACCTTCTACAAACATTTCTTCCGCCGGATTCAGCCCGGATATCTGCCCGTTGATAAAGCGCATCTCGCGCTGTGCGAGACCGGCGAGGTCGCGGCGCGCCTCGATTGGGCCGGTCACGGCGATCTCCACCTGCTTCTCCACATAGTCCGCGCGCACGAGCGAGCGCGCCCCGCCCAGCGTGAGCACCACGCCCGATGCCCAGCGCAGTTCGCCCTCGATGAAGGGGTGCGTGCGAACGATGAAGCGCGGCACGATGCTCACTGGCAGCGCACGGTAGGAGTAGCGCAGGCGCGTCACTTCCTTCGCCCCGGCAAATTCCTCGACACCCTCCGGTTGGGTGTCCGGCAGTGCCTGAGGCACGAGCCATTGCTCCGGTGCGGCATCGTCCTCCGCGAGCGGATACGCGATCTCGAAGCGCACCATCATGTCCACAAGGAACTGCCGGATGCGCGCGTCCTTCTCGTCCGCAAGCACGGAGGACAACCCCGCGCGGTGGAGCAGGCCGCCCTTCTGCTCCGCGTGCCGGACGAGGGTGTAGATGTGCTCGGTGAGCCAGTGCGGCTTCAGCACGCTGGCGAAGTTGAGCCGCTTGTCTTCGCGGTAGTTCAGCGCCACGCCCAGCGCGTGCAGGTTATTCGCGAGCGAATCCTGCTGGCCCTCGTCCGTCACACCGCACTCGGCGCAAATGAGCCGGTATGCGTCGTAGGGCAGGTGCGGGTCCGGCACCGCCTCGAGACGCTCCTTCACCCTGCGATACTCCGCGGGAAAAGGCACACGCACCCATTCAAGGTTGTCCACCGTCGCCTGCAGCAGTTCGCGCAGCTTCCCGATGCCGGTTTTCGTCGCGCAGTCCGTCTCCACGAAACCCACGATGAAAGGATACCGCTCCTTCAGCTTGCGGCGATCCACCTTCGCACGCGCCGAGCCGGAGTCGTCCCATTTGTTCAGTGCGATGATGACGGGCGGGCCTTCGCTGACCCTCTTGTGCCCGGTGGTGCCATCTTCTTCCTCCTCGATTGGGATGTATGCGTCTTCCGATCCGTATGCCTCGATCAGCTTCAGCCAGTATTCCGCATCCTCGCGCTCGCTGTTCTCACGCCCGGTGAGCACCAGCACATACACCGTCCGCACCGAGAGGAAGAACTGGTGCATCGAGTGCGTGATCGTCTGCCCCGCGAAATCCCACACATGCGCAGTCACCGGGTCGGCATGCGGGTATCGCATCGTCCAGTCGCAAAGCTTCACGCCCAGCGTCTCTTTCTGCCCCGGCTCGAACTTGTCCCACACCAGCCGCTCGACGAGAGAAGTCTTCCCCGAACCGCCGCGGCCCACGAGCACCAGCTTTACCTCATTCAGCGGCCGGCTGGCGCTGCGCTGGCGGGAGAAATAGTAGTCGAGGATTGCGCGCGGAGTGGCAGGTTCCATCTTTTTGTCCCTGACCTCGGGAAAGGTCGGACCCAGAATCTCTGGTGGGATGTCCAGTGATGGATTGTCATGCAGATAGAGCCACTGCAGCTTTCTTAATCCGCGAAGCTCTGCCGGCAGGGCAGTGAGTTGGTTGTGCCCAAGACCGAGACCAGTGAGTTCGGAAAGTTTTCCAATTTCCGGCGGCAGTGTGCGCAAATTGTTGATGTCCACCGAAAGGCGGACAAGGGCACGGAGTTCCCCGATTTGCGGCGGGATGGTGCCAAGTTCGTTCCTGACAAGGGAAAGTTCCCTCAGATTGCCGAAGTGGAAGATTGCCGGAGGGATTTCCTGCAATCGGTTGTTTGAAAGGAAAAGAAGGCGGAGTGCTGCAAGGCCGCTGAACGTATTCGGCAGATATTCAAGCTGGTTGTTGAGGAGATTCAACTCCTCAAGCGCGCTGAGCTGGCCGATCTCATCTGGGAGCGCCGTCAGATGATTGTTGTAAAGCTCCAGCTTGACGAGCTTCGTAAGTTTGCCGATTTCCGGCGGGAGAGTGCTGAGCTGGTTGTCGTGGAGGTCAAGTTCCCTGAGGGCCGTGAGCCTGCCAATTTCCGGCGGCAGCGCAATCAGTCTCTCAAGGGCAAGACTCAGCTTCGTTGCGCCGCTGCGTTCGGCACTGAGGATTATCTCCAGCGCCGCCCGGTAGCCTCGATCATTTTCCAAGTTGTGATTGGTCGTCTTCGGCATGGGAGCGGCGCGCTGGTGCGGGGAATATCGGCTTCCGAATCTGGGGGCAAGCCCGGCGAGGCGGCTACTGGGAATCGGTGGATTTGGATTCGCCAAGCCCGGCGGGTGCGGCTATGAGGGAGCGCGCATGAGCCACATCACCGAGATCGCCATGGAGAATTACCGCTCCTTCCTCAGTGCCCGCTGCCGCCTCTCGCCCTTCACGCTCATCGTCGGCGCAAACAACGCGGGGAAGTCGAATCTTCTCAAGGCGGTGCAGGACGCAGCAGCGTGTATTTTGCCAGCGGAAGCGGTGACAGTGCTGAGGGTGGCGAGGCACCATACGAGCGAAGCGGATGCCCGGACGGAAATCTGCGTGGAATGGAGCGATGGGAAGAAGAGCCGAGCCTGGCACCAGCCCGGCAAAGAGAGAAGCATGCGAGTAATCGATCTTGGAGAGCCGAAGTCGCCATTTAATGGCATGCGACTGGAAATCGCCCGCTTCGATCCGGCCATCATTGGCGCACCCGAAGGCGGCTCGGGCGAACCTTACATTCAGCCGAACGGCGCGGGCGTGTCGTGGATGCTCGACAAATGGAATTCCGGCTCCCGTGCGATGCGCGCGCGCTTCGAAACTGTAATCGCCGCACTGCGCCGCTGCGTCCCGGAAATCGAGGCGGTGAGCTTTTATGACGTGGACGTGGGCAAGCGCGCGATCCAAGTCGAGCAGACCGGCCTGCCCGAGCCGCGCCCGCTGAGCGAAGTCTCCGACGGCACGCGGCTGATCCTTGCCATCCTCACGCTGGTGAACGTCGAAACGCCGCCGCCGGTATTGCTTCTGGAGGACATTGACCGCGGCCTGCATCCACGCCTCTACGAGCAGCTCGTGGAGTTCCTCCGCTCGCTCGCTGCGCAGGGAAAGACGCAAATCCTCGCAACGACGCACGACCCGTATCTCATCGACGAGTTCAAGGACACGCCCGAGGCCGTGGTGATCGTGGAGAAGAAGGACGGCGCCAGCACGCTCTCCAATCTCGATGAGCGGCTGAAGGTGATCCGCGCTCCGGGCGAGGATCTGGAGATGCCGCTCGGGCAGGTGTGGTTCAGCGGGCTGGTGGGCGGCGTGCCGAGGATGAAGCTGCCGGAAATCCTGAAGGTTGCCGAGGAATGACGCTGCTCTACCTCGTCACCGAGAGCGACAACGACGCGGTGTTCTTCACGCTCTGCGCGTCGAAGATGACGGGCGTTGAGTTTGCCCCGTGGCCGCTGAAAAACCGGAAGGGCGACGGGATCGCCGCCGTGCAGACGCAACTGCGCTACACGCTGCGTGAAGTGAAGAGCTTCGCGAGGAACTCACAGCCGGTGGCCTTCATCGCCGCGATCGACAACGACCGTGCGCCCCACGAGGAACACACGACCACTGAAGCCGCGGGCGGGACACCGCGCCGCGTGGGCACCGGGCTCGATCGCGCGAAGCTCAACCAATCGGAGCGCAGCCGCCCGAACCGCCTCGGATGGATGGAGGCGACCGTGGAGGGCGAACTCGGTGCAAACCGCGAAGCGTGGCCGATGCCGGTGGCGCTTGCCGTGCCCGTGGAGATGCTGGAGTCGTGGATCGTGCGCTCGCTGCGCGACCATCCGCCGCAGCCGATGGCGCATTTTTCCAAGGCGGACAGCGAGCGAGCGCGGAGCTACTACGCGCCCACCGACCCGCCTTCGCAGTGGAAAGAACTCGCCGCGCAGGAACAGACGAGACTCGGCTGTGCGGACAAGCGTGAGTTTTACTGCCGCGTCGTCGAGAAGCTGGATGCCGCCATGCTTGCGAGCCGTTCGCTGAGTTTCCGGATGTTCAAGAAGTGGATGGATGCATGGCCCAAGTCGGTTCCGAACGCGGATGAGTGAGGGCCTGGAAAGGAAGGGCGGCTGCCTCGGGATGCTAATGGGGCTCCTTGGAATCGGGCCGAAGGTGCAGGATCGGGCTGCAGCGCCACCACCACCCTACCGGCTTCGGGATGACTTTCTCTCGCGGGCGGAGATTTCGTTTTTCCATGTGCTGCGGCAGGCTGTGGGCGGGCGCGCAGTGGTGTGCCCAAAGATGCGGCTGGCGGACCTGTTCTTTGTGGCGAGGCCGAATGAGAACCTCGGAGCGGTGAACCGGATTGCGTCGAAGCATGCGGACTTCGTGCTGTGCGAGCCGGGCTCGTCGGCACGAACACGATCCGGCAAAACGAAAGCCGCGAGGCGAGCCTCGACTACCTCGTGGAAAATGGCGGCATCATCACCGAGGCCGTCTCCACGCAGGTCTGGAGCGGCGACGCCGCCGTGCATGTGAGCATCGTGAACTGGCTCAAGGCCGCCGGCAGCACGCAGGAAACGGGGCGCGCACGCTTCCAGCGTGCCGCGTCCGGCATCCCTGCCGGGCGCATCGATGCCACACGCGAAGCGCCATCCGCATCGGCGGCGGGGCCGGGTGCCGGGGATGGTTCCGGCAAGGATGCCGAAACCGGCACGCTGGAAGCGTGCGCTCCCATTTCCAAACGCGAGGGGGGCGCGCCACGGTATCGGCTCACCTTCCAGCGCGGGGACTCGGTGGACAGCCCTTGGGAGTCGCACGAGCTGCCGGGGATCCATCCCGCGCTCGCCATCGGGACGGATGTCACGGGCGCGCAGGTGCTCGTGGTGAATGAGAAGGCGAAGAAATGCTTCTTCCTTTCCCGTTGCATTCGAGATCACTGCCGTTCCATGGCCCGGATTTGCACAGGCCCGGCACATCCCGTGTGAAGGGGCCGGGGCGGGCAACTGGCGCGGTTTGGGCGCAGACCCTGCTTTACTCCCCGAAATCAAAATCGCATGGACGCCAAACAAATCATCCTGCTCTGGGTCGCCGCAACCGGATGGGCCTTCGCGGCGTATCTGTGCTGGACCGCTTTCCGCGAGCGGCGTGGCAACCGGAAGCAGGACCAGCTTTTCCAGGCGTTTCCGTGGTTCGACGGCGGGGCGCAGCGCTGCAGCGTGGGCATCGCGATCGTGGAGGGTTTCTGGGTGGAGCTGCCGTCCCACCGCCGGCTGATGGTGCCGCTGCTGGCGAACCAGGCGATCTACCTGCTCAGCATCGCGGACGAGCGCACCGCACAGGAGCTGGGCAACCTCGACCGCATCATGCGGCTGCTGACGGACTATCCGTCGTTCGCCAAGGACTTCGCCCACCTCCACGCGGAGCTGCAGGCACTCACCGCGCGGACCCCGGCCCGGCTCGGCCCCACCGGTTCCCAAGTGGCCCCCACGCAGATCGCGGCGTGGCACGGGGCGCTGTTGGGCGCGGCCCACTGATTCGCGCCTCACGGCCCGGTGCCTCGCGGCGAGACTATTTCCCGGGAGCCGCTGCAGGCGAGCGGGGTGCGCCCGGCCTCCGGCGACGACGCCCTGCATCTTGTGCTAGTGCGCTGCGCGCGGTGTGTCTATGGTCGCGGGCCTTCATGAAATCACTCGACGCGAAGATCGCGGACATCCGCAAGAATCCATCCGGCAGCAAGGCATTCATCATCGCAGATGCGAAGGATGCGGACATGGCGTTTGGCATCACTGCGCCGGGGCAGAAGCGGCCGCTGAATCCGGAGCGCGTGCTGAAGTCGGAGATCCGGTGGAAGACGCTGGAGGAATACCGGGAGCAGATCCGGAGCGTGGTGCGGCAGGGGCTGGTGGACATCATGCTGATGTCGGCCTCGAACGTGGAGCAGCTCTCGATGAAGGAGCGCATCTTCGAGGGTTCGCACATCACGCCGGCGGCGCGCGCGAACGACGCGACGGACATCTGGGTGGTGCGCGGCGCGGAATACATCAAGGAGCCGTCGCGGCCGTTCCGGACAGCGACGATCGATCACATCAAGTGCGGGGAGCTGGACTGCGATGCGGACGCGCCGCACACGGGGGCGGACCTCGGGCTCTACTCGGTGACTTTCACAAACAACATGGAGCGGGACCACGAGACGCTGCGGGCGTTCAAGGAGTTCCGCGAGGAGGCGGAGCGGAAGAACTTCCGGTATTTCCTCGAGGTGTTCGACCCGAACGTGGAGACGGGGCTTCCGCCGGAGAAGCTGGATGGGTTCATCAATGACCACATCATCCGCAGCCTGGCGGGGGTGACTGCGAAGGGGCGGCCGCTTTTCCTGAAGATCGCGTGGCGCGGGCCGAAGGCGATGGAGGAGCTGTGCGCCTACGATCCGCAGCTCATCGTGGGCATCCTCGGCGGGAGCGCGGGGACGACGTATGATGCGTTCAAGCTCATCGCCGACGCGCAGAAGCACGGCGCGCGCGTGGCGCTCTTCGGCCGCAAGATCAACAACGCGGAGGAGCCGCTCGCATTCATCGAGTTCCTGCGACGGATCGTGGAGGGGGTCATCGCGCCGGCGGAGGCGGTGAAGGCGTATCACGGCGTGCTCGACAAGCTGAACATCCGGCCGCACCGCACGCTGGCGGACGACCTGCAGCCCAGCGCCGGTGCGACGAGCTACGGCGGCAGCGGCGGCGGCGGCGCGCGGAAGGCGATCACGAAGCCGGATGCGCCCGCCACGGAGAAGAACCCGGCATCCAGCGGCAATGGCCGCGTGGCCGAGCAGCTCGCGCGGCTGCGGGAGCGCTTCGGGGAATAGAGGGGCGCAGCGGTGGAGTCGCGTTGAGGCGCATTTGACGCGCTCACTTTCCGCATGACTCCCGGGGCGGTCTGCTGCTTTCCTCGCGGCATGAACAGACGCCTCTTCCCAGCATTCCGCACCATCCCTGCATTCGCCGCCCTGCTTTCGCTCGCGGCTTCCGCACTTGCCGCGAAGATCGAACTCGTGGCCGGCGGAGGCACCAAGGATGCGCCGGCCCCCGCCACGGAGTGCACCCTGCGCGAGCCGTTCGGGACGGAGTTTCTGCCAGACGGCACCATCGCGATCATCGAGATGGTGACGGGCAACCGGCTGCTCCGCGTGGACAAGACGGGCGTGATGAAGGTCATCGGCGGCACGGGCGAGAAGGGCTTTTCCGGCGACGGCGGCGATGCGCGCAAGGCGCAGATCAACGGCGTCCACAACATCGCGGTGCTGCCGAACGGCGACATCTTTCTCTCCGACGCGTGGAACTACCGCGTGCGGCGCATCAACGCGCAGACGGGAGTCATCACGACTTTTGCGGGCACGGGGAAGAAGGGATTCAGCGGTGACGGCGGGCCGGCGACACAGGCGGATTTCGGCACGGTGATCCAAGTCGCGCTCGATCCGTCGAACACGCACCTCTATGTCGCCGACATCGACAACAAGCGCATCCGCCGCATCTCCATCGACACGGGCATCGTGGAGACCGTCGCGGGCAACGGGCAGTCCGGCAAACCGATGGACGGCGCCCTCGCGAAGGAGGCTCCGCTGAGCGACCCCCGCGCGGTCGCCGTGGCGGCGGACAGTTCGTTCTACATTCTCGAGCGGGGTGGAAACGCGCTGCGGTTCGTGAATGCCTCGGGCAAGATCAAGACCGTGGCCGGCACCGGCGCGAAGGGGCTCTCCGGCGACGACGGTCCCGCGCTCGCCGCAACGATGAACGGCCCGAAACACCTCTGCCTCGACCGGGATGGCAGCGTGCTCATCGCCGATGCGGAGACGCACACCATCCGGCGCTACGATTCCCAATCCGGAAAGATCACGCGCGTCGCCGGCACCGGGAAGAAGGGTGCAGCAGGCATCGGCGGCGATCCCCTCGCCTGCGAACTCAACCGCCCGCACGGCGTGACCGTCGGCCCCGGCGGCATGCTCTACATCACGGACAGCTACAACAACCGCGTGCTGCGCATCGTGCCGTAAGGCCCGGCAGACCGTCTCCGCCCAGCTCGCCTCAATGCACCGGGCCGGGCCGGATGTTGCGCGGCCGCCGGAAAAGAAAAGGAGCGGACTTTCGTCCGCCCCTTTCCAAGTGAGTGATGATGCCCGCGCTCAGTTTTCGACTTCCACGCCCATCTGGCGCGCGGTGCCGGCGATGACCTTCATCGCGGCCTGCGTGTTGCGGGCGTTGAGGTCGGGCATCTTGCGCTTGGCGATTTCCTCGAGCTGCTTCTTCGAGAGCTTGCCGACCTTCTGCTTGTTGGGCTCCTTCGAGCCGCTCGCGAGATTCAGCGCCTTCTTGATGAGTGCGCTGGCCGGCGGCTGCTTGGTGATGAAGGTGAAGGTCTTGTCCTTGTAAACGGTGATGACGACCGGAAGGATGTCGCCCGCCTGCTTCTGGGTCTTGGCGTTGAACTCCTTGCAGAAGGCCATGATGTTCACGCCCTGCTGACCGAGCGCGGGGCCGACGGGCGGCGCGGGGTTCGCCTGTCCGGCGGGGATCTGAAGTTTGATTTGTCCGACGATTTCTTTTGCCATGGTGAGTGTCTGTTTTTGTGGGCGAGAGAGGCGTCAGCGCCCGGATTGTGGGTTCAGTGCGTGGAGAAAATTACGTGTTGCGCTCGACCTGCCAGTATTCGAGGTCCACCGGCGTCTCGCGGCCGAAGATGCTGACGCTGACGCGGAGCTTGCCGCGCTCGGGGTCGATTTCCTCGACAACACCGGTCTGGTTTTGGAAGGGGCCGTCCGCGACCTTGACGATCTCGCCGACGGTGAACTCGACCTTCGGGCGCGCCTTCTCCTCGCTGGCGCGGACCTGCGCGAGCATGGCGTCCACTTCCTTCTGGAGCATCGGGATCGGGCGGTCCTTCGTGCCGGCGAATCCGAGCACGCCGGGCGTGTCCTTGATGAAATACCAAGTCTTGTCCACGAGCTGCTTGTTCTCGTCGATCAGCCACATGTTGATGACGAGGTAGCCGGGGAAAAACTTGCGGGTGGTCTCCGTCTTCTTGCCTCGCTTCACCTCGGAGACGCGCTCGGTGGGCAGCAGCACTTCATACACGTAGTCGCCGACCTCCTCGGTCTTGACGCGCTTCACGAGGTTGTCATGCACCTTCTGCTCCTGACCGGAGAGGACGTGGACCACATACCATTGCTTGCGTTTTTGCTCTTCGGTCATGGGAGAGAATTTAGAAAAGGAGGCGGCTCACCTGCATGAGCGCGAAGTCAAACACGGTCACGAATGCGGCGAGCATGAGCATCGCGACGATGACCACGATGGTGGAGTCGATGAGCTCCTTGTATTTCGCACCGAAGGCTTTCTCCTTCGGGTCCCATGGCCACGTGGCCTTCTGGAGCTCGGTCTTAACCTCGCGGATGAAATTGGCGGTCTTGGAAAACATGGGCTTCGGCTGCTCGACTGGCACGGCAGGAGGGACTCGAACCCCCAACCGGCGGTTTTGGAGACCGCTGCTCTACCAATTGAGCTACTGCCGTATTTTAGCCGGACGCGCGGGGCGGAGGGAATCTCCACCCCGCGCGGGTTTCGGCAAACGTTTCTTTAGGCGATAATGTCGGTCACGCGGCCCGCGCCGACGGTCTTGCCACCCTCGCGGACGGCGAAACGCATCGTCTTCTCCATCGCGACGGGGCTGATGAGCTCGACTTCGATGCTCACGTTGTCACCGGGCATCACCATCTCGACACCGGCGGGGAGGGTCACCGAACCGGTGACGTCCGTGGTGCGGAAGTAGAATTGCGGGCGGTAGTTCGAGAAGAACGGCGTGTGGCGGCCGCCCTCGTCCTTCGAGAGGACGTAGATCTCTGCCTTGAATTTCTTGTGCGGCTTCACGCTGCCGGGCTTCGCGAGCACCTGGCCGCGCTCCACGTCGGTCTTCTTGATGCCGCGGAGCAGCACGCCGACATTGTCGCCCGCCTGAGCCTCGTCGAGGAGCTTGCGGAACATTTCGATGTCGGTGACGGTCGTCTTCTGCGTGTCGCGCAGGCCGATGATCTCGACTTCCTCCATCTTCTTGAGGATGCCGCGCTCGACACGGCCGGTGACGACGGTGCCACGGCCTTCAATGTTGAACACGTCTTCCACCGGCATGAGGAACGGCTGATCCTTCGGACGCTCGGGGAGCGGGATGAAGGCGTCCACCGCGGCGAGGAGCTCGCCAACCCATGCGGCGTCGGGGTGCTTCGCGTCACCGCAGGCGAGGGCCTTCGAGGCCGAGCCCTTGATGATCGGCGTGGTGTCGCCGGGAAATTCATACTTCGTGAGGAGGTCGCGGATTTCCATCTCGACGAGTTCGAGAAGATCCTTGTCCTCGACGAGGTCCACCTTGTTCAGGAAGACAACGATCGCGGGCACGCCGACCTGGCGGGCGAGCAGGATGTGCTCGCGGGTCTGCGGCATCGGGCCGTCAGCGGCGCTGACGACGAGGATCGCGCCGTCCATCTGGGCGGCACCGGTGATCATGTTCTTCACGTAGTCGGCGTGGCCGGGGCAGTCCACGTGCGCGTAGTGGCGCTGCTCGCTGGAATACTCGACGTGCGAGACGGCGATGGTGACGGTCTTGGTCTCGTCACGCACGGTGCCGCCCTTGGTGATGTCTGCGTAGCTGATCGGAGTCGCGAGGCCCTTGAGGGACTGGACGTGGACGATCGCGGCGGTGGTCGTGGACTTGCCGTGATCAACGTGGCCGATCGTGCCGACGTTCATGTGCGGTTTTTCGCGTTTGAATGCTTCCTTTGCCATGGTGCGTGAGGTGGTTTGTTTGTTTGTTTGTTTGTTGAGTTTGGAATGGGTGCCTGCCGGAGGCATGGAGCCTCAGACCGGGATTGAACCGGTGACCTCGTCCTTACCAAGGACGTGCTCTACCAACTGAGCTACTGAGGCGTATGCAAAGAACAGGTTCCGGCCTTCTCGAAATCGGGCCGGGCCGCACTGGAAAAAAAGCGAAAACCCCCGCCCCGCTCCGGCGTTCGCGACGCCGAACCGAGTTGGGAATTTCTGCTGCTTCTTTTCCAAAAAGCGGGCGCGCAACCTAGCAACGCGCCCCCGCCTGTCAAAACCAAATTCAGCGATTTTTCAGCCGCGCCGACCGGGCGCAAAACGAATCACCGCGATCACTTCGCCGCGCCCTGGCGGGCCTTCGCGGCATCCATCTTCGCCTTGATTTTCTCCGGCTCGTCGGGCTTGAGCTTCAGAGCACGCTCCCAGTATCCGATCGCCTCGGCGTGACTCCCAAGCTGCTCGCAGACGTCGCCGAGATGATCGAACACCACGGCGTCCTCCTCCTTGAGCTTCTCGATTGCGGAAAGCAGCTCCTTCTTCGCCTCCTCGAATTTCCCCGCTTTGAAAAAATACCAGCCGAGCGAGTCCAGATACGCACCGTTGTCCGGGCTCATCTCGAGCGCCTTGCGGATGAACTGCCCTGCCTCCTCGACGTTCTGCCCGCGGTCCACCCACATGTAGCCGAGGTAGTTGTATGCCTCCGGCGTGTCGGGGGTCAGTGAGATGCTCTTTCGGAGAAGCTCCGCGGCCTTCTCGATCTGCCCGGCGCGCTCCGCGGCAGCGCCCCATTTGAAGTAAAACTCGCCATCGAGCATCCCCTCGCCCCGGCCCTTCGCCTCCTCGACCACCGCGGCGAACATCCTCATCGCGTCCGCGTGGCGCTTCGCCTGGCTGAGCGCGAGCGCGAGGCCGAGCGTGACGTCGGGGCGGTCGGCAAATTTCCGCCGCGCCTTCTCCATTGTCTCCACCGCCTCCGCGGGCCGCTTCGCGCGGAGCTGCATGTTGGCGAGGTTGAAATGATTCCTCGGCTCACCCGCATCGAGCACCAGCGAGCGCTTGTATTGCTCGATCGCCTTGTCCGCCTGCCCGCTCTGCTCGTAAAGCTCGCCGAGCAGCTCGAACAAATCCTGACGCAGCGACTGGTTCGGGTCGCGCGCAAAGCGCTCCAGCAGCGGAATTGCATCGGCCTTGCGCCCGCTCGCCGCGAGTGCGCGGATGTATTTTTCGAGCAGATTCTTCGTCGCCTCGTCGCGCGCCGGCTGGTTGAGCTTCACCGCGCGTTCGTAATATTCGAGCGCCTCCTTGTTCTTGTGGGCGAGCACGGAAAAATCCCCGGCCTGCGCGAGCACCGATGCATCATCGGGCTTCAACTCGACGGCCCTGCGGAAAACCGTCTCCATCTGCCGCAGCTCCCCGGGCGTCGCACTTCCATCCTCCTTCAGGAAAACCTTCCGCAGGTAGCCGCCAAACGTCAGCCAGAACTCCGGCTTCTTCGACGTGCTCTTCAGCGCCTTCTCGATCACCTCCCCCGCCTTTTCCTTTTCACCGAGCGAAAGGTGCAGCTCATGCACAGCCGCCCACGCGGGAAAATGCTCCGGCGCGGCCTCTATCGCACGGTGCGCCGTCTGCATCGCCAGCTCCGGCTTGTTCAGGTGCTGCGCGTAAATCTGCGCAAGGTAGATGTAGGTCTCCGGCTCCTTCGGGGCCGCTGCGATGGAGTCCTTCAGCACGCGAATCGCCTCCGCGGGCTCGTTGCGCTTGGCCAGCGCCCTCGCGACTTTCACGGCGAGCCCGGAGTTCGCGGGATCGAGTTCCGTCGCGCGCTTCCAAGCCTCCATCGCCTTGTCGGCATCGCCGCGCTTCTCCGCCATGTCGCCCTCGGCAAACGCCGCGATGGCCAGCGCGCGGTTTTCCGCCTCGCGGGTCAGTTGCAGATCCGGCTCGGACTTCCGCCGCTCGGACGGCCACGCATCGGCGTATTTCGGCCCGGGCGAAAACGGCGCGGTGAAATGATTCTCCGCGGTCGGTTTCGGGGCAGCAGGCTTCGCGGCCGCTGCCGGGCCTTCATACAAATCATCCGATGCCGGCGGGCGCGGCACCGGCGGTTTCACCGAAGGCGCGGGCGTCGGCGTGGACGCCGGCTTTTTTCCCGCCTTCGGAGCCGCGAAGGCAGCCCCGGCTGCCATTGCGATGACAACCGCCAGCAAACCGGAAATTTCCCGCCGCCATCGGCGACGCGAGGAAATCCGGCTCCAGCACATGACGCGAACCGTAGCGCCTAGCTCTTGTAGCGCAAACGCTTCTTGTGGCGGTTGAGCTTCATCCGCTTCTTGCGTTTGTGCCGGTTGATTTTGGACTTACGGCGCTTCTTGATGGATCCCATGCGTAGGTTTGCTGGTTAGGAATTGGTTTTGAGGGCGCGGAGCAAAGCAATCACTCGCCTTCTCGGCAAATGTTTTCTCGCCTCTTCTGCTCAGGGCTTCGCATTCACCTCCGCGGCGAGCCCCTTCCGCCGCACGTGAATCAGCACCGGCAGCGATGCCTGCTTGCCGGCGTCGCGGCTCACGGCAAACGCGAGCCGGTCCGTCTCCGAGACCCACGGCGCGGCCTTGATGAAAATCTCCCCGGAGTCCTGTCCCTCCAGCAGCGTGATGCCGTTCAATCCCAGATTGTCCACCACGACTCCGTGCGGGAGGTTCTCCACATCAAAGCGCAGCGCGCCCTTCGCGCTGCCGCGCTTCAGCACGATCCACGCGCTCACCGTCTCGCCCGGCGCCACCGTGATCTCCGCGGGCTTCTCAGACTCGCTGCGCGCGAATGCGGGCGCTGAATTGTCGGCCGTGGCGGTCTGGAGGGAGACAATTGTCGGCGCCTCACCCTCGAGCTTCACCGTGGAAATCTTCCCCGCATCATGCGCGACCCTTTTTCCGTCGATCTCCGCGGTCGCGGAAATTTTCGCCGGCGTCCACGGCTTCGCGTCCGGCATCGCCGAGATGCATCCCTTTGCCACAAGGTGCCCCGCCTGAATCACGATCGGCGTCGTCACGCGCCAGCCCTCCGGCACGCCGGTGATTTCGCAGCGGATGTCGCCGTCGAATCCATCCATCCGATCCGCCGTGAGCGTGAACTCCGCGCCGCTCCCCGGATTCACGACGCTGGCCGCCGGCGAAAGCTTCACCGCAAAATCCGGCCGCGCCTCACGCAAGATGAGCCGGTAGGCGAACCTCTCGCCAGCGGCGCCGCGGCTCTCCCGCACGCGCACAACGTAGTCGCCGTCCTCCGGCGCAGTGAAGAGCAGCCGCGAATCCGTCCCGGCCACGCGCAGTCCGTCGTCGTCGTTTTCGTAGTGCAGCGTGAAGACCGGCAGGCCGTTCGCGACGAGCTTCGATCCCGGCGGATGCGGCTCCACGATGTAGCATGGCTCGTCAATCGCGTGCGCAGTCGCGGACGTGTCGAAATACGCGATGCGCCTGTTCGCATTCGCGTAGAACTGGAACCCGCTGTCCGGCCCCTCGGGCATGCGGAAAATCTTCGCGACTTCGCCCTGCAGCCACATCAGCTCGTTCAGCTCCATCTCGCGCCAGTTGTCCACGCGCGCGTCCGCCACGTTCGAGTCAATGGGGCGGAAATTGATCGCGCTGTCCCGCACCGCCTGCAGCAGCAGCCGCTCGACGGGGCGCCCGTCCGGCCACAGCACCGCGATCTTCGTGTCCGCCGGCGAGGCGCGGCGCGCCGCCTCGGTCTCGATGGCGTAGGTTGCGCCCTTCCTCGCGGTGAACCGGAAATGATCCGACTCACGCGCAGTGAGAAAGCGCCCGCTCACCGAGAACGGCACGCCGAGCTTCTGCGCGCCATTCACCGTTCCGCATTCGGCGCCCGCGACGAACTCCGGCATCTGGCCCACCGGCAGCGACGACGGCGCGCGCCCGCGGAATTTCGCGGCGTCGAGCTTCACCTCGGCCATGCCGTTCGCGCCCGCTTTCACGCCCACCGTCCGCGCGGCGGCGGGCGGCAGATTGTATCCGATCAGCGTCACCGGCGTCTCCGCATTCGCGGGCACGCTGACTGGAAACAGGGCCGTGACAAAGGGCAGCGACCCCGCCGTGAGGCTGTAAAAATGATCCGCGCTGCCGGTCATCAGCGCATCCGTCACGACGACGGCGTAGCGGCCATCCGCCGCGAATTTGTGCGCGATGAACGGATCGCCAGTGCCGTCGAAATTGTTGTTCGTCGCCAGCACGCGCCCGCCTGCATCGAGCAGGCTCAGCACCGCGTCGGCCTTCGAGCCGATCGTCTTCGCCTGGCAGTCGAAGATGATCGTCGTTCCCGCCTTCGCCTCAAATTCATAGCGGTCGCTCTCCCCTGCTTTCACGAGCGTGCCCCACACATTCACGGGCAGCGACGCGAGCTTGCGCGTCGTCTCACCGCCGGAGAGTGCGAGCACCGGAATGTCCTCGATGCGCAGCGTGGCACGCCCGATTTCCCTGCCGTCGGCGCCGTTTGCGATAATCGGATAACTGCCGCGCGGCAGATTCTCGGGAGTCGAGACAACCAACGGCACCGCATCCTTCTCCGCCACCGCCGCGAACACCCGCACGCGCGAATCCTCGCACTTCACCGACACGACCTGCGGCAGGTTTCCGCCGGTCAGCTTCATCTCCAGCATCTGCCCGCGCTGCACCGCGCGCGGAAGCACGGCCGAGACGAACGGCCCCTTCGGCGGCGGCGCGGGTTTCTCCATCGCCTTCTTTTTCGCCTGGCAGAAAATCTTCCGGGGTTGCCGCAGGTGGCCGCTCTTCGGCGGTGCGATCAGCTTGCCGCTCTTCGCATCGTAGAATGCCACCGTCCCATCCGCGCGCCCTGTGATCACCGTGTCGCCGGAGAATGTGAGCGCCGTCGGCCAGTCGGGCTGCTTCTCCAGCAGCACGCGCTCCTTCACGTCGGCCGCGTCCCACACGCGCACCGTGCCGTCCTGCGCGGAGCTGAGCATCGTTTTGCCGTTCGCACTCCACGCGAGGCGCAGAATCGCCTGCTCGTGGGCGAAGCGCGCAACCAGCAGCGGGTTCGTCGTTTCGCGCGCCTCCCGCGACACCTGCCACACGCGGATGCGGTTGTCGCCGCCCGCCGCCGCGAGCCGCATGCCGTCCGCGCTCCACGCCACGGCAAACTGCTCCTTCAGCGGCTGGCTCAGCGTGTCGCGCCGTTCGCCGCTCGCCACGTCCCATAGCTTCACCGTGCGATCCGCGCTCGCGCTTGCGAGCAGCTTCCCGTCCGGCCGGAACGCGAGCGCGAATACTGCGCCGTTATGCCCGCTCAACGTCTTCCGCTCCTCCGCATCCGCGACATTCCACAGTTTAATCTTCTGGTCGTAGCTGCCCGTCGCGAGCGTCTTTCCGTCCGGCGACAGCGCGAGCGCGTAGATCACGTCGCGGTGTCCGGTGAAAGTGCGCGCGACTTTCGCGGACCCGACGTCCCACTGCCGCACTTCGCCCTCGACGGCATTTTCACCCGATGCCGCAAACAGCGTCGCGCCATCGGCAGACCACACGAGCGCGTTCACCGTGCCGCGGTGCCCATCGAGCTTCCTCACCGCGGCCTGCGAAACGGGATCCACCAGTTCCACCGTGCTGCCGCGCCCGACCGCGACGAGCTTCGCCTGCGGCGAAAACGCGAGCGCGTTCACCGCCACGCGCGGCGCAACCTTCGGAGCAACCTTCGGAACCTCGACGACCTTCCTCCCCATTTCGCGCTGCGGCGGCAACGCGCCCGCATCGATCCACTTCACAAACTTCTCAATCTCCTCCGCCGTCAGCTTGTCGCGCTTCCCCGGCGGCATGAATTTCTTCTTCCCGTCCTTCACCACCTCGCCGCGGAGATATTTCACCAGCAGGCTCTCCGCCGCCTTGCCCGCGACCACCGCCGCGCCGCTCTCGCCGCCCTTCAAAATATCCGCATGCTTCTCCATCGCGAACTTCCCGTCGGGATCATCCGCGGAATGGCAGTCGAGACAGCGGTCCTCGATCAGCTTCGCCACCGCTGGAAAATAATCCGGCTCATCGCCGCGGAGCGGAGTGAGCGCGAGAATGCAGAGGGCTGTCGTGAAATGAGGGCGCAGCTTCATGAAGTGAGAATCACGGGGATTGCCACCGTGTTCAAGACCCCGCTCACCGCGTGCTTAGGCCCGGCCTGCACCGCCGCCCACTGCCCGCGCAGCGTCAGTGCGCCGCAGCCTCGCCGCGGAACTTCGGAAAATGCTCCTCGGCCACCATGTAGCCCACGCACTTCGCCGCGCCGCAGCGGCACGGATGCTCCTCAAAATTTTCCAAGTCGTAGCAGTAGTTGAACGTGATCTCCTCGCCTGCCCGGATCGTGCGAAGCGCCATGATCCAGATTTGGTCGCCGTGGATTTCCGCCTCCGCATTTGGCTCGCAGCTGTGGTTGAGAAAGCGCGCGGGGTTCCATTCCACCGCGCCGTCCACGTCCGTCTCCTCGTCGAGTTCAAAGATGAACGGGTTGCCTCCCTGGATGCGCGCCGCCGCCTCGGCCTTCGTGATCTTCTCGCCGACATATTCGATGAGCGGGCTGCCCTTGCGGATCTGCCGCAGCGCGAATCCGCCCATCCCGTGAATCCCGGAATCCCTGAATTCGATCAAATCCTTCGTCGTGGCGGGCTCGCTCGCCGCCGGTGTCTTCGTGGCCATGTCTGTTCTCAGTCTTAAAAAATCATCGCTCTTCGCTCACGCGGACTATGCCGATGCGCGCCGCCGCGTCAACGGGCCGCAGCCGCGAAACGCGCTTCCCTCGCAGCGCGGAAGCCGCCAAGATGCGTGGCATGAAATTCCCCGCCCTCACCCTCGCGCTATCCCTCTTCGCCACATTCACCTGCCATGCCGACGAGCCGAAGCTCGAGCCGCTCTTCAACGGCAAGGATCTCGCCAACTTCAAATCGGAAGGCGCGGCGGAGTTCTGGCGCGTGGAGAACGGCGTGCTCATCGGGGAGAACAACGCCGCGAAGAAGGGCCACTACCTTTGGACCGAAAAGGACTACAAGGACTTCGTGATTGAGTTCGACGTGCGCTTCAAGGGCGCGCCGCCGCGCGGAGCGGACACCGGCATTGAGATGCGCAGCCCGCACATCCAGCTCCAGCTCGGCGTCTCCGGCAGCCTGCGCGTGGACATGTCCGGCTCGTGGTATACCGGCGGAAAGGAGAAATATCCCGAGTCAGGACAGGCGAAGGAGGCGAAGACGCTCATGAAGCCCGAGGGCGAGTGGAATACCTTCCGCATCCAGGCGAAGGGCGACACTTTCACCTGCTGGATCAACGGCAAGAAGGCCTCGGAATACACCGACGCGAAATTCCCCGGCGCGGGGCCGCTCGGCCTGCAGATTCATCCCGGCGTGGAGATGAAGTGCGAATACCGCAACATGCGGATCGCGCCGCTCTAGCCGGCCGCACCTTCCGTCCGGCTACTTCAGCCGGAAGCCGTGGCGCTGCCAGAATGCCTGCAGTGCGGCGGTGGATCCGTTGAAGACATTGCGCTCAAGGGGGCGGTCGATGTTGCCGAAGTAGGTCGGGAACCGGTGCGAGCCGTGGCTATACACCTTCGGCTGCGAACGGCCGCGCTGCCAGTCCACGCCGCCGTATTGCCACATCGCCCAGTCGGGCCACACCTGATACTGCCGCACCAATCCGTCCGGGCTTCCCGGCGTGGGAAATTCCGCGGTGCCGCCCTTGTCGTGTGAGTAAAGCGCGACCCAATAAGGCATCCGGCGCAGCTTCGCCTTCGTGGCGTCGTCGGCGGTGCTGAGCAGCTGCTTGAGATGCGTGCTGTTCTCCAAATATGCGACCGGCACGACTCCCGTGCGGCTCTCGACGCGGTCCATGAAGCTCAGGATGTCCGCCATGCGCGACTTCGCGTCGAAATCCGCGCAGAGCAGCAGCGAAGGCGCGGTCCAGTCGCGCGAGCGGGCCAGCGACTGCACGCGGGAGACAAACTGATCCGCCTGCGACGCGGCGGGCACGTGGGTCTGCAGCCGGTAATAGACGCCGGGCAGCATCCCCGCGCGGTCCGCCGATGCGAGGAAGGCCGCGCATTTCTCGTCGAGATTGCCGCCCTTCCCCGCGCGCGCGATGAGCCCGCTCGCGCCGCTCTCGCGGAGGGCGGACACGTCATGCTCGGAATAGCTCGCGCCGCCGCGCTGCTTCTCCTTCGGGTCGTAGGCCGAGACATTGATGATCTGCGGCATCGCCGCGAACACGGCCGGGGCACCGGCGGAAACGCAGAGGGCGAGGAGCGAAAAAAGGCGAGAGAGGACGGGACGATTCATTGGAAATTTTCGGGAGGACAGAAAGCACACGATGCGTCCGCTGCAACGGGCAATTGATCTCCGGCGTCGTTCGACTTTCCGCTTCGAGGATCTGGCAGTGCGCTGAGATTCTCCTTTCAGTCCATCGCGAAAACCGGCGCAATCCGCGGGCCACAGCCATTCACCATTCTCTCCCATGCTCCGATTCCACAGCCTCCTCATCGCATTCGCCCTCACTGTCTCCGCCGCGCAGGCCGACGATCTGAAAAAGGTCGCCGCCGCCCTCGACGGCTACCGCTTTGAATTTCCCTGCAAGGATCCGATGCCCGAGAACCCGAAACCCGGCGCCGACGGAATCTCAGCACGCGCCACGAATGATCCCGCGACGAACGACAAGTTCACTGACGTGCGCAAGTTCGGCGGCCAGCCCGGCAAGCGCTACAAGGTCACCATCCGCGTCCGAGGCGTCGTCGAGCCGATGATGTATAAGGACGGCAAGCAGGACGGAGACTATTTCTACATCGGCGGCGAGCCGAACAACGCGACCTACAACATCTACAGGCTCACCGTCTCCGCGCCCGCATCGCACTTCTTCTTCAACCGCCAGGACAAGGTCGGCCACCGCATCTTCACGATTGATTACACGAAGACGATCGAGATCGAGGGCGGCGCGACGCTCACCCTCCACGGCGACGGGCAGAACGGCCGCATGATCACAAACTTCGCGAAGCTCGTCGTCCCCGACGTGCCGCCCGCGCCGCAGCCCTACAACGGCCAGTTCATCCAGCTCAACGTGCTGGACGTCGCCGAGTTGAAGTAGCGCACCTCCACAGCCCGGCCCGCCGAACCCAACCCAGACAAACTCCCGATGAAACGCTGGCTGCACCTGCTCGCCGCGCTCGCGACCGCATCCTGCCTCACCGCCGGGACTCCGACGAATGGTGAAGTTTCCGCAGCGGATTACGATTCGATCCAAGCCGCGCTCGCGGCGAATCCGAACCGGATGATTTTCGTTCCATCCGGCGACCACGTGATCTCCGAGGCCATCCGCATTCGCGGTGATCGCGCGGGCCTCTATGGCCCGGGGCGCATCATCCAGTCGAATCCCGAGCAGCCCGTCGTGAACATCGAGAACGCGACTAGCGCCGAAATTCGCGATGTCACGCTCACCCGCCCCGAGGGCAGGATGGTGACCGGCAAGGAGGGCGTCGTCGCCCATCACTGCCGCGACCTCGTCGTGGAAAATGTGCGTGTTATCGAAAACCGCACGAACTCCGGCGCAATCCTCGTCACTGATTCGAGCGGCACCCGCATCAGCCGCTGCCTTGTGCGAAACTACATGCGCGTGAGCGTGGACGACCGCACGAAGGGCGACGTGTCCGGCTACGCATTCAACTGCACCGACGGCACCGGCATCATGGTGCGCTACTGCACCGGCACGCTCATCGAGGGGAACCGAATCGTGGAGGAAAATTTCTCCCCTTCGCGCGAGTCGCGGGAAAGGCACAGGCTCGGCACCTTCGTGAAGAAGAACCCCGAGAAGGGGCCGCACATCAGCCAGCAGGCATGGGACGCGGGCTACACCGACAACTGGCGGCAGGGCAGCGGCCTGCTGGTCACCGCGCCGGAAGTCACCGATTTCACGCGCATCCTCGGCAACCACATCGAAAACGCCGCGCAGGGCATTGATCTCCACTGCGACCGCGTGATCGTCGCGAACAACATCGTGAACCACGCGCACATCGGCATGAAGGCGATGCACGGCAGCCGCAACGTGCTCATCACCGGAAACCAGTTCACACGCAACGACCTCTGGGCCATCGGGCTGATGCCCGGCGCGGCTGCGCATCCGGCTGCGGACGGCAAACCGGAAAACTCCGACGGCGGCTCCGTGATCGCGAACAACATCATCTCCGACTTCGGCCACGGCGATGCGCACTGGATGTGGGGTCCGGAGCGCTCGCCGTTCAAATTCGACGCCGGGCAGGACGCCGACGATCCGCCGCTCACGGATGTGCTGGTTCAGGGCAACCTCGTCCATCACTCCGGAACTCCGCGCTACAAATACGCGGTCATCATCTCAACGGAGCCGAACCACCCGCGCGGCCTGCACTTCAGCGGAAACCTTTTCCCTCCCGGAACCGCAGGCGTGTGCAACCAGGATTTGAAGCCCTGATGTCATTCATGAAGACACGCCGCGCTTTCCTCGAATCCACTGCGCTCTGCCTCGCTGGTTTCGGCGCGGGCAGGCTGCTCGCCGCGCAGCCTGATGCGCAGCCGATTTTGCGCGTGGGCCTGATGACCGACCTGCACTACGCGGACAAGGAGCCGGGAAAGACGCGCTTCTACCGCGAGGCGCTGGCGAAGCTCGACGAGGCCGTGGATTTCATGAATCGCGGGAAGCCGGCGGCAGTCGTCGAACTGGGCGACTTCATCGATCAGGCGGATTCCGTGGAGCGTGAGATCGAGTGGCTGCGCACGATGGAGTCGCACTTTGCAAAGCTCGCGATGCCCCGCCACTACGTGCTCGGCAACCACTGCGTCGGCACACTCACGAAGCAGGAATTTGCGGCGCACACCAAGGCCACCGGTGGATATGCGTCCTTCGAGGCGGGCGGAGTCACTTTCCTGATCCTCGACGCCTGCTTCCGCGAGGACGGCACGCCGTATGAGCGGAAGAATTTCGACTGGAAGGATGCGAACATCCCTCCGCTGGAACTTGCCTGGCTGGAAGGCGAACTGGCGAAGGCTCGCGGGCCGATCATTGTGCTGGCTCACCAGCGTCTCGATGAAGATCCGGCGCATGCCGTGCGGAATGCCGCCGCCGTGCGCGCGCTGCTGGAGAAATCCGGCAAAGTGCTCGCAGTTTTCCAAGGCCACTCGCACAAGAACGACTACTGCCAGATCGCGGGCATCCATTACACGACGCTCGTCGCGATGGTGGAGGGCAGCGGCGCCGAAAACAGCGGTTACGCGATGCTCAACATATTCGCCGACGGATCGCTGCGGCTGAATGGGTTTCGCCGCCAGTCGAACCGAGACCTGCCCCGCCGATGAATTTCGATTCCGGGAAACATTGAGATGACATCCGGAAGAGCGCGGAGCGGAAGATCGATCACCGTCAGCGAAAACGCCCGAAGACCGCGACGAACGATGACCCGTCCGGTCCACGCTCCGCGCTTTTCCTCGCGGCATGTTTCGGAAATGACAGCCCGTCCTTTTCCGCGTGATCGGGCTTCCCTTCGAGGCCGGTTTTTGGACGGCCACTCAACGCCGCCTCGGTTGCGGCTTGCTGGCGTGCTTCGGAACGTTCGGAGGGGGCGGGAGTCATGGTCGGGAGTGATTGCTTTCGCTTGAGATAAACTTTTCTTAGCAGCGCGAATACCTCGCGCTGCGACAAGTGGGACGCTTTCCAATTGGTAATGGTTGGGGCTCGATTTCAGTCACTCTCCGCACCACGAAGTTCCTTTCAGACCACCCGCTCGATGGTCATTCGTAGTCTGAAGCCGCCCTTGAAAACGAGAATGATGAATGTTGGAACGAGCATGTCCCGCGCATTTGCCGCAGCGCTGGTTGGCATTTCATTTCTGCCTGCTCCGCCGAGCCTCGCGGAGGACGCGGGCGACGCGCTGGCCGCGGCACAGAAGGCGGACGCGGAAAAATCCTTCCGCGACGGCGTCGTGCCGTTCGTGAAAAGCCATTGCGTGCAGTGTCACGGAAACCGGAAGTCGAAGGGCGCGATCAATTTCGAGCCGGCATTCAAGAAGCCGGGCGATCCGGGTTTCAGCAAACGGTGGCAGCAGGCCGTCGCCAACGTGAAGGCGCACGACATGCCGCCGGACGAAGTGGAGAAGCAGCCGACGGACGCGGAGCGCGAGCGGTTCCTCGAGGGAATCGCAAAGATCAAGTTCCTCAGCCCGCGCGACCCGGGCCCGTTCGTGATCCGGCGCCTGACGAAAGTGGAGTTTGGCAACACGCTCCACGATCTCTTCGGCGTGGATGCGTCGGTCGCGAAGGAGCTGCCGGACGAGGTGTTTGGCAAAGGCTACCTCAACTCGCTCTCGGCGATGCAGACGGAGCAGTATCTGAGCATTGCGAACGACGTGCTGGATCGCATCCTCGCTCCGGACGGAAAGCCCCCCACCGCGGTCCAGAGGCGCCTGTTCGGGGAGACGCCCGCGAAAGGCGCGGACCTCCGCGAAGCAGCGCGGAAGGTCGCCCGCCCGCTCGCCCGCAGCGCGTTTCGCCGCCCGCCGTCAGAAGCGGAGATTGATGTGCTGCTCGGCGTCTTCGATCTCGGGCGTGCAAACAAGCTCGATTACACCGCGTCGCTGCGGCTGATGCTGAAGGCGGTGCTCGTCTCGCCGCAGTTTCTCTTCATCACACCGGCGAAGGAGGCGGATGCAGGTCAGAAAATCGTGCCGCTCGACGACCATCAGCTCGCGTCGCGCCTGTCGTATCTGCTGTGGGCGACGACGCCCGACGCGGAGCTGTCAGCGCTCGCTGATGCGGGCAAGCTTCACGAACCCGCGGTGCTGCGCGCGCAGGTGAAGCGCCTGCTCGCCAGCCCCCGCTCGCGCGCGCTGTTCGACGGCTTCGGCGCGCAGTGGCTGGAACTCGGCGGCCTTGCGGGCAAGACGTTCGACACCGCGAAGTTCCCGCAGATGACCCCCGAGATGCGCGCGGCGATGTATGACGAGGCGCGGCTGTTCTTCGAGAGCATCGTGCGCGAAAACCACAGCGTCGTGAGCTTCGTGGACAGCGACCACACCTTCCTCAACGGCACGCTCGCGAAGCTCTACGGCATGGAGAAGAGCGTGAGCGGCCCGTCGATGCGGAAGGTGAAGCTCACCGATGGGAATCGCGGCGGCATCCTCGGCATGCCCGGCATCCTCGCGGTGACTTCGTTTCCGAACCGCACCAGCGCTGTGAAGCGCGGCGTGTGGGTGCTGGAGCAGGTGCTCGGCGAGGAGGTGCCGCCCGCTCCGCCGAACGTCCCCACCCTCGAGAAGCAGGATCAGAAAAAAGTCGCGAACCTCACCCTCCGCCAGCGAACCGAACTGCACCGCACAAACGCCGTCTGCGCGAACTGCCACAAGATCCTCGACCCGATCGGATTCGGGTTGGAGAACTTCGACGCGATCGGCCGCTGGCGCGACAAGGACGACACGGGAGGCGCGATCGACGCTGCGGGCGAGCTGCCTGGCGGCAAGCGCTTCTCCACGCCAAAGGAACTCAAGGCCATCATCGCCGCGCGCAAGGACGACCTCGCGCGCAACCTCACGGAGAAGCTCATGGCCTACGCGCTCTGCCGCCAGCTCGAGGGCTACGACAGAATCGTGGTGGATCAGCTTTTGAAAACCATCGCCAGAGATGGTTATCGGATGCAGACACTCATCACCGAGATCGTCACCAGCTACCCTTTCACAAGCCGCCGCATTCAGGACGGGGTAGCATCCGCGGCGCAGTGAGGCCGCTCAACGTGCGCGTGTCTGCGCGCGTGCATTCTCGAACGCAGCGAGCCACCCGCAGGCGACCGAGCTAACGAGCGAGCGAGGATACCGGAATCACCGCCACCTCGTTGGCGGCATGGCTCTTGTGCGTGTAACCGACGTAGAGTTTCCCTTCGTGTTCGACGGCGTAGGGATAGCTGAAGTCCGCCTTCGGATCAGAAACACCCGGCGTGCCGATGAAGACCGAAGGGCGGATGAGGAAGACTTTGCTGAAGACGGACTCGCCCGGCTTGCTCACGGCGATGGTCAAAGGCGAGCGTTTGCCGCCAGTGTCGGCCGTCGTGGTGCAGACGAGGTAGTGCTGGCCGGTGCTCAAGGTGCCCGCGTAGGGCTTGCTGGTGGCCATGGGGAGATTCGAGGGAAGCATCGTGGCCCAGGTGCGACCGTAGTCATCGCTGGTGGAGATGAGCGCGAGAGGCTTGCCACCGTAACGCGAGATGTTGGTGATGTGCTTGCCATTCACTCCATCTTCTGCGGCTCCTGCATCGGCCAGAAGCCGTCGCCGAGCACCACGCCCTTTGCCTGCCATCGGCCGGTCGTTTCATCGAGCAGGTAGGCGCGTGTGTGCGTCCGTTGAAAGTGATCGTAGAACGCGCCCTGAAACGCCCAGAGCTTGCCCGCGTGCGAGAGGAAGACACCGTGGCTCACGCCGAGATTACCCTCGCCGTGATCCATCACCACCGGCGCACCCCAAGTCTTGCCGCCGTCATCGCCCACGCGCACATGCGCCTCTTCGGTCTCCGTGTTTTCGTCGCCCTTGTTGAAGCCATACGAGGCGTAGAGCTTGCCTTTGTGCCATGCGAGGCCGACGCCGAGCGTCCACTTCGCGCCATCGGTATCAGGTCGCTGTTTCTTGATGACATGAAACTCCACGCCTCCGAGCACGGGCAACTCCGCCGACTTCAGCAGCGGCACGCGTTCGTCCCACAGCGGCGTATCCGACACCAGCGGCTTCGGCAGTTCATGCGTGGCGGTGACGGGCTTGTAGCTCGCCGCGATTTCCTCCGCTGAAAGCACCCGCGGTTCGAACCGCGCCTCATCCACCGCACCGGAGAAGGTCTGCTTCAAAACGCCCGCATCCGCGATGCCGCCGAGCGTGACGGGTGCCTGCGTCGCTGGCACCGGCTTCTTCAACCCGGCCTCACCGATATGCTTTCCATCACGATAAAGCACCGCCTTGTCCGCGCTGATGCTGAGTATCGCCAGATGCCAATGCCCGGCCTGTAGCGGCTCCGCATCACTGATCGTGCTCCAGCCCGTTTGCTGGATGAACGCCTTGAGCGCGCCATTCGGCTCCACCGTGAGCGTCCACTGCCGCTCGTTCGACGAGTAACGCGTCTTGCCAGCGATGACCTGCTGTCCGCTCGTCGGCGCATAGGGATTGAACCAAACCGAGAACGTGAAGCCCTCCGCGCCCACATTCAGCGCCACGCTGTCCTTCAGCTCGATGACCGAGTTCCCATCCAGCACGAGACTTTTCCCCACCGCGCCCGCAGCGGGCCGTGCCTCGCCGTGCAGCTTCAACGAAACGTCCAATCCATCGAGCGGCCAGGATTGCGCGCTGGTGGAAGGAGTCGGTTTGGGCGGCTCCGGCGCATGGACATCAAAGGAGGCGATGGGGAGCACCGCCAGCTCGGCGCTGTTGTTGTTACCGCCGCGTGCGCCGGAGTTGGAATAGCCGACGTAGAGATTCCCGTCGTGCTCGACTGCATACGGGTAGGACAGGCCCGCGCGCAGGTCGGAGTCGCCGGGACTTTCCGGGCACACGGAGTCGCGGACGAGGAACATTTTGCGGAAGCCCTTCTCGCCGGGCCGCCCCACAGCGATGGTCAGGGGCGAACGGCGGTTGATGGTCGCTCCCTCGGCGGTTGTGGTGCCGATGAAATAGGGCTGCCCGGTGCTCAACATCCCGCTGTAGTTTTTGGAGCGGACCATGGGCAGGTCGCTGACCACATAATCCGTCCAGGTGCGGCCATAATCCTCGCTGACCGCCGTCGCGACCATCGACGGCACGGGGTTGATATGGGTGAAATTTTGCACGCGCTTCCCGGACACGATCACGGTGGATTCGCCCCACATCTTCAGCGCGTCCGGGCGGGGAACAGGCACCAGATCCCATTTCGTGAGATCGTCGCCGTGGCTGATGGCGACGGCACCTGGATGGCCATCACCGACGCGGAGACCGCACATGATCCAGTTGCCGTCGTCCATTTTCAGCGGCTCCTGCATGGGCCAGAAGCCGCCTTCGATGACGGTGCCTTTTTTCTCCCACCCGCCGGTGGCTTCGTTGAGCCGGTAGGCGCGGGTGTGGACTTTGGAATTCGCGATGTCCGTCAGCCTGCTGCCGTAGAAGGCGCCCATGAAGGCCCAGAGCTCGCCGCCGCGCGAGAGAAACGCGCCGTGGCTGATGCCGAGGTTGGGTTCCTCCCCGGCTCCGATGGTGAAAGTCTCGCTCCACGTTTTCCCTCCGTCGCTGCTCACGCGACCGCGCGCTTCTTCCCCGGAAGTGTTTTCCCGCCCCTTGTTGTGACCGAAGGAGGCATAGAGTTTGCCCTTGTGCCACGCGAGGGCGACGCCGTGCAGCCAGGGGTAGCCGTCGTGATCAGGCTCGTGGGCTTTGATGACGTGAAACTGCACGCCTTTGAGTGCGCTGAGTTCGGCATTTTTCGGCACGGGCTGGTCCGAAAGCCAGAGGGGCTCGGCGGCGGACGCGAATGTGGTGAGTGCCGCGAGTGCGAGGAGGATGTGGGCCGATGAGTTCATGGGTAAAAATGTGGGGTGGATTTACGGCGCGTTCGCAATTGCCCCGTCGCGCTCCAGCAGCAGCGCAATCGCGAGCATGCCGGGGTCGTGGGCTCCGGTGCTTTTTTCGGGGAAGAGGCGAGCGCGGCCGATTTTGCAGGGCTGGGATTGGAACTGCTCCAGCGCGATGCGTGCGCCAGTCTCGGCGGCGCTGGAAGCGGCGGCTTCGTCATCAATCCCAGCGAGGCTTTGCGCGATGCTGTGCAGTCCATCGAGGATCGTCTTGTCTCCGAGGCTGGCTCCGCCGCGAGCGCACATGGCCTCCACGGCTTGCTCGAGGATGCTGGAAAGTTCGCTCCACGGAACCTCCGTGCGGCCCCGCGTGGCTTTGGCGAAGGACAGCAGCGCGGTGGCGATGAGTGTGCCGAGGCTGGAGCCAGTGGCGGACATCGTTGCTTTGGCCAGCGCGCTGAATGCCGCGCCCACATCGGTGACGGCAGACAAGTCGGTGGCGGCCATTCGTTCCATGACACGCGCCAGCATGGAGCCAGTGTCGCCATCGCCAAGGAGCGCATCGGCGGCGTTGAGCACATCTTCCAGCGAAGCCATGCGCGCATGGGATCGCTCGACGGCGGTGATGAGGCTGCGAACGGTGATGGGCATGATTCAGACTTTCCAAAACGGGCACGCGGCGGGCGCGAGCAGCAGCTTTTCCAGTTCATCATCCAGCCGGTGGAGGGAGATGGAGGCTCCGGCCATTTCCATGGACGTGACGTAGTTCCCGACGAGCGGCATGACGACTTCGATGCGCTGCTCCGCGAGGAGCGTGTGAACGCGGCGGTAGAGGATGAACAGCTCTTCCAGCGGAGTGGCACCGAGACCGTTCACGAGGACGGAGACGCGGCACCCCGGTGCGATGGGCCGGTCGGTGAGCAGACGTTCCATCATTTCATCCACGATGGCATCGGCGTGGCGAAGTTTTGCCCGCCAGATGCCGGGCTCGCCATGAATGCCCATGCCCATTTCGATCTCGTCAGACCCGATGGCGAAGTTTGGCGCGCTGGCAGTGGGCACCTGACAAGGTGAAAGCGCGACGCCAATGGTGCGCGTGGCGTCCACGGCTTTCTGCGCCACGCGGGCGACTTCATCCAAGGCCGCTCCTCGTTCCGCCATCGCCCCTGCTGCCTTGTAGGCGTAGAGGATGCCGGCCACGCCACGGCGCTTGTGCGCTTCGGCAGGCGCGGCGCTGGCGATGTCATCGGTGCCGAGCACGGTGCGCGTGGGAATGCCTTCATCGGCCAGTAACTCACAAGCCATGTCGAAGTTCATGCGGTCGCCGCCATAGTTGCCGTAAAGACACAGCACGCCCGCGCCACCGTTCGCGAGGCGGATAGCGTCCTCGCAGCTCTCGACGTTGGGCCCTTCAAAGACATTGCCGATGGAACAGGTGTCGAGCAGACCTTCGCCGACATACCCGGTGAAAAGTGGGAGATGCCCGCTGCCACCGCCCGAAGCGATGCCCACCTTGCCAGGTCTCGTGCCACTGGCGCGACGAATGACACGCTGGCTGCCGCCATCGCGAACCAGTCCGGGGTTTGCCAGAACGAGGCCGGAGAGCACCTCGTCCACATAGTGCGCGGGTCGGTTGATGAGCTTCTTCATGGTTTCGCGTGCCCTTTTGCTTCGTCGTCCTTCTTCAGCGCGGCGGGAATCACACCGCTGGCCTTGTTCACCAGGACACGCAGCCGGCTGTGGGGCGAGGCGGGTTTGCCCGCGAGCACATCGGCTTCCGTGATCACGGCCATCAGGATTTCCTTGGCGCTATCGGGACCGCCGCGCTCGTGATCGTAGATGAGGTAAATCGAGCCGTCGGGGGCTTGCGCGCCATCGGGATAGGACACGCGGAGGCGTTCATCGAGCAACAGACCGCCCTTCCAGGTGCGCCCGTCGTCGTCGGAAAGAAACGCGGTCAGATGTGAACGGTCCTTCTTCCCTCCCGGCGGGTTTTGCCGCACGAGTAGCAACCGCCCGCTCGCCAGCTTGCGAATGAAAAACCGTGCGCCTGAATGCGGGATCGAAGTGGCCGCCACGTCCGACCATGTCTTGCCGCCGTCGGTGGAGATGCTTTCGCCGATGCCGGTGTAGTCTTTTTGAACCGGCGGAAATTTCCCGCGCACCAGCATCCACAGCGAGCCGTCCTGGCGTTCGACGATCATGTGCTCATCTGCATTGCGCGATTTTCGATCCGGGATGTGGGCCGCACCCAGTTCGGCAAAAGTTGCGCCACGGTCCGTGGAAACGACCACCCGTGCGCTGGCCTCCGCAGCCCAGGTAGCCATCGGCAGCAGCCACCGGCCATCCTTGGTGACGGTCGGCTTGTTCATCATCACGCCCTTCGCGATTTGTCGCGGTGCCGACCATTTCGCATCGGCCTTGCCCGAGTCCGTCGTGGTGATCGCAAAGGTGACGAAGCCACTGGTGTCGCGGCCTTTTTGCAGAGTCGTTTCCTGCGTCCAAAAGAGCCAGAGCCTGCCAGCGGGATCATGCCAGAGGCACGGGTCGAAGGCGCGCACCGGTCCGTCGCCGTCAGGATCGAGCACCATCACACGCTGCCATGACCGGCCATCATCCCCGCTGGTATCGAGCAGGATGTAATTGTGCAAATCCTCGGTGACACCCCCGCCATACCACGTTGCCCACAAGCGGCCATTCGCCGCGCGCTCGATGCCGGCCACGCCTTGGAAAAGCCGCGTGCTGTCCGCGTATTCAGGACCGGGAGCGAGGTTCGGGATCGCCGGTGTGTTGGCGGGGTTGGCTTCTGCGGCCCAAAGCTTCGGCCAGAGCACGATTAGGGAGAGAATAATGGCGAGGCGTTTCACGGGGTTTGTTCTTTGGTCAGTGTTATTGCGCCGGGGTTGTCCTGCGGTTGGACGGCGTCTTGTTCGCTTCTTCCCGCATCCTTTGCTCATCGGCTTTCTTCAGTTCGATGGCGTTGCCATAGCCAGTGGCGCGGTTGATGAGCTGGCGCTGGTGCGAGTCGGATGACACGATCTTCCCGGCGCGGATGTCTCCTTCACGGATGACGGCCATCGCGATCTCTTTGCCCGGTCCGGCGGCGGGGTCGTAACGATAGACGCCGGGGAAACAGCCGTAGCGCCAGGAATCGTAGGTCACATAGATGCGACCGTCGGGTGCCTGCGTGGCGTCGGGGTAGGAGCACTCGCGAGTGTCGAGCAAAAGCTTGTGCGGCCAGGTGCAGCCTTCGTCATCGGAGAGCCACACAGCGATTTTCGAGCGCGGATACATCGGCTTGCCTTTGGGGCCGAGTTGAAATTTGTCGCTCTCTCCAAGGTCGTGATAGACGAGCAGAAATGCTCCCGAGGCGAGCCGTCGGACATGCGCTCGCGTGTTGGGGCCATCGCGGAACGGAATCGGATCACTCCACGTCCGGCCGCCATCGGTGGAGGTGCTTTCGCTGAGACCCGCCATCGTCCGAATGACCATCCACAGTTCGCCATTCTTTCGTTGGGCAAGGGTGTGCTCGCTGAAATTGCGCTGTTCCTTCGGGACGCTCGTGCCACCGACGAATTCCCACGAAGCGCCTTCGTTCGTGCTGATCAGCACGCCCGTTTCTTTCTCCGCTGGCTTGCCATCAACGTAGATCGGCGCGAGCCACGCACCACTCTGAGCAAGGATCGGTTTGCCAAACATCCGGCCACCGCTGAAGACGAGAAACGGGTCGGACCATTTCGGCGCGGCCTCGTCCGGTGAGTCTGTGCGGAACGCGTAGGTGCCATAAGCCTTCGTCTTGCCATCCGAGTCACGCGTGGTCTGGACGTAGAACAGCCACAGGCGGCCCTTGGGATCCAGCCACGGCACGGCATCGAAAGTCGAGGACATCGGTGTCGGCCCTTTGATCAAGAGCACCGGCTTCGACCAGACCTTCCCATCATCGCCGCTGGTGGCGGCCACGCAGTAATTGCCCGGCAACCCCTCGCTCAAGGCACCACTATACCAGATCGCCCAGAGCCGCCCGTTCGGAGCGCGTTCGATGCCGGGAATACCCTGCCAGGTGCGCGCGCTGTCCTCGACTTCCGCACCGGGTGAAAGGTTCACCTCCGAGGGAGGGACGGCGTGTAGCTGTGACGCGAGAAAGATCAGGGCACTGATGTAAAGGAGGCGCGGGCGAGTCATGGGCAGGAAGTATCCGAGTTATGAGTTGTGGCGGGTGAAGACGTCTGCCGCCGCCACCACGAGGCCAGCGCGGAACTGGTGATGGCGCTCCAGGGGCCGAAGACGGCGGCACCGAGCGCGGCGGCGGAGCTGTGCAGAACGTTGAAGGCGAGGCCGGTGGCCATGCCGCCGTTTTGAATGCCGACTTCGAGCGCGCAGGTGCGGGCGTCGATTTTGTTCAGGCCGCTGAGCCGTCCGCCCCAGTAGCCGAGCAGGTAGCCGGCGGCGTTGTGGCAGGCGCAGGCCGCGAAGATGGCGAGGCCCATGGTGAGGAGTTGCGCACGCGAGAGCGCAATGGTGACGCCGATGATGGTGCAAATGGCGAACATGGCCACATACGGCAACACGCTGGCGAGACGTCGCGCGAGCGCGGGGAGCAACCGTTGCACCAGCAGGCCGACGGTGAGCGGGGCGATGATCATTTTCAAAATGGAAATCATCATCGCGCCGGCGTCGATGGGCACCTCGGCTCCGGCGAGCAGCTTCATCGCAACCGGCGTGACCAGCGGCGAGATGAGCGTGGAGACTGCCGTTACCGTGACCGAGAGCGGTACGTTCACCCGTGCGAGCAGCGAGATCACGTTCGACGACGTGCCGCTGGGCACGGAGCCGATGAGCACGAGCCCCGTGGCCACCGCGCCCTGCAAGCCGAACAGATGCGCGAAGCACCAGCCGCCGAGCGGCATTATGGTGTAATGCAGCGTGCAGCAGAGGATGACGCCGCGCGGCATGGTGACCACGCGGCGGAAGTCATCGAACGTGAGCGTGAGCCCCATGCCAAGCAGGATGACCTGCACGAGCGGCGTGATCGCGCTCTTCAACTCCAAGGCGCCCCACGAGATGAACGCAGCGGGAAACGTCATCGCCGCGCTGCCCGTGGCGAACACGGCGAAGGTGAAGCCGAGTCCGCCCAGCCACTTCACGCGTCGCGCCGCCACAGCGAGCGCCGTGAACAACGCGATGAGGAGGATGCCGGCGACCTGCGACATGGAGGTGATGTTGGGGTGATCACGACAGCTCGTCCGCGAGCTTCAGCACGACTTCGAGAGCGGGCTTGATCTTCGCCTTCTGCACCTCGGTGGCGGGGCGCATGGGCATTCTCGGGAAGCCTGCGTCCACGCCTTGCAACGACTGCGCGTAACGGATGCAGGCAGGGAGATTGAAATGATCCGTGGCATTCCAGAAGCGCAGGATCACCTCGTGCAGTCGCAGCGCGTTGGCGTGATCGCCTTTCGCCACTGCATCGCGCAGCAGGGCGGTGGCGCGCGGGACGCCGGAGGGCGTGGCAGCGATGACACCCGGCGTGCCGAGGCAGAAGGACGGATACATCAATGCATCCACCGCGCTGTAGATCTTGCGGTCCTTCGGCGCGTTGATCATGAGGTCGGCGAAGAGCTTCAAATCACCCGCGCTTTGCTTGATGCCCATCACGCCCGGCACCTCGTTCATGAGGCGCACGGTCAGTTCCGGCGAGAGATAACACCAGTGCACCACGTTGTAGATGATGAGCGGCATGCCCGTCTCCTCGTGGATGACGCGGAAGTGCTCGATCATCATCTCATCATCCGGGCGGAAAAGGTAATGCACCGGCGTGAGCTGGATGGCGTCCACGCCAAGACCTTCGATCGCCCTGATGCTGCGGATCGCCTGCCGGGTGCTGTCGCAGATGGTGCTGGCGACAAGCGGCATGCCCGCCGGCATTGCGGCGCGTGTCTCGCTCACGCAGGCGCGGAGTTCGTCAGGAGCCAGCGTCTGTCCCTCGCCCGTGGAGCCACCCACGGCGAGGCTGTCCGCCCGCTCGCGCACGAGGAAGTCCACCTGGCTGCGGATGGACTTCGGCAACAGTTCGCCGTCGGCGGAGAAGGGTGTCGTCATCGGAGCGATGACACCGAAGGGGACGTTTTTGGGCATGATCATGGGAAGCGCGTCGAAGAAATGGAGCGTGTTTGATTTGGCATATTCAAATGCCAGCGTCGCAATCAACCCGCACGGTCTGCATGTTTGCAATTACTGCTGCGTGCAATTGCACCCTTTGACGGCTGCCGCATACTCTGTTGCCCGATTTCGCATATTTTCCCGATGAACACCACAGAACTGCGCCGGCTCTCCGAACTCCGCTCTCTGCTCGAGGGTTTCGCCGCACACCACGCCGCCATCCACGCATCGAACTCTCCCGAGCGGCTCGAGAAGCTGCGCTCCGTTCTCAAACGGCTCACCGGCGCGCTCCGCGTGCGCGATTATCCGGCGTTCCGCGAGGCGGACTTCGAGCTGCACGACACCATCATCGATCTCGCAAACGTGCCGCGGCTCAAGGCCTCGTGGAGACTCGCGTGGGACGGGCTGCTGCATTTCCACGGACAGGGTTTCGAGGACTATTTCCCCGACGCGCGCGTTCTCGCCGATGAGCACGAGCATCTCGTCGAGACAATCGCTCTCGGCGACCCGGCCGCTGCCGAGGACGCAGCCCGGAGTCACGTGGAAGCCGTTTGGTTCCGCGTGGCCGAAAAGTCGAAAGCCGCCGCGGAGCCACAGGGTGATCCGTTGCGACGGGCAACCGCTCACCTTGCATTCCGCCTGCACTGCCCGCTTAAGCTCACCGAAGTCGCGCGCAAGGTCGCATTCACCAGCGCGGGCAATCTCAGCCGGCTATTCCGCCAGCATCACGGGCTCAGTTTCCAGGCCTACCTCCAAAAGGTCCGCCTCGAGAAAGGCGCCGAGCTTCTTGCCACCACACGGCTCCCCGTCACACGAATCGCCAAACGCGTCGGCTACAACGACGTCTCGCGCTTCGGCCAGCACTTCCGGCGTCGCTTCAAATCCACGCCCGTCCAATATCGCTGCCGTCACGAGGTCGCGAAAGAAGCGCCTGCGGCGAAGAGGAAACGGCAGCGCAAAGCACGAAAATAGACGGCGATATTTCCAATCAAACCGTGCGTCGCCGGTTTTGTCTGACAACCTGCGGTGAGCTCGCCGCTTGCCCCGACGGCGCACCACAGCGATTTTCAAACACTCCGCATGAACAGCCAGCACCTCATCAACCGCCGCACCTGCCTCAAGGGAATCGGCGCCACGCTCGCGCTGCCGCTTTTTGAATCGATGGGCTGGGCCGCTTCCGCGAAGGACAATGCTTACAAGCCGCCGGTGCGGCTCGGCTTCATGTATATGCCGCACGGCGTCATCATGGATCAGTTCTGGCCCGCGGCGCCGGAGAGCTTCCTCACTTCGCCGCCGCCCGCGATTGAGTCCCTGCGGCCGGTGCTCGACCGCTGCCTCATGGTGAAAGGAATTTCCGGCGTGCCAATTTCGCCGTTCAACGGTGCGCCACACGCACTCGAACTCTCCACCTGGCTCACCGCCTGCCTGCCGGACGCGGGCAAGCGCAACCAGATCCACATCGCAATTTCCGCCGACCAGATCGCCGCGAACTACGTGGGCGGCCTCACGTCGCTGCCTTCGCTCGAACTCGCGACGATGCCGCAGACGCACAAGGAAAACCAGGAGGGCCTGAACGAAGGCTACTACTCGCATTGCAGCTTCGCCTCGCCCACGCAGGCCATGCCCGCGGAGACGAATCCGCGCAACGTGCTCAACCGGCTCTTCGGCAAGACTGACAAGCCCGGCCGGAGCACCCAAGCCAATCCGCTCGACCGCCAGATGCTCGACCGCGTCATCGGCGGTGCGAAGGAACTTCGCCGCAGGCTGCCGCAGAACGACCAGCACAAGCTCGACGAATACCTCGACAGCGTCCGCTCCGTGGAGCGCCGCATCGCCGCCATCGAGCACCGGCAAAAGGAAGCCGCGCTCGAAAAGGCGGGCGTCAGTTCGAGCAGGCGCAACGCCTCCGACTCGCCGCCCATCGAGATCAAGATCCCCCTTGGCGACAAGCGCAGCGAATACATGCAGGTGATGTGCGACCTGAACGTGCTCGCCTTCCAGACCGACACCACGCGCGTGAGCACCTACATCGGTTCCACGCCGAACGGCGTGTCGTATCCCGAACTCGGCTTCAGCGACTCGCACCATTCGCAGACGCACCACAACAACGGAGCGGAAATGGTCCGCAAGGTCGCCGCCATCACCGCGTTCAACATCGCGCAGTTCGCCCACATGGTGAAAAAGATGGCCAGCATCCGCGAGGGCGACGGCACACTGCTCGACAACTGCATCATGATGTGGGGCAGCGGCCTCGAGGACGGCAACAAGCACACCCGCGAGAACCTGCCGTTCATTGTCGCAGGCAAAGGTGGCGGCACCGTCAAGACCGGCCGCTTCATCGCCGATGTGAAAGGCAACCAGGGCGACCTCCTCGCAACGCTGCTCGCCTGCGCCGGCGTCCCGCTCGACCGCCCCATCGGCATCGCGACGAAGCAGATCAAGGAAATGATGGTCGGCGGCTAGCGGTGCCGCCCGCTCACAGCGTCCGCCCCCTCTCAGGCGATGTCCGCGTCTCCCGCACGGTTCCGATGCAGCGTAGGATCGATTGCCCGCACCATCGCCTGCACATCGAGTCCGGAGCCGAGGAATTCCCCGACACGGCGCGCTTCTCCCATGGATGCGCAAAGCAGGTCGCGGTGCCTGCAGTGGAGGACGCGGAAATTTCGCCGTCCCGCAAGCCAGGCACCGACTTTCGCCAAGTGCGACTCGAGATGCCGCCGCATGGCCTCGTCGCCCGCGTCGCTCCCGGCAGTTCCGCGACGTTTCAGCATCTCGTTCTGCGAAGCGAGGATTTCCCCCATGTCGCGCTGCATGAAGATGACGCGGTATTCGTATTCCGCGGGCAGCTCGTAGAGCAGCATCGAGATCACCTTCACCGCGCGGCCCCGCGCCCGCGCCAGCCAGCCGGAATCGGTCTTCAGCTTTTTGACCGCCTCGAGTTCAAAGTATCCGCGCGGATTGTCCGCATCCGCGGAGCGCAGCCCGTCGGTGACCGCAGGCATCCCGCCCGCGACGAGCATTTGCATCATCATGGATGTGCCGGAGCGAGGCAGCCCGGACACGACGGTGATGAATTCGGCGCTCATCCGCGGTCCTACTCCAGATAACCGAGACCCTTGAGCCGCTTGCGCACCTCCTCCTCGGACTCCTCGGCGCCGGCCGGAGTTGCTGCGCCTTCGAGCACATGGAGGATGAATTCCTCCGGGGAGGAATAGCCGCCTGCCTGCGCGGCCTTCGCAAGCCGCTCGTAAAGCTCGTGGTCAATCAGGACTTTGTGCTGCCGGTTTCCAAACATGTCGTTGAAGTGCCGAGGTTCTAAAACTCCACGCCGAAGGGTCGCTTCACAACCAAAGCGATCGCAATCGAGGCGAGAAAGATCGCGGCCAGCCAGTTGATTTCATGGCCGAAGACTCGCACGGAACGGCGCGGGTAGTCCACGCGCACTTCGGAAACAGGGCCGCCCTTCGCGAGCGAAGCCTCGCCCGGATAGAGCACCCCGTCCCAAAGGCCTCCGACCACACGCTTCGGCGAAACCTTGCCCATCGACGCGCCGGCAGCGATCGCCTTCTCCACCGTGACCGCACCGGTGCTGCAGTGCATCACGCCGCTGCCTGCATGCACCGCCTTCACCCGCCATGCGACTTCGTTGGTGTGCACCGAGCGAAATGCCGGAGTCTCCACGGCGAATTCGGGCGGCACCTGCAGCGCCGCAGGCTGCGCGACGGGACTGACCCCTTCCCGCAGCTTCATCGAAACGACAACGGATTCCCCTTTCACGAGCGGGCGCCATTCGAGCCATCCAGCGAGCTGGCCGATCCACAGCACCACGATCGGAACGAGCACGAGAAGCGGCTTCAACGATGCGCAGATGTAAAAGCCGGTCGCCGCAAGCACGCGGCGGAATGAGCCGAGCACGGCAATCGGGTCATCGCCGAAGAGCCGGATTTCCAGCAGCCGCGCGACCATGCGATTGCGCGTCATCCGGATGGTCCGCTGATTCGACACCAGCGCGTAAACCACAACCGCCAGCACGGCGATGATCAGCGAGTGGACAAGCAGCACGACCGCCGGAGCCGCGCCGCCCAGCAGGTGATTCACGCCCCCCACCAGGGCGCCGGTGAAACGATTCACGCCGTCCATCATCGCGCGGTGACGGATTCGCTCCGCAGGTCGCGGCCTTTCATTTCGCCCGGCACACTCACCCCGAAGGCGCTGATGATGGTCGGCGCGAGATCCTCCAGCGCAGGATCGCTGTGGCGCACGGGGGCATTCGTGAGCAGGACGCCGGAGAGGAACTGCGGATCCATGCAGTGGTCGCCGCTCCACGGATCGAGGTTGTCGAGAAGATGCTCCTTCGGATAGCCGCCGAGGATCGTGTCCCACGACGCGCGGTAGTTGTCGTTGTAGCAGATGACGAGATCGGGAACGCGGCCGCCGGAAGTGTGCCGGTAAACCTGATCCGGGCGCACCACCCGGCGGATGACCTGCTCGCCAGTCTGCGGATCGCGAATCGCCGTCAGCGCGGCGATCAGCTCGGTGCGGAGCCGCTCGGCCTCATCGCCAGCCTTCACCACTCCGTCGGGCTCGCGGCTTTGGAGATTGAGGAAGAGGCTGTTGATGCCGAGTCCGTATGCGCGCGTGCGCGTCCAGTCCGTGTTTTTGAAATCGGGCGCACCATCGCGATCGAGTCGGTTTTTCAGCCCGGCGTAACCGTGATCGAGGAGCCATGCGTTGAGATTGAACTGCCGCCGGAACGACGTGAACGCGTGATCGGAGACAATGTAAATCTGCCCGTCGGGCGCGAGGTGCTCGACGACGTCGCCGACGAACGCATCAATCCGCCGGTAGAGCGCCGGCAGATGATCGCCGTGCTCCCTCGCGAGCGCGGGTGTGTAAAGCGGATGCTTCTCGTCAACGGTCCGCCAGAACATGTGCGAGTTCATGTCGAGCGACGAAAAATACGCGAAGAAGAATCCGTCGTGGTAATGATTGAGCTGCGAGCGGAAAATCCGGATGTCCTCGTCGAGGACGTGCAGCGCGTGCTGCCGGAACTCCGCGTCGCTTAGCACGCCCGATGACAGCGCCGGAGTCTCCTCCGCCATGCCCTGCGTGTAGAAGCGCCCGACCTCGTCCACCAGCTGCCGCGAAAAATCCTTCGGCGTCGAAACCGGAAACGCGGGGTTCACCGGATCGATGTTCACCGGCGAGACATACAGCTCGAGCTGCGGCCTCACTTGCTTGAGGAAAAAACGGCACATGGCCGGCACATCCGCCACGTAGGGCATCAGCGGGAAATTGAGCGGAACCCACCCGCTCCACTCCCGCTCGTTCAGGATCACGTCCCTGCCCTGGATGCGGATCCTTGCCACCGCGTTCTGCGGATCGCGCTCTATGGTGAAAGGGATGTCGGCCGAGGGACGCTCGCGGTCGAAGACATTCGCCGGACCGCGCAGCACGCAATATGCGAGGCCACGGGCGAGCCGTATCTTCTCGATCTGCCCGCCGGGAACGTCGCGCGTGGCCTGCTTCGGGTCGGTGGAGTAGAAGGAGAAGATGCCGTAGCTGCCGTGGATGTCCGGCGTGGTGAGGCCCGAGAGCGTCTTCGCGCCCGTGGGTGTCGGCGGATAGTTCACCGGGGCCTTCAGTGCTACGGACGGCACGCCCGCTTCATGGAGAACATGCCACAGCGTCGGGCCGTTGCGCATGAGCTGCAGTTTGGAGGACGCAAGCGGCACCGAGTATCTGCCGAGCCGGACGAATCGCTTCGGAACCGTCGTCTTCGCCGTCGCGAGATCCGCGGCAACCGTCCCGGCGTCGCGCGAGATGAAGTCGTAAATTCCGTGGCCACCCGGATCGAGCCCCGAGATGAAGGTGGCCCATGCCACAGGGCTCTGCGGCGGCAGCGTGGTGCGCAGCTTTTTGAAGCCGCCCGAGTCGATGAGCTTCCGGCAATTCGGCAGCAGGCCCTGGCTGGCATAGAGATGCAGAAGCGTGGGATCCATCCCATCCGCGCCGACTACCGCGACCTTTGGGATCCGGCCGGTCGCCGCGCCGCGGACGATGCCCGGGAACGCGAGCGCTCCGCCGACCATTCCGCAGAATTTCCGGCGGCTCAGTTTGGGATGCTGGTCGTTCGGCATTTAGGCGGGTTGGTTTGCGGAGCGGCAGACTTTGCCATCCATGTGCGCCGGCACAGGCACGCCGAACAGGTCGAGCACTGTCGGCGCCATGTCAATGAGCCCGACGCCCGCGGACAAATCGAGCTTCCGGTTGCAGAAGAAGACGCCAGGCACGAGCGAGCGATCCACGCAGTGATCGCCGCCCCAGCTCCGCGTGTTGTCGGAAAAAACTTCGTTCTCAATTTCGCCGATCGCGGCCTTCCAAGAAAAGCGATACCCTTCCGCAAATCCGACAACGAGATCCGGCCCGCTGCGCGCATACGGGCCCTCGTAAACTTTCGCAGCATCGTGAACCGCGTGGACCACACGACGGCCGGACGCAGGATCGACGAGGTTCATCAGACGCGTGGAAATCTCCGCCTTGATGCGCGCTTCCGCCTCCGGATCCACGCTGCCTTGGGATTCACGTCCCCTGAGATTCAGGTAGATGCCGGCGAGCCCGAACGCGTAGGCGGAAGTCGCCGCCCACTCGATCCCCTGCAGGTAACGGCCCGAGCCAGCATCGTTCGCGCGCTTCAAGAAACCCTCCTGCTCGAGCCACGTGTTGAGGTTCACGCCGCGGTCGAACGACGAGAAGCCATGATCTGAAAGCACGAGCAGCACGTCGCGTTTGCCGAGCTGCCTCAGCGTCCTGCCGACCAGCGCGTCCATCCGCTCATACATGCCGTCGAGGATCGCATTCGGCGCTGTGGGATCCGTCGGTGTTCCGGGAGCGCTGTCGCGCGGACGCATGAACATGTGCTGCATGCGATCGGGAGTGTCGAAGACGCACGCGCAGAAGCCCGCGCGCGTCGTCCGCAGCGCGCCGAGGAACATGCGCTCGCGCTCATCGTGAATGTCGTAGGCCTGATTCACAAAGCCGTCGTCATCGATGATTCCCTCGGTGTGCGCCCACGTGTCCTCCGCGAGGCCGAGCGTCGCGTAGGGCCCGTGGAGTTTCGCGAGGTAAATCGAGTAGTAGTCCGGGTGCGAAACCGGCAGCGCGGGCTTCTCCGGATCGATGTTGAGCGGCGTGACGTAGAGGCGGAATGGCGACTCGGAGACCAGCAGCAGGCGGCAAATCCCGTGGATCCTGCGGAGCATCCCCGCCCTGAAACCCACGCGGATCCATTCGGAGTATTTCCCCTTCACGAGGACGACGCGCTGCCTGCCGATGCGCACCTCGGCACCGCCGCCGTTCATGTTGCGGCGAATCCGCATCGGCGTGGTGAGCGCACCCGCGCGGCCCGGCGGGCCGGTGAGGAGCGAGACCGCCATGTCCCCATCGAACTTCAACTGCACGACTTCACCGCCCTCGAAAATCTCCTCCGCGCGCGGAGTCTCCGCGAAACACGTGAACGTCCCCTGCGAGCCGCGCAAATCGGGGACACACATCCCGGAGAGCAGCGCGCCGTTGAATTTCTCCGGCGGAAACGTGATGGGCACGCGCAGCACGGTGCTGAACACGCCGTGCTCGCCGAGGATGTTCCAGAACGGGACGCTCCTGCGCAGAAGCTTCATCACCGCGCGGCCCTTGGAATCCCGACGAATCGCGGAGGAGGAAAGCTCCGGCAGATACGTCTGCAGATTGCGGTTCAGGAAATCGAAGATGTTGTGCTTGCCCGGATTCGTCCCCGTCATGAACGACGACCACGCGGCCGGTGAAATCGGCGGACAGCTCGATTCGATCCGGCTGTAGCAGCCCGTCTGCGCCAGCGACGCCATGTGCGGCAGCCTTCCCTCGCGCATGAGCCGCTCGACCCGACGCGGATCCATTCCGTCGAGGCCGAGGACGATCACGCGCCGGACATCCGTCTTGCGCCGCTTCCGCCTGCGACGGAAAATAGATCGCATGACGAGCCGGAACGGCCATGCGGCGATGCTGACGAAGACCAGCACGAGCGCGGACAGCAGGACGAGGACCGACCCGACGAACGTGAACCCCGCGCCCGGCCCGATGTATGCGACGATGCCAGTCGCCAGCGGCGGGAGAAAAAGCGCTACTGTCACTGGCCCCCGCGGTTCGCTGACGGAGGCGGCTGCGAGCCAACGAGCGGCTTGAGGTCGCGGCCCTTGAAGGCGGGATAGTCGGCGGAAAAGCGCTCCGCGCGAACCAAGCCGCCGTGCAGCGCATCCACCGCGCCGTCCGGTGCGCTCGGCAGGCACTCGTCGAGGCTGATCTTCCCGTCGCCGTTGCGATCGAGCTTCAACAATGACGCGGGTGCCGCGGCGATTTCCGCAGGGTCAATCAAGCCGTCGCTGTTCTTGTCCGGCGTGGTGAAAATCGGCGGCAGCGGCGGACGCTCAGGCGTTCCTCCCGACGAGGCACCCGGCGGCCCCGCCATCGGTCCTCCGACTCCACCCGGCATGGGAAAGCACTCCTCGACCGACAAGCTGCCGTCACCATTCCGATCGAGCAGCTTCATGCGAGTGGCGGCCTGCGCGAGTTCCGCCGGCTCGATGGATCCGTTCCCATCGGTATCCATGATCGAGATCAACGGCGGACGCGGGGGCGCGCCGCTCAAGTCTCCTTGCGGACTCGCGGGAGCGCCGGCCGCAAGTGGATCGTTCGCCCCGAGTGGATCGGCTGCACCGCCGGGCGCGGGCGGGGCACCCGGCCCGCCGGGACCACCTCCGGGAAGGCATTCATCGAGGCCGAGCTTTCCGTCGCGATTTCGATCGAGCGTCAGCAAGCCGGCCGACGCCCCGGCGATTTCCGCAGCGTCGAATTTGCTGTCGCCGTTCTTGTCGAGCACCGTGAAAATCGGCGGCAATGGCGGCTGCCCGGACGCGCCTCCCGGCGGCCCACCCGGACCTCCAGGCGGTCCTCCCGCGGGTCCGCCCGGCGGACGACCGAAGAGCTTCTCCAGCAATCCCGCTCCCGGGCCGCCTCCCGGCGGCGGGAGACATTCCGCGAGCGAAAGTGTCCCATCGCGATCGCGGTCGAGCTTCTTCAGGCTCACCGGGGCCTGCGCGATCTCAGCCGCGTCAATGAAGCCGTCACCGTTCGCATCCAGAATGGTGATGAGCGGCGGATTCGGTTGCGCACCCGGCCCGCCCGGCCCGCCCGACATCGGAGGCCCTCCCATCGGTTTTCACCTCATGGCTCCAGACGATGCGGCCCGCAGGATCGACTTCAAAAATTTTCCGCTGCATTCCCGAGCAGACGAGCGTGTTGCCGTTTCCGAGCCGCTGCACCCCGGAGAGAAACGACGAATAGAAGTCCGCCTTCACCTCGGAAACATAACGCCACACCGGCGCCTCGGGGCCGTGAGGTTTGCCGGCCTCCATCTTGAACGAGCCGTCCGACGCGGACGGGATCCGGATTTCCTCGATGGACGAATGCTCGCCGTCCCTGCGGCCCTCGCCGTTGTTGAAGATGAGCACGTTTCCCGCACCCGGCAGGCCGGCGGGAATCCAGTGCGCGTTGTGCGGGCCGAAGAGCTTTTGATCCGACGGCTTTCCGCGCTGGTAGGCCTGCGGGTTTCCCCACCGGTAAAGCACGTCGCCCCCGCGCCCGTAGCGCCCGCCCGAATGACCCGCCGCCTCCGCCGTGGACGTGCTGTGATCGATGACCCATATCTCGCCGAGATTCCGCAGCGTGATCATGATCTGATCACGCTCGGCATTGTAGGCAATGGAGTTTGCGTGCGTCCAATCCGGCGACGGCGGCTCGCCCGGCGCGCCCTTGCTCCCGCCGGCCACGTAGCCGACCGACTGGAGCGCGCGCAGCCGCGAGCCGGTGAGCGGCGACGGCGTCTCGATGAAATTCACGTCGAGCAACTCCGGATGCTCCGACACTTCGCCGTAGTTCCTCCTCGTCGCGTCGTGATCCTGGACGAGGTGATCCCACATGCTCCATTGCCACACGATTTTACCGCCGGAATTTCCCGAGGGCGCGACCTCGATGAGGTAATCAACGCACAGCGTGTCGCCGCGCATCCGCGCAGGATCGCGCCCCGCGGCGAGCGCGTCGGCCTTCGATTTCACCTCGACGCCGATCATCAGGAAATTCCCGTTCGGCAGCACCTCGATGTCGTGATGCAGGACTCTGCTCCGCTCCGCGTGGACGAACGACCACACGCGCCTCCCGTCCCAGTCGAGCCGCTCCACCATTCCCGTGGTCCCCGGAGCGGCCATCGTGAAGGGGCTGTTCTCCGCCCGCACGGCGCGGACGAGGTCGCCGTTCGGGAAAAGGCGCGCACCGCCCGCAAGGCCGGCCGTGCTCTTCCAGCGATGGACGACGCGCCCCTCCATGTCGAGGAGGTCGGTGTTCCGCGCGAGCAACTGCTGGAAAAGCGTGTAGCCGGGGGAGGGCCCGGCCGGGCCGCCTGCGATCGGCGCCCTGTTGCAGCCGCATGGCAGGGCGGCAAGAGCCGCGGCGAAAAGCATCTGCAGGAAACGACGGAGAGCGTGCGACCGGCCGGCGGAATTCATCCGCCACGCTGCCCTCTCCCGGCGCGAAAGCAACTGCCTTGCTGTATCGGCGCCCTTCAGTAGCGTCATGTCGTCGAAATTCCGCGTCCATGCTTGTGACTGACCGGCCATTGGAAAAATCCATCCCGCCACATGAATCCTCCCTGTGCCGCAGGGTGGTTCGCCCGTTATTCGCCGTTGTCGCGCTCGCGGAAGTTCTCATCGCCGCTCCGGCGCGGGCGGAGGATGCGGCGGCGGAAAATGCACGCTTCTTCGAGGCCAAAATCCGTCCCGTGCTGGCGGAAAAATGCTACGGCTGCCATTCGCCGAGCCACAAAATCAAAGGCGACCTGCGGCTCGACACGCGCGAGGGAATCCTCCGCGGCGGCGAGCACGGCCCCGCAGTCGTGCCGGGTGCGCCCGACAAGAGCCCGCTGATCAAGGCCATCCGATATGACGACCCGGACCTCGCGATGCCGCCGAAGAGCAAGGGCGGAAAACTTTCCGACACCGAGATCGCGGACTTTGAACGCTGGGTGAAGAACGGTGCGCACGACCCACGCACCGGCGAGGCCGCCCAGCGCACCGCAAAGGAGATTCCGGAGGAGGCACGCGCGTGGTGGTCCTTTCAACCTGTGCAAAAGCCGCAGGTGCCGCAGGTGAAGGATGCGGCGTGGCCAAAGACGGACATCGACCGCTTCATCCTCGCCGCGCTGGAAGCGAAGCAGCTCACTCCAGCGGCTGATGCGGACAAGTTTCTCCTGCTGCGGCGCGTTCACTTCGCGCTCACGGGGCTGCCGCCGACGCCGGAGCGGATTGACGCCTTTGCGACGACCCAGGATGCCCGCGCGCTGGAACGCGTGGTGGATGAACTCCTCGCGACGCAGCAGTTCGGCGAGCGGTGGGGAAGGCACTGGCTCGACGTCGCGCGCTACGCGGAGACGAACGGCCGCGACGTGAACGGCATCCAGTCCGAGGCGTGGCGCTACCGCGACTACGTGATCGAGTCGTTCCAAGCCGACAAGCCGTTCGACCGCTTCATCCTCGAGCAAATCGCCGGCAACCTCCTGCCCGACGCCAGCGTGGCCGAGCGCGCGCGCAATCTCACCGCCACGGGATTCCTCGCCATCGGCCCGAAATCGCTCCTTGAAACGAACAGCACGCAGTTCGCCGTCGATCTCGCCGACGAGCAAATTGACGCCGTCTCGCGCGGCTTCCTCGGCCTCACCATCGCGTGCGCGCGCTGCCACGACCACCGCGCCGATCCCATCACGCAGGAGGACTATACGGCGCTCGCGGGGATTTTCCTCTCGACCGAGACGCGCTTCGGCACACCCGGCGGCGCGCAGGCGCGGATGGGCAGCCCGTTCATCGAGGCGCCCGACTCGCTCGGCCTGCCGATGGTGGACCGCCGCATCGAGCCGCAAAAGCTCGCGCAGATCACCGCGGAGCACACGGCACTGATGAAGACTTTTTTCGAGACAATGGCCGCGAGCGGCGGCGATGCTCCGCGCCAGGGGATGACGACGAAGGACGGCACCGTGCTCGAAGAGCTGCTGTTCAAAGCCCGCGCGCTCGAAGTGGACGTCCGCGCCTTCCGACAGAACGGTGCGCTGAAGCCGCGCGTCATGGGCGTGATCGACAAGCCCGCGCCCGGCTCGCCGCCATCGCCGCCGCACTCCTTCGCATTCGCGCCGATGCTCGCCTTCCAGACGATCGGCGACAGCCCGTTCTTCGCGCGCGGCCAGATCACCCGGGAGCAGGACCGCATCGCGCGCGGTGTGCCGCTTTTTTTGAATGGCGGGAAAAGCATCGCCATCCCCGCGAACGCCAGCGGCCGCCTCGAACTCGCGCGGTGGATCGCCTCGCCGGCGAACCCGCTCACGGCGCGTGTCTTCGTGAACCGCGTCTGGCACTGGCTGCTCGGGCGCGGGCTTGTCGCGACGGTGGATGATTTCGGGAGAACCGGCTCGCAGCCCAGCCATCCGGAGCTGCTGGACTATCTCGCGGCGAAATTTGTCGCGGACGGCTGGTCGGTGAAGAAGCTCGTCCGCGAGATCGTGCTGAGCCGCGTCTTCCAGCTCGCGCGCGCGGATGGCCCCGGCGCTTCGGGGAATGATCCCGCGGCGACGATCGATCCCGACAACCTGCTGCTGCGCCGCGCGAATGTCCGTAGCCTCGACGCCGAATCCATGCGCGACGCGATGCTCGCCGCGAGCGGCGCGCTCGACCCCGCGCCGCGCCGCGGCTCGTTGCTCGCGATGACAGGCCAGGGGCCCATCGGCGGCCTGCGCTTCCCGGTGCTGCAGGCCGAAGCGGTGACCGGCGTCGAGGGCGACTTCCGCTCCATCTACCTGCCCGTCGCGCGCGACCTGCCGCATTCCACGCTCGCCATTTTCAACGCCGCGGACGCGAGCACTGTGGCCGGCGCGCGGGAGACGACCATCGTCCCGGCGCAGGCGCTCTTCCTCATGAACAGCGAATTCGTCGCGCGCCAGTCCTCCCTCCTCGCCCAGCGCCTGCGCGGCGCAGCCGCGGGATTCGATGCACGCTTCCGCCTCGCGACCATGATCGTCCTCGGTCGGCCGCCTGCAGCGGAGGAAATCGACGCCGCGCGCAAATTCATCGCCGCCCATGAATCTGCCGACGAATCCGCGGCATGGACCAGCCTCTGCCGCGCACTCCTTGGCAGCGCCGAGTTCCGCTTCCTGTGACACGCATGAATCCCCTTCTCGGCCAACCTCTCTCCCGTCGCGGTCTCCTGCGCTCCGGCGCGCTCGGTTTTGCCTGGCTCGCGCTCTCGGCGCTGGCACGCGGGGCGCGGGCGGCGATCCCCGCGCAAATCACAGCCCGCGCGCGCCGCGTGATTTTCCTCTGCATGAAGGGCGCGCCGTCGCACCTCGACCTCATCGCGCACAAGCCGCAGCTCGCGGCCGACTCCGGCAAACCCGGTCGCCGCCCCGGCACGACCCTGCGCGGCTCGGATTGGAAATTCGCGCAGCACGGCAGGAGCGGACAGTGGTTCTCCGAACTCGTGCCCGGCATAGCATCGCACGCGGACAAGCTCTGCGTCGTCCATTCGCTCGTCACCGACCTTCAGGCACACGCGCCGGCCTATTTGAAACTGCACACCGGCGTGACGCAAGGCGCGCGCCCGTCGCTCGGCTCGTGGACGCACTACGGGCTCGGCTCGCTCAATGACAACCTGCCCGGCTTCGTCACCATCACACCGCCGTCGTGCTTCGGCGGCCCTCTGAACTACGGCAACGCCTTCCTCCCCGCCATCCACCAGGGCTCGCCCATCGGCACCGACGGCCAGCCCATCGCGGCCTCCGTGATTCCGAACCTCACGCCCGCGCTGCCGCCCGCCGCGCAGCGCGCGGAACTCGACCTCATGCAGGCGTTCAACCGCGCGCGTCTCGCCCGCGAGGGCGCGGACCCGCAGGTGCAGGGCGTCATCGAGTCGTTTGAACTCGCCTACAAAATGCAGAGCGAAATGCCCGCGGTGATGGACCTCACCAAGGACTCCACGGCCACGCACCAGCTCTATGGAATCGGCGAAAAGGAGACCGATGACTGCGGGCGGAAGTGCCTCCTCGCGCGCCGCATGATCGAGGCCGGAGTCCGCTTTGTGGAGATCACGCACGGCGACTGGGACACGCACTTCAACCACAGGCAGCGCCTCCCCGCGCTCTGCAAGTCGGTGGACAAGCCCATCGCCGGTCTGCTCACCGACCTCGACACGCGCGGCCTGCTGAAGGACACGCTCGTGATTTGGTCGGGTGAATTTGGCCGCACGCCGCACGCGGAGGGCAGCGATGGACGCGACCACCACGTGTCCTCATTCAGCATGTGGATGGCTGGCGGAGGCGTGAAGCCGGGACACGTCTTCGGCTCCACGGATGAACACGGCTACGAGGTCACCGAGGGGAAAATGGACATCCACGACTGGCACGCGACCATCCTCCACCTGCTCGGCCTCGACCACGAGCGCCTCACCTTCCGCTACGGTGGACGCGAGCACCGCCTCACAAATGCCAAGGGCAGCGTCGTCCGCGGCATCCTCGCGTGAGCAGCCGCGCCGCTCGGACCACCAAATTCCTTCGACCATTCCATGATCAAATCCCTCCCGCTCCTCTCCACCGTTCTCGCTTTCGTCCTCGCACGCCCGCTGCATGCGGAGACGCCGCTGCCCGCCACGCTGCTGAGCACGCGCGGCAAGCTGCTGCTCAGCGAGGATTTTGAAAAACCCCTCGCACCGCTGACCGGCAAGCCTGTCGGCTTCGCGAGCGGCTTCGAGGGCTGGCGCTACAGTGCGGGGCCGGCGACGGGCAAGTCCGGCATGTGGCGGCTCGCGGACGGCTGCTTCACCGGCATCGAGAGCCCGGAGGCGCATCATCCGGCGACGGCATCGTATGGGATGAAGTTTCAGAATGCCGTCATCCAGTGCGACGTCCGGCTGAACGACGTGCCCGCGGAGGGGCGGCAGTATCGGTCGTTCTTCGTGAAGGCGACGGACCAGAAGGACTACGTGTGCGCGCTCTTTGGCAGCACGAGCGGCATCAATGCGCTCGCCTACGACAACGACCACGCCGACCCGAAGAGCGGCCAGCGCGCGAAATTTCCCGCAGTGCCGCTCTCCTCACCCGGCAAACTTGGCGAGTGGCGCACAGTCGTGCTGGAGATTTTCGGCGATGAACTCGTCGCGACCACGGACGGAAAAAGCGTGACGCTGAAGAGCCCGCTCGTCGGCGCACCGAAGCACAGCATCATGCTCGGCGCCGCCACCGAGGCGAGCTTCCGTCGGCTGCGCGTATGGGAAGCCCAGCCGAATTCCGCGTGGGAGGAAAACCGGAAGGCACTCGCGCAAAAGGCGCCGCTGGCGAAGTGACTGGGAAGACCACGCTGCCGACGCTCCGGACGGAGCGCGGCAAGTGCGAGACACCTGGCGCTTACCGCCGCTGCACCACACCCGCGCGCTCGAATGCCGCGGCGAGATTGCGGTGGCACGTCTTTGTCGCCGCGGCGGCGTCATAGCCTTTCGCCTTCCAAATCTGGCTGCTCACCTCGCAGCAGAAGTCGCCCGCGTAACCACCCGCGGCGAACGCCCGGATGATCTCCGCGTGGTCGAATTCACCACCTTCGCCGGCGAGCGCGAAGACGACCTTGCCGTCCCTCACCACCGCATCCTTCACCGCCACATACGCCGTCCACGGGAGCGAGCGCGCAACGGTGTCCGCGATGGTCATCTCCGGCTCGCGGCGGTGAAAGTGGCTGTAGTCGTAAACCATCCGCAGACGCGGCGGCCTGCCGAGCTGCTCGAAGAGCCAGATCGCATCCTCGGGCCGGCTCATCGCCTGCTGGCGGTGCGGCTTGATGGCGAGGGCGAAACCATGCCCGTCGGCCACTTTCACCCAGTCCGCAAGCCGGTCACGGAACAGCGCCTTCGACTCCTCCCAGCTCTTCCCGGCGAACACCGTCTGGATGAGCGGCGGATTCCCCGGCGAAAGCTCGCCACCCATCTCCGCCATCCTCCGCAGCGCCTCGGTCTGCGTCGCATGCACCGCGTTGTCGGCAGCGGGATGCAGATCCGCCATCAGCGCGCTGAGCCGCAGCTTCTTCTCCGCGAGCAGCGCGCGCACGCTCCGGCGCTGCTCCTTCGACACCTGCAGCGGATCCCCCGTGAAGCCCTCGAAGGCCGTGATCTCCACACAGTCAAAGCCCGTCTCCGCGACAAGGCGGAGCGCCGCCTCCAAGCCGAGCGACTGCAGCCCGTAGGTGCCGATGCCAAGCCCGCAAGCCGACTGCGCCGCCATCGCAGTCCGCGCGCCAGCCACAGCAGCAGCAGCAGCCAGAGTCCCGGTTTTCAGAAAATTGCGCCGGCTCCAGAAGTTCATGCCGCAATGTGGGAAGCGGCGCGGGAGCGGTCAATCCCCCCTGCGCGGGCGGTCGCAGAGTGAATCGCGAGAACAGGGCCGCGCTTCACCATTCTTCATTCGCCATTCGCCTCCCCGTCATTCGCGCTTGTCCGCTCCGCGCGCAGTGGGAAATATCGCGCGCATGGATTCCTCCGAACTGCCACCACCGACGCCGCAGGAGCGCCTGAAGGCCGCGGAGCGCGTGGCCTCAATTGACGGGTATCGCGGCTTCGTGATGTTCCTGATGATGGCGGAGGTGCTGCGCGTGGGGCGTGTGGCGGCGGGTTTCCCGGAGAGCGGGCTGTGGCAGGCGCTGAAATTCCACACCTCGCACGTGGAGTGGGTGGGCTGCTCGCTGCACGATCTCATCCAGCCGTCATTCTCATTCCTCGTGGGCGTGGCGCTGCCATTCTCGATCGCATCGCGCAGGGCGCGGGGGCAGTCGCCGCGCGTGATGACGCTGCACGCGGTGTGGCGCGCGGTGCTGCTGGTGCTGCTCGGGGTCTTCCTGCGCTCGGTGGGGAAGCCGGCGACGAACTGGACCTTTGAGGACACGCTCTCGCAGATCGGCCTCGGGTATGCGTTCCTCTTCGCGCTCGGCTTCGCGCGCCGCGGCTGGCAGTGGACGGCGCTGGTGTTAATCCTCGCCGGCTACTGGCTGGCGTGGGCGCTGTGGCCGATCGCGCCGCCGGACTACGATTTTGCCAAAGTGGGAGTGACGGCGGACTGGCTCCAGCAGAACGGCCTCCAGGGCTTCGCAGCGCACTGGCAGAAGAATGCGAACTTCGGCTTCGAGTGCGACCAGTGGCTCGGCCAGCACGTGCGGCGCGCGGCGGCGTTCAATGCGGGCGGCTACCTCACGCTGAGCTTCATCCCCACGCTGGGCACCATGGTGCTCGGCCTCATCGCCGGCGGCTGGCTGCGCGAGGAGCGCGACGCGGGCTGGAAAATTGTGCGGCTCGGCGCGGCGAGCTTCGGCTGCTTCATGTTCGCGCTGGCGCTCGACGCGCTCGGCCTCTGCCCGATCGTGAAGCGGATCTGGACGCCCTCGTGGGCGCTCTTCAGCGGCGGCTGGTGCTTCGCGCTGCTCGCGCTCTTCTACCTCGTGATGGACGCGTGGAAGCTCCGCCGGTGGGCGTTCCCGCTCACGGTGATCGGGATGAACTCCATCGCCGCCTACTGCATCGCGCACCTCTTCAACAAGTTCATCCCCGACACGCTGAAGACGCACCTCGGCGCGGACGCGTTCGATTTCGCCGGGAAGGTTTACACGCCGATGATGCAGGGCGCGGCGGTGCTGCTGATCTACTGGCTCATCCTGCTGTGGATGCACCGGCGGAAGATCTTCCTCCGCATCTGAGGAGGCGCACGCATTTTCAGACCGGCGCCGCCCTGCGCGGTGAAGGCTGCCTCGCGGCGGAACGATGCAGCACGGCAGGGACGCCGAGTGAACTTATCCGGACGGAACGCTCTCCTTGGAGTCCCGATCAAATCCTTGAGTGCTCTGACAGAATTGATACATTCCGCGCCAGCGCAACGCTCCAGCGTCTTCCCGCGCCCTTCTCCCAACCAACGACCCAACGGTCACCCAACGACCCATGAACACGCTCATCGAACCTCCGGAGAGTGAGGCCCCGTCACGCGAGCCGGGCAAGGCGTCCTTCCTCCAGCGTCTGCCGGAAATGCTCGGCCGGCTCCGATACATGGCATTCTCCGGGCTGCTGCACCTCGTGCTGATCATCGTCCTCGGCGGCACGGTGCTCTACAAGCACTACGTGGACGCGCCGGACTTCGAGGATGGCGGCTACGGCATGCTCGCGAACGACGTGCCGATTCCGGTGATGAGCGACCAGATGCAGATCCAGTCGCCGGACGCGTCGGCCTCGGCGCAGACTGCCGCGGTCGCGGCGACATCCGGCCCGGCCCTCTCGGAATCATCCGTGAGCGCCGTGGTCACCACCACCTCGGCCTCCCCGAGCGCGTTCAACATGTCGTCGGTCGGCACGCCGCAGCTCTCGTTTGACATGAAGGCCGGCGGCCTCAGCCCCACTCCCGCAGCGCCGGTCGTCGGCACCGGGCTGAGCAAGGGCCAGGCGACGCGCATCGCAAACTTCACCTCCGGCTGGTCGAGGGGCGGACGGTCGATGATGGGGCAGCCGATCAAGAGCCGCGTGTTCGACTTCACCGCCTACATGGCGAAATACGCGGGCGGCGACTGGAACTCCACCGTGTGGATGGACGGCGACACCGTGTGGGGCGGCAGCCTGCACAACCTGCTCTACATCATCTCGCGGATGTCGCACAAAAAGATCCACGCGCAGCCGCAGCCGATCCCGCTGGACCTCGCGAGCGACGAGATTTTCGAGAAGCGCCCGCCGTTCATCTGGTTCACCGGGCACCGCGACTTCGTGCTCACCGACAAGGAGGTGGTGAACCTCGGCGAGTATCTGCGCTCGGGCGGCTGCATCTGGGGCGACAGTTCGCTGCCCGGCCAGCGCTCCCGCTTCGACATCGCGTTCCGCCGCGAGATGCTGCGGCTGCTGCCCGAGCTGAACCAGAAGTGGGAGGCGCTCCCGCCGGATCACTCGATCTACAAGGACTCCTACTACCCGGAGATCCGCGGCGTCGCGCCGGGGATGAATTTCTACAAGGAGCCCATCTACGGCCTGAAGGGCTTCGCCGGCGAGCTGGCGGTGATCTACACGGCGAACGACTACGGCGACATGTGGCAGTTCGGCATCGACGAGGACGGTGACTTCGACCTTTCGCGCGATGAGAAGCGGCGCTTCGTCGCGATCAACGAGCCGATGTGGCACCGGCGCGGGCTCTACTTCCGAAATGTGGAACCCAAGGCGCTGATGGACACCTACAAGTTCGGCACGAACATCATCATCCACCTGCTCACGCGCTGGGAGCGGCACATCCGCACGGTGACCGTGATCAACACCAAGCCCCCGTCCGCACAATGAAGCTCCCCGCCATTTCCATCCCGGCCATCTGCGCCGCCCTGCTCTCCCCCGCCCCCGCGCAGACTCCCGTGCCTGCGATTCCGAAGCCCGGGAGCAACGCAGTCCAGAACGGCGACTTTGCCAAATACACGACGAAGGAGAACCTGTGGGACGGAGTGGATCCGAAGGGGCTGCTCACCGTCAATTCCGCCGACACCTACGCGGTGACGGAGAGCGGGCGCGTGGGCAACCTGCCGATGCCAGTGAGCGTGAGCTTCACCGACATGAACGGCGACAAGCTGCCGGACATCGTGAGCTGCGATCCGACGGGCGTGGTCCGCATTTATTTCAACAGCGGGACGAAGACGGCGCCGAAATTCACCAACGCCGAGATCGTGCCCATCTTCCCGCCGAACGTGGCGAGGGACATGAAGTGGGATCACCAAGGCTGGTATACATGGCCCCACAGCATCCCGAAGCTCGCGCTCTTCGACACGGACAAGCGCGGCACGCAGGATCTCGTGTTCGGCAACTACACGGGCGACCTCTTCATTCTCCAGAACACCGGCAGCGCCAGCGTGCCGGCGTATCCGCAGCCGAGCAAATACGCCAGCGTGCGCAAGAACATCGGCTCCAAGCCATGGGGAAACCTCCTCGCACCATGCGTGTTCGACTGGAACAAGGACGGCAGGCCCGACCTGCTCGTCGGCGAGGGCTCCTACTCCGCGAACGCCGTCTTCATTCTCCTGAACCAGTCCAGCGGCTCCGAGCCGCGCTTCACCGACGAGCACCGCCACTACCTCTGCTACGGCGACGGCCGCGAGCAGCTCGTCCCCACCGTCGCGGACTGGAACGGCGACGGACTGCCCGATGTGATGATCGGCGACCGCAAGGGCGCCGTGAGCGTCCACCTCGGCTACCCGAACTGGAAGCCCGGGCAGGAGCTCCCTGTGTCGCAGTTCGTCAGCTTCGGCGGAAAGGACTCGCTCGGCACCGGCATCGCGCCGCACGCCTGCGACTACAACGGCGACGGCTTGATCGATCTGCTTATTGGAAAAGCCGACGGCCACATCGCCATCGCGATCAACAAGGGCAGCCTCGCCGAGCCGAAGTTCGACATGCCGGTGGACATCGCCGGCACCGACGCGCTGGCCGAGCAGATCAAGCTCCCGCAGCTCTGGACGATCGATTCCGGCATCAGCCGCGGGAACCTCTACGCCTACACTTCCGTGCAGGATGCCACCGGGCCCGACGGCGGGCGCGTGCTCAAGTCGGGCTACTTCCCCTCGCCGAACAAGATCGTGAAGATGGTGCCGCTCGTGGTGGACGGCGCCGACAACACGGACTTCTTCCGCTACTGGTGGGACCAGTGGCACCCGATGCATGCAGGCTGGGCAGGCGGCATCCGTGTGACGAATGCATTCACCATCCGCCAGAACCTCCTGCCGCTGAAAGTCGGCGGCAACTACACGCTCAGCTTTGCCGTGAAGGGCAGCGGCATCCGCAACGGCGAGGCCACCGTGGCCTACCTCGGCGCGAATGAAAACGTGCCGACGAAGTTCACCGCGGTCGGCCGCGGCAAGAAGGCCGTGAAGGACGAGGCCCACGAGGAGATCTACGAGGCGGAGAAGTTCAACGACGCCGGCCCGTGGAAAAAGGTGAGGAAGACCTTCACCGTCCACTTCAAGGACAAGACCATCAAGAAGCAGGACGTCACGACGCTCGCGATCGTCGAGTTCAAGTTCGAGCTCGAGCAATACACCGCCTTCTGCGAGATCGCCGACGTGAAGCTCACGCTCGCGGAATAGCGTCGCCGTGCTTGTCGCGGCGCGCGGGATTCCTATCGTCGCCACGATGCAAACACGACCACTCGGCAGGACCGGCCTCCAGCTTCCCATCCTCAGCTTCGGCGCATCGTCGCTCGGCGCGGAGTTCCGCAGCGTGACGCTCGACGAGGCGATGAAGAGCGTCCGCGTGGCGCTCGACTGCGGGCTGAACTTCATCGACACGTCGCCCTTCTACGGCCGCGGCATGAGCGAGGTGCTCCTCGGCGTCGCGCTCAAGGGCGTGCCGCGCGACAGCTACACGCTCTGCACAAAGCTGGGCCGCTACGACCTGCAGCACTTCGACTTCTCCGCCAAGCGCGTCGCCGAGAGCGTGGACGTTTCCCTCCACCGCCTCGGCACCGACCACCTCGACATCGTGCTGTGCCACGACATCGAGTTCGTGCCGATGCAGCAGATCGTGGATGAGACGATTCCCGCGCTGCGGAAGGCGCAGCAGGCCGGCAAGGTGAAGTTCATCGGCTTCAGCGGCTACCCGATGAAAATCTTCAAGTTCATCCTCGACCAGACCGACGTGGACTGCGTGCTGAGCTACAACCAATACACGCTGCAGAACACGCGCTTCGCCGATGAAGTCGTGCCGTATCTCAAGGAGCACGGCGTCGGCGCGATGAACGCCGGCCCCTTCTCCGCGCGCCTCCTCACGAACGCACCGCTCCCCGCATGGCTCAAGGAGCCTGAGAGCGTGAAGGCCGCAGCGCGCGAGGCCGCGGCGCTCTGCGCGAAACGCGGGAGCGACATCGCCAAGCTCGCGCTGCAGTTCTCCATCGCGAACCCGGACATCACGACGACCGTCAGCGGCAGCGCGAACCCCGAGAACATCCGCAACTGGGCGAAGTGGGCCGCCGAACCGCTCGACATGGAGCTGCTCCGCGACGTGCAGGCGATTTTTGCCCCGGTGAAAAACATCGGGCACCAGGAAGGGCTGCCCGAGAACAACTGAAGCCGCGCCGCTTCCCGCCGCTAGACTTTCACGCGCTCGATGCGCGCGCCGAGCCCGTTGAGCTTGTCGTCAATGGACTCGTATCCGCGGTCGATGTGATACACGCGGTTCACCTCGGTGATTCCATCGGCCTGCAGGCCCGCGAGGACGAGCGCGGCGCTCGCGCGGAGGTCGCTCGCCATCACCGGCGCGCCGCTGAGCTTCCTCACGCCCTTGATGATCGCCGTGTGCCCGTCGAGCGTGACATCCGCGCCCATGCGCTTCAGCTCGCTGACGTGCATGAACCGCTGCGGGAAGATGGTCTCGCTGATCACGCTGATGCCCTTCGTCCGGCAAAGCAGCGCGCACATCTGTGCCTGCATGTCCGTCGGGAAGCCCGGATACGGCTCCGTCGTGATGCGCAGCGGCTTCGGGTCGCCGTTGCCGCGGACCGTGAGCGAGTTTGCCGCGGTGTCCACCTCGTAGCCGCTCTCGCGGACATGCGAGATGACGCTCGCGAGGTGCGCGGGGACGACACGCTGGAGCTTCACCTCCGTGCCCATCATCGCACCGGCGACGAGATACGTCCCGGCCTCGATGCGGTCGGGGATGACGCTGTGCTCCGCGCCGTGCAGCTCCTTCACGCCCTCAATGGTGACGCGGCGCGTGCCTGCACCCTCGATTTTCGCGCCCATCTTGTTGAGGAAGTTCGCGAGGTCCACGACCTCCGGCTCCGCGGCCGCTCCCTCGATGATCGTCACGCCCTTCGCCAGCACCGCGGCCATCATCACATTGTCCGTCCCGAGCACCGTCGGGCCCTGCTTGCCGCGCAGGTTCATCTCGGAGCCGCGCAGCGTGCGCGCGGAAAGCTTCACGTTGCCGTGCTCGATCACGCTCTGCGCGCCGAGCGCCTCGAAGCCGCGGATGTGCAGGTCAATCGGCCGGTCGCCGATGACGCAGCCGCCGGGCAGCGAGACGATTGCCTTCTTCTTCCGCCCAAGCAGCGGGCCGAGCACGCAGACGGACGCGCGCATTTTCCGCACGATGTCGTAGGGCGCCTCGGATTTGATCTTCGCCGCCTCGACGCGCACCGTGCCGCTCGCGCGCTCGACGGTCGCGCCGAGATGCGAGAGGATTTGCAGCATGAAATGAATGTCCGAGAGGTCGGGGACGTTCGAGACGACGCACGGCTCCTTCGTGAGCAGCGTCGCGGCGAGGATGGGGAGCGCGCTGTTCTTGCTGCCGGAAATGCGGACGCTGCCGCTGAGCCTGTGTCCGCCGTGAACGAGAATTTTATCCATGAGTGGTGGTGATATAACGGTCCGACCCCTGCAGATCTTTCAGGATTTTTGCGTCGGTGAAGCCATGAGCCGGAATTTCGCCCGCGAGGATGACCGGCTGGCGGAGTCCGAGCTCGAGCGCCAGCACGCCGCCGGGCCGGAGCCGCTGCGCCGCCTGCGGGAGCAGACGGCGGACGATGTCGAGACCGTCGGGTCCGCCATCGAGCGCCGCCTGCGGGTCGCGCTGCACCTCGGGCTGGAGCCCTGCCAGTTCCCCGCTCGGGATGTAGGGCAGGTTCGCGACCATGAGGTCGAACTCCCCATCCGCCGCGGAAAGCAGGTCGCTCTTCGAGAATGTCACGCGCGCCGAGAGCCCGCAGCGCTCCGCATTTTCCCGCGCGAGCGCAAGGGCGTCATCGGAGGCGTCGAATGCCACCACGCTCGCCTCCGGCAGCGCATTCGCCAGCGAGAGCGCGATGCAGCCGCTGCCCGTGCCGACGTCCGCGATGCGGCCGCGCTTCCACGGGCATGCGTCTTCCTTCGCCTGCGCGGCGAGCATCTCGCAGAGCTGCTCGGTCTCAGGACGCGGAATGAGCGCGCGCGCGTCGCTCTTCAGCGTGAGGCCGAGGAACTCGACCGTTCCGAGAAGATGCTGGAGCGGCTCGCGCTGTGCCCGGCGACGGACGAGTTCTCGCAGCGGGCCGAGTTCCTTCTCACCGAGCGGGCGGTCAAACTCGAGGTAGAGGTCCATGCGCTTCTTCCCGAGCACATGCGCGAGCAGATGCTCGATGTTCAGCCGCGCGCTTTCGATGCCACTTTTCCGGAAGTAGTCCGTCGTCGCCGTGATGACCTCCAGGACGGTCTTCACTGTGCCGACTGCAGCTCGTGGTTCAGCACGCTCACGCAGTAGATCGCCGCCGTCTCCGTGCGCAGGATGATCGGGCCGAGCGTGATGGGCCGGCAGCCGTGGCTCTTTGCGAGCGCGATCTCCGCGGGGGTGAAGTCGCCCTCGGGTCCGATGAGGATCAGCACGCTGCGCGGGCGCTTCGACGCCACCTCGGCGAAGATCTGCTTCATCGGCACCGCGTCGCCCTGGAGCGATCCGACGAGCATGAGGTCAAACTTCTCCCCGCGGGCAAACAGGTCGCGCGGCGTGCAGGGCTTCGCGACGCGCGGGAGAAAGTTCTGCCCGCACTGCTTGCACGCCTCCACGGCGACCCGCTGCCACTTCGACTGCTTGCGGATGTGGTCGTCCTCCGTGCCGCGCACCACGGTGCGCTCGCTGAGCAGCGGCGCGATGGCGGAGACGCCGAGCTCCGTCGCCTTCTCGATGATCAGCTCCATGTTCTTCCCCTTCGGCACCGCCTGCGCGAGCGTGATGCGGCAGGGCAGCGGCGCGGTCTTCGTGACTGAAATCCTCCGCAGCTCCGTGCCGTGCCTGCCCGGCTTCACCAGCTCCACCTCCGCCTCGTTCCCCTCTCCGTCGAAGACCGTCGCACGATCCCCTGCGCGCATCCGCAGCACATCGGTCGCGTGGTGCGTCTCCTGCGCGTCGAGCGCGAGCCGGTCGGGGTTCCACGCGGTGCTGGGAATGTAGAAGCGCGGCATCGGTGCGGCCTACTGGAAGAACTCCTTCGCGCGCTCAAAGAAGCTCTTGCTCGGCGGCGGCACCTCGTCGCCCACCATCGCCGCGAACTCCTGCAGCTTCTCGCGCTGCTCGGACGTGAGCTTCTTCGGCACTGCCACCACCGTGCGCACCATGAGGTCGCCGTGGTGGGTGCTGTTCAGCTCGGGCATGCCCTTGCCGCGGATTTTGAAGACGGTGCCGCTCTGCGTCCCTGCTGGGATCTTCAGCGAGGTCTCGCCCTCCAGCGTCTTCACCTTCACCTCGCCGCCGAGCGCCGCCATCGTGAATGTGATCGGGTGATCGCAGAAGAGGTTCGACTCCTCGCGCTCGAAAATGTCGTGCTCCTTCACGTGGATCACCACGTAGAGGTCGCCGTGCTGCCCGCCGCGGATGCCCGCCTCGCCGTTGCCCGTGCTGCGCAGGCGCGAGCCGTCCTCGATGCCCGGCGGAATCTTCAGCTTGATCCGCGACTGCTGCTCCGAGCGCCCCTCGCCGCGGCATTCGCCGCACGGCTTCTCGACCGTCTGGCCGGTGCCGCCGCAGCGCGGGCATTTCTGCGCCACCTGGAAAAATCCGCGCGACGTCACCACCTGGCCGCGTCCGCCGCAGGTGTTGCACGTCACCACGCGCGAGCCCTTCTCCGCGCCGGAGCCGCCGCAGACGCCGCACGCGCTGAGCTTGGAGACCTCGATCTCCTTCTCTGCGCCGAACGCCGCCTCCTCGAGCGTGATCTGCATGTCGTAGCGGAGGTCGCTCCCGCGCTGGCGGTTCTCGCGGTCCGAGCGCCCGCCGCCCCCACCGCCGCCGAAGAACTGCTCGAATATCCCCCCCGCGCCGCCTCCCCCGCCTCCGCCGAAGAAGTCCCGGAAGATATCCATCGGATCGTGGAAGCCGCCGCCGCGCCCGCCGCCTCCCTGCGAGAACGCCGCATGGCCATAGCGGTCATACGCCGCGCGCTTGTCGTCATCGGACAGCGCCTCGTAGGCCTCGCCGAGCTCCTTGAACTTGTCCTCCGCCGTCTTGTCGCCGGGGTTCTTGTCCGGGTGCAGCTTCACCGCGAGCTTGCGGTAGGCCTTCTTGATTTCATCCGCGCTGGCGCCCTTCGCCACGCCGAGGATCTCGTAGTAGTCGCGTTTCTTGGACATTCGGTTCGGCGTTAAGCCGCGGGCGGGCCCTTGCTCACCACCACCATCGCCGCGCGCAGCAGGCGGTCGCGCAGGCGGAAGCCGCGCCGGAGCTGGCGGACGATCTGCCCCTCGGGAACGTCCGCGCTCTCCTCCTGGCTCACGGCCTCGTGCAGGTTCGGGTCGAACTTCGCGCCGACCGCCTCGATCACCTCCACGCCGCTGCTGCTCATGAACTCCCGGAGCTGCCGCTCGATCATCTCCATCCCCACGACGATGGGCGACTTCGCATCGCCCTTGCGCACCTCCATCATGCCCAGCTCGAAATTGTCCAGCACCGGCAGCAGCCGCTCCAGCAGCACCGCCTGCGCGCGCTTGAAATCCTCCTCGCGCTCGCGGGCCACGCGTTTGCGGTAGTTGTCCATCTCCGCCGTCGCCCGCATCGCGGCGTCCTTCCACTTCGCGGCCTCGGCCTCGGCGGCGTCAAATGGGTCCAGCTCCCCGGCCTCCGTGCCGGCGGCGTCGGGCTTTGCTGCTTCGGGTTTCCCCCCGGTGTCCACGTTCGGTGTGCTCATTGTTTCAAGATGGTGATCAGTGTGATGTCGTCGTGCGGCGGTTGGTCGCCGATGAACGCCTTCACGTCACTGGTGACGCGCTGGACGATGCCGGCAGCGCCTTCGGACGCGCTCGCCTGCACGGAGCGAATCATCGCTTCCAACCCGAACTCCTCCCCGTTCCTGTCCTGCGCTTCCGTCACTCCGTCCGTGAAAAGGACGAGGCAGTCGCCGGGATTCAGACTCAGGGAAAAGTCGTTCGTGACCCTATTGAACGCCCCCCCGCTGTCAATGCCCACGGCCATCCCCGGCGGCTTCACCCGCTCCACGCTCCCATCCGCCGCCCGATACACCAGCGGCGCATCGTGCCCCGCCCGCACCAGCCGCACCTCATTCGTCCGCCGGTCCACGATCACCAGCGCCAGCGAGATGAACATGTCCTCCCGGATGTCCGGGTAAAGGTGCGCGTTCAGCTTCCGCACGATCTCCGCCGGCGACGCCGCATCCCCCGCCGCCAGCAGCCGCAGCGCCGTCCGCGCCATCGCCATCAGCAGCGCCGCCGGGATGCCCTTCCCCGACACATCCGCGATCACGATCCCCGTGCGGTCCTCATCCAGCGGGATGTAGTCAAAGTAATCGCCGCTCACATAGCGCGCCGGCATGTTCGTCCCCGCCACGTCAAAGCCCCCGATGCTCGGCGGCTCGCTCGGCAGCAGGATGCGCTGCACCTCGTTCGCGATGTGCAGATCCTTCTCGATCTGCCTCTTCTCCGTCGCCTCGTGGTGCAGGAACGCATCGAACAGCGAGAACGCCGTCTGCTCCGCCAGCGCCTTGAACGTGTTGAAGTGCTCCGGCCCGAACGGCTCCGTCTTCCCCGCCCGCGCGATCGCCAGCACCCCCAGGTTCTGCCCCCCGTAGATCAGCGGCGCCACAAATGCCGAGTTCACCCCGTGCACCTGCAGCGTCCCCAGCCGCGCATCCGCCGGCAGCATCGAGAGCGTCTCATTCTTCCCCAGCGCATTCCCCACCAGCCCCTCGCCCACCTTCACCGCCTGCAGCTTCACCCGCGTCTGCATCGTCGTGATCCCGCTCCCCACCTGCGGCGCCAGCTCCACGAACGGCGGGCACTCCTTCGACACATACGCCGGCTGCAGCACCGTCCCCGCCTTGTTCGTGAGGTAAAGCGCGCCCCCCTCCGCATCCAGGATCCGCAGCGCCCCCTCCACGATCAGCCCCGGCAGATCCCCCGTGTGCGCGTCGTCCTTCAGCGCCTCCCCGATCCCGTGCAGGAAATCAAACACCCGCCGCTCCTCCGTCTGGATCTTCACCTTGTCCCGCAGCAGCTCCATGCGCTGCCGCCGGTGCAGCCGCGCCGCGAGCACATTCCAAGCGATGCTCCCTGCAAGCGCGGTCGAGAGAATGATTTCAGCCAGCATGTTTCCGGACGCGCAACATGAGCGCGGGCGCGCCCCCGCTGCAAGCACTCGATTCCGCCGGGAGTGTATCAATGCGGAAGCCATGAAGGGAACCGGTGGCTGGAGGTGGCACGCGCGCTCCCCGCGCGTTTCCTCCCGTCGGAAATGCCCAGAAGCGCGCGCGGAGCGCACGCTCCACCCCCGCCCGCGCCCCCGCCGGAAAATAAATGCACAAATCGTGTAACAATTTGCCCCGGGAACCGTATCCGCAGGTGAACGCCCCTGCCATGCACTTCCCGCCGCATCCCTGCCCATCATCCCCGCGCCCCGCCCCTCTCCACCCATGAAGATCCTCTACTGGGATTCCACCGACCCCCTCGACTGCTTCGACAACCCCAACTGCCGCAATGGCGACCCCAGCTACCGCCTCGAGCCCGGCGACCCCGGCTACGTCCCATGGCCCGCCGCCCCCGACCCACCCGCGCCCACCGGGCGCACCTCCCGGCACAGGCACGCCCCCGCTTCCACCACAGCAGCAACCACAACACACAACCAACAAACACACACCATGAGCATCCCATACCACACACGCCCCACCAGCGACGGCACCAAAGTCACCACCGCCATCGCCTACCGCGGCACCAAGACCCGCGACGAGATCATCGCCGAGATCGCCGCCCGCCTCACCGCCGCCGGCACCACCCTCACCCCCGAGGTCATCGGCAAAGTCCTCCTCCACCACGACGAGGCCATCATCGACTTCGGCATGGACGCCTGGAAATGCGACCCCGTCGGCCACATCGGCCACTACTTCACCGGGGGCGGCGCCAGCACCGACCTCCAGGGCCCCTGGACCTACGACACCATGAACATCGCCCTCACCGGCTACCTCGACGACGACGGCGACGCCCGCGCCGCAGCCGCCTTCACCGGCGAAGCCCTCGGCCACAAAGGCCGCGTCATGCCCATCTTCGCCCGCGTCTGCGACACCTGGACCAAGCAGGCCGACCACTACACCGCCGGCAAAAGCGTCCTCATCGAACTCGGCAACCGTCCCAATGCCGTTACCTTCGACATTCAGGCCGGCCACAAAGTGCAATGGCGCAAAGCCGACGGCACCCTCGTTGACGCCGACGATTACGGCTTCATTGAAGGCACCCGCATCTCCGCCCGAGTCCCCACCGGCATCACCGGCGACATCCACCTCGTCCTCACCCTAGCCCTCAACGGCCGCCTCGTCACCGACACCTACGAGCACGCCCTCACCACCTAGGGCCACCCCTCCCGGGCCACTCACCGGCGCATCCCAGCCTCCGGGCACCCCCCGGAGGCTGGGAAATCCGGCCACTTTCGGCAGACAATCGCCCACTTTCCATCATTCACCCCCTACCCGCCAGCCAGCGGTGGCATACCTCCAATCTTTCGGTGGCAGCCCGCAAGCCAGCGGTGGCACACCTCCAACCGTTCGGTGGCAGCCCGCGAATCTGCGGTGGCATACCTCCAGCCCTTCGGTGGCAGCCCGAACACCCGCGGTGGCGCACCTCCAACCCTTCGGTGGCAGCCCGCAAACCCGCGGTGGCATATCTCCCACCCTTCGGTGACACACCTCCAGCCCTTCGGCGGCAACCTGAATACCCGCACATGGCACTCCTGCAACTCACAGGCGGCATCCCGGCACTCTGCATGTGACACCCCAATCGCGCACCCATTCCCCACTCGGACTCGTCCGCCGGCATTTGCCCGGAACGCCAACGGCGTTCCATCCATCAGCCCGGGGTTGGCGCGACCCCGGAGCGCCTACCCCGGGAACCCGCCCACCCACGGCCAACCACCCTGAAAGGGTTGCATCCCCCGGCGCACCCCGCGCCACCGTGGATCCAACCCCTTCAGGATTGTCCCCTTTTGGGGAACACCATCCCCAGGGTAGCTCGTCCCTCGCAACCCTGGGCTGGACGATGGAACGCCTCCGGCGTTCTGGACACGCCCGCCCCATCCCGCTATACGACAGCCATGAACCCCGCGCGCCCCGCCCTCCCGCCAGCCCACAGGTTCAAATTCAATTCTCACCCCTTCCCCCTCCCGCCCGCCAACAGGTTCCAATTCAACTCCCACCCCTTCCCACTATGCGACTGGCCCGCAAGCGCCAGTCGCATAGCGGGAAGTTAGGCGCTTCTGCGCGCGTCTCGTGAACGAAGCATGACAACCTCCCAAATGAAGCTCTTTCCTGACTCGCTTGCAGGCTGGCTACATTATGGGTTCGTCGCGTCCATCACTGCCTGCGTTGGTCTGCTTCTTTACTGCGACGCTCTTACTGGCTTTCGCTGGCCGCCGCATCTTTACATCTATCGGGCGGCTATTGCGCTCCAGTTCGCGCTGGGTCTGCTCTTTCTCGTCTCGCTTGCTCTGCTTCCACTCAATCGCCGTCTCGCGGTCATTGGTCTGATTGCATCCGTCATCACGTTCGGATTGTATCCCATCGTTACCGCCATCAAGGAAGAATGATCTTTGCAACGCCCAATAACGAAGCGCCTATGCGCTGCAGCGAACCCGCCGGGAGCGTCGCGGTTGCAATCGTGGCGTCCCGTGCGCCGGGCCGCTGAGCTTTGGGTCGTTAAGCGTTGCTACGCACACTCTATGAACGAAGACCCAGCAGCACAGCGAGTCAGCGCGATGAGCACCGAAGTATTGCCCTTCGTATCGTTCAGCGTCTCGCCCGAATACCTCGATGAGAACGGCATCTATAATCCACGCGACGGCCAGCCGCCGCTTGAAGCGGCCTTCCAAGTCAACGTCTTCGGCACGCGAGAACACTACCGGAAGCTTGCAGAGTTCTTCCGCGCGTTTGCCGAACAGGACACGACGAGCGACGGAGATTACCACGACCACTTCGAGGGCATTCTCAGTCACAACGGCAAGGTCCGCTTACACGTCATCCTCCGAAAGGACGACGTAGGAGATGCAACATGGCGATGAACGTCCCTGTTCCAACAGTAGCAACGCCTAATCCAGCGCTGTTAGCCGTCGCTGCCGCGCTCTTCCCAGCTCATTCCCCGACAGCAAACCCAGACAGGAAGCAACGCATAGACATGAAAACACCACGCCACATCATCCCCCCATTCCGCGCACTCGTGATCGGCGCTGTGCTTGGCAGCAGCGGGGCATTCGGAGACACCGTTGAGAAGAAGGCCAGGGAGACCATCATCCCGAAACTCGAGCTCGAGGACGCGACGGTGCGCTTCACGCTCAACGTGTTCACCACGGCGACTGGCATCAAGGTATTCTACGTCCCGCCCAAGGACGACAAGGCCACGCTCACCCTGTCGCTTGCCAACGTCCCGGCCTCGGAGGCGCTCAAATACATCACCCAGTTGGCGAACCTGAAGTTCACTTACGAGGAGGATGGCGTCCATGTCACCCCCAAGTAGCGCTCCACTGGGGGTCGCTCAGCGCCCCTACGGCACGTTCTTGATCACCTTCTGGAGGCGGAGGAGGTCGAGGGTGACGGTCTCGTAGAGCGGGAGGGCGGGGTTCGTGGCGAGGATGCTGTATTGGCGGAGTTCGTAGCCGCAGATGCCGGCGACGGCGATGGTGGCCGCCAGCCACTGCCGCGGGCCGAAGCGCCGGCACAGCTCCCACACCATGGCAAAGGCGGCGATGCGCATGGGCAGCTCCCAGATGCTCGCGTAGCGGAGGTTCATGCCGTATTTCACGTTGCACATGATGAGGTAGCTCGCGGCGACGAAGAGGGAGAGGAAGGCGAGGGCCTTCCTAGTGCGCAGTGCGCAGTGCTCAGTGCGCAGTGGGGCGTCCTTCTCCATCGCCCCCGGCTGGGCACTGCCCTCTGAGGACTGAGCACTGGGCACTGAGCACTGAGCACTGCCCCCCGGGCACTGAACCCGAAAGAACACCCCAAGCGCGAGGCACACGACGATGGGGCTCATGGCGAGGAGGTCGATGAGGTAGCGGTGCCACGGGCCGTCGCCGGTGAGGCGGGCGTAGGCGAGATCCTGCGCCTTCATGACGAGCGTGCGATAGACCTCGATGAACGGCCCGATGCCGCCGGCCATGGTGACGAGGAGCGCGACGCCGAGCAGCGGCCCGGCGATGCTGAGGAGGACGAAGCGCCGCGTGACGGTGCCGAATTTCAGCCAGCGGTTCGCGAGGACGACGGCGGTGAGGGCGCAATAGACGAAGAAGGCGTTCTCCTTCGTCATGACCATGAGGGCGAGGCAGGCGGTGTGCGCGGCGAGCCAGGGGGCGCTGGCGGGATTGCGCAGGCACTCCCACGTGGTCCAGAGGCACATGACGGCCCAGAAGGTGAAGAAGCCATCGATGAGCGCGTGCTGGCTGAAGTGGATCTGGAGCGGGTCGCACGCCATGAGGGCGAGCACGCCGAGCCCCGCGCCGCGCCCGAGCATGCGCCACGCGCAGAGCCCGCCGGCGACCATGAGGAGCATGGAGAAGAGGCACGCGACGCGGTGGAGCGAGGCGAGCGCGGGGTCGCGGTGGTCGGCATCGCCGGAGCGGTCGTCCTCCACGGGCGGCTTCTGCATTTCCGCGAGGGAGAGCGGCGGCTGCGCGCCGAACTGCGCGCATTTCCACAGCCACGAGGTGTAGATGTAGAGGAAGCGCGTGGGCGGCAGCTCGCATTCGGCGCCGGGCTTGGCCTGGGTCTGGAGGAAGAAGTCCACGAGCGCGGGCATGGCGCCGGCGCCGGTGCCGTCGATGGTGAGGCCGTAGCCCTTCATGGAGTGGTCCTGCTGGAAGGCGCCGACGGCCTGCCTGCCGCCGTCCATCATGTTCACGTAGCGGCGGTAGAGGACTTCGTCGAAGCCCGTGCGGCGGAAGGAGGCGGAGTCCGCATAGCGGATGCCGATGCCTGCGGCGGCGATGAGCAGGAAGAGGATCCAGAAGATGGGCGCGGTGAGGACGGGCGGGCGCGCGCCGGGCTGTGCAGGTGCGTTCATGGTTGGGCTGATGCGGGCCTTTCTAAGCAGGCGTTGCGCCAGAGCAAGGCGGGCGTGGGGCGGGGCAATTCCACGCTCGCCGTTTCCGGGGCCCGCTGCTCTACATCGCGCCCAGCCCGAACGTCCCTTGCCCACCAAACGCCACATCCTCCCCTGCCTGCTCGCGGGGCTGATCGCCGCATTCCTCCTGCAGGTGCGGCCGTTCTCGCCCGCGGAGCCGTTCCGCATGACGGTGGCGGTGCGCTCGGACACCGCGGGGCGCGCGAGCATTTTCCTCCGCAGCGTGAACAACACCGCGTGGCCGGACACCGGCACCGCCGCGGTGGCGAAGGGCGCGCAGGTGCTCTCATTCCGCCTGCCGGACACGGCGCACGGGGCGCTCGCCACGCCCGCGAAACCGCAGGATGCCATCCAGGCGATCCGGCTGAACCCGCTGGACCGCGCCGGACGCGTGGAGATCGGCGAGGTGAGGATCGTCGGGCCCGATGATGAGACGGTGGCGGTGTTCCCGCCGCAGAGCCTGAAGCCGTCGCGCGGGGAACTCGCGCTCACGGTCGCCGCGGACCGCGTGTCGCTCACGGGCGGACCGGATGCAGGTGTCTTCGTGGTGCCGAAGACGCCGCTGCCGCTCGTGCGGCGCACGCTCGCCTTTGAGCCGGCGGCCGCGGCGATGCAGTTCGGATGCGCGGCGCTGGCGATGCTCCTCACGCTCGTGCTCGCGGGGCGCATTCCCGAGGCCACCCGCGCACGCATCGCGGGCGCGCTGGCGAAGATGCGGAACGATCAAGCCGCGTGGCCGGGGATGACCATCTTCGCCGCCGCCGTGCTCGCGACGGTGCTGAGCTGCCACCCGGTGATATTCTTCGGGAAGGGGTTCATCTCCCCGAACTACGGGCCGAACCAGGCGCTCTACGACGACTTTCCCTCGCTCCCGCAGGCGCCGGATGAGGCAATCGAGAGCAGCCGCGGCTCGGACACCGGCGTGTCGCTCTGGGCGCACCTGCCCTACTCGGTCATCGAGCACCGCGCGATTTTCGGGCACGGGGAGCTGCCGCTGTGGAACCGCTACACCTACTGCGGCGGCCCGCTGCTCGGGCAGGGCCAGTCCATGCTCGGCGACCCGCTGCACTGGATTCCCATCGCCGCCGGCGGCGCGGCGTGGGCGTGGGATGTGAAGTTCTGCCTGGCCAAGCTGCTGTTCTCCTTCGGCGCGGGGCTGCTCGCCTTCCACGCAACGCGGCGGGTGTGGGTGGCGGCGCTGCTCGCGGTGTCCTCGTCGTTCATCGGGTTCTTCGCGTTCCGCTTCAACCACTGCGCGTTCTTCAGTCTCTGCTACGCGCCGTGGATCCTGCTCTGCTGGCTGCGCGCCGCGCAGTCGCAGGCGCGCGTGTGGCCGTGGGCGCTGGCGCTGGCCGCGGCGAATTTCTGGGAGCTGAACAGCGGCACGGCGAAGGAGGCGGCGATGCTGATCGCGGGGCTGAACTTCACCGGCGCGCTGCTGGTGCTCCTCGCGGAGCGGGAATGGCGGGAGCGTGTGCGCCGCCTCGCGCTCATGGCGCTGGGGCTGGTGATCTTCGTGCTCCTGAGCGCGCCGCACTGGATGCTCTTCCTCGATGCGCTCAAGCAGGCGTGGACCGCGTATGCGTCGCCGAAAGTGTCGCAGCTCCAGCCCAGCCTGCTGCTGGGAATCTTCGACGACCTGTTCCTCAGCCAGACCGCCCCCTTCGAAAAGCTGGTCGCCCCGAGCGTGAACTTCCTCGTGCTGCTCGGATGCCTCTGGGCCGCGGTGAACGTCCGCGGGCTGCTGCGCAACCGCGTGTTCGCCGCGGTGGTGCTCGGCGCGCTGCCGCCGGCGGCGATGGTCTTCGGCATCGTGCCGCCCGCGGTGATCGCGCGGCTGCCCTTCATCGCGAACATCGGCCATGTGGACAACACGTTCACCTGCGTGCTCATCATCCACCTGCTCGTCATCGCGGCGTTCGGCCTGCGGTCGCTGTGGGACAGCGCGGTGCAGGAGCGCGCGCGCGGCGATGCGCTGCTCGCGGCGATCCTCCTCGCACTGCTCGCGGCGTTCTTCCTCGGCCACCTCCAGGCCGAACGCGCCGCCCCCGACTCACCGGCGGCCGCGGATGCGCGGTTGAAATTCAGCGGCTTCTTCGCCGCCTACGCGGCTGCGCTCTGCGCCGCGCTGCTCGCCCTGCCGTGGGTCGTGCGCCGCCTGCGGACGCGCCCCTCCGCGGGACCGGTGATGATCGGCGCGCTCTGCATGTTCCTCCTCCACTTCCGCCACTCGCTGTGGATAGGCACGAAGTTCGACGACTACGCCGCCAATCCCCGCGCGCGCGCCGATCTCGCCGCGCCCTCGGCCGCGGTGACCCCGATCCGCGACTCGATCGAAAACGGCGACCCCGCGCGTGTGAGCGGGCTCGGCGGCGTCCTCGTGCCGGGCTTCAACACGGTCCTCGGCCTCGATCACTTCAACGGCGCGGATGCCGTCGTGAACCGCTGGCAGCGCGAGCTGATCGAGAAATCCGGCATGCCCGTCGAGTGGCTGTGGCGCTGCGTGCTGCCGCGCGCCGGCTTCCCCCGCGCGCAGGTCTTCGGCGATCTCTGGAACATCCGCTGGTATCTCGGCACACCCTCGGAACTCCCGCGCAAGGTCGCCGGCCTCGACCTCATCAAGACGCTCGACCTCGACATCTACGTGAGCCACTCCGCGTGGCCGCGCGCATTCTTCACCGACCGCCTCGCGGAATGCGCATCGCTCGACGATTTCGTGAATCTGCTCGGCTCCGCCGACGGGCGTCCCTTTGCCGCGCTCGTGCCCGAGAAGGCCTCCGGCGCACCGCCCGCCGCAGTGGAGTCGCTCGACGGCCGCACCGTCATCGCCGCGAGCGGATACCTCCTCACGGAAAACACCACCGCATTCACCGTCAACGCGCCCGCGCCCGGCATCGTGGTGCTCGGCAGCTGCTTCGAGCACGGCAACTGGCAGGTCACGCTCGACGGGAAACCGGTGCCGTGCTTCCGCGTGAACCACGCCTTCCTGGGCGTGGCGATTCCCGCGCCCGGAGTCCACAAGCTCCGCTTCGCCTACTGGCCGCGGCTCCTCACGCCGGCGCTGTGGCTCGCCCTCGGCGGTGCGCTGCTCGCAGGCGCCACCGCGTTCGTCGGAATGCGGAAGCGGGACGCGGAGACGGACGACGCACCGGAGGAAACTGCGGCGCCGGCGTGACCTCCAGCAAGCGGGTGCCGCGGGACATGACGCCGTCTCCCGCCACACTCCTCCCACGGATGCCCGCGCTCATCCCCGCAGCGACGCTTCACGCAGAGCTGCGCAGGGCGCGGTGCTCCGCCGGCCGCGGCCCGATCAGCGGGGCAGCTTCGGATCGCGGAGCTTGTCCGGCACGGGCGTGGGAAACATCGGCGGCGTCGGCGTGGCCTTCTCCGGCGAGGGCCGGAAGACGCCCGAGGCTGTGTCGTCGGTCTGCACAAACGCGCGCGCGAGGAACCACAGCGCGATGCAGAGCGCAGCCACGGCGAGCACTTTTCCGATGAGGATCACCGGGTGGTTCGCATTCCGCATCATGCATTTCGGGCAGCGGATTTTCGTCCAACGGTAGCGCTTCCTGCAATTGCGGCAGGCAGTGCTGAGCATCGGCGTGGGACGGGTGCGTGCGTGGGGCATGAGCCGGAATGCGGACTAATGCACTCATCCGCGCCGCGCGCGAATCAATTCACCCGATGGATGCCGGCGCTCCGCGTCACGCGGCGCGCGCATGCAGGCGGGGACGACGCGCGGAGGCGAGCCGCCCGGCCAGCGCAAGCAGCAGCGCGATACCCGCGAACACGCCGATGCGCGTCCAGCGCTGCCCGATGCGCGGGTCGGCGAATGACACCTCGATCTCCGCGCTGGCCTTCGTCTTTTGGAAATGATGCACGTGCCCCTCCATCGGAAAATCCACCGAGAGCGAAAGCCGGCCGAGCTGCTGCACCGCCTTCAGCTCCGCGCTGGCGGGCGCCCCGGTGCGCGTCGCGCCCCCCGTGTTCGCGGCGGCGAGCACTCCCGTGCCGTTCACCCCCATGCGCACCGTCCCGCCGTTCGCGGTGGTGAACGACACCGTGGTCCGCGGCTGTGAGCTGCCGGCGGGCCCGGAGACCGGCGCTGTCATCGCAGGCGTCTGCGCGATTCCCGCGAGCTGCTGCTGGATGTTCCCGAGCGACGTGGTCGCCGGCGGTGGCGGCGCCCCTCCCGGCCCGCCCCGGGGTTTCTCGGCAGGCTCCGGCATCGCGGGAACCACGGCCCGGAACGCGTTGGCCGCGGTCTGCGCCTGCTCCATCTGCTGCTGGCGGTTGCCGCGCGCGTAGTTCAGCGAGCGCGTGCCATCGTCATCGCGCTCCATCTCCTTCAGTCCCTTCGCTTCGGGGGAGTTCGGATCCAGCCGCCCCTCGTCGCCCTTCATCTTGCCCTCGGTGTCGGTGACTTTCCTTCCGCCTGAGAACCTGTTTTCCAGCGAAGCCTTCGCCGGCGCATCCGCATTCAAGCCGTCCAGAGTCAGCGTGCCGGAGCCCGTCTTGGTGATCACAATCTTGCCTTTTCCAGACTTCTCCTGCTGGAGCACGATGTTGTCGTTCAGGTAAAAGTTGCTCTTGTCGCCCCCGCTCACCTGGGGTGTCGCAGACTGCGCCGTTGCCTTGTTCGCGGGATTCTCGGCCCACCGCAGGCTTTGGAGGTTCGACGTGCTGTTCGAAATCACGGCCCCCTGATTCAGGCCGTTCTGCGCGCTCTGATCCCGTTGCTGCATCCTGCCGCCGTTTGCAATCAGCACGCCCGCAGTCCCGGCTTGCACGCTGCGATCCACATTCAGGTTGTTCGCCGCGGCCGTGTTGCTGAGCACCCCGCCGTTGATGGTCGTTGCGCCGGCGTAGGTGTTGTTTCCGAAAAGCAGCGCCTGCGCGCGGTTCGCCGGTGCCTGCGATTGGCCTTCGCCATTGAACACCGTCACGCCCTGTTGCGCATTCTGCGCCGCCACGCCGGTTTGCTGCAGCGGCGCTTTTGGCTCGTTCAAATCGCTGAACAGCTCCGGCTGCACGCCCGACTGCCGCTGCTGCTCGATGCGCTTATTGTCCTTCTCGGCCTTCTCAAGCTGCTGGCCGACGTAGGTGTTCGTGTCCGCCAGCTTCTTCACCAGTGCCGCGCGATCCTTGCCGCCCGACTCATCGGCCCCCGGCTCGGCGTAGCGGTCGCTCTGGAGAACGTCGTTGTTCCTTGCGACCTGCATCTGCACCGCCCTGCACGCCATGTCCCAGTTGTATTTCGCCACCGCGCGCACCTCCTCGCTCACGGTCGGGTCGGCGATGATTCCGTTGAGCACGTTCATCTCCTCCACAGCGCTGCGCGCCTTCTCGACTTCGCGCGCGACTGCGAGCACCTCCTCCATGTTTCCATCGCTCTTCGTCAGCCTGCGGCTGTCCGGCAGCCAGACGCTCCAGAACGTCTGCTCGACCGTGATGCCGATCAGCTCCGCGTCGTGGAATTTCCGCCTGTCGCTCGGCGCGAGCTTCCCGCTGGCCGCGCGCCACACCACCTCCACATCATAGCTCACATCGCCGGGCCGCGTCTTGATCAGCGGGATGAGAATCGCGGTGCGGCCGTTCACCTTGCCCGAGTCCGCGCGCACGTTCTGCCCCGCCACACGCGCGCTCATCAGCGACGCGCCGTCGGGCAGCTTCACCGGCAGGAATTGGAGCGAGCGGTTCTGCAGGTGCCACACCGCCTTGTGCCACTCGGTGCCGTCCTCGCGCAGCGCGGTCGTCATCTCCGCCCACGCGCAGAACGCCGTGCGCGCCTCCGCCTTTTCCAGCCGCTCCAGCACCAGCGCGACCTTCCACTGCGGCTGCACGCGGAAGATGCCCGCACTCTTCGTCACCGATGGCAGCCACGGAATCGCCGCGGCCTGCGCCGGCTCCACGCCGTCCGTCTCCAGCTTCAGCTCATACTCGCTCGCATTGTCGGCGATCACGTAGCCGGTCGTCATCTGCGACTCGGGGAACTCAGGCGCGGGCAGCGCGATCTCGTTCACCTTGCGGTCGCCGCGCTTCCCCTCGGTCATCGTGAGGTCCACGTCCACCGTGAAGTCCACCGTGTCATACACGTCGTTCTGGAACGCGACGTCGTAGATGCGCCGCGCGCCCTCGACACGGCTGCGCGTCTCTCGCACCTCCGCACCCGTCACCTTCGCCTCCGGCAGCGCGGCCGGCAGCGAGAAGCTCGTCCGCTCAATGCTGCCCTGCCGGAGCGTGAGCTGCGCCTTCATGCTCCACGAAAGCCACGACTCGAACGCCTGCGCGTGCATCATCCACACCGCGCCCTGCTTCACCGGCAGCGGCGCGAGCACCACCTGCCCGGAGAACCTCTGGTTCTTGAACGCAAACCCGCGCTTGCGCTCCAGTGGAGCGAGGATTTGAAAATCACGCGCGCACTTCTCCGGATCCACTTCCCTCGCCACGCCCACCTCCCGCGCAGCGTCCGGTGCGACATCGTCCGCAAGCTTCAGTGTCGCACCCACGCCCTTGTGAGCCGCGATTACCGCCTCGCCCGTCACCTTGGAAAAACCGTCGAGTGCGAGCGGCTGCACGTCGAGCTGCTGCGGCGCAGCGGCGTATTCGCGCACGAGATAAACCACAAGCGGCGTCGTCTCCGGCGTTGCCCCCGCAAAGCGCACGCGCAGCTTCTGCCCGTCGCGCCACCAGTCCTGCAGCCGCACACTGTCCACCGCCTGCACGTCGAAGTTCGCGGGCAGCGTGAGTGTCACATCGAAGAGAGGCGCGTCCTTCGCGTGAAGTTGCATCGACGCAATCAGCTCAATCTTCCGGCGGTTCACCTGATACACGTAGTCCACTCGCGCCTCGTGCGCGGAGTCGGCCTGCGACACGCGGTAGCCCAGCGCGCCAGTGCCCGTCCACGCGCCCGCCAGCTTCACACCCTCGCGCGGTGGCTTCGCTAGCTCCACCTGCCGCAGCGTGGCATCCGGGGCGGGAGAGGGCGTGATGCCGCCGCCCGAGTAAAGCAGCACCGTGCGGTTCACGCGGCGCGCGCCCGGCGAAAACTGCGGCACGCTCCGCTCCGCGGGAAACGCCGCCGCCTGCGCACGCTCCACTGCAAACGAAAGCCGGAAGCCCTCCTTCGCAGGCTCCGCGAGCTGCACCTCGAGCACCTGCCTGCCCCCGCCGTCGGTGAGCTTCCACGACTTCATCCCCGGTGCATCGAGCGCCGCGAGCGCAAGCCCCTTGTCGAAGCTCACGGAAAACTTGTCCTGCTGCGCGTCTGCAAAGCTGAACGCGATCCCCGTCTCGAACCGCTCGTAGCCCGCGAGCGCGATTGCCGTCGTCTCCACATCCGCCGTCGCGGGCTCGACCACGCGCGCCGCGCCCTCCACCTCGACGAGCGCCACGGAGATGCGCGCCGTCGTCCCGAGCGCGGCAGTCACTGTCTTCTTCCCATCCACGGTGCGCTCGATCACGCCCGCGTCCGCGCCATCGGGCGAAATGCGCGCCGTCCAGCGCGTCTCCGGCAGAGTGAGCACCAGCCGCGTCGCCGCCGTGAGCGGCACGCCCCACGCAAACTCGTGCGCCCCCGCCGCCAGCGGAATCTCGAATGACGCCGTGAGCGAATGTTTCCCCGGCTTCTCCACCACCAGCGCGCCGCCGGTGAACGCCGCCGGCTTTCCGTCCACGGTGAGTTCGCTGATCTGCACGCCCTCGAACGGCAACGGCACCTTCACCCAAGGCTCGTCGAACGTGGAGAACTCCAGCGCCACCGAGAGCACCGCGCGCTTCTCCTCGATGCGCCCCTCGTAGCGCGCCGAGCCCAGTGCATACGCCGCCGCGGCGAACGCCTGCTTCTCCGGCGTGCGCGCCTTCTTCGCCGCCTCCCACATCTCGAGGAAGCGGTCGTATTTCAGCCACACCTTGTCCGGGTGCTGGTCCTGCACCGGCTTCTTCGGGTCGTAGGGGACAATGACCGTGTCACGCGACTCCGGCACAGCCTGCACGCCCTGCTGCATCCTCTCGCCGCCAGCGGCGAAAAGCCCCGCCGTGCGTGCAATGAACAGCAGCGTGACCAGCACCCAAGTGTGAGCAGGGCGGCGCCTCGAAGACAGCCCGCGATAGCACACAGCAAAACGGGAGCGCACGCTTCCAGCGTGCAGCATCCGGCATCCTGCCGGATGCATTTCGCGCTTGGAGTTTGCAGGAGCCCCAGCGGCCACAGGAACGTCTCGGTGTGGCTGGCAGGATGCCAGCCACGGCACGCTGGGAGCGTGCGCCCCCGTCTTCCGAACTCCGCCGCGGGCCAAATGTTCAAGGTTCGACATCCAACTTTTCACTCTCGATAGAATCGCCTTCACGCCAGCACCTCCTTCTTCACCCGGAACACGCACCACACGCCGATGCGGTTCAGCACCAGCCCCGCGAGCCAGCCGCCGAGCAGCGCATTGCATACCGGCGTCCACGACGCGCTGACGCACAGCGGCAGCGCGGACAGCACGAGCGCCGCCCACAACGTCCGCCACCAAGGTCGTCGGGGCGCAAGCAGGTAAAACGCAACACCTCCCGCGACGAACCACAGCCAGAGCGACCGCGCGCGGCTCCACCAGTCGTCGTAGCGCATCACGATGCTCGCCGGCGCAAACAACCCCTCGAATACGAGGACTCGCCCGTCCTTCGGCAAATCGAGCGACACGGGAAGGATCCCTGCGGTCTTCACGCCCCTTCCTCCTTCCCGAAAACTCCACATCTCCCCGCCAGCGTCGCGCAGCTTGGCCGCACGCGGCACATCGTAACCCGCGCGCCCGCCTTCATCCTTCAGCTTCGCAAGCTCCTCCTTGCCCTTCCTCGCATCCGCATCATTTGGGTTAATGGCCAGCACCTCGTTGTAATTCTTTTCCGCGAGATCAAAGCGACCCAGATCCGAATACGCCTTCGCGGTCGAAAGTCGGTCCCTGACACCGGATCGGCTTTCATTGGAAATCTCCTGCGCCGGCAACGTCGCCGATGCGGGTTTTGGCGGAGCACCGGCTGAAAGTGTGGTGACCACGTCATGACGATACTGTTGCTGGCTCTGCATTCCCTCATGCGGCGCCGCAAAATCCGCCGCATCGACCGTGGATTCCACAATGACCCGGCCACCGAGCAGGAATGGAATTCGAGCCAGCGTCTTCACGAGCAGTTCCTCCTGCTGCGCCTCGGGCACCGGCAGGTTGCTCTCGATGCCCGAAAGCGAGAATCCATCCGGCACCCACACCCGCCACGTGCTTTTCAGGACGGGAATCCCCGCGGAAATGGAAGGCGCGGCGAGGGCGAGTTTGCCGCGGTTTTTCCACGCGCTTCCGTCGGTCTCGAAAACGAGCGATGCAGCGACTCCGGTGTTTGCATCGCGCTTCGCCGGGAGGGGCAGACGCACGCTCCCAGGGCGGTCCGCGACGGGCTTGACGGGTGCGCCGTCGATCGCGACGGAGAGAAGTTGCGCGCCCTGCGGCAGCACCACGTCGAGGTATTCCACGCCGGTCGAACGCAGGCGGTAAACCGCCTCGTGCCGGTGCGTGCCGCTCGTCGACACGACGGTGTTCAGTTCCAGCAAATCCACGATTGCCGCGAGCATTCCGGCGGGCGCGTGCCGCACGCCGTTCAGCGTGAGCGAATAGTCCGCGCCGAGCCAGCCGAAGACACCGATGATGCGGTGCCGCGGCGTGTAATCCGGGAGCTGCGGCGCGAGCAGCGAGTCGAGCTCATTCATGCCTCGGGCGTCGAAGCGGATCTCCGTCTCCGTGTTCGCCTCCACCGCCCACAGCCCGCTGGAGCGCACCACGTCGAGCGGCGCGATCACCGGCACCTTCGCGGAAAACGAATAGCCTTTCGTGCCGCCGTTGCCGTTGCTGCCGCCGCCGCCGTTCGCGGCCTGCTTCGGCACCGGCACCTGCGCGGTGATCGTGAGCGGATACGCGCCGGTGAGTTCCTTCTGGAAGGACACCGTCCATACGTCGCCTTCGAGCGCGCGCTCGGCGATCTGGGGGCCTTCAAAGTGGAAGTTCTGCGCGATGTCCTTTGGCACACGGAGCTTCACCGTGCGCGTGCCGCCGCCGAGGAACTGGTAGTTCATCACCGCGTGCAAATCGAGCACGCCCTCCAGCGGCAACGTGTAACCCGTGAGCGCCGCGAGCACTTCGGACGGGCGGCGCGCGACCTTCACCGTGAGATCAAATGCATCGCGCCGGAACCACGCATACTCGCCGCGCACCGGCGTGCTGCGGCCGTCGCGCCGCTCCAGCGTCTCGCCCGGCTGCGCCTCGATGCGGAATGCCGGGTCCGCCGTGAGCGCGATGTAGCCCGTGACCTTTGCGGAGTCCGCGATCTTCGCATCGCCGAGCGTGAGGGACACGCCCTCGGGCGGAAGCTGCGCCCATTTCTCCGGCTCGATGCGCGTGCGCACGCAGAACACGCGCGGCTTTGCCGCCTCGTCGCTCCACTTGATGAGGAGCTTGCCGCCTTCGCGCGTCCACTCGGGCTCGGACTCCGTCGCCGGCGGCAGGGTGCCCTGCGCCGCTGGCTGATTCGGCACCGGCTGCGCCTCCTCGATGCGCCGCACGTCGAGGAACTCCTCGTCCGCGGGCAGTGTGATCGCCGTGGAAAAGCGGCGGCCCTTCTGCTCGCGCAGCGTGAGCGTGCGCGTGACGAAGACCGCGTCCGAGCGGAACTCCACCAGCGTGTCGAGATCGCTCTCGACACCTGGCTCCGCGCGCTCGATGACCACCTTCGGTGCAACGCCGCTGCCGGAAAACTCGTAGGCTCCAAAGAACCCGCGCTCGCCGCGGTCATTTGCGGTCGGCATCCGGCGCATCCGCACGTCGGCGGTCACGTCCTTGATGGTCACGTTGTCCGCGCCCGCGATATGCAGCACGCCGTCGAGCCGTGACGCGCCCTGCAGCACGGGCAGCGGCAGCACCGTCGCCGCGCCCTTGCCGATCACCGGCTGCAGCTCCACGGAAATTTCCAAGTCCAATTCCCTGCGCGCGCCGTCCTGAAGCTTTGCGGTGATCTTCCCGTCCGCCGCCTCCCATCCGCGCAGCTCGTCCGCGCGCACCGCGAGCACCTTCACACCCGGCGGAAGCGAGAATTCGAACGACAGCGGCAGATCGCCGAGCGGCGCTTCGAGGTGAAGCCGGAAGCCGCCCGCCACTTTCTCCGCATCAATGTCGTAGCGCGCGAACGCCTGCGCGCGCACGGGGATCTTCGCATCGTTTTCCGCACTGCCTTTCCACGCGAACGTCACGGCGCCGCCCGCCGGTGAAAGCGCGGCGGTCGCGATCATGGCGTCCACGGTCTTGCTCACGCGCATCGCCGTGGCGGACTTTTCCATCGCCGCGCCGGCGGGCAGCGTGAGCGTGAACGCCCCCGAGGCCGCGCCGGGAATTCCGAGGGCCAGGACGCTCACGCCGCCGTTGCTGTGAATCACCGCGGTGATTTCGAGCGAGAGCCTGTGTTCGCCGCGTCCACGCACGAGGAGCAGCGCCGGCCGCTCGGGTTCGGGCGCCTTCATCTGCTTGCCGCCCTGCGGCTGCGCCGGCTGCTGCGAGGGCATGGCCCGCAGCGCCGGGTTGCGCGGCGTGAGCACGCCGTCGCCGTCAAGCTTCACCTCGCCGATCGCCGCCCCGGAAAAATCGAGCGGCACGGCGCACCAGCCGTCGCGGAGCACGTTCACGAGCAGCTCCGCACGGATGACGGCGGTCTTGCCGTCCGGCACCGCGCGATAGGTGGCGCTGGAAATCACCGCCGCTGCTGGAGCCTCGGATTTTGGGTCCCTCTCCAGCCCTGCGTCGCGGAGCAGCGTGTCATATTGCTCACGCGTGAGCAGCACGGCGTTCTTGTCGAGCACGCGGCCCAGCTTGTCCACGGGCACCCACAGCTCGCGACGGTCGGGCGGCTTCGGGGCGGCGTCGTCCGCGGTGCAGAATGCTGGTGCAAACGCGGCGAGGATGGCGATGAGCAGCAGCGTGGCTGCTAGGCCGCGTCCGGCATCCCGTTGTTTTCCGTGCGCTTTCAAGGCTGGCCTCCTGGCTGTGTCGGGGGTTCGGCGGGCCTATGTGGTTCGGGTGAGGCGGCGTGTGCCGTCTGCGCGGCGGCAAACCTCACCGCGCGTTCCGTCGCCTGCTCCGCGGCGAGCTTCGCGGCCTTTTCCGCGCGCTCCTGGCGGCGCTCGGCACACGCGGCGAGCCAGCAGCGGAGGCCACAGATCAGCCAGACGGCCGCGCCCACGAGCACGCCGACAGTGATCATCTGCCACATGCCCGCGCTGCGCGGATTCACGGCGCCGGACAGCGCCAGCGCGCCGAGGCCGATGAAGATGAAGTAGGCCCACTTTGCGCCGCGGCCCCTGCGCAGCAGCGCGATGGCGCCGGCGAGCGCCAGCAGCCCCGCGAATGCCTCGACAAGGAACGCCCACGTCTTCCCGCGGTGCGTCACCGTCACCGTCGCGGGCGCGTCCATGCGGCGAAGCTCGACGCTCACGCCCTCCTTGCGGAGCTGCGTGTCGAAGCCCGCGCGCTTCGGCGCCGGGAGCGGCGGCGGCTGGGCGTATTGCGCGCCGCGCGCAGAGGGCGCGGCGGGGCCGACCTGCGGGAGAAACATGCGGAACCTGCGCGCGTAGTTTTCCCAGCCGAATGAGCCCACGTCCTCGCGCATCGCTCCGCCGAAATCCACGTAGCGCTGCGACGCGGGCAGCCAGAGCGTCCACCTCGTCTGGAGCACCTTCACCCCTGCGAGCTGCGGCGGCTCGATGTCGAAGCTGCCGCGCCAGCCGAGCTTCTCGCCGGGCTTCGCGCTCGGCACCTCATACACAAAGCGCACGGGGAACTCCGCATTGCCCTCCTGCCGCGCTGGCAGGCGGATGAGCACCTCGTTGCGATCCGGGCGCTTGCTCGGCTGCTGCGGCTCGCCGTTCACGAACGCGTCGCTGAGCAGCCGTGCCTGCTTCCCGCCGCGCGCCGGGAGCTGGATGCTGAAGAACTGCTGCGAGTTGTTTTTCACCCAGTAGATCACCTCGGTCGTCTCCGCGCCGTCCTCGGCGATCACGCTCATGAGCCCGGCGTGCGTGACGATGGCCTGCGGCACGTCGAGATAGAGGTTCTTCGAGACGCTCAGCGCGAGCGACACGGGATGCTGGCTGTATTTGTAAGCGAGGAAAATGCCGTCGCGCTGGAGCGCGGCGTTCAGCTCCTTCGGGTCAATCGTCTCCAGCCCCTTCGCGTCGGTCTTCGTGAACTCGAGGTTGCCGTCCTTCAGCACCGCGACCTGCCCGGTCTCGCGGAAGACGCCGGGCGCCTTCACCTCGTGCAGCGACACGGGCAGCACCGCGCCGGGCTTCTGCTCGCCGCGCGCCTCGTCGTGGGAAAAGGTGAGCATGTGCGCACCGAGCACCTTGTCCTGCAGCACCACGCGCCACAGCACCGCGCCGGTGGCGTTGCCCTGCGCGTCCTTCGCCTCGCTCTTGATGCGCTCCTTGATGTTCGCGCCCTCGATTTGCAGATCGTCCGCAATGGCCTTCGGCACCTCGACGGTGAACTCGTTCACGCCCGCGAACTCGACGCTGAAGTTCACGATCCAAGAGTGCCGCGTGAGCGCCTCGCGGACTTCCAGCAGCGTGAGCACCTCAGCGGTGACGCGCGACTTGCGCAGCTCGAACTGAAGCTGCGCGGGCTTCACCACGGGCAGCGCAGCGCCTGCCTTCTCCGGCGTCTGCGCGCGGTAGCGGAAGCCGAGCGTGAGCGGCGTCGAGCCCGCGTCCTTGATCGGGATGCCGCCGAGATTGCGGATGTCCTCCTCGCGCATGTCGCCCTTGTCGGTCGTGTTCGCCTTGAGGCTTACATGCACGGCGAGGCTCACACCCATCACGATGCGCTCGATGCTCTGCGGCGCGAAGACGGGCACGGTCACGACCTCGTCGGGCTTCGCGCGCGGAATCTCGGCGGTGACGGTGAAGGAAAACTTCCCCGTGCGCCGCGCGGCGAACTTCACGACGAGCATCTTCTTGCCGCCGACATCCTGCACCGACGAGCGCTCGATTTGATCGCCGACCGCCTCCGCCTGCGAAAGCCCGCCGGGCAGCTCGATCTGCGTGGAGAAGATGCCCGCCTTCTTCACCGAGTAGTCGAAGCGCGCGGTGATTTCCTGCATCTCGGGCGTGATGCGCAGCAGCGTCTCGCCCGCGACTTCGACCTCGGGCTTCGCCTCCTTCACGTTCAGCACGCCCGCATAGGGCAGGCGCAGGTAGCGGTAGCTGCCGACGAGGCCCGGCTGCGAGCGGCCGTCCTTCATCAGCGCGACGCCCTGCTGCGTGAGATTCTGCAAATCGGCGGGCTCGACGAGGAGTTCTGCGTCGGCATTCACCGTCATGGTCCCGCTCTGGCGCTCGACCTTCAACGCGGTGACGATCGGCAGCGCGGGCTTCTGCGGCAGCGCGCCGAGCGCGGATTCAAGCGTGAGATTGAGCTGGTATGCGTCCTTCGCCGGAGTGTGCAGCGTCACCTCGATGGCCTGGTTCTGCTTCCCGTCCGCGCCGACCGGGCCGTTTGGCGGCAGCGGCTTCCATTCCTTGATGCCATGGCCGGTCACGCCGAGCACCTGCGTGTCCGCGGGCACCTCGAACCGGAACGTGCCCACGCCCGCGCGCAGGATGCGGTAGTTGATCATCACGTCGCTGCGCAGCGCGCCCGCGGTCACGCGAACGTCGGCCTGCGCATCGGCGAAGAGCAGCGGCGGCAGCGCGGTCTCGCCGCCCTTCTTCGCCCAAGAAATTGTCACCTGCTGCGACGCGCCGAAATACACCGCGAGCTTCGTGCCGTCCTCCTGCTCGACGGCGCTGAACGCCGACGCCGGAATGATCGTGAACTCCAGGCCCTTCTCGGGAATCACCAGCTCGAACTGCGACACCGCCGTGGCCGGCAGCTTCAGCGGCAGCGTCGCGCGGCCCTTGTCGCGCGTGATCTTGCCGAAGATCACCGCCTCCAGCGTGTATGCGCCCTTCTTCGGAAATAGGATCGTCTGCCCGTCCTTCGTCGCGTTGAGAAGCGCCGTCGTCTTCGCCTCCGCGAGCGCGAGATCGGTCCCGAGCGGGATCTGCGACCAACCGTCCTTCAGCGCCTCGAAGTTCACCTTCGCATGAATCTCCGCGAGGTCGCCGTCCACTTTACCCGTGTAGCCCGCGCCCGCGACCACTCCGTCCACCGGCGGCTCAGTCTTCTTGAGCTTCTCGGGCAGATTCACCTTGTTCCACATTTCCAGGAACTCGCGATACGGCAGAAACACGCCCTGCTCCTGCCCGGCGAAGACCTCCTCCAGCTTGTCAAACGGCACGAAGACGCGGTGCTCCTTCGTGATCACCTTCGGCGGCTGGGCGGGCTGCGGCTGCGGCTGCGGCTCCTGCGCAAATATGGGCGCGGCGAATGCGGGCAGGATCAGCGCGAGGAGGCGGGAGAGTTTCATGGCGGGGAATCTTGGCCGGAGTCACCCGGCGGTTGTCAGAGTTTCGGGCGGAGGTTGTAAAAGAGATGTGAGCGCGAATGCGAGACATTCCATCAGCGCGCGCGGCGCATGGAAATCACCGGCCAGCCAGCCGCGTCCGCCTCACCTTCCGGCAAAAACGGACTTCAGGTGCTCGATTTCCTCAGCAACCTCCGTGACGCACTCCACGGTTTGGAGCACCTCCGCTTTCAGTAGGTCGCGGTAGTCACGCAGGAGGCGGCTGAGCGTCACGCGGAGGTTTCCCTCGCGCATGCCGAGCTGCGCCGCGAGCGCGGCGACGTCGTGGCCCACCAAGCTGCCGCCTGAAAGCACCACCGGGCGGAGCGCCACAAACACATCCGATTTTCCGCGCGCGTCCCACTGCGCTTTCAGCCGGGCGAGCACCCGCGACATCAGCGCCAGCGCCCACTTGCGGTCGAAAATCCGCTCGGGCGTGTCCTCGGCGCTGAAACGCTCCCTCGCGTAGCGCGCCTCGTCGGCGCCAGTCGCCGTGCCCGCGGGCCGCTCCACGTCATTGCGCCGCCCCTCATCGCGCCGCCAGTCCGCGAGAAAATTCCGGAGCGCCGCACCCAGGAACCCGCGCAGCCTGCCGCGCTCCTCGCTGACACCCTCGAGCGCCCTCACCCGCAGCAGCTTCGCCATGAATTCCTGAAGCACGTCCTCCGCATCGTGATGGGTGAAGTCGCGCCGCCGGATGTAAACATAAAGCGTGTAGCGGTATTGCTCGAGTATCTCGCCAAGCGCGCGCTTTGCGGTCGCCTCGTCGCCGCTGTGCAGCCGCGCGACGAGCGTCCAGTGCGTGGTTGGAAACGCGGGATCTTCGTGCGCCATCATTTTTCGCCGGAGCACGAGACATGGATCTCCTCCGCTGAGCACCCATGATAAAAATTGCATTCGCCGGATGACCGAGTCGAAATTTGAGTGCAGTCGAAAGGTGTCACGGAGAAGTTGACGATAAAACCTTTCCTGCGCCGCAGCCTTTGAAGTGACAAGCAGAATGAGGCCCCGCGACCGCAAATGCCCCGCCCAAGCAGAAGGATCCGCCGCCGCATCGGTGCATGCGCACCCGCGCATCGGATTTTCCCTTACTTCGCGACGCTCGGTGCCGGAGTGAACGTGACCGCTTTTCTGCAAAAGCTGATCGGCGTCCGCCCGGAAAGCGCGGCGCCATGGCGCTGCCACCCGACGCCCCATGGATCGGGGTTCGGCGTGAAGATGACCGGCGTCGCGCGCGCTGCATCGTCAGTCGCCTCCACCGCGACGGCCAACCCGCGCGCAGCAGCATGAACCAGGAATTCCCGCGCAATCAAATCAACCGCTCCCATGTTCAGGTGAGCCGTCTCCGCACGCCCCGTCGGCAACGCCACCCGGCCGGGCTCAGCCCAGCGGGTGGATTCGGCGCCGGATGCGCCCCACGCATCCGGCGCCTCTTCCCCCTTGGCTTGGCGTTCCCCGGCCGGCTCCCGCGACATCCGAAGACGCGGCAGCCAAGCGCCCGCCCCGCCTCCTGATACCAAAAGCAAACTTGCCACCCAAAAGCAGTGCGGCGGAACAACTGGAATCTTGGTTGGATTGAAAATTTTCATCGGAATTCGCCTTGCGCACCCGGATACGGTTCCCGCGCGATTTTGTTACACGGTTTCTTCAATTTTTTTGTAACAGGCTCGCCAAGCCCCTCGCACTCAACGTGTGAAGCCGGGCTATTCACGGCCAGAATCCCAGAAAAAGCGGGTAAATGACTGACTTTCTGTTTTCGGAGGCGTCTGGGCCGGCGAGGCCGTTCCATTTCGGCCTGCTTTCGCAAGCGTCACGGCACCCCAAACCGAGAGGCACAAGAGCAAGACGGCCAACATCTTGCAGCACAACACCCATCCGCGGTTTTCGGCGGGAATTTCACATCGGGGGCAGCCGGAGCATGTCCAGCGGTAGATGTTCCGGCATTTGGGGCATCGTGTGTGCATGGTTTGCGGGTGTTGCGGCGGACGGCGCGATTGCCGAAAACTCGCCTTCGCCTGCGGATACGCATCCCAGGCGATTTTGTTACACGATATCTGCAATTTTTTTCAAAAAGCGCGGTGTCCGCGCGGCACCGCGGCTGCCTGTCCCACGCTACCTCTGCTTTTCCAGCAGCGCGGCGAACTTTGCGATCTGCCCCGCGGCGGCGTCGCCGCCCTCCTTGCGGAGTTTCCGCGCGCGAGCCTCGAGCTGTTCGATCAGGACGCGACGCGCTTCGTCCGTGCCGGCGGCCAGCTTCGCCCGCGCTTCGGCGGGAAGCTTGGAAATTTCCGCCTGCAGCGACTCCCACACGCCGCGCGCTTTCGGCGAATTCAGAGTCTGCTCCGCCAGCACTGCCCAGTCGCGCGGCACCAGCCCGGCCTTGTGGAGCCACGCATCGCGCAGATACCAGAACATCCCCGCCGCGAGCACGACCACCAGCGCCAGCGAGATCACCTTCAGCAGCCCGCGGAGCAGCAGCGAGAGAATCAGCAGCGCCACCACCGCAATGCCGCACGCGAGCACCTTGCCGGAAACCAGATGCTGCCAGCCATTGCTTTCGGGAGCCGCAGCGGCGACGCTCGCAAGACACACCGCGCAGAGCACAGCCAAGCCGGCGGGCGACAGCGGGCGCGTGGCGGACGCGCGGTGTTCAGGATTTGCGGCGGATGGCTGGCGGATGCTCTCGGACTGATGCGGGAGAGTCCGCGCATGGCAAGCATCTTCAAGATCAGCGGCGCGCTTCGCAGAATCCGCTGAACCGCGAACTTCCAGCCGCGAACGCCGGATCACCAGCCGTCCTGCTTGAGGTAGGTCGCCTTGACGGCCCCGATGTTCGCGGCGGGCATCCGCGCGTCCTGACTCCCAAGCTGCATGTCATTGTCCATGCTCAGCGAGCGGACGCTCCCATCGAGGAACGCCGCGAGCGCATCCCGGCCATGCCGGAAGTGCATCGTCTTCTGCATCGGATCGAGCAGGTAAAACTCCTCGACCATCGGCCGCTTGGCTGATGCCGGAGCTTGGAACGAATTCACCTGCGCGCAGGTCGCGAAGACGATCATCTGCGACGGATCCTCGACGCTCACCGCGTTGCGTGGCGCGCCTGAGGCATCGGCCACGAGGGCGACGTTGTAGCCGTAGCCGTAGTTGCCATTCTGATATTTCGGTTTCAGCCGCGGACTGAATGCGATGAAGGCAGGGTCGGTCTTGATGCCGCCGGATGCGCTCGCATACGGCCCGAGGGGGCCTTTGGAATAATCGCAGGTGCGCTTGCCCTCGGCCATTTTCGACGAGGCGGTGCTCTCGAAGCCAAACCACCACTGCACGCCGCCGCTGATGCTCTGGCGATACGGCCAGAAACAGTTGTCGTTGTCCTTGAGATAGAGGTGTCCAGACGCGATCAACTGGCTGAGCGAATGCGCGCTAATGGCACGGGCGCCGGCCGCCTTGGCCCTCGATGACACGGCCGCCAGGAGCGCGCCGAGGACGGAGATGATCGCGATCACCACGAGCAGCTCAAGAAGTGTGAATGCCTTCCTCACGGCTTCACTGGACTACGCGCGGCGCCGCCTGACGAGCGCGAATACACCGCCGCCGCACAGCAGCAGCACCGCTGCCGCAGGTTCGGGCACCGGGGACGTGACTGCGATTTGCCTGATTTCCATGTCGCCGATGAGCGCGGGCGTGGATGGATAGAATGAATTGTAGCCGTCGCCGTAAGCCATGACCGCCAGCGAATCGACCGCGAACGTCGGCCCGATGAAGGAGAGGTCCAGCGCAGGCACCTCAGTCTGAAGCGTCGTGAGGGAGAGGTCGCCGTTCACACGCTGCATCGTCAGCGCGAGCAGCTTCGTGGTCGCCGAATAATCGAGCGTCGCCAGCAGCAGCGTAGCCTGCGGAAGTTCGGTGATGGATGGCACAGTGTTGTCGCCCAAGTCGGAGTCTGCGCCGAAGAGCGACGCGAAATTTCCGAACGCATCACCGCCACCGCTTTGCGCACCGAACACCGCGGGAGTGAGCGTCCGCCCGAAGCCGAATGTCGGCGAGACATTCGGGTAATAGCTGAACTCGACCGTGCTGAAGACATTCGATGAACCAGGCGCGGGATAAGGAGGATCGCTGGGCAGGCCGGTGCGGTTTCCGCCGGTGAGGGAGTGGTTCACGAGGCCGAACGCAAACTGCATCGACTCGTTATTCGGCGCGCTCGTGACGGTGAAGCTGAACCTGCTCGTGAGCGTGAAGTCCGTGCTGGTCGTCAGCGTGGTGCCGATGGGAAGGTCAAGCCGGACGGTCGGCTTCGATGTGTCCACATGCACCAGCAGCGAACTGCCGCTCCATGCGAGCTGGTTGTTCACGTTGCTCCCGACGCCGTAGGACCATGCGCCGCCGGTGAGCGGATTTGTCGAGAAGTCCGACGACACAGTGAGGGCTTCGAGACGGGCGGCGGACGCCTGCATGAAAATGCAGGCTCCAGCCAGGATGTATTTTTTCATTCTTATTCTCCAGGTTTCGAGAGATCGAAACGGAGCGCGAGCAGCACGCCATTGGGACCCCTCATTCTTCTTTTTTGCGAAGAAGTTTTTTCGAGAACACCCGCACACACGGGGTCACGAATGAGAGCGGCCGGGGAAATATTCTGGCTCCTGGCTTGCGGCGGCCCGGGTGCGGGCAGCCATCCTTCTTCCCGCCTTCATCCTGCTTTCGCAGGACTGGCAGAGTGGGAAGTTGTATCCAGTTACAGCAGCGCAACTGCCCCCGGATTTCACGGGGTTCCTTCACGCCGGCCACTAACGTTGAACTCGCAAAGAACTACGACGCCCTTCAACCGCACGCATCCGGACGCGGCAAGATGTTTTTCAAAAAATGATCGTCATCCATGTGCGGGCGGACGGCTCCGCGCACAATCGCGCCGGCTTCTCCTGCTAGAACCGCAGATCCGGCCCGCCCGAGGAGCCCGGTGCCGCGGACGGCAGCGGCTTCAGCCCGCCTTCTCCCGAGACACCCTTCGTCTTGGACGCCGCCTTCGAGACAAACATCAGAGTCCAAATCACCATTGCCGTAACGACGACGATGGCAGTCGCCCGGAGCGCAAAGGAAAGCGGACTGCAATCGTTCCAGCGGTTGCATCGCGGACAGACGATCGTGGACTTCGGGTAGCGCTCCGAGCATTGCCGGCACGGGATGAGATGCTCCGAATTGGAGTCATGGGAAGCAATCGCCTCCCCCGAATCTGAGGGGAGTGCGGTCGCCTTGGGCTGGAAGGAACGCGACATTATGTGGTGGTTCAGTAGCGGTCGGGAAAAAGCTCGGCTACTGAAAAAAGTTGTTACAGGATTTCTCGCATCCCGCGCGAGTCGAAAATCCGCCGGGCGCCTCATTTCTAAGCCAGACAGCCGTCCAGCGACCTCCGGATCTTCGCCTCGTCGAGATTCTTGCCGATGAACACGAGCTGGCTGGAGCGTTTCTCATCCTTTTCCCAGAGCCGATCCCAGAGCAGCGTGAAGCGGTTGTTCACCCCGTGGAAAATCGCCCGGCGCGGGTTGCCGGCGATGCTCAGGAATCCCTTGCTTCGGTAAATCTGCTCCTTCTCGCTCATCTCCTGGATGAAGAATTCCAGCTTCTCGATCACGAATGGTTTGTCGTAGGTGAATGAGAAGCTGTTGATGTCGTGATGGTGCCGGTTCCGCATCTCGTCGAGGAACGCGGGGTCGAGCTCGAGTTTTTTGTCGAGGTCGAATGCGTTCATGTCGAGCAGCTCCTTGAGGTTCGCCTGCGACTGGTTCGTGCGGAACATGCGGCAATGCGGATTCAATTCGCGCACGAGCTTCTCGATTTTCGCGATCTGCGCCTCGTCCACGAGGTCGGTCTTGTTCAGCAAAATGAAGTCCGCCATCGCGATCTGTTCCTTCGCGGTGTCCTGCGCCGTGATTTGCTTCTCGATCTGCTCCACGTCCACGACGGTGATGATCGAGTCGAGCATCACAAACTGCTGGAGCTGCGGGATGTTCAGGAAGGTCTGCGCGACAGGCTGCGGGTCAGCCGCGCCGGTGGTCTCGATGAGCAGGTAGTCGAATCCGCCGCGCTTGAGCAGCTTCTGCACTCCGGCGACGAGGTCCTTCCTCACCGAGCAGCAGAGGCAGCCGTTGTTCAGTTCGAGGATGTCGTCGTCGGTCCGCTCCACGAGCGCGCCGTCCACGCCGATCTTGCCCATCTCATTCACGATGACGGCGAATTTGTAGCCGTGCTGCTGCTTAAGGATGTAGTTGAGGAGCGTGGTCTTCCCCGCGCCGAGGAAGCCGGTGAGGATGGTGACGGGGATGCGTTTCTGGCTCATGCGGAAATGTCGTCGTGGATTTTGAAAATGAAACTGGCGGCGCGGAGACAAGCTCCAAGCCGCCAGTGTTCAAATGGGAATGTGCGCGGTGCTACTTTTTCTTGCGAAGCATCGGCAGGCCGGTGCGCTCGTTCTCGATGACCTCCATGCCCTCGGGCAGGTGGTCAATCGCGCCGGGCTTCACCTCGCCGCCAAAGTAGTAAAGGGTGACTTCCTGGCCGCCCTTGAGCTTCTGTAGGCGGGCGTGGAGGTGGTAGGTCTTGCCGGATTTTTTGCTGACGACGGTGAATGCCATGGTGGTGGGATTGGTTGGTTGGGTTGGGGGTGAATCAGGGATCGGGAAACTACCGGGATGTCAGGCGACAATGCCAGCCTTTTTCAGCGTGGCATAGGCACCGTTCTTCGCGATCGTCTTCAGGGCGCGCGCCGTCAGCTTCACGGTCACGAATTTCTTCAGCTCCGGCACCCACACGCGCTTGGTCTTCAGGTTCGGCTCGAAGTAGCGCTTCGTGACGGCGGTCACGTGCATGCCGATGCCACCCTTCTTCTTCGCGAGACCGCGGCGGTGAATTTTGCTCCCCTTGCGGGCTTTGGTTCCAGTGATGTCGCAGACTCGGCTCATGATGATTAAAAAGGTTTGGGTGAAAAGGGCGCGGAGCATCGTGGGGACATTTCGCATGGTCAAGGGCAATCTTGTTTCAGCGGGACGCTGGGGCTTCCCCGCTTCAACGATGGCGTCCGTCCGCCGCGATTGCTTCCAGCAGCGCGGGCAGGAAATCCGGCGACTCCTTCTCCATGCTCTCCCAGCTCGGCAGCGACGCGTCCCCATCCGGCGCCGCATGAAAGGCGCGCACCGCCTCACCGATCGCGCGGGTGAAGGTGGCCACGGCGAGTTCCTCGTCGCGCCGCGGGTATTCGAGGCTGTTGATGAGGGCATCCGCCGCATACACGCGCAGCGCGCCGGCAGCTTCGCGCTCATAAGCCGGCTGCAGCGCGCGGGAGATGCCGGAATCCAGCGCCACGCCCTCGCTTTTCATGCTCCGCAAAAGCGCGAGGGCCACTTCGCGCGCCACCTTGTGCAGCCCGCGCGAAGGATCGCCGGGCGAGAGGCTCTGGTGCCGGTGATCATAATTGTCGCACAGCTCCGCCTGGCACACGGAGCCCGGCTCGGAGCGCCGCCAACTCTCCACGAGCATTCCCAGCTCCAGCGCCCAACCGCATGGCAGCCTCATGCGGCGCGCCTGCTCCACACGCAGCGCCATCTCCCCCGCGAGCGGATACCGGAACGCACCGAGGTGCTCCAGCAGCGGATGCTCCCCCGCGATTGCCCGCAGCGCGCGCAGCATCGGCGCAAGGAGGAGCCGCGTCACCCGCCCGTGCAGCCGATCCGACACGCGCGCATAGTAGCCCTTGCAGAAGCCGAAGCCCGCCGACGCGTTCAAGAGCGGATGGCAGAGCCGCGCGGGCATCTCGCGCGAGTAGTTCGCGATGTCGCAGTCGTGCGTCGCCACGATGCCCGCGCCCCCGGAGGCGAGCACCGCACCGAGGCACAGCCACACATTGCGTCCCTTCCCCTGGAATCCGCCGCGGCGTGGGCCGCGCTCGCCGCGGAAAAATCCGCGTAGCAGCTTGGAAATGCGCGGTCCGTCGTTCCAAAGCATCAGCGTCTCCTGCGGCAGGACGCCAAAGGCTTTCCGCGCGCGCCGCCATTTCGCCGCCGTGTCCGCGCCGTCAATCCCCACAATGATCTGCCGCAGGTAGCGCACCGCCTGCAGCTCGCTGAGAATGCGCTCCAGCGCCGGCGTGCCCAGCTCGCGCACATGGCACGGCAGCACGAGCGCCACCGGCGTCTTCTTTGCCAGCGCGCACAGCGATGCCTCCAACCGCGCCACATTCGGCGGCCCGAGCCGGTGCAGCGTCGCAATCGCGCCTGTCTGGAAAAAATCCGCCATGCGCGCACTGTGCAGCGCGGCGCACCCGCGAGGCGAGAAAATCCCCGCGGCGTTCCGAAAGCCGCGCTGATTCCAGCTCCGCTCGACCGCAGCGGCGGCCAAAATCCACAGCTCGCGCCCGCCGTTTCAAAAATCCGAAAACGGCCTTTGACATCCCGGCATGGCGGCTCTATCTACGCGGCCCTTTTTTTAACAAACCACCGAAGCTTTTCGCCATGCCTACGACTGAAGTCATCCTCACTGAGAAAGTGCCGAACCTCGGCGCGGAAGCCGACCTCGTGAAAGTGAAGTCCGGCTACGCCCGCAATTTCCTCCTCCCGCAGGGCAAGGCGATCGAGAAGACCGCCGGTGAAGTCCACCGCATCAACCAGCTCAAGAAGAAGCGCGCCGAGCGCGAGGCCGCCGAGCTGAACGAGGCACAGGATCTCGCCCGCCGCATCGGCAAGCTGAAGCTCTCCTTCGAGCTCGAGACCGGCGAGACCGGCAAGGCCTTCGGCTCCGTCACCGCCTCCGACATCGCCGACAAGCTCCGCACGGAACTCGGCGGCAACGTCGAGTTTGACCGCCACCGCATCGCCCTCCCTAAGGCCCTCAAGGACTCCGGAAAGCACGAGGTCGAGATCAAGCTTCACCACGACGTGACCGCCACGGTCACCGTCACCATTGCGCCGAAGGCGAAGCCCGAGGAGGCCGCCGAAGGCGAGGCCGCGGAAGGCGAGAAGGCTGAGAAGCCCGCCGGCGGCTACAAGGCCAAGTCCAAGGCGAAGCACAAGGACGCCAAGGCCGAAAAGGAGAAGGAGTAGCGCGCCATGCCCTCGGTTCCCAAAGGCGGGAGTCAGGGTGATGAGAAAAACCGGGGCAAGGAGCCACGGGGCGAGCTGAAGGGGAAGATCAGTTATCCACCGGATTTTCACCGGGAATTCCCACAGGCTCCCGACGCCGAAAAGGGTGTCCTCAGTTCCATCCTGCTCGCACCCAAGGAGGTGATCGGCCTCGCCGTCGAGAGCGGCGTGAAAAAGGAGACGTTCTACATTCCCGCCCACGGCGAGATCTACGAGACGCTCCTTGAGCTGTGGAATGCAAACCGGCCGATTGATTTCATCACCATCGCGCAGTTCCTCCGCGACCGGAACAAGCTCGACGCCGTCGGCGGCCCCGCGCTGCTGAACGACCTCTTCGTCTATCTCCCCACCGCGGCCAACGCGGCCTACTACATCGAGATCCTCCTCGAGAAGTTCACGCTTCGGGAAATCATCAAAGTCTGCAACGAATACTCCGCGCGCAGCTACGAGGAGCAGGACAACCCGCAGGGGCTCCTCGACGAGGTCGAGACGAAGATTTTTGCGATCGCCAAGGACCGCTTCAAGGACAAGGCCGCCAGTCTGAAGGAGATGGTCATGAAGGCCATCGGCGACATCCACAAGCTCTACGACAACCGCGGCAAGACCAACGGAATCGAGACCGGCTTCAAGCAGCTCGACCAGATGACCGACGGCCTGCACGGCGCGGAAATGTTCGTCATCGCGGCGCGCCCCTCCATGGGCAAGACCGCTTTCGCGATGAACATCGTCGAGAACATCGCGCTGAACCTCAATCAGGCCGTCGCGGTCTTCTCGCTTGAGATGAGTTCACAGCAGCTCGTGCAGCGCATGCTCTGCTCGCTCGCCCGCGTGAACATGGGCTCCATCCGCAACGGCTTCCTCAGCGAGCGCGACCTCCCCGCGCTCGCCAACGCCGGCGCCCAGCTCGCAAAGGCGAAGATCCTCATCGACGACACCAGCAGCCTCTCCATCCTCGAGCTGCGCGCCAAGGCCCGGCGCATGAAGAGCCAGCACGACATCGCCGCCATCTTCATCGACTACCTCCAGCTCCTCCGCAGCACGAGCAGCCGCGCCAAGGACAACCGCCAGCTCGAAATCGCCGAAATCAGCGCGGGCATCAAGGCGCTCGCCAAGGAGCTGAACATCCCCATCGTCATCCTCGCGCAGCTCAACCGAAACCCCGAAGCCCGCACCGGCGAAGCCAAGGGCCGCCCGCGTCTCAGCGACCTCCGCGAGTCCGGCACCATCGAGCAGGACGCCGATGTCGTCGGGCTTCTCGTCCGCGAGGAATATTACGCCGACAGCGACGAGGCGAAGGCCGAGGCAGTCGGCAAGGCCACGCTCATCATCGCCAAGCAGCGCAACGGCCCCACCGGCGACGTCCCGCTGACATTCATCAAGGAATACGCCCGCTTCGAGGATCGCGCCGACGCGCCGGAGCCGGGAGCGTAGTGAGGCCGAATCCCAGGCGGATCGGCGCTGAATCCCCCGAAAAAGGACACGCCGCCGAGTTCACAGAATCCGTTTGCGTTTCCGGGCTCTCCCCATAGAGTCCCGCCCCTTTCTCCGGATGTTCTACCGACCGCCCACTGAGTTGAAGATTTTCAGCGGCTCCGCGCACAACGAGCTCGCGAGCCGCATCGCGGAGTATTGCAAGGTGAAGCTCGGCGCGGCGACCGTGGCGTCCTTCCCCGACGGCGAGACGATGGTGAAGATCAACGAGAACATCCGCGGACGCGACGTGTTCATCGTGCAGCCCACCTGCCCGCCGACGAATCAGAACCTGATGGAGCTGCTCATCATGGTGGACGCGGCCCGGCGCGCGAGCGCGGCGCGAATCACGGCGGTCGTCCCTTTCTTCGGCTACGCGCGGCAGGATCGAAAGGACCAGCCCCGCGTGCCCATCACGGCGAAGCTCGTGGCGAACCTGCTCGTCGCGTCCGGCGTCGAGCGCCTGCTCACGATGGATCTCCACGCGCAGCAGGTCGCCGGATTCTTCGACATCCCGGTGGACCACCTCTTCGCTGCGCCGGTGATCATCCAATATCTCAAATCCAAGAACCTCCACGATCCCGTGGTCGTGTCGCCGGATGTCGGCGGGCTGAAGATGGCGAACGCCTACGCACAGGCGCTCGAGGCGAGCCTCGCGATCGTGGCGAAGCGCCGCAAGAGCCCGACGGAGGTCTCCGCGACGAGCCTCATCGGCGAGGTGGACGGGCGCTCGGTGATCCTCGTGGACGACCTCACGGAGACGGCCGGCACGCTCACCGCGGCGGCGAAGCTTTTGAAGGAGCACGGCGCGAAGGAAATCATGGCGTGCGTGAGCCACGCAGTGCTCAGCGACCTCGGTCTCCAGCGCCTGAAGGATTCCTGCATCACCGAGCTGGTCTGCACGAACAGCGTGCCCGTGCGCGACGGCGACGGCTTCAAAATCACGCCGCTCTGCGTGGCCTCGCTCCTCGGCGAGGGCATCAACCGCATCTACGGCGACGAGTCCGTTTCATCCCTTTTCCAAATCCCCGGAACGTAAACACAACAACAAACAACAGCAGTAGCTGAACACAGCAATGGCCAAAGCAATCCAACTCAAAGCACAGCCCCGCGCCGGATCCGGCACCATCGCCTCCAAGAAGGCGCGCAACTCCGGCCTCGTCCCCGCGGTCATCTACGGCCGCCACCTCGGCAAGCCGCAGAGCCTCCAGCTCGACGCGAAGGAACTCAAGTTCGCGCTCGGCAAGACCTCCGGCGAGCACGTCCTCGTGGACCTCGAGATCACCGGCGGCGACAAGACGCTCGCGCTCATCCAGGACGTCCAGCACCAGCCGCTGACGCGCGCGATTCTCCACGTTGATTTCCACGCGCTGCGCGCGGACGAGAAGATGCACACCACCGTGCCGGTCGTCTGTTTCGGCGAGCCGAGCGGCGTGAAGAACTCGGGCGGCGTGCTCGAGCAGCTCCTGCGCTCCATCGAGGTGGAGTGCCTGCCCAAGGATCTTCCCGAGTCGATCGTCATCAACGTCGAGAAACTCGAAATCGGCGACGCGATCCACATCAAGGATCTCGCGTTGCCCGAGGGCGTCTCCGCGCTCGGCAACCCCGACGTCAGCGTCCTCCATGTCGCCGCACCGGCGGTGGAGGAGGCCGCAGCCACTCCCGCCGAAGGTGCCGCAGCCGCGGAGCCCGAGGTCATCAAGGAGAAGAAGCCCGAGGAGGGTGCAGCCGCTCCCGCCGGCGACAAGGGCAAGGCTCCCGCCGGCAAAGCCGAGAAGAAGTAATTTTTCCGGCGCGGATGAATGGCTCCCGACGGCCCCACTTTCCGGCTGCTCGTCGGCCTGGGAAATCCAGGCCGGGAGTATTCGGGCACCCGTCACAACGTCGGCTTCATGGTCCTCGACCGTCTCGCCGCCGCGATGGGCGCCACCTTCCGTGCTGAAAAGAAATGGCAGGCGGACGTCGCTGTCGCAGGCGACGTCTGGCTCCTGAAACCGCAGACCTACATGAACCTCAGCGGCGAAAGCGTCGGCGCTCTCGCGCGATTCCACAAGATCGCGCCCGCCCGCGTGCTCGCCGTGCTCGACGACATGGCGCTCCCGCTGGGACGCCTGCGTTTCCGCGAGCGGGGCAGCGCCGGCGGCCACAACGGCCTCCAGAGCATCCTCGACCATCTCGGCACGCAGTCCGTCCCGCGGCTCCGCGTGGGAATCGGCGCGTCCGATCCCGGCGAAGCCACAGGGCACGTGCTCGGCAGATTTGCCGTGGACGAGCGCCCGCTGGTCGAGCAGTCTCTCGACCGCGCCGCAGAGGCGATCGGGTTTGCGCAGGAGCATGACCTGCCGTCCGCAATGAACCGATTCAACCAAAACCCACCGACCACATCACCATGAACCAACGTTACGAGGGACTCCTCGTTCTCAACATCAAAGGCAAGGAAGACAGCGCGCAGAAGGTCATCGACCGTCTCGAAAAGGACTTCGGCACCGAGGGCGCCAAAGTCGAGTCCGTCCAGAAGATGGACCACCGCACATTCAGCTACGCCCCGGGCGAGCTCGATGGCGGCTACTTCGTGAACTTCGTCTTCTCCTGCGAGCCCGCCGCGCTCGACCGCATCAAGGCCCGCTTCAAGATGGACGACGAGGTCTATCGCCAGCAATACGGCCGCCTCAAAAAGAAGGCGGCGGCAGCGGCGTAAGGCGCGCGCTTTCCCCGGAACTCCAAAGCCAGCTCCTCGCCCACATGCCAAACCTCAACAAAGTCATGCTCATGGGGAACCTCACGCGGGACCCCGAGATCAAATACACGCCGAAGGGCACCGCCATCGCGGCCTTCGGCATCGCCGTGAACCGCGTCTTCACTCCGTCCGACGGCGGCGAGAGGCGCGAGGAGGTCACCTTCATCGACCTTGAGGCATGGGGCCGGACAGCCGAGGTCATCGGCGAGTATTTCAAAAAGGGCCGCCCCATTTTCATCGAGGGCCGGCTCAAGCTCGACCAATGGGACGACAAGCAGACGGGGAAGAAGATGAGCAAGCTGCGCGTCGTCGTGGAGAGCTTCGAATTCCTCGGCAGCCGCGAAGGCGGAGGCGGAGAGGGCGGCGCGCCTTCGGGAGAGCGCAGCAGCGCGCCTCCGCAGCGCCGCGCGCCCGCAGCAGCACCGCGCCCTCCCGCCGACCCCGACCTCGACGTTCAGGCGGACGACGTTCCCTTTTAGCCCGCCCTCCCCGGCCTGATGAAAACGCTTGCCGCCGTGCTCCGCGAGCGCGGCCTCCCCGCGCCGTATGCGCAGAGCAGGCCACTCATCATCGAGGAGCTGGAACTCGACGCGCCCGGCGAGGGCGAGGTGCTCGTGCAGATTTCCGCAGCGGGGCTCTGCCACTCGGATTTGTCGGTGATCAACGGCACGCGCCTCTGGCCGCTGCCGATCGTCATCGGCCATGAGGCCTGCGGCATCGTGCGCGAGCCCGGACCGGGAGTGAAGGATCTCAAGGAAGGCGACCACGTCGTCTTCTCCTTCCTGCCCACGTGCGGCCACTGCCCGATGTGCTCGACAGGGCGCCCCGCACTCTGCGAGCCCGGCGTGATCGCAAACCGCGCGGGCAGGCTGATCACCGGCGGCGTCCGCTTTCAAAAGCCCGGCAACGGGCGCGTGAATCACCACAGCGGCATCGCGGGTTACTCGCAGTTCAGCGTCGTCGCGCGGGAATCCATCGTGAAAATCGAGCCGGACGTGCCGATGGAGACGGCAGTGCTTTTCGGATGCGCGATCATGACCGGCGTGGGCGCAGTCGTGAACACCGCGAAAGTCGCCGCGGGAACTTCGGTGGCGGTGTTCGGCATGGGCGGCGTCGGCCTCAGCACGATCATGGGCGCGAAGGCCATCGGCGCCGGGCCGATCATCGCGGTGGATCGCCTCGCTTCAAAAGAGGCGCTCGCCCGCGAATGCGGAGCGACGCATTTCGTGGATGCCTCCTCTTGCGACGCGGTGGCGGCGGTCCGCGATCTCACGAACGGCGGCGTCGAGACCGCATTCGAAGCCGTGGGCCATGAGGACGTGATCGCGCAGGCATTCCGCGCCACGCGGCGCGGCGGACGCACCGTCTGCATCGGCCTTCCCCACCCGGACAAAATGCTCACCATTCCCGCGCTGGCATTTGCCGCCGAGGAGCGCATGCTCATGGGCAGCTACATGGGCTCCTGCGTTCCGTCGCGCGACATCCCGCGCTTCATCGCGATGTATCGCGCAGGGCTGCTGCCCGTGGACCTTCTGCGCTCGCGCGAAATCCGGCTCGACGAGGTGAACGAGGCGTTCGATCGGCTCGACCGCGGCGAAGTCGCCCGGCAGGTCATCCGTTTCTGATCGCAGGCAGGACGCCGCGCCCGCTTACACAATTCGAGCGCGCGATCAACTCGCGGTCACTTGTCCGACAGCGGATGCCACACGGCCTCCTTCACGAGCGAGAGCGGAAAATCGAGCGCCTGCCCCTGCAGTGTGCGGCACTTCACACGCTCGCTCCCGATTTCGAGATCCTTCACCGTGAGCACGCCGCGATCGTGGAAGCGGAGCCGCGGATACTGATCCTGCCCAGTCGCCGGGGAGGATGGAAAACGGATCCACGCGACGCGCTTCCCGGGGAGGTCGAGCGGGCCGGCGTCGGAGTCCACGGACACGATTTCGGAGGTGATCTTTCCGATCGCACCGGAAAACTCGTCGCCGTTCGCGAGGTAAATCGTCGGCTGCGGCCCAGATTCCTTTTTCGCCTCCGCCTCCTGCGCATCTCCGCCTGCCTTCTCCGCCGCGCCTTTGTCCGTGGAGGTGAGTGGAGCCTTTGCCATCCCCTCCCACGGCGCGAGCCAGATGCGCTCCACCCGGTTTTGGTTCCGCCGCGTGCTCGTCGAGCTGTAGTAGGACGGCGCGAGCGACATGCCGCCTGCATCGAGCGCCTCATCAGCCTCGTCGGCCTTGAAGGGAATCTTGCCGATTTCCTTGCCCGCCATGAAAACGCGGAACGTCCGGGCCGGGCGGTCCAGCACGATGGAGAGTGGCGTCGTGCCGCCGCTGTTCTCGATTTTTCCATCGACCTGAAACCTCTTTCCCCCGGCGGCGAAACGTGCGAGGCGCGCGGTGCTCGGATTGAAATACACATACACCCGCCCACCGCTCACGGAGACGCTGAACGTCCGTTCGTCCTTCGAATTGAAGACCTGCAACGAGAACGCGGGACCACGGTTCGGATTCGTGATGTCGAAATTCAGCGCATACGCCCCGCTGTAGGAGGTCCAGCGCTGCGCGAGCATCGTCTCGCCGCCCCGCGAGGGGCCTGTGAGGGTGTAGCCGCCGTCGTGGTAGGCCCACGGCTGAGGGGACTTCGCCGCGGCCTTCGCGGTCTGCCGAACGAGGCCATACTGGTTCGGCTTCCAGCCCTCGCTCCAAAGCGTCGGGCCGCTCGATCCATCGTTCACCGATGCCGCCACGCGCGGGTTCAGGTAGATGGCGCTCAAGTCAGAAAGTGGCACCGCGATCTCGGGAGCCAGAGCAGTTCTGAAAAGGAAGCGGTTTGCCTCAAGGGCCACCGCATCGCACGGCAGCCAGTCGCCATTGCTGAGGCGCACCACGCTCTCCCCCGCGAGGGCGGCGGCCTTCTCCGCACCGGCAGCGCGGGAAAAAAAGATCCCCGCGACACTCGCGGACGGATATTCGAGCGGCGACTTCACTGCGGCGATGCTCCACCGCAACTTGTCGCCCGAAACCGGCGTGATCGCCTTTCCCCGCAGCTGCGTCCCGTCCGTCAGGGTGATCACGTCCACGCCGGATGCAGTGGGATCCGCCTGCCCCTCGGGCGGGAGAAACTCCAACTCCCTCAGCATGGACAGCGGCAGCGCGATCTGTGATCCCGAGCGCATCGTCAGCGTGAGGGCCTCGCCATCGCCTTGAACTTTCGACGCGGTGAACTCGCTTCCGTTCCTCAACTGCACACGCGCGGCGGCTACCGGAAGATCCTTCGCCTCCGCCGGCCCCGCGAATCGCACGAAGAGCGACTTCTCCCTGCGCACCGTCGCAGCGGGATTTGCAAAAACGATTTCGTTTTCGCCGATACGGACGATCTCGCCGCCCGTGGATTTACCGTCGCTCGCGAGCGCCTGATCGCCGGCGGGCGCGCGCATCTCCCCCTCCTTCGCAGGCTCCTTTCCATCCCACGGAAGAATGCGGACGCGTCCGACTTGGAACGTCGTGCCCGACATGGACACGTTCGGCGAAATGCTGAAGACAGCGCCGCATTTCCCGAGATCCTCAGGCTTCACTTTCGAGAGCTTCCACTCCGCGCGCTTCACCCCGCCGATGTAGATGAGCGCGCGCCCATTCACGCGATCCACGAGGAAACGGTAGCGCACGGCCTCGGGCTTGGTGTTGAAGACCTGCCGCTGCGGCGCATCGAGGTTCGTGTTGTATTGGTTGTAGCGGCGCCCGTCGTAGTGGCTGCCGTAGATCTGCTGCGGGCTGAGGTTCATTGTCAGCGTCCCGACTCCCGACTGGTTCACCGCCGTGGCGAACAGCGTGGCCGAGAAATGCTGCATGTTGGGTGGGAACACGACGTCGAATGAAAGATCGAGCGGATCGGGCAGACGCGCGAAGTCGCGGCCGATGGGGCCGTTTTGAATGCAGCGCAGCAGCCCGTCCGCAAACTCCCACTGCCCTTGCCCGAAGCGCCCGCCGACCCAGCCTGCAAGGCCCAGCGGCCCGTCGTAAATTTGCGGCGCATCGGCATCGGAAAGCATCGCCGAATGGACGTGCGCCCGCGGGATTTCGACGCGCTGCCCGCCGGTCAGCGTCACCAGCAGCTTCCCCTGCTCCATCGTGAGCGCGTCGCCATGCAGCATGCCACCGTCGCGCAGTTGGACTACGACCTTCGGCCGGCTGCCCGCCGACGCAGGCTCATCCTTCCGGCGCTCCGCAAAAGTCAGGCCGGAGATTTCCTTCTCGATGAGTTCCAACTCGGGCTGGCCTTCGCGCTGGAGCACGAGCCCTTTCGCGGGACTGATGCCGCGGATTTTTCCGATGAATCGGTTTCCGTCGCGAAGGCTCACGGTATCCATGTCGGCGGGGACGCCGCCGCTCCGGATGACCGAGCTGATGCTCGGCAGGTTCGTGCGGTTGAACACGACGACCCCGGGAACGGCCTGTGGTTCATTCCCTCCGCCAATCATCATCCCGTTCAACTGGAGCACGGCTCCAGCCGCGGGTTCCGGCGCAGCGGCGAGCGTTGCCTTCACCTCGACCTCCTTCCCGTCGCGGCGAACCGTCAGCTTCACCTGTTGCTGCGGGCGGATCGCGCGGATCATCTCGCGGAGCTTGGTGGAGTTCCCCGCATCTTTGCCCTCGAATTTCAGCACACGGTCCCCCAGCTTCAGCCCGGCCTTCTCCGCGGGAGAGCCCTCGACGACGTTCGCGATTCCCACACCGGCGTTCCTTTTCGCAGCGTCCTTCTTGGCATCGTCACCCTCCGCCTGATTCTCCTCGTCCGTCTCGAGCTGCACCCCGAGATAGCCGGGCTTCGCCTCGGCAGCGGCGGGATTCGGCAGCAGGATGGACGGGATACCGGGGAAAAAAATCACCGGTGGGGCGACCGACGGCGCAACCGCCCGCACGTTCACCGCATCGGCCTGCACTTGAATCTGCCCAGCACCGTTCAGCAGCAACTGCGCGTTTCCCTGCACCTGAATCTCCACCTCCGCGCGCGGCGCCTGGGCGGGCACAGGCGGCTCGGCAGCCGCTCCATCGGCGCTCAGGCACACCAGCGCGGCGGCCATGCTGAGGAACGGTTGGATGCGCTTCATCGAATTTCGGTTGCTGCGAGCGAGCCGCCGCACTTCACACCGCCGAGAGCTTCTTCTTCAGCGATTTCGCGCTCGAGTCTCTGGAGCCTTCCAGCCACGCCACGCTCGATTCGTCCTCGGCAAACCTCCGCACGCCGACCTTCTTGATCATGGCGTCCGCCACCTTCTTCAGCGGCGTGTAGCGCGGGTGATGCGACTCCTTGTAGGGATCGTTGCTCTTCGCGTTGTAGCAACAGATCATGGACCAGCGAGGCTTGTCGGAATCGTTGCGCGCCGAGGCGTGCAGGAGGTTCGAGTGGAAGAAAAGCGCGTCGCCGGGCTGCATCACGCAGTGGACAAGCTCATATCGCTTCATCGCCTCATTCACACGCTCCATGTCCGCCCCCGCCTGATCGCCTGTGAGCACGTGGTCCACGCGCCCCATGTGATGCGACCCCTTCAGCACCTGCATGCAGCCGTTCTCGATCGTCGCCGCGTCCACCGCGATGGACACGCTGCATAGATTCGGCGTGAGCACGCCGTTCTGATACCAGTAGCCATAGTCCTGGTGCCACGCCCACGCGCCGCCGACCTTCGCGTCCTTCATGATCATCTTCGAGTGGTAGTGATACGCCTCGTCGCCGAGCAACTGCTCCACCGAGTCCACCAGCTTCCGGCAGCGCGCAAACATTCCATAAATTCCATCCCCGGGATGATTCCAAACCGAGAGGCGCACCTTCGCACCCGTGCCATCGTCGCGGCTGAACGAATGCTGGTCGAGCACGCGGTCCTCACGGGCGGAGCGGCTGAGAAGGCCGGTTTCCTCACGGTCAAAAAAGCGCCGCGCGATGATGAAGCCATCGCGGTGATACGCCCCGATCTGTTTTGGAGTGAGCGTTCCCTTCTTCATGGAGTGTGGGGATTTCGTGGGGTGAAAGAGCGGGCAATCCTGCATCGCACGGTTTCCCGCAGCATGGAAGCCCCAATGCGCGGAGCACGACACCGATTTTCCGCTTCGCGCCAGCACCACCGGAAGAGCCCGGAAAAGTGTCCCCGGCGGGAATCGAACCCACATCACCGGTTTAGGAAACCAGCGTTCTATCCGTTGAACTACGGGGACTGTTGGCGCGCGGCTCTGCCAGCGGTGCGGACTGCGGGCGAAGCTTCGCGAGGAGCACCGCTTCGTCCATCCAATTTTTCCCGCGCCTCATTTCTCCGCGAAGGGTGGATGCTATCCGCCCACGGCCCGGTTCGGCCTGCTCCAGCGGATTCTCGCGAGCTGCAATTCACCGCTGTTGCCAGCCTTCGGGCACCACGAGCCGTCGGTGACCCATGACTCGCCGGCGCCCGCGTTGCACACGCCGAAGTTGCCCATCATCGGGACAAGGTCGGCTTTATTCACGCCATCGCCGACCAGTGGAAGCACGACGCGCTCGGTGGCGCGGATGAGGCGCAGCGTCTTCACATCCACCTGGGCAACCCACAGCGGCGCGCGCCAGCGGATGACGCTCACGTTCGTCGCGTCCTTCCGCGTATAGACGAGGAAGAGCCCGTCCGAATGCGTGAGCCAGTGCTGCTGCGTGGTGGACATGTCGAGCGGCGTGCCGTCGTCCCACGCCCAAGCCTGCTTCGGCCCGTAGTGGAGACCGTCGTCGCTCACGGCGACATAGCCGCGCCCATCCTCGGCGCGAATGGTGAGATAAAAGCGGCCATCGAGGCGCGTGAGCGACGGCTCGAGCAGGCCGCGGCCCTTCGGGTTCGTCAGCTCGGGGCCGGTTTCCTTCACGAGGAGCTGCTTCCCATCGAACGAGCACCGGACGCCGCACACGCCGCGCGGCTTGTCCTTCACGCCGAAGGTGAAGCTCATCATCACGTCGCCGTCGGGCAGCATCACGCGCTGGCCGCAGTTGTTCGAGTAGATGTAGCTGCCGCGCGGGTCGTCCCACACGAGCTTCTGCCGCGGGCCCCACGCGCCGTCCTTCCACACGGCGTAGATCGGCCAGCGCGCAGGCTGGTCGCGGTCAAAGCGCGCGGTTTTGTAAAAGACGTTGTGCCCAAGCGCGAGGACGCTGCCGGTCTTCGGGTGATACTCCGGTGTGACATCGCACACCCCCTCGTGCCCACCCGTGTCGAGCTGCACCCAGCCGAGCGGCGGCGCTGGCGTGAACGGGCTCCATGTCTTGCCCAGATCATCCGAGGTCGTCCAATGCACGGGGCCGAAGAAGTCGGAGCCCTTGATCTCCTGCAGCGTCATGAACGCCTTCTTCCCCACCATGCACGCGCGCGGGTGAAACCACGTGCCGCCCTTCACCGGTGGTGCGGGCAGGACGACCTTCTCGATGGACTCGATGAGCGGCGCCGCAGCGGATGCGCGCATGCCGCAGCCGAGAAGCGTGAGGCCGGTGGTGTGGATGAAGTGGCGTCGGGTGATGCTCATGGGAATTCGGGAGGCAGGCATATGCGCGCGCGGATCACTTGCCCTCGATCGCATGCGCTTCCAAGTCGTCAAACAGGATCGAATCACCGCTCGCAAGGAACTCGATCTCCGTCTTCCCGACATCAATCGCCGCGTGCGCGCCCTTGAGCGTCGCGTGCCCGTGCAGCGTCACTCCGAACTCACCGCCATGAACGGCTGCCGTCACGGAATACCACTGCCCCGGCGCGAGCTTCAGCGCAGCCTTGCCCAGCACCTCGGTCTTTTCCTTCGTGTCCTTCGGCAAGTTCGGCCGGTCCTTCTGAATCGTCATGCCGCTCTGAGAAATGATGAGGCGGCAGAGGTTCCCGAATTTGTTCCGCAGCAGCAGGATCGCATCCTGCCCGCCGGCAAACTGGAATCGGAACTTGATGACCGCATCGTGATAGACCCGCTGACACGCGATGCCCGCGGCGTGCTTCCGCTCGGCTGTCTCCGTCCCCTTCAGCACACCGTCAGCGACCGTCCATTTCCCCGCACCCCAGCGCCATTTCGCCACTGCATCCGGCGCGGAGAAATCCTCGCGCGCGATGAGTTCGCCGGGCTTCACCGCGAGCGGCAGTTCGTCGGCATGAAGCGGGCAGTTCGCGGCAAGAAAAACGGCGAACAGGAGGCGGGGCGTCATGGCTTCGACTTTGCATTCGCATCACCGGGACGCGGAAGAACATTTGTGCGCTTCGCCCACGCCTCCCATTTCGACGCCATCTCCGCGACACGCTGCGGTTCCCTCCCAGCGAGGTCGTGCAGCTCCGAGCGGTCGGCTGCGATGTCGTAAAGTTCCCACGGTCCGTTTGCGATGGCCACGAGCTTCCATTTTCCATCGCGGATGGCGCGGTTGCCCTCGTGTTCCCAAGCGAGCATCCGCGGCGGCAGCGCGCCGGATGGCTCCGTGATCAGCGGACGCAGGCTCACCCCCTCCATTGGCAGAATGTCGCGCCCGTCGGCCTGCGCGGGGTATTTCGCGCCAGCGACATCCACGCACGTCGCCATGAGATCGATCAGATGCGCCGGCTCGCGCACAAATCTCCCGCTCCCCTTGTCTCCCCTTCCCCCCGCCCCCTTGTCCGCGCCCATCCCCGCTGGCCAGTGCGCGATGCACGAGGTGCCGATGCCTCCCTCGTGCCCGTAGTGCTTGTAGAGGCGCCACGGCGTGTTGCACGCGTTGGCCCACGCGGACCCGTAGCTCGGAAACGAGCCGGGGCCACCGAGCTTCGCGAGGTCGTCCCCTCGGTAGAGTTTGTTCGGCAGCGCCTGCGTGCCTTGGTTGAGCCCCGTGCCGGGCTGCGGGTCCGGCGTCGGCAGCATTTCGAATCCGAACGGCTCCCACTCGGCGCACGCGCCGTTGTCGCTCAGGAAAAAGATGAGCGTGTTGTCGAGCTGACCGCTCGCACGCAAATCAGCAACGATGCGCCCGATGTTGCGGTCCATTCCCGTGACCATCCCGGCATAGACAGCCATGCGCTGCGCGAGATCGGCGCGGCGCTCGGCAGGCAGGGAATCCCACGCTGGGTTGATGCCGTCCTCGGTCCACGATCCGAGACGCTTCGAGGCGACCGGATGCGGAATCTTGCTGCGCGGCGTCAATATGGTGCCGGCGGGAAGCAGTCCGATTTCCTTCTGCCGCGCGAGCCGCTGCTCGCGGATTTTGTCCCAGCCTCTGGCGTAAATCTCCGCGTAGCCGTTCATGTCCTCACGCTTCGACTGCACGGGGAAATGTGCTGCCTGATACGCAACGTAGAGCAGCCACGGCGCGCCGGACTTCCGCATGCCAGCGAGAAAATCGAGCGCGTGATCCGTGATCGCGTCGGTGGCGAAGAACTCGCCGGGCTTGTAGGCGTGCTGCGGTTTTCCCTCTGGCAGCCGCGCCATCATGCGCGGCTCCCACGAATCCACGCCGTAGCCGCTCACGAATCCGTAGAAGTCGTCGAAGCCCCGCTTCGTCGGTGGCTCACGGTCGCCCACGTGCCACTTCCCGGCCGCGGCCGTGCGGTATTCTGCGCCCTTGAGCACCTGCGCAATGGTCACGCACCGCTCATTGAGCGCGCCACGGTAGCCGGGAAACTCCTCACCGCGGTCACCAGCGCCTGGATACTTCGCCGCGCGATCCGATGTCATCAGGCCCACGCCCGACTGGTGCGGATGCAACCCCGTGAGCAGCGAGGCGCGCGACGGGCAGCACCGTGTGCTGTTGTAGAACTGCGTGAAGCGAACCCCACCCGCTGCGAGCGCATCGAGGTTCGGTGTGCGGATCTCGCCGCCGTAGCAGCCGAGATCCGACCAGCCGAGATCGTCGGCAAGGAGGATGAGAATGTTCGGCCTGGAAGGCTCGGACGCGCGGAGCGCCGAGACCGTTCCAAGCAATAAGGCGAAGAGGAGGTTCCGCAGTTTCACAGACATCCGAGGTCAGCGTTTTCCGGCTTTCACAAACTCCTCCTCGCTCAGCACCCCGTCTTGGTTCGCGTCGAAATTCTTGAAGCGCTGCTTTGCGTCGCCCTTCTTCGCGAGGCCGGCGGCGTATTCCTCCAGCGACAGTTTGCCGTCGTGGTTCGTGTCCCACTTCTTGAAAATCGCGGCGCGCTCCGCGGGTGGGATCGGCTTGTTTGCCGGCGGCTGGGCCGCGCTGTTCTTCACACGCGCGCCGTCCTGCGTCACGCCTGTCGCGGTCGCGTTGTCCCGCGCGGGGCTCGGCGGAAGCGACTTCGCCCATGCGAGCGCCTTCGCGGTGAGCGTCTTCACGACTTCGGGATTGTCCGCGGCGACATTGTGTTCCTCGCCGATGTCGCGCGGGATGTTGAACAGCTCCGCGTCGCTGCCCGTGTGATTCACAAAGAGTTTCCAGTCGCCGTCGCGCACCGCGAGCATCGGCGGCATGTAGCCGTATTCCTTCCCGCCGGCGACATTGAACAGCCACTCCCAATGCAGCGGCTTCGTGCGCGCACGCGGCTTGCCGAGCCAGATGTCGCTCACGTCCTCCCCGTCGGGCCGCACATTCTCCGGCACGCCCACGCCCGCGAGCTTGCAGATCGTCGGCAGGAAATCCACGCCGCCCGTCACGCTCACCTCGTCCCTTTTCCCAGCGGGAACACGGCCCGGCCAGCGCACGAGCCCGAATGTGCGCACTCCGCCCTCATACATGCTGCGCTTCCGCGCGCGCAGCGGGCCGGTGTTGCCGACGCCGCCGTTCGATGCGTTGCCGATGCGGTAGTCCTCCGCACCGTTGTCGCTCGAGTAAAAAATGATCGTGTCCTCCGCGAGCTTCATCTCATCCAGCGCGGCAAAAAGCCGGCCGAGTTGCGTGTCGAGGTCCGTGAGCGACGCGCAGAAGACCTGCATCTGGCTCTTCAGATCCTTCGCCTCGCCGAGATACTTCTGCATCCACGGGCCGAACGCCGCGTCGCCCGCGCTCGGCTGGAAATCCTTGTAAACAGCGAGCTGCTCCGGCGTCGGGTTCAGCTTTGCGTGCGGCAACAGCGTCCACACATTCGCGTAAAACGGGCGATCCCTGTTCGCTTTGATGAACGCGATTGTCTCGTCCACGATCATCGCCGTGGACTTCGCGCGAAAATACGGATCCTTCCCCTCGTCGCCGAGCTGCGGACCGTTCGCATTCACCGTCTTCGACACGTCGAATCCGTATGCCGACGGTTCCGGTGCGCCCGGTCCGCTGCCGAGGTGCCACTTTCCAAAATGCGCCGTCGCGTAGCCCGCCCCCTTCAGCAGCGTCGCGAGCGTCGGCACCTTCGGGTCCAGCCAGTCGGGCATGTGGCGCGCGGCGTTCTGCTCGTGCGTGGAAAAGTGTCCGTGGACAAAATGCCGCGCAGGATAGTGCGAAGTCATGAACGCCGTCCGGCTCGGCGAGCACACGGTGGCCGCGACATAGAACTGCCGCAGCCACGTGCTCTGGCTCGCAAACTTGTCGAGGCTCGGAGTCTTCACATACGGGTGACCGGCGAAATGCGCGTCGTTCCACCCCTGATCGTCGGTCAGGATGAAAATGACGTTCGGCTTCCTTTCCGCGGCGGCCCTCGCATCGGCGAGGACGCAGAACAAGACAAGGAACACTGCGACGGGGCGGGACAGTTTCATGGCAGGATGGATTGGGGACGAGCGATGTTCTGCTGAGAACGGCGGCGCGTCACTGCGCGACCTTCACATTCCGAAAGCCTGCGCTCTCGCCGAAGACGAGGAAATTCGCGGCGGTCTTCTTCTCGGCGAGCACGGCGTGCCGCGCGTTCGCGACGGTGTCATTCACCTGTGCCGCGGCCTCATCTCCGCGGAAGGTGATCCGCACCGGATACCACTTGCCGGCGTCGAGTTTCAGCGGCTTGCGCGCGAGCGGTTCCACGGCGTCCTTCGCTTCGCCCTGCGATGGGTTCTTCGCGACTTCCAGCGCGCTGCGCGAAATGACGACGCGGAAGCTCCCCTTCCTGTCGCCCCACTCGATGCGGAGCGACGTGCGGTTCGCGCCCTTGAGGTTGATCTCGAAATCAATCGAGCCGTCGCCGAGCGCGAGTGGCACGCGCATCACGGCGGCCTGCTCCTCCCTGCCCTTCTGCCCGCCCCACACGCCGCCGTTTCTCGCCTCCCACTCTCCGCGCGAGACCGTCCACGGCTTGCCGGGGAGCTGCGCGAGCGGCTCTTCGAGGGAGATTTTGCCAGCAACCGGCGAAAGCGACACAGCCTTCTCGACCGCGGGCTTCACGTCGGCCGGCGGCAGCTCGCGGCTGTAGCCGCCATCACGGTAGCGGTTCAGCAGCGTGCGAAGCTCGGCGACGACTTCCGGATGCTGCGCGCTCACGTCCTTCGTCTCGGCGGGATCTTCCTTCGTGTTATAAAGCTGCGGGCGAAACTGATCCGCCTGCGCCTTGCGCGCGCCGGGCTTGATGTCATCCACCGGCACGCCCTCGATCCATTTCCAAGGCCCCCTGCGGATCGCGAAGACACCGGGCGCGCTGTGAACGATGATGTCGTCGCGGATCGGCTTCGCCGGATCGCCAAGGATCGCCGGGAGAATGCTCCGGCTGTCTTCCGCAGCCTTCGACGCTGGCGGCAGCTCCTCGCCCACGATCTCCGCTGTCGTCGCGAGGATGTCCGCGAGGCTGATCATCTCGCGGCACACGGTTCCCGGCTGCGCGTGGCCCGGCCACCGCACGAGGAACGGCACCTTGAAGCCGCCCTCCCACACGTCGTGCTTCCCGCCGCGCAGGTCGCCGTTCACACGCAGGCCAGCCTTGAACGCGGTCGTCTGGAGCAGGCGCTCGACGTCCGGCTTGAACACGCCGCCGTTGTCGCTGGAGAAAATCACGAGCGTGTTCTGTGCGACGCCCATCCTGTCCAGCGTGTCGAGCACGCGGCCGACGCTGCGATCGAGCTCGTGAATCCAGTCGCCGTAGAGCCCGGCCTTGCTCCGGCCCGCGATGTCCTTGTCGGGAGTCACGGGGTTGTGCACCGCGACGGGCGTGAAGTAGAGGAAGAAGGGCTTGTCCTTCGGCTGCGCTTCGAGCCACGCGGTCGCCTTGTCGGTGAGCACCTTCATCACGCGCTCGTTCTTCCGCCGCGGCGCGTCGAGGTCGAGGATGCGCCCGTCGCCCTTGCCGCTCTCGGTGTCCGCGCCGGTGTAGGTCTTTTGAAAATCATCCGAGTCCGGCACCGGCCCGGCGATCTTCATGTTCGCGGGAATTTTCCCCGAGCGAAGCCCATACACGAAGCGGTTCTCGACGAACACGCCAGTGAGGTCGCCGTGGTTGCTCGGCACGCCGAAATGATAGTCGAAGCCGATGTCCAGCGGCCCCGGCGAAAGTTCCGCCGAGTAGTCGGGCCGCCACTTCGGCGAGTCGGTCGCGGTGCCGTAGCCGAGGTGCCACTTGCCCACTGCCGCCGTCGCGTAGCCGTGCTTCTTCAGCAGCGACGCCACGTTCAGCCGCGTCGTCTCGATGTGCAGCGGCGCGAACGTGCTAAGCACCTCGTGCTTCAGCGAAGTGCGCCAGCAGTAGCGCCCCGTGACGACGGAATAGCGCGTCGGCGAGCAGACGGACGAGGTCGTGTTCGCGTCGGTAAAGCGGCGGCCCTCCTTCGCGATGCGATCGATGCTCGGCGTCTGGACGAGCGCGGGGTTTGCGCCGGTGCAGCCCGCGCTGCCATAGCCATAGTCGTCGCTGAGAATCACGACGATGTTGGGACGATTGGCGGCGAAGACGGAGGATGCGAGCGCAAGTAGCGCGGCAAGTGGGAGGGTGGCTTTCATAAGATGGAATCTCGTCCTGCATCGTGCGCGGACGCAGTTCGCGCGGCGGTCACTTCCTCGACTGCGCGTGGAACTCCTCGCGCGAGACGAAGCCGTCCTTGTTGGCATCGAACTTCTCGAAACGAGCCTTCGCGCCGCCCTTGTCCGACGCGGTCGCCACGAACTCCTCGGGGCTGACCTTGCCGTCGTGGTTGAGGTCGCGCTCGTCGAAGCGAACATCGCGAGGATCGGCGTTCGTCGCAGGCGGCGCGGCTGCCTTCGCGCCCTTCTTCTTGCCGGGCTTCGCGGTCTTGTTTGCATCCGCATCCTCGCCGGACTCGCCGCCGAAAGACTGGCCGCGCTTCACAAAGGAGGGATCGCGCGGACCCTCGTGCGCCTTCAGCAGCGCCGCCAGCTTCGCCTTCGCGGCCTTCGCGGCGTCGTCGAGAGCGGCGTCCGCGAGCGGCGACTTTTCGAGGTCGTCCTTCGCCACATCGTAGAACTTCCCGTCGGCGTGAAGCTTGAAATGCTGGTCGTGCGCAAACTCGAACTTCGCCGTCGCGCCGCCGCTCGGATTATACCAAACGTAGAGCCCGTCGCGCGGGCTGCCCTTCTCGCCGCGGAGCTGCGGGAGGAAGCTGCGCCCGTCGATCTTCAGCTCCGCGGGCACCTTCACTCCCGCGGCCTCGCAGATCGTCGGGAGGAAATCCGTCGCGTCAATCATGTCCGTGCACACCTTCCCGCTCGCAAAATGGCCCGGCCAGCTCCCGATGCCGGGGACGCGCGTTCCCCACATCGTGCCCGTCCCTTTTCCGCCGACGACGTCGCGGCCCTGGAAGCGCGACGGCGTGCCGCGGCCCGTGCCGTTGTCGCCGAGGATGAGCACGAGCGTGTCGTCGCGCAGCTTCAGTTCGTCGAGTTTCGCGACGAGCTTGCCGATGAGCTTGTCCGTGTAGGCGACCATGTCCGGGAAATGCCCCGCAGGCCCCTTGCCCCTGCCCTTGCCAGCCTTTGACTCGACGTAGTCCTCGCTGTCCGGCGTCGCGTCGTAGGGCGAGTGCGTGAGCATCATCGGATAGTAGAGGAAGAACGGCGCGTCCTTCTTCCGCGCGATGAAGTCGAGCGCGTAGTCGTTCACAAGGTCGGGGCCGTATTCGTTCTTCGAGTAGTCGAACTGCTTGCCGTTGATCTCGAGGCCGGGGTTCTTGTAGCGGCCGGGCCGGCGGTTGAGCTGCCAGAGGCAATACTCGTCGAAGCCAAAGTGCCCCGGCCCGGCGTAGTCGCCCTGGAGCTGCCACTTGCCCGTGATGCACGTGGCGTATCCCGCATCGCGGAAGAAATTGCCGAACGTCTTCTGCGAGAAGTCGAGGTTGCCGAAGTGGGTGTAGTTCCGCTTGTTGATGATGCCCGTCATCAGCGCCGCGCGCGTCGGCGTGCAGAGCGGCTGCACATGCACCTGCTCGAAGCGCACGCCAGTCGCCGCGAGCCTGTCCATCACGGGCGTCCTGTAGCTCTCGCCGCCGTTCGCGGTCACACATTCGTAGCCGAAGTCGTCGATGAGGATGAGGACGACATTTGGCCGGCGCTCGGCAGCGGAGAGCTGGACGCAGAGCGAGGCGAGAAAGATGAGGATCGTGCGGATGGGTTTCATGGTGCGGTGGGACGGTGTCACATTCATCTGGCGGAGGGCGCCTGGTGCGTGCCGTGGGCGACGTTCGCGAGCGTGGGCTTCGGCGCCTCGGCGGGGAGCAGCGGCGGCACGGCGAGGAGCACCGCGAGGACGGTGGAGAACGGGGATTTCATGCGTGGGGAAACAGTGCGGCGCGGCGAAATGTGGACAGGGTTGTTGCGGGAAGGCGGGCGGCGAATGCCGCCGCGCGCATCACGGCAGCGTGCCGGCCTGCCTGAGGAACTTCCACAGCTCGATCGTCGGCGGATCGTCCGCGCCGCCGAGGTCGCCGCTGATCGTCCCGTGCGTCTTGTTTTCGCCGGCGACCACGGTCGCGGCCACGCCCGCCTCGCTCAGCTTCGCCGCCAGCCAGTGCGACTGCGCCTTCGTGTCTTCGCGGCTCGCGACGTGGAGGATGAGGAACGGCGGGATGTGCTTGCCCTTCGCGATGTGCGTCACGGGCGAAAACTCGCGGTGCCCCTCCTCGCTGTCGCCGAAGATCGCGAGATACGTCGCGGGTGCCACGCTGCCGCCTTCCTTCAGCCGCTTCGGCAGGTCATACACCGACACATCAATCGGCACGCAGCCCTTCAGGCTTTTGAACGACATGCCCTCGGCCTTCAGGTAGCGGTCGTCGGTGCAGACAAGGGCCGCGAGGTGCGCGCCGGCGGAGTGGCCCATCACGGTGATGCTCTCCGGATTTCCGCGATACTCGCGCGCGTGCTCATGCACCCAGCGGATTCCCTTCGCCACGTCGCCCATCATCTCCTTCAGCGTCACCGTGGGGATGAAGCGGTAGTTGATCGAGACGAACACGAACCCCTTGTCCACAAACGCCTGCGGCTTTTGCTGCACGCCCGCCTTGTCGCCCGCCTTCCATCCGCCGCCGTGGATCCACACGACGACCGGGTGATCCTTGCCGTCCGGCGGCGAGTAAATGTCGAGCGACTGCAGCTTCTCCGGCGCGGCGGTGTAGAAAATGTCGCGGTGGATCTCCGGCGCGGCGGCTGCTGCTGAAGCGGCGGCGAAGAGTGAGAGCAGGAATGCGCGCATGATGGACAATAGCCGCGGCTATTTGCTTTCGGACTGCTTCTTCACAGGCGCGCCGAGCGCACCCTCCTCGTTGCCCTCGTGCCCGGGCTTCACCGCGCCCCTGAGCAGTTCGGCGAGCTTCGCGCGCATCGCCGCGACACGCTCGGGCTCCTTGTCGGCGAGGTTCGTCTTCTCGCCAATGTCCGCGGCGACGTTGTAAAGCTCGATGTGCTCGCCCTGCGGAGCGCGCTTCCCCTTCCCTCTTGCCTTCGGCTTCCCGCCACCGCCGGGCGACTCCTCGCTGTCCGCCTCGCTCGCGTTCATCAGCAGTTTCCAGTCGCCCATGCGCACGGCGGCGCGGTCGGGGCTCTGCACGCAGAGGATTGCATCGTGCGGCGAGGGCGCGCCCTTCGTGATCGTCGCCCACGCGTCGCGGCCGTCGAGCGGGAGCTTCTGCTCGAGCGAACCGCCCGCCAGCGTCACGAGCGTGGGATACCAGTCCACCGTGTGAATCGGCTCCCGCACATGCGCGCCCGCCGGCACGCGCCCCGGCCAGTTCACAAACGCGCACCCGCGCACGCCGCCCTCGTAAATGGAACCCTTGCGCGCGCGCAGCGGGCCGTTGTCCGTCGGCACGGGGCCGCCGTTGTCCGTCGAGAAAATGATCAGCGTGTTGTCGCGGATGCCCGCCTTTTCAAGAGCGCCCGCGATCTGGCCGATGGCCTCGTCCACGGCCGCCAGCATCCCGGCGAGCTTCTGCCGGCCGCCCTTCAGCGCGCCGTAGGGCTTCAGGTATTCCCCCGGCACCTGGAGCGGCGAGTGGACGCCGTTGAACGGCACATACAGGAACAGCGGCTTCTCCTTCCGCCTCTCCGCGATGAGCCGGCACGCCTCCCGCGCGATGAGGTGCGTGGTGTAGCCCTCCTCCTTCACCTCCCTGTCGTCGCGGTGCCAGTCGTGCGTCGTCCCGCGCATGTGCGTGAAGTAGTCCAGCATCCCGAAGTAGAACCCATGCTGGTGGTCGAAGCCGCGCGCCGTCGGCAGATACGCGCGCTCGAATTCACCGAGATGCCACTTCCCCGTGATCGCCGTCTCGTAGCCCGCGTCCCCCAGCGCATTCGCCAGCGTCCGCTCGCCGAGCGGCAGGCCCCACTTCGCGTGCGGGCGCACGATCGTGTAAACGCCCGTGCGCGTCGCGTAGCGCCCCGTCATCAGCGCCGCGCGCGTGGGCGAGCAGACCGGCTGCACGTAGAGCGAATCGAGGATCGCACCGCCCGCCGCCAGCCGGTCGATGTTCGGCGTCTTGATTTCGGTGCCGCCGTTGAAGCCGCAGTCCGCGTAGCCGAGATCGTCCACGAGCAGGAAGACGATGTTCGGCTTCGGGGCCGCCGCGGCGGGCGCGGAAGCCGCAAGCGCGAGGAGGAGCGAGAGGGAAAGGAGGATCGGATTTTTCATGGGAACGGGAGCAGGCGCGGGGGCCGCAGCCCGTCTTGAAGCACGAATCCGCACCGGGGGGAATCCCCATTCGCGCCCCCCGGCGCCTCGCCGGGAGGCAGCGTGGTCACACTGTCAATGATGACTTCGCGGCGTGGCATCTCCGCGAGTTCGGCGGGCGGATCGTCTTCCTGGATTCCCACGGCAACCACATCATCACCGAGAACATCCCGCGTTCCTCCGCGTATAGGATCGGTGAAAGGCCGCCCATGAGCGGCACATGCAGCTAGGCCGCTCGCCGCGCCAGCACGGCCGGTTCGGCGGCTCGGGTCGCCCTTGCCCGAGGTCGGTTCCGGCATTTCCGCCCTCGGCGATGCCTGTCCGTGCCCGGTTTTGGAAAATCCGACCCCGGAAGCCCGTTGCCGAGGTCGGTTCTGGCATTTCCGGCCTCGGGCATCGATTGCCGAGGTCGGTTTTCCCGTATCCGATCCCGGATGCCGCTTGCCGAGGTCGGTTTTGCCGTATCCGATCTCGGACATCGGTTGCCGAGGTCGGTTTTGGAAATTCCGAGATCGGATTTCAAAAATCCGAGGCCGGATTTACAAAAACCGAGGTCGGATTTGAGAAATCCGAGATGCAAAATTCCGTTTCACCCCTGTTTTTGGCACTTTCTTCGGAAGAAGGGCAACAACGCGGGAGAAAGGCTTCCAGCCCCCAAGAGTCCCGGAGGGACACCAGGAATGTAGCCGGTGGTGCAGCGAGCAATCGCGAGCGGAACCACCGGATCCCCGCACCGAATGCCACGCGCCCCGGATGGGGCGCCGGAACCACACCGCTCCCGGCATCCCCCGATGGTCCTCCGCAATTCCCTCGCCCCCGCGCGCGATTCCCGCGCCCCCTCCGGGGCGCATGTCCGTTGTGGGACGGTGATCCGGTGGTTCCGCCCGCCTCCGGCGGGCTCCACACACCGGCTAATTTCCACCAGCCCTCCGGGCTGCGAGGCATCTCAAGCGGGCGTTCGAGGCATTTCGGCGAGATTATGCTTGGCGCGACGGGAAAGAATCCCTAACCGGGCCGTCATGATTTCCAACACGGAGCGGGTTCACGAAAATGCGTCGTCGCGGAGGAAAATCGCGGTCTGCGCGGGGCATCGCCGGTCCCCCTGCCGGCTGCTTGCGGGGCTGGTTCTCGGCCTCCCCGTGTGGCTCGGGAGCACCGGGCGGGCGGATGTGATTTACAATGGCTTCGGCAGCACGAGCGGCCTGACGATCAATGGCCACGCGGCCACCGCGGCGACGGGCGACGGAACGATCCTCCGGCTCACTCCGGCGTCGAGCGGGAGGGCGGGGAGCGCATTTTCCACGCTGAAGGTGAGCACGTCCGAGTTCATCAGCGTGTTCAGTTTCCGCATCACCAGCCCGGGGGGAATCATCACGGACAACAACACGGAGTCCGGCGCGGACGGGATTGTGTTCACCGTGCAGAACCAGGCGAACAACGTGGGCGGGGTGGGGCTGGGAATCGGGTATTCCGGGATCACGCCGAGCATGGGTGTGGAGTTCGACACGTGGGGCAACAATTCAAACTCGGATCCCTCGCAGAGCCACATCGGGATTGATTTCAACGGGTCGGTGAACCACGCGGCAGTCGGCCAGGGGCCGACCGTGAACATCGGGAACACCAACGCGGGAACCACGGCGCTGCCCGGACCGGAACTCGACGACGGGAACCGCTGGTGGGCGTGGGTGATCAACAGCGGGACCAATGTGAAGGTTTACCTGAAGATGGATGAGTCGGCGGCGGAGCCCGCCCAGCCGGCGACCCCGCTGCTGGACTACAATGTGAACCTGACGACGGTGCTCGGCGGGACGACGGCGTATGCGGGCTTCACCGCCGCGACGGCATCCGCGTGGGAGAACCACGACATTCTCTACTGGCGCTACACGGAGGCAGTTCCCGAGCCGGCTTCGCTGGCGCTGCTCTCCACGGGCGGTGCGCTGCTCCTGGTGCGCCGCCGCCGCTCCCGCGACCATGGAGTGCGGGGGTGCGCCGGCTTTTCCGCAAAATAGATCCCTACGGACGGGGGCGGGCGGGGACTTGAAAGCAGGCACACCCGCCGCATCCCATGAAACTTCTCCTCTCCCTCTGCCTCGTCCTTTTCACCGCCAGCCTGCGTGCCGATGGCATGAAGGCCGGGTTCGCCGACCGGGAGGTGGCGCCGGACATCGGGATGGAGGTGCCGGGGGGCTATGGGAAGTCGTTTGGCAAGGTGCTGCATGATCCGCCGAAGGTGCGCGCGGCGGTGTTCGATGATGGGAAGAAGCGCGTGGCGCTGGTGGGGCTGGATTCGCTGGTGATCCGGCGGCAGACGGCGCTGGAGGCGCGCCGGCGCATCGCGGAGCGCACGGGCATCCCGGCCGACTGCATCCTGCTGGGCGCGTCGCATTCGCACACGAGCGGCCCGGTGGGGATGGTGCTGCCGGGGGAATACGACCATGCGACGAAGGAGGTGCAGGAGCTGGCCTACGCGAAGTCGTCGAACGCCGACGCGAAGTATCTGGAGCGGTTCGTCGCGGGGATCGTGGACGCGGTGGCGGCGGCGGATGCGGGGAAGGTGGAGGCGCTGCTGAGCTTCGGCTCGGGCAAGGCGGAGGGCGTCGCCTACAACCGCCGCCAGCGGATGAGGAACGGGCTGAGCTTTTCGCACGCAGGCCGCGGCAACCCGGACATCCTCGGCTACGCCGGCCCGGTGGACCCGGAGGTGGCAACCATCGGCGCGTGGACGAGGGACGGGAAGCCGCTCGGGGTGATCGTGAATTTCGCCTGCCACGCGACCACGGGGCCGTCGGCATTCTCGGCGAACTGGATCTATTACCTCGAGCGCACGGTGCGCGGCGGGCTCGGCGAGGACGGCGCGAAGGTGCCGGTGGTCTTCCTCCAGGGCTGCTGCGGCGACGTGACACAGGTGAACAACCTCGATCCGTTCGCGGCGAAGAGCAGCGACTACCACGGGCAGCTCATCGGCGGCACCGTGGGCGCGGAGGCGCTGAAGGTCCTCTGGCGCGCCGAGCGCGGCGCGGGGCCGTTCACGGTGGAGGCGAAGACGAAGACGTGGAAGGTGAAGCGGCGCATCCCGGACCCCGCGCGCGTGGCGCGCTGCCTCGAGGACACGAGGAGGAACCCGAAGGAGGTGGGCGCGACGGAGTGGACCTTTGCGAAGGAGATCGTGCTGCTCGACGCGCTGATCGCGAAGACGCCCGAGGAGGAGGTGGAGGTGCAGGCGATTCAGGTGGGCCCGGCGGTGTTCCTCACGAACGAGGCGGAGTTCTTCGTGGAGTTCGGCCTCGATCTGAAGAAGCGCAGCAACTTCAAGATGACCATCCCCGTGGAGCTGGCGAACGGCTGCGTGGGCTACGTGCCCACCGAGGAGGCGCTCGGCCCGCACGGCGGCGGCTACGAGACGCGCCTCACGAGCTACTCGAACCTGGAGCCGACTGCCGGGAGGCAGTTCGTGGAGGCCGGACTCGCGCTCGCGAAGACACTGACGCCCTCGCCTTTCCCCGAGCCGCAGAAGGCGCCGCCGTGGAAGGAAGGCTGGAGCTACGGCAACGTGCCGCCGGAGCTGAAGTGACCGGATGTGACCGCCGAAGGCTGCGCCGCGCCGTCCGCAGCTCAGGCAGGGCCGCGACCGCCTTCATGGACTTGCCGGTGATCTGACACGCGGACGATTGCCCTTCCCACACCCATCAAGCAGGCGCACATTTTGATCGCGATGTCTCCCGAACATCCCGCCTCCACCCGCTTCGCGCTCCGGCTGCTCGGCCTCTATGCGCTGGTGTGGGCCGCGGCGGCGATCGGCGTGCGCGACTGGCCCACGTGGGCGCTGGAGAATCTGCCCGCCCTCCTCGGCGTCGGCATCCTCGCGGCGACGCACCGGCGGTTCGCCTTTTCCCGCACGTCGTATGTCCTCATCGCGGTCTTCCTGTGCCTCCATGCCTACGGCGCGAAGCACGGCTACGCGCACACGCCCGCGGGCGACTGGGCAAAGGCGGCGTTCGGGCTCGACCGGAATTACTTCGACCGCGCGGTCCACTGCGCCTTCGGCCTGCTGTTCGCCTATCCCATCCGCGAGATGCTCCTGCGCCGCTCCGGCGTGGGCCGCGCCGCGGCAGGCTGGCTCGCGTGGGCGCTCGTGCTCGCGGTCAGCTCGGTGTTTGAAGTCGCGGAGTCCCTCATCGCGGAGACCGTGAGCCCCGGCGCCGGCCCCGACTGGCTCGGCGCGCAGGGCGACGAATGGGACGCGCAGCAGGACATGCTCATCGCCACTGCCGGCGCGGGCTTCGCGATGCTCGTCACGTGGTGGTGCGAGCGCGGCCGCTGGCCGGAGAGCGCGCCGCCGCCGGCGGAAAACACGCGCCCATTCCGCACGCGGCGGCTGCTCCACGTGCTGTGCGCCCTTTACGCCGCCGTGTGGATCGTCGCCGCCATCCGCCCCGTCTCCCGCGAGGACTGGCTGCTCGAGAACATCCTCGTCTTCATCAGCCTGCCCTTTCTCACCCTCACCTACCGGCGCCGCCCGCTGTCCGATGTCTCCTACGTCCTCCTCTTCGTCTTCTTCCTGCTCCATGCGGCCGGCGCGCACTACACCTATTCGGAGGTGCCGTTCGGCTACTGGCTGCGCGACATGCTCGGCCTCACACGGAACCACTTCGACCGCATCGTGCATTTCTCGTGGGGGCTGCTCATCACGTATCCGCTGCGCGACCTCACCCGCTTTGCGCGCCTGCGCCCGTTCTGGTCGGTCTTCCTCCCAGCCGCCGTCATCATCGCGTGGAGCGGCATGTATGAACTGATCGAGGCCACCGTCGCCTGGCTCGTGAGCCCTGAACTCGGCCAGGCCTATCTCGGCACGCAGGGCGACATGTGGGACGGCCAGTGGGACATGGGCCTCGCCCTGCTCGGCGCGGTGCTCACCTCCATCATCACCCTGCTCGCCGAAGCCCGCCGCAGGCGGTGAGGCCGGCAAATGCCCGCCCCTCGTCATTCGTCCCCCGCCCTACGCCGCCGCCGCCAGCGGCGTCACCGTCGTCACCGCATTCTCCCGCACCCACACCTTGCTCAGCCGCTTGTGCCATTCATCGATCAGGAGCATCCGCAGCGTCCTCTCCGTGAGGGGCGGCGCGCCTGTCATCCCCGCCTTGTGAAGCTCGGTCGCCTTTTCCGCCATCGCCAGCAGCCGCGCGAGCACCCAGCGCTGGATGTCCTTCGGCGGCTCGATTGCCCCGTTCAGGTCCGCCGCCAGCGTCCGGCACCACTCGTCGCACATCGCCTCGTGCTCCGCCGACGGCAGGCAGTTCCGCAGCGGCATCCGCTGATGCCACGCCTCACAGAGCCGGTCCACCGTCCGCAGCAGCGTCGTGGCGGTGATTCTCCAGCTGTTCATCGTGAAAGGGGCGTCGGTCTTTGGGTTCATGCGGTGTCCGTCGTGCGGATACCCCATCATCAAGCATCACAGGTGCCGCCGCCACCCCTTTCCCGCTCCCTTGCCGAGTGGTAAGAATCCCCCGGCCGGGCGTGCCCCATGAGATTTTCGCCCGCAGCCGAAAGTTTCTGGCCGACCCGTGCGGGCGATCGTCTCGGCGGGAGGAGAATCTAGAAAACAGCGGTTTTACCTTGAAAATCGACTGCACTCCTCGGTCGTCGGTCAAATCCGGTCCATCCCTTTGGCAATCCGGTCCATCCCTTTGGCAATCCGGTCCATCCCTTTGGCAATCCGGTCCATCCCTTTGGCAATCCGGTCCATCCCTTTGGCAATCCGGTCCATCCCTTTGGCAATCCGGTCCATCCTTTTGGCAATCCGGTCCATCCCTTTGGCAATCCGGTCCATCCCTTGGCAATCCGGTCCATCCCTTTGGCAATCCGGTCCATCCCTTTGGCAATCCGGTCCATCCCTTTGGCAATCCGGTCCATCCCTTTGGCAATCCGGTCCATCCCTTTGGCAATCCGGTCCATCCCTTTGGCAATCCGGTCCATCCCTTTGGCAATCCGGTCCGTCCCTTTGGCAATCCGGTCCGTCCCTTTGGCAATCCGGTCCGTCCCTTTGGCAATCCGGTCCGTCCCTTTGGCAATCCGGTCCGTCTCTTTGGCAATCCGGCCAGTCCCCTTCCCATTCCGATGGACTGTTTCCGTCGTCGGGATGAGGGCATTCCAAAACCGGAGGAGGTCCGCGATGGCCTATTTCAGCGGGCGCAGCAACGGGTTCAGCAGTCTCCTGAGTTCCCGCGCCTCCCACTGGCCGGGCGCGTTCGGCTTGTCCAGATAGCCGTAATTCAAGACCGACCCGGCACACGCAAGCACGAGCCTGGAGGCCTGTCCGAGTTTCCCCATGCCCATCACCGCCAAGCGGCGCGATTTTTCCGACGAGACAAAGTCCAGCAGCCGCGCGACTGCCCTGCCATCGTCCGCACGAGCCGCGAGCTTGAAGATGTCTGCGCCCGCGTCGAATGCGCGCCGCGCCCGCAAGCGCATCTGCGCCAAGGTCGGGATGCCGTGAAAATGGTGATCCGACACGACGACTGCGGCCCCATGGCTTTTCGCGGCTGAAATCACGTCGCCCATCGCACGGACCGAACGCAGTTCAACATCCACGACCGCAGCCCGCGGCAGGAACTCATGGAAGAGCGCCCTGCGCTCGGCGACCGACAGGTTCCCCACCCCGCCCTCCGCAGGGTGCCTCACGGTGAGCAGGACCGGCAGCCCGGCATTCGCGAAAAAACGCCGCACTTCCGGGAGCTTCCCGGCGAGGGCGTCCACCCGCACCTCGATGAAATCGACATCCGCCTTTCCGAGGCGCTGGGCCAGGCGCAGACCACCCACGCTGTGCGCCGCCGCAACGACTGCCGGCGTGGAAAAATCCGGCGCTGAATACTTTTTCACTCTGTTCACGCAATAATCTGTTATAGTGCCGGGCGACTTTCCCCCGCTGCCACGACAATGCTTGGCCGTCGTCAAAAACTCAATTTACAATTCCTCCAGATCGTTGACGCGTTCCTGATCGTGGCGGCCTACTGGAGCGCGCACTGGTTCCGATTCGCCGGGCCGGAATTCGGCCTGTTCGACACGCACATCCAGCCGTTCACGGAGTTCCAGTGGCTGCTGTTCATCCTCATCCCGTTCGGCCCGGTCTGCCTCCACGCGCAGGGCTTCTACGAGCACCCAGAACGCAAGACTGTCGCCAGGAGCCTCGGCCAGCTCGGCCGTGCGGCAGTGGTCCTCGCGCTCATCACGGCGCTGACCTCCTATTTCCTAAAGCTGAAGGTGGACAGCCGCGCCGTCATGCCAATCTTCGCGGCGCTGGCCACTGTGCTCCTCCTCGCCCGGGAATGGCTGACCGTCACGAACTACCGACGCCGCGTGCGGAGCGGCGAGTTCCGCGAGCGCGTCGTGCTCGTGGGGAATTCGGCGGACCTCCTCACTTTCCGCAAGACGCTGACACCGTCCGAGAAGATGGAAATCGAAGTCGCCGAGGAAGTGGACATTGCAGCGAAGACGCTGCCGGAATTCGTGGAGGCGCTCCACCGGCACGCGCCTGAGCGCGTCGTCTTCGTCGGAAGCCACGGCGAACTCGGGCGCCTGCAGGAATACATCGGCGCCTGCGAGACCGAGGGCATCGAGGCGTGGCTCAGCGCGGACTTCATGCAGACCGCCATCGCGCGGCCGGACTTTGATCATCTCGGCACCCGGCCGATGCTCGTCTTCCGCACGGCGCCGAGCGTGTCGTGGGCGCTGTTCCTGAAGCACGTTCTCGACCGCGTCATCGCGCTCACGCTGCTCGTGGCGCTCTCGTGGCTGTTTGCGGTCATCGCCATCGCGATCAAGCTCACCTCGAAGGGGCCCGTGATCTTCCGCCAGTCCCGCGGCGGGAAGAACGGGCGCCCGTTTTCAATCTTCAAATTCCGCACCATGCGCACCGACGCGGAGATGCAGCGTGACGAACTCCAGAGGTTCAACGTGATGTCCGGCCCGGTCTTCAAAGTGGACAACGACCCGCGCATCACCGGCGTCGGGCGCTTCCTGCGCAAGACCTCCCTCGACGAGCTGCCGCAGCTCTGGAATGTGCTGAAGGGCGACATGAGCCTCGTGGGCCCGCGCCCGCTCCCGATGTATGAGGTCGAGCGCATCGAGGCTACGGCGCACCGCCGCCGGCTGAGCATGAAGCCCGGCATCACCTGCCTGTGGCAAATCAGCGGGCGCAACAACGTCACGAGCTTCGAGCGCTGGGTCGCCCTCGATCTCGAATACATCGACAACTGGTCGCCGCTCCTCGACCTCCGCATCCTCCTGCGGACGATCCCGGTCGTGCTTTTCGGCCGCGGGGCAAAATAGCGATCGGGCGCGAGGAAGGATCTCGCATCGCGCCTCCGCCGGTTCACCGGCTGTTCACTGCTTCGTTCCCGCCTCCGCACCAATCGGCGGCTTTTTGCCACCATTGGCCTGGGGCGCACCGGGAGCTGCGGGGGCGGCTGGACTTGCAGGAGCGCCTGGAGCCGCGGGCGTTCCAGAAGCCGGCGGCTCAGGAGGCTGCGGAGGAGGTGGTGGCGGAGGTTCCTGCCACAGGAAAAACTTCCCCTTATACTCCCCGAGTTCCTTCAGCAGCGCATCGCAGCGCGACTGCCACAGCAGCAGGTCCGGCGGCGCGGTCTCCTTCTCCGCCGAGCCGGGAAAGACGATATACGTCACCTTGAGTTCGTTCACCGCGCGCACATCGCCGTTCGCCTTTGCGTTCACCTCGCGGCACAGCCGCAGCGACGCCTCGCCCATCTTTGTCGTCGGCCCCGAGTCCCCGATGATCGCCGGGTAAAACACGTCGCCCGCGAGCACCACGCAGTAGTCGCCCATGCGCGGCGTGTAGCCGTTCCGCTTCGCGCTGAACATCGGACCCGGCAGCACGATGAACGGATCCATCGAGCCGATCAGGAAGCTGTTCGCCTTCATGTCGCCGAGTTCCGCCCGCAGCCGCGCATTGTCAGCCTTCAGCTTCGGCACGTCCGCTGCGTTCTTCGGATCTTTGATCTTCGCCTCGTTGTCCGCGATTCGCTTTTCCCAAATCGGCGCGCACGGGTTCGGCGTCGGCGTCCGCTTCTTCCAGCGGTAGCTCGTCATTGGCTGATACGTGCGCGAACTCGTGTCGAAAGTCGGCAGGCGGTCGCCATCCGCGCCGTCGGTGTCCACATCCATGTCCGCTTGGATGAGCAGCGCCTTCCGCTTCGTCGCGGGATTGTGGAGTTCGAGGATCGTCTCGCAGTCGTAGAAATTGTGCCGCGAGAGAAGCTGGTCGAGCCGGTCGAGGTTTGAGCGGATGGAGGTGACCTTCCGCCGATAAAGCTCGTCGAACTCCGCCGAAACCTTCGCCGCCGGCAGCATCGTCTCCAGCCCCGGCAGCAGCCTGCCGATGTTTGCGTTCAGTTTCGCCAGCTCCGCCAGGCTCCGGTGCGGCTTCGGCACCGTCACTTTCACGCTCACCTCCACGGTGTAACTGTCCGGCACCTCGCGCTCGGCCGTCGTCGTCGTGCCGGCGACAGTCTCCAGCTTCGTCTTGAAATGGATCCCGTTGAAGATGCTCCCCACGTTCAGCACCTTCTGCGGCACATAGGGAGTCGGCACCGGCGTCGGCGCGGGAGTGGGGGTCGGCGTCGGCGGAGGCGTGGGGACCTGAGTGGATTTCGGCGTCGGCACGGGTGTCGGCGACGGCGAGGGAGTCGGAGTCTTCTGCTCCTCCTTCCGCTCGCATCCCGCCAGAACCGCCAGCGCGGCGACTCCGCACAAAACCACCCGGCTCAGCAGCGCGGGTGTCCTTCCGTTTGAGGCGATGTGGTTATTTCTTGTGCGCATCACGGGATCGGATTCCCAAAAACGGACGCAAAATGCAAATCGGCACCAGCGCCGTGATGAACATCAGCACCGCGAGCGGCACCCCGGGGATCGTCCGCGCGCGTCCGCGATCCAATCCGCGCAGACCCTCGCGCACCACGCGCTCCGCCGGCTGCTTGAGGAACGCCGGCGCCGGCGCCGCATCCTCCTCACCCGCCCGCTTCGCCAGCGCGCCAAACTCCGTGTCCACCGGCCCGGGGCACAGCGCCGACACCATCACCCCCGTCCCGCGCAGCTCCGCACGCAGCGCCTCCGTGAAGCTGTTCACATACGCCTTGCTCGCCGCATACACCGCCATCCTCGGCATCGGCAGATACCCCGAGATCGAGCTCACATTCAGAATCGCCCCGCGGCCCGAGCGGATGATCCCCGGCAGCAGCGCGTGCGTCAGCCGCGTCAGCGCCTTGATGTTCACATCCAGCATCGCCTGCACGCGCTTCCAATCGCTGTCCTCGAAAAGCCCGTGGTCCCCAAGGCCCGCGTTGTTCACGAGAAAATCCACCTTCGTCCCGCGCGCCTCCAGCGCCGCGAGCAGACTCTCCACCTGCGCGCCGTCCGCGAGATCCGCGGCATGGCACTCGACCTCCATCCCGTTCCGCGCGATCTCCATTTTCAGCTCCTCCAGCCGGTCCGCACGCCGCGCCACAAGCACGAGCGCCCGCGCATGAGGCGCGAGCTGCCGCGCGATCTCCGCGCCGAGGCCCGACGAGGCCCCGGTGATCAAAGCAGTGCAGCCGTGCAGCGAATTCATGCGCGCGGCTTATCGTGCTTCCGCCGCGAGGTGTCCAGTGACGAGTGGGCAGACGCGGCGGGCCGGGGCGTGAGCAGCGCAGCGGAATCACCGCACACGGAAAATTCAAAATTCAAAACTTTGAATTTTTCTCCACCCTTGCGGCATGACTGTGCTCAACCTCGCCACCCAAGTCCCCTTCACCACCAAGGACGGCTCCACCATCCGCAGCATCCTCGACCGCGCGAATGCACCCGTAAAGAACCAGTCGCTCGCCGAAGCCACCGTGCCCGCCGGCGCCGCGACGCAGCGCCACTACCACTGGCTCAGCGAGGAATTCTACTTCATCCTCGAAGGCCGCGGCTCGATGGAAATCGATGGCGAACTCCGCGAAGTCGCCCCCGGCAACGCCATCCTCATCCCGCCAGGTGCCTGGCACACCATCACCGCGAGCGAGACGCTCCGCTTCCTCTGCTGCTGCGCGCCGCCCTACAGCCACGAGGATACCTACTTCGAGTGACCGCGCCGCTTGCCACGCACGGCAACTTTCCCCACCCTCCGCCGCCCTATGTCTGACCAAGTCCGCGTCCGCTTCGCTCCATCGCCCACCGGCTACCTGCATGTTGGCGGGGCGCGCACGGCGCTCTTCAACTGGCTCTTCGCGCGCCACACGGGCGGCAAATTCATCCTGCGCATCGAGGACACCGACGCGGCGCGCAACACCGAGGCGGCGATGCAGGCCATTTACGACGGGCTGCGCTGGCTGGGGCTCGACTGGGATGAAGGGCCGCAGGTCGGCGGCGACCACGGGCCTTATTTCCAAAGCCAGCGCAACGACATCTACGAGCGCTACCTCGCGAAGCTGCGCGACGGCGGGCACATCTACGAGGATGGCGGCGCGCTGCGTTTCCGCTCACTGCGCAAGACGCAGACGGTGGACGACATGGTGTGCGGGAAAATTCCGTTCGACCTCTCGAATGCGGAAACGCATCCGGACATGACCATCCGCCGCCCGGACGGCTCGTGGATTTTCCATTTCGTGAATGTCGTGGACGACATCGAGATGCGCATCACGCACGTCATCCGCGGCGAAGACCACCTCTCGAACACGCCAAAGCACCTCGAGCTTTTCGAGGCGCTCGGAGCGACCGCACCGCGCTACGCGCACATCCCGCTCATCCTGAACAAGGACGGCACCAAGATGAGCAAGCGCGACCAGGGCGCAGCAGTGGGCGGCTATGTCGAAGGCGGATATGTGCCGGAAGCGGTTCGCAATTTCCTCTGCCTGCTCGGCTGGTCGCCGAAGGACGACCGCGAGATTCTCGACATCGCGGAGGTCGTGGAGCGCTTCGACCCGGTGAACATCAACCGCAAGGCGGCGCACTTCGACTTGGAGAAATGCGACTGGCTGAACCAGCAATACATCATCCGCATGCCCGCCGAGCGCCTCGCGGAACTGGTGGAGCCTTGGCTGCAAAAGGCGGGCATCGATTTCGGCACGCGCGCCGCGCTCCTGCCGGTCCTCGGCCTCGTGCGCGAGCGACTGAAGAAGCTCAGCGATGCGCCCGCGTGGATGGACTATTTCTTCACCGAGGAATTTCCGTTCGATCCCGAGGCCGTCGCGAAGGTTTTCAGCAAACCGAATGCGCTCGATCATCTGCGCTCGCTCGCAGCCGCGTATGCCGGAGTTGCGGAGTGGAATGCGGCGGCGCTGGAGGCGGCGCTGAAATCCGCGGCGACAGTCGCGGGTGTGAAAGTCGGGGAATTCGTGCATCCCGCGCGCATCGCTGCGACGGGCCGCAGTGTGGGCGCGAGCCTTTACCACACGCTCGAAGTGCTCGGCCGCGACCGGGTGCTGGCGCGCTTCGAGCGCGCGCTGGCGAAATTGTCCGCCGGAAAGTGAACAAAGCGACGTGAAGGAAGTTTACACGATCGAAGACCTGCGGGACTGGCGCGCGGCGACGGCGGACTGCGCCCCCCCGCTGCGGCTCGCCGTCATCGGCGATCCCGTCGCGCATTCCGCCTCACCGCAGATGCACAACGCCGCGCTCGCGGCGCTCGGCATTCCCGCGCGCTACACGCGGCTGCACATCAAACCGGAGGAACTCAGGGAGGCGCTCGGGCTCCTGCACAAGGCGGGCTTCATCGGCATCAACTGCACCATCCCGCACAAACCCGGCGCGCTCGATGCCGTCGACAAGGCCGACGAGGGAGCGAAACGCGCGGGCGGCGTGAACACAGTGGTCGTCGGAAAGAACGGGAAACTGACCGGCTTCAGCACGGATGGCCCCGGCTTCGCGCGCGCCGTGCAGGAGAGCTTCGGCATCGAACTCGGCAAGCTCCGCGTGCTCGTCCTCGGCGCCGGCGGCGGTGCAGGCCGCGCGATTGCAATGCAGTGCGCCGCGGAAAACTGCCCCGCGCTCACGCTGCTGAACCGCAGCCTCGACAAGCTGGAACCGCTGCTCGACGACATCGCGGACGTCTATCCCTTCGACCGCGTGGCGTCCGGCGACATCTCGGATCTGTTTTTGAAAATCGGCCTCGCGAACAGCGACCTCGTCGTGAACTGCACCGCGCTCGGCATGAAAGCCGGCGACAAGTCGCCCGTGCCGCAGCGCCTTATCGAGGCGCGCCACGTTCTCTACGACACCATTTACGTGGGACACCGCACGCCCCTGCTCGCCGCCGGCGACGCCGCGGGTGCCAAGGGCGCGAACGGTCTCTCGATGCTCCTGCACCAAGGCGCGCTGAGCTTCAAAATCTGGTTCGACCAGGAGCCGCCGCTGGAAGTGATGCGCGAGGCACTGCTCAAACGGCACGCCTGAGCGGCCGCACGCTCAGGCTCCGCGCACAGCCGCAACATCCCGGGCAATCTGCTCGCGCAGCGCCTCGACGCCGGAAAATTTCTGCTCAGGGCGGATGAAGCGCTGGAAGGCCACCTCGATGTCGCTTCCGTAAATCTCGCCGCTGAAGTCGAACAGATGAACCTCGACGAGACGCTGCTCCGCGGTGCTCACCGTGGGCCGCACGCCGACATTCGCGATGCCGGCGTGTGATTCTCCGTCGAGCACCGCGCGCACGGAATAGACGCCGTTGCGTGGAAGCTGCTCGCTCTCCGGCTGCACATTCGCCGTGGGAAAGCCCAGGGTGCGACCGAGCCGGCGGCCCTCGATCACTTTGCCGAGCACGCTGAATTCGCGGCCGAGCAGGCCTTCGGCAACATCGAGTTCACCCGCCTCGACCGCAGCGCGAATTGCCGTGCTGCTCACGGCACGGCCATTCACCTCGACAGCAGGCACTCCGGCAGCGGTGAAGCCGGACTCCTTTCCGAGTTTCGTGAGCAGCGCGAGGTTGCCGCTGCGGGCACGGCCGAACGCCCAATCCTCACCGACGCAGATTTCGCGCAGTGGATGGCAGGCATCCACGAGCGCGCGGATGAAAACTTCCGGCGGCTGCGCGGCGAACTCCGGCGTGAAGTCGAGCACGAGCGCATGTGCGATGCCGGCATCGGCGAGCAGCCGCAGCTTGTGGCGCGTGGAGGTGAGCAGCGAGGGCGCCTGCTCAGGGCGCAGCACCGCGGCGGGGTGCGGTTCGAATGTGACGACCACAGGCGTGCCGCCTGCGCCGCGCGCATCGGCAATCGCCCGCTCGATCACCGCGCGGTGGCCGAGGTGCAGCCCGTCGAAGACGCCGGCCGCGAGGATGACCGGCCCGCAGACTTCTGTGAGTTCGGAAATCGAGCGGAGGATTTTCACTTTCTCGCTGGAGGTCGCCCGCAGTCTTACGCGCCCCGGAGTATGGACACCTGCGGGAGCGTCATCACCTTCGCGAGCACGGCGTCGAGCGGACCGCTCTTGAGCACGGCGGCGGAGACCGCGGAGTCCACGGAGAATTTCCCGCTCTTGGTGCGGCGCAGCGATTTCAGGTGCGCGCCGCAGCCGAGTTCCCGGCCGATGTCATGCGCGTAGGTGCGGACGTAGAAGCCCTTGCTGCACACGACGCGGAAATCCACCTCGGGCATGCGCAGCGCGAGCAGCTCCTGCGCATACACGTGCACGAAGCGCGGTTCACGCTCCACAGTCTTGCCCTGCCGCGCGAGCTTGTAGAGCGGCACGCCCTCCTTCTTGATCGCCGAGACCATGGGTGGGAGCTGGTAAAAATCACCTTTGAACTTGGCGAACGCGCCCTCGATCTGCTCGCGCGAAAGTTCCGGCACCGGACGCGTTTCCACGATCTGCCCGTCGGCGTCCTGGCTGTCGGTGGCCTCGCCGAGCTTGAGCGTGCCGACGTATTCCTTGTCCTCCGCCATCAGCAGGTCCTGGATCTTCGTGCCGCGGCCGAGCGTGAGGATGAGCAGGCCCGTGGCGAGCGGGTCGAGCGTGCCGCAATGGCCGATCTTCTTCGTGTTCAGCGTGCGGCGCGCGATCGCCACGATGTCGTGCGACGTCATGCCTGAGGCCTTGTCCACGAGGAGGACGCCGTCAATTTCGCGGGAGTTTGTCATGAATGGCTTGGAGAACTTTTTCGCGCACCTCCTCGAGCGTGCCGCGCATGCGCAGGCCCGCGGCGAGCGTGTGGCCGCCACCGCCGAACTGCGCGGCGATCTGGCAGACATCCACGCTCCTGTCCTTTGAGCGCAGCGACGCGCGGATGAGGCCGCCCTCGAGTTCCTCGAAAAACGCGGCGACGATGACACCCTTGATGCCGCGGATGTGATCAATGAGGCCCTCCGTGTCGTCGGGAACCGCGCCGACGGAACGCGCGACATCCTGCGTGAGCGCGAAGCTCGCGACGCGGTCATCGGACGTGAAACGCAGCAGCCCGAGCATCGCCTTCAGCAGCTCGACGCGGCGGCGCGGATGCTCTTCATAGGTCTTCTGCGAAAGCAGGCCGACGTTCGCCCCGAGGCGCACGAGTTCGGCGCCGATCTCGTAGGTGCGCGCGGTCGTGCTCGGATACTGGAAGCTGCCCGTGTCCGTGCTGATGGCGACGTAGAGGCTGTCGGCCATCTCGTAGGTGAGCGGCAGATCGCACGAGCGGAACAGCTCGAACAGCACCTGGCCCGTCGCGGGCGCGGCGGAGTCGATCAGGTTCAAATCGCCGTAGGCCGGGTTTGAGACGTGGTGGTCAATGTTGATCCAGAGCTTCGCGCTCTTCACCGCGCGGACGCTGCGGCCGCCGCGATCCTTCACCGCGGTGTCGAGCACGATGGCCACGTCGAAATCCTCGGGCTGCTCCGGCGGCTGCTGGACAAGCTCGGAGCCGCGGAGAAATGCGAAGCGCTCGACGCAGCCGTCGTCATTCCACATGCGCACTTCCTTGCCGAGCTGGCGCAGGCAGAGGCCCATTGCGATGGTGCAGCCGAGCGCGTCTCCATCGGGGCGGTAGTGCGAGATGACGGCGAAGCGCCGGTGCGCATGCAGCGCGCCGGCGACTTGCGCGTAGGCGGGATCAGCGTGCGTCATCTTCGTCGCCGGGTTCAGCGTTGCCGGCACCATCGCGCGGCGGGGGCGGCAGGTGCAGTTCGTCCAGAATCTGAAGCACGCGGTCTCCGCGCTCACCGCTCTCGTCGAGCTTGAAGTAGAGATGCGGCGTGTATTTCAAAATCACACGCCGGCTCAGCTCATGCTGGAGCCGCTGGCGTGCGTCGTGGAGCTGCGCCATCGCCGCGCGCTGCTCCTCGGGCGTTCCGATGACGCCGATATAGACGTGCGCACTTTTCAGGTCGGGCGTCACGTCCACCTCCTGCACGGTGACAAGTTTCGCCTGAAACGTGAACTCCTTGCGGATAAGCCCGCTCAGCTCGCGCTTGATGGCTTCGTTGACTCTGTCGAGGCGGTTTTTCATGGGTCGAGAATCGGGGGCCGGAGCCGGAGGTGTGAAAGCCGCGGCTTTCGACCTTCGACTTTCGACCTTCGACGCTCCGACTCAGAGAGTCTGCGGCACCTTCTCCAGCAGGTAGCACTGGATGATGTCGCCGACTTCGTATTCGGTGTAATCGCCAAGCTTGATGCCGCACTCGACGCCGCTCCGGACCTCCTTCACGTCGTCCTGGAAGCGGCGAAGCGTCGCGATGCCGCCGTCGTAGATCGGCTGGCGGTTGCGGATGACACGCGCGCGGCCCGTGCGCTGGATGCGGCCGTCGCTGACGTAGCAGCCGGCGACGATGCCCTTGGTGAGTTCGAAGACCTGCTTCACCTGCGCGTGGCCGATGATCTGTTCGCGGTTCTCGGGCTCGAGCAGTCCGGCCATCGCCTCCTTCACCTGATCGATCAGCTCGTAGATGATGGAGAAGAGCTTGATCTGGATGCCGTCCTTCGCCGCAGCCCTCGCCGCGTTGTTTTCGACCTTCACGTTGAAGCCGACGATCACGGCATTGCTCGCCGCGGAGAGAAGAACGTCGCTCTCGGACACGGAGCCCACGGCGGAATGCACGATGTTCAACTCCACCTTCTTGCTCTGAATCTGCGTGAGCGAGTTCGCAATCGCCTCGAGCGAGCCCTGCACGTCGCCCTTGAGCACGAGATTGAGCACCGGTTTCTGGCCCTCCTTGATGGTGTCGAAAAGATTCTCCAGCGTCGCGCGGCGCGGCGCGGTGAGCTTGCCGAGGCGCTTGGTCTCGAGCCGCTCGTCGCTGAGGCGCTGCGCGTCGCGCTCGCTCTCCATCACGATCAGCTCGTCGCCGGCATTCGGCATTCCGGAGAAGCCGATCACCTTCGCCGGCGTGGACGGGCCGGCCTCCTTCATCTGAGAGCCGGTCTCGCTCACGAGCGCCTTCACCTTGCCGGAGTAGTCGCCGCAGATGAACGGCTGGCCGACTTTGAGCGTGCCCATCTTCACAATGACGGTCGCCGTCGGGCCGCGGCCCTGCTCGACCTGAGCCTCGATGACGCTCGCGCGCGCGGGCACCCTGGCATTCGCCTTGAGCTCGAGAATCTCCGCCTCGAGCAGAATCATCTCCAGAAGGTGATCCATCCCCTGCCCCTTCACTGCGGAAACCGGGCAGACGATCGTCTCGCCACCCCAGTCCTCGGGCACGAGGCCCTTGTCCTGAAGCTGGCTCTTCACGCGATCCACATTCGCCGTCGGCATGTCGATCTTCGTGATGGCGACGATGATTTTCACGTTCGCCGCCCTCGCGTGGCTGAGCGCCTCGAGCGTCTGCGGCATGATGCCGTCCGTGCTGTCCACGACGAGCACGACGATGTCCGTCACCGTCGCGCCACGGGCGCGCATCGCGGTGAACGCGGCGTGGCCCGGCGTGTCGAGGAACGTGATCGAATGCTCCACGCCGTCCTTGCCCTTGTGCTTCACCGCGTAGGCGCCGATGTGCTGCGTGATGCCTCCAGCCTCGCCCGCGGCGACGCGTGAGCTGCGGATCTTGTCCATCAGCGTCGTCTTGCCGTGGTCCACGTGGCCCATGAAAGTGACCACCGGCGGGCGCGCCTTGAGCACGTCGGCCTTCTCCTCGGGCGCGACCTCCTCGGGTTTCGGTGCGGGAGGCGGCTCGACCTTCTTCTCCTCCTTGTGGACACCGGCCCCCTTCTCGCGGCGCTCCTTTTCAAATTTCCAGCCGTGCAGTTCGCAAATTTTCGCGGCGACTTCCGGCTCGATCGTCTGGTTCTGGTTCGCGAAGACCCCGATGTCCATCAGGTTCTTGATGATGACAAACGGCTTCAGCTGAATTGCCGTCGCGAGATCCTTCACCGTGAACGGCGGCTTGAGATGCACGAGTTTCTCGCCGGTCGGGGAGACCTCCGCGGCGGCCGGCACCGGAGCGGCAGGCGCAGGCGCAGGCTCGACGGGCGCGGGTGCGGGCACGGGCTCCGGCGCGGCGATTTTTGAAATCGTCGGCAGCACCGCGTTCACCAGCGTGGACGCCCTGCGCGGGCGGCTCACCTTCGGCTTCCCGTCCAAGTCAATCAGCGAGAGAACCTCCTTCGGCTTCTCCGCTTCCTTTGCCTCCGCAGCCTTGGCCCCCCTCTTGGATGCCGGCTTTTCCGCCTTCTCGGCCTTGTCGTCCTCGGCCTTTTTCGCAGCCTTCTTTTCCTCCGCCTCAGCGTGGGCGGCCGGCTTCCTACCCGTGATGGGTTTGAGAAGCGACTTCACCGGCTTGTCGCCTGCACCGGCTCCTGTGGTTTTGCTCTTCGTGGGCATGAATCGAAATGTGCTCCTTGGTCTTCATGGCTTCACGTTATTGTGAAGCCACAGCGGCGCTCTTGGCCTTGCTGACAATCTGCTCCGCGGTCCCGAGATCGAGGCCGGTCGCATCAACGATGTCCTGCGCCGAAACGTCGGCGACGACTTCCACGGCATTCATGCCGATGGCGACGAGCTTCTGCGCGACATCCTCGCTGATGCCGAGGCCGTCGATGAGCTGCTTCGCGGCGCCGGACACGCTGGCGTTGAACGCCTCCTTCGCGGAGGTGTCCTCCTCGATGTTGATCTCCCATCCGGTGAGGCGCGCGGTGAGGCGGGCGTTCTGGCCGCGCTTGCCGATCGCGAGCGAGAGCTGGTCGTTGTCCACGCGGACTTCGACGCACTTCTTCGCCTCGTTGAGCGTCACGCTCTTGAGCTTGGCCGGCTTCAATGCCTCCATCACAAGCTCCTTTATGTCGGCCGACCAGCGGATGATGTCCACCTTCTCGTTGTTCAGCTCGCGCACGATGTTCTTCACGCGCGCACCCTTCATGCCGACGCACGCGCCGACGGGATCCACTTTTTCGTTCGCGCTGAAGACCGCCACCTTCGTCCGGTGTCCCGCCTCGCGCGCGATGGCCTTGATCTCCACCGTGCGGTCCGCGATTTCCGCGACTTCGGTCTCGAAGAGGCGGCGCACAAAATTCGGATGGCTGCGGGAAAGGATGATCTCCGGCCCGCGCGACGTGTTCTCCACGGCCACCACGTAGGCGCGCACTCGGTCGCCGATCGCGTAATCCTCCGTCTGCACGCGCTCGCGGTTCGGCATGATCGCCTCGAATTTCCCGAGATCGATCATCACGTCCTGACGCTCGAAACGGCGCACGATTCCCGACACGATCTCGCCCGCGCGATCGCGGAACTCGTCGTAAATCATCTGCTTCTCCGCCTGGCGGATGCGCTGCATGATCGCCTGCCGCGCCGTCTGCGCGCCGATGCGCCCGAGGTCGCGCGGGGTCACGTCCACCCAGACCTCCTCGCCCACCTGCGCGTCCGGCTTGATCGCCCTCGCCTTGGAAAGCGCGATCTCGTCGTGCTTGTTGGCGACCTTCTCCGCCACCACGAGCTGCGCCTTCGCGGAAAGCGCGCCCGTCTTGCGGTCAATCGTCACCTGAAGGTTGCGGCCAGCCTCCACGGATTTCTTCGCGGCGCTCAGGAGCGCATTCTCCACCGCCTCGATCAGGATCTCACGGCGGATGCCGCGCTCCTTCTCGAGCGATTCAAGCATGGCGATAAATTCGGCGTTCATGGATTTTTCAAAAGTGTCTCACCGGGAACAAAAAAAGTGGGTGTGTGAACCCACTTTCAGCGTCTGGTCCGGCTTTGGAGTGCGGGAAACTACTTGGCGATTTCCAGCGCGTCAAGCGGCGGAATGCTCCACGACCAAACTCGCTGCCCGCCGTTCGCATCGAGAGTCAGGATGCGTGTTGCTTCATGGCCGGAAAATCATCCGCAACGGCTTCTCCCGCGAGCAGCATATCTTCAGCATGGAGCTCGCCTTCGTTTGCTAGATGTCGTTCCTTTTCTTCATGGTGAAATCCGAGTCGCACCATCGTTTAGCTCGCCCCGCCGCCGCCGCTTCTGGCACAAATTCCGCCATGAATTCTCCCCGCATCATCGTGGCCCTCCTCGTTTTCCTTGCGGCCCTCGGATCACTCCGGCGCACATTCGCGGCGGACCGACCCGCACCCTCCGCCGACGTCGCCCTCGTCTTCACCACGGCGTGGAAAGGCGAGCGCATCACGCTGCCTCCGGCCTTCGCGCCTGCGATGAAGCTCCGCGGCGTCGAGGAGATCCGCTTCGCGCCGGCGATGTTCGATGCGTCGTCCGCGTCCTTCTTCAGCTACATCTTCGCCTTCGCCGTCCCGCAGGAGCAGGCGCTCACGCCGCAGTTCATCCGCGATGAAATCCTCGCCTACTACCGCGGCCTCTCCATGGCGATCCTCCAGCGCAAGGGCGTCGATCCCGGCGCGGACAAATTCACCTTCAAGCTGGAGCCGACGAAGGAGCCCGCGGCCACGCCCGCGAAAGTCCCCGCATCGAAAAACGCCGCGCAGTATCACGGCGAGCTGAGCTGGACGGAGCCCTTCGTCACCGCGAAGCCGCAGATCCTCCACTTTGAAATCCAATCCTGGTCCGACCCCGCGACCGCCCGGAACTACCTCCTCGTCTGCACCTCACCGCGCCCGCGCTCCGGCACCGACGAAGTCTGGCAGGAACTCCGCGCCATCCGCAGCGGCTTCGAGGTGAAGGCCGTCCGCTGACGCGCCGTCGTCCGCGCCGCCCGCAGGTCCGCGCGCGCCGCCGTCGGCGGCAACCGCTACGCCAGAATCCCCTTCACCACATGCGCCGGCTCCACGCCCGTCAGCCGGAACTCCAGCCCCTGCGACTTCACCGTGAGCCGCTCGTGGTCGAGGCCGAGCTGGTGCAGGATCGTCGCGTGCATGTCGCGCACATGCACCGGATTCTCCACCGCGCCGAAGCCGAACTCATCCGTCTGCCCGAACACCGTGCCGCCCTTGAAGCCGCCGCCCGCGAACCACATCGTGAACGCGTCGATGTGATGATTGCGCCCCGTGCTCTCGCGCACCTCGCCCATCGGCGTGCGGCCGAACTCCCCGCCCCAGACCACGATCGTGTTGTCCAAAAGCCCGCGCTGCTTCAGGTCGCACACCAGCGCAGCGCTCGCGCGGTCGATGTCCGCGCTCTTCATCGGCAGATGCTTCTCCAGGTTCTCCGTCACGCCCCCGTGATGATCCCAGTTCGTGTCGTAGAGCTGCACGAATCGCACGCCGCGCTCCACGAGCCGCCGCGCCAGCAGGCAGTTCCGCGCGAAGCTGCTCTCCTTCGGATCCTTGATGCCATACATCTCCAGCGTCTCCCTGCTCTCCTTGTCCGTCGCCATCAGCTCCGGCGCACTCGCCTGCATCCGGTAGGCCATCTCATACGCGTTGATGCGCGTCGCAATCTCATCGTCCCCCGTCTCCACCAGCCGCTTCAGGTTCAGCTCGCGCACCGCATCCACGAGCTGACGCTGCTGCGGCCCCGCGACCTCCTTCGGCGTCGAGAGGTTCACGATCGGATCCCCCGTGTTCCGCAGCGGCACGCCCTGATACGTCGTCGGCAGCACACCGCTCCCCCACAGCACCGCGCCCCCGCGCGGCCCGCGCGGACCGCTCTGCAGCACCACAAATCCCGGCAGGTCCGAACACTCGCTCCCCAGCCCATACGTCACCCACGCCCCCATGCTCGGCCTTCCGAACAGCCCGCTCCCCGCGTTCATGAAAAGCTTCGCCGGCGCGTGGTTGAAAAGATCCGTCTTCAGGCTCGTCACGATGCTGATGTCATCCACGATCCCCGCCGTGTGCGGCAGCAGCTCGCTCACCCACGCCCCCGACTTCCCGTGCTGCGCGAATTTGTATCTCGTCCCCAGCAGGTTGTTCCGGTGGCTCGAATCCATGAACGCAAACCGCTTCCCCTTCGTGTAGCTCTCCGGAATCGGCTGCCCGTTCAGCGCCGTGAGCTGCGGCTTGTGCTCAAACAAATCGAGCTGCGACGGCCCGCCCGCCATGAACAGGAAGATCACATTCTTCGCCTTCGCCGGGAAATGCGTCTTCTTCGGCTCCAGCGGATTCTTCATCGCCAGCGGCGGCACCGCACCCAGCCCGCGCTCCGCCATCAGCGACGCCAGCGCGATCCCCCCGATGCCCATCGAGCAGCGGCTGAAAAAATGCCGCCGCGTGATTTCACGGAGCGGATCGGCGCGCAGGGAGGGATCGGGGTTCACGTCAGGCATCTTCACGCCGGGACAATCCCCCACCGCCCCCGTTTCACACCACATTTTTCCACCAGCCCCCACCCTTCGTCATTCATTCCCCGTCGCTCGTCACTCGTCATTCGTCATCCGCCATTTCCCTCACCGCACCAGCGCCTGGCGAAAGTCCTCCAAATACGCCGCGTGCGCCTGCATCTCCGCCTGCGTCGGCGGATCGCTGAACGTCCCCGTGAACGGCCCGATCCCGATCGGGTTCCGCGCCGTGGTCACGATCGCATCGTCCAGATTCTGCGGCGTCACCGCGCCCATCGGCCCCTGCGGCCCCTGTGAGCCGTCCGCGCCATTGGTCCCGTTCGTGCCCGCCGCACCCTGCATCCCTTCCGGAATGCCGAAGCTCAAATGCAGCACCCCGGCCACAATGCTCGCATCCACCGTTGCCTGCTCACCGGCCGGCAGCGTCGTCACGCCATCCACCACCACGCCGGTGATTCCCGGCACGGCGGCGATGAGATCGTTCAGTCCGGCAAACTGCCCGCGCAGTTCCGCGGCGCGCACTTTGGAACCGTCGGCAGGGAGTGAAGGGTCGTAGGGCATGGGGATCGGTGCTCAGTGCTCAGTGCGCAGTTCTCAGTGCTCGGTGCTCGGTGCTCGGTGCTCGGCGGTGCGATGGGGTGTTTCCACCTCTGAGCACTGCGCACTGAGCACTGCGCACTGCCACCCCGCTAGATCGGCGTCGCGATCGTGATGCTCCTCACCGCACTCGTCACCGAGCCCGAGCTGTTCGTCGCTTTCGTCCGCACCTTCACCACCTGGCCCACGGTGAACGGCCCCAGCGTGTTCCCGCTCGGATCGATCGCGACGGTGTGGCCGAAGTCCGCATCCACGCCCTCCACCATGTATTCCACCTCCTTCGTCGTCGCGTGGTCGCCGCCGCCCGGCTCGTAAGTCACCAGCACATGCAGCCCGTCGTCCCCGCCCTGCTCCAGCGGGTTCAGGTCGATCGCATCCGGCAGCGGCGTGCCGCTCTCCACGGGGATCTGGCTCAGCGCCTCATACTCCGGCGAACCGGGGTCGTAGCTGTTCTTCACGATCTGATACCAGTTCTTCGAGAGCTGGTCCACCTGCCGCGCGAGCCCGCGCAGGTCGCTCCGCTTCTGCTCCAGCGCGGAATCCTTCCCGTCCTGCGCCTGCACCACATCCGTGTAGCCGTCCAGCAGCGCCTTCATCATCGCCGCCGTGTGCGGCACGCCCTGGATGATGCGCGTGATCGGCGCGGCCGGCGGCGTCAGCGCGGCCAGCGCCGCATTTGCCCGCACCCAGATCGGGTAAACAGCCCGCGCACGCCCGAGGATGCCCGCCTCGAAGCGCGGCGCGATGCGGAAGACATCGCCCAGGTCGTCGATGATCGCCGCGTCCGTCGGCACCTGCCCGTCGATGATCTGCGGGATCTTCGTCCCGAGGATCTTCATCTTCAGCAGCGCCGTCTTCGTGTTGCGCGACGCCTCGTCGGATTCGTCCTGCGCCGTCGTGCGCGCCTGCGCGGCGGGTTCGAACTGCGCGACGAGCGCTGTGAAGCCCGCGGCGTCCACGCCGCCGACGGTCACGCCCGGAACGTGGAGGTTCCAGACGGCGAGTGATTTTTGAGCACGGTCTTTGATGATTTCCCAGGGTTCCATGGCAGTGGTTCCAAGCGTGATGCTGGAGAGGTTGAGTGGAGGTGAGCCCGGCGCGGGCCCCGCCCCCTCGTCGTCGTAGAAGACCGCATCATCGTCATAAAAAACGAGCGGGTCATCGTAGTCGGGCATCGGGGAAACGGCACTCGCCGGAGTGAACGAACCGTGTTTTGCCGCGTTTTGCCGCATTCGTCAACGATTTTCCTCCGCCGCAAATTTCATTTTTATTTCCCCCGCCGCCGCGCGACCCGTGCGGCACATGTCCAGATACTTCAATCTCCGCGTCCCCGCGGAAACCGGCGACCGCATGAAACCCCACGCACTTGCCATCGGCTGGTCCCCGAATGGCTTCGCCGAACGCTGCATCGCCGCCATCTGCGACATGATCGAAGACCCCTCCAAGCGCATCCTCCCCGAGATGGTCGCCATGATCGACGCCATCCGCGTCTCGCGACGGCAGCCGCTCTCCGCCACGAAGCCCCTGGCCCCCGCCAAGCCCGCCCGAAAAAACACCAGCCTCCGCCCCGCCGCCGCAGCCCGTTCGCGCTGACCGGAGGAGCCGCCCGCCCCCACCCACCGCCGCAACCGCCTCCATTGCGTCGCCGGCTTTTGCAGATGCGTCGGCGGCTTTTTGAACCACCGTCAGCGGCTCCTGCGGTGACCGTCAACGGCTTCTAAAGTGACCGTCAACGCCTCCAGGACCTACCGTCAACGGCTTCTCGTGGCACAGGAAACGGCTTTTAAGGCCGCGTCTGTCTCCTTTTATTCACCGTCAACGCCTTCCACCACCACCGTCAGCGGCTTTTCGAGCCACCGTCCACGGATTCCAGACATACCGTCAACGGCTTTTGACCCAGCGTCGTTCATCGACGCGCAGTAAAAAGACGCCGACGTGTATCGAAAAGACGCCGACGCGCTCGGAAAAGACGCAAACGTGCGTAAATAGAGGCAACCATTCCGGTGAAAAAGCCATGATTGCCAATCCGGCGGCCAGAACCATCAGCCCTCCGACCCCATCCTCCGATAAAAAAGGCGCTCCCGCCGCCGCAGCAGCCCTTGGACTGCGGCAGCCCCCTGCCGCTTTGGCCCAGCGGGACGCTCCAGGCCTCCCCCGAACCACCTCCCGAGTCCCTCAAACCCTTTCGCATCGAAGCGAAGCCCCTGAACAAGGAGCCGGGGCGCCCCCGCCCCGTCCCCAAACCCCGGGGCGAGGGCCCCCCGGCTCCTCGTGCCACCGCGAAAGCCCCGCCCCACCCCTCCCTTTCACCACCCCACCGCCAAAAGCCCATCCCCTCCACCCGCAGCCGCAGCCTGCTCCACCCGTAGCCACACCCGTCCATCCGTAGCCGCCGACGGAAGGACGCGGGCCGATTTCGATTTCGGATTGGCGATTGCGGATTGGGGATCTGGGAAAGCGACCCCGCCTCCTGCCGTCGGCGGCTACGAATCCCGCCTACTCCCACCACCCACCTGCCCGCACAGCCCGCCCCGCCGTCAAGGCTTCTCCAAATCTGCGACCTGCGCCTGCGCGTGCTGCGTGTCCGGATGCGCGTCGCCCCTCGTCTTCTTATAAATCGCCAAAGCCCGCCGGGCCAACGCCAGCGCCTCCGCCTTTTTCGCCTTTGCCGTATCTTCCTGTGCAGTCCCGCGAGCCGCATCCGCCTGGAGTTCGAGGCAAACGGAAAGATTGTGGCAGCTCTGCGCGACAGTGATGTTTCCTGGTCCCGGCCCACTCCCCCAGAACCGCAACACCGCACGGTATTGCTCCTCTGCCTCGGCGTATTCGCCCAGCCTTAACAGGGCGTCAGCCAGATGTTTCCGAGTCATCACCGTGTCGAAGTGGTCCTTTCCCAGCAATGACTCTTCGCCCGCCAGAAGGTCGTAGAATACTCCCGCAGCCTCGGAATACTTGCCCTGCGCTTGCAGCGTGAGGCCGAGATTGCGCTGAGCGGCCATCGCTAAGCGACCCGCCGAGCGCCCACCGCCCCCTAGACGACCCAGTATCACACGGTATTCCGCCTCTGACTCGGCATATTTGCCCTGTGCATAGAGCGCGATGGCCAGTTTGTCCCTGCTTTGCCGCGTGTCGGGATGCGCCGATCCCAGCACGCGCTCCCGAATCGCCAGCATCTCCCGATGCTCCGCCTCCGCCTCCGCATGCTTGCCCTGTTCCTCCAGCGCCACGGCCAGAGTGTTGCGGCTCGCCAGCGTGCCGGCATGCTCCGCGCCGAGCTTTTCGCTGTGAATGGCGATGACTTCGCGCGCGAGGCTGGCGGCAGCGGCAGCCTGTCCATTCTTGCTCAGGGCATGGGCGAGACCTTGGCTGATGCGGGCCCATTCAAGCGGGTCGGCGGCCTTGTCCGTGAGTTTTGAGACGCCGGTGAAATAGGCAAGGGCGTCCTCGCGGTTCCGATAATCGAGGGCGCTCCAGCCGCTGAGTTCGAGGATGGAAACGAGCCGGTGTCTGTCGATTTGGATGCCCTTTTCTGCCTCGGCAGCGGCTTCGAGGGCAATACGACCAGCCCTGGTTCCTCCGCCCGCGATATAGGTGGCCTCGGCGCGGTCGAGCTTCGGAAGGTCCGCATCCTTGGAGCGCTTCCAGGCGAGATCGCGCAGCTTCCGTTCGAGATCACTCGCGGACATGCCATATTTTTTCCCCATTTCGGCGGAGAAAAGCTTGAGGGGATCGGAGTCCATTTCTCCACTTGAAGCGGCAGCGGCGGCAGCGTTGCGTTGGATGTATTCCGTCAATGCCGATGTGAGATCCTCCACTTTTATTTCTCTGGGCGGGGCCTCTTTTTTTTCCCACCAACCCTTCCGGACGCCGATGATGCCAAAGCCTGCGAGCAGCGCGACGGCAACTTTTGCGATGGCAGGGAAAGACCGGGGGCGGGGCTGCTTGTCCCACCATGCGCGGCGGAGCTTCATGAGGCTGCCCCCAATGTCGCGGATGCCAGCTTCGAGTTCGGCATCATTGGAAAAGGTGTGACGGAAATCACCCGAGTCGCCAATGCCCTCGATGTAGTCGCGCTGGAGAGCGGAGAGGTCCGGAGGTTCGGGGTCGTGCGGATCAGCACGGTAGCCGTTGCCGACGAAGAAATACCAGACGGGCTTGCCGATGCTGCGGGCGTAGCGGGCTTCGAGCTGGGTGTAGCTGCACCGGCCGAACTCGGGGTCGGGCTGCGGAGTGCCGTCGGCATTCACGGGCTCGGCGCCGCTGCATTTGCCTACAAGCTGGATGACGCCTTCGCTCAAGTCGATCCACCTGCGCAGGACGGCGCTGAGGCTGCCGTGATCGGCGGCGGCCATGTCCTGATCCTTGGCGTCGTAGCCTATGCCATCCAGCAGCCGCGACACGAAGCCGCGCGCGGTTCTCAGTTCCCCGCTGGCGGCGGATATGAAGATGGCAGGGCGCTGGTTCATGACAGAACAGGCCGCGCGGAGGGTGCTGCCGCACCGGCGTCACGATGGGCAATGAAATGCTCGATAAGGTTTGCGCAATCAGCTGAGAAATGCGCGCTGCCTCGGCAGATCGGGAGAAACGGAGACCCGGTTCCCCCTCCTCCATAATTGAGTTGGTTCATCGACGTGACGGCCTAGCAGGCGCGCAGCGAGGGGTCGAGCGGGAAAGCGCGGGCGGTGCGAAGAGCCCCGGGGCCTGCGCCGCACGCCGGCTAGCCGTATTCGTCGTAGGGGAAGGAACAGGGGTGCTGGAGGGCGGCGTATATGCGGGCGATGCCGGGGTGGTAGGGGGCGAGGAGGGCGGCCCATTCGATCTGGAAGATCCATTCGCGGGCGTCGCGGGGCTTGTAGGCGATCATGCGGGCGATGGCGCGGAGGGCGGCGGAGGTGCGCTGCTCGGGCGGGACGGTGCCGCGGAGGAGCCGGTCGCCCTCGGCGAACTGGTAGCGGTGGCTGATGAGGAAGCGGCCGAGGGCCTGGCGGGCGGCGGTGTTGCGGGGCTGGCGGGCGAGGATGCGGCGGAGGGGGCGCTCGATGGCGGCGTTGCGGCGGGCCTCGGCGAGGCAGCGCGCCTGCCGTCCGAGATGCCGCTTGCAGTGTTCGCCGGGGAGCCGGGCGGCGCGCGCGGCGTAGCGGGCGGCGGCGGCGGGGTCGCCGCGGTAGGTGCGGAGGAAGAAGCAGAGGTCGACGAGGCAATGGTGGTCGCGGGGCGCGATGCGGACGGCCTGCCGGTATAAAGGTTCGGCGGCGTCGAGGTCGCCGGGATTGCGGACGAGGATGCCGGCGAGTTGGCGGATGACGAAAGTGTTGCGCGGCTCGCGGGCGAGGATGCCGCGGCAGAAGTCGGCGGCTTCCCGCCAGCCATCGGGGGTTTCACAGAGCTGGGTGACGACGTCCTCGATTTCACACTCGGAGGCGGGCCCCGCGGCGATGGCGCGGCGGAGAAGGGAGTCTGCGCCGGCGGGGTCGTCGCAGTCGTGCCGGAGATGGCGGGCGGCGAAGAGGAGGAGCCGGGCGCTGCCGGGCCACTGTGCGATGCCGGCGAGGTAGATGGCCTTCGCCTTTTGCGCATCGCGCTCCGCACATGCCTCGGAGATCCATTGCTCGGCTGATTTCGCGGACGGGGCGGCTTTGCGGGCGGGCTTCGCGCCACCCGCGCCGGAACTGGGGTTCACCGTGCTCATGGGAACAGGCGTGTAGCGGAGACGGGGACGCGAGGCGAGCGGGAAAGCGCGGGCGGTGCAGGGGGCGCGGGGAGCGAGGTGGCGCCGCTGAACCGCGTGGCATCCTCCCACCACTGTCCCGTCCCCGCCTGCATCCGCGCAGCCCCCGGCCCGCGATTCATGGCCACAACAAACCCATCTCTCATGAGCACCCTCATCTTCATCCCCGTCCTCGGCGCTGCTGGAAAAGCATTCGTCGTCTGGCTCCTCGGAGGCAGCTTCGGCCTCGCCGTCCTCGCCTTCTTCTTCTTCAAGGCCATCGGCAAGTAGGGCCGCACGGCTCCCGTGCAAGACGGGCCGGCCCCGCGCGCGCACTGCGCCGCCGCGGCATCATCGCCACGGCTGATTTTGACATTGACGCGCCGGGCCGGAAAACGAGGATGCGCGGCCATGAAACACATCGCCACACTCCTTCTCGCCGCCATCGCTCTCAGCTTCGCCGCCTGCTCGCACCGCGAGACGACGACCACGACGGCGCCCGCGACGTCGACCGGCTACCGCAAGTAGCCCGCGCGTCCCCGGGAAAAACCGGGAAGCCACTCACGGCTCACGCTGCTCCGGCGGCGTGAGCTGTGTGCTTTTCCGGGGCACGCGCCGGCATCCGCGCGCCCGGCGGAGATGGGACGGTGCCCGCCGGGTCCGGGCCTGGCGTCCCGCGGTTCGCGGAAAGGTGCGGTTTGCGGAAAGGCCGCGGACCTACTTCATCAGCTCCGCGAGCTTCGGCGCGATGGCGTCGGCCCAGATCTGGTAGCCCTTCGGCGAGAGGTGCAGGAAGTCGGGCATCACGGTCGCGTCGAGCTTGCCGTCGGTGACCGGGAATTTGCCGCCGATGTCGAGGAAGTGGACGTGCTTGCCGTCGTCGAGCTTGGCGATGGTGGCGTTCACCTTCTTCAGCTTCTCGTTCTGCTCATTGAGCTTGCCGTCGGGTTTGCTGCCACGCGGGAAGACGGCGAGGAGGAGGATTTTGGTGTCGGGCTGCTTTTTGCGGATGAACTGGACGATGTTCGTGACGCCCTTGGCGATGCCCTCGGCGGAGTCGCTGCCGGAGTTGTTCGTGCCGATCATGATGACGGCGGCCTTGGGCTTGATGCCGTCGAGCTCGCCGTTCTCGATGCGCCAGAGGACGTGCTGCGTGCGGTCGCCGCCGATGCCGAAGTTGGCGGGCTGGTATTTGTCGAAGGACTTCGCCCAGACTTCCTTGCCGTTGCCGCCCCATCCGGCGGTGATCGAGTCGCCGAGGAAGACGAGCTTTGCCTTGCCCTCCTTCGCCGTCTTCACGAAGCGCTCGTGTGCGGCGATGAAACCGGCGTTCGGCTGGCCGTCGGGGCCGAGCTTCGGCGCGGCGACGTCGGGTGCCTGCGGCGGAAGCGCGGGCTTCGCCGGAGCGGCGGGTTTCGCAGGTGCTGCGGCTGCCGGCGCTGCGGCGGGTTTCGTCTCCGCGAAGAGCGCGGAGGTGGCGAGGAGGGCGAGGGTGAGGGAGATGGCGGTTTGGAGTTTTTTCATCGGGGATTGGATTGAGGCGGGGACGGTAAGGAATCGCACCGATGCTTTGCAACCCTCCATCACGCGGGCAACGCCGCTCATCCCCGCGCGTCCTGATGCGGAATTGACGCGCACACGCGGCAGCGTCAGGAATTCCGCCACAGCTATTCCACCATCCAACGACCCCACTCATGCAACTCCACGGCAAATCAGCACTCGTCACCGGCGGCTCGCGCGGCATCGGCGCCGCGACCGCCATCGCATTCGCAAGGGAGGGCGCGGATGTCGCGATCACCTCGCGCCATGCGGATGATGATGCGCTGCAGACCAGGAAGGAAATCGAGGCGCTCGGGCGCAAGTGCGTGGTGCTCACCGGCGATTGCGGCGCCGCGGCGGACTGCACCCGGCTCGTCGAGGAGGCTGCGGCAAAACTCGGGAGACTGGATGTGCTCGTGCATTCCGCCGGCGGCGCGGTGCCGGGCGGACTGATGGAGGTCACGCCGGAAGCGTGGAACGCCGCCTTCGACGTGCATGTGCATGCGGTCTATCATCTTTCCCGCGCAGCGGTGCCGCATATCCGGCAACAGAAGGAGGGCGCTATCATCCTCATTTCCTCCACGGCAGGAAAGCTCGGCGTGCTGGGCGCACTCGCCTACCAGGCCGTGAAGGGCGCACTGCCGCACCTCACGCGCGCGCTCGCCCGCGAGCTGGCGAACGACAACATCCGCGTGAACTGCGTCGCGCCGGGAGTCATCCGCACGAAATTTCACGAGCACATGAGCGAGGCGCAGAAAAAGCTGAACCTCGAGCAGCGCATCCCGCTCCACCGCGAGGGCACGCCGGAACAGGTGGCCGACGTGATCACGATGCTCGTGAAGAACGACTACATCACCGGCGACACGGTGACGATCGACGGCGGGCTCACCTCGCGCATCGCGTAGGCGGGCTGCGCGCGGCGGCAACACCCGGAACCGCAGGCGCAGGCGCGCACAATTCCGGGCAACTTCCGGCAAATCCCGGGGCAGCCACTGTTCCAAATATCGGGCGGTGTCCGCGCTCATTCCGGGCAACTGCGCATGATCCAATCTCCCAAGTCCGCCACCCCACTCGCCGCCGGAATCTGCCTCTCAATCCTCCAAGGCGCCGCACTCGCCGCCCCGGCCCCGCCGTCATCCGGCATCTTCCAATGGCAGCCGTTCCTCGGCCCGTTCCACTCAGTGCTGCTGCACTTCCCCATCGGCTTCGTCGTGATGGCATTCCTCGTGGATCTCTTCTACCTGCGCAGCCGCTCGGCGGATGCGAAGAGGATCGTCGGGCTCACCCTCCTTTTCGCGGTGCTCTCCTCGGTGGCGACGATTTTCCTCGGCCTGATGCGCTCGGACTCCGCGGAGTATGATGCGAAGGTGCTGCTGCATCACCGGAACTACGGAATCGCAGTCGGGCTCCTCGTCGTCATCACACTCGTGCTGCACTGGATCGCATTCCGCGGAGGCGAAAATGCGCCTCCCCGCAAAGGCGTCCGCTTAGGCTTCCGCGCATTCCTCCTCGCCAGCATGATCGTGATGGTCATCGCCGGCCACGAGGGCGGAAACCTCACGCACGGCACGAACTATCTCACGAAGAACGCGCCTCCTTTCGTGAAGCAACTCATCGACGAGGCGCCTGCATCCGCTCCAGCCGGACAGGTCAGCGCGGGCGCGGCGAACGAGGGGGAGCGTTTCTTTGCCGAGAAAGTGAAGCCGATCTTCGACGCGAAATGCGCGAGCTGCCACGGACCGGACAAGCAGAAGGGCGAATACCGGCTCGACCAGAAGGAGGTCGCATTCAAGGGCGGCGAAACCGGCAAGACGGCCATCACACCCGGCGAACCGCTGAAGAGCCATCTCGTGAACGTCGTGCTCCTCCCGCCCGAGGACGACGACGTGATGCCGCCGAAGGGCAAGCGCGCCCTCACTGCGGAAGAGGTCATGACGCTCGTCCGGTGGATTCAGCAGGGCGCGCCCTTTCCCGAGGCTGCCGGGGCCGCCGCCGCGGCGGGCGCGGGAAAGTAGGCGCGCGATTTCTGACTCCACCCTTGCCCCCGGCGGGGTGCTCGGCTGAACTGCGCGCCCACTTTTCCAAGAAACACAAACATCATGCTCAGCGCAGGCATCGTCGGCCTACCGAACGTCGGCAAATCCACTCTCTTCAACGCCGTGACCCGCACCCGCAAGGCGCAGGCGGCGAACTATCCGTTCTGCACGATCGATCCGAACGTCGGCGTGGTGATCGTGCCCGACCCGCGGCTGGATGTGCTCAGCAAAATGAGCAACACGAAGAAAATCGTGCCGGCGGCGATCGAGTTTGTGGACATCGCGGGCCTCGTGAAAGGCGCGAGCGCCGGCGAAGGACTCGGCAACCAGTTCCTCAGCCACATCCGCGAGGTGAACGCCATCGTGCAGGTCGTGCGGTGCTTCGAAGACGCGGACATCCATCACGTGAGCGGCAGCGTGGATCCGGTCCGCGACATCGAGGTGATCAACACGGAGCTGATCCTCGCCGACCTCGCGTCCGTCGAAAAACGCAAGGATCGCCAGACGAAGGGCGCGCGCGGCGGCGACAAGGTCGCGAAGGCCGAAGTCGCACTGTGCGAGAAGCTCATCCCGCACCTCGACGCCGGAAAGCCCGCGACAACGCTGGAACTCTCCGACGAGGAGAGGAAGCTGATGAAGGAGTTTTTCCTCCTCTCGGGAAAGCCGACGATTTTTGCATGCAATGTGAGCGAGCCCGACCTCGCCGCGCTCGCCGCCGGCGGACCATGCGTCGCCGAGCCGTTCGTGAAGGCCGTGCGCGAATACGCCACGGCGCACTTCGGCACCGAGGCGGTCGTCATTTCCGCGCAAATCGAAAGCGAACTCGGCGAGCTGAGCGAGGATGAGGCGAAGGAATATCTCTCCGGGCTCGGCGTGACATCGAGCGGCGTGAGCGAACTCATCCGCGCCGTTTATCACCTGCTCGGCCTCCGCACTTACCTCACGACCGGCGAGCAGGAGACGCGCGCCTGGACCATCCGCGCCGGCGACAAGGCCCCCGCGGCGGCCGGCGTCATCCACACCGATTTCGAGCGCGGCTTCATCGCCGCCGAAGTCGTGCATTACGACGACCTCGTCGCGCTCGGCTCCTTTGCCAAGGCCCGCGAGGCCGGCAAGCTGCGCATCGAGGGCAAGGAATACGTGATGAAGGACGGCGATGTCGTCGAATTCCGGTTCAACGTGTGACGCAGAGCGGGATTGCACGGCGCGATTGCAGCGATAATTTCCAACCATGCGAAACCTCACTGCCATCCTGCACCAAGGCGAGCCAGACGAGGGAGGCTTCTGGGCCACGTGCCTCGAAGTGCCCGGCGCAAACGGACAGGGCGAGACCGAGGAGGAGTGCCTGCGCGATCTCGCCGCAGCGGTGTCTCTGATTCTGGAAGTGAACGAGGAGGAGGCGATGCGCGACGACCCGCGGGCGGTGAAGACCACGCTCGCCGTCGCGTGAAGCGGCGCGACTTGCTGCAGCACATCGAGGCGGGCGGATGCCGTCTGCTCCGCGAGGGTGCCAGTCATTCCATCTACACGAATCCCGCCAGCGGCGCGCGCGAGGCAGTCCCGCGGCATCAGGAAATCAAGCGCCATCTCGCACGCAGCATTTGCAGGCGGCTTGGCGTGGAAGTGCCGAAGGGAGCGTGAGCGATGGCTGAAAAGAACACGCCAAACAGCGACGACACGGGACAGGCGGGCGGTGCGGGAAATCACAAGTCCGGCAGCGGGCAGCACGACACGCTCTGCCCCGTGTGCGGCGCGGAGCTGATCTCGGAAAAGTGCAAGGTCATCTGCCGCAGTGAAACATGCCGCTACCGGATCGTGTTCAACTGCGCGGAGTTCTAGCCGCCGTAACCTCCGGCGGTCACGACGCGTCTTGCGGGTGCGGCAACTTCACCGCCATGCTGGTGTTGCAGTGACCGCCCAAAATTTCCGCGCTCAGACATGAAAAGAACCACCGTCATCCTCGCCTGCTCCGCCGCACTGCTGCTCGCGCTGCCCTTTCAACGCTCGCGCGCCGACGGCCCGCCGAAGAACGCGACCGCGGAGGAAACCTTCAAGTGGGCGGACAAGAACGGCGATGGCAAGGTGACGCCCGGGGAACTGCCGAACAAGGACACGTTCGCCAAGTTCGACACGGATGGCGACGGCGTGATCACCTGGCAGGAGGCGAAGCCGAACCTCGATTTGATGGTCGCCGAGCGCAAGCGCGCCGCCGCTGGCGATGGCGCCAGGACGGAAGGCCCCCTGCGCCGGCGGCTCGGCGACATCGTGCAGCGGCTCATTGACAGGCGCACCTGGCCCTCCGCGCCGGCTGCTTCCGCGTCCGCGTCCGACGCGAAGCCGGTCATTCTCGGCGCGAAGCCGGTGAAGCCGGGCGATGTCGGAGTCGGCCGCCAACTGCCGGACGTCGCGTTCAAGACTCTCGACGGCAAACCCCGCAAGCTCAGCGACTGGCGCGACAAGGCGGGCGTCGTGTTCGCCTTCACCAGCACGACCTGCCCCGTGAGCAGGCGCTACGCGCCGAGCCTTGCACGGATCGAAAAGGATCTCGCGTCGCGCAACATCGCGCTCGTGCTCGTGAACCCGTTCGCGAGCGAGAAGGCGGCGGATGTTGCCGCGCAGTCGAAGGAGGCCGGATTCACCGCACCGTATGTGCTCGATTCGGAGAAGTCGCTCACAGCCGCGCTCGGCGCCCGCACGACGACAGAGGTCTTCCTCGTGGATGCAAAGCGCACGCTCATCTACCGCGGCGCGCTCGATGACCAATACGGCGTGAGCTACAACCTCGACGCGCCGCGTGAGAACTACCTGCTCGACGCCGTTGCCGCGATGCTCGGCGGCGCGCGCCCGCACGTCGCCGCGACCGAGGCGCCGGGCTGCGAGCTGGATCTGCCCTCAGCGGATGCGAAACCGCCCACGCAGGTCACCTACCACCGCGACGTCGCACGCATCCTCCAGCAGAACTGCGTGACGTGCCACCACGACAGGGGAATCGCGCCATTCGTCCTGGACGAACCCGCGGACGTGATGGACCGCGCGAAGACGATCAAGCGTGTCGTCGAGAACCGCACGATGCCCCCGTGGTTTGCCGCGCCGGTCGCGGATGGAAAGGAGAACCCGTGGGCGAACGATCATTCGCTCTCAGTGCGCGACAAGGCGGACCTGCTCGCGTGGATCGACTCGAAGGACCGCCCGCTTGGCAACCCGTCGGACGCGCCTGCGCCACTGAAATTCCCCGACGGCTGGAGCATTGGAAAGCCCGACCACATCGTGCAGCTCAAGCAGCCGTTCAAAATCAAGGCCGAGGGCTTCATGCCCTACCAGCTCGCGCTCGTGGAGACGACGCTCACCGAGGACAAGTGGGTGCAGGCCTACGAGATCATGCCGACCGCGCGCGAAGTCGTTCACCATGTGATCGTGAACGTCCACGAGAAGGGCTCGCGCATCGCGCGCGGCGGCGGCGAGGGCGAGGGCGGCTACTGGGCCGCCTACGTCCCCGGCAACAGCTCCCGCATTTACCCCGATGGCTTCGCGCGCAAGCTGCCCGCGGGCGCGACGATCAGCTTCCAGATTCACTACACGCCGGGCGGCAAGGCGACTGAGGACCAGCTCCGCATGGGACTCATTTTTGCGAAGGATCCGCCGCGTTTCGCCATGCACACCGCCGGCCTCGCGAACCACAAGATTCTCATCCCGCCCGGCGAGGCGAACCACGTGGAAACCTACCAGCGCCCCGTGCCCTCGGACATGACGGTGACGGCGTTCGTCGCGCACATGCACGTGCGCGGAAAGGCATTCCGCTACGAGCTGATCACTGCCGACGGAAAGAGCGAGACGCTGCTCGACATCCCCCGCTACGACTTCAACTGGCAGCTCCGCTACGAGCTGAAGGAGCCGCGCACGCTCCCGCGCGGCAGCCAGGTGAAAGTCACCGCCGTTTACGACAACAGCCCTGGCAACAAGGCGAACCCCGACCCGACGAAAACCGTGAAATGGGGCCAGCAGACGGTCGATGAGATGATGATCGGCTACATCGAATACTTCACGCCGATGCCCGCCGCCCCGAAGGTCGCGGCGACGAAGTAACTTCCCCGGAGGGACACGCTCTGTCGTGTCCGTAATCCCGCCCGCTAGCAGCACCGATGTAATCGGCTGCATTCCCGCTGTCGCGCGGCTGGAAAACGCCAACGGCGTTTCATCCTCCAGCCCGGGGTTGGCGCGACCTCGGAGCGCCTACCCCGGGTCTGCCGGGAAAGGAGAACAACAACCCTGAAGAGGTTGCATCCGCGAGGTGCCGCAAGCCGGGGTGATGCAACCCTTGCAGGGTTGTTGCCATCGGGGGCGCGCGCTCCCGGGGTAGCTCGTCCCTCGCAACCCCGGGCTGGACGATGCGAACGCCTTCAGCGTTCCCAAGCCCCCGCCGAACCACTCGACGCCCAGACTGGTTCCCGATACACAACAACCATGCTTCACCACACGACAGGACGAAAAGGCGCAAGGTGGAATAAGGAATCGCACGGCGTTCACGCAGTCATTCTCCCATGGGGTTGATTGGTCTATATTGGTCGGCGCGTCAGGAGTCCCTCGACCATTGCTCCGACCACTGCCTCGCCTCGCTCTCGGCGCTCCAGACGCATGGCTACAACTCGCTCTTCCTTAAAGGCCGAACTCGCAAGGCAGCACTCAAGCAGCCGTTCGAGGTGTCACTCGCTGCGGTTTACCGATTGTTGGAGCGAGGCGTCAACCGCCGCGACTCCAACCACCAGCGTATTCCTGAATTTGGCTTTTCGTTCTCGCTTTGGTCCGGTGGTTCCGGCGATGAGGCATACTCGGTCAGCGCCACCTGCGGTTCCTATTCGCAGTATGTCGGCAATCATTTCGTTCTCGATCTCCCTTCTTCTGGTCCCCGCAGCCTGCCTTCATCGCTGGAGAGCGCGCTCGCTTTGTTCGGTGCTCTTATCGAGATTTGGGCACCCGACAAAGGGATTATCTGCGACTCGCCTGACACGAAAGTCTATTTGCGTTACCCCAATGCCGTCTGACTGCGACTCATCAGAACGTTGTCCACACATTGAGCAGGAGTCGAATCAGCTTCAGGCGTGGGCGCCGGGGCGGAACTTTTTGTGCAAGTCCAGCAGGCGCGACAGCTCGGTGATGGGCTCGGCGTGATCCTCCACATGGAGATTCACATAGCGGTCGTTGTCCCCGCCGGGACCGCCGCCCTTGCACATGACGAACGGTGCGGCGCTCTGCTGCCTGTGAGACAGGATCTCTGTATCTCGCCGCCGAAACAGGCTAGGTGTGCCTCAAAACAGGCGTTTTCACAGCCGAGGGAGGCTCGCCAGAATCCGCGACGTGACGTTTCAAACCCAAAGGAGTCTTCCCCAAGTCCGCGACGTGACGTTTCAAACTCCGAGGAGTCTCCCCCGAGTCCGTGACGTGACGTTTCAAACTCCAAGGAGTCTCCCCCAAGTCCGCGACGCGACGTTTCAAACCAGAAGGAGTCTCCCCCAAGTCCGCGACGCGACGTTTCAAACTCCAAGGAGTCTCCCCGAAGTCCGCGACGTGACTTTTCAAACCCCAAGGAGTCTCCCCCGAGTCTGTGACGCGACGTTTCAAACCCGAAGGAGTCTCCCCCAAGTCCGTGACGTGACGTTTTGAATCCCAGGGAGTCTCCCCGAGGCCGGTGACGTGGCGTGACGATCAACGGCGGGCGTGCGCGCCGGGGTAGAACTTCTTGTGCAGTTCCAGCAGGCGGGACAGCTCGGTGATGGGCTCGGCGTGATCCTCCACGCGGAGGTCCACGTAGCGGTCGTTGTCCCCGCCCGGTCCCCCGCCCTTGCGCACGACGAGCAGCGCGGCGCTCTGCTGCCCGCGCCGGTCGCCGCCCGCGGCCTGTCCCGCGTGCAGCGCGGCCATGAGCCAGTCGGCGAGTTCGCCGCCGGATGCGCGCGCCTTTTCAAACGCCCCGGCCATCGCCTTCACGACCTCCTCGCCGGCGAGGAGATTTCCCTGCGCCGAGTAGCCCTCGCCCCCGCGGTGCCCGGCCCACGCGATGCATTCCTTCCCCGTGTGCGCCGCCACGCGGCCCTGCGCATCCACCATGGCGGCCTGCCGGAACTCGCGGCGCTCGTCCGCCGCCAGCAGCTCCGCGAGCGCATCGCGCGGCGGCCTGCCCGACTGCATGAGCCGCAGACCGTCCGGGCCGAGCCCGACCTTCGCGTGCGACTGCGTCGCGACCGCGCCGACGCCCGCCTGCGCCCACGGCACCACGCTGCCGACGCCGAAGTATTTGCTCTGCACCGCGACGCCCAGCTCGCCCGTCTTCGGGTCGAAGGCGACGATGGAGAAGGTGTTCACCAGCGGCTCCGCGGCGGACGCGGCGGCGGCGAGGAGAAACGCGGACAGGACGCGGAGCAGCAGCGGGATCATGGTGGCTGAATTTGGTGTCTCACTCTTTGTCCTGCCCCGCTCTCGGACAAGGCCGGAGCATTTCAAGAAAGACCGCCGACCGAAAGCGCCGGAGGGTTGGCGCAGTCCAAAAGGCGGTGTCAGTGCGGCGTCACCGCCGGCCCGCCCTGCGGCGCGCTGTGCTTCGGCGGATGGAACAGCAGCAGCAGCGCGGCGGCGGCGCCGAGCGCGGCGTAGGTGGGGAGCAGGAAGAGGCCGTGGAAGTCCACCTTGTCGCCGATCTTGAACGTATGCTGGATGAGCTGCGGGCAGATGGAATTGGCGACGAGAGCGCCGACGCCGAGAATCATCACATTGAACAGCCCCTGCGCGCTGGCCCGCGCGTCCTTCGGGAAGTATTCATCCACGAAAATATAGACCGTGGCGAAGAAGAACGCGTAGCAGATGCCGTGGAGGATTTGCACGGTGATGATGAGCCCCTGCGACTGCGGGAAGAACGCATACACCGCGAAGCGCGCCGCGTGGCCGAGCACGCCGATGATCATCGTGAAGCGCCAGCCGAGCGTCTTCAGCGTCACGCCGAGGACGAGCATGGTGAGCAGCTCGGCGACCTGGCCGATGGTCATCACGGGCATGATCCAGTTGCCCGGAATGCCGACTCCGCCCGCCTCCTTCGCCGTGCCGAGGAAGCTGCCGGTCCAGTTGAAGTAGCAGTTGTGGACGAAGGAATCCACGAAGGTGACGAGGAAGAGGATGAGCACGAACGGGTGCTTGAGCAGTTTAACCGCCTCGAGCCAGGCGAGGCTCTCGGCGGCTCCTTCCTCCTTCTTCTTCGGCGGCGTGTGCGGGAGCGTGAGGCTGAAGACGGCGAGCACGAGTGAGATGATGCCGGAGACGATGAAGGTCCACTTCGTCGCGGCCTTCAGCGCCTCGCCGGTGAGGCCGGAACTGAGGACGACATCGAACCACGCCTTGATGCCCTGCGGATTCGCCGCGCTCACCTTCGCCCAGTCCACGAGGATGAAAATGAACGGCCACGCGACGAGAATCCACCCGAAGGTGCCGCCCATGCGGATGATGCCGAACTCCTTCTTCGGATCCTTCATGTGGGCGAAGGCGATGGAGTTCGTGATCGAGAGCGTGGGCACGTAGAGCAGGCAGTGGATGAACATCAGCCAGAAGAACGGCCAGAAGTCCTTCGTGAAACCGCAGCCGAGGATCGCCGCGCCGCCGATGAGATGGCTGAACGCGAGAAATTTCTCCGCGGCGAAATTGCGGTCGGCAAACTGGTTGCTGAAAAACATCCCGATGATCGCGGCGACCGGGAATGCGTTGAGGATCATGCCCTGCTCGGAGAAAAGCGCCTTCACCGCGGTGGTGATCCACAGCGCGAACCCGTGCGTGTCCGGACCGACTTCCGGGAGCCATGAGAACAGCGGCTTCAGCAGCGCCGGAGGTTCGCTGGGCGAAAAGCCGAGGCTCGGGAGGTAGCCGAAGATCAGCGGAAGCCATGCTCCCCAGACGGCGATTTCGAGGACCATCATGAGGAACAGCTTGAAGCGGTGGGAAGAGTTCATGTCGGAGGTGGTGGGATTGAGCCGTGCGGTGTAGGCGGCGGGGCTTGGTGTTGCAAGGCCGGCGGCAAGCACTCAATTCCGGCGCCGCCGCCATTGAAGCGAGCGAACCAACGAATCGAGGCCGCGCGGGAATCAGGTGACCGCAGCCTATTTCCCTGCGGACGCCGGCTCCGCCTGGGAAGCGCCTCGCCGCATCATGAATGCGGGGCCCTTCACGATGCCGGCAAGCAGCGTGGAGAAGTGGTAGTCGTTCTTTTCGAGCGTGAACATGATGCGCGTGATCGTCGGCTCGTCGTAGTAGTCGAGGCCGCGGCCGAGGGCGTAGATGAGCATCTTCTCCGTGAGGCAGCGGGCGAAGTCCTGCTTGCGGCTGCGGAGGAGCACCTTCATGTCGGCGAGGCCGTTGACGGTGCGCCCAGTGGCGAGCTTGCCGGAGGCGTCGATCGCGGCCCCGGTCTCGTCGCGGTCGCGCCACTGGCCGATGCCGTTGAAGTTCTCCAGCGCGAAGCCGAACGCGTCCATCTTCGCGTGGCAGTTGGCGCATTTCGGATCGGCGCGGTGCTGCTCGAGCTTCTGGCGGAAGCTGCCCTTGAGTTCCTTGCGGCGGTTGTCGTCGAGCGACGGGACGTTTGGCGGTGCAGGCGGCGGCGGCGTGCCGAGCAGTTGTTCGAGCACCCACTTGCCTCGCTTCACCGGCGAGGTGCGGGTGGGATTTGATGTCACTGTGAGGATGCTCGCCTGCGTGAGCAGGCCGCCGCGCTGCGTGCCGGAGAGCGAGACCCGCTTCCATTCCCCCTGCTGGAAGCCGCCGGCGTCCTTGATGCCGTAGAGTTCGGCGAGCCGCTGGTTCACCCAGGTAAAGTCGCCGTCGAGCAGATCAAGGATGCTGCGGTCGGAGCGGACGACCTCGCCAAAGAAGCGGCGCGTCTCCTCCAGCATCGCGGCGCGCATGTCGGACTTCCAAATTGGGAAGGTCTTCGGGTCCGTGCTGTGTCCCGCGAGCCGGCCGAGCTGCAGCCACTGCATCGCGAAATTCTGGATGAAGGCATCCGAACGAGGATCCTGGATCATGCGCTTGATTTGCGCGTCGAGACTCGCGGTGAGCCGACCGCCTGCGGCGAGGGAGAGCAACTCGTCGTCCGGGCATGAACTCCACAGGAAATACGAGAGCCGGGTGGCGAGCTGGAACTCATTCACCGGATGCGGCTCCGCATTCTGCGGCTGATCGTCGGGCTCGAGGCGGAAGACGAATTTCGGAGATGCAAGAATCGCGCTGACGGCGCGGCGCATCGCCTCCTCCCAGGTGTCGTTGTGCCCCATCGCATAGCTGACCAGCTTGCAGAGGCGGTCGAGTTCCTCCGCGGAGACGGGCCGGCGCCAAGCACGCACCGCGAACCTCGCGAGCACCTCGCGGGTCTGCTCGGCCTGCGGCTTTCCGGGGGTGACGCTGAGCAGCGTCTTGGTCGCGGCGCTCCGGGTGTCCATCGGCCCCTCGTATTCCAGCCACTCCACGAAGATCGTCGGTGCGGGCTGGCCGCCCTGCGGCTTGAATGCCGCAACCACGATTCGCTCGATGCCCTCCAAGCGTGGCACCTTCACCTCGATCGTCTGCGCTTCGTTCTCCGACTTCGCCGTGATCTCCACGGTCTTCAGAATCTGCGCGCGCTTCACGTTGCCGATTCCCGCGCCGTCGAGCTTAGCGATCTCACCGGGAGACGACGGTTTTGCCAGCCCCCCGCCGGACACCATCATCGCGACGCGCACGGGCTTGCCGTCCGTGGACTTCGCGTAAAGCCGCGCGCGCATGATGTAGTCGCCATCGGCGGTGATCCGCGCGGGCGTGTTGATGGGGCCTGACTTCACGGCGTCCGAATCGCTCCCGGTAAGCGGGCGGAACTTCGTCTGCGGCACTGCTGGTGACGCCGGCTCACAGAACTTCGCAATCATCGTCCGCTTCGGCGGCTTCGTCGCGCTGAGCGGGACCGCCTGCGCGGCGATCTTGTCGGCGGCGTCGAGGTAGCGCTCCATGAGCACCGGGGACACGGTGAGCACGTCGGCGATGTTGTCGAATCCATGCCCCACGTCGTCGCTTGGAAAATCATCTGCGGGCCGAAACTCGATGTGGAGAAGGTCGCGGATGGTGTTGTTGTATTCCGTTCGGTTCAGGCGCCGCACCGTGAGGCGGCCCGGGTCCGGCTTTCCGCTGTCCGCTTTCGAAAAGACGCCGGCGACCGAGGCGAGGAAGCGCTGCTTTTCCTCCGCAGACGGCTGCGGCTTGTCGTCCGGCGGCATGTCGCCCGAACGCACCTGCTCGACGATTTCGCGCCAGCGCTTCCGCGTGCGGAGCACTGACACGTCGTCGCGGAACTCGTGGAGCGTGAGATCGGCCTTCTGCTTGTCCTTCCCGTGGCACGAGACGCAGTGCTTTTGCAGGAAAGGCGCGCCAGCCTCCGCAAATGTCGGCGCGGCAGCCGGTGCCACGACTCTGCAAATCAGCAGCGATGCGACAGCGAAGAGCGGCTTTGTGAGAATGCGGGGCATGTGGCGCCAGCTAAGCCGGAAACTCCCCGCACTCAAGCGCAGTGCAAGGCGGCGGCCGGGAAAGCTCATGTTGACTGCGCCGCGCAGCGAATGGGAAAAGCCATCCGCACACGCTGCACGCCGATCCCTTTCCGCCACTCCACCATGCCACGCATTCTCGCGCTCCTGCTCGCCATCGCCACCCTCGGCCTTTCCTCCGCCTCCGCGCAGGATGGAAAACCGGCCTCCGAGTTCACGACGACGAATCCGAAGAAGGTGAAAATCATCGAGGACTCCTCGCGGGAGAAAAACCCGGAGATCGATCACTTCAGGCACCTGTGCCCCGGCCTCGGCGGCTACAAGGTGTATCACGAGGGCGGCGATCTGCGCAGTTGGATCAACCTTGAGTTTGGCGGAAAGAAGACCGACCTCATGGGCGATACACTCGCAGCCTGCCAGCCGGGACAGTTCCCCGCGAAGGCCAACGACGTGGTTCAGTGGCGCGGCATCCGCAAAGGCGGTGCATTCATCCCCTACGGAATCATCTACCGCATGATGGCCTCGAAGGATGACGAAAAGCAGACGCGCATGGAGACGTTCATCATCATCAAGCTCGACGGCGCCAACTCGCGCGTGGTCGGGCACGTGCCCGCGAAGGAAGGCAACGAAAAGGCGGAGGCGCTGGCGGACAAGCTCTGCCGCTGAGCCCGGCCGATTCAGCGGCTCTTCTTGCGGCGCAGATACTTCTCCGGCTTCACGCCGATCTTGCCGCAGAGCTCGCGGAACAGCGCTTCGCGCTCCGCCCGGTCCTCGGTCCGGAACTTCAGGAAGAACGGGCGCTGCTCCCAGTCGAACGCGCATTTCGCCTTCCCATGCAGGAACATCAGCATCGCGGCGAAGTGGACCGGCGGCCCGCCGTCGCGGGCCAGCACAGCGTGGAACAGCGCATCAATGACCGCCTTTGGATGGAACTCCTCGATCTGGAGCAGCGCCTGCGTGAGTCCGCCGTAGGTATCCGCTCCCTCGATCGCCTTCACGAGCGTGTCGGCGCGCTCCTTGTCCGAGATCAAATGCGGCGCGTAGTCGGCGACCGCGGTGCGCACCCGGGAGTCCGGACTCTTCAGCGCCGCCCGCAGGGCGACCCGGGCACGAGGCGAATCCAGCGCGGCCAGTGCCTCCACATCGCGCCAGTCCCGCGTGCCGTTGCGCAGGAGCAGTTCCTCGATGGCCACCAATTCCTCCGGCGACGCGGTTTTCAAAATCGCGAGGTCGTAGCTCGTTCCTTCCCGCCATCTTTCGTAGTCCATCACCATGCTCTGCTCGAAGCGGCTCACGGCCGAATCCGGCGAGCGGGACGATGCACTCATCATCGAGGAGAAGATCGCCGCTGGCCGGTTCGCTTCGCGAATCGACGCCTCCGTCACCGTCTGGAAATTCGCCCGCGCGCGGATCTCGTCCATGTTCGGCTCCGGCTCCGGCGGATTCGGCGGCTCGAGGACGAAATAGAACCGCTTCTCGTCCGTGAACTCGCCGGAGTAGCTCGACGAATTGCGATCGTAAAAATCGAGACCGTCGCCGCTCTCCCGTGGCCGTGTGCTGACGTGCTTCGCCAGCAGCACGTAGGCGCCTGCTGGAGGAGCAGGAAAGCAGTGCGACAGCTCCAAGATCGAGTTTCCCGCAGCAAGCTCCGCTCCGATCAAGCGGCGCAGCGCGTCGGGGAACGCGGCAATTTCCTCAATGTATTCCGTGGGGATGCTCACAAAGGTTGCACGGAGGGAGGTTTGATGCCGTCGAGATGGGCGCGGGCATTGATCACGATCTCGTCCATCGTCGTTCCCTGCGCGCGGACGAGGGCGAGGTCGAGGATCTCCTGCACTGGCGGCCTTCCGTCCGCACCGGTGCGCCGGTGCACAGCCCACCACGCGCGGTGCCAGCGGGAGAACCGCGTGCGCAGCTCGATCTGCACATCATAGAACCGCGGATCCGCCGCCTTCATCCCGTTGAACGCGCGCACACCCGCGGCGATCTCCCTTCCCTCGCCGAGCACGGCCTCGACAACTTCTGGAGCGAAACTTGTCATCATCGTCACCGCCGTGAGTGCCGCCTCACGGACGCGCGCATCCGCCGAACGGATCGCAGCGGCGAGTTCCGACGGCCGGGAGGACACCACCTTCAGTGCGGCCTCCACTCGGGCCGGATGATTGGAATCCTCGACATGCGCCAGCCACTCCTCCAGCGGCGAATCGGGCTTCAGCGCGGCGAACTTCGCGGCCTCGACCTGCTCCGGGTCGGGCGGCGGCGGTGGCGGCTCGATCTTCTGCACACGCCAGCGCATCCCGAACTTCTTCTCCGCCGGCGGCTCCTCCCCGCGCGCATCCCATGCGGACGCCACCCACTTGCTCCACCCGAGGTCCGCCTCCTTCGGATGCGCCCGAAGCGGCAGCGGGAACATCACGTCGTTCTCCCGGTTGAAATAGACTCGCAGATACTTCGCCCGCGCGCTCGAAATGAGGGGCACCGTCGCCGCGACGATCCACCGGCCCTCCGCGTGGCGCGCCTCACTCGTGCGCAGTTTGCCGCTCGGCATGCTGCGCCCGCGCGGCACATACACTGATGCGAACGGCGCGCACTGCTCCTCCGGCTTCGGAATCGTGAAGCCCTCCGGCCCGCGCACCTCGACTGCCAGCTCCAGCCAGCGCCCGTCCATGCTCGGCGGAATGTCCGCACCCAGCCGCGCAAGAATTCCGGCGAGCAGCAGCAGGACCATCACCGATGCCACCGCGAAACCGAGTGCCTTCAGGAACGTCGGATCCGGCTGCGAAGCGACGATCCGCGAACACACGATTCCCGCGATCAACCCGGCGATGCCGCCCAGCAGCGCGAGGAAAACCACGTAGTAGCCCGAGCCCCCCTCGAAGCTCGAAATGCGATACCAGCGCACGCACAGCGACGCGACGAAGCCGGCCCCGAAACACGCGACGACCGCGGCGAGGATTCCGGTGAAGATGGAAAGCATCCAGTGCATTGCCAGTGCGCTTCGTCGGCAATTCGCCGCCCGCCGTCAATCACGCCGGACTTTGCGCGCCACTAGACCTCGCTGATCACCCCGTTGCTCGCGCCAAACTTCGCCGCCGGGATTTCCATGTGCTGCAGCATGCGGACGAAAAGGTTCGAGAGCAGCGTGTTGTTCTGCCGGTCAAAGGCGACGTGGCCCGCGTGCTTGAAGCTGCCCCCCGCGAGGATGATCGGGAGGTTGCGGTTGTCGTGCGACGAGGAGTTGCCGAGGTTGCTCGCGTGGAAGACGGCGGTGCGGTCGAGCAGAGACTGGCCGCCCTCGGTCGTGGCTTTCAGCTTCGCGAGGAACTCACCGAAGACCTTCAGCTCCGCCTCCTCGATGAGCGCGAGCTGCTCGAGCTTCGCGGGATCCTGGCCGTGGTGAGAAGCATCGTGGTGGCCGAGCTTCACGCCTTCGATTTCCGGCCGGTCCTGCGTGCTGAGGAAGAGCGAGATCACGCGCGTGGAATCCGTCTGCAGCGCGAGATGCACGATGTCATACCACTGGCGGCTGCGCTCCACGAGCGCCGCGCCGCCGAAGTCGGAGGTCGGCGGCTTCATCTCCACCTTCGGTTTCGGCGTCGTGCTCCAGTGCTCGTCCTGCTGGAGATGCTGCTCGGCCTCGCGCAGCGACGTGAGGAAAAGATCGAGCCGTTGGCGGTCGTCGGCGCTCACCCTGTTGTTGAGCGTTTTGATCTGCCCCCTCACGTCGTCGAGGATGCTCTGGCCGTCGCGGATGCGCTGAAGCTCACGCTTCTCCTCCTCGGGCGTGCCAGCGATGAAGAGCCGGTGGACGATCACGCGCCCGCGCTTCTGCTGGTGCGCGAGCGACGCTGCGCGGAGTTCGGTGCCGAGGACGCGCTTCGCGGCGTCGAGTTCCGCCTTGGCGGGGCGCGGCTACTTCGCAGGCGGCATTTCGCCCGCGACGACCCTGTCAAAGACGCGCGTCCACGCGGCGGCGGTCTTCTCGTCGTCGAGATTGCCGGAGAGGTTGTCGAGCCGCAGGCCGCCCTTGTGCAAATCCGCATCATGGCGGTCGATGCAGTGCGTCTCGATGAAGGGTTTTAGCTTTGCCGGCAGCGATGCGGGCGCGGCCGCCTGTGCGGCGGTGACGATGCTGGCGAGGAGGAGCAGAGGAGTGCGCAAGGTGAAGGGTCTCCTGGCGGAATGGATGCGGACGCTACCAGAGCGGCCCGCGCTCCGCCATCTCAGAAACAGCGCTTTCCTTCCCGCCGCCTCCGCGTTGCGCGACGCGACTTGCCGCGCATCATCCGAAGCCATTTCGCACAATTCCCCACAAAGAGCCGACGGCCCGCGCGGTTTGCCCTTCGCATGAAAATCCCCGCCCTCGTCCTTGCCTTCGTATCTTCCATTCCCCTCGCCTTCGCCGCGCCAGAGGCGTTTGAAGTCGGGCCGGAGCGGAAGGCGGAGCTGCCGGGAGGGCGCGAGGCGGATGGGATCATCGGCGACTTCATTTTGCGGAATGACAAGATCGAGGCGGTGATTTCCGGCAACCTCCCGCTGCGGCGCGCGAACATGAGCACGTTTTACGGCGAGAGCGGCATCACGCCGGGCTGCGTGTTCGACCTCACGCTGCGCGGCGAGAACAACGACCAGCTCACGTATTTCGGCCCGGCGGCGCAGCAGGGCAGCGTGTCGTGGGTGCGCGTGGTGAAGGACGGCAAGGATGCCAAAGACGGTGAAGCGGTCGTCGAGTGCATGGCGACTTCGCCGGGGCGCGATGGCATCGCGCGGCGGCACGAGTATCGGCTGCGTGATGGATGGCAGGGGCTGTCGGTCACAACGACGATCACGAACGAAGGCAAGATTCCGCGCAACGTGCTTCTCGGTGACAAGTGGACGAACTTCGTGCGCACGGGCACGGCGACGTTCGCGCACGGACCCGTGATGTGGGCCGAGTCGGTGAACCCCGCGGACTCCTGCGGCTACGCGGTCAGCTTCACCGAGGACAAGGACGACGCGGCGACGAAGACGATGCGCGAGCTGGCACCCGGCGCATCCGTCACATTCACGCGCTTCCTCGCGGTCGGTCGTTCGCCCGCAGAAGCCGTGGGCATCGTCGCGGAAAAGCAGAACGATGCGGGGAAGGTCGCGGGCGTCGTGAAGGACGCTGCGGGCGCGCCGGTCGCAGGCGCACACTTGATTGTGCGGCAGAAGAATCTTCCGACGAAAGGCGCGACTCCGGCGGCTTCCGCGCCGACGGCGTTTGCGCGCGCGGCGCTGCGAGCGGCTGCCATTGGCTACACGGATGCGCAGGGACGCTTCGCGTTTTCGTTCCCGCCCGGCAGCTACACGATCACTTTCGCCGACATGGGGCGCGCGAATGTAGAGAAGGCTGTGACCATCGCTGCGAATGCCGAGGCGAAGCTCGACGCAACAATGGCGACGGCGAGCGCGGTGCAGTTTGACATCAAGGACGAGGCCGGCGTTTCCATTCCGTGCAAGGCGCAGTTCCTCGCGAAGGAGGGCACCGACGCGGTGAACCTCGGCCCCGACCAGCGCGCGCACGGCTGCCGCGACCAGTATCACAGCGAGCGCGGCGATTTCCGCGTGCAGCTTCCGCCCGGCAGCTACCGCATCGTAGTCACGCGAGGTATCGAGTATGCGCACCTCGAACGCGAGGTGACGCTGAAGCCGGGCGAGATGTTCACCTTCGCCGGAAAGCTGGCGCACCTCGTGGACACGCGCGGCTGGGTGAGCGCCGACTACCACAACCATTCCACGCAGAGCGGCGACAACATCTGCGGCACCGACGACCGCATCATCAATCTCGCTGCCGAGGGCATCGAGTTTGCGCCGACCACCGAGCACAACCGGCTCTACGACTGGCGCCCGCACATCGAGCGGCTCGGGCTTTCCAAATACGTGCAGACCGTCCCCGGCATGGAGCTCACCGGCAGCGCCGCGCATTTCAATGCGTTCCCCTTCAAGCCCGACCCGCGCACGCAGGACAACGGCGCGCCCGTCTGGAACAAGGACCCGCGCATCACCGCGATCACGCTGCGCGACTGGCAGGGCGCGGAGCCGGACCGCTGGGTGCAAATCAACCACCCCGACATGGTCGCGAACTTCATTGATGCCGACGGCGACGGGCGCGTGGACGGCGGCTTCAGCGGACTCGCGACGCTCATTGATGGAGTCGAGACGCAGAACTACTCCGCGAGCGAACTGCTCGACGGGCGGCCGTTCAAAATCGGCCGTGACGCGAAGACCGGGAAGGAAAGCGCGAACTATGTCCGCGAATTCATCTGGCTGCAGATGCTGAACCGCGGCCACCGCTACGCCGGCATGGCCGTGTGCGACGCGCACACCGTCTGGGGCAACGGCGTCGGCGGCTGGCGCATGTATATGCCGAGCGCGAGCGACGAGCCCGCGCAGATCGACTGGCGGGAAAACTCCCGCGCCGCGAAGATGGGCCGCAGCTACCTCACCACCGGGCCATTCCTCCAGGTCACCACCGACGACGGCCGCGGCCCCGGCGACACCGTGCGCGCGATCAACGGCGGCGTGAAGCTCAACGTCCGCGTGCAATGCACCGACTGGGTGGACATTGACCGCGTGCAAGTCCTCGTGAACGGCCGCGCGGTCCCCGAGCTGAACTTCACCGCCGCGAAGACGCCCGACAAATTCAGGGACGGCGTCACGGCGTTCGACGCGACCATCCCCGTCGCCCTGAGCGAAGACGCGCACATCATCGTCGTCGCCTGCTCGGAGAAGACCGACCTCCACACCGGCTACGGCACCAGCGCGCAGTCCAAGGTGCGCCCCTTCGCGTATAACAACCCCATCTTCGTGGATGTGGACGGCCACGGCTTCAAGCCCAACGGCGACACGCTCGGCTGGCCGCTGCCGACGAAGAAGCTCAGCCTCGACGACGCGAAGGCGATGCTGAAGGCCCGCGGCTTCGAGGCGAAGGCGCCGGAAATCCAGACGGGACTTTGAGCAGCGGCTGCGGCCGTTCGGCGGAGGCCCCTGATCTGCAGTGGCGTTGGCGGAATGCCGGGTTCCGGAATCTCCGACACCGTTAGCGGTGCGAGGGGTGCGGCCTTGACCCGTGACACACGCCTGTTATTTTCGGCGCCCCTTTTCATCCCTGCACAACCATGAGCGACACCACCGCCGCCGCATCTCCCGGCGCACAACGAGTTTCCAAAGTATCCGACCGCGTCATCCGCATCGCGGGCAATTCACAGGACGGCATCCAGGCCATCGGCGGCTTCCTCGCACGGCTGGCGGGGCGCAGCGAGCAGGAGGTGATGACGTTCATGACGATCCCCTCGACGATCTCGGGCGGGCCGTCCATTTTCCAAGTGCGCATCGGCTCCGGCGAGGTGCTGAGCGCGGGCGACGAGAGTGACGTGCTGCTGTGCTTCTACGACCACAGCTACGAGAACCACATCAGCTCGCTGAAGGCGGGCGGCATCGTGCTTTACGACAGCGACCACGTGAAGCCGAAGGAGGAGCTGCTGGAGACGTATCGCCACATCGGCGTGCCGATTTCGTCGCTCACCGTGGAGGCGATCGGCGGCACGGGGCGCGACAAGGGCAAGAACATCTACGCGCTCGGGCTCATCGCACGGATGTTCGACCTCAATGTGCCGAAGCTGACAAAGCTCATCGAGGAGCGGTTCGGCGGGAAGGATCCGACGGTCGTGCAGAACGCTCTGGCGTGCTTCAACGCAGGATATTCGCACCAGCTCCAGGGGCTCATCGAGTCGTTCCAGTTTGAGCACGCGCACCTCGAGGGGATCACGCAGGTGGTGATGAGCGGCAACGAGGCGCTGGCATATGGCATCATCGCCGCGGGGGTGCGCTTCGGCGCGGGCTATCCGATCACGCCGTGGAGCGACATCATGGAGCTGCTGCGGCGCGAACTGCCGAAATACGGCGGGAGCTTTGTGCAGACCGAGGACGAAATCGCCGCGGTCTCAATGGCCATCGGCGCAAGCTACGGCGGGCGCGTGGCGGTGACGGGATCGAGCGGGCCGGGCATCTCGCTGAAGACGGAGGCCATCGGCTGGGCAGTGATGGCGGAAATGCCGCTCGTGGTCATCGATGTGCAGCGCGGCGGCCCAAGCACGGGCATGCCGACGAACCAGGAGCAGAGCGATCTGAACATCGCGGTGAACGGCGGCCACGGCGACAGCCCGCGCGTGGTGCTCGCACCGGCGAATGTCGAGGACTGCTTCTACACCGCAATCGAGGCGGTGAACATCGCGCGCAAATACAGCACGCCGGTGATCATTTTGACCGACCAGGCCATCGCGACGCGCATCGAGGCGTTCCCCATGCCGGACTTGAAGAACATCTGCCAGGACATCTCGCCGGACCTCGCGCCGGTGGCGGACCACAAGCCGTATGACCTTTCCGCCGCGGACGGCATCACACGCCACGTCGCACCCGGCACGCGCATCGCGAGCGGGAAGTATCCGGTGGCGACGGGCCTTGAGCACGACGAGCTCGGGCACCCGACGGGCTCGGGCAAGATGCACACGCAGATGAACGCGAAGCGCCGCAACAAGCTCCGCAAGCTCGGCAGCGATCTGCCGGTGCCGAAGATTTTCGGCGCAACGGAGGGTCACGTGCTGCTGGTCGGCTGGGGATCCAGCAAAGGGCCGATCGAGGAAGCCGTGAAGCTCGCGCGCCAGCAGGGCGAGGCGGTTTCCGGCTTGCACATCAAATACATCAACCCGCTCCCGAACGGCCTTGAAAAGCTCTTCAGCGGCTTCACGCATGTCGTCGTCTGCGAGATCAACGACGAGGGCATCTACGGCCACGGCCAGCTCTGCTCGATCCTGCGCTCGCGCTACTGCGACCCGCGCATCGTGAGCGTGACGAAGACCGACGGCCTCCCGTGGAAGGTGAAGGAAATCCTCAACCGCGCCCTCGCCCTCGCCAAGTAGCCGCAAATTTTTCCCGACATGAGCACCACCATCGCCATTCCCAACGAACAGCTCCCGCGCACCGGCGTCGCCGCCGCGCTGCCCGCGCCAGCACCGCTCGCCGACGCCGACCGCAAGCCGCTGACGAAAAAGGAGACCGCCGCCGACCACCCGACGTGGTGCCCCGGCTGCGGCGACTTCAGCGTGCTCGCGCTCTACTACAAGCTCATCGAGAGGCGGAAGATGCTGCACGAGAACATCTGCACCGTCGCGGGCATCGGCTGCTCGTCGCGCTTCCCGTATTTCGTGCAGGCGCACGGCGCACACTTCATCCACGGGCGCGCGCTGGCGTTCGCGAGCGGCGTGTCGCTCTCGCGGCCCGACCTGCACGTTTTCGTGTTCGGCGGCGACGGCGACGCATTTTCCATCGGCGGCAACCACTTCACACACACCGCGCGCAAGAACATCAAGATGACCTACGTGGTGATGGACAACTTCGTCTATGGCCTCACGAAGAAACAGACCTCGCCCACGTCGCCCGTCGGCTTCAAGTCAAAGACCGACATCGGTGGCAGCACCGACCGGCCGGTGAATCCGATGAAACAGGCGATCAGCGCCGGCGCGACTTTTGTCGGACGCAGCACCGCGACAAATGTGAACCACCTGCTCGGCCTCATGGACGCCGCGATGAGCCACAACGGCTTCTCGTTCATCGAGGTGCTCAGCGAGTGCGTCGAATTCTTCCCCGGCGCGTTTGACGCCGCGGTCCCGCGCAAGGGTGGCACGTTCCCGGAGATTCCCGCGGAGCACGACGTGACCGACGAATACGCCGCCTACAAGCTGTGCGACGCGCCGTGGCCCGGCATGTTCGGCACTTTCTTCAAGGTGAACCGCCCGACGAAGAACGCGAACGAGGCGAAACTGATCTCCGATGCACGCGCGAAGATCGCCGGAGCGGCCGACTGGCAGATTCTCCAGCGCAACTTCGACCGAATGAAGTGAGCAGGCTCCGCGTCCGGCCACGGCAGCCATCGCCTTGAGGGAAATGAAGAAACTCGCGCTCCTCCTCGCGGCCTGCACGGCCCTCGCAGGATGCCTCCCACCGGATCCGCCGCCGGTGCCCCATCCCGCACCCGGCCCCGGGCCCGGTCTTGGTCCGTTCCCCGGTGGTCCATTCCCCGGAGGCCCCGATCCAGACGGGCCTCCGCCGCCTCCATAACCATTTTTGAAAACATCCTCCCTGTCAGCCATCCCACATCGAAAAACATGAAAACGTCTCTGTCCATCTTCGTCGCGGCCTGCACCGTCCTCACAGGCTGTCTGCCGCCCGATGGCCCTCACACCGTTGTGACGCCCGGTCCGGTGCATCACGTCAGCCCGCCTCCTCCCGCGCCGCTGCACCGGCCTTACCCCCGCCACCCCGCACCCGCGCCCGGCGTTGTGGTCATGCATCGCGCGCATCCTCCCGGCCCGGCTGCCCGCGGTCCGCGCCCCGGCGGTCCCGCTCCGCACAAGCCGGCCCCGCGTCCGAAAAAGCCGCATCCCGGCCCCGGCGCGCCGCGTCCATAGTCTTTCACCTGACATTCGCCCGGCAAGTGCCCGCGCTGCATTCCGGGCGCGGCAGCCGTCGTGCTGCGCCCCGCCCGCATGGGGAAGACCCCCGTGCGCAGTGCGTTGCGCGGAGTTTCGCATGTCCCATTTTTCATGGCGAAATTGTGTTGAAAAAACCGCGGATGGTTCTTGCCCAAAATGCAATTCACCTGTATCTCCCGCGCCTTTAATTATGCGTTTTCCATTCGCGCTGACGGCCCATATCGCCAAGCACATCATCGGCAACAAGCTACGGGGGGTGAAAAAGTTCGCGACGGTGCTTCAGCTCGAGCCGCTCCACACCTGCAATCTCACCTGCACCGGCTGCGGTCGCATTCGCGAATATTCCACTTCCATCAAGGACGTGATGCCGCTCCAAGACTGCCTCGACGCAGCCGCCGAGTGCAACGCTCCGATGGTCAGCGTCTGCGGCGGTGAGCCGCTCATTTACCCGCACATCGAGGACCTTGTGGCGGGGCTTCGGAAGCAGAAGCGCATCATCTACATCTGCACGAACGCGACGGCGATGCGGAAGAAGATGCGCGATTACCTCGCGTCGTTCTGCGCGAAGAGCCCGGTGCTCGCGGAGCAGAAGATCCAGGTGCTGCTGAGCGAGGAACTCATCACTCCCGCGCAGGCCGACGAGGCGCGCAAGGGCCCGAAGGATCCGAAAAAGGCCGTCATCGCGCCGACGCAGTGGATGTATTGGAACGTCCACCTCGACGGCCTTGAGCGCACGCACGACCTCATCGTGGAGCGCGAGGGCGTCTTCAAGGAAGCCGTCCTTGCAATGCGCATGGCGAAGATTCTCGGCTACCAAGTGGCGACGAACACGACGGTGTATAAGGAAACCGACGTGCAGGAAATCGAGGATCTCTTCGCATTCCTCAACACGCTGAACGTGGACGGCCACACCATCGCTCCGGGATACGAATACGACGCCGCGAAGTCCGACATGGTGAAACGCCTCAATCTCCAGCCGGAGGACTTCTTCCTCACACGAAAGCTGACGATCGAGAAGTTCGCAAAGATCGAGGATTGGGGCCGCATGTTCCCAATTCTCGGCACGCCTGTTTATCTCGAATTCCTCGCCGGCAAGCGCGACCTCACGTGCAGCGCGTGGGCAATCCCGACCCGCAACATCCGCGGCTGGAAAGGCCCCTGCTACCTGATGACGGACGGCCACTATAAGAGCTACAAGGATCTGCTTGAGAAGACCGACTGGAACAAGGTCGGCGTGGTGGACGGCGTGGCGCGCGACCCGCGCTGCGAGAACTGCATGATGAACTGCGGCTACGAGCCGACCGCGGCTCTGAACCTCCAGGCAAAGCGCGGCGACATGTGGAAGACGATCAAGTTCAACTTTGGCAAGAAGCCGAAGCCGGCGCCGCGCCAGGTGGAAGCCTACAACGGCGTGACCTGCGGCAAGGGCCACCTCACCGGCGAGGGCGCGAAGCCTCAGGGGGCGCAGGCATCCTCGTGCGGCAGCGCGGTCACGGAGGCGCTCGCCACGACGGCGGCGAAGTAATTCCGTCCTGCGCAGCGCACGATGATCACAGAGACCTCTTCGCAGACAGAACGCGACCCCCTCTCCCGCGCCATCTCAAGGGCGCAGTCGAACCTCCTCCGCCTCCAGCGCGACGACGGTCACTGGTGCGGAGAGTTGCTCGTGGATTCCACGCTTGTGAGCGACTACATCGCCTACATGCACTGGGCCGGCGAAGTGGATCCCGTGCTGCAGGAGAAATGCGTCGCGCACATCCGGCGGCGCCAGCTTCCAGACGGCGGCTGGAACATCTACGAGGGCGGTCCGAGCGAAATCAACGCGACGGTCAAAGCCTACTTCGCGCTGAAGCTTGCCGGCCACGCGCCGAATCTCCCGTGGATGACCGAGGCGCGCAACGCCTCGCTCCGGCTCGGCGGCATCCCGCGGATGAACACCTACTCGAAGCTCTACCTCGCGCTTCTCGGACAGTTCCCGTGGAAATACCTGCCGACGGTCCCGCCGGAGATGGTGCTCTTCCCGAAGAAGTTTTTCTTCAACATCTACCAGATGAGCTCGTGGACGCGCGCGATGCTCATCCCGCTGGCCATCCTGAACCATTTCCAGCCGACGCGCCATCTCCCGCCGGATGTCTCGCTTCACGAGCTCTATCCCGCAGGTTCCGAGCAGGCCGACATGCGCCCCCGCTGGCGCAAGCCGCGCTTCTCGTGGCCGAATTTCTTCCTCTTCTGCGACCGGCTGCTGAAACGCATGCGCCCGCTCCAGATCAAGGCGATGCGCAAGCGCGCCCTGCGGAAGTGCGAGAAGTGGCTGCTTGAGCACATCGGCGAGGGCAGCGAGGGGCTTGGCGCAATTTTCCCAGCGATGCTGAACGCGATCCTCGCGTTGAAAGCGCTCGGCTATCCGAACGATCACCCCGTGCTCGTGAAGGCGAAGAAGGATTTTGAGGGCCTCTTCGTGGACGACCCCACCGACTTCCGCATCCAGCCGTGCCTCTCACCCGTGTGGGACACCGCGATCACAACCATCACGCTCGCAGACAGCGGCGTGCCGCATTCTCACCCCTCGATTCAGCGTGCGGAAAAATGGCTGATCTCGAAGGAGGTGCGCATCCGCGGCGACTGGGCCGTGAAGAACCCGCACCCCGAGGCGAGCGGCTGGGCCTTCGAGTATCGCAACGACTATTACCCGGACACCGACGACACGATGATGGTGCTCATGGCCCTGCGCGCCGCGCGGCCCGAGGCCGACTTCGGGATCGAGCACTACCATCTGCGCCCGCCGGAAAATCCAGTGCCCGCCGACGAGCGCAACGTCGTCTATCAGCGCGCGCTGCGCTGGCTGATGAGCTTCCAGTGCAAGGATGGCGGCTGGGCTGCGTTCGACAAGGACGTGACGCGACGCTGGCTCGAGGACGTTCCCTTCGCCGATCACAACGCGATCCTCGATCCGACGTGCAGCGACCTCACCGGCCGCGTGCTCGAGCTGCTCGGCAAGCTCGGCTTCCCGCGCAACGACAAGCGCGTGCACCGCGCCATCAAACTCATCCGGAAAACACAGGAAGCCGACGGCTCGTGGTATGGGCGCTGGGGAGTGAACTACATCTACGGCACATGGCAGATTCTCCGCGGCCTGAGGAAGATCGGCGAAGACATGCGCCAGTCTTGGATCGTGCGCGCGCGCGACTGGCTGGAAAGCTGCCAGAATGACGATGGCGGCTGGGGCGAGACTTGCACCAGCTACGACGACCCGACGCTGAAGGGCCGCGGCCCGAGCACACCCTCGCAGACCGCGTGGGCACTCATGGGCATCATCGCAGCCACCGACGAATCGCGCCCCGGCGCATTCGACTGCAAGAGCATCCGCCGCGGCATTGAATTCCTCATCGCGCGGCAGAGCGCCGACGGCTCGTGGCCCGAGCCCGAGACGACCGGCACCGGCTTCCCGTGCGTGTTCTATCTCAAATACGACATGTATCGGAACAACTGGCCGCTCATGGCGCTCGCGCACTACGCCTCGGCGACCGGCGCGCTGAAGCGCGGCTGATCCGCTGCGCTTGCACCCGTGCGGCGGGCGCACTTAGCCTCCGCGCCCATGCTCACTCTCGAAAAGTTTTCCTTTGGCGTCGGCGATCGCTTCGCCCATCAGGCAAAATCGCAGCTCACCGCATTTCAGAAGCTCGCGGCGGATGGCGTGGAGATCGCGCCGGTCTGGAACAAGTCGAACCGCGAGCACACCTTTGTCGGCTCGGAGCCGCAGAGCGTGTTCGATGCGGCGAAGGCCGCCGTGGACTCGCTCGGCTGGAAGGGCGGCTGGCACGTGGACGCGGACCACATCCGCCTCGACACAGTGGATCGCTTCATCCCCTTCTCCGATTTCTTCACGCTCGATGTCGCGGACTCCATCGGCCAGCCCGCTTCTCGCGCAGACGTGGAGGCGTTCGTTCACCGGCATCCGGAATTGGTCGGCACCGTCTCGATCCCGAATGTCGCCCAGCCGTTCAACACCGCGCCCATAGACATCGAGTGGATCGCGGAGAAATTTCTCCTCGCGGTGCAGCACGCGGGGAAAATCCACCGCCACATCGAGAAGAGGAAGGGCGCGGACAATTTCATCGTCGAAGTCTCGATGGACGAGACCGACCTCCCGCAAACCCCGCTTGAACTGCTCGTCATCCTCGCGGCGCTCGCGGACGAGGGGATTCCCGTGCAGACCATCGCGCCGAAATTCACCGGCCGCTTCAACAAGGGCGTGGACTACGTCGGCAACCTCCCGCAGTTCGAGAAAGAGTTTCACGATGACCTCGCCGTGATTGCGCACGCAATCGGGAGCTACGGGCTGCCAGCCAACCTCAAGCTCAGCGTCCACAGCGGCAGCGACAAATTTTCGCTTTATCCCATCATCCGCCGCACGCTGCCGAAATTCGGCGCCGGCCTCCACATCAAGACCGCCGGCACGACGTGGCTCGAGGAGATCATCGGCCTCGCCGAGGCCGGCGGCGACGGACTCACGCTCGCGAAGGAAATCTACGCCTACGCACTCGCCCATGTGGACGAGCTTTGCGCACCGTATGCGAGCGTGATCGACATCGACCGCACAAAACTCCCTGCGGCGGACACCGTGAACGCGTGGTCGGGCGTGCAGCTCGCCAACGCGATTCGCCACATTCCCGGCCATCCCGAATTCAATGCCCACATCCGCCAGCTGCTCCACGTCAGCTTCAAGCTCGCGGCCAAGGCGGGCGCTCGCTACACGGATCTGCTGAAGGCGAACGAGGCCATTGTGGCAAAAAACGTGACCGAGAACATCTACGAGCGGCACATGCGGCCGCTGTTCATCGGCTGATCAGCGTCGATACCGCGCCCCTGAACTTTTCGCCGCCACCGCAGGCCACGGGCGCAGTCCGTGCTAGGTGAGGCGCAGTCCATGAACGGCCAGCCCAGCCCAACCAATCCGTCGTCGCAGACGCGTTCCGTCCTGCTCGCGCTCTTCGGTGCGACTCTCCTGAAAATTCTCTGGGCCCTCAACAGCGTCGGCAGCGTCGATGCCGTGCTTTTCTTTAACTTCGCACGCGGCATCGAGGAGCACGGCCTCACCGCGCTCTACGGGATGGATGAGAAGTTCAACCACACGCCTCTCACAGGCACCTTTGCGCTCATGCTTTACCGGGCCGCCGGCGGCGAACCTGCGATCAACGCCCAAAAGGGTTCAGCTCGCAGCGACGCCGAAGTGCGTGAGCGCAGTGACGTGCTGCTCCGCTTTTCCTTCCTCCTGCGGATGGCGAGCATCCTGGCAGACATCGTGGTCGTCGCGGCGCTGCTCCGTTGGCGCGAAAAGCTCGGCAACTCCCCGCCGTGGTGGGCGCTCATTCTTTTCGCCGCGAGCCCGGTTTCGCTGATGATCTCCGGCTTCCACGGAAACGTGGACCCCATCATGGCCGCGGCGCTTTTCCTCTCCACCGTCACCGCGGCATGCGGCCGGCCCGCGCTGTGCGGCGCGCTTTTCGGTCTCGCGTGCAACGTGAAGATCGTCCCCACCGCGCTCGGGCCGGTGTTCTTTTTCTTCTGGCTCGCGCGCTCGGGCGGAAGCGTGATGCGCTTCATCCTCGCATCAGGCGCGGTGATGCTCGCGGGCTGGTCGGTGCCGCTCATCGTCTGCCCGAAGGATTACCTCCACAACGTCTTCGGCTACGGCAGCACGTGGGGCGTGTGGGGCGTGAGCTGGCTGCTGCGCATGACCGGCTGGGAGGCCGTGCAGAAGATCGATTTTAAGGCGCTCACCGCCACGCAGAACTCGATCGCATCCCTGCTGAAATTTGCGGCCATCGGAGGCATTGTGACCGCGGGGTGGTTCCGCAGAAAAGCCGCGCCCGCGCAGTTCCCCGCGACCCTCGGCGTCGCATGGCTGCTGTTCTTCATCTTCGCGCCAGGAGTGGGCGTCCAATACATGGTGTGGCCTGCGCCGTTCCTGCTGCTGCTGTCCGCACGCGGCTACGCCGCAATCACGGCCGCAGCCACGGTGTTTCTAGGCGTGTTCTATCACTCCGAGTCGGATGGTCGCTGGCCGTGGTTCCTCGCCGTGCCACGCGGGGAACAGACGGAGTTGTGGAGCGCGTGGGCATTGCCGACGTGGCTCGCGTTCATCGGTGTCTTCGTCATGCTCGCATGGCGGCACCGACTCGGCGCCACCGAACGCTCCGCTGAAACTCCCGCGTAAGGCCCCGTGCGGCCTACGCAGGCTGCACTTCGGCTCGGAAAATCTCCAGCGCCTTGCGAATCAGCGGGTCGCTTTTGAATTCCTCCATCGGATCCGCCTTCACCTGCGGCGGCGGCTTTGCGACAGCCTTTGCGACGACGCCCTCCCGGACCTCCAGCGTGACGCTCACCTTGCGCCCAAGGATTTCACTCGCCGCGCTCGCGAGAAACTCACGGTGCCCCTGCTCCAGGAAGTCCTTTGAAAACGCCTGCTCCGGCGGAAACCCGATCTGGACGGAGGGGCCGTCAATGCGAGTCACCGCGCCAGCCTCCACCCACGCGCTGATGAGCTTGCGATCGCGTCGAACGATATCAATCAGCGCCTGCCAGAACGCGTCGTCGGAAATTGCGGTCACGGGCGGCGCCGCAGGCGCAGGCGTCGGAGGCGGTTCCGCGACCTTCGCCGAGACGGCTACCGGAGCGCGTTCCTGCGGAGGCGGCGCGGGTGCCTTCGGTGCGGGCGCATGCCGTATCGCGGGACGCGCTTCCACGCGCGGCGCGGCAGGCTTTGATGGCTGAGTAGCTGGCGGAAGCGCCTGCCCGCCGCGCATCGCCGTGAGAGTGTCAATCACCTCCGTCAGCGTCGCGCTCTGCAAGATCTGAATGGCTCGGATCGCGGCGACCTCGAAGTGCATCTTCTTGTTCGCCGCCCATTTCATCCGCCCCTCGGCACCGGCAAACTGCTCGATGAGATCGAGCACCTTCTCCATCGGCACGCGCCCAGCCTGCTCCCGCATCGCCGCCACGGCCTCGGGCATCCACTCATCGCCGAGCCCGTCCGGGTCCGCCTGCAGGACGAGCAGATTCCGCAGGTGCGTGATCAGGTCGCTCATGAGCCGCGAGAGATCCTTGCCCGCCTCCGCCTGCTCGTGAATCGCCGCGAGCGCACCGGTCGCATCCGTGGAAATGATGGTCTCGCAGAGGCGCGTGACCGTGTGCGCGCCGGTGAAGCCGAACACATTCAGCACGTCCGCCTCGCTGATTTTGTCGCCGCAAAACGCCACGAGCTGGTCGAGCATCGACTCCGCATCGCGCAACCCGCCCTCGGCTCCGCGCGCAACCGCCTCAGCGGCCTCCGGCGCGAGGATGAAGCCCTCGTTCTTCGCGATGAAGAGGAGGTGCCGCGCGATGACGGCGGTTGGGATGCGCTTCAAGTCGAAGCGCTGGCAGCGGCTGAGAATCGTCGTGGGCACCTTCTGCACGTCCGTCGTCGCAAAGAGGAACTTCACATGCGGCGGCGGCTCCTCGAGCGTCTTGAGCAGCGCATTGAACGAACCCGTCGAGAGCATGTGGACCTCGTCCACGAGGTAGATTTTGAAGCGCCCGCCGACGGGCACGTAGTTCACGCGGTCAAGGATGAGGTCGCGCACCTTGTCCACCTGCGTGTTCGAGGCTGCGTCGAATTCGACCACATCGAGCGAGCGCCCCTCGGCGATTTCGCGGCAGATTTCCTCGTCGGGATCGAAGTCCGCCTTCGGCCCCCCGGTGCAGTTCAACGCCTTGGCAAAAATACGCGCCGTCGAGGTCTTTCCCGTGCCGCGCGGGCCGACGAAGATGTAGGCGTGCGCGATGCGGTTCTGCTCGATGGCGTTGCGCAGCGTCCGCGTGATGTGCTCCTGGCCGAGCACGTCGGCGAAAGTTTTGGGGCGGTATTTGCGTGCGAAAACCGTGTAGCTGCTCACGCGGTGGAGTCTGTGTCGCACAGACCGGCGAGCAAATGGAAAATCTCCGGGAAATTTCACCCGCCCCATTTCCGACACAGCATCCTCACATTCTGAAGGTTGCGCCCGGCGCGGACGGGCGCACAATCCCGCCATGGCCCGCCGACTGCTTCCCAAAAGGCCTCAGCAAATGAAGAAGTGCAGCACCCATAACGCTGGCGAGTGCGCGCCTCGCGGACCCCGCGGGAGCACCGGCCGCGGCACCTCGGCGAACATTCATGAAATTCTCCGGCTCGCCTACCGGCGCCACGCCCGTGGACGCGTGGCGCGCGAAGCTGTGCTTGCATGCCTCGGCCGCTAGCGCCGCCACCGCCGCTCCGCACTTCCCTTCCCCGCGCGGATCGCTAAAGGTCGAGCCATGAAACTCGGCTTCATTGGTTGCGGCAAAATGGCCGCGGCCCTCGTCAAAGGCGTCATCAAATCGGGACTCTGCAAACCCGCGGACATCACCGTGAGCGACGTCCACCCGGCGTCGGCGGAAAAACTGCGCGTCGAAACCGGCGTGACTGTGGCGGCGTCCAACGCCGAAGTGCTCGGCGCCAGCGAAGCCATCGTCCTCGCGGTGAAGCCCGGCGACGCGCTCGCGGCGATCCAGAGCGTCGCTTCGCAGCAGGTCGAAGCCTCGATGCGCTGGGCTTGGAAGGGGGATGACAAGGGCAGCAAGCTTCTCATCTCCATCGTCGCCGGGCTGCCGCTTCACGCCATCGAACAGGCGGCCGGCGGAAAGCTGCGCATCATCCGCGTGATGCCGAACACTCCGGCACTGGTGCTTGCTGGCGCATCGGCTTTCGCCACGGGCGCACAGGCCACCGAGGCGGATGCGGAGGTCGCGCAAAAGATCTTTGGCAGCGTCGGCGTCGCCGTGCGCGTCAAGGAGGCGCTGCTTGACGCCGTGACCGGCCTCAGCGGAAGCGGGCCCGCCTACGTTTACACGATCATCGAGGCGCTCGCCGACGGCGGCGTGCTGATGGGCCTGCCGCGCGACCTCGCGCAACAGCTCGCGGCGAAGACCGTCGCGGGCGCGGCGGAGATGGTGCTCCAGAGCGGGCTGCATCCCGCGGCCCTGCGCGATCAAGTCACAAGCCCGGGCGGGACGACCATCGCGGGCATCGAGGCGCTCGAATCCCGCGGCCTGCGCGCGGCGCTCGTCGCCGCCGTGCGCGCGGCCGCCGAGCGCTCCGCCGCGCTTGGCGCTGCAAAATGAAGCGCACATTCCATTTCTGCGCGGCGCTGCTCGGCACGATCGCGTTCGCCCGCCCCGCACCGCCCGCGCAGAAAGCGGTCCCGGCAAAACCAGCGTTCCCGACCGTGACGCCCGCGCCTCCACCAGCGCCCACCCAGGAACGCCAGACCGCGCAGCAGCTCCACGACGCCGCGGTGAAGGACTTCGCCGATGGCCGGCTTGACTCCGCCAGCGCCGGATTTCACAGAGTGCTCGCCATCGCGCCGGAAAATCCCGCCGCGCTGATCAACCTCGCGCTCATCGCACAGCGGCAGCAGCGCACCGAGGAGGCGGAGAGGCTCCTCCACCGCGTGGTTCAAAAGGACTCCACGAACGCGACCGCATGGCTGCTGCTGGGCATCGGCGCCTACGAGCGCAACGACCTCGTCGCCGCGCACGCGCATCTCGCGCAGGCGGTGCTTCACGCGCCGCAGGACGCGCGCGCACACCAATACCTCGGCGCGACATTTGGCCGCCGGGGCTGGTATAGCGCCGGCGAGGACGAGCTGCGGCGCGCGGTGGAGCTCGATCCGAAGTCCGCCGAGGCCCACTACAATCTCGCCGCGATCTACATGGAGCGCGTGCCTCCCGCGGTCGAACTCGCGCGGCGGCATTATTTCCGGGCCGTGGATCTCGGCGCGACGCCGGACAAAGGACTCGCCGACCGCATCGGCAGGTAGTGGGCGCGCGCCGGCTTGCGCCGCAGCGTTCCGCCGCTACGGTGCGCCCGCATCCATTCATGAGACGACTCGCCGCGCTCTTCCTTTCACTCGCACTGCTGATCGCACCGGCCTGCGCGGCAACGAAGAAGAAGCCCCAGCCGGCGCCGAAGCCATCCACGGCGGCAAAGCCCGAATCTCCCGGCGTCGCGCGTCCATTCCCGATGGACGACAACGACCCGAGCGTCTTCCCCCTCGTTGCGGCGGAGTCCGTCATCCTCTGCGACGCGGCAAATGGGCGCGTCCTTTACGAGAAGAACCCCGACCAGCTCCGCGCGGTCGCAAGCACGCAGAAGCTGCTCACCGCGCTCATCATCGCGGAGGCCGGCGATCTTTCGGCAAAGGTGCGCGTGGAGAAGGAGGACGCGATGTGCGAGCCGACGAAGCTCGGACTCAAGGCCGGCGAAAGTTACCGCCGCTATGACCTGCTGAAGATCCTCCTCGTGAAAAGCATGAACGACGTGGCCCGCTGCCTCGCGCGCGACAACGCGGGCAGCCTCGACGCATTCGCCGCGAAGATGAACGCGAAGGCGCGCGAAATCGGAATGCGCCAGTCGCACTTTGTGAACCCGAACGGCCTGCCGGCCGCCGGCCAGCGCTCCTCCGCGCGCGACATGGCGCGCCTCGCGCTCTTCGCCTACCGCAACCGCGTGCTCCGCGGCATCATGAACCAGAAGACCCTCACGTGGCAGTATCCGAGCGGAAAGGTCGAGGTGTTTGAGAACACGAACAAGCTCCTGAAGTATTTCGGCGTCTGCAACGGCATGAAGACCGGCTACACCGAGGCGGCGGGCCACTGTCTCGTGTCGAGCGCGACCGACGGCGGCAGGCACCTCGTCGCCGTCGTGCTCGGCGATCACCGGCGCGAATACATCTGGGCGGACAGCTACAAGCTCTTCAACTGGGGCTTTCACCAGCTGAAGAACATGCCCGCGGACGGGAACTGACCGCGCATGACCGCGAGCATCGAGGACCAGCTTGCGGAACTGCGCTCGCGCTCGCTGCTGCGGAGGCTGCGCACTTTCGACACGCCGCAGCAGCCGGAGATCGAGGAGGGTGGAAGGAAGCTCCTCAGTTTCGCATCGAACGACTACCTCGGCCTCGCGACGGAGCCGGCGCTGAAGGAGGCGGCGAAGGCGGCGATTGACCGCTACGGTGTCGGCAGCGGCGCGGCGCGGCTCATCTCCGGAAGCCTCGCGCCGCACGCGGAGCTTGAGGAGGCCATCGCGAGGTTCAAGGGAACGGAGGCCGCCCTCGCATTTTCCAGCGGCTATGCCACCGCGCTCGGCACGCTCGGCGCGCTGTGCGGCGAGGAGGATGTGATTCTTTTGGACAAACTCAGCCACGCCTCGCTGATTGACGGCGCCCGGCTAAGCCGCGCGACCGTGCGCGTCTTTCCGCACAACCATCTCGGCAGACTTGAGAGCCATCTCGAGTGGGCCGCGGAAAACCATCCGGCCGCGCGCGTGATCATCGTGACGGAGGCGGTCTTCAGCATGGACGGCGACCGCGCGCTGCTGCCTGAGATCGTCGCGCTGAAGAACCGCTTCGGCGCGATGCTCCTCGTGGATGAGGCGCACGCCGTCGGCGTCCTCGGGCGCAACGGCCGCGGCCTCGCCGATGCGCTCCGGCTGGAGGGCGAGGTGGACATCCAGATGGGCACGCTGAGCAAGGCGCTCGGCGTCTCCGGCGGATACATCGCCGGCTCGCGCCGCCTCATCGAGCTGCTCGTGAACCGCGCGCGCAGCTTCGTGTATTCCACGGCGCCGCCGCCCGCGGTCGCCGCGGCGGCGACGGCGGCCATCGGGTTCATGGAGAGCGACGCGGGCGAAAAACGGCGCGAGCAGCTCTGGGAGAACCTTGCGTGCTTCGGCGGCGAAATGCCGCACCTCTTTTCCGATGGACGGAAAATCCAGAGCGCGATCATTCCAATCATCCTCGGTGACAAGGGCCGCGCGCTGGAGGCTGCCGACCGGCTCGCGGAGCGCGGATTCTACGTGCCGGCGATCCGCCATCCCACCGTGCCGCGGGATTCCGCGCGCCTGCGAGTCACCGTTTCTGCAAAGCACACGCAGGAGCAGATCGCCGCGCTGTGCGGCGTGCTGCGCTCGCTTTGATTTTCCAAAGCAGCGCCCGTTGAAAAGCGGTGCGGCGCGCATACCCTTGCTCCGCACACCCAGGAAACAGCGCCGATGGCAGAACCCTCCCAAGCACCGCCTCCCCCGCCCGAAATGCGGCGCAGGTGCCCGGACTGCGGCAAGGAATACGATGTCCCGACCGGCCCCGGCGCGACGACGAACTGCTGCGACGCCTGTCAGGTGAAACGAATGACGTTCGTCTTCACGAAGCCCGCTCCGAACGCTGTCCCCCCGCCGGACGAAAAGAAGCCGCTGCGCCGCTCGCGCAAGCTCTGGCTGTCGCTCCTGATCCCCGCCGCGCTCATCACCGCAGGCGTAATCTGGCGGAAGCCGCTGCACGACCAATATCGGCGATGGACGCAGAACATGCACGCGAGGCGTGCGGCGGAGAGCTTGGAGAAGGGCGACTACGCGCGCGCGATTCTCGACGGGCGCAAAGCGCTTGAGTTCGACCCGCTCGACGTGGAGACAAACCGCATCATCGCCAAGGCCTGCGAGGCGCAGGGCTCGTTCGATGCGATTCCGTGGCGCGCACGCCTCAACCTCATCAGGCCCGGCGACGTGGAGAACGCGCTCGCGTGGGCGCGCGGCACGCTGAATGCCGGCGACAGCGATGCGGCCGAAGACGCACTCGCCACGCTGAAGCCGGAGGACCGCACCAGCGCCCCTTACCACGATCTCGTTGCGCAGCTCGCGAACGCACGCGACGACATTGCGGAGGCCGAAGCGCACTGGAAGGAGGCCGCACGGTTCGATCCGTCATCGGAGGAGTTCCGCCTGCGGCTTGCTTCGATCCAAGTGCGGACATTGCCCATCAAGGAGCGCGCCTCCGCGCTGAGGACCCTGGAGGCGCTCGCCGAGAAGCCCAAGCACCGGCCCGTCGCGCTGCGGGCATTGATCGAGGAGGCGATGAACCGCCACGACTTTCCGCGCGCGCGCAAGCTCGCCGACACCCTCGTGGCCAGCCCCGAGGCTCGCTTCGGCGACCGCATCGGCCGCCTCGCGATGCTCCGCGACCAGAAGGCGCCCGAAGCCCGCGAATACCTCGCGCAGCTCCGCAGCGAGTCGATGGGCAAGCCGGTGGAATTCACCATGCTCCTCTCGTGGATGAACCAGCACAACCTCCCGGGGCTCGTCTCTCATTGGGCGCCCGATCTCCCCTCCGAACTCACCGCCAAGCCCCCGGTCGCCCTCGCCATCGCCGATGCCTACGGGCGCGGCCGCGAGTGGGAAAAGCTGAGGGCGCACACTGAGACGGCGAATTGGAGGGACTTCGAGCATGTGCGGCTCGCTCAGCTCGCGCGGGCGCTGGAGAACTTCGGCAATGTCGTCGCCGCGGAGACGACCTGGGGCCGCGCTGTCGCCGAATGCCAGGACAGACCCGACCGGTTCGCAGGGCTCGTCCGGCTCGCGCAGGCATGGCGCTGGGACGACCGCGCGGAGATTGTCCTGCGGAAGCTCTCCGCCGATGAACGCACACCGGTGTGGATGCTCGACGCGCTTTGGAACATGGCGAAAAAGACCGGCGACTCCGCGGAGCTATACCGCCTGAGCCGGCTCATCGTGAAGGCGCGCCCGAAAAACACGGCGGCGCGGAACAACTTCATCCGCCTCTCACTGCTCCGGCGCACGAATGAGACCGTGACCAACGAACTGGCTGCCACGCTCTACAAGGAGAACCCGGGGGACATCGCCTGCGCCATCACGCGCGCGCTTTCCCTGTATTTTCAGGACAAGGTCTTTGAAGCGCTGCAGGTGATGCGCGCGTTTCCGCCCGAGGAACTCCGCGAGCCGGAACCCGCGCTCTACTACGGCGCGTTCCTCTACGCATCCGGCGATGCCGCGGGCGCCGAGCCGTTCATCGTGAGTGCGCGCAGTGGCAAAATGCTCCGCGAGGAGGAGGAACTCCTCGCCAGCGTGAAGCGCGACTCGCCCAACAACACGCTCACCCTCCCGCTGAAAAAAAGCGGACCGCCCCGCTAGCCGTGCTGGTTCAGCGTCCGGCGCCGGAGCGCGCATGGCGGAATCCTGCGAGCGTGTCTGCGGCACCCACGCCCTTCGAAAAGGCAACGACCTTGAAAGCGACCCCCATCATCTGCGGGTGCATCAGCGTCTGGAATGCGCGGCGTTCAGCCGCGTTCGCGCCGTCGGCGAAATGCTCCATGCCGAGGCCAACCATGAAGTGGTGCTGGTCGGTGAAACCCTCAAGCCTCAGTCCCGCCGACGCAGCAGCCTCGATGAGAGAGTCGAACTCCACATGCGCCGTGAGGTCAATCTCGCCGGGCCTCACCAGCGGGTCTGGCTCCCTGCGGTGGCGCGCGTAAGCCGAAAGCGTGCCCGCCGTGCGTGATGGAGCGTAGTATTCATCGCGGGAAAATCCATAGTCCACCGCGAGCGCGAAGCCCCGCTGCATCACTGCCGACACAGTGCGGATCCACTCCGCAGCAGCAAGATTCACCTCCGTCTCGTAGTCCTCCGGCAGCGGGCCGGGTATGCGTCCGCACGCTTCGCGCAGCTCACCCGCGACCGGCGCGCCATCGGCAAAGGCGAAGTGCCCCTCCTCCTCCACGACCGCACGCTCGCGCCACTCGCCAGCTTTCCACCTCACCAAGTGGACCGGAAATGCATCCGGCAATTCGTTCGACAGATGCATGCACGCATCGCATTGAAGCTCCGCGAGCGAGCGCACCCACTCCGCGCATTCGCCCGAGGCGGCAAGGCGCGCGCGCTGTCGTTCCTCCAGCACGGGGAACGGCTCCACAATCCGGCAACGCACCGCAGCGTGGCACCTCGGGAAAAGCACGCGCAGCCCGCTGAGCACATCCGCGGCGAGTTCCCCGCCCGCAGCTCCCTGCTCGACCAGCACGAACTCCCCCGGTTCGCCGAGAACGCACCACATCTCCGCGACCTGCCTCGCCAGCAGCCGCCCGAACAGCGGCCCCACGCTCACATTCGTGAAAAAATCTCCGCCCCGTCCGATGCGCGCGCGGCCCGAGGCATAGTAGCCGTGTTCGGGATGATACAGCGCCAGCTCCATGAACCGACGGAACGGCATCGGCCCGCGCGCCACGATCTCGGAACAGATGATCTCGTTCAGCTCGGCTGGCATCGGCGAGCCTTTGCCTGCAGCATGCGCGCAGAGGCAAGCACGAATGACGAATGTCGAACGTCGAAGAGGGCGATCTCCCCTGCACATTCGTCATTCTCCATTCCCGCCCTCCCGCACTAAGAACCACCGCCCCCACAGGCTTGTCCCGCGCGCATCCACACGCCAGCATCCACACCATGACGCTCCGTCCCCTTCTCCCTCTCATCCTCGCATCGCTTCCCGCCCTTGCTGAGGACTGGCCCGTCTGGCGCGGGCCGCACAACGACGGTCGCAGCACCGAGGCCGCATTTCCGACGACGTGGAGCAGGACGGAAAACGTCGCGTGGCGCACGGAGCTTCCCGGCGAGGGACACGCGTCGCCGATCGTCTTTGGCGGGAAAGTCTTCACCGTCGCCGCGAACGCCGACACGCAGGAGCGCCTCCTCATCTGCCTCGACCGCTCGACTGGAGAAATCCTGTGGAAGCAGACCGTGGTGAAGTCCGCCCATGAACGCGTCCACCGTGAGAACAGCCACGCATCCTCCACGCCCGCGTGCGACGGCGATCGCGTATTCTGCACATTCCTCGACGGCAAAGAAGTCGTCGTCTCCGCGTATTCGCTCGATGGAAAACAGCTCTGGCAGAAGCGTCCCGGCATTTTCACAAGCGTCCACGGCTTTTGCAGCACGCCGATTCCCTACAAGGACAAGGTCATCGTGAACTGCGACCACGATGGCAACGGCTACATCGTCGCCCTCGCGCGCACCGACGGCCGCCAGCTCTGGCGCATCGAACGTCCAAACCACACGCGCAGCTACTGCACCCCGCTCATCCGCAGCGCCGCCGGGAAAATGCAGATGGTGCTCAGCGGATCGAAGTGCATCGCAAGCTACGACCCCGACACCGGCAAACAGCTCTGGATCGTGGACGGGCCGACGGATCAGTTCGTCGCATCACCTGTGTTTTCGGAAAAGACCGGCCTCTTCTACATCACCGGTGGCTTTCCCGAGCATCACATCATGGCCATCCGCCCCGACGGCAGCGGCAACGTCACGGACACGCACGTCGTCTGGCACCACCGCAACGCGCAGGGCGTGAGCTACGTCCCCTCGCCCATCATCGAGGGCGACCACTTCCTCGTCACCGACGACCGCGGCTTCGCCCACGCATTCGATGCGAAGACCGGCGACATCGTGTGGAATGAGAAGTTCGGCCGCAGCCATGCGAGCATCGTGAGCGCCGCCGGCCTGCTCTACTTCATGAATGACGCCGGCGTCTGCCGAGTCGTGAAACCCGCGGACAAGTTCACCACCGTCGCCACGAACGAGCTGGGCGAGCCCGCCTATGCCTCCCCCGCGCTCAGCAACGGCCAGATCTTCCTCCGCACCGACAAGGCGATCTACTGCATCGGGCAGAAGGCGCACGCCTCCCGCTAGGCGGGCGAACGCCGGCTAAGTTCCCGCCTTGTAAATGCGCGCAATCTTCAGCAGCAACGCCTCCAGTTCGCGGAAATAGTCGCCCTCCTTCATCGCCGCCTTGCGCTCGCGCAGCGCTGCAAGTTCGCGTTCCAGCGCATCGCGTTCCGCACGGCGCTCGGGTGAAAGCGCGCGCTCCTCGCTGCTGCGCACGAGATGAACCTGCGCGGCACGCAGGCCGTCGGGAAGCGTTCCATCCTTCGCCTTCTTCACCGCGCGGACGCCGGAGAACCAGTCTGCGGGCGTGCCGAGGCCGTCGCCGTTGTCGTCGAGCAGCGAGTGCTCGGTGGCGAGGCGGCCCTCATCCTTGTAGAAGTCCGCGGTCTTGCGCGCCGCGGTGAGCCATGCCTCAAGCAGCGAAGTCTCGCAGTCCTTGTCCATGTCCGCGGCCGGATCCGCGATGGCCTGCGCGAGGTGGCCGCCGAACCGCGCATAGTTGTTCTCCGAACCGCTCTTCGTCGCGGCGACCACGACACGGCCCGGCGAGGAGAGCGGCTTCAGCCACGCGCCGCTCGCGGAAAACGAGCACACGACGACAACCGGGCGCGTGAATGGCTTCAGCCAGGCGGCGATCTCCGAGACCGAGATGTCGTCGCCGCGCAGATTGAACTTCGCGTCCTTCGCATCGGCCGTCCCGTGGCCGATGAGCACGAGCCACAGATCGTTTGCGCCGTCTTTCGGCTCCGCTTCGAGCGCCGCCTTCAGCCGCTCGCGATCAGAACCGGCATTCTTGTCGCGGCCGACGCTGATGGACTTCGCGCCAGCAGCATCGCACGCACGCCTCCAGTCTGCCGCCCATTTGGCAAAGGTGTCCGCGTATTGATCCTCGCCACCCGCCCCTGTCACGATGAGGATCGTCGCACGATCCGCAGCTTCCTCCGCGTGCAGCAACGCCGGGGCAAATTTTCCGGCGATCAACAGCAGGCAAATGAAGCTGAACGCGACTGCGTTCCGGAGCCGCCGCCGGAAGGAGGCGGGCTGACTGAAAATGACGGATGACGAATGACGGATGACGGACGACGCACCGCGCTCAGGCGCGAAACCCCTCGTCATTCTGCGTTCGTTGTTCGTCATTGCGTGGCTAGTCATGCGAGTCCGCCGCGTCTGCGGATACCCCATTCGCCGATGAAGCACGCGAGCGCGAAGAGGAACATGCCCCCCGTGTGCCAGAGCGGCTCCGTGCTGGTTTCAGTGACAGGCGCCTTCCTGTGCGGAAGATCGCGCGCGAATTTTTCAAGCAGCCCCGCCTCAACGACCTCGCCTCCAGTCTTACGCGCCAGCTGTTCCATCAGCGTGCGGTTCGGCGCGAGCAGCCGAAACTCGTCGGCGTCGAGGTTCGTGCTCCATCCCGCCTCTGCCGTGCCCGCGGTCGCACCGCTCTCGTTCAGCACCGTCGCCTCGGCGCGGTAGCCGCCGCTCTCGCGCGGCGTGTAGGTCGCGAGGTAGAGGCCCGCCTCCTTCGGCGACGCCTCCGCCGTGATGCTCAGTTCGGCGTCCGGCCCCGTCGCGCCCGCGCGCTGCACCTTCACCGTGACGCGCGCATTTTCGATCGGCTCAAACTTCGCGTCGCGCGCCCGCACTTCGAGCCGCACCGCCTGCGCGTCCGCCTGCGGCTCGGCGCGCACCTCGATGGCACTCGGCACGTCCGCAACGAGCCAGCGCACCATCTGCCGCCATGCGCGCCCCAGATCCTTCATCCGCGCCTCGTCGCCGAGCGCGCTGTGCCATAGATCGCCGATGAGCAGCGCCGCCGTGCGTCCGCGCCCGAAGCGCTGCGTGACCAGTGCCGGCAACTCGCGCTTCCCGTCGCTCACAGCCGCAATCACGCTTGCCGCGGGCTTCGCGCCACCGGCGCGGTTGAGGATTCCAAAAGGCGGCAGGTCTCCGAGACGCCTGCGCTCCTCCGCCTCGCTCGTGCGCAGCCGCGCCCACGGCTGCAGCCAGCCCTCGCGCGTGAGCGAGAATCGCAGTTCGCCAGGCTCCGAAGTCGTGTGCGTGTCGAGATAGACTGGCAGCATCTCACCGACAGCGGTGCGCGCGTAGGCGCCATCGCCGAACGACTCCATGCCTCCGAGCATCAGGAAGCCGCCGCCGCGCTCGCCCACGAAGCGCTGCAGCAGCGACATCTGCGCCGCGCTGAAAAACTCCGCCTCGACGTCGTCCACGATCACCGCACGGTAGCGAAACAGATCTTCGGATGTCTTCGGAAATCCACCGGCCAGCTCCTTCTCGTCCTCGGTGCCGAGCCGCACAAGCACTGGCTGGTCATAGCGCTCGATTTCCTCCTTCGACTGGTTCCCGAACCCGCGGAACAGCGGATTGGACGATTCACCTGCGCGCCCCTTGAACTCAAACTTCGGCTCGCGCTTCGCGATGCGGATGAGCGCCGTGAGCTGCGTCTGCTCCTCGCCTTCCAGCGCGCGCCGCAGGAACTTATATTCCCAGTTCGGCCGCCCGCTCACGTAGAGCACTCGGTGCGGCCCGCCGCCGCGATCCACCGTCACGACCGACTCGTTGTTCGCCATCGTCATCTCCGGCGCGCCCGCGTCCTTTGCACCGATGACGAGCCGGTAGAAAGTGACGCCGCTTTTCTCCGGCCGGAGCTGGAAACGAAAGACGACCTTCTTCGCATCGCGCGGCACTTTCAGTCTTTCCTCCGCAGCGGGCTTCACGTCGGGACTTTTTTCCGCGCCTGCATTCTTTGGCGTGTCCATGACGATGGGAAAAAGCCGCCCGGTGATTTCCTCGTCCGCATATCCTGAGACCGCAACCTCGGCCTGCACCGTCACCGGCGCGTCATCGAACGACGTGAGCGTCACCGCCGTGTTCGCGATTGCGAGATCGCGCCCGGCGCTCTCGCTGCCGAACACCACGGGGAAAACGGGCGGAAGACCCTTCATCGCGTTCACATCCACGAGGTCGCCCGCATTTCCATCCGTGAGCAGCACGACGCCCGCTAGCGGCTGGCCATGATGCCGCGCCACCGTCTGCCGCAGTGCCTCGCCGAGCGCGCTCGTGCGTCCGTCGAAATTCATCTCCGCAAACGCCTCCGTCGGTCGCAGCCGCGAATCCGCGAGGTAATTCCGAACCTCGAAATTTTCCGAGAGCGCCGAGCGCCATGCACTGTTCCCGCCCGCGACCGCCTCGCGCAGCTCCGCGCCGCGCGACATCTTCGCGCCGGGCTCATTCAGCGTGAGGCTGCGGCTGTTGTCGGCGATCACAGCGAGGACGTTCGCGCCAGGCTTCGCCTTCTCCCGACTCCACATCGGCTCGAGCAGGCATGCCAGCAGCGCCGCGATGCCGAGCAGCTTCAGCACCGCGCATAGAGCGCGACGTGCCGGACTGCCGGGGCTCCGCAGATACGACCACACCACCGCCACGAGCGCGAGCGCGAGGCCCGCCGCGACCGGCGCGAGCCATTCCCTGCGGGCGAGGAAAACAGCGCCGAGCACCATCACTTGCTCCGTCCGAGTTCCTCGTAGTAGCGCCGCACGCGGTCGGAGTATTTCGTCGGCACGGGATCGCGGTCGATCGGCACGAGCGACTCCTTCGACTCGCGGCGCGCAAGCTCCTCGCTCACGCGGTTGCGAAGCTCCGCCAGAGGCTTGCTGATCTGCGCCTTCACGAGATCCCACTTCGGGATGTCGCCGTTGCGCTTGTATTCTGAGCGGATGGTCTTCGCCGCCTCGCGGATCTCCGCGGCCTCGCGGCGGAGTTGCTGCGAGTCGAGCATCTCCTCGACGTTCCGCAGCCGATCCGACCAGTCCACAAATCCGTCGCCCGTCAGCGGACCCGCCGCCTGATTCTCCGGCCCGCCCTCGAATCCGCCACCGCCCGTGTTCGCACCCGTCCGCTTTCCACCCGAGGCAAGCTGCGCAAGTCGCCCCGGCCTCGCTCCGGTGCGCTCGCCCTGCTGCTGCCCATCCTGCCTCATGCCGCCGGATTGATTGCCGCCGTTTGCATTCGATGGCTGTGATGACTGCGTGCCCTGCTGCGAATTCTGGGGCTCCCCCTCCGCGCCGGAAGCGCCCTTGCCGCTGCCCTGCTTTCCTTCACCGCCGCCCTGTCCTTTCCGTCCCTCGCCCTTGCCGCCTTCACCCTGCTGGCTGTCACCCTTCTCGCCCTTGCCCTCTCCGGTCTGTCCCTCGCCTTTTTGTCCGTTTCCCTTCTCCCCTTTTCCCTGCGAGTTCTTCCCCTCCTGCGACTCTCCTTTCTGCCCTTCGCCCTGCTGCCCGCCGCCCTTTTGCGAGTCAGTCTTCTGTCCGCCTCCATTCTGCCCATCGCCTTTTTCTGCGCCCTGCTGTCCGTCGCCTTTCTGCGAATCGCCTTTCTGGACTCCAGCCTTCTGCCCTTCACCGCGCTGGCTGGAATTCGCCCCGCCCTCATCTTTCTGCCCGCCTTCGCGCTGCGAGTCCGTCTTCTCACCGCCCTCCGATCTTTCCCCGGCCTGCGCCTTCGCCTCACCGCCTTTCCCCTGCTCTGAAATTTTCTCCTCCCCACCCTCGCGCGACCCGCCCTTGCGCTGCGACGCCTCGATGTTCTCCGCCAAATCAGGGCGCACATTCGCAATCTCGCGGTCGAGCTGCCTGCCTAGTGCATCAAGTTCCGCGCGCGCCTGCCGCAGCGCCTCGGCCTCATCACCGAGCACACTCTCCGCCGCGCGCTCGACTCCGCTCTTCACCTTCTCCACCTCACCACGCGCCTTCCCCTCGAAATCCTTCGCCTGCGACTGCATCCCGCGTCGCGCGAGTTCGCCTGCCTTCTTCAGCGTTTCATCGGTGCCCGCCTGCGTATTCTCGCGCAGCGTGTCGTAAAGCTGCCGCGCCAGCAGCGGTTCCGCAGCCTCAGCCTGCTCGGACACGCGCTGCATCTGCTCGCGCAAATCACCGAGCCCCTTCTGCTGCTTTTCAAATTCCTCCGCGAGCTTCTCGCGCGGGCTCGAGCCGTCGAGCGTGCGGCGCTGCTTCTCCTGCGGCTTCGCGTCGAGCTGCTCCGCGATTTCCTTCTGCCGGTCGGACAACTCGCGCGCGTCGGCGCGCATCTGCCGCATCTCGTCCTTGAACTGCCCGCTCGCCTTCTTCCGCAGCTCGTCGCGCATTTTCTGGAAGCCCTGCTCCGCACGCTTCCCCTCGGCCAGCGCGCGCGACGACTCGCCCTTCTGCATGGACTCCGCGGCCTGCTGCGCGTCGTTGCGTGTCTGCTCGAGCTGCTTGCGCTCCTCGGCAAAGCGCGACTGGTTCTCCTGCTTCTCCATTTTCTGCTTCAGCTCGTCCGCGTCCGCGAGAAGCTGCTGCTCCTCCTCGCGCAACCGCTTGAGCTGACGCCGCGCCTCCTCGCGCTCCTTCTCGGTCTTCGCCTCCTCCATCGCGGTCTGCAGCTCCTTCACGCGCTCGTTGATGTCCTGCTGCCGCTGCGCGAGTTCCTTCAGCCGGTTCAAAACCGCGAGCTGCTCCTTCTGCTGCTCGTTCTGCGGCTGCTCTGCCTCGCGCTGCGTCTCGTAGCGCTTCTTCTCGTCCTTCATCTCAAGCTGGTCGAGCTGCGCGCGCTGACGGTCACCCTGCTGCTGCCCCTTGCCCTTGCCCTGCTGCTGACGCTGCACGCGGAACTCATGCGCCGCGAGCTTGAGCAGCGCGTTGTAGCTCGCCTGCTCCGCGTTCAGCGCATCGGAAAGCGGCGCGCTCGTCTTCTCCGCCGCGGTGAGATGCTGCAGCGCGCGCTCCATCTCCTGCGTCACGGTCGCAACGAGCGCCGCGGACTTCGGCTCCTCGATTTTCTCCGCGAGCTGCTGCGCCATGCCGAGCGCCTCCGCCTGCGAATCCTTCACGACCGGCTCGTCCTTCAGATACTTCTCGCTCGGCTGCGCCTTCTCATCCGGCTGCGCTGAAAGGTTCGCATCCTCCGCGCGCTTGAGGTTCCACGTCGCGGTGATGATCTGCTTCTGCAAGTCCGCGAGCTTCGTCGCCTCCTGGCCCTGTCCGCCGCCCTGCTGCTGGCTGCCCGAGTTCTCCTCGCCCGGCCGGTAGATTTCCTCGAACGGCCGCACCTCGGCAAAGAACATGTCGCTCTGCGTGCGGCGCGGTTTTCCATCCGGCCCGATGTCCTCAGCCCACACGTGCCACGACACTAGTTCGTCCACTTTCACGCCGATGTCCTCGAGCTTCAGCAGTTGTTCGAGATGCAGCCGCTCGTCTGGCTTCGAGTCGCGAGCAAGCGTGATCTCCTTCGTCTCGCCGCCGCCGATCGAGTAGCTGATGCCCGCCGCGCGCAGCCCGAAGTCGTCCCACGCCTCGACACGGAACGCGACCTCCTCGATGGGTGACACGCGCTGGTCGCCCTTCGGCATGACAATCTTCAGCTCGGGCCGGCGATTCGGCAGCGCGTCGAGAGTGAACGTCGCCGCGAGCTTGTTCGCGCGCCCATCCGCGTCCTTCAGCTTCAGCTCCCACACCGCGCTCTTGTCCACGGGAAAATCCTTCAGCTCTGCAACTGCCTTTTCCCCATCCACGCGCAGCGACACCACGCTCCCGTCCTTCGCGACGAGTTGGGCCGACTGCACCGGCTTGTTGAGCTGGAATGCGACATCAATGGTCGCGCCCTGCACCGCGCTCACGCGCCGCGTGTCCGCGATCGTCTTCTCCGGCAGCTTCGCAAACTCCGGGAACCGCACGCGCGCATCCGCGCGGTCGAGCCGCGGATGCTCGAACACCTTCACACGGAAATCGCGCGTCGCCCGCCCCGCATACTCCACGCGATACGCGAGGTCACCCGTCACCTCCGGCACACCGCCGCCGAACACCGGATCATCGAGATTCTTCACGAGCGGGATGCGCTGTGCCGGCGCATTCACCGGCGTGAGCACCAGCACCGCCTCACTCGGCACGTCACGGGGAAATTTCGCCAGCACGACGAGACCGCCGCCGCGCTCGATCTCCGTGTCGCCTGGCGTGACATTCACCTCGTCGTGCTGCTTTTCCGCCACAGCAGGAATGGTCGCTTCTTTCGTGCCGATCAAATTCATCGCGGAAAACCCAAGCAAGACGAGCAGCGCAAGCTGCAGCACAGCCGCACCCGCAAGCTGCCAGCCCGGCACCGTCTTCACGCAATCACGCCTGCGCACTTCAGCCACAGCATCTGCGACCACGCGCTGCTGGAGAAAATTCAACGTGCCATCCTGCTGCCCAGGCCGCTGTTCCACGGCAGTGATAAGCAGCGCGTGCAGGTCGGGATGCCTCTGCTCGATGCTCCTCGCCATCGCCACATAATCTGGCTCCCAAGCAGCCGCCCAGCGACGTGACGCAATCCACGCAGCACCCCCCATCATGACGAGCGCGGTCACCACAACTGGCCCCTTCACGTCCGATTTCGACAATGCAAATGCGACTGCTGCGAGCAGGAGCCAGCTTGCCGCAAGGCAGAGCATAAGGCGAAGGAATCGCTGTCGCCGGACGATGGGTTCCAAGGCGGACTTGAGCAGAGGGAGCGTCATGGTGTGGCCTCCGTGTTGGGTTTGGGTGCGGAGAGTCTCGCAGCGACGGCGGTTTCCGCCAGCAGGATTATGAGCGCGGCGACGACGAGCCAGCGCCACAGCTTCTGCTTCTGCTCGGCCTCAGACGCGGCGGTGTGCAGTGCAGCCTCAGCCTTCGCTGACTGCGCGGCGGCGGACGGCTCCATCGGCAGCCCGAGCGCCGCGAGCCGGTCGCGCGCGAGCGGCGACGTGCGGCTCTCCTCGGGATCGAGGTTCACGACGAACTGCTGGTTGCCCGGATTCGCGACGTAGATGCCCAGCTGATCGGTGCCGGAAAATTTTCCACCAGCGGGAACCTGCGTCTCACTGCCATCCGGCTTGCGCATCGTGAACGGCTGAGCGCCCGGAGGCAGCGGGATTTCGTCGCCGACAAAATACTGCGCGCGCGCCGGAGGCAACCCCGCGCTCTCATCGAGGATTGCGTGCAGCAGCGGGACAAACTTCGACGACAGCGCGAGCTGGCTGTCGCGCGGACTCCAATCGCTCGTGAACACGATCACCCCTCCTTTTCCAATGGGGATGTGCAGCACTGCAGGATCTCGGTCATCGAAACTTGCGAGCACCCGCGCGCCCGGAATCGTCGCGGCATCGAGGCGTCGGTGATGCCAGAAGTGAATCTTCGTGAAGTCGCTGAATCGCGGATCGGCGAACGGGGCGAAAGTCGCGCTCTGGAAATCAATCTGCGCGAGCAGCGCGTAGTCCTTCACGTCGGCCTCCGCCGTCCTGATGTCCGGCAGGTCGAGCAAGTCGCCGAGCGCCGCCGCGCCCGCCGATGTCGCGAGCGGGAAAAGCACGAGCCGGCCCTCCGACGCAAACTGCCGCGCGGCCTTGCGCTGAGCCTTCGTGCTGCCCTCGGAGAGAACGACAAGCCGGGCGTTCATCAGCTCAAACGTCGAGAGTGCCGCGTCCGCGGCCTTCTGCGTGATTTCGACAATCTCCTGCGGAGTTTTTTGGAAAGCGCGGTGAAGATAATAGAGCGGCGCGCGTGGCTCGTCGGCAGGCTCCATGCCGAAGAACAGCACCGGCACGCGGCGCGGCTGAGGCGGCAGGAGCGAGAGCGTGTTGTCGAAATCCGTGTCGTCGCCGGTGAGCGTGAGCTTGTTCGCGCCATCCGGCAGCTTCGGCACCCGCACCACGCGGCTCTGCCCGGAGGGAACATAAACGTCGAGCCCCGCATCCGCGCCCGCGCCCCAGGCGAGGCGGAATCGCTCGGGCTTCGACTCCGCGGCGTTGCTCACGCGCACGCGCATCGCGCCGTCGCTGCTCTGCGATTCCTTCTCCTCGCCACCGACGAGCCACTGCGCGGATGCGTTTCCGAGTTTCTTCGCAGTGACAGTTTCAAACTTCACGGTGATGTTCGCCAGCCACTCGACGCCCTGCAGTCCGTCGAGCCGCGCGCCCTCCTGCATGTCGCTGATGACGACGATCTCGCCGCGCGCAGTCGCATTCTCCCGCGCTCCGCTGATCAAATCGAGCGCCTGCAAAATCGCCGGGCCGAGATTCGTGCCGTTCCAAGTCGGGCCCTGCGCAGCGAGCCGCTGCACCGCGCCGGGCACGCGCTGATCCACTGGCGTCGTGCGCCACTGCTCGGCGTCCACGAGCACGCGCGAAGTGCGGTCGAACGCGACGAGCGTCACCGTGTCGAGCGGCGTGGTCGCACGCAGCAGCGCCTCTGCCTTTTCGCACGCCTGCTGCCACAGGTTCTCGCGCTTCAAGCTCGCGCTCGTGTCCACGAGGATTGCGAGCCGGCGGCCCGGGCCGCCTGCGTTTGCGTTCTTCGCCGCGCTCTCCTTGAAAAACGGGCGCGCAAAGCCGAGCGCGAGCGCGACGAGCACGAGGCAGCGCAGCAGCAGCAGCCAGAGATTTTCGATGCGGCTCCGGCGTGTGACGCGCGGCGGCGTCGGCTGGAGGAACATGAGCGAGCTGAACGGCTTCATCTCGCGCGTCGTGCGGCGGATGAGGTGGAAGAGGATCGGCCCGACGACGGCCACCGCACCGAGGAGGAAGAGCGGTGCGAGAAAGTTCACGCCGCTGCCCCCTTCCGGCGGATGAGTTTGCCGCGACCCGAGCGCGCCTTCAGGAAATCAAACAGCGCGAGTTCCAACGGGCGCGCGGTGTCGAGCAGGACGTGCGTGATGCCGAGCCGCTCACACGTCGCTCGCACGGCATCGAGGTGCGCGTCGAGCTTCCGCAGGTATTCCGCGCGTGCGAGCGATGGATCGAGGAACAGGTCGCGTCCGCTTTCCATGTCGAGGAAGCGCGCCGCCTGATCAAAGTCGAACGTCCGCTCGGCGGGATCTAGCACTTGAAACACGATCACCTCGTGCCGGCTCGCCGTGAGCAGCGCGAGCGGGCCCGCGAGTGATTCCACCGGCGCAAGCAGGTCGCTGATGAGCACGATGAGGCTGCGCTTCCGCACCAGCTCCGCCACGCGGCACAGCGGCGCGGCGACATCCGTGCTCTGACCGCCCGCGGGCTTTTCCAACGCGAGCATGAGGTGGCGCAGGTGGCCGGGGCGGTTCCGCGCGGGTAGATACTCGCGCACCTGCTCGTCGAATGTGAGCAGCCCCGTCGCGTCGCCCTGGTGCGAGAGGAAATGCGCGAGCGTCGCGGCGAGCGTGCGTGCGTAGTCGGCCTTCGTGTAGCCGCGCGAACCGAACGCCATTGAGCGGCTGCCGTCCACGAGCAGGCTGCAGCGCAGGTTCGTCTCGTCTTCGAATTTCTTGATGAAGTAGCGATCCGTCCGCGCGACGAGCCGCCAGTCGAGGTAGCGCGGATCGTCGCCCTGCGCATACGGGCGATATTCGGTGAACTCGACCGAGAACCCGTGATACGGGCTGCGATGAATGCCGTGCCAAAATCCCTCGACCACCGTGCGCGCGCGCAGCTCGAGATTGCGGATCGCCATCATCGCAGCGGGATCGAGAAACGACGCGCCGCCCGTCTGTGACGATGCGGTCGGATTCGGCGCGCCTGGCATGGGCGGCTATTTCACCTCGGCGAGAATGCGCTCGATCACCTTGCCCACACTCACGCCCTCGGCCTCGGCGCGGTAGTTCACGAGCACGCGGTGGCGCAGCACGGGCGCGGCTAGCGCGGTGATGTCATCCTTCGTCACATGCGAGCGTCCGCTCAGAAGCGCGCGCGCCTTTGCCCCGAGCGTGAGGAACTGCGCTGCGCGCGTGCCGGCACCCCAGCTCACCCAGTCGTTCACGAACGCCGGCGTCGAGGCCTGGCGCGGCCGCGTGCTCGCGGCGAGGCGCACGGCGAAGCGCACGAGGTCTTCCGCAATTGGCACCTTTCGCACGAGCGAGTGGAAGCGCAGCACGTCCTCGCCGGTGAAGAGCGGATCGATGGCCTCGCCCGCAGGCGCGGTGGTGCGCTGCACGACGGCGACCTCGTCGTTCTCGGGCAGGTAATCAATCACGACATTGAACATGAAGCGGTCGAGCTGCGCCTCGGGCAGCGGATATGTGCCCTCCATCTCAATCGGGTTCTGCGTCGCGAGGACGAAGAACGGCTCAGGCAGCGCGTAGCGGCGTCCGCCCGCGGTGACCTGGTGCTCCTGCATCGCCTCGAGCAGCGCGGCCTGCGTCTTCGGCGGCGTGCGGTTGATTTCGTCGGCGAGCAGCATGTTGCCGAAGATCGGCCCCGGCACGAAGACAAGTTCGCGGCCGTCCGCGCCCTCCTTCAAAATCTCCACGCCCGTGATGTCCGTCGGCATGAGGTCTGGCGTGAACTGGATGCGGCGGAACTCGAGGTGAAAAATCTGCGCGATGGATTTCACGAGCAGCGTCTTAGCAAGGCCGGGCGCGCCGGTGATGAGGCAGTGCCCGCCGGCGAAAAGCGCGGTGAGGATCTGCTCAATCACCTCGTGCTGGCCGACGATGGCCTTGCCGAGTTCGGCGAGGATGCGCGGGCGCGCGGCGGTGAGCTGGTCGAAGGTCGCGGCATCATCGTGCGCGGGTTCGCTGGTGTGTGGCTGGGTGGTCATGAAAAGTTCGGTGCGATTCGCTCAGTGCGTCATCGCGTAGAAGATGATGTTGATGCCGAGAGGGTATGCTTTTTTCTCGGAGAACTCCTTGAAGTAGTAACGGCTCTCGCCCTCGCGCTCCCAGCCGTCGCCGTTGTCGGTGTTGTGGCAGGCGATCACGCAGAGGCGGCCCTTGTCGTCCTTGATGCCGCGGATGTGGACCTCCTGCGCATCGGGACGCTCCCACGTGATGCCGTTGTATTGGCTGGCGTCGCCGAGGTTGATGTTCGGGCACTGGAGGTTCAGGTCGTCCGGCAGATCAAAGACGCAGTGGAAGACACCGTGCGTGCGCGGCAGATCCTCCCACGGGCGATCGGGGAAGACTTTCTGCATCGCCTCGGCCATGCCCTCCCATTCGGCCTCGCCCCAGAAATCGTCGAGCATGAGGAAGCCGCCGTTGAGCAGGTAGCGGCGGAGGATGGCCGCCTCCTCGTCGGTGAACGCGAGATCCCCCGGCTCGACGATGTAGATGAACGGGTAGCGGAAAAGATCCGGGTCGGTGATTTCGAGGCAGCGGCCGTTCGGATCCACCTTCATCGAGGTCATCTGCTGGAGGCGCCATGCGAAGTTCACGTCGGCATCGGGCCAGTCGGTGAGCCAGCGGCGTCCGTCCCATCCGCGTCGTCCGCGCCCGGCGGTGCCATAGATGACGCGCACGAACGTGAACACGTCCTTCTCAAATCCGGGCGGGTTCGTCCACGTGGGCGTCTCACCGGAATGCTGGAATGCGCGCGGGTTTGAGAAGTCGTCAACGGGGCGCCCGCGGCGCTGGCCGAGGCCCGCGGCAGCGAGCAGCACGAGCATCAGAAAAGGGAGCGCGCGTCGTGGTTTCACCGGCTCTGTCTCGGTTTGACCGGAGCCGCGGGCTTCGGCTCTGGCAATTTCCCCTCCAGTTCGAGCAGAAGCGCGTGGGCGGCTCGGAAGCGCGGTGCCTCCTCAAGCGCAAGCAGCACCTCGCGCTTCGCGGCGGCGTCGCCGGTCGCGTGAAGGATGCGCGCGAGGCGGTAGTGGATTTCCGGCTGATCCGGCGGATTGAGCGCGAGCACCGTGCGGTAGGCGCGGATCGCGCCGGGCTTGTCGCCCGTGGCCTCACGCGCCTCGGCGATGGAGCGATGCGGAGCAGGCGCGAGCGGGTTCACGGCAGTGAAGCGCTCGGCGTTCAGCAGCACGGCCTTCCAGTCCTTCCGCTCGGCGGCGATTTCGGCGAGTCGCGCATAGGCCTCCGGCGCATCGCTGCACAGCTCGGCGACCTTGTTCAGCATCCTCTCCTCATCGGCAGTCTCGCCGAGCCTGCGGTGCGACTCGGCGAGCATGGCATAGGCGCCGCCGGAGTCGTGCTGGTCGGGATAAAGGGCGATGATCCTCAGCAGCACCATTTTGGCGTCAATCCACCGCTGCGCGGTGATGAACAGCCTCGCCTGCTCCATCATGGCGGCGAAGTTGTTCGGGGTCTTCGCCAGCCATGCCGTGAGCTTCGTCTCGCTGGCGAGGTCGGCGGGCGCGGGCTTTGTCCAGTCGAGCTTCGGGCCGGTGGCGTTCGCGAGTTCGCGCGCGTGTGCGGCGAACTCGGCGTCCAGTTTCTCGATCGGCGCGAAGCGCGCGGCGAGCGCGGCATTGATGTCCACCCCGCGCGCGAGGTCGGCGAGCAGCGCGCGCATTTTCTCCATGCCCCACTTTTTCACGAGCCACTCCACGACGAGCGACGACTCGTAATACGCGAACTGGAGATGCGCGCCCGTCTTCGGGCGGAGAAACGCGCCGCTCAGCTTGCTGACCGGCGTGAGGTCCGCGCCGAGGATCATCGCCCGGTAGCGCGGCGTCATGTGCTCGCCCCAGTTCGCCTGCCGCTGGCGCTCCTCATAGACGCTGATACCCTCGCTGAGCCACCGCGGCATCTTGTTCTTCGTCAGCGTGAGCGTGACCACATGCGTGAACTCATGCCACAGCACCGCCTGCCAGCTCTGCGGGCTGCCGGGCCGCGACGCGGGGCTGTTTGCGGTGATGACGCGGCCAAAGCACACGCCCAGATAACCCGCGCCGCCGGGCAATCCGAAGGTGCGAATCGCGAAATCCTTCTGCTCGGGGAAAATCTCCACGACTGTGCGCTCGCCGGGCGGCAGGCCGTATTTCTTCGTCAGCGTCGCGTGTGCCTTCTCCAGCAGCGCGAGCACGTCCGCGCCATACACCTCCGCCTCGCGCGGATCCATGCGCACGTGGAAGTGCTCGCTCTTGAGCACGGTGAAATGCGCAATGGTGTCGCGCAGCGTCGTGAGATTGTAGGCGACGACGTCGTAGGGATCCGCCTTCTGCACCTCGTCCGCGAGCTGCCAGCCCTCGTCGTCCCTGCCGAGCCGGAGGAGATCCTGCGCGAGCTGAATCTTCGCGGGGATGAATGCGGCGTCCCACTTCAGCGCCTCGCGCTGGAGCGCCGCGCCCTCGGCGAAGCGGTATTTGTGCGAGAGCTTGCTCCCGATGCGGTGCGGCACCTCTGGGTTCGTCGGCCACAGCTTCAGCGCCGCCGCGCGTGCTGCGCGCGCGGCTTTCTCGTCGCTGCGCAACTCGGCGAGCACGCTGCGCAGCGCGTGCGCCCCGGCGTGGTTGGGGTTGATGCGCAGCACCTCGGCGAGCTGCTTGTCGGCCTCGGCGTAGTGCTCCGCGTCAATCGCCGCGTCCGCCAGCATCAGATGCGCGCCGGCGTGGTTCGGGTTCAACTCCAGCACCTTCTCGATTTCCTCCTCCGCAGCGCCGTCGTCGCTCGGCGCAAACGCCCGCGCGAGGCCGAAGTGCGCCTCCGTGTGCTTCGGGAATTTCCTCACTGCCGCCGCAAAGCTTTTCGCCGCAAGCGCGAAGTCATGCTTCGCCAGCGCCAGCTCGCCGTTTGCGAGATATGCGTCGGCAAAATCCGGGCTCTGCTTTTTCACCGGATCAAAGAACAGCTCCGACACGCGCTTCGGATCCGCGCCGAGCAGCAGCGCCGCCTTGCCGAGCGCCACCATGTCCGCCGGCTCGCGGTAGGCCCACGAGCGCTGCCCGCCGAAACGGTCCATCTCCTCCTTCACCACACGCGCCCGCTCCGTCTCGCCGTTCGCGAGGAAGACGCCGTGGCCGAGCAGCCGCAGCCGCATCGCGTAGGGAAACCGCTCCAGCGCCGACACGATCACATCCCGCGCCTCCGGATATTTCCCCTGTGCCATCAGCGCCTCCGCGCGCAGCACCGGCCAGTCCTCCAGCTCCGCCTGCGTCTTCTCCGCCGCGGCGGCCACATCCGCCGCCTCAGCATACTTGCCGGCGAGGATCTGCGCGCGCACGTCGTCCGCCTCCCCTGCGCGGGAAATCTGTGCGCAAATCGCGAGCGCCGCATAAAGCACGGCGACGAAAAGGCGGATTAAACGAACGAGGGCGCGCGGCGCGCGACACGGCGTATCGCAACTTCCGCCGCGAAGGCCAAAAGGCACACCGCACTTCCGCATTCCAAACTCCGCGTTCCCACCGCCGCATCCCACCCCCGCCTCATCCGCCGACACCGCACCCCGAATGGAAATCGGCGGAGTGGACCGGGGCGGCATCGGGCGAAAAGTAAGCGCCCCTGCCAGCGAAATGCAATCCGCCGCTGCACTCTCCGGTGGATTTCAACTCGAAACCCGGCGCTTCATTTTCAGAGCGCCGGCTCAAAATGGGAATGCCACCGCCCTGAGAATGTGGCGGTTTTTGCTACACATCATGTCTGCGTAATTCTCAAGGGAACTCCGAGTGCGGGCACCTTCATTGCTAAATGGTAATGCGCCCTGCGGCGACCTTCGCTGCGGGCAAACATCCATCGAAATCATCATCCATCACACACCATGCTCCGTAATCTGAACACCAAGCGCGGGGGTTTCACCCTCGTGGAAATCATGATCGTCGTCGCGATCATCGCACTGTTGGCCGCCATCGCGGTCCCGAACTTCCTGCGCAGCCGCAAACGCTCGCAGGCCACCCAGGTCCTCGAGGATCTTCGTGTCATCGACTCAGCGGTGGACCAGTATGCCATCGAGAACAACAAGGCCGGCGGCGCCACCGTCCTCTGGGCCGATGTGCAGAAATACATCAAGACCGGCACCCGCCTCTACACGAGCAACAACGCCGACATCCTCGGCAACGCCTTCACGCTGCCCACCGTGGACAGCGCCCCGAAGGTGAGCACGACGACCTACAACTCGCTCTCCGACGTCGCGCCGGCCAGCTTCTGGTCGCCCTACCGCTAAGGGTCTCCCACGCCCGCCTCCCGCGGGCTGAAAAGTTCACCGCAGGTGCCTTCCCGGCCAGTGAGCCGCAGGGGCCCTGCGGTTTTTCTTTTCCGGCATGATGCCCGGATTCGCGGGCAAAAGCCTTGACGCCTCTCGCGCGGGGCGTTTTCACTCCGCGCCTTCACCTTCCCCAGCGCGCCCGCCTTCCTCATGTCACAAAAGAAACGCATCAACGTCGCCATCGTCGGCCTCGGCTTCGGGGCGGAGTTCATCCCCATCTACCAGCGGCACCCGCATGCGAACATGTATGCGATCTGCCAGCGCAACGAGGCGAAGCTGAAATCGGCGGGAGATGCGTTCGGAATCGAAGTGCGCTACACCGATTACATGGCCCTGCTGAAGGATCCGAAGGTGGACGCGGTGCATATCAATTCCCCCATCCCCGACCACGGCTGGATGAGCATCGCCGCGCTGAAGGCCGGGAAGCACGTGAGCTGCACAGTGCCGATGGCGACGACGATTTCCGACTGCAAGAAAATCGTGGATCTCGTGAAGCAGACCGGCCTGCGCTACACGATGGCCGAGACGGTGGTGTATGCGCGCGAATTCCTCTACATGAAGGAACTGCTCGACACGGGGAAGCTCGGCAAGCTGCAGTTTGTGCAGGCGAGCCACCAGCAGGACATGGACGGCTGGCCGAACTACTGGCCCGGCCTCCCTCCGATGTGGTATGCCACGCACTGTGTCGGCCCCGTCTCGGCGCTCGTCGGCGCGCCGGCAGAATACGTGAGCTGCTTTGGCTCCGGCACGATCCGGAAGGAACTCATCAAGTGCTACGGTTCGCCGTTTGCGGTCGAGACAGCGCACATCAAATACAAGGGCAGCGACGTCAGCACGCGCATCATCCGCTCGCTGTTCGACACCGCGCGGCAGTATCGCGAGAGCATTGACGTTTACGGCAGCAAGGCGTCCGTCGAGTGGCCGCTCATCGAGCACGAGCCGCTCGTCATGCACACCGCGAAGCTCCCCGAGCCGAAGATTCCCAAGCACGTGAAGGCGCCCGACTACGCCAGGCGCCTTCCAAAGCCGATCCAGCAGTTCACCGGCGGAGGCGTGTATGGCGGCAAGACCGGCAAGGCGCACCGCAGCTTCACGCAGGGCGCCGGCCACGGCGGCTCGCACCCGCACCTCGCGAACGAATTCGTGATGTCGCTCGTCGAAAACCGCGAGCCTTTCCCGAACGCAAAGCAGTCTGCCAACTGGACGTGCGTCGGCCTCTGCGCCCACCAGAGCGCCAAGAAGGGCGGCGCCATCGTGAAGCTCCCCAAATGGACGCTCTGATTTCCCCGAACAACGAACCAACACCCATCCTCCTACACCATCATGTCAGCAAAAACTGAAGGCATCGCACCCAACGCCAGCCGCCTCCTCTGGGCGGGCTTCATGGCCATCCTCGCAGCCGGCGTCGGCTTCGCCATCCGCGGCGGCATCTTCGACAACTGGGGCGCCGAGTTCGGCTTCACCGGTGCGCAGCTCGGGGACATCGGCGGCTACGGCTTTTCCGGCTTCTGCTTCGGCATCATCATCGGCGGCTTCCTCTGCGACGTCATCGGCTACCGCTGGCTGGTCGTCGCGGCCTTCGCGCTCCATGTGCTTTCGGCATTCGTCACGTTCAGCGCCACGACGCCGGAGAACGCATATGGGTTCCTCAAGTGGGGCATGTTCATCTTCGCTTACGCGAACGGCACGCTCGAAGCCGTCGCCAATCCGCTCGTCGCCACGCTTTATCCGAAGAACCGCACCCACTACCTGAACATCCTCCACGCAAGCTGGCCCGCCGGCATGATCATCGGCGTCGTGCTCGGCTGGTTCCTCGACGACAAGCTGGAGCTGGACTGGAAGTATCAGCTCGCCCTATACCTCATCCCCACCGTGCTCTACGGCCTCATGTTCATGGGGCAGAAGTTTCCGAAGTCCGCAGCTTCGGAAAAGGGCTTGGGCTTCGGCCAGATGTTCCGCGATGTGGGCGTCCTCGGCAGCCTGGTGGTCTGCTACCTCCTCGCGCAGTTCCTGCAGGGCGGCCTGACGCAGTTCGACAAGGGCACGTCCTACACCATCGCGGCCGTCTTCCTGGTGGCGCTCTGTGTGATCAGCCGGCGCACGGAAAAACCGGCGCTCGAGAGTTTCGCCGCCATCGCGGCTTGCGCGCTCGTCGCGCTCGTCTTCCAGCAGTCCTTGCACCTCTCGGCGGGCTCCGGCCTCGCCATCGGCCTCGCGCTCGTGGTCGGGCTGGCACTGATCATGAAATGGCCGCTCGGCTCATTCCTGCTGTTCATCCTTTTCATTACCCACGCACTCGTTGGCGCGGTGGAGCTGGGAACCGACGGCTGGATCCAGAACATCACCGGCAACCTCTTCACCTCCGAGCAGGGCAAGGCCCTCTTCCTGTGGACCTCGGCGATCATGTTCGGTCTGCGCTTCTGCGCGCACTGGATCGAGACGAAGCTCAAGCTGTCGCCCGTCGGCCTGCTGGCCCTCTGCGCGGCGCTCGCCTTCATCGGCCTGCGCATGTCCAGCGTGATGAGTTCCTTCACCATGGCGCTCCTCGCCCTCGGCATCTACGCGGTCGGCAAGACCTTTTTCTGGCCCACCATGCTCGCCGTGGCATCGGACCGCTACCCGCGCACCGGCGCAGTGGCGATAAGCATCATGGGCGGCATCGGCATGCTCTCCGCAGGGCAGATCGGCGGCCCCGGCCTCGGCTACGCGAAAGACCGCTTCTCCGGCGAGAAGCTGAAGGAGCTGAACGAAGCCACGTATGCAGCCTACAAGGCCGACAAGCCGAGCACGTTCCTGAACATGGAATCCACCGCGGCCTACGGCCTCGACGGCAAGAAGCTCGGTGAAGTGCAGGCAACTCTCGCCACCGCGCGCAAGCTCCTGCCCAAGGGCGGGCCCGACAAGGAGAACGAGGAACTCAACAAGAAGACAGCGGCCACGGAGGCTGAGATTCAGACGCTCACCGCCAAGCAGAAGGAGCATGATGATTCCGCCAAGGCGCTCCAAGGCGAGATGGCGGCCATGACCGCGAAGGGCCTCCACGAATGGGACAGGGAATACGAGGCCGCGCTCGATCGCGAAGTGGAGCTGAAGGCCAGGGCCAAGGATCTCGCCGCGGACAGGAAGAAGCTCGACGACAAGCTCAAAGGCTTCGCCGCGCAGAAAAAACTCATAGCCAAGCTCGAGACACAGCTCAGCAAGGCTGGCGCGCTCAAGCCCGAGGGCAACGACAACCTCGACGCCGCGCTCGGTGCGCTCACACCCGAGGAACGCGCCGTCCACAAGGCCAGCATCGCCGGCGACCGCAAGACGCTGAAGGCCGACTCGTGGATTCCGCTCACGATGGCGGCCATCTACCTGCTCATCCTGCTCTACTTCAAAGGCATCGGCGGCTACCGCGCCGTCCAGGTGGACGAGCAGAAGGCGTAACGCCGGAACACAGCAGACTCACGCACGGGGCACGGTGAAAGCCGCGCCCCGTTTCGTCGGTAGCCGACGACGGGAGGAAGGCTACAAAGATTTCCTTCGTGTCCTTCGTGTCCTTCGTGGTTCAACTCCGCGATGCTCCGCGCCTGGCTGCAACTTTTCCGCGTCCCGAACCTCTTCACGGTCCCGGGCGATCCGCTCGCGGGTTTCCTCATCGCGACAGGCGGACGCCTCGATTCACGCGCGGCAATCGCAGTCCTCGCGAGCCTTGCGCTCTACGCGGCGGGACTCGCGATGAATGATCTCGCGGACTACAAGGAGGACCTCCGTGACCGGCCGAAACGCCCGCTGCCAAGTGGCGCCATCCCGCGTGGTGCAGCATGGATCGTCACGGGAAACCTCGTGATCATCGGAATCGGCTCGTGCTTTGTCCTCGGCCCGGCACCGGCGCTCATGGGAATCGGCACGCTGCTCGGCATCGTGCTCTACAATTTCATGACGAAGGGCATCCCGTTCATCGGCGCGCTGAACATGGGCAGTTGCCGCGGGTTCAGCCTCCTGCTCGGTGCCGCGGCCGGACTCGGGCCCGATCTGCAACTGCTCGATACTGCGGCCAATCTCAGCATCTTCCATCCGGTCGCCGCGGCGATCCTCACCGCCTTCGCGCCGATGAGCGGACAACGCTTCTTTGTGTTTGCAGTCGGAGCCGCCTTGCTCGTCGCCATCTACATCGCGACGGTGACAAACCTCGCGCGGTTCGAGACGCGGCGCGACTACCCTCGCCTGCCACGACTGCTGCCGCTCGGCTCGCTCCTCATTGGCTTCGTGATTCTGAAGCAGGCGACTGACACGCTGCTCCGCGACCAGTCCCCCGCCCTTTGGTTCGTCGCCATCATCCTCTGCACAATGAACACCGCCGAGCTGATGCGCGAACCTCCTGCGCCGCTCCCGCCACGCATCGGCGGCTTCATCCGCATCCTGCCCGTGATGCAGGCCTCGCTCTGCCTGCTGCCCAGCGTCCCGACCCCGCTTCGGAAAACCCCAGCGTGCCTTCTCGCCGCGCTCGCCCTCCTCGCCTGTGTCCCGCTGCATGCATGGCTCGGGAAAAAATTCTACGCGAGCTGAGCCGCCGTGCTTCCGTTCCGCAGAAAATCCTGCGCATTCTTCCCGCCGAACATCATCCGCTCTCCCATGAAACTACGCACCTCCAGCATCTCCGCCGATTGGTGGGATTACACCTGCATCCCGAAAGACATCGTCGAGGACGTCGCGCGCCTCACGCCCCGCGACATCGAGAAGCTCTCGCGCCCCGGCTTCCGCGTCGTGATGTATGACACACTCGAGGATTTCTACCTCGCCGAGGCGCTCGAATACATCAGCGCATGGAAGCAGAGCACGGATGACAATCCCGTCGGCATCTGCGGCCCCATCGGGCCGACTGAGCAGCTTCCGCTCGTCGCGCGACTCGTGAACGAACTCGGGCTCGATGTGCGCAGCGGGCATTTCTGGGGAATGGACGAGTGGTTCGATCCCGCGACGGGCCGCGAGGTGCCGGTCACGCATCCGCTCTCATTTGAAAAAGCCGACCGCGAGATGTGCTTCAACCGGATCGCAAAAAAGCTGCGCATGCCCGACGCGCACCTGCATTTTCCAAAGGCGGACACGACCGCCTACACGAAATCCTACGACGCCGGCGTGCGCTGCGCGGTCATGCAGGGCGGCCAGGGCGATGTGAAACACTGGGCATTCAACGACCCGCTCCCGCGCCGCGGCAAATTCAAGTCCGCACCGCCGACGCCCGCCGAATATCGCAGGCTCTCCACGCGCGTCGTCGAACTGCACCCGCTCACCATTGCGCAGAACGCCCGCACGAGCGGCGGCGGCAACATCTCGATGGTGCCCACGCAGGCGATCACCGTCGGCCCGGTCGAAACGTGGAAGGCGGAGAAAGTCTCCATCTGGCAGGCCGGCACGCACGACAACCCATTCGGCCAGCGCCTCACCGCGTTCCTCATTTCAAAAAACCTGCCGACGAGCTGCGTGCCGATGTCGCTCCTCGCCGAGCACCCGAACGTGCAGTTCAACTACTACCGTGGCGGCCTCGGCTCGTGCGCGGTGGAGATGCACTGAGCGGAGAGCACTCAATCCACGAACAGGAACTCGTTCGTCTCCAGCAGCGCCTGCGCGTAGCGCTCCCACGGCGTGAATGGATCCACCTTCGGCGGCGGCCCGGCAAACTGCTTCTTTGCGTCGTAGGAAATTCCATCCGCGGAATACAGCGTCGTGCGCCAGATGAAGCTGTCGCTGTTCTCGTCGCCCTTGCTCTCGATGATGAAATCGAGCGTCTCCCCCGCGGCGAGTTCGACGCGCTCGATGGAAGTTGCGACCTTCGACTTCGGCCCCGCGTCGTATTCCGCGAGCTGGCCTTTCCGGCTGCTGACGATGCGCGCGTGGACTCCGTTGCCCGCGGCGGGCGCATGGACGACTTCGCCGTTGAGAGAGACGGTCATCTCGCGCGACGCAGTGAACCGGCGGATCGCCGCGGCATCTCGGGAAGGATGCCCTCCGTCCGCGTTGAGATGCGCCCATCCGATTTTTTCATCCGGGAGCTTGGGCCCGGCCTGCCACGATGTGCCGCTCCAGTGCGTGAGCGGCGTGAATGTGACTTTCTGCGACGCGCCATCGTAGCTGCCGTAGCCGTAGCGCCACGTGGGCGTGGGCGGCGGCGTGCGCTGCGCGGTTTCGGCGGCGCGGACGTAATCAATCGCTGTCTTCACCTCCTCCGCCGTCGCTTTGCGCGCGAAGATTTGCTGGTAGAGCATCTGCACGTGGCGCTCCTCCGGCTGCGTGGAGGCGAAGTCCGGACCCGCCGTGAGAGCCTCGGCCTGCGCGATGACGAACGGGCTGTTCATCATGTAGAGCGCCTGCTGCGGCACGCTCGTCGTCGAGCGCTGGGGGTTCATGAGGTCGGGGCTTGCGAAATCGAATGTGCGCAGCGTGCCGGGGAGGTTCTGCCGGTCGATGTAGGCATAGACGGCGCGGCGCTTCGGAAAGGGCTCCTTGAAGAGCTGCACGGGCCGCCCCCCGATCGCCGCGTCGAGGTTGCGCGATGCGGAGAGCAGCGCGTCGTGCATCGCCTCCCACTCGAGGCGCTGGCGGTTCTGCCGCCACAGAAGGCGGTTGTCGGGATCCACCGTCTGCGGATTTTTGCCCGCGGACTGCGCGACCTGCGAGGGATGCACGGACTCCTGCATCCATGTGCTGCTCAGAAGAATCGTGCGGTGCAGCTTTTTCAGCGACCATCCCTGCTCGACGAAATTCGCGGCGAGCCAGTCGAGGAGTTCCTTCTGCACCGGCGGTTCGCTGCGCACGCCGAAGTCGCCGGGGTTCGTCGCGAGGCCGCTGCCGAAGTGGTGGAGCCAAACGCGGTTCACGATCACGCGCGCGGTCAGCGGGTTCGTCGGTGCAGTGATTGCCTTTGCGAGTTCGAGGCGCCCGCTGCCCTGCTTGAAAGGCGCGGCCTCGCCGCCGAGGAATGACGGAAACCGGCGGTCCACCGGATCGCCGGGGCGCGACGGATTCCCACGGATGAAAACACGGGGCCTCACCGGTTGCGGCCTGTCGCGGAGAACATGCGCGCGTGGCGGGGAGCCGGGATCAAGTTCGAGCTTCACCAGCTTGTTCTTCACCTTCGTCCGCTCCTCGATGGCCTTGCGCGGGATGCGGTTCTTCACGGCGAGCGAGTCGATCGTGTCGGCGGCAAAAAACATCGATAGTCCTGAGCCTGCACGGATCGTCGCGCTGAGCTTCGCCGCAAACTTCTCGTCCACATCGCGCAGTTCGGCGAGCACACCGGCCTTTGCCTTTTCAAACTCGGGCGTCGCCTTTCCGCCGGGAAGCAGCGGAAGCTTTTCCGGATCGGCATCCTCCTCGCACGAGGCCATCACGCCGTAGAGCGCGTAGTAGTCCCTGATGCTGACGGGATCGTATTTGTGGTCGTGGCAGCGCGCGCAGCCGACGGTGAGCGACATGGTGCCGCGCATGATCACGTCGATGCGGTCGTCAATGATGTCGTTCGTGTTGTTCAGGAAGCGGCGCCCGAGCGTGAGGAAGCCGAGCGCGGCGATGTCCCCGGGCTTCGCGCCGGAGCCTGGAACGTCGGCCGCGATTTGGCGCGTGAGGAACTCATTATAGGGCACGTCCTCGTTCAGCGATTTGATTACCCAGTCGCGATACGTCCACGCAAACGGATACTCGCGGCTCACTCCGCCGGCGAGGTAGCCGCGGTGATCCGCATAGCGCGCGACGTCGAGCCAGTGGCGGCCCCACCGCTCGCCATACGCGGGCGACGCGAGCAGGCGGTCCACGACCTTTGCGAACGCCTGGAGCGTCGGTGCGGGATCCTTTTCAAAAGCGGCGACCTCCTCGCTCGTCGGCGGGAGGCCGATGATGTCGAACGTCGCACGGCGGATGAGCGCATAGCGCGATGCGACGGGTGACGGCACCAGTCCGGCCGGCTCGAGCTTCGCAAGGACGAACCGGTCCACCTCGCTCTGCGCCCAGTGTGCGGCGTCGTTCACCGCGGGCACCGCGGGCTTCCTCACCGGCTGATAGGCCCAGTGCGTGCGCGCGATTTCCTCCTTCGTCGCGACAGGCTTGTCGTTCTCCGGCCACGGCATGCCCATCTTCACCCAGTCGGTGAGCGCGGCGATCTTGTCGGCGCTCAGCTTCGGCGCCTTTTCGGGCATCTTGTTGTCAATCTCGTGGCGGATGCTCTTGAGAAAAGTGCCCTTGTTCGGATCGCCGGGAAAAACCACGGGCCCCATGTCGTTGCCCTTCAGCAGCGCGGCGCGCGAATCCATCCGCAGGTCGCCCTTCTGCTTCTCCGGGCCGTGGCATTTGTAACAACTGTCCGCAAGGACGGGACGGACGCGCTTTTCAAAAAACTCAACCTGCTCAGGCGTCGGCGCCGCAAACGCAACGGACGCAAAACCGAGAACACCAATCGTGGAAAGAATGCGTGGCATGTGCGCCAACGGTAATCAGCGCGCGCACGGTGTCTTTAGTGAATTTCCATGCATCCACGCACGCCGCGGGGGGCGCGCACCGCTCAGACCGCCTCGGCCAGATGCGCCTCGCCGTTCGAGGGCTCGAGCGCGTTGCGGATGATCTCGGTGAGCTTCCGGGAAAAATATGGCTTCGGCAGGTAGTTCACGCCGTCCTCGAGCCGCACATCGCTGCCGAACAGCTCGCGGCTGTAGCCGCTGGTGTAAATCACCCGCAGATTCGGCTTGCTGGCGGTGCAGTGCCGCGCGACGTCGAGGCCGTTTGCGTGGCCGGGCATCACCATGTCGGTGAGCACGAGGTCCACCTCCTCCTTGCACGCCGGCCAGCGCTTGATCGCCGCATCGCCGGTCTCCGCCTCGATCACATTGTAATTGTAGCTCTGCAGCACCTCCACCACGAGCGAGCGCACCGCGGCATCATCCTCCACGACAAGAATGGTGTGGCCGCCGTCGTCCGCGACTGCTTCGGGATGATGCTCCTCATTCAGCTCCGGAGCACGCGTGGTAGCCGGGATGTAAATGTGGAAAGTGCAGCCCTTGGCCGGAGCGGTGTCCACCTCCACCCAGCCCTCGTGCTGCCGCACGATGCCATACACCGTCGCGAGGCCCATCCCGGTGCCCTTGTTCGTGCCCTTCGTCGTGAAGAATGGCTCGAAGATGTGGCTCCTTGTCGTCTCATCCATGCCGGTGCCGTTGTCCGCCACGCTCAGGCAGACGTAGTCGCCGGGGCGCGCGTCCGGATTTCGCGCGGCGGCGTCGGCGCCAAGCGTGAGACGCGAAGTGCCGATCGTGATCACCCCGCCGTCGGGCATCGCGTCGCGGCTGTTCAGCGTGAGGTTCATCAGCACCTGCTCGATGCTCGTGAGGTCTGCGAAAATCGCGGGCGTCCCGGAGGCGAGCGTGGTGCGCAGCTCAATGCGCTCGCCCAGCAGCCGGTGCAGCATCGCGCCGAGGTGCTCGATGGTCCCGTTCAGGTCAATCACACGGGGGCGCACCATGTTGCGGCGGCTGAAGGTGAGCAGCTTCCGCGTGAGATCGGCCGCACGCTCCGCGGCACTGCTGATCTGCGTGAGCGACTTTGCCACCTCGCGCGAAACGCCCACCGTGTTCCGGTGCAGGCTCGCGTGGCCCTGGATGATCGTCAGCAGGTTGTTGAAGTCGTGCGCCACCCCCGCGGCGAGCTGGCCGATGGCCTCCATCTTCTGCGCCTGCCGGAGCTGGCTCTCGAGGTGCAGCCGCTCGGAGATGTCCTGCGCCATCATGAGGATGTGCGGCTCGCCCGCGATGGTGAGCGGCTCGAGCGAAAGGAGCACCGTGCGCAGCTCGCCGGTGCGGCCGCCGATCTGCGCCTCCGCGTTGCGCACCACTTTTCCGCCGCGCACCGTCTCGATGAACTGCGCCTCGAAGTCCAGGCACAGCCGCAGTTCCAGCGGCGTGCGGCCCACCACCTCGTCGCGCGCGTAGCCCGTCATCTTGAGGAAGGCGTCGTTGACGTCCACAAACCGCTGCGCGCCGAGCGTCTGGATCGCCTGCGCGATCGGGCTGTTGCGGAACGCCTTTGAAAACCGCTCCTCCGACAGCGCGATCTCCCTCGCCGCCGTCTCGAGCTGCGCCGTGCGCGACGCCACCATCTGCTCCAGCTCGTCGAGCCGCCAGTCGGCCTGCTTCGTCACCAGCCACTTCTTCGTCAGCGAATGCGCAATCTGCAGCACCTCCACGTTGTCGAACGGCTTCTTCAGCAGCATGAGGTTGTCGCTCACACCGAGCCGCTCCGTCATCGTCTCCCACGAATAGTCCGAATACGCCGTGCACACCACGATCTGCAGCGACGGGTCCTCCTTCCAAATGCGCTCGATGGTCTCGACGCCATCCCAGCCGGGCGGCATCCGCACATCCACAAATGCCAGCGCGTAGGGCAGCCCCTCGGTGATCGCCGTCCGCACCTTGTCCAGCGCCTCCTGGCCTTGGAACGCCGAATCAATCGTGAAGGTCGCCTTCTCCTTCGGCTTCGTCGCCTCGGGCTGGCCGAAAAGCGCCGCCTCCGCCTCGTCCAGCGCATCGTTCTGCGGCTGCGAGTTCAGCAGCACCTTCTTGAAATCCTCATGGATCGCCGCGTTGTCATCCACGAGCAGGATGCGGCGGTTCGCCTCGATGATCACGCGGCCACCTCCCCTCGGGATGCCCCCTTCACGGGAGCCACGGCCGCGACCTTCCCCACTGCAGCGCTGTCTCCCAGCGGTCTGGCATCAACGGTTCTCCGAGGTCGGATGGTGGGCATGGCTACTTGGCGGGTCTGTTCAAATTCCTTTCTAGCAATTCTAATTCCACCCCCGCCCGTCGTTCCCCGATTTGGAGAAAAAGTTGTATCGGACTGCCTCAGTATCCGTTGCCGATGTGCCGCGCAGTGAAATCCCCGCTCCGCGCACGCCGCGCGCCTGCGGGCTAAGAATTTTCGCGACTCGGGACTCTCCCTGCGCTCTCATCCGCACTCTCATTCCCGACATGACCTCCACCGCACGCACCCCGCGCATCCTCACCGCACTCATCGCCACCGGCACCCTCACCTTCGCCGAGGACAAGCCCGCCAAGCCGATCGGCTACCAGGACACGCCCGTCATCCCCGGCACCAAGTGGCACGTCCACGACGGCGAGCGCCCGCAGCCGCCCGTCGTCACGCCCGGCGAATTCAGCACGCAGGAGAAAGTCGGCAGCGCCCCGAGCGACGCCATCGTGCTCTTCGACGGCAAGGATCTCTCCAAATGGCGCAGCGCGAAGGGCGAGGACGCCAAGTGGAAAGTCGAGAACGGCTACGCCGAAGTCGCCCCCAAGACCGGCGACATCTTCACCAAGGACGAGTTCGGCCCCGACTTCCAGCTCCACATCGAATTCGCCACTCCCCCGCCCGTCGGCGACAGCCAGGGCCGCGGCAACAGCGGCATTTTCCTCTTCGGCAAATACGAGGTGCAGATCCTCGACAGCTACCAAAACCCCACTTACCCCGACGGACAGGCCACGGCCATCTACGGCTACATGCCCCCGCGCGTGAACGCATCCCGCCCGCCCGGCCAGTGGCAGACCTACGACATCCTCTGCGAAGGCCCCCGCTTCAAGGATGGCAAGCTCGAGAAGCCCCTCATCGTCACCGTCCTCCACAACGGCGTCGTCACCCAGAACCACACCGCCCTCATCGGCGAGACCCCGCACAAGCGCGTCGGCACCTACACCGCGCACGCCGAAAAAGGCCCCTTCAAGCTCCAGGACCACGGCAACCCCATGCGCTTCCGCAACATCTGGGTGCGCCCCATCCAAATGCCCGGCGCCGACGAAATCGGCGAAGGCCCGAAGATCGGGAAATAACTTAGACGGCCTCCGCGACAGCGACGCCCATCTCTGCGGTGCTGAGCTTCTTCGTGCCCTCGCTCCAGATGTCGCCGGTTCGCAGGCCAGCCTCGATGACTTGGCGGACGGCGGCTTCAATGGCGTCGGCCGCGGCGTTCTCGCCGAGGCCGTGGCGGAGCATGAGCGCGGCGCTGAGAATCTGCGCGATCGGATTGGCGATTCCCTTGCCCGCGATGTCGGGCGCGGAGCCGCCGCCGGGCTCGAAGAGGCCGAAGTAGAGGCCGCCGTCCTTCGGCGTGCCGAGGCTGGCGCTGGCGAGCATGCCGATGCTGCCGCAGACGGCGCCCATCTCGTCGCTGAGAATGTCGCCGAAGAGGTTTTCCGCGAGGATGACGTCGAAGTGCTTCGGGCGCTGAACGAGATACATCGCGGCGGCGTCCACGTAGATGTGCTCGAGCGTCACGTCGGGATATTGCTTCGCAATGGCGGTGACGGTCTCGCGCCAAAGCACGCCGTTGGTGAGGACGTTCGCCTTGTCGATGGAGGAAACTTTTTTGCGCCGCCCCTGCGCGGCGCGGAAGGCGACGTGGGCGATGCGCTCGATCTCGCTGCGCTTGTAAACCATCGTGTCCACGGCGACGGCCTCGCCGTTTTCCTCGTGGCGGCTCTTCGGCTGGCCGAAGTAGAGGCCACCGGTGAGTTCGCGCACGCAGAGCATGTCGAAGCCGCCGGCCGAAAGGTCGGCGCGCACGGGCGAGGCGTGGGCGAGCTGCGGGTAGCAGATGCCGGGGCGTAGATTGGCGAAGAGGCCGAAGTGCTTTCGCAGCGGCAGCAGTGCGCCGCGCTCGGGCTGCTCGGCGGGAGGGAGCTTCTCCCACTTTGGCCCGCCGATGCTGCCGAAGAGGATGGCGTCGCTCTGCTCGCAGACGCGCAGCGTCTCGGCGGGGAGCGCCTTGCCGTCCACATCGATCGCGATGCCGCCGACGCGGGCCTCGGTGTAGGCGATGGAGAGGTTGAACTTCTTCTCGACGACGGCCATCACGCGGCGCGCCTCGACCATGACTTCGGGACCAATACCGTCCCCGGCGAGGACGGCGATTTTGTAGTTCGGCATAGGGCGCGCGAAAGTAGGGGCCGCGCCGGGTTTGCCAAGGCGGAATCATCCGGAGCGCGTGACGGAAGCCTGCAACCGAGGGGGCGAGGCGGACAATTTGGGAATAGCCAAGCGGATGGGTGTGCCGTATGGAAGCAACGTCACGATTATGAAAATCATCACCAAGTTCCCACGTGCGGCGGCCCTGCTTGTCGCAATGTCACTCGCGTCGTTGTCCGTCGCCCAGCCGCCGCCCGGTGGTCCTGGCGGTCCTGGCGGTCCGGGCGGTCCCGGTGGCCCTGGCGGCCCTGGCCCTGGCGGCCCCGGCCCTGGCCCCGGTCCCGGTCCGCGCCCGCCCCGCCCGCCGCATCCGCCGCATCCGCCGGAGCCCCGCCCGCCGCGGCCTCCGCGTCCGGCCTCGAACTACGACTCCCTCACCGCCAAGGTGCAGCGCAAGCTGAAGAACCTCGGCTATTACGAGGGCTCCGTGGACGGCGAAATCGGCCCGAAAACCCGCGCCGCGATCCGCGCCTATCAGGAGGAGAACAACCTCGAGATCACCGGCAAGATTGACCGGGCGCTGCTCGATTCGCTCGCTCTCTGAGCCGGCACCGCAGCGGGCCAAGTCCCATTCAAAGCAATGCCCCTCTCCTTTCCGGGAGAGGGGCATCTTTATTTTTGGAAGGCAAGTGCCTCAGCGCGGCGGCGCGCTATTCGCGGGTGGCGGCGCTGACCTTGTAGCGGCTGCTCACGCTGCGCGACTTCACCGGCGCGGGATACTCGGCGGCGAGCGGCTTCTCGATCTTCTTTTTCAGCGGGTAGGCGCCGCGGGCGTTGTTGCGCCAGCCATTCGGGTCGGCGAATTCGGGCCCGCTGTTCTTGAGGCCGGTGATCTGGCTCTCCAGGCCCGTGCCGTATCCCTCGTGGATGATCTGCGGCGTGACGAACACGAGGAGATTCCGCTTGATGCGGCTGTTCATCTTCTCCTGGAAGAGATGACCGAAAAGCGGGATGTCGCCGGCGATCGGAACCTTGCTCTTGCCCTTCGTGACCTCATCCTGCAGCAGGCCGCCGATGGCGAGGGTGTCGCCGCTCTTGATGATCACGTTTGAGTCGAAGGTGCGCTTGTCGATGATCGGGCTCGCGACCGTGGCGCCGCTGAAGGTGAAGGTGGCGTCGCCGACCTTGTTGCTGATTTCCGGCTGCACGATGAGGGACACAAAGTTGTCCTTGTTGATGGAGGGAGTGACGGTGAGCGTGTTGCCGAACTCCTTGTCCTGGAACCCGCCGAAGACGGCCTGCGCGGTCTGCTCGTTGAAATTGAGCTGCGGCACCGGCTGGTTGCGCGTGATCTTGATGGTGGCCTTCTGGTTATTCGCCGCGACGATGCGCGGGTTCGCGAGGAACTCCGCGTCGCTGTCCTCATTCAGCAGGCGCATCGTGAGCGACATCTGCTGGACGGAGAGGATCGTGTATTGGCCCGCGACGCTGTTTGCGAGGCTGGAGACGTTCTTCGCGTTGCGGAGGATGTCATTCACCTGGTAAACGCCTTTCTGCGCATCGGCAACGGAGCCATCCGTGTTGGTGCCACCGTATTTGAACTGCATCGGCGTGGACGAACTGCCGACGACGCCGCCCCAGTTCAGCCCGTAGCTCTGCTTCGGGTTGGCGTTCACCTCCACGAGGCGGGCCTCGATCATCACCTGCTTGGTGGGCGAATCGATCGACTTGAGGAACTTCATCACCTTGTCCGCGTTCGATTTCCCCTCGCGGAAGAAGATCGTGTTCGTGCGGACGTCATACTGCGGGGCGAGGCCGCTGGTGAGCTGCGTCTGAAGCAGCGGGGATGCCTTCTCCGCCGTGGCATAGCTGAAGGTGTATTGCAGCGACTCGGTGGGCTCCTTCTGCTTCTCCGCAATCGTCTTCACGTAAACGACGCCCTCCATCTCGTCCATGATGAGACCGTTCGCCTGGCAGATGATGCGCAGCACCTCGGCGGGGGTCTTGTTTTCCACGCGCAGCGTGATCTGGCCGGTGACCGCGGGGCTCACCACGACATTCATCTTCGCCTGCCGCGCGAGCGTGCGGAGAACGAGGGAAACGTCGTCGCCCTGGAATTCGCTCACACGGGAACCTCCCGCGTCGAGGCCGCCGGGAATGCCGGGCGCGCCGGGAGGGAGGTTCGCGGGATCCATCGGCGCGCCGGGCACGCCGGGTGTCGCAGGAACGGTCCCGGGAGTCGTGTTCGGAACTTGAATCGGAGGATCAATCGGAGCCGGCACCACGGAGGCGCCACCGGGGCGCATCGACGGCGCGGAAGGAGCACCCGCGGCAGGCAGGGAGGGCGGCGCGATCGGAGTCACCGCGGAAGGCGGCGGCGGGGCGACAGGAATGGGGGCACCGGGGGGCGGCGGAGCGACCGGCGGCTGCGCAAGCGAAGCGCCAGCGGAGACCACGAGGGCGCCGATGGTGCGTTGGATTTTCGCGAGGGTGAGGGCTGAGATTTTCATAATCGTCGCCTTTTCAAAGCAAACCGCGGGCCACGCGTCGGCGACGCCCCCGCACATTGCCAACGTGCAATCTAAGAACTCACGCGCCCCTCGCGGCGCCGGCAAACGCACGCATCTTCGCCGCATCCTTCCGCCCCGGCGCGCTTTCAACACCGCTGGAGACATCCACCACGGCCGGCCGCACCGCGCGCACGGCGTCCGCGACGTTTTCCGGCGCGAGCCCGCCGGCGAGCCAGAGCGTGAGCGACGGATGCGCGGCTTGGAATTCGCGCACAAGGCCCAGGTCCGCACGCGCGCCGGTTCCGCCAAACTCGCCCGGCACATGCGCGTCGAGCAGGATGTGCGGCGTGGAAAACCCCGCCGCGCCCGCGAGCGATGCGCGATCGCGCACGCGGAGAACCTTGATGATCGGCTTCCCGTGCATCGCCGCCCAGCGGCAGAAGTCCGCATCCTCATCGCCGTGGAACTGCAGCGCATCCACGAACGGCAGCGACGCGACGCGCTCCACCTCCGCGCGCGGTGAATTCACCAGCAGCGCGACGCGCAGCGCCGTGCGCGGGAGCGCGGCGATCCACTCCGCATTCCGCGCGAGGTCGAGGTGCCGCTTCGATCCGCTCCACGTGTTGAAGCCGAGCATGTCTGCGCCCGCATCCACCGCGGCGAGCGCGTCGCCGCGGTTCGTGATGCCGCAGATCTTCACCGCTGTGCGGCCGGATGGCAGTTCGAGTTTCACGCCGCGAGCCTACGCGGTGCGCCGCGCGCTGCAAAAACTTCCCCCGCAATTCGCCGCTGTGCTTGCGGGCGCGGCGCACACCCCCCTATGCTGCGCTCCCGTGCGCCACCGCCCTGTCCTGTTTCTGGTCCTGCTCTTCATCGTCGTCTTCCGCCTGACGGCCCAGCAGCCGCTCTCCGAGGAGGAAAAGCGCCGCGCCTTCCTTCGGGCGCGCGAGGAGATGACGACCATCCCCTACACGCCCCCGGCCACGCCGGGGCCGAAGCCCAAGCCGCACGCCACGCCATTCGGCAATCTGCCGCCGACGCGTGTGACGCCCGAGCCCGTCCCACGCCCGACGCCCGCGCCGACACCGCGCCCCGCGGCGACGCCAGTGCCCGCAATTCCCACTCCGCCGCGCGCAAACATCGTCGTCCGCGAGAGCGCGGTCGCCGAGCCGGACGCCGAGCCCGAGCCGGCGCCCAAGCAGCAGAGCTTCTGGTCGCGCCTCACCGGCGGCGGCGGTGGAAACTACCGCTACCTCACCAGCAACGTGCGGCGCGCGATTGACCGTGCAAACGTGACGCGCGGACGCTGGCGCTACATCGTCGTCCACAACAGCGGCACGCGGCAGGGCAGCGCCGCGGCGTTCGAGCACTACCACCGCTACGTGCGCAAGATGCAGAACGGCCTCGCGTATCATTTCGTCATCGGCAACGGCACCTCGACGAAGGACGGCGCGATCGAGATTGGCAACCGCTGGCACCGCCAGATGCAGGGTGGCCACGTCCACAGCGATTACCTGAACAACATCGCCATCGGCATCTGCCTCGTCGGCGACTTCAACAACCAGCGCGTGCGCCAGGGCCAGCTCGACTCGCTCACGGAACTCATCGAATACCTCCGCAAGCGCGTCGGCAAAATCCAGGGGCAGTCCGCCGTCGTCCGCGCGCACAAGGAAATCAATCCGCCGCAGTGGCCCACCGACTGCCCCGGCGGCGAGTTCCCCTACAGTTGGCTGCACCGGAAATTCTAGCGCCCGCGCGCCGCACCGATGCAGCTCGCACTCACCGGCGCGACAGGCTTCGTGGGCCGGCATGTCATCCGCCTCGCCGTTCGCCGCGGCTACGAAGTCATTGCATTCACGCGGAATCCGGCGCGGCCCGTCGGCGATTGCATCGAGACGCGCAAGTTCTCCGCGGAAGCCCCGCCTGACCTCCGCGGCTGCGATGCGGTGATTCACCTCGCGGGTGAAAATGTTGCCGGACTCTGGACGCGGAAAAAGATGCAGCGCATCCGCGACAGCCGCGTGCTCGGCACCCGGCAAATTGCTGCCGCCATCGCCGCGATGGCGCAACCTCCAGAGGTGCTCGTCTCCGCAAGCGCGACGGGATTTTACAACGGCGGCGACGAAGAACTCACTGAGGATTCGCCAAGCGGAACGGGATTCCTCGCGGAGACTTGCCAGGCATGGGAAGCGGAGGCTCTGGCCGCGGAAAAACACTGCCGTGTCGTCCGCATGCGCATCGGCGTGGTGCTCGGAAAAAACGGCGGAGCGTTGCGCATGATGCTCCCGCTGTTCCGTCTCGGCCTCGGCGCGCGCCTCGGCAGCGGACGCCAGTGGATGCCGTGGATTCACGTCGAAGATCTCGCGTCCCTCCTGCTTTTCGCCGTCGAAAACCTCGACGCGAGCGGGGCGATGAACGCCACCGCGCCGTGGCCCGTGCGCAATGCCGATTTCACGCGAACGCTTGCACGCACGCTCCACCGCCCCGCGTTCCTCGCCGTGCCCGCGTTCGCACTGCGGATGCTCCTCGGGGAGTTTTCCCGCGAACTGCTCGGCAGCAAACGCGTGCTCCCCGCGGCCGCGACGGCGCTCGGCCTCAACTTCCGTTTTCCAGAACTCGCGCCCGCGCTCGCCGACGCCGTCGCGTGAAGGAACGACGAGCGCAGGCAGCCCGCCGCCCTCGTCATTCGTCATTCGTGCTTCCTCCCTCCCCGCTCAGCCTGCATCTTCCCGCACATGGCAGTCCCTCAAAACACCATCGCGATCGTCTTCGACTACGACCAGACGCTCTCGCCGAACTACATGCAGGACGAGGTCATCTTCCCGTCGTTCGGAATTGATCCGCCGAAGTTCTGGCAGCGCTGCCAGGCACTCGTGCGCGACGAGGGCTACGACAGCGAGCTCGCATACCTCAAGGCGCTGCTGGACTACCTCGGCCTCGACCGCCCGACGAACAAGCACCTCCGCGACCTCGGCGCGGGGCTGAAATTTTACCCCGGCCTGCCGGAAATGTTCGAGGACTTCAAAACGTGCCTGCTCCGCCCGGAGCACGAGATGCTTGGCATCCGCGTCGAGCACTACATTATCAGCAGCGGAATCAAGGCGCTGCTCGACGGCTCGCGGCTCGCGCCGCACATCCGCGCGATCTTCGGCTGCGAGTTCGCGGAGGACTCCTCCGGCCGCATCGCATTTCCCCGGCGCGTCATCAGCCACACGCAGAAGACACAGTTCCTCTTCCGCATCAACAAGGGCATGCTCGATCATTCCCAGGACGTGAACGACCACATGCCGCCAGATCTGCGACCCGTCCCCTTCGAGCACATGATCTACATCGGCGACGGGCCGACCGACGTGCCGTGCTTCACCGTGGTGCGCCAGCACGGCGGCCACGCCATCGCGGTTTACAATCCCGACGACAAATCGCGCACAAGCTTCCGCAAATGCTACCAGCTCGTCGGCGCCGCGGATCGCGTGCGGCACATTGCCCCGGCGGACTACCGGCCGGGCGGCCACCTGCGACTGCTTATCGAGCAGATGGTCGGGGAAATCGCCGACAAGATCCTCACACGCCGCCAGCGCGACGTGGAGGAAAACACTGTCCGCGCGCCGAAGCATTGAGTGGCGGGCAGGCTTGCCAGTGACCAACAAATCGCAATCCTCTCCCCGCCATGCGCATCGCCCACTGCCAGTTCGAACCGTGGTGCGGGGACTTCGAGCACAACCTCGCGCGGTTTGAGGAGGGGCTGAAGCGCGCCGACGCCGACGGTGCGAAGATCGTCTCCTTTCCCGAATGCTTTTTCACCGGCTACCCGGACACGGAGGCGGAGGCTCGGCGAGGCGCATTCGCGGCCGACTCCCCGCAGATTGAGCGCATCCTCGAAATCACCTCGCGCCACGGCGCCGTCGCCATCGCGGGCTTCAACGAGGCGCGCGGCGCGGACCTCTACAACACCGTCCTCGTCGCGCACCACGGGCGGCGGCTCGGCCTTTACAGCAAGTGCGCCGCCTACATGCCGTTTCACCGGCAGGGCCGCGAGTTCCCCGTATGGGATCTCGATGGCGTGAAGTTCGGCGTGCTCATCTGCGCGGACGGCGGTTACATCGAGCCCGCGCGCATCCTGGCGCTGAAAGGCGCGCGCATCATCTTCGCGCCGCACTTCAACTACATCGGCGACCGCGGGCTCATCAGCCACTTCATGAAAGTGCGCGCCGACCACGCCGCGCGGGCCATCGAGAACGGCGTGCACTTCGTCCGCGGCAACAACGTCGTGCTCGACCCGAAGAAGTGCGGCATTTCACGCAGCGCGGGTGTCGGTTACGGCGACAGCTACATCATGGATCCCGGCGGCGAAATCCTCGTCCGCAGCCGGCGGCATCTGGAGGACTACATCAGCGCTGATGTGGACACGAGCCGCGCCCCCGACAAGGCGTGGGGGCTGAGCAAGAGCGCATGGAGCCTGCGGGAATTCGGCGCGCTGCTGTCGGAGGCGGCGAAGGAAACCAAGTCGTGAGCGCGGTGGAAAACTCCGTTTCGGCCTCAGCGGCTCACAACGACGGCCCGCGGTAGCCGGCAGGATCAATCTCCACGGCGGCATAGCCCGCACCGCGAATGCCCTTCTCGATTTCCACCCGCACCGCCGCGGCGAGCGGCTGCTCGGCGGGAGCGACCTGCAAAATCGCGCGCGGGGCACCTCCGTCGCGCACGACGTGACGCACGCGGAAAACCCGGAAGCCGAGGCTGCGCACATGCTCCTCGGCGCGCTCGACCATCGCGAGCGCGTCCACCGTCACGGGCGTGCCCCATGGGATGCGCGAACTGAGGCACGGCTGCGCGGGCGCGTCGGCGGTGGGCAGGCCGATGTCGCGCGACAGCGCGCGAATTTCCGCCTTCGTGAGCCCGGCGTCCCGCAGCGGCGCGATGATCTGGAATTCCTCGCTCGCCTTCCGTCCCGGACGCTCGTGGTTCATGTCGTCGGCATTTTCGCCGTAGGCGATGGCCGGGTAGCCGCGCTCCTCGGCGAGCGAGTCGAGCCGCTGGAAAAGCTCGGCCTTGCAGAAGTAGCAGCGGTTCGGCGGATTCGCGGCGTAGTCGGGGTTGTCGAGTTCGAGCGTCTTCACCACCTCGACCGGCGCGCCGATCGCGCGCGCGAGCGCGACCGCCTCGGAAAGCGACTGGCGCGGCAGGCTCGGGCTGTCGGCGATGACGCCGAGAACGCGGTCGCCGAGTTCGCGGCGCGCCTCGGCCAGCAGGAACGCGCTGTCCACCCCGCCGCTGTAGGCGATGATGAGAGGTGCATTTGCGCGCAGAATTTCACGCAGCCGGGCGCGCTTCGCTTCCACGGAAATGTCCGTCACAGTGGTCATGCCAGAAATGGCGCTCACTTCTTCGCGGCGGGCAACCGGAGTTTCAGCTCGTAGCCGGTCAGCTCCGCGCCGCGGCCTTTCGCGACTTCAACAAGCCCGACGCCTTTGCGCCACACGACCCGGCTGAAGTGCCCGGAGCCATCGTGCCAGCTCTCGTTGCGGCAGATGTCGCCGACGTGCTTGATCTCCGTGACCCACGGGCCCTCCTTGAACTTCAGCGTGCCCTTGGTCAGCGCATAGACGTCCGATTTTTCATGGCGCGGCTGCTTCTTCATCGCGCGGATCACGCGGATCTCACGGTCCATGTCCTCGCTGTTGAGGAGCAGGATTTCATTGTCCGTCACGAGGAAGTGATACGGGCCGGGGTTCCTCTCCGAATCAGCGGGGAAGACTTCGAAGGAGATGCGGTAAATCTCACCCCACGTCATCTTTTCCAGCCGCATCGTGGTCACGTTGGCGGTCAGCGGCGCGCGCTTCGCACCGTCGCCCTTCTCATTCACGCCGAGGCGATCCTGATCCCACTCCTCGCCGACGAACTTGCGCACGACGGGCTTTTCGTCCGGCAGGCTCAGGTAGGGATTCGCGCCAGCGCAAAATGCGGCGGTGGCAAACAGCACAACGAGGGCGGGGACGGTCCTCACAGCATCAGGCGGCGGAAAATCTCGTCCATCGGGAGCTGGAGGCCGACGTAGAAGTCGCCGAACTCCGCATACTGCGCGCTCACCTCGTCAAAGCGCATCTCATACACGATGCCCTTGAGGTCCATCGGGTCGTGCGCGAGGAGCGTCACGCCCCACTCCCAGTCGTCGAGACCGGTGCAGCCGGTGACGAGCTGGAGGATTTTCCCGTGCCATTTCCGCCCGACCGCCGCGTGGCCGAGCATCAGCTTTTTCCGCTCGCCGTGCGAGAGCGCATACCAGTTCTGGCCCGGCGCGCCGCGGCGCTTGAGCATCGGGTAAAAGCACATCGCTTCCCAAGGCGGCAGCACGGGGTAGAGGCGGTGCTTGTTGTAGGTCGCCATCCGCTCGCGCCATTCGCCGAGCGCCTTTTCAAATTCCGGCGTTCCCTCCGCAGTCCCCTTCCCCTTCAGCTCGGCGGCATATTCCGTCTCCGTCGTCGTGTATTCGCTGCGCTCGGTCATCGAGTAAAAGCTGTAGGACGGCGTGAGCACATCCGGCCCGAGCGAGAGCGTGAGGCGCTTCTCGAGGCGGTTCGCGTCGTGCAGATCCGCACAGAGGATGATGAAGCCGAGGTCGGATTTCGGCCCCACCATCGAGAAAGTGAGCACCTGGCAGCCCTCGGTCTTGCGGATTTCCTCCACCACGTCGGTGAGGTTTGTGCGGGCACGCAGCTTTTCCTCCGGCGAAAGGAGGGACCACTGGCCGTGCTCGACCTTGTAGAAAAGGTGCAGCACGTGCCAGCCTTCGGCGGAGACGAGTTTCGGAGCGGGTTTGTCGGTCATGGGAAAGCGGTTCTTCGACGTGAGTATCCGAATCGCGCGCGGATTCACCACTCGAATCTTCCCGGAAAAATTGCGTTGCCGAAAAAGGGCGGGGCGTTACTTTCGCCGCCCAATTCCATGGCCGACAAAGCAAACAAGTATCCAGAAAACGTCTCCGGAAAGTTCTTCGTGGACGACCAGTGCATTGACTGCGACCTCTGCCGCGAAACGGCGCCCGCCAACTTCAAGCGCAACGACGACGGCGGCCACAGTTTCGTCTTCAAGCAGCCGGAGAATCCCGACGAGGAAAAGGTCTGCAAGGAAGCGATGGAAGGCTGCCCGGTCGAGGCGATCGGCAACGACGGCGAATAGCCGGAGGAACCGCCGCGGGGCGGAGCTTCAGTCCCGGCACGCGATGCGGAATTTGCGTGCGCGGGGCGCGATTCGTGTGAACATCCCCGCGTGAACGCGCAAATCCGCTCCAGAGTCATCGCCGAGTGGCGCGGGCTGCCCGAGCGGCCATTCCCGAAGGACGACTGGAAACCCGTCGCAGGAGAGCTTGAGAAAGTCATCGCAAAGCTCGGGCTCGGAAAGCGCGTGCGCGAGGAGGAAATTCTCCGCGCGTGGCAGGACATCGTCGGCCCGTTCATCGCGCAGCACTCCACGCCGCACCGCCTCGTCGAGGGCGTCCTGCACATCCGCGTTCTCCAGCCCGCGATGCTCTACGAGCTGGATCGCACCCTCCGCCCGGAAGTCCTCGCGAAGCTCAAGGAACGCTTCGGCCGCACCGTGCACGATGTGAAGTTCCGCGTGGGGTGACGGTGTGGTTTGTTTTGAGAGCCGATGCTGTATGAATCAGCCAGTCCTTCGAGTTCTGTTCTCCTGCTTTGGTTTGTTTCTCGCGGGATGCATGACTCCGAATTCAATAACATCGAAGACGCCAGAACTTTGCTGGCGCAGTAGAGACGTTGTGGGACTCACCATGCATCTCGCCCATCCCACGAAGGTCGAATCAATGAGCTTCATGCAATGCGGAGACGTTCCAATCACGTTTGGCTACAACGATGGCAGGACGATCAGCCTTTGCGGGCCGATTTACGAATGGCGAATCATCACAGGCCGCCTGCGGATCATCAAACCCATCAAGAACAAGATTTACGATGAACTGACTTTGGTCTCCCGCGACTCAAAGAACATCACCGTGCGCAGGCGCAACGGCACAATCGCCAAATACGAATACAAAATGAGGTAGAGACGAGTGCCATGCCCCGCCAGCCCGATCAGATTTTCATCTCCAAGCTCGAGCTTTCCACGCGCATCGGTGCGACGGAGGAGGAGCGCAGCAAACCGCAACGCATCCTCGCCTCCATCGTCCTTGAGCCGGTGCGGGGGGTTCACGAACTTCGCGACCGGCTCGCACTCACGGTGGACTACGACGCAGTGGCTCAGGCCGTGAAGGCGCACGCGGCGGAGGGTGAGCGCACGCTCATCGAGACGCTCGCGGAGGAAGTCGCCGCGCTGGTGCTTCGGCGCTTCGCCGTAAATGCGGTCGAAGTCGAGCTGCGGAAATTTTTCCTGCCGGACGCCGAGTTCACCGGCGTGCGCCTGCGCCGCGAGCGCTGAGCGTCACTCACCGAGGTTCTGCTGAAGCTGCCGGAGCGGCGCGGTGAGGTCTGGGAAGCGGTTGTCCTTCAGCCAGTCACTCACGGCGGCGCGCAGGCCGGTGGTGCGCTGCGGCGGATCGTCCGCAGCGGCGGACTGCGTGACAAGTGTGTCGCCGACGAAGCTCCCGGGGCTCGCGAACACGGCGAGGAGTTTCGACTTCTCCGCGACCGAAACATCCTGCCGCGCGAGATACGCCTCGACCGCCTGCCGCTGCTGGAATTGCGACAGATCGGCCTTCGAGTAGTAATCCGCGCGCAGGAACGGACGATCGGCAAATTCGGCGGGATGGCCGTTCAGATAGTTCATCACGTCGAGCGGCGCCATTTCGGCGAGCCGGTCCATCGCGGCGGCGGCGGCGCGCTTGGTCGCATCATCCTCAGCGACGGCCATCTCGGAGAGGTCCGCGGCGAACGACGCGTTGCGCGTGAAGACAATCACATCAAATGCTTCGAGAAAGCCGGCGCTCGGCTGCATCCGCCACGGCTGATAGGCGAGCATTTCGCGCATCTTTGCCGTGAGGAAAGCGCGGTCCTCCGGCGCGCTCCATGCGATGTTGCGCAGCGCGATGGCCCATTCGTCGGCGGACGTTCTGCGCGCGAGCAACGCGCGGGAGAGCTTCTCAGCCTCGTCGCTGCCGGAGTCGCGCGCGATGCGGCCCAGCACGTCGAGAAGCATCACACGGAGAGTCGGCCCGCCCACGAGCCCCCCACCCGGCCCGACGCCAAAGCTCTCGCCCGTCCGGGCGTCCTGGCCGGTGGACAGGAAGGAGAGGATTGCGGCGATTGCCTCCCCGGGGTCCGCGGCGAGCAGCGCCCTGCGAAGCGACGCGAGTTCACCCGGCTGGATATTGCCTGAGCGCAGCCGGTCGAAAATGCGCGCCAACAGGCCCGCCGGCGACTCGGCGCGGCGCGGTGCGATCGAATCCTGCCGGGAGCCGCGCTCCGGCGTCACACGCTGCCGCGGTTCCGAATTGCCGCCCACATTCCGCAGATAACGGCCTGCGAGGTAGGCGACGGTGACCACCAGCACCAGCAGCGCGAGGGACTTGAGGGCGCGGGCGTATCGCACGGGGCCGAATCCCTCTGCCCGTCAGTGCCGCAGATACGTGGCGAGGAACGCCGCGGCCGCCTCGTCAAGCGCGCGGACGCCGCCGGCCGGCGGGTCATCCGAGCCGGCCACCACGATGGCCACGATGCGGAAGTCGTCCGGCCCGACTTCGGAGAACACAGGACCGCCGCTCATTCCACTTTCAAAAGTGAGACCCGTGCTCTCCATGAACGCGCCGACGACGGGCGAGAAGCCCGCATCCGAACGCACGATGAGCATCTCGTTGCCGCTGTGAACCTGGGCGCCGTAGCCGAGGCACAGCACCGGCGAACCCGGACCAAGCGGCGAATTGCCCGAACGCCAGCCCGCGTAGGCGCCGCCCGCGGGCGCAGTGTTGAAATGCAGCCCGCCGAGGTCGCTCGCAAAGGAGCGGTCTGAATCCTGCCCGTGACGCGCGGCGACAGACCGATATGCGCCGAGCACGAAAAGCCGGCTGGCGACTTGGCGCGATGCGATGCTCGCGCCGTTCCGCGCACGGTTGAACTGCACTCCGGTGCTCCAGCCGTTCACGGGATCCCAGACATTGTGCCCGGCCGTGAGAACGCTGCGCGAATGCACGACCGTGCCGCTGCCCTCGTAATGCGATTCGCCGCTCCGGAAAATGAGCTGGCCGACAAGCGAGAACGGCGCCTTCGCCACCAGCCCCGGGCTGACCGGCTCCGGCCTCGGCACCGAGTCCGCGCAGGTGATGTTCAACGGCGCAAACAGGGCGGCGAACGCGGCGGCGATGAGGGTGAAGCGCTTCATGACAGGCTGGATTGGCAAAATCTAGGGTCGTTTCTTGAATTGTAAATTGGCCATTTCGCGGCGAAACGCTCCGCGGAATCCATGCGCCCGGAGAAACAAAAACGCGTCGAACTCAACCCAAGTCAGCACGGCCTCGCTGGACTGGGGCAGGCTCTGTCCGGCCTCGATCTTGGGCCGCTGCCCGCGGCGCCGGAGCCTGCGAAGTCCGCAGAACCGAAGAAGCCGGCAAAGCTCGGCCGCGTCATCCTTCGCCGGGAAACGGCGCACCGCGGCGGAAAGACGGTCATCATCGTTCACGATTTTCCGCCCTCGATGTCGAAGGATGCGCTGGAGGATCTGGCCCGTGATTTGCGCCGGGCGGTCGGCACCGGAGGAACGCTGCGGGAGCGCTGCATCGAGATGCAGGGCGATCAACCGGGCAAAATCCGGGCGTTTCTCGAGGAATTCGGCTTTCAGGTCGCGGGCGTGAGCTGATTTCCGTGCGGTAAGCCGTCTCGGCACGTGCTTTGCTTAAAAAGTCAGGTGCTGCGGTGCATGTCTCCGACTGTCCGCGGTGTTCCATGGCTCAAGCTTCCCACAAAATCACTGAATTTCCCGGCACGGTCGAGACGCCGGACCCCCTTTCCTCCATCCCGCCCGATCCTCCCCCCATTCAGGATCGCGATGCGGCCCGCGAACTCCGAAGCATGATCGAAGAACTGCAAAACACGGCGCGGGAAGCGCGCAGGCAGCAGCGGCAGGCCGAGGAAGAGCGCGAGCAGATGCGCAGCAAGCTCCTGGATTTGCAGGAGCGGATGGACTCCGGCTCGCATGGCAGCGCGCAGCTCAAGGCCCTCATCCGTGAGAGGGACATGCTGCTGGAGCAGCAGTCGCAATACGGCCCCGTGATCTCCGACCTCAAGCAGCGCTTCAAATCCGCCGAGGCGGACATCCGCGAGGCATCCTCCGAGCGCGATGCGGCAGTCCGCGAGAGGAAGCAGGCGCAGCGGCGCCTCGAAGAGGCGGAGGACAAGCGGTCCGAAGCGTGCCGGCAGCGGGATGCCGCGGTCCGCCAGCGCGACCTCGCGAAAGCCGAGCTTGAGAAGGCGCTCGAAAAGGCGTTGGTCGAGAAAAAGAACTTCCACGACGCGCAGAAGGCCATCGCGGAAACGCAGAAGGCCCTGCTCGAAGCGCGGCACGAATTTGAAAACAACCGGAAAAAGGGTGAGGAGGAACTCGCCTCGCAGCTCGTTTCGCTCCGGCAGGCGCGCGACGGCATGGCCGGGCAAATCGTGCAGTTGAAGCAGCGTGTCTCCGACCTCGAAGACCAGCTGGCCGAGGCGGGCTATGCAAAGGAAGCCGCGGAGAAGACCGCCCGCGAATGCCAGGCCCAGCTCACCGACATCCAAGGCGTGCTGGAGGCGGCCGCGGCCGGGAACGACGCACAGAAGGTCGAGCAGCTCGAAGCCGCGGTGCTCGACCTCCAGACCCAGCTCGCCACAGTGATGGAGTCGAACAAGACGCTCTCGGAAAATGAGGCGAGACTGACGGTGGAGCTGGAGGCCCTGAGGAGCAGTTCGTCGGCCAACCCGGAGCAGCTCGACGAGGCGCGCACCTCGCTCGTCGCAGCGCAAAAGCAGATCGAGGCGATTATCCGCGACCGCGACACCATCAGGGAGCAGCTCTCCGAAAATGCCATCGTGCTCGAAAGGCAAATCAAGGAGCAGGCCGCCGAACTCGCGAAGCTGCGCCAACTGCTCAAAGACAACGAGGGCAAGGTCTCGCAGCGCGGCGAACTCGAGGCGCTGCTGGAGCGCCGCCGTCTGGAGATGATCGAACTGAACGTCCGCCTCGAGAACGCACACCGCGAAATCCGCAACCTCAGCGCGAGCCTCGCCGAGGCGCGCCTCCACGCGAAGCTGTCCGGACACCCGTTCCCTCCCCCGACTCACTCGGAAATCTGCAACACCCACGCTCCTGAGCGCGTTCACAGCTACGAGGAAATCGTGGCGATGCGCCGCTGCTTCCAGTCGTTCAGCCGCGATCAGAAGCAGGTCGGCCTGCTCGGCGAACTCGAGACGCACACCCTGCAAATCTCCGACCACGCGATGCAGGAGGGCCATCCCATCCTTCACCGCGTCAGCACCGCGTTCGCGAGCCTCCTCGGCGACCTGATGGAGATGCCCGACCAGGTTTCGCAGTCCACGCTGCGCACGCTGAACCAGACCATCGAGTTCATAGCGCTGCTCCTTTCCGATCCGGAAATCGAGGGCAGCGTCAAGCTCGCCGATGCCCGTGTCTTCGTCGTGGATGACGAGCCGAACAGCTGCACGATCGCCGTGGACGCACTCGGCCTGGTCGGCCTCAATTCAAAGCACGCCCATTCATCCGCCGCGGCAATCGCCGAGCTGTCGTCGAACAAATACGACCTCATCATTCTCGACGTGCATCTCCCCGATCTCGACGGCTTCGAGCTGTCCTCGCACATCCGCACGATGGCGCCGCACGCGGAGACGCCGATCTTCTTCGTCACCGGCGACTCCTCGCTGGAGAACCGGGTGAAGTCCTCGCTGCGCGGCGGAAACGAATTCATCGCCAAGCCGTTCAGCGTGCAGGAGCTCGCGCTCAAGTCGCTCAAGTCGGTCATCACCGGCCAGCTCCGCAGCCGCTGAGGCTACACACCGGTCTTGCGGAGCTGCACGCGCAGCACCTTCCACAGGATCACGAGCAGCACGAGGGACGAGAGCAGCAGCAGCGCGCCGTTGCGGAAAAACACGCTCATCCCGATGCCGTTGCCGAAATAGCCGAATGAGAAGTGGAATTTCTCCGGGCTGAAGAAGACGTTGATTTTGTAGCTGCGCCGGTAGTCGTTCTGCTCGGTCTCGGCCTTCGAGACCATGTCGGTGATCTTCTGGTTTGAGTAGAGCTGGTCGGCGGTCACACCCGGCGGGCGCGTGCGGAAATCCAGAATGATCGGCTTCTGTCCGGCGATGACTTTGTCCACGCGGCGGAGGCGCCGGTCCACGTCGCTCGCGGTGCTGGACTCCAGCCCGCTGAGCTGCGCAAGCGTGTCCTTGAGGTCGTCCAGCCGCTCGTCGTCCACATCGTTGCGGGGAACGAGTTCCCTGATCTCCGCGAGCCGCTTCTTCTTCTCGGCGAGAGCCTTCTCATCGCCCGGATTCGCCGCAGTGAGTGCGGCAATGTCCGCCTCGTGCTCCGCAATCATCGACTGCTTCTGCTCGGGCGTCGGACGCGCGGCGAGCGCCTCGATGGCCTGCTGGAGCCTCTGCTGGCGGATCGCGAGCGGGTTCAGCTTTGCCTGGGCGACGACGAGCGCCTCATAGCTGTAGTGCGTCGCCACGAAGCGGCTGATGACCGGCACGCGCAGCTTCTTGTCGGCCTCCATGTCCGTCGGCTGGCTCTTCGAGGCGAACCACCGTTGGAACGTGTAAAGGATGCTGGGATCGCGGTTCATCTCCTCATATTTGATGAGCGCACCGCCGAAGATGAGCTGCGGAATGAGGATGAGCGGCACGAGCATCGCGCCGGTCTTCGAGTTCGGGACGAGCGCGGAGACGAGCAGGCCCAGGGAGATGCCGCTGATCGCCGTGAGGAACGTCCACACGAAGTAGTAAAAGAACATCCCGCGGATTTCGAGGATCGCATTTCCGACGATGATGAACAGCGCGCACTGCAGCGCCGAGAACACGCAGAGCGTGAGGAACTTCGCCGTGATGTAGTAGGCAACGCGGACATCCAGGTTGCGCTCGCGCTGGAGAATCGTCCGATCGCGGATGATGTCCTCGACACTGTTCATCAGCGCGAGGAAGAGCGCCACGAGCAGGCTGATGAAGATGTAGGTCGGGATGTGGAATGCCGACGCGAAGATGTAGGGCCTGTCGCTTTCCTCGGTGAAATAGAGCGCCCACCCGACGATGAGCGCCAGGAGCGGAGGCGCGAGAAGCGTGACGAGCAGGCTCGCGCCGTTGCGGAGCTTCGAGAGGAACGCGCGCCGGAGCAGCACATGGAACTGCAGCCATTCCTCGCGCCAGCGCGTCTTCTGCGGCGCGGGCTGGCGCCGCGGCTCGATGATCTGCGTCGCAGTCGTGCTCGTCGCCGCGCCCTGCTTGCGCAGCGAGATTTGCTTCATCTCCTGCGTGAGCCGGTAAGTCTCATAGCGGTCCCGCCAGAAGTCGGGGGAGAAGCGCCGCGCGGGGATCATCTGGCCATTGCTCCCCTCCTCCAGGATCACCTCGCCGCTGAGATCGTGCAGCGGCGTCTCGAGAATGTCGAAGCAGAACTCCGGGCTGCCGCTCTCGCTCTTCAATCCGGGCACCGCGACATTTTCCTCGGTCGCGGCCTCGGAAAAGTAGCGCATCATCTCCTCGGGCGTGCCGTGGAAGACGAGCTTGCCGCCACGGTCGAGCAGCATCGCCTTGTTGAACATGTGGAAGAGCCGCGCGCTCGGCTGGTGGATGACGACGAAGACGATCTTGTTGTGCGAGAGGCCGCGGATGATTTCGATGACGTGCTCGCTGTCCTTTGAACTGAGGCCGCTCGTCGGCTCGTCGAAGAGGAAGATGTCGGCCGAGCTGATCATGTCGAGGCCGATGTTCAGCCGCTTGCGCTCGCCACCGGAGAGCGTCTTTTTTTCCGGCGAGCCAACAATCACATCGCGCCGCTCGCTGAGGCCGAGCTCGACGAGACGGCTGTCCACGCGCCGCTTGCGATCGCTCTTGCCGAGATGCGGCGAGCGGATTGCGGCGGCGTAGTTCAGGTTCTCGACCACCGTGAGATGATCGTCGAATGCGTCATCCTGCGGGATGAAGGCGATGAAGCGCTTGAATGCCTCAAGGTTCTCGTAGAGGTCCTGGCCGTTGAGCAGCACCTTCCCGCGCGACGGCGGAAGGCGGCCCGCGATGGCGCGCAGCAGCGTGCTCTTTCCCGACCCGCTGCCTCCCATCACGCAGACGATGTCGCCGCGCGTGAGCCGGAAGTTGATGCCATCGACGCCCGTGGTGCTGTCGCCGAACATGCAGGTCACGTCGCGCAGTTCCAGCGACGAGACGATGTTGCGCTCCTCCTCGATGATGCGCTCGCCGAAGTCGCAGCGGATGCCCTGGCCTGAGTCGATGCGGATGAAATCGCCGTCCTTCAGCTCGCACGTGCCGCCGACCGTGATGATCCGCTCGCCGACCGTGACGGGGCGGGCTGCCGCAATCACCTCCAGTTTTCCAACCTTGTTGTCGTAGTCGCACTCGACCTTTAGCAGGATTTCCGCGGAGGCTCCGGGCGAGAGCAGGATGTCGTCCATCTCGAGCAGGCCCGGGTTGTTCGAGATGCGGTAGGTGTTCTTGTAGCTCTTGAGCTGGAAGCGAACGCCAAGCGCGCGCGCGCGGCGGCGCAGTTCGGCGAGGGGCAATTCGGCCTCCTTTCGGAAAATGATGCGATCCTCCGGCGTGGCGTTGAGCATCGTGCCCGCACGGAGGGTCACGCCATTGAGCTGCGCGTTCACATTGCGCAGCGCGCGCACCTGAACCTTCAGCCCGAAGCGGACCTCCAGCGCGCTGTCACGCGTCCGCACTCGGGACAGTTCCACTTCGTTGTCGCCGTCGATCTCCACATAGACGTGAGTGATGAGCACGCCCTTCTTCGCATTGAAGAACGAGACGATGTCCTCATAGGTGAGCACCTGCTCGTCGAGCAGCACCCGGTGGCCTGGAAAAATCCGGGAGAACCGGCCCGGTGCAAGCGGCCTGCCGCGGACATATACCGGCCGCTGGCTGGCGTTTTTCAAAAGCACGAGCGTCTGGTAGCGGAACGCGATGAGCAGTTCGCCGGGGTGCAGGCTCTTCAGCCATACGTCAGCCTGTGCGTCGCGCCCGAACGTGAGCACTTCGAGCGGAAGCTCCCCACTCTGCGAGATGCCCTGGTCCGCCTTCTCTCCTGCCTGAAGCTGATAGACGATCTCGACGGCCTGCGCCGCCATCTCGAGGCGCTGCATGAATCCGTAGAAGGACGGCATCTGCTGCTGGCTTTTGTCCGACCGCGCGATGATGTCGTAGATCTGCACGCCGAGCAGGATCTTCTGCTCGGGCGAAAGCAGCCGCGCGAGACGCACGCCCATCGCATCGAGATCCTGCTGCTGCCCGAGCGCCTCGCGGAACTGCCTGCGCATGTCCTCGTAAATCCCACCGGGCACCCCGTGGCGCAGCAGACCGAGCACCGTGTCCACCTCCTCCTCGACCACCTCGCCCTCGTTCTTCGAAAAAGCGGCGAGCACCTGAATCACGAGCGGGAAGAGGCTCTGGTCCTCTGCAGGACGCGCGCGGCCCGCGAGTTTCCGCCAGCCGCGGTAAATGAGACGACCCACCGCGCGGAAAGGCGAAAAGAGGATTCTGCGAGTTGGTGTTGCGGTGCGTGCCCCGTCGGCGGTGCTGCTCATGTTTGGCGCGCCCGGCGCACCGGGCACGCGTGGGAACTATCACCGGCGGTGCCGGAGTGTCCACAGCGGCGGAAAGAAATCCCCCGCGGTGCGTCGCTCACACCTCGGGCGGCGATGCGAAACCATGCGCGCCGCCACCGGGCCGCGAAGCCGTGGCACGCCATGCGTGATCGCCTGCGGCGGCTGGTGAAGCGCCGCGCTTTTCCTCGAAAACAGCGATGCCGACGACCCCCGCATTCACCGCGGTGCCATGCCGCCGCTGGCCATACGTGTCGAACATTCTGCCAAAGCGAAACGCCGCGACGGTCGTGCGGCTCGTGCGGAAGCCCTCGACGGCGAGCGTCTCAAAAGGGGCGAGGACATATCCGCGCTTCGTGAGTGAAGCCGGCTTGCCGTCCGTCGCATCGAGACCATCAACGCTCACCACGACCTCGACGGCGCGCCTTGCGTCGTTTTTCAAAATCACCTCGTAGCGCGTGCCGCGCTCACCGGCGGCGATGCGCTTTCCCCGCGCCTCGCGGCAGTCGAGCCACGCGCCATTTTCACCACGGAGCCCCGCGCGCACCAACCCGCCCGAAACCGGCTGCGGACCGTCGCTGCGCTTCGCCTCGCCGCCGAGGAACGCAAGCATCGCGTCGGCACCTTCGCGGTCGTTGTAGTAAATCTGCCCGCGCACCGCCGGCCGCTCCGGGTTTGCCCGGGCAAACCGCGCAGGCTCCACCCACGACTCCCGCTGCTCGCCCCACGAAGTGCCGAGCCCGGGCCGCTCCGTGGCGGGAGCAAACGCGCTGCTTTTCCCGCGTTCAGCGGGATGCGTCGTCCTCGCCGCGCAGCCCGACAGGACTGCGGCTGCGAGGAGAAGGACGGCGCTGGCGGGTTTCATCGGCGGTGAGTGTCCACGACACCGCGCCAGAACGCCGGGAAGTCTGCAAAGAGTTTTTCCGTCGCGTCGCGTTCGACCTTCGAGCGCACGCTGCGAATCACGTCGTCGCTGCCCCACGACATCGTGAGCCCGGAGCGCGCGCGGCTCTTTTCCAGCGTGCCGTAAATGTAGCCCGTCCGCGTGTCCACGAGCGCCGCCAGCGCCGTCGCGATCAGCTCGTATCGCTTGTTCGGGAGCAGCCCGAGTGAGAGCGTGGAGAGCGGCGCGACGATTTGCCCGTCCGTCGCCTGCGTCTCGGACGAGAGGATCAGCACGGCATCCGCATGCAGTTTCGCAGCCGCCTCGCGGATGCGGAGGTCTGCGGTCACGCGGTGCTCGCGGTCAGTTTCGCCGACGATCACCGGGCTCACTGTCGCAGTCCGCGCGAGCTGCGGGAGCGAGTTCAGGCTGTCCAGTTTCCCAAGCGCGGAGAGAGCCCGGATGTGCCCGCGCTCGTCGTGACCCAGCGCCGCGATCGCGACGGTTGCCGGGAAACGCATCGTCGGCTTCGCGTTCGCGGCACGCGCGATGAGCGGGTCGGAGAACGCCTCCCTCTTCTCCTTCAGCGAGCGGGCGACAGCGGGCGAGTTCACATAGGAGGTGCAGCCCGAGGTGAGCAGCGCGGTGATGATGGCGGCGGCGAGGGTCGTGGTTTTCATGTGCTGGAAAACCAGCACTTCAGCGGCAGGATGACAAGATCTTCTTGCTAAAAAACCAGCATTTCATTTGACCCCGCACTTCACCGCGTCATCCTGCCTCCGTGTCAGCAAGCCATCACGAGCACGATCCCCTCTCCCGCCGCGAGCGGCAGATCATGGACGTGATCTGGCGCGCCGGCCGGGCGACCGCTTCGGAAATCCACGGGCGGCTGCCCGACGCGCCGAGCTACTCCGCGGTGCGCGCGCTCCTTGCGGTGCTCGTGAACAAGGGCCACATCCGCCACGAGCGCGACGGCAAGCGCTACGTGTATGAGCCGCTCGCCTCCCCGGAGAAGGCCGGCAAAAGCGCGCTCCGCAGGCTGCTCTCGACATTCTTCAACAACAGTCCGTCGAGCCTCGTCGCGACGCTGCTCGATCCAGCCGAGGTGAATGCCGACGAACTCGCGCGCATTCGCAAGCTCATCGACGAAAGGAAGCGCAAGTGAGCGCGTCTGCATTCGAAGACCTCGTCGTCCGAAGCATGATCGTCGCCGGCATGGCCGCCACGTGCGTTGCGCTCTGCCCAGCCCGCTGGCGAGTGCGCGTTCGGCAGGTCGTGCCAGTGGCCGCGTTCAGCGTGCTCCTGGCCCTTGGTGCTGGTCTCGTGCTGCCGCTGCCGAGCGTGGAAATGCAGACGCCCCGCTTCGTGGCAAATTTCACCGCCGCCGCGGGCGGCTGGATCGCACCTTGGCTGGTTCACGCGTTCGTCGCCGGCGCGGCGCTTCTTCTTCTCCGAAACGCGGCGGCGGCATTTTCGGTCGCAAGGGTCATCCGGCAATCACGTCCTGTGCATGGACGCCCGTGGCGGAAGCTCCTCGCCGAGTGCCAACGCATACTCGGGATGCGCGGAACGGTCCGAATTCTCCTCGCGGGCCCCGGCTTCGTGCCAAGTGCGACGGGGCTCCTCCGCCGCACGGTGCTGCTGCCGGATGAAGCGCTCGAATGGACCCACGCGCAGCGACGGCTCGTGCTCCTCCACGAACTTGGCCACTTCAAGCGCGGCGACCTGTGGACCCACGCGCTCGGCCGTCTTGCCTGCGCGCTGCATTGGTTCAACCCGTTCGTGTGGATGCTGCACCGGCAGCTTGCGGTGGAGCGCGAGTTTGCATGCGACGCGCTCGTGCTTTCCCGCGGTGCCGCACCGGAGGACTACGCGACTCTGCTCTGGAAAATGGGCATTGCCGCGCAGCAGCCGCGCCCCGCCGGTGCGGCCTGCATCTCGATGGCCGCACCCGGTCGCGGCAAGCTCGAGCAGCGCGTGCAGCGCATTCTTTCACCCGCGCGGAGAACGGGATTCTGGCTGCACGCGGCGGACGTCGCGCTGTGTGCTGCCGGCACGCTGCTGCTCGTGGCGTGCGCGTCGCTGAAGCCCGTGGTCACCCGCGCATTCCTCGGCAACGGCGCATGGACGCCGCAGGAAATCAGCGCACGCCTTTCCGCGGATCCATTTCCCGCCGACAAGTGATCCCTCTGCATGGCAAGGCTGCCGGTGCGCTTGCGAACGGGCGGAGGAAAAGTAGGATGGGCGGAATGTTGACGGACTGCATGACACCGATGCGCGCATTCCTCCGCGCCCGTGCGCCGCGGACAGAGCCGGAAAAGCAGACAGCAAATGGCTCGACGCGGTAGTTTTGTCTTTCTGGACCCCCACGGCCGCCGCTGGCCGCGCATGCGCCTCGCCCTGGTCATCGGGATCGTCATGCTGCTCGCGGGCATCGTGCTCACGGTCTGGTCGCTCCTGATCCATCCCGCGCTGCGCCTTCCCGCATCGGTGCGGGAGCTGAAGGGCCAGCTAAAGACGGACATCGCGAAGCACCCCGAGACCGCGCCCAACCGGAATGCGGAAAAGTGGAAGGGCTACCTCGACAAATCACGCAACGTGCAGGCCCGCATCGCGCAGATGCGCGCGGGCGGAAACAAGGCCCCGGCGCGCCCGCCCGGAGAAGTGCGGCTCGGCTTCTATTCCGACTACGACCCGAACGCCCTCACGTCGCTGCACGATCACGCCGCCCAGCTCACGCACCTCTCGCCGGACTGGCTTTCGGTCGTCGGGCCGGACAGCCGCCTCGTCGCGGGCGGGGATCCGGCCATCGTCGAGTTCTGTTCCGGCCGTGGCATCGCGGTCATGCCGATCCTCCGGAACCTCGATCGCGACCAGTGGCAGCCGGAGGCGGTGGAAAACCTCGCGCGAGGCCCCGCGGCAAATCGCGCGCGTTTCACCCGGGAGCTGACGGCGAAGCTCGCGGAGATCAAAGCCGCGGGAGTGATCATCGAGTTTGATCAAATCGATGGGACTTACCGCGACGACTACACGGCGCTGCTGACGGAGCTCGCCACCGCGATCCACACCGCCGGGCGCGAGATGTGGTTGTGCGTCTCCCCCGGCGAGCAGCTCGACGCGCTCGATCTGGAGACGCTTTCCGGCGTCGCCGACCGATTCGTCGCGCTCATGTTCGACGAAAATTCGGACACCGATGCGCCGGGGCCTATCGCCTCGCGCGAGTGGTTCGAGGGCTGGCTCCAAGTGGTTGAGAACTACGGCGACAGCGACCAGTGGGTCGCGGTCCTCGGGGCATTCGCCTACGACTGGAACCTCAGTGCGAGACGTGCGGAGACGATCACTTTCCGCGACGCCATGAGCCGCGCAAGCTACGCCGGCCTCGACCGCGCGAACGGCGTGCTCGTCGGCCCGCCGGAATACAACGGCCGCTACGTTTACTCGGAGCCGGACGGCGAGCACTCAGTGACGTTCCTCGATGCGGTGAGCTTCTTCAACCAGCTCCAGATGGCCCGTGCCTCGAAGCTCGGCGGCGTGGGAATCTACCGCCTCGGCAGCGAGGATCCGCAAGTCTGGGACGTGCTGGAGCTGAAAGGCACCCCGGGCCAGAGCGCGCTGACCGCACTGGGAAAGATGCGCGCAGATGCGACGATCACCCACATCGGCCGCGGTGAAATCGTCTCGGTGGATGACTCGATGGACGACGGAACGCGCGTGCTCAGCATGGACCGGGATGGGCAGATGCGCGCGCGCTACAGCGACTTCCCGACGTTCCCGGTGCTCTATCATCATGGCGCATCGGATCCGCACCGGGTCGCATTCACATTCGATGACGGGCCCGACCCCGTGTGGACACCGAAGATCCTCGATGTCCTGAAGTCGCGCGGCGTGAAGGCGACGTTCTTCATCGTCGGCCACAATGGCGAGTTCAACCCGTCGCTCGTGAAGCGCATCGTCGCCGAGGGCCACGAAATCGGAAACCACACTTACACCCACGCGCGGCTGTCGAAGATTTCGCGGACGCGGATGCGCCTGGAACTCGACGCGACGCAACGACTCATCGAGAGCCTCACCGGCCGCAGCACGACGCTGTTCCGCCCGCCGTATAATGCGGACGCGACCCCGAGCCGGCTCGACGAGCTCGTTCCCCTGAAATTCGCGGAGGGCGACGAGATGGGCTACACGATCGTTCTGGAGAAAATTGATCCGCAGGACTGGTCGCTGCCCGGTGCGGACGCGATTCTGCAGCGCGTGAAGGATCAGCGGAAGGACGGCAACATCATCCTGCTGCATGATGCCGGCGGCGACCGCACACAGACGGTCGAGGCGCTGCCGAAAATCATCGACTGGCTCCATGCGCGCGGGGACGAGATCGTGCCGGTCGGCGAGCTGGTGAACATCCCGCGGGACGATCTGATGCCGCCCGTGAGCACGAGCAGCGAATGGGGGTTCTGGCGTGCGGTCTCGAGCGCCGCATTTCCCATCAGCCGCAGCGCCGTGGAGTTTTTCTGGGCGTTCATGATCGCCGCCACAGTCCTCACGGTCGCGCGGACGCTGCTCGTAATCTGGCTCGCGAGCCGGCACCACGCCCGGACCTCCGCCGAACCGGATGCCGCGCTCCTCGTGAACGCGCGCGCCGTAAGCGTGCTCATTGCAGCCTACAACGAGGGCAAGGTGATCGAGAAGACGCTCCGCGCGGTCACCGACAGCGACTACCCCGGTGATATCGAGTTCATCGTCGTGGATGACGGCTCGAAGGACGACACATCGCCGGCCGTGCAGCGCTTCATGCAGCACGATCCCCGCGTGCGGCTCGTGCAGCAGGCGAATGCCGGAAAGGCAGCAGCGCTCAGCAACGCGATTGCGAACGCGAGGCACGGCATCCTCGTCTTCCTCGATGCCGACACGCACTTTGAACGGCAGACGATCCGCGCGCTCATCGAGCGTCTGGATGATCCGAAAGTTGCCGCCGTGTCCGGCCATGCGCGCGTGGGAAACCGGCGAAACTTCGTCACGCACTGCCAGTGCCTCGAATACGTGTGCGGTTTCAATCTCGACCGCAGAGCGTTCAGCGAGTGGAACTGCATCACCGTCGTGCCCGGCGCGGTGAGCGCAATCCGCCGCAGCGCGCTGGAAGCAGCGGGCGGCTTCAGCCACGACACGCTCGCGGAGGACACCGACCTCACGCTCACCCTCCACCGGCTCGGCTACCGCATGGATTACTCACCCGAGGCGATCGCGTGGACGGAGGCTCCGGAGACGTGGCGGGGGCTCGCGAAGCAGCGCTTCCGCTGGTGCTTCGGCACGATGCAGTGCCTGTGGAAGCACCGCGACATGATGTTTAACCCGCGCTACCGCGCCCTCGGCTGGTTCAGCCTGCCGGGAATCTGGTTCTTCCAGTTCCTCCTCGTGGCGTTTGTCCCGCTGGTGGATTTTGTCCTCGTTTTCTCCATCGTCACCGGCACCGCGACGGACATCTGGCACTACTTCGCGATCTTCCTCGGCCTCGATCTCGTGCTCGCCGCCCTCGCCTGCTGGATGGAGGAGGAGCCGCTCGTGCGCGCGCTGCTGATCATCCCGATGCGCTTCGTGTATCGCTGGCTGCTCGCGTGGGTGGTTTGGAAATCAATCTTCCGCGCCGCGAAGGGGGCGCTCGTCGGCTGGGGAAAACTTGACCGCACCGCGACGGTGGGCGCCGCTTCGTGAAGACCGCGCTGCCCATTCTCACCGCGCTGCTGTTGGCGGGCGCCGCCGGCTGCAAGCGCTCTCCGCAGGCGCAGGAGCCGACGCCCCTGCAAATCGCCGAGCAGGCTCGCGGCACTGCACTCGCGGTGCCGGAGCACGGCGTTTACACCGGCGCGTATGCGGACTTCGGCGACCGCGAGGACGACGTGACGCTCGAAAAAATCGAGGCCTTCGAGAAGCTTGCGGGCAAGCACCAGGCGATCCTCGCCTCGTCGTCATATTGGGGCGAACAGACTTTCCCGAAGAAGAACATGCAGATCATCGCGCGGCACGGCTCAGTGCCGCTCGTCTTCTGGTCGCCGTGGGATCGCCCCTACAAGGAGGGCATGGGGCCGGACAAATTCTCGCTGAGAAGCATCATCGCCGGCGAGCACGACGCCTACATTGACCGCTGGGCCGACGGCGCGAAGGAGCACGGCTCGCCGATCATGGTGTCGTTCTGCAACGAGATGAACGGCGCGTGGTTCCCGTGGAGCGGCATGCACTACGGCGGTGGAAAAGTGATCCCGGAATCCAATCCGCCGCGCTACGAGGGTCCGGAACTTTTCAAGCAGGCATGGCGGCATGTCGTGGACCGCGTCCGCGCGCGCGGGGCCTCGAATGTGATCTGGGTTTTCCACACGATGGACTACTCGATGCCGAACGACGTCTGGAACATGGCCGCGCAATACTGGCCCGGCGCGGACTACGTGGACTGGATGGGCTTCAGCCTCTACGGAAACCAGTTCGTGAGCGACCACGAGTGGGCGCCGTTTTTCGACCTCTTCGACTGGCCCTACACGGAGCTTTCGCGGCTCGATCCAAACAAGCCGATCATGCTCTGCGAATGGGGCGTCGGCGACTTTCCGAAGGTCGGCGACAAGGGGGCGTGGCTGACCGACGGCTTCCGCATCATGGCAGACTGGAAGAAATACCCGCGCGTGAAGGCCGCGATCTATTGGCACGAGCGCTGGCAGAACAGCGCCGACGAGGTGGACGAATCCACGAAGGAGAACGCCGGCACCTACAGCGATCTGCGCGTGAACTCCTCGCAGGGCGCGCTGGATGCCTACCGCCGGGGTGTGGCATCGCCGTCCTTCCTCGCGGAACCGCGGTGGATGCCGAAGCCGGCGAAGTAGGCGCGGCTGCGTTCCCGCCGCCGACTTTCCCCTTCCCACCGCTTCCGCACCATCGCATCCTTTCTCCATGAACGCCGCACAACAGGAAGTCCTCGACAAAGTGATCGAGCTGCTCAGCGAACACTTCGACCATGCGATCGTGGCAGTCGGCTGGTATGACGAGGACAAGCAGTATTCCACGACTGCGACTTACAGCGGCGGCGTGGCGCCCGCCCTCGGCCTCTGCAAGCTCTACGAGACGAAATGGCAGAAGGAGCACCTCTGGGGTCTCGACGAGGACGAGGACTAGCCGCCGGGCTTCAGCCTTTCACCGCAGCAGCAGGCGCTCACTTCACCTCGGCGACCGCAGGCTCGGCGTAGTCGGCCCAGAGTTTTTCGAGGAAGGCGGCGTCCGCCTTTCCATCGGCGATGACGATGCGGTAGCGCGAGACATACGGCTTGCCCGGCACGATTTCCCAATCGCCGTCCTGGGACGGTGCGACGCAGATCTGCGGGTTCTTCGGGTTCAGCCGCAGCGGCTGCGGGAAGCGGAAGTTGGACGGGTGCATCAGCACCGCGATTCCTGTCGGCGCGCCGTCCACTTCGCCGCCCAGATGCACCCACTTCGCCTTGGTTGCGTCGCCGCCCTTGCGATCCGCGCCGGTGCTTGTGAGCATCGTGACAGCCTCCACCGGATCCCACTGCGCACTCCCGCGCACACCGAGACCGCCGTAGTGATACTTCGGCAGCTTGAGCGGCGAATCGGATGCACATGTCTGGGTCGAAACGAGATCAATCACGTTCAGCGGCGCGCCCCCCGCGGTCACACGATACGCGGTCACCTCCCACGTCTCGTGGAGCACGTCCTTCGCCGGCTCGGCAGCGTGGTCAATGAACCTGTGCCCGCTCACGAAGCCGCCATGCACCGGACCACCCCAGCTCTTCTCCAGCGACGCAAAGCGCACCTCGGCGAGCAGCTTGCCGCCCGGCTTCTCCTTCTCGTCGCCTTTGCCCATGTTCCAAAAATCCGGGTGGTTGCCTTCGAACTCCGTCTTCGTCCAGGCGAAGAAAATGCCGCGCTGGTGACGGTGGTCCGGAGGAAAATCCGCAGTCACGAGCTTGCCTCCGGGACCGAACACCGGGTGCAGATATGCGCCGTGCGAATAGATCGGTGACACACCCCCGGGCACCGGGCCGGGATTCATCTGGTAGCTGAAAAACGACGCGCCGCCCGCGGTGAACTTCAACACGTCGCCTTCCCTTTTCGCCGCGATGGAATCCCCCGCCCTTGCCGCCGCCGCGAGCGTGTAGGTCTTGTGGGCGCCCTTCGCGAGTTGCGGCTCGATGAAGATCGCGCGGCCCGCGTCATCAATCTGCACCGGCAGCGAGACGCCGTCGGCGGATTTCAGCACGGCACCGCCGCGCAGTTCCTTCGGCGCGGTGAACGACACGGTGCTGCCTGAACGCTCGCAGTCTCCTGCACGCACAGTGAGCGTCCACTCCGCGGCGCGGGCAGACATCGGGATCGCGCCGAGCAGCAGCGCGGTGAAGATGGGAAGAGGTTTGTTCATGGTGGGGATTCGTGTCCGGCAAGGCCACACGACCCTCCTCCACGCGTCAATCACCGCCTCGTCACACCTTCGCCGGCTCCATCCGCGGCGCGAAGAGGTGGATCACCAGCAGCGCGACGAGATACGCCGAGCCGGCGAGGATAAAGATGCTCACGTAGCTGCCCGTGCGCTGGAGGATCTGCCCGACGAGCAGCGCGATGAGCATCCCGCCGATGCCGCCCGCCATTCCACCGATGCCGACGACGGAACCGACCGCCTGCCGAGGGAACATGTCGGACGCCGCGGTGAAAAGATTCGCAGCCCATGCCTGGTGCGCCGCCGCCGCGAGCGAGATGAGCGCCACGGCACCCCACAGGCTCTTCACATTCGCCGCGAAGACAATCGGCACCACGGCGAGCGCGCAGACGAGGAGCGCGGTTTTGCGCGCAGCATTCACGCTCCAGCCGCGCTTGATGAGCGACGAGGAAAACCAGCCGCCCGCGATGCTGCCGACATCCGACAGGAGGTAGATCGCGATGGTCGGCAGCCCGATGCTCTTGAGGTCGAGCCCGTGGTTCCGCTGGAGGAAATCGGGAATCCAAAACAGGTAGAGCCACCAAATCGGATCCGTGAGGAATTTCCCCAGTGAGATTGCCCACATCTGCCGATGCGGCAGCAGCTGGAGCCACGGCACCCGGCGCGGCTCCTCCGCCGGGTCGCTGTGAATGTGCGCAAGCTCGGCGGCCGTCACCTTCGGATGCGCGCCGGGCGAACGATAGACAGCGAGCCATACGGCGACCCACACAAAGCCAACCGCGCCCGTGATCACGAATGCCCATTGCCAGCCCCAGTTCACCGTCATCCACGGCACTGTCAGCGGCGCGAGGATCGCGCCGACATTCGTGCCCGACAGCACGATGCCTGTCGCAAACGCGCGCTCGCGCAGCGGAAACCACTCCGCCACGGCCTTCACGCACGCAGGAAAATTCCCCGCCTCCGCAAAACCGAGCGCGAACCGCATCGCGGCGAACCCAGCGGCGGCGCCCCCGAGCGTGGCGATGAACGGCGGCTCCAGCAGCAGCGTCGGCACATGCAGCGCGGGGAACCAGTGCGCCGCCGCATGCGCGATCGCCGCGAGGCTCCACACGCCGACCGCCAGCGCGAAGCCGATGCGCGCGCCGAGCGTGTCCATGATTCGCCCCGCGAGCGGAAAACCAATCGCATACGCGAGTTGGAAACTGAACACGATCGCCGCGTAGTCGGTCTCGCTGAGCTTAAACTCCTTCGTGAGCGGCCCCTTCAGCAGCGCGATCACCTGGCGGTCGATGTAGTTGATCGTCGTCGCGAGGAAAAGCAGCCCGCACATGATCCAGCGCACGTGGCCGGTGCCGGGTGATGGTTTGCGTTCGGTGTTCATGCGGGCGGCTTCTGCTCGATTGGAAACGTGCTCGCTTCTTTTCCAAATGGAAACCCCTCGCGACAAGTGGAACCCGCTGCCGCCGGACCCGGGTGCCGAACCTCGCACCGGACCCCGCTCGAAACCGCTAACATTTTCCCGACTTCGCACTTTCCCATGAACCAACCCCAACACAACCTCACCCGCCCATGACACACGCCAAACTCCCCCTCGCCGCCCTCATCGCCACCGCGCTCATCCGCCTCACCACGCAGGCTTCGGCGGCGGACACCGGCTTCACCATCGAGAAGACCACGAACAACGGGCTCTCCATCAAGGTGAACGGCCAGCCCTTCGCCGACTACGTCGTGGATCAGGCGAACAAGCCGTATCTCGCGCCGGTCTTCGGACCGACGGGCAAGCAGATGACGCGCAACTACCCGATGAAGGTCGTCGAGGGCGAACAGAAGGATCATCCGCACCACCGCGGCATCTGCTTTGGCAACCAGGGCATGGCCGGGCTCGACGTATGGGAGGAGCCGAAGACGCTCTCGGAGGCCGAGGCGAAGAAGCCCGGAACCACCACCGCGCGCGCGAAGCTCATCGGCTACATCAAGCACCGTGAATACAAGGAGATTAAGGCCGACGCGAAGGAGGCTGTCGTCGTGGCCGCGAGCGACATCCGCGATGTGGAGGGGAAAAAATACCTCGAGGAGGAGCACCGCATGACGTTCCGCGCGGACGGAGACACACGCACGATCGACTTCGATCTCGACTACATCGCCAGCGAGGGGCCCGTCACTTTCAAGGACATGAAGGACGCGGGCTTCAGCATCCGCCTGCCGAGCGAGATGGCCGTCGAGATCGACAAGAACAAGAAGGGCACCGGCCACATCATCAACAGCCAGGGCGACACCGATGCCGCCGCGTGGAGCAAGCGCGCGAAGTGGTGCGACTACTACGGCACCGTCGGCGGCGAGGCGCTCGGCGTAGCGATGCTGAATCACCCGAGCAGCTTCCGCCATCCCACGCCGTGGCACGTGCGCACCTACGGGCTCTTCACCGCGAATCCGTTCGGGCAAAAGGCGTTCGACAAGAATGCGGAGGACGCATCATTTGAGCTGCAGAAAGGCGAGCGCGTGAAGCTGCGCCACCGCCTCATCTTCCACAAAGGCGACGAGAAGACCGGCAAGATCGCGGAGGCTTTCGAGGCTTACGCGAAGGAGAAGAAATAGCCGGGCAGCCGCTGGCTGCGGAGCCCAGCGGAGAAATGACGAATGCAGCATGCCGGATGACGAACGACGACGGCATTCGCCGGGCTTGATTTGTTCATCCGCCATTCGTCATTCGTCATTCCATGAAATCCGCCATCACCATCTCCCTCGTCCCACAGGCCCGGCTCGGTCCTTTCGTCTATCACGATGGCCTTGCGGATGGCTGCGCTCGCGCGGCGGCGCTCGGATTTGATGCGGTGGAGATTTTCCCTCCGTCGGCGGGTGCGGTGGACATCGCGGAATTGCAGGGGCTGCTCGATCGTCACGGGCTGAAGGCCGCGGCGTTCGGCACGGGCGCGGGCATGGTTGTGCACCAGCTCAGCCTCACTTCGGCCGACGCGAAAGTGCGGCACGACGCGCGCGAATTCATCGCTGCGATCATCGAGCTGGCGGGCGGCTTCGGAGCGCCGGCAATCCTCGGCTCGATGCAGGGACGCTGGGATGCGAACGTCCCGCGCGAACAGGCGCTCGCGTGGCTCGGCGAAGCGCTGGAATCACTCGGCGAACTCGCGGGCGCACACGGCGTCCCCTTCCTCTATGAGCCGCTGAACCGCTACGAGACGAACCTCTTCAACCGCCAGCAGGACGCCGCCGAATGGCTGCGCACGCTGAAGACGAAAAGCATCCGGCTGCTCTGCGACCTCTTCCACATGGCCATCGAGGAAGCCGACCCCGCGGCCACGCTGCGCGCCTGCGGCCCGCTCGTCGGCCACGTGCATTTCGCGGACTCGAATCGCCGCGCCATCGGCATGGGCCACACCGCCATCGCGCCCATCGTCGCCGCGCTGCGCGAGATCGGCTACAAGGGCTACCTCTCCGCCGAAATCCTCCCGCTGCCCGACGCCGATGCCGCAGCAAAGCAGACCATCGCGAGTTTCCGCGCGGTGACTGCTTAGCTTCGCATACCCGCGCTACACTTTCAGCGCCTTGATGCGGCGGCCGACTTCCTCGGCGTTCGCGCGTGAATTGAACGCGCTGATGCGGAAGTAGCCTTCGCCCGCAGCACCGAATCCGGCGCCGGGCGTGATGACGACGTTCGCCTCGGTGAGCATCTTGTCGAACATCTCCCACGAGCCGAGCGAGCCGGGGCACTTCACCCAGATGTAGGGCGCGTTCACGCCGCCCCACGTCTTCCACCCCGCGGCCTGCGCGGCCTCGCGGAGGATGCGCGCATTGCCCATGTAGTGCTCGACGAGAGCGCGCACCTGCGCCTTGCCGTCGGCGGAATAGAGCGCCTCGGCGGCGCGCTGGATGATGTAGGCGACGCCGTTGAACTTCGTCGTCTGGCGGCGCAGCCACAGCGGATGCAGCGGCTTCTTTTCGCCGGAGGCTGTAGTTGCCATGAGCGTCTTCGGCACGACGACGAAGCCGCAACGCACGCCGGTGAAGCCGCCATTCTTCGAGTAGCTGCGGAACTCGATCGCGCACTCGCGCGCGCCGGGAATCTCGTAGATCGAATGCGGCACGCCGGGCTCGCTGATGTAGGTCTCGTAGGCGGCGTCGAAGAGGATCAGCGTGCCATTCGCCTTCGCGTAGGCGACCCACGCCTCAAGCTGCGCGCGGTTCATCACCGCGCCGGTCGGGTTGTTCGGCGAGCAGAGGTAAACGACGTCCACCTTCTGCGCCGGCGGCGCGGGCGTGAAGCCGTTCGCCTCGTTGCCCTCGAGATACACGAGGCCGGCGTAGGCGCCGCGCTCGTTGGCATCGCCGGTGTGGCCCGCCATAACGTTCGTATCCACATACACGGGATAGACTGGGTCGGTGACGGCGATGACATTCTTCGCGCCGAGGATGTCGAGGATGTTGCCCGTGTCGCACTTCGTGCCGTCGCTCACCACGATCTCGTCGTCCGCGACGTCGATGCCGTGCGCGCGGAAATCATTTTCCGCGATCGCCTTCCGCAGCCACTCGTAGCCCTGCTCCGGGCCGTAGCCCTTGAACGTCTCGCGAATGCCCATCTCATCCACCGCCTTGTGCAGCGCGATGCGCACCGCCTCGGGCAGCGGTTCGGTCACGTCGCCGATGCCGCAGCGGATGAGCCGCTTCGCAGCGTCGGCATTCGCGTCGGTGAACGCCTTCACGCGGCGCGCGATTTCGGGAAAGAGGTAGCCGGCCTTGAGCTTGAGGTAGTTGTCGTTGAGGAATGCCATGGTGCGTGGGTGCTGGATTCGTTTTGCGGGACGCGCGGTGTAGTGGCGGATCGCGCGCGGGTCAACTTCCGCGGCGCTCCGTGCGCTTTCCATTTCCAAAAGCCACGCTACCTTCCCGCGCCATGTTCACACCCATCTCACGCCGCACGATGCTCCGCGGGCTCGGCACCGCAATCGCCCTGCCCTGGCTCGAATCCATGGGCTCGCTCAGCGCGTGGGCCGCGGGGGCGCCGGGGAAAAAGTCCGCGCCGAACCGCCTCGCCTTCCTCTACGTCCCGAACGGCAAGGACATGGCGAACTGGACGCCGTCCTCGGAGGGCAGGCTCGGCGAACTCCCCGAGATCCTTTCCCCGCTGAAGGACGTGAAGGGCGACCTCATGGTCCTCACCGGACTCACCGCCGACAAGGCCCGCCCGCACGGCGACGGCGGCGGCGACCACGCCCGCGCGATGGGCGCCTACCTCACCGGCGCGCAGCCGCGCAAGACCGACGGCACCGACATCCGCGCCGGCACCTCCGCCGACCAGCTCGCCGCCGCGCGCATCGGCGAACTCACCCGCCTTCCCTCGCTCGAGATCGGCTGCGAGCCGAGCGCCATGGCGGGCAACTGCGACTCCGGCTACTCCTGCGTTTACAGTTCCACCATGTCGTGGAAGTCGCCCACGCAGCCCCTGCCGAAGGAAGTGAACCCCCGCATGGTCTTCGATCGCCTCTTCGGCAGCGCCGGCGCCGCCGAGCGCGCGCACCGCTACACCTCCCGCAAGAGCATCCTCGACTTCATCCGCGACGACACCCGCGCCCTCGCCTCGAAGATCAGCGCCAGCGACAAGCAGAAGCTCGGCGAATACTTCACCAGCATCCGCGAAATCGAGCAGCGCATGGACCGCGTCGCGCAGATGCCCGAGGTCCATCCCCCCGCCGGCACGAAGGCCCCCGACGGCACCCCCGGCAACTACGCCGAGCACATCCGCCTCATGTGCGACATGCTCGTCCTCGCCTTCCAGAGCGACATCACGCGCGTCGCCACGTTTGTCCTCGCCAATGAGGGCAGCAACAAGAACTACCCCGACCTCGGCGTCCGCGAAGGCCACCACGAGCTCTCCCACCACGGGCGCGACGCGGAGAAGCTGAGAAAGATCCGCGAGATCAACAAATTCCACACCACCCAGCTCGCCTACCTCCTCGGGAAACTGAAATCCATCCGCGAGGGCGACGGCACCCTGCTCGACCACTGCATGATCGCCTACGGCAGCGGCAACAGCGACGGCGACCGCCACAACCACGACGACCTCCCCATCCTCCTCGCCGGCCGCGGCGGCGGGACCATCCAGAGCGGCCGCCACCTCCGCGTGCCGAAGGAAACGCCCATCGCCAACCTCTGGCAGTCCCTCCTCGAACGCATGGACGTCCGCGTCCCCTTCGTCGGCGACAGCACCGGCGCCCTCTCGGGGCTGGCGTAGCATTTTTTGGATTTTGAAATTTGTAAGTTGAAGCAGTCAAAATCCCTCCCTCGGGAACAACAAATTCTTACAGCTTCAACTATGAAAATACTGATCCAAACGATTTCGCATTCAAATTACGAAATTCGGCTTCATGGCGACGAAAACGGCTATTTTGCTGCGGGGTATCGCGGTGGTAAGCAGCTGACCGTTGGCTACATGGTTTCATTCCCGACCGACTACGATTTTCATACCTACACCGGCACTTGGGCGCACGATCATCTCGTCACCGCAGTCCGAGACGATATTGATGCTGGCAGAGTCGCTACGTGATTCTGAAAACTTCGCCGCTCAGACGAGATGGAGTTTAAATTTCATTGCCCCCATTGTGGCCAGCGTCTATCCGCTGCTGAGAACACCGCTGAAACGGCAGCGGTATGTCCGGTATGTAAGCTGGAGTTCACAGTTCCACGTCCCGCTCGTCAGGCTAGCCCCAAAATCCAAGTGGAGAAGTCTGAGGCTGCACCACCGTCTGTTTCATCGTGCTCAGCGACACCATCAGAGCCAACGTCGCCGAACTTATGCCCGTATTGTTGCAAGCCGATTGATTTGTTCGCGACCGTGTGTCCGCACTGCACAAAGAGTGTGCGGATGCATAATCTTCAGAAGCGAGAGCCGAAGGCCTACGCAGCAGGTATCATTTTCGCGATTATCGCCCTTCCGATAGCCTATTTCATCCACAAAAAGACGATCATCGATTGTTTCACAGCAGGATCATCCTGCCCCTACATCTACTTCGGCGGTGCTTTAATTTTCCTTGTCTACGGGGCGGTTGGATTCTGGGTTGGCTTCGCAGTTTTTAAGTCGTTCCGAGGGTAGTTCCATGTTTCGGTTTCTGACTCGCAATACTTTCCTCAGATTTTTCGTTGGAGTTGCGGCCTTCCATATTGTGTGTGCGCTTATCTCCCCATTCAACGCACTTGTTCATAATTACCTTCATTGGTTTTGCCACCAGCGTCCTGATCGCTGTTTTGAACTCGGTGGCTATTACGTCGGAGTTTGTGCCCGGTGCATCGGAATATATTTCGGCATCGTCGTCGGATTTTTATTACTCAGATGGAGGAGCCATTTTGCGCGGCTCGTTGTGTGTGCATCCGCTTTGCTTGCCAGCGTTTCGATTGCTCTTTGGCTTGCTGCAATCGAAGTGCCGAATCTTACAAGAAGCGGTTTCGGGGCATGCTTGGGCATCTTCATGATTGTTGTCATTTCTGAATTCAGCCGTTGGTTTACGGAGCTATTGGCTAATTCACTTCTTCACATTGAGCGCACGGTGAACACAAAGAGGAAACTTCACCGCACACTACTGCGAACTGCCTTCTGCGAGTCCGTAAAGCCAAGCACGTGCAGACGTTCTACGAATTGAATTTCCGCATGAACGACCTCGGCAAAGTGCTCGTCGCCGCCGGCATCGTGCTGGTGATCGTCGGCGCGGTGCTGTGGAAGACCGGCGGGCTCGGCCCGCTCGGGCGGCTGCCGGGCGACATCACCCTCGTTTAACACGGCGCGCCCGCCGCGGGGCAGCACGACGTTTTTCCTTCCCCATCGTCACCTGCCTGCTCCTCAGCGCCGTGCTGAGCCTGCTGGCATGGCTGTTCCGGCGGTGATGGCGCTCCATGCGCACCGCTTGCGCGTCATTCCAAACCGAACCTTGCATCCGCGTGCTGCAGCGGCACACTCCCCCGCATGAGCACCAAGCAAATCGTCCAGGACCTGCTGGAGAAGCTGCCCGAGGATGTCTCGCTCCACGATGTCGCGAGGGAGATCGAATTCGTGGCGGCGGTGCGGCAGGGGCTCGCGGAGATTGAGCGCGGTGAGCGCATCCCCATCGAGGAGGTCGAGCGCGAGCTGCCGTCATGGGTTATCAGGTAGCGCTGTCGCCCAGTGCTCGGCGCGACCTGCGGGACATCGTCCGCTACATCTCGCTGGACTCGCCGGAGCGCGCAGTCCGCTTCGGCCAGTTCCTCGTCGGCAGCGTGAAGCGGCTTGCGGATTTTCCCGAATTGGGACGCGTGGTTCCCGAGTTCGACGATCCGCGCATCCGCGAAATCGTCGTGCGCTCCTACCGCGTCATTTATCGCGTGGATCACGCAGGCTGCCGGGTGGACATCGCGCGTTTCTGGCATGGTGCGCGAGGGAGTCCCGAAGTCGGTGAGGCATGAATGACCTCGGAAAACTGCTCTTCATCATCGGCCTCGTGCTGGTGATCCTCGGCGCGGTGATGTGGAAGCCGGCGGGCTGGGCGGGCTCGGGCGGCTGCCGGGGGACATCGTTTGATTGCGGATTGCGGATTGCGGATTGCGGAAAGACAGCGCGAGAGAACCTCTTTCCGCCATCCGCTATCCGAAGGTTTTCCTTCCCCGTCGTCCTCTCCTTCCTTGCCTGACTGCTGCGGCGGTGAATTGAGGTAGCTTTGCCAGAAAAATGCCATTTTTCCTAGACTTTTTGCCTTTTTCAGTAGCGCGAAGCGGTCAAACCCGTGAAGGTTTCCGGCAAACCCGTGAAGGTTTCCGGCAAACCCGTGAAGGTTTCCGGCAAACCCGTGAAGGTTTCCGGCAAACCCGTGAAGGTTTCCGGCAAACCCGTGAA
>JBGAPP010000027.1:0-13626 GCA_044221185.1 Chthoniobacteraceae bacterium | reverse complement strand
GCGTTCATCGAGCAGCCTCCCCTCTCGTTTGCGCAGACCGGACAATTGCCAGAATCGCCGCCTTCAGCGGCTCACTCAGTTGAGCCCACGCATCGACCACCTCCCGGCACGTGTCTGAAAGAATAGCGCAAGGATTAGCGTCCCCTGCCTTGGAAGCCGCAATTTTACATGCTTTCGGGTAGGTTCGAACCCTAGTCGGCCAACTTCACGCGATCCGAACCGATGCGGCGGACTCAGCATTCACAAATCGCCGTGCAGTTTGACTGCGATGGCCGCGATTGCCGCGCGTGCGGCCATTTGCATTGTGAATGCTACGCCAGCGCGAGGAGCGCAAGCATGCGGCCGGTCCGTCCCTTTTCCCGGCGATAACTGTAGTAGCGCCCGGGCTCGGCTGCGGTGCAGCGGCCGGAATCATGCACTGAAATGAGCCCGGCCTCACGGCATTGGCGAAGGATGTCGGCGGCGAAATCCACCTCGTAATTTGGCGGGCGGATGCACGGGCCGAGCTGCGCGGTGATGTCCGCGCGCACGCTGCCGAACTGCTTCTCCATCGCGTCAACCGCGGCGGACACGATGCCAAACTCGGTCCCGCTCCTGCCGCTGTGAATGCAGCCGATGGCACGCCGCACGGGATCCACGAGCCACACTGGGCCGCAGTCGGCCACATAAATTCCGAGGCACACCGTGGGATCGTCGGTGATGAGCGCATCTGCCCCGGACACTGGCACCGCATCGGCGACGGTGACACGCGCGACCACGGCGCCATGCACCTGTTCCGCCGTGATGAGACGCCGCGAGCCCGCGCCGATATGCTCGCGGACCTCCTCGTGATAAATGGCAAGCCGCCCGAGGGCCGCAGCCCGGTCCGTTTTCACATCGAGCCCCGGCACACGCCCGGTGAACGCATGGATGACCGGCAGCGCCGAGAGCGCTGGAAAGGTCTCATACGGACAGACGGGCATGCTGCTCAATCCGCCGGTCGCAGCGTGGCGCCGCCTTTGCGGAGCGCGCCCATGCCCACCTTCGGCTTCGGGCCCGGGAGCGTCGGATCGTAAACCGCGGTCGCACCCGTGGCGCGGTCGTATTCGGCGAGCGCGACATTGTATTCGGAAAGAGCCTGCTTCTGCGTGGTGCGAGCCTTTGTGAGCGCGACCCGCGCATCGAGCACGTCGAGCTGAGTGCCGGCACCTGCAGCGAGGCGCTCCTTCGCGAGCCGCAGGGCTTCCTCGGCCTGCTCGACGACCTTCACCTGGCTGCCAATGACCTCGCGGGCGACTTTCGCCTGCGCATACGCCTTCTGCACTTCCAGCTCCACCTGCTGCACGGAGTCCGAAAAATTCACCTTCGCCGAAGCGAGGCGCGCCCTGGCCTGGTCCACTTTGCCCTTCGTCTCGAAGCCGTCGAAAACCGCCCACGTCCCGGTGACGCCGAGATACCAGCCGTGCGTGACATTTGAAAGGTCGCGCGTGCTGCTGTTGTTCATGAACTCGTAGCCGCCGCTCGCCGTGAGCTGCGGCTTGTAGCCGGACTTCGCCACGGTGATCTGGTGCTCCTCGGTTTCAATCGTGTCCTTCTGCGCCTTGAGAATCGCGCGGTTCTTCCGCGCCGTGGCGATGCCCTTTTGGAGGTTCACCGCGTGCGGCTGCATCCGGAGCTCGCCGAGCACATCGAGTTTCTCGTCGCCGTCGAGGCCCAGCGTCTTGCCGAGCTCGAGGCGGCTGATGAGGTAGTTGTTCCGCGAGCGGATGAGTTCGGGACGCGCGTTTGCCAGCTCCACTTCGGCGCGCAGCACGTTGAAACGCGGGACGGTGCCCGCGGCGAAGCGGTTCTGCTGATCCTGAAGCTCGTCGCTCAGGAGCTGGATGCTTTCCTCCGAGACCGTGATGAGCTCGCGGTTCAGCAGCGCGGTATAAAACTGCGTGCGGACCCTCGCGATGACCGTCGCAACGGTTTCCCGCAGCAACTGGTGGCTCGTGTCCTCAGTGAGTTCCGCGATCTTCATCGCGGCGCGCACCTTGCCGCCCGAGTAGATCGTCTGCTTCACGTCCAGCGTGATGCGCCACGTCTTGTCCACCGTGACGCCACTGTAGGTGCTGGAACCCGTGGCCGTGCTGCTGATCGAGGAGCCGCCCCCGGTCAGCAAATCGGGATCATACTGCGTGTAGGTGCCGGTCGCCTGAATCTTGGGGAGCGCCTGCGCCCGGACCTCGATGACCTGCCCGCGCGTCCGCTCGATTTCGTGGATGGACTTGAGGATGTCCGGGTTCTGCTTCAGCGCGAGGGAAATGGCCCCCTGCAGCGTGAGCGCCCGGTGCGGCGGCACCGAAGGCTTGCGCTCCCTGCCGGAAGACTCCGCGCCCGACAGCGCAAGCAGCGCCGCGGCTATCACTCCCCACCTGTTCACTTCTGGCAGTGCGGGAAGACCTTCTCGTAGATGCGCAGCCAGGCTGCCTGTTCGGATTCGTCGAGAAAATTCATCAGGCGCAGGAGGTTCTGAATCATGTCCTGCCGGATTTCCTGCACCATCGCATGGCCTTTCTCCGTGATGCAGACGAGCACCTGACGGCGATCCTTGCCCTGCTTCCGGACGATGAGGCCGAGCTTCTCAAGGCGATCCACGAGGCCTGTCGCCGCAGCCGTCGTGTGTTTCATGAGTTCAGCCGTCTTGGACATCGTCATCGGCTCCGTGTCCTGCGCCAAAAAGCTGAGCAGGAGGAATTGCGGGAACGAAAGCCGTCCACGAACAAGTTCCTTGGACAAGTTAAGAACAAATGAGCGCTGCAGAACGATAAAAATGTCTGCAAGGCGTTCTGCGGAGGATTTCAGGTCTTGGCGGTGTTCGTGCATAGAAATGAGATGATTAACGGGGTAAACGGTATAGCTGCTCGCCCATTCGTCAAACGACATTTTCCCCGGATTGCGAGGCATGGTGGCTGCTGAAAGGAAATTAATCCCCAACTCAAATGCAACGCTACACCGACCAAACCGCAACTCTCGACATCCCAGAAGCCCTGCCTGAGCCCTCCAGTTCCGAGCCAAAAGGCTCTGTTCTTTTGCTTGAGGACGACCCTCAGTTTAAGGAAATCATGCAGGAATTCCTCGGCAGCCATGGCTACCGCGTCTCCTGCGTGCAGAACGGCGTCGAAGGCGTCCACGAAGTCCTCGCCAACGACTTCGAGGTCATCCTCTGCGACATGATGATGCCGACACTTCCCGGCGACATGTTCTTCCGCGCCGTGGAACGTATGCGCCCCCATCTCTGCAACCGCTTCATCTTCATGACCGGGCACCGTGGAAACCCGAAGGTCAACGAGTTCATCCGCAACGTGAACGGCACGATGCTCTCGAAGCCGTTCCACGTGGACGACCTGCTGGAGATGATCGCCTTCGTGCAGATCCGCACGGCGGTGAACTGACGGGCGCGGTGCGCCAAAAGGCGGCTGCGGTTTGAGTTCACCGATTGGCAGTGACCGGACTCATCTTTTCGAGCCACAGGGAGAGTTAGTCCGAGTGGTTTGTTTGTGTGTTTAGTGTCTGCTTTTTGGTTTGTCCATCCCCGGCGCAGGGAGGCCGGAGGCCGACCGGAGCCGGGGATGGGGTGAGTCGTGATCGGGCCAAGTGGGCGGGGCTCTGGTAGCCCAGCTTGCTGTGCGGGCGAATGTGGTTGTAGCGCTGCCGGAAGTCTTCGATGACCACACGCGCCTCGGTCAGTGTCCAGAGTTGCTCGCGGTTGTCCGTCCCACCACTCGCGCGTGAGTTCCTGCCGCGCCGCCTGCGGGAGACTCCGCGACGGACGTGCGACGTAGTGCTCGGAATTGTCGTCTCGATGAAAACCGAATGCGGCATGGCGGAGTGTTGTGCCACTCACAACGCTCCGCAAGGCTCGGTGCTCACACCGCGGCGCGTGTTTTCATTTCACCAGCGACCACGCCTTCACGCTGTCCTTCATCCGCAGGATGAGCTTGCCGTTTGCGATGCTCGGGGACGGGACCCACTGCGCTTTGACGGTCGCGCGGCCGAGGCTGATGTAGGTCTTCGGCTCTGCGGCGACCATGAGGAGGCTGTTGCCGTTGTTCGCCATCGTGAAGAGCTTGCCGTCGGCGATGAGCGGCGAGCTGATGGTCGTCTGCGCCTGGTTCTTCCACGCGACTTCGCCGGTCGCGGCGGCGAAGCAGTAGTGGGTGTTGTCGTCGGTGAGATAGACGTGGCCGTCGTGGACGATGGGGCTGCTCTGCGTGCGCAGCGCGTCGATGGGGAAATTCCAAATCTTCTCCGCCTTCTCCGGCGTGATGCGGAACGCGACGAGGCCCAGCTCCTTTTTGCGCGACTGCACGGCGAGGATGCCGCCGCCGATGGACGGCGTGCTGTCGCCGCCGGCCTCGGCCGTCCAGAGCACCTTGCCGGTCTTCACGTCCACGGCGGAAAGGTCGCGGCCATTGCAGACGACGATCTTCTTTCCATCCACTTCCCACGGCACCGGCGACGCATTGCCGCCGCCGGCCTTCTCCTGCTTCCACAGCTCCTTGCCGGTCGCAGCGTCGAGCGCGAAAAGCCCGTCGGCATTCACCACGACCGCGCCGTCGAAAAACAGCGGCGACGCGCCCGTGCCCTTTTTCTTCGCGAACGGCGACTGCCACAGCACCTTGCCGTCCGCGAGGCTCACACACCACACGCGGCGGCTGCCGACCGCGAACACCTTCCCGTCCGCCACGCACGGCGTCGAGGAAGCCCCGCGCCCGACCGGCTCGCCGGGCAGCGACACTTTCCAAACCGTCTTGCCCGTCTCGAAATCAATGCACATCAGCGCATCCTCCGCCTTGCGCTCCGTCGGCGGCACGGCGGCGATGATTTGCTGGCGCGCGTCGTCGCTCCAGCCCTGCGCCTCGAGCCACGACTTCATCTCCGCCTCGCTCTTGAAAATGTGCTCCTTGTTCGCGTCGAGCTTCTCCAGCACGTCGAGCGGGATCGCGAGCTTGCCCTTTGTGAAGCGCTTCGTGAGCCAGCCCGTGTAGAGCTGCCGCTGCTTCGCGTCGAAATTCTCCTCGGCGAATTTTTTCGCGAACTCCTCCAGCTTCCCGCCGCGCAGCGTCGGCGGCAGTTCCATGCGCGTCTTCTCGATCTTCGCCACGAGCGCCTCGCCGAGCGACTTTGTGGACTGATGCCCGAGCTGCCGCAGCACCAGCTCGCCGATTTGCCGCGTCTCGCTGGGAAAATCGCGGTGCCACACGAGCCCCACAATCACGCGCCCGCCCGCGACCACCGGGCTCGACAGCCCGCCCTCGTCGTTCGAGGGAATCTCCTCGCTCGTCCACAGTTCCTTTAGCCCCTCCTCCGGCAGCGCCTCGAGCAGCTTCGGCGAATCCGGCACGACGCCATTGCGCAGCGGCCCGCGCCACTGCGGCCAGTCGGCGGCGTGTGTGGTGAATGCGGCGGTGAGTGTGGCGGCGAGGAGGAAATGAGGGCGCATGATGTGTCTCCTACAGATTCCGCAGCTCGAAATGCCCAAGGCTGAATTTCTTCACCGTGAAGCGCCCTTCGGCATCCACCTCCGCGTCCATGTGCGAGTAGAGGCTCGTGATGCCCTCGATGCCCTTCGGGTTCGACGACAGCACGACCTTCAGCTGCAGCGGCGCGGAGATGCCGCCATTGCCCACGACATCCACGTCGATGCTGAAGCCCTCGGGATACGCTGAGCCGCTGCCTTTGTTCTGCTCCTTCGCCGCGGCGTATTGCTTGGGCGCGGTCTTCTTGGTGCGCGCGAGGATCTCCTGCTGCGCGGCTTTCAGCACATCGGTCTGCCATTTCACCTCGCCGTCCACGACTTTGATCAGCACAAATGCGTCGTGGAACCACTTGCCATCCACCTCCCACAGCAGCAGCGAACCGTCCTTGCTCCAGCGCGCGGGCATCACCTCGCGGTGGTTTGCGTGGTCCCACGCGGTCGCGGCCTTGATGACGGTGAGCACGCGGCCGGTCGCGAGTTCGATGAGACTGTTCTTCGGCTCCGCGTTCTCGCCGTGCAGCGCGCGGATGGGAACGGTCACGCCGAAACGCTTGTCGGGCGACAGCGAGGAGTCCGGGACGTTGAAGCCCTTCGGCGCGTTCCGCTCGGCGGCGTTGGCGAACTGAAGGGTGACGACAGCGAGTAGGAAAAGGAGCGCGCGCATCTGGGCTTGCTAGCCGGGCGCAGCAGCAGGCGCAAGGGCGCGGCTACTTCCCCACATGCCGCACCGGCTGCGTCCACGCGCGCTCCATCTCGTCGGGGATGGCCACGCCTTCCTTTTTCTTCGACGACGTGATGCGTGCGCGGACGTAGAGCTCGTCGCCTTTGAAATCGTAGCGCGCATCCGTCCCCTCGGCGGTGGCGAGCACGAGACCGATGTCCTTGCTGTAGCGGCGCGTGGTGCGGAGCGCCTCGCCCTGATCGCCGAGGACCGGCTCGCTCTTCTTGTCCCAGCCCTTGCGCGTGCCGATGAACTCCGTGCGGAACGTCACGCCGGGCTGCGGCTCGATGGCGATGGTGATGCCGCGGGCGTCGTGCTTCACGTCGCGCAGCGTCACGCCGGTGGATGCGTAGAAATCGCCCGCCTCCATCGCGGTCACGAGCTTCGCGGCGTCGAGCTTCTCCGCGCGCACCATCACCCAGCCGCGGCCGCTGCGGCTCTGCTTCTCGGGGTTCGGCACGGTGTGGTAGCTGTGCGAATCATCCGTCGCGAGGCCATAGACGAGCGGGCGTCCGGCATCCATGCGCTTCGTGAGGATGATGTCCCAGATGCGCTCCGTGCCGGCGCGGACCGCGTTGCTGCCGCCGCCGTTGCTCGTCGTCGCCACGCCGCCCTCGTTGTGGACGGTCGGGTGGCCGTTATACACCTCGAAGAACCGCTCCTCCTCCACCTCGTCCAGCTCCTCCGCGGTGAGCGCCCAGCCGAAATTCGGGTGGTTGACGTGCGCGATCATCGCCACGCCCGTGCGCGCGCGCTGCGCGAGGACCTCCGCGAGGTTGCGCCGCATCACGTCCACGATGCTCGTGCCGCCCTGCGGTTTGATCACCTCGCGGATGTTCGTCACATTGATGTGAATCGGCGCGGTGAGATAGCGGTCGCTGATCTCCTCGCTCGGCACCATGAGGAAGCGCCCCGGCTCGTCGAACTTCGGCGCGAACTCCGAGAACATCTTCAGCCGCACCTCACGCCCCTCCGTCGCGGGCCGCGTCTCCACCCACTTCTCGCCGAAGCGCGCCACATATTTGTCGAACGCCTCCTGCTTGCCCTTCGTCTTCGCGATGTTCACCCAGCGCTCGTAGTCCGCCACGATGTTGTGGTCCGACAGCGCGAGGAAGTGATACCTGTGCTCCTTATACCACCCCGCGATCATCTCCGGGTAATCGTCCCCGTCGCTCCACAGCGAATGCGTGTGCAGGTTCCCCTTCCACCAGCGCGCCGCATCCGCGGGTTCGGCGGCGGTGATGGAAAGTGGGAACGCAAGGGAGGCGAGGATGCAGGGGAAAAGGCGCATGGTTGGTGAAAGGGATTCCTTCCGTGAACCCACGCGCCACGCAAATGAAAGGACTCTCGCACGATTCGGAACGATTCACCGTTTCTGGTCAGGTCGTGAGAGTCTGCGGTATTCTGGTTTCGTTCGGATGGGGATTCGATTCTCTGCGAAAAGCCTCCGCAACGAGGATGACCACAACATCGGCATGCTCGTGACGTGACCCTGATCGAAAATTAGTTCACCGCAGCCAAAACAGATTTCGAGGCCGATCTGTCCACCGTCGTAGTTTGTCATCACAATCCTGTGGTGCGGTTCGTAACAAAAGCCCGGCACGTTGAAAATGTTGATGGCAGGTGAAAGCGGAATCGCGGAAGCCAGAGCTTTCCGCTGCTCTCCATTCAGTTCCATTAGGGTGAGGACTTCGCCCGTCCTCGACGGTCGAATCATGTCACTCGGCAAAAACTCCTCCAAACGGACGGACTTCGAGGCTGCAAATGCCGTGGCAATCTGGTGGCGCAACCAAAGCGCCTGTATGGAGGGAATGACGACGATCCAGCAAACTAGCACTATGGCAGTCCACTTGAGCCATCGAAGCCAGCGTGGCCATTTCCGTGGTTTTTTGGGGGCGATTTCCACAATCCTTCCCTACCACCGCGGCCGACTCCCGTGCAAGACGCTACTCCGCCTCGATCTGACGCTTGCCTTGCTCGTTCAAATGTTCGCCGAGGATCCGATTCTGAAATGACAGCACATTCTTCGGGCGAAAACCCACCCCGTGAATAAAAGCCGTGCTTTCTCGGCCAAATGCCCAGTTTCCACGGAAAAGTGCCTTGTCTCTTTTCAAAGGGAACGCGTCTCTTCGGCGAGGAGACGCATCACTTTTCAAATATCACACGTTACATCGCCGAGGGGACACGCCTCTTTTTGAAGGGGACCGGTCTCTTTTGAAAGGAGACGGGTTTCTTTTTCGATTTTCACCGTCCCATTCGCGATGGGACGCGTCTCTTTTGGAATGGGACACGTCCCATTTCAGAGGTGAGGGAGACGGTCATGGGCTGCAGCAGACCGCTGGCAGCCGGCGGGTGCGGAAGCCGGCAGCATCAGGCCTTCGGGGTGGGCTTCGGCGTCGGGACGGGCGTGGGAGGCGGCGTCGGGGTGGGCGTCGGCGGCTTCGGCGTGGGCGTGGGCGTGGGCGGCTTCGGGGTCGGCGTGGGCGTGGGCGGCGGCTTCGGCGTGGGGGTCGGGAGCGGTGTGACGACACGCGCGGGGCTGAAGCGGCGCACGCCGACGACGCGCACTTTGTAGAAGCGATCGAGTGTGGCGTCGGGCTGCGTGGCGAAATCCGGCAGCGTGGTGTCGCCGGTGTCCACATAGCGCTCGAGGGTGGTGGCGCTGCGGTGTTCGGCGACGACGGTGTCCATGTCCTCACGCCAGACGGCGGCGTCGGCGGCCGTGGAGGCCCTGCGCTTTTTCAGCACCTGCACGCGGGTGTGGACGGTGAAGGTGTTCGATTTTGTGGTGACGCGGGGATAGATGAGGCCGTAGGGGATCTCGCGCGCATTGTCGCCGGTGAGAGCGTGGGAGGCCCACCAGTTCGCGCGGATGTTGGCGAGCGTGGCGCCCTTCGGGACGAGCGGCATGTCGCAGATCTCGGATGCGCTGCGGAAGATGCCGCCCTTGGCGGGATCGGCGAAGCGCTCCTCGAAAGCCCGCAGCGTCTCGTCGGCGTCCACCTCCTTCCGCAGCACGGCGCTGATGCCGCTCTTGTAGGTGGCGGCCGCGGTGTTGGGGATGGCGGTGATGCGGACGGATTTCAGCACGCCGCGGAGCGCGGTGGCACGGCGGATGTAGGTGAAGGGCGCGATCTGGTAGTTGAGGTTCACTTTCCCCGCGGTGGAGAACGGCTCGCTGATCGCGTAGGGCTCCACGACGGGCATGGTGAAGAAGTCGAGGAAGGCGTGGTCCCTCGGCTTGGCGAAGCCGGGGTGCGACGCGCCCGCGGCGGGATTCGCGCAGAAGAGAAGCGTGCGCCACGGCTGCACGGGATTCATCGCCGAGCCGACCGGCAGCGAGCCAAACACGACGGGCGAACTCACCTGGCGGTTTGGCGTGACGATGGGCGACGCCCACCAGTCGTCGCGGCCGTAGTAGTCGTCGGGCTTGTTCACGTAGCAGCCGTCCTGGAAGCCGGCGGGGCCGTTGTCCCAGTCGCCGGGGAGAAAGGCGGCGCCGCTGCCGAGCAGGGCGGCTTTCGTCCCGCGCGCAGCGATGGGGTTGCCGGGGCTGGCGGAAAGGGTGCCCGCGGTCCCGTCGAAGAGGTTCGCGTGAAACCGTCCGCCGACGAGCGTGCCGCCGTCGCCGTTGCGCAGGCTGTGGACGATTGCCGCGGATGAATCATAGCCTCCGCCGTCCGCGCCGCCGGCGTATCCGGCGAAGAAATTCGACGGCACCACCGGCATCGCGGAGACCATGCGGAGATCGCCGCGCGTCGGCCCGTTTGGGTCCACCTCCACGCTGCGCACCGTGTCAGCAGCGTTGATGATGTTGAATTTGCCGGCTCCGATGCGGTTGTTGAAATCCGAGTCCGCGCCCGAGAAGCGCGGCAGCGGCCATGTGCCCTTGCCGAAGCGCAGGCGCACAGTCTGCACGAGCGTGTCGGGAGCCGCCTCCGTGGCGTAGCCTGCGTGGATTTCCACCGTGATTTCGCCGCCGCTGAACTGGATGTCCTTCTGCCCCTGCGCGGGATCGATGGGGATCGAGTCGCTCACGAACGGGTAGTCCTTTTCCTCGTCGAACTTCACCGTGCCCGGCGGCTGGATGAGCTTTGTGCCGTCGTTGCCCGAGCCGTTCCAGTAACGGAACGCGGCGAACGTCCCCGTGTGCGCGGTGTTGTGGTTGCCACCGCTCGCGTAGCCGCAGCGCGAGGTGACGAGGCTCGTGAGGGTCTCCGGGAAGAGGCTCGTGCGGCCGTTGATCGTGAGGCTGTTCAGCCCCTTCACGACGTAGCGGACAAGCGGGCTCCAAGTCCACGAACCCGCCGTGGGGCTGAACGGCTCCAGCACGAGCGCGGCGCGCATTTTCTTGTCGGGCTCCGTGGCGCTCTTGCCAGTGGCGTAAAAGACGAGCGCCGCCTCGGTGATCGTCGGGAAGCGGCCGAATCCCTTCGTCCCGGCGCCGGGCATCGAGGGACCCGGAACGAGCGGCACGATCTGCGTCTCGCCGCTCACCGCGTCCGGCATCTGCCGCGCGGGCGCGTATTCGTAGCGCGGCGGCACACTGGGATCGGCGGCGTAGGCGTTCGTGCCCATGCGGATGAGATCCACCATCTCCGTGAGTATCTGATCGCGCACGGCGGAGGGGTATTTGTCAGTGATCGTGCCGCCAAGGCCCGGCAGCGGCTGGGCCGTGAGCCCCCGGAGATATTTGTAGAGCTCCTGGTTGCGCGTGATTTGCCAGTCGAGCGCCGGGCGCTGGCTGCTCGGCGGCGCGTAGCCGAACTGCGGGAGCTGCTGGAACGGAACATCCGGATGAGAGAGCCGGTCATTCACGGGGGCGCGCATGTAAACGCTGTATCGCTGGAAGTAGAATGGGAAGCCGTTCACCGTGCCGCAGAACGCGAGGAGCTGATCCTTCGCGTTGCGCGGCGTGACGGGCGTCGAGTCACGCCCGCCGTTCGGATCGGTCTGCTGCTGGAGCTGCCAGAGCAGCAGGCGCGGCGTGTTGAACACCGTGACTTCCGCGCATCGGGCGTTTGCCGTGAGGAAAAATTTCGCCCGCTCGATCGCCGAAGGCTGCAGCCGGCCGGTCGTCGAGCGCATCCCGTTCACGAGAGCGCCCGGCGCAAAGGCGAGTTCATCCACGCTCGCGTAGAGCCGCTCCGTATCCACGGTGATGGCCGGGGCTGAGGAACCGGAATAGTAGCTGGCGAGAGTCCCTCCCCTCGTCCCTCCAGCAGTCACGCGCGGCACGATGCCGTAATATTTTGCCAGCATGGTGTCGTGATCGATCACTGTCAGCGCGTCGCCCGTCGGCACCTTGAAATCCGCCATGTGCCCGAACACCGGACTGAGGCATGTCGTCGCGGGATGTCCCGGGTAGCGCTGATACTCCCCTCTTACCGGCACGCGATCGCGGAGCTGGTTTTCCCCGTAGGGCGAGGCTGCCACGTCGCCCACGGCCCACGCGCGATCCCAATACGTGCCCTCGCTGGCGGTGTTGATGTTCAGCTTCGAGGTCTCGTCGTCCGTCCAGAACGCGATGCGACCCGTGATGGGGTTCACGTCGGAAGGCTTGTTCGGATCGCCGTCCGGCAGCCCGTTCCAATTCACCTCCAGGCCGCCCACCCCCACTCCCGTCGGCGATGTGAGCCGCCCATCCCGCAGCACATAGATCCACTGCACCGGCATCGGCGCCGGATTCGCCGTCACACCCGGCAGCTTCACAAAAGTCGGATCGTAGCTGTCGGAAATCACCGGCCTGCCGTCCGACTCGGCGCCGCCAAAGCCGGGGACATTCCGCAGGTCGAATCCCTCGACGCCATCCTGCGCCTTCGCCGTGCCACCCGAGGGCGAAAGCCCGCCCGGATCCAGGATGGGATACGCTGCCGAGGCGGTCTGCGTGCTGCCGGGGAAGGTGATCTGGCCGCCGGGATCCGCGACGAGCACCGGCGCGTTCATGTCTGTGTAGAGCGCCGGCTGCTCGGCCCACGTCGCCGGCACCTCGTCGGCGAGTTTCGCCGCGGCGTTCCATTCCACCCCCGGCTCGGTGACCATGGTCGCGGACGAGTAGAGCTTGAACGCACGCCACGGCTTGCCGGACGAATCGTAGGTGCGGATCATGCCCGGCTGGGTCGCATACGTCAGCCGCGCGCCGCCGCCTTTCACGAGAGGGGTCGCAGCCGGGATTTCCCAGCTCCGCGTCGCGTCGAAAATCTGCCCGATGATGATGTTCGTCGCGAGTTCGGAAAGCTGCCGTGCCGTGGTGGCGGCCTCGTAGCCCGCAGTGTCCCGCCGGGCGCTCGACGCCGAGCCGAAGAAGCCGACGACAAGAAGCGAAACGAGGACGACAAACGACAGCACAAGCACGAGCGCCACTGCTCGCTTGGAACCGGGCTGCATGGGGGCTGGGCCGGACACGGCGCGGAGATTCACACGGCAAACTTCACCGCACAAGCCCGCAGACGCGGCCTCAGCCGCGCGCGAGTTCTTCGAGCAGCGCCTTGTTCAGGCGGATGCCGGCCTCGAAGTTTTCGACGGGGAAATTTTCATCCGGCGCATGCGCGCGGCAGTCGGGCAGCGCGAGTCCGAGGAGGAGCGTCTCGACGCCGAGGATTTTGCGGAAGGTGTTCACGATCGGGATGCTGCCGCCCTCGCGGATGAGGGCGAGATCGCGGCCGGGGAATGCCGTGGCGAGCGCACGCTGCGCGGCTTTTCCAAAGGCGGAGTGCGGGTCGGTGAGGTAGGGCTCGCCGCTGTGGCCGTCCTCGATTTCGAGGCGCACGCCGGGCGGGCAGTGCGCGAGCAGGTGCGCGCGGACTTTCGCGAGGATGTCGTCGGGCCGCTGGCCGGGGACGAGGCGGAAGGTGAGCTTCACGAAGGCCTCGCGGGGGATGACGGTCTTGCTGCCGGTGCCCTGGAAGCCGCCGCCGATGCCATTCACCTCGGCGGTCGGCCGCGCCCATGCGCGCTCGACGGAGCTGAAGCCCTCCTCGCCGAACGGGCACGGCGCACCGGTGACGGCGAGCAGCTCCTTTTCGCCGAACGGCAGCTTCGCCCACGCGTCGCGCTCCCACTGCTGGAGCGGCGCGACGTCGTCGTAGAATCCGGCGACGGCGACGCGCCCCTGCGCGTCGTGCAGCGTGGCGACGAGGCGCGCGAGCGCGGTGGCGGGGTTCATCACGGTGCCACCGTAGATGCCGCTGTGGAGATCGATGCTCGGGCCGTGGACGCGCACTTCCATCGCCGTGATGCCGCGGAGGCCGTAGGTGAAAGTGGGCGTGCGCGGCGCGATCATGCCGGTGTCGCTGATGGCGATGAGGTCGCAACGGAGCGCCTCGCGATTCGCCGAGAGAAAATCCGCGAGGTGCTTGCTGCCGACCTCCTCCTCGCCCTCGATGAGGAAGATGAGGTTCAC
>JBGAPP010000001.1:0-1044646 GCA_044221185.1 Chthoniobacteraceae bacterium | reverse complement strand
CGACTCACCCCATCCCCGGCTCCGGTCGGCCTCCGGCCTCCCCGCGCCGGGGATGGACAAACCAAAAACCAGACACTAAACACACAAACCAACCACTCGGACTAACTCTCCCTGTGGCTCGAAAAGATGAGTCCGGTCAGATCGTTACAAAAGAACACGCCATCCGAATTGCGAAGAAGTTGAAAGCCGACTTTCGTCAAGAAAAGGCACATGCTTACGCTGAGATATCCCACAACGGAAAAGTCATTGCGTGGTTTGGAATCCGTCGTGGTTCTGAGAAAGACAAGGGACACGATCACGTTCAGAAGGATCTGCACGTAAACGGTCACCAAGCGCGACTTTTGGCTGCATGCCCATTATCTCGCGAAGATTGGCTGGAAATCATGAAGCAAAAGCAGCTTTTGGATTAGAATTTGAGTCCAGCGGTAATCGCCCACTCGACCGCAGCAGCGCGATTTCTTTCATTGCCGATCGATCAACCCTTTTGACCTAGCGAGAAAAGCCTCCATGCGCCACGACCTGCTCGACCCGAAGCTCTTCACCGAAAACCGCGCGCGCCTCGCGAAGCTGCTGCCGCCGAAATCCGTCGCGGTCCTCAACGCGAACGACATCCTGCCGACGAACGCCGACGGCTCGCTGCTCATGCGCGCGAACAGCGACCTCTTTTACCTCACCGGCGTCGAGCAGGAGGAGACGCTGCTGCTCATCTTCCCCGACGCTGACGACGAGAAACTCCGCGAGGTGCTCTTCGTCCGCGAGCCGAACGAGCACAACGAACTCTGGGAGGGCCACAAGCTGCGCAGGGACGAGGCGCAGAAGCTCACGGGCATCAAGGCCGTGAAGTGGACGCAGGATTTCTGGCCGACGTTCCGCAGGCTCGCGTGCGAGGCGGAGCACGTCTTCCTGAACACGAACGAGCACAAGCGCGCCACCGCCGAGGTGGAGACGCGCGACGATCGGTTCATCCGCGAAGTGCGGCACCGCTTCCCGCTGCACGGCCTGCGCCGCCTCGCGCCGCTGCTGCACCAGCTCCGCCTCGTGAAAAGCGCGCGCGAAATCGAGGTCATCGCGCGCGCGTGCAAGCTCACGGAAAAAGGGTTCCGCCGCGTACTGCGCTTCACGCGTCCCGGCAGGACGGAGACCGACGTGGAGGCGGAGTTCGCGCATGAGTTCATCCGCAACCGCGCGCGCTTCGCCTACGAGCCCATCGTCGCCGCCGGGAAAAACGCGTGCTGCCTGCACTACCAGGAAAATTCCGCCGAGCTGAAAGCCGGCCAGCTCCTGCTGCTCGACGTGGGCGCGTCCTACGCGAACTACAACTCCGACATGACGCGCACGATTCCCGTGAGCGGAAAATTCTCCCGCCGCCAGCGGCAAATCTACAACGCCGTCCTGCGCGTCCTGCGCGCGAGCACGAACTCACTGCGCCCCGGCCTGCTCCCGAAGTCATGGCAGAAGGAAGCCGAGGTGCACATGACCGAGGAGCTGCTCGAACTCGGCCTGCTGAAACCACGCGACGTGAAGAAGCAGCCGGCCGGCAGCGACACACCCGCCGTGAAGAAGTATTTCATGCACGGCCTAGGCCACCCCATCGGCCTCGACGTCCACGATGTCGGCGACACGACAAAGCCCATGCAGGCCGGCTGGGTGATGACCGTCGAGCCCGGCATCTACATCCCCGAGGAAAAACTCGCCGTGCGTCTGGAAAATACCGTCGTCGTCACCGACGGCGAGCCGATCAATTTGATGGCCGGCATCCCGATCGAAGCCGACGAGATCGAGGAGCTGATGGCGAGATAGGGACGGCGACGCCACTTTCGGCAACACCCCCCGAAAACAGCACGGGGAACACGCCGGGAAATGCTCGGCCGCTATGCGCCGACCCAGCGAAGCACCGAGAGCGTGATCGCCGCGATGGCGGCGCCGCATGGCAGCGTGACGAGCCAGGAGAGCGCGATGGACGCGATGGCCCGCCAGTGTGCCTTGCGCGTGATGATGCCGATGCCCACCAGCGATCCAACGCTCACGTGGGTCGTGCTCACGGGCAGAGAGTGGAAATTGGCGGTGTTCACGAGCACGGCGGTGGCGACATTCGCCGCGAAACCCTCGCCTGGATTCATGCCCGTGACCTTCCTGCCGAGGGTTTCAGCGACGTTGCGCGCATCGAGCAGCCCGCCGAGCGCCATCGCCACAGCGACCGAGAGAATCGTCCAGTCGGTGTCCATTGCGTTCGCAGCGGCGAGGAGAGCGGCGATTTTTGGGGTGTCGTTCAGCCCGCGTGCAAAGCTCGCCGCTCCACCGCTGAGGAAATGCAGGACGTCGAGGGTGCGCGTCCGGTGGTCGGGCAGCAGCTTCACGGCCTTGAGGATGAAGTGGACGACAAGCCCCGCTGCGACCGCGAGCATCGGGCTGATCAGGAGCGGCCACACGAAAGTTTTCAGCAGTGGCGTGAAATGCACCGCGTGGTCGCCGCCGGTGAGCCCCGCTCCGATGAGCCCGCCGACAAGCGCATGCGTGGTCGAGACGGGGAACGAGAGCCGCGTCGCGAGGAAACTCGTGGCAGCACCGCCGACTGCAACCGCGACGAGAAACGCAGGCGACTGCGCGAATGTGTCCGGCACCAGCCCCCGGCCTCCAAACGCCGCGAGCAGCCCGCGCCCGGCGAAGAGCGCCGTGACTGCCCCTGCCAGCGTCGCGCCCGTCCCCCATAGAATCGTGGTCCTGAGGCTCGCCGTGCCGCTGCCGTAGATGGAGGCCACACCCTTGAAGTTGGCATTCGCGCCATTGGTGAATGCGACGGCGCAGGTGGCGATGACGAGGAAGATGAGCAGCATGCGGTCTTGCGGTGCGAGAGACGGGCGGCAAAGCGCGGCGCAGTCAATCGAAAGCAAAGCTGCGCCGCCACCCTAAGGCAGCGGCGCAGCCTGCGTATCCACCCAGTCCTTTATTTGCCGGCAGCCTCGCCGCCCGTCTCAGCGGGAAGCGACTTGTTGTTCAGCCACACGTATTCCTTCCAAGCGCCCTCGTAGAGCCGCACCTTCGGATAGCCGGCGACGTGCTTGAGGTAGAAGAGCAGCAGGCTGCCCTCGCGCGAGGTGCCGCAGTAGGCGATGATGCTCTTGTCCTTCGTGATGCCGGCCTTCTCCAGTTCGGCCTTCACCTGCTCGAACGGTTTGAACTTGTGCGTGTTGTCCTTCTCCATGAGCCGCGCCCAGTGGAAGCTGATCGCGCCGGGGATGTGCCCCTTGCGCAGCCACACGTCGTCGTCGCCCTGGAACTCATTCAGCGGGCGCGCATCCACGAGGACGTTGCCGGGCTTGCCCACATGCGCCTGCACGTCCTTGACGTTTGCGGAAATGGACGGGTTCATCTTCTTCGGCAGCGTCCCCTTCGAATTGCCGAAATAATCGCGCGCAGGCTCGAGGCCCTGCTTCTTCCACTCGGCGAGACCGCCGTCCACGACCCGGATGTTCGTCACGCCGAATTTCTCCAGCACATACACGACCATGCTGGTGCTGAGGATTTCGTCGTTCGGCAGTTCGGCGCCGGTGGCATACACGAGGTGCAGGCGGTCCTTGTCCACGCCGGCGCGGATGAGCAGCGCCTTTGTGAGATCATCGGGAAGATACTGCACCGGCACGGCCTTGTCGGTGCCGCGCAGCGTGTCGAACTCGATGTGGTGCGCCGTCGGCAGGTGGCCGCGGAAGTAGTCCTTGTAGCCGCCGCGCGTGTCCAAGACGATCGGGCGCTTCTTCGGATCAGGATCCTCGATGAGCTTCTTCGCGTCGGCGCAGGAGATGAGGCCGATGTCAGCGAGTGCGAGGCTCCGCATCGCGAGGAACGCGAGCGAGGCGACGAGCGGGAGTGTGTGTTTCAGTTTCATGTGTGGATGTGGGTTGGTGAGAGATTCGGTCGCTGCCGTGCTTAGAAGCTGAAGACGAAGTTGCCCTTGATGGTCGCGGAGGCGCGGGAGCCGTCGGTGGGGAAGCTGCCCCAAGTTTCGAGGGCGAACCATTTCGTGACGGGGATGAGGACGCCGGCAGAGGTCGTCCAGCTCCGGTTTGCCTGCTGGATGACATCGGCGCGCAGCATGAAAAGATCGCGGTATTCGGTCTCCACTGCCTTCATCGACTTGCCGCCGGCGTTCCTCACCGACTTGCCATCGCTGGCGGGCGCACGCTTCGCGACGCGGAAGGTCTTGTCCACTCCGAAGAATGGCAGACCCTCGCTGTCCTTGAAGCCGACGCCGGCGTGGGCGCGGAAGTAGTGGAAATCATGCGACACGACGAAATAGGCGAAGGGGTCGCCAACGCGGTTCTGATCCTTGCCGTTGAAGGTGATGTTTGCCGCACCGACTGCGACGGTCGGCAGGCCCTCGCCGAGCGGGACTGCGGCCTTCACGTGCGCCGTGAACGGGCCGCTCTTCCCCGGCACCAGCGGCTCCACAAAACCGAGTTCCAGCTTCAGCTTCTTCAGATCCACGCCAGTCTTGAAGCCGAGGACGAAGCTGTCGGGGCCGTTGCCGCCGACAGTGCCGAACGGCTGGACGACAAAGGTGCCCTGAGGCGTCGTGTCGGCGGTCGGGATGTTGTTGAGGCCGGAAGGCGTCGCGTGGGCGGCGGAGATTCCGGCGAGGAGGATGAGTGCAGGGATTTGTTGTTTCATGCGGAAGTGCGTCTATGCGCATTCGTGCATATATGTCAACGGAGTTTTCCTTTGCCTCATTTTTCGGGCGATCGAGTTTCCTCCGCAGCCTACCGGCGTGGAGCGCCCGACGCCTGGGCCGCCGGGCCGTCGGAACCGCGGATGCGGTTCAGCAGTGAGCGCTCCTCGGGCAGCATCGGCCAACTTGCGCCGAGTTTCAGGAATTCGTCCGCCTTTTCCGGCTGCCCGGCGGCCGCGAGGAACATGCCGTGATAGAGCGCAATCTGCGGCTGACGGAGTTCCTCCGTGCGAAATATGGACATGACTTTGACGGCCTCCTCCGCACGGCCCTGCTGGAGAAGCGAGAGCCCGTAGGTGGAGGCGACCACGGGATTGTTCGGGTTTTCGCGGTGCAGGCTCTCCGCGGTCCGCTGCGGGCTGCCGTCCTCGCTGCGGATGAGGAGCGAGAGAAAGGCGTAGTTGTTCCGCGTGGCGACGCTCTTCGGATCCGCTTTGACGAAAATCCCGCTCAGCCTTTGGAGCTGCGCTGTGTTTCCGCTCCGATGCGCATCCTGCCAGAGCGCGGCCAGCACCCATTGCGGGCACGACGGCAGCGAGGCGAGTGTCCACATGATCTCGACCGCCCTCGCCTCCCATTTCGCCTGGTTGGCGAACTTCGCGAGGCGCTCAAGAGAGTCGGGACGCCGGCCGGCGGCCGCGACGGCGTTTCGCCATTCCCTCTCAGACTCGTCGCTCCCCGCGACGTGCTCCAGCGCGAGGGAGAGCATGGCGCGGCGAATATGCTCGCTGCCTTCCCATGACGCCGCCGTCGCGAGCTGCTCCAGCTTCGTCCAGTCGCCGTTCCTCATGTGCGCCTCAGCGGCGGCCAGGCAGACGGGCGGCTTCCTCGTCAAATCCTCCGGCATTCCTCCGAGCCATTCCGCGACCATCAGCGGGAGGTTGTGCGTGTTCATCCACGAGAGCAGGGCGAAAAGCTCCACCGGACGGGAAAGCGCGGCATCGCGCAGCTCGATCAGGTAGGGGCCGGAGCGCGGATCGTTGAGGAGGCGCAGCGTGGCGAGGCGGGCGAGCTTGTCGGTGAATTTGCAGTTTGGCTCCGCGACGAGCGCGTCGGCGGTGCCCAGCGCGGCGCGTTCATCCCGGTGGCGGACCGCATCCGCGAGCAGGAGGCGGAGAACATCAATGCCGGCGTCTGGATCGCTCTGCAGCTCCCGCAGCGTCCGCAGCCCAGTTTCACGCCTCTCCACGATGTGCGACTCGATCTGCGCTCCCGCGAGGCCCAGTCGGTGGCGGCTTTCCGAGGGCTCCAGGCGGACCGCCTCGGCCCAGTGCGATTCCGCATAAAGCAGGTCGCGCCTCTCCCTCGCGATTGCAGCCGCCACCGCGTGGTAGGCCGCAGTGTTCTGCTCCTCCGTCCGCAGGCTTTCCAGGAAAGCCGACGCAGTCTCGACGTTGCCGGACTTCAAGGCGAACCGCGCGCGCGCCAGGACGTTGGCCGGATCGCCAGGCCGCAGCGAATCCAACCGGGCACGCCATTGCTCCGCCTCGGGCGCTCCCGCAGCCTCGAGCGCCGTCGCGATGAGGCGCGTCGCCTCCGCGTCAAACGGCGTGATTTGCAGCGCGTTCGACGCACCCAGGACGGCGCGCCGCACATCGCCCTTCGCCAGAAAATCCGCCGCCTTCCGCACCTCGCGCTCTGTCCGCCAGCGGAGCCAGCGGCTCTTCGCATGCGGCCAGACGAACACCGCCGCCGCAGTCCCGGCGAGGAGCAGGAGCGCGACCCCGAGCCAAAACCCATTGTTCTTTTTCCGCCGGGAGGAAGTCATCGCATCAGTCTCGCTTGGACCGCTCGCCGCCAATCGCACAAATGCCAAAACCGCCGCTGCGGTGGATGCATGCCTGCTGGCCGGGATTGTCCGTCGGAATCATCACATGAAGGGTCTTCGACTTTCATGTGCCAGAAAAGTGAGCCCGCTACAAGTGCGGCGGTCGTTCGTGGGAAACGGCACCGCGCTTCAGCATCCGGGCGCCGCACCGTTGAGGAAAAGGTTGCTCCGCACGGGTCATCCACATTATCCAGCCGTCCATGCCTACGGGAGACTGCACGGGCATCTTGAAAGCCCTCTCGGACCGCTCGCGAATGCGGCTGGTGAAGCTGCTGCTCGCCGAGGACCGCAGCGTGAACGACCTCGCCGAGGATTTGGACATTTCCCAATACAACGTGTCGAAGCACCTGCGCGTGCTGAAACATGCGGGCATCGTGGACGCGCGCGCAGTCGCCCAGCGGCGCGAGTATTTCATCGCAAAGCAGTTCCGGAAACGCCTGCAGAAGGACGGGCCGGTGCTCGACTTCGGCTGCTGCTCGTTCGACTTCTCGAAACTGCCGGACTGACCTCGCCGGCGGCGCGCGCTATTTCTTCTCCGCGGCGGCGCTGTCCTTTTTGATCACGCCGCTCATGAGGCCGCCGTGATCACCACCGTTCCAGGTCCCCGCGTAGGTGTTTTCGTGGATGAGCAGGCGCGCGGAATATGCGGCGCCACCGTAACCGGGAATCGTGAGTTTATCGACGACGATGACGGCGGTGTCGCCCGCCCACTTCACCTGCACGGGGACGGGCACGCTGAACTCCGCCTGCTTGTATTTCAGCTTCGCGTTCACAACCCACGAGTCGCCGCCCTTCTTCTCGACGCTGACTACGGTGTATTTGTCCTCTTTCTCCGGGCCGACCACGCCGTCCTTCAGCGGCGACCAATGGCCCGCGAGCACCACCGCCGTCATTGTCTCCTTGAACTTCGCCTCGAGTTCCTCCTGCTTCGCCTTCGCATCGTCGGCGTGGAGCGCAGTAGGGAAAATGGCGGCGGCAGCGAGAATAAGCGTGCGTGTTTTCATGGCGGAGTTTGTTGGTTGTGCGGCGATAGCACCGGGTCATCCGTGCTGACAAGCGCCGGATTTCAGCAGCAATGAAGCTTGTCCAGCAAAGCGCTCGAAGTCCTGCGCGGTTGCTTTCCACGGTGGCCGCGGCAAAAACGCGTAATGCGCCGTTCCACCCTCCTCGCAATTTCCGCCGCCTTGCTGCCCGCGATTGCGGCACCGCCATCCGCACACGCAGCCCCGGACGACGACGGCGGTGCGGCGCGCGAGACAGTGCTTTTTCCCTTCGACGACGAAGCCATCCCATTCACGAAGGGCCTCCTGCTCACGCTCATGCCGGGACGCAAGTCGGCGAAGAACCCCGACCTCGGCATTGACCCGAAGCATCCTGGATCGCCTGTGCTGCCCGTCGGCAAGCCCGGCGATCCCGACGCAAAGCGCGCATATTTTTTCGGCACCGTGCTGCGTGTCGGCGGCGAATACCGCATGTGGTATTCGGGCCACGACGGGCACAGCCGGCAAGTGTGCTATGCGGTGTCGAGGGATGGCATCGCATGGGAAAAGCCGAAGCTTGGCCTCGCGGAATACAGGGGTGGAAAGGAGAACAACCTCGTCCTTCTAGACGACCGCGCCGCGATGCCGGGGATGAGCGCACTCGTCGTGCATGATCCGGACGACCCCGATCCGTCGCGCCGCTTCAAAATGATCCGCGAAGTGAAGGCCACCGATCTGCGCGCCGCAGTCAGCGCGGACGGCCTGCGCTGGAAGAGCCTCAACGGCGACCGCGACATCCTCAGGGACACCGCGATGGAGCCGAGCGGATTCATCAAGTTCAACGGCGCATTTTACATCAACGGCCACGGCGGGCCGATCCCTCCCTCCATCCCGACGCGCGGCTACATGCGCACGCAGAAGCGCATGTCCGTCACGGTCATGTCCCATGATTTTGAAAACTGGACCGATGCCGGGCACGTGAGCTTCCGCCGCGACAGCGTGCCGCCGCGGGCGGTTCCGGATTTCGAGTTTCACCGCGGCGAGCAGGTCCACCTCGGCGCGTCGCTCTGGAACCGCGGCAACGTCGTCCTCGGCTTCTACGGGCAGTATCACAACCCCACGAACGACCGCCGCACTTCGAGCGTGGACCTAGGGCTCATCGTCAGCCGCGACGCGATCCACTTCAAGGAGCCGATCCCCGACTACAAAATCGTCCCGGGCTTCGAGGAGCCGGACCGGGCCGAGCCGCGCGTCACGCAGGGCCAGGGCTTCCAAAACATCGGCGACCGCACGTTCGTCTATTACGGCATCTGGACGGAGAACGAGCGCGACAGCCCGACCGGCGTGCGTGTCGCCACATGGCCGCGGGACCGGCTCGGATATTTTTCGCCGCCGCCGGAGGTGAAGGGCGCGCATTGCATCTCCAGCCTGCTCAGTCTCGGAAAGGCGGGCGGGCGCGTCTTCATCAACGCCACGGGGCTTTCCGACGAGAGCCAGCTCAGCGTCGAGGTTCTCGACGGGCAGTTTCACCCCCTGCCCGGCCACACCGCCGCCGACTTTGTCCCGCTCGAAGGCAAATCCGGCCTGCGCCTCCCCGTGAAATGGCGCGGTCACGACGCCCTCGAAGACATCGCACAGCCCATCCGCATCCGCGTGAACTGGACCGGCACGAAGCCGGCGACTGCGAAGCTCTTCGCGATCTACGTCGAATAGCTGCCGGCGGCGCCGGCTATTTGCCGCCAGCGGCGGCCGCACCCTGCCGCACCAGCGTGAACGCCAACCCCAAGCCCTTCGGTGCCGGATCGTGGACGGCGTGGCCGAAGTGCCCCGGGTTCCAGCCCTGCGGCGCGGGCTTCGACGCGTCCACTTTCAGCGGGAGAAAATGCACGGTGAACTCCCCTTTCTCCCGGTCGTCCGTGGTCACCTTCACCCACTCCTTCCGCTTCGCGAACACCTCGTCCACCTTCGCCGAGTTGCCGCCCTTCGCGTAGTCCGGCACGCGGATTCGCAGCGTGGCCTCGTAGGGCTTGCCGTGCAGCGCGAAGGCCTCGGTGACCGCCTGCGCGATCTGGTGCGCGCTCGTCACGTGCGTGTCGAAGGAGATGTTCACCACGCCGAGTTCCTCGAGCTGGATGTCCGTCACGCTCTTGAGCTGGCGCACGGACTGGCTGACCGAGTCGGTGCATGCGGAGCATTCCATGCCGGCGACATAAAATGTGAGTGTGACCGGATGCGGCTTCACGGCGGGTTTGTCCTCCGCGGCGAGCGTGGAGACGGAAAGGCAGAGCGGGAGGAGAATGGCGAGGCGCGTCATGGAAGTTCGGTGTGGTCTTTCTGAACCCGTCCGCGTGTGGAAAATTGGCCTTCCCGTCCGCGGCGCGATGCCGCGGAAACCGCGGGCCTCAGTGCGGCGCCTCCGGGCTCTGCTCCGGCTTGCGTGGCTTCACGCGGAAGATGCGGAGAATGACGACGAAATAGAGCGGGACGAAGAAAAGGCCGAGCAGCGTCGTGGTGATGGCGCCTCCGACGATGCCGGTGCCGATGGCGTTCTGGCTGCCGGAGCCGGCGCCCTGATTCAGCGCGAGCGGGAGCACTCCGAGACCGAATGCGATGGAGGTCATCAGGATCGGCCGCAGACGCTGGCGCACCGCGTGCAGCGCGGCCTCGATGAGCGTGGCGCCCCGGTCGAAGTGTTCCTTGGCAAACTCGACGACGAGGATCGCATTCTTTGCCGAGAGGCCGATGATCGTCACGAGGCCGATCTGGAAATAGATGTCGTTCGGCATCGTGCGCATGCTGGTGGCGGCGACAACTCCGAGGGCGCCGAGCGGCATGTCCATGAGGACGGAGAAAGGGATCGCCCAGCTTTCATAGAGCGCCGCGAGGCAGAGGAAGACCATGAGCAGCGCGATGATGTAGAGCGCGGCGGATTTCGAGCCGGAGAGCTGCTCCTCATACGAGAGGCCGGCCCATTCGATGCCGATGCCGGCGGGTAGCTTCTTTGCCATGTCCGCGACGACACGCATCGCTTCGCCCGAACTGTGGCCGGGCGCGGGTTCGCCGAGGATGGATACGGACGGCGTGCCGTTGAAGCGCTCGAGCTTCGGCGAGGCCATCTCCCACTTCGCCGACGCGAACGCGGAGAATGGAACCATGCCGCCGGTGGCGTTGCGGACATACCAGCGGTCCACATCCTCGGGCAGCATGCGGAATGGAGCGTCGCCCTGCATCATCACGCGCTTCACGCGGTTGCGGTCGATGAAGTCGTTCACGTAGCTGGAGCCCCAGACCGTGCTGAGGGTGGCGTTGATGTCGTTCAGCGAAAGGCCGAGCGCGCCCGCCTTTTCCTGATCGATGCGGAGCTGATAGACGGAGGTGTCCGCGAGGCCGTTCGGGCGCACGGTGGAGAGCACCGGGTTGCCCATGCACATGCCGAGGAGCTGGCCCTGCGAATTCATGAGCGTGTCGTGGCCGAGGCCGGCGAGGTCCACGAGGCGCAGGTCGAAGCCAGTGGCGGTGCCGAGTTCGAGCACGGCGGGCGGCGCGAAGGAAAATGCGAGCGCCTCCTTGATCTGCATGAACTTGCCCGTCGCGCGGCCCTGGATGGCCTTCACTTTCTGCGACGGCAGCCGCCGCTGCTCCCAGTCCTTGAGCTGGATAAACATGAGCACCTGGTTTTGCGCATTGCCGCTGAAGCTGAAGCCAAGCACGCCAAACGCACCCTCAACGACATCCTTCTCATCCTCGGCAAAGTGCTTCTCCATGACTTTCAGCACGGCGTCCGACTGCTCGCGCGTCGAGCCGGGCGGGAGCTGCGCCATGGCGAAGACCATGCCGGTGTCCTCGTCGGGCAGGAAGCCGGTGGGCGCGCGGCGGAACAGGACGACCACCGCCACGCCGATGAGCACGTAGGGAATGAGCGCGAGCACGCTGTGGCGCAGGAACACACCGACGCTCTTCGCGTAGGTGTCGGCCGTGCGCTCGAAGGCGCGGTTGAACCATCCAAACGGACCGCGCTTCCGCACATGGTGGCCCTTTGCGACGGGCTTCAGCAGCGTGGCACACAGTGCGGGCGTGAGAATCAGCGCGACCAAGACCGAGAGCGCGACTGAGCTGACGATGACGATCGAGAATTGCCGGTAGATGACGCCGCTCGAACCGGAGAAAAATGCCATCGGCACGAATGCCGCGCAGAGCACGAGGCCGATGCCCACGAGCGCGCCGCTGATTTGATCCATGGATTTGCGCGTCGCTTCCTTCGGCGGCAGGCCTTCCTCGTGCATCACGCGCTCGACGTTCTCGACGACGACGATCGCGTCATCCACGAGCAGGCCGATCGCGAGCACGAGGCCGAAGAGCGTCAGCGTGTTGATCGAGTATCCCGCGACGGCCATCACACCGAAGGTGCCGAGCAGCACGACCGGCACTGCGATGGTGGGAATCAAAGTCGCGCGCCAGCTTTGCAGGAACACGAACATGACGAGGAAGACGAGGACGACAGCCTCGATGAGCGTCTTCACGACTTCCTTCACCGAGATGCGCACGAAGAGCGTCGTGTCGTAGGGATAGATCGCCTTCACGCCCGGCGGGAAGAACTGCGCAAGCTCGGCGACTTTGCGCTTCACCACATCCACCGTTTCGAGCGCGTTCGCGCCGAGCGCTGGCCGAATCGCGATGCCGCTCGCGGGCATTCCGTTGTAGCGAGCGGTGACGTTGTAGCTCTCGCTGCCGAGTTCGATGCGCGCGACGTCGCGCAGGAAGACGCGCGAGCCGTCCGTGCCGGTGCGCAGCAGGATCCTGCCAAACTCCTCGGGCGTCTCCAGCCGGCTCTGTCCCATGATGGTGGCGTTCAAAAGCTGTCCCGGCTGCGACGGCAGCGCGCCCAGCGCACCGGCGGACACCTGCGCGTTCTGCGAGCGGATCGACGCCATGATGTCCTGCGTCGTGAGCTGGTATTTCACGAGCTTGTCCGGATCGAGCCAGATGCGCATCGAATACTGCGTGCCGAAGGTCTGAATCTCGCCGACGCCGGGGAGACGGCTGATCGGGTCGCGCATGACGCTCGAATTGTAGTCGGCCAAATCCGTCGCCGACATGCTGCCATCCTCGGAGACAAGGCCGACGACGAGGAGGAAGTTGCGCACGGATTTGTTCACCTGCACGCCCTGCTGCTGCACCTCCTGCGGGAGCAGCGGAATGGCGAGGGCGACCTTGTTTTGCACCTGCACCTGCGCGGTGTCGGGATTGGTGCCGTCTTCAAAAGTGACAGTGATGGTCGAGGTGCCGTCCGACGTGCTCGCCGACTCGATGTAGCGCAAGTTGTCGATGCCGTTCAGGCGCTGCTCGATGACCTGCGTGACGGTGTCCTCGAGGGTCTTCGCCGAAGCGCCGGGATACGTCGCGATGACGGTGATGGTCGGCGGCGCGATGCTCGGATACTGCGCGACCGGGAGGCGGAGAATGGAGAGCCCGCCTGCGAGCATGATGAGAATCGCGATGACCCACGCGAAAACGGGCCGGTCGATGAAGAATCGGGACATCGGGTTTCCTCTGCTCTCCTGCCGCCGCGCCTATCGAGCTCCCGCCGCTGCGGGTGCCGACGCGACTTTCACCGGAACGCCCGGCCGGATCTTTTGCAGGTTGTTGATGATGACCTTGTCGCCCGGCTTCAGGCCGGACGTTACGAGCCACTGGTTGCCGACCGCGCGCGGCGTCTCGATCACGCGCAGCTCGACCATGCTGTTTGCTCCCACGATGAGCGCCGTCGGCTCGCCCTTCGGATTGCGGCTCACGGCGGACTGCGGCACGAGAATGGCGTCGGGATTCGTGCCTTCCTCCAGCCTCGCGCGCACGAAGAGGCCGGGCATCAGGTCGCCACGGGGGTTCGGGAAAATCGCGCGCAGCATCACGGAGTTTGTCATCGTGTTCACGGTGACGTCGGACATTTCCAGCGTGCCCTGCTCAGGATGAATCTCACCGTTCTCCATCACGAGCTTCACGCGCGCCTTGCCCTCGGCGTCCGCCTTCAGCCGCCCACTTGCGAGATCGCGCTGGAGGCGCAGCAGCTCGGTGCTCGGGCGGTTCACATCCACGTAAACGCGGTCCCACTGCTGCACCGTGGCCATCAGAGTCGCCGTCGCGGCCTGCACGTAGGCGCCCTCGGTCACCTGCGCCGCGCCGATGCGGCCAGTGAGCGGCGAAGTCACCTTGGTGTAGTCGAGGTTGATCTTGGCCGTCTGCACCGCGGCCTCGCCTGCCTGCACGTCCGCCTCCGCCATGCCTTGCGCGGCGAGTGCCTCGTCGTAGTCCTGCTTGCTCACGGTGCGGCTGTCGAAAAGCGTCTTGTAGCGTTCACCCTTCAGCTTCGCGGCGACGAGGTTCGCCTTCGCGCGGGCGAGTGTGGCGAGAGCGCTGTCGTGCGCGGCCTGATAGGGAGCGGGGTCGATTTCAAAAAGAAGCCTCCCCTCCTTCACGTCGCTGCCCTCGGTGAAATGCCGCTTCAGCACGATGCCATTCACGCGGGCGCGGACCTCCGCGACGCGGAATGCCGAGATGCGCCCTGGCAAATCCTGAGTGAGCGTCACCGGCGTCGTTGCAACCGTGAGCACACCAACCTCCATCGGCCCGGGAGGTCCACCCATCCCCGGCGGCGGCCCGGCGGGCTTCTCCTTGCACCCGGCCAGCAGCGCGAGTGCGGCCAGCGCGCGGAGAATTCCAGACCGGGCCGCGGATGAGGCGCGGGTTTGCACTGGCAGATGCCGCACAGCTTGGTCGAGGCAGCCGGCCACGTGCGGCGTTTTCAGGATGTCTTCAGAGCAAGGCCACATTCGCTGCGTGTGATTTAGCGCAGTGAGCACGTTCTTCAACCGACAATCCTCAAGGCGAATCGTTCAGCGGCTCCGGCCAGCGAGAATTTTTCCGCGTCCTGCGAGATAGAGGATGAGCACCATCGCGGCAAATGGCAGCAGTGCGAGCAGGTCGGGCGAAATCTGCGAGGGCGTGAGCCGCGCATAGAACGGGTTGCTTGCCGAGGCCCACTTTTCCAGCTTCTCGTAAAGATCGAAGCAGACGCCCGCCATGAATGCGATCACGATGCCCGCAATGGCCCCGCCCGCGATATAGCCGGAGGCCATGAGCACGCCGGGGCTCTTGTCACCCTCGGCGACGTGCTGCTCCTCGGTCATGTGCGCATAGTCGGGGTGCTTGCGGCGCTTTGAATCCACGAGCCAGCGCACTACACCACCAACGAACACGGCCATCGAGGTCGCGAGCGGGAGATAGACGCCGACGGCGAACGCGAGCGACGGAATGCCGGACAGTTCAAGGACGATGGCGATCATCACGCCGAAGAGAACGAGAGCCCACGGGAGGTTTTGGCCGAGAATGCCCTTGATGATGTAGGAGACGAGCGTGGCCTTCGGTGCGTCGAACTTCCACTTTGTCACGTCGCTGCCATCGGGGCGCTTCGTGACTGTGCCGTTGATGCCTGGGTCAACGAGATAGGCGGCCTTGCCGGTGTCATCCACCAAGTATTGCTGCGGCGAGCCGGTGGTCGCATCGTCGCGATGCCAGACAAAATAGCTTCTCGCGTCCTGCTTTGCCTGCGGGCCGACGAGCGTGATTTTGTCCTCCGGGCTCCGTTTGGAAACGTCGGTGCGGATGTCCTCGGTCACCGGCACATACACTTTGCCGGCGTTGTTCAGCTTCAGCAAAATTGGCCCGAGCACGAGCGCCGAGGCAAGCGCGCCGATGAGGATGGCGATTTGCTGCGAGCGCGGCGTGGAGCCGACGAGATGTCCGGTTTTCAAATCCTGCGATGTGGTGCCGCCGTTCGACGACGCGATGCACACGATTCCGCCGACGGAGAGCGCGGTGATGTAGAAGACACGGTCCGTCCACCCGAGCGCGAGGAAGGCGAGGCAGGTGATGAGGAGCGTCGCGATGGTCATGCCCGAGATGGGGTTCGAGCTGGAGCCGATTTCGCCGGTGAGCCGCGACGACACGGTGACGAAGAGGAAGCCGCAGAAGACAATCATCACCGCGCCCGCGAAGTTCATGTGCAGGCTCGGTGCGAACAGAATCGCCGCGATGAGCGCCGCGATGCCGACGAAGACGAACTTCATCGGCAAATCGCGGTCGGTGCGCGGGACGGAATGCGCACCGTCCTTCTGCGCGCCGATGTCCCGCAGGCCGCCGCGGATGCCGTGCCAGATGAGCGGCAGCGAACGCAGCAGGCTGATGATGCCGCCCGCCGCGACCGCGCCCGCGCCGATGTAGAGGATGTAGGAACCGCGGATCTGGTTCGGGCTCATGTCCTTGATGAGCGCGGTCCCCGGCGCGAGCGGGCTAGAAAGTCCGTCGCCGAAAAACTGGATCAGCGGGATGAGCAGCAGATACGAAAGCACACCGCCCGCGGCCATCACCGCCGCGATGCGCGGGCCGATGACGTAGCCGACGCCGAGCAGCTCCGGCGTGATTTCGCACGCGACCGAGCCGCCTTTCAGCGGCGCCTTGAAGACTTTCTCCGGCGTGTCCTTCCAGAGGTAAAACGCCTTCATCGCGACGTTGTAGAGCACGCCGAGGCCGAAGCCGGTGAAGATGGTCTTCGCGCCGGTGCTCGCCGTCTTCGCGAGCGTGTCCACCTTCTCGCCGCGCGCGGCGGCGACCTGCGACTCATGCGACGCGCCGGCCTTCAGCACCTCGGCGCACGCGGTGCCTTCGGGATATTTCAGCGAACCGTGCTGCTGCACGATGAGCGCGCGTCGCAGCGGGATCATCATGAGGATGCCGAGCAATCCGCCGAGCACCGAGACAAGGATGACGCGCGTCACCTCAAGGTCGAAGCCAAGGATCAAAATCGCTGGCATCGTCACGCCGACGCCGAACGCGATGGACTCACCCGCCGAGCCCGCCGTCTGCACGATGTTGTTTTCGAGGATGGTCGCGTCGCGCATGCCGAACTTCGACAGCACGCGGAACAGCGCGATGGAGATGACCGCGACCGGAATCGAGGCGCTCACCGTGAGTCCGACCTTGAGCACGAGGTAGAGCGACGAGGCCCCGAAAATCATGCCGAGGATCGTCCCGACAATCAGCGGCAGCGCGCGCAACTCGGGGAGCTTCGACGACGCGGGGATGTAGGGCTCGAAGTCGTCAGCCTGCTTTTCGGATTTCGTGCTCATGGCGGGAGTGCGGTGGAGTCGCGGCGCCTAGTTTGTCCGCTTGCCGGTGGCGAGTTCGCTCACGAGTTTGTCAGCGCCATAGACTTTCTTCAGCGCCTCTACGATGCCGCGCGAGTCCACGGACACCGCGCGCGCAACCGTGTCGGTGTAGGCGAAGTCGAGCACGAGTGACTGGATGTTGCCGTCGAAGATGATGCCGACGAACTCGCCTTTGCGATCCACGACCGGGCTGCCGGAGTTGCCTCCGATGATGTCGGCGGTGGAGACGAAGTTGAACGGAACCGCGAGGTCGATCCTCGGTTTGCTGTCGAGCCACAGCTTCGGCAGGTCGAAGGGCGGGCGGTTCTCGTGCTCCGCGGCGCGCTCGTAGAGGCCGGCGAAAGTCGTGTGCGCGGGAATCTGCCGCCCGCTCTCCTCGTAGCCCTTCACGGTGCCGAACGCGAGGCGCAGCGTGAACGTCGCGTCGGGATAGCTGCTCGTGCCTTCGAGCGCGAAGCGCACCTTCGCGATTTTTGCGTGCGACTGCTGCTTGGCCTCGCCTTGCGCCTCCATGATTTTGCGGAGCGCACGGGCGTCGCCGTCCACGAGTTTCGCCAGCGCGATCATCGGATCATTCGCGGCGTCCACGGCGGCGGCGCCGCCTTCGTAGAGCTTCTTGCGGAAGGCGACATCGTTCACCTTCGTGCCCTTGATGAGTTCCACCGCGCGCGCATTCGGCGATTTGCCCGCGAGGATTTTCTGCACGAGCGGCGACGATGCGCCCATCTCCTCGCAGAGGTAGGTCAGCGAATCGGTGAGCAGCAGCTCCTCGAGGTCGGAGTAGATCGGCTTGTCGGAAAACAGCGCGAGCTCCAGCGACTCGCGGCCGGCTTCGTTGAATTCCCGCAACCGCTCGCCGTTCGGCTTCGGGCGCTCCTCGCCGGCGCGGAGCAGCGTGCGCGCGATGCTGAACAGCTCGGAGTGAAACGCGCTGCCCATCTCGAGCAGGTTGTAGGCGCGGGCATTTTCCGCGATGACCTTCTGCGCGGCGGCGATGCGGTCGTAGGCGGCCAGTGCGTCTTTCAGATCCTCGCGCGCGGCGATTTTTTCGCGCAGCGATTTCTCCGCGGCAGCTTTCTTCGCCATCAGATCCGGGTCGAGCAGTCCGGCGAGCCCGCCTTTGCGCGCCTTGCGGCTGTTCTGCACGCCGAAGAGGTCATCCTTCGCCCGGCGGGCGTTTTCCTGGCTGCGGTCGCTGAAGGAACTCAGAATCACATCGAGCCGGAAGAGCCGCTGCATCGTGCGCGGCATCTGGATGTCGCGGACGTATTCCAGCTCCGCCATCGTGAAGAGCCGGCTCGTGCGCCCCGGATGGCCCGACACAAACACGAGGTCGCCGTCCTTCGTGCCCGCCTCGCTCCATTTGAGGTAGTGCTGAATCTTCGCCGGCTTGCCGTTCTCGTAGGCGCGGAAAAAGCACACGTCCAAGTCGAAGCGCGGATACTCGAAGTTGTCCGGGTCGCCGCCGTAAAAGGCGATCTGCTGCTCGGGTGCGAAGACCACGCGCACGTCCGTGTAGCGCTTGAAGCGGTAGAGGTGGTAGCGCCCGCCTTGGTAAAGCGTGACGACGTCGCTGCGCTCGCCCGTCTTGTCCTTCGACTCCTTCTCGATCTCCGCCATCACCGCGCGGCGCGCCTTGAACGCCTCCTCGTCCGTCGCGCCCGCCTTCACCGCCGCGTTCACGCGCGCGGTCACGTCCTCGATGCTCATGAGCACGTTGAGTTCGAGGTCGGGCGCCTTGATTTCCTCCTCCAGCGACTTCGCGTAGAAGCCGTTCTTCAAATAGTCGTGCTCCTTCGTGCTCACCTTTTGCAGCGTGTCCGCGCCGACGTGGTGGTTGGAGAGGATGAGCCCGTCCGCCGAAATGAACTCGCCCGAGCCGCCGCTGTTGAAGCGCACCGAGGACTTCTGCAGATGCTCCAGCCATTCCGGCGTGGCGTCGAAATTGTAGCGCTCCTTGAGCTGCGCACGCGGCGGGTCGCTGTAGAGCCACATGCCCTCGTCGGCGAAACTCAGCGGCGCAGCGGCCCCGAGCAGCAATCCGATTCCCAAGCGAAGAGACAACGAGTGGTGTGTTTTCATGTTCTGGAAAGTGCGGACTATTCCGGGTGCGTGCAGCGGCATCAATGGCGAAACGGCCGGGCTGCGGGGGAGTCGGGCGATTTCCCGCGAGCGCCTGCAAAACCACCTTCTGAAATGTGCGCGTCGTGTCGCGGAACTCGGTGCCCCGAAACTCGGCAACCACTCACGGAGCAGCCTCGGATGCGGGTGGCATCCTCGGGTGACGCAGCCGCGGCACTCCGTCTCCTGCGCGCAGCCGGGATCCATTTGGGCAAAAATCCGGGCCGTTTCGCCGTTCCGACGGACGGCTCCGCGGTGCGCCCCGATGGTCGCGCGGTGCGCCCGAGCCGCCGAGCGATACCGCTGGATGGCTGGGCGGTGCCGCGCAAAGGGTATTTGGCGCTCTCTCACGCCCTTTTTCATGCCGACGAAGCCTCGCGCGGCACCGCCCAGCCATCCAGCGGTGCCGCGGAACCATTCCGGCGCACCGCTCAATGACTCGGGCGCACCGCGCAATCATCCGGGCGTATCGCTCAATGATTCCGCGGTATCGCGGAATCGTCCAGAGGCACCCAGCGACCGGTCAAAAATGCGCTTTTGCCGCCAAAAACGCACGATTTGACCGCCCTCAGCATTTCAGTCCCGTGCCGCACGCCGATATGATCTTACTCATCACATTGGGGTTGTCGTGTGGTCGCTTTAAGTCCTTGGGGATTTCGTTTTCCGGCACGCGGACGGCGAGCATTTCGAGCGCGTCCGTCACGCGCATGCGCACCCCGCGGATGCACGGACGCCAGCCACACTTGCCCGGTTCGATGGTGATGCGATCGAGAAGTGATATGCGGGCAGGGCGGCGTGATTGAGTTGGGAGACAAGAGCGCACGCCCGGTGGGCTGTTTGGTTCTCTCACAATGCTGCGTGCTTTTTGCTTTTCGGATTTCAGTGGCTGAGCGCACAAAGTCTCTGTGCCGAGCGAAAGGGAATACCTCATCATTTGCGATGAATCGGATCGGAAAGGTCCGTTCTTCTCGAATTTTTACGGCGGTGTGCGCATTGGTGCGTCCCTTCTCCATCCCGTCACAGAGCGATTGCAGCGGAAGAAACTCAGCCTCGGACTCCAGAGTGAAGTGAAATGGGCAAAGACAGATGCCACCACAGTCGAGCGTTACGAAGCGATGATAAGTGCGTTCTTTGACGAGATGGCTGCGGGCAGGCTGGTGATGCGGGTCATGTTCACGCAAAATGCGCTCGTGCCGAAAGGGCTGACAGATCAGCACCACGCGGAAGGATACTACATCCTCTATTACCAATTCCTGAAGCACGGTTTCGGTTTGCGGCACATGCCCGCGCACGAAAAGCCACCGAGGTTGCGAATCTATTTGGATGAGATTGGAGACACCAATGAGCAGATTGCAAAGTTCCGCGGTTTCATCGCCGGTCTTTCAAAGGACTCCCACATTCGCGCCAAAGGCATGACTTTGGATGAGCAGGACATCACCGAAGTGCGTTCGCACGATCATCTCCTCCTTCAGTGTCTCGACGTGGTTCTTGGGGCCATGCCGTTTCGTCTGAACGACAAGCACCGTGAGAAACCTGAAGGCCAGCATCGGCGTGGCAAGCGCACAGTCGCAAAGGAGCGACTCTATAAATTCATCCTCGGGGAAATCAGGCGGGTGAGTGGAAAGCCGAACTTCAACATCAGCATGACCACGGGGCTGTCCGAGTTCCCCACTGGGCGCTGGTCGGATCCTTACCTGCACTGGTGCTTCAAACCCTCGGAATTCACCTACGACCCGACGAAGACCAAGCCGTAAAAAAAGACGCCCCACTTGGACCTACATCAGGCTCTGACGGCAGGCGTCAGCATTCGGTCAAGCAGGGCGTCTGCTCGCACCATGCCTCCCGCCAGATTGGGACTCAAGGCAAAGTTTGCCTTGAGGTTTCAGGGCAGAACGGAGTGCCCGTCTTTTGCTAATCCCCATACCCGTTCGGATGCCTCACATGCCAGGCCCAGGCGCTGGCGATGATTTTTTCCACGTCCTGGAATTGCGGCTTCCAGCCGAGTTCGGCGCGGACTTTTTCCGAGCCGGCGATGAGGCGGGGTGGGTCGCCGGGGCGGCGCGGTTTCTCGATGACGGCGATTTTTTTGCCGGTGACCTTTTCGCAGGTGGCGATGATTTCGCGGACGCTCGTGCCGCCGCCGGTGCCGAGGTTGTAGCGCGCGCTCTTCGGTGCGGTGAGGGCGAGCATGTGCGCCTGCGCGAGGTCGAGGATGTGGATGTAGTCGCGGATGCACGTGCCGTCGGGCGTGGGGTAGTCGGTGCCGTAGATTTCGACGTGCGGCTTCTGGCCGAGCGCGACTTTGAGGACGTTCGGGATGAGGTGCGTCTCGATGCGGTGGTCCTCGCCGAAGCGTTCGCTGGCGCCGGCGGCGTTGAAGTAGCGGAGCGCGACATAGACGAGGCCGTGGATGTCGGAATACCAGCGGAGGATTTGCTCGAAGATGAGCTTGCTCTCCCCGTAGGGATTGATGGGGCGCTGCGGGACGGTTTCGTCGATCGGGATCTGTTCCGGCACGCCGAAGGTCGCGCAGGTGCTGGAGAAGACGAAGCGCTTGCAGCCGACGGCGTGCATCGCGTCGAGGAGGTTGATGCCGCCGATGACGTTGTTGCGGAAATACTTCGACGGATTCTGCATGCTCTCGCCGACGAGCGCGTTCGCGGCGAAGTGCATGACGGCGTCGGGCCGCACTTTCTCCAGCGCGTCCTCGATGTCGCAGCGCTGCTGGAGGTCGCCGGTGATGAGCTTGGCGCGCGGGTCCACGGCCTTGCGGTGGCCTTCAGAGAAGTTGTCGAAGATGGTGACGGTGTGTCCGGCATTGAGAAGTTGTTCGCAGCAGATGCTGCCGATGTAGCCGGCGCCGCCGGTGACGAGGATATTCATGCGGCGCGCTGTCTAGCGGCGCGAGGAGTGGTTGTGAAGCGGCGAGGTGCGATCACTGCTGGCGGGAGCCCTGCAGGGCCTTCGGCCGCCAGTCGGGCTTGGTGAAGCGGGAGTTCGCGCGGTATTCGAGCAGCTTGCTCACTGGGAACAGCAGCACGCCGGGCAGGCCCTGCGCATTGATGCGGATGTCGTAGTCGATTTTGTCCTCGGTGAGCCAGATGCGACCGCCGCCGAACATGGAAAAGCCGCTGGCGGTCACGAGGAGGTCTTTGTTCGTGAGGATGCCGTCGGCCATCGAGAAGGTGGCGCTGGCCTTGCGCGCGCGGCTGTAGCCCATGCCGGGGACGAGCTTGTTCAGAATTTCGCTGAGCGGGCCGAGGAATGGGATCGCGAAGACGTTGCCCTCCGCGATCGCGAGTTCCCCGTCGCCGCGCAGCGTGCGCACGTCGCCGCCCCGCGAGGTGAATGCGCAGAAGCCGTCGAGCCGGCCCTTTGAGTCGTCGAAGCCGAAGTAGAGGCGGGTGAGCTTTGAAAAATCTACGCCGGCCAGGCGGACCTTCAGGGATTCGCCGGGCTTCGATTTCAGCGTCGAAACCTCGCCGTCCAACGTCACGGTGCCCCCGAAGAGATCACCGCGGATGTCGGTGAGCCTCACGCTTTCGTCGGTGAAGAAAAGGCGGCCCTTCATCGCGCCGAAGTGGAGGTCCTTTTTCGCAAACGTGTAATCGAGCCCGCCGGGTGCCTCGGCGTTCACCGTGAGGCGCGTGCGCGTGCCGCCTTTGCGGGGATCGAAGACACCGTCGAGATGCAGAACCGGCGGACGCCTGCCGAAGCGGTATGGCTTCACGTCATGCACGAGGTCGGGGTCGATCCAGATTGCGACCTCGGTGGGAAAGACGGTCGCCCTCACGTCGTTGAGGTGCCAGAGCTTGTTGTTGAAGTCGCACGCGAGGCTGCCCTTCGCGCTGCCCTCGGCGCGTTGGATCTCGAAGGAGTCAATCGAGAGGACGCCGTTCGTGAACCGGAAATTCGCATCGGCGGAACGCGCATCGGAGCCGCGGTAGGTCGTGTGGCCGAGGTGCAGCTGGCCGCTGGCCGAAAGCGTGTCGAGACCCGGCGCGGAGCCGCGCGCGCTGATGGTGAAGCGCGGGGCGTCGTGGAACCTCACCTGCGACATCTTCGCCCGGCCCTCCTCGCCGAGCAGGGGCGCGAGCGCCTCGAGCGACACGCTGCCGGTGAGGCCGAGGCGGAAGTCGCCGGTTCCGGCAGCATCGTAATCCTGCTGTGCGTTTCCGGTGATCACGTGGCCGCCCGCGGACTGCCGCAGCTCGAAATCGCGCACCGCCCAGCGCCGGCCATCCCAGGAAACATCGGCGCTGGCGGCTGTGAACTTCACGCCGCCGAAGACAAACTCACCTGCGCCCATGTGGCCGAGGACTTGGAACTTCGGCGGAGTTCCGCCCTCCACGGCAAACTCTGCGCGCGCCGTGAGGTCGAACCTCGGCGGGAATTCGGAGTAAAAATCGGACAGGAAGCCGGGCTTCAGCGCGCGCATCAGCGCTGGCAGGTCGAGGCTGGAGCGGAGCCGGAGTTCAGCGGTGCGCGGCTTCAGAGCGAAGCTGCCGGATGCCTGCAGGCGGCCCTTCGCGTCCGTGGCGTCGATCCGCTGGAAAAGGAGGACGTTGTTCTGCAGGATGGCGGAGACGGTGAGCGCCGAGAGCGAGTAGCGTCCGCGGCGGATTTTTTCTCCGCTGAACTGCGCCTCGACCGCGATCTCCTCCGGCCTGCCCAGGTCGCCGCCGAAGCTGACCGTGAGCACCGGCTGCGGGCCGTCGTATTGCAGCGCCGCAAGTTCCCGCACGATGGTCTCCCCGAATTTGTTGACGCCGCTTTTTCCCCTCGTGAGCGACATGCCCGGCGGCACGAGGAGGCTGCCGCTGGCGCGCAGGCGGATGCCCGACACCACCGCATCGAGGCGCGTGACCTGCACCTGGTTGGGCGGAAAAAGGATGCGCGCATTCAGCTTGTCCACCTGCCACGAGGGGCCGAACGGATTCTGCGGGTCAACTGGGATGCGCAGGGTGGTGTCCACAAGCGTGAGCGCGTCGAGGAAGGGCTTGCGGCGGATCGCATTGGCGTAGTTCGCCTCGATCACCATCTCGTTCATGTGCGCGACGACGCGGTTGCGCGCGGGCGAGTCGTAGAACTTCACGTCCTTCGCCACGAGGCCGCGGAACGGCCGCACGGTGAGGCGTGCGAATGAAACCTCGACGCCGTGCTTGCGCACCTCCTGCACCACGAGTTCGCGCCACGATTTCGTGAGGCCGCGGTTATACAGGTAGCGGCCGCCGATGACCGCCGCGAGCAGCAGGAGAAGAAACGTGATCTGCAGAAAGCGCCGCACCGCGCGAGCATTCCGCGAACTTCGCGCCGCCGCCAACACTTTTCCCGGTGCGGGGAAATTTGCGCACGCTGGCCGAAATCGCACACGCGGAACAGGGCGGCGCCGGACGCCGGAGTGTGATTTTCAGAAGGGCGCGGGCTTGAAAATTCCGTGGCACCGGTGATGCTATGGCATCACTTCCGATGATAACGCCAAATTGTCGGGAACGCCTCACAGCCTCAGATTTCGAATTCATCGCAGGCACGCTCGCCTCGGGCCGGCGGGAGTCGGCAAGCCTCGCCTCACTGCTCACGGACGCGGAAACACGGGACACGATCCTCGACAGCGAGGATCTCTTCCAAGCGGTGCTCCAGGGCGACGCGCAGCTCCGCATCTCGCCGCAGTGCTACTTCTACATCCTGCTCCGCCACGTGCTGAAGGACCGCGGCATCTCGAGCCGCGAGACGTGCGACTACCTCGCCTCGCTGCTGGAGACATTCTCGCGCACGGAGCGCATGCGCGCGCCGGGCGGCGCGGGCCACGGGCCGCAGCAGTATGTGGGTGACCTGCTGCTCGCGCTGCAGAAGGCGTCCGCCTCGCAGGCATTCCTGCTGCGCGCGCACATCGGCAACTACACGCTCTTCATCTCGGGTGTCTTTCACGACCGCGTGGAAAGCCGCAGCCGCCGCGGAGGACCGGACATTGAGTTCCTCGAGGGTGTCGGCGCCGCAAACTTCCAGTCGGCCGCGGAGCATCCGTTCGCGCGGCAGCACGCACTCTCGCCGGTCCTCGGGGAGCTGAGCGAGCGCTTCCGCGACCTCCGCCTCGCGCTGAACGAGACCGCCGAGCGGCACCTGCACCTCGACGAGGCACCGCCGCTGATCATCCCATGAACACGCTCTTCGCCGAGATCACACGGCTCCTCGAACGCACCTACGCCGCAACCGGGGTGGCGCTGGAGGACTGTCTGATCGGCCGCGAGCGCTGCAGCCAGCTCACCAGGCTGGCCGGGGCACAGGCGCGGGAGCTGAGCGAAATTGCGCGCACTTTCCTGCGGCACAGCGGCGACAACCTCTTCATCGGAATCTACTACTCGCGCTGGCTCATCGAGCAGCTCGAGCGGCACGATCCGCGGCGCGGACTGAGCGACGCAAACATCAGCCACATGATCGCGTTCGTGGAGGAAATCGACCACGCGCTGCACGCGGCGCTCGCCTTCCGCCGTGGCGAGCGGGGCATCACGGGCGAGGACTTTGCGCGCAATCTCGAACTGCAGGCGCGTGTGGACACCTACCTCGTGCTCCTGCTCTTCGTCGCGTTCTTCCGCAAGACGCAGCGCATCTCGCGGACGGACCGCCGCTGGCTGCGCTTCCACCTTTTCCAGAGGGAGAACCCCGGCGCGTTCGCCGATGCGAACCTCCGCGCGCGCTACATGGAGACAACGCAGCTCGCCTCGCAATACACGCGGATGCTCGACGCGCTGAACGCCGCACGGCGCGTGGATGAAATCCGCATTTTCCACGCGCTCGATTATGCAGGGAAAAAGGAGCGCATCCTGCAGCTCCGCGCGCCTGGCGAGTCGAGCGCGAGTTGACCGCCTACTTTGCGGCGAGCGCCGTTTTTCCGAGCGCCTCCTCGACAGCCTCGGAGAGTTCGTGGCGCTGGAAGGGCTTGTTGATTACGCGCGTGATGCCGATGGATTTCGCGGCGGTGGCGTCCACCGCGCCGCCGAAGCCGGTGCAGAGGACGATCGGGATCTCGCGCCGCTGCGCGCGGATGTGGCGCGCAAATTCGACGCCGTTCATCCCGGGCATCGCGAAATCCGTGACCACGATCTGCCAGCGCTGCGGGTCGGCGCCGAACGCGGTGAGCGCGGCATCCGCCGAGCTGTGCGCGCCGACCTCATAGCCGAGGGCTTCGAGCGCGCGGCGCGCGACTCCGAGCACCTGCGGCTCATCATCGACGAGGAGGATGCGCTCGGCATGGTCGGTCACGAGCGGCTGGCTGCGCGGCGCTTCAGCGGGCCGCGCGGCGGTGCCGTTCACGATGGGAAAATAGACGCGGAAGGTGGTGCCCGCGTCGGGCCTGCTGTCCACGGTGATCACGCCGTTCAGCGACTCGATGATCCCCTTCACCACCGAGAGGCCGAGGCCGGAGCCCTTGCCGAGCTCCTTCGTCGTGAAGAAAGGGTCGAAGATTCGCTGGAGCGTCTCGTTGTCCATGCCAGCGCCGTTGTCCTCCACTGTCAGGCAGACGGAGCGGCCGCGGGGGATTTCCGGGCGCGCATCGCCGTCGCCGGAGACTTCGCGGGCGGAAATGGCGACCTGGCCGCCGGCGGGGCCCATCGCCTGGACGGCGTTGGTGCCGAGGTTCATGAGGATGCGCTGGATCTCGGTCGTGTCGGCGAGAACGAGCGGGAGCGAGGCTGGGATGTCGGTGATGAACTCGACGGTCGCGGGAGTGCCTGAGCGCAGCAGCTTGAGCGAGTCGTGAAGCGCGGGCGCGATGTCGAGGGGCTGCGGCTCAGTGCGGCGCTGACGGCTGTAGGTGAGGATTTGGATGACGAGATCGCGCGCCCGCTCGCCTGCGCCGATGATGGAGTCGAGCATCGAGGCGAGATCCTTGTTCTGGCCGTGCTCCATGCGTGCGAGTTCGGCATTTCCCAGAATGGCGGCGAGGATGTTGTTGAAGTCGTGCGCGATTCCGCCGGCGAGGCGGCCGATCACTTCCGCGCGCTTCGTCTGCGCGAGCTCCTTCTCCAGCCGCGCACGCTCCTCCTGCTGCGCGAGCTGGAGCTTCTGGCGCGCGAGCTGCCTGCGGATTCCGAAGCGCGCCACGAGCGCGACCACGATCGCGCCCGCGCCGATCAACAGCGCGCGGAACCACTGCGTCTGCCAGTAGAAAGGCAGCATGCTGATCGTCACGGAATCCATCGGCGTGACGGGCCGGCCATCCGAGCCGATGCCACGCACGAGGAAGCGGTAATCTCCCGGCGGAATGTCGTAGAAGCGGATGACGCGCTCGGTGCCGGAGGAATACCAGCGGTCGTCCATGCCCTCGAGGCGGTATTCGAATTCAGTGAACTCCGGCTTCGCAAGCGTGGGCATCGAGCAGCGGATGGTCATGTGCCGCGTGCCAGCGGGGATGGTGATGCTTCCATGGTTCTGCGGCGTCACGGTGATCAAATCGCGCTCGGCGCGGATCTCCTCGATGAGCGCGGGCACCTCGTTGACAGGCGAGGTGAATTTTTCCGGATTGATGGAAACCGCGCCCTTGTGCGTGGCGAACCACAGGCGGCCGTCGCTCGCCCGCACGGAAACAGGCTGATAGCTGCGGCGGAAGATGTCCGAAGCGAGGCCGTCGCCACGGTTGAAAAAGCGGAGCTGCAGGCGCGCGCCTTTTTTTGCCGCAAACTGCCCGACGGAGGCGAGGTCGAGGCGGACGAGGCCCTTCTCGCCGGCGAGCCAGAGCACGCCGCCATCCTCGACGATTGCGGCCATGGAGACGATCGGCAGGCCCTGCTCGCGCGAGAGGATCAGCGGCGGCGAGCCGTCGCGAACGCGGATGAGGCCGGAGTTTTCGACTCCGACCCAGACGCCGCCGCCCGTGGCGCGCGCGATGCCGAGCACGTTTGCGCTGGGATTGATGCCCGTCATTTCCACGATTTCCGGCGCGCCGGGCGTGCGAAGCCGCATGAGCCCCGCTTTCGTGGAAAACCACATCGTGCCCGATTCGTCCTCGGCGATGCCCCACACGCGCTCCGCGCTGTTGCCGTTCGCGGCAGCCACGAATTTACCGTCCTGCAGCTTGAAGATGCCGCGCTCGCATCCGAGCCAGACGTTGCCTTTTGAATCGCGGAACATCGCACGGACGAGAGATGTGACCGCTGGCGGCCCCTTGATCGCCACGGCCTCGTCGCCGCTCACGCGGAAGACGCCCTTGCCCGCGACGGCGGCGAGCACCGTGCCGTCGCCGAGCGGAAGCAGCGAAGTGACGCGCTGCCTCGGGCCGAGTTCGCCGTCGGCGGAAAGGATGCGCGCCTTCGCCTCGCCGCCCTCGATGACGAAGAGCCCGTTGCCCTCCGTGCCCGCGAGGATGCGGCCCGGCGCGGCTTCGGCGACGCTGTTGATCTGCGAACCCGCGATGCTGCCAAGGTGGCCGAGGGGGATCGTGAAATCCTGCGGCTTGAATCGGACGAGACCCGCACCCGCGGTGCCGATGAGCACATTGCGCTCGCGGTCCTCGATGAGGCAGTTCACCTGCGGGCGCAGCGCGGCGCGGCCATGCTCGGGACGGATCAGGCGGCCGTCCGCCATCCAGATGCAGAGGCCGTCGCGGAAACCGCCTGCCCAGAGGTTGCCGCGCGAGTCCTCGAGGAGGTTCACCGCGCCGCTGCGGAAATCCGCCGGGCGGCTGATGGTCCGCGTGCTCTTGAATGCAGGATCGAGGTGGCGGATTTCATTCGGCCCGGCGACCCACACGCCGCCGTCGCGGGCATGCACCATGCCCTGCGGATTCCAGCCCGGGGTGTCATTTTGGAGAACCAGCACCCAGTTTCCGTTCCCGTGCCTCCACAGTCCCGCGGAGTTGGCCGCGATCAACGCGCCGGAGCGGTCGAACATCGCGTGGAGCGCCAGCGACTTCGCGGCATCGCGCTGCGGTGGCAGCGGAATCGCCGAGAATTTCCCCTTGTCGAGAATGACCAGCCGGTCCTTGCCCGCGAAAAGAATCCTCCCGTCCGCCGATTCCGAGGCGTTGGAAACGTGCATCGGAGTCCAGCCCTCGGCCCCGCGCACCTCGCGCCATTCCGCCTGGCTCATCACGAAGAGTCGTCCGTCCGCGTTGCCGAGCCACAGCCGACCGACGCAGTCGCCATGCACGAACTCCCCGCGCACCGGCGATGGCAGCGCGCCCGGGTGCGTCTTGCCGGAGAACGGCTTTGCGCGCACGCCGTCGAAACGCACGATGTTGTCGAACACCGCCAGCCACACGTAGCCGTCCATCGTCTGCGCGATGGCCGGCACGTAGGTCGGCATCAGGCCGTCGGCCGTCTCCCAGACGCGCTGGAGAAAATCGCCGTCCACTTTCGTCGAAAACGCAGACTCGTCCTCCGAGCGCGCCGCTCCCGCGGAGGCGAGGAGCGCGAACAGGGCCAGCAGGCACGGAAAACGGGCGCGCGCGCTGGCTGGCGTGGCTTGGGCTGGAGTCATGTTCTGAGAAATCCTACCTCATAGCGTTCCCTGCGCCAGACCGTGGGTGAATTCGCGGCTGTCCAGACCGGATCAGGCCGGGGCTCAGCCTTCCTTGAGCACCATTTCCAGATACTCACGGTAGGGGCTTTTCGGTGAATCGGCGATGCACGCCTCCAAACCTGCGCGGTCGATGAAGCCCTGATGGTAGGCGATTTCCTCCAGGCAGGCGATTTTGAGCCCCTGCCGGTTTTCGATCGCGGCGATGTAGTTGCTCGCGTCCAGCAGGCTCTGCTGCGTGCCCGTGTCCAGCCACGCCATGCCGCGGCCGAGCACCTTCACATGCAGCGTCCCGCGGCGGAGATACTCGCGGTTCACGTCGGTGATTTCGAGTTCGCCGCGCGCGCCGGGCTTCAGGTTGCGCGCGATGTCCACCACGTCGCTGTCATAGACATAGAGTCCCGGCACGGCGAAGTGGCTCTTCGGCTGCTTCGGCTTCTCCTCGATGCTCAGCGCGCGGCCGTCCTTGTCGAACTCCACCACGCCGTAGCGCTCGGGATCCTTCACCTGGTAGCCGAAGACGCACGCGCCGCCGGATGAGCCCACCTGTGCGAGCGCCGCGCGGAAGAAGTCGAGCTTACCGTAGAAGATGTTGTCGCCGAGAATCAGGCAGCTCGGGTCCTTTCCGACGAAATCCGCGCCGATGTGGTAGGCCTGCGCGAGCCCCGCGGGCTTCGCCTGCTCCGCGTATTCAAAGCGCATCCCGAGCCGCGAGCCGTCGCCGAGCAGGTCGCGGAACATCGGCAGGTCCTTCGGCGTGGAGATGAAGAGCACCTCGCGCAGCCCGCCGAGCATCAGCGTGGCGAGCGGGTAGTAGATCATCGGCTTGTCGTAAACGGGCAGCAGTTGCTTGCAAGCGATGCGGGTGAGCGGGTGCAGGCGCGTGCCCGCGCCGCCGGCGAGGATGATGGCTTTGGTGGGGTGGCTCATTGGGAAAAAGTGCTTTGTCCGCGCAGCGAAGCCGAAAAAAGCAGCGGTGGGCAATGACGAATGACGGGGGCCGCGCCGCCCGCCTGCGCTCCGGTGGCGCCGATTCTGTTCTGGCGGTTCGCAGAAAATTCCCGCAACTTCCCGTCACAAACTCGGTTTCCAAATCCAGCAATGAACGACGAAGAACACGACGAACTCTGGAAACTGCTCGGCAAGGCCCGGCAGCCGAAGGCGTCCGCGTTTTTCGCCGCCAACGTGATGCGCGCCGTGCGTGCGGAGGCTTCGCAGGCTGGAACGAAGCCCGGTTTCCTCGCATGGCTGCGCGCCAAGTGGTATGTGCCCGCAGCCGCCGGGGCCTGCGCAGCGGTGCTCGCATTCCTCGCGCTCCGTCCGCCAAACTCAGCCGCTCCCGCCGCGGACCCGCTCGAGGGCATCGCCCTCGCCGCCGCCTCCACGCCGGAGACCGAACTGTCGCTCGACACGCTGCTCGCGATGGACAACAACTCGATATGGCTCGCAGGCGACCCGTCCTCACTTTACTGACCTGCATCGCCGCGATGGCAGCGGCATCCGTCGCGCAGCCACCTCCGCCTCCAGACCGGCCGCCCGGAGAGCGTGGTGATCGTGGAGAGCGCCCGCAGCGCCCGGATCCGTCGCGCCGGATGTTCCCGCACTTCGGCCCCGAGGGGGATGCGATGCGCGAGCGCGCGATGCATGAACTGCAGAAGCTCACGCCCGAGCAGCGCGCGAATCTCTGGAAGACCGTGTGGGCCGTCATCAACCTGCCCGCCGAGAAGCGTCAGGCGCTGCTCGGCATCGAGGACGAGCGCCGCCGGTTCGCCCGCGATGAAATCGAGCGCGCAATCAGCGATTTTGGCCTTCAGCTCGACGAGGCCAGGAAGCAGCGCTTCGTGCAGCGCTACTTCGAGGAGCGCCGCACGATCGAGGAGACCCTCCGCCGGGAATCCGACGAGAAGCGCCGCCAGCTCGTGAACGCCATGCGCCAGCGGCTGAAGCAGGAGTTCGAGACCGTCTCCGCAAAGCCGGCGCCGGGCGACGCCTCCAAATAGGAATCCGCGAAGGACGTTCCAGAAACACGGCAGGCACGGTCAGACCCACCCTTCGAGCCTCCGAACACTTTTCCAAAACTCGCGCTTGCCAAAGCTAGGATGCCTCGCCAAGTTGCGCGCCCTTTTTCCACAAACACGATTTTCACCATGTCCACCGAATTGATGACCGAACTCCTCGAGGCAGGCGTTCACTTTGGCCACCAGACGAAGCGCTGGAACCCGAAGATGAAGCCCTTCATTTTCGAGAAGAAGAACCAGATTTACATCATCAATCTCGGCGAGACCGTGAAGCAGCTCCACGGCGCGTGCGAATTCCTCGCAAACATCGCGGCCCGCAACGGCAAGGTGCTCTTCGTCGGCTGCAAGAAGCAGGCGCAGGAGGCCATCCGCCAGGCGGCGGAGGCGGCAGGCCAGTTCTTCGTGAACCAGCGCTGGCTCGGCGGCACGCTCACGAACCTCAAGACCATCCGCCAGAGCATCGCCCGCCTGAACTACATCGAGAACCTCGAGAAGTCACCCGACTATTCCAAGATGGGCAAGGCCGAGATCGCCGCGGTGAAGCGTGAGGGCGCAAAGCTCCTCCGCAACCTCGAAGGCATCCGCAGCCTCGAGAAGCAGCCCGATGCGATGATTGTCATCGACACGATGCGTGAGGCCAATGCTGTCGCCGAGGCGCGCCGCCTCGGCATCCCGGTCATCGCGATCGTGGACACGAACGCCGACCCGGACCTCATTGATTACCCCATCGCGGGCAATGACGACGCCATCCGCGCAATCCGCGTGATTCTGCAGAAGCTGGTGGACGCGTTCCTCAGCGGCAGCCCCTCGGGCGCGAAGAAGGTCGAGGCGGAACTCGCCGCCGTCTCCGAATAGCGCGCGGCTCCGTTTCATTCCCTTTCCGAGAGACGAGGGTGAAGGCTCTCGTCTTTCGCTTTTTCATCCCGAAACATCCAAACGAATCCAATCTGAACATGAGCACCACTGTGAACATTGACGCCAAGCAAGTCGGCACCCTCCGCGAGAAAACCGGCGCCGGAATGCTCGACTGCCGAAAGGCGCTCGTCGAGGCGAACGGCGACATCGAGGCCGCGGTTGACATCCTCCGCAAGAAGGGCGCCGCCAGCGCCGCGAAGAAGGCCGGCCGCGCCGCGAATGAAGGCGTGATCGCGCAGGCCATCCTGCCGGGCGCCCGCGCAGGCCTCCTGCTCGAGGTGAACTGCGAAACCGACTTCGTCGCGAAGAACTCCGATTTCCTCGCGCTCACCGCCGGCTGGGCCAAGGCGCTCGCCGAGAACCCCGCGACCGAGCTCGAACCCCTGCGAGTCGAGGCCGTGCAGAAAATTGGCGAGAACATTCAGATTCGCCGCAACGTCCGCTTTGAAGTGAGCGGCAACGGTGCGGTCGCCGCCTACATCCACCTCGGTGGAAAAATCGGCGTGCTCCTCGAAGTCGGTGCCGGCAATGCCGCCACGACGGACAAGGACGACTTCAAGCAGTTCGTTCGCGACATCACGCTGCACATTGCCGCCGCGAGCCCCGTTTGCCTGAAGCGCGAGGAAGTGCCCGCCGCCCTCGCTGACCGCGAGCGCGCCATCTACCTCGAAAAAGCGCCGAAAGACAAACCGCCGCAGGTTGTCGAGGGCATCATCAAGGGCATGATGAACAAATACTTCGCCGGCGTTTGCCTGCTCGAGCAGGGCTTCATCAAGAATCCTGACCAGACCATCTCCGCCCTCATGGCGGAAAAATCGAAGGTGCTGGGCGACACCATCGAGATTCGCCGCTTCGCCCGCTTCCAGGTCGGCGAGGAAATCACCGCCTAGTTTTTTCACCGCGCGGCGCGATGCTGCGCGCGATCAAAGGCCCCGCTGTTTCGCCATGAAACCGCGGGGCTTTTCGTTTCCGCGCCACGCCGCCGGGCGTGACAAAACACCGCCCGCCCTCTCATCTGCGCCGATGCCGTCCGCGGAATTCCTGCTCATAGACAACAGCAACTCGTTCACGAAGTTTGCGCTTTCGTCGCGGGAAAAGCTCGGCGCGGTGCGTCGCGTGCGCACCTCCCAACTCGACGCCGCCTCGCTGCGCCGCGTGCTGCGAGGGTGGAAATTCGACCGCGTGGTGCTCTGCTCCGTCGTCCCGGCGAAGGCCGCGCTCCTCCGCGGTGAACTCGCCGCGAAGCCGCTGCACAACCTCGACCATCGCAGCGGCCTCGGTGTCGGCGTGGAATATCCGAAGCCGCAGACCATCGGCGCGGACCGCCTCGCGAATGCCGCGGCTGCCGCTGCATTTTACGGCGCGCCGTGCGTCGTCGTGGACTTCGGCACGGCGGTCACGTTCGACATTCTATCGCGGGGAAAAAAATACGTCGGCGGGGTCATCGCGCCCGGCTTGGAGGCGATGACCGACTACCTGCACCAGCGCACTGCCCAGCTCCCGAAAATCTCACTGCTCGAACCGCCCGGCCCGATTGGAAAATCCACGAAGCACGCGATGCTCGCCGGCGCCGTGTATGGCTACCGCGGCCTCGTCCGCGAAATCCTCGCGCAGATTCGTCCCGCACTCGGCGTGCGCAAACTCAAGGCCATCGCGACGGGCGGCTACGCGGATTTAATCGCGGCAGGCGTGAAGGAGATTTCCGTCGTCCACGAAAACCTCACGCTCGAAGGCCTGCGCCTCGTCGGCTGCCTGAACTTCCCAGCGGCCCGCTAGGGCGCGAGCGTCAGCCGCAGCGTCGGCGGAGCGAGCGTCGGATGCCGGTTGCCGGCAAAACCATGCACCGCGCCGTTGCCTTTCGCGTCGGTCGTCTCGCGCACAATCACGAGCGTGGCGAGGTGGTTCGCGTCGCGGCTGAGAAAATTCGCGAGCGCTTCGCCGGAAATCGCATACGTCCCCGCGACGATGCCGCGCGGCATCGTGAATGTGCCGAGTTTCACCGCGCGCGACTGGTCCGCCGAGCCGGCGTCGGGCGAAAAAGCAGGTGCACTTTCCCACACGAGCGAATCGGCGGACCACGCATCCTGCGAATCGTCGGTGACGCCATACACCGCGAACGTGTGCTCGCCCGTGAGCGATGCGTAGCCGAAGCCCGTCGGCTCGGCGTTGAGTGTGAGTGTTGCATCGGTCACGCGGCGGCTGCCGAGCGGACGCAGGTCGAAGCGCAGGTAGGCCTTGCGGAGAAAATTTTTCGACGGCGCATTTTTCACGAGCAGCAGCGTGTCGGAGTGGTGGATGGGGCTGTTCGGCGAAACGACGTAGCCAGCATCGCCATTGCCGCCGGCGGTCGTGAGCGTGAGCGTCGGCGCGGCCGGCGAATCCGCCGTGCGCAGGAAGGCGTAGCGGTCGGGTTCGGACTCGGTCTTGTCGCCGGACTTGAAGCGCTCCGCCGTGACGGTCGCGGATTCGCGCGTCATGAGCCGCAGCTTTTCGCCGCTGCGTCCGTGCTGGAGCTCGACTTCACCCTGCAGCACCTGCACCTGTGAGCGGCCGTTGTTGTCCGTGCTGATTCCGAAGTCCGTGCCGTGGTCGATGAGGCGCGCGGTGACGGTGCCCACGGAAAAGCCGCGCGCCCTCTCGGGCACATGCGCCGTGAGCGCGCCCGCGTGGAGAAAGCACGCGTTCGGTCCGGTGAGTTCCAGCTCCGCAGGGCCTTCGAGTGAGACCTCCGCGCCGCTGTGGAAAACAATCCGCGCCACGCCGTCGGCGAGCCGCAGCCGGCCTGCGCGCAGAGCCGAGCCGGGCGCAGTCGGCAGCGCGGAATTTTCCCAGCGCGCGCCGTTCGTCTCCACGAGTGTCGCGAGCGGCTGTGGTGCTAGTTGCGGCGTGAGCCACCACACGGCGGCGCCGATGGCGACGGCAGCCGCGATTTTCAGCCAGCTACGCGCGAAGGAAACGCGGAGGATGTTGCCGGGCGCATTTTCCGGCGCGGGCAGCGTGCGGAGGACTTCGTCGAGCGGCACGTCGCCGAGGCGGCTGGAGCTCTGCCGCAGTGCCGCGTGCTGGTGCATGAGCGAGACGTAAAGCCGGCGCATGGCTGCATCGCCGAGCACGAGCGATTCGAGCCGCGCGCGGTCTTCGGCGGTGAAGTCGCCGTCGAGCAACTTGTCGCAGAGTTCGCGGAGTTCGTTGGTAGAATCAGGCGGGTTCATTTTCAGTCCGGTTCAGGTTTTTCGTCACGCACTCGTGCAGGACCTGCCGCACGCGGCTGAGCAGCCGGTAGAGCGCGCCCACCGTGCGGCCGAGGCGCGGGGCCATGTCTTCGAGTGAAAGCCCCTCCTGGTAGCGCAGATGCAGCGTCTCGCGGTGGTCGGCGGGAAGTTTCGCCACGCAGTCGTGCAGCAGCCGTTCGCGCTGTTCGAGGTGCTCGGCACTCGTCCCGGCCTCCTCGGCGACCGTGCGCAGGAAGTCCTCGGAAAAATCCAGTCGGTCCCGGTGCCTGCGCTTGCGGAAGGCGAGCACCTGGTGAAACGCAATCTTCCGCGCCCACGCGCCGAAATTCGTGCCCGGCTCGAACTTCGCGAAGTTCCGCCACATCACGACCTTCGCCTCTTGCAGGATGTCGTCTGCGTCCTGCGGATGCGGCACCATCGTCATCACGTAGGCGCCGAGCGGCCGCTCGTGGCGGGCGAGCAGGAAGACGAATTCTTCGGCGGGGTCGGCTGGGTTCATGTCGTCGGGTGGAGCGTCTATCCATGTAGTCCGCGGCGGTGAAAATTGGACGCACTTTTTCGCGGCTGGACGCCCGCATTTCCGCCCCGGAAATAATTTGTCCAAAATTCCGCGTTTCGGAGCTTATCCATCAGAACACCGCATGTCTCCCCGCTCGATTCTCCACGTTGCCATCCCGCTCGCCGTCGGCGCCACGCTCCGCGCAGACGAGGGGACGGACTTCTTTGAAAAGAAAGTCCGCCCGCTGCTCGAGCAGCACTGCCTCGAGTGCCACAGCCCGGCGAAGAAGGTGAAGGGCGGCCTGCGTCTCGATTCGCGCGAAGGCTGGGCGAAGGGCGGCGACGCGGGTCCCGCGATTGTGCCGGGCGACCCGGAGAAGAGCCTGCTCATCGAGGCGGTCCGCTACAAAAACACGGACTTGCAGATGCCCGAGAAGCGCAAGCTGCCGGACGCGGAAATCGCCATCCTCGAGCAGTGGGTGAAGATGGGGGCGCCCGACCCGCGCACCGGCGGCGCCGTGGCGAAAAAGCAGACCGGGATGAGCGTCGAGGACGGCAAAAAATTCTGGTCCTACACGCCGCCGAAAAAGGTCGCGCCGCCAGCAGTGAAGGACACTGCGTGGCCGCGCGGGGACATCGACCGCTTCATCCTCGCGGAGATGGAGAAGAAGGGCGTGAAGCCCGCGCCGGACGCTGCGCCGGGTGCGCTGCTGCGGCGCATCACTTACAATCTCACCGGGCTGCCGCCGACGCAGGAGCAGATGGATGCGTTTGAAAAAACGGTGAAGGTGAACCGACAGACGGCCGTCGAGCAGCTTGTGGACGGATTGCTCGCGAGCAAACAATTTGGCGAGACGTGGGGCCGGCACTGGCTGGATGTGGCGCGCTTTGCGGAGTCGAGCGGCGGGGGGCGCACGCTGCTGTTCAAGGACGCGTGGCGGTATCGCGACTACGTGATTGAGTCGGTGAACGCCGACGTGCCGGTGGACCGCTTCATCCGCGAGCAAATCGCCGGCGACCTCCTGCCGGCGGAATCCCCTGCGGCGAAGCGGCGCAATCTTTCCGCGACGGCCTTCCTCGCGCTCGGTCCGACGAACTACGAGGAGCAGCAGAAGCAGCAGCTCCGCTTCGACATCATCGACGAGCAACTGGAGACCATCGGCCGCGCGTTTCTCGGGCAGACGATTGGCTGCGCGCGCTGCCACGACCACAAATTTGATCCTATCCCGCAGCGCGACTACTACGCGCTCGCCGGCATCCTCGCGAACACGCGCACGCTCTTCAACTACACCGACAACGTCGCGCGCTGGAATATCGCGCCGCTGCCGGGCGATGGCGACGACGAGAAGGCGTTGCACGCGCACGAGGCAAAAGTCGCCGCGCTTGAAAAGGAGGTCGAAGCCGCGAAGGCCGAACTGGCGAAGCTTTCCAAAAACGTCGCGCAGGAAACCGTGAAGCCGGGCGAGGCCATCGCGCCCGCGGATTTGCCCGGCATCGTGCTCGACGATGCCGATGCAAAAATCGTCGGTGAGTGGAAGCCGTCGAAGCACGTGCGGAGCTTCATCGGCGCGGGCTACATCTCCGACAACAACACGGGCAAGGGCGAGAAGACCGTCACTTTCACCCCGATGCTCCCGAAGATGGGCCGCTACGAAGTGCGGCTCGCCTACACGCACCTCGCGAACCGCGCGAACAACGTGCGCGTGACCATCTTCCACGCCGACGGCGAGGACACGGTGTATGTGGACGAGACGGAGGCGCCACCCATCGACGGGCGCTTCATCTCACTCGGGAAGTTCCGCTTTGAAAAAGACGGTGCCGGCTACGTGCTCGTCTCGAATGAAGGCACGAAGGGCTTTGTGACCGTGGATGCGCTGCAGCTCCTGCCCGAGGGCGAAGCTGTGGCGGCAAATCCGAAGGCGGAGAAGGAAGACCCGGCGCGTGAAGCGGCGAGCAAGCGCATGAAGAAGCTCGACGCCGAGCTGAAGAAGCTCGTGAAAGATGGGCCGAAGCGTCCAATGACGATGACGGTGTTCGACGACGACAAAATCAGCGACACGGAAATCCGCGTGCGGGGCATCGAGAAGCAGCGCGGTGAGGCTGTGCCGCGCGGATTTTTGCAGGTCGCGCTACGCAAGCCCGCGCCGGCCATACCCGCGAACCAGAGCGGGCGCATCGAGTTCGCCGATTGGATTGCGAGCGCCGAGAATCCGCTGACTTCGCGCGTGCTGGTGAACCGCGTGTGGGCGTGGCTTTTCGGCACGGGCATCGTGCGGACAGTCGAGAACCTCGGCACGACCGGCGAGAAGCCGTCGCATCCGGAGCTGCTCGATTATCTCGCGGTGCGCTTCACCGAGGAGGGCTGGAGCCTGAAGAAGCTCGTGCGCGAAATCGTGCTCTCGCACACGTGGCAGCTCGCGGCGGAGAAGTCGGGCGCCGCGGACCCGGAGAACCGTCTCTTTGCCCACGCGAACCGCCGCCGCCTCGACGCGGAGCAAATCCGCGACACGATTCTCGCAGTGAGCGGCGAGCTGAAGCTCGACTACCTCGGGCCGAACATCGGCGGCGCCGGCGACATCGACGCGAACAACTTCAGCGCGCAGAACACCGAGTATTCCTACGTGTATGCGGACACGCGGCGCAGCGTTTACACGCCGGCTTTCCGCAACAAGCGGCTCGAGCTTTTCGAGGTGTTCGACTTCGGCGACATCAATGCGAGCATCGGCCAGCGCAATGCGAGCACGGTCGCCCCGCAGGCGCTGTTTTTCCTGAACAACCAGTTTGTCATCGAGCAGGCGCGCGCCGCCGCGGCGAAGACGCTGGAGGCGCCGGAAAATGAGCGCATCACGTCGCTTTTCCGCCGCACCCTCGGCCGGCCGCCGACCGAGCAGGAGCGGCAGAAATGTGTCCGCTTCCTCGGCTCCGAAGCGTCGCTCGAAAAATGGGCGCAGATCCATCAAACGCTGTTCGCCTGCGTGGATTTCCGTTATCTGGACTAGTCACCCGCCATGAACTCGAAACTCTTCACCCGTCGTCAGGCCCTGCGCACACTTGGTTGCGGTTTTGGCTATCTCGCTCTCGCGGACCTTGCGGCGCGCGCTGCTGTGAACCCGCTCGCGCCGAAGCCGGTGCATGTCCCGGCGCGGGCGAAGCGCATCATCTTCCTCTTCATGTCGGGCGGCGTGAGCCATGTGGATTCGTTCGACTACAAGCCGCGGCTCGATCGCGACGACGGGAAAATGATGGACTTCGACGATCTGCGGTCGCTCGCGAAGACGGGGAAGAGCCCGCAGATGCGCGTGATGAAGCCGCTCTGGAATTTCGCGCAGCACGGGCAGAGCGGGCTGTGGGCGTCGGATCTGTTTCCGGAAATGGCGAAGCACGCGGACGATCTGTGCGTGATTCGCTCGATGCACACCGAGGGCATCGCACACGGGCCGGCGACGCTTTTCCTCCACACGGGCACGACGAACTCGATTCGTCCGTCGATGGGCTCGTGGGTGACCTACGGCCTCGGCACGGAGAACGAAAACCTGCCGGGCTTCATCTCGCTGAACCCGGCGCTCGGCAACGGCGGTCCGCGCAACTACGGCAGCGCCTTTCTACCCGCGGTGTTTCAGGGCACCGCGATCGGCCGCGCGGGCGTGCCTGCGAAGGAGTCGAGCATCCGCAACCTCCAGCCGCCGCGCACGGCGGACGAGACGAAGCGGCAGTTTGACCTCCTGCGCGAACTCAACGCCGAGCAACTCGCGCAGAAGCCCGGAGAGAGCGAACTCGAAGCCGTGGTGAACAGCTACGAGCTTGCGTGGCGCATGCAAGGCGCCGCGCCCGAGGTGCTCGACATCACGAAGGAGTCACCCGAGACGCTCGCGCGCTACGGCATCGGCGAGGAGAAGACGGATAATTTCGGCCGCCAGTGCCTGCTCGCGCGGCGGCTCAGCGAGGCGGGCGTCCGCTTCGTGCAGGTGAATTACGCGGACAATTCCAACAACCCCGCGTGGGATCAGCACTCGAACCTCAAGAAGCACGGCGACCACGCGAAAGCCGTGGACCGTCCCGTCGCGGGCCTGCTCGAGGACCTGAAGCAGCGCGGCCTGCTCGACGACACGATCGTGTGGTGGGGCGGTGAATTCGGCCGCACGCCCTACGCGGAGAAAAACGGCACCGGTCGCGATCATAATCCCGCAGGATTTTCCGTGTGGCTCGCAGGCGGCGGCTTCAAGCGCGGCGTCACGTATGGCGAGACCGACGAGTTCGGCCACCACGCCGTCGTGGACAAGGTCCATATGCACGACCTGCACGCCACGCTGCTGCACTCACTCGGCCTCGACCACGAGAAGCTCACCTACCGCTATGCCGGCCGCGATTTCCGGCTGACGGATGTGTATGGGAAGGTCGTGCATGATCTGCTGGCGTGAGAAGTGACCGGCAGAGTTTGATTGCCGCTTGGACGGAGTCGCCGTCTGCGCGGGCTAGGCGGAAAACGCGCGCAGTTATGAAGTTTGCGGCCTTTGGGTTCGGACTACTCCTCGTTGCCCTAGTCGTGTTTGCTTGGATGGGGTTTCCGACAGCCATCACGGTTCGGAACAATTCTGACCGCACGCTGAATGGAATTTTGGTCGTAGTGCAGGACCGCAAAATCAGTTTCTCGAGTTTGCGACCCGGAGATTCGGAGCGGCGATGGCACCGCAATTCTGGCGCGGATGACCATTTCACGTTCACGGCAGTGCGGGATGACGGAATGAAGATGAAAAAGGAGGGCGGATACATCACGAGCGGCAGCTTTTTCGGGAGCGTGGAGTTTATCGTCCCACCCGTCGGCGAAATAGCGTTCACGGAAAAATGGAACTGAACAGTCCTTCGGAACTCACGTGCTTTGCATGGAAAACGAACTCGCGCGACGTGTCAGTTTTTGACCTGCTCACGGCTCGCTGACGCCAAGCATCCGCTTTTCACAACACTCTTATATCCCATGAAACCCCACATCGCCCTCGCCCTCGCATCGCTCACCACTTTCTCCTTCGCAGGACTCACGGATGAACAGAAGCGTGTGCCGCTTGAGGTGGATTCAACGGACCCGAAGCTCGCGAAGATCGTGCTGATCGCGGGCAGCGTGAGCAGCAAGCCGGGCGGGCATGAGTATTTTGCCGGGTGCGCGATTCTCGCGGACATGCTGAAGCAGACGCCGGGGGTGTGGCCGGTGATGGCGGCGGAGGGCTGGCCGCAGAATGAGAAGATTTTCGACGGCGCGAAGGCGGTCGTCGTTTATACGGACGGTGGCGCGAAGCTGCCGTTCCTGGACGCGGCGCGATGGGAGAAAATGAAGTCGCTCGTGGCGAAGGGGACGGGTCTCGTGATGATGCACCAAGCGGTGGAGGCGACGGATGAGCGTGCGGAGGAATTCCAGTCGTGGCTCGGCGGCGTGTTCAAGAAGGACATCGGCTGCCGCGGCCACTGGGACATGAGCTTCGACACGTTTCCAAAGCACGCGATCACGCGCGGCGTCGAGCCGTTCACCGCGCCGGGCGACGGCTGGCTCTACAATCTGCATTTCCTGCCGGGTGCAGTCCCCGTCATCGCCGGCCAGGTGCCCGACAAGGCGCGCACTTCCGCCGATGCCAAGGCGCACGCCGGTCGTGCTGAGACGATCGGCTGGGCCTACGAACGCAAGGACGGCGGCCGCAGCTTCGCCTTCACCGGCGCCGACTGGCACACCAACTGGCGGGTCGAGGCGCAGCGCAAGCTGGTGGCGAATGGGATTCTCTGGAGCGCGAAGCTCGATGTGCCGGAAGCAGGAGCGCCGGTGGCATTCAATGCCGAGGACATCAAGAAGAACTGGGACAGCAAACCGAAGCCCGCGCCGAAGGCAGGCGCAAAGCCCGTGGGTGAAAGCGCGGCGAAACCGGCGGCGGAGAAGGCGGCCCAGTGATTCCCCAGCGCGGCCCGCGCCTCATTCGCATTCGTGCTTGGGATTTTGCGGAGGTCGCGGCAAAGATCGCGGCTTGATGCGGGTGTTTCCTCCCATGCTGAAAAAATCTCTGCTCCTTCTCCTCGCCGCCGGCGTTGCCGCCGGTGCTGCGGAGGATTTTGGCAAGGGGCGACTGCTAGAGTTGACGCTCGGCAAGGCGATCCGGATGGCGCTGGAGAAGAACTTTTCAATCACCGCCCAGAAATTCGACCCGAAAATCTTCCGCGAGCGCGAGCGCACGGCGGAGGGGAGGTTCGATCCTGATCTGAGCCTGTCGTTCAAGGCAGGCGAGGATGTCGTTTCGGACAGCTTCGTGCGCAACTCAACGACGAAGGTGAACTCGCACGTCTTTGCGAACAACATCACGCAGACGCAGCAGTGGAGCGCGGGCGTGAGCGGCGTGACGGTCTGGGGCCTCGGCTACGACGTGTCGTTCAACACGGATGTGCAGGGCGGGACGTCGAACAAGTTTGCGGACGACTGGACGAGCGAGATGACTTTCAGCCTCAAGCAGCCGCTGCTGCGCGGCGCGGGGACGACGGTGAACCTCTCGGGCGTCCGGGTGGCGAGGAACAACGTCACGATCTCCGAGTGGGGCGTGAAGGAGCAGGTGATGAGCGTGATCACGCAGGTCATCAATGTTTACAACGAGCTGCAGTTTGCGCAGGAAAACCTCGACGTCGCGCGGCGGTCGCGCGAGTTGGCGCGGCAGCTCCTGCGGGACAACATCAAACGCGTGGAAATCGGCGTGAAGACACCGCTCGACGTGACGACCGCGCAGGCCGAGGTGGCGGCGCGCGAGGAGGCGGTGATCACGGCAACGCGCGCGGTGAAGGATCAGGAGAATTTCCTCAAGCAGCTCGTCACGGCGGACATGCTGCTGCTGCTGCGCACACGGGTGGCGATCGCGCCGCCGCCGTCGCCGGATTTCCAACCGAACGTGGTCGCCGGCATCAAGGCGGCGCTCGAGCTGCGGCCCGATTACCAGCAGTCGAAATTGGACATCCAGAACAAGCACATCACCGTGGCAGTGACGAAAAACGATGTGCTTCCCCGGCTCGACCTCACCGCGAGCCTGAGCATGATCGGCATGGACGACGACTTCGGCACCAGCACATCGAGGATCGGCAACCGCGACCGCAGCGCATGGAGTGTCGGTGCGACCTTCAGCATCCCGCTCGGGAACCGCGAAAGCCGCGGCAATTACAATGCGGCCAAGCTCTCCGCGGCGCAGGCGCTCGTGAAGCTCCAGCAGCTCGAGCAGGACATCATCGTGCTCGTGGACAATGCCGCCGGCGCGGTGGTAACGGCCCGCGAGCGAACCGAGGCAAACCGCGAGGCACGCAGGCTCGCGAAGGAAAGCCTCGCGGCGGGCGAGGCGAGGCTGATCGCCGGCACGGGAACGACGTTTGAAGTGCTCGAACTCCAGAAGAAGCTCGCCGAAGCGGAGACCGCCGAGCTGCGCGCACGCGCCGACTACAACAAGGCCGTCGCGAGATACCGCCTCCAGACCGGAACCACGCTGCGCGTGCATGGTGTGACGGTGAATTGAGCCCGTTGGCTGGCGGCGTTCCGCCGCCTCAGCTCACAATATCAATCGGTGGTGTCGAAAAGGGTTGCCTCCCACAAGATGTTCGGCCAAAAGGCGCGCGCGTTTCACTCCAGCCGTCCCACTCCATGAAATTCAGCGTCGCAAAAGACAAATTGCTCGAGGGTCTGCAAACCGTGCAGAACGTCGTGAGCACCCGGACCACGCTCCCGATCCTTTCAAACGTCCTCATTCGCGCCGAAAATGGCGCGCTTCATTTTACCACGAACGACCTCGATGTCGGCATGAGCTGCTCCGTCGAGGCGGCGATCGAGAAGCCGGGCGGCACGACCATTCCCGCGCGACGTCTCGCGGGCATCGTGAAGGAGCTGCCCTCCTCCGAGGTGAGCGTGGAGGTGGACGGCAAGAACGTCGCGTCAATCTCCTGCGGCCCCAGCTTTTTCAAGATGCTCTGCCTGCCCGAGGATGAGTTCCCCGCGCTGCCGAAGCTGGAGAAGGCGAAGGCGTTCACGCTCCAGCAGAAAGTGCTCAAGGACGCGCTGCGCAAGACCAGCTACGGCATCTCGACCGACGAGACGCGCTACGTGCTCAACGGCATCCTGTTTTCCTTCAAGGAGAACAAGCTCACACTCGTCGCGACCGACGGGCGGCGGCTCGCGCTCGTGGACATCGAGGCCGAGTTCCCGCGCAGCAATGAGGTGGACGTCGTCGTTCCCGCGAAGTGCATCACGGAGCTTCAGCGACTCCTCGGCGACGAGGGCGAGGTGAAGCTCGCCATCGGCGAAAACCACGTCTCGTTCGAGGCTGGGGGGAAGCTGCTCGTCTCGAAGCTCATCGAGGGCAACTACCCGAACTACCGCCAGGTCATCCCGCAGGAATCCCGCGAGCGCATCACCATTGAACGCGAACTTTTCCTGAATGCCGTCCGCCGCGTGGCGCTGCTCTCCAGCGAGAAGTCCAACTCCGTGAAGCTGAACTTTTCCAAGAACAACCTCGAGATCACCGCCAACACGCCCGACATCGGCGAGGCGCACGAGTCGCTCGCCATTTCCTACAAAGGCAAGGATTTCTCCATCGCGTTCAACCCCGGCTTTCTCCAGGACCCGCTCCGAAACCTCACCGAGGAGGAGGTGCATCTCGACGTCACCGACGAGATGAGCCCCGGCGTGATCAAGATCAACACGCCGTTCCTCTACGTGCTGATGCCGATGCGCATCTCCTGACTTTCGACGCGGCCCGACGCGGAACCGGGCGCGCGTTTTCCGAAAGTCGCACTTGCAAAGCCCGGCGGTCGAAACAACTATCCCGCCCCCCGATTTGCTCGCGTGGCGGAATTGGCAGACGCGCACGGCTCAGGACCGTGTGGGGCAACCCGTGGAGGTTCGAGTCCTCTCGCGAGCACCATCTCTGACCGGCAGAGGTGGAATTTTCCGGGTCAGCGCGTGACCTCGAAGATGGCCCGGCGGAGGTCCTCGGAGGAGACGGGCTTGGAGAGAATGCGATCGATGCCCTCGGGCGTCTTCCCATTGCCCATGAAGTCGTCGCCGAATCCGGTCAGCATGATGATGTGCGTGCCGGCGCTGCGTTCCTTCACCTTCTTGGCGAGCTGCTCACCGGAGATGCCGGGCATGGACTGGTCGGTGATGATGAGGTCGAAGGCGCCCTGCTCGAAGCGCGTGAGCGCCTCGGTGGAATCCGACATTGTCACGGCCTGATGCCCGTCGGCCCTGAGGTATTCGGCGATGAGTTCGCAGATGATGTCCTGATCGTCCACCACGAGCACATTGAGCGTGCGGTTCGCCGCCGACTGCTCGGCCTCGCCCGCCTCGGTGACAACCTGATCCGTCGCGGGAAGCACGAGGGAAAACGTGGTCCCCTTCCCCTTCTCGCTGGAGATCTCGATGTTGCCGCCGTGGCGGTGAATGATGCCATAGACGACGGCGAGCCCGAGACCCGTGCCGTGCTCGCCCTTCGTGGTGAAAAACGGCTCGAGACAGCGCGCCTTCTCCTCCTCGGTCATGCCCGTGCCGGTGTCGCGGACTTCGATGCGGACGTTCGCCCCGTCGCTGAGCGTGCCGACGGTGATCGTGCCGCCCGCGGGCATCGCATCCACGGCGTTGAAGATGAGGTTCGTGAGCGACTCGCGAAGCTCCGGCGCGCTGGCGAGGACGGGCGGGACTTCGGTGAAGTCAGTCTTCACTTCGACCGTCGCACCCGAGGCACGCGCCTTGGCCTTCCACTTCGGCGCGGTGAAGGCGACGGCCTGCTCGCAGAGGGTGTTCACCTCCACCGGGGCGCGGAGTTCGTCCGCCGCAGCGGGGCGGTAAAAGTCCTTCAGCCGGCTCACCACGTGCGTCGCATCCTGCGCCGCGGCGATGATGTGCTTGAGGTGCGAAAGCTCCTTTGCGTCCGGCGCATTCTTCCGGAACCACGGCAGCATCAGCTCGCCGTAGCCGAGCATCATCGTGAGGGCGTTGTTGAAATCGTGCGCGATGCCGCCCGCCATCATGCCGAGCGCGCGGAGGCGCTCCTGCTTCACCACCTGCTCCTGCGTGTTGCGGAGCTGCTCGATCGCGTTCTCCAGCTCGACAGTCCGCTGCCGCACCTGATCCTCGAGCTTCAGGTTGAGGAAGCGGTTCTCCAGCAGGTTCCTCAGCCTGAGCTGGACCTCGGTGGTGTCCAGCGGCTTTGTGATGAAGTCGCTCGCCCCGGCAAAAAGCGCCTTGCGCCGAGTCTCCGCGGTCACATCCGCAGTCAGCACGACGATGGGCAGGAAGACATCCGGCGGGATGATCTGCTTGAGCTGCTCCATCACCTGGTAGCCGTCGAGGTGCGGCATGTGCAGGTCGGTGAGCACGAGGTCCGGCTGGAACTCGGCAAATATCGGAATCGCCTCGCGCGGGTCCGTGGTGCAGCGCCATTCGAGGCCGCCGAAGATTTCAAGCATGCGCTCGAGCAGACGCACGTTGGAGGGCTCGTCATCCACGACGAGAACTCTGGCCGGTGGCAATGTGATGCGGGACATGGGCTGATGTGCCACCAAAGTGTTCGGTGGACACCCGGAGGAAAAGCACGTGATATGCCTTTTGAATGCCAGATTCTGGATTGAAACCCAGCCCCGGCCCCGCGCCGGGAAAGGGCGCGGCGGTTCAGCGTCTCTTCGGCGCGATCGCCCGCCGCTACGATCTCGCAAACCACGTGCTGAGCGGCGGGCTGGATTTCCTCTGGCGGCGGCGTGCGGTGAAAATCGTCCGCGGCTGGGCTCCGGCGCACGTGCTCGACCTCGCCACCGGCTCCGGCGACCTCGCTCTCGCGATTTCAAAGGCTTGTCCGGATGCCGAAGTGCTTGCGGCGGATTTCTGCCTGCCGATGCTGCTCGCCGCGCAGCGCAAGGGAGTTGCGAGACTCGTGCAGGCGGATGGCATGGCCCTTCCGCTGCCGGATGCCGCATTCGACGCCGTCACCATCGCCTTCGGCCTCCGCAACATGGAGTCGCTGGAGCGCGCGCTCGCCGAAATCGCCCGCATCCTGCGCCCCGGCGGCCACGCGCTGGTGCTGGATTTCTCCATGCCACGTGCGCCGCTCCGCGGGCTCTACCGTTTCTACCTCCACCGCGTGCTGCCGCGCTTTGCCCGGCTGCTCACCGGCGATCGGCAGGCGTATGAATACCTCGGGGCCTCCATCGAGGAATTTCCCGCTGGCACCGCGATGAACGCGATGATCGAAGCCGCCGGATTCGCGGACGCAAAGTGCGAGCCGCTGACAGGCGGCGTGGTGTCGCTCTACACCGCCCGGCGAAAGTGAGCGGCGCTACTTTGCGTCCGGCGCTGGCGGCGCTGGCGGCGGGGGCACGGGCGGAGTTGCTGCCGGGGGAGTCGCGGGAGCGGGCGGCGGAACAGGCGCGTTCCCCGGTGCCGCAGGGGGCGCGGGCGTTTTCGCCGGTGCGGCGGGCGGCACCTCGATGAGCGAGGCGTTCAGCGCGTCGAAGTCGGGCTTGCTCAGGAGGAAAGTGCCCGTCTTGCCCTCCAGCGTCGCATGCCAGAGTTCGTCCGGCGTGTTGCTCCCGATGGTCAGCCTGCCCGACTTTCCGTCCGCGAACTTGAAGGTGACGAGCACGTTCGGCTTCTCGATGCCGTGGGCCGCGGCGTTCGTCGCGCCCGCCCATCGCACCGCGCGGAGATTTGCCAGCGTGTTCACCAGCGAATCGGCGGCGATCGCGTTCACCTTGCCGTCGCCCTTCGCGAGCTTCCAGTTCTTCTCCTTGTCACGCTCGAATGCGAGCGCCGGCTGGCCCGCGCGCGTGATTTCGAAGCTCGCGACGTTCTCCGGCTTCAGATCCTGCACTTTCAACTCCTGCCACTGCAGCGGGTCGGTCCAGATTCCATCGAGGATCGTCGCGGGCACGGCCACGATGAACGGCTCGTCGTCAATCTTCGCATAGCCCGCGTCTCCCTCGAACTTGCCGAGGATCAGCTTCGCAAGCGGATGTTCGCCGGGCTTCGTCTCCGGAGTGCCTTCGGACGAGTAGCTGCTGAGCGTCACCGTCGCCGTCGGCGCATCGAGGCCGTATTGCTTCAGGTCGCCCGCCACATCCGCGACGAAGCGCGTGACGCTGGTCGAGGTGAGGTCGGCGAGCAGCTTGTTCGCCGCGCCGCCATTCACGGGCACGTCGTTCTGCTTCTCGACCTTGCGCACCCATTCCTCGCCGTTGCGGCCGAGGACGATCTTCCCGCGGCCCGGCGCCTCGATGGTGATGCGGTCCACCATGTCCGTCTGCACGCGCATGATGTTCTGGTCACGGAGATCGTTCGGCTGCGTGGTGATGAGCGCCTCGATGGCCACTGGCACGGTGAAGACGCCGTCGCGGTTCGAGAGCTTCACATAGACGTGGGTCGGCGCGGGCGGCGTCTCAGGCTCCTTCTTGGCGTCCTTCTTCTCGTCCGGCTTCTTCTCCTCGGGTTTGTCGGCCTTCTTCGCGCTGCCGATTTGGAGCGACACCGGCTCCTTCGCGCCTTCGGCGTGGAAAGTGAGCGTGGCGCGCGGTTCATTGAGCCCGAGTGCGCCGAGATCCTTCGTGTCGGCGACGAAATCCTCGATGCGCGGCGTGGTCGCATTGGAGATGAGGTCCGTCACCTTCTGGTCGTCCGCGCGGCCCTTGAAGGGACGCACCAGCGACCAATGCCCGGAGGTCTTCTCCGCCTCGATTTCACCCTTCGCGGTCTTGATGACCACGCGGTTCACCTGCGTCGCAGTGAGGTCGCTGAGCTTGCGGTCGCGCCAGTCCTTCACGCCCTTCAGCGCCTGATCGCGGAGATCCTTTGCAGCCACATAGGCCGTGTCCTTGCCCTCGACGCGCATGTAAACGCGGCCCTCGATGGCCGTCTCCTTGCCAATGAGCAGCTCCACCGGATTTTTGCCGCCGACCTTGATGCTCACGTCGCCCTTCGTCAGACCGTATTCGGCGAGACTGCCGCCCTTGCCCGCGGGGACAGGATCCATGCGCAGGCTCTCGAGCGAAGTGAGCAGCGTCGAAATCGCCATCGAATCCACGCGGTCCTTCACCGGCGAATCGAGCAGCCAGTTGCCTTCGTCGGTCTTGGTGAACTGGAGCGTGCCCTCGCTGTTGCGGATGGTCACCGACTTCACGGAGTCACGGTCCACCTGCACCGGGCGCCCTTTCTTCGCCAGCTTGTCGTCGGTGCCTTCAAACTTCGGGTCCACCCACTTCAAGTAGGCAAACAGCCCACAGAGGAGGACGAGCAGGATGATTGTGTTGCGGGTTTTCATGGCTTGGTGAAATGCGGCTTAGTCCTGCGGGCGCGCGCGGCGCTTCTGCTCCACGGCGTTTGCGATCGCGGCGGTGACGCCGACGCCGAATGCGATGGCGATGGAAACCCACACGCCCATCGGGATTTCGTTCATCTTCGTCGGCTTCCAAAGGCCGAGCTTCCACTGCAGCGCAAACCAACCGGCGAGCAGGAGGAGAAACACCCCGGCGAGCCAGAACGTGAGCAGGAAGACGTTTTTTCCCGAGCGCCACATGAGGTGGTAGAGGCCGAAGATCGCGATGATCGCCGGGATAAACAGCATCACCCACCAGCGGATCGTGCTCACCTGCGCGTCGGAAAGCTTCAGGCTCTGCTTCTCCTTCACCTTGGGCGGGATGCTGATGAGGTTCTCGCGGTTCAGCAGCCAGTTCATGCTGTTGAGCGCCAGCTCGAGACTCGCCTGGCCGACTTGCAGGCCCTTGTCGGTGAGGAAGTCGCCGTTGCCGAAAACAACGAGGCGCGGAGTTTCGAGTTTAATCTTCGGGTCCGCCGAAGCGCCCCGCTCCACAGCAGCGGCGAGCGTCAGCGGCGCGACGTGATCCTTCTTCGGGTCGAAAAACGGGATGTTCGAACGGTCGCCGGGATTGTATTCTGTCTCGCCCCAGAATCCCTCCGGCGCGGCGAGCAGCGAGGTGATCTGAAGCTGCGCGGCCTTCTCCATGTTGCGCTCAAGCTGGAGCGACTGCGTGGCTCCATACATCTCCGTGGCCACGCCATCGAGTTCCTTCGTGATCGGCGAGCCTTGGTGGACGATGACGCCCTCCAGCGGCTGCATGCCTGCGAGATTGCCGAGGCTCACCACGCGGATGACCACGTCGTTCTGCGGGCGCACGCCACGAGCCGCGAGCCAGTTGTTGAAATTCGGCGTCTTGCCTCCCGTCGAGCCGAGGCCGACGAAGATGCGGCCCTTCTTGTCCCAGTAGTCGGTGAGCAGCTTGAGGTCGCGCTCGGACAAATCGAACTTCGGGCCGAGAATCGCCAGCATGCTCGCGTCGTCGGGAATCTTGTCCTTGTCGGCGAGCTTCAGCGTCTCCGCCTTCAGGTTCTGGCGTGTGAGGAACTCGCGGAACCCGGCGAGCTCGCGCGAGTTGCTGTCGTATTCGCCGTGGCCGCCCACGAGGTAGAGCTTGTTCTGCTTCGTCTCCGTCAGTTCCAGCAGCGTGCTGGTGAAAACCTGCTCGCCCTTGAAGCCGATTATCTGCGGCGGGCGGCGCTGCATCATCATCGCCATCTGGTCCATCTGCTCGAACTCGGCGAGATCGCCGCTGTTCACAAACTTGTGGCGTCCGTCATAGACGAAAATCACCACGTTCTCATTCGCGCCGAACTTGTATTGCGTCTGAAGCTCCCGCGCGCGGGTCAGGTTCGCATATGGATCCACCTCCTCGACGGAGAGCTTGTCCTTCGAGGCAAACTTGTATTCGCGGAGCAGCGCCAGCGCGTCGCCCTCGACCTCGCCGGCGGTGGCGAACATCACGATGACCTGCACGGGCTTCTCCAAGCTGCCGAGCAGTGACTTCGTCTGCGGGCTGAGTGTCGTGTTCTTGCCGCGGCTCCAGTCCCAGCGCGCGTAGTATTTGTTTCCGAGCCAGTTCAGCATCACCAGGCCGACGATCACGAGGAGGATCTGCGCGATGATGTTGAAGCCCACCTCGATGCGCCCGACACGGATTGCCCGGCCGCCGGCGGATTGCGATGTGTTGTTCGTTTCCATGGTCGTAAAGGGGTTGTCCGGTTAGGCGGATTTGAGCTTGCGGCTGTGGAAGACGTGGTGCGTGAGCAGCACGAAGAACGACGTGGCCGAGAGATACCAGACGATGCGCCGGGTATCCACGAGCCCCTTGGTGAAGTCCGACAGGTGCGCCACCGGCGAGAAGAACTCCGTCACCTGCGCCACGCGCGGGTCGGTGATGTTCAGCAGGCGCGCGATGATCATCGGGATGAAGATGTAGAGAATCGTCACCACGAGCGTGATCACGGCCGCATTGATTTGGTCGCGCACCAGCGAGCTGGCGAAGACGCCGATGCTGATGAAGAGCATCCCGAGCATGAAGAGCAGCAGGTAGGCGCTCGCGAGGGCGCCGAGGCTCTTCGCCGCGGGCGCGCCGTGGCTCACGATGTCGAAGACCCAGAAGCATGCCGCCGTCGGCAGCAGCAGGATGCCGAAGAAGATCGAGGCGCCGAAGAACTTCGCCAGGACCACGTGCCAGTCCTTCACCGGCGCGGTCATCAGCATCTCCACGGTGCCGAGCCGGAATTCCTCGGAGAAGGAGCGCATCGTGATGAGCGCCGCGATGAACGCGAAGATGAAGACGAACAGCGCGTTCAGGAACACGATCTCGAGGATCGTCACGTCCGCGGGCTGCTTGTTCAGGATGCTGACGTAGCTCTGGAAGTTGAAGCCCATCAGCGCGGCGAACAGCGCCATCACCACATACGCCACGGGCGTGTGGAAGATGCTGCGGAGTTCGCGGATGAGTTGGACAAGGAATGTTCTCATGCGGGTGTTGGTGTCTGAAGTTTCGGGTGGGGCGGGCGGCTATTTCTCCGCCATCGTGAGGTCGGCGAACACATCCTCGAGCGTCGCGCTCTTCTGGTGCAGTTCGCGGACGGGCCAGTTTTTCTCGCGGGCGAGGCGCAGGATCTCCTCGCCGGGCCGCGCATTCGCATCAAGCCGCAGCTTGAAGATGTTCCAATCGCCGTCCTTCGTCTCGGTCACGTCCTTCACACCGGCAATGCCACGCAACGCCGAGGAGGCATCCTCGCCCACGCGCGCTTCGAGGCGCAACTCGCCCACCGAGCGGTGATTTCGCAGGAGATTGTCCGCGGTGTCCGAGGCGCGGATCTTTCCGCGGTGAATGACGACGACGCGCGAGCACATGATCTCCACTTCGGAGAGGATGTGCGTGCTGATGAGCACGGTGCGCTTCAGCGCAAGGTTCTTGATTAGCTCGCGGACGGTGCGGATTTGGTTCGGGTCGAGGCCGATGGTCGGCTCGTCGAGGATGAGCAGGTCGGGATCATGCACGAGCGCGTCCGCGAGGCCGACACGCTGGCGGTAGCCCTTGGAAAGCGCGCCGATGAGCTGTTTCTCGCGGTCGGCGATCTGGCAGAGCTCGAGCACGTCGCCCACGCGCTCGCGGACCTTCGAGGAAGGCACGCCCTTGAGCGCGGCGCGGTAGCGGAGGTATTCGCCGACCTTCATGTCGGGGTAGAGCGGCGTGTTCTCCGGGAGGTAGCCGAGGCGGCGGCGCGCCTCGATGCTCTGGGTGAAGACGTCGTAGCCGGCGATGCTCGCGCGGCCGGAGGTCGCGGGGAGGTAGCTGGTGAGGATCTTCATCGTCGTGCTCTTCCCGGCGCCGTTCGGGCCGAGGAAGCCGACGATTTCACCCTTGTCCACTTGGAAGCTGATGTCGTCCACAGCGGTGAACGAGCCGTATTTCTTGGTGAGGTGTTCGACTTGGATCATGGAATGTGATGGTCGTTGTGGCTGGGTCGCCGTCCTGCCGCTACCTCCGGCTCCGCGCTTTGCGCACGACGCCGGTGAAGGGGCAACGACTGGACGAACGCTGGGTCACAGGCGGCTCTGCGCCGCCAAGGGGCGCGGAGGAATAGCAGGCGCGGGGAAGTTGGCAAGAGGGTCTTTTGTCGGCATTTCTCAATGCAGATTTTGGGACACGGTAAGACTCCCGAGCCCGCCGGACGTTCGATGAAAAGTGAGTCACTGCGCCGCGAGGGCGCGGCTGCGCTACCGCGCGATGAGCTGGAAAGCGTCGCTCACGAGCCGCTGCCCGCGCTGCGTCTTCTGGATCCACGCGAGGCCGAAATCCACGCGGCTCCCGGTGTCCACCTGCCTCAGCAGCTTCTCGATCGCCTTCGGGCCGTCCACTTCGTAGCGGCCGACGGCGGCGACGAGCATCCCGGGATACATCCCTGCGGCGGCGGCGGGCGACTTCGGCTCCACCTCCGCGATCAGCGCGCCGGAGCCCTCGCGGAAGCCGGTCTCGGCCGCCGCCTTGGCATCCACCTCCTGCAGCACGAGGCCGAAGAACTTCCGCGCGAGGCTCGGCTTCTCCGGCACCTTCTCGCCGCGCGCGATTTTTTTGAATTCCTCCACCTTCTCCCGCACCACCGCGCCAGGGATGGCGAAGCCGAGGCCCTGCGTGGGCACGCCCTGCGGCGTGAACGACATCTTCACCGACGAAATCCCCACGAGCCGGCCCGCGATGTCCACCACGGGGCCGCCGCTGTTGCCGGGATTGATGGCCGCATCCGTCTGCACGAGGTTCTGATACTCGATGTCGCCCACGGTCACGCTGCGGCCCTTCGCGCTGAGGATGCCGCGGGCGACGGACGAGCCGTAGCCGAGCGGGTTGCCGAGCACGAGGCAGGTCTGGCCGAGCAGGTTCGGCGAGAGGTCGTTCAGCGCGATGAAGGGGAACTTCTCCGGCGCGTCCACCTTGATCATCGCCAGGTCGTGGTCCGGGTCGCCCGTGATGTAGCGGGCCGAATACGTCTTCCCGTTCGGCGTGGTCACGGAAATCTTCATCTCCGCCGCGCGCTCCACCACGTGCGCGTTCGTGATGATCGTCCCCTTGTCATCGATGAAGAACCCCGAGCCGAGGCTCTGCACCTTCTGCCGGATCGTCCGCGGCGGCCGCATGAGCCCGCCGAAGAACTCGCTGTAGAGCGCGTCCATCGGGTCGCGCACGGTGCGGCGCACGATGGCCTCGGTGTTGATGTTCACCACCGCCGGCATCGCCTTCGCGACAGCCTTCACCGCCGGTTCCTGCGCCGGGTCGGCCTCATTCTTGTCCAGTTCCGCGCGCGCGGAAAAGGCGTCGCCGAGCGCGAGGAGCAGCAGGCAGAGGTGCAGCAGGGTCGTTTTCATAAAGGGAGCGGGTGCCTACGACAACGCAGGCGCACTGTCGCTCAAAATCCGGCCATCAGAATCGCCGCGACAGGCTTATGCTCCTCCGACAAACTCCGTCATCATGAGCACCGAATCCGCACCCGCCACCATCGCCACCGCCGACTTCGCCAGCCTCCTCGCCAAGGGCGCCCCGGTCGCCATCCTCGATGTCCGCACGCCCGCTGAATTCGCCGAGTGCCATGTCGCCGGCGCGAAGCTCGCCCCGCTCGACGCGCTCGACCCGAGGAAAGCCGCCGACGCCCTGAAGCCCGCCGACGGCGCCCCCATCTACCTCCTCTGCAAAGCCGGCGGCCGCGCCACCAAGGCCGCCCAGCAGTTCATCGCCGCGGGCATCGCGAACGTCTGCGTCGTCACCGGCGGCACCGATGCGTGCGTCGCCGCCAATGTCGCCGTCGAGCGCGGCGGAAAGGCAGGCATCCCGCTCGACGGCCAGGTCCGCATCGCCCTCGGCGCCTTCATCCTGCTGCTCTGGTTGCTCGGCCGCTACGTCCACTACAGCTTCGCCTACCTCGTCCCCGTCATGGCCGTGATGCTCATCATCTCCGGCGTCACCGGCTTCTGCGGCATGGCCCTCATTCTCGGAAAAGCCCCGTGGAACCAGAACAAGGGCACCGATTCCTGCCGGATCTGCTGAGCCGGTGCCAGCGGGGATCGGTTGCCGGCCCCGCTCCCGGCTCCCTGCGGCTAGGGTGTTTCCAATGGGGAGTCCGGGAGGGAAAATCACGGCTTCCGCTCGTGACTTCCCAGCTCTCGAATTCAACATCGGACACCGCGTCTGCGGCAGTCATTTTCGGGTGCTGAAAAATCATTTTCTAGCACTGGGGAGCGGTTTTTGAGCGCTGGAAAATCGTTTTCCAGGGCTCGGCAGCGATTTTCTAGGGCTGAAAAATCATTTTTCAGGGCTGGGGAATCATTTCCTAGCACTGGGGAATCATTTCCTAGGGCTGGGGAATCATTTCCTAGGGCTGGGGAATCATTTCCTAGGGCTGGGGAATCATTTCCTAGGGCTGGGGAATCGTTTCCTAGGGCTGGGGAATCGTTTTCTAGGGCTGGGGAATCGTTTCCTAGGGCTGGAAAATGACTCCCCAGCACTGGGGAGTGGCTCCTTTTGACCACCCAGCGGCCGAAAAGCTAAAAATACCCGGCCTTTCGGCTTGTTTTGCAAACTTAGGACGAGATGAGCAGGATTGGCAGGATTCACCGTGTCTATCCCGTTGTTTGACAAGGAGGCTGGCGGGAGGTGGAGCGTGACCTCCGGGCACGCTTCTGCCGGGCGAAATGCCAGGAAACGCGCCCGGAGGTCGCATTCCACCCCGGCTTGGCAGGCAACCGGATAGGCACGGAAGCAACCCCCGCCAGCCATCCAAAACCCGCGATAATCCGCGCAATCTGCGGATCTTCCCGCCCGCGCTAGTTCGTCTTCAGCACCTCGATGAACGCCTCCTGCGGGATGTTCACCGTGCCGATGGCCTTCATGCGCTTTTTGCCCTCTTTCTGTTTCTCGAGGAGCTTGCGCTTGCGGGAGATGTCGCCGCCGTAGCACTTCGCGGTCACGTTTTTCCGCATCGCGCTCACGCTTTCGCGGGCGATGATCTTGCCGCCGATGGCTGCCTGGATGGCGACCTGGTAGAGCTGCGTGGGGATGACTTCCTTGAGCTTTGCCGCGAGCGCGCGCCCGCGGGCCTCGGCCTTGTCGCGGTGGACGATGCTGCTGAACGCATCCACGCGCTCGCCGTTCACGAGCATGTCGAGCTTCACAAGCTTGTCCGCGCGGTAGCCGGCGTGCTCGTAGTCCATCGAGCCGTAGCCGCGCGTGATGGATTTCATCTTGTCCACGAAATCGACGAGAATCTCGTTCAGCGGCAGGTCCACGCTGAGCATGACGCGGCGCGGGTCGAGCGTCTCGGTGTGGTCCACGATGCCGCGCTTGTCCATGATGAGCTGGAGCATCGGCGAGATGTATTCGTTCGGGATCATCACGAAGCACCGCACGATGGGCTCGCGGATTTCCTCGATGACGGACGGGTCCGGCAGCGTCTCCGGGTTGTCCACTTTCAAAACCTCGCCGTTCGTCTTCACCACCTCGTAGATGACCGAGGGGTAGGTGGCGATGATGTCCATGCTGAACTCGCGCCGCAGCCGCTCGATGACGATTTCCATGTGCAGCAGCCCGAGGAATCCGCAGCGGAATCCGAAGCCGAGCGCGACGGACGACTCGGCCATGTAGTGAAACGCGGCGTCGTTGAGCTGCAGCTTGCCCATCGCGGCTTTCAGGTGCTCGAAGTCCGCAGTGTTGATGGGGTAGATGCCGCTGAAGACCATCGGCTGCAGCTCCTGGAATCCCTCGAGCGGCTCGGTCGCGGGCTGCCGGGAATTCGTCAGCGTGTCGCCGACTTTCACCTCGGTGACGGTCTTGATGTTCGCAATCACGTAGCCCACGTCGCCGGGCCCGAGCTCGTCCTGCGCAAAAAACTTCGGCTGCTGCGGGCGGAAGATGCCGACTTCCTTCACCTCGTAGGCGTTGTTCGTCGCCATGAGCCGCACCATGTCGCCGGCCTTGATGGCGCCGTCCACGACGCGCACATACACGACCACGCCGCGATACGTGTCGAACGTCGAGTCGAACACCAGCGCGCGGAGCCGGGCGTCGCGGTTGTCCGGCGGCGGCGGAATGCGCGCGATGACTGCCTCCAGGATTTCCTCGATGCCGATGCCCTGCTTCGCGCTCGCGAGGATCGCCTCCTCCGCGGGAATCGCGAGGATTTCCTCGAGCTGGCGCGACACGTTCGGCAGGTCGGCATTCGGCAGGTCGATTTTGTTCACCACGGGGATGAGCTTCAGCTTCTGCTTCTCGGCGAGGTGAAGGTTCGCGACCGTCTGCGCCTCGACGCCCTGGGCGGCGTCCACGATGAGCAGCGCGCCCTCGCATGCCGCGAGCGACCGGGAGACTTCATACGCGAAGTCCACGTGGCCCGGCGTGTCCATGAGGTTCAGCTTGTATTCCTTCCCGTCCTTCGCGCGATACATCATGCGAATCGGGTGCGCCTTGATGGTGATGCCGCGCTCGCGCTCCAGATCCATCGCATCGAGCAGCTGATCCTGCGCCTCGCGCTTCTGGATCGTGCCGGTGAATTCGAGCAGCCGGTCCGACAAGGTGGTCTTGCCGTGATCGATGTGGGCGATGATGCAGAAGTTGCGCGTGTTGCTCGACATGAAGTGCCTTTGGAAAAAAGGGGGCGGAATATGTGTGGCTATGAGGTGCGCGTCAACGGCCCGTCTTGATCTGGATGCCGGTCACCGTGGCTCGGCGCGACCCCTTCGCGCTCGACATTGACCGGCGACCAGCAGAAAAGCCTCTTTCATGAACTCCCCAAGAGGTGCCGTATTGCTGGGCTGCCTTGTTCTCATGGCAGCGATTGTATCGTTCGGATGTTTGCAGGCTGCGGAGGTTCCGCCGCCGCCGGCTGCGCCGAAATATAGAAACGAGACCCACTGGGTCGTCGAATCGACCGGACGTGAAGTGTCCGAACTAGTAATTTTCGCCAAGCGCAAGCTCGCCGCGGGCAAGGAAGCGGCATCACCCGATTCCGCGAATGCGCCGATAAATGCCAATCTCACCGTGAGCACCCATGCGTGGGACACGCGGACGTATTTGCAGTTGGCGAAGGCAATGCTTGAGCAATGGAAAATCGAAGTGCCTGAGCAAAAGACCCCGGCAAACTCCCGCCTGCTGCAGCGGCTCTGCTCGGCTTCGTTGCAGGAACTGATCGTCGAGAGTCGGCATGTGTCGGAGCAGCTTTCACAGAATCCTCTCGACGCTGAACTGCATGAGCAGGCGGCGTTGGTTCTTGGGAGCTTCGGCCTGCGTGAAGCAGCAGGCACATTCGCTGACACCCGCCCAACGCTTTGCCGCATGACTGCCCATCTGACCTTGGCCCGCTCGCTGCGGGAAAAACCGCAAGTGTGCGGCCAAGTTGCCGAGACGATTCTTCTGTGCCTCGTGAACCGGCAAAAAGAGGCGCTGGAGAAGATCGCGCTGTTCCCGAAGGAACAGTCCGCATGGGCGGCGGCCTTGAAAACGCGCGCGACCGGAGATTGGCGGGTGGTGGCAAACCCTGAGCGGGCGAGTTTCATCGAACAGGCTGAACACGGGCGCGCCCTCGTGAAATCCGTGGACGCGACGGCGCTGCGGAGTTTTCTGGCGAAAATGAATGCGCAGTCGCAACCAGAGTGGAGCCGCATCGTGATGGAACACTTTTTTGGGGTCGAAGACGGGCATGTTTTCGTGAGGGGAAGCATTGCGCTCGAACTACAGGACCTCAAAAAAGACTGGGAGGCGTGGTCGGGCAAAAAGCTCGATGAAGCGAAGATGGTGGAGAACTTGAATGCTCCTGCCGGAGGTTGTGTCGTGAAGGGGGCGGATGGAAAGGCGAGCATCGCGGTGCTCAGTTGGGCCGACTTCGCCGCGTTTCACCAGCGGCACATTTGCCAGAGTGTTGATCGAACGCTTTATTTCCTCCACGAAATGTGGGGCGTGCCTGACGTGGCGAGGCGGTTCTACACTGAGATGGGAGCCAAGCTTTCCGGCCTGAGACTCTACGCCTTTGTGCGGGCTCGGTGGGCGGCGACTTCACAGGAATATTCTGATGCAATCGCTCAGGTGCTAAAGCAATGCACCACGCAGCCCGAACTTGTGACAGCCGCAAAATGGGTGAGTGCCAGCAAGGAGAGCAGTCTGGGCGATCAGTTCAGGCAGCTGCCCAGTCCAAAAGTATGGTTTTCGCCGGTTTTTCCTGCGAACACTGCATACGAATTCGACACCCGCTACCGTTCCATCGGAATGCCGTCTGGCCTCGCGTCGTGGGAAAAGCTGAAGGCGATCGCACCCTATGAATTCCCGGTCCTTCAACTGACCGCGCGTTACAAATACCCTGGCAACCAGACGTTGCAGCAGGTGGAAGAAAGCTTCGGGAACATCAGTGCATACAACATTGAAGCCATGCGGCAGATTGCCAGCGTCTGCAAAGATGACCCGAAGGAATACCTGACCCACATGCGGAGAGCCTGCGATCTGTGCCCCAATCTTTACCTTTCGCTGGCCAGCTACCTCGTGGACAAACATATGCCCAAAGAAGCTGCATATGCCTATCAAGCCGCTTTTGAACGCGCGACGGATCGTGTTGCGATGTCGAATAATTGCGAGTGGATAGTGAACTACTATTTTGAGAATGGGCGGAAGGAGGATGCTGTGAAGATTGCTGCGGATGCTGCGGAGGTCTATTCCTACAGCGGTCTCGGGACCATGGCGCGCCTCATGGAACGGATGAACAAGCCGGAGGAAACAGAGAAGTATCTTCGGCAAATCATGGAGAGATACGACGATGTTGGCCCCTTGCTCGACTTTTGCCTGCGGCACAAGGAGGCAAACCCAAAACTGGTCGAAACCATAAAGAGTCTCACCGCGGAGGTTTTCCCGGATGGGATGAGGAAGGTAAAATTGAGCGACTTCACTGGACCGCCGAAAGACGGAGTCGTCGTTCGTTCAACGAACGCAAATACCGACAAAGCCGGCCTCAAAATCGGCGACGTTTTTGTGGCGCTTGATGGCTACCGCGTCCAGACCGTTGAGCAGTATATGCTCGTTCGTGGACTGACAAATGATCCGAAAATCGTGCTGATATTGTGGGATGGTGCCAAGTATGTGGAAATCAGCACGAGCGTCCCGGGGCGCCGATTCGGCAATAATATCACAACCTTTCGCTCAGGCGGCCGCTGAAACAACCGCCTATCCAGCAGCTTCTGTTTCTCGGACGATTGGAACCACTGTCGACTGCCTGCTTCCCCAGCGCATGCACGCGAGGAAGAGGGCGGTGAAGACCACGTCGCTCACGAGGGTGTTGCGGTAGAAGGTCCATGTGGGCGGGAAGCCGGGGAGGCCGGTGGTGAGCGCCTGCCACCAGCCGGCGAGCGTCTTCGCGTAGCCGGGCTCGTAGAGCCATGAGGCGGTGTTCGTCGCGATGTAGAAGAAGACCGAGCCACCGAGCACCGCTGGGAAGATCACGCTGGCGCGCGCCTTTCCGCGCAGGCTCCAGCCGAGCGCCGCGACGGCGGCAAATGCGACCGTCTTGCCGAAGAACTCCACCGTGAGGAGCGGGAAGCCGTAGTGCGCGTTCAGCGCGATGTCCGTGCCGAAGAGCGCGACGAGCGGCACGATGACGGCGAGGCGCTTCGGGAGGAAGGCGGCGCCGCAGAGGCAGAGCGCGGCCATGGGCGAGAAGTTCGGCAGCCAGCCGGGCTGTTCGATCGTCAGGCCGAGCAGCACGGGCAGCAGGCGGAACAGAACGGCGGCGGCGATGAGGACGAGTCCGGGAATCATTTGGTGGAGCAGGTAGCGGAGCGCGCGGCGCGGCGCAATCGTGAATCGCAGCCTCCGCGATTGCCAAGGGCGCGCGGCGCGTGTTCCTGTCTCGCCGATGTCCGTCCACCGCCGAGCGCTCGCGTATTTCCGCCCATATTTGTGGCCTACGCTCGGGGCGATCCTGCTCACGCTGTTCGCGAATGCGTTCAATCTGCTGCGCCCATGGCCGCTGGCGTTCATCGTGGACAAGCTGCTGCCGGCCGCCACGTCGGCCTCCGGCCACGGCATTTCCATCGCGGGCTGGGACCTCGGCGGCTGGAGCCTGCCGTCCATCCTCGCGCTCGTCTGCGGCACGATGGTCGTGCTGCACCTGCTCGCGGGCGGCATCGGCTACGTGGTGAGCATTCTCACGCTGAAGGTCGGCCTTTCCGCGCTGCTCCGGCTCCGCACGGAAATCTACGCCTACCTCCACTCGCTCCCGCTCAAATTCCACGACGAGCGCCGCAGCGCGGACAGCAGCTTCCGCGTGGCCTACGACTCGCAGAGCATCCAGGCAGTTTACAGCAAGTGGTTCTTCATTTTCCAAAGCACCATCACGCTGCTCGCGACGTTCGGCACGATGTGGGTGTTCGACTGGCAGATCGCGCTGCTCTCGCTGGTCGTCGTGCCGTTCATGGTGCTCGCGATTTACCTCTACGCGAAGCGCATCCGCGACCAGTCCACGGAGATTGCGGAGCACGAGAGCGCCGTGCTCACCGTCGCGCAGGAGGGGCTCAGCTCGGTGAAGATGGTGCAGGCGTTCGGCCGCGAGGAGCACGAGGTGGGGCAGTTCAAGGCGCGCGCACACGGGAGCCTCGAGGCGAACCTGCGGCTCAACGCGACCTCGATGAAAAGCGCGCTGCTCGTCGGCACGCTCGTCGCGGCGAGCAGCGCGGCGATGTTTTACGTCGGCGCGCGGCACGTGATGCAGGGCACGCTCACCGTCGGGCAGATTTGGTATCTCAGCACGCTGCTGCTCATGCTTTACCAGCCGCTGGAGGCGCTCACGCACATCGCATGGGCGCTGCAGGGCGCGGCGGCGGGCGTGCAGCGGTGCTTCGAGGTGCTCGACCGCGAGAACGACGTGCCCGACGCGCCCGATGCGAAGCCGCTGGAGAGCACGCGCGGGGAAATCGCGTTCGACGGCGTGGCGTTCGGCTACAAGGCGGACCGGCCGATTTTGAAGAACGTGAATGTGCGCATCGAGCCGGGGCAGACGGTTGCATTCGTCGGCGGCACCGGTGCGGGAAAAAGCACGCTGCTCTCGCTCGTGCCCCGCTTTTACGACCCGAGCGCCGGCCGCGTGCTGCTCGACGGGCACGACCTGCGCGAGTTCACAAAGAAGTCGCTGCGCAACCACATCAGCATCGTGCTGCAGGACACGCTGCTGTTTTCCACGACCGTGCGCGAAAACATTGCCTACGGCCGGCCCGACGCGACCGAGGAGGAAATTATCGAGGCCGCCAAGCGCGCTCAGGCGCACGACTTCATCAGTGCGATGCCGGAGGGTTACCGCTCGCAGGTCGGGGAACGAGGAGGCCACCTTAGCGTCGGTCAGCGCCAGCGCATCGGCATCGCACGGGCGTTTTTGAAAAACGCACCCATCCTCATCCTCGACGAGCCGACCAGCGCGCTCGACCCGACGACCGAGTCGGCCATCATGCAGACGCTCGAGGAGCTGATGCGCGGCCGCACGACGCTCATCATCACGCACCGCATCGCGACCGTTCACCGCGTGGACAAAATCGTCGTCCTCGGCGATGGCACGGTGCTGGAGGAAGGCAAGGGCCCCGAACTCGTCGAGCGCGGCGGCCGCTACGCACAGCTCTACCGCTCAGCGAATCTCGGGTAGCCGGCGGCACCGCCGCGCACCGCGATTGACGCGCGTCCGCGGAATTGAAAGCGTGCCGCGGTGAACCTCATCCCCGCACCCCGCACCCTCGGCTGTGTCGCTTCGCGCGCAGTCACCCGTCGTTTCCACAGCCGCACGCATCTCGCGCTCGCCGCCCTCGCCGGGCTCTCGGTGTCCGCCTTTGCGGATGTGAAGCTGCCGGCGATTTTTGCCGATCACATGGTGCTCCAGCGCGAGCAGGCCGTGCCCGTCTGGGGTTGGGCGGATGACGGCGAAAAGGTGATGGTCGAATTTGCCGGACAGAAGGTGCAGGCCACCGCGAGCGGCGGGAAATGGTCCGCAAAGCTCGCGCCTCTGAAGGCCGACAGCAAAGGCGCGACATTCACCGTGAGCGGGAAGAACAAGGTCGAGTTCAAGGACGTGCTCGTTGGCGAGGTGTGGTTCTGCTCCGGGCAGTCGAACATGGAGTGGGCCGTGTCCGCCTCGAAGAATGCGAAGGAGGAAATCGCCGCGGCGAACAACCCGCGCATCCGCCACTTCAAGGTGCCGCACGTCACGGCCGACAAGCCGCAGGATGAAGTGAAGACGCAGGGCGGCTGGCAGCTCACCTCGCCGGCGACCGTCGGCGGGTTCACCGCAGTAGGTTACTTTTTCGCGCGCGAAATCCAGAAGGCTCTCGACGTGCCCATCGGCCTCATCGGCGACAACTGGGGCGGCACGCGCATCGAGCCATGGACGCCGCCCGCCGGCTTCCAGCAGGTGCCCGCATTGAAAAATATCGCCGACGACCTCGCGAAGTATCCGCAGAAGACGCCCGCCATTGTCACCGAGACGCAGCCGGCCCTCGACAAGGACGGCAAGCCCGTGCTCGACAAGGCGGGCAAGCCGACCACGAAGCCCGTGCTCGGCCCCGACGGAAAGCCGAAGACGCACCCGGTGCTCGACAAGGACGGCAAGCAGGTGATGAACATCAACCACCAGACCGCGCTCGCGATTTACAACGCGATGGTGCACCCGGTCGTCCCCTACGCCATCCGCGGCGCGCTGTGGTATCAGGGCGAGTCGAACAACGGCGAGGGCATGCTTTACCACGAGAAGATGAAGGCGCTCATCGGCGGCTGGCGCGCAGTGTGGAAGCAGGGCGACTTCCCGTTCTACTTCGTGCAGCTTGCGCCCTACCGCTACAATCGGCCCGAGGCGTTGCCAGGCATCTGGGAGGCGCAGACCGCGACGCTCTCGGTGCCAAACACCGGCATGGCCGTGACGACCGACATCGCGACCGTCCCGAACATTCATCCGCCGGACAAACAGGAAGTCGGCCGCCGCCTCTCGCTCTGGGCGCTCACGAAGACCTACGGCAAAAGCGTCGGCGCCTACGCGAGCCCGCTCTTTGACTCGCTGAAAATCGAGGGCGGAAATGCGCACGTGTCGTTCAAGCATGCCGAGGGCGGCCTGAAGTCGCGCGACGGCAAGCCGCTCACGTGGTTCACCATCGCGGGCGAGGACAAGAAATTCGTCCCTGCCACCGCCGAGATCGTCGGCGGAAAGGTGGTCGTGAGCGCGCCCGAGGTGAGCAAGCCCGTCGCCGTCCGCTTTGGCTGGAACGAAACCGCGGAGCCGAACCTCTCCAGCGCCGCCGGCCTGCCCGCATCGCCGTTCCGCACCGATCAGTGGACGGATGCGACGATGCCCGCACCCACGCCGGCAAAATAGCGCCGCGGGAATCCGCCCGCCGCCCCCCGCCATGAGCACCCCTGCACCGCCGCGCACGGATCACTCCCGCGTTCCCGCTGCGCTGCGGGCGTTGCTCGTGCTCATGGTCGTCTCGGTTGCGATCAACTACATCGACCGCACGAGTCTCTCCACCGCCGCGCCGCTGCTCCAGCGCCCGAACGACCTCGCGATTCCACCCGCGAAGATGGGCGTGCTGCTGTCGGCGTTCTTCTGGACCTACGCGCTCCTGCAGCTTGCCTCGGGCTGACTCGTGGACCGTCATGGCGTGCGATGGGTGATGGCGGCCGGATTTTTCATCTGGTCCGCCGCGACGGCCGCGACGGGCTTTGTGCAGGGCTTCAGCGCGCTGCTCGTGATGCGGCTGCTGCTCGGCGCAGGCGAATCGGTCGCGTATCCGTGCTATTCAAAAATCATCGCTGGCAATTTCGCCGAGCATCAGCGGGGGCTCGCGAACTCGCTCATCGATGCCGGCACGAAGTTCGGCCCGGCCATCGGCATCCTCGCCGGCGGGATGCTCATGGAGCGGCACGGATGGCGGCCTGTCTTCATCGTGCTGGGCCTCGCCAGCATGCTGTGGCTGCCCGCGTGGTTCCGCTGGATGCCGCGCGACCACAGTGCCGCGCGTGCGACGCGCGACGAGGGGCCGGGTTTCCTCGAAATCTGTGCGCGGCCTCAGGCGTGGGCCACGTTCGCGGGGCATTTCAGCGGAAACTACCTCTGGTATTTCCTCATCACATGGCTGCCTGACTACCTCGTGAAGGAGCGCGGCTTCTCAATGGACAAGATGTCCTACGTCGGCGGCCTCGCGTTTTTCCTGACGGGAATCACGACGATCATCACCGGCGCGATCGCCGACCGCGCCATCGCCGCGGGTGCCTCGGCGACGCGCGTGCGCAAAACCTGCGTGATCACCGGCCTCAGCCTCGCGACGAGTGTCGTGACGGTGGCCGTCGTGCGCGACGCCACGCTGGCGACGGTGTGCCTCATGTTCGCCTGCTGCGCCTACGGCGTCTTCGCGTCGAGCCACTGGGCGATTCCGCAGACCATCGCCGGCCCGCGTGCCGCGGGAAAGTGGACCGGCCTGCAAAACTGCCTCGCCAACTTCGCCGGCGTCGTGGCTCCCGCTGTCACCGGCTTCGTTGTCCAGGAGACCGGCCAGTTCTTCTGGGCGTTTGCCGTATGCTCGGTCGTCGTGCTGCTCGGCGCTGCCGCCTACGCATTCCTCGTCGGGCCCGTGGAGGAGCTGCAGTGGCCGGAAAAATCGGCGCCACCCGCGTCGCGGCTGTCGGCTTAGCGCGCCATCGTCCGCGGCAGCATGCCGCCCGCATCGAGCGGCAGCACGCGCGGCTCGGTGAGAATCTCCAAGTCGCTCCGCCCGCGCGTCAACGGGAGCCACGCTTCGCCACATTCGACTTCCTCCACGTGCAGCGTATTCCGAATCCACAGCAGCTTCGCCTGCTCCGGCTCGGTGAGGCCGATGGTGGAAAGCGACACTTCAAGCAGTTCGCGGTCGGTGTCGTAGTGCGGCGGAATCATCGCGACCTGCGGATGGCAGGCGGTGGCGACATTGATGTAGGTGATGCGCCGGTCCATCGCCTCGACCACGCGCGTGAGGCAGAACTCGCACTTGCCCAGCCCCGTCGCGTTGCCGTGCGTCTGCTCGGTGAGGCTGCGCACGGCGATGCGTTTGATTTTCGGAAACTCACCCTCACCCGGCCCGTGTTCGTGGCGCTTGCGGCCGATCACATTTGTGTCCATGCCGCAGCCGGAAATCTCCTTTCCGATTTCATCCACGAGCAGCAGGTCCGCGTGGTCGAACGGCAGCCGCGGCAGCCATTTCATGGAAAGCGCGAGCATGTCCCTGTCCTGAGTCTCGAATTCCTGCGGCAGCACGGCGCGGATGAGGCCCGTCTCGTCGTAAGCGTTCTCCACGATGCCGAGCCCCGCGAGGATGCGCCCCTTCTCGATCACACGCCGGCCCACGCTGCGGACGATGTCGTCGAACGGATGATCCACGAATGCGCGGTGGTAAATCTTCGCGCCCTCGTGCTTGCCGAGGCCGATGAGCAGCATCTTCATCAGGCCGCTCTGGTGGTCACCGAACAGCTCCGTGTGCGGCTTCACGCGCCCGACGACCACAACGTGGTCCGCCTCCATAGCGTCGCAGCCGAAATGCACCGGGATTCCCTCCTCAGCGTGATCGATCACCGTCGTCTCCATCCGCGTGCGCACCGGGCAGCCGCAGAAATCCTCGGTGATGCCGTAGCCACGCAGGATCGCGCGCTGCCCGTCCGGCGTCCCGCCGCCGTGGCTCCCCATCGCCGCGACGATGAACGGCTGCGCTCCCGACGCGCGGAAAAAATCCACCGTCGTCTTCAAAATCGCCGCGATGTTCGCGATGCCGCGGCTGCCCGCCGTGATGGCCACGCTCTGCCCCGGTTGCACCCGCTGCGCCACACCGATGCGCGCCAACTCCTCCTGCACTGCCTTCGCCACATCCGCGACCAGTGGGCGCTCGAATTTCTGTCGGATGCGGAAGGTTCTTGGGAAGCGGCTAGACACGGCTGGAGGATACCAGTGCCGCGGTCGGCAGGAAAACCAATCGTGTGACGGGCGTTGCAAAATCCGCGCGCTGCGGCGACATCGGGCGCATGGGCTTCTGGACTCCCAACATTGATCGCCGTGGCCGCATCATCCGCGCGGTGATGACGCTCGCGCTCTGCACCGCCGCCCTCATCGCGCACCGCGAGCGCCTCGAGTGGCTCGCCTTGATTCTCGCGATCTCAGCGCTCGTGGGATTCGTCGAAGTGATTCGCGGCTGGTGCATTCTGCGCGCGTGCAAGATCAAGACGCGATTCTAGTAGCGCCTCTGATTTCGCCGCGCCCCGGCTCGACATCCCGCACCGCTTCCGCCATCCCGCACGGCGCATGGACATCCTTTCGCTAGACCTCCCAGGCATCCGCAAAGTCGCCAGCGGCAAAGTCCGCGAGATTTTCGACCTCGGCGAGCATCTGCTCTTCGTCGCGACCGACCGCATTTCCGCGTTCGACTGCATCCTGCCGAACGCCATCCCGCGCAAGGGCGAGGTGCTCACGCAGCTCTCCGCGTTCTGGTTTGGAAAAATGACGTTCGTCGAGAACCACGTCGTCGCGGTGGACTTCGCGGACTTCCCCGCCGCGCTGAAGCCCTTCGAGCGGCAACTCCGCGGGCGCTCGATGATCGTGCGCAAGGCGAAGCCGCTGCCCGTCGAGTGCGTCGTGCGCGGCTATCTCATCGGCTCTGGCTGGAAGGACTACCAGCGCACTGGCGCCGTGTGCGGCATCGCGCTGCCCGCCGGTTTGCAGCAGGCGGAAAAATTGCCGCAGACGATCTTCACGCCGGCGACGAAGGCCGCGACCGGCCACGACGAAAACATCGCCTGGGAGGAGTGCGTTCGCCTCTGCGGCGAGGATGTCGCCAAGCAGGCGCGCGCGCTCGCGATTCGCATCTACGAGGAAGGCCGAGCGCACGCCGCCGAGCGCGGCATCATTTTGGCGGACACGAAATTTGAGTTCGGCATTCTCGACGACCGCGTGATTTTGATCGACGAGGTGATGACGCCTGACAGCTCACGCTACTGGCCCGCCGCCGACTACCGCGTCGGCATCTCGCCGCCGAGCTTCGACAAGCAGTTCGTCCGCGACTACCTCGAAACACTCACGTGGGGCAAGACCCCGCCCGCACCTCCGCTGCCGGACGAAGTAATCGCAAAGACGAGCGCGAAATACATCGAGGCCTACGAGCGCCTTACGGGTCGCAAGCTTTAGCGCGTCATTGCCCGCCGGCTACTGTCCCAGCGCACGCAGGAGCTGCTGCGCGTCGGGATAGTTCGGTTGGATCGTGATCGCGCTTTGAGCTGCTTCGCGCGCCTCGGGAATTTGCCGTAACCGCAGATGAATTGTCGCGCGCGCAAACGGAATGCGCGGGTCGCGCGGGTCGGCCACCTCGGCTTTGCGCAGTGCAGCAATGGCGGCGTCGGTCTCCCCAAGCGCGTTGCGCGCAAGGCCGAGGTTATACCATGCGCGCGAGTGCTTCGGATCGATGCGCACGGCTTCCTCAAATTCCTTCACAGCGTTCCGCATGTTGTCCGCCTCATGCCACGCGCGCGCGAGGTTGTAGCGGAATTCCGCCTGCTTCGGGTCGAGCCGGACAGCCTCCTGCATCTGCGTAAGCACATCCTGCGTGCGGCCCGCCTGTGCCAGCAACATGGCGTATTCATTGCGGATGCCGCCTGAGTTTGGATCCCACGAAACCGCGCGCTCGAAGTGTTTCAACGCACCCGCCATGTCTCCATGCGCCTGGGCCCAGGCACCCTTTTGCAACTGCCCCATCGGCTGGTCCGCGGTGAGGTCCAGCGCGTGCAATGTTTCCCGCAGCGCGCGCGTGCCGGGATCAAGCGGAGCATGCAATGCCGATGCAGCGGCGACACGCACCGCACGCTCGGGGTCATCGAGGCGCTTCGTGAGCACTTGGCGCGCAGCCTCGGCCTCCGCACCGCCCACGGCTTCCAGCGCCTGCACCGCCGCGGTGCGCACGAGCGGGTCGGCATGCTGCGCGTAGGCGAGGAAAGTCCGCGCGACATCCGGCTCCGCGCTCCATGGCGCCAGCAGGCGGATGAGCGATGCCTTCCAGTAGCCGTTTCTTTCGTCCTGCACGAGCTTCAGCAGTGGCGCGGAGGAGCCGCCGGGATTCGCTCGCGCCTCGGCCACGCGCTGCGCTCGCTCGCGCGACGGGCGCTTCATTTTGTCGCCCCACCACTTCTCCGTCGCGGCCAGCGACCAGTCGGCGTCCTTATCGGTGTGGCATTTGTTGCACGCGTTCGGGATGCCGAGCTGCTTCGTGAGCAGCGGGTCGGGAATCGTGAAGCCGTGGTCGTGACGCGGGTGGCGCTGCATGTAAGTCGTCACCGGCATGTGGCACGCGATGCACTGCGCGCCGGTGCTGTCCGCTTTGTGGAAGCTGTGCGCGACAGGATCGATCACCGGCGCGACGACGGTGCTGCCGGGAATCTGCCCCGGCGCACCGGTGTGGCAGCGCAGGCACAGGGCGTTGCCGGCGATGCGCGGCTTTGCGGCATGCGGGTCGTGGCAGTCGGCGCAGCGCACGCCTGCCGCGTGCATCTTGCTGCCGTGGAATGAACCGAACTCGTAAAGCTCGTCGCGGATCTGGCCGTCGGGAAAATACAGGTCGGTCTCGTCCACCGTCGTGAGCTGGTAGTGCTGCGTGAACGAGTCGCCCGGCACGAAGTCGCCCGTGAGTTCGCGCCGCCGCGCATGGCACGAGCCGCAGGTGTCGAAAACCTGATCGCGTGAGACCTTCTTCACCGTCGGGTCGATCTCCTTGCTGTTCGGATACTGCTTCCGCCAATCGACGTGCGCCTTCATCGGCCCGTGGCACGACTCGCAGCCGACGCTCATCTCCGCCATCGTGGTGTGATATGTGTCGCTCGCCTCGTCGTAGTTTTTCCGCACCCGCACGTTGTGGCAGCCCGCGCACATCGAGTTCCAAGTCATACCACGCCCTGTCCAGTGGCCCCACTCGCCGGGTTTGCGGTCTTCGTCGCCATAAACATCGAACCAGTCCCCGCGCTTCGGATCGAAGGCGACCTCGAGCGTCTGCATCCGCCCGCCCGGCCGCTCGACGAGAAACTGCCGCAGCGGATCGTGCCCGATGACGCGTGCGACCGGATACGCCTCCACCTTGTTGTCAAAACCGAGAGTCTTCACCACGGGTTTCCCGTCGCTCATCGTCGCGACCGAATCCTGCGCGCCGTGGTGAAATTTTCGCTCCGGTGAAAATGCCGGATGGTCCATCGCCGGATCCAAGGCGCGCTCCGCGTTGCCGTGGTTCGACTTCGCCCACGATTCAAACTGCCCCGCATGGCAATCGCGGCAGCTCTGCGATCCCGCGTAGCGCGCGAAGACTTGTGCCTCGGGTTCGAGCAGCGGCGGCAGCGCAGGCTCTGGTTTCGGTGAAGGGACAGCGGGAGTGGTCGCCGCGTTTCGGGCTGGTGCGGCCGCCGCCGTTGAAGCCGAAGGCGCCGGTTGCTTGCCTCGCTGCGCAATTTTCCAACCGTCAAATCCACCGGCCGCCACGAGCAATCCGAATACAAAGATGATCAGCGCAACAGGCGGCTTGCGCTTTGCGGTCGTCGGAGTCGGTTCTGGAGTCGGCGCGCTGCCGCGCTTTTTCGCCATGCGCCGATTCAAACGGCGAAGCGCGCGGTGTGTCGAGCCAGCGACGACGCGGAATCAATCCGCAGATTTCGCGGATTTTCGCAGAATGAGAAACTCACAGCTGCGAGGATGACACGCCGCTCGTGAATAAAATCTGCGCCCATCTGCGCAATCTGCGGATTCACTCTTAGCCCGCAGGATCGAGCTTCCAGCCTTCGCGATACGCCTTCGTGAGCAGCTTGGTTGCTGCCTCGGAGTTTTTCACGCGGAGGTTCTCCGCATCCCATTCGAGAAGCTGGCCGGGGACGCGCGTGGCGACGTTGCCGAGCTGGGCGGCCTCCGAGAGCGGGCCGGCATAGCTGAAGGCATCAGTCGTCGCGGTCTTGCCGATCGCGCCGTCCACGAAGGCATGATAATGGCTCGCGCCGGTCACCTTCTCGATCTCGAATTTCTCGAACTTCGACACCGGATACAGTTTCGGTGCGGCGACATGCGGCAGGATCATCGTGCCGCCTTCGCCGATGAAGAGCGAGCCGGCGCCGGCGACCTTCGCGTCGTCGGGCACCTGCATGAGCGCGCGGTCGGGCATGCGGCCGCCGTCATACCACGTGACCGGCAGCGTCTTGTCCGCGGTCCATTTCGTGCCGGGGAAGACGTAGCTGATCGTTTCGGCGACGGGCCACGTCTCCTCGTGCAGGCCTGTATTTTCAGCGTGCACAGTGATGGGCGCGGTGAGTTCGAGCGCGGTGAAGACGGGATCAAAAATGTGGCAGCCGAAGTCACCCATCGTGCCGCTGCCGAAATCAATCCAGTCGCGCCATTTGAAAGGGTGATAGATGTCCGGCTCGTAGGGGCGCATCGGTGCGGGGCCGACCCAGAGATCCCAGTTCAGCGTCGCAGGCACCGGCGTGCCGCTCGGATTTGGACGCTTCGTCATCTTGGAAAGGCGGTTGCCCTCGCCGGGCTGCCACGAGTGCACGGCCTTGATTTTTCCAATCACGCCGTCGCGGATCAGCTTCACGCCCGTGCGGTAAAATTCGTGGCTGTGGATTTGGTTCCCCATCTGCGTGATGACGCCGGAAATTTTCGCCTGCAGACGCATCTGCCGGGCCTCCCACACGGTGTGCGCGAGCGGCTTCTGGCAATAGACGTGTTTGCGCAGCTTCATCGCCGCCATGGCCACGGGCGCGTGCCAGTGGTCGGGCGTCGAGACTGTGACTGCGTCGAAGGTGTCGCTGAGCTTCGCAAACATCTCGCGCCAGTCCTGGTAGTGCGGCGTGTTCGGAAACTTCTTGTCCACCTCGCGGAAGCGGTCCGTGTCCACATCGCAGAACGCAACGAATTTCGCCTTCGGGTGCGAGGCCGTCTCCGAGATGTCACTGAGCCCCTTGCCCATGCAGCCGACGCCGACGATCTGCAGGTTGGAATTCGGGTTGGCGCAGCGCACGACGGCTGGGAATGAAAGGGCCGCGGCGGCTGCGGAGGTGCGGCGGAGGAAGGAACGGCGGGAGAGTGCGGGGAGTTTCATGGGTAGAGGCAAATGTGACCCGTGTGGCGCGCAGGTCTTAGCGGGGCGCGTGAAAAGCTACGGCTTCGCCAGCAGCGGGCGGAGCGCCTCAGCCCAGACGTGGTAGCCCTTTTCATTCGGGTGCAGCGAGTCGGGCATCAACTCGGTGGAGACGGAGCCGTCGGGCGCGAGCCACTTGGCCGTGATGTCGACGAAAGTGACGCGCGGCTTCTGCGCGAGCGGAGCGAGGAGCTTGTTGATTTCGGCGATGCTCTCGCGCTGTGGGTTCGTCGCGCCCTTTCCGCGCGGGAAAACCGCCATCAGGATCACCTGTGCATTCGCGCATTTCGCCTGCGCGCGCTCGACAACCGCCGCAACGCCCTCTGCGATCTGCGCCGGAGTTCCCCCGCGGTAATGTGGCGTGGCAGCGAGGTTGTTCGTCCCGATGTGAACCACGATGAGTTTCGGATCGATGCCATCCAGTTCGCCGAGTTCGATTCGCTTGAGCACGTTCTGCGTGCGGTCCCAGCCGAAGCCGATGTTCATCACTTTCCGGCTTCCAAAGAGCGAGGCCCATGATTCGCGGCCGCGGTTGCCCATGCGTCCGCCGTCCGGCTCGCCTCCCCAGAAATGCGTGATGCTGTCGCCAATGAGCACGATCTCCGGCTTTAGCGTGTCCTTCACCTTCATCACAGCCTCGTGCCGATCCTCCCAGCCGTAGCCGTCATTTTCCAATTTGCCCACGGGCACGACGGCGGGATTCACGCCTGGCACCGGCGGCAGCGCCGTCTCCATCACGCGCGCGACACGCTGCGCGAGGCGGTCGTAGCCGGGGCCGGTGAAATGCACGTCCTTCGGATTTTGGAACTTCCCGAGGTCTGGCAGGATCCAGGCGAAAAGATCGTCGATCACCACGCCGTGTGTCCTCATCACCGCCGCGGCAATCTTGTTCTTCTCCGCGATGGCGGTTGCGGCTTCCGGACCATCCTTCGTGTCGGGCGGGATCGGGGTGGTGTTCGCCCACACGAGCTTCGCACCCGTCGCTTTCAGCCGAGTCACGATTTCGTTGAGGTTCTTTTCATACACATCGGGCGCAGTCTTCCGGTCGTGGATGCCGAAATTGAAATGGATCACGTCCCATTTCTTCGCCGGGTCACCGAGCCACACATCGAGCTTTTTCAGCCCGTTCGCCGTCGGCCCGCAGTTCTCCGGCGCGCGGTGGACGTTCACCTTGCCAGTGAGCTCCCTGCGCACCGCCTGCGTGTATCCGCGCGAGACCGAATCGCCGATGAGCAGCACGCGAGGCAGCTTCGGATCGTCGGCGACGAAGTCCCACGCGTTCGACGTGCCGCGCACCTTGTCCTGCTTGTGAAGCGGAAGGTAAAAGCTGCCAAGATTCTCCTGCAGCGTGCGCTCCCAGGCCTGCTGTTCCGGCGGCAGCTTCGCGACGAGCGCCTGGTATTTTGCATCCACCTCCGCGTCGCGCGCTGCCTTCTTCGCCGCGGCCTCGGTGGCGTTCGTAGGCTCTGTGGCTTTCGCCGGCTGCGGATTTTGCGCCGTCTGTGCCGGACTCGGGGCGGCAGTGAGGAGAAGAAGTGCGAGCTGGGTGACGAAGCGTGTGGTTCTGGAGGGGTTTGGGGTTTTCAGCATGGCTGTCACACCAACCCCAAATCGGACCCCGTCTTGGCATCTGCCCTCGGATGCAAAGGCGTCATTTGCTGCGATGGCACCGCGGTGAGCCATGCAGAGCTTTGCTGACAGACGGCGCTCCGTGTGGACACTGCGCGACCCGCGGCCGCGAAGGCACGCTTATCGATGAACACCCACGATTTTCCATTCTCTCTTGCCGGACAAAAGCTGACGGGGCGCAGCGGCATCCTCGAGTTGATGGACGACCTCGGGCGCGCGATGACCGTCGAGCCGGACATGCGCATGCTCGGCGGCGGCAATCCCGCGGCGGTGCCGGAGATGCAGGCTCTGCTGCGCAGGCGCATGCACGAGCTGGTCGAGGACGGCACCGCGCTCGACCGGATGCTCGGCAACTACGATCCGCCGCAGGGGAATCCGCGATTCCTCGACGCGCTCGCGTCGCTGCTGCGGCGCACGTTTGGCTGGGACATCGGGCCGGAGAATCTCGCCATCACCACCGGCGGGCAGAGCGCATTCTTCTATCTTTTCAATCTGCTCGCGGGCCGCTTCAAGGGAGGGCGTCGGCGCAAAGTGCTGCTGCCGCTCGCGCCGGAATACATCGGCTACGCGGATCAGGGCATCGAAGACGATCTGTTCGTCGCGTGCCGTCCGCATATCACGTGGCCGCAGGGCGAGGACGCGCGCATTTTCAAATACACGATCGATTTTGCCGCCGTGGAGGAAGCGCTGCGCACCGAGGATGTCGCGTGCATCGCCGTGTCGCGCCCGACGAACCCGACCGGCAACGTGCTCACCGACGACGAGGTCGCCCGCCTCTCCGCGCTCGCCGCGCGCCACGGCATCCCGCTCATCCTCGACAACGCCTACGGCGCGCCGTTTCCGAATGTGATCTTCACCGGTGCGCAGCCACATTGGGCACCGCACGTCATCCTCACGCTCAGTCTCTCGAAGCTCGGCCTGCCCGGCACGCGCACAGCCATTGTCGTCACGCCGGAGAAAGTCGCGTCCGCCATGGCTGCGATGACCGCAATCGTCGGCCTCGCGAACGGCAACGTCGGCCAGCAGCTCGCGCTTCCGTGGGTCGAGAGCGGCGAGATCCTCGAGTTCGGCCCGCGCATCCTGCGCCCGTTTTACGAGGAGAAAAGCCGCGCCGCTGCCGCATGGACGCGCGAGTTCTTCGATGCTGCACGAGTGGACTGGGCACTGCACGCGAGCGAGGGCGCGTTCTTCCACTGGCTCTGGCTGCGCGGCCTCCGCATTCCGACGCGCGAACTCTATGAGCGGCTGAAAGCCCGCAAAGTCCTCGTCGTCCCCGGCGAATACTTCTTCTTCGGCCTGCGTGAAGACTGGCCGCACGCCCACGAATGCCTGCGTCTCAACTTTTCGCAGCCCGCAAACGTCGTCCGCGAAGGCCTGCAGATTATCGCGGAGGAAGCGGCGAAGGCAGGCAAGTGATGCTCGGCGTTAGTCGCGGGCTTCTCTGCCGTCATCGGCACGTGCGTCATGCGCGATCGTTTCGAGCCAGTGGGTAGCGAAGAACTTTTTCTCCGTCGGGAGCCAGTGTTCTGAGGTCCCGATGATCGGCCGCAGCGCGGTCGTCATTTGGAGCGTCACAAAGACGAAGATGAACGACCACACGCGGACGTGCAGACGGTCCGTGATGTGCAGCGTTTGCATCAGCAGGCCGGGAATCTTCAGCCCGAAGCAGAGGCCGATGATCCAGAATGAGACGTGAAGAAAGCCGATGAAGACCACCGATTCCGTGGACTGCGAGAAGATCCAGGCAACGGGTGCAAAGCCGATGAGCAGCAGCGATGTGAGGGCCACCGTCGCCGAAGCCACGCCTGCGACGGTGCGCCAGGAGACATCCGCGCCGGTGAGACATGAAAAAATGAACAGGCTCGGCAGGCAGATGAGGACGCTGGCGGCAGCGCCGATCGGAATTTTCACCGCGGCAGCGAGCATCTGCCAGCCGCCGGTGAAACTTCCCACCAGAGCGCCGTATGCGGCCAGTGCGATCATCGCGAACGCGAAGAGAGCGGCTGTGAGGGTGGCAGACTTGGGACGCTGCAATGCGGCCACGAGATCGGCTGGCTGGCAAAGCGATGTCCCGATGCTCGTCGCCGGTGTGATTTCGAGCGGTGACGTTGAAGGTGACGTGGGTTCGTTGGTTTCGTTCATGGGTTGTGCATGTGTGAGATGAGTGATTTCGCCGCGCGGAACACCGCACCGTAAAAAGTCCCGTGCATCGGATCGGCACGGAGGAACTCGACCGGCAGACCCGGTGTCCCGATGAATGGCCGCAAGACCCATGCGACTTGTGCGCCGAGGAAGAGATTCACGGCGAGCCAGCTCCAGAAGACCCGCCGGGCCGCGATGACGTTCGTGCAGGCGTGCCCGAGAAGCCTGAGGAGCCGGTGGTTTGCGACGAGGCCGGCGTAAGCGACGAACGCCACATCGGTGAGCAGGACGATGCTGTGGCCGATGCCCTTCGATGCCGATGAAAGCGCCGGAGCGTTCGCGAGGATAAAGAGCGCGACCGGGCTCAGCGCGGCGAGCACGAGTGCCGCTATGGTGAAGCTCATCAGGATGGCAATCGCACTTGTGCGGAAGCCGAGTCCCGAGCCGAGCACCTGGGCCAGCATGCCGTTGATGAGCGCATTCCCCGCGCACGTCAGGAAAATCAGGAGCGGCATCTTCACCGCCGTGAATACGGCTTGCTGCCATCCACGCCAAAGACCGACCACGCCGCCGTAGAGGGCGCACCCAACGAAAATCGTGATCATGCAGAGCAGCAGCCACGACTTGTCGGGATTCTTCAGGGAAGGTGCGATCGCATCGCAGCCACCACGGCAGAGGGCAAGCAGTCGGCGGAAGGCGCGCATTTTATGCGGGGGCTGGCGTTTCGGCGGCGATGCGCTCGAGGCGCACACGGACCTCCGCCACGGTTTCCTTGAGCGTGCTGGTGCCTGCGGTCAGGCCGACGATGCGGGAGTCGCGAAACCACTCGGGGTTCAGCTCGACTGGCGATTCGATGTGGAAGACTTCGAGGCCGGCCACGGTTGCGGCGGCGACGAGCTGGAGCGTGTTGTTGCTGTTGCGGCCACCGACCACCACGATGGTGTCGCACTCGGCGAGCAGCTTGCGCAGGGCGTTCTGGCGGTTCTTTGTGGGCTGGCAGACGGTGTCGATGAAGCGCACTTCGCTGTGGGGCCATGAACGGCGGATCGCTTCGACGAGCGTCTGCACGTGGTCAATGGGCTGCGTCGTTTGTGCGATCACGCCGTAACGATCGTGTGGGGGCAGCGCGGAAATGTCGGCTTCGTTTTCAATGACGCACGCATCGGGAAAGTCGCCGGTGAGACCGTTCACTTCGATGTGGCCGCGTTTGCCGATGACCACAGGCGTGTAGCCTTGAGTGACGAGCAGTCGAAGCTGCTCATGGGCGTGGCGGACGAGCGGGCACGTTCCGTCGGCAACCTCTGCCCCGCTGGAACGCCACGCTTCGCGAGCGGTGTCCGACGCACCGTGTGCGGTAATCATCACGCGGCCAGCCACCGAGGCTGCGTGTGGCTGGTCGAGCCTGCCCTCGCGGACTCCATGCGATGCGAGACGGGACCGAACAATGGGATTGTGGACGAGTTCACCGAGGATGGTAAGTGGCCCTTTGCAAGCGAGGCGTTCTGCTTCTGCGATGGCGTCACGGACGCCGAAACAGAGGCCGTAGTGTTCTGCGATCAGTATTCTCATATTCGGAAACGGCTTCGCTTTGTAATACAAAGCTTAAAGGCATGTGGGACCTCGTTGGAATGGATGAGCGGACTCATTGCTGGGACTTGCCGACCTTCAGAATTTGCTCGAGCACGCCGAGGTATTCCTCGAACGCCTTCCGCCCTTTCGCCGTTAGGGAATAGCTCGTCTGCGGCCGGTCGAGGACTTCGCGAGTGATTGCAACGAAGCCGGCGTCATGCAGTGTTCGCAGATGCGTGATGAGATTGCCGTCGCTCATTTCGAGCTCCGCCTTCAAGTCTTGAAAGGGCCAGCCCGGCCGCGTGGCGAGCAGCGTCATGATGCCGAGGCGTCCCTTCTCATGGATGGTCTTGTCGAGCTTATCGAAATCAAACATCGCTCATGGGTGCGCTTCCCGCAGCCCTGCGAGGCCAGGCGAGTGCGGCATAGATGAGATGAAATCCGCCAAAGGTCGCGCCCATGATGATGTGCGCGGCTGTCGTCTGATCGGATCCGCGCCAGAGGTCGAAGACGGGCTCCGCAGCGAGCAGCAACGTCGAGCCGGCCAGGAAAAATGCACGCCCGAGCCAGCAGATGGACCGCGGCGCGAAGTGCGAGGCTGCCAGCAGGCTCACGCCGTAGAAGAGAACCCAGAGGCAGGCAACGACCGCCCACCCACCGTCTCCGCGCACCGCAGTGGAAATGCCACCCGCCACCAGTGCGGGCGCCATCGCCCGGAGCGCGAGCCGCATGCCGGGGGAGACGAACCTCTCACTCCGCCTCGCCGCATCGCGTCGAAGCAGCTCGAAATTCGCCAGCGAGGTGACGGTCAGGGCGGTGAGCCACAGGACGGGAAACGCCAGCTTGCCGACGCCGAGTGAAGGCACGAGCGCGAGGCTGGTCAGGATTCCGGAGATGACGCCGCCGATCAGCGCGCCGGGTGCCGAGATCGCACGGTAAATGGTGGCCTTTTCCATGAGCGAGCGGATAACGCGCAAATTTTCCTCAGCTTCGGATTGGAGCGACATGGCAATGACTTTGTGTTGCAAAGTTATTGGCCGCAAGTGAAAATTCCAGACACCCCTCACCGCTAGCCGGACTTTTCCCGGACCTCAGCTCCCCATTCGCGCCCGGTAGGATCCTTCGCGGCGAAGCGGTCGCTGTGCAGGATGCGCTCGAGGTTCTCGATGTGCTGGCGGGCTCGCGTGACGTAGGCGCCGTCCATCTCCTGCATGTGCGCCATGTCGCGCAGCGCCGCCTCATCGTGCTGCCGGAAGATGCGTGCGGCCCGCAGGGCCTCCGCGCCACGCATGCCCAGCGCACGCAGGGCCTGCACGCTGAGATCCAGCGCGCTGCCGAGCGTCTCGCGGTAAACATCGGCGACGCCCGCGCGGATCAGCTCGTAGGCATGCTGGCGGCTCACCGCGCGCGCGAGGATGCGCAGGTGCGGAAACTCGCGCCTCACGGTATGGATGATGCCGAGCGAACGCTCCTCGTCGTCAACCGCGAGGACGAAGACCCGCGCCTTCGCCGCACCCGCAGCGTGCAGCAGGTCAACGCGCGAGGCGTCGCCGTAAAAGCTCTGGAGGCCGAATTTCGCGAGCAGGTCCACCTGATCCGCGTCGTTGTCGAGCACGGTCACGCCGAACCCGTTCGCGCGCAACAGGCGGCCGACGACATGGCCGAACCGCCCGAAGCCGGCGAGGATCACCGGGTGCTCGCGGTCCTCGACCGCATCTTGCTCGCGCGGCTTTTTCCTTCGGACGAAGCGCGGTGCGACGGCCTTCTCGTAAACCAAGAAGAGCAGCGGCGCGAGCGCCATGGAGAGCGCGACCACGGCGGTGAGTAGCTTCGTGACCGAGGGATCGAGCACACGGTGCGACTCGCAGAACGAGAACAGCACGAAGCAGAACTCGCCGCCCTGCGCCATCGCGAGCGCGAAGAGCAGGCTCTCGCCCCAGTCGCTCCGAAAAACGCGCGCGACCGGGAGCAGCACGGCGAATTTCAGCGCGACCAGCCCCGCGACGAGCAGCGCGATGCGGCCCGGATTCGCGGCGACCAGCGCGAAATCAATCCCGCTGCCGACCGAGAGGAAGAAGAGCCCGAGCAGCAGGCCCTTGAATGGCTCGATGTCGGCCTCCAGCTCGTGGCGGTATTCACTGTCGGCGAGCACGACGCCCGCGAGAAACGTGCCGAGCGCGGCGGAGAGGCCGACGAAATCCATCAGCAGCGCGATACCGACGACGAGCAGCAGCGTGGCCGACGTGAAGGCCTCGCGCAGCTTCGTCCCCGCGATGAATCGGAACACCGGACGCAGCAGGAAGCGCCCGCCAATGACGATGATCGCCACTGCGCCGAATGTCGCGAGCGCCTGTGTCCAGTGCGGCAGGTGCGCGAGCGGCTTCTCAAAGTGCCCCGCGTCCGCCGCTGGAGCGCCGTTCAGCGCGAGCAGCGGCAGCAGCGCGAGCAGCGGAATCACCGCGATGTCCTGAAACAGCAGCACCGAAAAGCACGACTGTCCGCCGCGCGTCTTGAGCAGGCCCTTCTCCGCGAGCGTCTGCAGAATAATCGCGGTGGAGGACATTCCGATGATGAACCCAACGGCCACGCCCTCGCGCCATCCGCGGCCAGCGAGCGCCGCGACCGCCAGCACCGCAAGCGCCGTGCCGAGCATCTGCATCCCGCCCATCCCGAGGATCGGCCCGCGCATCCGCCAGAGCAGCGCGGGCTTCAGCTCGAGGCCGATGAGGAAGAGCATCATCACCACGCCGAACTCGCCGAAGTGCATCGCGCTGGCCGTGCCGCCGACGAGGCTGAGGCCGGACGGCCCAATGGCCACGCCCGCGATCAGGTAGCCGAGCACCGACCCGAGGCCGAGGCGCTTGGCGATCGGCACGGCGATGACCGCCGCGAGCAGATAGACGAAGGCTTGGAAAAGGAAGCTGTCCCTCATGCCGCGCCGTGTTCCGTGAGGTCCCTCTCGGTCCCCGCGTTCAGCCGGATGCCGCGCCGCGCCGAAGCGAGATCGAGCGTGGCGTCCCGCAATGCCGTGATGAGCCGCGCATATTCCGCGGCGACCGCGGAAAGCTCCGCCTCGCCCAGCGTGTCCGTGCCGTGGAGGACGCATGGCGGCAGGTAATCCATGCCGCACTGCCGCGCCGTCTGCTCGAACGGCGCGAGGAGCTGCCGCACGGTGAAATGATCACCCGTGTCCGCTCGGTAAGAATCCTCCGATCCGCCGGTCGTCAGCACGGAGAGTGTGAGCTTTCCCCGCAGCGCCGTGCCGCCGTCTCCGTAGGCGAAGCCGTATTGCAGCACGTGGTCCTGCCACTCCTTCACGATCGCCGGCGCCGAATACCAGTAGAACGGATGCTGGAAAATGACCACGTCGTGCGCGCGCAGCAGTCCCTGCTCGGCATCCGCATCAATGAAGAAGTCGGGATAGCGCTCGTAGAGATCGTGGAAAGTCACGCCTGGCAGCGTCGACACGGCCTCCGCCAGCGCCCGGTGGGCGCGCGACTTCTGCAGCGCCGGGTGGGCGAAAAGGATGAGCACGCGCGACGGCATCGGCGCACTGTGCGCGAGGAGGCGCGCCTTGTGGAGACGATTGTGCGGAGGGGGCGCAAGCAAAGTGCAGCGAGAACCAATTTCCGTGGAGGCACAATCGCGGCGGCGTGCTTTGCTCCACCTGCGCACGCATGCCCGCGCGCTCATCCCAAAACCCACCGCTCCCATGACCACCTACATCGCCCTCCTCAATTTCACGCAGCAGGGGCTGCAGAACATCCACGAGTCGCCGCACCGCGCCGCCGCGTTCAAGGCCGCCGCGAAAAAGGCGGGCGTCAAAGTCCGCGAGATCTACTGGACGCTCGGCGCGTTCGACGGCGCGATCCTCTTCGAGGCCGAGAGCGACGCAGCCGCCACCAGCGCGATGCTCGCGCTTTCCTCGCTCGGCAACGTCCACACGCAAATCCTGCGCACCTTCGATGCGGCGCAGTTTGCCAGCATCGTGGCGAAATCGCCGAGGCTGTAGCGCATTTCCGCTCCGCCGGGGAGAGGTGAGCGCCTCGCCGTGCCTCAGCCCTTTCCCTGGTTTTCCCAGAAGCTCCGCAGCTTGCTCACGCTCGGGCCACCCTTCGTCTGATCCACCGGCGAAACGTGGTCGCCGTCCTTGATGAAGCCGGTCCTGCCAAATGCCTTCTCCGCCTCGCGGGCGATGCGCTGGACGTCGCTCCGCACATCCGCATCGCTCCCCGCGCCCCACGCCGGAAACGCGCTGGCCGGCAGCAGCAGCCGCTCCCGGATTTCGTTCACGTCGGCGGTCCTGCCGACGGCGCGGAAATACCGGAGCTGGTTGTATCGCTCCACCCAGCCGCCGCTTGCCTTGGCGGCATTCCCCTTCCCGCCAGCCAGCCGGTCCTGCCGGTTGCGCCACGCGGCCTGAATCGCGGTAGCGGCGTTCGACTTGAGCGCGTTCATCGCGGCGACGCCGCCCTTAACCGCGCTGTCGTCGGGGAACTGCTCCTCCGCCGCCGCCATGTCCTCGATGCCGAGCGTCACGCCGGAGATCCACTTCGGGTTTCGGATCACGAGGTAGCCGTGCAGCAGCAGGTCGTGAAGCACGCCGGGCAGCACGAGGCGCGGGATCATCACAGGCGCCATTTTGCCCGGACAGAAAAGCGCGAGGTAACGATCCATGGCCTGCGTGAAGCTGACGTTCTGAGCCTCGGCACCGTGGTTGAAAACCGGCGCCGCGTTCCTGCCGCACGCCGAGTTCAGCTTCACGATGAGCGACGACGTGAAGCCTGACGCCGCGCTGCGGCCATGCGAGTCCTTGATGCTGTGGATCGCGGTCTTCCCGGCGACTTGGGAAATGTGCGGGGCGACCATCCACATGTCGTAGTCGCCCGTGACCGGCACGCCGTTGTAGCCCCACACATACACGGGGACGAGCTGCTTCGGGTCGTGCGGGCCGGCGGCCTCGCGCCAATACCAGAACACCTTCCCCGTCGCGCGCTCCATGGCAAAGTTCACCGCGCCCTTCTTCGTCGCGCAGTGAAAGTGCCGGTATTTCTGCGTGCCGTGCTCTGCCACGCCGGGGCCGGACTGGATCTCCGCAGTGTGCTCGAAATGATTCTGCGAGTTGAGCTGCTCGAATTTCCCGCCGCCGAGTTCGAGATGAACCACCTGCGCCTGACCGTGCGCGTGGTAGTGGGGATGCGGGTTCGGGTCGCCTTTCAGCGCCTTGGAAAATGACTGGTCGCACGGCACCAGCCCGGAGGTGAGGCCCCAGTCGGAACTCTTGTCGTGGACGTCCATGCTCTTCGTGGCAAAGCCCGCGGCGATGAGCCGCATCGTCGGCACCGTGGACGGCCGGAGAAAAAGGAAGGTGTTTTCACTTTTGCACGTCCTGTGGACGGCCGTGATGTGTGCGGAGACGACCCCGGACGTCGTCGGGGTCGCAGGAATGAACTTCGATTCGGCTACGGGCATAAGCGGCCTCCCGATTCTCGGCTGCCCGCGTCGCTGTGCATTCGCCCGCGAGCAGCCACGGCGTGAAGCAGGGATTCAAAGCGGTGGCGCACTTCGCGGAGGGATACGGCCCCGGACGCGGCGGCACCCGCGCGTCCCGTTCGGGGTGGCACCGGCGACAGTCTGGACGGTTGCAGGCTCATGAGGCTCTCTCTCGCGCTCCGCGAGTGAAGCACTTCCCACCGGCCTTCCAAATCATTTGTCGGCGGAGTCCTCAGCGCACGCGCTTCAGCTCCAGTCCCACCGGGCAGTGGTCGGAGCCGGTGACGTGCGGGTAGATGCGTGCGGATTTCAGCCGCGGCAGCAGCGCGGCAGACGCGAGGAAGTAATCAATCCGCCAGCCGATGTTCCGCCCGCGCGCGCCACCCATCTGGCTCCACCACGTGTAGTGCCCGCCGCCTTTCTCAAACTCCCGGAACGTGTCCACGAAGCCCGCGGCCACGACCGCGCCGAAGCCCGCGCGCTCCTCGGGCGTGAAACCGTGGTTCTTCACGTTGTCCTTCGGCCGCGCGAGATCGATCTCCGTGTGCGCCACATTCAGGTCACCGCAGAAAATCACCGGCTTCGCGCGCTCGAGCGACTTCAGCCATGCGAGGAAATCCCGGTCCCACGTCTGTCGGTAGGGCAGCCGAGTCAGTTCGCGCTTGGAGTTTGGCACATACACGTTCACGAGGAAGAAATCCGCGAACTCCGTCGCCAGCACGCGCCCCTCCCGGTCGTGCTCGAGCACGCCGATGCCGCGCTGCACGGAGAGCGGCTTCTGGCGCGAAAGCGTGAGCACGCCGGAGTATCCCTTCTTCTCCGCCCAGTTCCAATGCGCCTCGTAGCCCGGCCATTCCGCCTCCACGTCGTCCGGGTGCGCCTTCGTCTCCTGCACGCACATGATGTCCGGCTTCTCCGCGGCGAGGAAATCGAGAAAGCCTTTCTTCAGCACCGCGCGGATGCCGTTCACGTTCCAGGAAATGAGCTTCATGCGCGGCGAGCACAGCGCGAAGCACACGGGAAATCAACAGCGGCCATACCAGACGGCTGCAGCCTGCCGGTCTCCGCCGCAGGGCGCGTGCTGGTCGTCGCCGTGGCCCCTGCGAGCCGTCATCCCGGTTTCTTCAATGGGCGGATGACGTGAGCTAATCCGCCGCCGCGCCCTTTTTCTTTTTCACCGCCTTAGACCCGCCCTCGTCGAGCTTCTTCTTCAGGTCGGCGAGCGTCGTCTCCTCCTGGCCTTTGAGCCACGTCTCGTAGCCCTTGGTGCGGCCGCCGACGTATTTGTAGGCCTCGAAGTCGTCGCCCTTGCCGGCGGCGCGCGGGTCGCCGTCCTCTTTGAGCAGGCGCATCAGGTTGTAGCGCATGTCGTCGAGCACGGGGGCAAAGGCGAGGTCGGCGGCGAGGTTGTTCACACACTCGGGGTCGCGGCGGAGGTCGTAGAGTTCGTCGGCGGGGCGCTTGCCGAAGCACAGCTCGTAGAAGTGGCCGCCGAGGGCCTTCACGACTTCCTTCGTGGGGCCGGGGTCGCAGTTGCCGAAGTCGGTCTCGGGATTGCCGACGGGCCAGCGCTCGGGGTGGAAGTTGTGGACGTAGAGGAAGTCCTTCGTGCGCAGGCAGCGCACCGGGTAGCCCATGTCGTTCGGGCGGCCCATGTCGTGGCGCTCCTTGCCGGCGAGCATGGTATCGCGGCCCTCGATGTAGCCGGATTTTTCCGAGCGGAGGATGGCGGCGAGCGATTTGCCGGTCATCTGCGCGTGCGGCTTGAGGCCGGCGAGTTCCATATAGGTCGGCGCGAGATCGCGCACGTTCACAAAGTCCTCGACGACGCGGCCGGGCTTGATGCCCTTGCCCCAGCGCATCGCGAGCGGGAGGTGAAAGGCATCCTCGTGGATCTGGCCCTTCACAAAGGGGAACGGCATGCCGTGGTCGGACGTGACGATGATGAGCGTGTCCTCGAGAATGCCGCCATCCTCGAGGAGTTTCAGCGCGCGGCCGATCTGCGCATCACCCCATTCCACCTCGACGGAGTAATCGAGCAGGTCGCGGCGGACGATTTCGGTGTCGGGCAGGAATTTCGGCACCACGACATCCTCCAACTTCTTGCCGAGGCGGACGCCCGAATTCCACTCGTATTGCCGGTGCGGCTCGTGGAAGCCCATCCAGAAGCAGAAGGGCTTCGACTTGTCGCGCTGCGCGAGGAAGTCGCCGAAGTTTGCCGGGTAGTCGAGCTTGCCGATGCCCTTCGCGATGGGCTCCTGCGTCTTCGCATCGAAGCTCGGCCCGGCGGGGTTGCGCGTGCGCTTGGCGAGCGTCTTGAAATCGCCCGGCCCCCACCCCTTGCCCGTGAGTCCCACCGCATATCCGCCTTTCTCCAGCAGGTCGGGATAGGTCTCGAAACCCGCGGGGAAATAGCCGCCGTGGGAGACCGCCTCGTTGAGCTGCCACGTGTTGCGCCCCGTGAGAATGCTCGCGCGGCACGGGCTGCACTTCGGGTTCGACGTGAAGGCGTTCTTGAAAAGGATGCCCTCGCGCGCGACGCGGTCGAAGTTCGGCGTCTGGATCCACTTGCAGCCATAGGCACCGGCGTGCGTGCTGCCGTTCCAGTCGTCGAAGATGATGAAGAGGATGTTCGGGCGGGCGGGCGGGGCGTCGGCCGCGAATGACGAATGCCGGATGACGAATGACGAAAGGAGGGCGACGAACGCAACGAGGGCGAGGGGAAGTTTCTTCATGGCGGGAGGGGAATAGCAGAAGCGGCGCGGTTTGTCCGCATCGACCAACTTGTCCCAACCATGACAATCGCGGAATTTTCGCACCTTGACGTCACCCGACCCTTCCGTTCATATCGCAATCAAGGGAGCGAAGGCATCGCTCTATGCGGTTCCCTTGTCTCCCGAAACAACAAACCCAAGAACAAACAACATGAAGAAGCTCCTGTTCACCCTCACGCTTGCCGCTGCGCTCGCAGCCGGAAGCCAGACCACCTTCGCCCAGGCGAAGAAGAAAAAGGAAGGCGCCGCGCCCGCTGAGTCAGGCAAGGCGAAACCCGCAGCCGAGAGCGGCAAGCCCGCCGCTGCCGCCGAGACCGCCAAGCCGAAGGCCGAAGGCGAGGCCAAGGCCAAGAAGGACACCATCCCGATGTATGTCCGCGCCGACGAGATCGACGCGAGCGCGAAGACGATCACGCAGGTCACCAAGGACGGGAAGAAGTCCGTGAACACTGTGACCGCCACGACCGAGATCAACAACGGCGACAAGCCCGCGAAGTTTGAGGACATCAAGAAGGGCGACATGGTCTCCGGCCTCCGCAAGAAGACCGCGTCCGGCTATGAAGTCGTGAAGATCACGAAGTTCGGCGCAGCCGCCCCGAAGGAGGGCGGTGCCAAGAAGAAGGCCGCGGAAGGCGAAGGCAAGAAGCCCGCCGCCGAGGGCGAGAAGAAGAAATAACCCGCCCGCGGATTCAGCTCCGCATTTTCAAAAGGCCGGCATCTGCGAAAGCGGGTGCCGGCTTTTTTCTGCCGCGGGGCGGCGGCGCTCCACTCAGAGTCCGTTCACATTCGTCCGGCCGCGGAAGGCGACGGACGCGGGGCGCTTCGACTGCTCGGTGAGACGGCGGTCGAGGTAGTTCGCGGCCTGCGTGGCGGCTTTGCCGAGCTCGGTGGTGGCGCCGAGTTCGCCGGCGAGCGTGCGGAGAATCGGGAGCGCCTCGGGGCGCTGCGTGTCGGCGAGGGCCTGCACGGCGGAGAGGCGGTAGACGGGGTGCGTGCCCTCCTGGCGCGCCCATTTCGGGAGCATGTCCATCGCGACATCCGGGTAGAAACGTGCGATGCCGAAGAGCGCGTAGTGGCGCGTGCTCGGGCTGCCCTCGAGGAGCTCGTGCTTCCAGAAATCCCATTCGCGCTCCTCGGCGATGCCGTAGTAGCGCTTCGCGGCCTCGCGGCTGAGCGGCTCGATCATCGCCTCGATGCGGAGCTGCGGGTCCGTCGCGATGGCGAGGTTCTCGACACGGGCGCCGCAGTCGCGCAGGGCGTTCAGGGCGGCCATGAGGTCGCTCGTCTCCACGCGGAAGGCGTCGGTGTTGTATTCGCCGGGGTTTGCGGGCGCGAATTTCGCGACCGAGCGCAGCGGGAGATTCTCCGTGAGCGCCAGCACCACCGTCTGCATCGCAGGGGCGGAGAGGCCGCCATGCTCATCAGCCCATTTCAGGAATCCCTCGACGCGCTCGGCATTCTGATACGAGAGTTTGTAGGCGCCGTCGCCGACGGTGTTTGAGGAATGCAGCGCTGCGGTGACGAGGTTCAGCTCGACAGTGCGCGCGGGCATGATCTCCGCGGCGGCCCCGCGCGTGACGACCACGCGGTTGCGCCCGCCTTCAAGCACCTGCCCGACGGAAACGGAGACGCGCATCGGCGTGGGGCTGTTGTTGCGGAGCTGCGCGACCATGCGGTCGCGGCCATTTCCGCGGAGCGTCGCCTGGATGGTCTGCTGCTCCACGGCAGCGAGGAGGTCCGCTTCTTCAAAGACGACATTTGCCGGCTCCTTCGGCGCGGCGGCCGCCACTGCGTCGAGGGCGGGCAGCGCATCGGCGGGACCTTCGGCAATGGGCGGCAGCGGTTCGGCCTCGGCGGCTTCCACCGCCGGCGCCTCCGCGAGCATCACGGGCCGCGTGACTGCAAAAGTGTCGTGCTCCTTCACCGCCGATGCGACGGCGACCACAGCCGCCTGCTGCGGGGTCGGCGCGCCGACGGGGAGATTCGTGTAGGCGAGCTCAGCGAGGCGGAAGCCGCTCCAGCCAATGGCGGCGGCGAGAAAAACGTATCCCAGGGCTTTGGATGGTTTCATGCGGCAGAGCAAATGCACGCGTCGTGCCAGAGGCGGCACTTTCTCCGAGCCCTGCCAACCGCTAATGTGGCGTCCCGCGTCAAGTTCCCGTGAAAATGCGCGCTGCATTCCCGAGGTTCAGGCTGCCCGTGAAATCCGCGCCCGTTGCCCCGGTGCCGTTCATGTTCAGCGTCACCGTGTAGCTGCTCGGGGTGAGTGGAACGCCCGACCGCAAGCTTTTGATATCCGCGCTCAAGCCTCAATATACAAATCGATAGCTACCTGCGGATTTCGCGTCGCTCCCTAGAAAACAACCCTTCCGAGAATGATTTCGTCCTTTGCGGAACTCCCTGCACGACACCTTAAGCCAGCAGCGGCTTCACGATCTCGCCGTGGATGTCGGTGAGACGGAAGTCGCGGCCCTGGTAGCGGTAGGTGAGCTTGGTATGCTCGACGCCCATGAGGTGCAGGATCGTCGCGTTGAGATCGTGAACGTGAACGGGATCGCGGACGATGTTGTAGCTGTAGTCGTCGGTTTCACCGTGCGTGGTGCCTTTCCGCACGCCTGCGCCGGCGAGCAGCACGGTGAAACAGCGCGGGTGGTGGTCGCGTCCGTAGTTCGTCTCGGTGAGCGTGCCCTGCGAATAGACGGTGCGGCCGAATTCGCCGCCCCAGACGATGAGCGTGTCGTCGAGCAGGCCGCGCTGTTTCAAATCGGTGAGCAACGCGGCGGTCGGCTGGTCGGTGTCGCGGCACTGGCCGCGGATCGCGGTCGGCAAGCCGCCGTGGTGATCCCAGCCCATGTGGAAAAGCTGCACGAAGCGCACGTCGCGCTCGGCGAGTCGGCGCGCGAGCAGGCAGTTCGACGCGTAGGTGCCGGGCGTCTTCACCTCGGGGCCATACATGTCGAGGACGTGCTGCGGCTCCTTTGAGATGTCCGTGAGGTCGGGCACGCTCGCCTGCATGCGGAAGGCCATCTCGTATTGCGCGATGCGCGTCTGGATTTCCGGGTCGCCGATGGCGTCGAAGCGTTTCTGGTTCAGCGCGGCAATCTCATCGAGCGTCTCACGGCGTGTGTCGCGGTCCATGCCGGGCGGATTCGAGAGATAGAGCACTGGGTCGCCCTTGTTGCGGAATTTCACCCCCTGATACTTCGAGGGCAGAAAGCCCGCGCTCCACAGCCGGTCATAGAGCGGCTGGTCGTCCTTGCGCCCGCTGCCGAACGACGTGAGCACAACATACGCGGGCAGATCCTTGTTCTCGCTGCCGAGCCCATAGCCGACCCACGAGCCGATGCTCGGCCGCCCCGCGAGCTGCGAGCCGGTCTGGCAGAAAGTGATCGCCGGGTCGTGATTGATCGCCTCAGTGAAAAGCGAGCGCACGATGCAGAACTCGTCGCTCACCTTCGCCATGTGCGGCATCAGCTCGCTCAGCCACGCGCCGCCTTTTCCGTGCTGCGCAAAGTTGAAGATGCTCGGCGCGACGGGAAACTTTTTCTGCCCGCTCGTCATCGTCGTGAGCCGCTGCCCGCGCCGGATCGAGTCGGGCAAATCCTCTCCGCGCTTTTTCTCGAGCTGTGGCTTCGGGTCGAAGAGATCCATCTGCGACGGCGCACCCGACTGGAATAGGTAGATGATGCGCTTCGCCTTCGGCGTGAAATTCGGGAACGCCGGCTTCGCCGCGGCTGCGAGCAGCGACGGACTCAGCAGCGAACCGAGCGCCGCAAGCCCAATGCCGCCGGCGGACTGTTGAAGAAACGTGCGCCGTGAAACCGCCATGCGCTTTGCTGCATCTAGGGAGAGGAATGCGGAGTCGTTGCAGTTCATCGTCGTGAAGTGACGTGACTACCGTGCAGCGCGCATGACCGTTGAGCAAAAGAAAATCCGACTGTTTATCAGCCCACGCATCACAAGTGTAAGCATCTCGAAATGACGAGAGCTGACAACGCCCACGCCATAAACGGCGCCCCCATCACGGCAAAAATCCCCGCGAGAGAGGCTAGCCACTCAAGCGGATGCATTTTCACCGTCTTTGCCTTCACTCCAAGCGTCCGAAACATGAGCGCGCTGAAGCCGATGACTGCAAGGTAAACAGCGAATCCGATAACAAAACCTGCTCCTATGCCCGCTGCAGAGGGAATCATTCCCGCTTTAGTGACTGAGAAACCTCCAGCAATCGCTCCGGAGAGCGGAGTGGCGACCGCCGTTAGCTCGAAGACGTTCATCGCATTGGCAAGGGTCTCAAGACGACCCGCAGTCTGGTCTGCCTGGGGCTTTTTACGCAAACACCGCCGTCGCGGGCTTGCCCTTGTTGCCGACGCTCATCGGGCGGCCGCTCGGCGTGATGACTTCCTGCTCGATGGGCAGGCCAGCGGCGTGGGCGATGGTCGCGTGGAAGCTGCCGACGGTCATCGGGTCCTTCGCGGGCTCGTAGCCTTTCTCGTCGCTGGCGCCGTGGACGTAGCCGCGCTTCACGCCGCCGCCGGCGAGGGCGGTGCTGAAGGCAACGGGGTGATGCCCGCGGCCACTTCCGTCGAACTGCGGTTTGCGGCCGAATTCAGTGGTCACGCATACGAGCGTGGAATCGAGCAGGCCGCGCGAGTCGAGGTCGCTCACGAGTGCGGCAAAGGCGCGGTCGAAGTCGCCGCCGCGGTCCTCCATGCCATCGGCGAGCTGCCTGTGCATGTCCCAGCCGCCGCTCGACACCTCGACGAAACGCACGCCGCTCTCGACGAGCCGGCGCGCGAGCAGGCAGCCCTGGCCGAATTTGTTGCGCCCGTATTTGTCGCGCAGGGCGGCGGGCTCGTCGGCGATGCTAAAGGCCTTGAGGTCGCTGCTCTTCATGAGCTGCATCGTGGAGTCGTAGAAATCGCCGTAGGCCTTCACGTTTTCATCGGCCATCATTTTGCCGAAGGTCGCATCGAGCTGCCCGAGGAGGCCGAGGCGTTTCTGGTGCACGTCGGCGGAAACCTGCGCGGCGGAATTCACGAGACCCTGATCGGGGTCGAGAATCGGCAGCGGCGAATACGATGCGGGAAAGTAGCCGTTGCCATGGTTGGCCGGGCGGTTCACGCAGACGGTCGAGGGCAGCGTCTTGCTGCTCGCGCCGAGGTAATGCTGCGCCCACGCGCCGAGCATCGGATGCACGATGGTGCCGCGCTTTTCATAGCCGGTGCGCATGAGATACTGCGCGCTGGCGTGGACGCCGACCTTCGCGGTCATCGAGCGGATGACGGTGATTTTGTCCGCAATTTTCGCGGTCTCGGGGAGATATTCGGTGACTTGGAAATCCGCCTTCGTGGAAATGGGATTGCCGGGGCCCTTCGAGTCGCCGGTCTTCGGGTCAAACGAGTCGATGTGGCTGAGGCCGCCCTGCAGCTCGAGGAAGATGACGCGCTTCGCCTTGCCAAAGCCGGTGCCGTGCGAGACGGCGGAGGCAGCGGATGCCACCGCTTTTTCCGCACCGAAAAGCTGCGCGCCCATCGCGGGCAGCACGGTGAGGCCGAAGGCGTAGCGGGCGCAGCGCTCGACGAAGGAGCGGCGCTGAATGGGGTCGCGAAGGAGGTCGTTGTTCATGGCGGAGGTGTCGTTGGATTACTGGATGAAGAGGAACTCGCGTGTGTTCACGAGCGCCCACGCGACGTCGCTGATGCCGAGGCCGGTGGTGAGTGCCTGCGTGGCCACGGGGCGTTCCTCGGCGGTTGGCTTGCGGGCGAGGAAGGAGAGGTAGAGGCGGTCCACTTTTTCATCGGCGGAGCCCGCCTTCTCGGCGGCGGTGACGGCGGCGCAGTTCGTGTCCGTGATGAGCTGGCCGGCGCCGCCATTCATGAGCATGAGCGCCTGCGGCACGCTGCCGTCCGTCGTGGCGGAGTCGGCGACGAGGCGGTCGCTCTGGCCGAACAGGCGGAGGAAATGCGTCTCGGGCGCGGGCTGCGGCAGCTCGCTCGCGCGGGCGAGGATCATGCCGTGGCGCTGCTGCGGCTTGCCGCCCTGATACTCGGCGATGAGGTTCTTCGGCATCGCCGGGCCCTTCTTTCCGCCGCCGCGCATTTCCGCGCCGGAGGACTGCATGCGTTCGATGACGTATTTGAAGTTCTCCGCGGTCATCGCATTGCCGGGGAGCGACATCAGCTTCTCGTCGTCGCCGCGGCGAAGCGTGATGTTGTCCACGTCCGTCCCGGTGCTGAGCACCATGAGGCTGTCCCACACCTGCTCGGCCGTCATGCGGCGCACGAGCGGGCCGGGGAAAAGATACGGGCCTTTTTCAAGGTCCGGCGAGACGCTCGCTGCACGCTGGTAGGTCTGCGAATTGAACAGCACGCGCTGGAACTCACGCAGGTCGAAGCGGCCAGCCTTGATGACCGTGGCGAGGTGCGCGAGCAACGCGGAGTTGCTCGCCTTCGTCGGGTCGTCGAGGTCGGACACCGGCTCCTGCACGGCGAGACCAAAGACTTTTTTCCACACGCGGTTCGCGATGTTCGCGGCGAAGCGCGGATTCTCGGGAGCCGTCATCCACTTCGCGAACTCCACGCGGAGCTGCACCGGGTTCGTCGTGTTCACACTGCGGTAGAGCGGGCTCTTCGCGTCGTTCTTCGACCACGAGATGAGCGTGGGCGCCACGGGCGCGCCCGCTTTCACGTCGCTGTATTTGTAGTCCTTCGGAAAGGTGAGCGTCTGCTTTGTCGTGTCCTCCTGACGGTATGCGTTCGCGCTCGCGATTTTCTGCACGAGTCCCTTGTTCAGGCCGGGCGTGCCTTTGCCGCCGTTCTTCGCGAGCTTCTTGCCCGCGTTGAGCGCCTTCTCATCGAGGCCGTCGCTCGCGCCGAAAAATGCCGCCATTTGATAGAAATCGCGCTGCTTCCAATCCGCGAGCGGATGGTCGTGGCACTGCGCGCACGCGACGTTCGCGCCGAGGAATGTCGTCAGCAGGTTCGACACGCCGTCGAGCGGCATCTGCGCGTCGTAGGCGAGGAAACCGGTCGCGCCGTTGTCGCACAGCTTGCCATCCGCCGTGAGCATCGCGCGCACGAGGGAGTCCCACGGGCGGTCCGCGTGGAGCTGGTCCTTCAGCCAGTCCTGAAAGGTGAACGCCGGGACGCCTTTGCCGAACGTGTCCTTCACGCGCAGCATGTCGCCCATCCAGTTATACATCTGCATCGTGTAACCCGGCGAATAGAGCAGCCGGTCGATGAGCTTCGCGCGCTTGTCCGCCGCCTTGTCCGCGAGAAATTCCGACGTTTCATCCGCCGTCGGGACGCGGCCCACGGCATCAACGTAAACGCGCCGCACGAACTGCTCGTCCGTCGCTGGAGGGTTGAACTTCTGCCCCTTGCTCACGAGCGTCGAGCCGATGAGGTAATCGATCTGATACGCCGCCTTCTTCACATAGTCGTCGGCAAATGCCCGCGCGCGCAGCTTCTTCGCGTAGTCCTGCGCAAACGCCCGGTCTGCCGCCACGAGGTTCATCAGATACATCTGCGCCGTCTTCCCCTCGTGCGTCTGCACCGTGAGGATGTTCCCGTAGAGCGAGCAAAACTGCGCCTCCAGCTTGTTCCCCTGCGCGTCGCTCCACGTGCGCCACGGCGACGGCAGCTCCGCCTGCATCGGCTGCGTGTCCGCCGCGGGCTTCACAGACTGCACAGCCTGGGGCTGCTCGTTCTGTTTCCTGTTGTCTCCCCTCTTGGGCTTCGCACCGGAAGCGGCGGAAGTCCACGCGAGGACGAAGCAGGCTGCGATCGAAGAGGAAAGGACGGGTCGTTTCATGGCTGTGGGGATGTGATGCAGTGCCGCCGAAGCGGCCTTGCAGGGGAATAGCGACACCCAAGCCCTTTGCGACTGGAAATCAACGCCCGCCCGATGACGGACGGTTCAGAATTTCATCCCCGCCTTCAGCACCGCCATCTCGTGGATGCTCCAGAAGTTCCCCTTCACCTCGCCGGTCTGCGTGATGCGGATGAACTTCGCCTTTGCGGGCCCGAACTCGATTTCCGTCACGGCACCACGGCCCCTGCCCTGCGCGACGGGCTTGCCCCACTTCTGGCCGTCGGCGCTCAACTCGACCTTGTAGCCGCGCGGGTAGTCATTGGCGGATTTCGTCGTGTCGAGGCGCAGGCCGGTGATTTCGGTCTCGGCAGGCAGCTCGATTTGAAACCACTGGCCGGGCTTTTGGAAGGCGTGCGTGTCCCACCGTGTCTTCGCGTCGCCGTCGATGGCGTTGCTGCAGCCTTTGTCATTCAGGCTGGCGGTAAGCTTCCAGGTTTTCAAATCGCCGACCGGCTGCGGCAGCACGCTGGCGAGCTCGCTCTGCGTCCACGGCTGCGTGCGGTTTTTCGTCGCCTCGCGCAGACGCTTCACCTCGGCAGCGGTCACGAGCGCGCCGGAATTGCCGAAGCTGTTCCGCACGTAGCTTGCGACGGATGCGATCCAGTCGTCGGTGTTCGTCCCCAGCGAGACCATCTGCGCCTCGTAGGTCTTGCCGTTCACGGGGCCGGCAAGGCCGTGCAGCAGCGCGAGCACAGGGCCGTTGCGGTGACCGGTCACGGTCTTCGAACCGGTGAGCGGCGGCGCCATCGTCACGCCCGCGGCCTGGCCCTGCATCGGCATGCCCTTGCCATCGAAGCCGTGGCACGCGAAGCACAGCTCCTTGTAAATCGCCTCGCCCTTTTTCAGCACGGCGATCTCGTCCTTCGTGAACGCCTTCGTGTCCACGCCCTTCGACGAAGTCATGAGCGCCTTGCCGATTTCGATGACGCCCTGCGACTTGCTCGACGCGATCACGAGCTGCGCCTGGTGTTCCCATTCGGGAAAATTCAGCACCTTCGATGTGCCGATCACCTGTAGCACGACGTTCGGGTCCGCGTCTTTCGCCAGCGCGGTGATGTCCGCAACGAGCGACTTGTCACCGGCCTTGATGAGCGTCTCCGTCGCGCGGATTGCGTTCTCACGCACGCGCGGATTTTCGTCCTTCAGCTTCTCGCGGGCGAGCGTCGCATCAAGCGCGCCGAGGCCCTCGATCGTCCACATCGCGTGTGCGCGGGCGAGCGGGTTCTTGCTCATGCGCGCCATCGTCTGCAGCGCGGGCGCGACCGACTGGTCCTGCCGCACGACGAGCAATCTCTGCGCGGTATCGCGCCAGAATCCATTCGGGTGCTCGAGATGCGCCACGAGCTGCGCGGATTTTTCATCGAGCATCTTCGGCTGCGGGCCGGGCGTGAAATCCTTGTGCACAAGCCGCCACACCCGGCCGTGGTTCGTGTTGTTCTGCAAACCCCAGCGCTGCACCTGCGGACGCAGATACGATCCCTCGCGCACCCAGTTGCCCTCCTGGATGATCCCGCGATACGCGTCCACGATGTAGAGGCAGCCGTCCGGCCCCGTCTTCATGTCCACCGGGCGGAAATTCAGGTCCGTGCTGCGGATGAACTCCGAATGCTCGGATAGATTTTTCAGCGTGGTGATGCCGTCTTTCACCTCAACCTTGCCGCGACGGATGAGCCGCCCGACCGGCTCCGGCAAAAACACATCTCCGCGCAATTCCGCCGGCAGCCGGTCGCCGCGGAAGATCTCCTGCCCGCATGACGCCGTGAAATGATTCACCGTCCCGTCGTCGCGATGCCGGCCCTTGCCGCCCTGCACGTCGAACGCGCCCGCCGCCGGCCATACCGTCATCCACGAGTCATCCCACTGGCTCGGCACGTTGATCGCACCGTAGGCGACGTGCGTCTGAAAATTCCACACGCCCTTCTCGCCGCCCGCATTCGAGAACCACGGCTTGCCAAAATCATCCTGCGTGAGCCCCCACTGCCCGCCATTCGGCGCGGTGCTTTCCTTCAGCGGCGCGCCCTTCGGATTCCACCGCAGGCGATACGCGTTGTAGGTGGTGTAGATCCAATTATCCATCGCCCACAGGAGCCCGCTCGGCTGGTGCTCCATGTTTCCGCCGCGAGGCCCGCCCTCATACCACGGCTTCTTTTCATCCGACACGCCGTCGCCGTTCTTGTCGCGGAATTCGTTGATGTCGTTCGTGTCCGTCTCGCCGATGAGCACCGAATCCTGCAGCGGCAGCACCATGCGCGGGATGAGCAGGTTGTCCGCAAAGACCGTGTGCTTGTCGTATTTCCCGTCACCCTTCGTGCTCTCGTGGCGCGACACGCGGCTCTTGGGGTCGTGCTCGCCATTGCCATCAATGTCCTGCATGTAGGTCCGCATCTCGACGACATACATCCGCCCGTTCCCGTCGAACGCGATCGCCATCGGTTCCTTGATGTCCGGCTCACTCAACACCAGCTCCAGCCGGTAGCCATCAGGCAGCTCTATCGTCTTCAGTTCATCCGCCGGCGACAGCATCGGCGTCTGCTTCAAAAGCGGAGTCACCTCGCCCTTCGGCGGCATCGGAGCAGGCTCCGGCGCCGGAGGCTTTGCCGAAAATGCGGGGGCAGCCGCAATGGCCGTGACGAGTGCGATGATGCGGGTGCGTTTCTGGATCATGGTGTGTTCGTTCGGGAAAAACTCTGCTCTGCCTCCGCGCTGCGCGCCTACGCTCACTCGCGCGTCACGACTTCATCGAGGTTCAGCAGCACGTTCGCCGTGCCGGTATAGACGGCGAGCTCGATGGGGTTGAGCTTCGGGTCGGGCTTCGCTTCGCCGACGGCGAGGATTTTCGCCGCCTCATCCGGGGACTGCTGGAAACGCGCCGTGCGTTTCGCAAGCCCGGCGACGAGCACCTTCAGTTCATCCGCGTGCGGCGCGCGGCAAGTTGCGCGGCGGAACGCCCACGCAATGCGCTGCTCGGGCGTGCTGCCGCCCTCGGCGATCATCCGTTGCGCAAGGACGCGCGCGGCTTCCACGTAGGTCTTCTCATTCAGCAGCACGAGCGCCTGCAACGGCGTATTCGTGCGCGAGCGTTTCACGGTGCAAATCTCGCGCGACGGCGAATCGAACATCGTCATCGTCGGCGGCGCGGCGGTGCGTTTCCAGATCGTGTAGAGCGTGCGGCGGTAAAGGCCCTCGCCGGTGTCCTCCTTGTAGTTGCGCATGTCGCCGTAAACGCTCGTCTCGTCCCACACGGCGGCTGGCATGTAGGGCTTCACACTCGGGCCGCCGATTTTTTCCACGAGCAAGCCGCTGATCGCGAGCGCCTGGTCGCGCAACGCCTCGGCGCCGAGGCGGAAGCGTGGACCGCGCGCGAGCAGCCGGTTCTCGGGATCCTTCGCGAGCACATCGGGCGTGACGCGCGACGACTGCCGGTATGTCGCGCTCATCACGATGAGCTTCTGCATCGCCTTCATGTCCCACTTCAGCCGCACGAATTCCGTCGCGAGCCAGTCGAGCAGCTCGGGATGCGACGGCCATTCGGCCTGCGAGCCGAAATTCTCCGTCGTCTTCACGAGGCCGAGGCCGAAAAAGCGCTCCCACTCGCGGTTCACCCACACGCGCGCGGTCAGCGGATGCTCGCCGCTCACAAGCCACTTCGCGAGGCCGAGGCGGTTGTTCGGCGCGCCCGCGGGCAGCGGCGGAAAAATCGCCGGCAGCGCGCGCGGCACGACGTCGCCGGGCTTGTCGTATTCGCCGCGTTTCAAAATGCGTGCCTCGCGCGGCTGCGCGATTTCCTCCATCACCATTGTGCTGGAGACGTCAGCATACACCGCATCGAGCGCCTTCTTTGCGGCAGCGACGCCGGCCTCGGCGCGCTTCGCGGGATTGTCTGCATTCTCGCGGAAAAATTTCGCCAGCTCGGTCTTCTGCGCCGGCGTCCGCTTCGCGGCCTCCGTGTTGATCGCGGCTACGATGTTTGGCGGCACTTGCGCGCCGTTGAGCTTCACCGCGGAGGGTGGCAGCGAAGTCGTCGAAAGCCGGAAGCGCCCGATGTTGTGGTTCGCGATTGAGTCATGCCGCAGCGTCACGCTCAGCGTTGCATTCGGCGGCACGGTGATCGGCGAGCCCGTGATGAACATCGCCTTCCGCGCATCGCGTTTTGTCGGCCCATCAATCGCCCAGCCCTGTGCGCGCTTGCCGCCTTTTCCGCGCTTCGGTTTGTCCTGCACGATGAGCCCCACCTCGTAGCCCTTCTGGTTATAATCCGCCTCGGCGCGCGTGAAGGTCGCACTCAGCGGCTTCGCGAGGCCGGGCGCGTTGACGTCCACGATCACGTCGGTGAGCACGAAATTGCCGTTCGAGTTCCGCCCAAGGCTCTTGTTCGGCAACGACTCGTCGGGAAAAACCTCAAGCAGCAGCCCGCTGAACGTCCCTTCGGGAATCGGCGACACGATGAGGTATTGATCGAACGGCGGATTGATCCCGCTCGCGAGATACGAGCCATCGGACTGCCGGGTGAAAGTCGCGCCGCCATCGCTGCGGACTTCCTTGGGCTGAAGCTGCGTCCACGGCTGGAGCCCACGCGCCATTTCCGCGCGGAACTTCGGCTCCCACGCGGCCTGCGCTGCGGCGAGTTCCTTGCCGGCTGCGGCCACCTTCGCCTCCGCGTCTTTCAGCGCGGCGGTGAGCTTCGAGATTTGGGCCTCCTGCTCGGGCGACGGCAATGCGAGCACCGGACGCGAATTTCCCCCGCGCCGTGTGCGGCCCGCACCGCCGAAATCATCGAGCACGCCGTTTTCGTTGTTGGAATTGAAGTAGGCGAAGAGCTGGTAGAACTCCTTCTGCGAAATCGGATCGTATTTGTGATCGTGGCAGCGGCAGCAGTTCAGCGTGAGCGCCGTCCAAGTGAGGCCGGTCGTCTCGACGCGATCGATCACCGTTTCCGCGAACCATTCCTCCACGATACGCCCGCCCTCACCGTTCAGCCGATGGTTGCGGTTGAAGCCCGTCGCCACGATCTGATCGCGCTTCGCATTAGGAAGTAAATCACCCGCGAGCTGCTCGATGGTGAATTCGTCGAACGGCAGGTTGCGGTTGAACGCGCCGATGACCCAGTCGCGCCAGTGCCACATCTCACGCTTCGTGTCGCTCTGGAAGCCGTTGCTGTCCGCGTAGCGCGCCATGTCGAGCCAGCGCGCCGCCATGTGTTCGCCGTAGCGCGGTGAAGCGAGCACGCGGTCCACGACCTTCTCGTAGGCGTTCGGCGATTTGTCCGCAAGGAAAGCGCCCACCTCATCCGGCGTCGGCGGCAGCCCCGTGAGGTCGAGCGTCACACGGCGGATGAGCGTCTCCTTCGGCGCTTCGGGCTGTGGCATCAGCTTTTCCTTCTCCAGCCGCGCGAGGATGAACGCGTCGATCGCATTCTGAACCTTCGCTCTGGAATCTTGAATCGCCGGCACCGCGGGCCGCTCCGGTTTGATGAACGCCCAGTGCCCCTGATACTCCGCGCCCTCCGCAATCCAGCGGCGCACGGTTTCGATTTGTTCCGCGCTGAGCGTCTTGCCGAATTTCTTCGGCGGCATGATGTCCTCCGCATCGTGCGTCGTGAGCCGCTTGAAGACTTCGCTCTCCTCCGGCTTGCCCGGCACGATCGCCGCGCCGGACTCGCCGCCTTTCATTGCCGCCTCCTTCGAGTCGAGCCGCAGCCCGCCCTTCATCTTCGACACGTCCGGGCCGTGGCACGTGAAGCAGATGTCCGAAAAAATCGGCCGGATGTCGCGGTTGAACGCAATCTTCTCGGCCGAAAACGCAGCAACCGGAAAAATCGCAGCGGCAAGGATGGGGCGGATGTTCATCGGGTGTGGATGGAGATGTTCCTAAATACCCGGAAAAATCGGGAGGCAAAGGAACCTTGCGCCAAGTTTTCACCACACACGGGTGCCGCCCGCGCGTGTTTCAGGCGTCCAGCCTCGATTGCGACCGCCCGTGTTTCCCGTAGGCGATCCGCTATGCCGTCGTCCGGCGACGGCGGCGGAAAGCAGCAATGCCTGCCAAACCCGCACCAAGGAGGACGGAGGCTGTGGGTTCCGGTGCAGGCACAGTGTTTCCGGCTTCAACCCGGATGTTGTCGATGGCGACAAAGCCCGGATCTCCCGAGAACTGAACATGCATTCCGTTTTCACTGAACAGATTCGGCGCGATGGTCACGGCGCTCGCACCGAGGTTCACCACCTCCTGATACAGCAGCGAGCTGTAGTCGCCGTTGTAAATCCTGACCTCGCTGGTCTGCGCCGCGCCGAAGGCCGACCCCAATTGAAAATCGAATAGCGATACTCCACCGAGCCAGCCGATGTCCGGCGCGAGGCTGACATCCGCCCATGCGACCGGTGAGTATGAAACGTGAAACAACGTTCCCCACAGCGCCCAGACTCGCATCTGATCCGTATTGGGGCTGGAGCCGAAGGTGGCCCTGCCATAGAAATCCAAGTCCATGTTCGGGACGACGCCGTAGAAGCCGCCCGTAGCCGCACCGTTTCCTGCGGAATGCCATGGATCGACAATGGTCGGATCAGCTTTGGCGGAGTTCAATGGGGCGAGGTTGAGCAGCGCAGCTACCACTCCAATTCTCCGGAATAGAAATCCATACCGATTCATTGCGATTTGTTAATTCTTCCGGCCTTTCGCAGCAAGGTGTTTCTCAACGGCAGACCGAAACTGGAGTGCATTTCCGAACGGGCTGTCACCAAGCCCGTGAAGAGGCCCGCCGTCGCCACGCTTTGCAGGCACAACGCGAGCGTCCGCGCTAATCTTTGAACGCCTTGTCCTTCGGGTTCCCGCCGCTCACGAGGAACGCGATCAGGTCGATCAGCTCATCCTTGTTCAGCGTGTTGATGAGGCCGGGCGGCATCATGGAGACATTGAACGGCTTGCGGCCCTTCACGTCGGCGGAATTCACCGCGGTGAGGTCATCGGGCGCGAGCGGGCTGGTCATCAGGAAGAGCTTCCCGTTTTCCTCCACGATCATCCGGCCCACGACCGACGAGCCGTCCTTCAGCTCGATCTCCTCGGTGCCGTATTGGTCGCTGATCACCTTCGACGGATCGATGATGTTCTCCGCGAGGTCGCGCATCGTGTAGCGGTTGCCGGCGCCGGTGAGGTCCGGGCCGATGCTGCCGCCCTCGCCGTTGAACTTGTGGCAGCGCGCACAGAGCGTTGCGGTGAACATGGCCTTGCCCTGCTCGAAATTGCGGCCGTGCAGCCCGCCCTTCGTGAGCTCGACGACGTCGTCGGTCGTGTAGGCTTTGCCGGGGCCCTTCGGCATCACGACATTCGCGGCCACGGCGGGGAGCTTCTTCTTCGAGAGCTCGTCGAGCGCGGTCCGCTCGGCGGCGTCGGTCACGAAATTCGCGAGCGCCTCGGTGCGGATGTGGTCGATGAATTTCGGGAAGCTGTTGCCCGCGTGCCAGTCGTAGGTGCGCTGGAACCACGAGAAATACGTTTTCTTCAGCGCAGGCGTCCAACCGGCTCGCGCGTTGCGCAGCGCGGTGATGAGCGCGATTTGCTGGAGGTTCGGGCGGCTCGAATGCGCGCTCTCGGCGGCCTTCGCGTAGCCGGGATTGCGCGCGAGCAGCGCGTCCGAGGCGATGGCGGCCGCGTCGTCCTTCGCCGATGCAACGAGTGCGAGCGTCTTGCCGACGACGCTCTTCGAGTCGAGGAAGATGAGGAGCTGCGACAGCTCGCGGTTCACGAGCGAATTGGCGCTCGGGTAGTGCGGCTCGAAATGCGCGGCGGCCTTTGCGCAGGCGGCGGCGTCCGGTTTGCCGAGGCGCGCAAAGACGACCTGATACGCCCGCAGAAGCTGGAGCTGATGATCGAGATCGAGCTTCTTGAAATCAACCGTGTCGAGCCGCGCGAGGATTTGCGCCTCAAGCTTGCCGTCCTCGGCATTCGTCGGGCCGACGGGGCCGCTCGAAGTGCCGGGCGCTGGCTTGCCGTATTCCTGCGGATTGTGGTTCTCGGTGCGGCCCACGCGCGCGAGCGCCATGGATGCCTCGATGATCGCCTGCGGATCCTTTTCCGCGAGCGCACGCTCGCGCCACTGGTTCACCGGCTGCCGCTCGATGGCGACGCGCGCGGCGAAGCGCAGGTAACGGTCCTTGCTCGCGAGGAAAGGCCACGCCTTTGCGCTCGCGTCGGACCCGGTGCCGTCCTCGTGCAGCCTTTCGATCTCGCGGCGCTGCTTCATCTCCGGAGTGAGCACGTAAGGCTGGGCCGGCGCGGTGGATTCCTTGCCCGCATAGGTCACGCGATACAGCGCGCTCTGCGCGCGCCGACCGCCGATGGCGAAATACATCGCGCCGTCGTGCTGGTTGATCACCACATCCGTGAGCGGCAGCGGCTTGCCGGAGACGAACTCCTCCTTCACCGCCTTCATGCCCGCGCCGTCGGGCTTGCAGTGCACCGCATACATCGTCCCGTAGGTCCAGTCGTTGCCGTAGAGCGCGTGCTGGTATTTCGCGGGGAATTTCGCGCCGGTGCCGAAGGTCACGCCTGTCGGCGAGCCCGGTCCGATGTCCACCGCTTCGGGCAGGCTGTCGGGATAATACGTCGGCCATTTTCCGCTGCCGGAGCGCCAGCCGTAGTCGCCGCCGCTCACGCAGTGGTTGATGCGCGTGGGGCGATACCACGGCGAGCCGATGTCCCATTCCATGTCCGCGTCGTAGGTGAAGACCTCGCCGTTCGAGTCGAACGCGAAGTCGAACTCATTGCGGAAGCCCATGCAGAACAGCTCCACCTTTTTCCCCTCGGGGTCCGTCTTGCAGACGTAGCCGCCGGGTGCGGTGATGCCGCGGGCGTGGCCGTTGCCGTCCCACAGGCGCGGCAGGATGTGGTCCTCGTCCCACGAACCCATCTTCGCGCGCGAGAGCGAGAGGTTCACCGGCAGCTTCGTGTGGTTGCCGCAGTTGAAGAAAATGTTCTTCCCGTCCGGCGCGAGTTGGATCGAGTGCGGACCGTGCTCGCCGCCGCCCTGGCACTCGCTGATGAGCACGGGTGATTCAAAATGATCGTCGCCGTCCTTGTCCTTGAGCCGGTAGAGGCCGGACGCGAGGCCCTTTGCCTCGGGCGCGCCCTTCTCGTTCAGCATCACGTAGAGCGAATCGTGCGCATACAGCAGCCCGTGCGCGCCGCCGATGCTCACGTCGAGCTTCTCCACCTTCGCCGCGTCCTTGCTGCCGATCGCAGGCGGCGTGACGCGGTAAAGCGCGCCGTATTGATCACCGCAGAGCAGGCGGCCCTTCTTGTCCACGGTCATCGAAACCCACGAGCCCTGCTCGGCCTTCGGCACGGTGTAGAGCAACTCCACCTTGAAGCCCGGCAGCGTCTGGATGTCCGCAGGCTTCGTCGCCTCCTGCACGCTCGTGTCCACGCCGCGTTTCACCGTGTTCTTGCCTTTGCCACCGCCCGCCTGGGCAAAGGCATCACCCCACGGTCCTGCTCCGTATTTTGCGATCACGACTGCGGGCTTGAAATCCGTCGTGCCCGTCGTCGCGGCCTTCCACTCCGGGCCGGTCTCGATGGTCACCTTCTTCCCGTCCGCCAGTTCGACCTCCAGCACCGCCACCGCGGCGGCGCTGCCCTCGTTGTTGTGCGCGTCGAGACGGATTTCGTTTTTGCCCTTCGTGAGCAGCGCCTTCACGTCGGCCTTCACCACCGGCTGCATCCAGTCGCGGTTGTCCGCCGCGTGCTTGCCGTTGATGAACACCTTCGCGCCGTTGTCCACCGACACGGAGAGCACCGCCGACTTCACATCGCCCGCGAGCGTGAACTCACGCGCGAGCGTGATCTGCTCCTTCGGCTTCGAGCTTTTGGAAAGCCAGATCCACTGCGGCTCCGCGAGCGCGGTGAAGGTCGTGAGCGATCCGCCAAGGAAAGCGGCGAGGGCGAGGATGCGGGAGAATGCGGGGCGTTTCATGAGTGGAATTAGGAGTCTGGGCTGTTGCTGTTGATTAGGCCGGAAAGCGAAACCGGGCGCGCAACGGTGAAGCTGCGCGCCCGGTGTGAATTTCGTCGCTTACTTCTTCTTGGCGTCCGCCTTCTTCTCCTCAGGCTGCGGCGCGGGCGCTGCCTTCTTCTGCCCGAGCGGGTGCTCCTTCAGGATTTCATCCACGGTGTAGAAGATGTTCCGGTCCTTGGTCTGCTCGCGGATGCGCTTCACGTCCTCGGCCTTGATGAAGTCGAGGTCGTTGCCGAAGGACTGGCGCACGTAGCTGATCACGGCAGCGATTTCCTCGTCGTTGGCGAGCGGCGCGAAACCGATCATCGGCGGGATGGCGGCGTTCTTGCCGTATTCCTTCCCCTGGAATTTCAGCGGGCCGTTGAGGCCCTTGAGCACGATTTTGATCATCCGCTCGTCGTCGTCGAGCCACTCGCTCTTCACGAGGGGCGGGTAGGTGTTGTCCACACCCTTGCCGTCGGCCTGGTGGCACGTCACGCAGTGCGCGTCGCGGTTGAAGACCTCCTTGCCGAGGTCATACGCCTTCTGCTCGGCGGAGGTGAGCTTCTTGCGCGTGGGGCCGAACTTCGCATCGGGCGCGGCGCGGAGGCGCGCCACGAGGACGGGATCCTTGCTGATGATGTCCTTCGCCTCGGGCAGCGAGCCGAGCTGCTTCATCGTCTCGCGGAAGCAGTAGTCGATGTAGTAGTCCTTCTCGAGCATCGCGGTCTTTGCAAACTCGATGGCCTGCGGCACGTCCTTTCCCTTCACGAAGCTGAGCGCGCGGATGGCTTCCAAGCGGACGCGCGGGGCTGAGTCGGTCACGGCAGCGCCGATGAGCGCGAGCGCGTTCGGCACGCGGTCCATCCAATAGCAGAGGACGCGCACAGCCTGCGCGCGGGCTTTCGGCTCGGGCGACTTCAACACGGCGTTCAGCAGGTCGAGGTTCACGATGTTGTGCCACTGGTGCACCCACAGCGCCTCGAGGCGGTTGTGCTCGTAATTCTTGTCGCTCTTATCGAGAGCTTTTTCCCACTTCTGCACGGCGGCGATCACATCCTTCGTCGGGCGCGTATCGAGCTCGATCTTCGCACGCTGGCGGACGTTATCCTCGTGTTCCTTCAGCAGGTCGAGGAGCTTCTCGATGGGCTCGCCGGCGATCTTCTTCGGCGTCAGCAGCGGACGCGAAGGATACGTGATGCGGTAGATGCGCCCGTGGGCATGGCCGCGGTTCGGATCGCGCAGGTGGTGCTGGAGATGGCCGATGAGCATCTGCGACCAGTCCATGAAATACAGCGAGCCGTCCGGCGCCACGGCGATGCCGCTTGGGCGGAAGTTCGGATTTCCCTCGTGCTGGTCGTCGCCGAGGATGCCCTCGATGAGCGGCTCGATGGTCTCGCCCTTCAGGCCCGAGCCGTCCTCGGAGATTTTCGCGCGGAAGATGCCCTGGAAGCCGATCACGTTCGTGTTCAGGAACTGCCCCTGCCAATCGTCGGGGAAGTGGCGGCTCGAGAGGATGTTCGTGCCGGGCGTCGGGCGCGACGGCCGGTTCCAGAACTGCTTCATCCCCGGATGCGCGCCGCTGTCGAGGTGGCCGCTGAACGCCGGGCCGAAGTAGTTCGCGTTGCCCGTCGCGTCGGTGATGATGTCATTGCCCCAGTAGTCGAACACACGCCCGTGCGGGTTCGCGAAGCCGTAAGGCACGTAGCGGTCGAAGCGATACGTGCGCGGCTCCCAGCGGTAAATCGCGCCGTTCACATTGCGCACCGGGCCATTCAGCGTCTCCACGCCCGTGCGATGGAAGACACCGTCGCTGAAATACAGTGCGCCGCCCGGCTCGTAGCAGATCGAGTTCGTCTCGTGGTGCGAGTCGGCGGCGTCGAGGCCGTGCACCACGCGCTCCTTCCAGTCGGCCTTGCCGTCGCCGTCCGTGTCGCGGAGGAAAACCATGTCCGGGTGCTGCATCACCATCACGCCGTCCTTGTAAAACTGGAATCCCGTCGGGCAGTTCAGCCCGTCGGCGAAGGTCGTGCACTTCGTGAATTTCCCGGTCTTCGGGTCGATGTCGAACACGAGCAGTTTGTCGAACACCTTCGTCGTCGGCGTCGTCTCCGGGTAGTTCGGCCACGCGGCCACCCACAGGCGGCCACGCGTGTCGAAGTTCATCTGCACCGGGTTGATCAGATCGGGGAACTCCTTCTCCGACGCGATGAACTCCACCTTCGTCCCCGCGGGCGACTTGATGTATTTAAGCGTGTCCTCGCCCTTCTCAATGAAGGGCCGCAGCGGCGACTTCGGGTCCGGCTTCTTGTCCGTCGTGTTCACCGAGGCCGCCTCCTTCGCCTTCACCGGGAGCGGGCCGAAGCGGTTTGGCGGCACCTTGCCCACGGGCGGCAGGTTGTCGTCCTTCACCGTGTGATTCTTCCCCTGCGCGGCGGCCCACACCGCCTTGTCGCGGTTCGCCGTCTTCACGTCGCGCTGCGCCATCTCCTGGCCCATGATTGTCGCGTTGTCCGGCGCGTTCGACGGGTCGTTCGGGTCGGCGTATTTGATGCGCGAACGCTGACCGTAGATGTTGTATTGGTCCGGCGTGCGGTAGCGGTGGTGCCACTCCGTGTTCTTCACCAGCACGGCCTTGCGGATCTTCTCCACCGCCGGCTCCGTCGTGCTCGGCGCATCCTTGCCGAAGATCGCCTTGAACTGCACCGGCGCGAGCTGCTTGTCGCCCTCCTCCGTGAGGTGGATGCCGTTGATCGTGAGCGGGCGCGCCGCATGCGCGAACAAATCCTGCGACGCCGTGAAGAGGTCCACGAACTGCACGTTGTTCGCCTTCGCCACCTCGCCCATCGCCTTCGTATAAAGCGCGAGGTTCCTGTTGTTCGCCGAGCCGTCCGGGAAATTCACCGGGTCCTTCAGGTTCTCGTGCGCGATCGGCGAGAGCAGCACCACGCGCGGCTTGCCCTTCCCGAAGTCCGACGACGTGAGCTTCTTCAGATACTCATCCAGCGCCTTCTTGAAATCCGCCACGCCCGCCTCGCCCTTGAACGACTCGTTGAAGCCCCAATACGCGAGGATCACGTTCGCATGGAAATCGGTGCCCCAGTGGTAGGTCACATCCGTTTTCCCGACCGTGAGCGTCGTCGTCCCCGGCTTCATGTCGAGGAACTGCTCCACCGTCGGCACCTCATCGCTGCGCGGATGCAGATTCACCTCGTCCGCGACGAAGCCCAGGTTCCGCACCGTCAGCTCATGCGCCGGATACGCCTTGTGAATGAGCGCCTCCAGCCAGCCGTGGTGCTGCTGCCGGTCGGCAAACCCGCTGCCGACGATCGCAATGTGGTCGCCCTTTTGCAGCGACAGCCGCTCCTGGGAATAGGCCGGCGCCACGAGGGCGGGAACGGACAGCGCGGCGAGGATGGTGGTGGCGAGGATCGGGAATTGTCTCATGGGATTTCGGGTAAGGAGGTAAGGAGAATTGCGCGGTGAAAACCCGCGCCGCCGCGCCAGCTTAGCCTCCGAGCACTCGGGCACTCATGCGGGGGAGACGAGCCCGCGCGCAACGCGGGGCGCGCTTGATGGCAGCTTTGCCGCGCGCGCGCAAATGGGAAAGGCAGCCGCACCGTCCGAAATGCGACGCACTCCGCCGCCTTGAAGCGCCGCTCCCGCCGCACGGTGTGCGCGCTGCGAAAAGATACGACCCGCTGGCGCGAACCAGCGGGTCGAATTCTCAGCGGACACACCCGGACGAAGCAACCCGCCCGGACGGTCGTTCGGCGTCAACGGAGCGCGACCGCCTTCGCCGCCTTGCGCGCGGCCGGATCGAGGTCGAAGCGGTCCAAGTTCATCACTTTCGCCCATGCGGCGACGAAGTCTTCGACGAACTTCCTCTTCGCATCGGCGCTGCCATAGACTTCCGCGATGGCGCGGAGCTGGGAGTTTGAGCCGAAGACCAGATCAACCGAGGACGCGGTCCACTTCACCTCGCCGGACTTGCGGTCGCGGCCTTCGTAGAAGTGCTCGCATTTGTCCGACTTCTTCCAGTCGGTGTTCATGTCGAGCAGGTTGACGAAAAAGTCGTTGCTCAGCGTTCCGGGCTGTTTGGTGAAGACACCGAGCCCGGGGAACCCGACGGTGGTGTCGAGCACACGCATTCCGCCGATGAGAACGGTCATCTCGGGAGCGGTGAGCGTGAGCAGTTGCGCGCGGTCCACGAGCGTTTCCGGCGCCGGCCGGTCGAGCTTGTGACCGAGGAAATTGCGGAACCCGTCCGCCTTCGGTTCGAGCACCGCCATTGACTGCACGTCGGTCATCTCCTTCGTCGCATCGGTGCGGCCGGGAGCGAAGGGAACCTTCACCTCGTGCCCCGCCCTTTTCGCCGCGGCCTCCACGCCAGCGCATCCGCCGAGCACGATCAGGTCAGCGAGCGACACCTTCTTCCTGCCGGTCTGGGCGCTGTTGAATTCCTTCTGGATCTTCTCGATCACGGGCAGGACTTTTGCGAGTTCGGCGGGGTTGTTGACTTCCCAGTCTTTCTGCGGGGCGAGGCGGATGCGCGCGCCATTGGCACCGCCGCGCTTGTCGCTGCCGCGGAAAGTGGAAGCAGACGCCCAGGCAGTCGAGACGAGCTGCGAGACCGACAGGCCGGAGTCGAGGAGCTTCGACTTGAGATGCGCGATGTCCTGCTCTCCGATGAGTTCGTGGTCCACCTTCGGCACCGGATCCTGCCAAATCAGCGATTCCTTCGGCACTTCCGAGCCGAGGTAGCGCGCGACAGGGCCCATGTCGCGATGAGTGAGCTTGAACCACGCTTTGGCGAAGGCGACCTCGAACTCCCTGGGGTTTTCCATGAAGCGCTTCGAGATCCTGCCGTAGATGGGGTCCATCTTCAGCGCGAGGTCCGTGGTGAACATGATGGGCGCATGGCTCCTGGCCTTGTCGTGGGCATCCGGCACGGTTCCTTTGCCCGCGCCGTCCTTGGGAATCCACTGCTGCGCGCCTGCGGGGCTCTTGGTCAGCTCCCAATCGTAGCTGTGGAGATTGGACAGATACATGTGCGACCACCGGGCCGGGGCGCTGGTCCACGCGCCTTCGAGGCCGCTGGTGATGGTGTCACCGGCGTTGCCCTTGCCATGTTTGCTCTTCCAGCCGAGGCCCTGCTCTTCGAGCGAAGCGCCTTCGGGTTCGGGGCCGACGTTCTTCGCGCTGGCGGCGCCGTGCGCCTTGCCAAAGGTGTGGCCGCCCGCGATGAGCGCGACGGTTTCCTCGTCGTTCATCGCCATGCGTCCGAAGGTCGCGCGGATGTCCTTCGCCGCAGCGAGCGGGTCCGCTTTCCCGTTGGGGCCTTCGGGATTCACGTAGATCAGGCCCATCTGCACGGCTGCGAGAGGATTCGCCAGATCGCGGTCGCCGGAGTAGCGCTTGTCGCCGAGCCACTCGCTCTCCGGCCCCCAGTAGATGTCCTCCTGCGGCTCCCACACGTCCGCGCGGCCGCCGGCGAAGCCGAACGTCTTGAAGCCCATTGACTCGAGCGCCACGTTGCCGGTGAGGATCATCAGGTCCGCCCACGAGATCTTGTTGCCGTATTTCTGCTTGATCGGCCAGAGCAGGCGGCGGGCTTTGTCGAGATTCGCGTTGTCCGGCCAGCTATTCAGCGGGGCGAAGCGCTGCGTGCCGTAGCCCGCGCCGCCGCGCCCGTCGCTCACGCGATAGGTGCCGGCGCTGTGCCAGGCCATGCGGATGAAGAGCGGGCCGTAGTGGCCGTAGTCCGCCGGCCACCAGTCCTGCGACGTCGTCATCAGATCGAGCAGATCCTTTTTCAAGGCAGCCAGGTCGAGCTTCCTGAACTCCTCGGAGTAGTCGAACGCCTGCCCCATCGGATCACTCTTCGCCGAGTTCTGGTGGAGGATTTGCAGGTTCAGTTGATTCGGCCACCAGCCTTTGGTGGACATGGCTGATGCGACCGTGTGCCGGTTCGCAGGAGCCGGTTCGCCCATGACCGGGCACTTCGCTGCGGCGTCGGCCGGGGATTTGCCCGGCTGGGCCAGCAGGGGGCCGCCGTTGGCGATGAACACGAGCGCGGCGGTGACGGAGGTTAGTTTCGTGATGGATTTCATGCTTGGGGTTGTTTGTTTCGTGGGAACCCGTGAGGGTCATCCCTAACAATCTGCCCCTGGAGCCTTTGACCGATTGGCAGATCTGTCAGTATTGATTCATCCCGCCAATCAATGAACTTCCGCGATCTCGAATACCTCGTGGCTGTCGCCGACCTCGGTCACTTCGGCAAGGCCGCCGAACGCTGCCACGTCAGCCAGAGCGCATTGAGCCTCCAGTTGCGGAAACTTGAAGACGAACTCGGGGTGCAGCTCATCGAGCGCACGAGCCGCCGTGTCGTCGTCGCCCCCGCGGGCCACCCCCTCGTGGATCGTGCGCGCGGCATTCTCCAGGCCAGGCAGGAATTGCTCGATGACGCCGCGATGGAAGGCGGCCGGATGCCAGCCACGATCACGCTGGGCCTGATCCCCACCATCGCACCCTACAAGATCGGCTCCGTGCTCAGGGCGATGAAGCAAAGGCACCCGCGCACGAAACTGCGCATCGTCGAGGACATCACGCAGAACCTCGTGCATGGAACCGCGCGCGGCGAGATTGACGCCGCGATCATCGCCACGGACACCGATGACTCGCTGATCGCGGAGGTGCCGCTCGGCGACGACGAACTGCTGCTCGCGGTGGCCCGCACCCATCCGCTCGCAGGACAGGCGCGCGCGGAGCCGGAGGATCTCCGGAATGAGACGATGCTCCTGCTCAAGGACGGCCATTGCCTGAACGAGCAGACCATCAACTTCTGCACCGCGAACAGCGTCAGCGCCTCCGCCGTCTCCATCGCCGCGAGCATCGAGTCCCTGAAATCCATGATCTGTGCCGGAATGGGCGTCACCCTCATCCCCTGCATGGCTGTGAACGCGCTGCCGCCCGACAAGTGCCTGGCATTCGTCCCCCTCAAACCCGCCCCTTCGCGGACCATCCGCGTCATCACCCGCAAGACATCGCGCCTTGCACCGCTGCTGGCAGCCGCATTGAAGCCGGCGATGGCGAGGGAATGCGCGGCCTGCGCCCACCCGCGATCACGACGCGCAGACGCGCATCCCCCAGCCGCCAAAACGCGAAGGTAGGCGCGCTTCCCCCGCTCCCCGCTCCGCTGCTCAGTCCTTCTCCAGATGCCGCGTCAGCTTCAGCGACGAATCCAAAATCTTCCCCGCCCCATTCTTCCCGAAGCCAATCACCACCGTCCGCAGCGCCGTCGCCGTGTTGTCGTTGCCGTCCACCGTCGTGTTGATCTCCACCACCAGCGACCCGTCCTTCCGCCAGCACACGGGATCCTCCCAATTGAGCGACGCGGTGTGCCAGAACCGCTTCGGGTCCGACGCGTAGCCCTTCGGCAGCGCCGCCTCGGGGAGTTTCGGGATCCTCGTCTTGCGGAATGTCGCGCCGCTCCGCGTGTAAACGCCGACCTCGCTCGTGCGCTTGAAGACCGTCGAGATGCTGATGGCAAAGCGCCGCGAATCCGGCGCCCACAGCACCTTCGTGCTCAGCCGGTTGCTGTCCTCCTCCGACTCCGCCACGCGCATCAGCACCTTCTTCGTCGCCTTCTCGATCAGATCCAGGCTCCGCGCCTCCGGGCTAAAGCTCGCCATGAACGCAAACTTCCCGTCCGGCGAGGGCGACACCTCCTCGCGCTCCGTCTCGTCCTTCACAGGTTCCTTCGCCGGTTCCTTCACAGGTTCCTTCGCCGGTTCCTTCACAGGTTCCTTCGCCGGCTCCTTCACCGCCCCGCCCTTCTCCTCCGCACGCAGCGGGTGAAGGAAAACCGCAAGAGCAAGAAACAGCATCGGCAGGATTCGCGTGCGCATTGCGCGCAGCGTCGCCCGGAATCTGCGCCGGACGCGAGCGGCAAATGCGCGCCCTCCTACCGGGCCGCACCGCCGGAGAGCCCCGCCCGGCGCCGCACGATGAGCTTCCGGATTTCCTCGACCCACAGCACGAGGCTGGCGACGGCGCCGACGAGGAGGAAGTCCGGGAGCGGGATGGGCGCGGTGTGAAAGATTCCGTTCATCGGCGGCGCGTAGATCACGAGGAGCTGCATCGCGATCGCGAGCAGCAGCCCGCCGAGCAGCCACGGGTTTTTCACGAGGCCGGAGCCCAGCGCGGACTTCGTCTCGCTGCGGCAGTTGAGCACATTGAACCACTGGCACATGGCGAGGACGGTGAACGTCTCCGTCTGCACGGCCACGAATGGCGCGCCGGTGGAAATTCGCCACGCGAAGAACCCGAACGTCGCAGCGACGGACGCGGGCACGAGGAGCGCCATGCGCTGGACCATCGTGCGGCTGAAGAGCCCCTCGCGCGGCGGCACCGGCGGCCGGCGCATCTCGTCCCCCTCCACGGGCTCCATGATGAGGTTCACCGTGAGCGTGCCCTCGGTGACGAGGTTGATCCAAAGAATCTGCACGGCGGCCAGCGGCAGCGGATAGCCGGCGAGCAGCGCGGCGAGGAGGACGATGACCTCATCGACCGAAGTCGCAAAGAGGAACAGCAGCACCTTCTGCAGGTTGCGATGCACGAGGCGCCCCTGCTCGACCGCCTTCACGATCGTCGCGAAGTTGTCGTCGCTGATGATGATCTTCGCCGCGCCCTTCGCGACCTCCGTCCCCGTGATTCCCATCGCCACGCCGACATCCGCGCGGGCGAGCGCGGGCGCGTCGTTCACGCCGTCGCCGGTCATCGCGACCACGTGCCCGCGCGACTGGAACGCCTCCACAATGCGCAACTTCTGCGCGGGATGGACGCGGGCGAAGACGGAAATCCGGTCCAGCCCCGCCCGGAGATCGGGCTCGGACATGCGCTCCAGCCCGGGGCCGTCGATGGCGGTGTCCCCCTCCCGCGCGACGCCGAGCGCGCGTGCGATCGCGAGGCCGGTGATCTTGTGATCGCCCGTCACCATCACCGGGCGGATGCCGGCGGCGCGGCACTCGGCGACCGCCGCCTTCGCCTCGTCGCGCGGCGGGTCCATCTGGCCGATGAGGCCGAGGAAAATCGCGCGCGCGCGGAACTGGGCAAAATCGCCGGAGCTGTCGAGCACCGCATCCTCCACCTCGGCGACGGCGAGCACCCGCAGGGCGCGTGCGGCCATCGCTCCCGCGGCAGCCTCCGCCCCGTGCCGCGTCGCGTCATCGAGCGGAGCGGTGGAGCCGGCGAAGCGCGCGCGGCTGCAGAAACCGAGCAGGATTTCCGGTGCGCCCTTCACGAAAACCCGGCTCCCTCCTTCGCCGGCATGCTCCGTCGCCATCAGCTTCGCGGCGGAATCGAACGGAATCTCCGCACGGCGCGGCCAGCGGCGGCACAGCTCGCCGGGTTCGGCGCCCGCCTTCCGCGCGAGAGTGAGCAGCGCGGCCTCGGTGGGATCGCCGAGCGGCCGCCAGCGGCTTTCCCCGCCGTCCGGGGGGAGAAGCTGCGCGTCGTTGCACAGCACCGAGGCCTCGACGAGCGCCGAGAGCTGCGGATCGGCAGGCGACACATCCGCCCCCTTCTCCGTGAGCCGCCCCTCGGGCGCGTAACCCGCGCCGCCGACCTCGATCTCCCGCGCGCCCGGCAGCCACAGGGCGGTCACCGTCATCTCGTTCTTAGTGAGCGTGCCCGTCTTGTCCGAGCAGATCACGCTAGTCGAGCCGAGCGTCTCCACCGCGGCCAGCCGCCGCACCACCGCCCTTCGCGCCGCCATCCGCTGCATCCCCACCGCGAGCGCGATCGTCATCGCCACCGGCAGCCCCTCCGGCACCAGCGACACCATCTGGCTGATCGCGACCATGAACACCTCGCCGAACGGCATTCCCCGCACGAGGCCCGCGGCCACCACCACGGCCACGAGCACGACCGCCGCCACGACGAGCCAGCGGCCAAACCGCGCGAGCCGCTGCTCCAGCGGCGTCCTCGGCTCCACCGCGGTGGCGGTGAGGTCCGCGATTTTCCCCACCTCGGTGCCGAGCCCCGTCGCAACGACCACCGCAACGCCGCGCCCGGTGGCGATGTGCGTGCCGGAAAAAACCATGTTCGTCCGGTCCGCGGGAGCCGCGTCCTCCGGCAGCGGCCCGCACTGCTTTTCCACGGGAAGCGACTCGCCCGTCAGCGCCGCCTCCGCCGCCTCCAGCGAGCTGGCTTCCACCAGCCGCGCATCCGCCGCGACCGCGTCGCCCGCGGCGAGCAGCACGATGTCGCCCGGCACCAGCTCCCGCGCCTCGATGATCTCCTCGCCGCCGCAGCGCCGCACGCGCACCTTCAGCGCCGAGAGCCGCCGCAGCGCCTCCATCGAGCGCTCCGCGCGGCCCTCCTGAAAGGCGCCGATCACCGCATTGATCACGACCACCACCAGGATCACCGCCGCATCGCCGCGCTTCCCCATCGCAAACGCGATCACCGCCGCCGCGAAGAGGATGTAGATCAGCGGGTTCGCGAACTGCCCCGCGAAGACCCGCCACATCGGGCGCCGCCCCGCCTCCGGCAGCGTGTTCGGCCCGTGCTCCGCGAGCCGGCGCGCCGCCTCGTCCCGCGCGAGGCCCGCCGCCGCCTCCGCGCGCACCGCCTCCATCGCCGCCTTCGCGTCCATTGCATGCCATGAGTGCGGTGTCATCTCCGCAACCTTGACCAGCCCGCCCATCCCGCAAGCCCTTCCTCGACACCACTCCCCCCATCGGCTACACGGAGCACACTCCCGCGCCCGCCGCGCGCTGCAATCCCACCAAGCATCCCGCCGACAAAATGAACATCAAACGCATCGTTCCCGACATCACCTCCGCGCAGATGGACGAGAGCCGGCGGTTCTACGGCGAATTCCTCGGGATGAATCTCGCGATGGACATGGGCTGGATTCTCACGTTCGTCTCCCCGAGCAACCCCACGGCGCAGATCACCCTCATGCAGCCGGCCCCCGCGCCCGCGGCGAACCCGGACATTTCCATCGAGGTGGACGACGTGGACGCCGCCCATGCACGCGCCGTCCAGCTCGGCGTCCCCATCGTTTACCCGCTCAGCGATGAACCGTGGGGCGTCCGCCGCTTCTTCGCGGCCGATCCAAGCGGCACGGTGATCAATGTGATGTGCCACCGCGGGCAGGGCGGCTAGGCGATTCCATCAGCAGAGAATCCTGCCAGCCGCGCGAATGCCCCTCGACCCCGCGTCCCTCCCCGCTCTGCTCTGGGCCGCCATCGTGTTTCACGCAGCCGTGCTCGCAGCCGTTCTGTTCTCGCGCACCGCATGGCGGCGCAAGGCCGCGTGGATGCTCGTCGTCGCCTCCGTCCCGCTGCTCGGCCCGCTCTACTGGCTGCTCTCCCGGCACGAGTGGGAAAGGAGCGCCCCGCCTGCGGGGAACACGAGCGACGAGACGCAATGACCGACCCGGCAGCGCCCCTCCGGAAGCGGTGATTTTCAATCGCCTCGGACGCCCCTGCGGCGCAGCCCGCGGCGCTTGCCTCCCGCTTTCCGGTGCCCCATCATTCCCGGTCATGGACTCCCCACGCCATGCATGACGAGACGGACCCGGTAAATCCGGATGCACTTGGCGGCGCGCAGCCGGAGGACGCGACGCACCGGATCGGCAACGGGGTAATGCAACGGATGCTGGCGACGGATGCAACGCCGGGAGAGCAGGCCGGAGAACAGAGCGGCGAATCCATTGGCCGCTACCGGCTCATCGAAAAGCTCGGCGAGGGCGGCTTCGGCGCGGTGTGGCGCGCGGAGCAGAGCGAGCCCATCAAGCGCGAGGTCGCGCTGAAGCTCATCAAGGCCGGCATGGACAGTGCGGAGATCATCGCGCGCTTCGAGGCGGAGCGGCAGGCGCTCGCGCTCATGGAGCATCCGAACATCGCCGGCGTGCTCGACGCGGGCACGACGGAGAATGGCCGTCCGTTCTTCGTCATGGAGCTGGTGCGAGGCGAGCCGATCACGAAGTTCGCCGACGCGCGCAAGCTCTCCATCCGCGAACGGCTGGAACTCTTCATCCCCGTCTGCCACGCCGTGCAGCACGCGCACCAGAAGGCCATCCTCCACCGCGACCTCAAGCCGGGGAACATCCTCGTGAGCGAGGTGGACGGAAAGCCCGTGCCGAAGGTGATCGACTTCGGCATCGCCAAGGCGCTGGGCACTGGTGGCACCGGCGGCGCAAAGGAGGACGCCCTGCGCGAAAGCCTCCATCTCACCCACACCGGCTCCTTCATCGGCACGCCGCGCTACATGAGCCCCGAGCAGGCGGGCGCGAAGGCCGACCTCGACACCCGCAGCGACATCTACACGCTCGGCGTGATCCTCTTCGAGCTGCTCACCGGCGACACCCCGCTCGGCGCCGCGACGCTGCGCAGCGCAGCCTTCGACGAGATGCTCCGCATGATCCGCGAGAGCGAGGCGCCGCGCCCCAGCAGCCGCGTCGGCACCGCCTCCGACGACACCCGCACCGCCGCCACCACCCGCGGCACCGAGCCGGGGAAGCTCACCCGCACCCTCCGCGGCGACCTCGACTGGATTTCCCTGCGCGCATTGGAAAAGGACCGCGAGCGCCGCTACGGCAGCGCCGCCGCACTCGCCGCCGACATCGCCCGCCACCTCGCCAGCGAACCCGTCGAAGCCGGCCCGCCCAGCGCCCTCTACCGCTTCCGCAAGCTCGTCCGCCGCAACCGCCTCGCATTCGCCTCCGCCTCCGCCATCCTCCTCCTGCTCGTCGGCGGCATCACCGCGAGCACGCTCCAGATGCTCCGCGCGCGGCGCGCCGAGGATCTCGCGACGCTGCGGCTCACTCAGATAGCCGCAGAAATGAAACGCGCGGACAACGAGGCGGCCGTGGCGAAGGCGGTGAGCGAATTTCTCCGCCGCGACGTTCTCGCCCAGGCGGACCCCGGCACCCAGGCCGACAGCGGCGACGCACCCAATCCAAACCTCACCGTGCGCGAGGCCCTCGACCGCGCCGCGGAGAAAATCGGCGGGCGCTTCCGCGACCAGCCGCTCGTCGAGGCGACGATCCGCGACACCATCGGCGTGAGCTATTCACGGCTCGGCCTCGCGGACAGCGCCCTGCCGCAGTTGCTGCGGGCGCTCGAACTCAGCACGCAGTTTCAAGGCCCCGTGCACCCCGAGACGCTGGGCAGCCGCAACAACCGCGCGCTCGTCCTCGCCGCGCAGCACAAGCTCGCCGAGGCCGAGGCCGAGCACCGCGCGCTCCTGGAAATCCGCACCCGCACCCAGGGGCCGGAGCACCCCGACACCCTCTCCGCGAGAAACAACCTCGCCCTCGCGCTGCGCGCCCAGCACAAATACGCGGAGGCGGAAGCCGAGCACCGCCTCAACCTCGATCTGCGCTCCCGCGTCTTTGGCCCCGACGCGCCGGACACCCTCGCCACCCGCAACAGCCTCGCGCTGCTGCTCCTCGACCGCAACCGCCTTGCCGAAGCCGAGGCGGAGTTCCGCGCCATGCTCCCGCTCTGGGTGAAGACCAGCGGCCCGGAACATCCCGACACCCTCATGTGCCGCAGCAACCTCGCGCACGCCCTGCGTCGGCTGGGCAGGCATTCCGAGGCGGAGGCCGAGCACCGCACCGTGCTGGAGATCCGGTTGCGCATCCTCGGCCCCGACCACCTGGACACCCTCAACAGCCGCAAGGGACTCGCCGTTGCGCTCGCCGCCCGGCACCGCCCCGCCGAGGCAGTCGGTGAACTCCTGACCGTCATCGAGGCCGAGACCCGCCTCATCGGCCCCGAGCATCCCGACACCCTCGCCAGCCGGCAGGATCTCGCCGGCCTGCTCACCGACAGCGGCAGCCACGCCGAGGCCGAGAGGGAATTCCGCGCGCTCATCCCCGTCATGGAGCGCGTCCTCGGCCCGGCAGCCCACACCACGCTCGGCGCCCGCATGAACCTCGCCAACTGCCTCGAGCGGCAGAAAAAGCTCCCCGAGGCCGAGGCCGAGCACCGCGCCGTGCTCGCGGAAGCCGAGCGCAGCCTCGGCCCCGAACATCCGCAGGTTCTCGCGGAATGCTACAACCTCGCCCTCACCCTCCACCGGCAGGGAAAGCGCGGGGAGGCGTTCACCCTCGCGCGCCGCGTGCTCAGCGGCCGGCAGAAGGTTCTCGGCGAAGACCACCCCGCCACACGGGACGCGCGCGAGTTCGTCGCCGAGCTTTCGGAAAAGTGATCCGGCATGTGCGGCCATCTGGGGCCACGACAGCGCCGTGGCAACTGAGCCTGCGGATAATTACGGGAGGGGAATCTCGCTGAGATACTTCAGCATTTCCGGAACGCTGGCAGCGGTTCCCATGATCCGGCCATTTGCATCAAACGCCCTCACGACCCAACCCACATAGCTTGTTCCGCCGAATTCCTTCACACCACGAATGAGCGTGGTCGTCGCGCTGATGCGCTTCTTGCTCGTCGTGGTGATCTGGTCCCTGCTTTCCGTCCCTGCCACGGCGCGGATCACCGCGGGCGTCCGCCGGTTGCAAACCGTCTTCTGGCCACCTTCGCCGTAAACCACCATCCGCTTGCTCCTCATGTCCTTTGCAATGAAGAACCACTCCACGGCGACCGTCGCAGTCCCATCGTAGAAACCCTCCGGCACCACCTTCATCTCCAGCGTCTGCGAACTCGTGCTCATCTTGTTCTGCTTGGCAAATTCCTTGTTGTAGGTGGCCGTGTCCTTCCTCCCGCTCGCCACGAGACCCGCTGTGAACTTCACGGGGATGCCCGTGCTCAGCCCGGGGTAAGGCGCGCCCTGCGCCTCCGCGGGTGCCGCGGGCGCCGGCGCAGCGGGGGCATCGCCGGCCAGTTCATCGGCGAGCCGCATCGGCCAGCGCGGATCCTTGAAAAACTCCGGCTCCTTCGCGCTGCGCTGGCGGTAGGCTTCCACGAAACGCTGGTTCAGCGGCGAGTCTGCGACCCCGAGGTCCGGATATTTTTCGACAGCCTTGGCCTTCCACTCCTCCATCGTCGTCTGTGCTGGCGCGGCGGTGCAGAGAAAGAAAAAGAGGAAGAGGGCGAGGGGGGCGAGCGCTTTCATGAAGGGGGTGGGTTGAAGCCCTTCTGGATCTCACACGCCGATGTTCAAGGTTTAAATCGCACATCTTGCAGCGCCGAAGCTTCCCGTTCTCAGAGACAGCTCTTTCTCCCGCCACGCAGGGGAAGGACTCACCGCGGCAGCGCGAGCACCAGCGCATTGTGGGCGGCGCACAGCATTTCAAAGTCGGTCGGCGTGGGCGGGGCGTTCGTGTTCCCGCTGGCCGTGGAAAAGAAAGGGCGGGCTGCGAGCGCGGCGGGGACCGCCCCGATCAGCGCGACTTGCCCATCTCCGCTGCCAGCCGGGCCAGCGCAGCGGCGTCGTTGATCTTGCCCGCGAAATTCAGCGCCAGCTTCTTCCGCGCATCGGGCGTGAGCGACTCATAGGTCGCCAGCGTGTCCGGGTCGGTCCGCTTCCCGGCGCTGGCGTCCGCCCACGATTTGCCTTCGGACAGGCCCTTCAGGAAAAGCAGGTTGCCCGCGCGGACATCCGGGGCGGCCGTGAGGGCCTCCAGCACCACCTTGCGTGAGTCCCCGCCGGATGCCACCGCGCCGGCTTTGGCTCCGCCCGCCGCCGCACCGGAAGGTTTTTCCAGCACGGCATCGATGATGTCGCTCGTGCCCCTCTTCGAGCGATACGCGATGGTGATGAGCGGACGGCCCTGCTTGTCCTTGCCGACGAATTTGACCGCGACGACCTGCCACCCGTCGGGCATTCCGGTCAGCCCCTTGCTCAGGGCCATGGAGCCGTCGGCACCGAGGGTGAAAGGCGCGAAATCACCCCCGGCCATTCCGCGGTAGGTGCTGCCCTTGATCTCCAGAGTGCCGAGCGAGATCAACTGGTCGCCGGAGATCTTCATGCAGTTGTAGCCGCCGTCGGGCGGCGCACCCGCCGCCACCCGGGCGCCCGCGGCGACCGATGCGGATCCCGGCTGTGCCGTGGCTGTGGGGATGAGGTTCAGATTCAGCACGACCGCCAAGGCGGCCAGCACGGTGAGACGGGACGACAGATGGATGAGGTTCATGGCAGTGGATGGATGATGGTTGTTTGTTCGCAGGGTTTCGTCTTCCGCACTGCCCGCGAAGGGGAACGAGTGTCATGCATGCATCGCGCGGGAGAGAGCCGGCGGGAGAACACAGGCATGGCATAGTTCATCACGGGAGGCGGGTCGGGCGAAAAAGAATGACACCGCGTTCACATGATCAAGTTTCATTTTCAGCAGCAGCACCGGGAAAGGAAGCGCGTCGCGAGCCGCGCCGAGCCCCGGGCCGCCTTGGTGCGCGGGAGCAAACCCACAGTGCCCGGAGGTCGCCACGACGAGCTTCGACGAAACTTGCAATCACCGTCCCGGACCGCCACCTCCCCGCTTGCCCGCCGGCACGAGAGTGCGCAGCATCGCCGCCGATGGAACTCCCCGGTCATGCCTGACGAAACTGACTCCCAGCGGACGGAGCCGCGTTCCTCGGACGCCACGAAGTCCATCGGCGAGGAGACGATGCGGCGGATGTTCGCGGCAAACCCCGCGAACCCAGCCGACATTTCCACGGAAGGCACCGTGGTGCGCGTGGCCGAGGGCGGTGTGGAGCAGCCGGGCGTGGTGGTGGGGCGCTACCGGCTCATCGAAAAGCTCGGCGAGGGCGGCTTCGGCGCGGTGTGGCGCGCGGAGCAGAGCGAGCCCATCAGGCGCAGCCGATCACGAAGTTCGCGGACGCCCGCAAGCTCACCATCCGCGAGCGGCTCGAGCTTTTCATTCCCGTCTGCCACGCCGTCCAGCACGCGCACCAGAAGGCGATCCTCCACCGCGACCTCAAGCCGGGGAACATCCTCGTCAGCGAGGTGGACGGAAAGCCCGTGCCGAAGGTGATCGACTTCGGCATCTCCAAGGCCCTCGGCACCGGAGGTGCGGACGGACACGCGTTGAGCGCAGGCTTCACGCTCACGCAAGCCGGGATGGTCATCGGCACGCCGCAATACATGAGCCCCGAGCAGGCTGGGGCAAAGACCGACCTCGACACCCGCAGCGACATCTACACCCTTGGCGCGATCCTTTACGAACTGCTCACCGGCACCACGCCCCTCTCAGGCGAGCAGATGAGGCAGGCCGCCTTCGACGAAATCCTGCGCCTCATCCGCGAGGCCGACCCGAAGCGTCCGAGCAGCCGTCTCATCCCGGCCACCGACGCCGTCCGCGTCACCTCCGCGGCCCGCAGCGCCGAGCCCGCGCGCCTCGCACGCACGCTCCGGGGCGACCTCGACTGGATCACCCTGAAGGCACTCGAAAAAGACCGCGAGCGCCGCTACGGCAGCGCCGCCGCACTCGCCGCGGACATCGCCCGCCATCTCGCCAGCGAACCCGTCGAGGCCGGCCCGCCCAGCGCCCTCTACCGCTTCCGCAAGCTCGTCCGCCGCAACCGCCTCGCCTTCGCCTCCGCCGCCATCATCTTCCTTCTGCTCGTGGGCGGCATTGCTGCGAGCATTTGGCAGGCGGTGAGGGCCAAGCGCGCGGAGGGCCAGGCCAATGAGCAGGCGGTGCGCGCCGCAAAGGCGGAATCGCTGGCAAGGTCGCAGCTCGAGGAGGCCGCGCAGTCGGATCGGCTCAATGCTGGCGAAATGCTGCGGCAGGGACGGGCGAGGGATGCCCTCACGATTCTTGCCAGAGCGCAGCGCTACACACCAAAGAGCACCCTTCCGGCAGAAATGGCCGCGGCAGCGCTCAACGACTGGGGATACCCGATTCCCTCCAGAGTCCTCCAGCGGCACGGTGGCGAAATTCATGGCCTCGATTTCAGCCCGGACGGGAAGCGCATTCTCACCGGGTGTTACGATGGCACAGCTCGGATATGGGATGCAGCCGGCGGAGAACTGCTGCTCAGCATCAAGACGCCCTCCGCCGTGCATTCGGCGCAATTCAGCCCGGATGGCTCACGCCTCCTCACTTCATCCGAAGACAACTTCGCGCGAATATGGGACAGCCGCAGCGGTCAGTTGCTGATCACCCTGACCGGGCACGAAAAGATCGTCACCAATGCCAAGTATAGTCCGGACGGGCAGCGCATCGCCACAGGTTCCTTCGACAGGACTGTGCGCCTGTGGGACGCAGCGACTGGAAAGCAACTAATGGTCATTCAGGGAGAGGACTCCTTCACCTCGATGACGATCAGTCCCGATGGCCGGTGGATCGCGACGGTGTTTTGGAAAAAGGGGGTGCAAGTGTGGGAGATGGCGACCGGGAAGGAATCGCCTGCTCTGGAGGAGCCAGCACGATCGCTGACCCGTCCCACTGAAATCATGGGCACGGTGCAGTTCAGCCCCGACAGCGAGTTTCTCCTGACCATTTGCTCGGACAAAAGCGCGCGGCGATGGGAAGTCAGAACCGGAAAGCTGAGGACTTCTTTCACGGGACACGAGAAGCTCCTTAAGGGCGCGCAGTTCAGTCCCGATGGCCGGCGCGTCGCAACTGCCTCTTCGGACAACACCGTGCGGATTTGGGATGCAGGCAGCGGCAAGGTCGTGACCACCCTGCAGGATTTCCAAGGGGAGACCCGCAGCCTTTGCTTCAGCCCAGACGGGAAGCGCATCATGGCCGCATGCTCGGACCATCAGGTCCGGCTTTGGGATGCCGACAGCGGCCGGGTGGCTGCCACCCTGGTCGGCCATCCCATCGGGGCGTCCAGCGCCCGGTTCAGCCCGGACGGGCGGCAGATTCTGACTGTGTCGTGGGACGGCAGCGCGCGGATTTGGGAAGCTGACATTAGGGTGATCGTCCGCGTCATCCCCCGCTGCGCTTTCCCGTTTGTTGACCGGCACAAGACCCGGGCCGATCCCTGTGTGCATCTAAGCCCGGATGGAACGCGGCTCTTCGTGACCCGCATGGACACCGCCGCCGAGACGTGGGATGTGGCAAGCGGGATGCGGCTGGCTGCGTGCCCGATTCCCTCACCCAAGGGTGCCCACGCGCGGTTCGACATGGATGGAAAGCGCGCCGTCACCACCGGGGAGGATGTGGCTAGGGTGCTGGACATGGCAACCGGCAAGGTGCTCACGACTCTTTCCGGCCACACGAAGAGGATTTGGGATGCCGAGTTCAGCGCCGCCGGAAACCGGATACTGACCATATCGGTGGACAAGACCGCCCGGGTATGGGACGCGGCCAGCGGCAGGGAAGTGGCGGTGTTTCCCAACAAGGGCGGTGAGATCGTCTTCGACGGCGCGGGATTCAGCCCCGATGGCCGGAGAGTGTTCACCATCTCCAATGACGAGGAACTGCCTAAGGTGCAAATTTGGGACGCCGAAGGCGGCAGGCTGCTTGCCACTCTGCAGCATGCCCGGAACGTCTATAAGCCGGAGTTCAACTCGGTGCAGTTCAGCGCCGACAGCCGACGCATCATCACCGCCGCGTGCGATATGAAGGTGCAGACTTGGGATGCGGGAACAGGCAAAGTCCAATCCATTGACAAGGCCTTCGCGGCGGGTCTGACCGAATGGGCGCAGTTCAGTCCCGACGGTAACCGCTTCGTCGCCTGCTCGAGCGACGGAGCGGTGCTTGTGAAAAATTCGGCCACGGGCAAGACCGTATTCCTCCGCGGGCACGACAAGGATATCTGGAGGGCGCTTTTCAGTCCGGATGGCCGGCGCATCGTCACGGCGGGGGATGACAGAATCGCCGGCATCTGGGACTCGGAGAGCGGACTGCTCCTCGGACTCCTCCAGGGACACGAGCGCGCCGTGAAAAGCGCGCAGTTCACCCCGGATGCCCGCCGCGTCATCACCGCCTCGGACGATCAGACCGTGCGCGTCTGGGAACTCCTAGGAACTGACGCGCCGCCACCGCCGTGGTTCGCGGACTTCTTGGAACTGATGGCGCAGCAGCAGTTCAACGCCCGAGGCGAACTGGTGCTGATGTATCCGGCGGAAGCCGCTGCACGCACAGCCAGACTCCGCGAAACCGTCGCGAAGGAACGCTCGCGTTACGCCGCCATGGCGCGCTGGTTCCTGGCCCCCTCTGCCAGCCTTCCGGCTCAGGTTGGGGAGGAGTAATTCTCCGCCAGCTTCCGGGGGCGCCTAACGTGCCTATCCGGTTGCTCGGCAAAGGAGGCTATCTCGTAGGTGGAACGCGACCTCCGGGCGCGTGTCGTTGTGCGTGCGATCGAAGAAGCGCGCCCGGTGGGCGCACCTCGCCGCGCCGCGCCCCACCGCTTTTCCGCTCACCTCCGCGCCGCGAGCAGCAGCTCGTTGATCTTTGCCCGCAGCAGTTCGAGGTCGGCGAGCGTCGGCGGGTCGTTGGCAAAGAGGGGCGAGCAGGGCGACCGCGTTGGTGTTTGCGTGGTGCCAGCAATGGCGGCGCTGATGGCGGCATTCATGTCCGCAGTGCGCATCTCGCCCGTCGGGCCCTGCAGGCTTTCCGGTCCCTGCTTGCCTCACCCGCCTCCTGCACGCAGCATCCGCGCCGATGGAATCCCCGCGCCATGTCTGATGAGACCACCGAGCCGATGAGCGATGGCGGCCGGGGCGGTGCGCAGCCGGGGGACGCGACCCGCCGGATGGGCGATGGGACGATGCAGCGCATGTTCGCGGCGGACGCCGCCGATGTGCCCCGGCAAAATGAAACCGTGCGTGTGGCCGAGGGCGGCGTGGAGCAGCCGGGCGTGGTCGTCGGACGTTACCGGCTGATCGAGAAACTCGGCGAGGGCGGCTTCGGCGCGGTGTGGCGCGCGGAGCAGAGCGAGCCCATCAGGCGCGAGGTCGCGCTGAAGCTCATCAAGACCGGAATGGACAGCGCGGAGATCATCGCACGCTTTGAGGCCGAGCGTAGCCGATCACGAAGTTCGCGGACGCCCGCAAGCTCACCATCCGCGAGCGGCTCGAGCTTTTCATTCCCGTCTGCCACGCCGTCCAGCACGCGCACCAGAAGGCGATCCTCCACCGCGACCTCAAGCCGGGGAACATCCTCATCACCGAGGTGGACGGAAAGCCCGTGCCCAAGGTGATCGACTTTGGCATCGCCAAGGCGCTCGGCACCGAGAGCGATGCGATCCGCGCGGGCTTCACGCTCACGCAGACCGGCTCCTTCATCGGCACGCCGCGCTACATGAGCCCCGAGCAGGCGGGGGCGAAGGCGGACCTCGACACCCGCAGCGACATCTACACGCTCGGCGTGATCCTCTTCGAGCTGCTCACCGGCGACACGCCGCTCGGGGCGCAGACCCTGCGCAGCGCCGCATTCGATGAAATGCTCCGCATGATCCGCGAGAGCGAAGCCCCGCGCCCCAGCAGCCGCGTCGGCACCGCCTCCGACGACACCCGCACCGCCGCCACCACCCGCGGCACCGAGCCGGGGAAGCTCACCCGCACCCTCCGCGGCGACCTCGACTGGATTTCCCTGCGCGCCCTCGAAAAGGACCGCGAACGCCGCTACGGCAGCGCCGCCGCGCTGGCTGCCGACATCGCCCGGCACTTGGCCAGCGAGCCCGTCGAAGCCGGCCCGCCCAGCGCCCTCTACCGCTTCCGCAAGCTCGTCCGCCGCAACCGCCTCGCCTTCGCCTCCGCGGCAATCATCCTCCTCCTGCTCGTCGGCGGCATCACTGCGAGCACGCTCCAGATGCTCCGCGCGCGGCGCGCCGAGTCGGAGGCCAATTCCCAAACTCAGAAAGTCGAGGCGGCGCGCGTGGAGATTGCGCAGAAGAACGCGGAGTCCCGGCGGATGCTGGCGGAGGCCGCCCTCTCGGACCGCGTCGCCGCCGAGGAGGAACTGCAGGCATGGCGGGACCGCGAGGCGTTCGCACATCTCGCGCGCTCCTGCGAGTATGATCCCCCGGGCTCCGCCGCGGCGGCGGAGAAGGCCTTCCTCGCCCTCAACCACTGGTGCCACCCGCACCCGGCGCTCATCCTGCGCGATCCGCGCTCGAAGCTGGAAAAGCCCGGCGACAGCGAAGTGTGGTGGGGTGCGCGGTTCAGCGCGGATGGCGCCCGCATCGTGACCTTCTTCGGCCGGGCCGCGCAGGTGTGGGACGCGGCGACCGGCGCCCTCCTCGTGCGCATGGAAGGGCACACCGATATCCTCACCGGCGCGGAGTTCAGCCCCGACGGCTCCCGTGTCGTCACCTCTGCGCGCGACAAGACGGCCCGCGTGTGGGATGCCGCCAGCGGCGCCAGCAAGGCCATTCTCTCCGGCCATCTGGATGCCCTCGAAAGCGCGCATTTCTCGCCCGGCGGGGCAAAAGTGGTCACCGCCTCGGTGGACAAAACCGCGCGCATCTGGGACGCCGCCAGCGGCAAGCTCCTCTTCACGCTCACCGGCCACACGGACCGCGTCTCCCACGCCTCCTTCAGCCCGGATGGCACCCGCCTCCTCACCGCATCCGACGACAAGACCGCGCGGGTGTGGGACGCCGCGGACGGGCGCGAGGTGGCCGTGCTCACCGGGCACAAGGAGACACTCCTCGCACGCTTCAGCCCCGATGGCGCCCGGATTGTCACCGCGTCATTCGACCACACGGCGCGCGTCTGGGAGTCAGCGGGCGGAAAGCTGCTCATGACCCTCGCCGGCCATCCGGACTGGGTGCTCGATGCACGGTTCAGCCCGGATGGCCGGCGCATCGTCACCGTCTCGGGCGACCACACCGCGCGCATCTGGAATGCGGCCACGGGCAGGACCACCGCCATCCTCCGCGGTCACCGCAACACGATCTTCCGCGTCCAGTTCAGCCCGGACGGCCGTTTGCTCGCCACCGCCTCGCTGGACAACACCGCGCGCGTCTGGGATGTGGCCAGGGGGAAGGAGCTTGTCACGCTCGCCGGCCACCTCGGCTGGGTGCTCGCCGCGGAGTTCAGCCCCGATGGTTCCCGCGTCGTCACCGCAGCGCAGGATCGCACCGCGCGCATCTGGAGCACGCTGAAGCCGGAGGAGCCGCGTGCCTTCAACAACTTCCCGGGCGACGCATTCTCGACCGACGCGCAGTTCAGCCCGGACGGCACCCGCATCGTCACCGCCGGGCGGGCGCGCACCGCGCTGGTCTGGGATGCCGCCAGCGCCGAAGTCCTCGTGAACCTCGAGGGCCACACCGACGAAGTCTTCACCGCCCAGTTCAGCCGCGACGGCAGGCGCCTCGTCACCGCCTCGAAGGACAAGACCGCCCGCGTGTGGGACGCCGCCACCGGGGAGATGCTCGCCATCCTCTCCGGCTCCCCGGATGAAGTCGCCTCCGCGGAGTTCAGCCCCGACGGCAAGCGCATCGCCACCGCCTCCCGCGAACCCATCGCCCGCATCTGGGATGCCGCCACGGGGAAGCCGCTCCTTCTCCTCACCGGCCACGGGTCCAATGTGAGCCGCGCCTCCTTCAGCCCCGACGGCAGCCGCATCGTCACCGCCTCCGACGACAACACCGCGCGCATCTGGGATGCCGCCAACGGCCGGACCCTGCTCACCCTCACCGGCCACAAGCGGTCCGTGCACGAGGCGGAATTCAGCCCCGACGGCAAACTCGTCGCCACCGCCTCCATCGACCGTAATGCGCGACTCTGGGATGCCGCCACCGGCAAGCCGCTCACGAATTTCTTCGACCAGACCTACTCCGAGCAGCAGCACCGCATCCATTTCAGCCCCGATGGCCGGCGGCTGGCGACTGTCAACTGGGGCGTCACCGCAGCGCTGTGGGAAATCGACGGCGGGCGCCTGCTGGGCACCATGGGACCGGGAAAAGGCGTGCCCAGCGGCACGGGCCGCGACCCGGTGGCCCTCAGTGCGCGCTTCAGTCCGGATGGCAGCTCCCTCGTGGCGGCCGGCCCCGGAGTGCGCGCGCACGTCTGGAAAATCCTCCCTCCCGGCGCCGGCCTCCCGCCGGCCTGGTTCCCCGACTTCCTCCGCTGCATGGCGCAGATGAAAATCGGACCGAGCGGCGGCATGGAGACCATCGAGGCCGCGGAATGGCTCGCCCTGCGCCAAAAGCTGCGCGCCATCGCAAAGGCCACGCCCGTGGAAAAGCACGACGCCTACCTCCGGCTGCTCCAGCACTGGATCCCGCGGGACTGAGCCATCCCCGGCGGATGGCGCGCTTGTCCGGTTATCTGACAAAACGCCGGAAACCGGTGGCTGGAGGTGGAACGCGCGCTCCGCGCGCGTTTCTTCCCTTCGGAAATGCACGGAAGCGTGCGCGGAGCGCACGCTCCACCTCCCGCCAGCCTCCTTGTCAAACAACCGGAGAGGCATGGCGGCAGTCGAGCCTTCCCCAGGGATGCCTTGCGGACCCTGCGCGTCTTCCGGTCCCTGCTTGCCTCACCCGCCTCCGGCACGCAGCATCCGTGCTCATGGAATCCCCGCGCCATGCCTGACGAAACCACCGAGCCGATGAGCGACGGTGGTGCGGGCGGTTCGCAGCCGGAGGACGCCACGAAGTCCATCGGCGAGGACACGATGCGGCGCATGTTCGCGGCAAACCCCGCGAACCCCGCCGACGTCTCCACGGAAGGCACCGTGGTGCGCGTGGCCGAGGGCGGTGTGGAGCAGGCGGGAGTCGTCGTAGGCCGCTACCGGCTGATCGAAAAGCTCGGCGAGGGCGGCTTCGGCGCGGTGTGGCGCGCGGAGCAGAGCGAGCCCATCAAGCGCGAGGTCGCGCTGAAGCTCATCAAGGCCGGCATGGACAGTGCGGAGATCATCGCGCGCTTCGAGGCGGAGCGGCAGGCGCTCGCGCTCATGGAGCATCCGAACATCGCCGGCGTGCTCGACGCGGGCACGACGGAGAATGGCCGTCCGTTCTTCGTCATGGAATTGGTCCGAGGCGAGCCGATCACGAAGTTCGCGGACGCCCGCAAGCTCACCGTCCGCGAACGGCTGGAACTCTTCATCCCCGTCTGCCACGCCGTGCAGCACGCGCACCAGAAGGCCATCCTCCACCGCGACCTCAAGCCGGGGAACATCCTCGTGAGCGAGGTGGACGGGAAGCCCGTGCCCAAAGTGATCGACTTTGGCATCGCCAAGGCCCTCGGCACCGGTGGCGCAGACGGACATACGCTGTGCGCAGGCGTCACGCTCACGCAGGCCGGGATGGTCATCGGCACGCCGCAATACATGAGCCCCGAGCAGGCCGGTGCGAAGGCCGACCTCGACACCCGCAGCGACATCTACACGCTCGGCGCGATCCTTTACGAGTTGCTCACCGGCACCACGCCGCTCTCAGGCGAGCAGTTGAAGCAGGCCGCCTTCGATGAAATCCTGCGTCTCATCCGCGAGGCCGACCCGAAGCGCCCGAGCAGCCGCCTCATCCCCGCCACCGACGCCGTCCGTGTCACCTCCGCCGCCCGCAGCACCGAACCCGCGCGCCTCGCACGCACGCTCCGGGGCGATCTCGACTGGATCACCTTGAAGTCGCTCGAGAAGGACCGCGAACGCCGCTACGGCAGCGCCGCCGCCCTCGCCGCCGACATCGCGCGCCACCTCACCAGCGAGCCCGTCGAAGCCGGCCCGCCCAGCGCCCTCTACCGCTTCCGCAAGTTTGCCAAGCGCAACCGCCTTGCCCTGACCAGTGCTGCGGTTGTTGTTGTGGCGATGGTCGGTGCCACCATCGTCAGCCTTTGGCAGATGCGGCGCGCAGAAATGGAGGCCGCGACGGCGAAAGCGGTGACTGACTTCCTGCGGCTTGATCTGCTTGCACAGGCCAGCAGCCGCAATCAGGCGGTTAGAAAAGAGAAGCCCAATCCAAACTTGACGCTTCGGGAGGCGCTGGACCGGGCGGGAAAAGCCATCGAGAACCGGTTCCGCGACCAACCCCTCGTCGAAGCCGCGATTCGGGAGACGCTTGGCTTCACCTACAATCAAATCAGGCAGCACGACGCCGCGATGCCGCATATCCGGCGTTCCATCCAGCTCCGCTCGGAATCCTTTGGCCCCGAACATCCCGAGACCTTCGCGAGCCGGATGGAACTGGGCACCGCGCTTCTCGGCCAGAGCAAGTATGCCGAGGCGGAGCATGAAAACCGGGCGCTGCTGGCCATGGTGATGCGCGCGCATGGCCCGGAGCACCCCTATGTCCTCATGTGCCGGAACAACCTCGCCAACGCCCTCAGCGAGCAAGGCAAACATGCCGAGGCGGAAAAGGAGCATCGCGTCCGCATCCTCGTGGAGGAGCGCACGCTGGGTGCGGAGCATCCCGACACGCTCGCCAGCCGGAACAACCTGGCCGTCACGCTGGAGGCCCAGTTCAAGCTTCCCGAGGCCGAGAAGGAACTTCGTGCCGTGCTGGAGGCCCGCACACGCGTGCTCGGCCCGGAGCATCCGCAAACGCTTGGCAGCCGGAACAACCTAGCCATGGTGCTGGCTTCGCAGGGCAGGGATGCCGAGGCGGAGAAGGAATACCGCGCCGCCCTCGCCGGCAGTGAGCGGGTGCTGGGCCCGGAGGACATCCAGACACTGAACTGCCGGAACAACCTTGCCACTGCGCTGAACGGCCAGGGCAAACATGCCGAGGCGGAGAAGGAGCACCGTGCCGTGCTGGAGGCCCGCACACGCGTGCTCGGCCCGGAGCACCCGGACACTCTGAGCAGCCGCCTGCACCTGGCCAGTGCGCATTCTGGTCAGGGCAAATATGCCGAGGCGGAGAGGGAACTGCGTGCTCTGGTGGAGATCCAGAAACGTGTGCTCGGCGCGGAGCATCAGGAGACTCTGGACAGCCGGAACAATCTGGCCGGTGCGCTTTATCGGCAGGACAAGTATGCCGAGGCGGAGCAGGAGGATCGCGAGGTGCTCGCCATCCGGGAGCGCACGCTCGGTGCGGAACATGCCAATGTCATGCAAAGCTGCAAGAACCTCGCGGCGATCCTGGAGATGCAGAAGAAGCTGAAGGAGGCGCTCGAACTTCTGGAGCGGGCGGAGGCGGGATACACGAAGATTCTCGGTCCGGAACATCCGAAAACCCAGGACGTCAAGCTCGGCATCAAGCGCGTGAAGTTCCTACACTTCGTTCAGGCACTGAAAGAAGGGGCCAAGTAGGTCGGGCGCGTTTCGTTCACGCGTCGCCGCCTCCCATCACCTCCGCAGCGCAAGCACGAGGGTGTTGTATGCGGTGCGCAGCAGTTCGCCGTCGGCGAGGGAGAGCGGGTCATTGGTGAAGGGCGTGTCGAGCGTGGGAACGGCGTTGCTGTTGCTGCTCGCCGTGGAAATCGCGGCGGCGATGGCCGCATTCAGCGCTGTGGTGGTCACCTCCCCGGCCGGGCCGGGGGCGCCGTCCGTGCCGTTTGTCCCGTCGGCTCCGCGCGGGATGCCGAGCGTGAGATGCACCACGAAGCCGTCGAAGGTCACGCCCGCCGTCGCCGGCTCGCCGGGGTTGAGCGTCGTCACGCTGTCCACCACCATGCTGGCAAAGGGCGGGCCTTGCGGACCCTGCGCTCCCTGGGAGCCCTGCGGACCTTGCTCGCCCTGCGGGCCGGTTGCCCCTTGGGCTCCGTCATTGCCTTGGGCTCCCTGCGGACCCTGTTCTCCCTGCGGGCCCGCATCGCCTCGCCGGGCGAGCACTTTCCAGTGGGCGGAATCGGCATCCGGCGGCGGCTGGCCGGGCCCGGTGGTCGTGTCGGTGCAGAGGAAGGACGAGCCGTCGTAGGTCGCGATCTCCCATGCGAGATACACCGTGGCGGACTCCCATTCGCCGCGGAAGGTGAAGCCCTGCCCCGGCATCCCCGGCGGGCCGTCCGGGATGTCGTCGATGATCGACTTCAATCCATTAAGCTGGTCGCGGACGACTTGGGATTGGATTCGGGAACCGGAGGCGGGAAGGTTGGGGTCGAAGGGCATGATTTTGGGAATTTGGGATTTTGGATTTCAGATTTGGGATTTGGGGCGGGCGTGAATATGAGCGTTGGCAGTCATTTCGGATGGTGGGCGGCGCTTTCCGAGCGCCATGCGTCCCCAAGGCCGAAGGCAAAACCTCCGGATGGGTGATTTCCGCGTCAGATGGCGGGGGTTTGGAATTGTGCGCAGGAGCGAACCCACGGCGTCCGGAGGTCGCCATCCACACGGAAGCCGCGCGTGCGAGTGTTTGCGTCTCGCACAAGCCCATCTGGGCTTCGCACATGCCCATCTGGGCTTCGGAAATGCAGTTTTCGACCTCGCAGATGGCACTTTTGGCTTCGCGCGCGGCGTTCCGACCTTCGCGCATGAGGCTTGGAAAGGCACCGCGTGGCAGTCCGAAGCTCGCGCGTGGGACTCTGAAGCTCACCGATGAGGCCCTGAGGCTCACGCTTGAGGCTTTGGGGCCCAGAAGGCGGAGCGTGGAGGGACATTTGCGAAGCTCCAGAAGGCATGTGCGAAGCCCGGAAAGCGGTGTGCGAAGCTCAGGACTCCATCCGCGAAGCCTGGAGGGCCATGGGCAAAGCCTGAAGGGCCATGCTCAAAGACCGGAAGGCCATCCGCGGAGCCCGGACTGCCACGCGTGCGGTGAACTAAGGCGTCGGAGCGGGAGCGGCGGGTGCCTTGGGCGTCTTCGCAAAGCGCGCCCCCATCTGCGCCTTTAGCTGGTCGAGACCACCGCCCGCGCCGATGGCCTTCAGGATGCCGTAGAGGGTGAGGCAGAAGACCATCACGTCGCTGCCCAGCGCGAGGGCGGAGTCGTCGGCCTTTTCCGCCAGAGCAGTGAGGCGCGTGAGGCGCGGGCGCAGTTTGTCGAGCGAGGCGAGGTCGGCTTCCTCCACGGTGAGGTCGGCGGCGGTGTCCGTGGGCAGCGATGCCGCATTCTGGCGGCCGACGACGAGCGCCTGCCGGCAGAAGGCTTCGCTTTTGTCGCCCATCTTGGTGAGGCGCTTGCGCTGCTCGATGGTGAGGTCGAGCAGGAGCTGGCCGAGTTTCGTTTCCAGCGTGTCGAGGGCGGTGTCGATGGCTGCCCAGTCGGCGTCGCTGATGTTTAGGTTCAGGAGGTCCTGTGTCATTGGTCGGTGTTGTTGGTTGTTGTTGTTCGGCTTCAGACCGTCCCACGTCAGCGGGAGCAGAGAGTCCCAGACGATGTCCGGGTCGCTTTCGTCATCCCAAAAAAGTGGTTCTTCGTTCTGCGGCACGGGCGCGATTGAAGCGGGCCGCGGGGTCATGTGTGCTTCAAAGAAAAGAAGTTTTCAGCGCATCGAGGACCGCCGCGCGGATGGCCTCGGCTTTCACCGTCTCCATGAAATCGCGTGCGCGCGTCAGCAGTTCCTCCAGCACGAAGCCGAGGGCGTCCGCCACTTTCTCCGCAGTGCTCATCCACACGGTGTGCTTCGCATTCAGCAGGAGGCTCAGCGTGCTTTCCCGCATCTTCGCGAGATTCGCCAGCCCGCGTTGGTTGTAGCCCTGCCATTCCATCTCCACGCGCACCACGAGTCCGAAGTATTTCCCCAGCTCGGAGGTGCCGTCGGCCTTCACCTTCCCCAGCGGCCCGCGCGCGTTCGCGTTGCCCCGGCCCTTCACGCGCCGCTTCGCGCTCCAGAACTCGCCGTTCGCCAAACCCCGCGCGCACCCCGTCGCCTTTCCACGCCGGTTCCCCTCTCCACTCTCTCCGCACGCAGGCGCCGCCGGCTGTCCCGACCCGCTGCCCGGTTTCCTCGCCTTCATCGCTGTGTCCCCCTCGGCGACGTTTCCCCCTCAGCAGACGCCGCCCGCGCGGCGAAGGCTGGCCGTGCCGCCCGCCAATGCGGGCTCGGACGCGGGCACGAGCTTGGGCTCGGGGCCGCGGAGCTGCCGCTGCGAGGGGACCATGGGAATGCGCCGGAGCGCGGGTGGAGGCTGCTTCATGGGGAGGCTGGGGTGGAGATTTCCGCTGTCACCCCCTGATACGTTTCCCGCGCCGTTTTGTTACACGGTTTGTGCGCTTTTTTGAAAAAAAGTTTCCGCTGGCCCGCATGTCCCCGCCCCCGCGGGACCGGCGGCTCAGGGTTGGAACGTGGTGCCTGAGATGAGGGTGTCGCCCTCGCTGAGCCGGAGGCGGGTGGGCGCGCTGATGTCCCCCAGGGTGAAGGCCAGCGACCACATCTGCCGGGGATTGCTGTATTCCCGGAAGAGCGCGACCAAGGGCTGGAGTTCCCGGCCGAGGGATTTCCAATCGGTGTCCCGATTCGCCGTCTGCCCCGGCTCGGATTTCCGGCCCAGGCGATCCATGATAGCGCTGACTTTCCCGCAGGCTGCCTTCACGGCCTCCCTGTTGGCATTCCCCGGGATGGCCGGCGTCCACGGGCTGGTGCGTTTCGAGATCACAAATGGCAAGTCCTCGAGCTTGATGCCGTCTTGGACCGAGAGCCCGGGATTCTGAAGCACGCGGATGCCCTGGAGCGCCACCTTTTCCCTCCATGTCTTCCTGCACTGCCGGATTCTGTCCGCGCTTTCAGGGGCGAGTTCGCCGGAGGCCTGCCATGCCAGAGGCACGGCGCTCATGGCGGCGATGGCCTCGAGATCCTTCGCGTGCTGCTCGTAGCTGGCCCCGGGGAGCGGGGGCAGGGAATAGTCCTGCTTCTGGCGCTCTGTCCTGGCGGCCTTGCCGGCGGGCGCGTCGGCGGGCGCGTCGTGTTCCCTGGTCAGTTTCAGCCGGGACACGTTGCAGGAGCCGGGGACGATGATCTCGCCTTCCACCGTCTTGGTCGTGGTCAACGAGGGGCGCCCGTTGATGTAAACGCGCGTGGTTCCGATGCGCGACTGCCCGGTGTGGCTCGAAACGCGGGTCCGCATCACGGGCTTCACGCCGCCGGGCGCATCCGCCGCGCTGGCGAAGTTCAGCGACAGGAGGATGGTGAACCAAAGGGAGGATGTTCTGGCCATGCCCGCGGACGGTATCGGCCCCTGCGCCGGCGTCAATTCACCGGGCCTCCAGCGCGCGGCGCTGCTTTTCCGGCTCCGAGGGATCGAAGCCATAGACGAGGACGTTCGTGTCGAGAAACGCCTCAGCGCTCATTCGCCTCGTCGCGGCTGAACCGGCGCCCCGCCCGCACGTAGGCGAGCCGCTCCATCAGCGCGCGGAAATCCCCCGGCTTCGCCGCGCCCTTGCGGATCGCGATCAGGCGGTCCGCCGCGGTGAGCACCTCAAATTCATCGCCCGCCCGCAGGCCCAGTTGTGAACACACCTCCTCGGGGATGGGGAGTTCGCGGTTGGCGGTGAGCGTCACGGACATGGCGGGGACCATACCCGCCGCCCCCCGGAACACAAGCGCGCGGAGCGCGTGTTCCACCAGCCACCGGGCTCCGGCGTCTTGCCCGCCGACCGGGCAAGCCCCGGAAAAAAGAAGACGCCCCGGCGTTTCCACCGGGGCGTCTCATGATTGTTTGGGAAATCGTGCCTCCTGCGCCGCGGGACTCGGCTTCAGCCGGATCTCACAGGCGCGGGAATGGCAAAATTCGCCTAGTAGCGGCTGTATTCGCGGCGTCCGCCGCCATTGCCACCACCACCGCCGAAACGGCGCTGGCCGCCGCCGCCGGGAGCGCGCTCCTCGCGGGGACGGGCTTCATTCACGGTGAGGGCGCGTCCGCCGAGTTCCTTGCCATGGAACATGTCCACGGCCTTGCGGGCCTCCTCGGGCGAGCCCATGGTGACGAAGCCGAAGCCGCGGGACTGGCCCGTGGTGCGGTCCTGCATGAGGACGGCTTCCGAGACCTTGCCGGCCTGCTGGAAGAGTTCGTCGAGTTCGATTTCGAGCGTCTGAAACGAGAGGTTCCCGACGTAGAGTTTGCTGTTTGTCATGTGTGTCTGTGCATTATGCGGAGTCTTCTGCGGCTGTTTCCGATCATCGGATTTCGAACTGCCACTGGAAGCGCGCGACTTACACCGCGGAACAAACACAACTAGCAATCTACCATGCCCCAATTTGGGCTCTGAACTTTGCGACGCCCACAGGAGCGGGTTTCCCGGGAAGCGCAAGGGGTTTCTTTTCCGGAGGCCGCGGGGAGCGTGGGTGCGGGGGGCGCGAGAGGCGCGGGACAAATGGCGCTCGGGCGGCGCGCAACTCACGAAGCCCGGAGGGCTGCGCGGAAATTAGCCGGTGGCGCCAGCCACCGGAACCGAACGGAAAACGATCATGCGCCCCGGATGGGGCGCCGGAGCCGTGCCGCTGCGTCGTCTGCGCACGTCGCACTCCACGATATGCGGTGGCAATCCCCCGCCCCTCCGGGGCGGATGATGTGGTGGTGCGGTGATCCGGTGGTTTCGCTGCGCTTCACCACCGGCTAATTTCCGTCCGCCCTCCGGGCGGAGAACGGAACTGATGCGCGACGCGTCACGCCGCTTTGAAAATCTTCCTCCGGTGCTCCGCGACGAATGAGAGGTCCGGGAGCGCGGCGTCGTCGGGCAACTGCAGCGGTTCGCTAGCGTAGTCGCCGAAATTCACCTCGACGATTTTCTGTTCCATGTGGCTGCGGAGAAGCGGCGAGAGAAGCAGGCGCAGCTTGTCGTCGAATGCGATGAGCCCTCGGTCGAATGCCGCATCATGAAGGCGCGACAGGCAGATGCCGTTGCGCACATTGAGCCGCTCGGTGATGTGCGTGCCCCACGGCAGGATGTGCGATGCGATGAGAAGCTCGCGCACGGCGAGCCCCGTGACACCGCAGCGTCCGCCGAAGTTATTCAGCACCGCGTCGCGGAAATACTCCTGCCCGCGGCGTTGTTTCACATTCGCCACGACCTCGGTGGCACCGCCTGCTGGACGCCTCCGAATCCGCACGCCCTCCGTCGGCAGAATCTCAAGATCGCTGCTTTCATCCGCCCCGAACAGCTTGCGAAGCGCATCCTCGCTTGCGGGCACCGCTTCGTTGAGGTCGGCGTGAAATTCGTCCCACGTCGTGCGGTCGAGCGCGCTCGCGCCAGTGAGGCCTTTGATGCCACGGAGTTTCAATGCGGGGTCGAATGAAGCGAAGTTGCAGAGCTTCATGCCGACGCTACCGGGTGTCCGGTGCAGCACGTTTGCCAGCGCCTGAACAATCGGATTCCGGGCGTGTAGCTGCCCGAACGTGAGCTTGTGGTAGAGATTCAAAACGACGAGCAGCTCGTCGCGGGTCCATTTTTTCCGGAGAGACATTCCAGGAAAATATCGGACCGCCGCTTGGTGGGAAAGCGATGAGTGATGACGTCGAACAGCCCGACCCAGCCGCCGTCTTCGGATGCGCGGTCTCGCTGTGGCAGCAATGCATGAAGGCAGCGAAGGGCAAGAATCGGGTGAACCTCAGCGAGTGCTACAACGGCGGCGATGAATTCATGCGCGTCGTCATGCGGATTGCGACACGCTTTGAAGCATGGGCGTGCGATCACATCTCGTTCGACGATCTCGATGACGTGTGGCCCTACCTGATGGAGGAAAAATTCGGCGTCGCCTGTGTCGAGGCAATGGGCGTGGAGAACCTTGCGGCGTTCGGCGACGACGACTGCCTTCGAGTGGCGATGCTGATGAAGCTGCCGGTGAAGCCCTCCGATGCCTTCTGCATTTACACAAACACCGTCTTCCAAGGGCCGATCCCAGCGTGGCGGGATGAGAATGGGCTGCCCGTGGTTTATGCGACGGTGAAGGAGGCGCAGCGGGAGATTGCGGAGGATTGCATCGAGCGGCTGCGGCAGTTCCTCGCGGGGGAGCGGGACTTTGAGGATGCGATCTCCGTCGATGACTACATCGTCCCGGTCACGCGCTTCGCGGACGGCTCGATCACGGATGAGGGCGGGCGCGTGTTTCCGAATCCGAACTGGTAGGCGGTGCAGGGAGGGGGAGCACGCCTATTCGCCGAGGTGTCCGGCGACCCAGCGGTGGAAGGCGGCGAGGGCGGAGTCGGCGAGTTCGTCGCGGCATTCGCGGGGGTGGGCGGGCTTGAGGAGGGCGGTGGCGCCGCCGTCGCGCCCGGCGGAGAAGTGGATGCTCTGCGCGGGGATGTCGAGCAGGGCGGTGAGGACGAAGGTGTGGCCGCGGGTGGTCCAGAGGACGCTGACGCGCATGACGAAATTATGGTCCTGCGGGAAGGGCTCCTCCCGGGCGTGGACTTCGCCGAGGCCGGCGAGGCCGTGCTGCCAGCGGGCGCGGAGGCCGCGGAGGGCGCTGGTGGCATGGGCGAGGAAGGAATCGGGTTTCATGGAAATGCGGGGCGTGCGCCGGTCGTGCGGTGCTGCCGCCGGGAAGATGGCGCGGGCGGCGGGAATGCGACAGGGGTTTGTGCGGGACGCCGGCTTGGGCGGCGGACCGCCGGGGGGGCCGCCGGCGAGACGGGCATGCGTTTCCGAATGCAGGGTGGTGACTCTGCCGGAAGCGGGGCATGCACGGGAAAAGCGGGTTGCCCGTGGATGGCGCGGCGGCTAGCGTGCGGGGCATGAGCCTGACGATTTCGATTCCCGATGACATCGCGGCGGTGCTGGGCGCATCGGACGAGGAGCGTGCCCGGCGCACGCGGGAGGCGCTGGCGCTGGAACTTTACCGGGAGGGGAGGATTTCCCTGCGGCGGATGGGCGAGCTGGCGGGCGTGGGCGGGGACTACTGGGCGGCGGAGGAGTTCCGCATCAGGAACAAGGTGCCGCTGAATTATTCGCCGGAGGATCTGGCGGCGGACCGCGAGGCGGCGTCCCGGCTCGGCGGGCGATGATCCTCGTCGTCGCCGACACGGGGCCGGTGAATTACCTCGTGCAGACGGGCGAAATGGGAGTGCTGCACGCGATGGCGGAAAAGGTGGTGCTTCCCGCATCGGTGCTGGTGGAACTGCGCCACCCGGAAGCGCCGCCGGCTGTGCGTGCGTGGGCCGCGGCTCCGCCGGAATGGGTGGAGGTGCGCGCCGCAGCAGGGGAAATCGGGTCACCGGACATCTCGCCCGCGGACCGGGAGGGCATCTCGCTGGCTCTCGAACTCCGCGCGACGGTGCTGCTGATGGACGACCAGCAGGCGAGGCGACATGCAGCGCGCCTCGGTGTGGCGACAATGGGGACGGTGGGGATTCTGGAGGCTGCGGCGGAGCGCGGTCTGCTGGAGCTTCCGGCTGCGCTGGAGAGGCTGCGGGCGACGTCATGTTTCCTGAGCGACGAGGTGATCGAGGGCGCATTGCGCCGGGATGCCGAACGGCGCGGGACTGGGCGCGCCTGAGCGGGACTCGCAGGACGGCGGTCCCCGCCGGTTTCACGATCACGGACGGGGATGGGCGCGCGTTTCCGAATGCGGGGTGGTGACTCTGCCGGAAGCGGCGAACACCGTGCCGGGGCCGCAGATGTTCCGCTTTGCCCGCGAGGCAGGGAGGAAGCGCCCGTTGAGACAGGCAACGGGCTTGCCCACGGGGTTCACGGGTTCGGCTTTGACCACAGGATGCGCGCGACAAAGGTCGCGCCCTCGGCACCGCGGGCCCTGGAGTCCTTCATGAACATGCCTTCGCTGACGGTGACCCACGACTCGTGTTCGCTGATGCGGGCGCAGCCGAAGTTCCCCATCTCCGCGCCGCGCTCGGGGACGACGACTTTCTCGCTCGCGCGGATGACGTGCAGCTTCGCGGGATCGACGCGGGCCATGAAGAGCGGCGCGCGGTGGCGCACGATGTGGCCGTTGTCCGCGCCGCGGCGGGTATAGACGAGGAAGAGCCCGTCGCGGTGCGCGAGCCAGTGCTGCTGCGTGTTGTAGCTGCCGAGGTCCGCGCCGTCGTCGAAGGTCCACGCGAGCGGCGCGGCGAAGTGGAGGCCGTCGTCGCTCACGCTCACATAGCCGCGCTCGTCGTTGCGCAGCGTGAGGTAGTAGCGGCCGCCGAACGCGATGAGCGACGGCTCGTAGAGCCCGCGGGCGACATCGAGGCGAAGGACATTGCCGTGGCGCTCATAGGTGAGCTTCTCGCCGTCGAAGCGGCACTCGGCCACGGTCGTGCTGTAGCGGTCCTTGGCGCTTTTCCCGATGTAGAGCGGGACGAGCAGCCTGCCGTCGCTTTTCACGACCCACTGCGCGCAGGCGTTGCGCGCGAAATTGAACTCCTCGGCCGGCGGCAGCTCCAGCACCTGCCACGGCGTCCACTTCGACGTCCCGGGGTCGAAGACGGCATACACCGTCTGGTGCGAGCGCTTCACGTCATCGAGCTGCCTGCCCTGCGGGCTGTAGCGGACGCGGCAGCCGATGGCGATGAGCCTGCCGGTCTTCTCATGCCAGCCGGGAGTGACATCGGCGACGCTGAGCGTGATGCCGCCGGGCTGCGGCTGCCAGTCGATCTCCGGCGGCAGCACCGGCCCGCTCCATGCGCCGTCCACGCCCTCGCGCCGCATGAAATGCAGGCCGGAGTAGTAGTCGGAGACCTTGAGGTGCTTCTGGATGGTCATCACCACGCCGCCGGGCACCGGCGCGGGGCGCGGATGAAACCACAGGAACTTGCCGTCGTCGTGCTTCATCACCGTTTCGAGTTTCACGGTGAACTCCACCGGCTCGGCGGCGCGGAGAAATGGTGCGGCGGAGAGGAGGATGAGGGGGAGGATGCTTTTCATGGGATGGGAAGGTGGGCGGACATCTCAGGCAAACCCCGGCCTCACGAAATCATTATCCTCCAGCGAAGGCGCGGGGCGGCCGTCCGCGGGGAGCTTTTCGTCCCGTTCCCGATCAATGCTCCTTTGCCGGAGCTGCGGGCTTCGGCGCCTGCCACGGGATCTGGCCGCCGCGCTGGATGTGGCGGCGCAGTTCCGCGGTGAGGTCGCGCACGACGGCCTTCTCCTTTCCCGCGAGGTCGGTGGTCTCGGCGGGGTCGCGCTGGAGATTGTAGAGCTCGAGCGGCGCGAACGGGCTGTCGAGCACGAGCTTCCATTCGCCGCGCGTGAAGGACTCGATGGTCTTGCCGCAGTATTGCGGGCCGCCCTCGCGGCGGACGAAGTAGAGGTCGCGCTGCGCCTCGGGCTGCGGCTGGCCGAGCAGCGTGGGGAGGAAGCTCACGCCGTCGATGTCTGCTGGCGGTTTCGCGCCGGCGGCCTCGCAGGCGGTGGCGAAGATGTCCGTGGAGAGCGCGATGCGGTCGGTGCTGCTGCCGGGCTGGATGCGGCCGGACCAGCGCGCGAGGCCGGGGACGCGCAGGCCGCCCTCATACATGTGCGTCTTGCCGCTGCGCCACGGGCCGTTGTTCGCGCCCTCGGCGAGCAGGCCGCCGTTGTCGGAGGAGAAAATCACGAGGGTGTTTTCCGCGAGCTTCAGTTCGTCGAGCGTGGCGAGGACCCTGCCGATGCCGGCGTCGAGATGCTCGATGAGGGCGACGAGCTTCGCGCGTTTCTCGGACATGCCGGGCTCGCGCTGGCGGACCTTTTCCAGCCAGTCGGGCGGCGGCTGCACGGGGCCGTGCGGGGCATTGTAGGCGAGGTAGAGGAGGAAGGGCGCGGTCTCCTTCGCGCGCCCGGCGAGGTAGTCGCAGGCCCACGCGGTGAAGATGTCCGTGGCGTGCCCCCCGGGGGCGACGGCCTCGAGGTTGCGGCGCATGAAGTTCTGCCCGTGGCGCAGGTGCGTCCAGTAGTCGTCCATCATGTCGCCGAGGAAGCCGTGGAAGAAATCGAAGCCGCGGCCGGTGGGCGTGTTCGGCGGGGTGATGCCGAGGTGCCATTTGCCGATGATGGCGCTGTGGTAGCCCGCGCCGCGGAGCACCTGCGGGAGCAGCGTGGCGTGCGGGGCGAGGTGGCCCCAGGAGTTGTCCGGCTCCTCCTCGCGGATGACGCCCGGCACGCCGACGCGGTCCGGATGGCAGCCGGTGAGCAGTGCCGCGCGCGTGGGCGAGCACACGCAGGAGTTCGCGTAAAAGTTCCGGAAGGTCATCCCCTCGCGGCCGATGCGGTCGATGTTCGGCGTGCGGATGTCCTTTGTGCCAAACGCCGAATAGTCCCCGCGCCCGAGGTCGTCGCAGAGGATGACGAGCACGTTGGGCTTCTGCTTCGGGGCAGCGGCAGCGTGCAGCGCGGGAAGCACCGGCAGAGCGAGGATGAGCGCGGCGAGGAGGGTGGGGGTGCGTTTCATTCACCCACCATCTCCGGTGTCTGGCGGGCGTCGAGCTTCGGGCGGAGGCCGGAGGCAGTTTCCGGAAGTCGGCGGACAGCGCTCACGTCCCCCACAAAATCGGCGCGGAGGCCCCATCCTCCACATGCCCCCTGCGGGCTCGCCTGCTACGGCTTTCGGAAGAGCTCCGGGTAGAGCGTCTCCTCGCATCTGGGACAGATGCCGTGGGTGAACTCCGCCTCGCTGTGGGCGGTGACGTAATCCTCGATCTCATGCCACACGCCGCGCCCATCCCGGATCCTGCTGCAGCCTGCGCAGATGGGGAGGAGGCCCCCGAGGACCTTCACTTTCGCGAGCGCGGCTTGCAGTTCCATGACGAGGCGGCGGGTCTCGGCCTCCTTGGCGTGCTTGTAGAGCGCGACCTCGATGGTGACCTTCAGCTCGCGCGGCTGGAAGGGTTTCACGAGGTAGCCGAAGGGCGCGGCGCCCAGCGCCCGCTCGAGGGTCGCCTGATCGGAATGCGCCGTGAGGAAGACGACGGGGATTTCGTCGTTGCCCCGGATGACGCTTGCCGCGGTGATGCCGTCCATTTCGCCGGCGAGGAGGATGTCCATGAGGACGAGCCCGGGCTTGAGGTCCCCGGCGGCTTTCACGGCGTCGGCCGCGGTGTGCGCGATGCCGACGACCTCGTGGCCCTGCAAAAGCAGCTCGCGCTGGAGGTCGAGGGCGGTGATGGCTTCGTCTTCCACGATGAGGATGCGGGTGCCCATGGTTCTGGTGTCGTTGGTTGTCAGAGGCTGGTGTCGAAACTGGCTGGCTCGGATGCGCGGGGCTGGGCGGGCCAGCGGATGGTGACGCTGGTCCCGCCGGCATCAGATCGCACCTCCCGCCTGCCGCGGATTTGCCGGGTGAGGCTTTCGACCAGCTCCATGCCGATGCCGGTGGAGCTTCCCGGGGCGGGCTCGGCGGCTCCCGCGGGCATGCCGTGCCCGTCGTCCTGCACGGTCAGCTCATTCATCTCCGCGCCGCGGCGGAGGGTGATGGTGAGCAGGCCGGTGCGGCCGCCGGCGAAGCCGTGCTTGAGGGCGTTGATGACAAGCTCGCTGGCGATGAGGCTGAGGGGCATCGCGACGTCGAGGTCGAGATCGAGCGGCTCGCGCCGGAGGTCGAGGCGCACGCGGCTGCCTGCCTCCGCGCTGGACCCGAGAATCATGCGCGTCATTTCCGCGAGGTAGTCGCTGAATTCGATCCGCGCGAACTGGCCGGTCCCGTAGAGCCGCTCGTGGATGAGCGCCATCGCACGGATGCGCTCCTGGCATTCGGCGAAGACGCCCTTCTGCTCCGGGTCGTGCAGCTTGCCCGCCTGCAGGCGGAGCAGGCTCGAGATCACCTGCATGTTGTTCTTCACCCGGTGATGGACCTCCCTGAGCAGCATCTCCGACTGCTCCAGCGCGGCTTCGCGCTGGGCCTCGATCTTCTTGCGCTCGGTGATGTCGCGGACGAACCCCGTGAAAAGCGCGGGCCCGTCCGACTCGATGGGCGTGGTGAAGACCTCGGTGATGATCTCCGTGCCGTCGGCGCGCACCGCGGGCAGCTCGATCAGGCGGCCCATCACGCCCGGTTCCCCCGCAGCGAGATACCGGGCGATCCCCGCCTTGTGCGCCTCGCGCAGCCGCGCGGGGACGATCAGCGCCCCCATCTCCTGGCCGACTGCGGATGCGACAGAATAGCCGAAGATGCGCTCTGCGGCGGCGTTCCACTCCACCACTTTTCCAGTCCCGTCGATCGTGATGATCGCGTCGAGCGACGCGCCCAGCACGGCGGACTCAAACGCCTCGATGCGGCGCAGCGCGGCCTCGGCGGTCTTCTTCTCCTCGATCTCGCGCATGAGATCCGCATTCAGCTTCGCCAGCCCCGGCAGATGGAGCGCCTGCGGCACCGTGCGGATGAGGGCCGCCACCGTCGCCCACGAGACGAGCGCCGTCATGAGCTTCACGGCACCGGAGAGCCGATACCATGGGTGCCAGAAAATCGTCGCCTCGATGAAATGCCCCGTGCCGCATGCGAGGATGAATGCGCCGAAGAGCCAGAAGATCGGAGGGAACGGCACGTCCTTGCGCTTGATGACGAAGTATCCGAGCGCGATGGGAATCGCGGCGTAGGCTCCGGCGATGGCCACGTCGGAGCAGACATGGATCCACCCGTGGAGATCGGACCAATCCCCGCAATTCCACCGGGGAGGAAAGCCGTCCGTGCTGAAAAGTTGCCGGAAGAACTCTCTCATGCTGCTACCGCTGGTGCCGCGGGCCGGGAGTTTCAAGCAGGAACTCCCGCAGGCTTGCCTGCCCCGGCGGCGCGGGCACCGTGCGGGAATGAAGACGTTTTCTTTTTTCACCCTGCTCGGAGTGATGCACTCGGCGATGCTGCCTCCGCTGCATGCCGATGTGCTGCGCGTGTGGCTCACGCACCGGTCGGAGGATCCTTCGCGGCTCTGCGTGAACTGGCAGACGGATGCGCCCGGCGGGACGAGCGTGCATTTCGGCGATGCACCGTCGCTCGGCAAGACGGCGCGCGCGACGGATGGCGGGACGCTGCATCATGTGGAGATTCCCTTCGGTGAAGGCGACGGCGCGCTGCATTACGCCATCGAGAGCGGTGGAAAGCGGACGCCGGTGTCGGCGGTGAAGCGCTACGCAGGGCCGGAGCTGCGCGCGGCGGTGGTGGGCGACTGGGGCTATGCAAAGCCCGGGCTGTCGCTCGAGGCGCTGCGCCGCGACGACGTTCATCTTTTGCTCACCGCGGGCGACAATGTGCCGAGCCTGCACGGGAAGGGCCGCGAGGGGATGAAGGCGTTCGAGGCGCTGATTGATTCGCAGCCGGAGCTGTTCCGCACGACGCCCTTCCTGCCGATTCTCGGGAACCACGACCGGGAGATTCGCCCGCGCGGGCCGAAGCCGCCGGAGGAGCCGGTGTATGACGTGGAGGCGCGCACGTTCCGCGAATTTTTCCCGCTGCCGGAGCCGGGCTGGGTGTGGAGGTTCGACGTGCCGGGCCATGATGTGCGTTTCCTCGCGCTGGACCTCAGCCACACGCAGGACCAGGGCACGACGTGGCAGACGAATCATCCGTTCACCGAGGGCTCGGAGCAGTTCGCGTGGTATGCGCGCGAGTCGGCGCTGCGCGACCGGGGCATCGTGATCACGCTGCAAAACGAGCGGAACGCGACGATGCGCGGCTACGGGAAGGGCGCGTGGGGCCGGATGTTCCGGCAGGGCAGCGCGGTGATCACGGGCTTCGGCTATTTCAGCGAGCGCGCGGAGGTGGATGGCTTCCCGTATTTCAACACCGCGCTCGGCACCGGCGCGAAGTATCCGGACCCGCAGTCAAAGTTCTTCGCAAGCGAACCGGGCTACGTGCTGCTGCGCATCCCGCGCGGCGGCGCGAGCTTCGCCGTGGAGCTGAAGGATCTCGCCGGCACCGTGCTCGACCGCAGCGAGTGGAAGGCGCGGGGGAAATAGGAGCGCGCGGTGTGCGGGTGTGCGGATGGTGAATGCGCTCGCCACGGCGGAGCCGAGCCGCTTTGCTGCCGCGGTTGCATCGAAACCCTCGGCGGACTAACCTATGCCCGATGAAACTCCGACTCGACCTGCTGGAGCACCTGACGATGGAGGACATCGCCGAGGTGGCGCTGGCAAACAATCCCCGCTACAAGCCCGAGCCGCGTTTTTCAAAAACTGGAACTGGGAGTCTGTCGCCAACCTCAACCGAAGACTCTGCGCGCGAGGTGGAGCACAACACGGAGTTAATTCGGAAAGCGGAGCAGCGGCAGGCGCAGGCTGGGAAGCCGGACGCGGAATCGAGCGGACGCTAGGCGAGGCTCTCGACGAACTGCGCGCCACCGCCGCGCACCGTTTCTCTTTTTCAACGGAAACACCTTCGCGGACATCGCGAGGGCCCTGGCCGCGCTGATTTTCCGGGAACTCCCGCCGGCAAGGCTGAAGGAGGTGACTTCCGCAGTCGCCCACTACGTGGCCGGCGTGCTGGACCGCGGGGCGATGGCGCAGATCGTCGAGGAACTCTGCCGGTCGGCGGACTTCGCGCCCGGCCAGCGGGTGCGGACGCTCAGGGGCTCGATGCACGGGGTGATCACGCGTGTGCTGGAGGACGGCCGCGTGGCTGTGCGGCCGGATGGTTCAGCAAGCGAGTTGATTGCGCTGCCGGAGACGCTGGTGCCGGAGGCAAATCGAGACTAGGCGCGCGCTTCGCGGCACTGCCGCGGTGCCTTCATGTGCCGGGGCCGGCGATGACGGTCTTGCGGTAGGCGACGGGGCAGCAGCAGGTGGCGCCGGTGACTTTCGTGACGAGCGCGACAAACTTCGCGGGGTCGTCGGCCTCGCAGTAGCGGCGGAAATAGGCGCGGGCCTTGCCGGGCATGGCCTCCCACCACGGCGCGACGGCGGCACCCTCGATGATGCGTGTCTCGCCGGTGACATAGACGATGCTCTCGGAATGGAAGCCGGGGTGGAAGAACATCCATTCGCCGCGCGGGTTCGCGCGGAGGTTGGCGACTTTCTGCGTGGCGGGGGCGGTGATGGTGAAGATTTCGTCGAGGTAGCCGCGGGTCTGGAAGTTCATCCACGCGGCGTGCGGCTGGCCGTCGCGGTCGGCCGTGGTGAGGATGCCGACGTTGCAGTCCTCGATGAGGCGGAATGCGGTGCGCGCGAGTTCGGTGTCCATTTTCATGGGGCAATATCGCGACGCGCGGCGGTGGCGCGCCGCGGGGGTTGGCGGATGCTGCGCGTATTTTGAGAGGGGTGAAATGGGCCGCGTGGAGCGCGCCGTGGGACGAGTGGCGGTGGATGGATCTGCCGCGAACATTTCACGGCGTCTCCGCGGAAGCGCCACGGCGCGGGTGCAGGCTCACCGGTGAATTTCGGACTCCATGACAACGATACTCGGCACCCTGCTCACTCTCATCGGCCTCGTGGTCGGCGTGCCGCTCGCCGGGGCGGCGCTGCTCGGCCTGCTCTCGCTGCTGCTCTGGGTGGCCGCCGTGAGTGTGGACGAGCGGGCGCGGTGCCGAGAAAAAGTAACCGGGGCTCCGCAGGATCGCCATGCGAGGCGCACATTGCTTGTGTCGAAAAGCGCCGCAAAATGACTCTCGCAATCGGAATCCTGCTCACCCTCGGTGCCCTCGGTTTTGGCATGCTGCTCGGGGCGCTGGTGGTTTTCTGCGTCTTCGCGGTTCTGGTGCCGTAGGCTTCGCCCAGCGAAGCTCAGCCGGGGCCGAGAAGCGCCCGGCTCATTTGGCGGCTCTGCGGGCCGGCGACCAGATCAGCGAGAGTGTATCGGTCGAGCGTCCCGTAAAAACCGGCGATGGCCTCGCCGAGGATTCCCTTCAGCCGGCACGAGCCGTTGATGGGGCAGGTGTTTGTGGCCGGATCGAAGCACTCGACGAACGCGGGCTGGTCCTCGCACTCCCGCACGAGCCTGCCGATGCGGATCTTTTCCGCAGGCTGCCCGAGCCGGATGCCGCCGCCGCGCCCGCGCCGCGTCTCAAGGTAGCCGAGCTTCGAGAGGTTCTGGACGACCTTCGCGAGGTGGTGGTGCGAGATGCCGTAGGCGGAGGTGACCTCCTCGAGCTGGAACACGCCGTCGTGCAGCGCCGCATACATGAGGGTGCGGAGTGAATAGTCGCTGAAGAGGCTGAGTTTCATAGGCGTGGAGCCGCGCGCGCGGACAGCGGCACCATAGCGGAATTAGCGCTTGCCATCAAATTGGTATTCATAATACCGATTTCAATGTCACGGCTGATTTTCCGGCCGCCGGCATCCACAAAACACATCACTCCAAAAATGAAACATTCACTCCGCATCACCTCCACCCTCGCGCTCGCAGCAGCGGCGCTCCTCTTCACCGGCCCGCTCCGCGCCGCCGAGCCCGCCGGGAAATTCTCCACCGAATACGAGGGCAAGACCTACTCCTTCGCCGACGAGGCCGCGCTGAAGAAGTGGAAGGCCGACCGCGAGGCGAGCATCTACCACCAGATCGGCGGCAAGGCTGCGATTGATGCGGCGGTGGAAGCCTTCTACGTGAAGGTCCTCAAGGATGACCGCATCAAGCATTTCTTCGACGACGTGGACATGGTGCGCCAGCGCACGAAGCAGAAGCAGTTCCTCTCCGCGGCGTTCGGCGGGCCGATCGCGTGGGAAGGCAAGGACATGCGCCGCGCGCACGCAAAACTGAAGCTCAACGAGTCGCACTTCAACGCCGTGGCGGAGAACCTGAAGGGCACGCTCGAGGATCTGAAGGTGAAGAAGGAGCTGATTGACAAAATCATGGCGATCGCCGCGAGCACGAAGGACGACGTGCTGAACCGACCGGCCGCCAAGTAGCCGCGGACACTCCCCATTCCAATCGCGCCGGCAGCGCCGCCTTCCTCACCGGGGGCACCCGCGTTGCCGGCGCTTTTTTTTGCTGAAGACCCCACGGCGGAAGCTTCTATTTTTCAACGATTTGCAACAGGGCATCCAGACTTTGTGAAAAAAATCACAAACTCCCCTTGCCAAACTCAGACCGGTGTGTTTTTATACAAGCGTTCTGGGGGGAACAGTCGGCCTGTTGGTCATTCGACCGGCAGGCCGACACTTTTTTTGCCCCGATGCTGCGAAGGGTCTTCCGCACGTCTTCCTCGAATACCGGAAAGGAGGCCGCGGCAAAATCGCCGTCACCAAGACCGGGGCACAGAAGCTGCGCTCCATCCAGAGCATGAAATCGCTCCTTTCAAACTTCACCGGATGGGTGTCCACCCTCCTGTTCATCGCCGCCGTCACCGTCGCGTGGAGCGGCGCCTCGGTCATCGTCTTTCTCAGCGGCAACCGGACGCTGACTGAGGCGAGGAGCTAGCGCCGTTCACTATATTTCGCAGCCGCCGAGGCAGCCAGGCGGGCACATTCTGGCTTTGGATGCGGCAGTTCCAAAGTGCCCGCCTCCACACGCCGGCGGCTGCAGCCAGCAGACACTGCCCGCAGTTCGACGGAACGCCGCCGCGATCAGCGCTCGTAGGTCTTTGCCGCGGCGCTGAATGACTTCGGTGCGGGGCCGGAGTGGCCGGGGAGGATTTCGACGCGGAGCTTCCGCCCTGGCAGCACTTGCGCGAGTAGGACGCCGCGGGCCGTAGCCGTGTCGAGGCCCTCAAACTTGCGGCCGTCCGAACCGACCGAGCCCCAGACGAGTTCGTAGGCGGTGATGCCGGTCTCCGGGGTGACTTTCGCCGGATCAGGCGCGTTGTCCTTCACCCAGAACTGCTTCGGCTGACCGGCGAAGTCGCCGATGGAGATGACGATGTTTTCGGCCGCAATGTGATGGCGCACAAATGCGAGGTGTCCCATCCAGTAGCCGCGCGGGTCGCCGGCGCCGGAATAGCCGTTCGTGTTTTCGAGGAACCAGTTGCCGGAAAGCGTGCCGTCCACGTCGAAGTCAATCCTGCCCCCCAGCGGCGCGGCCTTGCGCGCGTTGAGCTTCAGCAGCTCGCTGCGGAAGGGCTCGGCCATGTAGTCGAACGGATCGGCGGTGTGGAGCTTCCAAGGCTCGAGGGCGTAGTGCTCCGGAACGATGAAGCTGCGCGCGACCGTTTGATCCACGACTCCCATGTCGAGCGACCGCTGCCCGACCTTTCCGATCACCTGCCCCGCCTTCACGGGAATGCACCCGCGGAAGCCGCCGCGCTCGCCGAGCCCCCCGCGCGCGGCCTGCTCGATGTCCGGCGCGAGCTTCGTGACGAGGTCGTAGTAGGTGGTGAGCGTGGGGCTGTGCTCGATGAAGATGCGATAGTCGTCGTAGGCGCGCGCCTGTTCGGTGCTGCCCTGCATGGAAGTGCGGTGCTGGATGCGCGTGATGGCGCCGTCCGCCGTGGCGAAGACGTCGAAGGCATCGCGCGGCGCCTTCATGTCCTTTGGAAAAAGATAGATGTGGTCGCTCGGCGTGACGTGCGCGCCGACCATGAGGCCCATGGGGGTGACCGCACCGACATCAGCGATGCGCATGGGCGGATGCACCAGCGGTGCGGACGGGGTTTGCGAGGTGGCGGCGCTGGTCACAGCACAGAGAGCGAGGAGGGAGATTCCGTTCATGCAGGGTTCAAACACCGGATTCAGCCGCAGGTTGCCCGCGATGAGTGAAGGGGGCATGATCCACGGCGCATGACCCCATCGCCCGCCAACGGCTCCGCAAGCCTCTCGATCCTTGAGGCGGACCTCGCACGCCCCGAGCATGCGTCGGCCCTGCTCGCGATCCTGGATGCGTATTCAGCGGATCCGATGGGCGACGGCCATCCGCTCTCCGCGGAGGCGCGGGAGGGAGTCATCGCGGGGCTGCGCGCGCACCCGACGACGCTCGTGCTGCTGGCATTTCACGGCGATGCTCCCTCGGGTGTGGCGGGAATGGCGACGTGCTTCCGGGGTTTCTCCACGTTTGCGGCGAAGCCGCTCGTCAACGTGCATGATTTCTACGTCGTGCCGGAACTGCGCGGGCGCGGCGTGGGCCGCGCGCTGCTCGCCGCCGTGGAGCGCAAGGCCCGCGATCTCGGCTGCTGCAAGCTGACTCTGGAGGTGCTGGAGAACAACAAACCCGCGCGGCAGCTCTACGAGTCCTGCGGTTTCGTCCGCGCGCAATACACGGAGGAGGCGGGCCCCGCGCTGTTCATGTGGAAGCTGCTGCCCGCCGGGACAGCGGAGGCCGCGGCGCACTGACAGCGCACCGGGATTCAAAGCGCGATGGCCGACGTCTTTTCCAAGCGGAAGCGGAGCGAGGTGATGTCGCGCATCCGCTCACGCGGGAATGAGCGGACCGAACTGCGGATGATCGTGCTTTTCCGCGCGGCAAAAATTTCCGGCTGGCGCAGGCACCTGCCGCTGCCCGGCCGTCCGGACTTTGCATTCCGCGCGGAGAAAGTCGCCGTGTTCGTGGACGGCTGCTTCTGGCACGGCTGCCCGCGGCATTACCGCGCGCCTGGCAGCGCGAAGGCGTTTTGGAGGAACAAGGTCGAAACCAACCGCGCGCGCGACCGGCGTGTGTCCCGCGAACTGCGGTGCGCAGGATGGTCGGTGTTGCGAATCTGGGAATGCGCGCTTTCCCGAAAACGGGTGGCCGCGACGCTGGCGCGAATCGTCCGAGCGTTGGAATGCGGACGAAGTTCAGAAACCCCTTCCCAGCCGCGACGCGGCGTCAGATCACCTCGCGATAAACATCCGGGTGCGGGCGCGGAATCACGACGGCGTTCACGAGGACGCCGGCTTCGGCGATGACGTTGCGCGCGGCGGCGACGGCGGCCTGCACGCTGCTCACGTCGCCGGTCATGGTGCAGAAGGCTTTTCCGCCGAGGGCCATCGCGAGGCGGACTTCGAGGAGCTGCACGTCGCCGGCTTTCGCGGCGGCGTCGGCCGCTTTCACGAGCGTGGCGACGTTGAAGCTCTCGACGACGCCGAGGGCGCCGGTCGGCTCGACAGGCGCGTTGCGGCCGATGGCGGTGAAGACGTCGGGGTGCAGGTTCGGGATGACGATGCGGTCAATGAGGCAGCCACCGGCAACTTCAGTCGCGGTCTCGATTGCAGCCTCGACGCCCGCGGTTTCGCCGGCGACGACGATCATGTATTTGCCCGAGCAAATGGAGCGCGAGAGCATCAGCTTCACGTTGCCGGCCTTGAGCGCGGCGTCGGCGACGCTGAAGCCGGACGCGACGCTCGAGAGTTCGATGAGGCCGATGGACTTGTCTTTCATTTGGTCAGGGTGATGGCGTCCTTCGTGACGGCGCTGACTTTGGCGGCGAAGGGCGCGTGGATGATCGCGCCGAGCGCATTGGGCGCGGGTTCGGAAACGGGCTGACCGGCTTTCACGTTGTCGCCGGCTTTCACGAGCGGGACCGTCGGCGCGCCGGCGCTCTGCTTGAGCGGGAGCACCACCTGCCGAGTCTCGACGACACCCGCGCGCAACGGCGCCTGGCTGTCGTATTGTTCGACGTGGAGCTTCTTCATCAGCGACTTGATCGGCACGCGGCGTCCGTCGTGCATCGGGTGCTCCTTCACTTCCTTCGAGCCGGTCCACTGCCACTTCTGCGCGCGCAGCACGGCCTTCGAGTCGTCGCACGCCTCCTTCGGATACAGTTCCTCGGGGCACGCGTAGAGCGTGCAGAGGCCGCACGAGCAGCAGAGCGCGGCCCATTCGTTGAAGCGCTCCGCGCCGGTGCCGGTGAACGCGAGCGTGCGCATGACCTGGTGCGGCTCGACTTTGTAGCCGAGCAGAAAACGCGGGCACATCTCCGTGCAATAGCGGCACTGGTCGCACGCGGACTTGCCAATGGCGGCTTGATTGGTCGGCGGCTTGAGCTTGCGTTCGACGACGTGGTGGTCGCGCGGCAAAATGATCGCGCCGGTGTTGGTCTTCGTGACGGGCCGGTCGAGGTCGGTGCTCGTCTCGCCCATCATGAGTCCGCCAATGGCGAGCACGGGATCGTCGCATGTCGCGCCGCCCGCGGCGGCGATGCACTCGCGGTAGCTGATGCCGATCGGCACGGTGAGCGACACGGGCTCGGCGACCGCGCCGGCGATGGTGATGCACTTCTGTGTGACCGGCTTGCCGTCCACGGCCTGCGCGATGTTCACGAGCGTCTCGACGTTGTTGACGATTGCGCCGACGTGGATGGGCAGCCCGGCGGGCGGGATGAGTTTGCCGGTGACGGTGAAGACGAGATCGTATTCGTCGCCCGCGGGGTAGAAGTCGCCGAGCAACTGCACGCGGACGCGCGAGCCCTTGCACGCCTGCTCGACCGCTTCGACGGCCTTCTTCTTCTTCGCCTTGATGCCGATGACGCCTTCCTTCGCCCCCGTCGCAGCCATGCTCAGCTCGACGCCGCGCACAAGATCGGCGGCGTAGTGCTCCATCACCGCCGCGTCCTTGTGCAGCAGCGGCTCGCACTCCGCGCCGTTGGCGATGATGATGTCGGCTTTCGAGCCGAGCTTCACGTGCGCCGGAAATCCGCCGCCGCCCGCGCCGACGACGCCTGCGAGTCGAACTTGGTCAACGAGCGACATGGCTTACTTGCCGAGCTTCGCGACGATTTCGTCGGTGAGCTTCTGCACGATCGCCTCTATGTCGGCGTCGCTCGCGTTGTTGTCCTGCGTGATTGGATTCCACGGCGTGACGGGCGACGAGCAGCCGTGCGATCCGCACATCTGCTGCCACGGATCGACTTCGCAAAGGCCCGCGGGCTTGAGGTCGTAGCGGTCGTCGGGCAATCCCAGCTTCTGCTTGATCGTGAGCAACTCGGGCAGCTTCTCGCACGGGATGGACGCGCTGCCGGGAATCGCCTGCGCGAGGATCACGGTGCGGCAATACGCGTCGGTGATCTCCATTTTGAAATACGCGTCCTCGACCGACTTGCCCCAGCAGATGACGCCGTGGTTGCCCATGAGGATGGACTGGTGCTTCGGCGCGAGCGGGAAAATCTCCGCGGCGATCTCCGGCGAGCCGGGCGTCTTGTAAGGCGTGTAGGCGACGGTGCCGACGAACACTTCCAGCTCGGGGATGAGTCGTGGCGGCGGCTGCATGCCCTTGATCGCGAACGCGCCGGCGTGGCACGGATGCGCGTGGCAGACGCTCACGGCTTCGGGCGTCGAGTGGAAGATCGCCATGTGCGTGGTGATCTCGCTCGATCGCTTCCACGTGCCGCCGCATTGCGTGCCTTTGCCGTCCACCATGCACATCATGCCGGGATTCATGAAGCCCTTGCTCACGCCCGTCGGCGTGCAGATGAAGCGATCGGGGCCGATGCGCGCGGAGATGTTGCCGCCATTGCCGTCGCAATACTCGCGCGCCCAGATGCGGCGGCCGATGTCGCAGATCTGCTCCTTGATTTCGTTCGCCTCCTTCGAGGCGAAAAGCTTCACGTCGTCCGCACTGTAAGCGCCGGGTGCGGCGACGGGCGCGTAGCCCTGCGATTTTCCAAAGGACGCCGCGGGCGCTGCGGACGCGGGCGCGGACGCTCCGGCGTCGAACACGACCTTCACTCCTGCCTCGGTGAAAACGTCCTTCGCGCCGGGCGTGAGGCGCGTCTCGCCGTTCTGGCGGAATTCCTTCGCTCCGGTCTTCACGAAGTCGGCGGCTTCTTTCTGTGCGATCAGTTTCATAGATTATTCCTTGTAAAAAATGTCGTCCACGAGCGCGGCGCAGTAGGCGTCCACGGGCGTTGGTTTTTCAAACGGGCACGCGGCCTCGCGACCTTCGCTGATGGCGATTTGCTGGCCGACACCCGCGCCAAGCTCATCGTAAACGACGATGGCCGGATCGTGTTTCTGCGCGCCGCCGAAGGTGTCCGTCTTCCACGGCAGCGTGAGCATGAGGCGCTCGCCGACGTATTTTGGCGAACGCACCGAGAGCGTCACGCGGCCGATGACCGTGCCCATCCTCATAGCGCGAGGCTCCTTTCGGGATCGATGATGCCCATCACGCTCCACCGCGCAGGGCTGAGCTTGTCGCCGACCATCTTGCGCGCCTCGCTGCCGTCGCTCGAAATCATCACGCGCTGCCCGATGCCCGCGCCGAGGTTATCAATCACGATCTGCGGCGCGAGATCGGGACTCTCCGGCATCGCGATGAGAAGCCGCCAGCCATCGAGGCTCTTGTGCTTCACCGTCGAGGTGACGTGTCCCTTGATCGTCGCAAGTCGCATTTCTTCGGCTAGAAAAGATTGAGGTTTTCGACCATCACGCAGCGGCGCGAGCGGGTGAACGTCATCGGCGTCGTCACGCCTTCGCCTGTCGGCGTCGCGACCGAGAAGCTGAGGAATCCTTCGCCGCCGAGGCCGAGGCCGGTCATGCACGGGCCGTTCTTGATGAAGAGCGTCGTGTCCACGGCCTGCGCCATTTTCGTGAGCGCCTTGATGTTCGTGGAGTGCATGATCGCCGTGTGCTTGTAGCCGTGCTCGGCCTTGATCGCCTCCTCGATGCCCGCGTCCACATCGCGCACGCGCACGATCGGGATGAACGGCATCATCTGCTCCTCATCCACGAAAATGTGATCCGCCTTCGTCTCACCGAAGAGCAACTGCGTCGTCGTGGGCACGCTGAGGCCGATGGTCTTCGCGAGCACGGCGGCGTCGCGGCCGACAAGATCGCGGTTCACGACCGGGTGCGGGCAGCCCGCGCCCTTGCCTTGCGGGAAGACGAACGCCTTCTCCGCGAGCGCCTCGATTTGCTTCGCGTCGAGCTGCACGGCGCCGGCCTTTTTCAGCGCAGCATAAAGTTTGTCCGCGACGGAATCCACGACGAAGACTTCCTTCTCGCCGATGCAGAGCAGGTTGTTGTCGTAGCTCGCGCCCTGGATGATGCACTTCGCGGCGTGATCAAAGTCCGCCGTCTCGTCCACGACGACGGGCGGGTTGCCGGGGCCGGCGCAAATCGCGCGCTTGCCCGCCTTCATCGCCGCCGCGACGACCGCGGGGCCGCCGGTGACGCAGAGCAGCTTCACCTTCGCGTGCTTGCACATGATGTCGAAGGTCTCAAGCGTCGGCTTCACGACGGTCGTGAGCAGGTCGCTGATGCCGGTCTCCTGGAAAATCGCCTCGTTGTATGCGCGGATCGCGAGCGCCGCGACGTTGCACGCGGCAGGGTGCGTGTTGAAGACTGCGGCGTTGCCCGCGGCGATCATATTGATCGCGTTGCCGGTGATCGTCGGCACGCTGTGCGTCGAGGGTGTCACCGCGCCGATCACACCCCACGGCGCGTAATCAATGACGGTGAGGCCGAAGTCGCCGCTGAATGCCATGCGCTCGAGAAATTCGACGCCCGGCACCAGGTCGCCGCAGATTTTCAGCTTCTCGATCTTGTGATCGAGCCGGCCGATTTTCGTCTCGGCCATTTCGATCTCGCCCCACTCCTTCGCGTTCGCGACGCACATCTTGCGGATGACGTTGATCGCCTTGCGTCGCGCGGACACGCCGGCGTCGCGCAGCTTTTCAAAGGAGCGGTGCGCGGCCTCGCACGCGTCCTCCATTTTTTCATACACGCCGAACGCGGTCTGTCCGCTGGCGACGGCCTTTGTCTGGTTGCCGAGGCGCGCGAGCACTTCGCTCACGACGCGGGAGATGATTTTTTCGTCGAGGGTTGCCATGGAAATTTAGAAGTTGTTGCCCGCGAAAAGCGCGAAAATGCGCGGAAGATTTTGAGAAGCGTGTGACTGAGATCGCTTGGTTCTTTCGCGTCCTTTCGCGTGTTTAGCGGGAAAAGAAATCATTGTGCTTTGTAGAGGATGGATTTTGCGACATCCACGGTGTCCACGATGCCGATGACGACGGCGTCCACGGGCGAGTCCTTGTCGTCCGCCGCGAGCCGCGCGGAGCTGCCTTGGACGACGAGGACGATCTCGCCCTCGCCCGCGCCGAGACCGTCCGTGGCGACGAGCGTGGTCGTGCCGGGCCGCCATTCCTTCGCGTTCGCCGAATCAATCACGAGCGGACGCACGAGGAGGAATTTATTCCCCGTCATCTTCGTGTTCTTCTTCGTCGCGACGACGCTGCCTTCGACTCGGGCTAGGATCATGTCAGGAGTTTTTTGGCCCGCGAAACACGCGAAGGGCGCGAAAAGGTTGAGGCGGTGTGCGCCAGTGCTTTCGCGTCATTTCGCGTTTTTCGCGGGAAGAAATCACTTCGCCTTTGGCAGCACGACCGGCAGGTCGTTGTGCGGGCGCGCGATGACGTTGACGCTCACGATTTCGCCGAGGCCCTGCGCGGCGGTCTTGCCGGCTTCGGTCGCCGCCTTCACGGCTGCGACGTCGCCGGTGACGACGGCGGTCACCATTGCGTTGCCGACCTGGGTGATGGGGCCGACGAGTTCGACGTTGGCGGATTTGAGCATTGCGTCCGTCGCCTCGACGAGTGCGACGAGGCCGCGGGTTTCGATGAGTCCGATTGCTTGTTGTGCCATGGGTTTGTTTTTAGTTGAGGGTTGAGTGTTGAGAGGCGCGGCTGGTTGCCGACCGCTGGTTAGTTGTTGGTTGAAAGTTTTGCCCACGCGTTGCGGGCGATGATGATTTCCTCGTTCGTGGGGATGACGCGCACTTCGACTTTCGAGCGCGGCGTGGAGATGATCGCCTCCTCGGCACGCGTGCGGCTGTTCGCGTCGCGGTCGAGTTCGAGGCCGCAGAAATCGAGGTTCGCGCAAATCTTCTCACGGAGGCTGGGATTATTCTCCGCGATGCCGGCGGTGAAGATGAGAACGTCGGCGCCGTTCAGCTCGACGAGAAACTGGCCGATGTATTTTCGAATCGCGGCGACGAACACATCGAGTGCGACGGCCGCGTCGGCGTTGCCCCTTGCCGAGGCCTCGATGAGGTCGCGGATGTCGCCGGTCGCGAGGCCGGACATGCCCTTGAGGCCCGCCTGCGAGGTGAGCGCTTTTTCCACCGCGTCAATGCCGAGGCCGAGGTCGCGGGCGAGGTAGATGAGCGCGAAGCAGTCGAAGTCGCCCACGCGGTTGTTCTGCGGCAGGCCGCTCTGCGGCGTCATGCCCCAGCTCGAATCAATCGCCTTGCCGTCGCGCACGCACGCGATAGAGCTGCTGCCGCCGAGGTGGCAGGAAATGATGCGCAGCTTGTCTGTGCCGCGCAGCTCGGCGCACCGCTGCGTGACGAAGCGGTGGCTCGCGCCGTGGAAGCCCTGCCGACGGATGCCGTATTTCGTCTCCCATTCGCGCGGCACGGGGTAGCGCGTGTTTTCCACCGGCACGTCGTCGTAAAACGCGGTCTCGAACGTGCCGATGCACGGCAGCTTCGGGTGCGATTTGTGGAAGCTGCGCGCGGCGGCGATGTAGGGCGGGTTGTGCGCGGGGAGGAGCGTGTTGATTTCCTCCATCGCGCGCAGCACGCGTTCGTCGAGCACCTGCGTGCCCGAGATGCCGCGCGCCATCACGGGCTTGAAGCCAACCGCTGCGAGGCCGTCGAAGCCGCCGAGCAATTTTTCGACAAGCGCGATGGCCGCGCCGTGATCGGGAAGCGCCGCAGTGCCTTTCTGCTCCGGCTCGCTGCCGACCTGCGCCTTCCACGGCGACTCAGTGCTGCCGATGCGCTCCACGCCGCCCTTCGCGAGCACGCGCTCGCCCGGCATTTCGATCAAGCGGAACTTGAACGAGGTGCTGCCGATGTTGGCGACGAGGATGCGGTTGTTCATTGCGAACGTCGAACTTCCAAACCCCAACTCCGAACTCCGAATGAACGCGGCACGCCGGCACTTCGGCGTTGGACGTTCGGGTTTCGGCGTTGGGCGTTCATTTACTTCGCGGGGCCGTTTGCCGACTTGCCGCCGAGGAACTTGCCGAGGCCGGCGAGGTCATCGTGCGGGCGCGGGATCACGTGGACGGCGACGACTTCGCCGATCGCAGTGGCAGCGGTCGCGCCGGCTTCGACGGCAGCTTTCACCGCCGCGACATCACCGCGAACGAACGTGGTGACGTAGCCGGAGCCGACTTTTTCCCAGCCGATGAGTTCCACATTCGCGGCCTTGGTCATTGCGTCAGTTGCTTCGAACTGCGCGACGAGGCCCTTGGTTTCGATCATTCCGATTGCTTGTCCAGCCATAGTATTTGAGAGGTAAAAGTTGAGTGTTGAGTGGAGGCGTCTAGCTCGTGAAGAACTTCAGGAGTTCCGGCGTTGGCCGGGCGATGACGTGGGACGCGACGAGATTGCCGACGCGCTTGGCCGCTTCCTTGCCGGCTTCGACGGCGGCTTTGACGCTGCCGACATCACCGCGGACGATGGTCGTGATCAGCGCGCCGCCGATCGGGATGGATTTCACCAGTTGCACATTCGCGGCCTTGACCATGGCGTCACTGGCTTCCACCAGGCCCACGTAGCCGCGAGTTTCGATTAGTCCGATTGCTTCGCTCATTTGTTTTTGGGTTTTAGTTTGTGATTTTGCCGCCCGCGGAAATCACGGGCTGGGTGTGTTCGGGTTTTAGGTTTCGCTTATCTGCGGAAATCAGGATTTGATGAGTTCGACCTTCGTCGCGCGCTCGAGGTCGCAGGCGTTCGCCTCGTCGGTGTCCATGTGGACCTCGAGCTTGAAGCTCGGATCCACGCGCACGATGAGGTCGTCGAAGCGCGTGTTGCAGTCGGGCGAGGTGACCTTGAGCGTGATGCGGTCGAGGTGCTTCACGCCGTAGAATTTTGCGTCCGCAGGCGACATGTGGACGTGGCGTGCCGCGCGGATGATGCCGTCCTTCATCTCGAGCATGCCCTTCGGCCCCATCACATATCCGCCCGGCGTGCCCTTGATGTCGCCCGACATGCGGACGGGGATGTCCATGCCGAGTTGCACGGCGTCGGTCAGCGCGAGTTCGATTTGCGTGAGATTCCGGCACGGGCCGAGAATACGCAGGCTCGGGATGACGCGGCGCCGCGGGCCGATGAGCGTCACCGTCTGCTCCGATGCGAACTGCCCCTCCTGATAGAGCATCTTGTGGACGGTGAGCTTCGCGCCCTTGCCGAAGAGCACCTCCAGGTTCTCCGGCGAAATGTGCATGTGCCGCGCGGAGCTGTTCACCAACAGTTCCGGGGCTGAACCCGACGGCACCTCGCGGCCAAGCTGGCGGGCAAGCGTCGAGCGCACAAGCGTCTCGATGGCGGAGCGGCTGGGGGCGGCAGGAGAGGTCATTTCCGGGTGCAGGAATTTATATGATTGGTCGCAAGCGTATATTCTTCCCTGAAATGGTCAACAATAATCTCCGATTATTTTATGAAAAATGTCGCTCATAAAATATGGACGGGCATTTCTCCTGCAGAAGGAGGCTCTCCGCGGTTTGTGCCGGAATTCTCAATCGGAACCGGCGCACTCGCAGACCTCTCACCCTGCGCCTGCTGCGAACGACTTGGAGCCGGGACGCCCGCCTTGGCCAATCGCTCGTCGGAGGCGTCGGTCAGCAGCACGTCCACCTCCGGCCATCCAGCCAGAAAGTAGGGGGGCTGGCGGCTGAGTTTGCTCGCATCGATGCAGAAGACGTGTCGTTTCGCGCGCTGCATGACGATCTTCTGCTGCTCGACGATCGTCGGCTGGGAGTTCCAGATTCCGCGCGAATCCATGCCCTCCGCCGAGAGGAAGGCCACATCGAACCCCCACTGTTCAATGCTCCGCTGCGCCGTCTCGCCGAGCAGCGTGGATTGGAGATGCAGCAGTTCGCCCGCCGTCTGGAAGACGCGCACACCGGGAATGGACGCGAGCATTTCGCCGACTGGCAGGTTTGAGGTAACGATGGTCACAGGCGTCACCGGATGCGCGCGGAACGCCTCTGCCAGCGAGAAAATGGTCGTTCCCGAATCGAGAAAATAAGTCCCGCCCGCGCGGATGAAGTCCAACGCGCGGGTCGCGATTTTCGCCTTGCCCTTGGCCGCCTGTCCCTGGCGCTCACGGAAAGACGGAAACCGGTCGTTAAACTCATGGAGCGCTCCGCCGTAGGTCCGCGTGATCTTCTTTTCCTGAGCGAGTGCGCCCAAATCCCTGCGCAGAGTGGCCTCCGAAACCTCCAGCTTCTTGCAGAGTTCCTTTACCGGCAGGTAGCGATGCTGCCCGACGAGCTGTGCGAGCCGTTCACGGCGGGCTTCGACGACATGGCGGGGGACTCTCACGCCGCGAAAATGACGCGCTAATGAGTGCAGTCAATCACGAAAATCAGTGCTTGCACAGCAGATCCCTTTCAATGCTGGGGAATCCTCGCCGACGCGCTACTTCGAGTAAAACCGCACGTAATCCACGACGAACTTCACCTCGCTCGAAGCACGGTCACCGTAGCCCCCGGCGGGAATTTTCCAAGACCACAGCTTGTGCTCCACCTCCGTGCTGAGGACGATCATCTGTGGCCGCCGCGAAACCGGCCCGGGCGTTTCCCAAAGCAGTTTCCCATCGATGAAGAAGCGGTAGCCCTTCTCGCTCCATTCGCAGCCGTAGGTATGGAAGCCCTTGTCGAGCCCGAGGTCCGGAGTGAGGAAGCCGGAGCCGTTGCGGTGCGCAGCGTAGCCGTCCCAGTGCAACGTGAAGTTTGCCTGCCCGGCCATGCGCTTCCCCTCGTGGTCCGTCTCGCGGTGCTCGACGAAATCCACCTCGTTGCCCGAAACGGGAACGTTGCCGATGTGCTCGCCCATGTCCGGCAGCAGCATGAGGTCGGAGATCGTCCAGAACGCCGACCAGGTGCCCGGCGCGTCGCCCCACTGGATGCGCGCCTCATAGTAGCCGAACGACGGCTCGAAGATTCCCTGCGTGGAGATCATCCCCGTGCGGTGCTTGCCGCCCTCGGTGAAAGTGGTGATGGTCAGCTTGCCGTCGGCGACACTTACGGCGTCGGAGGTGTTGATTGCGTCGCGACGCTTGCCGGGCAGCCACAGCTTCCATTTCGTCGCATCGAGCGAGGTGCCGTCGAATTCATCCGCCCATTTCAGCACGTAGCCCGCAGGCGGCTCGGCGCAGGCGGCGGCAGCGAGAAAAAGCAGCGCGACGGGGAGTCTCATCGCAGCGAGTGGAGCGTGTCGGCACGCCGCGAGTCAACTCCGCTGCTGGACAACGCGCGCTTCCTCGGAAAGATGACCGCCCGAGATGAACGTCCACGGCAAACACTACCGCACCATCTGGCTCCGGCCCGGCGACGACCGCACCGTCGAGATCATCGACCAGCGCGCGCTGCCGCACCGCTTTGTGATCGAGAAAATCACGGCTGTCGCGCAGATGGCCGCGGCGATTTTTGAAATGCACGTCCGTGGCGCAGGGCTCATCGGTGCGTCGGCGGGCTGGGGCATGTATCTCGCCGCGCTGGAAGCATCGCGCAGCCGCGACTTTGACAAACGCGTCGCCGAATCCGGCGCCGCGCTGAAGGCCACGCGCCCCACCGCCGTGAATCTCGCCTGGGCTGTGGACCGCCAGCTCGCCGCCATCGCGCGCGGCTCCACTGCGAAGGAAAAGATCGCCATCGCCCGCGAGACCGCCGCCTTGATCGCCGACGAGGATGCCGCCGCCTGCGCCGCCATCGGCCGGCACGGGCTCGCGCTCATCCGCGCCCTCAGCAGGAAGAAGGGTGGCGCTCCGGTGAACATCCTCACGCATTGCAACGCCGGCTGGCTCGCGTTTGTGGACCACGGCTCCGCCACAGCGCCCATCTACGCGGCGCACGACGCCGGCATCGCCGTCCACGTGTGGGTAGACGAGACCCGCCCGCGCAGCCAGGGCGCGAAGCTCACCGCGTGGGAGCTCGGCCAGCACGGCGTCCGCCACACCGTCGTCGCCGACAACACCGGCGGCCACCTCATGCAGCATGGCATGGTGGACATGTGCATCGTCGGCACCGATCGCACCACTCGCACCGGCGATGTCGCGAACAAAATCGGCACCTACTTGAAAGCCCTCGCCGCCCGCGATAACCGCGTGCCGTTCTACGTCGCGCTGCCCTCCTCGTCGTTCGATTGGAAAATGCGCGACGGCCTTCGCGAAATCCCCATCGAGGAGCGCGGCAGCGAAGAAGTGAAATACGCCGACGGCCTCATCGTCGGCGCAAAAGGCAAGACCGGACGCCACGCCGAAGTCCTCGTCGCCCCACCGGACAGCCCGGCTGCGAATTATGGTTTCGACGTCACCCCCGCCCGCCTCGTCACCGGCCTCATCACCGAGCGCGGCCGCTGCCGGGCCAGCGAGGAAGCGATCACCGCGCTATTCCCCGAACAGGCCGCCGCCCGGAATCGCAAGCGCGGCTGATTTCGATCTTCAAGGCTCGCTGTCGCAGCCTCCGCATCGGTGGAAAAAGACAAAACGCCCCGGCGTTTCCACCGGGGCGCTTCGTGAATTTCGATGTCGGTTGTCCACGCGAAGCGAACGCGGCTTTCGCCGTTTCTCTCAGTGCGGCAGGACCGATGCCTTCCTAGTAGCGCTGGTAATCGCGGCGTCCACCGCCGCCACCGCCACCGCCACCGCCGAAACGGCGCTGACCACCGCCGCCGCCGCTGGGGCCGCGATCTTCGCGAGGACGGGCCTCATTCACGGTGAGGGCGCGTCCGCCGAGTTCCTTGCCATGGAACATCTCGACGGCCTTCTGGGCCTCCTCAGGGGTGCCCATGGTGACAAAGGCGAAGCCGCGGGACTTGCCGGTGAAACGATCCTGCATGAGCGCGGTCTCAGTGACCGTGCCGGCTTGCTGGAAGAGTTCTTCGAGTTCGATTTCGAGCGTCTGGAACGAGAGGTTCCCGACGTAGAGTTTGCTGTTTGACATGTGTGTTTTCTGCAACTTGCGGAGTCTTCTGCGGCTGTTTCCGGTTATCGGATTTCAAACTGCCACTGGATGCCGCGATTTTCACCGCACTGCGAACACAACTAGCAATCTACCAACGCCCAAAGGGGCTCTGAACTTGCGGGAAGCATTGAAGCGGAGTTTACGCCGGGCGCAAGGGGAATGATTGACGGATCGATTAACAAGGGAGGCAGTTCTATTCTTCCAGTCGGCGGAAAAAACGGCGGTGGTCGGCGAGGCGCTTATCGAGAGCCTTGCGGAGTTCGGCGTGCGGGTCGCTTTGCTTCGCTGTCGCAGCGGCGACGCAGAGTTGCGCCATGCCGAGCGTGTCGCCGAGGCTCACAAACTCCGGCGCGATGCGGTCGGCGGGGCCGCAGTTGTGGTAATTGCCGAGCGCGACGCACATCGCGGCGGTGCGGTAACCGTGGAGCGCGTAAGCGGTGGCCTCGCAGGTGCCGCCCTGCATGAGCGCCCGCTGGTGCGCGATGCCCGCGGCCTTTGCCGCCGACTGGAGCTGCGCCGTGGCGGCGGAGTCGAAGATGCTCGTGCGGTCGCCGACGCGGATGATGGGGCCTGCGCCGATTTTCACGGGGCCGCCCTTCACGCTGCTCGTTTCAAGCGAGACGACGGTGACGGATTTCGGGAGCAGCCCGCTTTTCGCCAGCTCGATCGCGCCGACGAAGCCGACCTCCTCCGCGCGGGTAAAGAGTCCCCACGCGGCGCAGTCTGCGCCGGTGCGGTCGAGCTCGCGCAGCGCGGCGACGATGGCGGCGCAGCCGATGAGGTCGTCGCAAGCGCGCGAGCGGATGCGCCCGGCGCGCAGCTCGAACGCGGGCAGATCCCACATGCGGAACGCGCCGAATTTCCGAGTGGCCGGTTTCTTCTTCCGGTAGCGCTCCGGCACACCGCCGAGAAAGTCGCGCCCCACATAAGCCGGGTGATCCATGTGCGCGGCGAAGGCGAACCGCGCGGCTGCTTTGCCGCGCCGGTAATGCGCGAGCAGGTTGCCGAAGCGATCCTCACTGAGCGTGATACGCGGGCAGTCTGTGAGCAGTGCGCGGATCTCGCGGCGCACGGCGTCCTCGTGGAATGGCGCGGTGGGCTGCGCGAGGATGCGGCGTGCGATGGCGAGGATTTCGGCGGAGTCCATGCGGGCTTTATCCGCCACAACTCGAAATGGAGGCAATCCCCCATGACTTCCCGGCGAACCCGGCGAACATCACACGCGGCCCGCAGCGCGCTTCGTCTTGAACGAGTTTCGCCTCCTCCCTACTGCTCTCCAAATGCCCGCGCCGAACACCGCAAATCCGCCCCGAGAGACGAATGCAAGGCGGGAACTCGCGGAATTCATCGCGGCATCCGTGAAGTCCGCCCGCGTGGTGAGAACGCCCTTTTACCATCTGGAGTTCGGCCGCGTTTTTCCCGATGACCTCTACCGCTCGATGATGGCGGCGATGCCCATCCATTCCGATTACCGGCCGATGCACGGGCGCAGCCGGAACGCGACGGAGGAGACGCCGCAAACGCGCGTGAAGATTGATCTCTTCCCCGAATACGTGCGCCATCTGCCGCCGGAAAAGCGGCGGGTGTGGGAAAGCGTGGGCGCGGCCCTCTGCTCCGAAACGGTGAAGAATGCATTCCGCGAACGGCTCGCGCCGCCCTTGAAGAGGCGCTTCGGCGCCAAGTTCGCGAAGATCGGAATGTTTCCCATCCCGATCCTGACGCGCGACATCCCCGGCTACCTGATTCCACCGCACACGGACACGCACTGGAAGGGAATCACTGTCCAATTTTACCTCCCTCAGGACGAGTCGAACGTGAACATCGGCACGATCTTCCACGAGCATCTCGCGGACGGCAGCATGCCGAAGCGGGCGCAGATGCCGTTCGCACCAAACACCGGCTACGCATTCGCCGTCGGGCCGGACACGTGGCACTCCGCGGACCGCGTCGGGCCGGAGGTCAAATCGCGCGACAGCATCCTGCTCACGTATTTCGTGGACACGGGGCTCGTCCGCTTCGTCCGCAACCGCGCGCGACGCGCCGGCAATTTCCTGATCAACGAGGTGAAAAATTTCGGCAGGCGCTGAGGCGGCGCGCGTTCCCCCGCGGCGCAAAATGTGAAAAGCGCTCGTTGCGTTCCGGCTTCGGTGCCGCTCAAAAAGGCCGGCGGCAGCCCCGCCGTCCGCACTCCATGTCCTTCTGGAAAAAACTCCGCCACTTCATTGAGACCGCGCTCTGCCGGCTGCTCGCGTGGTGGATTCCATTCCTCCCGCGAAGGAGCTGCGTCCATTTCGCGAATGGAATCGGCAGGCTCCTGTTCATGCTGGACCGGCGCAACCGGGCAATCTCCCTCGCAAACCTGGAGTGTGTGTTCGGCGACTCGCTCACGCCCGCGCAGCAGCGCGACATCGCTCTCGCCAGCTACGTGAACAGCATCCGCACGCTGGTGGACCTCTTCTGGTCCCCCGCGCTCATGCGGCCGGAAAACCGCCACTGGCTCCGGTGCGAGGGCGCAGAGCGCGTGCGCGGGCGGCTCGCGCGGGAAAAGCGCGGCGCGATCGTGCTCACACTGCACTTTGGAAACTGGGAGTGGGCCTCGCACGCGCTCGCGGGAGCCGGGCTGCCGGCCCTCACCGTGACGGATGATTTTCGCAACCCCGGCATCGGGGCCATCGTGAAGCGGCTGCGCGAATCTGGGGGGCAGGTGATCATCCCGCAGGAAAGATCCATGCTGCGGATGCTGCGCGAGGTGAAGCGCGGGGGCACCGCTGCATTCCTCGCAGACCTCACCGTTCCGCCGACACAGGCCTGCGCGGTCATCCGCACATTCGGGCTCGAGATGTGCGTGAGCGTGCTGCATGGCGTCCTCGCGCTCCGCGCGAATGCGCTCGTCATCCCCCTGCTCTGCCTGCCCCACCCCGACGGCAGCTCGGTGATGCAGTTGCTCGACCCGCTCGACATTCCGCCTGGCGCGACGCCCGCCGACGTCGCGCAACTCTGCTGGAACCGCTACGAGCCGATCATCCGCGCGCGGCCCGAGCTGTGGCTCTGGATTTACAAGCACTTCCGCTACCGGCCTCACGCGGCGGAGGCGCGGTATCCCTTCTATGCGTATGAGTGGGATCTGTTCGACCGGCTCCGCGCGCAGCCGCATGAACCCGCTGGCAGCGTTTGACAACGGCAGCCGGAAAGTTTTCCCTGCGCGCGCAATGAAACACTTCCTCTACACCATCCTCGCTGCCGCCGGGATCACGCTCCTGTCCGGCTGCGGCAACCAGATCGGCGGCTCGTATTCGGTCAAGGCCTACGCACCCCGCAATCCCAACGCCGTCCGCGTGAAAGTCTCCACCTCCACGCAGAATGTCTATGTGATGGAGGGCGACCGCATGCTCATGGCCGTGCAGGGCTGTGTCGGCGCCGGCGGCGCCACCGGCTCGGGCAGCTACACCATCCAGGAAAAGATCAAAAACAAGCGCCGCGCGAGCGAGCCGGATGCCGGCTACCCGATGGCCTACTGGTGCTCGTGGAAGCCCGCCTACGGATTCCATGAGGGCTTCGTGCATCCGTATCCGCGCACGCACGGCTGCATCCGTCTCCACCGCGAGGCCGCCGCACGCTTCTACGCCCTCGTGAAGATCGGCACCCCGGTGAACATCGCCCACAGCCAGCCCGAGGACGCCACCTACGGGCGCACAGTCCGCAAGCTCGACCAGTCCCGCGATCCCGATCCGCCGCGCGCATTCATGCTGTCGGATGCGTGGTTCAAGGATCCCGCCGGACCGCTGCTCATCCAGCAATAGTTTCCTGATTCATCCTCAAAGGCGTCCGCGACCTGCGTTGCGGACGCCTTTCCTTTTTCAAAAGCGCCGCTACCCTTCGCCGACCATGTCCACAACGACCGCTCCCGCAAAACGCGTCAATCTCCGCACGCCCGACGTCATGGCCGCCGTGCAGTCCCAGGTCGAATCGCACTACCGCAGCGCCATCGTGGAGCGCATCCGCGGCGCCGGCGGCACGCTCACCGTGGATGGAGTGACCATCCATCTCGCGAAGCAGTTCGGCTTCTGCTACGGCGTCGAGCGCGCCATCGACCTCGCCTACGCGGCGCGGAAAGTCTTCGCCGACAAGCGCGTCTTCATCCTCGGTGAAATCATCCACAACCCCGAGGTGAACCGGCAGATCGCAGACATGGGTGTGGTGAACATCCTCGACGCAAAGGGCGAGGCGAACGTGGACGACATCGGCCCCGAGGATGTCGTCATCGTCCCTGCATTCGGCACGAGTGTGACCACGCTCGCCCGGCTGAAGGAGCGCGGCGTGCAGATCGTGGACACCACTTGCGGCGACGTGATGAGCGTGTGGAAGCGTGTGAAGCAGAACGCTGCCGAGGACATGACGAGCATCATCCACGGCAAGGCCTCGCACGAGGAGACGCGTGCCACCGCAAGCCGCGCCGTTCACGAAAGCAAGGGGCATTACCTCGTCGTCCTCACGCTCGCGGACACGGACTACGTCTGCGACTACATCCGCCGCGGCGGCGACCGCCTCGCATTCCTCGACCGGTTCAAGGGCGCCTACAGCCCCGGCTTCGACCCCGACCGGCATCTGCGCCGCGTCGGCGTCGCAAACCAGACGACGATGATGCGCGGCGAGACGGAGGAGGTTCAACGGCGAATCATGGCTGCGATCCGCGACCGCGACGGCGAGGACGGCGCGAGGCAGAACTACCGCTTCTTCGACACCATCTGCGGAGCCACCCAGGAGCGGCAGGACGCACTGAAGGACATGCTGCAGAAGAAAATGGATCTGCTGCTCGTCATCGGCGGCTACAACAGCTCGAACACCTCGCACCTCGCGGAAATGGGGGAGGCCGTGCTGCCGACGTATTTCATCCGCAACGCCGGCAAGCTCGAGTCGCGCGGGCGCATCACGCATTTCAAGCAGCACGAGCACAGCGAGACGACGACCGACAACTGGCTTCCCGCCGCACCCGCGACGATCGGCATCACCGCCGGCGCGAGCTGCCCGAACAACCTCATCGAGGACACCATCATCCGCATCTTCGAGCTCTACGGAATCCCGCGCGGGCGGGTTCTCGCGTGAATGCACCCGTGACGCGGCTTGCGGCAAAAGCGCGCGGGCAGGTAGATAGCGGACGATGAATCCCGCCCGAGGATCCGAACCGCCCGCACTGCCGCTCTCGGTCGCCATCGTCACACTGAACGAGGAGGCGAACCTCCCGCGGGTTCTCGCGAGCGTGCGCGCGATTGCTTCCGAAATCGTCCTCATTGATTCCGGCTCGACGGATCGCACGGCCGAGATCGCACGCGGGCACGGCGCCATTTTCGAGACCGCGCCATGGAGCGGGTTCACCCCGCAGAAAAACCGCGCGATGGAGCGGTGCTCGCAGCCGTGGGTGCTGTTCCTCGACGCCGACGAGGAGGTGTCGCCGGAACTCGCGGCTTCGATCACAGATTTTTTGAAGGGCGGCGCTCCGTCCGCTTCCGGCGCGTGGCTCAACCGTCGCACCTGGTATCTCGGCAAATGGATCTGGCACGCATGGTATCCCGAGTGGCGCCTGCGGCTGCTCAGGCGCGGCGCGGGCAAATGGGGCGGCATCGAACCCCATTCGAGCATCCAGTGCGACGGCGGCACCGTCCGGCTCGGCGGCGATCTGCTGCACTACCCGTTCCGCGATTTGCAGGATCACCTCAGCCGGACTGTCCGCTATGCGCGCACTGCGGCGGACTCCTACGCGGCGCAGGGCCGGAAGTTCCGATGGTATTGCCTGCTGCTCTCCCCGTGGGTCGCGTTCTTCAAGCACCTTATCCTCAAGGGGGGCTGGCGCGACGGCTGGCGCGGCTGGCTCGTCTCCGCGATCCGGATGTTCGACTGCTTCGCCAAGCACGCCTTCCTGCTCGAGAGAAAACTCGCCGCCCGCAGCACTCCACAACCGCCGGCAAACTGACAGCACGCTCACGCCACATGCTCCGCAGAATCACGCTCCTTGTCATTTCCTTCGCCGCGCTCCTCCGCGCGCAGGATCCGAATGTTCTCGTCTATGGCGCCACGCCCGCGGGCATCGCGGCAGCGCTCGCGGCGGCGGAGGACGGCGAGAAGGTGCTGCTCGTCGAACCGACGGACCGCATCGGCGGGATGATCACCTGCGGGCTTTCGCACACGGACTTCCGCACGCGCGAGGGCCTCACTGGCGCGTATCTGAAATTCGCGAAGCGCGTCGAGCAGCACTACCGCGACGCGTTCGGGGCGGATTCGCAGCAGGTGCGCGACTGCTGGGGCGGCGTCTTCGCGGAGCCGAAGGTGAACCTCGCGGTGCTTGAGAAGATGCTCGCGGAGCAGCCGAACATCACGCTCTGGAAGAACCGCCGCGTCTTCGGCGCGCGGCTTTCGGGCGATGCCGATGGCGGCTCCATCGGGCTCGTCGCGCTCATCGAGAACGACGGGCGCACGACGCTCACGGTCACCGCGGACTACTTCATCGATGCCACCTACGAAGGCGATCTCATCGCAGCGGCGAAAGTCCCGTATCGCGTCGGACGCGAAGGGCGCGACGAATACAACGAGCCGCTCGCGCCCGAACAGGAGGACTCGCAGCTCCAGGCCTACAACTTCCGTCTCACCGCGACCCAGAATCCCGGCAACCGCGTGATGCCAAAAAAGCCGCCCGGCTACCGGCGCGAGGATTTCGCGGAGGTGCTGGCGCTGTTCAAAAGTGGGAAGCTCAAGACGGTTTTCGGTTACCCCGGCGGATGCCTCTACAAAGCGCAAACGCCGCCATTGCCGAACGGCAAATACGATCTCAACGACGTATCCGGCGGCATCGTGCGCCTGTCGCTGCCGGGGCGGAACCTCGAGTGGCCCGACGGCGGCGGCGCGGCGGCGGTGCGCAGCGGGCCCGAGAACGCGGTGAAAGCCGAGGTGCCGTATTCACCGACCGGACTCGCGCAGGCGCGGCAGCGCGTGTTCGACGAGCACCTCCGCTGGAATGTCGGCCTGCTCTGGTTTTTGCAGAATGACGAAGCGGTGCCCGCACAAATCCGCGACGAGGCGCGCTCGTGGGGCTGGTGCCGCGACGAATACGACGACAACGCACACCTCCCGCCGCAGCTCTACGTGCGCGAGGCGCGGCGAATGGTGGGCACCCGCATTTTCACCGAGCATGACACCGACCACGCGGAGGGTGACGCGCGCGCGGTGCTGCGAACCGACGCGATCGCGATGGGCGACTACGGGCCAAACTGCCACGGCACTTCGCATGAGGGCCCGCGCATCGGCGGAAAGCACGCGGGGGAATTCTACAAGCAGGTATCGCCGTATCAGATTCCCTACGGCGTCCTCGTGCCGAAGAAGATCGAAAACCTGCTGGTGCCCGGGCCGGTGAGCGCATCGCACGTCGGCTTCTGCGCGCTGCGGCTGGAGCCGATCTGGATGTCGCTCGGGGAGGCGTCGGGACATGCGGCACATCTCGCACGCAAATCCCACACCGATGTGCAGCGTGTGCGGGTGTTGGCCTTGCAGGCCCTCCTCCACACTAGCGGGGCGGCGACGATTTACGTGAGCGACGTGCCGTCGGGTCACGCGGATTTTGCGCCCGTGCAGTGGTGGGGGACCGCAGGAGGCTGGCACGGCCTCGCGCCCAAGCCTGCGAAGCCGGGGCAGCGCGGGAAGAACCTGCACGGCCAATACTACGAGGCATTTCCAAATCACGCGGCCGAATTGGATCGTGTGCTCGACGAATCCCTCGCCGCGAAATGGATCGCGCTCGCGACGAAACTCGGAATCAGCGGCGAAAGCCTGCCGAAAGCCGACGGCAAGCTCACCCGTGGCGAGTGGCTGCGGAAGGCGTGGTCTTTGAAAAAGTAGCAGCGTGCTGCGAAAAGCAGCTCGGGCGCTCGCCCGCGGCTACATCAGCATCAGCGCGGGAGACTCCAGGAGCTTCCTGAGTTCCGAAAGGTAGTTCGCGCCAACTGCGCCGTCCACGACGCGATGATCGCCGCTGAGCGTGATCATCATGCGCTGGCCGACGACGATGGTGTCGCCGGGCCCGACGACAGGCTTCTTCACCACGGTGCCCACAGCGAGGATGAGCGACTGCGGCGGATTGATGATCGCGCAGAACTGCTCGATGCCATACGCGCCGAGATTGGACACGGTGATCGTGCCGCCGGCAAATTCGTCGGGCTTCAGCTTCTTGTTGCGTGCGCGGCCGGCGAGATCCTTCACGGCCTCGCTGATCTCGCGGAGTGACTTCTTCTGCGCATCGCGGATGACGGGCGTGACGAGCCCCTCCTCGACGGCGACGGCGACGCTGAGGTTCACCGCGGAGTATTGGATGATCGAGTCACCGGCGAAGCTCGCGTTCACCGCGGGCACTTTCTGCGCGGCGGTGACGACGGCCTTCAGCACGAAGTCGTTCACGGTGAGCTTCTGCCCGCCGGCGGTCTCCGCGGCGGCATTGGCCTCGGCGCGCAGCTTCATCAGCGGCGCGGCGTCCACCTCGATCGTAAGGTAGAAATGCGGGAGGTGTGTCTTGCTCGAAAGCAGGCGTTCAGCGATCACGCGGCGCATTCCGCTGAGCGGGATGACGGTGTCGTCGGGGCCCGCAGGCGCTGGCGGCACGACAGGCACGGAGGAACCGCCGCCGGAATTCACCGGGGCGATCTCCACGTCCATCGCGACGATGCGGCCACCAGGGCCGGTTCCGCGGATGTTTGAAAGATTCACGCCGCGCGAGGCGGCGATTTTGCGAGCGAGCGGCGAGGCTTTCACGCGCGAACCGGAACTGGAGGTCGCCGCACGCGACCCGAGCGACGGCGCCGCAACGGCGGTGGGCCTCGATGGCGCGGACGCGGCTGCGGCGACGGCGGCAGCGACTGGCTTCGCGGCGACGGCGGGCAGCGAGCCGTCAGCGGGAGGCTGCTCGTTTTTTCCCAGCACGAGCGCGATCGGGGTGCCGCACGGGACACGCTGGCCGGCGGCGACGAGCAGCTTGTGGACGATGCCGTCGTCGAACGACTCCATCTCCATCGTCGCCTTGTCCGTCTCCACTTCGGCGAGCACGTCGCCGGAGGCAACTTTGTCCCCTTCTTTCACACGCCATTTGACGACCGTGCCTTCGGTCATGGTGTCGGCGAGCTTGGGCATTTCGATGTATTTGGCCATTTGGAAAATCGGGTTGTCTCATGTCCGCGCGCGCGGGCGCGAGAGCGCGAGGCATGTAGCGCGGAATGCGTGCTTGGGAAACAAAAACTCCGGCGCGCACGCCGCCGGCATCGGCTCTGCGAGCGAGGGAAATTGCTGTTCATGCGTGCATCGGCGCGGTTTTCTCCGCGGCGTGAACGAGCAGCACACAGAGCAGGCAGTGCCCGAGATTCCGACCATCGAGGTCGAGCAGCAGGTCATGTTTTTCGACACGGACTGCGGCGGTGTCGTCCACAACCTCGCCTATCTGCGAATGATCGAGACCGCCCGCACCATGCTCGCCGAGCAACTCGGCCTCGGGATGGTGGATCTGGCCACGCGCGGCGTCTATCCGGTGCTGCTGACGACGGAGGCGAATTACCGCCGGCCCGCAAAACTCAGCGACCGCCTGCTCATCCGTGGCCGGATGGACAGCGTGGAGCGCGCGCGGTTCTGGTGCGCGTTCGAAGTCACGCGCCCGGCAGACGGCGAGCTCATGGTGACGTGCCGGCAGAGCCTCGCGCTCATTCAGATGCCCGAGGCGAAACCGCTGCGGCTGCCAGCGGACTGGGCGGGGCGCTTCGCCCATCTGCGCGCGCAAAAGTGATCGCGTGACGGCTTACCGCTGCAGCTGATCCTGCAGGAACTTCACGACCTGCCGGATCTTCTCGTCTGTGGCGATGCGCTCCTTCACGAGGCGGTGCGCGTGCAGCACCGTGCCATGGTCACGGCCGCCAAATGCGTCGCCGATTTCCATGAGCGAGCATTTCGTCAGCTCGCGGGCGAGATACATCGCGATCTGCCGCGGGAAGGCGATGTTCTTCGGCCGGCGCTTGCTGGTCATGTCCGCGTTGCGCACATCGAAGTGCTCCGCCACGCGCTTCTGGATGTTCTCGATGCTCACGCTGCGACGCGCCTCTTCCTGCAGGAGATCCTTTAGCAGCATCTCAATGCGTTCAAACGACGGGGTGCCGCCGCTGAGGGAGATGAACGACGCCACGCGCATGAGCGCGCCCTCGAGCCGCCGGACGTTTGTGCGGATGCGCTCGGCGAGAAACTCCGTCAGACCGGGGTCAATCTCCACCCCGAGAGCCGCGGCCTTTTTCAGGAGAATGGCGGTGCGTGTCTCGACGTCGGGCACCTGAAGCTCAGCCGTCATTCCCCACTCGAAGCGTGAGACGAGCCGCGGCTCGAGGCTGCCGATCTCAGCCGGCGGCCGGTCGGAGCTGAGGACGATCTGCTTGTGGCCGTCGAAGAGCGTGTTGAACGTGTGGAAGAACTCCTCCTGCGAGCGCTCCTTCCCGGCGAAGAACTGGATGTCGTCAATGAGCAGCACGTCGAGCTGGCGGTAGCGCTTGCGGAACCTCACGAGCGTGCCGTTTTGGATGGCGTCGATGAACTCGTTCGTGAAGCGCTCGCTCGTGACGTAGGCGACCTTCGCCCCCCTGCGCGTGGCGAGGATGTGCTGGCCGATGGCGTGCATCAGGTGCGTCTTGCCGAGACCGACACCGCCGTAGAAAAAGAGCGGGTTGTAAACCTTGCCCGGCGTCTGCCCGACGGCGACGCACGCAGCGTGGGCAAACTGGTTGTTCGCGCCAACGACGAACGTCCCGAAGGTGTTGTTCGGGTTCATGCCGTTCGACACGGCCTTTTCCTCCGCCTCCTTCTCGCTCACTGCGCGCACAGGCTCGCGGCGCACCTCCGGCTCGGGCACGGGCGCGGCACCATCGCACTGGAAGCGCACTTCCCGCGGCCCCTTGAGCACCAGCAGAATCGCGGCGCGCAGGGAGCCGAGGTAGTTGTCCTCGATCCAGTAGCGGTAGATGTCGTTCGGGACCTTCAGCGTGATGTGCTTCCCGTTGATTTCGAGAGGCTCGACGGCCTTGAACCATCGGTCGAAAATCTCGGTGGAAACCTCCGCGCGCAGCGCATCGGCGATTTTTTCCCAGAGGGGCTTTGGATTGGCAGTGTCGGTCTTTTTATCCACAGGTGGTCAGGGGGCGGAATTGATTGATGAAATGGGGTTTCAGCGGCGAAAGAGCAGCGGAATATGGCGCGAACGAAACACCGATGAGTTCCACGAAATTCCGGCTCTGCCTTCGGGCGCTCGACGCAAATCGCTGGGAAACAGCCATTTTTGAGACGCTGCTCCGTGGAACGCAGATATTTACCTTTTCCCAGCGCAAAACCAGAGCGGCTCTCGGTAACGATGCCGTTACATTTGCAGGTGCGTTTTGGATGGTCGAGTTACTCACAAGTTGTTCACACCCTCTGGACTTCCGTCCGCAGGTGCGGCGGGAGTCTGAAAACCACGCGATGCACTGCCAAGATTTTTCGCGGATCGGGCGAAACATTTTCCGCGAAAAAAACCTTGCTCCTCCCCGGAGTCCGCAATTTCGCAGGGCCGCAGCCCGATTGCGTCGGAAAGATGTCGGATTCATGCCGTTTTCAAGGCGGCGCCACCTCGTGATGACAATTGCCATTCACCTTGGAGAGTAGGATTCATGCGGGCTCCGCGGGGCCTCTGTCTTTGCGGAAAAGCATGCCGCAACGAGGAAGGTGACGATCGTCCCGAAGAATATCCGCCACGGGAATTCGATCACCGGCAGCCACGTCGGCTTCCACAAGGGCGCGCCGGTGACGAGCGTCCACACGTCGTTGTGCAGCCCGCTCAGCAGCGCGACGACGAGGAAGCCGGCGGCCATGCCGAGCACGTTGCCCCGGCAGTTGCCCCGTCGCGTGAAAAGCGCGACGAGGAAGACGCCGAGCAGCGAGCCGTAAGTGTAGCCGAAGATGCCGAGGATGATTGGCAGGATGCGCAGCTTCGGGTGCAGTGCGACGACCCACGCGGTGAACAGCGCGACAGCGCAAAGGAGCGTCGCAAAAAGCACCGTGCCGAGCCGCAGTGCGCGCACTTTGCCCGCATCCTCGCGGGGCTCACCGAACCAGCGGAAGTGGAAGTCGCGCACATACGAAGTCGCGAGCGAGTTCAGCGCGGTGCTCAGCGAACCCATCGTCGTCGCTAGCACGCCGGCAATCACGAGCCCGCGCAGCCCCGCGGGCATTTTCGTGAGCACGAAATATGGGAATATCTTGTTCGCGCCGTGCGGCAGCGCGGGGTCGGGGGTGATGGAGTAACTCACCCACAGCAGGATGCCGATGCTCAGCACGCAGAGCTGAATCGGGATGTCCGCGAGGCCGCTGAGAATCGTCGCCACTGCACTCTGCCGCGGATTTTTCGCCGTGAGCATCCGCTGCACCATGTCCTGATCCGTGCCATGCGTGGCGAGCGTGACAAAGGTCGAGCCGAGGAATGCGGCCCACAGGGTGTATTCCTGCTCCAGCACGCCCTTCACGTTTGCCCAGAAGTCCTTCCCCTCCACCACGCCGCTGTCGAACACCAGCAGATCCTTCGCGCCTGTCAGGTGCGCCTTCGCGCCCTCCCAGCCGCCGACGTGTGAGAGCAGATACCACAGCGAAAAGCCCAGCGCGCTGAACAACACCACCATCTGCAGCACGTCCGTCCAAATCACCGCGCGGATGCCACCAACCGCCGTGTAGAGCGTCGTTGCGACGGTGATGAAAATGAGCGCGCCCGCCGTGAGCCACAGCTCCTGCGTCGTGTCCCCCGCGCTTTCGGGCCGCGCGATCTGCCACATCAGCACGCAAAGAATCGTCGGCACCCACAGCCGCGCGCCGCTCGCGAGCGTTCGCGTGATGAGAAACACGCCGCTCGCCAACCGCCGCGTCCCTTCGCCGAACCGGGCTCCGAGAAACTCGTAAATGCTCACCACGTTGTGCCGGTAAAATGCCGGAATGAACACTGCGCTCACGACCACGCGCGCGAGCAGGTAGCCGATGACGAGCTGGATGTAGGTGTAGTTCCGCAGTTCATAGCCCTCGCCCGGCGCGCCGAAAAAAGTCCCCGCAGAAATCTCCGCGGCCAAAATGCTCGCGAGCACCGCCCACCACGAAATCTCCCGCCCAGCGAGCGCGAACCCCTCCATGCTCGCACTCTTGCGCCGCTGCGACAGCCCGATGCCGATGACCAGCGCGAAGTAAGCGACAACGACGACTAGATCCAAAATCAGCGCGGCATTCATTCGGCGCGCACGCTACTTCCCATCGAACGGAAAATGCGAGCGCGAGTTGGGCGGAGCTTGAACAGCCGGATGGCGCCGGCTATCGCGCGACCATGAAATGGATGGCGCTTCTCCTCCCGGCGGTCGTCGCCTTCACTTCCGCGCAGGCCGCCGACGATGAGCACGACAAGGAGCTCGAGGCGTCCGGCGCGAGGTTGAACCGGCTCGGCATATCGCTCCTCGGCTCGCTGCCGGAAAAGACGGGAAACTTGGTGGTCTGCGGATGGAACGCACAGCGTTCGTTGGCACTCCTCGGAATCGGCGGAGCAGGAGAGACGCGCGCGGAGATTTCCAACGCACTCGGAAATGCAGAATTTTCGGAGGACGTGAAGCACCTGCGCCGCAGCTTTGGCAGCGACGTTTCAAAATGGAACGACCAATGGGCGCGTCAGGGAGGAATGGATGGCATCGTGCCAAAGTTCACCTGGGCCGATCCATGTGCCGTCTGGCTCGACTCCACACTGAAGCTCCATCCCGCGTTTTCAAACGCCGTCCAAAACATGCTCGGCGCCTCGGCTGGCACGGTGGATTTTCGAAACAATTCGGGAAAGGCGGTCGTGGACATCAACCGGTGGATCTCAACGACAACCCGAGGAAAAATCCCACGACTGCTGGACGGAAATTCCGTCACTAGCCGGACGCGTTGTGCACTCACGGCAGCGACATTGATCAAAGCCCCCTGGAACCAGACATTCGACGCCGGAAAAACGGTCCGGGAGCCGTTCATGACCGACACAGGAACGACCGCCTCCGTGGCCACCATGGTGAAGAGGGGCAATTTCGCTTCGGCAGTTTTTGATGACTGCACGGCTGTCTCAGTTACTGCGGCATTTGAATTCCAGTTGCTTGTGCTCGTCCCAAAAACACCCGGCGGCCTGAACTCGCTGCTTTCAAAGGTAACCCCGGAGCTTCTGCAGATCTGCGCGACGATGAAGGAGTCGCGCATCGAGCTCCACCTGCCGCGCTTCCGCGTGCCCGCGGCGCCCCGCAACCTCCAGAGTGCGTTCACCGCCATCGGCATTCGCACGGCGTTCGACCGCGTGAAAGCAGACTTCAGCGCCATGTCCGCTCTCCCAGCATTTGTCGAAGGCGCTTTCGAAGCGAGCGAATTTCAAGTCGATGAGCTCGGGCTTTCCGGTGCGGGGGCAATTGTCGTCACGCCTGGAATCCTGGGCAACCCTGATGCGCTGCCTGCTGAGTCCGTATTTCGCGTGGACCGGCCTTTTTTCTTTGCTCTCCAGCATCGCAAGTCTGGCGGGTGCCTTTTCCTCGGCCGCGTTGCAAAACCCGAGTGATTTCGCCGATCACACCCGCGGCGGCTCGGCACCCGTGGCGGCGATGGCTTTCTGCAGCACCTTCGAGTTGCGGCCGCTGGTGTCGTATTTCTTCCGCCGCTCGGGGGGGAGCTCGTCCGGCGTGACCTCCACGTAGCCTCCCTTCTGCTGGAAGTAGTTAAACGCCTGCGTCGAGAGCGCGAAGATGTGTTTGCGGCCGCGCTGCGCGGCGAGCTGCTCGGCGAACGCCATCATCTTGCGCCCGAAGCCCTGGCCCTCGTGGCTCTTCGCGACGTAGAGGCATGCGAGCTCGGCTTTCTGCGCCTCGGGGTAGTCGTGCACGGCGACGCATGCGACGAGCTGGCGGTCGATTTCCAGCACCCAGTAGTCGTCGAGCTGCGCGATGAGGTCGGCGCGCGTGCGCTTCACCAGCTCGGCGTGCTCGACGGACGAGCGGATGAGGATGAGCAGCGCGCGCACGTCCTTTTTGAAGACGCGGCGAATCTGCTGGTAGTCGTTCCCGTAAATCATCGTGCCGACGCCCTCGGGGCTGAACACCTCGGCGAGCAGCGCCTCGTCCACGTTGCCGTTGAGCAGGTGGACGCGCGGGATGCCGTTGCGGCAGGCGCGTGCACCGTGCTCGAGCTTGGAAAGTGACGCGATGTCGGCCTGCGCGCGGCGCTTCTTCACGAGGTCGTCCGCCTCGGCAATGCTGAGCTGGCGGACGAGCTCGCCGTTCGCCACAACGGCGTCGCGTGCTCCGAGATAGATGATTTTCATCGCCTGCGCCGCCTCCGCGATCTCAGCAGCGATTGCATCGCTGTTCACCCGGAACGTGCGCCCTTCGCCGTCGAAGCCGATGGGCGGCACAACCGGAATCACGCCCTCGTTCAGCAGCGTCTGCAGCAGCCGAGTGTCGAGCCGCTCCACTTTTCCGGTGTGGAGAAAATCCACGCCGCCGAGGATGCCGGCCGGGTGGGCGATGACGACGTTCGCATAGGCGGCGCGCAGATCCACGCTCGTGAGGCCCTGCATGATGTCGTTCATCAGAGTCGTCGCCGCATCGAGCGAGACCTTCAGCGTCGCCTCGTCGGTGATGCCCGTCCCGTCGCTGTTGCTCAGCTTCACACCGCGCTCCGCGGCGAGCTTTTCGATCTGCAGCGCGGCGCCATGCACGAGGATCACCCTCACGCTCAGCGAGCGCAGCACCGCGAGGTCGAGCAGGATGTTGCCGAAATTCGGCGACGCCGCGATCTCGCCGTCCACGGCCACGACGAAGATTTTTTCGCGGTAGCGCGGGACGTAGGTGAGGATGCCGCGAAGGTCGGAGACTTTCATCAATGTCGCGCGTTTGTGCTCCACCTGCGCGCGGGTGTGAAGCCAGAACTCAGCGGAAAGCGCGCGGGCGCGCTTGCCATCGCACGCCGCGGCATGTGTTTCTCAGCGCGTGCAAGAGTCCAAATGGTGGCGCGAATACGCCGAACTGCTGACGCTCTTCTTCATCCACGGGATGGCGATGGGCATGTGGTTTGTGCCGCTCGGATCCGTGCTCGATGGCAACGGCTACACCGATGTGCACATCCTCGGCATGGATGTGAGCGTGAAGGCGCTCGCCTTCTCCACGAGCGGCATCTCCGCGTTCATCTCGCCGCTCATCTTCGGCGCGATCGCGGACCAGCGCATGGCGCCGGTGAAGCTTTTCCGCTGGCTCGCGCTCGCCACGGGCTGCGCGATGTGCGCCGCGAGCACTGCGATCAAAATGCACGCGCCCGCGCTCGCCGTCATCGCACTCGTGCAGCTCCATGCGCTCTTCTCCACGCCCACGTGGAGCATCTCGACCACCATCGTCTTCTCCCGCCTCGGCGATGCGCGCCGCGAATTTGGCCCCATCCGCGCGATGGCGACCGTCGGCTGGGTGCTCGGCTGCATCATCGTCTCTCTGCTGAATGCGGACCGCTCCGCGCTGGCCGGCTACAGCGGCACCGTCGCGTGGGCCGCAGTGCTGGCGTTCAGCTTCACGCTGCCCGTGGTCCAGCCCGCCGCCGCCACTGAGCGGCTCACATGGAAGCAGCGCCTCGGCCTCGACGCCCTCTCGCTTCTGCGCAACCGCGACAACCTCGTCGTCTTCGTCGCCGCCGCGCTCTACAATATTCCGCTCGCCGCGTTCTACCCCTACTCGCCGACGCATCTCCAGCAGCTCGGCCTCACGCACACGAGCGCGTGGATGACGCTCGGGCAGGTCACCGAGGTCATCACCATGTTCAGCCTCTCCGGCGTGCTCACGCGCTGGCGGCTGAAGCACGTCTTCCTCGCCGGCATCGGCTTCGGCGTGCTCCGCTACGGGCTCTGTGCGTTCGATGGAAAGTGGTGGCTGCTTGCCGGCATCACGCTGCACGGCTTCGCGTTCGCGCTCTTCTTCATCACGCTGCAAATCTACCTCGAGCAGCGCGTCGAGGCCCGCTGGCGCGCGCGCGCGCAGGCGCTCTTCGTCCTCATGTATTCCGGCTTCGGCAACACGCTCGGCTACCTCGGCTGCGGCTGGTGGTTCCGCACGAGCACCGATGGAAAGGTGACGCACTGGCCTCAATTCTGGGGCGGCCTCTCCGCCGCGGTTGCAGTCGTGTTCATCGTCTTCGCGCTCGCGTATAAGGGGCGCGGCTCTGCTGCGAAGGACACGCCCGTTCCGGGGTGAACCGCCGGATGCTCAGCGCTTCTGCCCGTCGAGCCGCTGGTGCAGCTTTTTGAATGCCGCCCGGATTTGCTCCGCGGTGCCGATGGCGAGCACCGCCTCGTATTCCTTCACGAGGCCGGGCTTCAGCGCGAAGGTCTGCAGCGGCGCGATGTAGGAGCAGTCGCCGACACCCGTGCTGCTCACCCGGTAGGTCGTTGCGAAATCCGTGTGCGGAAAATACACTCCAAGCCCTTCGCCGTTGTTGTCCACCCAGGCGGCCCATGGCTCGGCGAAGCTCACAATGGCATCCCTCGCGCCGGGCGGACCGGGCTGCCGGCGCACGAGCGGCGAGGTCCACGCCGCCGACCCCTTTTCACAGAAGACAAGCGTGCTGCAGCGCGGCGCGACGAATATCGCGGGCATCTCCTGATGCGTCGGCTTGTGCTCCGCCGTTCCGGTGAACGTCATGCGGAACTTCAGCCGCGCATGGCCGCCCTCGAGCGTGAGCCACTCCTCGAAAATCATGTCACCCACATCCGCGCCGCTCGCCCACTGCCGCGGCTGCGTCTTCACGTAGAGCGAATGCTTCATCTCCCGCTTCTCCAAGATGGTTGCGGGCACGCCCTTCCAGCTCCCGCCCTGCACAGGGTTGTAGCGCCACGGCTTGCCGTCCCAGTCCGAGCCGTCACGATCCCCATAATACGACTGCTGCACATAGCGGCCGTGGTCGAACGCGTTCAGCAGATTCGCCTGCGCGTGCGAGTGGGAAAACCACCCGATGCTGCCGCCCGCATCCATGTTCACGCCGAGCCGGATCTTCCCGTTGTCGAGAAAGACCCAGTGCTCCTGCGCGTGGAGCGCGGGCACCGCCAGCATCGTGATGAAAAGCGCGCGCCCGATCACTTTCCGCGCTTCAGCACCTGTGCCACGAATTCATTCAGCGCCGCCGTCGCAGGATCACCCTCGACGCCGAGGTCGTTGTTGAGTTTCGAGTGGTTGGTGTCCTTCGCGCCAAAGACACGCACCGGCACATCGGCGGCCTTCAGCACGTTACCGAGCCGGAATGCCTGCGCGCTCGTGTCGGGATGCGCGGCGACGTGGAGAATGAGGAATGGCGGGATGCCCCTGCCCTTCGCGACGTGCGTGACCGCCGAGAAGTCCCGGTGCTTTTCGGGATCGTTGCCGAACTTCACGCGGTGGCCGTTTTTGATCAGCGGCAATCCGTGGGCGCGCACGCGCGTCTCGGCGACCTCGATGATCGCGGGCACATCGTAGGTGTCGCCGTCCACCGGCACGCAGCCGATGAGCGAGTCAAACGACGCGCCCTCGGCCTTCAGGTAGCGGTCGTCGGTGCAGAGCAGCGCCGCGAGTTCCGCGCCAGCGGAATGCCCGCCGACGAGCACACGCTTCGGGTCACCGCCGTGCTCCGCGATGTGCCTGCTCACCCAGCCGAACGCCTTCGCCACGTCGCGCGTGAGCGTGCCCATGTCCACCTCCGGTAGCAGCCGGTAGTTCGTGGAGACAAAGACGAAGCCCTTCTCCATGAACAGCCGCGGCTTCAGAGCAACGTCGCTCTTGTCGCCCTGCTGCCATCCGCCGCCGTGAATCCAAAACACGACAGGCAGGTTCTTCGCGCCATCCGGCGCGTAGATGTCGAGCACATGCCGCGCGTGACCGTTCTCGACGTAGGGAATGTTGCGCTCGATCTTTTCCGCGCGGGCCGGGGAAAGAAGCGCGGCGGCGAGGAAGGCGAGGAGGATGGGGGTTTTCATGGTGCGTGAGGGTCGAGGTTCAAAACTCAAAGTTCAAAGTTCAAATCGGGGCGGGCAAGCGGACGTGCGGCGGGGGCTCAATCATCGACGTAGAGCGCGAAGACGCGCGCCGCGCTGTTCGCCGGAAATTTCACCCTCACCGCGAACGGCTTCCCCGCCGGGAGCGCCGCACCGCCGGGCCAGATGATCCGCTGCCGCAGACCATTCGCGGCAAGCGTCGCCGCGAATCCCTCGACGGGCCGGTCGTGATCGTCGAGCAGTTGCACTGCGAGCGGTGCGTCGGGCGTGATGCCGTCCACATTGATGCTGAGCGCCGCGCTTTTTCCAGCGGTGAAAGTATCCGTGACAAACTCCGCGTCGCTTCCCTCCGCCTTGCGCGAGAGGAAGCCGAAGCCGTCGCGCCGCAGTGTGGCGAGGCCGATGTCCATGTCCTTCAGCTTCGCGCCCGTGTCCCAGTGCGAATACCAGATCATCGTGCGGTCGCCGTCGTTCACAAACGCGTGTCCCTGCAGCAGCGCCGTGTCGTCCCACGCTCCCTCGCCGCCGCGCGCGATCACCTTGAAACCCGGCACCGGCTCGCGAAAGTGGATTCCGTCGTTGCTGACGATGAGGCCCAAGTCCACGTGAACGCCAAGCAGGTGCGGTGCGCCGCGCGGGGGTGGCTCGGCGGCGTCCTGCCACTGGCCGTAGAGGCCGACGAGCACATTGCCGCGGTTCCAGATGCCCGCACCCATGTGCGTCTGCTGGCCCTTCACCGGCGGCTCCGCGAGCTGGCCGGGCCGCGCAAACGCGAACGCCTTTGCCTGCGACCATGCGGCGAAATCCGGCGAACGGTAGGCGAGCATCACTCGCCCCGAGTCGCCGCCATCCGCGCGCCACGACCACGGCGCGATGAGCTGCCCGGTCGTGTAGTAGAAATTGCCGAAGCGATACAGGCTGCTCACCTCGAAACGCTCGCCGCCCGCGTTCGCGGGGCGGTCTCCGACGACCTTCCACCGCAGCCCGTCCGGACTCGTCGCGCAAATCGTCGAGCCGACGAGCCGCTCCCTCGTGCCGACCTTGCTCATGCCGCCCTTGATGTCGTCATACGGCACGTGTGCGATGAACGCGGCCTTGAAGCGCCTCGCCGGGTCGGGGTCCGCCGGATCGTGCAGCACGGAGAGAAAGTCATTGATGCGCGTGAGCGAGAACGGCGCGCCCTCGCCGGCCTCGATGAGGCAGATGTTGTTCTTCGTGCCGCCGTTGAACTCCACGAGCCCCAGCTCCGGCTTCGTCCAATGCACGCCGTCGTCGCTCTCCGCATAACACATCGGCCGCCACATGCCGGGCGCCTGGCCCTTCACGATCTCCTTCTCGAACATCCCGAGATACCACATGCGGAACTTCGCACCGTCCTTGATCACGGTGCCGTAGAGCGCCGCGTGCCCGTGGTCCGGCGAGCCGGCAGGCCCGCGCCGCAGCACGGGGTTTGCCGGGTGCTTCTCCGCCTGCACGAGCGTGACCTTCAGGTTGTGCGTCCACGGGATGCTGTGGTCATCAAAGGCGAAGAGGACGCGCTCGCCAGCATTCAGCATGGCGGCAGACGCGACGAGCGCGAGCAGGGCGGCGAGTTTCATGGTTTTTGGAAAAGGCGCGGGCTCGGTGGCGGAGGGATTATTTCAGCACCTCGCGGATCGCAGTCTTCATCACATCCTCGCTGCCGGGCGGAGTCCAGGCCCAGTCGTTGAGGTTGCTGTCGTTTTCGCGGAACGCGCGCTCGACCGGGATGTAGCCGGGGCCGCACTCGCCGTAGCCCATCACCATCACGAACGCCTCCGGCCGCTGCTCCTGCGCGAAGAGCTGGAACTCCACATACGCCTCCGCGGGCAGCAGCATGAGCACGTGCTCGCGGTCAAATTCGATCGCCGGCACCTCGACGCGGTGGCCGCGCTTCGCGCGCTCATACCACGCAAGGCCCATCGCGGACTCCGAGCGCGAGAAAGGCGTGACGCCGCTGGCGAGACGCTGGCGCAGGATTTCCTCGGTATGCCTCGGCGTGGCACGCGCGCCGAGCGGCATCAGCGCGAGCTTGAAGGCGGCCGACGTGAGCGGCCTGCGGTGCGCATCCTTCCACGCGCGCTCCATCGCATCACTGAGCTGCGCGGCAAGACGCACGCGGCTCTCGGGCGAGCCGTCGTTGAATTTCCCCGCGGTCACATTCCCGGCACAGCCAGTCGCGTAGATATGCAGCGCCTCGGGATGCGCCTTCTGCATCTGCGCCCGCGCGTCGCCGGGGAAATCGGCGGACACTTTCCCCGCGCCGTAGGCGCTCATCGGATGCACGGCATAGCTGTGCAGCGCGCACACCGCGGTGTCGCCGTCCCAAAACGAGAGCGTGCGCAGCCAGGGATCAATGTCACCAACGTCCGCGTCCTGCGCCTCCTTGCTCGTCGTGCGGCTCATGCGGCCATACGACACGCTGCCGTCCGGGCGGATGAAGCGCCGGTTGCTCCCGACGCCCTCGACCCTTGCGCGGCACGCTCCGAAATGCGTCACGCGTCGCGGATGCCGCATCGCCTCACGCACCGCCGCGGCGACCTTCACGATGCACGCCTCGTTAAACTCCGGCTGGCAGACGGACGCCACCTGCACGCGCGCATTCGCATCGGGCGGCGGAATGTTTTTCCACGCACCCGTCGCCTCCATGTCGCGCAGCAACTTCTCCGCGTCCTCGTCCATCACCGGTGCATCGTGCACGTGCGTGGACGTGACCAGCACGCGCTGCGGCTCCGTGCCCGCCGCCTCCGCGAGCGCGCGCTTCCATTTCTCAAACGACGTCCCCCGGATCTCGCACCAGTCGAACGACACGACCACGAGCGGCTTCTCCCCGCCGATGAGCACAAAGCCCTTCGCGAGCAGCGGGTCCGCGACCGACTTTGCCGGCGAGATTCCGCCGCCCATGCATGGATGCCCGATGGGAATCGTCACATCCTCCGAAAACGTCGCGATTCGGAACTCCGCCGCGCACGCGCCGGGCCGGAGCATCAGGATGGCGAGAAGGAGGAGGAGCGGCGCGGCGAGCTTTGGGGTGATGGGTTTCATGCGGAGCGGCTACTTCGTCTTCGGCGCGATCTCGCGGGACATCTCCAGCAGCGTGTCGAGCATCTTCACGGAGGCCTGCGGCTCGAGGGAGTTCGTGCCCGCCCACGTCTCGTATCCGCCGAGTTCGAAATGCCGCGGCGTGGGCAGGTAGCCCATGTAGGCGTGGTTCAGCTCGATCATGAAAGGCCGCGCAAACGGCGCGTTCTTCTTAAACTCCAGGCCCATCTCCGCGAACGTCTCGCATGGCGACGTGCCGATGCCCGCCTCGCCCACGCGGAAAACCTGCAGCGGCGCGATCGCATGGCCCTTCGCCTGCGAGAGCTTCTCCACGCGGCCGGCATAGATGAAAGGGAGGTCCGCCTTCGTCGGGCTCGTCGTGCCCTTGGCCAGCGTCTCCTTTGACCACGCGCGCAGGTCATCAGGAACGGTGCGCCACGCGAGCGGCAGCTCCCGGTAGCGCACGGCCAGCTCCGCGCGGTCGCTCCACTTCACACTGGAAAGGGCCGCGGCCACTTTCCCCGCCACGTCCTCCGCCACGAACCGCATCTGCGCATACGGCGGCTTGCCGGGGCGCGGCGTGCGGAAGTTGATGTTGTTCACGTCGCCGCTAGTCCCGTTCGCCATCAGCGCGACGAATGCCGGCTCGCTCTCCTCCGCGTGCAGCAGCTTCCTCAGCGCCTCGCAATACATGCCGTAGTAGTCCGCCGAGATGTGGCCGTTCCCCACCCCGCCCACGTAGTGCAGCGAGTAGGCGGAAAGGACGGAGATCATTTTGCCGCCCGGCTCGCGCAGCGCGATGAACGACACCGCCGGGTCCGTCGGCCCCGCGGGTTCGGTGAGGTTCGGGCTCCCGCCCGGCGGGTTCATCTTCACCTTGTCGATTTTGCCGAAGGGATTCACCGGCACCGTGCCCTCCTTCATGAACCACCGCCGGTTGAACACATGCTCCGGCGCATCCGCCGAGCCGAACGCGATCTCCGCGGGCCGCAGCGTGTTGATCGCCCGGCGCACGCCGTCCGCGACGCGGCGCGCGACGAATTTCTGGTAGTCATCCAGCGCCTGCTCCGTCGTGTAGCGGTCCTTCCCGAGCGCGCTCGCCGCGGAGTGCGTGTGCGTGCAGGAAATCATGACATTCTCCGCCGGGATGCCCGTCGCCTCCGTGATCAGGCGCCGCGCCTCCAGGCTCACGCTGCGGTGCATCCCGAGGAGGTCGCACACGACAAAGGCGAGCATCGTCTTCCCGTCATCCAGCACGAGGCAGCGGGCGTGCAGCTCGTCGTGCACATGCGAGGAGGGGAACGGCACGAAGCCGCCCACGATGGGCAGGCCGAGTTCGGGCGTGAGATTGCTCGTCGCGGCACCCGCCCGCAGCGGCGCCTCGGCGACGGGCGCCGCCTTTGCCGACGCCGCCTTCTCCGCAGCGTGCGCCGCGAACGGCGTGGAAAGAACAGCAAGGGCGAGGAGGCGGAGGAGGCGGGAGTTCTTCATGGGGATGACAGTCTGTTGCAGGCAGAAAACGCCCGGAGGCGGGTTTTGTTAAAGGGCTTCGGGCGGAATCTTCCCACGCGTCCCGCAGGCTTCGGCGGCCCGCCAAACGACGCGCGCCTTCGCACGGTGAGCAAGGGCACCCGTTCGACCACCGAAAGTTCTTCCGCACCCAAAATCATCCTCCTCCGCTCCGCGGAAGTATTTCCGCATCCAAAATCATCCTGCTCCAGCCCCCGAAAGTATTTCCGCGCCCAAAATCATCCTGCTCCAGCCCCCGGAAGTATTTCCGCGCCCCCAACGGCTCCCGTGCGGCGTTCTGTTATGCTTCCAAGGCTCCATGAATGAGCGTTTCACCCCGCAAAATGGGCGCTTTTTGTTCAGCGCTGATTTCAACAGCTCCTCCAGCCGAATCTGGAACCGAGAAAAGCGGAAAAACTCAGAATTCCTTGCCGCACCTGGGAGGAAAGCCAAAGTGGCCCGATGCCCGAAGCCACACCCATCATCGAGCCGCTGCTGCTCACCACAGCGCGCGTCGCGACGTTTGACGGGCAGGCTCCGCTCACCGGGGCGAGCGGATTTTTCTTCGAGAACGACAAACGGCTCTTTTTTGTGACGAGCCGGCACGTGGTGTCGGACGCGCCGAGCAAGCACTTCCCCAACCGCATCGAGATCGAGCTGCACTCCGACCCGCGGGATCTCACGCAGTCCATCGCGTGGTCGGTGCCGCTGTATCGGGACGGAAAGAGCCTGTGGCGGCAGGGCAGCGATTCGGGGGGCGAGATCGACGTGGCGGCGATCGAGCTGGACCGCGCGGCGCTGCCGCCTTCGGTGGTGCTGCGGAGTTTCAAGCCCGGGAACCTGCAGCACTCGCTGAAGGAGGTGGAGGTGGGCGCCTCGCTGCTGGTGATCGGCTTCCCGCTGGGCTTCCATGACGTGGTGCACCATCTGCCAGTCGTGCGGCAGGCGGTGATCGCGTCGTCCTTCGGCATCCGATTCCAAGGGCACGGCTACTTCCTCACGGATGCGCGGACACACCGCGGCATGAGCGGGGCGCCGGTGGTGATGCGCTGCGAGGGCGAAGACCCGTCGCTTCCATGGAAGCTGCTTGGCGTGCATTCCGCGCGGATGGACATGGGCACCCGCGATCTGCATTTGGACGAGTCGCTCGGTCTCAACTGCGCCTGGTATGCCGACATCCTCATGACGCTCACGAGGTGAGCCGCCGGGTCGCGGCGGAGATCGAAGCGGAAGGAGAACAGGCACGGCGAGGCTCGGCGGCGTCCAACCAGGGTTCCGCGTGCGATTCAGCGGATGAAAACCCACCAATGGCGGTAGCGGTAACACGCTGAAACCTGAGAATAATCCAGGGTGAGGTTGAAATCCTCAGCCGCCGCCAACCCCAAAAGCGCGCACGATGAGACACCATAAAAGAGCCGGGTTCAGATTCCCCTCCGGGCCGGACATTCTCGCCGAGGAACTGGCGAAGCTGCTTTCCAAGGGCGTGACGCTGGATGTGCATGCGATGTTTGAGCGAATCCTGCCCGCGCTCCAGTCGCGCGGCTCGGGAAAGCAGGGCAAGGACACGCTGAGGCTGTCGCTTTACGACAAGCTGACGAACTTCGTGGCGGAGGGCCTGGCGAGGAAGGAGGGCAAGGTCTATTCCGGTGAGAAGAAGGCGCTGGCGGAATTCCTCAAGGAGGCGAAGGCCGCGGAGGAGGAGCGCCAAGCCCGCAGGCAGAAGGCCGCGGAGCGCTTTGACGGCAGCGAGGCCGCGAAGGTGAGGCAGCCGTAGCAGGCCGCCGCGCGCAGGGCATACGGCCATGCCATGCGGCGCGCGCGAATCATGGGCATGAGCCATCCCATGAAAATCACATCGTTCCTCCTCGCGTCCATCATCGCCCTCGCCACCGCGGGCTGCGACTCGAAGGAGGAAAAGCTGCGCAAGGAGGCGCTGGAGAACCGGGCCAGGGCGCTGGAGGACGACGCCAGCAAGGCGAAGAAGGACGCCGAACGCGCAGCGGAAGCCGAGAGAATCGAAGGCGAACGCAAGGCGGCGGCGCTGAAGGCCGAAGCCGAGCGCGCCCGCGAGCAAAAGAACCCCAACTGATGAAAACACTGCATCTCCTCCTGGCCGCGATCGCGCTCGCGGCGTTTCAACCGGTCACTTTCGCGGATCACAAGACGACGAAGGTATGCCTCTCCTGCTGCAAGAAAGCCAGCAAGTGCGACGCCTGCTGCGGAGACAAGGGCACCGGGAAGGAATGCCGGGAGTGCTGCGGCGGACCGCCGCCGAAGAAGAAATAGCGGGGCAATCGGAGGGTGTGCCGGCACGGCCTACTTTGCCTGCATCGGCACAATCTGCCCGGCCATGTTCACCACCACGACCCTGCGCCGGACAGTCTTCATGGCGGCATCAATCCGCTGATACTGCACGACGAAGAAGAACACGCGCCTGAGATTCAGCCGCGGGTCGGTCGCCACCGGATGGAGGATCTGGACGGAATCGAGCTGGAATTTTCCGCCGCGATCCAAGTCGCGGGCGGCGAGCGCGATGGCTGCCCTGACCGAGATCGGCGGCTCGTTGCCGATCTTCCACAGGGGCCATTTCCTAATCTCGTCCACCGGGGCGTCCCAAAATGCCGCCGCATTTTCGCCGGCGGGAATCTCGTAAAGCCGGATTCGGGCCGCAGGCTCTGCGCGGCAGTCGGAGGCATCCGCAGCGCAGAAGATCCATGCGAGGCAGGCGGCACGGGCGAGTGAGCGCATTCTCATGCCAGATGTTTCGCGCGGGGAGTGCGCGGCGGGCGTGCGTTTCGGGCGGCGCATTTTCCCGCCACGCTCGACGCATCCACCGCAGCGGGCCGGCGCGATTCAGAATCAAACCGAAACAACACCATGAAACTCACCGCATACCTCATCACATTCGCCGCCGCCGGAGTCTGCACGCTTCTGTTCCTCCGGAAAAAACCCGCGCTCGCAGAGGCCATCCTGCCGAAGCAGCTCCTGCCGAAGCAGGTCGGGAAAAATTCCGCAGTCGGCAGCCGCAAGGCTCCCAGGAAGGCGAAGCCGCACGCGGCGCATCACAAGCGGAATGGAATGAAAACCCATTCGGCGAACTGACGCCTCCGGCGTCGAGAAAATCCGCGCGCGCCGCTGCCCCGTGCATCGGCGCGCGCTTCGCTTTCGCGGGAAACGCGGTGCGCCGCTCAGAACTGCGACCAGGGCCAGCCTTTGTCCGAGAGCGAGTCGTCGCCGCAGCCGGGGACGGAGTCGAGGTTGATGGAGATCTCGATGAGCTTGCCGTTCTTGAAGATGTAGGTGTTGCGCAGAACGCGGCCGGTTTCGCGATCCTTCATCACGACCTTCTTGTAGAGGGCGCACCAAAACTCCTTCTTTCCCCCGCGCACGGCGGCGCGGGTGGGCTTTCCGAGCTTTTCCTCCACCTCCGCGCGCGTCATGCCGATGCGGATGCCGCCCTTCGTGGCGAGGTCAATCTTGCGCTCCTCGACTGCCTTGCCGGGGCCTTCCTCCGGCTTGCGGCCGAATCGGGCCACCTCAAAGCCGCAGTCCTGCACCATCCGGCGATCCTTCGTGAGCGTGATGCTGACGTGCGCGCCGTCGCAATCGATCGCCTTGTAGAGGTAGTAGCCGCTTTCCGGATCGTGCCAGCATCCGTGGGAGACGACACGCGCCTCGGCGGACATGCCTCCGACAGCGACGGTGAAATTAGCGGGCCACGAGACGGTGAGGGCGATGGCGATGAGTGCGGCGATCATGGGTGCATTCATTCAGCGCGTGGGTGCGGCGTCAATGACGGGCGCGGTGTTGCCGGAGGTGTAGCGGAAGCCCATGCGCGGGACGCCGCGGTGCGCGGGCACATCGGAAAACGAGACGGGGATGGTCACCCCGCGGCGGTAGTCCTGCACATGGAAATGGAGGTGCGGTGCGAGGCTTTTGCCCACGTGCCCACTCAGCCCGATGCGGTGCCCCTGCGCAACGCGGTCGCCCTTCTTCACGAGGCTCCCGCCTTTCCGCAGGTGTGCATACGAAGCCGAGGTGCCGTCGCCGTGATCTACGACGATGTAGTTGTTCGGCTTGTCCCAGCCGTGGCCGTCGTGGCTGACATCGAGGTGCGTGACGACGCCCGCGCGCGCGGCGCAGACGATGGAGCCTTCGTCCATGCTGAAGTCGAACGCGAACTCCTCGATCCCGCGGTGGCTCACGATGCCGCGGTTGCTCTGGTTGCAAAAGCAGGTGATGCCCGCCATCCACGGCAGGCGGTAGGGGGATGACTCGCGCGGCGGGTAGCGGGAGAGATCGCGCGGCCCGGTCAAAAGCATGTAGGCCGCGGCCAAAAGCGCGGCGAGGATCGCGAAGCCCTTCCACATGCGGCGCCGCCAGCGCCGGCGGGGCTTCGGTGCTTTGGCGTCGTTGTCCTGCATGGGGCGGGGGATTTCTCCGTTTGGCAGACGAAGCCTGCGCAGTCACTTGCCCGCTGCGGCCCAAACCTGCCTCCCGTCGAGCCACGTCTCGCGCACCTGCGTGTCCTTCAGATCGTCGAGCGGACACTTCAGCACGTCGCGGTTGAGGATGATGAAGTCGGCGCGCTTGCCGGGTTCGAGCGAGCCGCACTCCTTTTCGAGGAAGAGCACCTTCGCGTTGTTGATCGTGTAAAGGCGGACGGCTTCCTCGCGCGTGATGCCGCCCCCGGGGTGCAGCGGGGCATCGAGGTTGCGGCATTTGCGGCCGACGGCGATCCACATGGCAAGCCACGGGTTGTATTGGTTGATCGAGCGCAGGCTGCCGATTTTCTGCATGTGGTCGCTGCCGCCGCCGACGGGCACCTTCGCGTCGAACAGCGCGCGCAGCGGCTGGAAGCGGCTCATGCGTTCGTTGCCGAACTGCTTCAGCAGCGTGGCGCCGTCGAGGTGGAACCAGATGGGCTGCATGTCGATGACGGCGCCGAGGCGCGCAGCCTGCGCGATGGAATCGGGCGTCATGAAATTGCAGTGCGTGATGCACGGGCGCGATGCGCGGATGGGCGTGTCCTTGCTCACGTCCTCGTAGGTGTCGAGCAGCAGCTTCACCGCGCCGTCACCGACGCTGTGCGCGGTGAATTGCAGACCCGCGCCGGCGACCTTGCGCACCATGGCGGCGAGGTTCGTGCCGGGGGTGCGCTGCACGCCGCGGTAGTTCGGGTCGGTGATGCCGTAGATGCTGCTCACGCCCCACGGCTCGAGCATGAGCGCGCTGCCGGTGAGCATGCCGCCATCAAGCCAGATTTTCGTGCCGACGATCTGCAGCATCGGGTCGGGCTTTGTGAGTGGGTGGTTGATGATTTTCTCCAGCTCCAGCTCGGTCGTGCGCCACACGCTGCCGGTGGAAAAGGTGTGCGACAGCCGCAACCGCACGGTGAGCGTGCCCGCGTCGCGCAGGGCCTGATACACGGCGATGTTGCCGCCGCTCGCGCCGCGGTCGGCGATGGTGGTGAAGCCGACGCTGTTGTAGTCGGCGAAGAGCTTCCGCGTGAGTTCGCGCGTCTGCTCGGGCGTGGGCGACTTGCGCACGGCCTTCGCGTTGATCTTCGGGCTGAAGGCGTGCATGAGGCCGGTCGGCTCGCCGTTTGCGTCGCGCTCGATGGTGCCGGCGGTGCCCGCGGGGATTTTGAAATCGCGGTCGATGCCCGCGAGTTTCAGCGCGAGCGAGTTCAGCATCGAGTCCGGCCCGGTGGAAAACTGCACGGGGTGCTTCGGCGCGACGCGGTCGAGCTCCTCGCGCGTGGGGTAACGCTGCTCCTTCAACCGCGTGATGAAAATCTGGCTGATGCCGATGAGCGAACCCTCGGGCAGCGCCTTCGCGCGGCTGCCGATGTAGTCGAGGAGCTGCGCGATGTCCCCGATGTCCGGCACCTCGTGGTCGAATTCATATGTCGCCGCGCCGACCGGGTGCGCATGCGAGTCCATGAGCCCCGGCAGCACCATGCGCCCGCCGAGATCCACGCGCTTCGCCTCGGCGTGATCTGCGGCAAAGGCCTTCGCCTTTTCCCCGAGCGCAATGATGCGCTCGCCGTCCACTGCCATTGCATCGGTGATCGTGAACGCGTCATCCACGGTGACGATCTTGCCGTTCGTGAAAACCGTCGGCGCGGCGGAGATCGTGGCGGGGAGGATCGTGAGCGAGGCGAGGGCGGCGAGGAGATTCGGGAGGAGTTTCATGGGATTGCTGATGCGCGGAGGATTGAACGGGCTCCGCACGTTTCATTAGCCGCAGCGTCGCCCGGTGAAAATGTCCGTTTTGAAAGCCACGCGCTGCGCGGACCGGAGCCCGCGGACAAAAAGCCGTTTGACGCCCGCGCGCCCGCGCCCGCATGTTCGCCGCTCAATTTATGGCCAACTACGACCTCATCGTCATCGGAGCAGGACCTGCGGGCTACGTCGCCGCGATCAAGGCGGCGCAGCTTGGGAAGAAAGTCGCGTGCGTGGAGAAGGAGCGCGGCGGCGGCACCTGCAACAACTGGGGCTGCATCCCGACGAAGGCGCTGCTGAAGAACGCGGAGCTTTTCCACACGATGAAGCACCGTGCGGCGGAGTTTGGCTTCAAGGTCGACGGGCTCAGCTACGACTGGAGCGCGATCATCAAGCGCTCGCGCGTGGTGAGCGACAAGGGCGCGGCGGGTGTCGATTTTCTCTTCAAGAAGAACAAGATTGATTCGATCAAGGGTGAGGCGTCGCTCGACAAGGCGGGCGAGGTGAAGGTGAAGGGTGCGGACGGCAAGGAAGAGGTGCACACGGCGAAGAACATCCTCATCGCGACGGGCTGCGTGTCGCGTCCGCTGCCGGGGCTCGACTTCGACGGCAAGCGCGTGATCGGCAGCAAGGAAGCGCTCGCGCTTCCCGAGCAGCCGAAGAGCATCGTGATCATCGGCGCGGGCGCGATTGGCGTGGAGTTCGCGTATTTCTTCAATGCGTTCGGCACGAAGGTGACGATCGTCGAAATGCTGCCGAACCTGCTGCCGGTCGAGGACACCGAGGTGTCGCAGGCGCTGGAGAAGTCCTTTGCGAAGCAGAGCATCTCGGTGCTGACGAATCACAAGACAGCGAAGACCGAAGTCGGCGCGAACGGCGTGAAAATCACTGTCGCCGACGCCGCAGGCGCGGAGAAGACGATCGAAGCCGACATGGTGCTCGTCGCCATCGGCATCCAGCCGCTGCTGCCCGCGGGCACGCTGAAATTTGAGCTCGTGAAGGGCTACCTGAAGACGAACGACCGTTACCAGACGAGCGTGCCGGGCATCTACGCCGCGGGCGACATCATCGGGCCGCCGTGGCTCGCGCACGTCGCCAGCTTCGAGGCGCTGCAGGCGGTTGAGGGGATGTTCAATCCGAAGTTCAAACCAAAGAAAGTCACGACCTTCCCCGGCTGCACCTACTGCCATCCGCAGGTCGCGAGCGTCGGTCTCACCGAGCGCGCGGCGAAGGAGGCGGGCAAGAAATTCAAGGTCGGAAAGTTCCCCTACATGGCGCTCGGCAAGGCGCGCGCCATCGGCGAGAGCGAGGGCTTTGTGAAGCTGATCATCGGCGAGCCACACGGCGAGATCCTCGGCGCGCACATCATCGGCTCCGAGGCGACGGAGATGATCGCCGAGCTCGGCCTCGCGATCACGCTTGAGGCGACCATCGAGGAAATCGAGGCGACGATCCACGCGCACCCGACGCTCGGCGAGGGCGTGAAGGAAGCCGCCGAAGTCGCCGCCGGGCACGCGATCCACATCTAGCTTGCCACACACGCAGCATTACAGGGCGCTGTTCTAAGCTTCCATCCAGCGCCGGGTGGTGCTGCTCTGCCTATTCACCTCCACACACATCCACACATGATCCATCCACGAACCTCCCGTCGTTCATTCCTCAAGGGCATCGGCACCATCACAGCGGCCGGCATGTTTCCAAACCTGCTCCTCTCGCAGGGCGCGCTTAAAAAGGTCGCCATCGCCGGCATTGGCGCCGAGGGCAAGGGCGCATCGGACATCTCCGGCGTCGCGCCGAACAATGAAATCGTCGCCCTTTGCGACGTGGACAGGACGCGCCTCGCAAAGGCCGCCACGAAGTATCCGGGCGCGAAGACCTACACCGACTTCCGCAAGATGCTCGACGAGATGAAGGGCACGATCGACGCCGTGACGATCAGCACGCCTGACCACGCGCATTATCCGGCCGCGATGCACGCGCTGCACCACGGCAAGCACGTCTTCATCCAGAAGCCGCTCACAAACACGCTCTGGGAAAACCGCCAGCTCCACCTCGGCGCGCGCAAGAAGGGCGTGATCACGCAGATGGGCAACCAGGGCCACACCTACGAGGACAACCGCACCGTGACCGAGTGGATCGCCGCCGGCGCCATCGGCAAGGTGAAGGAAGTCCACGTTTGGACGAACCGCCCGATCTGGCCGCAGGGCAAGAGCGCCATCATCACGCCGGAGAACGCGCCCGAGTCGCTCGACTGGGAGCACTGGCTCGCCGCCACGCCCGACGTGCCCTATTCACCCACAATCCATCCCTTCAAATGGCGCGGTTTCCTCGAATACGGCGCCGGCGCATTTGGCGACATGGGCTGCCATCTCATGGATGCCCCGTGCGTCGCGCTCGGGCTCGTCACGCCGCATCACGTCACCGCGACGCAGGTGGACGACCTCACCGAAATCGCGTGGCCGACCGGCTCGATCGTGAAGATGGAATTCACGAGCGCCAAATACGGCGAAGTCTCGCTCACGTGGTATGAAGGCAAGAAGCCCGACGGCAAACCGTATCTCCCCGAGTTCCCGAGCAGCGTGAAGATGGAGGAGGCCTTCGCCTACAAGGATCCCGCGAAGAACGGCCATGTGACACCTGGCGGCTGGTTCATCGTCGGCACCGAGGGCGTCATTTTGAACAAGAGCGACCAGGCGAAGGACCCGCAGCTCTGGCCCGAGAAGCGCCGCGACGAATTCCTCGCAAAACCGCCCGGCAAGACCGAGCCGCGCAGCCGCACTCCCGGCAATCCGCAGCAGGAGTGGACGGAGTGCATCAAGGCCGGCAAGGAAGACCCGTGGATGAGCCAGTTCGACTACTCGTGCCCGCTCACGGAAGTCACGCTCATCGGCGGCCTCGCCATGCGCCTCCCCGGCAAGCGCCTCGAGTGGGACTCGAAGTCGCTCAAGGTCGGCAACAACGAGGCGGCGAACGCATTCATCAAACGCAAGGCCTACCGCAAGGGCTGGGAATACAGCGCCGACAGCATCTAGCCCGCGGTCCCGCGTTGCGGGGCGCAGGAAAAGTTGAAACCGTGACGGCTGCCGGGAGCGATTCCGGCAGCCGTCCGCTTTTTTTGCACGAACGCCGAATGACTCCCGACCACTCCCCCGCCCCGAAGCCGCGCGGCTGGCTCCGCGCGCTGCTCGTGCTGTTCATCGCATTCGATGCCGCTGTGCTCCTCCAGTGGGAATGCGGCGCATTCCAGAGCGAGCTCGGCAGCCACCGCGACGAGGCGGTGCACTTCCTCGCAGGCGTGCGCATCCGGGAGAAAATCACCGGCTCAGAAAAGCGCGCGGGCGCCGTGGCCGAGGACGGGTCGCGCGAGGAACTCGCCGCAAGCGCGCGCGCACCGGTCTTCCCGCTCGCACTCGGAGGCTGGATGGCGGCATTCGGCGGAACGCGCACCGCTGCGCTGCTCTTCATGGCCGCGCTCGCGGGAGTGACAGCGATGATCATCTTCTGCACGGTGCGCGGCGCGCTCGGCGAAGTCGCTGCCGGCGCAGCGGCGCTGCTCTGGCTCTGCGCGCCGGCCACGCGCGAATCGTTCTCCGCCATCCTGCCCGAACAGCTCTACGCACTTGCAGCCTCGCTGCTGCTGTGGGCACAGACGCTTGGTGCGCGCGGGGAACCCGGCCCGCAAGCCGCACGCGCGCACCGGATCGTCAACATCGCATCACTGCTCGTCATCGCGGGTGTGGTTGCCCTCGCGGGCGGCATCGCATTCTCGCTCCTGCCCGGCGATGCGAGCACCGCGTCGCTTTTCCTGAAAGACTGCGCGGCAGTGCCGGGCATCGCCGTCGCTGCGTTTGCGCTCGCGGGCATTGCCATCCGCACCAGCCCGGATGCCCGGCCCAGCACGGTCTGGCCCGCCGCTGCGGCACTGGTCGCTGGCGTGCTCGTCGCACGCTGGCTGAAGTCCCACGACACCGACACCCGCGTCCTCGTCGTCGCGCTTCCGGCTTTGGCCGTGCTCGCTGTGCGCGGCGCATTCGCTCTCGCCGCATCCATCGGTGACCGCGCCGCCATCGCCGCGGAACGCCCGAGGCGTCAGAGACTATGGCTCGCGCTGCTGGTGATGCTGGCCTTCACCGCTGACTTCATCACGCGCAGGCAGAAAGATTGGCAGGGTTTCCGCGCCGTCGCCCGCACGCTGGTCGAGGAATCAGCGCCCGGCACACGCGTGCTCGTCGTCTCCGATGCGATCGGCGAAGGCATGCTGCTCTCCGAACTCGCCGTGCTGGACCGCGAGGGCAACGTGCTCGTCGAGCGCGGCAGCAGGACGCTTGCGCTGCCCCCCGACGACACCACGCATGGCCGGCCGGCGCAGCGCTTCATCGAGGACGAACAACTGCTGGCCCATCTGCACTCCGGCCGCATCCGCTACATCGTGATCGATACCGCAGTGCCGCAGGACATCCGCGGGAGTTACCACGACCAGGCGCGGCGCGTCATCGAGGACAACATCCGCTCCTTCTGGCCGCTCTACGACAGCCCGCTCACCCGCAATGGCGAGCCGATGGGGCATCCACTGCGCATCTTCCGAGTCGCCACGCAGGGAGAAATGCCGGAGCTGCGCTAGCCGCGCTACTTCTTCAGGAACTCCTCCAGTGCGCCGCCGAGCAGGCCGTGGACGTCGCGCTGGATTTCCGCGCGCGTCGGCTGCCAGCCGGTCGCGGCAATATCGTCGTATTTTTCCGCGAGCACCTTCGCGATAATCGGGCGGCTGTGCGCCCACTTGTAGGTGAGCTGATCGAGCACGCGGCAGTCGCTGTGCTGAGGCGTGCAGCTCAGGCCGATCAGTTCGAGGCGCATCCGCGTGATTTCCTCGATGATGCTCGGCACGTTCATGAACCACCAGCAGCCGAAGACGTGCAGGTTCGGGAATTTTCGCGCGGCGATGCAGAGAGCGTGCTGGTTTTCGCGCGCGAGCATGGTGCAGAGGAATTTGTTCTGCGGAAACGCCGCGCACAGCCGCTCGACGGCAGTGACATCTGCAGTGCCCACGCTGTCGCCGGCGAGGCGGAGCTGCGGGTTCACGTTGCGCCGCACGCCGATCATCAGCGCGAACGCCTGGTTGTGTTCGCGCCCATGCGGCATGATCGCGTGCTCGATGATCTTCGCCGTGTCGTTGTTGGCTGGGAAGGCGAACTCCGGCGGCAGCGACACCATGCAATACTGGGCGTCCATTTTCCGCGTCCAGTCGGCGAGGAAACGGCGCACTTCGCCGAAGGTGTCGCCGGAGAAATCCGCGCTCACCTTGTAGCCCCAGCCCGCGAGACGCTTCGCGGCGTTCGGCCAGTCCACGAGCAGCGGGTCGACGCGCAGCGCGGCGACGAAGCGCGGGTCGCGCGTGAAGCCGCGCTCCCACACGGGCGTCTCCGTGTCGTCGAACGGCGAGTTCGTCATCGCGATCTTGCGCACGTTCGCAAGCTCGCAGCAGCGCGTCACGTAGTCCTCGGGCTTCCATCCGGCGAACCATTTCCGCAGCGCGGGCAGGTCGCGCTTGTTCACATCGAGCCCGAGCTTCGCGAGCACGGTGAGCACGCCGCGGCACGCCTCGCTCACGGGCGAGTGCTTGATGAAAAGCTGATCCCAAATCCAGTCGGTCTGCTGCTGCTTCGGCGCGGCCCAGAATTTTTCATACGTCACATCCATCCAGCGGAACGCCTCGCTCACGAGGTAGTGGTAGATGAGCAGCTCATCCACGCCCCACAGCAGCAGGTCGCCAAACGCGGGGTCGTAGAGGTGCGTGTGGATGTCGAAGACAGGCGTCTTCTCGACAATCTCGGCGACGGTGTTGCGGAGCGAGGGTGCGTGCATCGGCGCAGGAGTAGCCATCGCGCGGGGCGCGGTCAAATGCGGGAGGTCCGTGAGTTCTTGCGGGCAGGCTTCAGCTTACGCGCCCCCTCGGCGGCGCGGGCCGAGGCAGCAATGCCCTTCTCCGCCCACTCGCAGAGGAGCGGCGATGATTCGAGCGCATCCGCCGGCACTGTGAAGTAGGCCATGACGGTTCGTTTCCCGCCGGAAGACTCGTAGGTGAAGGGACGCAGGCCAAGGCGCTCGAACTCTGCACGGCTGGCGTCGTCCGCCTTCACGTAAAAGGTCTCGAGGGCGACGAGCGCGAACATCTTCTCCGCGTGGTAAATGCCCCAGCCGCCGAACATTGCCCGCGCGCGGACATCGCCGAGCGGGCTCAGCAGGTCGAGCAGGTGGCTTACAAATTCATTCGGCTTCGGCACGGCGCGGATTCTCCGCCGCCCGCGAGGGCTGTCGAGCGCGGCATTCGACATTTGACCGCCGCGCCCCATCGGCGGTTTCATGCTGGCGATGAACAGCGTTACGACTCTGGTGCCCGCGACGACGGCCAATCTTGGCCCCGGCTTTGACTGCCTCGGCATCGCGCTGGGCATCGCGAACCGCGTGACGCTGCAGCCCGCGGAGGGCATTGAGCATCCGAAGATCGTCGCGGACGCCGCGGACCTCTTTTTCAAGACGGCGGGAATCCCTCCGGTCGGCTTCGCATGGAGCATCGAGGGCGAGGTGCCGCAGTCGCGCGGGCTCGGCAGCAGCGTGACCGTCCGCCTCGGCGTGCTGCACGGGCTGAATGCGCTGAGCGACGCGAAACTCGGCGCGGAGAAGCTCTATGAGCTGTGCGCGGAGCTGGAGGGGCACCCGGACAACGCGGCGCCGGCGGCATTCGGCGGCTTCACTGTCGCGCGCGCCGGCGCGGAGACGCTGCGATGCGAGGTGGATGAAGCGCTGAAATTCATCCTGCTCATCCCGGACTTCGAGGTGTCCACGCCCGAGGCGCGCAAGGTTTTGCCGGACACGATCAAGCGGCGCGCGGGAATTCTCAGCACGACGAACGCATGCCGCATCACCGCCGCGATCTTCCAGCGCCGCTACGAACTGCTGCGCGGCTGCTTCGGCGACGGTCTGCACCAGCCCTACCGCGAGGAGGCGCTGCTGCCGTTCCTCACGAGGGCCATCACTGCGGGCGAACGCGCCGGCGCGCTCGGCGGATTCCTCAGCGGGAGCGGCTCGACGATTTGCTGCGTCACACTCGGCGACGAGGATGCCATCGCCACGGCGATGCTCGACACCGCACCGCCCGGCGCGCGCATCGTGGTGACGACGGCCGATAACCAAGGCACGCGCAACGTGAACCCGGACGATGTCGCTGCGTGACAAGATAGACAGCTTCGAGCAGTTCGCCGTGGATGTGATCCTCGAGCGGCGCTTCGGAAAGCGCGCGCTGCTGCTGCGATGGCTGCTCTGGCTGATTTCGTGGCCTTTCCGCGGCATCGTGCAGCTCCGCCTCTGGCTCAGCCGCAAGCGCATCCGCAAGGCCCGGCAGCTCGGCGTGATGGTCGTGAGCGTGGGCAACCTCACCGTCGGCGGCACGGGCAAGACTCCCGTCGTCGAGCGCCTCGCTCGCGAGCTGAAGGACGGCGGGCGCAACGTCGCGATCCTCAGCCGCGGCTACAAGAGCCGGAAGCTGCCGCTGCTCCGCCGGCTGCGCCGGAAATTTTTCGGCAAGTTCAAGCCGCGCGTCGTGCATGACGGAAAGCGCCTGCTGCTCGATTCCGCGTGGTCGGGCGACGAGCCCTACATGCTCGCACGCAGCCTCGGCGACGTGCCCGTGCTCGTTCACAAAAGCCGCGCCCGCGCCGGAGCCATCGCCATCCGCGATTTCGCCTCGGACATCCTCATCCTCGACGATGGCATGCAGTATCTCGGCATCGAGCACCGGCTGGACATCTGCCTCATCGACCGGCAGGCGCCGTTTGGAAATGAATTCATGCTGCCACGCGGGACGCTGCGCGAGCCGCCGGGCAATCTCCGCCGCGCGAACCTCATCCTCATCACGAAATCCGTCCCCGGCACGAGCGGCCCGCTCATCGAGCGCATCCGCCGCTACAACCAGACAGCCGACATCGTCGAGTGCGTTCACCGCCCGAAGTATCTGCGCAACCTCTACGACCCGGAGGACTGCCGGCCGCTGTCGCATTTGCAGGGGAAATACATCGGCGTGCTCAGCGGCATCGCGAGGCCCGAGAGCTTCGAGGACATGCTGCGCGAACTCGGCGCGCACATCGAGCTGGGCACGCGCTTCGCAGACCACCACCGCTTCCGCGCGCACGAGCTGCAGGATTTCGTGGCTCGGTGCGCGCGGCGCGACACCGATTTCATCGTGACGACGGAGAAGGACGCGGTGCGCTTCCCCGTCCGCTTCAGCCCGGACGGCAAGCCCGAGGTGCCCGTCTATTACCTCCGCGTGGAGATCGAAATCATCGCCGGTCAGGAGCACTGGGACCGGCTCATCCGCCACCTCACGCAGCGGCGCGCAGTCGTCGCGCCCGAGCGGGTGCTCGTGTAGCGGCGGTCAGCGCGCGGAGAAATGATGCACCGTGGTGCTGCGGAACGTCTGCCCCGGACGCAGCACGGTGGTCGGGAAATTGGGCCGGTTCGGTGAGTCGGGGTAATGCTGCGTCTCTAGGCAGAAGCCGTAGTTCTTTTTGCAGGCCTTGCCGCCTTTGCCGACCACGGAGCCGTCGAGGAAATTGCCCGTGTAGAGCTGGATGCCCGGCTCCGTCGTTGAGACCTTCAGCACGCGCCCCGTCTTCGGCTCGTAAGCCTCCGCCGCCAGCGTGAGCGCACCCGCTGCCGCGTGGTCGATCACATAGCAGTGGTCGTAGCCACCGGGTGTGCCGCCGATTTGCGCGAAGTCGCGGCCGAGTGTCTTCGGCTTGGTGAAATCCATCGGCGTCCCCGCCACCGGCGCGATTTCGCCAGTCGGAATCGCCGTCGCATCCACGACGATGTAGCGGCTCGCGCGCAGCGTCACTTCCGTGCCGAGCACGTCGCCCTCGCATGCGCCCGCGAGATTCCAGTAGGCGTGGTTCGTGAGGTTGAGCACCGTCGGCTTGTCCGTCGTGGCCTCATAATCGAGCCGCAGCTCGTCATCGTCGGTGAGCGTGTAGGTGACGGTGACGCTCAGCTTGCCAGGGAAGCCCTCCTCGCCGTCGGCGCTCACGTAGGAAAAGCGGACAGCGTTCTCCTTCTCCAGCGGCTCGGCCTTCCACACACGCGCGTGGAATCCGGTCGGCCCGCCGTGCAGATGATTCGGGCCGTTGTTGATCGCGAGCGAGTGGGTCGTGCCGTCGAGCGTGAATTTTCCCAGCGCGATGCGGTTCGCAAAGCGCCCCGTCGTCACGCCGAAATGCGGGTGCTTCACGAGATAGCGGTCGAGCGTGTCAAAGCCGAGCGTGATGTCCGCGAGCGCGCCGTTGCGGTCCGGCGTGTGCATCTCGACGAGGCACGCGCCCCAGTTCGTGAGCTTCGCGCGCAGGCCGCGCTTGTTCGTGAGGATGAATGCGTCCACCGGCTCGCCGGTCGTGGCTTTTCCAAAGGGTTCGATTTTCACAGGAGAGAGAGTTGGTTTGGCGCCCCTTCGCGGAGCGGCCCGCGAGGGAAGTGCGCGGGGAAAAGCGAGTCAACCGCAAAGCCCGCCGGCGCGGCAGCGGGGCAAAAAATTGGTTCTCACGTGGCGCGGCAGCAGTATGTTGCGCGCCCGCTTGAGCCGGCCCGAAGCCGAGCCGGGCGTCATTTTCCCAACCAACATGAGCACCATCACCATGAAAGGCGTCGGCGTCGTTCCGTCGAAGAAGGAACTGTGCGTCGTCTCGCATCCGGAACCGAAGATCACCTCTCCGACCGAAGCCAGGGTCCGCACCATCGAGGTCGGCATCTGCGGCACGGACCGCGAGATCTGCACCTTCGCCTACGGCCACGGGCCGACCGGCTGCGACTATCTCGTGCTCGGCCACGAATGCCTCGGCGAAGTCGTCGAGGTCGGCTCCGGCGTGAAAAACCTCAAGGTCGGCGACCTCGTCGTGCCGAGCGTGCGCCGCCCGTGCGAGGACCCGAACTGCAAGCCGTGCCGCGAGGGACGCCAGGACTTCTGCTTCACGTGGACGTTCAAGGAGCGCGGCATCAACCAGCTCCACGGCTACATGACCGAGCAATGGGTGGAGGACGAGACGTTCCTCACGCCCGTGCCGAAGGATTTGCGCGACCTCGCCGTGATGGCCGAGCCGCTCACCATCGCGGAGAAAGGCCTCGCGCAGGCGTGGGTCGTCCAGAAGCGCGTGCCCGGCTGGGAGCACGACAATCGCGATGGCAAAGGCCGCGGCTACGGACGCAACGCCGTCGTGCTCGGCGCGGGCCCCATCGGCCTGCTCGGCGCGATGAAGCTGCTCATCGAGGGCTTCCGCGTGTTCGTCTATTCGCGCTCGCCGAAGCCGAACTTCAAGGCGGACATCGCCGAGCAGATCGGCGCGGAATATATCTCGTCCAAGGAAGTCTCGGTGGACGACCTCGCAAAGCGCATCGGCAACATCGACCTCGTCTATGAGGCCGTGGGCGAGGGCGACGTGTCGTTCGAACTCGCGCGCGTGCTCGGCATCAATGGCGTCTTCATTTTCACCGGCATCCCCGCGGAGAAGCCGAAGATCCCGGTCTTCGCCGACACGATCATCCGCAACATCACGCTGAAGAACCACGCGCTCATCGGCACCGTGAACGCGAGCCCGCAGGCATTCCTCGACGCGATCCATGACCTCGGAGAGTTCAAGAAGCGCTGGCCGAAAGCCGTCTCGTCGCTCATCACCGGGCGCCACACAATCGAGGCGCACCGTGAACTGCTCACGGGCAAGGCGGAGGGAATCAAGAACGTGATCCAGTTCTAGGTCGGTTTCGCAGCGTGGCTCTCCAGAGCTGCGCCACCGTCCGTGCGGAGTCCCAAGGCGCAAGCCCTTGGACCTAGTCCGCGAGCGCACCTCCGCAGCGCGTCACTTCCCGCCCGTTTCGATCGCCTCGACACGCGCGGAATCGTGCAGCGCCTTCATCTCCGCATCCGTCAGCGCGCGGTTGAAAACCGCCAGCCCGCCGAATTTTCCAATCGTCGCCTCACCGAGCATCGAGCCCACCGCGTAGCGCGCGCCGACGGTGAAATCCGCGCCGCCGCCCGGCTTCGACTGTGCGTGCTTAGCCGGGTCGTATTTGAAAATGCCGCGCCCGTGAAAATACGGATTCATCCCGCGGTCGCCGCCGTTCGGCCCTTCCTTCGTGAAGTAAGGGTCGGTGCGCTTGTGCTTCACCGCATCCAGCTTCAGCTCATCGAGCCGGCCATCGATGTAGGCGCGGAGATACTTCGAGTCATACGTGAATCCCAGCGTGCACCACCGCTCCGTCGGCACCTCGCCGGCCGTCACCGCATAATCCGCGCACCACGGGAACGCGCTGCCGTCCGCGCGCCGTGTCACGCCGCCCTCGCTGGAAATGTGCGGCACGAGTTTGTTCGGCCCGCCGTAGGTCGGCATGTTCATCAGCATCGCATACTGCCGCGTGCCCGTGTCGTCGTTCGCGCCTTTGCCCTCGCTCCACATGCCCGCGATGGTGCGCGACTGCTTCAGATTCACGATGCGCACCACGGCAAACATCGAGACCTGCGCGTCCTTGCCGCTGATGTTCAGGTCGCCCGTCTCCGCATACGGGATGTGGAAATAGTGCTTCCCATCCAGGTCCGCCGCGAACCCCGAATACGGCCCGCCCTCGCTGCGCGCGATCGCCCCGCCCACCTCCACCAGCGCATGCTTCTCTTTCGTCCCCGCCGAGACGCGTGCCTTCCCCGCCTCCTCGCCGAATGTCCAGAACGCTACCAAGCCCGGCATCTTCTCCACCGCGCTGGAATCGCCCGGCGGCGCAGCGATGACAGCGGCGGAGGCAAAGACGACGAGCAGTGCGGGCAGGGATTTCATGGCTTTGAAAAATGACCCTCTACGCGATGCACGCCCCCATTGTCACCTCGCACCTCATCCCGTCGTCGCTCGGTCCGGCTTTCACCACGCAGGGCACCAGGGACACGAAGGCATTCTGCGGCAGGAATGGGCAATCTTGAGGACCTGCCCCCTTCTTCGCGCCCTTCGCGCCCTTCGTAGTTAAAAAAGGCCGGGCGCTCCCCCGCTCACCCCACCTGCACCACGCAGAAACCGTAGTCCAGCGCGCCGTCCGCAGGCCGGTTCGCCTCCGGGATGAAATACAGCTCCAACCGGCGGTCCTTGCCGCTGCGCGAAGCCAGCACCCGCGCCCTGCGAAGGATGCGCAGATGCTTGCTCACCCCGTCAAAGTCCCGGCCCAGCGCCGACGCCACCTGGCTCGCCGCCAGTGCCTTCCCGCCAGCGAGCATCTTCACCATCTCCCACCGCAGGGGATTGCCCAGCGCTGCGAAGAATTTTGCCCGGTCCACCGGCTTCACCGCTGGAATCGCCACCTCCACAGGCGCCGCGCCGGGCACCGACGGCTCCGGAATCGCGGACGCAGGCTGCGCCGCCGGAGACGGCATGGGGGCACTCGAAGCATCAGGCTGGGGAACCGGGGCAGGATCGCTCATGGCGCAAACCCTAGCCCTTCGACGCCGCACCCCACAAGCCCCGACTTCGGAGCAAAATGGCGGGTATCGCCACCTCCGAGGCTCCGATGTCGGAGCAATTTGGCGGGAATCACCACCCCGAGGGGTCCCCCTCAACCACCCCCAAGGCACCCACGTCGGAGCAAAATGGCGGACATCACCACCCTCACACCCCCGATGTCGGAGCAAAACATCGGGAATCACCACCCCCGAGGCACCCGCGCACCACCCTCAGGGCTCCGATGTCGGAGCATTTAGGCGGGAATAACCACCTCAAACCTTCGAGAACAGGCCACCCTACAGAGACGACGAGCCCGAGTGCCACGGTTATCCGACTACATCGGCGGATAAACAACCTCCCCGCCCGGCTCCACAAAAACCTCCGGCAATGTGCCAGTAGAGCAGCATCAACTCACGGTTCACCGCCACCGCCGCCTCACCTGCTCCGCCCGCACGCCAATCTTCAGGTCGGCGTGAGGGGCGTAGGCGGATGGAAGAATGGATTTGGCCTGACGGTTCGACTTCATGAATTTCAACAGTGCCGTGCAACCTGCGACTCGCAATCCTGATGTGCATCCCGGAACTCGCCCGGCCCGGAGGGCTGACGGAAATTAGCCGGGGGGTCGAGCGAGGCACGAGCGACCACCCCCGGAACCCGCCCCACCAATCCATGCACCCCGAAGGCGGTGCCGGAGTGGCAGTGCTCTCCTTCCATTCGTTTCTACGTTTCGCACTATTGAAAGGGCGGTAGCGTTGCCTCCATGTCGGACGACGCATCAGCAACTTTCCGGGGCTTTCGCCATCAAGCGCTCTACGTGCTGTCGCGCATTCTCACCGATGCCGATGCCGCGCGACGCACGTATCGCCCAGAGGGTTCGGAAGACCTCGCGGTTTATGATGAGCAATTCCGCCTCATCGAAGCGGTTCAGGTCAAAGACCACAATGCCGACCTCTCGCTGTCGAAACTCAAGCCGGTGTTTTGGGAGCGATTTCACACGCGGCGAAAGGACTGGCCTATGAGCAAGACGAAGTTGGCAACATTCGGCGGCGTCGGCCCTGAGTTGAAAGGAGCAATAGAAGGGAACGCTGCCGAGCGCGGAAAGGTGTTGAAGAAACTCTGCGGGAAAAGTGCTCCCTTCAACGAGCAGGAGGCGAAGGCAATGCTCGACAGCCTGAATGGGAACATCATTCGCCCGGTTGCTGCGGAACTTCGCGTTGCGGTGCTCGATGCGATTCGCGGCACCAATGTTGGCGGTGACGTGGAGAGTGCGGCGGAACTGCTCATGTATTGGGTATTCGAGGCATCCGAGCAGAGGCGTCCGCTCACCCGGCACGAATTGCTCGCTCAGTTGGAGCGCATTGGCGCGTATCTCGCGGCATTGCGCGATTCGAGCGCGGAGTGGGGAACGAATGTGCTGCCTCTGAGCGCCGGGCCGTTGAACGAAGCAGACAAGGCCCGGTGGACGGCGGACTATCGCAACGGCGTCCAAGCCAAGTGGGAGCACATTCTTTCGAGCGCTGACTGTGCGCGAAGCGAAAGGCTCGCGGAGATTCATCGGAAACTGGCGACTGCGCCCATAGTCATCGTTCGCGGCGCATCTGGGCAGGGGAAATCAACTCTTGGCTGGCGATACATGCACGACTTTGGAGCCGATGGGCTGCGGTTTCATGTCCGCCGGGTCGAGAGCCGCACGCACGCCTCGAAAATTGCGAACGCTCTCGGCGACCACGTTCGGAAGCTCAAGTTGAGCGCCGTCGTGTATGTGGACGTTTCACCGTCGGATGTCGGCTGGTCCGAACTCATTTCCGAACTCTCTGCCGCAGGGCTGAAGGTCTTGGCTGCCGTGCGCGAGGAAGACTTCCGGCGGGCAAATCTATCCATCGGCGATTTCCATTTCAGCGAAGTCGCGCTCGACCGTCTCACACGCGAAGAGGCCGCACCGATTTTTGCCGAGTTACGCCAGTCGCATTCGCGAGGTATTTTGGATTTCGAGGATGCTTGGGCTCGATTCAACGCAACCGAAGGCGGGCCACTGCTTGAGTTCACGCACTTGGTCACGCAGGGAGAGTTGTTACATTCGCGCATCAAAACTCAAGTCGTGCGCCTTCAGGGCGACGCAGCGACGGGAACGCACGGACTGACGCCCAAACACATCGAACTGCTCGCGCTGGCGGCGGTCGCGAATGAGACTGGCGCGCGCGTTTCGCTAGCCGGGTTGTGTGCTGCGGCAGAGCTAAGCCCCGTCTCGCTTCCGCTCCGCGTTTTGGAAGCAGAATACCTGGTGCGACTCGATACCGACGGCGACGGGACGGCTGTCGCTCCGCTTCACGCATTGCGCTCAAAGGCCGTCGTGGATTCCCTTTTCAGCGAAGTGCCCGCAGCGTGGCTGGAATACGCGCGGCGAATCCTGCCACACATCCTCGACTCCGACATTGAGCCGTTCCTCCTCGCTGCGTTTTCCCGCCGCTCCGAGCACAGCGATGCTTTGCTTGCGGCGCTCAACGTCACGCCACTCCGGTCGTGGACCCACGCTGCTGGAATTTCCGCGTCCCTGCTTTGGGAAGGTATCAACCGCTACGAAAAGCGGAACCGAGCGACGATCGTCTCGGTCATCACGAAATTTGATGAGGCTTGGTGGATGGTTTGTGACTCGTGCGTTGGCTCAAGTCAGGATGTCGCAAGCGAATTGCGTGGGACGCTTGAGAGTATTTGCAAGCAGCCTATCGAGCCCGTTCCCCTCACGCCGAAGACCGAGGTTTTCGCACTGTTCAAGGATTGGTCGGCGAAGGCAGGCGCACCAGCGGCGTGCAAGACAACGACGGATTGGCGAGGGGCAGGCGACATCGCCTACTGGCTTGGGCATTGTAGAGGTTCAGAGCCGATGCGTGCGGCCCTAGAATCCATGCTTCCCGATGAGTTCCCGGATGAACTGGATATTGAGCATGTGGCCTCGTTCGTTTCCGGGCGCGCAAACCTTGCGGATGCAGCATTCGCAGCGTGGCACAGACGCATGGCTGCCGGTCTCACGGAGCGTTTCCTCCGCGACTCCGTGTCAGAATATCTGGCGGACGATGGGCAAAGCGTGACTGTTTATTTTTCCACGCCGCTGGCCGACATCGCTTGCAAGCACGACCCCAAAGCCACGGATTGGCACTGGCAAACGATGAAGCGAGTGCGCTTGCTCGGAATGTTGTTTCCGAATCGCGAAACCTACGGCTCTCAAGGGTTGGGTCTGATTCCGCTTGGACTTGAGCACGACCCGACGCTCAAGGGTATTTCGGCGAAGTCCATGCAGAGTGAACGCGCCACCCATTTGAACGCAGTGTTTCTGGCTTTGGTCGCTCATCGTCATCACCGCGTTGATTCGTGGAAGCAGTATTCCGACGCGGCGCTGAAGTATCGGCAGACAGTTTGCGAGTGTTTCAGGAAACTGCATCGAGGCTGGGCAAAGCTCCTTTCGGCAAACCCACCGCCATCGAGCGCGTTCAAAGAACTACCGGGAGCCGAACTCGATTCGCTGAAAGTGCTCGGCAAACTTCCCATGTTTCCGCGCTGCGCCGTGGATGAGTGGGGGTTCGTGTCCGAGAGCCGCGACAAGACCTCCGCTGCTGGCAATCAACGGCAGGCTGACTTGTTTCGCCGTTTCGGCGATTGGCGAAAGGCATTCAGGGATTTCGAGTTTGGCATCGGTCAGGTCTTGTCCCACATCTTGCCCATCACGGTCCTCTTCGCAGCAGAACACAAAACCTATCGCGCGACCGAGGATGACGAAAAGACGACGCGCCTTGCCGTCGTCAATCTCGCCTCAGCGTGGGAAGCTTTGCCGAAGGCTCAGTTGGAATTTAGGAAACGATTCGGGCACCTGTATCCGGCAGAGATGTTGGATGAACTGGATAAACACGAGCTGAGTAACTTTCGGCATCTGTGGCCCACAGCTTTTGCGATGCATCACGAGCGAAACGTGCGGATTCCAAACTTCGGAAGCGAAAAGGAGCGAGAGACGGATCGCTTGCGGACGGCTTTTCTTCAAAGCCTAGTGACCGAAATCGAAGGCGTTCTCGGCTCAGGTGCGGTTTCGCTGGGCAACTCGCATTGGGTTTTGGATGGAGAGCCGCATCTACGAATCGTCTGCAACCACAGGTCAGTAGCGTCTCTGAACGAGAATGGAGCCAGCGTTGTTCTCGCTATCTGGAGAGCGTGCCGATTCAAGCAGTGGCGAAACATGGAGTGGCAGCCGCTCGTAATCGAATGGCCAAAGTTCGCAGTCGTCCATGTCCTGAACGGCAAGGCTCTCATTCCCGCATGTGTTCGACTAAAAACGATGGTTCTTTGTGCAACGGAAGAGAATTTCGAACCTCAGCAACATCACCTTGTAGCGTTGCCCGTGGATGCAGGGCAATTCGCGTCGTCTGGAATCCCGCTGACCGACAATCCAATGGTTGGACGGCTTTTCGCATTTCAGGGTTCCGTCATGGCGTTCTGCCTCACCGTCCCGCGATATTTTGAGATGCTGGAAATGGGCCGCAAGCATGACATTCAGCAAGCTGACATCGAGCGAATGCTTCCCCGATATTCCAAGGAACTGACGCTCGTCTGGCACCAAGCACTGAGCGAACTCGAACTCCTGCAGAACGCCCTGACAGCCTGCGGCTTTCCACAAGTGTCAGCGTGGAACGATGGTTTGCGCAGCGTCTGCGAAAAACTCCTGTTCGCGGTCAATGCGACCAAGTCCCTCTCGCTGACGCCCGAAGACTTCGAGGCGTGGAGTGAACTTTTCACATCTGAGTTTCAACGAATGGACGCACTTGTCGCAGACATGCTCTCAACGCTTTTAGCACAAACACCCCCCGACTCACCTGCCGTGTAATCCCTACCTCTCCCGCATCGCCTCCGGAGTGCATGGATTGGTGGGGCGGGTTCCGGGGGCGCTCGTTCCTCGCTCGACCCCCGGCTAATTCCCGTCAGCCCTCCGTGCTGTCATGCGTGTGGATTAAGAGAGGGAATACGTTTTTCACACCTTCTCCCGCGAACATCGCCTTGGTAGCGGGTTCGGCATTCAGCTTCGTGGCAGCGGCGGACGAATCCCGCTACTTCCCCTTCACGCGAGTCGCGGGTCGCCGCCGGCGAATGCGGCATCGCGGAGTTGTTCGGCGGTGAGCCCTTTCCAGCCGACGCGACTGGAGGTCGGCGGCGTCCATGCAACGTTCGTCTTGGCGGCGCTTCAGGATAAACTTGAAGAGTAATTCAGCTCCCCGGCGGAAAATCTCGGCGAGAGACCGTCCGCGGCGTTTTGCGAAAGTGCGGAGCTTGCGGCGGAGTTCGTCCGGCACTTGGATTTGCGTCTTTGTCATGCGGGAAAATATCCACCGCGATGAACCGAAGGTCGATTTTGCTGTCGGCTACCTCGCCGCCGGCGGCTTGTTCGTCCCGTCTCCCTCGCGCACGGCGCGCACGGCAAGTGAGGAGAGCGTCTGCTTCAGCTTCTCCTGCTCGCCCGCGTTTTCGGGTAGCGCATTCTTTTGAAAAGCCGGCAGCAATTTCTCCCACACGAGATACAGCTCGCCCTGCATCTGGCCGGTCTTGGCGGTGATGGCGATGACCGCATCCTGCTCGGGCATCACGAGGCAAATCTGCCCGTCGCGTCCGTCGCCGCGGAAGGCGCCGTGCTGGCAGCGCCAGAATTGGTAGCCGTAGCCCTGCCGCCAATCGACGTTCTTGCCGCTCGGCGCCTTGTCATTCTCGACCTGCTTGGAAGTGGCGGCCTCGACCCATTTCTCAGGGAGCAGTTGCCGCCCGTTCCATTTCCCCTTCTGCAGATAGAGCTGGCCGAATTTCGCGATGTCCTCGGTGCGGACGAAGAGGCCGTAGCCGCCGAGATTGTAGCCCTCGGCGGTCGCGCCCCACTCGGGATTCTCGATGCCGAGCGGCTCGAAGAGGCGCGGCTTCAGAAAATCGAGCGCGCGCTGGCCCGTCGCCTTCGTGACGATGGCCGAGAGCATGTAGCTGCCGGGCGTGTTGTAGCGGAACCATGTGCCGGGCGTGTGCGTGACGGGATGCGCGAGGAACTCCTTCACCGAAGGGCCGTCCTCGATTTTGAACTTCGGCTCCGTGTCGTGTCCGCCGCTCATCGAGAGCAGGTCGCGCACGCGCATGTCCTTGAGGTTTTCCGAAGCATCCGCCGGCGCCTCGGCGGGGAAAAACTTCAGCACCCGGTCATCCAGGCCCAGCTTTCCCTCCGCGACGGCAAACCCGACGGCGGTCGAGGTGAAGCTCTTGCTCAGCGACCACAGGACGTGCGGCTTTTCGGCGGACTCCGGCTTCCACCAGCCCTCCGCGATCACATGCCCGTGCCGCACGAGCATGAAGCTGTGCAGCGTGTGAATCGTCCTGTCCGCCGTCTCGACAAATTCCCGAATCGCCGCTGACGACACGCCCTGCGCCTCCGGCGTGCTCCGCGGAAGCGGCTGCGCGGCGACGGCGTGGCAGGCGAGGAGGAAAAGGAGCGGGGTGAAGCGGGAAGGATTCATGCGCACCTTCATGGCCTGATCGCATCCGTGTGTCGCGCCGAAATCGAATCCCTCGCGAACGGCGGGCGTCAGGGCGTCAGGGCGCCGCCACGCGCACGTCGGTCTTGATTGAATTCGCGATGAAGCACTGCTCGTGCGCGTGGTGGTGCAGGCGTTCAAGGTCAGCCGCGGACGGGGTCCTTTCGCCGCTCCACACGATGCGCGGGCGCAGCGTGATGGTGCTCACCCACGGCACTCCGCGTTCGTTCTTCGTCATCACGCCAGAGGCTTCGTCCTCATAGCTGTCGGCGATGAAGCCTTCCTTCGACGCGAGCCAGAGAAACGTGAGCATGTGGCAGCTCGACACGGAGGCAACGAACGCCTCCTCGGGATCCACGTTCGCGGCATTCGACCACGGCGCGGGGACGACGTTCGGCGCGGGCGAGGCGGGCACGGTCACGCCGCCGTCAAAGGTCCACGTGTGCTCGCGCGAGTATCGGCCGCGGAGAAAGTCGGGGTCGCGGCGGACCCAGCGGATGGTGGCTTTGTATTCGTGCATGGCGGTCGGGCTCAGGGTTTGTCCGGGACGGAAGTGAGGAACCACTCGACGCCGGCGGACAGCACGTGCGTGCCCGACTCGTCGTGCAGCTCGACGTTCACCAAAATCAGCGCGCGCCCCTTCGCCGCCAAGCCTGCGCGAAGCTGGTCGAGCGCGCCATCCGCGACGCTGGCTCCCGACGACACGGCCCCGTTCGCCGGCTTGCGAAATTTTGCCTCCAGACGCCGCACGACCGGCACCACGGCTCCGGTGTCTCTAAGCTCCCGCAGGAGGAATTCCCCGCTGCACGCCTCCGCAAGTGCAAGCAGCGCCCCCGCGTGCACCGTGCCGAGATGGTTCAAGTATTGCCTGCCCTCCGGCAGCCGCAGGAGATGCGTGCCGTCTGCGGCGGGCCCGATGTTCAGCAGACGGTTGAAGGGCAGTTCCGTGACGGAGTTCATGGCGCGAGTCGCTTCTTCATGCGCACGACCGGCAGGGTCAACCCTTCGCGCAGCGGCACCTCATAGCGCTCGGCGACCTCGAAGCCGAACCTCGCGTAGAGCGGTTCGCCCGCGAGCGTGGCGACGAGTTCGGCATTCGGAAATCCGGCGGCGATGATGGCGGACTCGCATGCCGCGAGAATCGCGCGGCCGATACCGCGGCGCGCAAAACCGGGATGCACGAAGAAGGCGCGGATGCGGGCGGGCTCGCGCGACGGGTCGATCAATTCATCCGCACCGCCTCTCGCCCGGTCACCTCCAAACACCGCCCTGCGCCTGCTCCAGCCGCCGCACCCGACGATGCGTCCCTCGTGCTCCACGACGAAGTAGGTGCCGTCCACAATGAGCTGGCGGTCCACGCCGAAGACCGGCCCGAGCGCGGCCTCCATCTGCGCGGGCGAGTAGTGCGCCACCTGCAGCTCGCGCACGGACAGCGGGATGAGTTCCTCCAACGCAGGCACGTCCGCCATGTTCGCGGCGCGGAGGCTCCAGTTCGTGTGCGGTGTGAGGTTCACGGTTGTCTTGCAGAACCCGCGCGGCTCATCGCCCAATCACAATCTCCGTGTCGTAGAGGAAGCTCACTTTTCCATCGTGCTGGTGCGCGCCGAAAATTCGCCGCAGCTCCGCAAGCATCGGCTCGTGCAGGGGATGCCCCTCAGCGGGTGCATAGGATGAGGACAGCAGCCGGCCGCGGAGACCATCGAAGTCGAAGTGCTGCCCATTCGGCAGCGCATGCCGCATGAAGCGCGCATCAAGGAAGAACTCGCGGAATGCCGAGTCGTCCACGTTTTCATGGCGCACCTGCATGTAGTCGGGCGCGAATTTCCGCAGCAACGCCTCATACTCGCGGAGGAACGGCGCGCTCTCCGTCTGCCGCACATTCCACACGAGCACGACGCTGCCGCCCGGCCTGAGGATGCGCGTGAATTCTGCGCGCGCCCGCGCTCGGTCGAACCAGTGGAAGGCCTGCGCGGAGAAAACCACGTCCACGCTGCCATCCGCGAGCGTCGTCGCCTCCGCAGGCGCGGCGATGCTGTGGAAGCGCGAGTTTTCACCGAGGAGACTTTCCGCAGCCTCCCGCATCGGGCCATTCGGCTCGACGGCAAACACCTCGCATCCCGCATCGAGCAGCAGGCGCGACGAGATGCCCGTGCCGGAGCCGACGTCGGCGACGCGGGCTCCAACATGCAGTCCCGCGTGCTCGCGCAGAACGTCGATCATTTCGCCGGGATAAGCGGGGCGGTAGCGGACGTAGTCCGCGACGCGGCTGGAGAAACGCTCGAGGGTGTTCGGCGGAGCCTGGTGCGTGCTCACGGCGCGGCATGCCTCCGCATGAGTTCCGCGACTTCGCGGTCCATCGCGTCACCGCTGGCGGCGAGCACGGCGATGACGCCCGCCTTGTCCTCCGCGTTCCGGTTCTGGCTCAGCTTGAATTTCCCCTCGATGCGCGTGACCTCGATTTCGACGCCGACGATTCCCGCCATCAGCCGGTCGCGGAACCCATCCGGCATCGCACCATGCCAGCGTCCTTCGCGCGGCGACTCGTAGAATTCGACGAGTTCGCGCAGCATCGCGGCAAAACGCGCGTGGTCGGTGACGATGCGCGGCCGTCCATAGGCATGCACGGCGGTGTAGTTCCACGTCGGCACCGCGGGCTCCGTGGCATACCAGGCAGGCGAAATGTAGGCGTGCGGCCCGGTGAAAATCACCAACACCTCGCGCCTGTCGTCGAAGTGGCGCCACTGCGGATTCGCCCGTGCGAGATGCGTCGCGAGCGTGAGCCTCTGGCCTTCCTCCTCGCGCACGAGCACCGGCATGTGTGTCGCATGCGGCACCGTGCCATCATGAGTGACGACGGTGGCGAAGCTGTGGCGCCGCATGAATGAAACCAGCTCGCCGCGTTCCTCGACTTTGAAATGCGCGGGCGAATACATCGCGGTCCCGATACCCGCTGGCCGGCGCCGGGGCAAACGTGTTTGCGCCCACACGCGCGCGCCTTACCCGACGCTCCAGCGGATGCTGCGGCGCGGACCCGGGTAGTGGTAGTGCGCGTCGGGATTCTCGATGAAGCCGCGGCAGTTGATCTTCATCCCCTCGGCGGTCAGCCGGGCGCGCTGCTCGCGTGCGACGCGCGGCGGCACGGATGGGCTGATACGGCCGTCCGCACCAACGATGCGGTGCCACGGGAGCGCGGCAGCCTCCTCCGCGGTGAGATTTCCCAGCACGGCGGCGACATGCAGCGCGGCGACATTCATGTGCGTGGCGATGGAGCCGTAGGTGGTGAATTTCCCCTCGGGCACAAGAGCGACTTGCCGCACGACCTCCGCGCGGATGCGGGCAAATGCTTTCGACTTGGGCATGTGCGCGGAAGGTTCGCGTCGGCAGCGATGCGCGCCCTACTTCAAAAACTCGTCGAGCACGCGCTTCGCGTTGCGCGGATTCACCACGAGCGCGCCGTGGCCGGAGGTGTTGTCCTCGATGGAAAAGACGACGGTCGCACCCTGCTCCTTCAGCCACTCCGCGGTGCGCTTCATGCCGGGAATGCCGTCGCGGTCCGGCTGCGGGTCGCGCACACCGGCGGCGGTGATCCACCGCGTGCCGTTCAGCGGGCGGTCACCGTATTCGCCCGCGAGCAGCGCACGCGTGGGCGGATAGTCGAGCCCAACACCACCCGAGCTCGCGACGGCGAGTGAGAACCACTTTTTCCCGCGCCCCGCATCGAGCGCGGCAACGGCGTAGGTGTTCGCCGAGCCGCGGCTGAAGCCGTGCAGCATCACCGCACCCGGTTTTGCGCCGACGGAGGACAGCACGCGGTCGAACTCGCGGTTGATGTCCTCCGGCGTGAGGAAATCGCGAATCATGTCCCCGGTGCCGAGCCACCACTGGAGGCACACGATGCCGACATCCCGGCCCTTCAAATGCGGCTGCCAAATCGCGAGTTCATCCGCAGCAAAGCCCTTCGCCGGCTTGCCTGCACCGTGCAGCGAGGCGATCCACCTTTTCGGCGACGGCGAGCTTTTCCACACCAGTGCGAAGCTGCGCCCATCCGATGTCGCACGAACCTCCGGCTTCAGCCTTTCCGCTGCGGAAAAGAAGCGCGCATCCTTCCGCGACTGCTCCCAGAGCTTCGCCGCATCGCCGGAAAGCGGAGGCTCCGCCGAAAGCAACGTGGACGCGAAGGCAACGAAGCCGGAGGCGAGGGCGGGGAATTTCATCGCGGGGAGGATGCAGCACCCGCGTCAGGACGCGAGCCGACGAAGAAGACGAACCAATTTCACGCGACGATGTGCTTCTTCAGCTCTGCCACCATCGCGCGCTGGCGCTCCTCGACGAACGCCTTCGCCCTCACCGCCTTCGCTTTCGCGGCGGCGGGGTCCTTCGCCATCGCGAGCACGGCCGGGACGACGCGCGCAACTTCGTCCTCCTTGTCCAGATCGAAGAGCCAGTCGCCGAGCCCGATGTCGCGCCACATGATGCCCTTGCTCGTCTGCTCCGCCCAGCGGCAGACGATCGCGGGGATGCCGTTGCCGATGCACATGATCGGCGAGTGCATCTCGTGGCCGAAGAGCCCCGCGCTGCGGCGATACGTGCTCAGCGCCTCGCCCGTGAGCCAGTAGTCCGGCTTCCACACGCAGCGCGCGCGGATGTCCTCGGGCAGCTTGTCGAGGAGCATTTCCTTGTTCACCGCCATCTGCGTCTTGTCCTCGGGGCAGAGGAGAATCTTGAGGTCCGTCTCCTTCACGACAGCGGCGATCGCGTCACGGAGCGGCTTGCAGTCGTGCTCCTTCATCGCCTCGTTGCGCGCGTGCTTCACCGGGTCCGGCTTCGCGCTCTTCTCAGGCAGCACCCAATACGGCGTGAACCGCAGGCGCGGGATGCAGCAGAGGAATTTGCCCGCCTCGAGTCCGTTCGCCTTTAGGAAAGCCTCCGCCTTCGCGTCGTCGCGCAGATCGGTCGCAAAGGCGCCGTCCGGGCCAAACTCCATCACCGGCGACGCGCAGCCTTTCGCCTTCACCATGTCGCGCGACACCGAGTCGCGGAAGAAGACGAACTTTGCGCCGCTAAGCACCTCGATGGTTTTTCCCAGCGCACTGTCCGGCATCGGCTTCGTCGCGGTCGAGCCCTGCGCCGCGACGGTGATGCCGAAGACGCCATACGGCTTCCCGGTTTCCCTCACCCATCGCACGATGTCCTTCTCTGCGACGAGCGACGGGCCCGAGCCGTGGAGGAGGAACTCGCACTCGGAAAACGCCGCCTTCAGCCGCTCGGCTCCCTGCACGATCTCGACCTTCGGGAAGCGCGCGCGCAGCATTTCGTCCACACCGTTGTCCACCTTGCTGGGCCAAAGCCGAATCTCGGCTTCCGGCAGCATCTTCTCGAGAATCGCAAGCACGCCCGGCGTGTGCGCGATGTCGCCGATGTTCACGGTCTGCCAGGATGAACGGAGCAGGATGCGCGGGGCGCGCTTTTCAGCGGCGGTAATTTTCGGCGCGAAGGCCGCAGCCGTGAGCGCGGCTGCGGAGCTCTTGATGAAACGGCGGCGGGACTGCGTGGTGCTTTGCACAGGGATCATTTTTTGGGATGGACGAATTTTTCCGGCTGACCGGGGAGAAAATCAATGACCTGCCCCTGCGCGCGCAGGCGCTCCTGCAGGTTTGCGACGATCAAATCCTGCACCGCCTTGCCCGACTTTGCCGCACGCGCGGCAGCGACTCCGGCGGCGTGGCCGACCATCATCCACGTGCTCTCGAGCCGCAGCGTGCAGTATGCGACGTGCGTGTAGCTCGCCGCGCCGGGCACGAGCAGATTTGTGCATTCCCCGGGCTTCGGCGTGATGGCGCGATACGGGATTTGATACGCCCAGCCGTCGAGCCAGATGCGGCCCTCGTTGAGAAACTCTGTCGGCGAAACCGCGAGCCGCTGCACGTGATGCGAGTCCACGAAATGGCTGCCCACCGCAATGGAGTCGTCCTTGCGGCGATCGTCGGTCACATCGCGCTGCGTGACGACATAGACGCCGCGCATCCGCCGCGCCTCGCGCACGTAAATTTGGTAAGGCCAGTGACCGTTGTCGGCGAACTCCTCGCGATGCAGCCCGTATTGCCGCATCTCCGCGCGCAATTTCTCCGGCACCGCGTCGTCATTCGCGAGGAAGTGCAGCAGGCCGAGCGTGTAGGCTGTGTGCTCGGCGACAACGCGCTCGCGCGTGGCGTAATCGCCGTCGGGATAGCCGAACTGCGCGCCGAAATCGCCGATCGAGATGATCGCCGCCTGCTTGTTGTTCACCTCGACCTTGTCCTTCCGCGCCGGCGTGTGGTGGTAGAGGTCGAGGATGTCCTTGAGCTTCACGTCCTTGCCGCCCGCAGTCGTCTCGCGCAGCCAGTTTTCGAGCAGGCGGAAACGCGAGCGGTCGTAGTTTTTCGGTTCGGGAAAAGGCACGCGCGTCGCGGGGTCGTTGCTGAACGTGAGCCGCCAATTGTAGTTCATCACGCGCTTGTCGCCGTCACCCTCCTTGAAATCGCGCGCCCATCCGCTGATTCCCGGCAGCAGCTTTCCATTCTCATCCACTGTCGCCGCCTTGCGCGGCGGATCGAACGAGATGCCCGCCTTCTCCTCGCCAAACTCCGCGCGCGACTCGCGTCCCCACGTGTGGCTCACACCCGCGCGCGCCATCACATCGCCCTCATAACCCGCATCCACGAAAACTTTCGCAGTGAACACCGAGCCGTCGCTCAGCGTGATGCCGCGGATGCGCGCACCCTCCTTCTCCACTTTCTCCACGCGCACGCTGAAGCGCACTGGCACCTTCGCCTCCGCGAGCATGTCGGTGAATACTTTTTCCGCGATGTGCGACTCGAAGTAATACGCGGGCTCCCACTTCCCGTAGTGCCGCCCGATGCGCTCATACACCTCGCGCGCGACGCCGCCGAACGTCCACTTCAGCATGTGCTCGGTCTCCGCGGTGTTCAGCCCGCTCGTGTTCAACCCGCCGACATGCTTCGTCGGCTCGATAAGCAGCACCTTCGCGCCCTCGCGCGCCGCGGCGATCGCTGCGGCGATACCGCAAGGCACGCCGCCATAGACGACAACATCGAAGTCATAACAGCCATCCGCGAGCGCCCAGGAGGGAGGCGCTTGGACTACGGCAGCGCCCAGTGTCGCGCCCGCAGCAGCGAGGAAAGTTCGGCGTTTCATTTTTGAGGAGGCGGCACTCTGTCCCGGATGAATGATCGCCGCGAAGCATTTTTCCGCGCAGCCGCGAAGGGATGAGTCCCCCGGCTACACCGCCACCGCCCCGGTCGTGTCGCGCTCGATGAGACGGACGCCGACGGTGATCTTTGCGGCCTCCACGGGGATCCCCTCGCGGATCTGCCGGTCGGTCTCGGCCACCGCGAGCGCTGCGATTTGATCCACGGGGAGCACGATCGAACTCATGGGGATGCACGAATCAACGGGGCCGTCGTGATCCGCAAAGGTGACCACGCTAAGCTGATCGGGAATCCGCAGTCCGGCGCTGTGCGCGCCGGCGACCACGCCGCTGGCGGCAGCGGCTGAGAGGCAGATGAGCGCGGTGGGATTCGAGGGCCGGCTGAGCATTTGCCTCACGGTGGCGGCGCCATCCTCAAAGGTGAGGTTCCCGCTGAAGATGTCCACGGGATCAATCGTGACTCCGATCTGGAGCGCGGCATCGTCAATGGCGCGGTTCATCTCAACGTGCCGCGGATCGGGGCTGCCGGGAGGACCGCACACGATGCCCATGCGGCTGTGCCCGTGACCGGCGAGCAGGCCGACGGCGAGTCTGCCCGCAGCCGCGTAATCCGGCACGATGCTGGTGGTTCCGGGGACCGGCGCGCAGTGCCCCAGGAGGATCGTGGGCAGGGCGCGCTCATGGACCATGCGGCAGATGGATGGGTTGCCCGCCCCGACGCAGAGCACCTTGGAAGTAATGCCATGCTTGAGCGGCGCAGGCAACTCGACTTCCGCGCCATACTCGCACGCCTCGTCATAGAGAATCACGCTGAGACAGGAAGGCCGGCGCGGATTGTGCGCCATGAGGGAGTTCACCAGGCGCGAGACAAACGGATTTGCAGCACCGCCCGGGATTTTCTCGGAGACCAGCAGGCACGTCTCGCCCATCTCGGGATAAATGCGGACAACGGCGCGGAGATCATTCGGCACGTAGCCGAGGTCGCGGCAGACTTTGAACACACGCTCACGGGTCTTGTTGCTGACGCGGATGCCGTAGGCGCGCTCATTGAGCATCGAGGAAATCGCGCCCTGCGAGATGCCGATGGCGCGGGCGATGTCGGCCATCGTGACTGACTTGCCCGGGCTGCTTTCCTTCTGGACGAACTTGTATGGCGACACTCCATCCCCGAAATCTGGTGTGGTTCCCTCGGACGGCACGCTCATGGTGGATTGCTTAATGTTTCAAGCAATCGCGCCCAAGCAAAAAAATAGCGGTCATCTTGAAATGCCGGCTTGTCGCAATTTTGAGCCGGCGAAGGCGCGGCGCAGGGCGGCGGTCGCCTATTCCTCCGGCAGGACGACCTTTACCAGCCGCGCAACGCCGTCGCGGGCGAAGTCGCTCGCAGGATAAATTTTCTGCGCCTTGAGGTATTGCGCGAGGCTGGAGCCGACCTGGTCCTTCTTTTCCAGTTCCTCCGCGTTGCGGATGACCTTCACGAAGTCACTCGCCCTCGTCGTCATGTCCGCGCGCTGCTGGTTGAGCTTCGCGTCGTCGGGAAACTCCGTCCACGCGCGCTCGAGGCTCTCCCACGCTCCGGCGTGGTTGCCCGTGCGCGACATCTCCTCGGCGCGCATGAGCGACGCCTCGATCGTCTCGATGTTCTTCATCACCTTCTCGAGCGTCTGCTTTCGCTCGGGATTCACGGCGACGGCGGCGATGAAACGGACCTTGTCGTTGTAAATCTGCCGGTAGTTGCGCTGGCTCGCGAGCTGGTCGAATTCGAGCAGCGCCTTCTGCACGACGTCGCTCTGGTTGAAGAGCTTCTCGGTCGCCTCCTTGAATTCCGGGTTGTTCGGCCACACCTCGGCGGCATCGGCGAGCGCCTTTTCCAGTGTCGCCTTGTCGTTGTTGAGCGCGGCGTCGCGCGCCTTTGCGATCAGCATCCTCGCCTGCACGCGCGCGGCCTCGACGGCCTGCGTCGGCTTCGAGTCGTCGAAGTCGTTCGCGACCTTCTTCATGTCCTTCACGAGCTGCTCGGCGCGGCCGTAGTCGCGGACGTCGATCGCGGAGATGAGCTGGTAGCTCTTCTGCGCGAACTCGAGGCACTTCCGCTTTTTCTCGCGCGGAACGAGACGCACCTCGGGCATGTATTCGCCAGTCACGAAGACCTCCTGCATCCGCATCGTCGCGCCCTGCATCTCGTTCTTCTCGATGAGGAAGTCGAACGCGCGCACGCCCTCGCGAACGTCGCGGATCATCTCGTTCGCCATCGAGTCGATGATGCTCACCGTGGGCGGCATGCCGGTGCTCTTGGCGAAAAGGTCGGTCGCATCCTTGCCGAGGTTCAGCTTCGTGTCACCGTCCGTGAAAAGCGCGCGGTAGAAGCGCGTGGCCATCAGCACGTGCTGGAAGCGCCGCTGGAGGAAGAACTGCACCATCATCGCCTGGAACTCGACCTTCGCCTGCAGCTCGCTGAGCTCCTTCTTCACCTGGTTCGCCTTGATCGTCGCGAGGTTCTCCGTGAGCCGCCGCGTGTAGCTCGCCGTCTGCGCGTCGGTCTGGTTTCCGGGGTTGATGTTCGAGCTTCCGGTGCCGGGCTTGATGTTGTTCGTGCCGGCATTCTTGCCGCTCGGCTGCGACGGCTTCGACATCGCCTTGTCCATGTTCACCACGCCGATGTTCCACTCCAGCTTGCGCGACGCCTCCTCGAGTGCGTCGTTGGCGTTCGCCAGCCGCGCGACGTTGCGCTGCGCCTGCCAGACGGAATAGACGGCGTCGGCGAGCGAGTTGCAGAGCCGTGCATCAATGTCGTAGCGACCCGCGTAGGGCAGCAGCTTGAAGGCGGCATCCACATTCTGGATCGTCGCCTGGCCCGGCGCGAGGAGGGTGAGAATGCGGTCGATGATCTGCCGGTAGCCCACCTCCTCGCCGGTCGTCGCCTCGGGCGCGTTCAGGAACTTCTCGAAGCGCGCCTGGAAAATCCGGTTGTTGGTGACGTTCCAATTCTTGCCGTTGAACGTCATCACCTCCGAGCCGGGATCGAGCACGGGGACTTCCTGTCCGAAGGGAGAGCTGTTCGGCTTGGCGCCGGGCTTCGCCGCGCCACCGGGTGCCGGTGACGCCGGCGCAGGAGCAGCCGCGGGTGCGCCGCCGGGCGGAAGCGCGTCCGGCACCTGCGCGGTCGCAGCGCAGAGGCTCAGGATCGTGAATGCAAGAATCTGCCGGGAAGGATTTGTGTGCATAAAGGGAACGGGCGGACCATAGCGCGCCGAGCCCGCGATGCAACGCCGGCCCTCTCCCCTCAAACCTTCTTCATCCCGAGCGCCTTCAGCGCACCCTTGTCACCGACCTCGACCTTGAAGAGAAGCCGCTGGCCCTTCTGCACGTTCACATCGCGGAGCTCGGCGGGGACGATGATGCTCACCGGCTCGCCGCTCACCTCGACGGAGATGAGCCGCGCGTTCTTTGAATAGTGGAGCTGCTCGCCGACCACGCCATCCACCTTGTAAATGTTCCCGCGCAGCGAGTTCGAGTTCTGCAGGTAGTCCGCGGTGGGAAACGGCGCGAGCGCGCGGAAAGGATCGGCCACCGTGCTCTTCAGAGTCATCCAGCCGCCGACGATCGCCGCAATGACCACGGCAGCCGCGACGGCAAACCATGCGGGATTGACGGATGAACTGGCTCTGCGACCCATTGCGCGGACGCTAGGAAACGCCGCGCGCCTTGGCAAAGGCTTTCGCGCCGGCCCTCGACACCGGCGCTCCGCCGCATATCGTTGCCGCGTGCGCGAACCGGATCACACGACTGCCTCTCTCGCGGGAAGCTTCCTCATCGCACACCCCGGCCTGCTCGACCCGAATTTCCGCCGCGCCGTGCTCATCCTGCCCGACCACTCGGCGAGCGACGGCAGCTTCGGCCTCATCCTCAACCGCCCGACCGGCCGCGTGATCGGCGACCTGCTCGTGAACAAACCGCTCGGGAACCTCGCGCGCGTGCCCGTGCTCAACGGGGGCCCCGTCGGCGCCGACCAGCTCGTGCTCGCGGCGTTCCGCTGGCACCCGCAGACGCACGTGCTCGAATGCCGCCACCACGTCCCCATCGAGGAGGCGGAAAGCCTCGTCTCGAAGCAGCACCACACCGTGCGCGCATTCGCCGGCTACGCGGGCTGGTCCGCGGGCCAGCTCGACGGCGAGCTCGCGCAGCGCTCGTGGCTCATCCACAAGGCGGACGACGAGGACGTGCTCGACATTTCCCGCGCACCGACGGTGTGGCGCGAACTCACGAGCACCTTCGGCCCGTGGTTCCGCATGGTCGCCGAGGCGCCGGAGGATCCCTCGCAGAACTGACCACGCGGCACGCGCGGAGTGGACAGCGCGGCGCAGTGCGGTAGATGAGACGCCATGCTGCTCTGGCGCGAAAAGATTCCCGACACCTGGCTGCCGAAGATCCGCTCCGATCTCGGCGCCGTGCTCGTGGACCACGCGCACCTCGAGCGCAAAGCGGCGACCTCCGCGCTGAACATGGAAAAATACGCCGAGCTGCACGACCGCGTCTCGGAGCTGAATGCCATCGCCATCGAGGAGCTGCAGCACTTCGAGCTCGTGCTCGGCCTGCTCCGCGAACGCGGCGTCCCTTTCACCAGCGCGAGGAAGAGCCCGTGGATTTCCGGGATGATGGCGCAGATCCGCAAGGGCCGGAAGCAGCAGGTCATTGACCACCTCGTCGCGTGCGCGCTCATCGAGGGCCGCTCGTGCGAGAAATTCCAAATCCTCGCCGAGGCCGTGGGCGACCTCGATCCCGGCCTCGCGAAATTCTACGGCAGCCTCGTCGAGAGCGAGGGCAACCACTACGCGGCCTACCTCATCATGGCGCGGCACATTGACGAGGCTGAGACCGACCGCCGGCTCGATTTTTTCCTCAATCTGGACGCGAAGCTCATCCGGGAGCCGAACCCGCTGCCGATGCTGCACTAGGCCTGCAGCGCCTCCTCGATCCGGCGCTGCCGCTCGCGCTCGGCAGCGTATTCGTGCGCGGCGGCCAGGCGCGGCTTCACGGGGTTGATGAGCTTCCGCGCGGGCACGGGGAAGCCGAGTTTCTCGAGCGCGAAAACCGCCGCGCCGCGAAGGAGGGGCTCCGGCTCCGGACAGGGATACACCGGGCGGCCGAGAATGTTGGCAAGGCGCTCGACAGCCGACGCCGATTTCACGCCGTCGCCGCTCGCGATGAGTTTCGGAATGCCGTGACCGTCGCCGGCGAGCAGCTCGAGCGCGCTCGCGACGCGGTGACATGCGGCCTCGGTGACCGCCTGCAGGACGTCGAGCGCGGTCGTCCCCTGCCGGATGCCGTGAACCACGCCCGACGCATCGTCGCTCCACGCGGGCTCGCGCTCGCCGTCCCACGACGGCAGCACGACCAACCCGTGCTTCGGCCCCTGGCGCGCGGCGAGCGCCGCATCGAGCTCCGGGCCGTCCGTGAGGCGCAGCTCGCGGAGACACCATGCGCGGAGCTTCCCGGCATCCGCCACGGTGCCGCCCGCGAGATGGCGGCCCGCATCCACGCGCAGGCAGCACATCCCAAACGGCGCCGCCGGCACGCCGTCGCGCGCGGCGTGGATCGCGGCGGTCCCGCCGATGTGGACCGACGCAAGCCCCGGCTGCGCCGCGCCGGTGCCGAGGCTGCATGCGACGCCATCCGCGATTCCCGGGAACCACGGCACGCCGCGCAGTTCCGGAAATTCCTGCGCGAGCGCCCCGCCGACGGGCACTGGTCCATCGCCGGCCACCGGCAGTTCTTCGGGCGAAATCTCGGCGCACTTCAGCATCGCGGCGTCCCATTTCAGCGCCGCCACGTCGAAAAGTCCCGTGCCGCCCGCCATTCCGAATGCGCAGCGCGCGTCGCCCGCGAGGCGGAGCTGGAGCCATTCGGCCGGCGACATCCACTGGCGCACGCGGGCGAAATGCCGCGACTCGGTGCGCCGCAGCCACGCGAGCTTCGCGGGCCAGAAATCCGCCCTGAGCATGCAGCCCGTCCGCGCGTGAATCTTCCGCTCATCGAAGCGCCTCCTCAGCGCCGCCGCCGCGTCGCGTCCGCGCGAGTCCGCCCATGTGATCACCCGCGTGACCGCCTCGCCCTTCTCCGCGCAGCCCACGACGCTGTGCGGAATGCACGAAACTCCCACCGCCGCGACGGGCCGGCCCCGCAGCACCGCATCCGCGCGGCGGCGGTGGAGAATCTCATGAATGCAGCCGCGCACCGCGCCGAAAAGCGCGCCGGGCTCGATTTCCGCCGTGCCGTCGGGCGACCTCAGCAGCGGGTATTCATGGCGCGACTCCACCGCGCCCGCGCGGCGGGCGGTGATGTCGAAAAACACGGCTCGGCAGGAGGTGATGCCGATGCCGAGTGCGAGAATGAGCGGCTCTGCCATGGCACCGCGACGATGAGCCTGCCGCGGCGCGCAGCGGAAGCTGGAATTTTTCCAGCCCACTTCCGGCTTCCCATCGGCGCGCACGGCGGTGCATTTTGCGATGAATGCCAGCCGAAGCGCGCGTCATGAAACCTTGGATCCAGCAGAAGGGGCTCATCCCCGTCTTTCTGTTTGGCTTCTCGATTTGGTTCCTGTGGGACGGCCTCATCGGCTGGCCGCGCAGCAACGAGCGCTGGGACGCGCACGAGCGGCTGAAGGCGCAGGCCGGCGAATGGGAAAAGCTCTGCGCCGCGCGCGGCTGGACGACCGAGCCGCCGCACAAGCGCTATTCCGGCACGGAAATCACCGTGCAGTTCGTCTTTGTCGGCCTCACCGCTGCCATCGGCACCTTCAGCCTCCTCTACTGGCTGCGCTCGAAAAAAATGACCATCCGCTCCGAGGCCGACGCGGTCTTCACGCCCAGCGGCAGGCGCGTGCCCTACGGGAGCATCACGCTGATCGACCGGCGGAAATGGAAGTCCAAGGGCCTCGCGACGATCTTCTACATGGTCGATGGATCGAAAGGCCGCTTCGTCCTCGACGACGCCAAATACGATCCCTCAGCACTCGACACGATCCTCGACGACATTCAGCAGCGCACCGCGGGCAACGCGAAGGTGCAGGAATAGGAACTTCGCGCGCCGGCGCGCTGAGTTCTGGGCGGCGAACCGTCCGAACTTCTTGCCACGCACCGCTCCCATTGCTGAAATCCGCGCCCCTTTCACCACACTCAAAAACACATCCCATGAAATACGGCCTCAACATCCCTGAAAAAGGCGCACTCGACTTCCTCTCGCTCGGCGCGCTCGTGCATCGTCTCGACCCCGGCATCATCCCTTTCCGCAAGGCGTCGCACTGCGACATCCATGTGAGCGGCGGCGAATTCAACTGTGCGGCGAACCTCTCCGACTGCTTCCGACTGAATACCGGCGTCGCGACGGCGATGGTGGACTACCCGATCGGCGACCTCATCGCGGAGCGCGTGCGCGCGATGGGCGTGAAGCCGTTCTACAAGAAGTTCAAGCACGACGGCGTGCGCGGGCCGAACATGGCGACCGTGTATTCCGACCGCGGCCAGGGCGTGCGCGCGCCCGTCGTTTTCTACAACCGCAGCAATGAGGCCGCCGGCCAGCTCAAGCCCGGCGACTTTGACTGGCAGGCCATCTTCGGCCAAGGCGTGCGCTGGTTCCACTCGGGCGGAATTTTCGCCGCGCTCTCCGAGACGACCGGCGAGGTGATCATCGAGGCGATGAAGGCCGCGAAGGCGAGCGGCGCGGTGACATCGTTCGACCTCAATTACCGCCAGAAACTGTGGGACATCTGGGGCGGCCACAAGAAGGCCGTCGAGACGCTCGCGCGCATCGTCGAGCATGTGGACGTGCTCGTCGGCAATGAGGAGGACCTGCAGAAGGGCCTCGGCATCGAGGGGCAGGACGTCGAGTCCGCCTCGAAGCTCGACCCGACCGCGTTCTTCAACGTGATCGAGAAGGCCGTGAAGAAATTCCCGAAGGTGAAGGTCGTCGCGACGACGCTGCGTGAAGTTCACTCGACGAACCGCCACACGTGGGGCGCGGTCGCGTGGATCGACGGCAAGACCTACCAGTCGCCGCAGTGCGAACTCGACGTGATCTGCCGCATCGGCGGCGGCGACGGCTACGCCGCGGGCTTCTTCTACGGCCTGCTCAGCGGTGCCTCGGAAGAGGAGGCCGTAAAGCTCGGCTGGGCGCACGGCGCGCTGCTGACGACCTTCCCCGGCGACACCACCATGGCGACCGTCGAGCAGGTGAAAGCGTTCGCGAAGGGCGGCAGCGCCCGCGTGCAGCGCTGACGCGCGTCAGTGCTGATGAGCGCTTCGTCCGCCATCCCTGACCCCGCCAAGCCCATCAAGCAGGAGGATCTCCGCGACATCCTGCGCGAGCACTCCACGCCGCGACTGGCGTTCCCGCTCGCACTTCTCGCCTTCGATCTCGCGCTCTACAGCGCGGCGATCGCAGGCGTGCTGCTGCTGCCGCATTTCGCCGCACGGCTCGCGTGCAGTCTGGCGGCCGGAATGGTCGGCGGATTTCTCTTCGTCATCGCCCACGACGCGTGCCACGGCAGCTACACCCGCTACCGCTGGCTGAACCAGATCATCGGCCGGCTCGCATTTCTGCCGTCGCTGCATTCGTTCTCGATGTGGCACTACGCGCACAACCGCATCCACCACCGCTTCACGAACTACCGCCCCATCGACTACGTGTGGGCGCCGCTGGCAAAGGCGGAGTTCGACGCGCTCCCGTGGTGGAAGAAACTCGTCGCCCGCGCCTATCGGACGGGGACGGGGCATCTGCTGTATTACGGCGTGGAGATCTGGTGGAAGCGCCTGCTTCTCCCGCTCCGCAGCGACCTCGCCCCGGCACGCAAACTGAAATCGTGGCTCGACGGCGCGTTCGTCTTCGGCTCCCTCGCCGCTGCCTGCGCGGGACTCGCGTGGCTCGCGCCGGCGATTGGGCGGAACCCCCTCGAACTCATCGCGCTGGCGATTGTCCTGCCCTTCGCCATCGTGCTCTGGCTCATTGGGTTCGTCACCTACCAGCATCACACGCATCCGGCGGTCGCATGGTTCGAGCGGAAAGAGGAATGGCATTACTGGGAAAGCCAGGTCACCGGCACCGTCCACGTCCGCTTCTCGCGGTTCATCAACATGCTCGCCCACGGCATCCTCGAGCACACCGCGCATCACTCCTGCACGGACATCCCGCTTTACCGCCTGAGCAGCGCGCAGAATGCCCTCGAACGGCGCTTCGAGGGCCGCATCATCAACCAGCGCTGGAAGCTGCGCACCTACTTCGACACGCTCCGCCGCTGCAAGCTCTACGACTACGACCGCCACCAGTGGCTCGACTTCGACGGCAACCCGACCTCCGAGCCAACCGTGAAAGCGCAGCCCGCGGCGGCGTGAATTGAGCGGAGCGGAGCGCTCGTCGGTTTGCTTGGATGGGCAAAGAAAAAGCCGGAAGGCGCGAACGCCCTCCGGCTCTTGAAATAGCGGATGAACTCCGCGGCTCAGACGTTGTAGGTCGAGCTGGCGGTGGTGCCGCCGCGGCCGGTCCAGTTCGTGTGGAAGAACTCGCCGCGCGGCTTGTCGATGCGCTCGTAGGTGTGCGCGCCGAAGTAGTCGCGCTGTGCCTGGAGCAGGTTCGCGGGGAGCACCTCCGAGCGATACTGGTCGAAGAACGCGAGTGCGGTGCTGAACGCGGGCACCGGGATGCCCTTCTTCGCCGCCGTGGCGACGACGTTGCGCCAGCCCTTCTGCGCCTTCCTGATCTCGCCGCGGAAGAAGTCGTCGAGCAGCAGGTTCGAGAGCGTCGGCTTCTTGTCGAAGGCTTCCTTGATCTTGCCGAGAAAGCGCGAGCGGATGATGCAGCCGCCGCGCCACATCAGCGCGATGCCGCCGTAGTTGAGGCTCCACTTGTATTCGGCCGCCGCGGCGCGCATGAGCATGTAGCCCTGCGCGTAGCTGACGATTTTCGAGGCGTAGAGCGCGAGGCGGATGTCCTCGATGAACTTCTTCTTCTTCGCCGCATCCTTCGCGGTGTTGTGCAGGAGCGGGTTCGGGCCCTTGAGTTTCCGCTGCGCGCGGTGGCGCTCGTCCTTCAAGGCGGACACGCAGCGAGAATAAACGGCCTCCGCCATGAGCGTGATCGGGATGCCGAGCTCCTGCGAGTTGATCACCGTCCACTTGCCGGTGCCTTTCTGGCCGGCGGTGTCGAGGATCTTGTCCACGAGCGGCGAGCCGTCGGTGTCCTTCGTCGCGAGGATGTCGCGAGTGATTTCGATGAGATAGGAGTCGAGGTCGCCCTTGTTCCACTCAGCGAAGACCTCGTGCATCTCGTCGGCGCTCATGCCGAGGCCGTTCTTCATGATGTTGTAGGCTTCGCAGATGAGCTGCATGTCGCCGTATTCGATGCCGTTGTGGACCATCTTCACGTAATGGCCCGCGCCCATGTCGCCGACCCAGTCGCAGCACGGTGCGCCGCCTTCGACCTTCGCGGATACGCTCTGGAAAATGTCCTTCACGTGCGGCCACGCGGCCTTCGAGCCGCCGGGCATGATGCTTGGGCCGCGGCGCGCGCCTTCCTCACCGCCGGACACGCCGGTGCCGATGTAGAGGAGCCCATTGCTCTCCACGTATTTCACGCGGCGGTTCGTGTCGTCGAAGAGCGAGTTGCCGCCGTCGATGATGATGTCGCCCGGCTCGAGGTGCGGGATGAGCTGCTCGATGAATTCGTCCACCGGCTTGCCCGCCTTCACGAGCATCATCACGCGGCGCGGACGCTTCAGCTTCGCGACCATTTCGGCAATGGAGTGGGCGCCCTGCACCTTCGTGCCCTTCGCCTCGTTGGCGAGGAACGCGTCCACCTTGTCCGTGGTGCGGTTGTAGGCCACGACGGTGAAGCCGTGGTCGTTCATGTTCAAAATGAGGTTTTGGCCCATGACGGCCAGTCCGATGAGTGCGAGATCTGCAGTAGGTTCCATTTTTGAGAACCGCGAGTGATAGCCGGGCCATGCGCGGACACAAGTGTTCATCGCGCTTTTTGGCAAAAATCAGGGGAAAGCGGCCTATTCCGGCGCTGATAAGCCGATGACTCCGCCCGCGTAGCCGGTGAGTTCGAGGTAGCCGTGCCCCTTCACCTCGCTCCCGCCGCGGGTTCCGCGCACATCGATCATCCCCTCCCAATAAGCAATCGGGAAAAGCGCGAGTTCCTGCGCCTCCACCGGCGTGCTCACGTCGAGCGCGAGTGAAAGCGACGGCACTTCCACTTTCCACCCAATCGGGTAGCGGCCCTTGGTCTTCGCGCTTTGCCAGAATTTCACCGGCGCGAGCCGCAGCTCTTCGCGGCGCAAATGCCGCACATTTCCCGCGGCATCGATGAATGAGCCGGACGACGCGCCATCCACGCTGCCGTCCTTTTTCCGCAGTTGGTAAATCATCAGCTCCGTGCCATCGCCGAGCTGGATGCTGAACCAGTCCCAGCCGACCTGACCCGGCGCGAGTTGGTTCGTCGCCCATTCGTGGTCGAACCAGCTCTCGCCCTCGACCGCGATGGTGTCGCCGCCGTTCTTGAGCGCGCCCCGCGTCCGCATCCGCGTGCCGGAATAATACTGCGACGCGTGGCCCGGCACGTCGGCCTTCGTGCTCAAGCCGCCGTCGCCGTGCAGCACCCACGGCTTCGCATTCTCGAGGCGCAGGTCGAGCGTGCGCGCGCCGTCGCTCGCGCGGAGCAGCAGCGCACCGTCCTTTTCCAAAGTAAGCGACCAGTCGCCCAGCCACGCGGGCCGCGAATCGTTCTGCAAGTCGCCGAAGCCCGCCTCGCCGAATGCGCCGCGCAGAATTCGCTGCGAGAAATGGAACTTCCCCGCTCCCACATCCGTGACCGTGAAGTGGCCGAACTTGATGTCATCCACGACGAAGCGCGACTTCGCCTCCGCACGCTGCCCCGGCGCCCGCACGCCTTGGCGGAAAAAGGTGACCTGGTAGCCAAAGCGCCGCCCGTCCGCCGCGCGCAGGTTGCCGGTGAAATACCACCACTCCGTCTTGAAGTCCGGATGCGACCCGTGGTCGCGCGGCCACTCGAACTTCCAGCCCGGCTCCGCCTTCCTCCAGCCCTCCGCGGCAACGGCGCCCGCGATGAATCCCTGCAACACGCCGCAGAACAAAAACCACAGGAACAACCCGCGAACAAGGCTGCTAGCCGAGAGCCCTGCATCGGGGAGCACAGGCGTCCCGCCTGTGGTGCCGTGCGGCTCGCACGGCACAATCTCGCCGTGAGATGCGATGAACCCAAAACCCAATCTCATCTCCACTGCACGGTCTCCTGCTCTGCGCGGGACGCGCAGAACCACAGGCGAGCCGCCTGTGCTCCCCGGATGCATCGGCGTTTGTCGGAGTGCGCTCATTCCTCGTGCAGAGCCTCCGCGATTTCCTCCCGCTGCGCCAGCCGTGCGGGCCACCAGGCGGCGGCGAGCGCGGCGGCGAGGATCCACACGGGCGTCCACGCCAGCACGGACCACGGGATGTGGAGCTGGATCGTCCAGCCGAAGAACGCCGGGTTCACCACCCACGTGAGCACCATCGCGAGCGGGATGCCCGCCTCGATGCCGAGCAGCGCGGCGAGCAGGCCGAGCAGGCCGGCCTCCGTGAGCACGAGTCCGCCGACCCAGCCCTGCGTCGCACCGAGCGCGCGCATCAGCGCGAGTTCGCGTCGCCTCTCCACCACCATCGTCGTCATCGTGAGAAAGACGCCCGCAATCGCGACAATCACCGCCACGGTGCGCAGCACGTGCGTGACCGCGAACGTCTGGTCGAACACACGCAGGATGCGCTCCCGCAGCGAGCGCGTCGTGTTCACGGCAAAGGCACCCTTCCCCGCGAACGCCGCGCGGAACGCATCGCCGAGCGCCTGCGTGTCCGTGCCCGGACGCAGATACACCGCGGCGGAATTCACGCGCGTGTCGTCCCAGTGCCGCCGGAACATCGCGCTGCCCATCACCACCGCGCCGCGGTCGCGGCTGTAGTCGGCATAGACGCCGGCGATTTCCGCATCGAGCGGCCCGCCCGGCGTGGCGACGCGCACATGGTCGCCGGGCTTCACGCGGTGCCGGCGCGCAAAGGGCTCGGTGACCACCACGGCTTCGCCGGAAAAGACGCGCGCCATCGCCGCAGCCCCATCGCCTGCGATGAAGGTGAGGTTGTCGCGATACGAGCCGTCGAGGACGATGAGCATCGCCGGCGCGGCGGCGGACGCAGGCCCGGCACCGGCGCTCATCGGCACATTCACCTCGCGGTAAGTGTCCGCCCCGGCGACTTCGGGACGCGCGCGAAGCCACTGCACGGCTTCGGGCGGGAGGAAGGATGTCATGCCGAGCGTCTCATTTGCCGCGGGCGCGATGAAGAGGTCCGCAATCACACCACGGCCGATCCATGCGCCGAGCGACTGGCGGAAGGAATGCGTCATCACCACGAGCGCGACATACATCGCCACGGCGGACGCCAGCGCGGCGACCGTCACCGCCTTGCGCCGCCGCGAACGGTCGAGCCCGCGCGCCGCGAGGATCGCGATCGGCTCGCTCGTGCCCTTGATGCCGCCGACAGCGCTGGAAAGCCGCGCCCATGTCCGCGACACCGCCGCAGCGCCGGAGAGCGCGAGCGGCGCGAAGAGCGACGCCGCGACCAGCACGAGGAACGCCGACGCAAACGCCACCCACGCCGGCCCGTGCGTGAGCGCGAGCCACGCGCACAGCGCCGCGGCACCGCACGCCGCGAGGCCCCACATCCACCAGCCGCGCCCGCCTTCCCGCTCACGCCGCTTCTCCACCGCGCGGCGCAGCGCATCCACCGGCTGCACGCGCGATGCCTCCGCCGCCGGCGCCCACGCGCCCACGAGCGCCACGCCGACGCCATACACCGCCGCGACCACAAACTGCCCCGGCTCCAGCCACAGCCGGTCCACATTCACGAGCGTGTAGAGCGAAGTGACCGTCTGCGACACCGCTCCGCTCAGCTTCTGCGCGAGCAGCACGCCGCCCGCAGCGCCGAGCAGCACGCCGGGCAGCGCGTAGAGCAGCGCTTCGCCGAGGAAAATCGCGCGCACGCGCCACGCAGGCAGCCCGATGGCGCGCAGGATGCCGATCTGCACGCGTCGGCGCGCGACGGACGTCCACACCGTGTTGTGAATGAGGAACACGCCCACGAGCAGCGACACCATGCTCAGCGCGGAGAGGTTGAGCTGGAAAGCCGCGAGCATCTTCTCCACCTGCTCGCTGCGCTGCCGCGGCGGGCCGACCTCCAGCCCCGGCGCGAGCGCCGCGATCTGCTCCGTGGCTGCGGCCGGATGCAGCGGGTCGGCGAGCAGCACCTGAAGGGAAGTCACGCGTCCCGGCCGCTGCAGAAGCTCCTGCGCCCAGCCGATGTCCATCGCGGCAAACCGCGAATCCGCCACCGGCACGCCGTCCGCGGAGTCGCTGTCGATCAAGGCGAGCACCTTCAGCGTCACCCCGCGCCCGTCCACCTCCGCGCGCAGCTCCGAGCCTTCGCGCAGCCCGCGACGCGCGGCAAATTCCCGGGTGACCGCCACGCCGCCCGGCGTGCCCATCCACTGTCCGATGTCGAATTTCACCCCGCCCGCGCGCATCTCGAACGTCCGGAACTCCGCGCCGCTCACCGCCTCGACGCCCGTGAGCCGCAGGTATTCGCCCGGCCATTCCGGCAGCAGCGCGACCGACTCGACGATGCCCGTCACCGCCGCCACGCCGGGCACCGCGGCAATTTTCGGCCACAGCGTCTCATCCACATCGCCGCGCACCTCCACATGCGCCCGCCCCGCCACAAGGTCCACGCCCGCGGCGAAAGCGCGCGTCGCGCTCTCGTTCGAGATGCGGATGGCGAGATACACCGCGATGCCCAGCGCGATGCTCAGGACATTGAAAAGCGCGAGCAGCCGGTGCCGCCGCACGTAGCGGGCGGCATTCCACCAGAAGACTCGAAGAAAATGCAGGCTCACGGTTTCGCCCGGAGGGCGAACGGAAATTAGCCGGTGGTCGAGCGAGCACAGCGAGCGAAAACCACCGGATCTTGTCGTCGAAAAGCCATGCGCCCCGGCAGGGGCGCGGGAAAATGCCGGCCGACGGTTCCCGCCGCCCCATCCGGGGCGGTTGCCGTTTGATGCCGCTGATCCGGTGGTTTTCGCTTCGCTCGACCACCGGCTAATTTCCGTTGGCCCTCCGGGCCATGATCCACCTTCGCCAGCCACACCAAGCCGCCCACGCACCGCTTTCCGGTTTCCATTTTCGCATACTTCCCGCATCGTCCCCGCTCCCATGGGCAAGCCCTTCTTCATCACCACCGCCATCGACTACACCAACGGCGCGCCGCACATCGGCCACGCCTACGAGAAGGTGCTCGCCGACGTGCTCGCGCGCTACCACCGGCTGAGGGGGGACGACACATTCTTCCTCACCGGCGTGGATCAGCACGGGCAGAAGGTGCAGCAGAGCGCGGACAAGGCCGGCATCGAGCCGCAGGCGTATGTGGACGGCATCACGGCGAAATTCACCGCGCTGTGGAAAAAGCTCGGCGTGGAATACACCGGCTGGGCCGCAACGACCGACGCCATCCACAAGGAATGCGTCCGCGCGAATCTCCAGATGCTCTGGGACGACAAGGACCCCGCGACCGGCCAGCCGCGGTGGATTTACAAAAAGACACAGCGCGGCTTCTACAGCGTGCGGCAGGAGCAGTTCCTCACGGACAAGGAGCGCGGCCCCGACGGCCAGTTCGGCCCCGAGTGGGGCGTCGTCGAGGAGCGCGACGAGGAGAACTTCTACTTCCGCCTCACGCAGGACGCCGCGACCGGCCTCCCCGGCTGCGACCCGAAGCAGTGGCTCCTCGATTTCATTGATAAGCGCAGCGCCGACGGAAAGCCCTTCGTCGTTCCCGACTTCCGCGTCTCCGAACTGCGCAACGCCGTGGAGAAACTCGAAGGCGACCTCTGCATCTCGCGCCCCGCGTCGCGGCTGAAGTGGGGCATCCCCTTCCCCGAGAGCTTCGGCGAAGGCTTCGTCACCTACGTGTGGTTCGACGCCCTCGTGAACTACATCACCTACGCCCCCGGCCACGACCCGAACTACGACGAGCGCACGAACCCGTGGAAGGCCGCCGCCCGCGGCGCGAACGTCTTCGCCGACTGGTGGCCCCCGCTCCACGTCATCGGCAAGGACATCCTCATCCCCGCGCACGGCGTCTATTGGCCCATCATGCTGAAGGCGCTCGGCTTCACCGACGCCGAGATGCCCACGCTGCTCGTCCACGGCTGGTGGAACATCAAGGGCAAGGGCGGCGAGAGCGAAAAGATGAGCAAGAGCCTCGGCAACGTCGTGGACCCCGACGTCCTCGCCGACAAATACGGCGCCGAGACCGTCCGCTACTACCTCATGAGCGACATCACCACCGGCCGCGACGCGGACTTCTCCGAGGAGAGGCTGGTGCAGAAATACAACGTCGATCTCGCGAACAACATCGGTAACTTGCTGAACCGAACGCTAAACATGGCGGCGAAGTATCGAGAAGGGCGGCTCTCGGCACTCGCGGAAAAAGGAAAGCCCCTGACTACTCCCGATCCTAAAGGGGGACCGGCAGTGGCTCATCCGAACATCCTCGGACATCTACTAGCCGAACCGCATGAAAACTATGCGCAAGCGGCAGAGTCGGGTGAGATCGACACCATGATCGGTATTCCGGTGCTGGGCCTTGGAACGATGTGCAATGAGATGATTGAACGCGAAAAGCCGTGGGCTCTCGCGAAAGACCCCGCACAAGCTGAACGCCTCGATTGCGTCCTCTACACCCTCGCCGAATCCCTCCGCATCATCGCGATCCTGATTTCCCCGGTGCTGCCGAAGGCGGCGAACGGCATCTTCGATCAGCTCGCCTGGAAGCTCGACGAAGCCGGCAGGGAATCCCGCTTCCACCTCGCGGATGCCGTCTGGGGCGGCCTGCCGGACGGCCACGTCCTCGGCAAGCCGGTGCCGCTCTTCCCGAGGATCGAGGTTCCGTCCCCGGCTTGAGGTCAGGCTGGGAAAGCGGGGGAGAAAACCATTCTGTCCCGGGGGAAAATCATTCCCGCACCGGGGAGAATGGTTTTCGCATCGGAGGAAATGATTCGCGCACCGGCGAAAACCATTTTGGCACCGGAGAGAACCATTTCAGCGCCGGACAAAATGATTCATGCACCGGGGAAAACCATTCCCGCACGGGAGAGAACGATTTTCGCCCCGGAGAAAATGATTCCCGCGTTGGAGAGAACGATTCTGGCCGGGGAGAAAACGGTTTCAGCGGACGCGAAAACCGTTTCCGCACCGGAGAAAACGATTTTCGCGCGGGAGAAAATGATTTTCTCCTGCGTCAAAACCGCCCAAATCCCAGCCAAAACTGGCAAATCCCGAAAAGACCCTCGAAAACCGGGTGTTTTGGGCCAGCCGGCGCCCGTGCCCCGCATTTCAAATCCAGCCGGAAAACAGAAGGCCGCCGGCACGGTCTCCCGCGCCGACGGCCCGCTATGAACAACAACAGGCTTGGTTACTTCGCCTCGGCCTTTGAGGCGGTGAGGACGAGCTTGTCGCCCTCCTTCTTGCAGGTCGCGGTGACGGTCGCGGACTTCGGCGAGGTGCAGATTTCCTTGTGGAAGGCCTTCGCGACGTCGTTGTCGGCGAGATAGTAGGTGGTCTTCTTGCCGTCCTTCTCGACGGCGAGGACGGTCTGGCACTCGGTGGCTGTCTTCAGGCAGCACTTCGCGCAGCAGGCCTTGCCGCTGAGGGTGATTTCCTTGCCCTTGCTCTCGGCAAAGGCGGGCGTGAGTGCGAGCCCGAAGAGGGCGGTGATGGCGAGGATTGCTTTCTTCATGTGGGTATCTGGGTTTTGGGTTTTGGGTTTGTCGGTTGTGGATTGCGCGGCTCGGCTGGCGCCGCGTCGCGTTTCGGCGCGTGCCACAAAGGGCGGCCGCGTCGCGTGGAGTCAATCCGGTGCGCGGGGCGCGCTCTCCACCGCGCTTGGCGGAAGCTGTGCGGAAATTGTCGCGTGGAGTTTCGGCGCGCCCGGCGAGCGCGCCCCACCGGATAGGGACGGCCCGCCGGGCCGTCCGTCGCAAAAAGCGCCCTTCCTTCGCGGGCTTCGCGGGCTTCGCAGTTCAATTCCCCGCCGCCGGCGGACGCCACCCGGGAATCTGCCCGTAGCGGTGCAGCGTGCGCGAGACGCTCTGCTCGCGGAGCCAGTGCCGCAATTCCACCCTCCCGCACGCAGTGACCGGGGCCTCGATGATGTTCAGGTCCGCGGCGATGGCGGCGGCGAGGACGGCATCGCTGCACGGAGCGGTGATGCGGAGAAACTCCGAGTCTTTCGCAAGCACCGCCATGCGGCGGATGAAGTCCTCATCGCTCTCGGTGCCGCGCAAGCTGACGGTGAGCGGCGTGCCGGTGATCTCCGAAGCGAGCCGCGCGCGGCGCAGGGTCTCGGCGCTGTCGGCGTCATTTTCATCGAGCCGCAGGATCACTCCGCGCGCCGGGCGGTGCCGGAGGACATTGCTCTCGCAGCGCAGCGCGGAGGGATCGTGCTCCGCGGAGAAGTGCGCGCGCCACGCCTCGCGGTAATTTTCCTCCGCGTCCCTGCGCGTGAGCCTGCCGTCCATCCCGTCCACAAAACGCACGAAGCTCCACACATAGTCCGGCCCGCCGGCCTTCGCGCCGGGGCCGATGCACGAGCGCTTCCAGCCGCCGAACGGCTGGCGCCGCACGATGGCGCCGGTGATGGGGCGGTTGATGTAGAGGTTCCCCGCCTGCGCGCGGTCGCGCCAGTGCGCGGCCTCTGCGGCGTCGAGCGTGTGGATGCCGGCGGTGAGGCCGTAGTCGGTGGCGTTCTGCCACGCGATGGCCTCGTCGAGCGATGCGGCGCGCATGATGCCGAGCACGGGGCCGAAGCATTCCGTGCGGTGAAACCACGAGCCGGGTCGCACGCCGAGGCGGATGCCGGGCGACCACAGGCACGGGTCGTCCGGCGACTGGCGCGGCTCGAGGAGCCATTCCTCGCCGGGCTCGAGCGTCGTGAGCGCGCGCCGCAGCGCCGGGCCGGGCTCGCGGATGAGCGGCGTGACGACCGAGCGCGCGTCCGTCGCCGGGCCGGCATGCAGGCTCGCCGCGGCGTCGCGAAGCTGCCGGCGGAACGCGGGGTCGTCGTAGATTTCCGCCTCCACGATCGCGAGGCTCGCCGCGCTGCACTTCTGCCCCGCGTGGCCGAATGCGGAGCGCACGAGGTCCTTGATGGCGAGTTCGCGGTCCGCCTGCGCGGTGATGATGAGTGAGTTTTTCCCGCTCGTCTCCGCGAGCAGCCGCAGCGACGGGCGCCACGATTGGAAGAGCCGCGCCGTCTCAAACGCGCCCGTGAGCACGACACACGCGACGTCGCGATGCGTGATGAGCGCACGCCCCGTGTCGCCGTCCTCGCACGGGAAAAACTGGAGCGCATCGCGCGGAACGCCCGCCTCCCAGAGCTGGCGCACGAGCAGCCAAGCAGTCTGCTGCGTCTCGGGCGCGGGCTTGAGGACGACGGCATTGCCCGCCATGAGTGCCGCGAGCACGCCACCGCACGGGATCGCATAGGGGAAATTCCACGGCGGCGCGACGACGGTGATGCCGGTCGGCTCTGCCTTCACGCCCGCAGGCACCGCGCCATGCTCGGCGTAGTAGCGCGCGAAATCCACCGCCTCGGAAACCTCCGCATCCGCGTCGAGCGCGGCCTTCTTCCCCTCGTGGCGAAGGCACGCGATGGCCGTGAAGCGCTCGCGCGACATCACATCCGCGGCGGCATGCAGAATCGCCGCACGGTGGCCGGTGTCCGTTTTCGACCACTCCGCGTGCGCCGCCCGCGCGGTGCCGATGAGTTCATCGAGGCTCGGCAACGGAGGCAGCGCTTCTTCGCAGTGGGCGGCCATCGCATCCGCGAGCGCCTTCCTCGCGCGAGGCTGCGTGAAGTCGGTGTCCGGCTCGTTGTGGAAGACCCGGAGCGGAAACGCCACTGGCGACGCGCGCCTCGACTCCGCGCTGACCGCGTGCCGCCGCTGCCAGCCGGTGACGAACGCCGCACGCTGCGCCTCCCACTCCGGCGAGCCGGGCTGCATCGCGAACATGTCGCGCAGGAAATTTCCGCGCGCGGTGTTCTCGTCGAGCCGGCGCATGAGATACGCCATCGCGCTGAGGAAATCGCCGCGCTGCACCGCGGGCGCGTAGAGCAGCAGCCCGCCCGCGGCGGACTTCACCGCGCGCGCCTGGTGGTTCGCCATTCCCTCAAGCATCTCGATTTCCACCTCGCCCTCCGTCCCGCAGTCCGCGCGCAGCGTGAGCGCGAGCGCGACGTCGAAGAGGTTGTGGCTCGCCACGCCGAGCCGCAGCACCGGGGCGTTCTCCGCGCGGCAGCCGAATTCGAGCATCCGGCGGAAGTTCGCGTCCGTCTCCGGCTTGCTGGCGAAGGGCGCGGCGTTCCAGCCGTGCATCTCGGCCTCGACATTCTCCATCGCGAGGTTCGCGCCCTTCACGAGGCGCAGCTTCACCGGCACGCCGCCGCGCGCCACGCGCTGCCGCGACCGTTCCGTGAGCTGCTGCTGCGCGCGCCACGAGTCGGGCAGATACGCCTGCAGCACGATGCCCGCGGAGAGGCGCAGGAACTCCGGCTCGTCGAGCACGCCGCAGAACGCCGCGACCGTGAGCGCGAGGTCGCGGTATTCCTCCATGTCGAGGTTCACAAACTTCCCGCCCACAGCGGCCGCGCGGTAGAGCGTGCGCAGGCGCGCCTTGATCTCCGCGAGCGTGTCGTCCCACGCGACGAGGTTGATCTGGCTGAAGATGGCCGAGATCTTCACCGAGATGTAGTCCACCGCCGGATCCGCGAGATGGCCGAGCACGGCATCCATGCGGTGACGCGCCTCCTCCTCGCCGAGCACCGCCTCGCCAAGATGGTTGAGGTTGATGCGGAAGCCCGCATCGCGCCGCGCGGCGAGGTAGCGGTGCAGCGCGCGCTGCTCTCCGGGCAAAATCACGCGCGCACATTCACCGCGCATCTTGTGCTCCACCGCCGCCATCACCGGCGCGGGCAGCACGGCGCTCGCAGCTGCACCCGCGCGCAGCATCGCGCGGTCGAGCGGCGCGAGATACGCGGGCACGCCGTGTGCGCCGAGCAGTCCGCGCCAGCGCCGCGCGCGGATGCCCGCCTTCCCGCTGCGGAAAACCTGATCGACCATCGCGAACGTGAACGCCTTTCCCGCGGGGTCGTCCATCAGCCGCGCCATCTGCGCCGCCTCGCGGTGCTCGCCGTGCGTCTGCTGTGCGCGCGCTGCGACGAGAAGCTGCTCCGCGAGCGCGGCGGCGCGGGATTCGACGGAAGTCGAGGAAGGGGAATCGGCTGCAGTTTGCATGCGGGAAACCTGCACCAGCCCGCGCGGGCGTCGTGGCGATATCCGCGCCGCAGGATGGCGAAAAAATACAATGCCGCCGGATTTTTCCGCGCCTACGCTGCACGCGAATGCCCTCCCCGCTTTCCTCCGAACGCATCCGCCAGCTCCGCCAGTCGGTGCTCGGCGCGGCGCCCGGACTCGAGGCCGCGGAGGCGCTCTTCGACAGCCTCGGCGACGTGATTTTCTGCGTGAAGGACCGCCAGCGCCGCTACGTCGCCGCGAACGACGCCTTCATCCGCAGCGCCGGGCTCACCAACCGCGCCGAGCTGCTCGGCCGCACGGCGCGCGAAGTGTTCCCGCCCATCCTCGCCGCAGGCTACGAGCAGCAGGACAACGAGGTTTTTGCCAAAGGCCACGCCGTGCGCGACCGGCTGGAAATGGTCACGCGCCCTCACGGTGGCATCGGCTGGTTTGTCACGCAGAAGGTTCCCGTGCATGACGCGCGCGGCGGCACCATCGCGCTCGCGAGCATCTCGCGCGACCTCAGCATCCCCGCTGCCGCTGGCCGCGAACTCGGCCCGGTCGGCGCGGCGCTCGACACGCTGCACCGCGACTTCGCAAAGCCGCTGCGCATCGCCGCACTCGCCCGCAATGCGAAGATGTCCGCCGGGCAGTTCCAGCGGCGCATCACGGCGCTCACCGGGCTCACGCCGCGCCAGCTTCTCACGAAGGCGCGCGTGGAAGCGGCCGCTGAATCGCTGCGCGACACCGACGCGCCGCTCACCGCCATCGCCGCTGACTGCGGCTTCTACGACCAGGCCGCATTCTGCCGGCAGTTCCGCGCAGCCACCGGGCTCACGCCGGGCGAATACCGCCGCGCCTTTCACACCGCGTGAGGCACGGCGCAGCGGCTCACCGCGGAGGTTCGCCCTTGTGTCCGGCGCGCTTGCCGCGATGCTGCGCGGCACTTTCCCCATGAAGCCCGCCGTGAAACCCCTCCTCTTCGTGGCAGTCGCTGCCGCCGCGTGGGCCGCGGGGTTTTTCATGGGCGGCTCGCCGGGCGGAGAAAAGGCGGACGGACACGGGAGCACGAATGCGGCGGGGAGCGCGGGCGGCACCGAGAATCCGGGGCAACCGGGCAGCATTTCCGGCAGCGGAGCGGAGCGTGGCGGAGCGAATGACGCTGGCCTGACCCCGGAAGAGCGGCGAGGGCGCATCCTTTCCTCGCTGCTGGCGGCGATGCAGCAGCCGAACGACCTGCGGAAATTCCGCTCGGTGTTTTCCGCGGTGGAGAAGATTGGGCCGGAAGACATCCAGGCTGCACTCGAACTCGCAAGGAAGAAGGTCGGCAGCGACTGGGGAGGAATGGTGCCGATGATCGTGGCGCGGTGGGCGGAGTTCGATCCGCAGGCGGCGGCGAAATACGCGCTCGGCATGAAGGGCTCAAGCCGGTGGGAACGGGATTTTGCGCTCACCTCCGCGGCGAGCGAGTGGGCACGCAAGGACGGCGCGGCGGCAAAGGCGTGGGCGCTCAGCCTGCCGACGGGCAAGGAGCAGCAGACGGCGATTGCGGGTGTCGCCTCCGGCATGGTGCAGGCGGATGCCAGCGCGGCGCTCGCATGGGTGAAGTCGCTGCCTTCGGAGATGCGTTCGCAGGATGTCTATCGTCAGATTTTCCAGGACTGGGGCGGGCGGGATCCGCTGCTCGCATCCCAGCAGGCGCTCGCGCTGCCGATGGGCGAAGGCCGGCAGCAGGCGATCACCGCCGTGGCGGGGCGCTGGGCGGAAAAGAATCCGCAGGCAGCGCTCGACTGGCTCCAGCAGGTGCCGGAAATCGGCACGCGTAATCGCGCGATGGCGGTCGTGCTCGGGCGCTGGGCAGAGTCGGATCCCGACTCCGCGATGACCGCGGCGACCAGCATGCCTGCGGGCGAGGCTCGGACTCAGGCGTTTTCCAACATCCTGACTTCCACGGCGCAGAAGGATCAGGAGCAGGCGATGCGGCTGCTCAGCCAAATCCCCGAGGGCCAGAGCCGCACGGAAGCGGTCCAGCAGGTCGCCAACCAGCTCTCGTGGCAGAACCCGAAAGCCGCCGCCGAACTCGCTGCGACGCTCCCCATCGGCGGTGCGCGCGACGATGTGCTGCGCCGGGCGGTGTCTTCGTGGGCGCGCGAGTCCCCCTCCGAGGCGCTTGCATTCATCGAGAAAAACATCCCGCAGGGCGACGCGCGGCGGCAGGCGACGACCGACGCGGTTTCCAACTGGGTCCAGAGCGAACCGCGCGCGGCGCTCGAGTGGATGATGAAGTCGCCCGACATGAAGGCGGAGGACTACGGGCGCGCGATTTTCGGCTGGTCCTCGCAGGATCCGCAGGGCGCGCTCGCATGGGCCAGGACGCGCCCCGACGGCCCGCAGAAGCAGGCGTTCATGGCCGGCGCGGTCAGCGGCCTCGCGAACAGCGATCCCGTGCAGGCCGGCGAGCTTTTCAACTCGCTCGCCAGCAGCGAGGCGCAAAAAGGAGCCGCGGGCCGCATCGCCGCCGTGTGGGCTCGCCAGGATCCAGTGGCCGCCGCCCAGTGGGCCGTGCAGATCACAGACCCGGCGGCGCGCACCGCGGCGATGCCGGAAGTCGTCATTGCGATGGCGCAGAGCGACGCGACGCGCACTGCGGCGTGGCTGGAGAAGCTCCCCGCAAGCACCGAGCGCGACGCAGCCGTGACCGCCTACGCAAACTCCGTCACCCAGCGCGATCCCGAGGGCGCGGCGAGCTGGGCCGCGACCGTGGGTGACGACAACAAGCGCGAGAACGCCGTGCGCAATGTGTATCAGCAGTGGAAGCGCTCGGACTCCGCCGCAGCGGACCGCTGGCTCGCCGCGACACAGTCGCTTTCCGACGACGCGAAGAAGCGCATCGGCGGGAAGTAGGAGGCGCATCCGCCGATCGCGCGGATTTCCACAGAGCAGATGCCACAGGAGGCGTCGGCCAGCCCATCCGCGTCCACCTGCGAAATCTGCGGATTGATTTCACCACGGCCATCGGCAGGATCGCGCGCCACTGAAGCCAAGGGAGACCATCGCGATGATCAGCGCCGCATTTTTCGACACGAAGCCCTACGACCGGCAGTATTTCGAGCACGCGCCCGGCGCGGGGAGGCTGAAGCTGCAATTCCACGAATTCCGCCTGAGCACTGAGACGGTGGCGGTCGCGCGCGGGGCGGACGTGGTGTGCGTCTTCGTGAACGACCGGCTGGACCGCGCGTGCATCGAGACGCTCGCCGCCGCGGGCGTGAAGCTGATCGCGCTGCGCTGCGCCGGCTACAACAACGTGGACCTCGCCGCCGCGAAGGAGCACGGCATCCCGGTGGTGCGCGTGCCTGCGTATTCGCCGCACGCGGTGGCCGAGCACACCGTCGCACTGCTGCTCGCGCTGAACCGGAAGATTCACCGCGCCTACCACCGCGTGCGCGACCAGAACTTTTCCCTCAGCGGCTTGGTGGGCTTCGACCTCCACGGCAAGACCGCGGGCATTGTCGGCACAGGGCGCATCGGGAAGATCACCGCGGAAATTTTCGCGGGCTTCGGCACGCGGCTGCTGGCCTACGATCCGTTCCCGTCCGCGGAATGGGCGGCGTCTCGCGGCGTGACCTACACGGACTTCCACGACCTGCTCGCGCACAGCGACGTGGTTTCTCTTCACCTCCCGCTCACGCCGCAGAGCCACTACCTCATCAACGAAAAATCCATCGGCCACATGAAGCCCGGCGCGCATCTCGTGAACACGAGCCGCGGCAAGCTCATCGATACCAGCGCCGTCATCGACGCGCTGAAGTCCGGCCAGCTCGGCGGCGTGGCACTCGACGTGTATGAGGAGGAGGAAGGCATCTTCTTCGAGGACCTGTCCGGCCTCGTGCTGCAGGACGACGAACTCTCACGGCTGCTCACGTTTCCCAACGTGCTCATCACCGCACACCAGGCGTTCCTCACTCATGAGGCGCTGACGGAAATCGCGCGGGTGACCTCGGAGAACATCGTGCGCATCGCCGAGGGAAATGCGTTCCTAGACGGGACGCAGCTCTAGGCCTTCTTCGCCGTGCTCTGGATGTAGATTTCGCGGAGCTGCTTGAAGTCCACCTCGACGGGCGAGTGCGTCATCAGGTCCGCGCCGCGGTTGTTCTTCGGGAAGGCGATGACTTCGCGGATGCTGCTCGCGCCGGTGATGAGCATCACGAGGCGGTCGAGGCCGAGCGCGATGCCGCCGTGCGGCGGTGCGCCGAAGCTGAACGCTTTCAGGATGTGGCCGAATTTCACCTGCTGCTCCTCGGCGTTCACGCCGAGCACCTCGAAGAGCTTCGCCTGGAGATCCTTCTCGTGGATTCGGATCGAGCCGCCGCCAAGTTCGACGCCGTTGAGCACGACGTCGTAGGCGACCGCGCGCACCTTGGCGTAGTCGCCGGCTTCCATCGCGGGAATGTCCTCAGCCTTCGGGCGCGTGAACGGATGATGCACGGCGACCCAGTGGTTGTCCTCGGGTGAAAATGCGAGCAACGGAAAATCCACGACCCAGAGGAAGTTGAGCTGATCCTTTTTCTCGGCGAGCAGGCCGAGCAGCTCGGCGCAGCGCAGGCGCACGCGGCCGAGGATTTCGCAGACGGGCTCGAGCTTTGCATCGGCGCCGAAGAAGAGCACGTCGCCCTCGGCGAAGCCCGTGCGCTTAGCGAGCGCTTTCTTCTCGGCGTCGCTGAAGAATTTCACGATGGGCGACTCCCATTCACCGCCCACGCTCCACTTGATGTAGGCGAGGCCCTTCGCGCCGAACTCAGTCTTCACCCACTCCTCCCATTTTTTGAGCTGCTCCTTGCTGAGCAGCGTGGCGGCACCCTTCGCGTTGATCGCCTTGATGGTGCCGCCGCTGCTCGCGACAGACGCGAATACTTTGAAAGTGGATGCGGTGAAAATGTCCGTCAGCTCGACGAGCTCGATGCCGAAGCGCGTGTCGGGCTTGTCGCTCCCGAAACGGTTCATCGCCTCGGAATACGGCATGCGCGGGAATGGCGTCGGGATGTCCACGCCGCGCGCCTCTTTGAAAATGCGCACGAGCAGTCCCTCGATGAGCGTCTGGATTTCCACGTCGGTAATGAACGACGCCTCGACGTCGATCTGGGTGAACTCCGGCTGGCGGTCGGCGCGCAGGTCCTCGTCGCGGAAGCAGCGCGCGATCTGGAAATACTTTTCGAGGCCGGCGACCTGCAGGAGCTGCTTGTATTGCTGCGGCGCCTGAGGCAGCGCGTAGAAGGTGCCCGGGTTCAGCCGCGACGGCACAAGGAAGTCGCGCGCGCCCTCGGGCGTCGGGTTCGAAAGCACGGGCGTCTCGATTTCCAAAAATCCCTGCTCATCGAGAAAGTCGCGGGTCGCCTTCACCACACGGTGGCGCAGCTTGATGTTGCGCTGCATGTGCGCGGTGCGCAGGTCGAGATAGCGGTATTGCATCCGCAGGTCCTCGTTTACGCTCGGGTCGTCGAGCGGGAAAGGCGGCACGTCGGCCTTGTTCAGCACGCGTAGTTCGCTGGCGATGACTTCGATTTCGCCCGTCGCGAGCTTCGCGTTCTCCGTGCCAGGCAGGCGCGGCGCGACTTTGCCAGTGATGGAAATGACGTCCTCCGCGCGCAGCGAATGCGCCTGCTCGGCGACGGCGGCGAATTCTTCCGGACGGAAGACCACCTGCGTCCAGCCCTCGCGGTCGCGCAAATCGATGAAAATGACGCCGCCATGATCGCGCCGCGAATTGATCCACCCCGCGAGCGTGACGGTCTGGCCGGTTTGTTCCTTGCGGAGGCTGTTGCAGGATGTGGAGCGATACATAGGACGATGTGGCGGAATAAGGGGCGCGGAGAATACGGACGACTGGCCGCTTTGCCAGTGCGGAGTGCGATGCGGGCGCATGGCCGCCCTAGTGCCTCGGAAGCTCCGTTCCGGTGCCGACACCTACGGGAAACGGAAAAAGAAGAAAACAACCGCAGCCCATTTGCGGTCGATTCCCTTCGCGCTGCCGATGCTGCTGCCGGAGCCGTTGCGCACGGTGCCGTCCTTCTCAATCTTGCCGATATTGCTCCCGGAACTGTTCCGAACGGTGCCATCGGATTCGATTTTACCGATGCTGCTTCCGGAGCTGTTCCGGACCGTTCCATCGCTCTCGACTTTTCCGATGCTGCTTCCGGACGAATTGCGAATCGTTCCGTCCTTCTCAATTCTCCCGACGCTGCTGCCGGAGCTGTTGCGGATCGTGCCGTCGGATTCGATTTTTCCGTTGCTGCTGCCGGAGCCATCACGGAGGTCCTGACCGGGCGCGGCGGCGATGAGGCTTGAGAGGAGGATGGCGGCGAGGGGTGCGGATTTCATGGAGCGGAAGATGCAGAAATGCGGCGCGGATTCCAGCCGATTGAGGGCCGGGAAGCGCGGCTACTTTCCCGCGCGAAACGCCGGAAGACTACAGCTCCCATTCCACGGCGACGCTCTTCCGCTGCTTGAAGCGGTCGTCGTAGAGCACCTTCCTGTTCGCCACGCCGTATTCGTGGACGAGCTTCGTGCACTTCACGTCGAAGCAGCAGTATTCCGCGATGTCCATCATGCGGCCCTCGCGCCACCATTTGATCGCGTCGAGGCCGTCGCCGGTCTTGCCCACGCCGAGGCTCGCGCTCGCCACGGCGTCGAGGCCGAGGCGGTGGCCGAGCTTTGACTCGAGGTCCGCCATGAGGTCGAGCGTGCGGCACTGGTGCGGGAGGTCGAGCACGGTGTAGCCCATGAGCACCTCGTAGTCGAAATTGATGACATTGAAGCCGACGACGAGGTCGGCGCGGAGGAGCTGCTGCACGAGTTCGTCCACCCGCTTTTCGCTGAAGATGCGGTATTCGCCCGCACGTGTGCTGTAGGTCACGCCGAGGCTCATGCCCATGTCGCGTTTCTTGTCCCAGCCGCCGACGTCGTTGGCGGTGCGCTGGGTCTCAAGGTCGAAATAGACGATGTCGCTCGGCATGTGGGCGGACGTTGCCGGGGCGGATGCGCGCGCGTCAAGTGGGCGCTATTTCCGGGAGGGGAAAAGGCGGTCCCGCAGGCGGAGGAGCGGCAATTCAACCAGCCACGCGGCGAGAACTCCGATCGCCACCGACGCCGCCACATACAGCATCGCGGCGGCCGCCTGCGGAAAATCGCGCGGCAAGAGCGCGGGCAGCAGGATGCGCTCGACCGGAATGTGCCAGAGGTAAATCGAATACGAGTAGAAGCCGATCCATGAAAGCGCGCCGCGGCGTCCCGGATGATGCAGCGCGCAGAGCAGCAGCGCCCCCGCCGCGAGATACAGCGCGGTGAAGCCGAAGGTGAAATGCCAGGGCGTCCTCTCCAAATCGAAGATGAACACGGGCGCGGCGAGCACGACGGCCGCGGAAAGCAGCGCCCAGCGCCAGCGACGCACGAAATGACCCAGCGCCTCGCCATGAAAATGCGCGAGCCACGCGAGCAGCACTCCGAAAAACAGCGAGTCCATCCGCAAATGCGTGGGCGCGAAGCTCGCTCGGACAGCCGTCTCCCTTCCCCACGCACCGTAGATGCGCATCGCGAGGCAGGCCAGCGCGACAACTGCAAAGACGCGCGGCAGCGCCGCAAATGGCCGCCCCTTTTCCCCGCGAACAAGCCACAGCAGCAGCGGCAGCAGCAGGTAGAAGTGCTCCTCGACGGCGAGCGACCACGTGTGCGGGAATAGTGCCGGGGCGTAGTTTTGAACGAACAGCGCCTCGCTCGCCACGAAGCCCACACCGGGCCAAACGCCGCGGCTCGCGCTCCATAACAGCACAATTGCGAACATCACGTAAAACGCCGGATAGATTTTGAACCCGCGCCGGATGAGGAATCGCCCCGCGCGCAGTTCGCCGTGCTTCGTCCATTCGCGGAAAAGCAGACCGCTCACGAGGAATCCGCTCAGGACAAAGAAAAGGTCCACGCCGATCCATCCGCCGCGCTGCAGCGCACCGAGCGGCACCGCGAGAAACACGGGCAGGCCCGCCGGCACCACCATGTGGCGGAAGAGGACGAGCAGCACCGCGACACCTCGCAGGGTGTCGAGCGCCGCCATGCGTTGGGCTGCTGGCTTTTCCACGGAGTCCGGGATAAAAGCCGGAACGATGCCTTACAACGAATCAAACAAGCCGCGGCTCCTGCTGCCGGCTGCGGTCATTTTCTGCGCGATCGTGATCGCCGACTCGTGGTTCCGCTGGGCGACTTTCCAATACACGACTTTCGACCTCGCCTTTTATGCGCAGGGCCTGTGGCTCGCGGGCAAGGGCATGTGGCATGTGTCGCTGCTCGATGTGCCGCTGATGGGCAATCATCAGGATCCCATCGTCTTTCTCGCGCTGCCTTTTTACAAAATCTGGTCGCATCCGATGCTGCTGGTCGTCCTGCAGACGCTGCTGCTGGCGACGATGCCGTTCACCGCGTGGCGCATCGCGCGGCACTTGGAGTTTGGGCAGAAGGCGGCGACGTGGCTCGCGCTCGCGACGCTGCTCGCGCCGGCGACCGGCTTCGTCGCGCTGCATGAATTCCACCCCGAGGCGCTCGCCGCGCCGCTGATGCTGCTGATGTTTGAAGCGCGGCTGACGCGGAGGCTCGGGCTGTTCTGGCTGTGGTTCATCCTCACGCTCGCTTGCAAGGAAAGCATGGGGCTCTTCCTCGCGTGGATTTGCGCGGTGCTGTGGTTCCTCGAGCGCGAGCGCGACCGCGAGTGGCGCGTGAGCTGGAACATCGTGCCGGGCTGCGTGGCCTTCGGCTGGTTCCTGCTGTGCATCCTCGTCATCGGTCCGGCGCTGAATGGGGGGCGCGTGGATTTCCTCGAGCTGTATTCGCACCTCGGCAACTCGGGGGGCGGAATCATCGCGGGCTTTTTCACCCATCCGGGAAAAGCGATGGCGGCGCTGTGGCACGGGCTGACGGGCGGCAACCTCACACTCGGCACGATGCTGCCATTCCTGCTGCTGCCACTGCTGAGGCCGAGGTGGATCATCATGTCCGCGCCGATTTTTCTCCAGCACCTGCTCTCGTGGCGCTCCTCGGAATGGAGCATCCACTACCATTACGCCGCGCCGCTCCTGCCACTACTTTGGCTCGGCGCGGCGGAGGCGGCGTCCGCACTGTTCTGGCGCGACGTGCTCGCGGGCTGGGTCGCCGTCGCGTGCGCAGCGTGCCAACTGCTCTTCGGTCCGCTCCGCTGCACGTCGAAGCCGAAGATTTTCGCGGGCACCGGGCCTACCGTATGGGGCACCATCGCGGGCTCGGGCACCGCGCAGTGGGCGCGGGATTGGAAAAGCACGATGCTGTCGGTGGTGAGTCCCGGCGACAGCGTGACCTCCTGCATCGCGTATCTTCCTCACCTAACGAACCGAGAGCGGCTCTACTCGCTGCACCACGTGCTCAAAGGCCTGAACACGCTGAGCCGGACCGAATACAAGCCGACGACGGGGATGGACACGGTGATCATCGACACCGCCGACCGCTCGACCTTCGATGCTACCGCCGGATTCTTCCATCCGCAGAAGCGCGTTGCCGACAACCGCGTGGTTCCCGCATCAGATCTTCTGCTGCACCAATTCATGAGCCAGCAGCCGTGGCACACGATTGCCCGGAACGAGCTGACGATTTTTCTGAAGGGCGCGCCGCCACCAGCCCAGCCGCTCAGCGGCGAGGGACGCAAGCTCGATGATTTTCACACGCTCGTGGCGTTCACCGGGATGCCGCCGCTCGCGGGCGACTCGATGCTGTTCAGTTTCTCATGGGAGTTGAAACCGCAGCGCCAGTCGCTGCTCTCGGCATCGCTCTATCTGCGTGCCGCGGATGGAGCGTTGTATTTCATCGGCAAAGGACCCATCGCGCCCGGGATCGAATCGGGCCGCTACACTGAGGGCTGGGCCGTGCGTCCACCACCCTCGTTGCCGCGCGGAAAATACACCGGCATCCTGCTGATCTTTGATCCGCTTGAGTTCTCACCTGCGGAGGAGCGGCACCGTTTCAAGCGTGTGACGTTCGATGCGGGCGAGTTCGAGCTACGGTAGCCGTTGTCCGGCATCCGCGGCTAGCGCCGCGGCCTTTCGGAGCGCAGCCTGCGCCTCCGCCTCGCGCCCGAAACCGCGGAGCAGCGCGGCGAAGAACTCGAGATAGGCCGCGTTCTTCGGTGCGCGTTTCACCGCGATAGCCTGCGACTCCAAAGCCTCGCGCATTTTCCCGAGGCTCACCTCGCACTTTGCCGCCTCGTCGAATGCCGCGGCGCCGCGGATGTCGAGGCGCTGCGCATGGCGCGCGGTCGCGAGCGCGAGCGCGAAATCACCGGCTTCGCGCTGGAGCGATGCCATGCCGAGTTGCGAGGGAAGGTGCCACCAGTGGGCTACCGCAAATTTCTCCACGACCACGAGCGCGGCGCGCGGATCCTGTGTCTCGCGGAGGACGTTCGCCTCGAAACCAACGAGATCCCAAGTGTGCGGATTCGCGGGCATCCATTCGCGCACGAGCGCCAGCGCCTCGGCGCTCCTGCCCTCCCTGTGCAACTGGCCGGCGGCGTTGAGCGCGGCGTTCCATGTGCGCGGCAGGCCCGGCGCGGCGGCATCCGCGCGGCCGACATCGAGGAGGGCCTTTGCCTCCTCCGCCCGGCCGCGCTTCTGCAAGTTGATGCCGAGGTTGATCCGGGCCATGACGAAGTCGGGATAAACCTGCAGCATCTTGCGATACACCTGCTCCTGCTCGTCGAGCCGGCCTTTGCGACCGAGTTCGTTCGCATAATAGGTGAGCAGCCGCGGCGATGCGCCGCCGTTTGCGATCGTCGAGCGGGCGAAGGTCTCGCCATCGGCCCACTCCGCCGCACGGAATCCCGTGCGCACCCCGAGCGCGCAAGCCGCGGCAACCGCGAGTGCGGGCGTCCATCGCATGAACCGCGGTGGAAGCATCGCAGCCGCGCCCGCGACTAGCAGGAGGAAGCCAATGCTCGCTGTGTAGATCCAGTGCTCCGCGACTTCGGCGTTCAGCGGGATGAGGTTCGAAATCGGAATGAACGCGACAAAGAACCATGCCGCACCGAACCGCCGGAGGCCGCGGCCTTCACCGCGGCGCAGACAGAGCCACAGCGCCGCACCGAGCGCAGCGATGCCGAGCAGCGAGAGATATTCGGAGGAAATGCCGCGCCACCACGAGGCGCGGCCCGCATACATTCCCGGAGCGCCGAGCGAACGCTCCATCATCAGCGTCACCGGCGCGAACATGAGGCCCGTGTAGTCGCCGAGCGCGCGCAGCGCGAGGATTGTGCGCCCGCCCAGCGGCTCCGGCGTGGATCCGGGCGCCGGGGCGCGGTGCTCCGGCAGCGAGTGGAGCATCGCGTAAATGCCGACGATGGCGGCGACGCCGATCACGCCGGCAATCCGCGCACGCCGAGCCTGCGCCCGCCCGAAAAAAATCGCGTGCAGCACGAACAGCAGCGCCCACACGAGCGCGATTTCCTTTGAGCAGAGTGCGGTGAGAAACAGCGTCGCCGCACCGCACGCGCCCAATGCGCGCGCCGAGGGGCTCCGAAAATTCCGCGACGCGTCCCACACCAGCCATGCGGCGAGCGCAAAGAACGCTGCAAGGCTGTCCGCCCGGCCGGAGATGTAGGCTACGGCCGCGTTATGCACCGGATGCACGAGCCACACGAGCGAGACGAGCAATGCCGCGACCCGGGCAGCCCCGGCATTTTCCCACATCGCTGGAAGCAGCCGCCTCAACAGAAGGAAGAGCAGCCACGCGGCGAACGCGTGGATGAGGACGTTCGTGCAGTGGTAGCCCGTCGTGCCCTCGCCCCACAGCGCGTAGTCGAGCATGTAGGAGAGGTTTTGGACCGGGCGGTAGTAGGTCGAAAACGATTCGGTGAAGAGGTGCCGCCGGAAAATCTCTGCGGCGAAGACGGGGCTGCGGAAGAACGGATTCTCACCGGTGAGATAATGGTCGTCCCAAATGCGCTCGCCGCTCAGCGAGGGCGAATACGCCGCAAAGGCCGCCGCGAGGAATACGACGAGGACCAAAAGAGGAGGCGCCCATCGGCTTGCGCCCACGGGCGGCGCCTCCGGCATCGCCACCGGTCTTGGGGCTGGGCTGGCGTCCATCAGTTTTTCGGCTGGCTGGCGAAGGGGTTCAGGCGGGCGGGGCTCAAGATTCCACAGTGCGAACAGGCGGGCGGCTGGGTGGCAAGCATTGTTGCAGGATGAGCCGCCGCAAAATCAAACACCCGGCCTCCGTGTGGAGGCCGGGTGCTGTGAAAGGAACCGCGTGGTGCGGCTCGGAGCCGTGGTCAGCTTAGTTGTAGGGCGACCAGAAGCTCGCCGGAGCAACGTCCGACAGCGAGTTGAACGTGCTCGTCGGGACGCGCGGGGCGCTGTCCACCGTGGGCATCGTGAAGCTGTTGCCCAGGATGTCCGCACCACCGCTGGTGTAGAGGCGGGTGCCGGTCTTGACATACTTCTGCACGTCGGCCCACAGGACGCTGGAGCCGGCGGTGCGGTTGTTCTCGATGGCGTATTGGTCCACCGCCGAGTCAATGATGCGCAGATCCTCAAGAACCTGCGTGGCCTGCGAGCGCTTGCGGCTGCGCAGGAAGTTCGGGACCGCGATCGCGGCCAACAGTGCGATGATCGCCACAACGATCATGATTTCCACGAGGGTGAAGCCCCCGCGCTTGGTGTTCAGTTTACGGAGCATGGTATGGATGATTTCTGTTTTTTGTTTCGTAGTTCGCCGCAGCAGCAAAACCGCTGCGGACACCTCCCTCCCTAAGCAGCCACGGTGCCAACCGCCGGCGTCAGTTTTATTTTTCCCGTTCCGGGAAAGTTTCCAGCGGCGTATGCACGTTCTGGCACCCCGTTTCCCCGGGCGCTTCACGCTGCGGCGAGACTCTGCACCGGGAGCATCCGGCAGAAAACAAACGCCCGGCATCCAACGAAGGATGCCGGGCGCTGCGGATGGCTGAAAATGCCGCTCAGCGGTAGGGCGACCAAAACGTCGCGGGTGCGACATCGGAGAGCGCGTTGTAGCTGGTGGTGCTCACCTTCGGGGCGCTGTCCACCGTCGGCAGCGTGAAGGCGTTGCCGAGGATGTCGGCGTTGCCGCTGGTGTAGAGGCGCGTTCCGGTCTTGATGTATTTCTGCACATCGGCCCAGAGGACGGTGGCACCGCCTGCCTTGTTGTTCTCGATGGCGTATTGATCCACCGCCGAGTCAATGACCCGCAGATCCTGGAGAATCTGGGTGGCCTGCGAGCGCTTGCGCGAGCGCAGGAAGTTCGGGACGGCGATGGCCGCGAGCAGTGCGATGATCGCGACGACAATCATGATTTCCACGAGGGTGAAGCCCCCGCGCTTGGTGTTCAGTTTACGGAGCATGGTGTGAATGGATGATGATTTCGATGGATGCGCCCGGCGGATCAGCCCGACGGGACAGCCCTCTTCCAAGCAGGCCCGGTGCCCAGCATGTGAATTAAATGAGCTGTCTGTCATCCCGCGCGATCATCGCGCTCGCCGTGACCGATTCGCACCGCGGGTGAATTCCCGCGCGCTCCCCGCGCACTCTCAATTTTTCACCACACAACAGGCCAGCGGAGTTTTTCCAACACCGGCCCACCGGGCAGAAATCAAACACCCGGCCTCCGTGTGGAGGCCGGGTGCTGTGAAAGGAACCGCGTGGTGCGGCTCGGAGCCGTGGTCAGCTTAGTTGTAGGGCGACCAGAAGCTCGCCGGAGCAACGTCCGACAGCGAGTTGAACGTGCTCGTCGGGACGCGCGGGGCGCTGTCCACCGTGGGCATCGTGAAGCTGTTGCCCAGGATGTCCGCACCACCGCTGGTGTAGAGGCGGGTGCCGGTCTTGACATACTTCTGCACGTCGGCCCACAGGACGCTGGAGCCGGCGGTGCGGTTGTTCTCGATGGCGTATTGGTCCACCGCCGAGTCAATGATGCGCAGATCCTCAAGAACCTGCGTGGCCTGCGAGCGCTTGCGGCTGCGCAGGAAGTTCGGGACCGCGATCGCGGCCAACAGTGCGATGATCGCCACAACGATCATGATTTCCACGAGGGTGAAGCCCCCGCGCTTGGTGTTCAGTTTACGGAGCATGGTATGGATGATTTCTGTTTTTTGTTTCGTAGTTCGCCGCAGCAGCAAAACCGCTGCGGACACCTCCCTCCCTAAGCAGCCACGGTGCCAACCGCCGGCGTCAGTTTTTCCGCCACAGAAATCCGCGGCGTTCCCGACGTGCGGTTCAGTTTGTTTGTCTTTCCCGTGCGACGCAGGTAACGGAGCCTCTCCAAACGCCGATGCGACGCCCACCAAATTCCCGCCGCCAGCACGCATGACTCCCCCCGTCCCATCGCCGGCGCCCGCCGGAGCGCGGAGCATCCTCGCGAAGCTGCCGCCTGCGCTGCTCGTGTGGCTCGGCGCGTTCCTCGTGCAGTTCGTCGTCCTGAACATGATCGCCGGCTCGCGGCATTTCCTGCCCGACGGCGACGACATGAAATTCTACAACGACTGGGCGCAGCGCATCCTCGGCGGCCAGTTCACGGACGGGAAGGCGTTCTACGGCCTGCCCGGCTACGCGTTCGCGCTCGCGGCGATCTACAAAGTCACCGGCGGCTACAACCACGAATACTCGCCCTTCATCGTCGCGCAGATTCAGGCCGTGCTGCATGCGTTCACCGCCATGTGGCTGTTCCTCCTCGGGCGGCGCGTGTTTGGCGGTGATTCGCAGAGTGAAAGTCGGCGCGGCACTGCGGTCGGCGCGCTTGCCGCGGCGGGATGGGCGCTTTTCACCCCGGCGCAGGTTTTCTCCGCCATCCTCATGCCGACTGCGTGGGTGGTTTGCGCGTTCTGGGGCATGACGCTCTGGCTCGTGCGCGTGCATCAGAGTGGCGAAACGTCATGGTGGCGGCCGTGGCTCTGGATGGGCCTGCTCGCCGGAGCGGTCGCGATGCTGGTGGCGACGATCCTCATGCTGCTGCCGCTCGTCGCAGTCTGCATCGCGCTCACCGTGGGCCGCGGCGAGCCGTTGAAAAGCCGCATTCTCCCTGCGCTCGGCGCGGTCGCCGTGCTCATGGGCGGCGTCTATGCCGGTTGCGCGCCCGTCTGGTATCACAACTACTTCGTCGCAAAAGACCGCGTGCTCCTCTCCGCGCATGACGGGCTCAATTTCTACCTCGGCAACCACGCCACAGCGAACGGCTACACAAAAATCCCCGCCGGGCTCCGCGCTTCGCAGGACGGCCTGCTGAAGGACTCGCTCACCATCCCGGAAAAAATCGCGGGCCACCCGCTGAAGCGCTCCGAAGTCTCCGCCTTCTGGAAAAAGAAGGGCTCCGACTTCGTTTCGCAGCACACTTTCGCATGGCTGAGACTCCTCGGCCTCAAATTTGCGAATTTCTGGAACGCCTTCCAATACGACGACCTCAGCATCCTGAAGCTCGTCCGCGATGAAGACGCCGCGCCGCCGGGCCTGCGGTTCGGATTCGTCGCCGCGCTCGGCCTACCGGGGCTGCTTCTTTGCTGGCTGCGCTGGCCGCGGAGCCGCTGGGTCGCCGGAGCCACGCTGCTGCACATGGCTGCGCTGATGCCCGTGTTCATCACCGAACGCTACCGCCTCGCCGCCGTGCCGGGGCTGCTGCTTCTCGGCGCGGGCGGGCTGTGGATGCTCTGGGAAAATCTCTCGTCGCGCTCGTGGGTCATGGCCGGCGTGCAGTTCACCCTCACCGCCAGCAGCGCGTGGTTCGCCTCGAATCCACAGAAGGACATCGGCTTGTGGTCGCTCGATTTCTACAAGGCCGGAATCCGCGCCACCGAGGGCCGCATCGAGGCGCTCGCGCAAAACAAACCGAAGCTCGCAACCGCCTACCTCGCCCATGCGCGCCGGAGCCTCGAGACCGCCTATGCCTACGTGCCGAGCAGCGCGGAAACGTGCTTCGCGCTGGGCAACGTGTGGTATTACGGCCACGACAACCCACGCGCAAAGCTCTGCTACGAGCGCGCCATTCAGCTCAGCACGCTCGGCGGGCGCCCGCACGATGGCGCGCTGAACAACCTCGGAGTCATCGCCCTCACCGAGAAGCGGCCCAAGGACGCGGAACTGCTCTTCCAGCGCTCGATCAAATCAGAACCCGAGGATGCGAAGACATGGCGCCTGCTCGCCGAGGCCTGCCGCGATCAGGGTGACATCGCACACGCTGAGGCGGCCATCGCGCAGGCCATCAAGCTCAACGACCGCGATCCCGACCTGAAGAAATTCCGTGACGAGCTGAAGAAGCCCGCGCCACCGACGCCGTGATCTCCGCAGCCATGCGCTCCGCCTCCAGCCATGGATACAGCCCCGCGCAACGTGCGGATTGCGACGAACTGCCGACAATTCTTTTACAAACTCCGCACCGCATCCTGACACCGGCGCGGTCGCGCCGCCTACGGTGGAGGCAGCAATGAAGAAGAGCATCTGGATATTCCTCCTGGCGGTGCTGCTGCCGAGCGCGGTGCTCGGCTGGCTCGCGCTGCGCAGCGCGGAGGAGCAGCAGATCGTCTTCGAGCGCAGGACGGCGGAGCTTTACCAGAAGGAGACCGAGGCGCTCGCATCCACGGTGCGCGATGCGGTGGAGGCCGAGCGGCGCGTCTTCAGCGAGACGGTGCGCCGGCTGATCGCGAGGAGCGACGCGGACGCGCTCGCGCGCGACTTCACGAACACGCTCGCAGACGCGTGGCAGGTGAAGGCCGTGGGGTTTGCCATCAGCCCCGATGGCAAGCTGCTCTCCCCCAATTCCGCGATGGCGGCGAAGCAGCCGGAACTGCAGCGGTTCCTCGTGGGCAACAGCTCGTTCCTCACGAGCAACGAGCCCGCGACTGTTTACAACTGGGCGGGCGACAACAATGCGCGCGGCAAGCTCGACTACAGCCGCACGAAGCAGATCGCGAACAATGGGGCGTTCGGCGGCGGAAAGGATGCAGGCGCGGTCTTCCAAACCGCCCCAGTGAGCGAAAAGGACGCGCCCGTGCAGGCTCAAAAGCCCGCGGAAACGCGAAGCGTGGCGAGCCAGCAGACTGAAATGCTGCGCGCTGACCTCCCGGGGAAGGAATCCCCCGCCTTTGCAAAGCGCGAAGACACACCGCCAGCTCCAAAAAATGCGCTGCCCGGTCCGCCACCCGCGCCGCTTGGCACCACGCCTGCGACGGCTGCGGCGGCGGCACCCCAGCCGGCCGATTCACCGCTGAAGAGTGAGCGCCACCTCGGCCTCATGCCAGCGGCGGCGCCGAGGCCGCTGAGCATTTCGTCGAGCTCACCAGGCGTGGACAAAATGCAGGGCCCCGGAGATCGGGACGACGCAAAGAAGGCAGCCACCAAGCTGAACTCGCCCCCGAATGCAGGCGGAGCAAACGGCCGCGGAACCCCGCTGGAATATTCCAAATCAGCGGCCACTGGCGGAGAGGCGGGAGCGGGGCTCGCCGGAAAGCCGATGGCGGACGCGAAGCCGGACAGCGAACCGCAGGCGAGGCGCGCGCTTGCCGAGCAGAAGATGGACGGGGCGTCGCTGGGCGAGAAATTCAAGCGTGCCCCGCAGGCTCCCGCCCCTGCCGCACCCGCGGCGGCCGCGCCGGTTCCCCAGACTTCCGTCCCGCCGTCGAAGGCCGTCGCCGCAGACGAGGTGGACATGGTGCGCGCCCGAGTGTCCGGCGGGGGGACGGCAGCGGAAGCCGATCCATTTTCAGCGAACAGCCCGCTCGGCAATGCATCCAGCGCCTCGCTGGCGCTGAACAACATGCAGAACCGGATGGTTGAGCCGCAGCAGTTGCTCGGGCAGCAGGGCGCAGCGGTGTCCACGCTCATGCCGGAGACGGCGGAGTTCCGAACGCTGTGCCAGAACGCCGACGACGGGCTCATCGCGCGCTTCGTGCAGGACAAGCTGAACCTCATCTTCTGGCTGCGGCCGCCCGAGGCACCGGAGACGATCTTCGGCTGCCTCATCGAGGCGGGACATTTTCCCGACTCGTGGAAGAGCATCCTCGAAAGGCACCATTCGTCGCTGCGCAGCAGCTACGGCGCGCTGGAGTCGAAGCCGGAGTTTGTCCTCGCGCTGCTCGACGACCGTGGAAAGCCGGTGGCCGTGGAGCCCGAGGATGCGGTCGCGCGTGATTGGAAGCATCCGTTCGTCGCGAGCGAAATCGGCGAGATGCTGCCGCACTGGGAGGCGGTGCTCTACCTCGCCAGCCCCACGGCGCTCGCGGACAGCGCCCGCGGCCTGTGGCGCACGCTGGCCTTCACCATCGTGGGCGCGGTGGCGCTCATCGCGCTCGGCGGCTGGCTCGTCGTGGCGGACGCGCGCCGGCAGCTTGCACTCGCGCAGCAGAAGACGGACTTCGTCTCCAACGTCTCGCACGAGCTGAAGACGCCGCTCACGAGCATCCGGATGTTTGCCGAACTCATGCACGACCGGCCGCAGCCGGCGGAAAAGCAGGGCCAGTATCTGCGCATCATCACCGTGGAAGCCGAGCGGCTCACGCGGCTGATCAACAACGTGCTCGATTTCGCGAAGATGGGCCGGAAGCAGAAGCGCTTCGACATGAAGCCCATCGACCTGCACGCCGTCGTCGCGCGCGCGTGGGAGGGACAGGAAATGCATCTGCGCGATGCGGGCTTCACCACGCGGTGGGAGTCTGCACCGGGGCCTTATCCGGTCCTCGGCGACGACGATGCCCTCGCGCAGGTGCTCGTGAACCTGCTCTCCAACGCGGAGAAATACTCGAACGGGCAGAAGGAGGTGGAGCTTCACACATGGCTCGACGACGGCCATGTGAACATCTCCGTGCTCGACCGCGGCATGGGCGTGCCGGACGGCGACGAGAGGAAAATCTTCGAGGCCTTTTACCGCGCGCACGACTCGCTCGCGAGCGGCATCCAGGGCAGCGGCCTCGGCCTCACGCTCGCGCAGCGCATCGCGCGCGAGCACGGCGGGGAGATCCGCTTCGAACGCCGCGAGGGTGGCGGCTGCCGGTTTACGTTGCGCATCCCCTTAAGGGAAAAAACCGAGCCATCAGCGTGAAGTTCAAACAGGTGCGCCGCCTCCAGTTAAGAGCCAGAGGAGAATCAACACGATGCAGATAAAAACTGGCAGGAACACAACTATGAGGATTGCCCAGGCCACTCCACTGATTGGGGTGGGTATGCTGTGGCTTTTGCCTGCCACGGCACAATCATCGCTGCTTTCTTGGTCAGCCATGAACTGTGTATAGGCACAAGACATGAAAAAGCATATCCAAGTCGTCGAGGACGACGCGCACATCCGGCTCGGGCTATGCGAGGCATTGCGCGCCGAGGGCTATGAGGTCACCGACTGCTGCACGGGCAGCGAGGCGCTCCCCATCTTCAAGCAACGCAAGCCGGACCTTGTCGTGCTGGACATCATGCTGCCCGGCAAGAGCGGCTACGACCTCTGCCGCGAAATCCGCGCGACGAAGAGCCGCGTGCCCATCCTCATGCTCAGCGCGAAGGGACAGGAGGTGGACAAGGTCGTCGGCCTCGAACTCGGCGCGGATGACTACGTGACGAAGCCATTTTCCCTGCGCGAACTCCTCGCGCGCGTGCAGGCGCTGCTGCGCCGCTCGGATTTCGCCACAGAGTCCACAGGCGACCTGCCGGTGGAGATCAAGTTCGGCAAGGTGCGCGTGGACACAAAGGCGCTGCGCGGAACGCGGGGAAAGGAGAAATTCGAGCTCACTCCCCGCGAGTTGAGCGTGCTCGCGCTGCTGCACCGCGAACTCGGCAACGCCGTCTCGCGCGAGCGCATCCTGAACGAAGTCTGGGGCATCGAATACTACGGCACCACGCGCACGCTGGATCAGCTCATCGTGAAGCTGCGTCAGAAAATCGAGGACGAGCCCGGCGAGCCGGCACACCTGCTCACGGTGCATGGGCTGGGATATCGGCTGGACGGGTGACGAGGGAAGCGCGGCCTCGCTCAAAGTGGCCGACCGGCAGCCGCCGCGCATTCATCCTTGGCGGAGCACCCGCAGACTGAGACACAGGCGGGCATGAGAACGCTCCTCTCCCTCCTGCTGTCCCTCGCCCTTTCGTTCGCACTGCGCGCGGAGGAACGCGCGCCGGCCGCGGCGCGGCTGCTGCCACCCGAAACGTTCGTCTTCGCCGAACTGCACGACGTGCAGCGCTCGCTCGAAAGGCTCAGGCAGTCGTCGTGGGGTGAACTCGCGCGCGAGCCGGAGGTGAGGGAGCTTCTCGGGAAGCTGGTTGGCGCGGCGAAACAGGACATGCCCGGCGAGGTGCGCACGGTGCTCGACGAGATCAAGCAGGCCGGGGTTTCCGGCGGCTTTTTCGCGATGACAGAGATGCCGGATCTTCCGCCCGCCTCGCGCTCCATCCCGAAGATGCTCATCGGCGTCTCGTATCGCGGCGAGCCGCAGCGGATGGAAGCCCTGCTCCAAAGGATTCGCGGCGCCGCCCTCGCCGATGGCCGCGTGAAGCAGTCCAAGGAGACCGTCGGCGACACGCAGGTCGAGACACTGGGCGACAGCGGCTTCTCCGTGTCGTTCGCGCACGCGGACAGGCAGGTGCTCCTCTCGACCGACAAGCAGACGCTGCTCGACGCGCTCGCGCGGCGCGCCGGCAACGGACCGCGCTCGCTCGCGGACACCGACGAATGGAAGCAAGCGGAGAAGGAGGCGCTGCAAACGGCGGATCTCACCGGATTCTTTTCCTATGATGCCTTCGTCAAAAAACTCGCCACCCTCGCCGGCCCGGACGGGGCGGCTCTCGGGGCGATGCGGGAGTTCATGCCGACGTTCTTCTCCGTCTCGACGAAACTCGACGGGCTGCTCATGCGCGAACGCGCCTACATGCAGTCGCGCATCGTGCTGCCTCGCGTGGAGTCCAAGCACCATTCGCTCGCGTTCACAGGCGCGGACACTTTCGCCTATTTGGAGACGACGCTGGCCAGCGCCGGCGTCCCGTTCGAAAAGCTGGCCGAGATTGATCCGACTTGGAAAATGATCGCCGGCGAGCTGCAGAAGGAGGGCCTCACAGTCGCGGACATCACGCAGACGTTCGGCGCTGAAATCGCGGTCGTCTCCGACTGGGAGTCCGGCGCGCTCGCGATCCCGACGCTCTTCATCGCCGCCGAGGTGCGCGACGCGGAGAAGGCACGCAAGTTTGCCACGCTCATCACGAGGGCGATGGAGTCCGAGGGCCGCTTGATCGAGAAGGAGCACCGCGGCGTGAAACTGTGGACCATGAAGGGCGATCTCCCGCTCGTGCAGCCCACGCTCGCGCTGAGCGGCACGCACCTCATGTTCGGGCTGAACCCGGCATCCGTCACCGCTGCGCTCGACCACGCTGCATCGGGAAAATCCGCGCTCGCCGGGACCGCCGCGTTCACCGGCGCGCTCGGCACCGTGGGCGACACAAATGCCGGCCTCGCGTATGCGGACCCCGCGCGGCTCACGGAGCGGCTCTACGAACGCGTGCGCCCCTTCATCGCCAACGCCATTGCCGGCAGCCCGCAGCTCTCGCGGATTCTCGACGCCTCGATGCTGCCGAAAGTGGAGACGCTCGCGCGGCACATGCCCCCGTTCATCGCGGGCTTCCACAGCGGCGAGCGCGGCTTCGTGATCGAGAGCACCGGGCCGGTCAGCTACGTCACGGGCGTCGGCGGCGTGGGAATGCTCGCGGGACTCGCGGTTCCGTTTTTCTGGCTCCGCGCCGAAGCCCCGGCGGTGCCAAGGCCGGCGCCGAGGCCGAAGCGCACCGATCCGATCTAGCCTGACGGCCGCCTGACCGTGGCGCCCGCATCCGCGGATGACTTTCGCATTGCCTCGCAAATGCGCGCCGGTAGCCTCCGCGCCCTCTCAATCCAACTTCCACCATGAGCAACTCCCTTCCCAAACTTCACAACGCAATGTGGCCCGGACTCGTCGGCAAAGGCACCGGCGACGGACAGGAGCCGCCCATCAGCCTCGAGCACATGCTCGACCTCACCGCGGCGGCGAATGTGAACGGCCAGAAGTTCGAGGGCATCGACTACTTCCTCTTCCTCCCGCACACGAACCCTGAGGCGAGCGACGATGAGCTGAAGAAGATTGCCGACCTCATCGCGGGGAAAGGCTTCAACGTCGGCTCGCTCGTTGCGCCTGTATGGGGCGGCACCATCGGCGACAGCGCGATGGGCGACGCGGCGCAGCGCGAGAAATTCCTCAGCGCGGTGAAGATGGCCTGCCGCATCGCGGGCATCTTCAACAAGCACGGCGTCCGCAAGTATGGCGTCATCCGCATTGATTCCGCTGAGTTCGGCGTGAACAAGTGGCGCGAGAACCCGACGGCGAACACCGCGAAGATTGCGGAGACTTTCCGCGAGGCGGGCAAAATCGCCGAGGCACACGGCGAGCGCCTCGCCGCCGAGGGTGAAATCTGCTGGGCCGGCATGCACTCGTGGAAGGACATGCTCGACCTGCTCGAAGCCGTCGGCATGCCGAAGACCGTCGGCTTCCAGGCGGACCTCGCGCACACCTATCTCTACCTACTCGGCTACAACGCCCCCGAGCACGCGCTCGTGAAGGAAGGCTACAGCGCCGCCGAGTTTTACGCCGCCTACGAGAAGATGACCGACAAGCTGCGCCCGTGGACGATCGATTTCCACGTCGCGCAGAACGACGGCCAGGTCCACGGCGCCGGCTCGCACGACAAGACCGGCAAGCACTGCCCCGCCGACGATCCGAACGGCAAGCTCGATATCGTGAAATGCGCCGGCTACTGGCTGAAGGATGCCGCCGCCCGCGGCATCAAGCACATCTGCTGGGACGGCTGCATGTTCCCGAACGCCAAGCTCGAGCAGGCGCAGACGTGGAACGCGATCCTCGACGTGATGATCAAAGTCCGCGCCGCGCACGGGTGGAGCTGAGCGGAAAAAGGACGGAGGTTGAGAGGCGAAAGAAGAAGGGCTGCGGTCTTGCCTCGCCGTATTGCTTCGCTAGATGGAATTCGTGAGCATGAGCCACCCTCAATCTGACAATGTGGCATCTTGGCTTCTAGATGATGCAAGGGCTCTCTACGCTCTTGGCCGAAAACACGGAGCGATTCTATTGTTGGTTTGTGCTGTTGATGCGCTTGCGAGAGCTAAATATCCCAAGACAGACGTCGGTGAACGGTTCAGGACGTTTCTCAAATCCAAGATGAGGAGGCCAGGGCGCGCACAGATTCACAATGTCGGTGTTCCGAAAACCAATTCGGTAATGCCGTTTGAATCCCTGATATACAAATTCATTCGGAACCCGTTGGTCCACGAAGGGAATCGATTGGTGGCCAAGGATCCAAACGTTACCGTTTGTCTTGATTGGGATACTGTTCCCAACGGTATGAAAGTTGACTGGGAGAACAGCGTTGTGCTGCTAGGGGGAGAATTCACACTAAACATTCTGTCTGATGCCATCACTCATGAAATTGGCGCTTCATCGACTGGCCCGACACCATGAATGCCTACCATGACCACAGACCTAACTGTTGCACCTCAACACGTTGCCCGCAGCAGACCAGCGCCCTCTTTTCTCCTTCCTATTCCTCTGGCTTCGCGCCGCTGCCGATGCGGTAGAGCGCCGAGTCGGTGCGGATAAAAAGCGCACCGTCCACCGCGGCAGGCGTGGCCATGATTTTGCCGGGAAGCTGGTTCTTGCCGAGCACCTCGAACTTTTTCCCAGGCTTGAAGACGGTGACGAGGCCTGTGCGGCCTCCGATGTAGATTTTCCCGTCTGCGAAAATTGGGGACGAACTGTAATCGCCGCCGAGGCGCTCGCGGTAGTTTTCCGCACCCGTCTTCGCATCGAGGCATGTGAGGAATCCACCGTCGCTCACGAAGTAGAGCTCGTCGCCCACGAGCAGCGGCGAGGGCATGTTCGGCGCGCCCTTCGCATAACGCCACGCGATGTCGGGCGTCGCTGCGCCGTCGTGGCGGACGGCGATGATCTCCGGCTTCATGAATGCGGTGCTCATGAAAATCATCCCGTGTCCGACGACCGGACGCGGGCTGATGGAAAAGCCGAGCTTGCCGTAGGGCACCTTCCAAAGTTCGCGGCCGCTGTCGGGATCGTAGGCGTAGAGCCAGTCGGCGGCGGGCGAAATCAGCTCCGTCTTTCCGCGCGTCTCCACGATGAGCGGCGTGCCGTAGGATTTCTTGAGCTGCGGGTTGTCGTTCATCTTGCCCGAGCGGTCCGTCTTCCAGACGACCTTGCCGGTCGCCTTGTCGAGCGCCACGAGATACTGCACGTCACTGCCGTCAAGGTGGAAGATGAGCAGGTTTTTCCACAGCACGGGCGAACTGCCAGGGCCGTTCTCATGCATGATGTGGAGGCCGGTGTTTTTCCAAAGCACCGCGCCCTTCGCAGTGTCCACGCATGCGGTGCCAAAGGTGCCGAAGTGGCAGTAGAGCCGCCCGTCCTCGATGACAGGTGATGGCGATGCGTAGCTGTTCAGCTCGTGGACCCACTGCGGCTCGCCCTCGGTGAAAAGGAGCACGTCATGCACGATGCTGCCCGTGTCACGGTCCACGCACACGGCGCGCAATTCGACCTTCTCGAGAAGAGTGAGCGGTTGGTTGCCGGTGTTCGCCTTCAGCCGGCGCGCGGCAGCCTCAGGCTTCGCGGGCGTCTCGACGGCTGTCGTGAGCCAGATTTGCTTCCCGTCAATCACTGGCGAAGACCATGCGCGCCCGGCGATGTTCGCCTTCCAAGCGACGCCGCTCGTCTCGCTCCAAACCGCAGGCAGCCCCTTCGCCGGAGCGTGGCCCTGACCACCCGGCCCGCGCCACTCCGGCCATTCAGCGGCGAACGCGGGCAGCGAGATGATTCCAGCGAGGATGAGCGGAGCGATGCGGTGTGTCATGGGAGCGCGGAGTGGAGTGAATCGAAAACCCCGGAACGTGGGTGTTCGTGGGGAAATTTGCGAGCGGAACGATTATCCTCCCCAGCCCCCGCCAGCCTTTCGCCGTTGCCGCTATTCCGCGTTCCGCCGTTTCACCATCTCCAGCACTTGGCGCGTCCGGTCGATCGGCGCGCGGATCGAATACCCGGACGACGGGGCAGGCTGCTGCGTCTGCGGAACCCCCGGCTGCACCGCCGCGGCCTCGCGCTGCGCATCGGCAATGCGGGACTGCGGGGATTGCTTCTCGCCGTTCTTCCCATAGACGAGATAGACGATGGCAACGACGATGATGAGCGCGACGATTCTCATGCCCGCAGACAAAGCAGTGCCCGCGCCATGAAGACTGCCCTCGTGCATTACACCGCCGCGCCGGTCATCGGCGGCGTCGAGCGCGTGATGGAGGAGCACGCGCGGCTTTTCGCGGAACATGGCCATCAAATAACGGTCCTCTGCCAGCGCGGCGGCGGCCCCGATGCCGTGCGGCTGCCAGTGGAAAAATCCGCGCAGGTTCAGGCGGCTGCGCTGCGCCGCTCGCTCGCAGAACAAGATCTCGTCATCGTTCACAACGTGCTGACGATGCCCTTTCACGCAGGGCTCACCGAGGCACTGTGGCACGTGATGGACGAACTGCCGCACGTGCGCTTCGTCGGCTGGGTGCACGATGTCGCGGCGTGCAATCCCGACTACGCCCCCGTCGCGCCGATTTTCAGCAGGGCGCACCCGCGGTGCGGATATGTCGCCGTCTCCGAGCTGAGGGCACGGCAGTTCGCCGAAACCACAGGCACCACTGCCGATCGCTGTGCCGTGATCCCCAACGGCGTCGCTCCCGCCCGCGTGCTCGGCCTGCCGGAGCATGTCGCCGCATTTGCGCGGCAGCACGACCTCCTCGACGGACGGATGCTTCTGCTGCACCCGACACGCCTCGTTCGCAGGAAAAATGTGGAGCTGAGCATCGCCGTCGCGCATGAGCTCCAGCGATGCGGCTCCGCAGCCACCGTGATCATCACCGCGGCGGACGACCCGCACAACGCGTCCGCCGGCATGCTCGCCCGGACCCTCCGCGACGAATGCGCGAGCATGGAGAATGTGCTTTTTGCCGCCGACCACTTCCCCGTCGGAGATGCGGAACTCGCCGCGCTCTACCGCCTGGCGGACGCGCTGCTGTTTCCAAGCCGAAGCGAGGGCTTCGGTCTCCCGCTGCTTGAGGCTGCGCTGCACCGGATGCCGGCGTTCTGCAGCGACATCGAGCCGTTGCGCGGCCTCCTGCGCGAGACGGTCTCTGCTTTTCCGCCGGATGCGGACCCCGCATCGGTCGCGACGCTGATTGACGAAACGCTCTCTGCCTCCCCCGCATTTCGCGAGCGGCGCCGGGTGCTGCGCGAATTCAACTGGGCCGCAATCTACCGGAAGCACCTCGCGCCACTGCTGGCGGGAACGTTGTCTTGATGCCGCGCGGAGCGCGTGTGAGGATTCACGCCGTCCATGAAACTCGATGACGCCAATCAGGAGCGGAACCTCTTCCACTTCCTGATGGAGAACATCCCGGACCGGATCTATTTCAAGGACCGAGACAGCCGCTTCATCTGCGTGAACGCAGCCATGGCGCGGCTCTTTCACCTGAAGGGACCGGCGGAGGCTGTCGGCAAAAGCGATCAGGATTTCTTCCCGCAGGCCGACGCGCAGCGGATGCTCGAGGATGAGCTGCGAGTCCTGCAAAGCGGCGAGGCGATCTTCGGCAAAGTGGAGAAGAAGATTCTGCCCGACGGCAACACCGGCTGGACTCTGACGACGAAACTCCCGCTTCGCGCGCCGGATGGCGAAATCATCGGCACGTGCGGCATGTCCCGCGACATCACCGCGCTGATGGTCGCGGAGTCCACCCTGGAGCAGGAGCGTAACCGGCTGAAAGAGGCGAACTCCGACCTCGCGCGCAGCCAGGCGCTGCTGGAGCGCAAGCTTGCGGAGCTCGAGAAGACTCACGCGGAACTGAAGGCGGCGCAGCAGCGGCTCATCGAGGCGGAAAAGGCGCAATCGGTCGCACGCCTGGCGCTCGGCGTGGCGCACGAAGTGAAGAACCCGCTCGCGATTCTGCGGATGGGCGTCGATTTTTTCTCCAGCCAGCCGAGCAGCGATGAAAGCGCGTCGATCGTGCTGAAAGAAATGAGCGATGCGGTGAGGCGCGCGGACAACATCATCAACGAGATGATGGTCTTCTCCGAGTCCGGCGACCTCAAGCTCGCGCCCGTGCAGGTGGCTTCGGTGCTCGACGCGGCGCTGCAGCCCTTCGAGTCCTCGCTCGCCGCGGCAAAAATCCGCGTGGAGAAGCGCTACGCGAACGGAATGCCCGCGGCGCGCATCGACGAGGTGAAAATCCAGCGCGTCTTCTCGTGCCTCATCGAAAACGCGATGGACGCGATGCCGGGCGGCGGCACGCTTTCGATCCGGCTCGGGCTCACGCACATCCCCGCACCCGGCTCGGGGACCGACCGCGGCAACCGCTCGCTCGCGCATTCGGGGGTGCGTCGCATCGGCGTGCTGGTGGAAATCGACGATTCCGGCGCCGGCATCCCGCAGGAGAAGCTCGGCAGCGTCTTCGATCCATTCTTCACGACGAAGCCGACCGGCAAGGGCACGGGCCTCGGGCTCACCGTCAGCCGGAAAGTCGTGGAGCTTCACGGCGGCACTCTCGACGTCACCAACCGCAGCGAGGGCGGCGTTTCGGCGAAAGTGCTGCTGAAGGTGTGATCGAACTCGCGCGGCGCGACGCTTGCGTGCGCGGCGGCACCTGAATACGAAGGCGTTGTGAAAGCTCCGTCCAAAAACGCGATCGAAGCCCTCGCGCGCGCCGATCATGGCGACCCGTTTGCGATTCTCGGAATGCATGATGGAGAAGGCGGCCTCGTCGTCCGCGCATTTCAACCAGCGGCCGCAGCCATCGAGGTGCGCGAGGTCGGCGGCTCGGGCCGCTCGTGGCAGGCGGCGAAGACCGAGGTGGCCGGATTTTTCGAGGCGAAGCTCGCGGGCACGCAGTCGCGCTTCGCCTACACGCTGCGCTTCACCGGGCACGACGGAGGCGCCTGGGAGCAACGCGACCCGTATTCGTTCGACGTGCTGATGGGCGAGGTGGACCTGCACCTCTTCGGCGAGGGGCAGCACTGGGAGCTGTGGCAGAGGCTCGGTGCGCACATCGAGGAGCATGGCGGCGTGAGCGGCACGGTCTTCCGTGTCTGGGCGCCGAACGCGAAGCGCGTCTCGGTCGTCGGCGACTGGAACACGTGGGACGGCCGCGTGCATCCGATGCGGAAGCTGATCCCGAGCGGCGTGTGGGAGCTGTTCGTGCCGGGCGTCGGCGAGCAGGCGCACTACAAGTTCGAGATTTTCGATCCGCAGGGTTTCCTGCACGTGAAGACAGACCCATTCGCCTTCTTCGCGCAGCACGGCACGCAGACCGCTTCGCTCGTGTGGAAACTCGACAAGTATGCGTGGAGCGACAGTGCGTGGATGGAGAAGCGCACCCACCGGGAGTGGCACCGCGAGGCGGTTTCGATTTACGAAGTTCACCCCGGCTCGTGGCGACGGATGGACGGCAGCGGCTTCCTCACGTGGAATGATCTCGCGGACCAGCTCGTGGATTACGTCGTCGAGATGGGCTACACCCACATCGAGCTGATGGGTGTGGCCGAGCATCCGTTCGAGGGCTCCTGGGGCTATCAAGTCACCGGATACTTCGCGCCGACGAGCCGCTACGGAAGCCCCGACGAATTCCGCAATTTCGTGGACCGCTGCCACCAGCGCGGCATCGGCGTGATTCTCGACTGGGTGCCAGGACATTTTCCAAAGGACGCACACGGCCTCGCGCGCTTCGACGGCACCGCGCTCTACGAACACGCGGACCCGCGGCAGGGAGAGCATCAGGACTGGGGCACGCTCATCTTCAACTACGGACGCAACGAAGTGCGGAACTTCCTCATCGCCAATGCGCTCTTCTGGTTCGCCGAGTATCACATCGACGGCCTGCGCGTGGACGCTGTCGCCTCGATGCTCTACCTCGACTACTCGCGCAAGGCAGGCGAGTGGGTGCCGAACGCCTACGGCGGCCGCGAGAACCTCGACGCAATCCACTTCATCAAGCAGTGCAACGAAGTCTGCCACGGGCGGCATCCCGGCGTGATGACCATCGCCGAGGAAAGCACAGCATGGCCCGCGGTGTCGCGCCCCACATTCCTCGGCGGCCTCGGCTTCAGCTTCAAATGGAACATGGGCTGGATGAACGACACGCTCGCCTACATGGCGCTCGACCCGGTGTATCGCCGCTTCCACCACGGCAACGCCACGTTCTCCCTCGTGTATGCATTCCACGAGCACTTCATCCTCGTGCTCAGCCACGACGAGGTCGTGCACGGGAAAGGCGCCATCGTGAACAAGATGCCCGGCGACGAGTGGCAGCAGTTTGCCAACACACGCCTGCTCTACGCGTGGATGTGGGCGCATCCGGGCAAGAAGCTCCTTTTCATGGGCAGCGAATGGGGCCAGCGCGCCGAGTGGAGCCACGAGCGCAGCCTCGACTGGTGGGTGCTCGAATTTCCTCTCCACCGCGGCCTGCGCGAACTCGTCCGGCAGCTCAACTACCTCTACAGGAACGAGCCCTCACTTTTCGACCAGGACGACACGTGGGACAGCTTCGAGTGGATCGAGCTGCACGACGCCGACAACTGCGTGCTCTCCTTCCTGCGCCGAGCGATGCACGGCACCACGATCGTCTTCGTGCTGAATGCGACGCCAATCGTGCGCCACGGCTACCGCATCGGCCTTCCCGCGCCGGGCTGGTGGCAGGAAATCCTGAACACCGACAGCGAGATCTATGGCGGCAGCAATGTCGGCAACGGCGGCGGCGTGCATTCCGAACCGACGCCGTGGGGCGGGCGTCAGCAGTCCGCCGCGCTCACATTGCCACCGCTCGCGGTCCTCGCGTTCAAGCAGCAGTAGCCGCGCGCGCCAAATGCGCGGCTGCGGAAGCTCACTTTTTCGCGCGGCGCCTTTTGGTCTCTGTGCCCTTCTCCGCCTTCGCGCCGCTTATCACGGAAATCACCGTTCCGTCCCGAAGGCGCGTCTGCAGTTCCTCGCCCGGCTTCGCTGCGGCAGCGGAACGCAGGACGCTTCCATCGGCACCCGTCGTGATTGTGTAACCACGCGCGAGCGTCTGCTCCGGTGAAAGCAGGCGCAGCATGTCGCTGGCGCGAGTGAGGCGGTCGCGCTCACGGCGAAGGCGCTGCTGGAAGCGCTCGGAAAGCATCGCCGCAATCCGCGCGATGCGCTCGCCGTGCAGCGCGAGGATTTGATCCGGACGATGCTGCCGCACTCGCGCGCCGAGGGCTTCGAGCCGCTGATGCAGACCGGTGAACTGTGATTCGAGCGAGCGGTGCAGCGACTGCTCGGAAAGGTCGAGCCGCTGCGTGGCTTCCTCCAGCCGGCGTGCGGGCTCGCGGAAGAGCGCGCTGCGCAGCAGGCCGGCAAGATGCACTCGGGCCGTTTCGATGGCGGCAGTGATGCGGCGGTTTAGAAATGCGGCGCGCTCGTCGAGCATGCGCAGCAGCTCGGCGGTGTCCGGGACAATGAGTTCCGCCGCCGCGCTCGGCGTGGGCGCACGGAGGTCGGCGACGAAGTCGGCGATGGTGAAATCGATTTCGTGTCCGACGGCGGAAACGACGGGCAGCGGCGATGCGGCGATGGCGCGGGCGAGCGACTCGTCGTTGAACTCCCACAAATCCTCGATGCTCCCGCCGCCGCGCGCGAGGACGATCACGTCCACCGGCGCAATGCCGCGCTCTGCGATGCGGTTCAGCTCATCGAGCGCACTCGCGATTTCCGGCGCGGCGCCGTCGCCCTGCACGCGCGCGGGGCTCACGATCACGCGCAGCCACGGCGCGCGGCGCGCGAGCACGTTCAGCATGTCGCGCAGCGCTGCGCCGGTCGGCGAGGTCACGATGCCCACGGCCCGCGGAAACTCCGGCAGTGCGCGTTTGCGCTCCGCCTCGAACAATCCCTCTGCGGCGAGCTTGCGCTTCAGCGCGTCGAACTTCGCCTGCAGCAGCCCCGCGCCTGCAGCCTGCACGAGGCTGACGACGAGCTGATACTGCCCTCGCGCCTCGTAAACGGTGAGCCGGCCCTTCGCCTGCACGAGCATGCCGTCCTGAAGAGCGACCGTCTTGCGCCACGCGCTGCCGCGCGCAAACAGAACGCACGAGAGCTGCGCGCCTGCGTCCTTGAGCGTGAAATACTGGTGCCCGCTCGCCTGCTGCCGGAAGTTCGACACCTCGCCCTCGATCCACACTTCGTCGAACGCGCTCTCGATCACCCCGCGCACCGCCTTCGTCACCTCGCTCACGCTGAAGACGCGCGGCTTCTGCGGTCCGGGCTCCGGGTTTCCGAATAGATCGACGTCGCTGGCGGGCATCGAACGAAGCCTACGACCCGCGATATGCGCGCGCGAGCAGCGTGATGGGGTGGACGATCTCGATGTCGTCGCCCTTCGCGCGGACGCCCGCCTCGAGCTGCACGCTGCAGCCGGGGTTGCCGTTTGCGACGCACTTCGCGCCGGTCTTCGCGATGTTTGCCATTTTGCGGTCGAGCAGCTTCGCGGACATCTCGGGCTGCGTGATGTTGTAAATGCCCGCGCTGCCGCAGCACCACGACGACTCGGGCAGCTCGACGAGCTTCAGGCCGGGGATGAGCTTCAGCAATTCGCGCGGCTGCCTCGTGATTTTCTGCCCGTGGCAAAGGTGGCAGCTCTCGTGATACGTGACCTCAAATGACGGATGTCGGATGTCGGATGACGAAGGCGGAGGCACGGGGCCGATGGCGACGAGGAACTCATGAACGTCCTTCACCTTCGCGGTCCACTTCCGCGCGCGCGCGGCGTAGAGCGGGTCGTCGTGCAGCAGATGGTCGTAGTGCTTGAGGTGCGAGCCACAGCCGCCGGCGTTCGAGATGATCGCGTCGAGGTCGTCGAGCGAGCCGGCGCTGCGTTCCATCGCGTCGATGTTGCGCCGCGCCATGTCGCGCGCGGTGTCCACCTCGCCGTTGTGCCCGTGGAGCGAGCCGCAGCAGTGCTGCATGCGCGGCGTCACGACCTCGCAGCCGTTCGCGAGCAGCACATCCACGGTGTCTCGGTTCACGCGCGAATACGTGAGGTCCTGCACGCATCCCGTGAGCATGCCCACGCGCTTGCGCGCAGCGCCCGCGGGCGTCTCGATTTCCGCGATGAGCGTGTCGGAGAAATCGCGCTCCACGCGCGGCGTGAGCGGCTCGAGTTCGCGGAGCTTTTTCGGCATGAGGCGCAACAGGCCCAGCCTGCGCACGAGGGCCTCCATTCCGCTCGCCTGATAGATGCGCAGCAGGCAGCCGATGAGCCGCAGGAGCCACGGGCGCGTGAAGACTCCCCGCAGCATCACGCTGCGAATCCAGTTGCGGCTCTCGTGGTTCAGGATGCCCGCGCGCTCGATGTCCGCGCGCGCCTCCTCAAACATGCGGGTGTAATCCACGCCCGCCGGGCACGCCGTCTCGCACGCGAGGCAGCCGAGGCAGAAATACATCTCGTCGCCAAACGCCTCCGTGAGGTCGAGCCGGCCCTCGGCGACATTGCGCATGAGCTGGATGCGCCCGCGCGGGCTGTGGCGTTCGAGCTTCGTCGCGTCGTAGGTCGGGCAGGTCGGCAGGCACATGCCGCAGTGGATGCACTGCGCGAGCACGCCGAAATCGAGATCCTTCAAATACAGCGGCTTCGCGCCGGGCGACGGCGGGAGCGGGGTTTCGACGGCGTGCGGATGCATGTGCGGGCGGACGGTGCGGAAAGAAGCGCGCAGGCGGCAAGCGCGAACGTTGCTCAATCCACCCCGATTTGTGGCCCGAGTGCTGCTTTCGCCATTCTGCGATGCGCATCCTGTTCAAACTCCTCATGAAGCTGGCCATGCGGTTTCTTCTCTGGTGGCAATGGAGCGGCCGGGGTGCTGGGCGCGGACGGTGCGCCTGTGACGAAGGAGGAATCCGACCTGACGGGAACCGTCTTTTCCAGCGCACTGAAGCTGGTCACCGGCAAGGCGAGCCGGACCGAACTCGCCAATGAACTGAGCGAGAAACTTTACGGCCAGCGCGGGGACCCCAGCGAGATGGCCGAACTCGGCATCGACCTCACGAAACCCAAGTCCGACCCGACGAATCCCCTCTTGAACGGAAAAATGGACGGCCTCCTGAAAGGCCTGACTCCCGACGGCAAGCCAGCGGCCCAGACCGGCGCGCAGGCCGGCACCCAGGCGGGCGCCCAAGCCGGCGTCCAGCCAGGAACACAAGGCAAAGCACAGCCAGGAGCCAAACCGGGTGACAAGACGGCGGCGGGCACGACCGGCGCGCAGGCGGGGACCACTCCCGGGGCAAACCCAATCGCAGACGCAGCCAAGGGGCTCGCAATCCCGGACATCGTCACTGGCAAGAGCAAAGCCGCGCTTTCCCAAATCTGGGGGCGGCTGAAACCCTACAGCGTCGAGCTCAGCCTCGTGCCGGTGGTCTTCATGTTCATGGTCTGGAAGGCGCGCAGGCGGCGGAGGCGCGAGGCGTCGTTCGTGCCGGAATACATGGCCGTGCTGCCGGAGGGCGACTCCGACGACTACGAGATGAAGCACGCGGTGCATGATCTCAACGAGGAGGACTTCGAGCTCGTGGCCGCCATGATCTATCAGCGGCAAGGCTACCGCGTCTCCATTCCCGCGGCGCTCGGCGGCGGACGCACGGGCAATTTCAAACTCGCACGCAAGGCGGAGCGCCTGATCGTCGTGTGCCACAATGCGGATGTTTCGCAGAGGGTGCAGGTGGACCAAGTGCGCGCGCTCCACGAGGCGATGGCCGATGGAAGCATCACGGGCGGCATCTTCATCGCATCGTGCGGCTACACGTGGGATGCGCGGCATTTCGCCAAGACGCGGAAGATCAAGCTCATCAACGCGAAGACGCTCGATGCCCTGCTGGACGAGGCGCGCACTTCGCCGGACGAGGAGATTCTCGCGATCAAGCCGTGGATCGCGAAGTTCATGACAAAGGCGGAGATGACCGCTCCGCACTGCCCCGAATGCGAGGCCGAAATGGACCAGGTGAAGGCGGGCGAAGGCTCGGTGTGGCTCTGCAACCAGCGCCCGGAGTGCGGCGGGAAGCGCGCCCCGCGCAAATTCCGCAAGGCGCTCCGTGCCGCGACGGGGGATGGCGCATCCGGCGAGGTCGCGGTCTTTTTGGATCCCGGTGCGGAATACGTCGTGCCGATGGAGGGCCAGCCCGTCCAGAAAGCCTCGGCGGTCGGAATCGTAAAAAGGGCTGAGAAGGAAGCTGCCCCACAGGACGTCTCAGCGGAGAGCGCCGAGCCCGCTCCAGCGCCCTCGAAGAAGAATAAGGAGTCGAAAGCCAAAGCCAAGGCCAAGGCGAAGGCCGAGGCCGCAAAGGATGATGGAAAAAGCGCGGCCGCAAACCTCGCCCGCTCGATCGTCCCGATGCTCCAGCGCATCTTCATGCCGGGCTCGATTACCTCAAAGAAGTCTGACTCCCCGGAAGGCGAACGCTCAAGGCGGGGCGCAATCGCGGGGATCACCCCGGCACCGGCACCCGTGCTGCGGGGCACGAACCCGCAGAGCGGCGAACCCTCGGCGCCGAAGCCGGCCACCGCAGCCGCCGCCAATGACACGACACCGAAGAACGCCATCGTGCCGCCCAGCCAGACCCCAACTCCCACTCCGCAAACCCTTCGGATGCCGTCTGCGACTGCACCGGCCACCCCAGCCGAACCGCCCAAACCGGCCCCGGACGGCACCCGGACCGATGGCTCGAAGCGGAACGGCGGCCTGCTCGACACCGCCCTCGCCGAATTCAAGCGCCGTGGTTTCCGTCTTGAGCAAAAGCCTTTGGCCAATCCCTCGATGCCGCCTGTGTCCGAGCGCGGCGGCGCGACGGCCAGCACCCAGCAGGCGCCGCCGAACCCGTTGAACCTCCGGCTGGAGACCACGAAGCCCGCGCCGCAGAAGCCCGAATCCAACGCCGCCTAGCTTCGCACGCGGGTCGGACAGTTCACCGGCGCTCAGTCGAAAATCTTCCCCGGATTCAGGATGCCGAGCGGGTCGAGCGCCTGCTTGAGCTGCTTCATCAGCGAGAGGCTGGCGTTGCCGATGGCGCGGGGGAGGAAGGGCTTCTTCGCGATGCCGACGCCGTGCTCGCCGGTGATCGTCCCGCCAAGGCCGACGGCGAAATCGAAAATCTCCTGCATGGCGAGTTCGACCCGCGTCATCTCAGCGGTGTTCTTCTCATCGGTGAGGAAAGTCGGGTGCAGGTTGCCGTCGCCCATGTGGCCGAAGGTGCCGATCTTCAAATTGTGCCGGGCGCCGACTTCCTGGATGTAGCGGATCATCTTCGACAGCTCGCTGCGCGGGACCGTCGCATCTTCCAAAATCGTCGTCGGCGACATGCGGGCGAGCGCGCTGAAGGCGGTGCGCCGGGCGCTCGCGAGGCGCACGGATTCCTCGGCGTTCTGCGCCACCTGCACGTTGTTCGCGCCGCAGCGCTTCGCGATTTCCACCATCTGCGCGGCCTGGTCGTCCACGGCGGCGGGATGGCCGTCGGTCTCCATGAGCAGAATCGCCTCGGCGTCGAGCGGGAGGCCGATCTTCGCGTAGTCCTCGACGCACTTGATCGTGATCTTGTCGAGGAACTCGAGCGTGCACGGGATGATCTTCGCCGCGATGATTGCGGAGACGGTGTCGCTCGCGGCGTCCATGCGCGAATAGGTCGCGAGCATCGTCTTTTTCGCCGCGGGCTTGGGCACGAGCTTCAGCAGCACCTTCGTGATGATGCCGAGCGTGCCCTCGCTGCCGATGAAGATGTCCTTCATCGAATACCCCGCGACGTCCTTCACGCACTTGTTGCCGAGCCACACCACGCCGCCGTCGGCGAGCACGACCTCCATGCCCATCACGTAGTCGCGCGTGATGCCGTATTTCAGGCCGCGCAGGCCGCCGCTGTTCTCGGCGACATTGCCGCCGATGGTGGAGATCTTCATCGAGCCCGGGTCGGGCGGATAGAGAAGACCGACGCTGTCCGCGAGGTCGCTCACCTTCTGCGTGATGCAGCCGGCCTCGACGAGCACGGTGAGGTTCTTCTCGTCGAGCTCCAGCACCCTGTCCATCTGCGCGGTGCAGAGGATCACGCAGCCCACGGAAGGCACGCTGCCGCCGCTGAGCCCCGTGCCGCTGCCGCGGCCCACGATCGGGATGCGGTTTGCCGCGGCGTATTTCACCACGGCGGCGATCTCCTCCGTCGTGCGCACCATCACCACCGCCGCGCCCGCGCCGCTCACCGCGGCGGTGCCGTCGTAGCCATAGGCCAGCAGATCCTCGCGCGAGTGCAGGACGCGCGCGGGTTCGAGCAGGGAGGAGAGATCGGCGACGAGGTTCGGCATGGCGTGGTGTTCGTAATATGCTTCTTTGCGCGAGCGCAAACCGTAACCGCCCCGCTTTCCGACGATGAAACCACTCTCCCTCCTCGCCCTCGCCGTCTCCGCCGCGCTCGCATTCACCGGCTGCGACTCCATGCGCGCGAAATACGAGAGCGCGCCCTACGCGTCCGTGGAGAAGGACGGCGCCTTTGAAATCCGCGACTACCCCGAGCTCACCGTCGTGAAGACCACCGGCAGGGGCGGCGACGCCGACGGCGCATTCATGCTGCTCTTCCGCTACATCAGCGGCAACAACGCGAGCCGGTCGAAAATCGCCATGACCACGCCGGTCTTCATGGACGGCTCCGAAAAGGGCGCGAAGGACACCGACATGAGCTTCGTGCTGCCGAAATCCGTCGCCGCAGCGGGCGCGCCGGCACCGGGCGCGGCGGCGGTGACGCTGGACAAGCGTCCCGGCGGCAAATTCGCGGTGATGCGCTTCAGCGGCTACCGCTCGGCCAGGGCCGAAACGGCCGCGCTCGCGAAACTCCGGGCGTGGATGAAGGCGAAGGGCCTCGCGGAAGCCGGCAAGCCCTCGTTCGCATATTTCGACCCGCCGTGGACGCCCGGGCCGTTCCGGCGCAACGAAGTGCTCATCCGCATCGGCGGAAAGTAGGCGGCGCTGCGCTTGCACGGCGCGCGCAATTCCGGCATCGAAGCGCGCATGAGCGAAAGCCGACGCATCGAAGTGAACCTCGGGCCGCGCAGCTATCCCGTCGTCATCGGCACGGGGCTGCTCGGCGGGCTCGGCTCGGCGCTGCGCGCGGAGGGGCTGCGGCAGACGGGCGCATTCGTCATCACGGAGCCGAATGTCGGCTCGCGGTATTTTGAAACCGTCCGCGCCTCGCTCGCCGGCGCCAGCTTTGCGAAAATCGTCCGCCACGACATCACGGCCGGCGAGGCGGGGAAAAACTGGGACGAGTTCACCAAGACCTGCGCCGCGCTGCTCGAGGCATTCCCGGACGCGGCCACCGCCCCGCTCGTGCTGCTGCTCGGCGGCGGCGTCGTCGGCGACCTCGGTGGATTCGCGGCGGCGGTCTTCCGGCGCGGCGTGCCGTTCGTGCAGATCCCCACCACGCTCCTCTCCGCGGTGGACTCCAGCGTCGGCGGCAAGGTCGCGGTCAATTTCGGCGGCGTGAAGAACATCATGGGCGCCTTCAGCCAGCCGCGCATCGTCGTGTGCGACCTCGCCGCGCTCGGCACGCTCGGCGCGCGCGAAATTCGCAGCGGCATGGCCGAGGTGATCAAATACGGCGCCGTCTGCTCGCGCGCGCTTTTCGAACAGCTCGAATCCGGCGCGCTGGAGCAGATTCTCGCGCTCGACCCTGCCGTGCTCACCGACATCGTCGCGCAGTGCGTGAGGCTGAAGGCGGACGTCGTCGAGAAGGACGAGCTCGACAAGCTCGGCATCCGCAACGTGCTCAACTTCGGCCACACCATCGGCCACGCGCTGGAGCTCAGCGCCGACTACGCGCTCACGCATGGCGAGGCCATTTCCATCGGCATGGCCGCCGCCACGCGGATGGCCGTGCAGCTCGGCACCGTGGGCGCGGACTTCCAGACACGCCTCACCGCCCTGCTCACCCGCGCCGGCCTCCCGCTCACCTTCAAGGACGCCCCCGGCCTCTACGACCGCATCCTCCGCGCGCTGCAGCTCGACAAGAAATTCCGCGACGGGAAAAACCTCTTCGTCCTCCCCACCGCCATCGGCTCGTGGGCGCCGCGCGAGAACGTGGACTGGTCGCTCGTCCACGAGTGCGTGCGCTCCGTGCTGAACTAAGCCCGGGAGGCAATGCCCCGCCCCGAAGTGACCGCGCCCACGCGGCCGGCGGAGCCGAATTGCCGCATTGCAGGTCTTACGAAACGGCACACGAGCCTCGATCACCCCTTTGCAGGCCTTACAAAGGGGCACACGAGCATCGATCACCGCTTTGCAGGCCTTACAAAGGGGCACACGAGCATCGATCACCGCTTTGCAGGTCTTACAAAGGGGCACACGAGCATCGATCACCCCTTTGCAGGCCTTACGAAGGGGCACACGAGCGTCGATCACCGCTTTGCAGGTCTTACAAAGCGGTCCACGAGCCTCGTCCACCGCTTTGCAGGCCCTGCAAAGGGGCAAACGGGCCTGTTTTTGCCATTTTTCGCCCCGGCAAAGCCTTTCCGGGCCTGATTTCGGGCAGATGGAGCGAATGACACATCCAGGAAGCCCCGCCCTTCGTCATTCCGTCATTCGCCATTCGTCATTCCGGCAAATCCTCCCCCTTCGTCTCGGGCAGGAAGGCGAGCACCGCGACGCCGAGCAGGAAAAGCCCCGCGAGGCATGTGATCGCGGTGCGCAGGCTGAACTCCGATTTCATCCACGGCGAGAGCCAGAAGAGCACGGGGCTGGCGAGGATGCGGCCCGTGTTGAAGCAGAAGCCCGAGCCGGTGGAGCGCAGGTGCGTGGGGAAGAGCGTGGGAAAATAGACCGCGTAGCCCGCGTGGATGCTTTGTGCGAAGAATGCGAAGACGGGCAGCAGCACGAGCAGCGCGATGTAGCTGATGTGCATCGCAGGCAGGGTGCCGTCGGCGGCTGGGGCATGCGCGCCCGGCGTGGAGAGCATCCACGGCACCCAGCATGCGAGCGGCGTGGCGATGAGCGCCGCGAGGTGCATGAAGAGGAACGCGCGCTTTGATCCCCACCGCGCGCTGAGCGGGCCGAACGCAAGCATCCCCGCGCCTGCGCCCGCGGCCTGCACGTAGCCGAATGCGATCTTCGCCCTGCTCGCCCATTTCGGATCGCCGAGGCGCTTGAGCAGTTCCTCCGCAAGATTTTGCCCGGCGACGACCACGCCCCAGAATGTTGCGAGGCCGGCCATCGCAAGCAGGGCGCCGCAGAGCGCGCGCCCGCGCCATTTCGGATCGCCGAGCAGCTCGCGGAAGCTGCCGAGCCGCCCGGCCTTGGTCTGCCGCGCCTCCTTCCACGCCTCCGGCTCGCGGATGCTCATGCGCACCCACAGCACGAGCAGCGCTGGGATGACGCCGAGCAGATACGCGGTGCGCCAGTGGTTGCCGACGAGGAGCCCCGCGCTCGCCGCAAGCCACAGGCCGATGACGCTCGTGGCGTGGAAGATTCCGCCCGCGCGCTCACGCGCCTGCTTTGGGAAAACCTCCGCGACAAGCGCGGCGCCGACGGCCCATTCGCCGCCCACGCCCATCGCGACGAGGAAGCGCAGCACGCCGAAGTGCCACAGCTCCGTGACGCACGAGCTCAGCCCCGAGAACAGCGAGTAGAACAGGATGGTGAGCGCCATCACGGGGTTCCGCCCGATGCGATCCGCCATCGAGCTGAACAGCCATCCGCCAATCGTGCCGCCGAGCAGGAAGAACGCGCTGAATTTGTCGCCCCACGATTTGATGTCCGCGTCCGTCGCGCGGCCCTTCAGCAGCTCCGGCAGCATGTCGCTGCGCGTGATGTTGTAGAGCTGCCCCTCGAACGCGTCGAACGCCCAGCCGAGCGACGCGACGATGAGGACGATCCACTGGTAGCGGGTGACGCTCGAATACCACTTCGGCTGCGGGGTGCTCATCGGAAAAAACTCCGCGCAAGTTTGCTCAAAGGGCGACGGTGCGGCCGGGCACGGCGACGGGGTAGTTGCCGTCCGCATCGGGCTCGACGGGCGGCTTCATGTCCCACGTCACTTTCTCCGGCATGAGCTGGAGCTTCGAATTGAACGCCTCATCCCACTCCACGAGCTTGCCCGAATACACGGCCATGCGGCCCATGATGGCGGTCATCGTGCTCATCGCGGCGGCATCGAGTTCGTTGTAGGGCCTGTCTTTGCGAATCGCGTCGGTGAGCGGGTAGTGCTCGAGCTGGTGTCCGTCCTCGCCGGCCTTCAGGCGCAGCTCCCACGGGTTCGCGCCGGTGATGCGGAAAAGTCGCGACTGCACGTTGAGGTCCGCCCGGCCTTTTGTGCCGACGACATGCTCGCTCACCTGCTGGTGCGTGCCCGCCTGGCCCTGGCGGCACTGGCTGAAGAGCTTCGTGCCGTCCTCGTATTCATATTCGACGAAGAAGTGGTCGAAGATTTGCCCGTGAAGCGCCTTGTCGGCGCGGACCTGCCGTCCGCCCATGCCCTGCGCGCGCACGGGATGGCCGCGCTTGATCCAGTTCATGATGTCGATGTTGTGGATGTGCTGGTCCACGATGAAGTCGCCGCTGATCCACGTGAAGTAATACCAGTTGCGGAGCTGGTAGTGCAGCTCGTCCTCGCCAGGCTGGCGCGGCTGGCCGGCGCGCGCGTTGCCGAGCCAGTAGCACATCATCGAGGTGATTTCGCCGACTGCGCCTTCGTGGATACGCTTCACCGTCTCGATGTAGCTCGGCTGATGATGCCGCTGCAGGCCGACGCCGATTTTCAGATTTTTCTTCTTCGCCTCCGCCGCCGCTTCGAGCACGCGCCGCACACCGGGCGCATCCACCGCGAGCGGTTTCTCGACGAAGACATTCTTCCCCCGCCGCACCGCCTCCGCGAGGTGATACGGATGAAATCCCTGCGGCGACGCGATGATGACGAGGTCCGCGAGCGCGATGGCTTCCTTGTAGGCGTCGAAGCCGATGAACTGATTTGCCGTCGAGACGTCCACCTGCTCGGGATGCTTGCGCTTCAGCACGCCGAAGCTCTTGTCGAGCTGCTCCTGCGAAATGTCCGCCATCGCAATCAGCCGCAGTCCCTTGTCGGTCGTGAGATTCTGGCTCGCCGCGCCGGTGCCGCGCCCGCCACAGCCGACCATCGCGACCTTGATCTCGTCGGGCTTTCCGGAGGCGATGGCGGGGAACGCTGAGACAAATGCAGCGGCGGAGGTGGTCGTGATGAATTGTCGGCGTGTGTTCATGGCGGGCTGGGTCGTTGTTAAAACTTCAGCATCTCGGCGACGGGCAGCGGCTTCTTCTGCCGGATGGATTCCTCGGCGAGCAGGCACAGGCCCGCGGACCACAGGCCGTCGAGCCCGCTTGCTGCGGGCGGCGTGCCGTGGCGCACCATCTCGACACAGCGCGCGATTTCCGAGCGCAGCTCGAAGACTTCGCCGCTCTGCTTCTCCAGCTTCACCTCCTCGAGCTTCTCGCCGTCGAAGACCTTCAGAAACGCCGTCGGCTCCAGCGTGCGGTCGAGCGCGCCGCTCCAGCCGGCCCACAGTGCGCCCTTCGTGCCGCTCACCTTCACGGTCTGGTGATGCTCGAACGCCGCGAGCGTCTGCGACACGACGGCATAGCTGCCGTTCGCGCATTTGAACATCGCGCTGAAGTTGTCGAACAGCGCGGGCCTCTGCGGATCGCGGGAGTTGCCGTGGGCGAAAAGCTCGACCGGGTCGCCGCTGCCCCCGAGATACCAGCGCGCGAGATCGAAAAAGTGGATCGGCTCCTCCAGCACCCAGCTCCCGACACGCGACTGGTCGTAGCGCCAGCCCTCCGCGCCGAGGCGGTAGGGTTTCCGCGACAGCTCCACGAGCACATACTGCGGCTCGCCGATCACGCCGCGCTCGATGATGCGCTTGATTTCACCCCACTGCGACGAGAGGCGGAATTCATGCCCGACCGCGAGCTGCACACCGTGCCTCTGCGCCGCCGCGGCGATGGCCTTGCAGTCGTCGAGCGTCGTCGCCATCGGTTTTTCGAGGAGCACATGCTTGCCCCGCTCCATCGCCGCGACTGCGAGCGCGCGGTGCGTGTGGCTCGGCGTGGCGATGTCGATGATGTCAAAGTCGGCCCCCGCGACCATCGCGGCGATGTCGGAAAAAATCTGCGCGCCCGGATGCAGCCTGCGCGCCTCCTCGCGCGAAGCCTCCGAAGGCGCGGCGATGGCGACGAGCTGCGCATCGGGACTTCCGGCGATGGACTGGGCGTGAAATTTTCCCCACGCACCGAATCCTGCGAGGGCGAAGCGGACTGGAATCATGATTGCTAAAGAGGGAAGAACAGGAGACGAGGGCGTTTGCCGACCGAGTTCAAGTTCAGTGTCGTTGGTTTTTCTTTTTCATCGCCCCGTCACTTCCGCGTGGCGGTGGTGAGCGGAGTGACGGGATCTTTCACCAGGCGTCCCTGCATTTCGTTCAGGCGCACTGTCGGCAGCTTCGGCAGCACGTGCTTGGCGAAAAGATCGCATTCATCGAGGTGCGGATAGCCGCTGAGGACGAAGGCGCGGATGCCCATGTCCATGTAGCGGTTCAGCTTTGCGAGCACCTGATCCGGATCACCCACGATCGCGCTGCCGCATCCGCTGCGCGCGAGGCCGACGCCGCTCCAGAGATGCGGCTCGATGTAGAGATCCTTGCTCTGCGCGCGCAGCTCGTCCTGACGCATCACGCCGAAGCTCTGGCTGTCCTGCGAGCGGTTCTTGATTTCCTGACCTTTCGCGAGGTCGAGCTTGGAAATCAGCCGGTCAGCCGCGGCGCGCGCCGCTGCCTCCGTCTCGCGCACGATGACGTGCGAGCGAAAGCCGAAGTCAATTTTCCTACCATGCGCTGCAGCCTTCTCCGACATCCCGCGAATCGTCTCCGCGATCCGGTCCTCCGTCTCAGGCCACATCAGGAACACATCGCAATGTTTCGCGCAGAGTTCCTGCGCCGCCGGTGAGATGCCGCCGAAATACATCAGCGGTCCGCCATTCTGCTGATACGGCTTCGCCGGCTCGGTCGTCGGCAGGCTGATTTTGTAGTGCGTGCCGCTGTGCTCGAACGCCCCATCCGTGCGCCACAGGCCCTGCAAAATCTGGATGATCTCACTCGCGCGCTCATAGCGCACTTCGTTGCTCTCCTTCAGGCCAGGCATGTCCGACGAGATGACGTTGATGCACATGCGGCCCTTCAAAACATGATCCACCGTCGCGAGCGCGCGTGCGAGCATCGGCGGCCACACCTCGCCCATGCGCAGCGCTATGAGCAGATTGATCTGCTTTGTCTGCGGCCCCATCGCTGCGGCGAATGCGAGCGCATCCTGCCCCGCGATCCAGCCCGACGGCAGGAGGATGTTCTGGTAGCCGTTTGCGTCCGCTTTTCGCACGATGTCGCCGCAGTGCTCATAGCTGCTGCGCAGAGCGCCATCCGGCACGCCGAGGAATTCGTAATCATCGCTGCAGAGCGCGGAGAACCAGGCGACTTCGCATTTGCGTTCAGGGGTGCGGGTGACGGGGTGGGACATAGTCGCGAGGGGTTAAGAGCGGTGTTGACGACTTTTTGTGGTATTGGATTAACAAACGCAACAACGATCTTGCAAGAAGGCTTCGGGCTCATTTCGCAGCCGCGGGAACCAGCTTCAGGCAGACCGCTCCCGCCATCGGAACATTCACCAGCATTTTCCTGTCTGCATCGAAGACCCCGCGATCTTTGCCGGAGAGGACGTCCACGGTTTTGTAGCTGCCGTCCCTTTTGATCACCAATCGTGCGAAGTTGGCACGCTCCAAATCCTCGTTGATGACGAGGGCGAAGAGCGAGCGATGTCAGGAGGGCGGTGCGGCGGGTCATCATGGGGTGGCGGAGATTGCAGAACAGAGTTGCGGCAGGCCGTTATTGCAATATCCAAATAAGCACGCTTGTGACATCTGCCTGATGCACCCCCCATTTTCCAGTGCCTGCTTTTCCACCGGCAACCGCCCGCGGCGGGCATGTGCTGCTTCCCGGCACCGGCAAGGTGCAAGAATGACGTCCGGCGCGCATGGGAAAGTGTTGAAGCAAATCCTCGCGCAACGCCCGCGATCGCGCAGGATACTCACCCTCCTTCCCATGAATTTCGCGATTTTCCTCTCGATGACCTTTGCAGTCTTCGGCGCGGTCCGCGCCGTCGCTGCCGAGCCGCTGCGCTACAATCGTGACATCCGGCCGATCCTCTCCGACCAGTGCTTCACCTGCCACGGGCCGGACAAGGCGAAGCGCAAGGGCGGCCTGCGGCTCGACGTGCGCGAGCAAGCGCTGGCGGAACTCAAGTCGGGCGCGACCGCGATCGTGCCAGGCCGCCCGGAGAAGAGCGCGCTCGTGGCGCGGATCCGATCGCACGACTCCGACGAAGTGATGCCGCCGCCGAAATCGAAGCAGACACTCTCCGCCCAGCAGCAGGAGAGGCTTGAGCGCTGGATTGCCGAGGGCGCGAATTACGAGGAGCACTGGTCCTTCATCGCCCCGACGCGGCCGGAGGTGCCGCGTGTTTTGGACTTCAAATTTGCGGGCTCGAGCAGGGGCAAAAGTGATTCATCGGACTGGAGCGCAAATCCGATCGACGCGTTCATTTTGAAAAAGCTCGCGGAGAGCGGGCTCGCGCCGTCGCGCGAGGCGGCGCCGGAGCAGATCATTCGCAGAATGACACTCGACCTGACTGGACTGCCACCGACACCAGCTGAAGTTGACGCATTCGTCGCAGGCCACAGGCGCGATCCCCGCTCCGCGCTCAGCGCGCTCGCCGACCGCCTGCTCGCCTCGAAGCACTACGGCGAGCGCATGGCGAGTCCGTGGCTCGATGCTGCGCGCTACGCCGACTCGAACGGTTACCAGAACGACGGCGAGCGCGTGATGTGGCGCTGGCGCGACTGGGTGATTGACGCGTTCAACGCCAACATGCCGTTCGACCGCTTCACCATTGAGCAGCTCGCCGGCGACCTCCTCCCCGGTGCGACGCGCGAGCAGCGCATTGCGACCGGCTTCAACCGCAATCACCGCGGCAACGCCGAGGGTGGCATCATCCCGGCGGAATTCCTCGCCGAGTATGTTGTCGATCGCGTGGACACGACGGCAACTGTGTGGCTCGGGCTCACGATGGGGTGCGCGCGCTGCCACGACCACAAATACGACCCGCTTTCACAGCGCGACTTCTACCAGATGTTCGCGTTCTTCAACAACGTGCCCGAACACGGAAAGGCGATAAAGGTCGGCAACTCGCCCCCGGTGATCGCCGCACCGACGCCGGCGCAAGAGCGCAAACTTGCCGAGTCGGAGAATGCGCTCTCGGCGGCCGAGGCGCGGCTGCGCGGCATGGAGCCCAGGATTGCAACTGCGCAGTCGCAATGGGAGCGCTCGCTCGCCGGCGCAGCGGAAAATCGGTGGACGATCACGCGCGGTCTCGCGCCGAGATTCGATCTGACCGAGGCGCTCGCTGACGGCGCAAGGTTCGAAGATGGCGGCGGCAGTTTCACGGATGGCGCGGCGGTGTTTGACGGCCGGCGGTTTATCTCCGCAGGCGACGTGGGCGAATTTGGATATTTCGACAAGCTCTCGCTCACTGCGTGGGTGCGGCCGCTCAGCGCGGACGGAACGATCCTCTCGCGGATGGTGGCACGGCCGGAGGACTCGGCCTTCGCGTCCGACCGCGAGGGTTACAGCGTGCATCTGGAAAAGGGCCGCGTGCAGGTGCGCTTCACGAAGCGCTGGCTCGATGATGCGCTGCGCGTGGAAGCGGAGGCCGCGCTCACGCTTGATCGCTGGCAGCACCTCACGGTGACGTATGATGGCTCGCGGGTGGCTGCGGGCGTGAAGGTGTTCGTTGACGGCGCGCCGCAAAAGCTGCGCGTGCTCTTCGATTCGCTGAACCAGACATTCTCAACCAAGCAGCCGTTTCGCATCGGCTCGGGCGCCGGAGGCGAGCCGCGTTTCCGGGGCGCGATTCGCGATGTGCGGCTGTATTCGCGCGCACTCGCGGACGATGAGGCCGCCGTTGTCTCCGCAGCGGAGAATGTATCCGCGCTCGCAGCGATTCCTGCGCCGGCTCGCAGCGCGAGGCAGGCGGCGAAACTGCGCGCGTGCTTCCTAGCAGACCATGCGCCGGAGGCGATGCGCGAGGCGAAGTTGAACGTCACGAAACTGCGCGAGCAACACGCGCTGCTTGTTGACAACATTCCCACCGTGATGGTGATGGAGGAAATGCCCGCGCCGCGCGAGACGCACGTCCTGAAGCGCGGCGTTTACGATCAGCCCGGCGAGCAGGTTTGGCCCGGAGTGCCGGCGAGTCTGCCGGCGATGCGGGACGACTCACCGAGGAACCGGCTCGGTTTTGCGCGATGGCTTGTGAGTCCGGCCAACCCGCTCACTGCCCGCGTGGCGGTGAATCGGCTGTGGCAGATCGTCTTCGGCACCGGGCTGGTGAAGACCGCGGAAGATTTCGGCTCGCAGGGCGAACTGCCGAGTCATCCCGAGATGCTCGACTGGCTCGCGACGGAATTCATCCGCTCCGGCTGGGACGTGAAGGCAATGATGAAGCTCATCGTCACGAGCGCGGCGTATCGGCAGTCGTCGCGCGTGACGCCGGAACTCCTCGCGCGCGACCCGGACAACAGGCTGCTCGCACGCGGGCCGCGCGTGAGGCTTTCCGCCGAGATGCTGCGCGACCAGGCGCTCGCCGCGAGCGGCCTGCTCGTCGGCAAGATTGGCGGACCCTCGGTGAAGGTGTATCAGCCCGAGGGGTTGTGGAAGGAACTGAGCGGCGTCGAATTTGCGCAGGATCACGGCGAGAAGCTCCGGCGGCGCAGCCTCTATTCCTTTTGGAAGCGCACGATCCCGCAGCCGACGATGGCCACGCTCGACGCCGCGGGCCGCGAGATGTGCAGCGTGCGCCCGGTGCGGACTGACACGCCGCTCCAGGCGCTCGCGCTGATGAATGATGTGACCTTCGTGGAAGCTGCTCGCGCACTCGCCCAGCGCGTGATCCGTGAAGTTGGCGCGTCGGCGCAGGACCGCATGCGGCTCGCCTTCCGCCTCGTGCTCGCGCGCGAGCCGAAGCCTGAAGAACTGCGCGTGCTGCTCGATGACTTGCACGATCACCTCGGGCGCTTCGCCGTGAACACGAAGGCGGCGGAGTCCTTCACCAGCGCGGGCGAGTCGCCACGCGACGCGGATATTTCCCCGGACGAACTCGCCGCCTATACCGCCGTCTCCAGCCTCATCCTCAATCTCGACGAGGCGATCACGAAGCCATGACCACCGCCGTGAAGCCGCTCCTCGACCATCACCTCCACATCACGCGCCGGCACTTCTTCTCCCGGCTCGGCGTCGGCGCGGCGGCGCTGTCCACGCTCCTGAATGACGAATCCCGCGCGGCGACTCCGCCCACCGGCAGCCTTCCGGGACTGCCGCACTTTGCGCCGAAGGCGAAACGCGTGATCTATCTGTTCCAATCCGGCGGGCCGTCGCAGATGGACCTCTTCGATTACAAGCCGCTGCTCGCCGAGAAGCACGCGACCGACCTGCCCGACTCGGTCCGCAAGGGGCAGCGGCTCACCGGCATGACGGCATCGCAAGACCGCTTTCCCATCGCGGCGTCGAAGTTTCGCTTCGCCCAGCATGGAAAATCCGGGACATGGCTGAGCGAGCTGCTGCCGCACACGGCGCGCGTCGCGGACGAGCTGTGCTTCATCAAGACGATGCACACCGAAGCGATCAATCACGACCCGGCCATCACGTTTTTCCAGACCGGCGCGCAGCTCGCCGGCCGCCCGAGCATCGGCTCGTGGCTGAGCTACGGGCTCGGCAGCGAAAATCGCGATCTGCCCGCATTTGTCGCGCTCATCTCGAACGGTTCCGGCAATCCGATGGATCAGCCGCTCTATGATCGCCTGTGGAGCAGCGGCTTTTTGCCGACGACCCATCAGGGCATCAAGTTCCGCTCGTCGGGCGATCCCGTGCTCTTCCTCTCGAATCCAGAGGGCTTCGACACGGGCGCGCGCCGGCGAATGCTCGACGACCTCGGCAAGCTCAACCAGATGCAGTTCGCCGAAGTCGGCGACCCGGAGATCGCGACACGCATCGCGCAATACGAACTAGCCTACCGGATGCAGACGAGCGTGCCGGAACTCACCGACATTTCAAAGGAGCCGCAGAGCACCTTCGACCTCTACGGCGCCGACGCGCGGAAGCCCGGCACCTTCGCCGCGAACTGCCTGCTAGCGCGCCGGCTCGCCGAGCGCGGCGTGCGCTTCATCGAGCTTTTCCATCGCGGATGGGATCAGCACAACCGACTCTGCGACCAGCTCCCCGGCCAGTGCCGTGACACCGACCAGGCGAGCGCCGCGCTCGTGCAGGATCTGAAACAGCGCGATCTGCTAGATGACACGCTCGTCGTGTGGGGCGGCGAATTCGGCCGCACGGTGTATTGCCAGGGCAAGCTCACGAAGGACGACTACGGCCGCGACCATCATCCTCGCTGCTTCACGATGTGGCTCGCGGGCGGCGGCATCAAGGCGGGCCTAACCCACGGCGAGACCGACGACTACTGCTACAACGTCGTGCGCGATCCTGTTCATGTTCACGACCTGCACGCGACGCTGCTGCACTGCCTCGGGATCGATCACACGCGGCTCACCTTCAAATTCCAAGGCCGCCACTACCGCCTCACCGACGTGCATGGCGAAGTGGTGAAAGGCATCCTCGCCTGAACCCGCGCTTCGCGCGGGTGACGGCGCCCAGGAGCGCGAGGCACGAGGCGGCTTTCGCGTTCGGCGCAGGCAGCCACCCGCCGCTGAATGGATATATTCCTGTATTGCACTATGTAGCTCGACACCCACCCGTGGCGAGCTACTCATCGGCTGCGACCACCCCACATGCGCTTCTCGTCCAACCAACACGTCCTGATTCTGGGAGGCGGCTACAGCGGCACACTTGCTGCCGTGAACCTCGTCCGGCTCACCCCGAAGCCGCCACGCATCACGATCATCAATGGGCATCGCCCAGAGGGCCGCGGCGTGGCCTACGGCACGCGGCGCTCGGAGCACCTGCTGAACGTGGCGGCGCGAAATATGTCCGCCTTTCCCGACAAGCCGGATCATTTCGTGAACTGGCTGCGCACCCGAGGCGAATACGATCTCGTGCCCGACTACGAGCTGCGCGAGCGCTTCATCCCGCGAATGATCTACGGCGATTACCTGAAGTCGCTAGCGCATCACCATCTCGGCGAGGTGGTTCAAGTGAAAGGCGAGGCCGTGGATGCCGAGGCGGACGGCACGGTAAGGCTCGCGGACGGCCAGCAGATCAAGGCCGACCGCATCGTGCTCGCCACGGGCAATGAAGCGCCGGCGGACCTACCGGGCGCGGAGACGCTCGCTGCGCATCCCGCGTGGGCGGGAAATCCGTGGCTGCCGTGGCATGAGAAGCTGCCACCGGACACCGGCACCATCGTGCTGCTCGGCACCGGGCTGACCACCGTGGATGCGATCATCACGCTGCGCGCGCTCGGCTGGCTCGGGCGCATTCACGCGGTGTCCCGCCACGGCTGGCTGCCGACGGCGCACTTCCGCGGAATCGAATATCCCGACTTCCCACCTGCCAATGTCGAACTCGCCGATCTCGGTTTGAAGAAGCTCGTCGCGCTCTTGGAGCATCACTGCGCGCGCTTGCGCGAGATGGGCGCGAATCCCGCCATCATCGTGGACAAGATGCGACCGCACACGCAGCGCGCATGGCAGCGGTTCACACTGGAGGAAAAGAAGGCCTTCGCGCGCGATCACGCGGCACGCTGGAATGTGCTGCGGCACCGCATCGCGCCGGAAATCCATGCGCAGATTGCCAGTGCGCAGCTCACCGGCCAGCTCCAGTTGCACGCCGCGAACATCGGGCACGTGGAATGCGCGGGCGACCGGGTGCGCGTGTTCCTGGGCAACGGCAGGCACCTCGATGGCGATCTCGTGCTCAACGCCACGGGGCCGCAGACGCACTTCACCGCCACGAAATCGGTGCTGCTGCAAAACCTTCTCCGCCGCGGCCTCATCGCACCGGACGAAATGGAAATGGGAATCCGCATCCAGCCCGATCACACCGCCGTGGATCGCGATGGCAAACCGTCGCAGCGTCTCCTCGCGCTCGGACCGCTGCTGAGGGGCACGCATTGGGAGACGATCGCCGTTCCCGAACTGCGCGGGCAGGCGCGTCGCGTCGCCGAAACCATCCTCGGCCTCGGCACGACCGCAGAGCCGCAGCCGGTGATGATGGAATACATGATTTGACCAGGCACCCGCGAAAGAGCGATTGCCAGCCGACACCGTTTTCAAATGAGAAGCCCGCAGGAACAGCTCCGCAACCTCGCCCAGGCCATCCTTCACATCCGCAGCCATCGCGCCACGTCGCGGCGCACGCTGGCGGACGTGATGACCCTCTCACCGTCCACCGCCGGCTTCTACGTCGATCAACTCATCGGCCACGGACTAGTTCAGGAGACTGGTGTCGAGCAAGTTGGAATCGGGCGGCCGAAACGCTCGCTTGGTGTGAAAGGCGAAGCGGGTTGGTTTGCCGGCGTCGAATTCAACGCCGAGCGCGTGCAGGCCGTGCGCCTCGACTTTTCCGGCCGTCTCATCGGCAGCGAATTGCGCCCGCTGCCCGAGGGTGCGAACACCGCGGCCATTTTGAAAGAGGTAAGAAACGCCGTGGGCGCGCTGAAGCAGAACGCGATGTCGCCACTGCTCGGCGTCGGCATCGGCGCGCCCGGTGTCGTCGATCCCGAACGCGGCATCGGCCTCGACTACGCCTTCGTGCCCGACTGGCGCGACGTGCCCGTCGTCAAAACGCTCGCGAGCCATTTCGAAGTGGCGATGGCGCTCGACAACAACCTCCGTGTGATCGCGCTCGCCGAGCGCTGGTTCGGCGGCGGACGGGATCTCGACGACTATGTCATCCTCGGTCCCCGCAGCGGCTTCGGGATCGCGATCATGCACCGGGGCCGTCTCTTCAGCGGCTGCCAGCACGCCGCCGGTGAGATCGGCCGCTGGCCGTGGCCGCTCGGCGAAGGGTCCTCCGAACTGCACGACCAGCTTTCCTCCGTCGCCGTCTGGCGCCGGCTCTCCGCCGCCACCTCGCGCTCACGACTTCCGGCAAATCTTCACACCGCCCTGGCGAAATTCGCCGACACCGACAGCAACGCGCGCGCCGCCGTCGTCGCCGACTACGCGCAGATCGTCGGCTGCCTCCACCTGCTGCTCGACTCCAGCGCCTACCTGCTGCACGGCCCGCTCACCGCATTGGGCAACCGCTTCTGCGACGACATCGTGGCAAAAGTCGGCACGCTCGTCCCGATGCTCGGAAAGCGCCTCCCCCGGCTCCTGCCGTCGCGCCTCGGCGATGACGCAGGGGCGATTGGCGCTGCATGCCTCGCGATGGAACTCTGGAAACCCCCGGGAACCCGCTAGCCGGACGCTATCCGAGCGCGATTACGCCTTCGCGGTCACGGCCTTCGGCTTGCGGCGCAGCGAGTGCTTCACGAGCTGCGAGCCGAAGTCCCAGATCGGACCCGGGAACTTGCGGCACTCGGCCAGAACGGCGTCGAGCGCGCCGACGAAACGTTCAATTTCCTTTTCGCCCGTGATCAGCGGCGGGAGGATTTTCAGCACGTCCATGCCGTGGCCGGCGATCTGCGTGAGGATGCGGTGCTTCTTGAAAAGCGTGGTGACGATCATCTGCGCGAACAGCTCGGACTCGACCATGTGCAGGAGCTTCCAGCCCATCTTCGCGGCGAATTCCTTCGGCTTCTGAAACTCGATCGCGATCATCATGCCGAGGCCGCGCACTTCCTTGATGAGCGAATGCTTCTCTTTCAGCGCCTCGACACGGCGGCGCAGTTCCTCGCCGTTCACGCGCGCCTGTTCGACGAGATTCTCGTCGTCGATCACCTGCAGCGTCGCGAGGCCGCATGCCATCGCGAGGTTGTTGCGGCCGAAGGTGGACGAATGGACAACACAGCGGTCGAGCCGGCTGAATGTCTTCTGGTAGATCTCACGCCGCGCGACTATCGCCGCAGCCGGGACGTAGCCGCCGCTGAGCGACTTTGCGATCGTGATGATGTCCGGCTCGAGGTTCCAATTCTCGAATCCCCACCAGCGCCCCGTGCGACCAAGGCCGGTCTGCACCTCATCGCATACGAGGAGCGTGCCCGTCTCGCGGCAGAGCTTCTGCGCCTGCGCGTAAAAGTCGTCGCGCGGGAACTGCACGCCCTTGCCCTGCACGGGCTCGACGATGAATGCGGCGATGTCGCGCTTCTCCAGCTTTGCCTTCAGCGCCGCAAGGTCGCCCATCGGGATGCGAGAGCAGTTCTCCAGCAGCGGGCCGAAGCCTTCCTGGAAATGCACGTCGCCCATGACGGACAGCGAGCCATTCGAGAGGCCGTGGAACGCCTTCTCCATCGAGACGAGCCCGGTGCGGCCCGTCGCGGCGCGCGCAAATTTGATCGCGCCCTCCATCGCCTCGGTGCCCGAGTTGCAGAAGAACACCGCGTTCAAATGCGGCGGCAATTTTTTCAGCAGCGCCTCGGCGAGCAGGCCGCTGAGCAGCGAGCAGTCCATCTGCACCATGTTCGGCAAATCCATCTCCAGCACGTCGCGGATGGCCTGCTGCACGGCGGGATGGTTGCGGCCGATGTTGAAAACGCTGTAGCCGCTGAGGAAATCGAGGTAGTCGTGGCCGTCGAGATCGTAGAGGTAGCAGCCGCGCGCCTGCGCATAGACTTGGTCGAAGCCAATGATGCGCTGGACGGAGACGAGCGTGGAATTGAGGTGCCGCTCGTGGAGCACATAGTTTTCGCCAAGGCGGGTGGTGACGAGTTGCTTGAGGTCGAGCGGCATCGCGGCGCGGACTCTACGCGGGAGGAACGACAATGCGAGCGGGTTTTCCGGGGCTTACCCGTGGATGTTGAACCACTGCCGGCAGTAGCCGCACTTCACGTCCCCTTTCGGCGAAACATCCGCCCCTTCCCCGAGGCCGGCACCACATGCAGGACACTTGTAGAGGGAATCTTTACCCGTCTGCGCATCGCGCTCCGCCGAACCCGCCTTTCCAACCGAGGGCGGCGCGCCTTTCAGCGCAGCGAAAAATGCCGCCCCGCCGACCGCGACAAAGACGAGCGCGATGAAACTGCCGAAGAGCTTGAAAAACAGCGGAGGCTCGCCGAACCCCCTCTGCCCCCAAAGAAAGCCAAGGACAGTCAGACCGATCCCTCCGAAGGCGAAGCCGAAAACACCGCCGATGAAACGTCCCGGCCCCGTTGGAGGATTGGGTTGCGGCATTGCGGGCGGGAGTTTGGTCGCGGGCGGCCTCGGAGGTCGCAGCTACTTCGCCGGAATCTCGTTCAGAGTGTAATACGCGACGGGATGCAGCACGGGGCGTCCGTCGGAGGAGAGGACTCCCTCGAGGTGCAGTTCGTGGATGTCTCCCTGCGTGAGATTGCTGAACGTGAGACGCACAGATTTTTTGTCGGCGGCCACCGCGGCCTTCGTGATTTTCGGGAATTTCTCATCCACCTCGGAGCCGCCGTATTCCTCGCGGTAGGCGTAGGTGAACTGCCGGGCGCTGTAGCTCGCAGGATCGCCGGCGGTCTTCTCGTCCACCGGCTCCGTGAAGGTCAGCTCGAAGCCGTCGGGCTTCGCGCGCATCTCGTGGACTTCAAAGGGAACCTTTCCCGTCCAGTCCACGCGCTCGAACGAGAACGGCAGACCGCCGCGCGCGCCCCAGCCGCGGTCGCTGCCGCCGGCGAAGAGCTGGCCCTTCTCGTTCATGCGGCCGCCGATGAGGCCGGACTTGAAGCCCTTCATGAACGGAAACACGACGCCCTGCTGCACGCCGTTCACCGTCTCGATGAAGACGCGGGAGATGTTCGAGTGGCTCTGGTCGGCGACGAAGAGCTGCTTCTGGAACGGGCCGAATTTTCCCCCGCTCAAGTCGGGCACGATGAAGGACGACGAGTTGCCGATTTTCCCATGCACCATGTAAACGACGGGCGGCACGAGTTCCTTGATGCGCTTGCGCTCGGCGACCATGCGGTCGGGGTCCACATGCGGCGTCTTGTCGCCGCGCTTGCGGTCGCCTTGGAACGCCTCCGGGATCGGCTCGACCGGACGCGGGCCCATGTTCGGCGCGATGTCATACCACTTGTTGCCACCGGGGTGGCCTTGGAACGAGCCCGGCACGAGATGCTGGAGGGTGCATGCACCATGCCACGGGCCCTGGTTGTCCGTGTAATAGACCTCGCCGTCGTGGTTCACGAGGATGCCGCCGGGTGAGCGGATGCCGCTGCACGTGGGCACCATCGTGCCATCGGGCTTCACCCGCACGCACCAGCCGCGGAACGGCACCTGGCTCGAAAACGATCCCGTGAGGCAGAGCACGACCCACAGGTCGCCGTTCTTGTCGAAACGCGAGCCGAAGGAATACTCGTGATAGTCGCCGCTGACGCCCCACTTGTCGCACACCGTCTCAAACTTGTCCGCACGCCCGTCACCGTCGCTGTCGCGGAGGCGGACGACTTCATAGCGGTTCGTGGCGTAAAGGGCGCCGTCCTTGTAGGCGAGGCCGAGCACCTCGTGCTGGCCGCTGGCGAAGAGCTGATACTTCACATTCGCCGGCTCGCTGTCGGCGTTGCTCACGGTCCAGATTTCACCGCGGCGCGTGCCGAGTGCGAGCTTGCCGTCCGGCAGCAGCTCGATGGAGCCGACCTCCAGCGCCGTGCCGGTCGGCGTCTGGAAGGTGGTGATTTTGTAGTAGTCGCTTTCCTGCGGATCCGCCCCGCGGACGGCGGAGGTGGCGAGGATGAGGCCGGTGAGGATGCGGAAGGTTTTCATGATCGGAAAAATGCTCGGTGCTCGATCGGCGGCGTTCAGTGGGCGTGGCCGTGGGCGCCGTGGACATTCGGCCACGAATAGGTGACCACAATCTCGGGGCGCACCGGCAGCGTGAGGCTGCCGCCGTTCAGCGTCGCACCTTCGGCGGAGACGATGAATTTCGACTCGGTGTTGATCTCATTTGCGAAGCGCCCTCCCTCCACAAGGAACGCACCGCCCTGCGGCGTGATCTTCGGCGCGCTGGCGACGCGGAAAAGCGCGCCCGCGGGAATCTTCCCGTCGAGCTTCAGCGTGCGGACGAGCTTGCCCGCCCCGGCGAGCGCGTCGCCGACGACCTCGTAGCGCTCGCTCACCTTCACGCCGTTCCACTCGTAATGGAAGGTGGGGTAACGCCTCGCATCCAGCTCGTAGCCGCGCCATTCGTAGCCGCCGGCGCGCTCACCCTTCCCAAGCGTCGGCCAGGATGCGCCAGCGGCGAGCACGGCGAATGGCGGCGACAGCTCCGCCGGGCGGAAGGTGTCGAAACCGAGCGGCGGCTGGTATCCGCCGCCGCGGCCATTCCAGTGGCGGGCCGCGTCAATGAACGCGCCGCGCCATGCAATCGCGAGGTTCATCGCCTCGCTGCTCCACGCGATGCTCGCATTGCCCGGGTAGCCGACGCCAATGGCGCGGTTGCCCGATGCGGCGATGAAATTCCGATACACGATCGGCTCCTGCGCCACGATGAGCGGCATGCCGGTGCTCTCGTCCTTCTTCTTCGGCTTGGACTTCGCCTTGAACTCCGCCGGCACCCACTTCGAGAGCGGCGTGGCCGTGAAGCCCGGGCCATACCACGCGGCGAAAAGCTCCGCCTGCCCGGCGGCCTGGAAATATTCGAGCCGGAATTCATGCACGCCCTTCGTGAGCTTCACCTTCCCCTCGTGGATCGGACCCGCGGGATGGATGCCGTCGAACTCCACGACCGGCTTGCCATCCATCAGGATCCGCCCGCCGTCATCCGACGCGAACTGGAAAAAATACTGCCCGTCCTTCGGCGCATCGAGCTTGCCGGTGAAGACGAGGCCGAACTCGTTTTTGTAATCGTCCACTTTGATCTGCACGAGGTTGTCCTTCACGTCGCCCTCGCGGTGCGCCTTCAGCTTGGAGAAGTCCGGCAGCATCTTCCAGCTCCCGAGGAAGAGCTGGAACTTCAGCTCCGTCAGCGTCGGGCCCGGCTTCGGTGCCTCGCCCACGGTCATTTTCCCCTGCATGATCGCCGCGTGCCCGGGAAACGTGCACACATACGGATAAACTCCCGGCTTTTCCGGCGCAGTGAACGCGATCGTGTCGCTCTCCTTCGGCTGCACCGGCTTCGTGTGCGCCCACATGCGCGGGTCGTCGGGAATCCAGTTGCGCTTCAGCGCCTCCTCCGGCTTGTCCATCTGCTTGTTCGCGGCGGACACCACATCGGTGCCCGGCTTGAAAAAGCAGACGTTGTGCGGCATGTCGTCGTCGTTCTGGAGGACGACCTTCACCTTCTGCCCCGGCCTCACGTCGAAGTCCGTCACGTCGTAGCGCATCTGCGCGCGGAGCGTCTTGATGGTGATGGTCACATCGTCCGCGGCGGTCGCGGCGAATCCGCCAAACGCGAGCAGCGCGGCAGTGGTGAAAACGAGTCGGTGTGTCTTCATGAAAATTGGAGTCGTTGGAAACGGAGGCGGCTTTGAATGCGCGCGGATTGGCGGGCGCCCGCTACTTCTTCGCCGGCGGCGGCGTGCCCTCGCTGTCGGGGTCGGTGAGGTTCAGCGGACGCACCCAGATGTTGCGGTAGCGCACGGGATTGCCGTGGTCCTGCAGGCCGAGGTCGCCGTCCTGCGCGCCGGAATCAAACTCGCGGCCCCACTGCACCACCGTGCCGTTGTGAATCACCGAGATGCGCGCCTTCTTGATCACCTTGCCGCTTTCGTCCTTCTGCTGGCGCTCGATGATGATGTCATACGTCTGCCACTCGCCCGGCTTGCGCGACGCGTTCACCATCGGCGGGTAATTCCCGTAGAGACCCGCGGCCTGGCCATCCGGATACGTATCGTTTTCAAATGAATCGAGCACCTGCACCTCGGGAAATCCGCCGATGAACACGCCGCTGTTCCCGCGCCCCTGGCTGTTCCCCTTCACCTCGCTCGGCGCTGCCCACTCGATGTGCCACTGCGTGTCGCCTTTGATCTTCTCCCGCGTGCGGATCGAGCCGCCCTTCGGCACGATTTCAAAGTAGCCGTTCTCCACCTTCCAAAGCGGCTTGTCGTCCGCATCCGCCCCATCCTCCCGGCGCTTGTCGCGCTTCCATTTTGAAAGATCCTTCCCGTCGAAAAGCACGATCGCATCCGAAGGCGGCTGTCCCGGCACGGCCTGCGTGCTCATGCCCGGCGGCGTGATGACACGCGGACGCGGACGGCTCATGTCGCCGTGCTTCCATTTCCCGCCCGGTGCGAGGTTTTCCTTCTTCGGCTCCGGTTTTTTCTCCGCAGCGGGATCGGCCGCGCAGACGAGCGCGGGGCTGGCGGTGAGCAGCGTGGCGGCTAGGAGGAGATTGCAGCGCATCATGGCGTGAGTTTGGTTGCGCGCGGACAACTGCGGCGCGCAACCGCCATTAGGAATATTTCCCCGGACCGCCGCTCAGGGCGTCGTCACGCGGATGTTCCGGAACCAAGTCGGATCGCCGTGCTCGGTGAGCATCAGCTTTCCGTGCCCGGGCGCGAAACCCTCCTTGCTCTTGAATTTGCTCTTCGCGATCCGCGCCTTCCAGTCGTCGCTCTTCGTGTCCGCCGACGAGCAGAGCTTTCCATTCAGGTAATGCTCGATCTTGCCGTCCTTCACCACGATGCGGCTGCTGTTCCATTCGCCGACCGGCTTGAGGTTCTTGTCCTTCGCGGATTCGACGATGTCGTAAATGCTGCCCGTATTGTGGCTGCCGCCGCGGAGGCCGTCGGCGTGCTTGTGGTCGTCGATCATCTGATACTCGATTCCGAGCCACTCCTTCCCGCCGACCTTCGTCACCCAGAACTTGATGCCGTTGTTGCCGCCCTCGGCCAGCTTCCAGTCCCACTCGAGCGTGAAGTCCGTGTATTCCTTCTGCGAAATGAGGAAGCCCGCGCCCTTGCCGGACAGGTGGATGACGCCCCCCTCCTCGGTCACCCATCCCGCGCTCGGCTTGCCGCCGTTGGCATCGGTGAAATCGGCAAGCGTCAGCGTGGCGGTGTCAGCGGCCGCGAGCGAAGCGGCGCAGAGCGAGAAGGCCGAGGCGAGGAGGAGACGATGGAATTTCATGGGCGAGGAATTGTGGGAGTGAGGAGTGAAGTGACGCGCGTGTCGTCGAGGCGGACGCTGCGCAGCACGGGAGCATTTCCACTTCGCGGCGCAACGCCAGCCTCAAAATGGACGAACGGGGTGACGACCTCGCCACGAAGTCGAGGTGTGAACAACGGGCTTGACCGTCAACGGTGCCCCGAACGACAAGTCCGGACCTTGAAACCCCGGCGTCCAATCCTGGCAGTGCTCACGCTGCTGATGTGGTTTGCAGCGAGCGTGCATGTCGCGCTGGACCATGGCGGTGCGATGTCGTGGACCCATGCGGCGGAGCACGACCACGGGGATTCCGACGACCATGACGATGGCGACGATCACCATCATCACGATTTGGCTGCGGCCCAGCTCACCAAAACCACGGGCAAGGAATTTTTCACCCTCGTGTGGCAGGTCGCGCAGGAGTTGCGCGATCTGGGCTGCAATCTCTCCCTCCGTGAAGCGGTTGTCGTGCGGCACCTCGCGGACAGCAGTGATCCGCCGCCAGACACGCGGATGCACGGCTGGCTCTTCATAGTTCGCACCGCGCTGCCAGTGCGCGGACCATCCCTCGCAGCGTAACGCCGGGCCCAGTCGGGCCGGCTCGTTCATCACGCCCACAGGCGCACCATCGTGCCCGTGTGGTCCGCCGCACCCGGCCGGGTGCATTCCCACGCAACGACTTCCTCCACACCATCATGATCCGAATTTTCACACCCATCCTCCTTCTCGTGAGCGCCTGCGCCGCCCGCGCGCTCACGCTCACTCCGCAAAGCGCGGCAGACTACGCGGTCTCGCACAACCCACAGCTCGCCGCCGCCCGGCTCCGCATCGAGGAGGCTCACGGACGGCTCACTGCCTCGGGCCGCTGGGCAAATCCGGAGGCGGAATTTGATTTTCGGCAGAATCCCCGCGCTCCTGAGCGCACTTTCGGCGTCGCGTGGATGCAGAAATTTCCCGTCACCGGAAGGCTGCGGCTCGAAAAGGCCGTGTCGCGCGCGGAGCTCGCCGCCGCGGAGGCCGAAGTGCGCGATGCGGAGCGCAGACTCGCAGGGGAGGCGCGCGCAGCGGCGGTGAAGCTGCTTGCCCTGAAGCAGCAGCGCAGCCTGCGCACGCGGCAGATCAAGAACAGCGAGGAACTGACGAGCTTCATGGGCAGGCGCCTCGCCGTAGGCGAGGCCTCCAGCGTGGACGTCGCGCAGATCGGGCTGGAGGCAAAGCAGCTCGCGACGCAGGTGCTCCAGCTCGATGTGGAGAGGGCCGTCCTGCTCGGCCACTTGCGCCCGCTGCTCGGGATGCCCGCCGGCGCCCCGCTGGACATCACCGGCTCGCTGGGTGAACCCGGAGCGCTGCCCGCGAAGGGACCGGCACCCGACGCACGCGGCGACTATCTTGCGGCACAGGCCACGGCGGAGGCGGCCCGGCAGGCCGTCGATCTGGCGAAGGCGAACAAATGGCAGGACATCACCGCGGGCCTCACGGCCGAGCATGCCCGCACGGAGGACATCCCGAGCGGATTCAGGAACGACGTGATGCTCGGCATCAAATTCAGCGTCCCGCTCCCGCTCTGGAACAAGAACGAGGGAAGGATTCGCGAAGCGACTGCCGCAGCGCAGCGCCATGAAAAGGAAGTGCAGGCCCTTGCTCTCCAGATCGCCAATGAGGCCGCAGCCGCGCGCGGCGAGATGGCCGCGCTCCTGCGCATCATCGGGGAAATTGACGGGAAGCTCATCCCCCAGGCGAAGACCATCGAGGACCAGTTCCGCGCAAGCTACTCCACAGGGCTCACCACCTTGGCGGAAGTCATCCGCGCACGGGGCAAGCGCTTCGATCTCGAGGCGCAGCGGCTCGATGCCCTGCGCGACTACCACCTTGCGAAAGCACGCCACGCAACGGCCAGCGGAGTGACACCCGGCCTCAAAAGGAAATGAGCGCGGTGCTCCTCCTCACCGTCCGTCCGCTCGCGCTCGCGGGCTTCAAATTCTGATCCACACCATGAAACTGAAAACCTTCCTGCTCGCGTTCTGCCTCGCTGCGTCGTCGTTTGCCGCCGTTGATCCGAACCGCGCGGCGAACCTCGTCATCCTCGACGAGACGGCGGTGAAAAACCTGAACCTCTCGACCGTCGAAGCCGAGGAATCCGATTTCGAGGAGACCATCTTCTCGCTCGGCCGCATCCGCGTCGCCTCGGGCCACAAGGCCGTCGTGAGCAGCCGCGTCCCCGGCCGCGCGATCTCCGTCGCCGCGCACATTGACACGAAGATCGAAAGGGGCTCGGAAGCCGTCGTGATCGAAAGCCGCCAGCCGGGCGATCCGCCGCCAAGCATTCGGCTGGTCGCGCCGATTTCCGGCCACGTGTCCGCGGTGAACATCGCGCCCGGCCAGCCGGTCGAACCTGCGAATTCACTGATCGAAATCGTGGACATCAGCAGCGTCCATGCGGTCGCGGCGCTGCCGGAGCATCTCGCGCATCGCGTGCAGATCGGACAGAAGGCCCGCATCCGTGCGGCGGGGTATCCGGACAAGGAATTCGTTGCGGAGGTCGAGCACCTCGGCACCGAGGCCGATGCCGCCACCGGCACCATCGAGGTCGCATTTCACGTCGAAAACCCCGACGCGCTGCTGCGGCCCGGGATGCGCGCGGAATTCTCCATCGTGACCGGCAAGCGCGAAGGTGTGATGAGCATTCCCACCGAAGCGGTGCAGGGCGATGGCGCGCAGCGCTTCGTCTACATCGCTGACTACGAGCTGAAGAACACCTACGTGAAGACGCCCGTCGTGCTCGGCGCGCAGAACGACCGCAGGGTGGAGGTCGCCAGCGGCGTGCTGCCCGGCGACCAGGTGGTGACCCGCGGGGCCTACGCGCTCGCCTTTGCAGGCAAAGGCAGCATCTCACTGAAGGAGGCGCTCGACGCCGCGCACGGGCATCCGCACGGCGACGATGGTTCGGAACTCACCTCGGAGCAGCAGAAGGCCGCCGCGCAAAAGGCCGGCGGCGCGGGCGCGGCAGGTGGCCGCGGGACAGGCATGACTCCGCTCGCCATGTTCTTCGCGGGCACGACCGGCCTGCTCTTCCTCCTCCTCGTCGCGCTCGGCGCAAAGCTCCGCAAACGCACCGCCTGACGCGCCATGCTGAACCAACTGATCCAGCTCTCCCTGCGGCACCGGCCCATCGTCCTCGCGCTCGCGATTCTGCTGCTCGTGCTCGGCGTGCAGACCACGCGCGACCTGCCCGTCGAGGTGCTGCCGGACATGACGAAGCCCACCGTCACCATCCTCACCGAGTGCCCCGGCCTCGCGCCGGAGGAAGTCGAGACGCTCGTCACCCAGCCCATCGAGGCCGCGGTGCAGGGTGTCGGCGGGCTCGACAGGCTCCGCTCGAATTCCGACGTGAGCCTCTCGCTCGTCTTCGCGGAATTCGCGTGGGGAACCGACATTTACCGCGCCCGCCAGCTCGTGCAGGAGCGGCTCCAGGCCGTCGCCGGAAACCTGCCCGAAGGCATCCGCCCCGGCCTCACGCCCGTGTCGTCGCTCATGGGCGAGATCCTGCTCGTCGGCCTGCGCAGCAGGGAAATGCCCGCGCGCGATCTCCGCACGCTCGCCGACTGGACGGTCGCGCGGCGGCTGCAAGGCATCGCGGGCGTCGCCGAAGTGCTCACCATCGGCGGCGGCGTGAAGCAGGTCCACATCATGCCCGACCCGCACCGCCTCAGCGCGATGGGCGTCACCTTTGCGGAACTCGAAGCCGCGGTGACCAAGGCCGCGAACAACTCGACCAGCGGCTACCTCACCACGAGCACGCAGGAAATCATGGTGCGCAATCTCGGCATGAGCACCGACCTCGACGACCTCGGCAGCACCGTCGTGAAGACGCTGGGCGACCGGCCCGTGCTCATCAGCGACGTGGCGCGCGTGGACTTCGGCGTGCAGCCGATGCGCGGCGACGCGAGCGTGAACGGCGAGCCGGGCGTCATCCTGAGCATCGACAAGTCGCCCGGCTTCGACACGCTGAAGCTCACCGAGTCCATCGAGAAGGCGCTCGCGGAGCTGAAGCCGTCGCTGCCCGCGGGCGTGGAGATCGAGCTGCTGTTCCGCCAGGGCGACTTCATCTCGCACGCCATTGGCAACCTCAAGGAAGCCATCCGCGACGGCGCGATCATGGTGGCCATCGTGCTGTTCCTCTTCCTGCTGAATTTCCGCACGACGTTCATCACGCTCACCGCGATGCCGCTGTCGTTCGTCACGGCGATGCTCGTCTTCAAATGGTTCGGCGTGTCGGTGAACTCGATGACGCTCGGCGGGCTCGCCGTCGCCATCGGCATGGTCGTGGACGACGCCATTGTGGACGTGGAGAATGTCTTCCGCCGCCTGCGCGAAAACGCCGCGCTGCCCGAGCCGAAGCCGAAGCTCGCCGTCATCGCTGCCGCCTCGGGGGAAGTCCGCAACAGCATCCTCTACGCGACGGTGCTCATCATCCTCGTCTTCCTGCCGCTGCTCAGTCTGGAGGGCTTGGAAGGCCGGCTCTTCACGCCCATCGCCATCGCGACCATCGTGAGCATGGCCGCGTCGTTCGTCGTGTCGCTCACGGTCATCCCCGTGCTCTGCTCGCTGCTGCTCAATCCGCGCAACCGCGCCATCCGCCCCGAGCCGGACGCCGGCTCGCCGACGCACGTCCACGCGCATGGCGACGGCTTCGTGGTGCGCGGGATGAAATGGATCGTCGAGCGCACCTTTCTCCGCGTTGCGTTCAATGCCCCCTTCGCCGTGCTCGCCCTCACCGGCGTCCTGCTCCTCGCCGCGCTCACGCTGTATCCGATGATGGGGAAGGACTTCCTCCCCGCCTTCAACGAGGGCAGCGCGACGATCTCGTTTGCGAGCGCGCCGGGCACTTCCCTCCAGCAGAGCAACGCCATCGGCGATGCCGGCGCGAAGCTGCTCCTCGAAATCCCCGAGGTGAAAAGCGTGGGCCGCCGCGCGGGCCGCGCCGAGCGCGACGACCACGTGATGCCCGTGTCGGTGAATGAGTTCGACGTGGAGTTCAAGGACGGCGGACGACCGCGGCAGGAAGTCTTCGCGGAGATTCGCAAAAAGCTCGGCAGCGTGCCCGGCACCTTCACGAACGTCGGCCAGCCCATCGGCCACCGCCTCGCGCACATGCTCAGCGGCGTCTCCGCGAAAATCGCGGTGAAGGTCTTCGGCCCCGACCTCGAAGTGCTGCGCGCGAAAGGGGCGGAGATCGAGAAGATCGCGAAGGGCATCCCCGGCCTCACCGACATCTTCCTCGAAAAGCAGGTGCCCATCCCGCAGCTCCGCATCGAGGTGAACCGCGACCGTGCCAAAGCCTACGGCGTGCAGCCCGGCGCAGTGAATGAGCAGCTTTCCACGCTGCTCGGCGGCAAGGTGCTAGCCGAGCTGCGCGAGGGCCAGCGCACGATGGACCTGCTGCTGCGCGTGCCGCCCGAGTGGCGCGACTCGCCGCAGAAGCTTGGCGACCTGCTCATCGAAACAGGACCCGGCATCGCCGGCGGAAACCCCCAGCGCGTCCCGCTGCGCCTCGTCGCAAACGTGCATGAGAGCAACGGGCCCAACGTCATCAATCGCGAGAACACGCAGCGGCGCATCGTTATCGGCGCGAACACCAGCGAGCGCGACCTCGAATCGCTCGTCACGCGCCTGCAAAATGAGGTGCGGGAAAAAGTGCACTTTCCTCCCGGCTACTACCCGAGCTTCGAGGGCGAGTTCAAGGCGCAGCAGGCCGCCGCGAAGCGCATCGCCATCTTCTCCGCGCTCGTCTTCGTCGTCATCGCCTTCCTGCTCTACGGCTACTTCCGCAGCGCGTCGCTCGCCGCGCAGGTGCTGCTGAACATCCCGCTCGCCCTCATGGGTGGCCTCGCCCTCACGTGGATGCTCATCAACAACATCTCCATCGCCACGCTCGTCGGCTTCATCGCCGTCGCCGGCGTCGCCGCGCGCAACAGCATCATGATGCTCTCGCACTACCTCCACCTCATGAGGCACGAGGGCGAGGGTTTCACCCGCGCCATGGTCACCCGCGGCACGCTGGAGCGGCTCGTCCCCGTGCTCATGACCGCGCTGAGTGCCGGCATCGCCCTCATCCCGCTCCTCCTTGCAGCGCACGAGCCCGGCAAGGAAATCCTCCACCCCGTCGCCGTCGTCATCGTCGGCGGACTCGTCAGCAGCACCTTCCTCGACCTCGCCGTCACGCCCGCCGTCTTCTGGCTCTTCGGGCGGCGCGCTGCGGAAAAAGCTCTCCGGCTGGATGCCCCGGCCGCGCAGTGAAAACCCAAGACCAACAACCCACGCAACAACCCAAAAAACCCACAATGCACATGAAAACCACCGCACTCGCCACCCTCGCAGCCCTGCTGCTCTGCCTCACCGCCTTCGCGCATGAACGCCTCACGTTCGGGCCGAACGGCGGCCGCCTCATCGCACTCGACTCGCCCACGGTGCCAAACGCCGAAGTCGTGTTCAAAGATGGCGCGCTCACCGTCGGCCTCTTCGACAAGGGCCGGAAACCCATCGCCCTCGGCCAGCAGACCCTGACCATCACCGCCGGCGAGCGCAGCGCGCCCAAGAAACTCGAGGTCGCGAAGAAGGGAGACCAGTTCACCGCGGCGGCGCCGGCCGGCGAGGATTACTGGGCGATTTTCCAGCTCAAGGAAACCCCCTCCGCCAAGGCCCTCACCTTCCGCGTCCATTACCAGACGAAGGTCTGCGCCGAGTGCAAGAAACCCGAATGGGTCTGCGAATGCGGTGGCAAAACCAGCGGCGCCAACATCAAGGTGCCCGCCTCCCTCGACGGCCTCTTCGCCGAGATCAACCAGCACCACGGCGAGCTGAAGGACGGCTTCAAGGAGAAGAAATATGAGGCCCTCGACGAGGTCACCCAGGCCTTCACCGTCCTGCTCAAGGCGCTCCCCGCCAAGTCCGGCGACAAGGCCGCCGCCGTGCAGCCGCAAGTCGATGCCCTCATCGCCGACCTCGCCGCCATCGCCGACGCCAACGCCGGCCGCACCCTCCCCGCCGCCGCGAAAAACCTCACGACCTTCAACACCGGCATCGCCGCGCTGAAGAAAAACTACCCTGACAAGACGGCGAACGCGAAACTGTGACCGCGATCACGTGAGGATTTCCCTCACCACGTCGCCATAGACGTCGGTGAGGCGCATGTCGCGGCCGCTGAAGCGGAAGGTGAGCTTTGTGTGGTCCATGCCGAGGAGGTGGAGCATCGTGGCGTGGAGGTCGTGGATGCTCACCTTGTTTTCGACGACCTTGTAGCCGTAGTCGTCGGTGGCGCCGTAGATGGTGCCGCCCTTCACGCCGCCGCCGGCGAGCCATGCGGTGAAGCCGAAGGGATTGTGGTCGCGCCCGTTTTTCCCCTGCGCGAAGGGCGTGCGGCCGAATTCGCCGGCCCACACGACGAGCGTGGTGTCGAGCAGGCCGCGCGACTTGAGGTCCTTCAGCAGGCCGGCGATGGGCTGGTCCACGAAGCGCGAGTTTTTCTCGTGGCCGTCCTTGAGGTTCGCGTGCTGGTCCCAGCGGTCGCCCGCGCCGTTCGGGCACGTGATCTCGATGAAACGCACGCCGCGCTCGACGAGCCGGCGCGCGACGAGGCACTGCATGCCGAAGGTCTTCGTCTGCGCGAGGGGCGCGTTGAGGCCGTAAAGCTCGCGCGTGGCCTCGGTCTCGCCGGCGGTGTCCATCAGCTCGGGCACCGCGGCCTGCATGCGGTAGGCGAGCTCGTAGTTCGTGATGGCGCTTTCGAGCGCGTCGAGCTTGCCCACGCGCGACACGACGCCGCGGTCGAGCTTGCGCATGAGGGCGAGCTTGCGGTTCTGCAGCTCGGCGCTCGCCTCGGTCGGCGTGACATTTGCCACGGCGGTCGCGCCGGTTTTGAAAATGGAGCCCTGATACGTCGCAGGCAGGAAGCCGCTGTTGAAATTGTCGAGCCCGCCCGGCGGGATTAGCCCGCCGTTCAGCACGATGAAGCCGGGCAGGTCTGAGTTCTCGCTACCGAGGCCGTAGCCCGCCCACGCGCCCATGCTCGGGCGGCCCTGCAGCCCGCTGCCGGTGTGGAGGAAGTAGTTTGCGTTCGTGTGCTCGGAAAACTCGCTCGTCATCGAACGCACAATCGCAAGGTCGTCCACGCACTGCGCGATGTGCGGGAACAGTTCGCTCACCGGCGCGCCGCACTTGCCGTATTGCTGGAATTTCCACGGCGAGCCGAGCGTCGCGCCGTTGTTGTTGAACTGCGTCGCCTCCATTTTCATCCCGAACGGCTTGCCGTCCTCCGCCGTCAGCCGCGGCTTCGGGTCGAACGTGTCCACCTGCGAGGGCCCGCCGTCCATGTAGAGGAAGATCACGCTCTTCGCCCGCGGCGAATAATGCGGCGAGCGCGGCGAGAGGGAGTTGTGCGGCTCGGTGCGGACGATCTCGCCGAACGACTTGTCCGCGAGCAGCGCCGTGAGCGCGAGCGCGCCGAAGCCATTCGCGCAGCGGGCGAGCATCTCGCGCCGGGTGAGCGCGCGTGGGATGAAGTTTCCGCAGTGATGCATGGCGGCAGTGTGAGTCGTTTGGAAAAGGGCGCAGGCTGTTCGTTTGTCAACGCCTCCCGAGACAAGCCCCGTGACGGCGCGGGCAAAGGCGCTATTTTGCCAACGGCAGAGTGATCGCGAAAATCGCACCGCGCCCCGGCTCGGAGCGCGCGCGGATGTGGCCCCTGTGCGCCTCGATGATGCGCTTGCAAATCGAGAGGCCGAGGCCCGTGCCGGTCTTCTTGCCGAAGGTGGCGAACGGCTGGAAGAGCCGCGCGGCAATCTCCGGCGCGATGCCGGTTCCCGAATCCTCGACTTCGACGTTCAGCTCCTCCCCGGCGACCCCGAACCGCAGCGTGACCGCGCCGCCGTTCGGCATGAAGTCGGCGGCGTTGTTGATGAGGTTAAAAAACGCCTGCATGAGCCGGCGCTCGTCGAGATTCACCGGCACCTCGGGCGGCGCGGTCTCGCAGACGATCTTCACGCCGCGGTCGGCGGCGAGCGGACCGACCTCCTCGACGAGCACGCGCACGAACTCATGGAAGCCGGTGGGCGCGAGCGTGACCGTGCCGGGCGTCTGCCGCGTGAAGTCGAGCACCTCGTTGATCATCGTGGTGAGTCGCCGCACCTCGCGGCGGATCATGCCCGCGGCCATCGTGAGCGCCTCGCGCGGTGTGCCCTCGGTCTCCGCCACGTCGGCGGCGACGCTGATGATGTTCAGCGGGTTTTTCAAATCGTGGACAATGGACTGCGCAAACCGCCCGACGAGCGAAAGCCGCCCGGCCTCCAGCAGCTCCTCGACGTGCCTTGCATTCGACTCCCGCATGCGGGCGGAAAAATCGCGCATCACCGCGAGCACGAGGTCCGGCGACTGGGAGAAAAGGCGCAGCGCCTCGGAGCGCGGCAGAAAGCGCAGCTTCGAGTCGCAGTCGGCGCGCGCCGTCGCCGAGCGGGGCTTGCCGTCGATGAGCGACATCTCGCCAAACATCCCGCCCGGCCCGATTCGCGAGAGCACGCGCGGCTCCGCGTCCTTCACGATGCTCACGATGTCCACGCGGCCTTCGTCCACGACATACATGCCGCTGCCCACATCGCCTTCACGGAAAAGAATTTCACCCGCGGCAACCTCGATCGCCTGCGCCGAACCGGAGTGCCGGCGAAGCTCCGCATCGAGCAGCGTGGCGAATGAGTCGTCGGTTGGGATGGGGTCCATAGATTTTTGGCGCGGCGAAGATGGACCCGCCGCAGCTGCACTCAAGCCCTGAGCGTAGCTGTCACCCAAGCGTTGCGTTGCGTCTTTCTCCCGCTGCGGAGATGCCGGACGCGCGCCGGGTCCACCTCAGTTGAGGTAGATGAATTCCTTCACGTTGAAGAGCACGTGCGCGAAGTCGGCCCACGACTGCTCAGCGGCCGTCTGGCTGTTGCCGTAGAGGGCGCGCTGCTCGGTGAGGAAAGTGCGGGCGTCGTCGAGTTCGCTGGCCGTCGGCGGGCGGCTGAAGGCGGTGAGATACATCTGGCGCACGCGCTCCGGCTCGTCGGCGTTCGGGAGTTTTTTCGACCACAGCTTCGCCTGCTCGACGACGAAGGGGTCGTTCATGAGGATGAGCGCCTGCGCGGGGACGTTGGAAACGTTGCGGCGGCCCATCGTGTTGAACGGAATCGGGGTGTCGAACGCGAGCATCATGGGCGAGAGGAAATTCCGGCGCACGGCGATGTAGATGCTGCGGCGGCCGTCGCCGTCGAGCGGGCCGCTGCGTGAGGGCTTGCCGCGGCCATCCATGAAGGCGCTGAGAAAAATCGGGACGGGCGGGCCGCCGAGCTTCGCGTCGAGCCGGCCGGAAATCGCGAGTATCGCGTCTCGGATGGCTTCGCCTTCGAGACGGCGGAGGTTCGCGCGGTGCAGGAGGAGGTTCTCCGGGTCGGCCTGCTCGGCGGCGGCATCCGTGGGCGCGCTCGACATCGCGAAAGTGCGCGAGAGAACGAGTTCGCGGATGAGGCTCTTCAGCGACCAGCGCTCCTCGCGCATGAAGCGCGCGGAGAGATGGTCGAGCAGTTCGCGGTGCGACGGCGGCTGGCCGAGCACGCCGAGGTTGTCGGTCGTCGGCACGATGCCGCGTCCGAAAAGGTGGTGCCACACGCGGTTCACGATGACGCGCGAGGTGAGCGGGTTCGCCGGGTCGGTGATGCGCCGCGCGAGGTCGAGCCGTCCGCTGCCATTCGTAATGCGCGGCTGCTCGGTGCCGGCGATGGCTTCGAGGAAACGCCGCGGCACCTGCGCGCCCGCGAGCTTGGCCTGGCCGCGCGCGAGCAGGAATTCATCGGCGCCGCTGCCGTCGAACATCGCCGGTGCGGTCTGCGAAGCCGGGCGGATGCGCGCGGTGAGCGCGGCTTGTTTCGCGAGGAAAGGCTGCGCGGCGTCGGCGAGCTGCTTGCGCGCGGGGCTGCCGGCGGGAGCGAAAAGGTCGAGCTTCCGCACGAGCCAGTCGGCGAGCGGCGCATCGTCGGCGATTTGGTCCGTGCGGATTTTTTCGCACACTTCGGCGAGCATCTTCTGCGTGGCCTCGGCGAGCGCGACGGGCGAGACGATTTTCGCATCGTGCATCGCGGCGAGCTGACGTGCGGAGACCTCGCCGGCGAGCGGCGGCCTTTCCGCAGATTGCACGACCATCGCGACGGCAAATTCACCGTCGTCGCCGGGCGAAAATTCCACGTGCAGCCGGTGCCCCTCGTAGCTCTTCAGCGAGTGCTCGATCCACTGCCAGCGGCCGCCTTCGCCCTTCCACTCGCGGAGCAGCGCGCCGTGCAGCGGGCCGGCGACGATGAGGTGCGAATTCACGGCGGCGTAGGCGCGGCCCGAACCCTTCACGAGATACCACAGGCGCTCGCCGGCGAGCGTAACTTCCGGCGTGCGCAGCGTCTGCTCGGAGCGCTCCCAAGTGCCGAGCTTGCCGTGGTCGTGCGCGACGCCCTTCGTCGTGAGCGATTTCCACGCGGCATCGCGGACGGCGGCGCCGCGCATCTGGATGCCGAGCAGCGGCTGTTCGGCGGCAGCGCCGAAAATCGGGTCGCCCGCGAGCTGCGGCGCGGGGCCGAAGCTGAAGCCATCCTGCATCCACGGCGTCGCACCGGAGCGCGTGTAGTCGGCGACAATCTGAACGGGCGAAAATTTCAGCGGCGAGCCCTCGCGCTTTTCCAAATCGGCGAGCACCGGCGCGAACGCCTTCGCAAACGCCTTCGTCTCGTCGGCCTTCGGGTCGGACGCGATTTTTGCAAACGCGTGCAGCGGGCTCAGCGGGTCGGCCTGCGCGAGCTTCAGCTCGGCGGCGAGACGCGCAACAAAGGCGGAGTCGTTCGCACCTTCATCGGGCAGCAGCGTGCCACCGGGCGAACGCAGCACACCGCGAGCGGCGATGAGCGCATCCGCCAGCCGCGAGACACGCTGCTCGATGGCATCGGCCACATTTTTCAAAATCGCCCCGCGCATCGCCGAGCGTGCGGCCGCGAGCTGTCGCGCGATTTCGCGGTGCGCCTCGAGCGTCTCGAAACGCGCCTGCCGGTAGCCGCTGCTGATGAGGTAGCCCTGCATCGCGTAGTAGTCGCGCTGCGAGATGGCGTCGAACTTGTGGTCGTGGCAGCGCGCGCAGCCGAGCGTGATGCCGAGGAACGTCTTGCCCATCACGTCGAGGCGGTTGTCCATGCGGTCCGTCTCGTCCTGCCGGATGTCCACGGGCGAATGCACCTCCTCGCCGAGGAACCAGAAGCCCGTGCCGACGATGGATTCGTTTGCGCCGGTGCGCGGATTGATGCGCGGCGGCAGCAGGTCGCCCGCGATGTGCTCGGCGGCGAAGCGGTCGTAGGGAATGTCGTCGTTCAGCGCGCGCACGACGTAGTCGCGATACTGCCACGCATTCGGAATCTCCGGCTCGAACTCATGCCCGCGCGTCTCGGCGTAGCGCACGAGGTCGAGCCAGTGCCGCGCCCAGCGCTCGCCGAACGCGGGCGAGGCGAGCAGACGGTCCACGGTTTTTTCCAGCAGTGATTGGTGACTGGTGACTGGTGAATTGTATTCGCGCGTGAACGCTTCCACTTCCTCCGGCTTCGGCGGCAGGCCGGTGATGGCGAAGGTCGCGCGCCGCAGCCATGTCGAAGCATCCGCATCCGGCGCAGGCCGCAGCTTTTTCTCCTCCAGCTTCGCGAGAATGAAGCGGTCCACATCCGTGCGCGGCCAGGTCGCGAGCGACGCATCCTTCACCGCGGGCACCGGCGAATTCAGCAGCGGCTGCCAGCACCAGTGCTCCTGCCTGCGCTTGCCGATGTCGAAGACTTCCTTCTTCGCCACCTTCGCCCCCGTTTCCTGCGGCCAGGGCGCGCCCGCCTTCACCCACGCCTCGATGTCCGCAATCTGCGCCGGCGTGAGCGGCTTCTTCGGCGGCATCTGCATGTCCGTGTTCTTCCAGCGCACGGCCTCCACGAGCAGGCTCTTCTCCGGGTCGCCGGGCGTGATGGACGCCCCCGTGTCGCCGCCTTTTAGCAACGCCTCGCGGCTGTCGAGCATCAGCCCGCCCTTCAGCTTTTCCGAAGTCGAGCTGTGGCACTTGTAGCACTGCTCCAAGAGCACCGGCCGGATGCGCTTCTCAAAAAACTCCACGCTCTCCGCAGGCTCCGCAGCGCTGGCAATGCCGCACGCGAACAGCGAGATAGCGCCGCTGAGAATTCCGGCGTTGCGCGTGTGGGTTCGGACGAAACTCATGTGAAAGGGAGAAGCCGCGACTGCCGCGCCCGTTAGTGTCGTGAATCACTCACCTTCTATTCCGGGAGTTCCTCGCGCGGCGTGCCAAAACCGCGCGACATCCACACGGCAGTCGGCGTGGTCGAGGCGATAGATAACCCTGTAGGAGCGAACGATGATCTCGCGAATGGCCGGGTCGCCGAACTCGGGAACCACGCGGCCCATCTTGGGAAAATCGGCGAGACGCTTGGTGCCGCTGATGAGAAACTGTCCAAACCTGACGGCGCGCTCCGGTGAATCCAGCGAGATGTAGCGGACGATGTCCCGGAGGTCACGGCGCGCAGAAGGCGAAAGGGCTACCTGATAAGCCATGACGGCAATTCGCGCTCGATCTCCTCGATCGGGATGCGTTCACCGCGATCAATCTCGGCGAGCCCCTGGCGCACCGCCGCCACGAACTCAATCTCCCGGGCCACATCGTGCAGGGAAACGTCCTCGGGCAGTTTCTGGAGCAGATCCTGAACGATTTGCTTGGTGCTCATGGTCTGGAGACTACGCTGCGTTCGCTCCGAAGTCGAGGGCGCGTAGCGGCTTTGCTCAAGCTAATCATTTTTCCTGTTGTCCTGATTCCATCAGATTCCTGCCCGCGGAAAAATGCTTTGCCGCGACGGCCATCAAGACATCGATATTCTCGTCATACCGAATGAGTTTCCTATTTGGATCCAAGCGGTAGTCCATCACTGGCGGGAGTCTATCTCTATAAGTGTCCAGAATTGACACAAGCGCATTGACGTCTCGGTAGCGGATTTGTCCTGGTGCGTATTGTTCCAGTATTTCAATGCAAGTGGTGTCCTGCTCATATTTATACGGGACGGAAAGCGCCTTCATGTCTGACTCGTTCATCCAAGTGTTGGCGAGCAAACGGGTCCGAAGTTTTTCGTTCTTCATGACCTGCCTTTGCCAGAGATCGAGTATGAGACTCCATCCGCGCATCGCCTCATCGAACCGAGCTTTAATCTCGGGAACATGATTCTGAGGCCATAGGCCAGAAACCAATTTGAAGGCGGACGCGGTTGCAACGAATTGGTCGCGGTATTTGTCGTTCGTTACCCCAATATCAGTCAGCGTCGAAAGTGTAGTCGCTTCGCGTAGAAAATCTGTCAATCGATTCTGAAAATTCGACGGAAGGACAATTTGTGCGGATTTCGCACTGAGTGTGAGCTTGTAAAGCGCGAATGAAGATGCACCAACGACGGCAACTGCGAGCGCAAATACCATCAAGCGGCGCCTGGCCGATTTCCTCCGCACGTTCACAGGTGTCGGGGATGAATTCTCCAGTTGGGCGGCAATTACCTTTAGTTTTAACCACTCAGTGCCACCTACCGGGCAAAATTCAGTCTCGGTTGTGACACTGCCCGCGTGCCACATTGAGTGGAGTTGCGCGTGCGTAAATGGGCCTCTTGGCTCTCCATTTTGGACGATGTAATAGGTCATTCGTCGGCAGAGAATTTCCCTTTTGTTGGTAATGTATGAGCTATTTCATCGGCGCGCCCTCGAGTGCCGCGCCGTTCGTGTCGAGAATTTGGAACTCGTGGATGCCGCCCTTTTTCTCCCGCTCGAAAGTCCACACGACCTTCTTGTCGCGCGTGACTTCGAGGAGCTTCACCTTCTGGTCGCCGGCGCCGTAGCTGGTGATGACGGTGTTGCCGTTCGGCAGGCGCTGCGCGCCGCACGGGTCCTTCAGCAGCGGCTGGGGGAGGTCGGCGTTCGTGAGCTGCCAGACGATTTTGCCGTCGGCGTCCACTTCGACGACCATGTTGCCGTGCGTGAGGTTCACGAGTGTGTGGCCGTCGGGCAGGCGGATGGCGGTGAAGGGCCATGCGTCCTTCGGCTCGGCGGGCGCCTTGAATTCCCACGCGATTTTCCCCTCGGGCGTGTATTCGCGCACCACCTTGTCGAGGAGCTGCGGGATGAGGTAGTTGCCGTTCGCGAGCTTGCGCGCCATGCGGCTCTCCATGTGGTGGTTCGCGGTCTGACACTGCAGCGGGATCTCGACGGCGATTTTGCCGTCGCGCGTGACTTCGAGCAGCCGCGGCTTCGCGCCGGCCTCGGTGAGCAGGATGTTGCCGTTCGCGAGATGCTGCGCGGTGTTCACCTCCGACTGAGTGCCCTTGAACTCGAAGACGACCTTGTTCTCACGCGTGACCTCGACGACTGCGCCGCCGGGGTAGTCCTTGTTCTTCGAGAGCGCGAGCAGCAGGTTGCCATTCGGCAGCACGAAGCCGTCGCGCGTCGCAGCGGGGTAGCTCCAGAGCGGCTTGCCGTCGTTGTCGAGAATCGCCGTCTCGCCGCCGGCGATGAAAAACGAGTGGGTGACTTTCTGCGGCGCGGTGTCGGCGGCGGAAAGGGTGGATGCGATGATGAGGGCGAGGAAGAGGCTGCGCATGGCGGGATGGTGTTCGCGTCCGCGGCGCGGCGCAAGCACCCGCACCGCGACGCTTGCCTCACCGCGGCAAATCCCCGAAACGGATTCCGCCCCCTTCCCCGCTGCATCGAAACCAACGCCATGAAATTCCTCCGCTCCCTGCTCCTCGCGCTCTGCCTGCTCGCCGCTGCCGCGTCCGCCGCTGACAAGCCCAACTTCATCGTCATCAACATCGACGACCTCGGCTACGCGGACATCGGGCCGTTTGGATCGAAGCTGAACCGCACGCCGAACCTCGACCGCATGGCGAAGGAAGGTCGCCGGCTCACGTGCTTCTACGCCGCGCCGGTGTGCTCGCCGTCGCGCGCGTCGCTGATGACCGGCTGCTATCCGAAGCGCGTGCTGCCGATTCCCGGCGTGCTTTTTCCCGCCGGAGCGGCGGGCCTGAACCCCGCGGAACGCACCGTCGCGCAGCTCCTGAAGGACGCGGGCTACGCGACCGCGTGCATCGGCAAATGGCACCTCGGCGACCAGCCGGAGTTCCTGCCGACGGCGCGCGGCTTCGACTACTACCTCGGCATCCCCTACTCGAACGACATGGGCACACGCGCCGAGGGCTCGAAGAGCAGCCTCGGCGAACGCATCCCGGAAACGGTCCCGACAGCCTCCGCGCAGGCGTTGAAAAACGCGCAGGGCGACGACGAGACGGGCCTCAAGGGCAACAGCCAGCCGCCGCTGCCGCTGGTGGAAAACTCGACCGTCATCGCGCGCGTGGGGCCGGACGAGCAGCAGGGCATCGTGGAGCGCTACACGACGGCGGCGGTGAAGTTCATCGAGGCGAACGCATCGAAGCCGTTCTTCCTCTACCTCCCGCACAATGCGGTGCATTTCCCGATTTATCCCGGCAAAAGGTGGGCGGGCAAATCCCCGAACGGCATCTACAGCGACTGGGTGGAGGAGGTGGACTGGGGTGTCGGCGAGGTGCTCGACACGCTGCGCCGCCTGAAGCTCGACACGAAGACACTCGTCATTTTCACCTCCGACAACGGCGGCACGCCGCGCGCGGTGAATGCGCCTCTGCGCGGATTCAAGGCGAGCACGTGGGAGGGCGGCATGCGCGTGCCGACCATCGCGTGGTGGCCGGGCAAAATCCCCGCCGCCACCAGCACCGACGCCATTGCCGGGATGTTCGACGTGCTGCCCACCCTCGTGAAGCTCGCGGGCGGCAAACTGCCCGCCGACCGCAAGCTCGACGGCGGCGACATCTGGCCGCTGCTCGCTGGTGAACCGAACGCGAAGTCGCCGCACGAGGTCTTCTACTTTTTCCGCGGGATGAAACTCGAAGGCGTCCGCTCCGGCCCGTGGAAACTCCGCCTCGCCGCTGCCGCCGAACCCGCCGCGAAGAAGACCGACCCGAAGACGAAGACCGGCGAGGACCAGCTCTACAACCTCGACGCCGACATCGGCGAAGCGAAGAACGTGGCCGGGGAAAATCCCGACGTCGTGAAGCGCCTCCTCGCTCTCGCCGACGCGATGAAGGACGACCTCGGCCTCAACGCCGCCGGCCCCGGCGTGCGCCCGCTGGGCCGCGTGAAGAACCCGCAGCCGCTCATCGGCAGCGACGGAAAAATCCGCGCGGGCTTCGAGCCGAAGTGATTCCTACGGCAGCCAGCGGATGCACGAGGGCATCGGCATCGCGGCTGGCTCGCCGGCGGATTCGATGCTGCCGGATTTCGGATCGATCCGGAAAACCGCGACGTTGTTTCCCGGCATGTTCGCGCAGAGGAGCCAGCGGCCGTCGGGTGTGATGAGCAGGTTCTGCGGACCTTTGCCGAGGCTCGGCGCGATCGTGATGAGCGAGATCTGGCCATCGTCGCCAATGCGGAATGCCGCGATGCTGTCGTGGCCGCGGTTCGTGCCGTAGAGGTGGCGGCCGTCGGGCGTGATTTTCAGGTCGGCGCAGTAGCTCTTGCCGGTGAAGTCGGCGGGCAGCGTGGAGATCGTCTGGCGCTCCTTCAGCGCGCCGAACTTCGTGACGTAGTCGAAGACCGTAACCGTGTTCTTCAGCTCATTGATCACGTAAACGAGCCGGCCGTTCGGATGGAAAGTGATGTGCCGCGGACCGGAGCCGGGCTGCATTTTCACGAACGGCTGCGCGTCGCCCGGGCTGAGCGTGGCTTTCGCGGCGTCAAGCCGGTAGATGAGCACTTTGTCGATGCCGAGGTCCGCTGCGAGCGCGAAGCGGTTGTCCGGGCTGACGACGATGCTGTGCGCGTTCGGCCCCTTCTGCCGCGCGGGATCCACGCTGGAGCCGCTGTGCTGGATGAACGACACCGCCTCGCCGAGCGAGCCGTCCTCCCTCACCGGCAGCGACGCCACGCTGCCCGATGAGTAGTTTGCAACGACGACCGTTTTGCCCGTCGAGTCCACATCGAGATAGCACGAGGCCCTGCCGCGCGAAGACTGCGCATTGAGGCGCTGGAGCTTGCCAGTGCGATCCGCGATGCGGAATGCGGCGACGGACTCGTCCTTCGGGCCGCCGAATTTCTCCGCGTCGATGGCGTAGAGGAAGCGCCGATCCGGCGAAACCGCCATGAAGAACGGGTTGCTGATGCCCGTGGTGCGCTCCAGCGGATGCAGCGCGCCCTTGGTCCCGTCGAACCGAAACGCGTGGATCGCACCCTTTTCGCCGGGCACGAAGGAGGAGATGAAGACGAGCGGTTCATCGGCGCGCGCGGCGGCGGTGAAGAATGCGGCAAGGGCGAGGACTGGGAGCAGTTTTTTCATGGGATGGGAGTGTTGTTGGAAAAAATTTGCGGTCATGCGGCGGAGGCGCGCGGCGTGCGCTCGAACACGCTGCGGTCCGATTTCAGCATCCACCAGCTCGTGGCGGAGACGACGTAGAGCGCGCCAAAGCAGATGAGCACCGCATCCCAGCTTCCCGCCGCCTTCAGCAGCCACGGAACCGCGATGGGGAATGTCGCGGCGCCGATGTTGCCGCACATGTTCACCGCGGCGCTCAATGTCGCAGCATGGCCTCCGCCCATGCTGATGACCGCGGCGCCGAGGCAGGGATTCGCCACCGCGGCGCAAAACATGCCCGCGCTGATGACCAGCACGGCGAGCGTGGGGTCCGCGACAAACCAGGCGGTGAAAATGAGCGCCGCACACAGCAGCAGCGCGACCACGCACAGGCCCTGGCGCGCGAGCTTCGCGTTTCCAGTGCGGCGCAGGACGGCATCCGAAAACACCCCGCCCGCCATGCAGCCCGTGACGTCCGCGAACAGCGGCAGCGTCGTGAGCCAGCCGGAGCCGAGAATCGTCACGTGCCGCGCCTCCTGCAGATACGTGGCGAACCAGCTCGCGAAAAAGATGTAGCCCGCCGCCCGGCAGAATTGCTGGAGGCAGAGGAATGCGAGCGCCGGGCTCGTGAGCAGCAGTCCCCACGGCACCGAGCCTCCACTGTCCGCACCCCTCGGGGCATGCTGCAAAATAAGCGCCCGCTCCGCGTCGTTCACGGCCGGGTGGCTCGCCGGTTCGTCGCGGTGCCACCACGCAAACCACGCCGCCCACGCCAGCCCCGGCAACGCATACAGCGCAAACATCCACTGCCATCCGCACTTCACGACCAGCCATGCCGTGAGCGGCGCCGCCACGATGCTGCCCGCCGACATGAACCCGCTGAACGCACCCGCCGCCGAAGCCTGCGTCGCGCGCGGAAACCATCGCGACATCACCATCACGCCCACCGGCACGAGCCCCGCCTGCGCCACACCCATGAAGGCGCGCGCGCCGGTCATCACCGCAAAATTCCCCAGCGCCATCCCGGCCGTCGCGAGCGACCACAGCACGGCGAACAGCGCGAACGCCCACCGCGCGCCGACACGCCGCGCAAACATCGCCGCGGGAATCTGGCAGAGCGCATACGGCCAGAAAAACGCGCTCATCATCAGGCCCGACTCCTCCTTCGTGATTCCGAGCGAAGTGCGGATCGTGCTCTCGGCGGAGACGACGCCATTCCTCACGAAATACGCAAGTGCCGCCGCGCCGCACAGGCCGGCGAGCACGATGTGGCGGGTTCTGGTGGGGCGCATCGGTCAGGAGAATTGCGGCGTCACCAGTCGGTCACCGAGCCGTCCGCGCCGAACTCGCGCAGCAGCACCTCCTGCTGGAACGGATGCTTTTTCACCTCGTCCTCGTTGATCGTGATGCCGAGTCCGGGCTTCGTGTTCGGGCGCACGATGCGGCCGGCTTTCTCGACGGTGAATCCCTCCTGCACCACGTCCGCGCGCCACGGCACGTCGTTGTGCACGGTCTCGCAGATGATGTAGCTCGGCTGCGAAAAGCCAAACTCCAGCGACGCCGCGGTGCTCACGGGGCCCTGCGGATTGTGCGGCGCGAGCGCGATGCGGTGCGCCTCGGCGAGTGCCGCGACCCGCTTCGCAGCGCTCAGCCCGCCGCAGTGCGTGATGTCGAGCTGGCAGATTTCCACCGCGCGTTTGTCAAACAGCTCGCGGAACGCCTCAAGGTGCGTGACGCGCTCGCCGCTCGCGACGGGCGTGGTGAGCGCGGCGTTGATGCGCGCGAGGCCGTCCACGCACTCGGGCCAGCACGGCTCCTCGAAAAAATAGAGCCCGTAGGAATCGAGCGCCTTGCCGAATTTCAGCCCCATCGCCGGCGACGGCCGCGCGTGGCAGTCCACCATGATGTCGATGTCCGGCCCGACTGCCTCGCGCATCGCCGCGACTGCGGCCTCCGCGGCGCGCACGGGCTTCTGCCCCTCGATGGGCATCGTGCTCGGCACGGCCATGCTCTTGAATGCGGTGAATCCATCGGCGACCGCTGCGAGCGCGAGATCGGCGAAGCGCTTCGCGTTGTCCGCGGGCGTCTGGTAAAAGTCCTCCATCTTTCCGCCGCCGAGGTGGCAGTAGGTCCGCACGTATTCGCGCACGGGGCCGCCGAAGAGTTTCGAGACCGGCATGTTCGCGACCTTGCCAACGATGTCCCAAAGCGCGAGGTCGATGCCCGCGATGGCCGTCGCGCGCACGATGCCGTGGCCGTGCCAGAAATGCTGCCGGTGCATCATCTGCCACAGGTGCTCGACGCGCGTGGGATCCTCGCCGACGAGAAGCTGCGAGATGTCCTCGACCGCGCCGACGACGCTGCGGGTGTGCCATTCGAGCGTCGCCTCGCCCCATCCGATGAGCCCCGGCTGGTCCGTGACGACTTTCACAAACACCCAGTTCCGCATCCGGGCGTGGCAGACGAGCGTTTCGATTTTGGTGATCTTCATGCGGCGATTTTTTCTGCGATGGATTCGATGAGCTGTTCGAGGCTGCCCGCGGCGACGACGGCGATGCTCTCCTGGTAGATGCCCGTGCCGTAAAGCTCGCGCGGCGGGAGATACGATGCGCCCCAGTCCGCTGCGATGGATGCTACAATGATCACCTTGTCCGGAAAGCGGCGGCGCAGTTCCGTCTGCAGCAGGCTGTAGCTCTCGCCCTGCACGCCGAGCCAGAACGCATCGCCGATGCGCCAGAGCGCGACTCGCAGCGGGTATGCATCGCCGGGCGGCATCTGCGCGATGCGGTGCAGCAGCCGTTGCTTTCGCTCCACCATCGCGCGGCACTCGGCGGCGCGCGCTGCATTGCCCGCGGCACGCGCGGCGGTTTCATCGGCGAGAAATTGATCCAGCTCTGCCTGCGTCTGGGCGAACGTCGGCTGGCCGGGGCGATACTTCAGCGGCTCGCGCCAGCGCGTGAGGCTCCACCCTGCCGCGGCATTGAGTTCATCGGCGGAAAGCAGCTCATGCCTCCACTCGCCAAGCGTCGCCCCCGAAACGACCGGGCCGGCGTAGCAAAACTTCGTTCCCGCCCGCGGCAGCGCAGTGAGCGCCGAGAGCGCTGCGAAGCCGAGTTCACGTCCATTTCTGTCCGCCACCGCCGTGTCGCCGACGAATCCCTCGCGCGGCCCGAGCTCGCCGCTCGCGCCCTGTAGAAAGAGGCATGGCGCGCCGGTCTCGCGCTCCACGACCTCGCGCATCGCGCCGATGTAGTCGGGGCTGATGAGCGTGTTCTCCCACGCCAGCGTCGTCGGGTGGCAGGCGTAGTTCACGATGTTCGCGAGCAGCTTGCCTCCGTCCGCTGTGACACGCGCGACCACCACGGTGCCGTCCGCCGGCCCGGCGGGATTGAATCCGCAGACGAACTGCTGGCGCTGCTCATCCCAGAAATCGCGGTGCGCCGCGAGGCTGCAACGCCCGCGGCCATAAACGATGCCCGCGGGCACCAGCGAGGCCATGCAGCGTCGCACGAGTTCGCCGGCGCGTTCGCCGAGCATTTCCAGATACGGCGGAATCAGCTCGCCGCCGGGCAGCGACGCCCGGTCGAGCCCCATCAATCCCGCGCCGTGCGTGTGCGAGAAGACGACGAGGATTTCCTCCTGCGCGACGCCTCCGGATTTTGCGGCGGTTTCGACGAGCGCCGCGTGCTCCACCGCGCCCATCACACAGTGATCCAGCGCCAGCACGACCTGCCGCCCGCCATTTCCGCTCAGCGGCTCGAACACCGCCGCCGTCGCACGCAGGGGGCGATGCGCGCCAGTCGCGCGCTCGTGCCTCGCCGCGCCCCACATGCGGTGGTAGATGCCCGCGGGCGGCGTGATGTCGCACCATGCGAGTGCGAAGCGGCAGCGGCTCCGCGGCGCAAGCGCCTCGGTGGGGGATGGTGTGGGCATGGACCACCAGACAACACCGCAGCCTCGATTTTGAAAGACTGCCGAATCACAAAGTGCGCCGCGCTTTTACGAACCGTCGGCGCAAAGAGATTGCGCACCAAGCTGCTTTACTCAGCGCGCCGCGACCACGGCCGCCAGCGGGCGCGCCGCTGGACCGACACACCCATCCATCCCACCCATGATCCGACTCCTCCTGCTTTTCGCAGCGCTCGCGCAAATCCTGCCATCCCATCTCCACGCCGCCGAACTCCGGGCCGGTGTCGCCAAAGTCGAAATCACCGACCGCGCCGCCGGACCCGTCAACGACCCGTGCTTCGCAAAGGCCCTCGTCTTGGAGAGCGGCGGGACCAAAGTCGCGCTCATCACGGTGGATGCCGTTGCGATCGGGGAGATCGGCCGGATTCGGAACGACTTCCTCGCGACTGTTCGCGCACAGTTGGAGAAGGACTTGGGCATTCCGCCGGCAAATGTCGTGGTCAACGCCAGCCACTGCCACGGCGTCGTCCGCGCCGACACACCGCAGCTCGTCATCCAAGCCGCGAAGGACGCCGCAAAGTCCATGGTGCCGGTGAAGGTGGGCGCGGGGACTGGAAGCGAGAGCCGCATCAGCGAGAACCGCCGCATCAAAATGAAGGACGGCAGCGAGGTGGACATGCGCCGCGCGTATTCGATGCCGCGGGATGAGGACGTCGCGGGCGTGGGGCCGATCGATCCGCAGGTTGGCCTCCTGCGGCTGGACCGCGCCGACGGCACGGTGCTCGCCGTCATCTACAACTTCGCCTGCCACCCCATCATGAACCCGCCGAGCAAGGGCAACTCCGCCGACTTCCCCGGCTTCGCGTCGAAGACCGTCGAGGATACGCTCGGCGGCGGGGCGACCGCATTTTTCATCCAAGGCTGTGCAGGAGACATCAATCCGGTCCGCTACAAGGAAGTGACCCGAACGCCGGACGCCGAGCCGCTCGGGACGATGCTCGGCGCGAGCATCCTCGCCTCCGCGCGACAAATCCGCACGAAAGACGACGGCATCCTGAAAGTGAGCAGCGAAACCATCTCACTGCCCCGCGCGTCGGACTACGAGAAGCGCATCGCGGCCATCGACGCCGAGCAGGCCAGGCTCGTCGCCGCGCTGAAGCCCACGAACATCAACTTCAAAAGCTTCCTCCCGCTCTTCATCCAGCAGCGGCTCTCGCCCGATTTTCCCTCGCACCACGTCCAGGGCTATCTGCACGACCAGTCCCTCGGCCGCGACGGCATCGGCAAGCTCGACGCCGACAACCGCGCGAGCGTGGAGGCTTATCTCGCGAACATCGGAATCATGGAGCGCCTCACGCGGCTGAACGTGAACCGCGCGCTCCTCAAGAGACACCTCGCCGAGACGAGAGCCGCCGGAGACGCAGCGCTCAAGGTCGAGGTGTGCGGCCTGCGCATCGGCGATTTCAAACTCGTGACCTTCCCCGGCGAACTCACCGTGCAGGTCGGCATGAACATCAAGAAGGCCGCCAACGATCCCGCTGCGTTCGTCGCCGGATACACAAACGGCTACATCTACTACACACCCACCGCCGCCCAGCGGCTGAACTCGGGCTACGCGCAGGAGGACTGCGACACACTCGTCGCACCCGATTGGCAGCAGATCTTCGAGGCGAAGGCGCTGGAGGTCCTGAAGCGGCTGGAGTGAAGACCGCGCGTGCTTCGGCGCATGGCAAACCACACGCCCCCTCCGGCTCCGGCCGAAGCGTGAACCGGAGAGCGGAGAGCAACGAATGGCGGTTGGCGTGTCTCGGAAAAAGACACGCCCGCTTTCCCCGGAAGTATGCACACTCCCGCGCATGGCAGCGAAATTCATGCAGCTCATGCTCACGCCCGCGGTGCAGGCCGCGCAGGATCACTACTTTGGCCGGCACCAGAGCGTCGCCGATGCCCCCGCGCGCGATCCCTTTACCGATGACGAAGCCGCCTTCATCGCGAGCCGCGACAGTTTCTACATGGCCACGGTGAACGCCGACGGCTGGCCCTACCTCCAGCATCGCGGCGGACCGCCCGGCTTCCTGAAAGTGCTCGGCCCGCACCAGCTCGGCTTCGCCGACCTCAAGGGCAACCGCCAGCTCCTCAGCACCGGCAATCTCGCCGGCGACGACCGCGTCTCGCTCTTCCTCATGGACTACCCGCGCCGCGAACGCCTGAAAATCCTCGGCCACGCCCGCGTCCTCGACGCCCGCGAACATACGGATCTCGCCGACCAGCTCAGCCCATCGCCCGAGTTGCGCGGGAAGATCGAGCGCCTCTTCCTCATTGAGGCCGTGAGCTTCGACTGGAACTGCCCGCAATACATCACCCCTCGCTTCACCGAAGAGGAAGTTGAGGCGCACGTCGGCCCGCTCCACGCAAAGTTGGCCGCTGCCGAAGCGCACATCGCCGAACTCGAAGCGCAGCTCGCCGCGCGCCGGGCCTGACAGACCGAAGGCTATCCCCGCCTATCCACGCCGCGCAGCCTCGATCTTCGCCACGTCAATTTTTCCCATCGTCATCATCGCGGCAAAGGCGCGCTTGGCCTCTTCCCCGCCCGCGGCGATCGCCTCGGTGAGCACGCGCGGCGTGATCTGCCACGAGATGCCCCAGCGGTCCTGGCACCACCCGCATTCGCTCGCCTCACCGCCGTTGCCCACGATGGCATTCCAGTAGCGGTCCGTCTCCTCCTGCGAATCCGTCGCCACCTGGAAGGAAAAGGCGATGCTGTGCTTGCCATAGGGCCCGCCATTGAGCCCGAGGCAGGGAATCCCCATCACCGTGAACTCCACCGTGAGCACGTCGCCCTCCTTGCCCGAGGGATAATCCCCCGGCGCATGATGCACCGCCGTCACCGCGCTGTCCGGAAAGGTCGCCGCATAAAACCGCGCCGCCTCCAGCGCATCCTTGTCATACCACAGGCAGACCGTGTTTTTGGGCGTCGTCCTTTTCATGCCTCAACTCTCGCCTGGTCCGATTCAGAGCGAAAGCCCGAAGGCGTTCTGGAGTGAACCTTCCCCAGTTCACGTCGGCGGATTAACGAAAACATGAGCAATCTATGATAGGATGCGAAATCCAATTTGGGTTGTCCCGTCGGCGGTTGAAATCAACTCGAGATGGGCTACCCCACCGGGGGGTTCCGGCATGTCGCCTTCACGCACCATATCCAGCAAGGAACGCATTACGTAACCGTTCGGACTGCCGAACTCCCGCGGAATTGGAAGTGCAAACGCAGGCCACGAGCAGGCAATGACCGAGCAACCACCTTCCATTTGATCGGCGCGCGCTTGTCCGGAGAAGCTATCTGCGCTCACCACCCCGCTTGCTGCGACAATCGCCCCACCTACAGGCCTGCAAACGAAACCGCCACTCATGCCAGGTTCGGCGGGAATATTCGTGGTAAAGCACGGCCACCGATATTGCCGGTGACCGTCGAGATACACCCCGGTGACTGTGCCAACCCGAATGCTTACCCTGCGAAAAATGCTGAGATGGTGATCCTTTCCGAACGGATCCGAGGGCGGCGTGAGTTCCTCGATCTCCATCTTGTCGGCCGATACCATTTGGACTTGGTCACCAACTCGCGGAAGAACGGGATGAAGGGGTATCCAATTCGGCGCGAATGATGCACGGTCAATTTCCTGTGGTGCGACAAGGCAAACGGCTAGGTCCGTAGAAGAATTGTAAGCTACGTGTATCACGTGCAAAAACGCCGCCGTCTTTGACCCCATCCAAATTGCCCGAAAATCTCTTGCTCCCAACTTGAGGTTCGCTTGGCGTTCGGGGCGCTGAATGCCGGCGACTCCTTCGAGAACGTGCTTTGCCGTGACGACCATCGCGAAATCAGGACTCCCGCCAATCACGAATCCCGTTCCCACCAGATGAGCGCGTTGGTTACGGTCAAATGCGACGAAGGCAACCAGCGAAGGGCGATATTGGTCGACTAGACTCGGATTTGCACCAGCTAATTCGATCCAATTCCGACCGAAAGGGTCGCCCGGAAACGGGTAGGACTTAGGGGTATTTGTGTTCACTCCTCTCGTATTCACTTTGGGAGCCGATCAACTGCGAAAGCCATAGCGCGGATTTTCGGGCTAGCGCTTCAACCAACTTTCGTCGCATGGATCTTGGTGTGTAGATGGATGTGGTCGTCGACGACGTGTTAGCCGAGGAAGCGGAAAAGTCTGCCGGAGCCGTAGTGGCTGCCGTAGGCGGTGCGGTCGAGTCGGGCTTGGAGCATCGGTGCTTCAGGGGGATTCGCCAGCGAGCAGGGCGATGCGTTGTCGGAGGTCATTGCCAACACGGAAGCGGGCGCTGTCGCGAAGCTGATCGAGCAAGGGCAGGACTGCGGAAATGAGGGCGCGTTTCTTTGCCTCGACGAGAAGGCCGAGCAGACCGGACGGCTGCAAGCCGAGCGCAATCGCAGCGGCGCGTCCCGCATTCTCATCCATCAGGACATAGCGGATCCCGCGCTCCAAGGCGAGCGCCAGCGCCGCAATTTCGCCGGCATCGAGATCATCATTTGCCGCCAGCGTGTCCGGGATGCGAGCGGGAGCCTCGACGGTGACGAAATCCGGAAAGCGGAGTCCGCGGAAACGGTCGTCGGCGAGCGAGAGGCGTTCAAATTCGGTGCGGACAGCCGGCGGGGCGAGCACGCTCCCGAACAGTTCCGACAACAGCCGTTCCTCGCGCAGCCAGGCGAGATTCAGGACGACCGATGTGTCGGTGACGACAATCACTCCCGCGCCATTTTTTCCCACGCGGCCAAGTCCTGATCGAGCATCTCGGACGTGTAGGATGGGATGTGACGGACGAAGAGCGCCTCATCGAAAGCGGCGCGATCCATTCCGGCGATGCGGGCGCACACCCCACGCGAAACGCGCCCTCCGGCGAACATGCCGCACGCGAGGTCGAGCCTCAGTTGCGCTTCGTCGAGATGCTGCAAGGCAGGATCGTCGGGCAGTGTGATGGTCATGGCTCAAAGATAGGCGCTTCGGTCGCGTCGATCAACTCAGGCGATCCGCATGGATTTTCACATGCAGATGCACGTGGTCATTCACCACGTGCTGGCCGAGGAAGCGGAAGAGTTTGCCGGAGCCGTAATGGCTGCCGTAGGCGGTGCGGTCGAGGGTGAGGACGCCCTGGCCGGTGAGGCGGCGGCCTTCGTCGCGGGCGGCGATGAGGACGGGGAATTCCAGGGGGTGCGTGATGCCGCGGAGGGTGAAGGTGCCGCGCAGGAGGAAATTGGGCGTGCCGTCGGTCCAGGGGCGGATGGGCTCGGCGGCGGTGGCGGCGAATTCGGCGGTGGGATGCTGCGCGGTGTCGAAGAAATCCGCGGTGCGCAGGTGCGCGAGGAGCATGGCGTTCAGCGCGGAGTCGGCGAGGTCTTCACAGGCGATGGTCGTCATGGCGATGGTGAAGCGGGCGCTGACGAGCTGGCTGTCGCGGACGACGATTTCGCCGCCGGCGAGGCGCACGGTGCCGCTGTGGTGGTTGAAGAGATTGCGGCCCGTCCAGCGGATGACGCTCTCCTGCGTGTCCACGGCGTAGGTGCCGGTGCAGGCGGGCGGCTGCGGGAGCTGGCCGTCGCCCTCCAGCGGCAGACCGGCGGCACGCCATTCCGCGAGGCCGCCCGGAAAAATCTCCACGCGCGTGAAGCCGAGCGCGCCGAGTCGTTCCGCCGCCGTCGTGGCATCGAGCGAACCTTCGCCCGCGCCATACACCACGAGCGGCGCAGCGGGATCGAGCGCGAGCTGCGCGATGTGGTCGGGAAAGGCCGTCTCGTAGATGCAGGCATTCCGCGAACCGGCGATGCGCGCGGCGGCGAAGACTTCCGGCGGCAGGACGTGGAGGAGTGCCGGCGGGCTTGCAGACTGGAGTTGCGCTTGGAGTTCGGGGGCGGTCATGAGGGTTCCCGTTTTCCTACCGGATGTGAGCAGCGCCGCGCATGGTGCAGGGACACCACATTTCCAAGCCGCACTCAAGCCGGGATTCATGGAAGGGATTTCGACGAGTCTGACTGCCCGTGCCGGCGAAGTCATGGAGAACTCCGAACTGCGGGAACATGCACACCGCGATTGCCGCTCCCCGCCGGATTCCCTCCACCTCACGACGGAATTCCCCCATGAATTTCCCCGATTTGGGCATTGTCCTGTTTTGAATTTGGAAGCCATGAAACCAGGAACGATCCTGCAAAGCGTCCCTGGCGGTTCGCGCTTCCAATTCCCTTTCTGGCTTCATGGCTTCCAAATTCGGACACCACACCGATTTGAGTCCGGTGAACGCTTGCTCTCCGCGCGATTGGGGCGGCGGGGGTTGGCGGGGTTGCGGGAAGGAGACATGGAGCATGAAACGGCGGATGGTTCGCGGGAGATGCGGCTCAGCCGACGTCGTAAAGCGAGGCTACCCCGCGTTTCGCGTCCCGCCGGTGACGGGGAGTCAGCCCGGAAGCCCGATGTGAGCAGTCTGGACCGGGATGCCGGACTGATTGGGCGGATAATCTTCAGGCGGGTGCAGTCACTTCTCAGAAACCAATGTGCAGGAAGCAGTTAAAATGCTCCGAGGTGGACCCCTTGGGGTGGTGATCACCACCCCCAAGGGTGGTCACGGGGGACCCCTGAGGGTGGCGATCGCCACCCCTGAGGCTCCGACGAGGGTGCCCGAGGGGTGCGGCAAGAATGCCTTCGGGGTGCCTCCCGCCACCTGCCACGCTCCGGCGGCGATGCCGTGCAGTGCCTCTTTGCACCGGCAATACTCCGGCGACGAACCCCGGAATTGCGGCCCGCATCCCCCAATGCCCCGGCGCAGATGCCCAAACCTCCGCCCGGCACTTTCAGCGGCCCGCCGACGCAGGCCGAGATGGAGGCCTTTGCGGCCTATGTGGAGACGCTGCACGCGGCGCTGGTGCGCTAGGGGCGCCGGGGAGGGGAAGGCGGAAGCTGCCGGCGGCACGGGCGGCATCGATCATGGCGACGATTTCCGGGAGCGTGCGGCGAGCCGGGTTTTCGATCATGTCACAGATGATGGTGACGCACTGCTCGGCAAAGCTGTTGGGAGACCAGTGAAGAGCCGCGGCGTGCGGTTTCATGCGGTCGCCGGTGGAACCTGAGATGCGGAGGTTAAAGTAGCGGGACATGGCAGAGAATGGTTCGGCGGCGACGGGGCAAAGCCCAGTGAAAACTGCCGCGGGGAAGACCGCCGCCATGCGGCTGGCACGCCGGCCCCGCACCTTGCCCTCACTTTTCCAGACCCAGCAGCCCCAGACTGTCGCGGTGGATCATCGCATCGATCTGCGCGGCGTCGAGACGCGGGAGCTTCGTGCCCTCGAGCATGTCGTTGAGCGAGCGGATGCCGGCGACGGAGGCGTTCACCGTCGTGAACGGAAAATCGGTGCCGAAAAGCAGCTTGTGCCACACGCCGTATTCCTGCGCGAGCATGAGCGAATTGTAGAGCTGCCACGGGCGGTAGTGCAGCGCGCTCACGTCGGTGAAGACATTGGCGTGCTTGCGGATCGTCGCGATGCAGTCGCCCTCATACGGATGGCCGAGGTGCGCGAGGATGATCTTCACGCCGGGATGCCTCACCGCGACCGGCTCGATGAGGCGCGGCAGAGTGAAGGCGAGCGGCGCCTGCGCGATGAAGGTCGTGCCCGTGTGCAGCAGCACCGGCAAGGCGTGCTGCTCGGCATACTGCCACAGCGGCTCGAGTCGCGGGTCGTCGGGGCTGAAGCCGGCATACATCGGCAGCAGCTTGATGCCGCGGAGGCCGAGTTCCTCACGGCCCGCGCGCATCTCGCGCTCCCAGCCGTCCTGCGTGGGGTCCACGGAGAGGAAGCCGGTGAGCCTCGCGGGGTCGCGCGCGACGAATTCGGCTATGAATGCGTCGTCCACCCACACGCCGCTGAGCCGCGCCTTTCCGCCGAAGACGACCGTGCGGGTGTCCTCCGGCGCGGTGGCGCGGTAGGCGTCGTAGGTCACGCTGAGATCCACTTCGCACCCCGGACGCGCGCGCTTTGCCTGCGCGATGAAGTCGGGCGTGAAGTCCGACGGGAAGCGCCATGCGTGGCTGTGGATGTCGATGATCATTTGCTCGCCGCGAGGAGTTCGTCGAAGAGGCGGTCCACCGTGGCGCGGACGTCGTCCGTCATCCGCCAGCCGACCGGGCCGCGCACGATGGTGTTTTTGAAAATGCCCTGCCGCACAAGGAGGTGCTTCTCCACGGCGAGATAGGCGTCGAGCGTCTTCTGAAGATCGATGAGGTTCGCGAGCGGCGCGTGGATGGACTGCGCGGTGCGCGCGTCGCCCCGCTGCAGCGCGCGCCACAGCGCGACGATGCCGCGGATCAAATCAGCCCCGGGCATCGTGCCCGCGAGGCCGTGCGGGAAAGTTTCGATCAACGCGATGCCGCCGCTGCCCTCGTAGCATTGCGCCCGGCGTCCCGATGCCTCGCGCAACTGCGCGAGCCTCTCGGCGAGCGGCGGCGCCTCGGGCTTGAACTGCACGCGCTCCGGGCCGAACTCCTCCATGAGCCGCACCTGCAGCGCGATGCTCATCGGCCGGCCCACGTAGCCGCTCGCGTCCTGCACGATCACGGGGATTTTCACCGCGCGCACGAGGCTGCGGTAGTAGTCCGCGACCGCGTCCTCATCGAGCACCACGGCGACAGGTGGGATCGCCATCAGCATCGTCGCGCCGCATTGCTCGGCGTGGCGCGCGTGCCGCTCGGCGACAAGCGACGACTCGGCGCCGGCGCTGATCACTGTGACGCCGCGCTGGCCGACCGTCTTGCAGACAAACGCGCACACGGCGTCGCGCTCGTCGCTCGCTAAGCGCAGCGTCTCGGACACCATCGCCATCACCACGCCGTCCGCGCCTTCATCGAGCAGCCAGTGCAGCTCGCGCTCCAGCGTGGCGAAATCGACGGTGCCGTCCTCGTGGAACGGCGTCTGGAAGACAGGCAGGATCATGCGTGGAAAGCGGGGCGCATCCGCGGCGCGGGAAGCACCGTGCGGCCGGCTACTTCTTCTTCGCGTCGGCCTCGGCGACGATCTTCCTCCCCTCCTCCGCGCTGATCTCGTGGACGAAGATGTTGCGCCAGCGGATTTCGCCGCCGTGCGTCTGGAGCATGATCGAGCCCTTCGCCGGGAGCGGCTTCGCGCGGTCCCAGTAATTCTCCATCGCGTTGCCATCCACCACGAGCTTGTCGTTCAGCCACACCCACGTGCGCGCGCCGACCTGGATGATGCGGAAGCTGTTCCATTCCCCGAACGGCTTGTCGGCAAGCACGAGCGGGTCGCGGCCCGGCGTGTTCGGCGTGTTGTTGAAGAGCCCGCCGGAGCCGAGGTGCGGTTTGCGGTCCGGCTTCTTCGGATCAAAGATCTGGTTCTTGTCCCAAATCTGCACCTGCGGCGCGCCGCGGAGGTAGATGCCGCTGTCGGCATGCGGCACCGTCTTGTATTCGATGCGCAGCTCGACGTCGCCCAGCTCCGCGTCGGTCGTCGCGTAAGGGCCGGTGCCCGCGTTCACGAGCTCGCCGTTCTCCACGCGCCAGTGGTTCGGGAAATCCTCACGCTGCTTCTTCAGGTTTTCCGCGAGCTTGTCGCCCGTCAGCTTCGCGGACGAATGCGGATTCCAGCCATACCAGCCGGCGAGGTCCTTGCCGTTGAAGAGCGCGCGGAATCCGGTCGGCGGCGCCGGGTCGGCGGCGTGGAGCGAGGTGAGGAGGAAAGTGGAGAGGATGGCGGCGAGGGCGATTTTCATGAGGGGTTTGGATGAGTTGAGGGTGGGCACCGGCGGTGCGCCGGAGATTCAGCACATTGAATCCGCCGACGCGGCAATCTGTTTGTCGCTAAATGCTGGGAGGCGTCGGCGCGGTGCAAATTTTTCTCCGCAGGCGAATCGGGCGGCTCTCGCGGCGCGGGTGTGATTTCCAATCCAATTCCACAGCGGCGAACCGGTAGAATGGACATGCTCGCCACGCCCCCCTCCCGCCATCCCGCTTCGCAACGGCATGCTTTCCGAAGCATCCTCATCGCCATCGCGGTCGCCTGCGCTCCCTCCACGATGCCGGCCGCGGAAGCGGCGCAGGGAAATGCCGCAACGGCCATCGGGTCGCGGCGGGAGCTGTTTGTCGATGATGCCTTAATCGAGCGGCTGCTCGGCGGCGCCCAACTGCGGCTGCATCACCCGGAGCCGCGCGAGATCGCGCTGGTGCACGATGCGCCGTGGGAGGGCAGCGGCAGCGGCTACCACAGCGTGTTCAAGGACGGCGACCGTTACCGGATGTATTACAAGGCCTGGCAGCTCGACGTGTCCGCGGCCGGGGTGAAGACGAACGCGCACCCGCTCTTCTGCTGCTACGCCGAGAGCGACGACGGCATCCACTGGCGCAAGCCGGAGCTGGGGTTGAACGAGTTCAACGGCTCGAAGGCGAACAACATCGTGATCGCGAGCGGCAAGATCGGCGAAGTGAATGCGGACGCGGGGCATCCGGCGATTTTCAAGGACGACAACCCCGCGGCGGCTGCCGATGCGCTCTACAAGGCACTCATCCGCTCCAGCAGTCCGAAAGGGCTGCTCGCGTTCAAGTCAGCGGACGGACTGCACTGGTCGCCAATGCGGACAGAGCCGGTGATCACGGCGGGCGCGTTCGATTCGCAGAACCTCGCATTCTGGGACGCGGCGCGAGGCGAATACCGCGCCTACTGGCGCATCTTCACCGCGGGCGTGACGGACGAGAAGAACTGGAAGCCCGGCGGCTACCGCGCCATCCGGACGGCGACATCGAGGGATTTTCTCCATTGGGAAAACCAGGCCGACGTGGCGTATGCGGACTCGCCCGCAGAGCACCTCTACACGAACCAGGTGAAGCCCTACTTCCGCGCGCCGCACCTGCTGCTCGGCTTTCCCACGCGCTACACGGAGCGCGGCTGGTCGGAATCCATGCGCGCGCTGCCGGAGCGCGAGCACCGCGAATGGCGCGCGAAGGCAAACCAGCGCTACGGCACGGCGATCACCGAGGGACTTTTCATGGCCAGCCGCGACGGCGTGCGCTTCAAGCGCTGGAACGAGGCATTCCTCCGCCCCGGCATCGAGCGCGAGGGAACATGGAACTACGGCCAGCAATACATCGCATGGCAGGCGGTCGAGACAAAGTCTTCGCTCGAAGGCGCGCCAAATGAACTCTCGCTCTATGCCGGCGAGAGCTACTGGACCGGGAACAGCAGCGCGGTGCGTCGCTACACGCTGCGAATGGACGGCTTTGTCTCGGTGAACGCGCCGATGGGCGGCGGCGAACTCATCACAAAGCCGATCACTTTCACCGGGAGGAAGCTCACCTTGAACTTCTCCACCTCCGCAGCCGGCAGCGTGCGCGCTGAACTGCAGGATGCGGAAGGGAAACCGATTCCCGGCTTTGCGCTGGAAGACTGCGAGGAGACGTTCGGCGACTCGCTGGAGCGCGGTGTCGCTTGGAAACCCGGCGCGGATCTGGGCGCGCTCGCCGGCAAGCCGGTGCGCCTGCGATTCGTCCTGAAAGACGCGGACCTTTTCGCCTTTCGGTTCCAGTAGGCCGCCGCTTAGCCGCAGTCGCCAAAGCCGAGACTGAATCCAGCATCCTCCACCATCCATGAAACACCTCATCCTCGCCGCCTTCCTCGGCATCGCCACCGCATCGGGCGCGGACCCGACTCCCACGCTGCACCCGAAGGCTGAACGCCTGCCCTTCACGCACCAGGGGCCGTTTGTCGCGACGGCGGATGGCGGCGTGCTGTGCATGGATTCCAAGAATGCGCTGCGCAGCAACGACGACGGGCGCACCTGGACCGGCACGCCGCTCTTCGCCGAGCCCGCGAAATTCAACGTGAGCAACGAGCGCGCGCTGCTCCGCACCCGCGAGGGTGTCATCATCTCCGCGTGGATGAACGGCGCCGAGCGCCGCCAGCCCGCCGGCTGGCGCTGGGGCGACAAGGACGTGAGCTGGCGCGACTTCGTGCTGCCGACCTACACGTGCCGCAGCACGGACGACGGGAAGACGTGGGAGACCCCGGTGAAGCTCAGCGAGCCGTGGTGCGGCTGCATTCACTCGCTCATCCAGATGCGCAGCGGACGCATCGTTCTCGTGGGGCAGGAAATCATCCCGCAGTGGCGGCACGCGACGGTCATGTGGGCGTCGGACGATCTCGGAAAGACGTGGCAGCGCGGCGACGTTCTCGACTACGGCGTCGGCGCGCACGACCACGCCGGCTCCATCGAGGGCAGCGTGATCGAGCGAAAGGACGGCTCGCTTTACCTCCTGCTGCGCACCGAATCCGGCTGGCTGTGGGAGGCGACTTCGAGCGACGGGCTCAAATGGGAGGGCCTGAGGCAGTCGCAGATCAAATCCGTCACCTGCTGCCCGCAGCTCGCCCGCCTCGCCGACGGGCGCATCGCGCTGCTGTGGAACGCACCGCCGCGCCACGCGCCCACGAACGCCACCAGCCGCGCGGAGTTATCGATCGCATTTTCCGATGACGAGGCGCGCACGTGGTCAAAGCCCGTCATCGTCGCGGCCAACTATTCGCAGGGCGGTCGGGTCTCGTATCCCTACCTCCACGAACGCCATCCGGGGGAACTGTGGATCACCACGATGCAGGGCGGCCTGCGAATGAAAATCAAAACCGCCGACCTCGGCGGCGGCGAAATCCCCGTCTTCAAGCCCTCACCCCCGCCCGAACCGAAGACCGGCGGCGTCATCATGTTCGGCGACTCCACCACGGCGCCGCGCGGCTCGGTGAAGAAGGTGTATTCCATCCGGGTTGAGGAGGCGCTGCAGGGCATCGGGTCCACCCTCACGGTCCACAATGCCGGCATCGGCGGCAACACGACGCGCGATGCGCGGAAGCGCTTCGAGCGGGATGTGCTCGCGCACCAGCCGCTCGTGGTCGTGATCCAGTTTGGCATCAATGACTCCGCGGTGGATGTCTGGAAGAAGCCACCCGCAACGGAGCCGCGCGTTCCCCTTTCCGAATACCTCGAAAACCTGCGCGCAATGATCGCCGCCGCGCAGGAGAAGAAGACGAAGGTGATCCTGATGACGACGAATCCGCTGCGCTGGACGTCGAAACTCAAGGAACTCTACGGCAAGCCGCCCTACGACCCCGCAAGGGACGACGGCTTCGACGCGGCCAACCTCGCCGCCTACAATGACGCGCTGCGCAAGCTCGCCGCCGAGCTGTCGCTGCCGCTCGTGGACGTGCGCGCCGCGTATCCGGAGTTTGCCGCGAAGCACAAGACAACCCTGGACGGCCTGCTCCCCGACGGGATGCACCCGAACGACCTCGGCCATCAGCTCATCGCCGAACTGCTCGCGCCGGCAATCCGCAGCGCGCTGAAACGCTGAGCGGCTACTTCGCAGACGGGGACAGGGGTGTGATCCCCTTCCCCTCGTCGAGAAACCCCAGCGCGCGCTCCAGCCACGGCGCGGGCGGCGGTGCGTGGGCGACTCCGGGCGCCTCGAGGTAGGTCACATTCGCGAAGCCCTCCTTCCGGTAGCCCTGCTCGAACACCGCCTTCGTGTTCGCGCGGTTGAAATCCTTCTCGCCCGTCACCAGCGCGTAACGGCCGGATTTGCGCGCGATGGCGAGCACCTGCGGGTCCGGGATGAAATTCGCGCCGAACGCATTTTTCCCGTCGCGGATGCCCTCGTAGAAATTGACGCCCATGAACGGCGCCGCGCCGGTGAACATGTCCGCATAGGCCACGCCGAGCATGCTCGCCACGCGCCCGCCGCCGGAGAAGCCGCTCACATACACGCGCCGCGGGTCCACATTGAAGCGCTCGCGCATGCCGACGTTCGCCGCGACCGCTAGCCGCATGCGGTCGAAGATGCTGCGCGGGTTGCCCGACTTGAACGCTCCGACGAAGAGGAGCTTCCGCGCCGCGAGCACCGGCTCCCATTCCGCAGGGATGCCCGGCGCGTCGCCGGGCGAAATCCACACGAACACGCCCCACGGTTCCGAGTGCCGGTAAGCCGCGGGAATGATGAGCTGGAACTTCTCCTTCGAAACGTCGAGCGGTGCCGGATCCTCGACGGAATGCACGCGCATCTTCAGCTCCATTGCGTCCGCCTGGATCGGGAGCTTGGAAAACTGCACGGTGCTTTTTCCCGCGGTGAAAAGCGGCAGCTCCGCGCCTTCTGCAACGACAGCACAGAAGATCGAAGCGGCGAGTTGCGCGGCTGCGAGGATGCTCCGGAGGTTCATGGTCTGTCGTGGTGAATGCGGAGCGCTACTTGGCGGGCGGCTGTGGCTTCGCCTTCTCCGCGGCGTCCAGCTTTTCCGGTGCGGCCTTCTTCGTGAGCTTCTCGATCTGCTTCTCCAGCTCCTCCGCCTTCCGCTGGAGATCCTGCATCTTCGTCCAGACATCCCTCAGCTCCTGCGGCTTCGCCTGCTCGGCCTCGAGCTGCTGGATGGACCTCTCTGCAGCGGGGCGCACCGCGTCCCTCCACGGCTTGTCCACCGCTGCGAGCGGCTGGAGCAGCGCGAGCGCCTTCGGATTGCGGAGCGTGCCGAGCGATTTCGCCGCCGCCGCGCGGATTTCGCTCTCCGGGCTGCTGAGCTGCCGCGCGAGAAACGCGAGCACCTCGTCGCGGTTCGGATGCTTCTCGCTGCGGGCGAGGAACGCGAGCGCGTCGAACGCCTGCGCCTTTTCCCGCGCGGTGAGTTCCTGGAGAATCTGCCCAAACTGCCGCAGCATCTCCGGCACGGCCGCGCCGTCGTCCTGCGCGCGCAGGGCCGCGACGGCGGCCGCGGCGACGGTGTTCTGGTGGCTTTTCACCGCGAGGAATTTTCGCAGCGCAGCGGACACCTCCGCGTCACCCGGGCGGCCGCCCCACGTGCGGATGATCGCCGCGAGCACGAGCGGGTTCCTCTCCCGCTGCGACTGCTCCCAGAGCGCGCCCCACGCCTCGGCATGCGGAAATGCGGAGAGCGCCTCGACAACCGCCAGACGCACGCGCGCATCGGGCTGGTTCACGCTCTGCGCGAGCACCGCGCGGGTCTCCGGCGTGTTGATCTTCCGCAGCGCCTTCGCGGCCTCGCTGCGCACACCGTGGAAGGCATCGCCGTTCAGCACCTGCTTCAGCTGCTCAATGCTCGCCGCGTCGCGTTTGTTGCCGAGAGACTGCACCGCCAGCATGCGCCCGATGACATCCGCGGCGAGCTGGCGCTTGAGCATGTCGGGCGGCGGCTGGAACTCGACCTTTGCGAGCAGCGTGTAATCCGGGTCCACGCGCACGAGCTCCGGCTGCGCGGTGAGCGGGAAATGGAAATCCTCCTCCGCCTTCGACACCACGACCTTGAAATCCACCGGCTTGTCCTGCCCCTTCACCGCGAAGCGCACCGGAAGGTCAAACCGGAACAGCGGCACCTCGCCGCCGACCTTCTGCGTCTGCCTCACGGTGAGCTTCGCGAGCTTCGACGACGCATCCCACGCGTAGTCCACCTTCAGCTCCGGAACGCCGCCGTGGTGCAGCCATTGGTCAAAGAACTGATCGAACGAGAGCCCCGACCGCTCCTCAAGCGCCGCCTGCAGATCATCCGTCGTCACGATCCCGTTGCGGTGGCGCGTGAGGTAGGTGCGGATGCAGTCGCGGTAAAGCTCCGGGCCGAGCCGGCTGCGGATCATGTGCAGCACCCACGAGCCCTTCGGATACACGCGGTAGCCGAACTGCTCCATCGGATCGCGGTAATCGCGCCACACGATCGGATGTGTGTCCGGCGCGTTCAGCGGACCCTGCGCCTCGAGCCAGAGCGAGTAGAGCATTTCATCGCGCCCGCTCCGCTCACCCTCGTAGAGCACGGTGTAGTAGCTCGCGAATCCCTCGTTCAGCCACAGGTGCGACCAGTCGCGGCACGTCACGAGATCCCCGAACCACTGATGCGCCGTCTCGTGCGCATCAAGCCGGTGCAGCGAGCGGAGCTGCTCGGTGTCGCTGCGGAAGAGCAGGCGCGCGGCGTTGAACGTGCAGCTCGTGTTCTCCATGCCGCCCGCGGTGAAATCGAGGCAGTAAACCTGGTAGTATTTGTCCCACGGGAACGGAACGCCCGTCTCGCGCTGGTAGAAATCGATGATCTTCCTCGTGTCGCGGAACGCATTCTCCGCCTGCTCGCGCTCCGACGGCGGCACGAGCACCGCTAGCGGCAGCGCGCCCGCCTTGTCCTCGATCTTGTGAAAGTAGCCCGCCGCCAGCGCCACGAGGTAATTCACGTGCGGCTTGTCCTGCTTCCAGTGCCACGCGACGAGACCGTCCGCGTCCTTCGCCTTGCCCGCGAGCGAGCCGTTCGACACGACCTCCATGCCCTCCGGTGCGTGGCAGATCACCTCGCTGGTGAAGCGCTCGTTCGGGTAGTCGTAGCACGGGAACCAATAGCGGTGCTGCTCCGCCTCGCCCTGGCTCCACACCTGCGTGTCGCCCTCCTTGTAGCCGATTTCCGGCGTGCGGAAATGCAGCCCGACCTCCGGCTGCGCGTGGTAGGTCACGCTCACGCTCGCCTCCGCGCCCGCGGCGACGGGCTCCTTGAAAACGAGGACCAGCTTTTCATCCGTGACCTCGTGCTCGGCGAGCACGGCGCCCGTGGTGGTGATGCCTTCGATGGTCAGCCCGACCGCATCGAGTTCGAGCCGGGGCAGCGGCTTCGCGATGGGCTTGAAGCTCAGCGTCGCGGTCCCGCGCACGGTGCGCTTCGCGAAGTCGGGCGTCACGTCGAGCTTCAGGTGGAGCACGTCCACGAACCGGTCGCGCGCATACTTGCGGCCCGGCTTGTCCGTCAGCGGCGCCGGCAGCAGATGACTGCCGTGGCGGCAAATCTCCGCGGTCTCCGCCGCGAATGCCGCCGTGGCGCAGCATGCGAATGAAAGGAGGCACGGGAGGAGGTGGCGCGTCGTCATCCCGGATAGAAACACCGCGGGCCGCCCGTCTGACAACGGCTGAATTCGGCGCCGCGCCGCCCGCGCTTCAGTTTGCACCCGAGGCCCTCCACAGCACCGCACGTCGCTCGTCCTTGCTCATCCAGCGCATTTTTTCGACCGTCGCATAAAAGGCGCGCATGTCGCCGCCATGCGTCTGCAGCAACCGCTCAAAACCCGGCACGAGTTCGTAGTAGGCAGCCACGGTGCCGAGCCGCGCGTTGTTCCATGGCACCGAGCGCGTGCGGTCGTGCCGCGATGCATCCCGTGGCCCGCCGCGGAACCGATCCAGCCCGCCATCCAGTCGCGCGAGAATTTGCGCCTTCCGGCGGCGCATCTGCTCCGGAGTTTGCGATTTGTCCGCATAGAGGCGCTTCAATTCCTCCCGCACTCCGAGCAGCAGGCGCACGACCTCGCGGTCCCGCCGCAGCTCCACTTCATAGCGGGCCAAGCCCCGCGTGTCGCCGTTCGCCTTCAGCCAGCGCCGCACGCCCTCCTCCGCGACCGCGGTGGCGAAGGCTTCGTTGAACTCGGTGTCGCCCGGCAGGAAGAGCTGCACGTGCGTGAGCTCGTGGAAGACAAGTTCGGCCAGCTCCGCATTGCTGCGGTGGAGGAAGGTGTTCAGCACCGGGTCGCGGAACCATCCGAGCGTCGAGTAAGCCTCCACACCGCCGACATGCACATCGTAGCCGCGCGCCCGCAGCCGCGCAGCTTCGGCCTGCGCGTCACCCCTCGCAAAATAGCCCCGGTATTCCAGCCGCCCCAGCAGCGGATACCACCACGTCTTTTCCTCCGTCGAAAACTCCGGCGCCGCGCACACGACCCACGACACCTGCCGCCTGCCGAGGTCCGTGAAGCGGTCGTAGAGCCTCTCCGCCGGCAGGCCCAGCCGCGCGAGCGCAAATGCCCGCGCGTCCTGCGTCACCGCCAGCTTCCGCTTTGTGTCCGCGGCGACGCGCGCGTCCTTCATCACATCCGAGACCGGCCGGGCCTTTTCCAAAATCTCCCGCTGCCCGCGAATCGCCTGCCGGTAAAAGCCCGCCGTGCCGCAGCCGGCGAACGCCGCACACAGCAGTGCGGCGAAGACGGCAGCCCAACCTTGGCGAGCGCGGTTCATGCCTGCCATCTCGACGGTTCCCGTCGGCACCGCGAATCAAAAGTTTCCGAGCTGCCTTGCCCCGGCCCGCTGCGAAGGCCAGCCTCCCGGCACCGCAGCCATGAAACGCCTCCTCCTTTTCGTCTGTTTCTCCCTCGCGCCATTCTCATCGGCCGAACAGCGGCCGGCCGCCGGCGATGCCTTCACCACGGCGGTGGAGCGGCTCGCCGATGTGGTCGCGCCCCGCAATCACGGCGACACGCGCACTTTCACGGCGACGCTGAAAGTCGTCCGCACCCCGATGAAGGAGGCCGCGGGCCGAACCGCCGCGCTTGCGTTCCAGGCACCGGACAAGCTGCGGCTCACCGCAGAAGTCAGCGGCTCGCAATACGCCATCGGGCGCGACGGGCAGGAAGTCTGGATGAGTTCCTCGGCCAAAAACTGGAGCATCGTCGGAAAGCCCGGCCTGCTGCGCTTCGCGAGCGATCCGGAGAGCACCGACCACACCGCGCTGCCGCCGTTCGCATTTCCCGAACGCGCGAAGCTCGCACTGCTCCCCACGCTCTGCGGCTTTGAGGAAAAGCCCCGCGAGACCGTGCAGGGCCGCGAGTGCCGTGTGATCGCAGCCTCGCCCACCGCGGCGACGCGCACGGCATTCAAGCTGCCTGCCATCACCATCACGCTCGCGATTCCCGAGCCCTTCGGCGCCGACGACGTGCCCGTGCGGATCGAGGCAACCGACGGCGCCAAGATTGACGTGGCGATCGAACTCGCGGACGCGAAGTTCACCGCGCCGTGGACACCGCAGCAGTGGAAAATCCCCGCGCTGCCGGGGCAGAAAGTCGAGCAGGCCGCGCTCGGCCATTTCGTCCGCGCGGCGCAGGCGGTCGCGAGCGGCATCGGCTCCAGCATTCCCGCGCTGCCGCCGCCCGACGGCTCGCGCAGGCTCGTGGCGGCCGAGGGCAGGGGCCGCCTGGAGATTCACGACGGCGTGCGCGTGCTGTTCCTCGCTGGCACGCCCGAGGAAATGGGACGCCAGCAAGGCACGCTAGTGAAAAGGGAGGTCCGCAACCTCGTTGACCGCATCCTCTACGGCGTCGGCGTCGGCAGCTCGGTGGCGAAGGGGCGCTGGTTCTTCGGCGAAATCGAGGAGGCGCAGTCACGGCTGCAGAAGTTCATGGACCCCCGCTACCTCGCGGAGATGGACGCGATGTCGGACGCCGCCGGAGTGACGCGCGAGGAGGGGCGGCTTGCGAATTATTTCCCCGAACTGTTCCACTGCTCCGGCTTCGCGCTGCTCGGCACCGCAACCGCGGACGGGCGCATCTATCACGGCCGCGTGCTCGATTACCTCAAGGGCGTCGGCCTCGAGCAGAACGCCGTGGTCGTCGTCTGCCAGCCCGATGTCGGCAACGCGTGGGTGAACGTTGGCTACTGCGGCTTCATCGGGAGCGTCACCGCGATGAACGAGAAGGGAATCTCCATCGGCGAGATGGGCGGCCGCGGCGAGGGCCACTGGGACGGCAAGCCGATGGCCCAGCTCCTCCGTGAGGTGATGGAGAAGTCGGATACGCTCGACGACGCCCTCGCCATCATGCGGCGCGGCCCCCGCACCTGCGAATATTACTACGTCATCGCCGATGCGAAATCGAAGCGCGCCGTAGGCATCAAGGCGACGCCCGAAATCTTCGAGGTGATCGAACCCGGCGGCAGCCATCCGCAGCTCCCGGAAGTGGTGAAAGACTGCGTGCTGATGAGCGCCGGCGACCGCTACAAGGAGCTCGTCCGCCGCGCAAAGGACGGCTTCGGCAAATTCGACGCCGACAGCGCCCGCGCCCTGATGACCCGCCCCGTGTGCATGACCTCGAACATCCACAGCGTCCTCTTCGCACCCGACACGCTCGACTTCTGGGTGGCCAACGCCGACGGCAAAAACGTCGCCAGCCACACCCACTACCGGCACTTCAACCTCGGCGAGCTGCTGCTTGCCGCGCCCGAAACGGTTCCCCCGGCCAAAGGAACAAAGGAAAATTGCCACGGCACTCTACGTTGATACTGGCAGGGCTACTCGGGATCGAATTCGCCGCAAAGCTTTGTCTTTTTTTCACAAATAGACGCAAGCCGGAGTGCCAATGACACTTCACACACACGGCAGCGAATCAATCTGGCAGCGGGAGGCTCGACGAACTGTCCCTGCCGAAATGGAACGCGCCCGCCAAACGCACCGAAACTCCAGGCCGAGCCACTGCCTCACACACCCTTTTACAGCTCCGCCGTAATCCTCCGCACCAAGCGAAAGCCGGAGGCCAAGCTCGCGGTGGCGAACCACCACGCAAGCAATGGATAAACAGGCGGCTCCGACAATGGGGCGCCGACGAGGCTGGCTACCCGCGGGCCGGACGGCTGCGAATCCCAAAAAACCGGCGGCGTTCGCGATAGCCGATCAGAGCGCACAGGGCCACTGCACCAATCAGAGCCGTCGTCGCAGGCTCCGGCACAGGCACGATCTCATACTGCGTGCCGAATTGAACTTGAGCACCGTTCCCGAGGAAGCCGATTCCTTCGCCCGAGAAGAAGGAAATCTGCGTGAGATCCCAGCCGGACACAGCATTGGTGAACAGGAAGCGATCTTGGGAATCACCGAAGGTGCCCGTGTCATTGGCTCCCAAGTTATACACACTTCCGCTCCAGTTCCAAACCTGCAGCGTGCCCAAGAACGAGTTGGCACCGCCGTTGAACAGCAGGGCGTTCCCATTTCCGGCGCCAAAATCAAGGATCGAGGCGCCGCTCAGGCTCAGCGACGCAAAGGTGTTGATCCGACCTGTCTGGGTGTCGTCCACCTTCAGTGTGCCGCTGTTGCTGGTGTATGACGTGCTCCCCGAGAAGTCAGTGGCGAAGCCGCCCCCGTTTGTGACAGTCCCGATGATGTTGTCCGCGTTCGCGCTGCTGTTAAGCAGAAGCGTGCCGCCCGTGTTCACCGTCACCGCATTCGTGCCGCTCAGGGTTCCGGTCAACGCGAGCGTGCCACCGTTCACGGTCGTGCCACCGGAGTAGCTGTTGCTCGTGCTGCTCAGCGTCGTCGTGCCCGAGCCCGCCTGGACGACATCGCCCCCGCCGCTGATGCTGTTGGAGAAGTCCGTGCCCTGCACCAGCGCGTTGCTGCGGTTGAACGTGAGCGTTCCGTTGTTCGTGATCCCGCTGCCCGGCGAAAGTGAGCCGGTCGTCCCGCTGTTGCCGAGCTGAAGCGTGCCTGCATTGATCGTCGTCGCGCCAGTGTAGGTATTCGCTCCGCTGAGCGCGAGCGTGCCGGCACCAGCCTTGAACAGGCCCGCACCGGAACTGTTGATGCGCGCGCCGATGAGCATGTCCACCCCCGCCGTGCCGTTGGCGACGGTGAAGGTGCGGGTCGTCGTGCCCATTTCCACCGTGCCGGCATTGGTGCCAAGGCTGCCGAGGTCCGTCCAAGTGCTGTTGCCGTTGTCCTGAAGCTTGTTGCCATTGAGGATGCTCGCCGTGCCGGCGGTGCCGGTGAAGCTGAGGTCTGAACTCAGGAACAGAATGCCCGCCGCGACATCATCCGAACTGAGCGTGAGGCTCGGGCTGCTGTTGCCGGCGAATTCCAGCCCCACATTGGCCGCCGCCATCAGCACCTCCACGCTGCCGGAGCCTAATCCGCTGCCCTCGTCGCCGTGGATGATGTTCGTGCCGGCGCTGATCGTCAGTGCCGCCGACGGATACGTGTTCGACACGGTGCCGTAAATATCGGGGCCGAGGATGTGGTTGGTGCCTCCCGACCACGTCGGATCCGTCACGGTGAAAGTCCCGACGCGTCCGCCCAGATAGGTGCCGCCGGAGTTCGTGAACTGGTAGATCGTCTCCGTCTTCCCATTCCGGTTGAAGACGCCTGAAGTGAGGTTGATGAACACGCTGTCGGCAATCTGGTTGTCTGCCAGGAGGCGCAGGGTGCCGCCGTTGATCAAAATGTCCACCGTCACCTTGCTGGAAACCCCATCACCGACGATGGCATTCACCCCCGCCGTCTTGTTGAGGCTGAGCGTGCCGGTGCTGACGGTGGTCAGCCCGCTGTAAGTGTTGGCGGCTGTGCCGCTCAGCACCTGTGTTCCTGCACCGGTCTTGGTCAGGGCGATGCTTCCGAAATAGGCCAGCGGCGTGGCAGTCGTGGAATCCCCTCCCACGGAGTAGCCGTCCATGATCACCCCGTTGAAGTCCCCGTTCGCGTTGGCATTGCCCACCGTTAGGGTGTTCGCCGAACTCGCCCCCACCCATGCCGTGCCGGTCCAGCTTACGGTCGGATTGTTGGTCACGAAGCCACCAGTGGTGGAGTCGAGGCCGTTGATGGCCTGATTAAATCCGCCCAAGTCGAACGTGCCGGGGGCGATGAGGTTGGACGCACCCGCACCGATGCCGGTGTTGTTTCCGATGACAAGCACGTTGCTCTTGCCGGCCCCGCTGGGGAGGGCATTGGCAATGCCCAGCCTGAGAGTGCCCGCACTGATGGTCGTCAGGCCCGTGTAGGTGTTGAGTCCGCTCAGAATCTGGATGCCGCTCCCGGTTTTGGTCAGTGCGATGTTATCCTGAATGACGCCCGCGAAGTGGTTCAGGCCGGTGGCGTTCACCCCTGCCTGGGCGGCGCCCACGGTATAGGCGGAGATGCCACTGCTGTTGTTCGCTCCGAGGGTCAGGGTGAAGGCGGACGCTCCGGTGTTCTTGACGATGCCATTGCCCGCGAGACCGTCGAAGCTTTCCGCGACCGAGGTCGAGCCGCTGCCATTCACGTCGAGGAAGCCGGTGCCCTGGACGACCACGCTGGAGGCATCGCCAACCTGATCCGTGCCGGCGCCGGTGATCACCGCCGAGGCTCCGCTGTTCACGATGAGGGCGGCATAGGGCATGCCGGAGGCGTTGGTGCTTTCTCCCACGGCCAGGAATGTCCCCGTCTTGCTGAGGTTCAGGGTGCCCTGGACCACCTGCACGCCGAGGTTCGCGTTGCTCAGGCCACCCCCGAGGGTGAGCGCCCCGGCACCGGTCTTTTGCAGGATGCCGGTCGTCGCGGAGACGCCGCTGGTGGTGGTGCTGGCCACGCCCGTGATGCCAAAGGAGGTGGGGTTGAAAAGTAGGATGCCGGCGGCATTCCCCACGTTGATGGCGCTCTGGCTGTTGAGCGTGACGCCAAAGGGCAGCGTGTTGCTGCCAGAGGCGGTGTAGCTCAGCGTGCCGCCATTGAGGACGATGTTCGCGGCTGCGGCCGTCGGACTGCCAAGATTCTGGCCGGAGGTGGCATTGCTATACTCAACGGTGCCGGCGTTGATGGTGAGCGCCCCGGTGTAGGTGTTCGCACCGGCAAGCACCAAGGTGCCGGAGCCGGACTTGGTCAGGGCGTTCCCGGAGCCATCGACGACGCCGTTGAGAGTCAGCTTGCCAACTCCCGTGCCGGCCGTGTGGACAATGAGTTCGCTCCCTGTCGCCCCGAGCTGGGTGCCGCCGGAGATGGTGGAGTTAAAGGGCGTCCCAACCGTGCCCCCGGTGTTATCGAAGAGAATGCCACCCGAGGTCAGGGGGTTCGTGCCATTGAGCGTGACATTCGTTCCTGCAGCGCTGCCGACGAGCTTCAGCGAGTTGAGGCTCGCGTTGGCGGTGCTGAGGGCGACCGACCCCGTGGTGAGCCGGAAGTTCAGCGTGCTGTCATTGGACGCCGCAGTCAGTGTCGTGTAGCCGGCGAACGCGCTGATTTCCGTGCCGGAACCGGTGGCCCAGTCCACGCCATTGAAGGTGGCCCAGCCGCCTATGATGCCATTCGCACCGACATTGCTTGATCCGATGGTGTTGGTGCCGCCCACAGTGGTGGAGACAAAGTTGAGCGTGCCGCCATTGAGCGCAGCGCGCGTGAAGGTCGCGCCCAGATTCAGGGTCGCCGCCTGGGTCGTGTTGTTGTTGGTCACCTGGATGGTATGCGCACCCTGGTTGATGGTGAGCGTTCCCGTGAAGGCCTGCGTCAGAGCGTTGGCATTGCTGGCGACCTGCACCATTTCCAAAGTGCCGCCGCCGCCGAGGGTTCCAGAGGCCGCGCCAAAGGTCAGCGGCAGGGAGCTGGCGTCGGTGCTCAGGAAGCGGTCCGCAGCAGCGGTGAAATTGGCCGAGTCGAGCACCACCTTGCCCGCGTTGATCACCAGCGTGTGGGTCTGGCCGGTCGTATTTCCCCAAGTGCCGTTCGGGCCCTGAAGCGTCAGCGTTCCCGCACCGAATTTGGTGATGGCGCGCCCACCTGTCGAGGTGCCGGTATTGATGGGCCCGCCGAGTGTGAGGTTACCACCGGAATACACCATGAACCGGGGGTCCTTGTCGGTCGTCACCGTGATCGTGCGATCCGTGAGGGTCATGGTTCCTGTGCCGGGCTGCGAGGCCAGGGTGCTGTTCCCAAGAGTGACACCGCTGGTGCCGCTGCCGAGGGAACCATTGCCATCAATGTAGAGGTTCGTATTGTCCGCGAGGGTGGTCGCACCGCTGTAGTTCTTGGACACCCCGCCATTGGCTGCGGTGGAGAGGAAACTGAAAAGACCCTGGGTGCTGTTGTTGAGCTGGACGCCGTTGGTCGTATTGAAAATGTCTCCCAAGAAGAGGGCGGCATGACCGGTCCGGCTGTGGAGGACGGAGGAAGCCGCCCGGGCACCAAGATCCAAACCGCCGATGTAGGTCAGCGCGCCTTGGCTGGCATTGTTGCTGACACCATCACTCGCCAGATTGGCGCCGACAACGAAGGAAACGGTGCCTGTTTGGGCATCAATGATACGGTTCGCGATGACACGGTCACCATTGACCGTGCCGAACGACACCGTGTTCGCACCGCCCACCGTCACCGTGCCGGAGCCGAAAGCTGCGTCCGAGCCGATGCCGACAATGCTGGTGTTGCCCGCGAGGACGGTGTTCACCACGGTGCCACCGGAGTAGTTCTGCGACTGGAGGATGGTCAGGTTGCCCGGAGCCACATCCACGCTGCGGACATCGGTGAGGATGTTCTGCGCAGACAGCGCCAGCGTGGTGGCGGGGCCTGCCGCAGCCAGAGTAAAGGCCTGACCACCGAAGCGGTAGGTGGTGCCGTTCGGCGTGATCCCACCGCTGAAATAAGTGACGGCGTTGGCAGGATTGTAGGCTGTGAGCCGCAGGGCGGTGAAGGCGCCGAAGTCCAGTGTTGCACTGCTGTTCGTGGCCAGCGCCAAGCCTCCGGTGGAACTGGTGACAATGCGGCTGCCGATGACGGACAGGGGATTGGTGGAGCCACCAACTCCAATGGCGGAGGTGCCACCGGTGACGGTGATGTTCCCGCTTGCACCAAGGACCGCGGAAGTGGAGGTGAAATGCAGGGTGCCGCCCGTGACACTGACCGTAAGCGCCCCGGTGTTATTCGTGCCGGAGAGCGTCAGGGCGCCAGCACCCTGTTTGATCAGGCCACCACTCCCCGATGTTCCAGTGATATTGCCACCCATCGTCGCATCCACGGCTTGGGTGCCGTTTGCCACATCCACGGTCCGTGCCGCACCGCCGAGTTCGACGGCGTTTTGGAAATCGATGGTGCCGGCAAAACCGACGTTCGCCGCCGACTGACCGAACTGGAGTGCTGAACCCGTGGGCACAAAGCCGCCGCTATTCCATGTCAACTGCGCCCCGGCTCCGCCGAGGTTCACGATGCGGGTGGTTGAGTCGGAGACGCTGAAACCACCGTGGCCAGTCCATGAGACCTGATCGAAGCCAGTGCCCACTGCCCGGTAGAAATCACCGCTGGTGGCGTTGAGTTCCAGCACGGCGCGGTTGTTGGTGGGCAGGGTGCCCGTGGCGGCAAAGATCAGGTTGCCCCCACCTGTGTTCGCGGAAGTCAATGTCACCCCTCCGATGCCACCAGGCAAAGCCCCCGTGCTAGCGAGCCTGAGGATGCCCCGGGAAATCGTAGTTGTTCCCGTGTAGGTATTGGCCCCGTTGAGTTCCACCACGGTCGAATCACCCGCGCCAGCGATGATGAGGCTGGTCGGCCCGCCATTGTCGCCCAGATTGAAGGCAAAAACTTTTCGACGGCTGTCCACGCCATTGAGCGTCAAGGTGCGGGCGCCGAGACCAATGAATGCCACGTTGCCGTTGCCGAAGGTCCTGTCGGCGGTGCCACTGCTCATCCGGATCGTGCCGCCGTTCAGTCCGAGGGTCAGGGCGGACTGGGTGGCGCTGTTGTAGGATGCATCGCCGGTGAAGAGGAAGGTGCCGCCATCAAGGACAAGACCCGTGCTTCCCGTGAGGCGGGAGATAGCGTCAATGGAGAGGGTGCCCCCGTTGATCACCACCAGACCGTTGACCGCGTTGGTGCCGGTAGTCAACGTGAGTGTGCCCGCACCCGATTTGGTCAGAGCCACGTTTCCGGCGACGCCGGTTCCGGAGGTGATCGCGCTGGCAATGGTCAGGGTGTTGGCAGTGACGCGAGCGACCAGTTCGCCTGCAGTGGCCACCGTGCCGCCCGTGATGGTGGCGTCCGTTGCCTGCTTGAGCAGACCGCCGGAGGCGACGGTGAGCGTCTGGCCGCTCCCCAAGGTGATACCGAAGCCTCCCGTGATGTTCAAGGAATTCACCGACAAGTCGGTCTGTGCGGTGATTGCGCCGTTGAGGAACACGTCTTTTCCGGACACTGCTCCCATCGTTGCACCTGCGGCGACGGAGGCTGAATTCGCGTCGCTCGTGGCCAGGGCGCGGACGAAGCCACCCGCGTCGTAGGATGCGAAGTTGGTGCCACCAAAGTAGAGTCCGGGATCCAGCATCGTTCCCGTCGCTGGAGCGCTGGTGAAGATGACCTTGTTGACCGAGGCGCTCGAACCCGTGCCCCCCACTGTGAAATTGCCCGTGGCGCCGGGAGTGCGGGCCGTCAGTGAGGCAAAGGTGAGGTTCGTGCTCTGGGCGGCGGTGCGCTGGGAGAGGATGACCCCGTCTCCCACGGTGAAGGACAAGTCCCCCATGGTCTGGCTGAGCGCGCCGGACGCGCCGGTGTTATCAAAACGGAAGGTGCCGCTGCCGCCAAAGGTGAGCGCGGAGGTGCTGGCCAGCGAACTGGTCTGACGGTTCAATTGCAGCGTTCCACCGCTGACGGTCGTGGTTCCCGCGTAGGTTTTTGCTGTCGTCGAGAGCGTCAGCGTGCCGGCTCCGATCTTGGTGAGTCCGCCAACCGCATTGGTCGTCGGGTGGCTGGTGGCATCGCTGGTGCCGGTGTCACTGTTGCCGATGGCCGAGGCAAAGGTCACGTTCTGTCCGTTCGTGTCGATCGTGCCGCCGCTATCGATGGTGAGGCGGTTGGAAATGTCGGTCGTGATTCCCGAGTAGCGGAAGATGCCGCCGTCGAGGATGATGCTGCCGGCCACCGTGGTCGGATTGCCAAGTTGGTTCGTGTTGGAAACGATCAGGGTGCCACCCGCGAGGGTCGTGGTGCCAGTGTAGTTTTGGGAGGAGGTGAATTCCACGCTGCTGTTGCTGCCGAACAGCCCGCTTCCACCATTGTAGCTGTCGTTGTCGCCGATGATGATATTGTTGGGGCCGGTGACCGCGTTGGTCGCGGTCACGCGGAGATTGCCACCGCTGCCACCGACGGTGGATGAAGCCACCGCATTCCACGGCGCACCTCCGCCGAAGCGGTAGGTGCTGCCAGACCCGGCGGCGAGCGTGCCTCCGGAGAAGATGCGCGCACCCACGGCACCGAGATACATGGCGCTGTTGTTGTAGTCGGCCAGAGTGGTGTTGTTGAAGTTGAGGGCCACGACACCCGTGGAAGACGCGGTGATGCCGGCACCGGCAAAGGTGTCTGTCGCGGCGTTGAGGGTGATCAGCCCGCCAGTAGTGACGAGGAAGAAGTTCGCACCCTGGGTAAAGCCCTGGTCATCAATGATGCCTCCAGTGTTGCGCAGGACCATGTTGAGCACCGCTGTGCCAGTGAGCCGCAAGACACCGCCGCTCAGGATCAGCTCGGGGCGGGTGGCATCGGCGGCCAAGTCACCACCGCTTCCTGTGCCGGTCCAGTTGGATAGATCGGCGCTCAATACCAGAGTGCCGCCGCCGCTCTTCTGGAGGTTGATGTTGTTCTGGAATCCCACCGAGCCCACGCCATCCCAGCCGATAAGGCCGCCGTAGGTGTTGGTGCGGCCAGAGCTGATATTGAGGTTCAGCAAGGAGTTGTTGGCAGGAGTGCCCGCGCTAGTGCCTCCATCGGCCCCGCCCACGACCCGGTTGTTCGTGGCGGTGCCGCTGATCGCAAGAATGGAGGCTGCGGCGGTCTGATTCAGTTGTTGGCTGCGCTGTGAACCTGCTGTCGTGGTGCCGTCGGCATTGCCGCCGATGATGAGCACGCCTGTATTCGCGCCACTTCCAAGAGTCACAGCGCCACCGCTGGCGTTCAGGCGATCGTTGCCGCCGGCCACGCGAATGGAGCCGTTTTGGATGGCGATCGCGCCCGTGTTGGTGTTCGCACCCGTCATCGTCCACGCACTGCCTCCATTCTGGGTGACTGTGCCGGTGCCCGTAGTGAGTTGGCCCACAAAATTCCCCGCGGAGGCTCCGCTCAAGATGACGTTCCTGTTGCCCGATCCATTGGTGATCGAGGCCACCGAAACACTGGCCGTCGTCGGGTTCAATGTCAGGTTGCCGGTCAGGGTGGCGGCGCCGATGGACACGCTGTAGCCATTGGCGCCGGTGATGTTCAGGGTGAATGTGCCGCTGGCCAGGGTGCCGAACTGCACCACACTGTTGGTGGTGGCTCCGCCGTTGTTGCCCACATCAATGGTGTTCGTGGTGCCCGCAGTGAGCGTGATATTGTTGGTGGTGCGGTCGATGATTCCAGAGGCATCGTCCCGGTATTCGAGGGTGCCGCCGCCGAATGAGAGGGCGCTGCCCGCGGGAAGAGCCTGCGGGCCGAGGATTTGCAACTGCCCTGCCGTCACCGTGGTGGTGCCGGAGTAGTTATTGGTCCCGGAGAGCGCCCAGCGGGTGGCCCCGGCCTTCGTCAGCGAGAGAACACTGGCTCCATTGTCCGCAAGATCGCCCGCCATCACATTGCTGGAGCCCACATAGGTGCCGCCCAGCGTCAGGGTGGTGTTCGCCGTAATGCTGTTGGTGTTGCTTCCGTTGAAGGAGAGGGCGCCGGCCCCGCTGCTGTTGATGGTCACCCCGGCCGAACCCAGCAGGGAAATTCCGCGGCCAGCCATGGTCCCGGTGCCGCTGCCGGTGTAGGTCAGGGTGGCGGCGGCGGTGTTGTTGAAAATGATTGCGCCCGTGCCGTTGCTGCCGGCACCGCTGTTTGCGAGGGAGGCGAGGGAGAGCGTGCCTCCGTTGACAGAGAGTGCGCCACTGAAGGTGTTGGCGGTGTTGGAGAGGGTCGTGGTGTTGGTGCCGACCTTTGTGAGGCTGTAGCCGCCACTGGCGTCATCAATGATGCCGCTCAGGGTCAGCGCGGTGCCAGGACCACCAATGCTGCTGTTCGCAGCCAGGATGACGCCGCCGGCATAACTGGCAGTGCCGGTATTGTTGGTGATGGCGCCCGCCGGAGAGGCGGCAAGCCCGGTCCCGGAGATGGTCACCGTCTCCGTATCGGTGACGGCGAAGCCCGCCAGACTCAAGGCCGCCCCGGACTGGATGACGATGCCGGCGGAACCGCTGGCAATCGTCGTGCCTGAGGATTGCAGCAGCCCCCCGGTGACCGTGATGGTGCCGGAGTAGGAATTCTGGTTCCGCAAGGTGAGTGTGCCAGGGCCGGATTTGGTCAGATTCCCGCTGCCTTGGAGCTCATAGGCGGTGGACGCCGTGCCGGTCGTCGAGCCATCGTCGATCGTGAAGGTGGAACCGCTCGCGACATCGAACTTGCCACCGCCCGTGCCGATCATGAAGACTTGGCCTGCACCGAGATTCGTGGTGGTGACGTTGACGTTGTAGTTCTGGCTGGCCAGGCTGAACGTGCCGCCATTGGTCAGCGTCACGGTCTTGAAGGTGCCCGCCAACGGGGTGTTGCCCAAGGGATTCGACGACGTGTAGGTGCCCCCCGCGTTGCCGACGATGGACAGAATAGTCGTGCCCCCGTCCACCGTGATGTCGCCCGTGAAGGTGTTGGCCTGCTGCGTGATGTTGACGGTTCCGTTGGCGACAGTAAGGGCCCCCGCTCCGGAAATGACGCCGCTGACCGTGAGAGCGTTGGTGGTGGAATTGTTTGTCCAAGTCTGGGCGGCGCCGAGAGCCACACCGCTGCTGATGCTGACATTTCCCGCGGCGGCATCCATGGTGATGCCGGTGGCACTGCTGCCGGGCGTGATGGTCAGCGTGCTCCCGGCGATGCTTACAGCACTGGTGCTGGCGGCACCGAAATTCAGCGTCTTGATGCTGAAGTTCTGCCCCAGGGTGGTTGTCAGATTTCCAGCGGCAGGCGTGGTGGTGTAGAAAAAGACGTCGGTAATCGTTGAAGGAAGGGCATTGGTGTCGGTGTTGCTGGTCGCGTCCGTGCGCCAGTTCGTGGTCATGCCTCCCCCCGTCGTGTTCCAAGTGCCATCAATGGCACCCGCCCAATACGCCGCAGTGGGCGTCGGCCCGGTGATGAGCAATTGCAACATGCCGCTGTTGTTCTGCAAGACACCCGCATAAATCGTGGCTGCCCCCGTGAAAACGGGGTTCAGATCGAGGTTCGCAGGCGAGGCCAGAGTGCCTGTGTAACCGTTGATGAGCGTGTAAAGATTCCCAAGCGACGGGGCGGCCAGAAAGTTGATGTTCACCTGAGTCACCCCGGAGATGACCGGGAGGGTGCCGGCAGCGACGAGATCGTTGAAGGCGCCTCCCGCCGTGTCCACGGCACCGAGGTCGAAATTGAGATTGGTGAAGCTGTTGGTGGTGAGCGTGCCGCCAATGGTGAGCGTGCCGACCGCACCCACGGTGCCGGGATTGAGGGCGGCACCGAGGCCGTAGGAGGTCGCACCGTTGGTGGCAAGGGTGACATTGCCCGCGATCGTGCCCGTGCCGCCGATGTTGCCCCGGAGGCCCTGGGTTGCGCTGCCGTTCACGGTCGTGACCACGGCGGCGTCGGTAGAACCATTGATCCGGAGCGTTCCGTTGTTCACCGTGGTGATGCCGGTGTTGAGGTTGGTGCCGTTGAGAATCCAGGTGCCGGTGCCCTGCTTGGTGATCCGGGTCACGCCACCCGCCGCAAGGGAGCCGCCCGTGGCGTCGTTGATCGCGCCGTTGATGGTGCCGCCTGCCACGCCGTCGAGGACGAGGGTGTCGAAATTCCCGGAGGTAAACCCGGACATCTGGTTGGTCACGTCGCCGACGATTGTCACCGGGGCATTGGCCACCAGGGTGGTGGTCTGGCCGGTGCTACTCGGCAGCGCCATGCTGGCAAAACTGACCTCATAGCCGTTGGAACCATTGACGGTCAGGGTATTGGCGGATGCGCCGGAGACCGTGTAGGAACCGAAGACCACCGTGTTATTGACGTTTGCGGCACTGCCCTTGTTGCCGACGTCAAGGATGTTGGTGGCAGTGGCGTTGAAGACGAGGGGGTTGGTGAAGGAGATGGCTCCGTTGCTGCCGCTGCCGTCATTGCGAATCTGGAGCGTGCCTCCGTTCATGTTGATCGTGCTGCCGGCGGCACCGAGATTGGTCGGCGTGTTCACCAAGGCGATGCCGCCAGCCCCGCTGAGGGTGAGGGAGGAAATGGGGTTGGTCGCTCCAGCATTACCCGTGAGGTCGAGGAAACCGGTCCCGCTGTAGGCCAGTGCTGCTGCCACTGTGCTGCCTGTGATGTTGCCCACCGTGGTGTAGCCGGAACCACTGATGGTCAGTGCTCCATTGGCGACGGTATGAGCATAATTGATCGCCCCAAGGTTGACCGTGCCAGAGGCATTGTTGGCGATGGTGTATCCGTTGATAAGGACATTGAAGCCGTTGGTGAAGGCCATCCCGTAGTTGCTGCCACTGGTCAGGGTCAACGCTTTGGCCGTGGTGTTGAGCGTCGTGGTTGCCCCGTCAAAGGTCACCATCTTGCTCAGGTTCCCGTTGGTGGCCTGATCCACGTTGATGGCGACGCTGTTGGTGGCGACGGTGATCGGGTTGGCCACGCTCAAGTTGCCATCCGTGCGGATGTCGAGGGTGCCCGTGTTGCCGGTGCCACCGGTCAGGGCGATGACGCTGGCAGCAGCGCCGATGTTGAGAGTGGTGACACCCGTGGGGTTGACGACACGCAACGCGCCATTGCCCGTCAGGTTCAAGCCGCCGGAGAAGCTCAAACTGGTGCCGGTCGTTGGGCTGAGCTGGAGGACGCCGTTGCCACTGTAGGTGAGGGCCGCCGTGCCGCCGCCGCCACCATTGACCACATCCCCCGCCGTGGTGAACCCGTTTCCGCCAATCGTCAGCGTTGCCGTCGTGGTCGCATTGCCGGCGATGTTGCCAAGCGCCAGGGTGCCGGGGACGCTCAGATTATTGGTGATCGTGTTGTTCAGGTTGCCCGCACCGAAGGTCACGCCATTGACGATGACGGAATCGCCACTGCTGGCGGAGGTGCCATTGATGCCCCCGATGGTGAATGTCTTGGCATTGGCTGTCGTGATTGTCAGCGCGCCAAAGTTGAAGGTCTTGCCAATCCCCGTGGTGGTGCCGGTGCCCAGTTCGCCGACGAAGAGACCGACGGATGCATCGGCGTTCCAGTTGATCGCACCCGTGTAAGTGAAATTCGTGTCGCTCCGGATTTCGATGTTGCCGTTCTTGAGGGCGATGCCTGAGGCCGCGCCGAAGGCGAAGGCGTTGGTGACACGGGTGGTCCCAGTTCCGTTCTGGGTGAAGCCGCCGCTGTAGTTTGTGGTGGCCGTCATGCGGCTGAGATCAAGAATGCCGGTGCCGGTGTAGGCCAGCGCCACAGTGCCACTGCCATCGGTGACATCACCCACGGTCGTCACGCCAGAACCGCCCGCCGTCAAGGTCGCTGCGCCCGAAGTGCTGGAGGTGACATTGCCGAGATTGAGCATTCCCGGCAGCGGCAGGTTGTTGTTGATGGTTGTATTGCCGCCGTTGGTGCCGTTGAGGTCCACCCCGCCAAGCGTCACGCTGTCGCCGCTGCTGGCTAAGGAGGCTGCAACTACTTGGGAACCACCGATGCCGTTGAAGGCAATCGTTTTCCCTGACGCGGTGGCAGTGAGAGTCCCGAGCGTGAAAGTGATCCCCGTGGTGGTGCCGCTGCCGTTGGCGAGCTGCCCCACGTTGATGCCCGATCCAAGCGCTGGCAGCGCCGTTCCGGTGGCTAACAACTCCATCGGATTGCTGTAGGTCACATTGACGTCGCTGCGCAATTCCAGGACAGAACCGCTGAAAATGATCTTGTTGGCCGCCGCCCCGATGCTCGCGCTGGCGGCCCCGGTGCCGTTGATGACACGAGTGGTGCCGTTGCTGAGCGTCAGGCCACCACTGAAGTTGGAGGCTGCGGTCATCCGGGTCAAATCGAGGATGCCGCTGGTGATGTTGGAGTTGATACCCACCTTGCCCCCTCCTGAGCCGTCGGTAATTTCATTCACCGTGGTTACGCTGCCAGTGCCACTGAGCGTCAGAATGTTGGTGTTGGCCGTGGTGTTGCCGATCGTGCCTAGGTTAAGCAGACCCGGCAGCAACAGGTTGTTGGTGATGACAGAACCGGTGATGTTCGTATTCACCCCTGAAAACGTCACGCTGGCTCCACTGCTGCTGTTGCTGGTGGCCTGGGTGCCGTTGACGTTGTTGGCAATCCCCCCGATGACCAAGGTTCGCGCCGTCGTGTTCTGCGAAAGCAGTCCGAAAGTGAACGTGTTGCCGTTACCGCCACTGCCATTGATGGCCTCGCCGACGGCAATCTGGAAGTTCCCAGTGCCGTCCATTGTGATGGCGTTGCCGTAGTTTACAGAGGAATCATTCCGGATTTCGAGCGTGCCTTTTTTTGCAGTGATCAGGTTGGAACTGCCTCCCAGGCTGTATTGGCTGGCGAGACGGACCACGGAATTGGAGGCGGGAACTGTGCCAGTGCCATCAATGGTCAGGCCGCCGCTGTAGATCGTGGCGCTGGTCATGCTCGGACCACCCAGCGTGAAGGTTCCGCCACCCGTGTAGCTCAGGGCGAGGGTGGTGCCGCTGCCCTGCACGATATCACCGGAGATAATGGTCACCCCGGCCGAGTTGGCGGGATTGGTCACGACAAGGGTCTTGGCCCCGAGGCTGGTTCCGGTGCTGACGCTATCGATGACCAAGGCACCCACCACTCCCGCACCTGTGGATGGCACGGCAAAGGTGGCCGCCCCATCATTGCCCATGGCGTTGGTGATCGTGGTGGTGCCAGTCGCACCGTTCAAAACAAGACCAGCCAGGCGCAAGCCATAGTTGTTGATCGGGTTGCTACCGTTGTTGTTGCCGCCCACACCGACCTGGTTGCTGACAGTCATGGTCTGACCCACCGTGCCTTCCGTGACGGTCCCGAGGGTCATGATCTGGCTGTAGCCGGAGCCGCCGGGAGCGCGGTCCACGTTGATCTTGAGGGCCGCAGCACCCCAGGTGATGGCATTGCCATAGTTCAGCGAGGAGTCAGACCGCAGATCCAACTGCGCCGCACCGGTCCAGTTGATCGCATTGGCACTGCCACCGAAGGCGTTGGCACTCGTGCCTCGCACGATGCCGGTGCCGGAAATGTTGACGCCGCCCGTGAAGCTGTTGTTGCCACCGAGCGACCAGCCACCCGAACCCGCGATGGTCAACGTCAAAGCGCCGCCGCCACTGGCATTGCCGATGTCGCCGTTGATCTGGTTGATGGTGGCCACTGAGCCCGTGCCAGTGATGCCGCTGACAAAGGCTCCACCAGGTGAGAGCGCACCGGTGTTTCCCGTCAGCGTCAGAGTCTTGGCCCCAGTGCCGCTGGTGAGCACATTGCTGTTGATGACGATCACGCCCGGCGTGCCGTTGGCCCCATTCACGCCGCTGGCGGTGAGGGTGACATTGGACTGGCCGCTCAGGTCAACCTGCCGGTTGGCCAGCACCATGTTGGTGTTGCCTCCATAGGTGAGGGTCACGGTGTCTGTGTTCACCGCTGTGCCAAGGCTGATCTTGCTACTCGCACTGTCGGCCAGGGGAACATTGAGCGTGGCGGCTGAGGCGACGCCATTGACGGTAAGGTCACCCGTGAATGAAAGCGTGCTCATTCCGTTCAAATCACCCAAGGTCAGGGCACCGGTGCCCGTCTTGGTGACTCCCAGCGCACCGGAAACCGTGCCGAGGATGGAAACGGCCGTGTTGTTGTTGCCCACCGTGAGAGTGGTCGCAGATCCCGAATTCGTGATAGTGCCAGCATATCCGGCCGTGACCGCACCGATGCCGATGTTGTTGCCGTTGATGTCAAAGGTGCCGCCGTTGATGGTCAGCGCCTGATTGACCGTGGTGCCCAACCGGGTGGCATTGACGAGTTTCAGCGTGCCGCCGTTGACGAAGGTGGTGCCAGTGTAGGTATTGAGGTCAGCGCCCAAGGTGGCATCACCAAGGGTCACGACCCCTGTGCCGGCGATGGTCAGTGTGCTAGTCCCAGCGCCTTGACGGACGGGTGCTTTGATGTTGAGGGTGCCAGCGCCGTATTGGGAGATCACCAAGTCAGAGTTGGTGGCAGTGGCGCTCTTGATACCCGCTGTTGTCGCCGTAGCGGTGATGTCATAGTCATTGCCCCCAATGAAAAGAAGACCCCCGTTGGTCAGTGTCAAAACCTGGGTGCCTCCACCCAAGGCCAGTGCCTGACCAGCACCGGAACTGCTGAGTTTAAGGGAGTTGGTCGTGAAGGCCGCGGACAGAGACCCGTTGCCTGTAAGATTGGAGTCGAGCGAGTCGGTTCCAGTTCCCGCAAAGCCCGAGACAGAGCCAAGGGCAACGGTATTGGAGTTGGCTCCTGTGTTCGTCGCCCAGTCATAAGCTGATCCATTGTAGAACACGACGTTACGACCGCGGGTGGCAGCAGTGTTCATGGCCGAGTTGAATTTCACGAGTCCGGTCGCACTTCCGGTCACCAGGAGAGAGCTGCCCGCTGCCGTCGCGGCCAGGGTCCCCGTGGTGAGTGTGGTGGTGCCACCGCCCTGCGGGGTGATGGTGATGCCACCGCCGCCGGCGTTCACCGTCACATTTCCCAGCGTTTGGGCAGTTGCCGTGCCATCCGTCCTGCCCTTGACCTCCAGTGTGCCGCCGGACAGGCCGAGCGTGTTCGTCGTCGTGAAGATGGTGTTTGTGCTCCCGGCACCATAGTCCGCCACGAGCTTCCCGGCATTGATCGTGAGATTGCCGGTGGTGTTGGCTCCGCCCGTGGGATGGGTCAGGGTCACCGTGCCCGTGCCGGACTTGGTGATGGCACCGGTGCCGATGATGGCGGCTGAAATCGTGGTGCTGCCACTGCCGCTGAGTGTGACGGCGGTGTTGGAGCCTGTCAGACTGGGGATGGTGAGGGTGCCGCTGCCGCCGATGTTGTTGATGATGCTGGCAGCCGTCGTCGTGATCGAGGTCGTGCCGGTGTTGAGGCTGTAGTCATTTCCGCCCCTGGCGAAAAGCGTGAACGCGCCAAGGCTCACACCACTGAGCGTCTGGGTCTGTGCGGTGCCGGAACCACCAATGGCGCGGTCCACGTTGATGCAGGAGTTGCTGGCACCCACGGTGATCGGATTGGTCAGCGTGAAACCGATGTCATTGCGCAGATCGAGCACACCGCTGTTGAGGTTCACCCTTGCATTGCCCCCGCCCAGGGCACCGGCCACGGTGGCGCGGGTGATGCCGTTGGTGGAGGTATAGACATTGACAGTGGTGCTGGTGTTCCAACTGCTGCTCGAATTGCCATTGAGTGTAACCGTGCCCAAGCCGCTCTTGGTCAAAGTGGTGGCCAGGGTTGCAGATGTCGATGCGAGGGCGCCGCCAATGCTGTAATCTCCTGTTCCGCCCAAGGTTAATTGTCCAGTCACGGTGTTATTGACGAACGTGATGCCATTGGTGAACTCCATGTTGCCGTTGCCCGAGGTGCTTGGAATGTAATTCCATGCCGTGACCGCAACTGCCGTTCCCGCGCTGCCAACATTAACCGGTGTTGCTCCGCCAAACTTGAGCGAATAGCCATTGGCACCCGTGGCAACAATCGACCAGCCATTATCCTGCAGCGACATCCCGCCGCCGAGGGTCATGACTCCATTGGTGCCTGAGCCGTTGTTGTCCGCGTTGATGACGGCACCGTAGGTGCGGATGAGCGGATGGGACGAGTTGTCCATCGAGGCGTTGTTTCGCAGATCCAGACCCACCCAGCTCGGCTGGTTGCCCAACAGGGTGATGGTGCCGGTGCCCGCCCCGAGGGCGGAGTTAACCCTGAGGACACCGGTGTTCAAGATGAGGTTGCCACCAAAAGTGTTGGCAGCCCCGCTGAGCGTGAGCGTGCCCTGCCCCCCCTTCGTGATGGCAGTGGTGGCGGCTGTGAGATTCCCTGTCACGGCAAAATTGCCATTGCCACCGAGCGTCCATACGGCCGCACCGGTCGAAGTGATGCCTCCTGCAAAGGTGACGGTGCCGTTGCCGATGTTGAGCAGCGACTGCGCGGCGACAGCCGAAGTGGCTGCCGAGTTAAAGGTGATCCCGTAGTTGTGATTGGTGTCCAGAAAATAGTTAAAACCGGTGGTTCCGACCGACAGTGCGCCCAACGTCACCGTCTTGCCCGTCGTGGAACTGCCTATCTGCGGTGCAGCGACCAAAGTGCCGCTAGCGGTCTGGAAGAGCATGTTGTTGCCGGACCAGGCTGTATCCGTATTGCTGCGGATTTCCGTGAGGCCGCCAGCGACGCCAATCCTGGCCGAGCCGATGCTGGCCACGGACGCGTCAATACGGGTGGTGCCCAAGGTGGTGTTCAGGAGGCTGCTGGCACCCGTCCAACTGGCGCTGGCCGTCGAGAAATTGACCACGCCCAAGTTGCCCTTGGCGATTTGCAGGGAGGTGGTCGCACCAGCGAGGGCGATGTCACCCGAGAAGGCGAAATCACCGAAGCCCGTCAGCGCAAGAACCGCAGCCCCGGTGGTGGTCGTAGTGACCGCACTGGTGCCATTGCCCAGCGTGATGGTGCCGCCCGTGTAGCCTGTGTAGCCCGGCGCACCGAGATAGTTGGCCAGAGTGCCGATGTTCCCACCGACGGCGGTGACGGGGCCTGTGGTCAAATTGTAGCCATGATCGCCGACGACGTTCAACGTAGCGCTGGCCCGGAACGTGCCGATGGTGGCCGTCTGGTTCACGGCGGAACCGCCGATGGCGCGATCCACGACCAATGTGGAGGCGGTCGTCACACCGTTGGTGTTGAAGCCAAAATTGGTGGAGGTGTTGTTGCGCAGTTCCACCAGTCCACCCCCGAAGGTCACGGTGGCACCGGCGGTGGCCACGGAACCGGTGATGCGCGTGGTGCCGCCGCTGAGGGTCAGGGTTCCGGTATTCCATCCGGTGAGGAGGGTCGGAGCATAGGTGAGCACGCCGGCACCACTTTTGATGATGTTCACCGGCCGGGTGCTGGTGTTGGAGATCGGCCCGTTAATCGTGAAGTTGCCCCAGCCATTGAGCGTCTGCTGGACACCGCCGGTGTTGGTCCCGCTTTCGTCGAACCCGGCGATGGCGATTTGCTCCGCCGACCCGACCGAATATCCTGTAAGACCCGGGGAGCCCAGCAAGTTGGTGATCGTGTAAGTGGTGATTGTGTTAGTCGTGCCGTTGCTGGCCGCAAGCGTGTTCAGGCCGAGAGCCACTCCGTAACCATGATTGCCGACAAAGGAAATGGCGGCGGAATTGTTCGCCTGGGCGACCGTTCCAAACGTGATCGTCTGGCCGGTCGTGGTGTTCCCCCCGGTCGCTTCATGATCCACGAAGATGGTGGCGTTGTTCGCACTGTTTGACGTTATGTTCCGGATGCCCGTGGGAGCGACGTCCGACCTGATCTCCAGCAAGGGCGCCACCGAACCGCCGGCGAAGCTCATACTTCCGTTACCACCAAGACCGCTGGCATTCACGACCCGCAGGACCCCCTGGTTCATGGCGATGGCCCCCGTGTAGTTGTTACCCGTGCCCGTCAACTGCCAGAGGCTCAGGCCGGACTTGGTCAGGGCTGTGGTGGACGCACCGTTGTTGGTGATGTTGCCCGCGAAAGTGTTGGTGCCCGCGTTGACGCCCGTGAGAGTCAGCGTCTTGTTTCCAGAAGCAACGGCGGTGAAGGCAAGGTTGTTGGCGATGGTGATGCTGTTGGCCGCCACGTTGGAGGCGCTGTCAATGGTGCCGCCGCCGGTCGTTCCCGCGAGTTCGATGGACCGGTTCGTCAGATTCAAGGCCCCCGTGGTGCCCGTTGCCCACTGGAAACCGCCCGTGGAGGTGCCGGAGCCCAGCAGGATGTTCCCGTTGCCGACACCAGTCGTCATCGCATAGGTGGAAACCGTTCCGGTCTGCGACCAAAGAATGCCGGTGTAGTCGTTCGTGGCGTTCAGGAGATAGGTGGTTCCCGCATTGGCAATGGTCAGCGCCCCGGCACCGGTGATCTTGCCGAGAATCACCTGGGAGGCGGTGCCTGCGGAGGAAATGGTGGCCACACCCGCGCCGGAATTGTTGAGGTTGATGGTGCGGCCTGCATTCAGGACGACAGGGGCGTTGAAACGGAGCGCAGCCGTGGTGGCGGTGGTGCCGTCAAAGGTGATGTCGTTGGCGGCATCGCCCAAGTTCGCATCCGCAAAGATGCTGAGAGTCCCTGAAGTGATCGTGTTGGTGCCGGTGTAGCTGTTCGCCCCTGAGAGCAGCAGCGTGCCGGTGGTGGAGCTGCTGAGATTCAGGCCGTTTGAACCTGCGATGATCGCGCTGATGGTGCTGGTCCCAGTGTTGTTCACCTGAACCGCAGCGGCGCCCCCGAGCGTGAGAATGTTGCTCCCGGTGGTGCCGTCACCGGTGACATGGAAGCCTGCGGAATTGAAGGTCAGCGCCCCGGCGGTGACCGCAGAACCCAACTGAACCACGCCGCCGGCTCCCGAGAAAATGGCTGTGTCACCGGTGGTGTTGGGCCAAGGAATCAAGGAGGTGCCCGCCGCAGTCCAAAGCCCCGAACTGGTGTCCCACGTTCCATTTCCGCCCAAGCCTGCGCCCGTCGCCACATTGTCACCCGCCAGCAGGCCATCGGCATCCCAGTAAACCGTGGCTGCGGAGGCCGCAGGCCGATGAAGCAAAATCGCCGCCAAGACTGCCACCGAGCTGGCAAAAATTCGATTGGACCCAAGGCTGCGCTGGGACTTGCGACGACGAAGAATGACGCGATTGCTTTTCATGGCTTTTTTGGGGTGGAAATAATCCTTTTTCTGAGGGCTCACGGAAACAGGGGACGAGGGAAATGGAGGGAAAACGGACGGGGGTGAATCGGGCGTAACTTGTTTGATAATATTTGTCCGGGCGATCTCCCGCAATCATTTTCACGCGGAAATTCGGCGCTCATCAGCCAAAAAAGACGCACGTTTTCAACTGTCATTTCCCGGCATTGCTTGCGTGAAAAACGCCCAGCAGAAAATCGCGGAATCTGTCTCGATAGACCATTGGCTCGATGCACAAACCGTGGGGAATTCCACGACGCATCCAGCCAGCGGGGCAACTGACCCAACGCATTTTCGATGGCAGGGATTTCAAATCCCGCCAAACGTGACGCACAAAACTGCCGCGACCCGGACGCGCTCCGGCGCTGGCTGCCCGATTCCCGGCATCCCGAGATTGCACCGGCAAACCGTGCGTCTCAGCCGTTCCAAGGCATTTTCCGATGAGATTTTCTCCGCCACGGGCACGGCGAACCAGAGCACGACGCTGAGACAGGACTTCACAGCTTAGAGCCTCATCTTCAGAGGAGCTTTCGGCAGCAGCAACGGGCTGAACAGGCAGGTCACCGGCACGCACGCCCGGCAGTGCGCCGGCGGCTGCGGTGGCCGAGCAGTGCGCACAGCGCCACGGTGCCGATGAGCGCCGCCGACGCGGGCTCCGGCACGGGCACGATTTCGAATTGGCCGGCTCCAAACTGCACCGCCATGCCGGGACCGAACCCATCGAAATTGATCCCCGCGATGGGCACACCGGGCGCGAACCCGGGATCCGTGCTGAACAGCAGCCGGTCCTGCGTGGCGTCGCCGCGCGTGTCGGCGAGGTCGCCGGGATTGAAAAGCGACCCCGTCCAGCCACTGATCGTCAGCGTGGTCGTCCCGGCGATGAGCGCGGCCGCGGTCGTGCTGTCCAGCACGCCGAAAAGCAGCGTGTTCGTGGTGCCGGCGCCGAAATCCACCGCGGAGTTCGCGCTCAGCGCCAGCGACGCGAGCGTGTTTGTCCGGCCAGTCTGCGTGTCGCCGACTTTGAGAGTGCCGCCGCCGCCCGAATAGGTCGCGGCGGTGTTCACGATGTTGTCCGCATTCGCGCTGCTGTCGAGCAGCAGGGTCGCGCTGGAATTCACCGTCACCGCATTCGTGCCGCTCAGGCTGCCGGTCACGGCGAGCACGCCGCCGTTCACCGTCGTCGCGCCGGTGTAGGTGTTCGCGCCGCCCATCGTCTGTGTTCCGGAGCCGGTCTTCGTAAGGAACAGAGTCCCCGTGTAGGCGGTGGCGGTCGCGCCGGGCGCAACCGTGTATCCGTTCATGAGGATGCCGCTGAAGCTGCCGTTCGCGTCGCCGTTTCCGACAGTCAGCGTGTTCGCTGCATTCGCGGCGACCCACGCGGAGCCATTCCACGCGAGGGTCGGGTTGTTCACCACGTAGCCGCCAGTCGTGGAATTCAGCCCGTTGATGGACTGGTCGAAGCCGCCCATGTCCAGCGTTCCCGGCGCCCCGATCAAATTCGCGGATCCAATGGAGGTGCCGCCATTGATCGTCGCAGCGCCGAAGCCGTCGCCAACGATCGTGACGTTCCCCTTCCCCGCGCCGCTCGGCAGTGCATCGGCGATGCCGAGTTGGAGCGTGCCCGCGTTGATGCTCGTCGCGCCCGAATAGGTGCTGTTGCCGCTGAGAATCTGCGTGCCCCCGCCGGTCTTCGTAAGCGCGACGACATTCCCAGCACCGCCGTCCGCGATCACGCCGCTGAAGTTGTTCAAACCGGTTGCGTTCACTCCGGCATCCGCCGCCGCCACCGAGTAGGCGGAGACGTTCACGTTGTTCCCCGCGCCGAGCGTGAGGGTGAAGGTGCCCGCGAGGCCGCTGTTCGTCACCTGCCCGCCGCCTGCGAGGCTGTCGAAGCTCTCCGAAGCGGCCGTGCCGCCGCCGAGATTCAGCACACCGCCGCCGCGCACGAGCACGCTGCTTTGATCATGAATCTGATCGCCGCCCGTGCCGGTGATGTTTGCGGTGGCGCCGGAGTTCACGATGAGCGCGGTGCCGAACACCGAGGCCGCGGCGGACCCTGCAGCCACGCCGACGGAATGAACGGTGCCGCTCGAGTTCTTCCCGAGATTCACCACACCGCCCACCACCTCCAGGCTGAGGGACGGGTTGTCATTGCTGCCGCTGAAGGCCAGCGTGCCTCCGCCGGTCTTCTGCAAAATACCTGTGACGCCCGCGACGCCGGTGATGCCCTGCGCGGTCTGCGTCATCGTCACACCGCCGGGCACATCCAGCTTCGCGTAGCCGTTCACCGTCATGCCGTAGATGAGGTTGTTCGTCGCGGTCTGGCGCAGCGTGCCGCCGTTCAGGATGATGTTGCCCGCACCAGCAGTCGGACTTCCGAGATTCTGGCCAGCGGCGCTGCCGTTGGCATACTCCACGGTGCCGGCGTTGATGATGAGCGCGCCGGTGTGGGTGTTCGCCCCCGAAAGGACCAGTGTGCCGGAGCCCGACTTGCTGATGGCTGTCGCCGCGCCCTTGATAACGCCGTCCAAGGTGAGCTTGTTCACGGTCGGATCGCCGCTGCCGTGGGTGTGCACGATGACTTCCGCGCCCGTGGCGCCCCACTGGCCGCCACCGAAAATCGTGCCGGAGCCGCTCGTGTTGTCAAAGAGCAGGCCGCCGGAGGAAACTGTCTGCACGGCGCCGGCGGAGACTTCGATGGTCTGAGTGCCGCTGGCGGGCGCGAACTTCATCGAGTTGATCGTCTGGCTCAGGAGGACCGACTGACTGCCGGTCAGTGAGTAGTTGTCGGTGTTCGTCGAGCCTGAGCCGGGGAAGCTCGTGTTGTATCCACTGAACGCAACGAGCGCACCGCCGGACTGGGTGACCCAGTCAGCGCCATTGAATGTCGCGTAGCCGCTGACGATGCCGTTCGCGTTCGCCACGGTGGAGCCGATGGCATTGGCGCCGCCCGCGGTGGTCGTGGCGAAATTCACAGTGCCGCCGAGCAGCGCGGTCCGGGTGAAGGTTGAGCCGAGGTTCAGCGTGAGCGCCTGGGTGGTGGAGTTGTTTGTGAGCCGGATGGTGCTGCCGCCGGTGTTGAACGTGAGATTTCCAAACCCCTGCGTGAGCGCGAAGGCGTTCGCGGCGTCCTGAATGATCTCCAGCGTGCCGCCGCCTGCGAAGGTGCCGCTGGCCGCGCTGAACGCGACCGGGAGCGGGATGGCGTCCGGGAAGAAGCGGTCTGCCGCCGCGGTGAGCGCGCCCGACGACGAATCGAGCTTCAGCGCGCCGCCGCGAATCGCGAGCCCCGGGGTGAAGGTGGCCGTGCCGGTGAAGTTGTTCCTGTTCGTGACCATCAGCGTGCCGGCGTCGGTCTTGATGAGGTTGCGCGCGGCGGTGTTCGTGCCCTGCGCGTTTAGAACGCCGGCCAGTGTGAGCGTGCCGCCGGTGCCGACACGGAACTCGAAGTTGCGGTCGCCGGTGAAGGACATCGTGCGCGCTGCCGCCAACGTCACCGCACCCGTGCCGGGCTGGAGGCGGAGCGTCGCCGTGTTTCCCGCCGCACCGCCGCCGCCCATGGAGAGATTGCCGCTGCTGCCGAATGAGGCGTCGGAGTCGATGATGAGCGTGGCGGTGGAGTTGATGATCGAAGTGCCGTTGTAGGTTTTCGGGACACCGCCGTTTGCCGCCGTCGTGAGGGAACTGATGATGCCGCTGGTGCTGGCGCTGTAAGTCAGGCCCGACGTGAGGGCTCCATTGTTCACATCGCCGAGCAGCAGCGCCTGATGGCCCGTGCGGGAAACAACGGTCGGCGCGGCGGCGGTATTCGAGATCGTGATGGCGCCGAGGAACGTGATGCCGCCGCCATTCGTCGTGTTCGAGACGCCGTCGTTCCCCGCATCGCCCGCGAGCACGAGGCTCGTGGCGCTGCCGCCCCACGCGATGTTGTTCGACAGGTAATGTTCGCCATTCACCGCGCCAAAAGTCCGCGTGGAGGCGCCGGTCATCGTGATCGTTCCGGTGCCCAGCGCTGCGTTGCTTCCGACTGCGAGGTTTGAGTTTCCGATCCCGTTGCCGCTGAAGTTCATGCCTCCCGTGAAGTCGTTCGGCGCGGTGATCGTGAGGTTGCCGAAGGTCATGTCGAGCACCCGGGCTCCTGTCAGTTGGTTGACTTGGTTCAGCACGAGCGTCGTGGCGAGCGTGTTCACGGCATCGCTCGCGTAGGGCGTCCCGCCGAAAAGGTAGGATCCACCCGCCGGCGTGATCGTGCCACTGTAGGTGATCGCCTTCGCAGGCAGGCCGAACGCATACGCGGCGAGGCGCATGTTCGGGAAGCTGGTGAAGTCGAGGTTCGCGCTGCTGCTGGCGCCGAGCGTGACGGCGCTCGTGGCGATCGAGGGATTCGCGATGCGGCTGCCAAGGGTCGCGATTGGATTCGTGTCTCCCGCCACTCCGACGGCGGAATTGCCACCCGCCACAGTCGGCAGGGTGACGTTCGCCCCGGAACCCGGAATGGAGCTCGCACTGCCGAAAATGAGCGTGCCTGCAGTGACCGTGACGGTGGTCGGCAAGGCGCTGTTCGTGCCCGTGAGCACGAGCACGCCACTGCCGGTCTTGGTGAAGCCTCCGCCCGCCGTGCTGGTGAGGTTGCCGCTGAGAATGGCGTCGTAGGGCGTGTTGCCGTGCTTGTCGTTGGCAGAGAACACTTCGATCGTCCGCATCACGCTGCCGAGGTCGATGCCGTTCTGGAAATTAACCGCGCCGAGGTTGGTCACCGAGTTCGTGACGTTCGCAACGCCGAACTGCAGCAGGCTTCCATCCGGCACGAATCCTCCGCGGCCCCAGGTCAGAGTTGCACCCGCTCCGCCGAGATTCACGTTCCAAGTGGTGTTGGCAGAATTGTTCGAGAAGCCGCCATTGCCCTCCCAATGAATCTGGCCCGCGCCATACCCGAGGGTCCGTGTGAGGTTCACGGGTGTAGCGATGCTGTTCTGCAGGAGGGCGCGCTGCGTTCCCGTGGCGGCGAAGATCAGATTGCCGGTTGTGGCAGCGCTCGTCAGACCGCCCGGAATCGCGGTCGCAGCGGAGAAGTCCAAGACGCCGCGGGTGATCGTCGTGGTGCCGGTAAAGGTGTTCGTCGTGGCGAGCCGGAGCAGCCGGTCATCTCCACCGAAGCTCAGGACAAGGCTCGTCGGTCCACCGGACCCATCAACCAGGCGGGTGGCGAGGATGGCGCGCCGGACTGCGGTTCCCCCGGTCAGCGTCAGGATGCGCGCACCGGTGCCGGACGTTCCGAGATCCGCAGCCGTTCCGAATGTCCGATCCACACCGAAAGTCCCGGACACGTTCAACGTTCCACCACCCGCCCCCAAGTTCAGCGCGAGAGCCAGGCCTGCATCCGCGGAGAAAGTGAGCTGCCCGCCGTTCAGCGTGATGCCGCCGGTGCCAAGCTGGTTCGCCGCGCTGGCGGTCAGCGTGCCCTGGTTGATGATGGTGCCACCGCTGTATCCGTTCGCAGTGGCGAGCGTGACGCCGCCGCTGCCGGACTTCACCAGCGTGACCACACCGGTTCCGTTGTTGTTGATGGCCGAGTTGATGGTCAGCGCATTGGCGCTCCAGTTGATGAGGTTCAGTTCGCCCGCTGTGTTCGCCGCGCCGCCGGCGGTCAGCACGCCGTTGCCCGCCGCGGAGCCGATGGCTGTCGCTGCAAGCCCGGTGGGCATGAGGATGGCGCCCGTCGCACCGAGGCGGAGAATGTTTGTGCCGGCGGCGAAGCTCGGAGCGGCGGCCAGCTTGACCGTGTTGTAGTCCACCGTCGCGGTGTCCACGCTATTGCCCGCTTGGAAGAGGGCGTTCTGCGTGGAGCTTCCCGCGCCCGTCGCGCCGCTGACAGCGGTGTAGCCGGTGTAGGCCACGATCTGGCTGCTGCCATTCACCGTGGCGAAGTCCGCGCTGTTCACCACCGCCCAACTGCCGAGGATGCCGGTGGCGTCATTGGTGTTGGTGGTCGTCGTGGCGCCGGTCGAAAGCGTGACGTTCAGCGCGGTTCCCGCGTTGCGGGTGATCGCGCCCAAGCTGAGGGCCAAGGCCGGGGTGGTGCCGCCGATGGTGATGCGCGCGCCGCCGATGACCGTGGTGTTGTTGAATGCCTGCGTGTTCGCCGCGGTGGACCCGGTGAGGGTGAGCAGGGCCGAGCCAATGTTCAGCGCGGACGACGACGAGATGATGTTGCCGAGCGGGGCTCCGGCGGCGGTGAAGTTCAAAGTCACGCCGCCCGCGCTGACGGTCGTCACGCCGGTGTAGGTGTTGGCCCCGGTGAGGGTCAGCGTGCCGGTGCCCACCTTGGTGAGGGAAAGTGCGCCGCCGCCGCTGTTGCTGATGATGCCGGAGAAGGTGGATGTGGCGTTGGTATTCCCCTCCACAAGGGTGACAGCGCTCGCCGAGGCGTTGTCAACGAGACCGGCGCCCGCGAGGCCATTGATGGTTTCGTTGAAGCCGTTCAAATTGAATGTCGCCCCGGCGGAAACCGTGACTGCGCCGGGCAGCGCGGCACCGTCGGGGATGAGGTTCGCGGCACCCAGCCGAAGAGTGCCGGCGACCACGTTCGTCCCACCGCTGTAGGCGTTGCCAGCGGCCGAGAGCACCAGCGTTCCGGTTCCAAACTTGTTCAGCGCCGTGCCGCTCACCGTGGCGGCGACGTGGCTCAGGCTGCCGGGATTGTTCACGACCGCGGAGCCAATCGTGAGAGTGCTGGCTCCATTGTGGAAAACATTGAGTTCGCCACTCAGCGGCGCGGCGACCGTGCCGGTGACCGGGCTGCCCGCGATTTTGCCGGAACCGCTGAGCGTCACCGCACCCGCGCCGCCGGTGATCAAAATACCGCCGGCACCGATCATGTCCGTGCCGGTGAGCGTCAATGTCGGCGCCCCCGTGTTGAAGCGCAGCGTGTTCACGGTCGAGCCAGTCCAGTTTCCGCTGGCGGTCACATCCACGTTGTTGGCGGAGCTCGAAAAATCGTCCGCCACGTAGGTCGCGGGGACGATGCTTGAGCCGGGGAGGTTCGCCCAGTCCACGCTGTTCAGCGTGACAAACGCGATCCCGCGCGAATCGGTGACGACGCCGTTCGTGACGGTGGAGCCCGTGGCCTGCACCACCGCGGAGCTGAGGAGCGACACATTCAGGCCGCTCGCATTTCCACGCGTCAGAGTGGCGAGGTTCACCGTGAGGCCCGGAGCACCCGCGCTCGCGGTCACCTGCGAAAAACTGTTCGCGGAGAGCGCGGTGGACGCGAAGGTCTGCGCCGTCGCATCCACAGTGTCACCAAGCACGCTGAGCGTGCCGCCGGCGAGGACGAGCGGGCTCGATGAAGAAATGATGTTCGAGGAGAGTGCGGACGCGTCGAAATCCAGCACGAGCGTGCCGGCGTTCACCGTGGTCGCGCCGGTATGCAGGTTCTGTCCGGTGAGCGTGAGCGTGCCCGTGCCCGCTTTGGCAAGGCCGCCGGTCGTCGCGGTGGTCCCGCCGCTGAAGGCGGAGCTGAGGTTGTTCGTGCTGCCGACGGTCAGCGTCAGCGCGGCGGTGATGTCCACGCTGCCCGCACCGTTGAGCGCGCCGATCGTCTGCGTCGCGCCCGCGCCGAATGTGGCGCCGGAAACCACGGTGACATTCGCCTGGTTGCCGAGTGCGGTTGCGTTGGTGGAGTTCAGCCGGCCGCCGCCGATGTTCACCGCGGTGCCATTCACGAGGCTCACCGCGGCAGTGCCGAACGCCAGGTTGCCATTGCCGCTCTTCGCGACCGTTCTCGCGATGCCGCCGTCGTTCAGCGCACCGATGGTCAACTGCGTTGTTGTGGCGCCGTTGGTCACGTCGAAAGTGGGATCGCCGCCCAGCGTGGTGGCGCCGAACACGAGGCTCTGCGTTCCCGAGTCAGCCACGCTGCTGACCACCGAGAGCGTCTGCCCGCCCATCGCGAGCGTGCCCAGCGTGTGTGCGACGCCGGCGCCGGCGGTGAGGCGCTCCGTCGAGATGGTGACATTCCCGGCGATCGTTGTGTTTCGGGCGCTGTTCCGCGCGGTGCTGTTCGCAAGCTCAAGCCGTCCACCGTTGAGGACGAGTGTCGCGGCGCCGGTGCCGAGCCCCGTCGTGCCGCCGTAGATGTTGCGGAGCGTGCCGGCATCCAGAGTGACAACCCCCGTGAAAGTGCTCGCGCTTCCGAGGATGAGCGTGCCCGTGCCGTTCTTCGCGAAGCCCTGCGGGCCGCCGCTCTCGCCGATGGCTCCGAGGGTGGCCGCCGCAAGCGCGCTTCCCGAGTTGTTCACGGTGAAAGTAGGCGAGCCCGTGAGCGTGACAGCGCCGGTCGTCAGCCCCGCGGTGCCGCTGGTGACATTCGAGCCGGGCTCGACTGTGAGCGTGAGCGCGCCGATGGAAACCGTGCCGATCGTGGACACGAAGCCCGCGCCCACCGTGGAACGATCCACCTCGATTTTCGCGCTGCCGCCCATGGTGATGTTTGCGCCGTTGAACGTGCCGGCCGCCGGGGCTGCGAGAGACAGCGTGCCGCCGTTGAGATTCATCGCGATGCCCGCGCCGGTGGAGAGCGCCTGAAGCGCCTCCAGCCGCAGCGTGCCGGCGGCGAGCGTGGATGTCCCGGCAGCGGCGGAGCGCGCCGCATTGGCGGCCAGCACCACGGTGCCGGCGCCGTTCTTCGTGAGATTGAAATCCCCCGACAAGGCGCCGCTCACCCGGAGCGTGCCCGCGGCGTCGGTGACATTCCACGCCTGCGCCGAGCCGAGCGCGACTGGCGCGGAAATCTGGGTGAGGGCCGGAGCGCCGGCCTGCACATCGATGCCGTCGGTGCCGATCGTCAGCGTGCCACCGGCACCCGGAGCCACGGACACTGCGCCCGTGCCGGAGTTGATGACTTTCAGGCCCTTGATGGAGATCGCAAAATCGAGTGTCGTGTTGATGGCCCCCGCGCCCGCGTTCGTGGCGCTGAAGATCACGGTGTCGCCAGACGCCGGGGTGTATCCGGCCTCGATGGTGCCCGCCGCGTCGGTGGCCCAGCTTGTGTTGCCGCCATTGTAGTCTGACCACGAAGGTGTGCCGTTGCCAGTCCAGTAAAGGTCGCCGGCTCCCCCCGCAGCGACCGTGAGCGAGAGCTGCGTGGGAATCGAGGTGTCCAGAGTGTATGCAAAGCCGCCCGGCAGGAGTCCGAGGGACACATTGGAGATTCCCACGATGTTGTTCGGTCCGGTCAAAAGCGTGTAGGTGCCCGCGCCAAATCCGGTGATTGCCTGCGCGTTGATCTTGCCGCCGCCCGCATTGACGGTGAGGACGCTGCCGCCGGAGAGCACGATGCTGTCGGAGGCCGTGCCGAGCTGGAATCCCAGCGAGCCGCTCGTCGTTGCGCTGCCAAGGGTGATGCCGATGCCGGCCGGCACGTTCCATGCGGCTCCGACGCCGTCCGCATACAGATCGAGCGTGCCATTTCCCGTCGCACCCACCTGCACGGACGAGGTGTTCTGGATGGCCGCCGGCGTGATGGAAAGAGAGCCGCCATTCACCGTGGTCGCGCCCGTGTAGGTGTTCACGGCGGTAAGAGTCAGGGTGCCGCTGCCGACTTTCGTGAGGCCGCCCGACACATTTGCGGCAGTCGTCACCGTGCCGACAGCGGCCCCGGTGCCGCCGCCACCTGACAATGTGACCGTCGGCGCCGAAGTGTAACCCACGCCGGGATTCGTGACGGTGATGCCTGTCACCTGCCCGTAGGTCCCGCTGGCAGGATCCAAATCCACCGTCGCATAAGCTGTCGCCCCCGAGCCACCGCCGCCCGAGATATCGACGTAGGGGGCGCCGATGTATCCGCTGCCGCTGCCAGTCAGGCTGATGCCCGTGACGCCGCTGCCCGTGGGAGCCTGAATCGGCTGCGCGAGCGTGACGGCGAACCCATTCGTGTCGATGACCGCGCCGCCCGCATAGGATCCGAACGCGCCATTCGACCGGAGCGTGAGCGTCGTCGCGCCGCCCGTCCCGTTGAAGCCGATGAAATCCGTCGTGGCCACCGCGGCCTGAAGCGTGCCGCCGTTGAAATTGACGATCCCATTCGTGGCGGTCGCGGCTCCGTTATACGCTTGAATCAGATTTGTCCGCAGCGTGCCGGCATTGAGGTTGAGCAGCCCGGTGCCGAGGCCAGAACCGGTGTTCACCTGGCCAAATGACACGTTGCGCCCGGTGTTGATGACCGTGCCGCCGGCCACCGTGAAGGCGCCGAATGAAGTCGCCGCGCCCTGATACGCGATGGCGAGGTTTTGCGATGCGCCCGTGCGGTCGTAGGTGCCGCCGGTGATGACGGCGTCAAAGCGGTTGTTGCGCAGAAGGAGCCATTCGCTGTTGTTGACCGTGCCGCCGGTCTGCTGCCACACGCCGAACGCCGTCGCGGCGGTGGATGTGCTGGTCTCGATGCGCCCCGTGTTGAGGGTGCCCGACGACACGAAGACTCCGCCGTAACCACCATTGCCGAACACGAGGCCGTTGCCCGTGCCGGTGCCGGTGGAGGTGGCTGTGCCGCCGCTGACCACGACTGCGCCGACACCGGTCGCGTTGTTGCCGACATTCAGATTCGTGGTGGTGAAGCTGCCGCCTGCCGGCACGCGCAGCAGACCCTGCGTGGCGGCGGTGTTGCCGACTGCGGTGTTGCCGGCGCCGGTGGTCGTGGTTCCAGAAATCACGAGCACGCCCGCGTTCACATTGAGCGCGCTCGCCGAGGTCACCGTGCCGGCCAGGCTCAGGATGCCGCTGCCGAGCTTCGTGATGGCGCCAGCCGGGGTGAGGTTGATGCCGATGGAGAAGTTGTTCGCCGGGTCCGCGATGTCGAGGCCCGAAGCACCGGCGAGACTCAGGGTGCGGCTCGCATTCCAAGACGTGAAGGACGTGCCGGTGACGCGGAGGATGCCGCCATTAACAATCCCAAGCGCACCGGAAACCGCACCGAGCTTGTCGTCCGACGCGACCGCGAGCGTGCCCGCGGCGATGAGCGTGCCGCCAGTGTGGAGATTGGTGCCGCTGAGAGTCAGCACGTTGGTGCCGAGTTTCACGATGCCGCGCGGCCCCGAGGCGAGGCTGGTCGTGTAGTCGAAGTCGCCCGCCGTCGTGTCAATGCCGACGCCGGAGGTGGATGCGAGGCTGACACCGGCGAGAGCGTTGACGTAGAGCGCGTCCACATCCGCCGAGCTGAAGAACCCTGCGCCGCCGACGCCAAGCCCGAGGGCCGCAGTGGCCGCGACGGTGGTCGTGCCGGTCGCCGGCTTCGCCGCCGTGGTGCCATAGGCGAGGATGCCATCGTTCACCAACGTTCCGCCGGTGTAGTCGTCCGTGCCAGAGAGCGTGACGATTCCCTGGCCAACTTTCGTCAGCGCCACGGCGCCGCCGCCATTGGTGATGTTGCCCGCGTAGCTGCCGGACGACGTGATGAGACTGCCGTTGCCAACGGTGAAGGTGGAAAGCGTGCCCACCGCGCTGTTCCGCACCGTGCCTACGGCTGCACCGGAAAAAGTGCCGACGGCTTGGTTGGTGCCGTTCAGGTCCAGAACGCCGGTCGTCATCGTCAGCGCATTCGTTCCCGAGCCGAGGGTGCCGTTTCCGCCGAGCATCAGGACGCCAGCCGCACCGTTCACGGTGGTCGTGCCGGTGTAGGTATTCGCGCCGGTGAGCAGCAGGGTGCCCGCGCCGGCCTTCGTGATGCCGAATGCGCCGCCCGCAGACGTTATGGCGGAGGTGATGGTCAGATCGACCGCCGCATTGATGCTGTCGGCGACGGTGATCGTGCGATTCGCCGTGCCAAGTTCCAGCGTGCCGCCCGTGATGAAGGACGGGAGGAAGCCATTTGAAGCGGTCCCGCTGACCGTGACCGTGACGGCGCCGCCCAGCGTCAGCACACCGCCGGCGCCGATATTGACCCCAGCCTGGCTCGTCGCGGTGGAGGTGGTCCCGTAAATCGTCAGCGTGCCGCCCGTGGTGTAATTTTTTCCGTCGAGATCCAGCAGCGCCGTCACCGGTCCGGCCGCATTGCCGATCGTGATCGCACCCGCCGCGAGGGCATTGTTCACCCCGAATTTGATGGTGCCATTGCTCAGCGTGACGGTGCCGGTGAACAGGCTGCTGCTGGCGAGCGTCAGGATGCCCGTGCCCGTCTTGGTCAGCGTCATGTTTGCCGCCGTGCCGGTCGCCTGAAGGACGCCGGAGTAGGTGGTGGAGATGTTGTTTCCGCCGACGCTCAGCGCACGCGCCGTGGCGCTGGAATTCACGATATTCCCCGCGCCCTCGATGCTCCCGACGGTGAGCGTGAAGTCGTTCATGTCCACGAGGCCGCCGCTTGCGACATTCAGCCCGCCGCCGGCAGCCGCATTGATGAATGTGTTCACGCCGCCCTTCAGCGTGGCCCCCGCGCCGACCGTGACTGGACCCGTGAGAGTCGCGGCGGCATTGATCTGCAAAATGCCGGTGTTCGTGAGGCTGAGCCCGCCCGCGCCGGAGATGACGCCTCCGACGGTCAGCGTCGTCGCCGGGGCGATGTCGATTTTCGCCACTCCGCCCGTCACGGAGAAAGTGTGGGTGCCCGTGTTCAGGTCCGCCGTCGTCTTGAAAGTCGCGCCGTCATTGATCGTGATCGCGGAGGTCGCGGTGGAGCCGAGCTGGTTGACATTGCTGACGCTCAGCGTGCCGCCGTTGATGAAGATTCCACCGGTGAACGTGTTCGCCGAGCCGAGCACGAGCGCGCCGGCGCCAGCCTTCGTCAACGTGGATGCCCCGGCGCCGTCAATGATGCTGGAATTCACCGTGAGGGAGCCGGTTCCGTATTGGTGAATGACCAGATCGGATGGCGAGGCGGTGTTGCTCGCCAGCGTGCCGCCCGTGATCGTGTAGTCCTGCGCGCCCGCGAACAGGAGGCCGCCCGCGGTGAGCACGAGGCTGCTGCCTGCGAGGTCCAGCGACTGGCCGGAGGCGCTCGTGAGCAGCTTCAGCGTGTTCGTCGTGCGGCTGCCGCCCATCGTCGCGCTGCCGGTCAGCGTGGAGTTGTTCGTGTCCGTGCCCGCGGTCGTGTCGAGCGCCGTGTATTGCGCCACGTAGGTGCCGAGGCCCTTGATGGCGTTGCTCGCGGTGCCGTCATTGGTCGCCCAGTCGTAGCTCGTGCCGTCGGTGAAAATGTAGCGTCCGCCGAAAATGCCGTTCGTGAGCGCCGTCGATGTGGTGCTCACCGAGGTGGTCGCGGGTGCATTGATGAGCAGCGACGCGCCGGCGGTCGCGACGTGCGCAAGCGTGCCCAATGCGAGCGTCGTCCCTGCGCCGCCGCTCGGCGTCATGAGGATCTGGCCGCCGCGCGCTCCGACGGTGATGTTGCCGAGGCCCTGGGACACCGTGGCTCCGCTGCGCCCGGTGATTTGCAGGCTACCGCCAGTGAGAGTGATCGCGCGCGAGGTCAGGATATTCCCGGTGGCCGAGCCGTTCAGCGTGTAATCCACATTCACCGTGCCCGCATTCAGCGTCCAAGCACCGGTGGCGGTGCCGGGCGTGCCGGAGGTGATCGTGAGCGTGCCGCCGCCGGTCTTTGTCAGCGTGAGGTTCGCCGGAGTCGTCGCATTGAACGAGCCGGAGAACGTGGTGTTCTGCGCGCCGCGGAGGTTGCCGATGGTCAGCGCCGCGGCCGCGCCCGTGTTGGTCACGATGCCGGCACCGGACAGCGAGGCGACGGTCGTCGCAAAGGCGTTCATGTTCAGCGTCCCCGCGGCAGCGATGCTGAGCTGCGTGCCCGACGGCAGGAAGGCGGCGATGCCGCCATTCAAAGTGCCGTCGCTGATGGTGGTGGAGCCTGAGAAGGTCGAGGCCACGCCGAGCTGCAGCGTGCCCGGCCCGGTCTTCGTCAGGGAACCCGGCCCGATGATTGCCAGAGTGCCGACGGTCAGAGTCTGCCCGGCGGTGGTCACTTCCACGGTGCCGCCCGAGGCGCCCATCGCGACACCGTTGGTCATCGTCGCGCTGCTCCCCGTGAATCGGAGCGTGGCTCCATCCAGCGTCACCCGCCCGGTGCCGAGATTGGTGTTGCTCCCGATGCTCAGCGTGCCGGCTGTGACGGTCGTGGCGTTGACGCTCGTGTTGTTCGCGCCGGTGAGGATCAGCGTGCCGGAGCCAGTCTTCGTCAGGACGACCCGCCCCGTCAGTCCGGCCGCGACGGACAGCGCGCCGTCCACGGTGAGGTCGTTCGCGCCGGTCACATCAATGACGCCGCCGCCATAGCCGATGACGGGACCGCGGTTCGTCATGAGGCTGAAGGTGCCCGTTGCGCTCAGCGTGCCGCCCGCGAGGGTCAGCGTGTTTGTCGCCGAACCGTCGCCGAGATTGTTCGCCGCACTGATGCTGGTGACGCCGGAATACAGATACACCGGCCCGGAAAAGGTGTTCGCACCCCCGAGGGAAAGCGTGCCGCTCCCGAGCTTGCTGAAGCCGAAGGCCCCGCTGATCACGCCGGTGTTGATGGCGAGATTTCCCGCGCCGGAAATGACGGCACTTGCAGCGAGGACCACGTCAGCTTGAATCGTCGCCGCAGTGGCGGCATTCGTCACCGTGACCGTGGGCAGCGTGCCGCCGAGGGTGAGCGCATTGCCGCCACCGGCAATCGCGTAGCCGCCGACATTGAAGACAAGCCCGCCCGCGGTGACCGGCGCGCCGAGCGTCACCGTGCCCGCGGTGCCCGTGAAGATGGCGGTGTCGCTGCCATTCACCCACGCCGCATCGGCGGAAACCCCATCCCACCAATTCAGCAGCGAAGTGTCCCAAGTGAACGGCGGAACGGTATTGCCCAAGTTCGCGCCAGCAGTGGTGTTCCCCGCTGCGGTCAAATCCGAGTCCCAATAATAGGGCACAGCCGAAGCCTCAGGCTGATGAAGCAGAATCGCCGCGAGGATCGCCGCGGAACCGGCGAGAATTCGTTTGCGCCCGACGTGATGCTCGAATCCTCGGCAACGAAGGTTGGCTCGGTCTTTCATAATTTGGTGGAGAAATGCAGAACGTTTTCCGCAGGGTGAGGCCGCTACAGGGGTGCTTTAGGGAGTGAACTGAATGTAACCTGTTAGATTCATATTCCGAACAAATCCTAGCGAAAGTCTGCGCCCACACCGCCATCGCGACGCGGCACCACGCCCGTCCCGCTCAGCGGGCCCACGCTGCCGACACGGGGCTTCCAGATCCGCGGCAATTTTCCGCGACGCTTTCCCTGAAATCCTCACAACGCCGCGGATCTTCTTTCGCCAAAGCCCACCATCAAACGCCTCCCAGATGGATGATGGCGGAACCTACGGGGCTCGAACCCGCAACCTCCGCCGTGACAGGGCGGCGCTCTAACCGATTGAGCTAAGGCTCCGAAGAAGGGCCGGGACATTACCGGCGCAGTCCCGCCGGGCAACCACTTTTTTTTTACGAAAAACTGACGCGCGCGGATGGACGCCGCCCTGCCTGCGGATATGAGTGTGCCCCATGCATTTGAGCTTCGACGTGGCGGTCATCGGCGGCGCCTTTTCCGGCGCGGCGACGGCACTGCTCATCAAGCGGCGCAGCCCGGGCCTGCGCGTGGCGATCATCGAGAAGGCCGAGGTGTTTGACCGCAAGGTGGGCGAGAGCACGACGGAGGTGAGCTCGTGCTTCCTCACGCGGGTGCTCGGGCTCACAAGTTACCTCGGCCACCACCAGCTCGCGAAACAGGGCCTGCGGATGTGGTTCGCAAACTCCGCGGACGACGCCTTCGACCAGTGCGCGGAAATCGGCGCGCAGTTCAACTCACGGATGCCCGGCTTCCAGGTGGACCGGGCGACGCTGGACGAGCACGTCCTTTCCCTCGCCGTCGCCGCAGGCTGCACGCTGCTGCGGCCGGCAAAGGTCGTGAAGCTGGAGCTCGGCGGCGCGAACAGCAACCTGCTTGAGATCATTTCGGCCGGGGAAAAGCAGCAGGTGCTCGCTCGCTGGCTCGTGGATGCGAGCGGCCGCGCGGCGGTGATCGCCCGCAAGCGCGGCTACATGGAGGCGATGACCGAGCACCCGACAAACTCGCTCTGGGCGCGGTTCACCGGGGTGAAGGACTGGGACGGCGTCGAGCTGCGCGAAAAATTTCCGAAGTGGGCGAACGCGACCGTCGCCGCGCGCGGCTGGGCGACGAACCACCTCTGCGGCCCCGGCTGGTGGGTGTGGATCATTCCGCTGAAGGGCGGCGATGTGAGCGTGGGGCTCGTCTATGACGAGCGGCTCTACACTCCGCCGGAGGGCGCCTCCATCGGCGAGCGCATCCTCGCGCACTGCCGCGAGCATCCGGTCGGGCGCGAGATTCTCGCCGGTGCGAAGGCGATTTCCGGCGACGAGCGCGCCTATTCGCAGCTCCCCTACCGCGTCACGCAGGTGATGTGCGACGGCTGGGCATGCGTGGGCGATGCGGCGGGGTTCCTCGATCCCTTCTACAGCCCGGGCTTGGATTTCTGCTCGTTCACCGCGCAGTCCGTCGCGACGCACGTGGCGGACGCCTGCGAAGGAAAGGCGATTGATGTCCGCGCCTACAACCGCCGCTTCGCATTCTGCTTCCAAAGCTGGTTCGACTGCATCTACCGCGACAAATACCACTACCTCGGCGACGCGGAGCTGATGGCCGCGGCGTTCCTCATGGACATCGCGGCATATCACCTCGGGCCGGTGAAGCAGGTGTTCTCCGACCCGGCGACGATGTTCGGAAAATTCCCCTTCGACGGAATCGGCGGACGCATCGCGTCGAAGCTGATCGCCTTTTACAACCGCCGCCTCGTCGCGCTGGCCCGCAAACGCATCGCCGCGGGCACGTATGGCCGGCGCAACACGGGCTGGCGCCTGCTGGTGCCCGGCTTCACGCCTGCGCCCGGCACGAGCGGCCGGCTGCTCCTCAGCGGCATCCGCCGGTGGCTGTGGATGGAGTTCAAGGCGATCCTGCGCCGCACGCCGAAGCAGGCGCCACCGCCGCCGCCGGCTCCGGAACCGGCGGCGACGCCCGAGGAAACCGCGGCCGCAGGCTGAACCGCAACGCCCTAGCTTTTTTTTGCGAAGCTGATTCTCTTTGCCGCTCTCCATGCCGGTCAAAAGCAAGCTGCTCGTCGTTGATGTCGCCGCACTCGGTTGGAACCTCGTGTCGCATCTGCCCGAGTTCCGCCCGGTGCAGCCGATTTTTCCGGCAGTAACGTGCCCCGTGCAGGCGGCGTTCCGCACGGGTGCGACGCCCTCGCAGAACGGCCTCGTCGGAAACGGGCTCTTCTTTTCCGACCTGCGGAAGGTGCTCTTCTGGGAGCAGAGCGCCACGCTCGTCGAGGGGCCGCGCATCTGGGACGGCTTCCGCGCGCGCGGGAAAAAGGTCGGCATGATGTTCTGGCAGCAGAGCATGGGCGAGGCGGTGGACCTCGTGATGACGCCCGCGCCGATCCACAAGCACAGCGGCGGGATGATCCAGGCGTGCTACACGCAGCCTGCCTCGCTCGAGGCGCTGGTGAATGAGCGCGTCGGCCGCCCGTTCAACCTGATGAACTACTGGGGACCGCTCGCGAACCACAAATCCTCCGACTGGATCGTGGACGCGACGTGCGCCGTGATGGAGATGCCCGATGTCGCGCCGGACCTGCTGCTCACCTACATCCCGCACCTCGACTACGATCTCCAGCGTTACGGCCCAGTGAGCCGCGAGGCGGACCAAGCGCTGGACGTTTTGCTCGGCTATCTGCAGCGGCTCGAGACAAAGGCGGCGGAGTGCGGCTACGAATGGCTCGTCTTCGGCGACTACTCGATCGAGCAGGTGCGCGACGGCGCGGTTTTTCCGAACCGCCGTCTCCGCGAAGCCGGGCTTTTCGGCACGCGCACGATCGAGGAAATGGCCTACACGGACTTCTTCACGAGCCGCGCGTTTGCCGTGTGCGACCACGGCTTTGCCCACGTGTATTGCCGCGACGAAGCCTCGAAAATCGCCGCAGCCGAGGCGCTGCGCACGCTTCCGGGCGTCGCGGATGTGTGGGACAAGGCTGAGCAGGCGCGGCACGGCATCGCGCACCAGCGCAGCGGCGATCTCGTCATCACCGCGGCGGAGAGCGCGTGGTTCGCGTATCCGTGGTTCACCGACCGCGACGAGGCGCCGGACTACGCAAGCCACGTGGACATCCACAACAAGCCCGGCTACGACCCGTGCGAGCTTTTCTTCGGCTGGCCGCCGGGCAGCGTGAGCTTCGACACGCGCAAAATCCACGGCACGCACGGCAGCAACCGTCCCGGCCTCGAGGTCGCCTGGGCGTCGTCGCTGAAAATCCCGCAGCTCCCGGTGACGCAGCTCGACCTCGCGCGCGCCGTGCAGTCGTGGATGGAGGGGCAGCAGTGAACGAGCAGGCGCGCACCATCGCGCAGAGCCTCGCGGTCACCTGGGAGTTCCCGGTGACGTTCACCCACGGGCTCTTCCGCGCGGAAAATCCCGTCCTCCTCGACACGCTTTGCCGCCTGCCCGAGGAGCGCCGCCACCGCGCGATGGTGTTCGTGGACTCGCAGGTCGCCGCTGCACGCCCGAAGCTCGCCGAGGAAATCACCGCGTATTTCTCCGCGCACGCGGAGCAGCTCGAACTCGCCGCACCGCCGCGCATCGTGCCCGGCGGCGAGGCGGTGAAAAACGACATCCGGCACGTCGAGGATTTCATGCGCCTGATGCTGGAGGCGCACATGGACCGGCAGTCGTTCATCATCATCGTCGGCGGCGGCGCGGTGATGGATGCGGTCGGCCTCGCCGCCGCGCTCGTTCACCGCGGGCTGCGGCAGGTGCGCGTGCCCACGACGGTGCTCGGCCAGAACGACGCGGGCGTCGGCGTGAAGAACGGCGTCAATTTCATGGGTGGAAAAAACGCGATCGGTTCCTTCGCGCCGCCGTTCGCCGTGCTGAACGACTTCGACTTCCTCGTCTCCCTCCCGCAGCGCGACTGGCTCTGCGGCGTGGCCGAGGCGTGGAAGGTCGCCATCATCCGCGACCGGGAATTCTTCGCGTGGCTCACCGCGAACGCGGAGAAATTCCCCGCGCGCGACGCCGCGGCGATGGAGCACCTCGTCTTCCGCTGCGCGCACGAGCACTTGGAGCACATCCGCACCAATGGCGATCCGTTTGAATACGGCCGCGCGCGCCCGCTCGATTTCGGCCACTGGTCCGCACACAAGCTGGAGCTGATGTCCCACTTCGCGATCAGCCACGGCGAGGCCGTCGCATTCGGCGTGCTGCTCGACTCCACCTACGCACGTGAGAAGGGCTGGCTCTCGCGGGAGGAATACGACGCCATCGAACGCGGCCTGCGCCGCAGCGGCTTCCCGCTCTGGCACAACGAAGCCCTTGCGCGCAACTCAGCTGACGAGCTGGAAATCTTCGCCGGTCTGCGCGACTTCCGCGAGCACCTCGGCGGCGAGCTGTGCGTCACCTTCCCGCAGGGAATCGGCGCTCGCTTTGAAATGCACGAAATTGACCTGCCATTGATGGAGCGGTGCCTGAACGGCTTGCGGCCTGCTCTGCAAAAGGGGGCCCGACACGACTTCGCCACGAAATGATCCTCCAGCATCAGCCACCCCTCCACCTCACCTACTGCCTGAACATCCATCCCGGCGAGAGCTGGGCGGAGAACCTCGCGGCCATCCGCGAGAAGGCGGCGCGCGTGAAGCAGTTCGTCTCGCCGGATCGCTGGTTCGGCCTCGGGCTGCGGCTCGGCGCGCAGGCGGTCTCGGATCTCACCGCCGACCCGGCGCTCCGCAACGAGGCGCTCGCGGCCTTCGCCGAGCACGATCTGTATCCATTCTCCGTGAACGCATTCCCCTACGGCCAGTTCCACGCTGGGCTCGTGAAAGAGAACGTCTATGCACCCGACTGGCGCTCCGCGGCCCGCCGCAACTACACGATGCAGGCCGCCGACATCCTCGCCGGCTGGCTGCCCGAGGGCGTGGACGGCTCCATCAGCACCGTGCCCGGATCGTTCAAGAATTGGATCTCCAGCCCTGCGGACGCGACCTCCATGGCGCAGAACCTCGGCGCGGTCGCCGCATATCTCGCCGCGCTGCGCGAGGATACGGGCCGGGAAATTCACCTCGGACTTGAGCCCGAGCCGTCGTGCTATCTCGAAACGACTGCAGAGACCGTCGCATTTTTCCGAAACAACCTCTGGACCGAAGGCGCAGCAGCCGTGCAGCGGATCCGCGCCTGCGATGCGGCAGAAGCAGGGGAGATTGTCCGCAGGCACGTCGGCGTCTGCTTCGACACGTGCCACGTCGCCCTGCAGTTCGAGAATCCCGCAGAGTCGCTGCGCACCTACCGCGCCGAGGGTATCCGCATTTCCAAGGTGCAGCTCAGCGCCGCGCTGATGACGGGCGGCGGCGAGGACTCGTGGAATGCGCTGCTGCCATACGCCGAGGGCGTCTATCTCCATCAGGTGAAGGCGCGCACGGCGGGCGGCGAAATCCGCTCGTGGACCGACCTGCCCATCGCACAGGCCGACACCGACGGCCAGGCCGGCGTCGGGGAAGTGCGTGTGCATTTCCACGTGCCGCTCTTCTTCCAGGGCAACGGCCCGCTGGCCAGCACCGTGTCCACGCTCACGCCGGAATTTTTCCGCGAGCTGCGGCGCGGCGCGACGAGCCATGTGGAGATCGAGACCTACACCTTCGACGTGCTGCCCGCGGAAATTCGCCCCTCGGACGTGGTGAAGAGCATCTCGCGCGAATTCGCCTGGGTCGAGGAGCACCTGTGAGCCCGCTCAGCGCGGGCCCTGCACCCGGCGGTATTCCGCGGGGCTGCAGCCGGCGAGCGCGGTGAAGACGCGCGTGAAGTAGTGGCGGTTCGGGAAGCCGAGGCGGTCGGCGATTTGCTCGATGCTCTCGTCGCGGAGCACAAGCGCCTCGCGCGCGAGCCGCACGCGCTGCTCGCGGACGTATTGCGCGGGCGTCGCACCCGTGTGCGCGCGGAACTCCGCCGCAAACTTCCGCACGCTCATGCCGGCGCGCGAGGCGAGGCGGTCGTTTGCGAGGTCCGCGCCCGGTTCGGCCTGGATGAACGCGCAGACTGTAGCGAGCGCTCCGCGCCCGGATTGTTGAAGCGGCACGTCGAGCCGGCGGAATGCCGCGTGCAGGACAGCGGACGCGGCATGGTGCAGGCGCTGGTCCCGCAGCGGCCCCGCCGGCGTGCGGGCGAGCAGACGCGCGTCACGCAGCAGCGCGGACAATGTCGAATCCACCCCGATGCGGATCGGCCGCCGGAGCTCGCGCGGGCGGTGTGGCGTCACGGAAAAATGGATCCAAAAGTGAGACGCTGCCCGCGGGCCGCGGCAGTCGAAAATCGTGTCCTCGGGAATTAGCAGCGCATGTTTCGGCACGAGCGGAATCCGCCGTCCGTTCCACGCGATGAAATTGCCGGGCGTCGTGTTGTGGTAGAAGCGCCAGAACGGGCTGTCCACGCCGGGATGATTCCAACCGCGCAGCCGCTCGCGAAATCCGCAGTCATGCACCAGAAAGCGGGCGACACCGTGGCGCGCGATGCCCGTGAGGTCGTTGCCCTGCGGGGTGACGAAATTCAGGTAGCGGCGCTGGTTGGGCATCTCGCGGCTCGATTGGACACAAACGGAAAAAGCACGGCCCGCCTCCACGGTCAGCTACGAAATGACCCGCCATTTTGAGCGCAGTTCCCCGCCCGATGCCGGAAAAGACACACCTTTTGCCGCTTTGAGCATAGTTCGACCACAATGCTTCCCCGACTCTCGGGGTGATCCCCCCATGAAATCGCTGCCGCTCGCCACGTCCGCGCTGCTCCTCGTCGCCATTTCCGCCGCCAACACTGCTTACGGCGCTGAAAAGCTCGGCTACAATCGCGACATCCGGCCGCTGCTCTCGGACAAGTGCTTCTTCTGCCACGGGCCGGATCCGAAGAATCGGAAGGGCGACCTACGGCTCGATGATCGCGATGCGGCAGTGAAGGCAAAGGCGATCGTTCCCGGCAAGCCGGGCGAAAGCGAAGTGATCTCGCGCATCTGCACGACGGATGCGGACGACCACATGCCGCCGGCGAAGTCGAAGCTCGAGAGCTGCACGCCGGCGGAGATCGAGATGCTGAAGCGATGGATCGCCGAGGGCGCGGAGTATGAGCCGCACTGGGCGTTCATCCCGCTGAAGCCGTTCGCTGCGACGAAGCCGGGCGACGAACTGCCGATGGACGCAGCGGTTTCCGCGTTGCTCGCGAAGCGCGGGCTCAAGCTCCAGCCCGAGGCGGATCGCAACACGCTCATCCGCCGAGTGAGCTTCGACATCACCGGGCTCCCGCCGACGCCGGAGGAGGTCGCTGCTTTTGAAAAGGACAGCGCTCCCGGAGCCTACGAGCGGCTCGTGGACCGGCTCCTTGCTTCGCCGCGTTTCGGCGAGCGCATGGCGGTGGACTGGCTCGACATTGCGCGTTACGCGGACAGCTACGGCTTCCAGGTGGACCGCGAGCGCGAGATGTGGCCATGGCGTGACTGGGTCATCCGCGCATTCAACGACAACTTGCCGTTCGACAAATTCATCACGTGGCAGCTCGCGGGCGACCTGCTGCCGAATGCGACGGAGGATCAGATTCTCGCGACGGCGTTCAACCGCCTGCACCAGCAGGAGAGCGAGGGCGGCAGCGTCGAGGAGGAATACCGCGTGGAGTATGTCGCGGACCGCGTGCAGACGGTGGCGACGGCGTTCCTCGGGCTCACGTTTGAGTGCTCGCGCTGCCACGACCACAAATACGACCCGGTGACGCAGAAAAATTACTACGGGCTCTTCGCGATGCTTGGGAACATTGACGAGGCCGGGCTCTATTCGTTCTTCACGCCCGCGATGCCGACTCCGGCGATGCCGTTGCTCGATGCGGCAGCGAAGGCAAGGCTCGCGTCGTTACGGGGCATCGTTGCGGACGAGGAAAAGAGGACGGCGGCATTGCGAAAGTCGAAGGAGCCTGCGTTTGCAGGGTGGCTGAAGTCGCGCCCGAGCAAGGTCGCGATGCTTGGAGAGATCGGGCGTTTCGATTTCGACAAGCTGGAGAAGAACCAGCTCGCCAATGCGCTCGACCCCAAGAAACCGGCAAAGTTGAAGGGCGAGAACAAGCTCGTGCCGGGCGTGCATGGGCAGGCGGTCGAGTTCACCGGCGACGACGCGGTGGATTTGCCGATTGGAAATTTCCGCAGCAACGAGCCGTTCAGCGTGTCGCTGTGGATGAAGACGCCGGACAAAAAGGAGCGCGCGGTCGTCTTTCATCGCTCGCGCGCGTGGACCGATGCGGCGAGCCGCGGCTACGAACTGCTCATCGAGGATGGGAAGCTGAAGTGGTCGCTCATCCATTTCTGGCCGGGTGATGCGATTTCGATTCGCGCGACGGAGCCGCTCGCAATCAACGAGTGGAAGCATGTCGTCGTGACGAATGACGGCAGCGGACGCGCCGCGGGGCTGCGCATTTTTGTGAATGGCGCGCCCATCGCGACGGAAGTCGTGCGCGACAGCCTCACACGGGACATCACGGGCGGCGGTGGCGACAACATCGCGCTCGCTGAGCGTTTCCGTGACCGTGGATTCAAGGGCGGTGTGATTGATGACTTCCGCATTTTCGCCCGCGCGCTGACGGAGATCGAAGCGCTCGCGGCGTTCGACAAGCGCACGGCGGATGCAGCGTTGGGTAGCGCGGGCGTCCCGCCTGCCGATTCACGCGTCTCGCGGGAATCATCGAACGTCGCAAACGGCGGCTCTCCAAAGGACGCTCCGCGTAATTCCGGTGGCCCGCACGAGACGCGCGGCCCCGCAGGCGGGACGCCCGCGCTACCCGATGCATCATCGTCCGCGCTCTTCGACTACTTCCTCGCAACCGCCGATGCCGACTATGCGAAGCAGCTGGGCGCACTTTCCGCTGCACGCGGCGAGGTGATGAAGTTTACGAGCGGGCAGAAGGAAATCATGGTGATGCGCGAGCTGCGGGAGCCGAAGCCGGCCTACGTGCTTTTCCGTGGCGAATACAACCAGCGTCGCGACGAAGTGCCGATGGCGGTTCCAGAGTGGCTGTCGCCGTTGCCGCAGGGCGCGCCGAAGAATCGCCTCGGCCTCGCGCAGTGGCTGACCGACCCGCGGCATCCGCTCACGGCACGCGTCACGGTGAACCGCATCTGGCAGAGCATCTGGGGCCGCGGACTCGTGAAGACCACGGAGGATTTCGGCAGCCAGGGCGCGCGCCCGCTTTACCCCGAAGTGCTCGACTGGCTCGCGGCGCGGTTCATCGCGAGCGGTTGGGACACGAAGGCGCTCGTGAAGACAATCGTGATGAGCCGCACGTATCGCCAGCGGAGCATCGCTGACGCGAAAACGATGGCCGACGACCCGGACAACGAGTGGCTCGCGCGCGGACCGCGCATTCGTCTCTCGGCGGAAATGGTGCGCGACAATGTGCTCGCGTCCGCCGGCCTGCTCGTCGAGCGCCTCGGCGGCGCTCCGGTAAATCCCTATGAGCTGAGTGAAGGCTTCAAGCCCGCGAACCCGAGTGGCGGCGACGGCGTGTATCGCCGCAGCCTTTACACCAACTGGCGCCGCACGAGCGCCCCGCCTGCGATGGTCGCATTCGATGCGCCGCGCCGCGCGGTGTGCATTTCGCGCCGTGAACGCACCGACTCGCCGCTGCAGGCATTCATCCTCCTGAACGGCGTGCAATACGTAGAAGCCGCGCGCGTGCTCGGCGAGAAGCTGCACAAGGAAGCGAAGGGCGATGTGCGCGCGATGATTGAGCAGGGTTTTCTCCGCTGCCTGAGCCGCAAGCCGGACGCGAAGGAAGCCGATATCACCACGCGGCTCTACAACGAACAGCTCGCACACTTCCGACAGTCACCGGCGCAAGCGGAGAAGCTGCTGAAATCCGGCAACGCAAAACGCGACGCCGCCATCCCCGCGCCGGAAGCCGCCGCCGCCGCAGTCCTTGCACAGGCACTTTTGAACCACGACGCGTGCGTCGTGAAACGCTGAGACACCATGAACGATCCGCTCCTTCTCAATCGTCGCCATTTCCTCAACCGCTTCGGGCTCGGCCTCGGCGGTGTCGCGCTCGCCGAGCTGCTCGGACAGTCATCGCACGCCGCGCCGGCGCTCGACACGGGCGTGCTGGGCAAGCCGCATTTCGTGAGTCGGGCGAAACGCGTGATTTACCTCTTCATGTCCGGGGGGCCGTCGCAGCTCGACCTCTTCGACTACAAGCCACTGCTCAACAAACGGCACGGCGAACAGCTTCCCGACTCGGTGCGCGGCGGGCAGCGGCTCACGGGCATGTCGGGCAACCAGTCGTCCATCCCGCTCGTGGGATCGCCGTTCAAATTTTCGCAGCACGGCAAGGGCGGCGCGTGGGTGAGCGAGCTGCTGCCGCACACGGCAAAAGCGGCGGACGAGCTGTGCTTCGTGCGCTCGATGTTCACCGAGTCCATCAACCACGGGCCCGGCGTCACTTTCATGCAGACCGGCACGCAGATCGCGGGGCGCCCGAGCATCGGCGCGTGGCTCAGCTACGGGCTCGGACAGGAGAATGCGAACCTGCCGTCGTTCGTCGTGATGATCACGAAAGGCAAAGGTGGCCAGCCGCTCGGCGCGCATCTGTGGGGCGCGGGATTTTTGCCCACGCGGCATCAGGGCGTGATGTTCCGCGCGGCGAAGGATCCGGTCCTTTACCTCGGAAATCCCGACGGCGTGAGCGCCGACAGCCGCCGTATGATGCTCGACCGGCTGCGCGAACTGCACGAGCACCAGTTCGCCGGCACGCCCGACACGGAAATCCAGAGTCGCGTGGACAACTACGAGATGGCGTTCCGCATGCAGACGAGCATCCCGGACGTGACCGACATCTCGAAGGAGCCGAAGGAGACGCTCGACCTGTATGGCCCCGACGTCACGACGCCCGGCACCTTCGCCGCGAACTGCCTGCAGGCGCGCCGGCTCGCCGAGCGCGGCGTGCGCTTCATCCAGCTCTATCACCAGGACTGGGACCACCACGGCGGACTGCCCGGCGCACTGCCGAAGCTCTGCAAGGAAACCGACCAGCCCGCCGCCGCGCTCGTCGCCGACCTCAAGCAGCGCGGCCTGCTCGAAGACACGCTCGTTGTATGGGGTGGCGAATTTGGCCGCACGAATTACTGCCAAGGAAAAATTCAGCCGAACTTCGGCCGAGATCATCACCCGCGCTGCTTCACCGCGTGGATGGCGGGCGGCGGCGTAAAGGCCGGCAGCGTGTTCGGCGAGACGGACGAATTCGGCTACAACATCGTGAGCGATGGCGTGCACATTCACGACTTCCACACGACGATGCTGCACCTGCTCGGCATCGATCACGAGCGCCTCACCTACAAATTCCAAGGCCGCCGCTACCGCCTCACGGACGTGCATGGCAAGCTGGTGAAGGGGCTGCTGGCGTAGCGAGGCGCGGGCGAGATTGAGAACTTTGCCTACTTTGTCCGGCCGCTGGCCTTGCGGATGACGGGCTCCATCGCGTCGGACTGGCGGACGAAGCCGAGATCATTCGGGTGCGATGCGTCGGTTGCGCCGTCGGCGTCGTCGCCGAGGAGCTTGTCGCCCTCGATGTAGAAGAGATTTTTCACGCCTTCGTTCACGAGCGCCTCGTAGCTCTCGCGTAGCGCGGTGTGGTTGTCGGTGTGGAATTGCGCCTTCTTCGGGGTGATCCACGAGTTGGTGAAGCGGCGATCCTCGACGAGCACGATGGGCGTCTCCGGCTTTGCCGCGCGGAGCTGCTTCACGAGCGGGGCGCACTTTGCGCGGACGTCGGCGGGCTGCATGTTTGGCAGGCAGTCGATCACGTAGATGGAGGCGTCGATCTTCGTGAGAAAATCACCGACGGCAGCATCCATGCGACCATTGCCGGAGAAGCCGAGGTTCACCACGGGCACATCGAGCCGGCGACCGAGAATCGCCGTGTGCACCATGCCTGGTCGCGACGCGCACGCGCCGTGCGTGATCGACGTGCCGTAGAAAACGATCGGCTTCGTGCGAGGCGCGAGGCCCTCGAACTTCGCGCCCTTCGGAACGCCGATCTCGAGCGACTCGACGCCGTTGTAGAGCGGCAGATACGCGGCGTATTCACGCTCACCCGGCGCGAGATCGCTGATGATCTGCGCCTTCACTTCCTGCGCGGCGGGCTTCGCGACCTGCACCCACTTCCATTTTCCCGCGGAGTCGCGCGCGTAGAGATCCACACCGCTCACGCCGGTCGGCGGCATGTGGGGCATGCCCAGCGTCGGCTTCACGAGCTTATAGCGGACGTGGATGGACGACGCGTCACTCTTGAAACGAGCCATCATGCCGGCGCTGTCGCGGCTGAGGCTCCACACGGCGGGCGTGACTTTTCCCTCGGAGGCCTTCGGCAGGCGGTCGAAGTAGCGGTAGCGCTCCATGCCGCCGAACTCGCGGCCTTCCACGCCCCATTTCGTCACGTCGTGCCAGTCGAGGTTTGCATCCGCCTGCTTGTTGACTCCCATCGCGGGGTCGAGCTTCGAGACGGCGGCGGGCTTTGCGGGGGCTGATGCGGGCGCGGGATCCTTGGCGGATGCGAATGCTGCGAGAAGGAGGAGCGCGGGGAGTGCGAGTAGTTTCATGAGTGGAGGTGCAGGAGGATGATTGTTCCGCCAGCGTGGTGCGAGCGGAACATTCGACGACAGCGGAGCCTGAGCCCCAGCGTGTTCACCGCTGGCGGTGAGACCTCCGCTCGAACGCCTGCCGCCGGGAAGCGGCACGGGCGCTACTTTGTGCCGCGCTCGATCCAGCGATACGCGGCCAGCGAGTTCTTCCAAAAATATTTCTCCGCTGCAACGCGGCCCTTCGCATTGAAATACTCGCTGACGATTCGGAACTGGTCGGCATAGGTCCCGCCTTTTTCCGACACCGGCCAGTTGCTGCCGTAGACGAGCCGCTCTTCGCCGAAGCACACCCAGCAGTGATCGAGCACCGGCGCATAATAGGCTGTGTCGCGGGGCGCATTGCCGCGCTGCCTGTTCGACGCCTCCGTCTGCTCCTGCAGCGCGGACACCTTGCAAAAGACATTCTTCATCTTTCCAAGCGCCTTCATGCCGTCGCGCCACTCGGGTGTCAGTCGTGCCGGGTCGCCGGCGCCGCCGACGTGGTTGACCACAATGCGCAGCGCGGGAATCGCCGCGGCGATGCTTGCCGCGGCTTTGTGAATCACCGCGCCGCCGTTGACATCCAATTGCAGCCCCGTGTCCGCGAGATGCGAGAGGCCGGCGCGAAACTCCGGCTTGTCCGCGTTGTCGAGCAGGCTTGCGCCCGAGACGCGGATGCCGCGGAAAATCGGATTCGCAGCGAAGCGCTTCACGTGCTTCTCGAAGTCCGCGTCGTGCGGCAGAAGGTGGCCAACAAAGCCGACGATGCTCTTCTCGCGCGCGGCGAGGTCTAGAATCCACGCGTTGTCCTCGAGCCACGCGCTCGCCTCGACGACGACGGTCTCGCGCACGCCGTGCGGCTCCGCGACGGCGAGCCAGTCCTGCGGCAGCACGGTCCGGTAAAGCGGCGTGCCCTTGCCGGGCCACGGCACCCCCTCCTTCCGCGACGGGTCGTAGAAATGAGTGTGGGTGTCCACGACCCGCATCGCCGGCACGGCGGCGCGACCCGGAAGCGATGCGGCGATTCCGGCGGTGGCCGTGGCGGCGTGCTGGAGGAAGGTGCGGCGGTTCATGGGGGATGTTTGGTTTCTGTGATCGGCGCGGCTTCGCGCGCTACTTCAGATTCGCGCGGAGGAAGCGGAAGAAGTTACCGTGGAGGATGCCAGTGATGTCCTCGGCGCTGTAACCGCGCTTGGCGAGGAGACCGCCGAGCTTTGCCAGATCGGCGATGCTGCTGAGGTCCATCGGCGTCTGCTCGGTGCCGTAGCCGCCGTCGAGGTCGGTGCCGATGCCGACGTGCTTCGCGTTGCCGGCGAGCTGGCAGATGTGGTCGATGTGCTCGCAGATTTTCTCGATGCGCAGGCCGAAGTCCTGCGGCTTGGAGACCTTGTGATGCCAGCCGTGGACCATCATGATCGCATCGAACGCCATGCCGATGACGGCGCCGCGCGCAACGAGTTCCTTGATTTGCTCGTCGGTCAGCTGGCGGTTCCAGTTGGCGAGTGCGCGGCAATTGTGGTGGCTCGCCCACACAGGACCGCTGAAGTGGTCGAGCGCGTCGCGCATGGATTCGTCGCAGAGATGCGTGACGTCGAGGATGATGCCGAGGCGCTCCATTTCCTTCAGCAGCTCGCGGCCCTTCGGCGTGAGCGGGCCTTCGGCGTCGGTGCCCTGACCGTAGATGCCGGGGCCGTAATGCACGGGGCCCAGCGCGATGAGTCCATCGGCGCGGGATTTTTCGAGGTGCCTCCAGCTCAGGATGGAATCCGCGCCTTCGAGCGAAAGCAGGTAGCCGATGGGCAGCGTGGCGGCCTCCTCATCAGACGCGGCCAGCCACTTCGCGGCGTGCTTTTCCACATCGGCCCAAGTGCGGAGTTGTACCATCTCGCCGCATTCCTCCATCACACGGTAGTAGGCGAGCTGGCCCTGCGTCTGCGCCCATGCCTGCTCGGGGCTGCGCCAGCCGGGGAGGTTGTGAAAGCGCGGCGAGCAGCGCGCGATCTGCGTGGCGACGATTACGCCGATTCGCCCGCGCCGAAGCTCGGGGAAGCAGACGGTGCTGCGCGAGCGATGCCGCTCCGCCGATGGGATGATGAACGGGTCGCCAAGCTCGCTGCGGCGCATCTTCTCCTGCGTCCAACGCTGGTCGCGGTTGAACTCCATCGCGTTCATCGAGATGTCGAGATGGCAGTCGAAGATGAGTTTCGGGGCGGAGGTCGGGGTGCTCATGATGCGGGAGAAAGGCGGTGCACTGCGCGTGTTTTCAAGCACAGCACGTCATTTTCGCGAGCGTGGCAAAGCGCGGGGCGTGCGGCAACATTTCCGATCGGGAAACCGCAGTTCGATTTGAAACCCTGTCATTCGGAACGGGTGAAGCGGAGTGTAGAACCCCATCGAGTTCACGAGCGATGACCGGGATCCAAGAGACGCGATTCCAAGGGATCCTTCGCCCGCCGAAGGCTGGCTCAGAGGCTCAGGATTACCTGCGATTTTGGAGCTACAAGCCCGACGGATGGCGCACGACCCCGCCCTTCATCGCGGGGCGGCTGTGCGTGGTCCAGCGCGGGCCGGTCGCACCGTTGCCATAGCCGGTGTCGAAACGCAGGCCGGCGACAACGAGGAATACGTGCCCGTGGCGCGCGTGGACGCTGATCCATTTTCCATCCCCGCGCGAGCCGTAGCCCCGGAATGCGCTCGATGTGGTCGGCTCGTCGAGCAAGCCGGCTTCGCAGAGGACGTAAGACGCTGCGCCGGAGCAGTCATAGGCGCTGCTGAGTCCCCGTGTGTGCCCCGCGCCGTAGCAGTAGGGCAGGCCGACGATTCGGTTCCCTGCCTCGATGGCCGCATGCACCGTGCGCGGTGCACCCACCGGGGCGACGGCCTGTCCGCCACTGAGGCTCGCTGTTTTACCGGGGACGTATTCGTAGGTGTAGCGGCCGCGGCTGGAGCCTCCGCTGCAGCCGGTGAGAAACGAGATCGAAATGACGAGGGTGACGGAAAGGAGAAGACGAAACATCGGGCGCTGAGCTGTTAGTGGATTTCTCAGCAAAAGTCATGCGCCGATTCACGGTTGAGTGTGACGCCGCCCCGTAAGGCCGGGCGGAAGCTCGCGGCGATGCGAAGACAAATTCCCCACAAGCTCCCGCTCGCGCCTACTGCGCCTCGGAGAGCCGCGCGCGATAGGTCTGCCGCGCGTGCTCGTAGGCGGCGCGGGCGTCGCCGAGCTCGGCGGGCGCGATGAGCTTTTCCTTCTGCGACCAGCATTGGTCCACGGATTTCAGGCACCATTCGAGGCTGCGGCGCTCCCGCACGAGTTTGCCGCCGACTGTCACCCAGATGGGGTTCGTGTGGGAGGACGGGAGGATGCGCAGCGCGACCCAGCTGCTGCGCTCGATGGGAACGTCAAAGCGGATGTCGCGCAGGGTGCCGTCGGCGGTGATGTTTTTCCGCGCGACGCTGCGGCCGTTCACGAGCAGCTCGACGGGCACATCGCGTGTGTTGCCGATGCGCGCGTGCTCGATGTCCCAATACGGCTTTTGCTCAAGGTCGCCCTGACGGATTTCCGGGTCGCGCTTTTCACCGAGCCGTGCGGCGACGCGGGCGCCGACATGCACGGTGCCGGGTTGCGGGAGTTTCAGTTCGCTGCCGCGTTCGCCCATCGCGACGTCATTCACCTTGAAATCCAGGAGGTGGCTTTTTCCCTCGCTCACGTAGTTGCGCCCGACGCGGATGGCCTCGCACCAGTCGTCGTAGTTCAGCCTGCCGTCGAGTTTCACGTAGCTGCGGCCGAGGCCGACGCGCTCGCCGTAGATGCACGGAAAATCCGTCTCGCCGCTGATGCGCGTGCGGAAGCCGGCGTTGAGCGTCTGATACCAGATGTTCAGCTCCCACAGCGCGGGTGTGTCGGCCATCGAGAGGAAATCCACGGCGGGCACGAGCTTGCCCTCGGGGCCGGGCACTTCGTGAGTCACGTCCACGATGTATTCGTTCGCGCCGATGCCGTTGAAGGGCGGGATCACGAAGTTGAACGGATTGTTCGTCGCGGACTTGATCGCGCCCGCGCCCTTGTAAGGGCCGTTGCGAGCGGGATCGTCCTCGGCAATCGGCTGCAAGCCCCAGCCGCTGTGCGCGGGACCGACGAGCGCGCCCTGCTTTTTCGCCCAGCGCAGCGTATTCAGGCAAAGCGTCGGCCAGTGCTCGGTGGAGTCGCCGCCGGGATACATCTGCTCGCGCAGGCGCAGCAGGCAGAGGTGCCCGCTCTTGTGCGAGCCGAAGCCGCTCACCTCGACGTCGTAGCGGATGATGTAGGGCCACTGCGAGACGGCGTCCTCCCTGCCGGTGAAGAACTGCTTCTGAAAATCGAAGCACGGCCCCCATGTGAGGTTCGCGCCGATTTTCAGATCCTCGCCGCGGCAGTGCCGCGCCATGTCCGGGGCGAAGACGCCCTCGCTCGGATTCGAGTAGTGCTTGCAGCCCGCGGCGTGGATGTGGTGGTCGCCGCTCCACCAGCCGAACTTCGACGGATCGATCCAGCGCTTGACTTGGAACGACAGTTCGCGCGTGTCCGCGCCAACGGTGACGCTGCGGGTCTCGGTGAGCGACTCGGGGCCGCGCGAAAACTCGATGGTGTATTGCCCGTCGGGCAGCCGCACGGTCTCGCCGTCGTCGCGGTAGATTTGCGGGTGAAACCAGAAGTCGGGCGTTAGGCGCTTCGCCTGCGAGGGATAGACGCGCTGGCCGTGGTCGCGGATGAGGAAGCAGCCGGTGGTCGGCGCGCCGTTCTCATCGCGCACGCGCAGCGTGATCGTGCGCGCGGGCGCGCAGTCGAAGAGCACGTCAGCATCGCTGCGGAAGCCGAGGTCCTGCGTGCCCTGCCCGATGTCGAACGAGAAGCGCGCCTCGCGCTTGCCCGCGTCGCGGCTGTAGAGCGAGACGAGCGCATACTCGACGGCGAGCCCGCTGAGCGCGGGCTTCATCGGCGGCTTCGTGAAAAGCTCCACGTCCGTCCAGCGCTCCTCGAACGGCGGCTCGCCGACGGGCTGCGGTTTTTTCCCCGCGGGGATTCCGGTCGAGTTGTAAACCGGCTGCGCCTGCGGGCTGCGGATGCGCAGTGGCGCGGTCGCGCCCGCCTCGTTGATCACCTTCACGAGGAAAAGCCGCCAGCCCTGCTCGGTCGCCGCCGCCTTCGCCGGTCCCTGTGCGGCCTTCACGCGCATCTCGGGATTGATGTTCACGACGAACAGCACGCGCGCATCGAGCAGCGCCTGGATTTTCGCCACCGCCTGCGCGCGATCCCCGAGCTGCGCCGCAGACTCGAGCGCGTCGCGATCACTTTTCGAAAACGGCTCGCCGAGAAATTCCGCCGCCTCGAACACGCGCCGTGCCTGCGCGGCGAGCGGCTGAAGGTCCACATCCCTGACGACCGGCGCGGGTTCGCCGCGGAGCCACGCAGTAGCGGAAAGGAGGAGCAGCGGGAGGAGGGATGCACGCATGGCCCGATGATGCCCCCTGCGGCACTGCGCGCCAGATCAAAGCCGCGCTACACCATCTCGAGCTGCCCGCGGCAGAGCCACATCAGCGCCTTCACGCCGAGCTCCGGGAGATTGAACGGCTTGCCGACGAAATCATTGCCGCCGCTCAGGCTCGCCTTTGCCTTGTTCTGGAAAGTCGCCATGCCGGTGAGGAAGACGATCGGCGTGCTCTTGTATTGGTCGAGGGCGCGCACCTTCGTGCAGAGCTCGAAGCCGTTCATCTCCGGCAATCCCACGTCGAGGAAGATGAGGTTCATCCGGGAGCTGCCGAGCTTCTCGAGGGCGATGGACGGCGATTCCGCGCACTCGTTTTTCAGCCCAGCGAGCTGGAGCGCGGAAGTGATGAACTGGCGCGCGCCGTCCTCGTCGTCCACGACGAGCAGGGACGCCTCCGCGGGGTCGGTGAGGCGCCGGAGACACTCGGGCTTGGCGATCGTGGCGAGAAAGTCGAGGGCCTGCCCGACGGTGCGGATTGTCGAGGGATTGAGCTGGCCCGGCGTGTGGTTCAGGTCGTGCAGCAGCATGTCGAGCGAGCCGGCGATCTGCGCGAGCGGCTTGTAGGGAAGCAGCGCGGTCTTCTGCGCGAATGCGTGGGCGAGGTTCCACAGCTCGTGCAGCGCGGAAAGCTCAGGCTGCGAGGCCGCGACGCCAGGCAGGCAGTGGCGCATGCGGTTGATCGAATCGATGGCGTTCGTGAGGATCGCCTCCACCCAGAAATCATCCGGGCGGAAAACCTGGGCATCAGCGGGGTTGCCGATCGCCGGCATCCCGAGGCTGCCACGAACGGCGTCCACTATGGAAGTGATTGGATTCCGTCCGGGAACGATCGCCCGCGTGGCACCCGCCTGCATCGCCTCGTTCGCCATCTGGCCGAGCAGATTCGGCAGCACGAGGACGGGAAGCTGTTCGTTTGCCGGCTCGCCGCGGAGCGCCTGCAGGAACTCCAGCGCGCTGCCGCCTTGAAAGACCACATCCAGCAGCAGGATGTCGGGTTTCTTTTCCGCGAGGAGCTGCGCGGCCTTGCCGAGATCGCGCGTGGCAAAAACTACGAATCCGTTCTCCTCGATTTTTTCCTGGTAGAGCTTGAGCAGGAGTTTGTCGTCAACGACGAGAAGGATGCGTTTGGAAGTGGACATACCGGTGGGCTGTGGCGGTGTGGCGGTGTGGATTTGCGAAAGGCAAAGGTGCAAGGATCGTGCCGGGCCGGCGTGCAATTTCCGCCGGCGCGGCGCGCAAATACGGCGCACTCCGTGGAACGCGCGATGCTTTTCAAAGCGCGATCCCCGATGAACATGAAAAGCACGCACGCCAACCAGCCCAGCCGCAACTCACGCCGCAATCCCTGGAGCTCGAAAAACATCCGCCTCCTGCGCGCCGCTCTCCGCGTGTGGGAGCTGAAGCAGCGCGCCCGCTGACGAAGCCGAGCCTCAGCGGAGCATCGCCGCCGCCGTGTCCTGAAAGACTTTCCGCGGCTCGGAGATGTCCGCATCGGAGTAGCCGGCGCGCTGGATCATCATGATGTAAATCACGCCGCGCCTTGGGTCGGCCCAGCTCTGCGTGGCGAACGAGCCGCCGTGGCCGAAGGAGCCCGGCGAGAGCGCCGCGGTCATGCCCTGGGAGGAGCGCACGACTTGGAAGCCGAACCCCCACGACATGCCGGGCACCTTGCCGGTGGTGAGGCCGCCGGTGTGGTTCGAGGTCATCAGCCGCACCGTCTCCGGGCTGAGAAAGCGCCGGGTGCCGAGCGAGCCGCCGTTCAGAATCATGCGGTAGAACTTCTCCACGTCCGCAGCGGTGGAAAAGAGCCCGCCCGCCGGGAGCGCGGGCCGCGACGGGTCCGTCATGTCCGCAGGATTCGCGTAGATGCTCGTTTCGACAAGGCCCCCACCTCCCGGACGGTAAGGCTTCGCCACTCGGCGCGGCGACGGACGAAACACCGTGTCGCCCATGCCGAGCGGCGAGAGCAACCGCGAGCGGAGGAACGACTCGTAGGATCGCCCGCTCACAACCTCGATGATGCGCCCGAGCGTGTTGAAGTTCCCGTTGCAGTATTCCCAGCCCGCGCCGGGCGAAAACTTCATCGGTGCGCGCGCATACGCCACGACGCGGTCGGACAGCGGCGCCTTCGACGCGATGCGCGCGTCGCCGAGACCGCTCGTATGGGTGAGCAAATCGCGGATCGTCGTCGGTCGCGGCGGCGACTTCCCACGCAGCCGCTGCGCGGAAAATTCCGGGATGAACTTCGACACCGGATCGTTGAGCGCGATACGGCCCTCCTCGACGAGCATCATCACACACACCGCGGTCATCGGCTTCGTCATCGAGGCGATCCAGAAAAGATCATCCGTCCGCATCGGCCGGCCAGCGGCGACATCCGCGCAGCCGACCGCAGCGTGATGCACGATTTTCCCGTGCTGCGAAACGAGCGTCACCGAACCCGCAATCACCCGCCGTTCCACCAGCCCCTGCATCCGCTGCGCGATTTCATCCGCACGCGCGCACTGCGCCGACGATGCGAGCACGGCTGCGATGAAAACGAACAGTGACAGAACGCGCAGAATCTTCATGCGCCCCCGCGTAGCGGAAATGCGCCGCCGGGTCGAGCGCCTCGCCCGGGCAGCCAGCTACTTCTCGTTCAGCAGCGCGTGCTTTGCGGCGGCGAGCTCCTTGAGCTTCGCCTTTCCGACCTTCGGGAAATGCAGGTCGAGCGACTGGAGCGTCTCGACGATCACCGAAGCCACCACGATCCGCGTGAACCACTTGTTGTCCGCCGGCACCACGTGCCATGGCGCCTCTTTCGTCGAGGTGTGCCGGATCATGTCCTCGTAGGCGTCCATGTAGTCGTCCCAGTGCTGCCGCTCCTTCACGTCGTTCGCGGAAAATTTCCAATTCTTCTTCGGCTCCTGCAGCCGCGCGAGGAAGCGCTTCCGCTGCTCCTCCTTCGACACGTGCAGGAAGAACTTCCGCACCACCGTGCCGTTCCGCACGAGATACCGCTCGAACGAGCGGATGTCCTCAAAGCGCTCCTTCCAGATGTCCTTCGTCACGAGCTTCGGCGCGAGTTTCTGTCCGGCGAGAAACTCCGGATGCACGCGCACCACCAGCACCTCCTCGTAATACGAGCGGTTGAAAATCCCGATGCGCCCGCGCTCCGGCAGTGCCCGCGTGGTGCGCCAGAGAAAGTCGTGATCCAGCTCCTGCTCGCTCGGCGCCTTGAAACTCGTGACCTCGCACCCCTGCGGATTCACGCCCGACATCACGTGCTTGATCGTCCCGTCCTTCCCCGCCGCGTCCATCGCTTGGAATACCAGCAGCAGCGACCAGCGGTCCTGCGCGTAGAGTTTTTCCTGAAACTCGCTCAGGAGCTGCACGCTCTGCTGGAGCAGCTCCGTCGCCTTCGCGGGCGACTTCAGCTTGCCCGTGTCCGCCGGGTCCACATCGTCGAGCCGGAATTTCTTCCCCTTCGTGATGCGGTAGCGTTCAGCAAGGTCGGCGATGGATGCGTTCATGACGGTGCGGAAATGCGGGCGCTTTTACCCGCAGCCAAGATTGCCGCCGATGAAAATCGTCGCGTCGCGTTCCTACCACCCGCGCTCGATGGAGCGGCGCTTCCAGAGGAACTCGAACATGTTCCCTTCGTGCGGCTGGTCCCATGAGATCTTCATCGTCGAGACGGGGCCGATGTTGAGGCGGTCGATTTCGCCGAATGCCTCCAACTCCGCGATGAATGCCGGATCCTTCGTGATCGCCGAGCACGCGAGCGTGTAGCCGATTTTGGAAAGCATCTCGCTCTGCGGGCAGGTGACGACACTCGCGTAGGGGCAGAGGAACTCCTTGTTCGCCAGCGGGTGCTCGAAACTGTCGCAGCGGATGATCGTCGGCCGCATGAACGTGCCGCCGTCCTGCACGACCTTGCGCGGACCGCCGCGGTATTTCGCGGTCACGTCCTCGGCGCCGGGCGTCTTCAGCCCGTCCTCGATTTGTGCGTCGATGAAGTCGGCCATCTTCGGATTCGCAAAACCGCTGAGCTTCGCCTCGGGATCGTCATTCGCCGTCGGCGCGAACGGCCCGAGCTTCTTCGCGAGCGCGTCGGCGATTTCCGCGGCGTATTTCGGCACCACCACGGCGCTGGCATTGATGCACGAGCGTCCGCCGTTGTCGGAAATGCTTGCGGCGATCACGTCGATGTAGTCGTGCCAGTTCTCGATGCAGTCCTCGCCGATGATGAACTTGCTCCAGCCCGGCCCGTGCAACTGGATCGCCGGGTTGTTCGCATACTGCGCCATCGTGTTCTTGTCGCCGAAGATGAGCGCGCGTCCGCAGCTCTTGAGGATTTCGCCCGCGCCCTCGTGGTCCGTCGGGTAAAAGCCGAACGCCTCGCTCGGCACGCCCGCCGCGATGAACGCCTGGATGAGCCGCCACGGCGTCCATGGCTCGTCACGGCCGGGCTTGATGACCACCGGCGTCTTCAGTGCGATGGCCGGCAGCCAGAGCGAGTTCACCGCCGGCGAGTTCGACGGCATCACGAGCCCGAGCGCCTGGCACGTCGGGAAAAACGAGAGCTTCGTCCCGAACTGCTCGCCGAATCCCTTGTCGATGATCGTCATGTCGAGCCCGCGCGAGAGGCCGTTCAGCACCTCGCCGAGATGCGTCAGCGCGTAGTGAATCTTCGCCATGTTGCGGCGCACCATCACGTGCGGCAGCCCGCTCGTCGTGCTCAGCGTCGCCACATATTCATCCGCGCTCTGCGTGTGCCCCTTGTCGCCGAGCGGCAGGGTGCCGTTGAGGAAAAGCTCGCCCGCCTTTGCCGACAGCTCGATGAGCTGCGCCACCGTGAATTTCGCCAGCGCCTTCCGCGCGTCGCCGAGCTTCCGGAAATCCTTCCGCAAAATACCCGCATTGATCGACGACACATACGCCCGCACCTCGCCGCTGCGGTGGTCCTTGATGTCGAGCTTGTCGAGGCTCTCGTAGCTGCGGCCGAGACGGAGGACGGGAAGATGCGGGACGGTGCTCATGTGAATGGGAAAGGATGAAGGATGCGGTTAATACGTAAGCGTAATAACCGTGGCAAAGGTTTTTCGTAGAATTTCTCCATTCGAGAGACGTTTCGTGAGTTCCAACAGCCCCTCAGGTTGATGCGCTATCGCTCAAGGAACTCCTGAAGGTTCTTCGCGAATTTCACGAGGAATGCGGATGCCGGCTGCGATGCGTCGAATCCATACATCTCGTGCTCGAAGATCCAGATGCCCGGCAGCAAATCACCCTCTTCGGAAAAGAGATAACCGGAGGAGTCTCCGTTTCCCCAATCGATGAAGGGAAAGTAGCGCTTCGCCAACGAAGGATGGGAATCTGCAAACCATGTCCCGGCAGCCGCGGCCGACCGCGCGATCTTGGCGAGCGGAGTGAACAGCCAAAGTTCCCCATCCGCTGTGACAACGCCAAAACCATCAAGAGCCTGATACAATTCGTGGAATTCCGGGGGGAGCCGCCTGCCAACCTCGCGCTCAAGTTCCGTGATCGCTTCGGGGTTTGCCGGTGGACCAATGATCAGCTCAACGCCATCTCCTTGATGGTTCCTCTTGTGAGCTTCACGAACACGCTGATGCCACGTCTTCATTGGGTCGGCTGCACGCCAATGAGGTCGTAGCTTGGCTGATATTTCATTTCCTTCCAGCGCATCGTGTGGAGAAACGCCGAATGCGTCTCATTGCTCGGGTCGGCGATCAATCTTGGAAGTTAGCTGCCCAATGTCCGATGTTCCCCAAATGCACCTCCGCCCCGCGACCGAAGCCGACATCCCCCTGCTCCGCGATCTCGCCCGGCGCATCTGGCACGCGTGCTACCCCGGCATCATCACGCACGGGCAGATCGAGTTCATGCTCGGCTGGATGTATTCGGAGGAGAAAATCCGCGAAGAGCTGCGCGCCGGCTACGCGTGGGAAATCGCCGAGCTGGACGACGCCACCCCCGGCCAGCCCCCCGCGCCCATCGGTTTCCTCTCCTTCAGCCGCGAGGACGACGGCCGCGTGAAGCTCCACAAGATGTATCTCCTCCCCGGGCACCAGCGCCGCGGCCTCGGCCAGCAGCTCCTCGCCCATGTCTGCGCCCGCGCCCGCGCGCTCGGCGCCCCCGCCGTCTGGCTCCAGGTGAACAAGCGCAACGAACGCGCCATCGCCGCCTACCGCCGCGCCGGCTTCCGCATCGAAAAGGAGGCCACCTTCGACATCGGAGCCGGCTTCATCATGGACGACTACCTCATGATGCGCTCCGTGTGAGTGGAATGTCGGTCACGGTGCTCCGCTGCATTCCCCTTGTCGCACCGGGGTGGGGCTGCTAGCACGGCGCGCTTCTTTTTACCCTCAACACCCCGAAATCCCATGAGCAGCCACATCGAATCGAACCTCGTCGAGAAACGCATTTTCAAACCCGCGAAGGAGTTTTCCAAGAAGGCCCGCATCGGCTCGATGGCGGAGTATCAGAAGATGTGGAAGGAGAGCGTGACGAAGCCGGAGAAGTTCTTCGCGCGCGAGGCGGCGGAGCTGAAGTGGCAGGCGAAGTGGAAGAAGGTGCTGGAGTGGAAGTGCCCCTACGCGAAGTGGTTCATCGGCGGGAAAATCAATGTGGCGGAGAACTGCCTGGACCGTCACCTCGGCACGGCGCGGCACAACAAGGCGGCGATCGTGTGGCAGGGCGAGCCGGTGGGCGAGAAGCGCACGCTGACGTATGCGCAGCTCCACCGCGAGGTGTGCCGCTTTTCAAACGTGCTGAAGCGCAACGGCGTGAAGAAGGGCGACCGCGTGATCATCTACATGCCGATGGTGCCGGAGGCGGCGATCGCGATGCTGGCGTGCGCGCGCATCGGCGCGATGCACAGCGTGATTTTCGGCGGGTTCAGCGCGGAGAGCATCAAGGACCGCGTGCTGGACAGCGGCGCGAAGCTCATCCTCACGGCGGACGGCGGCTATCGCCGCGGCGCGGTGGTGCCGCTGAAGAAGAACGTGGACGACGCGATGAAGCTGCTCGCCGACGGCGGCACGAATCCCGTGAAGCGCGTGATCGTCTTCAAGCGCACGGGGCAGGACATCCACATCGAGGAGGGCCGCGACGTGTGGTGGCACCGCGAGCTGGAATACGTGGACGCGAACTGCCCACCCGCTCAGCTCGACAGTGAGACGCCGCTTTTCATCCTCTACACGAGCGGCTCGACGGGGAAGCCGAAGGGCATCTTGCACACGACGGGCGGCTACCTGCTGCACGCCTACATGACGTGCAAATACGTCTTCGATCTGCGCGACGAGGACGTCTATTGGTGCACCGCGGACGTAGGCTGGGTCACGGGACACAGCTACATGGTCTATGGCCCGCTCGCGATGGGTGCGACGTCGCTCATGTATGAGGGCGCGCCGAACTGGCCTGAGAACAACCGGTTCTGGCAGATCATTGAGGAGAACAGCGTGACGGTCTTCTACACGGCGCCGACGGCGATTCGTGCGTTCATGAAGTGGGGCGACGACTGGGTGAAGAAGCACGACCTTTCCTCGCTGCGCCTGCTCGGCACCGTGGGCGAGCCGATCAATCCCGAGGCGTGGATGTGGTATTACAAGACAATCGGCGGCTCGCGCTGCCCGATCGTGGACACATGGTGGCAGACGGAAACCGGCGGCCACATGATCACGCCGCTGCCCGGTGCGACGCCGTGCAAGCCCGGCACCGCGACGCTGCCGTTCTTCGGCGTGGATGCGGCAATCGTGGACGACAATGGCAAGGAACTCGGCGCGAACCAAGGCGGCAAGCTCGTCATCCGCAAACCGTGGCCCTCGATGCTGCGTGGCATCTGGGGCGACAAGGCGCGCTACAAGGAGACGTATTGGAGCGAATACAAAGGCATGTATTTCGCAGGTGATGGCGCGCGCCGCGATGAGCACGGCAATTTCTGGATCGTGGGCCGCATCGACGACGTGCTGAACGTCGCCGGCCACCGTCTCGGCACCGCCGAGGTCGAGAGCGCACTCGTGTCGCATCCGTCGGTCGCGGAGGCTGCGGTCGTCGGCAAACCCGACGAGATGAAGGGCCAGGCCGTCGTGTGCTTTGTCACGGTGAAGGAGGGCATCCACGCCGACCACTCGCTCGCCGACGAGCTGAAGAGGCACGTCCGCAAAGTCATCGGCCCCGTGGCCACGCCCGACGAAGTGCGCTTCGCCGCCGGGCTACCCAAGACGCGGTCCGGAAAGATCATGCGCCGCCTGCTCAAACAAATCGCCGCCGGCGAGACGCTCAAGGGCGACACGACGACGCTGGAAGATTTCAGCGTGATCGCGAAGCTCGCGGCGTCGGAGGACTGAGTGGCGCGCTCATGAAGGCGCAGGTTTGTTTTGCCGCGGTTTCGCCGTGAACGAACCTGTCCCCACGAAATCCTCGGGGCACGAACTTCGCGTGCTGCTGGGAGGAGCCTTTGCGCTCCTGCTGATATGCGCCGCCGCATTCTGGCTGGTGATGCCGGCGCTTCTCGATCCGTGCGCCAACGACAACACCGAGGAATTCCCATCGCCCGATGGCCGCATGAAGTCTGTCCGCTTCCGCCGCAATTGCGGAGCGACGACTGGCCACAGCACCCACGTCTCGCTCCTGCCTGCGGCCCGCAAGCTCGGCAACGAAGCTGGCAATGTGTTCGTGATTGGCGATGAACCCCCAGTCGCCGTCCGCTGGATCGATGCGCTCCATGTGAAAATTTCCGCACCCCGCAGCGCGTCCGCGTCATTTCTCCACCTCAGCGAACTCGACGGCATCAGCATCGCCTACGATTAGGCGGGCCGGATGAATCCACGCTGCGTTTCACCGCTTCCGCAGCAGGCAGCGTGAGGGTGCGCCGTCGCCGTTCTGGAATTTGATCGGCAGGCAGATGAGATCGTAGTCGCCGGGCTTGATCGCGGAGAGGTCGAGCCCCTCGATGATCCACACTTCCGCGCCGAGCAGGATGTGGTGCGTCTCGATGCCGTCCTTGTAGAAGCCGCCGACGCTCAGGTAATCAATGCCCACGGTCTGCACGCCGCATTCCACGAGGTATTCGGACGCCTCGGCGGAGATGTAAACGAAGTCCCTGTCGAACTCCTTCTTCTTCCAGCTCACGGTGGAGTTGCGCGTCTTGAAAATGAGCCTCTCGCCCTTCTTCGGCTTCAGCTTCTTCAGCTCGGCGACCTTGATGGCCTGCTTGTCCTTGATCTCGACGACGCGCGCCGGGCCGACCACGGCGTCCCACGGCAGATCGTCCATCGTCTTTGCGCCGTGGAGAAAGTGTAACGGGGCATCCATGTGAGTGCCCGTGTGCGAATTGAAATTGATCGCGGTCACGTTGCACACGTCGCCCTTCGCGGTGCCGAGGTGCATCGTGGTGAAGGTCGGCGGATTGCCCGGCCAGCCGTGCATGGTGTTCGAGATGGGAACGGAGACGTCGATCCAAGGATTCTGTTTTGCCATGGCGGTGAAACTCAGGGAACGGAGCTCAAAGTTCAAAGCTCAAAGTTCGCAGCGGTGCGCCGCCTATTTCTTCGGCTTCTTCTCTTTCCCACGCAGGTCCATCTCGCAGCCGGGATCGTGCGGGACGGGCTGGCCGATGAGGTCAACGGGGTGATTGAAGAGATACCGCCACACGTCCTCGTGGATGAATTTCCCGCCCGCGTCCTTCACCGCGGCGCCGCCGGGCGTCACGCTGCTGTGGGCGCGCTTGTCGTCGCCTTTCACGTCGGCGTCGGTCGTAAGGCGGCGCGTGTTGCCGTAGGGCGGCGCGGCTTTGTCCACGGCGACGATCGGGCCGAACTGGTGGAGACCGAGCATCTCCCACGAGCGGCAGTAGTGGCCGCCGGTCCAGCCGCCGTCGAGCACGTGGCTGAATGCGAAGAAGCGGTTCGCGGGCGTGGCGGACGGCAGGCTCTGCCACATCTCATACTGGTCGCGCGGGCCGCAGAACATCACGACGCGATCCACCTTCACCTGCTTCGCAAAGCGCGCGGCGGTCGTGCTGCCGTGCGAACTGCCGGAGATGATCACGCGATCCCAGCGGAGAGCGTTGCCGCCGGACGCGAGAAAGTAATCCCAGCGGCCCTGCGGGTTTTCCTTCGCGAGGTGTTTCACGAACTGCAGCGCGCGCTCCATCATGCCGTCGGGCTGGGGGATTTCCACGAGCGGGCTCGCGTCCGTGCCAGTCGCGGCCTCAAGGCGGATCTTGCCAAGAAGATGGCCGTCCTCGCCGGGCGAATTGTTCCCGAATTTGCCAAACCAGCCGTTCGCGTAGTGAACGCGGATGGCGTGGATGCCGTAGCTGTTCACGCGCTCGAAGAGCGGCGCGCTGTGGCCCATGAGCCAGATCATGAGCTTGCCCTGCGGCTTCACGCGCGTGTCCACCGAGGCGTTCTCGATGTCCGCCGGCTTGCCGCCTTTCTCGAAGACGAAATCGATTTCCGGGTGCGGCTTCGCGCGCGGATCGATCACACTCGCGCGCGCTGTGAGTTCGTAGCGCTGCGGCTTCGGATCGTTGAAAGTGAGCGGCGCGTCTGCGGCGGGAAGCAGCGAACGGGGCGCAACGATGAGCGCGGAGAGGATGGCGAGGGTTCGATTCATGCGGGCGTCGACAATGCATGCGCGAGCCGGGCTCCGCGACCTTCTTTTCACCTCCGCAACAATGCCGCCGCTAACCCAGCGTGAGGAGGCTCACTTCCGGGCGGCAGTTGAAGCGCGCGGTATGCAGGCAGCCGACTCCCGCAGTGATGTGCAGCCATCGGTTTTCCCAGGGGTAAAGTCCGCGCACAAAACGCCTGTCGCGGATCGGCGCGAACGGCTCGCCGATGAGCGGAAGCGAGAGCTGACCGCCGTGGGTGTGGCCGCTGAGCATGAGATCCCATCCAAACGGCAGCAGCCGGTCCTTCGTGTCGGGATTGTGCGACATGAGGATCGAAGGCACGCCCGGTTCGCACTGCCAGCCGGCGAACGCCGCGGCGGGATCCATTTCGTCCGCCCACCAGTCGCCGACTCCCGCGAGATCGATGGCGCACCCGCGCAGCGTCAGGCGCTCGCGTCGGTTGTGGAGCAGCGGAATCCGGACGGTGGCGAGCATCGCGCGCACGAGCGACGTGTCCGCGTAGCCGTGGTGGTAGCCGGGACGATGCGCCCACTTGCCGCCGTCGTGGTTTCCGAGAACCGCGAAAGTCGGCGCAGCCGCGGGCAGTTCGCCGAGCACCGCAGAATACTCATCCCACTGGTCGTATCTCAGCGTGATGAAATCGCCGGTGAGACAGATCAAATCAGGCTTCAACGCGATCCCTGCCCGCACAGCCCTGCGCAGGTAGCTCAGCGGCATCGGATCCGCGTGCATGTCCGAGAGATGCAGCAAGCTCAGCTTCTGGCCGCCGAGGCCGACGGGCACATCGCGGCGGGCGACCTTGAGCCACCACGGCTCGACGAAGCGTGTCCAAAGCCCGGCACCCGCGATGGCGCCAAAGCAGCCCGCGAGGAAGCGGCGGCGGGTGATGAGAGGTTTCTTCAAAATTCGATTCCGATTCCCGCGTCGCTGCTCATTGCGCGCTTTGAGCCTTGCTGAAATCGAAGGTGGCCGGCTGCCCCTTCGACGGTTTGAGCACGATGCCCTGGACCTCCAGCCCCGCACTCTCCTTCGCAGGCGTGATTCGCAGATGCACGAGGCGGCTTTTCACCGGCAGCTCCACCTGAATGACCTGCCACTCCGCCGATGTCGGCCACGTGAAAGGCGCGCTGTTTTCCGTGGTGAAGTCCTTCTCCTTGCTCGTGCGCCATGTGAACGTCCCGGCCCCGCCCTGCTTTGCGCGGACGCGCATTTTCACGGTGACGGGGCCGGCAATATCGAGGCCGCTGTTCGTGATAAAGACGCGTGCGTTCTTTGCGAGGCTCGCGTCCGGCGTGACAACGAGCGCGCCGTCCTTCACCGCGAGCGTTCCATTCCGGCAAATCCAGCCGCGGATGCTGCCCTCGGGCTCGCGGGTTTTCCGGGCGACGGCCTCATACTGCGACTTCGGGATGAGGTCGTGCTCGGCGAAAAGACCTTCGTGGTGCTGGTCAAATGTCGCGGGCACGCCCGGCGGCTTCAGCGTCCCTGTCCACGCCTTCAGCTTCGCCTCGAGGCGCGCGGCGATGTCCGGGTGCTGCTTGATGAGATTCCGCGCGATGTTTTCACCGTCCGGCTTTGTGATGTCAAAAAGCAGCCGCTCGCGGTCGCCGAGCGCGATCAGCTTGTAGGGCATCTCGAGAATCGCCGCCTGCGAGCCCCACCGCCAATAGAGCGCGTCATGCGGCGCCGATTTGTTCTCGCCGGTGACGAATGGAATGAGGTTCACGCCGTCGAGCCGGTTGTCGTGCGGCTGTCCGGCGAGCGCGGCTGCGGTGGCCGCCACGTCGAGGCTCATCACGGGCTGGTCGTAGGTGACGCCCGCGGGCAGCGTGCCGGGCCACGCGGCCACGAATGGCGTGCGGATGCCGCCCTCGCTGAGCATGCCCTTTTGCCCGACCATCGGGAGGTTGAGCGAGCCGTTCCACGCGTTGCCGAGCGGAGCGCCGTTGTCGCCGATGAAGAAAATCAGCGTGTCTTTTTCCGCACCCATTTCGCGCAGCTTTGCACGGATGCGGCCTAGTCCGTCGTCCATCGCGGCGATCATCGCGAGTGCCTGGCGGCGCGGCAGCGGCAGATTCGCGGGGGTTTTGGAAAACCATGGCTCCGGCGATTCGAGCGGAACGTGCGGCGCATACCACGCGAGATAGAGGAACCACGGCTGCTCCGGCTTCGCCGTGCGCCGGTCGAGGAATGAGAGCGCGGCCTCGGTCTGGACGACGACCCGGAAGCGGTTGTCCGCCACGAGATGCGGAGCGTCGGCGAACGGTTTCCCGTTCAGATCATGCGACGCGAAAAACTGCCGCATCTCGCCGCGCCAGTATTCGTCGAAGCCCTGCCCGTGCGGCATGTGCTCGGGGATGACTCGCATCGTGCGGTTCCCTCCCTTCGGACCGAGGTCGAGATGCCATTTGCCCACCATGCCGGTGAGGTAGCCCGCGGGCTTCAATCGCTCGGCGATGGTGAGTTCCCCGAGCGGCAGCGGGCCCTTGCCGTTGTCCTCCACGCCGAACCGCTGCTGGTAGCGCCCCGTGATCACGCCGGCACGCGAAGGGACGCACTGTGGCGCGCTGACATAACCGCGCGCAAAGCGGACGCCGTCGCGGGCAAGCTGGTCGAGGTTTGGCGTGCGGATTTCGGCGTTCACACCCTGCGCGCCGAGATCCGACCATCCGTGATCATCCGAATAGATGAGCAGGATGTTCGGCTTGCGCGGAGCCGCATGGATGGCGGCGCCCATCGCGAGAAGCACGGCGAGCGTGCGCACAAGAGTCGTGGTTATTGGCATGAAACCAGTCGGGCTACTTCCTTTTCGGCACCGTCGCCGGAGGCGTCCACTCGGCGGGTTTGGGGTTGGCGACTTTCAGCGGTGCTTTGTCGTCGTGGGCGCGCATTTCCTTTTCGAGCAGCGCGGTCATCTCGGCGAGCTTGGCGGCGTGCTCAGGTTTGCCGGCGAGGTTCGTGAGTTCATGCGGGTCGGAGGCGAGGTCGAAGAGCTGCGTGCGATCCACGAGCGGGTAGCGGATCAGTTTCCAGCGGTCGTCGCGCACGGCACGCTGGCAGTCGCGGTAGCCGGTGTAGAGCACGTCGCGGACTTTCTTTTTCTCGCCACGGATGATCGGCGCGATGCTCTGGCCCTCGACGCCGTCGGGCAGTTTCGCGCCGCCGAACTCGGCGAACGTGGGGAACAAATCCATGAGGTAGATGAGCGCCTCGCTGCGGCCCTTCGGGATGCCTGGCCCGGCGATGACGCACGGCACGTGCATGCCGCCGAACTCGTAGAGGTTCTGTTTTCCAAACAGCCCGTGCTCGCCGAGCGAGAGGCCGTTGTCGCCGGTGAAAATGATGATCGTGTTGTCCCACTGGCCGCTCTTTTTCAACTCGGCGAAAATGCGGCCTACGTGGTGGTCGAGCCCGGTGACGCACGCCCAGTAGTCGGCGAGCTGCTGCTTCGTGTCCTCCGGCGTGCGCGGCCACGGCGCGAGCTGCTCGTCGCGCACGGCCATCTCGCCATTGTCGAACGGATGCTGCGGCATGAACGCGGCGGGCAGCGGGATTTTTGCGGGGTCGTAGAGCTTGTGAAATTCCGGCGCGGCGACGCGCGGGTCGTGTGGCACGGGCGGCGCGAGGTAGATGTAGAACGGTTTGTCCCATTTGCGCTCATGCAGGAATTTGATCGCGGCGTCCGCGTGACGCTCGCTGCTGCCGCGGCGCAGGTCGGGCGCGTGGTCGTCCATGCGGATGTTCGTGTCAAAGGCGTTGAGCCCCACGGTGTATTCGTTGCCGCCCTTGCCGCAGTGCCACGTCTCATATCCCGCACGGCTCAACACGCGCGCCAGCGACTTCTCGGGGTCGCCGTCCTTGCTGCGCGGTTTCGGACAGCGGAGCCACGACTGGCCCGTGAGCATCATCGTGCGGCTCGGCTGGCACACCGCGCCGATCATCGAGCCCATCGTGTAGCAGTGCGTGAAGGTAAAGCCGTTCTCGACGAGCGAGTCGAGGTTCGGCGTCTTCACGACGGGATTGCCGAGCGCGCGGAGACCGTCGGCGCGGTGATCGTCGGCGTGAATGTGGAGGATGTTCGGCGCGGCGACGGCGGTTTGAAACGCCGCGAACAGCGCGAGGAGGAAGATGGCGGGGCGCATGGCGTCATCTGCAATACACCATCCGTGCGGAGCGGGAACCATTTTGAGCCGGCAGACCGCAGGATCTGTTGTCCTAACGGCCCCGCATCCGCGGTGTTGACCTCACGCGCTTGTCACTGCGCTGAAATGCTGCTCTTTTCCGCCCCGCACCGAGCACCCGAAACACCGCCCCGAACCCAAACCAACGATGAAGCGCCCCATCTTCTGGCTAGTCGCCGCAGCCGCAGTCGCGGGCGCATATTTCGCCGCGAGGCAGTGGCCGGACAAGGTGATGTTCTGGAAGAATTCCGCGAGCGCGGAGACCGGGAAGAAGCCGGCGCGTCCGACGACGGCGGTCGTGGCGACGCGCAACATCAACTTCTCCATCAGCGCCGCGGGTGAAATCACGCCGGCGGAGCAGGTCTCCGTGCGGCCCGAGGTGAGCGGGCGCATTGACAAGCTGCCGGTGGACATCGGCGACAAAATCAAGAAAGGCGACGTTCTCTTCACACTCGATGACACCGATTTGCAGACGGAGAAGTCGCAGCGGCAGATCGAAATCGAGGGCGCGAAGCTGCAGGTGACCACGGCGCAGCTCATGGTCGAGAAGAGCGAGATCAACTTCAACCGCAACAAGGATCTCTTCGCGCAGAAGCTCGTGTCGCAGGAGGCGTTCGACAACAACCGCATCGAACTCGACGGGGCGCGCAACGGCCTCGCAATCGCCCGGAACAGCCTCGAGCGCGCGCAGGCTGCGCTGCGAATCGTGGAGGACAAGCTCTCGAAGACCAAGATCATCGCGCCCTTTGACTGCACGATCCTCACGCGCCCAGTGTCCGTCGGCCAGGCGGTTTCCGGCGCGAGCGGCGTGAACAGCGGCACCGAGGTGCTCACCATCGCGGACCTGAGCGAATTGCTCATCAACGCGCACATCAACCAGGCCGACGTGACGCGCATGACCGTCGGCCAGAAGGTCGAGATCGAGGTGGAGGCGGTGGCGGGGCTGAAGCTTTCCGGGCGGCTCGACCGGATCGCCCCTCAGGCGACGATCAAGAACGGCATCAAGGGATTTTCCACGCGCATCATTGTGAAGAACGACGAGCGCTCGGGCCTCCGCCCCGGCATGACGGCGAACCTCAACATTCCCCTCCAGTCGGCGAACGATGTCCTCGCGATTCCGCTCGCCGCGGTGTTCACGGACAAGGGCGAGCGGTTCGCATACGTGAGGGAGGGCGAAAAATTTGCGCGTGTCCCCATTTTGATCGGCGTCAGCGACTACGACTACGCGGAGGTGACGAAGGGCCTGCAGGGTGGCGAGACCGTCTCACTCATCACGCCGGCGGAGGATGCCGGCCAGGTGCAGCAGGCGTTCGGCGCCGCCGCAAAGCCGCCCGCCAGCGGAACGAAGGGGGGGAAATCTTCCGGCAAGTCTTCGAGCAGCGGCAAAGGAGGGCCTCCGGGCTAGCACGGCGGCGACCAGCATGGCCCTGATCGAACTGCGCGGCGTCAGCAAAATCTACCACCTCGGTGGCGAGGAGATTCGCGCGCTGGACAATGTGGACCTCGACATTGATAGCGGCGAGTTCATCTCCATCATCGGCCCCTCGGGCAGCGGAAAGTCCACGCTCATGCATGTGCTCGGCTGCCTCGATTCGCCGACGAAAGGGAGCTTCAAGCTCGACGGCGTCGAGATTTCCACCGCTTCGGCCCGCCAGCTCGCGCGCATCCGGAACCAGAAGATCGGGTTCGTCTTCCAGTTCTTCAACCTGCTGCCGAAGCTGAGCGTCCTCCAGAACGTCGAACTGCCGATGGTGTATGCCGGCGCCAGCGCGGGCGAGCGCCGCGACCGCGCGATGGAGGCGCTGCGCCTCGTGGAGATGGACAACCGTGCCAAGCACCGCCCGCTCCAGCTCTCCGGCGGGCAGCAGCAGCGCGCCGCCATCGCCCGGGCGCTGGTGAACGATCCGAAGATCGTCTTCGCCGACGAGCCGACCGGCAACCTCGACTCGCACACCGGCGAGACAATCCTCCGCCTTTTCCACGACCTGAGCCGCAAGGGCCGCACCATCGCGCTCGTCACCCACGACCCCGGCATCGCCGCGGTGACGCCGCGCAGGATCGAAATCCGCGACGGCAGAATCGCGCAAAACGTGGATGCGAAGCTCGCGGGCCTGGCAGGCGGACCGAAATTCGACATCCACGCGCAGCGCGGAGTGCCGGCCCCGGAGGGCAGCGCTCCCTCCGCGTAGCCGGCAGAGCACATGCGCCGCGCCTTCCGCCAGTTCAGCCTCCCGCAATCGTTCCGATGAACTGGTTCAACGCTGTCATTGTCGGCTTCAAGGAGATCCTCGCGAACAAGTTCCGCTCCGTGCTGACGATGCTCGGAATCATCCTCGGCGTGTCGAGCCTTGTGGCGATGTCCGCCCTCACAAAGGGCATGGAGAACGGGATGAAGGAGGCGCTCATCGCCATCGGCGGGCTGGAGAAGGTGCGCATCGAGGAGCAGGACATCCCGGTGTGGCAGCAGCACCTCGCGGATCAGGCCGTGGGCATCACGATGAACGACGTCTATCCGCTCATCAGCAGCGCGCCGTGCGTGACGATGGTCGTGCCCGAGATGCGCGCCCGCAGCATCACGATGACGCACGGCGTGAAGAGCATCAACCCATGGAACTTCATCGGCACGTGGCCAAATGCCGTCGAGCTGAACCAGCATGTCGTCGAGCACGGGCGCATGTTCAACGAGCTGGACGACGAGAACGCGCGCAACGTGTGCGTGATCGGCACCGCCGTGCGCGACTCGCTCTTCGGCTCGCCGGAACAGATCGGACGCGAGGTGATCCCCATCGGCGAATTCGTGAACATCAACAGCCAGAGGTTCAAAATCATCGGCATGTTCGAGCACTACGAGAGCGAGCAGGACAAGAAGCTGCGCGCGCTGGAGGCGGAGAAGCCGCCCGAGGCGAAGACCGGCCCCGAGCGCAGCCGCGGATACGGCAGCATGAGCGGGAGTCGCCGCAGCAGCAGTTCGACGGGCGGCTTCGTCTTCGACCTGAAGAACAACACGGTTTACATCCCGCTGAACACGATGTGGCTCCGCTTCCGTGCCGCCACGGGAAGCTCCGGCTCCTCCAGCAGCAGCCGAAGCAGCGGAAGCTCCAGCAGTTCGAGCAGCAGCGTCGCCGGCAGCACCCTCAGCACGGAGTTCGTCCCCGATCCGCGCCTTTCCACGCTCTCGATCAAGATCGCCGACATCGAGAAGATGGACGAGGCGCTCCAGCAGGCGAAGAACGTCCTGATGCACTCGCACAAGGGCATCGAGGATTTCTCCTTCCGCACGCAGGAGAACTGGAGCGAGGGCATCACGCAGGCCATCCGCAACGCGCGCATGAGCGGCGGCATCATCGCCGCGATCAGCCTGCTCGTCGGCGGCATCGGCATCATGAACATCATGCTCGCGAGCATCACCGAGCGCGTCCGCGAAATCGGCATCCGCAAGGCCATCGGCGCGACGTTCACCGATGTTTTCACGCAGATCCTCGTGGAGAGCGTCGTCATCGCGATCATCGGCGGGCTCGCGGGGCTCGTCACTTCGAGCCTGCTCGTGAAGCTCCTCGTGACGATGTCGCCAACCGAAAACACGCCCGTGATCACCGTGGAGAGCATGATCCTCGCGTTCAGCTTCAGCGTCGCCGTGGGGATCCTCGCGGGGCTTTTCCCCTCGATAAAGGCGGCCAAGCTCAACCCCATCCAGGCACTGCGCTACGGATAGCCCCGGCGGGCCACCGAGCAGCGGCAATTTTCACGAAAGGCAACTGTGTCCTTCCTCAACGCGATCATCGTCGGCCTGCGCGAGATCCTCTCGCACAAGTTCCGGTCGCTGCTCACCATGCTCGGCATCGTGCTCGGCGTCTCAAGCCTCGTGGCGATGGCGGCGATCGTGAAGGGAATGGAGAACGGGATGAAGGAGGCGATGATCGCCCTCGGCGGACTCGACAAGGCGCTCACGCGCGAGGCGCCGGTCCCCGTATGGCAGGCGCACCTCGCCGACCAGGCGCCGGGCCGCACAATGCGCGACGTCGAGGCCCTGAAGCGGAGCGCGCCGCTCATCCGCATGGTTTCGCCGGAGATGGCGCTCGAAAGGGCGATCATGTCGCGCGGCGAGCTGCGGGTGAAACCCTCGGAACTCGTCGGCGTCTGGCCCGTCGTGATCGAGATGAACCTCCATGTCTTGGAGCACGGCCGCTTTTTCAACGAACTCGACGAGGAGAACGCCAGCGCCGTCTGCGTCATTGGCACGGGCATCCGCGACGCGCTCTTCGGCTCGCCGGAGCAGCTCGGACGCGAGGTCGTTCCGCTCGGCGAACACATCCAGATCAACCACCAGACCTTCACCATCATCGGGATGTTCCAGCACTACGAGAGCGAGAAGGACCGCCTGAAGCGCGAGCAGGCGCGCGAGCATCCCGAGGAGATGACGAAGCATCTCGTCGAGCGCGGACGCCCCGGCTATCGCAGCGCCAGCGGCGGAAGCTCGTGGGCGTTCGACCGCAAGAACATGACCGCCTACATCCCGCTGAACACGATGTGGCTCCGCTTCCGCGCCTGCAGCGGCGCGAATAACATCCCCGACCCCACGCTGAGCGACATTGACCTCAAGGTGAACGACCTCTCGCAGATGGAGGCCGCGCTCGGCCAGGCCCGCAACGTCCTGCTGGCCACGCATGGAGGCATCGAGGATTTCACGTTCGCGACGCAGGAGAACAACATCGAGAACATCAACCAGGCCATCCGCAACGCGCGCATGAGCGGCGGCATCATCGCTGCGATCAGCCTCATCGCGGGCGGCATCGGCATCATGAACATCATGCTCGCAAGCATCACCGAGCGGGTCCGCGAGATCGGCATCCGGAAGGCCATCGGCGCCACGTTCACCGATGTGTTCACGCAGATCGTCGTCGAAAGCACCGTGATTGCAATCATCGGCGGCCTCGTCGGGCTGCTCACCTCCGCGGGCCTCATCCAGATTATCGTCGCCGTCTCACCGAACGAAAACGCACCGGTAATCATGCCCGAGAGCATGATTCTCGCGTTCAGCTTCAGCGTGGTCGTCGGCATGCTCGCCGGGCTTTTCCCGGCGGTGAAAGCAGCCAAGCTGAACCCCATCCAGGCGCTGCGCTACGACTAGGGCCGTGCGCTACTGCGCGCGGAAGATGAAGAACACCGCGCCCACGAGGCAGAGGCCCGCCCAGAGGAAGTTCAGCGAAATCGGCGTGCGCATGTAGAGAACCGCAAACGGAACGAACACCGCGAGAGTGACGACCTCCTGCACAATCTTCAACTGCGGGAGCGTGAATGTGCCGAAACCGATGCGGTTCGCCGGCACCTGCAGCGCGTATTCAAACAGCGCGATGCCCCAGCTCGCGAAAATCGCGACGACCAGCGGCTTGGCGCGCAAATCCCGCAGGTGGGCATACCATGCGAAGGTCATGAAGACATTGGAGAGGACGAGAAGAGCGACGGTTCGTGCTGCGGTCATGTTCGTTGAAACGCGCACCATCCGATGCACAAACGGGAAAATCGCAATGGCGAAAAATCAGCGGCCCGCTTCCGCGCCTGGACTCGTCGGCCAGCCTGCGGCGGGCGAAGATTCTCCAATCCCGCACGCCTGAGCCAGGACGAACCCGCTGGACGCCGATGCATTGGCGACCGCGTCGAGCTTCTGCCGAACCCGCTGCGCTAGCGCGGCTGAATCCGCGGCCGTCTCCGGATCTGCCGCATCGACGCCGAAAATCTCCGCGAAGAGACGCATCTGTTCCAGCGTCCAGCCTTCCGAGTCATGCGCTCCGCCCTGAATTCGCGCGGCGACTTCCGCCAGACTCTCTCCGGGCAAGGCGGACTGCGCCAGCGCAACGCGCATTTTTCCGAGGCTGAGCCGGGCCGGAAACGTGGCAAAAAGCGCGGGCGCGCCCCCGGCGGGGTATTCGGGCGGCGTGCGAGTCTCACCGGAGCGCACGAAGAAGCACCACACATCGTCGGAAAAGAATCCCAGTTCCGCGAAATAGGCGCTGTCCGGCGACCGCCCGGGAATGAAAAGACCGCCGGCCCCGCGCGCGATTTCGACGGTGGATTCCGCATTCCCCTCGAGGAAAATCCGGAGGAAAAATCGCGCACGCCCGTCCGCGCCAGCGGCGTGAGGATGCTCTTCCGGCAGGAAGTTCCAATACGCGTAAAGGCAGCGTGGGTCGCGCGGTGCAAGCCAGAGCCGCGCTTCGCCATAGTTGTGCTCCGCGCCGAAAAGCTCGTCCTCAAAATCCTCACCGGAGGATTCCTGCTGCGGCGCGATCACTTCCTTTTTCGGGGAGGGCGCGGGAGGATTTTCGCTCATGCAGTTGATTGCGAGTGCGGCGCACGCTAGTGAAAGCCCCCTTTCACGCAAACCCAAACATGTTCACCAAACGCGTCATTCCCTGCCTCGATGTCCACGACGGTAAGGTCACGCGCGGCGTGCAATTTGGCCGCGCCGAGGAAGGCGGGCTGCGCAATGTCGGCGACCCGGTCGCACTCGCGCAGCGCTACAATGACCAGGGCGCGGATGAGATGGTGTTCTTCGACATCACTGCGAGCGCGCACGGCCGCGCGACGATGGTGGATGTGATCGAGCGCACCGCGGCATGCTGCTTCATGCCGCTGACCGTGGGCGGCGGCATCCGCGTGGTCGAGGACATGAGCACGATGCTGAAGGCCGGCGCGGACAAGGTGAGCATCAACTCGAGCGCCATCGCGACACCGGATCTGATCAGCGCGGGCGCGGAAAAATTCGGCAGCCAGTGCATCGTCGTCTCGATCGACTGCAAACGCACTGCTCCCGACGTGTGGAAGGTATTCGTGAAAGGCGGACGCGAGGAGACGAAGTGGAACGCCGTCGAGTGGGCCGAGGAGGCTGTGCGGCGCGGCGCGGGCGAGATCGTGCTGAATTCGATTGATGCCGACGGCACGAAGAAGGGCTACGACATCACCATCACGCGCCGCGTGAGCGAGGCGGTCGGAGTGCCGGTCGTCGCGAGCGGCGGCGCGGGAAACCTCGAGCACATGGTCGAGGTGCTGCTCGCCGGAAAAGCGGATGCCGTGCTCGCCGCGAGCATTTTTCACTTCGGCACCTACACCGTGGGCGACGTGAAGAGCTTCCTCGCAAAGCACGAAGTGCCCGTCCGGCTTTGAGCGTGCGCGGTCCACGTCACCCGTCTAGTTTCCCGCATAATGCCCATTGAACCGCTCGTCATCGCCGGCCGCACCTTCCAATCGCGGCTGCTGCTCGGCACGGGGAAATTTTCCTCGAACGGGGCGATGGCTGTCGCGCTCGCGGAGAGCGGAACGGAAATCGTCACCGTCGCGCTGCGCCGCGCGGATCTCTCGGGCAAGGGCGACCCGTTCGCGAACATCCTCGATTTCATCGACCCGAAAAAATACCTGCTGCTCCCGAACACGAGCGGCGCGATGAACGCGGACGAAGCCGTGCGACTCGCGCGGCTCGCGCGCACGGCGGGAATCAGCGACTGGGTGAAACTCGAGATTCATCCCGACCCGCGCTACCTGCTGCCCGACCCGATCGAGACGCTGAAGGCCGCGGAGGTGCTCGTGAAGGACGGCTTCACCGTGCTGCCTTACATCAACGCCGACCCCGTGCTCGCAAAACGTCTCGAGGACGCTGGCTGTGCGACGGTGATGCCGCTCGGATCGCCCATCGGCAGCAACCGCGGCATCGAGACACGCGCACAGATCGAAATCATTCTCGACCAATGCACCGTACCCGTCGTGGTGGATGCAGGCCTCGGCGCTCCGAGCCAGGCAGCGGAAGCTTTGGAAATGGGCGCGTCGGCCGTGCTCGTGAACACCGCCATCGCCATCGCTCCCGACCCGGTGCGCATGGCGCGCGCGTTCCGCATGGCCGTCGAGGCCGGACGCGAGGCTTACGAGACCGGACTCGCGACACGCGGCGTGACCGCGAGCGCGACCAGCCCGCTCACGGGCTTCCTCCACTCGGCGGCGTGAAAGCCGATCGCCAGCAGGACGCGGAGCGTCCGCAGCAACAGTAGCCGTGGGTGACGAGTCTTCGAGGAACCCACGGATTACCGCAAATGCGGGCGATCTGCGCAGCAGCGAAACAAGCCTTTCGCGTCGCTTCGTTGTTCCGCCGCTACGCGGCTTTGATCTTTTTCTTCCCGATCCGTGGGTTCCTTCGCCGCGCTCAGTCGCCCACGGCTACTGTTGTGCTGGCGCCACGCGCCTCATTCACCGCCGCCATGCGCGCTGACATCGAGGACTTCATCCTTTACCTCGCGACCGAGCGCGGGCTCTCGGACAACTACCAGCTCTCCACGCGCCGTTCGCTGGAGACCTTTACCGAGTGGGCGGAGAAGCAACAGCTTGCGGAATCACGCGCCGTCACGCTCGCGCACCTGCAGGATTTTCTCGCGCAGCGGAAGCGTGCGGGACTCGCTGCTTCGAGCATCAAGCTGGAGATCGTCGCGCTGAAGATCTTCTTCCGCTGGCTGGCCTCGCGCACACGCATCCCGCACGACGTCGCCGAGGTGCTGCCGCTGCCGCGGCTCGAACGCTACCTGCCCGAGACGCTGAACGAGATGCTCGTGGAGAAGCTGCTGGCCGCCATCGACACCACACAGCCGCTCGGCCTGCGCGACCGCGCGATGATCGAGCTGCTTTACGCGAGTGGTCTCCGCGCGAGCGAACTCGTCGGCGCGCGGCTGGAGACGCTCGATCTCGACAACCGCATGATCCGCGTGACCGGCAAAGGGAACAAGACGCGCATCGTCCCCGTCGGCACGAAGGCGTGCGAGGCCATCCGCGCCTATCTCGACCGCGAACGCCCGCAGCTCGTGAGCAAGCGCACCGGCAGCCACGTTTTCCTCTCGCACCATGGGAAGTCGCTCACGACCGTGCGGCTCTGGCAAATCGTGAAGGCCGCGGCGAAGCGCGCGGGCATCGAGACGAATGTGTATCCGCACCTGCTGCGGCACAGCTTCGCCACGCACCTGCTCGGCGGCGGCGCCGACCTGCGCATCATCCAGGAAATGCTCGGCCACGCCGACATCTCGACGACGCAGATCTACACCCACGTCGAGCACGGCCGGCTGAAGGCCGTGCACAGGAAGTTTCACCCGCGCGGCTGAGCGCGCTGCAGCTTAGAGCTTCGTCAGCTCGTAAACACGGGCCTTCGGCTGGTTCTCCACGTAGATTTGATCCTCAATCTTCTTCGCCTCCTCGAGGAGGGCGGCAACCTGCGACTTCATGTCGGCGTGCCATTTGGCAAACTCCTCCTTCTTCGCAGCGGTGTCCGGTGCGTTGGGATCAAGTTTTGCGATGGCACCGCGCTTGCCTTTGAGCTGGCCGTAGAGGTTGCGGATGTTGCGGTAGGCCTTGTCGTTCCGGTCGCGGTTCAGCAGCGCGACCTTGAGCGCCTGCTGGTATTGCGGCGTCTTGTCGTTGTTCTCGAGTTCCACGCCGAATTCGAGCTGGCCGTCGGTGAACTGGCCCACCGCGACACCGTCAATCTTCAGCTCATACTTGCCGACCGGGAGCTGGCGCACGGTGAGCTTTTCGTTGCTGTAGCGGTGGCCGAGGCTCGTGAGCTTCTGGCCTTCCGCCGTGTCCGGAGGGAGCACCCAGGGGAGCGAGTTGGCGAGCAGCGAGAACGTGACCTTGCCGCCGTCCACCTTGAGGTCGCTGATTTTCGCGTTCGCCGCGGTCGAGGTCGGCTTCGCGGCATCGGCGATGATGGTGGCCTGCGAGACGACGGTCTTCGGCACCGCATCGCTGATGATGGCCGTCGCCATCACCGTCTGGCCGGCCGGGCCGGGATGCACGGCGTCGGCGATCATCGTCCAGTCGGCGTCCGTCTTGCGCTGGGCGAAAGTGAGGTTGTTCAGCGGGCTCCACATGTCCACAAAGCCGAGGCCGCGGTTCAGCGACTGCTCGCGCAGCCACGAGCCGTAGAGCGAAAGCACGCCATTGTAATAGAGTTCGCGCGTCTCGTTGCGCTGCTCGGGCTTCCCGAAAAGCCGCTTCGCGCGCGAGTCGAACATCGTCGGCGTCATCGGGATGGCCTTCGCACCCAGCGCCTCGATTTTGTCGAGCAGGGTCGTCATGCCGGCCTGGTAGGTGTCGAATGTCGGCTTGTCGAAGTCGCGGTAGCTGCCGTCATTCATGCCGAGAAGAATCGTGACATACTTCGGCTTGAAGGCAGCGACGTCGTCCTCGAAGCGGTCGAGCGCATTCTGCGCGCGGTCGCCGCCGACGCCGGCGTTGTGAAAGCGGATCCGCACTTTCGGCATCCGCGTGTAGAAATAGTCCTCCACGTATTGCGTGTAGAGGCACTGGTGCGTGATCGAGTCACCGAGGAAGACAAACGTGTCGCCATCCTTCAGTTCCACCTTGTCGAGGATCTTCTTGAACTGTGACGGCGCCTTCGCCGGCGCGGGCGCGGGCTTTGGCTGCGCAAAGACAGCGGGGGCGAGCAGCGCGGCGATGGCGGTGGCGAGAACGAAGCGGTGTGAGTGCATGGTGGATGATTGGAGGATTCGGAGGTTGGGATTGGCACTACCCCACAGCCCAATTCGCCTTAGCCCATGCGGCGGCAAGCAGCGCACATTTTGCGACCCGAAGCGCCACAGGGCCCACCGCTTTTCCGGACAAAAAAAGTGCGGCTCCCCGGCGCCGAATGGCAACCGGAGGGCCGCTGTTCCCCCCAGAACAGCGCAGAGAGTAACTAGAAACGGCATCGCAGCAAGGTTTTTTTCAATTCTTTTTAACCGACGGTGAATCGAGGCAGCCACAGCGACGCTGATACGCGCCCGCATGGAGTTTCATGTGCCTGCCGGGATTGCTTTTGCGTTCAATCGCCAGTGCGGAAGCAAGCACCACACGCCACCCGCTCCGGGACGACGAGCGGTGTGGGGGACGCGGCGGGCGATTCTCAAAAAAAGGCGGCGTCATCACCCCACTCGCTCTATGCAAGGCGGGAACATGAACTCGCATTTCAACATCGTGGGCATCGGCGAGGTCCTCTGGGATCTGCTGCCCTCGGGGCCGCAACTGGGCGGGGCTCCCGCGAACTTCACCTGCCATGCGCGGGCACTCGGCGCGGAGGCCCGGCTCGTCAGCCGCGTGGGTGACGATGAATTCGGCAGCGAAATCTTCGCGCGGCTCGGGGCGCTCGGAGTGTGGACCGACTGCATCACGACCGATGCGCTGCACCCGACGGGCACCGTGGGTGTGGAACTGGATGCGGGGCAGCCGCGCTACGTGATTCACGAAGACGCCGCCTGGGACTTCATCGAGGCCTCGCCGTGCGCGCTCGCGGCGGTCGGTGCGGCGGATGCGGTTTGCTTCGGCACTCTCGCTCAGCGGAGCGCAGCGTCGCGCGGGGCAATACGCACGCTCATCGGGCATGTGCGCAGTTCGTCGCCGGGCGCGCTGCGGGTTTGCGATGTGAATCTGCGGCAGCAGTTCTTTTCCCGCGAGATCGTCGGGAGCTCACTCGCCCTGGCGAACGTGGTGAAGCTCAACGATGCCGAGCTGCCGGTGCTCGCGGGGATGCTCTCATTGAAGGGCAATCCGCGCGCACAGATTGCCGAGCTGGCGGAGCATTACTCGCTGCGTCTGGTCGTGCTCACCCGCGGGGCACAGGGGAGCGTGATTCTCGACGGGCGGTCCGGCGACTGGGATGAACACGCGGGAATCGCAGCGGAGGTCGCGGACACCATCGGCGCGGGCGATTCGTTCACCGCAGCGACCGTGCTCGGCGTGCTCAATGGCTGGCCGCTCGCACGGATCAATGCGTTCGCAAACGAAGTCGCCGCATTCGTATGCTCGCGACACGGCGCAACGCCGGAACTGCCGGAGCGATTCCGCGAAGGCAGCGGGCGGAAGCCGCTTCAGTAAACGCCCTCGACGATCGTCTTCTCCATCGCGCCGAACGGGCGCACTTCAGCAACGCCGTCCCATGCGTAAGGCGCGCGCGGGCGGCGGCGCAGCGCTTCGTCGCGCTCGAGGAAGCGAGGCATGAAGAATTCCTTCGTCAGCGTGGTCAACTCGACGCGGCCCCACGTGTCGTAGTCCACGGTCTTTTCCGTGGCCTTCGGGTCCACGACGCGCAGCACGGCGCGGGGCTGCGGGGCGTAGTAGGTGATGGAGTAGTTGTCCTCGGGCTTCAGCGGCACGCTGGCGGCGAGGCCCATGAGCGTGTTGCCGTAGGTCGGGTAGAAACCGATTTTTCCCTCGAGCACTTCCTCGACGATGAAGCGCACGTATTGTGGGAGCATCGTGGTGCCGCCGCAGAACACGCCGCGGATGCCAGCCTCGTAGATGTCCACCTTCTCCGCGAGCGCCTCGAGGAGCTTCGGCGTGGTGAAGAGGCCGCTGACCTTGCGGTGCTTCAAAATGATCGCGGCCTGATCCACGACGTGCGCCATGTATTGCTTCGCCACATCGAACTGCTTGTTCGAGATCAGCTTCTTCACGAAGCGCGGGTCGAGATCGATGAAGTAGCACGACGAGCCGCGCACGTGCGCGAGGTGCTCAATGGCGAGGCGCAGGCGCCGCGGGCCGGTCGGCCCCATCATCAGCCACGCGCCGCCGCGCGGGAAATGCTCGTCGGCGATCTTGTCCGAAAACTCGGAGTAGTCCGTCTTGTAGTCCTCCCAGCCGATGCGCTGCTTCGGCATGCCGGTCGTGCCGCCGGTCTCGAAAATATTGAACGGCTTGCCTTTGAATTTCGCCGGCACCCAAACTTCGGGCTGCAGGTCGCGCAGCCACTCATCCTGGAAGTGCGGGAACTTCACCATGTCGGCGAAGCTCTTGATCTCCTTGCGCGGGTCGAAATTTTTCGACGCCCAGTCGAGCCAGAAGGGGCAGCCGGTCTCCGGCGAAAAATGCCACGCGATGATTTCCTGGAGATGGGCTTCGAGGGTTGCCTGTGCTTGTTCGGGTGTTTGCTGAGTCATGACTTTGAATGGTGAAAGTTATTCTTTCGATTCCTCTTTCGGTTCGGGCAGGAGGAAGCCGACGAGGAAGGCGATGACGGCCATCGCGGTGGCGATGATGCCGGCGGCGAGGGCGACGTGCTTCGGGAGCAGCGGGCCGGTGCCTGCGAGCATGGGCGCGAGCCACGCGGTGTTCAGCGTGGCCATGCTGGTGCCGATCATGCGTCCGCCGACGTTCGTGGCGAAGCTGCCGCCGGTGCCGCGCAGATGCAGCGGGAACACTTTTGGCAGGTATTCGCCGAAGTAGCTGAACTGCGCGACGGTGAGCAGGCCGCAGACGAAATAGCTCCACAGGAAAAGCTCCCCGCCCTTCTCGAAGAATACAAAATAGGTGAGCGGCAGCACGGCGAGCGCGGGCACTTGGAAAACTTTGAGAAGCTTCACGCGGCTCATGCCGACGATGAGCAGAACGGCGAGGAGGATGCGCCCGACGAGACCGCCCATTTCCTGGCGGAACTGCACGGTGTCGCTCATCTTCTTCACCTCTTCGTTGATCGGCTTCTGCTTTACGAAGTTCGCCTTGATGTCGGCGACGAGAGCCTTCCGGCCCGGATCGTTCTCGGGGAGCGCGTTCAGCTTCGTATTGAGCACCTCGGCTTCCTTGCGGAGCGGCGCGAGCTGCTTCGCCTGCTCCTTCAACTCGGGAAGGCCGGGCGTCACGCGCGCGACAGTCACCTGCAGCGCGCCAAATGCGATGCCATAGGCGCAGGCGGAGAGAATCGCGGTGACGAGGGTGACACGGCGGAGCTCCGGCGCAAAGAGCGCGCCGAAGCTTGGGCGCTTCAGCACGCCGGCGGCCCGCTTTTCCTTCCACACGCGCGACTCCGGAACAAACGGCAGCAGCAGTGCGATCGGGATCGCCGGCAGCAGGCCGGTCATGAGCAGGTAGCGCCACGAACCGGGATCGTTGCTCCCCAGCCCGAGCGGAAGTCCCATGTGCGGAAGGCTCGCCCCATGCGAGGTGATCCAAATGCTCACCGCGGTGACAGCCACGCCGCCGAGCGACGCAAACGCCTGCGTGATGCCCAGCCATTTCTCGCGCTGCCTCTTGTCCTCAAAGACTTCCGCCAGCCACGTAATCGCGGCGACGAACTCCACGCACACGCCGATGAATGTCGTGCTGCGGAAAAACACGAATGTAGGCAGCGAAGTCGCATACGCCGCGCAGAACGGCGACAGCGAGTAGAGGAAAATGCTCAGCGCCATCACCGTCTTGCGCCCGAGCTTGTCCACCAGCCATCCGCCGAGCAGGCCGAACACACCGCCTGCGAGCGCCGCAATCCACAGCAGCCGCCCGACCCAGTCGGTCACGAGTGGGTTGTTCATCGGCACCTTCAGCAGCTCCGCAATCGCCGGGGCGGCGACCAACGGGGTCATCAGCAGCTCGTAGGTGTCGAAAAGAAACCCGATGCTGGCGATGATGATGATCAGCCATTGAGTCGTGCTGAAGCGCGGGGAGGTCTGGCTTTCCATGTCGGTGCGGCGCAGTGAGTGCGGTTACTTCTGCTTCTCTTCCGCCTTCGCACCCTCAGAGATCGCGTAGAGGTGCGTCTGCGTGTTGATGAAGAGCGTGCCATTTGCGACGACGGGCGTCGCGAGGATGGGCGCGCCCATGTTGATCTGCGCGAGGAGCTTCTTCTCCGCCTTCGCCTCGAAGACGTAGAGGTCGCCGTCCTCGTTGCCGATGAACACCTTCCCGTCCACGCACATCGGCGAACCCCAGATGTGCGCCTGCGTGTCATGCATCCAGAGCTGCTTTCCGGTCTTTGAGTCGATGCAATACACGAAGCCGCTGTAATCGCCGGTGTAGAGCAGATCGGTCGCAGGATCGATCGCGACGGTGCTGATGCTGCGCTTGATGTCCCTGAACTCCCAAACGAGCGCGCCCTTCGTCTTGGTCGCGTCGCCCTTCAGTCCCTTCGGGTCGATGCACACCAGCCGGCCGACACCCTCGCCGTGCTCGGGATCCTGGCCGCAAGCGACGAAGATCTTGTCCTTGTAAACGACGGGCGTGGCGATGATTTCGCTCGGGCCCTCCGGCGCCGGATATTTGTAGGGCTTGCCGTTCTTGTCCTTCTTGTATTCCTCCGGCACGACGTCGAATTTCCACGCCGTCTTCATGAAGCTCGAGTCACCCTCCTTCACCGGATTCGGGTCGAACGCGTAGAGGAAGCCGTCGCCGCCGCCGAAGTAGATCTGCCACTTGCCGTCCACCTTGCCCGCGCTCGGCGAGGTCCACTGGCCGTGGAAAATGTGCGGGCCGATTTTCGCGTCGTCCTCGCCGATGAGCTGGCCGGTCTTCTTGTCGAGGATGACAAAGCTGGGCGACTGTGGCGACGGGATGGTGACGTGCGACCAGTCCTGCCCGTTGCTGGTGCAGACGAAAATCTTGTCGTCGAGCACGAGCGGCGAGCTGTTCGACGCGTTGTGCGGGAACACGCCGAGCTCGTCCATCATGTCGTATTTCCAGAGGATGTCGCCGTCCTTTGCAGTCACGTCCACCTTCGGCTTGCCGGGACCGACCATATACTGGCCCTCGTCCTTGAAAGTGCCGGTGTTGCCGTTCTTCTGCCCGTCCGCGTTGAGCGCGATGACTTCGCAGCGGCTCGTCACCGAGTAGAGCGTGTTGCCGTCCACAAACGGCGCGCTGAGGTAGCCGAGGTATTCCCAGTCGTTCACCTTGCCGCTCGCGAGCTTCGGCACCGTGAACTGCCAGATGAGGTCGCCCGCCTTCTCGTCGAGCGCAAGCAGCACGGACTTGTCGTCCTTGAAACGCGGGTCGCGCATGCCGGCGTTGTTAGTGCCGATGTAAACCTTGCCGTAGGCGACGACCGTGTTGCCGTAAGTCTGCGATCCGAGCTTCGCGATCCATCGCACGTTCTTCGTCGTGCTCATGTCGATCTCCTCGGAGTTCTTCTTGAACTTGCCCGGATCGAACGTCGAAGGGATGCCCTTCGCGGGCGAATACATGTTGCGCCCCGGATCGCTTCCGCCCCAGCCGGGCCAGTCCTGTGCCGAGAGAGCGGATGTGAATGCGAGGCCGGCGAATGCGGCGGCGGTGAAGGTGCGGATGTTCATGAGTGCGGTTCGTTGAATGTTCGGAGTCGGGTTTGGGAAATGCGGCGCGTCAGTTCGCCTTCACCTCGATGTTGTCGAGCCACGCGCGCTGCTCCTGCGGAGAGAGCGAGAAGAATCCGGGCGAGCCGTTCTCGTGCGCGTGCTTGTGGTTGAACTCGATCGTCCACGCCTCGGGTTCGGCGTCGGCTTTCTTCCATGCCTTCGCGCGCACGACTCCGCTGCCGTCCTTCGCCACGTCCACCTTCACCTTGAGGTGATACCACTCGTTCGGCGTGAGCGTGAACGGAACGGTGTGCTTGATACGCTCGAGGTTCGAGCTGATTTCGATTTCGCGCGCGTTGCCGCGGATGATGGTGAGGTAGCGCTGGTTGATGAGGCCGATGTCGGACATCTTGCGCTTGTTGCCCTCGCTCATCACGTCGGCCTCGATCGTGTAGTTCTTCATGTCCGGGTGGCCGATGAAGACCTGGCCGCGCTGGAAGAGCTTGTGATCGATCGTCTTGCAAAGCGCGAGGTTGTTGCCGTCGCCGGGTGCCTTGCGCACCTCGAAGCGGAAGCGCGCTCCGGTCCACGGCAGCGGCGGATATGCAAACTCGGTGATGGGCTCGATGACGTTCCAATTCGTCGGGCCAGGCTGCGGCGCGGGCAGGCCGGGGCCGGGCGAAACGAGCGGTTTCGGCTCATTGCCGAGGCCGGGGCCGGTCTTCTCCTTCAGCTCGGTGCCGTCGAAAGTGAGCTTAATCGGCAGGTCGAGCTGCACGCGGCCGCGGAAGGTGCCGTTGATCTCCTTGTCGCCCGCTTTCATCGAAGCCATGAACGCGCCGGCGCTCGGCACGGTCGCTTTTTCCGCGGTGAGCGCCCCGTCGGTGACGGCACCCTTCATCGTCGCCTTCACGAGTGCGGTCGGCGGGATGTAGGTCTCAAATTTCACCGACTTGAGGTCCACGTTCTCGTTCAGAGTGAAGCCGTCCGCGTCGAGCGCGCGCACGCGGAGCTTCGCGCTCTCACCGGGATGCAGCAGCGATTCGTTCGGGATGATTTGCAGCTTCGCCGGCGCGGCGGAAGCGGTCGTGGTGCGAACCCAGCGCTCGTCCTGCTTCCACTGGACCTCCTTCGCGCCCGCGTTGTTGCCCTTCTTGCCAAAGGCGTAGAGCTTCTTGTCCGTCTGCACGTAGAGCTTGCCGTTGTAGGCGATGGGTGAGCCGAAGCAGCGGCCCTCGAGCTTCGTGCGGCTCAGCACCTCGGCGTCCTTTTCGCCGGGCTTGAAAATATAGAGTTCGCCGTTGCCGACCTCGTTGTCGCCGCCCGCCGCGTTCGCGTCAGTGCCGGCGATGTAAAATGCCACGTAGAGTTTTCCGTCCGCGTAAAACGGCGACGACTGGCGCTGCTCGGGGCCGAGCTTTTTCTTCCACTTCACCTCGCCCGTCGCGGCGTTCACCGCGGCGAGTTCGCCGACGCCCGTCACTTCATACAGCGTGTCGCCCACGAGGCACGGCGACGACGCGAGATTGCCGAGCGGGTTGCGCCATTTCTCCAGCTCCTTCGGCGAGAAAAGCTTCATGCCCGGCGGCAGCGTGACGCCGGGAGGCACTACGCCCGCGCCTGCTTCGCTCGCCTGCGGGATGCGATACGCGGCGGTGCGGCCGACTTCCGTCGTGTCCACGTTCTCCGACTCGTGCGCGAGGATGAGCGTGTCCTTGTAGATGATCGGCGAGGCATTGATGCCGCCCTTCGCGCCCGCCTTCGCCGCGGGAAAGCGGAACAGCGGGTCGCCCGTGCGCGCATTGACGCATGCGACGGAGGAGTCGCCACACGCCGTGTAGAGCACGCGCTTGCCGTCGAAAAACGAGAACGTCGGCTGCGAGAACGTGTTGTCCTGCGGCCGATCCGCGGGTGATGCCATCCACACGAGTTCACCCGTCTTTTTGTCGAACGCAAACATGCGGTCGCCCGCCGGGCCCGCCGCGCCCCAGCCGCTCGTGACGCCGCGGGTGATGACCAGCTCGCGATCGATTGCGGGCGTCTGCGTGCGCGAGTTTGGAAAAGTCAGCCGACCGAACTCCTCCATCATCGAGTGCTGCCACACGATCTTGCCGTCCGGCGTGAAGCACGTCAGCACGCCCTGCGTCGCCTGCACGTAGATGTTGCCCGTCTCGGGATCCACCGTCGGCGCCGAGGTCGAGTAGCGCAGGTAGATCGTGTCGCTCAGAAAGTCGTTTTGGAAATGCTGCCAGATCACCTTGCCCGTCTCCGCGTCGAAGCAAGTCGTGCCCTCACGCAAGTCCGGCCCGTCGCCCGTGTAGCCATTGATGTAGAGCCGCCCATTCGAGATTACCGGGGTGCTTTGGCCGGGAAAATCCGCGACCCACAGCGGCTTCTTCGCATCCACCTTGTCCGGCAGACCCGTTTCCGCCGAAGTCCCGTTCTGCGCCGGTCCGCGCCATGCGAGCCAGCCGGTGACACCGCCGGATTTTGCCGGAGCAGCCTCGGCGGCGGGCTGGCCTTTGAGCGGTTTCTTCGCCGCATGGGAGATGCAGAGCGAAGTGGCGACTGCGAGTGCGATGGAAGGAGCGAGGCGGATTTTCATGGGAGACGAGGACGCGGGGTTTGAGCTTGGGACGGGTTGGTATGGATCGGCGGGCGCGAAGTCAATTGTTACTCACACGTATTATTTGAAAAATTTTGTTCATCTGCTCCTGCCGCCGCAGCCTGCGAGGAACACAGCTTCCAAAAAGTTGACAGTGTTCCTCGGACAGTCGGCCCCTTCCTCGGGACCGAAGTCCGCCACATCGCCGTCCGCCAATCCTCCCGCGCGCGCCGTCCAGATCCCACTGTCACCAGCTACACGCGGCTCCGATACGCCTCCGCAAGCGCTCGACGGCTCAGCTTGCCGCGCTCATTGAATGGAAGCGCGCGCACGATCCAGAAATCGCGCGGCACCTGCCACGCCGCAAATTTCACCCCGCAAAACTCCCGGAGCGCCTCCGCGCTCGCATCACCGACCACGCAGGCCACCGGCTCCTCGCCCCGCAGCGCGCTGGGCACGCCAAACACCACCGCCTCACGGACGCCCGCAACCTCGCGCAGCCGCGCCTCGAGTTCCGCGGGATTCAGCTTCCTCCCGGCGATGTTGATGAAATCGCTCACGCGCCCCGCGAGCACATAGCCGTGTGCGCAGCGCTCGACGAGATCGCCGGGGACAAACCGACCACCGCCGAGCACTGCGGCATCCGGTTCGGGAAAATAGCTTTCGCCGACTGCCGGGCCGTGGACCGCCACGCGACCGCTCTCCGCATCATGCGCGATCCGCACGCCAAGCACAGGCTCGCCCACGCAGCTTTCGGGCACCACGTCGTCACCCGCATCGTAGGCGATCCCGCCGCACTCGCTGCTGCCGTAGAAGCTGTGGATTTTCACGCCGAACCTCGCGCGGAACGCAGCCGCTGTCGCAGCGGAAAGCGGCGCTCCGGCGCTGATGCACAGGCGCAGTTTTCGCAGCGGCCCGCAGTCAAGTTCGGCGAGCTTTTTGAAAAGCACTGGCAGACCCGGGAAAACCGTCGCGCCCGTGCGAGCGAGCCCTTCGAGCAGCGCGCGCGGGATGCGCTCATCGGTCGCGACGACCGGCACTCCGCGGCAAAGCAGCGGCGTGAGCAGGTTGCTGAAGCCATAGCTGTGCGACCACGGGATGACGCCGAAATTCAAATCCTCCTCGCCGAAGCCCATCGTGTCGCACACCGCCCCGCAATCCGCCAGCAACTGGCCCGCGCGAAACCGAATCGCCCGCGGCGCCTCGCTCGTGCCGGAGGTGAGCTTCAGAAAATCCGCATCGGCCTCGCGACCTCCGCTCCGGCGCTCGACTGCGATCCCGTAACCATAGTCCGGCCGGATGAACGCCCCCGCACCGCAGACCGCCAAGGCAGTCGCGACCGCTTCCCTTCCCAGCAAGCGGTCCAGCGGCATCGGCACCAGCCCGCGCCGCCACAGGGCGAGGAGCAGCGCCGGAAACCGCGCGTCATTGCCAAACTGCAGCCCGACGGCGGCAGCCGGCTGCAGGCGATGCACGGCGACGTCATTCTCGCGGGATTCCGCCTCGATGTCCGCGAACGTCCGCAGCACGCTGCCGTCAGCGCCGAAAATCGCCGGCTCGTCCGCGCGCCTCGCGAGCACACCACGCCAGGCGGCGAGGATGGCGTTGTCGTTTTCGCGGGCGGGCATCGTGGTTGAGGACTTTTTGTTTGCACAAAGCGGAACCGCCATTACTTTGCACGCCCTTTTCCGCCAAAAGCCATGAAAGCTGACATCCATCCCGACTACAACGAGACCACGATTGCCTGCGCGTGCGGCGCGGTCATCCACACCCGCTCGACCCGCAAGAGCCTCCAGATCGGCATCTGCGCTTCCTGCCACCCGTTCTTCACCGGTGAGCAGAAGTTCGTGGACACGGCAGGACGCATCGAAAAATTCACCAAGCGCTTCGGCGGCACGCAGCTCCGCCGCGCCAAGGTCGCCAAGGCCTAGCGCCACAGCACCGACTTTCAGCAACGGTGGAGACGCCACGCGCGGCTCCACCGTTTCGCTTTTCAAGAGCCGCTCTCCGACCCGCCGACCATGGATTTTGCACCGCTGATTGCCCGCAAGCGCGAGCGCTTCAACGAGGTGGAGGCTGCCGTCGGCGCGCCGGATCTCTACGACAGCCCCAAGCGTGCGCAGGAACTCCTCCGCGAGCACAACCGGCTCAAGCAGACGCTTGCGACGTGGGAAGAGTTTCAAAAAGCCGGGCGCGAGCTGAGCGAGAGCCGCGAGCTGGCGAAAGGCGACGACGAGCTCGCCGAAATGGCGCGCGCAGAGCTGCCCGACGTGGAGAGGCGCGCCGAAAAGCTCGAGCGCGACGTGCAGTTCGCGCTGCTTCCACCCGACCCGAACGAGGATCGCGATGCGATCATGGAAATCCGCGCCGGCGCCGGCGGCGACGAGGCCGCGCTTTTCGCCTCGGATCTGCACCGCATGTATTCGCGCTACGCGGAGACCGTCGGGCTGAAGCTCGAGCCGCTCGAATCCTCACCGAGCGACCTCGGCGGCTACAAGGAGATCATTTTCAAAGTGAGCGGCGAGGGTGTCTTCCGGAAGCTGCGCTTCGAGAGTGGCGTTCACCGCGTGCAGCGTGTGCCGGCGACCGAGGCGCAGGGGCGCATCCACACGAGCACCGCGACGGTCGCCGTGCTACCCGAGGCGGAGGAAGTGGACCTTGAACTCAAGCCCGACGAAATCCGGATCGAAGTCTGCCGAGCCGGCGGCCCCGGCGGGCAGGGCGTGAACACGACCGACTCCGCCGTGCAGGTGCTGCACATTCCCACGGGCACCATCGTCCGCTGCCAGGACGGGCGCTCGCAGCAGAAGAACAAGGAGAAGGCGCTCACCATTCTGCGCTCGCGCCTGCTGGAGAAAAAGCAGCGCGACGAGGCGGAGAAATACGCCGCGCAGCGCAAGAGCCAGGTCGGCACCGGCGACCGGTCGGAGAAGATCCGCACCTACAACTTTGCCGAGAACCGCGTGACCGACCACCGCATCAAGCTCACGCTCTACAGCCTCGACCGCTTCCTCGACGGCGACATCACCGAGATGATCGAAGCGCTCGCGCAGGCTGATCTCGCGGAGCGTCTTGAGGCCGCCAACGCGGCGAGCTGACGCGCAGTCTAGCCGGCGCCACCGCAGCCCGCGTCGCCGTCGCCGGGCGAAAGTTTCTCCGCTAGCGCAGTGTCGCGCCCGTCGAGCTGGCGGAGCAGAAGGTCCAGCGCGGTCTGCGCGACAAGGTGTTTGAAGGTCTCGCGGTCAGTCGGAAATTTGTGCCTCTGCACGACGCTCGCGCCGCCGCGCATCGCAAGCGCGACAAACACGGTGCCCACGGGCTTCTCCGCAGTGCCGCCGTCCGGGCCGGCGATGCCGGTGGTGGCGAGCGCAAAATCGGCGCCGGATTTTTCCAGCGCACCCTCCGCCATCGCGCGCGCGACGGGCTCGCTCACCGCGCCGTTCTGCGCGATGAGCGCAGCATCCACGCCGAGCGCCGCGGTCTTCGCCTCGTTTGCGTAAGTCACATAGCCCGCGAGGAAAATCTTCGAGGCGCCCGGCACATTGGTGATGCGGTGCGCGACAAAGCCGCCGGTGCAGCTCTCGGCGACGGCGAGCTTTTTGCCGAGGGCGGACATTCTCCCGACGACCACCTCGTGCAGCTCGCGCTCGTCGCTCGTGAAGATCCACTTCCCCAGCCGCTCGTTCACCAGCGCCGTCCCGCGATCGAGCGCGTCCGGCGCACCGATGAGCCGCAAATCCACCTCGCCCGGGCGCGCGCAGTAACCAAGCTCGAGTCCCATCGCGAGCAGCGGCTCGCCAACCTTCTCCTCGACGACCGATTCGCCGATGCCAACGACGCGGAAGGTGCGCATTTCACTGCGCGTCCCCGCAGGGAGCAGCGACGCGAGGATCGGCACGAGCTTCTCCCGCACCATCGGCATCAGCTCGCGCGGCGGGCCGGGCAGCAGGAAAATGTGCGGCGTCCCCTTCCCCGGCATCGCAGGGAAATGCAGCCCCGGTGCCGTGCCGTGCGGGTTCCACAGCACGGCCGCCTCGGGTGGCCGCAGCGCCTGGAGCTTCACGCGGTCATTCGTCTTCAGCCCGCGCCTCGCGAAACGCTCCTCGATCGCGCGCCACACCTCCGCATCGTGCTCCATCTTCAGCCCGAGCAGCTCGCAGGCAATGTCGCGCGTGATGTCGTCCGTCGTCGGGCCGAGACCGCCCGTGACGAGCACCACGTCGGTGCGCGGAAAGCTCTCCATCAGCGCCTCGCGAATCGGCTCCCCGTCGGGCACCGTCACCTGCCGCTGGATGCGGAGGCCGAGCGGGAACAGCTCGCGCGCGAGGAACGCAAGGTGCGTGTTCACAGTCCCGCCGAGCATCAGCTCGGTGCCGGTGTTGATGACCTCGACCCTCATGAACCGCTACACCGCCGCGCGCTGCAACGCCTGCAGCCAGCCGTGCAGCTTTTCCGCGAGTTCCAAATCCTCCGCCTCGGCGGCGTGCAGCAAATTGTTGAGGATGCGTGCGAGCATCACGCGCGGCTTGCACGGCAGGAGGTGATGCGGCTGCAGTTCCAAGTTCTGGCTTTCGAGGAGCTTCTGGCAGTCCTCAAGCTGGAGACGCCGCCCGCCGTGGAATGGATCAAGGAACACGCCGCCGATGCGCGCCACGAAGTGCCCCGGCAGGCCGACACCCTGCACCGGCAGGCCCGCGCGGCGCCCGACGGCGATGTAGATGAGGCATAGCGTGATCGGATTGCCGCGGCGGTTTTCGATCACGCGTGGCAAAAGGGAGTTTTCCTCCGCGTAGTAGTCCTCCTCGTTTCCGCGAAAGCCCAGCTCGCTGCCGAGCAGCGAGGACAGCGCGCTGCACTGCTGGATCACGGTGTCCCTCCCGGCGAGCTTCTTCGCGACCTTCGCGCCCCATTCTTCGAGCTGGCGGCGCTGCGCGGAAAAATCCTCGCCCGGCGCGACGACCGCGGCGAGCGCCCACGCGGCCTCCTCGATGTTCCCGTCGTCCCCGAAGGCCGAGCACAGCGCGCCGAATTTCCTCTCCGCCACCGCGCCGGCGATTTGCACGATCATCTCCTTCAGCCGCCGCTCCGCGCGGCCCGCCGCCGAAGGCAGGAGCGCGCACAGGTCTTCGAGCACCTCCTCGCCGCGCGCCACGAGCTGGCCCTGCACCAGCGCGGCGGTGTCGGAATCCTCGTCGGCGAGGAGCGCCAGGATCGAATCGCGCTGCGGAAGCATGGCGCACGCTAGTAATCGCGCGCCTCCAGTCAAGCAGCCGCAGCAAGACACGCGGCGGCTTGACTCGCCGCACGCCCGCGCCTACCCGCGCTCCATGCACACGCGCACTCCCCTTCCCCGCCACATCATCGCCGCCCTCGCCGCGCTCACCCTCGCCGCCGGCGCGCAGGAATGGACGCGCTTCCGCGGGCCAAACGGCTCCGGCCTCGCGAACGCCAAGCTCCCCGAGCAGCTCACCGAGAAGGACATCAACTGGCGCTGCACCCTTCCGGGCACCGGCCACTCCTCGCCGGTCATCTGGGGCGACCGCGTCTTCGTCACCGCCACGCCCACGGGCTCGGCGGACGCGGAGGCAAAGCGCGTCGTCGCCTGCGTGGGCGCAAAGGACGGGAAGATCCAGTGGCAGCGCGAATACGCCACCGGCATCTACCGCAAGCACGCGGACAATAGCTTCGCGAGCCCCTCGTGCGCCGTGGACGCCGAACGCGTCTTCGTCTGGATTGCGGGGCCGGACAAGAGCCAGCTCGTCGCCCTCGCGCAGGCCGACGGCAAGCAGCTCTGGTCGGCGGAACTCGGCCCCTTCCGCGCGCAGCACGGGCAGGGCGCGTCGCCCATCGTGGACAAGGGAGAAGTGATTCTGCAAAGCAGCCAGGACGAACCGGGATCGTTCATCGGCGCGTGGGACGCGAAGACCGGCAAGCAGCTCTGGAAAAACCCTCTCAAAGTCAGCGAGGCCAAAGCGCAACACTCCATCGCCACACCGTGCCTCATCAACGGCCAGCTCGTGAGCCTCAGCACCGACAACGGCCTCCTCGGCCTCGACCCCGCGACGGGCAAAACGCTCTGGAGCATGCCCGACATTTTCAAGCTGCGCACCGTCGCATCGCCTGTGATCACTGGCGAGGGCATGATCGTCGCCCAGTGCGGCCAGGGCCAGGCCGCGAGCGAAATCCAAGTCATCAAGGGCGCCGCGGAGAAGAAACCCGCGAAGGCCTACGACATCGTCCGCATCGGTGGCTACGTCTGCACGCCCATCGCGGTGGGCGATCTTCTTTTCCTCTGGAAAGAGAACGGCACCGTGACCTGCGTGCGCTCCAAGGACGGCGAGCAGCTCTGGAGCGAGCGCGTCGAAGGCCCCTACTACTCCAGCCCCATCTGCGTCGGCGGAAAAGGCGGCCGCCTCTACAACGTCACCCGCAGCGGCGACCTCGTCTCCATCGCGGCGGACGACAAGTTCCGCCTCATCCAGCGATTCCCGCTCGGCGAGAAGAACAGCTACGCCACCCCCGCCGTGAGCGGCGGCCGTCTCTACGTCCGCACCTACTCCCAGCTCATCTCGATCGGGAAGTAGCCGCTCCCCGCACCGCGCGCACCGCGGCTAGCGCGTCCCGCGCGGCAGCAGCAGCGGGTTCGGCACCGTGCCCGTCCCCTGCGGGCGCACGCCGCCTGCACCGCCACCCGCGGAGGGAATGAGCACCGCGGTCGGCGCCATCGGCAGCACCTTCAGATTGCGGAACGACACCTCGTATCCCTGGTCCAGAATCGAGATGCGCGTCTTGCTCTTCATTCCGTAGGTCGCCGGCAGCGTCTCGTGCATGAGATCCTTCGGCTTCTCCTTCATCCGGTAGGCCAGCGCGTTCTTCCGAATCTGCGGGCCGAGGTCAAACTCCAGCACCTTGTCGCCGTTCAGCCAGTGCTCCACATGGTTGCCCTGCACGACGATGCGCCCCGAGTTCCACTGGTCGCCAGTCTTGTTCAGCGGGTCGGCCGAGCGCAGCCGCGCGTTGTCGCCCACGGGGAAGACGCCGTCCAGCGCACCTGTCCGGCGCAGTTTCCCGCCCTTGAGGCCGATGCTGTTGTGCACGTCGTCAATGAGCTGGTATTCGAGGCCCATCGGCACCTGCCCCATCGCCTCCGCCAGCATGTAGCGCACGCCCGTGTTGGCCGACGCCGTCATCTTGAAGTCGAAGCGGAAGTCGAAGTCCCAGAAAAAATCCATCGTGATCAGGTCGCCGCCTGTCATGCGCTCCATGTCCTTCACGTCCTTCGGCAGCCACAGCGCGCCGTCCGCGACTTTCCATCCGGCGGAAAGCGGATCCGTCCTCTGCAGGCCGCGCATGCCGAGCAGCCGCCTGCCGTCGAAGAGCAGCTTCCACCCCTGCGCCACCTCGTCCGGCGTAAGCGTGTTCGGCGCGCCCGACGATTCAATCCCCGACGGCACGTCCGGCACGGGCTGCGCCACGGGAGCCGCGCCGCGCTGGGGAGCGAGCGGCGCGAGCGGGTTCACCGGTGCGGGCGACACCGGGCGGCCCGGCTGGAGGGCGGAAGGCGGGAGCTGCGCCATGCACACGGGAGCGGCGAGCACGGCGGCGAGGGAAGCGATACGGGGAAGATTCATCAGGATGCGGAGCGATGCAAAACCCCGGCGGTTTTCACGGCCGGGGTCGGTGCAGCGCGGGAAACTGCAACAGCCTCCCGCATTAGTCCAGCGGCAGCTTTGGTTTTTTCCCACCGCGGGATTCAGGGCACGAGGAAAACGAGCGCCATCAGCGCGAGGGCGCAAAACACCCGCAGCGAAACGCGGAGGTCGGGCTCGAAGAGGAACAGCGGCACCGCGCGTTGCTACCCGCCCGCCCCACCGAAGACAAGCCGGCGGTTCGCGGGAAGGAGCGCAACTTCGACAATGACGCTTTCCTAGCGGCGGGAAGCTTCGACCGCACGCGCAGCCACAGGGTCGAGCTGGCTGACGGTGACCTCCGCGTGCATTCCCCTGCGCAGCTTGCCGGCGCCGACCTTTGTTCCATCAAGATGAATCTCCGTGTTTCCAGTAATGCGGAAAGTGCGGTGATGGCTGCCGAGCTTCACGGTGATGGAAGCTGGCGAAACGGCCGTAATGATGGATTCAGTTCTGATGACCTTGCGCCGGGCAGCTTCGACGCGAGTCGAGCCGGCGAGGAAGGAAGTGAGAATGGCGATGGCGAGAAGGAGGTTTTTCATGGGGACTGGCGATGATTGCTGCATTGGCTGACACCGCCCGCTCACCGGCTTTGGACATTACAGTTGTTTTTTCATGTCCGAACCCGCCCGCACTCTCGCCGCGAGACGCGCGGCGGCGATGGTTTCTGCTGAGTTTGCGCGGGGAGCGTGCTTGACTGCCGCGACCACGCCGCCATGAAGCCCCGCCTCCTCCCGCTGCTCGCTGTCTTTGCCCTCCGCTGCATCGCCACGGAGAAAAGGGATCCCTTCCAGGAACTCGTCCGCCCCACGGAGCCGCTGACGCCCGGGCAGGAGCGCGCCGCGTTTCACCTGCCGCCGGGATTTGAAATCCAGCTCGTCGCCAGCGAGCCCGACCTCCGCAAGCCGATGAACATGCAGTGGGACGCGCTCGGCCGGCTGTGGATCACCGAGTCGCGCGAATATCCCTTTCCCGTAAAGGACGGATCGCTGTGCCGTGACACCGTGAGGATTTTCTCCGACTTCGATGCGAACGGCCGCGCGCGGAAGGTGGAGATTTTCGCCGACGGGCTGAACATCCCGACCGGCCTGTATCCGTTCCGCTCGAAAGACACCGACGGCAAGCTCACGTGGAAATGCGTCGTCTGGAGCATCCCGAACATCTGGCTCATGGAGGACACCGACGGCGACGGGAGGGCGGACAAGCGCACCGTGCTCTACGGCCCGCTCGGCTGGGAACGCGACACGCACGGAAATCTCTCCTCGTTCCGCCGCGGCGCGGACGGCTGGCTCTACGGCACGCACGGTTTCAACAACGAGAGCACCATCCGCGGCCGCGACGGCAGCGAGCTGCACATCCAGAGCGGCAACACGTATCGCATTCGCCTCGACGGCTCGCGGGTGGAGGGCTGGACGTTCGGCCAGGTGAATCCCTTCGGCCTCTGCTGGGACAACCGCGGCAACCTCTTCAGCGCCGACTGCCACAGCTCGCCGATCTATCAGCTCCTGCGCGGCGCGTTTTACCCGAGCTTCGGCAAGCCGCACGACGGCCTCGGCTTTGCGCCCACGACCATCACGCACTCGCACGGCAGCACCGCCATCTGCGCGCCGATGTATGTCTGCGACCCCGCATGGCCCGCCGAGTGGCAGGACCACATGTTCGTCGGCAACGTGCAGACGAGCCGCATCAACCACGATGCGATCACGTGGCACGGCTCGTCATCGAAGGGAAAGGAGATGCCCGATTTCGTCAGCACCGACGACCCGTGGTTCCGCCCGGTGGACCTGAGCTGGGGCCCCGACGGCGCGCTCTACGTCGCGGATTTCTACAACCGCATCATCGGCCACTACGAAGTCCCCCTCACCCACCCCGGCCGCGACCGCGAGCGCGGGCGGCTGTGGCGGATTGTCTGGCGCGGAGAAAAAGGCGAGGGGAAGTTGTTGAATCCGACGCTTCCGCAGGATTTGGAGGGACTGATCAAGGAACTCGGCTCCACGAATCCGACACGACGCTCGCTAGCCCTGAACGACATTGCTGATCGATTCGGCAGCAAAGCGATGCCCGCATTGCCAGTAGCCGCACACAAACCGTCGAATGCTCATCAGGAGGCTGGAATCTTCATGGCCTTTTTTCGGATCGGTTCGCTCTCGCCAGAATGGGTGGCATCCAATTCGGGCATCAAAAATCGTGACGCCCTTGTTCGCACCCACCTGCTCCGGGTTGTTCGGGAATGGTTGATGTCAGATTCCAGCTTGGGGGAGATCGTGGACGAAGCTCATGACAAGGCAAGGAACGCAGAATTCGCCCGCATCCGCGCCATCCTTGCGACGGTGACACGCGAAGCACTGACCGACTCGGATGCCATCGTTCGCAGAGTCGCTGCCGAGGTTTTATCAGTATATCCGGCTGCCGAAAATATTGCACCTCTCCTCGGATTGTTGCGCACCGCCCCGCCCGACGACGATCACCTCATTCACACCGCGCGCATCGCACTGCGAAACCAGCTCCGCGAACCCGCGGTGCTCGCGGGCCTTTCCCTCGACAAGCAGACCGCCGACGAACGCGCGCTCGTGCTGGAGATGCTGCTCGCCGCGAGCGGTGACGCCGCCGCGGATTTCCGCGTAAAGTTTTTCGAGAGCCACGACGACACCCCCAGCGCGCTCTTCACAGCGCACCTTCCGTCGCTCGCGCGCAACGTTTCCGCGGATAAGCTCGAATCCCTCGTCGCGCTCGCGCAGCGCAAGCTCGGCAAAAGCCCCGACGAACTTGCCGCCGGCCTCGACGCCCTGCTCTCCGCGCACGAGCAGCGCGGCATGAAACCCGGCGCCACCCTGCGCCAGTGGGGCCCGCAGGTCGTCACCGCGCTGCTCTCGTCGAACGAGCCCGCAGCCGTGTGGAGCAATTCACCCGTGGACGGCACACCACCTTCGGCAAATCCGTGGGCCTTCGAGCAGCGCAAGTGCGCCGATGGAAAAAACGTCGCCTTCATGTCGAGCCTCCCGCGCGGCGAGAAGCTCACCGGCGCGCTGCGTTCGCCTGCATTCACGCTGCCCGCATCGCTCAGTTTTTTCCTCTGCGGCCACGATGGTTTCCCCGGCAAGCCGGCCTCGAAGACAAACTTCGTCCGTCTGCGTGACACACAGAGCAACGCCGTGCTCCGCGAGGCCGCGCCGCCACGCAACGACACCGCGCAGAAGATCACGTGGGACCTCGCGGACTGCGCCGGCAAGCGCGGCGTGATTGAGATCACTGACGGCAACACTGAGCGCGCCTACGCATGGCTCGCCGTCGCGCGCTTCGAGCCCGAGCTGCCTGAGCTGAAGCTCGCCGAACCCGCCAACGCCCCGCGTCGTCTGCAAACCGCCGCCGACATCATTCGCGCACTGAAGCTCACCGGATTCGAGCCAATGCTCACCAAAGCGGCGTTCACGGTCTCCAACGATGCAGGCACACGCGCCGCCGCCGCCCGCGCGCTCATCGCATTCCAGAAGGACGGCGCGGCGGACCGGAATTGGGTTGCGCCTTTCGCTGCAGCCATCGCGAACGCCCGCGAGCCCGACGCTGTGCGCGAGAAGTTCGCGACGTATCTCGGCGAAATCACGAGCCCGTCCATCTGCCAGCGCATCGCCGACGCGATGCCGAACGCTCCGCTCAGACTGCAGCGCGCCTTCTCCATCGCACTTTCCGCAAACCGCTGCGGAACCGGCGTGCTTATCGCAGCCATCGAGAACGGCAAAGCCTCGCCCGCGGTCCTGCGCGACAAGTCCGTCGTGGATCGCATGCGCGCCGTCGCGAAGGACGGAGAACTCACGCGCCTCGATTCACTGCTGCACGCCTTGCCACCGGCAAACATCGAGACGGAGAAGCTCATCGCCGCACGCAGCAAGGCATTCGATCCTGCCAAGGCGAGCGCATCGCGGGGAGCAGATGTCTTCGCCCGCAACTGCGCCGTGTGCCACGCAATCGAGAGCAAGGGCGGCGCGCTCGGCCCGCAGCTCGACGGCATCGGCGGACGCGGCCCCGACCGTTTGTTCGAAGACATCCTCGATCCCAATCGCAACGTGGACCGCGCATTCCGCATGAACGTGATCACTTTGAAGAACGGCACCGTCGTCGCCGGACTTCCGCGCCGTGAGGAGGGCGCGCAGCTCATCCTCGCCGACGCCGCCGCGCAGGAGACTCGCGTCGCAAAGGCCGACATCGCAGAGCGCAAGGAGACTGAGACCTCGCTGATGCCGCCGACTTTCGGCGAACTCATCCCGCCCGCTGAGCTGAACGATCTGCTCGCCTTTCTCCTCGGAAACCTGCCGCCGAAGTAGCGCTACCGCGGCAGCAGCGAGTGGATGCGCGTGAAGTGCTCCGGGCCGAACCCCATCGCGAGCTTCAACTGGTAGTCGCGCTCGATCACGTTGCGGATGCGCGCGCAGCGGCGCCAGTCGGCGAATGAAATCCTGCCGCCAAGCCACGCCCACAGGCCTGAGACAGGCACCGGAAAATCGCTGCCGTGCAGCAACCGCTCGCCGAGCAGGCCCGCATCCTTGCCGACGCAGCGCTTCGCGAATTTTCCGCGCTGCACGACGTTCCACGCGCTCGTGTCGCCGTGGAGGTTCGGCCATTTCTCCAGCATGGCGGTGAAAACATGGAAGTATTGCGGGTCGGTGATGCCGCTCTTCGTCGCGGCATGCGCGGCGATGACGGTCACGCCACATTCGAGCGGCTGCGTGAGCACACGAGGATCGGAGTAGGCGGCGTTCACGACCTGCACCGTGTGCTCGCCGCCGGTGTGCGCGAGCAGCGGCAGGCGCGCGGCGGCCATGCGCTCCAAAAATTTGCGGTAGCGGGCGTCATTGCAGTCCACGTTGTGGCAGTTTGGCAGCAGCTTCAGCATCACGGCGCCGGCAGCGATGCAGCGGTCGAGTTCATCAAGCGCGTCGTGCCGCGCAGGGTGGATGCTGACGACGGGGAGAAACTCCGGGTGCTCTCGCGCGAGGCGCAGCACGTAGTCGTTCGGCACGTGAAAGGAACCGGTGGCTTCCATCCTCGTCCCGTCGGGGTGAAAGACCTCGTCCTGCGCGAGCAGGGCAACCGCGCTGACCGACGCGTCGCGCACAAGTTGCAACAGATGCGACACGTAGCGCTCATCAAAATCCGCCGCATGCAGCGACGAGGCACCGAGGCCGATGTGCCGGAGCATGTGCTTCGCGAGCGGCTTCTGCCACCATGTCGCACCGAGGCGCAGCCAGCAGCCGGTGCCGGATTTTCCATTGCCGACGAGATGCACATGGCAGTCCACATGGGAGTCCGGCTGTGGAGCTGGCGTGGTCATTTGCGCCAGAGCTTCCTCGTCCGCAGCCACTCCGCAACGAGTTCCCGGAACGCGGCAGCGGCTGGCGATGGGTTGGACCGCGCCCAGACCATGACGAGATCCACGGACTGCATCGGCACGAGAGGGCGGAAGATGAGCGGCCCCCCTGCCCCGGCTGCGGCGACGCTGTCGGGAATGATGCCGATGCCGGCGCCGGCTTCCACGTAGCTGAGCACTGTGTGGATGACGCTCGGCGTGTGGACGAGGCGCGGCGTGAATTTCGCGCGCTGGCATGCGGTGAGAATTGCATCGTGCAGGCCGACGCCCTCGCGGCGCGCGAGAATCACCAGCGGCTCACCTGCGAGCGAGCGCCACGGGACGGTCTTCTTTTTTGCGAGCGGATGCGCGGCGGGCAGCACACAATGGAACGGCTCCCGGCGCAGCACGATCGTATGAAGGCCGTGTGCGTGCTGAGCGAGCACTGGACGCGTGAGGCCGATTTCGAGGCGGCCGCGCGCGACCATTTCCCAAACGCGCTCCGGCGTGCGCTCCTCGAGAACCACCGAGACGCGCGGGTAGCGCTTGCGAAACTCCGCGAGCAATCTGCCGAGGAATGCCTGCGTCGGCGGGCCGATGTAGCCGACGCGCAACTCCCCCTCTTCGCCGCTCGCGGTGCGCTGCACGCGTCGGACGGCTTCGTCCACGCGCTGAAAGAGAACGCCAATCTCATGCAGCAGCACGGCGCCTGCCTCGGTGAGAGACACGGTGCGGCGATTGCGATGCAGGAGCACGACGCCCATTTTTTCCTCCAGCTCCTTCACGGCTCGGCTGAGCGCGGGCTGTGCGATGCGGAGCCGCTGGGCGGCCTTGGAAAAGCTCAGCTCCTCGGCGACAGCCTGGAAATAGCGGAGGTGGCGGAGTTCCATCGGGTGCGGTTTCTATCGCGAACGGGCATAACTGAGATAGCAAAGCTCTATTTCCGTTACAAGCGCGGCAGCCGCTACATTTGCGGAAGCCGCATGACCAACATTGACCTCGCAGTCCGCTTTTTCCTGCAGCTCGCAGTCATTCTTTTGTTCTGCCGGCTGGTTGGGGCTGTCGCCGCGAGATTTGGTCAGCCGCAGGTTGTTGCGGAGATGATTGCGGGGGTGCTGCTCGGGCCATCGCTTTTCGGCGTGCTGGCTCCGGAAGCGCAGGCGTGGCTTTTCCCGTGGGACAAGTCGCAGTCGGTCCGTGACACGCAGAGCTATCTCTTCCCTGCGTCGCAGCTCGGGCTCGCGCTTTACATGTTTGTGGTCGGGATGGAATTCCGCGTGGACATCGTGGCGAAGCGGCTGAAGAGCAGCCTGGCAGTCTCGGCCGCAGGAATGATTGCGCCTTTCGCGCTCGGCGCCGGCCTGGCGTGGGTGCTGTTCCACCACACCGAGCTTTTCCCGAGGAAGACGACGCTCACCGAGGCGATGCTGTTTCTCGGCGCATCAATGTGCATCACGGCGTTCCCGATGCTCGCGAGGATCATCCATTTCAAAAAGCTCGCCGGCACGACGATGGGAACCGTCGCGCTCGGCGCCGGAGCAATGGACGACGCGACTGCATGGTGCCTGCTTGCGGTGGTGCTCGCGAGTTTCGACAACAACTGGAGCCACGCATGGATGAACATCGGCGGCGGCGCGGCCTACGTCGCCATCACCCTGCTCGTCGTGAAACCGCTGCTGCACCGCGCAAAGACGCTCATCGTGAAAGACGGCACGCTCACGGAGGCCGGTCTTGTCATCGGCTTGGCGCTGATGGCGCTCGGCGCGTGGTTCACGGACATGATCGGGCTGCATGCGGTGTTCGGCGCGTTTGTGATGGGTGCCGCCATGCCGCGCGGTGTCGTTTCGCGAGATCTCATCGGGCGCATTCAGCCGCTCACCGTCGCGCTGCTGCTGCCGCTGTTCTTCACCTACTCGGGGCTGAACACGAAGATCGGCCTGCTCAACACGGGCTTCCTCTGGCTGATGTGCGGTGCGATCCTCGTCGCGGCAGTCATTGGAAAGGGAGTCGCCTGCTGGTTCGCCGCGCGCATGACGGGCATCAACAACCGCGAGGCGATGGGCATCGGTGTGCTGATGAATGCGCGCGGCCTGATGGAACTCATCATCATCAACATCGGCCTCCAGCGCGGCATCATTTCCGAGGGGCTTTTCGCCACGCTGGTCATCATGGCGGTGGTAACTACGCTCATGGCGTCGCCGATTTTTGACCGTCTGGTTGGCTCCGGAAACAACCAGCCAGAAGGCGAACCCAAGACGGACGAAGCGAATCTCGAACCCACCCGCTAAATCACCATGAACGACTACGACGCAATCCTCATCGGAGCCGGTCCGGCCGGCCTCAGCGCAGCGGCAATCCTCGCCGAATATGGACACCGCGTGCTCGTGCTCGAGCGGGAGAAATTTCCCCGCTACAAAATCGGCGAATCGCTGATCCCGTTCACGTTCGGCCCGCTCGATCGCATCGGGATGATTCCAAAGATGCGCAAGTCGTGTTTCGTGAAAAAATACAGCGTGCTCTTTGTGCAACCGGACGGGAAGCGCTCGCAGCCGTTCTATTTTTTCAATCGCTACGACCGCAACACGGTCGCGCAGACGTGGCAGGTGCTGCGCTCGGATTTCGACCAGATGCTCGCCGAAAATGCCCGGGAGAAGGGCGCGGAGGTCCGTGAGCAGACTTCCGTGAACCGCCTGCTGACGGACGGCGGACGTGTGCTCGGTGTCGAGGCAACCGATCGCGTGACCGGTCGCACTTACGAGCTGCGCGCACCGATCACCCTCGACTGCACAGGCAAGGAGGCGTTTGCGTCGAACCGCCTCGGCTGGCGCATTCCGGATCCGTATCTCAACAAGATCGCGGTGTGGACCTACTACCGCGGCTCGAAACGCGAGCCCGGCATCGACGAGGGCCAGACGACGGTCGCGATGATTCCGGACAAGGGCTGGTTCTGGCACATCCCGCAGGCGAACGACATGGTGAGCGTGGGCGTCGTCGCAGAGGGGAAATATCTCACCAGAGGCGGCGTGAAGGATCCGAAAGCGATCTTCGATCGCGAGGTGAATGAGAACGTGTGGATCAAGGATCACCTCTCCGAGGGCGCATCGACCGGCGAGTATTTCGTCACGAGCGAATACAGCCGGCACTCGCGTTATTGCGCGGCTCCAGGGCTGCTGCTGCTGGGTGATGCACTCGCATTCCTCGATCCCGTTTTCAGCAGCGGCGTGATGCTCGCACTGAAGAGCGGTGAACTCGCAGCCGACGCGATCCACGCGGGCATCGTTGGCGGCGATCTTTCGCCCGCGCATTTCGCACCCTACGGACGCGCAATCCGCGAGGGCGTCGAAAACATGCGCAAGCTCGTGTATGCATTCTACGACCCGGCGTTTTCATTCAAGGATGTCATCATGAAATACCCAGACGCCGCGGGCATGATCACCGATTGCCTGTCGGGCGACGTGAACAAGGACTTCACGCAGCTCTGGGCATGGATTCGTGAGTTCGTGCCTCTGCCGGACGACCTCCCCTACGGCGAGCCGCTCGTGGATGGAAACGCTCTGGCACTCGCCACTTGAACAAGTGATCCAATGCGAGCGCACGTCTGACTTCGGCTATGCCTCCGACACGCGAACGCGTTTCTCCCATTGGCAAATAGGCCTGAACTTTAGAACAACCACTGCACCCGATTTATGATTTCCCGACGACACTTCATTAAAGCCGCTTCTGCCACAGCCCTTCTTGCCGGCTGTGACAAATCTTCCCGCGCCACGAAGACGGCCGATGGGCTCACCCGAATTCGCGTCGGCTACATCGGCATCACGTGCGAGGCGCCGATTTTCAGCGCAGTCGAGAACGGCTTTTTCAGGGAGGAAGGCCTCGAACCTGAACTCGTGAAATGCGAGTGGTCGAAATACAAAGACGTTCTCGCACTCGGCGGCTTCGACATCACGCACCACCTCATCATGTATTTTCTCAAGCCCATCGAGCAGGGGCTGGATGTGAAAATCGGCGCGGGCATTCACAAAGGCTGCCTCCGCGTGCAGGCCGCACCCAATGGCCCGATCAACACGGTGAAGGATCTCCGCGGCAAACGCATCGGCTGCCCGGGCATGGGCACACCGCCGTTCATCTTCGCAAACCGCGTGCTCGGCGCGCATGGCATCGATGCAGGCAAGGAAGTCGAATGGCGCGTCTTTCCCGCCGGCGAACTTGGCCTCGCGCTGGAGAAAGGCGAAATCGATGCCATCGCGGATTCGGAACCCATCGGTAGCCTGCTGCTTGCAGAAGGCCGGGTGAAAAGCATCGCGGACCAGGCGAAGGACGCACCTTACAAGGACGAGTATTGCTGCGCGATCATCGTAAATGGAAAGTTTCACAGCAGCCAGCCTGAGACGGCTGCGGCGGCGTCGCGTGCGTTGCTGAAAGGCGCGAAGTGGGTTTCCGTGAATCCGCGAGCTGCGGCGCATTTGTCGGTGGAAAGAAGGTATCTCGCGTCGAATCCGGAATTGAACACCAAGGCCATCGGCAATCTCGACTACGTGCCCAGCGTTTCCGGCGGCGAAGCGGCTGTGAAATCCGCGGCCACGGAGATGAAAATGGCGGGAATGCTCAGTCCTGCGACTGACGTGGAAGCGCTCGCGCAGAAGGCATTCATGCACCTCGACAAGGTCGATGACGCTTGGCTGAAGACGCTGGAGGTGCCGAAGCTCGCCGGCGGACAGCTCCCGCCCGACCAAGACGAACGGCTCGCGATGGAGTTGGCGACGATCGGCTCCCCTTTCCAGGTCGCCACTTGCTGCTCAAATTCATCGAAGTTTGAGCCGAGTCGCGCGAAGACCGTTGCGTCGGAAAGCAAATGAGCCGGATGGAAGCAACGACGCAGCCGGCAATCGTTCCAACGAACCCGCAGGCTCGCAGGGTAGGTTCGGAAATGCCATTACGCATCTTGCTCGCCACGCCCATCGCTGCAGCAGTTGCTCTCGCCGTGCATTTGCTGTTTTCGGGACGGATGATGCCCGTTGAGGCACGCTCCTATTCCATCATGCTCGGAACAGTGCTCGGGCTCTCGATCGTTGCAGCCGCCGTGCAGCCGATGTGGTCCGGCTTGCGCAAATGGATGCGCGGGATGAACCCCATCGTCGCAGCAGCGCTCTTGCTGCTGACCGTGTGGGAAATCGCGACGGTCGGGTCGAAGCTGCTCCCAATGCCGTATTTCCCGGGACCTGCCGGCGTGCTTCAGAGCCTGCTTGCGGATCGCGCGCTGATTTTCGACAGCACATGGCATTCGCTTCTTTTGCTGCTAGGTGGCTACGCATTGGGCGTCGCGGTCGGCCTCGTGACGGGCGTTTGCATTGGATGGTTTGAGCCGGCGCGCTATTGGGGAATGCCGGTGCTTAAAGTGATAGGTCCGATTCCCGCGACGGCGTGGATCCCGCTGGCGATGGTTGTTTCGCCAAATGCGACATTTTCCGCCGTGGGACTCATTGCGCTCGCGGTGTGGTTCCCCGTGACGATGCTGACCGCATCAGGCATCTCGAACACGCGCGCCTCATATCTCGACGTCGCACGAACGCTCGGCGCATCACGGGCGTTTCTCGTCTTCCGCGTCGCAATTCCTGCGGCGATGCCGAACATTTTCATCGGCCTGTTCATGGGCCTCGGCGCTTCGTTTCTGACGCTCGTGGTCGCTGAAACGGTGGGTGTGAAGTCCGGACTCGGCTGGTATGTGCAGTGGGCGCAGGGCTGGGCGGAGTATGGAAAGGTCTATGCCGCACTTGTCATCATGGCGGCGTTTTTCTCCACGATCATGACACTGCTTTTCAAGGTCCGTGATCGCGTTCTCGTGTGGCAGAAGGGAGTCATCAAATGGTAGCCGCCGAAGGCTCCACGCTTCGCGTGGTAGAGGTGAGCAAAGGCTTTCCTCCGTCTGACGGCGACGGCGCCGCGGTGCCCGCTCTCGACCGGGTCTCGCTCGATGTCGCCGCCGGCGAACTGATTTCCATCGTAGGACCCAGCGGCTGCGGAAAATCCACGCTGCTGCGGCTCATCGCAGGACTCGATGCGCCGAGCGCCGGCGAATTGTGGGTCGGCAGTGAATCGATCACCAGTCCCTCCGCCGAGCGCGGGCTCGTCTTCCAAGATCCGAATCTTTTTCCGTGGCTCACGGTTCGCCGGAACGTTCAGGCAGGACTCCTCGCGCGCGGTGTGTTGCGCGAAAAGGAGCAAGAGGTGGGTGAGTTTGTCCGTCTCGTGGGTCTCGAAGCTTTTGCCGATGCTTTCCCGCATCATCTTTCAGGAGGCATGGCGCAACGGGTGGCTCTCGCGCGAGCGCTCATCAATCACCCGAAGGTCCTGCTTCTCGACGAACCGCTCGGTGCGCTGGATGCCTTCACGCGGATGAAGATGCAGGACGAGGTATTGCGGCTCTGGGAATCGCGCCTGACTACGATGCTGCTCGTGACGCATGACATCGACGAAGCAATCTACATGAGTGACCGGATCGTGATCATGTCACCGCGCCCCGGTCGCGTGGAACGCGTCATTTCCGTAACGCTTCCTCGTCCGCGCCAGCGCAGCGGTGAGGCTTTTCTTCATCTCCGCGGCGAGATTCTGGAGTTACTCCACTTCGCCGGCGCAAACGCAACATCGTAAAGCAGCCAGCATCGAACTAACGCGAAGCGTTGCGCAAGACCGTGACAATCGCGAGGAATGCGGCGACTGCGCCAAAGCCGATCTCATTTTCCCGCAGCGTCGGCGGAAAGATGAGGATGTAGCCAGCGTCCTTCACGAGCGCGGCGAACGACGAGACGCAGAACGGCATGAGGAACAGGCGGAACGTCATCCAGCCGTCCGTCTTCACGCCCGGCGTGCGTGTGCTCAACAGCAGCGCGACGCCGATGATGCCGCTGAGCCCGAGCGATGTGAGCCACAGCCGCGGGCGCGCGTCGAAGTGCAGCGCGACATTCACCGCATACCACACCGCGTAGCACCACAGCACTACGCGACCCACGCTGAGATTTGCGAAGTAGCGCAGCAGTGGGCCCATCGTCCTGCCAGCCGTGCTAGAAAATGCTCAGCACTTTCTCAACGACGTCGAGGGGGCGCGGGAGCTGGCGCTTTTCGAGTTCGGGCGAGTAGATCGCGGGGGCGTCTATGCTCGTGACGCGGAGGACGGGGGCGTCGAGTTCGTCGAAGATTTTTTCCTGAATCATCGAGGCGATCTGCGCGCCGACGCCGCAGAAGGGCTTCGTCTCTTCGACGTAAACGGCGCGGTGCGTCTTGGCGACGCTCTCGAGGATCGCGTCTTCGTCGAGCGGGCGGATGCTGCGGAGGTCAACGACTTCGGCGCTGATGTTGTGCTCGGCTGCGAGGATGTCGGCGGCGGTGCAGGCGGTGAGCGCGGCGCGGCCGTGCGCGATGAGTGTGATGTCGGCACCCTCGCGCTTGATGTCGGCCTTGCCGAGGGGGATGAGATATTCCTCCTCGGGCACCTCGCCTTTTTCGCCGTAGAGGAGCGTGTTTTCGAGGAACATCACGGGGTCGTTGTCGCGGATGGCGGTCTTCATCAGGCCCTTTGCGTCGTAGGCGGTGGCAGGGCAGACGACTTTCAAGCCGGGGACGTTCGCGAGGAAATTCTCGTGGTTGTGCGAGTGCGTGGCGCCGACGTTGGTGCCGCCGTTCGCGGGGCCGCGGAGGACGATGGGGCAGTTGATGAGGCCGCCGCTCATGTAGCGGACCTGCGCGGCGTTATTGATGATCTGATCCCACGCGACTGTCGCGAAGCTCCAGAACATGAGTTCCATCACGGGCCGGATGCCGAGCATCGAGGCACCGACGCCCATGCCGATGAAGCCGGCCTCGCTGATCGGCGTGTCCATCACGCGCTTGCTGCCCCATTTTTTCCAGAGGCCCTTGGTGACTTTGTATGCGCCATCGTATTCGGCGACTTCCTCGCCCATGAGGACGACGTTTTCGTCGCGTGTCATCTCCTCGTCAAAAGCCTGGTTCAGTGCGTCGCGGTATTCGATGAGTGGCATGGAGAAGTTGAAAGGTGAGAATTGAGAGGCGGCTAGTCTTTGTCCGAACGCAATGGCAGAACCTGCGCGAGCAGAAGAAGCACGCCGATGGTGATGAAAAGCACGGGGGCCTCGATGTTCACCGTGATGCGCCCGCTCTGCCGCAGCGCGGCGAGCACGGAGCTAACAATGAGGCTGAGGCCAGCGACGAAATTGAAGCGGTCGAGCCGCGTGATCGTGAGCAGCAGGATGCCGGACACGCCCAGGCCGATGATCCAAACCCAGTCGAGATTCGGCGCGACTCCCTTGGCGTTCAGCAGCCACCCGATGCCGAGGGCGACGATGAGGAACGAAATGGCGACGGCGGCTTTGCGGGATTTCATGATGATGCCCGTGGAGCATTGGCCACGGGATTGAAGCGGCTAGTCGTTGAAAAAATGCCTCCCCGTGCGGCCGGCCTCGGTCTGGCGGTCCACCTCGAAATACACATCCTGCGTGATGCTCTCCTCGGTCGGCAGCGGGCTCTCGTCGGCGAACTGCGCGGACGCCTCGGCCTCGGCCTTCGCTGCTTCGTCAATCTGCTCGTATTGCTCCTCGGTGAGCGCGCCTTCCTCGATGAGCCGCCGCTTGAACTGCTGGATTGGGTCGTGGTTCTGCTTGTAAAATTCGATCTCGTCCTTTTGCCGGTAGCCGCCGGTGTGCTTGGCGTCGGCGACAGAGTGGCCGTAGTAGCGGTAGGTCGCAATTTCCAGGACGGTGGGTTTGCGCTCGTTGTGCGCGCGCTCGATGGCTTCCTGAACGGTGGCGCGCACCTCGTAGACGTCCGTGCCGTTGCACTTGGCCCACGCGATGGCAAACCCCTCGGCGCGCTCGGCGAGGCAGCCCTTGAACGCGCTGCTGCGCGCGAGGCTCGTGCCCATCGAGTAGCCGTTGTTTTCGATGATGTAGATCACCGGGATGTCGAAGAGCGACGCCATGTTCAGGCTCTCGTAGAAGCAGCCCTGGTTCACCGCGCCGTCGCCCATGAAGCACATGGCCGCGCCTTTCACGCCCTTGTATTTCAGCGCGTAGCCGAGGCCGAGGCCGAGCGGCGTCTGCCCGCCGACGATGCCGTGGCCGCCCCAGTAGTTTTTGTCCGGCGCAAAGAAGTGCATCGAGCCGCCCTTGCCCTTCGAGCAACCGGTGGCCTTGCCAAACAATTCGGCCATGCACTCGTTCATGGTCATTCCGACTGCGAGAGCATGGCCGTGGTCGCGGTAGGCGGTGATGACGTGGTCGTCGTCGCCCATGAGCGATACGCATCCTACGGCGACGGACTCCTGGCCGTTGTAGAGATGGAGGAAGCCACCCATCTTTTTCGCCTGATACTGCCGCAGGGATTCGGTCTCAAACCGGCGGATGCGAACCATCTCGGTGAGGAGCCGCAGCTTCTGCTCCGGGGAGAGCTTTGCGTTGATCGGGGCCTTGGAAAAATCGGTGGTCGTGACGGCGGTGGCCATGAATGCGGTTCGTCGTGGTAAAGTTTCAGAAAGCCGCGCTGCCGCGGCGAATCTTGCGGTGATGTTACGGGCCGGCGATTAAAGCGCAACCCTCAATCCCGATCCGCCGCAGCTTTCGCGCCTTGCGACCGCATCACTTCGCCATTTTCGCGAGACTCGCATTTAGGTGCGAGCGCAGCTCCTGCTGAATTTTTGCAAAGTCGCGGTTGGCATTCACGATGGTGAAGCCGTGCCGCCGCTGCATGCGGGCGAATGCCCGCTGGATGAGACTTTGATAAATGAGGAAGCTCTCGAACATATCGCGGGAAAGACCGAGGTCCATGCCGCTCTCCCAGTAGTCGAGCGTCGCGTTCTTCTCGAAATTTCGCAGCACCAGTTCCTCCGGGTTCACTTGCAGGTAAAAGACAGCGTCCGGCACAAGCGCTGAACTGTAGAGGTTGCGTGTCCATTCCGGATCCGCGCCGCGCACGATGTCGCGCGCCATCAGCGTGTAAATGTAGCGGTCCGCGAGAACCACGTATCCCGCACGGAGGGCAGGGATGATTTCGTGGACAAGCTGGTCGTAAAAATCCGTCGCGTAGAGCAGCGCCATCGTCGTGCGCGTCAGCAGGCGGGATTGCTTTGCGTGCTCAATGTCCTGCGCCAGCAGCGGCGAACGGCGCAGCCCCATGTGCCGCACCGCGTAGCCACCGGCCTCGAGCCACTCGCTGAGCGCCTTGATGTTCGACGATCGCCCTGAACCATCCGCGCCCTCAACCACAAAAAGGCGCCCCACGAGGCGCGACGTGCCCATCTCCGCGAGCGGGCGCCCGAAAGTGCGCATCAATCGCCCGGGAAGATTCGGCTTCTGCATCGGCGAAGCCATCTACGGGCGACTCCTCTTCTTGTTCATGTAGTCGGAGAGCCGCAGCCTCTTGCGCAGAATGCGCCGCACTTCCGCCTGTTGATCATGGATGTCACGCGTCGCGTCCACGACGGTGAAATGATATTGGGGCGACAGCAGCTCGTATTGCTCCAAGATGCGCCCTTGGAAAATTCGGAAGCTTTCATATGGGTCACTGCTCAATCCTAAATCCATGCCGGCCTCGTGGAATTTCAATTCCGGGCGGCCGTCAAGGATGCGACCGAGAACGACTTCCAGCGGCGCGCGAAAATACAGCGTCACATCCGGCTGGACCGCAAAGCTGTAGAGCCGCTCCACCCAGTCGAAATCCACGCCACGCACCACATCGCGTGCAAACGCGGTGAAAATGTAGCGGTCAGCAAGCACGATATAACCCGCCTGCAGGAGCGGAAAAATCTGTCGCTCGTAACGATCCGCAAAATCCGTCGCATGAATCAGAGAAAATGTTGTCGGCGTCAGCAGCCTGCTGGTTTTTCCCTTGCTCGTGGACGGTTTCACGAGGCTCGACGAATTCCATTCAGTAAAAAAGACGCGCGCTCCGGCCATCTCGAGCCAACGCCTCACCAGATAGATCTGCGTAGATTTTCCAGACCCATCCAGTCCCTCGACAGCGATGAGTTTTCCACGATACTTGGGGGGCTTTGAAACCACGATGAACATGCTGCGCGCACACCGCATTTCTGCAACAAAAAATATGCTTCGCACGGCAATACCGAGGATTACACCGACGCTGAAATGTCAAATAATAATGTTATTTATATTATAAATTTACTTTTCTAATGAAAAGAATTCCACTCTCAAAACTTAGGAATGCCGCTTTGAAAGTTCGAAGTCGTGCGCATGCCCCCTACTCAAAATTCCCCGTTGGGGCTGCGCTTGAGTCCTCAAACGGCAGCATCTTTTCCGGCTGTAACGTCGAGAACCTGTCTTTCGGTCTGACAACCTGCGCCGAACGAAACGCGGTGTTCGCAGCCGTTGCGGCCGGTTCCCGCTCCTTCAAGAGGATTGTGATCATTGCTGACTCAGCGGAGCCCGTTACCCCTTGCGGAGCTTGCCGTCAGGTTCTCGCGGAGTTTTCTGAGAACCTCGAAATCATTTGCGAAAACCTTCAAGGTGAAACGTTTTGTTCGACCTTGACGCAACTCCTTCCTCGGTCAAAAAATGGAATATTGGACTACCGCTGTTCCACGTAGAACAAATTGGCTAGTAAACGATGTTCACCCACTCAAAGACGTATGCTGTCGTCGTAATCGGTGCTGGACACGCTGGCATTGAGGCTGCCCACGCATCCGCACGATTAGGCTGTGAGACTCTGATCATTTCTCAATCGCTCGACACTGTAGGCCAGATGTCCTGCAATCCCGCCATCGGCGGACAAGCGAAAGGACAAATTGTTCGAGAAATTGATGCACTTGGCGGCGTGATGGGCCTGAACACCGATGCAACCGCGATTCAATTTCGGCTGCTGAATGCATCAAAGGGCCCAAGCGTTCGATCCCCTCGGGCGCAATGCGATAAGAAGGCATACCAATTCCGCGCAAAATCCGAATTGGAACACCAGCCCAATTTGGATCTTTTTCAAGGGAACGTCGTGCGCCTTCTTCGTGATTCAAAGGGAATCTCCGGCGTTGTGACGAACATGGGCATGCAGGTGAAATGCCGCTCGGCAATCATAACAACTGGAACGTTCATGCGTGGACTTTTGCACGTCGGAATGCAGAGCGTGCCAGGCGGACGCATGGGCGACACAGTGTCCAATCTCAGCGACTCTCTGAGAGAACTTGGCTTTGAAATTGGGCGTTTCAAGACCGGCACGCCGTGCCGCATCAATGGTCGGACAATCGATTTTTCGAAATGCGATCGACAATGCGGCGATGAATCGCCGACGACCTTCAGCTTTCTTCCTGAACGTCTCGAAAGGGTTCCCGGCCAAGTGTTTTCACTGAATCACTATAGTGATAAAATGTTCCATGTAGAACAAACCCACTGCTGGATCACTTCCACCACTCCCAAGACCCATGCGATCATCCGTGAGAATTTGCATCAATCACCACTTTATGCGGGAAATATTGAGGGCCTAGGCCCGCGCTACTGCCCTTCAATCGAGGATAAAGTGGTCAAGTTCGCTGAAAAGGATCGCCATCAAATTTTCCTAGAGCCTGAGGGGTTGCATACTTCGGAATACTACATCAATGGTGTCTCCACATCCCTGCCACTCGATGTCCAGTATGCGTTCATTCGCACCATTCCCGGACTTCAAAATGCGGACCTTCTCCGGCCTGGATATGCCGTCGAATACGATTTTTGCCCCCCAACGCAACTCACGCACACTCTCGAAGCAAAACAGATTCCCGGTCTCTATCTCGCCGGGCAAATCAATGGCACGTCGGGGTATGAGGAAGCGGCGGGGCAGGGCCTTGTCGCAGGCGCAAATGCTGCATTGAAAGTTCTCGGTCGAAAACCCCTGATACTCAGCCGGTCAGACGCATACATCGGCGTCCTCGTGGATGATCTCGTAACCAAAGGGACACCGGAGCCCTATCGGATGTTTACGAGCAGAGCCGAACACCGGCTCCTTCTCCGCCATGACAACGCAGATTTCCGGCTCACCCCGATTGCACGCGAATATGGACTCGCTGATGATTTCCGATGGCAGAAGACGCAAGAAAAGATGAACGCCCTCGCGCAACTTCGCCGGTTCGCAGATCTTACCGCGCATGACGGAATTAGGCTTTCCGCTTGGCTCAAACGTCCTGAAAACAACCCAGAGAAACTGCCGAATTCACTGCGCACCGGCTATTCCGACACACTTTGGGAGATTTTGGAAACCGAACTCAAATACGAAGGATACATTCTGCGCCAGAACATTGCTATCGAGCGTCTCGCGCGGCAGGAAGGCCGACGAATCCCGTCCGGATTCGATTTCCTCTCCGTCCGCGGGCTTCGCCACGAAGCACGGCAGAAACTCGACGCTATTCGCCCAACGACTATCGGGCAGGCAGGAAGAATCAGCGGCGTAACCCCGGCGGACTTAGCACTTTTGTCGGTCAAACTCGATTCGGATATTTAATAGCGTATTGCCATTCCTTAATCGTCTTAGGTATTTCATGTTGTTTTTTGTCTTACAAATTATCGTTCCTCTCGCAAACTCGAAGCCGAACAAATGCAGAATTCGGTCTTTTTAACTGCTTCCCAAATAGATACGTTACTTTTCCGCGCCAGTTTCGAAAAGCGTGAGGTGCCCTTTCACACCTACTCCCGAAACATTTGTCCCTAGCGGGAGCGCGCCGATGTCCGGAGCCTCCTGATCCGCAGCGCGGAGCGGGTCAGTGAAACCTGCGACTCGCGGCGAATAACGAGGACGCGCGAAACTTCGCGAACGGATCGCCCGTGAGGGACGGATCATCCTTCACCCCCGAAAGAAGGTTGCCGCCCTCGCGCACATTACCCGGTTCCTTGATCCCAGCGAAACCGACGTCTGGCACCTTCTCCATTTGCACGAAGATGTTATTGAGCACGTCGCGCCCGCTGTTGCGCAGTCCCTCAACGCCAAGACCGAACAGGAGGTAATCGCGGAATGTCGGCGTGCGGCGCAACACGGTGTTGTGATAGCTGTGCATCACCATCCAGATCGGTCCACCGTGGTCGCCGACGAGGCGGCCTTTCTCGTGCAGAAATGCGCCGGTCGGGTCGGGCTCCGGCGGCGGTGACTTGTAGGTGCCCGCGCGGAGGTCGATCACGTTGCGGAAGACGAACGCGCCCGCCTTTGGATCATGATCGAGCGGCGACTCATCCCGCTCGCCCTCACGCTGCGTGAACGGGCTGAGAATCACGCCGAGGCGGTTTTCATGGATGAACATCGTGTGCGAGCGCAGCTTCGGGCCGCACTCGAGGCCGTCGTCGTTGAAATTGTCCACGCAGTTGTGGTGGAACTACAGGCCCTTCACGTAGCGGAAGAATGCGAAGTCGTGATCGTGCGGTGAACTCGCACCATGCAAACTCGATGTTTTCGTTCTGCGGCTGGTCGTTCTGCAGGACGACCTGATAAGATGGGGTTCCGCGGTATTTCATGTGCGCGCGGGAGATCCACGGCGCGGCATTTCCACGGAATGCGGAATGCGTCACGCGGATGCTTTTCGATGCATCCACGAGAAGGGCGGGGAAGCCGCCGAAGACGGTGACGTGCTCGAACTCCACATTCTCCGAGCCGTAGAGCCGAATCATCGGACTGCCCGTCGCGCCGCGAAGGACGAGGTTTTGAATCCGCACGTTCTTGATGCCGGTGATGCGGAGCACGTCCTCGCCGAAGCCGAGCGCGACGACAAGCGGCGGCTTGCGCGGGTCAGTCTCGCCGCGGTAGGCACGGTCGCCGCGGCCGTCGAGCGTGTGCTGCGCAAGGCGGATGTGAATGCGGTCCGTATCGCGGTTAAACCACAGGCCCGGCCCGGCGTAGAGCGGCGTGTCATCCTGGCCCTTCTTGGGCTCGCCCCGTTTTGCGCGCAGCCAGAGTTCATTCTCGTCGCGCTGATCCGCCACGAACCGGTAGCCGTGCAACGGGCACCATCGAGTCGGCGAAGCACCCGAGCGCAAGCAGGCGCTGCTCTTCGATGCCCCACAGCGGTTCCCACGAAGCTGGGAGGAACTGCGTCGGCGCACGGCGCGCGTCTGCTGCGAGATAGGCTTTCGTGGAGACGAACTCGCCCTGCGCACCACCTGCGAGCAGTTCCCAGCTGGTGGCCGGATTTTCCAAGAACTCGCGCAGCCCGCCACCAATGATCGCGAGTTCGCCGGGGACCGACGTGATGGTGATCGGCGCGTCCGCCGTGCCGGGGCGCGTGAGTGCGGGCTTCTCGTGGAAAATGCCGCGCAGGTAGAGCGTGTCGCCGGGCTTCAACTGGCGCAGCGCGTGCGCGAGCGTCTTCCAAGGAGCCTCCTCGCTGCCAGCGACGCCGTCGTCGCCGCGCGTGGAATCCACGAACAGCTTCGGGCCCGCGGCTGGCTGCGATTTCACCGCCACCGGCAGCGGGCGCATCGGCGGATGAGAGAGGATAGAATTGCCCCGCGCTGCGGGAGAAGCCGCGAACGCGCCGCCAGCATTGGCTGCGCACAGCAGAAAGAGCACAGCCGTCCGCACCTTCAACCAGCTGCCCGCTGTCCCGAACAAGTGAGGTAAGAGCTTCACGTCAGCGAGGCGCTGCGGCGCCGAAGCAGTAGAGGTGAGCGGCGGTCCTGACGTAGATTTTTCCGTCGGCGATCGCGGGCGTGGCGAAGACCGGTTCGCCGAGCGTGTTTTTTGCGAGCACGTTGAAAGTGTCGCCCGCGGCGAGCACGGCGACGGTTCCATTCTGCGAGGTGATGAACACCTTCCCCGCGGCGGCGACTGGCGATGCGTAGAAATCCCCGAAGATGCCCACTCGCTGCTCGAGCCAGCGCTCCTCGCCGGTCTTTGCGTCGAAGCATGACGACATGCCGCCACTCTTGATCGTGTAGATGCGGCCGTCGAAGTGAAGTGGCGAGGGCACGTAGGGCAGCCCGCGTGATTTTTTCCACGCGACGTGCGTCGCCGTGATGTCGCCACTGCCACCTGCGCGCACCGCGAGCAGCGAGTTTTCCGCCTTGGAGACGACGGGTGCATACGCCTCCCATTCGGCGCGCGTCACTCGGCCGTCCTTGTCTGCGTCGAGCTGGGTGAAGCGGTCGTGCAGAGGGCCCTTCGGGACTTCGTCGAGGCTCAGCGCGCCGTCGCCGTTCTTGTCATTCGCAGCGAGGTATTCGGCGAAGTCTGGCAGCTCCATGCGGTTCGTCGCGTCCGCGCCGATGTTCCAGCTTGCAGCAAAAAGCAGATCACCCGCGGCGGTCGGCGATGCGTTTGCAACACGCGAGAGGCCGGCAGTCCTCCAGCGCTCGCGGCCATTCGACGGATCGTAGCTCGTGAGCCGCACCGAGCCGGTGACGACGATTTCCTCGACACCGCCGTGCTTCCACACAAACGGCGTCGAGTGCCCGCGGAAGAAGCCCGGACGTTCCGTGCGCCACAGCGGTTTCCCCGTCGCGGAGTCGAGCGCTAGCAGAAAGGAGCCCACGTCCTGGTCGCGGAGAATGATCAGTTTTCCGCCGGCGAGAATCGGCGATGCTCCCGTGCCGAAATCGTTCACCGGCAGCGGCAGCGGGTGCCGCCAGACTTCCTTGCCCGCAAAGTCGAACGCGATGACGCCGAACGATCCAAAGTGGAAATACACGCGCTCGCCATCCGTGCACGGCGTCGCCGCCGCGGGGCTGCTGATGCGATGCACCTCCTCGATTTTTTCCGCAGGCACCTCGCGCTGCCACAGCGTGCGGCCGTTCGCGCGGTCGAGGCACACGGCGACGAGCTTCCCCGCATCGAACGTCGTCAGGAAAATCCTGTCGCCCCACAGCACCGGCGACGAGTGCCCGCTCGCGAGCGGCACCTGCCACACGACATTTTTCTCCGGGCCGAATTCACTCGGCACCTCACTCGCATCCGCCGCGACACCAAGCCCGCCCGGCCCGCGGAACTGCGGCCAGTCGGACGCCCGCGTGATCACTGATGCGAGTAAAATTGCACAGAGCGCGGCGCAGTTTTTCATACAAGGAGAAGTGTTAAAAATGTTCATGAGGCAGGCAGATGTCAGGGAAAGGAGGCGTTGCTGATTGCGCCAACGCGCGAAGCGGGCGGGTGCAAATATGGGAGCGCGCCAGCGTGCGGGGTGCGTTCATCATTTCATCGCCTCGATTTGGCTGGCGGCGTGCTTTTGCAGGCGGGCATCCGCGGATGCGTCGTTGGCGACGGATTCGTAGGCGGCACGGGCTTCGCCCAGCCGCTTCGCCGCGCGCAGTGCGTCGCCTTGCCATAAGATGAACTGCCACTTCCAGAAGCCCTGCTGCTTCGCGGGATCCACACGGCGCAGCACAGCCAGCGCATCGTCGTGCTTCCCGCGTTTTGAAAGAATGCCGGCCATGCCGTGCAGCGCGTAGAACTGCGTCGCTGAGCCGGGCTGCTTCACACCGTCCACGACCCGCGAGTAAGTCGCCAGCGCGCGGGTCTCGTCGCGAAGGCTAGCCTCGTAGTTCTGCGCGAGGTTCAAAGCCGCCTCATCGCGGATGCGCGCGTCGCTCGTCCATTCGAGGGCGCGCGAGAGATCGGCTTCAGCCTCCTTGCCATTCTTTGTAATCACGTGAGCACGGCCGCGTCCGAAAAAGCCGTCGCCGCGTTTCCAAAACGGCCACTTGCCGATGTCCTCAGTCGCGAACTCCGCAACGACCTGCGGCGCCTTGAATTGATCGAGCAGGTGCTGCATCCGTGCGGATTTCTGCGCGGCGGGAATCGGGATGCGTGCGATGAGCTGTTCCGCGAGCTCCAACTTTGTCTGACCCCGCGCAAAACCGGCGGCGAGTTCCAGCGCGTGCGACTTCTGTAGGTCGGTGCATTTGCGTTCCGCAGCGGCAATGCAGGCGTCGAGCGCTTCGGCTCGCTTGCCGGCGCGTGCAAGATCACCGACGACGCGCATCGCTTCGAGGAAATCATCGTCAGCCGGGCCGTGGTCGAACTCGAAGCTGTTGCCGTCGAAGAACGTCGCGAGCTTCATCACGTTGTGAAAGCCGTCGCTGCCCGTCGGTGAGAACGCGGACAGCTCGGTGCCGTCGTCACGGACGCGCTGGCGGCAGACATTGATGTGCCACGGCAGGCTGCGCGTGGGATGATGGCCGACGACCTGATTCAGCGGATCGTTTTCGTCCGGGCGCACCGGCAGACGCATCTCGACGGTCCAGTGGTCGTCCTCAATGCGTGTGGCGACCTCCGCTTTTGCGTCCCACGTGAACCACTTCGCAGGCTCGGCGCCGCGGTCGAGGTCGCACACCGCACCGCTCGGGCTGACGGCGATTTGGTAATACGAATGCGCTTCGGTCTCGATTAGCACCTCGATTGCGTCACCATACCATAGCGCGCTGTCATCCTTCTTCGTCGTTCCGATGTTTGGCTTCTCGCCGCGATGCTCGTCGCAACGGATGGCGAAATAGAGGTCGTTGCCAAGCCACGCGGCCTTCACCGTGGTGCCGAAGACGGGCTGCCTCCCGGTCTGCAATTCGCGCAGGCGCACCACCGCCGCCGCCGGGCAGTTCGACCACGCATCGTCGTCGAGCTCGCCATCGATTACCGGCTTCGCCTTCGGCGAACCGACGAGTCGCAGCGTCGGCAACGGGCCGCGCAATTTGCCGAGCTGCGCGCTCTTGTTGCGCAGGCCCTTCAGGTAATCGTCAATCATCCCAAGCCGCTTGCCGTAGATGCTCGCTGCATCGGCCTTCGCCTTCGCCTTTTCAAAAAGCGCGAGTGCCTTGTCGGCCTTGTCCTTCTGCTTCTCCATCTCCTGCCAGTTCGCCTCGCAGTAATCGAAGAACGCGTTCATCTCCGCTTCGGCGGGGCCGTAGAAAAGCCGCACGTATTCGCGGAACACCGCATCCGCGTCCGCGCCCTTGCCGCCCCAATACATGCGCTGCGTGAAATAGACCATGAAGTGGTTCAGCCCGAGGCCCTGCTCCTTCTCGAATTGCTGCAGCACGCTCAGCCAGATGTCCTCGCCCTGCGAGATGCCCTTCGTCGCGTTGATGCTCGCGCCGATCGTATGCGGCGTGAACGACGGCAGATACCAGCCGCGGTCGGTGAACGGGTAATTCTCGAAAAAGATGATCGGGTTCGACGTCTTCCGCACCCAGCTCTCGCGCAGCACGCGAAACTCCGCCTGCTGCTCCGGCTTGTTGCTCATTGGACGCCGGCCGCCGACGATGCTCACGACGACATTCGGCTCGAGCTTGTCGATTTTCAGCGGCGGCAGCGTGTAGATGCCGTAGGCGCAATTCATCACCTTCTTGTCGGGATGCGTCTTGCGCACCTCCTTCGCGACGCGGTTTACAAAACCCCACACGTAATCCGATGCGAGCCCTGGCTGCGGGCGCTCCGGCGAGTCCTTCCCCGCGCAGAGCGGACACTGGCAGATGGCCGTGTAGCCGTCCGGCGGCATCACCGAGACCATCTCGAATTTGTAGCGGTCGAACACCTCGCGCACGTAGCGCACCGTCTCCGCGATGAGTTCCTCGTTGGAGTAGCAGAGGTGGTTGTTCGCGCCGCGCTGGTAGCGGCGCTTGCCGCCGTAGAGGGAAAACCACTCCGGATGCGCGGCGAAGGTCTCCCCGTTGTCCGTGATGGTGTCCATGCCGTGCGCCGCCTCGATGCCATACGGGTCGCGCGCGCCGAGGCGCATCGCCCATCGCGCCATCGCTTCGCCGTGAACGCCGAAGCGCACATTGAAGCGGCGAATCGGAAAATCGGGCCGCACCGTTTCCTCGAGCTTCGGCAGCGCGATTGTCTTCAGCGAAGGCATCACCTCGCCGATTTCGCCGGGCGCATACCAGCGCGCGCCGAGCTTGTGCAGGAAGCCGCACACCGCATTGAACGAACCGCGCTCATCCTCCGCCCATACCTCGAGCGGCTTCATCTTCGTCGCCGTGCGTGCAGCGTTGGGCAGGCCGGTTTCGCCCGGGATGTGAAAGCGGTTCTTGTAGATGAGCACGTTCGGCAGGTTCCACAGGGAGCGCGTGCTCGCCCGCCATTCGCGCAAAGGGCTGCCTTCAACAATCTGCGCATTGCTCCTCGCCCACGGCTCGATGGGCGCAAACTCCGTGTCCTCGCCAAGCAGCGCGAGCCAGTCGTCTCCCGAGGCGAGGCGATAGGCGCCGTCCTTCAAGTCGTCCGTCTTCAGCTTCAGCGCATCGGTGTGCCCGCTGCGACCGACGAAAATCTTCGCCGCACTCCCCGTCGGCGCGGTGACAATCGGCAGGTGCGCGCCGCTGATTTTCTTCAGGTCATCCTGCAGCTCCTGCGCAGCGAGCCGCGTCGTGCGCCGCGCATTTTCAGCGACGACGATTTCCGCGCGCGGCTGGCCGTCCTTCGTGATGAATGCCTCGGCAAATGCAGGCGGCGCCGCAGCGATGCATGCCAGAACAATGAGGGGCTTCATCATGAAATTTGCGCGCGGTCTCCCCGCGCGGCGGCTCTCCCATGCGGGGAGGGGCGCTACTTCGCCGACGACGCCTTCAGCTTTTCGATGAGAAACTGATCGGTCGTCGCGTGCTTCACACCGGGCGCACCGGGATAGACGAGTTCACACGGAACGCTGTTCTCCTTGCAGTGCTCCTGCAGCTTCACGCCGAAATTCGCAGTGTGCGTCGGATCCCTTTCCTCATGGCCGAGGTTCGGCGGCCCGCTGAAGTAGAGATAGACCGGCGGGTCATCGCTGGTGACGAGCGCATACGGCGAATACTCCGCGATGAACGGCGCGATCTTTTCACGCGCCGCGACGAAGTCGTCGAAGTTCTTGAACTCGTTCGCCTTCGCGAATGCATGGCCGCCATAGCGGCTGTTCGGCGTCCACTCGCGCATCTGCTTGGGATCGAGCGTCGTCTGCGCCCCGTTCACCGCGGCGCACCACAGGCGCGAGGACTCGCGCGCGACGGGATCGTCGCTCTTCGGGTCGGCGAGGTCATTGTGAAATGCGAGCCAGAGCGACGAGCATGCGCCCGCGCTGCCGCCGGTCGCGCCGATGCGCTGCTTGTCGATGTTCCACTCCTTCGCCTTGCTGCGCACAAACTGCAGCGCGCGCGCCGCGTCGTGCAGCGGGGCCTTCACCGGCGGCACGACCTCCTGCGCCTGCGAAATGTAGCGGTAATTCACCGCAACGACCGAGATGCCGGCATCGAGGTATCCCTTCGGGCTGAACGCATTCTTGTCGCCGCCCATCCAGCCGCCGCCGTGGATGTAGAAGAGAACGGGCGTCGGCTTGTCGGATTTCGCCTGGTAAAAATCGAGCACGTTGCGCTCAGCGGGGCCGTAGCGGACGTCCGCGGCGGTCGGCTTCATCACGCGGCGCGGCGGACCCTTCAGGCTGGCGATGAGATACTCGTCGGCGGTCTTGTGCTTCACATCCGGCGCTCCGGGATACACGAGTTCGCACTCCACGCCGGTGGCCTTGCATTTCTCCTGCAGCTTCACGCCGTAATTCGCCGTGTGCGTCGGATCCTTCTGCTCTTTTCCGAGCGCAGGCTCGGACGAGTAGATGAGATACACCGGCGGGTCGTCGGACGTGACGTGCTCGATGGGCGAATACTCCTTGATCCAAGGCAGCACCTCCTCGCGGTGCTCGAGAAATTCCGCGAAGCGCGTGTCGCGCGTCTTCGTGTCATTCGGATCCATGAAGCCGAACGCGTGGCCACCGTAGCGGCTGTTCGGCGTCCACTCCTTCAGCTCCTTCGGGTCGAGCGACGTCTGCGCGCCCACGACCGCCGCCGTCCACAGCCGCGTGGATTCGCGCGCAATCGGATCACTGCTCTTCGGATCCGCCATGTCCTTGTGAAAGGCGAGCCACAGCGACGAGCACGCGCCCGCGCTGCCGCCGCTCGCGCCGATGCGCGTTTTGTCGATGTTCCACTCCTTCGCCTTGCTGCGCACAAACTGCAGCGCGCGCGCGGCGTCCTCGAGCGGCGCCTTTACCGGCGGCTTCACGCCCGCGATCTGCGCCTGCCACGAGTAGCGGTAATTGATCGAGACGACCGAGATGCCCGCATCGAGATACTGCTTCACGCTCGCGCCCGTGCGCCCGGCTTTGTCACCGCCGACCCAGCCGCCTCCATGGATGAAGAAGAGCAGGGGAGTCGGCTTGCCGGATTTTGCCTGATAAAAGTCCAGCACCTGCCGTTCGTGCGTGCCATAGGCGACGTTCGCCTGGGTGGGCACAATCGCCGGGGCGGCGGGCTTGACTGCGGGCTTTGCGGGTTCGGCGGGTTTCGCGGCGGGCGCATCAGCGGCGGTGGATTTGCAGGCGATGAGACCGAGGCAGACGAGGAGGGGTGTCGTTTTTCGCATGGAGGGAAAAACCTGCGATGCCCGCGGAGCTTTGGCTTTCTCCACTGGAAAAGCGGCATCGAACCGTGACCGCCGACCCGGATTGGGCGGAGTCCGTCGTCCCAGCCGCATTTGCAGGGAAACCCACGGCGCATCCCGACCCGCAACTCTTTCCCAACACCGGTGTTGGAAAGCACCTCATGAAATCCCAACTCCTCCTCCCCATGCTCGCCACGCTGACCCTCGCCGTCGCGGCGAACGCCCAGCCACCCGAGCCGCCCCGGCCACAGCCCGAGCCTCGGCGCGATGCGCCCGAAGCCAGGCGGCCACAACCGAACGCCCTCAACCCCGAGGCGCGGCGCGCCGAAAACCGGCGCTTTACGCCGCGCAATCCGCAACCGCCGCCGCCGCGTGAGTTTCACCGCTCCCCCGGCGAGCACCGGCCGGAAGCGCGCGGTCACCATCGCGGTTTCCGCCCCGTGCCGCCGGAAATCCAGGAACTCCGCGATCAAGTGCGGCGGCTCACCCGCGAAGTCGAGGAACTGCGCAGAATCGTGGGCGCACGCCAAGATTCCCGCGCCTATCAGGGTCGCTCCGAGCACCACCACCGTCCCGATTTCCGCCCGCCCCAACAGCGCGGCGGCCCCGGCGCCGATGCCCATCATCCCCGGCCGCAGATGCCGCCGATGAACGCCCCGCACCGCGGCGGCCCCTCGCGCGAAGGCGATCAACGCCCCCACGGCGATGCGGGCCCGAACTCTCGCGGGACCGATCGCCCGCATCCTCCCGGCCCGCGGCCGGAGGACCGTCACGAACCCCACGGCAACCCGCCGCCAAAGTAGCCGCGCATTTTCACGCTCTCCCCACGCAGGCCGGTTGCACCCGCAGCCGGCCTGTGTGCTTTCCGGGTTCCGCGGAATTTTTCACGCGGTGTGCGCCCGTGGCCGCGGCAAATAAACAATGCCGTCGGGGGTGACTTTCCCTGCAATCATGACGAGCCAACGCCTCCCATTCCCACTGGCATTCGCCGCCGCACCGGTGCTCTCGCTCGCCGCGGGCGCATTCGCCCAGGCGCCCCCGGACTTCCAGCGCGACATCCGGCCCATCCTTTCGAACAACTGCTTCCACTGTCACGGGCCGGATGAGAAGGAGCGCAAGGGCGGCGAGCACGGCTACCGGCTCGACACGCTCGAGGGCGCGTTCGCGGACCTCGGCGGCTACAAGGCGATCATTCCCGGCAAGCCGGAGGAGAGCGAGCTATTCAAGCGCGTGACGACAAAGGACGAGGACGACGCGATGCCGCCGCGCAAGAGCGGGAAGAAGCTGACGGAAAAAGAAACCGCGCTGCTGCGGGAGTGGATCAAGAGCGGAGCGAAATACTCGAAGCACTGGTCCTACGAGAAGCCGGTGCGGCCCGCGGCACCGCAAATCCGCAATCCGCAATTCGCAATCCGCAATCCCATCGACGCCTTCATCCTCGCGCGGCTCGAAAAGGAGAAGCTCTCGCCGCAGCCGGAAGCGGATCGCCACGCGCTCATCCGCCGCGTTTCGCTCGACCTCACCGGCCTGCCTCCGACGCCGGAAGAGGCGGACGCTTTTGCAAACGACAAATCCCCCGATGCCTACGAGAAGCTCGTGGACCGGCTGCTCGCATCGAGCGCCTATGGCGAGCATTGGGCGCGGCAGTGGCTCGACCTCGCGCGCTATGCGGACTCCGCGGGCTATGCCGACGACCCGCTGCGCACGATCTGGCCGTATCGCGACTGGGCCATCCGCGCGTTCAACCGCAATCTGCCGTTCGACCAGTTCACCATCGAGCAGTTTGCCGGCGACCTGCTCCCGAATGCGACGCAGGACCAGCTCATCGCCACCGCGTTTCACCGCAACACGATGACCAACAGCGAGGGCGGCACGGACGACGAGGAATTTCGCAACGCCGCCATCGTGGACCGCGCGAACACGACAATGGCGGTGTGGATGGGCACGTCGTTCACCTGCGCACAGTGCCACTCGCACAAATACGACCCCATCACAAACGCAGAGTTCTTCCGCCTGTTCGCGTTTCTGAACAACACGGAGGACTCCGACAAAAAGGACGAGCGCCCGACGATCAGCTTCTTCACCGACGAGCAGAAAAGGCAGCGCGCCGAGTGGGAGGCGCAGCTCGCCGCGGTGGAGGCGAAATTCAAGGCGCCGCAGCAGCCGGTGATCGCCGGCGCGGAAAAATGGGCGCGCGATTTTCCCGCAAGGCTCGACTGGAAATCGCCTCAGCCGCTCGCGGTGAAGGCGAAGTCCGGCGCCGCTGCCGAGTCGCAGGCTGACGGCACGATCACCGTTCCTAAGAACGACGCGAAGACGGACAGCTACACGATCGAGCTGCCGCTCGCGGATGCGCAGAAGGTCTCCGCGCTGCGCATTGAGTCGCTGCCCGCTGACGCGCTGCCGGGCAAGGGTGCCGGTCATGGCGGCGGAAATTTTGTCGTCACGCGCGTGCGAGCGAGCGTCGTGCCTCCGAGCGAGACGAAGGGGCCGGTCGCGCGCTTCGTGCGCATCGAGCTGCCGGGGAAGAACAGGATTTTGCAGCTCGCCGAGGTGCAGGTTTTCAGCGGCGGCAAAAACGTGGCGCTCGGCGGAGCAGCGTCGCAGTCCGGCACCTATGCCGACGCGGAGGCGAAGCGTGCAATCGATGGCAGCACCGCCGGCGAATACGCGAAAGGCTCCGTGGCCCATGCCGCAGAGGGTAACGACCGCTGGTGGGAAGTGGATCTCAAGGCCGACCACGCGATTGACCGCATCGCTGTGTGGAACCGCGCGGAGCTGCCGGAACGGCTGAAGGGCTTCCGCATCGTGGCGCTCGACGCGCAGCGCAAACCCGTGTGGGAGCGCACGAACAACGACACGCCGAAGCCGAGCACTGAGTTTTCACCCGCAGGCTCGCGGGAGATCACTTTCACCAGCGCCATTGCGGATTTCACGCAGGCGGGTTTCGACGAGCAGGCGGTGCTCAAGGACGCGCCGAAGGACGCGAAGCCGAAGCCCGGGCAGAAGCAGGCCGGCTGGGCTGTCGGCGGCTCGACGACTAGGCCGCACATGCTCACCCTGCTGGCCGCGAAACCCGCCGAGGCACCGGCGGGTTCGCGCATCGCGATCACCATCGAGCAGGATTCCAAGCACGACCGCACCACGCTCGGGCGGTTCCGTGTTTCGACCACGTCGGATGCGCGCGTCGCAGCACATGCGCGCACGCCGGTGGACGTGCTCGGCATTCTCGCCCTCGCGGAAAGCGGGCGCACGCCAGCACAGCGCACCCGGTTGCAGGAATACTACGCCCGCGAACTCGCGCCCGAGCTGAAACCCGAGCGCGAGCAAGTCGCGTCGCTGCGGAGGCAGATTGACGGCTTGGCACAGGCGACGGTGCCCGTGATGCGCGAACTCGCCGGTGCCGAGCGCCGCAAGACACGCGTCCAGGTCCGCGGGAATTTCCTCGTGCTCGCCGACGAGGTGACCGAGGGCGTCCCAGCCGCATTCAATCCGCTGCCGAAGGACGCGCCGATGAACCGGCTCACGCTCGCGCACTGGCTCGTGGACGATGCGAACCCGCTCACTGCGCGTGTCATTGCGAACCGCTTTTGGGAATCCATCTTCGGCACCGGCATCGTGCGCACGAGCGAGGAATTCGGAGCGCAGGGCGAGATGCCGTCGCACCCCGAGCTGCTCGACTGGCTCGCGTGCGAGCTGATGCATCCGACGGTTTTCACAGACGCGAAGCCGTGGGACGTGAAGGCGTTTCTCAAACTGCTCGTGACCTCCGCGGCCTACCGCCAGTCGTCGAAGGTCACGCCCGAAGTCGCCGGGCGCGACCCCGACAACCGGCTGCTCGCGCATGGCCCGCGCTTCCGCATGGGCGCGGAGGTTGTGCGCGATCAGGCGCTCGCCGTCGGCGGACTGCTCTCGCGGAAAATGTTTGGCCCGCCCGTGCGCCCGCCTCGCCCGAGCATGGGTCTCAGTGCGGCGTTTGGCAGCGGCCTCGACTGGCAGACTAGCGCGGGCGAGGACATGCACCGCCGCGGCATCTACACCGAGTGGCGCCGCACCTCGCCGTATCCCTCGATGGTCACGTTCGACGCGCCGAACCGCGAAGTCTGCACGCTCCGCCGCAACCGCTCGAACACGCCGCTGCAGGCGCTCGTGACGATGAACGATCCCGTTTACATCGAAGCCGCGCAGTCGCTCGCGCGCCGAATGACTGCAGGCAGCTCTTCGCCGGCGGAAATTGCGCGCACCGGCTTCCGACTTACGCTCATCCGTCCGCCGAGCGAGAAGGAAGTGCAGCGCCTCATCGCGCTTCACGACGCCGTCCTCCCGTCGTATCAGCAGGACTCAAAGAAAGCGCTCGAGATGGCGACGAACCCCATCGGCGCCGCACCGAAAGGCGCCGATGTCGCCGACCTCGCCGCCTGGACCACCGTGGCGAACACATTGCTGAACCTCGATGAGACCGTGATGAAACGCTGAACGCATCTTTCTCCGCATGAACCACACACTCGATCTTCTCCAAGCACAGACGCGCCGCCACTTCCTCCGCAAAGCGGGCCAGTTCTCCCTCGGCGCCATTGCGATGGACGCGCTCCTCGGCAACAGCGCCGCCGCGCCCGCCGCCGAGGTGAACCCACTCGCGCCGCACAAGCCGCACTACCCGGCGAAAGTGAAGCGCGTCGTGTATCTGCACATGTCCGGCGGGCCGCCGCACCTCGATATTTTCGACTACAAGCCCGAGCTGGTGAAGCACAACGACGAGGACGCGCCGGATGCGTTCATCAAGGGCAAGAAATTCGCGTTCACCACCGGCGTGCCGAAGCTGATGGGCACGCCGCACAAATTCACCCAGCACGGCAAGGGCGGCATCTGGATGTCCGACGCGGTGCCGAATTTCCAAGGCATCGCCGACGAGATGTGCGTGGTGAAATCGATGTTCACCGACCAGTTCAACCACGCGCCCGCCGAGCTGCTGCTCTTCACCGGCTCGCCACGACAGGGCCGGCCGTCGATGGGCTCGTGGGTCACGTATGGCCTCGGCTCGGAAAATGAAAATCTGCCCGGCTTCGTCGTGCTCATCAGCAGTGGCGTGCAGCCGAGCGGCGGCCAGGGACTGTGGGGCACGGGCTTCATCCCATCGGTCTTCCAAGGCGTGCAGTGCCGGTCAAAGGGCGACCCTGTCCTCTATGTGAGCGATCCTCCCGGAATGGATCGCGAGCTTCGCCGCAAGACGCTCGACGCACTGCGCGACCTCAACGAAGAGCAGGCGCGCGAACTCGGCCATCCCGAGACCGCCACGCGCATCGCACAATACGAGCTCGCCTTCCGCATGCAGACGAGCGTGCCCGAGGTGATGGACATCTCGCGCGAGCCACAGACCGTGCTCGACGCATACGGTGCGAAACCGGGCGACTCGAGCTTTGCCAACAACTGCCTGCTCGCGCGCCGGCTGCTCGAGCAGGGCGTGCGCTTCGTGCAGCTTTTCGACTGGGGCTGGGATTTTCATGGGACGAACGCCAATGAGGAAATCAAGGACGGACTCACGCGCAAAATGATGCGCACCGACAAGCCCGTCACCGCGCTCATCCGCGATCTGAAGCAGAGCGGCCTGCTCGACGACACGCTCATCGTGTGGGGCGGCGAATTTGGCCGCACGCCATTCCGCGAAGGCCGCACCGCGAAGGGCCAGTATCAGGGCCGCGATCATTTCCCCGACGCCTACTCGATCTTCCTCGCCGGCGGCGGCGTGAAGCACGGCATCACCTACGGCGAGACCGATGAACTCGGATTCTCCGTCGTGGAAAACAAAGCCCACGTGCATGACCTGCAGGCGACCATCATGCACCTGCTCGGCTTTGATCACGAGCGCCTCACCTTCCGTTTCCAAGGCCGCGACTACCGGCTCACGGATGTGCACGGGAAGGTCGTGAAGGGCATCCTCGCCTAGCTACACTCCAAGTTCGGGAAAAATTATCCCGCGCTTGCGGACCGCGTGCGTCTTCGCCGTGATGCGATTCCATGACGATCGACTCACACCACCACTTCTGGAGCTACAGCGCCGCGGAGTATCCGTGGATTGGCGACTCAATGACAGCGCTGCGGCGCGATTTTTTGCCGGAACATTTGCAGGCGGAGATCGTCGCCGCGGGGATAGACGGCGTCGTGTCCGTGCAGGCGCGGCAGAGCGTGCGCGAGACGGAGTTGCTGCTCTCGCTCGCGGACGGGAATGACTTCATCAAGGGCGTCGTCGGCTGGGTGCCGCTCGCGCAGGCGGACGTGGGCGACTCGCTCGCGAAATTTGCCGCGAACCCCAAGCTGCGCGCAGTGCGCCACGTCGTTCAGGACGAGCCGGACGACCGGTTCATCCTTGGCACGGATTTCAACCGCGGCGTTGCGATGCTGCGTGAGTTCGACCTCGTGTATGACATCCTCATTTTCGAGCGGCAGCTCGCGCCTTCGATTGAATTCGTGGACCGGCATCCAGAGCAGGTCTTCGTGCTCGATCACATCGCTAAACCGCGCATCAAGGACGGAGCGCTCGAACCGTGGCGCGAAAACATCCGCGAACTCGCGCGACGCGAAAATGTCTTCTGCAAAATCTCCGGCATGGTGACGGAGGCGGACTGGAAGACGTGGAACGAGGTGCAACTGCGCCCGTATCTCGATGTGGTGCTCGATGCGTTCAGGCCGAAGCGGCTGATGTTCGGCACCGACTGGCCCGTGTGTCTCGCAGCAAGCAGTTACGCGCGCTGGTTGGAAGTGGTGCAGAACTTTTCCGCGAAGCTCTCCGCCGATGAGCAGGAGTGGCTGTGGGGGAAGACGGCGTTGCAGGCTTACGGGTTGTGATGCGTTTTATCCGCAGATTTCGCAGATAGGCGCAGATTAAAGACGTCGTGCGGCAGGCTTAATTCCTCTGCGAAAATCTGCGCAATCTGCGGATTCAATCCGCTGCTTTGCGGATCAGAGCGCCGCGGCCTCGCGCACGAGCGTCTCGGTCATTGTCCAGTCAATGCACTGGTCGGTGATCGACTGGCCGTAAACGAGCTTGCTGCGGTCCGCGCCGAGCGACTGTGCGCCGGCAACGAGGTTGCTCTCAAGCATTGCGCCGATGACGCCCTTGTTGCTCACGCGCTGCGCGAGGATTTCGCGGAAGGTCGCAGGCATCTTCTCGCATTCCTTGGCGCAATTCGCGTGGCTCGCGTCCACCATCACGGTCTCGGGCAGGCCGTTCTTTTTCAAAGCGGCGAGCGCCTTGGCCACGGATGTCGCGTCGTGGTTTGGCGAATCATCACCGCCACGGAGAATCACGTGGCAGTCGGGATTGCCAGTCGTGTTCACCACGCTCGCGCGTCCGTTTTCGTCGATGCCAAGGAAAGTCTGCTTTTGCACCGCTGCCTTGATGGCGTTGATCGCCGGAGTCACCGCGCCGCTCGTCGTGTTCTTGAAGCCGACGGGCATCGAGAGGCCGCTCGCCATCTGACGGTGCGTCTGGCTCTCCGTCGTGCGCGCGCCTATGGCCGTCCAGCAGGTGAGATCCGCGATGTATTGCGGCGTGATGGGGTCGAGCATCTCGGTCGCAGTCGGCAGGCCGAGGTCGAGCACATCGCGCAGGAATGTGCGCCCGAGCCGCAGGCCCTCGGGGATGTCGTGCGTGCCGTCGAGGTGCGGGTCCATGATGAGCCCCTTCCAGCCGATGGTCGTGCGGGGCTTTTCAAAATAGACGCGCATCACCACGAGAACGCGGTCGCGCACCTCGGCCGCAAGCTTGGCCAGCCGCTGCGCATATTCGTGTCCGCCCCTCAAGTCGTGGATCGAGCACGGGCCGACGATGAGCAGGAAGCGCGGATCCTTCCCGGAAATCGTCGCCGCGATCTCCGCGCGCGCGGCGCTCACGAACGCCGCATGCGCGTCGCTGCGCGGTATCGCCGCGCTCATCTCCCTCGGCGAGGGGAGCGCGGTGTTGGCGATGACGTGCAGGTCGGAGACTCGGGTCATTGGTAAAAGGGGCGCACTGCTAGCGTGCTTTCCCGCACCGCGCCAGTGCGGATGCGGGGAATCTCCTCGCTCACCTCTTGCGGTCGATCCATTTCCTCCCGTGCGCCAGCGCCGCAAGCGTCGCGCTCAGGCGGCGTTCCCGGGTCTCTTCGCGCTTCGCCGTCGAGAGCCACACGAGCCATTCGCGCTGGCAACTCGGCGAGAGCTTCGCGAAACCCGACGCCGAGCGGCTGTGCTTCTTCATCGCGAGCGCCTTTGCAAGAAACTCCGGCACCGGCCACGGCTCGCGAATCTGTTTCGGCGCCGGCGGAATGTCCGCCTCCGAGTCGAGCGCGACGGCGGCGTGGAGCAGCGCACGCAGGGCGTCGCGCGGCACCGCATCGGGGGACGTGAGGCGCACGCTGCGGATGTTCGTGTTTGCCTCGCCGCCATGGAAAATCCCCGCGGGATCCTCCAGCTCCGTGCCGCGGAAAAATGCGATGCCCACATGCGCTTTGCACGCGCTGATGCCGCACACGAGCTTGCGCGCGGAGAAACAGAGCATGTTCCACTTCACCGCCTCGCCGAGGTCCGGCTCCCATGCGAGGAAGCACTCGCGCAGCCGCAGCGCGATGGGCCGCGAAAAATCCGGCGCGAGGTCCAGCCACTCGCCGGGATCGCGGGTCTTCGCGCGCGAGCAGTCCATCGCGTCAATGCACGAGCGTCACGCGGCCTGTGGCGAGGGCGTAGTGGGCGGCCGTGATCTTCAGGTTTCCGGCCTTCACGGCGTCGGCGACGATCTTGCTGCGCTTCGCGAGGCTGGCGGCCACGCGGCGCGCGTTTTCATCGATTGCCGCGTCGAGCGTCGGTGACGAGGAATGCTTCACCGCGCGAACGGCGGGAGCGATGGGGCGGAGGACTGCGCCGAGCTTGCCCGGCGCACTGCCGCCCTTCATCGCCGCATCCACCGCACCGCAACGCTCGTGGCCGAGCACGACGATCACCGACGCACCGAGGTGCGCGATCGCATACTCGATGCTGCCGAGCGCCGCGTCGTCCACGATGCTGCCCGCGAGCCGCGTGACGAACACATCGCCGAGCCCCTGGTCGAACACCACTTCCGGAGACGTGCGCGAGTCCGCGCAGCCGGCGACAATCGCGAACGGCTTCTGGCCTTTCGCGACCTCCGAGCGCCGGCCGCTGTCCTGATGCGGGTGGGCCACATGGCCCGATGCGAAGCGCGCATTTCCCGCCATGAGCTTCTTCAGCGCGACATCGGGCGGGAGGTTCGGACCGCCGTGGCCGTGGTCGGCACCGAATGCGGAATGACAGGCGATGGTGAGCGCGCAGACGGCGCGGAGGATTCGTGCGGGTGAGGACATGGTGGCCGGCGCTGGTAGCGTCTTTGATTCCGGTTGGCAACGCGGTTCCCCCATTGCGCCGAGCTCCTGCCACCGATTCCGCACGCGCATCGGCAACGGTGCGCTTGCCGGCGCCGCGGGGCTCTCCTAAGCCTTCTGTCATGAGCATCTCACCGAGCAATGTCGTTTCCATGGGTGCCGGAGCGCTGAAGAACATGCGCGCATTTGTCGGCCGCGGCGCAAAAGTGAGCACACCCATCACGGTCGTCTGCGGCGCGATCGCGGACCTCGCGTCCACCATCGCAAAGTTCTCCTTCTACCTGCTCATCATCGCAGTCTGCACGGCGCTGCTTTCGGGAATGCTGTGGTTTTTCCGCTACCGCCGGCGCTTCCTCGCGGCGGCGGCGGACGGGGTGATGCAGCCGGAGGAAGTCATGGCGCTCGGCGAGCGCAATGTGTGGTCGGTGATGTTCGCGTTCTCCGTCGTGGCTTCGGTGGTGATGGGCGGCTTCGTCATAGCTGAGAAATACGCGGGCGAAGGTGACAAGGGCGTGCTGGCGTCCACCATTCCCGGAATGGACAAACTGCAGGAGGCGCTCTTCCGCGTGGAGAAGAAGGTGGATGCCGTGAAGGAGGACACTGCGGCGATCCGCAAAGACACGGAGGCTCTTCGCAAAGACGCAGGCGCGGTGCGCCAGGACACGGCGAAAATCGCGGCGTCCGTGGAGGAAATCGCGAAGCGGTTCGACTCGCTCTCTGCAGCCGGCGGACTCATCGCGGCGGCCAAGACACCCGAGGAGCACTACCACAATGCACGCTTGCACGAGCTGGGCGGCAATTTCACCGCGGCGCGCAAGGAATACGCCGAGTATCTCGCGGCGAACCTCGATGTGCTCGACCCATGGCAGAGCTACACGGCCATGCTCAAGGCTCAGGAAGGGCGCGCCGGAGCCATCGAGACCGTGCGGTATTTTGCCGACAAGCTCACACCGCGCCCCGCGTCCTACGAGACGGCGCTCGCCCTGCTCGACGACCAGCGCGACTCGCGGCTCGCGAAGCTCCAGGAACTCGCCGCAAGCCATCCCGACTACGGGCCGCTCGCGTTTCTGCTCAGCGAGGAATTCTCGGACACGAAGCGCGGCGAGCAGTCCATCGCGGACAAGCGCGCGGAGAAGGAATGGCTGGAGAAGGCGCGCGCCGCCCACGCGGACGGCAAGTTCCTGAAATACTTCCTCGACAAGAAGGAGGCGCAGAAGTGGCTCGATTCCGCCGAGGCCCGCTGGCGCAAGCTCGCCGCGATGCCCGAGAAGACGCTCGAGAACCCGGTGACTCTCACGATGATGGAGAGCACCTCCGGCTGGACCGCCACGTTTGTGCTCGCGGACTACAAGGTGAAGGAAATCTTCTGCCGCGTGGACGGGCAGGGCGATTTCCAGTCCACCGGGCACCTCACCATCCAGAATCCGCAGACGGGCCTGCCGATGGCGCGCCTCAGCCTGCCGCTGCCGGAGATCGCGCCGGGCGAGCACACCATCGAGCTGAAATACACCGACAAGAACGACGCGGTGAACGGCCCCTACACGCTCAAGTTCTCCACCGAGACCGCGAAGCTCGCGCAGGCGAAGATGATGCTGAACACGACGTCGGCCTCATGGCTGATGTTCCGCGACTTCGAGGGCAAGAGGCTGCTGTATTTCACCGGACTCCTCGGCCACCGCCCGGTGCTGAAGGAAATCCGCTACTCGCTGAACGGCGACGCGCTCGACCAGACGTTCCCCTTCAAGCCGACCGAGAAGATGTATGAGACGGGCACGGACATTTTCGTCGCGGTGCCGAACGACACGGCGTCCGCCCACGTGCAGGTGACGTTCAAAGACGGCACCAAGTCCGCCGTGCACAAGTTCGTTCCGAAACCGTAGCGTCTGCGGAAGCGGCGGGCGGGGTTCGTTCAGCCGAGCATCCCCTTCGCCTTCGCGAGTGCCTCGTCGAGCTTGCTGGCGTCCTTGTGCAACTGCGGGTGGCGTCTGCAGGTTTGCCGCGTTGAAAAATTTTCTCGTCCGTTCCCAAATGTCGCATCTTCATAGCTCTGCGATGGAACATGAGCGGCAGCTTTATTTGTTTTGCGATGAGTCCGACAAAAAGGGCCGCTTCTTTTCCAACTTTTTCGGCGGTGTGCTTGTCGGTGTGTCGCAATACGAGCGGATCACGAAAATGTTGGCCGGTGAGAAGGCGCGGCTACGACTCGAACATGAGGTGAAATGGAGCCGCACGTCGGAGCCATACCTCGGAAAATATCGCGAGTTCATCAGTGCATTTTTCCGCGAGATCCGAGCGGGGCATCTCAAGGCGCGCGTGATGTTCACGCAAAATTCACACACGGTTGGTTCCGCACGTGAGGAACACGAGGACGGCTTTTTCAAGCTCTACTACCAACTCATCAAGCACGCGTTCGGCCTGCGCTTCCTGCCCCCACGTGAGGAGGCGGTCTCGCTCCAATTATTCTTCGACATGCTGCCCGACACGCGTGAGAAGGTAGCGCGGTTCAAGGGTTTCATCCATGCATTGCAGTTGTCATCGGAGTTTCGCCGGGTGCCGATCCACATCGCCGAACGCGACATTCAGGAGGTGGACTCGAAAAAGCATCCCATCCTGCAGGCTCTCGACGTCGTGCTGGGTGCGATGAGCTTTCGGCTCAATGACAAGCACCGAGAATTGAATCCCGAGACGGGCAAACGCGGCAACCGGACGAAGGCAAAGGAGTCGCTCTACAAGCACATTCTCTCTGAAATTCGATCACTGAGGCCGGGGTTCAATCCTGGCATCTCGACAGGGAAATCCGGTGATTTTGAGTCGTTGTGGAAGCATCCGTATCGCCACTGGCTCTTCATTTCCAATCAGCGGGAATAGGTTGCCTCAGCGGAAAAGAAAAACGCCCGACCCGGCCTACATGTGCAGTTCACGCAAAGCGTGAACCTTCGGCCGAAGAGGGGCGCAAGAACACCTAAGACACAAACGATTGATTGCCGCAAGGGGAATACGGCAATGCCGTAGTCTCACAGCATCCCCTTCGCCTTCGCCAGCGCCTCGTCGAGTTTGCTGGCGTCCTTGCCGCCGCCGCGGGCGAAGTCGGGTTTGCCGCCGCCTTTGCCGCCGACGATCGGGGCGATGGTCTGGATGATTTTTCCGGCCTGCACTTTGGACTGAAAATCCTTGCCGACGCTCGCGATGAGCGCGACGACGGCGCCTCCGGTGCCGAGGACGACGACGCCGGGGAACTGTCCCTTCAGCGCTTCGGCGAGGGCGACGGCGGCGTCGGCATCGAGCGCGCCGAGATTCGCGATGATGGCGGGCGTGCCGTTGATCGTCTCGGCCTTGGCGATGAGTCCTTTTGCGCGGCCGGCGGCTTCGCGCTGCTGGGCGGACTTGAGCGCTTTCTCGAGTTCCTTCTGCTGCGCGAGCATTCCCTCGATTCGCTTTTCCAACTCGGGCAGCGGCGTGCCGAGGTTCGCGGCGATGGCGTGGAGGCGCTGCGTGTCGGCGGTGGCGAGGTCGTAGGCGTTCAGGCCGGCCTGCGCCTCGATGCGGCGGACGCCGGCGGCGATGGCGGCTTCGCTGGCGATGCGGAAGAGGCCGATCTCGCCGGTTGCGCGCGTGTGCGTGCCGGCGCAGAGTTCCATCGAGTAGCCGTCGAAGGCGGAGCGGCCATTGCCGTCAATGTGCCCGCCGATTTGCACGACGCGGACGGTCTCGCCGTATTTGTCGCCGAAGAACTGCATGATGTCCGCGCGCCCGCGCACGTCGGCGTAGGGCACCTCGGTCCACGACACGCCGGCGTTTTCCACCACGCGCTCGTTCACGAGCCGCTCGATGTCGCGCACCTGCTGGGGCGAAAGTGCGGCGCTGTTGAAGTCGAACGTCAGCTTGTCCGGCCCGACGAAGGAGCCCTTCTGCGTGGCCTCCTTGCTCACGACCTCGTGCAGAGCCCAGTGGAGCAAATGCGTGACGGTGTGGTGCCGCTGGATGGCGGCGCGGCGGTCGCGATCCACGAGGAGCGTGACCTCGGAGCCGACGGCGGGAGCCTCCGCGCCGTCGAGGAAATGCAGCCACGTGTGGCCGGTCTTCTGCGTGTTCGCGACGCGCCACACGTCGGCGCCGTGCGTGAGTTCGCCGGAATCGCCGACCTGGCCGCCCATCTCGGCGTAGGCGGCGCTCGCGTCGAGCACCACGGCGGTCTTGTCCTTCAGCGTGACGACTTCGAGCACCTTCGCGGGCGTGGAGAGCGAATCGTAGCCGACAAACTTCGTCGGCTCCTTCGTCTCGACTTCGGAAAGTTCGATCACCTGCTTTTTCTGCGCCGCGCGTGCGCGTGCGCGCTGCTTCTCCATCTCCACTTCAAAACCGGCGGTGTCCACGGTGAGGCCGCGCTCGCGGGCCATGAGTTCGGTGAGGTCTAGCGGGAAGCCGTAAGTGTCGTAGAGAGTGAAAGCCTGCTCTCCTGTGATCTTTCCCATTTGAGATTCAACCTTGGCCAGCAACGTTGAAACTTGGCTCTCCTGCTCATGATAAACTTTAGCTGCGGCTTCACGAAGTTTTGGATGATTCGATTCGACACGTGAACCTGCGAGTAAGCCGTAATCGGTTAGCAAACCTACCAACTCGTTTTGAGAGCTGCTTTCAAAATACCGCGAATTGATGAAGCGGAAATGCTGTGAATCTCGGCCGATTCGGTCAGCAATCTTCCACATAGCGGTGAATTCTGCTTCGCCCTCGCCCTCTTCACTACCAGTGCTGAGCCATTGCTTCCGTGCTTCGCCGAAGCTGCCCAGATCCTTGCGAATCTCAGCAAGGAATTTGTGCAGGTGCTCCTTGAAACCAGCGTATCCGCCGAAGATTCCGAGCCCTTGGTCCAGCGTCTTATTGAACGCCTCCTCCTCGCGCTTGAGCGTTTCCTCGACGTGCTTCTGCTTCGCGCGGATTTCGGGGAAGACGTCGCCCATCGTGCGGGCGAGGACGGCGGTGAGCTTGTAGAAGAACGGCTCCTTGAACCCGAGCGAGCGGCCGTAGCGCACGGCGCGGCGCAGGATGCGGCGCAGGACGTAGTTGCGGTCGTTGTTGCCGGGCTGGATGCCGTCGGCGATGGCGAAGCTGAGCGTGCGGATGTGGTCGGCGATGACGCGGAAGGCGACGTCCACTTTCTCCTGCTCGCTCGTGGGGATGACCTGCCCGGCGGCGTTCGGCTGCGGGAGCGTGCTGCCGTAGCGGTGGCCGCTCAGCTTTTCGATCTCGTCGAAGATGGGGCGGAAGACGTCGGTCTCGTAGTTGGAGATTTTCGCGTTCGCGAAGTCGGTGAAATTTTTCGTGCCCTGGATGATGGAGACGAGGCGCTCGAAGCCCATGCCGGTGTCCACGTGCTGCGCGGGCAGCGGCGTGAAGGTGCCGTCGGGGTTGGCGTTGAACTGGATGAAGACGTTGTTCCAGATCTCGATGCACTCGGCGGTGCCTTTGTTCACGAGCGCGCCGCGGGTGTCGCCGGCGGGGGTGAGGTCCACGTGGATCTCGCTGCACGGGCCGCAGGGGCCGGTCTCGCCCATCATCCAGAAGTTGTCCTTCTTGTTGCCGTTGACGATGTGGATGGCGGGGTCGAGGCCGACGCTGCGGAATTTCTCGGCCCACAGTTCCCATGCCTCCTGGTCGCGCTCGGCGGGGTCGCCGGGGTCGGGCTGGTAGATGGTGGCGTAGATGCGCTGCGGGGGGAATTTGAAGCGCTCGATGATGAGTTCCCACGCCCAGGCGATGGCTTCCTTCTTGAAGTAGTCGCCGAAGGACCAGTTCCCGAGCATCTCGAAGAACGTGTGGTGATACGTGTCGAGGCCGACGTCATCGAGGTCGTTGTGCTTGCCGCCGGCGCGGATGCACTTCTGCGTGTCCGCCGCGCGGCCGGGCGAGTAGGGGCAGGGGACTTCGTTGAGGAAGATGGGGACGAACTGGTTCATGCCCGCGTTCGTGAAGAGGAGGTTCGGCGAGTCGGGCATGAGCGACGACGAAGGCACGATGGTGTGCTGCTTCTCGCGGAAGAAATCGAGGAACTGCTGGCGGATCTGGTTGCTGGTGAGCATGGCGCGGGTGCCCCTATTTCAGGAAGGGCGTGTGGAAAAGGGCGCGCAAACTACATGGCGCGGGGCAAAGGTAAAGCGCGCTTGGCACGCGGCGTGCCGGAAGCTAGGCTCATTCTGGCCCGGACGATCCGGGCATGCCATGTCATGACACCTGCTCCGCCTCCCTTGGACGACGCACAGGCCCGCCTCGCGGCGATTGTGGAATCGTCCGACGACGCGATCATCGGCAAGACGCCGGAGGGGATCATCACGAGCTGGAATCCCGGCGCGGAGCGGATGTTCGGCCACACCACGGCGGCGATGGTGGGCAGGCCGATGGTGTTGATTTTCCCGCCGGAGCGCGCGGACGAGGAGCGGGAAATCCTCGGACGCGTGGGGCGGGGCGAACATGTGCGGCACTTCGACACCGTGCGCGTCCACAGGGACGGCCACCGCCTTGATGTTTCGGTGATGGTTTCGCCGATCCGCGACCCGAGCGGGCGGGTCATCGGGATCTCGACGATTGCGCGGGACATCACCGAGGAGAAAATCCGCGAACGGGAACACCAGCGGATCACGCGGCTGTATGCGGCGCTGAGCCAGATCAACCAGGCGATCGTGATGGCGCCGACGCGGGGGGAGCTGTTCGGGAAGATCTGCCGGGTGCTCATCACGCATGGCGGATTCCGCATGGCGTGGATCGGGTGGGAGGAGCCGGAAAGCCGGAGGCTGCTCCCTGCGGCGGACTGCGGTGACGAGGACGGCTACGTGCGCGGCATCCGGATTTACACGGATGACCGCCCGGAGGGCCGCGGCCCGTCCGGCACGGCGTTCCGCGAAAACCGCACCTACGTCTGCAACGACATCTTGGACGATCCGTCCACGGTCCCGTGGCGCGAGGAGATGCGGCGGCGGGGCTTCCGGGCCTCGGCGGCGCTGCCCATCCGGCTGAATGCGCGGCCCGTCGGCGCGCTCACGATCTACGCGGACGAGCCGGGCTATTTTCAGGACAAGGAAATCGCGCTGCTCGAGGAGGCGGCGGGGGACGTGTCGTTCGCGCTCGGGAATTTCGCGCGCGAAGAGGCGAGGCGGCAGGCGGAGGAGGCGGCGCTGAGGGAGGAGCATTTCTCCCACGCGATGATCGAGAGCATGCCGGGCGTGGTCTATTTCTACGACAAGGACGGGCGATTCCTGCGGTGGAACCGGAACTTTGAGGCGGTGTCCGGCTACACGGCGGAGGAGATCGCGCGGATGCACCCGCTGGATTTTTTTGCGGAGCGGGAGAAGGCGCTGCTGAAGGCGCGCATCGGCGATGTGTTCGAGAAGGGGGAGTCCACGGTGGAGGCTCCGTTCATCGCGAAGGATGGCAGCGCGACGGCGTATTTTTTCACGGGCAAGCGCATCCTTTACGATGGGGAGATGTGCCTCGTGGGGATGGGCGTGGACATCTCCGAGCGGAAGCGCGCCGAGGAGGCGCTGCGGGTGAGCGAGCAGAAGCTGCGGTCGGTCTTCGAGCAGGCACCGCTGGGCATGGCGGTGCTGGACTCGCACTCGGGGAGGTTCCTGCAAATCAACGGGCAATACTGCCGCATCACGGGCTACTCCGAGAGCGAAATGCTGGGGCTCACCTTCCACGAAATCACGCACCCTAACGACATCGAGCGCGACACCGAGAACATGCTGCGGCTGCAGGAGGGGAAGCAGAGCGCGTTTCAAATCGAAAAGCGGTATTTCCGGAAGGACGGCTCGCTCGTCTGGGTGCGCCTGACGTGCGTGCCGCTGTGGCGGGAGGATCAGGACGACCGCCAGCACATCGCCATGGTGGAGGACATCACCGAGCGCAGGCAGGCCGAGCAGCTCGTGGCGGAGAGCGAGCGGAGATACCGCGAGCTGGTGGAGCGCGCGAACAGCATCATCCTGCGCTGGAATGCCGAGGGAAAAATCACCTTCCTCAATGAGTTCGGCCAGCGGGTCTTCGGCTTCCCGGGCACGGAGATCATCGGCAGGCACGTTGTCGGGACGATCGTTCCGCGGACCGAGAGCAGCGGCCGCGATCTGCAGCGGCTGATGGAGGAGATCTGCGCGGACCCGAAGGCGTTTGAGCAGAGCGTGAATGAGAACATGCGGCGCGACGGCGAGCGCCTGTGGATCGCATGGACCAACCGAATCGTGCGCGACGAGCGTGGGGGTGTCGCGGAGATTTTCAGCGTCGGCACCGACATCACCGAGCGCCGGCGCGCCGAGGAAGCCCTCCGCGCCAGCGAGGAGCGCTACCGCACCACGCTCGACAGCATGATGGAGGGCTGCCAGCTCCTCGGCTTCGACTGGCGCTACCTCTACGTGAACGACGCCGCGGCCGCGCACAACCGCAGACCGAAGGCTGAACTGCTCGGACGAACGATGCAGGAGGCATGGCCGGGCATCGAAGCGAGCGCCGTCTTCGCGATGTTCCGCCGCAGCATGGAGGAGCGCGTCGCGCTCCACGACGAGACGGAGTTTGAATTTCCCGACGGGCACAAGGCGTGGTTCGACGTGCGCTGCCAGCCGGCGCCGGAGGGGGTGTTCGTGCTCTCCGTGGAGATCAGCGAGCGCAAGCAGGCGGAGATGGCGCTGCGCGTCCTGAACCAGACGCTCGAGCTGCAGGTCGCCGAGCGCACCGCCGCGCTGAAGAGCGCCCTCGTCCGCGCCGAGGCCGCCGACCGGATCAAGTCGGCCTTCCTCGCAACGATGTCGCACGAGCTTCGCACGCCGCTGAACTCCATCATCGGCTTCACCGGCATCCTCCTGCAGGAGCTCGCGGGACCGCTGAATGCGGAGCAGACGAAGCAGCTCGGCATGGTGCGCGGCAGCGCGCGGCATCTGCTCGAACTCATCAACGACGTGCTCGACCTGTCGAAGATCGAGGCCGGGCAGCTCGAGATCCGCGCCGAGCCGTTTGACCTGCCCACCTCGATCGAGCGGGTCGTCGCCTCCGTGAGGCCGCTGGCCGAAAAGAAGGGGCTGGCCCTTTCCGCCGAGGTCGCCGGCGGACTCGGCGAGATGGTGGGCGACCGGCGCCGCGTGGAGCAGATCCTCATCAACCTGCTGAGCAACGCGATCAAGTTCACCGAGCGCGGCAGCGTGAAGCTGGCCGCCGATGCCGTGGAAACACCGGATTCCAAAACCGGCGTGCGCCTCCGCGTGAGCGACACCGGCATCGGCATCAAACCCGAGGACATCGGCATGCTCTTCCAGCCCTTCCGGCAGGTCGACACCGGCCTTTCGCGCCAGCACGAGGGCACCGGGCTCGGGCTCGCGATTTGCCAGCGGCTCGTGATGCTGATGGGCGGGAAAATCACCACAGCAAGCGAATGGTTGCACGGCAGCGAGTTTACCGTCACGCTGCCCCTGCCGGAGAGAGGTTGATCCCCATGAGCCGCACCATCCTGTTGATCGAAGACAACGAGCAGAACCGCTACCTGGCGACGTATCTCCTCGAGCAGCGCGGCCACCGCGTCGTGCCGGCAAACGACGGCCCGTCCGGCATCGAGATGGCGCAGAAGCTCGTGCCGGACATCATCCTCCTCGACATCCAGCTCCCCCGGATGGACGGCTATGCCGTGGCCCGCGCGCTGCGCGGGATCGAGTCGCTCCGCCGCATCCCGATCATCGCCGTCACCTCCTACGCGATGGTGGGCGACCGCGAGAAGTCGCTCGCCGCGGGATGCACCGGCTACATCGAGAAGCCGATCAACCCGGAGACCTTCGTGGCGGAAATCGAACGCATGGGATCTGCTCCTCCCCCTTCGCCATGAAGCCGATCACGAGCGTCCTCATCGTCGATGACAAGGAGGAGAATCTCTATTACCTGAGCGTCCTGCTCAGCGGGAACGGATTCACCGTGGACTCCGCTCGCCACGGCGCGGAGGCGCTGGTGAAGGCGCGGCAGCACCCGCCCGACGTCGTCGTCTCGGACCTGCTGATGCCGGTGATGGACGGCTACACTCTCCTGCGCCATTGGAAGGCTGACGCGCGGCTGAAAACGATCCCGTTCATCGTTTACACCGCGACCTACACCGAGGCGGAGGACGAGCGCCTCGCGCTGAACCTGGGTGCCGATGCATTCATCCTAAAGCCCGCCGAGCCGGAGGATTTCCTCGCGAGGCTGCGCGAGGTCCAGGGTGCCGGGGAGGCGTCCGCCCCGCCGGTTCCCAAGACTCCCGTCGGCGACGAAGGCGCGATCCTCCAGACCTACAGCGAGACGCTCATCCGCAAGCTGGAGGAGAAGACGCTGCAGCTCCAAGAGGCCAATGCGGCGCTCGAGAAGGACATCGCGGAGCGCAAGAAGATCGAGGCGGCGCTGCGCGAGAGCAACGAACGCTTCCGGCTGCTTTCAAAGGCAACCAACGACGCAATCTGGGACTGGAACATCGCCACGGGCGAAATCTGGCGGAACGAGGGGTTCGAGACGCTCTTCGGCTACCGGCCCGATGAGATTGAAAAGAACTTGGAGGAGTGGAAGCGCCTCCTCCATCCGGACTCGCGCGACCAAGTCGTCGCCAGCATCCAGCGCGTGGTCGCGGGCAGCGGTGAAAAGTGGGAGGCTGAATATCGCTTCCGACGCAGCGATGGAACCTACGCCGACGTGCTCGATCGCGGCTACGTGATCCGCGATGCCGACGGCAGGGCCGTGAGGATGATCGGCGGCATGACCGACCAGACCGAGCGCAAGAAGCTCGAATACCAGTTTCTCCGCGCCCAGCGCATGGAAAGCATCGGAACCCTCGCCGGAGGCATCGCGCATGACCTGAACAACGTGCTCTCCCCGATCATGATGTCGCTTGAGGTGCTTGGGATGCGGTTCAAGGACAAGGAGAGCCAGGACATGATCGCCGTCCTGAGCAGCAGCGCGCAGCGCGGCGCGGACATGATCCGCCAGGTGCTCTCGTTTGCGCGCGGCATCGAGGGGCGCCGGATGGTGGTGCAGGTGCGGCACATCATCCGGGACATCGAAAAAATCGCGTGCGACACCTTCCTCAAGCAAATCAAGGTGCGGACAGTCGTCCCAAACGACCTCTGGCCCGTCGCCGGCGATCCCACGCAGCTCCACCAGGTGCTCATGAACCTCTGCGTGAATGCCCGCGACGCCATGCCCGGCGGCGGCACGCTGGCAATCTCTGCCGAGAACCTCACCCTCGACAGGCACTACGCCGGCATGAACCTCGAGGCGAAGGCGGGGCCGTATGTCGTCCTTCACGTCGAAGACAGCGGGAACGGGGTGCCGCCGGAGATCGCCGAGAAAATCTTCGATCCGTTTTTCACCACCAAGGAGGTCGGAAAGGGCACGGGGCTCGGCCTCTCCACATCGCTCGCGATCGTCAAGAGCCACGGCGGCTTCATCCGCGTTTACAGCGAGCCGGGGAAGGGGAGCACGTTCAGGGTTTACCTGCCCGCGCTCACCGAGGATCCGAGCGTGGAGGCGGCGGACGCATCCGCAGCTCTTCCACGCGGCAACGGCGAGCTCATCCTCGTCGTGGACGACGAGGCGTCCGTGCGGCAGATCACTCAGCAGACCCTCGAAGCGTTCGGTTACCGCGTCTTCACCGCCAACGACGGCGCCGATGCCGTGGCCACCTATGTGCAGCGGCGCGGGGAAATCGCCGTGGTGCTGACGGACATGATGATGCCCGTGATGGACGGCCCCGCGACCATCTCCGTCCTGCGGCGCATGAATCCCGACGTGCGCATCATCGCGGCCAGCGGTCTCTCCGCCGGCGGACAATCGGCCCAGGCGGCGCATCTCGGCGTGAAGCAATTCCTGCCGAAACCCTACACGGCCGAAACGCTCCTGAAGACGCTGAAGGAAACGCTCTCCGCGCCCTGATGCCCGCCGCGCAAGCCGGCGGCTCAGTCCGGTGGAAATTCCCGCGGCTGATGCGCGCGCAGACTCTCCGGCGGTGATGACTGGTCTTCCTTCCGCAGCACGCAGTCCTCGAGCACGAGCACGTCCATGTCGCACGCCATGAAGCAGCGCCACGCGTCCTCCGGCGTGCAGACGATGGGTTCGCCGCGGACGTTGAAGCTCGTGTTCACAAGCACGCCGCAGCCGGTGCGGCGCTTGAATTCGCGGATGAGGCGCGCGTAGCGGCCATTGCGATCCTCGCTCACCGTCTGCACGCGGGCGGAAAAGTCTGCGTGGGTAATCGCGGGCAGCATGCTGCGCGGGACGTTCACGCGCTTGCGGAGGTCGGGGTCGCGCATCAGCGCGCGCTGTTCCTCATTCAGCGGCAGCCGGTGCTCCTCGCGGACAGGGGCGACGAGCAGCATGTAGGGCGATTCGCGGTCGAGATCGAACCACTCGGCCGCATCCTCCGCGAGGCAGCTCGGCGCAAAGGGGCGGAAGCTCTCGCGGAACTTCGTGCGCAGGTTCATGCGCGACTGCATGCCGGCGTCGCGCGGGTCGCCGAGGATGCTGCGCGAGCCGAGTGCGCGAGGGCCGAACTCCATGCGGCCTTGAAACCAGCCGACGATTTTTCCCTGCTCAAGCGCGGCGGCGACGGTGCCGAGCAGCTCGGGCTCGCTGGCGAATTGCGCGTAGTGCGCGCCCCGCGCATCGAGGAAGGTGCGCACTTCCGCGCTGCTGAACGCGGGGCCGAGCAGCGCGCCTTTCATCGAGTCGCCGGTTCTCGCCGCGCGCGGCATGCAGAGGAGCTGGTGCGAGACGAAGAGCGCGGCACCAAGCGCGCCGCCCGCATCGCCCGCGGCAGAGGGAATCCAGATGTCGTCGAAGATTCCCGCGCGGAGCAGCTCGCCGTTCGCCACGCAGTTCAGCGCGACGCCGCCGGCGAGGCAGAGGTTGCGTGCGCCGGTGAGTTCCCTCGCGAAGCGCGCCATTCGGAGGACGATTTCGTTCGTCACGCTCTGGATGCTCGCAGCAATGTCCATCTCGCGCTGCGTGATCGTGCCCTCGGGCGCACGCGCCGGGCCGCCGAAGAGCGCGGCGAACGAACGGTCCGTCATCGTGAGGCCGCCGGCGAAATTGAAGTGCCGCATGTTCAGCCGGAACGAGCCGTCGTCCTTCAGGTCGAGCAGCTCGGTGCGGATCAGGTCGGCGTATTTCGGCTCCCCGTATGGCGCCAGACCCATGAGCTTGTATTCGCCGGAGTTCACGCGGAACCCACAGAAGTAGGTGAACGCCGAGTAGAGCAGCCCGAGCGAATGCGGGAAACGAAGCGTCTTCCGCAGCTCGATTTTTCCGCCGCGCCCGATGCCGATGGTGGCCGTGTCCCACTCGCCCACGCCGTCGAGCGTGAGGATCGCGGCCTCGTCGAACGGCGACGGGAAAAACGCGCACGCCGCGTGGCTCTCGTGGTGCGATGGGAAGACGACGCGCTTCGTGTATGCGCCGCCGAGCGCTCGGCGGATTTTGCGCGGGAGGTGCAGCTTCTGTTTCAGCCACAGCGGCATCGCCATCATGAACGACCGCAGGCACGCGGGCGCGCGCGCGACGAAGGTCTCAAGCAGCCGGTCAAATTTCAGCAGCGGCTTTTCGTAGAAGGTGACGTAGTCCACCGCACCGGGCGCGATGCCGGCCTCGCGCAGGCAGTATTCGACGGCATGGGCCGGGAATGCCGCGTCGTGCTTGATCCGGGTGAATCGCTCCTCCTGCGCGGCGGCGACTATCTCGCCATCCACGACCAGCGCGGCGGCGCTGTCGTGGTAGTAGGCGGAGATTCCGAGGATGGCGCGCGGCATGTGCGGCGGATCAGGGCCCGGGCGAAGCACCCTTTGCGAGTTTCTCAAGCTCCCCGGGATCGAGCTGCTCGACGAGCTCGATGAGCACCGAGGGAATGAGCGCACCGCCGCGCTTTTCCGCAGCGCGGTAATCTGCGAGAGCCTCCGCGTGCCTGCCGAGCCGATGCCAGTGCAGCGCGGAACAGACCCAGGGCGCCGGTGACTTCGGATCGATCTCCTTCGCGCGGCCGAGCAGCTGCTCCGCCTCGGTGAGGCGCCCGAGCCTGCCGAGCACCCATGCATCGCGCAGCAGGCATCTGACCTCCTGCGGATAGAGCGCGAGGGAAGCGGAATATGCGGCGTGCGCCTCGCCGAGCGACGCGCGCTGCTCCGCCGGGTCGCTCATGAAGAGGCTGACGAGGCGCTTCACCTCGCCGATTTCAAAATGGAGCTCCGGGTTGCGCGCGCCGTGGGCGACCGCCTGCCCGCCGACGGCGAGCACAGTCTCCATGTCGCCGGCCACGAATGCCTTCCTCGCGCGCTCGGCGAGCTGCTCACCGCGAAACTGAGGCGCCGCGAGGATGAGCATCCCCAGACCGAGGCCTGCCGGCACGGCATTGAGGGCACGCTGCGGCCATCCTGGTTCCCACTCCTCCGCACGGGTGCGCCTTGCCGCGAGCAATCCAAAGAGGAACGCGGCAACCATCAGGTTCGAGGGGATGTGAAAATTGAAATCCACCACCGCATGGATCAGGAGCGCTGAGACGGCGCTGATGGCGCCGATCTGAAGCGCGAGCGCGCCGCGTTCCTCCGTGCTGGTCATTCTGGAAGAGTGATGACGAACCATTCGCAGCCAGCGCCCCCCGCCGTGGCGCAGATGCACAAACACCAGGCAGGCAGCGAGCAGCGCGCCGACGATGCCGTATTCGGCGAGCAACTGCAGCCAGTCGCTGTGCGGAGAATCGGTTTCGCGCTGGATGTGCATGTCGCGGAACATCCGCCCGTAATACGTGTAGGTCCGGCTGCCGGTGCCGAACACGGGTGCCAGCTGGAATTGCTTCCAGGCGGCCTCCCAGAGCATGGGCCGGGCTTCGAGGCCGGTGAAGGCTGTATTCGCGCGGACGCGGATCTCCGGATTTCCCTGCACGGCCCATAGAAGCACGCCGACCAAGAGCAGAATGACCGCGGCCACGGCGACAAGGCGCAACAGCAGCCGGTTCGAGAGCCGGGCCCGCATTGTCCAAACGCTCATCATCGCGAAAACCACGAAGCCCGCCGTGGCGCTGAGGTAGCCGCCGCGGCTGCCCGTGAGCAGGAGGCCGGTGAGACACACGAGGGCCGAGTAGCCGGCAAGCATTCTCCCGATTCCGCCGAACCCGCCCCAAAAGCAGAGGCTGACCGCGAGGAGCAGCGCGACTTCGAGAAATCCCGCGAGGTGGTTGGCGTTTACGAAAAGACCCGATGCCCGCGTGCTCGCACCCCGGATTCCGGCTTCCAGCAGCGGGTGAAATCCCGGCTCGCGGACGAACTGGTAGAATCCGATCACCGACTGCGCGACGCCGAGAATGAGCAATCCGGCGACCACAAAAATTCGCGCGCGGCTGCTGCCTGTGCAGAGCGCAGCGAGGAAATAGACGAGCAGCGCGGTCGCCACTGAGAACAGATCCGCGCGGGCGAGCCAGGGAGAGGGTGAGAAGGCGATCCGGACGACGAGGAACACCGCAAAGACCGCCGCGGACAGGAGGCACCAGCGATCCATCCTCGCCGGCGCCCTGCGAATCGCCGTTGACGCGAGGATTCCTGAGATACCCAGAACAATGCACGACGGCAGCATGTAGATGAGCCGTGTGAAGTCACCGCCGCCAAAGAACAACTGCGCCAGCACGAGGGCCGCGAGGAACAGGGTGGCGTGGAGAAAATTCATCGTCAGTCGTGCCCGCGGTGGCGCCGCCGCACGCGCGTCACGGGAACAGAACCGCCCTCCAACGGCAATTCATCTCCAGCGACGGATCGCGAAACGCGCCATGCGCAGGGGCTCAAAGTTTCCACGGGAAACGTAGACCGCCGCGTGAATCCGCGCCGACACCACGGGTTGAATAATTCCACGCCAACCGGAGAGAGCGCGGGCTCACCACCGTCTCAGCTCCGCCCGCCAGTCGGCCGGCCCGTTGTTACGGATTCGGATAGGTGGGGGTGGGATTAGTCCCGGAGGAGGAAGTGCCGCTGCTGCCGCTGCCACCGCCGCCGATGCTCGGGAAGGTGCTGGCAAAGCCCAGCGAGGCGAGGTAGCCGGGCAACTCGGCTCCGTCCACCCCCGCACCGGAGAACCACTCGCTGAGCCTCTGAATTGAGGACACCCATTGCTGCGGAGTCCGGTTGTCGAGATTGATGACCTCGCCGCCGCCGGTGATGATGCTGAGATAAATCGGGGTGCCCTCGTGGTCGCAGACCTGCACGATGGAGTTTGGCTTGATCACGATGGCTCCGCCGCGTTTGAGCCGGATCGTCGCCGGTTTGTCGAAAGTCTGGATGGTGGAGCAGGACTTGAAGGCCACGCCGTTCCCAGCCTCCTGCTTGCTCACATTCTTCCCGTTCACCTTCAGCTTGGCCTTGGAAAAGAGAGTTCCGATGACGGGTGCCTGCGATTCCGAGTAGTGTCCGCCCTGCGCCAGCGCCGACGGGGCGGCGTTGAGGAATGCGAACGCGCAGAGCGCTGTGATTGCGAGGACGAATTGGCGGCGGAGGTTCATGACAGGTGCGGAGTTCTGGGTTGTGAAAAACTGGTTTGAGTCAGCGTGCGGAAACCATGCCACCGGAGGTCATCCCGGCAAGGAAAAAGGTGCGGCCGCCATGTGACGGGCATGCGGCGGCTGGAACCTCCGACCTCAATAAAATCCGTTGTCCTAGCACGCTACCTGCGTCTAATCTCGGCACGATTCATGGCCCTTCTACGCTCCATTTTCTGGTTCGCGCTGTTCCTCGCCTCGACGTTCTGCTTCATCGTCGTTTTCGAGCACGGCTTCTCGAACTTCGGCGACAACGCCAAGCGCGAGGTTGACTCGCTGAAGGTGATTTTCGGGATGGGCCCGAAGAAGGGCGCGGCGCCCGCGGCGCCGGCAAAATAGAGGGCCGCAGCGGCGCAGCGCGGATTTTCGGCTGAAAAAAATGCTGCGCGACGCGGGATCGCGCTGATATGTTCCCCCGCCCCAGACCATGGCAATCATCCACGAGAACGAACTGACCGACGCGCTGCGAGCGCTCTTCTTGAAGGCGAAACACGCGAACGAAATCCGGAACTTCGGCTACGCCATCCAGCTCATGCAGTCGGTCCTGAAGCAGGCGCCCGGTTTCCTCGATGGCCGCAAGCTGCTCCGCGCGGCGGCGCTCGCCAGCGTGGAGGGAAAGAAGTCCGGCTTCTCGCTCGCGGGGACGACGCTCGGCATGACGGCGGGCTCCACTTTGAAAAAGGATCCCCTTGCCGCGATCGAACTCGCCGAGAAGACGCTCGCCTCCGACCCGAAAAGCTCGCAGGGCAACCAGCTCCTGTGGGACGCGGCGAACAAGGCCGGACTGCCCGAAACCGCGGCGTTCGCGCTGGAGACTCTCGCCGGCGCGAATCCGAAGGACACGAAGCTCCTCCACCAGCTCGGCAGCCAGTATCTCGGGATGGGTGAAAACGAGAAGGCCGTCGCCGTTTACACCCGCATCACGCAGATCGATAAGAGCGACCTCGAGGCCGTGAAAAAGGCCAAGGACGCCTCCGCCGCCGCGACGATGAAGTCCGGCCGCTGGGAGGAGGTCTCAAAGAGCGAGGGCTCGATGAATTTCCGCGACCTCATTCACAAGAAGGACGAGGCCATCGCGCTCGAGAACAAGTCGCGCATCGTCCGCACCGCCGAGCAGATCTCGCAGCAGATCAACGAGCTTTACCCCCAGTTTGAGGAGAACCAGGGCAACGTGGACGTCGCGCGCCGCATCGCCACGCTCTACGAGCAGTGGTTCGAGACCTCCGTCGCGGAAAACGCGTCTAGCGAGGATTCCGAGAACTACCTCGACAATGCCATCTGGTATTACTCGCACACGAATGCGCTGCTAAACGGCGGCGACCCGAACATCGCCCGCAAGTGCTCCGACCTCGGCTTCAGGAAAATGGAGCGCCGCATCAAGGTGCTCGAGGACTGGCTCGCGCTCGTGCCTGATCAAAATGACCCCGAAGTGCGACCCTTCGTGGATGAACTCGCCGACCTTCGCCGCCAGCGCGAGTCCTCCGCGCTCGAAGTCGCGAAAAAGCGCGTGGCCGAAAACCCCACCGACCTCCAGCTCCGCTACGAGCTCGGCGAGACCCTCATCAAGGCCGGCCAGTTCACCGACGCGATCCCCGAGCTCCAGCGCGCAAAGCAGAATCCGAATGCCCGCCTCCGGGCGATGAACCTCCTCGGCCAGTGCTACGTCGAGAAGAACATGCTCGACCTCGCCGTGAAGCAGTTTCGCGACGCCGCCGGCGAGTCGGCCATCATGGACACGACGAAAAAGGACATTCTCTACCGCCTCGGCCTCGCTCTCGAGAAGATGGGAAAGCGGGACGAGAGCCTCGAGTGCATGAAGCAGATCTACGAGGTGGACTACGGCTACCTCGACGTCGCCAAGCGCGTCGAGAGCAGCTACGGCGGGTAATCAAAGCGCGGCTCCGCCAACCGGCCTCCCATGAAACGGCGAATCGCAACTGTGGTGCTCCTCGCCCCGCTGCTCGCCGCTGCGGAGCCGCCAGTGGTCACGAAAGAATCCGCCGCGACATTCTACCGCGATTTCAAACGCCTCACCGAGAAGCCGCGCTATGTCGCCCCACTCACCGCGATGCTCTGCCTGATTCCACCAAAGGAGGTGCTCGACAAGGAAAGCGCAATGACCGGGCCTCACACGCGCGAGTTCGTCCACCTCTACGCAAACCGCACCGCAGCGGATACGATCGCATCGAATGCGGCAGAGTTTCCCGAAGGCGCGATCCTCGTGAAAGAGAAGCTCCAGCGGGATGCGAAAATCACCGGTATCGGCGGCATGATCAAACGCGCGAAGAGCTATGACCCGAGGAACGGCGACTGGGAATTTTTCTACCTCACGCCTGGAGGCGACTTCACCACCGGTAAGCTTGCCAACTGCATCGGCTGCCACAATGGCGGCAAACGCGACCACGTCTTCAGCGTCTGGAATCTCGGCAGGAAATAGGCGGCCCATCCGCCCCTCGCTTTCAGCCTCAATACCCTAAGACCGACCAATCTATGCCCATCCACCTCCCACCTCTCCCCCGGCGCACGTTTCTCCGCCGCTCCCTCGCGGCGACCGCCGGCCTCCTCACGTTCCCTTCGCTGCGCGCCGCGCAGGGTGGCGCCGACCCCGACCGCTTCGCTCTTCTTTCCGACACGCACATCGCCGCGGACCGCGCCCTCGTCATGCGCAGCGTGAACATGACAGAACACCTCGAGGCCGCCGTGAAGGGCGTGCTCTCGCTCGGTGCAAAACCCGCGGGCGTCTTCGTGAACGGCGACTGCGCCGTGTTGAAGGGCCTTGCCGAGGACTACGCCACGTTTTCCTCGCTCGTCGCCCCGATGCGCGAAGCAGGCCTGCCGCTCCACCTCACGCTCGGCAACCACGACGACCGCGACGTTTTCCGCACCGCGCTCAAGGACGCCGTCCCCGCCGCGCCACCGCTCGCGAGCAAGCACGTCTCCATCGTCGAGGCCGCGAAGGCGAACTGGTTCCTCCTCGATTCGCTCCACGAGGTGAACAAAACGCCCGGCACACTCGGCGACGAGCAGCGCGCATGGCTCGCCAAGGCCCTCGACGAGCGCTCCACGAAGCCGGCGCTCGTGATGGTCCACCACAATCCCGCCTCGCCGACACCTGAGAAAAAGACCGGCCTCACCGACGCCACGGAGCTGCTCGAAATGCTGCGACCGCGGCGCCACGTGAAAGCGGTCATCTTCGGCCACACCCACACGTGGCGCTTCACCGAGCAGGACGGCCTGCACCTCGTGAACTTGCCCGCTGTCGCCTATCCCTTCGCGGCGACCGAGGTCACGGGCTGGGTGGATCTGAAGCTCTCGGAAAAAGGTGCCGCGCTCACAATGCACGCGCACGACACGCAGCACGCCGCGCACGGGAAGACGACAGAGATCGCGTGGCGCGCGTGATCTGTCGCCTGCAGGACGACCTGCCCGCAATCCGTTGATGTGAGCGCTGTCACAAGCGTCATTGGCAGCCGCGCTTTTCCCCGATAGACAGCGCGGCAACAAATTCCCTCCCCATGCCTGCTGGAAAAAAGCCTGCAAAAAAAGCCGCCGCGAAAACCGCGAAAACCACGAAGCCTGTGAAAGCCGTGAAGGCTGCGAAGCCGAAAGCCCCGGCGAAAGAAGCTGCCCGCGAGGAGGAAACGGAGATCGCTTCAGCGCCGACGCCGCCCGTGCTGCGCTTCAAGCCGCAGGTAGGCTGCAAGGTGCTCGCCCTCGCGCGGCGCGACGCGGGCTTTGCGGAAATCACCGCGGTGTCGTCCGCGAAAGTGACGCTGCGCTTCCACACCGACGTCGTGAATTTCGTCGAGCGCGACGTGCCCGCTGATCAGATTGGGCATCCGCCGCTGCCGAGCCAGACGCGGGTGTTTCATTCGGAAAAGGGCGTCGTGCGTTACGGTCGTGTCGTCGCGCCGAAGCAGACGGTCGGGCCGATGCGCACCTACCTCGTGCATTTTCCCGGTGCGACCACGCTCGCCGAGATGCGCGAGGATGCGTTCCAAGTGCGCTCATATCTGCCCGGCGATGATCCGGCGGTCGTGCTCGCGGAACTCGCGCAGGAAACGCCGTTCTTTTTCCAGCAACGTGCGGATTTGTTGCGGGAGCTGCTGAAACAAAACCAGCTCGCGCACGGGCTGCCGGCGCTCATTTCATCAAAGGTGGAAATCCTCCAGCATCAGGCGGAGGTGGCGGACCGCGTGCTGCACGATCCGGTGATCCGCTACCTGCTTGCGGACGAGGTCGGCCTCGGGAAAACAATCGAGGCGGGCATCATCCTGCGGCAGATCCGCCTCGATGCGCCGGATGCGCGCATCGCCGTCGTCGCGCCGGATGCGCTCACGCGGCAGTGGCGCGAGGAGCTCGATTCGCGCTTCGAGAACGATGACGTGGAGGTTTTCGCGCACACCGATTTTGCCAAGGACAAGGAGCTGCTCGAAGGCGAATGGGACGTGCTCGTGATTGATGAGGCGCACCGCGTCGTCGCTCGCCAAGGCCTGCCTGCATCGCCGATCACGCGGAATGCGCTGAAGCTCGCGCATTCCTCGAAGCACCTACTGCTGCTCTCGGCCACGCCCGTGCTGCATCACGACGATGACCTGCTCGCGTTGCTGGAACTGCTCGATCCGGAAAATTATTCCAGCGCGAAGCTCGCCGACTTCAAGGAACGGACCGCGCGCCGCGTCGAGCTGGGCCGCGCCTTTCTCGCACTGCGCAGTGCGACCGTGCCCGCGCTCGTGAAGCTGCACGCGGGCAAGCTCGCATCGCTGCTGCCGAATGATCCGACCGTGAAAGAATTTGCCGCCGCGCTCGCGAAATCCGGTGCGGATGCGAAGGCGATCCAGCACGAGCTGCATCTGCACATCAGCGAGACCTACCGCATCCATCGCCGCATGTTGCGCACGCGCCGCCGCTGGCTCGCGGGCGCGCACAAGCGGTTCGTGCGCGATGTCGTGGAAAGCGTGGAAATGGAACTCGATGAGGAGCCGCACCTCATCCTCTGGGAGGCGCTCGACAAGTGGCGCGCCGCCGCGAGCAAACGCGTGGAAAAGGACGACAAGCTGCGCGCCGTCGCCGCTGCGGAATACGTGCGCCTCGCCGAGGCAATTTCCGCCGAGCCGGAGAAGCTTTCGACCATCGTGAAAGAGGTCGCGAAGACCACGAAGGCCACCGACGCCGAGGTGAAGCTCCTCGCCGGCCTCGCCGACGACAAGCTCGCGTGGCAGATCGCCGAGTCGCGCCTCGACCTCATCGCGGAATCGCTGCGGCGCCGTGCGGCGAAGGATGGGCCGCTCGGGAAATACGTCGTGTTCTGCCCGAACGCGCGCTTCTGCGCGGACCTCGCGAAGCGGCTGCACCCGCTGTTTTCGCGCGAAGGCGTGAAGGTCGCGAGCACAAGCACCGTCGGCAGCACGGCGGGCGAGTTGTTCTCCGACTTCGCCGCCGACCGCGCCGCGCGCGTGCTCGTCACCGACGCGACGGGCGAGGAGGGCTTCAACCTGCAATTCGCAAAGGCCGTGATTTTCCACGACCTCCCCTGGTCGCCGATGCGCCTCGAACAACGCCTCGGCCGTCTCGACCGCATTGATCGCACGGGCGCGATTCCGTGCATCGTCTTCGTCACCGGCGAGGACGACGCGGTGGCGCTCGACGAAGCGTGGCGCCGCGTGCTCGCCGAGGGCTTCGGTCTTTACACGGCGAGCATCTCGGACCTGCAGCATCTCGTGGACGCCGAGCTGCCGAAGCTGCGCGAACGCGCATTTCTCGGTGGCGCGCAAGCCTTGCTCGACGCGATCCCCTCGCTCGCCGAAGCGGTGGTGAAAGAGCGCGCGAGCATCGAGGAACAGGACGTGATCGACGGCATGCACAGCCTCTCGCCCGAGAGTCCGCTCGCCAAGGACCTCGCCGCCGCAGATGCCGCCGCGGAGGATTTTGGCAAAGCCTTCAGCGCGTATCTCCAGCGCAACCTCGGCCTCGAGGAACGCTGGGACGAGGAGTCGAATTCGTTCAAGTTCCGCATGAAGCGCGACAGCAATCCGCTCATCCCGGCGGACAAGCTCGACTCGCTCGCCGCGATGTTCGCCGTGAATTTCACCGTGCATCGCAGCGTCGCCATCGAGGACCTCACGCTGCATTTCCTCCGCCCCGGCCACTCCGCCGTGGACGGCTGCCGCGACCTCCTCTCGTGGGATGATCGCGGCCGTGCGTGGGCGATGTGGCGTCACGTCCCCGGCATGAAAAAGCCGACGCTCATTTTCCGCGCGCTCGTGCAGGTGAGCGTGGATCTCGCCGCCGTGGAAAAGGCGCTGGCCGCGATCGAATGGGACACCATCCGCCGCGGTTCGCTGCTGCGCCTCGTGCGCGGCTGGTTCCCGGAATTCATCGCCGAACTGTGGCTCGACGAGCACGGCGACCCTGCGAATGAAAAACTGATCGAGCCCTGCCGGCAGCCGTATCACTACAAAATTGATCGCAATTTCGGAAAGGAACGCGCGCAGCAGGTGCGCGAAAAATTCGGCGAGAAGGAGTGGCGGAAGTCGTGCGAAGGCTCGGGCAAAAAGGCCATCGCCGCGGTGACGAAAGGCGAGGCGCTCAAGTCCGCTCGTGACAAGGCGCAGCACGCCGCGTCCGCGCATTTCGCGCTGCTGCGCGCCCGGCTGAAGGCGCGCGCACAGGCCGGCATTGATTCCGCCGCACAGGCGAAATCCGAAGGCAAGACGCTCGCGGACCTCGAAGAACTCGTCAGCGGCATCCTCGCCAATCCCGTCATCCGTCTCGACACACTCGGCGCCTACGTGCTCGGCGACAAGCCCTGGTGGCCCGAGCCCGGCTGGGAGCCCGGCCTCTCGACGCGCCCGCTGCGATGAGTCCGCACGAGGAGCTTTTTCACCGTCTTTTGGACGAATCCGCGTTGCTGCTCGCTGCACCGGAGGCCGCGGGCATCGTGATCCCGGACGACGAGTTGCACCGCGAAATCATCGTCCCGCTGCTGCCCACGATGCTCGCGGATGCGGCGATCCGCGGGCATTGGCACGAACAGACGGCGAGCGGTTTCGTGGTGCGCATCGCGCGCCATTTTGAAAATGGCGATCCTGCACCGCGCTGGACGCCGGGTGATTTTGAAATCCACGTGACCGCCAGCTACAGCGCCAGCCCGGACGCGCGTGCACTCGCCGACACGCTGCTTTCCGAGGAGTCGCTGCGCGAAATGACCGCCGCGCTGATGAACCAGCTCCTCGACGCCCTGTGGCCGAAGCTCGCGCCTGTGCCCGTTGGAGTTGCCGCGGTGGAAGCTGCGGTGGCGGAAGCTGCGCCCGTCGAGATTTCCGAGCCGCCGATCCCGGCTGTCGAAGTCACCCCGCCGGTCGAAGCGCCGGTTGCGGATGAAGTTCCGGCGTCCGTTGTTCAGCCAACGCCGCAGCCGCCATCACGTGCGCTCATCCGCGCACAGTGCGGGAAAATTTCCGCGTCTGCGTTTCAGCGCGGGTTCGTGGCCAGCGGTGCGCTGTCCATTCCCAGCGCGGCGATCATCGCCCGCAGGATTGCGGACCGTGCCGTTACTTCGCCGCCGCCGCCTCCTCGTCGAGCTTCACTTTGACGGCCGCATACAGCTCGTCGTAGAGCGCGGCGTCGGTTTTCAGCAGCTCCTTCGCCGCATCCCGGCCCTGCGCGAGCTGGCTGCCCTTGTAGCTCAGCCACGAACCGCGCTTCTCGATGATTCCCTTCTCCAGCGCGAGGTCGAGCAGCGAGCCGGTGTTGCTGATGCCCTCGTTATACATGATGTCGAACTCGCACTCGCAGAACGGCGGCGCGACTTTGTTTTTCACGATCTTCACCTTCGTTCGGTTGCCGGTCACCGCCCCGTCGGGCGTCTTGATCGCGCCGATGCGGCGGATGTCGATGCGCACGCTGGCGTAGAATTTCAGCGCCTTGCCGCCCGGGGTCGTCTCGGGATTGCCGAACATCACGCCGATTTTCTCGCGGATCTGGTTCGTGAAAATGCAGATCGTGCGCGCCTTCGAGATCAGCGCGGTGAGCTTGCGCAGCGCGGCGCTCATCAGCCGGGCCTGCGCGCCCACGGTGCTGTCGCCGATTTCGCCCTCGAGTTCCTGCTTCGTCACGAGCGCGGCGACAGAGTCCAGCACGATGATGTCGAGCGCGTTCGAGCGGACGAGCGTCTCGCAGATGCGCAGCGCCTCCTCGCCGCTGCTCGGCTGGGAGACGAGCAGGTCGTCGAGGTTCACGCCGAGCTTCTTCGCATACTGCGGGTCGAGCGCGTGCTCGACGTCAATGAACGCCGCAAGGCCGCCGCGCTTCTGCGCCTGCGCGATGGCGGTGAGCGTGAGCGTCGTCTTGCCGGAGCTTTCCGGGCCGAAAATCTCCACGACGCGCCCGCGCGGCAGGCCGCCGCAGCCGAGTGCGCGGTCAATCAGGATGTTGCCCGTCGGGATCGTCTCCACGTCCATCTGCGTGCTCTCGCCGAGGCGCATGATGGCGCCGTCGCCGTATTCTTTCGCGATGGTCTGGAGCACCATCTCGAGGTTCTTGTTCCGTGCGGCGATCACCTTGTTCTCTTCGGCGGGTGCTGCGGTCGTCTTGGCCATGGCTGGGTCTGGGTTCGGTTTTTGGAAAAGTGGACGCCGCTGGAAGTAGGACGCGGGGGGCGGGTGGGAAAGAGAAAAGCACGGCGACTTTTCCGCCCCGGAAAAAATCTCTCGCCACACGTGGCCGCGCCGCCATTGATAGGCCCGATTTTCCAAAACCATGGCATCTGAAAAAAACACTTCACCGAGTTCCGAGCCGGTGAATCTCGCCCTCGCCGAAATCAACGCCGCCGCCGCCCGCAAAGACGCTGAGCCGCCCCCGGCTCCCGTCACCCCCCCGCCGTCGGAAGTCCCTCCGGCCGCCAAACCGGCGCCGGTCGCGGAGGCTGCACCCGCCGCACCGGATGCGCCTCCAGCCGAAGCCGCCCAGCCTGTCGGCGATCCCCGCGCCGCGCTCGCTGCGCTCGCCCAAGGCGGCAATACGAACCGCCTTTCGCCCGCCGACGAGGACCGCGCGACAAAACTCATGCACGGCTGCCTCGTCGAGGGCGGCGATGGCATCTCCACAGCGCTCGCCGCGATGCCGCATCTCCCGTGGATCCTCGGTGTCCGCGCGATCGAAAACGCGTGGAAGGATCTGCCCGCTGAGTCCCGCGCCGCCGTGCTCGACGGCCTCGCGAAGATGGACACCGACAACGGCTTCCGCCTGCGCCTGAGCATGGCCCGCTCCCTCGCCCGCGTGGAGCCCCCCGAGGGCGTGAAAGTCGCCGCCGCGACGTGCCGCAGCATGTGGAACGCGGAGACCGGCACGCTGAAACCCGAGCATTCAAAGCTCATCGGCAACGTCTTCATCGGCCGCGGCAAGCCGTGGGTGCTCCAGCTCGCGCTCGCCGATCTGCCCGAGGAGGACGCGAAGGCAATTCTCTCCGCCGTCGTTTTCTCCACGTTCAACGTGAACAATGCGCCCATCACGCAGCTCAGCGTGCTGCGCTACGCGGGAGCGCGGCTCGGATCGCTTCACGAAAACCTCATCGGCATGGTCGCGCGCGCCGTAGGCCGCTGGAGCGGAAAATGGCAGTCCGCACTGCGCAAGGAGGTCGCCGAACTGCCGGAGGCCGTCGCATCCGCGCTGAAACCGGAGCGCGGTTCAGAGCAGGCCGAGGCATCTGCAGACACCGCCGCCGCTCCCGCCGAAGAGGTGGAAGCGCCGCTGCCCGCCGAGCTTCAGGAAAAGCTCCGCGCCGCCGCCGAAAGCGAGGATCCCGCCGCGGTCGAAGCCGTGAACCAGGAAATCGCCGCATGGCGCGAAGCGGAAAAGATTGCGCGCCTCGAAGCAATCGACGCGGAGAGCGAGGATGAGGATGAGGACGAGGACGAGGACGACGACGATTCAGACGCCGGGACCGAACCGGCTGCGGAGGAAGGCGGAGGCCGCCGCAAGCGCGGCCGCAAGGAGCGGAAGGAGCGCCCCGCATACATCTCACGCGAGCAGGAGCGCGGACAATCGGGCGGCAACTTCGGCGCGATCCTCAAGCAGCTCGAATCCTACGTTTCCAGCCTGCGCAATGAACTCTCCACCGCGCAGAACCGCCTCCGCCGCGCCGAGAACGAGGGGGCGAAGGCCCGCGCCGACCGGCCGATTCTCTCGCACGAGGAGGCAAATCTCAGCCCCGACGAGCTCAAGCGCCTCGTCATCCAGCTCGAGGCGCGCGTCGCCGAGCTGAATGCGCGCGTCGAGGAACTGACCACCGACAGCGAGGCCCGCGCACTCGCGATGTCCGTCGGCACCGACACCACGCCAGACGCCGTCACGCAGCTCCGAACGCTCCTCGCGCTGAAGCTCCAGGAGGACTACGCCGACTTCCTCGCTCTGCAGAAGGAGTCGCCCGACGCGATCGTGCAGCAGCACTACCGCGCGCTGATCAACCACGTCTTCGAGGTCCTGCTCGGCGAACAGATCCCGCTCACCGTGCCCTCGGAGAATGTCGCCCCGCCGCCGCTGCCGCCGTCCGTCCCGCACTAGGTGCGGATTTCGACGCAGAAAAGTGCGCCTTAGTAGGGCTTTGCGATGATGCGCCGCTCCGGATCCGTTGCACCCGCCTCGCGGTAAATCGGAGCCGGCGTCGCCGTCCGCAGGTCGGCACCGCGGAGCATGAATTCCGGATAGAAGCCGTTGCTCGCCGGCTCATACACGGTCTGGCCCGTGAAGCTGCCGCTCAGCTTGTATTCGTAGTTGTTGTCCGCGCCGATTTTCCCAGCGGCACGGTCGGGCGCCAGCCTCTGGTTCTCGTTCAGCATCACCAGCTTCGCCTCGCTCCAGGGATGCCCCGACGCGCGCACGAAGCCCCAGAACTTGTATTCCGTCTTGTAATAGCGGCGCCCCACGAAATAGGCGTCGCGCGGCTCCGTCTTGATCTCCTCCAGCATCGCGGCCCGCGCCTTGTTCGTCTGGTTCGGGCTCGGCCCCACGGTGGACGCGCAGCCTGAGAGGAAGGGAAGCAGGAGCAGGGCGCCCGCGAATTGGATCAATTTCATGCGAAGGCGCTCTAGCGGAATGCCTGCGGCAAATCAACCACCAGCGAACCGCTATTGCTTCACGCGCGCGAGCAGCGCGGGCTGCCGGCGAAGCTGTGCCGTCAGCGCCTCGATCGCATTCAGCGTCGGCGGGCTGATGTGGTGCTCCATGCCCTCCACGTCATGGTAAATCAGCTCCTCATCGAGGCCGAAAAGCCGGAGGAAATCGGTGAGGATCTGGTGCCGCCGCGTGATGTTCTTCGCTAGCGCCTCGCCGGACGCCGTCAGCGCCATTCCCCGGTAGCGCTCGTATTTCAGCAGCCCGTCCGCGTCCATGCGCTGGATCATGTTCGTCACGCTTGCCTGCGAAATCTTCAGGCTCTGCGCGATGTCCACCACGCGGGCATAGCCTTTGGTGTTGATGAGCTCCAGAATGCGCTCCAGGTAGTCCTCGACGGCGACGGAACTTCGGGGGGCGGCTTTCGCTTTCGACTTCGCGGGCATGGGCCGCACGGTGCGCGAGCCGGACGCCGGGCGTCAAGCAACCTGTTCACACAGGAAAATATTTTCTGCCTGACGCAACAAACTTAGTCGCACCTAATTTTGTTGTTGCTTCCTGCGCCCCCGTCGGCTCCCCTGTTATCCGCATGAATTCCCGCCTCTTCCTGCTGCTCGCCGGCCTGCTCCTCGGGTCGCCCATCTCCGCCGGTGAGCCGGCGGGCCGAACCGGCACGGACAAGAGCGCCTTCCACCTCTTCAACCCGACACCGCGCGAGCTGATGCGCGAAATGAGCACAGACCGGCCGGACCAGACAGAAAGCCCCTTCACCGTGGATGCCGGGCACTTCCAGTTCGAGATAGACTTCTTCAAGTTCACCTACAACCGCCGCAGCCCGGACGGCGTGCGCACGACCTCGTGGAATGTCGCGCCGATCAACCTCAAGGCCGGCCTGCTCAACAACGTGGACCTCCAGATCATCCTCGACAATTACGTCCACGAGCGCACCTCAAACGCGGCCGGCCACGCCACCGGCTTCGGCGACATCACCGCGCGGCTGAAGATCAACCTCTGGGGCAACGATGGCGGCAAGACCGCGCTCGCCATCATGCCTTTCGTCAAGCTGCCGCTCTCCGCGTCGGGCGTGCGCAACGGCAGCACCGAGGGCGGCATCATCGTCCCGCTCGCCGTCAAGCTGCCGGGCGGCTGGGACATGGGCATGATGACCGAGGTGGATTTCGTGAGCGACGGCGCGGGCGGGCATGACGCGGAATGGCTGAACTCGATCACGTTCAGCCACGACATCGCGGGGAAGCTCCGCGGCTACGTCGAGTTTGTCTCCGTGAACGGCAACGCGCCGGGCTTCCAGTGGCAGGCGCAGGCGGACATCGGCTTCACCTACGGCCTCACCGACAACGTGCAGTTCGACTTCGGCTGCAACTTCGGCCTCACCAAATCCGCCCCCGACTTCCAGCCGTTCGTCGGCGTCTCCATCCGCTTCTGACCCATGAAAAACATCACCTGCATCATTCTCTCGCTGCTCCTCGTCGCCGCTCCGTCGTGGGCCGCGAAGAAGCGCGTCGTCACCACCTTCACCATCATCGCCGACATGGCGCAGAACGTCGCCGGCGACGCGGCCACGGTTGAGTCCATCACCAAGCCCGGCGCGGAAATCCACGGCTACGAGCCGACGCCTCAGGACATCGTGAAGGCGCAGCGGGCGGACCTCGTGCTCTGGAACGGGCTGAACCTCGAGCGGTGGTTTGAGAAGTTCTTCCGCAACTTGCGCAATGTCCCCGGCGTGGTGCTCACCGAGGGCATCGAGCCCGTCGGGATCGAGGAAGGCCCTTATACGGGAAAGCCGAACCCGCACGCGTGGATGTCGCTGAAGAACGCGGCGATCTACGTCGAGAACATCCGCAGGGCGTTCGTGAAAATGGATCCGGCGAACGCGGCATCCTACAACGCCAACGCCGCGGCATACACGGCCAAGTTCAAGGCGATCGAGGATGCGATGGCCGCGCAGCTCACGCGCATTCCCAGCGAGCAGCGCTGGCTGGTCACAAGCGAGGGCGCGTTCCCCTACCTCGCGCGGAACTTCGGCATGAGGGAGCTTTTCCTCTGGGCCGTGAATGCCGACCAGCAGGGCACGCCGCAGCAGGTGCAGAAGGTCATCGACGGCGTGCGCGCGAACAAAATCCCGGTCGTCTTCAGCGAGAGCACCGTGAGCGACAAACCCGCGAGGCAGGTCGCAAAGGAAACAGGCGTGCGCTACGGCGGCGTGCTCTACGTGGATTCGCTCACCGACGACAAGGGCCCCGCACCGACGTATCTGCGCCTGCTCGAACACAACGCCGACACGATCGTGAAAGGCTTCCTGAACCCGTGAGCGAGCCGCTTTCCATGGATGTCCGCGACGTGACGGTCGCCTACCCGAACGGAAACGTCGCGCTGCACGACGCGACCTTTCACCTCGGCGCGGGAACGATCTGCGCGCTTGTGGGCGTGAATGGCAGCGGCAAGTCCACGCTCTTCAAGGCGGTGATGGGCTTCGTGAAGCCGGTGCGCGGGACCGTGAGCCTCGGCGGCCTCTCGCTGCGCGAGGCGCAGCGGCGAAACCTCGTGGCCTACGTGCCGCAGGCCGAGGAGGTGGACTGGACCTTCCCCGTGAGCGTGTGGGACGTGGTGATGATGGGCCGCTACGGCTACATGAATTTTCTCCGCATCCCGCGCGCCGAGGACCGCCGCGTGGCGGAGGAAAGCCTGGCGCGCGTTGGCATGGTCGAGCTCCGCAACCGGCAGATCGGCGAGCTTTCCGGCGGGCAGAAAAAGCGCGTCTTCCTCGCCCGCGCACTCGCCCAGCGCGCGCGCGTGATCCTGCTGGACGAGCCATTCACCGGCGTGGACGTGAAAACCGAGGAAGCCATCGTCGAGCTGCTGCGCGAGCTGCGCGGCGCCGGGCACCTCATGCTCGTCTCCACGCACAACCTCGGCTCCGTGCCGGAGTTCTGCGACCATGTGGTGCTGATCAACCGCACCGTGCTCGCCTTCGGCCCGACCGCCGAGGTCTTCACCGAGGAGAACCTCTCGCGGACATTTGGCGGCGTGCTGCGGCACTTCCGCTTCGACGAGTCCACGATCCAGAAGCACGACGGCCACGCGGTCACGCTGCTCACCGACGACGAGCGCCCGCTGGTCTTCGGCAAGGGCGGCCATCTCGAATACAGCCGGCGCAAGGAGCACGAGAAGGTCGTCGCCGAGCGCGCCGAGGAGCCGGACGACAAATGACCGCGTCGCTCGACTGGCTGCTCACGCCTTTCCACTACGAATACATGGTGAAGGCCATCCTCGTGAGCGGCCTCATCGGCGGCGTGTGCGCGTTCCTCTCGTGCTTCGTCACGCTGAAGGGCTGGTCGCTCATGGGCGACGCGCTCTCGCACTCCGTCGTGCCGGGCGTGGCCGTGGCCTACATCGCCGGGCTGCCGTTTGCGGCGGGCGCGTTTGTCACCGGACTGCTCGCAGCGGTGGGCATGGGCTTCGTGAAGACGAAGACCGCGCTGCGCGAGGATGCGGTGATCGGCGTCGTCTTCACGTCCTTCTTCGCCCTCGGCCTGCTGCTCATCTCGATGAACCCGAGCAGCGTGGACCTCCGCACCATCGTCTTCGGCAACATCCTCGGCATTTCCGACCCCGACATCTGGCAGGTGGTCATCATCTCCGCCGTCACGCTCGCCGTGCTCGGGCTGAAATGGCGCGACCTGCTGCTGTTCTGCTTCGACCCGAACCAGGCCCGCGCGCTCGGGCTGAACGTCCGCGTCCTCCACTACACGCTGCTCACCCTTCTCTCCGCCACCGCGGTCGCCGCGCTCCAGACCGTCGGCGCGTGCCTCGTCGTGGCGATGCTCGTCACGCCCGGTGCGACCGCCTACCTGCTCACGGACCGCTTTAGCCGCATGCTCGGCATCGCGACCACGATGGGCGTGTGCAGCTCGCTCGCCGGCGCGTATGCGAGCTACTACTTCGACGGCTCGACCGGCGGCTGCATCGTGACTTTGCAGAGCGCGATCTTCGTCCTCGCGCTCGTCTTTGCGCCGAAGCACGGCCTGCTTGCCACCCGCTCGCTCCGAAAGGCCGCGTCATGATCGAGCGCCTGCTGGAGCCCTTTCAGTTTCAGTTCATGGTCGAGGCCATGGTCGCCGGCGCATTTGTCGCCACAGTCTGCGCGGTGCTCTCATGCTATCTCGTGCTCAAGGGCTGGTCGCTCATGGGCGACGCCATCTCGCACGCGGTGCTGCCCGGCATCGTCATCGCCTACGCCATCGGTGCGCCGCTCGCAGCCGGCGCGTTTGCCTCCGGGCTGTTCTGCGCCGTGGCCACCGGCTACGTGAAGGCGCAGACGCGCCTGAAGGAGGACGCCGTCATGGGCGTGGTGTTCACGGGGCTGTTTGCGTTCGGCCTCGTCCTCTTCACGAAAATCAAGACCGACCTGCACCTCGACCACATCCTCTTCGGCAACATCCTCGGCATCGAGCGCAGCGACCTGCTTGAAATTTTCGCCGTCGGCGGCGTCACGCTCGCCGTGGTGCTCGCGCTGCGGCGCGACCTGCTGCTCTTCTGCTTCGACCCCGGCCATGCGCGCTCCATCGGCCTGCGCACGAATTTCCTCTACTACCTCCTGCTCTCCCTCCTCGCCGCGACCATCGTCGCATCGCTGAAGGCGGTCGGCATCATCCTCGTCATCGCCATGCTCGTCACGCCCGGCTGCATCGGCTTCCTGCTCACGGATCGCTTCAGCCGCATGATGGCCGTCGCCGCCGCCAGCGCCGTCTTCTCCGCCGTGGCGGGCGTCTATGTGAGCTTCTTCATCAACGCCTCCACCGCCGCCTGCATGGTGCTCGTGCAGACGCTCCTCTTCATGCTCGCGCTGCTCTTCGCGCCAAAGCGCGGCCTGATCACGGCACGCCACAGGGGCAAGGCCATGTCGGCAGCCTGAAGTCCTCCGCTGAGCGTCGGGGTCAGAGCGCGAAGCCGGCCGACTTCGCATCCTTGTCGAACATGCGCACCGTGTCGAGCGACAGCGCCGCGAGGTCCATTCCGGCCATCTTGATCGCCTTCGCGAGGATGTCGTGCTGCACGGTCACGATATGAGTGCCGCAGTCGTCGGCCTGGAAGATGTTCAGCACCTCGCGGACGCTTGCCCACAGAAGCTCCGCCTTTGGCAGCGGCTTCAGGATTTCGAGCGACTCACACATGATCGCAGCCGGATCCCGCCCGGTATCCGCGATGCGCCCCGCGAAGACCGACACCACCGAAGGCACGGATGGATTCAGCGCGGCGGCCACCGCCCGGACTTGATCGAGTGTAAGGATGGCCGTGACGTTCAGCCGCACACCCTCGCGGGCGAGATCACGGATGAGATCGTAGGCCGCGGCACCGGCGGGGTTCATCACGGGAATCTTGACGAAGACATTCTCCTGCCACGCCGCGATTTTCAGCGCCTGCCGCCGCATCTCGGCGAAATCGTCGGAGAAGACCTCGAAGGAGACCGGCTTGTCCTTCACCGTGCGCAGAACATCCTTCGCGAAGCCCTCGTAGTCCCGGATGCCGCTCTTGTTCATCAGCGTCGGGTTCGTCGTCATCCCCTTGATGAGCGGGTTTGCGTAGAGCTGGAGCATGCCGGCGAGGTCGGCGCCGTCGGCGAAAATCTTAACACGGAGATCGCTGAGAGATTTCATGGGCTGGGCTGTTTTGGGCAGATCGTTCTAGCGGATTTAATTCCCGCGCGGGAAAAAACTGTTGGAATCTTCGCTTCGCGGGCGTGGACAGGAAGATCAAATCACCTGCTTCGTCCCCTCGAAATCGAATCGGAAGCGGACCTCCGGGAGCCCCGCTTCACGCATGACGTGCCGCAGCCGCGCCTTCTCCTCCGCATAGAACATCAGGAAGCCTCCGCCGCCCGCGCCGATCAGCTTTCCGCCGAGCGCGCCGTTCGCCATCGCGAGGTCATACCACTCGTTGATCTTCGCGTTGCTCATGCCGCCGGAGCGCTCCTTTTTGCGCTGCCAATGCACGTCCATCAGCCGCGCGAACTCCTGAAGATTGCCGGTCTCGATGGCCTCCTTGCTTTTGATTCCGAGTTCCTTCACGAAGTGGAGGTTCTCCACCATCGCCTTGTCGAGGCTGCGCGTCTTGTCGTTCTGCTCCTTGAGAATGGCGGACGCCGAACGCGTGTAGCCCGTGAAGAACATCAGCAGGTTGTCCTCGAGATTGAACAGAATCTCCTCGTCAATCCGCAGCGGCAGCACCTCGACCTTCCCGCCCGGCAGAAAATGGAACGACGTGAGACCGCCGACCGCCGCGATATACTGGTCCTGCTTGCCGATGGGCTCGTGCAGCTTCTCGATCTCGATCTGGCATGCCTGCGCTGCGATCTCGTCGGGGCGGATGATGTTCTTCTTGTAAACATGCAGCGCCTTCAGCAGCGCAGTCGTGAAGCTGCCGCTCGAACCGAGCCCCGTGCCCGCCGGGATGTCCGCCATCGAGGTCATCTCCAGATACGGCGCATCCACGCCCACGACCTTCATCGCCTCCCTGATGATCGGGTGCTCCAGCTCATCCACCGTCTTCACCCGCTCGAGCTTCGAGTATTTCACGATCAGCTCGTCCACAAACGTGCGGTGCAGCGTGATGTAAACGTATTTGTCGATCGCAGCCGCGATGAGGAAGCCGGTGTGCTGCTCGTAATACGACGGCAGGTCCGTGCCGCCGCCGCCAAGTGAAATGCGCAGGGGTGAACGTGTGATGATCATGCGTATCCGCTTTTCTGGTAAATTGCCTCAACAACGCGCAGTGCCGCCGCCGCATCCGCGAGTCCGGGGCTCGGCGTGCGACCGAGCCGGATGTCCTCGATGAACGCCGCGACCTCCAGCCGCCACGATTCATCACCGCGCGGGAACTCGAAGATCGTCGTCTCCGGCGGCCCCATCTCGGGCAGCATCCTGTAAAAATGGAGCCGCTCGACGCCGTAGCTGCCGCCGAGCCCCTCGATGTGCAGCTTTGCATCCCGCCCGTAGATCTCGAACGAGAACGTGTTCTTCCATTCCGTGCAGCTCACATGCAGCCACGCGGTCTGATTCGTGGCGGTGCGCAGGTTCAGGAACGCATTGTCGTCCACCGGCATGTCCCAGAAATACGTCTTCGCAAATCCGTCCACGAACGGGAAATCGCCGAGGAACCAGCGCGACAGATCAATCAGATGCACGCCTTGGTCGATCAACTCGCCGCCGCCCGAGAGTTTCGGGTCGGCGCGCCATTCACGGTCGTAGCCGACGCGTCCGCCATGTCCGTAGCGGGCGCGGATGAACATCAGCGGACCGAGCGCGCCGGATTCCAGAATCTTCCGCGCCTTCTGGAAGGCCGGATGAAAGCGGTGGTTGTAGCCCGCGCGCACGAGCACGTTCTGCTCCCCAGCCATCGCGAGCAGCGACTCCGCCTCGTTCGCGCGGAATGCGACGGGCTTCTCGACGAGCACATGCTTTCCCGCGCGGATCGCGTCGCCAGTCAGCGAGGAAAGCGCGGAGTTCACCGCGGAGATGATCACGGCGTCCACGTCCGCTGCTTTGAAGACCTCCGCGGGATCCGTCACCGCGCGGCAGCCCGGCAACCCCGCGGCGAGCGACTCCGCACGCGCCCGATCGAGATCGCACACGACGGCAAGCGAACCCTTCGGCAGACACCCCGCGCGCTTCCTGCCAATGAGGCCGCAGCCGATGATCGCGAACTTCACGGTGCTCATTGCCATTTCTTTCCGCGATCCTCGGGGACGATGCGCCGCAGCGTGTAGATGTCGCCGAATTCGTCCTTGTGCGTGTGGAGCGTCTTCCACGGATCCCACTGCGCGGAGATGAGCCGGCCCGTCACGCCATCGCTCTCACTGCTCGCGAGGTAGGCGCAGAGATTCGCCGCTAGCACGGGCGGCGTCGCGCCGGTCTCGGCCCACTTGAGGTTCTTCGCGAAAAACTCCGCGCCGACTTTTTCCGGCCCGGCATCCAGCACCTCCTGCATCATGCGGGTTTTCAGCGCACCGGGCGCCACGGCGTTCACATCAATGCGGTGCGGCTTCAGCTCCTCGGAGAGCGTCTCCATCAGCCGCACCACCGCCGCCTTTGACGCCGCGTAGGAGCTGATGTTCGGCAGCGGATTCGTCGCGCCGCCGCCGGAGATGATGATGATTTTTCCGCGGCCCGCGGCCTTGAAATGCGGGATGAGCTCCCGGCATGGCAGCAGCACGCCGTAGAGGTTGATTTCGATCGCGCGCCTCCACTCGTCGAGCGGCACGGACTCGGTGGGGCCGAGCGGGCCGTAGATGCCGGCATTGTTCACGAGCACGTTCACCGAGCCGAGTTCCGCGACCGCCGCGGCGGCGAGCGCGTTCACCTGCTGCTCGGAGGAAACATCGCAGGTGCGGGCGAGCACCTTCTGGCCGGGTGCGGCGAGTGTGGCGAGTTCAGTCCGGGTGCCGTCGAGCAGGTTTGCATCGCGCGCACAGAGCATCACGCTCGCGCCCTCGCGCACGAACGCCTCCGCGATCGCGCGGCCGAGGCCCTGGCTTCCGCCGGTGATGAGTGCGTTGATTCCTGCGAGTTTCATGTCGTCTTTCCCACGGAGAAGTAGCGGAGCGCCGGCATTTCTGGCAGCGAAGATTTCATAAAGCGGTTCGCGTCGAAGACCAGCGGGCGGCGCATTGCCGCGAGCAGCTCCGCCCACGGCAGCGCCTTGAAATCCGGCCACTCGGTGCAAATCACCGCGGCATCCGCGCCTGCGAGCGCGCCGCGCGCGTCCGGCGACATCACAGCTCCCGCGAGCGATGCAGGCAGTTCCTTCACCGCAGGATCGAATGCGCGCACCTTGCAGCCCTCCGCGAGCAGGCGCTCGCACAGCTCGACTGCCTGGCTGCGCCGCAGCGTGTCGGTGCCGGCCTTGTAGGTGAGCCCGAGCACTCCGACCGTGACGCCGCGCAGCGTTCCAAGCTCGTCCTTCAGCCGGCTCAACGCCCAGCCCTTGTGCCGGTCGTTGCTCTGTTTGATCGCGGGAATCAGCGCGAGTGGTTCGCTGCGACTCGCGGCGAGCTGCGTGAGCGCGACGACATCACGTGCGAGCGTGCCGCCCGCGAACGCCGCGCCCGGCCCGAGGTATGCGCGCGGGCCGATGCGCACATCGCTCTTCAGCCCGGCCTCGACTTCCTTCGCATCCGCTCCCGTGAGCTCACAGAGCCGCGCGATCTCGTTCGCAAAAGTGACCGACAGTGCGAGGAACGAATTCAGCGCGTGCTTCGTCATCTCCGCGGACTCGGGGCTCATCCAGATCACGTTCGAGCAGAACGGACGGAACAGCTCGGCAAGCAGTGCGCGATCCTTCTCCGTGCGACAACCGGCGACAATGCGCTCCGGCTCGTTGAAGACTTTCAGCGCGCCACCCAGCCGCAGATTCTCGGGCGAATACGCGAAGTGCCGGCCGGGAAAATCCGACTCGAGCCTGCGGCACGTGCCCGCGGGCATCTGCGAGGAGATGAGGAAAATCGCGCCGTCCGCCGCGAGCGGCACGAGCCTGCGGATGTGTGCGAGCACGAACTCGGCGTCCGGCACGTCGTCGTCGTTCACCGGCGTGTCGAATGTGATCCAGATCACCGCGGCATCGGCGCATGCGGCTTTTGCGTCGGACATGAAGTGCAATCTTCCGCTGCGCAATCCGTCCTGCGTCAGCTCCGCGAGTCCCGGCTCGAAAATCGGCGGCCTACCCTCACGCAGCGCCGCGATGTTCCGCGCGTCGTCGTCGAGCGCGCTGACATCGAAGTGCCTTGCGCACGAGGCGGCGGTCACGCACCCGAGGTGCCAGAGGCCGGCTACGGCGATCCTCATCGGCTCGAAAGAACCCATTGGTTCTGCTGGAGCCACTGCACCGTGCGAACGATGCCCTGCTCGATGGTGAGCTTCGGCTCCCAGCCGGTCGCGCGGATTTTTGCCGTGTCGAGGAAGATGAACGGGTTGTCGCCAATCCAGCCGCGCTCGCCGCCGGTGAATTCCAGCTCCGGCTTCAGCCCGAGGTGCGCGCAGATCCAGCCGATCGAGTCGGTCACGCGGCAATACTCCGCCGTGCCGAGATTGTAGATTTGCACGCGGTGCTTCGCCCTTTCCGCCGTGCGCTGCGCCGTCACGTGCAGAATCGCATCCACGCAGTCATGGATGTGGAGATACGATTTGCGCTGGGTGCCGTCACCGAGCACGCGCAGGCGGCCGGGGTGTTCGAGGAGCTGCCTGTAGAAGTCGAACACGTGGCCGTGCGTGTAGCGTTCACCGAGGATGGACACGAAGCGGAAGATGTAGCCCTCGAAGCCGAAGCCCTCGCAATATGCCTGAATGAGGTTTTCGCCAGCAACCTTCGACGCGCCGTAAAGCGAAGTCTGAATCGGGAACGGCGCATCCTCCGGCGTCGGAATCACGGGCGCCTCGCCATACACGGAGCCCGTGGAGGAGAACGCAATGCGCTGGATGCCGTTTGCACGCATGGCTTCGAGCACGTTGAAGGTGGCGATGGTGTTCTGCTGCAGATCCTTCGACGGATGCTCGGTGCCGAAGCGCACGTCGGCATTTGCCGCGAGGTGGATCACGAAGTCGGCCCCCACCATCGCCCTGGTCAGCGCGTCCGCGTCGAGGTTGTCGCCTCGCACCATCTGGAATCTCGGATGGCCGGCGGCCTCCGAAAGAAACGACTCCTGCCCGGTGGAAAAATTGTCCCAGCCGATTACCTCGCTCCCGTCGCGCAGGAGGCGATCCACGACATTGCTACCGATGAAGCCGGCTGCGCCGGTGACAAAAACTCGCATGAATTTGGGTCGGGGATTTATGCGCGCCACCGGTGGGGCGCAAGCGCTCAGGCTACCGGACTAGACGGCGGACTTGCGTTCGGCGCGCTGGCGCTCGACCTCCGCCATGGTGTCCACTTTGGAAAAGCGCAGGCGCGCGAGCGCGGCCAGCCACGAGAGCGGGTCGCGCCACATGGAGACCTTTTTCCCCTCGTGGAAGGAGCGCGAGCGGTAGTTCACCGGAATCTCGACGGGCGTGTATCCCTTCTGCATGAGGCGGATGAGCAGCTCATAGTCGAAGTCAAAGCGGTTGCACTCGAAGCGCAGGCCGTAGAGGCAGTCGCGACGGAAGACCTTGAACATGGTGAACGGGTCGCGGAGGCGCTTCCAGAAGAGCCAGTTGATGAGCGAGGTGAAGAACCAGTGGCCGAAATTCAAGAACGAGCTGAGGCCGCGCTGGCCGGTGAACTGGCGCATCTTCCAGAGGTTGCGCCCACCGTGCCTGGCGCCGAGGACGAAGGCCTGCCGCCCGCTGGTGAGCGGCCGCACGAGCGAGTCGTAGTCCTCCATGTCGTATTCGAGGTCGGCATCCTGGATGAGCACATACATGCCCGTGACCGCCGCGAGGCCGGTGCGGACGGCGTGGCCTTTCCCGCGCGGGCGCTCCTCAAGGATGACCTTCACGCGCGGATGCGAAGCGAATTCCTGCACAATCGCTCGCGTGCCGTCGGTGGAGTTGCTCTCCACGATGATGATTTCAATTTCCACGCCGGCGACTTCCTTCGCGACGAGGGCCTGCAGCATCTGCCGGATCGTGCCCGCCTCATTGAACGCCGGAACCACGACCGACAGGCGCTCGCGCACCTCGGCGGCCTTGTGCGCGAAAACCATCATGCCGCTCGCAACGATGCGGCGCTTCTTCTCCCGCGTGGATTCAGGAAGCACCCTTCCGAGCAGCCGCAGCGCGCGCGTGAAAAACGGCACCGGGAACTTTTCAAAATGGGCCAGCACGTAGTCGAAGCTGAGGATCTTCCAGCCGGGCTGCACGAGCACCTGCTCGAATCCGGCCTTCAAAAGAGCCGTCTGGATGTTGGCCTTGTTGAAGTAGGTGAGGTGCTCCGGCTTCCACTCCATCCAGCGCTCCTTCATCCAGCGCGCGCTCCACGAGTCGAGGCACGGCGTGGCGATGAAAATCGCGCCTCCGGGGCGCAGGACACGCCGAACTTCGCGCAGGAAGGCGAGGGGATCACGGACGTGCTCGATGACGTCGTTCAGCACGCACACATCGAAGTGCGAGTCGGGCAGCTTCACTTCTGCGAGCTCGCCCTGCACCACGCGGCCGCGTTTGAGGCGCCTGCCGGCGTTCGCGCAGGCATCGGCGGAATATTCCACTCCGAGCACGTCGTAGCCCGCCTCCTCGGCCTCGCAGAGGAAGTCGCCGCTGCCACAGCCGACCTCGAGCAACCGGCCCGTGTGCGGCCCGTTGTAGCGCGCGAGCTCGGCGAGATATTGCCGCGCGGTGGCGCGCTTCAGGTCGCTGACGGTGCGCCTTCCCTCGTCGGAATCATGCCCGAGGAAATAGCACTCGGTGTATATTTTCCCAAGCTCCTCGTTGCTGGGCTGCGGGTTTAGGAACATCAGCGAGCAGCACTCGCAGCGCATCACACGGTAGGACTGGTGCGAGAAGGAGTAGGAGAGGCGGTCGCTGCCGCAGATGCCGCACTGGTTGCGGAGCGGTGGTCGGGAGGCGGTGGTGTTGGCGGATTCCATTCAGTGAAAAATCAGTTCTGCGCGGCCCGGACGGCGGCGGATGCCACCGCATCCGGCGATGCGGCCCCGGCAACGCCTCCCTGCCGGGCGGAGCGCGTGCGCAATCCGACGGCAGCGGTGGCCGCGGCGAGGAGAAGCCCGGACAGCGCGGCCCACAATGCAGGCGTGAGCAGCCGGGGCCAATACTTGAAATGCAGGATGTGCGTGCCGGCGGCGGGGATGCGCACGCCGAGGAACGCGTGGTTCACGCGAAAATACTCCGCCGGCTTTCCATCGAGGGTCACGCGCCAGTTGCCCTGCTCGTAGGAATCCCCGAGCACCACAACTCCGGAAGCAGGCGCGTCCACCGTGAAGGCGGTCGTGTTCTCCGTGACACGGTAGGCACCCGCCTGGACGACCGTCCTGCCCTCGAGCGCTGCCAGTGATGCTGCGGCTTCTCCCGACCCGACAGGCAGGCCGGTGACAACGGAAGATGTCTCGGGCACCGATGCGGCGAAAGGCTTTCCATCCGCGGCGCCGATCAAATGGACAAAGTTGTCCAGCGAGGAGCACTCCACGAGGCGATCGGTGAAAAACGCGCGCGGCCAGACCGTCGGGCTCCTGTAGATGTCCAGATCGAGAGTTGCCGAATGGACGAGGCCGTTCACTTTGCGCGGCAGCTCGGACGGCGTGCCGAGATACCAGCCCACATTCCAAAGGTCGCCGAAGGCCTTCGCCCGCGGAAAGTCATCGCGCAGCATCAGGCTGCGCCAGGTCCACTGGATCGGCAGCCCGGATTTTTCAATGAGCTCGCGCTGCCAGCGGCTCACCACGGCATCAGCGCCGTTGAAGTGCTCAAGCCCCGGCACCGTGTTGAAGCCCGCAACCAGCACACCACCCAAGCCCGCCACCCGCTGCGGCTCACCGCCGCGCGCGAGCGACGCAGCGACTTCCCGCACAGCCGGCGACGGCGCGGCCAGCTCGGCGCGGGCGCGCGGATTGATCACATACCAGTCAAACTTGGTTCCCGCCCAAAACCCGTGCCGGAAGTGGATCAGGAAAAGACACAGCGCGCCGAGCACCAGGGGTTCCGCGGACGGTCGCAGGCGCCACTGGCGCACGATCCACGGCAGCGCAAGCACAGCGACGCCGAGGGCGGCCGCATAGGCGCGGAAAAAGCCGCTCGTTTTGCCGAGCCTGCCAGACTGAAAATGCCCGAAGTAAAGCGCAGCCAACAGCAGGAGAAGAAGTCCCACCATCATCGCGTCGCCACGCACTCGCTGCTGAACCGCTCGATCCCAAAGCGATCGCAGGCCGAACGCCGCGATCACAAAGAGGTGGATAATCAGGACGCAGATGAACGTGTTTCCCACGTGGCTGATGTTCGCGATCAGCGGCAGCCGCATGATGAAACCCGGAGGCACCACGCCGAAAATCATGGCGGCCGCGAGCGCTGCACCGGGCAGCACCGCGACAAACACCCGTTCGCGCAGCAGCCCGCGGACGTTCACCGCCGCCCACAGGCAGCCCAGAAGAACGAGGAAATTCGCGCTCGGATTCAATAGGCTCTCCGAGGCGGTGGTCTGGCTGGAGAAAAGGTCGTCAAAAATCCCGAGCAGAAGGCTGGGATGGTGCTGCACCACCGCCGCGGACGCAGAGACGGTCCACGCCTGCTTGAGCGCATCGAGGAAGAGCATCCAGTGCGGCGCGCTCAGCAGCACGAAGATCACCAGCCCCAGCGCCATGAGCGCGAGGCGGCGCACACGCTCCCGCCATTCCCGCTCCGCGAGGAGCACCAGCAGCGCGCCGGTGAAGTTCAGCCCCGCGATGAGCATCGTCGCCTCCTTCGCCGTGCCACTGTTGAGCTCCCAGAAGTTCGCCGCGGCCAGCGCCAGCGCCCATGGCCACACGCGCGCCTGCGACTGCGCGGCGCGCAGCCAGCAGAGCAGCACCCACGGCGCGTAGCAGAGGCTGAAGAACGCGCAGTGGTTGAAGCGGAACGCAAAGAACCCGATGAACGACGAGGAGAGCGCGATGAGCGCCGCCACCCACACGCGCCGCGTGGCGTGAAAGGCAAGCAGCCCCGCGCCGAAGGAGAACAGCAGCTTGGCCAGGCAGAACTTCACATCCCACGCCCACGCCGCGCCGCCCGCGGCGATCGGGATCCAGTGCAGCGGGTCGCCGAGCATGGACTGCCCCTGCCCGAGCAGCGGGCCGCCGCAGTAGGTGTAGCGGTTCCAGAGCGGCAGCTCCCCGTGCCCGAAAATCGCGCGGTGCTGCGCCACGGAATACGGAAGGTGCGCCCAAGCGGTTGCGCCGAGATCCGAGCCACGGGCTTCCTCGACGGTTTCGTGCGCGGCCTCCGGCACCGTCGGAAAATCCTCGTAGAGATTCGTCACCCCATTGTTCGGCGACACGAGGCTCTTTCCAAAAAAAAGGAGCGGATGGCAGCTCAGCGCCGTGGCCAGCGCGGCCGCGGCAAAGACCGCCGCACGCGGTTTCGCAGCGATGCCGTCCCGCCACTTCGCCATCACCCCGGCGACCCGCGCACGCACGCGGCCTGGAGCGCGGCGCGCGAACAGAAGCGCAAACAGGATGGCCGCCGATGCGCACACAAACTGGAGCGCTGCGGACACCGGCTCGATCGCCATCGTCCTGCGCTTCAGTTCGAGCGGTTGCTCGAAAACGTGAAACAGGCCCTCGTTTCCCCCAGTGGAGAGCGCCAGGGTTCCGCCTGCGCGCTCGAGCGCTGCATCCGTGTTCACCGGGAGAACCTTGGAGGTGGGAATCGTCGCAACGGTCTCGCCAGCAGGACCGACGATCCTCATCTCGCCCACCACCACGCGCCCCGCATGATCGAGCGGATTGAGGCCGAAATTCTGCAGCCAGTCCCGCGGGTTTCCACCGTTGCGCCCAAACGCGACGAGCGTGGTGTCCGGCAGGAAAAATGTGAGCACCTGCCCGCCTTTCGAGACTTGCGCGGAGTCCGAATATCGGGATGCCTCGCTCCGAACCGTGGTCCACCTCAGCAGCGCCCGGCCCTCGGCGTCCGACCGCAGCGGAACTTCCAGCCGGAAGGGAACCGCGGGTGAAAACGGTCGGACCTGAAGGAGGAAAACCGCGAGCAATCCAACCAGAAGACACAGCGGAATGCGGTTCAGGATTTCGCGTGGAAAGCTTTTCAAACAGCGAGTGTCAGCGGGAGCTTTTGCGGTTGTCTAGCAAACAAACGGCGCGGCAGCTCCGCCCGTGCGGCCGGTCACCAAAGGTTCCTTTTCACTGCTTCGCCACACCGCCGGCGGACGCTGACCACATGCCCTTGACTGGATGAATCGCCCACGCGCCCTGCTGCTGCGCGGCACTCATGCGCGGGGTCATGTCGCCGAGATTCTCGACGAATGGATCCTGCTCCGGCAGACCGCGCACGCGGAAGCCGAGATGGTGCGCCGCAGTCGGGAGAAAGATCTCAAGATATATTGGGAACGGCTCGTCCACGACGGCGACCTCATCGAACGCAGCGCGGGTCCACACCGAGCCTGTCACAAACATCGTCAACACCACGCCGCCATCATCACGCCGCGTGATCCTTTTCCAAAAATCGCCGAAGGCGGAGTTGGCCGCATGGTAGAGAAAGTGCGGGTGGCTTGTGCCGTCCACGCGGAGGACGCGGCATCCGATCACGTCGGCACCCTCCGCCGCCAGCCGCGCGCGCTGGAGGCCGTTCAGATCGGGCGCCAGCGGGATGTGATCGTATTCGCAGAAATGGACGTGTGAAAAATCGCGGCTTTTCATCCATTCCGAAGCGGCGCGGAAAATCGCGGTGTAGCTTTGCTTCTCCCGCTGGTGATCGCTCGTCCGCAGCCGCGGATCGTCCACGAAAAACTTCTGCTCGTGCGCCACTCCGCGGAAATCCTCCTCCGATCCACCACAGGCCAGCAGCACGTTCCCAGGCGACGCATGCCGCCCCCACCACGCGAGCATCCGGGCGACACACGCGGGTGGCTGGTGCGTGAGGATGACGTTAAGCGTCCTTTCCACAGCGAGGGAAATCCGGTGCGGGATGCGTCGTGAAACCGATCTCCTGCTTCCAATACGTCAGCCGCCGCTGCGGGAGGAACACCGGCATGACCGGCGTCTTCAGGCCGATCACGCGGATCGTGCCCCGCCAAGAGAAGAGAAACGCCCTGCCCAGCCGCACTCCGGTCCTCGCGTCCACGATCGTCGTGCCGCACGCCCGCAGAATCGCGAGTCCCGCCTCACGGATGAGCATTTTGATTTTGCGCATGGCCGAGTCTATTCCCCGCGGGGCGCGCCAGACGATCAAAATCACCTCATCACCGCATCGCATGCCGCACGACTTCGGTGATCTTCCGGCGCCACTCGTCTTCGCCCGCATTCGCGAAAAGCCACGCGCGACCAAGACGACCCATCGCAGCGCGGCGCCCGGGATCCGCCTCGAGTTCGATCACCTGCAGCGCAAGCTCCGCGGCATTTCCTGCTTCGTGCAGCAAGCCGGTCGCGCCATGCTCGACGATTTCCGGCAAGCCGCCCGAGCGGGCCGCGAGCACTGGCTTGCCATAGTCGTAGGCCTCGTAAGCCACGAGCCCCAGCGGCTCCCACCACAGGGATGGGACGACGATGCCGCGGCAAGAGGCGAGAAGCTGGTGTTTCGAATCGCCTGAGACACTCCCGCGGAATTCAACGAACGGGTTCCCCCGTGCCTCTTCGACCACCCACGGCTCGGACGGACCCGCACCCGCAATCACGAGCCGCGGCGCACGGGCGCCGAGTTCCGCGCCAATGATTTTCCACGCCTCGAACAGCACCGCGATTCCTTTCGCGGGAACGAGCCGGCCTAGGAAAAGCCAGAAGCCGCCATCCTGCGGCGGCGGGGGTTCGGTCATCGGCCGCCACGCATGCCGCACGGTGAAGATGTCCTCCGCCGGAATCCCCGCCTCGATGAACTTCGCGCGCATGAATTCGGAGACCGCGATCCACGCCTTCACGGCCCTGAACCAGCCGAGCCGGTGCGTGAGCCACAGCACGAAAGCAAACCAGGCGGTCTTGACGACCGACTCCTGCCACGCGCCGCTGCGGATTTCCTGCCAATAGTTTTTCCGCAGGCCGCCCGGCGCGATTCGCGCGCCATCCCACAGGTAGCCGTTCACGGAGAACGGCCGGAAATTGTGGACGTAGTAGATGAGCGGGATCCGTCGGCGCAGCGCCTCGCGGAAGATGGATGCGGACCCCACGGGAAACACGTTGTGGACCATCCACGCCTCCGGCTGAAATGCCGCGTGGGCCTCGCGCAGCGCGCGGAGCGCGGATGGATTCCGGATCATCAGCACCGCCTGGCACAGCCAGGGCGGCGCGGAAGGCCCCAGCCAGTCGCGGTTCTCGAAGCGGCACTCCGCGATTTCCTGCCTCTCGGAAAGCAGATGCGCGATGCGATCCACCGCCTGCTCCTCGCCGCCCGGCTCGACGTAGCGGGAAAAAACTTGGAGGAGCCGCGGGGCGGACGGTTCGCGCGGCGGCCCGGCTTTCACGCCCGCGGCTTCGTGGAGCACCGCACTGATTTGCGCGACTTCACGCTCCACGGAGAACAGCCGCGCACGTTCGCGGCCCTTGGCGGTGAGATTCTCGCGGAGGGCCGAGTCCAGAAGCACCCGGCGCAGGCAGGCCGTCAGCTCCTCGGGCTTGTGCGGATCAAAGAGCAGCCCTGCATCACCGACGATCTCCGGCGTCGCCGACGTGTTCGCCCCGATCACCGGACAGCCGCACCAGAATGCCTCCGCGACCGTCTTGCCAAACGTCTCATAAAACGAAGGCTGCACATACGCCGCCGCCATCCGGTAAAATGCGCGCAGTTCCGCGTCCGGCACCGGCCCGGTGAATCGTAGCCGGTCCTCGACGCCGTGTCTTCGCGCCGTCTCGCGCAGCATCCTGCCATATTCGCCGCCATCCGCCCCGCGCGCATCGAACCGGCCCACGAGCACCAGCTCATGCGGCAGCCCGGTCTCAGTGACCAGCCGCCCGAACGCCTCCACCAGCGTGTGCACATTCTTGTAGAAATAGATCGTGGAGAGAAAGAGGACGAACGGCCCGCGGACGCCGTGGCGCTCGAAGAGGGTTCTCTCCGCTTCGTCGAGCGGCCCGTCATGGAAACGGCGCGGATCCATTCCGTGATGGATCACCGCCGCCTTTTCCCGGATGTCCACCTGCGTGCAGATCTCCTCGAGGCACACCTGCGAATTCACGATCACCCGGTCGGCGCGCTTCAGCGAGGGGATCGCCAGCCAGCGCCGGTAAAGTGAGCGGAGCAGCCCCATCCGCAGGTCGCTGCGGAGATGCTGCGTGGCATACACCGCGAGCACCAGCTTCGTCCCGCGGGGAATCCGCAGCGGCGCCACCCCTCCGCCGCTGCTCGTGAAGAAGACATCCGCCCTGTGCCTCCGCAGCAACCGCGGAATCGTGAGCTGCTCGCTCAGGATGCGCCGCAGTCGGTGCTCGTTGCTCGACCCCGCCTCGATGAGCCGCACATTCGGCGCCGACGGCTCGAAGAGGTGCCGGTTCGCGCGGCTGACAAAGACGAGAAACTCATCCGCAGGCCTGTGCGCCGCGAGCCCGGCGACGGTCTGCCGGAAAAAATCCAGCGAGCCCGTGGGCTTGCCCGGATCCTCGGAGAGTGTGGCGAAGGCGATGCGCAATGGAAGCCCGCGAGAGTTGCCGCGGATGCGCCCCGCATCAATGCGTTTCCTCCCCATCCCCCGCCTTGAGTTTCAGCCGCGCGTGCGCAGATTCGGCCCCTCATGCGTGCCACCATCATCATTCCGGTTCACAACCGGAAACAGACCACGCTCCGATGCCTGCACTCGCTGCGCGCAGCCCGGCTTCCCGCGGACTTCGGCATCGTGGTTGTGGACGACGGCTCGACCGATGGAACGGGCGCCGCGATTGCCGCCGAGTTTCCCAGCGTCGTCGTCGAACGCGGGAACGGCGAGCTCTACTGGACCGGTGGCATCACGCTCGGCATGAAGCGCGCCCTCGCGGAAGGCGCAGAGTTCCTCTTCTGGCTCAACGACGACTGCATCCCGGAACCGGAAGCCCTCCCGCGCATGCTCCGGCACCTCGGCCAAAACCCGCGCTCGATCTGCGGCGCAGCCTGCTTTCTGCCCGGAGCCACTGAAGCCGAACCCACCGCCTTCCGAGGCCGCCGCGATGTCGGACCATCCGGCCCTGAGACAGAAGTCGATGGCCTCAATGGCTACTGCGTGGGAATGCCGGCGAACGTTTGCAAGGACATCGGCTTTCCCGACGAACGGCGTCTGCCGCACTACGGCGCCGACAGCATCTACACGCTGAAGGCGAGGCACGCAGGCTACCGCATCTCCCTGCTCGCGGAGGCACGCGCCCACCTCAGCGATGGGAACAAGGCGCAGAATCTCGCGGGCCTCGCTTCCTCGTCGCGGCAGAAATTCGGCGCCTTTGTCCGCGTGACCTTTTTCCACCGCAAATCACCCTTCTATCTCCGCGGCCAGTATTGGTATCACCGCTTCAAATATGGATTTTTCCTCGGCAGCCTGCTTTTTCTCGTGAAATGCCTCCGCTGGGCGTGGGTGCTCGCCACCCATTGGCACCGCCGTCCGCGCCCGGAAGCGCGAGCCACGCTTGGAACCCGCTGACCCTCTCCGCTCCCGTGCGAATACCCAACTCACTGAAACGCTTTCCCATCGTCGAGGCGACCTACGATGTCCTCTTCAACATCGGGCGCCTCAAGCTCCCAAAAATCCTGCCCGAACTGCTCATCCCCCACGGCGAGGACATCATCGTGCCCGTGGCACCACCGCTCTCCGCGGACCTTGACGCACCCGGTCCGGACCTCCTTTTCCTCCTCGGCCTCGCCCGCTCGCTCAACCCACGCCGCATCCTCGAAGTCGGGACGTTCCGCGCTCGCACGACCTGTGCCCTGAGGCTGAACTGCCCGCAGGCCGCAGTCGTCAGCTACGATGTCGCCGTGTTCGAATCGCCCTACCGGGATCGGCTGAAGAGCGATCCAAACATCACGCTCCGGAAGGGCAGCTTCGCGGAGTCCGGCACCACGCTGCTCGCGGAGGAAAAATACGACCTCATCTTCGTGGACGGGTCACACACTTACGACGACGCCCTGGCGGATTCCCGCATCGCGCTGCAGATCGTCTCACCCGGCGGATTCATCGTGTGGCACGACTACCGCCGCAACATTCCCGTGACGCACCGCATCCGCGTCCCCGAGGCACTCGACCGCATCGTGGCAGAAAAAGGCTGCGCCATCTTCCACGTCGCCGGCACCACCTGTGCAGTGCACAGCCCATCCCTCGCTGCGCAGGGACGATGAAGCCCCGCCTGCTGATCATCGGCACCGCCTACGCCATCCGCGAGCACCGCAAGAAGCTCTCCTTCCTCGCCGACGATTTCGACCTCACCTGCGCAACGGCCAACGAATGCGGCGGCTTCGGCTGGAAGGAGAAAGCCTCGGAGGAGCAGCCCAAGGATTACCGCCTGATCGGGCTGCAGGTCCGCGGCGACTCGGCAGCGGGCACCCGGTGCTCATACCGCGGCCTTGCCCGAATTTTCCGCGAGCGGCGCTACGATGTGGTAGTCGTCGAAAACGAACCATGGGGAGTGCTGCGCTGGCAGTGCTGGCTGCTGAAATCGGTCTTCCAACCGCGCGCGAAATTCGGCGAGTTCACCTGGGAAAACATCCACCGCGGTGGCTGGAAGGGGCTCATTCTCTCAGCGATCTACCGCCTCGCAGCGTGGACGTCGGACTTCGTCATCGGAGGCAATCAGGGTGCGGTGTCCCTGATGATTCAGCACGGGAGCCACGCAGACCGTGCAGTGAGTCTCCCGCAATTCGGTGTGGACCCGGACATTTTTCATCCTCTCCCCGCAGGCGAACGGGCGGGTCGCCGCAGTGCCAAGGGCCTGCCGCCGGGTGCGTTTCTCGTCGCCTTCTGTGGACGGCTCGTGCCGGAGAAGGGACTCGCCGACCTGTTCACCGCGTTCGCCCTCCTGCGGCAGCGTCACCCGGATTCGCGCCTGCTCATCATGGGCACCGGGCCGCTTGAAGGGGATATCCACGGCCGCGCTCTCGCCGACGCCTCGATCGCGATGATTCCGCCCTCCACTTATCCCGAAATCGCCAGCTTCCTCCAACTCGTGGATCTGCTCGTGCTGCCGAGCCGCTCCCTGCAAGGGCCGCGCAGATGGTGGAAGGAGCAGTTCGGCCATGTTCTCATCGAGGCGATGTCCTGCGGCGTCCCGGCGATTGGTTCGGACTGCGGCGCCATCCCGGAGATTCTCGGCGATGCCCCGATGATTTTCCCCGAAGGCGACACCGCCGCACTGGCGGAGCTGATGGCGTCCTTCGCCGATTCCCCGGAGCGGCGATGCACCGCCGGTGCCGCTCAGCGCGAGCGGGTCCTCGCGAGTTTCACCCACGAACGTGTCGGCAAAAACTGGGCGGCAACCATCCTGCGCCAGCTCCGCCCTCCCACACCACCCGGATGACCCGGACCGGGGCTCATTCCCCTTGCGCGGAAGCACCCGAACAGGCAGCCATGGGACCACGATGAGCAAAGCAGAACGGTCCATCCTGTGGGTGGATCCCCACCTCGAATGGCGCAGCCCAACGATGCGGCATCTGCTCCACTCGCTCCCGCGCCTGCGCGCGGAAGGATGGAAAGTGAAGGCCTGGTGCCTGCGCTCCGATGCGCCGCTCGACGAGGTGGAGCATCGCTTTTTTCCGGCGGCTCGATGGCTCGGGCCTTTCGAACTGCTCTACTTCGCCATCGTCGTGAATCTCTACGGCCTCTGGCTGCGGATTTGCGGCAAGCACCGGCCTGCCACGATCATCCACGCGACATGCGGCACTTACCTTGGCGCCGATGTCACATCCGTCCATTTCCTGAACTGCGTCTGGGCACACACGCAGCTCCAAATCGGCTTCGCCGGCTGGCGCGATGTCGCCCGATATCCTCTCACCCTCGCGGGTGCCGTCATCGAGCGGCTGCAGTGGTGGAGTCCATCGCTGCGCCTCGTGCTAGCGGTGTCTGACAGCGTCGCAGCGGAGGTGCGCGCGCGCAGCCGTGCGAATGTCGAGGTGGACACGCTGCCCAACGCCTACGACGAAACGCGCTTCCATCCCGGCGTGCGCACGACGCACCGCGACGCGATGCGCGAGTCGCTCGGATTCCGGGCGGCGGACTTCGTGTTCTGCTTCGTGAGTGCGGGGCATTATCAGCGGAAGGGCTTCTGGCTGGCCGTCGAGGCGCTGGCGGTTGCTCGCGCATCCGCCGCTGGGAAAAATGCGCGGCTGCTCGTGGTGGGAGGGTCGGAGGCAGCCGTCGCGGGACTGCGCGCCAAGGCGACGGCGGACGTCCCCGGAAGCGCGGGATGGCTCACCTTCACCGGGATGCGGCGGGAGGTGGAGAAATTCTACGCCGCTAGCGATGCATTCATATTTCCGTCGCACTTCGAGGCCTTCTGCCTCGCGGAGATCGAAGCCGCAGCCTGCGGCCTGCCGCTGCTTCTCACGCCGCACCACGGCTCCGAGATGATCCTGCGCGACGGGGAAAACGGCGTGCGCCTGTCGTTCGATCCCAAGGTGATGGGAGCGCAGATCACCAGGTTCCTCGAAAAGGGGCTGCCGCCCTTCAAGCCGGGAGCCGGACGTGGACTAACGAGAGGCGAATATGCCGCGATGCTCTCCGCCGTGTATGAGCGCCTCGTTGGCCGGCCAGCGTAAGCTCAGCGCTGTTTCCACGTCTTCACGGCCTTCTCCAATTCGCTGAGATATTGCCCGCAGACATTTTCGGGCAGATAGCGGTTCAGGTGCTCCGGCGCCTGTGCCGTGAATTTTTCAAGGCGGCCGTCCATGCGCTGCATATCGATGATTCTCTCCGCCAGCGCCCCGCAATCTCCATTCGGATAAGTCAGGCCGCATGGGCCGATGGTCACCGCCAGGCCGCCGCCCTCGGTGCCGATGACTGCGCAGCCGCACGCGATCGCCTCAAGCGCCACGATCCCGATGGGTTCGTTCCACTTGGATGGCACGACGATCACCTCGTGGGAGTTCATCAGGTCCACCAGCTCACCACCGGATTTTGGTCCGGCAAAGCGGACGTTGTCTGCAACTCCGATTTCACGGGCCAGCCTTTCCAGATCGTCGCGGGCCGGGCCTTCGCCAGCGATGACCGCACCGATGTCGAAGCCGCTCCGCCGCACCACCGCGAGCGCGCGGACGAGATCGTCCACGCCCTTGTCCGTGATCAGCCGGCCGACGAACAAGAGGTCCCGCGAGCGCTGCGGCTTCCGCTGGTTGTGAAACACTCCTGCATCGAATGGATTCGGAATGATCCGCGCCGGCACGCGGTTGCCCGCCGCGACAGCCGCGCAGGCCGCGATGTTGCGGGTCGCATTCCGCAGGATGCAATTGAGCGCCGCCGCATAAAATGGTGCGAGAAGGTGCCGCTTCCCCGTCGACGCTCCCGCACGCGCATCCACCCAGCCGGACATCGAAACGATGTAGGGCCGCCGCACGATGAGCAGCGGAAGCGCGAAGCGGATGCTCACGTGATTTTGAAAGACGACATCGCACCAGCGGTAGTGCTCCAGCATGGCGCGATAGCCAGCACCGCGGATGATGGGAAACTCGCCTTCCCCCTCGAAAGTGCCGGTCGTCTTCGTGAGCAGGCGAACCTCGTGCCCCCGCCGCATGAACTCCCTCGCGGAAAGAAGCGCGATGGGGTTCAGCCCGCCAATGCTCGGGTAGAAGGATTGCGAAGTGAGCAGGATCTTCATTTCGGCACGAGGTCTTCGTTGCGGATCATCACGATGTCGCCCCTTTGGTGCTGGGTGAAGCGCAGGTCGCGAATCGCGTGGTAGAATGCCGCCGCACATCCGGGCCGCATGCGGTCGTGCAGCTCGACCATGAAGACCCGCACCTTCCCGATCCACGGCAGATAGTTTTCCGAAAACAGCTCAAGCTCGGCGCCCTCGATGTCGATTTTCAGCAGATCGAGCACGTCCGCGCCCGCCATGCCCATGAGTTCCGCGACACCGTAACCGTCAACAACTCCCCCCGCGTCGTCATCGTCGGCGGGCGCGAGGGAGATCATGCACTTCTGGGCGGCAGGATCTGCGATCCGCAGCGGGCGATGGCTGCTCCACAGCCCGCCCTTCACTGTCTGGATCAGCGGGATCCCGCGCGTGTTTGCACGCAGCATCTCCCAGTTTTCCGCATCGGGCTCGATGGCCACGATGTGCGCTTTCGGAAATCTCCGGTGGAAAAAAAGCGACGCGTAACCGGCGTTCGCGCCCGCATCGATGATGGTGGCCGGGACGAAGCCGGGATCGAATTCGTAATCGCCCGCGACGAACACCTGCTCAAACATCGCGAGATCGGAATCGTTCGCCCGCACCGTGATTTTTGACGAAATGCCCGGCACAGAAAGCCGCCGCATGCGGCCACAGAATGCGACAGCCATGAGGTTGCGGACGGTCGCAGACCATCCGAGCACCTTTCCCCAGCGAAGCATTCTCGCGAGTCGCGATTCTCTCATGGCGTTTGCTGCCGGCGATCTACGGCTTCTGCGCGATGGTCATCGTGTCAAAGGCCGCCTCCCAGGGAAGCTTGAGACGCCAGTGCAGCAGGTTGAGGAGCCCCGCAAGCTTCTGCCAGAGCTGGACCGAGCCGCCGATGCTCCTCAGCCGCTTGATTCCGAGAGCCTCCCACTCGCAGAGGATGACCTTGAGCCCGGCGTCCTCGGAAAGTGCCTTCATTCCCTCCGGATAGATGCGCCAGCAATCCACGGGGTCCTCGTGGTATTCCCAACTGACGGGCGCGATCGTGATGACATGGCCGCCGGGTTTCGTGATGCGGGCCACCTCGGGCATCCAGCGCCAGATTTTCCGGACGTGCTCGATGACGCTGGAGGAAAGCACGACGTCGTAACTGCTGTCCGGGATGGGAAAGGAATATTCGTTGTCCGTCTTGTAGGTTAGCGGGATGTCGTTGCGGAACGACAAGTCGAGCGTGTGCCAGACCAACTGGGAGTCCTTCAGGATTTCCTGAAACGACGATGGCATCGCATTTGGACCGATCTCAAGCACGCGGAGGCCGGGCTTGAAATACGGGAGGGCGTATTTCTTGAAAAGGAGCTGCGGGTTCTGATGCATTCCGGTGCGCGATGAGCTTGTGCGGCTAACTTCCGCAATCGGCGGGTGCGTGGAAATCCTTTTGTCGCGGGGAAGCGTCCTCAGCCAGCCGCCTCGGCGACGACGACCACATCGTAAGGCAGAAGCCACCGCCTGCATCCGCGCGGGACGAAGTTCTCGAGGGCGAGCAGGGGATTCACAGGGAGCGGCAGACGGAGGACCTGGAGAAGACCGATTACGAGACGCGTGAAGATGAGCATGCAATACTCCACACGCTTGACGCGCCAGCCTGCGGTTTCGACAAGTCGCGATATTTCCCCCGCGCGGTAGCCTTCGACCACGTGGCCGGGGTTGTGAAACCACTCGGGCGGATGCGGCACGGACACCACCAGCCGCGCCCCCGGCCGTGCAACCCGGCGAAATTCGGCGAGCGCCTTTTCCGGATGGTGCAGATGCTCGAGCACCTCCATGCACTGGATGAAATCAAACTCGTCGTCGCCGAAGGGCAGCTCCTCCGCGCTGCACTGGGCAAATTCCGCGGGCGCTGTGGCGCCGGATTCGGCCACCTGCCGGCGCGCGAGCCCCAGCAAGCCGGCATCATAATCGCAGAGCACCGCGGGCGTGCCGTGCCGCAGGTGGTTTTCGATGGCGTAGCTTCCGCCGCCGCAGCCCACATCGAGCGCACGTATGCCAGGACGCCGGAACTCCGCCGCTGCACGGCGCAAAATCCGCCCCTGGGTCATCCAGCGCAGGGACTGGCTGTTCGCGAAAAGAATGCCGAACAGGCGCTTGGCGCGGTAGCCGAGGAGAGGTTGCTTCACCGCGCAACACGTAGAGCGGTCGCGGGAATTCGTCTAGCCGGATGCCGGTCGCCCCGGCTTTCACGGGAGCACCGCTGAAAAATCACGCCTTCCAGCCTTTTCAGCGCAGAAGGTCCGCGGCACCGTGCGTCTCAGCGCCCGCCCTCACTGCGATGGATTTTCACAAACCGACCCTCGCCAACAAGCTTGGCAAACGTCTCGCGCCGCTCCTCAGCCGCATCATCTGTTCGCGGCCGCTGTCGAAGCCCGCCCGCGCCGCGGATGCGTATTTGAATTTTCTCCTCGGCAAAGGCTCCGGTGCGGGATGGGACATTTCCAAGGAAGTCCGGCTCGCCGCTAAAGCCGTCCATCGGCCAGCGCCGGTGATCTTCGACGTCGGCGCCAATGTCGGCGACTGGGGCGGTGAAATCCTGAAGCTCCTGCCGAATGCGCGGCTGTTCATGTTTGAGCCGGCACCGGGATGCCAGCGACGGATCCGGGATTTGAAGCTACCCGGCGTTCAGCTCGTCCCTTGTGCGGTCGGCGAAACGAACGGCCGCGCCGTTCTCCACACAAGCTCGGAGCTCGATGCCAGCGCCTCTCTTCACGCGAGGAACGAGACTTATTTTCGCGAGCGGACTTACAGCTCGCTGGAAGTTGAGATCGTGACGCTCGACAGCATCGTCGCGAATGAAGCCATCGATTTCGTGGATTTCCTGAAGATGGACATCGAAGGCCACGAAATCGCTGCTCTCCGCGGAGCAGGGAAGGCCCTCGCCACCCGCAAAATCGGCGCGCTGTCCTTTGAATTTGGTTCCGGGAACATCAACTCGCGGACTTTTTTCCGGGACTTTTGGGATCTGCTTTCCGGTCACGGTTTCAAAATCAGCCGCATCACGCCGGGCGGCAAACTGCTTGAGATCGGCGCCTATTACGAGGATTTGGAATACTTCCGCGGTGTCTCCAATTACATCGCGGAGCTGCAGGCCCACCCTTTTCGCCTCAGCGGTTCCGAACGCTGATATGCGCAGGTTTTTCGCAAGCTGATGCTCCGCCGATTCAAACTCCTGCTTACCGATTTGTCGGGGTATTTGCCCCCGCGACTTCGGCGGGCGGTGCTCGATTTCGCGGCTCTTTTCATCTTCCGGATCTGGCGTCCCGCCATGCGGGCAATCCCGTTTTATTTGCTGCGAAAGCTGCCATTCTCCTCACGCGTGATCGGTCCGCCGAAAGGTCTGCATGCCACCACGGAGGCATGCTGCAAAGTCGCCGGCAGCTACATCCCGCTGCGAGACGCGCATGAAATCGTCCGCGAGCGCCTGCCGATTTTGGCGGGAGACAAAATGCATCGGGCATTTGAAAGCCAGAGAAGCGTCTCCTCCCCGCGCACCTTCGTCGCTCGCATCCGGGACGCGGAGGTGTATGGCGACTGCGGCGCGGTGATCGCCCGGGATGACCGGCTGATCGCCGATGTCTCGCTGGAAATCGGGCGGAGCGGATTCACGCACTCGGTGTTCAGCCGATTCCGGATGCCACGGGCGCGAGCACTAGAGGGCGTCAGCACCGTGATCGCGACCGCGGGGCGCATGAATTATTTCCATTGGATGTTCGATGTGCTGCCGCGGCTCCGCCTGCTCCGGGATGCCGGGATCGCTTGGGAAACCGTGGATCATTTCCTCATCGGCGAGGCCGGCGCGCGATTCCAAGAGGAAAGCCTCGCCGCGCTCGGGATCCCCATGGAGCGGTGCGTGCCGTGCGCGCCGTCCTCCTTGCACCGCTGCCAGGATCTCCTCGTGCCTTCCCTCGCGGGTTCATCCGGACATCCGCCCGCGTGGGTCTGCGATTTTCTCCGTGAGACCTTCCTTGAAATGGACGCACCGGCTTCTCCCTCCGGCCGCAGGAGAAAAATTTACGTAAGCCGTGCGGGCGCGCGATTCCGGCGCGTCGTGAACGAGGACGAGGTGACCGGCGCGCTGCTCCGCGAGGGGTTCGAGGTCGTCGTGCCGGAAAGGCTTCCGATCCGCGAGCAGGCGCGCCTTTTCGCCGGGGCGGACGTGGTCGTCGCGCCTCACGGCGCCGGCTGCACCAACGCTGTGTTCTGCAAACCCGGAACCACGTTCATCGAGATATTCCCCCCGCGCTACGTCCTCGCCTGTTACTGGGCAGTCTGCTGCCAGCGTGGCCTTCGCTACGCATACGATGTCGGCAAGACCAGCGGCTCATCCTCAGGCGGGCACTACTTTTCCATGCTGGAGGACATAGACGTGGACTGCAGGCGCTTGTTGAAAACCATCGAGTTGTGCAGCATGTGAGTTCGTTCACCGACGGTGCTCCTCAGGCGGCTGCAACACGCACGGCCTGCCTGCTTCAGCTTTCCTCCGAGAACTGGAAGACGCGGCGAGTCTGCAAGATGGCGGGAATCAGCACGATGATCGCAAACGCACCGGCGATGATGGCTGGGATGGTCCATGGCCTGTCCCACCAAAGCGCAGCCAAGCCGAATGCCGCCGCCGCCGCGACCAAGTGCGTCGCCGCCATGCCAGTGACTTTCCCCGCCGCGCTCAGCGCGATGTAAAATGGACCGAGGAGCAGCATCGAAAGGAACAGCAGCGTGACCGGCCAGATGATCCAGGGCGGAAAGCTGGCGACCGGCAGCCCGCTCCACAGCGCAAGCACGGGTGGCCCGATCAGCGGAAACAGAAACACCGGCAGGCAGAATGCGCCGCAGGTAACGAGCACGTTCCGGAGCAGCCACCTCCGCGCCCGCCCATGATCGCCGCGCCCCAGAGACTCGGTAAACACAGGCCAGGTGGCACCGAGAATTCCGGATTCAAGATTGTGGACCACCCCGAGGGCGCGGGTCGCAAGGCCATACGCAGTGACTACCGCGGGACTAAACGCCGCAGAGAGCAGCAGGGGCCCCATCGTGAAAAAGAGCGGCTGGCTCGCGCCGAGGGCGAGAAACTGCGCTCCGGAGCGGATGGTGTGCTTCGCGTAAGCCAGGCCCTCCCATTTTTTCCCCGACGTCGAATCGAGGCACCGCAGCAGCCGGATTCCCAGCATGAGGTTGCAGCATAGCGTGGGCAGGATGGTCACCAGGAGGAAGACCACAAACGGCGCCCCGCAAGAAACCGTGCAGGCCATCGCGGCTAGGGTGAGGATCTGCGCCCACATGGCGGTGAAGTTCGCCATGTGTCCGAGGTGAAGGCCGAATGCGAGCCTGCCGCTGAGCGCCAGCGGCGCGTTCAATGCCCCGGCGAGGAGGAACACCGCTGTGAGCGGGAGGGCCTGATCAGCGAGGCCGGGTGCGAGGTTGCGAAAGAAGGTGGCCTTTCCCAGCAAGGCCGTCGCACCGATGATAACGACAGCCGCCAGGAGGGCGAGGACGAGAAGCGCCGCCTGCGCGGTGAGGAACATCGGCCTGAGCCGCGCCCTCTCCCCGCGTGTGTCCGCCAGCGTGACATCGTTCTGGAAGGCGGAGGAGATGCCGAGATCCGAGATGCCGAAGAAAGTGCCGATGGCCAGCAGCACCGTCCAAAATCCAAAGCGGTCTTCCCCGAGATATGGCATGACCAACCTGACTTGGATGAGTGTGCAGATCAACGACACTGCCCGGAGCAGAACGGCGGAACTGGCAGCGCGAAGGATGGATTGCCTGCGCGAAGGCGCTCCAGGGCTTTCCGGGGTTGCTTGGTGCCCGCCTCCGCCGGCCATGTCGGCATTCACCTTGCTCCCGCCGCGACCAGCGCCCCCGGCACCGTGCCGGGACGGCGGTCACTCGGCGATGTGGCCGCTCGCACGTAAACACAAATCACCGCCAGCAACCCGGTGAAGATACCCATCCAGAAGTTCATCGGAAACACGGTGATTCCCGCGCCCGCCGCTTGTGAGAGCAGGAAAACCACGATGATCGCCATGAGCCGCGCCGCCAGTGGTCGGATTTGTTCCTTGCCGGCAGGCAACCGCAAGATGCTGCGGTGAGCCCGCCACAAAATATAGAGCGCCACGCCGACTCCGACGAAAACAGGGATCGCCCCGATGCGCAGAATCATCTGGCTGAAAAGATCATGCGAGAATTCCTGATCCCCGTAGCCAAATTCCGTCACTTGAAACTTGAGCGGGTTGGCAAAGAGCGGCCATGCGGAGGGGTTCGAAAGAATGTTTTGGTAGCCTATGAGGCGGTCGCTGAAGGTTCCGAGCCGGAAGGCTTGCTGCTGCCAGTCGGAGTTCGCGGGAAGGAAGCTTTGGAGCTTTTCGATGGCATTCTGGATTTGCTGCGCGAAAAGGACCAGCCCACCGAGGCAAAACGCGGAGAACGAATAGGCGACGGCTACTCCCGTTCTGGAGCAGAACAGCCTCGCGAAAATCACCATCCCGAGAGCTGCGAACACAGCGCCGCGCCCCATCGAAAGCAGGAGCGCCGTGACGTAAATGAGGGAGATGATGTTTGCCTTCCAGTTGCGCCTGCGCCGCATCCACGCCGAGGTGAAATGAAGCGAGAGCGGCAGCATGAACATCATCACATTGCTGTAAGCATGGGGCGAACTCAGCGTTGAAAACGGCCGGGGCCGGACGTCATCAAGATTGACGCCGGTCATCGTGAGTCCGGAGCGCAGGTAGGACATTTCAAAATCCGTCAGACCGAACAGGTATTGCCAGACACCGTAGAGCGCCACCGGCACGCCCGCGATCACACAGAATTTCAGGAAACGCTCGATCTCCTCCCGCGTCCTGAAGCACTGAAGCACGGCCCACGGCAGGAGGAAATACACAGTGCTGTTGGCCACCGTCCGCAGGCCATACAAGAGGTTTCCAGCCGTGAAGGCCTCCATTCCGCCAAAGGCCACGAAAGCTCCCAATGCCGCAAAAATCGTCAGCCGCTCGACGGCTTCGCTCCGCTTTCTATAGAAAATGCGGCGGATGACGCATCCGATGACGATGCCGATGGCCGCCAGCGGTGCGATGGCGAGGACGGAGGTCACGTCGTCGAGCCCTGTCTTGCCGGTGAGCACGAGGAGCCGCTTCACCCCGTCCAAGTAAAATGTGATTGGAACCAGCACCACCAGCATGCCCCGCGGCTGGACTGTTCCGACCACCATGAGGATGCCGCCTATCAGCATGGCGAACTTCGCGATCGGATTTTCGGATGCAAAAATGAATCCCGATACCATGAAAACCACCAGCAAGCCGAACGTGGTGATCAGTGCCAGGGTCACCGAGTTGTAGTTGACCTTGTTTGTCATCCTTTGAGTTGGCTCAGCGTCGCTTCCGGATCATCGCACAACCGGAGAACCCCACAACCGTGAGTTACCGGCCAGCGGCCGGCGTGCCGATGGCCACCGTGAGCGGCGCGCCGTCGGGATAACGCTCTTTGGGGTTGAAATGCTCAACGGACAAACCCCTCGCGGTCACCTTCAGCCGCTCGATCGCTCCGTTCTTGAAGTCCAACAGCACATCGCTGCCCTTCTGCACCAGCTTTGCTTTCTGCGGAGGGATTTTCTTCCCCATGCTCTCATCGAACGTCACGGAACCCTCCTGCGAGATCACATACCGCTTCGTCTCTCCGCTCGGGTAGGTGATCTTCCAGGCGCCCACAAACCTCGCCATCCCCGGATCCGGAATCGAGGCGGTGACGCGGTCGATTTCATCCTGGACGACCGCCGCGCCGCGCGCGTCGCCACGGGCGCCGAGGGTGCGCTTGAGGGTGTTCAGCCGGGAAAGGTAACGGTCACGGATCGGACGGGCGGAGAATTCGATTTCCTTTTCGTAGGCCCCGCGCGCCTGCACAAGCTCCGCCGGCTCCTCCTCGCTTTTCAAAACGCCGCAGACTGACAGGGAGATCGCTGTGAGCCAGCAGAGGGGAAGACGCGCGCGACGGTGCATGGGAAAACGTGGGTTCGATGTGTGCTCAGAGGAAATCAACGACGGATTCAACAGGTGTTCCCGCACGTTCTCAAGCGCGATGCTGGGGCGTCCCGGCAGGGCGTGCCGCATGGCCTAGGGCCGCGCGCTGGAAGTCCCCCGGCTGGTGATGGACTCGACCTCCGTGAGGGTCATCTCGCGGATGAGCGTGGAGAAACTGATTTCCGGCTTCCAGTTCAGCAGGCGCCCGGCCTTGGCGGCGTTCCCGACAAGGTGGAAGGACTCCACGGGGCGCATGAATTTCTTGTCCTGCCGCACGTGGCTGCGCCAGTCCATGCCGAGCGCGCCGAAGGCTTCGGCCACGACATCCTGCACGGAGTGGAGGACTCCGGTGGCGAAGACGAAATCCTCGCCCCGCTCGTGCTGGAGCGCTAGCCACATGCCGCGCACGAAGTCGCGCGCATCCCCCCAGTCACGCTGCGCGGAGAGGTCGCCGAGCACCAGCTCGCGCTCGAGACCGGCGTGTATCTGCGCGGCGGCGCGGCAGATTTTGCGCGTCACGAAGTTTTCGCCGCGCCTCGGCGACTCGTGGTTGTAGCTGATCCCGTTGCTCGCGAAGAGCCCGTAAGACTCGCGGTAAACCCGCACCATCTGCGTGGCGAACGCCTTCGCGCAGCCGTAAGGGTTGATCGGAGCGAACGGCGTGGATTCATCCTGCGGCATCTGCTCCGGCCTCCCGAAAACCTCGCTGGAAGAGGCGTGGAAAAGGCGCGGCGCCTTCGGCAAATCGCGGATCATTTCGAGCAAGCGCACGGTCGCCATCGCGGTCATCTCGCAGGTGGACTCGGGAATCTCGAAGCTCAGGCCGACGTGGCTCTGCCCGGCGAGGTGGTAGATTTCATCCGGCGCGACACGCGACAGCACACGGCGCAGCGTGGTCGGGTCGTCGAGGTCGGCGTAGTGGAGGAAGAGCCGCTGGTTGTAGATTGCAGGGTCGGCGTAGAGGTGCTGAAGCCGCGAACGCGAAAGGGTGCTCGTCCGCCGCACGGCGCCGTGGACGAGATAATCGCGCGCAAGCAGGAACTCCGCGAGGTAGGAGCCGTCCTGCCCTGTAATTCCAGTAATGAATGCGACTTTGGCCATGCTCTTTGAATCCGCTCCCGGAGCGCGAACGCTAGCCGGAAATTTCCAGCCACTCCGGATTGTTCGCCGCGTGAACGGCGATCTCGTCGAGAATCTCCGCGAGGGAGATTTCCGGACGCCAGCCCCATTGCCGCGCCGCGAGCGCGGAATTGAGCACCATCCACGGAATGTCGAACGGCCGCGGTGTGTGATCGGCGGCGACGGTGTGCAGGCCGAATCGCTCGCCACACCATTCGCTGAGCTGGCGGAGCGACATCGCGTGATCCGCACCGCCGGCCACATTTTGCACGCGGCTCACCGCGCGGCGCGGATCGCCGAGCTGGGCGAGGACGAGCCGCGCGAGGTCGCGGGGATGCAGGCAGTCGCGCGTCTGGTGCCCGGTGCCGCCGAAGCCGATGTATTTTAGCGGACGGCGGCGCGCCCAAGAATGGATCCAGAAGCTGAAGATGCCCTGATCCGCGCGGCCAAACTGCCCCGCACCCGCGAGCACGCCGCAGCGGTTGATCCACACCGGCAGGCCGAATGCCTCGCCGTATTCCAGCGCGAGCTGCTCGGAGCAGAGCTTCGTCGTTCCGTAGAGCGAGACCGGCGGCTGCGTGGAGAAATCCTCCGCGACGCCGGCCACGGTGATGCCCGCCGGCAGGGCGCGCCCGGCGTCGGGCACGAACGCCTCCTTTTCGACGGCCACCGGCAGCGACGCGAGCGGCGGGATCGAATACACGCGGCTCGTGCTCAGCAGGACAAATCCCGCGCGGTGGCTGCGGCAGTATTCGAGCATCTGCACGGTGCCGCCGAGATTGTGCTCGATGATCTGCCGGCTGCTCGTGCGCCCGTCCACTCCCGCGAGCACGCTTGCGTTCGCAGCGGCGTCGATGACCCAGTCCGCCGCCGGCAGCGCGTCCACATCGCTTTGCGAGCGAAGATCGGCGTGCGTGACCTTCACGCCGAGCGACTGCAGCGCGCAGCGGTTCGTCTCGCTGCCCGCGCGGATGAAACTGTCGAAGCCAAGCACCTCGATGCCCGCGCCCTGCTCGATCAAACAGCGAGCGAGCGTGCTGCCCACAAAACCGCAGATGCCCGAGATGAGGACCTTCATGATGCCCGCCGGACTCCGGCGCGGTGGGTGGAGTGGAAATTCACGTTGCCACAGTTAGCAATGCCCCGCGGCGCGGCGCGACATTGAAATGCTATTTCCTCTGCGTCTTCAGCCATCGCAGCGCCGCGATCTCGCTCTCCTCGCGCACGCGGCGCAGCCATTCGGTCAGGAGCGCTTCGTCGCGCGACTTCATGATCCACTCCGAATTCTGCGCGACCTCCTTCACGAGCTGCCTCTCCTTTTCGATGTCCGCAAGCCGCTGAGCGCGATCGACCGAGAGCCACGCTGGCTGCACATCCGCGGGCAGCGCCTCCAGCGCGCGCTTCTCCATGGAGAGCCCGACAAGCTGCCCGATCAGCAGCCGTGAAGCCTCCGGCGTGGCAAACGTTCGGCCGAGCTCGTAGGTGAGCCGCAGCGCATCGCCCGACGATGCCGCATCGCCGGATTCCGCCGCGGACTTCTGCCATTCCATGAGCCCGCGCGACGCCTGCTGCGCGGCGGCCATGTGCGGAAGCGTGAGGCCAAACATCGCCATCGCGCTCGCCTCGGTTTCGCCAATCCCGAGGCTCTCATAGAGACGCTGTGCCGCAGCCATGCGCTCGTTGGCGTAGATGTAAAAACCAGGGCGCTCGAGTGAGGCACGGATCTCGGCAACGCCTTCAGCGGTCTGCTTCGCCTTGAAAAGTTCCTGTGCCGCCAGAATCCACGGCACGGGATTTTTGGGGTCGGCTTCCTTGAACCGTTCGATGAGTGCCAGTCGCTCCTTGTTTGCCTGATATGCCTCGCCCTCCTTCGGCGCCAAGCGGCTGTCAGCCGCATCCACGGCCTTCATCAGCACGAGCGGGCTGTTCGGAAAAAGCTCCAGCGCGCGGTCGAGCCAGCGTCGATCGCTCGTGCTCTCGAATGCCGCCACGAGATTCGCCGGCGTCTCGCCATGCTTCGCGAGAAAGCGGAGGATTTCCTCCTCTGTCGGGGCCGGCCGCGCTTTGCTGGTATCGAGCGCGGTCAGAACCTCCCAATCAACCTTGCCCCTAGTCTTGCCGGTCTTCGCGTCGATCAACGGCGCTTTCGCCGCACCATCCGCTGCACCGGATAATCGCGCTGACGCACCAGCGCCCTGCTGCGCTCCACTCTCCCCACCCGCAGGCATCGTCGGATCATTCACGCCGCGGCCTGCGAAAAAATACGCACACACCGCTGCGACGGCGCAGGCGGCAACGGCAGCGAGGAAGCGGGGGTTCATCGTCGGAACCTGCTAGTGCAGGATCCGCGCGAAGTCCCGTGAATTGTCAGCGAGACTCAGTTTGCTCCCGCAGCCGCAGCCGGCGGCGGGATTTCATTCCACAGCACGCGCGCGGCGAAGTCGCCGAAGCGCTCGCTGCCGATGCGCTCGGCTTTCCAGCGGGCGAAGAGCGGCTGGAGTTCGGTGATGATGTCGGGATCCTTCACCGTGTCGCGCCAGACCTTGTTGATGCGCGTGCAGTCGGCATTGCCGCCGAGCCAGAGCTGGTAGCGGCCGGGGCCTTTGCCCACGAAACCGATTTCGGCCATGTAGGGCCGCGCACAGCCGTTCGGGCAGCCGGTCATGCGGATGATGATTTCCTCGTCGGCGAGGCCGAGCGACGCGAGCGATTCCTCGATGCGCGTGAGCAGCGAGGGCAGATAGCGCTCGCTCTCCGCGAGGCCGAGGCCGCAGGTGGGCATGCTCGGGCACGCCATGCTCGCGCGGCGAATGGCGTTTGCCTGGTTCGCGACGGGGATGCCGTGCTCGGCGAGGATCGCGTTGATGGCGTCTTTGTCCGCGGGCTTGATGCCGGCGAGGATGAGATTCTGCGAAGGCGTGAGGCGCACTTCGGTCTGGAACTTTTCCACGATGGCGCGGAGCGCGGACTTCAGCCGATAGCCGTCCTTGTCCTTGATGCGGCCGGTCTCGACGTAAAGGCCGAGGTAGAGCGAGCCGTCGAGCGCCTGTCCCCAGTCGAACGTGTCGCCCTGGCGGTCGAACTTGAACGGCTTCGCGTTCTCAAGCTTGTAGCCGATGCGCTTCTCGAGCTCGTCGCGGAACCACTTCGCGCCTTTCTCCTCGAGGACATACTTCAGCCGCGCATGCTTGCGGTCCGTGCGGTCGCCGAAGTCGCGGTGAACCGTGAGCACGCCGCGCGAGACCTCGATGAGCTGCTCGGGCTTCACAAAGCCGATGATGTCCGCGAGGCGCGGATACGTTTCCTTCAGCCCGTGCGTGCGGCCCTGCCCGCCGCCGACGGCAAGGTCGTAGCCGATGATTTTTCCACCCTCCTCGATCGCGATGAAACCGAGATCGTTCGTGAGCACGTCCACGTCATTCACAGGCTGAAGCACGAACGCCGTTTTGAATTTCCTCGGCAGATAAGTCCTCCCGTAGAGCGGGTCCACGAAGTCCTTGTTCTTCGGATCCTCGAGGTTGAGCTGCACGCCCTCGACCCAGATGGAGTGATACGCGGGCGTCTTGGGCATGAGCGCCTCGGAGACGCGCGTGGCGTCGGCGAGAAGCTGCGCATGCTGCGCGCTCGCGACCGGCGCGGGCGGCGACATCACGTTGCGGTTCACGTCACCGCACGCGGCGAGCGTGTCCATCATCGCAGCGTTGATTGTCTTCATCAGCGGCCCGAGGCCGGTTTTCACGACGCCGTGAAACTGGAAGCTCTGCCGCGACGTGATGCGCAGCGTGTTGTTGCCGTAGCGCGTCGCGAGGTCGTCATAGACGAGGTAGCCCTTCGGCGAGAGCACGCCGCCGGGGATGCGCCCGCGGATCATGAAGATGAACTTCTTCCCGGTCTTCCGAAGGTCGCGGTCGTCCTGCTGGTAGATGCCGTGGAATTTCATGAACTGCTGGTCGTCGTCGGAAAACCGATCCAGCGCGGGATCCGCGAGCGTCGCGGCGAGCGTGCCTGCGAGCGTCGGGATCGCGGTTTTGATCTCCTCGTTGTGCGTGGGCTTCTTTTCCTTCGGTGCGGCGGGCGCGTTGGCGACGACTGTCTCGCTCATGGTCTTGCGTTCGTGTTCGTGATGTTGAAATGCGGATTATTCGGAAATCCGGGACGCGCACTGTGGAGCACATGCGCCCGCGGCGCTAGGGGGAATTACGACTCGCCCGCACCGTGCCCTGCTGCTCCACTGGCACCGTGAAACTTCCGCGCGTCTCCGCCCTCACCGGTGCCTGCATTTGCGCAGCCGCCGCCCTTGCGGAACTGCCAGACGCTCAGCCGCTCGCCCCTCTCGTCCGGCACGTCGCTGCGCACACGGATGGAAGGGCGGCGTGGTCCGTGGACATGCGCGCCCTCGAAGGCGACCGCTCGCAGCTTCCCGTGGGCGTGTTCGATTCCGGCATCGGCGGGCTCACGGTGATGGAGGCGATCCTGTCGCTCGACACCTTCAACAACCGCACCCTCGCGCCCGGCGCCGACGGCGTTCCGGATTTCGCGGGCGAGCGTTTCGTGTATTTCGGCGACCAGGCGAACATGCCCTACGGCAACTACCCGCAGCAGGGCCGCGGGGATTTTCTGCGCGAGCTGATTGTGAAGGACGCGGTGTTCCTGCTCGGGCGGCGCTATCACGGCGGCGGTGCTGTGAAATCCGACAAGCCGCCGGTGAAGGCCGTCGTCATCGCGTGCAACACTGCGACAGCCTACGGCATCGAGGACATCCGCGCTGCGCTGCGCGAGTGGAAGCTCGACGTGCCCGTCATCGGGGTCGTCGAAGCAGGCGCGCGGGCAGTGAATGAAACGCTGCCCGCGAGCGGCCGCAGCGGCACCATCGCCGTGCTCGCGACCGTCGGCACATGCAGCAGCGACGCGTATCCGCGCGCCATCGGGCGGGCAGGGGGACTCGCGGGGAAATCCATCCCGTCCATCGTGCAGCAGGGGAGCGTGGGGCTCGCCGGGGCGCTGGAGGGGAATCCGGCGTTTGTCTCGGCGGCGCTGAAAGGAAGTCAACGCAACTCCAGTTACCTCGGCCCCGCGGTCGGCAGCGACACCGCGCCAATCGATCCCGCGCTGCTGCCTGCCTACGGATTTGAAATGAGCGGCGTGCTCGGCGACGCGGCCAAGCCCTCGACCTGGCAGCTCAACTCTGCCGCCAACTACGCGCGCTACGACGTGACCACGCTCGTGGAGAAATACCGCCGCAACGGAGGCGGCGCACCGATCTCCACTCTCGTGCTCGGCTGCACCCATTATCCGATCGCACGTGCGGACATCGCCGTGGCGTTTGAGCACTTGCGGAATTTCAAATCGCCCGACGGCGCCCAGCCCTACCGCGAACTCATCGCGGAGAAGATCACATTCGCGAATCCCGCCGAATTCACCGCGCGCGAGCTTTTCCGCGAACTCGCCCGCCGAAAGCTCCGCGCGAACCGCGACAGCACCGCGGCTCCCGCGCTCGAACGCACATTCGTCTCTGTGCCGAACCCGGCGTGGCCCGGCGCGAAGCTGAATGCCGACGGTGCGCTCGACGCTGCCTATAAATACGGACGGTCGCCGGGAAATCCCGCGGCGGAGGACACGCTCTGCGTCCCACTCAGCGAGGCGCGCACGGTGCTCGACTCGCTGTCCGGGCTCGCACCCGCGCTGCCGCAGGTGTGGACAAACCTGAACCGGAAGTGACGTGCGGAAACCCGCCCTTCATTCCGCACCGCACCAAACGCCACGATGATCAATCCCTTCCGTGAAGTGAACTGGAAACCCGGCCCCGCGGAGCGACGCTCGTTCGCGAAAAGCATCGCCATCGGGCTGCCGCTGCTTGCATTGGTGCTCGGCGCCATGGGCTGGCTGCGCAGCCACGCTTGGCCGGCGTGGACTTGGTGGCTCGCGGCGATCGGCGCGGGCACGGGCGCGGTGCTGTGGCTCCTCCCGCAGATTGCGCGTCCGTTTTACACCGTGTGGATGGTGCTCGGATGCGGCATCGGCATCATCATCAGCAACACGGCGGTGACGGCGGTCTATCTTCTCGTCGTGACGCCCATCGGCCTGCTGCTGCGGGCCTGCGGACGCGATCCGCTGCGGCGGCGACTTGAGAGGGAGAGGGAAAGCTATTGGGAGGAGGCGCAAAAACCGGGCGACAGGGAGAGCTATTTCCGGCAGCATTGAAGCATGAGCGACGAGGCCGGCGATTTTGAAAAAGCCGCCCGCGCGAAGCCGCCGGGGCTCTGGCGCGAACTTTTCGATCTGCTGCGGCAGAACAAAAAGTGGTGGCTGCTTCCCATCGTCATCGCGCTCCTGGTTTTCGGCGCGCTCATCGCCGTCGCGATGGTCGCACCCGGCGCAGCGCCCTTCATTTACTCGCTCTTTTAGTCCGCGGCCGCGACGCACCGCCGAGAAAGATTCTTTGACTAAACGCCGCGGACTTTCGTCAATAGCGGGAACCGGCGGCAAATTCCGCCGGGGAACTTCAAAGACAAAACCAACTCAGAAACCTCAGATGAAACTCAAACACCTGTTCACGCTGCTCGCAGCACTCGCCATCACGGTCCCCGCAATCGCCGAAGAGGACACGCCGCTCAGCAAGGAGATGGAGAAAATCGGCAAGGCCCTGAAGGGCATCAATCGCGATGTGGCCGACGCATCGAAGAAGGCCGACAACCTCAAGAAGGTCGCCGACGCCAAGGAAGCCTGCGCGGCCTCGCTCAAGTTCGAGCCCGCGAAGACGAAGGAAATCGGCGCCGGCGAGAAGGCGAAGTTTGTGGAGGGCTACAAGGCCTCCATGCAGGAAGTCGGCAAGCAGCTCGACGCCCTGAAGGCCGCAATCGAAGGCGGCAAGGCGGACGACGCGAAGGCGATCCTCGACAAGCTCAACGGCGCGAAGAAGGACGGCCACAAGAAATACAAGGCCGACTAGTTTCAGCCAAAAGGCTGAGCGCCAAAATGGTTCACGCAGAGGGGCGGTGCGCTGGTCGCGCCGCCCCTCTTGCATGTCCCGGCACTCCACGCACATTTCCCTCATGACCCGCAACGAAGTCCTCGACCTCTACTTCATGGACGCGCGCGCGAAGCTGATCGACATCGCCGCATTCCTCGACCGCGTGGACCGCGGGAGCGGCGAAGCGGATTTCCGGCTCGCGGCATTTCGCGAGGCGATGAAGGAAATCACCGGCGCCGAGCCGACGCGCGCGCGCGACGTCCTGCTCTCTCTCAGCGACCCGACGGCCGAGCCGGTTGAAAAATCACCGGGCAAGGGAGCGATTGGCGCGTGGAAGAAACCCGATTGAGCGCCCCTGTCACCCACACTCCTGCCCCTCCGATGATGCCACTTTTTCATCCGTCATTCGTCATCCGTCATTCCTGAAATGCGCTACATCGAACCACACGGGCACATGGTCTCGCGGACCACGGACGACTACCAGGCGATGGTCACCGCGGGCTGCAAGGCGGTGTGCGAGCCGGCGTTCTGGGCGGGCTTCGACCGCAGCGGCGTGCAGGGATTTTACGACTACTTCTGCCAGCTCACGGATTATGAGCCGAAGCGCGCGGCGAAGTTCGGCCTGCCGCATTACACGTGGCTGTGCATCAACCCGAAGGAGAGCGAGGACGTGAAGCTCGCGGAGGAGGTGCTCTCGATCATCCCGGAATTTCTCCCGCGGCCAAACGTGCTCGGCATCGGGGAAATCGGGCTAAACAAGAACACACGCAACGAGCTGAAAATCCTCGAACGCCACGTGGATCTCGCGGCGAAGCACGGGCAGATGATTCTCGTCCACACGCCGCACCTCGAGGACAAGCTGAAGGGCACGCGGCTCATCCTCGATGTGATCAAAGGCGACAAGCGCATCGTGCCGGAGCGCGTGATCATCGACCATGTTGAGGAGCACACCGTCGAGATGGTGCTCAATACCGGCATGTGGGCGGGCATGACGCTGTATCCCGAATCGAAGTGCACGCCCGCGCGGGCGATCGACATCTTGGACAACTACGGCAGCGAACGCATCTGGATGAACAGCGCGTGCGACTGGGGCATCAGCGTGCCGCTCGCCGTGCCACGCACGGCGCTGGAGATGCGCAAGCGCGGCTGGACCGAGGAGCGGGCGGACGCCGTGGTGTTTGGAAATCCGCTGAAGTTCATGTCGCAGAATCCGCGCTTCCGAATCTGATGGGCGCTGATCTTCCGCTTGGCAGCAAGGGTCGCGCAGGTAGCGTAGCCGCAGTGATTCGCCGACCTCTTCCTCTGGTTCTCTGCGCGTGCATTTCCGCGGTGTCCGCCCGCGCGCAGGAGGCGCCGCCGCGTCCAGTCGTCGTCGCTTATCCAAATTCGACGGCTCCGGGCGGTTCCGGCGCACGTGGCAGCATCATCGGCTCCGGAACCACCCCCGCACCAGCCATTCCTCCCGCAGCCCCGGCTCAACCGGCACCTCCACCCGCCGCACCCGCACAGCCGGACCCCGGCCTGCAGCCGAGCTGGGAGACGCAGAAGCTCGCGCGCAACTACCTCTTCGCCATCCCCGCACCGCGCGGGCAAATCACCGACCGCAACGGCGTTCCGTTTGCGCAGATGCGCGTGGCCCATAATCTCGCGATCAATTTCCCCGTGCCGCCGCAGTTCACGGACGACGAGGCGTCGCGCTTCATCGCCGACCAGGTGCGCCGCGCGCAGGAGATCACCGGGCGCACCATCACGCTCGATCCCGCCAAGGCGCTGAAGCAATACAAGGAGCGCGGCGTGATGCCGATGGTGATCGCGCAGGATCTGAAGCCGACGGAACTTGAGCGGATCAAGCGCGCGCAGGCTCCCGGTCTCATCACGATTCCGATTTACCTGCGCATCTACCCGCAGGGACCGGTCGCGGCCCACATCATCGGCTTCGTCGGGAAGCAGGGCGGTTATCAGACGGGGCCGATTGAAAACAACGAGCTGCTCTGGCCCGAAAGCGAGGGGCGCGACGGGCTCGAGAAGGCGTTCAACTCGCAGCTCACCGGCAAGCTCGGGACGATGCAGGTGTCGTTCGACGCGAAGGGGCAGAAGGCGTCTGAAAAAATCACTGTGCCGCCGCGCCCCGGCCAGAACGTGGTGACGACGATTGACTTGAAGATCCAGCAGATCGTCGAGAAGGCGCTCATCGCCCGGAAGCGCCCGTGCGCGATGGTGGTGATGGATCCGAACACCGGCGAGATTCTCGCGATGGCATCGGAGCCGTCCTTCGATCCGAACATGTATGTGCCGAACGTGGACGCGCAGGTTTACGAGAAACTGACCAAGGATCCGTTCAACCCGCTGTTCCCGCGTGCCTTCCGCGCCGCGTATCCGCCCGGCTCGATTTTCAAGGTCATCACCGGGCTCGCCGCGATGAACGACGGCTACGTGGATCCGGAGGACAGGTTCGGCGGCGAGGCGGCCGTGAAAATCGGCGGCATCACGTTCCGCAACTGGAAGCGGAGCGATGTGGGACCGCTCGACTTCGTCGAGGCGCTCACCCAGTCGTGCAACACCTACTTTTACAAGATGGGCCTCAAATGCGGGCACCGGCCGATCCTCGAGTATGCGAGCCGCCTCGGCCTCGGCGCCAAGACCGGCATTCCCATCGGCTCCGAGGAAACCGGAAACCTGATGACGACCGACTACATGATGACGCGCTATCACCGGCGCCTCATGCCGGGTGACATCGCAAACATGAGCATCGGGCAGGGCGACACGCTCGTGACTCCGGTGCAGATGGCCTCCGCGATGTGCGCCATCGCCAATGGCGGCACCGTGCTCCAGCCGCGGCTCGTGCAGCAGGTGCAGGATCTCGATGGGCGCATCACCTTCGGCTACGATGTCCGCGCGAAGGACCAGATCGACATTCACCGCAGCACGATGAAGGCGCTGCGCGCCGGCCTGACCAACGTCGTCAACAGTGGCGGCGGCACCGCCGGCCGCGCCGCCGTGCCGGGCTTCAAGGTCGTCGGCAAGACCGGCACCGCCCAGTGGGGTGCCGGGAAAAACGAAAAGGTGGCGGCGTGGTTCGTCGGCTTCGCGCCGCTCGACAAGCCGCAGTATGCGTTCGCCGTGCTCTACGAAGGCAAGCCGCGCGACAACGACGTGCATGGCGGCACCTACGCCGCACCGATCGCGGGCCAGGTGCTCAGGCAAATCCTCAAGGCCGAGCCGAAGGACACGAAGAAGACCAGCACTCGGAAGAAGCGCACCGAGGATGACGAGGAGATGGACACCGATGCGCCCCGCAGGCGCCGGCGCGCGGAGCCCGACGAAAACTGAGGCCCGCCCGGGCTGAAGCGCAAAGCGCCGCGCTTGTGCCGCAGTTTCATTCTGGCAGAAGGTGCGGCATGACGCGCGAAATGATCATCCATCGGATCGCCGACGGCTCCACTCCGGAGCAGCGCAGCGACGAGGTCGCCGTGGAGGAGCCGCTGGAAATCCGCATCGAGGGCGCACCCGTCGCCATCGCGATGCGCACTCCCGGGCAGGACGAGGAACTCGCCGCCGGATGGCTGCTGAGCGAAGGCATCGTGAAGCGGCGCGACGAAATCGCACAGATCGTCCCGCGCCCCGGAAAGGATGATCAGCGTGCAGCGATGGTGGACGTGATGCTTCGCAACCCATCGGATTTCAACGCCGCGCGCCACCGCCGAAGCCTCATCACCAGCTCAAGCTGCGGTCTCTGCGGTGCCGCCACGGTGGAGCAGGTGCTGCGGGATTTTTCACCGGTGAAATCCTCTTTTCGCATCGATGCGAATCTCCTGCTCGAAATGCCCGCGCAGTTGGTGCAGGGGCAGAGCGCATTTCGCCGGACCGGCGGCGTCCATGCATGCGGATTATTCGACAAAGGCGGAAAACTGCTCGAGCTGCGCGAGGACGTCGGCCGTCACAACGCCCTCGACAAGCTGCTCGGCCGCGCGCTGCTCGACGATCGGCTGCCGCTCCCGGAGCACGTCATTTTCCTCAGCGGCCGAGTGTCGCTCGAGATGATGCAGAAGGCGCTCGCCGCCGGAGTGCCCGTGGTCGCCGCGATCGGCGCGCCATCCTCGCTCGCCATTGATCTCGCCGCCCGGAGCGGCCAGACGCTCGCCGCCTTCATCCGCGGCACGGCGATGAACATCTACGCCGGCATCGAAAGACTTCGCGGGGCGGGCAGGCAATAGTAGCCCAACCAAGCCCACCCGCCCCGCTTGGAAAATCAGGTCATCGGAAGCTGCTCCTCGGAGAGCTTCAAGACGCGGCCTTCTGGATCCCGGAAATTGGTGAACCTCCCCACCGTCGTGACGATGATGCCGCGGCGGCGCAGCTCGGCGAGCAGCGAGTCCTGGCGCTTGAGCACGAGGTTCAGGTGAAAGTAGCTGACCATGTCGCTGTGCTCGGCGGCCCGCAGGCACACCGGCATCCCCGCGAGATCCATGGTGCAGAAGTGCCCGTATTTTTCCTGCACGATGCGGGCGTTGAGCAGGTTCACGTAGAAGTCGCGGACCTCGCCGTATTGCAGGGTGAAAATCGTGATGCCGTAGCACTTGGGCTGCGCAACCACCGCGCTGGCCGCCGCCATGTCGCGCTCGGCTTCCATTTCCGAAGTGGTGTGGGAGAGACTTATCATGGCCGACAGAATAGCGAGCGTTGTGCCAACTTTATAATTTCTATAATTACACGCTCGCAGGCTCCGCTGCGGATTCCCGTCACCCCAATCCCATTTGTGATCCGTCCCGATTCCGAATGCTCGCCTACGGATTCGAAGCGCGCTTCCGCTGGAGATACTCCGGATACTTGCTGCGGAGATGGTTCTCGATGCGCTTCGCGTCAGCCGTGTTGCCGAGCTTCGTGTGAATTTCCAGCGCGCGCTCCAGCGCGCGCGGGCTCACCTCGTCGTCGTCAATCGTGATCGGAATCGCCTCGAAAATCTTCAGCGCCTGCGCGGTGTTGCCGCGGCCCGCCTCGATGTCCCCCGCACGCAGGCGAAGCTCGCCATTGTAGCGCCCCTCCGTCGCGAGGTTCAGCCCGTCCTTCACGGTCTTGTCCGCGCCGTTCCAGTCCTTCAGATCGATCTGCGCGTCCGCCTTCTCAATCATGCCTGCGACGCGCGGCACCGGATCCTTCACCGAGGACAGGTAGTTGTCGAAGCTGTCCACCGCGGCCTTGAATTTCCCCATCTTCACGCGGCTCCGCGCGAGCAGCAGGTAGTCGTCGCCGACGGCTTCCTTGCGCAGCACGAGCTCGGGCAGGAATTTCTCCGCGCGCTCATACTGGCCGCGCTCGTAGCTTTTCTGCCCGAGCCAGCGGATCACATCACTCGGTGTCGCCGCCTTGCCGCCGTTCGCCTTGTAAAACTCGATCTCCTTCTCCGTCGCGTCCACGTCCTCCATGTTGTAGAGGCACGCCATCAGCGCGAGCGAGCTGCGTTCGAAAAACTGCGCCTTGTCCATCTTGCGCGCCTGCTCGAGGTGCGGCGCGGCCTTCCTGTAGTCCTTCGTCTCAAAGGCCGTGCGCCCGATCCAGTAGTGCGCCTTCGGCTTTGCCGCCGTGTCGGGAAACTCCTTCAGCAGCGTCTCAAACGTCTCCGACATGTGCGCCTGGTCGCCGAGCTGGCCGTAGATGAGCGCGAGGTTCTCGAGGCCGAACTCCCGCTCCTTCGCCTTCGGATAATTCGCCGTGAGCGCCGCGAAATCCTTCTGCGCCGCGGGATACTGCCGGAGCTGCATGAGCGCCGAGCCGCGCTGCGCGAGCGCGCTGGGCGCCTTCGGGTGCCGGGAAAAGTCACCGAGGAACGCGTTGAACGTCTCCACCGCCTTGTCGTAATGCCCGAGCTGCATCCAGCACCACCCGAGCTTGAACGTCGCCTCGCCCCGGTAGTTTTCCGGGAGGCCCTTCGTCTTCCCCACGACGATCTGGTAAAGCGGCGCCGCGTGCTCGAAGTCGCCCGCCTTGAACATCGCCTCGGCCTTCATGAGCTGCACGCGCTCGACCTGCGGCGCGGTGGGATTTTCGCTCAGGAAACCGTTCACCTCGTTCAGCAGGCGGTCGTCGCCGTTGTCGTAAAGCATCACCAGCCGCGCATAGCCCGCGTCGCGCGCCTGCTGCGTCGCGGGAAAATCCTTGGCAATCTGCGCATACGTCGCGAGAGCCTCGTCGCGCATCCCCAGCTCGCGCTGCGCGTCCGCCACCGTCACGAGCACGTTCAGCTTGCTCTCGATTTTCAGGCCGCTGCCGCCGCCCGTCGTCCTGTATCGCTCGAGCACGCCCTTGTAGTCCTTCTTGTCGTAGAGCAGGCGGAAGCCCGCCACGAACAGCGTGTCCTTCCACGACGCGATCTCCGGCATCGCGAGCGCGGCGTCGAATGTCTTCGCCGCGGCATCCGGCTGGCCCAGCTCCATCTGCAGGAGCCCCGTGCGAGCGAGCGCCTCGGCCTTGATCTGCCCGTTCGTCGTCTCGGCGGCGAGCGGCTGCAGCCACTTCACCGCCAGCTCGCGCTGGCCCGCATCCGAGAGCAGCCGGCCCGACGAGAGGCGGCTCGCGTCGCGGAACGGGTTGTTGTCCGCGATCCTCGCCAGCTCCTCGTATTGCTGGAGCGCCTCGTTCTTCTGCGCGGTCGCCTCCAGGCAGCGCCCGACGAAGAATCGCGACGCATAAATCAGCACCGGCTGCGTGAGCCGCACCGAGGCGCGCCGGTAGGACTGGAGCGCGTCGCGGTAATTCTTCTCGTCATACTGGATCGAAGCCAGCCGGTAGGCCGCATAGCCGAGGAAGTCGCCGCCGGAAAAATTCGCCAGCAGCGTCTCGTAGTTCGCCTTCGCGTTGTTGAGCGCGCCCGTCTGCCGGTAGCACTCTCCCAGCCGGTAATAGACAGCCTGGCGGTCGAGCGCCGGCGCGCGCTGGAACTGGTCGAGGTAGCGCTCGTATTCCGCAGCCGCGTCGCGCCACATCTTCTTCGAGTAAAAGCCGTCCGCATACTGGAGCTGCACCTGATCCGCAGTCGTCGGCGGAGCGCCGCGCCCCACGACGATGTCCCCCGGCTCCGGCATCTCCGCGGGCATCGGGCGCGACTGCGGCGCCTTCGGCGGCGCCGGTGCCGCCGGCACTGTCGGAACAGCTGGCTCAACGCCGGATGGCGTCGGGCGCTTCACCGGAACAGCCTTCGGAATCTCAGGCTCATCCTGCGGGGGCGGAGCCTCGCCGGGGCGAAACGGCTTGAGCGGGACCGCCTTTGGAATCTCAGGCTCCGGCGCCGCCGGCGTGCCGGGGCGGAAAGGCTTCAGCACTTCATTCTGCGAGGAAGCCGCGGCTGCGAGCGCCGCCAGCATCGCCACCGGGAGCGCGACTCGGAGGTGGCGTCTCATTTGTTGTCCGGCTGGTTCACCGGCAGCGCGACGTTCCAGATCCCCGCCCCGTTGCAGACGCCGAGGATGCGCGCGATGAACTTGTAGGGCACGTTCTCATCGCCACGGAGGATGATCGCGTAGTCGGGATTGATCTCCGCGAGCGCGGACATCTTCGCGCCCAGCTCATCGTAGCTGATCGGCTTCGTGTTCATCACCATCGAGCCGTCGGCGTTCACGTTCAGCACCGTCTGGTTCACGTCGAGCGAGGGCTCCTTCGCGTTCTCAGCCGTCGGCACCTTCACGGAGAGCTCCATCTCCTTGCGCGCAAAATTCCACGTGAGGATGAAAAAGCACAGCAGCACGAGGAGAACGTCCACCATCGGGGCGATCTGGAAACCCATCACCTGCGGCTCGGCGCGCCTGCGGAACTTCATCGGCGTGGCAGGCTAAAACTCCTCGTCCATCGCGGCGCGGGACGGCTCGCGCTTCTTGAAGTTCAGCGCGATGAGCCCGACCACGTGCGAGGAGGCGACCTCAAGATCCGAGATTAGCCGCTGCACCTTGTTCCGGAACATCGCGTAAAACACGAACGCCGTGACGCCGATCACGAGCCCCACGCCCGTGGCCACGAGCGCCTCGGAGACGCCGCTCGCCAGCGCCCAGTCGCGGTTCTGGCCGACGAGCCCCTTGCCGAGGCCGCCGAAGCTTTTCACGATGCCGATCACCGTGCCGAGCAGGCCCACCATCGGCGAGAGCGTGCCGATGTCCGCGAGATACGTCACGCGGTGCTGGAGCGACGCCGCCTGCGCGCTGCCCTCGCTTTCCGCGATCCCCTTTACCACCTCGAAGCTCGCGCCCGGGTTCTTCGTCGCAAAATCCAGCGTGCGCTGCACCACACGCGCCACCGCCTCGCCGTGCCGGCTCGAGATCGCCAGCAGCCCGAGGTAGTCGCGCTTTTTCAAAAGCACGTCCGCAGTGTTCATGTAGTGCGTCGTGAGAATCGCGCCGCGCCGCAGCGTCGCGAGGAACACAAGCACGAGCATCACCGTGAGCACACTCATGATGCCCAGCGGAATCATCGCCCAGCCGCCGGACTCGATGAGCTTCAGCAGCGTCATGTCGTCCTTCGGCTGCGCCGGCGGAACATAGGCGCTGCCCGGCTTCGGCGCCTTGGCGGCTTCGTTCGCCGGGAGGCGCGTGACATTTCCCCCGGCGGCGGGCGCGGATGCGGGCGGGCGCTGGCCACCGGCAGGCGGCTGCGCGTCCAGTTGCGAGAGCCCCAGGCCGATGACCGCCAGCACAGAAAGGAGTGATTTCATGGAAAACTGAGCGCGGAGTGTAGCCTCCCCGCCGACGGATGCAACAAGCGACACACATCCGTCACCACCCGTGCCCGAGCGTGCCCGGCGGCGGTAGCAGGCCCGCGCCAGGACCGGAACACTTGCACGGCACCGCTCGGCAAGGCAGACCGTCCCCATGCACTTCATCGCGATCGAAATCGGCGGGACAAAGCTGCAAGTCTGCGCGGGCAGCGAAGACGACGTCATCCTCGAACGCGCCCGCTTCGCCGTGGAGCGCAGCGCGGGCGGGCAGGGGATCCGCGCACAGATCGCCGGCGCGCTTCCTGGGCTCATTTCAAAATGGAATCCCGCGGCCATCGGCGTCGGCTACGGCGGGCCGGTGGACTGGCGCACGGGGAAAATCGTCTGCTCGCACCATGTCGAGGGCTGGAATGACTTCCCGCTCGGCGAATGGCTGCGTGAACAGACCAGCCTCCCGACTTTCGTCGAAAACGACGCCAACGTCGCCGCGCTCGGCGAGGCGCTGCACGGCGCGGGCCGCGGCGCTAACCCGGTCCTCTGGGTCAACAGCGGCAGCGGCGTCGGCGGCGGACTCGTCGTGGACGGGCGGCTCTACCACGGCGCGGTCCCCGGCGAAGTCGAAATCGGCCACCTGCAGCTCAACCGCGATGGCACCATTGTGGAAACAATGTGCTCCGGCTGGGCGGTGGACGGTTGCGTGCGCGATGCGGTGAAGGAACAACCGCAGAGCATCCTCGCGCTGCTCGCCGCGAAGTCGAAGCCCGACGCGCGCATCCTCGCGCCCGCCATCGCCGCCGGCTGTCCGCTCGCGGACAGCATCCTCACCTTGACCGCTAAGGAATTCGCCTTCGCCCTCAGCCACGCCGTGCATCTCCTGCACCCCGAGGTGATCGTCATCGGCGGCGGACTCAGCCTCGTCGGCGAACCACTGCGCGCGCGCATCGCCGCGGCGCTTCCGCAGTGGCTCATGAAGGCATTCGCCCCCGGCCCGCGCATCGCGCTCGCCGCGCTCGCCGAGGACGCCGTCCCCGTCGGCGCGCTCGCGCTCTGCCGGACAAATGTAGCGTAGCTCTCCAGAGCTGCGCCCTCCGCTGCTCAAACAGAGATAACGCATTTCGCCTGGCGCCACGCTGCGCAGCTCTGGAGAGCTACGCTACGATTCACGCCCTCGACACCGCGCCAGTCTTCGCCGAAGAAAGGCCCGCCATGATCGACTGGATCGAAAACTACATCGCCGCACAGAAAAAAGCCCTCGACAGCATCGCGCCCGCGTCCGTCGCGCCGCTCATCGCCACGCTCCGCGAAGCGCACCGCGCCGGAAAGCGCATCTACGTCTGCGGCAACGGCGGCAGCGCCGCGAACGCCTCGCACTTCACCACCGACCTCGGCAAAAACTCCAGCGAGGCGATGCCCTCGCCCTTCAAGGTGCTCTCGCTTACGGACAACACGCCGTGGATCACCGCCCTCGGCAACGACTACTCCTTCGACGAGTGCTTCCTCCGCCAGCTCAGGAACTACGGCGAGGCGGGCGACGTCCTCCTCGTCATCAGCGTCAGCGGCAATTCGCCGAACCTCGTGAAAGTCCTCGAATGGGCCAAGCCCCGCGGCCTGAAAACCATCGCGCTCGTCGGCGCCAAGCGCGGCCGCTGCGCCGAGCTGGCCGACCAGGTCATCGTCGTCGGCGACACGCACTACGGCCGCGTCGAGGACGTGCAGATGAACATCCTCCACATGCTCTGCTACGCCTTCGTCGAGCGCGAGGACGCGAGGTAGGGCGCTTTCGCCGAAAGCGCCCCATCCTGCTGGAGTGTCGGCGCGCCCGGCGGTCGCGCCCTGCCGTTTTCTCTCGCTCCTGCTTCTCCAGATTGCGACACTCGCGCCGCATGAAAACTCTCCTCGCCCTCGCCAGCCTCGCCCTTTTCACCATGAGCACCCTCGCCGCAGACGGCCCCGTCATCCACGTCGTCCACTTCAAGTTCAAGGCCGGCGCGACCCCGGAGCAGATCGCACAGGTCGAGAAGGGATTCGCCGCGCTGAAGGGGAAAATCTCCGAAGTGCAGAGCATCCAGTGGGGCACCGACATCTCGCCCGAGAAGCTCGGCGACGGCTTCACGCACTGCTGGATCGTCACCTTCAAAAACGAAAAGGACCGCGACGCATACCTCGTGCATCCCGACCACAAGGCCTTCGTGGACATCCTCAAGCCCGTGCTCGAAAAGCCGCTCGTCGTGGACTTCATCCCGAAGAAGTAGCGCGCGTTCCAGTGCTCAGTCCTCGGTGCTCAGTGCCCAGAAAAAGGCGCTGCCCGAGGGAACCGAGCACTGACAACTGAGCACTGAGCACTGACACCCGCATGAAAGTCCTCTTCACCCACCCCGACTTCACCCGCGTCGGCCACTGCCAGGCGATCTTGGAGGAGGCTGGCATCGCGTGCTTCATCCGCAACGAAAGCACGCAGAACCTCCTCGCCGGCCTGCCCGACACCGCCGCGCAGCCCGTCCTCTGCATCACCGACGACGCCGACGAGCCGCGCGCGAAGGAACTGCTGAGCGAGTTCATCACCACCGAGCACCAGATCGAGGCGGAGGAAAGCGCCCCCGAGTGGAAATGCCCGAGCTGCGGCGAGATGGTGCCGGGAAATTTCGGCTCCTGCTGGAAGTGCGACACGCTGAGAGCCTGACACTCTTGCCACCATCCTCCCGATGAACCGGCCGGCTAAGTCCCTGGTGATTCTCAGCACCGTCGCCCTGGCTCTCGGCCCGGCACACTGCGCCGACGGTCCATCGGCAGGGGGACTCGCCGCGATCACTCCCGCGGATGATGTGGCGACGAAGATGCGGCACTTCGCGGAACAGGCCGTCCTCGATGCGAAGCGCCGCGACGGAACGGTTCTCGATTATTCCCCAGCCTCCGTGCGGCTCGTCGAGGGCATCCTCGAAAAAATGACGCGCTCGCCCGAGTTCAAACGCGCGACCGACAAGGATGTCTGCGCCGAGGCCCTAATCCTCGGCGCCTACATCGGCGAAGTCATTCGGCGTGAACACGGCGGCACATGGGCAAAGGATCACGCGATCGCGGGGCCGGCGTCCTTCCCGATTTCATCAAAAGGACACGACTATTTTCCCTACGGATGGTGCCTCAAGCGCCTGACTAACGGCCCCGAAGACAGCGTCTGGTTCAAATATCAGACCCTTCCCGGCAAGCAGCCAGAGCGTTGAAGCCAACGGATCATATCCGCCCGAAGTTTCCCCGGAAAACTGCCCACGAAATCAGACTGGCGTAATTGAGACTGAAGACAGCCAGTTTTGCTGTTTTCGTCCATTTTAGCGGCGACATTGCAGGTATTCATCAAAACTACCGAGGTCGCCGCCGGGACGACTTGGGTCGTTTTGCGGCCTACTAGGGTCGTCTGCCGGACGCCCTTGCCCGCCGCTGCGACGACCAAGGTAGCAGGGCCGACGACCGTGGTCGGATGGGTGGCTACCGAGGTCGTTTTGCCGACGCCCTTGGGCGAAGCGGCGGCGGCATCGGTCGGCGGGGAAGCTACCTCGGTCGGGGATGAAACGACCGTGGGCGGCGGGCGGGCGGCCCGGGTCGTCCGGGCGGCGGCGGCGGCGGCCTTTGCGGAAGGTCGGGGCCTACGCCCCGGTCGCGGCGCGGTAGGCGGCGGCGTCCATGAGGGCGTCGCGCTCGGCGGGGGCGCTCAGCTCGAGCTTGAACATCCAGCCCTCGCCGTAGGGATCCGTGTTCACGTTCGCAGGGTTCGCGGTGAGGCCGGCGTTCGTGGCGACGACCTTGCCGGAGGCGGGCGCGTAGATGTCGCTCGCGGCTTTCACGCTCTCGACGACGCAGACGACCTCGCCGGCCTTCACGACCTTGCCGATGGCGGGCAGGTCCACGAAGACCACGTCGGTCAGCTCATGCTGCGCGTGATCGGTGATGCCGACAGTGCCGTCGGCGCGGAGCCATTCGTGGGACTTTGCGTAGCGGAGATCGTCTGGAACGTTCATGTGGAAGTTGAGAGTTAGAGGTTGAGAGTTGAGAGGCAGAGGCGGGTAAAGCGTGAATTCAGTCGGCGGCGTGGTCGGAAAAGCTGCGGTTTGTTTGGAGAAGAAAGGGCGAGGCGTCGAGTCGCGACTCTCAACCCTCAACTTTCAACTCTCAACCCGCTCGATAGAGCGGCTTTTTCTCCACCTGCGCGGGAAAGCGCCGGCCGCGGATGTCGATTTCGATCGCGGTGCCGGGCTTGGCGAAATCCGCGGGCAGGTAGGCGAGGCCGATGCCGCAGCCGAGCGACGGCGCGAGTCCGCCGCTGCACGTCTCGCCAATCTGAGCGCCGTCCTTCCACACGCCGTAGTGGCTGCGCGGCGGCGGGGTGGCGCCGACCATCTTGAACGCGGCGAGCCGCTGCTTCGGGCCGTTCGCCTTCTCCTCCGCGAGCACGGCGCAGCCGGTGAATTCCTTCCCGAGGTCCACGAAAAATCCGAGCCCAGCCTCGATGGGCGTGCGGTCGGGCGAGAGGTCGTTTCCGTTCAGCGGATAGCACATCTCCATCCGCAGGGTGTCGCGCGCGCCGAGTCCGCAGGGCTTGATGCCGAAGTCCGCGCCTGCCGAAAGCACGGCGTTCAGCACGGCGACCGCATTTGCGGCGGGGCCGAAAAGCTCCATGCCGTCCTCACCCGTGTAGCCGGTGCGGCACACGATCAGCGGCACGCCACCGACTTCGATCCGCGCGATGCCGTTGCGGGGCGGCGCGTCCTTTCCGCCGGTGAATTTCACAAACCACTCCGCCGCGCGCGGACCCTGCACAGCGAGGCCGAAGAAATCATCGCTGCGATTTTCCAGCACGACGCCCGGCGCCACCCGCGGGCTCAGCCACGCGAAGTCCTCGTCGATCTTCGCCGCATTCACGACGAGCAGGAACTCCGCATCGGCGACGCGGTAGATGATCAGGTCGTCGATCACGCCGCCGCGCTCATTCAGCATCAGCGTGTATTGCCCCTGGCCGACGGCGAGCTTGTCCACGTTGTTCGTGAGCATCGAGTTCAGCCACGACGCGACGCCCGCGCCTTTCGCAAAGAACTGCCCCATGTGCGAGATGTCGAAAACGCCGAGCGCCTTCCGCACCGCGTGATGCTCGTCCATGATCGAAGTGTATTGCACCGGCATGTCCCACCCGCCGAAGCCGATCATTTTCCCCCCGAGCCGGACGTGCTCAGCGTGGAGTGGCGTGCGTTTCAAATCAGCGGCGTCGGACATGGAGCGCGGAGCGTAGGAGCAGCGCGCGGGGTGTCAACGGGAGTTCCGCGTCAACCACGGCACCAGCCGCGCGGAGGCGATGCCGAGCAGCGCGCCGATGAGCAGTCCGACGGTGTGCGCGGCATTTGCAACCGGCCCGAGGAAGCCGGTGTAGCACAGCACCATCCAGATGAGCATGATCTGCACGGTCTGGAGCGGCAGTTCCCAGCCCTCGCGGCCGAACTTTCCCTTCATCCACAGGAAGCCGAACAGCCCGTAGTTCACGCCCGACATGCCGCCGAAATAGGGGCTCTTCCACAGATACTCCGCGAGGTTCGAGCCGACCCCGATGACCATCACGAGCGCGAGCAGCTTCGCCCCGCCGCTGCGCGACTCGATAAAGCGCCCAAACTGCACGAGCCACATCATGTTGAAGAGGATGTGCATGAGGCTGCCGTGGAGAAAGATCGGCGTGATGAGGCGCCACACCTCGCCATCGCGCACTTCCGGCAGAAAAATCCGCGCCTCCCCGGGTCCGTGGATGAAGGGCAGCCGCGAAATGTGGAAACGGGCCAGCGCCGCGCGGTCCCCACCCTCGCTGAAGAAGCCCGTGTAGGCCGTGAAGGCAATCGTGACCACCAGCAGCAGCATCGTGATGAGCCCTCCGCCGGCAAAGTTCCGCTCGTAGCCGACGCGCGCCTCGTCCACGACCGTCGAGCGCCGGCTGCGTGCCGCCCTTTCCTGCTCAGCGCGGATTGCCGATGCCTTCTCCGACGCGCCGCTGAACTCCGGCGCGTGCGGCGAAGTGCGGAAGAGCGCCAGCAGGCGCGAGGCTTCCTGGATCTGGTCGTCGTCATGCACCCAGATGGAAAACGCGCCGTCGTCCTCCTGCTCGGCGGTGCATTCGATGCCCCGCGCGATCAGGGCATCATGGAACGTCCGCGTGTCCGCTTCGCTCTGCAGTTCTCCGACTTGTCGCATCCGCGCGCTGTAGCAGCGCCCGCGCGGGCACACAAGGGGCTCCGAAAGGAACCACTGATGCACACTGATGAGTGCTGCGCCGTGACACTTCCAAATATCAGTGCACATCAGCGCACATTAGTGGTTCAAAACCCTCCTCGTTTCGTGTTCGCTGCGCGCGTGCTCGACGTGCTCTACCGGCGACTGGTCCGGCCGATTCTCTTCCGCTTCGATGCCGAGCGGATCCACCATTTTGCGATGGCATTCCTCCACGGCCTCGGGCCTGCGATGCAGTCGTGGGCGCGCGGCAGGCCGCACGATGCGCGGCTCGAGCGCAAAGTCTTCGGGCTGAAATTTCCCAACCCCGTCGGCCTCGCCGCGGGCTTTGACAAGAACGCGCTCGTGCTCCCCGCGTGGGAGGGCCTCGGCTTCGGCTTCGCCGAAATCGGCACCATCACCGCGAAGGCGCAGCCGGGAAATCCGAAGCCGCGCCTCTTCCGCGTGCCGGAACTGAGCGGCGTGATCAACCGCATGGGCTTCAACAATGACGGCGCGGATGCCGTCGCCGCTCGGCTCGCGAGGCTGAAGGCCACGCCGCGCTGGCCTCGCTTCCCCGTCGGCGTGAACCTCGGCAAATCGAAGGTGACGCCGCTCGAGGAGGCCGCCGCCGATTACCTGCATTCGTTTTCACGCCTGCGCGATCTCGGCGACTACTTCGTGCTGAATGTCTCGTCGCCCAACACGCCCGGCCTCCGCTCGCTGCAAGACCGCCCCGCCCTCGATGCGCTCTTCGCCGCCGTGCAGTCCGCGAGCACCTCGCGCAAGCCGATGCTCGTGAAAATCGCGCCCGACCTCACGTGGGAGGCGATTGACGACGTGCTCGCGCTCGTCGAGTCGCACCGCCTCGCCGGCATCATCGCGACGAATACCACCATCGATCACAGCACCGTCCCCGAGCACCGCCGCCAGACCGGCGGCCTCAGCGGAGCACCCGTCCGTGCGCGCTCGACCGAAGTCATCCGCCACATCACCGCGCGGACAAAAGTGCCCGTCATCGGAGTCGGCGGGATCTTCAGCGCCGACGACGCGAGGGAGAAATTCGACGCCGGCGCCGCGCTCATCCAGCTCTACACTGGCTACATCTACCGCGGCCCCGCGCTCATCGGGGAAATCCTGCGCTCGCTGTGAATGCGCGTCCCGTGAACGCTGGCTCGCGCGCGTCTCACGGACTCATCTTCTTCGCGCTGCTCACGCTCACGATGCAGGTGCCACAACTCCGTGTGTGGCCGCTGCTGTGGGTTGTCCCGCTCGCGGCGTATCTGGTGCTCGTCGCGGTCACGCCATCGCTGCGCGCGACGTTCGCGCGATGGTGCTTTGGTCGTGTCTCGCCGCTCACAGTGGGCGCCGCGATGTTCATCGCCGTAAGCACCGTCGCAACGCTCGCGGTCTTTCATCACCTCGCTCATCCAGATGTCAGCAGCTACCGCACGATGCTTCCGGTGCAGTGGTTCGGCGGCATTGTTGGCACTGCGATCATCTTTCCTCTGCTAAACGCGGCGCTCGAGGAAATCGTCTTTCGCTCAGTGCTCTTCGATTCGGTTGCGGCGCTGTGGGGAAATGCCGTCGCTGTAGTCGTGAGCGCCGCATTCTTCGGCTACGGACACCTGCAAGGCTACCCGCCCGGCGCGCTCGGGGCAGTGCTCGCCGGAGTGTTCGGATTGGTCATCGGCTGGCTCAGAGTCGTGAGTGGCGGCATCGGCCTGTGCTGGCTCGTCCACGTTGCGGCGGATGCGACGATTCTCATCCTCATCGCGCGCTCCGGCATCTGGAGCGTTCAGTAGACCTCCACCGGCGAGCGCTTCCCGTCTTCAGGGCTGCGCTGCGCGGCACGTTCGGCACCGAGCGTGGCGATGCGCAGCGCCATCACTTCGGCGTCGCGGCGGCGGAACTCGGCTTCGTCCCACGGGTCGGGCTTCACGAGCTTGCGTTTGAAGTTGGCGACGCTCGCGAGCGCGCGGTCGAGGTCGGCGCGCGGCACTTTGGCAAGGAAGCCGTGCGCCTTTTCCACCATCTCGACGCGGTGGCAGATCATCGCGATGTCGTTGCCGGCGGTGATGGCGAGCTCGATGACTTTTTCCATGCCGGAGTCGCCGGTGCCGTAGGGGTTCAAAATCGCGCCCATGTCGAGGTCGTCGGTCATCACGAGTCCGCGGAAGCCGAACTCGCCGCGCAGCAGGTCGGTGATGATGCGCCGCGAGAGCGAAGTCGGGATGCCGCTGTCGTCGAGCGCGGGGTAGAATGCGTGGCCGATCATCATCGAGTCCACGGGGCCTGAGCCGCCAGGCGCTTCGCTGATCCTGCCCGGCGCGCTGAAGTGCTTGAAGACCGCGAGCTCCTTCGGGTCCAGCTCCGCGCGCGGAAACGGCACAGTCGGCAGCTCGTGGTGCGCGTCGGCAGGAGCGCGCGAGTAGCCGGGGAAATGCTTGCCGCACGTCGCGATGCCCTCGGCGCGCAGCGCGTCGTTGAACGCGCCCGCATTGCGGATGACCTGCGCGGCGTCGTTGCCGTAGCAGCGGCCGCGAAGCGAATTGTCTGCCTCGTCGTCGAACGAAATGTCGAGCACGGGGCAGAGGTCGAGGTTGAACCCGAACATGCGCAGCAGCCGCCCGGTGATGCGTCCGTGGTCGCGGATCAAATTCAGATCGTCCTTGTCGCGGAGGTTGTTCGCGTTCGGCGGCTCGTTGCCGATGAGCTTCAGCCGCGAGACGCGCCCGCCTTCCTGATCAATCGTGATGATCGGCTCGGTCTGCGAAAGGTCGCGCAGGTCGTCACACAGCTTCCGAAGCTGCGCGGGCGACTGGATGTTGCGCCCGAAAAGAATGAACGCACCGGGCTGGATGCGGCGGAACGCGGCGGCGGTCTGCGCATCGAGCACCGGACCGGGCACGCCGGTCATGAGGAGCTGGCCGAGAGGTGACATGTGACTGGTGACTGGTGACTCGTGACTGGTTCGCGGGCAAGCACGCGTGACGATTCCGATTGTCTTCTTCGTTAACGCGAGCCGCCTGCGAGCGTCTGCTGCCACGCCTTGCGCAGGATCGAGACATCGGAATCCACGGCGATGTGCGTGAAGCCGAGATCGCGGTGATGGAGCAGCTCAGTGGGATCGCGAAGGAGGATGCCGGCTTGCTTGCCTGCGGATTTTGCGGCGGCGGTGACGACGCCAAGGCAGTGCGCGAAATCTCCGGGTGCGGAGCCGGCACGGTTTTTCAGATCGAACTGCAGGTCGGCGGGGCCAACGAAGAGCAGGTCGATTCCATCCACCTGTGCGATCTCGGCAGCGCGGTTCACGCCTTCGATGGATTCGATCTGCGCCATGAGAATCGGCGCGGGCGTCTCCTCCGGCGGACGCAGGCCGAAGTCGTGCGCGCGCACCGAGCGCGAGTAGCCGCGGCCCCCGCGCGGCGCGTAGTGCGCCGCCTGCACGATTGCTTCCGCGGCGGCAGCAGAGTCCACGTGCGGGACCATGATTCCGTGCGCGCCCCAGTCGAGCACGCGGCTGATGAGGTCCACATGCGGGGCGCCGACGCGCACAATGCCGGCGGTCTTCGAGCTCCGGATCGCCTGGAGCAGCGGGAGCAGCGACGACTCGGATGTGCAGCCGTGCTCGAGGTCGAGGAGCAGCCAGTCGAGCCCTATGAGCGCGGCGAGCTCGGCGATCACCGGCGAACCGGACGACAGCCATGTGCCGAGGTGCAGCTTTTGTTCGCGGAGTCGGGCGGCATTCATAGGGATTCGATGGGACGATTTTCGCGCAGGCCGTGCAACCCGGCGTTGAGCCGCGCCCGTGTGAAGGCCTTCAGATCCGCCCCGCTGCTGCCGGCGCCGATGAGGAAGAAACCGTCCGTGCGGTCGAAATATCCGGCACCGACGCGGATGACCGCTTTCACGATCATGTTGCGCAGCAAGTGCAGCCAGAAACGGCGGCGATACTCCGGCGGCAGCGGCCTCGCGCCCGCGTATCCCTCGAGCGCGCTGGCGAGGACGGCGCCGTCGTGAAAACAACCGAGCAGCGAGAGGTCGTCCATCGGATCGCCACTGATGGCATCGTCCCAGTCGATGAATGCGGCGATCTCCCTTTCCGTCCCGAGGATGTTCCAAAAGGCGAGGTCCTTGTGGACGAGGCACCCGCGATCCAGAGCCAGCAAGCCGCGATGCCGTTCGATCTCCGCAGCGATTTCGGCCGACTCGCTGGATGTGAAAAATCCGCGCTCGACGAGAAACCGAAGGTGCCGGTCGAGGTGCAGGCGGAAGTAGTCTTCGTAGCGCGCATGGAAACCCTGCAGCCGGTTTTCGTCCCGCAGAACCGCCGGATCGAACGGGCCGAACCCGGCCGGCTGCAGCGCCTGCCAGCGCGCGACCGATGCTCCGATCTCGCGGACGATGCCAGCCACCTCGAGGCGCCCGGCCTTGTGATGCTGGTTGAGGTCGGCGTGCGGGATGTTCTCCAAAAGCTGCCACGCAAACGGAACGCTCCGGCGGCTCGCATCCACGCCATGCACGCGCGGCGCGGGAATGCCGAGCGCGCGCACCTCTTCGATCACGCACGACTCGACCTCAATGTAGTCGTCGCGCTCCGGCCCGTCCTCGATGCGGATGAAGAGTTCCGTGCCATCCACCGATGCAGACCACGTGATGTGGTTGCCCTGCCCTGTGCCGGGTCGCAGCGAGAACTCCTTTCCGGGGAAACGCTCGCGCAGAATTTCCGCCAGCCGGCTTTCGCTCACCTCGCGGCTGTAGTCCGCCGCCGTGCCGTGGAACGCCGCCGGGCGATCGCACTTCCAGTAGTAGATCGTGCTGCGTGGATGCGCGGCCTTCATGCCGCCGGCCGGTCGAGCGCGCCAGAGACTCGCGACCACGCTGCCGATGATGTTTTGCATGACGCCGCTGAAAACCGCCGGCACCGCCGCCATTGGCTGCGCGGGGAAATTTTCGCGCGCCAGCACCGCGGCGAGGCCTCCGTTCTGCATCCCGACTTCGATCGAGATCGTGCGTGCCACGTCCTCGGAGTAACGCAGCACTTTCGCCACGAGGTAGCCGACGCCGAATCCCAAGACGTGGAGCAGCGCGGCGGCGAGGACGAGCTTCCCGGCGTTCGCGATGATGGCGTCGGAATTTGCCGCGACGATGCCGCCGGTGATGAACAGGATCGCGACGACCGACACGGCGGGGCCGAAGCGCGAGATATTGGCTACCTGCCTCGGAAAGCGCCAATTGCAGAACACACCGAGCAGCACCGGTGCGACGGCGACCTGCAGCGTCGAAAGGCAGAGCTTCACCGCATCCACCGGCACGTAGGCGCCGGCGAGCGTCTTGCACCACAGCGGAGTCATCACAAAGGCCAGCAGCGTGGAGGTGAGCGTGACCATCACCGCGAGCGCGACATTCGCGCGCGCGAGGTAGCTGATGACATTCGACGCGGTGCCCGAGGGACAGCTCGCCACGAGGATGAGACCGACGGCGAGGCCGGCATCGAGATTCAGCACACGCGCGATCAACCAGCCGGAGAGCGGCATAATCGTGTAGTGCGCGAGAAAGCCGAGCGCGAGCGAGCCGGGCATCCGGAACAGCCTGCGGAAGTCATCCACCGAGAGCGTGAAGCCCATGCCGAGCATGACGGTGGAAAGCGCCCACACGACCCATTGCCCGCGAAACCAGGCGAGCGTCGCCGGCGCCAGCAGCGCGAGAGTGGAGACGCCAACGAGCCAGAGCAGGTAAAAATCAGTGAACCAGGAACTGCGGTGCTTCATCGACGGCCCCTGTTACCCGATTCGATCGCGTCCCGTCACTCCTTCCCCAACCTCGGGAGCGCATGCTCGAAATCGGCGCGGAAGGAATCTGCGCCGCCATCAGTGTTCCACCACTGGCGCAAGAAGGCGCGACGGATGCTTCGCGTCGCAGTAAATGCGGTTCGTCTGCTTCACCTTTTCGCCGGTGTCGCTCCACGGCTGGGCGGTGCCGGGGTTCACGTCGAAGCGGGGAAAATTGCTCGACGTGATCGTGACGCGGACGCGGTGGCCGGTGTTGAAAATCTGGCTGGTGGACCAGCAATCGACGGTGACCTCCTCGATCTGGCCGGGCATGAGCGGCTCGGGGTTTTCGCGGCTTTTGCGATAGCGCAGGCGCTGGATGCCCTCAGTGATGAGCATGCTCCGGCCGTCGGGATAGACGTCGCAGATGCGCACGGAGAGGTCGGTATCCGCGGCGCTGGAGGAAACGAAGATTTTTGCGAAGAGATGACCGGTGACCTCGACGGGCTTGTCGAGCACGTCGCTGGTGAAGACGAGCACGTCGTCGCGCCCTTCGACTTTCCGCTGGTCCAGAGAGCCTCGGGCGATGGTGAGATTTTGGCCACCGATCGTCGGGCAGGGATTGGCGGGATCGAAGGTGAACTCGTGATGCGCTTCGCCGCCGGCAGGGGATTTCAGCGAGAGCTTCCGGTCGGCGGTGAGATAGACGGGCGTCTCTTTGGCAGGAATGGGCCAGTCGTCGGCGTAGCGCCATTCATTGCCGGGGGCACCGGGCGTGCTCGTGTCGCCCATCACGTAGTAGGCGACGGCGGGCTCCTTCTCGACGCCGTTGTCCACGCCCTTGAGGTAATGCGAGAACCAGCGGACGGGATCGTATTTCACCGGCACACGATTCGCGTTTGGAAAAGTCAGCTCGCCCGCCGGCATCTGGCCGATGCCGTGATGCCACGGTCCCATGATGAGCTTCTGCGTGCCCTTGGAACCGGGCGCGCCTTGGTGCTGTCGCCCGATGAATTGATCGATGGTGCCCTGCTGGAACATGTCGAACCAGCCGCCGACGAGCACGGCGGGCACGTTCATCACCTCGAACTTCGTGTGCGTGTCGAGCGAGCGCCAATAGCCGTCGTAGCTCGGATGCGCGCGCATGATCTCCAGCGCTTTCGGGTCGAACTTGTTGTTGTTCGTCCAGTTCTCCACGTCCGCCTTGCGGAAGGCGCTGCCGATGTAGCTCACATCCGAATACATGTCCGCCGGCGCGACGCTGATGTATTGCGCCTTGAGCCCCGCCGGCGCCGTGCCCGCGAGGTAGTTCTGCGTGATGCCGCCGGCGCTGCCGCCGATGGTGGCGATGCTGCCGTTGCACCACGGCTGCTTTTTGATCCACTCCACGGTGTCGAGCCCGTCCTGATGCTCGCCCCAGCCGCAGCCGATGAAGGGAAGGTTCTCGCCCTCGGACTCGTAGCGCCCGCGCATGTCTTGGTTCACGAACGCGTAGCCGTCCGCTGCGAAGCCCGGCGCGCTTTCATTGCGCTTAAGCCGGTTGTAGGGGGTGCGCGCGAGGATCACCGGGAAAGGTCCGTCACCTTTCGGAAGGAAGATGTCCGTGGCGAGCTTCACACCGTCGCGCATCGCGATCTTCTCGACCTTCTTCTCGACGGGCTGCGCGTAGAGGTCCACGGCCCTGCGCCAGTTTTCCGCGCTCACCGATTTGTCCGCCGATGCGGCCTTCGCAAACATGCGGCCGATCCTCTGGCTCCATTCGTCGCCGAATGCCTTCTTCACATATTCGAGCGCCGGCGCCTGTTCCGCGGGAGTCAGCACCCCGTTGTGGTCCACGTCTGCGCGGTCGAAAAGCTGCCGCATCCTCGCTGCGGCCGCGTCCTCCGGTGCGGCGTGACAGCAGGTGGAAGCGACGAGGAAAAACAGGAGCGATCGTTTCATCGCGCGGAAGGACGGCGGCGGCGGCGCACCGGTTACGCAATTCTCTCCGGCTTCAGCCCGGCAGTTCTGTTTTCGCCGAAGACCCCTCACGGCTCCTTCTTCTCGTTCTCCTTTGCGGCCGGTGATTCCTTCGGATAGCGCACCACGCGGATGTCGTTCTTCTGCGGCGCACCGGGCGTGCTGCGGCCGGCGCGGATGATTTTCTCGAGGGTCGCCTGCATCTCCTTCACCCGATCGGCATTCTCGGCGGCGACGTTGTTCTTTTCGCCGAGATCGTCGCCGAGGTGGTAAAGCTGCACCGGAGTCTTTTTTGCGTCGTCGGCGGCGAGCACGAGCTTCCACGGCCCGTCCCGCAGGCTCGGAGTCCCGGCGCAGGCGGTGTTCACGGAATTTTTGCGGATGGGCCGCTCCTCGCCCTTGAGCAGCGGCAGCATGCTGAAGCTGTCCTCGCCGGCGCTCTCCGGGAGTTTCGCACCGAGGATTTCCGCCATCGTCGCGATGAGGTCCGCCTGCAGCACGAGCTGGTTGCACACGCTGCCGGCCTTCACCGTCCGCGGCCAGCGCACGAGGAAAGGCTCGCGGTGCCCGCCCTCATAAACGGACGCCTTGTAGTCGCGCAGCGGGCCGCTGGGGAAATGCCCGCGCGCCTCGAGTTCCTTCACGCCGATGTAGGCGGCGCAGCCGTTGTCGCTGGTGAAAAGAACGAACGTGTCGTCGCCCACACCGCTCGCGCGGATCGCGTCCATCACGCGGCCGACGACGGCATCCGTCTCCATCACGAAGTCCGCGTAGTCGCTGCCGAGCTTGCTCCTGCCGCGCCACTCCTCCTCCACGGCGAGCGGCGTGTGCGGCGATGTCAGCGGCAGATAAAGCAGGAATGGCCGCCGCGCCTTCGACTGCTTCTCGATGAAGCTCACCGCGCGGTCCGCGAGCGCGGGCAGAATTTTCTCCAACTGCCAGCCCGGCAGCGCGGGCCCCTGGAGGCTCGCCTGATTCTTCACGAGCTTCGACGCAGGCAGCAGCTCGCTCGGGATGCCGACCGTGCGGTCGCCATCGATGAAGCAATACGGCGGCCAGTTTGGGACATCGGTGCCGAAGTATTCATCGAAGCCGCGCTCGGTCGGCCCGCCGGGAATCCGCTGCGAGAACACCGCCTTCCACGCCTCACGATGCGCATCCGTGACGGTCGTCTCGACTTTCCCACCGCCGCCCGCCTTGCCGCCGAGCCCGGTGAAATACGGCCGCTGCTCATCGCCAATCGCCCACTCGCGGCCGAGGTGCCATTTTCCGATGCAGGCCGTCGCGTAGCCGTGCCCCTTCGCGAGCGAGGCGATCGTCATGCGCCCCGGCGCGATGAGCGGCTTGGCCCACACGCCGACGATGCCCGACTGCAGCGTCGTGCGCCAATGATACCGCCCCGTGAGCAGCGTGTAGCGCGACGGCGAGCAGCACCCGGAACTCGAATGCCCGTCGGTGAACCGCATCCCCTCCGCCGCGATGCGATCCATGTTCGGCGTCGGGATTTTCGAGCGCTCCGGGTTGTTCGCGTGCAGGTCGCCCCAGCCGAGATCATCGGCGAGGATGATGACGAAGTTCGGCTTTTCCGCGGCTATCGCAGCGACACAAAAGAGCGCAAAGGCTGCGAGGGTGAGGGTGAGGGATCGCATCATGGGAGGCAGGTGTTTCTGGACGCCGTGATCTTTCGGATCACCGCGCAAAGCGAGATCCAAGTAGTTCACCGCCCGGCCATGCCCGCGCCAAGGAGCTAGCGGACGACTTTCCGCGCATCATCGCGCACGCCGTCGAATGCAGGCCCTCCTGCACCGACGTAGCCGTGGCTCGCGCCATCCGGATCCTCGGTAACCCAAAACGAATAGAGAGCGCCTTTGCCGAGCGAGAAGCGGAAGCGCACGGGCTTGCCGGAGAAGGCTGAGAGGTCCGCACGATCGCTCCAGTGGATGCGCTGCTTCGTGCTGTCGCAGGCGTGTGGCTCGGAGGCAGCGAGAATTTTCCCCGTCTCATCGAGCACTTCGATGCGCACGTCGCCGTTCGCGTTCACGAAAAGATGCCTGCCTTTGAACTTCACCGGACGCGTCGTCAGCTCGCCGGTGCCGTCCATGCTCGCGAAGCCATCACGCCGCAGCGTCGCGAGGCCGATGCTCCCGCCGGTATACATTCCGCGATGGCCGCTCGGCGCGATGCCACTGGTGCCCATGTAGGGGAAGACGAGCTGGTCATCGAGCACCACGAAGACTCCCGCCGCGCCGTGCAGGTAGCCGCGGTCCCATGAGCCCTCGGTGCGCGAGCCGGCGATGAACGGCGTGCGGTCGGGTCGGTCCCAATGAAATCCGTCGCGGCTGAAGCCGAGCTCGAGATCGACGAGCTTGGGAAACTTTCCCGCGTCGCAAATCTCGTTCTTCGGTCCGCGATGGATGTAGTGCATGCCGACCATGACGCTTTCGTAGGCGACCGCGTTGAGGCTGTAGAGCTGCGGCGGCTCGCCCGCGCCGGGATAGCGGCCGGTGGGCTCGGGCGCATCAAGCTTGTCGGAGCAGGTCCAGAACACGCTTTTCTTCCAGTCGGCGCCTTTCAGAAAATCATCGCTCTCGAGATAGTAGCGGCTGCGGCCGCGCACGGTGCCCATCTTGATGCTGAAGACCCACTTTGACCGGAACGGATTGTAGAAGAACGAACAGTAGTCGTCGGCCATCAGCGTCGTCGGCACGGCGTCGGACCACGTGCGTCCGTCCGAGACATGAAGCGAGTGGCCGAAGCCCGGCGGGCGCTGGTCCTTCGGCACGTGCTCCCAGCACGTGAGAAACTTGATGCGCTCGGCGGGATTCGTCGCGTTGAGGTCGAGCCACACGCAGTTGTCCGAGCCGCCGGTGGTGAGCTTCGGTCCGGTCCAGCGCAGCCCTTCTGGTAAAAGCGCGCCGCGTCGCGTCCACGTCTTCATGTCCGGGCTCGTCGCGAGCGAGAGCGGTCCACGCCAGCCGGCGACGTAAAACATTTTGAAGAGCTTCTCCGACGGGTCGTAGAAGACACCGCCCTGGCCGGTGAAGGTGGTCGCCTGCTCGCCGCGTTCGCCCTGCGTGGAGCTGCCAAGTTCGCGCTCCGTCTCGGCTTTGAAGACCGGCTTGCTTTCGAACTTTTTCGCCTGAAGGAAGGTGCGCTTGAGCGTGGTTTTCTCGATGAGAAAATCATCGACGAAGAGCTGCCGGCCGAGGTCGATCGGGATGACCTTCGGCTTGTTCTTCAAATACGGCACCTCCATCACGGCGTCGCTCGGCTCGCGGAAGCGCGGTGGCCACACGTCGGGCAACTCGATGCCGTTGTAGAGCTTCTCGGGCTTCGGGCCGGTCGCCTTGTTCGCGAGCATGAGCAGCTTCGCGTCCTTCGACACGATCTTGCCCGCGAGCACATCGTCCTCGCGAAATTTCGCCATCAGGATTTCCGCTTCGGTGTGGCGGTTCCAGTCGTAGAGAATGTGGATGATTCCGTCGGGCGACTCGAAGCCGTCGGGATACGACACCGCGTTGCGTTCATCGAGCAGCAGGCCGCCCTTCCACGTCTGGCCTTCGTCGTCGGAGAGCCACGCGCTGAGGTGCGTGCGCTTTTGCAGACGCTCGGCGGGCGATCCGTTTTTCACGAGCAGGATGCGGCCGGATTTCAGGCGGCGCAGGAAAAAGCGCGCATTCACATTCTGCACCGTCGCGGCCTGCTTCGGCTCGCTCCACGTCTTGCCGCCGTCGCTCGAAAAGCTCTCAAACGGCTGGCCCTTCGTGCGCGCGAGCATCCACAGCCGGCCGTCCTTCAGCTCGACGGTCATGTGCTCGTCGAACTCCCAATCCGGAAACTGCAGACTGCCGCGCTCCTTCCACGTCGCGCCCTCGTCGGTGGACGCAAACACCCGAGCCGTCTTCTGATGCCAGTCCGACACCGGCAGCAGCCAGTCGCCGTTCTTGAGCACCGTCGGTTTGTTCAGTGTGCAACCCTCCGCAAACATCACCGGCTCGCTCCAGACCGGCTCCACCGCGTTGGGGTCATCGCAGCGGATGAACCGATTCGTGATGCGCTTCTGCGGGTCGCCGAGCTGCTGATCGAAGAACAGCCACAGCCGCCCGCGCGGATCGGTCCACAGATTGCCGACGAGCGCGCCGCTCAGCTTCTGCGACGCCTCGGTGCGCGCGCCGACCGCGAGCCGCGGCTTCGACCACGTCACGCCGTCGTCGTCACTCGTCGCGAGGAGAAAGTAACCGTCCTTTTTGTCGCCCGTGCCCGTCCAGCAGCCCCAGATGCGCCCCTTCGGCGTAAGGTCCATGCCGATGATCATCGCGCCCGACCGCGCGTCGTCTTGAAATTCCGCGCCGGGATTTCGCAGCACGCTCGGCTTGCTGAAATCGATCTCGCGCAGCTCCGCAGTCTGCGGGACGAGCACGATCATCTTCCGAAAATGGAAACGTTCGCCGGCTGCGACTTCCTTGCGGAAAATGCTCACGCGATTCGGTTCGCCGGCGAAAAGCTGCGCGTCCGGTGCATCCACTTTGGCGAAGCCCGCCTTGAGCAGCGCCTGCGCCTGGCTCGATGCCTTCGGCCGCTCGGACGGACTCATCGCGAAGAGTGTTCCTGCCTTGGTGATTTCGACTTCGAGCTTCTCGATGCTCGTGCGGAGAAAGCGCAGGCCGCGCAGCATTTCGGGCGCTTCCTCGACGACGTAATTCCGGTCGGTGAACAGCATCGTGCCGACCTTCAACTCGGCGAACGCGGCCGCCGGCGCGGGCCACACCGTGCGCGACTGATCTTGCTGCGGCGCAAATTCGCCGACCGCTTCCAGCTTCCCAAACATGATGCGCTCCTTGCGACTCGCGTCCTTTTCGCCTTGCGTCACCGCGAGCCAGATCGTGCCCGCGTGCTCGTGGAAGGTCGGATACTGAAACGACTGCGGCGTCTCGAAGCGATACTTGCGCGCCCACGTTTTGCCGTCGCGCGAGATGTCCACATTGAACGCGCTGCGACTCACGCCCTGCACACGCGTAGCTTCCTGCCAGCCGAGGTAGTAGGTGTCGCCGAAGCGGTCGAAGGTCGGCTTCGAGTTCGCGCCGTTTGGCACGTGCGGAAGCGGCTGGCCGACGCTCCATTTCCGTCCATCGGCGCTCGTCGTGAAGTGATAGTTGCCCGCGTCGTTGCGGCAAATCGCCATCCACGTGCCGTCCGGCAGACGGTTCACCGCCGACTCGCTGAGCTGCGCGCTCTGCGGTTCGTTGAAATGGCCGAGCACCTCGAAAGTCGCGAGGTCGTCGTGCACGAGCGACAGCGCGTTCTGCTTTCCGGTGAAGTTGTTCAGCGCGACGTAGAGCCGCCCGTCGAAGCGCTTGAACGAATCGAAGATGAAGAACGACGAGTCGCTCGCCTTCTTCGTGAAGCCCTGAGCGGCCGCGGCCGCGTGGAAATACTGCGGCTGAAAATCGAACATCCCAGCCGCGGTCTGGAGCTTCGCCTTGTGAATCGTAGGCGCGAACTCGCCACGCTGCAGATCGAAGTCGCGATACCACATCTGCGACTGCCGCTTGCCGGGATTTTCACTCGTGAAATAGCAGCGCAGCGTGCCCGCATCCTTCTGGATGATCCGCGGCACGAAGCACGCGCCCACCGGCAGCGTCTCGTTTTCAAACCCCTGCTCGCTCTTCGCGAAGTCGATGACCTTCTCCACCTTGAGCGTCTGCAGATTCACGATCGACATCGTCGCGTAAATGAACGGCCAGCCCGCGCTCTCGCCCGCCTTCACATCATTCGCTTCCGCCACGACATAGGCTCTTTCTCCCACGCAAACGAACTCCGCATCATGCGCGCCCTTGACCTGGGGCGCGGAGGTGTTCACCAGCCGACGCATCACGATGTCGCCCGCGAGCGCGGGGTTCCAGCCGACAGGCACGAGGGACTGCGCGTGAAGGGCGGCGGACAGAGCGAGCAAAATGGTGGTCGGGATTTTCATGGGTATCGGGGACGCCACGGGTTGTGGCTCCACTTGATTCCTTCCAAGAAAGCCGTGGATGGGCAATAGTCCCGGGCACTTTCACGACGCACATGAACCGCCGCACTTTCATCCTTCGCGCTCTCGGAGCATCGCTCGTCCTGCCGAAACTACCCTCGCTCACGGCGGCGGCGGCCGAGGGAAATCCGACGTTGCAGGCAGTGAAGGGCGCCGGGATCGGAGCGCGGCGCTTTGTGGCGATTGGGAATTTGCTCGGGTTCCAGACGAAGCAGCTTTTCCCGACGACCGAGGGGAAGGAATACGAGAAGACGACGCTGCTCGAACCGATTTGGGAAAACCGCAGCCAGATGACCGTCTATCGGGGGCTCGATCACGGCGTGAAGGGTGGGCACTTCGCGGTGCATTCGTTTCTCTCCGGCGTGCTGAACTCCGAGGCGCAAAACCGCCCGGAAGGTAACGTGACCATCGACCAGTATCTCGCGGAGGAAGTCGGGCATCAGACGCGGTTCCCGTCGCTCACGGTCGGCTCGGAAGGCGGCATCCACGGCGGCTGCCAAATCGCCTGGACGAAATCCGGCGTGCGCGTGCCGCCGATCACGAATCCCGCCGAATTGTTCGACAAGCTTTTCATCGGCGACTCGAAGGATCGCAAGGCGCGCCGTCAGCAGGAAAACCACGTGCAGGCTTCAATCCTCGATTCCATCCGCGAGGAGGCGAACCGCCTTTCCCGCAAGGTGAACAAGGAGGACAAGGACAAGCTCGACGAGTATCTCACCTCGGTCCGCGACGTGGAAAAACGACTCGAACTGCGCGAGCGCTGGACCAGCCAGCCAAAGCCGAAGGCGCCGTTTGCGAAGCCCGCGAACCACAACGCGGTCGAGGATTTGCCGATGCTGTATGAACTGATCGCGCTTGCGCTGCAGACTGATTCCACACGCATCGCGACGCTGGAAATCGGCGGCGACTTCATGCCGCAGCACCTCGGCATCAAGAAAGACTGGCACGGCCTCTCGCATCACGGGAACGACCCGGAGGCCATCGCCAGCCTCATCACTCTGGAGAAATACCAGATCGAACATTTCGGAAAATTCCTCACGCGCCTCGCAAAGATGAATGACGGCGACCGCTCGCTGCTCGACTCGACAACGGTGCTCTTCGGCAGCGGCATGGGCGACGGCAACTCGCACAAAAATTCCGACCTGCCGATCGTCCTCGCGGGCGGCGGCTACAAGCACGGCGAGTTCCGCCAAGTGCCGCGCGAGGGCGCGAAAAAGGTGCCGCTGTGCAACCTCTTCGTGGATATCGCGCAGAGGATGGGCGTGGAAATTCACGCGTTCGGCAGCAGCACGGGCCGCTTCGCCTGATGCGTCGCGTCCGCCACGCCTGCCTCGTCGCCGCGCTCGCTGCGACTCCCGCGATCGACGCCGCCTCCGCCGCTGAAGCCGTGCCGGCGGCGAAGGTGGTGACGCAGTTCCTCGATAACTACTGCCTGAACTGCCACGACTCGGCGACGCACAAGGGCGACCGCGATCTCGAGCGCTTCACGCTTCCGCTGAAGTCGATCGCAGACCTGATCTCAGCGAAGGAAATCATCGACGCGATCACGCTGAAGGAGATGCCGCCGAAGAAGTCCGACCAGCCGAAGGACGACGAGCGCCTCGCCGTGGTGCGCGCTCTGCGAGAAGGCACCGCCGCCGCGCGCAGCAAGCTGGAGAGCACCGGTTCGCGCACGGTGATGCGCCGTCTTTCCAGCCGCGAATACGAAAACACGCTCGCCACTTTGTTTGGCCGCCGCGTGGACACGCTTGGTCTCACCGCGGATTTTCCGAAGGAGAAAACGACGGACCACATCGACACCATCGGCCAGTCGCTCGTGACGTCCGGCTTCCTCGTCGATCAATATTTCCAGTCGGCAAACCGGCTCATCGAAACGCGCCTCGGCAAACCCGCGATGGAGCCGAAGCAGTGGTGCTTCAACGGCCACTTCGTCCAATACGAGGAGCTGCAGGGCTCGCACAAGGAGGTCTTCAATTTCCGCTACCTGAACCTCTACGAGCAGCCGAACACGGACACGCGCCAGGGCGGCTACGGGCACATCGAGGACTTCCTGAAAGGCGTGCCCGTCTCCGGCCTCTACGACATTGAGATCGAGGCGCAGGCGATGCACCGCGACACGCATTACGACCCCGCTATTTTCGGCATCGATTTCTCCGAGCCGTTCATTCTAGGCGTCGTGCCCGGCGATGTCACGAAGGGCCACATCCATTACCCGCAGGCCATCGAGCCGCTGCTCGGCAGCCAGACCGTCCCGGACGACAAGCCGACGTGGTTGAAATTCCGCGTGTGGCTCGAGGCGGGGCAGACGCCGCGGTTCATTTTTCCCAACGGCCCCTACGAGTCGCGCGCGTCGGTCATCACGGTCAACCAGCGCTACAAAAGCGAGTTCAAGGCGGAGATTCCGAAGTCGCTCGTCGGCCGCGCCCACATCCTGCGCGAGGGGAAGCTGCCGCACATCCGCATCAGCGAGATCAAAATCGACGGCCCTGTCGCGGAGAAGGGCGGCAGCGCGGAGGAGATCGCGGTGTTCGGGAAGGATGGCTTTCAGGCCGAGCGCGCCATGGATCAGCTCTACGTCTTTGCAGAGAAGGCGTATCGTCGCCCGCTCACTGACGCGGATCGACAGCCCATCCGCGCGCTCTACGAAAAGCGGCTGGGCGAAAAAGCCGCGCCGCGCCAGGCCGCACTCGATGCGCTGAAGCTTGTCCTCTGCTCGCCCTCCTTTCTCTACCTCAGCGAGATCACCGACGAATCCGCAAAGACGCTCAAGCCCTACGACCTCGCCTCGCGCCTGTCGTTCGCACTCTGGGCGGCACCGCCGGACGCAGCGCTGCTCGACGCGGCGAAATCCGGCAAGCTCACGCAGGACGCCGAGCTGAAAAAGCAAATCCAGCGCTTGCTCGACGACGAGCGCGTGACGGCGTTTGTGAACGGCTTCCTCGACAGCTGGCTCAATCTCCGCGACCTCGGCAGCCAGCCGCCGCCGCGCGAGACGAACCGCTCCTATTATGCCGAGGACCTGCCCGCGGCGATGAAGGCCGAGGTGCGCCTCTTTTTCCGCGACCTGCTGAAGACGAACGGCTCGGCGGCGCGCTTCCTCGGCGCGGACTACACCTTCGCCGACAAGAAGCTCGCCAAGCTCTACGACCTTCCGGAGGCGAAAACGATGCGCCTCGCCGATGGCTTCCAAAAAGTGAGCCTCAAGGACAAGGACACGCAGCGGCGCGGCGGCCTGCTCGGCATGGCCGCCGTCCTCACCGTGAGCGCAAATGGTGTCGAGACCACGCCCGTCACGCGCGGCGTGTGGGTCAGCGAAAACATCCTCGGCATTCGTCCACCTGCGCCGCCGGACAACGTCCCCGCGATCGAGCCGGACGTCTCCGGCGCCACGACGATCCGCGAGCGCCTCGCCAAACACAGCACGGACAAAACGTGCGCTGAGTGCCACCACAAGATCGACCCGCTCGGCTTTAGCCTCGAAAGTTTCGATCCCGTCGGCCGCTGGCGCTCCACTTATCCCAAGCCGAAGAAAAAGGACGCCCCCGCGCCGAAGATCGACACGACCGGCGAATTTCCCTCGGGTGAGACCTACAAGGATTTCGCCGGCTTCCGAAAGGTCGTCCTCGACACGCGCTCCGATCTTTTCGTCCGCCACCTCATCCGCCAGGCGCTCAGCTATGCGGCCGGGCGCGTGATGGAGCCCGCGGACAATTTCGTGATCGATGAGATCCTCGAGAAGGCGAAGAAGGAAAACCTCGGCCTCCGCTCGATCATCGTCGAATGCCTCACGAGCCGCGCCTTCCGGTCGCGTTGAGTCCGGGCAAGACTGCGGCCGGCCCGCAACGGGTGATTTCCCGCCGCTTCACTTTCCCCCAACGGGCGCCGCGAGCACTGAGACGAAAATGCCAGTGTCGGGCGCCTTGCCGGAGTAGAAGGAGACGTAGTGCGTGCCGCCGATCACAGTGGCGTTGGCGTTGCCCGCATCGACCGGGATCCTGCTGCCCACCGCGACCGGCTCGGATGGCGGCCACGCTAGCGGCTGGTTGAAGACGAGCCCGGGATCGACGACGCGGCGCCGGAGCACGCCAGCCCCGCGATGGTAATAGTAGTTGCTCACGAGGCCGGTCTTCGCGTCGAGGATCAGGCTCGGCGTGGAGGCGTTGATATCCCCGATGTTCGTTTTCGCGCGCGTCCATGTCCTGCCGTGGTCGGTCGAGGTCATCTGGAATTGAGTGGGGCCGACTTCGGTCCGGCCGATGGCGAGAATGCGGCCATCGCCGAGATGGACGGCGGCGGGCTCGGTGGGCCACTCGGCTTTCGTCAGTCCGGATTCGATGGTCGTCTGCTTCCACGTCGCGCCGTTGTCGCTGCTGGTCACCGTGCCCCACGCGTTCGTCGGTTTGTCGCCGTAGTCGCCGGCGAACCACAGGGCCATGAGCCCGACGGTCGGCACGGCAAAGACATCCATGACCTGCATCGGGCGGACATCGAGCTTCGGCGTGGCGACGAGCGTGAAGGTGGCGCCATCGGTGGTGCGGTAAAGATCGTGGTGCCACTCCCCCTTTCCGATGCGGCGCACCCAGAGGAGCATCGCGCCGTCGGCATCGAGACCTTTGCCGACTTCGACCTCGCCGTAGCCGGGGGTGTCGGCGACCACGGTTTCCGCTGTCCATGTCTTGCCGCCGTCTGCGGAGGTGCGCGCATGCACAGCGCGGTCGTCATCCGCGATCGTGTGCCCCTTTCCGCGGCTATAGACGCACACCAGCTTGTCGCCGAGCGCCTGGAGCATCGGCCAGGAGTTGTAGCCCTTCGCCTCCTGCACCACGCGCGGCTCGGCGATCGCGTCGAGCGGCGTGACCTTCACCATCGCGAGGCCTGTCGGGCTGGTGAAGGTGTCGCCTGGATCGGTCGGCTCGCGCTGGATGCGCACCCACAGCGGCGCGCCCGGGTCCACCTTGTAATACGGCTCCAGCACGATCGTCCGGGTAACGTGCGGCGCGGCGGGCAGCGCGGTGCGCACGGGCGCGCCGAGCTGGTAGCGGTCGGTGAAAGGGACGCCGTCCACGAGCTGGGAGAGATGGACGCGGTAGGCATCCTGGAACTGCGGGCCCGTCGTCTCGTCCGAGGTGGTCACGACGATCTCGATCTTCACCGCGGCGCATTCGCCGGGGAGACCGGTCACGACACCCGCGACCGATTGCCCCGCGGTGCCGCCGGAGAGCGACCACACCGGGATGTGCGTGGAGCCGCGGGACATCAGCACCAGCGACGGCTGGCCCGTGGCGATCATCATCTGGCTCGCGTTCAAGCCGATCGGCGGCCATCGGCGCGGCGCGAGCTTTTCGCCCGGCGCTTTTGCGGAATCATCGGCGGCAAGACCGGTGATGGATGAGGCGAGCAGAGCAATGAGGAGTAGGTTGATTCGCATGACTGGTTGGGATTTGCCGGGCCGCACGGCCTTCATTCAGTTCGGCGCGTTGAACACGGGCGGATTCGGCTTCAGATGCGGCTTCAGCGCGTCGAAGCGGAAATCGATCTCGGCGATTTCCGCGGTGCTGAGCTGCAATTCGGAGAAGATCGGCTTTTCCGGAATCGCCTGCCTCGGGCCGTAATGGCGGGAGATCATGTTCTTGAACACGCCGCGCTTTTTCCACAGGTGGAGCTGGAAGCCGCGCAGATCGCCGCCGGGGAGATGCTGGCCGACATTGAAAAGGAGGAGGAGCCTCGCGTAGGCATCGCGCAGGGTGTCCGGATCCTTGCCGCTTTCCATCAGCTCCCAGATGCGCGTGAGCACATCGGCATAGACGGCGCGCTCGGTGATGAGGCCCTCGGTGCCGAGGTGCGATTCGTAGAGCCAGCCATGCGCGCCGCGGGCGCTGAAGACGCGGCGGATCGCCGGCCGCGCCGCGCAGAGTTCACGAGTGCGGGTGATGATGGGCGCGGCTTCCTCCTTGATGTAGCCGAAGTGCGGGAACTCCTTTGCCAGCTCGATCATGAGCTTCACCGAGGGGACCGGGCCTTTGTAAGCGACACCACCGGTGGTCTGGAAAATGACGGGCCGTGTCGCGACCTCTCCCAGTGCACGCCAATACTGCCGAAGGTCTTCTTCCGTTCGTCCTGAGTCCGGTGGACGCGAGATGATCGCTGCGGGCGCGAGCTTCTCCGCGTGCCGGGCAAAGACGAGCATCTCCTCCGTGTCCCTGCCCTGCACGCCGAGGCAAAGCGCCGTGCGCAGGGAGCGCGACGTTTCGGCGAGCACCTCCATGCCGCGCAGTTTTTCCTCCATGCTGAGCAGGTCCACGCTGTCGCCCGACTGCGGCCAGATCATTCCGGGACAGCCGCCCCAATCGACAAAGCGCGCCTGATTCGCGAGCACGGCATAATCCACTTCGCCCTTCTCGGTGAACGGCGTCGAGAGGATGGGAAATGGGCCGCGGATTTTCGGGGCTGGCGTGGTGCCTTCGGCGGCGCGCAGGAGGTTTCCGGCGCAAAGGCCCGCGGCTCCCGCGATCGTCGTCGCGAGCATTTTTCGTCGAGTGGGGAATGGTTCCATTGGTCGTGCGGTTGATTCGCCTGTCGCGCCGATTTTGTCGGCGCATTTTCTCAAGGTTTCAGACACAAACAGGAATATCTGCGCCAAGGCGAGCCGCGCTTTCATCTCTCCTGAAACCCTTCCTCCTTTTCGCCGCCTGCCTCACCGCGTTCGCTGCGGCGCCGCTATTGGAAATATCCGACGTTTTTCCCACGGGCATGAATGGCTTCTCCCGGTATCGCATTCCTGGCATCGTCGTCACGAAGAAGGACACCGTGCTCGCCAATAGCGAGGCGCGGCTGAACAGTAGTCCCGACTGGGGTAAGATCGAAGTCCATCCGCGCCGCTCGGCAGGTCGCACAGGAGCAGCGCACGGCCGGTTCAACGCGCGGACTGCTTCATGACCCAATCCCAACGCTCGCCGGCCTGCTGAAGCTGCGGCGCCAGATTCTCCTCCGTGAGGAATCGCCGGCGGATGAGTTCCTGAAGAGCGCCATTCACCTTGCCGAGGTAGGCTTCCTTCGATGCGTATCGCTCCTCGAGCGAAAGGCGCGGATCGTCCTTGGTGACACGCGCCGACTTGTTCGCTGCGAAAGGCACCCACGCGCCACGCAGGAACACGAGTTCGTTCGGCGAGCCCAGCGCCGCTGGACGGAACACCCAGCCCGTCGCTGTGCCGAGCGGAACCGCGACATCGGGCAGACGAATGCCCGTGAGATCGTTCCCGTCCGCATCCACCTGCGGCACGAGCAGCGGCAGTTCCGCGCCCGCGCCCGCACCGTCGGGCCACATCGGATTAGGCAGGCGACCGCCGGCGCGCAGACCATTCGGGGCCGGCATGCCGGGCACTTTCGGGAAACGCACCTGCGCGACGGGCACGAGCGTGCCGTCGCTCAGTCTCGGATATGCGCTCGGTGGAGGCTCGATGCCCTCGGCGACCCAGCGGTGCAGCGCGAGACGAAGTGCGATCTGCACTGGAATGGTATTCACCGGATTCGCCAGCGGCGCTCCGTCAACGAGCGCCGTCGGCGGAAATTTCGCCGCACCATGCTGCGTGCCGGCGAAGTAGTAGCTGCGCACATTCGGCGGAAACTCGATGTCCGTCGCGCCCGACGGATCGGTGTGCGTGAGCGCCGCGACCCGGCCCGCGCCCCAGTATTCGGCGGAGGTGTTGAGGTAAAAGACCTTCGGCGCATTCTTCACGCGCGGGTTTTCCAGCACCCCGTCGCTTTGCCCGCTCACCGGATCGCGCAGCGCGACGTCGGCGAATGGAAACGAGGTCGTGTCGAAAACCGCGAGACTGATGGGCTTCGACCAGCGGCGGTTCAGCACGAGGCGTCCGGCACCCGCGATGTTCGCGATGACGCCGTCGAGCGCCTGCCGGCCCTCCTCGTCTGTGTTGAAGCCGAGATATAGAAAGTCGCGCAGAAGGCGGCCGGACTGCGACGACCCGAAGGCATGCGCGTGCTTCACCGGCGCGGGGGAATCGGGAGCATGCTTCAACCACGCCACCGCGTCGCGGATCGCCGCGTAGCCGAGCCCCGCCACCGGCGGCGCCTCGGCGAGGTAGAAAATCTCATACGTCTTTCCCGGCTCGAAGCCTCCCTTCAGCCGCAGGCGTTTCCCTTCGAGGCTCCACGACTCGCGCGCGACTTCCGCGCCGCCGGGGTATGCCATGCGGGTGCGCACGATGAGGCGGCTGTCAGCGCCTTTGATTTCCACCGCCGGGTAGAATTCCAAATCGTTCAGAGTGTATTCGTCCGCACGCTTGTCCGGCGTGAACGTCGCACTCACCACGCCGCGAATCGCGCTGCCGTCCGAGTTCCTCGCCGAGGGCACTTCCATCCGCAGCTTGTCCGCCTGCCGCGGCACGTCGAACTCCCAGCCGACGTTCAGCACCGTGAAACCATTCTGCGTGATCCACGGGCTGAGCGATGCCTTGCCGCCGCGGTTCGGAATCTCCACCCACGCGGCTCCGTTGCTGCGGCGCGGATCCTTCGGCTTCAGGATTCGCAGGTCCGCCGAAAAGCTCACCCGTCCCGCGACGTTCCGCGGCGCAAGCGCGACGTCCGCGATCACCGCGTTGCACGGCTTTGCCGGATCGATTTCAAAATGCAGACGCCCGACGATCTGCTCGTAGCCCGCCGTTCCGACATCCGCGCGCTCGGTGATTTCGGCACGGATCACTTCCGCCTCGGCAGACGAAAGGGCAATCAGACTGACGGAGCACGTCGTCGCGCAGGCTCGCAGGATTTTGAGCACTCCGACGTCGCGGAGAGAGGAGAAAGGGCGGAGATTCATTGGCGACATTTGCTGGAGCCCGAAGACGAGAGTGCAGTGCGGTTCGGCGCAATTCCCAAAATCCGCTTTCGCCGGCACCTCGCGGACGGACAGCTCGCTGCGCCGCAGCCAAAGGCTTGCAAAAGCGAAAATGCGCCCCGATAGGTGCCACCCTTTTCCAAATGTCGCTGCAGCCTTCTGAAATCGATCGCGATGAGGTGAAGCGGCTCGCTTCGGAGTTTGAACGCGCGCCGCTCGTCGAAATCTTGAAGTGGCTGTGGGGGAGGTTCGGCGAGCGAGCGGCGGTCGGAACGAGCTTCCAAGGCGCAGGGCTGGTGATGATTGATCACGCGCTGAAAGCGGGGCTGAGGTTCCCCGTCTTCACGCTCGATACGAACCTGCTCTTTCCCGAGACCTACGAGCTGAAGGCGAAGCTGGAGGCGCACTGGGGCATCATCATCGAGGCGCTGCAGCCGGAGCTGAACGTCGAGCAGCAGGCGGCGGAATACGGAGCGGAGCTTTGGAAAAAGGCACCCGATGTCTGCTGCACGCTGCGCAAGGTGGTGCCTCTGCAAAAGAAACTCTCCACGCTCGCCGTGTGGATCACCGGCCTGCGCCGCCAGCAGAGCGACACGCGCGAGGGTGCGCAGATTCTTGAGCTGTATCACTTCGACGTGCTGCGCGACCTCTACATCCTGAAGGCAAACCCGATGGCGCTGTGGAAGCGCGAGACGGTGTGGGAATACATCAAGGCGAACGGCCTGCCCTACAACGCGCTGCACGATCGCGGCTACCGCAGCATCGGCTGCTGGCCATGCACGAATCCGACCGCCAGCGGCGAAAACGAGCGCGCGGGACGGTGGACGGGCTTCGACAAGGCCGAGTGCGGCATCCACACGTTCCTCGGCGACAGCATCTGAGCCCGCCGCGGCCGAGGCTACATCCGCGAGCGGAAAACCTCGCGCAGCTCCGGCGCCTCGGAGAAATCCCGCGGCGTGATCATCTCGCGCTCCAGCGGCAGGCCGCCGTTCTCGATGCCGCGGATCACTTGCTCGTAAGGCTGCCACTTGAGGTCGCCGAGCCTGCGGATTTTCCCGAGCTTGCGACCCGTCGCGTCGCGCACCGCTTTGTAGAGCAGCTCGCTGCAGTAGATTTTCGCGTCGTCCATCTCGTAGTGGATGTCGTAGGGGCGGCCCTTGTAGCGCTCGGCAGCAGCGATGATGGCGGGGACTTTGCCCGCGAGCGGCTCACGGAGGCGGTAGGCCACATACGCGCTGCCGCGGCCCTGCGCGATCCACCATGGGAGCGGCGTCTCCTTCACCGGCCCGATGGCTTCGACGACAACCCACGGCGACGCGTATTTTGAATCCGGCTCGCGGCGCTTCACGATGCCGCAGTGTGAAAACGGCGAGCCGCTCGAGCCTTCGATGGCGTCGGTGAGCGGATTGTGCGGCAGGCTTTGGAAGAGGAAGTCGCCGGCCTGCGGCTCGTAGTCCGCGACCGCCGCCACGGCCACATTCGCCTGCCGCGGCTGGCAGCCGGCGAAAACAACCAGACACGCGCTGAGCAGGAGGCGGAGGAACATGGGTGAAGGTGCATGGCTCACGGCCGCGCGGCAAGTTCCCGCGGATGCTCTGGCAAAAGTTCCCCGGTTCCTGCTAAGAAGCGCCGAGATGAACGAGTTGAACCCCGAAGCCACATGAAGCGCGCCTTCTCCCTGCTGCTCGCCGCAGCGCTCACGCTGGCGGGGCTGTCCACGCAGGCCGCGCCGCCGAAGACTCCGTCCAAGCCTCCGGGCAAGGATGAGAAGCTCCGGCTGGCAGGCGAGGTTTTCAAAATTTTCGAGGCGAAGTGCGCCGACTGCCACGGAAGCCACCTGCCGAAGCCGAAGGGAAAATTTGGCTACGTGCTCGACCTGAAGCGCGTCGCCGAAAACTCGGAATACGTCACGCGCGGCGATCCGGCGAAGTCGGAGATCTACCTGATGGTGAAGAACGACGAGATGCCGGGCGAGGATGCCGACGTCCCCGCGCTCACGCCCGAGGAGAAAAAGGCCGTGGAGGCGTGGGTGCTGGCAGGAGCGCCGCACGACCTCCCCCCCGCTGTCGCGCCGGGCGCCGCGGCGCCGGAAAAGAAGGCGGAGTCGAACGTCACGTTCCTCCGCCGCACCGCAAACTGGCTCGGCAAGTTTCACCCGCTCTCCACTCATTTCCCCGTGGCGCTGCTCCTCACCGCCGTTCTCGCCGAAGCCCTCGCGTGGTGGCTGAGGCGCGATGAGTGGATGCTGCTCGTGCGCTTTCTCGTCGTGCTCGGCGCGCTGAGCAGCGTGCCGACTTCCGTGCTCGGGTGGCTGGCGGATTTTCCGACGCTCAGCGGCAGCGAGCTGGCTACGGTTTACCGCTTCCACCAGATCCTCGGCACCGCGACCTCCGCGTGGGCGCTCGTCTGCGCGACACTCGTGTGCCTTTCGGAATGCGAGGAGGGATCCGTCGCGCGGCGGCGGTTCCGCGGCGCGCTGCTGCTTGGGGCGTTCATGATCGGCGTGGTCGGCTTCCTCGGCGGCGCGCTGAACGCCGGCGGGCTGGATCACTACAAGTTCTGAGCGTCGAAGCCGGCGGCCGCGACGATGCACTCGACACCGCGCGCGCGGCTTTCCATTTTCCCGGCCGCATGAAACGAATCCTCTCCGGCATCAAGCCCACCGGCGCGCCGCATCTCGGAAACTACTTTGGCATGATGAGGCCGGCCATCGAGTGGCAGCACCAGGGCGAGGCGTTCTATTTCATCGCGGATTACCACGCGATCACGACGGTGCATGATCCAAATGCGCTCCGCGAAAACACCCGCGCCGTCGCGCTCGACTTCCTCGCGTGCGGGCTGGACCCGGCAAAGGCCGTCCTTTTCCGCCAGAGCGACGTGCCCGAGCACACCGAGCTGGCCTGGCTGCTGAGCTGCCACACGCCGATGCCGATGCTGGAAAACTGCCACGCCTACAAGGACCACCTCGCGAAGAGCAGGACGCCGAACCACGGCCTCTTCGCGTATCCCGTGCTCATGGCCGCGGACATCCTGCTTTACGACTCCAACGTGGTGCCCGTGGGCCGCGACCAGAAGCAGCATGTAGAGGTCACTCGCGACATCGCCGGCTCGATGAACCGCACGTATGGCGAGAGCCTCTTCGTGATTCCCGAGGCCAGCATCATCCCGCAGCTCGCGACGGTCGTCGGCCTCGACGGGCAGAAAATGTCGAAGAGCTACAACAACACGATCGGGCTCTTCGAGGACGAGAAGCCGCTGCGGAAAAAGATCATGTCCATCGTGACTGACTCCACGCCTGTCGAGGCGCCGAAGGATCCCGCCTCGTCGAGCATCGTCGCGCTCTACCGGCTCGTCGCTGGCGATGCGGAGGTGGCGAAAATGGAGGCGGACTTCCGCGCTGGAGGCACCGGCTACGGCGACTTCAAGAAGCGGCTCTTCGAGGCGCTGTGGGACTTTTTCCGGCCCCAGCGCCAGCGCCGCGCGGAGCTCGCCGCCGATCCCGGCATCGTGGACGCCATTCTCCGCGAGGGCGGCGAACGGGCCCGCTCGGTCGCGACCCGCACGATGGAGCGCGTTCGCCGCGCCGTCGGGCTCCGGTAAGCAAATAATCTCCTAATTCCGAGCGTGCTTGCCGCTCTCTTCATGCGCGGCGGTTTTGTGGAACCCCCTCCGGCCAAAGCGCAATTAACGCTTGCGTATCACCGGAACGCTTCACAGATTCGCCTCCTTCCCCATGGCCTCGCATCCCACGTCCCCGTGGGCTGGCTTTCGAGGACTGAAAAACAAACAAAGAAAAACATGCAAGAGAATGCCGGACCGAGGATGCCCTCCGAACCGATTGCCTCCGAAAAGGTGACGATTGACCGGAAGGTCTTCTTCCTCGACCTCAAGGAAAACCAGCGCGGTCGGTTCATGAAAATCACCGAAGACGTTGGCGGGCGGCGCGACACGATCATGCTGCCGTCAGGCGCCTTCAAGGACTTCCTCGAAGCGCTCGCGCGTCTGGTCGAATACGAGTCCAAGCTGTAATCCGCCCCACGGATTCAGCCGCGGTCTCCGCAGGCCTGATTTGAACGCCCCGGCCCGAAATGGCCGGGGCTTTCTTTTTCAGCGGGCCGCCGAAATTCCGAGCGCCGCCTGAATCGCAACCATAACGGCGCCGGGCTCGATGTCCTTCATGCAGCGGAAATCAATCGGGCATTCCCGCAGGAAGCACGGGCTGCACTCCGCATGTCTGCGAACGACCGTGTGGCCGGCACCGAGCGGGCCGGTGAGGGCCGGCTCGGTGCTGCCAAAAATGGCGACCGTCCGCACGCCGAGCAGCGCCGCGAGGTGCATTGTGCCCGTGTCGTTGGTGAGCAACGCGTCGCTGTCGCGCAGGATGTCCACGAGCTGCGGAAGCGTCGTTTTTCCGCAGAGGTTCTCGATCATGGCGTCGGGTCCGCTCTTGCCGACGATTTCATCCGCGCCCGGCCGATCCTTCGCCGTGCCGACAAGCCTCCAGCGGCATGCCGCGACCCTGCTCAGCTCGCGGATGACTTCCGCATAGCGATCGGGCGGCCAGCGCTTCGCCGGGCCGTATTCGGCGCCGGCGCACACCGCGATTTTCACAGGTTGTCCCGGCTCACCGCGCCTCCCCGCCGCGGCATCCGGAAAGCCGAACAATGGATCCCGCTCAACCTGCGCGCCGAGAAACTCCGCCAGCCGCAGGTAATGATGGACCTGATGCTCCGGCGGCGCGGGAATTTCCTCTCCGTCTCCGCGGAAAACCTCCGTGAGAAAAAGCGACCGCCGCCCGTGGCCGGGATAGCCGACACGGCGGGGAATCCGCGCGAGCCGCATTTCCAAGCCGGTGCGCAGACTGTTCGGAAGAACAACGCCCGTGGTGAAATCTTTGCCGCGAATCAGCCGCGCCACCTTGAAGACATGCGCGATGCCCGTCAGCGCGCGCAGCAGCCCGCGCCCCTTCGCAGCCGGAAACTCGATCACCTCATCCACCTCCGGCACGAGCCGCCACACGTCGGCGATCTTGTCCGGCACGAGCACTGCCACGTGCGCGCCGAGGCCGCGCTTGATCGCGCGCACCGCGGGCACGGTCATCACCGCGTCGCCGAGCCAGTTTGAGGAGCGGATGACGACTCGCTCCATCACTTCGTTCCGTTTTTCCAATGCATCGTCCGGAAAGGATGCTCATCCACGAGGTTGCCCGCAATGCCGCCGAGCCGCTCGCTGTAAAAAAGCAGCATCACGTAATGGAAAAGCGGGCAAACCGGCACCTCGTCCCGGATGAGCAGCGTCTCCGCCTCACGGAACTGCGCGAACCGCCTCGCACGGTCGGGCTCCTTCGCGGCGAGCGCGATCAGCTCGTCGTAGCGCGGGTTGCCCCATCCGCAGTTGTTGTTGCCGCCGCCAGTCACGAACATGTCGAGGAATGTGTTCGGATCATTGTAGTCGCCGACCCATGACGAGCGGCTGAAGTCGTAGTCCAGCGCCGACTGCGAGTTCAAATACGCGGCCCACTCCTGCTTCACGAGCAGCACGGGCACGCCCAGCTCGCGCTTGAACATCGCCTGCAGCTCGACGGCGATCTTCTCGTCCACCTCGCTCCTGCCGGAGTAAAGGTAGCGGACGACTGGAAAGCCGGAACCCCCGGGGAAGCCCGCCTCCGCAAGCAGCTTCCGCGCGGCCTCGGGATCGCGCTGGAGGCCTCGCGGCGGCCGATATCCCGCGGTGCCCGGCGGCACCATCGCCTCAGCGACCGGCTCGCCCGCCTGCGTGACTTTTTCCGTCAGCAGCGCCCTGTCCACGACCATGGAGAACGCCTTGCGCACCCGCACGTCGGTGAATGGCGCGCGCTTCACATTGTAGCGGATGAAGTAGGTCGCGAGGATCGGCGCCGCGTGGCAGTCTTTTCTTTTGACCAAGTCTGCCACGAGCGATGTCGGCACGAGGGACTTGTCCAGTAGCGCATCGGCGACGCCGCTGTGGAAGAAGTTGAACGCTGTGTTCGGCGACGGCCCAGGCAGCACGTCCACGGTCTTCATCGCGACGTTCGCCGCATCCCAATAGCCGGGATTCCGCGTGAGCCGGACGCGGTCGTTCAGCCGCCAGTCGGTCAGGATAAACGGGCCGTTGCTCACGAGCGTTTCCGGCCGCAGCCAGGAGTCTCCCGCCTTCTCCGCCGCCTCCACGCTTGGCCGGTGCACCGGCATCAGCGTGTAAAATGCGCAGAGATCCAGGAAGAACGGCGTGGGGTTCTTCAGCTCCACCACCAGCGTCTGCGCGTCCTTCGCCCGGACGGCGACCGTCTCCGGCGGGGGTCGCGATGCGTCGTCCTTCGCCTCGCCGTATGCCTCCGCTCCACGCACGTAGTAGAGCTGGTATTTGTATTCCGCCTCCGGCGAGCGGAGCGTCCGCAGCCACGACCACACAAAATCCCCCGCTGTGATTGGATCGCCGTTGTTCCACTTCGCTCCCGCGCGGAGATGAAAGGTGTATTTCATCCGGTCGGACGACTCGTCCCATCGTTCCGCCATGCCCGGCTCGACCCCGCCGTCCTCCTTATAGCGCATGAGCCCCTCGAACAGCGCGTAGGCGATCCTCCCCTCCGGCTGGCCGCGGATTTTCGCCGGGTCTATCGAGTCCGGCTCTCCTCCGTTGATCACCACCAAGTCCGCCCGATCCATCGGCCCGCCGCAGCCGGCCGGCGACACAGCCAGAACGGCTAACAGGAGCAAGCTGCGGGTGGTGGGCTTCACGAGGGACGCACGTTGCACGAACCCGGCGCGTCTTTCCAGTGTGGGTGTCAAACCAGTTACCCGCCTGCTTTTTTTCAAGCAATCCGGCGATCCGTTGCTATTCGTCTGCGCACGGATGAACCCGCTTGAGTCGCGCCTCAAATACAAATTCCGAAACCCGCTCCTTTTGGCGGAGGCGCTTACCCATCCTTCCCTCGGACACGAGACGCAGCGGCACCATTTCGACAACCAGCGGCTCGAGTTCCTCGGCGATGCCGTGCTCCAGCTCATTTTCACCGAGTGGCTGTTCGACCATTTCCCGAAATTCAGCGAGGGCCAGCTCACGAAAATGCGCTCCGGCCTCGTTTCGCGCGAGGGCCTGAAATTGCACGCCGAGCGACTCGACCTCGGCCAGCACCTGATGATGGGCCGCGGCGAGGAATCTTCAGGCGGCCGTGAGCGCAGTTCCGCCCTCGCCGACGCTTACGAGGCGCTCATCGGCGCGATTTACCTCGATTCGGATTACGTCACCGTCCGCCGCATCGTCCTCTCCGAGGCGCGCGAAGATCTGGAAAATCTCTCCCCCGACTTGCCGGACTTGAATCCGAAGGGCCAGCTCCAGGAAGTCCTTCAGTCCATCTCTCCGATCAGCCCTATCTACCCGATTCTCTCAGCCGAGGGTCCGGAGCATCAGAAGCACTTTGTCGCGATGGTGAAGTGGAACGACATCGAACTCGGCACCGGTTCAGGCAAAAGCAAAAAGGACGCGGAAATCGCCGCTGCGCGCGACGCCTTGGAAAAGAAGTCCTGGGAATCCGCCGGCCTCGTTCCCGCTCCGCCTCGGCGGAAGCCTGCGAACAAGCGGCAAAAAGCTGCGAACAACTGACGCACAACCGGACTGTGCCGCCTTTTCTCCCCGAGCCACGCCAACCAAACCAAGGTTTTCCACAGCTTCCGATCGGCGTGGAACAGGCTGCCTGTCTGCAAGGAACACGGAACCGAGCGGTTCTTCACAACGATAAGGAGAAGAAAGATCCGGAACGAAAAATAGAAATTTCAAAACCGTGGTGTGAACAAACCTGCCGAGACGCCGAATGAACGAACACCGATACATCGCGATCGATCTCGGTGCGGAAAGCGGACGAGTGATGCTCGGCACGCTGAGAGACGGAAATCTCCGGATGGAGGAGATCCACCGGTTTTCTAACGGCGCCGTGCGCATCCAAGGAACGCTGCGCTGGGATCTCCTCAGGCTTTGGGAGGAAACATGCACAGGACTCAAGAAAACAGCGGCGCAGGGATACGCCGTCGAGGGAGTCAGCGTTGATTCCTGGGGGGTGGACTATGTGTTGATTCGAAAGGGCGAACCGTTGCTGCGGGTGCCGTTCAGCTACCGGGACGCGCGGACGAAGCAGCCGTATGAGGAACTAGCCGGAGAGAACGCGGAGGAAATCTACCGTGAAACCGGTGTGCAATTCATGCCGCTTAACACGCTCTATCAACTGGCGGCGGAACAAACGGAGGCGCCGGACATCTTGGCAAAGGCGGAAGGGTTCCTCATGATCGGCGACTGGTTCCACTATCTTCTGAGCGGGAGGGCGGTGCAGGAAGAAAGCAACGCGAGCACGACACAGGCATGGAACCCGAAAACCCGGAGGTGGAGCGAGGAAGTGATCGCGCTAGCAAGGCTGCCAAAGGGAATTTTTCCAAACGTCGTCCCTCCATGCACGAAGCTCGGAGGCTTGAGCGTTGCGCTGGAGGAGGAAAGCGGGCTTAAAGGAACCGCGGTCGTGGCCGGCTGTGTCCATGATACGGCGGCGGCGGTCGCCGCGGTCCCTGCGGAGGGCGAAGGGTGGGCATATTTGAGCAGTGGAACGTGGTCGCTCTTGGGAGTCGAATTGACGGAACCGCTCATCAGCGACGCAGCGAGGGCGGCGAATTTCACGAACGAGACGGGTGTCGGAGGAACCACACGGTTCCTGCGCAACGCGAGCGGCCTGTGGCTTCTTCAGGAATGCCGCCGGGCATGGCGGCGCGAGGGGAGGGACTACGGTTATGACGAACTGACCGCGCTAGCAGCAGCCGCCCAGAAGTTCCGGTCGCTAGTGGACCCCGCAGACGAATCCTTTCTCCGCCCAGACGACATGCCCGCCACAGTCCGCGCTTTTTGCCGCCGGACAGGACAGCCCGAGCCGGAAACGCCGGGACAGTTCACCCGCTGTGTGCTGGAGAGTCTCGCCTGCCTTTACGCGAGACTGCTTGTTCAGCTGGAAAGCGTGACCGGCAGGCAACTGCACACACTGCACATCATCGGGGGCGGCAGCCGAAACGCGCTCCTCAACCAAATGACCGCGGACGCGATCAATCGAACCGTCATCGCGGGACCGGTGGAAGCGACGGCCGCCGGCAATATTCTCCTCCAAGCAATGACGCTCGGCCACATCGCGAACCACGCGGAGTTGCGCCGCATCGTGAAAGCGTCTTTCCCGCTGGAGACGTTCAGGCCGCGGGAGGCGGAGCGGTGGAAAGCCGCCCACGAACGGTCCGCTACCCTCTCCTGACGAACCGGGCCGGGCGGCGGAGAACTCCGCCCTTGCCAGCCCCGTGATCCGCACGGATAGTCCGCGCCCTTTTTCCAACAACCCTAAAGACTCCACGACCATGGCCAACGCCAACGATCTCCGCAAAGGAATGTGCATCCGCTACAACAGCAATCCGGCCATCGTGCTCGAGGTCATGCACCGCACGCCGGGCAACCTCCGCGCATTCGTGCAGTGCATCATCCGCTACATCGGCACCGGCAAGAGCGCCGACGTGCGTTTCGGCTCGACGGACAAGGTCGATCTTGTGGACGTGGACCGGAAGAAGCTGGAGTTCTCCTACAAAGACCAGACGGGCTACCACTTCATGGAGCCGGAGACGTTTGAGACGATCAGCTTCGACGAGAGCTTCATCGGCGACACGAAGGACTACCTCTCGGAAAACCTCTCGGTGCAGGTGCTCTACGTCGAGGGCAAGGCCGCAAACATCGAGTTGCCTTCCGCAGTGACGCTGACCGTCACGGAATCAGCCGAAGGCGTGAAGGGCGACAGCGCGAACAACGTGCAGAAACCCGCGGTGCTCGAGACCGGCAAGCAGATCACCGTGCCGCTCTTCATCAAGGAGGGCGAGAAGGTGCGCATCTCGACGGAGACGGGCGAGTATCTCGGGCGCGCGTAGTCACGCGCGGAAGAAGAATTTTCCGAACCGGCAACTCGCCGGTTCCAATCGCGCGCGAATCGCGTCTAGCGGGTCTTGGTTTCATTTCGCTCGCCTCCCGGCGCGCTCCGCGGTGATGCTACGCGGGCTATGCGCATTCTCCTCCTCGCCTCGCTCGCTGCATTTTCCACCGCATCGACCACGCCCGTTTTCGCCGCCGATGACTTCGTCGAGACGCCGGATCATCGGGTGAATCCGAACATCCCGCACGGCACAGTGACGCAGATGCCGCAGTGGGAGTCGAAGATTTTTCCGAACACGGTGCGCGACTGGTGGGTGTATGTGCCGGCGCAGTTCAAGCCGGATGGCTCGGCGGCGGTGATGGTTTTCCAAGACGGCAGCGGCTATAAAAATACGACGGGCGACTGGCGCATCCCGGTGGTGTTCGACAATCTCATCGCGAAGGGCGAGATGCCGCCGACGGTCGGCATTTTCATCACGCCCGGCAACGCGCCGCTGAAACCGGGCGAGCCGCCGCGCAAGCGTCCCGATGGCCGGCCTGCATCGCCGAGCAACCGCAGCTTCGAATACGACTCGCTCGGCGATCGCTTTGCGAAATTTCTTCTCGAGGAAATCCTGCCCGAGGTGGAGAAAAAGTGGCCGCTGTCACACGACCCGGAGATGCGCGCGATTTGCGGCGCGTCGAGCGGCGGCATCTGCTCGTTCACCGTCGCGTGGGAGCATCCGGAGGCGTTCCGCAAGGTGCTCTCGACCATCGGCAGCTTCACGAACATCCGCGGCGGTAACGCGTATCCGTCGCTCATCCGCAAGACGGAGCGGAAGCCCATCCGCGTCTTTTTGCAGGACTCGTCGGGCGACCTCGACAACCAGTTCGGCAACTGGCCCATCGCCAACCAGCAGATGCACGCCGCGCTCGCCTACATGGGCTACGACGTGAAGTTCGACTGGGTCGAGGGCTACGGCCACAACTCGAAGCGCGGCGGCAGCATCATGCCCGACGCGCTCCGCTGGCTGTGGCGGAAGGAGAAATACACGCCGGCGATTGACACGAAGGGCGACCTCGGCGGCGATATGACGCTGCACCGCCTGCTCATCGAGGGCGAAGGCTGGCAGCCGGTCGTCGAGGGCCTCGCGTTCTGCGACGGGCCGATGAGCGACGCGGACGGGAATTTCTATTTCTCTGACATGAAGGGCGACGGCGTGGGCATCTACAAAATCTCGCCCGACGGCAAAAAGACGAAGCTCTCTGACGAGGGCGTGAGCGGATTGAAGTTTGGCCCCGATGGCCGGCTCTACGCGTGCCAGGGGTCGAAGAAGCGGCTCATCGCGATCGATTTGAAGAGCGGCGCGATCGATGAACTCGCGACCGACGTGCAGCCGAACGACCTCGTCGTGAACGCGAAGGGGCACATCTATTTCACCGAGACGGGCAAGAAGCAGGTGACGTTTGTGGACCCGAAGACGAAGGAGAAGCGCGTGGCGGACGCGACGATTGTCCTCACCGGCCAGAACACCTACGGCAGCGGCGCGGGCACGATTCCGTCTGGCGAATTGAAGGTGGACGCATCGCAGGCGGGCTTCAATGCGCCGAACGGTATCACACTCTCGCCCGACCAGGGCACGCTCGCCGTGAGCGACTACCGCGGCGGCAACGTGTGGACGTTCCGCGTGAATCCCGACGGCAAACTCGACGCAAAGATGCCCTACATTACGATGCGTCTGCCGATCGATCCGAAGGGCGAATTCAAAATGGCCGAGCCGCCACCCTACAATCCCGCCAGCGGCGGCGACGGCATGTGCAGCGACGAGCAGGGCCGCTACTACGTCGCGACGACGCTTGGCGTGCAGGTCTTCGACCCCACGGGCCGCCTGTGCGGAGTCGTCTCCCGCCCGCAACTCGACAAGCCGCTCACAAGCTGCACGCTCAGCGGCGAGGGCCGCTCGTATCTCTACGTGACGAACGGCGACAAAATTTTCCGCCGCAAGGTGCAGGCGACGGGCGCGGTTTTTTATAAAAAGTAGCCGCCGACGGAAGGAGGCGGGCTGATCAAGATACAACGCGCTCAAAGTCGAACATCCAGCGCAAGAAGTTTGCGCGCAACTCCCCGCAATGCCTCTCGCTGCCCACCGCGCATCCCGATTGTTTCGCTCTGAGTCACGTGAAGAAAAGCAACGAGTTCATCCTCTGAGCGGCTGCCGACAAGGATCCGATAAACTGGCGCGATGCAGCTGTCGTATTCGTCCTTCGGTCCATAGTCGCAAAGGCCAATCGGATCCCATTCGCGAAACAGGATCTGTCGGATCAAATCCTGAATTTCCGCTGCTCGTTTTTCCCTCGGAACGGCCATGCGCGGACGATGAGAAGATGAACGTGCGATTTGAAATGGCCGCCTCCTTCCGTCGGCGGCTACGGAGGTCAGCGCCGCTTCGGCCGGTTCATCGAGAGGATGCTCGTGCCGCGCGTGATGAGGCTCCCGCCGATGATGATGCGCTTCACAGGCTCGCCCGTCTTCGGGTCGTGCGTCAGCGCGGGGTCGCTCATCTTCTGCTCGATTTCAAAACGCCGCGGCTTCTGCCCCGGCTTCTTCGGGATCGTTTCGTAAACGTAGGTGGCCATGGCGGGATTCTAGGCGATGACGAATGTGGGCGGGCAAACAAATTTCAACACGGGGCCGGCCGCCGCGCCCGGGCATGAAGTGTTGGTCACTTGCTGGCACGCGTCGCGCGGTTAGCGTCAGCCGTGATTCTCATCCTCAAGCTCCTTCTCGCGGCTGCGTCCGGCACGGTGATTTTTGCCCTGCTCTGATTTTGAAAGCAGCGGCGTTCCGATATTGGCGGGATCCGCAGTGCGTCACGGCATGCGCCGCGTATGTGGTGAACCGCTGGCTGCTGAAGCCGCACTTTGCGATGGGGCCGTTCATGCGCGGGCATTTTAACGACTGCCTGCTCATTCCGGCTGCGCTTCCGCTCGTGCTCTGGCTCCAGCGCCTCATGCGGCTGCGCGCGCATGACGGGCATCCCACGGCGAACGAAATTTTCCTCCACCTCGCAGTGTGGGCGTTCATCGCGGAATGTGCGGGGCCTTTCCTCGCGCACCGGGGGACTGCGGACTGGCGGGATTTGCCGGCGTATTTCTTAGGGGCGATCGCAAGTCACGTTTTGTGGCGCAGGCGAGAAATCCCTTGCAGCAGGGCGCGAAGCCCCGTAACTCCCCCGAACGATGCGCCGGAAAAAATGGCGCATTTCCTCCCGTGGAGGTCGCCCCCACGGAAGGCTCAGGAGCCGCCAGTTGTTCCGGATTGAAAGCCGGCTGCTGGCGCGGGCGACGACAGAACAAAATGGACCGCACCTTTGCTCCACGGAGCGCGGGCCGACGCTGACAAGACCATCCAACTCCAATCCATTCGAATCAATCAACGGATCCGCGCGAAAGAAGTGCGTGTGGTCCTCGCGTCCTCTGGGGAGCAGCTCGGTGTGATGAGAATCCAGGACGCGCTGCGGAAGGCGCAGGAACTGGGCTTGGACCTCGTGGAAGTCGCGGCGAACGCCGTGCCGCCGGTCTGCCGCATCGTGGACTTCGGCAAGTTCAAATACGAGCTTTCGAAGCACGACAAGGAGAAGAAGCACAACGCGGCCTCCAAGATGAAGGAGATCAAGTTCCGCGTGAACATCGGCTCGCACGACTACGAGACGAAGCTGCGCCACGCGGAGGAGTTTCTGGACAAGGGCAACAAGGTGCGGATGCTCCTGCAGTTCCGCGGGCGCGAGATGGCGCACCAGGAGATCGGCATGGGGCTCATGAAAAAAATCCGCGAGAACCTCGCGGAGATGGGCCACCCGGAGGCAGAGCCGAAGCTCATCGGCCGCAACATTTTCATGACCCTCGTCCCGCTGCCGCCCGGCAAGCGGAAGCGCCACTTCTTCGGCCCGCACGACATGACGCTGCAGGAGCCGGACGAGGACGAAGGCGACGAGGAAGCCGAGGAAGAGGAGCAGGGGTAAGGCGCGAAAGTTCTTTGCGTGCAGTCTGCGTTGCGGCACATCCGCGCCATGGACAAAGACGCCAGAGCATTCCTATTCGATCTCCTCAGCACGCCGAGCCCTACGGGCTTTGAACTCGCAGGCCAGCGCAAGTGGGGCGCGTATGTGCGCAGCTTCGCCGACCGCGTGGAGAACGATGCCTACGGCACCGCGTGGGCCACGCTCGAGGGCCGTGGACAGAACCCGCGCCGCATCATGCTCGAGGCGCACGCGGACGAGATCGGATTCATCGTGAAGCACATCACGAAGGAGGGCTTCCTCCGCGTGGACCGCATCGGCGGCAGCGACACCGCGACCGCGCGCGGCCGCAGGCTCGACATCCAGGGCGACAAGGGCGTCGTCCGCGGCATCATCGGCAACACCGCGATCCATCTCCGGAAGGACAGCCTCGCCGACGAGAAGGCGCCGAAAATCCACGAGCTGTATGTGGACATCGGCGCTTCGTCCGACAAGGAGGTGAAGAAGCTCGGCATCCGCGTCGGCCATCCCGCCACGTATGCCGACACCGTTGAGGAATTCGGCGAGCACCGCATCGTCGGCCGCGCGCTCGACAACCGCCTCGGCAGCTTCATCATTTCCCAAGTTGTCGCGCGTCTCGCGAAGAACCGCTCGAAGCTCAAAAGCACCGTCATCGCCGTGAACGCCGTGCAGGAGGAAATCGGCGGCCACGGGGCGAAGATGGTCGCGCACCGGCTGATGCCCGACATTGCCATCGTCCTCGACGTGACGCACGCCACCGACACGCCTGGCATTGATCACTCGGTTCACGGCGAGGTGAAATTCGGCGCCGGCCCGAGCATCACGCACGGCACGTGCAACCACCCGAAGGTCATCAAGCGCATCATCAGGGTCGCCGAGAAGAGGAAGATCCCGCTCCAGCACGAGAGCAGCTCGCGCTACAGCGGCACAGACACGGATGTGATTTTCGACGTGCGCGAGGGCATCCCCAGCGCGCTGATTTCATTCCCGCTCCGCTACATGCACTCCGTAGTCGAGATGGCCGACCTGCGCGACGTGGAGAAGACGATAGAGCTCATCGCAGCGTTCGTTGAGAGCGTCACCGAGGACGACGACTTCTCGCACAGGCTGTGAGTCCGCGCGGCTCCCGCGGCGAACGCAATTCTTGACGCTGGCACATGGCCTGCGCACGGTCGCGCCGCACGACGGATGACCGCGCGTGCAGGGCACATCAGGGTTTCACATCATGCGCAAAACGAAAATCATCGCCACGCTCGGGCCGGCCACGGAATCGCCCGAGATGCTCCGCAGCCTCATCGCCGCCGGCGTGAACTGCTTCCGCCTCAACATGAGCCACGCGCCGCACGACTGGGTGCGCGCCATCGTCCCCCGCATCCGCAACGCCGCGCGCGACGCGGACAAGGTCGTCGGCATCCTCATGGACACGCAGGGGCCGGCGATCCGCACGGGCGATCTGCCGGCAAAGCTGAACCTCAGGCCCGGCGACATCTTCGAGTTCACCGTGCGCGGCGCGAAGAGCGAGGAGCAATCCAGCGTGGACGTGAACTACGACGGGCTGATTGACGACATCTCCGTCGGCGACATCGTGCTCGTGGACAACGGCGTCATCCACATGAAGGCGCTGGAGAAGATCGGCAACCGGTTGCGATGCGAGGTGCTCACCGAGGGAGTGATGGGATCGCGCCGGCACATCAACCTGCCCGGCGTGAAGGTGAACCTGCCGCCGCTCACCGAGAAGGATATCGCGGATGTGACGCTCGGTGCGGAACTCGGCGTGGACTTCGTCGCGCTCAGCTTCTGCCGCGAGCCGGGCGACGTGCTCGAACTGCGCAGGGTGCTCGGCGAGCACGGCAGCACTGCGCGCATCGTCGCGAAGATCGAGGATCAGCTCGCGGTGAAGAACATCGCTGGAATCATCGAGGTCACCGACGTGATCATGGTCGCGCGCGGAGACCTCGGAATCGAATGCCCGATGGAGGAGCTGCCGATCATCCAGCGCCGCATCGTGAAGCGCTGCATCGAGCTGGGCAAACCGGTCATCGTCGCGACGCACATGCTGGAGAGCATGATCACGAACCCCGTGCCCACGCGCGCCGAGGTCACGGACGTGGCGAACGCCTGCTTCGAGCAGGCCGACGCGATCATGCTCAGCGGCGAGACGACGACGGGGAAATACCCGATCCACTGCGTGCAGGTGCTCGACAAGGTCGCCGAGCGCATCGAGCGCACGCCGGGGCTCGGATTTGCGGAGAACGCGGTGCTGGAGTCGGACCGCGAGAAGACCGTGCACAGCGCGGTCGTGCTGGCGAACAGCATCCCCGACGCGAAGATTGTCATCTTCACACGGCGCGGCACGATGGCTGCGTTCGTGGCCGGCCAGCGCCCGCTTTACGCGCAGATTTTCGCATTCACGCCCACGTGGGAGCTGTGCCGCAAGCTGAGCCTCATCCGCGCAGTCGAGCCGGTGTGCATGCAGTTCGATGTGAGCCCCGAGCGCACGATACTCTCCGCCGAGCGCCTGCTGCTTTCGCGCGGGCTGGTGAAAAGCGGCGACCACATCATCATCGTGACGGACATCCTCGCGGGCCAGGACCGCGTGGACAGCATCCAGCTCCGGCGGATGCCGTGAGTGTGCAACGCTACTCTTAATCTTAACCTTGAGCCTTCGCAGCGCCGCGGACGGGATTGAGATTAAGATTAGGATTACGATTAAGAAGACTCTCGTCGCTGGACACCCCAGCAAGCACGCGGGAAACTCCGCCCTGTGGCCGCTGACCGACTCCTCGCGCAATTTCTCGAACACCTCGAGGTGGAGCGCAACGTCTCGCCACGCACGCTGACGAACTACCGGCACGCCTTGGAGAGTTTCCGCGAGATCGTTCCTGCGCCCGCGTGGCGCGAGCTGCGCGCGGACCATTTCCGACGCTATCTTTTCGAGCGGATGAAGGGCGGGCTCGCGAAACCGACGGTGCGGCTGCATTTCGCGGCGCTGCGGACTTTCTACCGCTTCCTCGTTGAGCGCCACGGGCTGAAGGACAATCCGCTGAAGCAGGTGCAGCTCCCGAAACTCGATCGCAACCTGCCTGTCGTGCTCACGCGCGCGCAGGTGGATTCGTTGCTAGCCGCGCCGCTTGCGCAGGAAAAATCCGGCCGCGCGCCGAAGTGGATGCCGCTGCGCGACGCGGCGATCCTCGAGCTTTTCTACAGCAGCGGCCTGCGCCTCTCGGAGGTCGCGGCGCTCGACGTGCGCAGCGTCGATGAGTTCACAGAGAGCGTCCGGGTTCTCGGAAAGGGGCGGAAGGAACGCGTGGTGCCGGTCGGGGATCCAGCGCTGAAAGCGCTCCAGAGATACCGCCAGGCCGCGGGGGTGAACGCTGGGCCGCTGTTCATCAACAAATCGCGCCGCCGCCTGAGCACGCGGAACATGCAGGAGTCGCTGAAGCGCTACCTCGACTTTGCCGGCATCCCGCGGACGATCTCGATGCACAAGCTGAGGCACAGCTTTGCCACGCACCTGCTCGATGCGGGCGCGGATCTGCGCAGCGTGCAGTCGCTCCTCGGCCACGCGAGCCTCTCGACGACGCAAATCTACACGCACGTCACCACCGAGCGGCTGAAGCAGGCCTACGACGCAGCGCACCCGCGGGCGTAGCTGCGTCTGAAGCCGCGTTTTTGAAAGGACGGCTACGCGCGGAAGAGCGCGCCCATTTTTTTGCCGAGGATGCGGCTGGCGACGGCGATGGTGAGGCCGAGGAAGGTCATGGCCCACACGCCCAGGGCGGCAGCGAGGAATTTGCCGTCGCCGATCATCTGGAACAGCTCGTAGATGGCCTTTGTGATCGGGTAGTGCTGCTGCTTCTGCGCGAGGATGAGCGAATCGCTGACCTCCAGCATCGCGAAGCTGAACGCAAGCAGCGCGCCGGCGAGGACGTTGGCGGCGATGAGCGGGAAGGTGATGCGGCGCAGCGTGCGCACGGGCGGGCAGCCGAGGTTTTGCGCGGCTTCCTCGAGCGTCTCGCTCGTCTGCTGCAGGCCGGCGACGGCGCTGCGCACGACGTAGGGCAGGCGGCGCACCGCGTAGGCGATGACGAGCAGCAGCGTCGGATCCTTGGTCGGATTCAGGAACTGGAAAGGGCCGGACTGCGTCATCGAGATGTAGCCGAATGCGAGCACGAGGCCGGGCACGGCGAGCGGGAGCATCGAGATCGTGTCGAGCGCCTGGCGACCGGGCAATTTTGTGCGGACGATCACGTAGGCGATGGCGAGGCCGAGCACGATGTCCACGGCGACGGAGAGGCCGGCGTATTTGAGCGAGTTCGTGATGCTCGGCACGGTGAGGTAGTGGCCGAGCGCGTCCTCGTAGTGCTTCGTGGTCCATTCGCCCGGCAGCACGGTGCGATACCAGTCCTTTGAAAACGACTCGAGCACGACGCCGATGTGCGGGAGCAACGCGAGGAAGGCAATGCCCGCAAACGTGAGCGCGCAGAGCCAGCCCGCGGCACCACGCAGCGTGCGAGTGCCGCCGGCGATGCCCGCTTTACCCGACATTGCGCCCTCGCTGCGGCCGAAGAGCAGCTTGCTCGCGGCGTAGAGCAGCGCGGTCGCGCAGAGCATCACGACGACGAGCGCGAAGGGGAACGGGTTGCCGGAGATTTCCTTGATGCCGTAGAAAATCTGCACGCTCGTGACGCGCGCGTAGTCGAAGATGAGCGGCGTGCCCAACTCCGTGAACGCGAAGATGAAGACAATCGTGCCGCCGGCGAACAGCCCCGGCATGATGAGCGGCAGCGTGATGCGGCGGAATTTTCGGAAGCCCGTGCAGCCGAGATTTTCCGCGGCCTCCTCCATCGCGGGGTCCACGTTTGCGAGCGCGGCGGTGAGGTTGAGGTAGAGGATCGGGTAAAGGTGGAGCGCGTTGAGGATGACGCAGCCCCAAAACTGACCGCGCCCGAGCCAGTCAATCGCCTCGCCCGGCGCAAGCAGGCCGATGTGCGTGAGGAGCGAGTTCAGCGCACCGTATTGCCCGAGCATCTGGCGAACGCCGATGGCGCCGACGAACGGCGGCAGAATCATCGGCACGAGCAGCAGCGCGGAGAGCGCCTTTTTCCCCGCGAAGTCGAAGCGGTCGGCGAGGAAGGCCAGCGGGAGCGCGATGGCGAGCGTGACGCCGGTCGAGGCGAGCGCGAGGAGGAAGGAATTCCGCAATCCCTCGACGTAGATTTGGTTCGCGAAGACCTCGCGGATGGCGGCGAGCGTGAAGTGGCCGTTCGCATCGAAGAACGCGCGCTGCACCGTGGTGAGGATCGGCCACAGGAAGAAGCAGCCGAGCAGCAGCGCGGTGAAAGCCCAGACCGTCCAAGCGAGCGGTTTTGACATTTCCGAGCGGCATAACCGTCTTTGTGCCCGGGGCCAACTTCGGAATGCACGGCGGGCACCGGCTTCAAACTGCTGAAAATTTAGCATTGCCTTCCGCGCCCGGATGCCCTACATCGCAGGGCGATTTATGAAACGACTCCTATTTTCGGTCCTGTCGCTGACGGTTGCGGTCGGCCTCACCGCCTGCGACAAGAGCAAGACGAAGGTCCGCCAAACCAAGCCGAACACCGGTCCCAAAGTCACCGAGACGCGTCCTACGGACACTCCCAGCCGCGACGACGGCGACATGGAGGTGGTGGAAAAGAAGAAGCGGGATGAAATCGTGGATCCTGCCCCGATCGAAAAGAAAAACAAGATTCCGCCGCCGCCCTCGCAGAATCCCGAATACGCCATCAAGGCCGAAGGCAAGCCGGGCTACGTCCAGAGCCCGTATGACTCTCAGCACCGCCTGATCGACGTGCGCGGCCTGCCGCCCGGCACCGAGGCCGAGTGCCCGTATACGCGCCGCACGTTCCTCGTCCCGCCGTAGGCCGTAACCCAGCTTCACGCACTGATTTCCATCCCCGGCTTGTCGGTTTTGCGCCGCAAGCCGGGGCCTTTTTTCGGATGAAACGCATCGCAATCCTCGGCCCCGGCCTGATCGGCGGCTCCATCGCGCTTGCGCTGCGGCGCGCGAACGGCAGCCATGTGACGCTGTGGGCGCGCCGTGCGGAGGCGGTGAGCGAAGCCGCCGCGGCCGGATGCGCGGATGCTGCGACGAGCGATCTCGCGGCAGCGGTGAATGGGGCGGATCTCGTGGTCCTCTGCGTGCCTGTCGGTGCCATGGCGGCGATCGCGGCGAAAATCGCGCCGGAGCTCCCGCCTTTGTGCATCGTGACGGATGTCGGCAGCGTGAAGGGCCCCGTGATCGCCGACCTTCACCCGATTTTCGAGGGGCGGGCGCGCTTCGTCGGCAGCCACCCGATGGCCGGCAGCGAACATACCGGCCTCGCCGCGGCACGCGTGAACCTTTTCGACGGCACCACGTGCATCGTCACGCCTGAGCCGACCACGGATGCCGAGGCCCTCGCGGATGTCGCCGCATTCTGGCAGCGGCTCGGCTGCCGCGTCGTGGAGCTTCCTGTGGCGGAGCACGATGAATGTGTCGCGCTCGTCAGCCACCTCCCGCACCTCGCTGCCGCGGCGCTCGTGAACACCGTCGCGGCGCGCAATGAGCATGCGTTCCGCGTCGTCGGACCCGGCTTCCGCGACACCACGCGCGTCGCCTCCGGCCCGCCCGCGATGTGGCGCGAAATCCTCCGGGAAAACGCCGGCGCCGTCGTCCCGGCGATCGACGCTTTGATTGCCAAACTCACGGAATTCCGCCAAACCCTTGCGCCCGCGGGCGGCGGGCCTGAACACGAAAAGACGCTCGGCCTGCTCGCCGCGGCGCGCGCCACGCGTGAACGCATCACTTTCCCGAAATAGAAAATGCCAGACTGGAAAATCGAAAAGGCCCCGACCGTCCACGCCGAGCTGACTGTGCCCGGCGACAAAAGCATCTCGCACCGCGCGATCATGCTCGCCGCACTCTCGAACGGCCGCGGCGAAGTCACCGGATTCCTGCCCAGCGAGGACTGCCTTTCGACGATGAAGGCCTTTCAGCAGCTCGGTGTGCCCATCGAGCGCACGGATGAGACGACCGTGATCATCGAGGGAAAGCGCGGCCATTTCACCGCGCCGACCGGCGACATTGACTGCGGCAACTCCGGCACCACGATGCGCCTGCTCTGCGGCATCCTCGCCGCGCAGCCGTTCCGCTCGCGGCTCGTCGGCGACGCGTCGCTGAGCAAGCGCCCGATGCGCCGGGTGATCGATCCGCTCACGCAGATGGGCGCGAAGATCACTGCCGAGGGTGACAAAGGCTGCGCCCCGCTCGTCATTGAGGGCGGTCCGCTGAAGGCCATCGACTACAAGTCGCCCGTTGCGAGTGCGCAGGTGAAGAGCGCCATTCTCCTCGCCGGACTTTTTGCAAAGGGCACGACAAGCGTCACCGAGCCCGAGCTTTCGCGCGACCACACGGAGCGCATGTTTGCATGGCACCTTCTGCGCCCGCGGAAAAACGGCCTCACCGTTTCCGTCATCGGAGGAGAGACGCTCGAGTCGCGCGACTTCTCCGTGCCGGGTGACATCTCCAGCGCCGCGTTCTGGCTCGTGATGGCCGCCGCGCAGCCCGGGTCGCATCTGCTCGTCAAGAATGTAGGCCTCAACCCCGCGCGCACCGGCGTCCTCGCCGTGCTCATCCGCATGGGCGCGCATGTGAGCGAGATCGTGGAAAACAGCGACTGCGAGCCGAGCGGCACCGTCGAGGTCCGCGGCACGAAGCTCCGCGCGACGACCATCGGTGGCGCGGAAATTCCAAACGTCATCGACGAGCTCCCCATCCTCTCCGTCGCCGCCGCGCTCGCCGAGGGCCGCACCATCATCAAGGACGCCCACGAACTCCGCGTGAAGGAGACCGACCGCATTGCCGCCGTCGCGCGCAACCTCCGTGCATTCGGCGTGAAGGTGGACGAGCGCGAGGATGGCATGGAAATCGAGGGCGGCGCCGCACTGCACGGCGCGGAGGTGGAGAGCTTCGGCGACCACCGCATCGCGATGGCCTTCGCGGTGCTCGCGTCATTCGCGCAGGGGCCGTCCTTCATCCGCAACACCGACTGCGTGAACACAAGCTACCCGGGTTTCAACGACACGCTGAAGAAGCTCGCCAAATCCAGGCGCCAGGAGATCCCTGTCATCTCCTCGCTCCGCGCAGAGTAGCCATGCCCGCGCTGCCGACACACATCGTCATCGCCATCGACGGCCCGGCCGCGAGCGGAAAAAGCAGCGTCGCCCGCGCCCTCGCCCGCCGCCTCCGCTACCGCTATGTGAATACCGGCGCCATGTATCGCGCCGTCACCTGGCTCGTTATCTCGCGCGGCATCCCGCCCGGCGACACCACCGCCGTCCGCGCGATGCTCGATTCCACCGTTATCGAGTGCGGCTTCAACGCTGCCGGCGAAAGCACCATCCTCCTCGACGGCACGGACACCGCGCAGCACCTCGACGACGCCCGCGTTACCGCCAGCGTCTCCACCATCGCCAGCATCCCGGAAGTCCGCCGCCGCCTCGTCGCCAAGCAGCGCGAATGCGCCGGCGGCTCCGACGTCGTCATGGAAGGCCGCGACATCGGCAGCGCCGTCTTTCCCGAGACACCCTACAAATTCTACATCGATGCCTCCCTCGAGGTCCGCGCCGCACGCCGGCAGAAGCAGGGCGTCGCCGACCGCATCGAGGCCCGCGACAAGCAGGACTCCTCCCGCCCCATGAGCCCGCTCGTCATCGCCGAAGACGCGCACGTCGTGGACTCCTCACACCTCACCATCGACGGCGTCGTGGGCGAAATCATCGGCCGCCTGAAGCTCAAGGGCCTCGCCCTCCCGGAAGGCATCTGACCGCGCCGCAGCAATGGGCTTCACCTACGCATTCGGCTACCAGCTCTCGAAGTTCATCGCGGAGTCCTTCTTCGACCTCCGCGTTTACGGGCAGGACAACATCATCGAGGACGGCCCCGTCCTCCTCGCGATGAACCACCAGAGCTTCCTCGATCCCCCGTTCGCTGGCATCTGCTGCCGCCGCGAGATTTTCTACCTCGCCCGCAAGTCCCTCTTCGACATCCCCGTCCTCGGCTTCTTTCTCCGCCGCATCAACGTCATCGGCGTGGACCGCGACCATGCCGACGTCGCCGCACTCAAGGCCGTCATCCGCGTCCTCAAGGCCGGCGGCTGCACCATCGTCTTCCCCGAGGGCACCCGCACCCCCGACGGCCACCTTCAGTCCGCCAAACCGGGCGCCGGCTTCATCATCGCCAAGACCCTCGCACCGGTCGTCCCCATGCGCATCTTCGGCGCGTTCGACGCCTTCCCCCGCGGCTCCGGCTTCCCGCACCAGTCCCCCGTCACCATCGTCGCCGGCGAGCCCATGCGCTTCACCCAGCGCGACCTGAAAGGAGACCCCCGCACCGTCTTCCAGCGCCTCAGCGAGCAGGTCATGGAAAAAATCGCCGCGTTGAGGAATCCGCGCGAGGGCTGATTTCCAATGCCCAAAGCTCGCAGTTGGAAAACGGACGGTGGCCGCCGGACAACAGGAAACAGTGGTTTAAGAAGCGAAGCCAGTTGTCCCAAGGCTGAAGCCAGCTGTGGCAGAACGGGAAGCGGTTGCGGGAAAACAGAAACGAGCTGCGGAAGAACAGAAGCTGGCAGTCTTAGAACAGAAGGCAGTTGCCCCAGACCAAAAGCCGGCAATCAAAAAACTGTTCCGCGCAGCCGGAAAACAGAAGTGCGCAGCCTCAAAACATAAATGCGCTGTCATAAAACAGAAGTGAGCCGCCACCGAACAGAAGCGCGCAGCCTCAAAACATAAACGCGCTGTCATCAAACAGGAGTGAGCTGCCACAAAACAAAAGGGAGCAGCCTGAGAACATAAAGTAGCTGTCAGCAAATTGGAGGCAGCTACGACACAACTGGAAAATAAGACGGCAAAAACCCCATGCCTCTCCGGTTGCTTGACACGGGACTTTGTTTTCCAGAGGCGTGCGATTCCGAGCGCTGAAGTTGAACTGGAGGCGCGGTGGATGTCGCAGCCCCGCCTTGGCACTTCCCCAATCTCCGCATCTCCGCTTCTCTGCGTTTGAAAGTTTTCCCATGCGCCACCTCCTCATCCTCATCGCCTTCACCTTCGCCGCCTTTTCCGCCGATGCGCCTCCGCCGTCGAAATGGAACGGCTTCGACAAGCACGACTTCTCCCTCGATGGCCGCCCTGGATTTGTCGTGAAGCCCGCGAAGGCCGCGCCCGGCTCGCCGTGGATCTGGCGCACGGAGTTCTTCGGCCACGAGCCGCAGGGCGACATCGCGCTGCTCGCCGCCGGGTGGCACGTCGCATATTTCAAAGTGAGCGACATGTATGGCGACCCGAAGTCGGTCGCGCTCATGGATGCCTTTCACGTCCGCGCCGTCAGCGAGTTCGGCCTCTCAAAGCGCGCGGTGCTCGAGGGCTTCAGCCGCGGCGGCCTCTACGCCGTGAACTACGCCGCCGCGCATCCCGACAAGACCGCCGCCCTTTACCTCGACGCGCCCGTGCTCGACATCCGCTCTTGGCCCGGCGGCAAGGGCAAGGGCAAGGGCAGCGCCACGTGCTGGAAGCAGGCGCTCGACATCTACGGCCTCACCGAGGATTCCGCGAAGGACTTCAAGGGCAACCCGCTCGACAAGGCCGAGGCGCTCGCGAAGGCAAAGATCCCGATCCTCTCCGTGGTCGGCGACGCGGACGACGTGGTGCCCTACGACGAGAACACGAAGCCCTTCGCGGAAAAATACCGCGCTGCCGGCGGCACCATCGAGGTCATCGTGAAGCCCGGCGTGAACCACCACCCGCATTCATTGAAAGACCCGAAGCCGATCGTGGACTTCCTGCTGAAGCACGTGCGGTAGGGCGATTTCGCCGAAAGCGCCCTGATCTGTCGCATTGCCCTCCGGAGCTGCGCTCTGGCGGCTGCAAAGAGCGCGCAGCTCTGGAGAGCTACGCTACGATTCAGTTCGGAGCCGCCAAACTTGGACAAAGCGCGCTGCGTCTGCATCCTCGCGACATGCCGAAATATGCCCGCGTCCTGCTCGATGAATCCGGCGGGCGCGCTTTCGACTACGCCATCCCGGCAAGTGCGGAGGCGGCGGTCGTCGTCGGCAGCCGGGTGCGCGTGCCGGTGCGAACGCGCGCGCTGCTCGGGACGGTGATCGCCGTTTCGGAGGAATCCGACGCGGATGGCATCCGGGAGATTTCTGAAATCGTAAGCGACGAGCCGGCGTTCAGCCCGCAGCTCATCCAGCTCGCGGAGTGGGTCGCAAATTACTACTGCTGCCCGCTCGAGGCCGCGCTGCGGACGGCGCTGCCCGGCGTGATTCGCAAGGCCGAGGTCGGCCACAAGACGCGCCTCGCCGCGCGGCTGGCACGCGAAGTTTCCGACGAGGAAATCGAGGCCATCCGTCGCCGCGCACCGAATCAGGCGGAGGTGCTCGTCGCCCTGCGTGCCGCGCCTGGAGCGGTGCTGGTGAGCGAGCTTGCTGAAAGGTGCTCCGTCGCGCCGCAGACGATTCAAGCGCTGAAGAAGAAGGGAATCCTCGCCGTGGAGCCGGAGACCGTCGCCCGCGATCCGGGACGTGGGGAAACATTCATCCCGAGCGCGAAGCTCGACCTCAACAACGAGCAGCGCGATGTCTTCGCGAGAGTCTGCGTGGCCATCGAGGCAAATGGCTCATCGCCCGCGCCGAAGCCGATCCTCCTCCACGGCGTCACGGGCAGCGGGAAGACGGAGATTTATCTGCAGGCCATCGAGCGCGTGCTGGAACGCGGGCAGGGCGCGATTTTGCTCGTGCCGGAAATCTCTCTCACACCGCAGACGGTCGAGCGGTTCAAGTCGCGCTTCGCCGCCACGCACCACGAGGTCGCCGTGCTCCATTCGCATCTCAGCGAGGGCGAGCGGCACGACGAGTGGCACCGCATCCGCAGCGGTGCCGCGCGCGTGGTCATCGGCGCGCGGTCGGCCGTGTTCGCGCCGGTCGGCGGGCTCGGCATCGTGATCGTGGATGAGGAGCACGAGAACACCTACAAGCAGGAGGAGACGCCGCGCTACCACGGGCGCGACCTCGCGGTGCTGCGCGGGCATCTGGAAAAATGCGCGGTGCTCCTCGGCAGCGCGACGCCGTCGCTCGAGAGCTACCACAACGCCGCTTCGGGAAAATACGAGCTGCTGCGCCTCACGCAGCGCGTGGACGACCAGAAGATGCCGTTCATCCGCATCGTGGACATGCGCCTGGAGGCGAAGAAGTCCTCGCCCATTCTCAGCGACCCGCTCGCGACAGCCATCGGGCAGCGGCTCGAAAAGCGCGAGCAGGTGATCCTCTTCCTCAACCGCCGCGGCTTCAGCACCACACTGCTGTGCGACAAATGCGGCTTCGTCGCCGAGTGTCCGAACTGCTCCATCGCGCTCACTTTCCACCGCGCCGCAAGCCGCATCGTCTGCCACATCTGCGGGCACGCCGCCGCCGCGCCGTCGAAGTGCCCGGAGTGCAAGGATCCCGGAATCAAATACACCGGCACCGGCACCGAGAAGGTGGAGGACGCGGTGCAGAAGTTTTTCCCGAAGGCCGTCGTGAAGCGCATGGACGCCGACGTGATGCAGCGGCGCGAGGCGTATCGCGAGACGCTCGGCGCATTCCGCACTGGCAAGATCGACATCCTCGTCGGCACGCAGATGATCGCGAAGGGGCTGCACTTTCCAAACGTCACGCTCGTCGGAATCGTGAACGCGGACATGGGCCTGCACCTGCCGGACTTCCGCGCGAGCGAGCGCACGTTCCAGCTCCTCACGCAGGTCGCCGGGCGCGCGGGCCGCGGCGAGGTCGCGGGCGAGGTCGTCGTGCAGAGCCACACGCCGTTTCATCCGGCGATCCAGTTCGCGCGGCACCACGACTTCGAGGGCTTCTACGAGCAGGAGATCGAGTGGCGGCAGAAAATGGAGCAGCCGCCGTTCACGCACTTCATCCTTATCACCGTGCGCTCACCGCACCAGGAGCGCGGTCGTTTCTCCGCCGAGACGCTCCACCGCCGGCTGAAGGAATCGCTCCCGGCAAACATCACGCTCGGCGAACCCGTCCCCGCGCCGCTGGAGAAATCGCACGGCAACTTCCGCTTCCACATCGCCATCCGCACGCACGCGATCCTGAAAGTCAGCCGCATGCTCCGCGAAGTCCTCGACCGCCTGCCGCTGCCCGAGGACGTCTTCGCCGTCGTGGACGTGGACGCGCAGCAGTTGCTGTGAGCGAGTGGTGCTGTGGGAGTTTTAGACCGCACTCGGCATCGGCTGGAGCGGTTCCGCCTCGGCGTCGTAGTTCACACCGCTGAGGCCGAAGCCGAAGAGGCGCAGGAACTCCGCGCGGTAGCCGGCGATGTCGCTGAGCGTGGGCAGGGTCTCGGTCGTGACCTGCGGCCACAACGCGGCCACCTCGGCCTGCACGTCGTCGCGCATTTCCCAATCGTCGATGCGGATGCGGCCCTCCTCGTCGGGCTGTGGATGCGCGCCGGGCGCGAGCCTTTCCGCGAACAGCCGGTAAATTTGCTCGATGCAGCCCTCATGCAGCCCCTTCGCCTTCATCACCTTGTAGAGCAGGGAAATGTAGAGCGGCACGACGGGAATCGCGCTGCTGGCCTGCGTGACGAGCGCCTTGTTCACGCTCACCCACGCGTGGCCCTCGTGCTTTGCAAGCTTCGCGGTGATGCGGTCCGCGGTCTCCTCGAGATGCTCCTTCGCCTTGCCGATGGTGCCATTCCGATAAATCGCCCATGTGAGCGACGGCCCGATGTAGCTGTAGGCGACCGTGACGACGCCCGGCGCGAGCACGCCTGCGGCATCGAGCGCATCGAGCCACATCTCCCAATCCTCGCCGCCCATCACCGCGACGGTGTCCGCGATTTCCGAGTCGCTCGCGGGCTCGATGGTGATGTCGCTCACGGTGCCCTTGTCGGTATCCACGGTCTTGTTCGTGTAGGCCGCGCCGACAGGCTTCAGGCAGCTCTTGTAAACGACGCCGGTCTTCGGGTGCGTGCGGCGCGGCGAAGCGAGCGAGTAAATGACCGCGTCCACCTGCCCGAGGTCGGCCTTGATCATCGCGATGGTCTGCTCCTTCACCGCGTCGGAGAAAGCATCGCCATTGATGCTCTTCGCATACAGCCCCGCGGCCCGCGCCTCGCGCTCGAACGCCACGGAGTTATACCACCCCGCCGAGCCGCACTTGTCCGTTTCGCCCGGCTTCTCGAAAAACACGCCGATGGTCGCCGCCCCGCCCGCAAACGCCGGCACGATCCGCGAAGCCAGCCCGTAGCCCGTGCTCGCTCCGATGACGAGCACACGCTTCGGCGCACCCGCGATGGCGCCTTTCGATTTCACATAGTCCATCTGCTGCCGCACATGCGCCGCGCAGCCATCAGGATGCGCAGTGACACAGATGAACCCACGAGTCTTCGGCTTGATGATCATGCCGCGGACGGTGCGCGAGCCCCGAGCGGGCCGTCGAGGAATTTTCAGGGTCCTGCCTTGCGCGGCGGGGAAGGCGCACCGCGAGACGCGCAGCCGTGGATGTCTGGAAATCTTCCGTCGGCGCGCTACGTTCCTTCGTCGTGCTTGTGCGCATCATTCTTCTGTTCCTTTGCATCACTGCTGCCGCCCGCGCTGAAATCAGCGCGCTGGCGGCGCTGAGGTTGATCCCCTCGGAGGCGGCGAAGCGGCTTGTCGCCATCGAAGCGCGGGAGGGGAATCCCTCGCCGGAACGCTGGTATTTTCTCGTGAATGATCCCGGCGAGCAGCGAGGGCTGCGCGAATTTGTCGTCGCCGAGGGGAAGCTTGTGACTTCGCGGGTGCTGTCACAGTTCGCGGACTCGCTGAAGCCTGCCGACGTGATCGGAGCGGATGCGGTGAAGGTCGACTCCACCCAGGTGGCGAAGCTCGCGGGGGTGTTTGCCGAGGCGAACGACGTGAAGGTGGGCACGCTGAACTACACGCTCGCGCGGGATGCGGCGGCGGGCTCCCCGGTCTGGAGGGTGACGGTGCTCGATTCCTCGGGGGATCAGATTGGACTCCTGATGGTGAACGCCGTGAAGGGTGCGGTGCTGCGCTCGGATGGTTTTGAGAAGACGCCGGCCGGGGAATTGCTCCCACCAACGGCAACCGCGCCGGCTGCGAGCTCAGAACGCAAGACTCCGAGGAAACCGAAAGCCACGCCGACACCGAAGCCGAGCCTGCTGAAGCGGTTCTTCGGGGGCAGCGACAAGAAGAAGCAGGACTAGCCGCCCAATCAGCGGCACAAGCAGCGCATCAAGGCATGAATCTCGAACGCAAACTCACCCAGCTCCTCGGCCCCGGCGTCGTCCGCACGGATGATGCGACGCTCGCCACCCACGCGAAGGACAAATGGTTCGCAGCACGAAAGCCGGACGCCGTCGTGCTGGCGCGGAAGCGCGGCGACGTGGAGAAGACGCTCCGTTTTGCCAACCGCCACGGCATCCCGGTAACGGCGCGCGGCGCCGGCGTGGGCTATGTGGGTGGCTGTGTGCCTTCGCGCGGCGGCATCGCGCTGAGCGTGGCGCGGATGAATCGCATCAAGGAGATTCACTTTGCCGATGGCGTTGCCGTCGTGGAGCCGGGCGTGATCACAGGCGAACTGCAGGCGGCTGCGCGGAAGGTTGGACTTTTCTACCCGCCCGATCCCGCGTCGCTGAAGGAGTGCAGCATCGGCGGAAACATCGCGACGAACGCGGGCGGACCGCGCTGCCTGAAATACGGCGTGACGCGCAGCTACGTGCTCGGCCTCGAGGTCGTGCTCGCCGATGGCCGCGTGCTGAAGTGCGGCGGGCGCACGCACAAGAACAAGCAGGGCTTCGACCTCGCGGGCCTCTTCGTCGGTAGCGAAGGGCTGCTCGGCGTAGTGACCGAGGCGACGCTGCGCCTGCTGCCGCATCCACCGGCACGCGCGACGCTAGCCGCGAGCTTTCGCACATTCCGGCAGGCGGCGGATGCTGTGCAGAAAATTTTCGCCGCGGGCTTCCTGCCGTGCGCTCTGGAGATCGCGGATCCATTCACGCTGAAAAGCGCGCGCGAATTTCTCGGTCGTGAGATCGCGCCGGGCGCAAAGTCGCTCGTGCTCGTCGAGCTCGACGGCCAGGCGGATTCCGTGAAGGGCGAGTGCACCGCGCTCGCCAAGCTGCTGAAGAAGATCAACGCCATCCGCGTGCTTACCGCATTCGGCGACGAGGAGTGCGAGAAGCTCTGGGGCCTGCGCCGCGCTTACAGCCAGTCGCTGAAAGCAACCGGCCTCACGAAACTGAACGAGGACGTCGTCGTCCCGCGCGGCAAGCTCATCGAGCTGGCGGAGTTCGGCGAACGTCTCGCGAAGAAGCACGGCTACCCCGTCGCGTGCTTCGGCCACGCGGGCGACGGCAACATCCACGTGAACATCATGGCGAAAAACTACCACGAGGATCGCCGCGTGAAGCAGCGCGTGGATGGCGCGCTCGACGAGCTTTTCACCTGGGTGCTCAAGGCCGGCGGCGTCATCACCGGCGAGCACGGCATCGGACTCGCGAAGAAGCCGTGGTGGCCGCAGGCCGTGGACACCACAGGCCGCGATGTCCACAGCGCGCTGAAAGCCGCCCTCGACCCGAAGGGCATCCTCAATCCCGGCAAGTTCGTCGCCTGATGCCGCGGCTGCTCCCCGTTCTGTTGGCGATGCTGTGTTTGGCCACAGCGCACTTGTCGCGGGCGGAAGAGCCGAAGATTGCGCTTCAGCCTCTCGGGAAAATTTCCGCCGATGTGGTGGAGAGAGTGCGTGCGCACCTTGAGCGAATCTACGTCGTGAAAATCGAGGTGTTGCCGGTCAGGGAATTGGCGGCATCGGCATTTTACAAACCGCGCCAGCGATACCGCGCGGACAAGCTCCTCGACTGGCTCGACTCGAACGCCCCCGCGAATTTCACAAAAACAGTCGGGCTCGCTGCCGCGGATATTTCCACGACGAAGGGCGAGGTGTTCGACTGGGGAGTCTTCGGGCTCGGAACCGTTGGTGGGCGACCGTGCGTGATTTCCACATTCCGCCTCGGCCGCAGCGTGAGCCGCGAAAAGCTGCTGCTGCGCACCCAGCGCGTGACGGCGCATGAGGTCGGCCACACCTTCGGGCTCGAGCACTGCCCGACGCCGGGCTGCATGATGAGCGATGCCGAGGGGAAAATCTCCACGGTGGATGAGGAGACGGGCAGGCTGTGTGAGCGGTGTGCTCCGCGCGTGCCTGCGAGGCAAGGCGACGGGCGTTAGCGCCTACGCGACGTTCACCACGCTCGCCCTGCCGCTCTTCTGCGTGGCGACGATCTCGTCGTGGATCCACGCGTAGGTATTCTCCAGTCCGTCGCGCAGGCGGATGTTCGGCTGCCAGCCGAATGTTTTCTGAATCAGCGTGTTGTCCGAGTTGCGGCCGTTCACCCCCTTGGGCGCGTCGAGCTTGTAGCGGCGCTGGAGCTTGATGCCCGCGATGTCCTCCACGATGTCCACGAGCTGGTTGATGCTCACCTTCTCGGAGCTGCCGATGTTGATCGGCTCCACGAAGTCCGAGCGCGTGAGCATCTGCGTGCCGTGCAGGCAGTCAGCGATGAACATGAACGAGCGCGTCTGGTGGCCATCGCCCCAGATTTCGATTTCGTGCTTCCCGCTCAGCTTTGCGGCGATCACCTTGCGGCACACGGCGGCGGGCGCCTTTTCGCGGCCACCGTCGTAGGTGCCGTTCGGGCCATACACGTTGTGGTAGCGCGCGATGCGCGTCTGGATGCCGAAGTCCTCGCGGAAATGCCGGCACATGCGCTCGCTGAAAAGCTTCTCCCAGCCGTAGCCGTCCTCAGGCATCGCGGGGTAGGCGTCCTCCTCGGCGAGCGCGGTGATGTTCGGGTCGGTCTGCTTCGAGGCGTTGTAAACGCACGCGCTCGATGCGTAGAAAAACCGCTCCACGCCGCCGTGCTTCCGCGCGGCCATGAGGAGGTGTGTGTTGATGAGCACGCTGAGCATGCAGAGGCCCTTGTTCAGCTCGATGAAGCCCATGCCGCCCATGTCCGCGGCGAGGTTGTAAACCCAGTCGCAGCCCTTCACTGCAGCCTCGCACGCGTCCTTCTCCTGCAGGTCGAGGCGCATGTTTTCGACATCGTCGAACCGCTGATACCACTGCTCGAACGGCTTGTGGTCCACGGCGCGGATGTGCTTCACGCCCTGCCGCCGGAGGTCTGCCACGAGGTGTCCGCCGATGAAACCGCCGGCGCCGCAAACGAGGACTCTGTTCATGCTGTCTGGAAAAAGTTCGGGGTCTGGAAAGGGGCGGCAACTCTCTGCGATTCGCCCGCGCGCGCAAGCGGAGAGTGCCGCGCCGCGGGAACGTCACAGCGGATATTTTTTCAGCCCCGTGCGCTGGAGGAAAATGCGGAAGAGGTAGCTCGGCACGATGACACCGTAGCGCTTCCACAGCCGGCGCGGGTCGCTGCACAGGCGGTGGAGCCATTGCAGGCCGCAGCGCATCATCCAGCGCGGCGCCTCCTTCATGCGGCCGGTGTGGAAGTCGAATGCCGCGCCGACGCCGAGCATCACCGTCGTGTCTAGCAGCGGGAGAAACTCCGCCATGAATCGCTCCTGCTTCGGCGTGCTGAGGCCGACCCAGAATAGGTCTGGCCGCTTCTCCGCGATCTCCGCCGCGAGCGCGGCGCGCTCCTGTTCATTGAGCGGACGAAACGGCGGGCAGTGCGTGCCGACGATTCGCACGCCGGGGAATCGCTGCTCCATCGCGGCCTTGAGCTGGTCGGCCACGCCGGGCGCGCCGCCGTAGAAGTAGTGTGTGAACTTCCCGTCGCGCGTCGCCTCCATGATGCGCAGCATGAGGTCCGGGCCATACACGCGGTCCACCCATTTGCCCACGGCGCGGCGTCCCTCCCACACGAGCGGCATGCCGTCGCAGGTGTTGAGGAATGCGCCGTTCAGGATTCGGCGGAAGGCGTCGTCCGACTGCGCCTCGGTGACGCCATGCACGCCGGTCACGCACACGTAGCCCTTGCGCCGCGCGGCGCACGCCTCGAGCACCGCCTGCGTGGCGATGTCGAGATTCATCGCGCTCATCGCGACGCCGAGGACGTTGAACTTCTGAATTTCCATCCGCGCGGACGCTACGGGGCGGCGGCTGCACGCTCAAGCCGCGCGGCGTGGCTGGGTTTCACCACGAAGGGCACAAAGGGCACGAAGGTGCTTGATGTGGAATGTCCGGCACGCGGGCTCGTTGATCGTCGCGCCCTTTGTGCCCTTCGTGGTTCAAATCACAACACGGTTGAGCCGCGCGCGCCGGCGCCAGCCCCAGGCGCCGAGGGCGACGCACGCGAGCGCGGCGAGCTGGTAGCCGGAGACGACGCCCGCGAGCTTCGGCGTCGCGCGCATCCATTCGTGCGCGAAGCGGAAGAGGCCGTAGGCGATGAGGTAGAGGTGGAAAAGCTGGCCGCGCAGCTTGGGGCATTCAGCGTGCGACACGCGGCGTCGCAGCACGAGGAAGATGGCGAGGGCGGCGATGTTGAAGGCGAGTTCCAGCGGCACGGCGGGCCAGCGCGGGATGCCGTGCGCGTCGCGCAGCGTCCACCAGGCGTCGCGGCTGCACGCTTCGCCGGGGCAGCAGCCGTGCAGCAGGCAGCCGACGCGGCCGAGCGCGATGCCGAGCGGCGCGATGATGGCAAACCAGTCGCCCGTCGCGCGCGTGTAGCCGAGGAAGTGCTTCGCCAGCTCCACGCCCGCGTAGCCGCCGAGCAGCGCGCCGAGCACGGACTTCCCCGTCGCGAGCCGCAGCCAGCGGTCAGGCTGCGGCCAGTCGAGCCAGCCCTCGGCGAGCAGATACACGAGCTTCGCGCCGATGAACGCGCTGAGCAGCGCCGCGAGGTAAATCGTCACCAGCCGCGAATCCCCGCGCACCAGCCGCGTCCACGTGAAAAGGCTCGCCGCGATCCCCGCGAGCAGCAGCCAGCCGTAGGCGCTTGGTTGGAAAATCATCAGACGTCAGGGCATCAAGGCGGAACAGCCTGCGAAGAAGGCTATGAATCCATTGAGGAGCAGAAAGAAGACGCCACCGGCAAATGCCCCTCCTGTCCTCCTGGAAAACAGCATGGCCGATGCGGTGAAGCAACAGATCACACTCACGATACTGACGGACCAAAGGGTGGAGTCTGACCGGTCGTTTCCAATTCCGTGCATCGGGGGTAGCGTGAAAATCCCAAGCATGAGCACGGAGGGCAGAAACCCGATGCACAGCGCGAGCATAAGGGCTGGTTTTCTGCCGTCTGGCACATTGTTGTCGTGGGTCATTGGTTGTTTATCTCATGTCAGCGAAGCCCGAGTAATACCTGCAGAACGAATCCAGCTTCCCGTCGGGGCGGATGACGTGGGTGCAGCAGCGGTCGATGCGGTCTTCGTCCCATGACCATGCGTCCATGAAGGGCTTGATGAAGAGGCGGAAGGCGGAGGAGGCGAGCAGGGAGCTGGGAGAAGGGGGCAGATAGCCGGAGGGGCTGTTTTGCTCCCTGCTCCCTGCTCCGTGCACCCCGCCTGTTTCCAGCGCGTGCAACAGCTCGCCCAGCGGTTCGTTTTCGCAGCCGCAGCGGGCGAGGTCGTCGGGGGAGTAGCGGACTTTGTCGCGGAGGAAATCCTGCACCTGCGTGAAGTCCACGAAGTCGCTGATACTGCGCGTGGTGCCGCCGAATCTCAACAGGTAGCCGATGGTCGCGCAGTTCGGGTCGCCGCAGGGGAGCGGGGTGAAGTCGTCGGCGCGGAGGCGGGAGGCGGACTGATCGATCAACGCGAGGATGATGTCCGCCGTGTTGAGCCGCTGTGATTGGTGACTGGTGACTGGTGAAGGGTTGCTCCCCGTATTTTGATCCGCAGATTGCGCAGATTCTCGCCGAGAGGATTTCTTCAAATCTGCGTCATCGGCGAAATCTGCGGATGCCTTCGCGGGCACGCGCCCGCTGGTGAACATCGGCTGGAAGCTCACGCCGCGGACGTGGTCGAAGCGCAGGCCGAACTCCACGGCGTCCCACACGTGCGGGAGGTTTTCGGGCGTAACGGTCATCGCGAGGGTGACGGGGATGCCGAGCTTGCCGCAGCGCTCGATGGCGCGCTCGCGCGTGGCGCGGAGGTCGGCGCCGCGGAGTTCGCGCTGGGCGGCTTCCTGCGTGCCGTCGAACTGGAGGTAGAGCTGGAATTTCCCCGCGCGGAACGTGCGGCCGAGTTCCGCGAGAAAGGAGTCGTCGTTCGCGATGCGGACGCCGTTGGTGTTCAGCAGCACGTAGTCGATGGCCGGGTGCGCGTGCAGCCACGCGAGCAGCTCGGCGAACTGCGGGTGCAGCGTGGGCTCGCCGCCGGAGAGCTGGAGGATCTCGATGCCGCCCTTGCGATCCACCACGCCTTGGATGCGCGCCTTCAGCTCGGCGAGCGGCACGGCGTCCACCGCGCGACTCTGCGGCGAATCGGCGTAGCACGTGGGGCAGGCGAGGTTGCAGGAGCGGACGATCTCGATCAGCGCGAGGCAGGTGGAGAGGCGCTCGATGCTGGTTGCTGGTTGCTGGTTGCTGGCGGCTGGCGGGGAGTGCTCAGTTCTCAGAATATCAGTGCTCAGATCGGATGGCGCGCGTTCGCGCGAAAGGGAAACATCCGAACCGCACCCGGCGTCGTCCGTGGAGGTCTGAGCACTGGGCACCGAGCACTGCGCACTTTGCATCGCCCCCTCCGCGTTGCGCCCCAGCGTGCCGCGCACCACGCCGTCGCTCGCGGAGCAGGCGCCTCCGCCGCAGCATGCATTCTTCGGGTCGCCCTGCGCGAGCCAGTAGAAGCGCGCGTCGCTCGCGATGCACGCCTCGGCGCGGCCGTGCTCGGGGCAGGTGCGGCGGAGGAGGACGCGCGCGGGCGCGCGAAATGACGAATGGCGAATGACGGATGACGAATGAGCGGACGGCCCTTCGTCATCCGTCATTCTGCATTTGTCATTCGCTTCGCCGCCCTCCACCTTCCATACCTCGGCGGGCACGGATGCGTGGCACACGGGGCAGCGCGACGTGGTGCGCTTGAGGAGCGTCTCGGTGGTGCAGGGGAGGTTCATCGGAAAACACCGGTTATGGCGCAGCCGATGAGAGCGACGATGCAGTTTGCAGCGAAAATCAGAAACCCGTAGCCGAGCGCGGCCCGCCCGAATTCGCTGCTCCATCCATGCCGCCAATGTTCAAGCAAGAGGCCGATCGCCCAGCTGAGAAGGGCTGAGATCGCGCTGCCCAAAGAAACGGCGCCAACGAGGAAACCCCAGTGAACGTAACCTTGGTCGATCCTATCGAGGAGAGTCAGGTTGCCATATTCGGGTGGCGGACGCGTCCGCGCGTCCACGATTAACGGCGCGAGCATGATCGGCACCGACGGCGTCAGCAGCAGCAGCCATTTCCAAAATGGAAGCGGGCGTGGTGGCGGCGGTGTCTGCGGGGATGGCTCAGGCTCGTGCATGGGCTCAGAGGAGGGTGGCGCAGCCGACGAGGGCGATGGTGCAGTTGAGGAAAACCAGGAGCACGCCCCAGAGGATGGCGCGGAGTGTGCGGGCGGCGGGGCCGCGCAGCCATTTCTCCACGAGGAAGCCGAGCCGGAAACACAGCGCCAGCGAGCCGAACATGACTAGGGAGAGGAGCCCTTCGAGGGTGTCCGGATCCAGCTTGATGTGAAGGTGCCGCATCGCGAAGTCCATCAGCGGGAGGAGGAGCAGGAGCGCCGCGGGGAGGAGGAGCAGCAGCCATTTCCAAAACGGAACCGGGGGTGGCGGTGGTGCTGGCTCAGTCTCGGGCATGGCGTTCGGGGAAAGGGGCGGTGCTCATCGCATGTTGCGCAACCTAGCCCATGTGGAGAGGACTGCCGCGCACAGGGCGATGTTTGCCGCGAGGATCACTGCGCCGAGCGCGAGTCGGCGGAGGCCGGGCTCCACTTTTCCGCGGCGCCATTTGTCGAGCCGCCGGCCGAGCGCGAAGCTGAGCGGCACGGCGATGCCGGCGCTCAGGGCCGCGGCGAAATCCTCCAGCCGCATCGGCGACGGGCCGGTGATCTGCGTCGCGGCGCGCGCCATGGTGATCAGTGCGATGGCGATGGCCGCCGGGAAGAGGAGCAGCGGCCATTTCCAAAATGGAACCGGGTGCGGCTTCGATGGTGGTTGCTTAGACATGCGGGCAGCGCGAGTTGGTGTGTTTAAGGAGGGGCTCGATAGGGAGGGGGAAGATCATCGATTGGTTCGCAAATTGATGAGCCACAAGACGCCGTAGAATGAAATGAGGCCGTTGACGGCGAGGATCGTGAAACCGTTCCAAATCACCCTGAAAGGATGCCTGACCGCTCCATGCCGCCATTTTTCAAAGGCCAATGCCACGAACACGCTGATCGCGATGGCGACTGTGAAAACGATGCGGACGCGGACGAAAAGATCGTGGTTTTGATCGGCGGTCGCATCGCCGGTGGGAGGGCGGGGCCAGGGATTTTTTATCCATGGCAAGAGAAGCATCGGTGCCGACGGCAGCAGAAGCAGCAGCCATTTCCATAAGGGAATGACTGGCGGCTCAGTGTTGTTCATGGGGTGGGAGGGGTTGTCAGGCGAGCGGGAGGCCGGTGGTGGCGCGGCTGAGGGTATCGTGGAGTTCCTGCACGGCGCGGGTCCTGGAGTCGCTGGCGCCGCTGCCGAGGGTTTCGAGGAAGGCGCAGGCGGCGTGGCCTTGTGCTGCGGCCTCGTATTTCTCCACCCACGCGCGGCGCTGCGCGAGGCCGGAGGGGGCCACGGGCCACACGGAGATGGGGCGCATGTGCTCGGTGATGCCGATGCGCCAGGGCTTCGCGGTGAGGCGGGCGCGGAAGCAGTGCTGCCGCGCGCACATGCGGGCGTAGATGGGGTCGGTGCCGAGCGCGCGGAAGAATTCCGCCACGGCGGGATCATCGGGCGTGAAGGTGCGGTGCATGGCGAGCACGCGGAGGCCGGCGGGCGTGCGATAGACGCGCAGGGTCCATTCGCGGTGCTGCGCGATGAATTTGGCGATGCGGGAGCCTGCGGCTTTAAGCGGGCCACCTTTTGCCTTTGTGAAAAGGGAGCGGCACGCGACGACGATGGCGGAGCCGAGGACGGCGCTGATGATGGCGGCTCCAAAAATGGAGCCGATAAGGACGGGCCACGCGGGCTTCATTTTCACCACATACACGACAGCCGCGATGAAGAGCGCGAGCATGAGCGGGCACGTCACGCGGGCGGCGGGCTCCGTGTCGAAGTCCACGTCGGCAAAGAGCACGTCGGGCGTGTTCAGGCAGCGGGCGCCGTAGCAGTTTCGGGTGATGACGGTGTCGCCGTGGCGCGAGACGATCTCCTCGCGGATGGGCACGCCGTCGGCGCCGTTGTAGGCGCGCTTCAGCTCACGGCGGTCGAGCTTTTCCCCGGCGAGCGCGCGCTGGAGGGCTTCCTGCGCGCGGGCATCGGCGGTGGCCTGCGCGGCCTCCTGGCTTTCATCCGACCAGCCAAAGCGCCGGATGGTGATGCTGCGCCCGCGTTCGCGGTGCTGCGCGCGGCCCTCGGCCCAGAATTGCGGAACGATCATGGTGTGCGGGGAGTGTTCCGCTGCCGGATAGCGGAATGCCCGGTGTCTTGCCAGCGTGCAGAGCAGGGCGCGGGAGCTGCGCGGGGAATTTCAACCACACACGGCGCAGCTTTGAACGGCCCCGCGATGAAACCGTGCCGCCATGTCACCCGCGCAGAAGTCGAAGGTCTGCCGCGCGAATTTGAGGCAGCCTAGTTGCCGCCCGCTGGAGCGGGAGCGGGAGCCGGCTTCTTTTCCTCAGGTTTCGGGGCTTCCGGTTTCTCGGCGGGCTTGGAGGCGGGAGCAGGCGTGCCAGCCGCGGGGGTCGCAGGGGCTGCGGGCTTTTTGTCCTCGGCCTTCGGCGCTTCCGGCTTCTCCGCAGGCTTCGGAGAAGGAGCGGGCGTCCCGGTCGAAGAATTCGCGGGAGCGGCAGGCGCGGTCGAGGTGGCCGGCTTCTTGTCGTCGGGCTTCGGTGCCGCGGGCTTGTCGGCGGGTTTGGGAGTGGGTGCGGGTGCGCCGGTGGATGTGCCGGTGGGAGTCTCGGGCTTCTTGTCCGCGGGCTTTTCCGGCGCGGGCTTGTCGCCGGGCACCTGCACGGGCTGCGATGTGGCGGAGGACGGAACCGCGGGCTTCTTCGCCGCCTCGGCTGCCGCCGCCGCCGCCTTTGCTGCCTCCTCCGCGGCCTTCTGCTTGTCGCGCTCGGCCTGCTCCACTTTCAACTGGTCGAGGTAGCGCTGGACTTTCCCCTGACGCGACTTGTCGTGGTTGCCGAGGACCGCGATGAGCAGGCACAGGGCGAGGAAAATGCCACCGAGCCAGCGGGTGAGCGTGGCGAGGACGTTTGTGGTCTGCGCTCCGAAGATGTTGCTGGCCGTGTCGCCGCCGAATGCCGCTCCGAGGCCCTGATCCTTTGGCCGCTGCAGGAGCACCAGGAGGATGATGAGGAGGCACACGAGGACGTTGATCGCCGTGAGCAGGTTCGTAAGCAGGCCAATCCAGTTCATAAAAAAGGGCGGGGAATATGGGTGGCACCCCCCTTCTTGGCAAATGGCAAATCACGGGTGCCCAAAAGGGGCGCCGCGAGGCACCTGCGGCCTGTCCAGTGGAGCGAAGGTCTGGTTTGCGATCCTCGCCAGCGCTATTTCTTCAACTTCGCGAGCTCGGCGACGTAGTCCGCGGCGGGCGTGCCGCCGTAGCCGACCTTGCGGAAGAGCTCCTTCCCTTCCGGATCGAGCACGATAATGGTGGGGAAGCCCTTGATGCCGTATTTCTTGGAAAGCTCCTGGTTGGCGGCTTTCAGTTCCGGAGCGATCGGCTTGGCGCGCGGGAAGTCGAGCTCGACGAGCACGAGGTTGTCCTTGGCGAACTTGTTGAACTCGTCGGAGGTGAGCACTTTTGCGTGCAGGTTCTTGCAGGGCGGACACCAGTCGGAGCCGGTGAAGTCGAGGAGCACCAGCTTCTTCTCCGCCTTCGCTTGTTCGAGCGCCTTTGGGAGGTCTGTCTTCCAGTCGCCGTCAGCGGCGAACAGCGTGGAGGTGGCGAGGACGAGGGATGCGATGAGGACGAGTGCTTTCATGGGATGGGAATGGCTGGGATGAGTTTGGTGAACCGACAGGGTGGGAAGCTAGCGGGCGGGAGGTGGATTGGGAGGAGATTTTTCGCTGCGCGCGGGAGCATTGTCAGCGCGCCTCGTCCTGCTCGCGCTTGCGCACCGGCATGATCGAACACGCTTCCTTGCAGCCGAAGATGCGCGAGAGCGTGTGGCGGTTGCGCGCGATGAGGTTGTAGATCTTCTCCGCGATCCAGATCACGCCGGGCACCCAGAGCAGCAGCGCGACGGGAAACACGAGCGGCAGCCGCATGCCGACGAACCGGATGCAGCGCGCGCCTTTGTAGATGCGGCCGTCCTTCGTCACGCAGTGCATCGCGGCGAGGAGCTGCTCGCGGTCGAGATGCGGAGCGGCCTCCTTTGCGCGCGGGTCGGTGAGCGGGACGAGTGCGAGCGCGTTGAACCAGTCCAGCCACGTGAGGAGCCGCATCTGGAACACGCAGAGCGGGCAGTCGCTGTCGTAGAGGACGAGGTGCTTCTTCACGGGGAAAGGCTACACGCTGAGATGGCCGAGTGCCAGCAGTCCGTAGAAGGTGTATTCCGCATCAAGCGCGTCGTCGGCCCAGTGGCCGTGGAAGCCGCCCTCGGCGCTCCACAGCGTGTCCACGAAATCGAGGCACTTTTCGCGCAGTGCCTCGGGCAGCGGACGGTCGAGGCAGGCGAGCGCGTGCAGCGCGGTGGCGGTGGAAAGAAGGTCGGGAATCGGCGATCCGGGCACCGCAAGCCAGCCGCCGTCGCTGTGAATTTGCGCGAGCAGCCAGTCGCCGGCCGCGGGATTGATCGGCATCCCGAGCTGATGCAACAACGTGATGGCCGCAGCCGTGGCGGGCACGGTGCCGTTGCGCATCCCGCGCACGTTGCCCCAGGCGCCGTCGGGCGTTTCGAGAAACTTCAGGCACTGGATCATGCGGAGCGGCTCGGGGGTTTTGCGCCCGAGATCCTGATACGCGCCGAGCGCGACGAAGCATCCGTAGGCGTTGCCATTTTTGGCCCCCGGCAGAACGTCGTAGCCGCCATCGACAGTGCGAAACTTCTCCAGCCGCGCCAAAATCGCATCGGCGGAATTCCCCGTTCCATTCTCCAGCCCGATCGCCGCCCGGCACCTTGCGAGTGCGCCGAGATGCACAAAGTCGAGCCCTTCTCCCTCGCCGAACCTCGTTACAAACGGCTCCACACGCGCCCGCGGAATCTCCGCCTGCAACGCCTCCAGCCCCGCGAGCACGAAGATCGTGTAGTAAAGATCCGCCTTCCCCGCGCGATCCGCACCGCCGCCCTCCGCCGTGATCTGCCGCAGCAGAAAATCGCGCACCAGACCCGCCGACTCGCCGAGCGCCTTCGGCGCGACGCGCGCGATCTGCAGCATGTGGAGGCGGAGACTCACGCGCGCCGTGCTACTCCGCCGCGCGCCAGGGCTTGGGGAAGATGCGCCAGTGGCCGTTCACGAATGCGAGGCCGTCGAAGGCCATGCCGAGCGACTCGCCGGGCTTCACGAACTTGAAGCGGAAGAGCGTCACGCCCGGCTGGAGCTTGTCGCCGATTTTCGAGTAGCCGCCTGGGAATTCCTTCGCGGCGTCGGTGGCATTCTTGAAATCATCGGTCGTGGCCTTCGAGAGCTTCAGCTCGGTCTGCCCTTCGTTCGGACGAATGTTGGCCTGCGAGGCATCCCACATCGGCTTGTGCATCGCCTCGAGCTTCCTTCCAAATTCCGCGGTGAAAATCTTCGCGTAGTCATCGCTCGTCGGACGCAGCTCCTTCGAGAGTGATGCGGTGTCTGCGCCGGGTGCGAGGAATTTCTTCAGCAGTGCGGTCGCGCCCTCGATGGTGCCGCCGTCCTTCGCCGGCGCGGCGGCGGTTCCGGATTCTTTTCCGCCAGCGTCAGGCGCTTTGTTGCAGCCCGCAAAGGCGAGCGCGGTGGCGGCAATGATGCAGTGGAGCGGAGGAAACGAGGTGTGTTTCATGGCCGGGTGCGTATATCGCGGATGCGACGATGACAAGCCGGCAAAGCGCCTAACGGGTCGCGGCCCCGCTCTTCAGCGCCCATTCGAGGAAGCCGCACATCTGGTCCATCGCCTCGGGCGTCGGGCTGTGGCCGTCGCGGTGTGTCATCGCCACGCGGTTCTTTGCGCCGAGCAGATCATAGACGGCGCGCGTGTGGTTCAGCGCGCGCCAGTGCCACGGCACATCCTCGGAGCCGCCTGAGACGAGGAATGGGCGCGGCGCCATGAGCGCGTGCAAATCCACCATGCTCTCGCCGGACTCGAACATCTTTTTGTAGAGCCCCGTGCGCGGCTTTTCCGCATTCGGCACGCCGCGCGGGCGGAGCACGCCCTGCTCCCAGCCGAGATACCACGGCTCGTAGTAGTTGATGTTGGTGTTTGTCTCATCGAACACGATGCCAGGGTCGCACCACACGGCGGCGGCGAATTTTTCCCAGAGGCACGAGGCGAACATGGACCACTTGCCGCCATACGAGTGGCCGATGATGCCGATGCGCTTGGCGGCCACGTCGCTGCGCGCGGCGAGTGCGGTGTGGCAGTTGGCGGCGACATAGGCGAGGTAGGTGAGCGGCTGGATTTTCAGCTTGTCGCCCGCGGCGATGAGCAGCGCGCGCGTGTCCGTTGCCATTTCCGGATGATCGAGCGCGCCCGGTGTGCCGATGCTCAGCGTGATGAAGCCGCGTTTCACAAGCTGGTAGGCGAAGTCGCGCATCTGCGATTTTGGGTTCAGCCCTGCGGCGGTTTCCGGCTCGTAAAAAACGGCGAGCACGGCGGGGAAAGGCCCCTTTCCATCCGGCACGAGCAGGTAGCCGTCGCCCTGACGCGGACCGCCGCCACCGCTGCGCTCCGGGCCGATGTCCACGCGCACCTTGTGCTGGGTGAAATTCTCGCGCCGCTCCGTCGCGCGGATTTCGATGCGCGGCTTCTCCAGCAGCGCCGGCCACGCGCCAAGTCGCGCGTGCCAAGACTTCAGGATTTCCGCACGGCGAGCGGGCCAATCCGCAGCGGTCTTCACCATGCGGCCGTCGGCAAATTTCAGAGGTGACCGGTAGTCGCCAAAAGCATTCGCGAACTCCGCCGGCGGCGCAAAGTGCGGCGCGAGATTCGGAGGGGGAGGCGCGTCCGCGGCCCCCACCGCGGCTGTGAGCGCGGCGAGTGTGAAAAGCAGGCGGACCGGGAGTGTGCAGGGAAATTTTCGCATGGGAGGCGGGGTCGGAGATTGAACCCCGGCGACCGTCGAACGCTAGGAGTTTGCCGGAAAACCACGGCTCGCTTGACAAGAAGGGCTGCGCCGGTAGTCTCCGCGCTCCTTTTCCGAAAAAGCACCACTCTTATGGCCAACACCAAATCCGCAGCCAAGCGCGCCCGCCAGACGACGCGCCGCACCGCCGCCAACAAGCGCGTTTCCACCGCTGTGAAGACCCAGCTCAGCGCGATCCGCGCAGCCGTCGCCGCAGGCAAGAAGGCCGAGGCGCTCGCGCTGCTGCCGAAGGTTTCCGCCGCGCTCGACAAGGCGGCGAAGACGGGCCGCATCCACAAGAACAAGGCCAACCGCCACAAGGGCACCCTCGCCCGTCAGCTCGCGGCGCTGAAGTAAGCCGGAAGATTTCCACACGAGGCGGCGGCCACCCGGTCGCCGCCTTTTTGTTTCCGGGGTTCGGCTCATCCGCGGAACGCGCGAACCGCTTGCGGTGTGAAAAAAGAACTTGAGCGAACGGGCGCTGCGAATACTTTCCACGTCCTCGCGAAAAGGATCGTTAGCTCAATGGTAGAGCAAGTGACTCTTAATCACTAGGTTGTAGGTTCGAGTCCTACACGATCCACTTCCCCTCCGAAAGATGACGAATCCGCACTGCAAGATGGGCTTGCAGTCTCACCCGTCCACGCCGAGCATTTGCGCCGTTTACGTCACTGTGAAAGCCCGGCCTTCAGCGCTCCCGCGCAAGACTCACTCCCGGATGGACTGATTTTTTCCCGCGTGCGGCGGCGCCGTGCGGTGATCGCCAGCGCACCCGCGTCTTTTTTCCAACGACCATGCACGACTCCCGCATCATCCACGAAACACACCACGTCGATCCCCCGGCCTCCGCCGCTCCGCACATCCAGCCCGATGCGCGCCCCGGGCTGGAGCATCGCGATCTCCGCCGCGATGAATTCTGGCGCACGATTCCCGCCTGGGCGCAGGTGAGCGCGGCGGAATTCGGGAACCACCAGTGGCAGCAGCGCCACACCATCACCAACGCTCGCCAGCTTCGCGAGACCCTCGGCACGCTCGTGCCGGAAACTTTCTACGCCGACCTTGAAGCCGGCATCGCGCACGCGCCGATGGCGCTCCGCATTTCGCCCTACCTCCTCTCGCTCGTCGATTGGTCCGCGCCGCTCGCCGATCCCATCCGCACGCAATTCCTCCCGCTCCGCTCGCAGCAGGAGCCCGACCACCCGATGCTGCGCTTCGACTCGCTCAACGAACGCGAAGACTCGCCCGTCCCCGGCCTCACGCACCGCTATCCGGACAAGGCGCTCTTCCTCCCGCAGCCGAGCTGCCCGGTCTATTGCCGCTTCTGCACGCGCAGCTACGCCGTCGGCGGCGACACCGAGATCGTGGAAAAAATGAAGCTCTCCGCGAATGCCGCACGCTGGGAGCAGGCGTTCGCCTACATCGAATCGCAGCCGCAGCTCGAGGACATCGTCATCTCCGGCGGCGACACGTATAATTTGAAAGCCGAGCACATCGAGCAAATCGGTCGCCGCCTGCTCGGAATGCCGAACATCCGCCGCATCCGCTACGCGACGAAAGGCCTCTGCGTGCTCCCGCAAAAAATCCTCACCGACTCCGCATGGCTCGATGCCCTCACACGCGTCGTCGAGCTGGGCCGCACGCTGCACAAGGACGTCGTCGTGCATTCGCACTTCAATCACCCGAACGAAATCACCGGCTTCACCGAGGACGCGCTGGGCCGCATGACCGAGCGCGGCATCCACGTCCGCTGCCAGACCGTCCTCCAGCGCGGCGTGAACGACACCGCCGACATCATGACGCTCCTCGTCCGCCGGCTCAGTTTCGTGAACGTCCACCCCTACTACGTCTATGTGCACGACATGGTACCCGGCGTGGAGGACCTCCGCACGCCGCTCCACGTCGCGCAAAATCTCGAGCGCCACGTCCGCGGCGCGACCGCCGGCTTTAACACGCCCGCTTTCGTCCTCGACGCCCCCGGCGGCGGCGGCAAGCGCGACGTCCACACGCCCGATTTCTACAACCGCCGGACCGGCGTCTCCGTCTTCACCGCCCCGAGCGTGAAGGCCGGGAAAAAATTCCTCTTCTTCGACCCCGTCTCGTCGCTCGACGCCGAATCCCAGTGGCGCTGGACCCAGCCCGCACAGCGCCGCGCCATGATTGACGAGGCCATCAGCTGAGCCGTTTTCACCGCCGCACCCTGCAGCCGCGGGGCTCCTCCGGGGATTTTCCGTTTGACGCCCTAGGGGCGGCCCGCCATTTTCCCCGCCCTTTTTCCAATGCGCCACACCCTGTCCGTCCTCGTCGAAAACAAGTTCGGTGTGCTCACCCGCATCGCCGGCATGTTCAGCGGGCGCGGGTTCAACATTGATTCGCTCAACGTCGGCCCGACGCTCGATCCCGAAACCTCGCGGATGACGATCGTCGTCCGCGGCAACGACGCCACGCTCGAGCAGGTCAGCAAGCTCCTCGCGAAGCTCATCGACGTCATCGAGGTCCAGGACTTCCGCGACGACGAATACGTGGACCGCGAGCTCGTGCTCATGCGCGTGAAAATCAGCCGCGACACGCGCGCCGAGGTCATGCAGATCTGCGACATCTTCCGCGCGAAGATTGTGGACGTGCAGGCGAAGAACTTCGCCATCGAGGTCACCGGCAACGAGAGCAAGATCAACAAGTTCATCTCGCTCATGGAGCCTTTCGGCATCACCGCCCTCACCCGCACCGGCAAGGTCGCCCTCCCGCGCAAGGGGGACTGACTCCCAAATCTGAATCCCTAAATCCAAAATCCTAAATCGGACCCACTCTCTATGGCTAAAATCTACACTGACAAAGACGCCGACCTCGGCGTGCTCAAAGGCAAAACCTGCGCCGTGCTCGGCTTTGGCTCGCAGGGTCACGCGCACGCGCTGAACCTCAAGGACAGCGGCGTGAAGGTCATCATCGGCCTCTACCCCGGCTCGAAGTCCCGCGCGGTCGCGAAGGACAAGGGCTTCGAGGTCTATGACACCGCCGACGCGGTGAAGAAGGCCGACGTCATCTTCGTCGCCCTGCCCGACACGAAGCAGGCCGCCGCCTTTGAGAAGGACATCCGCCCGAACCTCACCAAGGGCAAGACGCTCCTCTTCAGCCACGGCTTCTCCATCCATTTCAAGACCATCGTCCCGCCGAAGGATGTGGACGTCATCATGGTCGCGCCGAAGGGCCCCGGCCACATCGTCCGCCGCCAGTTCACCGAGGGCAAGGGCGTGCCTGCGCTCATCGCCGTGTATCAGGGCGGCGCGCGCGCGAAGAAAGTCGCCCTCGCATGGGCGAAGGGCGTCGGCGGCACCCGCGGCGGCGTCATCGAGACGGACTTCAAGGAAGAGACCGAGACCGACCTCTTCGGCGAGCAGACCGTCCTCTGCGGCGGCGCGAGCGCGCTCGTGCAGGCGGGCTTCGAGGTCCTCGTCGAGGCCGGTTACGCGCCCGAGATGGCCTACTTCGAATGCCTCCACGAGCTGAAGCTCATCGTGGACCTCATGAATGAATCCGGCATCGCCGGCATGCGCTTCTCGATTTCCGAGACGGCGAAATGGGGCGACGTCACCGTCGGCCCGAAGATCATCGACGCCTCCGTGAAGAAGCGCATGAAAGCCGCGCTCAAGGACATCCAGACCGGCAAGTTCGCGAAGGACTGGGTGAAGGAATACAAGGGCGGCTACAAGAAATACAACGCGCTCCTCAAGAAGGGCGAACAGCACCCCATCGAGAAGACCGGTGCCAAGCTCCGCGCGCTCATGCCGTGGATCCAGAAGAAGAACCTCAAGGGCGCACAGGCCGCCTACTAGGCTCCCACCAATTCAAACCAGAACGCGGAGGCCGGGCGAAAGCCCGGCCTTTGTCGTTCTTGTTTTCGCCTCACTCGGCGAGGCGGGCACGCCAGTAGCCCGGGTGACGGCTGTGGTGCTTGAAGGCGAGGATGCGGATATGGTCGGGCAGGACCCGGTAGTAGATGGCGTAGGGAAAGCGCGGCATCAGGTAATGCCTCACATCCGCCTCGACGATCCTCCACCGATCCGGATCCTCCGTGATGACTCCGACCGCCCGATCCACCGCGTCGAGAAACTGCGCGCCGAGCGTGGGAACCCGGTGCTCGTAAAATTGCGCCGCCCCGGTGAGTTCCGCCTCGGCCTCCGGATGGTGGATCAGGCGCATCCGATGGCACGCCGCGCCGTCTGCATGACCTCCTCATGCGTGCGACTCGCGACAGTGCCGGAGGAAAGCTCCTGATCCCGGCGGATCGCCTCACGCACGGCCTCGCCCTCATCGGCGTCAGTCAGACCGGCATCGATGCTCTCCCACAACGTTTGTGCGAGCGAGACCCGCTCGGAGAGCGGAAGTGCCATCGCCTCGGTCGTGAGCTGCTGAGTGGACATGCGGAAAGGGTAGTGGTTCCAGCAGCCTCAGTCAACGCGTGGCGGTGGGCACCGGATGGTCCGCCTGCCGCGCGGCATATTGCAGGCACGAATCAATGTCCTCCGGTTCCAGATAGGGGAAGTCCTCGAGGATTTCCTTCTCCGGCACGCGGGCGGCGAGCATCTCCAGCACATCTTTCACGCGGATGCGCAGCCCGCGGATGCACGGGCGACCGCCGCATTTGCCGGGGTCGATGGTGATTCGGTCGGGGAGAGCCATGGGCACGAGGCTACCCGGATTCAGCGCAGGGGCAAGAGTGCGGTGGCTGGCAGAATCCATCACCCGAACGCGGGAGGCCGGGCGAAAGCCCGGTCTTTGTCGTCTAGCGACCCCTAGCGAGGCGCGGAATTCTTCGCCGCAACGCATGCTTATTCATTATTCCTGCTAGGCAGCGGGTCGAACGCCCATAGTTGGTCCGGAAAGAAATTCTTGAAATAATTGTAAATGAAATTCCAAGCGGGATCAGGGCGACAATCGATGACCAATTCCTCCTGTGCGAAGCCCTGTCTAATCGAACTGAACCGTGCCTCGGCCAGACCGGCGTCGGTAACGTAGTAGTAGAAATTGCGCTTCCCTCCAAAAGTCTCAATGAGAACTGGCGATCCTATCCCGTTCATTGCCTCAATGAGTTTCTGGTCCATCTCAAATAGGGTGTCGTTATACGCTGACTCCGGCAAACCGTCCGGTCGGCGCTTCGTGAAGGTGTGCGTGATGGTGGCTAGGACTGGCTGTTTAGCGCGGCGCGACGGGAATGGCAGTCGCTCAATGCGCCGCAAAAACAACGGAAAGCCTTTGTATTGGTGCTGCGACAAAACCCACATGCGTTGTCCGCGAATCTCCAACCAAACGAGGTAGCCGACCAGCGCACCAATGATGCTGACAACCGCGACTACATAAATCATTCGATTTCGAACCGCATTGTTTGAACAACTTGCATTTTGAACCTGTTGGCCAGACAAGAATTCGCTGGGTGGGGGCGCATGGTTGTCGTGTAGCGGGAGGTTGCAAGGCCGTCGAGCGGCTTTGCCATGTCCCGGAGGGACAACGGAAATTAGCCGGTGGTGGAGCGCAGCGGAACCACCGGGTCGGCGCCCATCCCGGCATCCGCCCCGGAGGGGGCGGCGGGAAATGAGGACGCGCATTCCGGCGCCCCTGCCGGGGCGCATTGTTTTTCAAACGATGGGATCCGGTGGTTTTTGCTCGCTGTGCTCGCTGCACCACCGGCTCATTTCCGCGACACCTCCAGTGTCGGTTTGCGACCCCGGAGGAGGGTGGCCGCTCTGTAGAGCGACGCTACGGCTTGCCTCCGCCTCCGCCCCGCGGCACCTTGCGCGCCCTTTTTCCGAAGAAAGATAACGCCATGTCCGAGATTCCGAAGACCTACGAGCCCGCCGCCATTGAGGCGAAATGGTATGCATTCTGGGAGCAGAGCGGCTGCTTCACGGCGGATGCGAATTCCGCGAAGCCTGCGTATTCCATCGTCATCCCGCCGCCGAATGTGACCGGCGTGCTCACGCTCGGGCACGTGCTGAACAACACGATCCAGGACATCCTCGCCCGCCGTGCGCGGATGCTCGGCAAGGAAGTGCTGTGGCTGCCGGGCACCGACCATGCGGGCATCGCGACGCAAAATGTCGTGGAGAAAAATCTGCGCAAGGAGGGCGTGATGAAGCATCGCGACGACCTCGGCCGCGAGGCGCTCGTCGGCAAAATCTGGGAGTGGAAGGAAAAATACGGCGGCATCATTTTGAAGCAGCTCCGTGGGCTCGGCGCTTCGTGCGACTGGTCGCGCACGCGGTTCACGATGGACCCGGAATACTCGGCGTGCGTGCAGCGCGTGTTCGTGGACCTCTACAAGAAAGGGCTCATCTACCGCGGCAAGCGCATGGTGAACTGGTGCCCCGGTTCGCTCACGGCGCTGAGCGACGAGGAGGTGACGATGAAGGAGCAGAAGGGCTTCATGTATCACTTCCGCGTCGAGGTGGCGGAGGAGCCCGGCACTTTCCTCACCATCGCGACGACGCGCCCGGAGACGATCCCCGCCGACACCGCCGTGGCCGTGAATCCGAACGACCCGCGCTACACGCATCTCATCGGCAAGCACGTCTATCGCGCGCTGCCGCTCGAAACGCCGAAGGAGCAGCGCCGCATCCCGATCATCGCGGATGAGCATGTGGCGTTCGACTTCGGCACCGGCGTGCTGAAAGTGACGCCGGCGCACGACAAGGCCGACTACGAAATCGGCCTGCGCCACAAGCTGCCGGTCATCGATGTCCTCACGCCCGATGGCCGCATGACCGCCGAAGCGGGCGCGGACCTCGCGGGCATGGATCGTTTCGCTGCGCGGAAAAAGGCGCACGAAATCCTCGAGGCCGCCGGCGCATTGGAAAAGGCCGAGCCCTACGTGAACAACGTCGGCTTCAGCGAGCGCGCTGACGTCCCCATCGAGCCGCGCCTGAGCGAGCAGTGGTTTTTGAAATACCCGAGCGTGGAGAAGGCGCGCGCGTGTGTGATTCAGCCGGGCGAGAACAGAGGCGGGTCCGCAAGCGCGACGGAATCGGGGAGCACAGGCGGCTCGCCTGTGGTTTCCGGCGGCTCGCCGGAAACATCGAACGACGGACAGCGCTCCACTGCAAACAGCGGCGGCGCGACGCCCGCTGCGTCCGGCGGGTCGCCGGACGCCACAGGCCGGCGGCCTGTGCTCCCCGCGCAGATGCGCTTTTTCCCCGAGCGCTGGGCGAAGGTGTATGACCACTGGATGACCGGCATCCAGGACTGGTGCATCTCGCGCCAGCTCTGGTGGGGACATCGCGTGCCGGTGTGGAAAAGGCGCGTGACCATCAACGACTATCAGCTCGACGCGGATGTGTTCGGCTGGAGCGGGCTGAAGGCGAGCCGCGAGGAGAACGAGCAGTCCGGACTCGTGGTGCGTGTGTTCCGCGTGCGCGATGGCCTCGAGGTGCAGCCGGAGAGCTACGACTTCCGCACGTCCGAGACGAAGGACGACCGCGAGACCTTCGATGTGTTCGTGGCGACGACCGACGAGGTGAAAGGCCGTGAGCTCGAGAAGCACGGATTCGCGCAGGACCCCGACGTGCTCGACACATGGTTCAGCTCGTGGCTGTGGCCGTTCGCCACGATGGGCTGGCCGGAGAAGACCGACACGCTCGCGCGCTTTTACCCGACGACGGACCTTGTCACCGGACCGGACATCATCTTCTTCTGGGTCGCGCGCATGATCATGGCGGGCTACGAGTGGATGGGCGACCTGCCATTCCGGAACGTCTATTTCACGAGCATCATCCGCGACAAGCAGGGCCGAAAGCTCAGCAAGTCGCTCGGCAATTCGCCCGACCCGCTCGACCTCATGGCGAAATACGGCGCCGACGGCGTGCGCTTCGGCACCATGCGCAGCGCGCCGCTCGGCTCGGACGTGTGCTACGACGAGAAGAACATCGAGCTCGGCCGCAACTTCTGCACGAAGCTCTGGAACGCCGCGCGCTTCCGCCAGATGCAGGGCGGCGAGACGGAAGGTGACATCAATCCCGCGCTGCTCACGAGCGACGACAAGTGGATCCTAGCGCGCCTCGACGACGCCGTCCGCGAAGTGAGCACCGCGCTCGACGAATACCGTTTCAGCGACGCCACCGCCGTGCTCTACCGCTTTTTCTGGAGTGAATACTGCGACTGGTATGTGGAAGCGTCGAAGGCGACGCTCAACGGCACCGACGCCGCGCGGAAGGCGAACACGCTCGCCGTGATCGATTTCGTCCTCAGCCACACGCTGCGGCTTTTCCATCCGTTCCTGCCGTTCATCACCGAGGAGCTGTGGAATGGCATGGGCTTCGCGAAGGACATGCCCGCGAAGCAGGGCGGCGAGACGATCATGTTCGCGCCGTGGCCCAAGCCCTTCACCGCCGACGAGCGCGCCTACTTCGGTCTCGACGAAACGAGCGACGCACTCGCGAAGGCAAAATACGCGACCGTCGAAGCGGGCCGCGGACTGCGCCGCGACTTCAACATCGCGAGCAACAAACGCGTGCGCTTCGTGCTCAAGCCGGGCGGCGCACTCGAAGCACACGAGGCCAACGTGATTCAGATCCTGCTCAGCGCCGAGCCGCTCGAAGTGAATGCCGCATTCGCCGCCGCGAAAGGCACGCCCGTCGCACTCACACCGCTCGGCGAGCTTTTCCTCCCGCTCGACGGACTCATTGACGTCGCCGCCGAGCGCGAGCGCATCGGCAAGGAACTCGCGAAGGTCGAATCCGAACTCTCCAAGGTCCGCGCCAAGCTCGCCGACGAAAACTTCGCCAGCAAAGTCCCCGCGAAAGTCCTCGAGGAACACCAGCAGCGCGAACGCGATTGGGCCGACAAGCACGCCCAGCTCACGAAGATGCGCGAGGCGCTCGGCGCGTAACTACGCGAGGATGTCCTTCACGATGTGCGACGGCTCCACGCCGGTGAGGCGCGCGTCGAGGCCCTGGAATTTATACGTGAGCCGCGTGTGGTCGAAGCCGACGAGCTGCAGCAGCGTCGCGTGCAGGTCGCGCACGTGGACGGGGTTCTCGACGATGTTGTAGCTGAAGTCGTCGGTCGTGCCGTGGATGGCGCCGCCCTTGATGCCGCCGCCCGCGGCCCACATCGTGAAGCAGCGCGGGTGATGGTCGCGGCCGTAGTTCGTCTTCGAGAGCCCGCCCTGGCTGTAGATCGTGCGGCCAAATTCGCCGCCCCACAGGATGAGCGTGTCGTCGAGCAGGCCGCGCTGCTTGAGATCCTGGATGAGCCCGTAGCACGGCTGGTCCACGTCGCGGCACTGGTCGGGCATGCGGCCGCCGACGTTCGAGTGGTGGTCCCAGTTGTTGTGGTAGATTTGCACGAAGCGCACGCCACGCTCCGCGAGTCTCCGCGCCATGAGCGCGGTGTTGGCGAACGAGCCCGGCTTCTTCGCATCCGGCCCGTAGAGCTCGAAGGTGGACGCAGGTTCCTTTTCCAGCGACGTGAGCTCCGGCACGCTCGCCTGCATGCGAAACGCCATCTCGTATTGCGCGATGCGCGTGTGGATTTCCGGGTCGCCGACGAGCGCGGCGTTCTGCTCGTTGAGCGCCTTGATTCCGTCAAGCGTATTGCGCCTCACGTCACCGGGCACGCCGGGCGGATTGTTGATGTAGAGAATGGGGTCGCCCTTGCTGCGGAATGCGACGCCCGCGTGCTGGCCGGGCAGGTAGCCGCTCGTCCACAGCTTGCCGGAGATGGCCTGGATTTGCTCGCGGTTTGTCGGCTCGGCGACGAGCACGACGAACGTCGGCAGATCCTGATTCGCCGAGCCGAGGCCGTAGCTGAGCCACGAGCCGATGCACGGGCGTCCGGAATTCTGGTTGCCCGTTTGCATCATCGTGATTGCCGGCTCGTGGTTGATCGCCTCCGTGTGCATCGAGCGGATGAAGGCCACGTCGTCCGCGCATTTTGAAAACCACGGCAGCAGCTCGGCGTTCATCCACATGCCGTTCCTGCCAAACTGGGCGAACTTGTATTTCGACGGCGCGATGGGGAAGCGCGCCTGCTTTGAGGTCATCGTCGTGAGCCGCTGGCCCTGGCGCACGCTGTCAGGCAGGTCCTTGTCATACCACTTCTGCATCTCAGGCTTGTAGTCGAAGAGATCGATCTGCGACGGGCCGCCGACCATGTGCAGGTAGATCACGCGCTTGGCCTTCGGTGCGAATTGCAGCGCGATTTTTGCAGCCTGCTCCGGTGCCGCGGTTGCGTCGCGACCGAAGAGCGTCGCGAGCGCGGCCATGCCGAGTGCGTTCGCGCCGCGCGCGAAAAACTGGCGGCGTGTCTGGTAGGTGGCGAAGTCAGTGATGAGGCTCATGGTCGTTTACTTGTTGAGGGCTTCGTCGGTGTTCAGGAGTTCGCTCGCGAGCATCGTCCACGCGGCGAGCCGCGAGGGTGGAATTGCGGGATCGGCTTTGCTTTCACCAAAGGTGATAAGCGCCGTGGCGTCGTAGGGCGACTGGGTATAGTGCGCGAACAGTGCAGTGCGGCTCTTTGCGAGCACTGCGGTCTCCGCCGGTCGCAGCGGACGCAGCAGCACGCGGCGCGCGATGAAGTCCAGCGCGGCATTCTCATCCTTCGGCGCAGCCTTCAGCGCGAGCTGCGCCAAATTGCGCGCGGCCTCGACGTATTGCGGGTCGTTCAGCGTCACGAGCGCCTGCAGCGGAGTGTTCGTGCGCTCGCGGCGGATCGTGCAGACCTCGCGGCTGGGCGCGTTGAAGATCTCCAGCGACGGCGGCGGCGCGGTGCGCTTCCAGAATGTGTAGAGCCCTCGGCGGTAGAGCGCTTCGCCGGTGTCGCGATCGTATTTGCTCGTCGTGCTGCCGGGCATCGCCACGGCCTCCCACACGCCCTCGGGCATGTAGGGCTTCACGCTCGGGCCGCCGATTTTCTTGGAGAGCATGCCGCTGACGGCGAGCGCGTAGTCGCGCACCATCTCCGCATCCATGCGGAAGCGCGGGCCGCGCGAGAGCAGGCGGTTGTCCGGGTCGCGCTCGAGCTGCTCCTTCGTCGCGGAGGCGCCCTGCTTGTAGGTCTCGCTCGTCACGAGCAGGCGGATGAGCCGCTTCACGTCCCAGCCGCTGTCGCGGAAATCCGCGGCGAGCCAGTCGAGCAGCGCGGGATGCGACGGCGGCTCGCCCATGATGCCGAAGTCCTGCGCCGAGGCGACAATGCCCGTGCCGAAGATTTCCTGCCAGAAGCGGTTCACCGTCACGCGTGCCGTGAGCGGGTTGTCCTTCGCCACGAGCCACTGAGCGAGGCCGAGGCGGTTCTTCGGAGCGCCTGCGGGCATCGGGTGCAGCGCGGCGTAAACTGCGGGCCGCAGCTCATCGCGCGGCTGATCGTATTGCCCGCGGTAGAGCAGGCGCGCGACGGGCTCCGTGTCCTTCCTCTCCTGCTGGATGAGCGTGACGACGCTGCGCTTCTGAATCGCCGTCTTCTCGCCCTCGAGGGCCGCGACGCGCGATGCGAACTCATTGCTCTCCTCGTCCGTCGTCGAGAAGAACGCAAGCAGCCGGTCGCGCTCGATGGATTTCCGCTGAGCGGCGGGCTTCGCGAGAATCTTGCGCAGCTCCGGCAGCTCGGAGAGCGCGAAGACCTGCTTCTCGATCAGCACGCCCTTGTAGATGCGCACGCCCTGCACCGCACCGGTGAACACCTCGCCGCCACCGCCGCGACGCCCGACCATCAGCGGCAGCTTCGTGCGGATGGTTCCCCTGAGCGTATCCTTCTCCACCTTTGTCTTGCGCAGCTTCCCGTCCACGTAGATGCGCACGCCCTCGGCCTTGCCCGAGCCGCTGTAGGTCACTGCGACGTGCCGCCACGCATCGGGCTTCGCCGCGCCGTCGGTGGTGCTCACTTTGATCGCGTCGCCCGGCCACGTGTTCACGATGTGCACGGCGATTTCGTTGCCGGCGTAGAGGATGTCCCAGCCGCGATGGCCGTTCTTCTTGTCCATCCTCGCGAGGATGCCGCCGGGGGCATTGCTCGCACCGGGGCGGAAGCACCACAAGCTCGCGGTGAATGCCTGATCGCGCTCAAAGTCCGCGATGTCGCCAAGATCAATGGACGCTCCGTCCGCGACCTGCGTCGCCGGGCCGTTCCTCCCCTCGGCCTTCCACACGACGTTTTCCGGGAGCTGGATGATGCGCTCGTTCCCCTCCACGATCCCATGCGCCTGATCGCCGCCGCCTTCGTTCAGCGGGATGTGCGCGATGAGCGACTTCGTGTTCACCGCCTCCTCGATGGTCTCCGCCTTCGCCGTCTCCTGCCATTTTTGAAACTCCCCATTCAGCACCTTCTGCCGCGTGGCGAGCTTCGCGTTCACCGCCGCAATCTCGCCGGGGATTGAATCCCAGCGCTTCGCGTCCTTGCCCTCGGCGAGCACGAGCACGGGCGCGGTGTCGCGGATGTTTTTGTCCGAGTGGTCCTGCGTCGTGTTCCGGAAAAATGCGGACATCGAGTAGAAGTCGCGCATCGTCACCGGGTCGAACTTGTGGTCGTGGCACACCGCGCAGTTCGACGTGAGCCCGAGCCACACCCACGACGTCGTCTCCACGCGATCGCGCGCGTAGTTCGCGAGATTCTCCTCGGGAATCGTGCCGCCCTCCGCGGTCGTCACGTTGCAGCGGTGGAAACCCGTCGCGATGAGCTGCTCCTTCGTCGGCTTCGGCAGCAGGTCGCCGGCGATTTGCTCGATGGTGAACTGGTCGAACGGCTGGTTGCGGTTGAACGCATTGATCACCCAGTCGCGGTAGGGCCAGATCTCGCGGTAGTTGTCGATGTGCAGCCCGTGCGTGTCGCCGTAGCGCGCCGCATCGAGCCAGAAGCGCGCTCGATGCTCGCCGTATTGTGGCGAGGCGAGCAGCCGGTCCACGAGCTTCTCGTAGGCGTCCAGCGCCTCGTCCTTCACAAAAGCCTCCACCGTCTCCGGTGTCGGCGGCAGCCCCGTGATGTCGAGCGACACACGCCGCGCGAGCGTGCGTTTATCAGCCTGTGCCGACGGCTTCAGCCCCGCGTTCGCCAGCCGCTCGCGGATGAACGCATCCACGGGATTCTTCGCGCCCGCGGGCACCGCCGCCTTCACCGGCGCGATGAACGACCAGTGCGGCTGCCACTCCGCTCCCTGCTCGATCCACCTTTTCAAAATCGCGATCTCCTCCGGTTTCATCTTCTTGCGCGACTTCGGCGGCGGCATCAGTTCGTCGGGATCCTGCGAAGTGATGTGCTCGTAGAGCGGGCTCTTCTCCGGATGCCCCTTCACCACCGTCGGCCCGCCCTCGCGCTTGCCGAAGAATCCCTCCTCGCGGTCGTAGCGCAGCCCCTCCTTGCGCGCGAGCGGATCGGGCCCGTGGCACTGGAAGCAATACTCGCCGAGGATCGGGCGAACATCACGGTTGAAAAGCACGCGGTCATCCGCAGCTCGCAAAATTGACGGCATGAGCGGCACCGAAAGCAGCGCCGGAACGAGGAGGATCTTGAGCGGAGTCATTGCAAATGGTGCTACCCAGCGGAAAGCGCGCTGCACGAACCAAACTTGCCAAATCCTGCCCGTCAGTTGGCGACGGGGCCTTTGCCGCCGCGCCCGCTTGCTTCACGGCGGCGCCGCGCTAAAACGCCGCGCATGAAATTCCTTCTCGCACTCGCCGCCTCCGCGCTGCTCGCCGCGCACGGCACCGCAGCCACGACCATCGAGATCATTGCGAAGTTTGCCGACGTGCCCACTGGCACCGAGCTGCCTGCGAAGCCCGATCAGCTGGCGAAGATGAAGGGTGTGGATGTGCTCAGTGCGCCGCGCGTGGTCACCGCCTCCGGCCAGAGCGCGAGCATCGAGGTCACGCAGGATGCGACGGCCCCCGACGGCTCCTCCGCGCCGCTCGGCGTGTCCCTCACGGTGAAGCCGACGCTCACTGAGAAGGGCAGCATCGCGTTCACCGGCAAGGCGACCGACCGCTTCAAACATGGCCAGCGCAGCGGGGAGACGCTCTCCGTCCTCTCCTGCGTCGCGCGCGAGACATACTTCAAGGGCGTCACCGCAAACGGCTCCACTGTCATCCTCAATGGCAGCGCCTCGACGGCCGCCGCATCGAAGAGCCGCGAGCTGGTGATTTACCTCACATTCAGGAAGGTCGCCGCCGAGCCGGAGAAGAAGACCGGGACGAGGCCGTCCTCCACGAAGAAACCCGGCAGCACCACGAAGAGCAGCACCACATCCAAGACAGGAACCAAGGGCGGAACCAAGAGCAGCACCACAAAGTCATCCTCTTCCTCGTCAGCGAAGAAAAAATCGAAGGGCAACTGACGCGCCCGCGTTTCGCGCAGCGCCCACCCTCCGCGCTCCTCAGAACACCTCGGGCCGCCCCTCGAGCATCACCGCGACTTTCTCGCTGATGCCCGCATGGCGTGCGCTCGAGAGCAGCCAGCGCAGCGGCTCGTCCATCGGCTCGTAGCTGAGCTGGAAGGTCCCGTAGTGCATCGGCACGAGTGTCTTTGCGCCGAGATCCTGGAAGGCACGGATCGCCTCGTCCGGATTCATGTGCACCTCTCGGCCGCTTGGCGGGTCGTAGGCGCCGATGGGCATGAGCGCCACGTCCACGCCGAAGCGCCGCCCGATTTCCTTGAAGCCGTCGAAATACGCCGTGTCGCCGCAGTGGTAAACGGTGCGCCCCTCGTGCTCGATGATGAATCCGCCGAAGCCTCGGTGTGAATCGTGCAGCATCCGCGCGCCCCAGTGCGCGCACGGCGTGAGCGTCACCTTCAGCGGGCCGAGCTTGAACGACTCCCAGTAGCCGAGCTCGTGGACGCTGCGGAAGCCAAGGTCATGCACCAGGTTCCCCACCTCGAACGGCACCACGATCGGCTGGTCCGCCGCCACCTTGCGCAGCGTCCGGCGGTCGAGGTGGTCGAAGTGCGCGTGCGTCACCAGCACGAGATCGATGTCCGGCAGCTCGTGCAGGTGAACGCCGGGCATCTTCAGGCGCTTCACCACCTTGAGCCAGCGCGCCCAGTTCGGATCCACGAGCACGTTGTGCTTTCCGAGCTGCAGCAGGAACGACGCGTGGCCGATCCATGTCACGCCCATGTCGCCGCTGCGGAGCTGCGGGAAAACGGGCGTCACTTCGCGCGCGAGGCGCTTCCGGAAGAGCGACGGGATGAGCACGCTCGTGAGGAAGTTCCGCTTCTGCCACCCGCCCTTCGGCTTCAGCCCCACCTTCTTTGCGCCCGCGGCCTCCGAAACCGCGTGGTGTCCGTTGGCGGATTTCTCGATGTTCGCCTTGGCTGGTTTTGCTTTCCGGGAGAAAAGTTTTCTCACAGTGCGCAGGATAATTCCTCCGCTTTCCCGCGCAATCGTTTCGTGCGCGACTTGTTCGGGATGCGGTAGATAATTTTCGATCATGCGTTCCAAGCCGGAACTCCGTCGCAAAATCCGCGCCACGCTCCACCTGACGCCCGACGTCCGCGCGGAAAAGAGCGCGCGCCTCTGCGCCGCCATCGCCGCCAGCGGGGCATGGCTCGCCGCGCGCACCGTCGCCCTCTTCGCGCCGCTCCCGCATGAGCCCGATGTGGAGCTGCTCTGGGCGCACGGCGCCGGGAAAATCTTCGCCTACCCGCGCGTGAACGGCGCGCGCATCGACCTCTTCACCGCTGCATCCCCGCTCGAGCTCGCTCCCGGCGCCTTCGGCGTGCGCGAACCCTCGCCCGACCCCGCCCGCGCCGTCGCGCCCGGCGACCTCGACCTCATCCTCGTCCCCGGCGCCGCCTTCACGCGCACCGGCGAACGCCTCGGACGCGGCGGCGGATTCTACGACCGCCTGCTCGCCGGCCTCACCGCGCGCACGTGCAGGATCGGCACCGCCTTTGCCGCGCAGCTCCTCGACGAACTCCCCGTCGAACCCCACGACCAGCGCGTCGATTTCCTCGCCACCGAGGACGGCCTCCTGCCCCCGGCGCCGCTCACACCGGCCGCGGCGCCTTCATCTCAAACGGCGGAATCCTCACCAGCACGGGCAGACCAGCCTCCGTCGTTCCAATGAACGCCCCCTGCGCCACACTGTCCGCGCCGATCGTGTGGTAGCTGTTGTAGGAAAAATGCTCGCCCGGCTCCAGCCGCGGGAACTTCCCCACCACGCCGTCACCCTCCACCACCACCGTCTCGCCGCGCGAATCCGTCACCACCCACTTCCGTCCCTTGATCGTCACCGTCTCCGCCGAGTCGTTGTGGATCGTGATGAAATAGACGAATGGGAATGGCCGCTCCTCCGTCGCCTGGAGCTGCGGCATGAACTTCACCTCGTCCACCGTCACACGCAGTCCGTCGAGTTCGGGAATCGAGGAGGCCATTTAGGATTTAGGATTTCAGATTTCGGATTTAAGAAGTGGATGCGTTGCGCGCTCCGCCGACGCCCCCGGGAGCCGGAGGCGTGAGGCTCTTCTAAATCTAAAATCCTAAATCCTAAATCCAAAATGCTCCCTCCTCCCGTCGTCCTCACCATCGCCGGCTCCGACAATAGCGCGGGTGCAGGCGCGCAGGCGGACCTGAAGGCCATCAGCGCCCTCGGCGGCTACGGCGTCACCGCCATCACCTGCGTCGTCGCCGAAGTCCCCGGCAAAGTCAGCGCCATCCACGCCATCCCCCCCGCCGTCGTCGCCGAGCAGATCCGCCTCCTCTTCGGTGCCTTCCCGATCGCCGCGGTGAAAACCGGCATGCTCTACAGCACCGAGATCATCCACGCCGTCGCCGACATTCTCGAAGAATTCAAAATTCAAAATTCAAAATTCAAAATTCCACTGGTCATCGACCCCGTCATGGTCGCCACCAGCGGTGACCCGCTCCTCCTCGCCGACGCCGTCGCCCTCTACCGCGAGCGCATCTTCCCCCTCGCCACCGTCGTCACGCCGAACCTCGACGAAGTCCGCACCCTCGCCGGCCGCTCCGTCACCACCCTCGACTCCATGCGCGAAGCCGGCCGTGAACTCGCCGCGCGCCACCGCACCTCCTTCCTCATCAAGGGCGGCCACCTCCGCGGCACCACCGCCACCGACCTCCTCATCGCGCCCGGCGGCACCGAGCACCGGTTCGACGCCCCCTTCGTCCCCGGCGTGAGCACCCACGGCACCGGCTGCACCACCAGCGCCGCCATCGCCACCTTCCTCGCGCGCGGCCTCCCGCTCCCCGAGGCTGTCGGCGAGGCGAAAAAATACGTCACTGGCGCCATCGCGAATTTTCTGCGCTGGGAAAAGGACGGCCGCACCACCGACGCCCTCCACCACTTTCACCGCCGGGACTGAGCCGCGGGATTACGGCTGCGGTCCCTCGTTCGCCGGGGTCGGGCCGTGGACGTTGAAGCGGAACCCAGGCTTCGGTTTCTGATTTTTTGCCTCGTCCGGCAGCGGCGGCAGGCGGTCGCCGCCAAAGAGCGGATCACTCTGAAGGATCGCGCGGTTCGCCGAGCTCACGCCCGGCACGCTCGTCCCGCGCGACGGCAGCGGCGGGAGGTTCGCCCATGCGAGCGCGCTGGCGGGAATCGTCCGCGGCTTCTCCGGCGGCGGCGCGGGCGCGATGAAGTCGTTCGCGATGTAGCCCGTTGTTCCCTCCTCGGTGATCACGCGGCTGAAACCGTATTCCTGCCGCAGCATGATGATGCGGTCGCCTTTCTTCAGCATCAGGTCCGCGCCCATCGGCTGGGCGGGGCCGAAGCGGTAGAGCTGCGCCTGCGCCGCGCTCACGGCGTAGTAGGTGTTGTCCTTTCCCGGACGTGATTTCGCGCAGGAGGAAAATGCGAGCGCCGCGGCGAATGCGAACGCCGTGCGGAGGCAGCGCATTTTCCAGCTCGCGCTCATCGGGCTCGGCTCAGGCCAGCACGTCGCGCGGGTCGGTGATGTGACCGGTGAGCGCGCTGGCGGCGACGGTGTAGGGCGACGCAAGGAAGACCTGCGATTCCTTGTGGCCCATGCGGCCGGGGAAGTTGCGGTTCGTCGCGCTGATGCACTTGAGCGCCTTCTCGTTCATGCGGCCAAAGGTGTCCTGCGGTCCGCCGAGGCACGCGGCGCACGAGGCGTTTTCCGTGAGCTGCACGCCGGCGTTTTCGAGGATGCTCCAAACGCTCTTGCCGCCGATCTGTGCTGCCTTCAGCTCCGCCACGACCTTTGTGGTCGCGGGCACGCCGAAGGTGTGAATCTTCACGCTGCGGCCGTTCACGACCTTCGCGAATGCGAGGAAGTCGCTCGTCTTGCCCCCCGTGCATGAGCCGATGTAGGCGCGGTCGAGCTTCACGTCCTTCAGTTCGCGCGCGAGCTTGCGCTGGCCGGGGTCGGGATGGCACGCGACGGTCGGCTCGAGCTTCGAGAGGTCATACTTCTTGTCGAAGACGAACGACTGGTCCGCATCCACCTCGACCGGCTCGAACGAAGACTTCGTGCCGTTTTCCTTCACGCGCTCGCGCACGTAGGCGTCGGTTTTCGAGTCGAATGGGAAGATGCCGTTCTTGCCGCCGGCTTCGATCGCCATGTTTGCGATCGTCATGCGGTCGTCCATCGTCATCGCGTTCACACCGGGGCCTTCCCACTGCATCGCGCGGTAGGTGGCGCCGTCGAAGCCGATGTCGCCGATGACATGCAGGATCACGTCCTTCGCCATCACGCCCGGCTGCATCTCGCCCTCGAGGAAAAAGCGCATGCTCTCCGGCACCTTCAGCAGGATCTTGCCCGTGCCGAGCACGAAGCCCGCATCCGTGTTGCCGATGCCCGTCGCGAACTGGTTGAACGCACCCGCCATGCACGTGTGCGAATCGGTGCCCACGAGCACCTCGCCCGGACGCGTGTGGCCCTTCCACGGCAGCGTTGTGTGGCAAACGCCCGCAAAATTTTTTCCATACTGCTGCTTGAGCTGCCCCTTCGACGGGTCGAAATGCCAGTGCCCGTTAGGGTCGTCGATCACGTCGTAGAAATACTCCAGCCCTTGCTCGCGCACGAACTCCCGCAGGATGTCCACGTTGCGGTTGCTCATCGAGTCCGCCGTGAAGATGTAGTGGTCCGGGATGATGACCACCTTCTCGCGGTCCCACACCTTCGCATCCTTGCCAAACTCGCGCTTGAACACGCCGATCGTCCCCGGTCCGCACACGTCGTGCGTCATCAGGATGTCCACGTTCACCCATGCGTTTTCGCCGGGCGACACGCGCACCTTGCCGCTGGCGCGTGCGAGAAGTTTTTCCGTGAGAGTCATTGTGGGATGCGTCGGATTTTTGGTCGGATGAAAGGGCGCGGAACATGGCGCGCGCCGCCGGTCAGGGCAAATGGAAAGTCCCCGCAGCCGGGCATCCGCAGGCGGGAAACACCGCGCGGGACATCATGCCGCTGACCGCGTTGTCAGCCCTGCCCCGCGGGGCTCCTAGTCTTCATCCGCATCGCTTGCGTCCCGGAAAATCTCCACCAGCTTCCGCAGCCGCTCCATCGGGTCCACCTCCTCCAGCAGGCGCTGCCGGTCCATCGCGTCATCCACCAGCGCGCTGGCGGCGGTGTTCGAGATGAACGCCGGGTTCGCGAGGTCTTTCAAAAGCGCCGTCAGCTCCTTTCCCACCGGCTTGCCGTCGATCCGGACCTTTCCGCACTCCCTGCGCAGGTGCCTCACCAGCGACTCTGTCTCCTTCGGGTCGGTCTCCATGTCGGGCACCGGCTCGATTTCCGCGATGCGGAACGGCCTGCGCTGCGGGAACCCCGTGAACCGCACCCGCTGGATCCCGCGCAGAATCAGGTGCGACGTCCCATCCTCCCTCAGCACGGACGCCGCCACGAGCCCCAGCCCCGCCGTGTGGAAAAACTGCCGCTCCGTCCTCGCCTCGGTCACCCCCGGCCTCATCGTCGCCACGCAGAACATCCGGTCGTGCTCCAGCGCCCATTCCAGCATCGCCCGGTAGCGCGGCTCAAAGATGCGCAGCGGCAGCACCGTGTGCGGAAACAGCACCGCGCCCGGCAGCACCATCACCGGCACCCGCGAGGGGAGCTTCAGCGCCTTGTTCGTCTTGCCCTTAGCTTTTGCCATCGCGGCACTATGGCGCGCCCGGTGGAAAAAGGAAACACGGCATGTGCGGCGGCGGAGCTGCGGGGTCAGTGGAGCGGTGGAGGCGTCGCCTCGCCGAAGGCTGGTGGGAGGAGCGCGCCGAGTTGGCGGGACTCCGCCAAGAATTGCGGGAACTGCGCGGCGGGGAGGATTTTTTTCCAGCGGAAGATGAGAAGGTTGCTGCCGCGGCCCTCGATGGTGAGGCCAGGGGTGCGTTCGAGGGCTTCGAGGAGGGCGTCGGTGAGGAAGGCGGGTGGAAGTTCAGCGGGCACGGGCAGCGGGTGAATCGCCGGCCATTCTCAACGGCCCGCGTCCGGGCGCGCGAGGGCGTCGTATTTGCGCTTCAGGTCGAAGGCTTCCTTGCGGCGGCCGGTGGCAGTGTGGAACTGCACGATGCGCCGGGCGGCGACGGTGAGGCAGGCGCGGTCGGCGTCGGTCGCGGGGGCGCCGAGCTTTTCAATCTCGGCGGCGGCGGCGGTGAATTCGCGCGCGGCGTCGGCATCGGCGTTTTTCTGAAGGAGCGCGGCGCCGAGCAGGGCGCGCGACTCGACGAGCGGCCAGCCTTCGACGGCCTGCGTGAGGCGGAGTTCCAGCGAGCGGCGGGCGGAAGCCTCGGCATCGGCGTGGCGGGAACTTTCGATCTGGGTGGCGGCGAGCTTTGCCAGCGTGTCGGCGAGCGCGAGGGCGGTCTCGCGCTGGGTGGCTCGGGCGGCGTCGCGCTCCTCGCGGGCCTTGGCGGCGGCGCTGTCCTCGGTCTTCTTCGCGGCGGCTTCGGCGGCGAGCCGGGCGGCCTCCGCCTTTGCGAGCGCGACCTGCTTGGTGGCGGCTTCGGCGCGCTGGCGCTCCTCGTCGGCGGTGATGCGGAACTTCTCGGTTTCCTTCTGCGCCGCGGTGAGCTGCGCGGTGGCGGCCTCGCGCTCCTTGGCCACGTCGGCGCGGGCGTCGGCGGCTTCCTTGGCAGCGTTCTCCGCGCGTCGGCCGGCCTGTTGCTGCTCGGTCTCGGCGTGGCGGCGTGCGTCCTTTTCCTGAATGAGGAACACCGCGAGCGCGCCCGCCGCGACGGCGAGGACGATCGCCGTGAGCCACGGGAAGGTGTTCGAGCGCTGCGCCGTGATGGCCGCCAGCTGGCTTGCAGACATCGGCACGAGGGCCATGCCGGCGGGCTGGTTCTGCGGAATGGCGAGCGATGCCTCGGGGATGCGATGGAGCGCGGCCTCGTGGACGGGTGCGGGCACCGGCGTGGGCGGCGGCGGCGGAGTTGGCGTCGCGGGAGCCGCGGGGAAAGCAGCCGCCGGTGTGGGTGGGGGAGTCGGCGGACAAGCGGACGCCGCTACTGTGGTGGGTGCCGGAATCGGAGGCGGAATCGGAGGAGGTGTCGCCGTTGGAATTGCAGCAGGAGCTTCCTCCTCCGCATCAACCACCGGCGTCGGAATGGAAACGGGAGTCGGAGCCGGCGCTTCCGCAACCGGCACCACAGCCGGCGTGGGCGCCGCCACGCTCGCCGCGCTCGCGATATTCGCAGCCAGGCGGCGCTCGATTTTCTCTCGCAGCACATCATTGCCCGCGCATGCCCGCGCGAGAAACGCCGCGCGGTCTGCAGGATCCGGCATTCCCGCGGCGATGGACTGGATGCTCAGCTCCGACAACGTCACGCCGGGCCTCTGCGCGGAATCCGCCGCCAGCGGCTTCTGCGAGAACGGTTTCAGGAACGGCTTCGTCGGCTTGTTCATTCCGCGCAGCGTCCGGCCATCAGGGTGAAATCGTCGAGATATTTTGCGTTCGCGTTTGCGTTCCGCCGCGGCTGCCTCACGATTTTTTGACAAACGGCAGACTGCGCCGTGACACGCGGGGCGGGATGCCGTGGCAATGTCGCATCATGAAAACAAGACTCCTCTCGATTCTTCCGGCGCTCATCGCGCTGCTCACGCTGTTCGGGTTGACGGCGGGCGTGCGGGCAGACGGGTTCATCGTCATCCACAATCCGCCGCCGTTCGTGCCGCCGCATCCGCACATGCCGCCGCCGCGCTTCGTCTTCGCGCCGCTGGAGGTGGTGTTTCACAAGGTGGATGTGGAGATCGCGGGGCAGAAGGCGACGACGCGCGTGGAGCAGGAGTTTTTCAATCCGAACAACGCGAACCTCGAGGGCGAATACATCTTCCCGATTCCGAAGGGCGCGCATCTCGACAAGTTCACGATGCGCGTGGGCGACAAGGACATGGAGGCGGAGCTGCTCGATGCTGCGAAGGCGCGCGCGATTTACGAGGACATCGTTCGGCGGCAGAAGGATCCCGCGCTGCTCGAATACACGGGGCGCCCGGCGTTCCGAGTCCGCATTTTCCCCATCGAGCCGCGTTCTCGGAAGAAGGTGACGCTCGCCTACACGGAGCTGCTGAAGGTGGACGGCGGGCTCGCGAGCTACGTCTATCCGCTGAACACGGAGAAATTTTCCGCGCAGCCGCTGAAGACGGTCGCGATGCGCGTGAGCATCAGTCAGGACGCGCCCATCAAGGCGCTCTACTCGCCGTCGCATCCGGTGGAAATCAAGCGCGACGGCGACAGGAAGGCGGTGGTCGGCTGGGAGGCGTCGAACACGAAGCCGGACACGGATTTTCAACTGCTCTACTCGACGGCCGACACGGAGCTGGGCCTGCACCTGCTCACGCACAAGAAGGAGGGCGAGGACGGCTGGTTCCTGCTGCTCGCGTCTCCGGGCGCGGACATGACACGCAGCAAGGACGTGAATCCAAAGGACGTGGTGTTCGTGATGGACACGAGCGGCTCGATGGCGGGCAAGAAGCTGGAGCAGCTCAAGAAGGCGATGACGTTCTGCGTGGAGAACCTGAACGACAGCGACCGCTTTGAGCTGGTGCGTTTTTCGACGGAGGCCGAGCCGTTTTTTGAAAAGCTTGCGGAGGCGACAAAGGCGAACCGCGACAAGGCGCAGGAGTTCATCAAGGGCTTGAAGCCCATCGGCGGCACCGCGATTGCGGATGCGCTGGAGCGGGCGCTGAAGCTGAAGCCCGCGGACAACGCGCGGCCGTTCGTCGTGGTGTTTCTCACCGACGGCAAGCCGACCATCGGCGAGACGGATGAGGAGCGCATCGTGGCGCGGGTGGCGCGCGACCAGGCGAGCACGACGCGCATTTTCAGTTTCGGCATCGGCACGGACATCAACACGCACCTGCTCGACAAAATCACCGAGCGGACAAAAGCGGCGTCGCAGTTTGTGCTGCCCGAGGAGGATCTCGAGGTGAAGGTCTCGAATTTCTTCACGAAAATCAAAGAGCCGCTGCTCACGAACCTGAAGCTTGAGTTTCCTGCGGGCGTGAAGGTGACGAAGCTCTACCCGAACCCGCTGCCGGATCTTTTCCGCGGCGACCAGCTCGTGCTCGCGGGCCGTTACAGCGGTGACGGCGCGGGCGACATCACGCTCGACGGCACATTGAACGGCCAGCCGAAGCGCATGACGCAGAAGGTGAAATTCTCCGCGACCGAGTCGGGCAATGAGTTCATCGCGCAGCTCTGGGCGCTGCGCCGCGTGGGCTGGCTGCTCGACGAGGTGCGGCTGCGCGGCGAGAGCAAGGAGCTGCGCGACGAGGTGGTGGACCTCGCGCGCCGCTATGCCATCGTCACGCCCTACACGAGCTACCTCATCGTCGAGGACGAGGCGCGCCGCGGCGTGCCGGTGGCAGCGCGCAGCTTCCAGATGCTCGACCGCGACGCGGAGGCGCAGACTTTCTACCGCAAGAGCCTCGGCGACCTGCGGGAAAAGAAGGACGGCTACGACGGTGCGCTGGCAGGCCGGGCAAACGAATCGCTGAAGAACGCGCAAACCATCGCGCCGGCGCTGGAAAAGGCGAGACAGGAGAACATCGGCGGCGTCATCGCAGGCAATGCGCCCGCGCCGGAGGCATCGGCGGGAGGCATTGTCGCCACGCGGCCGCGGAGCCTCAGCAGCGCTGGCGGCTACGCGGAGGCCGCGAAGCTCATGCCCGGAAAAGCTGCCGAGGTGCTTCGGCGCGTCGAGGCTGTCGAGCAGCAGACCCGCTGGGTGAACGGCAAGGCCTTTGCGCAGAACGGCGCGCAGTGGAACGACACCGCAATCCAGTCGGTGAAGCAGGATGCCAAGCGCAACCGCGTGCAGTTTGGCTCGAAGGAATATTTCGACCTGCTCACCGCAAAGCCGGAGTCCGCGCAGTGGCTCGCGCTTGGCCGCAATGTCCAGTTCGCGCTCGGTGGTGAACTCTACGAAGTCTATGAATAGCCCCGCCGCATTCCTCGTTCTGTGCGCCCTGCTGCTCGCAGGCGTGTCCCCTGCCTCCGCCAAGCGCGCTGCGCCGCGCGCCGTCGTGCCTGTCGTTGCGGATGGTGTCCGCTATTCCGCACCGGCGGAGGCGATGGGATTCGTCGTCGCAGCCGCGGCGGACTCCGGCAGGGAGCTGTGGCGCGCGCGCATCTACGAAGTGCGCGTGGATCCGAATCTCGAGCGCGACGTGCAGGATGTGTTCATCACGTCGCTTGCGCTGGGGGGCGGCACGCTCCTCATCACCAATGAGCGCGGCGGGAGATACGCGCTCGATATGAAAACCCGAAAAGTCACACGCCAATGAAACCACTCCTCCTCTGCCTCGCCGTCCTCCTCTCCTCTCCTCTCCATTCGGCGGAACCTGAGAAGAAGTTCCCGAATTTCATGAGTCTCTCGAAGCGCGAAGCGGCGACGGCTGCGCGCAAGCAGGCCGAGGCCGACTTCGCGGAAGGTCACTACCGCATGCTGGTGTTCGGGCTTCGCGCGGTGAACTCCGAGCACGACAAACGCCTTGCGAAGGACGGTGTGGAAGTGAGGGCGATCGCAGGGTGCATTGTCAGCGATGGAATCCTGGAGGGCGCCCGCGTTTACAACCAGGTCATGCGCGAGAAGCTGAAGGCGAAGCTCGGGCGCGATGTTTTCGCCGACAAAGACGAAGCCTTGAAAGGAAACCAAAAATGAAACTCCCAATCCTCACTGCCACCATCCTCGCCCTGCTGCCGCTTTGCGCGGTCGCGGAGGAAAAGCCGCCGATCACCGAGGCCGCGAAGAAGCCTGCGAGGCAGCGCATCGAGGTCTGCTTCGTCCTCGACACGACCGGCTCGATGGGCGGGCTCATCGCGGGTGCGAAGGCGAAAATCTGGAGCATGGCGAACGACATCATCTCCGCGAAGCCAACGCCCGAGGTGCGCTTTGCGCTCATCGGCTACCGTGATCGAGGCGATGACTACGTGACGAAGCTCACGCCGCTCACCGACGACCTCGACGCAGTGTATGCCGAGCTGAACAAATTCCACGCGGCGGGCGGCGGCGACGCGCCGGAGTCCGTGGGCCGCGCGCTCGACGAGTCGGTGCGGAAGATCGAGTGGACGAAGGACGCGTCGGTTTTGAAAATCATCTACCTCGTGGGCGATGCACCGCCGCATTTCTACGAGGATGAGCCGGACTGGAAGAAGGTGTGCACTGACGCGGTGAAGCGCGACATCATCATCAACACCGTGCAGTGCGGGGCCGACGCGGAAACGACGCGCGTGTGGAAGGAAATCGCGGACCGCTCGGAGGGCGCGTTCGCGGCGATTCCGCAGGACGGCGGCGTGGTCGCCATCGCCGCGCCGCAGGACAAGGAGCTTGGCGAGCTGAACGCGAAGGTCGGCAGGACGATGATCGGCTGGGGAGATGCGAGCACGCGGCGCTTTGTGGCGGGAAAGCAGGCCGCCGCAGAGGCCGCGCCCGCACCCGCGGCCGCCGCGCGACTTTCCTACAACGCGAAATCCGGCAAGACCGTGCAGGGCGAGGGCGAGCTGCTCGACGCGCTCGCGGAGAAGAAGGTGACGCTCGACAAGGTGAAGAAGGAGGAGCTGCCGGAGGAGCTGCAGAAGCTTTCGCAGGAGGAGCTGAAGGAGCACGTGGAGAAGAAGCAGAAGGAGCGTGCGGAGCTTCAGAAGCGGATCACCGCGCTGAGCAGGGAACGCGATGCCTACATCGCCGCGGAGCGCAGGAAGCTCGCGAAGTCGGGCAAGGGCGACGGGTTCGACGAGCAGGTGTCGAAGTCGCTCCGCACGCAGGCGAAGAGGAAGGGCATCAGCTACGAGTGAGCGCTATTCCTCGCTGAGGTCGAACTTGTCGTAGAGCGAGCCGAGCCACGCGACGCCGATGCCGGCCTCCATCGCGAGGATCACGATCGCGGTGCTGCCTGCGGCCAGCGCGCGCCACATGAGCAGGGCGGTGAATTTCCCCACGGCAAAAAACGCGAGCGCGCCGAAGAACGCGACGGGGAGCATCGCCGCGGCCATCGCGAGGAGCTGCGCGATGCCGAGGATGAGGCGCAGGCCGGAGCCCTCGATTCCGGGCGTGGCGTTCTCCTGCGGGCGGAACCAGCCGGGGAACATCAGCGCGCCCGCGCACGGAAGGATGGCGGTGGAGAGGTTGAACGCCGGCAGCAGCATGGCGAAGCCGCCGATGAAGTAATACACCGACTGCGGAATGATCACGCTTTCGGGAACGGCGGCGTGAAGCAGCAGCACGCCGGTGCCGAGTGCGAACCACTGCATGAGCGTGCCGAGCGCGACCGGACCGGCGAGTTCGCCGAGCGCAATGTGCCAGCCGGGGATGGGGTAGGTTTTCAGCAGGTCCATCGCGGCGACCCCTTGGCGGAGCTGTGCGGCGGAATGCTGGCCGATCATCACGAAGCTGATGATCAGCACCGCGTAGCAGCCGATGCCGAAGAGGACCGCGACGGTGAGCAGGCCGGGCGACAGCTTTCCCGCGCGCCCCAGGGCCCATGCGCCCGCTGCGAGCGACACAAAGAAGGCCATCCACCGCGAGAGCGTCCGCCGTCCGCCGGCTTTGAGCAGTCCTTTCCAGACGAATGCAAACGGTGCGAACCCCGTGGGGCCGAGCCGCCACAGCGGTGTGCGCGCCTTGCCGTTTGACGAGGCCCGAAGCTCGCCGCGGCCGCGTGCGGCGACGAACGCGGCGCGCTTTTTCGCAGCCTCGATGCTCGCATCCTCGAACGAGACATCCGCGCGCACGACCCAGATGAAGTGCAGCGCCATGATTCCGAGCGCCGGCAGCAGCGCGTGGAGGAATGCCGCGGCGTCGTGAGCGAAATTCGGCGCGACGACGAGCCGGAACGGCGCGAGGACATACGGCAGCGGGCCGGCGCTGAGCACCTGCTCGGTGTAATCGGAAAAACGAATCGCGCCTTTCATCATGCGGCCAATGTCCGGGGGCGGCGGCAGACTGCGCCGCGTGAATTCCACGCCGACGACGAGCGCGGCGAGCGCGAACAGCACAGCTGCGCGACGCTTCCAGTCCGCCATCCCGCGCTCGCGCAGCCGCTGCAGCGCAAACGACGCGCCAATGCGGTGCATGTTCAGCGTGTTCAGGATGACCCACCAGCCGCCGACGCGCAGCCACGCTTCCGCGCCAAGGCGGAAGCGCCCGGTGATGAGCGTCATGAACGCGGAGAAGAACAACAGCGCGAACTGCGACTTCAGCAGCCGCAGGATCACGAGCGCGCTTCGCCGGATGGGAGCGGGGAAAAGGAACGCGATTTCCGCTTCCGTGAAGCCAATCGCCGCGCGCGACGCGGGCAGAATCCACGCGAGCACGAGCGTGACCACAAAAAGGATTGCTGCTCCCAAACCCACGTCGAACGCCGTGCCGGGCGTCGCACTCGGCCCAATCGGCGAGTGCGCGCCGCCGAGCACCTTGCCGAAGTAGAAATAGAAATACGCCGCGCCGATGACCGTCCCGATTAGGTATTTCGGCTGGCGCAGCCGCCGCAGGCGGAAGAGCACGCCGTTCACGAACGACCGCGCGACGAGGTAGCCGAGCGCGTGGGCGGGCGCGCTCATTTGCCAGCGTCCTCGCCGACGAGTCGGATGAAGATTTCCTCGAGCGTCGCCTCCTTCCCGCCGTCGCGGTGCTGCGCGCGAATCTCGTCGAGAGTGCCGTGCGCGATCTTTTTGCCGCGCTTCAAAATGAGGACGTGGCTGCACACTTCCTCGAGCAAATGCAGGAGATGCGAGCTGATGATGATCGCCACGCCTTCGCGTGCCTTGCGCACGATGAGATCCTTCGTGCGGCGGATCGCAAGCGGGTCCAGGCCGGTGAGCGGCTCGTCGAAGAACATCGCGCGCGGCGCGTGCAGGAAGCCGCAGGCGAGCGCGACCTTCTGCTTCATGCCCCGCGAAAGCTCCGTCGGGAGCGAGTTTGCCTTGTCGGCGAGTTCGAGGGTGTCGAGCAGCTCGCGCGAGCGATCCGCGGCTTCACGCACCTGGTAGAGCCGCGCGGTGAATTCGAGGTGCTGCCGCACGGTGAGGTAGTCGAAAAGGCGCGGCTCGTCGGGGAAAAAGGAGAGGTGCTGCTTCGCCGCGAGCGGCTCGTCGCGCAGGTCGTGGCCGGCGATGGCGACGCTCCCGTCCGTCGCCGGGATGATGCCCGCCATGCAGCGCAGCGCCGTTGTCTTGCCCGCGCCGTTCGGGCCGACGAGGCCGAGCACCTCGCCCGGCTGCACGGCGAAGCTGAGCCCGCTGACCGCGGTGACGTCGCCGTAGAGTTTTGTGAGGCCTTCGACTGCGATCATGCGGCGCGCATCGTGTGCGCGGCGGCGGCGCGGCGGCAAGCACGATGCGGAGTCGTGAGCGCCCGACGCTTTCCTCCCGCTCTGGCGCAAATGCCTTTGCCGTGTATGCTGCGCGTCCTTTTCCGAATGAGCACGCGCACGACCAAGAAGCCCGCACACAGCATCCCGAAGATCGGGATGATCTCGCTCGGCTGTGCGAAGAACCTCGTGGATGCGGAGATCATGCTCGGCGACGTGCTCTCGCGAGGCATGCAGATCACGAACGACGCGGACAAGGCCGATGTGCTCATCGTGAACACCTGCGCGTTCATCGATTCCGCCAAGGAGGAGAGCATCGAGGCCATCATCGAGGCGCATCAGGCGAAGGGGCTGAAGAAGAAGCACAAGGACCAGAAGCTCATCGTCGCCGGATGCATGAGCCAGCGCTTCAGCGGCGAACTGGCGACGGAATTCCGAAGCGAGGTGGACGCGTTCATCGGGCTCGATCAAGTGAAGGAAGTCGGCGGCGTCATCGAGAAGGTGCTCGGTCGCGTAGGCGAGAGTGCTCAGCCCTCAGTTCCCAGTGCTCAGAAAAAGGCACGCACGCCAGTCACAGCAGCGAAGGGTGAAATTCTCCACGACGACGAATGGGCGCCGCTGAACCTCGTCACCCGCAAGCCCGTTTACATTCCCGACTGGGACACGCCGCGCGTGCGCCTCACGCCGCCGCACACGGCATTCACGAAAATCGCCGAGGGCTGCAATCACCCGTGCTCGTTCTGCGTCATCCCGCAGATGCGCGGCCGGCATCGTTCGCGGACCATCGAGAGCGTCGTCGCGGAAGTGCGCGGGCTCGTCGCGGAGGGCGTGAAGGAAATCAATTTGATCAGCCAGGACACGACCTACTACGGCATGGACCTGTGGGAGGAAAAAGCGGGGCCGCGGCAAAAGGTGGACCCGTCGCGCGGCGTCACGCTCGTCCACCTGCTGCGCGAGCTGGACAAGATCGAAGGCGAGTTCTGGATCCGCCTGCTCTACACGCACCCCGCGCATTGGAGCGACGAACTCATCGAGTGCATCGCTTCGACGAAGCACGTCGCGCGTTACGTGGACATGCCGCTCCAGCACATCCACCCGCGGATGCTCGAAGTGATGCGCCGCGAGACTTCGAGCGAGCACATCGAGGATCTCGTCGCTCGGATCCGCAGCGGCATTCCCGGCATCGTGATCCGCACCACGTTCATCGCGGGCTTCCCCGGCGAGACCGACGAGGAATTTGCCTATCTGCTCGACTTCATCGCACGCACGCGGTTCGAGCGGCTCGGCGTGTTCATGTATTCGCAGGAGGAAGGCTCGCGCGCCGCGAAGATGGACGGCCAGCTCGATGCAAAGACCAAGCAGCGCCGCCATAAAATGGCGATGCAGCTCCAGCAGCGCATCGCCCGCGAGCTCGGCGCCGCGCAGGTCGGCAAAGTCGTTAGCGCCCTCGTGGATCAGCCGCTCGTCGCACGCGGCGAAGCGGACGCGCCGGACATCGATGGCCGCATTCTGCTGAAAAAGCCCGCACCCGTCGGAGAGTTTGTGAACGTCCGCATCACCGGCACGCAGGTGTATGACCTCGTGGGTGAGGTCGTGAAGTAGGGCGGCTCCACGAGCCGATTTTCCCCACGAAGTCGGACGGCTTCGTGGTTGTGTCAGGCGGTCACCGCGTTCCCCATGAAGTCCCGCTCTCCCATCATGCGAATCTTCCTCCTTCCATTCATCGCCGCCTCCGCCCTCGCCGCTGACGTCCCGTTGCTCACGGATGGAAAATCGGACTACCAGATCGTTGTGCCGGACAAGCTGCCGAGCGAAGCGCTGGCGGAAGGGCTGAACCAGACTGCGCGGCTGCTGCAGACGGCGATGAAGGCGAACGGCGCCGAGGTTGCGGTGGTGCGAGAGGAGGCCCGCGATGTGGGAAGGCCGGCACTCTTTCTCGGCGACACGCGGTTTGCACGGGAGCACGGTGTCGATGCGGCAAAGCTACGCGAATGGAGCTATGTGCTGCGCTCGGTGGGAAGGGACATCGTGATCGCGGGGAATGATCACCCGGCGCGCGCGAAGGGCACGAACGAGCGGCGGCCCGATTGGGACCGTGTCGGCACGGCGAAGGCGGCGGCTGACTTCGCACGCGAGTTCATGGGCGTGCGCTTCTTGTATCCGGACCTCGGCGGCTACACGCCGGTCAGCGGTGCGGCGAAGATCGACCTGCTCGCATCGCCCGCAATCGAGTTTCTGCCGATGAGGACGATGAGCATTCCGTCGGACCTGCGCGTGGAAAAGACGCCGCTGCTCCGCGTGAACACCTCGCACCCGGCGGGCGGCGGCTTCTACGATCTCGCGCACAACCGCTTCCCGCGCGTGGACGAGATGTTCGGCGGCCACACATGGGAGCGCGCGGTGCCGGCGGCGCATTTTGAAAAGCACCCGGAGTATTTCGCGCTCATCAGCGGGCAGCGCACGACGAAGGGCGGCAACGGCGCGCAATATTGCCTCTCGAATCCGGACGTGCAGGAGATGATTTACCGCGACCTCGCGTCGTGGTTCGACCGTGGATTCAACTCCGTGGACCTCGGTCAGCCCGATGGATTCCGCGAGTGCCAGTGCGGGAAGTGCGACGCACTCTATGGCACGGGCAAGGACTGGTCGGAGAAGATCTGGATATTCAACCGCACCGTTGCCGAGCGGCTGGAGAAGTCGCACCCCGGCAGGCAGGTCACGATGATGAGCTACATCCTCACCGCGCAGCCGCCGAAGACGTTCAAGAAATTCCCCGCGAACACGTGCATCATGCTCACCGGCACGAACGAGGAGGATATCGCGCCGTGGCGCGGCTACGAAGTTCCGCGCGGCTTCACCGGCTACGTTTACAACTGGTGCCCGAACCTCGGCACTCGCTACACGCCGATGCGCACGCCCGGCTACGTCGAGGCGCAGGTGAAGCGCCTCGCGGCGAATCGCATCCAGTCGCTCTACCGCGACGGCCCCGGCCAGCTCTTCGGGCTCGAGGGACCCGTGTATTACGTCATGGGCCGGATGTTCGACGACCCGGAGCACAACTCGGCGCGCGAACTTCTCGGCGAATTCACTGAGGCGGCGTTTGGCAACAGGAGCGCCGCATTTCACATGCGGTCGTTTTACGAGCAGCTCTACCACGCCATCGCGCTCTATTCGGACCACATCGGCACGCGCTGCGATGTGTGGACCTACAAGCCGATGGAAGGCGAGGGGCGTGCGCGCAAGACGGTGCAGGATCCGTTTCAACTCATCGCCTTTCTCTATCCGCCGAACGTCCTCGCCGCGCTCGATGCGGATCTCACGCAGGCGGAAAATGTCGCGACCGGCGCAAAGGCGAAGACGCGCCTCGCGCTTGTGCGCAGGGAATTCGAGTGGCTGCGGCACTTCGCGCGCGTCGTCCACCTTTATCAGGCGTTCCAGGTTTCCCCCGATGCTTCCGCCCGCGACCGGCTGCTCGATGCCATCGATGCGCGAAACGCGTTCGTCGATTCACTCTACGACAAGCGCGGCAATCCGGCCGGTCCCGGCAACTGGGCCTACGTTCTCTTTCCGTTCCCCGGCCACAACGCCGCGCACCTCCGCCTCGCGCACGACGGCTATCAGGAGCCCTACGCGAACACCTGCCTCAACTGGGACACGAAGGCCATGCGCGCGGCTCCGTCGCCCGGGAAGAAGAAGCTCACCGCCGCAAAGACGACAGCGCCCGTGACGCTCGACGCAGCGCAGTGGCAGCAGACCAAGGCACACGAACTCACGCTCATCCCGCCGCTGCGCACGCTTCCGCGCACGACGACGATGCGCCTGCTTCACGACGCCACGAACCTCTACATCCGCGCCGAGTGCGAACTCGGCCCGGACGCGCCGGCGAAATTTCCGGAGTGGAAGCGCGACCGTCTCCTCACGAACCAGGAGGCCTTCGACATCTACCTCCAGCCGCAGCCGTCGCGCGAAATCTTCTACCGTCTCACCACCGGCGCGAACGGCGCCTCCAAATACGATGCCGCGAGCGGCTTCACCAGCGACGCGATGGATCCGCGTCATGGAAAAGATGATCCGACATGGAACGGCGACTGGCAGAGCGAGACTCGCGTGGATTCAAAATCTAACCGCTGGGTTGCGCTCATCACGATCCCCTTCAAGGCGCTCGCCACCGACGCGCCCGCAGCCGGAATCACGTGGCGCGCCAATTTCTCGCGCACTCATCTGCTGCCGCGTGAGCGCGTGGACCGCGCCATCTGGTCGTCGTCACCCGCGAGCAACAGCATGGAGGACCGCAGCATCTTCGGGGAGATCGTCTTTGAATGAACCGCTCTCCGCTCCTCCGCATCGTTTCTCCGGGCGCGACGCTCGCGCGTTTTGCCGTCGCCTGTGCATTTGCCGCATCCGCATTTCCCGAAAGCGCCGTCGCAGCGGAGCAGCCGCAGTCGGTGCAGGAGCTCTGGGCTGACTTCGATCCGCGCAAGGACCCGCTCGAAGTCGAGGTCATCCGCGAGTGGAAGGAGGACGGCGGCGTGCTCCGGCTCGTGTGGTATTTCATCGGCAGCTTCAAGGGCAGGCCGGCGCGCATGGCGGCGATTTACGGATTCCCCGAGGGCACGAAGGACAAGCTGCCTGCGGTGATGCACATCCACGGCGGCGGGCAGCGCGGCTCGGTGTCGGAGGTGAAAATGCTCGTCGCGCGCGGCTATGCGGCGCTTTCGGTGAACTGGGGCGGCAGCGGCACGGGCAAGGCGCCGTTCAATTCCTGCGAGAAGGCGGAGCCCGGTGACCCGAACACGGACTGGGCCGCGGTGGACCCGTCGCAGCTCAACGTGCCCGGCTACGATTCGATGCTGCCGGGGCCGAAGCAGTTCTTCGAGGACCGCGAGCATCCTAAGAACAACAACTGGTATCTGCTCACGCTTGGCTGCCGGCGCGGGCTCACGTTTCTCGAGAAGCAGCCGGAGGTGGACCCCCGGCGGCTCGGCGTGCATGGCTACTCCATGGGCGGAAATCTCACGATGTTCGTCGCCGGCACCGATGCGCGCGTGAAGGCCGCGGTGCCCGGCGTCGGCGGACAGGGCTGGCGGTGGGAGGCGCACGAATTTGGGGGCGTGAAGGCGCGTCCGCAGAACGACGTGAAGGGCGATGTGGATGTCTTCCACCGCACACTGAGCTTCGAGAGCTATGCACCGCTCGTCCGCTGCCCCGTGTTGCACCGGAGCGCGACGAACGATTTCCACGGCTGGATGGACGATGTGTATCGCACGAATGCGCTCATCCCGGGACAGCCGCTGCGCTTCTCGTGGTCGCCGCACTTGAATCACCGGCTGATCCCCGAGGTCGCGGTGACGATGCCGCTGTGGTTCGATCATTTTCTGAAAGGCGGTCCCGCGCTGCCGGAGACGCCTGCGAGCGAGTTCATCGTGAACGGCGCGGATGGAATTCCGGAATTGCGAGTCACGCCGAAATCGGAATGGCCCGTCGCGCGCTGCGACATCTACTACTCGCTCGACGCAGATCCGCATGCACGCTTCTGGCGAAGCACCAACTCGAAGCAGGAAGGCGCGACTTTCACCGCGAAGCTCCCGCTGCCTTCGACGGATGCGCCGGTGTTCGCATTCGCGAATGTCTTCTATGCGCTCCCGAAACCGGAAGCTCTGAACATGCCGGGGCTGCCGAAGGAAATCCGTGAGGTGTGCCTGAGCACGATGCTGCACCGGGCGTCGCCGGGCGAACTCCGCTCGGCCGGCGTGCGCGCGAGTGACAGTCCGCATACGTTGCTCGATGATTTCTCGCGCGGCTGGCGCGACTGGTATCGGCTGAACGAAGGCAACCGCGACCATTGGCAAAACTGGACGCGCAAAGTCACCGACCCGACGTGGCGCGGCCCCGATGGCGCGAAGCTCGCGCTCACACTGAAGGTCGCCGAGGACAACCGCATGGCCCTCGTGCTCATCGAAAACGAGTGGCGCAACTACCGCGGCCAACGCCGCACCTTCGTCCGCGAACTCGATCTCCACGGCTCGCCCGATGCGCGGACCTTCACGTTCGACGTCGCCGATTTCAAAAACACCGCCGACGGCACTCCTCTGGAATCCTGGAGCCAGCTCGATCTCCTCGGCCTCTGCGCCTACCACCACGCGCCGGGAAAAGGCCCGCCCGCGCAAGTGCGCGCATGGCGGGGCAAAGAGATCGAGTTCCTACGGCTCGAATGGAAGTAGCCGAACCGGCTTGCTCGACCGAATACCCTCATGAACCTCAGATCATTCCTCCGCTCCGGCATTTTGGGCGTTGCCGCTGTCGTCACGGCCTCCGTCATTTCCGCACCGCCCGGCGCGACTCCGCTTTCACCGCCGCAGCCGCCGAAGTCGCTCGCGCCGCATGTGCCGGCGAGTTGGAAGGTGGGGACGGCGACGGCGAAGGTGACGCCGGAGAAGATGCTGTGGATGGCGGGCTATGCGGCGCGGAAGAAGCCGGCGGAGGGGAAGGTGCAGGATCTTTTTGCGAAGGCGCTGGCGCTGGAGGATGAGCAGGGGAACCGGCTGGCGTTTGTCACGCTCGACCTCATTGGCGTGCCCCAGGCGCTGCGGCATGCGGTGGCGGAGCGGGTGGAGAAGGAGTTCAAGCTGCCGCCTGCAAATCTCGTGATGAACGCATCGCACACACACAGCGGACCGGGACTGCGCACGACGCCACTGACAAACAAGGATCAGGAGAACGAGCGAGCGAAGGATGCATTTGAATACACGCAGAAGCTGCAGGACGACATCGTGCACATCATCGGAAAGGCGCTCGCGGAGATGCAGCCCGCACGGCTCACTTGGAACAAGGCGCGCTGCGGCTTCGCGATGAACCGCCGCGTGGATTACACGCTGCCGCCGGATCATCCGAACGCGAAGAAGGCGCCGAATCCGAACGGCGTGGTGGACCACGAGGTGCCGGCGCTTCGAATCGAGGCGCCGGACGGCACGCTGCGCGCGACGCTCTTCGGCTACGCGTGCCACAACACGTCGCTCGGCTTTTACAACTGGTGTGGCGACTACGCGGGCTTCGCACAGGAATTCCTGCAGGAGCACCGGCCGGGCTTCACGGCGCTGTTCCTCATGGGCTGCGGCGGTGATCAAAATCCGTATCCGCGCCGCAGCGACGTCGTGCCTGGCATCACCGACCTCGAGCTCGCGATGCAGCACGGGCGCTCACTTTCCAACGCGGTCGAGATGGCGCTCAGCGTGAATCCGCGACCGGTGAGCGGACCGATTCGCGCGGCGTATGAGGAAATCAAGCTCGCCTACGCGAACAAGAGCCGTGCGGAGCACGACTACCCCGTGCAGGTGATCGCACTCGGAAAAGACCTCACGTTCATCACGCTCGGCAGCGAGGTCGTGGTGGATTACTCGCTGCGCTTCAAGCGTGAGTTCGCCGGCGACGCGGGCGTGTGGGTCGCGGGCTACTCGAACGACTATACCGGCTACGTGCCCAGCCTGCGCGTGCTGAAGGAAGGCGGCTACGAGGCCGCCGCGGGATGGGCCGAGGATGTGGAGGATCGCATCGCGGCGAAAGTCCACGAGCTGCACAGGAAGGTGACGCAGCCGTGAAGGCGCGCGTTTCGTGATGGGGTGAGCGTTTGATTCGCCGGGACCTCATGAGACTTGCCTGCGGAGACGAATCGAGTGCGAGATTTTCAGTCCATAGCCGGTTTCCCGGCGCTGTTTGAATGACAAAACGTCCATCCGCCGACGCAGCGCGCCCTTTTCCCCTCCATAATGAAGTTCATCCTGACGCATTTCGCCGCCCTCCTCGTTTTGGCTCAAATCGTCCTTGCTGAACCTTTCATCGTCGAAAACGGTCGGCCGCGGGCGGAGATTGTGATCGCGGAGAAGCCGATGCGTTCAGTGCGGATCGCGGCGGATGATTTGCAGACGTTCGTGCAGAAGATGTCGGGTGCGCGGCTGCCGATTGTCACGGAGCCGAGTGGCAGGGCGGTGAAGTTGTTTGTTGGCCGCAGCGAGCACACGGACAGGCTGGGCGTCACGGCGGAGGGGCTGAAGTTCGGCGCGTATCGCATCTCGTCGGGCGCGGACTGGATGGTGTTCATGGGCGAGGACTCGGAGTTCACGCCGATCGAGCCTTGGGCGAAGTCGCGGAAGGAGATCACGTCGGCGAAATTCCATGCCGCGTGGGATAAGATCACGGGCGACACGCTTGGGCCTCCGCAAGCGAGGTTGGCGAACCATGTGTTCACGTTGCCAGCGGACCTCGGTGCGCCGGAGGCGATGAATGCGGCGCTGAAAGGCAAGACGGTGGAGCATTGGGACTACGACGAGCGCGGCTCGCTGAACGCGGTGTGCGGCTTTTTGATGAAACTGGGTGTGCGTTGGTATCTGCCGGGCGAACTCGGCGAGGTGGTGCCGCTGTTGAAGTCGATCCCGCTGAAGAAGATCGACGAGACCGTGCGGCCTGACTTTCAGATGCGGCGCTTCTCCGCGCGCGGTGGGGTGGACTCACCCGAGACGACGCGCTGGATGATGCGGCTCGGCGTGCGCGATCCGTATGACACGCTGATGGTGCATGGACTGTCCTACATGTGCATGCGCGATGAACTGTATGCGAAGCACCCGGAGTTTTTCGCGCTCTACGGCGGAAAGCGGCAATACGTCTCCGGCAGCACGAAGAACAAGCTCTGCCTCTCCAGCGAGGAGTTCTTCCAGACGACGGTGAAGTATGTGCGGCACGTCTTCGATCACTATCACTACCGCGTGGCCTCCGTGATGCCGCCGGACGGCTTCACGTCCATCTGCCAGTGTCCGCTGTGCGTCGGAAAAGACCAGCCCGAGCGTGGATCGCGCGGGTCGTTATCGAATCACGTTTGGGATTTCGTCAACCGCGTGGCAAAGGAGGTGCGCAAGACGCATCCGGACAAGTTTGTGACGTGCAGCGCCTATGGCGCGAACTACGACCCGCCGACGAACATCGACAGGCTGGAGCCGAACGTTCTGGTCTCGCTCGTGGGCGGGCGCAGGCCGAAGTCGGGTGCCGCTGAGCAGCCGACGCTGCGGGCGTTTCGCGAGGCTTGGTATGCGAAGACGGATCATCCCATTGCGATGTTCGAGAACTACCCGTTCACGAACGAGGGCTGGTATCTTCCTGCGTTCATGGCGCGCACCATCGTGACGAGCATCAACGAAACGAAGGGGCATTCCCTCGGAGAAGACATCTGGCTCTCCTTCGGCGAGAAGTTCGAGAAGAAGGCGATCGGCTTCAATCACTTCCAGGTCTATTTCACGGCGCGATCCTACTGGGGCGGCCAGCAGGACCCGGGCGCGATGCTGGAGCAGTATTGCCGCGATTTCTACGGCCCGGCCGCGCAGGAGATGCGGGCCTTCTTCGAGTATTGTGAGCCGAACTGGCAGGACATGCTGTCGGACAAGGCGAAGGCGGATGCGGCGCTCGCGTTGTTTGAAAAGGCTAAGGTGAAGACGGCTGCCGGAACGGTGCATGCTCGCCGCATCGGGCTCATCGACGATTTCCTGCTGGGGCTGCGAAAGAAAGTTCAGCTACTGGCCCAAAAGCGCGGCCCGGTGCCGCAACTCCATTTTGATAAGCGGCCCGCAGCGGCGAAGATCGATGGACAGCTCAATGATGAATGCTGGACGAAGCAGCGCGCGCCGGCGCGGTTTCGCGAGATCCAGACCGGACGCTTGCCCTCACTCGGAAGCACGGTGATGGCCTCGTGGCAGGGCGAGAGTCTTTATCTCGCCATCCGTTGCGACGAGCGCCCCGGCGAGAAGCCCAACGTCACGACCACAAAGCGCGACGACACCGCTATTTTGATGGGTGATTGCGTCGAGGTGCTGCTCGCGACGGATGCGCACAGCTACTATCAGCTCGTGGTGAATCCGGCGGGCGCGCTGCTCGATTACGACCGCGGCGTGGACAAGAAATCGTGGGCAGCGTGGGATTCGCAGGCCGAGGTGGCTACGAGTGTGGCGGACGACCACTGGGTTGTCGAAATGCGCATTCCCATCTCGCGCGAGGAGAACGATCCGCTGCATCAGGTGCTCGGACGAAAGCCCATCCCCAGCCTGCCGTGGCACATCAACGTCTGTCGCCAGCGCGTGCGCGAGAACGGCTCGGAACTGTCCGCGCTGTCACCGACCAGCACCGCCAGTTTCCAGGAGACCGCAAAGTTCGCGCACTTGTTCGAGGGCAGGCATCAGGACTTCGACTTTGATGCCGACTTCACCGATTTCCTCATCGCCACGGAGGCTGCGGAGAAACTCGCGATCGAGAAAAAAGACGCGCAAGCCATCGCCAGGTATGTCGCCCTCGCGGAAGGCAAGGTCACCGATTTGCAGAAGTCCTTCGCGCTGACCCAGGCCGCTGCCATCGCGCGTGGTAAACTGAAGGACACTGCGGAATCCGGTGCTCTCATCGCCCGCATTCCCATCGTGGCACTGCGCAAGACCGCGATGATGCAGAACCTCCTCGCACAGCGAAAGCATGCGCAAGTCATCGAGCGGTTCGGCAGCGAAGACATCACTCGCTGGCCCTTCTGGGTTGCTGGCGAGGCGTATGCCGCCCGTGGCCGCGCCTATGCCGAAGCGGGCGAGAAAGCCAAAGCCGAGGCCGACTTCACCGCTGCTCTCAGCTACAACCTCACCAAGACCACTCGCGACCAAATCACGAAGAGCCGCGAGGGGAAACGCCAACGCTGAAACCACGACTCATCATGAAACACCTCCTACCTATCATCCTGACACTGCTATGCGTTTCAGCACCGGCCGCCGACCTCGTGCTCGCCTCCAAGGACACGCCGCCAGTGCCGGTCATCGTTTTCAAAGATGCGCCACCAAGAACGCGCGAGGTGGCGAATGTGCTGGCGGGTTACATGGAGAAAATGAGCGGCAAGAAGCCTGTGGTGATGGAAGGCGCGCCGCAGGCGATGCCCGCGAGCGCGATCTGGATCGGTGTGCAGCCGGAGGTGAAGGAGTTGTTTCCGAAGGTGGACTTCGACTTCAAACATCCCGAGGAGATCGTCATCGCGGCGAATGAAAAGCATGTCGTCATCGCCGGACGCGACCGCTGGGATCCGGCGCGGCTCGACATCACGACGAGGGAAGGCGTCATCAAGGGCGTGCAGCAGGAGTATGGCACGATCAACGCCGTTTACACCTTCCTCCAGGACCAGCTCGGCGTGCGCTGGCTCTGGCCGGGCGAACTCGGCGAGGATGTGCCGAAGAGCGAGCGCATCGCGGTCAGCGCCCCGCTTGAATACCGGCATCATCCGCAGATGCGCGCACGCGGCAGCATGTTCAACTTCAGCAGTCTCGGCAACAAGGGCTACGGCAAATCACACGAGTGGACGATGCGCCAGCGGCTCCAGCTCGACTCGCTCGCCATCGAGGGCGGGCACGGCTTTGGCGACTGGTGGGATCGCTATCACGAGAAATACCCGGAAATCTTCGCGCTCCAGCCCGACGGCACGCGCAGCGGCTTCCCGAATCCGCGCAACGCGAAGCTCTGCATGTCGAATCCGAAGGTGTGGGAGCTGTGGCTCGATGAAGTGGCCGAGGAACTCAAAAACGATCCGCATCGCACGGTCTTCAACGCCTCTCCCAACGACGGCTGGGCCAGCGGCCACTGTGTTTGCGAGAAATGCAGCGCGTGGGATCATCCCGAGGGCGAGCCGCGTGTCTTCAACTGGTTTCATCGCAACGAGCAGCGCCCCGCCACGAGCGATCGAGATGTCACCTTCGCCAACAAGCTGGGCGAGCTTTTGAAGCAGAAGTATCCCGGCAAAGACTATCGCGTGATGATGCTCAGCTACGGCCACTCGCGGCCCGTGCCCGTAAAGGCGCGGCCCGCAGACAACGTCATCATGACCCTGGTTGCGAACTTCTTTGGCCGCGCCGGTCTGTTGGATCCCGGCTCGACGCGCGGCGATACTTTTCGGCAGCAGTTTGAGGCCTGGTCGAAGATCGTGCCCTCGATGTTCTGGCGACCCAACACCGGCAGCCCCGCCGGCTGGCAGCAAGGCCTGCCGGACATCCACATCGCGCAGACGATCCGCGATTTCAAAGACGTGGCCGCGGCGAACTGCATCGGCATCTACATCGACGGCGTGTGGGAGCACTGGGCCACGCAGGGGCCGCTGTATTATGTGATGGCGCAGCTCCTGTGGAATCCCGTCGCCGATGCCGACGCCATTCTCGCCGACTACTACACCCGCGCCTTCGGCCCCGCCGCGCCGCATGTGCGCGAGTATTTCGACAGCATCGAAAAGGCGCGCATGGCCTTCGCCGCGAAGAACGGCGAGGCAGGCGTGTTCAGCTTCCCGCAGCTCTACACCGCCGATCTCCTCCGCGAATCGCAGGCGCGTCTCGATCGCGCCGCCGCTGCCGTGCCTGCCGATTCGATTCACGCGAAGCGCGTCGCGTTCGCCCAGGCCGGTCTCACCTACACACGCATGACGTTGGAAAACATCGCGCTCATGGACCGCTACTGGAAGAAGAAGGACGACGCCATTGCCGCACAGGTGAAGCAGAACTGGGCCGTCATCGAAAAGCTCGTCGCCGACCATCCCTACTCCATCAACTGGGGCCCCGTGCGCCCGACCACCCCGCGCATGGCCGGGCTCCATCCCGACAGCCCGCCGCCGAAGCCGAAAAAGAAGCGCGCCTACGACTTGGATCTGAATTGAGGCCAATGGACAACCCCTCGCCACCTCGAAGCCCTTCGCTGGGAGTGCGCTGCGCCATGTCGTTGAATGCGAAAGGCCGGTCCAACTCGCCGAATGGTCAGGAAACCCCTTCTCTTTGCGATTTCATCTGCGCGAGGCATCGCTCTATGCGTCCGCGTTTCGACGCGGAATGACCGACAATCGCTCCCGCTTGTGAACCGCCGCAATTTCATTTCGTCGCTCGCTGCAGCCGCCGTCGCCATGGGCGTCCGGAAACTCCGCGCGCAGGCGGCCACGCGTTTCTTCACGCTCGCACGGCGCGGTGACCGCTGGTGGTTCGTCACGCCCGAGGGCAGCCCGTTCTTTTCCATCGGGCTTAACCACATCGATCCGTCCCCGCTGCGCTATGCGGCGAATGGCGACCTGTGGCAGCGCAAATACGGCAACTCGATGGAGCGCTGGCTGAAGGAGGCGGTCGTGCCGGATTTGCATGCGTGGGGCTTCAACTCGGTCGGTTGGACGCAGGAGGTCGTCACGCGCGGTCCCACAAACCACCGCCATTCGCGCGCATTCACGCTCGAGGAATACCAGTGGCTCGGCCTGCCGTATTGCCACCAGCTCCCATTCGCCGATTTTCACCAGTGGGACGCGGAGGTGCGGCACGCGGATTTTTCGAAACCCGAATGGGCCGACTGGTGCGACTATGTCGCACGCGAGCACTGCGCCCGGATGAAGGATGATCCGAAGCTGATCGGCTACTTTTACATTGATTGCCCGACTTGGATTCACACGACGCTGTTCACCGAGTGGAAAGGTCCGCTGTTCGACCCGGGGAAGCTGAAGACCGAGGCGGGCCGCAAGGAACTGCATGCGCTGGCGACGGCCTACTACCGCACGACGCACGATGCGATTCGCCGCTACGACCGGCATCACCTGATCCTCGGCGACCGCTACGAAGCCGCACGCCCCATCGCGGAGGAGGTCATCGAGGCGGCGCTGCCGTTTGTGGACGTGCTCAGTTTCCAGCATTTCAGCGGGCCGGATAAAATCGCAGCCAACCTCGCGCACTGGCACCAGAAGACCGGCAAGCCGACGTTGCTCGCCGACTACGCGAGCCAGATCCGCGCTGCGGATGGAAGCGGCCGTCATGACGGTGCCGGATACGCAAAAATTCTCGCAGCGGTGCGCGCCGAACCTAGTTGCGTGGGAGCTCACCTCTGCGGCGCCTATCTCCGGAATGAGACGCGCAGGCGCGCACTGCGGATGGCGGACGAGCAGCCGGATGTGGAGGCGATCACAGCGATCACCGGTGCGAACAAAATCGCGGCGGAGTGGGTGCGCGAGGCAACTCAGCAGCCGTCGCGGAAATGATCGCGCGGCTCCGGCGCAGTCTCGAAAATTCCCTCTGATTCCCGCGCGACGGCGGTAAACAACGGCACCCCGCCATGAACCTCAACATCCCATCGCGAAACCGCGGCGTCATGGATCCTGCCAGGCGCAGGATGCTGCGTTCGCTGACGGCGGGCGCGCTGGGGCTGAGCCTGCCGGAGTGGCTCACGGTGCAGTTGCAGGCAAACAGCATCACCGGCGCGTTCGCAGCAGGGAAGGCGAAGCGCGTGCTGGTGATTTACGAGGAGGGCGGCATCAGCCAGATGGATTCCTTCGACCCGAAGCCGGACGCGCTGCTGGATCACCGTTCGCCCTTCAAGCCGATCCCGACGAGCGTGCCGGGCACTCATTTCTCCGAGCTGATGCCGAGGACGGCGAAAGTCGCGCACCGGCTGGCGGTGGTGCGCAGCATGACGTCCGCGCCGACGGCGGGACACCCGGAGTGCTGCAAGGAGTTCTTCAAGGGCTGGCGCAACACGAACGCGTTTGAGTTCCCCGACATTGGCAGCGTGGTGACGGAGCTGCTCGGTTCGGAGCGAAAGGAGCTGCCGGGCTACATCTTCTGCCCGGGCATCAACATGCCGAACGCGGTGACGAGCACGGGCTTCCTGCCTGCGTCGCGCGCGCCGTGGAAGCTCGGCACGAAGCAGCTCGGTGAGGATCTCAGCGACCCGGAATGGAAAGTGCGCTCGCTGGAGCCGCAGCGGGGGCTTTCGCGCGACCGGATGCAGGAGCGCCATCGCCTGCTGACGAGCCTCGACACCAATGCGGTGGCCCGCAGCGAGGCTGCGCAGGTGCTCGCGCGCAACACGGAATATGCGCTCGACCTCCTCACGAGCCCGGAGGCGCAGGCTGCGTTTGATTTGAACAAGGAATCCGCCGCAACGCGCGACCGCTATGGGCGCGATCACCGCGGGTGCTGCTACCTGCTCGGGCGCCGGCTCGTGGAGGCGGGCGTGCGCTTTGTGACGGTGACGTGCATCCAGCCGCCGAGCCACGTGAAGCGGCCCGGCTATGGGCAGCCCGGCGGAGTTTTCCTGAACTGGGACCACCACGAGGGCATCTACAAAAACGGCCCGTGCGGCGGCCCGCAGGGTGCGAGCAATCAGGAGCGCTACGGCTTGCCGCATCCGGTGATGATGCCGAGCCTCGACCGGTCGTTCAGCGCACTCATCGAGGACATGCACGAGCGCGGCCTGCTCGCGGAGACGCTCGTGTGCTTCGTCACGGAGATGGGCCGCACCCCGCGCATGAACAAGAACGGCGGCCGCGACCATTGGGCGCGATCGATGTCGATCGCGTTTGCGGGTGCGGGCTGCCCGGGCGGCGCGGTCATCGGCGCGACGGATCGCGAGGGTGGCGATGTCACCGAAGCGCCCTACACGCCCTACGACTATGCAGAGACGATTTACCGCAAGCTCGGACTGCCGGACACGACGCGCATCGAGCGCAAGAACGGCACGGGAGTCACGCTGTCCGACGGCGGGAAGATCATCCGTGAGCTGTTTTGAAATGTGGGTCGTGAGGATGAGCGAGACGGAATTCGGCGGTTGAGCGAGAAGCTTTCCAAATTGACCCAGCCATGACGATAACACGCCGAACCCTGCTCAAACGACTCCCGCTCGCCGCGCTGGCTGGCGGATTTTTCATCCACGTCCGCGCGCAGCAGGCGCGGCAGATCTGGGCGACGGGGAATCCGGCGATCGACAAGCCGCGCGAGATTGCGCTCGCGCTGCTGAAGCCGACGCAGGCGCAGATCGAGCGCGCGTGGGAGCTGCATTTTTCGTCGGTCGTGTTCGAGTCGTATGGGTTTGCGCCGCGCTTCGCGGTGGATGGCGATGCAATCAATCAGGCGGTGAAGGATGGCGTGCAGCGCGACGAGCTGGAGGATTTGCGCGAGGGGATGATGATGAACCGCGGCGCGGTGAACGAGCGCGAGCGCGCGGAATTTTTCGACGCGTTTCGCGCCGCGGGAGTGACGTGCATTTTCCAAAACGCCGGCGAGGAGGGGAACGACCCGCTGCGGCTCATCAAGCGCCTCGCGCACTTCACCCACGCGACGGATGCGCTGCGGCCCGAGCTCTCGAAGGTCGTGCGCGCCGCCGAGGTGCCCGCGCTGAAGAAGGCCGGGCACATCGGGCTGTGCTTCACGGGCAACGGCGTGCCGCTCACGCAGCGCTGGGAGAGCACGCGCGACGAGCTGCGCTTCATCCGCATCTTCCACGAGCTGGGCATCCGCATGATGCACCTCACCTACAACCGCCGGAACCCGCTCGGCGACGGCGCTGGTGAGCCGCACGACGGCGGGCTCAGCGATTTCGGAAAGGCCGCGGTCGCCGAGATGAACCGCACCGGCGTGATCGTGGACGTGGCGCACAGCGGCTGGCAGACGGCGCTCGACGCGGCGAAGGCATCCGCGAAACCGATGGTCGCAAGCCACACCACGTGCGCGAGCCTGTATCGTCATTTCCGCGGCAAGCCGGACGACACCATCCGCGCGATCTGCGACACCGGCGGCCTCGTCGGCATGTGCTGCATCCCGCGCTTCCTCGGCGGAAAGGGTGACATCACTGCGCTGCTCGATCACCTCGACCACGTGATCAAAAAATTCGGCGCGCAGCACGCCGCCATTGGCTGCGACGTTTCGTATGTCTCGCGCTTTGAAAAGGAGGAGCGCGCGAAAATCCAGAAGCGCGCCGACGGCTCGTCGCCGTTCGGCCGCGGCGGCGGCGACCGCTGGGAGCACCTCTGGCCGAAGGACAATTTCGAGACCACGCCCGAGATGGATCAGAGCGTCGCATGGACGAACTGGCCGCTCTTCACGCTCGGCATGATCATGCGCGGCCACAGCGACGACGCCATCCGCCAGGTGCTCGGCGGAAATGTGATGCGTGTGCTGGAGGCAAACAACGCCGCGTGATCGCTGTGATCGAGCGCACACTGAGGCCATCCATCCTGCAGCGAATTGCGCACCTGCTCGCGGTCTTCGTTGCCGCTTGCGGGTTCGCGCTGGGAGGCGAGCATTTCATGCTGCCATCCGGTGCGGGGAAGAGGGACGGGACGAGCTGGGAGAATGCCTTTGACCAGCGTGCGGGCACGGCGCGGCTGACGGAGGGGTTGCGCGCGGGGGACCGCTTTTGGATCGGCGGCGGCACGTATCGCGACGCCGGGATCGTGCTCCGTGCAGCGGGAACTGCCAGCGCGCCGGTGGTTGTCGAAGGAGTGGATCGCGGTGCCGGACTTCCGCTTCTCGAATCCACTTGGAGCGAGAGGAGACCGGACCGCGGAGCCACGGCGATCGAGATCGCGCCTGTTGCCCGGCACCTCGTCGTTCGGAATCTCCGCGTCCGAAACTGCGTTGTCGGAATCAACGCACCGCCGGCCAGAGGCGGCGCAGGCCGGATGGGGCTGCGCTTTGAAAACATCGGCATGGAGCGCATCCGCCACGGCTTTTACCTCAGCGACTGCGACCAGCTGGTCGTCGCGGACTGCACGCTGACGCGCTACACGAAGCACGGCTTCCGCGTGGAGTCGGGCTGCGACGACGTGCGGTTCCTCCGCTGCACGGCGGACTGCTCGGAGGGCGATGCGGCGTGGGAAAAACTCACCGAGCTGCTGCCCTTCGGCTTTTTTGCCAACGGCGCGGGCACCCCGAACACGCGCATCGCCTTTGAGGACTGCTTAGCGCGCAACAACCTCATGCCGCTGCAAAAGGGCAGCTACAAGAACGGCGACGGTTTTGTGGCGGAGGACCGCTCCACGGAGGTTAGCTTCCTCCGCTGCCGCTCGCTGCGGAATCAGGACGGCGGCTTTGATGTGAAGTCGCCCGGAGTGCGGTTCGAGGGATGCGTCGCCATCGGCAATGGGCGCAATTTCCGCATCTGGAACTCCGGCACGCTCCAAAACTGTTTCAGCGGATGGGCGCCGACTGGACTATGGAGCCACGGCGGTGCGGTCGCGGTCAACCGCTGCACGTTTCACTCCCTCCCCGGCGCGGTCGTGGAGATCGAGGACGACGCGCGCGGCGTGGTCACGTTCAAGGATTGCCTCATCTCCAAAGCGAAGCGACCCGAGCCGGCAGGCGAGCTGGGAAAAATCGAGGTGGATGCCAGCAATCTCGTGGATGCGTCTCCGGACGGCGCTGCCGTTCGGTTCACCGCTCCCTCCGCCGACTGGAACGGCGCCTCGGACGCGATGAACAGCCGCGCCCATCCCGACAAGGGCTGGCGCTTTGCCGAACCTCCGGCGCGGCCGCAGTCGAATACCAGCCCGGTAAAATGATTCGCCCCACATGAAATCCACAGCCGTTTTCATCGCCATATTCGCACTCACTGGCCTGTCTTTGGCTGCCGAATCGCGCGTGCTTTTCAACATCGAGGCGGACGCGGAAAAGGGCGCGCTGCTCGACCGGACGGGCCGCTATGCCGTTGCCGCGAAGGACGCGGTCGTGGAGCGCGACGAACGTTTCGGGGCGTGCGCGAGGCTCGGCGAATCGGGCATCGCGGTGCGTGACGATGGCAGGATGCGCTTCGAGGGCGGGATGACGCTGGAGGCGTGGGTGCGCTTCGACGGGCCGCCGCCGGAAAAGGGCGCGATGCTTGCGGTGAAGGTCGGCTCGTTCGCATTCGATTTGCAGAAGGGCAAGCTCAACGCCGCGTGGATGGTTTTTCCGACCGAGGAGATTTTCACCACCGCACCGCAGCAGTTCAAATATTACCCGGTCGGCGGAGAAACGATCAACGGACTGATGAACATCCCCGTGGAGCGCTGGACGCGGCTGACCGCGAGCTATGATGAGGCTCTGGGCGCGGTGACGACGCTGATCGACGGCATCGTGGATCGGCGGCGTTACCGCTACCGCGGCTCGGAGCGGTTGCAGGGCGACGGGAAAAGCCCGCTGGTGCTTTTCAGCGGTTGCAAAGGAGTGCGCGTCGCGGGCATCAAGCTCACGAGCGGCCCGCCGGACGTGGTGCCGCCGGCGATGGAAGCGTATCTGAACGCGCTGCCGAACCGCGGGCAGGTGATGATCACGCTTGATCACATCGACCAGCGGCTGCCGCTGCCGATCGATGTGGCCGTGGTCGCGGAAAAGCCGAGCGGCCAGGCCAGCACGCTGCAGACGCTCACGCTCGATTCGCACGCGAGGCGCGACCTCGTCTTCGTCGCACCGACTTGGCTGAACGCGCTGCACACCTGCACCGTGAACGCCGCGGCGGGCGGGCGGCAGTTTTTCTCACGCTCGCTGCGCCTCGCGAACACGAAGCCGGCGGGCCGCGCGCAGATTCACGACGACCTCACGTTTTCCCGCGACGGGCGCAAATTTTTCCCGCTGCTGATGTATCACGCGATGCCGGAGGACTACCCGCGCATGGCGGAGCTGGGCGTGAATCTGGTGCTGAACGACTTCTGCCTGAACCGCGCCCACACCGGGGATCCACAGGGCTACACGCGCGACCTGATGAGGTGCCTCGATGCGGCTCAGCGCAGCGGACTCTCGATGATCGTGAGCGCGAACGCGGCGTTTGGGAAGCTGTTCACCGTCGCCGCGGCGAAGGAGCATCCCGCCGCGCTCGCCTGGTATGGCGACGACGAGCCGTGGGGCGACCTCACGCGGCTGCACGAGAGCTACAACACCATCAAGATGCTAGACCCGCACCTGCCTGTGCTCGTCGTGCAGAACAACTATTCGCGGCTGCAGGACACCGCGCCCGCGGCAGACATCCTCGCGACCGACCCCTATCCCGTGCCGAATGTGTCCCTGCGTGCCGTGGTGGACGCCACCCTTTCCGCGCGCCGCGCCGTGGCCGATCGCAAGCCGGTGTGGACCGTGCTCCCGCAATACGGTGCAAAAATCCCGACGCGCGGAGAGCTGCGCTGCATGGCCTGGCTGGCCGTTGCGGCAGGGGCGAATGGCCTCGGCTTTTTCGCATGGGACGAGCGCCTGCGGGACGCGAAGACCGGCGAGCTGAAAGGCTGGTTCACGCCCGAGCATCCGGAGCAAATCGAGGATCTCCGCGAAGTGCTCGCCGAACTCCGCTCTCTGGAGGCGGTGCTCCTCGCGCCGCCCGCCGCGAAGCAGCCGGTGCCCGCGCCGCAGAATCCTGCAGTCCACGCGTTGCTGAAGAAGTCCGGAGGCAAACGCTGGCTCATCGTCGCGAATGACTCGCGCCGCGCGGAGGAAACGGTGCTCCGGCTCGACGGCGCGGCAAACAGCGAAGTCCGCCGCATCGATCGCATGGGCGACGAGCGCGCCCGCTTTTCTGCCGGCACGCTGCCGCTCAAGCTTCCGCCGCTCGGCGCCGTAGTTTTTGAGTTTGAGGCGGGGAGCCGATAGAACTGCGACGCCATGGAACGCATCGTCACTTTCCTCGCCGCGCTGCTGGCGCTTCGTCTGATCTTCGGCTCGCCGCTCGAAGCGGCGGACCGGCCGAACATCGTGGTCATTGTCGCTGACGATCTTGGCTACGCGGACGTGCTGTTCAATCCGCGGCACCCGAAGGAAGTCACCACGCCCCATCTCGATTCGCTGGCGAAGGAGAGCGTCATCTGCCGGCAGGGCTATGTGAGCGGGCACGTGTGCGCGCCGACGCGCGCAGGGCTGATGACGGGTCGCTATCAGCAGCGCATGGGCTTTTACACCGCGGGGCCGCTTGGCGCGGGAATGCCGATGAACCAGAAAATTTTCCCTCAGTATTTCAAGCCGGCGGGCTATGCGACGGCGCAGTTCGGCAAGTGGCATCTCGGTGCGACGCCCCAGTGGATCCCGGCGCTGCGGGGCTTCGATGAGGTGTTCGGCTTCCTCGGCCGCGGCGCGCACGACTACTTCAAGCTCGATGACCCGAACGATCCGATCTACCGCGGCACCACGCCGGTGAAGGAGACGGGCTATCTCACCGACCGGCTCGGCGAGGAAGCGTCGGCCTTCATCTCGCGCAGCAAAACAAAGCCATTCCTCGTCTATCTCGCGTTCAACGCTGTGCATGCGCCGTTGCAGGCACCGGCGGATGAGATCGCGAAGTTCAACACCGGCACCGCCGAGCGCAACACGCTGCTCGCGATGGGCAAGCGCATGGACGACGCGATCGGCAACGTGGTCGCGACGCTGAAGCGCGAGGGCGTGTGGGAAAACACGCTGCTCTTCTTCATCAGCGACAACGGAGGGCCGCTCGCGCAGACCGCGGACAACACGCCGCTGCGCGGCGGCAAGCATCAGGATTACGAGGGGGGCGTTCGCGTGCCGTTTCTCGTTTCCTGGCCGGGTAAATTGAAGCCGGGTGAGTCGCAGGCAGTCGTGAGTTCGCTCGATATTCTGCCGACCGCGCTCGCGGCGACTGGCCTGCCTTTACCCACCGAGAAGCCGCTCGATGGCATCAACTTGCTGCCCATTCTGCGTGGAGAATTGCAGGCGCCGACGCGCAATCTGTTCTGGTCGTCTGGCGGTGAGGAAGGCTGGTGGGCCGTGCGCACGGGCGATTGGAAGCTCGTGGGCGAGAAGGCGCGCGTGGGGCTTTTCGATCTATCCAAAGACATCTCGGAGAAGAACGATCTCGCCGCGAAGATGCCGGAGAAAGTCGCCGAACTCACGAAGCTCCACGACACATGGCTGGCCGAGCTGCCCGAGCCGATTCAAGCCGGTGCGAAGCGCTACGGCATGACGCCGCCCGCTGGTGCGGTGAAGAAAAAGCCAAAAGCTGAACGCAAGAAGAACAAGGGCGCTCCGCCGCTGCAGTCGCCTGATGCGGTGAAAGAAAAAGGCGCGGTGTGCGAGTCCTTCGCCACCATGCCGGCGAAGCCGTGGAAGGCACAGCGCGGAAGCTGGGAAGCAAAGGATGGCGCGATATGGGCGTCGCTCAGCAAGGAGAACAGAGACGCGATGCTGTGCGGCCCGGCCGTCTTCCGCAGCGGCACGCTGAGTTGCGAAATGAAGCTCACCACCGACAGCGCCCTGATGCTTCGCTTTCGCGCTCCGGATGGCGACATGCTGCTGCGCACCGACATTGCGCTGGATCACCTGACCATCAGCGATGTGACCGGCGAGACGAACCGCATCCTGAAGAAGGTGCCGCTCAAAGCCTCGCCCGATGCGTGGCACAAGCTGACGCTGAAATTCGATGGCATCATGTTCGACGGCCAGTTCGATGACATGGCCTTCGCCGCCACCGATGCGATATTCGAGCGCGACAAGGGCGAGGTGAATTTTGTCATGACCGCAGGCCGCATCGGCTTCCGCAACTTCTCCGTCACACCCGCCGAGGCGACGAAGTAGGCGCGCCGTCCCAATTGTTCAGACGGGTGCGCCGCGGAATGCCGCTGCAGTTTCCAAGTTCCGCTGCGGGAATCTCAAAGCTCGCCGGTGCACGGCGGTCACATTCAGAGTGCGAATCAAACACCTTCCCCTCACTTTCCTCCTGTTCATCTGCACAGTGGTTTTCGCCGCCGAGACGCCGCTCTCGCTGACGCTGCAGACGCGGTCGAGCACGGGAAGGCCGAGCTTGGTGAAGGAGCAGTGGCTGCCGTCCCGCACGGCGATCATCGTGTGCGACATGTGGGATCTGCATGGTTGCCGGAACGCATTCCTCCGCGAGGGCGAGATGGCGCCGCGCATGAACGAGGTGCTTGAAAAGGCGCGAGCCGCCGGCGTGTTCATCATCCATGCACCGAGCAACTGCATGAAAACCTACGAGGGCACGCCTGCGCGTGAGCGTGCCAAATCCGCACCCGCGGCATCGCGGCTGCCGGACAAGATCGGCGAGTGGTGCAGACAAATCCCCGCCGAGGAACTGGCGGTTTATCCGCTCGATCAGAGCGATCCCGATGACGAGGAACCCGCAGAGCACGCGAAATGGGCGAAAGAGCTCGAGGCGAAGGGCGTCGATCCACGCAGACCGTGGACCAAGGAGATTGATGTGCTGCGCATCGATCAGGAGAGGGACGCGATCAGCGATTCCGGCAGCGAGATTTGGAACCTCCTCGACGCGCGCCGCATCGACAATGTGATCCTCATGGGTGTGCATGTGAACATGTGCGTCGCGGGCCGGCCGTTCGGGCTGCGGCAGCTCGCGAAGAATGGAAAGCACGTCGTGCTCATGCGCGACCTCACCGACTCGATGTATAACCCGCAGCGCTGGCCGTTCGTGAGCCACGTGCGCGGCACCGAGCTTTTCATCCAGCACATCGAGAAGCGCATCTGCCCAACCGTCACGTCGGATCAAATCCTCGGCGGCAAGCCGTTCGAGTTCAGCACGGCCACGGCGGGGAAAAAGCGGACGCAAATTTTGCTCCTCGGCGACAGCAGCACCGAAGCGAGCTTCCCAAAAAAATTCGCGCCGGACGAACCGCAGGTTGAGGACACGCTGCGAGGCCTGCTCGCGGTCGAGCCCGGGCTGCCGCCGTGCGATGTTTACAACGAGGGCGTCAGCGGGGAATTCATCCGGAGGCTGCTCGACACGCGCTACGAGAAGGCGGTGAAGGCGAAGCCGCAGGCGGACTACATTTTCATCCGCTACGGCCTCAACGACGCGTCGAAACGCGAGGACTTCGAGAGGAACTTCGTCAAGGACTTCCACGAGCTCATCGCCCGGCTGCGCGTGGATCACCCGAAGGCGGTGATCATCCCGACGACGGTGATTCCGTTCGCCGAAAACCTCGAGGCGAACGCGCCCGCCGCGAAGCGCATCAACGACCTCGTGCGCCGCGCCGCCGAGGAGGAGAAGCTGCCACTCTTCGACATCTACCCGCTCTACGCTGCCGAGCAGGCGAAGGGCACGAACATGCTCAACTACCGCCGCTACGCGCTCTCGAAGGTGCCGGAAAACCTCCGCCCGCTCGCCACGCCCTACCTTTCCGACCCGACAGGAAAAGACCCGACCATCGTCGTGATGGACAACCGCCTCGACGCCATCTTCGGCCACCTGCCCGGCTGGTTCAGCGACCGCCACCCGAACCTCGCCGGCTACAACGTCATCGCTGCGGCGACGGCGAAGTGGCTTGCGCCGATGATTCGCGGGAAGCAAGGAACGCGGTAATTTTACCGGCGAAGCGATTTTTCCCACTCCGAGGCTGGTTGCCGGGTTTTGCTTGGTGTCTCCTGCCCCCATGCGATTCCACCCCATCCTCGCCACACTCGCGCTGCTGGCTGCTGTATTTTCGTCCTCGTCGGCTTGGTCCGCCGAGAAGCGCGTGCTGATTGTCGTTGGGCCGAGCAATCATCCGCCGGGATCGCACGAAGTCGCGGCGGGTGGGAGGCTGATGAAGCACTGTCTCGAGCACATGGAGAATTCGCCGGGCGTGAAGGCGGACGTGGTCACAGAGTGGCCGAAGGATCAGGCAGTGCTCGATGCGGTGAGCACGGTTGTTTTTGCCGGCGACAATTTCCCGCTCATGCGGATGCCGGACGCTCAGGCGAATCTCGCGTCACTCGGCGCGATGATGAGGCGCGGGTGTGGAATCGTGTGCGTTCACTACGCGACAGGACTGCGCGCGGAGGATGTGGGCGAAGACGGCGCGCATCCGCTGCTCGGCTGGCTCGGCGGGTATTTCGCAACGCGCTGCAAGCACCACCAGTCCGTCGCGAAGATTTATCCCGCCGCGACGATCACACCGGCGGCGCCGCAGCATCCCGTGTCACGCGGCTGGAAAGAATTCACGCTGAACGACGAGCCCTACATCAACAACTACTTCGGCGGTGAGGGGAACGCGCTGCTGCCCGGCGTGACGGTGCTCGCGACTTCGATGCTCCCGCCGGAATCACCGAAGAGCGAGCGTGTCGCGTGGTGTGTCGAGCGCGCGGACGGTGGGCGCGGCTTCGGGATCGTGATGCCGCATTTCTACCGCAACTGGAAACTCGATGACCTGCGCCGCTTCATCCTCAACGGCATCGTGTGGACGGCGAAGCTCGACGTGCCCACCGAAGGCGTGAAAACCGCGCAGCCGGATCTCGCTTCGTTCACCCCCGCGTCAGTGGAGCCGCTGCCGCCAAAGCCGAAGCCTGCGGCGAATGCGGCACAGCCGCAGCCGGCAGGCCCGCAGAAATCCGACGCAGCGAAGTAGCGCGGCGCCGCTGAGATTTCCCGACCATGAACACGAAACCCGAAACCGAACCACTCACGCGCCGCGACTTTGTTCGCGCAACCTCCGCGCTCGCTGCAACAGCGCTCGCCGGAGAACTCACCGCAACTGCGGGCGCTGCGGCAGCGCCAGCATCGTCTGCCGCAAATGCGGCGGCGCCGAAGCCGCGTCCGCTCCTCACGAAGGCGGAGGATTTTCAGGACGTGTCGCGCGGGAATCCGAAGCCGCACACGCTCACGGGCGATGCACTGGTGCAGGCGCGGCTCACACCCGAGACGTGGCGGCTGGAGATTGTCGCGGACACTTTCACGAGCGACGTGGTGAAAGAGCCCGCGAGCCTCGGGAAGCAGTTCACGCTCGCCGACGGCACGGCGCTCGACATGGCGGCGCTCATGGAACTCGGCAAAAAGCACAGCGTGAAATTTCTGAAGGCGTTCCAGTGCCTGAACATCGCCGCGCCGCTCGGGCAGGGCTTGTGGGAGGGCGTGCCGCTGCGCGAGGTGCTGCGGCTCTGCGGGCCGATGAAAAACGTGCGGCGCATCTACTACTCGGGCTTTCACAACAACGACCCGAAGCAGCTCTTCCAATCTTCGCTCACCTACACGCAGGTGATGGAGACCGCGCCGGGCGAACTGCCGCCGTTCGTCGCGTGGCGGCTGAATGGCGAGGCGATCCCGCTCAAACGCGGCGGCCCCGTGCGGCTCGTGATTCCGTGGGCGCACGGTTTCAAGTCCATCAAGTGGCTCCAGCGAATCGCGGTGACGAACGACTGGAAGGCGATGGACACCTACGCGAACGCCAACAACGACCCCGAGTCGCATTTGAAAACCGCGGCCTACATTGATCACGCGCCGGAGCGGTTCTCCGCGGGGCAGCCGATCTTTTTCACCGGCCTCGTGCTCTCCGGCCTCTCCGGCCTCCAGCGCGTGGAATATTGGCTGCACCGCGTGGAGCCGGACGCGAAACCGGTCGCGTTCGACGACGAGACCTATCGCGCCGCCAAGTGGACGCCTTGCGAACTCGAGGCTCCGCCGAGCGACTGGTCATCCGCCTTTCCGCCCGGCGTGTCATCAAAGGACGTGCTCGGCTTTGATCCGAAGACCGGCAAGCCGCTCATGTGGCCGCTGCGTTACAGCATGATTTCGTGGAGCGCCGCGCTGCGCGACTTGAAGCCAGGCAAGTATGAGTTCCGCGCACGCGCCGTGGACGTGAACGGCTTCGCCCAGCCCGAGCCGCGCCCCATCGCGAAGGCGGGGAAGAACGCCGTCGAGGTGCACAAGTTCGAGGTGGCGTAGCGGGGTTTTTTCAAAGACCCCGCCTGACACGACGGTTGTCCCCGCGATGAACGGTCCCTCTCCCAGAGTCCTCATCGACCTCGCCGCTGCGATGGCGCTTGCATTCGTCGGACCGTGCGCATCGCAGGCGGATGATGCGCCGCTCTGGTCGCTGCTGCCAGTGGCGAACCCCACGCTGCCTGCCGTGAAGCAGAAGGATTGGCCGCTGGTTCGCGCGGATCATTTCATCCTCGCGGAGCTGGAGAAGAACGGGCTCGCGCCAAGTGCGAATGCGGATGCGGCGACAATGCTGCGGCGGCTGAGCTTCGACATCATCGGACTGCCGCCTTCGCTCGGGGAAATCGCTGCTTTTGAAAAGGAATGGATCGCGAGTCCGCAGGCTGCGATCGAGCGCGCGGCGGATCGGCTGCTCGCTTCACCGGATTTCGGCGCGCGCTGGGGCCGGCACTGGCTGGACATCGCGCGCTATGCGGAATCGAGCGGCAACTCGCGCAACATGGCCTACGTGCTCGCGTGGCGTTACCGGAACTGGGTGGTCGAGGCCTTCAACAGGAACACGCCATTCGACAAGTTCATCCGCCAGCAGATCGCCGGCGACCTCATGCCGGCCGCGACGCCTGCGGAGCGCGATGAAAACCTGCTTGGCACGGGCTTCCTCACCGTCGGCGTGAAGTCGCTCGGCGAGCAGGACCTTGTGCAATACGAGCTGAACATCGCGGACGACCAGATCGACGCGACCACGCGGGCGTTCCTCGGCCTCACGGTGAGCTGCGCGCGCTGCCACGACCACAAGTTCGATCCCATCCCGACGCGCGACTACTACGCGCTCGCGGGGATTTTCCGCAGCACCGCGCACTGCACCGGCGTGGAGACGAACAACCGCAAGGAGGAGGCCGCGGGCATGGCGCTCGGGCCCGACGGGCCGAAGCGCGCCGCAGCGGTGAAGGAGCACGCCCGGCAGCTCGACGAAATGACGAAGGAATACACCGCAACCGCGCAGAAGCGGAACACGATGCGCGACGAGCTGGTGAAGGCGGGCATCCAGCCGGCGAAGGCGAAACCCGGGGAGATGCCGCCCGCGGTGGCGGAGAAGCTCACGACGCTCGTGTCGCTCGACAGGAGCGTGGAGGACTGGAAGGCGCGGCTGAAGGAGATGAAGGACAAGACGCCCGCGCCCCCGCCGCTCGGCATGGCGGTGCAGGACAAACCGAAGCCCGAGGACAGCCCTCTCTATTTCAAGGGCGACGTGAAGAAGCCGCAGGCTGCGGTGCCGCGCGGCGGAATCAGCGCGCTCGCGGTGGCGTTCAAGGCAATCCCGGCGGGCGAGAGCGGGCGCCGCGAACTCGCCGACTGGATCGCGTCGCCGGAAAATCCGCTCACCGGCCGCGTAATCGTGAACCGCGTGTGGCAGCACCTGTTCGGGCGCGGCATCGTGGAGACGCCGGACGACTTCGGTGAAATGGGCGCGCGGCCCACGCATCCGGCGCTGTTGGACGACCTCGCGTTCCGCTTTGTCCGCGAGGGCTGGAATGTGAAGGCGCTCATCCGCGAACTCGTGCTGAGCCGCACGTATCGCCAGTCGTCCGTGGCGCGCAGCGGAGCCGATCCGACGAACAAATTCTTCTGCCGCATGAACCGCAAGCCGCTCGAGGCCGAAGCCCTGCGCGACGCGCTGCTCGAACTCGGCGGCACGCTCGATCATTCGCCGCTCATTGGAAGCAAGGTCGCGACTTTGGCGGAGCCGATCACGCCGCAGGGCCGCGAGCTCGGCCGCAAAGGATTCCTCGACGGCGAACTTCCCGATGAGCCTACGCGCCGGAGCATCTACCTGCCGCTCATCCGCGCGCAGGGGAACCCGGCGATGCAGTGCTTCGATGTCGCGGACCCTAACCTTGTCGTTGGCCAGCGCCGCGCGACCATCGTGCCGTCGCAGGCGCTCTTTCTCATGAACAGCGAGGTCGTGTTCACGCAGGCGCAGGGACTCGCGAGGCGGATTCTTGCCGCGCCGGGCACTCTCGATGAGCGCATCGCGAAAGCGTGGCGCAGCTGCTTCACGCGCACGCCGTCCGCGGGCGAGGCGAAGCTTTTGCACGAAACCCTCGCCGCAACGCCGGACGATCCCGCCGCGTGGTCGCGCGTCTGCCAGACGCTCATGATGACCGGCGAATTCCGAGTCCTCGAATGAACCCCGCACATTTTTCCCGCCGCGAGATGCTCCGCAATGTCGCCGCCGGCTTCGGCTGGCTCGCATTCAACGGCCTGCACGCCGCACCCGCGACGAACAACCCGCTCGCGCCGCGTGCGCCGCATTTCCGCCCCCGCGCGAAACGCGTTATCTTCCTCTTCATGGCAGGCGGTCCGTCGCAGGTGGACACGTTCGACTTCAAGCCGGAGCTCACAAAGAAGCACAACACAAAGGTCGGCACTGCGGACAACAGCCCGGTGCTTTTCCAGTCGCCGTGGGAGTTCAAGCCGCGCGGTCGGAGCGGGATGATGGTCTCCGAACTGCTTCCGCACATCGCGCGGCACGCAGACGACCTGTGCGTGATCAACTCCATGCACACGGACCACAACGCGCATCCGCAGGCGATCCTGCAGATGAACACGGGCAGCTTCCTTTTCGCGCGCCCGAGCTTCGGTTCGTGGGTCACCTATGGCCTCGGCACGGAAAATCAGAACTTGCCGGGCTTCATCACGATCAGCCCCGACTTCGCAGGCGGTGGCGCACTGAAGCACAGCAGCGGCTTCCTGCCTGCCGCGTGCGCGGGCACGCAAATCGGCAACGGCGGCAGCGGCAACGGCGCACCACCACAGTCGCTGAGGGACTACAAGCTGCCCTTCATGCAGAACCCGCGGCTTGATTCCCGCGCGCAGCGCCACCAGCTCGACCTGCTCGAAAAGCTGAATGCCGAGCGCCTGCGCCGCGATCCGACGAACGAAGCGATCGAGGGAATCGCGCAGTCGGCGGAGCTCGCGTTCAAGATGCAGAGCGAGATGCCGGAGGTGATGAGCATTGCGAAGGAATCGCCCGGCACGCTCGAGCTTTACGGCATCGGCGATGGAAAGCCGACGGATCACTTCGGCCGCGCGTGCCTCATGGCGCGGCGCTTCGCGGAGGCGGGCGTGCGATTCATCCAAGTCAATCACACTTTCTGGGACGACCACTCGGACATCATCACGAACCATCCGAAGCACGCGCTCGAAACAGACCAGCCTGTCGGCGCGCTGCTCGCGGACCTCAAGCAGCGCGGCATGCTCGACGACACGCTTGTGCTCTGGGGCGGTGAGTTTGGACGGCCGCCGCTGCTGAACAAAAACAAGGGCCGCGATCACAACAACGTGGGCTTCTCAATGTGGCTCGCCGGCGGCGGCACGCGCGGTGGCATTCGCTATGGCAGCACCGACGAGACAGGTGCGAAGGCGGAGCAGGACAAGGTCCACTTGCACGACCTGCACGCGACGATGCTGCACCTGCTCGGCCTCGATCACGAGCGGCTCACTTTCCGCTACGCCGGGCGCGACTTCCGTCTCACCGATGTGAAAGGCGACGTGGTGAAGGGCGTGCTCGCGTAAAAACTCGCGCCCGCAGTGTCTGGCGGCAGCAGTGGCTGTTGCCAATGCGACGGCGTTCCTGCTATCGGCGGAGCGATGTCCAAAGTTCAAAGTCGTGCGGCGGAGATGATGGCCCGCGAAGGATTTCTCGGTGTGCCGACACCCACATTCGAGACGGCCGGTCGCCAGCAGTTCGTCGCCTTCCTAAGGCAGGGGCTCAACCCCGAATCGAAGGTGCTCGAGTTCGGCTGTGGCTGCCTGCGCATTGCTTACTGGCTCGTTCATTTCCTCGAACCGGGCGGTTACCACGGGATCGAGCCCGCGCGCCGGCGGGTGGAGCTGGGACGGCGCTATCTTTTCACGCCGGAGGAGCTGACGCTGAAGCAGCCGGCGTTCGACTTCAACGCCGTCTTTGACTCGTCCGTCTTCGGCGAGCGGTTTGACTTTTTCCTCGCCCGATCAATCTGGACGCATGCCTGCAAGCGGCAGATCGAGATGAGCCTCGATTCGTTTGTGCGCGACGCGAAACCCGACGCGATCTTTCTGGCCTCCTATCTCCCGCCGCGGACACCCGAGGAGGACTACATGGGCGACGTGTGGGTCGGCACGAGCCACGAGTCCGACACTCCCGGGGTGATTTGCCAGTCGCTTGAGTGGATCAAGGAGCAATGCGCGAAGCGCAGCCTGCAGGTCGAGGAGTTGCCGGGAATCGACTGCGACTCGCAGTATTGGCTGCGGGTGCGGTGGAACCGCTGAGAGCAGCAGCGCGGATGGGGTCGATTAGTTCTGGGCCTTCTTGATGTCCGCGCCCCAGTCGGTGTGGTCGGGGCCGTTCCATTCGTCCACGTAGGCACGCTGCGCCCAGCCGGTCCACGTTGCTTCGAGACGCGAGGCGATTTCGGGGTGCTGCTTGCTGAGGTCGTGCTGCTCGGTGCGGTCGGCCTCCATGTCGAAGAGCTGCCATGCGGTCTTGTGGCGCTGCACGAGCTTCCATTTTCCGTCCCGCACGGCCTTGTTGCCCTCGTGCTCCCAGAAAATCGGCTCGGTGCGGGCGAGCGGCTTGCCGTCGAAGCCGGGGCGCAGGCTCACGCCTTGCAGCGGCTCGATCTTGTTGCCCTTGAACTCCGCGGGATACTTCGCGCCCGCGAGGTCCACGCACGTCGCCATGATGTCCACAAGATGCCCGGGTTGCTTTTCGAGAGAGCCTTTGCGCGACGCGGCGATGCCGGCGGGCCAATGCGCGATGAGAGGCGTGCTGATGCCGCCCTCGTGCGTGAAGTGCTTGTAGCGCGAGAAGGGCGTGTTGCAGAGCGTCGCCCAGTTCATGCCGAGGAGCACATACGAATTTGGCGCGCCGATGGGGCCGGGGCCATTCGTCACGCCCGCAGGTCCGCCCTCGGCGTTGCCGCCGTTGTCGCAGAGGAAAAGGATGAGCGTGTTGTCGAGTTCGCCGCGCTCCTTCAGGCCCGCGACGAGTTTGCCCATCGAGGCGTCGATGCGGTCGATCATCGCGGCATACACGGCCATCATCTGGTCGAAGCGATCCTTGCGGTCCGGCTCGCGCGTATCCCATGCGGGTGAATCCGCCGGTCGCGGTGCGAGCGGCCACTTGGGGTCGATGATGCCGAGCTGCTTCTGCTTTTCGTAGCGCTGCTCGCGGAGCTTGTCCCAGCCGGCCATGTATTTTCCGCGATACTTCGCAATCACGTCCGCCGGCGCGCGCAGCGGGAAGTGCGCGGCGCCCTGCGCGAGGTAGAGGAAGAAAGGCTTCTTCTCCGCGCGCGCTTCGTCGATGAACTTCAGCCCCCAGTCGGTGAAGAGGTCGGTGGAATACCAGTCGCGGTTTCCGCCGATGGCGATTTCCGGCGAGTCCTTCGGAATCTCGCGGCCATTCAGGTAGAGCATCTTCGTGCCCGGCTTGTCGTCCTCGTGCGGGAAATACACCTCGCCGAATCGCGAGTTCAGCGAGCGCATGAAGCCGCGCTCCCACGGCGGCGTGCCATTCTGCTGGCCCATGTGCCACTTGCCTGTCATCGCCGTGAAATAGCCCGCGTTGCGCAGCACCTCGGCGATCGTCACGCAGCGCGGCAGCAGTTTGCCGTGAAAGCCCTTCGACTGCGGCTCCACTTTCCCATCCAGCCAGCCCATCCCCGCCTGATGCGGATACAGCCCCGTGATGAGCGACGCGCGCGTGGTGCTGCACCGCGCCGTGTTGTAGAACTGCGTGAAGCGCACGCCCTCGCCCGCGAGCCGGTCGAGGTTCGGCGTCGAGATTTCGCTCCCGTAGCAGCCGATGTCCGAGAAGCCCACGTCATCCACGAGGAAGACGACGATGTTCGGGCGCTTGCCCGGCGACGCATCGGCGGCGACTGCGGCAGCGGCAAGGGCGAGGAGGGCGAGCAGCGAGAGGGAGCGGAGTTTCATGACGAGGGCGGTGTTGGGAATACGGTATCAATCTCCGAAGCGCCATCGTTCATCGGCACATTCGCCTACCTGCGATGCACCAACGCCGCTGCGCGACAGGCTCACCGCGTTGTTTCCTTTTCCGCGGGAACACGCATAGTCGCCCGCGATGGAGAACGATCTCGGCAAAGTGACCGACGCAATCCTCCGGTCCTACGAGACCGGCGGAGGCATCAACCATGTGGACGGGGCGAACCTTCCCTCGAAGCGCGCGGTCGCCGCGATCTGCGAGGATCTGCTGCAGCTTCTCTTTCCGGGTTTCCACGATGCGGAGCCGATCCATTCGCACCACCTGCCGCGCGTCACGTCGCACCGCGTGTTCACGATCGCGGAGCGGCTGGCGGAGGAGGTGTGCAAGAGCGAGCGGCTCGGCGACCCGAACTGCCCGAACGAGCGCGCGCTCGCGCTCGTGCGCATGTTCCTCGAGGGCATCCCGAAAGTGCGCGAGGTGCTGAAGACGGATGTGGACGCGGCCTTTAAGGGCGACCCCGCTGCGGGCGCTTCGGACGAGGTGATCCTCTCCTATCCCTTCATCGAGGCGATCGCGATCCAGCGCTGCGCGCACGTGCTCTACGCGCTCAGCGTGCCGATCATCCCGCGCATGATGACGGAATGGGCGCACAGCCGCACGGGCATCGACATCCATCCGGGCGCGCACATCGGCTCCCATTTTTTCATCGACCACGGCACCGGTGTCGTCATCGGCGAGACGAGCGTGCTCGGTTCGCACGTGAAGCTCTACCAGGGCGTGTCGCTCATCGCGCGCTCGCTGGCGGGCGGCCAGGCGCTGCGCGGGCAGAAGCGGCACCCGAGCATCGAGGACAATGTGACGATTTACGCCAACACGACGATCATGGGCGGCGACACGGTGATCGGCACGGGCTCGACGATCGGCGCGAGCGTGTTCCTCACGCACAGCGTGCCGCCGCGCTCGCTGGTGCTCGCGGAAGGGCAGGGGGTGCGCGTTTTGGAAAAGGACCGGCGCGTCGCGGATGACTGGGTGATTTGAGCCGCCGCGCTCAGTCCTTCTTCCACCAGGAGCGGTAGAAGAACTCCTTTTCGTCCTCGGAGACGGACGGGAAGAGCCAGTTCGACTGGAAGACTTCGCGCGTGGTGCGCTCATCCTGCGTCTCCCATTTCCGGCGCGCGAGGCGCTCCTCCTTTGACATGCAGCCTCCGAGCGACGGCATGAACGCCAGTGCGGAGAGCGCTGCGAGGACGAGCGGGGAAAGCTTCGGGGTCATGGCGGCGCGGAGGATGCCATCATTCCCGCGCGAGTCATTCGGATTCTTGCGCCCGCGGGACTGCACAACATGCGGATGGAAGCCGCCAAATGCCGTGGAGCGTGATTCCGCGGGGGACTCCATTCATTGGGCGTCATGAAAGCACACCCTAACTCCGTCCTACTGTGCGCCGCCTCGCTGCTCGCCACCACGGTGCTCGCTTCCGCGGGCACAAAGGTGCGCGCGAGCAAGGAAATCAAGGCGCCCGCCGAAGAGGACATCGTTGTTCATCCCGTCACTTCGCCGTATTTCCACGAGGATTCGTTTGTCACGACCGACATCCGTCCGGTCTTCGTCTATCACAGCCTGCCGACGAACTACCTCGGCGGCGGCCGTGCGATCGTCGGCGCCGCGCAGGTGCGCGTGAAGCTGACCGACAGCCTGCAGCTCGTCGCCTACAAGGACGGCTTTGTGGACATCTCCAGCCGCGCAGTGAATGCGAGCGGATGGAATGACATCGCCGCCGGCCTGAAGTGGGCTTTCTACCGCAATGACGCCGCGCAGTTCCAAAGCGCGCTCGGGCTCGGCTACGAGTTCGCGTCCGGCTCAAAGAGCGTGCTCCAGCGCGACGACGAGCTGCGTGCATGGCTCTCGGTGAACAAGGGCTTCGGCAAGCTGCACCTCGGCGCGACTTTCAACTACAACTGGTCCATGGGCAACGGCGCCAGCGCGCTCGGCAACGCCGACTGGCTGAGCTGGCACTTCCATGCGGACTACCAGGTGAACAAGTGGTTCAGCCCGCTGGTCGAGGTGAACGGCTACCACACCACCCGCGGCAACGGCGTGCCCTTCAGCGGCGCGGACGTGGCGAACATCGCCAACAACGGCAACCCCACCATCTCCGCCGCAGTCGGCGCGGAATTCCGCCCGGTGAACCGGGTGGCGCTGCGCGCAGCGTTTGAATTCCCGCTCACCAACAACGTGGATGTCTATGGCACCCGCTGGACTGTGTCCTCGGTGATCAAGTTCTAGCGTTCCCCCGGACGCTGAGAATAGCAGGCCGTCCGTTGTCGTTGGCGGGCGGCCTGCACTATTTCCGGGGAGGGCATTCGGAAACGGTTCGCCATCGTGGCGTGGAAGATCGATGCTGCGCAGGTGATTTACCTCGACCACAACGCCACCACTCCACTCGCGCCCGAAGCGCTGGAGGCGATGCGGCCCTACTTGGAGAAATTCCACGGCAACGCGTCGTCAATCCACGCGGCGGGGCGCGAGGCGCGTGCGGCAATTGACGATTCGCGCGACCGGCTCGCGGCGCTCCTCGCATGCAGGCCGCACGAGATCATCTTCACCGGCGGCGGCACAGAGTCGAACAACCTCGCGCTGCTCGGCCTCGCCCGCGCGCACATGGCGAAGGGCAGGCACCTCATCACATGCGCGACCGAGCACCACGCGGTGCTTCAGCCGCTGGAGCATCTGGAAAAGCGCGAGGGCTTCCGGCTCACGGTGCTTGGCGTGGATTCGCGCGGCGTGCTCGACCCCGCGGAGGTGAAGCGCGCGATCACCGGCGAAACGACGCTCGTTTCCGTGATGACTGCGAACAACGAAACGGGCGTGCGTCAGCCCGTGGGCGAGATCGCCGCGATCTGCCGCGAGCGGGGTGTGCTTTTTCACACGGATGCGATCCAGAGCTTCGGCAAGGAACCGCTGGCCAGCGAGGCCGACGCACTATCGCTCGCGGCGCACAAATTCTACGGGCCGAAAGGCGCGGGCCTGCTCCGCCTGCGCGGCGGCATTTCGATCGAGCGCATCGCATTTGGCGGCAGCCACGAGGGCGAGCGCAGGCCGGGGACGGAAAATGTCGCCGCGATCGTCGGCATGGCGCGCGCTGCGGAACTCGCGATGAACTCCGCGGCGGAGGAAGCCGCGCGGCTCAAGCCCTTGCGCGAAAAACTCTGGCAGGGAGTCTGCGCCGCGTTTCCCGCCGCAGTGCGAAACAGCGATCCCGCGCTGTCGCTGGCGAACACGCTCAATGTGAGCTTCCCCGGCCTCGACGGCGAGAGCCTGCTCATCAATTTCGATCTCGCTGGCATCTGCGCGTCGAGTGGCTCCGCATGCATGGTCGGGAGCATCCAGCCGTCGCACGTGCTGCTCGCAATGGGAGTGCCGCGGGAGACGGCGCAGGCCACGGTGCGCTTCTCGCTCGGGAAGGGCACCACGGCGGAGGAGATCGAGGAGGCCGCCCGGCGCATCGAGGGAGCCTTCCAGCGCCTCGCCGCGCAGACGTCCTGAAGATCCCCGTGTTCCGACAAAGGGCGCCCGTCCGGCCCCTTTGAAAAGGCCGCGATCTTTTTTCTAAGCACACGCCCTGCTCATGGTTTTCCAGCCAGCCTCTTAACGGACTTTTCATTTCTCGATGACGTGCTAGCGTCGCGCGAAGAAATCAGCCCTAAGCAGGCGGCAGCCTCCCGCTTAAACAACACAGAACAACGAACCACCACACTCCATGAGCGACAACAAAACGATCACTTGGCACGACGACCCCGCGCATTTCCGCAAGGTGAGCCGCCGTGAATTCCTCTTCGCCGGCCTCGCCGGTGGCATCGGCCTCACCATGGGCGATCTTTTCAAGCTCCGCGCCGCGGAGACCGACACGTATGAGGCGACCGCCGAGTCCCTCATCCACATCTACCTGCCCGGTGGCTGCGCCCATCAGGAGACGTGGGATCCGAAGCACCTCGCGCCGATCGAATACCGCGGACCACTCAGCACGGTGGACACGCCGATGCCCGGCGTGAAGCTCTCGCAATATCTCGAAAAGACCGCGAAGATCGCCGACAAGCTCACCATCTGCCGCTCGATGACCCACGGCGAGGCTGCCCACGAGCGTGGCACGCACAACATGTTCACCGGCTACCGTCCGTCGCCGGCGATTCAGTATCCCTCGTTCGGCTCTGTCGTCAGCCACGAGCTCGGCTCGCGGAACAGCCTGCCGCCCTACGTCTGCGTGCCCAGCCAGCCAAACGAATTTGCCGGCACCGGCTACATGAGCAGTGCCTACGGGCCGTTCAGCCTCGGCAGCGATCCGGCGAACCCCGGCTTCACCGTCCGTGACCTGAACTTGCGCAGCGGCATCACGCCCGAGCGCTTTGACCGCCGCCGCAGCATCCTCAGCACGGTGGACGAGCATTTCCGCACGCTGGAAAAGAGCGACGCCATCACCGCGATGGACGGCTTTTACCAGGCTGCCTACTCGCTCGTCTCCAGCCCGCAGGCGCGCGAGGCGTTCAACCTCGCCGCCGAGCCGCAGAAGATCCGCGAGGAATACGGCATGCACGACGCCGGCCAGCGCATGCTCATGGCCCGCCGCCTCGTCGAGAGCGGCGTCCGCCTCGTCAGCCTCACCTACGGCGGCTGGGACATGCACGCCGGCATCGCCAACAGCATGCAGCGCCAGCTCCCGAAGTTCGACCAGGCCTACGCCGCCCTCATCAACGACCTCGACCGCCGCGGAATGCTCGACAAGACCCTCGTCATGGTCAGCTCCGAGTTCGGCCGCACGCCGAAGATCAACCGCGACGCCGGCCGCGACCACTGGCCGAAAGTCTTCTCCGTTGTCTTCGCCGGCGGCGGTTTCAAGCGCGGCTACGTCCACGGCTCCAGCGACCCGACCGGCAGCGAGCCGGCCGAGGACGGTCTCACGGTCGAAAACATGGCCTGCACCGTCTATCGCTGCCTCGGCATCAACGCCGACAAGCGCCTCATGGCCCCCGGCAACCGCCCGATCGACATCGTGCGCGGCGGCTCGGTCGTCACCGACCTGCTCGCCTAAGCCGACAGCCAAGGCAAACTCTCAACCGCCGCCACTGGGAAACCGGTGGCGGCGGTTTTGCATTTCCGAGGAAGTGCGTCCTCAGAGACCTCAAGGCGGGCGGGGAAAATCCGGCTTGCGGCACCGTCCACGCTTTCGGATGCGGACGGAACTCTTCGCCGCGACCTGCAGCGCGAATTCCGAGCGCGTGGCAGAGACCGACGGACGCCGCCGCCTCGCTGCCGGGCGGCAGAAGCTTCCGACCACGCGGTCGATTGCTTCTGCCGCACGGCCGGAAAATTCTGCCATGCGGTCGGACGATTCCACCACACGGCTGGAGGATTTTGCCGTGAGGTAGAATGATTCAACCGCGTAGTCGGTTCATTCCACCGTGTGGGAGATTGTTCCGACCGCACCGGAAAGCCATCCAACCGTGCGGCAGAATCGTTCGGCGGTGAGGTAGAATGACTTTACCGTGTGGCAGAATCATTCTGCCACGCGGTGTCGGCGTGCAAAACCGCGAAAATGCGGCCAACAGATGCGGAATGATCATTTTCGCACAACTCACGCAGATTCTACTTGATTCCCTTTTCGTCTTATTCCAAGTAATCGAGTCAACATTCGATGAAGCTCTCCAAAAAAGGCGAATATGCGCTCCGTGCGCTGATAGACCTCGCGATGGCGCAGGCGCTCGACCGCACGCTCGTGCCACTCTCCGCGCTGGCCGAGGCGCAGCAGATGCCCGCGACTTTTCTGGAGCAAATCCTCGCCGAACTCCGCCATGCTGGCTTCCTCGCCAGCACCCGTGGCAAATACGGCGGCTACTCGCTGGCGCGCCCGGCGTCCAATATCCTCATCGGCGACATCGTCCGGCAGATTGACGGCCCGCTTGCGCCCATCAGTTGTGCGAGCATCACCGCCTACGGGCGCTGCTCGTGCCCGGACGAGGAGCACTGCGGCCTGCGCCTCATCATGATGGACGTGCGCAACGCGATCTCGAACGTGCTCGACCGCTTCACGCTCGCGCAGCTCGCGGACGTGACCCTTCAGCACCTCCGCCGCGACGGCCTCGTGCCAAAGGTCGTCGAGCTTGTGCGCCACCTCGATCTTTCCACGCGCGCAAAAGTCGCCGCGAAAACGCCACCACCACCGATGGAGCCGGAATTCTGCATCTGAAAAGCTGCGCCGAAGCGAAGGAGACCACACGGCATTCGCGGGCGCACCAAACCACCAAACAACACCATGAACATCTTCCGCCGCCACTTCATCCTCACCACCGCTTTTGCAGCTGCCGCGCTGCTCGCGGGCTGCGAAAAAAAATCCGCCGACGCAGGCGGGCAGACCGTCCTGCGCGTCGGCTTTTTCCCAAACATCACGCACGCCCCGGCGCTCGTCGGCTACCACGAGACGAGCACGAAGTCCGCGCAGGGCTGGTTCGAGACTCGCACGGGAGTGAAGATCGAATGGTATCCGTTCAACGCCGGCCCGAGCGCGATCGAGGCGCTGCTCACCGGCTCGGTGGACATCACCTACGTCGGCCCGAACCCGGTCATCAACGGCTACACGCGCACGAAGGGCGCGGACATCCGTGTGCTCACCGGCGCGGCCCGCGGCGGCGCGGCGCTCGTCGTTCACAAGGGTTCGACGCTGAAGGCCGCGGCTGATTTCCGCGGGAAAAAAATCGCGACCCCGCAGCTCGGCGGCACGCAGGACGTGGCCGCGCGCGCATGGCTCGCGGCGGGCGGGCTGGGCATCACGCAGCGCGGCGGCGATGCGTTCGTCGTGCCGACAGCAAATCCCGACCAGCTCGACCTCTTCAAGCGCGGCGACCTCGACGCGGTGTGGACCGTGGAGCCGTGGGTTTCGCGCCTGGAGTTGGAGGCGGATGCGGAGCTGCTGGTCGAGCAGAAGGAAGTCCTCACCACGCTCATCGCGGCGAGCAACAAGGCGCTCACCGGCAAGGCGGAGCTCGTGAAGAAATTCATCGCCGCCCACGAGGAGCTCACAAAGAAGGTCGCCGCCGAGCCCGACTGGGCAAAGCCGGCGGTTTCCGCGGCTCTGAAAAGAGCCACGTCCAAGGACATCCCCGCCAAGCTGCTCGACCATGCGTGGCCGCGCCTCACATTCACCACGGACGTGCAGCCCGCCGATTTCGCAGGCATCCAGCGCGACGCGAAGTCCGTCGGCCTGCTCCCCGAGGAGGCCGACCTCGGGAAGCTTTTCGCAAAATGACGACCACTTTCACGACGCACCTGCGGCCGGTGCTTTTGCCCGGATCCGCGATCGACAAACCTCAATCCGCAATCCGATGAGCCTCGCATCCGAACTCGCACTCCCGCCGCCGGCAAAGATCCGGCTCGCTGGCGTGAGCAAGAAATTCACGACGAAGCGCGGCACCGTGCATGCGCTCGACGACATCAACCTCGAAATTGGCGAGGGCGAGTTCGTGTGCTTTGTCGGCCCGAGCGGCTGCGGCAAGAGCACGCTGCTGCGCATCGTCGCCGCGCTGGAGCGGAACTTCACCGGCACCGCCGAGGTGAACGGCAAGATGATCATCGAGCCCGGGCGCGATCGCACGGTGATGTTCCAGGAGCACGCGCTCTTCCCGTGGCTCGACGTGCTCGGCAACGTGCTCTTCGGCCTCAAGCTCAAGCCCGACCTGAGCAACAAGGACCGCGTCGAAGTCGCGCGCTACTACCTGAAGCTCGTCGGCCTCGACGGCTTCGAGCACGCGAACATCCACGAGCTGAGCGGCGGCATGAAGCAGCGCGTCGCCCTCGCCCGCGCGCTCGCGCCGAACCCTCGCGTGCTGCTCATGGATGAGCCGTTCGCGTCGCTCGACGCGATGACGCGCGAGCAGCTTTACGGCGACCTGCAGAAAATCCACGCGGCGCGGAAGAAGACGATTCTCTTCGTCACGCACAACGTCCGTGAGGCCGTGTGCCTCGCCGACCGCGTGGTCCTCTTCTCGCCCCGGCCGGGACGCATCCGCGCCCAGTTCACGGTCGAGCTGCCGCGGCCGCGGGAATTCAACGACACCGCGCTTGCAGCGCGCTCCCGCGACATCACCAACGAACTAAAGCGCATCCTTGCGGATTCGACGCCTGCGAATCCCGCATCCGGAATCAGGCCGCAATGAGCGTCCAGATCGGCACCATTCCACGAATCAACCAATTCCGGCGCTCCACCGCCACCAGCGGAGAACGCCGGCCTGCATCACCACACATGAAACAATTCCTCGCCGCCACGGCCTTCTTCGCTGCGCTGCTCGGAGCCTGGGAAATCTTTGCGCGCTACGGCGGTGTCTCCACCGTTCTCCTGCCTGCGCCCTCCGCAGTCCTGCAATACCTCGTCGGAGCGGCGAGGGACGGTTCGCTTTCCGAGGCCACGCTCGTCACCATGAAGCGCCTCGTGCTTGGCTACGCCATCGGCATTGGCGCGGGCATCCCGCTGGGCATGCTCACCGCGCGCTTCAAGTTCCTTCACAACACCGTCGGCACCATTGCGCTCGGCCTGCAGACACTCCCGAGCGTGTGCTGGGTTCCGCTTGCGCTGCTGTGGTTCGGGCAGACGGAGACAGCGATGCTCTTCATCGTCGTGATGGGCACCATGTGGGCCGTCATCCTCGCGACGGATCACGGCATCCGCCAAATCCCGCCGATTTACCGCGAAGCCGCAAGCACGATGGGTTCGAAGGGCCTGCACCTCTGGCTGAAGGTCCTCGCGCCAGCGTCGCTGCCACACATCGTCAGCGGCTCAAAGCAGGGCTGGGCCTTCGCATGGCGCTCGCTCATGGCCGCGGAGATTTACGTGACCATCCTCAGCGGCTTCGGCATCGGCCACCTGCTGCATTACGGCCGCGAGCTGCATGCGATGGACCAGGTCGTCGGGCTCATGTTCGTCATCATCGTCATCGGCTTCCTCGCCGACAAAATCATCTTCAGCCCGTGGGAGCGCTTCCTCCACCGGCGCTGGGGCCTCCGCGAATCGTAACCGCACATCACACCATGACCGCAGCCAAACCACAGCCATCCGAGCCTTGGATCGAAATCATCCGCCGCAAGGTCGGCGCAATGCGCTTCGGCAGCGTCCAGCTCACCATCCATGATGGCCGCGTGACACAGGTCGAGGCGACGGAGAAGACCCGCCTGCCCGCGGTTGGCGATGATTCACACGATGCGCGGAGGGAGGAGGCGCGATGACCGCGCTCGATCTCCTCGACCACGCGCTTCCCGACACCACCGCGCCCTCCGCACCCGCGAAGCCGCGCCAGTCGCTGCGCAGGCTGCTGCTCCCGCTTTTCCGCCGCGTTGCGGAATCCTCCGACACGTGGCGCGCAGAGTCGGTCGGCTCATGGGAAGTGGATGGCGAACGCCACTGGATGCCTCGCCTTGTCTTCAAGCGTGCGGGGGAGACGCCGGACTTCAAGGTCGGCATCTTCGCAGGTGTCCACGGCGATGAGCCCGCGGGTGTGCTCGCGCTGTGCGACTTCGTGCGTGCGCTCGACGCGTCTGCGGTGCGCGGGCGCGGCTACGAGCTGCACGTCTATCCGCTGGTGAATCCCACCGGCTACGAGGACCGCACGCGCCATTCGCGCAGCGGACGGGATCTGAACCGCGAGTTCTGGCGTGGCTCGCTCGAGCCGGAGGTCGCGCTGTTGGAACGGGAAATCCTGCGCGAGCAATACCACGGCTACATCTCGCTGCACTCCGACGACACCAGCGAGGGCTTTTACGGCTTTGCGCGCGGCAACACGCTCACCGAGCATCTGCTCCGCCCCGCGCTCGGCGCGGCGGAGGCTGCAATCCCGCTCGACCGCCGCGACCAGATCGACGGGTTCCACGCGGAGGAAGGGATCATCCACACTGCCTACGATGGCATCCTCAGCGCCCCGCCAAATTCCCAGCCGCAGCCTTTTGAGGTCATCCTTGAATCCCCGTCCGAGGCGCCGATGCACCTGCAGCGCGGCGCCTTTGTCCTCGCGCTCGTCGAGTTGCTGACGCATTACCGCCGCTTCATTGCCTATGGCGGTGAGCTCTAACCCCCAAAAAATTTCCACCGGCACACGCCGGGGATCATTCCGAAAACACAGACCATCAGCCGACCGGACTTCCGGAGGTGTGAGGAAGCAAGAACGCATCCAAACACCATGATCACGACCCATATTCTCAGCGGCAGCATCGCGCTGCTCGCAATCTCGCTGCCCGCACTGGCCGCGAATTCCGAAAAGAAAACCGAGACCAAAGCTGCGCCGAAGTCCGACGCGCTCACGTTTGCCAACGGCATGCTGACGCTCGACGTCGAGGAGCGCCTGCGCTTCGAGACGCGCCAGAACAACAAGGACTTCGACAGCTCGAAGCGCGACGTCCGCGACGACTCGTGGCTCCTGAACCGCTTCCGCGTCGGCCTTCTGTTTCAGCCGGCGAAGTGGCTGAAATTCTATGCGCAGACCCAGGACACGCGCGAGTGGTTCAGCAAGCGCGGCGGAATCCCGGGCATCAATGGCACCGAGGGTGGCGACTACTTTGACCTGCGCCAGCTCTACGTGGAGCTGGGCGACACCACGCGCTTCCCGCTCACACTCACCGTCGGCCGGCAGGCGCTCAACTACGGCGACAACCGGCTCGTGGCCGACAGCAAGTGGGCGAACTTCGGCCGCACCTTCGACGGAGCGAAGCTTCACCTCGAGACCGGGAAGTTCTGGCTCGATGCCTTCGCCGTGCGCCCGGTGCAGATCCTCAAGGGTGAGGTGAACACCTCCGACAGCGCCGACAATTTCTTCGGCCTCTACGGCGGCACGGACGCGCTCGGGCTCCAGACCACCGAGCTGTATTTCCTCTACCGCGACAAGGGCGACCTCCAGCCGGACCTCAGCCCGACGAATCTGAAGGACCCGACCGGCACCTACAACGGTGTGCCCCAGCGCATCGCCACCATCGGCACGCGTTGGAAATCCACGCCGGGCCGGCTGAACGGCTTCGATTACAGCGCCGAGTTCGCTTACCAGTTCGGCGAAGTATGGAACGGCGCGAAGTCCGGCAAGCGCCTCGATCACGAGGCATTCGCGCTCGCGGTCACTGGTGGCTACACGTGGGAGAAGCTCGCTTGGAAACCGCGTCTCGGCCTCGAATACGACTACGCGAGCGGCGACAAGGATCCGAATGACGGGCGCAGCCAATCTTTCCAAAACCTCTTCCCGTCGAACCACGCGCACTATGGTCTGCTCGACACGTTCGACTGGCGCAATCTGCACGATCTCCGCGTCAGCCTCAGCGCGAAGCCGCTGAAGAACGTGGAAGTCTCGCTCGACTACCACGCGTTCTGGCTCGCTGAGACGACCGACTATTGGTATTCGGGAAACAGCGGCAACAGCATCCTCCGTGCGCTGACGCCATCGACGACGAGCACCACCACGACCACGAGCAAGGGCGTCACCACCACGAAGAAAGTCACCACGCCCGGCAAGGACGTGCGCACCATCGGCGCGAGCAGCTTTGCGGGGCAGGAGATTGATCTCACCGTGAACTGGAAGGTGAACAGCCACCTAAGCATCCTCGCCGGCTACAACCACTTTTTCGCCGGCAGCTACCTCCGCGATACGGGCGCGCACAGCGATGCGGACTTCGGCTATGTGCAGGCGACGATCAACTTTTAGGAGGGACGCAGCGCGCGCTCCGCGTTGCCTGGGCGCTCCGGCCTAACGGTCGTTCAGGTTGAAGCGCACCGGCGCGTCGAGCCGCTGGCCCGGCGCGGCGTCGCGCACGCGGCACCGCCATCCCGCTTCCACCGCCGCGCGGTCGAGGCGCGGGTGGCCGCTGCTTTTCGCGATGCTCACTGAAGTCGGCCGGCCGCTGCCGTCCACGATGAGGCGGAGAATGACGGTGCCATGCTCGCCCGCGGCGCGGGATTCCGCGGGATACCGCGCGATGGGGCGGAGGACGTAACTCGCCCTTTTCCCGCTGCCAATCCCCGCGCTGCCTCCCGTCGCGCCGGTCGGCGAGCCCGTTCCGCTCGCGGCCCCGGCGGGTGCGGCGCTCCGTGGCGCCGGTGTCCGCTTCGCGGTGCGTGGCGGCGGGGTTGGCTTCGGAGGTTCGGGTCGCGCCATCTCCGGCTCCTTCACCGGCGGCGGGGTTGGCGTGGGCTCGGGCTCCTGCGGCGCCGGCACGGGAGTGGGCGCGGGTGCTGGAGTGGGCGCAGGCTCGGGGGGCGCGGCGACGGCGGCTGCGGGCGCCGATTCCACGAGCGCGACCTCCACGCCGTCACCCTCGATTTCCGATGCGGGACTGTCCACCGGCGTGCCCTTCCAAGCGAGGAGCAGCGCCGCGTGCAGCGCCGCCGCCAGCACCGCGAAGAACCATGTCGCGGTGCGGTCGGTGGACGCCGTGTGGAGTTTGCGTGCTGCGATCATCTTCCGCAGCGTGCATAGCACCTACCACCGGTAAGTCACGCGCCCGCGGAACATGCGCGGTTCGGCGGGGTGGTAATGGACGTCGTCGATGCCGGTGCTGAACGCCGATTCGCTGTTGAGCAGGCTCGTGTAGTAATACTCGATGTCGCTGTCGTTGCGGTTGAAGAGATTCAGGCATTCCAGCGCGAACTCCCACTTCGGCGTCCGGTAGCCGACGTTCGCGTTCACCGTGCAGGTCGTCTTTCCCTTCTGCGAGTTGTCCTCCGTGAGCACGCGCGGGCCGAAGGCGCGCACGCGCATCCCGCCGAACCATCCCGGCTGCCGCCCCTGCGCGCCGAGCGTGAAACCGCCGCTGAACATCCACGGCACGCTGTCCGGGATGCGGTCCGCGCTGGGGCTGTTGCGGTAGCGCGCGTGCGTCGCGGCAAACTCCGCGTCGATCGTCAGCCAGTCGCGCGGCGCCCAATATACCGCCGCCTCCACGCCATAGCGCCGCGATGCCGGCCCGGCCTCGTTCGTCCCCGCGTCGCCCACGTAGGTCAGCTCGCTGTCGCTGTCGAGCCACCACGCCGCGAGCGCGGCGGTGACATTCGGGATGATCTGCGTGCGGATCCCGACCTCCGCCCCGATGGTCCGCACGAGCGGGTCCACGCGGCTCACGCTCGCACCCGTGGACGGATCGACCGTCGTGTTCACCCCGCGCGCGTCGTTGCTGTGAAAGCCGGTGCCGAAATTCAGGAACAGCTCCGTCTTGTTCCATGGCCCGAGCACCACGGAGAATTTCGGGCTGATGATCGCCGCGAGCCGGTCCCCGCTGTTCGCCGCGTTGTCCGACGACACCTCGTAGCGGAACAGGTCGCCCCGCAGTCCCGCCGTCGTCCGCAGCCACGGCATCCACTTCACCGTGCCCTCCGCAAAGACTCCCGCGCTGTTCTCCACCACGTCGTCCACCCGCACCGTGCTGGTGCGCTGCCGCTGCACCGTCTTGTAAAGGCCGAGGCCGTCGATGAAGTCGTTGCGTGTCTGAAGGCCGAGCGTGAACGACGACTCGTGGTTGAAGAGGCTCAGGTTCTCCCACGTCCGCGACACGTCGCCGCCGATGATCCAGCGCTTCTCCGTCTGCTCGAACTGGTCCCCATTCACCGCGTCGTCGAGCGCGTAGGTGAAGTTCGAGAACAGATCCAGCGAGTAGCGGATGCCGTAGAAGTTCAGCTTCGTCCGCGCCTGCCCGTCGTCCATCTGCCACTGGAACTGCAGGCTGTAGCGGCTGCTCGTCCCGCCATTCGTCGGGTCCACATAGCCGAAGCGGTCCAGCGTCCCGGAGTCCACCGCGCGCTGCGGGATCTGGTCCGTGCTGCGCCACTTGCCGTGATACGCCATGAAGGTGAGCGCGAAGCCCTCGTCCGCATCGCCCTGCGAGTAGCGCGCGAATCCGTTCCAGCGCTGGTATTGCTCCGTGAGCTGCCACGGGCCGTTGTAGTAGTTGTATTCGCCGGCGAGCGTGAGGCGCCCCGCCTTCGGGTCGTCCCCAAACTTGAACGTGTGCCCCAGCGCCGAGCGCCAGTAGTTGTATTCGCCCAGCTCGATCGTCGCGAAGCCGTTCGGCAGCACGTCGTAGAGATGGAAGTCCGCGCTGCCCGCGCTGGAAAGGTCGCCATTGCGCGCGGCGTAGGTGCCCTTGTGGTAGGCGATGCTGTCGATCAGCTCCGGGATCACGATGTTCAGGTCCGTGTAGCCCTGCCCGTGCGCGTGCGTGCGCATGTTCAGCGGCATCCCGTCCAGCGACGTCGCGAAATCCGTCCCGTGGTCGAGGTTGAACCCCCGCAGGAAATACTGGTTCGCCTTGCCGCCGCCCGCGTGCTGCGTGACGACCATGCCGGGGATCGTCTCCAGCACCTCCCCGCGGCGCAGAATGGGACGCGCCCGCAGCTCGTCCCCGCTCGCCGTGTTCTCCGACGCCGAGATCACCGCCCCCGTGCGGTCCGCCCGCTTCCCGGTGATCACGGTCTCGTCGAGGATGGAGTTCTCCAGTGGCTTTGGTTCCGCAAGCAGAGCGGGGATTGTGGAGGCGAGGCCCGCGGCGACGATGCTGCGGAGCGGGGAATGAAGCGATTTCTTCACGGAATGCGTTGTTGGTTTCAATCGCGCGCGACCGCAAAAAAAAGCCGCACGCCGGGAGCTACGGGATCTCGCGATCCCGCCATCGCTCCAAACGAGTGGCTGCCGGAGCGGGTATGGCACCCCGCCCCCCGAGTCAAGCCGCAGGCACGGGAGTCGCGCAATTTTCCCACTCTCGCCATGCAGCCCGGTGCGTGTTAAGAGACCGCTGAAATGGACGCCCTCGACAAGCCTCTGCGGCGAATCCTCTCCGGGTTCGTCCGCATGCACATCCTCCACCATGCCGCGGAAGGCGGCGTGTATGGGAACTGGATGATCGAGGAGCTGCGGCACCACGGCTACCGCATCAGTCCCGGCACTCTCTATCCGCTGCTGCGCGCGATGGAGCGCGACGGATGGCTCACCGGAAAAGCCGAGAAGGGCGGTGCACGGCGCACATTTTACCGCATCACTGCAAATGGGCGCCGGGCGCTGAAGGAGGCGCGCGCACGGCTGCGCGAGCTTTTCCGCGAGACCGCGAAGGAATGAGGCGACGCCGCGATCATGAAGTCGGGCACCTTCAACTTCTGGATCGACCCCGAGACAAACGGGGACGCCTTCGAGCCCGGCAAGCGCTGCCGGTGGGCGAAGTTCCTCATCGGTGAGGAGACGTGCGTCATTTGCTCCGACGGGCCGACGCTTGCGGCGACGATCGCGATGGGAACGCCGCGTGAGGCGCAGCTCTTCCGTGTCGCATTCCATCCGAGCCTCACGCGCCGCCACATCGTCACCGTCGGGTGGAAGAAGGGGCGCCTGCGCGTCTTCCTCGACAACAAGCCCATCGCCGACGTTGCACTGCCGTAGCGCCGCTACTTCCGTAGGGCAAATGCGAGGAGCAGCAGCGCGATGGCTGTGATCCACGAGCCAGCGACGCGGAGCGCGACGTGGAGCCACTTCCTCTCCGCCGCCGCGGCGAGCGAGACGTAAAACGCCACATTCACAAGCAGCAGCACCAGCGCGCACCAAGTCCCCGCCAATGTCGCGGTGACTTCGCCGGGACTTCCACCTTCAACCGCGGAATCCAGCCCCACCGCAAACGCACCCGCGGTGATCAGCGCGAAGGCCGCCGCTGCGGGAATCCGTCTGCCGAAAGCTGCAATCGCCCCGCAGGCAAACGCGATCCCCGCGAGTGCCGCGGGATGCATGGCGGTGAGCCAGCCGGTCGCGGTGAGAGCGAGCGCTGCCGCCGCGGCGGATGCGAACACGCCCAGCGGCCGCGCGAGCCTGAGCGGCGCGTGCTGCCCGAGCAGGAGGCCGAGGCCGAGCATCACGAGCACATGCAGCGGCATCGTGAGTGGGTGCAGCGCGCCGCCGGTGAAGCGGTTCATGCCCGCGGCGGTGTGCGCGTGCGCCTGCGCGGCGCCTGCGAGGAGTAGCAGCGGCGCCAGCACGCGCGCCATCGGAACGCGCCGCGTCACGCCTTGAACATCCCGAGCAGAAACCCGAAGCCGATCAGCGCGATCGCGGCGCCGCCCGCGCGCACGACGACGCGGCCCCAGGGCCAGCGCACGAGGAGGCCGAGCGCGATTCCGCCGAGGTGGAGAAGGCCCGTCGCGACGACGAAGCCGACCGCATACATGGTGGCGTTTGCGGACTCCGGCAGCTCGGTGCCGTGCGCGTGCCCGTGGAAAATTGCGAAAAAACCCACGATTGCCGCCGAGAGCCACAGCGGCGGCTTTGCGGCAAATGCCACCGCCAGCCCGAGCAGCACACCGGAGAGCGCGATCGCCTTTTCCACGGCGGGCAGCGGCACACCGAGCACTCCGAGCGCGCCGCCCAGCGCCATCACGACGGGAAAGACAACGGGCAGCAGCCACATCGCCGGCACGCCGAGATACGCGCCCCACAGGCCCACCGCCACCATCGCGACAATGTGATCCAGCCCGGTGAGCGGATGCGCGAACCCGCTCGCGAACCCTCCAGCCACGCCGCCTTCCGTGTGGGCGTGTGCCACCGCGGGCAGCAGCAGGGCAAAGGTGATCCACAGGGCAGGGGAGGCGGGCCGCAGTCTGGATTTCATGCCCGCGACTGTAGCGACCCGCGTGTGGGGCGCAAAAGCTGGATCTTCCGCGGTGAGGGCGCGAGGTCCGGTGTCCCCCATCAGGCCCGGCTGCGGCGCCGGCGGATGCTCGCCACCGCCATGAGCGCAAGCCCGACGCCGACGGTCGCGGGCTCAGGCACCGGCGTGAATTCCAGCTCGATGCTGTTGCCGTCCTGAATCACCGCCCACGAGCCGCCGCCGAGCGAGTGGAGATCATCGAACGCGCCCGTGTCCACGAGGAACCCGTAGGGATCGAAGCCCGTGATGCCGCCGGAGGCCGTCGCGATGATGAAGAGGTAGTGCTGGGTGTAGTCCCAAGACGTGAGCAGGCCGAGCGAATCGAGGGCGATGGTGAACTTGTTCCCGGAGTTCGCCGTGATGCCGAGCGTGCCGGCGATGCTCGCGAAGTCCCAGCCGGGGTCCGCGCCCTGCGTGCCGCCGTCCACGGCGAGGCGGTTGATTTCCCACAGGTAGCTGCCGCCGCCGGCCCATGTCTGGCTGCCGCTGGCGAGCGTGCCTGGGCTGTTGCCGGGCGAGAGCGTCACGCCTGCGCCGATGCCCAGTGCCACGCCCGCGAGGTTCGTGCCGCCGAGGGTGCCGGAGTTGATCGTGAGCGTGCCGGTGAGGTTGCCGCCGTTGCTCTTCAACACACCGCCGTTCAGCGTGATGTTGCTGCCGAGCGTGCCCGCGCCGGTGTAGTTGAACGTGCCGCCGCCGCTGATGCTCAAGTTCGTGCTCGTCGTCGAGCCGGAAAGGTTGAAGCTCCCGCTCTGCACGCTGGTGCTGGTGAAATTCGTGATCGCACCGGAGTAGGAGAAGGTGTTCCCGGTGCCGGGGTTCACGTTCATCGTGTGAGGGCCGTGTCGCCGCCGGTGATGCCGTGTCGCCCGGTGACGGAGCCGGTGTTGGTGACGTTCACGCCGGAGCGGAGCCGGGGCAGTCCCTGCCGAGCACGCGCGCCTCCTCCTCCGTGAAGGGGAACCGCACGTTGTCACGGATCGCCGCGCGCCCGAATGGATCGGTGGTGACGGAGAAAAATTCCTCCAGCCGCCCGGCCTGCCGCTCCGCCACAAGCCACCGGGCGAGGTTTTTCTGCATCTCCGTGAGGTTGTATGTCACGACCGGATTTTTTACGGGGGAATGCGGCGCGTGTCATTCGACGTTCTGGTGCCGGTTCGGAGACAAAAATGGGCTGCTGTCGCAATTCGCGGGCACTGCCCTGGCGGGTCCGCCGCGCTTGCCGCTTGCGCCGCTCGCTGCCATGAAATGCGCATCGCACAGCACGGCTCCGACTACGAACTGCTCGACAGCGGCGGGTTTCAAAAGCTCGAACGCTTCGGCGACATCGTGCTCGCGCGTCCGTGCGCGCAGGCGGTGTGGAGGCCATCACGGCCTGCGGCGTGGCGCGAGGCGACGGCGACTTTTTCCCGCGAGGGTGGCAACCGTTGGCAGGGGCGCGAGCGGCTGCCCGCGACATGGGTGATCGCGGTGGGCGGCATCCGCTTCCAGCTCAGCTCGACGGACTTCGGGCACCTCGGGATTTTCCCGGAGCAGCGCGACCAGTGGCAGCGCATCGGCGCGGACTGCGCAGAATTTCACGCGCGGCATGGACGCGCGCCGCGCGTGATGAACCTTTTCGCCTACTCGGGCGGCAGCACGCTCGCGGCGGCGCGCGCGGGCGCGGAGGTGTGCCATGTGGATGCATCGAAGGGCATGGTGGAGTGGGCGCGGAAGAATGCCGCGCTGAACTCGCTGCAGGAAAAGCCAGTCCGCTGGATCGTGGACGACGTACTGAAATTCCTCGGCCGCGAGCAGCGCCGCGGGCAGCGCTACGACCTGCTGATCCTCGACCCGCCAAGCTACGGGCGCGGCGCGAAGGGCGAGGTTTTCAAAATCGAAAACGATCTGCCCGGCCTCCTTGCGCAGCTCGCAGTCTTGCTGTCAGACGAGCCGCTCGGCGTGCTCATTTCCTGCCACACGCCGGAGCTGACGCCGATCTCGCTGCACCACCTGCTGCTGCAGGCGTTCGGAAAAAATGGATCGCTCGAGCACGGGGAAATGCTGCTGCGCGGCGATGCGGATGTCTTGCCGGTGCCGAGCGGGAGCTTCTGCCGCTGGAGCGCCGGAGCCCGGCGCTGACGCGCGTCACTGCTTCGCGGCCTTCGCCTTTTCCGGCGCTGAGCCTGTCTTGTCGGATGCGGGCTTCTTCGTCGGCGGGCGCAGTTCGGCTTCGGTCCACGCCTTGGTGCGGGTCTTGTGCTGTTCGCGGAGCTTGGCAACATCGGCAACGCTGATTGGCGAGGCGCCGTGCTCCCATTCGCGGCGGATGTAGGTGAGGACGCCGGCGATTTGCTCGTCGCTGAGCGCGGCGCCGAGAGGCGGCATCTCAAGGCTCCACGACTGGCCGTTCACTTTGATCGGGCCGCTGAGGCCGTGGATGATGATGCGCGGGAGGATGTCTGCCTTGCCGAGCACCCAGTCGCTGTCCACGAGCGCGGGCGCGAGGCCCTCCATGCCGGTGCCGGTGGGCTGGTGGCACGCGGCGCAGAGCGTGGTGTAAACGGTGCGGCCGCCGTCGAAGAGCTTCTGCTGCTCGGCGGTGAGCGGCGGGATGACGGGCGGCGGTGGGACGCCGGGTTTGTTCGGCCATGCGACGCGCGCATCCACGGCGGCGACGAGCGGCTTGGCTTTTGCGTTGGCGGTCTTCGCGAGCGCGGCGAGTTCGGAAGCCTCGCTTTCGAGGTAGAGCAGCTTGAATTTCGGAGCGCCCTTCGCCGCGTTTTTGCCGGAGGCACCGTCGAGCATTGCGAGCTGCGCGGGGCTGTTCGCGGGCTGCGCGGCGATGAGCGCGAGGAGCTTCTTCACGCGGGCTGAGCGGCGTTCGTTCATGGTCGCCTGTGCGAGCGCGCCGAGCATGGCGTCGGGCGCGGGCTTGTCGGAGGCTGCGGTGAGCGCCTCCAGCACCTCCAGCTCGCGGCCGCGCAGGCCGGAGACGATGGCTTCGCGGACGAGCGCATTCGCGCCGGAGCGGCGGGCGAGCGCGAGCGTGGCGTCCTGTGTTTCGGGATAGGCGCTGAGTGCAAAGCCGAGGGCGATCTGCACCTCAATGGAGGGATCGGTGACGAGCTTCGCGAGATCCGGGGCGAGGGTGCGGTCGGCGACGCGCACGGCGTTGGTGCGCACCTTCGCGTTCTTGTCCTTGAGTGCCGCGGTGACCACATCGGGCGTGACTGCGGCCATGCCTTCGAGCGTCCACAGCGCGTGGATTTTCGCGAGCGTGCTCTTGCTTTCGTTCACGAGCTTCGCGACTGCGGGCGCGACGGCGGCGTCCTTTTTCTCCACGAGCAGCCGCTGCGCGGTGTCGCGGATGACGCCGTTCGCGTGCCCGAGGAAGGGGACGATTTTTCCAGCATCCGCCGGGAGCTTCACCGTCTGCGGTTTTGCACCGTCGGGGACGATGCGCCAGATGCGGCCGCGGTTGATCGGCTCCTCGAGCTTGCGGTCCTTGATGTTCGCGATGAGGTAGTGCGTGAGGAAGCTCTTGTGCTGGATGACGCCGCGATACATGTCCACGAGGTAGAGTGCGCCGTCCGGTCCCGTGTAGGCATTCACCGGGCGGAAACGCTCGTCGGTCGAGGTGAGGAACTCGGTGCCCTCGTAGGCGTTCTTCGCGGTGAGCACGGCGTCCTTCTCGGAAATGATGACGCGCTTCACGAGGTTGCCCGCGGGCTCGGGGATGAAGACGTTGCCCGCGAATTCCTTCGGGAAAAGGCCGCCGCGATAGACGCCCGCGCCGCATGTCGCGGTGCAGGTCGCCAGCGTGCCGTCGGGCCGGAGCTGCTTCGGCTCGTAGCCGCGGTTCACGCCGGGCGTCTGGTGCGAGGGCCACGTGCTCTGGTCCTGCATGATCTTCACCGCCGCGCCCGCGGAGGCGGGGAAGTTCGGGTTGCGCTTGTAGAGCGTCTCGGGGACGAAGCTGGAGCGGAGGAAGTCGGAGTTGAAGTTGAAGTAGGCGCGCCCGTAGTCGTCCTGCGACATGCCCCACTGGCCGCGGCCGAAGCAGCTCTCGGCGATCCACTTTCCATCCTTCAGCTTGTAGCGCATCGGGTGGCCTGCGGAATAGATCCAGTTGTCGAGGAAGCGCGTCGGTGAGTTTGCCATGTGCTCAGGCTGGCCCCCTCGCGAGGCGTAGGCGCCGTCCACCTGCTCCTTCACGTCGGCCACGCCGTCGCCGTTGGTGTCCTTCATGAACCACAGGACCGGTGGCTCATTCACGAGGATGCCGCCATTCACGCACAGGACGGTGCGCGGCATGAGGAGGCCGTCGGCGAAGACGGTGCGCTTGTCCATCTTGCCGTCGCCGTCCGTGTCATCGAGCATCACGATGCGGCCTGTGGGCTGGTCCTCGCCCTTGCCCTCCACGTCGTGCATGTAGTCGCGCATCTCGCAGACGAAGAGGCGGCCGTTCTCGTCCCAGCTCATCGCGATCGGCGTCTCGACCATCGGCTCGGCGGCGACCAGCTCGGCGTGGAAGCCCTTGGGCAGCTTGAACGTCTTCAGCTCCTCCTCCGCGGTGAGCGGCTTCGGCGGCGGCAGCTTGAACTTGATCTCGAACTGCTGCGGTCCGGCGTTCTTCGTGTGCAGCGCCCACGCCACGGTGCCGGCGGCGAGCGCGGAGGCTGCGGCGGTGAGGGTGAGCGTGCGGTGCAAGGGAGCGAGGCGTCGTTTCATGGCAGAGAGAAAATGCGGGGTCGTTGAAGTTGTGCGAGCCGCGGGCGGAGGCCGTGGAGCGGTCGGCGGCTAGCGCTCCACTTTCCAGCGCGTCTCGGGATCGAGGTTGATCTCCTGGGGGTTCACGTGGAAGCCGGACGCCTGGAGCAGGTAGGCGATGCCCTCGCGCGTGGCCATGCTCTCGCGCAGGCTCTTCGCGAAGATTTCAATATATTCCTTGTAGCTGTCGAGGGCGAGCACGCCGTCGGCGACATAGCGGGCGAGTTCCTCGTCGTGGTTCTCGATGAGGTCGAAGAGCGCGCGGCGCAGCTTCACGCGCATGACGGGATCCACCACGAGCTTGAACGGGTTCCCGCCGGCATCGGCCAGCGCGGCGTCATGCGTGACTTCTACCGGAAGGAAGTCGGAATCTCGCTGTGGGTCGGACATGGGAAGCCGTCCGTAGCATCACCCGCTGCGCGGTCAAGCCGCCTGCGGTTCGAGCTCGGCCTTGGGGGCATCCGCCTTGACGCTCGGACGGCAGAAGAGCCAGGCGCAGACGATGAGGGCAATCTGCGATGCGCCGAATGCGAGGAGCGCGATCATCACGCCCGAGGTGAAGCCATAGCTGTGCAGGCCGATGCCAAGGTTGTTCACGCCGAACCACGACCACGCGGTGACGATGTTGCCGCCGACGGCAAGGCACATGAGGCCGCGCTCCTTCACGAGACCGCCCCAGCGCGCATGCAGCAGGATGGCATTCCAGATGACGATCATCAGCGCGCCGTTCTCCTTCACGTCCCAGCCCCAGAAGCGGCCCCAGCTTTGATCCGCCCACAGTCCGCCGAGCACGGTGCCGACGAAACTCGCGAGCGTGGCGAAGCAGATGATCGCGTAGGTCATCCGCGTGAGCGCCTTTGCGAGATCGGAGGCGAGGTTTCCGACTGCCGCTCGGATGATGTAGATGACCGCCATGAAGCCGCCGACGAACGTCGCCGCGTAGCCGAGGGTGATCATCACCACGTGCGTCGCCAGCCAGAAGTTCGTGTTCAGCACGGGCTGCAGCACCTTGAACGTCGTGCCGTCCTGGATGTGCAGGTAGTGCGCGATGAAGAGCGCGCAGAATTCCATCGCCGCCGCGACGACCACGCCGATGGCGTGGGGATATGCCGACTCCAGCAACAGACCAAAAATCGCCGCAGCCCAACCGATGAAAATAGCGGATGTGTAGAGCGTGGTGACCGGCGGGCGGCCTTCGATTAAGTAGCGCGCGATGAGGCCGACAGTGTGAATCACGAGCACCAGCAGCATGAGCCGCACAGCGGAGCGGCGGAGCCATTCGAGCCTCGATGGGCTGAACCACGACACGATTGCGATCAGGCCGGCGAAGACAGCGATGCCCATGCCATTGTAGAACGGCGCGGCAAAGCTGAGGAGCTGCTCGCGGGACGCCTTTTGCAAATCGGCGTTAAAATCAACTCCGGCTCTTGGTTGGAACACAGCGGCAATCCAAGTGCTGAGCACAACCAGCAGAACGATGAAGATGATGCGGACGGCGATGCGCTGAAAAATTCTGACGCGTGCAAGGCCAAGCCATATCGGAACCGCGAGCAACGCCATTGTCACAATGAAGGCGGTCCAATACCGAGACGTTGGAAGCGCGCTGATGCTTGAGAGGTGGCTCTTCACCGCCGCGGCGAAGGCCGCGTGGTCACCGCCGCGGAAGGCATCGGCCATCGCTGCATAGCCTGCGAGCGTGGGTGCGGGTTCCTTGCGCTCAAGCGCGAGCACTTCTTCGAAGGCGCTCGCCCACTTGGACTCGACACCTTTTTCAGCGGCCTTGCGCGGCGCGATGAGCGCGGCGGAGGTTCGCTGCTCCTCGCCCCAGCCGTAGGCTGCCTGGTCAAACTCCCCGCCCTGGATGCTCTTCTTGAATGCCTCGCGCCAGTCGTTGATGCGCTTCTGGTAATCGGCGAGCCCGGCGGCGAGATCCCCGCGCTCCGCAGGGCCGAAGGTGAGCTTCATTTTCCGATAGGCCTGCGCGCCGCTGGCGAGCCGCACGAGCGCCTGCTCGTAGGGCGTCTGCTTGTCGCCGTCCTTCGCGGATGCGCGGCGCACTTCGGCGATGAACTCCTCCCACTTCGGCTGGAGCTGCGCCCACGAGAAATGCTTGCCGTCGGTCTGCTTCTCCTTGTTCGCATCCTGCGGCAGGTCGAAGAGGCCCTTCAGGTCGGGATTGTCTATGCGGATCACCGGGCGTTTGTCCGCGAACTCCGGCTGCACCATCGCCTCCAGCGCCCACTCGACTGCGCTCGCCATGCGGGGCTTTTCCCAGAAGCTCTTCCACGGCTCGTAGTTTGCCTCCTGCTTGCCGCGCAGCAGCGTGAGCACCGTGCGCGCGAGCGTATCCATCGGCATGTGGCGGCCGTCCACGACGACGGGGATGCGGCCGAATTCGTTGAACGCCCAGTCTTTCTCCGATTTCGCCGCGGGGACGCGGAGCTTGCCGGCATACCAGCCGGCGAAGAGGAGCGTGATGAGGAGAGGGAGCCACTTTTTCATGCGGAAGCAGGGCTGAGGCGGTTGCGGTTCGTGAGGACAACGTAGGCGATGCCGAGAAAGGCCGCAAATTGCGCGGAGGCCACCGGCCAGAGCATCGCGCCATGTGTCTCGCTGTATTTCAGCGCGAAGGGCACCGCGAGAATCGTCGGCACGAGCAGCAGCACCATCGCGAAGACGAGATGCCTGCCACGCCACACCTGCCACGCTAGCACGCCGCGGATGAACGGCGTGACGGCCACCACCGCGAGCGCGAAGAACGTCCCGTTCTTGATCGCGATGTAGGCGAGGAAGACATCCGGCAGCATGATGAGGATCGCACAGAGCGGCAGCAGCGGATGCGGCACACCGAAGCCGGGCGGCGGAAGGCCCGAGCGCTTCGCGAGGAAGCCGGTGAGGTGGAAAAGGAACTGCCACAGCATCCCGAAGCCCACGAGCAGGCAGCCGGTGTAGGGCGCGAGCATGCTCGGGTTTTCCACCACCTGCAGGCCGCTGTTGCGTCCGCCCTGCTTTTTCTCGATGTCGGCAAAATCCTCAGGCGGCCTGCCGGTGAGCGCGGACATCAGCGCGGCGGTGCCGGGGCCGCGGAATTCACCCTGGCCCATGTTGCTCTGGTAGAAAGTGAGCCCCTGGTAGCGCAGCGGGTTGTTCATCGTGATGTCCGTCTCACGGTTCTCGTTCGTCGAAGGATTGATGATCCGCACCCGGCTGGCGAACTCGCTCGCCTGCGAGGTGCCCTGATACACCTCCTGCTTCGCGCGGACGAGCTGCAGGCCGTAGGGCAGATAGTAGCGCTCGTTGCGCATCTGCACGCGCCACTTCTGGCCGCCGACTTCGAACGGCTGCGGGTTCAGCCGCGACGACACAAGCCAGGTGCCCAGCGATTTTCCACCGTCGAAAACCTCAATGACCGCCCACTGAAAATTTCGCCCCATCTTGTCGTCCTTGATCTCGGGGCGGCTGACGATGTGCGCGACCCTGCCGGACCCGTTTGTCGCGGCGGCTTCGGGCTTCTCCGCGTCGGCCAGCTTTCCTGTCTCCTCGAGCTCAGCGACAAACTGCATCTCAGGCCCCAGCGGCGGCTGGCCCATCCGCCGCGCTCGCTCGCCCGCCTGCTTGAATGCTCCGAGCATGTCCTCGCGGAACTGCCTTTTCACCGCGGCCATCAGCTCCGCGGCGCGCTTTGGATCCTTTGCGATGCTTTTCACCTCGGCGAGCAGCGCCTCATTCGTGCCGCCGAGCTTTTTCATCGCGCGGCGCCAGACCATCGCGCGCTCCACGTTTGCCATGTCCGCCTCCGCGACGGGCACGAGCGCCTCGGCAGCCGAGAATTTTCCGTCGAGCGTGGCGAGCGCGGTTTTCAGGCGCTCGGCCATCTTCTTCACCGATTCCGGACTGAGCACATCGGCATTCATCCCGAACTTCAGCACGCGAACCGTGAACGGCAGCTTCTCCTGCTTCAGCTCGACGGGCAGCTTCACGCCGGAGAACAACCCTCCCGGCTTGTAGAGCGCCTCGGGGAACGACACGGCCTCGTCCGTGTCCGCGTCCTTGTCGCGCAGGAAGACCAGCTCCGAGTCGCGGTGGTGCTCTGTGAATCCGCGGGTTTCGCCCTCCTCGAAGCCGAGGAAGCTCTCGACCTGCTTCCGGTCCGTGATGAACTGCCCGACGAGCATCACGACGATGCCGAAGTGCGTGAGCTGGATTCCGAATTTCTGAAAGTCGGACTTGAAGCGCCTGAAGTGCGCGGCGAGCAAATTCACGAAGAGCATCGCGCCGAGCAGGTGACCGCCGGGGAATATCGGCGGCACCCACCAATCATCTCCCGCGTGGCGGACGACGAGGAACGACTTGAACCAGCGCACCTGCGCATTCCAGAGGCCCTCGGGCGCCTGCGCGATGCTGCCGAGAAAGACGAGCACCACCGAGAAGCCGAGCAGCCAGACGGTGAGGCGGAGCGAGGTGAGGAAGCGCCAGAGCGGTGACATCAGGGAAGTTTCGTTGCGAATGCGGCGAACGCCTCGCGCGCGGCGGCGACGGCGGGAGCATCACCCATGAGTTTAACGAACCACCACTGGCCGGCGTGCGGGACGATCGCGCCGGTCAGCGCGCGGTTTTCGTTTTTCAAATCAACGATGATCGAGCCCTCGGGTGCGCCCGGGAGGGGCTGCGCGAGCTTCGCAATTTCGTCGTCGGGAATCGCAGCGAGGCCGAGTTGGCCGCGCCACCGCTTCACATTCTCCACCGTGCCTCCGGTTGCGCTTGGGAAAACGCTGACGGCGACATCGGCTTTCGCGCCGTCCTTCTCCGGCACGGAGAATTTCGCGAGCTGCATCGGTCCTGGCGCCACGGCGGTCCAGCCTGCGGGAAGCTCGCCCTGCCACGCCGCGGGCTTCTCCGGCGTGGGCGCCGGGCTTCCGGGCTTCGGCGCGCTGCCTTCGGCAAACTTCACCGTCTTGAGGAACTCGAAGAACGCGGGTTTCTGCGCCGTGACCGCCGCGTCGGGCCCCTGGATTTTGAAAAACAGGCTGCCCTCGGGCCGGTGCGTGAATGCGACGATGAAGCGGCCGGGCTTTTCCGCCTTGTCGTCGAGGAATTCGAACATGCGCCCTGTCGCGCCGGCGATGGGCACTTCGCTGAGCGTCTTCACGGCTTCCGCCTCCTCCAGCGGCTCCTGCCCGCGCACCTGCCGCCACATGTTCACGAGGATCGACTCCTTGCCCTCCATCGAGGTGAGCGCGGTGATCGCGACTGATGCCTCGCCGGCGGCCAAACGCCCGACGTTCGCCGCATCCGGGCCGATGTCCTTCCAGCCGGCGGGCAGGGTCCACGTCAGCGCCGGACGCCAGACCTGTTCCTCGCGCTCCGAAGGCTTGCGCCCGTGGTCGTGGCCGTCGTTTTCGGAATGCTCCTCCTGTTGCGGCACGAATGGCCGGTCCTTCGGCGCGTCATAGACGCGGGCCGTTTTGCGCTCGCAGCCGACGAGCGAAATGGCGAGTGGCAGCGCACAGAGGAGGTATTTGGTCTTCAAGCGGGAAAGTGTCATCGGCCACAGGCGGGGGGTCAACCCACCGGGGGCGGGCCTTCTTAGCCGTCCCCGGCTCCTCCGCAAGTGAACCGTGAAGTTTTCGCCGCGTAGCAAAAACGGAGCCTCACCGGCCGGCGGTGATCACTTGGAGTGTCTCCTCGACATTGCGCGCGACCGTGTAGTTCGCGGCCTTCGCGATGAGCTGGCTGCGCACGGAGTCCCGGCGCGCCGGGTCCGCCCACACGGCCAGGGCGGCGGCGAGCGCCCGCGAGTCACCCGGCGGGACTGCTTCACCCTCGACACCGAGTTCCAGGATCTCCGCGAAGCCGTTTGCGGTCGTCGTGATCACGGGCAGGCCGGCAGCGAGGGCCTCGATGCAGGCATTGGAAAATGGGTCGTAAAACGTCGGCAGCACGAACACGTCTGCGGCGGCAAACAGCGCGCTCATTTTTGCCTGCGGGACCGGCCCGAGGAACTTCACGCGCTCCGAGGCCGGCAGCGCGAATTTTCCCCCGCGGCCCGCGACGAGCAGGGTCGCGGGGATGCCCAGCGCGTTCACGGCTTCGATGGCCGTTCGCAGCCCCTTGCGGTCCCAGCCGGTGCCCGCGAACAGCGCCGTGTAATGCGTCGGCGCGAGCCCCAGTTCCGCGCGGCATATTTCCCGAGCGCCCGGCTCCGTGTTGGGGGTCGGGACGCCATTGCGAATCACATGCACCCGCTCCGCTGGCGTGCCGAAATGCCGCACGATTTCGTCCTTCACCATCTCCGAGTTTGCGATGATGTGGCGCGCGCCGCCGGTGAAGAGCGCCCGCTCGAGTTCCAGAACCTCGCGGTGCTTCCGCTGGAATCTGCGCAGCCACCCTTTCCACGCGGGCTCGAACAGCCTGCGCCGCTCCAGCCACGCTGCATGCACGCCGTCGCCCGCGCGGTAGGCATCGCATTCCCAAACGCGCTCAAGGCTGAGGGTGAAGTCGAAGGCGCGTGCCTTCAACTGCCCCCGCAGCCAGTCCGCAAAGCGTTTCGGGGTGACTTTCCGCCGTCCGAGCTGCTGCCGCTGATCCTCGAAGCAAACCAGTGTGGGCGGCGGTTTGCTGCCCGCGAGGGCTTCGTCCGGCCATCGTGTGTCGGAAAAAAGGGTGATTTCATGCCCCTTCGCACTGAGTTCCGCGACCAGCCGCAGCAGGTAGGCCTCCGCGCCGCCGCTTGCGGAATACCCCCGTCGAACGAGGCCAATCCTCATACTCGTCGCTGGTGTTCGGGCGGTCTCATGCTCGGGAATCTTCGCTGTCGCGCCCGTGCAGCGCAACCACACGATTGGGGTGAAATTGTCGCTGCATCTGGCGCGGGCCTCATGCCGGAAAAAGTTCGGCCCCCCGCAACCGAATGGCTACGGAGGGCCGATGTTCCCCCCAGAACAGTTTATAAATCTTCGCGCCCGTTTCCGAACGCTGGATGGACTTTAGTCTGCCTCCCGCTGTCTGCAAGCATCTTTTTAGTTTTTTTCATCCGCAACTGAAATCGTTGAATAATCCGTTTTAGATTATCTACTCTTATCTAAAGAGCGGATGCTGTGCTTGGTGGAATGAGGCATTGCGGCAGGCGGAAAAGGCAGGTCGCCAGTGTGCGAGCCGCCATGCCTTCTGCGGGAGTCGCTGGCAGATGGACCGATCTTTCCATGACTACATAATGGAACGAGCATCCGCCGGTTTGCGGCTGCTTTTTCCGTCCGGGGCGGTGGCACCGAGAGAAAGCCCGGCGCTCCGTTCAACCTCCGTGAACCCGGGCGGGCCGGTCAGTTGACGCCGTGCGTCGCGCGCTCGCTGACGAGCTGGCGCTCAGCTTCGACCCAGTCGCCCAATGAGTCGCCGGGCTGCCCGAGCTGCTGCCGCTTCTCGCCGATGAGATAGGCGCGGAATGCGATGTCCTCGTGGCGAATCGGAGGCGGCGCGGGCGCGACGATCTTCTTTTTCGTCGCCTTCGGGCTTGCCGTTTTCGGGGCTTTGGCGGCCGGCTCGGCGGCCGGGACGCGCGTGGCGGCCTTGGGTTTGGTGGTGGTGCGCCGCTTGGGTGCAGTGGATGCGGGCACGGTTTTGGCGCCCTCGTTTTTTTCTCGTTTCATTGTGTTTGGTTCCTCGCGGACTCGGGCACGGAGGGCAGACCCAGTCGGCAGATGCTTCATCTGCCACAAGTAGTGCCGCATTCAATCACAAAATCTCCGCAGCGACCGAGTTTGCCGCCGGCCTTCTGCATTTCCAGCAAATGGAGACCGCTATTTCGCGGGCGAGCCGTTCGTGACGGACGGCGTCACGATGACCGCTCCCGAAGCACCCGAACCCTTGAACATCTCCTTGCTCATCTTCACGCCGAAGCGCTGCATCTCGAGCTGCTGCTTGAAGGACTCGCGCAGCGCGTTCACTTGGTCCGGGTTCAGCGACTGCGTCGCGGACTGCAGCACGCGGCGCTGGTAGTCCTCCTCCTGGGAGATCCACTTTTCGATGGCCGCATCGTCGCGCATCACGGAGAGCGCCTTGCTGGGATCGCCGCCGTTGGTCGTGTCAAAGACGCTCGTGGGGGTCTTCAGCCGCTCATCCTTCATGATCTGGAGCAGCGAATCGCGCTGCGCTGTCTCGAGCGGCGCGCCCGACGCTGCGAACTGCTGCTCGTGCATGTTCAGCATCATTCTGTCGCTGAGCGTGCGCTCGTAGTCGTTCAACTTGGTCATGCCCTGCTCGCCGAGCACGGCTTTCAGCTTGTCGTTGTATTCCTTCTGGATCGACTCGGACTTCGCGCCGATGTCCTTGATGCCCGCCTCGTCGAGACCGCCGTCCTTCATCGAGGAAAAGGTCGCGTCTGTGAGCGCCATCTGCCGGTCGCCCAGCAGCGAGAGCACTTGGTCGGCGACCTTCGGATCGAGGTTCAGATCCTTGGCCAGGCTGCCGTATTGCATCTTCAGCCCCATCGCCATCTGCGAGCGCATCATCTTCCTGCCGTCCTCCGTGCTGAACATCTTCGCGATGCCCTCCATCATTCCCTTGCCGCCGGTCTCGTCCATTTTCCGCATGGAATTTGGCGGTGGCGGCATCGGCGGACCGCCGGCGGGGAGCGACTTTGCCGTGGCGAGCGCCGCGTCCCGCTCCTTCGTGAGGCGGGCGATATTTTCCTGAGCGGTGTCCGCGGCCGTTTTCAAAGCCGCGAGTTCCGCCCGCGATTTCAGCGCGGCATCGCGCTCGGCAGTCAGCGCGGCGACCTGTTTCCGCAGATCGGCGGCGCTGCTGAATTGCATCCACGCAAACACACCCGCGCCGATTGCCAGCGCGGCGAAAACGGGGGCGAGAAGACGGCTCATGGCTCCGGATTGTGAGCGCGCCCGGCGGCACCGCAAGCCGGGAAAATCGGCAGCGCGCTCCGCTAAAAATCCGAGCTTCCCGTCGGCCAGCTCTCCTGCGGCACGTAGCCGAGCAGCCGCTCCGCGGACGACAGGTCAAAGCACGTCCGCACCAGCGGCCGGCTCGTCGCATACACCACCGCGTGGCGGACACTTTCCGGCGCCTCCACACAGCACGCGAAGAACCGCCCCGCGTCGCCCGGGCTGAAATACACGTCGCGGAAGTGCTCGCTCGCCGCGATCTCCGCGACCTGCTCGGGCGTGCGCGGGCACCAGCCGAGGCGCGCGACGATCACGCTCATGCCGTGCATTTCCACGAATGTGCGGCCGATGGATTCCATGAACATTTTCGTCGCCGCATACCACGCCTTTGGGCTCACGGGATCCTCGGGGCGGATCGGAAAAGGCCCCGTGAACTGCTGCCACCAGTTCACCTGTCCGGAGCTCGCGAGCACGATGCGCTTCACACCCGCGGCGCGCGCCGCCTCCATCGTGTGAAAGAGCCCCGTGATGTTGTTTGGCAGCAACTTCTCGAGGAAATCATCGTCGTCCGGCGTCGCAGCGAGGTGAATGAGGCAATCGGCGCCCTTCATCGCGCGCTCCAGCGCCGCGGGGTCGCTCAGGTCGCCGATCACGCAGTCGGCCAGCCCGCGGGTTGGCGTGAGATCAAAGCCGCGCACCTTGTGTCCGCGCCGCAGCAGCTCCGCGACGGCGGCGCGGCCGACTCTGCCCGAGGAACCGGTGACGAGGACGGATGCTGGCTGGCTCATGCCCACAGCGGATATGCGGAGAAAACCGCGCGCGCCAATTTTTTCCTCCCGGCCGCACTCTCCGGAACGTCACCGAGAAGTGCGTTGAACGCCTGCGCCGGGTGGTTAGACTCGCCGGTGATGGCCGAAACCACGCAGCCCATCATTTCCCTGGACGAGCCGGCCCGCGAGCCGGAGCGCCCGGCATTTGAGTTTGCCGACGTGCCGGCGCTGCTCGCCGCGTTCGGGCGCTGGTGCCGGCGGCAGCCGGTGCAGGCGCTGCTGCTCGCCGCGCTGCTCGGTGTCATTGGCTACGGATACTTCGGGGTGAAGGCGTTTCTGGGAATGAGGCAGAGCGCTGCACAGTGGATTGCCAGCGGTTGGAACGCGGAGAACGACCAGCAGCACTGCTGGGGAATCATCCCTGTCGCCGTGCTGCTCGTCATTTTCCGCTGGCGCGAAATCGCCGAGCAGCCGAAGCGCGGTGCAAATTCCGGCCTCTGGTTCGCCGGCGCCGGCCTGCTGCTCTACATCGCCGGCGTGCGCTGCATGGAGGCGCGCTACACGATCTTCGCGCTGCCGCTGCTGTGCTTCGGAATCGTCCGCTTCCTCTTCGGCACCAGGGTCAGCCGGATTGTGGCATTCCCCTGCGTCTTCCTGCTTTTCATGACGCCGCTCGGCGGGGTGGTGCAGAGCACGGTGCCGCTCCAGTTGCTCACTGCGAAGGCCATCCAGGCGCTCTCCACCCTCTGCGGCATCCCGATTCTCGTGGACGGCAGCAACATCACCTCGGTGAACGGACGTTTCCCGCCGATGGAAGTCGCCGGCGGCTGCTCGGGCATCCGCTCGCTCATGGCGATGAGCACGCTCGCCGCGCTCTATGCCTATTTCACGATGCGCGGCCCGGTCCGCGGGGTGATCCTCTTTGGCAGTTCGCTGCTCTTCGCGGTGCTCGGAAATTTCGCGCGCGTCTTCTCCGTCGTGGTTGTCGCGGGGTTCATGGATCCGAAAATCGCCACCGGCCTCTACCACGACTACTCGGGGCTCGTCTTTTTCCCGGTCGCCGTCGCCGCGATGGCCGGCTTCGGCGCGCTGCTGAACCGCGAGTGGGGCGCGATGTTCCGGCAGTGGTTTGCCTCGCACCCGACAAAGGCGAAGGCCGCCGCGACCTCGCAGTCCCCCGCAATGCCGTCGAAGTCCCCGAAACCGAAGAAGCCGCTGCGCTATGACTACTAGCCGGCTCCTCACGCTCGTTGCGTTCGTGGCTTTCGGATTCGCGACCGTGCATCTTCTTCCGAAGAGCTACGACCAGCCCACCGGCGTCCGTGTCGAGCTGCCGGATTTCATCGGGGCGTGGAAAGGCACCGATGCGGATATCACCCCTGCCGAGCGCGCGACCCTCGGCGAGGCGTCCGGCACGCGGTTCGCGCGCAAGACCTACCGCAATCTCGACGGCTACGAAATCATGGTCTCGATCGTCCTTTCCGGAAAGGACATGAGCACCAGCATCCACCGCCCGGAGCGCTGCCTCCGCGCGCAGGGTTGGACGCTGCAGGAGGACGACCACTTCGCGATGTCGCTGCCGAACCGCGGCACATTCCCGATCACGCAGCTCCGCAGCACGCGGCTGATGAAAGCCGGCGACGGAACGGCCACGCGCGAGCTGCAGACGTTCTACTGGTTCGTCGGTGAGGAGGAAATCTGCGCGAGCCACTGGACGCGCTGGGCGATTGACAACCGGGACCGGCTTTTCCGCGGCGTCAGCCAGCGATGGGCGTTCATGCTCGTCAGCGGCGGAGTGCCCGTTCCGCAGGATCCAAATTTAACCGCAACAGCGCGCCAATGGTCGCAGAACACGATCCGGGAATTCATCAAGATTCTCGCACCGAAAATCCACCTCGACACGGTGCATTACCATTGAACGGCGCCCGCTCCGTCTGGCTGACGTTCGGGCTTCTCCTCGCCGCGGCGGTCGTCGCGTGCGCGTGCCTGCTGCCGCTCATCTGGGACGGCGCCTACCAGCTCGCCGTGAGCCTCGTGGAGCAGAAGCCGTATTTCTACCAGGCGCGCTTCCACTCGTGGCCGCTCTGGTGGCCGTGCGTCGCGCTCAGCCGTGTGACGGACAGCCTCACCGCGCTCACCTTCGCCTTCGGCCTGCCGTTCATCGCCGCGCCCGCGCTCAGCCTCGCGCTCTCATGGTTCGTCGTGCGCAGGCACCGCCCCGAGCTGATCAAATGGGCCGCGTTCGGCGTCGCGGCCGCGGGGCTGCCGGGGCAGGCCTTCGTGATCAACGACAGCATCTGGCAGCAGACGATGTTCTGGCCGGTCTTCCTCGGCGTGCTCGTGCCCGTCTCGCGGCGCGGAAAAATCGTGCTCGGCCTCCTCGCGCTCTTCCAGCTTTCGCATCCGGTGGGAGCCCTCCTGCTGCTCGTGGCCGCGGTCGCGTCGCTCACCACGGATGCGTCGGACGCGGACGCCATCCACGCACAGCTTGGTAAATTCGTCCCGCTCGCCCTGCTCTTTCTCATCGCCGCGGCAAAGGCGCTGTGGAGCGTGGTCCCCGGGCTCTCCGGCTCGCTGCACGACAGCTACGGCACGACGCAACTCTCGGCCGATGCGCTCGCGACGACATTCAGCGACGGCGTGTTCGGCCTGCCACTGTGCGGAATGCTCGCGATGTGGATCGCCGCCTTTGCCTCGCTGACGCGGCCCCGTGTGCTCTGGCCGGGCGTTGCCGCAATCCTCATCGCCGGTGTCCTGTGGACGTGGTGGGCGGCGGAGCCGGAACGATGGGCCGGCGCAATCAACTACCGCCGCTGGGTCGTTCCGCTCGCGCTGCCGTTCATGCTCGCGGCCTTCCTCTCCGTGCGCCCGGGCACCGAGGACTCCGCGGCGTTCGTCGGCAATGTCACCATCCTCAAGCCGGAGATGAGCGTCTCGTTCAGCATCGTGCCGCCGCCGCCACGGTCGGAGCATCGCGTGCTTCTTCCGCTTCTCGGCACCGTGTTCTGCGCGGTCATCACGCTCCAGTCGATCGGCTGGTGGAAGCTCGTCGAGCGCCTGAACTCGGAGGTCGCCAGCCACGCCCGCGTTGTCGTCCGCCGCGACGAGGTGCCTTGGACCGCGGGCACGCCGGCGAACCACTGGAGCATGCCCGCGCTTGTCGCGCTGAAACAGGGGAGGCAGCCGGCGAAATACCTGGCGTTCAACCGCGGTGCGTCGGTGGATTTGCGTTCGGGAAAAATCCGGCTCGGCGTGAGGGATACGATCAGCGCCGAGCCCGGCCCGGCGGGCTGGTTCGATCACCGCCCGCTGCTGGAGCGCCTCGCCTCGGAGTCTGGGAAGGCGCGCTGATTACGCGAGCTTCGCGGCGACGAACGCCTCGAGCTTCACGATGTCCGCGGCGAACTTGCGGATGCCGTCCGCCGTCTTCTCCGTCGCCATCGCGTCGTCGTTGAACTCGTAGCGGAACGTCTTCTCGTCGAGATGGCGCTTCGCGAGGCTCAGCGATTTCGCTGCGGCGGCGTCGAGTTTGCGCATGAGCGGGTCGGTGCTTGCCTGGAGTTCGCCGAGCAGCCCGGGGCTGATCGTGAGCAGGTCGCAGCCGGCGAGCTCGGTGATCTCGCCCTTGTTGCGGAACGACGCGCCCATCACCTCCGTCTTGTAGTCGAACTTCTTGTAGTAGTTGAAAATGGCCGTGACAGACACCACGCCGGGATCCTCGGCGGGCGCGTAGTCCTTCTTCGTCGCGGCCTTATACCAGTCGAGGATGCGGCCGACGAACGGAGAGATGAGCTGCACCCCGGCCTCGGCGCACGCGATCGCCTGCGCGAGCGAGAAGAGCAGCGTCAGGTTGCAGCGGATGCCCTCCTTCTCGAGCACCTCCGCGGCCTTGATGCCCTCCCACGTGCTCGCGATTTTGATGAGCACGCGCTCGCGGCCGATGCCGCTCTTCTCGTAAAGCGCGATGAGCTGGCGGGCCTTCGCGATGGTGCCCGCGGTGTCGAACGACAGGCGCGCATCCGTCTCCGTGCTCACGCGGCCCGGGACGATCTTCAGGATCTCGAGGCCGAAGTTCACGAGAATGTGGTCGATCACGTCGTCCACCTGCTTCGCGCCGGTGAGGCCGCTGCCCTTGCGGTCGGCGACCGCCCTGTCCACGAGCGATGCATACTCGGGCTTCGTCGCTGCGGCCAAGATGAGCGACGGGTTCGTCGTCGCGTCCTGCGGCTTGTAGGCCTTCATGGATTCGAAGTCGCCTGTGTCGGCGACGACCTTGGTGAACTGCTTGAGCTGGTCGAGTTGCGTGGTCATGTCGTGTGGAAGTGCGGAGCTGGTTTTGAAAAAGGGGCGGGAGCGTATTCGCATCCGCCCGGCGCGCAAACGGGAATTTCGCAGCCGTGAAGTGCATCGTGCGCGGAAAAACAAAACCCCGGCCTCTCTCGAAGCCGGGGTTCGTGTTGAATCTGGTTTGCCTTTTACTTGCCGCTGCCGATCGGAGCGGACGGCGCGCCGGGAGCGGCGCCGGTCGGTGCTGCCGGGGCAGCCGGCTTCTTCGGCGGCGGCGCGGGAGCCGCGTCCGGCGGGGCGTTGATCACTTCGTCCGTCGTCGGAGCGGGCTTCGGCGACTTCGGTGCGGAGGGGGCCGACGGTGCCGAGGGAACGGGCGGCACGGACGGAGGAACTGCGGCCTTCACCGCTGCCTCCGCATCCTTCTTGGCCTTGTCCACGGCCTCCGATGCGTCCTTCGTCGCCTTGTCCACGGTGGCCTTGGCATCCTTGGTTGCCTTGTCCACGGCTGCCTGTGCGTCCTTGGTGGCTTTGTCCACCGTCTTCTTCGCCTCTGCGGCGGCCTTCTCGGCTTCAGCCTTCTTGTCGTCGCAGGCCGTGAAGCCCATCGCGACAACGGCCGCCATGATGATGTGTTTTTTCATTGGGATAATGGTTTGTGTTTGGTTGCCGCGCTGGGCGGTCACGCTTTTGTGACACGCCGCCCGCATGGGGTCAACTTCCGAGAACGGCGATCCTGAGGATCGGAAAAGTGGGCGCGGCTACTTCCCGCAGAGCTTCTCCAGCAGCTCCGTCATGCGGCCGAGCATCGTGCGCGGATCATCGAGCAGGCCGGCGGCGGCGAGCGCCTGGTCGGCGACCTGCATCGCGACGGTCTTGCCGAGGTCCGCGTTGGAATTGCGCAGTTTGTCGAGGCTCACGATGAGTGCGTGGTCGGGATTGATTTCGAGGTCGGGCTTCGACTCCGGCAGCGCCTCGTTGTCGCGCTGGAGCGCCTTCATCATACGGCGCATGTTCACCGTCATCTCGCTGTCCGAGCTGAGCGCGATGGCCGGGCTGCCGACGAGCCGTTTCGACACGCGCACTTCGCTGATGCGCTCGCCGACGGTTTCCTTGATGAACTCCGCAAGCTTCTTCGCCTCGTCCTCGCTGAGGCCCCTCGTCTCGCGGTCGAGCTTCACGTCCGCCTTCTCGGCGGCGATGAGCTTCTTTCCATCAAATTCGCGCAAGTGCTCCAGCACGAACTCATCGCGCGCGTCGGTGAGGAAAATCACCTCCCACTTCTTCTCGCGGAACACCTCGTAGCTCGCCGCCGCCTCGCACGCCTCGCGGCTCGACGCGCTCAGGTAGTAAATCTCCTTCTGCTCCTCCGGCATCCGCGACACGTAATCCGCGAGGTTCGTGAATTTTCCCGCCTCCGTCGTGCTCGACTCGAACCGCAGCAGCTTCGCCAGCGCGTCGCGGTGTGACCAGTCGTTTGCCACGCCCTCCTTCAGGCAGTGGCCGTGCTCCTTGAAGAAGCGCGCGTATTTCTCCGCGTCCGCCTTCGACTCCTCGTCGAGGAACTTCAGCAGCCGCTTCACCAGCACCTCGCGCAGCTTCGCCACGAGCGCGCCGTCCTGCATCGTCTCGCGCGAGATGTTCAGCGGCAGATCCTCGCTGTCCACCACGCCGCGCAGGAAGCGCGTCCACTCCGGCAGCAGGCCCTTCGCGCGCGACGCGATGAGGATCTTTTTGCAATAGAGATCCACATGGTGCTCCTCGCGCTGGAACGTCATCAGCTCCACGTTCTTCGACGGGATGAAAAGCAGCGCGCGAATCGCCAGCGGCGCGTCCGCGTTGAAGTGCAGCCGGTAGAGCGGCGCCTCCTGGTCGTGCCCGATGTATTTGTAGAACTCGTCGTATTCCGCGTCCTTGATCTCCGACTTGTTGCGCGTCCACAGCGCCTGCACCGTGTTCACCGCCTTGCCGTTCAGCTCGATCGGCAGCGGCACGAAGTTCGAGTAGCGCTTGATGATCCCCTCGATCTTCCAGTCCTTCGCAAACTCCCCGGCAACGTCGTCCTTCAGGTGCACCACGATCTTCGTCCCGCGCGAAAGATCATCCGCCGGCTCGATCTCGTAGCCGCTCTTCCCGTCGCTCGTCCACTTCCACCCCGTCTCACCCGGACGGCAGCTCTTGGAAAACACGACCACCTTCTCCGCCACCATGAACGCCGAGTAAAAGCCCACGCCGAACTGCCCGATCAGCGTCGCATCCACCGCGCCCCCCTGCGCCTTCGCCTTGAGCTGCTCCAGAAAGGCCCGCGACCCCGAGTGCGCGATCGTCCCGAGGTTCTCGACGAGCTCCCCGTGCGACATCCCGATGCCCGCGTCCGTGAACGTGATCGTCTTCGCCGTCTCATCCGTCGCGATGCTCACCTTCAGCTCCGCATCCGGCTCGGTGATTTCCTGCCCGCTCGTCTTCAGGAATCGCAGCTTCTCGCTCGCGTCTGCCGCGTTCGAGATCAACTCGCGGACGAAAATCTCCTTATCCGTGTAGAGCGAATGGACGACGAGATCGAGGAGCTGCGCGATCTCCGCCTGGAACTCATGTTTCTCTGGTGCAGTGGTCGAACTCATAGGGCCGCGGATTTTAGTAAACCTTCGCCTCCGCGCAAGTGGGTCGCTTCACAAGTGCCCGCCCTCACGCGCCGCCCAGCATCCACTGGATCGCGCTGCCGAAGACCACGCTCGCCGCGTTGGCGAGCAGCGATGCGGTCCACGGCCGCGGCGCGCGCAGCAGCCGCCCCCACGCGCCCTCGACGGTGAAGGCAAAGATTTCCGCCGCGATGAAAAGCAGCGCATACGGTGCCCGTTCCCACGGCAGGCAGAACCAGACCACCGGGTGCGTGAGCGTGCTCGCGCCGAAGGCATACGTGATGCGCCGCATCCACGGCAGCGCGCGTGCGGTGAAAAGATACACGGGCACTTCGATGGCCTGCGTGAGCAGGAACGCCGTGAGCCATTCATCCGCGCGCATGGATTCAGCAGTCACGCCGGCAGGCCTGCTGCCGATCGTGCGGGCCGCTCGACAAACAGCCACGTGACGCAGGCGACCTCCAGATACCCGTGGAAGAGCGCCATGCGCAGATAGCCATCCCTCGCCCCCGCAAGATCGATCAGCGACCACACGGAGATTACCAGCGCCAGCGCCAGCACGCCGAGCAGCAGTGGCGCACCGAGGTCATCCCGCAGTGCCCGCGCGCTTGCTGCGAAGGTGCGCGTCGTGGGCCGCGGGCGGTCATCCTCGGGAATCAGGCGCAGCCAGATGCCGTAGTGGACGGATTGCGCGAATGCGAAGAGCAGCACCAGGCGCAGCGCCCACGGCTCCGGAACACCCGGCGCGAGAAACGACAGGTGATAGCCCGGCCCGAGCCCCACAGGCTGCCACGCCATTCCGCCGCTCCACGGCGCGATGACTCCGAGCAGCAGCAGCAGTGAGACGACCGCAAACAGCAGCGGCACCGTGAGCGGCCGCCATCCCGCCCGCGGCCTCCAGCACCACCAGAGCAGCACGGCAATGAAGTTGTGCAGGTGCGCGAACACGATCGCCGACGCCGCGCCCATCTTCCACGCCGCCGCAGCGAGGACGCCGATCACCGCGAGTGCCGTGGCTTTCCGCGCCGCCGTTCCGCCCGCCAGCAATGCCATTGCCGCACACGCCACGAGGCCGCTGGCGACACTCCAGATGCCTAGCCCCGCCAGCAGCAGCGGCACTCCCACCGGCAGCCACAGCGAGCGGCGGCGGTGGAGCCCCGGCCGGACCACGAGATAGCGAAGGTCCGCGGCGAGATGCGGCGTGCCGAGCAGCACCGGACCCAGCGCGAGCAGCCAGAACGGCGCGAAGACCGTCGCCGCGAGCGACAGGCACACCGTGCCGCAACCCGCCGCGAGCACGCGCAGCTCCCGCCGCCTCACGAGCAGCCTCGCGGGTGCGCCGAGCGCCTTGAGGCACAGGCAGCGCAGGCGGTCGAGCGGCGAGAGAATCGCCATCGTCACACCGGGAAGTTCACGGGAAGCGCGGTTCATGGATCGCTTGACGGGTTGCGCGCCGGCCAGCATGCTCGCCCGCGCTGTGAACTTCAATCGCCACGTTTTCCTGTCGCTGTGCAGCTTCGTGATTCTGGCCGATGTGGCGCCCCTCCCCGGCGGATGCTCCCGGCGTCCTCCGAACCGCCCTGTTCCGCACCCCACTCCACCCGGCTCGACCGCGCCCGCGCCTGACACCGCGCCCCCCGCGCCCGCTCCGGCCAAGCCTGCCGCTCCGCAGTAGCCGCGCACGGCCCCGGCGCTTCCGCGCCCTTTGAGGTCCGCCGCCATCCCCGTTGGGGGGAGAGAAATGCCGGTATTCCACGGGTAAGAGGCCCGCTGCCGCGACCTGTCGGCGCGATGGTCCGCGGTCGCAATCTCGAAGGCCTGCTGGTGCGTCTCGGGCGCCAAGGGATGCGCGACACCGGGTTCCGCTCCCCGATACGCAGGCAGCAGCTAGGGAATCCGGGGCACATGCCCTGCTAATTGCACTTCTGTGAATCCCGACAGCCCATACCTCCCGCCCAGCACCGCCGTCGGCCCGGAGGCACCGCCCTCCTCCCGGGCGCCGCGCAACCTCGCGCTCTGGAGCGTCCTCCTTGTCCTCATCCCGTTCGTTTACACCGCGATCCAGATGCGCGCCCCCGCTCCGGCGTTCGGTTCCCCTGCGATGGTGGCTTTCGGGCTCGCCGTGCTCCTCTGCGTCCTCGGCTCCTTTGTCACCGGCGTCCTTGCGCTGCTCATGCGCCGGGGGCGCAAGGGCGTCGTCATTCCCGCCGTCTGCGGCGTTGCCATCTCCGGTGTGCTGTTCTCCATCGCAGTCGGCGGCTTCATGCGGGGTCGGGAAAGGGCCCGCGCCCGCGTCGCCGAGGCCAGCCGCGCCGCCGAGACCAGGCGCCACGAGCAGACCCTCAACCAGGCCCTCGCCGGAGCGAAGACCAGCAGGGAGGAGCCGCAGAGCCCCTCCGCCCGCATGGCAAAGGCCGCCGCACAGCTCACTGGAAAGGAAGCCATCGCCATGCGTGCCGCCGCCGAATTCACCGCGCGGGTCGAGGAAGCCGGACGCGCCCGCCTCAGCGCACTTGAAAAACTCAAATTCCTCGGCCCCTTCGATCCCGCCAGCCTCCGCACGCACGTCGCGCTCACCCAGCGCCGCGAGGCCCTGAAGCGCCTCATCGCCGCCGACGAGGCCTCCGCCGGGCTCTATGCAAAGAGCGACTCTTTCTTCCAGGAGGCCCTCGCCCGCGGGCAGTTCACCGACACGGAGATCAGCGAGTTTCTCGACCAATGGAACCGCGGCACCAGCACCTCCCCGCAGCACGCCACCCTCACCGCCATGCTCGCCAGCGACCTCCGCGGCGCCCGCGCCAGCCTCGCCGCCGTGAACCTCCTCGAGAAGCACTTCGACGGATGGAAGCCCGGCGCCGACGGCACCGCCCCCGTCTTCAGGAACTCCGCCGCCGCCGCCGAATACCGCCGCCTCAGCCAGGAAATGCAGGCCGCCAGCGCCGAATACAGCCGCGCCGGCACCGCCCTCCAGGCCCTCATCCGCAGCGCCCCGCAGGCCGTCACCCAGCGCTGAGCCCGCCGCGGATTCCCGCCCGCGCGGCGATTCATTCCCGCCGCCATCAAGATTCCCTCCCGCGGATTTTGACAAATGACCTTGTCGGCAAACAGAATGGCGGCATGAGCCCGCCGCCCCCATCCCGATCGAGCGTCGCGACGATTGACGGCAACGAGGCGGTCGCACGGGTGGCTTACAAGCTGAGCGAGGTGATCGCGCTCTATCCGATCACTCCGGCGACGCCGATGGGTGAATGGTGCGACCAGTGGGCGGCCGGCGGAGCGCGGAACCTTTGGGGCACCGTGCCGGCGGTGATTGAGATGCAGAGCGAGGGCGGCGCGGCGGGGGCAATCCACGGCGCCCTCCAGACGGGTGCGCTTGCCACCACCTTCACGGCGTCGCAGGGACTGCTGCTGATGCTCCCGAACATGTTCAAGATCGCGGGCGAGCTCACGCCATGCGTCATCCATGTCGCCGCGCGTTCGCTGGCGGCCCAGGCGCTCTCGATTTTCGGCGATCACAGCGACGTCATGGCGGCGCGCGGAACGGGGTTCGCGCTGCTGTGCTCGGCGAGCGTGCAGGAGGCGCAGGACTTCGCGCTCATCGCGCAGGCGGCGACGCTGGAGTCGAGGATTCCATTCCTGCACTTTTTCGACGGCTTCCGCACGTCGCACGAGATCGCGAAGATTGAACTCCTTTCCGAGGAAGTGATCGGCGCGATGATCGACGAGGCCCGCGTGCTCGAGCACCGCGGGCGGGCGCTGTCGCCCGATCATCCCGTGCTGCACGGGTCGGCGCAGAATCCCGATGTCTATTTCCAGGCGCGGGAGACGGTGAACCCGTTCCATGCCGCGTGCCCGGAGATCGTGCAGCGCGCGATGGACCGCTTCGCGGAGCTCACCGGCCGCAGGCACCGCCCTTTCGACTATCACGGGGCGCCCGATGCCGAGCACGTGGTCGTGCTCATGGGCTCCGGTTGCGAAGCGGCGCACGAGACGGTGGACTGGATGACCGCGCGCGGCGAGAAGGCCGGGGTCCTGAAGGTGCGCCTCTACCGCCCGTTTGATGTGAAAGCCTTCGCGCGCGCTCTCCCCGGGACGGTCCGCGGCATCGCCGTGCTCGACCGCACGAAGGAGCCCGGCAGCGCGGGCGAGCCGCTCCATCTCGACTGCGTGAACGCGCTTCACGAATGCGGTCGTGGCGATGTGCGGATCGTCGGCGGACGTTACGGCCTCTCGTCGAAGGAGTTCACCCCCGCGATGGTCCGCGCGGTTTTCGACAACCTCTCGGGCGCCGAGCCGCACAACCATTTCACCATTGGCATCCGCGACGACGTGAGCGGCGCGAGCCTCGACTTCGACCCGGCCTTCTCCGTCGAGGCGGACGATGTCTCCCGCGCGGTCTTCTACGGGCTCGGCTCGGACGGCACGGTGGGCGCGAACAAGGACTCGATCAAAATCATCGGCGAGAAGACCGGCCTCTTCGCGCAGGGCTACTTCGTCTATGACTCGAAGAAGTCCGGCGCGATGACGGTGTCGCACCTGCGGTTCGGGCCGCGGCCCATCCGCTCCACGTATCTCATTTCGCAGGCAAATTTCGTCGGCTGCCACCAGCCGCTCTTCCTCGAGCGCCACGACGTGCTTGAGCGCGCGGCTCCCGGCGCCACGTTCCTGCTGAACACGCCGCTCCCGCCCGACCGTGTGTGGGAGAGCCTTCCCGGACACGTCAGGCGCGCGGTTCACGGCAAGGCGCTGAGGTTCTTCGTGATCGATGCGAGCAGCGTGGCCCGCGCCTGCGGCATGGGCGGACGCATCAACACGATCATGCAGGTCTGCTTCTTCTCCGTCTCCGGCGTGCTGCCGCGCGAGGAGGCGGTCGCCGCGATCAAGGATTCGATCCGCAAGACCTACGGCAAGAAGGGCGAGAGCGTGGTGCGGATGAATGTCGATGCCGTGGACCAGACGCTCGCGCACCTGCATGAAGTCGAGGTGCCGGAGGAGGCGGGTGGCGGAGCCCCGATGCGGGCACCGGTTCCGGACGACGCCCCCGTGTTCGTCCGCGAGGTGCTCGGGCCGATGATCGCCGGGCGCGGCGACGAACTGCCGGTGAGCGCCCTGCCGTGCGACGGCGCCTTCCCCACGGGCACGTCGCGCTGGGAGAAGCGCAACCTCGCGGCGGAGGTTCCCGTGTGGGACGAGGAGGTCTGCATCCAGTGCGCGAAGTGCGTGATGGTCTGCCCGCACGCGGTGATTCGCGGCAAGGCCTACGACCCGGCCCTGCTCGCGGGGGCGCCGGCGACATTCAAGTCGCACGACGCTCGGCTGCCCGAGTGGAAGGGGATGAAGTTCACGCTGCAGGTCGCGGTCGAGGACTGCACCGGCTGCGGCATCTGCGTGGATGTCTGCCCGGCGCGCAACAAGAGCGAGACGCGGCTGAAGGCGATCAACATGCAGCCGCAGCCGCCGCTGCGCGAAGCCGGGCGCGCGAACTGGGACTTCTTCCTCTCCATCCCCGACATGGACCGGCGCCGCATCTCGACGGACCATGTGCGGGAGCAGCAGGTGCAGCGTCCGCTCTTTGAATTCTCCGGGGCGTGCGCGGGCTGCGGCGAGACGCCCTACCTCAAGCTGCTCACCCAGCTCTTCGGCGACCGCCTGCTCGTCGCAAACGCCACCGGCTGCTCCTCCATCTACGGCGGCAACCTGCCGACGACTCCATGGAGCACGGACATCCACGGGCGCGGCCCGGCATGGTCAAACTCCCTCTTCGAGGACAATGCCGAGTTCGGCCTCGGCTTCCGCGTCTCGCTCGACAAGCAGCGCGAGTTCGCGGCCGAGCTTCTCCGCCAGCTCGCGCCGCAGCTCGGCGGCGACCTCGCGGCGCAGATCCTGGCCGCCCCGCAGGCCGACGAGGCCGACATTTTCGACCAGCGCGAGCGGGTCGCCGAACTGAAGCGCCGCCTCGGAAAAACCGCCACCCCCGACGCTCGCAGGCTGCTCGCGCTCGCAGACACGCTGGTGCGCAGGAGCGTCTGGATCGTCGGCGGCGACGGCTGGGGCTACGACATCGGCTTCGGCGGGCTCGACCACGTCCTCGCGAGCGGACGCAACGTGAAGGTGCTCCTGCTCGACACGGAGGTCTATTCCAACACCGGCGGCCAGTGCTCCAAGGCCACGCCCCGCGCCGCCGTCGCGAAGTTCGCCGCAGGCGGAAAGCCCACGCCGAAAAAGGACCTCGGGCTCATGATGATGTCCTACGGCAGCGTTTACGTCGCATCCGTCGCGATGGGCGCCCGCGACGAGCACACGCTGAAGGCATTCCTCGAGGCGGAAAGCTACGACGGCCCGGCGCTTATCATCGCCTACAGCCACTGCATCGCCCACGGCATCCACCTCGCCACCGCCATGCAGAACCAGCAGGCCGCCGTCCGCTCCGGCCAGTGGCTGCTCTACCGCCACGACCCGCGCAGGGCCGCGCGCGGCGAAAACCCGCTCCTGCTCGACTCGTCCGCGCCGCGGATGAAGGTCGCCGATTATCTCCGCATGGAGAACCGCTTCCGGATGCTCGGGCAGAGCCACCCCGACGCCGCGGACCTCCTCTTCCAGGAGGCTCAGCAGGACGCGGATGCGCGCTGGGCGCTCTACCAATACCTCGCCGCGCGGCCCGGCACCCGCGCCGCCGGCACTCCCGCGGAGCACAAGCCATGAACCTCACCACCAGGTATCTCGGCCTCGACCTGCGCACGCCGCTCGTCCCGTCCGCATCGCCCCTTTCCGAGGACCTCGGAAACCTCAGGCGCATGGAGGACGCCGGTGCCTCCGCGGTTGTGCTTCACTCGCTCTTTGAGGAGCAGATCCGCCACGAGACGCACACGCTTCACCACCACCTCACGCACGGCACCGACAGCTTCGCCGAGGCCCTCAGCTACTTCCCCGAGCCCGACCAGTTCCAATTCGCCCCCGACCGCTACCTGCGGCACCTGGCAAAGGCCAGGCACGCGCTCGGCATCCCCGTCATCGCGAGCCTGAACGGCTCCACCCCCGGCGGCTGGACGACCTTTGCAAAATCCATCGAGGACGCCGGGGCCGCCGCGCTCGAGCTCAACATCTACTCCATCCCGTCCGACCCGGACCTCACCTCCGCGGCCATCGAGGACGGCTTCCTCGCCATCGTCGCCGCGGTGAAGTCCCGCGTGAAGATCCCCGTCGCCGTCAAGCTCAGCCCCTTCTTCACCAATCTCAGTCACTTCACCCGCCGCCTCGACCGTCAGGGCGTGGACGGCATCGTGCTCTTCAACCGCTTCTACCAGCCCGACATCGATCTGCATGCCCTCGAGGTCCGGCCCAGCATCCACCTCAGCACCTCGCGCGAGCTCCGCCTCCCCATGCGCTGGATCGCCATGCTTCACGGGCGAGTCCGCGCCAGCCTCGCCGGCACCGGCGGCATCCACCACGGCGAGGACGCGCTGAAAATGCTCATGGCCGGCGCCGACGCCACCATGCTCTGCTCCGTGCTCCTCCGGCAGGGCATCGGCCACATCCGCGACATCGAGCGCGAGATGCGCGAATGGATGGAGCGGCACGAATACGAGTCTGTCGCCCAGCTCAAGGGCAGCATCAGCCAGAAGAACTGCGCCGACCCCGCCGCCTTTGAGCGGGCCCAATACATGCGCGCCATCGCCGTCGAGCCCGACATCCTCCCGGGGTGACGCCCCGCGAACCCGCGAATCGGCGCCGGCTCAGCCAGGAGAAGTAGTTCGCCAGCACCGGCGACTGTCGTGCCGGCAACACCCTCCAGGCCCTCACCCGCAGCGCCCCGCAGGCCCAGTCTGTCACCCGGCGCTGAGCCTCGATCGCGCCGCGCGCCTTCCCGCAAGACTCCAGCCCACGCCACGGATGCTGGACCGGCTCACCGCATGAACTGCAGCGCGTTGATGATGAGGTTCGTCACCTCCATGTCCTCGATGGCGTGGTTGTCCTTCCGGTGGCACATGCGGCTGCGGATCTCCTTCAGCTCCCCGAGGAGGAATGCGGGCGGGAGCTTCGATGCGAGGAGCGCCGCCGGGCTTGTCTCGTCATCCACGCCGTAGTTGTCGCGCATCGTTTTCAGCCGGGCCTTCAGCTCCTCGTCGCCCAGCGGCTTCCCGCCGTCCTTCCCGCCGAGACCCTTCACCGCCTCCTGCAGCGTTGCGGCAGACACCTTCCGCACCTCGGGCAGGATCTGCTTGTGATAGGCGCGCGCCTTCGCGTCGAGCGGCTTGGGGTCAAAGGCCAGCATCGCCTCCCTTCCCGCCGGGCCGCCGAGCGTCATCATGAATTTCAGCCCCCGCGTGAACATGTCGTAGTCGCCCGCCGCCGCCATCGCCTGCCTCACCCCTTCGACGCTTTCCGCGGAACCGAGCTGGCCGAGCACCTCCAGCAGGCGCAGCCGCGATTTGGGCGAATCCGCCAGCCGCTTCAGCAGGTGGGCCTCCGCCTTTGGACCGGTCACGCCGTAGAGCAGCACGCACAGATCCTCCGGGCTCAGCTTCACCATGTGCGGCGCGCGGAAGAACTCCAGCTTCTCCGTGCCGGGCAGGAAAAGCCGGTCGATCTGGTCCAGCACCTCCGCCGAGCCGAGTTCCGCCAGCGCGTGGGTGAAGTCGAACAGCTCCTGGAAATTCCACCGGATGATCTCCGCCTTCGGGTCGATCTTCCCGAGCGCCTTCAGCGCCAGCGCCTCGCCCGCCTTGCCGTCCAGCGAGAGCACGAGGTTCCCGAGGTCGAGCGCGAGGAACTGGTCCACCACCGCCTCCTCCAGCGCCTTGGCCAGCTCGCGCCTCACGACGGGCATCGCCTCGGCCTTGTGCGCCTTCACGAAGTCCCACGCCGCATCCATCCGCTCATTGAGCGACTCCAGCTTCGCCTTGTCCTTCGTCGGCTGGATGCCGCGCAGCCCCGCGACCTTCTCCAGGATCTCCGCCTCCGTCACCGCGCCATGCGCCGCGGAAAATGCAAACACGGCGGAGCAAGCGAGGGCGGTGAATCGAGGGATGAGTTTCATGGGCCTGCTGGGAACTGGAGCAGTGGGGAGACTAGTGAACGCACCCCGCCTCCCGCAAGCCGCACTTCCCGCGGGCGCACCGCCCATCCGCAATCCCCAATCCGCAATCCGCAATCAGAGCACCCGGATCTCCGCGGGGTCGCTCCAGTTGCCCATCTTCCCCCGCAGGCCCGCGGTGCGGACGCGCACCCACACGATCACGCCGGGGGTCAGGCCGGTGAGCGTCACCTTCTGGCCCTGGAAAATGCCCACCGTCCGCCACTGCGACTCGTCATTGGGATCGCCCAGGCACACCTGCACCTCGTTCATGCTCGGGCGGCGCGCGGCCTTGTAGCGCGCCACGATGCTCCCGATGGGGCCCGCGTGCTTCAGCCGCAGATTCTGCGGCGCCGCCGGCGCGGAAAAATCCGGCGTGCGCGCCGTGGAGTAGGAGGGGAAGCCGCTCCGCTCGACCGTCGCCGGGTCGCCCTCCGCCACCGTGTTCACATAGGCGCCCAGCGCGGCGAGCGCCGCAGCGAGCACCCTGCGCGCGCTCTTGAATGCCAGCACATCCGCCGTCGCCCGGCCCTGCCGCGCGGCATACTTCGCCTTGTAGTCCTCCACGAGCGCGCCAAAGGCGTCCATCGCCACCGGCGGCGCGGGGAAGGTCGCGGCATTCTCGGACATCTTCGCATGGATGCGGCCCGCCACCGGCACGAGGTCGCTGGCGAGATGGCGCGAGAAATCAGTGATGGCTTTGACAGTGCTCATGGATGGATGGGTTGTTTTGGAATGGCATCCTGCATCGGAAGCCGGTGCCTCTGCACAAAAGCCGCCATCGCCTGCGGAAAACGATTGCGGACCCGATGCAGAAGCACGCGCATTTGCTTAAATAACATGCGTGTTTTCCACACAGGCACAATCTTTTTATATAATGACGTGAGCGGTTTTTATAAAGGCACACGCTTTTATATTATTTTCGCACGATTTCTTTATCATCGCACACGCGTTTGTTAAAAACAGGTGCGTGTGTTGTAAAAACGCTCAATACAATAATCAAATATCATGCGCTATTGGAATAAAAACACACGCGCTTTCGATAATAGCATGTGACTAAAAACAAAACGCGGGTGCGTGTTTAATAAATGAATACGCTATCTTATAAAACGCATGTGCGATTCTATTAAAAGCATGAGCGATTTTGGAACAAACGTGCTCCTTTTCACGCAATCGGCAGAGCAAATCCAAATTTCCAAGCCTCTATTTGCCGATTTTACCACCAAATATCATGCCTATCCGGTTGCCTGCCAAGCCGGGGTGGAATGCGACCTCCGGGCGCGTTTCTTGGCATTTCGCCCGGCAGAAGCGTGCCCGGAGGTCACGCTCCACCTTCTCCCCTCGCGCTTTGCCAAGCAACCGGATAGGCACGCCAAATAGCCTGCTTGTCCGGCTGCTTGGCAAAATGCTGGAAACCGGTGCTTGGAGGTGGAACGCGCGCTCCGCGCGCGTTTCTTCCCATCGGAAATGCACGGAAGCGTGCCCGGAGGTCACGCTCCACCTCGGGCCAGCCGCCTTGTCAGACAACCGGATCAGCACGGATTTTCACCCCCCCCATCCTCCCTTCCTGGTTTCCTGGCTTCCAAATGTGGACTCCATCAGGATTCGCAGGATTGTCGGATTTCAGCAGGATGGCTCAATTGGAACGACGCGAAGGGCGCGAGGAACGCGAAGCCGCGCCGGAAGGAAGATAGCCTCCACGCAGCATATCGCTTCGTGTCCTTTGTGCCCTTTGTAGTGAAATCCAAATGGCGCCAGCCCCCGGCTCGGCGGGGAGCTTGACCGCACCGCACGGACGACGCCACGATGCGCGCCGCCATGAAACCGCGCCGGTCCACCTTCAGCCGCACTTCCTGAACGATGCCGCGCGAGATTGAACGCAAGTTTCTGGTGGTGTCGGATGCGTGGCGGGGGCGCGCTCCGGGGGTCACGTATCGGCAGGGATACCTCTCCACCGTGCCGGAGCGCACGGTCCGCGTGCGGACGGCGGGGGACGAGGCGTTTCTCACCGTGAAGGGGCTCACGACGGGGAACAGCCGGCTGGAATTTGAGTATGCCATCCCGCTCGCGGATGCGGTGGAGATGCTGGCGCTGTGCGAGGGGCCGCTGGTGGAGAAGACGCGGCACGAGATTCCCCACGCGGGGAAGGTGTGGCAGGTGGATGAGTTCCTCGGGGACAACCGCGGGCTGGTCGTCGCCGAGGTGGAGCTGTCCTCCGCGGATGAGGCGGTGGATTTGCCCGAATGGATCGGACGGGAGGTTTCCGCCGATCCCCGCTATTACAACTCGAGCCTCGCCGTCATGCCGTTCAGCCGGTGGGCGGAGGCCCGGTGAACCCCATGCAAACTCCATGAAAATCGACGGTATCAAGGGCTGCTTTGAGAAGACGGGCGGCCTGTTCTATTTCGCGAGGATGTGCTCGAAGATCCGCCTGCATGCGGAGGGGCGGCTGCCGGCGGAGTATCACGCGCTGCTGGGGCAGGGGTTCGACGGGCGGACGTGCCGGTATCTGCGCGTGCGCTATGAGGACGTGCGGGCGCAGGTGCTCGCAGGCCGGACGGATGCGGAGGTGCTGGAGTGGTGCATGGCCTCGGGGCGGCGGCTGACGGACGAGGAGGTGCTCATCTTCAACAGCTTCATGAGCAAGCGCGGCTGGCACGACGATGAGACGGATGGGTTCATCCCGGAGATGATCCGGGAGTATGGCCTGCCGGACAACGGGACGGTGCTGACGGACTTTGACCTCATCGAGATGGACGAGGGCCGCTGGTATCCGGACATGTGGCGGGATGCGTGGAAGTGAGCGGGCGTCTGCGCCAACGGTGCCGTTGGCACGGGCGTTTACTGCTGGCACCGCAGGGCGCGCGGCGGTAGGCGTGGGCTCGCCGATTCTCCGAACCCCAATCCCTCCGACCCATGAAGCCAACGACCAGGCGCGCGATCTTCCGCTGGATTCACATCCTCTTCGCCCTGCCGCTCGTGGGCTACATCTACGGGCCGCCCGCGGAGACGGTGCAATACCTGCCGTATTTCCGCTTCATCTATTTCCCCATCGTGGTGCTCTCGGGCCTCTGGATGTGGAAGGGCCATGTGGTGCGCCGGTTTTTCCCGAAGGGCGGCGGTGACCGCGGGGCGGGGAATTCTCCGGAGTGAGGTTGCCGGCCTTCCGTCCCATTTGATACACAAGCTCATGCGCATCCTCGGATTCACACTGCTGTTCGCGGGGTTCGCGTGGGCATGCGTGTCCGTCCCGCTTTACCGCGGGGCGGTGACCGGGACCACTTCTGTGAGCCTCGAGGTCCTGCAGGGAAAAGGGGAGAGCCTGACGCGGAAGGAGGTCTATTCGGCATTCGTCCGGCACGACGAGGAAATGAAACGGCTCCCGTGGACCTTCTTCGCCCCGGCATTCGTGATTTTCTGCGGCGGCCTGCTGCTGGGCCGTCGTCCGCCGGGGCGCGCGGGCTGATTCCGCTTTGTGATGGGAATTCGCCGGGCTGGTGCGCGTGCTCGGGAGATGGCATACACGCGCGCGATGAAACGCATTTTCCTCCTGCTCCTCTGCCTCGTCCTCGCCGTGCCGGCGCTCCACGCGAAGCCGCCGGCGAAGAAGCGCGCGCTCGAGAAGCCGCCGAAGGATGCGACGGTGGAGCAGCGCGTGGAGTTTTACATCAAGCGGGTCGGCGACCGCGGATACGTGGAATACCAGAATCACGACGGCGCGCTGCGGCCCTGGTATCTGGCGGCGGAGGAGCTCGGGGAGATCGGCCTGCCGGCGGTGGCACCGCTCATGAAGCGGCTGGAGGCCACGAAGGACGCCTACGAGCGGACCCATGTCTTTTACGCCCTGCTGCTCGCCGCGCAGGCCCCGGAGATCAACAAGGCGCTCGGCCAGACGCTCCCCGAGTATCCGCTCGCATGGCCGCCGGAGAAGGATCACGCGAAGCTGAAGAAGCTGTGGCTGGATTGGTGGGCGAAGCACGGCGAGGCGATCCAGAAGCTGACGCCGGAGAAGCCGGCGGGGGAGCAATGAAGCCAGCCATGCGTGCAGCTTTGGCACTTGCCATCGCACTCGCTGTGATGGGATGCGGGCCGCGCATGGAGCAGGAGCTAAGGCGCATCAGTGCGACGACGGACCCGATGGCGCTCACTTTGGAACAGGGGTTCAACCATTATGTCCGCCGCACAGTCATCGCTGACGGAACAGAGACGGGCATCATCCAGTGCGGCGACGGTGGTGCGTCGCGCTACTGGTTCTGTGCGCACAACGGGCCGGACAACGAAGGGAACGCATTGTTCCGCTTCAGCGACGGCAGGGAGTTTTTCGTGACCGGGCGGTTCTGCTGCGAAGTGCAGTTGCCCGAGCGGCAGTTGGCGTCTCTGGAGGAGATGAGGAGATTCATCCAGGGCGGAAACGGAAAGGCGCGGTGAGGCTGTTCTCGAATGGTTAATCCGCTTGGCGCGCGGAGTGTTTTCCGATACGCGGACGGTCGCAGGCGGCACCTGCGTCGGGAGTCGCTGCATTCACTGAGACGAATTGTTCCCACCACGATGAAAACTCCACTCGCAACCCTCGCGTTTCTTTTAACCCTCGCCGCCGACGCGCCTGCGGCCAATCCGCCTGCGAAGGCGTCTCCGCCGATCACCGCGAAGGATGTGCGCACGCTGCCTTACTCGCGTGAGTTTGAGAAGGTGAGCCTCGACGGCAAGCGCGGGCATCCGGATGAGCTGCACGTGGCGACGACGACGAACCGGGTTCATCTTTCCGGCAAGAAAAAGGTGGATTCGGCCAAGGTGGACGGGCGGCTGATCTGCCATTCGGGAAAGCTCGCGCTGCTGTCGCCGGCTCCGCGTGCGGGGAAGGTGTCCATCAAGGTCGCGCCTGCGGATGACGTGCTGTATTACTACGCCACGCTGGAGCTGACCGATGGCACGCTCGATTCGCGGCTGCTCAAGCTCGCACCGAAGAAAGACTACGACTGGAGCTACAAGGTCGAGGGCGGACAGGCGACGCTGCGAGTGGCGGACGGAGCCACCGAGGTCGCCTCCATCACCGTTCCGAGCGAGAAGGTGAAGGGCTACGGCTTTTCCTCCACCGTGCGGTGGAAGGGGAACGAGTCGGACCTGACGTTCACGGTGGAGTGAGCCGAGGCGGCGAGGCGGGAAAATCTTAAATCCTACATCCCAAATCCAAAATTCATCCCCATGCCTTCGTTCGACATCACCTCGGAAGTGGACAAGCAGGAGCTGGACAATGCCGTGAACCAGGCGCGCAAGGAGCTGGCGGCGCGGTTTGATTTCAAGGGCTCCACGGCGACGATCGACCTCGACCTGAAGGAATCGAAGATCAAGCTGAGCGCCGAGGACGCGAGCCGGGTGCGCGCGCTGCACGACATGGTGATCGGCAAGCTGAGCAAGCGCGGCGTGGACCTGCGGAATGTGGACCGGAAGGACCCGGCGATTTCGCCGCTCGGCCACGCGACGCAGGAGCTGGTGATCAAGCAGGGGCTCGACGGTGACAAGGCGAAGGAGATCGTGAAGGCGATCAAGGAGAAGGGCTTCAAGGTGCAGAGCGCGCTGCAGGACCGGCAGATCCGCGTGACGGGGAAGAGCCGCGATGAGTTGCAGGAGGTGATCGGGTTTTGCCGGGGGAAGGATTTCGGAGTGGGGCTCGGGTTTGGGAATTTCCGCGACTGAGGCTGTCACCTCTTCATCAGCCTGCCCTGTCGCTTTTTATGCACAAGGCGCAGAGATGGACGTTTTCAGACACCTGCAAAGCGGGCGGTGATCAGGGCTGGGGAAGTTTTTTCCCCTGTTGGATAGGCCGGGTGGCATGCGTTGGCACAGCCGTTGCTAAGGGGGCCGCGCCAACCGACCGGGCTGTTTGTCAACCGGGCGCCGACCCCTGTGGGCGCTTTTAGACAGCGGAATGGAAGCGAGGCATCAACTCAACAAACCAACATCCCAAAACGAATGAAATTGACCAAGCTCATCACCAGCCTTGCCGTCGCGGCCGCCGTCGCGTTTGGCGCGCTGGGAACCCCAAGCCTGCACGCGCAGCCGTCGGCCGGAGAGACGCCCGCTGCGGAGAAAAAGGAGGACAAGAAGGAGGAGGCGAAACTTCCCGAAGCGACTGCGGATCAGGTCGCCGGAATGCTCCAGGCATACACGACGAACAGCGACCCGATGGCGGTGCTGAAGACCGCGAAGGACAAGGACGGCAACGCGGCTCTGCCCGAACCGCTGGCCAAGCTTTCGGCCGAGGATCTCGCGAAGGCGTTCCCGCTGACGGCGACCTCCGGCCCCGGCCACAACGGCTTCATGATGGTGTGCGCCGCGCTGGTGCTCTTCATGACGCTCCCCGGCCTCGCGCTCTTCTACGGCGGCCTCGTCCGCAAGAAGAACGTCCTCTCGGTCTGCGCGCAGTGCCTCGGCCTCGCCGGTCTCGTCACCATCCTCTGGTGGATCATCGGCTACAGCTTGGTCTTCGATGACAGCAACAAGGCGTCCGGCCTCGCGGCCTACCTGGGCGGCACGGGCAAGGCGTTCCTCAAGGGCGTTTCCAGCACGCCGAACACGAACTACTCCTACTGGGTGGGTGAGAACGTCTTCTCGATGTATCAGCTCATGTTCGCGATCATCACCCCGGCGCTGATCGTCGGCGCCGTCGCCGAGCGCATGAAGTTCTCGGCCATCCTGCTCTTCATGACGCTGTGGATGTTCATCGTTTACTTCCCGATGGCCCACATGGTGTGGGGCGTGACGGGCTTCATGAACGGCGTGTGGAATGCGGGCGCCAGCATCAAGGCGATTGACTTCGCGGGCGGCACGGTGGTGCACATGACCTCCGGCTGGAGCGCGCTCATCCTCTGCATCCTGCTCGGAAAGCGCCTCGGCTTCGGCAAGGAAAAGATGGCCCCGCACAGCATGGTGCTGTGCATGGTCGGCACCGGAATGCTGTGGGTCGGCTGGTATGGCTTCAACGCCGGCTCGGCGGTCGCCGCCGACGGCGTGGCCAGCAACGCCTTCATGACCACCACGCTCGCCGCGGCCACCGCGGGTTTCGTGTGGGCGGTCGTTGAGAAGCTGCACCGCGGCCACATGTCGGTGCTGGGCTTCTGCTCGGGCATCGTCGCGGGCCTCGTGGTGATCACCCCTGCGTGCGGTTTTGTGACCGCAAACGGCGCGATGATCATCGGCATCCTCGCCGGTGTGGTGCCCTACGTCTTCGTGAGCATCATCAAGGCGAAGTTCGGCTATGACGACGCGCTCGACACCTTCGGCGTCCACGCCGTGGGCGGCACGCTCGGCGCGATCATGACGGGCATCCTCGCCACACACGACAGCGGCAACGCAAACCTCGCGACCAACCTCAAGGACATCGTCGGAAAGACGCTCGTCTTCGAGCAGCTCAAGGCCGTCGCCATCACGCTGGTGATTTCCATCGTGGGCACGCTCATCATCACCTTCATCGTGAAGGCAGTCGTGGGCCTGCGCCCGACGCCGGAGGAGGAGACCGCCGGCCTCGACATCACGGACCACGGCGAGGAGGGTTACATCCTCTAAGACTCATGCAGGGGGAACGCGGCCCGGCTGTGCGAAGCCGTGCAGTCCGGGCCGCACTCCTGAAACACAAACCACACACGCTCCATGAAAAAAATCGAAGCCATCATCAAACCCTTCAAGCTCGAAGAAGTGAAAGACGCCCTCGCCGAAATCGGCATCGAGGGAATGACCGTGACGGAAGTCAAGGGATTCGGCCGCCAGAAAGGCCACACCGAAATCTACCGCGGTTCGGAATACACCGTGGACTTCCTGCCGAAGATCAAGCTCGAGACCGTCATCGCGGACTCCATCGTTGACCAGGCCACCGCCGCCATCATCAAGGCCGCGAAGACCGGCAAGATCGGCGACGGCAAGATCTTCGTCAGCACCGTCGAGCAGGCCGTGCGCATCCGCACGGAGGAGACGGGCGACAAGGCCGTCTAGGCGGAACCGCAGGACCATTCCTGATCACAGCGCGCCGGCCCGGGGAGACCCGGGCCGGCGTTCGCTTTTTGTGCCGCGCAGCTTTCCTTGCTTGAGCCGCCTGCGCGCCGCTGCCACTGTCCGCGCCGTGAAGTATTTCCTGCTCCTCGCGTTCGCCCTTCTCGCCGCCTGCGAGACCACCCGGTCCGACAAGGAGCCGTCGCATCAAAAATACACGAAGATCACCGTGACCGACCTCGGGGGCGAACTCATCTCCGAGTGGATCGCCGAGGGCCGCGTGAAGAAGAGCGAGCAGGGCTACACGATCCGCGCAGTCGAGCGCCGCAGCGGCCCGCCCTTCCCGCAGGTGAACCAGTATCCGAACGGTCGCATCAGCACCGTGACCGGCCAGAATATCGTCCTCGTGGAGACGGAGAAGCCGGAGTGGCTGCGGAAAATTGACGGTGACTAGGACGGCTGCGCGGCCCGCTATTCGCGCTGGCGCGTGTCGATCCAAAGCGTCACCGGGCCGTCGTTCTCCAGCGCCACACTCATCATCGTGCCGAAGCGCCCCGTTTGCACTTTCCCCGGCAGCAGCGTGCGCAGATGGGCGGTGAAAGCCTCGCACAGCGGCTCCGCGACCTGCGGCTTCGCCGCGCGGTGCCAGCTCGGCTTCGTGCCCTTCTTCGTGCTCGCGTAGAGCGTGAACTGGCTGACCACGAGCACCTCGCCGCCAATGTCCGCGACGCTGCGGTTCCACGCGCCGCTCTCGTCGGCGAAGAGGCGGAGCGCCGCGATTTTTCCCGCGAGCCATTCGATGTCCGCGGCGGCGTCCGTCTCCTCGACGCCGAGCAGCACCACAAGCCCCGGCCCGATGGAACCGACAATTTCATCCGCGACTTTCACCGACGCGGAACGGACACGCTGAATCACCGCCCTCATCGTTCGTTCAGGAATTTCACAATGGTATCAGCGAGCCTCGCGCCGATGCCGCGCACCCGCGCGATTTCCTCCGCGCTGGTCCGCCGGAGCCGCGCGACGCTTCCGAATTTCCGCAGCAGCGCCTGCTTGCGCGAATCGCTCACGCCGGGGCAGTCATCGAGGATGCTCTCGGCGACGCGGCGCTTCATGAGGAGCTGGTGGTAGCCGTTCGCCCAGCGGTGAGCCTCGTCGCGGATGCGCTGGAGCAGCTTCAGCGCGCCGCTGTCGCGCGGCAGGATGAGCGGTGCCGTGATGCCGGGGCGGTAGATTTCCTCAAACTCCTTCGCGAGCCCGATGATGGGAACGTCGTGCAGCCCTAGCGTCTGCAGCTCGCGGCACGCCGAGCTGAGCTGGCCCTTGCCGCCGTCCACGATGATGAGCGAGGGCAATTGCGGATTGCGGATTGCGGACTGCGGATTTCCCTCCGCCGCGAGCCGCCCCGCCCGCGCCGCGATTTCCGACACGGACTCCTGCGAAAAGGAATAGTCCACCTGCTCCCGCACGACACTGCTTCCCGCATCGCCTTCGTCATTCGTCATTCGCCATTCGTCATTCCGCGCACCGGCAATCTCCCCCAGCACGCGCGAGTATCTCCGCCGCACCACTTCGGCCATGCTCGCGAAGTCATCCTGCCGGCCCTCGAGCGTCTTGATGCGGTAGCGGCGGTAGAGGTGGTTCGCCGGCCGGCCGTCGATGAAGCACACCATGCTCGCGACGACGTGCGTGGTGCTGATGTTGGAAATGTCGAAGCACTCCATGCGGCGCGGCGGCGCGTGCAGGCCGAGCGCCTCGCCGAGTGCGGCGAGGTCGGCCGCGGGATTGATGGCGCCCGGCAGCTTCAGCCGGTGGCGCATCGTCGTGGTGTAGCGCGTCATCGGCTTCGTCGTCTTGCGCAGGTCGTCGAGCATGTTGCGCAGCTCGGCGGCGCGCTCGAAGTCGAGCTTTGCCGCGGCGGACTTCATCTCCTCCTCGAGCGGCGCGAGCAGCTCCTTCGACTGGCCCTCGAGGAACTCGCACGCTTTCTCCACGCGCTCGCGGTATTGCTCCACCGTAGTGTCCGCGAGCTTCATCGGCACCTGGTAGGTGCTGGACTTCAGCTCGCGCTCGGTCGGCGAGCCGCGGCCGAAGGTGAGCACGCCGAATTTTTTCCGCATGAAGGTGAGCGTCTGCCGCAGCGCGCCGGAGTGCGCGAACGGCCCGAAGTAGCGCGAGCCGTCGTCGGGGTTCTTCATGCGCGTGAGGCGGAAGCGCGGCCAATCGTCCGCCAGCCCGACCTTCACGAGCAGGAAGCGCTTGTCGTCGCGGAAGCTCACGTTGTAGCGCGGGCGGTATTCCTTGATGAGCTTGCCCTCGAGCAGCAGCGCCTCGGGCTCGCTGCCCGCGATGTGCCAGTCGAAATCGTGGATCGCCTCGATGAGCGCACGCACCTTCGGATCCGCGCGCATGAGCCGCGACGGCGTGAAGTAGTTCGACAGCCGCTTGCGCAGGTCGCGCGCCTTGCCCACGTAGATCACGCGGCCGAAGCGGTCCCGGTGCAGATACACGCCGGGTTTGTGCGGCACCTCGCCGAGCTTCCTTTTGAAATCCACCTTTTCGCGGGGAGCTTCCATCGCGGATCTTTGTCAGCGGTTCTGCGCGAGGTAGCGCTGATAGCGGCGGATGATGTCGTCCACATACTGCCGCGTCCCCACGCCCGAAGCTTCGCGCAGCATTTCCGCGGTCGTCGTCGCATTCGCCGCCCACTTCTCCACGCGTGAGCGGCCGGCGTTGTATTCCGCGAGTGCGTAAGGCAGCGGATCGTCGCGGTCCTTCCACCGCTCCAGCGCGCGGCTGAGATACCACGTGCCGGCGTCGAGGTTCGTCTCCGCGTCGAACAAATCCGCGAAGGTGAAGACCTCGATTTTGTTCGCCGCCGCCCAGTCGCGCGCGGCGGCCTCGCCCACCTGCATCAGCCCGCGCTCGCCCGCCTTTCCGACTTTCGTCGTGGTGAAACGGCTCTCACGCCACACGACCGCCTTCACGAGCAGCGGGTCGAGGCCGCGCTTTTCCGCGATGCGGGCAATGCGTTTGTCATGCTCGCTGTATCGCCCAAATGCCAGCAGCTCATGCATGCGGTATCCCGGGTCATTCGAGCGCCACAGCACCACCCCGAGCGCGACATTCGCTGCGCAGAGGATCGCGATGATGATTCGCCGGAGGTTTCGCTTCACGCCGGGTGAATAGAGGCGGCGCCGCGGTGAATGCGAGAATTATGCTCTGCACACGGTGCTGCCGGAGAGCCCAAGGTTGTCTTGGCGGGGCGGTGATACCCTTGCAGAATTTCCGAAGCCTCTCCCAGCCATGCCGAAATCACGCCGCCCCCTCGCTCGCTCGCTCACCGTCACCGCCGCGGTCCTCACGTTCGCACCCGCATTCGACGCGATGTGCGCGCAGGCCGCTCCGCCTTTCAAATACACCGCGCCGCCGATCCAGCTCGCCGACGGTTACACCGCGGAGGTCGTCGCCGCGCCGCCGCTCGTGGAGCACCCGATCATGGCGTGCGTGGACGATCGCGGGCGGCTGTTCGTGGGCGATTCCTCGGGCGTGAACATGAACAAGGCGGAGCTGGAAAAAAACACGCCACACCGGGTGGTGATGCTCGAGGACGCGAATGGCGACGGCATCTACGACAAGACGACGGTCTTTGCCGACAAGATGACTTTCCCGCAGGGCTGCGCGTGGCTTGGCGATTCGCTCTATGTGATGTCGCCGCCCGGCTTGTGGAAACTCACGGACACGGACGGCGACGGCGTCGCCGACAAGCGCGAGATGCTCGTGGGCGGCTTCGAATACACGGGCAACGCGGCGGACGTGCACGGGCCATTCGTGCATCCGAACGGGCGGCTCTACTGGTGCCACGGCCGGAAAGGGCACAAGGTCGTGGGCAAGGACGGCGTGGTGGTGCATGAGGGCCTCGCGAGCGGCATCTGGTCGTGCAAACCCGACGGCGCCGACGTGCGCTGGCACTCGCTCGGCTGCGGCGACAACCCCGTGGAGGTGGACTTCACGCCCGAGGGCGAAATCCTCGGCGTGCAGAACATCTTTTACACAAACCCGCGCGGCGACACGATCGTCCACTGGCTGCGCGGCGGCATCTATCCGCGGCCGGATCAGTTGAAGGCGATCGAAGGCCTGCCGCGCACGCTCGACACGATGCCGGTCGTCCACAACTACGGCCACGTCGCGGTGAGCGGCAGCACGTTCTACCGCAGCGGCGCGCTGAACCCCGACTGGCGCGGCAATTTCTTCGTGACGCACTTCAACACGCAGCGACTCACGCGCATGGAGATGAGCCGAGACGGGGAAAAGGGCGACGGCGCGAGCTACACGGTGGCCGAGCGCGAGTTCCTGAAAATCGGCAATCCCGACGTGCATCTCACCGACGTGCTCGAAGATCGCGACGGCTCGCTGCTCCTGCTCGATACCGGCGGCTGGTTCCGCAGCGGCTGCCCGTCGTCGCTCATGGCAAAGCCGGACATCGCGGGTGCAATTTATCGCATCAAGAAGACCGGAACGCCCGCGAAGTGCGAGCCGTGGGGCGCGAATGTCGCGGGCGTATGGAGGAAGGATGCGAAGGGGCTCATCGCCGCCCTTGCCTCGAAAGACGTGAGCATCGCGCGCGCAGCCGGCAACGCGCTCGCGATGAGGCCGACTGACGCCGCCATGCCCGCACTGGTGAAGGCGCTCGAGAGTAAGGACGCCGGCGTGCAGCTCGCCGCCGCGCACGCCCTCGGTGCGCTGCCGGAGCTCGATGCGGGGATGACAGGCGCGCTGCTGCACCGCATCAGCGGCGAAGTGGATCGCTCGGTGGAGCACCAGGTGATGTTCGCCCTGCTCACGGCGGGCGAGCCGCATGCCATCGCCGCCGCACTCGGCGACAAATCCGATCCCTCGCTCAAACTGCGCGTGCTCACCGTGCTCGACCAGCGCCGCGAGCTCGCCGCTGAGCGCGTGCTGCCGCTGCTGGATTCCGCGGACTCCAAACTCGCGCGCCGCGCTGCCGAGATCGTGCTGCGCCACGCCGATTGGGATGTGACCGCGCATCTCACCGGCTGGCTGCGTGCGAATGCGGTCGGAGCGGATCGCCTCGCGATCATCGAGCTGCTCGCCACGCCGCGCCTCGCAGTGATGCCGGAAGTCGTGGCACTGCTGCTCGACCGCGCCGAAATCGAATCGCAGCGCGCCGCCTGGCGCGTCCTCGCCGCCGGCGACAAGGCTCCTGCTGCGAGTTCGCCCGCGCTCCGCAAGGCCCTTGCCAGCGCGGCACCCGCGGATCTCCCGCTCGTCCTCGCCGCGTCCGCAAAGATCCAGACGCCGGAGCTGCGCGACGCGATGCGCGAGTTTTCCAACGACAAAAAGCAGCCGCTCAACCTGCGCCTGAAGGCACTCGGTGCAGCGCTGGAGCGCGGAAAGCCGCTGCCGGAGGAATCCTTCGAGCTGCTCAAGCGCGCGCTCGCCGACGCCTCGCCATCCGCGCGCCTCGAAGCCGCGCGCGCACTCGTGACGGCGAAGCTCTCGAAGGAGCATCTGCCCGCGCTCGCGCCGCTCATCCCCGCGCTCGGCCCGCTGGAGCTTGCGGAGATTTTGAAAGGCTACCGCGCTTGGCTGAAGACCGACGCCGGCATGGCGCTCGCGCGGGCGCTGAAGGACGCGCCGTCGCTCGCGAGCGTCCAGGAGAGCCACATCCGCACGATTTTCTCCGACGCACCGCCCGCAGCCTTCGCCGAAATCCTGCCCGCGCTCCAGACGTTCGCGAACGATGAAACGGCGCGCCGCCGGATGCTCGATGCGCTCCCTGCGCGCATCGCGAAGGAGGGCCGCGCCGCGGAGGGGAGGAAGCTTTTCGAGGGCGGAATTGGCGCGTGCATGACGTGCCACCGCGTCGGCGAAGTCGGCAACCTCGTCGGCCCGAACCTCACCACCATCGGCAACATCCGTGTCGAGCGCGACATTCTCGAGAGCATCCTTTTTCCCAGCAACTCGCTCGCGCGCGACTACGAGGCCTACGCGATCGACACGGCGGACGGCCAGAGCTTCACCGGCGTCATCCGCGCGAGCCTGCCGGACGTGCTCGTCTTCGCCGACGCCGGCGCGCAGGAGCACCGCATCCCGCATTCGCAGATCACCGCGAAGACGATGCTCACCACCTCGCTCATGCCGCAGGGCCTCGACAAGGCGCTGAGCGAGCAGCAGCTCATGGATCTCGTCGCGTTCCTGCGGGGCAGAAAATAGCCGAGATCGGTAGCCGCCGACGGAAGGAGGCGGGCGCTTCAAATGTAGAATTCGGAAAGCGGTGCGCGGAGTGACGACCAGTCCACCTGCCTCGGAGGTTGGCCGAGCGTGCATTTTTTCCTCATGCTGCTAGCGTCGCGCCAGCAGAACCCACCAATCCCCTTTCCATGCAAGACAACGGCGGCGCGCACGGACGCAACATCCACGGCAATTCCATCGGCGACGCGCGCATCGACCAGCGCATCCGCGATCTCGTGGACGAGATCAAAATCGAAAAGCCGCGCGAGCTGATCGAGGAGATGATCGTCATCGCGATGAAGATGGCGCGGGACCAGACCACCGTGGCCGACCTGAAGATGATCAACCGCGCGCTGAAGGAGCTGCGCTACGCGGGGCGCGTCTTTGCGCCGTATCGCGACAGGAAAAAGGTCGCCGTCTTCGGCAGCGCGCGCACGCCGGAGGACGCCGCGGAGTTTCAGGCTGCGGAGCAATTCGGCCGCCTCATGCGCGAGCAGGGCTACATGATCGTCACCGGCGGCGGCGACGGCATCATGGGCGCGGCGCAGCGCGGCGCGGGCCGCGAGAACAGCTTCGGCCTGAACATCCGGCTGCCGTTCGAGCAGGCGCCCAACCAGACGATCCAAGGCGATTCGAAGCTGATGAACTTCAACTACTTCTTCACCCGCAAGCTGAACTTCGTGAAGGAGACCCACGCCATCGCGCTCTTCCCCGGCGGCTTCGGCACGATGGACGAGGGCTTCGAGGTGCTCACGCTCATGCAGACGGGCAAGGCGCGCATCTTCCCCTTCGTCCTCGTGGACAAGCCCGGCGGCACCTACTGGCAGACATGGCTCGACTTCCTCCGCGGCCACCTCCTGAAGCTCCACCTCATCTCGGAGGACGACTTCAACTTCCTCCACCACTGCGACTCCGTCGAGTGTGCCGTGGAGCACATCCTGCACTTCTACCATAACTACCACAGCTCCCGCTGGGTCGGCGGGCGGCTGGTCATCCGCATGCAGCGCGCGCTCCCGCAGGGGCTCGTGGAGAAAATGGACACCGAGTTCGACGACGTGCTCTCCACCGGGAAGTTTGTGCAAAGCCCCGCGCTGCCCGAGGAATCCGGCGAACCCGACCTCACCCACCTCCCGCGCCTCGTCTTCACGCCGAAGCGGAGAAACTTCGGCCGCCTGCGCGCGGTGATCGATGCGGTGAATCGGGAGTAGGAAAGAATTACAGACGCATGCTTCGCAATCGCGGGCATAGGCCGCTCGCTTTCCAATGAATCACTGCGCCCGGTTCGCCACCACGTAGTCGTGCAGCGAATTCACCGATGCGAACGCCTGCTTGGCGGCGTCGGAATTCGGCACCTTCACGCCGAAGCGCTTTTCGAGGCCGACGACGAGTTCGAGGGCGTCGATCGAGTCGAGGCCGAGGCCCTCGGGGCCGAAGAGCGGGAGGTCGTCGCGGATCTCGTCCTTGGTCACTTTGAGCATGAGGCTCTCGACCATCATCGTCTTGATCGCGTCGCGCAGGTCTTCGTCGGGCATGTGAGTGAGATGAACTACGAAGGGCGCTAAGGACACAAAGAAGATTTTCAATCGGGGCTCGCACCTCTGCATCGCCTTCGTGTTCTTAGTGTCCTTCGTAGTGAAAACCCGTCTCGATCACCTGCTCGTCGCACGCGGCCTTTTTGAAAGCCGTGAGAAGGCGCAGCGTGCCATCATGGCCGGGCAAGTGCGCGTGGCGGGGCACGTGGTGGACAAGGCGAGCCGCGAATTCGGCGACGACGCGCTCGTGGAGGTCGCGCAGCCGGAGCGCTACGTGGGGAGGGGTGGGTTCAAGCTCGAGGGGGCGCTCGCACATTTCGGGATCAACCCTGCGGGCCTCACGTGCCTCGACATCGGGGCGAGCACGGGCGGCTTCACCGACTGCCTGCTCCAGCACGGCGCGGCAAAGGTGTGGGCCATCGATGTCGGCCACAGCCAGCTCGACTGGAAGATCCGGAGCGACCCGCGCGTGGTCGTCCGCGAAAAGCTGAACGCGCGGAACCTGACGCGGGAGGACATTCCCGATCCCATCGCGCTCGCCGTCGCGGATGTGTCGTTCATTTCACTCAGGCTCATCTTGCCGCCCGCGCTCGGCCTGCTAACGAGTGGGGGAGTGATCGTCCCGCTCATCAAGCCGCAGTTCGAACTCCGCCGCGAGGAAGTGGGCCGCGGCGGCGTGGTGCGCGACGCGGCGCTGCACGAGGCGGCGGTCGCCCGCATCCGGGAGTTTGTGGAGCAGATGCCGGCCGCTCCGTGCGCCGACGGCAGCCTCGTGAAGCTCGCATGGGGCGGCCACATTCCATCGCCCATCCTCGGAGGAGAGGGCAACAAGGAGTTCCTCGCATGCCTGCGCGCCACCTCGGCCTGATCGCCAACGACAGCAAGCCGGGCGCGCGCGATCTGGTCGCCGCGCTCGTTGCGGCGTTCGCGGCTCATTCCGTCGAGCTGCATCTCGACCGGCGCGCGGCGGGATTGCTCGGCTCGGGGAAGTCCTTGTCCGAGCCCGAGCTGGCGACGCGCTGCGAGCTGCTGCTGGTGCTCGGCGGCGACGGCACGATCCTCGATGCGCTGCACGCGCTCGGCGACACGCTGCGCCCGCTCTTTGGGATCAACATCGGCACGCTCGGCTTTCTCACCACCGTCGGCGCGACTGAGCACGCGCGCGCCGTGAGCGCGATCATCGCGCGCGAATACGTCCTCAGCGAGCGCACGCTGCTGAAGGTCGAGATCGTGCGCGACGGTGCCGTGATTCTTTCGCGCAGTGCGCTCAACGACGCCGTCGCCAGCCGCGGCGAAGTCTCGCGCCTCGTGCGGCTGAATGTGCGCCTCGGCGACACGGTGCTCACGCAATACAACGCCGACGGCCTCATCATCGCGACGCCCACGGGGAGCACCGCCTACAGCCTCAGCGCGGGCGGGCCTATCCTCGAGCCGGACAGCGGCGTCTTCGTCGTGAATCCGATCTGCCCGCACGTGCTCACCAACCGCGCCGTCATCGTGGCCGACAGCACGCCCATCACCATCACGCCCGCCGACGAGGCGCCCGACATGCTGCTCACGCTCGACGGCCGCGTCGTGCAGCGCATCGAGCGCGGCGACACGATCCGCATCACGCGCGCGCCGCACCGGCTGCCGCTCGCGATGCTGCCGGGTGTTTCGTTCTTTGACGTGCTGCGCCAGAAGCTGAAGTGGAGCGGCGCGGCAGTCTGACTTTTGAAAATGACGCGCACTTTCCAACGCACTGCATCCGCCATCCTCGGTGCCGCCGCACTTTCGATGACGGCCGCCGATTCCGCCGCGCAGCGTCCTGCCGTGCCGGCGGTGCCCGCGATCCCGGAGCACATGCGCGAGGAGCTCGGCATCAATGAATTCACCACGCCGAGCATCGCGGTGCTGCTGAAAGCACTCAAAGCGCTGCGGCCGGTGCCGTTCGAGGAAGTGGATCGCCCGCTCCCGCAGCAGAATCCCGCCGACCGCGCGCGCCTCGCCCTCACGACTGGCGGCATCATCGCGGACGGCTTCCTTGCGGTGGTCGCGGAAAAGCAGTCGCGCATCGAGCCAATCGCGCGCGCGCTGCTTCGCCAGGCGAAGGGCCTGGGTGTCGGCGAACACGTCACGCGCCACAGCCGCAGCGTGCTGGAAAAGGCGCTGATGCGGGACTGGAGCGGCATCCACGCGGAACTCATCGGCACTCAGCGCGACGTGGAGGGCGGCATGATGGCGCTGCGCGACGAGGAAATCGCGCACCTTGTCGCGCTCGGCGGCTGGTGGCGCGGGCTGGAGATTTCGTCGGGCATCCTGTCGTCGCACTACACGCAGCAAGGGGCGACGCTCATGGTGCAGCCCGCCGTCATTGATTACTTCGCCGACCGCATCTCGACGATGCATCCGTCCTTCAAAAGGACCAAGCTCTGGGCCGCGCTCAACGGCAACCTCGCCGAGGTGCGCAAACTCGCGGTGAGGGAGGACAAGGCGCCGCCGACGCTCGAAGACGTGCGCGCCATCCGCGTGCTCGCCAAGGCGATGAACGACATCATCGCCGCGCCGGAGGAGTAGCTTCCACTTTTTCCTGCGCGGCGCCCGCAATCTCCGCGCATGCACCGCACCCGCGCCATTGACTGGACACGGGACGACGAGCACTGAGAACTGCGCACTTTCCAAAAATGCCCACTACCGACGCCATCCGACAGCAGCTCACCACGGTCAAGTATCCCGGTTTCAGCCGCGACATCGTCAGCTTCGGCCTCGTGAAGGACATCGTCGTGGCCGGCGCGAGCGTCACCGTGCAGCTCGCCATCACCGTGAGCGACGCGAAGATTCCCGCGCAGATCAAAGCCGATGCGGAGGCCGCGGTCCGCGCGCTGCCCGGTGTGACGGATGTCACCGTGCGCGTGGACATCCACGCACCCGCGCAGGCCGCGGCGTCGCCTGCGGGAGGATTGCCGCAGGCCGCGATCCCCGGCGTGAAGCACGTCATCGCCGTCGCCAGCGGCAAGGGCGGCGTGGGCAAGAGCACCGTCTCCGCGAACCTCGCCTGCGCGCTGAGCGCCGCTGGCGCGAAGGTCGGCCTGTGCGACTGCGACCTCTACGGCCCGAGCATCGGCCTCATGTTTGGCACGAGCGAGCGTCCCTTTGCCGACGACGAAAACCGCATCATCCCCGTGGAGCGCCACGGGCTGAAGCTCATGAGCATGGGCTTCCTGCTCGACGATGCGGCGCCCGCGATTTTGCGCGGCCCGATGGTCACGAAATACACGCAGCAGTTTCTCCGGCAGGTGAACTGGGAGGGGCTCGACTACCTCGTGCTCGATTTGCCTCCCGGCACCGGCGACATCCAGCTCACCATCGTGCAGACCGTCGCGCTCGCCGGCGCAGTCATCGTCACCACGCCGCAGGAGGTCGCGCTCATCGATGCGCGCAAGGCGGCGAGCATGTTTGAGAAGGTGAACGTCCCCGTGCTCGGCATCATCGAAAACATGAGCCACTTCCTCTGCCCGAGCGACGGCGTGCGCTACGACATATTCGGCAGCGGCGGCGGCGAGCGCGAGGCTGCGCGCCTGAACGTGCCGCTGCTCGGCCAGGTGCCGATTGACATCGCGACGCGCGAGGCTGGCGACAAGGGTGCGCCCATCGTGATTGCAGAGCCTGCGGGCGCCGTGGCGAAGGCGTTCGCCGACATCGCCGCGAAGCTGCGCTCCGCAGTCCCAGCCTGAGCCGCATGACGGGGAAAAATCCGAGCAACAAATCCCCGCGCCGGCTGCCGCCGCTGCTGCGCCGCGCGTGGTATTCGCTGAACCAGACTTTCCGCCACCGCATCGCGCACCTCGGCGTCACGCCCGACCAATACAGCATCCTGCGCTGGCTGCACGAGGGCGATGCGCGCGGCCTCACGCAGCAGACGATCACGGACTTGATGGCGAGCGATCCGAACACCATCACCTCGATCCTGCGCCGCATGGAAAAGGCCGGGCTGCTCTCGCGCCACGCGCATGAGACCGACCGCCGGGCTCGCCGTGTTCGGCTCGAGCCGAAGGGCCATCAGGTCTTCACTGCGGCATTCGAGGCTGCGACGAAGCTGCAGGAGGAAATCCTCACCGTGCTGCCCGAGTCGCGCCGTGCGCGTTTCCTCGCGGACCTCGATGCGGTCGCTGAAGCCTGCTCCGAGACCGCCACGCGCAAGCGGCCGCGGGAGACTACGGCTTGACGAAGCGGTAGAATGTCCGGCTCCCGGAGCGCGGAATCGTCATTTGGAAATTGCCGCCGCTTTTCGTCACCGCCTGCACGACCGCGCTCCACAGCGGGTTCGCGGTGAGTTCGGGCGCACTTTGCACCGTCCAGCCGACGGCCTGCGTGGACCAGGTGAGCACGGTGCCGGTGCTTGTCGTCGCGATGCCTGCCACCGGCGCCACTGCCGCGGCGGGTGGGCGGAAGAGCATGAAGTTGGGCCCCGTGATCCCGCCGCTGCCTGCCGCGACGAAATCGCCGAGCGCCGTGCCCGTCGTCACATCGAAGCGCGCCACCTTGCTGTTGTTGAAGCTCGCCGCATAGAGGTTGCCATCCGTGCCGAAGAGCACGCCGATGGGGAGGTTCATGCTGCCCGAGCCGGTCGGCACGACGGCGTCCACCCACGCGCCCGTGGTGCCATTGAAGCGCTGCACGGACGCACTGTTGCCGCTCGCGACGTAGAGGTAACCGTCCGCGCCGAAGCGCAGGCCGAACGGCTGTGAGAGATTCGCCGTTGCAAACACGTCCATGAACGCGCCGCTGTTGCCGTTGTATCGCACCACGCGGTGGTTGAACCGCCCGACCACGTAGAGGTGGCCGTCCGGTCCGAACACCATGTCCGACGGCCCGTCGAGGTTTGCGCCCGCGGCGACAAAAACATCCACGAACGCGCCCGTCGTCGCGTTGTAGCGCAGCACCTGATCGGTGAGCTGGCTGGTCACGTAGAGGTATCCGTCGGGGCGGAAGATGAGCGACACCGGGTAGTCGAGCCCGCCGCTGCCGGTCGCGATGAAGACATCCATGTATGCGCCGGTCGTCCCATTGTAGCGCACGACGCGATCGTTGCCCGCGCTCGCGACGTAGAGGTTTCCATCCGGGCCGAATGCCAGCCCGTGCGGCAGGCTCAGCGCGCCGTTTGAGTTCGGGATGAAAATGTCGAGGAACGATCCATCCGCCTCGCTGTAGCGGAACACGCGGTTCGAGCTGAAGCTGCTCACCAGCAGCTCCGCATGTGCGGCGGGCAAAAGAGCCAGCATCGCCAGCGCGAGCGATGCAGTTGTTGCGAGGAACCGGCGCGGCATTTGGACCGTTCGCGCCCTGCTGTGGCCCTGTCAAGGTGGCGTAGCGGGCGTGCGCGCCAGCCAGGCCGCGGCAGCCTGCTGGTTCCAGCCGAGCGCGGGCACAAGCGCACACCCGGAGGGAGAGCGCTCCACCATGCCCGCTGCGAAAACGATCTGCTGAAGTGCGCCGCATCCCGGTGCCTCCCCGAGGTAATCCTTGAAGGATGCGATGGGCGAGCGCGGGCGCGGAAACTGGGCTTCCGTCGCGCGCGCGATCACCTTGTCCACCCACGTGCCGTTCGACCCGTCCACGAAAAGGGAGGGCCGTTCGCGGTCCGAGAAGCATCCCAGCACCTCGTCGAGCGCACGCGGGGCCTCGTCGCGGTCACAGAACGACGCGCCGGCGGCGACATCCACGCGGGCGCGCCCGCCATCGCGGCTGAGCATCACCGCTGCCGCGCCCTCGGCCAGCAGTGCGCCGGCACGCGGTCGCGGGTGAGGCGCCGCCTGCGGACTTTCGGCGAGCAGCCGCCACGCGCGGTGTGCCTCGAGCAGGATCCAGTCAAGTTCCTCCGCCGCGACGACGAGCACGAAATCCGCGTCGCCATACGCGAGAAGTTGGGCGCCAAATTCGAGCGCCTGCATCCCGACGGTGCCGTCGCCCACCAGCGTGTAAGTCGCACCGTCCACGCCGAGCATTGCGGCGAGATGGCTGGCCGGCGCGTTATAGACCGTCTCGGGAAAAAGGAGCGGGCTCGCCTTGTCCGCGCCCTGCTTCACGATCTGCTCGTAGAAACGCCGCGTGTATTGCACGCCGCCGTTCGAGACGCCGAACACCACGGCGGTGCGCGACTTCATCGCGTCCGTGAGCGCGATGCGGCTGTCTGCGAGCGCGGCTTTTCCCGCGGCAGCGGCGAAAAGGCTGATGGCGCTTGCACGCCGCAGCCGCGGTTCGCGCGCGAGATGCGCGACGGAGGCGGGCGGCACGGTCAGCGCCTTGAATTTCCGCCCGGACTCCGGGTTTGCCACCTCGGCCAGCGCCGGCTTCTCCCCCGCCCCGATGCGCTCCCAGATTTCGGCGGGGTCGCTGCCGAGCGGTGTGACGCAGCCGAGGCCCGCGATGCACGCAGTCACAGTCCTCCGGGGCGGCTCGGCTTCGAGCAGAGCCCCTCCATCCGCGCGCGCGTCGGGGCGGAAAGGAGTGTCCGCCCCGAGTTGCACCTGCTCGATGACCACGCTCGCGTTCGTCCCGCCGAATCCAAACGAGTTTGACACGACGCAGCCGACCCGCGATTCGCGCGCGGTGTTTGCGACGATATTCAGCGCGCACGCCGGATCGGGCTCGCGGAAATTGATGTTCGGCGGAAGAAACCCGCCACGGATGGCGAGCACGCTGAACACCGCCTCCACCGCGCCTGCGGCACCGAGCGAGTGGCCCATCATCGCCTTGGTCGAGCTTACGGGCACTCCCGCGCCGAAAATCCTAGCAATGGCGGCTCCCTCGCTTGAGTCGTTGAACGGTGTCGCGGTGCCGTGCGCGTTGATGTAGTCCACCTCTCCTGGAGCCAGCGCCGCATCGTCGAGCGCGCGCCGCATCGCCAGCTCCGGGCCGATGCCGCTCGGGTGCGGCTGCGTGAGGTGGTGGTTGTCCGTCGAGATGCCGTAGCCGGTGACTTCCGCGAGGATCGGCGCGCCGCGTCCGCGCGCGGAATCGAAATCCTCCAGCGCGAGCACCGCCGCGCCCTCGCCGAGCACGAGGCCGCTGCGGTCCTTGTCGAAGGGGCGCACCTTCTCCGTCGTCGAGGCCTGCAGCGAGTCGAAGCCGACGAACACCATCTCCGCAATCGCGTCGTAGCCGCCGCAGAGCACGCGCCGCTTCAGCCCCGACCGCACGAGGTGAAACGCATGGCCCACGGCGTTCGTGCCGGACGCGCACGCATTTGCGATGATCTGCACCGGCGCCCGGAAGCCGCAGTGGCGCATCGCGTCGAGCACGGGTTTCTGCGGCGGGTAGTTTGCGATCCACGCCGCGCTTTCGCGCCGCGGCTGCCGCGCGATGAGCGAGCGGTGAAACTGCTCGCCAAACGACATCCCGCCGCTCGTCGTGCCGATGACCATCGCCTCGGGTGAAAAGCCGGGATCGCCCGCGAGCGCCTCGCCGACGGCGTGGATCATCATGTGGCTCGCGTGGTGCAGGCGCGCTTCCTTCCGCGAGACGAAACCCGGCAGCGGGCCGGCCTGACCCGCGGTCTTTGACCGGCACTTGGAGGTGTCGAACGCTGTCACGCCGCTCACGCAGTCGCGGCCTTCCCGCAGCGCCACCGCATTTTCCGCAGCGCCGAGCCCGAGCGGGCTGACAATGCCCATCGCAGTGATCGCAACGCGGCGGCGGGATGGGATGTCGGAGATTCGGGGCACTGGCGGCGGGCCGCAGGCTAGGCGCGGCACTGCGGCATGGCAACGCGGTTGGCAATCCGCCCGCGATGTGTTCTATGCGCGCGCGAATGGAGAACACTTCCGAGTCCACCCACCGCCGCCGCGTCCTGCGCCGGCGCATCCTCCTTTTTCTCGTCGGCGCGGTGGTGAACTACCTGCTGATTTCGACTCCGTTCAAATACCTGCGTGCGCACACCGCGATGCCGATCTGGCAGATTTCCGCGTGCAGCATGGCCGTGAGCACGTCGGTCTTCTTCCTGTGGAATTACTTCGTGAATTTCCGCACCGACTCGCGCAAGCGCGACGCGCTGGCCCGCTACCTCGCGGTGGTCGTGGTGATGTATGCGATCTCCACGGGCATCCTCACGCTGTTCAAGCACTTCGACCTGCACTTCACGCTCAGCATCGGCCGCTTCCCGATAGACCTCGACGTGGTGGCGACGCAGCTCTGCATGGGCTGGATGAAATTCCTCCTCTACCATTACTGGGCCTTCCCGCAGCCGAAGCCGGCAGGGAGCTGAGGCGCAAAGTTCCCTTGGCTGGCGTGCGGTCCGGCTTTAAGCTCCGCGCCCATTTTCCAATGAGCACGAACAGCGACATCATCTACCTCGACAACAATGCGACCACGCGCGTGGATCCTGCGGTCGTCGAGGAAATGCTTCCGTGGCTGTCGGAAGACTACGGCAATCCGTCGAGCGGCTACCGGCTCGGGAAACGGGCAGCCGATGCGCTCGAAACCGCCCGCGAGCGCACGGCCGCGCTGCTGGGCTGCGAGCCGGGCGAAGTCGTTTTCACGGGCAGCGGCACCGAGAGCTCGAATGCGGCGATCCACTCCGCGCTGGCGATGGACCGGGACCGGCAGCACATCGTCACCACGCGCGTCGAGCACAGCGCCACGCTGAAGACCTGCGAGATGCTGGCGAAGCGCGGACATCCCGTGACCTGGCTCGGCGTGGATTCGGACGGGCAGATCGATCTCGGCGAGCTGGAGCGCGCGGTCACCGACGAGACGGCGCTCGTCTCGATCATGTGGGCGAACAACGAGACCGGCGTGCTTTTTCCCGTGGAGAAGATCGCGGACCTCGTGCGCGAAAAGGGCGCGGTCTTTCACACGGACGCCGTGCAGACGGTCGGCAAGGTTCCTTTCGCCCTGCGCGACATGAGGGTGAACCTGCTCTCCATGAGCGGCCACAAGCTCCATGCGCCGAAAGGCGTCGGCGTGCTCTTCGTGAACCGGCGGACGAAGTTTGTGCCGTTCCTCACCGGCGGCAGCCAGGAGGGCGGGCGCCGCGCGGGCACGCAGAACGTCGCGAGCATCATCGGCCTCGGCAAGGCATGCGAAATCGCCGCCCAGCAGATCGTCCACGAGGCGACGGCGGTGAGGAAAATGCGCGATGATTTTGAAGCCGGAGTCCTCGCCAGTGTGGAGGGTGTGCAGGTGAACGGCGACCGCGTGAACCGCCTGCCGAACACGACGAGCCTCGCGTTCAGCGGCATCGAGAGCGAGGCGATGCTCATGCTGCTCGACCAGCGTGGCGTGTGCTGCTCGGCGGGCTCCGCCTGCACGACGGGCCAGCACGAGCCTTCGCATGTGCTCCGCGCGATGGGCTACGACGACACCCGCGCGCGCGGCAGCCTCCGCTTCTCCTTCGGGCGCTTCAACACGGACGCGGAGATCGCGCGCGCCGTGTCCATTGTTTCCGAAGTCGCCGGGAAGGTGCGACGCGTCGCGGCTGCCGCGTAGGCGACGGGGTCAGTTCTTGATGAACCAGCGCCCGTCGATCTTGGTGAAGACGATTTCCTTTTTCGACACTTCGGGAATCTCGGGCAGGGGATAGGATGCGGTGTTGCCGTCCTCTGAAAGCTTCGGCTTCACGTCCTTGATCGCCTTCAGCACGGCGAGGAGTGATCCGGCCTTTTTCTCCGCAAACTTTGCCGCGAACGCATCCAGTCCCTTTTCCCCGATGATCTTCTGGAACTCCGTCGGCGGGACGACGGTCTGGAGGAAGGTGGCGTATTCCTTCGCCTCAAGGAGCCGGATGCTCTCGGGCACCAGCTTCCCGAGGTCCTGGCGGACGTCGTCCGGCACTGCGGCGAGGCTGAAGGCGAGGGTGGCGAGCACTGCGACGGCGATGCGGGCGATGGATTTCATGTGCGGAGGCTGGCGGCTTTGACATGCGCGCACAAGCACCGACTCGCTGCTTCGCCGGCGGCGGCGCGATTGTCTGGTTGAATCGCCCGGCGCGTTCGCTTTCATCCGGGGCGTGCAGTTCAAGGATTACTACGCAGTGCTCGGCGTGCCCAAGACGGCGACGCAGGACGAAATACGCAAAGCATTCCGCAAGCTCGCGCGGCAGCATCATCCCGACGTGGCGAAGGACAAGAAGGCGGCCGAGGCGAAGTTCAAGGAGATCAACGAGGCCAACGAGGTGCTCAGCGATCCGGAAAAGCGGAAGCGCTACGACGACCTAGGCGCGGACTGGAACAGCCCCGGCCGGCAGGGGCCGCCGCCGGGCTGGCAGCATGGGGGTGGCGGAGGGTTCGATTTTGGCGGCGGGGGCGGGGGTGGGTTCAGCGATTTTTTCGAGATGTTCTTCGGCGGTCGCGGCAATGGCGGCGGTCGCAAGCGGAAAGGGGGCTTTGGCGCATTTGCGCAGCGTGGGAACGACGTGGAGCTGGAACTGCCCGTGACCATCGAGGAGGCGCTGCATGGCGGGCGAAAGGCGTTCAGCCTCGAGCGCGCGGGCCGTGCGGAGACCGTCACGGTGAACATCCCGCGCGGTGTGCGTGCGGGGCAGAAAATCCGGCTCGCGGGCCAGGGCAGCGATGGCATCGGTGGCGGCGAGCGCGGCGACCTTTACCTGCTCGTGAAAATCGCTCCGCATGTGGACTACCGCGCGGACGGCTTCGATTTAATCCGGCCCGTGCCGGTGCCCGTCTGGTCCGCGGTGCTCGGCGGCGAGGTGGAGGTGCCGACGCCCGATGGGACGGTGAAGATGAAGATTCCCGCGGGCACCCAGCCGGGGCAGAAATTCCGGCTGAAGGGCCGCGGCCTGCCGTCGGGCAAGGACACGCGCGGCGATTTTTTTGCGGAGGCGAAAGTGCTGCTGCCGACGAGCCTTGGCGAGAAGGAGCGCGCGCTCTGGGAGCAGTTGTCCGGACGGTGAGACCGTGAGGCGCGGCTAGTTGCCGATTCCGCGCGGGCGGCTGCGATTCTGCGTGCCGCCGGGCATGGGGGCGCCGGGCGGCATCGGCGCAGTGGGCATCGGCACGGAGGTGGAGGGGCGAGGCACGCTGGCGCCGGGCAGCGGCGGCGCCGTCACGCGCACCGCGGGCATCTGGGGGGTCGGACCGCCGCCGGGTTTCGGAATGCCGCCGGGCATTCCCGGCAGCGCGGGGCCGCGCACTGCTGGGCCGCCCGCGGGTGGAGGCGGCGCATTGATGGTGTCCTCCTTGAAGCCGACCTCGCCCGTCTCGCCGCCCTTGGCGAGCACGACCTTCGTCTCGCGGAAATTATTTCCCCGCCGCACGCTCTTCACCGCGAGTCCCTCCGTGTTTGGCTCGTTTCCGATGAAGCGCATCGGGCGTTCTTCGCCGAGTCGCTGGACGAGGACATAGTCCTTCCCGTCCGCCGTCCCGATGCCGCGCAGGTAGAGGTTTTGGAAAGGATTCACCTTCTGCTCGGCGGGAGTGTCGGCGACCTTCGTTTCGAGAACGAACGGGCTCTTCTTCACGGTCTCCGCGTAGCGCTCCTTCGGGAACGCTTTCGGGATGATGTCCTCGGTCGCGGCAAAGCTGGCCGCAGCGGGAAGTGCGAGCAGGAAGGCGAGGGTTTTCATGGCTTCAGGGTGAAAGCTGGCATGGGGCCGATGGCCGGGCAAGAGCCGCTATTTCGGCGCATACCAGCGCGCGACGGTGAGCGTGGCGCGGAGCTGAGTCTTGTCGTCGCGGTTCACCTTGATGTCGCAGTTTTCGAGCGCGATGAACTTCTCCGGTCCCTGCAGTTCCATGAGAAAATAGAACATCGCCTCCCACGTCGCCTTCGCCTCGAGGCGGACGCCGACCGAAATGTGGCCGGGCACGTTGAGCGGCGTGCCGGGCGATGGCGCCTCCAAGGTGACGGTGTGCCTCTTCGCGATTTCGAGCACCTGCTCGCGCAGCTCCTTGTTCGCCACGTCGGGATCGCCGAGGACGGGCATGTTCTTGTTCAGCCACGCGTCGCGCTGCGACCACAGCTCGCGCTCGGTCTCGCGCTTCTTCAGCGTGTCGATTTTCATCTGCGTCATCGCGAGCTGGCGGTCGAGGTCGGCGCGGCTCGTGAGGAAGAATTTGACGAGGTAGAAATTCACCAGCACGCCCACGACCACGGCGGTGATGGCGAGGAGGGCCTTCTCCCGCTTGTTCATGTTGGCGAGCGCGCTCATCTCGGTTTTCCGGTGACCATGAACGAAAACTGGTTTTCCTTCAGCGGCGTCTCGGGCGGGAACTGAAGGTCGAAGGCGTCGAGCTCCCTGCTCTTCTTCATGCGCGTGACGAGGTCGAACCGCGCGTCGGTGGTGCCCTCGGCCTTGGCGACCCACTCGCGCGGGCTGGAGGTGAACGAGGTGAAGTTCACGCCGCTGTTTTCGGCCATCGCCTTGATGATCTGGTGGAGCACCTCGGTGGCGTAGCGCTTCGGCTCCAGCACGGGCGCGAGAGAGTCCCAGCGCTGCATCTGCTTCTCGATTCCGGCATAGCGCGGCTTCATCAGGTCGTGCTCGCGCACCGCAGCTTGAACTTTGTGCCGCATCCACGCGAGGTAGCCGAACGCCGCGGCGATGAGCACGAGCCACGCGACGGCGACGATGAGCAGGTTCTGCTTCAGCCGGGTGCCGCGCTCCTGCCGGCGCAGCTCGGCGTGCCACGCCTCGGGGAGGAGGTCGAGCGATGCCTTCGCCCCCGGCAGCGCGCCGAGCCGGCGAAGCGGCTTTCCGAAATGGGCGGCGACCGCATCACCCAGCGCATCGGCCTCCTCGGTGACGCAGATTTCGGAAAAATCCGTGGAGACTCCCTGAAGCTCGGCGGAGAGCAAAAGGCCCGGCAGTTCCGCGAGAACCGCATCCGCATCCAGCCCCGCGATCGGCTGCGCCCACGCGAGCTTGCCGTCGGCGACGACGGCGCACGCGGTCTGCTCCTGCTCGGGCCAGAGCGCGAGCACGGTGCCGGATTCCGGGCACGATGCGGCGACCCGGAGCGCCTGGAGCGTGATGCGTTCGGGGAGCCGGCCCTTTTCGCGCAGCGGCGCACAGAGTGCATCGAGCTGTGCACGGGATGCGGCGAAAGTGAGGACGGTGCTCTCGTTTTCATCCTGTCCGAGCACTTCGAAGCCATGGCTCACGTCCTCAATGGGATAAGGCAGCGTCTTCTCGAGCTGGAGCTGGAGCATGTCTGCGAGCTCGGAGCTGTCTGTCGAGGGGAGCTTGTGTCGCTCGATGAGCACGGACTGGCAGGGAAGCGCGAGCTCCACATGGGCGTCCGCGGGCAGCGCTGCGACGGCATCGCCGAGCGTGGCCACGCTCTTCTCCTCGCCACTGCCGACGCGGACGCGCCAGCCGTGGGCGTCGGGAGCGAGGAACGCTGCGTGTGCGCCGTTGTGCTTCATTCTTGCCAGTTCAGGATTTGAGGGTTCTGGCTTCCTTTACGGACGACGACCGCCACTTGTCGAACGACTTTTCCCGACCAGCCCTCGGCGACGATCTGCCAAGTGTTGTCGCGGAGCATGATGAGGCCGCCGAGCGACTGCCACTGCGTCTTGTTCAAGCCGAGGAATCCCTGCACGGTTTCGAGCTTCTGGATGACCGGGTCGTCGATGGTGCCGTCGATGCCGTCGCCGCCGCGCCGCCACTGGAGGTAGCGATCGATCGCGAGGTCGCCCACGCCGGGGAGGAGCCGGAGGATGTTCGCATCCGCCGCCGTCAGGTCCACCGGACCCTGCGAAAACACGGTGAGCTCGTTTTTCCAGCCCGGCTGGAGGGTGAGCGGCTCGGTGCCCGCGACCTCCGCGAGCTCCTCCACGGTGAGGAACTGGCCGCGGTTCGGCGGGTGGTAATTCGATCCGTCCTCCTGGCCGTTCGTGCGCTGCACATTGTCCGCATCGAGCCAGTCGAGGATGCAGTCGATCATGCGGTTGCGGGCCTGATACTCGATGCCGCGGTTTTCCAGCCAGCGCCGGAACATGTCGAGTTTGCGCGGATCCTCGCCCTGGAAAATGAAGTTGAGGTTCAGCTTCGCGCCCTCGCTGAGCAGGCGGACGCTGAAGCCGGGATCGTTCTGCTCCGCGACACCGAGCGCGGGCGTCTCCTTGCCCACGAGAGGGTGCATGGCGATCGCGAGCGCGCTGTGCGCCATCGCGCGCGCCTCCATGTCGTTCAGGTTTTCGCCGGCGACATTGATCGTCTGCCGGATGTATGCGGCCCACACGAGCACGGCGCTCGTGAGCACGATGATCGCCCACATCGCCATGAGCAGCGCGGCTCCGCGGTGCCGGTGGTGTTTTGAAAGTGCCGTCATTGGACTGCGGAAATCGGGATGCGCAGCACGGCCTCGTAGGGCGTGACCTCGCCCTCCAGCGTGATGCTCATGATGACGAACGACGGCTTCACGGAGGGGTCGCGCCACGAGTCGAGGAGCTGGCCGAGCCTCGAATCCCAGTAGCGCAGCCGCAGCGCGGCGACATTCGGCAGCAGCGGCACCCAGGTGGCGTCCTTGTCGCTGCCCCCGGCGACGAGCCCGCCGGAAGTCTCCAGCAGCGCGGGCCTGCGCCAGAATCCGATCTCATACTTGTTCGAGTTTTTCTCGACCGGCTGGATGCGCAGCTTCACGCGGTATTCGCCTGTCGCGGCGGTCGTCATCAGGCCCGGCCCGCCGCGCGAGCGCCATTCGATCGAGTCAAAGTCCGCGCCGTTCAGCTTCAGGCTTTCGCCCTGGATGTTCGTCTGCCCGCGTGCGGGGAGGTTGTAAAACTCCTCCTGCACCAGCGCGACCAGCCGGTCCACGGCGAGCTGCTCCTCGGTGTCGCGCACCGAGTCCGCCGTCGCCCGCACGGTGGACTGCACGAAGCGGAATATGCCCAGCGTCGTGAGCCCCATGATCGCCACGGCGAGCAGAACCTCCAGCAGCGTGAACCCGGACTGGCGTGCGCGCATCCTCATCGCTGCTTCGGGTAAAAGAGGAACGACATGTCGCGGTGGATCACCTCGCGCCCGGCGGTCCAGCTCACGTCGAGCGTCACCTTGTAGAGGCCGAAAAGCTCCTGCTCCTTCTCGTTCTGCAGCTTCAGCTGCTCGCGCGTGATGTGCATCGTCATCCCCGCCCACGCGCCCTTGAGTTCCTCCACTGTCTCGTCGGCCAGCGGCAGCGCCTCGGTCTCGATCTGCGTGAAGTAATTCGCCAGCGCGCGCTGCGCCAGACCCTCCTCGCGGCGGATGCGCTCGGCGCGCATGCAGTTCTCCACGCACCGGCTCAGCGAGGCGACTCCGAGGCCGAGAATCAGCACCGCCAGCAGGCACTCCATGAGCAGGAAGCCGGCGTTCGTTTTTGCGGTGCGTGGGAGCGTCTTCATCGCGCGGACTGATCAATGATCTCCCCGTGCCCCGTCAGCGGGTTGTATTGCGCTGACCAGGTGCCGTCCGGCCCGCTGTAGCCGACGATCACCGGCTCGCACGTGCCGCTCCGCCAGAAGGTCCACACCGCCGGCGTGTCCCGCGGGCCGAGGAGCGCCGCGTGCCGGTCCAGGGTGTAGCCCTCGCCGTTCAAAATCGGGATCTCCGCCTGAAGCTCGGCGACACCCGTGTCGCGCTCGTCCGGCGTCGGCTCGTCCGGCTGGAGGAGGATGCGGTCCGGCAGCCACGTGAGCGACCAGGAGCGCTGCTCGCGCACGGCGTTGAGCTGGGCCTTCCGCGCGAGATCGTCGAATTTTTCAAATGCCTCGCGCAGCTTCCTGTCGCGTCCCACGCCGCGCATGTTCGGCACCGCCAGCACGACGACCGTGAGCGCGATCGCGATCGCGAGCAGCATCTCGATCAGCGTGAAGGCTCGGCTTGAGGACGGTGTCTGCATTGGGGCCGCACAAGATGCGTGCGGCGTCGGAAAATGCGAGCGGCATTGCGGCGCAGCGCGTTAACGATTCCTTTGCAATTCACCCCGCAGCCGCCGCGGAAAACGAGATTCCCGAGGGCAGCGCACTTGTGCTTGCCGGAGGCGGCGCCAGCGGACACTTTGCGCGCGATGAACCCGCCGGAATTCCCGACGCCATGGCAGCGCAAGACGATGTGGACGGCGCTCTCGGCATTCGCCGTCGCGGTCACGCTGTCGCTCAGCGCGGGGTTCATCTACGTGGTGTCGTGCGTGCTGGCGTTCCTGCAGCCGATCCTCGTGCCCTTCGCCATCGCGGGCGTGCTGGCCTACCTGCTGGAGCCGCTCGTCGCGCGGCTCGTGAAATTCGGCACCACGCGGCGCCGCGCGGTCACCGCGGTCTTCGCCGTCACCACGCTGGCGTTTGTCGGCGTCATGTTCTGGCTCGTGCCGCTGATCTCGGCGCAGACCGCGAAGCTCGCGAAGAAGGTTCCCGAGATCACGCGGCAGGTCCGCAACGGCGTCTCGGGCGTTGATTCCTACCTCCGGGAAAAATGGGGGTTCCACCTGATCCCCGACGAACTCTTCGAGGCCCCGCACCTTCCCGGCGCACCCGAACCCGATTCGAAAACGCCCGAACCCGAGAAGGCGCCGGCACCGCCGGAAGCAAAACCCGTGGAGCCCCAAAAGACGGAGCCGGCCCCCGCGGCGGCGCGATCCATACCGGAGAAACCCGGCGCGACGCCGGCCGCAAACACCGAGCCTGCGCAGCCCGCGGCCACCCTGCAGAAGGAGGCCAAGCCGACGCCGGAGGAACTGATCCGCAACCTCGGCACCGGTGAGTGGCTGAACAAGGCGCTGCCGAAGATCTTCCAGAAAATCTGGGACTTCTTCACCAACAGCTTGGGCGGCTTCCTCGGCGTGTTCGGCTTCCTGCTCTCTCTCATCATTGTCCCGCTCTATCTTTTCTACCTGCTCGCCGAGTCGCCGCACATCGCGGCGTCGTGGACGAAATATCTCCCGCTTCGCGCGAGCCAGTTCAAGGACGAGGTCGTCGCGTCGCTCACCGAGGTGAACAGCTACCTCATCGCGTTCTTCCGCGGCCAGCTCGTCGTGAGCACGATCAACGGCATCGCCACCGGCGCGCTGCTCGGCATCGCCGGCCTCGACTTCGGCATCCTCATCGGCCTCGGCCTCTGCTTCCTCGGAATCATCCCCTACATCGGCATCACCCTTTGCTGGATTCCCGCGGTGATCATCGCATCCGTCCAGGGCGGGAGCTGGCTGGTGCCCGCGACCGCCGCATGGTGGGTGTTCCCGCTCGTGGTCACGGGCATCTTCGCGATCGTGCAGCAGGTGGACGGGCTCTTCATCACCCCGCGCATCGTGGGCGAGCGAGTCGGCCTGCATCCGGTCACGGTCATCTTCTCGGTGTTCCTGTGGACGCTGATGCTCGGCGGACTGCTCGGCGCGATCCTCGCAGTGCCGCTCACCGCGTCGCTCAAGGTGCTGCTGAAGCGCTACGTGTGGGAGCGCACGCTCATCGCACCCGCAGTGGACAGGCTGCCGGATGCGGGCGACGTTCCGCCTGCAGAAAAACCGCAGGCATGAGCCCGAACCCCGCTCCTTCCAATCCGCAGCCGCAGCAGCCGCAGCAGCCGCGCCCGCGTGTCGTCGAGGCGAAGACGCCGCCGACGCGGCCCCGCGTCGTTGTCCCGAGGGTGAGCCGGCGCGACATTCTCATCGGCACAGGGATCGCCGTCATCCTGCTTGGATTCGTCATCGCCGCCACTTTTCAGTCGAAGACCACGCCGCGGAACATGCTCAGCGGGGTAATCCGCGCGAAGAACGAGCCCGGTCTGCGCGAGACGCTCATGACTGTGAGCCGCAAGGGCGTGACTGAGCGCACCGCCGACACGGGCTACTCACTGAAGGTCTGGGTCGAGCCGCTGCAGCGCGAATACGAGGTGATGGTGATGCAGGAGATCTGGGAGAAAAAGAAGATCGGCGACACCATCGAGTTCCTGCGCCCGGCGAGTGAGCAGAAGTGAAGGGTCTGCGAGGGAATCAGCGCCGGAACTGCGCGAAGAAATCCTCGAAGAGGCTGGCGTAGCCCGGATCGCGCTCCGGGTGGTATTGCACGCCGATACCCCACGGGTAATCGCGCATCCGCACCTGCTCGATGATCCCGTCATCCGCGCACCACGCCTCGACATCGAGCGCGTCCGCCACGCGGTCGAGCGCCTGGTGGTGCGAGCTGTTCACCTTTTCAAAGCGGTGCCGCACTCCGGCCGCGTGCCGCAGCGGCTGGATGTTTCCGTCCTTCATCTCCGGGAGATTATGCCCGGGAATGTCGAGGTGCAGCGTGCCGCCGAGCGCGACGTTGAGCACCTGCATGCCTTTGCAGATGCAGAGGATCGGCAGCCCGCGCTCGATGGCGGTTTTCACAGCGGAAAATTCCCACGCGTCGCGTTCGGGGACGGGATCGCGGATGAGCAGCGGGTCGTCTGGCGGCTCGACATGGAACTCCGCCGCGATATCCGTCCCGCCGGTGATCAGCACGGCGTCCGCCTCTGCGGCGTTCACTCGTCCGCGCCGCGCATTCGCGACGATGATTCCAGAGTGGCGCCGGTGAAACCGTGCGAACAGTTCCTCGTCGCATTCGCGGATCCATGTGGCGATTTCGCTCATCGAAGCCGCTATCCGGCGCTCCGCGTGTCGAGCAGGCGCCGGGTCGCCTCGTGCGTCGGCGAACTGAGCACCGTGCGCGGGTCGCCTTCCTCGACGACCTGCCCGTCCGCGAGCACGACCACGCGCGTGGCGAAGTCGCGGACGAAGTCATCGTCGTGGCACGTGAGCAGCAGCCCCCGTCCCTTCGCGACCAGCTTGCGCAGCGTGTCGCCGAGTTCGCCGCGGCGGGCCGGGTCGAGCGAAGCAGTCGGCTCGTCCATGAGCAGCAGCCGCGGGTCGGTGGCCAGCGCGCGGGCGATGGCGACGCGCTGCGCCTCGCCGCCGGAAAGCTCGCGCGGCAGCGCATTTTCCCGGTGGCCGACGCCGAGGTCGGCGAGCAACGCGCGCGCCTGGGCGAGCGCGGCATCCTGCGCGGTGCCGTAAACATGCACCGGCGCGAGCCACACATTCTGCGCCGCCGGCAGGTGCTCCCACAGGCAGTGAAATTGAAACACCATCCCGACCTTGCGGTGCAGTTCCCGGACGTGCGCGGCTGTCAGATCGAGCGTCAGCCCGTCCACGGCGATGCGCCCGGCGGAGAACGGCTCCAAGCCCGCGATGGCGCGGAGCACGGTGGTTTTTCCCGAGCCGGAAAGACCCATCAGCGCGACGAACTCGCCATCCGCGACGGTGAGGTTCACGCCCCGCAGGATCTCGCGGGCGCCGCGCGAGAGGCGCAGTCCTTCGACTTGGAGGATCGGCGTGCTCATGACGTCGGCGCCTTCCATTTTTCCTCAAGCCTCCGTGCGAGCCGGGCGAGCGGCCACGACATCGCGAGATAGATAGCGGCGCAGAGCATCCCGGGCACGGCCCAGGTGCCGAGGTTCGTGGCGAAAATCTGCGTCTGCTTCGTCAGTTCGACGACGGTGAGCACCGAGACGAGCGACGAGTCCTTGAGCAGTGCGACGAAGTCGTTCGTCATCGGCGCGAGCGCGTAGCGGAACGCCTGCGGGCCGCGGATGAGGCGCAGTGTTTGCCAGACGCTGAAGCCGAGCGTGCGCGCCGCCTCCATCTGGCCGCGTGGCACGGCTTCGAGCGCGGCGCGGTAGATCTCGCTCTCGTAGGCCGCGTAGTTCAGCCCGAGGCCGAGCAGCGCGGCGACGGCGGGGGAAAGCCGGATCACCGGTGCGAGGCCGTAATACAGGACGAAAAGCTGGAGCAGCACCGGCGTGCCACGGGTGATTTCCACATACGCGGTGAGCAGCCCGCGCATCCACCCTCCGCCGTAAACGCGGCCGATTGCAATCGCGCACCCCGCGGCCACCGCGAGCATCATCGCCGCGCAGGAAAGCAGCAGCGTCACTCCGGCCGCGCGCAGCAGCCCTGGGAGATAGCGGCGCGTCATCTCCCAAGTGGAGACCGGCGCGGGCGTGGCGGCGGAAGCCTCGCTCAGCAGCGAATCGGCGCCGCCGATGACCTTCGCAAACATGCGCGGCTGCTCGTCATTCCACACCTTCCATTTTTTGAAGATGGCCTCGAGCCGCCCGTCTCGCATCGCCGTGCGGAGCTCGGCATTCACCTTGCCGCGCAGCTCGGCCTGCTCCTTCGCCATGAGCACGACGTAGTGGCCTACTGCGACGGATTCGGGCTGCGTGACGAGCCCAGGCTGGCGGCGCGTGGAGCGGTCGGCGAGGACGTTGTCGAGCAGCACGGCGTCCACGCGGCCGTTGGCGAGGTCTTCATAGGGATGGACGTCATCGTCGTAGGAGACGGGCTCGATGCCGTGCTCGCGCTGCGCTGCGGTGAGGATTTCCCAGGCGAGCGTGCCGCTGAGCGTGGCGACCTTTTTCCCCGCGAGATCCTTCAGCGTGCGGAAGCGCGCGCGGTCGGCCTCGCGCACCGTCAGCACTTCGCTGAACTGGTAATACGGCACGCTCACGCTGAGTTCCCCGCGCTTCGCCGGGGAATCCTCGAGCCCGCTCAGCGCAATCTCGAAGTCGCCGCGTTTCACGGACTGATCGAGCGTCGCGAACGCCGCCTGCACAAACTGAGGCGTGCGCCCAAGCGCCCCCGCGAGCATCTCGGCAATTTCCACGTCGAAGCCGCGGACTTTCGCCGGGTCAGCCGGGTCAGCCTCCACATACGGCGCCCCGCCCTCCGCGTCGCCGCCCCAGCGCAGCACTCCGGCGCCGAACGCATCCGCGATGGCGCAGAGCAGGAGCAGCAGACCCGCGAGCAGCGTCGCGCGTTGGCGGGTGCTGCCGAGGGATGCGGGCTGCATGTGGCGTTGCTTCGAAATGGCGCGGCGCTCGAGGCGCCGTCGCCGCCGTGGCTACTGGACCTTCGCCTCGAACTTCAGGTCCACATTCCACTTCTGCCCAAACGCCTCATCGTCGCCGCCCGTGGAGACCTTGGCCTGCACGACGCCGTCGGCCCACTTGAAGTCCGCCGTCTTGATCCTGCCCACCGCGCTGAACGGGCTCTTCGTGTGCGCTGAGTGCGCGACTTCGCAGCCGATGATGCGGCCTTCGGTGTTGATCGTGAGAATCAGCGCGCTGCCGAGCTTGCCGAAGCCCGCGTCGAATTTCGGGTTCTTGGACTTCGACTGATCCTTCTCCGTGAGGACGACAACCACGGTGTCCTTGTCCGAGAAAGGCTCGCCCTTCTTTGCGGAGACGAAGGCCAGCTTCGCGGGCTTGCCGTCACCGAGGAAGTTGCCGCTCACGCCGGGCTCGGCGCTGGCGTCCGGGACGAGCGTCCCGAGGAGGGTGGCTGCGAGGAGGAGTGTGCTGAAGGTGTTCGACATGATGGATGGGTTCTTGGGTTGAGTGATTGCGGAGTTCCGCAGGCGCCGGGGTGTAAAACCTGCCGCCCCCGACTGCAAGCCCAGCGGCAGCGCACGGCGGAGAGGAAGACACTTCCACGGCATGGCCTTTCCCTTTAGACAAAACCGCTCACCAGCACCGCTTCTCACACGCCACACATGACCAGCACCCAGCAAATCACCGACCGCGTCAAGGAACACAGCCATTGGGTCACCGCCCTCCAGCAGGAAGTCGGGCGCGTCGTCGTCGGGCAGAAATACCTCGTGGATGGCTTGCTCGTCGGGCTGCTCACGAATGGCCACGTCCTCCTCGAAGGCGTGCCCGGCCTCGCGAAGACGCTCGCCGTGAAGACGCTCGCCGCGGCGATACACACCGGCTTCCGCCGCATCCAGTTCACGCCCGACCTGCTGCCCGCGGATCTCATCGGCACGCTCGTGTATAATCCGCGCGAGGGGCAGTTCACCACGAAGCAAGGGCCGATTTTTTCCAACCTCATCCTCGCCGACGAAATCAACCGCGCGCCCGCAAAAGTGCAGAGCGCGCTGCTCGAGGCGATGCAGGAGCGGCAGGTCACCATCGGCGAGCAGACGTTCAAGCTCGCCGACCCGTTCCTCGTCCTCGCGACGCAGAATCCGCTCGAACAGGAAGGCACCTACACGCTCCCCGAGGCGCAGCTCGACCGCTTTTTGCTGAAGCTCAAAATCACCTACCCGAGCAAGGCTGAGGAGCGGCAAATCCTCGACCTCATGGGCACCAGCGCGCCGAAGCTGAACGTGAACGCCGTCGTGGACCCCGACCACATCATCCGCGCGCGCGACCTCGTGAACAGCATCTACGTGGACGACCGCGTGAAGGACTACATCGTGGACATCGTCTTCGCCACGCGCGAGCCCGCCGCCTACAAGCTGCAGATGGCCGGCCTCATCCGCTGGGGTGCGAGCCCGCGCGCGACCATCGCCCTCACGCTCGCCGCGAAGGCGCGCGCCTTCCTCAGCGGCCGCGGCTACGTGACGCCGCAGGACGTGAAAAGCATCGGCCTCGACGTGCTCCGCCACCGCGTCGCGATCACCTACGAAGCCGAGGCAGAGAACCTCACGAGCGAGAAGATCGTGGAGAAGGTCTTCGCGACGCTGCCGGTGCCGTAAGAATTGAGTGCATGATTGCTGACTGCCCGCACTGTTTTAACCGGGTCTATTTTCCTGCCGACGGCATCTGCCCGGCATGTCACGTCAGCGTGCATTCGACAGAGGGCGCTGACTACTCGAAGTGCAAATTCACAATCAACGAATCGGACTCGCTGCCTCCGCATTGTTACCTGTGCGATTCGCCAACGGAACGTGTCGTCAAATGGGAGCAGGTTCTCGACCTGGCTCCTCCGACGAAAGGGCGTTTCAGCCTGTTTTCACTGGAACGCCTGCTTTTAAATTTGCTCCCAAAGGCAAAAGGTTACGAGGTGCGGCTGACGATCAATCTTCCGCAATGCGAGTCGTGCAGTTCGCCGCCGAGGGCAGAGCATTTCGACTTCGATGAGAAAAAGGCGACGTTCGTTGTGCACAAGGAATTCGCAGAGCGGGTGAAGGCCAGCCGGCCTCAGTCGAAGTAGCTCTTCAATAAATGGAAGCCGCACGCGACATCCTCAAAAAAATCCGGCACATCGAGCTGAAGACTCGCGGCCTTGTGCAGACGGCATTTTCCGGGCAATACCGGTCGGCTTTCAAAGGACGCGGGATGAACTTCGAGGAAGTGCGCGAGTATCAGCCCGGCGACGATGTGCGTGCAATTGACTGGAACGTCACGGCGCGCATGGGCGATGCGTTCATCAAGAAATTCACCGAGGAGCGCGAGCTGACGGTGATGCTCGTCGTGGACGTGAGCGCGTCGGGCGAATTCGGCAGCGTGCATCTCAGCAAGCGCGAACTCGCCGCGGAGGTCGCGTGCGTGTTCGCGTTCAGCGCGATCAAGAACAACGACAAGGTCGGCTGCATCCTGTTTTCCGATCACGTCGAGCTGTTCATCCCGCCGGCGAAGGGCCGCTCGCATTCGCTACGAATCATCCGCGAGATTCTTTTCTTCGAGCCAAGGGGCCGCGGCACCGACCTCGCGGGCGCGCTGGAATTTCTCAACCGAGTGACGAGCCGCCGCGCCGTCGTGCTCATGCTCTCGGATTTCCACGCGCCCGACTATGGCAAGCAGCTCCGCGTCACCGCTCGCCGCCACGACCTCGTCGCGATGCCCATCGCCGACCCGCGCGAACTCGAGCTGCCCGACGTGGGCCGCATCGTCCTCGAAGACGCCGAGACCGGTGAGCGCCTGCTCGTGGACACCTCCGACCGCCGCACGCGCGTGCGCTACGCGACCGAAGTCGGCGGCTGGCACGAGGACCTGCCGGCGGGCTTCCGCCGCTTCGGAATCGACACGATCGCGCTGCAGACCAACCAGGACTACGTGCCCGCGCTGCGCCGCTTCTTCGCAACGCGCGAGCACCGGCTTTCGATGGCATAAACGGCAATGTTCCTCGCCGCGATCCAATCTGCAAAGCCACCCGCATCCGCGCCTACGCCGGATGCTGCGCCTGACCCGCTCGCAGGACTGCGCGACATTGCACCGCCGGTGGATGTGCCGTGGCCTGCATGGGTGTGGTGGGCGATTGGCGTCGGCTCGGTCATCGTGCTCGTGCTGTTGGTGTGGCTCGTCGTCTGGCTCGTGCGCCGCGCGCCGAGGACTTCGCCGCCGACTGCGCGCCAGATTGCGCTGCGGGCGCTGGAGGAATTGCGCGCGCATATCCGCGACTTCGATCCCTACGACTTCAGCGTGCGCGTCTCCGATGTGCTGCGCACCTACGTCGGCGCGCAGTTTTCGCTGCCGGTGACCTCGCAGACTTCGCCGGAGTTCCTCGCGAGCATCGCCGACTCGCCGCGCTTCTCCCCGGTGGACCGCGAGCTCCTCGCCGCCTTCCTCGACCGCTGCGACATGCTGAAGTTTGCGCGCATAGAGGCGCACGCGGAGGAAAACAGCGAGCTGCTCAGTGCGGCGAGCGCATTTGCCCAGGGCACGCGCACATGATCCTGAAGTTCTTCAACTCGGACGTGTTCAGCTTCGCGCAGCCGTGGTGGCTGCTCGCTTTGCTGCTAGTCCCGCTCATCGCGTGGCTGCAGGGCGGTCGCGGCCCGTCGCCGGCAATCCGGTTTTCCTTCGTGGAGCCGCTGCGGGGCTTTGCACGCGTGCGCCGGGCGGGCATGGGCGGATTCCGTTCGTTCATCATCTGCGCCGCGCTCACCTGCCTCGTCATCGCGCTCGCGCGCCCGAGGCTCGGCAAGACGCAGGACACGATCGAATCGAGCGGCGTGGACATCATCCTGGAACTCGACGTTTCCGGCTCGATGCTCGCGGAGGACTTCAAGCTCGGCGGTGAACGCGCGAGCCGGCTCGAGGTCGTAAAGGACGTGACGAAGCGCTTCATCGAGGGTCGCCCGAACGACCGCATCGGCATCATCGCCTTTGCCGGCCGCCCGTATCTCGTGAGCCCGCTCACGCTCGACCACGACTGGCTGCTCAAGAATCTGGAGCGCCTGCGCGTCGGCCTCGTGGAGGACGGCACGTCCATCGGTTCCGCGCTCGCGAGCGCGGCGAACCGGCTGAAGGAGAAGCAGGCAAAGAGCAAAATCATCGTGTTGCTCACCGACGGCGACGAGAACATCACGACCGTCCCGCCTGTGACCGCAGCCGAGGCGGCGAAGACTCTCGGCATCAAGATTTACACCATCGCCGCGGGCACGAATGGCACCGCGCCATTCCCGGCAGGGCGCGACTTTTTCGGCAACAAAGTGTATCGCACCATCCAGGTGAGCGTGGACGAGGGGCAGCTCCGCAAGGTCGCGGAGATTGGTGGCGGCAAGTTCTTTGTCGCGATGGACACGAACTCGCTGAAGAAGATTTTCGACGAGATCGACCGGCTGGAAAAAACCGAGGTGAAGCTGAATCGGAAGACGGACTGGCGGGACCTGTTCCAGTGGTTCATCGGAGCGGGCGCGGTGTTCGCCGCGCTGCATGCGCTGCTCTCGCAGACACTCTGGAGGACGGTGCCATGAGCGAGTTCCAGTTTGCCAATCCGCTGTTCCTCTGGGCGCTGGCTGTGGCGCCAGTGCTGGGCGCTTTGATTTTTCACGCGGAAAATCGCAGGCGCATCGCGCTCGACCGGCTGATTGCTGCGCGGCTTCAACTCCGCCTCGCGGGAAGCGTGAGCGTGGCGCGTCGCCGCGCAGGTTTTGCACTCATCCTCGTCGGAGTTGCGCTGTCGATTGTGGCGCTTGCGCGGCCGCAGTGGGGCTTCACGTGGGAGGAGAAAAAGCAGAGCGGACGCGACATCATCATCGCCATCGACACATCGAAATCCATGCTCGCGAACGACCTCCAGCCGACGCGCCTCACGCGCGCGAAGCTCGCCGCGGAGGATCTGCTGAACCGCGTGGCAGGCGACCGCGTGGGGCTGCTGGCGTTTGCAGGCTCGTCGTTTTTGCAGGCGCCGCTCACGTCGGATTTCGGCGCGGTGCGCGAGTCGCTGCAGGAGCTGGACACGGACATCATCCCGCGCGGCGGCACGAACCTCGCCGATGCGATCAAGGCGGCGGACGAGGCGTTTGGAAAAGGCGAGAGCGAGCACCGGGCGCTGATCATTTTCTCGGACGGCGAGGAGCTGGAGGCGAACGCCATCGCCGCAGCGCGCGAGTGCAAGGAGCGCTTCCGCATCTTCACCATCGGCCTCGGCTCCCCGGATGGGTCGCTGATTCCCGTGCCCACGCGCGGCGGCGGCACGGAGTTCCTGCGGGATGACCAGGGGCAGTATGTGAAGTCGAAGCTCGACGAGCCGCGCATGAGGGAGGTTGCGGAAGCGGGCGGGGGCTTTTACGTTCTGCTGCGAAACGGGCCCGCTGAGATGGAGCAAATCGTCCGCGACGGCCTCGGCAAAATGAAAGAACACGAATCCGAAGCCCGCATGTCGAAGGTGCCCATCGAGCGCTACCAATGGCCGCTGTCGGCGGCGATTGCGGCGTTTGTCACGGCCATGCTCCTCGGTGAGCGGCGGCGGACGCCGGCGTCAAAAGCGGCGCGCGTGGCGGTGTCGGCGCTGCTGCTCTGCACGGCCCCGGCGGAGGCGCGCCATGCGGCGGTGGAGAAATTTGAATCGAAGGACTACGCGGGGTCACTCGGGGATTTTGACGGCGAGCTGAAGAAGCGTGACATCGCGGAGCTGCATTTCGGGGCCGGTGCGGCGGCCTACCAGCTCGGCGATTACACGCGTGCGGCGGACTCTTTCAGCAAGGCGCTCGGCACCGCGTCGCCCGAACTGAAGAGCCGCGCCGCCTACAACCTTGCAAACACGCTCGCACGCCGCGGTGTGAAGCGGGAGAAGAAGGACGAAAAGCTCGGAGACTTGCGCGACGCGGTGAAGCAATACGACGAGGTCCTGCAGTCGGAGCCGAAGCACGAGGATGCGAAGCACAACCGCGAGCTGGTCGCGAAGCTCATCGAGGAACTGGAGAAGGAGCAGCAGCAGGAGAAGCAGGACCAGAAGCAGGACCAGAAGAAGGACAACAAGGACGACAAACAGGACCAGCAGCAGAAGGATCAAAACCAGCAGAACTCGTCGCAGGGTGGAAAGGACGGGAAGGAGGATCAGAAGCAGCAGCCCGATGCTTCGCAGCAGGAGAAGTCCGGCAAGGATCAGCAGGACAAGAAGGACCAGCAGGGCGACCAAAAGCAGCAGCAGTCCAAGGACGGCAAGGACGAGCAGCAGAAGGATTCACAGGACAAAAAGGAGGGGCAGCAGTCGCAGCAAAAGGATGGGAAGGACGGGAAGGAGGAGTCCGGCGAGAAGAAGAAGGGCTCGCAGCAGCAGAACCCCGACGACAAGCAGGGCGATGAGAAGCAGCAACAGCCGCAGCCGAAGGATGGCAAGGAGGAGAAGCAGAAGAGCGGCGAGGTGAGTGCGGCGAATCCCAATCAGCAGCCGCAGCCGGGCGAGCAGGATCCCGCGGCGGAGGCTGCGGAAGCCGCGAAGGCCGCGCAGGAGGGGCGGATGACGGAAAAGGATGCCGCCCAGATCCTCGAGGCGCTGAAGCGCGTGGACCGGCGCGTCCGGCTGATCGACCCGAAGGACATGCCGCAGAAGAATCCGAGCCGTTTCTTCAAGAACTGGTGATGCCAGCCATGACACGCCCCGCTTTTTCCCGACTGCGGATGCTCGTCGCCACGCTGGCCGCCCTGCTGCTGCCGCTCTGCGCCGCGTTTGGCGCGAAGGTGAGCGGCGCACTTTCCTCCTCCACTGCGAGCGTGGGCGAAACGATCGAATTCGAGATAGTCGTGTCGAGTAGCGAGCGAGCTTTGCGCCCTGAGTTGCCGCTCATTGATGGACTTGAGGTCGCCTTTGCCGGCGGAGGGCAACGCAGCACGATGATTTTCGGCGGAGCAAACTCGAGCGTAGAAACGACCTACACATTCACCTTCAATCTGGTGCCAAAGCGAGAAGGCAAATTCACCATTCCAGCACTGGAAGTGCGTGTCGGCGGACAGGTATTGAGGACGCAGCCGGTGACTCTGACGGTCGCACCCCCCGAGGAGATGAAGGAGGCAGGCGACCTCGCTTTCGGAAAAATCTCCGTGCCCAAGAAGACACTTTTTCTAGGTGAAACCGCACCGATGGAAGTGCGACTCTACCTCGATGCAAATGCGGATTGGGGCAATCTTTCCCTGCCTTCTCTGAGCGGCGATGGCTTTACGATGCGTCCGTTCGCCAAGCCTTCACAGCGCGACACGGTGCTCTCCGGTAAACGATACCATTTGCTGACATTTTCCACCGTCATCACGCCCGGCAGGGCGGGAAAGGTCAGCGTTGGGCCCGTGCCTGTGAACTTGGCCGTGTCCAAGCCGGACCCGAGGCGCGTTGATTTTTTGGGACGTCCCATGATGGGGCCAGGCCGAGAGATGACGGTTACCGCACCGGCGGTGGAGATTGAGGTGAAGCCGCTGCCCGTCGCGGGGAGGCCGAAGGATTTCTCGGGGGCGGTTGGGAAGTTTGAGTTTGAAGCGAGTGGCACGCCGCACCGCGTGAAGGTCGGTGAGCCGGTGAGCATGAAGCTGACAATCAAGGGCAGCGGCAACTTTGACCGCATCGGCCAGCCGCAGCTCGCGGACCCGGCGGGATGGACTGCGTATTCGGCGAAGGAAAATTTTCAGGGCGACAGCGGCGCGACGGAGGGCGTGAAGACCTTCGAACTGCCGGTCACTCCGACGACGAACAAGACGATGATGCCGGTGTTTTCATTCAGCTACTTCGATCCTGAGGCGGAGAAATATGTGACGCTGAAGAGCGCCTCCGAGCCGCTGCTCGTCGAGGGTGCGCCGGTCGCGTCGGCGCCGACGCCCGTGCCGTCGGCGGGGAAAACCCCGGAGCCCGCGAAGGAGCCGGCGAAGCCAGCGGTGCAGGACATTCTCCCGAACCTGCCCGACATCGGTCCCGCGAGTGCGGCGTTCGGGCCTTCGTTTTCGCCGGCGGTGTTTTTCTCGATGATGTTCGCGCCGGTGCCCGTGGCGTTCGCGTTCATCGCATGGCGCCGCCGCCGCGGGAATGCGAAGCTCGCCCGGTTCGCAGCGCTGCGGCGCGAGCGCGCGGCGCTCATGGCGCAGGTGAAAGGCGCGGCGGGCCGTGCAGAGGTGTTTGATGCCGCGGTGAAGGCGCTGCGGGTGGGTCTGGAGATCGAATGCGGCGCGCAGCCGGGGGACGATGCCGCTGCGCTGCTGGGCACCCGCAAGCTCGACCCGGAGACGGAGAAATCGCTGCGCGAGATTTTCGATGCGCGGGCGGAGCTTCTGTATGCGGGTGCAGCGCGCGAAGGGGACCGCATCGGCGAGCGCGACCGCGACCGTGTGCTCGATGCGCTCGCGAACTTTGAAAAGAGCCCGCGGCAATGAGGCGCCTTCTGCGAAACACGGCGTTCTGCCTGCTGGCTGCTGGCGCGTTATGCGGTCGGGCGCATGCGGGGCCTGACGGCGACTTCGCCGTCGCCAACCGGGCGTATGCCGAGGGTGACTTTGCCTCGGCGCTGCGTGCGTATGAGCGGTCGCTGGCTGCTGAGCTGCACGCGAACGCGCTCTACAATCTCGGCAACACTTGCTTCCGTCTCGACAAGCTCGGTCCTGCGGCGCTGAGCTATGAGCGTGCGCTGGTGCTGAGTCCGCGGCAGCCGGACGCGACGGCGAACCTCCGGCATGTGCGCGAGAAATCGGGGGCGCGGCTGCTGGAGCAACCGTGGTGGGAGAGGGTGCTCACGTTTTTCTCGCCCGGCGCCTCGGCGATGATCGCGCTCGGCGCCGCGTGGTTTTTCACGCTGTGCGCGGCGGCGCTCGTGTGGGGGAGAAGGCGCGGTGCGGCGTTCTGGCTTTCAGTTTCGGGCGTGCTCGTTGCGGCGGGTTACGGCGCTGCGGTTTACTGGGTCACTGCGCTGCGCGGGGAAATCGCAATCGTGATTGCCGAACGCGCGGTCGTGCATCCGGAGCCCGCGGAGCATTCGCCGGCCGGTGAGTCGCTGCCCGGCGGCAGCCAGGTGCGCGTGATTGGCGGGCACGGCGGCTGGATGTATTGCAGATTGCCGGGCGGGCAGCGCGGCTGGCTGCCGGCGCCCACGGTGGAGTATCTGCTCCCGCGTGCGAAGCCCGCTGGCCGAATCGGGGCCGCGGGTGCGCCGCTTCCCACGCTTGCGAGCGCAGTGATTCCGACCGCCGCTGCCCCGGCGGGTGACTGGCGGGACACGATTTGGAAGAAGCCCGGCAGCTTCACCTCGATGAGCCCGGCGGTCTTCCGCTACGCGTTCGGCTGGAGCGGATTCACCGCCGCGGAGGCGGAGGCGACCACCTCATGGTCCCCCGAGGGGAACTGTGTGCTCGACATGACGGCGAAGACGACCGGCATCGTCCGCACGATGTGGAAGATGGACGCGCACGCTGTCTCGGTGTGCGACCCAGCCACGTTTCGCCCGCTGAAGCTCACGCAGACGGAGACGTATAAAAAAAAAGTGGTCACGACGGTGGTGGATTACCTCGCGGACGGCCCGGTGCAGACCGAGAAGCAGGAGCCGCCTGACCCGTTTCCACGCGGACAGCGGAGCTTCCGCTTCCCGCATGTGCACGACCTCAACAGCGCGATCCTTTTTGTCCGCAGCCAGGCGCTCGCGCAGGGCGACTCGGTGAAGCTCTGCGTGTATCCCGCGAACGCACCCTACCTCGCGACGGTCACCGTCACCGGGCGCGAGCGGCTGAAGGTCGCCGACCGCGAGTGGGATGCGATCCGCTGCGACCTGCAGCTCAACGGCATCGCGGAGGACCTCACGCTGAAGCCGCACTCGAAATTCAAAAAGGCGACCGCGTGGATGAGCGACGACAGCTACCGCCTGCTGCTGAAAGTCTCCGCGGAGGTGCAGGTCGGCAGCGTGTGGGCCGAGCTGCGGAGCGTGGGTCTTCCGGAAAAGAAATAGATCGTCCGTCTCTCCGCGGAAATCCCCTAGCGGAGCCAGTAGTCCGGCGACACCGACGTGTCGCGGCGCCGGTTGGGATTGTAGAACGGCTTGAGCAAGCGGTTTCCCTGCGCGGCGCGCGGGAGCAGATCCAGCTCCGCGAGCGTGTCTGTGTCGAGGCGGCCCGTGCGGCGAAGCTCGGCCTTGGCCTGGAAAAGGAAGATCGCCTCGCTCGTCGCAGGGCCCGCCACGCCGTCCAGCTTTCCATCGTAAAACTGGCGCTCAGCGAGAATCGCCTGCGCGCGGCGGACGACTTCCATCTGCACTTCGCGCGGCGCGGTCGCGTAGGGTGAGTCGCGGAACATCGTCGAAAGCGGCGTGGACACTGCCGGCGGAATCGTGGCCGGCGGCTCCACCACGGACCGGTCGCCCTTCGCAATGCGCGCCGTTTTCGGAGCCGCATCCCGCGGCTCGACATCCTGCGCGATCACCGGGTTCCCTTTCAAAGGCGGCGCTGGAGCAGGCTTCTGCGCGGCGGGCGCCGGGGGATTGAACTGTTTTTGCTGCGCCGCTTCCGGAGCGGCGGTCGTGTTCGGCTTCGCGGGAACCGCGGGAGCAGGGCCGATTTTTGCAACTGCCGATGGCTTCGTTTCGGGCGCTGGCTGTGGTGCGGGTTGCTGGGCCGGCGCCTGCGCCGTGGCCGGGGCTTTTTTCTCCGCGAGCCCGAGCGCGGCGAGCGTGCCGGGATTCATCTTCCCAGTCACGGTGACACCGTTGCGGATTTGGAAGCGCCGGATCGCCGCGTCGGTCTCCGCGTTCTGGGCGCCGGTGACTTCACCGTAGTAGAAGCCCTGCGACTTGAGCGCTGCCTGCACGTCGCGGGTTTGGTCGTCGGCGGTGGCCGGTGCGAGCAGCAGCACCGGGGCGAGGAGGAGCGGGAGCCGTTTCATGGCGGTCGGCAGGAATGTGGACGCAAACGGCTGCGCGTCAATTCATCGAAGGTGCGCCCGGCCGCCGTGCTGCTCGACAGCGGCGCTGCGCGGCTCATCATCCCGCCATGACGCCCATGAGCTCGGCCTTCGGCAAATTCTCGGCTGTGGAGCTGGTCGTCGCGCTGCTGCTGCTCTTTTTCGCGGCGCCGTTTGTGGACGAGTTCAAGCACGGGGAACTCATCATTTCGTGCCTCATCGTGCTCGTGCTCGTGGCCTCGGTGCTGGCGATCGGAGGGCAGAGGCGGACGCTCGCAGCCGCCTCCGTGCTCGCGCTGCTGGTGATCACTTCGAGGACGATCAGCTACTTCCGGCCGGACCTTCTGTCGCGGGTGCCAACATGCATCTGCGCCCTGTCGTTCTGCGCCTTCGTGGTGATGAACCTGATCCGCTTTGTGCTGCGTGCGCCGCGGGTGGATGCGCGCGTGCTCTGCGCGGGCATTTCCGCCTACATGCTGATGGGTCTGGCTTGGAGCGCCGCCTATCTCCTTGAGGCGAACGTCCGTCCGGATGCGTTCGCGTTCAGCGCCGCGCGGGATGCGAACCACGCGATGACCGGCTTCGATGCTTTCTATTTCAGCCTCGTGACGCTGACGACGGTGGGATTCGGCGACATCACTCCGGTGTCGCGCGTGGCGCGAATGCTCACGGCGATGGAGGCGATGACCGGCCTCCTGTATGTGGCGGTCATGATTGCCCGGCTCGTGTCGCTCTACTCGTCGCGGGAAAATCCGGACCCGCAGGGGCGGGAGTGAGCTTCAGGCCTTCGGCGGATTCTCCGCTGTGTGCGGCGGCTTGTTTTCCGCCGCCTGCTGCTCGCGGCGCACGGCATCCTCCGGCGCCACTTCGGACGTGGCTTTTCCATCGCCGGAGCGCACCGAGAACAGCACGAGCAGCCGGCGGCGAAGAAAGCGGAAGGGGATGCTGAGCGCGTAGCGGTGCAGCTTGATGAACCACGGGCGGTGCGCGTCCATGTCGCGTTGCTCCGGCGGGAGCTGGTCGGGGCGGTGGCGGACGACGTGCTTGGTGAAGTGGTAATTGTCCGAGCGCTGCAGCATCCGCGTGATGATGCGGAAGGGCCACGTGCGCCCCCAGAACCCCTCGGGTGACAGCCAGCAGATTTGGAAATCAATCAGGATGGGACTGCCATCCTCGGCCACGATGATGTTCTCGCGCTTGTGCAGATCCACGTGAGCGAGGCCGCGGCGGTGGATCTCGTCGAGAGTGTGGCGCAGCCGGGGGAAGAAGTCGTCGTTCACGTGCTCGCCGCCGCCGAGCGGATGCCCCTCGACATACACCCGCGCGACGGCGTTCCGCCGCACCGAGCCGTCCACCGTCACGGGGCCGCACCCAGTGGGCAGGTGCGGGATGCCGAACGTCCGGCGCAGAAATTCCGCCTCGCGCCGCGCGAGCCGCCGGCCGAGCCAGCCCATCGGCAGGCCGAGGATGCTCTGCTCGCGGTTGAATTTGCAGATCACCTTGCCGTTTTCGCCGGCGTAAACGCCGGTCGCTGCCCACGAGTCGTGCTTCAGATCCTCGAACAGCGAATACTTCCGGCCATCAATCTCGATGGTCTTCGGCAAGTCGCGCGTGCCCAGCGCCCGGAAGATTTTCGGCCTCGGTTTGGTTGCCGGCGCATTTTTCCCCGCCTCGCTCATGGCGCGGCCCCGGCCGGAGCGGAGCAGTTGAGGAAATCCATGTGAGTGCGGTCCTTGGAAAAGTGGACGCGCAACGAAGCACAGCCGTCACGGGAGGTCGAGTGCGTCTTGCGAAAACGCGGCCGCTTATGGTGTCGCGGTGGCCGCGAGGACGTAGGAGAGCACGGCGCGGTGCTGGGCGGGGGTGAGCTTCGTCTGGTCCGCCATCTCCGCGATGATGCCGGGCCACCGGGCGGCGGAGTATTTCCGCACCGGCTCCGGAGTGTGGCAGCGGGTGCAGTTTTCCAAATAGACGACCCGACCGGCTTCGAGTTGCGCGGTGTCCCGCCCGCGCGCCGCAAGCGTTGCGACGGGCGGTGCCGCCGTCTCGATGCCCGCGCACGAGGCGAGGGCAAGCGTGGCGGCGGCGACCGCGAGCCGCTTGAGATGCGCGCCGGCCTTAGAACCGGACGCCGAAGATGAGTCGCGTCTGGACATCAGCCTCATCCTTCACGCCGGTCGCCTGGAAAAGCACGGAGGTTGTCACGAAGCCGCGCTTGAAGCGGTAGGAAATGTTCGGGCCAAGATAGACGACGTTGTCGCCGGCGGGCCCCCAGTGGTCGAACTCGACCTCGTGGAGAAGCTCCGCACCGACGCTCCAGTTCGGATTCAGCTCGTAGCTCACGCCGAAGGTCTGCTGGAACTCGGCCTTGTCGTCGTGCAGGCCCGTCCCTTCCCACTCGGCCTCGAGCGCGGCGTTGTAGGCCACGATCCACTTGCCGATGTTCTTCTGCAAAATGAGCTTGCCCTCGAGTTCGACGAGACTGTCGCCGACGGTGAGTTCACCATAGACTGCGGAGCCGAGCCAGTCGGTCGTCGGGTTCGTGAGGTTGTAGATGGCCTCGACGGCGACGCTGTCCCAGAGCGCGCGGCTGCTGCCGTTTTCCGCGACGATCTTCCAGTTCGACATGTAGAGGCCGACCTGCAGGCGATCGGTGATGCCGAATTCAAGCTCGTGGCGGAAATCGAACTGGTTCCGAACCCCGGGACTTCCGCGCCGCGCCTTCCATGTCACCCACTGCTCGTATTCGATCGAGCCCTTCGGCGAAGTAGTGGCCTCGTAGATGTAGGTGAATGGACGATTGCCCGCGTTGGCGGTGCCGGAAAGAGTGGAGAGCAAAGCACCGGAAATCAGGCCGGCGACGAGTGTGGATGGCAGTTTCATTTTGGTTTGTTCGTTGTGTTCGACGTATTGTGTGCGACTGAGACTCCGTCGCAACATCGCGTGAATTCCACATGCCTCGCCTTGAGTCAAATGTTTTTAAGACTCAATCTCGACAATTGCGAGGGTTGCCTTTTTCCAAAGCCGCGCGGATCGGAAGCTTTGTGCTCCATTGAGACGGAAGACGAATTTCCGCTGGGGTGTGGCTCAATCGCGGACATCGATGCTGAAGCAGGCTGTGTTGCGGGCGGCACACCCTAAAGAAGGTCGGCTTTTCAGAGCTCGACGGAGCATGGCGAAGAGCGCTTCAAAAGCGTCCGCTTGGTGTGTCGGTGGACATCGCGAATCCTCTGGGTAGGGCGACGTCGAGTTTCTTCTGAGGTCCGCTCGCGTGCCTCTCGTCGCAGATTCTCCATCGGCTTTTGGGTGCCAAGACCGCGAACGTGAAACGCATCTTCAGTATTGCGCGTCGAATCCGAAGCGGGTCATTCTTCGCGACAAGTTCAACGCTCGTCATGGGCTTGCGGCGGCGTCCCGGCACAATCGCCGGATTTGCGCCACGTGGGTCGATACTGCCGTTGAAAGCGCCGCCTGTCCGGCATGCGCGCGAAGCAGCGGGTCGCCCGCGAATCGCCCGCGGCAGAACACCGCTGCGCACCAGATTTCACCGCCAGGAAATCATGGAACCTCCAACGAATCCCCAGCCACCGCCCGCGGATCCGCAGTCGGATTTGCGGACTGTGCTGATGCCGGGTGATGGTGCGCCAACACCCGCGGGAGGAGCGCCCGGCACCTCGCAGGCGGCGGAGAACTATTCCATCGGCGGCGAAATTGCGCGCGGAGGAATGGGCAGCATCCTCGAGGCTGAGGACGTGCGGCTCGGGCGCAAGGTGGCGATGAAAGTGATGCGGCTCGATGCCGATGCGACCGAGGAGCAGCGGCAGCGGTTCATCAACGAGGCGGTCGTGCTCGCGCGGCTGGAGCATCCGAACATCGTGCCGATTCACGACATGGGCCGCGATGCGCAGGGGCGGCTTTTTTACACGATGAAGCTCGTCCACGGGCAGACGCTCCAGGCGATCCTCGGCAGCCTGAAGGCGGGCGACGCGGCGATGGCGGCGCACTACACTCTCGACCGGCTGCTCACGATTTTCCGGAAGGTGTGCGACGCGCTCTCGCTCGCGCACGCGCGCGGAGTGATTCACCGCGACTTGAAGCCGGAAAACGTGATGGTGGGCGAGTTCGGCGAAGTGCTGCTGATGGACTGGGGAATTGCGAAAATGACGGGCGACGAACCGCGTGCTCCGGGGGACGCAGCGTCCGGAGCGGGGGCATCGCAGGTCACGCATTCTGCCATCGGTGCCCGGCAATCATCCGCCTCGACGGAGACGCGCGCCGGCACCATCATGGGGACACTGCAATACATGTCGCCGGAGCAGGCCGAGGGGCGGCTCGGGGACGTGGACCGGCAGTCGGACGTATTCTCGCTCGGCGGAATTCTCTACGCGATCCTCACCCTGCGTCCGCCGGTCGAGGGTGCGTCCGTGGCCGAAGTGCTGCGCAACATCCGCAGCGGCACCATCCGCGAGCCGACGGAATTCAACACGCCGCAGGCGCTCGCGCGCGGCAGCCGGACGCAGCGGGGCGACATCACGAGCCCGGCGCAATTTTTCCCCCTGCGACATTGCCCCGGCCAGCGCGTGCCGGCCGCGCTCGCCGCGGTGGCGATGAAGGCGCTCGCGGTGAAAAGGCAGGATCGCTACGCGTCAGTCGCGGAGTTTGCGGCGGACATCGAGGCGTATCAGGGCGGGTTCGCGACGAGTGCGGAGCACGCGGGCCTTTTCACGCAGCTCCGGCTGTTTGTGAGGCGCAACCGAATCCTCTCCGCCAGTGCGGTGCTGATTGGGGCGCTGAGCGTGATCTTCACGGTGAACGTCGTGCGCGAGCGCAACCGCGTGAAGGCGGCGCTCGTCGAAACGGACAAGCAGCGCGAGGTCGCACAGCGCAATTTCACCGAGGCGGAGAAGCAGCGGGGCGCGGCGCAGAAGAGCCTCGTCGAGCAGCAGCGGCAGACGGCGCGGCTCACGATGCGGGAGGCGATGAACCTCTGCGAGCACGGCGAGGTCGGCCGCGGCCTGCGGTGGATGGTGCGCGCGCTGCGCATCGTCGCGGAAATCGGCGATGCCGAGCAGGAGCGCATCATCCGCTACAATCTTGGCGCGTGGTCGGCGGTGAATCCTGAGCTTCTTTACGCGTGGCGTCCGCCGCAGCCGGGCGAGATGCGCGCGGTCGCGTTCAGCCCGGATGGAAAGCGCGCGCTCACGAGCCATTTTCACCGCACGGCGCAGCTCTGGGATCTCGCGACTGGCAAGCCCGCCGGCCCACCGCTCCAGCACAAGGGCGACGTGCTCTGCGTGGGATTCAGCGGCGACGGAAAAATCATGGCCACGGGCAGCCGCGACAAGACCGTGCAGCTTTGGGACGCCGCGACGTGCAAGCCGATCGGCGGGCCGATTGTCCATTCGTGCGAGGTGTTCCTGCTTGCGCTGAGCCGCGATGGCTCGCGCCTGATCACGGGCAGCAATTCAGACGCGAAGCTCACCATTGGCCCCACGGATCGCAAGGCGGAGGTGTGGGACACGAAGACCGGCAAGATCGTGTGTTCGCTCGCATGGCGGGGCCGAACGTGGCGCGGCTACTGGTGGCCCGTCGTGATCAGCCCGGATGGAAAGACAGCGCTCACCGGCACCGCCGACTGGGACGCGCAGCTTTGGGACGCGACGACAGGCGAGAAGCTCGGCAAGCCGCTCAGCACGCTAAACCGCTCCTCGACGCGCTGGTTCCTCGCGGCGGCGTTCAGTCCCGACAGCACGAAGCTCGCGACCGGCGCGAGCGACAACTCGCTCCGGCTTTGGGACGTGAAAACGCAGCAGCCGATCGGCGAGCCGATGATGCACCCCGACTACGTCACCACGGTCGCATTCAGCCCCGACGGCAGCGAGATCGTCACAGGCTCGAAGGATCAGTCCGTGCGGATTTGGAACGCTGCGACTGGGCGGCAGTCGAGCCCGACGCTGCAGCACCGCGACCAGGTGGATGTCGTCGCGATGGGGCCGAAGGGCGCGACGGTGTGGACTGCATCGCGCGACAGCCAGGCGGCGCGCGAGCCGGGAATCCGTGGCTGGTCCGCAGGCGGCGCCAAGCCCGTCGCGCCGCCGCTCAAGCACGACAAGGAAGTCTGGCACGCGCACTTTTCGCCGGATGGAAAGACGATAATCACCACCACGGAGATGGACACAGTGTTCCAGTGGGACATAGCGGGCGGAAGGAAAGTTGCGGAGCGAAAACTCCCCGCGGGCGGACACATTCATTCCTCGGCGCTCAGCCGCGACGGAAAGATGCTCGCCATCGGGACATGCACCGGATGGTCCGGTGGCTACAATATGCCCGACGGAACAACCAGTCTGGCCATCGGCAGCACAATCATGCCGCGCTTTCTTTACAAGGAAGTCGTCTGGGACTTGGCAGTGAGCCGCGACGGCACGCGCGTGATCGCAGGTGGCAAGAAGAAGGACGCGCAAGTTTTCGACGCAGCAACCGCGCAGCCCGTCGGCGTGCGGATGAAGCACACGGACGAGGTGACGCGCGTCGCGCTTTCGCCGGATGGAAAAATCGCGCTCACCGGCAGTGACGACCGCACCGCGCGCCTCTGGGACACGGAGACGGGTGCGCCGCTTTGCGATCCGCTGCAGCATGACGAAGCGGTGAAGGCCGCGGCCTTCAGCCCGGACGGGCGCACGTTTGTCACGGCGAACGGGCCGAACCTGTGGTTCTGGGACACAGCCACGCACCGGCGCACCGGCACGCCGCTGCAGCTCGACGAATACATCGAGCGCGCCGAATTCAGCCCCGACGGGAAATTGATCGTCACCGTCGGCGCCAACGCGACGATCACTTGGGACGCGGCGGCTGGCGTCCGGGTCGGCCCGCCGATCCCGCACGCCGGTGCGGCATACGCGGAGTTCAGCCAGGACGGCGCGCGCATCGCCACCTGCGGGCGCGACAGGACTGCGCGCGTCTGGCTCGCGCCGCGCATCGCCGAAGGCCCCGTGGAAAGGATCGCGCTGTGGGTGGACACGGTCACCGGCACCGAGTGGGACGAACACAGCGCCATCCGCGCACTCGGCAAAGGCGAGTGGCTGCACCGCCGCGGGCAGCTCGCAGATTCCGGCGGCGCACCGCTGCCGCCGCTAACCTCGACGGCCGTGCCTCCGCGCGACACCGCGCCGATTGACCTCCTCGCGCTCTCCGACGTGAAGCTCGATGCGCAGCCGGGCAATCCGGCGAAAAAGGATCAGCCTGGCGGCACCTGGCAGCGCACGAACGACGCGATCCGCAGCCCCGGCAATGAAGGCTGCCGGCTCGACCTCCCGTTCTTCCTCACCGGCAGCTACAGGATGCGAGTGCGCTTCACGATGCGCGAGGGCAAGAATGCGATGGATGTGACCTTTCCTGTCGGTGACCGAGTGGCCTCGCTCATCTTCGCCGAGAGAAAGCGCAACGGCCTGGAGATGATCAACCACCTCAAAGCCGACGACGACAAGAACCCGGCGCGCGTCGGCGAATTCAAGATCGAGCGCAACACGCCGCACGATGTGGTCATCTCCGTGAAAGTCTCCGGCGACGACGCGACGATCGAAGTCACATTTGACGGCCGCGGATTCACGAGGTGGGCCGGGCCGCAGACGGCGCTCGACCCGGAAATCCGCGGATACCGCAAGGGAATCCTGGGTCTGAAGCCGTGGATCACCGTGGTGGATTTCCACGAGTGGAGGCTGGAGCCCGAGCCGTAGGGACTCCGCCGACCGGAGGTCACTTGGCGGGTGCGGCGTCCTTCTGCGCGTCCTGCAAAGCTTTCTTCGCGCGGCTCGCGTCGAGGGCGAACATCACGCATGCGCCTGCGAGCAGCGCGGCGAGCACGGCGAGGATGACGAGCGGAGGGGTGCTTTTTTTCGGGGAGGAAATCGCCGGGCCGGTTCCGGATGCGGGCGCGGCTTGCGCCTGTGCCGGTGCCGGCTGGGGCGTGCTGGAGCCCGCCTGGAAGGAGAGCAGCGCGGCTTGGAGTTCCTTCACGGTCGGGTAGCGGTCCTCGCGCTGGATGGCCATCGCCTTGCGCGTGATCTTCGCGAGAAGGTCGGGGATCTTCCCTCCGGGAATGTGAGGCAGCGCACGCGTGGACTGGACGCGTTTCGGCCCGTGCGACGCGAACTGCGCAGCGACTTGCCCCGCTGCTACGCTCTGCAGGAGCTGGCCCACGTCGTCGCCGCTGATGGGCGGCTCGAGCGTGAGAATGTGATAGAGGATCGCGCCGAGCGCATATACGTCGGTGCGCGCGTCGAATTTGTCCGTCTCTCCCCGCGCCTGCTCGGGCGGCATGTATTGCGGGGTGCCGAGCACCATGCCGACCATGGTGCTCATGGCGGAGCCCTCGTCCTGCCGTGCGGAGCGCACGAGCGTGCGCTCGGGCTCGGCACCGGCGGCTTCGTTGCGGCCGGAGGCGCGGGCGAGGCCCCAGTCCATCACGAGCACCTCGCCGTATTCGCCGAGCATGATGTTGGCGGGCTTGAGGTCGCGGTGGATGACACCCTTGCTGTGCGCGAAGGCAATCGCATCGCACACTTTCTGGAAAATGGTGAGCAGCTCGGCGACCGGATACTTGGCGATCGTGGCGGCGTCGCCCTTGTCGAGGCCCTGGAGCACATCGAGCAGCGTCACTCCGCGCACGAGCTTCATCGTGTAGAAGACCTGCTCCTGCTCGTCCACGCCGAGCTCATGCACGGGGACGATGTTCGGGTGCTCGAGCTGGCCGGTGATTTGAGCCTCCTCGATGAAGCGGACGAGCTCCTCCTGCGAGCCGCTGCTGAGCATCACCTTCATCGCCACCTTGCGGCGGAGGAGCTTTTCCTGCGCGTCTAAAATCGCGCCCATGCCTCCCTGCGTGATGATGCCGCCGATGTCGTATTTTTTGTCGTGGAGAAAATCGGGCGGCAGGTAGCGCTTCACCGCGGCGCTGTGCGGCGAGATCGAGTCGGGCTCCGGCTCATATTTCAGCCGCCGGAGATGCATCGTCACCGTGCCGAGGCGGATGGTCTGGTTGGGGAAGAGGCGCGTGTTGTCGGAGATCTTGCGCTCGGCGACGTAGGTGCCGTTTGAGCTGCCGAGATCCTCGATGAGCGCGTGGTCGAAGTTGACCGTGAGCTTCGCGTGCCGGCGCGAAACGCCCTCGACGGCGACAACCAGCGAGCATCCCGCCTCGCGCCCGATCACATAGTCGCCGGGGACGACTTTCGTGCGGAGGAGTTCCGCGCCGTCCTTGGTGAATACGATTTCGGTTTCGGGAGCATTCATGCGGAGTTCGCAGTCAGCGCGGGCCGACTACCAGAGACACGGCCCGACTACAAATTGATTCGCTGCGCTGTGGCCGGGCCGCTGAACTTCTGGCATACCGCCCCGCGTGAAAACCCGCAGACACTCCCCTTTGTTTCCGCTGCTCGCAGTCGTCGCCGCCTTCGTCACTGCGAGCCTCGATGCGGCGCAGATCGAGGCGCTCGAAGTCCGGAGCACGAAATTGAAGGGCAACCCGCTCGGCGATCCGACCACGCGCCGCGTCGCGGTGATTCTGCCGGACTCTGCGAAAAACGACGCGCCGCTGCCCCTCGTGATTTACCTGCCGGGCTGGGGCGGGGGATCCGAGGACGTGATCGCTCAGCGCGGCGGCTGGCTTGCGCGCGCGGTGGACAAGATGGCGGCGTCCGGCCTCCCGCTGCGCATTGCGGTCGTTGACGGCAAGTCGCGCTACGGCGGCAGCCAGTTCCTGAATTCCAGCGCGACCGGCGAGTATGCCGACTACGTGGCGGAGGAAATCGCGCCCGCGGTCGAGGCCAAGTATGCGCTCGCGAAGGAGGCCGCATTTCCACGCATCATCGCGGGGCACTCGAGCGGAGGATACGGCGCGCTGATGCTGGCGATGTCGCGGCACAGGCAGTTCGCGGCGGTCGTGGCGCTGTCGCCGGACAGCGATTTTGAAGTCACGCACAAGCGCATCGTCACACAGCCGTCCGTGCGCGAGATCACGCCGGCGGAAATCGAAACCTTCCTCGCGGCGGGAGGCCGCGGCCGGCTGCCGGGCGACGGGCTCGCGCACATGGTCATGGGGCTCTGCGCGAACTACGCGCCGATCGCGGGCAAGCCCGGACGCTTCGAGTGGCTCTACGACGCCCGCGGAAATTTCCGCGCGGAGGCGTGGCAGCGCTGGCTCGACGTGGATCCGCTGCTCGTCGTGCGGAAGCGCGCGGATGCATTTGCGCCGACGCAGCGCGTTTACCTTGACGGCGCGGAGCACGACGAATTCCTCGCCAACATCGGCGCGAGGAAAATCCACGAGGCGCTCAGCGGGCGAAAGTCGCCTGCCACTTTCTACGAGTCGCCCGGTCACCACAGCGACCGGCTCGCCGAGCGGCTGGTGCGCGGGCTCGGCTGGGTGCTTGGAAAATAGGAGCGCGCTTCAGCGCACGACGCCGAATTCCGCGCGTCGGTTCTTCGCCCACGCCGACTCGCCGGAGCCGGGGTCCGCGGGCATCTCCGCGCCGAAGCTGACGGTCTGCAGCCGGCCCCCCGAGACGCCGAGCTTGATCAGTTCCTCGCGCACCGTGAGCGCGCGGCGCTCGCCGAGGCCGCGGTTGTATTCCGGCGTGCCGCGCTCGTCGGTGAAGCCGGCGATGATGATCGTGTTGCGGTTGCCGCGGCAGAAATCGGCGACGGCCTGGAGCTTCGGCCTTTCGCCCGCGCCGACCGCGGAGCTGTCGAACCCGAAATGCACGGGTGAGAACTGTGAGCGGTCCACGTTTGGCCCGAGAAAGGACGCGCCCTCGATGCGATCCGGCAGCGGCGTGCCGGTGATGCTGTCGCTGTCCGAACCGCTGCCGTTTTGCCTGCCGGTGGAGGCGCAGCCCACGAGGGCAAGTGCGGCGAATGAAGCGAGCAGTCGGGCGGTTTTCATCGCGGGGACTGATGCCGCATGACGGTGTGCGCAGTCGAGGCAAAAGCCGGAGTCGTGTGGATGCCCGCCACTGTTTCCCCGCGACTCATTCCGTCTGCGTAGCATCGCGAAAAACCCGAAAGAAGCGCTTGCGATATTTTTATCAGGGGAGAATAGAACAGCGTTCGTCAGCCTCCCAAGCAACCCTCTCATCCCCCATGAGCACATTTGAAAAACTGCACCGGGCGCAGGAAAGCGTCTGCGGGATCGCTTTGGCGATTCGCCTGGCGTTGCTTTCGATTTTCGTCGCCGCTGGCTCCGCGGCCTTCATCCGCGCGGAAAAGCCCGCGGCTGTGTCGCCCGTGAAAACGGTTGCCGCGAGGAGCAGCGTCCTCGTCCTCGTCACGCGCAACCCGAGCGACCCGTGGGCGGTCTCGGAGGTCGAGGGGATGCACCGCTTTTTCCAAGATCAGGCCCCGGCGATCGTGCCGGCGATCGAATACATGGACTGGCAGAACGGTCCGGCCGAGGAGCAGGAGAAGCGGCTGGCCGACTACTACGCGGCGAAATACGGCGGCCGCAAAATCCGCGTGGTCATCGCGCAGGGATCGCAGGCGGCGCCGTTCCTCGTGAAGTATCACGACACGCTGTTTCCCGAGGCGCAGGCAGTCTTTTGCGGAACGCGGCAGGTCGAAGCGCCGTATCCATCGTGGCTCACCGGCGTGCTCGAGGTGAATGACGCGCCGGGCAGCTTCCGCCTCGCGCGTGCGCTGCAGCCGGATCTCCAGCGGTTTGTGGTGCTGGAGGATGCCACGAACTCCGGCCGTGCGCAGCAGAAGAGCATCGAGGAGGCATGCCAGGCGGAGGCCCCGAATGTCCGGGTGGAGATTTTGAAAACGGAGAACGTCCAGCAGCTCTTTGCGTTCGTCGAGGCGCTGACCCCGGACACCGCAATGCTCATGACGCGCGCGCGGCTCGCCCGGCAGTTCATGACGGAGTTGCGTGCGCGCTGCCCGGTCCCGATCTACGGCCTCCGCTCCCCGCTGCACCTCCCGGGAATCCTCGGCGGCTCGCTGCTCGACGGTGAGGAGCACGGCGCCGCCGCGGCGAGGATCGCGTTGCGGCTGCTCGCCGGGGAAAGGGCTGATGCCATCCCTGCGGTTGCCGATCCGCCGCACCGGATGGCCGTGCAGCATGACCAGATGGTGCGCTTCGGCTTTCCGCTCAGCGCGCTGCCCGAGGGCACCGAGGTGCTTGGCCGTCCGCCGGGCATTTTCGAGACGCACGGGCGCGTGATGGTTCTCGGCGGCCTGCTGGTGGTCGCGCTGCTCGCCGCCGTCGCCTCGCTCACGTGGATTCTGAGGCAGAAGCGCGCTGCGGCGAAGGCGCTCAGCCAGTCGCTTTCCACGCTGAACGCCACCTTCGACTCGATTTCAGACGGCGTCCTCGTCGTGGACCTGAAGGGCCGCGTGACCAGCTACAACGAGCGGTTCCTCGAAATGTGGGGCATTCCCCGTGACCTGCCGGATCACGGGCGTGACGAGGCGCTGCTGCGCCACGTGCTCCACCAGCTCAAGGATCCCGCGGCGTTCATCACCCGGGTGAAGAGCCTCTACGCCCATCCGGAGGAATGCTGCTCGGACCGCGTCGAGTTCAGCGATGGCCGCGCCTTCGAGCGCGACTCGCGGCCCCAGCGGGAAGGCAGTGCGATTGTCGGCCGCGTGTGGTCGTTCCGCGACGTCACCGCGCGCCTCGCCGCGGAGCGCGAGAAGCACCGGCTCGTCGAGCAGCTTTCGCACAGCCAGAAGATGGAGGCCATCGGCACGCTCGCGGGCGGCATCGCGCACGACTTCAACAACATCCTCACCGGCGTCATCGGCTACGCCGAGCTGGCCCGCGCGCGGCTTCCCGCTGCCCATGCCTCGTCGGAGGATCTCGGCCACGTGCTCAGCGCCGGCGAGCGGGCGCGAAACCTCGTGCGCCGCATCCTCACGTTCAGCCGCAAGCACAAGCCCGAGAAGCAGGCAGTGTCGCTCCGGCCGGTCGTCGCGGAAATCCTGAAGCTCCTGCGCGCGACGATCCCGGCCTCCATCGAGATCCGCTCCGATTTCCACGGCTCCGCGGACTGCGTCCTCGCAGATCCTGCGCAAGTCCATCAAGCCGTGCTCAACCTCGCCACCAATGCCGTCCACGCCATGGGCGGCGGCCCCGGCACGCTGTCCGTGAGCCTTGAGACGCTTGCCGGCAATCCGCGGCTCGCCGCCGAAGACGCGCGCCTCGCCTCCGGCGAATGGGTGCGCGTGTGCGTCGGCGACACCGGCCACGGCATGGACCCGGTGACGCTCCGCAGAATCTTCGAGCCGTTTTACACCACGAAGCACCCCGGCGAGGGCACCGGCCTCGGCCTCGCCGTCGTGCATGGAATTGTCGCCGCGCACGGTGGCGCTGTCACTGTCGAGAGCCAGCCGGGGAAGGGCTCCACGTTCCGGCTGTATTTCCCGCTCGCGGAAATGCCCGAGCCAGAGCCCGGGCCGTGCGCCGCCGCCGCGCCGCGCGGCAATGGCGAGCACGTGCTCGTGGTCGAGGACGAGGCGACCGTCGCGGAGGTCGCGCGCAATTTCCTCGCGTCTCTCGGCTACCGCCCCACCGTCTGCCTCAGCCCCGAGCAGGCTCTCGAGGAGCTGCGGTCCAACGCCTGCGGCTTCGATGCCATTTTCACCGACCTCAACATGCCGCGCATGTCCGGGCTGGATTTCATCCGCCGCGCGCACGAGAGGGAGCCGGGCCTGCCGTGCGTGCTCTGCACGGGCTTCGTCGCCTCCGCCTCCACGGAAAGGGAGGCCACGGAGCTGGGCGTCACCGACGTGGTGACGAAGCCATATTCGCGCGCCGACCTCGGCCTCGCGATGGAGCGCGCGCTCCACGGAAGCGAGTAGGCGTCACCCGCCGCTCCCGTCCAGCGGGCTTGCCAAGCAGACACTGCCCCGTAATGTCGCCCGCCATGCTCCTCCGCCCATTCCTCGCCCTGGCCTGCGCCACCGCGCTCGCGACTGCGCAGGATTCCGGCATTCTCGCGGAGCAGCCCACGCCTTTCTCCGTGTGGCTCGACCTCCCCTCGCTCTCCAAGCCCGGCGCGGCGAAACCCTCGCTGCCCATCTGGTTTGAGTCCTTTCAAAACGAGCCCGTCGCCGCGAAGAACGGCGAGCCTCCGCACACCGTCTATCGGCTCCGCCTGCGCCGCATGCCCTCGCTGCATCGCGAACTGCTTCTGCGCGTGTTTTTCGACGACATCGCCGGCCTCCAGCCCACGGTTTCCTCGTGGACGGAAACTGGCCGCCAGATTTTCCAAAGCCCCGCGCTGGGCGTCGGCGCCGGGCTGCCGTCGAGCGACTCCGCCATCGTCCCTCTCGACGGGGCCGATTACGTGGACATCTCCGTGCCCGGCAACGGCAGCAACATCCGCGGCGTCCTCGCCGCCTCGCTGAAGGACGCCACCGCCAAGCAGACGATCGATTTTCAGCCTCTGGCGGAAATGCAGGATCCTTTCGGCAACCTCCCCGCAGCCCAGCCGGGCGACGAGGACAGGAAGCTCTACGGCCGCATCAAGGCCACCGTGGACAAGGAAATCGTCCGCCTTTCCCGCAAGGGCGACACCGCCTGCCAGTGGCAGTTTGACCTCGCCGGCCAGCCGCTCGTCGCGGTCGTCACCTTCGAGGTGCTGAATGCGGACCTCTCCTCGCCACCCATCGTCACCGCGAACGACGGCCAGCCCGGCTTTGCGAACGTCCACTGGCCCGACCTCTCCGATCCCGGCTTCCGCGGCGAGTCGCGTCCGCTCGAGCCCGCCATGCGCTTCCAGTTCACCGGCTGGCTGCGCGCACAGTTCGTCATCCCCGGCAACCTTCTCCGCGCCGGACTCAACTCGGTGAACATCCGCCTCGGCGACGACAGCGGCAGCATCGCGATCCGCAATGTCGAGTTGCAACTGAAGCGCAATTGGAAACATTTCGATTACATCCTCACCCCTGCGACCAAATGAAGCGCCTCAAACCCATCACCAGCGCCGGTTTTACCCTCATCGAAATCCTGCTCGTCATCATCATCATCGTCTCGCTGATGGCCGTGCTCATCCCGAACATCCGCAACTCGATGACGGAGGCGAAGAAGGGCACCGCCGAGATGTATGTGAACAAGCTCGCAGGCGATCTCGCGCTCTACGAGGCGACGAACGGCTTCCCGCCCACCACGCAGCAGGGCCTCGCCGCCCTTGTGCAGAAGCCGACCTCCGAGCCCATCCCGCGCAAGTGGAGCCAGCGCGAGGAGAAGCTCGAACCCGATCCGTGGGGCATGGAGTATCAATACGAGTATCCCGGCAAACACAACAAGACGGGCTTCGATGTCTTCAGCGCCGGGCCGGACCGCACTCCGGGCACGGATGACGACGTCGGAAACTGGAAGTAGTTTCCCGACACGAGCGGCCTCGTGAGCCGCGCGGTGAGAACAAATCCCCATGAACACAAACGCGCGAAACCGCGGAATCGCACGCCGTCAGGCATGTCGCGGGGTGTTCTTTGCCGCGGCTGCGGCACTTGTTGCGCTGCGGGCCGCAGCTCATTCGGGGGAAATTGAGAGGCGCCCCGTCGAATCGTCCGTCCTTGCATCCGCCGGATACGACGCGAAGGCGCGCGTGCTGGAGATCGAGTTCCGCTCCGGTGCGATCTACCGCTACCTTGACGTGCCGGAAGATATCTTTCGCAGTCTGCTCGCTGCCGCATCGAAGGGGAATTACTTCGGCAAAAGCATCCGCGACAAATTCCGCTGCGAGCGCATGAAGCCGCGCACCGCCCGATGACGCGCGACGAAATCAAGCTCGTCGTGTTCATCCTCGGCGCACTGCTCATCGGGGCGCTCGTGCAGCATTGGCGCGCGCGCCTCCCAACTGCGCCTGCCGCCGCACCCGCGCCCGCGCCCCACGGCTGGGCAAAGCCGCCCTACGTGCTGAGGGAAAAGACGACGAGCCGCAAAACGACGGCGGCACCCGAGGCGGAGCAGTAGCGGCTTGCAGCGGCGGCTACGGGCGGTGCCGCGCGCGGTATTCGCTCGGGCGCCAGCCGACCCATTTTTTGAAGGTCGTCGAGAAGACGAACGGATTTTCGTAGCCGACGTCGTGCGCGATGGTCTCGATCTTGTTGTTCGTCGTCGTGAGCAGGCGGGCGGCGAGCTGCATGCGCAGGTAGATGACGTGGTTCATCGGGCTGCGGCCGAGCTCGCGGCGGCACAGGCGGCGGAGGTGCTCGCCGCTGAGGTGGCAATAGGCGGCGAGGCGAGTGAGCGACCATTCTTCGCCGAGGCGCAACGCGACGTGCTCCCACAGGTGGCCGAGGCGGTCGTCCGTCTGCCACGGGCTCGCGAAGCGCGCGACGTAGAGGTGAATCAGCTCCACCCAATGCGCGACCGACGCGGGCGCGGTGCGGCTCCGCATCTCGTGCCACAGGCCGAGCACCGCGGCGCGCAGCGGCTCGGGATCGAATTTCGCGACCGCCGGCGAACTCGTCGCGATGACCGGCCTTTGATCCGCCGGCTGCTGGTAACGCACCCACGCGAATCGCCAGCGCGCGCCCGGCACGGCCTTGAACGCGAGCAGCGCGTGCGGTGGCGCGAGGCAGCATTCGCCCGTGCGCAGCGTGCGCCAGCCGCCGTCGAGGAAAATGCGGCCGCGTCCCTCGAAGCACGCGAGCATGTAGGTGCCGCCGAGGTTCAGCCTGACGATCTCATACGGCACCGCGGCGTCCGCGATGCCGACGTGCGCGATGTGGTGGTTCGCCAGCGCCGGGCAGTCCGCCGCGCGCACGCGCATCTCGCGCGTGTCCGCGCCGAGGCGGTTGGTTTCTTCGAGCTGTCTCTCGTTCGATGGCACCAGCACGTCAGCGCGCGGATCTTTTCTGCGGCGCGGCGTTGTTCTTCACGACAGTGGCTGTGACGAAGCAGAACCAGACATTTTGCTCGGTGCGTGGGGTAACTCCGTTAGCGAACGGTGGATTTACTGTTCCGATGAGGCGAGGCGAACCGACGCTGGCGCTGAAACTGGTCGTCAATTCTTGCAGTTCAAAATTCGGTTGCTCTACCTCCGACACCCCTTGCCCCCATTTTTCCCTCTTCACCAGAGCGGAGTGGCTGACATGCAACACGCAAGCAACAGTTCTTGTTTCCAGTGAAAGCTTGGCTTCGAATTCCAGCGTGTCTCCCAAGTGCTTTTGATTAAAAGCCGTAGCTGCGACTGGCGCTGATGGTTTTGTTTTCTCGGGAGGAATTACACCGCCCGGCTCAAGCGGTTGAGTGAATTCTACTGGATAAGTGTATTCATTTTCGGTTTCCGATGTCGCTCGCCCGCCCGTCTTGGCGCGTAGGACGAGCAAGCGTTCGAGTTTCCCTATGTGAACAAACTCCTTGTAGAGTTCTTCATCGGTAAGCCCCTTGCGCTGCAGATCACCCGCTTTCGCGATGGGCAACGAAAATGCCTCGTAGCATATTGAAACATTCATCGAGCCCAAGTCTGCGCTTTCGCTCTCTGTCGTTTGTGCCGCTGACGCAGTTGTGGGAGGCTGTGCTGAGAGATTCCGAACGAGCGCCAGCGCGAGTGCGGCGACGGTGAGCTTGAGGGTCGTGTGAGTTTTCATGGGGAAGCGTGCCGCGCTTCTGCCACAGTCAAATGAGACAAACGAGCGGAAAGGAGAATACCCTTTGCGCCTGTCCGCGCTGTATCAACGCAAGCCTCGCTGCCTTACTTTGCCGACTTCGCGGAGCCTTTGGTTCTGACGCTGAGAATCAAGAACACATCAATCATCTCAAAATCCTCGTCCCCCGTGCTGACGATGACCGAACGTCCGCTGCGGGTGATGGAGATGAAATCCGGGTGCGGCACATGAATCTTGCGACCGTCCGCGAGGCAGAGTGTGAACGGCTGCCACGGCACGGCGTGCATGAACTTCTTCACTGCATCGGGACTCATGGCGGTGCTGATACACTGCCTGAACAGTCGGCGCAAGGTGTGACGATGACACGCGTGCATCCGCGATAGCGGGCTGTGCGTTTTCGCGATGGCGTTTGGGCCAAGGGGCGGGGATGCTCGCGGGTCGTTGCTCTGCGCGGAAAAAAAACCGAGCGCAGTCACTTTCCCCAATCACCGAACTCACGCACACCATGAAACGCATCCTCACCCTTCTCGCCGTCGTCCTGTCTTTCGCGAGCCTGCACGCCGCGGAGCCGCTGCGCGTGTTCATCCGCGGCGGGAAAAAATCGCATGGGCCGGAGGCGCATGAGCACGCGCGCTTTCTCGAAAAATGGCAGCCGCTGCTGACGGAGCGCGGGATGAAGGTGGATGGCGCGCTCGAATTTCCCACCGAGGCGCAGCTCGACCAGACGGACGTCATGGTGATGTATGCGCAGGACAGCGGGAACATCACGCCCGAGCAGCGGCCGCGGCTGGAGAAGTTCATCAAGCGCGGGGGCGGCATCGTGGTGATTCACACGGCGTCGGTCGCGAACAAGCCGGACATGTCGCCGTATTGGAAATCGATTATCGGCGGCTCGTGGGTCGCGGGGCAGACGAAGTGGAAGGAAGGACCGATGGATCTCTACTTCACGGAGAACCAGCGGCTCGACGGCGGGCATCCGATCACGAAGGGCGCGTCGAACTTCCATTTCGACGACGAGATTTACTACGACATGGACATCTCGCCGGACGTGCGCGTGCTCGCGACGAGCTACACGCCGAACGTGAAGGAGGGCAAGAAGCCGGCGGCGGGCGGCAAGGCGAACATCTACGACATCCAGCCGCAGATGTGGGTCTATGAGCGCACGGCGGAAGGCGGCGCGCAGCCGTATCGCGCGTTCGTCTCGATTCCCGGGCACCTGTGGGGGACGTTTGAGCGGCCGAATTACCGCGCGATTTTGCTGCGCGGCATCGCGTGGGCGGGGAAGCGCGCGAACCTCGATGAGTTTTGCAAGCCGGAAGAAATTTCCTCGCTCACGTATCCCGATGGCGGGCCGCAGAAGCCGGAGCAGACGCTCGCGAATCTCGAAGTGCATCCTGATTTCAAGATGAGCATCGTCGCGAGCGAGCCTCTCATCACGAAGCCGATGAATTTCGACTGGGACCCCGCGGGGCGCATGTGGGTAGCGGAGACGCCGGAATATCCGAATGGACGCCGCGGCATGCGGCCCGACTACCGCGGCAAGGAGTGGAAGGACCACGGTGGAATCGACCCGACGCCCGGCGAGCAGACGCGCAAGGCGCAGGACAAAATTTCGATCCTCACGTCGAGCAAGGGCGACGGCGTGATGGACACGAAGCAGGTCTTCTATGAAGGCCTCGAACTCGTCACCGGCTTCGTCTTTCACAAGGACGGCGTCATCGTCACGCAGGCGCCGGACATTCTTTTCATTCACGACGCGGGGCCGGACGGCAAGGCGCGCAAAGTCGAGAAGCTCTACACCGGCCTCGGCACTGGCGACACGCACGCGGTCATCAACAATCCGCGCTGGGGATGGGACGGCTGGATTTACGCGACGCACGGCTACAGCGCGGGCGACGTGACGAGCGCCGACGGCTCGAAAAAATTCGGCCGCATCGGCAGCGGCGTCGTGCGTTTCAAGCCCGACGGCTCCGCCTTTGAACAATACAGCTCGAAGGGCGGCAATACGTGGGGCCTCTGCATCACCGCCGACAACCGCGTGATGTGGACGCAGCCCACGAGCGGCCAGCTCCTCATGCAGACGGTGCTGCCCGAGTATGCGCTCGCGCGCGGAAAAATCGGCAACACGCCGAGCTTCAACGTCGTCGAGCCGTCGCTGAAGACGTTCCCGCTCATGTCGTGGGAACAGATGGCGTATGTGCAGATTGACTGGGTCGGCTCGTTCACCGCGGCGGCGGGCTGCGCGATTTACGACGGCGGCACGTGGCCCGCGGAATACAACGGCGACTACTTCACCACCGAGCCGACCATCAACATCATCCACCACGCGCGCCTCACGCCGCAGGGCAGCAGCTACACGTTTCACAAGCTGCCGGGCCGCGAGGAGACGGAGTTCGTGCGCAGCAAGGACATGTGGTGGCGGCCCATCGAGGCGCGCGTCGGCCCCGACGGCGCGCTCTACATCGCGGACTTCTACAACCAGGCCGTCATCCACAACGACACGCGCGGCCCCGACCACAACAAGGTCAACGCCGCCGTGCGCCCCGACCGCGACCACTACTTCGGGCGGATCTGGAAAATAGACCACAAGGACGCGAAGAAGATCGCGGTGCCGGATTTGTCGAAGGCTTCGGTGAAGGAACTCGCCGCCGCGCTGGAGCATCCGAACAAGGCGGTGCGGATGACGGCGAGCAGGTTGCTGGTGGAAAAGGGCGAGGGCAAAGCCGAGATGGAAAAACTCATCACGAAAGCAGGCACCGATACGAAGATTGCAGCGCTTTGGACGTCGTATCGACTGCAAGATTCCGTTGCGACTGATGGGATGATGATTGCCATGGGTGATCAGCAACGGGCTGTTCGTCGCAATGCTGCGCAACTCGCCGAAGAGTTTCGAGCGAAGGCTCCATCTCACATGGGGACCGCCAGTGGAAGATTCAATAGCGGTTCGCACATGCTGCAAGCGTTGTCTGTTGCCCTTGATGATGCCGATGCCCCAGGGCGCATTGCGGCGTTACGTGGGCTCGCAGCCGCCGACATCGACGTGAGCGCCGCGAGCATGGTGGTTCGGACATGGCCAAAGCTCGACGACGACTTCCAGCGCAGCGCCGCCGTCGGCGCGGCTTCGCGGAATCCCTCGGCGGTGATCTCCGCCGCGCTCGACAGCAACGATGCGGCTTCGCTCGCACCGCTCGTCACCGCGCTCGTGCAGAACCTCACGAATGCCGACGACGCGGCGAAGCTCGTCACCGCGCTCGCGGCGAAGCCGGCCAGCGCCGATGCGCTGAAGCGCAGCATCCTCGCGGGCCTCGACCGCAGCGTGCAGGGCGCGCCCGCGATGACGCCCGAACTTTCCTCCGCGCTCGGCAAGCTGCTCGCCAGCGGCGCGAGCGGCAGTGCGCTCCCGCTCGTGGTGAAATGGGACAAGGCCGGAACGCTCAAGGACACCGTGAACAAGATCGCGGGCGAACTTTTTGCGAAGGCTGCCAATGGAAGCGCCGCCGAGCGGCTCGCCGCCGGGAAGGCGCTGCTCGGCCTCCGCGCGATGAACAATGAGGTGTTTCCCGTGCTCGAGGGACTGCTGGTGAAGAAGGATCTCGCGCCGGAGGCAAAGCGCGAACTCATCGCCGACATGAGCGAGACCGGCGACGTGAACGCCGGCGCGGCATTCGTGCGTGCCTTCGCGAAGCTCGATCCCGCGGCGCAGTCGTCCGTATTCGAGGCCGTGCTCAAGCGTCCCGAGTGGGCGCTCGCATTTCTCGACGCGGTGAAGGCGAAGCAGGTGGACGTGACGACGCTCGGCCCCGCGAACGCCGCGCGCCTCCGCACGCACCCCGACCGCGCCGTGAGCAAGCGCGCGACGCAGATGCTCGACGAGCTGAACCCGCTCGCGAAGGCGAAGAAGGACGCCATCGCGAAGCTGCTCCCCGCCGTCGAGCAGCCCGGCGACGCGGCGAAGGGCAAGGCGCTGTTCACGACGACGTGCGCGATTTGCCACAAGTTCGGCGACGCGGGCGCTGACATCGGCCCCGGCCTCACGGGCATGGGCGCGCACGGAGCGGGCGAGCTGCTGAGCGCCATCGTGGACCCGAATGCGGAAGTGGACCCGTCATTCACCGCCTGGAACATCGAGACGAAGGACGGACAGGCCTTCGCCGGAGTCATCGCCGCGGAAAATCCCGCGAGCGTCACGATGAAGAGCCTCGCAGGCGTGCAGGAGATCAAAGTCGCAAACATCAAGTCGCGCGTGAACACGGGCCGCTCGCTGATGCCCGAGGGCTTCGAGGGCCTCGGCGGCGAGGCGCTGCGCGACATCATCGCCTACATGCAGAGCGTGGACGGCGGGAAATTCCGCACGGTGGATCTGCGCGACGCGTTCACCGCGACGACCTCGCTCGGCCTCTACGCCACGCAGGAGGCGAAGAGGGACTCGTTTGTCTTCAAGAAGACCGGGACGGTGAATGTCGAGGGCGTGCCCTTCAACATCGTCGGCCCGGAGAAGGCGCCGATGAACATCATCGTGCTCAACGGCGGCCACGGCATCGCGAAGACGATGCCGAAGAAAATCGAGGCCAAGCTGGGCGGGTTCAAGGCGAACCGCCTGCACTTCCTCGGTGGCGTGACGGGCTGGGGCTACAACGGCGGCGGCGACACGAGCGAGGTGCTGAAAATCACCGTCCACTACGCCGACGGGCAGAAGGAGAGCATCGTGTGCAAAAACGGAACCGAGTTCGCCGACTACATCCACCGCATTGACGTGCCGGGATCGAAGTGGGTGGACGTGCTGAACGACAACCACCAGATGCGCTACTTCGTGAAGCCGCTCACGCGCACCGCGCCGATCGAAAAGATCGTGCTGGAGTCGGGCACCGGAAGCGCCGCGCCGACCATCGTGGCGATCACCGCGGAACTGGCGGATGCGAATGCGCCGCTGCCCGCAGTTCCCACGCCCCAGCCTGCCGCGCCGAAGAAACCGCGCGCTGCAAAGAACGAGCCGAACCCGACGGACATCGCGAAGAAAGGCAACGGCACGCTCGTGCTCAGCGGCACCCACACTTACACCGGCAATACGACTATCTCCACCGGAACGCTGGTGCTGTCCGGCGTCGTGAATGAAGACGCAAACTTCAAGCCGCAGTTCACCGACGAGGTGCCGCAGCCGCCCGCGGCGAAACCCGCGAGCGGCCCGCGCGTGCTCATCGTGGGCGGCGGAAGCTCGCACGACTTCGTGAAATTCTTCGGCAGCACGGACAAGGCCACGCTCGCGCCGGTGTGCGGCTGGGTGGACTTCACGCAGAATGCGAACGGCGTCCCGGCGATCCTCGACCGCGTGGACGTGCTCCTGTGGAGCGCGAACCAGCCGATTTCCAGCGCGACGAAGAAGGCGCTCATCGACTTCGCGGCCCGCGGCGGCGCGATTGTCGCGCACCATCCCGGCACCTGGTATGCGTGGAAAAATTTCCCGGAGTGGAACACGCAGATCGTCGGCGGCGGCGCACGGGGGCACGACAAACTCGGGCCCTACACAGTCAAAGTGACGGCGGCAGCGCACCCGATCACGAAGGGCGTGCCCGCGACGTTTGACATCACGGACGAGCTCTACAACTACAACACGGAGCCCGGTGGCGCGCCCATCGAGGTGCTCGCCGAGGCGACGAGCCCGGGCACGGGCAAGGCTTTCCCGCAAATCTTCGTCGTGAAGCACCCGAAGGCGCGCATCGTCGGCTTCACGCTCGGCCACGACGCGCGAGCGCATGACCTTCCGGCGTATCAGACGCTGCTGAAGAACGCGGTGCTCTGGGCGGCGGGGAAGTAGCGTCGTCCGCTCAGCGGGGCGCATCGGCGGTGTTCGGGTTGGAGTCGGCTTTTGCTGGCGGCTCCTTCGTCTTTTTTGCTGGCGTCGTCGTCTTTTCAGAGCGGCGCCTCGTCTTTCCGGGATAGCTCCGTTGCCTTTCTGGAGTAGCTCCTTCGTCTTTTTGGGGTGGCTCCGTCGTCTTTCTGGGGTGGCTCCTGCGGCAGGAGCTATCCAGTGGAGACGAAGGTGGTGGTCAAAAAGGCACAGGAGCCGGGGGTAAAAGACGAAGGTGCTACCCAAAAAGGCGAAGGAGTTGGGTGAGTCTGTTGAGGGTGCCTAAGCAAAAAGCCGACGGAGCCAGATGAGAAAGCCGACGGAGCTGGGTGAAGAAGCCGCTGCTGGTGGTCAAAAAGGCGATTCTGTGGTGCAGGGAGCCGCTTCCTCAGCATCTGGGGCCGACGCCGGATCACAGGGAGCCGCATAACGGTCGGCGAGAGCCGGTGCTCTTTCAGCGGGGGCCGGTTTTCCCAAAGGAAAGGCCGATTCCCGCATGTCTATCCGGTTTGTTGCCAAAGATCGGACTGGAACCGGCTCTGAGAATAGCCCGGCGCTTCAGCGCTGGGAACCCGGCGCCCTCAGAAAACAAAGTCCCGCAGGGACGACAGAACGGTTCTGCCGTCCCTGCGGGACTTCCCCCGTTTTTCCACCCAGTTTCCCAGCACTGAAGTGCTGGGCTATTCTCGCGGCATTCCACGTCCAGCCGGCGGTTTTAGGAGTTTTCCGGGCAGCCGGAAGGCCATGAACGCTGCGGCGGTGCCGCGCGGGTGGCCGGCTGCGCTACCGCTTGCCGAAGAGGCTCCAGCCGCTGCTCTGCTTTTCGGCCTGCTTGTTCTGCTGGACCTTGAGCTGGCCTAGCAGGCTCTGGAGGTGGAGGTAGATGCGGTGCCACTGGCCTTCGACGGCGGGGATGCTGTCGCTCATTTCCGCGAGGTAGCGGAGGGAGGGGGCGCTGGCGAAGAGGGTGATGACGTCGTCCTTGCGGAGGCCGCCTTTGACGTCGCTGGCGTGGATGATCTCGGTGCCCTGGGTGATGAGGCTCTTGAGGTCGAGGAACTGGGCGTCGTCCTCGGGGGTGAACTTCTTGTCGCGGGCGAGGGTGACGTAGTGGTTGAACTGCTTCCAGCACTCGATGTGGGTCTCGAGGTGGAGGATGAAGTCTTCGAGGTTCTTGTAGTTCATATGCGTGGGCGGCGCCTTGCGGGTGAAGTGGGTTTCGTTCGGGATGAGGAAGATGAGGGCGCCTCCGCGGAGGTCGCGTGCATTGATGGTGAGGCCGGTGTAGCGGATGGAGAGCTCGGCGAGGGTGACATTGGTCTCCGAGGCGATGCGGAAGGCGGCGATGACGGAGCGGCCGATCTCCTCGGCGGTGGCCGGCGGGAACCAGTGGGGCAGGGTGCTGCAGATGATGCCGCCTTCGCGGTGGACGGCGAAGCAGCCCGAGGGCATGCGGCCGGCCTCGATGGGGATCGTGGTGCGGACAAATGGTTTTAGGACGCCCATCGGGATTCAATCTGGCTGAGGGTTTCGCGGATTTGCTGGGCAGCGAGGGCGCGGGTGAGGCCGACGCCGAGGACTTCCTCGTCGGCGGAGAGGATGGCGAGGTTGCGCTGGGAGCCGAAGCCCTGCACGTCGAGGAGCTCGCCGGCCTTGAGGGTGTCGCCGAGGTGCTTGAAGGCGTGGGCGGTCTGGTGGATCCAGACGGCGAGCGGGGCGGGGTCGTCGCAGCCCCAGTGCTCGTATTTTTTGCCCTCGCCGAGCTCGACGGCCATGGCGAACTGGACGCCGGTGAAGCGGGAGAAGGCGCTGAGCAGCGATTCGGTGGTCTGCTTCTCCGCACCGTCCGCGCCCATGTTCTCATCGATGGTCTGCGCGGTTTCCATGAGGAGGCTCTCGTATTGGCCGAAGATGGTGCGCGGGCGCGGGAGGCCGGCGGGGAGGACCTCGAAGTTGCCGGCCTTCCAGCCGATCATCTCGACGAGGGCGGACTTGCCGATTTTGTCCTCCACGGCGGCATCGACGATTTCGCCCTTCTGGATCCAGATGCGGCCCTCGCCGGCGGCGCTGGTGATTTTCAGCACGCAGGAGTTCTGCGTGAGGCACTCCATCTGGATGATGTCGAGGAGCGTCTTGCTCTGCACGCCGCGGAAGCCGCCCTGGCTCTCGCGCTCGAGGAGGGACTCGATGCAGTCCACAAAGAAGATGATCTCGCGGCCGGTCTTCGGCTTCTCCATGTAGAGGTCCACGCCGACGCGGTAGGCGCGTGCGCGGAGGTCGGCCTCGGTGGAGGCGGTCATGACCACGGTGCGCAGGGATGGGAAGCGGCGGCGGACGATGGCGAGGACCTGGAAGCCGTCCATCTGTGGCATGTTCAGGTCCACGAGGAGGAGGGCGAAGGGCTCGTTCTCGAGCATCGCGATGGCGTCGGGGCCGCTGCTGGAGGTGCGGATTTCCGGCTGGCTGGGGAGACGTGCGAGGATTTCCTGGTAAATCTCCAGAAGATCCTGCTCGTCGTCGAGGATGAGGATTTTTTGGCGCGCGGCCATTGGGCTGAATGGTTTGTTGCTGCGGGCCGGGGAAACCGGCTCGGCGGAGGATAAAAGCAAAGCGCGGGCCGCGCATGTGGGGGAAAATCTCATAATATTTTCACGAGGCTTCCGCTGGCGGTGGCATCGGGGCTGCTAAATCTTTTCGCTGAAACCCCAACCACGATGTTCAAATTTCTCAGAAGGATTTTCGGAAAGGACGACGAGTCGGCGGCGCCAGTCGCGGCGAGGACGATCACGCCCACGGCGGTGCCGCGGGCGGAGAAGGCGCACGCCGCCGGAGGCGTGGAGGTCGCATCGCTCACTCTGCGTGCGATTCTCGAGAAGCTGCCGCCGGAGCTGCGTGCGATCGTGAACCAGATTCCGGATCCGTCCGTGAAGATCGTGCTGCCGGTGAACACGATCATGAAGCAGCTCCCGACCGGCGCGGTGAAGATGTCGCTCGCGAGCCTGCTGCGCCAGGCGCCGCAGGGGACGTTCCGCAAGGGCGCGGTGGAGGAGAAGCAGATGGTGGACGTGCCGCTGTCGGAGATTTTCAAGAGCGTGGATCCCGCGCGCCTCGGGCGCCGCAGCGACCAGCGCCGCTACGATGTGCCGGATGATGCCGCGGGGCTCTTTGGCCGCAATGGCAAGACGCGCAGCGTGCCCGGTGCGGCGAGTCCAGACGGGGAGATGCAGCAGGCTGAATCGCTGGAGCCAGCGGCGGAGCAGGCCGGGGCTCCCGCACCTGCGCCGGCCGCGCCGCGCGTGATGAAGATGCCGGGAATCGCCCCCGCTTCCGCGAGTGCCCGAGCCAACGGCAACGGCAACGGCAACGGCAATGCGCATCCGGCTCCGGCCCGCCCCGCTCCCGCGAAGCCTCAGGCGGCTGCGGCAGGCGGTCCGAACTGCGAGTTGGTGATCTCCTTTGTCGAACTCGCGGCGAGCTGGCCGGAGGGCGTCCGCAGCGAGCTGACGATGGTGCCCGGCGACACGAAGCTCGTGATTCCGGCGCCCGCCGTGAGCGGCGGATTGCAGAAGGGCAAGGTGACCTTTCCGTGGTCGCAGGTGCGCATGTGGCTCCAGCCGGCGCTGCAGGGCTCGACTTCGATTCCGGATGACTTCGACCTCGCCTTCCCGCTGAAGATCGTCGCGCCCGCGTTCGTCGCCGCGACCGGGGCGAAGAAGCGCAGGGAGGCGGCGGAAATTGACAACAGCATCCCGGATTTCTTCGGCCAGGCGCAGGCGCCCGCGTTCAAGCTCGTGGAGTCCAAGCCTGCCGCGGAGGCGGCGCCCGAGGGAATCATCCCGCATACGCTCGCCACCGGGGCGCACACACCGGCCGCGCCGGTGCAGTCGTTCACCATCGTCCACGAGGATCCCGTGCCTGTCGTGGAGGAGCAGGCTCCCGCTCCGGCGCCCGCACCCGAACCCGCGGTGCCGGCGGCTTCTGCTCCGGCGGAAGTCGTGGAGCGCGCGTGCGGCCTGCCGGGCGTCGCCGGGGCGGTCATCGCCCTCGCCGAGGGCCTTGTGATTTCGCAGCGGCTGCCCGAGGGATTCTCGGCGGAGACGTTCGCCGCGTTCATGCCGCAGATTTTCAGCCGCCTGGAAAAATACACGGCGGAGATGCAGCTCGGTTCCGCCAGTGTGATCACCATCGAGACGGCGCACGGCCCGTGCCGCATCGCGCGCCTCGGCAAAGTCTTCTTCGGCACGCTCGGCCGCACCGGCCAGCATCTGCCCGCAGCGCTGGAAGCCCTCACCAAGCAGCTCGAAGCCCACAGCTCTTAACAGCCCAAAACCCATGGCCATCATCAACCGCGCAACCAAGGAACTGCAGCTCAAGATCGTCTATTACGGTCCCGCCAAGAGCGGCAAGACGACCAACCTCGAGCAGGTCCACGCCAACGTCCAAGTCCCCGACTCCACCGCGAAGGGCAAGATGACCTCGCTCGCGACGAGCAGCGACCGCACGCTCTTCTTCGACTTCTTCCCGCTCGAGGCGACGACGATCAAGGGCTTCAAGACGAAGTTCTCGCTCTTCACCGTGCCCGGCCAGGTGATCTACAACGCCACGCGCCAGATCGTGCTGCGCGGCGTGGACGGCATCGTCTTCGTCGCCGATTCGCAATACGACAAGATGGCGGAGAACATTGAAACCTTCCAGCACATGCAGGATAACCTGAAGTCACTGAACCTCTCGCTCGATGAAATCCCCTACGTCATCCAATACAACAAGCGCGACATGGACGAGGTCGCGCCGGTCGAGTATCTCGAATACGTGCTCAACAACCGCGAGGTGCATGTGCCGTTCTTCGAGGCTGCCGCGCCGAAGTGCGAGGGCGTCTTTGAGACGCTGAACATGATCACCAAGCTGTTGATTCACAAATATCTCAACAAGTAGGCTGCACCGAGCCCGCTTCCCACATGCCCTTTCCACAGCTTATTGAGGAAGACATCCAAGTCTTTGACAGGGTCCTCGCGGACCTTGTGAAGAAGAGCGAGGCCATGCTCACGATGATCGTCGAGAAGGCCGGGTATCTCATCCACCAGCACGGCAACTCGGAGACGCTGGACACCACGACGCTCGCGACGCTCGGCTCAAACGCCTACAACGCCACGCATTTCATGGCGCAGCTCGTGAACGAGCACAACTTCACCAGCATGTATCAGCAGGGCGAGACCAGCAGCACGCTCATCCTGAACGTGGACGAGAACTGCATCCTCGTGCTCATCTTCGGCACCGACCAGACCGTCGGCTCGATGAAATACTACGCGGCTCCCGCGGTGAAGCAGATCGCCGAGCAGATCAAACTCGCCTCAGGCCGCGGCGAGGCCGCGCTCGACCTCAGCGACATGGACGCCGTGGACGTGCAGTCGCTCTTCCGCCGCTCGTAGCCGGGCGGCGGAAAGGCCCGGGCTAGCTTTCCTCCTCGCGCGGCTCCTCGCGGCGCGGACGGTCGAAGAGGCGCATCAGCAGCCCGAGGGCGAAACCTGCGGCGAGCGCGGTGAACACCGCGGCGACGGGATTCTCCACCGCGCGCTTCCCGAGATCCCGGATGCCGCCGGCGACTTCCGTCGCTCGCTGCTTGAGGTCGCCGGCCTTCATCGCTTGCGCTTTTCGCCGAGGACTTCGGAGACTTTCACCAACCCGAGCAGCAGCAGCACCGGACGCAGCAGGCCGAAGACGAGCGTCGTGAAGAGGCTCAGGATCCGGCCGAGCGGGAACATCGTGAGGAAAATTCCGATGAAGAACGCCCATACGAGGGACTTCACCGGCTGCTTGCGGACCTCCGCCTCCGTCCTCCGGACAAAGTCGCTCACCGGCTTCTTCGCCTCCGGCTGCGGCGCTGGCTCGATTGGTTCCGACATGCCCGCATTAACACCCCGCGCCGCCGTGCGGTCAACGCGCTTCCTCGCCGCGCACCCTTGGCCCTTGCGCGTGCTGGCGTGCTGACGTTTGCTCCGCGCCCTCATGCTGCCCGCCATCCTCACGACGTTCCTCTGGAGCTGCTCCGCCATTTGCGCGGCGCGCTCCGCGAAGATCGTCGGCGGCGCGCCGGCGAACCTCGCGCGCATCTCGGTCGCCGCCGTGCTGCTCGGAATGTGCGCGCACACGGCGGGGAGATCGCTGCTCGGCGGTGCCGCGCTCCCGTGGTTTGTCGCCAGCGGGTTCATCGGATTCGGCCTCGGTGACGTCGCGATGTTCTGCGCCATCGGCCGCGTCGGCCCGCGGCTCACGATGCTGCTCACGCACTGCATCTCCGCGGTGCTGGCCGCCGTCACCGAATGGTTCTGGCTGGGGACGAGGCTCGGCTGGCAGGAGATCGTGTGCGCGCTGGTGATTCTCGGCGGCGTCGCGCTCGCGCTTGCGCCGGACCGCGGGATGAAGATTCCGCGCCGGACATTCTGGATCGGCGTGCTCTGGGGGCTCGGCTCCGCGGCAGGCCAGGGCTTCGGCACCGTGCTCAGCAGGAAGGCGAGCACGCTCATTCCCGCGCCGAACGGCGTCGTGGAGGGGATCGTCACCGGTGCCACCGCCGCCTACGAGCGCATCCTGCCGGGATTCCTCGTCGCTCTCGTTTTCTTCCTCTTCGCCCGCCGCGGCGAGGAGCCGCGCGGGCCGCGTGCATGGCCGCAGGCGTGGCCGTGGATCATCGGCAATGCACTCGCCGGCCCGAGCATCGGCGTCGCCGTTTACCAATGGGGCGTCGCCACGACGCCGACGGGCATCCTCATGCCCATCGTCGCGACGGTGCCCGTGATCACACAGTTCCTCGCGTGGAAAATCGAGGGCCACCAGCCCACGCGCCGCACCGTGCTCGGCGGCGTCATTGCCGTCACCGGCGTGATCGCCCTCGCCGCTGCGGCGGGGAAGCTGAAGCTCTGAGCCGGCGGAGCCGTCGTGGCGGCCGCTCAGTAGCTCTTCGCGAAGAGCACGCGCTTCGTGCTCGGCCTGCCGCTCCACACGCACGTGCCGGGTTCGTCCGGTGCGTCGAATGGGATGCAGCGGATGGTCACCTTGAGCTGCTCCTTGATCTCGGCCTCGGTCTCCGCGCCGCCGTCCCAATGGGCAAACGCGAAACCACCGTGGATTTCGGGTTTGCTGGCGTTCTTCGCGGTGAAGAAGGCGACGAAGTCCGCCTTCGTGTCGATCGTCACCGTGTTGGCGTCGCGCAGCTTCGTCGCGCGGTCCATGAGCGTCGCGTGGATGTCCGCAAGCGTGGCGGCGATGCCTGCGGCGAATTCCGCCGTCGCGGGGAAACTCTTCTCCTTGTGCGCGCGGTCGCGGCGCGCGACGGCGCACGCGCCTTTTTCCAAATCACGCGGTCCGATTTCGACGCGCACCGGCACACCCTTCTTGATCCACTCCCAGCTCTTCACGCCGCCGCCGAGGTCGCGCTTGTCCACATGAACGCGCACAGGCTCGCCGCCGTAGCTCTGCTTGCGCAGTTCCGCGGCCAGCGCATCGCACGCGGCGAAAACCGTATCGCGTGTCTCGGGCTTCGGCGCGATGGGAAGGATGACGACCTGCTCGGGCGCGATGCGCGGAGGCAGCACTGCGCCGTCATCGTCCGCATGAGCCATGAGCACGGTGCCGATGAGGCGCGTGGAGACGCCCCAGCTCGTCGTCCACGCGAGCTCCTGCTTGTTTTCCCGGGAGAGAAACTGGATACCGCTCGCCTTCGCGAAGTTCTGCCCGAGGAAGTGCGACGTGCCCGCCTGGATCGCCTTGCGGTCCTGCACCATCGCCTCGATGCACAGCGTCTGCACCGCGCCTGGGAAGCGCTCGCCCGCGCTCTTCTCGCCGGTGAAGACGGGCAGCGCTAGCCAGTCGCGCGCGAAGGTCTCGTAAACGCGCAGCATCTGCATCGTCTCCTCGCGTGCCTCCTTTTCCGTCTCGTGCGCGGTGTGGCCTTCCTGCCATAGAAACTCCGCCGTGCGCAGGAAGACGCGCGGGCGCATCTCCCAGCGGACGACATTCGCCCACTGGTTGATCAAAATAGGCAGGTCGCGATACGACTGCACCCACTTCGCGTAGGTCGCGCCGATGATTGTCTCACTCGTGGGCCGGACAACGAGCGGCTCCGCGAGCTGCGCCGCGGGCGCGGGGCGAAGACCACCGCTGCCGTCCGCTTCAAGGCGATGGTGCGTGACGACCGCGCATTCTTTCGCGAAGCCCTCCACGTGCTCCGCCTCCTTCGCGAGATACGAGAGCGGGATGAAGAGCGGGAAGTAGGCGTTGCGATGGCCGGTCGCCTTGAACATGCCGTCGAGCGCGCGCTGCATGTTCTCCCAGATGCCATAGCCCCACGGCTTGATGACCATGCAGCCGCGCACATCGGAATTCTCCGCGAGGTCCGCCGCGCGGACGACCTGCTGATACCACTCGGGAAAATCCTGCTCGCGTGTGGGTGTGATGGCGGTCTGTGGCTGGGACATTTTTGGAAAAGTGAAAGGGCGCGGAAGCTATGGATGGCACGCTGCCAGTGCAAGCACGGGCACCTACAGCGCCTCGACGACCACGGCGGTTGTATTGTCGCGGCCGGAGCGATCGAGGGCGGCGAGCACGAGGCGGCGCGCGGGGTCGAGCAGCGCTTCGGCTGCCGAGGGGGCGCGGATGCATTCCTCGACCTGCGAGTCGAAGAGGCCGTCGGTCACGCCGTCGGTGCAGAGCACGAAGGCGTCGCCTTTTTCGTAGGCGACGGCGCCGACCTGCGGGTCCACGAACTGGTTGCCGCCGCCGAGCGCCTTTTGAAGGCGGTTGCGGGCGGGGTGATTACGGGCTTCGTATTCGGTGAGCTTGCCGTTGCGCAGGAGCCAGCCGACGAAGGTGTCGTCTTCGCTGAGCTGCTTCCTGCCGCCGACGGCGGGCAGGTAGTAGATGCGGCTGTCGCCCACGTGGGCAAAATACATCCAGCGCGGTGTGAACCAGCAGAGGCTAAGCGTGGCGCCCATGCCGCGGCATTCCTCGTAGCTTTCGCCGAGGTAGGTCATGGCACGGTGGATTTGGGTGAAAAGCTCGCTCAGCACGTCATCAAAGCCTGCCACCATGCCTTGAGCGCTCTGCTTGAACGCGCGCGGCAGCAGGCGCGTGATTTTTTCCACGGTGATGCGGCTGGCGAACTCCCCAGCCATCGCGCCGCCCATCCCGTCGCTCACGGCAAAGGCAATGTCGGCCCTTTCCAGCGAGGACTCGCCGACTTTGCCGAGCAGGTGGACTTCCTGCGCGTCGAACTGCACTCCGAGGAAGGAATCCTCGTTGTTTTTGCGCACTTTTCCCCGGTCGGAAAGGCCGGACCAGCGGAGGCGCAGCATTTCCAGGGGGCTGTCAGGCTGCATCCGGAGCTTTCTGACCGTCCGGGAGGATGGTTGCAAACTCGAAGTCGATCACACAGAAACGTCCGTCCTGCTGCCGGTAGGTGATGTTCCGCGTCTCGGCGTCGTCGTGGCGCACGCCGTAGGTCTCCAGTTCGGCAAAAATCTCCGCCCGCCGTGCTTCGTCGAGATGCTCCACGCGTGTGCCGCAGTTTGTGGTGACGATTCGAAGCTCCCCTGCGTCGGCTTCAAGAAGCCGGGGGACGAAGGGGCATCCGCGCTCCTCCAAAAACCGGAGCACGCGCACCTCATTCTCAAACCGCTCCTCTGCCTTCGGGCCGCGGAACGTCTTGAAAACGCGGCCGTCGTAGCCAATCCGCACGAGAGCCCTGAGAGTGTCCTTCACATCACGCATGTCGCGGGCAACGTGCGTGTTCCGGGCGATCCGGCAAGGCTGGAAATGGGGCGGTTTTTTGCGCAACGCGGGCCTTGACCAAAGACAAGTTATTCCGTGGTATCCCGCGTGCTGTCTCAAATTTGGCACTGCGTTTGCTCAATTCTGAGACGCGCCTCAAAACGTCCCTGTGCATCCCTGTAACAGGGCAACCAACAACAAAACCGGCGGTCCAAATTTGCGCAAGCCGCCCAAAAAACGACACAACCAACATAACAATGGCGAAATACAAACTCGAATACATCTGGCTCGACGGCTACGAACCCGTCGCGAACCTCCGCGGCAAGACGCAGGTCAAGGAATTTGCCAGCTTCCCCAAGCTGGAGGAACTGCCGATGTGGGGCTTTGACGGCAGTTCGACCCGTCAGGCGGAAGGCAAGAGCTCCGACTGCATGCTCAAGCCCGTCGCGGTTTATCCCGACCCGACCACGGAAAACAAGGCGCTCGTGATGTGCGAGGTCATGATGCCGGACGGCACGACCCCGCATCCCTCGAACTCGCGCGCGGGCATTCTCGACGACCCGGGTGCATGGTTCGGCTTCGAGCAGGAGTATTTCCTCTATCAGGACGGCAGGCCGCTCGGTTTCCCCGAGACCGGGTTTCCGTATCCGCAGGGCGAATACTACACGGGTGTCGGCTACAAGAATGTCGGCTCCATCGCCCGCGAGATCGTGGACACGCATCTCGATCTGTGCCTCGCGGCGGGCATCAACCACGAAGGCATCAATGCCGAGGTGGCGAAGGGCCAGTGGGAATTCCAGATCTTCGGCAAGGGCTCCAAGAAGGCCGCCGACGAAGTGTGGATGGCCCGCTACCTCCTCCTCCGCCTCTGTGAAAAGTATGAGGTGGACGTGAACTGGCACTGCAAGCCGCTCGGCACGGACGTGGACTGGAACGGCTCGGGCATGCACTCGAACTTCTCCACGGAGCATATGCGCACCGTCGGTGGGAAGGACTACTTCGAGGCCCTCATGGCCGCGTTCGACAAGTATAAGAACGAGCACATCGCCGTCTATGGCCCGGACAACCACATGCGCCTCACCGGCCTCCATGAGACTCAGTCCATTGACAAGTTCAACTACGGCGTCGCAAACCGCGGCGCTTCGATCCGTGTCCCGCACAGCTTCGTGAACAACGGCTACAAGGGCTACCTCGAGGATCGTCGCCCGAACTCGCAGGGCGACCCCTACAAGATCGCGAGCCGCATCCTGCAGACGATCGCCACAGTTCCGACCAAGTAACGATCCCGCCTTTAATTGGGATTCGGAGAAATCCCGAAGGTTCCATGGAAACGCCGTCCCTTTGCCGGGGCGGCGTTTCTTTTTCCCGCAGCGGACGCACTCAATTGACTTCCGCAGCGGTGTGAGCGAATTCCGAGGAATGCGCTGGGCCATCCGCTTGGGTCGAATCGCCGGAACCGAGGTCCGGATCCATCTCACATTTTTCCTGCTGCTCGCGTGGCTTGCCGCTGCGGACTACCAACAGGGTGGGTTCGGCGAGGCGCTGCACTGGACGCTGTTCATGTGCCTCGTGTTTTTCTGCGTGCTGCTGCATGAATTCGGCCATGCGCTCGCGGCGCGCCGCTACGGCATCCGCACGCCGGACATCACGCTGTTTCCGTTCGGCGGCGTGGCGCGCGTCGAGCGCATCCCGGAAAATCCGAGGCAGGAGATTGTGATCGCCCTCGCGGGCCCCGCGGTGAATGTCGTTATCGTCGGCTTCCTCTGGCTTGCGCTCATTCTTACCGGGGCCCGCGCATGGCTGGATCCGGTGACCGTCGAGGGATCCCTGGTGCGCCAGGTTCTCATGGCGAACGTGATGCTCGTTCTCTTCAATCTCATTCCCGCGTTCCCGATGGATGGCGGCCGCGTGCTGCGCGCGCTGCTGGCGCTACGGTTCGAGCACGCGCAGGCGACGCGCGTCGCGGCCAGCGTGGGGCAGGCGCTCGCAGTGGCGATCGGCCTCATCGGCGTGTTCGGATTTCACGCGGGGAAAGTGGCCATCGGCGCGAACCCGATGCTCATCCTCGTCGCGTTCTTCGTCTTCATGGCGGCGGCGAACGAGGCGGGCGCGGTGCAGATGCAGGCGATGATCCGCGGGCTCAGCGTCTCCGCGGCGATGGTCACGGAGTTCAAGTCCCTCCCGCGCAATGCCAGCCTCGGCGAGGCGGCGGAGGTGCTGCTGCACACCTCGCAGCACGAGTTCCCAGTCGTGGATCCCGACGGCACGCTGCGCGGAATTTTCACGCGCTCGGAGCTGGTGGCCGCGCTGCGCGAGGCCGGCCCGCAGGCACCGGTGCTCGGCGTGATGCGCGAGAATTTCCCGGTGATTCACCCGGAGACGCCGTTCGACGAGGCGTTCCAGCTCATGCAGCAGTCGGCGACGCCGGTGCTGCCCGTGACGAATTCCGAGGGCCGGATCGTCGGCCTTTTCACCATGGAGAACATCGGCGAAATGCTCATGGTCCGCAGCGCCATCGCACAGTCGCGGCGCGGCTAGCGCCTGCTCAGGCTCGCCCGGGAAGCAGCAGGCGGTGGCAGGCTTCGGCGGCGGCGGGACTGGAGACGAGAGTCATGCGCTCATTGCGGAAGCCGGTTTGCGAAAGAAGGAGCGCAAGTGCCTCGCTGTCGCTGACGACGCCGACTGCGCGGGAGAGGCTGGATGCGACGAGCTTGCGAACGCTCTTTTCCCCGAGGTGAGGAGTGGATTCGTCCTGAATGGAGAGAGCGACAAAACGGAATTGAAACTCAGCGGCGAGGCGCGACACAGCGCATGCACCGGGGAGCAGCGGCGCGGCGAGGACGGCGTCGGCGTGCCAATCGCGCCGGACGCGGTCGAGTGTCTTGCGGAGCGCGCCCGCGACGCGGCGGACATTCCATGCAAGGCCGAGGAAATTCGGCTTCGGCACCGTGACGAATTCGGGACGGAAGGCGACATCCGCGGCGCGCGGGTGGCAGCCCGGAGTGTGGCGGAGGATGATGGCGCGGATTTGCCAGCGGTCCGAGAGGGTCTTCAGCAGGGCGACATTTTCGAGGCCAGCCCATGCGTCGCTGCCGTCCGGAAAAATGTGCGAAATGAAGAGCAGGCGCATGGCTCAGTTTTCGTCCGGTGGTGCGGGCAGCATCAGGGTAAACAGAATCGCCGGGATGAAAAGGAATCCGTCGAACAGGAGCGTCAGCCGGTAATTTCCACCCTGCGTGATCTGGGCGGCGAAAATGGTGCCGATGGCAGCGGCGATGCGGCCGATGTTGTAGCAGAAGCCCGCACCCGTCGTGCGGAGCAGGGTGGGGAAGAGCGGTGGCAGCAGCATCGTGAAGAGGCCGAAGACGCCGCTCCAGAATCCAACGGCGGGCAGCCAGAAGCGTGTCATCGCCTCGACGGAGTGTTCGGTGCCGAAGGCGGCAGTCATCGTGACAACAAAGCCGCTGAACATGGTTATCAGCGCCCGCTTGTAGCCGACGCGCTGGGCGAGCCAGCCGGAGACGAAATTGCCGATGATGCTGATGCCGATGACGCCGAAGAACGACCACGCCACCAGAGTGTCGCGCGCGGCGGCGGTCATCGTCTTCACCTCCGGCAGCGAACGCACGTGCTGGGCCTGCCAGAACATGAACGCCCACCACGCCGTGAGCGAGAACGCGCAGATGCCGATGCTGACGAGCGTGATGCGCCGCGTCGCGCCGCGGAATAGATCCGCCACCGAGGGTTTCGGCTCACCCTCGTGCGCGGCGGCCCACGTCTCCGGCTCCGGCACGTGGCGGCGGATGTAGAACACGAGCAGCGCGGGCAGCACGCCGATGAGGAAGATCCATTTCGGATGCGCGCCGCTGAGAAGGACGTTGGCGCCGCAGGCGACGAGGACGCCGAGGTTCACGCCGGTCTGGAGGACGGCGGCGGTCCAGGGGCGCCATTTTTTCGGCCACGTCTCGGCGAGCAGCGTGGAGCCGACAGCCCATTCGCCGCCGATGCCGAGCGCGGCGAGGAAGCGGAAAATCATGAGGTGCCACCAGTTCTGCGCGAAGAACGAGAGCCCGGTGAACGCGGCATACGTGAGCACCGTGAGCGAGAGCGAGCGGCTGCGCCCGATGATGTCGCCGAGCCGCCCGAAGAACGCGCCGCCGAGCGCCCAGCCGATGAGGAACGCCGCCTGAATCCACGACGCGCGATCCTTCACCGCCTGGTCGCCCGTGTGGTTGCGGGCGGCATGCACGTCGTATTCCTCGCGGCTGATTCTGCCGTCGTGGTTGTTGTCCGCGACGGAAATGGGATCGGCGGAGCTCCACTCGGCCGCCTCGATGAAGCCGTCGCCGTTCCTGTCCATCGCGGTGAAATCCGTGCTGAAGGTGTCCGCATTCACGAGGATCGCGACGAACGACACGGCGACGAGCGTGAAGATGTGCATGTCCAGCCCGTCGAAAAGCCAGCCGAGCCAGGCGGCGAGGCCGCTCTTGAGTTGCTGTGGCGAAAGGTCGCGCAGCCGCTGGGGTTCGTTGGACATGGCTGCGATGCGAATGGCAGATGCGGGCGGGGAGCGTCGAGGGTGAAAACGCGGGCCGGGGCGCTTTTGAAAATGAAATGATCATCATTGCGACCGCGGCTCTTCCCACTTGGCCGCCCATCTGCTACTCGGAATCACTCTCCCTGACATGACCGAGGAACAAACCGAGCCATGCACCGCATGCGGATCGCTGCTGGAAATCAGCGGTGCCCCCCTGTTTGCCGACAGGACGTGCCCGGTTTGCGGCGAGCAGATCCATGTGAACCGGAAGTTCGCCCACTACGAGCTGGAGGCGCTGCTCGGGCAGGGAGGGCAGGGGACTGTTTACCGTGCGCTCGACCGAAATCTCGACCGGCAGGTGGCGCTGAAGATTTTGCGCCCGGATCAGGGCGGAAATCCGGAGTTCGTCCGGCTGTTTGAGCATGAGGCGAAAATCACGGCGTCCATCAACCACCCGAACGTCGTGCGCGTGTATTCGTTCGGCGAGGCGGAGGGCCGCGTGTATCTCGCGATGGAGCTGGTGGCCGGCGGGACGTTCGACGATTTGATCGAAAAGCTCGGCCGGGTGCCGGAGGCGCGCGTGCTGCAGATCGGCATTGATGCGGCGAAGGGCCTGCGCGCGGGTTTTGAGAGGGGGCTGGTCCACCGCGACGTGAAGCCGGGCAACATCCTCTTTGCCGGCGACGGTTCGGCGAAGGTGGTGGATTTCGGCCTCGCGGTTTTCCACGAGCAGGAGGCGGCCCAGACCGGCGACATCTGGGGCACGCCCTATTACCTCTCGCCGGAACGGCTGAACCGCGAGCAGGAGGATTTCCGCAGCGACATCTACTCGCTTGGGGCGGCGCTCTTCCACGCGATCGCGGGACGGCCGCCGTTCGAGGCGGAGGATGCCTCGCACGTCGCGCTGAAGCACCTGCGCACGCAGGCGGTGAGCCTGCAGACGTTCGCGCCGGGCGTGTCAAACTCCACGGCCTATGTGATCAACCGCACGCTGCTGAAGAACCGCGACGAGCGGCAGGCGAGCTACGACGAATTCATCGAGCAGCTCCAGTATGCGCGGGATGAGGTGATGGCCCGCGGGGGGAAGGGCGGCATCCCCGCGCGCAGCTCCCGCGTGGTGATCGAGGATGCGGGCACGAGGAGGACGATGGGCCGTATCACGCTGGTGATCTTCCTGCTACTGCTCGCGGGCCTGGGCGTCGGCGGCTATTTCCTCGTGAAGTCGATGCGCGGGGACGATGATTCCGCGGGCGGCCCGGCGAAGATCGAGTCGTTCGGCGATGGGTGGGCCGCGGCGCAGCAGCTCCTCCTCGATCGCAAGTGGAAGGAGGCCGGCGCCGCGTTCACCGCGCTGGCGGAGAAAAGCTCGCGCGGCTCGAAGCAGTCGGACTGGGCGATCATCCACGCCGCGCTCGCCGCCCAGTTTTCCGAGGGCGGCGATGCGGCGGCGAAAATTCTCTTCCGGCTGCCCGACAACGCATCTCCGCTGCGGAAATTTTTCCTCACCCACATCCGCTCCAAGCTGATGAGCGGCGACGTCATCCCGTTCGCGGAGGCCGGCGGCTTCAATGCTTCCACCCACGAGGCGCTTGGCGCGCTGTTCCTCGCGGTGCAGGATTACGCCCTCGGCAGCGTGGAGAACGCCGGCCCGCTCTTCAGCCAGTTCACGAGCCTCGCGCCCGAACCGGCGCTCTCGTGGCTCACGGACTACAAGAAGCTGGCAAAGCCGTTCCAGGATGAATTCGTGACGTTCAACCTCGCCGCGGACGCGTGGAAAAACGCCCGCAACGAGCGCGAGCAGATTCAGGCGTTCAACGAGCTTCGAAAGCTGCCGGGGCGGCTGCCGGCGGACAGCAAGCTGCTGCCACGCGCGAAAATCCTGCTCTCGGAATCACAGAAGAAGGTGGACGCCATCCGCGTGGAGAAAAACCGCGGCAACTTCGCGTTCAAGTCGAAGGCCCGGGCGAGCGCATCCAATCAAAATGAGGGCCCGCAGCTCGCCGTGGACGGGGACACCGGCTCGCGCTGGAGCGCGGGCGGCAACGCGGAGAAATGGCTCGCGCTCGATCTCGGTTCGCCGCGCAACATTTCCCGCTGGGGCCTCACGACCTCCTCGATCACCGACGGCAAGACGGAGCAGAACTTGGCGGGCTTCAAGCTCCAGCGCAGTGACGACGGCAAGACCTGGATCGACGTGGACAAAGTCGAGGACAACCGCAGCGCCATCGTGGACCGCGTCACCGCGCCTTTCACCGCGCAGCAGGTGCGCATCCTCGTCACGCGGGAGACGCGCAGGCCCGCGGACAAGACGGCGCGCATCCAGGAAGTCATGCTCGGCACCGCGGCCGACCAGGCGCGCCCCGGCTACGAGCCCGCGCAGGCCGTCGCAATGCGATCCTCGCTGAAGTCCGATTTCCTCTCCGGCCCCGTGGGCGACGTCGGCTTCGCGGGCAGCGTGCAGTTCAGCGAGACGGACGGAAAATACACGGTGAAGGGCAGCGGCGCGGACATCGGCGGCAACGCGGACGCGTTCTATTTTGTATGGCAGCCAATCGCGGGCGACTGCGAGCTGATCACCCGCGTCACGTCCGTCCAGCCGCAGTTTTCGCAGGCAAAAATCGGCATCATGATCCGCGCGGATCTGAACCGTGACGCGAGCCATGCCGCGGTCTGCGTTTCGGCGGGGAGCAAGGTTCAGTTCCTCAGCCGCCCGGGCGCCGGCAAGCCGGCCATGGCGAAGGAAAAAACCGGGGTCACCGTGCCGCGCTGGCTGAGGCTCGTGCGGACCGGCGCGACCATCACCGGCTATGAGTCGGCGGACGGAAAGACGTGGGCCGAGACCGGGCGCGACAACATCAGTGGCGTCGAGGGTCCGGCTTTCGCCGGCCTCGTTGTGTGCTCGCGCAGCAAGGATCAGCCGGCCACGGCGCAGTTCACAAACGTGAAGCTGCAGCGGACGAAGCCTTGAGCCCCACTGCGGGGCCTGATACGGGCGGGCAGATGCAATTCTCCAACGTCACCGCAATCGCCAAGGCCAACGTCTATTTCGAGGGCAGGGTCGTCAGCCACACCATCCTCCTCGCCGGTGGCGAAAAGAAGACGCTCGGGCTGATTTATCCCGGCAAGTTCCACTTCGGCACGGCGAAGGCGGAGCGCATGGAGATCACTGCGGGGGCTTGCCGCGTGAAGCTCGACGGCCAGGAGTCCGTGCGCGAATTCGCGGCGGGCACGCACTTTGATGTCCCGGCGAACAGCGGCTTCGACATCGAGGTCGCCGACGGCATCTGCGAATACGTCTGCTCGTTCCTCGACTGAGCGAAGCGGCGCAGATCCTCCGAGATGCCCGAATCCCCTCGACCCGCGTCCGGCACGAAGCTCTCCCCGCGGCTCGTGGAGATGCTGCTCGCGGTGGAGAAGCACGTCCTCCCGCTCGCCTATGTTTTCCTCGCGCTGGTCAGCGTGGATCCGCTGCTCGAGCATTTTGAAACATGGCGCTCTGTCGGCGGTGCGGCCTTCGCCCCGGTCGCGAGGGACGCGCTGCTCATTCTGCTGACGCTCTTCACCGGGGTTGCTCTCTTTCTCAGCCGCCCGCCGGTCGTCGTGCCCGACCGGCTGGATCAGGTGCTTATCCCGATCGCGATGAGCTACTATTTTCTCCTCTACGGATTCGTGAACCGCCTGCCCGAGCCGCTGGGCACGAACCTCCTGCCGCCCGCGATGCAGGCACCGGCGGCTGTCGCGGGTCTCGTTGTGAGCATCGCGGGCTATGCGGTGGCGATCTGGGCGCTGTGTCATCTCGGCCGCTCCTTTGCGGTGCTCGTCGCGGTGAGGAAGGTCGTGATGACCGGTCCCTACGCGCGCGTGCGTCATCCGATCTACCTCGGCTACGTCATTGACCACTGCGGCCTGCTGCTCACGAGCGGCTCCATCGCGATGCTCGTGCTCACCGCGGGCTTCCTCACGCTGCTGCGCCTGCGCGCGCGCCTCGAGGAGCAAAAACTCGCCGAGGCGGACGAAGGCTACCGCGCATACGTCGCGCGGACGGGTTTTCTGTTTCCGAGATTCTGACGCGCCCGCGCTGCCTCACTTCGTGATTTTGAACCGGTCAATCTCGTCACCCTTGATGCTGACCTGCCGCAGCTCAAAGGTAGTCGGCGTGAGGTCCACCACGGAAAAACTGTGCACGTCGGCGTTGAACTTCGCGGTGAACGGCTTGAGTTGGAACGGCGCTTCCGGCGCCTTTTTCTCCGCGGCCTTCGCGTCCTTCTTGTCACTCTTCGGCTTGTAGAGCGTCGCGCCGCCGCCGCCGCTCACGAGGTAGATGATGCCTTCGGGCTTCGTCGTAGCCGCCCCGTCGAAGCGTTCGTCGAATGTGAAAGTGCCGTCCACGCTCTTGATGCCGCGAGTGTCGCTCTTGGTCGCGCCGGGGACGAAGCGCAGCGGCTTCGAGCGCTGGTAGTTGTGGACGTGCCCGGCGAACACGACATCGACACCGCATTTCTCAAACGCCGGCGAGAGGAGCCGCATGTGCTGCTCGTCGGCGTGCTGCGACGAGCTGTGGAAGCCGGGATGATGGAAGCAGACGAATTTCCACGGCTGCTTTGTCGCGTTGAGATCCTTCTCGATCCACGGGATGAGCGCGCGCGGGTCTGCGTAGCGGTTTGAATCGATGCTCACGATGTGCGCCGGACCGTAGTCGAACGAATAGGCGTTCAGCGCGGGATATTCAGCGCCTGCGCGCTTGCGGAATGCATCGGCGACCGCCGCGTCGCTTCCCAGCGGGGTCGCGCAGACGGCGGGGCTGGGGCCGCTTTTCGGCGCGGTGAAGGCGTAGAAGGCTGCGTAGGCGTCGGGATAGTCGGCGAGCTTCGAGTTGTCCGTGTCGTGGTTGCCGAGGACCGCGTAGAAAGGGACGCTCGCCATGAGCGGCGCGCCGGTTTTTTCGCCGGGCGCGGCGACGTCGTTATACACGTTCCAGAAATGGTGCGTGTATTGTATGAGGCGGCCGCCGGGATAGACGATGTCGCCGAGTGCGATGAGGAACTCGGGCTTCTGCTGCGCGATGCGGAAGGCGATGGTGTTTTGCTCCGGCTTTGCGCTCGCCATGTCGCCCACGGCCACGAAGCGCACCGGCTTCGCCGCAGTGGCGCGTGTCTTGAACGAACCCTCGCGCACGACCGACGCGCCGAGTTTCACGCGGTAGGAGATTTCGCTGTCAAAGGGCAGGCCGGTGAGTTCCGCGCGGTAGCGGAGGTAATGCTGCGGAACCTCGCGGATGACGAGAGGCGGATCCTTGTGCTCCGTTTCCGCTGCTGCGGGAGGTGCGGGCTTCTTCGCGGGCTCGGGCGCCTTTTTGGGAGCCGCAGGTTTCGGCTTCGGCGGTTCAAAATCCAGCGCGAGGCGCGTGATTTTCGCCTGCTGCATCGGCTTTCCCACGGTGCCAAACTCAACGGTGAATTCGCCGGGCTTTTGGTCCGTGAGCCAAATGAGCACCTTCGAGTCGGCGCCCGTGAGGGAGGCACCGTCGCCGGGCTGCACGTAGGGTTTCACGACGACGGTCTGCGCGTGTGCGGTGATGACGAGCGCGGAAAGCGGGAGGATAAGGCGTTTGAGCATGGTGTGAGGAGGCACATTTCGAAATCCCGCACGCCCAGCGCAATTGGAAATCATTTTGAAACCGCGATGCCGCGAGATTTTTTCCAGAGCGTGCTTGCGCGTTTCGCCGCCGTCGCTAGAACGGGCGCCCCTCACCAAACAAAACACCTCCTTTTTTATGCCAGAACGCATTGGATTCGTCGGAGTCGGCCGTATGGGCGCAAACATGGCGCGCCGCCTCAAGGAAGTCGGTTACCCGGTCACCGCCGTCTATGACATCAACTTCGAGGCCGCATCCGACCTCGCAGTCGAGCTCGGCGCCGAGGCCTGCACGAAACTCTCGCGAGTGACCGAGCTGAGCGATGTCGTCGTCACCGTCGTCACCGACGACAAGGCGCAGCTCCACATTTTCACGAATAAGAAGGACAACCTGCTCATGGGTGCGAAGGGCCGCGTCTTCGTGAACTGCGCGACCATTTCGCCCGCCACGCATGTGCAGGTGGAAAAGCTCGCGAAGAAGGCGAAGGCCGCGTCGCTCGAAGGCTGCATGGCCTCCTCGATCAACCAGGCGCGCGCCGGCACGCTCTACCTCATGTGCGCGGGCGAGAAGGCGACCTTTGAAAAGGTGAAGCCGATCCTCACGAAGCTTTCCGACGAAGGAAAGCTGATGCGCTACATCGGCAAGGCCGGCCAGGCCGCGCAGGTGAAGGCGCTCGTGAACATGGTGATGAACATCAACACCGCCGGGCTCGCCGAGGGCCTCGGTCTCGGCAGCGCGCTCGGGCTCGACCTCAAGGTGCTAAGCGAAGTCTTCTCGCAGACCGGCGCGAATTCGCGCGTGCTCGTCACTGACGGCGAGGACATGATCAACCGCGACCACTCGTGCTTCTTCAGCGCCGCGCACGCCGCGAAGGACAGCGGCATCGCGCTGAAGCTCGCCAAGCAGCAGAAGCTCAACCTTCCCCTCGCCGCCGCCACCTTCGCGCAATACTCGAAGATGGAGAAAGTCGGCCTCGGAGCGCTCGACAAGAGCGGCATCGCCGAGCTGACCTTCAAGGGCCGCGGGCCGAAGAAAAAAAAGTGACTCGTGACTGGTGAATGGTGACTCGTCGCCGTTCACCACCAGTCACCATTCACAAATCACCAGTCACACTTTCGCCGACACGGCGGATCTCCAAACAACCAACAACCAAACAAAACACACATGAGCTACGTTCCCATGATCAGTTCCGGAGTCGCCGGCCCGCTCGGCGCGCTCCATCTCCCCCGCCTCTGGCTGAAAGTCAGCCTCGAAGCAGCGGGCAAACTCGCCGCCGGCTATCCCGGCCTCGGCAAGGGCTATGACCAGATGACCTGCGACGCCCTCGGCTTCGACGGCAACGCCGCGATCGAGTTCATCAAGGCCAACAAGCCCACCTATCCGCAGTTCGAGGCGTGGGTGCGCCAGAATGCGAAGAAACTCACCAAGGCCGACATCCAGCGCCACAACCTCGCCATCCTCGGCTACTGCCATGACGACGCCACGCGCAAGGGCATCCTCAGCGCGAGCGGCCTGCCGGACGACGGCAGCGTGCTCCCCGGCGCGATCGACCTCAACAACCTCGACGACTGGTTTGAATTCCACCAGGCCGTGCTGAAGTAAGCACGGGCCAGTGCCCCCCACAGAAAGCCGGCGCAGGAAACTGCGCCGGCTTTTTTGTGCTCCGGAGGTTCCGTCACACCGGCAGCTTCACCCGGAACGTCGCGCTCTCACCCTCGGTGCTCTCGGCGGTGATGTTTCCGCCGTGCGCGTTCACGATCGCCTGCGCGATCGCGAGCCCCAGCCCCGAATGGCCGGCGGCGCGGGCCTTGTCCACACGGTGGAAGCGCTCGAAGACATGGGGAAGATCCGCCGCGGGAATGCCCGGTCCGGTGTTCTGCACGGTGAGCGTCGCACAGCCGCCGCCGTGCATGGTCGTGATGCGCAGGCTGCCGCCCTCGCGGTTGTATTCGACTGCGTTCGCGAGGAGGTTCGTGACGACCTGCGCGATGCGCTCCGCATCGCAGCGGCATGGCGAGCGGGAAAGCTCGGCGTGGATCGTGATGCGGCGCTTTTCCGCGAGCGGGCTGATCAATTCCACGCAGTCAGCCGCGATCCTCGAAAGGTCGCAGTCGGCCCGGCGCAGCGGCTCCTGTCCGGCATCCATCCGCGCAAGTTCGAGCAGTGATTCGATCAGCCCGCGCATCCGCTGCGCAGCCCGCTGGCAGGCTTCGATCGTCTCGCGGTATTCGGCGGCCGGGCGCTCGCGGGTGAGCGCGGACTGCGCCTGCGTGAGCAGCACCGTCACGGGCGTGCGCAACTCGTGCGCAGCGTCGGCGGTGAAGCGCGCCTGCTGCGCGAAGGCCGCATCGAGCCGCGCAAACGTGGTGTTCAGCACTCCCGCGAGGCGGCCGAGTTCGCTGTCGGTCTCGCTTGTGTTGATGCGTTGCGACAGGTCGCCGGCGGCGATTTTCTCCGCCGTTGCGCCGATGTCCTCCACCGGCCGGATGGCGCGCGTCGCGAGCCACCAGCCGCCGATGAGTCCCGCGACGAGCACGGCGCCGCCGATGGCGCTGAGGACGGCGGCGAATTTCCGGAACTCGGCTTCTTCCGCGGCGATGGAGCGGCCCACGAGCACGCAGTCCACCGGCGCCGCGAAGAGGAACGACTCGCGGAATTCGCCCCGCATGCGCACCGCCGCGTCGCGGCTCTGCGGGAGCGGGATGGACGGCGGCGCGTTTGGCGAGTGCAGCAGCGGATCCTTCGCGCGCAGCCAGACTGCGAAATAGTAACCCGCATCGCCGGCAAAGAGCGCCGACTGCTGCGGCGTGAGCCGGAGTTCGCCCAATGGCGCCGGACCCTGCTGCGGCGTGCCGCGCTGGCCTTCGCCCGGCGGCTGGCGGTTTGCGGATCGCAGCGCGACGACGAGCGCGGAGACGCGCGTCTGGATTTCCTCGTCGATGCGCTGGAAGCGCCGCGTCTTTTCAAAATGGAACGCCGTGAAGCCGAATCCGCACAGCACCGCGACGAGCAGCGCGCCATACCAGAGCTGCAGCCGCCAGCGGATGGACTTCGGAAAGCGGATCACGCCTCGATGCAGTAGCCGTGGCCGCGGCGTGTGGTGATGAATTCGTGACCGAGCTTCTTGCGCACGTTCGAGACATGCACATCGAGGAGGTTTGAAAGCGAGTCGTCATTCTCGTCGAAGAGATGCTCGTAGAGCTGCGTGCGGGTGACGACCTCGCCGCGGTGCAGCGCGAGGAACTCGACGAGCGAATACTCCCGCGCGGTGAGTTCCACGGGCTTCCTCCGGTGCAGGACCGTGCGGGACGCGATGTCCACCGTCACGTCGCCGATTTCAATGAACGACCGCGCCTCGCTCGCGCCGCGCCGGATGATTGCGCGCAGCCGCGCGAGCAGTTCGGGAAGGTCGAACGGCTTCACGAGATAGTCGTCCGCCCCGGTGTCGAGGCCGCGCACGCGGTCCGCGCTGCGGTCGCGTGCGGTGAGCAGCAGCACGGGCGACTTCTTTTTCATGCGCAGCCGCCGCAGCACTTCCCAGCCGTCCATCCGCGGGAGCATCACGTCGAGAACGACCGCGTCGTAGCTCACCTCGAGCGCCTTGTAGAGGCCGTCCTCGCCGTCCGCCGCCGTGTCCACGGCGTAGCCCTCCTCGCGCAGCGAGCGCGCGAGGCCGCGGAGGAGGTCGGGCTCGTCTTCGACGATGAGGATGCGCATGGGGCGAGTGTTGTCGCGCAACCTTAACGGCAGATGAAGCGCGGGCAGAAGCGTTGCGTGGAAGACATCGCGCGGTGCGTGTGCGCTTCATTTTGCCTTAAGGTGGGCGGTGGCACGCTGCGCACATGAAGACCCAACCCCTCCGTTTCGCAAAGGCCGGACTGCTCGCGTCAATCGCCGGCGCAGCTACAGCAGTAGCGCACGATTTTTCAGGGGAGGAACATCCGCACTACGACTTCTCCGTGAAGCCTCCGGGCATCCTGCTCGTGCAGGCGGCGGCGAATTCGCAGCGCGCACAAATCGGCGGGCGCAGCATGCGGACGAACCGTCCTGTGCAGGCCGCGGCGTTTGAGGCGTTCGCGCCGAAGGTGGGTGTGCGCTGGGATGAGAAGTTTCTTTTCGTCGAGGGCAGCGGGCTGCCGTCGCACAACATGATGGTGGGCATCACGGCGTGGCAGCAGCAGGTGCCGCTGCCGCAGAGTTACACTGGCGACAATGCGTGGCGCATCCCGCTCGCGCCGGTGCCGGCGAAGGAAGTCATCTCGATCAAGAACCGCTTCCTCCGCGGCGCGATCGCGATCGCGGCGAATGGAATCCCGATTTTCAACCCGCAGAACAACCGCGGCGAAGTGTCGGCGGAAATCGGCGAGCTCGACGAGTGGGGCGGGCACTGCGGGCGCGCGGACGATTACCACTATCACGCAGCGCCACTGCATTTGCAGAGCATGCTCGGGGCGAAGCTGCCCATCGCGTTTGCGCTCGACGGTTATCCGATCTACGGGCTCACCGAGCCGGATGGCACGCAGCCGGACGGGCTCGATGCGTTCAACGGGCACGCAACGAATGCGCTCGGCTACCACTACCATGCGTCGAAAAAGTATCCGTATGTGAATGGCGGCTTCCACGGCGAGGTCGTCGAGCGTGAGCAGCAGGTGGACCCGCAGCCGCACGCGAATCCCGTGCGGCCGGCGCTGCAGGCGCTGCGCGGGGCGAAGATCACGGGCTTCACGACTTCGCCGGATGGAAAGCAGCGCAGCCTGGCCTACACGGTGAACGGCAAGCCAGCGGCGGTGAATTTTTCCGACAACCCGGATGGCTCGTGGAGATTCCAGTTCGTCTCCGCCGACGGTTCGAAGCAGGAGGAAACCTACACGCGGCGCTCCGACGGTGCGGGCCGTGGGCGCGGCGGTGAACCGGGTGGCCCGCCACGACGAAACTCCGCAAGCGGACTTCCGCGGGATGATCGGGGTGGTCCTCAGGATCGTCGCGGCGGTCCGCGCGAAGGTGAACCGGCGAACAGCGGCCCGAGCATCGCGATGGACGCGCTGAAAAAGCCGGGCGCGAATTTAGTCCTCACAAGCCCTGAAGTTGGCGCCGACGGAAAACTGCCGGTGGAGTTCACCGGCGACGGCAAAGGCTCGACACTCCCGCTCGCGTGGCGTGGCGCGCCTGCGGGCACGCAGAGCTTCGCGCTCGTGATGGATCACCTCACTCCGGACAACACGGTGAAGTCGTATTGGGTGATCTGGGACATTCCCGCGAGCACGACGAGCCTGCCGAAGAATGCGAGCGGCGTCGGCAAGGTCGGCACGAGCTTCCGCGGCACGAACGGCTACGAACCGCCGCATTCGAAGGGCCCCGGCAAGAAGACCTACGTGCTGACCGTCTATGCGCTTTCGTCGCCGGTGCAGTTCGCGCAGCAGCCGCGCGAATTGACGCGCGAGGTGCTGCTCACCGCGATGCAGGGAAAAGTCCTCGCGAGTGCATCACTTGACGTGAACTACGATCGCAGCGGTGTGGCCGGTGCAGAGGGCGACACTCCGCCGCCGCGCGGTGGACAAGGCGGGCCGGATGCCCAGCGTCCTCCTCGTCGCGATGGTGTGGCCGATCAGGGTGGCGGGAACTCACCAAATTCTCCGAGTCGCGCCGATCAACCGCCGCCGCAGGTCCAGCCCGATGCTCGCAAGCCCGCCGATTCCGGCAGCTCAGGCGGTCGCAGCCCCGGTGGAAAGGGTGGCGGGAAAGGCGGTGGAGATAACAAGGGGCTCATCAAGCCGACGATGGCCGACACGATCAAAGTGAACGTCTATGCGGACAACTGGTTCGCGATGTTCATCAACGGCGAACTCGTCGCGACGGACTCCATCAAGTTCACGCCGCACAATGTCGTCAGCTTCGACATCCTGCCCGAGTATCCGATGACCATCGCCGTCATCGCCAAGGACAACGCGGACCCGAAGACCGGGCTCGAATACGGCGACCACATCGGCGATGGAGGGCTGTGCATCAAGTTCGCCGACGGCACCGTGACGAACGCGACTTGGAAGGCGAGGAGCTTCTTCAAGGGTCCAACGAACCGGGACGTGAAGAACCCCGCGGTCGAGCACACGCCGATTCCTGACGAATGGTGGAAGCCGGGTTTCGATGACAGCAACTGGGCGAACGCGACCGAGTTCGCCGAGGAGCGCGTGAACCCGAAGGAGCCGTTTTACAAAGTGGACTTCTCCGGCGCGAAGTGGATCTGGAGCAGCGACCTCGACCTCGACAACACAGTGATTTTCCGCACGCGCATCGAGAAGCCCGGCTGGGTGAAGCGCTGGAACACGAAGCCCGACATCGACATCAGCGGAGCGCCTCACAAATGAACCGTTCTCTTTTCTCCACGATGTCGGCGGTGGTCCTGGGAGCTCTGCCGTGTGCCGCTGTGATGCTTCTCGCCGCCGCGGAGAGCCGGGCGGCGGATGCGCGGCCGAATTTCGTCCTCATCATGGGCGAGGCGCAGGGCTGGGCCTCGAGCTCCGTGCAGATGGACGACGAAGTTCTCGGCTCGAAAAGCGCGCTCGCGCGCACGCCGAACTTGGAGAAGCTCGCGGCGGGCGGCATGCGGTTCGCGAATTTTTACGCGGCGTCCCCGCGTTGCACGCCGACCCGTGCGGCGCTGTTCACGGGAAAAAGTCCGGCGGCGCTGCACATGACGTTTGTCGGCGAGGGGAAGGGCGGACGTGAGAGCGGCTTCTCGGAGACGGGGAGCAAGGTCGTGCCGCCGCAGCAGCTTTCGGAAATGCCGGAGTCCGAGACCACCATTGCCGAACTGCTCAAGCGGGAGGGCTATGCCACGGCGCACTTTGGCAAATGGCACGTGGGGCGCGCGAATCCGTCGCGCCACGGCTTCGACGAAAACGACGGGCCGAACAACAATGGCGGGCCTGACGACGTGGAGAACCCGAATCCGAAGCAGGCGTTCCGGACGGCGGAGCTTGGGATCGATTTCATGTCGCGGCAGGCGAAGGCGGGGAAGCCGTTCTACCTGCAGGTCTCGCACTATGCGGGACGCGGCGGGACGGATGCGCGAGCGGAGACGTATGCCGATGTGCGCCGCCGCGCGACGACCGAGCGCGACCAGCGACTCATCGGCGCTGCAGCGGTCACACAGGACATGGACGCGACCATCGGCATGCTGATGGCGACACTCGACGAACTCGGCATCGCGAAGAACACGTATTTCATCTACACCTCGGACCATGGCGCGCAGGGCCGGAATGCGAACGGCCCGCTCAACAACGGCAAGGGCACCGTGTGGGAAGGCGGCATCCGCGTGCCGCTCATCGTGCGCGGTCCGGGCGTGAAGCCGGGCGCCTGCTCACACGCATTCGCGACGACCGTGGACATCCTGCCGACCATCGCGGCCGTCGCGCGCGTGAAGGAACCGCTGTCGAGGGGTGTCGAGGGTGGCAGTCTCGCGGCGGTGCTGGGCGGCGCGGCGAATGCGGCTGTGCAGCGTCCGCGCGAGGAGTTCGTGGCGCACTTCCCGCACTACGACAAAGACGAACTCGGCCCGGCGTCCGCGCTCCTGCTCGGCCGCATGAAGCTCATCCATCCCTACGACACGAATGTGCCGATGCTCTTCGACCTTGCGAAGGATCTCGGCGAGCAGCGTGACCTCTCGAAGGAGCGCATGAAAGAAACCGCCGACCTTGAGCGGCGGCTGGTGGAATACCTCAAGCTCGTCAGTGCCGCGATGCCGGTGCCGAATCCGAAATTCGATCCGGGCAAGGCGCGACCCTTCGAGCCAAGGCGCGGAGGCAAAGACGCTCCCGGTGGGACGACGAAACCGGGCCGGAACCCGCAGCCGTGAGGTGCGCTTTGCAGGCGACGACGCGGGTGCAGTGACACCATCTGGTTTCCCGATGTCGCTGCGATGATCGTTTCCGGCGCATTTTACAGATTCCGAAAAAGCGTATCGCAAGCCCATCGCCATGGACGAATTGTCGCCCGTCGCGCTATTTCCCTCCGCACTTCCAACAGTCGCCCCGCCTTTCAAATGAAGACCATCCCGCTCCTCGCGCTGCTCGCTGTATCCGTCGTCGTTCCACAGACGTCATTCGCGGAAAAGCCGAACGTCCTCTTCATCGCCGTGGACGACATGCGGCCGGAGCTGGGCTGCTACGGGAACACGGTCGTCAAGACGCCGAACATCGACCGCATCGCCGCGCACGGGATGGTTTTCAACCATGCGTATTGCCAGCAGGCGGTCTGCTCCCCGTCGCGTTCGTCGCTGCTCACGGGACGTCGGCCAGACGCGACGAAGGTCTGGGATTTGGCGACCCACTTCCGCGTGGCGCTGCCGGACTGCGTCACGCTGCCGCAGCATTTCAAGGCGAACGGTTACCACTGCTCGGGGCTGAGCAAAATCTACCATCACGGCTTCGAGGATGGCCGTTCGTGGAGCGAGCCGCACTGGTATCCGAAGGGATACACCGTGGACACCGACCCGGCGGATTGGACAAAGCGCATCGTCACGCGCCACGGCGTGAATGTGACCGAGTATCCCAAGGCACTCACGGACGAGGACGCGAAGGCCAACCCGGCGAAGATCATCAAGGAGGGGAAGGCTGGCCCGGCATTCAGCGCGAGCGAGAAGAGCGACGACGAGCTTCCCGACGGAGCGACCGCGGCGGAGGCTGTGAAGCGCATCCACGCGCTGAAGCAGAAAGGCGAGCCGTTCTTCCTCGCGGTCGGATTTTTGAAGCCGCACCTGCCGTTCGTTTCGCCGAAGAAGTATTGGGATCTCTACGACCCCGAGAAAATTCCGCTGCCTGTCATCGATCATCTGCCCGCGGGCTGCCCGGAATTTGCCGGGCACAGCAACGGTGAACTGCACAACTACCCGGGCGTGCCGAAGGGAAACCCGATCCCCGCCGACTTCGCGAAGCAGCTTCGCCACGGCTACTACGCGGCGATCAGTTTCACCGACCACAACATCGGCCGCCTGCTCGACGCGCTGGAGAAGGAAGGTCTCGCCGACAACACGATCATCGTTCTCTGGGGAGACCACGGCTGGCAGCTCGGCGATCATGGCCTGTGGCACAAGCACACGAACTTCGAGCTGGCCACGCGCGCACCGCTGCTCATCAGCGTGCCGCGCACGAAGACCGCGGGGCAGAAATGTGACGCGCCGGTCGAGTTCGTGGACATCTACCCGACGCTCGCAGACCTGTGCGGGCTCAAGATGCCCGACGGGCTCGATGGCAGGAGCCTGAGGCCGTTCATCGAAAACGCGAACGCGCCGAAGCAGAAGGTCGCCATCAGCCAGTATCCGCGCGGTGCGGGAAACGATGGGCAGGTGATGGGCTACAGCATCCGTGATGAGCGCTGGCGCTGCACCTTCTGGCGCGAACGCAAAGGCGAGAAGATCGTCGCCGTGGAGCTCTACGACGAAGCGAACGATCCCGCGGAAACCGTGAACCTCGCCGACAAGCCGGAGCACAAGGCGCTGATCGAATCTCTTGCGAAGCATCTCCCTCCCGCCGGTTCATCCTCACTCGACGGCGGCAAGAAGCCAAAAGGCAGCGGCAAGCCAAAGCCGGCCGCGAAGAGCACCGCACCCGCGGACGAGGATCGTGGCGCGCGCTTTGACCGACTCTACCCTGGCAAGGCCAAGCTCACGCTCGACGAATACCTCGCGAGGCAGTCCGACAAGGAAGCCGCGAGGGCGCGATTCGAGAAGTTCGATGCGGACAAGGATGGCTTTGTCTCACGTGGGGAGTTCATCGGACCGGGAAAGAAGCCCGGAACGAAGTGATCGCCCGAGCGATCCCATGAACGGATTGCTCCGACGGCTGGGTGTCATCACTGGTTTCGGGGGAAATTCATCTGGCGCGGCGAGCGATCGGGCCGCGAGGCGGTGACGTTGTGAACGACTTGCGCGCTGCGGCTTCACGTCGCGTTAAGGTTCGCCATGCGAGAAGCTGCCTCAGCATGAAGATGTTTCAGACAGCCGCCATGGCGGCCCTCGCCGCGCTCATCGCGTTTGCCGCGCTTTCGGCCGATGACAAGCCGCGCGGTCCCGGCGGAGGCAAGAGTGGAGGCAAGCGCCCTCAGGATGCGCCGCTCGACGATGTGCGGTTTCTCTTCAAGACGGAGGTGCCAGCGCATCCGCTCGACATTGTGCTCGGGCGTCCGACGAAGAATTCGGTGACGGCAAGCGTGCTCGCATACGCGGACCGGGAGGGGGTGATTGAGTTTGGCCCGAAGAGCGGCGCGCTCACCGGGAAGACAGCAGTGTTCGCCCTCAAAGCCGGCGCGCCGTCCGAAATCCTGCTCGACGGACTCCAGCCCGACACGCGGTGTTTTTACCGGCTGAGCACGCGCGGAAAGGGCGGGGCGTGGATCGCCGAGCCCGAGCGCTCCTTTCAAACTGCGCGGCCGCCGGGCGGTGCGTTCACGTTCACCATGCAGGCGGACCCGCACCTCGACTACAACACGGAGCCGCAGCTCCTGCTCCGATGCCTCGCGAACGCGCTCGCGGACAAGCCGGATTTCATGATCGACCTCGGCGACACGTTCATGACGGATAAGCACCGCACTCGCGGCGGTGCAGCGGCGCAGTATGTCGCGCAGCGCCACTACTTCGGCAGCATCGCGCACAGCGCGCCGCTGTTCCTCGTGCTCGGCAACCACGATGGAGAGGCGGGCCGGTGGCTCGACGGGACTGCGGACAACCTCGCCGTATGGTCCAACGCGCAGCGCAAGCGCCACTTTCCGAATCCGGTTCCGGATGCCTTTTACACCGGCAACGCGACGCCCGACCCACAGGCGGGGCTGCTGCAGAACTACTATGCGTGGGAGTGGGGCGACGCGTTGTTCGTCGTGCTCGATCCGTTCTGGTATTCCAAGAAGGAGCGCGGCGGCAGGGGTGGTCCGGCGGACAACTGGACGAGCACGCTGGGCCGCGCACAATACGACTGGCTCGCCGCGACGCTCACGAAGTCGCGCGCAAAATTCCGCTTTGTCTTCCTGCACCATCTCGTCGGCGGCATCGGGAAGGACGCGCGCGGCGGAGCGGAGGCCGCACCGCTCTACGAGTGGGGCGGGCGCGATGAGGGCGGAGCGAATGTCTTCGTGGACAAGCGGCCCGGCTGGCCGATGCCGATTCACGACCTCCTCGTGAAGAACCGGGTGAGCGCGGTTTTTCACGGGCACGACCATCTGTTCGTGAAGCAGGAGATCGATGGCATTGTGTATCAGGAGGTGCCGCAGCCGGGCCACGTGCGCTACGACAACACGCGCAGCGCCGAGGAATACGGTTACAAGAGTGGCGTGCTGCTCGGCAGCAGCGGCCACCTACGCGTGCGCGTGGAGCCGGCGAGGGCGGTGGTGGAATACGTCCGCGCCTTCCTTTCGTCGGATGAGCGTGGCGGGCAGCGGAACGGCGCGGTGTCCCACCGCTACGAGATCCTTCCGAGATAGGCAGCCGCGCTGTCCGTAATGAGGGGATGGTCAGCGTCCGAAGCGCTGCACTCGCACCGTTCGGAATTTCCAAGCGTCGTCGAGCGTGGCGCTGCGATCCGTTGCGAAGTCTTTCAAACGCGGGTTTTCGGGGTCGATGCTGCGTTCGACGAGCGTCGAACCCCGCGCCTCGGCCAGGACCTGCTCGACGCCATCCACCCACGTGTTGGGCCGCGCGTTGGCGTTGTGCCCGAGGACCTGCACGCGGTAGTGGACGGTGAAGGAGTTCGAGCGGGCGGTGACGCGGTTGTAGAGGTGGCCGTAGGGGTTTTCCCGCAGGTTGTCGCCCGTGCTCGCGTATGCGGTCCACCACCAGGAGGAGGGGTCGCCGTCGCGCATCTGGTCGAGGGTGGTGCTCGACGGGACGAGGAACATCTCGCACAGCTCGCTTGCGGTTTTGAAGCAGCCACCCTTGTCGGCGAAGCGGCGCTGGAAGCCCTTGAGTGTCTCGTCGGCGTTGATGTCGAGGCGTTGCGGAGGCATCGGGTTGTCGGCCGTCTTGTTGGGGATCGCGGTGACTTTGGTCGCGCGGAACGCGCCGCGCAGAGCGGTGTCCCGCTGGATGTAGGTGAATGGGACGATCTGGCAGTTGAGGTTCACCTTCCCGGTGCTCGAAAGGGGCTCGCTGATCGCGTAGGGCTCGACGATGGGCATCTGGAAGAGATCGAGCAGGTAGTGGTCGCGCGGCTGCTGCCAGCCGGGATGGTTTTTTCCGGAGGCGGGGTTTGCGCAGAAGAGCGGCGTGCGCCACGGCTGGGGTGCATTCGGCCGCACGCCGACGGGCAGCGAGCCGAAGATGACCGGCGAGGGGATTTCGCGGATGGGCGACCATGTCTTGCCGGTTTCGGGACGGTAATTTGAGCCGGCATAGGCCACCACCGGGTAGCCGCCATAGAGGCTGTCGCCGTTGCCGGCGTCCAGCCGCGGGAACTGCGCGCCGTCGCCATACTGGCCGGCGCCGCTGTCCCAGTCGCCGAGCCATCCTGAGGGAAGGAGCGCGCCCGTGAGGCCGTTTGCGCCGAGTGATGCGCGTGTGGTGCGCCCCGGCTGGAGGGCCACGCTGGAGCTGGAGCCGTAGATGAGGTCGTCGCCGGCGCGGAAGGTGTGTGCGTAGGGCTTGGTGGTCGAATGGTAGTCGGGGTGCGGGTGAAAATAGTTCGCTGGGACATCGCGGAGGGCGGCGATGTGGCGGAGGTCGCCGCGCGAGGGGCCGCTGGGATCCACCTGGATGCTGCGCACGATCTCCCAGCCGACGATCGGGCTTTCCCCGCCGAGGAGCATGTCTGTCTGTGGGCGGAACCCCAGCGGTGGCACTGGCCATGCGGCGTCTGGAAATTTGAGGTGCAGGGTCTGCACGAGGCTGTCCGGCGAGGGTGCGGAGGTGGCGGAGCCGATTGTGCCTGAGTAGCCCGAATGGATTTCGACGGTGATTTCCCCGCCCTTGAAGCTTACGCCTCCGCTCGCCGGCAATGGCACGATGTTGGAGCTGAAAAATGGGTGGTGCCGCTCCTCGTTGGCGAGGCCGTTGGTCTTGGCCACCCACGCTCCGCCCGGCGCCCAGTAGCGGCACATGCCATAGTAGCAGTTGTGCGCGTGCGCGCAGTGCTGGCACATGAAGGCGGGGTTCACGAGGCTCGTCGCGACCTTCGGCATGCCGAGGGGCGTGCCGTTGAGGGTGAACTGGTCGAGGCCGCGGACACAAAAGCGGACGAGGGGCACCGTGGCGGGCGGCCCTGCGGATGGGCAGAACGGCTCCAGCCAGAGCATGGCCCCCATTCCGAGCTGCAGCCCGCCGAACACGTCGAAATTGTAAACTGCGAAGATGTTCAGGCCTGCCTCGGTCACAGTCGGGAAGCGACCGAAGCCCTTCGTTTCCACGCGTGTGCCGTCGGCGGCTGCCGGGATGCAGAGCGGGACCACTTGGCCTATGCCGCTGCGCAGGGGGCCCGCGGCATCGTGCGGCGGCGTGTAGGCGTATGCAAAGGGCTGGCCGGCGACGTTGCTCGGAGTCTCGGAATTGGCCGTGCGGAGGAGATCGACCATCTCGGTGAGGAGCTGGTCGCGGTCGGCGTTGCCAAATTTGCCCGCGAGACTCTTTCTCCCCGCCAAGCCCGGCACGGGGCGCGATGTGAGATCCTGCAGGTAACCGTAGAGCTGCTGGTTGCGCGGAATCATCGTCCAGTCGAGGTCCGTCCGCTGGCTGCTCGGCGGATGAAGCGGCACCGTGGGATCGATGCCGAGGGGGCCCGGCTGCTGTCCAAATGGCAGATTCGGATGCTGGTTCCGGTCATTCACGTAGCCGTCGAGAAACACGCTGTATCTCTGGAAGTAATAGGGTTTGCCGCCGATGGTCGTGCATTGCGCGATGAGATCATCCTGCGGCGTCCGCGGTCGCGCTGGGCAGCCGGGCATTCCAAAGTTGGGATCCCTTTCCTGCTGCAGCGGCCATAGCGCGATGCGGGGCAGGTTGAACATGTTCGTTTCCGGCGTGCGTCCCGAGGTGGTGAGGAAGAACTTCGCCTTCTCGAGGAAGCTGCGCGTGATGCCGTCCGTGACTCCGCGGGCTGGGTTGAAAAGCAGCTCGTCCACCGAGGCGAAGAGGCGGTCGGTGTCGAGATTCTGGACGAGCCCCGGCGGCTGCAGGAATCCGACCCGCGTGCCATCCGTGCCGATGCGCGGGAGCATCTTGTAGTAGGCGTCGAATTTCGGAATGTCCGCGCTCGTGAGTGTCCTCCCGAGCGGAACTTGGAATGGCGTGAGCATCCCGAAGACCGGACTCAGGCAAGTCATCGCCGGGTGCCCGGGGAGGCGTTGCCACTCGTCACGGCGCGGGATGCGGTTGGCCATGTTCATCTCGTCGAGCGGGTTTGCGGAGGTGCCGGTCGGTGCGCCGGGGCGGTCCCAGAATGTGCCCTCGGAGGCGGTGTTGATGTTGAGCTTGCAAGTCTCGTCGTCGGCCCAGAACGCGATGCGGCCCACGATGGGGTTGTCGCGCGACGGGGAGTTCGCGCCGCCGCTGCTCCACCGCATTTCCAAATCGCCGCTGGCATTCCGCACCGCTGTGTCCGGCACGGTGAGCTTCCCGTCGCGCAGCATGTAGAGCCATCGGACAGGCATGGGTGCGGGATTCGGCGAGCGGATCGGGTCGGTGATTTTCGTGGGATCGTAGTTTGCGCCCGACGGGTTTGTCGGTGCGCTGGAGAGCCGCTTTGCATTCACGGCGAAGCCCTCGACTCCGTTGCGGTTCACGCTCGCGTTGCCCGGCGACTGCGCGGATGGATCGAGGATGGGGTAATGGACGTAGTTCCAAGTGCCGTTCAGCAGCATGGCTCCCGCGGGCGCTGCACTGCCGGTCGCAGTGGGCACCGGCACCAGCATCGGCTCGTTCAAGTCGGTGAAGAGCCCGCGTTGCTCGAACCAGTTGTCGGGCACCTCCGAGGCCTCGTTTTCCGAGGGGCTCCAGTAGCCGCCGGGGAAATTCTGCACGACCATGTCGCCCGAGGAATAGAGCTTGTAGAAGCGGTATGGCGTCCCGCTAGTGTCGTAAGTGCGGATGAGTCCCGGCTGCGACATCCAGACGAGGCTCTCATCCGGCCTGCCCTGCTTTGCCGTGTGCGTGCCGTCAGCGATCTGCCCCATCACGATGTTCACCGCGGTGTCAGCGAGGTGCTGTGCCGTGATGCCGTTTCTGTAGAGCGACGCCGACTGAACGGCGCCCGTGGCCGTGGAAAAATACATCGCGAGCAGGGCGACGAGCAGCGCCGTGCATGCGAGGACGAGGACAAGCACCACGCCTCTGGATTTCCTCGCGGTCTTCATTGGGCGGAGCGGACCGCGATTGTGGTGGCGAAGATGCGGTAGTTGGCGCGTTTTGCGATGAGCCGCGCCTCGAGTGAATCGCGCAGCGGGTTGGCGGGATCTCCCTGCAGGTCGGCCTGGAGGCTGAGCGCATCGCGGAAGGTGTCGCGCATTTTCAGCGGGTCGAGATCGGTCGGGCTGTAGATGCGGCTCACCGATGCCGAATCGAGCGCGACCATCGTCAGCTCGATCACCGGGGGCAGCCGGTGCCGCATGTTGCGCTCCGGGGCAGTGCCCGCCGGGACGGCGGCGCCGGAGTGGTAGAAAAGCTGCGGCGCGATGATCGCATCCTGGTTGTTCTTCGTGGCACCTGGCAGGAGGCGCTCGGCTTCCGGAGCGGTGAGCTTCGGGTGAACGAGGAGCACGGCGATGTTCTCGGCGGCGGCGCGAACCATCGCGCGGTTCGCAAGCGGAACACGGAACCATTCGAATCCTGCGTAGTCCGGCTTTCCGCTGGAGTAGCTGTAAACGCTGAGCTGCTGGGGGGGCTCGCAGAACTCCATCAGCCGTGGCGCGAGGGGCTCCACACTTTGCGATGCGAGAAACGGCGGCAGCGGCATCGAGTCGGAGCCGACCTCCACGAAGTAGCCCCAGGTGTTCACGAGACCGTCGAGCCCGAGCAGTGCCGCGTCGCGGTCTGCTCCGAGGCGGCCGGTCGCCGCGTGGAAAAACACACCGTGGCCCGGGCGCATCCTCGTGGTGGTGTTGTCGAGCGGCTGCCCCCCCGCCTGCATCGGGCCCGACACGAACCGCAGCTCCGACATGCGCTGGTATCGGCGGACTGTGCTGCTGGTGCCAGTCACGGTGTAGGAGTCCCAGTAGCTGTTGAGCGTGGCCTGCCCGACCCTCTGCGCGAGCGTCTCGAAGGCCCGCTGTGCCTGCTGGAACTGTCCGGCGCGTGCCCGCGCGATTCGCGAGCCCTCCGAGGTGTGGAGGACGAGCGTCAAGAGCACCCCCATGAGCACGAGAACGATCCCCATCGCAACGACGAGCTCCGTGATGGTGAATGCTGCGCGGCGCCCTACCATGCCGCATTTCCTCCGACGAAGAATGGATACGAATGCACCGGCCTGCGGAATTTGCTCCGGTCCACGAGGCCGCTGCTGTCAATCGGTGCCTGCACACCCGCGGGTGCCACGACGACTTCGATTGCCAGCGAGATGCTGCCCTGGGAGTCCCAGCGTTTTGAACTGCCGGCGGACTGGATCGGGAACTGCCCGGTGTGACATGCACGCGTGAGCGCCTCATATATTCTGGACGGCTCCTCCGCCGCGACCTCGCGGCCGGTCTGGGAGAAATAGCGGCGCGACAGGGAAACCATCGGGGTGGAGTCGTTGAGGCCAGCGAGACGGAGCACGTCGGGGTAGTCGGCCTGCCTCAATTCCGCCGCGAGCCGCTGTGCGATCTGCGCTGTGATGGTCGCGTCGCCGGCGTTTCTCAGCATGCTCTGGCCGCCCGGCCACGCGCCGAGGACGGTGGTGACGGCGACAGCGATGACGCCGATGGCGACCGCAACTTCGACGAGCGAGAAGCCGTCGCAGCGCGGTGCAGTTCTGGGGAACCGGCATCTCATTTCCCCGCATGGTCTTGCATTGGGGCTTTGCGGGCAATTCAATTTTGGCGGGACGTCGCGCGTGACCGCAGTTAGTCATGTTTCTCTACGCCCCCCGCATTTTTTGCATGAAAATCACCCGAATCCTTGCCTATCGCGTTGATCTGCCTCTCCACGAGACGACCTACAAATGGAGCGGGGGAAAGTCGGTCACAGTGTTCGACAGCACGATCGTGCGTGTTGAGACGGATGCGGGATTCGTGGGGCATGGCGAGGTTTGTCCGCTCGGTCCGTTCTATCTTCCCGCCTATGCGGAGGGCGTGCGAGCGGGGCTGCGCGAACTCGGGCCGCATTTGATCGGGGAAGACCCGCGCCAGCTCGGGAAACTCAACCGCACGATGGACGCTGCGCTGAAGGGGCACCCTTACGTGAAGAGCGGCATCGACATCGCCTGCTGGGACATCCTCGGGCAGGCGAACGGGATGCCCGTGTGCGAGCTGCTCGGCGGGCGTTATGGCGAGGATGTTCATCTTTACCGCGCGATTTCGCAGGAGTCGCCGGAGGAGATGGCGGCAAAGGTCGCGGGCTACCGCGCGGAAGGGTATCGCCGGTTTCAGCTCAAGGTCGGCGGCGATCCCGACACGGACATCGCGCGCATTTTCGCCGTCGCGGCGGAGCTTCGGCCCGGCGAGCGGCTCGTGGCCGATGCGAACAACGGCTGGGTGCAGCACGATGCGGTGCGCGTGGCCAAGGCGGTGCGCGATGTGGATGTCTATATCGAGCAGCCGTGCCTCACTTACGAGGAGTGCCTCGCGGTGCGGCGGCAGATTCCGCATCCGTTTGTGCTCGATGAGAACATCGACGACCTCGGCATGCTGCTGCGCGCAAAGGCCGACCTCGCGATGGACTTGGTGAATTTGAAGATCAGCAAGCTCGGCGGCCTCACGAAGATCCGGCAGGCGCGCGACCTGTGCGTGAGCATGGGCATCGGGATGACGCTGGAGGACACCTGGGGCGGTGACATTGCCACCGCGGCCATCGCGCACCTCGCGCAGAGCACACCGACGGAGTTCCTCTTCACGACGACCGACTTCAACAGCTACGTGACCGTGAGCACCGCGGATGGCGCGCCTCGCCGCGTGAATGGCCGCATGGCCGCATCGAAATTCCCCGGCCTCGGCGTTGCGCCGAAGATGGACGTGCTCGGGAATCCCGTCGTGGAGATTCGCTGAGCGCGCTGGGCTCAGAGTTTGCCGCCGCGCGTGGACGGATCGCGGGCGTCCGCTTTCTCCGCCTCGAATTGCTTCAACAGGAGCCGCTCGGGATGGTGGAGTTCATCGAGCGCCTTCGGGACAAGCGGTCGGTTGCGAAACGAGCCAATCCACAGCCGGAAGCCGATGGCGGCGGCGAGCGCGAGGACTGCGATCACTTTCACCCAGACAAGTGGCGGCACGCCCATGCGCATCTGGGCACGGCGCTGCGACTTCGGGGTCGTGTCGGCGAGCGCGCGCTCCTTGCAGAGCGAGCAGATCCACCGGCTGTCCACGCGCAGCATCATCGTCTCCGCCCACTGCTGGTGGCATACGGCGCAGCAGTGCACGGCGGATTTGCCGCCGGGAATCTGCGGCGCGGCCGGCTCGGATGAAAGTTGCATGGCCCCTGAATAGCAGGGGCCGCGCCCCGCTCAGCCGAAGAATGCCTGCCACGCAAGCCGCAGCGCCATCGTGAGTGCGACCGCGATGAAGAGCGGGCGGATGATCCGCGCACCGTGGCTGATCACCATCGCGCTTCCCAGCCGCGCGCCCGCGAGCTGGCCGGCGATCATGGCGGCGCCGACGTCGAAGCGCAGGCACTTGGCGAAGGCGAAGGCGCCCAGCGCGGCGATGTTGCTCGTGAGGTTGACGGCCTTTGTCGTCCCCGCGGCCGCGCGCAGATCCTGCCCGAGCGCGAGCACGCACGCGAGCATCCAGAACGAACCGACGCCGGGGCCGAAGAAGCCGTCGTAGAATCCGAGCGCGGTGCCGAAGATGAGCGCGAAGGCGGTCATTCCGATGCGCGCCGCGCGGGGGCGCTCGCCAAGCTTCCGGTTCAGCATCATGTAGATCGCGACGGCGATGAGCAGTGCGGGCACGACGCGCTTCAGGATCGCCGGATCCGTGATCGCCGCCGCCCACGCGCCGCCCGCGGCAGCGAGGAATGTGATCGCGATGGAGAGATGCAGCGTTCGCCAGCGGATGAGTCCGGCGCGGGAATAGTGCGCGACGGCGAGCAGCGTGCCGCACGTGGACTGCAGCTTGTTGGTCCCGAGCGCGACTTGCGGCGGCAGCCCGGCCCACAGCAGCGCGGGCACGGAGATCATGCCACCGCCGCCCGCGATGGCGTCAATGAACCCCGCCGCCGCGCCGGCGAGCGAGAGCAGGAGGTATTGCCACCATTCGAGATTCACGCGCGCAGGTGTATCGGAAACGCGGAGCGAGTCGTGAGCATAATCTCCATCCGCAGCGTCCGGCTGAATTCCGCTTAAGACAGAGCCGGCTTTGGCGGTTGACCTGTTGCGCAGACTGCCGTTGCAGCCGCGCGCCGTTATGCGACAAAACGTTCCCGTGCCACCCACCGAACAGCGCTGCCTCGATGTCACCCGCCGCCATTTCCTCCACGACTGCGGCGTGGGCCTTGGAAAGATCGCGCTCGCGGGCCTGCTGACGGATTCACTGCGCGCGAGCGTGCCGAATGTGAACCCGCTCGCGCCGAGGAAGCCGCATTTCCCCGGCAAGGCGAAGCGCGTCATCCATCTGTTCATGGCGGGCGCGCCGTCGCAGCTTGAGCTGTTCGACAACAAGCCGGAGCTCACGAAGCTCGAGGGCAAACCGCTGCCGCCGTCGGTCATCGGCGGCCAGCGCTATGCGTTCATCCGCCCTGATGCCGCAGTGCTCGGGCCGCGCTACAAGTTTGCGAAGTATGGAAAATCCGGCGCGGAGCTGAGCGAGATGCTGCCGCACCTCGCGAAAGTCGCGGACGAAATCTGCCTCGTAAAATCGGTGAGCACCGACCAGTTCAACCACGCGCCCGCGCAGATTTTCTTCAACACGGGCTTCTCGCAGCCGGGGCGTCCGTGCCTCGGCTCGTGGGTGCTCTACGGCCTCGGCGCGGAGACGCAGGATCTGCCTGCATTCGTCGTGATGAGCACGGGCAGCGGGCTTAGCGGCGGTTCGGCGCTGTGGTCGAGCGGCTTCCTGCCGACGACCTACACAGGCACGCGTTTCCGCAACCAGGGCGATCCGATTTTGAATGTGAGCAACCCAGCGGGTGTGGACGCACGGCTGCAGCGCGACACGATCGACCTCATCCGCGCGATGAACGAGCGCCAGCTCGCGCAGGTCGGCGACCCGGAAATCGCGACGCGCATTGCAAATTACGAGATGGCGTTCCGACTGCAGACGAGCGCGCCGGAGCTGATGGACCTGCGCAACGAGAGCAAGGAGACGCTCGAGCTTTACGGCTGCGAGCCGGACAAGGCGTCGTTCGCCCGCGCGTGCCTGCTCGCGCGCCGCATGATCGAGCGCGGCGTGCGCTTTGTGAACATCTACCACGAGGGCTGGGACGCGCACAGCAATGTGGCCGGCAATGTGAAATCGAACTGCGAGAAGACTGACCGCGCGAGCGCGGCGCTGGTGCTCGACCTTAAGCGCCGTGGACTTCTCGACGACACGCTTGTGGTCTGGGGCGGTGAATTTGGCCGCACGCCGATGGTCGAGACGAATCCCTCGCTCGGCCGCGCGCTCGGGCGCGATCATCATCCGCAGGCGTTCACGATGTGGATGGCCGGCGGCGGCATCCGCCCCGGCATGAGCTACGGCGCGACGGACGACCTCGGTTTTCACGTCGTGGAAAATCCGGTCCACGTCCACGACGTGCAGGCGACGATTCTCCACGTGCTCGGCTTTGACCATGAGCGCCTCACCTTCCACCACGCGGGCCGCGATTTCCGCCTTACGGATGTGCATGGGAAAGTGGTGAAGGCGCTGCTCGTCTGAACGCCGGGCGAGCGTTCTTGCGTGTGTGCCGCCGCCTGCAATATGCGGGGGCATGTCAAAACGCATTGCACTTCTCTTCTCCGGCCAGGGCGCCCAGGCCGTCGGCATGGGCCGCGACCTCGCGGAGAAATTCCCCGCAGCCGGTGACCTCTTCCGCGAGGCGGATTCGATTCTCGGACGCCCCCTGAGCACGGTCGCATTCTCCGGCCCGGAGGCGGAACTCGTGAAGACAGCGAACTGCCAGCCGGCGCTTTTCGTCCACGGCCTCGCGTGCCTCGCTGTTCTGAAGGCCGAGTTCGGCGCGCTGCCCATCCACATCGCAGCCGGGCTCTCGCTGGGTGAATTCACCGCGCACGCCGCAGCGGGCACGTTCAGCTTTGCCGACGGCCTGCAGCTTGTCGCCGAGCGCGGACGACTGATGCAGGAGGCCTGTGAGAAGACGACCGGCGCGATGGCGGCGCTGATCGGCGGCGACGAGGCTCTCGTGCGCTCGATCGCCGCGGAGTTCGGCGTGGACGTCGCCAATTTCAACAGCCCCGGCCAGATCGTCGTCTCGGGCGAGGACGTGAAAATCGACGCGCTGCTCGAAGTCGTGCGCGACCGCGGCATCCGCAAGGCCGCGAAGCTCAACGTCGCCGGCGCCTACCACTCGCGCCTGATGCAGAGCGCCGCGGATGCACTTGCGCCAAAGCTCGCTGCGACGCCAATGCAGGCGCCCACCTTTCCCATCGTGGCGAATTTCACCGCGCGTCCCGTAGGCGATCCCGCGGCGATCCGCGACGCGCTCGCCGCGCAAGTCACCGGGTCGGTGCGATGGACGGAGACGATCGAGTTCCTCGTGGACGTGGAGAAGGTGGAGCTTTTCCTCGAACTCGGCCCCGGCGGCGTGCTCGCCGGCCTTGTGAAGCGCACCCGCAAGGAAACGCCCGTGATCAGCATCACCGACTGCGCGTCGCTCGACGCCGCCCTCGCGACGCTGCGCTCCTAGCGCGGAGTCACCGCTGCATTCGTCGGCGCCGCGACATTCACGGTCAGGCCGAAGAGCTTCCACGTGCCGGCCTCGTGAACGTATTCGAGCGAAAATTCGAGCTTCCGCGGCTGCCCCGGCAGGGTGGCCATGAAGACTGCCGCGTCGAAGGTTCCAGCGAGGATCAGCACGCCGTCGGAGTTCACGCGCGGCGGGCTTGAGAGGAGCAACTTCTGCCCGCGAATCGCCGACAGATCGATCTTCGCTGCGACGTGCGCGGAGAAGGCGCTCTTCATTGCCGCCATCGTCAGCCGGTGCTCGTTGTTTTCCGGGTCCGCCTTCCGACGCCGCTCGGGATCGCTGCCCACGTAGCTGATCTCCTCCTTCGTCCGCCCGCGCAGCTTCCAGCGGTCGGAGGCGGCCGCGAACAGCGCGGCAAAATCGCCGCCATTCTGAATGGCTTCGTTGAAGAGCAGCAGCGTGTCCTCCGCGAGCTGGCGGAGCTGCGGCTCGGAGGGAATGTCCGGCGCGCTCGGCTCCTGGATCTCCGTTGCCTTGGCCTCCATCGTGTCGCGCGTGCGCCACGCCACGGCGAACACATCCTCGCCGCGCCGCCCGCCCGAGGGTTCGGACCTCGCCTCGATGAGCCGCCAGTCGCCGCCCTCCATGTTGAACGTGAAGGTCAGCGGCACCTCCCGGCCGTCCTTCAGCGTGAAGACGCCGCGCACGGATGAGAGTCCTCCATTTGTCTCCGGCTCACCCCATTTCACGCCGCGCGCCTCACTCAGCCCGAGGTCGCGCACGCGGGCCTCGAAGTAGTTTGCCGTCTTCGTGAAGCGGAACTCCGTGGACGCCTGCTGATAGGCCTCGGCGAAACGCTGCTCGGTGAAGTGCCGCGCCATCTCCCCGGCGGCGTCGGCCGCGGTTCGCTTCCGACCGTCACAACCGCACGCGAGCGCAGCGATCGCAAACGCGGCTGCGCGGGATGTGAGTCGGAGGAAGCGAGGGAACTCCATGGTTTCCGGGACGGCGATTGCGTCACTTGCTCCACTCAAGCATCCGCCGAAGCGGCAGCTCGGCGCGGGCGCGGACCGGCTCTGGGATTTCGATCTGTGGCGTGAGGTCGTGCAGGCAGCCGTGCAGCTTCTCGAGCGTGTTCAGCTTCATGTAGCGGCAGTCGGCGCACGCGCATTTGTCCGTGGGTCCGGCGATGAAATGCTTCCCCGGCACCTCGCGCCGCAGCCGGTGGAGCATGCCGCTCTCGGTCACGATCACGAAGGCCTGCGACGGGTGCTGCTTGCAGAAGGTGATCATCTTCTCCGTCGAGCAGACCTCGTCCGCGAGCAGCCGCACGGCGCGCGTGCATTCGGGGTGCGCGACGACCGGCGCGTCGGGCCACTCGGCCTTGATGCGCTCGATGGCCTGCCGCGTGAACTCGACGTGGACGTAGCAGTTGCCCTTCCACAAATCCATCTGGCGTCCTGTCTTCTCGGTCACCCACTGGCCGAGGTTTTCGTCGGGCACGAAGAGGATGTTGCGGTCCTTCGGCACGCGCTCGACGATCTTAGCCGCATTTCCGCTCGTGCAGATGACGTCGCTCAGCGCTTTCACTCCGGCGGAGCAGTTGATGTAGGCGACCACGTAGTAGTTTTTGTCCGCGTGCGCCTTCAGGTGCGCCTCCAGCTTGTCCGCGGGGCACGAATCGCTCAGAGAGCAGCCGGCGTTCAGGTCGGGAAGGACGACGGTCTTCTGAGGGTTCACGATCTTCGCCGTCTCGGCCATGAAGTGGACGCCGCAGAATGCGATCACGTCGGCCTTCGTCTCCGCAGCCTTGTAGGACAGCCCGAGCGAGTCGCCCACGAAATCGGCGAGATCCTGGACTTCCTTCACTTGGTAGTTGTGCGCGAGAATGACGGCGTTGCGCTCGCGTTTGAGCGCTTGGATTTCCGCGACGAGATCGAGACCGGCGACAGGCATGGCTGACCCTACTGTTCCCTCGCGGCGCGCTCAAGAGCCGCCCTCGAAAATTCCGAGGACGGGCGCTGCGCCCCGAAAACATCGGGGCCGGAGGCAGCCGGCTAAGTCTTGTCGTGCGCGATGGTGAATCCGTAGCACAATGACGATGATGAAAGGAACCCCTGCAATCCTCCTGACTGGCATGGCCGCGCTCGCTTCCGCCGCCGAGGCGCCACTGCCGGTGAAGATCGAATTCAACCGCGATGTGCGGCCGATTTTGTCGGACAACTGCTTCTATTGCCACGGCAACGACCCGAAGCACCGCGAGGCGAAGCTGCGGCTCGACATCCGTGAGGATGCGCTGAAGAAGGAGGCATTCGTGCCGGGGAAGCCGGACGAGAGCGAGTTGGTGAAGCGCATTTTTTCGAAGGACCCCGACGAGCTGATGCCGCCGCCGGATTCGCACAAGAAGCTCACCGCGCGGCAGCGCGAGATTTTGAAAAAGTGGATCGCGCAGGGCGCGGAGTATCAGGGGCACTGGGCTTACGAGAAGCCGGTGAAGGCGGCGATTCCCGCCGGGCAGAATGGCGTGGATGTGCTCGTGCGGAAGCGGCTCGCGGAGGTCGGGCTGAAGCCGTCGGCGGAAGCGGACCGGCGCACGCTCATTCGTCGGCTTTACTCCGACCTGCTGGGGCTGCCGCCGAAGCCGGACGAGGTCGCAGCGTTCGTGAATGACAAGTCTCCGGATGCCTATGCGAAGCTCGTCGAGCGCGTGCTGGCGAATCCGCATTACGGCGAGCGCATGGCAATCGGCTGGCTCGACGTGGTGCGCTTTGCCGACACGATCGGCTATCACTCGGACAACCCGCGCAATGTGTGGCCGTATCGCGACTGGGTCATCAAGAGCTTCAACGACAACAAGCGCTTCGACCGATTCACCGTGGAGCAGGTCGCCGGCGACCTGATGCCCGGCGCCAACCAGGAGACGCGCGTCGGCTCGGCGTTCAACCGGCTGCTGCTCTCGACCGAGGAGGGCGGCGCGCAGGCGAAGGATTACGAAGCCCGCATGCTGACCGACCGCGTCCGAGCCATCGGCACGGCGTGGATGGGCCAGACGACGGGTTGCGGCCAGTGCCACGACCACAAGTTCGACCCGTGGTCGATGCGCGACTTCTACTCGATGGGCGCGTTTTTCGCCGACATCAAGGAGCCCATCCTGGGCCGCCGCGAAGACGGCATGATGGTCCTCGATGCGGAGGGGCAGAAGAAGCTCGACGAAATGACGGAGCGGATTGCGTCGCTGCAGGCGGAACTTTCCAAGCCGCATCCCGAACTCGCCGCCGCGCAGTCGGCGTGGGAAAAGACGGCACTCGAAGCGCTTGCGAGCAGCAGCGCGTGGCAAACGCTGAAACCGGTGAGTGCGGCATCGTCGCAGAAAAACATCACCTTGAAGGCGGACAAGGACGGCGTGGTGCGGGCGGCCATTGACGCCAAACGGAACGCACGGAAACAGAATGACGGGACGGAGATTTACACAGTCACCGCGAAGTTGCCGGCGAAGGGCGTGACTGGTTTCCGCATCGAGGCGCTGAAGGAAAAATCCGCGGGCGTCGGGTTGGCGTCGAACGGCAACTTCGTGCTGAGCGAAATCACCGTGAGTGCGGGCAAGGGTTCGCCGCTGAAGGTGAGCCACGCGAGCGCGACATTTGAGCAGAAAGGCATGGCGGCCGCCGCGGCCGTGGATGGCGTCGCAAACGACAAGAAGAACGGCTGGGCGGTGCTCGGCGGCACGGGTGCGGACCAGGCGCTGTTCCTCGAACTTGCCGAGCCACTCGACGACGCGGAGGCGACGCTCACTTTCACGCTCACGTTCGCCTACGGCGAAAACCACGAAATCGCCAACCTGCGGCTGAGCGCGACGACCGCACCGAAGCCTGTGCGTGCGCCGAGCGTGTCGCTCCCGTCGGCTGAAATCGCCGCGATTTTGAAGGCGCCGCCGGAGAAGCGGAATGCCGCGCAGAAGCAGAAGCTTGAGAGCGCGTTCAAGCAGATCGCGCCGGAGCTGGGCGAACTGCGCGCGAAGATTGCGACCGCGGAAAAGGAGAAGGCGGATTTCGAGAAGAGCGCGCCGAAGTGCATCGTGTCCGTGAGCGAACCAAACAGGCGAACGGTCCGCATTTTGCCGCGTGGAAACTGGATGGATGAGAGCGGCGAAGTCATGAAGCCCGCGCTGCCGCACTACCTGCCGCAGAAAAAAGTCGAGGGCCGCGAGCTCACGCGCCTCGACCTTGGCGAATGGCTCGTCGCACGCGACAATCCGCTCACGGCGCGCACGGTGATGAACCGGCTGTGGAAGCAGCTCTTCGGCACCGGCCTCAGCAAGGTGCTCGACGACCTCGGCGCGCAGGGCGAGCCGCCGCAGAATCCCGCGCTGCTCGACTGGCTCGCGTGCGAGTTCATGGACAGTGGCTGGGATTTCAAGCACATGGTCCGCACGATCGTAAACAGCGCGACCTACAGGCAGGTCTCCACGCCTACGAAGGAGCAGCTCGCAGCGGATCCCTACAACCGCGAGCTCGCGCGGCAGAGCGCCTTCCGCATCGACGCCGAGCTGGTGCGCGACAACGCACTCGCGATTTCCGGCCTGCTTGTCCGGAAAATCGGCGGGCCGAGCGTGAAGCCATATCAGCCGGACGGCTACTGGGAGAATCTGAACTTCCCCGCCCGCACTTACCCAACCGACACCGGCGAGGCGCAATACCGCCGCGGCCTTTACACATGGTGGCAGCGCAGCTTCCTGCACCCGAGCCTGCTCGCGTTCGACGCGCCGAGCCGCGAGGAGTGCACAGCGGAGCGCAACCGCTCGAACATTCCACAGCAGGCGCTCGTGCTGCTGAATGATCCGACTTACGTCGAAGCCGCGCGCGCATTCGCCGCGCGCGTCGTCGGCGAATGCAAAGGCGACACCGCGGCGCGCATCAAGTGGGCGTGGCAGCAGGCACTGCAGCGCGACCCGGATGCCGCGGAACTGAAGACGATGTCCGCGCTGCTGAACGAACGCATCTCCGCCTACAAGCAGGAGCCGAAGGCCGCGGAGGAGCTGTTGAAAGTCGGCTTCGCGCCTGCGCCCGCCGGACTCGACAAGTCTGAGCTCGCCGCATGGACGCACGTCGCGCGCGTGCTGCTGAACCTTCACGAGACGATCACTCGCTCGTAAATGAACGCGCCCACCGCCATCGAAGTTTCCCGCCGCGCTTTCCTTGGCCGTGCAGCGCAGGGCCTCGGCGCGGTCGCGCTTGCTTCGCTGCTGCGCCCGTCGCTGCTCGAGGGCGCGGTGTCGCGCGGCGTGCTCACGACTCTGCCCTACCCGCAGCGGGCGAAGCGCGTGATTTGGCTCACGATGGCGGGCGGGCCTTCGCAGCTCGAGCTGTTCGACTACAAGCCGAAGCTCGCGGAACTCGACGGCACGCCGATGCCCGAGAGCCTCACGCGCGGCCAGCAGCTCGCGCAATTGCAGGGACAGAAACTCGTCTGCCAGGGGCCGCAGTTTAAGTTCCAGCGCTTCGGCAAAAGCGGCACCGAGCTTTCCGAGCTGCTCCCGCACATCGGTTCGGTCGTGGACGAGATCTGCATCATCCGCTCGATGACGACGGACGCGATCAACCACGACCCGGCGCACATGTTCATGAACACCGGCTCGCAAATCGCCGGCCGGCCGAGCATGGGCGCGTGGATCACCTACGGACTCGGCAGCGAGTCGCAGGAACTGCCGGGGTTTGTCGTGCTGACTTCCGTGGGCAAAGGCCGCACCCCGCAGCCCATCGCGGCGCGCCAGTGGAGCAGCGGATTTCTGCCGTCGAAATTCCAGGGCGTGCAGCTCCGTGCGAAAGGCGACGCTGTTCTCTATCTCAACAATCCGCCTGGCATTTCGCGCGAGCGACAGGGCGGCGATGTCGCGGCAATCAACGTGCTGAACCGGCAGCGCGCATCGCTCGTGGACGATCCGGAAATTGCAACGCGCATCGCGCAATACGAGATGGCGTTTCGCATGCAGGCCAGCGTGCCGGACCTCATGGATGTGAGCGGCGAGGGCGCAAAGACGCTTGAGCTTTACGGCTGCCAGCCGGGTGACGGGACTTTCGCAAGCAACTGCCTCCTCGCGCGCCGGCTCGCCGAGCGCGGCACGCGTTTCATCCAGCTCTATCACCGCGACTGGGACCACCACAGCCTGCTGCGCGAGGAGCTGCCGCTGCGCGCGAAGGAAGTGGACCGCGCGTGCATGGCGCTCATCACCGACCTCAAGCAACGCGGGATGTTCGACGACACGCTCATCGTGTGGGCCGGCGAATTCGGCCGCACCCCGATGAAGCAGGGCAACAAAGGCCCCATCGGCCGCGACCATCACAACAAGGCGATGACGATCTGGCTCGCCGGCGCCGGCATCCGGCCCGGCATGGTGCTCGGCAGCACCGACGACCTCGGCTATTCCGCCGTCGAGAACGTCACGACCGTTCACGACCTCCACGCTACGATGCTTCATCAGCTCGGCATCGAGCACAACGCGTTCAGCTTCAAATTTCAGGGCCTCGACGCCCGCCTCACCGGCGTCGAAGGCGCCAAGGTCATCAAGGAAATCCTCACCTAACTTTCCTGCTTTCGATCCACGAACATGCACTCCGAATTCTCACCGCTTCACCGCCGCGCATTTCTCGGAAAAGCCGCGCGCGGACTTGGCACTGTCGCGCTTGCATCGCTCCTCCGTCCCTCGATGCTCACTGCGGCGCCGTCGCTCGGAGTGCTCGGCGCGCCGCCGCTCCCGCAAAAAGCGAAGCGCGTGATCTGGCTCACGATGGCGGGCGGTCCGTCGCATTTGGAGACCTTCGATCCGAAGCCGAAACTTGCCGAGATGCACGGCCAGCCGATGCCCGAGAGCCTCACGAAGGGCCAGCAGCTCGCGCAGCTCCAGGGCAAGCCGCTGCTGTGCTTCGGCCCGCAGCATCCGTTCGCGAAGTTCGGCAGGAACCAAATCGAAATCTGCGCGCTCTTCCCGCAAATCGGCTCGGTCATCGACGACATCTGCATCATCCGCTCGATGACGACGGACGCGATCAACCACGACCCGGCGCACATGTTCATGAACACCGGTTCGCAGATCGCCGGCCGGCCAAGCATGGGCGCGTGGGTCACGTATGGACTCGGCACCGAGTCGCACGATTTGCCCGGCTTCGTCGTGCTGACATCGCTCGGAAAAGGCGGGCAAAACCAGCCCATTGCCGCGCGGCAGTGGAGCAGCGGATTTCTGCCGTCGAAATTCCAGGGCGTGCAGCTCCGCGCAAAAGGTGACCCCGTTTTATATCTCGGAAATCCCGCGGGCATTTCGCGCGAGCGGCAGGGCGGCGACGTCGAGGCGATCAATGCGCTCAACCGGCAGCGCGCGTCGCTTGTCGATGATCCGGAAATCGCGACGCGCATCGCGCAATACGAGATGGCGTTCAAGATGCAGGCCAGCGTGCCCGACCTGATGGACGTGACCAGCGAGGGCGCGAAAACACTCGAGCTCTACGGCTGCCAGCCGGGCGACGGTTCGTTTGCATCGAACTGCCTCCTCGCGCGCCGACTCGCCGAGCGCGGCGTGCGTTTCATCCAGCTCTATCACAAGGACTGGGACCACCACGGCGGCGTGAAGGAAGGCGTCGCGCTGAAGGCGCAGGAAATCGACCGCGCGTGCATGGCGCTCATCACCGATTTGAAACAGCGCGGCATGTTCGAGGACACGCTGATCGTGTGGGCCGGCGAATTCGGCCGCACCCCGATGTCGCAGGGCGGAAGCGGCCGCGATCATCACAACAAGGCGATGTCCGTCTGGATCGCCGGCGCGGGCATCAAGGGCGGAATCGTCCACGGCGCGAGCGATGACCTCGGCTACGCCGCGGTCGAAAACGTCACCACCGTCCACGACCTCCACGCCACGATGCTCCAGCAGCTCGGCATCGAGCACAACGCCTTCACCTTCAAATTCCAGGGCCTCGATGCCCGCCTCACCGGCGTCGAAGGGGCGAACGTGATCAAGCCGATCCTCGCCTAGCGGCTGGCTTTGTCGGAAGACGCGCTCGTCGGGCGGGGCGCTTGACACGCCGCGCCCTGCGCCCGTCACTCGGCGCGCGAAAGATGCCGAAAATCCCGCAGGAAATCATCGAGCAGATCGCCGCGGCGAACGACATCGTCGAGGTGGTCGGCGGCTATTTTCCGCTGCGGCGCATGGGCGGCACTTACAAGGCGCTGTGCCCGTTTCACACGGAGCGCACTCCATCGTTCACCGTGAATCCGCACCGGCAGATTTTCAAATGCTTCGGCTGCGGTGCGGGTGGGTCGGTCTTCCGGTTCGTGATGGACTACGAGCATGTGGATTTCATCACGGCTGTGCGGAAGCTCGCGGACAAGTCGGGCATCCAGATTCCCGAGGCGGAGATGACGCAGGAGGATTACGCGCGCGCCGACATGCGCCGCCGGCTGCTGGCGCTGCATGCAGATGCGGCGGAATTTTTCCACCAGCAGCTCATGCGCGGGAAGTCGGCCGACGCCGCGCGCGAATACATGAAAAAGCGCGGACTCAGCGCCGAGGTGGCGAAGTCGTGGAAGATTGGTTTTGCGCCCGACTCGTGGGACGCGTTCACGAACTTCGCGCGCGATCGCGGCTACACAAACGAGGAGCTGCAGGCGAGCGGCCTCGTCTCATCGAGGGACGGCGACGGAGACAGCGGCGAAAATCCGCAGTCCGCAGTCCGCAGTCCGCAATTCTACGATCGCTTCCGAGGCCGCGTGATGTTCCCGATCTGCAACGACACGGGCGAGGTGATCGCGTTCAGCGGGCGCGTGCTCTTTGCCGAGCAGAGCCCGGCGAAATACGTGAATTCGCCGGAGACGATGCTGTTTACGAAGGGCGCCGTGCTGTTCGGCCTGCACAAGTCGAAGCGCGCGCTCATCTCGGCGAAGCAGGCCATCGTGTGCGAGGGGCAGGTGGACCTCATCACGGCGTTCGAGGCCGGCGTGCAGAATGTGATCGCGCCGCAGGGCACTGCGTTCACCGAGCGGCAGGCGCGCATTTTGAAGCGCTACGTCGAGGAGGTGGTGCTGTGTTTCGATGCCGACGCTGCGGGAGAAAAGGCAGCTGAGCGGTCGCTGCCTCAGCTCCTCGCCGCGGAGGTGGCCGTCCGCGTGATGACACTCCCGCCAGGGGAGGACCCCGACTCGCTCATCCGCTCGCAGGGCGCGGATGCATTCCGCGAGCGCGTCGCTGCGGCGAAGGATTTCTTCGACCACCAGATCGAGCGTCAGGTGGGCCTGCCGGACTTCGCGACGCCGCGGGGCAAAATCGCCGCCGCCCGCAAGCTCGCAGAGCTGATCGCCTTCATCCCCGAGGGTCTCGCGCGCGACGCGGTGCTGAACAACGCAGCCACGCGCCTCGGTGCCAGCGCGCAGGATTTCCGCGTGCTCATCAAGCGAGCCCCAAAACGGGCCGCGCTCGACGACAGCGACCACGAGCCGCCGCCTGCCGAGGCCGTCACTTTTGACCCAACGAAGGAATGGCTCGCGCTCCTCGCGCTCCGCAGTCCCGCTGCGCGCATCTGGCTCCAGGCACAGGGCTGCGACCGCGTGCTGGACGACGGACAGGCCGATTCCGCGCTCCTCATCAAGATCCTCGACGCCGAGTTTCGCGCCGACGATCCCGCCTCGCTGAACGCATGGCTCACGACGCTTGAGCCGCAGGAGGAGGCCGCGCTTTCCACCGTGCTGGAGCGCGAGGTGCCCGCCGAGGCGAAGGTCATCGCGGAGGACTGCTGGCATGAGCTGGAAAGGCGCGTCCTTCTCCGCCAGCGGCAGGCCGTGGAGGCCCGGCTCCGGGCACCCGGGCTCTCGCTGGAGGAAATGGGCAGCCTCCATGCGCAGGTCCTTGATTTGCAGAAGCGAATCGCTGCTTTGCCGGCCCCGCGGGCACCTCAGCCATTGAATTGAGGCCGACTCGACGGTTGGCGAACGGTCGGCACTAATAAATGCCGTGACCCGTCCGAGCGACAACGGTATCGGTTGGGCGAAATGGGAGCGCAAACTTCAGGAAATTTTTCGACCGAGCCGGACATGAAGCCGGGTGTGAGACGGGCCGCCCGTTTGCTTTTCCAAGCGCTGATTTTCAGCCCGGCGGCGTGGCTGGTCGGAGGGGGAGTGATATTTTGGACGTGGAGTGGCTTGTTACCAAAGGTTAGCTGGAACGCCATCGAGTTGATGATGGCCAAGAACTGGCTGGCCGGAAGCGGGTTGATCGTCGCGCCTTTGGATCCTCCCGCGCTCTGGCGGCCCCTTCTGGGGCCGTTGGTCTGTGTTCCGGTGGAATGCGTCACCTCAGACCCATTTTTGATTTATCGGATTATTTATACTGCGTCGCTGACGGTGCTGCTCGTCTGCAGTTTCTATGCGGCGCGCAAGCTCTGGGACGTTGCGGCCGGGCACTTGGCATGCCTTTTCATCGTTACCAATGGGGCGATTACGGACCGATTGATCACGCACGTCCATAGCATCTCGCACGTGGTCTTTCTATTGGCCATCGGTCCCGCCTTGCTGATGACAGTGTCGTGCATGCGGAAGCCTGTGCCGAGACTCCTGCTGGCCACTGGGGTGGCATGGGGTGTGGCATATCTGGCGAGGTGGGAAGCGTTGTTCTTTTTTGGAATTACCGCGGTCGGTTTGTTTGCGGTTGTGTGGGGGAGTGGGAAGTCGTGGCGCGGAGCCCTGAGGATATGGCCTCTGGCGATTGGCTTTGCATTGATATGGATCCCGGCTGGGGCCTACATCTCGGGGGTGAAGAAGCGGCATGATCTGTGGGGCCCATCGGCGGCCACTACGTTTTACGCGTCGCAGGCATGGGTGAACGGCACGGAGGATGAGGATGCCGGTTTCGCGGAGTCGCAGCAGCTTTATGGGACGCTGGAATCGAACAATTTCAGCATTGTGAGGGCGATTGCCCGGAATCCGACCGCGTTCTCAGCCCGTCTTGACGTCAATATCTCCAAGTTTTCCCGCCTCTTCCGCGAAAGAAAATTTTTCGACCGTGCGTGGCTGCTGTTGCTGATCGGCCTGCCCCTGCGCAACGACTGGAATCGGCAGCGCCTGATTTCCTCCGGCATGCTCGCGCTGTTCTTCGTCTGTTCGAGCGTGACGATTTGGTGTTTCCATGTGGATCCGCGCTACCTAGTGGTCGGCCTTCCCAGTGCGCTTCTCATCTTGAGTGGAGGAGTGGGCGGCTTTTCGCGGATCGGGCGCCTTTTCTTTCCGCAGGCCGGATTTTTTGCTGCGGTGATTTGGATCATCGTGCTGGGGCGGCATTCTGGAAAGACATCGATGCAACAGATGAAGGTCGCGAGAGCAAACCCCGTCCGTGCCGCCGGGCCCCGTGCCGTGGAACTCGCCCAGACATTGGCGCTGCATTTCCGGGCGACGGTGAACCCGGCGCAGCCGACGGTTTTGGAAGTGCTGCCGAGCCGCCGGTCGGAACTGATTCCCACGGACATGCTTTTGGTTTCCTATTACGCGAACACGGCGCTGGTCTGGCAGCCGCTGAAGCTCTATCCGCGCGACAAGATTTTTTCCATGCGCCCGAAGAATCCTCGTTATGTTTATGCGCCCGAAGACTCCCCGTGGAAGGAGGATGCACTGCAGCAAGGGCAGGTGATCGCGCAATGCGTCGTGGATGGTGAGGCGTATTCGCTCTATCGCATCCCGGAAGGAGACCTGTTAGGCGGGCAGGCGAAAGAGTGCGGGACAGAACGGCGGTGAGGGACCGGCTCCGTCCGCCGGCTGGGACGCTTTTTGCCTGTGGCTGACATACTTGGAGGGCGAAATCGAGGCAGACAAAAGATTTTGGAAGGAGCCCTTGACCGGTTGGGGGCGGCTCCCCATATTCCCCGGCCTTTTTCCCGCCGCCCATCGGAGACAAGCCTGTGTGCAGATGGCGGGAGCGCAATTTCAGAATCCCTCCGAGGATATGCCGAAAAACACCAAAAAAGTTTCTCCAAAGTCAACGAAGCCCGCAAAGAAGACCCTGAGAAGCAGCGCGAGGAAAAAGGCGGCGGCGCCGGCGGCGAAAGCGGCTGTGAAGAAGCCGAAAGCGGCGAAGAAATCCAAGGAGCGCCCGCATCGCAAAGCTGCCAAGGCGGCCAAGCCCGCAAAGGCAGCCAAGGCCCCGAAGCCGCCAAAAGACCCGAAGGCGCCGCGTGCGAAGCGCGAGAAGGCCGACAAGGGAGCCTCCGGCAAGAACGGCAAAATCAGCGCGCGCCTTGCGGAGCTGCTGAAGACTCCCGCGAAGCCGAAGCTCGGCCCCGGCCAGAGCATCCTCGACACCCCCGAGGGCGCGGACAAATTGCGCGAGCTCGTGAAGCTCGCCAAGGAGCAGGGCTACCTCACTTTCGACGACCTGAACGAGCACCTCCCCGAGTCGGTCAACGACCCGGACGAGATGGAGATCATCATGAACCGCCTCCGCGGCATGGAGATTGACATCATTGATGCGGCGCAGGTGGACAGCTACAAGGTGGGCCCGAAGAACGAGGAGCAGAAGGAGGAGGAGGAGCCCGAGAAGCCGGTAGAGAAGCTCGACATCCTCGACGACCCCGTGCGCATGTATCTGAAGCAGATGGGCCAGGTTCCGCTGCTCACCCGCGAGCAGGAGGTGGAGATTTCCATGCGCATCGAGGAGGCCGAGCTCACCGTGCAGAAGCACGTGAACAACTTCGGCTTCGTCCCTCACGCCTACCTGGAGCTCGGGCAGAAGCTCCTCGACGGCCGCGAGCGCTTCGATCGCGTGATCCTCGACAAGAAAATCGAGAGCCGCGACAAATACATGCGCACTCTGCCGAAGCTGATGAAGCAGCTCGAGGCGTCCACGGACGCTGCGGCGAAGGCCTACCGGAACTTCATGGCCCACGGCGGCACGAACACGAAGTCGAAGAGCTATGCCGACTTTGCGAAGAGGCACGCCGCGGTGCAGAAGCATTTTCCGAAGTTCTTCTTCAAGCAGAAGGTCACCGAGGACTTCGTCGCGCTCGTCGAGAACAAGAACCGCGCGATCAACGCCCTCCAGCACGAGGCGAACAAGCCGAAAAAGCAGCAGCAGCGTGCGGCGGGCGGTGCCAAGGTGGACTACGAGGCGCAGCTCCGCGAGCAGCAGGCCGCGATGTGGATGAGCCCCGAGGTTTTTACCGCCGAGTTTGCCGAGCTGCGCAAGTGGCTCCGCAAGGCGCTCCGCGCGAAGACCGAGATGGTCGAGGCGAACCTGCGCCTCGTGATTTCGATCGCGAAGAAATACACGAACCGTGGCCTCTCCTTCCTCGACCTCATCCAGGAGGGCAACATGGGCCTCATGAAGGCGGTGGAGAAATTCGAGTATCGCCGCGGCTACAAGTTCTCCACCTACGCGACGTGGTGGATTCGCCAGGCCATCACCCGCAGCATCGCCGACCAGGCGCGCACCATCCGCATCCCGGTGCACATGATCGAGACGATCAACAAGCTCATGCGCGTGCAGAAGCAGCTCGTGCAGGACTTCGGGCGCGAGCCCACTCCCGAGGAAGTCGCGGAGGAAATCAACCTCCCCGTCGAGCGTGTCCGCGCGGTGCTGAAGATGGCGCAGCAGCCCATCTCGCTCCAGTCGCCCGTGGGCGACAGCGACGACACCAGCTTCGGCGACTTCATTCCCGACGGCACCGCCGAGGATCCCGCCGACGTCACCGCCATCTCCCTGCTGAAGGACAAAATTCGCGACGTGCTCACCACGCTCACCGAGCGTGAGCGCCAGGTGCTTGAGCAGCGCTTCGGCCTTGTGGACGGCTACAGCCGCACGCTTGAGGAGGTCGGCCGTCAGTTCAAGGTGACCCGCGAGCGCATCCGCCAGATCGAGGCCAAGGCACTCCGCAAGATGCGCCACCCGACGCGCATCCGCCAGCTCGAGGGCTTCCTCGTCGCCACCGATTTGCACGGGGCGTAACGCAGTGGGTCGCGGCTGGAGGGAAGGGCGCATCCAAATGCAGTGACATTTGGGTGCCAAATTTCGCGGCGTGTGCTGTTTTCCCAACGCATGAAACGCATCCCCTTCCTCCTCGCGCCTCTTTTTGCCCTGCTCGGGCTCCTCGCCTCCGCGTCGGCGGCGGACAAGCCGAAGCCGAACGTGATCGTCTTTCTTGTGGATGACATGGGCTGGATGGACTGCGGCGCGTATGGTTCGAAGTATTACGAGACGCCGCGGATCGATGCGTTCGCGAAGCGCGCGATGCGGTTCACGGAGGCCTATGCGCAGCCGCTGTGCTCGCCGACGCGGTGCAGCCTGCTCACGGGGAAATATTCCGCGCGCCACGGCATCACGAGCGCGACGGGGCATCAGCCGCCGCAGCCGGCGGGGCACAAGTTTCTGCCCGATTCGGCGGGGCCGAACGTGCCGACGCTCGTGCCGGAGAGCAAAAACTACATGGAGCCCGGCGAATACACGCTCGCCGAGGCGCTGCGCGACGCGGGCTACCGCACGGCGCACCTCGGCAAATGGCACCTCGGCCTCACGCAGCCGCACTGGCCGGAGCAGCAGGGATTCGACGTCGCCTTTCACTGCCATCCGGACCCCGGCCCTCCGGGGAATTATTTCTCGCCCTACGGCGTGAAGCCCGACGGCGAGCCGCGCGGTCAGCAGCGCGTGGGGACGATCACGGACGGAGCGGCAGGCGAATACATCGTGGACCGGCTCGCGGATGAGGCGGTGAAATTCATCGCGGAAAACAAAGGCCGCCCATTTTTCCTGAACCTCTGGAACTACGGCGTGCACGGCCCGTGGGGTCACAAGCCGGAATACACGAAGGCGTTCATGGACAAGAAGGATCCGCGCGGCGTGCAGGGAAATCCGATCATGGCGTCGATGCTGAAGAGCGTGGACGAGTGCTTCGGGCGCGTGCTCGATGCGCTGGAAAAGAACGGCCTGCTCGAGAACACGATCATCATTTTCAACTCCGACAACGGCGGCAACACGCACAGCAACACCGCCGAGGACGGCAAGACCGAGAGGCGCGGGGCGAAGAAGGATCCGTTGATGACCGATTGGCAGAAGTGGGCCGGCAACCAGCCGCCGACGATCAACACGCCGCTGCGCGACGGAAAGGGCACGCTCTACGAGGGCGGCTGCCGCGTGCCGCTCATGTGGGCTTGGGCGGGCCACATCGCGCCCGGCACCACGAGCGCCGAAGTCGTGGGGCACATCGACCTTTACCCCACCGTGCTCGACATGCTCGGTCTCGCGCGACCCGCGCAGCAGAAGATGGACGGCATCAGCTACGCGCGCGTGCTCCGCGGCGAGGGCGCGCTGGAGAGGAAGGCGTTCTTCAACTACTTTCCGCACGGCAAGAGCCCGGGCAAGGCGGGCGGCGTGTGGGCGCGCAGCGGGGATTGGAAATTGATCCGCTGGTTCGGCGCGTCGGAGGCCGAGCGCTTCGAGCTCTACAACCTCCGCGACGATTTGAGTGAAGCGAAGAACCTCGCCGCCGCGCAGCCCGCGCGCGTGAAGGAAATGGACGTGCTCATTGACGCCTTCCTAGCCGACACCGGGGCGACTTACCCGCGCCCGAACCCCGCCTACAAGCCGACCGCCGCGACCGCGAAGCCCGCCCCCGCAAACGGCGACCCGCTCGAAAACTGGAAGGCGCGCATGTGCGAGGCCGTGGTGAAGGACGGCGTGCTCACGATGACGCCGAGCGGCAAGGGACCGGCATTTCTCGGCCACGGCACTGGAAAGTCTGTCGGGCCCGCGGTGGTGAAGTTCCGCGTGCGCGCCGCATCTGGCGGCACCGGTCGGATCGAGTGGCTCCCGCAGGGCGCAGCCGATCCGAGCGTGGTGAAGACCGAGCCGTTCAGCATCGCAGGCGGCGACTGGCAGGAGGTGACCGTCGAGCTCAAGGCTCCCGGCCCGCTCGGCACGCTGCGCTTTTACCCGCCCGGCGGTGCGAGCAGCGTGGAGCTCGACTGGTTCGAGTTGCGAGGCAAAGGCGACGCCAAGCCGCAGCGCTGGGACTTCAACGCGAAGTGACGGGCAGGCGTGCGGCAGTCGCGTGAAGAGCAAGGGAGGCTGAAAATGAAGATTTAGAGAGGCTGCATCGGGCAGTTGGACAGGGAATTGCTTCCGTTTTACATCACGCGGCGGCGGCCCCCGTCGCACTCGAATCCGCTCACCCCTGCATATGTCCTCCAAACGACGGCTCATCCTGCTGGCAGTCGCTGCTGCCGCGCTGTTGCTGGGCTGGGTGTTCGCTCCAGCCGGGCACCGCGATGGCGGAAAGGCGGACGTTCCCGCGGGCGACGCGGACAAGCCGCAACCCGCGGAGGGAATGGCGGGTGCATGGGATTTTTCGCCAAGCCGATTGTCCGATCAGCAGGATGCGGGAGGCGCAGGCGCTTTGGACCTCGCGGCTACGAGGCATGCGATTGGCGAATTCCGCAGGTGGACGTCGCGCTTTCTCTCCGCGCAGGGCGACGCGCGGTTGGACATGGTGGCCGAGGGCGTGCGGCTCGCGGAGGCTCACCGTTCGGCGATGAAGCTGCTCATCATGACGGACCCGCGCGCGGCGATGGAGCAGGCGGTGCCGATGGTCGTCCGCCAGCAGTTGCCTGCGGACATTGTTTCCAAGCTGGAGAAGCGCGTCGCCGCCACGGTGCCGATGGAGACGCTGGCGGTGTCGCCCGACAGCGACCCGGCGGAGCCGCGCGTGCGGCGCTTCGCGACCATCGACGGCCAGGAATACCGCGCGTGGGTGTATGGCAAAAACACCGCCCTCAAGACGATGCGCGCGGTGACGATTTACGGTGTGGCCGTCGAACGTCAGCTCGCGGTGGCCGAGGAGCCCGCGCGGAGGCTGGAGGTCGGCGAGGTTCCGGATCAATCGAAAGCCGCGGTGCAGGTCTGCCCCGTGTCCGGACTGTCCACTGAAGTGGAGCGCGCGCGCGACGGCACCCTTCCCGCCATCACCGAGGAGACACCCGCGGTCGAGGCCGGAACGCAGATCATCTATCTCTGCGACGGCGGGCATTTCCGCCAGCTCGTCGAGGACATCCGCGAAGGCGAGCAGACTGCCGCCGAGGGCGCGACTGGTGGACCTGCTGCGAGCACCGGTGCGTTTCCGATTACCAACACGACGAGCACCGGCGTGAGGAAGCTCCTCTACATGCGCGTGGTTTTCCCCGACCGTCTCAGCGAGCCGCAGTCGGAGTCGTCGGCCTATGCGAATGTGAAGACGCTGACGGACTACTATCAGGAGCAGTCTTACGGGCGGACGGCGTTTGCCGGAACGGTCACGCCGCTGCTCGTGCTGCCGCGCACTGAGGCGTGGTATATCACCGACTACAACACGACGACGAGCAACAATCCGATCATGAACGACGCGAAGGAAGCCGCGCGTGTGGCGGGCTTCCCACCGGAAGACTACCAGCATTACACGGTAGTTTACGCTGGTGGGCCGGGTTCGTTCGGCGGCCTCGGGAGCGTGGGCGGCGGTAGTGCGTGGCTGAAGACGACGTCGGTCGGAACTTTCGAGCACGAGATTGGGCACAACGTCGGCGTGTGGCATTCCAATTTCTGGAACACCAGCGGTGCGAGTGTGATCGGTCCGGGCGCCAACGTGGAGTATGGCCACATCAAGGACGTGATGGGCAGCAGCGGCAGCGGCGGTCACTTCAACGCCTCGATGAAGGAGCAGCTCAAGTGGATCACGCCGGAGAACTACCACACGGTGCTCCAGAGCGGGACTTACCGGCTGTTTCAGTTCGACCAGCCGAACCAGGATCCCGCGCGGCGCTATTCGCTGAAGGTCGCCAAGGACGCCGACCGCGATTACTGGGTGGAGTTCCGGCAGAAATTCAGCACGAACCCGTGGTGGACGAACGGAGCGTCGCTGAACTGGAGCCCGTGGGGCAATGGCAGCGGCTCAAGCAATTCCACCGCGCAGGGCAGCAACCTCGGCACGCAGCTCCTCGACACGACGCCCGGCTCGCCGGACGACCGGGAGGATTCGCCGGTCGCCATTGGGCGCACGTTCTCCGACTTCGAGGCGGGCGTTCACATCACGCCGATTGGCAAGGGCGGCACGACGCCGGAGTCACTCGATGTCGTCGTGAATGTCGGCGACTTTGCGGGCAACCAGCCGCCGACGCTCGCGCTTTCTGCGGACACGGTGAGCATCGCCGCGGGCGGCACGGTGAATTTCACTGCGACCGCGACGGACCCCGACGGCGACGCGCTCGCGTATTACTGGGAGTTCGGCGACAAGCTCGCGAGCTACAGCGGCTTCAGCTTTTCCACGAACAACGCGGCGACGCAGTCGAAGACCTACGCGTCCGCGGGATACTATCTGGCGTCGTGCATCGTGAGCGACATGAAGGGCGGCAGCGTGAAGAAGACGATTCTCATCACCGTCGGCTCGCCTTCGACCTTCGCGATCAGCGGCACGGTGACCGATGGCGGCGGCGCGCCCGTGCGCGACGTGCGCGTCTCAAACGGGCTCACCGGCTCCAGCATGCGCTGGTGCTACACCGACAGCGACGGCAACTACACGATCACCAACCTCGCCGCGGGCAGCGTCACCATTTCCGCGCTGAAGGGCGGATATTCATTCGCGGCGTCGGGCTTCGCAAATCCAGTCGCCGTTGGCCCGAACAAGACGGGTGTGAATTTCACGGCAGCGCAGGGGACGTTCGTCAGCATCTCGGCGCCGGATCCGGGTGCGAATGAGGGCGGCGACACAGCGACCTTCCGCATCACGCGCGCCGGCGACACGAGTGCCGCGCTCGTCGTCCATACCGACATCAGCGGCACTGCGACTTACAATGCGACACCTGCGCTCAGCGACTACACGCTGAGCCCCGACGCCGACAGGGCTACCACCACGCCGCTCGAGCTGTTCACGATTCCCGCGGGAAGCGCGACGCTCGACATCACGCTCACTCCCGTGAATGACAGCACGCAGGAAGGGCCGGAGACCGTGGTGATGTCGCTCGTGAATGGCGGTGCCTACATGCCGAGCGGCCCGCAGACGGCGACCGTGACCATTGACGACAACGACACGACGAAGCCGCGCGTGGGAATCGTCGCGACCATCCCGGAGACTACCGAAGGCAGCGTGTCTCCGGCTCAGTTCACTGTATCGCGCACCGGCGACACGAGCGCGGCGCTCACTGTGAATTTCACGATAGACACCAGCATCGGCAGCGCGACCAACGGCGCCGACTACACCGGCATCGGCAGCAGCGTGACCATTCCCATCGGCGCTTCGTCTGCGGTCATCAACGTCGCGACGATTGATGATTCTGCGGTCGAAGGCATGGAGCTGGTGAAGCTCACGCTCTCCTCGAACACGAACTACATCGTCGGCGCATCCACGACGGCGACGATCAAAATCAACGACGACGACATCAACACCGTCACCCTCGCTGCGACGGACTCCTCCGCGAGCGAGAGCGGTGATCCGGGGCGGTTTACTTTCACTCGAACGGGCGACACAGGTGCCGCGCTCACTGTGTATTACGGCATCGGCGGTTCGGCGAATCACGGCGTGGATTACCAGGCTCTGCCTGGCTTCGTGACTTTCGCCGCGGGCAGTGCGACAGCCGCGGTGGACATCCTGCCGGTGAACGATTCGCACGGCGAGCCTTCGCAGACCGTCATCCTGCAAATCCGCAGCGCGGCGCAGTATGCCATCGGCGGCACAGGCAACGCGACAGTGACGATTTCCGACGACACCGATTTGCCCGTCGTCGCGGTCGCGGCGACCGACGCGCAGGCCGCGGAGGGCGTGTCGCCGAACACGGGCACGTTCACTTTCACCACGACCGGCACGGGTTCGGGCAACATCACCGTCCGCTACACACTGGGCGGGAACGCGACGGCCGGGTCGGATTACACCGCGCTCAGCGGCACGCTCACGATGGCGAAGAACGCCACGGCGACCGTCACCGTCACGCCCATCAACGACGCGCTCGCGGAGGATGCCGAAAATGTGACCCTGACGATCACACCGGATCCCGCCTACCGCGTGGATTTGCAGAACACCGCGACGGTCGTCATCGCCGACGATGATGCGCCGAACATGGTCAGCGTCTCCACATCGAGCGCGTCGGTCAGCGAGGTGGTTGCCGGGAAGTTCTATTTTTCCCGCACGGGCAGCACGACGAATGCGATCACCGTGCTCTATTCCGTCGGCGGCACGGCGACGCCGGACACGGACTACGCCGCACTGAGCGGCTCGGTGGTGATCGCGGCGGGATCGAGCGGAACTTACGTGGATGTCACGCCTGTGAACGACACGCTTTCCGAGGGCACGGAGACGGTGGTGGTGACGCTGCTTTCCGACACCACGGTGCCGAAGACCTACGGCATCGCGGTCGGCAGCGCGACCATGACGATGGCGGACAACGACAACAGCTTTGCGGGCAGCATCGGCTTTGCGCAGGCGAGCGCGGTGAAATCCGAGGGTGCGGGCACCTTCACCATTGATGTCACGCGCACCGGCAGCACCGCGGGCGCGGTTTCCATCGAGTATGGCGTGCAGGCCGGAACCGCGCTCGGAAACGGCGTGGACTACCTCTGCCCGCCGGGCCGGCTCGACTTCGCCGACGGTGAGGCGGTGAAGAGCATCCCCTTCACCATCGTGGACGACAACATCCCCGAGGACATCGAGACCGCGGTGCTCCAGCTCCGCAACGCAAACGGCGCGCTGATCACCACGGCCGCCGCGCAGTTCACGGTCATCATCGTGGACAACGAGCCGCGTGTGACCATCGAGGCCACGGATCCGTTCGCGCACGAGAACGGCAACACCGCGCAGTTCACCGTGCGCCGCTGGGGCGGCACGTCGGGTGCGCTTACCGTGCCGCTCTCCGTCGGCGGGACCGCGACCTCCGGCATGGACTACACCGCGCTGCCGTCGAGCGTGACGATTCCCGACGGTGCTGCGACCGCCACGTTCACGCTCTCGCCGCTTACCGACTCCCTCACCGAGGGGCCGGAGACGGTGGTCGTTTCGCCTGCTTCGTCTGGAAATTCCTCGCCCGGTTCGCAGACGAGCGCGACAGCATGGATCGCCGACGCGCAGAGCAACAACCCTCCCTTCATCCAGATCGCCTCGCCGAAGCGCTCGAACCCCGCGATTCCGTCGGGAGTCGGCCTGGGCATTGTCGCGTCGGTTTACGACGACGGCCCGCCCGCCTCGCTCATGACGAGTTGGAGCGTGATCTCCGGCCCCGGCACAGCGACATTCAGCGCGCCCGCGCAGCCCTCGACGGATGTCACCTTCTCCGCCGCCGGCACCTACGTGCTCCAGCTCACGGCGGGCGATGGCACTCTCAACAGCACGGCTGCGCTCACCGTCACCGTCGGCGCGGCGAGCCTGCCGTGGACGAACACTGACATCGGCACCATCGGCCTGCCAGGCAGTGGCGCGGAGCAGGGCGGAATTCACTCCGCCAACGGCGCGGGCTCCACGCTCACGGGAACCGCCGATGCATTCTTCCTGCGCAGCCGCAGGCTTGTCGGCGACGGCGAAATCCGCGCGAGGGTCCGGTATGTTCCGAACACCGGCAGCGCGCGTGTCGGCGTCATGCTGCGCGAATCGACGGCCGCGGGTTCGAGGTCCGCGGCGATGCTCCTCGCGCCGATCTTCAGCAACACCGCCTACTTCAACTACCGCGCGGGCACCGGCGGCTCGGTCACCAGCGTGAGCACGAGCGGCGTCACGCCCTCGTGGTGGGTGCGTGTCACGCGCAGCGGCAACAGCTTCGCCGCCTACGAATCGCCCGACGGAGTGACGTGGACGCAGCGCGGCGCCACGCAGACGATCAGCATGGCATCGGATATTCTCGCGGGTGTGGCGGTCACATCGGGCACCACGACGAAGCTGAACACCGCGCTCGTGGATAACGTGAGCATTGTCGGCACGCCGGAAAACACCGCCGCATCCGTGAGTGCCGGCTCCGGCGGCTCCACGCCGGTCAGCACGGCGTTTGCCCTCGATGGGACGCTCGGCGACGACGCGCTGCCGTCGCTTCCGGGTGCGACGACGGTGCAGTGGACGCAGCGCAGCGGCCCGGGCACCGTTAGCATCGCCGACGCGAGTGCGGTGGACACGACGGCAAGTTTTCCGCTGCCGGGCAGCTACGTCATGCGGCTCACGGCGGACGACGGCGATACACTTACATTCGCCGAAAGCTCCATCACTGCGGTCGGGCCGACGGTCACTGTGAATGCGAACATTCCAGCCGCTGCGGAGTTCGGCCTCGTGGCTGGGCAGATCACGGTTTCGCGGACCGGTTCCACCGCTTCGCCGCTCACGGTCTTTTTCACAAAGGGTGGCAGCGCCACTGAGGGCGCGGACTACCAGTCCATCGGCACGCAGATCATCATCCCGGCGGGCGCCGGAAGCGCGACGCTCGACATCGCGCCGGTGGCGGACTCGCTGGCGGAGGGGAATGAAACTGCAGCCGTCGCGCTGGCGGCGGACGCGTCATACACCGTGGGCGCGGCGTCCTCCGCGACTGTGACGATTGCCGACATGCCGCTCGACGCGTGGCGCTTCATGCAGTTCGGCGCGGGCGCAAACAGCATGGACATCGCCGGCGACGACGCGGACCCGAACCACAACGGGATGAAGAACCTGATGGAATACGCGCTCGCCCTCGATCCGAACGCGACGGGCACCGCGGGCCATCCTGTCATCACGCGCACGGCGACGACTCTCAGCATCACGTTCACGCGGCGCATCAGCGCCCCCGAAATCACACTCACTCCGGAATGGTCTGGCAGCCTCTCCTCTCCGGTGTGGAACTCCGAGGGCTTCACGATTCAGGTCGCGCCGCTCGACGCGACCCGCGAGACAGTGACTGCGACCGTGCCGATCAACTCGTCCGTCACCGCGCGCTTCGTCCACTTGAAGGTGACGCGGCTTTGAGACGGCGCACGCGCGGACGCCACTAGGCCCGCAGTTTTCCACAGAGCTGCATGGAGGCAATTTTGCGGAAGGTGTGGAGATCGTAGGGGACGCGGTTTCGCCAGACGTTGTGACCATGGGCGGAGAGGAGGAATGTCTCCAAGTCCGACTCCATCCGTTCGGCGAGCTGGTCGTAGGTCCCCGGTTCGGCCAGCTCGGTCTGCCCGGTGAGCGCGTGCTGGAGGCGGATGATTTCCTGCGCGGCGCGGCGGTGGGCCTCGGTGAGCCAGCCGCGGAGCACGACGTCGATGCAATGGATGGAGAGGCCGCCGGGCTTCAGGAATTTCCGCATGGCGGCGAACAGCCCCTCGAGCGCGGGGAGGGGGACGTGCTCGATGACCGAGACGGAATAGACCGCGTCCAGGCTGGCGCAGTCAAACGGGCTGGACGCGGTGAAAAGGGTTCGGACGAGACTGACATCGGGATACGCCGCGCGATAGGCCTCGTATTCCACGGGGCCGTTGCCGGTGCCGTCGTAGGGATCCACGACCGTGACTTTGTAGCCGAGTTCCACCAGCGCCTGGGCGACGGTGGGCTGGCCACCGCCGATTTCCACGAGTGAACCGCCGACCGGCACGGTGGCGAGAATGGCCTTCACTGCCCACGGCCGCTGCGCGTCCTTCAAGTCGCCGCAGCCGCCGAACAGGACGGGGCACTCGTCGGCGTATTCGCTGAATTCGCGCACGGTGGCGTGGGAGATGGGAAGAATCTCGCGGCCCTGCCACAGGGAGCGCAGGCGTTCGGCAAGCTGGGGTGTGAGGATGTTGCCCATGTGTGTGGAGGTTGCCGGGGTGCGGACGCCTTTCCAATCTCAGCGTTCCTCCGGTCCGAAGAATTCGGCGACACGCTCGATCTTCAGCGCGCGCCCGGTGCCTTCATCGATCTCGATCACCGCGCCGTGCAGCCTCACCGGGCCGCCAGCCACGGGATACTGCACGGGCCGGCCGGTGAGGAAGCGCTGGATGATCGGTTCGATCTCGCGGCCGAGGCAGCTCACGTGCGGGCCGCACATCCCGGCGTCGCTGAGGAAGGCGGTGCCGCCGGGAAAAATCTGATCGTCCGCCGTCTGCGTGTGCGTGTGGGTGCCGACGACGGCGCTCACTCTGCCGTCGAGGAAGCGGCCCATCGCGATCTTCTCGCTCGTGGTCTCCGCGTGCATGTCCACGAAGATTACGGGCGTCTCCTGCCGCAGCCGCTCGACCTCGTCGCGCATGGCGAGGAAGGGATTCTCGAGCGGCGGCTGCATGAAGGTGCGGCCCTGCGCGTTCACGACGGCGACCTTTCCCTTCGGCGTGTCGAGCACGATGCTGCCGCGGCCCGGCGTGCCGGGCGGGTAGTTCAGCGGGCGCAGAAGGCGGGGCTCCATGTCGAGGTGCGGGAGGATTTCCTTCTGGTCCCAGATGTGATCGCCGCTGGTGATGACGGCGACCTTCGCGCGCAGGAGGTCGGTGCAGATTTTTGGAGTGATGCCGCGCCCGTTCGCGGCGTTTTCGCCGTTCACGACGACGAAGTCTATCGCGCGCTCCTCGCGCCATCTCGGAACGGCCTCGATGACGGCCCTCCGGCCAGGTTCGCCGACGACATCGCCAAGGAAGAGGAGCTTCAACATCGCGGCGACGATGGCGGATGCGGGCGGGTTTGTCACCATGAAGCGCGGGAGCGGCATTCCGCGGGGAAACAAGGCGCCGCCCGCTGAAAGCCGCGTGACCCGGGGGCGCGCCGTGCGTATGCGTTTGCCCGTGCCGCTCCGCATTCTCCGAACCGCCCTCCTTGTCGTTCTCACGCTCGTGTGCGCGGCAGGCGTGGCGCGCGCGCAGCGGCTGAGCGCGCTGTCGCCTGCGCCGAACTGGGAGCGGCTGGAGAAGTTCCAGGAGACGATGACCCGTGGGGAGTTTGTGCGGCTGCTCGACGCGATCTACGCGCCGGGCGGTGCCGCCGCCGGGATAATCGAGGTGCGGGAGAGGGACGCCGTAATCCTCAAGACGCTCACGCCGCCGGAGAAGTTCGTGCTGCGCTTTGCAAAGACCGCGGCGTCGGCGAAGCCGCTGCGGAAAACCTGGCGGACGGTCGCGGAGCTGCCGGCCGCGCCGAAGAAGGCCCCGCTGACCGGCGTGCGAATCGCGCTCGACCCCGGCCACATCGGCGGCGACTGGGCGCTGATGGAGGGGCGCTCGTTCCAACTCCCTGGCGACAAGCCGCTGCGCGAGGGTGAAATCACGCTGCTCGTCGCGAAGCTCGCCGCCCCGAAGCTGCGCGCACTCGGTGCGGAGGTTTCATTCGTGCGCAGCGCGACTGTGCCGGCGTCGCGCTTCACCGTGGACGCGCTGCGGCCCGCTGCGCGGAAGGAACTGGCGCTCCTCGGTGTCGCGGACGCGCGGGAAAATTACGACGGCGAGCGCGACCCGCGGAAGACGGACACCGTGCAGTGGCAGGCCGAGCGGCTCTTTTACCGCGTGGCGGAGATCCATGAGCGTGCGAGGAAAGTCGCAGCGCTGAAGCCCGACCTCGCGGTGTGCATCCACTTCAACGCGGAGGACTGGCGTGTGGCCGATGCGCCGGTCTTCACGCCGAGCAACCACCTGCACGTGATGGTGAACGGCTGCTACAGCGCGGGCGAGCTGCGCTTCGACGACCAGCGCTTCGAGATGCTGCTGCGGCTGCTGGGCCGCACGCACGAGGGCGAGCTGCCCGCCGCGGCGCCGGTGGCTGAGTCGCTCGCGAAGGCGACGGGGCTGCCGGCTTTCTCTTACCTCGGCGGCAATGCGGTGCGCGCGACTGCGAATGAATTCGTCTGGGCGCGCAACCTTCTCGCGAACCGCATCTACGGCTGCCCCGTCGTCTATCTGGAGCCGTGGTGCATGAACAACGCGGAGACCTATGCGCGCATCCAGGCCGGCGATTACGACGGCGAGCGCGAGGTGGCGGGGAGGATGCGCCGCAGCATTTTCCGCGAGTATGCGGATGCGATTGTGGAGGGGCTCCGCGCGCATTTCTCCACGCGCCGCGTCGCCGCGCCAAAGCGTCAGGCGGGCAAGGTGCCGAAATAGCGGTCGCCTGCGTCGCCGAGGCCGGGGACGATGTAGGCCTTCTCGTTCAGCCGCTCGTCGAGCGCGCTGGTGAAGATGGCGACATCCGGGTGTTGGGACGCGAGGTGCGTGATGCCCTCCGGTGCGGCGAGGAAGCAGACGAAGCGGATGCGCCGCGCGCCCGCGGACTTGAGCTTCGCGATGGCGTCTCCGGCGCTGTGGCCCGTCGCGAGCATCGGATCCACCACGAGCACGTCCGCCTCCGCGAGCTGGGCGGGCGCATTGAAGTAATACGACGCGGGCAGGTGCGTGGTCTCGTCGCGCTTCATGCCGATGTGGCCGACCGCGGCGTCGCCGAGGAAGGGGAGGATCGCCTCCGACATTCCCAAGCCGGCGCGCAGGATCGGCACGACGACGACGGGCCGCGCGAGCTTCGCTCCGTCGGTCTCCGCGAGCGGCGTGCGCACTTTCTCCACCGCCGTCTCGAGGTCGCGCGTCGCGGCAAAGGCGAGCAGCACCGCGAGTTCCTGCGCATTGCGGCGGAATTCGCGCGGCGGCGTGCGCTCGTCGCGGAGCCGCGCGAGCTTCACGCGGGCGAGGGCGTGTTCGACGATGGTGACGTTCTTCGGGATGCTCGGCGCGGACATGCGTGCTTCATCCCAGAAACCGGGCAGCTTTGCCAGCCGCGGCTGAGCCATTGATTTTCCAAAGACAGCGGGACAGACTGCGCCCATGAGACACCTTCTGGCCATCGTGCTGCTTGCCATTTGCACCGTGCCCTCGCGCGCGGGCGATCGCGTGGAGCTTTACGCGCGGCTGCTGCAGGATCTCACGGTGGAGCTGACCGACGGCTCGACGTGGCAGATGGACAAGGGCGACTGCTTCCCCGTCGTGGCCTACAAGGAGTCGCACACGAAGCTCATCCTCCGCCTCGCGGGCACGAATTTCGTCGTCGCTGGCAACCATGCAGTCGTGGTGAGTGAAAAGGAGACGCCAGCCGCGGTCGCCCGCTACCGGCAGACGCTTCAGACCTACATCAACGGATTTTCCGCGCGCTGGAAGGCGGCCGCCGAGGCGGCGTCGAAGAAATGAAGCTCTACGTGAAAGTCTGGTGCCCGTGGTGCATCGCTGCACGCGAATGGCTTGATTCGCGCGGCTTCGGCTACGAGCTGATCGATGTCGAGGCGGACCGCACGGACTACGACGAAATGATCCGGCTTTCCGGCCAGTCGAAGACGCCCACGCTCGTCACGCGCGAAGGTGCGGTGCTGCCGGATTTTGGTCCGGAGGAACTTGAGGCATTTGTCGCCCGCCACGGGCTGAAGCCATGAGCATGGGCGATCTGCTTCTGGTGCTCGGGGTCTTTGTGCTCAGCGTGGCGCTGCGGACGACCGGCAGCGCCGTGCTTTCAAAGATCGGCCTGCTCGGATACCTCGCCACTTCGTTCCTCGCCGGCTGGCTGCTCACGGGCTCGCTCGTCATGGGCGCGGTGTTCATGAGCTTCTGGCTCGTGTGGCCGTGGTATGAACTCATCACGCGCGTTCGGAAAATCGCGATGCCGGTGAACGCCACACTGCGCCACAAGGCGCCGCCGAACCGCGAGATGTTCCCCGCGCTCGACGATCTCACGGAGGAGATCGAGGAGGAGGGCTTTGCGCACGCCGAGGATCTCGGCCGCGACTGGGACGAGGCGCGCCAGTTTTTCCGTGTCTTTCAAAAGTCTGACGAGCGCATGCAGGCGGTCATCTGCCTCGTCGAGCAGGACAACTTCGCTTTCTACTACCTGCGCGTGGTCTCCCGTGCCGCCGACGGCGCGATCTGGACCACGTGGAATTACCCGTTCGCGCTGAATCTCAGGCTCGCCCCAGAATGGCGTATCAACCGCGACAACGGCGACAAGTCCTTCGGCCAGCTCCTCGACAGCCACCGGGATTTTCTCATGCGCAACAACGTTCTCACTGAGACGCTGGCCACCACCGACCCCGCGAAGCTCGCCGACCAGTTGCACGAGGAGCAGACCTCGCAGATCGCCCACAATCTCACCACGGGCATCCTCAAGAAGAGCGCCGACGGTGCGATCCGCTACACATGGCGCGGGCTGCTCTTCATCTGGTTCCAGTTCCTCCGCGACTTCGTCCGCCTCCACTGAAAATGCCCGCATCCCTCCGGCTCAAATCCACCGCGACGATCGACCAGGTCATGGTCGAGGAGCGTGCCGCCGCGTTCGGCAAACGCAGCATCAAGAACGACGCGAAGCTCGCCGGGCTGAAGCTCGCCATCTCGATGATGGACCTCACCACGCTCGAGGGAAAGGACACGCCGGGCAAGGTCGCCTACCTTTGCCGCAAGGCGATCCAGCCCGCGGAACCGCGCCTCGGCGTTCCGAGCTGCGCTGCGGTGTGCGTCTATCCGAACCTCGTGCGCGCCGCGAAGACGTTCCTCGGCGACAGCGGCGTGAAAGTCGCGGCCGTCACGACTGCCTTCCCCAGCGGCGCGATGCCGATGAAGGTGAAGCTGCTCGACACGCGCATGGCCGTGGAGTTCGGCGCGGATGAAATAGACATGGTCATCGACCGCGGCGCTTTCCTCGCCGGCGACCACGCAAAGGTCGCCGACGAGATCGCCGCGACGAAGGAGGCGTGCGGCCCGGCGCACCTGAAGGTGATTTTCGAAACCGGCGAACTCCAGACCTACGACAACGTCCGCCTCGCCAGCGACATCGCGATGCGCTCCGGCGCGGACTTCATCAAGACGAGCACCGGCAAGGTGCAGCCCGCCGCGACGATGCCCGTCACGCTCGTGATGCTCGAGGCCATCCGCGACTTCTTCTTCGAGACCGGCCGCCGCATCGGCATGAAGCCCGCAGGCGGCATCCGCACTGCGAAGGAAGCGCTCGCCTACCTCGTCATGCTCGCCGAGACGCTCGGCGACGACTGGATGACGCCCGACCTTTTCCGCTTCGGCGCCAGCACGCTCGCCAATGACGTGCTCATGCAGATCGCCAAGCTCGCCGACGGCCGCTATCAGGGCGCGGATTACTTTTCTCTGCCCTGAAGGTGCGCGATGTCCGGGTGTTTTCCGCAATGTGTCCACGGTTCCGCAGGCGAAACGAATGGGAACGGAACCGCGCATTGAGCGAATGAACGCGCGCATCAGGGCGACCGATGCTGCGGGCGGCGCGCGCTGGTCGCTGGGCGACGCGCTCGACTTTGAGTGCGAGGCGGAAATCGCGAAATCGAGGAGCAAGGACGACATTCGTGGTGAGGCCGGCCAGATCCGCGCGAAGCTGGGCTGCGACGCCCTCGCCGACATCCCGCGGCGCCGGCTTTTCCTCGAATGGATCCGGTGGCGACGGGAAAAATCGCCCGCGCTCGTGGGAGCGGAAGTGGACCGCACTTTCCGCAGTGCGCGGGTGCTGATGTGGATCGTCGGCGCTGTGCTCGGTGGAGCCGCCGCGGGAGGTTACCTCCATTACCTCGGCCGCGAGCCGGTGAATGTGTTTTGGTTTCTGTTCTGGCTGGTTGTGTTTCCGCTCATCCTGTCAGTGCTTGCGGTCTTTCTCGCCCTCGCCGTGCAGGAGCACAGTGGGCTGGGGGCGGTTGGCCGCATGATTTTCAGCCGGCTGCTCCGCCTGCGCGGCCAAGGGCGGCAGGGATGGGAGGCGTGGAGCGGCATGATCGAGAAGCACGGGCGGCGCGTCCTTCCTCTGGCAAAGTGGCCGCTGCTCGGGCTGACGCAGCGGTTTGCCTGCGCGTTCGGAATCGGCGCGCTGCTGGCGCTCTGGGTGCGGCTGGTGTTCACCGACATCGCCTTCGGCTGGGAAAGCACCGTCGGCTGGTCGCCCGAGGCATGGCATGCCGCCGCGCGGTTTGTCGCCGCACCGTGGACTTGGGCTTTTCCGTCCGGGGTTCCATCGCTCGGCGAACTGCGCAGCTCGCAGTTCACTCACTCGGGCGGAATGATTGCGCTCGATCCTGCGGCGACGCAGGCATGGTGGCCATTTCTCATCGGCTGCATCGTGACATACAGCGTCGCGCTGCGGGGCCTTTTGATCGCGCTGCTCGGATGGAAAGGCCGCGTCGCGCTGAATCAGTTCGCCGCGTGCCTCGAGGAGCACAGGCACAGTGATGCCAATGCGCTGCACAGCCGCCTCGCCGAGCCGCTCATGGTGGCTGGCGAGCAGCCGCCCTCCGGTGAGCTGCCCGCGGCCCGCATGCACCCCGCGCACGCACGTTCAGCGGAGAACTGGCTCGTCCTCCTCTCGGAGGGCGTCGCCCTGTCGGATGCGCACGTGCGTGCGGTGATTGCGGAGTCGCTCGGCGGAGCGGTTGCCGGGATGGAGCGCGTGGAAATTGACTGTGCCGCCGCGAACGCTGCGGTGCTCGATGCAGTTCGCGTCTCGCACCACCCGGCTGCGGTGCTGGTTCCGGCGGCGACCGATCCGATCGAGGGCATCCGGAAGACTCTCGCTGAGATCGCATCCGCGTGCGCGGGACGCGAGTGCGCCGTGCTGCTGCTCGGCGCGCCGGAGCGCCTGCCGCTCTGGCAGCGGTGGGCGGACGCCGTGCGGCTCGACATTCATCTGGCAAGCTGGCCACCGGCATGAGCACGCCCGCATTTGCCATCGTCGGAGCGGTGAATCACGGCAAGTCCAGCGTCGCCGCGACGCTCGTGGAGGATGATCGAGTGTGGATTGGACCCGACCCGGGAATGACGCGGGAATGCCAGTCGTTCGAGTCCCGGCTCGGCTTGTTCAAGCTCTGGGACACGCCGGGCTTTCAGGATCCCCGGGGGATGCTGGCAGAAATCGAAACCGAAATCCGTGGAGCGCCGGATCCGCTGGCGGTGCTTCGTGACTTCGCGAGCCGGCACGGGCGGGACGGGCAGTTTGCCGCCGAGCGTGAGCTGCTCCGGCCCCTGCTCGGCGGCGCGGCCGTTCTCTACGTCGTTGACACGTCGCGCTCCTTTGGGCGGCTGCACGAGGCGGAGATGGAGCTGCTGCGGCTGACCGGGCGCCCGCGTCTCGCGGTGCTGAATCCAACTGCGGTCGCGACCCACGATGCGGAGTGGCGCGCGCGGTTGGGCCAGCATTTCGGCGCGGTGCATGAGTTCAACGCGCACCGTGCGGGCGCGCATGATCGGGCCGGGCTGCTGCGTGCGATGGCCGCCGTGGCCGACCAGTGGAGGCACCCGTTGCAGGAAGCCGCCGCGGCGATCGAGGACGAGTGGAAAGCGCGGCTGCGCGATGCGGCGCAGGCGATGGTGGATCTGGTCGCGCAGTCCCTCACCCACACCGTCCGAGCCTTCCTCGCCCCCGAAGCGCTCGCTGGGAAGGACGCGGTGATCGAGCGGCTGAAACGGCAGTTCAGCGGCGACCTCGTCAGCTTCGAAAACGACGCGCATCGCAAGTTGATCGCGCTTTTCCGGCACACTCGCGTGGACGCTCCCGAGGGGGCGGCGGCATTCTTCGGCGATGACCTTTTCAGCGATGAAACGTGGAGCGTGTTCGGCCTGCCATGGTGGGCGCTCGCCGGACTTGGCGCGACCGGTGGCGGCGCGCTCGGTGCGAAGGGCGGCGCCGCGATTGGCGCGCACGGTGAGCTCGCGGTGCCATCCGGCGTGCCGACGACGATCGGCGCGACGATTGGCGGCGTCGTGGGTGCAGCCACCGGCGGAGTGGCCGCTGCATGGCTCGGGAAAAAGGTCGCGCAGCCGGATGTGAGCGTTGCGGCGGGCGGGCCGGAGCAGGGGAGCTGGCTCCGGAAGGCGGCCCGGAATGCCTTCGCGCGGATTTTTGCGACGGGGACTGAAGTCACCGTGGGGCCGCTGCGCGGGGAGAATTTTCCCTACATCCTGATGGACCGCGCGATGAGCCTGCTCTGCTGCCTTGCGAGCCGCACGCATGCGCGGCGGGATGCCGCCCGCCTCGACGCGGTGGGCCTGAAGGAGGCGCTGGATCGCGCCGGGGCATCCACCGCGAGCTGGAACGGCGGGCTGAACGACGCCTGCAGGCAGTTTGTCCGCGAACTGCGGAAGCCGGTCGTGGGCACTCAGGCTGGGGGGAGGTTCCGCGATTTGCTCGCACTGCACCTCGAATCCGCGTGCGCAAGACCTTTCCGCTGCGCGGATGGGAATGCGCCGGCCGCGCAGAATGTTTCGCGGCCCTGAGGCCGCGGCTTGCACAGGACGCCGCCGGACGCACACTCGCGCGCAATGGCAGAGACGCTCACACCGATGATGCAGCAGTATTACGGCATCCGCCGCTCCCTGCCGGCGGACACGCTGCTGCTCTACCGGCTCGGGGACTTTTACGAGATGTTCTTCGACGATGCGAAGGAGGGCGCGCGCATCCTCAACGTCGCGCTCACGCAGCGGAACGGCACGCCGATGTGCGGCATCCCGCACCACGCGCACGAGGGCTACATCCGGCGGCTCATCAAGGCGGGCAAGCGCGTGGCGATCTGCGATCAAATCAGCGAGCCGAAGCCGGGGCAGATCGTGCAGCGCGAAGTCACGCACATCGTGTCGCCGGGCACGGTCGCGGATTTGCAGATGCTCGATGCGAAGCGGAACAACTTCCTCGCGGCGATTCATCCTGGGAAAAATGGCGGGCACGGCTTTGCGTTCCTCGATCTCACGACGGGCGACTTCCGCCTCACCGAGCTGGCCGACGACAAGGAACTGGCCGACGAGCTCGCGCGCGTGCAGCCCGCCGAGGTGCTCGTGGCCGAGGAGAACGCCTCGCGCTACCGCGACGCCGGGCGCATCCAGCCGCGCGAGGGTTACACTTTTCTGCCCGACCAGGCCTACTATGCGCTGCGCGAGCATTTCCGCGTGCAGTCGCTCGATGGCTTCGGCTGTGCCGAAATGCACGCGGCGCAGAGCGCGGCGGGCGCGATCCTGCAATACCTCAAGGAGCTGCGTCGCTCGCTGAGCCACATCGCGCGGCTCACGGTGTATCGGAACTCGCAGTTCATGATCGTGGACGCCGCGACGCAGGTGAACCTCGAACTCACGCAGAGCCGCGGCGGCGGGCGCGACACTTCGCTGCTCGGCAGCCTCGACCGCACGCACACGCCGATGGGCGCGCGGAAACTGCGCGATTGGATTTTGCATCCGCTGTGCGATCTCGCCGTGCTGCGCGAGCGGCAGAGCCTCATCGGCGACCTGCTCGCGGAGCCGTTCATCCTCGGCAACATCCGCGAGACGCTGAAAGGCATCCGCGATCTCGAGCGCACCATCGGCCGCCTAACGCAGACCGGCGGCAACGCGCGCGACCTCATGGTGCTGCGCACTTCGCTCGAGCAAGTCCCGCAGCTCCGCGCTGATCTCGATGCGCTGGTGAAGAAGAACGACGCGCCGCTTTTCGGTAATGCCGACGGCAGCAGTGGAGAGGCCAGTCACCAGCCACCAGTCACCACTCACAAATCGCTCGCCGCGATCCTGCTCACCCAGCTCCACGAACTCCCGCACATCGTCGAGCTGCTCACGAAGGCCATCGTGGACGAACCGCCCGCGCTCACGAAGGAAGGCGGCATCTTCCGCGACGGCTGGCATGCGCCGCTCGACGAGCTGCGCAGCGCGTCGCGCACGGGCAAGGACTGGATCGCGCAGCTCCAGCAGCGCGTGATCGACGAGACGGGAATCAAGTCGCTGAAAATCCGCTACACGTCGGTGTTCGGCTACTTCATCGAGGTCACGAAATCGAACCTCGGCGCCGTGCCGCCGACTTGGCATCGCAAACAAACCATCGCGAACGGCGAGCGCTACATCACGCCCGAGCTGAAGGAGGTCGAAAGCAAGATCCTCGGCGCAGACGAGCGCGGCAAGGCGCTCGAATACGAGCTGTTCATCCAGCTCCGCGACGAGGTGATGCGCGAACTCGCGCCGCTCCAGCAGACCGCCGCCGCCGTTGCCACGCTCGACGTGCTGTGCGCGCTCGCGGAGACTGCGCGCCTTTTTGGCTACTGCAAACCCGCGCTCGGCGACGACCTGCGGATCCGCGTTGAAGACGGCCGCCATCCCGTGCTCGACCAAGCGCTCATCGAGGAGAAATTCGTGCCGAACGACGTCGCGCTCGACGACACCGCAAACCGGCTCCTCATTTTGACCGGCCCGAACATGGCGGGCAAAAGCACCTATATCCGGCAGGTCGCGCTACTCGTGCTCATGGCGCAAATCGGCTCGTGGGTGCCCGCGAAGAGCGCGGAGATCGGGCTCGCCGACCGCATCTTCACGCGCGTCGGCGCGAGCGACGACCTCTCACGCGGGCAGAGCACGTTCATGGTCGAGATGAACGAGACTGCGAACATCTGCAATAACGCCACCGCGCGCTCACTCGTGATCCTCGACGAAATCGGCCGCGGCACCTCGACGTTCGACGGCCTGAGCATCGCGTGGAGCGTCGCCGAGTATCTGCACGATGCCGTGAAATGCCGCACGCTCTTCGCCACGCACTACCACGAGCTGACGGAGCTGGAACTCACGCGCGGCGGCGTGAAGAACTTCAACGTCGCCGTCCGTGAGTGGAACGATCAGATCATCTTCCTGCGGAAAATCATCAAGGGCGGCGCCGACAAGAGCTACGGCATCCAGGTCGCCCGCCTCGCCGGCCTCCCGCAAAAAGTCGTCGCCCGCGCGAAGGAAATCCTGAGCAACCTCGAGCACCACGAGTTGAATGCCGACGGCAAGCCCGCCCTCGCCGAAGCCCCCGCGCCGCCGAAACACGGAAAGCCGCGCGGCAAGAGGGCGGCGCAGAAGGCGCTGGACGAAATGCCGCCGCAGATGTCGCTGCTGTGAATTCACGAAGGACGTTTCTTTCACTCGGAGCCACGGCGCTCCTCGCATGTCTGTGTGACACGGGCGCGGACGAGCCGTTGCAAAAATTCGTGCTCGAAAAAGCCGAGATGGGGGTGCCGTTTCGGATCACGCTGTTCGCGGAAAGCGAGGCGAAGGCGAAAGATGCGGCGGAGGCTGGGTTTGCGCGTGTCGAGGCGCTGAACCGGATTTTCAGCGACTACGAGGATGACACGGAGCTTGTGAAGCTCTCGCACACGTCGGGCTCCGGGCGCGCGGTGAGGGTCAGTGACGATCTGTGGGCGGTGCTGTCGCGCGCGCAGTTGCTTGCGGCGCGGACGGACGGTGCGTTCGACGTGACGTGCGGCCCGCTCACGAGCCTGTGGCGCAACGCGCGGCGCAAACACGAGCTGCCCTCGCCCGAGCGCATCGCCGCGATGACGGCGCGCGTCGGCTGGAAAAAAATGCGGCTCGATGAAAAGGCGCACACCGTCGAGCTGCTTGCGTCGGACATGCGGCTCGACGTCGGCTCAATCGGCAAGGGCTACGCAGCCGACGAGGCGCTGAAAGTCGTGCGCGCGAAAGGCTGCCCACGCGCGATGGTCGCGGGAAGCGGCGACATCTCCGCGGGCGAACCGCCTCCGGGACGTGAGGGCTGGCGCATCGAAGTCGTCGGACTTGACCTCGACGATGCGGTGCCAGCGCCGCCGCCCGTCGTGATCGAAATCGCCAACGCCGCCATCGCCACGAGCGGCGACCGCACGCAGCGGCTCGATGCAAACGGGAAGCGGCTCTCACACATTCTCGATCCACGCACCGGCCAGCCGCTCACGGATCACGCGCTCGTGAGTGTGGTCGCAAAGGACGGCTTCACCGCGGGAATCTCGACAGCTTGCAGTGTCATCGGCCCGAAGGAGGCGCTGAAACTCGCGGAGGAATGGCACGCGGCAATTCGCATCCAGCGCGCGCCAGGGGGAAAATTGGAAATCACGGAGTCGCCCGAGTGGGCGAAGCTCGTCGTCGAGCGGAAGAAAAAGTAGCTGCCTTCGCTTCGCGGATGCGGAGGAGATCGGCTGCGCTCAGAACGTCTTCCGCATGTTGCTCGGAAGGATGTTCAGCTCGTTGCGGTATTTGGCGACGGTGCGGCGCGCGATCGGGATGCCCTTCTTCTTGAGCAGATCCACGATTTCCTTGTCGCTCAGCGGATTCTTGCCGTCCTCATTTTTCACGAGTTCGGCGATGACGCCTTTCACGCTCGTGTTGCTCATCGCCTCGCCGTCGGCCGTCTGGTAGCCGGGCGTGAAGAAATACTTCATCTCGAAGACGCCGTGCGGCGTGGACATGTATTTGCCGGAGATTGCGCGGCTCACAGTCGTTTCGTGAACGCCGACGACGTCCGCGATTTGCACCATCGTCATCGGCTTCAGTCCGGCGGGGCCACGTTCGAGAAACTCGGTCTGACGCTTCACAATCTCGTGCGCGATGTTCGATATGGTCTGCTGGCGCTGGTGGATGCTCTTGATGAGGAATTTTCCGTTGCGGATTTTGTCGCGGATATAGTCTCGCACGTCCTCCTTGCTCCCGGTTTGCGCCATCAGATCCTTGTAAGTGTTGCTGATGCGCAGGTGCGGAATCTGGTCGCCGTTCAGCAGGATCTGCCACTCGCCGCTGATCTTCTCCACCGTCACGTCGGGGAGCACGTAGTTGTTTGGGTCGGGCGAAAAAATCTGGCCGGGCTTCGGGTCGAGCGTGGAGATGAAAGTCGCGGCGCGCTGGATGCATTCGACGGTTGTGCCACAGCGGCGCGCGATTTCCGGGAAGCGCTTCTTACCGAGATCCTCAAGGTGGTTTGAGACGATGCGCCATTCGATGCTGCCTTCCTTTCCGATGCGCTTGAGCTGAACGAGCAGGCACTCGCGGAGGTCGCGCGCACAGACGCCGACAGGATGGAAGGTCTGGAGAACCTCCAGGACACGCTGGAGATCTTCCACGTCGAGGCCAGTGTTTGATGCAATCTCCTCCGGGGTCGTCGTGAGAAAGCCGATGTCGTTCGTGTTGCCGATGAGCAGCTCGCCGAGCTGGACGTCCTCCTTTGGAAGATCCGAGCTGCGGAGCTGCTCAGCGAGATGCTCTTGGAGCGTCTCGTTCTTTGTCAGCGAGTCGAAGAAGAACTGCCGGCGCTCGTCATCCTCGCTCGAGCGGCGCACGTAGTTCGTGCTCTGGGCCATGTAGTCGCGCCACTCGTCGTCGAGCTTCGAGAGGCGGTCGAATTCCGCGTCGAACTCCTCCGCCTCGCGCTGCTTGTCCTCGATTTTCGGCTCATTGTCCTCCATCTCCAGCGTCGGATTGCCGTCGAGCTCCTGCTGGATGAGCGTGCGGAGCTCAAGCATCGGTGCCTGGAGAATCTGAAGGCTCTGCTGGAGCTGGGGCGCGAGGACCTGCTGCTGGCTGAGAGTCTGGTGCTGTGAAAGTCCGGCCATGAATGGTTGAGAGTTGGTTGTCCTTGCGATTCTCAAAAAAGAGCAAAGCAAGGCGGATGCCAGCGGCATTTTCTTAAATTTTCGTTGGCCTCGCCGTCGGGCACCATTCCGGCTTTTGAGTGGCTGTCATGAAAAAGCCCAAACACATTCTCCTCTGGGGAACCGCATGCGCGGCCATCGCAGGCGCGCTGCTCTCCCCGCCGCCGACCTCCGGACAGATTGCCGGTGATGAACAGGCCATCGCCCAGCTCGTGACGGAGATTGCCGCCCAGCACACGAAAATCGCGAACAACCAACAGGCTATTGACCAGAAAATCGCCGCCATCGAGGAGCACCTCCGTGTCGCGCGCATCTATGTCTCGCGTGGAGGGGGGAAGACCAAATGAAACTGCCGCTGTTTTGCCTCGCCGTCGCATTTTGTGTCGCGGGCTTCCGCACGAACCTCTGCTCGCAGGATGCCGCTCCAGTGAATGCGCCCGCTCCGGCGCCGGTTGCCGCCATTCCGAATGGGCCGCCGCTGCAGATGCTCCGGGCGATCCGCGACGGAAACATCAAGCTCCTCGAGCAGCAGTCTGCCACGCTGCAGAAGCTGGAGGAGATGGAGAGGAATTCGCAGACCCTCAAGGTGCTCGGCAAGCGCTCGTAGTGGCGGGAGGTTCCCACGACCTTCGCGCCGCTGCCTCACCTGCATGGCTGCAGCTGAATGTGGCGCATTGAAACGCGCTTCGGAGAGGCTAGTGTCCCGGCGCATGGCGCAGACCCGCCGCGATACATCCAACAGCACTCTCCAAGAAGTCATCGGCCTCACGCTGCTCGTCGTCGGCGTTCTGCTGCTGCTTGCCCTCGTTTCATATTCGCCGGGGGACGTGCCGGTCTGGTTTCCCGGCTCGCACGGGGAAAAGTCCGCCCACGTGATGCGCAACTACGTCGGCTCCCTCGGCGCGATCATGGCATTCCTCAGCTATGCGCTGCTCGGCGCCGCGAGCTATCTCCTGGCAGCCGCGCTCATCGGATACGGCGCGGTGGCCTGCATCGGCCGGCAAATCGGCTTCGCGATGCGGCCGCTGTGGACCGCGGGATTTGTCGCGAGCGGCGCGTGCCTCATCCACGTCCTCGGCTGGTCGCTCATTGACAGGGCGAAGCTGAACCTTGGCAGCGAGGGCGGCTTCATCGGTGAGTTTCTCGGAGGTAAAATCTTCAGCGCCATTTTCGGTCCGGCGGCGGTCCTCGTGCTGCTGCTGATCTACATCGTCTGTCTCATCCTCATGACCGGGCTGCGTCCGATGGCGGTCGCACGGCAGCTCATCGCGATGCCACGCATGTGGCTTGATGCTCGGAGGAAGCGCTACTTGGAAAGGGCCGGCGAGGAGCAGCGGCTCCTGTTGGAACAGAAGAAGATCGAGCGGGAGCGCAGGCGCAACGAGCGCGACATCGCCCGCCGTTCCGAGGAGGATTCCGCCGCGGTGGTGAGGCTGGAGCAGCCGGAGCTGCTGCCAGCCGACGAAAAAAGGGAGGCCGCGTCCGAGCTGGAGGTTCAGCGGCCGGCGCCGAAGATTTTCGACGCCACTGCGCCGCCGCCACCGGTGAAGAAGGAGAAGAAGAAGGAGAAGGTCCAGCTCCTGCAGACCATCTCGAGCGAGAATTACGAGCTTCCCTCCGTCGAGCTGCTCGAGTCCGCCGATCACTCCAGCCACCAGGCAACCAGCCCGGATGAACTCCGCGCGGTGCAGAACCAGATCATCCAGACCCTCTCTGAGTTCGGCATCGAAGTCACCGCGGGCGACATCACCAAGGGTCCGACCATCACGCGCTACGAGGTGTATCCCGCGCGCGGCGTTCGCGTGGACAAAGTCGCGACCTACGAGCGCGACCTTGCTCGGGCGACACGTGCCGAGCGCATCAACATCCTCGCGCCCATCCCCGGCAAGGACACCGTTGGCATCGAGATCGCGAATTCGCGCAAGCAGATGGTGACGCTCCGGGAACTGCTCGAATGCGAGGACTTCCACTCTTCGAAGGCAAAAATCCCGCTGGCGCTCGGCAAGGACGTTTACGGCAAGGCCATCATCGCCGACCTCGCCGCGATGCCGCACGGCCTCGTCGCCGGCACGACGGGCTCGGGCAAGAGCGTGTGCATCAATTCGATCATCGCCAGCATCCTCTACCGGTTTTCGCCGGAGGATCTGCGGCTCATCATGATCGACCCGAAGGTCGTCGAGATGCAGATGTATAACACGCTGCCCCACCTCGTAGTCCCGGTCGTCACGGATCCGAAGAAGGTGCTGCTCGCGCTGAAGTGGGCGGTGAACGAGATGGAGAAGCGCTACGCGATCTTCGCGAAATGCGGCGTGCGCAACATGGCGAGCTTCAACACGCGCCCGAAGCCGAAGTCGCAGCGTGAGCTCGATGAAGCAGCGGCGGTGAAGGCCGAGGCAAACGCGAAATCCCGCGCGCCCGCGCAGCCGCCGGTCGTGATTGATCCCAGTGCCGAGCCCGCCGCCGCGAGCAGTTCGGACGTTCTCGGGAAAGCTTTCGGCGAGGAGCCGGTGCTCAACGGTGATTCCGAGCAATACGGCCGGCCCGACAGCGAGCGCGAGACGGCCGGGGAGGAACTCAACCGCGTGGAGCAGGCGGAACTCGGCATCAGCGTCCCGCGCGACGACGGCATCGTGGTGCCGGAGAAGATGCCCTACATCGTCATCATCGTGGACGAGCTGGCCGACCTCATGCAGACCGCGCCGGCGGATGTGGAGCTGCTCATCGCGCGCATCACGCAGAAGGCGCGTGCAGCGGGCATCCACATGCTGATCGCGACGCAGACACCGCGCGCGGATGTCATCACCGGCGTCATCAAGGCGAACGTGCCGTGCCGCATCGCATTCCAAGTCGCGAGCCCGCTGGATTCGCGCGTCATCCTCGACGAGAACGGCGCCGAGCGGCTGCTCGGGATGGGCGACTTGCTTTACCGCCCTCCGGGCACGTCGAAGCTCGTGCGCGCGCAGGGCGTGCTCGTCACCGACGAGGAGGTGCACCGCATCGTGGATTTCGTCAGCAAGCAGGGTGATCAGTGCTTTGAAAGCGAGATTCACCAGAAGCTCGAGTCCGTCGGCAGCGGCGATGATGACGAGGAAGTGAGCGACGAGGACGAGGAGCTCGTTCGCCAGTGCCTCGAGGTGATCCAGCAGGAGGGAAAGGCAAGCACGTCGCTGTTCCAGCGCCGCCTGCGCCTCGGCTACACGCGCGCGGCGCGCATCCTCGATATTCTCGAGGACCGCGGCTACGTCGGCCCGGGCGATGGTGCAAAGCCCCGCGAGATCCTCCGCCAGCCGGACGCCTGACATGGACCACGATTTCGGAAAGCATCTGCAGAAGGCGCGCGGCGACCGCGGCCTGAGCATCGAACAGGCCGCCGCTGCGGTGCGCATCCGCGCGACATTCCTGCGGGCGCTCGAGAACAGCGATTTGACGAAGTTTCCGAACGCCGCCTACGCGAAGAGTTTCCTGCTGATGTATGGGCGCTTCCTCGGCGTGGATTTGAAGGGCATCGCCGCGCAGATCGACACGACCACGCAGATGAAGGTCGAGGGCTACCAGTATCTCACCAACCGCGCCACCGAGCCGCGGAAAACGAAGCCGGAGGCAGAGCCGGAATACAGCATGGCACCCGCGCCGAAATCATCCGGCTCATGGCTGCCGCTGCTGGTGCTCGGCGGCACGATCGTCATCGCGCTGATTGTGTTCGTGGTTTGGAACAACCTGAACCGGCTCGGCGACGGGCAGCCTGCTCCCGCGAAAAATCCCCCGCAGCCCGCAGCGCCCGCAGCGGTGGAGCCAGTCGTGCAGCCTCCGAAGGCTGTGCCTGCGATTCCTGCGCCGCAGTCCCAGGCACAGCCGTCCTCCGAGGTCCCGCCTCCCCGCCCCGCGATCATCTCGATGCCCGAGGCCGGTGCTCCTGCGGCACCCGGTGCGGGCGAAGGCGGGATACCGCGCGCCCGCCCGATTTCGCCCGTCGCAAAAATCGCCGCGTCGGATTCGGACGTGCTCGCCGACCTCAGTCCGCCGAAGCCGCGGGTGATTTCCCGCGGCACCATGCCCGCTCCCGCTCCTGCGCCCACATTGGTCACGGACGAGGAGGCAAGCGCTCTGGCGAACGATTCAGGCACGACGGTGCTCGAACCCAAGCGCAAGACTTGGGTCGTGATTCGCACGGGCCCCGGAGGCCAGGCGCTCTTCGAGGACTATCTCTATCCCTCAGCGCAGCCGCTGCGGCTCCCGAAGGGCCGCTACTTCATTGAACTGCGCGAGGCCGATGCGGTGGAGATCACACGCAACGGCCAGCAAATCGGCTATTCAAAGCCGGGCGTGATCGTCGAATAGCGATAGCGAGGCGTAGCGCGAAATTTGGGGGTTCAGCCTTCCGCGGGGTGCTCCGATTCGCCTAAGGCGCATGCCAGATTTTGCAAGCGTGTCGTGGCTGAACGACGCCAAGGCGCGGGCGCGTGTGCCAAGAGGCTGGATCACATGCTCCCAATTCCATGCGCTGTTCCGCCATGAATTGGCATCGCGATTTGATGGAAGCACGATGACGAGTTTCCGGCGAAGACACTCACCGGATCAAAGCCACTGGGAAACCAGCGCGAGGGAAGGAACGAAGCCTGGGGGCCTTTGGTTTAAGGACGGGGTCGTCCCGGTTGGCGGTGCGGTTGCCGGGCAGGACGCTGGACGAGCATCCGACGCGCTGCGCTGCATCTTGCCAACCAAGTGGCTGACCGGAGGAGCGGATCAACGAAATTGATCCGCCCCTCCGTGGCCACCGTCGGTCAGGCTAGGCCTTGACGTGCTTCGAGACGAGCTTCGTCATCTCGAACATGGAGACCTTCGACTTGCCGCCGAAGACTGCCTTGAGCGCGTCATCAGCATTGATCTGGGTCTTCACCTTTTTGTCCTGGAGGCCGTTCTTCTTGATGTAGGCCCACAGCTTCTTGGTGAGTTCGGTTCGGGGGAGGGGCTTGTTGCCGACCACCACGGACAGAGTAGCGTCCGGGGTGACGGGCTTCATGAATGCGGCGTTCGGTTTGCGGGTGGATTTTTTGGATTTGGTAGCCATACGCGCGCGGTGATATGCGTGTCCCCGGAGAGCGACAAGTGGAAAATCGCGGAATTCACGAGGGAGAATTCGGATTTTTCAGAGTGAGGTTTCATGCCAGATGCGATCATTTTTGCGGAGACGAAGATCGAGGGCTGCTCCATGTGACGGCGGAAATCTTGGTGCGCATCGCGTCGAAGGGAAAGTGGAACAGATGCGCGGAATCAAGCGCACTGCCCCGAGCCATGAAGAAAATCCGCAACTTCACCGCGGCCGCGCAGTTTTAGTTCGACATCGAACCAATGTGCGCCGCTCCCGTCCCACGCCTGACCGACTTGCCGTTTCTCATCGTGGGCGTCTCGGTCGGTTTCCACTCCCTTATCCGGCGGCTGAAGCTCAAGTCGGGGCTGCGCGACGATGTCGCCGTGGGAATGGGCAGCATCTTTTTTGCGCTGTGCGAGAGCGGGGAGTGCATCATGCGCGATCTCGCGGAGCGGCTCCGGATGCCGAAGGGAACATTGTCCGGGCTCATCGCCCGCATGGAGCGGCTGAAGTGGATCGAGCGCTGGCAATGCCCGGAAGACGGGCGTGCCCAGCGCGTGCGGCTGACTGCAAAAGCCCGGGCGATGGAGTCGCGTCTCCGGGCGCGTCATCGGAGCGCGATGGCGGTCCTTCAGCGCGGGCTCAGCACATCGGAAGTCTCCGAACTGCAGCGTCTGCTCGGCCGCGTGCTTGAAAACCTTCGTGTCCACGAGCGGGGCGCTCTCTTGAAGCGCCGCGCGAGCGCGAATGCTTGATCACTTCCACCGCACACCACCGAAACCCATGAACAGAATCCCCACGCTCCTTTTCGCGTCGCTCGCCATCTTCGCGTCCGCACACGCTCAGCCACCGTCGCGCGTGCCGGATGGAGTGAAGGCGCTGCGCGATGTTGCCTACGTCGAGAACGGCCATGAGCGGCAGAAGCTCGATCTCTACGTGCCGGAGAAAGCCAGCACGCCGATGCCGCTCATCATCTGGATTCACGGCGGCGGCTGGGCTGCGGGGAGCAAGGACGGCTGCCCGCCGCTGCGCGGCGGCTTCATCGAGCGCGGCTACGCCGTGGCGAGCGTCGGCTACCGGCTCAGCGGGCACGCGGTTTTCCCCGCGCAGATCGAGGACTGCAAGGCGGCGATCCGCTGGCTGCGCGCACACGCGAAGGAGCACAACATTGACCCGCAGAAGTTCGGCGTGTGGGGCAGTTCGGCGGGCGGGCACCTCGTTGCGTTCACCGGCACGAGCGGCGATGTGAAGCCGTTTGATGTCGGTGCGAACCTCGAACAGTCGAGCCGCGTGCAGGCAGTGTGCGACTACTACGGGCCGACGGATTTCAACGTCTTCACCACCACTCCCGGCTACGAGAGCCATGCGGCAGAGAACTCGCCGGAGTCGCGTCTGCTCGGCGGAAAAGTCGCTGACAACAGGGACAAGGCTGCGCGCGTGAACCCGATCACCTACGTGAGTGGCGACGACCCGCCGTTCCTCATCGTGCATGGCGACAAGGATCCGACCGTGCCGATCAACCAGAGCCAGCTCCTTTTCGACGCGCTGAAAAAATCCGGCTTGAGCGCGCACTTCCACACCATCCACGGCGCGGGTCATGGCGGGCCGGGCTTCTCGGGGAAGAACGTTGACGACATGGTCGCCGCGTTCTTCGACGAGCGGCTGAAGAGCGGCTCGAAGAAGGTCGAAGCGCTCAGGACCGAGAGCACCGCCGACCCCGCGACGCTCGCGCGCGATCCGCGCGCGAACATGCCCGCCCGCCCGAATGCACCTGCACCCGGCGCACCAGGCACGCAACGCCGCGGGATTCCGTGGGAGGCGGTTCTAGGGCGCGACGACAAAGATAAGGATGGCAAGGTGAGCCGAGAGGAATTCAGCGGGCCAAAGCAGCTTTTCGAGATCATTGACGCGAACCACGACGGCTTCATCACGCGCGAGGAGCACGAGGCGTTTCTGTCACGCGCGCCGGGCGCCCGGCCCGAGCCGCCCAATGCGCAATCTGCGAATCCGCGCCGGCCGCCAGCGGCGGAGCCCAAATCCGGCGCAGTGTCACCGAAGTCCGGCGCTGCCGAGCAGCCGAGCGCAGCAGCGAAAGGCTTTCACCTCGACGGCGAGCGCTGGACCTACCGTGACGGTGACTTCGCGATGGACGGCATCCTGCTGAAGCCGGATGGCGAGGGGCCGTTCCCCGCCGTGCTCATCAGCCACGGCTACGGCGGCAATGCGCAGAGCTTCGGGGTGCAGAAGGCGCGCGAGATGGTGAAGTGGGGCCTCGTCTGCATCGCGCCGAATTACACGCACGCAGTGCCGCCCGGCACGCAGCGCGGAGGCCCGCCGCCGCGCGACGCGGGCGCGAGCGTGGAGAACATCCGCCGCGCGAAGGCGTGCGTGGAAATTCTGCGCGGCATGTCAGACGTGGACGGCAAGCGCATCGCCGCTTACGGGCACAGCATGGGCGGCTTCGTCACCATCGGTTTCACGGCATCCGCGCCGGAACTGATCAAGGCTGCCGCGATCACTGGCAGCGGTGTCGCACCCCAGGACGGCTACGCTGCACCATCCGCCGCCACGGCGGAAAAAATCCGCACGCCATTTCTCATCCTCCACGGCAGCGCCGACAGCACGGTGCGCCCGGCGCAGTCCGAGTCGCTGAAGCAAATCCTCGACCACAACGAAGTGCCGAATGAACGCCGTGTGTTCGAGAACGAGAGCCATCCGATTGACCAGACGAAGCGCGAGGAGGTCTTCAGGCAAATCCGCGGGTGGTTCTCGAGGCATGGTGTGCTGAAATCTTGAATTGCTCCGGGATTGCGGGTGGTTGGCTGCGCGGCTCCACTCCGCGCCATGAGAATCCCCCCGCATTTTTTCCTGATCCTATACGGCATTGTCGCGCACGCTGCGCCCGTGCAACAGCGCGTGGAGGTGTCGCGCGACTTGTGGATTTCCTCCTACGTGAAGGAGCGCGAGGGAAACAATGGCGGATCACCGAAGCTGAAGCTCAAAGGCATCCAGGAATTCTTCCTCGTGGATTTCGATCCGGCGCCGCTGCGCGGGAAGCGTGTGGTCCGCGCGCAGCTCCATGTGCATGGCGAGGGCGCGGAGTCGCTCGGGCGCATCACGGTGTCGAGCGTCGCGGAGGAATGGGTGGAAGGAAAAGGCACGGGCTACTCGCGCGTGCCGGGCGCGAGCTGCTTCGCATGGGCGCGCACGGACGAGCGTCGCTGGCGCGATGCGGACATCACGGGCTCGATTCTCGGCAACGGCGGCTCGGTGTGGGGCTTTGGCGATCCGACGCCGCGCGACGCGAACAGCTGGCAGATCATCCCCGTCGCACCCGAGGTGGTGCAGGCCCGGCTCGACGGGCGCAGCCACGGCTTCTGCGTGATGGACGACGTGGGCAGCGAATACACGCGCAACGGCAACACGATCGACTACCGCCAGTTCCTGAACCGCTATGTGTCGAGCCGCGACGACAAGCCGAAGACCGCACCGTATTTCACGCTGTGGTTCGAACAAGGAGACGGGCCGCCCTCGGCCGGTGTGTCGCCAGCCACGGGGCGGGGGCGCCCCTGCTCCTTGCCGTCGCCCGCCGCGCCCGCTCCATCGCAACCGTCGAGGGTGTCACCCTTCAGCGCCCGCGATGAATTCGGCGAGCCGCTTCCGTCGCTGGAATTCTCCGCGGCGCGCAATGAAACGATCGGCTTCTCGCTCGATGCGCCATCCGCAGGCAGCACTGTGGAAAACGCCACGAGACTTAGCGTCGCATTTTTCTCGATGCGCAAAGTCGGCGGGCACTTTGATCCGCTCGTGCCGCTCGGCTCGAAAGGCGCGCCCGAGTCGGAAGACGCGGGCACTTTCATCGAGATCTACGTTCCGCGTGATGCGAAGACCGGCCCGCATGAGGTCACGCTCAACGTCGGCGGCAAACGCGTCGCCCTCGTCGTGATCGTGTGGAATTTCACTCTGCCCGACCGCCTCTCATTCATCCCGCAGATGAACTGCTACGGCCTGCCTGGCCATGCGCGCGACTTTTACCGCCTCGCACACGAACACCGCACGACGCTGAACTGGCTGCCCTACGGCTGGACCGGCAAGGTGAAGGCCGCGCCGCTCGTGCGCGCCGACGGCTCGTGGGACTGGCGCGAGTGGGACGCGGAGTTCGGCCCGCTGCTCGATGGCTCCGCATTCGCAGGCACGCGGCGCGGCGCGGTGCCGATTGAGGCGTTCTATCTCCCGCTGAATGAAAACTGGCCGATGGATCACGAGCGGCATTTCCGCGGTGGCTACTGGATCGAGGGCGCCTACGACGACGCCTACTGGCGCGAGTTCCGCGCGGCATCGGCGCAGTTCGCGAGGCACTTCGCGGAGAAGGGATGGACCGAGCCGGTGTTCGAGTTCTACCTGAACAACAAAGTGTATTTCAAACGCGACCGCGGGAACCGCTGGGACGCGTGCAGCGCGCCTTGGATTTTCGACGAGCCGGTGAACACGCAGGATTTCTGGGCGCTGAGAAGATTCGGCACCGAGTTCTGGCGTGGCGTCGGCGAGGGCGCTGGAAAAGGCGGCGCGCACTTCGCATTCCGCGCGGACATCTCGCGACCCGAGTGGCAGCGCGACATCCTCGACGGCGTGACGAGCGCGGAAATCGTGAGCGGCGCGCTGCGCACCTACCGCGACCGCATCATCGCCCGCGCGCGCCGCCTCGACAACCTCGTTTACATGTATGGCTCGCCGAACCGCATCGGCACTCCGAACGTAATGCCCGCCGCGTGGTGCGTGGAGACCTGGGCGCTCGGCACGGACGGTGTCGTGCCGTGGCAGACGATCGGCAAAGCAGACGCATGGACAAAGCCCGACGACCTCTCACTTTTCTACCCCACACCCGAAGGCCCGATGCCGAGCCTGCGCCTGAAATCCTTCCGCGCCGGACAGCAGCTCACCGAATACCTCACGATGTTCGCCGCGCTCTCCAGCGAGGATCGCGAAGCCGTCGGCAACGCCGTGCTCGCCGAGCCCGGCCTGCGCGCCGCGATGAAAAAGAAATCCGAAGCCGACGCCGGCGACTCGCTCTACGGCCCCGAAGCCCATCGCACGCTCACCACATTGCGCCAGCGCCTCGGCGCCTGGCTCGACGCCAAAGCCCCCGCCCCGCGCGAACGCTGGCACGACCCGCGCCCTGCGAATCGTGATGCGTCGAAGGTCCGCGTGATTTCGCCTCTGCCAACTCCTCGATGAGGGCTGCGAATGCGACAGTAGAAGGCGCCCGGCGGGCGCGGCAAATCGCGATGAACTGTCCGCGCCGATTCGAACGCGATGTTCTTATTTTTTGGGTGAATCTCGCCGTCGATTGCGACGCAGCGAAACCGGCCTTGACGTTCCGCGGCAGCCGAGTGGTTTAGCCCTAATATTTATTTTAAGCGCGCGGTTGGCCGTGCGTGGACCTTATGAAACCAGATTTGAAAATTGCGGCACTTTCTCAATCGGTGGCGGTGTTCGCAGCGACGCTGCTGTTTGCAGGAGATGGCGATGTCCGCGCGGAGACCGTGAAGGAGCATCCCGGCGCGGTCATTTATCAGAAGGAGTGCGCGAGCTGCCACGGCAAGAAGGGCGAGGGCGTGGCTGGGAAACATGAGGAGCCGCTCGTGGGGCGACGCAATGTGCCGGCGCTGTCAAAATACATCGCGAAATCCATGCCGGAGGACAAGGAGGGCACGATCGTCGGCAAGGACGCGGACGACGTGGCGGCGTATATTTTCGATGCGTTCTACTCGCCGGCGGCGCAACTCCGGAACAGCCCGGTGCGCGAGGATCTGTCGCGGCTCACGGTGGAGCAGTATCAGAACTCCGTCGCCGATTTGATCGGGCGTTTTCAAGGCGGATTCGACCGGCCCTTTGGAAAAACCCACGGGCTGAAAGGGCGCTACTCGGGGCGCTTCCCGGTGCATGTCGGGCCGATTTTGAAACCGCGCAGCGACAAGGAGCGCGCGGAGCGCAACGCGAAGGAGCGCACGAGCTACGACCAGACGGACGCGGTGATTTCATTCCACTGGGGTGCAAACAGCCCGGACACGAACCGGCTGCGGCCGGATGATTTCAACACGCGCTGGGACGGCTCCATCTTTGCGCCGGAGACAGGCATGTATGAGTTCATCGTGAAGACGGAGAACGGCGTGCGCCTTTTCGTGAACAATCCGCGCGAGCCGCTCATCGACGCGTGGGTGACGCCGGGGCCGACGGTGCGCGAGGAGAAGAAGAGCATCTTCCTGCTCGGCGGGCGGGCGTATCCGATTTCGCTCGAGCATCTGAAGTTCAACGACAAGAGCGCGTCGGTGGAGCTGCACTGGAAGCCGCCGCACGGCCGGCAGGAGCTGGTTCCCTCGGAAATGCTCGAGCCGCAGGGCCGCGCGGCGACAATGGTCGTGACGACGAGCTTCCCGGCCGACGATCGCAGCGACGGCTACGAGCGCGGCACGACGATCTCGAAGGAATGGGAGCAGGCGACGACGCAGGGGGCGATTGAGGTGATGTCGTATGTCATCGCGAACCTCGACAGCGTCGCGTGGACGAAAGCCGGCGCGCCGGACCGCGTGGCGAAGCTGAAGGACTTTGCGAAGCGCTTCGTGGAGGCCGCATTCCGCCGGACGCTCGACGAGGAGCAGCGGAAGTTTTTCGTGGACCGCCATTTTGAAAACGCGAAGTCGCCGGAGAATGCGGTGAAGCGCGTGGTGCTGCTCGCGATGAAGTCGCCGCGCTTCCTCTACCCCGAGCTGGCGAACGACGGGAAGACGGACGACTTCGCCGCCGCGGCCGAACTTGCGCTCACGCTCTGGGATTCGCTTCCAGACCAGCAGCTCGCGCGTGCCGCGGCCGAGGGCAAGCTGCACACGAAGGATCAGATCGCATCCGCCGCGCGCCGCATGGTCGCCGACCCGCGCGCGAAGGCGAAGCTGCGCGGATTTTTCCAGCACTGGCTGGAGCTCGAGCGCGCGGAGAATTCGCAGAAGGATCCGAAGGTGTTCCCCGGCTTCGACGCGGCGATCATGCCCGACCTGCGCGAGTCGCTGTGGCGCTTCCTCGAGGAGGTCGTGTGGAGCGACTCGTCGGACTACCGCAAGCTCATCACCGCCGACTACGTGTGGATGAATGAACGCCTCGGAAAATACTATGGCAAGGACGTGAAGGGCGCGGATTTCCAGCGCGTGAGCTTCGGCAAAGAGCGCTACGGCATCATCACGCATCCGTATCTGCTCACGCTGCACAGCTACACGCGGCAGACGTCGCCGGTGCATCGCGGAGTTTTCCTGAGCCGCAACGTCGTCGGCCTCACGCTGAAAAATCCGTCGGTCGCCGCGTCGTTCGACAACCAGAAGTTCGACCCCTCGCTCACGATGCGCGAGAAAGTGGAGCAGCTCACGAAGACGGCGAACTGCAACGTGTGCCACACGACCATCAATCCATTCGGCTTCAGCCTCGAAAATTTCGATGCCGTCGGCCGCTGGCGCACCGAGGACAACCACAAGCCAGTGAACACACTCGCGCAGTTCGACACCGAGGACGGCCACACCGTGAAGCTCACCGGCCCGAAGGACATCGCCGACTACTGTGTGGGCAGCCCGAACGCGCACCGCGCATTCGTGCGCCAGCTCTTCTTCAATGTCGTGAAGCAGAACCCGCTCGCCTTCGGGGAGCACGCGCTCGACGAACTGCGCGAGCAGTTTGAAAAGAACGGCTTCAACATCCAGAAGCTCCTCGGCGACATCGCGACCGTCGCCGCCATGCACGCACTCACGCCGCCGCAGCAGAAAGTCGCGGAAAATTCGCCCGCTGCGAAATAACGTCGAAGCCGATGGCGACCATGTCTAAAGAGGAGTCCATCACGTTCTACTGGCCGGGTGTTTCGTCATTTGGTGCTGACGGCACGCTTATCATGCGAGCTACTGGACACGATGGCGATTGTCGTTGGACTGGCGAACATCAAGTGCCGCCTGATGACTTGGATTATCGCATGTGGTGTCGCTTCGCCGAAAGCTTCCGGACGAGCCCGCCACTGCTTCCATTTATTTCTAGCGACCAGCTTTCCACTGTTCGTGCCGAATTTTTGCGCGAGAATCCTGATTCAAAACCCTGCTAACGTCCGCACCTCTCCCACGATTCACTTTTCACCATGATGCACCTCAACCGCCGCCAATTCCTCCGCAACCTCGGAGTCTCCGCCGCCGCGCTGCCATTCCTTGCGGGCCTGCCCTCGCTCACCGGCGCGCCGCTGCCGCAGCGCCGCCAGCGGCTCATCATCATGTTCTCGCCGAATGGCACGCTGCCGGAGGACTTCTGGCCGGGTGCAGCGGGCGAGCTGAATTTGAAATCCATCCTCGAGCCGCTCGCGCCGTTCAAGGACCGCACAATGATGGTGAAGGGCGTCTTCAACAAAGTGCGCGGCGACGGCGACAACCACATGCGCGGCATGAGCTGCCTGCTCACGTGCTCCGAGCTGCTGCCGGGCAACATCATGGGCGGCGGTGGAAATCCTGCGGGCTGGGCGAGCAGCATCTCGATTGACCAGGAGATCAAAAAATTCCTGCAGAGCCGTCCGGAGACGAAGACTCGTTTCGGCAGCGTCGAGTTCGGCGTCGCGGTGCCAAACCGCGCGGATCCCTGGACGCGCATGAGCTACCTCGGCGGCAACCAGCCCGTCGCGCCGATTGATGATCCGTATCGGATGTTTGAGAAACTTTACGGCCAGATGAAGGACAAGGAGTCGCTCGTGAGCATTCTCGACGATGTCGGCTCCGACTTGAAGAAGGTCTCCAGCAAACTCAGCGCGCGCGACAAGCAGTTGCTTGAGCAGCACATGACGCTCGTCCGCAGCCTCGAGCAGGAGCTGAAGACGCCGCACGACGCGCACCTCGCGCACAAGATGCCGCCGCTCGATCCCGGCATTGAACTCGTGAACGACAACACGCCTCAGCTCTCGCGCATGCAGATCGACCTGCTCGTGAACGCGCTCAGCAATGACATGACCCGCGTCGCCACGCTGCAATACATGCGCAGTGTCGGCCAGGCGCAGATGCGCTGGCTCGGCGTCGAGGAAGGCCACCATTCGCTCTCGCACGAGCCCGACTCGAACAAGGACGCCTACGAGAAGCTCCGCAAAATCAACCGTTGGTTCGCAGGCGAGCTCGCCTACCTCGCGAAGCGCCTCTCCGAAACGCCCGAGCCCGCCGGCGACGGCTCGATGCTCGACCACACGCTCATCGTCTGGACGAACGAACTCGGCAAAGGCAACTCGCACACGCTCGACAACATCCCGCTCGTCCTCGTCGGCGGCGCGCCCGGCTTCAAGATGGGCCGCTCCGTCCTTCTCGACAAAGTCGCGCACAACCGTTTCTGGATGTCCGTCGCCCACGCGATGGGACACACGGGCCTGCAGACCTTCGGAAAAGCCGACCTCTGCGAAGGCGGCGCGGTCAGCCTGAGCTGAGCGCGGGCCTCCCAAGCGAGGACTGCCAACGGTTGAGAGGCATTCCCGGAAATTCCTCCGAGACGGCGTGACACGCGCGCCGATGCTTCCCTATTTTCCAGCGATGCGTTCACTCCTCCTCTCCCTCGCTGCACTTTGCCTGCTCTTTTCGTCCGCGGCTTTCGCCGAGGATGCACGCACCACCCGGCTTGCCGCCGCGGATGACGAGCGCGTTGCCGCGATGAAAGCAGCCGACCGCGAGAGGCTCGCGGCCGTTTTGTCCGACGAACTCCGCTACGCGCATTCTACCGGCGTGGTGGACACCAAGCAGTCGTTCACCGAGTCCCTCACCGCCGGCCGCGTGAAGTATCTCAGCCTCGACTACGACGAGCGCACGTTCACTTTCCCCGCGCCCGGCATCGCCCTCATGGCGGGCCGCGGACGCATCCGCGTGTCACTGCCGACCGGCGAAATGGAGGCGGCGCTGAGCTTCCTCGCCGTGTGGCGCGAGGAGGGCGGAAAGTGGCGCTTCCTCGCGTGGCAGTCGTGCAAGCTGCCCGCGCCTGCCGCGGCGCATTGATTCCCCCGGCCCGCAGCGCGGTTCGCGCCGGGACGGAAAGGGAGGGCACGAGTTGGGACTTGGCAAACGATCCTTCTGCCTGTCCTCTCCGGGCAGTCACGTTCGTCGTGAAATGGAGCGCCCCCGTGGTCGCTCCCGGAAAATTCCGCTTCACGAATTCATGAACATTCCAGCCAACGATCAGGAATTGATCATGCCCCGCATCGCTGCCGTCAGGCGGCGCGGCAAGGCGCAGGGCTTGGCTGGCATTGCCGGACGATGCATCCCGAATCCGCACGCCAACCGATATCCCATGCCATGAAACACCTCCCGACCATCGCCGGCCTTGTGCTCGGCCTTCTCTTCATCATGTCGTCCGTCGTCGTGCTTTTTCATCTCATGCCACCGGACAAAATGCCTCCGCCGCCGACCGCGGAGGCCGGGATGTTCATGGGCGCACTCGGGCCGACTGGCTACCTCACGATGGTGAAAGTCTTTGAGCTGATCGGCGGCATCCTTGTCGCCATCCCCTGCACGCGGAATTTCGGGCTGCTCATCCTCGGCCCGATCCTCGTGAACATCCTCGCCTACCACGTGTTCTTCGCGGGAGGAAAAGACCTCTTCAGCCCGATGCTCATCGTGATCGTCGCGCTGTCGATCTACCTTCTCTGGGCGGGCCGGAATGCATTCCTCGGCCTGCTGAACTGCAGGCGTCCGGAAAAATAATCGCATCGTTGTCCTGACCGGCAGCCGTCGTTCGTCGTTCCCCTGAAAACCTGCCACACCCATGTCACAAACCCTCATTCAACCCTACCTCTTCTTCGGCGGCCGATGCATCGAGGCGCTCGAATTTTACCGCGCGGCGCTCGGTGCCGAAGTCCTCATGGTCATGCGCTACAAGGACAGCCCCGAGCCGACTCCGCCGGGCATGCTGCCCGACGGCTGGGGCGAGAAGGTCATGCACGCGTCGTTCAAGGTGGCCGGCAACCTCGTGATGGCGTCGGATGGCTGCGGCGGTGACGAGAGCAGGGGCTTCAACGGCTTTTCCCTCTCGCTCGCGCTGCCCGACGAGGCTGCGGCGCAGAAGGCCTTTGCGGCGCTCTCCGCGGGCGGACAGGTCACGCTGCCAATCTGCAAGACGTTCTGGTCGCCGTGCTTTGGCATGCTCAAGGACAAGTTCGGCCTTGGCTGGATGATCACCGTGGCGAGCGAACACCATTCCTGAATCATGAGCAGCGTCCGCGTCCTCGTCGGCACCAAGAAAGGTGCGTTCATCCTCACTTCCGATGCAAAGCGCACGGATTGGAAAATCAGCGATCCGCTTTTCGCGGGCTGGGAGATGTATCATCTCAAGGGTTCGCCGGTGAATCCCGACCGCATCTACGCGTCGCAGACGAGCGGGTGGTTCGGGCAGGTCATCCAGCGATCCGACGATGGCGGAAAAACGTGGGCCACGCCCGATGGCTCGACGCCGCCGGTGCCCGGTGAGTTTCCGCAGGGCCGCAGCAACCGCTTCCTCTATGCGGGCGAAGCCGGGACGCACAAGTGGTATGACGGCACGCAGCACCCGTGGGAGTTCAAGCGCGTGTGGCACATCGAGCCGTCGCTCACGGACGCGGACACGGCGTTCGCAGGCGTGGAGGATGCGGGGCTTTTCAAGACAACGGACGGTGGCCGCACGTGGAATGAGCTGCCGTCATTGCGCAGCGCGAAAGGCCACCTCTGGCAGCCCGGTGCGGGCGGCATGGGGCTCCACACCATCGTGCTCGATCCGAAAAATCCGCAGCGCATTTTCATCGCGATCTCCGCAGCGGGAGCGTTCCGCACGGACGACGGCGGCGAGACGTGGAAACCGATCAACCGCGGGCTGAAGTCGCTCTACGAACTGCCCGATCCCGACGCGGAAGTCGGCCACTGCGTGCACCGCATCGCGATGCATCCATCGCGGCCGGACACGCTCTTCATGCAGAAGCACTGGGACGTGTTGCGCACCGACAGCGCCGGCGACGAATGGCGCGAGGTGAGCGGAAACCTGCCGACCGACTTCGGTTTTCCGATCGATGTCCACGCGCACGAGCCGGAGACAATTTACGTCGTGCCAATCAAGAGCGACTCCGAGCACTTCCCGCCGGATGGAAAGCTGCGCGTGTATCGCAGCCGCGCCGGTGGCGGCGAATGGGAGCCGCTCATGCGCGGCCTGCCGCAGCAGGACTGCTACGTGAATGTGCTGCGCGAGGCGATGGCCGTGGATTCGCTCGACGACTGCGGCATCTACTTCGGCACGACCGGCGGTCAGGTCTATTGCTCGCCCGACGGCGGCGACAACTGGCGCTGCATCGCGGCGAATCTGCCGAAGGTGCTCTCTGTCGAAGTGCAGACACTGCGATGATCCGCGTCGTCCTTCCCTTTCACCTGCGCACGCTCGCGCGCGTGGAGGGTGAAGTGCAACTCAAAGTGGCTGCACCGATCACCATCGGAGCGCTGCTCGACGCTCTCGAAGAAAAACTCCCGGTGCTGTGCGGAACCATCCGCGATCACAACACGCTCGTGCGCCGCCCCTTCATCCGCTTCTTTGCGTGCAAGGACGATCTGTCGCTCGACCCGTCGGACACGCCACTGCCAGCGGCGGTGATTGAAGGCGCAGAGCCGTTCATGATCATTGGCGCAATGGCGGGCGGCTGAAATCCCGCCAGCCCTCTTCCAAAAAGACCAACCACCAGCAAACCCATGCCCCAATACATTGATGGATTCGTCCTCTCCATTCCGCAGGACAAACTCGCCGCCTATCAAAAGCTCGCCACCAAGGCGGGGAACATCTGGCGTGAACACGGCGCGCTCGAATACCGCGAATGCGCCGGCGACGACATGACCGCCAAGGACATGGTGGCCTTTCCAAAAATGGCGAAGGCCAAACCGGGCGAAGTCGTCATCTTCGCCTACGCCGTCTTCAAGTCGCGGAAGCACCGGGATGCGGTGAACAAAAAAATCATGGCCGACCCGCGCCTCGCCGCGATGTGCAGCGAAACCGGCCCGCTTTTTGACTGCAAGCGCATGGCCTACGGCGGCTTCAAGACCATCGTGCAGCTCTGAGGCAAGCCGCTTCACGAGTCGAAAATCATCGGCGAACTTGTCCAGGACGCAAAAGCCCGTTCGTCGGATCCACGAAACCAAGAACACACCACACCATGATCAATCCCAAATCCGAATACCTCTTCCTCCTCGTCGGCTACGACTGGCACAAATCCATGCCGCCCGCCGACGCGAAAGACGCACTCGACAAAATGATGGCCTGGGTGGACGGCCTCATGACCGCAGGCATTGCGACCGGTGCGCGGCCGCTTGCGCGCACCGGCAAGATGGTCGCCGGCAAGAATGGCAGTGTGGTCGCAGACGGCCCGTTCGCCGAGGCGAAGGAAGTCGTGGGCGGCTACATCTCTGTGAAGGCCGACAGTCTGGAGGAGGCCACCGTGATCGCCCGGCAATGCCCGCTTCTGGAGCACGGCATCAAGATTGATGTCCGCGAGATGGTTGATGAGTGCGCCATTTCCAAAGGCCTTCGCGAAGCGGCCGAACTCGCTCACGCCTAATCACCGCACCACCATGCCCGACACAAACCCACAGAAGCCGACCGACGAATTTCTCCTGCTCATCCGCGGCACGCATTGGAACGCCGCGCTCTCGCCGGACGAACTTCAGCGCGTGATGACGGACTTTTACGCATGGGTGGACGGCCTCGCGAAAAGCGGCGTCCATCGCGGCGCGCAGCCGCTCATGGAGGAGGGAAAGCTCGTCCATGGCACGAAAGGCGCGTCGGTCACCGACGGCGCATTTGCCGAATCGAAGGAAGCCATCGCAGGCTACTTTCTCCTCGCGGTGCCGGACATCGGCGTAGCCGTGCGCCTCGCACAGGCCTGCCCGATCCTTGCCTATGGCGCGCAAATCGAAGTCCGTCCCATCGCTGAGCTCTGCCGCCCGATGGCCGAGGTCAAAGCCATGACCGCCGCGTGAAATCCCCGATGCCCAAGCCATGATCGACACACCACAAATCGTCCAGACCACCGCGCAAATCACCGCGTTCATCCACCTCAGGGTGACGCTGGAGGAAATGCAGCAGCAATTCGGACCGACGATCGGCGCGCTGATCTCCACCGTCACCGCGCAGGGCATCACGCCAGCCGGCCCCATCACCGCGCATCATCTGCGCGGGCCGACGGACACTTTTGAGTTTCGGCTATCCATCCCGGTGAGCACACCGGTCACTGCCTCGGGCCGCGTGCAGCCGGGCGAATTGCCAGCGCGGCGTGTGGCGCGGACGATTCACCACGGGCCGTATGAGGGGCTCCACGAGTCGTGGGGTGAATTCATGGATTGGATCGAAGCCAACGGACACCAGCCCGCGGCCGATCTCTGGGAGAGCTACGTCATCCATCCCGACTGCGAACCGGACCCCGCCAAGTGGCGCACGGAACTCAACCGCCCGCTCGTCAGTTAGCGCCAGCCTTTCGGCAAAATGGATTCGCCGCAGCCTGATTCCAGCGCACGCGCGAGTCAGGTCGCTGGAAATTTTTTCCGCCACGAAGGCGCGAGACTGATCGCGACGCTCACGAGTCACCTCGGCGTGCATCGACTCCAACTCGCGGAGGACTGCGTGCAGGAAGCGCTCGTGCGCGCATTGCAGACGTGGCCGTATCGCGGCGTGCCGGACAATCCCGCCGCGTGGCTCACGCAGGCGGCGAAAAATGTCGCACTCGATCACCTCCGTCGCGAGCAGCGCTTCACAAAAAAAGAAGGCGGCATCGCACAGGAGCACGAGCGCTGGCTGGCGACTCCGGCGACAGCCGCGGAAGGCAGCGAGCAGATCGCCGACGACCGGCTGCGCATGATGTTCGTGTGCTTTCACCCGCAGCTCTCCGCGGAGTCGCAGACGGCGCTTGCGCTGCGGACGCTGTGCGGCTTCAGCGCCGCGGAAATCGCCGCCGCATTCCTCACCACGGAGGCCGCGATCGAAAAGCGCCTCGTGCGCGCACGGCAGCGGATCCGCGATCTCGCGCTGCCCTTCGCGGTGCCCGCTGCGCATGAACTGCCCGCACGGCTCGATGGCGTCCTGCGCACGCTCTACCTGCTTTTCAACGAAGGCTACAAGGCATCCAGCGGCGACAGCCTCGTGCGCGCGGACCTCTGCCACGAGGCCGTCCGCCTCACGCTCCTGCTCGCCGGGCTCGAGGCCGCGAGGGAGCCGCGCACGCACGCGCTGCTCGCGCTGATGCTCCTGAATGCCGCCCGCCTCACCGCACGCACCGACAGCGCCGGGAATCTCCTGCGCCTGCACGAGCAGGATCGCACGGCGTGGAATGCACCGATGATTCAGCGCGGCCTGCATTACCTCGGCCTTGCCGCCAGCGGCGATGCGCTGAGCGAATATCACCTCCAAGCCGGAATCGCCGCGTGCCACAGCACGGCGGCGGACGACGCCTCCACGGACTGGCCGCGCATCCTCGCGCTCTACGATCAGCTTGCGGGGATGACCGGCTCGCCCGTCGTCGCGCTGAACCGCGCGGTGGCTGTGTCGCGCGTCCACGGGCCGCGTGCGGCCCTCGCATCGCTCGATGGGCACAGCGGCTTGGATTCCTACCATCTCCTCCACGCGGTGCGCGGGGAGCTGCACTTTGAAATGGGTGAATTCGCCGAGGCTGCGGAGCACCTGCGGCGGGCGGCGGCCCTCGCGAGCCTGCCTTCGGAAAGGGATCATATCGCGCGGCGCATCCTCGAATGCGGGCGGCGTGCGAAGGCCTGAACGGAACCGTGTGTTTTCAAAAAATCTCGTTCATCATCGAGGCGAAATGAACTGCCGCCGCAATCTCCTCGCAGCCTTTGCAGCCGCCTGTGCTGCGGTTTCTGCGCCCTGCCCAGCAGCCGACACCGCGGGGCCGCAGCGCGTGCTGAAGGATGTCGTGTATGCGGGCGAGGCCGATGCGGCGATGCGGCTCGACATTTATCAGCCTGCTGGCGCGGGGCCGCATCCGCTCATTATTTGGGTGCATGGCGGCGCCTGGCGCGCGGGATCGAAGAAGGACATGCCGCTCGGCGGGCTCGTCGCGCGCGGATTTGCGGTGGCGAGCGTGGACTACCGGCTTTCTACGGTGGCGCCGTTTCCCGCGCAGATTCACGACATCAAGGCGGCGATCCGTTTCCTGCGCGCGCGTGCGGGTGAATACGGATTCGACGTGCAGCGCTTCGTTGTCGCGGGAAGTTCGGCGGGCGGACACCTCGCGGCGCTCACCGGCACGTCGAATGGCAACAGGGAGCTCGAGGGAACGCTTGGTGCGCATCGCGATCAAAGCTCCGATGTGCAGGCGATCGTGAGTTTCTTCGGCGCGTCGAATTTGCAGACGATCCTCCGCCAGTCCACGCCGCATGGGCTGAGTGTGCGGGTGCCCGCGCTTGAGCTGCTGCTGGGCGGGCAGCCGGACGAAAGGCCCGCGCTCGCGAAGCTCGCCAGCCCGGTCGCGCATGTCGGTGCCCGCGTGCCGCCGCTGCTGCTCATTCACGGTGACGCCGATCCGCAGATGCCGTTTGAGCAGTCGCGCGAACTGGAAGCGGCTTATCGGAAAGCCGGGCGTCCGGTGCGATTCGTCACGATGCACGGCAGCGTGCATGGCGGGAGGGAGTTCTTCGATGAGGAGCGGCTCGCGGTCGTGGAGACATTCCTCCGCGAGCACCTGAGATGAGGCAGCGATGAAGTCGCCGCGTATTTCCGCGAGGTCCGAGGGCGCGCCTACCTCCGCCAGCCGAAGCTGTAGCCCTTCATTGTGCGGACGCCTTTGCCGGGACCGCCGGGCTTGAGCGAGTCTTCGTCGAAGAGCGCGGTGTAGAGATACTTGAAGCCTTCGAGCTTCTTGCGGGGGACTTTCGTGCCGATGTAGCGCTCGATCTTGCGGACGGCGTCGATCTCCAGCGCGGTGAAGATCGTGTAGGCGTCGCCGCTCTGGAGCGCCCGGCCGGTGCGGCCGATGCGGTGGACGTAGTCCTCGGGGTGCTGCGGCACGTCGTAGTTGATGACGTGCGTGACGCCGGCGATGTCGAGGCCGCGCGCGGCGATGTCGGTGGCGACGAGCACCTCGTATTTCCCGCTCTTGAATCCTGCGAGGGCCTCGGTGCGCTCGCCCTGGCTGCGGTCGCTGTGGAGCGCGGCGACCTTGTGCTCCATTTTTTTCAGGCGCGCGGCGACCATGTCGGCGGCGACTTTCGTCTGCGTGAAGACGATGACGCTCTGGTAGTGCGTCGCGTCGAGCATCGCGAGGAGGAGATCCATCTTCTGCTCCTTTGCGACGGGGTAGAGCGCGTGCGCGACGGTGTCTGCGGCGCTCTGCCTGCGGCCAATCTCGATGGCGATGGGATCGCGGAGGATCCACTTTGTGAGTGTTTCCAACTCGGGCGGGAGCGTGGCGGAGAAGAAGAGCGTCTGGCGATCCTTCGGCGTCTGCTTGATGATCCGGGAGACGTCGGGGAGGAAGCCCATGTCGAGCATGCGATCCACTTCGTCGAGGACGAGGTGCTTTACGCCGCCGAGCTTGATGGTGCCATCCTCCATGAAGTCGAGCAGGCGGCCCGGAGTGGCGACGATGACGTCCGCACCGCGCTGGAGCGCCTCGCGCTGGCTGCCGTAGCCGACGCCGCCGTGGATGAGGACGGTGTTGAGGCCGGTCTCTTTTCCGTAGGCGATGAAGCTCTGGTGAACCTGCTGTGCGAGCTCGCGCGTGGGTTCGAGGACGAGGCAGCGCAGCGCGCCCGGCGCACCGAGTGTGGTGAGCAGGGGAAGGGCGAAAGCAGCGGTCTTGCCGGTGCCGGTTTGGGCCGAGCCCATCACGTCTTTTCCCTGCAATACGAGGGGTATCGCCTGTTCCTGAATCGGTGTGGCGTTCTGGTAGCCCTTGGCTTCGACGCCGCGCACGACCGCTTCGGACAAGCCGAACTCTTGGAAAGTCATTGCGGACGTGATGTAGCCGCTCAGGCGGGCCGCGCAACTATCATTTTGCGCTGCGGCATCCGAACCGGCAGGCTGGAGCCGATGTCCCGTTCCCTCGTTTCCCGCTCGCTTGAGCCGCTCGTCGCCGTGCTATGGGGCGTTTTTCTCGTGTGGAGCGTCTGGCTGGCGGCCGTGTGGATTGTGCCGATCGGGACTGAGGAGCTTGGTTTTGTTGCGGGCGCGCCAGCCCCGCCAAATGAAAGCCTGCGCCGCGCCGTGCTCCACCTTGCCGATTTTGCCGATGTGGTCTGGCTGGCGCTGGCGACGATGAATCTGCACCTGATTCTGACGAGCGCCCACGGCCTGCGCACGGCCCGGGCCTGGCTGGCTTTCGCCGCGATCGGCTCCTTCTTGCTAGGAGTGTTGAATGCGAAAACCGGCCTCCTGTTCGGACAACTCGGGTTCGGCGGAGCGCTCGGCGTCCGGCTGTTTGGCGTTGCTCTTGGCTGGGTGTTTCTTTGGACGGTGCTCGTCGTGGGTGGTCGCGAGGCAATTCTATGGATGCGGCCGCGCGCGAGCCACCGGGCGGTCACGGTGCTCACGGCGGTTCTGGTTGTGATCACGGCATTGAACCTGGAGTGGCCGGTGCGCTCCATCCGGGGCTGGTGGCTGCGGGATCCGAATACCGCCGGCACTGTTTTGGCCGCGCCTTGGCAGAACTGGGTTTCGTGGTTCGTGTGGCCGGCGCTGATGGCGTTTGCGATGCGGGAAAAGTCAGTCCTTTCAGCCGCTGCCCCGCGCTCAAGCCGCGCGGTTGTGGTCTTGGCCGCCCTGAACGCAGTCGCCCTTGCCGCCCGGCTCCGCGCCCCGTGAGCAGGCGAAGAATATTCCAAACGAAATTCCCGAAGTGGTGTTGGAACGGGGACGCATGGACCTTTACCAACGACTGAAGAGAGCGCTCGGGCTCGCCCCCAAAATCCATCCAGTGGATCGTGGCCTCGCAAAGCACTGGACGAAGCAGCGGCTTGCTGCTGTGTTCCCCGAATTGCGCGGTGACGCGCGGCGCTTGGAGGCCGCATATCGGGCGCTGAATCTCGAACCGCGGGAGAGTCACTCAAATCCGACGGAGGTGATTTTTGAGATTGGTCTTCACCGGGAGGTCGAACCGTAAGCGAGGCGTTGTCCGATCAGGGTTTTGTGCAAAGAAGCAGCTTGAGGCACTCAGAGGAGGCAAGGCCGCCGATTTCTTATCTGCTCCGAGATGGAGTGACGTTTCACCTTGAGATGAAAAGATACTTAACTTCGTAATCTTTCTTGAACAAAAAAAGCGACCTGCGCATCAAAGGAATCGCTCCGATTTTATTTATCCCATTAACAACCGACTGCGTGTGATAAAGAATTCCTTGACCGTTTTGAACAAAAAATCGTAGGACTCGTCCATACATTGCAATTACGCCAGCATCGCAAACACACTTTACCAACGACAGAGCAACCAAACGCACGATACCTGCTCCCAACCACTAGAAAGCACAGGCTGACACCATGGCCAAATACGACGACTCAGACTCAGGATTCAAAATTTACCTCCGCGAGATCGGGCAGACCCCGCTCCTCACGCCGCAGGAGGAGATCGAGCTTGCCGCCAAAATCAAGAAGGGCGACATGAAGGCTCGTGCGAAGATGATCAAGGCGAACCTCCGCCTTGTCGTGAAAATTGCCCACGACTACGGCAACCTCGGGCTCCCGCTCCTCGACCTCGTTTCCGAGGGCAACATTGGCCTCATGAAGGCTGTCGAGCGCTTCGATCCCGCGAAAGGTGGCAAGCTCTCGACCTACGCCGCGTGGTGGATCAAGCAGTCCATCAAACGCGCGCTGGCGAACCAGTCCAAGACCATCCGCCTGCCCGTCCACCTCGTGGATAAAATCGCGAAGGTGAAGCGCCTCGCGATGGCGATGAGCGAGGAGCTGGGCCGCGAGCCCACCGACGACGAACTGGCCGAGGAGGTCGGCATCTCCGCCGCGAAGCTCTCGCAGCTCCGCACGGTGAGCATCCGCCCGGCCTCGCTCGACGCTCCCATCAATGACGACGACGGCACCGAATTCGGCGAACTCGTCGGCGACGACAGCGCCGTGGATCCGGCGGAGAATCTCTCCGAGAAGAACCTCCAGGAGGAAGTCTCCGACCTGCTCGGCGTGCTCGATGCCCGCGAGCGCAAGATCATCAACTCGCGCTTCGGCCTCGACGGCGGCAAGGCCCGCACGCTCGAGGAGGTCGGCCAGAAATTCGGTGTGACCCGCGAGCGCATCCGCCAGCTTCAGAACATCGCGCTGGCGAAGCTGCGCCGCGCGCTGCGCAAGCGCGAGCACCCGATCGAGCACCTCATCTCCTCGAAAATCGAGGAGGAGGACTTGATGGCGATCGCCGCGAACAACTGATCGCGTCCAAATCCGAAACACCCTCCGCCCCGCCGATCCTCTGGATCGGCGGGGCGGTTTGTTTTCCAACCCAGTCCCGACATTGACGCCGTGCGGGCTGATCCGCGACACTCGCGCGAGATGAGTTCCCTGACCTCCATGGATCCCGAGCGCACGATCGAATTTGAATTCGTGCGCGCCACAGAAAATGCCGCGCTGAACTCGCTGCCATGGCTCGGCCGCGGTGAAAAGGAGAAGGCCGACGGCGCGGCGTGCGACGCGATTTACGGCGTGTTCGATCTCGTGGACATCTGCGGCGAGGTCGTCATCGGCGAGGGCCAGAAGGACAATGCGCCCGGCATTTTTCTCGGCGACCACCTCGGCACTTGGAGGCCTGGTTCCCCGCGTTTCGAGATCGCCCTCGATCCGATTGATGGCACCACGAACATCGCCTACGGCCTGCCGAACAGCATCTCCGTGATGGCCGCCAGTGAGGCGACGACCGACAGCCCGCACGTCATGAGGAACCTGCCGACCTTCTACTCGGAAAAGCTCGCCTACGGCCCCGATGTCGTGCGCGCCATCGAGCGCGGCATGCCGCAGATTTCGCTCGACGACCCGATCTCGCAGACGCTCGGCCGTGTCGCCGAGGCGCTCGGAAAGCGCGTGAGCGAACTGGTGGTCATGACTCTCAAGCGCGATCGGCACGACGAATTCATCGCCGCCGTCCGCAAGGCCGGAGCCGCGCTGCGCCTCATCACGGACGGCGACATCACCGCCGCCGTCTCCCCGTCTCTCGCGGACAGCAATGTCGATCTCTACTACGGCATCGGCGGCTCTCCCGAGGGCATCCTCACCGCCGCCGCGCTGAACGCCCTTGGCGGCGAAATGCTGCTCCGCATGAAGCCTCGCGACAATGCCGAGCGTGCCGCCGCCGTTGCGGCAGTGGGGGAGGAGGATGCCGCCCGCGTTTACCGCTGCAAGGAACTCATCTGGGGCGAGAGCTGCATCTTCTGCGCGACCGGAATCAGCGACAGCACGCTGCTTCCCGGCGTGAAGCTCGTGGGCCGGAAAGCGATCACCCACAGCATCCTCATGCGCGCGCGCAGCCGCACCGTCCGCTACATCCGCGCCATCCACGATCTCGACTGCAAGACGATCCATCTGCGCAGCGCGCAGGCGGATCGGAAATTGTAGCCGCTGCCGGTGCTTGCGCCGGCGCGGGGTGGGCGCAAGAGTCTGCGCATGAAAACTCCCCTCTGTCTTTTCCTCGCCGTCCTGTCGTGGTTCATCGGCGCTCCGTCTTCGATGGCGGCCAAGCCGGCCAAGCAGGCAGCGGCCACGCAGTTCGACGGTTCGATAGCCGCCATCAGCGACAAATCGATCACGGTGAAGGGCGCCACGGGAACAAAGTCCTTCACGATTCACCCGGGCACCGTGTTTGGACAGCGCGCCGCGAAGAAGTTCTCCGACTTCAATGTCGGCGACAATGTGCGGGTCGTCTTCACGACCGACCTCGGTCAGTTGAAGGCTGAGAACATTCGAAATCCCGACGACGACAAGAAGCCCGGAAAAAAGAAGGGCAAGGCGGGCGTGAAATAATCGGGGAACGCCGCGCCGCGCGTTAGAGGCGTGAAATGAAGTCGCGGAAGAATCTGACGCCACGCTCGATGTCCTCGACGGCAATCCACTCATCCTCCGTATGCGCCTGTGCGATGGAGCCTGCGCCGAGCGCAATGGAGGGTGTCCCGCTTGCCGCAAAAATGCCGCCGTCACTGAACCATGCGGAGCCGGCGATTTTGGAGCCGCAGCGCTGAAGGAGCTGAATCACCGGGTGCGACGGGTCCGTCACCATCGGGCGGGACGAGGTGTGCGCGATCTCCAAATCTGCGCACGATTTTCTCAGCCGTGCGGACACCCTTTCGAGCACCGTGTCGTCGCCGGGCAGATGGCGGATGTCCACCTCGGCGGTGCAGGTGTCCGGCACGATGTTGATTTTGCTCCCGCCCGTCACCGTGCCCGCGCTCACCGTGGCCCGGCCGAGGAGCGGATGCGCCGTGTCGCCGAGCAACGCGGGAATTTCATCCCGGACGCATCGGAGCACGTCGGCCATTTTGTAAATCGCATTCTCGCCCCGCTGCGGTTCGGCGGCGTGGACGGCACGGCCCCGCGTGGTGAGCGTGAGCCAAAGCGAGCCCTTGTGCGCGACCACCGCATCGAGCCCTGTCGGCTCGCCGGCGATCACGAAATCGAACGTCTCCTGTTCCGCGAGTGAGCGAGCGCCGTATTGGCCGGCCTCCTCGCTGCACAGCCCGGCGAACCAGATTTCATGGCCGGCCGAATCGAGCAGGTCGCGCGATTCGCGCAGCGCCCACAGCATCGCGGCCATCGTGCCTTTTGTGTCACTTGCGCCCCGGCCCCACACGCGGCCATCGCGGACTTCGCCGCCGAACGGGGCGATCGTCATTCCGCCGACGCTCACTGTGTCCGTGTGCGGGGCAAAGAGGAGGCGCGGTTTGTTGCCGCCTCCGTCGGAGAGTCTCGCGACGACGTTTGGACGGCCCGGAAGCACGCCGCGCAGTTCGACCCGCGCATTTGGAAATTCACTCCGCAGCCATTCGACAAGCCATTCCGCGATCGCCTGCTCGCCCGTGTGCTTGGTCCCGGGGTTGCCCTCGGGGTTCACACTCGGGATTCGAATCAACGCCTGGAGGAGCTCGACGGCTGTCTGCGGTGTCGCCATGGGCGGCAAGCTAGCACTGCGTCTTCAGAAACCACTCCACAAATCTCGGGATTCCCTCGGCGACCTTTGTCTGCGGGTTGTAGCCGAGGAGGGACTTCGCCTTCGTGATGTCCGCAAAGGTCACCGGCACATCGCCCGGCTGCTCCGGCTTGCGCTCGATGACCGCTCTTTTCCCGAGCGCGTTTTCAATGTGCGCGATCAACTCCGACAGCGTGGTCGTCTGGCTTTCGCCAAGATTGAAGACGTCGCATGGCGGCCCTTCGTAGCCGAGGCTCGCGGTGATGCCGTCGAGGATGTCGTCGATGTAGGTGTAGTCGCGGCGCGTCGAGCCATCGCCGAACTGCGCGATGGGCTTCCCCTCGTGAATCGCGCGGGTGAACGAATGAATCGCGAGGTCGGGCCGCTGCCGCGGGCCATACACGGTGAAGAAGCGCAGGCTCACCGTGCGGATGCCGTGGAGGTGCGCGTAGTTCGAGCAGAGCTGCTCGGTGGCGAGCTTCGTCGCCGCGTAGGGCGAGATGGTCCGAGTCAGGGCCAGATCCTCGCGGAAAGGGAGCGTCTTCAGCACTCCATACACGCTTGAGCTGCTGGCATTGATGAACCGTGGCACGCCCGCCTGCCGAGCGGCCTCCAGCAGGTGAAAGGAGCCGATGATGTTCGTTTCGAGATACAGCTTCGGATCACGGATGGAGGGGCGCACGCCGGCGCGCGCCGCGAGATGCACGACGCAGTCGAATCGTCCGCCTCGGACGATCCGCAGGACTTCGTCACCATCCCGGATGTCCACCTCATGAATCCGCACATCCCTCGCGAAGTCCGCGACGTTCGACCGCTTGATCGCCGGGTCGTAAAAATCGTTGAAGTCGTCAATCACCTCGACCGCGTGGCCGAGCGCGAGTGCCCTTTCGACGAAATGCGAGCCGATGAAGCCGGCCCCGCCTGTCACGAGAATCTTCATGCGAGCACGCTACGGACGCGCGGCGAAGAACGGCAAGCGGTGAGTTCAGCGCGGCGCGAGAAAACTTGCCGAGGGCGAGCGGAAGTCGTCCGAAAGCCTCCGAGCCCGTCACTGTGTTGTGGACGAGTCTCTCACGGCGTCCGCCAGCGTGGTGGTGGTGCCGTCTGCGAGGATGATCAACTGGCCGCGGCTGTGTGACGAGGCCTTCTCCATAAACCACGGAAAGCGCGCAGCGCGGCGCGGAGTGGCTGGATTGTCGTCGAATGGGGTCGGAACGAAATCAATCCGGTAGTTTTCTTCCTTCTCGATGTCTTCCATCGACACGGCCATCTTCTTTTGAACAGTTGGGCAAATCCAGACCGAGTGTGGTGCCCCATGGGAGCTCAGCGCATTTACCCACGCGCGGGCATAAAGACTCGGATTGTCGTTCATATCCTGAACCGGAATCTGTGGCCAGCTTCCCTGCGAATTCAGATATCCCGACGCCGCGAGATACAGGTTCCGGATGTTTGCGAGGCACTTCGTTTCCTCCGAACGCGTCTGAAACGAGCTATAAAGCGGGAGGAGCATCGAAGCGAGAATCCCGATGATCACAATCACCATTGCGACCTCAAGAAGGGTGAAGCCCAGACTCCGCCGAACTCCGCGGCTCCAAACCACTGTTGGCTCGCGCATGGGTATGGCTCTCAGCACCGGTTTGGGAAAAATTCCCAAAATAGACCGGCTCTAAGAGCCGCTGCTGAATGTCGAGGGCAACGGGTTGCCTGCGTCCGTCGTGGAAGTCCTCCAGCCCGATACGGTGTAACTGGTGAGGTTGCCGATCGTCTTGACGATGTTGTTGCCGGCAATGATCACACTCACATTCCGCGAAGATGCGGTGCCGTTCAGGCGCTGGTAAGTGCTCTTGAACGACTTCTTCGCCGTGCAGCTGATCTGGCCGGATTGCGTGGAGGTTCCGATTTGTCCGGTGGCATCCGATGCACCGAGAACGCCAGTGAATGTTCCGTTCTCCGGGTCGGAAAGTCCAGCAATGGTTCCGGCGTATGTGGACACATCAGTGTTCGATGATGCGAAGAACACCACCTGCCCCGTTGATGCTCCATTTTCAATGGCAGTGAGCGTGAAGAGACCGACGCTGGTGGTGGTTCCTCCGACTGGATTGGTCTCCACCATTGTGCCGGAATAAGCGCCGAGAACTTTTTCGATTCCGTTGGCTCCAGACGGACCGCCGCGGAGCGCGAAGGCCTCGGTCATCAGGAAAACGTAGCACAGCAGGAGGGAAAGGACTCTTTTCATGGTGTCCGAGAGCAAAGCCTCTCCCGCGGGAGGGTCAAACCCAAAGTTGTAAATTTTCTGTTCGTCTTCCGGCCATTGACGCCGCAGGCGGCATCCCGCACCGTCCGCGCCCGCTCTTTCCAAGTGAAGCTGCCTTTCAGCCTTTTTCTCGCCGTCCGATACCTCAAGCCGAAGCGCACCTTCGTCTCCGTCATCACCGTGCTCTCGGTGCTGGGTGTCGCGCTGGGGATCACGGCGCTCATCGTGGTCATCGCGGTGATGAGCGGCTTTGATCAGGAGCTGCGCAAGCACCTCGTCGGCTTCGAGCCGCACCTGCGGGTCGCCAGCACGGTCGGGCCGCTGCACGGATGGGAGGAGCTTCAGGAGAAGCTGCAGAAGGACCACCCGGATTTCGTCGGCGTGTCGCCCTACATGATGGGCGCGACGCTCATCGAGGTGAAAAACGGCGTCACCGGCAACAGCGAGTTCACCGGCGCGACGCTCCGCGGCATCCAGCCGAACGGCGAGCTGAAGCTCATCGACCTCCCGAAGTTCATCCGCCCCGGCGGCCGCTACGAGCTGGACAGCGAGAAATGCATCATGGGCTACGAGCTCGCCGCGTCGCTCGGCGTCCGCGTCGGCGACAAGGTGAACATCCACGGTCCCGGCAGCCTCACGAAGGTGGCGAACGAGCTCCAGCGCCTCGAAAAGGAGGATCCCGAGGCGAAGAAGCTGAAGGAGATCCGCGAACTCGTGAAGCCGACGGAACTCGAGGTCGTCGGCCTCTTCGACAGCGGCGTGTTTCAATTCGATGCCGGCGTGGTCATCGTCCAACTCTCCGTCGCGCAGGAAATCTACAACTTCGAGGACGCCGTCCACGGCATCTCCATCCGCACCAAGGACGCCGACTGGGCCGAGCGCTACCGCGCCAGCCTGCAGGACGAGCTCGGCGTCGAGTTCAGCGTCTTCTCGTGGATGGACGCCGACCGCACGCGCCTCGAGGCCGTCGTGCAGGAGCGCGTGATGATGACCTTCATCCTCATGATCATCGTGGTCGTCGCCGCATTCTCGATCTCCAACACGCTCATCACCGTCATCGTGCAGAAGAAGCGCGAAATCGGCGTCATCAAGGCCCTCGGCGCGTCGCCCTCCCAGATCGTGAAGATCTTCGTCGGCCAGGGCTTCGTCGTCGGCGTGCTCGGCAATGCCATCGGCCTCCTCCTCGCGTGGGGCGCCCTCGCGTGGCGCAATGAGGCGCGCGAATTCATCATCCGCGTCCTGCACAAGGATATTTTCCCCGCCGCCGTCTATCAGCTCAGCGGCATCCCCTCCGCCATCACGGCCAAGGACGTCGCCATCATCTGCGGCACCGCGATGATCATCTGCATCCTCTCCGCCTACATCCCCGCGCGCTTCGCCGCAAAGCTCGACCCGGTGAAGGCGCTGCGGGAGGAGTGAGGGGGGAGGCTGGCTGCTGGTCGCTGGTTTCTAGTTTCTGGTTGCGGGCCCTGCGGAGCGTGGATCGATCTTTCTCAAATGCGCGCGCTCAATGGACTGAATGAACAGGTTCAGCTTTTTTCCGAGCGTTTGCAGAGTGGCGGCGATTTCTTGGAAAAGCCCGGCCTCCTTCAGTGAGCCCGTCTCGTGGAGCGTTTCCAGGTGGTCGATCGTCTCGTCGCAGGAGCCCTGCGCGTAGGTGAGGTGCTTGATGTATTCCGCCGGGTAGCGCCGCCGCCCGTAGCCCTCGACGATGTTCGAGCGGATGGACTTTGCCGACCGCCGAATCTGGGCGCCCTCCTCGTGCATCTCAAACTTCGGCAGCGCCGCGAGCGTCATCCGATGAACCGCAATCGAAACCTCCCGCGCCAACTGCCACACTTCAAGATTTCGGTAGCTCATGCCTGGTCCTGATACCTCCGAACTTCCGAGATCACCAGCAACTAGAAACCAGCGACCAGCAACCAGCAGCCAGCGACCAGCCCCTACTTCATCGCCGCCCAGACGCGGTGCACGTCGTCGTGGTCGTCGAGCTCCTGCAAAAACTCCCCGACCTCCGCGCGATGTTCATCGCTCAGCTCCGGGCAGTTCTTCGGCACGTAGCCCAGCTCGCACGTCACCACCGTCCAGCCATTTTGCGAGAGCCACTTCGACACCGCCGCCGTCGCCTTGAGGTCCGTGATGAACCGCGCGCCCTTCTTGTCCGCGGGAATGTCGTCGTTCTGCTCGTGCGTCAGCGGCTCCACCTCGTTCGCGCCGGCCTCGATCGCCGCCTCCTCGATGTCCGCATCCAGCTTCGCCGTGTGCGCCTCCACGAGGCCCACGTGCTCAAAGAGAAACTTGTTGCTCCCCGGCGCGCCGAGCTGGCCGCGCTTGAAAAGCGAGCGGATCTCCGGCGCCGTCCGGTTGTTGTTGTCCGTGAGCACCTCCACGATCAGCGCCACCTTGTGCGGCGCGTAGCCCTCAAAGACGATGTGCTCCATCACCATCTTCTCCTCGCCGATGCCCGCGCCCTTCTTGATCGCCCGCTCGATCGCATCGCGCGTCACGGAATTCTTCCGCGCCTTCTCCACCGCGGCAAAAAGACGCGCGTTCGAGTCGGGATCCGCACCGCCGAGCTTCGCGGCGACAGCGATTTCCTTGGTCAGTTTGCCGACGACCGCGCCCTTGCGCAGGTTCGCGACTTCACGTTTTGCTTGGAGCCATTGACGTCCCATGGGGCGGCCTTTCTAAACCCGCTCATCGAAAATGGGAAAGGGGAAACTTCGCCCGTGGGCCGCTTTGCAGGGGCGCGGCGGCGGATGGGAAAACGGCGGAACCGCACGGCTGGACGACCCGGTCCCCGTGCGCCGGCGCAGGGACCACCTGCCACCGTGCGGAATCGTTCTGCGCCGTTCCGCGCTCGTCCTGCATCAAGACAGAATTGCCGGGTGGCTCCGCAAAAGGATCCTGCGGAAGCGCGGAACGCTTCTGCGCCGCCGCAAAACCATCCCGGGAAGGCGCAGGATGGTTTTGCATTTCCACAAAACCATTCTGATCCATCGCAGGATGATCCTGCGGGGCCGCGGAACCATTTTGCAGCAGCGCAGAACGATTCTGCGGGGCCACAGGGTGATTCTGCGCTTTCACAGAACCATTTTGCACCGCCGCAGAATGACGCTGCGCCTTCGCAGAATGATCCTGCGGCCCTCCGGAATCATCCTGCGCCTTCGCATAACCATTCTGCGGGACCGCAAAACCATCCTGCGCGGTCGCAGAACCATTCTGCAGGGCGGCAAAACCATTTTGTGGCAGCACAGAACCATTCTGCAGTCCCACAGAACCGTTCTGCAGCGTCACAGGATCGTTCTGTGCCTTCGCAGAATCATTCTGTAACAGCGCAGAATCATCCTGCGCCTTCACAAAACGGTTCTGCGCTTCCACAGAATCACCCTGCGAAGGCGCAAAACCACCAGTTTTCACCCCAAAACCTGCCAAAAGGCCCGCAATGCTGCCGAAATGGGCAATCTGGCCCGCTTTTAGTAAATCAGCGTCGGCGCGGAGAGGTAAATCTCGCCCTTCATTGCGCGGCGGTTCCCGTCGAGCAGGAAGAGCGAAACGAAGTAAGCCGCTCGCTTCTTTTTTCCACAACAGCGGCAATCCCACTCGATGGGCTGGTGCACCTCGCCGTCATTCGCCCCGCCCCAGTGGCCCCAGCTCACGCGCTGCTCCGCGCCGGAGCGCCGCGCGTCCTCGCCGGCCTCGAACGTTCTCCGCAAAGCGGCACTTCGTTGTTCGGTCAAATGGTAGGAAGTGTGGCGCTGCGCGCGTTGAGGACGTGGCCGGCGGGGACGCACGGCGCTCCAGCCCGCGGCCCGCCCTCGATCTTCCGCGCCGCCGCATCCTTCGGCGCGACGCGGACAAACTTCCACCCGTCCGCAAACTCGTAGCTCAGCCGCACGCTCGGCGTGCCGGAAACGGACGCGCCCTCCGCAGGCTGCGCATCCGCGAGGTTTTGCGTGCTGGCTGCGAACGTGGGAGACAAATCCGTGGAAATTCTGTATGCGAACTATCACCTCCCATGAGACGGCTCACGCTTTTGATCGACACAAACATTCTGATTCCATTGGAGCCGACACTTCTGGCCGATGTCGCAGCGAACAGCGCGAAAGCATTCGAGTTGGCCGAACTTGCGCAGCAAGTCGGCGCAGTGCTTTTCGTTCACCCAAGTCAGAGGTTGGATCTGAACAACGACAAAGTCGTTGAGCGGCGAACGCTGCGTTTGGCGTTGGTCGAGAAATACCCTGCGCTACCAAGTCCTCCTCCATTTACGCAGCGAGTCGCAGACGCTTGTGGAAATCCACAACAGGGATCGAATAGTTGGATTGACGGTCAGTTGGTGTCGGCACTTGAACACGACGCCGTTGCGTTTTTGGTGACGGAGGATCGCGAAATACACCGCGCATGCCGTCGGCTTGGAATCGATTCCCGCTGTCTTGGATTGGCCGCAGCCGTCGATTTGCTTCACGGCGAAAGAGTCATTCCGCCTCCGGCACCGCCCGCGATTCGGGCAGTGCTGTGCCATGAACTTGATGAACGCGATCCCCTCTTCCTTAGCCTGCGATCCGACTACCCGGGCTTCGATGCATGGCTCCAAAAATGTAAACGTGAGCACCGGCAAGCGTGGATAGCCAAGCTTCCGGGCTGTCCGAATCTCGCCGGGCTTTGCATCGTGAACCGCGAAGATGTGCAATGGCCGGACTCCGAGAATCCAACACTGAAGATTTGCACGTTCAAGATTGCGGACGACTCGGTGGGACTAAAGCTCGGCGAATTATTGTTGCGGACAGTCTTCGATTTCTCTCGGAAAAACTTCTTCAGCACATTGTTCGTCGAGACGTATCCGAAGCAGGGAGCCCTATTGCGTCTGTTTGATCAGTTCGGATTCGAGCCCGTTGGGCACAAAGGAAATCCCGACGAGGGCAGTGAACTCGTTTTGAGAAAGCGCTTATCGACAAAGTTCGCCACTCCGTTGTTGGGCGCGCTCGATTTCAACCGCCTTTTCGGCCCGTTTGCGGTAAAGTGGGACGGCGTTCAGACCTACATTGTGCCAATCGAACCACGATTCCACGCAGCGCTCTTTCCCGAGATGGAGCCGCAAGGATCACTTTTCGCGGGAACTCAGTCATTCGGGAACACTCTCAAAAAGGCATACATCTGCCGTGCTCAGATCCGCACGATTCGGCCGGGTGATGTGTTGTTGTTCTATCGTTCCGGCGACCAGCAATGTGTGACGACAGTCGGGGTCGTCGAGGACACGATACTCACCAACGTCGTGGACGAGATGAGGCGGCTCGTGGGCAATCGCACCGTGTTCGGGGATAACGATCTTCAGGAGATATGCCGTGCAGACGGCGGACTCGGCATTTTGTTTCGGCACGCTCCAGTGCTCACGCGCCCAATTCCACTCGACGCGATGCTCGCCAGTCGTGTTCTTTCCGCACCGCCTCAATCAATCGTGACCGTAAAACCCTCTACCCTGAAATGGATCCAGACTTACCTCTAGTCGCTCTGCTCTCGATCAAGCCGCAATACGCGCACGCAATTCTCGACGGATGCAAGAAGGTCGAGTTTCGGAAATCCAGTTTTCGGCGGACGATCAGCCACGTCGTAATTTATGCGACCGCACCAGTCATGCGTGTGATCGGATGGTTCAAGCCGGGGAAAATGCGTGTCTCGTCTCCGTCCCAGCTTTGGCGGAGATATTCAGCAGTCGGCGGAATTAGACGGCAAGACTTTGACCGCTATTACGCCAACGCCGAAAGCGGGGTCGCAATCAGCGTCCACAGTCCTAGGCGATTGAAGCGACACCTTCCCCTCACTGCCGTCACGGATAGCCCGCCACCGCAAAACTATATTTATTTGCCCCAAACTGCGCTCCGACAGATCGAGCAGTTGCAGGCGAGAAAACAGCCGGCAAAGCAGCGCTCAGCTAAGCGGAAAAGTCCGCGGTAGTCCGACAACGCTCTCGGGCGCGCTCTGCCGGTAGGGGTGGACGCTGATGGCGTCGAACACCTCGAGCAGCCCGGCGGCGAAGCACGCGTCGAGGAACGGCAGGTCAATGAGGCTCGTTGCCGGGCCGGTGAGGCATTCGCCCGCGGCCTCGCGCTTCGTGCCGGGCGGGAAGTTGCGCGACTTCGTGCGGAGGCCCGCCTTTTCCAGCGCGGCGCCGACGGTCTTCGCGAGCGCGATGGTTTGCTGCACGTCGGGCTTCGGTTTCCAGAAGCCCGCGATGTTCGGCTCGTTCCAAAGCTCCCACACGATGCCGCGCCCCTTGAAATGCCCGACGGCGGCGACGGCCCATTTCGCAAACGCATCGCGGAACTCCTGCGTGCCCGCGCGCGAGGTGAACGGCTGCCTGTCGCCTGCGTCCGCAAATTTCGGATGCCCGTAGTCGAGGATGAAATACGCGCGCAGCCCCGCCTTTTCGAGCGCGGCGAGGAGCGAGTCGTATTTTGCGAAGTCGTAGCGCCCCGGCTCCGGCTCCGTCGCCGCCCATGTGAAATCCATCCGCACCCAGCGGAACCCCGCCGCGCGGATCATCTCCAGCTCGCCCGGCAGCGGCTGAGTGAAGTGGATGTTCACCCCGAGCCCGTCGAGCGTCCCCGGCTCCGGCAGCGAAGGGTGCATCTGCGCGGACGCAGCGAGCGTGAGGGCGAGGAGCGTGAGGAGGGAACGGAGCACGCGCATGGCGCGAGCGTGGACTAGGCTTGGCGCGATGTCGAACTCTGCGGGGCAGGCGACCGTCCGGAGCCTTCGAGCGCCGCCCGGATGTCCGCCGCGAGCGCGTCCACATCCTCGGGTTGCGTGTCCCACGAGCACATGAAGCGGCAGCCGCCGGCGCCGATGAAGGTGTAGAAGAGCCAGCCGCGCGCGCGGAGCTTTTCGATCGCGGGGAGGGGCAGTTCGACGAAAACGCCGTTGGCCTGGCGCGGGAAGAGCAGCTTCGCGCCCGGCAGGCCGGTCAGCGCGGACTCGAGGCGCGCGGCCATCGCGTTTGCGTGGGTGGCGTGCTTCAGCCATGCGCCGTCTTTGAGCATCCCTACCCACGGCGCGCTGAGGAAGCGCATCTTGCTCGCGAGCTGGCCGGCCTGCTTGCAGCGCCACTCGAATTCGCGCGCCATCTCGCGGTTGAAGAAGACGACCGCCTCGCCGACGGCCATGCCCTGCTTCGTGCCGCCGAAGCACAGCACGTCCACTCCGGCCTGCCACGTGATCTCCTTCGGCTTGCAGCCGAGGCTCGCGATGGCATTCGCAAAGCGCGCGCCGTCCATGTGCAGCTTCAGCCCGAGCGATTTCGTCTTCGCCCAGATGGCTTTGATTTCATCCGGCGTGTAGGCCGTGCCGACTTCCGTGCTCTGCGTGAGTGAGACTGCCTGCGGTTTTGGGAAATGGAGGTCGGTGCGCTTCCTCACCGTGCGCTCGATGCCGGCGGGATCGATCTTCCCGTTTTCGCCCGGCAGCAGGAGCACCTTCGTGCCGTTGCTGAAAAACTCCGGCGCACCGCACTCGTCCGTCTCCACATGCGCGAGCTCGTGGCAGAGGATGCTGTGGTAGCTCTGGCAGCAGCTCGCGAGCGCGAGGGAATTTGCGGCGGTGCCGTTGAAGACGAAGAACACCGAGCAGTCCGTCTCGAAGAGCGAGCGGAGCATGTCCGCCGCGCGCGCCGTCCACGTGTCGTCGCCATACGCAGGCTCGTGGCCGTGGCGTGCCTCGTCCATCGCCGCCCACGCCTCGGGCGTGCAGCCGGCGTAGTTGTCGCTCGCGAAGTGACGGCGGCGTTCGTCCGCGCCCCCGGCTGTCGGGTCGCTGGGGGTGTTCTGGGTCTGCGTGCGGCTCATGCGCGGATGGGAGAGGAGCCGCGCAGTTTTGCCAAGCGCGCTCGCATCATGCGGGAGACAGAAAGGTTTGCGGCGTGCGCATGCTTGTGCGCTCCATGGGTCTGTCACTCGTCCATATGAAGACCTCCCTCGCCCTCATCGTCCCCCTCGTGTTCCTCGGTGCCGCTCTCCACGCCGACACTCCGGATCAAAAGCGTCCGAAACAGCCTCAGATCACTTCTGGCGAGGCTGGCGCGCCGAAGGAAGGCAGCGCAACCGTTCCCAAAACCGGCAGGCCCGTGACGGATTTTACCCTCGTCGGAAAAGATCCGGTGCCCAGACCCGACCGCGTGCTGAAACTGTGGGAGGCCAAGCCGCCCGGTGACTTCACCGCTCCCGGCCCCGAGACGCTCAGCGGGCCGAAGCCGACGGACAAGACGCCCATCTCGCGCTTGACGAACGTCACCGAGCCGCGCCTCGAATTTTACCTCCCGAGCGCGGAGAAAAAGAACGGTGCCGCAGTCGTCATTGTCCCCGGCGGCGGATTCGGCGTGCTCGCTTCCGAGCACGAAGGCTCCGACCTCGCGCTGTGGCTCCGCGAGCGTGGATTCGCCGCAGCCGTGCTTCAGCACCGCTGCCCGACGAACAAGCTCGCGAAGTCGTGGGAGTTCCCCGCCTGGGACACGCAGCGCGCCATCAGCCTCGTGCGCGAAAAGGCCGCCGACCTCGGAGTGCAGCCCGACCGCATCGGGCTGTTCGGATTCAGCGCCGGCGGGCAGGTCTCGCTCATCGCCGCGACGAACGACGAGGCGCGCCTCTATCCCGCCGCGGATGCGACGGACAAGGTGAGCTGCCGCCCCGATTTCCTCATGCTCTGCTACGCGTGGCACATCCTCGCGGACAACTCACTCACCGAGCTGAAGCCCGAAATCCACATCAGCGAAAAGACACCGCCGACCTTCCTCGCGCAGGCCTACGACGACAAAGGCTCGCTCGCCGAGGGCAGCACGCTCGCCTTCCTCGCACTGCGAAAGGCGAAGGTCTCCGCCGAACTGCACATCTATTCCACCGGTGGACATGGTTTCGGCATGCGCCCGAACGGCACGCAGGCACCCGGTGATTGGCCCGGCCGCCTCGAACTGTGGCTGAAGACGCGCGGGCTGATGAAGTGACGGCCGCGGCGCACCGCCGCTATCCGCCGAACATCTGCGTCCAGTGTCCCTCGTAGCGGCCCATGCCGCCGCGGCGGTGCTTGCCGAACATGTTCACGTGGTGGCCGGGGCTGAAGAACCAACCCTCATTCGCCGCCTTCGGCGACGGATTGCCGGCGAAAATGTTCTCCGCGCCGGCCGTGGTGCCCGCGAGCTTCGCGCGATCCCACGGCGTCTTCTTGCCCGGCACCGGCGACTCGTGCGCGAAGAAGTTCTTCTCCTTCATGTCCTGCGAATGGCCGCGCGCGGCGGCGTGCAGCTTCGGGTCGATGAGCACCGGGTCCAGCCCGAGCAGCATCCGCATTTCGTTCAAGTCGCGGATGCCCTCGCCCTCGTCGGCGGGCACCAATCCCTTCGCCACGAGCGCGGCGTTCGTCTCGAGCGACACCGCCGCCTTCTGGTCGGTGTGAAATGCGCGGGCGATCATGGTGGCGAGTTCGCGGTCGGCGTCAGCCTCCTTGTAGATGAGCGGGTTTGTCAGCCGGATCTTGTCCTGCAGCGCTGTGCGGATGCGCGTGTATGCGCGGGCGGCGTCGATCGCCGGGGCGGCTGCCGGGTTTCCCGCTGCGAGGTCCGCGGCGGTGATGGTGAAAAGCGCGCGCAGCTTTTCCAGCGCTGGGCCGCCCTCCGATTTCAGCGCGTCCTTCGACGGCCCGCCCGGCGCGGAGCGCAGCCGCGCAAGCGTCGCGCGGTTGTCGGTCACGCCTTTCCTGAACGCGGGGTCCGCATTCCGTTTCCGCGCGACCTCCGCCGCGGTGCGCGCGACCACCGTGCGGAAGTTCGTCATCGCGAGCTGCCAGTCCCGCTCCACGATGGGCACGGCCTGCTGCAGCACGGTGTAGTGCATCTTCACCAGCGCGCTGAAGGCCTTCTCCCGCTCGGCGAGCACGCGGTCTTCGCGGTAGATTTTGAAAAGCCGCGCCGCCTCTGCCTGCGACGCGGGCTCGATGCGCGAGAGATCCTGAGCGGCGGCGGTGCAGGCGAGCGCGACGATGCAGGCGGCTGGGAGGAATCTGTTCATCGCGCCCTAGTTAGCGCGGATGATGAAGCGCGCAAGCCGGCCCCGTGCGCCGCGGCGCGCCGACGCCGCTTCTTGCCATCGCCATCTCCTCCCAGCACCCTGCGCGCGGTTTTGAACTCCAAACTCCGAATGCCGATGAACCGAGCCGCTGCCAACTTTGAGACCGAAGGAAGACCGCTCGTCATTCGTCATTCGTCATCCGTCATTCCATGACCTACCTCATGGTCGCACTCGGCGGCGCGCTCGGCAGCGTGCTGCGCTTCTGGCTCGGCACGCTCATCGGCACGCGCGCGGGTGCGCCGTTCTGGGGCACGCTGTTTGTGAATGTCACCGGCTGCTTCCTCATCGGCCTCTTCGGCAACCTGCGCGAGGGTGGCCCGGCGGAGTTCGACCGCTACTTCATCATGGTTGGCGTGATGGGCGGCTACACCACGTTCTCCACGTTCAGCCTGCAGACGCTGGAGCTTTTCAAAGCGAACCAGCCCGGCCTCGCCGGGCTGAATGTCGCGCTGTCGCTCGTGCTCTGCATGCTCGGCGTGTGGCTCGGCCACCTGCTCGGCGCGCGGCTCGGGCGGTGAGGGGATGCGCGGTCAGCGCGACACGCGCGACCAAAACACAAAGCCGAGGCCGATCACCACGCCGCACGTCACCAGGCCCGCGGCGATCATGCCCCACCCGATGAAACCCATCCCGGCCCCGCCGGCGAGATGCGGCTTCAGCACGCCGCCTGTGTCGTAAATCACCTCGACCTGCTGCCCGGGCCGCCAGCTCGGCTCGTGCTGCGGGAGCGAGCCGTCGTGCCGAATCCGAAGATGATGGATGTCGCAGACCTCCGAGCGGAACTCGACGCGCTTCCCCTCCGGCGTGTGAAACATGACGATGGGGATGAACCGGAGCACCACGCCCGTCTCCGAGCTGCCCGCGGTGCCGCCGCGCGATTCGCGCTGCGTGTAGATGCTGAGGACGGTCCCCGGCAGCGTGACCAAAAACGGCCGCCGGCTCCGGATTTTGAAGAGTTCCCTCACCCCCGCGCGCAGCAGCACGATGCCGATGATCCCGAAGAGGACGAGGAAGCAGATGGAGAAAATCCTGTCTTTTGTGGATGGCGGATCACCCTTCGCCGCGAGGAATGCGAAATCCAGAAAACCGATCAGGGGAGTTACGCTCATCCGGGCGGCATAGCGGTGCGGCCGCCGGCGTTGCAAGTCCGCTCTCCGGCATTGCCGCCCGCGCGCCCATCGCCCACCGTCGCGGCCACATGTCCGCACCGACCACGCTCACACTCGGCCACTCACCCGACCCCGACGACGCCTTCATGTTCTTCGCGCTCGCGCAGGACAAAATCCCCACGGGCCGCTGGCGCTTCGAGCACATCCTGCAGGACATCCAGACGCTGAACGAGCGCGCCACGCGCGGCGAACTGCACATCTCGGCCATCAGCATTCACGCCTACGCGCACGTCGCGGACAAATACGCGCTGCTCCCCTGCGGCGCGAGCATGGGCGACGGCTATGGCCCGATGCTCATCGTGAAGCGCGGCAAGGCGCTGCCGGACCTCACCGACTTCGCCGCCATCCGCGACTGGCTCGCGCACCAGCGCATCGCCGTGCCGGGGAAAATGACGAGCGCCTTCCTCGCGCTGAAAATTTTCCTCCTCGGCGAACCCATCCACACCGTCGTGCCGTTTGATCAGATTTTCGCCTTCCTCGCGGAGGGAAATGCCGACGTCGGCCTCATCATCCACGAGGGCCAGCTCACGTATGCGCGCGACGGCTTCGACCTCGTGCTCGACCTCGGCGCGTGGTGGAAAACCGAGACCGGTCTGCCGCTCCCGCTCGGCGGCAACGTCATCCGCAAGGACATCGCGCCCGCCGACCGCTCGGAAATCAACCGCATCCTGCACGAGAGCATCCGCTACGGCCTCGAGCACCGCGCCGCCGGAGTCGCCCACGCGATGCCGCTCGCACGCGGCATGGACACATCGCTCGCCGACAAATTCATCGGCATGTATGTGAACGACTACACGCTCGACTATGGCAGCACCGGCCGCGCCGCCATCCGCGAATTCCTCGGCCGCGGCGAGCAGCTGGGCTTCGTGCCGCCGCTGGGCGGGCTGGAGTTTGTGGAGTAAAGAGAATCCGCGGATTGCGCAGATGGGCGCAGAATTTCCTCTGCGAGAATCCGCGAAATCTGCGGATGAATCTTCCGCGGATTATTCCTGCTCCAGGAGCGCGGATTCTTTCTCCCACTCGATGTTCGCCTCGTAGAGCCGGCGTCCGAGTTCGGTGAGTTCGCGTGAGAGTTCCGGCGCGGTGCCGCCGGGGGCGTGAACGATCGGGTTTTGCAAAAGCTCCGTCAGCTCGCGCTGGCGGCCTTCCATTTCCGCGATGCGCTGCTCGATTTCGGCGATGCGCTTTTCGCGGTCGCGCTTTGCCTGCGCGGCGGCCTTTCGCTCGGCGGCGGCGGCGCGCTCGCGCTCCTTGATTTCCTTGAGGCCCGGTGCTCGCGTCTTCATTTCGGCGGGAGCGGCGGGCTGGAAGTCGTGGAGCTTCTCGCCCGCGACAAGCGCGTCCTTCGCGGACGCGGCGCGCGTTTTATCGAGGTAATACTGGTAGTCGCCCGCGTAGGGCGTGAGCTGGCCGGCGCTGATGTGCAGCACGGTCTTCGCGACGCGGCGGATGAAATGCACGTCGTGGCTGATGAAGATGACCGTGCCCTCGTATTGCTCCAGCGCGCCGATGAGCGCATCGATGCTCGGGATGTCGAGGTGCGTCGTCGGCTCGTCGAGCAACATGAGGTTCGGCGGATCGAGCAGCAGCCGCGCGAGCGCGAGGCGCGATTTTTCCCCGCCGGACAAAACGGCGACCGGCTTGAACACATCGTCGCCGCGGAAAAGAAATGAGCCGAGCACCGTGCGCGTGAGCTGCTCGCCGGGGCGCGATGGCAAATCCTGCGCGCACTCGAGCACCGTCGCCCGCATGTTCAGCGACTCCACGCGCTGCTGCGCAAAGTAGCCGGTGCGGACATTGTGCCCCGGCGCGCACTCACCGCGCTGCGGGATGAGAATGCCCGCGAGCAATTTGATCAGCGTGGATTTTCCCGCGCCGTTTGGCCCCACGAGCACCGTGCGCTGGCCGCGCTCGGCCTCGAAGTTCAACCCCTGATACACGACGAGGTCGCCCTCGTTGCCGGGACGTTTGTAGGCGAAGTCCACGTCCTTCAGCGTGATGACGCGGTGGCCGCTGCGCGCGGGCTGCGGGAAGCGGAACTTCACGCGCGCGTCCGCATCCGGCGGAGCTTCGATCAGCTCCATGCGCTCGATCTGCTTCAGCTTGCTCTGCGCCTGCGACGCCTTGCTCGCCTTCGCGCGGAAGCGGTCCACGAAATCCTGCAGCCGCTCGATTTCGCGCTGCTGGTTTGCGTAGGCCGCGGCGTGCTGCTCGTCGCGCGCGACTTTCTCCGCGAGGTAGTCGTCGTAATTCCCGCGGTAGCGGTGCAGTCGGCATCGCGAGATTTCCACGATGTCGCGGACGAGCTCGTTCAGAAAATCGCGGTCGTGCGAAATCATGAGAATCGCACCCGAGTAGCCGCGCAGATACTCGCGGAACCACACGAGCGACTCGAGGTCGAGGTGGTTCGTCGGCTCGTCGAGCAGCAGCAGGTCCGGCTCCATCACGAGCAGCCGCGCGAGGTGTGCGCGCATGATCCAGCCGCCGCTCAGCGCCGCCGCCGGCCGCTCGAAGTCGCGCTCGCGGAAGGCCAGCCCCGCGAGGATGCGCTTCGCCTTCGCCGTGAGCGCGTGTCCGTCGTGCTCCGCGAAATCGCCGAGCGCCTGGTGATATTCGTCGCTGTCCGTGTCGCCCGCAGCCTCGCAGCGCCGGATGATCTCCCGTGCCTTCACCAGCTCCGGTGTCACACCCGTCGCGAGATCAATCACCGCCTCGCCGCCCACCGCCGCGCTCTCCTGCGGGAGAAAGCCAAACGTGATGCCGCGTTCCATCGAGATGCGCCCCTCATCCGGCGAAGCCTCGCCGAGAATGATCGAGAAAAGCGTCGTCTTGCCCGCGCCATTCGCGCCGACGAGCCCGATGCGATCCCCGCGGTTCACCTGCAGCGAGGCATCCTGGAAAAGTGTGCGCCCACCGAAGGTTTTCGAGATCGAGGAAATGGTGAGCATCGTGCGCGGGGCGGGGAATCCACACGATCCGCCGGAGGGTGCAATCGGAAATCCGCGCGATTGTCGCCGGTGCGGCGACTTTCCCACTCGAAAACCGCGCCGTGCGGGGTCATGCAGTTTGCCGAATCCACAACGAAGCCCGCCTACCCATGAAACCCTCCGCAAAATTCTCCGCCGCACTTTCCACCGCCATGCAAATCCCCGCAGCACTTTTCACCACCGCGCTCTCGCTTGTCGCCATCACGCCTGCCCGCGCGGAGGAGAACTGGGCGCGCTTCGGCGGGCCGGAGGGCAACGGTCGCTCGGCGGAGACGGCGTTGCCGACGAAATGGGATGCATCATCGGTCGTGTGGAAGGTGAAGCTGAAGGGCGAGGGCCAGTCGTCGGTGGTGAACTGGGGCGACAAGCTTTTTGTCACGAGCGCGACGGACAAGGGCGCCAAGCGCTGGGTGCACTGCCTCGACCGCAAGACCGGCAGGGTCATTTGGGAGCGCGAGATCGCGTGCGCGGCGCCGGAGCAGATTCACAAGATGAACACTTGGGCGACGCCGACGTGCGCGACGGACGGCGAGCGTGTCGTGGCGTTCTTCGGGCCTGGTGGCATCCACTGCTTCGACCTCGATGGAAAGCCGCTCTGGCAGCGCAACCTCGGGGAATTCCCCGGAACTTGGGGCATCGGTGCGTCACCGATCATCGATGGCAATCTTGTGATTCAAAACTGCGATGCCGAGGGTGCTTCGTCGCTAGTGGCGCTCGACAAGAAGACCGGCGCGCCTGTTTGGACCGCGAAGCGCGAGGACAAGCCCAAGGGCGGCTGGTCCACGCCCGTGCTCATCAACGCCGGCGCGCGCCGCGAACTCGTCCTCAACGGCGAGCAGGGCGTGAACGCCTACGATCCTGCAACGGGCAAGGATCTGTGGTTTTGCAAAGGCTTCGCCGGGCGCGGCGAACCGATCCCCGTTTTTGATCACGGCATGCTCTTCGTGGTGAATGGCCAGCCCGGCAACACCTACGCCGTGAAGCCCGGCGGCAGCGGTGACGTGAGCGGCACGCACCGCGTGTGGAATTCCAAGGTGGTCGGTGGCCGCGACCTGCCGACGCCCGCTGTCGTCGGCGACTACGATCTCGTCGCGAGCCTTTCCGGCATGCTCACGACCTACGACGTGAAGACCGGAGCGATCCATTTCTCCGAGCGTCTCGGCTCGCAGGTCAGCGCGACTCCAATCACCGCCGGCGGCCTCGTCTATTTCCAGATGGAGAATGGCGAGGTGATCGTCGTGAAGCCGGGCAAGACGCTGGAAGTCGTCTCGAAGAACTCCGTCGGCAGCGAATCCGGCGAGATTTTCCGCGCCAGCCTGAGCCCAATCAAAGGCCAGTGGTTCGCCCGCTCGGGGAGCACGGTCTATTGCATCGGGAAGAAGTGACGCGCGCACCCGTGCCTGCGATGACGCGGGTGCGGTGTGGTTCGCATTCCCGCGCCGCCGTGAATTCCGCCTCAGACCCGTTCATGCGCGGGGTTGAAACTTGCATCGCCATTTTCTCCGCCACGTGAACTCCTCCGACATCGCCACTGCTCTGCTGCCCACGCGCAGGAAAATCCTGCGTGCGGGCGCGCTCGGTCTGCTCGGCGCGGGGCTTTCGCGGTTCGGCGCGCTCACATCGCTTGCGTCGCCGACGCCGCGTTCGGGGCCGGGGCCGGGGAAGGCGAAGTCGGTCATCCTCATTTTCAACGGTGGCGCGCCGAGCCACATCGACCTCTGGGATCCAAAGCCGAACGCGGACTCCGCCGTGCGCGGCATTTTTTCCCCGATCAAAACGAACGTCCCCGGCACGCATATCTCCGAGCTGCTGCCGCGCATGGCGAAGCGCATGGACAAGCTCGCGCTCATCCGCTCGGTGCATCACGAGCACAGCAGCCACAACGGCGGCATGCACTGGGCCACCGTCGGCCGCCCGTATCGCATCGACAGCACGCTCATCAATCCCAGCCGCGCGGACATCCCCTGCGTGGGCACGCTCTGCGGATGGCTCGCGCAGCGCGACGGCTTCAGCGCGGGCGTGCCGCCGTATGTCATCACGCCGTTCCCGCACTGCGACAGCAAGGCCTACCTCACGCCCGGCCAGTTCGGCGGCTGCCTCGGCGCGCGCTTCGATCCCTTCGTGCTCGACGACGATCCGAACCGCGCGGACTTCCGCGTGCGCAACCTCGCGCTCGACACCGGCCTCACGACGGAGCGCCTCACGCAGCGCGTCGGCCTTTTGAAAAACCTCGGCCATTCACCGCAGTCGCAGCGCATCATCGCGCCGCAGGCGGCGGAAATGGACGTCTTCACCGACAAGGCCGTGTCCATCCTCCAGTCGGGAAAAGCCGCGGAGGCGTTCGACCTTTCCAAGGAACCGAACTCCGTGCGCGAGCGCTATGGGCGGCATTCGTGGGGCCAGTCGCACCTGCTCGCGCGCCGGCTCGTCGAGGCGGGCACGCGCTTCGTCACCACCGTGAATGGCCCGAGCATCACGTGGGACACGCACAAGGACAACTTCAACGGACTCAAGAACCGCCTCGTGCCGCCGATGGAGCAGGCCTACGCCGCGCTGCTCGACGACCTCGAAGAGCGCGGCCTGCTCGACACCACGCTCGTCGTGTGGATGGGCGAATTTGGCCGCACGCCGAAGATCAACAACGACGCCGGACGCGACCACTGGCCCGGCTGCTACAGCGTGCTCCTCGCCGGCGGCGGCATCCGCGGTGGACAAGTGCTCGGCGCCTCCGATGCCACAGGCGCGTATCCCGCCGAGCGTCCCGTCACGCCCGCGGAAATCCACGCCACGATGTTTGCCGCGCTCGGCTACGACGTCCGCAGCATCAGCTACGAATCCACCGACGGCCGCCCCGTCCCGCTCACCGACGGCACGCCGCTCGCGGAGCTGTTTTGATCAAAGCGGGCGCGGTTCCGCGCTCACGCCTTGCCGCCGTAGGAGACGAAGTCGTCGAGGTCGAGGAGGTCGGGCCAGCGTGTGATGTCCTTCCGGTTCGGGCCGCACTCGGCGAGGTATTGCTCGAATTTTGCGCGGTCTTCCTCGGTGGGTGTGCGTTTGTCCATCGCGTCGCTCCACGCCTCGATTTCCCCGGGCGTGTGGCGGTGGCGCTGGTTGAACTGGATCCACGCGAGGATTTCGCCGTCGCCCTTTCCGCTCGCGACCTCGGCGCGCAGCGCGTGGGCATCGATGCCGAGGAAGCCGAGGATGCGCTGGTCGTTCGGGCAGGCGTAGTGGAAGGAGCCCGCGGTGCCGGCGAGTTCGGCGCGGCACTTGTCGAGCATGCGAGGGAGCAGCGCGTAGCCGCCGAGGCGGGCGCGGACGCTGCGGGGTGGACGTTGGGTGAGGTCGGTGACAGGAATGCTCATGCGCGAGTTGTGACACGGGCGCGGAAATTTTTCACCACGAAGATCGCGTTGGGCTCGACGATGCGCTGCGAGGGGCACGGAGCACGGGGCGGTTGCATGGCGGTGGTGTTCGTCTAGCCTCAGCTTCAATGAATCCCTCCGCCGAAATCCTCCGCGTCCTGCGCGGGCTGCGCTGGCGGATGGCGCTGGGCGACCTGCTGCGGAGCGCGGTGCGTGCGGCGATTTTCTTTTTCGGGCTGCTCGTTGTCTTCACTGCGGTGGCCTGGTGGCGCGGCGGCTTCCGCCCGGATATCGCGGCGATTCCGATCCTCCTCACATGGCCGTTCATTTTCGGTGCGATTGCCGCGCTGTTGATTGTGCTCATCAAATTCCCGAGCGCCGAGCGCGTGGCGCGGACGTTGGATGCCGCAGGCGCGACGAACGATCGTTTTCTCACCGCGCTGCGCCTCTCGGAAAAGGGAAGCGCCAACGAACTGGAGGCACTCGCACTCGGGGAAATCGCGAGCTACGCGTGCGGACGGAAGCTCGCGCCGCTGCTGCCGGTGCGCATCCCGCGCGAGCTGCCGTGGATCGCCGTGCCGGTCGCGATGCTCGCCCTACTCTGGTGGGATGCGATTCGCACGAACGCGGAAAGGGATGCGCGGGCGGCGCAGGAGCTGGCGGCGATTTCCGACACGGCGAAGGGGCTCGACCAGCTCGGCTCGCTCAGTGAAGTGCTCGCAAAGGAGAACGAGGACAAGCTGCTGAAGCTCATCGCCGAGCGCCTTCGCCAAAGCGCCGAGCAAATGCGCGCCGAGGCCGCCGATGGAAAGGATGCGCGCAAGGCGGCGCTGCGCGAACTCGCGCTGCTCGAAGAACTGGTGAGGGAATTGCGCCGACCCGAAGCCGCGACTCCGGAGGAATTGAAGGCGCTCGCCGACGCGCTGGCGAAACACGACCCGACCCGCGACGCGGCGAAGGATCTCGCGGGCGGGAATCTCGCGGAGGCTGCGAAGAAACTCGCGGAAGCCGCGCAGCAGGATTCGCCGGGCAAGGAGCAGGTGAACACGGCGTTGAAACAGGCGCTCGATCATCTCGCGGAACAGCGCGGGCGCGTGTCGAAGCAGATCGAGAAGCTGCAGCAGCAGGCGGCTGGCGGGCGGCAGGATTTGCTGAAACAGATCGCGGAGACTTTGAAGGATCTCGCGCAGCAGGGAAAAGCGACTGCCCAGAGCGGCACGGGCGGGAAGCAGGAACGGCAGAAGAAGATGACGGACGACGATCTGCGCCGGCTGCTCGGTGCGCTCCAGAATTTGAAGGATCAGCAGCAGCGCGGGGATCAGGAGGACGGCGGTCCGCGCGGTGGTGCGCCGCAGCCGGGGGAGCCGAAGGAGGGCGAGCCCGGTCGGGAAGGTCAGGTCGCGATGCTCAATTTTGCCAGCGGCGAAAATCGGAACGCGAATCCCGAGGACGGACTCGAATCCCCCTCGGGCAAGCCGGGCAACGGGAAGGAGCGCGACACGACGAAGGATCCATTCGGAGCGAAATCGGATGGAGCCAAGGACGCCGCGCTCAAGGCGCAGACCCGCGGCCAGCTCGGCGAGGGTGAGTCGCTCTCGGCGCTGATTCCGAGCGCCGCTGCGGGCGACGAGAAGGCGGTGCGGCGCTACCGCGAGCTTTACGATGCGGCGTCGTTTGCCGCGGAGGATGCCGTGACGCAGGAGAACATCCCGCTTGGCGCGCGCTTCCTGATCAGGCGTTATTTTCAGGCGATCCGGCCGAAGCAATGACTCAGCCGCGGTCGCGCACTTTTCCAAACCATGAGCGAATCCCTCGAAGCACGCCTCGCGCAGTTCCGCACGACGTTCCGCCGCATCCAGTCCGAGATGATGAAGATGATCGTCGGGCAGGACGACGTGATCGAGAGCGTGCTCGTCGCGCTTTTCTCCGGCGGTCACGTGCTGCTCGAAGGCGTGCCGGGCCTCGGCAAGACGATGCTCGTGCGCACGCTCGGTGACGCGGTGAATCTGCAGTTCCACCGCATCCAGTTCACGCCGGACCTGATGCCCGCGGACATCGTCGGCACGAACATCATCCACGAGGCGGAGGACGGGCGGCGCACGTTCCAGTTCCGCGCGGGGCCGGTGTTTGCGAACCTGCTGCTCGCGGATGAAATCAACCGCGCGACGCCGAAGACGCAGAGCGCGCTGCTCGAGGCGATGCAGGAAGGGCACGTGACGGTGGGCGGTGTGCAGCACGAACTGCCGCGGCCGTTCCTCGTGCTCGCGACGCAGAATCCGCTGGAAATGGAGGGCACGTATCCGCTGCCCGAGGCCCAGCTCGACCGGTTTCTTTTCAAGGTGAAGGTGCGCTTCCCGAGCGGCGACGAGATGCACACGATCCTCGACCGCACGACGAGCGCCGCCGCGCCGAGCGTGGAGAAGGTGGTCAACGATGCGGCGGAAGTGCTCGCGCTGCGCGATGTGGTGCGGCAGGTGCCCATCGTGCGCGAGGTGCAGGACCACGCGGTGAAGCTTGTGCTCGATACGCACCCGGAGGATGCGGGCGCTTCGCCGCTCGCGAAGAAATTCGTGCGCTACGGCGCGAGCCCGCGCGGCGCGCAGGCGCTGATTCTCGCCGGGAAAATTTTCGCGCTGCTCGACGGGCGCTGCCACGTCGCGAAGACGGACATCGCGAAGGCGGCGCATGCAGCGCTTCGGCACCGGATCATCCTGAACTTCGAGGGCGAGGCCGAAGGCCGCACGAGTGACGAAATCATCGCGGAGATTCTCCGCGCGAATCCGGCGTGATGCGATGAAGCTGCGGCTCGACGGCGTGCGGAAGGCGTTTGCGGGAAAGACCGTGCTCGACGGCATCAGCGCCGACTTCGGCGATGCGAACGCGGTCGTTTTCATCGGGCCGTCGGGTGGGGGAAAGAGCACGCTGCTGCGCGTGATCGCGGGACTTGAGATGCCGGATGCCGGCGGGGTCGCATTCGACGACGGGGCGGTGGACTTTTCCTCCGAGGAGAAGCTGCGCGCGCACCGGCGGCGGCTCGGAATTGTGTTTCAGGCGTTCAACCTTTTCCCCCATCTCACGGCGCTGGCGAACATCACCCTCGCGCTGGAGAAAGTGCACGGCCACACGCCGGAGCAGGCGCGCGAAGTGGCGAGGACGACGCTCCGGCGCTTTTCACTCGAACAGCACGCGATGAAGAAACCCGCGGAGCTTTCCGGTGGGCAGAAGCAGCGGGTGGCGATCGCGCGCGCGATTGCGGCCCAGCCCCGGCTGCTGCTCTTCGACGAGCCGACTTCGGCGCTCGACCCGGAGATGACGGCGGAGGTGCTCGGGCTCATCGAGGAGCTGAGGGCGGAAGGCCGCAGCTTCATCCTCGTCACGCACGAGATGGGTTTTGCGCGCCGCGTGGGCGACACCGTCGCCTTCCTCGCGGATGGAAGGATCGTGGAGAAAAAAACTGCGGCGCACCTTTTCGATGCGCCGCAGTCGGCGGAGTGCCGTGATTTTCTCGCGAAGGTTCTTCGCTACTGAGAGCGGTTACTTCACGTCCTCGAGCTTGAGGAACATGCTGTTGCGCGTCTCGCTGCCCTCGCTGGACACGCGGACTTCGAGCGACTGGATGCTGCGCAGGAGCTTGATGATTTCGCCGAATGTCGGGCGGAGCTGCGCGTATTCCTTCTGGTCGCCGCTGCCGCGGAAGAAGAACGCGGGATCCTTGTCCACGACCTTCAGCCACGCCTCTGCGAAGTCGCACAGCGCGGGCACTTGGAGACGCACCTCGCTGCCGAGCCGGGCGCCGCCGGCGGCGGGCGACTTGGAGGTGATTTCCTTGGTGAAGCTCGGCGAGCTGCTGATGATCCAGCGGTCCTTGGAGATCGCGATGTGCGGCAGGAAGTCGCCGGCGGAGAGCGGCGGCTCGACGTAGTGCAGCTCCACGTCGCCATCCTTCTTCATCACAGGCTCGGGGATGCCGCCGGGTGCGAGCGCGGCGAGCTGCTTGAAGATTTTCTCGAAGCCCTTCCACGCCTCGCTCACGCCGGCGCGGTCCTTCAGTTCGGCGACCCACGCGACACGCGGCACTTTGCCCTCGGCGAGGTTCGGCGGGAGGTTCGGGAAAGTCGGCATGGTGCCGTTCATGTCGAGGATGAAGGCGGATTCGTCGCCGAGAGCGCTGGCCAGCTTGCGGCTGGAGCCCCACACGTCCTTCACGATCGGGAGAGCCATGGCCTCGACCATCGCCGCGCCCTGGCGCTCGTCCTCGGGCACCATCGTGCGGCCGAACTTTTCATACCAGCTCCACAGCATCGCGGAGCCTTCCTCGATGAGGTCGGCGAGCTTGCCGCTGTTGGCGGGATTGCTGCGGCTGTCGGCGAAGACGAGCGACGCCGGAGTGAGCAGCGAGGCAAATGCGAGCGGCTTGGCGGAGGAAATGCCGCTGAGCTGCGCGCCGCCGAACGACTCGCCGTGGATGCCGCCCTCCCAGTAGCTCACGGAGACCATCGGATCGAACTTTGTGTGCTGGAGCGCCTGCACCTTTGCCTCGAATTTCTTCACGTCGGCCTGCATCGCGGCGATGTGCTCGGGCTTGAGCAGCGTGCTCAGCTCGTCGGAGACCTTCTTGAACGCATCCGCGAACTCAAGCTTGCCGGTGATTTTCTCCTGCATGGCCGCGCTGGCGTAGCCGAGGCCGAGCGGCTTCCTGCCTGCATACTCGGAGGCGCGTCGCGCAACGGCGGGAATGGCGAGGGCGCTGTCGGCATCGCCGCCGGCGAACTTCACGTGCGAATGGTCGGTGCCGAGGGAGATGACGAGGTAATCACCCACCCAGCCCCAAGCGAGCTCGACCTTCTTCTTCTTGAGCGCGGCGAGCGCGTCCTTGGCTTTGGCCTCGTCGCCGAGAATTTCAGCGAGCTGGCCGCGGATCATCGCGTCCTGCGGATCGGCGATGAGCTTCGAGGCGTCCACGACGATGTTCTGAAACTCGTATTTTCCGGCGGTGAACTTGCCGAGCTCGATGCCGGGCGGCAGGCCTGCGCCGAGCTGGCCGGTGACCTTCGCCAATGCGCCGTCAATGTCCGCCTTCGACTTCGCCGCCTTGAAAGCGAGGAAGACCGGGGGGAGGTCGCACTTCACCGCTGCAGGAATGAGCTCGGGCGCCGCGTCGCGGAGTAGCTTCATGGGATCCTGCGGGCGTCCGCCACTCATGCCGGTCGTGATCGCCTGCTGGAGCTGGACGCTCTGGAGTTCCGTCGCCAGCTTGACCCACGGGAGGAATTTCTCGGTGAAGCCGGAGGAGAACACGACGGCGAACTCGGTGCCGAGCACGGATTCCAGAATCTCCTTCGCCTTTTCCGCCTGCGGGGACTTCCACTGCTGGAGCATCTGCTGGAACTTCGGTTCGTCCTTGAGCGCGGGGAGGCTGATGAGCGTCTTTGCCCAGTTGCTGCCGCTCAGCTTCACCCAGAGGTCGTGCAGGCGGTAGTTCGCGCTGAATGCCTCGACATCGTTCGTGAGCGTGGCGGCGATGCCGTAGGTTTCGCGAATCGCAGCGACGCTCGCGGGAGCCGCCGCGGGCTGCGCGGGCGCGGCCGCAGTGCCTTTCGCAGGTTCCGGCGCCTTCGCGGGCTCGGTGGTTTTTGCAGGCTCACCGGCCTTGCCCGGTGCGGCGGGTGCAGCGGTGTTGCCGGCGGGCGGCGTGGCGGGCTGGTCAGCAGTTTTCTTTTCGCAGGCGACGAAGGAGGTGGCGACTGCGAATGCTGCGGTGCTGGAGAGCAGCGAGTGGATGAGACGGCGTTTCATGAAGCGGTGGTTCCGTTGATTTGTGAGTGCCGCGGAGGCTTTCCGCGGGAGCGCGGTTTCATACGCCGCGGATGTGCAGACATGCACGAACAAAATGAGGTTACAAAAAACACCCTGCCGGGTGGCCGGCAGGGTGTTTTGAGTCGCCGCCTTTCCGGCGGCTGAAAGTCTGATCGTGCGGTTTAGCGCGGCGGCGGTGTGCCGCCACCACCACCGGGTGCTCCACCGGGGGCGCGACCGGGCGCCTTTGGCCTGTTGTTGGCTGCAACGACGGTGCCGGCGATCGCCGTGCCGATGGCGGCTGCGGCGAGCGCAGTGTGGGCGTTCTCACGGTCCACGCGGGCCTTCTGCACTTCGAGGTAGTCGCGCTCGCGGCGGTATTCGCGGGAGCTGATTTTGCCGGCGGCATAGCGGGCGTCGAGGCGCGCGATCTGGTCCGCATAGGGGTTGGCGCAGGCGCACAGGGCGAGGCCCGCACCGGCTGCGATGAATGTTCTGAATCGTTTTTTCATGGTGGCTTTGATTGGAGGTTTGGTTCCGTTTCGGCGCTCTGGTTACGCTGTCGCGGCCCGCGGTTGCAACTGGAATCAGACGCCGGGGCTGTTTTTTTCCGCCCTTTCCACCCTGCGCCGGAATCTTCGCTTGCGGGGAGGCGCCCCTTCGCATTCCACTTGCCCCCGCAATGATCGTCACAACAGCGCAGCTATACAGGGTCGCTTACGGGAAGTTCGCGATAGGGGCATACAACATCAACAACGCGGAGCAGACCATGGGTCTCTTCCGGGGATGCATCGAGAGCCAGGCTCCGTTCATCATCCAAATTTCAAAGGGGGCGCGCAAATATACGGACAAGCGGATGCTCGAGGCGATCATCCGCTCGGCGGGTGAAATCTTCCCCGATGCCATCTTCGCCGTCCACCTCGACCACGGCGACGAGGAGACCTGCTACGACTGCATCGATTCCGGCTTCTACAGCTCGGTGATGATCGACGCGTCGCACGATCCGTTTGAGAAAAACGTCGAAATCACCAAGCGCGTCTGCGACCGCGCGCACGCCAAGGGCATCAGCGTCGAGGCGGAACTCGGCATGCTCGGCGGCGTCGAGGAGGACATCGTGGTCGAGGAGGGCAACGAGTGCCTGACGAACCCCGACGAGGCGCTCGAATTCATCCAGAAGACCGGCTGCGACGCGCTCGCGGCGGCCATCGGCACCTCGCACGGCGCCTACAAGTTCAAGGGCCAGCAGTCGCTCCATTTCGATGTGATCGAGAAGATCCGCGAGAAAGTCGCCGCGGCCGGCCTTCCACCCGTGCCGATCGTGATGCACGGCAGTTCCAGCGTGCCAAAGGACGAGGTGCTCCGCATCAATGCCGCCGGCGGCAAGCTCGACCCGAGCGCCTGCGGCGTGAACGAGAAGGAATACCTCCCCGCGGCGAAGCTCGGAGTGACGAAGGTGAACATCGACACCGACGGACGCCTCGTCTGGACGCGCGTTCACCGCGAGTATTTCCGCGACAAGCCCGGCGACTTCGACTTCCGCCCTCCGGGGAAAATCTTCCAGGACGAATACGCGAAGTTCATCGCGGGCCGCAACCAGCTCCTCGGCAGCGCCGGGACGCTGCCCGAAATCAGAAAGACGCTCGGCCTGTGAGAAACGCATCCTTCCCCCTCCGTCTCCGCGCCGTGTCCGCTGCGTTCGTGCTGGCGGCCCTCGCACTTCCGTCGGCAGCGCCGGCGGAGAACGCGCCGCGTGTGGACGCGCTCCAAGCCGCGAAGCTCGCAACCTCCTACCTTGCCACGCACGGCAGGAGCGCGCCGTATATCGTGTCCATCCTGCTGGAAAAAGACGCGATCTTCAGCGGGGGGAGCTCCTGGGTGGTGCGCTGGTCGCAGCCCATCCTCGCCGATGGCAACCGCGAAATCGGCATGCGTGTGAAGTTCGACGGCACCGTCTCGTATATTGTTGAGGAAAAGTCCGGCTCGAAGAAACGCGCTCCCGGGAGATTCTGAGCGATGAAGAAAGGCGGCTCCGGCCAGCTCTTCACGCCGATGGGGATCACGATCCTGGCGCTGCTCGCGGCGCTCGGCGTGGCGCTCTGGCTCTCTTATCTTCCGTGGCGGTGGGAGCGCACCAAGGAGGATCTGCGCAACCGCTTCCCCGGTGTCCGGCGCATCGGCCCGGATGGACCGGAGAGCCTGCGGGTCTGGTTGGAGAGGCCGCATGGCCCGAAGCCCGTGCTCATCGATGTGCGCCCGCTCGCGGAATACGAGTTCAGCCACCTGCCCGGCGCGCTGCACATGAACCTCTCCGACACGCCCGCGTCGTTCGGCCTGCCGGAGAGCACGGACGAGTCGCTCGTGATCTACGACGCCGTCGGCTCGGATGCGTTTCCCGTCGCGGACAGCCTCCTGAAGCGCCGCTACGCGCGCGTGCAGGTGCTCGAGGGCGGCATCTTTGAGTGGGCAAACCGCGGCCTGCCGCTCGAGGGCCAGCAGGGCGCGAGCGGCAGGGTCCGGCCGGGCAACTCCAGGTTCGCCAGCCTGCTCAAACACCGCGCCACCGCGCAGTAGGCCATGCAGTTTTCCGCCCCCGCAAAAATCAACGTCTCACTCCGCGTCGTTCGCCGGCGCGAGGATGGCTTCCATGAAATCGAGTCGCTGATGGCTCCCATCGCCATCCGCGACACGCTGGAGATCGAGCGGCGCGAGGATGGGGGGATTGAGTTTGCGTGCGGCGACCCTTCGCTGCCGGTCGATGGCACGAACCTCGTCGTGCGCGCGGCAGCCGCATTTGGCAAAGCCGCGCGCATCCCGGTGAATGTCCGCATCTTTTTGCAGAAGCAGATTCCCCACGGTGCTGGACTCGGGGGCGGCAGCTCCGACGCGGCGACGACGCTGCTTGCACTCAATGAGATTTTCGAGACACACCTCCCGCTCGCGGAGCTTTCGCGGATTGCGGCGGGCATCGGCAGCGACATCCCGTTCTTCCTCGTCCGCGGAGCCGCGTGGTGCCGCGGTCGCGGCGAAATCGTCGAGCCCTGCGCGCCGCACGAGTCGCCGCCATCGCTGCCGCTCCTGATGATGAAGCCCGCGTTTGGCGTGCCGACGCCGTGGGCTTACCAGCGCTGGCGCGACTCGCTCGAAATCCCCGGCGTGCCCTGCGCGCCGCAGACGCATGCGGGCATCACTTTCGTGAACGACCTCGAGCGGCCTGTCTTCGAAAAGTTCATCCAGCTCGCCGAGATGAAGCGCTGGCTGCTCGAACAGCCCGAGACCGCCGTCGCACTCATGTCTGGCAGCGGCAGCACGATGTTCGCGGTGCTGCGCGAAAAATCCCTCGGTCCCGCGCTCGAGGAAAAGGCGCGTGCTCAGTTCGGCGAGCACACGTGGTTCGCGCTCACGGAGACGCTGGCCTCCGCGGCTGCATAAACGATCATGAGCGGCATCGTCGGCCACACGATGGATGCGCTGCTCGGGCTGCAGTCCGCAGTCGGGCGCAGGCTTCCGCTGGCCGCAGTCGCGCAGCGGCATCTCGCGAGCTACCTCGCCGGCGCATATCTCGGCTGCGACATTCAGGTGATGCCCGAGGCGGTGTGCGTGGATACTGGACGCGAAGTCGGCTTTGGCACTGTGCCGCTCGTGAAAAGCCCGATTACCGGCGGCGCCGTCCGGCGGTTCCGGCTCACGACGCCCGAGGGACCGCTCACTGCGAATCAAGTCCACGAGCGTTTCTATGGCCGCTCCCATGTCGTCTTTGGCTGGATGAAAAAGGACGAGCAGCTCCGTGTGCCGTGGGATCATCTTGCTGATTATTGCGCGGCGGCCATCGAGGACGCGTTCGAGTTTTTCGGCCCCGGTGAGCAGTCCGTCGCCTACGCGCTCGGCTGGGTCGCGCACATCGTGAGCGACAGCCTCATCAAGGGCGTGCAGCCCGGCATCGAGCTTCAGCTCGTGGACGGTCGCTACACCGCGCGCAACCGCCCCGTGCAGGATCTCGTCACCTTCCACGAAATCGGCGCGCGCGAATTCAAGCTCCGCTGGCCTGCGCTCCTCGCCGACCTCGCAGCAACGCCCGTCGAGCCGCACCAGCTCCACTACATGCGCTGCGCGGAAAGGCGCGGCGTGCTCGGCGGAATGTTCACCGAGGGATGGCAGCCCGAATCCGCGCCGCTGCTGCGCGCCGTGCTTGCGGAAAACCGCCGATACCTCCCGCACCACATCGCCGACGTCCTCGCCGACATGACGCTCCGCGACGGCGAGTGCAGCGCCGCACAGCGCGAACTCACCGGCCTGCGTTACGCCGGGATGGTCGAGGCCTGCGAGCGCGCCAACTTCCGCCACGCGCTCTGGAAAATCGGCGATGCGATCGGCGCGATGCTCGAAGCCATCTCGCACCGTTCACCAAGGCTCGCCGCGCTCCCCGACGCCCCGCTGCCCGACTGGCCGCAGCTCACCGAGCGCTGGCGAGTGAAGTGAACGGCGAAGAGGGTATCCGCAGATTGCGCAGATTTTCGCAGATGCGGATTTGGCAGATGCCGATTCTGAAGGTGACCGTTTGGTCGATTGCCCACGCGGATTCAGAATCTCGAAGGAACCCAGCGCTTTCGCAGATGCTTCCTCCGACCTTCGCAGCCAATTTTCATCTGCGAAAATCTGCGTAATCTGCGGATGAAAAAGCTCAGCTCAGCAGCCGATACCAGTTGTCGCGGCGGTGCGGCTCGAAGCCGGCTTCGGCGATGAGCCGCTCGATTTGCTCCACGTTCAGGCGGAAGGCTGTGCCTGCGCTGGAGACGACGTTTTCCTCCATCATCACGCTGCCAAAATCGTTCGCACCGTAGCGCAGCGCGATCTGGCCGATGCGCGGGCCCTGCGTCACCCACGAGCTCTGCACGTTCGGGATGTTGTCGAGGAAGATGCGCGCGAGCGCCTGCATCCGGAGATACTCGCTGCTGCCGACGGGCTCGGCGCGGAGCTTTGTGTTCTCGGGCTGGAACGTCCAGCAGATGAACGCCGTGAAGCCGCCCGTCTCGTCCTGCGTGTCGCGCAGCCGATGCAGGTGCTCGATGCGATCCTCCACCGTCTCGACGTGGCCAAACATCATCGTGCAGCTCGAGTTCAGCCCCAGCTCGTGCGCGGTGCGCATCACCTCGAGCCACGCGTCGCTCTTGCATTTCAAGGGCGCGATGCGCTCGCGCACGCGGTCCACGAGAATCTCGCCGCCCCCGCCGGGGATGCTGCCGAGCCCGGCTTCCTTGAACTTCGCGATGACCTCGCGCAGCGGCATCTTGAAGACCTCCGCGAAGTGCTGGAACTCCGGCGGTGAAAAGCCGTGCACGTTGATGTGCGGATACTTCTCCCGGATGTGCGAGAGCATCGTGAGATAGTGGTCGATGCCGAGCTTCGGATGATGCCCGCCCTGCAGCAGCACCTGCACGCCGCCGATGGCGCTGAGCTCGTCGAGCTTCTGGTCGAGCTGCTCGAGCGTGAGCACGTAGTGGTCGTCGTCCTTCTCGGTGCGGTAGAACGCGCAGAACTTGCAGTAAACGTTGCAGACGTTCGTGTAGTTCACATTGCGGTCCACGATGTAGGTCACGATCCGCTCGCGCCCCGCGGGCGACTTCGCGAGGCGGCGACGGTGCGCGAGTTCGCCGAGTTCGCCGAGCGGCAGCCGGTAAAGTTCCAGCGCCTCGTCGCGCGAGATGCGTTCGCCGGCGAGGACCTTGTCGGCGACGGATTCAGCGAGGAGTGCGTTGCTCATGCGCGGAGAATAGCGGGCGGGAGGACGGGGGCAAGGAGCGGGGTTCGGTCGTCAGTCCTCAGTTCTCAGTGCTCAGAAATCGGAGCAATTCAAACTGAGAACTGAGCACTGCGAACTCACTCGATCCGGAACCGGCAGAACCCGTAGTCGAGCCAGCCCGGTTCGCGGCGAAATTGCTCGGGCATGAAGTAGATGTCGGAGCGGCCGTCGTTTTCGTTGCGGCGCCAGGACACGAGGCCGGCTTCGTGCAGGCTTTGGCAGTGGAGATTGATGGCGCGGTGCTTGCGCTTCCAAGCGGCGGCCACCTGCTTGGGAGTGAGCTCCTTCCCCTGCGCGAGCTGGCGGAGGATCCAGATGCGGACGGGGTGGGTGAGCTGGGCGTAAAAGCCGAGGGGAAATTCGTAATCGGGTGAGGATGCGGTGGAGGAAGATGTGGAGTCGGACATGGTTTGTGGGGTGTTTGCCTTGAAAACCGGGCAAATTCAGTGGCAGTCTTTAAATATGTGGTGGAAAAGTCGAGTGATAGACTCAATTATCTGAGTGTATCACTGTGCCGGTGAAGTGAAAGGGTCATTCGATGGATTCTATTTCTCGAAATGCCGACAGATAGACTCAGTTATTTGAGTCTAGTTCAGGCTTCATGAGTGATATACTCAACATACTGAGTCTATTTCTGAATTCACGCACTGATAGGCTCAGCCAATTGAGTGCAATACTCGACCGCTGGAGGTATAAGCTCAACGAATTGAGTCTATAAGTGGACTCTTCGAGCCCTTTTCTGAGTTCCTCCGATTCTCTATCGCAGCCTCTTGGATGGTGTCCGGACGCGCTCGCTACCGCGCCCGACCGGTCCGGCGGATGGCTTCGGTGAGCCAGGCGGCTTCCTCTTTCCACGGGCTCTGCGAGCGGATTTCCGCGACGGTCGCGGGGAGGCGGGCGGACCAGTTTTTGGTGCTCTCGATGCCGGGGACATTGAAGCGGTCCTCCAGCGCGAAGAGGTCGGTGAGCATGAATGCGGCGTGGCGTGCGTTGCTGGCGAGCAGGGCTTCGAGGAGCGTGCGGCGGATGGTGGCGTCGTAGGGCGGCCAGTGGTCCTCCTGCACGGGGAGTCCGGCGAAGATCGCGAGAAGGCGCAGCTCCTTGTTGCCGAGCCAGCGCTCGGGGGAGTCGTGCGTGTTGGCATCGCGGCGGCGGTGCTCCCAGTGCGTTCGCATGGGCTCGTGGTCGTGCGTGGCGTAGGTGGTGAACGCGCACTCCGGGTAGTCGCGCCCGAGGGTCACGTTGCCGTGCGCGTCGGTCTCCCACTGCGGGATTTTGAAGCCCGGCACGTCGATGGAGAGCAGGTGCGGGCGGACGTATTCCGGCACGGTGCCGAGGTCCTCGGCGACGACTTCCTGCGGTGCCGCGGCCTCCACAATCATGCGGAGGTATTTGTCGCCCGCGGCGAGATTCGCGGCGCGGTGCTCGGGGGTCTCGTCGTCGTGGCGCTGGAAATGCGGGAGCCGCCCGCCGGTGCGCTCGCGGACTTCATCCTCCGAGAGGTTCAGGAATTCCGCGTTCCGCTGCGGCCGCCACGGGAAGCTGTAGATGCGGTAGAAGCCGAGGACGTGGTCGATGCGGAAGATGTCGAAGACTTCCGTCAGCTTGTGCACGCGGCGGCGCCACCACGCGAAGCCGTCGGCCTCCATGACGTTCCAGCGGTAGAGGGGGATGCCCCAGTTCTGCCCCCAGCGCTGCACGAAGAGGTCGTCCTTGAAATACGTCTCCGGCGGCGCGCCGCCGCACCATTCGAGGTCGAACTGCTCGGGCTGGAAGAACACATCCGCGCTGCACCACGAGATGCCGAAGGGCACATCGCCCATGAGCCGCACGCCGCGCGCCGCCGCGTGCGCCCGCACCGCGCGCCACTGGCTGAAGCAGAGCCATTGCGCGTAGGCGTGGAAGCCGAGCCGGGCGTCCACGGTGTGCGCGTCCTTTGCGCGCTGCTCCGCGAGCCACGCGCGCGCCTTCCCGGCGGTGTTCATCGTGTCGGGCCAGTTCGTCCAGTCCTCGTGGCCGTTCTCCTCCATGAGCACGCGGAAGAGGCAGAAGTCGTCGAGCCATCCCGCCTCGGCCTTTTGGAACTTCGCAAACTCACGCCCGCGCTTCGTGCCCGCGCGCAGCCGCGAAAATGCGCGCCGCAGCAGCGCGTCCTTCAGCACGCGGACGCGGGCGTATTTCACCGCGCCGCTCCGCAGCTCCGCGACGCCCGCGCCGGCGAGCGCGCCTTCGTAAAAGACCTCGTCGAGCTCGGGCACGGAGTCCGGCGTGAGCTCGAGCGTGAGCCAGTCGAGCGCGACGGAGCTGATGGCGTTGTAGGGGCTGCAGTCGGTGCCGGTCGCGTTGATCGGCAGGAACTGCACGAAGCCGAGGCCGGTGTCCGCGGCCCAGTCGATCAGCTCGCGGACGCCGCCGGTGTCGCCGATGCCGAGGTCCTTCCCGGTGCGGATTGCAAAAGTCGGAATCAGGATGCCAGCACGTCGCGGTCGAATCATCGCCATCGGTGGCGTTAATACGCCCGCCGCCGCGCGTGGCAAGGACGCAGGCTCAGCGTTTGCGCTCGGATGCCTTGATGAGCTGCGGCTGCGGGCGCTGCTTCCACGCGGCGACGTCGGCCTTCAGCACCTCGATCGCCTTCGCGAGCTGCGTGTCCTTTCCGCTGGGCCAATCGCCGGGCGCGGGCCAGATGACGTGGTCTGGCACGGCGCCGTTCAGCTCCATGTCCTGCCCGTCGCCGGGGAGATGCCAGCCGCGCGCGGGGAGGCGCAGCATGCCGACATCCATCACGCGCGCCGCGCCGGTGCTGATGACGCCGCCGGCGGTCGGCACGCCGACGAGGTGGCCGCGCTTCAGCGTCTTGATGGCGTGGCTGAAAATCTCGGCGTTGCTGTAGCTGTTCTGGTTGCAGAGCACGACGATGGGCTTGTCCCACACGGCGTAAACGATGCGGTCCTGCGGGTAGCCGGGAGTGCCGCCGCGCGGGACGGTGATGGCGTGGCGCGGCTGCGTGAGCGCGGTGAGGAGATGGTCGGCAATGGAGCCGCCGCCGTTTTCGCGCACGTCGATGACGAGGCCATCCTTGCCGTCGCCGGCGTCGAACAACTCCTCCTGGAAGCGGTGGAAATTCTCCTCGGACATCGCGCTGATGTGCAGGTAGCCGAGCTTGCCGTCGGATGCCTTCTCCACCGCGGCGCGGCAGTCCTTGATCCACTGCTCGTAAAGCAGCTTGCGCGCGGTGAGCCACGGAATGGGCCGCAGCGTCACGTCGCGCTCGGCGCCGTCGGCGGCTTTCACATGCAGCGTGATGTCGCGTTCGGGCAGGCCGTTGAGCACTTCGCTCGAATCCATGTCGGGGCGCACGTCGCGTCCGTCCACGCGCAGGATGACTTCGCCGGGTTTGACGGCGCTGCGCTTGTGGCTCGCGGGGCCGTGCGCGAGCACATCTCGCACTTTCCAGCCCGGGCCCTCAAACGCCGCATCGAAGCGCAGCCCGAGATGCGCGGTCTCCTCGCGCCACGTCGCGCCGGTGGCGGTGGAGAGGTTCAGCGTGAAGCCGAGGTGCGAGCCGTTCAGCTCGCCGAGCATGAGCTGAACGACCTCGACGACTGAGCGCATGTCCGGCGCCTCGGCAGCCATGCCCGCGTATTTTGTGCGCACGGCGTTCCAGTCGCGGCCGCCAAGGTTCCCGTCGTAGAAATGATCGCGCATGATGCGCCAGCACGTGTCGAAGACCGCACGCTGCTTCTCCGCGCGGGTGACCGACTGCGGCGCGCGGAAGCGGTAGCTGGTGACCGCGGGTGCGGGCGACTTCGTGGCGACCACGGAAGGCAGGCCTTCGCTCAGGCAGACGATGGAATCGTTCGCCGCAAGCCAGCGCGGCTGCGCGAGAGTGTTCGGAACGATGAGCTTCGGCTTCAGGTCGTCGGGGAACTCGACTGAGTAGGTGCCTTTCTTCCCATCGACGGTCGCGCTGAACGCGAGCTTCTTCGAGTCCGGCGACCAGACGAGCTCGGATTCGTCGGAGTTTGGAATCGAGATGCGGCGCACGCGCTCGTGGATGGCTTCAAAATCAATGCGCACTTCGACCTTCGGCTTGGGCTTCTGCGCGTCCGGTTTTTCATCTGCCTTTTCGTCGGGCTTCTTCGCCTCGTCCTTCGCGGCAGTCGCCGGGGCGGGGGGATTTGCCGCGGGGTCGGCGTCCGGCTTTGCGGGCGCTGCAGCAGGTGCAGCGGGTTTTGTGACTGTGCGCGTCGTGGGCGCGCCGGCGGGCTTGGTCATTTTCTCCCGCGCCTTCTGCAGAGTGCGCTCGCGCTTGCCCTGCTCGGAGTCCTCCGCGCGCAGCCACACATAGTGGATGTCCACCTCGCCCGATTCGCGCTTGCCGGTCCACGCGATGAGCTTGCCGTCTGGCGACCACGCGGGGCCGCGGTCGTTGTTCGGGTGCCGCGAGAGGTTGAATGGCTTGCGCGAGCCGTCGAGCGGCAGCAGCCAGATGTCGCTGTTGAACCACTCGTCGCTCACCGCGTAGGCGAGCCACGCGCCGTCGGGCGAGAACTCAAAGTCCGGGCGGTTCCATGACTCAACGATGCGCTTTGCATTCGAGCCGTCGGCGTTCGCGATCCAGATGTCGCCGCGCTCCTTGATCCAGCCGAGGCGCTTTCCGTCGGGGCTGAATTGCACGCCTGACTCCACCGCCGCGTCGTTCGTGATGCGCGTGAGGTTGAACTCCTTGTTCTCCCACCAGAATTTCGCCGGCTCCTTCGGCTCCGCTTTCCAGAGGTCCGTCTGCCCGCCAGCGTCGCTCACGAACCACAGCGATTTTCCATCCGGCGCGAAGACGACATCGCGCTCCTCCTCCGCGGTGCGCGTGACCTGCCGCGGCTCGCGCAGTTCGGTGTCCATCACCCACACGTCGCCGCCCGCAATGAACGCCACCTGCAGCCCGTTCGCGGTGAACGAGACGTCCGTCGCCTTGTCGAGCATGAGCCGGTCAACCGCGGGCGAGAGCGCGTCGCCCGTCTGCTGGATTTCGATTTTCTCCGGCTGCGCGTTCGCACCGGTCTTCAGACGGTAAAAGTCAAAGCGGTGACGGAAAACGATCATCTTCCCGTCGCGCGAGATTGCCGGGAACACGACGGAGTCCGTCTTGAAATGCGTGAGCTGCTTTTCCCCTCCACCTGCGTCGTCGTGCTCCCACAGGTTCCATGCGCCGTCGCGGCCAGAGACGTAGAAATAGCCGGAGCCGTCCGCCTTCCACCGCGGCCAGCGGCACTCGGTGCGGTCCGACTGAAGCTGGCGGCAGCTTTTGTCCTCGAGATTCAGCATCCAGATTTGCGCCGCGCGCGAACCTTCGTAGCCCTGCCGCCACCAGACTTCGCCCTCGCGCGTAAAAAGGACGCGCTTGCCGTCGGGCGAGATGGACGCGTCGGCCGCGTAGTCGTCGAGCAGCACCTGCTCGGCCTTGCGCGCGGTCGTGTCGAGCCGTGCGAGGCGCGCGCCGTTTTTCCAAAAATGATCGCGCGTGATGCTCACGAGCAGGCTTTTCCCGTCGGGGAACCAGCCATCGAGCTTGTAACCCTCCGTGTGCCACGTGAGCTGGCGCGGTTCGCCACCGCCCGCGGGCATCACATGCACCTGCTTCGAGCCCTCGCGCTCGCTGATGAATGCGATCTGCTTGCCGTCCGGCGAAAACACGGGCGACGAGTCCGCCGCCGGATGCTGCGTCAGCCGCTTCGCCGCGCCGCCTTTCACCGGCACGCTCCAAATGTCCCCGCGCCACGCAAATGCGAGCGTGTTTCCGTCGGGCGAAAGCGCCGGCTCCTGCGCGAGGTGGATCGGTTCCGCGTTTGCGAGCAGCGCGGACGAAAGCACGACAATGAATGAACGGAGGGCGGGGAGGCCGGGGATTTTCATGCGAGCGGATGCTACGCAGCAGCCTCCGGCGGGGAAGATGATTCGTGGTTTGCGGAAATTCACATCACGTCGAGGGCCGTCGGATTCCGCTTTTCAAATTTTCACGAGTGCGGCGGTCGGACCTCACGGCGGCACCGCCGAAGTTCCGGACCCGGGGAAATCGCGAGCGAAGCGCTGTGGAGGAACTTGATTGTCAGTTTGAATAGAAACGCGCATTTTCCGCTCTCAAGGATCCTCACGATCCGTTTTTCTGTGATGAACACCGCACCCAAGCCAATCACCCTGCTCATGGCCGATGACGAGCCCGGCGACCGCATGATGGCGGCCGAAGCGCTGAAGGACGCGCGGTTGATCAATGAGCTGCGCTTCGTCGAGAACGGCGAGGAACTGATGGACTACCTGCTCGCGCGGGGAAAATTCGCGCCGCCAGCCGATGCGCCGAGGCCGGGGCTCATCCTGCTCGATTTGAACATGCCGAAAAAGGACGGCCGGACCGTGCTGAAGGAAATGAAGGAGGATCCCGACCTGCGCACCATCCCGGTTGCCGTGCTCACGGCCTCGAAGGACGACGCGGACATTTACCGCAGCTACGACCTCGGGGTGAACACCTACATCGTGAAGCCGGTGACGTTCGAGGCGATCGTGGACACGCTGCAGACGCTGGAGAAGCACTGGTTCCAGATCGTCGAACTGCCGCCGGACAACGGGTAGCGCAGGCAAGTCTGAGGGAGGTTCTTCGGGCACGGAAGGGACTTTGTGAAAAATTTCACAAAGTTCTTGCCTCAGCCGCGAAGGTGTCGTTTTCTGTCCGCCCATTTCGCCCTGTGAGCGTTCTGGCGTCGCGCGTTTTTGCGTCTCCCCTGTTTCGCAAAATTAGAAGCGCGTCCGCCTGATTCTCCCGGGGGTGAACAGCACGCAATGAAACCATCATCACTCAGCATCCTCGGAAAATCCCACGGCTCCCTCGCTGCGATCTTCGTCCTGCTGATGTGTGTTTTCGTTTTGTTCTCCGGTGCGGATGCGTTCGCGGGCGAGCATGCCGCGCCTGCCGGTGACCACAAGGTGCCCGCCGCCCATGCGGAGGAGCACGGGCTGCCTGCGGCTGCGCCGAAAATCAGCGGGTTCATCAACAGCTCGATGATTGTGACGTGGGTGGTTGCGGGGCTGATCATTTTCTTCGCGCAATACGCCACGCGCAAAATCCGTTCGTCGCAGCAGGCGGCGCTCGAGGCTCCGAGTGGGGCGCAGAATTTCTGGGAGTTCCTCGTCGAGGGGCTGCGCGATTTCCTCGAGGGAATCATCGGGCGCGACTTGGCAAAGAAGACCTTCTGGTTCTTTGCGACCGTCTTCGTCTTCATCCTTTTCACGAACTGGTTCGGCCTGCTGCCCGGCGTCGGCACGATCGGCTGGGGACACGCGGACGCACATGGCAATTTTCACGTCGCGACTCCGCTGCTCCGCGGCGGTAATGCGGACCTGAACATGACCTTCGCGATGGCGATCGTCTTCTTCGCCTGCTGGATTTACTGGGCGGTCAGCTCAAATGGCGTCGGCGGTTTCTTTGTCCACATCTTCGGAAATCCGGCGCGCAAGGAGATGGCTGGCTTCCTGAAAATTGCGATGGCGGGCATCTTCATCATCGTCGGTCTCATCGAGGTCATCTCGATCATGTTCCGCCCGGTGTCGCTGAGCTTCCGTCTCTTCGGCAACATTTTCGCAGGCGAGAACCTGCTCGAATCCATGCAGAACGTCGTCCCCGCGCTGGGCTGGCTCACGCCGCTGCCGTTCTACTTCATGGAGCTGCTCGTCGGCCTCGTGCAGGCGCTCGTTTTCATGCTGCTCACCGCAGTCTTCACGCTGCTCATCTGCTCGCATGGTGATGACCACGAGCACGGCGAGCATGCCGCGGAGGGCGGGCACCACTAAACCAATTTCGCCGGCGGGACCGTCCACAGTGAGCGGGCGCCGGTGGGAAAACCAAAACCAAGAAAGGAAACAACCATGAGCGTGTTCACCACCATCGCAGAAGCCACCATCGGCAGCGGTCTCCAGGGAGGCCTCGGCGCCCTCGGCGCAGCTATTGGCGTGGGTCTCATTGGCATGAAGGCCTCGGAGGCCGTCGGTCGCAATCCCGGCGCGTCCACCAAGATCCTCGTCCAGTCGATCCTCAGCACGGCCTTCGCAGAAGGCATCGTGTTCTTCGCCCTCTTCCTGGGCAAGTAACTGCTTGGCGCGGGGCCGCGACCCGGCCCCGCGCTTCCTTTCCAAGAATTTCTCCATGACACTCGCTCTCTTTCTCGCAAATGCGGCGCCCGCCGCCACGGGCAACCCGCTCGTGGACATTCCGAACGCCTTCGGCCTGAACGCGTGGGGCTTTCTCTGCCAAGTCATCAGCTTCTGCATCGTCGCCGGCCTCCTGGCGAAGTTTGCCTACAAACCAATCCTGACGGTGCTTGAGGAACGCCGGAAGCGTATCGAGCAGGGCCTCGAAAATGCGAAGCTCGTCGAGCAGAAGCTCGAAGAAGCCACGAAGGCCGCCGAGGAAATCCGCCTGAAGGCGAATGCCGACGCGCAAAAGATCGTCGCCGAGGCGCAGGCTGCGGCAAAGCAGGTCTCCGAAAAGGAAAACCAGCGCGCGGTGCAGCAGGCCGCTGAGATCATCGCCAAGGCCCGCGAAGCCGGCGAGGCAGAGCAGAAGCGCCTCATGGCGGAGCTGAAGAAGGAACTTTCCCGCCTCATCGTGGACACCACGGCGAAGGTCACGGGCAAGGTGCTCACTTCCGCCGACCAGCAGAAGATCACGGCCGACGCGAACAAGGAGCTCGCTGCTTAATCTCGACCGCAATTTTCCAACACGCCGGAAATGAAACTCAACAAAGAGGCCCGCAAACTTTCCAAGCAGCTTTTCCGTGAGAGCTTCACGAATGGCGCGCTGGACGCTGCGAAGGTGTCGGGCGTCACGGACGCCGTCATCCGCGCGAAGCCGCGCCAGTATGTCGGCGTGCTGAAGGAACTCGCGCGCCTCATCCGCCTCGAAGCGGCCAAGCGCCATGCGATCATCGAGAGCGCCGCGGAGCTTTCCGCAGAGGAAAAAACGGCGACCACGAACACCATCCGCGCAAAATACGGCGCGGACGTGACGACGGAATTCAAGACGAACGCCGCCCTCATCGGCGGGCTTCGCATCCAGGTCGGCAGCGATGTCGTGGACGCCAGCGTCCGCAGCCGCCTCGACCGCCTCGCGACGGAACTCGCCGCGTAAATTTTCACCCCAAACTTTCCAAACTCTACCAAAGCCATGAGCAGCATCCTGCAAGACCTCGAATCCAAAATCGCCGGCCTCAAGACCAGCACCGCCAAGTCCAACGTCGGCCTCGTCCGTGAAGTCGGCGACGGCGTCGCCAAAATCGAAGGCCTCAGCGACGTGATGCTCAACGAGATGCTCGAGTTCCCCGGCGGTGTCGTCGGCCTCGCGCTGAACCTCGAGGAGAACGAAGTCGGCGCGGTGCTCCTCGGCGACGACAAGCTCGTGACCGAAGGCTCCGAGGTGAAGACCACGGGCAAGCTGCTTTCCGTGCCAGTCGGCAAGGGTCTCCTCGGTCGCGTGGTGAACACGCTCGGCCAGCCCGTTGACGGCAAGGGCCCGATCACCGCGGACGCGCAGTATCCGGTCGAGAAAATCGCGCCCGGCATCATCAAGCGTAAGTCGGTGAACCAGCCGGTGCAGACGGGCATCATGGCGATTGACGCGATGATCCCGATCGGCCGCGGCCAGCGCGAGCTGATCATCGGCGACCGCGCGACGGGCAAGACGACCATCGCGATTGACACGATCATCAACCAAGGCCGCATCAACAAGGCCAACGAGGGCAAGCCCGGCTTCCGTCCGCTTTACTCCATCTACGTCGCCGTCGGCCAGAAGCAGTCGAACGTCGCGCGCAACATCGCGGTGCTCGAGGAGACCGGTGCGATGCAATACACGATCATCGTCGCCGCGACCGCGTCCGACACCGCCTCGATGCAGTTCCTCGCGCCGTTCGCTGGCGCTGCGATGGGCGAGTGGTTCATGGACAACGGCATGGACGCGCTGATCGTTTTCGACGACCTCTCGAAGCAGGCCGTCGCCTACCGCCAAGTCTCGCTGCTCCTCAAACGCCCGTCGGGCCGCGAGGCGTATCCCGGCGACGTGTTCTATCTCCACAGCCGCCTGCTCGAGCGCAGCGCGCGCGTGAATGAGGCGAGTGGCAACGGTTCGCTCACCGCGCTTCCGATCATCGAAACGCAGGCCGGCGACGTGTCGGCCTACATTCCGACGAACGTAATTTCGATCACTGACGGCCAGATTTACCTCGAAACCGACCTCTTCTACCAAGGCATCCGCCCGGCCGTGTCGGTCGGTCTCTCCGTGAGCCGCGTGGGTTCGTCCGCGCAGGTGAAGGCGATGAAGCAAGTCGCCGGAAAAATCAAAGGCATGCTCGCCCAGTATCGCGAGCTGGCGGCGTTCGCGCAGTTCGGCAGCGACCTCGACGCGGCGACGAAGAAGCTCCTCGATCGCGGTCAGCGCATCGTGGAAATTTTCAAGCAGCAGCAATACAACCCGCTCGCCGTCGAGCTGCAGGTCGCCACGCTGTGGGCGGTGATGAACGATCACTTCGACGACGTGCCCGTGGATCGCGTGAAGGACTTCCAGCTCAAGTTCCAGGACTTCCTCGGCACGCGGAAAGACTCCGTGCTCCAGGGCCTGCGCGACAAGCCCGAGATCAACGACACCAACGCCGCCGCGCTTAAGGACGCGATGGCCGAGTTCAAGCAGGGCTGGCGCTAACCGGACCGAACAATGGCCGCAAACACCCGCGACATCCGCCGACGCATCAAGTCGGTCAAGAACACATCGCAAATCACGAAGGCGATGCAGATGGTCGCTGCCTCGAAGATGCGCAAGGCGCAGCTCCGCGCGCTCAATGGCCGTCCTTACGCCGACGAACTTGCGAAGATTCTCGCCGCGCTCTCGCAGGCCGGCGGCAGCGCGGACCTGCATCCGCTTTTGCAGGAGCGCAAGGAAGTGAAGCGCGAGCTCGTGCTCGTCATCAGCACCGACAAGGGCCTCTGCGGCGCGCTGAACACGAACCTGCTGCGCGAGCTGAACAAGTTTGACGCGGCGAAGACGACCTTCGTCTCCATCGGAAAAAAGGGCGCGCAGTATCTCGGCCGTCTGAAGCGCGACCTCGCCGCGGAGTTCGAGCTGAAGGAGGCGTTCACCTTCCTCGAGTGCAAGCAGGCGTCCAAGTTCTGCATCGACAAGTTCCTCGCCGGCGAAGTGGACAAGGTCACCGTCGCTTTCACCGACTTCATCTCCACGCTGCGGCAGGAGCCGAAGCTGAAGGTGATACTGCCGGTGACGGGCTTCGACCTCGCGGAGCTCGAAGGCTCCGTGGAAGCGGCGAAGAAAATCGAGGCCGCGGCCAGCTCGACCGAGTATCTCTTTGAACCCAGCGCAGGCGGAGTGCTGGAGCACCTCGTGCCGCACTACGTGCATTTCTCGGTCTATCAGATGGTCCTCGAGAGCCGCGCGTCCGAGCACAGCGCGCGCATGGTCGCGATGAAGAACGCAACCGACAACGCGAAGCAGCTCATCAAGGACCTCACGCTCGAATACAACAAGATCCGCCAGGCGGGCATCACCACCGAACTTCTCGAAATCACCACGGCGCAGATGGCGCTCGGCTAAACCTCTCAACTCTCAACAACCGACTCTCAACACATGAGCAACCAAGGCACAATCGTCCAAGTCATCGGTCCCGTCGTGGACGTGGATTTCTCCGCGACCGGCAAGCTCCCGAAAATCTACGAGGCGCTCGAAATCACCTTCAACGTCAACGGCGCCGACACGAAGCTCGTGCTCGAGACGCAGCAGCACCTCGGTGACAACTGGGTCCGCAGCGTCGCGATGAGCAGCACCGAAGGCCTCAAGCGCGGGCAGAAGGTCACCGCGACCGGCGACTCGATCACCGTGCCCGTCGGCGAGGCGACACTCGGCCGCATTTTCAACGTCACCGGCGACCCCGTGGACGAACGCGGCCCCGTGAATGCGCAGAAGCGCTATCCGATTCATCGCCCCGCTCCGAAGCTCACCGACCAAGACACGAAGGCGACCATCCTCGAGACCGGCATCAAGGTCATCGACCTCATCTGCCCGTTCACGAAGGGCGGTAAAGTCGGCGCATTCGGTGGCGCAGGCGTCGGCAAGACCGTCGTCATCCTCGAACTCATCAACAACATCGCCAAGAACCACGGCGGCTTTTCCGTGTTCGCCGGTGTCGGTGAGCGTTCGCGTGAAGGCAACGACCTCTACCACGAAATGAGCGACGCTGGCGTCATCAACCAGAAGGACCTCAGCAAGTCCAAGGTGGCGCTCGTGTATGGCCAGATGAATGAGCCTCCAGGCGCCCGTCTCCGCGTCGCGCTCTCCGCGCTCTCGATGGCCGAGTATTTCCGCGACGAGAAAAACCAGGACGTGCTCCTCTTCGTGGACAACGTCTTCCGCTTCTCGCAGGCCGGCTCCGAAGTGTCTGCACTCCTCGGCCGCACTCCGTCGGCGGTGGGTTACCAGCCCACGCTCGCCGCGGAAATGGGCCAGCTCCAGGAGCGCATCACGACCACGAAGTCCGGCTCCGTCACCTCCGTGCAGGCCGTGTATGTGCCCGCTGACGACCTCACCGACCCCGCGCCCGCAAACACCTTCGCGCACCTCGACTCGACCATCGTGCTCGAGCGCTCCATCGCGGAACTCGGCATCTATCCCGCCGTCGATCCGCTCGCTTCCACCTCGAAGGCGCTCGCGCCCGAAGTCGTCGGCGAGGAGCACTACCAGGTCGCGCGTGGCGTGCAGAAAGTGCTGCAGCGTTACAAGGACCTGCAGGACATCATCGCGATTCTCGGCATGGACGAGCTCTCGCCCGAGGACAAGCTGCTCGTTTTCCGCGCGCGGAAAATCCAGCGCTTCCTCTCGCAGCCGTTCAGCGTCGCCGAAGTCTTCACCGGCACGCCCGGCCAGTATGTGCCGATTAAAGACACCGTCCGCGGCTTCAAGGAGATCCTCGAAGGCAAGCACGACAGCGTGCCCGAGGCGAACTTCTACATGAAGGGCGGCATCGGGATGGTCACGGCCTAACGCCACGCTTCAAAAATGGCTGCCACACTTCGCCTGGAAATCGTCACACCCGAGTCGCGCGCTTACAGCGACGACGTCGAGATGGTCGTGCTTCCCGCCATCGAGGGCGAGATGGGCGTCTATCCGCAGCACGTCCCGCTCATCACCGCGATCAAGCCCGGCGAACTCGTCGTGACGAAATCCGGCAAGCAGACGCACCTCGCCGTCGGCGAAGGTTTCGTCGAAGTCACCGCGGAGAAAGTCAGCGTCCTCGTGGACATGGCGCTCACCGAGGAAGCCATCGATGAGAAGGCCGCAGAGGAAGCCGTGAAGCGCGCCGAAGCGCGCCTCAAGGAAGAGCACATCGGCGACGAGGAAGCTGCGCTTGTGCAGGCGGCCATCGCCAAGTCTCTCGCCCAGCTCCACGTCAAGCGCCGCCGCCACTCGGCCTAAGAGTCACGTTCTCGCGAACCGCGGTGAAGCGTTGTGCTTCGCCGCTGTGATTTTCACTGCGCAGTATTTGTAGCTCGGTTGCCGCGAATGCGGATCGAAGGCCGCATGGGTGAGCCGGTTCACTTCCCGGTAGTGCATGGGGATGAAGACCTGCCCCCTTTTCACCGTGGAAGTCACAAACGCGGTCGCCGTAATCGCGGCGCGTCGTGATGAGACCATGACCTGCCCGCTTGGCGTAATACCCAGCCGCTCCGCATCCGCGGGATTAATTTCCACGTAGCAGCCCGCAGGCGCGAGCTTCCGCAGCACATCGCTCTTGTCCGTGCGCGATCCCGTGTGCCACTGCGCCGAAGAGCCACGGCCCGTCAGCAGGACGAATGGGAATTCCGCGTCGGTCGGCTCCGCGACAGGACGTGGCATGTCGAAGAACATCCGCGCTTTTCCATCCGGCGTGAAAAATTCCCCGTCCTCAAAAAGACGCCGCTCCTTCGGCGGATTCACGGACTGCGTGTCGCCCGCGCGGCTTCCGTTCCGCATTCCGCATTCCGCGCTCCGCATTTCCTCGGTCCACGGCCACTGAATGCCGCCCGCCGCGTCGATATGCGCATAGTCCTCGATACCCGAAATGTCGCATGGCTGCCCTCGCGAGATGTCCTTGAGCAGACCGAACGCCGCCTCTGGCGACGACCATCGTGCGAACATCGTTGCACAGCCCCAGTAGTGCGCGATGAGTTGGAAGATGTGAAAATCCGCGAGTGCCTGCCCCGGCGCACGGCTGACTTTTTTCACCAGGCCGATGCGCCGCTCCGAGTTGATGAGCGTGCCCTCCTTCTCACCCCATCCTGCCACGGGCAGAACGAGGTCGGCGCGCCGCGCAGTCTCGGTCGTCGCATACATTTCCTGCACGACGAGGAAGTCGAGTTTCTTCACCAGCTCGTTGAAACGGTCCTGGTGAATCCACGAGTGCGAGCTGTTCGTCGCAATGATCCAGAGCCCTTTGATTTTCCCGTCTTCGATTCCCTGCACGATTTGGTCGTAAGCCATGCTCGGCTGCGACGTGATGCGTTCGTCGGGAATTCCGAGGACGCGCGCGACCTTTGAGCGGTGCTCCGCATTCTGAAAATCGTGCCCGCCGAGGAGACTCGTCACGTTGGCAAAAAGACGGGAGCCCATCGCATTGCATTGTCCCGTGATGCTGTTCGCGCCAGTGCCGGGCCGACCGATGTTGCCGGTGATGAGCGCAAGGTTGATGATCGCCTGCGCGGTGCGCGTGGCCTCGTGGCTCTGGTTCACACCCATCGTCCACCAAAAGGATACGCGCTTTCCATCTGCAATCGTCTGCGCAAGGCGCCACAAATCCTCGACCGCGATGCCAGTCTCCGCCGCCACATGGTCCGGCGTGAAGCGCGCGACGAAATCCGCGAACTCCGCGAAGCCAGTCGTGTGTGCTGCGATGAAGCCGCGCTTTATCCAGCCGCTCGCGATGAGGATGTTTGCGATGCCGTAGAGGAACGTGAGATCGCTCTTCGGATTGAGCGCATAGTGCTGCGTCGCCGCCATCGCGGTCTCCGTCTTGCGCGGATCCACAACGACGATTTCCGGGTTGTGCGGATTCCGCATCACGCGCTGCCACATGATCGGATGCGCGATGCACGGATTCGCGCCGACGAAGACGAGCACGTCGCTCTCCTCAAAATCCGAATACGTGAACGGAGGCGCGTCGAAGCCGAACGACTGCTTGTAGGCGACGTGCGAGGTCGCCATGCACTGCCGCGTGTTCGAGTCGCAGTGAATGAAGCCCATCCCGAATTTCCAAAGCGCGCCGAGCAGCGCGAGTTCCTCGGTGACGATCTGCCCCGTCGAAAGAAACGCACACGACTCCGCTCCATGCTTCGCCTTGATCTCCCTGAAGCGTTCACAAAACAGCACCATCGCGCGCTCCCAATCCACGGGCTCCAGTTCGCCGGTCTTCTCGTTGCGCAGCAGCGGCGTGGTCGCACGGTCATGCGCCGCGAGCGGCGTCAGAGCCTCCCAACCCTTTGGGCACGCCATGCCGAGATTCACAGGATATTCCGTCTCCGCGCTGAGATTCACCGCCTTGCCGTCCTTGAGGTGAACCTTGAGTCCGCAACCCGTGGAGCAATAGCCGCAGACCATCGTCGTCGTCGCGTCAGGCTTCCATTTTTCCGGCACACGCCCGAGCCCGAAGGCTCCCGGGTGCAGCACGAGATCGCGAGTGAGCGGGCCATCCCATCGCCGGAAACCCGCTGCAATATCTTCAAGGACGTCCTTCATGCTGCATTCCCGGGCATCCGCGGCACGACGACGGCGCGGAAGAAATTGTAGCGCTCGAGGAGTTGCGAACTGAGCGTGCTCACCAGTGCGGCAACGGCGAACGCCGGCGCGAACCCCGCCCTGCCGAAGATGGCCATCATGGATGCCAGCGTGGACACCGCGAACATCACCGCGCGGGCAATCGGCAGCCAGCGCATCAATTTCGCTGTCACCAGCGCCGAGCGGTGTGTCGCACTGGATGGGTCGCGCAGAGCGCGAAGGAACGTGGTGTTTTCCCACGCAAAAAACCCCGTCCGAATCAGGGTCGCCGCAACCGCGAAACCCGGAGCGAGCGGCGAATGCAGACATGCGAGCAACGCTCCGGCGGTGGTGGCTCCGAGGAGGAACGTTGTCCCGAAAAACTTCGGCATCGTGAGCGGCGCGCTCCAAAATGGCCGCCTCGTGTCCACATAGATCATCGCCGAGCAGAACACGCCGACGAGCCCAAGCATGATCGCTGCAAGCTCGAGTGCCATCCCGCCCAGGATCGTCGCTCCCAATGCTGCGCCCGCATACATTCCGAAAGCCGCAATCTCCCGGCTCATCCACGATTTTCTGAGTCCGAGGAAGGCGCGCCATGCTTTCAGCGGCTTGCCAAGATGCAACACGCTGACAACGAGGCCGAGCAGCAAAACGACAAACGCCGCCGTTGCGAGCATGCGGGTCGAATCGCCCGCAAACGGAATCGCCATGTGCATTCCTGCGGCCGTTTGCGTGAGCACGAGCATGCCGACGAGCGGGACATGCGGCTCTGCCAATCGGAGGGATTTTTCATCCGCCCTGTGCGCGCTCGCTGGAAATGCGCGGGATGAACGATACGAGGTGGTGGGCCGGGTGTAGTTCGAGTCGAACGTGCCCGGCACAAGGCGCGCCCCGTCAGCCGGAGCGCGCCCCGTGCTCACCATCTCGATGCGGATGGCGCCGTTCGGGCACGCCTGCACGCACGCCGGTGCTTCTCCCGCGGCGAGCCGGCTGTGGCACATGTCGCATTTCCGCACGATGCCGCGCTTGTGCGAATACTTCGGCACATCGTAGGGGCACTTCAGCACGCAGTATTGGCAGCCGATGCACTGGTCATCTAGATGCCGCACGATGCCGGTCTCGGCGTCCTTTTCGTAGGCAAGCACCGGGCAGCCATTCGCACATGCGGGGTCTTCGCAGTGATGACACGCACTCGTGACAACCTGCTGATACGGCTCATCCGGCGCGTCGCTGTGAATGAGGCCCGCCGTCCGCCACACCTCACCATCGTCGAGGCCGTTCAGCGAATGACACGCGCTCACGCACGCCTTGCATCCGGTGCAGGCGTCGAGATCCACCGCGAACGCGTATTGCTCGCCCAGCCGCGGCTTTTCCAGCGGGATGAGGTCACGGTAGTAGCGCGCCTGCGCTGGTAGCGCGTGACGCTCATGTTTCTGTGCGAAACGGCCGACCGCCGTCAGGCTGCGCTGTTCGGCGAGCAGGTTGTCAATGAGCGTGCGCGGCTCCATGGCGCTCATCGCGGTTCATTCGTCATTGGAAAAAATCTCCTGCAGCACTTTCACCTCGTGCCGTGTGGTGAAGGACTGGAAGGTCTCGTGCTTCTCGCGCCTGCGCAGATACGCGCGCAGCATTTTTTCGATGGTGACCGGCAGATCACCCACAGCCACGCCGTTGAAGACCTGACGCCCCACAGCCTGGTGCTTTCCGAATCCGCCGCCGACGAAGATGTGGTAGCCATCCATGCTCTCGCCACCGACCTTCACCTTCGTGCCGAGCAGGCCGATGTCGCCCATGTAGTGCTGCGCGCAGGAATTCGGGCAGCCGGTGAGGTGGATGTTCACGGGTTGATCGAGCGCGAGCTTGCGCTCGAGGTGCTTGCCGAGTTCCAGCGCGTGCTCCTTTGTGCAAGCCTGCGCGAATTTGCAGTAGCTGCTGCCCGTGCAGGCTATGATGCCGCTCGTGATGTTCGACTGGCGCCAGCCGAGGCCCGCTTTGTCGAGCGCACGCTTCACCGTGGCCACGAACTGGTCAGGCACATTCGGGATGATGAGGTTTTGCCAGACGGTGAGCCGCACTTCGCCCGAGCCGTAAAGGTCGGCGATTTCTGCGAGGCGGATCATCTGCTTCGGCGAAATCTGCCCGACGGGAATCGTGACGCCGACGTAATTCAGCCCGCGCTGCTTCTGCGGGTAGTCGCCGACGTGCGTGTGCGGCAAATCCTGCGACGGGTATTTCATCTCCGCCGCGTCGAACGGTGCGCGCGTGAGCGTGACGCCGAGCAGCTTCTCCGTCTCGGCGAGATACTGATCGAGCGTCCACTTTTCGAGGAGGTGCTTGAGCCGCGCCTTCTTCCGGTCGGTACGGTTTCCGTTCGCGATGAAGACGCGCACGATGGCGGCGACGACCTTGTTGACCTGCGCGGGCGGCACGATCACGCCGAGGTCGCGCGCGAACGCCTTGTGCCCCGTCGCACCGCCGAGCGCGAAGCGGAAGAAAACTTCGTCGCCGACGCGCACCGCCTTCACGCCGATGTCGTTCGTGTCCTCGACCGAGCCGATGAGCCCGCCACCGTCGTAGGCGATGTTGAACTTGCGCGGCAGGTCGTAGAATGCGCGGTCGTTGATGATGATTTGCGCGATGTCCTGCACGAACGGCATCACGTCAATCAGCTCGACCGGGTCAATGCCCGCGGTCGGATTCGCCGTGAGGTTGCGGATATTGTCCGCGCCCGAGCCGCGCGTGTGCAGGCCGACATGCTGCACGCGGCGCAGAAATTCCGGCGCGTCCTTCGGCGCGATGAGCCGCATCTGGAAGTTCGCGCGCGTGGTGATCTGCACGTAGCCGGTCGTCAGCTCCTTCGCGATGTGCGCCAGCTCGCGAAGCTGGAAGGTGCGCAGCACACCGCCGGGAATCCGCAGCCGTGCCATGAACGCGTCCTTCACCGGCGTGAGGAAAAAAAGTCCGTTCCACTTAAAGCGGAACGCGTCCTCCTTGTCCGGCGCCTTGTTCGTCGCCGCGCTTTCGAGGAGCTGCGGATACGCATCGAGTGGGTGCAGCTCGCGCTTCACGCGCTCTTCGAAGATGAGATCCTCGTGCGAGGGCTTTGCCTCCGCCGGATTTGGCGCGACATCACCGAACGAAACACCGCGCACCGCGATGCCGGCGAACAGCCCGGTGAGATACTCCTTCTGCTCCGCGCTGAATGACTGCCCTGCGAGTGTCTCGGTGCTCATGGCTCAATAAACATCGCGCTGGTAGCGCTTCTCGCTCTTGAGCCGATCGATGTAGGCCTTCGCCTCGTCTGCGGATTTTCCTCCGGCTTTTTCGATGACGGCGTGCAGCGCAGCGTCCACGTCCTTCGCCATGCGCGAAGCGTCGCCGCAGACGTAAAAGTGCGCGCCATCTTCCAGCCAAGCCCACAGTTCGGCAGCGGACTCGAGCATGCGCGACTGCACGTAAATTTTCTCCGCCTGGTCGCGGCTGAACGCGAGGTCGAGCCGCGTGAGGTGTCCGTCCTTCAGCCAGCCTTCGAGCTGATCCTGATACAGGAAATCCGTCGCGCGCCTTTGGTCGCCGAAGAAAAGCCAGTTGCGGCCTTTCGCGCCCATGGCGAGGCGCTCCTCAAGGAATGCGCGGAACGGCGCGATGCCGGTGCCGGGGCCGACCATGATCATCGGCGTGTCACCGCTCGTCGGCGGCTTGAAGCCGTGTGATGCCTGCACGAACACCGGGACTTTTCCGCCATCGCCCGCGCGGTCGGCGAGGAAGGTGGACGCCACGCCCTTGCGCGCACGCCCGTGCGACTGGTAGCGAACGGCGGCGATGGTGAGATGCACTTCGTCCGCGTGCGTCTTGAGGCTTGAAGAGATTGAGTAGAGGCGCGGCGCGAGCTTCTTCAGCAGCGCGACGACCTCGGCGGGCCTGAACGGCGCGTTGAGCATGCCGAGCACGTCGATAATTTCGCGACCGTAAAGCCACTTTCGGAGCTCGTCCTTTCGCAAAGGATCAAGCAACGGCGCAAACTCCGCGTCCGGCGCGCGCTGCGCGACTGCAGCGAGAAGCTCGGCGGACGGTCTTGTGATGTCGAAGTGCTGCGTGAGCGCGAGGCGGAGCGGCGTCTCGCCGTCAGCGACCTTCACGGCCTCCTCGCCATCGCAGCCGAGCGTTGCGAGGATCTCGCCGACGAGCTGCGGGCAGTTCGCGGGATACACGCCGAGCGCGTCGCCGACTTCGTAGGTGAGCCCGCTGTCGGCAAGGCTGATTTCAAAATGCCGCACGTCCTTGCCGGAACCTTCTCCGCTGAGCCGGCGGTTCGTGATGAGCTTTGCGGGAAATGGGTTCTTCTTCGACCAGCCTTCGGTCGATGTATTCGCAGTGGCGGGTGCTGCGCTGCCATTTGATCCATTTGCGCCGTTGCCGCTGTGCTTGAGCGTGTCGCTGAGCGCGGTGAAGACGCTGGAGGTCCAGTCGGCGGCGGGCGTCTCGTAGTCCAGGTCACAGTCTTTGCGCTCAGTGATGCGTTTCGCACCGAGCGCGGCCAGTCGCTCGTCGCAGTTTTTTCCAAACTGGCAGAAGTCCGCGTAGTTCGTGTCTCCGAGCGCGAGGACACTGTAGCGCAGGTGTTGGAGCTTCGGTGCGCTGTCGCCCTTCAGCCATTCCCAGAAGCCCTTCGCCATGTCCGGCGGCTCGCCCTCGCCATAGGTGCTCGTGATGACGAGGATGTTTTCTTCCTTCGTCAAATCCAAGTCGGCGAATGCTTCCATGCTCACGAGCCTCGGGGCGAAGCCGCGCTTCTCAGCCTCGGCTTTCGTCCTTTTCGCAAGGCCTTCGGCGGTTCCGGTCTGGCTGCCGTAGATCACTAGGAGCGGGGTCTTCGGTGAGCCGCTCTCGACGCTCGCTCCGAGCTCGCCGGCGAGCGCCGGCGCAGCAGATGGGTTCGCGTTTGAAAAAACGCCCGCGAGGAAGCCGTTGAGCCACATCCGCTGCTCGGCGGTGAACGGCGCGGTTTCCGGAATAAACGGAATGCGGTTCATCATCAGAGAGCGGCCCCTTTACCGATCAGAAGGTGATCGTGGCCTGCACGTAGCCGAAGTCGGCGTCGCTGCTGGCACCGGTGCCGCGGAGGTAGCTGCCTGCGAAGAAGTGGCTGTAGCCGCCCTGCACCTGGAGGTGTTTGTTGACGTTCCAGTTCACGACGAAGTCCACCTCGTGGCCGCAGAAGCTGCTGGCGTTGCGGGCGGCTGCGTTGAGCGTGCGGACCGCGGTGAGGCCGTTGGCGCGATACCAGGTGTCGCCGGTGTCCGCGAGCCAGAAGGCGTTGTAGTCCACCTGGGCGGTGACGTCCTTCACCGGCGTGATCTTGAAGCTGAGCATCACGTTGTGGAGGTTCTGCCAGGCGAAGGCGTCCATCATGCCGTAGAACTTGTGGTTGGTCGGGAAGAGGTTCTGGAAGGTGCCGATGCTGCCGTCCGCCGAGTTGCTGTCGCCGGAGGCGTAGTTGTATTCGGCGTAGATGCGCGGCTTGAGCGGCGTGTCGAAGTTGTAGCCGGCGCCGACATTTGCGGCGAAGGCGCTCAGGCTGAGCCCGCGCACGTCGCCGACCTGGTAGGCGAATTCGCCCTGAAACTCGAAGCCGTTCAGCTTCTTCGGGTCGCCCTTCACGCGCGTGCCGAGCGTGACGAAGTCGCTGTGCCGCGCGAGCGAGCCGGTGGTCGTCGCCGCAGCGAGCGTGCCCTGGTTGTTCGACGTGTTGCCGCGCGGCTGGTCCACCAGCAGCGTGTAGAGGTCGAGAGTGCCGAAGGGCAGCTCGTCGAAGGTCGCGTAGATGCCGCTGAAGACGAGGTCGCGGTTCGCATAGGCGGTGTCGAAGAGGTCGGACTCGTTGAACTTGTTCCGCGTGATGATCACGGGCGTGGACACGAACGCGTCCGCGGTGAACCCCTTGGTCTTGTAGGTGAGCTTCACGGCGTCGAAAGTGCGGCCGAAGTTGTTCCATTCGAACGCGCCGACGAGGCGCTCGTCGCCGTAGGAGAGGATCTGCCGGCCGACTTTCAGGCCCCACGGGCACTTGGAGTAGTCGGAGATGTCCACGTAGGCCTGGCGCAGGTCGAAGGCGTCGTCGCCCTCCGCGCCGCCCGTCCCGGGGATGAGCGCGCGCCTGGAGAAAAACTCCCGGCTGTCCTGCGCCTGGACGTAGAGCTTCAGCCACGAGGCCGGCTTGATCATCATGCCGATGCGGAAGCGCTGCAGCAGCCAGTCGTCATCCGTGGCGGCCTTGGCGTTTTGGTTGAAGTCGAAGTTGTTCTCGCGCTTCTCATAACGCAGGCGTTCCTGCACGTCGAAGACGAGCTTCCCGTCGAGGAAGCTGAGCAGCGGCGTGTCGGCTTTCTTCGGCTCGGGCTTCGCAGCGGTCCCTGCGATGGAGTGGCCGGCGAGAAGCGCGGTGGTGAGCAGCGTGGCGATGGTTGGTTTCATGGTGTGTTGGTCGGTGTGGTTTAGCAGGTTGGCGCGGGGGACAAGTCGTGCGGCGCAGGCACCACATAGGGCACCCGGTCGTGCGCGCGGACTTCCAAAAAATGTATGAGACGCGAGCGCAGCGGAGCGTAGTCGGGATGCTCCATGATCGCCTTGCGCTCGCGCGGCCGTGGGAAGCTCACGGGCACGATGTCGCCGACCGTCGCCTCCGGGCCATCGGTCATGCACACGATGCGGTCCGACAGGAAGAGGGATTCGTCCACGTCGTGCGTGACCATCAGTGCGGTGATGCGCTCCTTCCGCCACAGCGCGAGCAGCACCTGCTGCAGCTCGTAGCGCGTCAGTGCGTCGAGCATTCCGAATGGCTCGTCCAGCAGGAGCATCCGGGGCTTGAGCGCGAACGCGCGCGCGATTCCGACCCGCTGGCGCATTCCCTGCGAAAGCTCCGCGGGGCGCTTGTGCATCGCGTCTCCGAGACCCACGACCGTGAGGTAATACTCGGCGATTTGCCGCCGTTCCTGCCGGCTGGCGGTGTAGAAGACCTGGTTGATTCCAAGCATTACGTTTTCGAACGCGGTGAGCCACGGCAGCAGCGATGGGGACTGGAACACGACGCCGCGATCGGGCCCCGGGCCGGTGAGTTCCTTTCCAGCGAGGATGATGCCGCCCTCAGTCACGCTGCTGAGGCCGGCGAGCATCGAAAGTACCGTGCTCTTGCCGCAGCCGGAGTGGCCGATCAGGCAGACGAACTCGCCCTTGGCGATTTTCAAATTGAAGTCCTTCACGATCACCGCCGGCCCCTTCGGCGAGGGAAACGATTTTCCAATCTGGCTGAATTCGCAGTAGGCGCTCATTTCTCCACCTCCACAGCGGCGGTCGTGATTTCACTGCGGCGAACCGGCCCGCGACGTCCGATCCACGGCAGCGCAGGCCGTGGCAGGGACAAGTCCTCCGGCTCGATGTCCGGCAGCACAAGTTTGCGGTCCAGCGCCGTCTTCCGGCTGTGCGCGCTGCGCAGGAGGTATTCGACCAGCTCGAGCCGGATGCGCTTGAAGTCCGCGTGGTCCGCGATGGTCTTGCGGTCGCGCGGTCGCGGGATTGCGATGGGGAGCGACATGCCGAGCGTGGCGTTCGGTGCGGCGGTGAGGGGAATGACGCGGTCGGCGAGCAGGATTGCCTCGTCCGGATCGTTGGTGATCAGCACGATGGTGGTTTCGTTTTCGCTCCGGATGCGGGTGATTTCATCCTGGAGGTTTGCGCGCGTGAGCGCGTCGAGCGCGCTGAGCGGCTCGTCGAGCAATAGCACGCGCGGCCCTGTCGCGAGTGCGCGCGCTACTGCTACCCGCTGGCGCATTCCCCCGGAGAGTTCGCGCGGCAGCTTGCCTGCGGCGGGAGTGAGATTCACGAGCGCGATGTATTTTTCCACCTGTTCGCGGCGCCTGGTGTTCGTCCACTGCGGGAAGACCTGATCCACCGCAAGCGCGATGTTTTCATGCACTGTGAGCCACGGAAGTAGGCTGTAGTTTTGAAAGACAATGCCTCGCTCCGGCCCCGGCCCGGCGATCAGTTTTTCCTCGAAGCGCGCCTCGCCCCTGTCCGGCGTGAGCAGGCCGCTGAGCAGGTTGATCAGCGTCGTCTTTCCTGATCCGGAAAATCCGACGATGGCGACGAACTCGCCCGCCTCCACTTCGAGGTTGATGTCCGCAAGCACCTCGGTGCGATTCCACTTCGGTCCAAATCCCTTGTGTGCGCGTTCGATTTCGAGAAGGGCCATGCGTCAGGCGGTCTTGAAGCGCGACTCCACGAGAGACATCAGCCGGTCGAGCAGCAGGCCGACGATCCCGATGGTGAGGATGCAGAGGATGATTCGCGAGTAGCTGCCCGCGTTGTATTCCTGCCAGAGGAAGCCGCCGACACCGGGGCGGCCGGTGAGCATTTCCACAGCGACGATCACGAGCCATGCGATGCCGAGCGAGAGCCGGAAGCCGGTGAACATGTAGGGCAGCGTCGCGGGCAGCAGCACCTTGAAGAGTGTCTTGGAGCGCGAGAGCTTCAGCACCTTTGCGACGTTGAGGTAGTCGGTCGGCACCGCGCGCACGCCGACGGCGGTGTTCATCACGGTCGGCCACATCGCGCAGATCGCGATCGTGAAGAGCGCGGCGGCGTCGCTCGCGCCGAAGACCGTCCTGCCGGTGCCGTCCAGCAGCTTCACAGAGGAGAAGAGCACGAGCCCGAGCGGAAACCACGCGAGCGGGGAGACGGGACGCAGCACCTGGATGATTGGATCCACCGCCTTCGTGAACGTCTTCGACAGGCCGAGGCAGAAGCCGAGCGGCGTGCCGACGAGCAGGGCGATGAGGTAACCCTGCATCACGAGCGAGAGCGAGAGCTTCGCAAATGCGAGGATGCCCTGATCGAGCTCGCCTCGCTTGGCGAACGGCTCGGCGATGTAGGGCTTGCTTGCCTTCCACGTGTCGGCGGGCGACGGAAGATCGGGCGACACGCCGGTCTTCACCGTCTTCGTTACCTTGTCGCCGAATTCGTCCACCGCCGCGCGCTTCTCCACGCGGCCCGCGATTCCCTGCCAGAGCAGCAGGAAGAAGGCGACGCCCACGAGCGGGAGCAGGAGGCTGTCCAGTTTGAAGCGCTTGATGAAGTCCATGTGTCAGGCTTTGAGACTCTTCACGGGGAAGCTTGCGGCATACGCTTCGAGGTCGGCCTTCGGATCGAATGTGGTGCCGTCGAAAAACTTCTCCGCCGCATTGCTGGTGCCTCCATGGGCGTAGCCGATTTCCTTCATCGCCTCCTCGTAAATGTCGCCGCGCATCACCTGCTTTGCGATGCCCTCGTAGTCGGGCGCGCCCTCGGTGAAGCCCCAGCGGCGAAGCTGCGTGAGCCACCACTTTGCGTATTTCGCCTGCGGATAGTTGCAGTTGCGGTCGCTGAAGATCATGTAGTCCGGGTCCTTGAACTTGCGGCCGTCGCCCATGATGTATTTGCCCTGCAGGCGGCCGAGGATCGTCTCGGGCGGGCAGTTGATGTAGGTCGCGCCGCTGACGATGTTCGCCTGCTCCTCGCGGTTCTCCATCTTGTCGAGCCACACGCTCGCCTCGTGCAGCGCTTTCAGCACCGCCTTCACGGTCTTCGGATTCTTCTCCGCGAACTCCCCGGTGAACGCGCAAACCTTCTCCGGGTGATCCTTCCACATCGCCTGCGTGGTGATCGCGGTGAAGCCGATGTCCTCCGCGATGCTGCGCGCATTCCAAGGCTCGCCGACGCAGAAGCCGTCCATCTTGCCGACCTTCATGTTCGCGACCATCTGCGGCGGCGGAATCGTGATGAGCGAAATGTCCGCGCCAGCGCCAGCGGCATCGCCCGGATGAATGCCGCCCGCGGCGAGCCAGTAGCGCATCCACATCGCGTGCGTGCCCGGCGGGAAAGTCATCGCGAAGGCCAGCGGCGCGCCGGATTTTTTCGCCTCCTCGATGAACGGCTTCATCGCATTCGGATCGTCGGCGACCCTGCCCTTGAACTTGTTCGCGAGGGTGATCGCCTGGCCGTTGCGGTTGATCATCCACGGGATGATCATCGGCTTCTTCGGTGCGCCGCCGAGCCCCATGGTGCTCGCGATGGGCATGCCGATGAGCATGTGCGTGGCCTGGATGTCGCCGTTGGAAAGCGAGTCGCGGATTGCGGCCCAGCTCGCGCCTTTGCTCACCGTCGAGTTGATGCCGTATTTTTTGAAGAGCCCCTTTTCGTGCGCGATGACGATGCTCGAGCAGTCGGTGAGCGCGATGACGCCGAGCTTGATGTCCGCAGTCTCCGGCGCGTCGCTGGCAAATGTCGAGCCGACCCAGCCTTTCGGCAGTCCGGCGATCAGCGCGCCGAGAGTCGTGAGGCTGCTGCGCGCGATGAAGCTGCGGCGGGTGAGGTTGCACTGGGTCTTGGCGGTGGCGTTGGATTTCATGGCGGTTGGTTGGTGGTGTTCAGGCTGCCGAATGGATCGTGTCCGGTTGAATGAGCGCAGCGGCGCGGGCGAAGATGTCGGCGCGGAAGCACTTTGCCCGAAGTGCCTGCGGGAGCTGTGCGGCGGCGGCCAGTCCGCTGGAGACGAACGACTGCGCGACCCACGCGGCCTTCCGCTCGTCGGGCTCGCCGGCATTTTCACGGGCGAAGATGTTGAAGCCCTGGCACGGCTCGACGCGGCCGTTTCCATAGTCGTAAACCGCGCGCATGCTCCGGTGAATTGCATCGGCGTTCGCCCCGACGCAGCCCTTTTGCGAGAGCACTTTCGCGACGGCCTCCCGGTTGGCGGGCTCGTCGCAGAAGAGCGCGGCTTCGATGAGCGCGGCGATGAGGGCGATGTGCTCATCGTCCCGGCGGCTGGCGAAATCTCCGCGGGCCATCAGCACCTTTTCGGGATGCAGCGGTGCCAGTTCGGCACTGCGTGCGACGACCCAGCCTGCGCGGGCCATCACGGCGAGGGAATTCCAAGGCTCGCCAGCGCAGAAGCCGTCGAGGTGCCCTGCGCGGAGGTGCGTGACCATTTGGGACGGGGGCACCACGACGATGGCCGTGTCGCTTTCGACATCGATGCCGTGCCCTTTCAGCCACAGGCGCAGGAGCACGGAATGAGAGGACCACTGATAGACCGTGCCCAGCGTGATGGGGCGACCGCGCCTGCGCACGTGTTCGCGGAGTGTCGCGCCATCGCGCACACCCGCCTGCCAGAGCTGCTGCGAGAGCGTGATGGCGTTGCCGTGCAGATTCAGCACGAGCCCGGTCAGACAGTCGGCGCTGATGCCTCCCAGTCCTGCGGCCGCGGCGAAAAGCATGCCAGCCGGAGCGTGTGCCGCGTCGAGATCCCCGTAGATGACCTTCTCCCGGATCGTCGCCCAGCCGATTTCGCGGGTCAGCTCGACTGTGACGCCGTGCTTCTCAAACAGGCCGAGCTCGCGCGCCATCACGAGCGGCGCGCAGTCGGTGAGCGCGATGAACCCGATGCGGATGGCCTGCTGCCTGCCCCGGCGGAACACCGTCAGAATGGTTGGCTTTTTTGCGATGGGCGCGCTGTTAGCCTGCGGCGTGCCAGCAAGGCGGGCCTGGCATCATAAATGGCTTGCGATTTTTTCATGGCGATGATGAATGCAATTCATACATGCCGCAACCACTCGACAGCAGGCAGCTTCGGGCGTTCACCATCCTCGCCCGCACGGGCAGCTTCACGCACGCCGCCCGCGAGCTTCACGTCTCGCAGTCGGCGGTCAGCCACTCGATGAAGGCTCTAGAGCGCGAGGTGGGCTGTCGCCTTTTGGACAAGATGGGCAAAAAGGCGGTGCTCACGCAGGCGGGAGAGCAGCTCCTCGAACGCGCGACTCGCATCCTCGGCGAGATGTCCGAGGCGCGCGCGGAGATAGGCCGGCTGGGGAAGTGGGGGCAGAGCCGGCTGCGGCTCGGCGCGAGCACGACGGCGTGCCAGCACGTGCTCCCGGGAGTGCTGCGCGAATTCAAGGACAGCTTTCCAAACTGCGCGATCTCCATCGAGCCGGGCGACACGCCGGAGATGATCGAGGCGCTCCGCGCGCACAAGATCGACCTCGCCGTGAACCTCGAGCCCAGACGCGGCGAGCCGCTCGATTTCCGTCCGCTCTTCACGGACGAGCTGCATTTCATCGTGAGCCCGCAGCATCCATGGGCGCGTGCGGGCAGGGTGGAGCGCGGCGAGATCGCGCGGCAGAACTACATCCTCTACAAGCGCAGGAGCTACACGTCGGCGATGATCGAGGAGTATTTCCGCGAGGACGACATCGTGCTCTTCAGCCAGCTCGACCTCGGCAACATGGAGGCGATCAAGGAACTCGTGAAGCTGGGCATCGGCGTGAGCATCCTCGCACCGTGGACTGCGCGGAAGGAGCTGGAGGCCGGCATGCTCGTGGCGCTGCCGCTCGGGAAAAGGAAACTCCGCCGCCGGTGGGGCGTGCTGCACTGGCAGGGCCGGCGCATGAGCCTCGTCGAGGAGACATTCATCGGCCTCTGCAAGTCCGCGACGGAGGAGTGGTGACGCGTCAGCGGCGGCAGCGCGGGAGACGGGCTGCGGCGACCGTGCAAAACATCAGGACGAGGCCGGCGGCCGCGATGCAGAGCGAGGGCACCCAGAATCTCGGGCGGTAGGTGAACACAATCTCGTGAGTGCCGGGGGAACTCACGAGCACACCGAGGAACGCGTGGTTGACCCGCAGCGGCTCGGCTTTTGCGCCATCGACGGTCACCGTGTAGTTGCCCTGTTCGAACGCCTCCCCGAGAACCGCGATCCCCGGGGCGGCCGTATTCACGCGGAATGCGGTGGTGTTCGGCGTGAGGCGGTAGTCGGTCGCCGGCACGACGGTCCGCTTCGCGATCCGTTCGGCACCGCCTTTCAGCGCAACGGGCAACTGCGTCTCCGGTTGCACCGCGGCAAGCGGGACGCCGCCAGATTTCCGCACGAGGTCCATGAGTTCGCCCGGCTGCGAATAACCGGCGACGCAGTCGGTGAAGAATGCGCGGGGCCAGGCGGTGCGGCTTTCGTGAACGGCGAGATCCGCGGCGCCGCGCGATTCGAGGCCCGGAATCTGCCGCGAGCCAGCCGCAGGATGGCTGACGAAGAAGCGCACGCCGAGCATGTCCAGCGCGGGGAGGAGCGCTGGAATCTCCGGTTCGGTGAGGAGGATTCGCCAGCCCCAGACGCGCTGGAAACCCGCGGCATCCGCAAGCTCCCACAGCCAGCGGTTGCTCACCGCGTCGCAACTGAAGGGCGTTTCGAGGCCATAGATCGCGTTGAAGTCCGGCGAGAAATTTCCCATCGTGCCGATCACCCGCGCGGGGGATTTCGATGCGATGATGGAGCCGCGAATTTTCTCCAGCGCCGGCGACTCGGCGTGGAAGTCGGGCCGCGGCTGGGGGCTTCTCACGTAGGAGTCGAATTTGGTTTCGCCGTAGTAGGCGTGGCGGAAGTGCAGCGTCGAAAACGCAGCGGCAGCGAGAAGCCAGCCGCCCACGCCGAGCCCGCGGGCCGCGCTTCGCCGCCAAAGCAGCGGCAGCGAGAGCACGGCTGCGGCGAGCGCCGACGCATAGGCAATGAAGAACGAGCTTTTGAAAATCGAGCGGCCGATCGCGAGGGGAGGGGTGCCTTCGCGGTGACCGGCATGGGTGAAGCCGAAGTAGAGCGCGTAGAGCGCTCCGACACCGATGGCAAACATCACCCAATCGCCGCGCCAGCCGGGCTCCCTGCGGCGGTCGAGGCAGTCCCGCAGGCCGAAGGCGGCGAGCACGAAGGTGAGCATCACCGCCGCGAGGGAGAAGCAGTTGTCCACGTGCCAGATTTTGCCGAAGAACGGCGTGGCCGCGATCCATGACGGAGGCACCACACCGAATGCGACGGCGACCGCACCCGCTGCCGCGAGCACGGATGCGAGCCAGAGCGGTTCGCGGACGAGCGCGCGGGCCCGCGCGAGGGACCATGCCACGCCGAGGAGCAGCAAGAAATTTCCCGACGGGTTGAAGTGCTCCTCGTTCTGGATGAGCTGGCGGGGGAAGAGTTCCTCGAAAAGGCCCACGAGCAGCGAGGGCTGAATCTGGAAGACCTCGGGCTTGTCGTAGATCGTGCGCGCGGTGCCGAGCAGGTCGAGGAACGTCAGCCAGAAGGGCGCGGCGACGAGCATCAGGATTCCGTTCGCAGCGAGCATCGCTGCGGCTGGCGCGATGCGCTCCCGCCACGGGAGAGGCCTCAGCAGGAGGGCGAGCAGCCCGGTGGTGTTCAGCACGCCGAGGAGGATGACTGCCTCCTTGAGCGCACCGCTGCAGAGCACCGCGATGCTGGCGATGACATGAAGCGGCATCCATTTCAGCATTGCACGGAACGAGTTCGCGAGCAGCGCCTGCACCCACGGGAGCAGCACCCACGGCGAGTAGCAGAGGGTAAAATGTGCGGGGTGATTGAATCGGAAGGTGAAGTGCCCGATGAACGATGCCGACACCGCCAGCAGTATCGCGACGCCGGCGCGCTGCACCGCCGCGAAGGCGATGAGGCCGATGCCCCAGGCAAAGAACAGGCGCGCGAGGATGAATTTCAAATCCCACGCCCAAGCTTCTCCATTCGCGGCGACCGGAATGAGATGCAGTGGATCGCCGAACATGGAGATGCCCTGCCCCTGAAGGCCGAGTCCGCAGCCCGCATAGCGGTTCCTCAGCGGCCATTCGCCGTTCGCGAGGGCCTCGTGCTGGATGCACGAGTAGGGGAGGAATGCCCACATCATCGCGCCGAGGTCGCTGCCCGCGATGGATTTCACGACCGTGTTTCGATCGCCGGGAAGGCTGGGATAGCCTTGGTAAAGGGCGAACGCTCCGTTGTTTGGAGAAACGAAACTGCGGCCGAGGAAAATCAGCGGATGGCAGCTCACGAGCACTCCCGCAGTCGCGGCGATGAGCAGCGCCGTCTTTGGGCGGGACTCCGTCCATGCCGCGAGCCTTGCGAAGAGCCGTCTGCCCGCACCTGCAAAGCGCCGGGCCATGAGCGCGCAGAACGCGCTGAACAGAACTGCCGCTGCCACGAACTCGACGATCACCAAGCTCCATCCCGGCCAGATTTCGCCGGGCAGCTCGATGCGGCCGCCCGTCTGAAAAACGAGCTCGGTGACCTTCGTCGGACGGAGCCGAAGGACGCCCGGCGCGAAGCCCTCCAAAGCCTCCTTTGACACCATCTGGATTTTGCTCACGTCATACCGGTGCAGCAGGCGGCCTTCGGCGTCTTGAATGCGCGGGTTGTGAATCTCCATCGGCCCACCCGTCACAGTCGCCTGGAACACCAGCGCTTCGCAGTCCGCCGCGCGCGCTCTCAGGATCACCGTGCGTGGCGCTTCAGATGGTGCGAGCCTCGCGCGGCCCGATGGCAGCAGGCTCAGCCCGCCGAAGACTGACCTGCCCGCCTGCACCGCGCATTCGCCGGACGAGGACACCTCCGCGGCGAAATCGAACGTCGCACCCGCGGGGATCCACGGGGAGAACGGGCGCACGTTCACCAGCACAACAAACAGCAGCGCGAAGATGATCCCCGCCGCGGCGTGCGCAAGGAGGCCGGCGGATTGCCGGCGAGGCGTGGGCTGAGAGGGCTGAGTCAAGGCCCCGGCACATTAAGAAAGTGCCGTGCCACCGTCCACGCAGACTCCGCCGCCGCTGCAGGGGCTGCGTGCCGCGTCAAAGTTTGAGCTGCGAGAACGCGTCGTCCAGCGCGGCCTTCCACTTCGCATAGCCAGCCTTGTTCGGATGCAGCATGTCGGGAAACTCCTCCTTTTTGCAGATCCCCTTGCCGTCATCGAAGATGCTCCACGTGTCGCAGACGATGATGCGCCCGTTCTTCTTCGCGAACTCCTGGATGAGCCTGTTCAGCTCGCGGATTTTGTCGGGGAAGAGCCCCTCCTTCGGTCCCCGCGGCATCACGAGGTTCAGCACGATGCGCACGTTGCGGTTCTGCTTTTCCAGCTCGGCAATGATGGCGCGGATATTGTCAATGACCTGCGAGGGCGTGCCGCCGAGCGCGAGGTCGTTCGTGCCGATGAGCAGGCTGACGGCGCGCGGATGAAGATCGAGCACGTCTTCCCTCAGCCGGTAGCGCAGGCCGCGCGACGTGTCGCCGCTGATGCCGCGGTTCACAACGAATTGGTTCGGAAAATCCTTCGCCAGCGAAGTCCATCCCTGCGTGATGCTATCCCCGAAGAACACCACGGGACGCTGCTCCTTGTCCTTGTTCCAAGAGAATTCCGTGCGGCGGACCATCCACAGCTTTTGAAACCACGGTGCGAGCTGAAGCGGTCCGCTGCCGGGGAAGACGTTTTCGGGTGGCATCGCCAGCGCGGTATATTGGCTGACAGCCAGCGCCATTTTCTGCGCGGGCTGCCCGCGGCGCTGCTGGAAAAGCCACGGCAGCAGGTTCGGCTCCGAGTAGGCGTAGGTCCACGAGTCGTGCGCGACGCCGGGATACTCGGTGAGCGCGGCCTTTCCGCCGGCGGCGCGCACGCCGGCGATCATGTCCTGGGTGCGGACGGGCAGGACGACTTTGTCCTCGAGCCCGTGGAAGGCCCAGACTGGCACGCCCTTCGCGAGCGACGCCTTCTCCCTGTCTCCCCCGCCGCATACGGGAATCGCGGCGGCGAATTTATCCGGGTAGCGCGTGATCAAGTCCCAGGTGCCATAGCCGCCCATCGAGAGGCCGGTGACGTAAATTCGATCCGTGTCGATCGCGAGATCCTTGGTTAAGCTCTCGAGCGCGCCGACCACGAGATGCTCCATTTGTCCGGGATCCGCGGGGGCGGTTCCACTGGTGCCGCCCCAGTCCATTTCGACCCATTTCTTGTCCTTCGGGCATTGCGGCGCGAATACGAAACACGGGAATTTTTCGCGTGCATCGGGCTTCGCAAACGCGCCGGCGCCATGCTTGAGCTGGGCGGCATTGTCAGTGCCGCGCTCACCCGCGCCATGCAGGAAAACGACGAGCGGATATTTTTTGCCGGGCTCGATGTTCGCGGGTTCCAGCATTCGGTAGGGCAGCGTGCTTCCGTCGGCTGCGGAGAAACTGCGCGCTTGGAAATCATCGCCGCTCGCCGTGAGCGCCAAACCGGACAGGCCGAGGAGAAGGAGCCGGAGTTTCATGCCCGCAGTGTGGCTCGCGGTTCAGCGGGCGATCAAGCCCTCGCTTCACGGGCCCGGCGGGCGCCTTGGCCGCCGCGGGCGCTTTCAAACGCTGCGCAGCAGTGTGTCGAGCACGCGGAGGAACTGGCCGACATCTGCCTGCGTGTTGTAGCCGTGCAGGGCGACGCGGATGCGGCCGGCGTTGTGCATCACGTGGATGTTTTCGTGCTGGAGCGCCGCGTGCAGCTCGGTGCTGCGCGGATGCTGGAACGCGAGGATGCCGGTGCCGTTCCAGCGGCACAGCGGCTTCACGCCCAGGTCGCGCAGCCCGGATTCCACCTCCGCGACGAGCGGGTCGGCGTGTGCGGCGATGGCGGCGACGCCGACATTTTCCAAATACCGAAGCGATGCATTCAGCGCGTAAAGCGCGACGAAGTTCGGCATGCCGACCGAGAAGCTTGCGGCGCCGGTCTTCGTGACCGCGCGCTCAAAGCGGTCGGCGTCGAAGGCATTCTGCAGATGCAGCCAGCCGCCCGCACGCGTGGTCAGGCGTGCGGCACTCGCGGACGGAATGCCGATGATGCAGCCGCCGTGGATGCCGAGCGTCCACTTGTGCGTGCTGGAGATGAGGATGTCCGCTCCGGCGCAGTCGAGGACCACGCGTCCAAGCGCCTGCGTGATGTCCACTGAGATGATCGCATTCGGCGCAAGCCGCCGCACTGTGTCGCGGAACGGCTGCCACTTGATGCAGTGGCCGTTGTAGAAGCTCACGAGCGAGACCTGCACGAGCCGCGTGCGCTCGTTGAGCAGCGGCGCGAGCCTTGCGGAATCGAGTGCGCCATCGTCGGCTTTCCACACGCGCAGTGTCGGTGCATTTGCCGCGCGCAGCCACGGCGTGACGCCCGCGGGGAAATCGAGGTCGCTCACGACGACCTCGTCATCCGCGCCGAGCTGCAGCGCGGAGGCGAGGAGATTGTAGGCTTCGGAACTGCACGAGCAGAATGAGACCTCGCCCGTCTGCAGCCCGAGCATTCGTGCACTCACCTCGCGGCATGCTTCCACCGCTGCGAAATGGCCCTCGCGTCCTTTCATTCCGCGCAGCTTGTCATGCCAATAGGCCTCGATGGCCTCGCCAGTGCAGCGCGGCGGGATGCTCTCGGCGGCGGTGTTCAGATACGTGATCCCGGCGAGCGTCGGAAAATCGCGGAGGCGTGTGGATTCAGTCAGCATGGCTGTGTGGTCTGGAACTTTGGCGCCCGCTACTTCACGGCGAGCTTCTGCACCTCGGCGTCCGTGAGTGCGCGGTCGAAGACGGCGACCTCGTCGAGGCGGCCCTCCCAATTCGAATCGTTGTCGCTGCGCCCGCCGAAAAGGCACTGCCCGAATCCCGCCGGGAAATTCGCCGGTGCCTTCGCTTCGATTTCGAGCCGGCCGTTGAGCCAGACGCGCACGGCGTCGCCATCGCGGACCAGCAAGACGTGCTGCCACTGCCAGCGCGGAACCTCCGTCTTGCCTGCGACTGCGGTGGCCGCATCGCTGCCGTGTAAAAACATCAGCCGCCCCGTGTGCGCGCTTTTGCCGCCGATGCCGAGATGATCACCAAACGCACCGAGCGCCTGGTCATGCTCGCGCGAAAAAAGCCAGCCGCTCACGTCGCGCCCGTCGTTCGGCATCCCGTTCCAGAGCCACATCGACACCGAGTAGCGCTCGCGCAGTTCGCCGAACTGCGCGCGCAGCCTGCCGCCGACGAAATGCGGCGCGCGGTTCAGTTCGCCGTTCGCGCAGAACTCCGCCGGACGCGGCCCATCGAGGTAAAACGTGATGCCGCTCTCGAAAGCCGCGTCGCGCCCGTGCCCGGTGGCATCGCTCGCGTGCGGGCCGGTGAATTCATTCAGCCGCCAGTAGGCAAGTGGCTTCGCGTCGAGGATTGCGCGGACAGCGGCGCCGTCGGTGAGCTTCCATGCGCGGCGCGGCTTGCCGGTCACATTTTCGAGCAAGCCGATCGCAGCCTCCGCGATTTTCGGCTCGGCCTGCACCTCGAGCCCGGCGGAGCGTGCGGCCCATGTGTTGTAGCCGCCGAACGGATGCTGCTCCGGCGGCGGGATGTAGCCGTCGCCGCCGTTTGCCAGTTCGATCACCATCGTCTGCGCGAGCGGACTTGCGGCTTTGATCTTCAATCCCGTGACCGCGTAGGTCTCGCATGGCGTGGTCGCGATTCCGATGTCGCCGATGCGCAGCGCCTGCACGACGACCTCGGTTTTCTGCCGCTCGTGCAGGAGAATCTGCTCGCGTGCGTAAATCTCCGGCTGCGTCTTCGGCAGGCGGTCACCCATTTCCTTTACCACGCGCTGCGACCATTCGAGCCGCTGCTTGTCCGGCACGCGGTAGGCGAGCGTCATGCGGCGCTCGGCCATCGCGAGGTCCGCGTCGTCGCGGTAGTGGATGCCCTTGTAGGCGTTCATCGCGATGTCGAGCAGGCCGCTCGTGTATTCATCAATCGTCGGCTTCGGCCGGTCCTTCTCCGGAACTTTGTAGTCCACCCGGTAGATGTCACCGCTGCATCCGTGCGACATGATGCCGACGAAATCCGCCTTGCCATCCGCGGTCGCCGGCGCGATGCGCTGCCGCAGCCCCTCGGAGAAAAGGCCGAAGTAGTCCGCGCTGATGTCCTTGTCGCCGAAGTAGTGCATCGAAAAATTCCCGAGCACCGCGATGGGCCGCCCGTCGCGCGACTGGATCGAGATGAGCGAAAGGTCGGGATCCTCCGGCCCCGCCTCGCCAGTGACATCGTCCCAGTTGCGGCCCGCATGCATGTTCGCACGCACGGTCGGGTTGCCGAATGGATCCTCCACGATGCGATCCGGCCGGCGAATCCACTGGCGCAGCGCGGTGAAGTTGGCGGCGTCGCCCTTCGCGAAGCCGATGCGTGCAGGTTCGAGGTTTCTCTGCGCAGCGGCGATGGCCTCGACGATTTTGCCGACGAGGAACGGGACGTAATTCGGATCCGCATCCGTGCCGAGGCAGCCCATCGAGGAAGGCGCGCTGTGCGCGTGCGTGGCGGACACGAGCAGGCGGTTCGCGGGGATGCCCGTGCGCTTCGCCGCGAGAGACTTGGCCTCGTCGAGGAGTTGGCGTGTCATCATGCAACTGTCCACGACAACGACGGCGAGCTGTTCCTTGCCGTCGGCAAACGCGATGGCGCGCGCATGCACGCGGGTGTTGATCTTGTCCACTGAGCGGCTGGTCATGCTGCCGTTCACGAGCACGGGGAGTTTTTCGGGTGTGACGTCCACGACCGCTGCACCGGCGCGGAGTTCGGCGCGCACCTGCATCGTGCCGAGGGTAAGCGATGCGGCTGCGAGGATCGGGAGAAGCAGTCTTCGGGGGAGGGTGAGCAGTGCTTTCATAGGGGCGTGAGGTTGTTGGGTTGGGAAATCACGGGCTTCATTGCGCTGCATCGCTGCGGATGAAAGCTAGCAGGTCGCGCAGTTCCTCGTCGGTGAGCGTCGCCACGAGGCCGGGCGGCATGAGGGAGGTCTTCAGCTCGGTGCGCCCGAGGATGTCGGCTTTTTTGAACGTGCGCTCCCTGCCCGTGATGTCGCGATAGACCTCGATGCTCGACGAGCGGAGCATGATGCCTATGAACTCGCCGCCGTCGGCGAGCTTCAGCAGTGTGGGAAAATATTGCGGCGCGACCTCACGGTTCGGCTCGAGGATGGATTGCAGCGTGCCCTTCGCATCGCTCTGCCGCGCGATGAGGCTGAGGTCGGGGCCGACGACGTTCCCGCGCCCGCTGTGGCGGTGGCATGTCGCGCACAGCGCCATGCGCGGGTGGAAAAAGATGCGGCGGCCCGAATCAGCGTCACCCTTGCCCGGCAGTGCGGCTAAACGCTTCATCCATGCATCCGTGTCCTCAAATGCTGGGCGGCCTGCGTTGATCGAAGCGGGGTCAAGCAGCGCCTTCACAAGCATTGCGGATTCAGGATGCTTCTTCGCAGATTTGCCGAGCGCGTCTTTCGCGGCATCGTCGAGCGCCGATGAACGCAGCGCGCGCAGTGCTTCGTTGCGGACGGCCTTGTTGCCGTGCGTGGCGAGCTTCACGAGCAGCGCGTGGTGCTCCGGCGCTGCGGAAGCGGAGAGGCCGACGATAGCCTCGGCACGCAGAGCTGCATCGTGGGATTCATCCGCTGCAATCTCTGCTAGCAGCGCGCGGGAATCTTCTGCATCGCGTGCGACTAGCGTGCGCGCGACTTCGAGCGAGAGCACGGGGTCGTTTGCGGCGAGCAGTTCGCGCAGCAGCGGCACCTTGATTTTTGCGTGGGTCGCGGGCATGAGGCGAAGAGCAAAGCCGCGGAGGCGCGCGGGCACGTTGGGATTTGTCAGGCGCTCCGCGAGCACTGCTACGTCTGTCACGCCGGCGCCTGGGTTTCCATGCAGCGTGTTGGTGGTGGCGAGCGCTGCTTCAAACAGCCGGTAATCGAGATCCGGCTGAGAGAGCATTTTCTCCACATCGGCGCTGAAGCTCGTGAGCACGCCGTCCGCGATCCAGCGCAGGCATTCGAAGCGGATTTCCGGATTGGAATCATTCAGCAGCGCACGAACCCATTTCTCCTCGGAGAGGTTCACGCGGCGCAGACCAACGAGCGCCCATACGCGCTCCTCCGCGGGCAGCGCGCGCAGCGAATCGGGCGTCCAGCTTTCGCGCGCGAGTGCGGCGAGCGCGGCGTCGGAGAGATACGGGTCGCTGCCGCGCGCGTGTGCAAAGAGCTGCTGAGGCGAGAGCTTCGTGCGGCCGTCGCGGAGGTCGCGCGCGAGCTGGGCGTCGGCGTTGATTGGATCGGCGTCCTTCTGCATCCACGTCGCCTTCGCGGGATCGATTTCCATTTTCCAAAGTCGTCCGCGTCCATGCAGTTCGTAGGAGCTGAAGACCCAATCGCAAATGTAGAATGCGCCGTCCGCCCCGCGCGCGATTCCAGTCGGACGGAAATACTCGCTGCCGCGCAGAAGCTCGGTCCGCTGCGCGGTGTAGCCCGCGCCTTTCCGCGTGAGCGGGAAATAATTCACGCAATGGTCGCTCCACGACTGCACGACGACTCCACCGCCGAGCGGCACGACGGCGCACGGAGCTTCGCCCGAGGGGGAGATCATCGGCAGCGTGCCGCGCAGTTCACCATTCCAAGCGACGAACGGATGCACGGGCGCGCTTCCATACACCCACTGGTAGCCGTAGTCCGCGCCCTCGATGATCGTGAGCAGGCGGCACGGCGGGCGGCTGCCGGGGTCGTTGTCCGCGGCGAAAATCTCGCCGTCGCCGCGCACGAAGAGGCCGAACGGATTCCAGAATCCGCGCGCGATGCGGCGCAGGTTCTTTCCCTCGGGTGTGCAGCGGAAGATTCCGCCTTCGCCGCGGCCGGTGAGCTTCACGCTGTCGCGCGAGGTGAGCGTCCAGTCCTTGCCGAAGTTTTCGCCGAGCGAAAACACGAGCCCGCCGTCGGGATGCCACGCCATGCCGGAGAGGCCGTTGTGCGGATACGTCGAGACGGTGTCGAGGGTCGCGACGGGCTCCTCGACGTCGGCGATGCCGTCGCCATTCGTGTCCTTGATGCGCAGGATGCGGCTGCGCTCGGAGAGATAGACCCAGCCGTCCGGGCCGAGCTTCAGGTGCATCGTGGAGCTCGTCTTGTTGTAGAAGACGCGGCGGCTTTTCCCCTGCTTGTCGAAGACGAGAATCTCATCGTGCTCCGGTCCCGCGTAGCCTTGCGGGCGGAAATGCGTGTGGTTTGAAATGACCCAGATGTTTCCCTGCGCATCGACGTCCACGCCGACAGGTGTGACGAGATCCGGATGTTCGGCGAGCAGCGTGAGCTTCACGCCGGGTTGGAGCGTTTGGATTTGCGGCGGCAACTCGGCTGGGACGGTCGGGGCCTTTGGCAAATTCTCGGCACGGGCACCGGGAGCGGGGAGCGACATCACGAGTGCGGTGAAGGGGGCGAGCAGTCTTTTCATCGGGAAGTGGAGTGGTGGCGCTGTTTCAGTTCGCCGTGCGAGGTTCATCCTTTCGCCAGAGAAACCTGAGGGCGAGGACTCCAATCCAAGGGGCGAGGCCGGCGATGACGAGCCCGGTGTCGTAGCGGTGCGCGGGGTCGGCGATGCTGTCGGCGTATTTCCCGAGCGCGCTGTGCATGGGTGCTGTCACGGCCCAGACCCACATGGCGAGCAGGCCAGTGATGCGGCCCACATATTGCCCGGCGAACTCCTGCACAAAGCTGTAGTAGCACGGATACAGGCCCAGCGCGCCCGCTCCGATGAGGAGCAGCACGGCGAGCAGGAGCGGACCCTTGGCGAGCCCTGGAATGAGCACGCACAGCGAGCAGAGCACGCATGCGCCGGTGTAGACGCCGCGCCGCGCGTTGTGCGGGGTCGAGCCGCGGCTGCGCACCAGCCACATCGAGAGCGCACCGGCGAGGAAGCAGCCGATGTCGGTCGCGATGTAGTAGAGCGAGTTGAAGTTCAGCGCCTCGGCCTCCGTGTAGCCGCGGCCGGTCTGCAGGAATTTCATCAGCCACACGCGGTTGATCTGCCAGACCGTCTGCGCGCCGATGATCATCACGGCGACAGCCCAGAATTTCCCGCTCCGGAGAATCGGCAGCAGCGCGCGCGCGCCGTCCGCGGGCGTGCTGTGCGCGGCGTGGTCAAGGTCGCGCCGGCGTAGGAACGCGAACCACAGCACGACCCAGAGCATCCCGGCCGCGCCGACCGCGACAAACGCACCGCGCCAGGAGCCGGGGGCGTCGGTCATCAGCGCCCTCATGATCTGAGGCGTGATGACGGCGCCGATGGACGCGCCGCTCTGCAGGATGCTGTTTCCCATGGTGCGGTCCTTCTCGCTGAGCAGCGTGAAAGTCGTCCGCAGGGCGCACGGCCAGTGCCCCGCCTCGAAGAATCCAAGCGCAGTCCGGCAGACGAGCAGCCCCGCGTAGCCATGAGCCCACCCGGACAGGATGCCCATCAGCGACCAGCCCGTGAGCACCGCGGGGTAGAGCCAGAAGACGCGCACCCGATCCACGAGAAAACCGAAAATCAGCGAGCCTGCGGCGAAGGCGATGCTGAACGCGAACTCGATGTTTCCATACTGCTCGTTGTCGAGCTTCATCTCGTCGGTGACCCGCACGGAGGCGTTCGCGAGGGTCACGCGGTCCATGTAGTTGATCATCGTCGCCAGCAGCAGCAGGCCGGTGATCCACCACTTCCAGGAAGCGCCGCGTGCTGGGTGTGTGTCGCTGTTCACTCGGGATTCCAGTTCAGTAAGTGGCGCGTCCCCCGGAGAGGTCAAAGACCGCGCCGGTGGAAAAGGAGCAGTCCTCCGAGCACAGCCATGCGACGAGCGCGGCGGCCTCCTCCACTTTGCCGAAGCGCCCCATCGGGATCTTCGACAGCATGTAGTCGATGTGCGACTGCGACATCTGCTTCAGGATGTCCGTCGCGATGACGGCGGGGGTGACGCAGTTCACGGTGATGTTGCTCGTCGCGAGTTCCTTGCCGAGCGACTTGGTGAGCGCGATGACGCCGGCCTTCGATGCGCTGTAGTGCGCAGCGTTCGGATTGCCCTCTTTGCCGGCGATGGACGCGATATTGGCGATGCGTCCGTAGCCGTTGCGCAGCATGTGCGGGACGACGGCTCGGCAGCAGTGAAAGGGGCCGTTCAGATTGATGTCGAGCACGCGCCGCCACTCGGCGGGATTGGTTTCCCATACCTTCGAGTTGCTGCCGGCAATGCCAGCGTTGTTCACGAGAATGTCGATTTTTCCGAGCGCCTGCGCGGTGGCGCTGGCTGCGGATTCGGCGGACTCCGCGCTCGTCACATCCACGGTTGCCGTGTGGACCTTGCCGAGCGGCTTCAGCTTTCCCGCGGCATCCGCGAGCGCCGCCGGGTCCACATCCCAGAGGGAAACTGCGGCGCCCGATTCGAGCAGCCGCGTGGCGATGGCGAAGCCGATTCCTCTCGCGCCTCCAGTGACGATGGCGCAGCGGCCGGTGAGATCAATCTTGTTCATGCGTTGGTTTGAGTCCGTGTGAAGTGGTTCAGTTCAGGCGCTTCACTTTGAAGCTGCGGAATTCCACTGGGTCATTGTGCCCGGCAAATCCGATGAAACCTTTGCGGTGGTCGAGCCCCTTCGGCGGATGCGTGATCTGGCTGCGGTCGAACGTGTCGCAGTCCACGTCGAGAATCTTCGTGCCGTTCAGCGTGACCTTGATCTTGTTGCCGCGCACTTCGATCTCCTCGTAGTTCCACGTTCCGACTGGCCGCAGGTAGCCGTGCTTTGCGCCGACGCAGTTGTAGAGCGAGCCGTGATACTGATATGGCAGCAGCAGTGGCTTGCCCTTAGCGGCCTGGTCGGCGTTGTAGCCGTCGCTGTCGAGCACCTGCACTTCAAAACCATCCGACGCCGGATGGCCGCCCAGCGGCGTTCGTAGTGCGATGCCGTTGTTGCCCGCGTGCGGGAGCCTGAACTCCACCTTGATGATGCAGTCCTCGTATTCCTCCTTCGAGAGCAGGTGTCCGCCTTTGCCCTTCTTACAGCGGATTGCACCATCCACCACTTCGTAGCTGTCGACGGCGTTCTGCCAGTTGCTCAGATCCTTGCCGTTCACCAGCTCGACGAATCCCGCCGTGTCGTGCGAGCGCAGTTCCTTGTCCGCCTCCTCCGGGCTGATTTCGCGGATGAAAATATTCCGCCAGCGGATTTCGCTGCCGTGCGTCTGAAGCTGGATTGGGCCTTTCGGAAAGGCGGGGTCGCGCATGAATCCGTTCGGCAGCTTTTGCTCGGGCTTCCCATCCTTCGCGGGCTGTTTTCCGTAGGCGAGATAGCCCGCCTTCTTGTTCGCGAAAAAATTCTCCAGCACGGCATTGTCCACCACGGTCTCGCCGTTGAACACCACCGTCACGCGCTCGCCAATCATGCGAATCTTGAACGTGTTCCATTCGCCGAATGGCTTGTCCATCTTCTTGGACGGATCCTTGCCAGGCGCGCCCTTGCTGTTGTTCCAGAGCCCGCCCGAGCCCTTGTCCTGGCCGAGCCCACGCGGGTCGCCCTTCGTGCAGTCCCAAATCTGCACTTGCGGAATACCCCGCAGATACACGCCGCTGTCGCCGTCGGGCAGCGCCTTGTATTCGAGCAGCAGCTCAAAGTCGCCGTAGTCCTTGTTCGTCGTGAGGTAGAGACCCTTGCCGTCATTGACGAGTTCGCCGTTCTCCACGCGCCAGTGGGCGTTGATGTGATCGTTGAGCGCGCCGCCCTTCTTGTCCGTCAAGCCCCCTTCGACGGACTTCTTTTTGTAAGCCGCCTGCTCCTCGGGCGACATCTTCCAAAGGTCCGTCGGATCCTGCGTGCCCCAGCCATACCAGCCGTTGAGTGTCTTTCCGTCGAACAGCGCGGTGTAGCCCGCGGGCGGCACGTTGTTCTCGGCGTCGGCGCGGATCGCAGACAGCGCAATGAGCGGGAGCAGGGCGAAGAGGTGTCGTAGTTTCATGGATGGGTGTTCGTGCTTGTGGGTGAAAGTGCGTCGCACGGAAAAATCTGGTGCGTTTGGAGAGGTTGAATGAATTCAACTCACTTCGGCATCTTCAAATAGGCGATCAAATCCGCGAGTGACTGCGGCGTGAGCGCCCCTTCGAGACCGTCGGGCATCAGCGAGGTCTGCGTGCTTTTGAGCGCGGCGATGTCGCTGCGCAGCACGGAGCGCGTGATGTTTCCGGCGAGCTTCATCGTGACGCTGCCCGCCGTCTCCGTGGCGACAAGGCCGTAAAGCTGCTCGCCGTTCTTCAGCGTGCAGTGATACGTCGCAAAGCCCGGCTCGATGATTGCGCTGGGATCGAGGATCGAGTTGAAAAGCTTGTCCGGCGTGTGCTGCACGACGCTGCGCAAATCCGGCCCCACCGGCAGGCCGGAACCCCCAAGCTGATGGCACGCGATGCAGCCCGCGGTGGCGAAGACCTGCTTCCCGCGCGCCGCATCGCCCGCGCGCGTCAGCGCCGATTTGAATTTCTCCAGCACGGCGGCGCGGGACGGCGAGGGCGCGGATTTGAAGACTCCGGTGGCGAGTGTGGCCAGGCTCTTGTCCGGGTGGTTCAGCAGGGTCGCACGCTGCGAGGCGTCGAAGTCGTTCGGCGTCGCGATCTTCAAGAACGAGCGCGTCCAGCCCGCTTCATTCAGCAGCGTGCCGACGATCTCCCGGCGCGATTCCGGCGTGCGTGAAGCCCAGTCGGAGGTCATCCACGCGAACGCCTGCGCCGGATGCGCGATCGTGAGGACCGCGAGAGCGCGGCGCTGATCCTCGATCGGGCTCTGCGGCCGCAGCCAAGCTTCCGCTTGAGCCACGGCGCTTGCGCGGTGCTTCACGCTCGTCGCCAGCATCATCACCGCTTCCCGATCCGTCGCGTCTCTTCCGACGCGCTCGATCCAGCGGTCAATCATCGCCTGATCGCCCGACGCGAGAATGGCGGGTGAGATCGTCTTCAGCGTTTCGTCATTCAGCTCATCCAAAAGCCCGTGCCTCAGCAGCACACTGCCCGCGATCATCGGATCGGCAGCGTCGCGCCGCAAGAGCTTCGCGAGCGTCGCTGTCTGCGTGGCGCTGAACGCAATCTGCAGGCGCACCTTTGCATCGTTGTCATCTGCGAGCCGTGCCATTGCGTTCGCAAGCGCGCTGTCGTTGGGGAAACTTTCGGCGATGATAAGCCCCTGTTCGCGCACGCGCGCGTTTGGATCGGCAAGCAGCCGTTCGCAGATGCGCGGCGTCATCCTGCCGAGCAGATGCAGCGTCCATGCGGCCTGCGCGCGCGCCTGCGGCAGCTTCGCCTCGGCGATCATTTCAGCGAGCCGCCCCTCCGCGTCCTTCGGCTGCTGCCACGCGATGAGCATCTGTGCCTTGTCGCGCAGCCAGCCGCTCGGCGAGGCCAGCGCGGCGATGGGCGGCAGTGCGTCGCCAGTCTTTGAAATCACCGCACCCATCGAAGCCGTGACCGGCCGGGGCCGATCACCGATTCTCGAGATGCGATAGATGCGCCCCTTGTCCTCGCCGTGCCGGTAAAATGGCAGCAGTTCGTCCTTCCCATTTTGAGGCAGCCACTGCGGATGCTCGATCATGTAGCGATACATGTCCGCGACGTAGAGCGCTCCGTCCGGCCCGTCGCGCATCATCACAGGGCGGCACCAGCGATCCTCGCTCGCGAAAAAATCGGGTGCCTTGCCGTCGGTGTCCGGACGCGCCTTGAAGCTCACGCCGTCGTCCTCGACGAGGTGATGCTGCGCGAGATTGTGAAACGGCTCGCAGGTGAAGGCGTGCATTTTGCCGTCATCGAACAGCGTCCCGCCGCGGTAGAAGCTGATGCCGCACGCGCTCGTGTAGGCCGTCGCGTGATCGAAGCTGTGGTAGCGTTTCTCCGGCGTGCTCACGGCATAGACCGGCGGATTAAGACGATACATCTGCCGGATCGGATCGGGCGGAATCACATTCGGGCTCCGGCGCAGATAGTGATCTTGCAGCACGTAATGCCAGAGTGGCTTGCTGTTCTGCACGCCGAACCAGTGGCCCCAGTCGTCGCGCACGCGACCGAACTGCGCGGGCCCCGTCTGCGGATCGAACTCGCCCGTGTCCGGCTTGAAACGAAAGTCGCGCGCGCCGAGTTCAACTTTCTCGCCGGTGAGCTTGTTCACCACGGCGGTGCTTTTGTTGTAGCTCACCGTGTGGGCGCCGCCCGCGCAATACACCCAGCCATCCATGCCCCAGCGCAGACCATTCACGCGCAGTTGTTGATTGCCCTCGCTGAAGCCGGTGAAAAGAACCTTCCTCCCGCTCCCATCGCCTTTGATGAAGAGGATGTCCGGCGCCGCAGTGACCAGCACACCGTCGCGCCACGTGAGGATGCCCGTGGCAAAGTTGAGTCCGTCCGCAACGATCGTGCGTTTGTCGTATCTGCCGTCGGCGTCCGTGTCTTCGAGCATCACGACGCGGCTGCCGGGCTTGCCCTTGCCATCCATGCCGAGCGGATAGTCCGCCATCTCGATGACCCACAAGCGCCCGCGCTCATCCCAATCGAATGCGACCGGATCGAGCACCACCGGCTCGCACGCGATGATCTCGGCTTTGAAACCCTCGCGCACGTGCAGCTTCTTCAGCGAATCCTCGGGCGGGAGCGGCTGCGATGAAAGTTCGAGTTTTGGTGGTGGCGCGGACGCTGTATTCGTCGGCGCTTGGAGCCCTGCGACGACGACCTTTTCAAACTCGCCCTCTAGCGGTGCGAAATCATCGCAGCGTCGCCCGAAGAAGAGTTCCTTCGCGCCGGGAGCGGTGACGGGCAGCTCGGCGTCAATCTCGACCTTGCCGTTCAGCGTGACTTTCACATGCGAACCCGTGCGCTCCAGTGTGACGTCGTTCCACGAACCGGGCTCGATGGTCGTCTTGCCGCGCACGATTTGGTCGGCCGCGTTGCCGTTGAAGACGAAGAGCTTGCCTGGCTCCGAGTTTTTGTAATTGCCGCCGATGCCGAGATGGTCGCCGGGAGCCTGGCGATCACCTTTCGGCCCGCGCGAGATGAGGTAAGCGGTGACCGCGCTGGCGTTGTTCTTCTTCGTGTTACGGAAGCGCATCGAGACCGACCAGTTCTCGTGCTGCTTCAGCGATGCGGAAGTCTGCGCCGCAGCTTGCTTCGCGTGATCTGCACGCTCGACTGCGTTGCGCGCGTGGTCTGCGGCAACGCCCGATTTTTTCCAAAGCTGCGCGATGAGCGCGGGCTCGATCGCGCGATTCCAGAGCGCGATTTCGTCGAGCTTGCCCTCGAGGCCGCTGCCAAAAATCAGCTTCGCACTGTCGCCGTCTGCCTTGCCGGTGACGGCAGGTTTTTCGTCGCCGTCGAGATGCACGCGGAGCTGGTCGCCGTCACGCACGAGCGCGGCGAAGTGCCAGTCGTCTGCGTGCAGCTCTTCCTTCGTTGTCGTATCGCCGAGCGCGAGTCGCACGCGATGGTCTGCCGTCTGATGCGCAGTGAGCTTCGCTCCGAGCGCCTCGACGATTGTCCCGCTGCGCTCTCCCGCGCCGCTTGCGTGGCCGAGCCAGAACCACAGCGCGATGCTCGCCTGCTTGCCAGTTTGCAATGCCGACTCGACGCGTCCACCCGACAGGTGCAGCGCACGGTTGATCTGTTTCTCGCCGGAAAATGCGGACGGCTTCAGCGCTTCGCCGCTGCCGTAGCCCGTTCCGCTTCCGACGCCGGGCAGATACCACGCCGCGCCGTCGAAGACCTGCGCGCTCGGGCCGCTGCTCACGGCATTCGCCGCGATGCGCCCCGCCGCTTCATCGAGCCGCCAATACGCGACGGGCTCAGAATCGAGCACCGCCCTCGCATATGCGCCGCGCTCCGACTGCATCGTGCGGTGCGGTTTGCCCGTCACCTCATCGAGCGCTGCGAGCAACGTCTCGACCTCCTTCGGCTCCGCCTGCACTTCCAGTCCGGCGGTGCGAGCGGGCCACGTGGTGTAGCCACCGAGCGCATGCTGCTCCGGCGGCGGAATGTAACCCTCGGCGCCGTTCGCGAGCTCGATGTTGAAATGCGCGGCCAGCGGCGCCTGCGCCTTCAGCTTGAGGCCGGTGATGGCATACACTTCGTTCGGCAGCGTTGCTATGGTGAGGTCGCCGATGCGGATGGCCTGCAGTTTCAGCGATGTCTTTTGCCGCTCGTGCAAAATGACCGCCTCGCGCGCATACACCTCCTCCTTGTTCTTCGGCAGGTCGTTTTGAATGTTCTCCGCAATCGGCTTTGCCCACGCGAGGCGCTTCTCGCCGGGCACGCGGTAGTTCAGCGGGAGATTCTTCTCGACGATGCCGAGCGGCACGGAGTCGTGATACTCGACTTTCTTCAGCGCCTGCATCGCGTTCGCCGCGACGGCCTCGGCGTAGCTGTCCATCGTGAAAGTCTTCTTCGCGGAGCCGTAGTCCATCCACATGAGGTCGCCGCTCGTGCCCTGCGACATCGCGCACACGAACGGGCCGCTGCCTTCGCCCGCGACGCCGAGCTTCGCCGCGATGTGCCGGCAGAACGCGCCGTAGTAATCCGCCGACACCGGCCCGGAGCCGAAGTAGTGCTGCGAGTAATTCGCGAGCATGCCGAGCGGTTTCCCGTCCTTTGTCTGGATCGAAAGCACCGAGAGCTGCGGGTCCACCGGTCCACTCGGCCCGATGACATCCTTGCTGAGATAGCCGGGGTGCATGTTCGCACGTCCCGTTTTTTCACCAAAAGGGTCGACCACTTCCGCGCCGATGCGGCGAATCCAGCGGCGGTTGTGCGTGTGTTCCCAATCATCCACCGACGCCCAACCGACGCGGGCGGGCTGCAAATTTTTCGCCGCAGCGACGATGCCCTCCGCAGTTTTCGGCACGAGGAATTTTGCATACTCAGGATCCTGCCGCGTGCCGAGGCAGCCCATCGCCGCCGGCGCGGAGTGCGTGTGCGTCGCCGAGACCATCATGTGATCCACCGCGATGCCGCACTCCCGGCTCGCGAGTTCCTTCGCCTCGTCGATGAGTGCCTGTGTCATCATGCACGTGTCCACGATGGCGAAGGCGATTTTCGTCTTCCCGTCATCTAGGACAAAGCACCGCACATGCAGTTTGTCCGCGAGCCGCTCGCCCTTTCCCTCGAGGAATCCACCCGCGATGATGCGCGGGAACGTCGTCGGTGAAATGTCAACCGCCGCGACGCCGGCGCGGAAATCATCGGCTGCGAGTCCGGTGAGCGGCAGTGACAGGCAGCCTACGAGGAGGGGGAGCAACTTGAGCATCGGAGTGTTGAGGAAGTGTCGTGAATGCGGGCGGGCCTCATTGCTTCGCGGCCTCGTTCAGCAGCCGGAGCGCGACCTCGACGAGCCGTTCCCCGCTACCGGCAGCGCCCCGCGCGCTCACGACCTCGTAGTTGCCCTGAGGATAAGCCTCGCGGTTTGGCACGTAGCCCATGCTGCCATTCGCGAGTTCGGCGATGATGGTGTGCTTGAAAGGCGACGCCTTTTTGATGGCGAGGCCGAGCTCGACGAAAATTTCCCCCGGCAGCGACACAATCGCGAGTTCGTCGCTGAAGGAAATCACCTGCACCTCGACTTCGAGAGGGACGTCCTTCTTGCCCACGGTTTCCATGATGCACACCGCCTCGGCCATCGGCACGGTGCCGAGCTTTTCCGTGAACATGCGCTCGGTGACATCCCTCGCCTTCGCGATTTCCTCGTCGGTGAAATGCCGCCGTTCGAGGCGCACCATTTCCGAGCGGACGCGCGGCGCGTGCATCTTCAGGGATTGCAGGCCGGACCACGCCGCCGCGGCGGCATCGGCGAGCGCGGTGCCGAGCATGAGGTGGTTGCGGCGCGTGCCGGTGATGTAGTCGGTGTGGTTGATGTTGCCGCAGCAGCCGTTGGCAAACACCGCGACCATATCGGTGCCCTTCCGCTCGGAGAGCAGCCTGGTGAACACGCCTGGGTAGTCCGCCGAGATGCGGGTCCCGCCACCGACGCTGGTCGGGTGCATGGCGAAATTCACGAGCGCCGCGAGAGGCGACGCTTCGCTGTTCAGCGGATTGAAAACGAGCAGGCCGACATCGGGGTCCACCGGGCCGGCGGGCCGCTCGCGGGAAGGGTCCAGCTTCTGCGGCTGCCAGATGGCCTGTGCCACGCCATCGCGCAGCACGCGGCGGTTGAAGCTGATGCCCTCAGCCTTTCCAACTGCCGCCGCGCCTTTCGCCGGGGCGAGCTTCGCCTTCGCATCGGCGACGGATTTCGCGATGAGCCCCGGCAGCGCGCGCGCATACTCGCGGCCCGCGGGGATGTTCACCTTCGTGATGTCGTCCATCAGCGAGCCGCGCGCGAGCTGCGGCCCGGTGTGCGTGTGTGTCGCGCAAATCATCACGCGCTCGCCGGGAATCCCGCATTGCTCCGCTATGAGCTTCCGCGCCGACTCCACGAGCGGACGCGTCGTGCCGGCGAGGTCGAGCGCGATGAAGACGGCGGACTGCCCGTCCTGCTCCATCACGATGGTCTTCGCGAAAATTGGATCGAGCACGCCGCTGACAGCGCGGAATGCATAGTAGCCCGCCATCGGTGCTCCCTGCGGGGGCGTGATGTCCACGCGCGCGGCTCCGACGCGGAACTCTTCCGCGCGCAAGTTCGCAGCGCCCGCAAGCAGACACAGCGAGAGGACAACGAGAAGAAGGCGGGGATGATTTTTCATGATGGGGGAATCTGCAGGACAGAAGCGCGCTGCGCTTCCGCCGGGGCGTTGTCGGTTACGCGATGATGTCCTTCACCACATGCCCCTCGACGTCAGTGAGCCGGAAATCTCTGCCGGCATACTTATAGGTCAGCTTCTCGTGGTTGATGCCGAGGAGGTGCAGCAGCGTCGCGTGCAGGTCGTGGATGTGGACCTTGTCCTCCTGGGCGTAGTAGCCCCAGTCGTCGGTCGCGCCGTAGGCCATGCCGCCGCGCACGCCGCCCCCGGCGAGCCACATCGTGAAGCCGTGCGGGTTGTGGTCGCGTCCGTCGCTGCCTTGCGCGGTGGGCGTGCGGCCGAATTCGCCGCCCCACAGCACGAGCGTGTCGTCGAGCAGGCCGCGCGATTTGAGGTCGGTGAGGAAACCGGCGATGGGCTTGTCCACCTCGGCGGCGTTTTTTGTGTGGCCTTTGAAAAGCGCGCTGTGCTGGTCCCACTGCACCTCGCCGTCGCTGTGCGTGACCTGCACGAAGCGCACGCCGCGCTCGAGAAAGCGCCGTGCCATGAGGCACTGGCGGCCGAAATTTTCCGTCACGGCGCTGTCCATGCCGTAGAGTTTTTTCGTGGCGTCACTTTCGCCGGCCACGTCCTGCGCCTCGGGCATCGTGCTCTGCATGCGGTAGGCGAGCTCGAAGGAATTGATGCGACCCTCGAGCGCGAGGTCGGGGCCGCTGAGCGCGAGGTGCTCGTGGTTTGCCTTCGCGAGAAAGTCGAGCTGGCGGCGCTGCACGGTGCTGCTGACTTGTTCGTTGCGGATGTGGCGCACGATGGCCTTGTCCGACGGCACGCTCGCATTTCCGATGGGCGTGCCCTGGCAGTAGGCGGGGAGAAATGCGGCGCCCCAGTTGTTCACGCCGCCGTGTGCGAGCGTGGGGCAGATGGTGATGAAACCGGGCAGGTTTTCGTTTTCCGTGCCGAGTCCGTAGAGCACCCACGAGCCCATGCTCGGGCGCACCTGCACGTCGCTGCCGGTGTGCAGCTTCAGCAGCGCACCGCCGTGCGCGGGGTTCGTGCCGTGCATCGAGCGGATGATGCAGAGGTCGTCCACGCAGCGCGCGACGTTCGGGAAAAGTTCGCTCACAGCCAGGCCGCTCTGTCCGTGCTGCTGGAAAGTCCACGGCGATTTCAGCAGCTTGCCGGTCTCGGCAAATTTCACGCGCGGCTCCTTGCCGGGAAACGCTTTGCCGTGGTCGCGCGTGAGCATCGGCTTCGGGTCGAACGTGTCCACGTGGCTCGGCCCGCCCTTCATCAGCAGGAAGACGATGCGTTTCGCGCGCGGCGCGAATTGCGGCTGCTTCGCAGCGAGCGGATTCACCACTGCGGCACGCGTGGCTTCCTGCCCGAGCATCGCCTGCAGCGCGAGGTAGCCAAAGCCGGCGGCGCTGCGCTGGAGCATCGCGCGGCGGGTGAGGGGAGTGAATGGCGGCAGGTGCATGGCGTCAGCGCAGGTAGATGAATTCATTCGCCGCAAACAGGGTCTGGCAGAGCAGCGGCCACGCGCGCTCGGGTTTCTCCGTCGCGCGGAAATCGCGGAGCAGCGCGAGCGCGTCGGCGATTTCATGCTCCGCAGGCGGCCTGCTGAAGAGCGTCTCGTAGGCGCGGCGGATGCGCTGCGTTTCGTCGGTGATGGAAGAGAGCCGCTCCGCGAGCCTGTCCGCGCTCTGCATCACGACGGGCGCATTCATCATGATGAGCGCCTGCGGGGCGATGACGGTGCTGTTGCGGCTGCCGGTCGGCATGGTCGGGTCCGGGTAGTCGAATTGCTCGAGCATGTCGTAGAGGTGATTGCGGATTATCGGAAGATACAGCGCTCGGCGCGGGCTCTCGTAAGTCGTCGCGTCCTTGCTCGTGTGGTTGAAGACAAACTCGCGATTCTTCAGCGGAATCGTCTTGCCGCCGATGGTGAGGTCGAGCCAGCCGCTCGTGAAAAGCATCGTATCGCGAATCTGCTCCGCCTCGAGCCGCTGGATGTTCGCGCGCCAGAGCAGCCGGTTCTCGGGATCTACCAATTGCGGGTCGCGGGTTGTGGATTGGGGGTTGGCGTTGAGTCCGATTTGAGCGTTCGAAGTAGCCGCGAGTTCCGCATTCGTGCCGCTGCTCTGCTGATACGTCGCCGACTTCATGATGAGCCGGTGCAGGTCCTTCACCGACCAGCCGTTCTCAATGAAATTGCGTGCCAGCCAGTCGAGCAGCTCGGGGTGCGACGGCTTCGCACCGAGCATGCCAAAGTTGTCCGTGCTCGTCACGATGCCCGCGCCGAAATGCCAGCGCCACACACGGTTCACCATCACGCGCGCCGTGAGCGGGTGCTCGCCGCTCGCCATCCAGCGCGCGAGCTCGAGACGGCCGCTGCGCTTCGCCGGCAGAATTGGCTGCGCGAAGCTCGTCCGCATCACCTCGGGAAATCCGCGCTCCACGGGCTTGCCGAGTGTGAGGTAGCTGCCGCGGATGTGCACCGGCAGCGTCTTCACGATCTTGTCGTCCGCGATGCTCATCAGCCCCGGCAGTTCCGGCTGCTCCGCCGCAAATTCCTCCACCACCTTGTTCATCTCGGCGATCTTCGCGAGCGTCGCGGCGTCGAGCACATCGGCGTCCTTGGCGGGAAGTGCGAGGAAGCCCTTTGCATCCGCGAGCGCTTCGTAGGCCGGGCCTTTCTTCGCGGTGAGTGCTTCGGTGAAAATCGGCGCGTAGTGCGTGCGCACGCCTTCGGCGTTCTTCTTCGCAGCGAGCGCGCGCCATTCGGCGAAGACGGGAAGTTCAGCATGCGCGTCGAGATACTTCCGGCATGAGAGCACGATGGTTGCGTCGAGCTTCGATCCTTTCGCGACGGATGCCGCATCGGCAGGCGTGGCATTGGCAGGCAGAAGCGCAGCCATCGCGAGAATGTCCGCCGCGCGAGACTGGAGTTGCGCTTTGATCTCCGCCCGCGCCTTTGTGCCGACGGCCGCGACCTCCGCCTTCTTCGTTTTCAGATCCGCGGCGAATTTCTTCTTCGCCTCGGTCTGCTCCGGCGTCGCGAGGGAGTGTTCGTAGGCAAATTTGATCGCGCCCATTTTCTCCGCCGCGATGCTGCGGGTGCTGCGGAAAATCCCCGCGAGCGCGTAGTAGTCTTCCTGCGTGATGGGGTCGAACTTGTGCTCGTGGCAGCGCGCGCAGCCGAGCGTCATACCCATGAACGCCTTGCCGAGCGTGTCGATCTGCTCGTCGATGATGTCCATCTCGAGCTTCTGCATGTCGGGCTCCGCGAGCACGCGCGCGCCGAGCGCAAGGAAGCCCGTCGCGGCAAGCGCGTCCTCGCTGCGCGGCAGCAGGTCGCCGGCGATTTGCTCGATGAGGAATTGGTCGAACGGCTTGTCGTCATTGAAAGCGCGCACGACGTAGTCGCGGTAGCGCCATGCGTTGCCGAACGCGATGTTCTCGTCCATGCCGTTTGAGTCCGCGTAGCGTGCGACATCGAGCCAGTGCCGCGCCCAGCGCTCGCCGTAGTGTGGCGACGCGAGCAGTCGCTCGATCACCTTGTCGAACGCGTCCGGCGACGTGTCTGCGAGGAAGGCGTTCACCTCCTCCGGCGTCGGCGGCAGCCCCGTGAGGTCGAACGTCGCGCGGCGGATGAGCGTGCGCTTGTCCGCGGGCTGTGCGGGCGTGAGGCCGTTCGCAGCGAGCTTCGCGCGGATGAAGGCGTCGATCGGATTGATGTGCGGCGGAGCAATCTTTGCGTCGCCAGCTTTTGCCTGCTTTTCACCCGCCTTTGCTGTGTCCGATTCCGTCTCGTTGTCGGCTTTCACCGCGACCTGCGCAACCGGCTGGGATGGTTTTGCGCTCAGCTCGGCTTTTTCTCCAGGGACCATGACGCGCGCGAGCGGCGTGAAGCTCCAGAATTTCCGCCCCTCCGCGATGTCGATGACACGCCCGCGCTTCGCCACTGGCGAGGCCTCACGCGGATCGGGCGCGCCCATCTTCACCCACTCCTCCAGCGCTTTCACCTCGGCGTCGGCGAGGCGCTTCTTCGGCGGCATCTGCAAATCTTGGTTGGTGTAGCGCACGGCCTCGATGAGCAGGCTTTTGTCAGGATTGCCCGCGACCAGCGCCGGCCCGGTGTCGCCGCCTTTCAGCGTCGCCTCGCGTGAGTCGAGGGCGAGCCCGCCCTTCTGTTTCTTCTCCGCGCTGTGGCACTCGTAGCAGCGCTCCGCGAGGACGGGACGGACGCGCTTTTCAAAAAACTCCACCTGCTGCGCCGTTGGCTGCGCGGCGTGCGCTGCCGTGGCCAGCAGCATGGGCAGCAGCAGGGTGGGCGCGCGATTCATGAGCGAACAATAGGCGCGGAATGCCGGACCCGAAAGCGCCGCCGAGGCCATTTTTTCCGCGCGCTGCGGCCATGCGCGGCGGGGCGGCTCGGCTGAATGGGTGTGAGGGAACATGGCGTGTGGGTTGGTTGCGTCAGACAGGATGACGCCGCACGCGCGTTTCTATTTGGCCCCAAAGACGCTGGGCGGTCAGCGCACGCGCCAGTCGCCGAGACCGACGGCGGAGAGGAACGCGGAGCCGGTCACCGCGCCGCTGCTGTTCAGATACCAGACGACGACCTGGCCGTAGTTGTTCTGGATGAGGAGGTCGGCGTAGCCATCGCCGTTGATGTCCACGGCGCCGGCGACCGTCCAGTCGCCGAGGCCGCCGCTGAAGATGAACGCGGAGCCGGTGAAGTTGATGTTCAGATCGAGATACCAGACGACGATCTGGCCGAAGGTGTTCTGGAAGACGATGTCGGCGATGCCGTCGCTGTTGATGTCCGCCGCGCACTTCACCCGCCAGTCGCCGAGGCCGCCGGCGAACATGAAGCCGGAGCCGATGACTGCGCCGCTGGAGTTCAGCAGCCATCCGACGATCTGGCCGTAGTTGTTCTGGAAGATGAGGTCGGGGACGCCGTTGTGGTCGAGATCCGCCGAGGCGACGACCCGCCAGTCGCCGAGGCCGGCGCTGGAGATGAAGCCTGAGCCGGTCACCACGCCGCTGGAGTTGAGATACCAGATGACGATCTGGCCGAAGTTGTTCTGGAGGATGAGGTCAGTGTTGCCATCGCCGTTGAGATCCATCTTGGTCACGATCCGCCAGTCGCCGAGCAGGCTCGGGGTGATGAAGGCGGAGCCGGTGACCGCACCGCCCGCGTTCAGATACCAGGTGGCGATCTGGCCGTAGCTGTTCTGAAAGACGAGGTCGGCGATGGCGTCGCCGTTGAAGCTGGGAACCTTCCTCGTCACGTTCACGGTGAACGGGGTGCCCGCGGTGGAGTTGCCGTTCGAGTCGGTGGCCGTGACGGTGACGGTCGCGGAGCCGGTGAGATTTTTCGCGGCGGAAACATACAGGCCGCTGCCGCTGACAGCGGCCCTGACGAGGCTTGTGTCGGAACTTGCCGCGGAAAATGTGGCGAACGCCGCCCCGCTCGCCGACGCGGGGAAGAGGGGCACCGCGGTGATGCTGCTCTGGGTGACGAGGTTCGAGAGCGAGAGCGAGGGGACCCACGACGGGAGCTGGTTGAAGACAGGGAGCTGCGTCAGCTCGTTCAGCGGGGCCTGCGAGCTGGACGAAAAGTAGGTGTAGGGAACGGAGGTGGCTGAGGAGATGTTCTGGTTCGCGTTGGCAGCAAGAGTGACGAAGTTGCCGATTACGGACTGCACGGGCGAGCCGAGGAGGGTCCAGCCGGTGCCGAAGTTCGACGGCGGCGGAAAATTCACGGTGTCGATCGTGACCTGCGCGCTGCCGGTCGAGCTGTTGACCACGGTGATGTTTCCGCCGAGCACCGGAAGTGCGTAGAGGGCGTCCACCACGGTCATGCCGGTGCCGACGACGCGCCCGAATGCGGCGTAGCCTCCCGAACTCGCCGGAGGCAGGCCGACGGAGTTGTCGGTGACATTGATGAACCAGCCGCTGGTCGCCGTGTTCGGCGCGGCCATGCGCGCCATCGCGATGGTGCCCCTGGTGTTCAGCTTCGTATCGCCGGTCTCCAAGTTGATCGGAGCGGAGGTGGTGACGGAGTTCAGAACTCCGCTGCCGTTCAGGCTGGCTAGGAAGGTGCCGCCTTGGACGATCCCCACATTCCTGTCCGTCCGGTGCATGAAGCTGTTCGCGTAGCGGTTCGCGTTCACGTAGGCGAGGAAGTTCGCGACGGTGTTCGGTGCCGCCGCCGAGTCCATCTCGACGTTGAAGACGCCGATGGTCGGCGTGTTAAACTGCACGAGCTGCCCGGTGATGCTCGGCACGGAGAAATAGGGCCGGAGATCCAGCGGAGGCGTGCCCACGGACGTCGTGGCGGACTGGGTGGGGATGGTGCCGCTGAAGACGATGGGGTCGGGGTTGCCTTGCGCGTGCAGGCGGGAGGCGGAAAGGAGCGCGAGCACGGCGAGAAATGGGAGAAATCGCATGGGGCGGCGACGCTACGCCGCCTTTTCTGCCCGGCAACTGATTCTTCGATGAAGAATCCGCGGCGCCCGCATGCCCAGCCGGGCGGGTTGCAGTTCAGGTTTGGGCGGCGTTTTTCCTGAGGATGAAAACGACCTCGGAATCGTTCCGGCACTGCGCCTCGATTTCGAAGCCGATTTTGCCGCCGAGGTAGATCATCAGCTCCATCATCTCCGGCGGTGACCAGACGTGGTAGTGGATGGAGTAGCTTTTCGCGATGAGGCCGTCGGCGATTTTCCGGATGTCCTCGGCGGACGATGCGCCGTGGTTGAAGCGGGCGACTTCCTCGAAGTGCGCGCGGCGGGAGGCTGCGGGGCCGTGCTCGTGGTCTTCGATCAAATGGGCGAGTGGGGTGAGCGGGCGCTCGCGGTCGAAGGTGAGGCGTTTGTCCGGAATGCCGAGATAGACGATGCCGCCCGGGCGCAGGACGCGGAAAAAGTTTTTGACCGTGCCGATGGGATCCTCGCAGTGCTCGATGAAGTTTCGAGCGATGACGAAGTCCTGCGACGCATCTGCGACGCCGGCGAGCGTCTCGCCGTCGGCGACGATGTCCACGGGCACGAGCGGCGTGTCCTTCAGCTCGGGATACTGGGCGCGCAGTTCGGCGACGGACATGCGGTCCACATACTTCACGCGGGCGCAGTGCGGGGTGCGCAGGGGGTTGTGCAGCGCGCCGACCTCGCAGCCGTCGCCGCGGAGGAAGAGGCCGGGCAGCACCCGCGCGGGCCGGCCGGGCTTCGGTGCGGGCAGCAGGCTCCGCAGGCGCGCGAGCAGCCGGCGGCGGAACATGCGGAATGCGCCCGCCTTCATGCGGCGAACTGCATGTCGTAGAGCCGCCGATAGACGCCGTCTTTTTCCAGAAGCTCGGCGTGGGTGCCAGTCTCGACGATGCGGCCCTGCTCCATGACGATGATTTGATCCGCGCGCTGGATGGTCGAAAGGCGGTGCGCGATGCAGATGGTCGTGCGGCCGACCATGAGCTCCTCGAGCGCGGCCTGGACGGCGCGCTCGGATTCGGTGTCGAGCGCGCTGGTGGCCTCGTCGAGGATGAGGACGGGCGCGTCCTTCACGATGGCTCGGGCGATGGCGACGCGCTGCCGCTGGCCGCCGGAGAGCATCGCGCCTTTCTCGCCGATGATGGAGTGGTAGCCGTCGGCCTTCTCGCTGATGAACTCATGGGCGTGCGCGTGCCTTGCGGCGTTCGTGACCTGCTCCGGCGAGGCACCGGGTTTGCCGAGGGCGATGTTGTTGAAGATGGTGTCGTTGAAGAGCACGGTCTCCTGGGTGACGACGGCGATTTTGTCGCGGAGGTCGCGGGTGAGCACGTCCCGGATGTCGGTGCCGCCGATGGTGATGCGGCCGCCCTGCGGGTCGTGGAAGCGGAGGAGGAGGTTCGTGACGGTGGTCTTGCCCGCGCCGCTGCTGCCGACGAGCGCGACGAGGGAGCCGGCCTTCACGGTGAGGTCGAAGTCCCGGACGACGGGCTTTTCGCCATAGCTGAAATTGACGCGCTCGAAGGCGACGTCGGCCCCGGCGGCGTGGAGCGGCCTGGGCTGCTCGGGCTCGATGATGTCGTTCTTCGTGTCGAGCAGGGAGAAGACCATCGCGGAGATCTGCCGCGCCTGCTCGAGCTGGTTGTGGAGGCGGATGAGCGCCTTCATCGGCTGGTAGAGGAGGAAGATGCAGCCGACGAACTGCATGATGTCGCCGGGCTGCATTTTCTCCGGCGAGAAAAACGCGATGTAGAGGAAGAAGAAGGCGACGCCTATGGAGCCGAGGATCTCCATCATCGCGCTGGGGAGCTCGCCGGCGCGGACGACGCGCATCTGGTGGTTTGCCATCATGCGCGACGTGTTCTCAAACTCGTCGGTTGCCTTTTTCTCGAGGTTGTAGGCCTTCAGGATGCGGTAGCCGCTGAGGGATTCGTGGACGAGCTTGCCTTGCTCGCTGACCTGCGAGACGAGCATGCGCATGGATTTGCGGACGCGGCGCGAATACAGCGCGTAGGGCACGAGTGTGAAGGGGAGGACGGCGATGGAGAGCAGGGTGAGCTTCGTCTGGCTGAAGAGGAGCAGTGCGAGAAGGCTGATGACGGTGATGGGCTCGCGGATGATGGTGACCCAGGAGTTGCCGAGCGCGTGCTGGATGCTGTCGGCCGCCTGGAGCTGAGACATGAGCGTGCCGGTGCTCGTCCGGCTGAAGAAGCTGGAGCCGAGGGTGAGGACGTGGCGGAACATTTTCACGCGGAGGTCCATGACGACGCGCATGGAGACCCAGTGCATGAAATAGACGTTCACGTAGCCGAGGCCCGCGCGGAGGAACATCGAGAAGGGAATCATCAGGATGATGATGACGAGCACGATGCTCGTTGCCTGGCCGCCGGTGCCGAACCCCCCGGCGAAGTCGGTGAATCTTTTAAGGAAGGCAGGCATGGCGCCGCCGGTGAGCGCGCTGAGGCCGCCATCCGCGCCGGTGGGGAAGAGGGTGTTCACCACGAGGCGCACGTTGATCATGAGCAGCGGGTTCGCGACGCCGGCGAGGAAGCCGCAGAGGATGCCGATGATGAGGCGCCACTTGTATGGCTTCGCGAGGGCCAGTCCCTGCAGGAGATACTTGAACATTGCGTGGGTGCAGACAGTGCGGAAGCGGGGCGGGCGAGGGCGAGAGTTTTCTTTCTCCCGGCGGGCGTCACGCGCGGGCGTCGAACCCCGGGCGCCTGAAGGACTTCGCCTTCGGGAATTTGCGGAGCACGCTGCGGCGCAGGCGGTCGAGGTGGACGAGGATTTCGAGCATGGAATCCGTCTCGGCGGGAAACATCTCGCGCATCGCGACCCACGCGGCGAGGCTGCGCTCGATGGCGATGAGCGCGACTTTTGCGGAGCCCGCGGAGTCGCGTGCGGCGGCGAGGCTGCGATCCTCCTCCTCCTCAACGAGCGACATGAACGCGCGGCTGAGCTTCACGTAGATGAAGGCCTGATACCAGCGGATGACCTCGACGCAGTCGTTCAGCCGGACGAGCTCGCCCTTCGCCGAGGCGACGCTGACGAGGCCCTTTTCCACGCGGCGCTCGAGGCTGCGGACGTGGCGGAGCGGGAGGCGCAGCTCGTTGTTGAACCATTCGTCCACCATGTGGGAATAGGTGAGGGCCGCGTTCGTCTCGCGCTGGCCGAGCGTGCGCGCGCGGCGGTCGAGGCGCTTCTCCTGGGCGGCGGCGGCCTCGATGGATCGCTGGGCGACGGCGGATTTTTTCGGCGTGAGGCCCCGCGGCTTCAGTGCGGGCGCGGAGGAGGCGAGCGCCTCCCAGAACCTGCGGTTTTCGAGATCGCGCGTGCGCGGGTCGCCGGGGCGGTCGTGGCTGCGCATCGCAAACTGCGCGCAGCGGTGGGAGAACTCGCAGCGCTCGCACCAGCGGTCGCAGTAGTCGTAGATGCCGGGGATGAACCGTGGGTTGCGTGGATCCGGTTTTTTGCGGCGGGGCTGGGGCATTGCGTCCCCGTTACCGCACGCGCCGCCGCGGGACAAGCGCTGCGGTGGACGGGCAAGCGGGGGCGGGGACGAGGAAGCCGGGTGGAACCTCCACCTTCAAGACACCTCTCAGCGCACGCGCCAGTCGCCGAGGCCGACGGTGGAGATCCACCCGGTGCCGCTGTAGCTGCTCCTGCCATTCATATACCAGGCGGTGATCTGGCCGGCGCTGTTTTGGAATATCAGGTCGGCGTTGCCGTCGCTGTTGAGGTCCGCGACAGCGGAGAGTTTCCAGTCGCCGAGGCCGCCGGCGTAAATGAACGAGCTGAAGGCGACGGTGCCGCCCGCATTCAGATACCATGCGGCGATCTGGCCGAAGTTGTTCTGGAGGATGACGTCCTTGTAGCCGTCGCCGTTGACGTCCACGACTGCACGCACGCGCCAGTCGCCGAGGCCGCTGCTGCAGATGAACGCGCCTGAGGTGACTCCGCCGCTGGAATTCATATACCACGCGACGATCTGGCCGAAGTTGTTCTGAAGGATGAGATCCGCGTTGCCGTCGCCGTTGAGATCCGCCGCGGCCATGACGCGCCAGTCGCCGAGGCCGCTGCTGCAGATGAACGCGCCCGAGGTGACTCCGCCGCTGGAATTCACATACCATGCGACGATCTGGCCGAAGTTGTTCTGGAGGATGAGATCCGGGTTGCCGTCGCGGTTCAGGTCGGCGGTGCCGGCGAGCCGCCAGTCACCGAGCCCGCCGCTGAAGATGAACGCGCTGGAGGCAATGGCGCCCGCACCGTTCATGCGCCAGAGCACGATCTGGCCGAAGGCGTTCTGGAAAAGGAGGTCGGCCTTGCCATCCGCGTTGAAGTCGCGGAACGGCGCGCTGGGAAGGGGCGGCGTGCTGTCGGCGGCGGTGGGCCTGAGGTCGGCCTTCGCGTTTTGCGAGGTGACCATGCTGAACGTGTAGGCCCAGCCGTCCGTCCCCACGATGCGGTAGTTGCGCAGCACGGGGCGCTTGATGGTCACGCTCGTGGTCTTGGAGATGGAAAGCGGGCCGCCGGTCCACGTGAGGTTGACGGTCATGTTTGGCGCGGCCGCGATCTGCTGCTGGCGGTAGGCCGTGTCATACGGCTGCACGGTGGACCACGGGGTGGTTTGCACGGGGAAGGGGACATTCACCCGGTCCGAAACCGTCTCCACGGGGTCGATCGGGATCGCGAAGCCCCCGGAGTTCGAGGTGACGGCGAACCAGTTGCCGATGTCCGGTTTGACGACGATGCCCGCGAGGCCCTCGCCCACGTCGTAGCTGCCGTTGGCGTTCGAGTCCATGTAGGCCACGCCCGTGATGTAATTGCGGGCCGGGGCGCCGAAATCCTGCGTGAGCTTTCCTCCGTAGCGCGCGCCCGCCATTCCCACGCCGATCTCCGTGTAGTCGGCGTTCAGTGCATTGATGCGGTGGCCGAGCGGGTGGGCGAGGTCGATGTTGTCGTAGTCCACCATGAAGCCGAAATGGCTCTCCTCGATCTCGGACTGGGAGGTCGCGCCGCCGCCGTCAATGTTTTCGCCCACGCCCGTGTCGTAGCCGACGGCCGCGGCGCGCGCGGTCGGATCCTGACCGCTCGGGTTCACGTGCGAGAAGAAATTCCGCGTGATCATGTCCAGCGAGTGTGACCGGGCCGCCTGGGTCAGCTTCGGGTTGAACGCCAGCGGAGGGACTGCGGGATACGATGCGAATTCCGCGCGCAGATTGGTGAAAAACGAAGGCTTTCGCGCCCGAGCGTCGTTGGAATACCACGTGTTGACGGAGTCGAGAATGACGCCTTCCTGAGCCGGGTTCATCCGCGCACGGTTCACCAGTTCCACCATCTGCTGTTCGAGCGCAGATGGATCGCCGTGCGAATACTGCACCTGTTGGGCATCGGCGACCGATGTGAAAAATCCTGCTGCAACGCAGAGGGAAAGCCTCAGAAACGGGCTGAGAGTCATGGGCTGTGCGGAGAATACGGGCTGTTTACACATAAGTCGAGTCAGTTTGTCTCCCAGAGGAAGTTGGACTGCTGGTTATGGAAATTATAAGCATCCGCTGTTCCACCCAATCGGCGCTTTTCCAAAATCTGGCGCACTGGACGAAGCTTCGCTCCGTAAACCTGCGGCGAAAACCGGATTGCCCTGCCGCTTGCCGGGTGCGCAGTTCGCGTGTATCCGTGCCAGTTCCCAATGACGTCCGCTGACCCGAATATCTCCATCTGCCCGAGCTGCGGCACCATGATCGACGTTTCCGAGCAGGAGCCGTTTTCATTGGTGAACTGCTCGAGCTGCGGCGCGCGGATGCGGGTTCGTCAGGAATTCGCAAATTTCGAGATTCAGGGAATTCTCGGCGAGGGCGGCCAGGGAATCGTTTACCGGGCTGTGGATCGGAAGCTGAACCGCGCGGTGGCCATCAAGGTGATGCGGCGCCAATACAGCGCGGATGCGGAGTTCGTGAGGCGCTTCGAGAGCGAGGCGCGCATCACCGCCAGCCTGAACAACCCGCACATCGTCAAGGTGTATTCCTCCGGCGAGTATCACGGGCTCCTGTATCTCGCGATGGAGATCGTGGACCAAGGCAGCCTCGACGGGCTGATGTCGCAGGTGAAAAAGCTGCCCGAGGAGCAGGCGATAGACATCGGCATCCAGATCGCCCTCGGGCTGAAGGCCGGCCTGGAGCGCGGCCTCATCCACCGCGACATCAAGCCGGGCAACATCCTCTTCGCAGACGGACACACCGCGAAGATTGTGGACTTCGGCCTCGCGGTGCTCGTCGAGAAACAGCACGAGGAGGAGGGCGACGTGTGGGCCACGCCTTATTACGTCGCGCCGGAAAAGCTCGAGGGCCATGCGGAGGATTTCCGCAGCGACATGTATTCCCTCGCGGCGACGCTTTTCCACGCCATCGCGGGCCGGCCGCCGTTCATTTCCGAAACGAACTCGATGAGCGAGCTTCGCAAGATCAAGAGCCAGCCGGTCCGGCTCCAGAACTTCGCCCCGCATGTCTCCGCGCAGACCGCGCACGTGATCGACCGGGCGCTCAGCTTCCGGCGGGACGAGCGCTTTGGCAGCTACGACGAGTTTATCGCGAACCTCGAAGCCGCCCGCGCGCAACTCCGCAAAAACCCCGCCGCGCGGCGCAAGCCGCGGGTGCTCATGCTCGGCGACCGGATGCAGGGTGGAAGCTGGGCCACGCTCATCACCGTGGTGATCGTCGTCGCGGCCGGCCTGTATTTTTATGTGAAGCGCCCATTTGACCGCCCGGCCGGTTCGGGAGGCAAGGCGGCGGGGGCGGCCAGCGAGGCCGATCTCTCGGCGGAAAAGCGCTTCGACATCGGGCGTCGGCAGATCGTCGAGGAGCGTTTCGCCGAGGCGGCGAAGACCTTCCATGCCCTCTACGAGGCGGGCCGCCTGCCCGAGCCAAAGAACAGTTGGGCCGCCGTCCACGAGGGGCTCGCGGAATTCTTTGCGGGCCGCGGCGGAGTGGCGAGGGCCGCGTTCAAGACGCTTTCCGAGCGCGCGAAGCCGACAGTCATCGGCCTCGACGCGAAGTTTGTCGGCTTCCTGAACCAGCTCGCCCTGCTGACCGCCGGGAAGAAGCAGGAGGAGCAGGTGAAGATGGAGGACTTCAGCCTCACCACGCACGAGTCGCTGGCGTTTCTCATCGCGGGCTTGAAGCACTGGGATGCCGGCGATTTCGAGGCGGGCGTCGCGCTCATGCGGCGCTTCCAGAATGCGTCGCCGTCCGGCGAGGACGCATGGGTCGCGGACTACCGCCCGCTGGTGACGCGCTACATGGAGGACTTCGCCATTTTCCGCGAAATATCCGGCGACATCGCGAAGGCCGACGCGACGCCGAAGGTCGCCCAGGCCGCGCTGGCGAAAATCCCGGCGGCAAAGGGCAGGGTGCGCTCCGACAAGCTGCGCAAGAAACTCGAAGCAATCGAGACGGAGACGACGGAGAAAGTGCAGGCCGCGATCGCCGCCGAGGAGCGCGCGATGAAGGAGCAGCAGGCTGAGGCCGAGGCCCGCGACGAAAAGCTGCTCACCACCGCGAAGCTGCAGGTGAAGGATCTCTGTGAGAATTACCGTTTCAGCGAGGCGGCATCCGTCATTCGCGCCGCGGCCGTGAAGCTCGACCGCAACGTCACCGAGCGCGACATCGTCGTGCGTCGCGTGGACTGGCTTGTCGAGTTCAAGAAACGCCTCATCGAGGACATCAACGCTGCCGGATGCGCGGTCCCGCTGCAGCGGAAAAATGGCCAGAAGCTCATCGGCACCGTTTCGCGCGCGGACGAGCAGCAGATCGACCTTCGCCTCCAGTTCGGCGTCCTGCCCGCGGTGAAATGGAGCGACATCAGCCCCGCGAGCATCCTCCAGATGGCCCGCACCTACATGCGGCCCACGCTCTCGCAGGCCGCGCTCGCAGACCGCGAATGGCAGGCCGGCGTGTTCTGCCTCTTCATGCAGCTTTTCAACGAGGGTCAGGCGCTCATGGACGACGCGGTAAACCGCAAGCCCGAATACCAGAACGAGCGCGTGCTGTTCTTCGGCCAGTCCGCACCCGCTCCGGCCCCGGCCCCGGAGCCCGCTGCGCCGGCGGGCCCGCCGCCGACTGCTCCGCCCTCGAGCGGAACGGAGATGGCCGATCAGCCGCTGAATCCGAGCATCAAGCCGAAAGGCCCGCCGCCTCCGAAGTAGCGGCTACTTGATCTCGACGGGCACACCCTTCGTGATGAGGTGCGCGACGCGCGACACGTCCCAGTTGGCCGTGCGCATGCAGCCGTGGCTGGCGAAGGTGCCGATGCTGTGCGGGTTGTTGGTGCCGTGAATGCCGATGCCCGCCTTGTTCAATCCGATCCACGCGACGCCGACCGGGTTGTTCGGGCCCGCGGGCAGCATGTAGAAATTGCTCGTCCGCACGCCGCGGTTCAGCACGCCGGCGTCCCAGCGGAAAGTGGGCATGGATGCGATGCCGACAACCCGCCAGTTCCCCTTCGGCGTCGGATGCGCGGGCGAGCCCGGCGCGATCGGGATCGCGGCGATGAGTTTCTCTTCCTCGTAAAGATCCAGAATCGTCTCGCCGCGCGTGATCACGATCTTGCGGTTTTTGTATTCCTCCTTGTCGGGCAGGTTGCCGGTGTCCGGCATGTCCTCGATCTTGAACGGCTCGACGTTCGGCACGCGCACCTGGTCGCCCGGCTTCAGCCGGTCGTATCTCACGCCGGGATTGAGCTTCTGGATGAAGTCCGGCGAGGCGTGGTAGCGCTCGGCGAGAAACTCGAGGTAGCCGGAATACGGGAGAAATTTCCTCCGGGCCTGCTCAGCCGTTTTGCCCGGCAGGTTCCCGATGGTCTTGTAGTCCTCCTTCGCGACCTTGTGGAAGGTGTAAACGGGATACACGCTGTCGAGGGGCACGTTCTCATCAATGACTCCCGTCTCCGGCAGGCCGCGCGATTTTTGCCAGCGCTTGAAAAGGCGCGTGAGCGTCTTGCCCGGCTTGCCGTCGATCATGCCGGGGCTGAAGAGCTGCTGGTCGAGGAAGATCTGGAGCTGCGCAGTGATCTCGCGCTTGGTGATGAGGATTGCGCGCGCCGCTTCCGGTTCCCCTTGCGGGGCAGCGGTAGCCGGCGCTGCGGGCGCGGCGGGAACTGGAGCGGGCTTGCTGGGTTTCGGCGCGGGCGCGTCAGCGGGCTTTTCCGCGGCCTTTGGCTCGCCAGTCGCCTGGGCGAGCAGCGGTCCCTGGCCGATTGGCGCTAAGGCGGCGGCCGGCTTCCTTGCAGCGGGTGTCCTGCCCGAAGGCAGCGTGAATTTTTTCAGCGGGACGCTGGCGGGTTTCTCCTCTGAAAAAGCGGGTGCCGTCAGCGCGAAAACGGCGATCGTGATTGGCGCAAGGTTCAAACGGTCTAGCATCGGCGCGCCCTACGTATGCAAATTCCCGCAGGAAACAAGCTCCGCATCGCGCAGATTGCGCCGCTCTGGACGCCGATCCCGCCCGCCACCTACGGCGGCATCGAGCTGCTGCTCGCGCTGCTCTGCGACGAACTCGTGGATCGCGGGCACGACGTCACGCTCTTCGCCAGCGGCGACTGCCGCACCCGCGCGCGGTTGCGCGAAATCATCCCGGTGAACCTCAGCGACCTCATGGCCCGCGGTGACGCGCTGATGCACGAATACTACATGAACGCCGCGATGGCCGCCGTGATCGCCGCGCAGGACGAGTTCGACATCGTCCACTGCCACCTGCCGCCCGCGTGGCTGCCGTTCGCCGCCGCGATGCGCGTGCCATGCACGTTCACGCTGCACACGAGCCCGCACGGCGACGACGAGTGGGCGATGCGGAATTTTCCGGGCGCCGACGCCATCGCGGTCAGCCATGCGCAGGTCGCCGCCGCGTCGTCGCGGCTTGGGAGAAAATTTCCCGTCGTCCATAACGGCGTGGACTTCGCGCGCTACGCCGCGTCGTTCGCACCGGGCAAATACCTCGCCTACCTCGGCCGCATGTCGCGCGAGAAAAATCCGCTCGACGCCATCCGCATCGCGCAGGCCGCAAACATGCCGGTCGTCCTCGCCGGCAGGCCGCAGAACGCCGCCGAGGAAAACTATTTCCGCGATGAAGTGCAGCCGCTCATTGACGGCGAGCGCGTCCGCTGGATCGGCCCGGCGGATCACGCGGGGAAGGTCGCGCTGCTCCGCGATGCCGCCGCGCTCGTGTTTCCCATCCAGTGGGACGAGCCGTTCGGCCTCGTGATGATCGAGGCGATGGCCTGCGGCGCGCCCGTCCTCGCCGTGCGCCGCGGCTCCGTCTCCGAAGTCGTGGACGAGGGCATCACCGGCTTCACCGCCGCCACGCCCGCTGAACTCGCCCCGCTCGTCGCGCGCGCCTGCGCCCTCGACCGCCGCAAAGTCCGCGACCACGCCGCCTCGCGCTTCAGCCACACAAAAATGGTGGACGACTACCTCGCGCACTACCACTCGCTCATCGCGCAGCGCGTGGCATCGTAGGCCCCGGCGGAAGCCCGCGTCCGCGCTCTTCCGAGCATGCCTACATTGCCATGGGTGCGTAACCTCTGCGTTGTGCTCCGCGTCTTTCGGACAAACCACCCGCCCATGCCCTACACCGGAAACGTCCTCTTCTTCCTCTCACTCCACGCGGCGCTCTACCTCGTCCTGCTCGGCCATTGGCTCGTGCTGTGCGGCATGTTTCCCTCGGCGACCAATGCCGTCGTGCGGCAATACGACGAGCGCCCCGTGCGCGCGCTGCTGCTCGGCGTTGTCACCTACGGCCCGCTGTTCTACATCCTGCTGAACACCGCGAAGCTGCCCGGCACCCCGATGCGCCTCGCCGCGATCGTCGCGGGCGCCTCCGCGGTGCTCGTCGCGCTCGCGGGAAGCGCCGGCCTCGCGCTGCGCATCGGGCGGAACCTCTGCGCCGAATGCTCGCGCTGGCAGCAGTGTCTGCGCGGCGGCGCGATGCTCGGGCTCGTGTTCATCACGCCGTTCCTCGGCTGGGGCTTCCTGCTGCACGCGGGGCTCGCGAGCGGCTTCGGCGCGTTCCTGCTCGCCAAGCCGTGGAAGTCCGCCGCGCCGGAAGACTCCGCCACACCCGCTCCGGCGCTGCCGTGAAAAAGTCCACACGGCGCGAATTCATCGTCGCCAGCGCGGGAGCGATCGCGCTGAGCGCGGCGATTTTCAAAAGCACGCAGGGCTGGTTCGCGGGCATGGGCCAGTATCTCGGCATCGGTGTCGCGCGTCCGCTCGATGGAAAACTCACGCCGCCGTCGGCGCAGGAGATCGATCCCGTCTCGCACGCGCTGAACCGCCTCACGTTCGGCCCCGGCCCCGGCGACTACGCGCGTGTCAGCGCAATGGGTGTGCGGGCCTTCATCGAGGAGCAGCTCGCGCCGGAGGACATTGACGACTCGCTGTGCGACCGCGCCACCGCGCGCTTCTGCGATCTCAGCCACGAACCGCTGGGTGAGCACTACGACGAGGCCGCCGAGGCGCTGCCGCCGCTCCTGCGCCGGCTCACGCTGCTGCGCGCGATCTACAGCGGGCGCCAGCTTTTCGAGGTGATGTGCGAGTTCTGGAGCGATCACTTCAACATAGATCCCGGCAAGGGCGACTGCCGCTGGACGAAGCCGGCCGACGACGCCGAGGTGATCCGCCGCCACGCGCTCGGGAATTTCCGCGAGCTGCTCCGCGCGTCCGCGCTCAGCCCCGCGATGCTGTGGTATCTCGACGGCCGCGCGAACGTGAAGCGCGTGCCTGATGAGAAGCCGAACGAAAACTACGCGCGCGAGCTGATGGAGCTGCACACGCTCGGCGTCCACGGCGGCTACACGCAGCAGGATGTGATGGAGGTCGCGCGCTGCCTCACCGGCTGGACGATCCACGCCCGCCGCGACGACGGCTACGCCGGGGCGATCCTCTCGCCCTTCACCGATCGCGCCGCCGTCTTCTTCCGCCCGCAGGCGCACGACGACCGTGCGAAGCGCGTGCTTGGCCACGACATTCCCGCCGGGCTCGGAAAAGGAGACCTCGATCGCGTGATCGAAATCGTGTGCGCTCACCCGAGCACCGCGCAGTTCATCGCGCGGAAGCTGTGCGTGCGCTTCATCGCCGACGAGCCGCCGCAGGCGGCGGTGGATGCGGTCGCATCAGCGTTTTCGTCGGGCAAGGGCGACATCAAGGCGATGCTGCGCACGCTGTTCGCGACGCCGGAGTTCGCGTCGAGCACGGGGATGAAGTTCAAGCGGCCGTTCCATTTCATCGTCTCTGCGCTGCGTGCTACGAACGCCTCGACGAATGCGGACCGCCCGCTGCTTTCCTACCTTGAGCGCATGGGCCACATGCCGTTCCGCTGGCCGACGCCCGACGGCTATCCCGCCGCCGCCACGCACTGGCGCGCGACGCTGCTGTGGCGCTGGAATTTTGCCCTCGCGCTTGCGAACAACCAAATCGGCGGCACGAGCATCCAGCGCACGCGCCTGCAGGCGCGGATCGGTTCGGATGCCGGGTTCATGTCCACGCTGCTCGGCCGCGTTCCGCGTGCGGAGGAGAGCGACGCGTGGCTGAAAAGCGGCGACGGCCTCGCGCTGATGCTGGCGTCGCCCGCATTCCAATGCTGCTGACGATGAGTGCTCAGACTCACATCACCGGCAACGGCGACGACAAGCGCACGCTCGTCGTGGTTTTTCTCCGCGGTGCTGCGGACGGCCTCACGCTCGTCGCTCCCCTCGGCGACGACAACTACCACCGCTTCCGTCCGCGCCTCGCGGTGAAGCAGGATGATGCGGTGCGGCTCGACGGGCTTTTCGGCCTGCACGGGAACCTGCGTGCCTTGGAGCCTGCGTGGAAGGAGGGCGAGCTGTGCGTCATCCACGGCGCGGGCGGCGAGAGCGACACGCGCTCACACTTCGAGGCGCAGGAGCTGATGGAACACGGCGGTCCGAGTTCCGGCGGCTGGCTCGGCCGGTTTCTCCGCGGAAAAAATCCGATGCCGAATCCTCTCAGCGCCGTCGCGATTTCACCGACGCTGCCGGAGATGCTCTCGGGCGCGCCCGCAGCGACGGCGTTCGAGTCATTCGACGATTTCGCCCTTGGTGGCCGCAGCGGTGGCAGGCGCCTGCCGCGGAACTTCGCGCAGGAATTGCGGCGCCTCTATGAACTGGAGAGCGATGCACTCCGCGATGCGGCTCGGAACACGTTTGATGCAATCGCGCGGGTCGAGGCGATTGACGCGCGCGCGGAACCCGACAATGGCGCACAGTATGACGCGGGCGACTCGTTCGCGCGCGGGATGCGCCAAGTCGCGCAGCTCATCAAGGCCGACGTGGGTCTCGACGCCGCGAGCGTGGACCTCGGCGGCTGGGACTCGCACTTCACGCAGAAGGCGCTCATCGAACCGCTCATGCTGCGCCTTGCAAATGGCCTCGCCGCGTTCCGCCAGGATCTCGGCGCACGCATGGCGACGACGACTGTCGTGGTGATGACCGAATTCGGCCGCCGTGTCGCGGAGAATTCCGCATTCGGCACCGACCACGGCCGCGGCAGCGCGATGCTCGTGCTCGGCGGTGGGGTGAAAGGCGGGCGCGTCTTTGGCGGCTTGCAGCCGGGCGGCCCATGGCCGGGACTCAAACCCGAGATGCTCGAAGGGCCGGGCGATTTGCCAGTCTGGAACAACTACCGCGACATCCTCGCGCCCGTGCTCACGCGGCATGGCGCAAGCGCGGATGCGCTCGCAAAGACCTTTCCCGACTTTTCGCTGAAGCCGCTGCCGCTCTACTCGTAGCCGCGGTTATTCCTTGATGATTCCCTTCTGCACGAGCTTGTGGATTTTCGGCGCGATGACGACCGAGCAGTAGGGGTTCCTGTTCTTGTTCAGGTTGTAGTAGTTCTGGTGGTAGTCCTCGGCGGCGTAAAACTCCTTCAGCGGCGAGATTTCCGTGACGATGGGGCTTTCCCACTCCTTCTTTGCGCGCACCTTGGCGGCCTCTGCGGCGCTTTTCTGCTCATCGTTCGCGTAGAAAATCACGGAGCGATACTGCGGGCCCTTGTCGGCGCCCTGCTGGTTGGGCGTCGTGGGATCGTGGGCGGCGAAGAATACGTCGAGCACGGAGTCGAGCTTCACAACCGCGGGGTCAAATTCGATCAGCGCGACCTCGGCGTGGCCGGTCAGCTTCGTGCAGACCTGTTCGTAGGTCGGGTTTGCCACATGGCCGCCGGAATAGCCGGAGACGACTTTCCTCACTCCATTCACGCGCTGGAAGACGGCCTCGACGCACCAGAAGCATCCGCCCCCGACGACGATTTTCTGCGTGGCTGCGGGCTGGCTGGATGCGGTGTTCACTTTGTCTGCGGAGTGGAGTTGCGGGACGGCCGCGAGGAATGCGGCTGCGAGGAGGATGCTGCGGATCATGCGCGGAGACTAGCGGGGAATTTTCGCAACGCAAAGCCTGCGATGAAGACTGCGCGCGGAAAAGGGAAAACCCGCGCTGTGCGCAAAAGGGGTCGCACAGCGCGGGTCTCTCGGAGGAATCCTTCGCGGGGAACGATTCCGGGGTAAATTTTAGCGCTTGCTGAACTGGAAGCGCTTGCGGGCACCGGGCTGGCCGGGCTTTTTGCGCTCCTTCATGCGAGGGTCGCGCGTGAGCAGGCCCTCGGCCTTCAGCGGCGCGCGGAGTTCGGCATTCACCTGCAGCAGCGCGCGGGCGATGCCGAGGCTGACTGCGCCGGCCTGTCCAGCCACGCCGCCGCCGACCGCCCTCGCGGTGATGTCAAAGGCATTGCGGCTCTTCGCGATTTCGAGGGGCTTGAGCACCGCGCTCTGCTGGGCGGTCACTTGGAAATAGTCGTCGTAGGGGCGGCCGTTGACGGTGATTTTGCCGGAACCCGGCGCGATGCGCACGCTGGCGGTCGCGGTCTTGCGGCGGCCCGTGGCGGAAATGGTGGCTTCGGACATGTTCGTGATTCTCTAAATTAGGAAACTTTGCCGACGGAGACGGGCTGCTGCGCGGAGTGGGGATGCTCGGCGCCGGCATACACCTTGAGCTTCGTGATCTGCGCGCGGCCGAGGCGGGTGTGCGGGATCATTCCCTTCACGGCGTTCTGGACGAGGAGTTCGGGGCGGCGCTTGCGGCGCTGCGCGAGGGTCTCGCTCTTGTGGCCGCCGACGTAGCCGGAGAAGCTCATGTATTCCTTCGCGGTCTCCTTCTTGCCGGTGACGCGCACCTTCGAGGCGTTCACGACGATGACGAAGTCGCCCGCGTCCATGTGCGGGGTGAAGATGGCCTTCTCCTTTCCACGGAGAATGTTCGCGGCGCGCTCGGCGACGCGGCCGAGCACCTGGTCGGCGGCATCAATGATCCACCAGCGGCGCTGGACTTCGTTGGCTTTGGCAGAAATGGTCCTCATGGCGTGAAAAAGGGGCGGAAACCTAGGAAGCCGGATGGTGGGTGTCAACGGATTTTTCCTCAACACCTCCGCGAATCTTTTCGGAGCAGCGGATCCGGAGTTTTTTCCGCGCGCCGCTGCGGCATTGCGTTGTTGCCGCGCGCGTGCGATCACTCGCGCCTTTCCATCACACCATGAAAATCCTCTCCCTCGCTGCCGTCGCCGCATCCCTCATCTCCACCGTCGCCGTTGCTGGTGACGCCGGCCTTCAGGCCATCCCGTTCAAGGACATTGACGGCAAGGACACTTCGCTGAAGGTGTTCTCCGGAAAAGTCGTGCTCGCCGTGAATGTCGCGAGCCGCTGCGGCAACACGCCGCAATATGCCGGCCTCCAGTCGCTCTACGACAAGCTGAAGGACAAGGGCCTCGTGGTCGTCGGGTTTCCGTGCAACGACTTCGGCGCGCAGGAGCCCGGCTCGAATGCGGACATCAAGACCTTCTGCGAGTCGAAATACGCGGTCACTTTCCCCATGATGGACAAGATCCACGTGAAGGGACCCGAGCAGCATCCGCTTTACAAGGAACTCTCCGGTCCCGGCTCGGCATTCCCCGGAGACGTGAAGTGGAACTTCGGCAAATTCCTGATCGGCCGCGATGGCAAGGTGGTCGCGCGCTTCGAGCCCGGCGTGAAGCCGGCCGACCCGAAGCTCGTGAAGGCCGTGGAGGACGCGCTCGCGGCCAAGTAGCTGCGCATTCCGCTGATGAGCGCTGCGACGAGCCTCGCCGAGAAGCAGCGGCAGATCATCGCGAGGCTCTCGCTCATCGAGGACATGCACGAGCGGCTCGCCGCGCTGATGTCGCGCGCGAAGAAAATCCCCGCGCCCGATGCCGCGCTGCTCACGGACGAAAACCGCGTGCAGGGCTGCCAGTCGCGCGTGTGGCTGGTCGGCGCGCTCGCCGACGGCGCGTGCCGCTGGCGCATGGAATCTGAGGCGCCGATGGTGAAGGGACTCGTCGGCCTGCTCTGTGAGCTTTACGAGGGCGCCCCGCCCGAAGAAGTCGTCGCATTTGAGCCCGCGCTGGTCGAGGAACTCGGCTTTGAGCGCATGATTTCACCCACGCGCATCGCGGGCCTCGCCGCTGTGCGCGCGCGGATGCGGCAGCTTGCCGCCGCATTCGCGGCGAAGGCGCCATGAGCAGCGAGCTGCTGTCTCCGTCGCTGGACGCGCACTGCCATTATCACGATGCCCGCCTGCTGCCGTGGCGCGTGGAATTCCTGGCGGAGCTTCCGGCGTCCGGCCTGCGCCGTGCGGTGGTGAACGGCACGCGCGAGGACGACTGGTCCGCCGTTGCCGCGCTCGCCGCGCAGGCACCTTGGGTGCTGCCGTCGTTCGGGCTGCATCCGTGGCATGTGAACGAACGCACGCCCGCGTGGCGCGAAACGCTGCTGCGTTTCCTCGACGCGCACACCGGGGCCGGCGTGGGCGAAATCGGCCTCGACCGTTGGATTGACGGCCACGACGTCGCCGCGCAGTCCGAGTGCTTCCGCGCGCAGCTCGCCATCGCCGCCGAGCGCAACCTGCCGGCCACGGTTCACTGCGTCCGCGCGTGGGGCGCACTTTGGGAAATCATCCGCGAATCGCCGCTGCCTGCGCGCGGCTTCCTGCTCCACGCCTACGGCGGTCCGGCCGAAATGGTCACGGGATTCATCGGGCGCGGCGCGTATTTTTCATTCTCGGCCTATTTTCTCCACGAGAGGAAGGCGGCGCAGCGCGAAATCTTCCGCGCGCTCCCAGCCGATCGCATTCTCGTCGAAACCGACGCGCCGGACATGGCGCCGCCGCCGGAGCGCAATCCCCACCCGCTTGCCGGGACCGACGGAAAGCCCCTCAACCACCCCGCAAACATCAGCCTCGCCTACGACGCGCTTGCCGAGATCCGCGGCGTCACACGCGAGGTGCTTTCGGCCCAGGTCGCGGAAAATTTCACCCGGCTCTTCGGCGCGGCGACATGACGCGCAGGGGATCCTCCACGCGGTGCCGCGGCCGCGATGTCCGCGCGACTCACCGCCTTGCCATCGCGCGGATGTCCCGCTAGCCCCTCGCTGCGCGATGCCGAAGACCTTTCCGCCCTCCGAATACCTGGACCTCAGCCACACCGAGCACCGGATGCTCTTCGACAGCGCGGTGAATGTGTGGGACGCGCTGCGGCAGATTCCCAGCTACCTCCAGTTCCGGCTGAAGCCGCAGATCCTCGCGAAGCTCATCGGCAAGCCGTTCGTGAGCGACGCCGTGTTCGTCGGCGCGGGCACGGTCATCGAGCACGGCGCGATGATCCGGGGCCCGGCGTGGATCGGCGAGGACTGCGAGATCCGCAACGGCTGCTACATCCGCGAAAACGTGATCGTCGGCCGCGGCTGTGTGCTCGGAAACTCGTGCGAGCTGAAAAACTGCATCGTCTTTGACGACGCGCAGATTCCGCACTTCAACTACGTCGGCGACTCCATCCTCGGCCACCGCGCGCACCTCGGCGCCGGTGCGATCCTGAGCAACGTGCGGCTCGACCGCCGGGAAATCCTCGTCGCCACGGAGGAGGGGCTTGTGCCCACCGGGCTGAAAAAATTCGGGGCCATCGTCGGCGACCGCGCGGAGGTGGGCTGCAATTCCGTTCTGAACCCGGGCTCCGTGATCGGACGCGACGCGATCGTCTATCCCGGCATGCAGTGGCGCGGCGTCTGCCCCGCGAACAGCATTGTGAAATCGCGCGCATCATTTGAAATCACGCCGCGCCGGGCGCCGCTGGATGGGCACTGAATCCGGGCGGTAAATTTTCCCAGCGAAACTCTTGCGCACTTTTCCGGGCTGCGTATACACCACGGCCCCCACCGAAACGGGTAGATACCGAAGTGGCCAAACGGGGCGGACTGTAAATCCGCTGGCTTACGCCTTCGCTGGTTCGAATCCAGCTCTGCCCACTCCTCCGAATTACTTTCGAGAGGCGGCACCGCTTTGGGATTGCAGAGCAGCGGTGCGCAGGGCGAATTACGCGCCAATGCGATTCACCTTCAAAGTCCAGTCCGGGATGTTTGCGGGGATTCTTTTCCTGGCGGCGACCGCCGGTTCCGCGGAGAAGCCCGCGAAGGCGACACCCGCGCCGGCGAGCGCGCCCGTGACGCAGGAGCGCGAGATCCATCCGCCGTTCAGCCTCATGTGGCACGAGCCGTCCGAGCGGCTGGAGGTGAAAATCGAGGCGGCGAAGCTGAGCATCACCGAGCGGAGAAAATTGGACCGCCAGTGGATCGTGACTGCGGGCGGATTCAAGAAGCCGAACGCATCCGACCCCGCGGCGCCGAAGCCGCCCGAGCTGCGCCGCGTGCTCTTCCATTTCGAGGGCGGCACCATTTCAAAGGACAAGGGCGCCAACGGCAAAGTGCGCGAGATGCTCACCGGGGGCCAGCTCGTCGAGGTGGAGCTGCAATACGAGCAGGACGGCTGGGACGAGGAGCGCTACGGCGCGTGCCTCTCGGAAAAGCGCCAGATGCTCGAGCGCCTCTACGGCCCCGGCCAGCAGCTCGTCCGCCAGAGCGCGCCGACGCCCGACAAAAAGGCAACGCAGACCCTCGTCGGCTACAAGTGGAGCCGGAACAACACCGCCGTGGAGCTGATCTACTTCAATGTCGAGGTGGACGACAGCGACCAGGCGTTTCACACGCTGAGCCTGCACTACAAGCGGTCGTGAGGCGGCGCGTCTGCGCGGAGGTGGTTTGCCGAGGCGCCTCGATGGTTGTCCCCAATGGCGCGGCAGCCCCGCGGTTTCTCTGCTTGCTGAAAATGCGCTTTCCGCTGTCCTTGCGCGGCCCTTACCGGACCGAATTTTTTCCAACATGAGCGAATCCCTCGATGAACTGAACGCCCGCGTGCAGAGCGCCGCGGCATGGGTCACACGCCTGCGCGAAGTCGTCGGCAAAGTCGTCGTCGGCCAGCAATACCTGCTCGACCGCCTGCTCGTCGGCCTGCTCGCGAACGGCCACGTGCTGCTCGAGGGCGTGCCCGGCCTCGCAAAGACGCTCGCGGTGCGCACGCTCGCCTCGGCGATTCACGCGACGTTCAACCGCGTGCAGTTCACGCCCGACCTGCTGCCGGCGGACATCACCGGCACGCTCATCTACAATCCCGGCGACGGGCAGTATCACGTCACGAAGGGGCCCGTCTTCGCAAACATCGTGCTCGCCGATGAAATCAACCGCGCGCCCGCGAAGGTGCAGAGCGCGCTGCTCGAGGCGATGCAGGAGCGGCAGGTCACGCTCGGCGGCGAGACGCACAAGCTGCCCGTGCCCTTCCTCGTGCTCGCGACGGAAAACCCGATCGACCAGGAAGGCACCTACCCGCTCCCCGAGGCGCAGGTGGACCGCTTCATGTTGAAGGTGCTCGTGGGCTACCCGAGCTTCGACGAGGAGCGGCGCATCCTCGACACGATGGCGTTCACGCGCCCAAACCTCGACGTGGAGCGAGTGATCGAACTCGACGAAATCCTCACCGCGCGCAAGGTCGTGGACGCGATCCACGTGGATGAAAAAGTGCGCGACTACATCGTTCACGTCGTCTTCGCCTCGCGCGATCCGCAGAACTACCGACTCGCCGACCTGCGCCCGTTGATCCAGTTCGGCGCGAGCCCGCGCGCGACGATCAACCTCACGCTCGCCGCGAAGGCATGGGCGCTCCTGCAGGGCCGCAGCTATGTGACGCCGAGCGACGTGAAGGCCATCGGCGCCGACGTGCTTCGCCACCGTGTCATCCTCACCTACGAGGCCGAGGCGCAGGGCATGACCGGCGACGGCATCGTGAAGCGCATCTTCGACAACGTGCCCGTGCCGTGAGGGCGCGGGTGATAGGTGATGCGTGAAAGGTGAAGGTATGACTCCTGCGAAGTCTTTCCGTGATTTGAACGTTTATGCCGACGCGCGTGTGGCGGCTGCACGCATTTTTGAAATCACGAAACGCATTCCGCGCGACGAAAGTTTCTCGCTGACAGATCAAATTCGCCGCAGCTCGCGCGCGGTGCCCGCGATGATCGCGGAGGCGTGGGCGCGCCGGCGATACAAGGCGGCGTTCATCAACAAGACTGACGAGGCGTTGGGCGAAGCATACGAGACGAAATCATGGCTCGATGCCTCCCGGGACTCCGGCTATTTGCAGGCCGCAGAGTTCGAGGACTTGGATCGCAGCTACACCGGCATCTGCCGGATGCTCTCCCGCATGATCGATCGCGCGGACGACTTCTGCAAATTTGCCCCCGACACCGACTATCGGAGAATCCCGAAACGCGGCTGAGTCGATTCTTATCACCGTTCACGTATCACCTATCACCCGCGTGCAAACACCAGCCGACATCCTCACCAGCGTCCGCCGCGTGGAGCTGCGCACGAGCAGGCTCGCGAACGACCTCATGGTCGGCGCGTATCATTCGCAGTTCAAAGGGCGCGGCATGGACTTCGAGGAACTGCGGGAATACGTGCCGGGCGACGACGTGCGCTCGATCGACTGGAACGTGACGGCGCGCCTGCGCAGGCCGTTCGTGAAGCTGCACCGCGAGGAGCGCGAGCTGTCGGTGCTGATCGTGCTCGATGTGTCGGCATCCGGCGACTTCGGCTCCTCGGAGCGCACGAAGCGCGAAGTTGCGGCGGAAATCGCCGGCACGCTCGCGTTCTCCGCGATCCGCAGTGGAGACAAGGTCGGGCTGCTTCTCTTCAGCGAGGAGGTGGAGCTTTTTCTGCCACCGAAAAAGGGACGCCGCCACCTGCTGCGCATCATCCGCGAGGCGCTGGCGTTTTCGCCGAAGCGCCGCGGCACGCGCATCGAGCCTGCGCTGTCGTTTTTGAACCACGTCACGCACCGGCGCTCGATCGTGTTTTTGATCAGCGACTTTCTCCAGGGCGACGGCGGCGGCCGCGACATGTTCCAGGAAATCGGGCGCACAAACGCGCGGCACGACCTCGTTTGCATCCAGCTCCACGATGCGCGCGAGCGCGCGCTGCCGCCGTCGGGGATGCTCGTCGTCGAGGATGCGGAGACTGGCGAGGTGATGGAGGTGGATTCCACGCGCGAGTCGGTGCGCGACGCGTTCGCGGCGGCCGCGGCGCGGCGGCAGGAGCAGCTCGACCGCGCGCTGATGCAGTCCGGCGTGGACGTGCTGCGGCTGGGCTCTGCGGATGACCATGCGGCATCGCTGCAGCATTTTTTCGAGCACCGCCGCCGCCGATGAAACGCGCAGCCCTCACAGCAGCCCTCGCGCTTTTTCCGCTGACGGTGATGGGCGCGATCAAGGCGGAGCCGAAATCGGAGCCGAAGGCCGCGCCGGAGAGCGAGCTTCGTCCGCCGCGTCCGGGACTCCCGCCGCCAGTGCGCGGGCCGGGCGTCGGCGCGTGGGTGCTCGCGGGAGCGGGAACCGCGCTGCTCCTCACCGCCCTGCTCTGGCCGCGGCACAGGCATCCCGCGCCGCCGCCGGATCCGTTTGCGGTGGCCCAGCAGGAACTCGCCGCGCTCCGCTCCGCTGCGGGCCGTGCGACGCCCGCGGATTTGTCGGGCATCGTGCGCCGCTACGCTGCGGGTGCGTTTTTCATCGAGGGAACGGGGCTCACTTCTGAGGAGGTAGTGAGCGCGCTCGTCATCCGGCGCAAGTGCCCCGTGGAGGTGACGAATGCGGTGTGGCGCTTCCTTTCCGAGTGCGACACCGAGAAGTTCTCCCCGCGCCTTGGGAATGGGGCAGCCGAGCCATCGCGCGTGGAGGCGCTGCTGGCGGATGCAGCGAAGCTCGTGGACGAACTGGAGGCGGCGCGGATGCGCGCGGTGCGGACGCTTTGAAAATGGACGGCCCAATTCCATGACGGAGGGATTCGAATTCCAGCATCCGTGGGTGCTCGCGTTCCTCGCGCTGCTGCCGCTTTATGCGTTCATCCGCGGGCGCGCGGGTGCGGACGGCGCGCTGCGGTTTTCAAGTGTCGAGCTGGTGCGCGCCGTGGGCGGCCGGGTGCGCTCCATGGCGGGAAGGCTGTTCATTTTCCTCCGCACGCTCACGGTCGCGCTCGCCATTGCGGCGATGGCAGGGCCGCGCTGGGTGAACGAGGAGACTGAGACGCAGGCGAGCGGTGTGGACATCATGCTCGTGTTTGATTTGTCGTGGAGCATGATGGCGCTCGACATGGCGCCGCCGGGCAAGCTCACGACGCGCTTCGACATCGCGCAGAGCGTGCTGAAGGACTTCGTCGCGCGCCGCCCGTCGGACCGCATCGGGCTCATCGTGTTCAGCGGCGTGCCTTACCTCGTGGCTCCGCCGACGCTGAACCACGAGTGGCTCCAGCGGAACCTCGAGCGTCTTTACATCGGCGTGATCACCGAACTGGGCACTGCCATCGGCGACGCGACGGGCCTCGCGGTGAAGCGCCTCGCCGCGCAGAAGCAGAGCCGCGGCAAGCTCATCGTGCTGCTCACCGACGGCGACAACAACAAGTGGGAGACGCTCGAGCCCATCGCGTCGGCGAGTCTCGCCGCAGGCGAGGGTGTGCGCGTTTACACGGTTGGCGTGGGGAAAAATGACGCGTGCCCGCTCTATGATTTCGACCGTGAGACCGGAAAGCTGCGGCTCGGCCCCGACGGGCGGCCCGGCGGTGTCATCACGATGCTGCAGCCGGCGAACTACGTGGTGCTCGAGAAGATGTCGAAGATGACCGGCGGCAAGAGCTACACGGCGACGAACCGGCAGGAGCTCGACACGGTGTATGCGGACATTGACCGGCTGGAAAAGACCGAGGTGAAGCTGAAGCGGCACCGCACCTACACGCCCCTGTTTTACATCCCGCTGCTCGGCGCGGTCGCCGTGCTGCTGCTCGAGCTGCTGCTCGCAAACACCCGCTTCCGCCGCGTGCCATGAAGAACCACGCGCTCCAATTTGCCGAGCCGCAGTGGCTCTGGATCACGGCGCTCGCACTGGTGCTCACAGGCGTGCTGTTCTGGCTGTCGGCGAAGGCGCGGCGCCGCAGGCTCGCGGAGTTTGCCGACGAGGCGCGGCGCGCGGAGCTGCTCGCATCGCACAGCAAGGTGAGGCGCGTGGTGAAGAACGCGCTGCTCTTCCTCGCGCTCCTGCTCATGGGCATCGCGCTCGCGCGCCCCCAGTGGGGCGAGACAGAGGAGCGTGTGGACCGCCGCGGCGACGACGTGGTGTTCCTCATGGACACGTCGAAGTCCATGCTCGCGACCGACGTGACGCCGAGCCGGATCGAGCGGGCAAAGCTCGCGGCGCTCGACTTCGTGAGGCGGCAGGCGGGAGGGCGCGTGGGGCTCGTGGCATTTGCCGGCGATGCGTTCCTCCAGTGTCCGCTCACGCTCGACTACGATGCTTTTGAAGAATCCATCCGCGATCTCGACACGGACTCGGTGCTCGTGCCGGGCACGGACATCGCGAGCGCGCTGTTCGTCGCGAGCCGCGCGTTTGAAAAGGCGGAACGCCGGAAAATCCTTGTGTTGGTGACGGATGGTGAGGATCTCGAACGCGCGGGCATCGAGGCGGCGAAGAAGCTCGCGAAGGACGGCGTGGTTGTCTTTTCCGTCGGCGTCGGCACCGCGAACGGCACGGTGGTGCAGGTGCAGTCGCGCGACGGCGGGATGGAGCCGCTGCGCGATGAGAAAGGGCAGCCTGTGACGAGCCGGCTCGACGAGGCCACGCTGCGCTCCATCGCCGAGGCGACCGGCGGCACTTACCGGCGGCTGGACACAATTTCCGGAGGCCTCGCCGACGCCGCGAACGCGCTGAGGGATCCGCAGTCGAAGCCCGCGGCGGTGTTCCGCAAACGCCTCGGCATTGACCGCTACCGCTGGCCGCTTGCAGTTGCCATTTTCCTGCTCGTCGGCGAATCTTTGCTCCGCACCCGCCGCCGAAAAGCGGCGCCCACCGCATGAAATCCCGCACACTCGCCATCCTGCTGTTCGCGGCATCGCCCGCGCTCGCCGCGGTGCCGGACGCCCGGCTGAGCTACAATGAGGGGGTCGTCCGGCTGGGCAAGGGCGAGCTTCGGGATGCGGAGCTGGCGCTGCGCAGGGCTGCGGGCGGCGAAAGCGATGCGGTGCAGCCGCTCGCGCTCTACAATCTCGGCCACGTGCGGTTCCGCCAGGGCGAGGAGACGCTGAAGGGCGAGGGAAGCCGGCAGCAGCTTCTGGATTCATCCACGGCCGCGGTGACGGTCGCCGAGGAGGCGATCCGCAATGGCTCGCGCGCGCTCGAGAGCGACGCGCTGCAGGAGATCATCGCGGCCTACATGGATGCGCGCGCCGCCCGGAAGGAGCTCCGTTTTTCCCGCGATGAGACGAGCCGCACCCTCGGGCTCATCGGCTCGGCGCTGGAGCGGTGGCGGCGCTCGGTCGGCGATTTCCACAGCTCCCTGGAGCTCGATGCCGCGAATGCCGACGCGAAGGTGAACGCTGAAATCGTGGAGCGGAAGATCGAGGAGCTGCTGAAGTTCAAGAAGCAGGTCGAGCAGCAGAGCGAGCAAGTCGCGGAGGAGCGCGAGAAGATGAAGGAGATGATGAAAAAGATGCGCGGCAAAATCCCGAAGGAGATGCAGCGCGAGAGCGACGAAGAGGAGGACGATGACGACGAGGAGAGGAAGGACGAGCCGAAGCCTGGCGAGAAGCAGCAGCAGCGCCTCGGCAGCGACCGCGAGGTGTCGCCGGAGATGGCGCGCTGGCTGAAGGAGACCATGAAGCGCCGGACGATGTCGCTCGGCACGAAGGAGGAGGGCGAGGGCTTCCGGCCGACGGAGGAGCAGCGCAGGCCGGTGCAGGGGAAGGGGCGCAACTGGTGATGTTCACGCGGCGCGCCCTTATTTCTGCCGCGCTCGTGTCCGCGCTGTCTGTGGCGGTGCCGCGGATTTTTGCGCAGGCGCAGCCGCCCAGCGATGCCGAGCCCGCGGCGAGTGCGGCCTTTGTGCCGGATACGGTGCAGATCGGACGCCCGGCGATTTACCGCGTGACCGTCACCGCGATGCAGAAGCCGGCGGAGCCACCGGTGCTCACGCCGCCCCCGGGCCTCGATGTTTCGTTCGCCGGAAGCTCGGTGAGCTCGACGATGCTCAACGGCGCGTTTTCGACGACGTCCACCTACACCTACAGCGTCGCGCCGCAGCGGACGGGCCGGCACACGATTCCTGCATTTGAAATCGCGGTTGCGGGCAGGCGCGTGCGCGTGCCGCCGGCGACGCTGACCGTCGCGCAGGCGGACCCCGGCGCGGCGCCCTACCAGCCGGTGCGCGCGGAGCTGGATCTGCCGAAGCGCGATTTTTTTGTCGGCGAGACGATCGGTGCGCGGCTGCTCGTCATCGAGACGGCGGACGAGTCGCCGCAGTTCGTCTCGCACGTCGCAAAGACGACGGGCGCGGCGGTGGTCCGGCCGTCGCTGCGGACTTCGCGCGAGCAGTTCACGGTCGGCGGGCAGCAGCACGAGGGACTCGTGATGCCGCTGCGGATCACGCCGATTCTCGAGGGTGAGCTGGAGCTCGGCATGCAGGTCATCGTGCGGGTGCAGAAGCTCGACCTGCCGGGGCAGCGCGGCTTCGGGGGCGGGCAGAGCACGGTGGACACGAAGCCCGCGCGCATCCGCGTGCTCGCGCTGCCGCGGGCGGGGCGTCCGCAGGGTTTCACGGGGGCGATTGGAAAATTCACCATCGCGCAGCCGACGCTCTCCGCGGCGGAAATCGAGGCGGGCGAGCCGGTCACGCTTACCATCGCGATGGCGGGCGAGGGCAATCTTGAGGGTGTCGCCGCGCCGGAGCTCGGCAGCTCGGGCGGCTGGCAGATTTACAAGCCGACGAGCGAGTTTCAGCCCGACTCCGAGGATCACAACAGCACGCGCGGCGCGAAAGTTTTCACCTACACGCTCGTCGCGGGCCGCGCGGGGCTGAAGTCCACGCCCGCGATGCCGTTCTGCTACTTCGATCCCGAGCGCCGCGCGTATGTGGACATCACCGTTCCGCCGCTGCCGATCACCGTGAAGGCATCGGCGAACGCACCCGCGCCCGCTGAGCCGGAGCCCGCGAAGGCCGAGGCGCCGCGCCCGGAGGAGGCGCCGCGCGTGGTCGAGCCCGCGATGGCGGGCCTCGCGGAAAAGCCGGGCCCATGGACACATTCGCCCGCGCCGCCGCTGCGCGAATGGTGGCTGCTCGCCGTTGAGTGCGCGCCGCCGCTGCTGCTGCTGGTGCTGTGGGCGTGGCGCCGCCGCCGCGACTGGCTTGCGGCGAATCCGCAGATCATCCGCCGCCGTCGCGCGCACGCTGCCGCGCGCCGCGCGCTTGCGGAGGCCCGTGCCGCAGCGAGGAAGGGTGATCGCAGCGAGTTTCTCCGGGCGGGCGCGGGCGCGCTGCGGGAAGCCGCATCGCCGCTCGACACCGCGCAGGCCGGGAGCCTCACGCGCGAGGAAGTGCTGCGGATTCTGGACGGCGACGACGGCGCGTCCGCTGTCGCGCGCCAGGTGTTCGATTCCGCCGACGCCGCGAGCTACGCCGCCGCAACCGCCGCGTCAATCGAGCCGCGCGCGCTGTTGCCGGAGCTCGAACGCGCCGTCCACACACTCGCCCGCCGCGCATGAGGACGAACCGCTTCCCTCGCTGGCTGCACGGCTTGACGCTCGCATTTTTCCTCGTGCTGGCGGTCCAGTGCCGCGCCGCATCATCGCCGGATGAGCGATTCAAGAAGGCGTCCGAAGCCTATGCCGCGGGCGAATTTGCCGAAGCCGTGTATGAGCTGCGCGAGCTGGTGAACGAGGGCAGCTTTTCCGCGGGTGCGCTGCACAATCTCGGTGACGCGGAGTGGAAGGTGAACCGGCACGGACACGCCATCCTCGCGTGGGAGCGCGCGCTTTCTCTGAGCCCCTCCAGCAGGAACACCGAGGCGAACCTGCGCTTCGCTCGGCACAACGCGCGTGTGGACGCGCTCTCGCTCGCGTGGCACGAGCGCTATTCGGCCGCGCTGCCGGGCGGGTGGTGGATTGCGATCGCGTCGGCGGGGCTGTGGGGCGGCATCGCGCTGCTCACGCTGCCGCGGCTGCTCGGCTGGCGGCGCGCGGACTGGCACCAGGGCGTGGCCGCCGCGCTGCTCGCGGTTTTCCTGCTGTGCGGCCCGGCGCTGTTCGGGCTGTGGAAGCGCGCACAGTTCGGCGTGGTGCTCGAGGATGAGGCGCCGCTGCGCCTCACGCCCACGCGTGAGGCGGAGACGCTGGCCAAGCTGCCCGCCGGCGAGATGGCGCGCGTGGAGCGCGAGCGCGGCGAATATTTCTACGTGCGCGCTGACGGCGACCGCTCGGGATGGGTGAAGAAGACGGACTTCGCCCGCGTGTGGCCGCGGTGAGGAGGTGAGACGGTGAGTGGTCAGCGCAGGTCGAAGGCGGCGATTTCGCCGGCGTTGCTGCGGACATAGAGGAACCCCGATGCGAGCGTGGGCGTGGCGTAGCACTTGCCCTCGAGCGCCTTGAACCGCGCGGTGCACTTCAGCTCCGCCGCGCCGGCGGGCGCGAGCGCCACCTCGCCATCGCGGGTGAGGAAGAGCCAGTGGCCGTCGGCGAGGATGAACGTGCCGGTGGGCACGGCGTCGCTCACCCACCTGCTCTCACCGGTCGCGGCGTCCACGCAGGTGAACTCGTGGTGTCCGCGGCGTTTTTCGTTGAAGCCGAAGAGGCAGCCGCCGTGCGCGATGGCGCTGTTGAAGAGCAGCGCAAACTGCTTGTGCTGCCACGCGGGGCGGACGTTCGGCTCGGCGGCGACGTCCCAGTCGAGCAGTGAGGCGAGGTCGGTGCCGGTGTTGCTCACGAGGATGCGGTGGCCGACGAGCGCGGGCGTGGCGGAGTTGGAGAAATCGCGCGCGGTGGTGCGGTGCGATGCGACCACGCGGCCGTCGGCTGCGTCGAGAATGTCGAGCGCCTCGCCCTTGAACATGGCGACGAAGCGGCGGCCATCCCGTTCGACGATGCGCGCGGAGCTGTAGCCGGCCTCGCCGGTGCCGGAGCGCCACTTCAGTTCGCCCGTGGCGGCGTCGAGCGCGACAGTGGAGCCGGTTTTTTCCCCGGCGGCGCCGATGTCGAGGAAGATGAGGCCGCCGTCCACGAGCGGGCTTTGAGCATAGCCATACACGGGGCGCTTGCCGCCGAGGTCGGCGACGAGGTTTTTCCTCCACGCGGGCTGGCCGTTCGTTTTGTCGAGCGCGACGAGGTCTCCTTCTCGCGTGAGCGAAAAAACATGGCCGCCTGCGATGGTGGGTGTCGCGCCAGGGCCGCTCGGGACGATGGGCATCTCGTGCGCGTCGATCTTGCACGGGAGAGTGAATCGCCACAGCTCCGCGCCGGTGGCGGCGTCGAGCGCGAGGATGCTGTCGGTGCCGTTGCCGTCGTTGCCCTGGGTGATGAGGCGGCCCTCGGAGACGACGCACGAGCTCATGCCGGCGCCGGCCTGCGCGCGCCACAGCAGGCGCGGGCCTTCGGGGGGCCACTGCTTGCGCCAGCCCGTGTCCTGCGAGACGCCGTCGCGCTGCGCACCGCGCCACTGCGGCCAGCCGGTGATGGAAGTCTGCGTGGGCTGCTTGGCGGTCTTGGTGACGGTGGCTGTGGCGGCCGGTGCAGCGGACGCGGCGTTCCTGCCAAGCGCGACGAATTCCAGCGCGGGAACCTGCCCCTTGCGGCTGGAGCCGCCGACGGCAAGCAGGCGTCCGTCATTCAGCGGGAGCAGGCGGTGGAAGAAGCGCGGGTTCGCGAGCGCGGCGACTTCCTCCCACTGCCTGCCGTCCGCGCTGAGGGCGGAAATTTTCCCCGAGAGCGGGCTGGCGAGCACGCGGCCCGCGGCGGCGCACCCTGCGATGCCAAAGCCGGCCATCGAGCCATCCGGCAGGTCCGGGCCTTTGCCCCATTTGCCGGTCGCGGGCTCCCACCAGTCCACGGCGCGCGAGGGCTCGTCGTGGCTGTCCATGCCGCCGAGGAACCACACGCGGCCCCCGCTGGCGACTGCGGCGAGCGCGCGGCGCTGGAAGGGCTGCGGGACGGATTTCCATCCGGCATCGGGCTTCGAGAGGTCGAGGATGAGCGCGGTGGCGTGCCACTTGGAGGTGGAGCCCGCGCCCTCGCCGTCGTCGCCGGAAAGTCGCCAGCCGCCGCCGACGTGGAGCAGGTCGCCGACGACCACCGAGTCGTGGCTGGAGCGCGGCTCGGGGAGCGATGGGAGCTTGTCCCATTTTCCCGTGGCCGGATCGAAGGCGACGACCTCGTCGGTGGAGTGCAGGTCGTTCTTTTCACCCTTGGCGTTGCGCGCGTTCATGCCGCCGATGCGGATGATTTTTCCACCGTGCGAGACGAGCGACGAGCTCAGCAGCGCGGTGCCGCCGGGCAGCGTCTCCCATGCGGTGCCGCCGGGCATTTTCAGCCGGTAAAAGTCGCCGCGCACGCAGTCGCGGTGAAACTCGTGTGCCTTGCCGGAATTGCCGCCGTAGATGTAGAGCCAGCCGTCCGCGAGTGTCGCGCCGAAGCTGGTCGCGGGGCGGGGGAGCGGCGGCAGCTCGGCGCGAGCGGCAGTGATGAATGTGAGGAGAAGCGCGAGGAGACGGATCATAGTTTCAATTTTGGCCGATGATAAAATCGGAGCGGTCAAGTTCCGCGGCCTGCACGGACCAGCGGCGCATGTCGTCGAGTTCGGCGGGTGTGAGGAGTTCGGTGTGACCGTCGAACATGACGGCGACTGCTTTTCCAGAGTAGCGTGGGTGAATGTAACCGAGCGTCTCGGCGGCCGCGCCCTCCTTGTAACTGCGCCCGTTCCACAGCCGTCGCGTTTCGCACGGTGCGCTCACAGTGTGGTAGCCGAGGTAGGACGCGCCTTGCATGCCGGTATAGTGGGCCGAGCAGAAGACGATGAGTTTTGCCGGTGAGGTCACATCGGTCGCGCGTGTGGCGCAGAACACGCCGTATTTTTTCTCGGCAAGACCGCCGGGAGCGAGCGAGCCGTTGAAGTTGCCGCCGACGTAGGTGGCGTTCATGCCGAATGTCGGGGCGAAGCTGACGAGGTAGTCGAGGTCCGCACGCTTGGAATCTTGGCCGAGCTTCGCCTGATCGTTTACGAGGAGCGTGCCGAAGACGCGGTTCTCAAGGTAGGCCGCGAGGCGCCACGGGTAGCGCTGTGCAGTGGGACCGGTGACGGTCTGGCCGGCTTCGTTTTTCGCAGTCGTCGTGCTGGCGTAGCCGGGCATCAGCTCGCCGTTGTTGTCCCCGGCGGCGCGCAGATAGGCGGCGATGAGCTGGCGTCCTGCGGAGACTTCCCGGGCCTGATTGCCGGAGCGCCGGGCGGCTGTGATGGCAGTCATGCTGAGGCCGGCAAGAACACTGATGATCGAGACAACCACAAGCAGTTCGATGAGCGTGAAGGCGCGTGTTTTCATGGATGGAATCAGGAGATCAGGAAAAGCGGTCGCGCCGCCGCCAGCCGCGCGCGGCGGCTAGGACACCGAGGCCGAGCAGCACGCTGGTCGTCGTATTTGGCTCGGGGATGGGGACGATGGTGTATTCGATTTCGAGACGGGGCACGTATTCGGGGCCGATCTGGTTTTCCCGCGACAGGAACGCCGGGTAGGGATCGGTGCTGTCTTGGCCGGAGACCGGCGCGAGCGATGTCGCCATGAGGCCGAGGACGCCGCTGCTGAGGCTGTCCTGCAGATACGCGCGCACTGCGGCGGAGCTGAGGTCGAGTGTGAAGCGGTATTCGCTGCCCTCGGGGACGCTGTCGCCTGCTGAGAGGCCCGCGATCTGGCCAATGGCCCACGGTGTGGCTTCGAAGCGCTCGGTCACATTGTCGGAGACATCCACTGCGGTGCCGCCGCCGTTGAACAGGATCGGATAGGCATTGCGCCCGTGGACAGTGTTCGATCCGAAGGCGGAGTTTTCGCCGTAGGCTGTGCCGCCGCTCAATGAGCCGCTCAGCGAGGTGAAGCCGCCGCGCAGGCCCACGCCGAAGAGCTCGACGGGACGCCCGGCGTCCGCGTCCGCCTGATAAAGCGGGTCGCCCGTGCCGAGGTGGCTCTTGAAAGAGTCGTAGGTGGGATCGTAGGTGACGTTGCTGCTCGAGTTGAACAGCGAGAGCGTGACGCGGGTGATTTGATAGCTCGCCGCGGCGAGCCCCGGCGTGATCTGCGCGCTGGTCTGGAATGCGACGAGCATCTGCCCGAGCCGATCCTCGTCCTCGGCGGTGTCCGCGTGGCCGAATACGGGGAGCGTGTCGCGCGTGCCGCCGATGCTGCCGGGGACGTTGCCATACATCCATTTGTCCAGCGACGGTGAGGTGAAAGTCACCGTGGCGGCACGGCCCTGCGAGGTGGCGGTGGCGAGGAGGAGGGGAACGATGAGGTGGCGGAAAATGCCGCGCATTTCAGCAAGCCGCCACGCGCCTGCGGCGCGCGAGGACCGTTCCGAGACCTGCCAGCAGGAGCGCCGCCGAAGCCGGTTCGGGGACCGTGTTGATGGTGAGAGCCGGGGCGCTTCCAGCCACGCCCGGCGTGCTGTCGGTATCCGCGAAAACCATGTCGCCGCCGCTGGTGCTGAACTGGATCAGGACGCCGTAGTTGGCCTGCGAGCTGTCCACCCAGGATTTCACGAGGTTGGTGATGTCCCAGTCGTGGAAACCCGCGCCGGTGACATTCTGCGAGGCGACCGCCGGGCCGAAATGCAGGGTGAGTGTCGTTCCGAAGAATGCGCCGTAGGTCGCGAGCGGCGTCGAACCCGCGTCGCCGGAGGTTTCACGCCAGTTGTCCAGAATGGGCGAGAGCGTCACCGTGCCGCCGGTCCCGGGAGCGCCGAGGGTCGAGACGAGACCCGTTGAATAGAGCGTGAGTTTCGCGTTCGTGATGTCCGCCGCCGGAAACGAAACCGAGGACAGGTCAAACTGCACCATCGACAGGAAGTGAGCCCCCACATCCGGCGAGGAGATGCCGAGGTTCGAGGAGAAGTTCGTGCTCGGAATTTGGTCGTAGATCTTCGTGTCCTTGCTCGTGGCTTCGGTGAGAGGCTGGAGGACGAGTTGTGCGTGGCAGTCGCGAACCGCACCGATTGCAGTCGCCGTTGCGAGAGCGGCGAGAAATCTCCGGAATGAGCGAAAGAAGTGGTGAAATGGGGAAGAAGCAGCGGGCGATTTGGGTCGTTGCATGGGTGGGAAGATGGCGCCGCGAGGCTCCGTTTCGCTTCCCCGGGGTTGCGAAAGAAAGGCCCATCATTGCAATTGAGACTTAATCGCAATAGTTGTATCTGTATGGCTGCTTTTGCCCTAGATATGCCTAGGAAACGTCCTGAATTGACCGTCGCCCGGCCTCCCGAAGGGGGTCTATGGCTGCCGTTCGGTGCGGGCTGGCGGCAGATTTACGGCTCGTTCGAGCACATGGGGGTGAGCATCGAACTGCACGACATCCGGCTCCAACGGGAGCTGGAATGGGGACGGAGTTTTCATCCGGGCAGCGTGGAGATTTGCCTGAATTTGGAAGGGAACGCGTGGTTTGCTCACGGCGCCATCGTGGGGCTCGCGCCGGCGCAGTCGGTGGTCTATTCATCCGGCGAGGTGCCGCTCGCGGCCTATCGGGCGGCGGGTGAGCGGCACCGCTTTGTCACGGTGGAATTGAGCCCCGCTTTTCTCCGGAGCCGGCTCGCGGGATGCGAAGATGCGCTTCTGCCGTTCGTCGCCGGGGCGATGCGGAACGGCGTGACATCCAGCGCGGTGGCGCAGCCCCGGCAGTTCACGGCGTCGCAGTCCGCCACTGTCCGCTCGGTGCTCCAGCCGCCGGTCGCCCCGCAGGCGCGCGCGCTCTGGCACGAGGCCCGGCTGCTCGAATGGCTCGCGGAGTGCCTGTATTCCGAGGACTCGGAGCTTTTCTGCCACCGGCAGCAGCGGGTTGAGCGGGAGCGGGTGGAAAAGGTGAGGGCCTTCATCGTGGCGGACATCGAGCGCACGCCCGCGCTGGCGGAAATCGCGGCGAAGGTCGGCATGAGCCCGTTTTACCTCAGCCGCACGTTCTCGAGGCTCACCGGCGAGACGATTCCCCAGTTCCTCCGCCGCGTGCGTGTCGAGCGCGCCGCGGAGATGCTCATCGCCGGCACGCACAATGTGACTGAGGCCGCATTCGCCGTCGGCTACAGCAGCCTCGGGCACTTTTCAAAGGCGTTCACGGAACTGCTGGGCTGCACACCGTCCGTGTATGTGCAGGGGCGCACCGGCGGGTAGAGTCGGCGGCAGTCTTAATCCCACTGCGGGCGCGGTGGGCCGTTCCGCGGAGGGAAGCTCAGGAGAGCGCAAAGCGCACGGGCACTTCGAGGCGGGCATCCACGGGCTTCCCATCGCGCCGCGCCGGTTCAAAACGCCAGAGGCGAACGGCCCGCTGTGCCGCGGTGTCCAGGACGGCGTGGCCCGAGGTGCGCCGCAGCGCAATGCGGATCGGCCTTCCGCGTTCATCGATCTGCACCAGCAGCAGCACGACGCCTGAGACCCGCGCCTTCCTCGCTTCCGGCGGAAAAGCAGGTGGTGGACAATGCACGTATCGTGCGGGCGTGTAGGCGGGGCCGCCGCCCGATTCCCCGCGGTTCGGGCTTCCTCCGCCCTTCGCGGCCGCGCGGCGAGTCACGCCCTTCCCGGACCCCGCCGGCGTGGGGGCGCCATCCTGCGCAAACGAGGGAAGCGCGGCGATCGATGGTGCGATCGCCGCGCCGATGGAAACGTTCGTCGTCAGCGGCGCGAATGCCGGCGCTGCAATCACCCGGATATCGGGAATGGCGAGTGGGTTCGCTGGCTGGAATGCCGGCAGCTGCTCACCCGGCCCGGCATCACTGCCGGGCTCGGATGAGTCAGCCACCACCAATTCGCCTGCGGCTTCGGCGCTGGCAGACCAGAGTGGTCCGCCGTCAGCAGGGCCGGGCCCCGCATTTTCCCGGAATGCAACGCCGCACAGAAGCGCGAGCAGCCCCGCGTGCAGCGCAGATGAGACGATGAAGGCGCTGCGCCCCATGCGTGGACCGGCTCAGTTGCGCTGTCCGCTGATCGGATTGTAGCCGCGCTTCTTCGACTCCCCGGGGCCGAAGTCGTAGCCGACGACGAGGTAGGCGATCTGCCGCTCAGTCGCCCGGTTCAGGCCGAACTGGCAGTTCAGATCCACGTGCAGGTTCTTGTTCACGCGCCACTGGAGGCTCGGGCCGAGGGCAAACATGTGCGCCGGGTTGCTGCGCTGCCCTTTCACCGTGTCGCGGTCGTAGAACGCCTCCACGCCGACACTCAGCTTGCTGTCAATGACCGTATAACTGAGGCCGCCGGTGATCTGGAACTCCTGCTCGCGCTCCCCGCCCGTCTCCGATTCCCACACGAAATTCACGCCCCAGTGCCAGCGCGGCGCGAGCTGGTCGCCGAGCAGCAGCTTGAACTCATACACGTCCGGGCCCCAGTGGTCGTCGGCGAACTTGTATTCCGCGTAGAGCGTCGGGTTGCCCCACACCTTGCCCCACTCCCACGGCGCCCAGCGCAGCTCGACGTTGAAGCTATGAAAGTGGAAGTGCGTGCCAGGGCTGCCCTCCTCCTGCGCGTAAAGGTCAAGCTGGAGCCTGCCCGGCAGGCCGATTTCGACCTCCTGCAGCACACGGTGCGCGACGGTCCCGTTGCGCTTGTGCTTGATGCGCCACCACGATTCGACGCCGAATTCCCACGGCGCCTTCTGGATGTAAACGCGCGTGCCGGGGAAGCGCCGGGCGCTGGTCCACTCGGGACGGCCAGATTCATCCGCGGGCTGCTCCTCGAGCAGCGAGCCTGCGAGGGAGGTCACAGTCGGCATGCGCTGGGCGCCGCCGGTGGAACCGGTTTCGGGTTTCTTTTCCGCGGCGAAGGCACCCGCGCTCAGCGCGAGGCAGGTGGACAGAATGAGGGTGGGTTGGAAGAGTGAGGGTGTTGGTTTCATTGGCGGGAGCGCCCTTAGCGGCGTGTGTGCCAACGCGGGCGCGGAATCGTGTTTTCCTCTGGGAAAATTCTTTTTGAGAAGCGCCGGAACCAACCAGAGGGACATTTTTTATTCACAACGAATGGAGAAATGGTTATCAAATGTCCTCCCCGAATGCCGCTCCAATCCAGACTCACCTGGCGACTCGTGGTCACCTTCCTCGGCTTCGTCGTCGTCGGTTCCCTCGGTGTCGTCGCGTGGCTCGATTACCAGGAGGCGCACGAGTCGCAGGCGGAATTCGCGGCGGTGGCGCGGTCAAATGCGAACTTCATCCGCTCGCAGCATCTTCCGCCGAGCGAGCGGACGGCCGTCGCGCTCGGCGAAGTCCTCGGCATGGAGGCGTATTTCGTCCGCGGCGCGGAGGTCGCGGATGCGATCCCTGATCCCAGCGCGCGGCTTGGCGGTTCCGGGGGGGCGGCGCTCGCCGAAGCCGCGCGCAAACCGTCCGGCGCGGTCTGCTCGCGCGATGGCGGCGAGGCAGTCCGGATGCCGCTCGATGGAGAATGGAGTGTGATTCTTTTCCGCGTGCGGCCAGCCAGGGGGGAATTCTGGCGCGCGCGGACGTTCACCGCGCTGGGCGCGTTCTGGCTGCTCTCGCTCGCGCTCGCGTGGGCGCTCGCGCGCGGCATCGTCCGCCCGCTCCGTTCGCTCGCGCAGCGGCTGCCGCACATCGCGGATGAAAGTGTGGACCCGCTGCCGGAAGCCGCGCGACCGGACGAGATCGGCCAGCTCGCCCGCGCGTATCTCGACACCCGCTCCGCGCTCGCCGACGAGCGCCGCGCGCGCCTTCAGGCCGAGCGCCTGGCCACACTCGGCCGCATGGCCACGGGCCTTGCGCACGAAATCAACAACCCGGTCGCCGCAATCCGGCTCCACGCGCAGCTCCTGGAGGAGGGCACCACGAGCGTTCATCCTGGATCGGGCGACGACAGCGCCACGGACTCGCTCGCGATCATCCTCGCCGAAAACGCGAAGATCGAGGCGCTCGTGAACCAGTGGCTGTTCCTCGCGCGCCCGCAGCCGCCGCTGACCTCGCCGTGCGATCCCGCCGAACTCATCGCCGCCGCGCTCCGCACGCATGCACCCGCCGCCGCGCACGCTGGCGTGAAGCTCATCAACGAGGCGCAGCCCGGCCACTTCATCCAAGCCGACGCGCGCAGGCTCGGCCAGGCGATTGGCAACGTGATCGTGAACGCGATCCAGGCGATGTCGGCGGAGGGGGGGGTGCTCACGGTCGCGGGAAACATCGTGGGAAATGACGAAGGACGAATGACGAAGGGTGAAGGCCCCGAAGAAGCGGGAACAAGGCCCTTCGTCATTCGCTTCCGCGACTCCGGCCCCGGCTTCAGCGCCGCGGCGCTCGCGCGGCACTCGGAGCTTTTCTACAGCGAGAAGGAGGGAGGCATGGGCATCGGCCTCAGCGTCACCGCCGAGATCCTCCGCGCCCACGGCGGCGACCTGCGTGTCGGAAACTCACCCGGCGGCGGCGCCGTCGTCACTTTCATCCTTCCGCCCGCAGTGGGCGCGAAATCCGAAATCCGAAATCCAAAATCATAAATGGCCACGCCCTCCATCCTCATCATCGAAGACGAATCCGCGCTCGCCGCCGCACTCGCGCGCGTGTGCCAGCGTCTCGGCTGGCGCGCGGAGCTTCGTGCGAGCGGCAACGCGGGGCTGCGCGCGCTTGCCTCGGGCAGTTTCGACCTCGCGATCCTCGACATCGGCCTGCCCGATCTCAGCGGGTTGGAGGTTTTGGAAAAGGCGCGCTCGCGCTCGCCGGAACTGCCGGTCGTGATCATCACTGCGCATGGCCGCCTCGAAAACGCCGTGGCCGCACGCAAGCTTGGCGCGTCGGCCTACCTGGTGAAGCCGCTCGATCTCCGCGAGGTCGAGCGCACGCTGAGCCAGCTGCTCGATGCCGCATCTGCACCCGCGTCCGCGCCTGCGCCGGCCGCGCATTCGCCGCAGCTGCTCGGCGCCTCGCCCGCGATGCAGCGCGTGTTCCTCGAAATCGCCCACGCCTGCACGACGGACGCGCCCGTGCTGCTCTCCGGCCCGACCGGCACCGGAAAGACGCTCGCGGCGCGCATCATCCACGCGCACGGCTCGCGTCGCGGTGCGCCGTTTGTCGCGCTGCACTGCGGCGCGCTGCCCGAGCAGCTTCTCGAGAGCGAGATGTTCGGCCACGAGCGCGGTGCATTCACCGGCGCGGTCGCCGCGCGCGAGGGCCACATCGAGCGTGCGAAAGGCGGCACGCTTTTCCTCGACGAGATAGGCGACATCTCGCCGACCGTGCAGGCGAAGCTGCTCCGCTTCGTCGAGGAGCGCGCGTTCACGCGTGTTGGCGGGCGCGAGGACATCCGCGTCGAGCTGCGGCTTGTCACTGCCACGAACAAGAACCTGCGCGAGGAGGTGAAGGCCGGCCGCTTCCGCGAGGACCTGTTCTACCGACTTCACGTCCTTGAAATCGAAATGCCGCCGCTGCGCGAACGCGCCGCCGACATCGCCGCACTCGCGGAGAATTTCCTCCGCTCGGCCGCCCGCCCGCTCGCGCTCGCGCCGGACACCCTCGGCCTCCTCTCGCGCCATGCGTGGCCCGGCAACCTCCGCGAGCTGCGCAACGTCCTCGAGCACGCTGCCGCCGTCTGCACTGGACCGGTGATACTGCCCGCGCATCTCCCGCGCGACCTCCACGCGCAGGCCGCCGCCGCGACTTCGCCGGACGCGCGTCTCGCTTCCGCGCTCGCGGAATGGCTCGACGCGCGCCTTGCGGAAAAGGCCACGTGGCGCGGCATGCACGACGCCGTGGAGGCGCTCGCGCTGCATCACCTGCTTTCGCGCTTCGATGGCAAGCCCACGGTGCTCGCGCGCGAGACGAAGATGAACCGCGTCACGCTGCGGAAAAAATTCGCGCGCCGCTGAGCGCGCCCGCTTGCCTCGGCGCGGCGGCCCCGCTACGCACGCGGCGTGTCGCAACGCCTCTACGACTGTCCCCAGTGTGGCGCGCCCGTGAAGTTCGAGTCGTCCATCGCGGTCTTCGCGGTGTGCGAGCACTGCCGCTCGATGGTCGTCGCCCGCGACGCGAAAGTGGAGACGATGGGTGTGATGGCGGAGCTGCCGCCGGATCTCAGCCCTTTCCAAATCGGCACGCGCGGCGATTGGAATGGAGCAGGCTTTCAAATCGTCGGCCGTGTGCGCGTGTCGTGGACGGATGGGAGCTGGAACGAATGGTGTCTGCTCACCGGCGACGGCCGCACCGGCTGGCTCGCCGAAGCGCAGGGGCTCCTCATGATCAGCTTCGAGGTGAGCACGACCGGCATGCCGAAGCTGGCCCGCCAGGATTGTGGAGCGGGGAGATTCTTCGACTTCGATCTCAGGCGCTGGGTGATGACGGATGTGAAGGAGGTGACGTGCCTCGCGGGCGAAGGAGAGCTGCCGTTCGTCGCCGCGCCGAATTCCGAGCGGTTCGGCGTGGACCTCATCGGCACCGGCGGGAAGTTCGGCAGCCTCGAGTTCGATGCGGACGGCACGCGCCTCTACGTCGGCGATTACGTCGAGTTTTCCGAATTGAAGCTGCAAAACTTGCGGTCCGTGCCGGGATGGTCTGCGGAGATCGCGCAGGAAAAATACCGCACATCCGCGCTGTCGTGCCCGAAGTGCGGCGCCGTGGTGAATCTTCGTGCTGCGGGCCTCAGCATGAGCGCCGTTTGCGGTTCGTGCGCCAGCGTGATCGACACCGCAGACACGAAACTGAAGATCATCCAGAAGGCCAAGGATGCAGTGGGCGCGCTGAAGCCGGTTCTTCCCATCGGCAGGCGCGGCACGCTGCGCGGCACGCAGTGGGAGGTGATCGGCCTCTGCGTGCGGAAGGATCAATGGGCGAACTGGTCCGAATATCTGCTGTTCAATCCGTGGGCCGGCTTCCGCTGGCTGGTCACGTTCAACGGCCACTGGAGCTTCGTGACGCGCATGCCGCAGATCTCGGATCTCAGCGGCGCCGCCATCACGATGGACGGCCGCGACTACAAGCTTTACGCGAGCGGCAACGCGCAGGTCACGGGCGTGCTGGGCGAGTTCTACTGGAAGGTGCGGCGTGGCGAGCACGCGATGCTGAACGACTTCATCGCGCCTCCATTCATCCTCTCGAAGGAGTTCTACAAAGACCTCAAGGAGTTCACGTGGTCGCACGGCGAATACATTCCGCACACTGAAGTGGCGGAGGCGTTCGAGATTGAGGACATCGCCGTGCCTAGCGGCATCTACCTCAACCAGCCGAACCCCTGCGCGCAGAAATGGGAGACGGTGAAGCGCCGCTGGATCGCGTTCGTGCTGGCCGTTGTCGGCATCCAGATCTTCTTCGGGATGGGTGCGCGCACGCACGAAATCCGGCACGAGCATTTCACGTTCGACCGGGACGCGATCAACGCTGCCGCGGCTCCGGCGATGCCCGCCACGAACCCGCTTGCGGGACCGCAGCCAGTCATCCCGCCCGGCGGGCCGTCGGGCGTGCAGGTGACGCCGCGCTTCAAAATAGATGGTGGTGTGAGCCGCGTGGACATCGAGGCGAGCGCACCCGTGGACAACAGTTGGATCGGCGCGTCGGTCGAGCTGGTGAACGCGGCCACGAACGAGAAGTTCCCCGCTGAAATCGAGGTCGGCTACTACCACGGCTACGACTCCGATGGCTCGTGGACGGAGGGTTCGCAGCACGCGAGCGTGTCCATTCCCGCAGTGCCGCCGGGCGAGTATTTCCTGACGGTCGAAACCTCCGCGGATTCCGCCATCCGCCGGATGCCGCTCGACCTTCGCTTGAAGCGCGGCGGCCTTTTCTGGTCAAATTTCGCCCTCATGCTCCTGCTCGTCAGCGCGTATCCGGTGACGGTGCTCCTGCGGCGCTACCTCTTCGAGCGCGCGCGGTGGAGCGAGAGCGACTACAGCCCATACTCCTCCAGCGACGACAGCGAATGATGCGACACCCAATTTACCTCACCCTCGGCATCCTCTCCGCGATCTACCTCGCATTTGCGAACGCCCGCGGATGGAGCCTCATCCACACCGTGAATCCATTCCGACTGTTCGGCGGCGGACACGGCTCGAGCTTCAGTCACAAATAAACTGCCAGAAAACCATCGGGAAAAACATGCACCTCAACCTCGATTCCATCCTCTCGTCTCTCGTTTACGCCCTCATGGGCGTGATCATTTTCTGCGCCACGTTCATCGTCGTGGACAAGCTCACGCCCTACAACCTGTGGAAGGAGCTGGTGGAGACGAAGAACACCGCGCTCGCCCTTGTCGTCGGCCTCATCGGTCTCGGCATCTGCATCATCATTGCGGCGGCGATTCATTGATCGCGCTCCTGCGCCGCCGATGACCGACCGCGCCACACGGCTGCTGCTCTTCGCGAGCGTCTTCACCATCGCGACGTGCGGGCTCATCTACGAGCTGATCGCGGGAACACTCGCGAGCTACCTGCTCGGCGACTCGGTCACGCAGTTCTCCACGGTCATCGGCGTGTATCTCTTCTCGATGGGCATCGGCTCGTGGCTCTCGAAATACGTCGAGCGCGACCTGCTCGGGTTCTTCATCCGCGTCGAGTTGATCATCGCGCTTCTCGGCGGCTTCTCGGCGGCGCTGCTCTTCACGCTTTTCGCGCATGTGTCGTCGTTCCGCGTGATCCTCTACGGCGTGATTGTGCTGCTCGGCACGCTCGTCGGCGTGGAGATACCGATCCTTCTCCGCATCTTGAAGGGCCGGCTGCAATTCAAGGACCTCGTCGCCCGCGTGTTCACGTTCGACTACATCGGCGCGCTGCTGGCCTCGCTACTCTTCCCGCTCATCCTCGTGCCGCACCTCGGGCTCGTGCGCAGCGGGTTTCTGTTCGGGATGCTCAATGGCGTCGTGGGCCTGCTCGCGCTGTGGGCGCTGTGGACGGAAGTCCCGCGCGCCGCACTGCTGCGCAACGCGGGCCTCGCCGTGCTCGCGCTGCTCGGCGCGGGCTTCGCAGCATCCGAGCGCATCCTCGCGTGGTCGGAGCAGGCGGCGTATGCGGAGAATGTCATCCACGCGCTCTCCACGCCCTACCAGCGCATCGCGATCACACGGCACGATGACGACGTCCGCCTCTACCTGAACGGCAACCTGCAGTTCAGCTCGCGCGACGAATACCGCTACCACGAGGCGCTCGTGCATCCCGGCCTCGCGCGTCTGCCGCACGCGCGCCGCGTGCTCGTGCTCGGCGGCGGCGACGGCCTCGCGGTGCGCGAGATTCTGCGCTTCCCGCGAATCGAGAACGTCACACTCGTGGATCTGGACCCCGAGATGACGCAGCTCTTTTCAAAAAACGAAATCCTCACGCGTCTCAACGCCAGCTCGCTGCTCTCGCCGAAAGTGCGCGTGGTGAACGCCGACGCCTTCACGTGGCTCGCGCAAAATCGCGAACCGTTCGACTTCATCGTGTCCGATTTCCCCGACCCGTCGAACTTCTCCATCGGCAAGCTCTACTCCACGGCGTTTTTCACGCGCATCCGCACCGCACTCGCGCAGGACGGCGCGCTCGCCGTGCAGTGCACATCGCCATACGTCGCGCGGAAATCATTCTGGTGTGTGGACGAGACGCTGCGCGCGAGCGGTTTCATCACCGAGCCGTATCACTGTCTCGTGCCGTCGTTCGGCGAGTGGGGTTTCATCCTCGCGTCGCACCGGCCGCTCGCCGGCGAGCTGCAGCTGCCCGACGGACTGCGTTTCCTGTCGGCGCAAAATTTCCGCACGCTGTTCGAGTTCCCGCCCGACATGGCACGCGTGCCGGTGGAGGTGAACCGGCTGAACAACCAGGCGCTGGTGCGCTACTTCGAGCAGGAGTGGGCGCGCTACACACACTGATGGCGACGCGGCGCAGCTTCCTGAAAACAACCGCCGCAGGCGTAGCTGCATGCCTCTCCGGGTGCAGGCGGACACCGCGCGCTTTCCCCGGTGAGATCCTCGGCGCCGGACACGCTGCCGGTCATCGCTTGCGCGACGCTCGCGAGGGCGCCTTCCCCGCGCCGAGCGAGGAGCGCGAAGTGCGCGTTGTGATCATCGGCGGCGGTATCTCGGGCCTTGCCGCCGCAAGACGGCTCCATCAGCTGGGCGAGGACGACTTTCTCCTGCTCGAACTCGAACCGAGCGTGGGCGGCAATTCCGCCAGCGGTCGCAACTCGATCGCCGCCTATCCGTGGGGCGCGCATTACTTGCCGATTCCGAACGAAGAAGCCACCGAGGTCATCGCGTTGCTGGAGGAACTCGGCCTCGTCCGCGGGCGCGATTCCACCGGCGCGCTGATCTGCGACGAGGAGATGCTCTGCGCCGATCCGAACGAGCGACTCTTCGATTACGGACGCTGGCACGAAGGGCTCGTCCCGCAACTCGGCCTCAGCACCGCCGACCGCGAGCAATACGCGCGATTCTCCGCGCAGATGGAAGCGTTCCGCCACGCGCGCGGCACAGACGGACGCCGCGCATTTGCGATCCCGCTCGACCTCAGCTCGCAGGACGCGGAGCTGCTTGCGCTGGATTGCATCACCATGTCCGCATGGCTCGCGCGCGAGGGTTACGACTCCGCGCCGCTGCTCTGGCAAGTGGACTACTGCTGCCGCGACGACTACGGTGCGGGCGCGGAGCAGGTGAGCGCGTGGGCCGGCATCCACTATTTTGCCTCCCGCAATGCCCGCGCCGCCAACACCGGGCACGACAGCGTCTTCACATGGCCCGAGGGTAATGGCTGGCTCGTGAACCGCATCGCCGCACCTGTGGGCGATCACATCCGCACCGGCTGCATCGTCTTCAACGTCGAGCCGCACGATCGTGGTCGCGACGGCGCGCCTGTGGACTTCTTCGATCTCGCCCTTGGAAAGAGCATCCGCCTCCGCGCGCAGCGGATCATCTGCGCCGCTCCGCGCTTCGTCGCGCAGCGCTTCATCCGCGGCCTCGCGCCCGCACAGGGCCTCGAATACTCCCCGTGGATGGTCGCCAACATCACGCTTGATGCGCTTCCCGGCGGCCACGGCGCTCCTCTCGCGTGGGACAACGTCATGCGCTGCAGCCGCAGCCTCGGCTACGTCGTCGCCACGCACCAGCACCTGCATCCCGTCCCGCGCGAAACCGTCATCACGCACTACTGGCCGCTCGATCACGCCGCGCCGCGCGACGCCCGCACGCAGGCCCTCACGCGCACCCATGCCGAATGGTGCGCGCAGATTGTGGACGATCTGAGCGTGCCGCATCCCGGCATCGCCGAGCACATTCGCCGCGTGGACATCTGGCTCTGGGGCCACGGCATGATTCGCCCGGTCCCCGGTTTCATCTGGGGCGAGACGCGTCGGAAAATGCTGTCGCTGCAAGGCCCCGCCATTTTTTTCACCCACTCCGACATGAGCGGCATCTCCATTTTCGAGGAAGCCTATACCCGTGGCTGCACCGCCGCTGATGCCGTTCTCGAACCCATGACTTGAAGATGCACATCCCGCTCGCGCGCCACACCCTGCTCGAACTTCACGGCTGCGACGCCGCGCAGCTCAACGACCCCGCTTCGCTCAAGTCCGTCCTCCTCGAAGCCGTCCGCCGCGGCCGCGGCACCATCGTCACCGACGTTTTTCACACCTTCAGCCCACACGGCGTCAGCGGCGTCGTCGTCATCGCCGAGTCGCACGTCGCCATCCACACGTGGCCGGAGCACCGCTACGCCGCGGTGGACATCTTCTCCTGCGGCACGAAGCTCGACCACGCCATCATCCGCGACCACATCCGCACCGCGCTCGCCGCTGAAAATGTCGAGTCCCGCGAACTCACGCGCGGCTGAGAGTCCGGCGCGGCAACCGAGGTGCTGCCGAGCGAAACTCGGCTGGCGACATTCCGTTGAGGACGAATTCGCGAGAAATTCCCCTTGCCGGAAACTGGCTGCCGACTACGGTGCGCCCTCACGAAATCGCGGGGTGGAGCAGCCCGGTAGCTCGTCAGGCTCATAACCTGAAGGTCGCAGGTTCAAATCCTGCCCCCGCAACCACTTCGGTCTCAGGGGTTTAAGTCGTGGAAAGATAAACCGGTGGCGTTCGTGCAGTTCTGCTTTACTGTCAGTTTACTGTCAAAAACTGATGCCCAAATTTCCACTCATCGTCCGCCGCGGCTCGGCCGCCGTGCGCATCCTCGAATACGACAACAAGGGTTCCCGGCATTTCATGATCTCTTGGAACACGGGTGGCGGGCGCAGACGGGAATCACGCTCATCGCTGGATGCGGCAAAGCGGCGCGCCGAGGAGGTGGCCACTTCGATTCTTAACGGGACGACCGCCGCGCTCGAGCTGACAGGCGTTGACCGGGAATCCTACGGTCACGCGATGCGCGCTTTGGAGCCTTTCGGAATTCCCCTGCATGCTGCGATCGAGGAGTGGGTCGCTGCGAAGCAATTGGCAGGGTCGGTTCCGCTCGGCGAAGTGGCGCGGGATTACGCGGCGAGGCATTCCACTGCGCTGCGCCCCGGCAAGGTTCCCGAATTGGTCGCTGGGTGCCTCGCCGAGAAGGGGAGGGACGGTTTGAGTGGGCGCTACATCGCCCAGCTGCGGAGCGATCTGAACCGGCTGGCAAAATCTTTCCCGGGAAACGTTGCGGCAATCGCCACGGGCGATCTGGACCAGTGGCTGAGGGGTATGCATGTGGCGGCCCGCACCCGGAACAACCTGCGCACGAGCGTCACGACCTTTTTCAGCTTCTGCCGCCGGCATGGACATCTGCCCAAAAATGTCCCGACGGAAGCCGAAGGGCTGAGCCGCGCGAAAGTCCGCGACGGCAACATCGCCATCCTTCGCCCTGCGCAGATGACAGCACTGCTTGAGGCTGCCGCCCCGGAGATGATCCCGTTCCTCACGCTTGGCGGTTTTGCTGGATTGCGCACCGCTGAAATCCAGCGGCTGCACTGGGAGGACATCCTGTTGGAGCAGGGCTGGATCGAGATCAAACCGGAGAAGGCGAAAACCGGTTCGCGGAGGCTCGTGCCGATTTCGGAAAACTTGCGGCGGTGGTTGGCGCCTTTCGCAGGAAAATCGGGCTTGGTTTTGGCGCGCCCCGAAATCTGGCGGGAAGTCACCGCGCTTGCGAGCACGCTGGGCTTTGCTTGGGAGCGCAACGTTTTGCGGCACTCCGCAATTTCGTACCGTGTGGCATCGACGCAGAACGTGAACCAAGTCGCGCTGGAGAGCGGAAATTCCGCGGCGATCATTTTTCGGCACTACCGGGAACTCGTCACTCCGGCTGATGCGGAGAAGTGGTGGGCGATAATGCGGAGTGGTTCAGACTCGAAGACGCGCGCCACCTCCTCCCGCTAAGCAGAGCAGCGATCCAAAAGTTGTTGACGGAAATGGATGTGTAGGTGTCTCATCCTCTTGCGACGGGCCAACAGCCGGTCGGATTCTGACGAAAATTTTGTCGGTATCGGTTGCGGTAGCTTCTGGGCTGCTCGGCTCCGCGATCAACTGCCGATGCCAGTTTATGCATCGAAGGGCAGGATTTTCGTGGGGTTTTTGGTTAAAACTCCACCTTGGAACGACTGAAAATTCTGAACGGCTCCACGTCCGGTGAACGTGGGCATCCGCTGTGGTGCAGCAAATTGCTGCACTTCACGGCGGAGTCTTCTTGCACGTGATTCACACCTGCGCGGTAAGTGGGCTTTCAAAAGCCAACGCCGCTTCGTTGTTGATCGTCTTTCCGGCTTAACGGAAAGTCGTCGGCAAGGAGTTTCCGCAGATGAAACACTCCGACCCTCGGGCGGGATGTCATGTGCGACGCGCGGCATTCGTGCGTGGAGCCTAACGGAATGGAACCCGCAGCCCTGCTGCGAAGCCAAAAACACCATGAAAGAATCCCTCACTAAACGTGAGGTCGCCGATCTCAATCGAGTTTCGGTCCGCACCATCGAAGGTTGGATGAAGAGGGGCTATCTTCCCTACTTCAAAATCGGAGGCGTCGTTCGCTTCCCTGTCGCTCAGCTGGAAAGCGCCATGAATCGCTTCCTGATCAATCGGCGCACATGCCGCGCCGAATCCACCGAGGCCGAAAAATAGATCAGGCGGTTGGCAGAGCCACGAAAAGCCCGTGTGGTCGTTTGCGGCCACACGGGCGAGTCGCCTCTGCATTAACAACCGCAGGATCAATAAATTTTTACCTTATGATCGACACATTGTCGTTCACGGTGCGGGCGTCCCTGCGCCCTGGCATCCTCGCGTCGTTGAAGGGCTCGCTGTTTTGGCAAGTTCGGGAGTCGACCACCCATTGCAGTGGTCGCACCAATTCCTACACGACTCTGACCTGCCCACCAATCGCTCTGATCATCTACGTCGATGGTGGTGCTTACGTCCGTTCCGTTTCGGCCAACCTGCCGAAGCTCCTCTACGGGCACAATGGTCGCCTAATCGCGACTGAGCAACAATTCACCGAAGCGATGAATCGTCTCAAAACGATACTGGAAGTGAACATGCAGCCCGATCAATTCGTCGCCGGAATCATTCCCGGATGGCCGAACCCGGTTCTCGGTGCCCACTTCACCCGAGTGGATCTTGTCTGGCAGTTTCTCGCCGAGTTGGGACTGCTCGAGGCGCTTCGTCACTGCCGTCACGACAAGATCCGAAAGCAGGCGTCCGAGTATCATGGCAAATCCACTAGTCTCGGTGGATCGTTCCTGCGCATCCAAGTTTACGACAAGAATCGCGAGATGCGCATCGGCAACCGAAAACTCCCACCCGCACACCGTGTGGAATTCCAACTGAAGCGGCATGCGCTGGCCGATGTTTACCAATGGCAGCACAGTGGCATTGGTCACGCACAGCTGACATGGCCATGGCTCCAAGACACGATACGCAGAATTGCACATGAACTTCATGCGGACCTGCCGTGTTCGAATGCCACGGACATCACGGGGTTTCTCGCCTATGTGCGGAGGCGATATCCGGGCTTCCCCATCATGGAGGATTACTTCCGGTGCAGGGGACTGAAGGAGCAACGGACCCGCAAGCTGCGGCGTGCTGTGGAAGCGTGTCTGGCACCGCTGGAGTCAGCGTCGACGTTTGCCGAACTGTTCCCTGAAAATGGATGGCCGCCGGTTCACGAGCTGCCGCTTCCTGACAAGGAGGCGGAGCATGCGGACTGGATGCCGCGGTTTATGGCTGACTTGAAGCAGCTGAAATCGTCGGCCATCGGAAGCATCGATCCATGATGGACATGGCCATTCCCTGCTGACCGGCACCGCATCAGGATGCCCGCCGTCACCGGCCGCTGCGAGGAGGGTCACGATGTAATTCGTGGCCCTCCTCAACGGGCCATTTTGTGAAATGTCCCGTGGCAGTCCGGCCCGGTGCGTTTTTGCCGCACTCGTTGCACGCACCGGCAAGTGTTCGTGGTTGTTCCGTCGAACATCCTCGCTCACATGATTCCGATTCCACCATGAATACAACCGAGTGAGGCAGTCGCATCCGAATTGTTCAAGCGCTGCTTGTCATCGCACTGGTCACGACATCGGTGCGGGCACAGCCGCCGTTAGATCCGGGCGTGAACGCATTTGATACGGAGGCGATGGCATGGGGGACATTTGGCATCGGGTCATGCCACATCAACAACCGCTCCGCGGAGGACAACGAGCGTGCGGCGGATGTTTGACATCGCATTTCGGGCAAGTGCTGGGCCATCGCTCATGCGGTAGCGCCCGCGGATGCCACGGACGCACTTTCGCCGTGACACTGCGAATCTCGCCGGGTGCGGCAGATGCCATGCGTGTTGGCGGTGACTGATTGGACATCCATGTCATCCGGCACGAGCAGATACCCGAGCTCCTCATTCACCCGCTCCCGGTTCTCCGCCTTCCACTCCACCAGGTCGATGTCATAACGCCCGAAGTCGGTGTATTTGAGCGCGAGGCGCTCCAAGCCCAGCTCCTGGTT
>JBGAPP010000004.1:0-355928 GCA_044221185.1 Chthoniobacteraceae bacterium | reverse complement strand
GCGATGTCGCGGAACTGCGCGCGCTGCACGGTGAGCGTGAGTTCACCGCGGAATTCCTTCTGCGCGAGGACGGTGAACTTTGCCGCGAGCACGGCGGCGTCCTTTTTCACGGATGCGGGAGCTTCGGTTTTGATGGCCATGAGAGAAGAGAAAGTGACCGCCTCCTTCCGTCGGCGGCTGCGAGCCTAGCTGAGCGCCGCGACGAGTTCGGGCTTCTGCGCGAGGAGGGAATGCTCGCCGTCAATTTTCCTTTGCAGGCGCAGCAGGCCCTCGATGAGCGCCTCGGGGCGCGGCGGGCAGCCGGAAATATAGACATCCACGGGGATGAGCTGGTCGATCCCCTGAAGCACGGCGTAGCTGCGATACATGCCGCCGCTGCTGGCGCACGCGCCCATCGCGATGCACCACTTCGGCTCGGGCATCTGGTCCCAGATGCGCTTCACGGCGAGCGCCATTTTGTAGGTCACGGTGCCGGCGACGATCATCACGTCACTCTGGCGCGGGGAAAAGCGCATCACTTCCGCGCCGAAGCGCGAGATGTCGAACCGCGACGCGCCCGTGGCCATGAGCTCGATGGCGCAGCACGCGAGGCCCATCGGCATCGGCCACAGCGAGTTTTTGCGCATCCAGTTGATGGCGGAGTCGAGCTTCGTGAAGATGACGTTCCCCTCGATTTTCGAGTCGTAGGCAGCCTGTGTGGAGTTGCTCATGCGTTCGGATGGATACATAGGGCGAACGCCGGATGCGGCAAGGTGAAACTCGCCAGCGCAGCGCCCTATGGCTCGAACTTGTATCCGAACTCGCGCACCGTGCGGATGTGGCGCGGCTTCGCGGGGTCTTTCTCGATCTTGTTGCGCAGCGCGTTCACGAAACGATCAATCGAGCGCGGAGTGACGGCGGCATCGTAGCCCCAGACGCTGTTCATGATGAGGTCGCGGCTGAGCGCCTGACCGGGACGGCCCGCAAGGAAGCGCAGAAGCTCGAACTCCTTCGGCGAAAGCGGCAGCTCCTTTCCGCCGCGGGTCAGCGTGCGTGCATCACAGTCGAGCTTGCAGTCGCCGAAGGTGTAGGTTTCCGAAGCGCTCCCGCCTTTCTGCCGGCGCAGCAGCACCTCGGCGCGGGCGAGGAGTTCCTTGATGGAAAATGGCTTCGTCACGTAATCGTCCGCGCCGAGCTTGAGGCCGAGGACGATGTCGCTCTCGTGGCCCTTCGCGGTGAGCATGAGGATGGGCATCGTCAGTTTCTCCGAACGGATGAAGCGGCAAACCTCGTAGCCGTTCACCTTCGGGAGCATCACGTCGAGAATGACCAGCGAGGGCTGGCCGTTCAGCGCGGCCTTGATGCCCGCGTCGCCGTCCGTCGCGGTGAGCACCCTGTAGCCCTCGAACTCAAAGTTGTCCTTCAGCCCGCGGAGCATGGCGGGATCGTCTTCGATGATGAGCACAGTGGACGGCGTGTTCATGCGAGGGGAATCTTCACGGTGAAGACGCTGCCCTTTTCCCGCCCGTCCGCAACGGTGATTTCCCCACCGTGCGCCTTCACGATGCGCTGCACGATCGCGAGGCCAAGGCCGGCGCCCTCGCGCGTGCGCGAGAGCCGCTGGTCCACCTGGTGAAAGGGCTCGAAGATCGCGCGGCGCTCGCTGTGCGGGACGCCGATGCCGTTGTCCTCCACCGTGAAGGCAAGCGCGTGGGGCTCCGCGCGCGCACGGAGCGCGATGCGCTTCTCGTCGCCGGTGTATTTGAGCGCGTTGTCGAGGAGGTTCGCGAGCACCTGCGTGAGCGCCTCGCGGTCGGCGAGGACTTCGGGGAGCGACTCCGGCACGTCCATCGTGAACGCGCAGCCCGCCGCCGCGAGCCGCGCGGAGAACGGCGCGACCGCCCGCGCAGCGACGACGTGCGGCGCGACGGGCTCCAGATCGAGCGCCTGCCGGCCCCGCTCGAGCCGTGAGAAGCTGAGGAAATTCTCCGCGATGCGGCGGAGCCGTTCATTCTCGCCCGCGATGAGGTCGAGGTATTCGCGGAGCTGCTGCTCATTCCGGAACCGGCCCTCGCGCAGCGTGTCCACGAGCATGCGCATCGAGGCCAGCGGAGTGCGCAGCTCGTGCGCGACGATGGCGACCGAGGTGTTCTTCAGCTCCTGCAGCGTGATTTGCCGGCTCACCGTCATCGTGGCCGTGACTGTGATGAGCAGCACCAGCAGCGTGATGAGGACGCCGGTCGCGATGTAACCGCGGCGCTGCTCGGCGACGGACGCATCCAGCGCCTCCGGCCCCGCGAGGAAGATCTGCACCGAGCCGTCCAGCCCTTCCGGCGCCCGCTCCTGCGCGAGCTGCTGGCCCTGCGGCGAATCCTCGCCGGCCAGCGTGCGGCCCTCGCGGTCCATGATGCGGACGGTGACATTCTTCTCCGCAATTTCGCGCACGTGGGCGAGGAGCTGCGCCGCGCGCTCGCCCGGCGCGCCCTCCAGCTTTGGCGCAGTCCGCAGCGCGCTGGTGAGCAGTTCCGTCTGCGACTGCTGCACGCGCGCGAGGGCATCCATGCGGTCGCCCTTGAGCGCCTCGGCCATGAATCGCGCCATGAATGCCGTCGGGATGAGCGGGACGAGCACGAGCAGCAGCAGCAGCGCGCGAAGCTGCTTCGGGCGGATCTCATGCGTGGTCATCGTCGGCGCTTCATAGCCCGCACGTGGGCGAAATGCCAACGCCCATCGCGGGCGCGCCGCAAAGCGCCGCTATTTCGCCGCAGCCTCGGCGGGTTTCGGCGGAGCCGGCTTGCGCGCGGGCTTCGGGTCGAGGTTCGCCTGGAGGTCCGCCTCGCTGACCGCCGACTTCACGCCGCCGTCCGGCACCTCGGCCTTCGCAGTCCACACGATCGCATTCAGCACGAGCTTGCGCTGGTTCTCATTCCCCCACCCCGCGTGGAAATGCCCGCCTGTGAATCCAAAGCCGCGCCCGCCGTCCTCGCGCGACACCGCCCATGCCACGTGCTGCGGCACCTTGTTCTTCACGTCCTCGCGCACTGCGGGGTTCCCGCTGTGTGTGCCGTCGTTGCGGCTCATCGTGCCGTCGGGCGCGATGGCCGTGAGGATCGGCGCCACGCCCTTCATCCCCTCGCGGAAGCGCATGTGGAAATACCACTCGTCGTTCGTGGTGAACGGCTGCACGCCCGTCGTGATCGCGTGCTTCGGCATCGTCTTGAAATCCGCGTCCCAGTGCGGGTTCACGCTCCAGTTGATCTCGAACGCGCCGCCGAGCCAGTTGATGAACTCCGAGTTGCCCTTCGGAATCGTCGGCTCCACCGCGTAGTGCAGGCACACAAAGCCGCACCCGCGCTTCATCTCCTTGCCGAGCTGCTCGAGCCGGTCGCCCTGCAGCGCGGGATGTCCCCCGCCACCGTCCGAGTAGATGACGACCGTGTCGGCCTTCGCGAATTCCTCCGCCGACGGCCACTCGCCGTTCAGGTGAAACTTCACGTCCACCCGGTCCGCGGCGCCCTGGCCGAGGCACTTCGCGAGGAGCTGCACACCGGCGTTGTGCTCGTGCTGGCCCGGCCCGTGCGAGGGCTTGCCGGCGATCATCAGCACGTTCTTCTTCTCAGCAGCGAAAACGGAGATGCCGAGCGCGGCGGAAATCGAGAGGATGAGAGGGAGTTTTTTCATGCGGGATGTGTGTTGGCGGAGATTCAAGCCGGGGGCGAGAAAGTTCTTTGGGCACGCATGAAGAGGTTCACGCATGTAGCGTTTGCCTTCCTAAAATCTTCCCTTGTCACTCGTGGCTTGGAATCTGTCCTCGGGTCAAATGTTCGATGAGTCCGTCATCACGAACTCGTAGTTCATTGCTGCGCACATCTGGACTTCCATCAGTAGTGCAAAGAAATGCATGCGCAAGCCAACGCGCAACTTCAGGAGAAGTCTTCAACTTCCCGACGTGATGACGAGCGCCTTTGAAGAAAAAATTCACGTGAATCTGATCACCCAAACGATGAACTAAAATGTCGAACGAACTCTCAGGTTCTTTTCCGTAAGAATATGATTCGTTCCCAAGAGTGACTGAAAACTCTGTGCTCATCGGCGCAGTGGCTGTTGTCGTGTCCATTGTGGGCCAGCATCAAACCAATCTCTTCCGTCACCAAGTCTCTCCCACATTCGGCCAGTCTGTGTATCCAGTAGAATTGTGTTTTTGGTATCAATGATTTGGTATCGTCCAACTGCACCTTGTTGACCAGGCGCTCCTTCCATAGACCCCAGAGGAACCTTGTAAGGCTGTTGCGCGTCGGATCGGTGAGGCAGCGTCACGACAACGGTGATTACGAGTGTGATCGCTGCAATCGTAGATGCGATGATAAGACGTGTGTTTTTCATGCGGGATGCGTGTTGGTGAAGATTCAAGCCGGGGGCGAGCACGTTCTTGGAGTCACTTTCGCCCACCGGCGAGATGCTCGCTCAGCGCGCTGACATTGCGGCTGAAGACGTCGCTGGAAATGTATTGGAAGCCGCTGGCGAACTTCGGCTGGCCGACGAGGCCCTCGCCCGCGTAGGTCGAGACCCAGCGGCCAGCAGCGTCGAGTTCGGCGAGGATTCTGCGCACGTCCTTCTCGACTGGGGCGGGTTTCGCGGACACAGCAGCGCGGCCAGCGGCAGCATCCTGATAGGACTTTTCAATCACATCGAAGCGTGCGTGCTGCTTCCAGCCGTAATGCTGCGGGGCAGCGGTGTCGTCGTGGGTAAGCTGGTAGGCGGCGTCCATGTAGAGAGGCTTGTTGCTGCCGAACTCGTAGTAGCGCGCGATGCGGCCGTCGGGCAGCAGGCACTTCCTGTAATACGCGAGGGCGCGCGGAATCGGCGCGAGGTATTTTTTGTCGCCGGTGTGGCAGAAGATTTTGATGAGCGTCTCCATCACATCCTGCGACTCCCAGCCGGTGATCGCCGGCGGCTCGAACTTGCGCGCCCAGATGGGGATCATCTCGTAGTTGTATTGCTGGCACCAGCCGGGCTGCGGCTCGGGCATCTGCGCGAGCAGGAGGAAGTCGCCAAGCCGCGCGAGGGCCGCCCTGCTGACCGCATCCTTGTAAATTTCCTGCGCGCTGATGAGCGTGTCGGCGACGGTGCCGGCGAGGCCGTCGTTCAGCGTGTAGTAGCTCCAGTATTCCTTCACCCGGCCCTCGGTCTTCCAGTCGTAGGCGGGGAATTTTGCGGCAACGACGGGGTGCTTCTCCACCGGGCCGGTCCAGACCTGCGGGAACGCGCCGTTCGGGAACTGCGCGGCGAGGAGCGCGTCGAGCCCGTATTTGGCGGCGTCGTGAATCCCGGCGTGCTTGAAGCCGAGCGCGCGGTCCGCCTCGAAAAGCAGCCGGAGCGCGGATTGCGTCTGACCGTCGTCAAGCGACGACGCGTTCCAGCTTCCGCCCTTGCCGTTGCGGTATTTGCCGACGCGCTTGCCGCCGGCGAAGTGGACGGTCTGTGTCCACCCACCCGACTGGAGCTGCCCATACGCGAGCGCCTCCGCGGCCTCGCGCGCGGCGTCGAGGTAAAATTTGTCGCCCGTCGCCGCGAACGCGCGCAGGAAGGCGAGCCCGACCGTCGGCGTCCCCGGCGGCTGCACGAAGATCGTGTCCGCATCCGCCCTCCCCTCTCCCCAGCGCTGAGCGAGATCCGCGCTGTAGTAATAGACGTAGCCGCCGTGGCTCGCGGCCTTGTCGTGATAGAAGGCCGCGGCTCTGCGCAGGCTCTTCAACGCTTCCTGTTTGAGCGTAGCGTCGGGATGCTGCGCGGCGAGCGGCGCGGCGCCGAGGAGGGTCGCGACGAGCAGACGAGGCCATGCGCGCGCGGAGCGTGTCGGTGCTTTTGTTTTCATGGGGAGCGGGGTCGTTGAGCCGGGATGCTTAGCCGGACGGCACCGCACCGTGCAAGCCCCCGGCCCAATCCGTGCGGTGCCGGCATTTTGTCTGATTTGCCAGCGCCAGCAGCGGGTTACAGACAAGAGGCCCCCTTTCAACCGTGCAACACTCCTCGCCTATGCAACGCCGTCCACCCACCAACCGCCGCCCGAAACATGCGTGGAGCGGAGTCTTTCCGGCCCTCACCACCCAGATGCACCGCGACGGCTCGCTCGACATCGGGGCGACCGCACGCCACGCCGAGGCGCTCATCGCGAGCGGCGTGAACGGCATCGTCTTCCTCGGCTCACTCGGGGAAAACCAGACGCTCACCGGCGACGAGAAGCGGCTCGTGATCCGCGAGATGGTGCGCAGCGTGAAGGGCCGCGTGCCCGTGCTCAGCGGCGTGGCCGAGGCCGCCACCACCGAGGCCGCGCGCTTCGTGCGCGACTGCGAGAAGCTGGGTGCCGCCGGCTGCATGGTGCTCCCGCCGATGAGCTACCGGACGCCCGATCCCGAGGAACGGCTCGCGCATTTCCGCACCGTGGCGAAGGCGACCGCGCTGCCGCTGATGATCTACAACAACCCGATCAGCTACGCGAACGAGATCACGCCGGAGATGTTCGCGCGGCTCGCGAACGTGAAGAATTTTGTCGCGATCAAGGAGAGCAGCGGCGACACGCGGCGCATCACGGACCTGCGCAATACCGTCGGCGACCGCTACGCGCTGTTCACCGGCGTGGACGACCTCGTGCTGGAGAGCGCCGTGCTCGGCATTGATGGCTGGGTCGCCGGAGCAGGCATTGCGCTGCCCGCGCACAACCAATGGCTGTGGGAGCTGGCGATGGCCGGCGAGTGGGAAAAGGCGCGCGAGGTCTATCGCTGGTTCACGCCGCTCATGCACCTCGATGTGCACGTGAAATTCGTCCAATACATCAAGCTCGCCGTGCAGGAGTGCGGCCTCGGCAGGGAATGGACGCGCGCCCCGCGACTCCCGCTCACCGGCGCGGAGCGGAAGCGGGTGCTGAAGGTGATCCACGACACCGTTGCAAGCGCGCCGAAGCCGCCGAAGCGGAAATGAAACCGGAGCGCGCCAAGGAGAAGGGGCACCCACATCCCAAGTCTCCGACCAATGAAATGCGGGGCGAGGGCGCCCCGGCTCCCTGCTCATGAAGCACGTTCAAGTCATAGACTCCCACACCGCTGGCGAGCCCACGCGTGTCGTCGTTGCCGGCGGGCCGGAGCTTGGCCGCGGCAGTGTGGCGGAGAAACTTTCGGCGTTCCGCGGGATCCATGACGATTTCCGTCGCGCTGTGATCACGGAGCCGCGCGGCAGTGACGTCCTCGTCGGCGCGTTGCTCGTCGAGCCTGCGGAGACCTCGTGCGCGGCGGGCGTGATCTTTTTCGACAACGCCTGCTGCATCGGCATGTGCGGCCACGGAACGATCGGGGTTGTCACCACGCTGGCTCATCTTGGCCGCATCGCGGCGGGCACTCACAGTATTGAGACTCCGGTCGGCATCGTCACAACGACTCTGCACACCGACGGCTCGGTTTCGGTCGTGAATGTGGCGTCCCATCGCCAAGCGAAGGATTTGGCCGTCGAGGTTCCCGGCATCGGAAGCATCACGGGCGATGTTGCGTATGGCGGGAACTGGTTCTTCCTCGTCGAGGAACACGGCCAGCGGCTCGACCGCAGGAACGTGGACGCGCTCACAGACTTCGCATGGCGCACGCGGCTCGCCGTGAATGCGCAGGGTTCTCCGGAGGTGGATCACGTCATTCTCTACGACGGCGCGCGCAACTTCGTCCTCTGCCCTGGAAAAGCCTACGACCGCTCACCGTGCGGCACCGGCACCAGCGCACGCCTCGCGTGCCTCGCAGCCGATGCACGGCTCGCGGAAAACCAGACGCTCGTGCAGCAAAGCATCATCGGCAGCGAATTCCGCGGCAGCTACCGCTGGCTCGACCGCGAGCGCGGCATCGTCGAACCAACGATCACCGGGGCCGCGCACATCACCGCCGAAGCCACCCTGCTCTTCTTCCCAAACGATCCATTCCTCCACGGCATCCCATGAAACGACTCCTCGCCCCATTCCTCGCCCTGACATCGCTCGCCGTGCTGCACGCGGCGGAAAGGCCGAGGCTTCAAATCATCAACGGCAGCGACGAGCCGGTGGAAATTTTCTGGATGAAGACCGGCACCGAGCGCGTGCCGAATGGCATCGTCGCTCCTGGAAAGGACACAGTCATCACGACGACGCTCGGGCACCGCTTCGCCGTCGTGGGACGCAGCAGCAAGTCGGAATCGCTCGTCACCAGCGAGACGCCGGTGCAGGGCTTCCGAGTCGGCGGCGTCCCGGCGTTTTACACGCAGCGCACGGACGCCCATGGGTTCCCCATCGTCGCCTCGGCGAAGGTGAATCCCCACGCGCTGAGGGAAGCCGCATTTCTCGTGGACCTGATGCTCGCAAAACGTCCCGACGTGCTCGACGCGATGATCAAAAGCGGCGCTCGCCTGTGCATCATGGCGCACAGCGAATACACGTGCGACCTGCCGGAATTTCAGCGGTTCGCGGACGGGCATCATCGCGACTATCCGCAGCTCTCCGGCCGCGACTACTGGGACGCGCGCGCCCGGGGCACCGGCGGCAGCCAGACGGATCCGTTCTGCACCTGCGCGGAGGAAAACCTGCTCGGCTTTCCCGGAGATCCCTATGCGAAGGAGTGCATCCTCATCCACGAGTTCGCGCACTGCATCCACCTGCGCGGGATGGTGAATGTGGACCCGACGTTCGACGCGCGGCTGAAGGCCGCCTACGATGCCGCCATGAAGGCCGGGCTATGGAAGGCAGCTTACGCGAGCACGAACCATCATGAGTATTTCGCCGAGGGCGTGCAGTCGTGGTTCGACAACAACCGCGCAAACGACAGCGAGCACAACGACATCAACACCCGCGCGAAGCTCCTGAAATATGACCCTGGACTCGCCGCGCTCTGCCGCGAGGTCTTCGGCGACACCGAGATCAAATACACGAAGCCGGCAACGCGTTTGACCGGCCACATGGCCGGCTACGATCCCGCGACGGCGCCGACCTTCGCCTGGCCCGAACGACTCAAGGCGGCGAAGGCGCTCATCGCCGCGAAAGTAAAAGCCCGCAACGAAGCAGCCACCTCCCCGCCGCCTCCCATCGTCCGCGAGATTCGCGAGGTTTCCGGATGGAAGGTCCACATCAACAAGGTGCTGCTCGACACCCGTCGTGAGGAGACAGACCGCGCGCTCGTGCTGCTCAAGAAGATGCTCGGCGAGATCATCCGCCTCGTGCCCGCGAAGGCTGTGGCCGAGATGCAGAAGGTGCCGCTCTATTTCTCACCGCCGTATCCCGGCAAGCGCGGCGGCGCGGAGTTTCATCCCGACGCCGGCTGGCTCCGCGACAACGGGCGCGATCCCGTGATGGCGAAGGGCGTGGAGTTTTCGAACATCCCCATTTTTGAGGAGGAACTGAACCGAATGCCGAACTTCGCGCTGCACGAACTCGCGCATTCCTACCACAACCTCGTGGTGAAGGGTGGCTTCGACAACGCGGAGATCAAAGCCGCCTACGATCGCGCCAAGGCGAGCGGCAAATACGACAAGGTCGAGCGGTGGCACGGCAACGGAAAGCCGAACACCTTCGAACGCGCCTATGCGATGACAACGCCGATGGAATACTTCGCGGAAACCACCGAGGCGTTTTTTTCCCGCAACGATTTCTTCCCATTCACGCGCGACGAACTCGCAAAACATGATCCGGAGATGGAGAAGCTGCTCGCGCGTCTTTGGGGCGTGGAGAAATGAAGCATGTCGTCGTCATTGGCGGCGGCCTTATTGGTCTGAGTGCAGCGATCGAATGCCGCCGACGCGGCAATCGCATGACGGTCCTCGAAAAGGCGCGCGCGCGGCGCGGGGCGTCGTTCGGCAACGCGGGCATGATTGTGCCGAGCCATTTCATCCCGCTCGCCGCACCGGGTATGATCGCTCTGGGTCTGAAGTGGATGTGGAATCCAGAGTCGCCCTTCTACATCAAGCCGCGGCTCGACTGGGGGCTCCTCACTTGGGCGTGGCGCTTCTGGCGTGCAAGCACGCGCGAGCACGTCGAGCGAGCGGCCCCCCTGCTCCGCGACTTGCATCTCGCGAGCCGCGAAGCCTATGCGCGCATCGGAGACACATGCGGCCTCGCGCAGCGCGGCCTGCTCATGCTCTGCAAGACACAGCACGCGCTCGACGAAGAGGCACACATGGCACAGAAGGCGCGCGAACTCGGCGTGCCCGCCGAGGTGCTCGACGCGAAGGCAACCGCAGCACTCGATCCCGGCGCGACGATGGACATCGCGGGCAGCGTCTTTTTTCCGAAGGACTGCCACCTCCGGCCGGAACTCCATGTCGCCGCCATGGAGCGGCAGCTCGGCGATTCGCTGGTCGATGCGGAAGTCATCGGCTGGAGGCGCGAGGGCGCGCGCATTGCCGCCGTCCGCACTTCGACCGGAGAAGTTGCAGGCGATGAATTCATTCTCGCCGGCGGCTCATGGTCCCCGGACATCGTGCGCGGCCTCGGGCTGCGGCTGCCGATGCAGGCCGGGAAAGGCTACAGCCTCACGCTGCCGAAGCCCGCGGAGTTGCCGCGCATTTGCTCGATTCTCACGGAGGCGCGCGTCGCCGTGACACCGATGGGCGGCGCCCTGCGCGTCGGCGGCACGATGGAGATTGCCGGATTGAACGAACGCGTCTCGCCGCGGCGCGTCGCTGGGATCGTGAAGGCGCTGCCGCAATACTATCCACGATTTCGCGCGGAACACTTTGAGGGAATCGAGCCGTGGTGCGGCCTGCGCCCCTGCTCGCCCGACGGGTTGCCTTACCTCGGCCGCACCCGCGCGGCGGAAAACCTGATCGTCGCGACCGGACATGCGATGATGGGCCTCAGCCTCGCGCCCGTGACTGGTGAACTCGTCGGGCAGATCGCCGATGGCGAGCCGCCACGCTTCGACCTCGCGCTGCTCTCGCCGGATCGCTACGCGTAGGCGGCGATGCCCCCGCGCATTTCACCCAACGACCTTCTCCACAGCCTTCCCGCCGAACTCGACCTCCGAGGCACCACGCTGGTGCTGCCGCTGCAGCGACTCTTCGACGACCTGCCAAACGTCGTGTTCTTCATCAAGGACCGAGAGGGCCGCTACCTCGCGGTGAACCGCACGCTCGTCGAGCGGTGCGGTTTTGCGGACCGTGCGGAGGTGCTCGGAAGGCGACCGTCGGACCTGTTCCCCGCCCCGCTCGCGGCCCGGTATGAGAAACAGGACCAGCGCGTGCTGCAGAGCGGTCGCCCGGTGCTCGATCAACTCGACCTGCATTTCTACCCAAACCGCCGCCGCGGCTGGTGCCTGACGAGCAAGTATCCCATCCGCAACCGCAAGACGGGCGCGCTCGCAGCTATCGCCGGCCTGTCCCGCGACGTCGAGAGCTCCGCGAGCGGCGCCGAATCGCGCGGCTTCCCGGAGCTCGCCCACGCCCTCGAGGCGCTCCAAAGCCGCATCGCCGACCCGCCCGGCATCGGCGAACTCGCCGCGATCTGCGGTCTCACGTCCGCGAAATTCTCGCGCCTCGTGCAGCGCGTCTTCGGCATCACGCCGCGCCAGCTCGCGCTGAAGGTGCGGCTCGACGAGGCGCTGCATCTCCTCGCGACGACCGACCATTCGCTCTCCGACATCGCGCTGAGCACGGGCTTCTGTGACCAGAGCGCCTTCACGCGCCACTTCCGCCGCCTCACTGGAATGCCGCCGGGAGTCTTCCGCTCGCAGGCGCGCGGGACGAATCCGACGAGCGGCTGATGCTGCAACAGCAACTCAGTGCCGCGCCCGCTTCGACTGATGCTGCTCGCCGTGGGAGCGCTGCGCGGACTGCGCCTCCCTCCGCTCCCGGCGAAGCTTCCTCGCGCGGCGGTAGCCCACGAGCTTGCCGAGCTTTTCGTCCCACAGCCGGTAGCGGAGCGACTTCAGGCTCTCGAAAAATGTGAGCGGCTTCACTTCCTGGAACATCGGATCCGCCTTGTGGCAGCGCTCAAGATTGTAGTTCGGAATCCGCGGGCTGAGGTGGTGGATGTGGTGGAAGCCGATGTTGCCGGAGAACCACTGGAGAATCCTCGGCAGCTTGTAAAACGAGCTTCCCTTCAGCGCGGCCTCCTTGAAGTCCCAGTTCTGATCGCGCTCCCAATACACGTCCTCGAACTGGTGCTGCACATAGAACATCCAAATCCCCATGCCTCCGCCCACGGCGACGACGAACAACTGGATCAGCAAGTAGGCCGTGATGCCGTAGCCCCATCCGCGATGGCCCGAGAACACCCAGCTCAGCAGCGCTGCGACGCCGAGAATCGCGAGATTCATCCAGCGCACCGACCATTTTTCGCGCGGGTTCGCCTTTGGCGAATAGAACCGCTGGCGGAACACGAAGAGGCATATCGGCGCGATGCCGAAGAGAATCACCGGATTGCGCGCCAGCTTGTAGGCGAAGCGCTTCCAGCGGGAGGACTGGAGGTATTCCTCCACCGTCATCGTCCAGACGTCTCCCGTGCCGCGCCGGTCCAGCGAGCCGGCGCTCGCGTGGTGGATCGAATGCTCCCAGCGCCAATGATAATAAGGTGTAAGCGTGAGCACGCCCGTGAGGAACCCGAAGATGTCATTCGCGAGGTGCGACTTGAAGAACGAGCCGTGTCCGCAGTCGTGGAAGATGATGAAGATTCGCACGAGAAACATCCCCGCGACGACCGCCAGCGGGAGTGTGATCCAATAGGACCACGACAGGCTCAGGAACATCAGATACCAGAGCGCCGCATATGGCAGGAGGGTGTTCACGAGCTGCCAGGCGGCGCGCGGAAGCGAGGGCTGCTGATACTTCTGCACAATCGCCTTCCAATCCGCTGCGTCCCGCACGGGCTTCGAAGGCCCGCCGGGCCTGGTGTCATTGCTCACGTTCATCCGCCATTCTTTGCACGTGGGCGGCAAAGAGGCACCACAGTATTTGCAGAGATGTTGTCTTTTGTTGTCCGCCTCGATTTCGCCGCACGGATTTCGCCGGGCGCGAATTTCCCTCGCAGTCGCGCGCGGCATCCCCGTAAGTGGCCCGCCCATGCCCGCCATCACCGCCAGCGGCCTCACGAAAATCTACCGCACCTACAAGAAGCGCCCCGGACTCGCAGGCGCGGTGCGCGGGCTGTTCAGGCGCGAATACGAGGAGGTGCGCGCGGCGGACGGCGTGAGCTTCTCAATCGAGGAGGGTGAATTCGTCGGCTTCCTCGGCCCGAACGGCGCCGGCAAGACCACCGTGCTGAAAATGCTCAGCGGCCTCCTCCACCCCACGAGCGGCGAGGCGCGCGTGCTCGGCCATGTGCCGTGGCGGCGCGAGGATGCACTCAAGCGGCAGTTCTCGCTCCTCATGGGACAGAAGAACGCCCTGTGGTGGGATCTGCCCGCGCGCGAGTCGCTGGAGCTGAACCGCACGATCTACGGCATCGGGCAGAAGCGCTTCGAGGAGGTCGTCGGCGCGCTCACCGAGATGCTCGATGTGAAGGACAAGCTCGACGTGATGGTGCGCGAGCTGAGCCTCGGCGAGCGCATGAAGCTCGAGCTCATCTCCGCGCTGCTCCACGCGCCGAAGGTGCTCTTCCTCGACGAGCCCACCATCGGCCTCGACGTGACCTCGCAGCAGAAAGTCCGTGACTTCCTCCGCGACTACAACAAGGGCCACGGCATCGTGACGATGCTCACGAGCCACTACATGGGCGACATCGAGGCGCTCTGCCCGCGCGTGATCATCATCGACCACGGGAAGATCTTTTTCGACGGCCCGCTCTCGCGTGTCATCGAGCGCTATGCGGGGCACAAAATCATCGGCTTCACGCTCGACGGCGCCGCATGCGACCTGTCGGCATTCGGCGAGATCGTGGAAAAGACCGCGCACACCGTGCGGCTGCGCGTCCCGAGGGCAAAGGCCACCGAAGTCTGCCGCGAAGTGCTCGGCCGCTTCCCCGTCACGGACCTGAACGTGCAGGAGCCGCCCATCGAGGACGTCATCCGCCAGCTCTTTTCCGAGCACGGCTCGTCCGGCGGCACAGTCTAGCGGAAGCGCATCGCGGCCTTCAGCTCGTTCGTGTAGCTCGGGTTGATCTCAAAAGTCTCCGCCGCGAAATCCTCCACTGACACGCGCTCCTTCATATCCGGCGTCTCAAGGTAGCCCAAGTCGAGCATGCTGTTGAGGATGTCCACGAGTTCGCCCGACTCGATGCGCGTGCGCTCTTCGATCTCCGCACCGGTGATGCCGAGGCCGAACCCGACGGCGCGCATCACGCCGAGTTCGCGGCCGGAAAGTTTGATGTGTCGTGCCATGGGAGAATGTTGGTTGCAGGGATGATAAAAGCAAAATCCGGCCCGCGCATCCGGCTATTTTGCGGGAGGCCGGCCTGCGAAGAAATCCATTGCCGCAGGGAGGGCGGCGGGTAGCTTCCCGGCCCATTTTTCCGGCCATGATCATTCCAAACGTCAACGCACTCTCCGACGACCAGCTCAAGGAAGTCACGGACATCGTCGCGGCGTATGGCAGCAAGATCATGGTGATCAAGGGCGCCGAGCGCTCCGTCTATGCCATCGTCGGCGATGAGCGGAACGACGACATGGTCACGAAGATCGAGGGCCTTTCCTACATCAGCCGCGTGGACCGCATCCAGAGCCCGCACAAGCTCATGGACATCCGTTCCAGCCTCGCCACGCACCGCGTGAAGATTGGCGGCGTCGAACTGGGAAAGGAGCCGCTCTTCTGTGCGGGGCCGTGCACCATTGATCCGAAGAACCCGAACCTCACCATCGAGTCCGCCCACGCGATCAAGGAAGCCGGCGCGCATGCCCTCCGCGGCGGCGTGTGGAAGCCGCGCACGAATCCCTACAGCTACCAGGGCGACGCAAAGGCGCTGCTCGTCCTGATGGAGGCCAGCCGCCAGACGGGCCTCCCCGTGGACACCGAGGTCATGGACGAGGAGCACCTGAAGCTCGCCATCGAAGCCGGCGTCCACTGCCTCCAGGTCGGCGCGCGCAATGCCCTCAACTACGCCCTTCTCCGCCAAATCGGCCAGGCCGTCGCCGGCCGCGACACCTGCGTGCTGCTCAAGCGCGGCATGCACATGGGCTCCGTGCAGGAGTTCATCTCCGCGGCGGAATACATCGTCCAGCTCGGCAATCCGAACGTCCTCCTCTGCCCGCGCGGCACCCAGCCCGCGCTCGACGGCTACCGCAACCACCCCGATGAAAGCATCGTCCCCCTGTTGAAGGAGCGCACCTGGGCGCCCGTCATCGTGGACCCCTCGCATTCCGTGGGCAAGGCCGCCTACGTCCCCGCCGCAGCGCTCGCCGCCATCGCCTACGGCGCGGACGGCCTCTGCATCGAGTGCAATGTGCGCCCCGGCCAGGGCATCGGCGACGACCCGAAGCAGGCGGTCACCCCCGAAGTGCTCAAGCGCATCATTTCCGACGCCCGCGAGCTTTGGGGCATCCTGCACCGGGCAAAGAACTAAGCCCTTGCGCGGGCACCCGAACTGCTAACTTCAGACATTCGCCCTACCCAGCGACCCGCCCATGCCAAAACTCATCGTAAGACACCCCGAGCAGGGTGAGCTCACCTTCACGCTCAGCGGCGAGCGCATCACCGTCGGCAGGCATTCCGACAACCAGATCCAGATCAAGCACGGCACCATCTCCGCACACCACGCGGAGTTCGTGCTCCGCAACGGCCGCTACCTCCTCCGCGACCTCAACTCGACCAACCACTCGTATATCGAGGGCATCATGTTCATCGAGGCCGAACTCGAGCGCTCGTGCAAGCTCGTCCTCGGCACCATTGACTGCGAGTTCCAGTCCGACATCCCCGCCGCAGCGACCACCACGCCCGAGGAACTCGACACGCTCCGCAAAACCGTCGGCCTCCTCCGCCGGCAGAACGACGAGCTCGTCGCAAAAATCGCCGAGCAGAAAAGCCAGATCGACATCCTCGGCAACGTGAAGCTGATGACCCGCGACGTCGCCTCCGACATGAACGGCCTGCGCGACCAAGTCAAAGCCCTCACCACCGAGCGCGACAGTCTTGCCGCGGAAAACAAGGATCTCTCCGCGCAGGTCGAAGCCCTCCACGCCAAGCTCGGCATCCCCTCCATCTCACAGGCCGCCACCGTCGAGCCAGCACGGCTTCCGAAGCCCCCCATCCCGCTCGGCGAGACCGTCATGGTCGCCGCCCCGCTGGCGAAGAAGCCCGGCATGAGGTAAGGCGCGCGTCCCCCGCGCCTTTCACGTCGCCGGCCCTGCGGCATCCACTTTCCACACCGATGCAAAAGCTCACCGCATTCACCGCCGCCGCCGCCATTCTCCTCGCCGGCTGCGCTGCGAAAAAATCCGCCACGTGGCAGACCGTCCGCGCCGTCCCGCACGCCGGCCCGCGCGACAAGGCCCCGGCACCCGCCTATGCGGACCGCGTCCACACCGTCCTGCGCGATGCGGGCGTCGCGCACAAGGTGGTCACGTTCAAATTCCGCTACCGCTCCCGGCTCCTGCGCGACCGCGAGGGCGAGGAAACCGTGGTCGTCTATCGCGACACCGCCACGCCCGCCGGCGCATGGTGGCTCGCCGCAGACCGCCTGAGTGCCCCCGAATGGCTCCTCAACAGCCCCCTCGACCGCCAGCTCGCCTCCCACATGGGCCGCTCCGTTCGCGTCGTGAATGTCGCGGACTTCCCCGCCCGCGGCGAAAAGCGCGACGGCAAGGCAGTCGCGAAGCCCTCCCGGTAGGCGGGCTCAATCCGCGCCAGTCCATTCCGACCCCTCCCGCCCCGCGCCCGGCTGCGCCAATCGAACCACCCGCCGCGCCCGGGCCGCGCGCGCCGTTGCATTTTCCCCCGTGACACGGTTCTTACCACGCCACGCATGTCCCGCATTTTCCTGAACGCGCTCGCATCCCTTGCATTTCTCTCATCGCTCAGCGCCGCCGCATCCGCCGCGGACGCCCCCGGCTCTCTCCGCTCCTGGGCCTCGCTCGACCCCGTCAGCCTCCCGGATCTCGCCACCGGGAAAATCGTCACCAGCTTCAATGCCGCGATGAGCCTCGCCCGCGGCATGTCCTGCCAGGCCGCCTACCTCGTGAACGCCCCGATCGAGACCACCCACGGCGTCATGATGAAATTCAACTCCACCCGGCACCCCGAGCTCGAAGTCTTCCAGCACCACACCTTCCACGACGACAGGGACGCCGGCTTTGACAAACTCCTCGTGGACCCCCGCAGTTCCCCCGCCGCCGCCCTCATCCGCTCCATGGGCGACCCCGGCGCCATCCAGCTCGCCCGGCGCGAAATCCCCCTCATGCCCCGCGCCCGCACCGCCGCCGCCGCGCAGGCCTTCCTCACCGGCATCCTCCGCGAACGCTGGACCCGCTTCGCCAAGACCGGCGACTTCGGCAGCGTCGCCACCTACGACGCCGGCAGCGAGCTGCGCGGCCTCCTCGCCGAGGAGCCCCGGCTCGCACGCCACTTCGCCGCGCTCCTCGCCCCGCTCGCGCCCCGCGGCGCACCCGGCACCCCGCGCTTCCACTACTGGGACCAGTCCACCGTGGATAAAAAATCCGCCGTCCAGCTCGGCGCCGTCTGGTCCCTCGACGCCCCCGACCGCCGCCAAGTCCTCGACGCCACCTACTTCTCCACCTACGGCTACCTCGTCTCCTTCACCCTCTACGAGCTGCACCCCGTCACCGTGGACGGCCGCCCGCACACCCTCGTCTGCCAAGCCAGCCTCGTGAGCACCCCCGCAATCGAGGGCGGACTCGGCCTCAAGCGCAAAATCGGCTCCCGCATGATGGTCTCCGACGTGGAGAAATGGATCCGCATCTTCCGCAGCGACGCCGAGAAAAGCGCGCGCTGACCCCGCCCTTCTCGCCATCGAGGGCAGCGCAATATCCTCCACGCAAATCTCGGCACGGTGACGCTGTGCCGCCGCCAGCGCGGACGCGTGCGTGCCCGGCTCCTGCGAAAGCGAAACCGGGGAGCGCGGGCGCGGTGGAGGCGTGGTTTCGCCGAGTGGTCGGGAGACACGGTGGGGCCATGTCCCGTCACGCGGGCGACCGCGCCGATCAGCAGATGCCGACCGGCAGACCCGGGACGAGGCCTGACTGGTCAGCCGGTTCGGCGGCTTTCGTTTTCTTGGGGCCGTTCAGCGGCTCAAGGTGCGCGAGGCATTCGCACTCCGCGCATTTCACTTTTTGCGGGAGCCGCAGCTCGCGCGGCCATTCGGCGGTCTTCTCCGTCTTGCAGTGGGCGCAGAGGATTCGGATTTTCATGGTTGTTGGTTTGTCGTTGGCGCGCTGCCGGGGAAGGCACCGCTGGGCTTGGGGAAAGCTCCACGCAGGGAATACAGCATCCGCATCCGCGTGGGAGACGAAAAAATGCGCATGACGGCAAAATTCCTCACGCCAGAAGCCAGTGGCGCAGCGGCACCGCGCAGTGCGTCCGGTGATCCACGACCATCCAGATTTTCTCCCCCGGGTAAGGCCATGTGATCGCCCCGCACGATGCGGAGGACGAGGCCGAGGCACTCCTGCCCGCACCACTCCATTTCATCCCCCGTCTCCGCACAGGGAAAAAGGGCGACCTCCGCGGAGGAGCGGGAGAGGAACACCATCTTGCCCGCGAACTCGCCGGCGTTCCCGCGAAACTGGACACCGCGGGGCTTCTGAGCCCCCACGTGCATTTCGCTGCAAATTGGAAACGGGATCATCCTGTGTGTCGGCGGCAGCGTAGCGGGGCGGCGCGCGGATGGAAAAAGGAACGCTGCGTGGCGGATTTCGCCACATGGCTGCTCGGGATTCGCCGAACCGGGCGTCAGCGCCCTTGAGTAACGGGCCGGGTTCTCGCCGCAGACCAACCGCAAGGTCTGTCGGGCAGGAACTGCGCGCTTTTATCCGATTAAAACAATCGGGTTTAAAATAGCTCAAAAGTGGTCCGTCACGTCAATCATTCTGGCCACACAGCAGGCAATCTTGGCCATTAACGCTGACAAATTCCGTATGATTTTGATTGACGATGATTCATGGAGAGATATGACTCCCGCACCGCGAAGGGACTGCACACGCAGACAGGAGCGGTTCACCAGTCGGATACGCCACACGGCATTTCGGCGGCAGGCATCGCCTGACAGGCCAGACACAAACGCAGGGAGGTGACTTCCACCCCCGAGGAGCCGCACGCCCCCCGGCGTGGGATGCCGCGAGTGCATGTCTTCGAGCCGGCCAGGCGGGCCAGACGCAAACCAAGCCAACGCTCACTCGACCATGAATCATCTTCATCTCCCGCACTTTCGCCGCCAGCCGCACGGTCGGCGGGTTCTGCTCCGCAAAGCTCTCGCCGTCTCGGCGCTGGCCGTCCTCACCTCGTCACTTCCCCTCGCCCGCTCCGCCACGGTGACGTGGCAGGGCGACCTCGGCGCGAACTGGGGTGCCGGCACATCCGGCTCCGACACGAACTGGACCAGCCACACGCTTCCCGCAAGCGGTGACAGCCTCGCCTTTGACCTCACCACCGCCGGTGTGGCGAATTTCATCACGAGCAACGACATCGCCAGCCTCGCGCTCGGAGGCGCGAATGCGATCACCTTCACCAACGACACGGGCACGGGGACCGGCTTCACGCTGGCGGGGAATGACGTCACGCTCGGCGGCAACATCACCTCCACGGGGACCACCGGCAGCCACACGCACACGATCTCGATTGGGCTCATCCTGAATGGCAGCCGGACCGTCACCGCGGTCACCGGGACGACCATCGCGATTGACGGCGCCATCAGCGAAAGCGGCAGCGCGAGGGCCTTCACGAAGGCAGGCGCGGGAACCGTCACCCTCTCGGCGGCAAGCTCATTCACCGGCGCGATCTCGGTGAATCAGGGCGTGCTTTCCGTGGCGTCGATCGCCGACAGCGGCGTGAACAGCGCCGCCGGCGCAGGCGGCGTGATCAACATCGGCAGCGGCACCGCGACTGCAGGCACCCTCACCTACACCGGCGCCGGCGCCTCGACAAACCGCACGGTGAATCTCGCCGCCACGACGACTGGCGGCGCGGTGATCAACAGCAGCGGCACCGGCGCGCTCATCCTCACCGGCGCCTTCACGAACGCGGGCACCGGCACGAAGACGCTCACGCTCGGCGGCAGCAACGGGGGCGCGAACGAAATCCAGGGCGTGCTCGGAAACGGCAGCGGCACTCTCTCACTCGTGAAGACCGCCAACGGCATCTGGACGCTGTCCGCGGGGAACACCTTCACCGGCGACGTGTCCATCAACCAGGGCACGCTCTCCGTGAACAGCGTCGCCGACAGCGGCGTCAGCAGCGCACTCGGCGCGGGCGCCGCGATCAATCTCGGCAGCGGCGCGCAGACGGGCACCCTCCTTTACACCGGCGCGGGCGGCTCGACGAACCGCTCGGTGAACCTCGCATCCACCGCGGCGGGCGGCGGCACGATCACGAACAACGGCAGCGGCGCGCTCGTCTTCACCGGCACGTTTTCCAGTGCGGGCACCAATGCGAAGACCTTCACGCTCGGCGGCAGCAGCACTGCGGCGAACGAGTTTCAGCCCACGCTCGTGGACAGCACGGGCGGCGCGCTCACCGTCGTGAAATCCGGCGCGGGCACGTGGGGCCTCTCGGGCGCGAGCAGCTTCACCGGCGCGCTCTCCGCCGCGCAGGGCACGCTCTCGATCAGTTCCATCGCGGACTCCGGCGTGAACAGCGCCGCGGGCGCGGGCAGCCTGATCAACATCGGCAGCGGCACGAATGTCGCCGGCGCTCTGATCTACACCGGCACCGGTGCCACGACGAACCGCACGATCAACCTCGCGGCGACGACAAACGGCGGCGCGACAATCCAGAGCAGCGGCACCGGCGCGCTCATCCTCACCGGCGCCTTCACGAACGCGGGCACCGGCACGAAGACGCTCACGCTCGGCGGCAGCAACGGGGGCGCCAACGAAGTCCAGGGCGTGCTCGGAAATGGCAGCGGCACTCTCGGGCTGACGAAGGCCGACGCGGGCGCGTGGACTCTCTCCGCGGCGAACACGTATTCCGGCATCACCACGCTCGGCGCCGGCACGCTCGCGCTGAACAACGCGGGCGGCCCCGCCGCCTCCGCCATCGGCACCGGCACGCTCACGATCACCGGCGGCGCGCTCGACAACACCAGCGGCGCCGCAATCACCCTCGCGACGAACAATCCCGTCGCTCTGAACGGCAGCCTCGCCTTTGGCGGCACGAACGACCTCAGCCTCGGCACCGGCGTCGTCACCATCGGCAATGCGAACCGCGACATCACGCTTAATGGCAGCCGCACGCTCGCATTCGGCGAGGTGCAGTGGAATTCCGTCAACGGCAGCCGCACGCTCACCGTGAACCAGGGTGCCGGCACCGGCGCGAAGCTCGTCCTCGGCGGATTCCAGCTCAACATCAACGCAGACACCGCCGCGCGGAACCGCACCATCACCGGCTCGGGGAATGTCGAAATCACCGGCGCAGTCGCGAACGGCAACACTTTCAGCAACGGCCTCGTCTATTCCGGCGCCGGCACGCTCACGCTCGCTGCGGCAAACAGCTACACCGGCGCGACGATCGTGAGCGGTGGCACGCTGCGCCTCGGCAGCAGCGCCGCGATTTCAAGCTCCTCCGGCCTCACCATCAATGCCGGCACCGTGGATGTCGGCGGCACCGCCGCGGGCACGCTCGGCGCGCTCACGCTCGGCGCGGCGGCGACGGCGCTCGGCGGGCAGACGGCGAACCTCGTCACCGGTGTCGCGGGCGGCAGCTTCACGCCCGGCGGCAGCGTGACCTACAGCGCGGGCTCCGCCGGATTTGAAAACGGACAGGCAATCGTGTCGGCGGACCTCGTGCTCACGGCGGACCGCACCATCACGGTGAACGACAGCCCGGCCACCGCCGTCGAGGTGCTCATCTCCGGCATCGTCAGCGGCGGATTCGGGCTCACGAAAGGCAACGGCGGCACGCTGCGGCTCACCGGCGCGAACACGTTCACCGGACAGGCCGCGCTGAACAACGGCACGACCGAGGTCACGAGTCTCGGCAACATCGGCATCGCCGGCTCCCTCGGCACCGCGGACAAGGACGCAGCTTCCGGCATCATCCGCTTTGGCAACGGCGCGAACACCGGCGCGCTCAGCTACACCGGCGGCGGCGACAGCACGGACCGCCGCGTGCAGATCGGCTCCGGCACCGGCGCGGCGTCCGGCGGCGGCGCGGGCATCTTCAGCAATGGCACGGGCTCCCTCACGTTCAGCGCGGCGGCATTCAACTCCGCCGCGAGCGTCGGTGCCACCGGCCCGGCCGCCGCGCGCACGCTCACGCTCGGCGGCGGCAGCACCGGTGCGAATGCCGTCCGGGGCGCCATCGTGAACAACACCGGTGCGGGCACCGCGGGCACGAACGCCGTCGGCGTGACCAAGCAGGACTCGGGCACATGGGAACTCTCCGGCAGCAGCACTTACACCGGGCCGACCACCGTCAGCGCGGGAACGCTCATCGTCACCGGCACGCTCAGCGGCACGGGCAACGTGGATATCCACGGCGGCACACTGCTGCTCGGCGGCTCGAACCGCATCAACAGCACCGCTGCCGTCGGGCTCGATGGCGGCACGCTCGCCACCGGCGGCAACAGCGAGGGCACCGCCGCCACCGCCGGCCTCGGCCTTCTCTCGCTCACCGCACATTCCGTCCTCGATTTCGGCTCCGGCGCCGGGAGCGTGCTGCACTTCCACGGCGTCGGCATGCACACCGGCGGCGCGGTGCTCTCGATCCTCAACTTCGACGGCAGCGGGAATGACGGCGACGACCGCCTCATTTTCTCCGGCACCGCGTCCGACTTCACCTCCGTCTTCACGCAGTCCGACGTCAGTTTCGACGGATCGCCCGGCTACGCCGCGATCCAGTTCGACGCCGGGAACTACGAGATTGTCCCCGTCCCCGAGCCCGCATCCACCGCGCTCATCGGCGCGGCCGCGCTGTGCGCCCTCATTGGCTGGCGGGAGCGCAGGCGGCTGCCGGCCCGGCGATGAAACGCCTAGTCTCGCAGTGTGGTAAAAGCGGGGGGGCTTGGAAAATTTCCGCCCCCCACCTCAGCGGTCGGTGGCGAGGAGGGCGAGTTCCTTTTCCTTCGCGGGCTCAGTGCGGAGCAGCCCGGTCTGGAGCATGGCGAGGGCGAGCGTGTCGCAGCGCGAGGCGGCGGAGTAGATGTTTTCGCGGACGGACGCGCGCGGGAGCGGATGCTGGTCGGGCCAGAATTTCCGCGCGGCCCACTCGCAATACTCTGCGGCGCGGACGAGGTATCTGTCGTCGCGCGTGATCTTGAAGACTTCGTTCAGCAGGACGATGACGTTGCCGATGGAGCCCGCCTCGACATCCGGAGCGCGACCGCTTTTCTCCGGGGACTTGATGCCCTCATCGGGGTCGGCGGCGAGGTAGTTGTCGGCGCACGCCACGAGAAGTTTCCGGTAGCCCTCGTCGCCCGTCTGGCGGTGGCGGGCGATGAGCGCGGGGGTGACCCACGTGTGCGGATGCTGGCCTGTGTAGGCGGAGCGCCAGCCGCCGGTGAATGGAATGCGGCGCGGCGGCGCACCCACTTCGAGATCCTCTTTCTTCTGCCAATACTCGGAGGGCTGGAGCGTGTCCGGGTCGCAGAAGAGGACGAAGCCCCTGCCGCCGGGGCCGGGGTCGTGCGGCGTGGCGAGGAACGTGGCGTCGATGCCGCGCGCGAGGGCGAGCATGCGTTCGCGGAGCGGACCGGGCATGGCGGGCGCAGCGTCGTGCAGCTCGATGGCGAGGCCGACGGGGCTCTGCGTGTAAACATAGGCGACGGACTTGCCGTCCTTGTTAAAGGCAAAGTCGCCGGTGCCGTGGGGAATCGCACCGGTCTTCGGGTTGCGCCGCACCTCGAAGGCGGCGGTCATTTGATCCACCGCGGCGAGCATCTCGGGATCCTGCGTGCGGCGGTAGGCGGCGGCCCATGTGGCGATGTAGAATCCGCCGTGGCGCGGGAAGTCCATGCCGCGGCGGCTCGGCGTGGTGCTGGCGATCATCGCGTGGCGGGAAAACGAGATGGGGCCGTCGTGGTTGATCTGGTGCCGCCAGAGGGCCTGCGCGAAGCGGAGGCAGGCGTCCGGTGCGATGTCGAAGGACTTCTCCCAATAGATCCACGGGCGGTAGAACTCGTGGATCATCGCGCCCTTCTGATCGGCCGCGGGGAAACCGCCCGGCGCGTGTGCGAGGAGATCCCAGCCGAGGTGCTCGCCCCAGCAGTAGAAGCCGTATTTGGGCTCCTGGCAGTTTTTCAGGAAGTAGCCGATGACGCGGTCGGCCTCGGCGGCATACTTCGCGTCGCCGGTGATTTTGCCGAGGGCGTGGAGGACCTGGTAGAGGTTCAGATCGTGGTGGATGTTCGCGGTGTTCTTGAACTCCTGCGGGACGCGCGCGGTGACGAGGTTGCCGACTTTGCCCTTCGGAATCTCGTAGGTGTCGCGTGTGAGGGCGATGGGGAAGAGCGGTGTCTTTGGGTCGGGGAGGTTTGCGCGGCTGCGGTCGATCATCGCGTCGGCATAGCCGCGGACGATGGCGAGGAGGTCCGGCTTCGCAGCGGCCTTCGGCGCATCGGCGGCGGTCGCCGCACCGAGCGCGACGATGAGCGGGACGAACGCGCGGGAAGAGCGGAGCAGGCGGGAGAATGAGGACGGAGGGCGCATGCGCGCTTGATGCCTCCGCGGGCCGGTTTGCGCGAGCGCAATTCTCGAATCTGCCGCGCTTCTCCGTGAGCCCTCACGGAGATCATCACGCACGCTACGCCAGGGCGTCGAGCGCGGCGTGGTCGATGGTGACGAGGCGCTTCTGCCGGGAACCGAGGCGCGGGATGCACTCGATGAGCGCCTTTGTGTAGGGATGCTGCGGCTCGCGGAGGATCTGCGCGGTCTCGCCGGCCTCGACGATTTTGCCGCGGAACATCACGGCGACCTTGTCGGCGAAGCCGGAGATGATGCCGAAGTTGTGCGTGATGAGGATCACCGCCATGTGCAGCGAGCGCCGAAGCTCACGGAACTGATCCATGATCTGCGCCTGGATGGTGACGTCGAGCGCCGTCGTGGGCTCGTCGGCGACGAGGAGGTCCGGGTGGCAGGAGAGCGCCATGGCGATCATCACGCGCTGCTGCATGCCGCCGCTGAGCTGGTGCGGGTAGTCATGCAGGCGCTTCGCGGGATCCTTGATGCCGACAAGGTCGAGGTTGCGGATGATCTCCGCGTCCACGTCCCTCACCTCCGGCCGGTGAAGGCGGATGGCCTCGGCGATCTGGCTGCGGATGGTGAAGACGGGATTCAGCGACGTGCCCGGCTCCTGGAACACATACGCGATGCGCCCGCCGCGCAGCCGGCGCAGCTCGTCGGGCTTCATCTTCAGCACATCGCGCCCCTCGAAGAGAATCTCCCCGCTGGCAAATTTCGCCGGCGGCTCCGGCAGCAGCCGCGTGAGCGCGAGGCCGGTGACGCTTTTCCCGCTGCCGCTCTCGCCGATGATTGCGAGCGTCTCTCCCTTCTCCAGCGTGAGGCTGATCCCCTTCACCGCCTCGACGACTCCGCCCTCGGTGTGGAAATGGATCGCGAGGTTGCGGATGTCGAGCAGCGGCATGGTCGGCGGGAAAGTGCGCGCACTCTCCGCATGCTCACCCGGCGAGGCAAGCCGCGAGTCGGCTCTTCACAGCCCGCGGCCACCGCACGCTGGCGCTCACTTGGACAATCCCGCGTCACTGACGGAGTCGCTCTTCACGAGTTCTCACCAGAGCCGGCGTTTCTGTGAACACGTTCCGATTGTCACCACGACGAGGCAGGTGAATGGGAAAATCTGGATGTCGTTCGTTCTCCCCGCCACGCAGCGTCGTGCCCGCGGCAGCGTGTGGCGGAAAGCGTGACATATAGGGCTTGCCATCGGAATCGGCGGCCTCAGCCTCCGTGCCCAATCTCCACCACCAGCCCGCGGAAGCAGCCTGCAAACTTCTTGGTATCCCGCACAGCAGCACGTCCGCGGCACGACCCCAAACCATGAAAGCAAACCCACGATCCCTCGCCACGCATTTATCGCGCGCCTTCTGCAGGCCGCTACTTGCCGCCGCCGTGCTCCTGTTCGGCACACTCGCGGCACCGGCACGCGCGGGCCTCATCTACGGCTCCGCCTACGTCGGGAACTTTGACTCGTCGAATCTCTACACGATCAATTCGACCAACGGCGCATCCACGCTCGTCGGCAACATCGGCTTCTACATGGTCAGCGGCATGGACTTTGACTCCGGCGTCCTCTACGGGGTCGGAAAGCGGACAAGCGACAGCGCGAACGTCCTCCTCTCCATCAACACCGCGACCGGCGCGGGCACGCAGATCGGCACACTCGGGATCGGAGGGAACGTGACCGACATCTCCTTCCGCGCCGACCACACGCTCTTCGCCAACGCGGCCGGGAACATCTACACCATCAACACCACCTCGGGTGCCGCAACGCTCGTCGGCGCCACGGGCGCCAACTTCCAGGGAAACAGCCTCGCATTTTCCAACTCCGGCACCCTCTACTACATCAACGGCAACCGTGTGGAGACGATCAACCAGACCACCGGCGCCGCCACCAACGGCCCGCTCATGAACTGGGCGCCGCTGGCCAACGGCCTCGCCCGCTCCAATGCCATGGACTACGACCTCTCCACCAACTCCCTCTACGCCTCGGTCGTGGACACCAGCGGCGGTGGCGCGCCCTCGTGGCTGGCGACCATTGACGTCTCCACCGGCGGCGTTTCCTACCTCGGCCAGACTGAACGCGGCATGGACGCCATCGCCATCGACAGCATCGCGGCCGTCCCCGAGCCCGGATCGGCGCTGTTCGGCATTGCGTGCATCGGGGCCGCCATCTTCCGCCGTCGCCCACGCACGCAGGCGGATTCCGTGTGAGGATCCCGGCATCACCCCGCAGGCACAGCCGGGTGATTTGCTGCGGCGTGCGCGCTTTCGGACACAGGCTCAGACTGCTGCCAGGATTCGAACAACGAAACACGGACCAGACTGTTTGGCCGCGACATCAGCAGGGACAACCATGGTTTTGGCGGTGAGTGCCACGGGGGAAAGTTGATTCGCCGACATCCCCCGGCGCGCTCAGACCACCCGTCCCGACGAAAGGACGCGCGCCGTCCGTATCGCGTTGGTCCCATGCCTGTCCGATTTGTTGACAAAGCATCTTGAGAATAGCTCAGCGCTTCAGCGATGGGTTTCCGGTGCGACGCAGGCAAAGTCCCGCAAGCAACTTCCTCGCCGAATCCCTCGCCTCCATCGACTTCGCCGACCACGCACCCGCGCTCCAGCCCCGCGGCGGCGAGGGCGTCGTCTCCTGCGCGGAATTCTGCGTCGAGCACTGGCGCCTCGACACCCCGCGCGCCGACACCAGCCGGAACGGCGTCCTCTTCACCGTGCTCAGCGGCGCCGTGGAATGCGCCGGCGAACGCTTCGAGCGCGGAGCATTCTTCCTCCTGCCCGCCTGCGCGAAGGAACGCACGCTCACGCCGGCGGCACCGGACGCCTCACTGCTGCGCACGGCGATCCCATGCCATTGAATGGAACTTCACAGGCAGCAGAGGTCCCGAGATGAGCCACACCCGCCGCGCGGTTTTCGAGAAACTGACCTTGCCGCTGGCTCCCCTTCCGCATTGCGGACTGCCGATTAGTCTCCTTTGCTCGCTATGCTGGGAAGATCCACTTGAATCCCCCGGGCCGCACCCCTATGCACGGCGCCGATGAAAATTGCCTTATGCAGCATATTGGCCGCGCTCGCTTTCACCGGATGCGGCACATCCAAGCCCACACCCCGGTCTCCTAATGTGCCGCCCCCATCGCACACAGGCGCGTCGTCTCCGCATGCGGGTTCCCAGCCTTCGCAGCGCTTCTCGCAGGCGACATTTGTGATCACCGATTCCAAGGGCAAAAAAAGGCAGGCTACGTCTGAGGAAAACAAATTCCTCCGCGAGGCGGCTCGCCAATTATACCGGTAGGCACCCCGGCAGGGACGCGCGTCACGAAGGCCGGAAAATGATGCACATGGCCGGCTTCATCCCCCGCACGCCCGGCAACCGCGGCGACTCCGCAGCCATCGCGAAGCGCTGCTAGGATGCGAACGCGCTCCCGATGTTCATAGCTTGTGCGGGAATGTGGCGCTGGCTGCTTTCAGCGGCGGAAGGTCTTCTTCGTGCCATCCGGGTATTGGATCGTCATCTCCGTCATCGGAGAACCCGGTGTTTTCATCCGCCGTTGCAGTTCCTGCTCAAATTCCGCGCGGCCACCGCGCGCCGGCTGCGCGGCGCCGGCCTGCGGGCCGTTCGTCCATAGCACCTGGCCATTCGCGCCATGCACGATGCATATCACCCCCTTGCGAATCCGCCCGCTGGCCACCGCCTGCTTTGCCAGCCGCACCATCTCCGCGCCCTGCTGTTCCGGCGTCAGCTCCGGCTTCAGCGCCTTGGCACGAATCTCCGCGCTGAGGCGGTTCTGGCTGGAAATGTAACCATCGAAGTCCACGCCCTTCGGAAGCGGCGCATTGTTCTCGATGGTCATCATCCTCGGCTCCCGCGGTGCGGTGGCCTGCGGCTGAGGGGCCGCGCATCCTGCAAGTGCCGCACACAGCAGAAGCGCGGATCTCAGCGGAGCGATGAATGCGGCGCGCGTCCGCTCATTCCGCGGGGTATGGGGTGGTGGGTTCTTTTGGGTATTCATGATTGGTGATCCGGTCTTGGTTTGAATGGCAAAGCGGGCGCGATCAATCGTGGGAGGAAATTGGAGGACAGACAGGGGACCGGGAGCGGAACGAGCAGAAGGAACGAGGAGCAGACTGATTGCAGTTGTCCCTTGTTCAAGCCCGTCACAAAGGGGAAATAGCGAGGGCGGCCGCGGCTTTTCCAGTCAAAATCTTTTTCTCCCCGGCGAGCCTAGCCCCGCACGGAGATCTCCGTCACCTGGCTTTTCTGGCCGAAGGGTTCGCCTTTGTAGTGGTATTGGACTTGGACGCGCCACACTTCGGCCTGGCCGGGGGCGGGCATGGGGAGTTCGATTTCGTAGTCGCGGGTGGTGGAGAATCCGACTTTGGCGAGCGCCTCGGCGCCTTTGCCGGCCCAGACGGTGTAGCCTTCAAAGGGGGTCTTCTTCACGCTGATGACGGGGCAGCCGCCGGCGCCGAGCTTCACTTTGATCTCGGGGATGATCTGCGGGTCGGGTGCGGGGACTTCGGCGCCGAGGATTTTGAGGAGGATGCCGTCGGCGTCCTCGAAGGCGTCGTGGTTTTTGATCTGCTGGACGAGCCGGCCGAGGAAGTCGAAGAAGCCGGGCTCCACGAGGGCCGTGACGGGCGGGGTGTCAAAGGTGGGGACGGGCGGGAGCACGGGCAGGCCGGGGAGCGGTGCGGGCGCGGCGGGCTCGGCGGTGGTCATGCCGTCGTGGGCTTCGGTGAGGCTCTGGCTCCACTGGCGGGCGATGGGCATGGCGTCGAGGAACCAGCCGAAGGCGTGGCGTCCGTGCCGCAGCCGGAGGAGCTGGGCGGCATCGACGTCGTATTTGGTGGCGAGTGCGCCGGGCAGGTTGGTGTCGAGTGCGACGAGCATCGCGAGGATGTCGGCGTCGTCGTTGGGCATGTAGGGTTGTCTTTTCATGGGGTGCTTGGTTTTTTTGCGGATGATGAAGGGCGGGACGTAGCCGGGGTCACCGGGCTCGAGGCGGTAGCTGGGATTCCCCCAGCGGATGTTCGGGTCGTCCCATGTGAATTCCCCCCAGCGCACGGGTTTCATCAGCGGGAGGCATGGGGATGGCGCCGGGCGGGCGGTGGAGCGCGGTGAAAGGGGGCGCTTTTGTAAAAGAGCGCATTTTGCTCGTCGAAATGGCGCCAACCGGCCCTGAGAGCGCGCGGATTTGCCTCGAATCCGCAAAGATTCCCCTCGCATCCGCGCGGATATGGGGCGCATCCGCGCGGACTGGAGGGAAGTCCGCGGAGATTTGCGGCGCATCCGCGAAGACGAGGGACGCATCCGCGCAGACGCGCGGCGCATCCGTGCGGATGCGTGCCGGGTCCGGGTGGATTTGGGACGTATCCGCACAACGCCGGATGAAACCTGCGTGGGCGCGGATGAGGCGTGGCACCACGGGTGGTCATCCGATGCGGAGCGTGGCCGCGCGCAGGTGCCGCCGTGTGGGGCGGACGGTCGCTGCAATGGCGCGGAGGGAGATGGCGAATCACGCACGCATGGAAGCAGCCGCACGCGCGTTCGCGCCAGTGGGTGTCGCCCCCATTTGGGCGGGGTTTTTCCGCGATCGGCATGGGGGCATCCACGCACAGGATGGAGGAGCGTTCACCGGAGCCGTGGGAGGTGATGTCCCCTCTGGCATAGGGGGAAAGACCCCTGTGCATGGAATGATCTTTTTTCTTGGAGCGCGCGGCGGGCGGTGCCTCAATGTGCGGGTCGCGGAGGGATTGGCAGATCCCGGCTAGGCGGCGCTGAAAGACATTGGAAGCCGAACCCCCATGCCCTCATGAAACAGCCGACGATCATTCTTGCCGATGATGACACGAGCATCCGCCAGATGCTGGCCCTGACACTCCGGATGGAGAAGTATGACATCGTGGCCCAGGCCGCCGATGGCGAGAGCGCGCTGAAGCTCTGCCGCAGGCTGAAGCCGCAGGTGCTGGTGGCGGACCTTCGGCTGCCCGTGGTGGATGCGGTGGTGCTGGCGATGCGCCTGCGCGAGGAGAAGCCGCCCGTGCCGGTGGTGATCTTCACGGACTGCGAGGATGACCGCTTCCTCGCGGCGGCGCTGGAGGCAAAGCCCGCGGCGATGATCCACAAGACCGATGATCTGGACGACCTGCGCACCGGAGTGCGGGAGGCGCTGCGGGGCGGGACGTTTCTCTCGCCGCGGATCGGGCGCCTCCACCGCATGGTGAAGACGGGCGACATGGAGCACGGGCTCACGGACAAGGAGACGGAGCTGGTGCGCCTGATCACCACGGGCCACACGAACAAGAAGGCGGCGGACCTCCTCGGCGTGAGCGAGAAGACCATCGAGCACCGCCGCGAAAACGCGATGCGGAAGCTGGATGTCCACGAACTCTCCGGGCTCACGCGGGAGGCGATCCGCCTCGGGCTGGTGAGCACCGAGTGACGGCGCGGCGGGGAATCCATCGCGCTCGACAAGCCGCCGCGCATTTTGAAACCTCCGCGCATGGCGGATGAAATTTTGAACACGCACCAGAAGGCGCTGAACATCAACCTGGACAAGCGCTGGTATGGGTCGTTCGCGGAGATCGGCGCGGGGCAGGAGGTGGTGCGGTGGTTCTTCCGCGTGGGTGGCGCGAGCGGGACGGTGGCGAAGAGCATGAGCGCCTACGACATGGCGGTGAGCGATGCCATTTACGGCCCCGCGGAGCGCTATGTGTCGAGGCCGCGGCTGCAGGCGATGCTGAACCACGAGTTTGCGCTGAACATCGAGCGGCTCTCGGAGCTGCGTGGCGACAGCACGTCGTTCTTCTCGTTCGCAAACACCGTCGCGACGCGCAACTTCAAGGGGACGAATGAGTGCCACGGCTGGCTCGGGGTGAAGTTCCAGAGCCATCCGCGCGACGAGGCCAGCCAGGTGATCATCCACGTGCGGATGCTGGACACCGACGTGCAGGCGCAGCAGGAGGCGCTGGGCATCGTGGGCGTGAACCTCTGCTACGGGTGCTTCTTCCTCCACCATGAGCCGGAGAAGCTGGTGGAGAACCTGCTCGACGATCTGCACACGGGGCGCATCGAGATCGACATGATCGAGTTCAGCGGGATCGAGTTCCGCACGGTGGACAACCGGCTGATGGCGCTGAAGCTAGTGCAGCTCGGGCTGAGCGGCGCGGCGATGTTCGGCCCGAAGTGCGAGGTGCTCCAGCCGGCGGAGGTGTTTTACAAGAAGGCGGTGCTGGTGGAGCGCGGCAGCTTCCGGCCCATCACGCATGTGAACCTGGACATGATGCGGTGCGCCTATGAGAAATTCTCCGCGGAGCCGTCGCTCGCGGGAAAGGAGATCGTGCAGGTGATGGAGCTGACGATGACGAACCTGCTGCAGACGGGCGCGATGGATCGCCGCGATTTCCTCGCGCGCGCGGATGTGCTCTGCGCCTGCGGGATGACGGTGCTGGTGAGCGATTACAGCGAGTTCTTCAAGCTGGGCGCCTACCTCAGCCGCATCACGAAGGAGCGCATCGGCCTCGTGCTGGGCGTGCCGACGCTGCATGAGCTGTTCAATGAGAAGTATTACACGCAGCTCCCCGGCGGCATCCTGGAGAGCTTCGGGCGGCTCTTCAAAAATGATCTGAAGCTCTACATCTACCCGCTGCAGGATCCGCTCACCGGCACGATCGCGACCGTGGACACCGCGACGGTGGCTCCCGAGCTGCAGCCGCTCTACAGCTACCTGCATCACCGCGGCAGCTTCGTCGCGCTGGACAATTTCAACTCGGAGTATCTGTCCATCTTCAGCCGCGACGTGCTGAAGCGCATCGCGGCGCAGGATGCAAAATGGGAGACGATGGTGCCAGCGGAGGTGTGCGACCTCATCAAGAAGCGCGGCTTCTTCGGATATTCGAAATCCTCCCGCGGCTGAGCACGATGGCGTTCTTCGACTGCCACTTCTTCAGTGAGACGCTCGCGCTTTCGGTGTCCGCGCACGTGCTCGTCCCCCAGACGAAACGGAAGCGGCATCCGGTGCTCTTTCTCCTCCACGGGCTGAGCGACGACCACACGATGTGGATGCGCCGCACGGGCATCGAGCGCTATGCCGCGGCGCGGAACCTCGCGGTCGTGATGCCCGCCGCCGGGCGCAGCTTTTACCAGGACACTGCGGGCGGTGCGAAATACTGGACGTTCCTCAGCGAGGAGCTGCCCGCCATCATGCGGAGCTTTTTTCCGCTCTCGGAAAAGCGGGAGGACAACTTCGCCGCCGGGCTCTCGATGGGCGGCTACGGTGCGATGCGTCTCGCGCTCGCGCATCCGGAGCGGTTTGCGGCGGCGGCGAGCTTCAGCGGCGCGCTCGACTACGCGCGGCGCGTGCGCGAGGCGCGGAAGCCGGATTCGCGGATCAGCCTCGCCGAGTGGGAGTCGGTGGCCGGCCGCAATGTCAGTGCGGAGGGCACGCCCAGCGATCTCTTTCACCTCGCCGCGCTGGCGGCAAAGCGCCGCGGACCGAAGCCCGCGCTGTGGCTGAGCTGCGGCACGGAAGACGACATGCTCGGCGAGACGCGCGCCTTTCACCGCCACCTCGGCATCCTCCGCTGGGCGCACCACCACGAGGAGGGCCGCGGCGCGCACGACTGGGACTACTGGGATGCGCAGATCGCCCGCGCGCTCGCGTGGCTCCCCCTCCCCCGCTGACGATGGATCGCCGCCGACGTTCCCACATCAAGACGATGGATGCGGTGAAAGCCGCCCTCGCGATTCTCGGGCTCCTGTTCGGGACGATCGCCGTGCTGTGGGTCGCCACGCGCCTCACGCAGAATCGCGATCCGCAGCCGCCACCCGAGCACCGCCCCGGCACATCGCTGTGGGAGGAGCCCGCACGACCGCGTTGAATTCCCGCGCGCGCATCCCGGGCATCGATGCCCTGAAGGGCCTTGCCATTCTCGGCGTGCTCTTCGTCCACATGGCGTTCAGCGCGCGGTTCGACGCTGCGACGCTCGGCCACATCCGGCTCCTGCAGGATGGGTTCGCGTGGTGCGTGCTCGCGTTCTTCTTCGCGTCCGGCCTCCTCCACGGGCTGAACGACACCGCGCGCGGCATCCGGGACTTCGCCACGCGCCGCGCCGTCCGCCTCCTCATCCCGTGCGCCGCATTCACCTGGCTGAACAAGCTGCTGCTCCTCGCCGCCAAGGCCGGCGGCTTCCTCGCCAGTGACGCCGCGCCCGCGCCCACGACGCCGTCGGCCATCCTCGACTTCCTCCTCGTCCCAGCAGCGCCGCAGTTTTACTTCCTCGCGCATCTCTTCGCCATCGCAGTGGTCGCACACGCGCTGCTGCGGATGCGGCTCCTTGCGAATGGATTCGCCCCGCGGCTCCTCGCCGCGCTGCTGCTCCAGGCTTACTGGTTCCTCCCGCTGGACAAGCCGCACGGCGAGGTGCTCACGCAGCTTCCGCTTTACGGCGCGCTCTACCTCGCGGGCATCGGCTTTGCGCAGGCCGGCAAATCACCGCGCGCCATCACCAGCGCCGGCGCGGCCGTCTTCCTCATCGCCGTCGCCGCCGTCGCGATGCATCGCGTGCCGGCGATCCACGCCGCCATTCCCCCGGCCCTCGCCCTCCTCTTCTCCGTCGTGCCCGCCGGCATCCTCGCGCCGTTCGCGTGGCTGGGAAAGCGATCCGGCGCGATCTACGTGTGGCACGCACCGCTCCTAATGCCCGCGCTCAGCATCATTCTCGTGAAGCTCCACCTCACCGGCTGGCCGCTCATCGCCGCGATGACCATCCTCACCGCCGCCGCCTCGCTCGCCGTCGCCGCAGTCGTCCGCCGCTTCGACCGGCGCGGCATCCTCAGCCTCTGACCACCATTCCGGAACGCCTCGTCGCGCGATCTTCCTCCTAACGGGCGCGAGACTCTTCCGAATTCGAGATTGCCCACTCCCGCGGAAGCGCTATTCCGGGCACAGCTATGAAAACACTACCTCAAATCATCAGAACAACCCTCCTCACTCTCATCGCATGCGCCTTCAGCCCGATGGCGTTTGCTCAGGCCACCCGGACTTGGGTCTCCGGCGTGGGTGACGACGCCAATCCCTGCTCGCGCACGGCGCCGGGCAAGACATTCGCCGGGGCGATCAGCAAGACCGCCGCTGGTGGCGAGATCAACGTGATCGATCCCGGCGGCTACGGTGCCGTGACCATCACAAAAGCCATCACCATCGACGGAAGCGGCGGGCCCACCGCGGGAATTACGGCTGCCGGCACCAATGCCATCATCATCAATGCAGGGGCCGCCGATGTGGTGAATATCCGGCATCTCGACATCAATGGCTTTGCCTCCGGCCTCAGTGGCATCCGGATCCTGCAGGCGGCCGAGGTGAACATCGAGAACTGCGTCATCTACGGGTTCACCGTCGCCGGCGTCAGCATTGACACGACCGGGAACGCGAACCCGGTGCGGGTGAACATCAAGAACTGCATCATCCGCAATTGCACGCCGGGCGGGGCCGTTCTTTCCAAGCCCGGATCGGGCGGAGCGGTGGTCAACATCGGCAAATGCAGCCTGAACAGCAGCCAGTATGGTTTCCGCGCGGAGGATGGAACGCGGGCGATCGTGGACGACTGCGTGGTCGCCAGCAACGTCAACAACGGCGTGCTGTCGTTTGCCGGGGTGGGCGCCACGAAAGTCAGCGTCAGCCGCTGCGCCATCAACGACGTCACCGGCAGCGGCGGCGGAGTGGCTGTCGCCGGCGCGGGTGCGGTCGTGCGCATCAGCGACTGCACGATCTTCAACAACATCAGGGGAGTCTTCGTCTCGAGCGGCAATGCGTTTTCCGCCGGAAACAACCGCATCCGCGACAACACGACTGATGTCAGCGGCGTGCTGCAGTCGGCTGGCCAGCAGTAACGGGCGCAGGGCCGCCCCATCGCGCGGCTCCCGTCTTTCACCCTCCGCGGCGTCGTTGAGAGCAATGACGCTTGCGGAGGGTTGCCTTTTACGGGAATCCAACGGGAGCAAGATGATCATTTCGCACGCGAAACGCTTTGTAATGTTCAAGCCATGGAAGACGGCGAGTTCGTCCATGAACGCGCGCCTGGATCGATTCGACGAAAGCCCGCACCCTAAGTTCTTCCACTTCAACCCGCACTTGAACCGCGTGGTGCACCAGCACCTCACGTGCGCCGATTTTGCGGCGCTCCCCGAGAGCCGGCTCGGATATTTCGCGGCGTCGTTCGTCCGCAATCCCTATGACCGGGTCTATTCCGGGTTCCGCCAGCTTCAGGCCGACATCCGCGACCAGCCGGGCGCCGCGTATCCCGAGCCGTGGATCCGCGCGCTCGTGACGGCGCAGCTCGCGGAGAATTTTTCGCAGCTCTGCCGCGCATCGTTCCAGTTTGATGAATGGCTCGACCTCGTCGGCGACGAGCAGGTGCATGAGGCGGGGCGGAACACGAGCTTCCCCCTCCACCCTTCCCACTATTGGACGCACCTCGCCGGCCGGCAGGCCGTGGATTTCATCGGGCGCGTGGAGAATTTCGAGGAAGACTTTGGCAGATTCCTCGAACGTTCCGGAATCGGGCCGGTCCCCGCGGTGAACGCGAATGTCGTCGAGCTGGAGGGCGGCGCAGCCACGAATCTCCACGGCTACCGCTACGTGGATCGCATGGCCCCGCGCTCCATTGCGAAAATCAACCGGCTGTTCGCGACCGACTTCGAGCTGTTCGGATACGAGCGGATCGGCGCATTTTAGATGATGGGCCAGACGGATCTTCCCGCCACCGGTGAACGGATGCTCCCCTCGATGCGAGGGACCATCGTGCTCGAGCATCTGCACCGCTACGCAATCGCGGCGGATCTCGCCGGGGGGCGCGACGTGCTCGACATCGCCTCCGGCGAAGGCTACGGGAGCCATCTGCTCGCCGCGAAGGCCCGCTCGGTAATCGGCGTGGACATCTCGCCGGAGGCTGTGCGGGATGCGCGGGCGCGGTATGTCCGCGCGAACCTGGAGTTCCTCGAAGGCTGCTGCACGGCAATCCCGCTTCCGGACGCGAGCGTGGACATGGTTGTGAGTTTTGAAACCATCGAGCACATCGGCGAGCACGAGCGCTTTCTCGCCGAGGTCGCGCGCGTGCTCCGCAAGGATGGATGCCTCCTCATTTCCACTCCACATCGGGAAAACTACAACGCGACGCTGGCCTCCCCGAACCCGTTCCACCAGCGCGAGCTTTCCCCCGCCGAGTTTGAAGTGCTGCTGCGCCGGCATTTCTCGAACGTGCAGATGCTGGGGCAGCGCACCGTGCGTGCCTCCGTCGTGCTCGGCGAGCCCGGCATCGGGGTGCAGAGGCAAGGCGCCTTCGCGGGGGATTTTGCGTCGGCAGATTTCTCCAGCGGCCTTCGGAGCCCTGTCTTCCTGCTGGCGCTCTGCAGCAATGCGCCGCTGCCCACCATCCCGGTGGGGCATTTCGAATTGAAGGGGCGCGCGTCGGGCGACCCGCACTGGCCGGAGGTTTGCGAGATGCAGATCTTCGCGGATCACGGCGCGGGATACACCGAGGAACTTTCCGCCCGCCGGCCGCTCGTGCGGGACTCGTGGCAGTGCGTCAGATTCGATCACATCGAGCGGCTGCACACCGACCGCGCGCGGAGACTGCGGGTTGATTTGGTGAACCAGCCCGCGCTCGTCGAGGTGCGGCGCATCCGGATCATCCGGGAATCGAGCGGCGAAACGATTTTCGATGCCTCATCCGCGGATGACTTCCGGCAGATCGGTTGCTCGGTCGGCACGCTGACATATTTCCGCGATGACGGCCTCGTCCTCCTGGCCACCGACAACGATCCGCAGCTCTATCTGCCGCTGATCGATTTGCCCGACGAGACATGCACCCTCGAAGTGGAACTGTGCCCCTCCACCGCGCTGCCGCCAGTGCTGCGCAGACTGCACCACGCTGAGGCCGAGATCCCCCCCCTGCGCCGCGACGCCGAAGCTCTGAGACATCAGATATCCGGGCTGGAAGCCGCGATTTCCGCGGCGAACGAACGCCACGCGAAACTCGACGCAGCGCTCACATCGCTTCGCGCCGAGAATGTGAGGCGCGGGACCGCGATTGCTTCGCTCCAGGCGGAGGTCGCGCGGCGCGACACTGCGATGGAGTCGCTCCGCAACGAAAACGTGCGGCGCGAGAACGATTCGGACGCATTGCGCAGGGCGCTCGACGCGGCGCGCGCGGAACTCCATGGCATCCGGGCATCATGGTTCTGGCGGCTCACCACGCCGCTCAGATGGCTCGGTTCATTGGGACGCAAACTGGCTCGCAGCGTTGGAAAGCGCGCCGCCGAATTCCGCGAGATGATTGTGCGGCTCAGGGTCCGCTTCGCCGGAAACGCGCAGCTGCGCCGTCTGCGGCGTGATCGCGAGCTTCTCGCCCGCTCCGGCCTGATCGATTCCGGCTGGTATTTTTCCCGGCACCCGGATGCAGCCTATGGAAGACCGGACGCTGCGCTGCACTATCTGCGCAGCGGCGCGAGCCGGGGCTTCGCCCCCTGTGCGCTCTTCGACACGCGCTGGTATCTCGAGCGCAACCCCGATGTCGCCAATGCCGGGAGAAATCCGCTCGTCCATTTTCTCCTGAGCGGCGCGCAGGAAGGGCGGGCGCCCACCCCGCTGTTCGACGTCGCCTGGTATCTCGAGGAAAACCCCGACGTGGCCGCCGCTGGAGAAAATCCGCTGGTGCACTATCTGCGATGCGGTGCTGGCGAGGGCCGGAATCCAAATCCGTTTTTCGACTCAAACTGGTATCTCGCGCAGAACCCCGATGTGGCCGCCAGCGGCGCAAACCCGCTCGCGCATTTCCTGGAGTTCGGATGGAGGGAGGGGCGCAGTCCCGGGCCGCACTTCGACCTCCGATACTACTTGGAGGCGTATCCCGATGTCGCGCTGAAGGGGGCGAATCCACTCGTTCACTTCATCAGCTACGGCTGGAGCGAGGGACGCGCGCCAAACGCGCGCTTCGAGTTCCGCTCCGGATCCCCGCGCGGCGGAAATGCGCACAGCCCCGGGATCAAACCGCTGCTGGATTACCTCGACCGCCATGCGGGATTCGCCTGCAACGCGAATGGCGGCATGATTCCACGCGCGGTGGACTGGGATCAGTTTTACCGGTTGCCGCGCGAAATCGGCTGGCGGGAGACTCTGGCTGCATTGCCCGATGAGCGGCTGCCGAAGCTCTCCATCGTCATGCCCGTCCACCGCACGCCGCCACACCTGCTCGCGCGCGCCGTGCATTCGGTCGCTGCGCAGGAATACACCCGGTGGGAGCTGTGCATCGTGGACGACGGTTCGAACGAACCCTCGCTGCGCGCGTGGCTCGAAGCGCAGGCGGGCGCGGAACCTCGCATCAAGCTTGCCGTCCGCGCGGAGAACCGCGGCATCAGCGCCGCGACGAACGACGCGCTCGCGCTCTGCACCGGGGATTTTGTCGCGCTGCTCGATCACGACGACGAGCTGACGCCCGACGCGCTCGGCGAGTTCGCGGCGCTGCTTGTCCGGCATCCGGACACGGACGCGGCATATTCCGACCAGGACAAGACCGACGAACACGGCCGCTGCCGAGAGCCGTTTCACAAGCCCGCGTGGTCGCCGGTATTCTTCCTCGGCGTGATGTATGTCGGCCACCTGCTCGTGGTCCGGCGCACGCTCCTCGAGAAGGTCGGCGGCTGCGATCCGCGTTTTGACCGGGTGCAGGACTATGATCTGATGCTCCGCATTTCCGAGGCGACGGACCGCATCCGCCACCTCCCGAAAATTCTCTACCACTGGCGTGCCACCGCCGGGAGCATCGCGTCTTCGCCCTCGGCCAAAGGATCCATCGAGGAACTGCAGGTCGCTGCGGTCACTGCACACCTGCGGCGCCGGGGTGTCGCTGCACGGGCGGTCAGCAATTCGCGCCATGCGCACCGCGTGCTGCTGGAGCCGGCGCCGGAGCAGCCGGTCGAGCGCGTGAGCATCGTCATTCCGACCACCGCGGATTCGCCGCTGCTGATCGAATGCCTCGCAAGCATCGTGGAGAAGACAACGCATTCCGACTACGAAATCCTCCTCATGGTCGGAATGGGGGCCGGCTGCAGCGCGGCGCGGGAGGAGACTCTTGCGGCGGCGCGCGAGATCCCGCGGGTGCGCGTCGTCGAATACGAATTCCCCTTCAATTTTTCCAAGGTGAACAACCACGCCGCATCGCTCGCGTCTGGAGCGCTGCTGCTCTTCCTGAACGACGACACGCGCGTGATCACCCCCGATTGGCTGGGGATCATGGCAGCCCACCTTGCCCTTCCCGGCGTGGGCGCAGTCGGGAGCAAGCTCCTTTTCCCCGACGGCACCGTGCAGCACGCGGGCGTCGTGCTCGGTTTCCGCGGCACGGCGGATCACGTCATGCGCGGTTTTCCAAACGACGCGGACGGCTACTTCGGAAGCCTGAGCGCGAGCCGCGAGGTGTCCGCGGTGACCGGTGCGTGCCTGATGCTGCGCGCGGAGACATATCGTTCGCTCGGCGGGATGCGTGAATGCTTCGCGTCCATCTATCAGGACGTGGACCTGTGCCTCCGGATCCGCGAAAGCGGCCTATCGATCCTCCACGTCGCAAATGTGGAGCTGGAGCACCGTGAGAGCGCCACGCGCGGCTCGAGCTACGATCATCTCGACCGGGAAATCCTCATCGACCGCTGGCGCGGACACCTCGCGGCGGATCCGTTCTACAGCACGAACTTCACCCGCAACCGGCATGACTACACATTGAGGAGGAACCCAGCGTGACGATTCTTTTTGCGGCCTACCACGATTTCAACAGCAACAGCTCCATCCAGATCTTCAGCCTCGCAAACCGCATGGTGGAACTCGGGCACTGCGTGCATGTCTGCGTGCCCGACGGAAAGGAGACTGCGCTGCTGCCCGGCGAACCGAGGTTTTCGTGCTGCACCCACGCTGAGGCGCTGGAAAGGACGGAGCGGTTTGGAAATGATCCGGACGGCATCACGGTCCACGCATGGACTCCGAGGGAGCGGGTGCGGAAGTTCGTGACGCGCCTGCGGGCAAGTCTCCCCTGCCGCACGATCGTCCATCTTGAGGACAACGAGGATTTCGTCGCCGCATCCCTCCTCGGCCAGACTGTCGGGCAGCTGCTGTCCGAGCCCGACGAAGTCCTCGACACGAGAATCCCGGACAGCCTGTCCCATCCACACCGTTACCGCAGGTTCCTGGCAGACGCGGACGGTGCGACGCACCTCATTGATCGGCTCGCGGAGTTCATCCCCGCGGAAAAGCCCCGCCTGATGTTCTGGCCCGCTCACAACGGCGAGATATTCCATGCGATGCCGCTCCTTCTCGACGAACGGCACAGGCTGGGAATCGCGGATCACGAGACGATCCTCGCCTATTGCGGCAACGTGACCGCTGCCAACCGCAATGAGGTCGCATCCCTTTATCTCGCGGTGATCATCCTGCGCCGGATGGGCCATGCGGTTCGCCTCGTGCGCACCGGCACGGACTACACCCCCCTCTTCAAAGTCTGCCCCGCGGAGATGTCCGAGGCGGTCCTCGCACTGGGGCACTTGGAGCGCCACGATGAAATCCCGCGCGTGCTCGGCATGGCGGACTTTCTCGTCCAGCCGGGCTGCGCCGACGACTACAACGACTACCGTTTCCCCAGCAAGCTGCCGGAATTTTTCTCCATAGGCCGCCCCGTCCTGCTCCCGCACACAAACCTCGGCAGGTTCGTGTGCGACGGGGAGGATGCGATCGTTCTCCACGAGGGCCACGCGATGGAAATCGGGGATCGGATCGACGAACTCCTGCGCAATGCGGACAAACGCGAGCACCTCAGCCGCGGCGCCCTCGCGTTTTCACGCGAACATTTCGACTGGGGGAAGGCCGCCGCATCACTGATCGAGTTCTACCGCGAAGTGCATGCCCGCCCCGTCAGCGGGAGCACGCAGGTTTGAGCCCCGGCTCGCCGTCCGCTTTCGAGCCGGGCACCATCGAACATTCCCCGCGGTTGCGCGGCGCAGCACGAGGAGACCGTGGCCATCGAGGATCAAAACGGAACGCGCGTTGTGACGATCGGCCGAAGCAGCTGCGCGCAGACTCCGCTTTGCGGGGGAACTCAACGGACCGGAGGGTGGCGCACCCGACGAGACTCGAACTCGTAACCTGCGGTTTAGAAGACCGCTGCTCTATCCGGTTGAGCTACAGGTGCCGCTGAATGCGGCGACACTACGCAGGATTCATGGGAGGGCACGTGCAAAAGCACGCATCACGGTCGAGAATGGCGCCATGCAGAGTCGCCGCGCCGCGCCCGGGGGAGCGGACCATTCTCCGGAGCGAACCCGATGAGCGCCCCTCCGACTGGCCGCGGCCTCCAAGCCACATCCATCCTTCCCACTCCCAGTGTCCAAAAAAACCGCTCATCCTGAGAGTGAGAACGCTGCTCGCGGCGCTGTTCATCGGGGTGCTCTGCTTCGCGGTTTACAACGCGAACCTGCGGCTGATCGGAGCGGGAGACACGCTGCCCGCCCGATACCTTCCGCTGATTCTCTGGCACGATCACACGCTCGCATTCGATGCGAACGCACGGCTCGTCGCACACGCGCATCCGGTGGAGGCACCACGCAACCGCCCAGCGGACACCGGGGGCTCGCCGCAGACACTTTTCTCGCTGGCGCAATGTGAGTAGATGCGGGCACAAGTATGGGAATGAAAACAGCAGTCATCACCGGCGCCGGCAGCGGCGTGGGCAGGGCAACGGCGGTCGCGCTCGCGGCGCAGGGCTGGAGCGTCGCGCTCCTTGGTCGGCGGGAGAATGTGCTTCTCGAGACGGCGGGACTCGCGGGTGAGCACGGGGGCAAGGTGCTCGTGCATGCGTGCGACATCGGTGACTCGGCTGCGGTCGAAGCAATGGGCAAGCGCGTGCTCGGAGAGTTTGGCGGAGTCGAGGTGCTCGTGAATGCCGCGGGCACGAATGCGCCGAAGCGCGCGCTCGAGGCGCTCTCGCTGGCCGACTACCATGACATGATGAACGCGAACCTCAACGGCGCGTATTACTGCGTGCAAGCGTTCCTGGCGGACATGCGGCAGCGCGGCAGCGGCACGATCGTGAATGTCTGCTCCGAGGCGGGAAAGCAGGCGTCGCCAAAAGCGGGGCCGGCATATGTGATGTCGAAGTTTGGCCTCGCGGGGCTCACGCAGAGCATCAATGCCGAGGAGCGCGGGCGAGGAGTGCGTGCGAGCTGCCTTTTTCCCGGCGACATCGACACGCCGCTGCTGAAGAAGCGCCCGGTCGTCCCCGATGCTGAGGCGCTCGCGAAAATGATGCGCCCCGAGGATGTCGCGGACTGCGTCCTCTTCTGCATCAACCTGCCGAAGCACGTGATCGTCGAGGAGATGATCGTCCGGCCGAGGTAGCGGCCAAGGCTGGCGGCGGGGGCGAATTTTCCGCTAACACCGCCCCGGGGATGCGGTAGCATTCAAGGCATGGCCCCCCTTTTTAAAACAGGTTTCCTCGTGCTCGCCACGGCTGCGGCCGCGACGGGTGCGGAGGTGAGTTTTCAGCGCGACATTCAGCCGTTCTTCGCGGAACACTGCTACGAGTGCCACGGGCCGGATGAGCAGAAGGGCGGGCTCGATCTCACGAAGCGCGAGGGTGCCGTGAAGGTGCTGGAAAGCGGAGTCGCTGCGGTAGTCGCGGGGCATCCGGAGAAAAGCGAGGCGCTCTCGCGGCTGCTGACGAAAGACGAGGATGACGTGATGCCGCCGAAGAAAAAGGCGAAGCGTCCGAGCAAGGAGCAGATCGAAAAATTCAAAACGTGGATCGCGAGCGGGGCGCAGTGGACGCAGCACTGGGCCTATAAGCCTGTCGTGCGGTCGCAGCCTCCGCAGGTGAAGGACGCTGTGTGGCCGCGCAATGACGTGGATCGTTTCATCCTCGCGCGGCTGGAGCATGAAGGCATCAAGCCCTCTCCGGCAGCGGATGCGTTCACACTGTGCCGCCGACTTCACCTCGACCTCACGGGGCTGCCGCCGACGCCGGAGGAAGCGGATGAATTTGCCAAGGCCGCCGCGCAGGACCGGCAGAAGGCGGTCGTCGCGCTCACGAACAAGCTGCTCGCGTCGCCGCATTTTGGCGAACGCTGGGGGCGGCACTGGCTGGACAAGGCGCGCTTTGCCGACAGCGACGGCTACGAGAAGGACAAGCCGCGTCCGGATGCTTGGCGCTACCGCGACTGGGTCATCGCGGCGGTGAATGCGGACATGCCGTTCGATCAGTTCACCATCGAGCAGCTCGCGGGCGACCTGCTTCCGAATGCGACGCCGGAGCAGAAGCTCGCGACCGCCTTTCACCGGCAGACGCTTACGAACACCGAGGGCGGCGTGGATCAGGAGCAGTTCCGCAACGAGGCGTGCTTTGACCGCACGGAGACGACCGGCATGGTCTGGCTCGCGCTCACCGTCGGCTGCGCGCGCTGCCACACGCACAAATACGACCAGATTTCGCAGCGCGAATACTACCAGCTCTTCGCGTTCTTCAACAACGCGGACGAGACGCAGACGAAGGTCGGCTCATCGGCGACGGCGCTCGCGGACTATGAGAAGAAGAACGCGGCACATGCGGCGACGCTGCGCACGCTGCGCGACAAGCTCGCGAAAGCGCGCGAGCCGCTCCACGACAAGTTGCTCGACTGGGAGAAGGAGACGAACAAGCGCCTCGCGGCCGTGGGTGGCAACAAGCCGGAGCCCGAAGCTCTGGTGCTGTCATCGGTGACGAGCGATGGCGGGACGAAATTCATGGAGCGCGAGGATCACTCGTGGACGGCGACGAACCCGGCGAAGGACAAGGAGGTTTACACGCTCGTCGCGGAATTGCCTGCGGCCACGATCAGCGGGCTGCGCCTCGAAGCGGTCGCCGACACGGCGTTCCCAGGTGAGGGACCGGGTCGCAGCAAGACGGGGAACTTCGTGCTTTCCGAGATCGCCGCGTGGACCGACGCAGGCACGGTTGAGCTTCATTCGCCGACGGCGGACTATAGTCAGAAAGGTTTCCTCGTCGCCGCGGCGATGGACGGCAGGAGCGATACGGGCTGGGGAATCGGCGGTGCGATCGGCAAGTCGCACGATGCGACGTTCCGCTTCGTGCGGCCGATTGACGGCGCGAAGACGAAGCGCCTCACGGTCATGCTCTCGCAGCAATATGGGAAGGAGCACGTCATCGGGCGGTTCCGGCTCGTGGGCATCGAGGGCGAGACGGCGGAGAGCATTGTGCCGGTGGAATTGAAGCGGCTGCTTTCCATCGGCTCGGAGAAATGGACGAATGAATCGCGCGAACAGATCGTGGACTGGCTGGTGAAGCTCGATCCCGTCGCTTCGGCCATCGCCGACGAACTCGAAGCCGCCGAGGAAAGCGGGCCGAAGCCGCCGCTGATGGATGTGCGCGTCATTTCGCAGCGAGCGGCCCCGCGCGACACGCGCATCTTGCACCGTGGCGAGTTTCTTTCGCCGACGGATCCGGTGAAACCCGGCGCACTCGCTATTCTGCCACCGCTGCGTTCGCGGAACGTGGATGGCAAGCTGGCGGACCGTCTGGACTTCGCACGCTGGCTCGTGAGTCGCGAGAATCCGCTGACCGCGCGTGTGACCGTGAATGAGATGTGGGCGCAGCTTTTCGGCGCGGGCATCGTGCGGACCGAGACGGATTTCGGCGTGCGCGGCGAGGTGCCGTCGCACCCGGAACTGCTCGACTGGCTCGCGGACGAATTTGTCGCGAAGGGGTGGAGCCGGAAGCAGTTCATCGGCATGCTCGTGACGAGCGCGGCGTATCAGCAGAGCGCGATGCTGCGGCCCGAACTGCGCGACGTAGACCCGTTAAACCGGTTGCTCGCGCGGCAGGCGCGCATTCGCGTCGAGGGCGAACTCGTGCGCGACCTTCACCTCGCAGCAAGCGGACTGCTCTCGCAGAAAATCGGCGGCCCGAGTGTGTATCCGCCGATGCCGCCGGAAATCGCCGCGCTCAGCTACGCGAACAATTTTAGGTGGACGGAGAGCAACGGCGAAGATCGCTACCGCCGCGGCATGTATACGTTCTTCAAGCGCACCGCCCCGCATCCGGAGCTGATGACATTCGATTGTCCCGACGCAAACATCGCGTGCGTCGCGCGCAACGTCTCCGACACGCCGTTGCAGGCGCTCACCACACTGAACGCGCAAATCTTCGCGGAGTCCGCGCGCGCGCTTGCGTCGCGCGTGCTGCGCGAAGTCAGCGGCAACGACGCGCCGCGCGTCGAGCGCGCCTTTCGCCTCTGCCTCGCCCGTCCGCCGACGGCAGCGGAAAGTTCGCGCCTCATGTCGCTCCTCAGCCGGGCCCGCGCATTTTACGCCGCAAATCCCGCGGAGGCGAAGAAGCTCATCGGCAACGCGAAGGAGGCAAAGGACGTGAAGGCTGAGGAACTCGCCGCGTGGAGTGCGATGACGCGCATCGTGATGAACACGGATGAATTCATAACCCGAAACTGATCATGCACCCTCTCGACAAAGCCATCCACCACTCGCGGCGCGAATTTTTCACGAGCACGGCGAGCGGGCTCGGGTTGCTCGCGCTTTCCTCGATGCTGCAGCGCGACGGGCTCCTCGCGGCTTCGTCACTGGCGGATCCGCTTGCACCGAAGGCGCCGCATTTTGCGCCGAAGGCGAAGAATTGCATCTTCATGTTCATGGAGGGCGCGCCGTCGCAGCTCGACTTGTTCGACCCGAAGCCGAAGCTGAATGAGCTGAACGGCCAGCCGCTGCCGGAGTCCATGACGAAGAACGTGCGGTTTGCGTTCATCAAAAAGGAGACTGCGCGGCTGATGGGCTCGCCACGGAAGTTTGCGAAGCACGGGCAGTGCGGGATGGAGTTCAGCGATCTGCTGCCGCATCTCGCGACGTGTGCGGACGACCTGCTGATGGTGCGCTCGATGCACACCGAGCAGTTCAACCATCATCCCGCGCAACTGCTGATGCACTGCGGGCGCGCGCAGTTCGGCCTGCCGACGATGGGCGCGTGGCTGAACTACGGGCTCGGCTCGGAGTCGCGCAATCTGCCCGGCTACGTCGTTCTCTCGGCGGGGCGGGGGACGAGCGGTGGGACATCGCTGTGGCAGAGCGGATTTCTGCCGTCTGTCTATTCGGGGGTGCTCTTCCGCAACCAGGGCTCGCCGGTGCTGAATCTCGAAAATCCAGCGGGCCTGCCACCGGAGCTTCAGCGCGCGGGGCTCGATGCGCTCGCTGGGCTGAATGAGGCGCGCTTTGAGCAGATGCGCGATCCGGAAATCCAGAGCCGCATTGCCGCATATGAACTCGCATATCGCATGCAGAGCGCCGCGCCGGAGCTGATCGATCTTTCCAAGGAGGATCCGAGGACGCTGGAGGCCTACGGCGTGAACCGAGAGGATGCGAAGTTCAACGCATCGCGCGCGGGTGCTCCGGGGCAATACAAGGGCTTCGCGACGAACTGCCTGCTCGCGCGGCGACTTGTGGAGCGCGGAGTGCGCTTCGTGAACATCGTCCACGCCTCGTGGGATCATCACTCGAACCTCGACAACGAACTCGGCTACTGCGCGGGCATGAGCGACCAGCCGGTCGCGGCGCTGATCAAGGATCTGAAAACCCGCGGCTTGCTCGATGAGACGCTCGTGGTGTGGTGCGGCGAGTTTGGCCGCACGCCGCTCGGTGAGAACCGCGGTGGCAGCAGGAACGTCACGGGCCGCGACCACCATCCGTATGCGTTCACGATCCTCATGGCCGGCGGCGGATTGAAGGGCGGCCTCACCTTTGGCGAAACGGATGAGATCGGCTGGTCAGTCGTGCGCGATCCGGTTCACATAAACGACATGCATGCGACTTTCCTTCACCTCTTCGGCATTGATCACATGCGCCTCACGCACCGCTTCCAGGGCCGCGATTTCCGCCTCACGGATGTGGCTGGGAAGGTCGTGAAGCAGTGGCTCGCCTAGCTTTTGCCTCTGCAAACTCCAGCAGGTGCGCGTTGGTGAGCGGCCAGGATGATGCAGGTTTGAAACGGTCGGAGTGCGAGACACGGAGAGTTTCCGCTTGCGGCTTCCGGATGCTGGTTCGAAATCTCCGCGCACTTCCGCCGGGGTGGCGAAATTGGCAGACGCGCCAGACTTAGGATCCGAGAGTTATGCATTTCTCACTCTTCAAGGCTCTTGTGACGCGCCACCAGAATCCCACGAGCAGCGTTAGACCAATGACAGCGCTAACCAGCAGGAAGAAGAGAGCGCCAACAAAAGGCATTGGACTTTGATGCCCTATGCAAGGCTTTTAAACTCACAACTCAATCCACTTCCCGCTCTCCGCCGACTCGATCGCCGCGTCCATCACGCGGATCACATTCGCGCCCTCGACGAAGCTCGGCACGCATGGGCGCTGCGAGCGGATCGCATCCACAAACTCGAACGCCTGATCGTAGCGGAACGTCACGAGCGGATCGCCGGCGCCGGGGTCGCGCGGCGAGCCGGGCCACGTCCAGAATTCTCGCGGCACGGGCAGCGGCGCGAGGCCGGGGCCGCCGACTTTGCCGAAGATGAGCTCGTTCCATTTTCCCGTCGTGAACTCGAACGTGCCCTCGCTGCCGTTCAACTCCACGTAGTCGAGCGAGCGCCACGACTCGTTGCGTCCGCTTGCGAGCTTCGAGCTTTCGAGCACGCCGGTCGCGCCATTTTGAAAATCCGCGAGGATCGCCACCCAGTCCTCCGTGTCATTCGGCAGTCCGCCACGCACGGGTGTGAGATTTTTCACGTTCGCCACGAGCCGCCGCATCGGGCCGACGAGAAACTGCGCGAAATTGATCCGGTGGCTGAGCATGTCACCGAGTTCGCCGGTGCCCGCGAGCTTCTTCACCATGCGCCAGCCGAGCGGGCGCGTGCCCCAGTCCTGCAACCGGCACGAGCGGAAATGATACGGCTGCCCGAGGTCGCCGCGCTCGACGAGATGCCCGAGGTAACGCATCGCCGGCACGAAGCGATACGTGAACGCCGTCATGTGCCGCAAGCCCGCGCGCTCCGCCGCCGCCGCCATCTCGCATGCCTCGCCGTAGTTCATCGCGATCGGCTTCTCACAAAGCACATGCTTGCCCGCCGCGATGGCCGCATGCGCAATGGGCGCGTGCGTGAAATTCGGCGTGGCGATGATGACCGCATGCACGTCGTCGCGCTTGACGATTTCCTCGTAGTCCGTGGAGCAAGCCTGCACGCCCGTCTGCTGCCGCGCGGCTTCGAGCGTCGCGGGATTCGTGTCGCACAGCGCGGTGACCTTCACATCGCCGCACATCGCGAGTCCAGGGAGATGATTCTGCAAAGTGATGCCGCCAGTGCCGACGATTGCGAAATTCAGGGTGCTCATGGTGATGGGCTGCGCAGGACAGCCGACACAGAACGGCACGGCAAGCGGGAACGGTGCTATGCCTTCAGCACCTCGCGCAGGAACGGCGCGGTCCGGCTCGTCTTGTGCCTCGCGATTTCCTCCGGGGTGCCGCACGCGACGACCTCGCCGCCAGCCGCGCCCGCCTCTGGGCCGATATCCACAACGTAGTCCGCGTCGGCGACGAGCGAGAGATTGTGCTCGATGACGACAACGGTGGCACCGTCGTCCACGAGGCGGTGCAGCGCCTTCAACAACTCCGCTACGTCTGCCATGTGCAGACCGATGGTTGGCTCCTCGATCAGGTAGAGCGTGCTCTTCGGCTCGCGCTGGCGGCGGATGCGGTCATTAGCATCGCGCGAAACGCCCTGCACGAGTTCCGTGACGAGTTTCAGCCGCTGCGCTTCCCCACCGCTTAGCGTCGGGCTTGGCTGGCCGAGCTGGATGTAGCCGAGACCGGTGTCGCACAGCAGCGCGAGAGGGCGGTGAATTTTCGGGACAGCGACGAAAAACTCCGCGGCTTCCGCGATGCTCATCTGCATCACGTCGCCGATGCTGCTCTCGTTGTAGAGCACCTCGAGCGTCGCGGGATTAAAGCGCTTCCCGTGGCAGTCCGTGCATGGCTGGAAGCTCGTCGGCAGAAACGCCATCTCCATCCGGACAGCGCCCTGGCCGCTGCACGCCTCGCAGCGCCCGCCTTCCGTGTTGAAGGAAAATCGCGAAGCCGTGTAGCCGCGCATGCGCGCCGTCGGAAGCTGTGCAAAGAGCGCGCGGATTTCGTCAAGCACGCCGAGATACGTTGCGGGCGTGGAGCGCGACGTCTTGCCGATGGGCGATTGGTCCACCTCATGCACCGCGCCGATGTGCTCGGTGCCGTCAAGATAGTGCGCGCTCACCGAACACACCAGCGCTTTGTTCTTCGCAGATTTGGGCGCTTTCGGCGAAAGCGCCCTACCGTGTTTCAGCGCCTGCTGGACGGCGGGCTTCAGCACGCCGCGCATGAGCGTGCTCTTGCCGCTGCCGCTGATGCCCGTGATGACGGTAAAGCGTCCGACAGGGAACCGCACGCTGACGTTCTTCAGATTGTTCGTCCGGGCATTGTGAAGCTTGAGCCAATGCACATCGCTGAGCCCGCGCCGCGAACCACGCGTGGGATGCGCGAGCGGATTGCGGAGAAAACGACCCGTCGCGCTTTGTTCGGAGCGTGCGATTTCGTCGAGCGTGCCAGCAGCCACGACGCGTCCGCCATTCACGCCCGCGCCAGGACCGAGGTCGATGATGGTGTCCGCACGCCGCATCGTGTCCTCGTCGTGCTCCACGACGACGAGCGAGTTTCCTTTTCCCCGCAATGCCGTGAGCGTGTCGAGCAGCGCGGCGTTGTCGCGCGGATGCAGGCCGATGGTCGGCTCGTCGAGGACGTAGAGCACGCCGCGAAGGTTGCTGCCGAGCTGCGCCGCGAGGCGGATGCGCTGGCTCTCGCCGCCGCTGAGCGTCTTCGCGCTGCGGTCGAGCGAGAGATAGCCGAGGCCGACCTTTTCCATGAAGGCGAGGCGCTGCACGATTTCCGGAACGATGTCCTGCGCGATGGGCTTCTGCGACGCGCCAAATTTCAACTTCCTCACCCTCTCCAGCGCAGCATGCACTGCGAGCCCAGTGAACTCCGAGATGCGGCTGCCTTGAAGATGCACCGCGCGCGCCTGCGGATTCAGCCGCGTTCCACCGCAGTCCGGGCATGCCTCGGCCTCGCCTTCCTCTAGACTCTCGCGCTGGCGTTCGATGTCGAGCTCCTGCTCCAGCGCAGTCTCGAGACGCGGATTCACATACTGCTTCCACACTTCGCCGAAGCCGCGGCAGCCGATGCACCAGCCGTGCGGCGAGTTGAACGAAAACAGGCGAGGATCGAGCTCCTCAAAGGACTGGCCGCAATCCGGGCACGCGCGCTCGGTGCTGAGAATCGTGCCGCGGTCCTTTGCGTCGAGCACGCGGATGGTGCCGCGTCCGACGCTGAGCGCGCTTTTCACCAGTTCCTCGATGCGCTTCCTCCGCCCGCCGCGCGTGTCCGCAGGCGTGCGTTCGCCGACGAGCACCTCGATGGTGTGCTCGCGGAATCGCTCCAACGCCTTAAACTCATCCACGGTCACCGTGCGGCCATCCACGAGCAGCGTGTCGTAGCCTTGCCTCTTCGCCCATTTCGCCACGTCCGTGTGGAAGCCCTTTCGCGCTTTCACGAGCGTCGAAAACACGCGCACGCGACCCTTCTTCGCCAGCGCTTCAACGCAGCGCGTGACTGCCGCGGCCGTCTGTGTCTCGACCGCACAGCCGCAATCCGGACAATGCTGCACGCCGAGCTTCGAAAAGAGCAGGCGCAGGAAATGATAAACCTCGGTGACTGTCGCGACGGTGCTCTTGCCGCCGCCGCGCGTGATGCGCTGCTCGATGGCCACGCTCGGCGGCAATCCGGCGATGCGGTCCACGTCGGGCTTTTCGAGTTGCTCGACGAACTGCCGCGCGTAGGGCGACATCACGTCGAGGAAGCGCCGTTGGCCCTCGGCGAACAGCAAGTCAAACGCGAGCGTGCTCTTCCCCGAACCGCTGAGTCCCGTGACGACGACAAGCTGGTCGCGAGGAATTTCGACGGAGATGTTCTTCAGGTTGTGCTCGCGCGCGCCGGTCACAACGATTGCGGATTGCGGATTGCTGATTGCAGACCGCCCCTCCGCGACGCGAGCGGTTTGGTAGGGCTCGCTCTCCGAGCGGGCCCACAAGTCATCTTCCAACACTGCTACTTCATTTGAAGTGGGCGCTTTCGGCGAAAGCGCCCTACCAAGGAAACGTCCCGTGTGCGAATCGCTCACTTTCGCCACGTCCTCCGGTGTGCCCGCAGCGATGAGTTGCCCGCCGCCATCGCCTGCCTCAGGGCCGAGGTCCACAATGTAGTCGGCGCACTTGATGACCTCCATGTTGTGCTCGATGACGATGAGCGAATTCCCCTGCTCCACGAGCCGGTCGAGCACGCGCACGAGCATCGCCACGTCATCGAAATGCAGGCCCGTCGTCGGCTCGTCGAGGATGAGCAGCGCGCCGGCGGAGTCCTGCTGCGTGAGGCGCTCGACGAGTTTCAAGCGCTGGCTCTCTCCGCCGCTCAACACATTGAGCGGTTGCCCGAGCCGCAGGTAGCCGAGGCCGACTTCCTCGAGCACCGCGAGCGGCCTCACGACGCGCGATGCGCCGTGCTTTTCAAAAAAGCGCGCCGCTTCGGTGACGGTCAGCTCCAGCACGTCGTGGATGCTGAGGCCCTCAATGCGAATCTTCAGCACATGCGGCTGATAGCGCCGTCCCTCGCATTCAGGGCAGCGCACGAAAACGTCGCTGAGAAACTGCATCTCGATTTTCTCGAAGCCGCTGCCGTTGCAGCGTTCGCAGCGTCCGCTGCCACCGTTGAAGGAAAACGCGCTCGCGGTGAGTCCCTCGCGCAGTGCCTCGGGCGTCATTGCGAAAAGCTCGCGGATGAAATCGAACACGCCGAGGTAGAGCGCGGGCGTGGACTTCGGCGTGCGCGCGAGCGGGGACTGGTCCACTAGGATGACCTGCGAGATTTCCCCCGCACCGATGAGCCTGCGCAGCGCGCCGCGGGAATTCTCGCTCGCGATGCCACGCGCGTGCAGGAGGTTCTCGTAGAGCACACTGTGGACGAGCGTGGATTTGCCCGAACCACTGACGCCGGTGACGCACGCGAAGACGCCGAGCGGCAACTCGATGTCGATGTCCTTCAAATTGTGTTCACTCGCCCCTTCGATGCGGAGCCACGCCGATGGCTTGCGGCGCCGCGCCGGGACGGGGATGGATTTTTCGCCAGTGAGATAGGCGCGGGTTAACGACGGATTCTCAGTCCCGCGCGGCGACGGGCGACGGACGGGCTTCCCCTTCGTCCTCGGAGCTTCGACCTTCGCCATCTCACAAGCCTCGCCCGCGAACACCAGCGCACCGCCTTCCTCGCCGCGGCCCGGCCCGAGTTCGACGAGATGGTCAGCAGCGCGAATTACGGCTTCCTCGTGCTCCACGACGAGCAGCGTGTTTCCGCGGTCGCGCAGCGCTTTCATCACGCGGATGAGCCTACCCGTATCGCGCGGGTGGAGGCCGATGCTCGGCTCGTCCAGGACGAAGAGCGTGTTGACGAGATTCGCGCCGAGACACGTCGTGAGGTTCACGCGCTCCGTCTCGCCGCCGCTGAGTGTGCGAGTGGGTCGTTCAAGCGAGAGGTAACCGAGGCCGACCTCGACGAGAAAACCGAGGCGGGAAGTGACTTCATCGAGAAGCATTTCCACGGTGCTGTCGAATGACGAACTTCCCGCAGCAGCCTCCTTCATCATTCGAGCTTCGCCATTCGTCATTGCACGAGTCCCGCCAAGCAACGCGTGCAACTCTCCCACCGGCATCGCCTGCAAATCCGGCAGCGTCTTTTCTGCGAAGCGGTAATTCAGCACCGCGGGCTGGTAGCGTCCGCCTCGGCAGTCGGCGCACTCAGTGTAGGTGCGGTATCGGCTGAGCAGCACGCGGACGTGCATCTTGTAGGACTTGCTCTCGAGCCAGCGGAAGAAGCCGCGCACTCCATACCACAGGCCGTCGTTCCAGAGTTCCTCGCCACCGCGCCGCTCTTCGGGTTTGCGCTGCCAGTCTTCGCCTTCGAGCAGCCACTCCTGCTCGCGCTTCGGCATATCCGCGAATGGCACGTTCACATCAATGTCCTTCGCCTTCGCGGCGCGCATCAGGTCGCGCTGACAGTCGGCGCCGTTCTCGGTCTGGAACGGCTTCACGCAGCCGTCCGCGATGCTGAGCGTCCGGTCGGGAATCGCGCGGCCCATGTCGATGCCGATGGTGCGTCCGAATCCGCGGCACGCAGGGCACGCGCCGAGTGGTGAATTGAACGAGAACAGCCCCGGCGACGGCGGCGTGATGTCGATGTCGCAATGCGCGCAATGCCAGCCGGTGCTGAACGGGGTCAGGACTTTCGATTTGAGATTCAAGATTTGGAGCCTGCCGCTGCCGAGGCGCAGCGCGGTTTCGACAGCTTCCGTGAGGCGCATGCGGCTCTCCTCAGAAAGAGTGATGCGATCCTGGATGACGCTCACACGCGCGGGCAGGCTCGCCACTCTCGCCGGCTCGTCGGTGCGGACGATTTCACCATCGAGCCAGATGCGCAGGTAGCCCTGTGAGCTGAGGAACGCAAAGAAGTCGGCAGGCTTTGTCTTCTCCGGCACCGGCACAGTGAATGTGATGAGCACTGAGTGCCCGGTGCTCAGCGAGCAGCGCTCGGTCTTTGCGCCATCGGCGGGTTCGCCGCCTTGCGTCCGAGCGCTGAGCACTGAGGACTGTGCACTCAGCAATTCCTCGACGATCGAGCGCGCCGTCTCCGGCCGGATTTCGCGCGAGCACTTCGGGCAGAATGCGCGGGCCAGCCGCGGGAAGAGCAGCTTCAGGTAGTCGTTGATTTCTGTCATCGTGCCGACGGTCGAGCGCGTGGTGCGCACGTTGTTCGCCTGCTCGATGGCGATGGCTGGCGGGATGCCGCGGATTTCGTCCACACGCGGCTTGTCCATTCGGTCGAGGAACTGCCGCGTGTAAGGCGAGAATGTCTCCACGTAGCGCCGCTGCCCCTCGGCGTAGATGGTGTCGAATGCGAGCGACGACTTCCCGCTGCCGCTCGGCCCGGTGACGACGATCAATTTGCCCAGCGGCAAATCGAGGTCGAAGCCCTTCAGGTTGTTCTGCCGCACACCGCGCACCTCGATGCACTCGGGACTGGGAACGACGGTCAGCGCTGGACGTTTCTTCGGCATCGGGAAAAAGGGCGCGCAATGTGGCGGCGCGCACTGCATTTGGCAACCGGCACGCGAAACTTCCGCCCGCGATCCGCCGACACCGGAGCGCCGCCGAAACACCCGCTGGGTGCGGCGCTGGTTTTCGCCCGTGTTCTGAACTGCCGCCGCGGGAAACCCGCAGCCTATGCGTCCGACTCCGCCTTCAGCTTCGCGGTGAGCTGACTCACCCGCTGCTTCATGATCTTGCCGGACTTGAATTTCACCGTCGCGCGCGCCGGGATGAGGAACCGGCTGCCGGCCACGTTCGGGTTGCGCCCGATCCGCGGTTTGGTGAGTTTCACCTCGAAGACTCCGAAGTTCCGGAGCTCGATGTTGTTTCCCTGGGCGAGCGCCTCAATGATTTGTTCGAGCGTCTTTTGGACGACGTCGAACACCTCATGCTGCACTAGCCCTGTTTCGTTGCTGATGTTCAGCACGATTTCCCTTTTTGTCAGTGTGCCCATAACGCGCTGCTGCGTAGGGCACTTCCCCCCCTGCGGCAAGCACGGATTCCCCGGCTGCTACGCCGCGCCCGCCTGCACCTCGGTGTATTGCAGCGCCCATTCCCGCATGAAGCGCACGCGCGACGGCTCGATGCGGTAAATGATCAGCTCGGGATTGTCCGGCGTGCCGAGGTAGCGGCGCAGCAGCGGATTGCCCTCCCAGATCGCGTGCAGCACCGCGGCGTCGCGCTCCACCAGCGCGGTGCCGGTGATGCGCACCTGATCGTGGTGCTCGTCGAGGTAGCACAGCTCGCAGCGCGGGTTCACCGCAAGTTCGCGCGTCTTGCCGTAGCTGCGCAGGTTCGCGACGAAGATGGTGAAGCCGTCCACCCGCACCGGCGACACAGGCCGCACGCGCGGCTGGCCCGCTTCATCCACGGTCGCGAGCATCGGGAACTTCGCGCGGCGGATGACCTCGTGGGAAAGGCGCTCGGCCTCGTCGGGAGAAATGGGCGCTGGTGCGGGCATGACGCGACGGGAACAGGATTCCGCGGGAATTTCAACCAGTCGCTCCCCGCACCGCCTGCCATGCGATGGCTCGACACCGGCGCGCCGCTGCCGGAGTGTCGCCAACATGGAATTTGCGAAGCTCGTGCTGCTCTGCCTTGCGTCGGTCTGCGGCTACGGCGCTGTCGCGGGCGGACTTTCCGCCGCGCTGTGCCCCGAGGCGTTCACGCTCGGACGCCCGCCGTCGTTTGAAAGCTGGCCGTCCATCCCCGTCGGCGCGATCTGGGGCGCCCTCGATCTCCTCATCCCTGCGGCCTTCGCGGGAATCGCGCTCGGCATCGCGGCAAACTTCGGTCCGCTCCCCGCGCTGAACGCCTCCTTCTTCCGCCGCGTGATTCCCGGCCTGCTCGGCGTCATGGCGATCGCGTCACTCGTCGGCGGTGCCGCGGGCTGGTTCGCCACGAGCCGCGGGATGCACGCCATCCCCGGCACCATGCAGGCCGCTTTCCCATCGGAAAGGCACCCGGCGCTCGGTGCGGTGTGGTGGAGTTCCCTCGGCGCGCTCTTCGCTCTGTTCGCCGCCTCCATTCTCCTCGCCGCGTGGACGTGGCGGAAGCGCGCGCACTACGCCGAATTGCTCCGCCGCGGCTGACCCGCCGTTCCGCCGCGCCGGAGCGCCGGCTACTTCGAGGGCTTCCCGTGCTCCTCCTGGAATTTCGCCGCGCGCTGCACGCCCTCGATCACCTGCGCCCCGTCCAGCTTCTGCGAAATCTCCCGCAGCGCCGCCTCCGCGCCCGGCGCATCCGTGCGCGTCGCCAGCCAGATCCACTTGTAGGCTTCCACCAAGTCAGCCGTTCGGCCCAAGCCCTGCGCGAACATCGCGCCCAGATCGAGCTGCGCGCCGCCGTGTCCGGCCTCCGCGGCCTTGCTCAGCCATTCCCCCGCCCGCACCGTGTCGCCGCGCACATAGAAGAAGCGTCCGAGCGTCGCCATCGCCCGAGCGTCGCCCTGTCGCGCGCCGTCGAGCAGCCGCGAGGAAAACGCGCCGACCGTCTCCTTTCCCATCTCCGGAGTGATCCACACCGCCGACTTCGCGGAAAAGAGGCCCGTCCTTCGGAATGGCTCCCACTCATCCACGGCCGGCGCCGGCGCCGCCGTCTCCGCGGGCTCAGCGAGCACGGGACCGGCGGCGAGGAGCAGGAACGCAACGATTTTCAGCATGGGCGCGACCGTAGCGCGCAAATCCCGCTTGCCAAGCACACGGCCAGCGCGCACTTTCCGCGCCCTCCGAAGTCGGGCCGTAGTTCAGCTTGGTAGAACGCTTGAATGGGGTTCAAGAGGTCGTGGGTTCGAATCCCGCCGGCCCGACCATCTGAACACGAGGAAACATGCGGGTTTCATGGAGAACGCAAAAAGCCGAAACAAACGTTGGCGCCCCGGTTGACAGCCCCAGCGCGCGCCTCGCTCCGCCGCGCCGTATCGTCCGTCCATCGGAATGTGCCATCAACCGGGCCGCGCGCGCCTGTCCTAACAACGCGGCGGGTGCGGTGTGAACCTGCCGCAACCCAACGACGCTCCCATGCAATCCCTCCCCACGTTCCGCACCTCACTCCCCGCCGCTACCGCGCTCGCCGCGATGCTGCTTTCCGCCGCAGCCGATGCTCCCGCGCTGAAGACGGAGCACTTTGACCGCGACCCGGGTTGGGATGGGCACAACAACCGCGTGCCGCCGAAGCATCCCGTGCAGGTGAAGCAGGATTTTGGCTACAGCGCGACGAACTTCGCGGGCGCGGCGAAGGGCGAACTCGGCGGCACGGTGCAGCGCTCGACGAAACCCGCGTCGTATGCCGCGATCCTCGCGCCGGCAAGGACGCTCGACGAAAAGCTGAGCGCCTCGGGCACATTCTCACTCACGGCGTGTCAGCCGGGCGCTGGGCTGTTCTTCGGCTTTTTCCATTCGCAGCAGCCCGGCGGCAGCGGGCGGCCCATCGGTTCGCTGGGGCTGGACTTTGATTTCGAGGGAAAGGGAGGGCGCCTTGCGGTGCGGCTCATCAGCAGCGGCAATAAGTCGTGCGGGACATTCATCACGCCGTATCTGCCGGGAAAGTTCCGCCCGACGCCGATCCGGAAGGACGGCACCCGCTATGGCTGGACGCTCGACTACGATCCGAACGGCGGCGCGAACGGGCAGTTCACTTTCACGATGACGAGCGACACCCACAGGACGCAGGACTACGGCACGCTGCCGCCATTGCACGAAAAGGAGGCGCAGGCGCGTTTCCCGAACACGACGAAATTCACCGTGGACCTGCCCGCGGAACTGCGGAAAGAGAACGTGGCGTTCGATCGCTTCGGCCTCTGCAACATGATGAAGTCCGGCGGCTCGGCGACGATCTTCTTCGACGACCTGCGGTTCAACGGGCAGGCGCAGGATTTCTCCGCAGATCCCAAGTGGGCCGCCACGGGCAACCGCCTGAGCTACGAGGACCGTGAGACGACGGGGGCGCATGACTTTGGCTACAGCGAAAAGACGGACATCGCGGGTGGGGCTGCGGGTGAGATCGGCGGCGGGCTGTGGCGCAGCGGGGACTTCGCGTATTACGCGGACCGCATCGGCGCACTGAACCTCGACCGCCCGCTGGAGGCGCGAGGCAAGGTGCGCCTCGTCACCGCGGGGCCGGACTCGGACATCTTCCTCGGCTGGTTCAGCAGCGCGTCGAAGGACAAAGGTGCGGCGGACACGGAGAATTTCGTGGGCATGCACATCGGCGGGCCGACGCGCGTGGGGCACTACTTCATCCCGGTCTTCGCGAATGCGAGCGGGAGCCGGGGCAAAGTGGAGTCCGGCCCGGTGCTGACGCCGGGGAAGGTCTTCGAGTGGAGCATCCGCTACGACCCCGCCGCGAATGGCGGCAACGGCGAAATCCGCGTGACGCTCGGCGATAAGTCCGTGTCGCTCGCGCTGAAGCCGGGCCAGCGGGCGCACGGTGCGGCGATGGACCGCTTCGGGGTCTTCAACTCCACCGCAGGCGGGCAGATGGTGAAGCTCTACCTCGACGATCTCACCTACAGCGCCGGCAAACCCTGACACCGCATTTCCATGAACTCCCCCGCCCTTCCCGCCCCACTCCCACGCCCTCGCGTCTGCTGGCCGTCCTCTGCTCGCTGTGCGCCGCAGCCGGAGCAAACGGGGCGGAAGCGCAGGCGCCCGCAGCGTCGCTCGATCGCTGGATGGGACCGCAGGAGTGGGTGCGCGATGTGGACGGCCCCGTCGTCGCACTCGGGAAGGCGGGCGAGTTTGACGACACGCATCTCTTCGCCCCAATGGTGGCGAGGGACGCGGGGAGATTCCTGCTCTGGTATTGCGGATCGCGGGGCTCCGTGGCCGAGAGGATATTCCGGCTGGGGCTGGCGACGGGTGACGACGGGAGGATCTTCGCCAAGCACGCGGGCAACCCCCTCCATGACTTCGGCGACAAGCTCCATTCCATTCTGACGCCGACGATGCTGCGCAACCTCGACGGCACGCCCGTGCGCGAGGGCGGCCGGATGCGCGTGTGGTTCAGCTCCACCGACTTCACCGACAAGAGCGGGCGGCACACGCTGCACGAGACGACGAGCGCGGACGGGCTGAAATGGAGCGCTCCTTCACCCGCGCTCCTCGAGAATGTCTATGCCCCGACGGTGCTCAAGGACGACGCGGGCGGATATCGGATGTGGTTTGCCGATGTGTCGAAGGAGCCGTGGATTTTCCGCACGGCGACGAGCCGCGACGGAAGCAAATGGGACGTGGCCGCCGAGCCGGTGCTGGTGGGGGATCAGCCCTGGGAGCAGGGCCGGCTTTTCTATCCGTGCGTCGTGCGTGCCGAGGGGATGTTCCTCATGTGGTATGGCAGCTACTGGCGCGGGCACCCGTCGAACACGGCGCTCGGTTTCGCCGTAAGCAGCGACGGAGTGAAGTGGCACAAGCATCCGCAGAACCCCGTCTTCCGCCCCGACCCGTCGCGTCCGTGGGAGTCGCACTACACCACCAGCCAGAGCGTGATGCGCCTGCCGGACGGCACGTGGCGCATCTGGTATGCCGCGCGGAAGGAGCCGCCGTTCCGGAACAAATATTTCTCCATCGGCACCGCGCGCTGGGCTGGACCTCCGGCTGGAAAATAACCATCCGACGAACTCAGCGCGCGTTCTTCGGCGGACTGGATGGCTTCGTCTTTGCCGGATCGAAATCCCACCCCGCAGCGCGGATCGCGCGGCGCGCGTCGGGGCTCCACGTGTGCAGCGTGGATTCATACACGCCGAATGCCGCAAGGCCGCGGCCGCTGTAGGCTTTCGCCAGCGCCTCGATGGCTTCGGGTGAAAGGAATCCTTTGCGGCGCGCCCAGTTGTTCTTCGGGTCCACGTCGTCGAAATGATCCGCCACGGCCATCGCCCTCCCCTTCGTCCCGGCAGCGGCGACTGACGCATCGATCGTCGGGCGCGGGGCATTGCCGCTATACCACTGGCCATCCACGATGGTGTTCACGAGTCCCGCCTCGATGAATTCCTTTCCCTTGAAGCCGAACATCTCCGGCCCGCGGCAGCGCACGGAAATCTCGATGCCGGGACCGACGGACGCGCGCAGCTCCACGAGGAAGGCGCGGAGGTATTCCGAGAAGTGCTCCTGAATCTGCGGATCCTTGTAAACGTCGCGGCCCTCCATCGGCACGCCGAACTTTTTCTGGAACGCCGCGCTGCTCACCGGCTCGAATCCCGCGATGGGCGGATGCCGCAGCATGTCGATGAGGATGCCCTTCGTGCCCGTGGACGCGATCTGTTTGAAGAAGCTCACATAGAACGCGCGCACCTCGGGATATGCGAAACTCATGACGCGCGAGTAGGGCGTGAGCTTGTAAGGCTGCACGGGGATTCCTTCGCCGGTCTTCGGATCCTTCTGCGAGACGAGCATCTGTGCGCGGAATTCCGGGTGGTCGTGCCAGAAGTTCGCGTAGGGCGGGCGGTTGAAATTCGTGAGCCGCACCATCGCATGGACATCCGCACCGATCTCGCGCCCATACTCCACCGCGACCTTCAGCGGATCGAACCGCCGCGCGAGGCCGATGTAGTCGAGCCAGCCGCGGTCGCATTGGTTCTTCGCCTTGAACTTCCGCTCGTCCTCCTCCGACCAGCGCGGCGCGGCGGCGGGCACGTCGGGCGAATTGTCGAGCGAGCAGCCGAAGCATCGCCAGTAGATGCGGCCAAAGCCGGCCTGCTGGTGACGCCACACCACTGCGCGGATGTCCTCCTCGGTCTCCGCGGAGCCGTTCCAGAAAATCTCATCTGTCGTGTCGAGCATTGCGAACATGCGCTGGCTCGCCGGCGGCAGTTCGATCTCGCGCTTCGCTGCGGCGACCTCCTCCGCCGTCATCGGCACGAGCCGCAGGTGCGAGATGCCGCCCATCCAGCCCGAGCCGCGGCGCGCCATCGGCCCTGGCGGCTGCATGATGTGAATGCTCTTGCCGGTGAGGTCCGCCGCCTTCCAATACACCTCGCCCACGCGGCCCTGCGTGCCATTCGGCGCCTGCAGGAACTCCCCGAACTTTTCGCCCGAGAGCTTCCCCATCAGATGCGGCCGGCTGAACGCCTCGACATCGTCGTGATACATCCCCGCATAAATCCGGTGCCAGCCGGACAGCTTCGGATCGATCACGAGTTCCGGCACACGCAACGGCGTGAGGCGCGTCGTCGGGAGCACCTCCCACAGCGCCTCCTTTTTCGGCCGCAGTTCGCCCGGCATTCCCGTCATCAGAATCACCCCGTCCCGCGCGCCCCACGACTGCGCGTCGCGGTTCAGCCACCATTTGCCCGGCGTCGGTGTGTCGGCCATCTGCGCTGGCGCGGCGAGCTTTGCCGCGGGAATCACAATCTCGCCGTGCTGCGCGGGCAGCGGCGGCGCGAGGAGTGCGAGCAGGAGGGCGGCGAGGAGCTTCCCACCGGGACGGGCGATGGAGCGCATGGGGAATGCAGGCGTGTTCATTGGGGTCGGGGCTGTCGTTGGGAGGCTACGGAGAAAAGAACGCTGCGGCGGTTTTCTTTGCGGCTCCGCGTCGGAGGCGCACTTTGCCGCTTTCCTCGCACGCTCTGCGGCGCTTTCATCCCTCGCATGAAATCCGTCGCACTGCTCACGCTCATCCCCTCGCTCACCACGTCCATCTTCGCCGCCGATCTGGGCACGGTCATCTTCCAGGATGACTTCAACCGGCAGCAGACGCAGACAGCCACCGACGATCCCGGCAACGGCTGGGGCACGAACAGCAAGTCGCGCGCAAAAGGCGACAAGCAGGTGGAACTGAAGGACGGCGCGATGCGCATCTTCATCAGCCAGCGCGCGGACCATGCGGTTTCCGTCACGCACGCCGCGGAGTTCAAGGACGGCGCGGTGACACTGCGCTTCATGCTGGAGGATGCGCAGGACAGCCTTGGGCTCGATTTTGCGGATCAGCAGTGCAAGGAAGTCCACGCCGGCCACCTCTGCATGGCACGGGTCGGCTCGAAGCAGGTCACGCTGATTGACCACAAGACCGGCGGAATGCGCAACGACATCCACGACACCCGCACCGCGAAGAAGCCGCTGACCGACGAGCAGAAGCAGGCGCTCGCCGGAAAGACGAAGAACGTCCCGCACGCCACCGAGATCGGCAAATGGCACGAGCTGCAGGTGAAGCTGGACGGCGACGCACTGAGCGTGACCGTGGACGGCAAGGACGCGGGCAGCCTCCGCTCCCCCGGCATCGCTCATCCGACGAAGCGCATGCTGCGCTTCTCCGTCCCCCGCAACGCGGTCGTGGACGACGTGAAGATCTACCGCAAGGGGTGAGCGCGGCGCGCGAAGATCGCTGCGGCCTATCGCCTACGGGCGCACGCGGATTTCGTGACTGGAGACGGTGAGCGTGATTCCGGCCTCGGTGTGGCGATGCACAGAAATGAAGTCCACGGTTTTAACCCCGCCACCGAGCGCCACTTCGCCCGTGTAAGTCCCCCTGCCGGTCCTCCGCAACGGCGCGGATTCCCACGCATCGAATTCCATTTGAAACGAGTAATCCGGGTGCCGGTTCACGGACCAGAACAGCTCGTTGACTTCCGGCTCCGAGCCGTCGGAAAAAGTGACGGTGACGCTCGCCCGGCGCACTGACTGGCCGGCACTGTTTGTGAAGACGACCGATGTCAATTTCGGCGACCCGATCAACTTCCGAGTGCCGAAGAAGTGATGCATGGCGAAGGCATACAGGTTTTCATCCACGTCGGGCTGCGAGGCGACGGGCTTCGTGAAGCCGGCCTCCTTCGCTCCCCCGTGCTGGCCGCCGGGCATGATGTAAACGGGAAGCTGCGGGAATTTCTCCCCCAGCTCAATGAGGCCGGGGCTCACGTTGTCGTTCGAGCCCTGGCAGTAGAGGATCTCGACGCCGCGCTTTTTCAGAGCATCGAGGTAGTTCGTCGTGCGGCATGGCTCCCACGCGAGCTGACTCGCGCCTTTGATCTCCGCGTCGCTCCAGCCCGCGGCTTTCACGGACTCGAGCGTGAGACGCTCATCCGAGCGCGCCTTCTGCCGCACGAGCATCGCCTTGCGCCCGACTTCGGACTGCATCGCCGCGAGAAACTCGCCGTTCATTTTTGTGATCGCCGGATCGAGCGTGCCCTCCACATACGGACCGCCCGGACTGTCGATGATCGGCGCGACGACCGGCATCATCGCCGTGATGCGGTCATCCGCGATGCACGAGGCCGCCGCCGCGACGCCGCGCTTCGAGCCGCCGGTCGTGAGCACCTTCCCCGGCTGAAAGACATCCCTCTCCGCGATCGCCGCCGTGAGCGCGCGCATGTCGCTCAGCCCCCAAATCCACGCCGGCGTGTAGCGCGCGTCCTTGGTCTGGACGAAATGCTCCTTCATCAGGAGGTGCAGCTTCCCCACCGGCTCCATGTCCGTGATCGGCACCATGCCGATGAAGACGAGCCCCACGCCGTGTTCCTTCAGCAGCCGCAGCTTCGCACCGGTGGGCGACGGCACCTTCGGCGCGAGCGCCATGTTTTCAACGAGCACGTTCGCGCAGGTCCTGCCCGTGGGTGCAAGCATCGCGACGGGCAGGCGCACCTTCTGCCCCGGCCACCACTCGCAGACGGTGATCTCCACAAGCTTGGAGCGCAGCGAGGGATCCTTCGCGAGCGGCTTCCAGTCCTCGATGACGCGCGTCTCCAGCGTGGAGGCATCGCGCACCGAGGCCATGTCGTAGCGGCCGATGGTGATGTCCGCGCGCAGGGGCGCTGCGGCAAATGTGAGGAGGGCAAGAAGGGAGAGCAGGCGTTTCATGGAAGCGGGTTCTTTCGGAAAGCGGGCGCGGGCGGAAAAATTAGCCGCCAGCGGTGAAGCGGCGGACTCCGCGGGCCGCGCTCAGCGCACGGACTCCAGAATGCCGAGCTTCCACGGGATGCCGCCGTATTTCGCGCCGCGGTAATCGGCTTCACTCACGCCCTGAAAGAGGAAGCGCAGATGCTCCGGATCCACCTCCATGCGCTCGTCCACCCCGGTGCGCAGCAGTTCGCCATGGCTGATGCTCGCCGTCCATTTTGGCGACTGTCGCACGTTCTCCCGCGCGGCAAACGGCTTCGCGGGCGAGTCGGCGAGCCCGCGCCATTCGCCGTCGAGCTGGTCGGCCACGTAGGCCTTGTAATAGCGGCGGCCCGGCGCCTGCGCCTCGACGATTGTGAGATATCCGCCGCGTCCCTTCAGGCTGTAGGTGTGCGATGCCTCGAAGATGTCCGCCTTCAGCGCGAGCTTCTGCTCCGACCAGCCGAACGGAAAATCCGCGAGCCGCGTCTCGCGCCGCCACAGGTGGCCGTCGTTCGAGGTGTAGAAAAGGTGCGACTTCTCCGCGTCGCAGATGACCCAGAAGTCGATCCACCGCTGCCCCGCCGCCGGGTTCGTCACCATGAGCTGCGGCTTCGTCCACGACTGCGCGTCGGCGAGGTTTTCCGTCGTGGAAAAATACGGCCCCATTGCGGGCGTCCGCGCCGGATCGGCGAGCTGATACACGAGATACCAGCGCCTGTGCGGCGTGAAATAGAAGACCTGCGGCGCGCAGTGGTAGCGCTCGGTGAAGGAAATCGTCGCGCGCGGCGCCTCATTCGCCTTCTGCCAGTCGGTGAAGCTCAGGTGCTGCATGCAAACCGTGCCCGATTTCTTCCGAAGCGTGCCAAAAACATGCCAGCGCCCCTCGTGAAAGACGACCGATGGATCTTTCAGTGCGACGTGCGGGTCGGCCTCGCTCCGCTGCGCCTCGACGTGAACCAGCGGAGCTCCCGTCGTCCACGAAAAGCCCCCCTGCTCCCAGCGCGCCCCATCCTGCGCGCCTGCGCAACGACTCACCGCGGTGGAGAGCGCAATCAGCGCGGAGGGCAAATTTCTCATCTCTCCATCCTGCGGGCATCCCCTCCACCGCGCCAGCGCGAAGCGGCGCAGCGCAGAACTTTTGCCAAAAGCTCGTCCTTCCACGAGTCCGCCGTTCGTCGTAATGCGAACTCCAAATACCATGAAGACCATCGACACCGGCACCGTCCGCCTCCACCGAGTGCTCCGCGCCACACCGGAGCGCATCTACCGCGCATTCCTCGATCCCGACGCAATGGCCAAATGGCTGCCGCCGCACGGATTCACCGGCCGCGTCCACCACATGGACGCAAAAGTCGGCGGCACCTTCCGGATGTCGTTCACGAACTTCAGCGCCGGCAAGAGCCACTCATTCGGCGGCACGTATCTCGAACTCAAACCCGGCGAATTGCTCCGCTACTCCGACAAGTTCGACGATCCGAACCTGCCCGGCGAAATGGTCACGACGGTGATGCTGAAGCCGGTCCTCTGCGGAACGGAGGTGAACATCACACAGGAGGGCATCCCGGCGATGATCCCCACGGAAATGTGCTGCCTCGGCTGGCAGGAGTCGCTCACGCTGCTCACGCAGCTCGTCGAGCCGGAAATCCCCGACCAGCTGTGAGCCGGCCGCGCGCCTTCACACCCGCAGCACGCAGCGAAACGCGCGTGCCGCGTAGTAGGATTCCGCACCGTTGCACCCGATGAAGACACGCCCGTAGCTGCGGCCGCCCCATAGCGCGCCGCCCTGCTTGCGGAAATCCGCCGGTGTCGCAATCCAGCTCGACCGCTTTGAGTCAAAGTCGCCGAGTTTCTGCAGCGCCATGTATTCCTCCTCGGTCAGCAGTTCGACGCCCATCGCCGCCGCCATGCCGACCGCGCTGCCCTTCGGCTTGTGCTCCTTGCGCGAGGCCAGCGCCGCCTCGTCGTAGCACAGGCTCACCCGCCCGGACGGCGTCTGCGCGGAACAGTCGAAGAAAATCACCTCGCCCGTCTTCTTGTCCTGCCCGACCACATCGGGCTCGCCGCCGGTCCTCTCCATTTCGTTCAGCGACCACAGCTTCGCCGGGTTCGCCACCAGCCGCGCCTCCACCTTCGCCCAGTCGAGCCCCTTGTGCCGGTTCATGTGCTCTTCAAAGCGCGCCTTCAGCGTCCTGAAAAGTTCGTCGCGTTGTCTGGAGGTGAGTTCCTTTTTCATTTCGAGGACTTTCGTTGTGGGGTCAGAATTCGCAGGGATCGCCGGTTCCGAAGCGGCCGACAACGACGGCAGGGCGCCGAGAATCGGCACGATGAAACATGCGATCTTCATCACCGAGACGGCCATACACTTCCGCCTCAACGCTGACAATCGCTTTGCTCACCACCGCCTCCCATCGGTCGGCATCGGCTTGCGCCCAGCTTCCCATTCCGACAAAACGCTCGCCACCCCGAAGACCTCACCTTTTTAACCCCGCAGGAAAACCCATCCATGATCGCCGGCACCCTCGCCCAATCCAGCCGCTACGCCCCGCTCTCGCCGCGATTCGGCGCAGCGCTTGAATTCCTCCGCAACCTCCGCGCTGACGTCCCGCTCGGCCGCCACGACATCGCTGGCGACGACTGCTTCGCGCTCGTGCAGTCCTACATGACGAAGCCGCTCGCCGAGGGGAAATTCGAGGCGCACCGCAGCTACATCGACATCCAGTTCGTCCAGGCGGGCCGGGAGACGCTGCTCTGGACGCCACTCACGGGCCTCGCCGAGACGAAGGCCTACGACAGCGAGAAAGACTACGCCCTACTCGCCGCACCCGCCAACCCGACGCCGCTGCGGCTGCACGCCGGAGAATTCACCATCTTCTATCCCGAAGACGCCCACGCTCCCTGCCTCGAACTCGACGGCCCCTGCGAAGTCCGCAAGGTCGTCGTGAAAGTGCGGGTCTGACATTCAGGTCGGTCGTCGGCGCTGACGGCAAGGAAATGTCGAGCCCAGCCGATCCCCAAGGAAACGCGGCGGAACGGGCGCCTACTTCGCGAAGAAGGGGTTGTTTTTCTGCTCCTCGCCGACGCTGGTGAGCGGGCCGTGGCCGGGGCAGATGACGGTGTTCGCGGGCAGCGTGAGGATTTGCTCGATGTTGTTCTTAAGCGCGTCGGGGTAGCTCACGCCGCCACCGCCCATGCTGCCGGCGAAGATGGAGTCGCCCACGATGGCGACGGGCCGCGCGAGGCCGGTGACGACGAAGGTGATGCCGCCGGGCGAGTGCCCCCACGTGGAGCGGCTCTCGATTTTCAGGCTGCCGAGCTGCCACGTCTTGCCGGGGGCGAAGTTGGTCGCGCCGTCCACGGGCTCCTTCTCGCTGGTCCATGCGGGGGCGCCGGTTTTTTCGCGCAGGCGGTCGAGGTCGAAGATGTGGTCGCCGTGGGTGTGGGTGATGAGGATGTGGCGAACGGTGAGCTTCTTCGCGGCGATGGTCTCGAGGATGCCGGTGACGTCGGCGCCGGTGTCGAAGACCGCGGCGGCGCCCGTGGCGGGGTCCCACACGAGGTAGGCGTTCACGGTCATGTCCTCAAAAGTGGTGTTGTATTGCTCCAGCCCCTCGATCGTCACGTCGGCGGGCGTGTAGCGCTTCTGCGCAAGGGCCGCGAGGGCGCGGGCGTTCACGCCGAGGACGGGCGCGACCTTGTCGGCGGCGGCCACATTGAACTCGCCGCCGCGGAGCGAAGCGAGCTCCGCCTCCGTGATTCCCGCGCGCTGCGCGACGGTCGCGTCGTCGAGCTTCTGCCCACGCATGGTTTTGCCGATGATGTCTGTGTAGCTGTCTTCGAGAGGAATGGACATGCGCGGAGTAGAAGAGGAACGCCGCGCGGATGTCCAGAGCCACGCGCTCGTTCGTAGCCGCCGACGAAAGGAGGAGGCTACTTGGTGACGAGCACGATCGCCGCGAGCAGCAGCACCGCACCGATGAGCCGCCGCACGAGCACCGCGGTGCCGAGATTGCGCTCTGTGTTCCCCACCCAATGCCCCACGGCCCAGACGAGGACCACGCTCCAAACGCCGCGGGTGTTGTAGAGGACGTTCACGCGCGTGGCGTGGCCGAAGACCATGACGGAATACGCGACGCCGGTGACCTGCAGCGCGATGAGCAGCGAGCCGGTGAGGAGCCAGGTGAAGTTGACGCGCCCGATCGCGCGCAGCGGTTCGCGGAAGAGCGGGATGAGCAGGAAGGACAGCAGCGCGACAGTGCCGAAGACGACCGGCGCGAACCGGCCGAAGCCCCACGCGTTTGCCCACGTCTGGCTCCACACATCGGTGAGGGAAAAGAGCGCCGCGGAGATGAAGCCGAAGACGATGCCGAGACCCGCGCCCCTTTTCGGCGGCCCGCCGCCACCGAGCAACGCCGTGCCGAGCGCGGTGAGGAGCGCGGCAAACCACCATTCGCCCGGCACGCTCGCGGAGGTCATCGCCGCGGTGAAGAGGACGACGAAAATGACCTTCGTCCCGAGCACCGGCGTGGCCACGGAGACGTCGCCGCGGGTGAGCGCGAGGAAGACGAATATCTGCGCGATGAAGAAGACCGCGCCGGTGAGGACGGCGTGCCAGAGGTGCTCCCACGCGAAGGGCGCGCCGCCTTTCAGCCACCACAGGCCGAGGACGATGGCGTTCACCCAGTTCGTGACGAACATCGCGCGCCACGGGCCGACTCCGCCGTCGGTCGCGCGCTTCAGGAGCATCGCCGCCACGGCATAGACGAGCCCGGCGACAAGGGGCAAAAGGACGTCCGGCGGCATGGGCGGGCACGCTCGCGGGGGGCCGGAAAGGCGGCAAGAGATAACGAATAGTTTCATTGCGCGGCGCCCGCGGGGCGTCATCATTTTGCCCATGAACTCCCCATTCAGCCTCCGCCCCTGGATGCTCGCGCTGGCATCCCTCACCACCATCGCCACCGCCGACGACTTGGCCGACCTGATGGCCGAAGCGCAGCGCGCCTTCGCCCGCGGCGACTTCGCCGCCGCGAAGACGCGGTTTGAGATCGTCCGCAAGATGGAGCCGGGCAACAAGACGGCGATCTCGTATCTCAAGCGCATCGCCGCCGACGAGGCCGCGGAGATCGCAAAGCAGCGCACCGGCAATGCCACGCAGGCCGCGCTGCAGAAGCTGGTCATGGAGAAGGTGGAGCTGCGCGAGTCGTCGCTCTCCGAGGCACTCGAATTCCTGAAGCAGAAGGGCAACACGCTCGGCGGCGGGAAGGTCGCGATCAACTTCGTGCTGCAGCTCGACGAGCAGACGCAGGCGACAAAGATCACGCTCACGCTGCAGAAGGTTCCCTTTTCCGAGGTGCTGCGCTACATCGGCGACCTCGCGAACGTGCAGTTCGTGTATGAGCAGTTCGCGATCGTGGTGAAGCCCAAGGGCGCCGCTCCCGCACCGCAGGCGAATGCTGCGGAGGCGCCGGGCGCAATCAAGATTCCCGGGCTGAACGACGCGCCGCGCTAGTAAAGCACCCGCGCAAGGCAGAGCCCCTCGGCCACGCCCATGAAGTGCGTCCGCGCACGCACGCCCGGATCGAGCAGGTCGGTGATGAATGACAGCGGCGCGCGCCTTTCCGCCACGCGCACAATCGTGCCCGTGAGCAGCCGCACCATCTTGTAAAGGAAGCCGTCGCCCTCAAAGACGAGCGTGATGAGCGGCCCGCGCCCCTGCACGGCGACGCGGAAAATCGTGCGGACGGTGTCCGTGTCCTTCTGCCCGCGGTTGGCACCGAAGCGCGCGAAGTCGTGCGTGCCGACGAGTAGCGCCGCCGCCTTGCGAAGGAGCGTGAGGTCGAGCTTCCGCGGCACATGCCACGCGCGACCGATTTCCAGCGGGTGCATGTAGGGCGCATTCCACACACGGTAGATGTAGCGCTTGCCCTTCGCCGAGAAGCGCGCGTGGAAACCGTCGTCGCCGTCGCGCACACGCGCTGCACGCACGATGCGGATGCCCTCGGGGAGCCTGGCATTCAGCGCGGACATCCATACCCGCGGCACGAGCTTGCCGCGTGGCACATCCGCGTGCGCAATCTGCCCCGTGGCGTGGACGCCGGCATCGGTGCGGCCCGAGCCGTGAATGCGCAGGCGGATTTCCGCGACCGCGAAGAACGCCGCCTCGATGTGGTCCTGGATGCCGTTCGACGTTGCCTGGCTCTGCCAGCCATCGAACGGGCGTCCGTCATAGGCGATGGTGAGCTTCAGCCGCTCCGTCGCGCCGTCGCTCATCCCATCATCGCCTGCGAATCAAGCCAGCCCTGGAGGATGATCTGCGCCGCGACCTGATCGATGACTGCGCGGCTCTGCTTCGCGTTGCGGCCCGCGTCGTGGAGATAACGCTGCGCGGCGACAGTCGTGAGGCGCTCATCCCACATCCGCACCGTGCAGCCCGTCAGTTCGCGCAACTTGTCGCCAAAGGCGCGCGCCTTCTCCGCGGCCTCGCCGGAAGTGCCGTCCATGTTCTTCGGGAGACCGACGATGATGTTCGCCACGTCCTTGTCCTTCGCGATCTGCGCGACGCGCGCGGCAGGATCGGGAGTGTCCTTCACCACGATCGTCTCCACGGGATGCGCGAGAATTCCGAGTTCATCCGAGACAGCCACGCCGATGCGGGCCGAGCCGACGTCAATTCCGAGTGCGCGTTTCATTGGAGTTCAGCGGGGACTTTTGCGACGAGGTGTTTGATGCGCTCCGCATCATGGCGGCTGCACACAAGCAGCGCGTCCGGCGTGTCCACGACGATGAGGTCGTCCACGCCGAGGAGTGCGACGCGCTTTTTCTGCGCGGTGAAAACGATGCTTCCCGCGGCGTCGAGCACGCTCACGTCGCAGTTGGCGACGTTGCCGCCGCCCTGCTCCGCGAGGTATTTCGCGACGGCCGTCCAGCTTCCCACGTCATCCCAGTCGAAAGCGCTCTCGACCATCAGCACGCGGCCGGCCTTCTCCATCACCGCGTAGTCGATGGAGATCTTCGGCAGCGTGGGAAAGACGTCGCTGAGCATCTTCGCGAAGTCCTCGCCCGAGTGCAGGCGCGTGACGAACATGCTGAGTTCCGGCGCGTGGCGGCGCAGCGCGCTGAGGATCGCGGGGATCGTCCAGATGAACATGCCGGCGTTCCAGCGGAAGTTCCCCTGCCGCACGAATCCCTCGGCCAGTTCCGGGTTCGGTTTCTCACGGAAGCTCCGCACTTCATGCACGGCGGGCGCATCCACCTCACCATGGAGGGCAAGCTTCCCGCCGCATTCGATGTAGCCAAAGCCGGGGCACGCCCACGTCGGCTGGATGCCGATGGTGACGAGTTCGCCCGTCTGCCGCGCCGCCGCGACAGCCGTCGTGAGCGTGCGCTGGAAACCCGCCCTGTCTTGGATCAAATGGTCTGCCGGCAGCACGACCATGGTCGCCTCCGTGTCGCGCGCCGCGACCCAACCGACACCGAGCGCGATCGCCGCCGCAGTGTCGCGCTTCGCGGGTTCCGCGACGATGTTCTCCGCGGGCAGTTCCTTCGCGAGCGCACGCACGGCAGCCTCCTGATCCGCGTTCGTGAGGATGAGGATGTTCTTCGCGGGCACGAGGCCGTCGAGCCGACGGAGCGTGGATTCGAGCAGTGTCTCGCCGCCGAAGAGCGAGAGGAGCTGCTTCGGGCGAGCCTTGCGGCTGAGCGGCCAGAAGCGCTCGCCGCTTCCGCCGGCGAGAATGAGCACGTAGAGGGATTGGGACGACATCCGCGGAGGGCCTTAGCGGAAGTTGGGCCCGCGCACTAGAGATTTCCGGCAGGCACCGGGAACAGTCGGGGCTTTACAGAATGGAAGAATGCCCCATCGTGTCCCGACCGCCATGGAACCCGCCAAGCAACCCGATCTCCTGAACAACTCGCTGCTCGCCGTCACCCAGACCGCCGTCGGCTGCGGGCTCGGGCTCCTGCTCGGTGGAAAAATGAGCCGCGGCGCGCAGAAGGCGACCGCCTTCACCCTGCTGGGCGTCGGCGCGCTCCTCGCGCTCCCCGCAATTGTGGACGCGGTCACGCATGTCATCAGCGGCCCCGGCACTGAGCGCGGCGCACGCAAGCGCCTCGACAGCATCCGGCATGATTCCGGGCTGCCCGACGACGCGGAAGTCTTCTAGGCAGCACACACGAACAAGGGCGGAACCCGCGAGACAAGATGGAGACGGTGCGCGTGGCATTTTGTCTTGCTGCGGCGGATCACGCCGCGAACTATCGCTGCGCAGCGAGCGAGCTGATGCGCGTGTTCGTCACCACGATTCATTCATCCCCTGAATGCCTGCGGCCACAGGCACCGCGGGCCGCTTTGGCAAAGGCCCTCCTGCCATGAGCGCCGAAACGATCCGCATTTTAATTGTCGAGGACAATCCGGGGGACGTCACGCTGCTGAACGTCATGCTCACCGAGGAAAGCGGCGGACGGATCGTCACGGAGTCAACATCGCGGCTCGCCGATGCCGTCGCGCGGCTCGACCGCGGTGGCATTGATGTCGTGCTCCTCGATCTCACTTTACCCGATGCGCAGGGCACCGAAGCTGTGGTGCGCCTCCAGCCGCATGCCACGCGCAGCCCCATCATCGTGCAGACAGGCTTAGACGATGAAAATCTGGCGGTCCGCGCGATGCAGCTCGGTGCGCAGGATTACATCGTGAAGGGCAAGGCAGACGGACGCCTGCTCACGCGCGCGATTCGCTACGCCATCGAGCGCACGCGCACCGCGCGGGAGCTCTCCGAACAGCAGCGGCGCCTGCGCGCGCTGCTCGAAAGCGTGCCCGACCGAATCTACTTCAAGGACAACCGCGGCGCATTCATCCAGGTGAACCCGGCGCTCGCGCGCCTCTACGGATTCGCCGACCCGTCGCAAGTGATCGGAAAGACGGACGCCGACCTTTTCACGCCGGAGCATGCGAACCAAGCCCGCGCCGACGAGGAGGAGGTGCTCCGCACGGGCAGGCCCATCGTCGGAAAGATGGAGAGGGAAACCTTCCCCGACGGGCGCACGACATGGGCGCTCACGACCAAGATGCCGCTTCGCGACGAATCGGGAGCCATCGTCGGCACATTCGGCGTCTCGCGCGACATCACCGAACTCAAGACGGCTGAACTCGCCCTGCGAAACAGCGAGGAGCGCTACGGGCGCCTGCTCGATTCTGTCACCGACTATGTTTACACGGTGCTGATCGAGGACGGCCGCGCGGTCTCCACGCAGCACGGGGCCGGCTGCCTCGCCGTCACGGGCTATTCACCGGAGGAATTCCAGGCGGATCCGTGGCTCTGGCACCGGATGATTTTTCCGGAAGACCGCGAGGCCGTCGTCGGCAGCGTCGCGAAAATCCCCACCGGCGGCGGAACCTTTGAAATCGAGCACCGCATCGTGCGCAGGGACGGCCAGATCCGCTGGGTGCGCAACAAACAGGTCCCCCGACGCGACGCCGCGGGCGCCATCGTCTCCTACGACGGCCTGATGTCCGACATCACAGAGCGCAGGCGGGCTGCGGACGAACTTCAGACGACGCAGTCTCAGCTCATGCAGCTTGAGAAGCTCCACTCCATCGGGCAGTTCGCCGCGGGCGTCGCGCACGAGGTGAAAAACCCGCTGCAAGTGATCCTCGTCGGCCTCCAGTATCTCAGCGAGCGCCAGGGGGTGGCGGACGACGAGGCGCGCTCCGTCATCGGCGAAATGCACGACGCCGTGCAGCGCGCAAACGCCGTCATGCAGGATCTCCTCGAGTTTTCCTCGCCGCGCGAGATGGGGATGCAGCCGCGCTCGATCAATGCATTGATCGAACGCTCCCTCCGCTTCGTGCACCACGATTTGAAGACGGCTAAGGTCGCGACGGTGAAGCACCTCGATGGCAGCCTTCCTGAAGTCATGGTGGATCCGATCAAAATCGAGCAGGTCCTCGTGAACCTCCTCACCAACGCCTGCCACGCCATGGCGCACGGCGGCACCCTCACGGTCTCCACCCGGCAGAAAACCGTCACTCCTGCGGACGCTTCGCCGCACGATGCCGGCAACCGCGGCGACATGCGCCTGCGCGCCGGCGAGCGGGCGGTCGTCATCGAAATCCGCGACACAGGAACCGGCGTGCCGCCCGACAAGCTCGGCAAAATCTTCGAGCCCTTCTTCACCACGAAGAGCACCGGCAAGGGAACCGGCCTCGGCCTCTCCGTCGCGCGTCGCATCATGGAGCTTCACCACGGAAAAATAAGCATCGAAAACCATCCCGACGGTGGTGTAATTGCCACCGTCATCCTCAAAGCAATCAACCACGCCGACAGCCGCGCACCCAAACGCCCATGAGCAAAAAGAAAATCCTCCTCGTTGACGATGAATCCGGCTTCACGCGCCTGCTGCGCCTCACGCTGCCGGCCTACGAAGTCCGCGAGGAAAACAACCCGCTCAAGGCGCTCCAGACCGCGAAGGATTTCCAGCCCGACATGATCTTCCTCGATGTCATCATGCCCGAGGCCGACGGCGGCACCATCGCCGCGCAGATCCGCGAGGAACCGACGCTCAAGAACGTGCCCATCGTCTTCCTCACCGCCATCGTCTCGAAGGACGAGGCGCAGAACCGGCGCGAGGTCGGCGGCTGTGAATTTTTGGCGAAGCCGGTGAGCCGCGATCAGGTGGAGGCCTGCATCAGGAAGCACCTCGGCTGCTGAACTCGGCTGGCGCAGAGGCGCATTCGGGCGCGGCCTCCCGGCGAGTCTTTCCCATTAAGAATCCCGCAACCACAGGGTTTTGGAGGGCTGACATGCCTGGAATCATAGCGCGCAGCATCGAAATCCTCCTCGTGGACGACAACATTGGCGACGTCGTGCTCACGAAGGAGGCGCTGAAGGGCTCTGGCTTCTCCAGCCATGTCAGCACCGTGAACGACGGGGTCGAGGCCCTCGACTTCCTGCGCCATCGCGGAAAATTTCCGGATTCCCCGAAGCCCGACCTCGTCCTGCTCGACATCAACATGCCGCGCAAGAACGGCTGCGAGGTGCTGCGCGAAATCCGGGGCGACCGCGAACTCGCCACTCTGCCGGTCGTCATCCTCACGAGCTCCGAGGCGGAGGACGACATCCGGCGCGCCTACGAACTGGGCGCCAACTGCTTCGTCACGAAGCCCGTGGACCTGGACGACATGGTCAAGGCCGTCCAGGCCATCGCGCATTTCTGGACGAGCTTTGCAAAGCTGCCGCGCAGGCACTGAGCCGCAGGCGCCGCGTCACGGCGCGGGATCGACGATCATCACACCACGCATCACGAGGTAGTGGCCGGGGAAGGAGCAGATGTATGGATACCGGCCCGGCTCCTTCGGCGCGTGGAAGCGCAGCGTGTCGCTCTCCCCCTGCTTGAGCATCTTCGTCGCGTGCAGGATTTTTTCGGACTTGGGGACGAAGTCCATCTTCTCGAATGCGCCCGGGACCGTCGCCATCTGGTTCGCAGCCTGGCCGATCTCATCTTCAGAACCGGGCTTCACGATGAGCAGGTTGTGCGGCGTAGCGTCGGGGTTTTCCAGAATGAGTTTCACCGGCGCGCCGGCCTTCACCTTGAACTCGGTGATCGTGAACTGCATCCGCTCGTGGATCGTGGACATCTGCACGAGCTGAGGCTTGAGCCGGTCGAACGGGACATTCGGGTCGGTGCCGGTCTGCGTGCGTTTCTTGGGCGAGCTTTCGGCGAGAAACTTCACGAGCTGCGGCTCGGCGGAAAATTTCGCGTCCTGCTCCCACGCGGGCTTCAGCGAGTCGAGCGACGTGCGCAGCGCGAAGGTCGTGTAGCTGTCCATCGGGTGCTTCAGCAAATCGAGCGCTACGCCCGCGGCTTCGCGGCTCTGGAAATAGCTTGCGGCAATCGCGGCCTCCAGGCGCACCAGCCCGCTTTCATCGTTCGCGCGCTCGCGCAGAAGGTCGAGTGCAGACGGAACACGGGCATCCTGCCCGTGCGGCACGCGTGCTTCCAGCCTGCGCGTGTCCGTCCCCGTGAGCAGCGAATGCGCCCAGCGCAATTCGCGCGTGGTTGCGGCTCGGGCTTGGTGGTCCTTCGATCGCATCAGCCTCAGGAGCAGATCCACATTCGTGAAGCCGATCCCGCGATACATCCACAGCGCCTCGGTCTGGTAATGCAGCACACGCGCATCGTTCTGATCGAGCTTCGGCCACCACGCGTCGAGCGCCTTGCGCACTTCGTCGCGTGGGCGATCCCGCAATTCCATCCTCGCGAGATAGCGCGTGCGCGGCTCGGTAGCTTTCAGAAGCTCCAGCAGCGCAGGCACGGGCTCGTCGGCGATCTTCGGCGCTTCGAGCAGCGGGCGGCCCTTCGCCGTGATGCGCCAGATGCGGCCGCTCGTCTTGTCGCGGCGCGTGTCCCGCAGCGAATACTGCGCGTGGCCCTTCACCGGGTTATACCAGTCGCACACATACATCTCGCCGCGCGGGCCGCAGCGCACGTCGGTCGGGATGAACGACAGGTTCGCGCTCTCCCACACGTGGCCGACGAGCTTCTCCTCGAAGTGCGTGTCCTTTTCCTCCCAGCGCTGAATCTCCACGCTGTTCGTCGGCTTGTAGCGCACGCGCGCGAAGCAGTCCTGCAGCTCCGCGGGAAAATGCCGGCCCGTGAAAAACTCCTGCCCGCATGTGCCGCTGTAGGCCGGGAAGAAATTGCCCGCCGGCACGTGCTGCTGCGGGAACGGCGGGTTCAGCGCATGCACCGCGCTCGCGAACACCGGATGGCTCCCGACGTGCCAGCCCCAGTCGTCGAACGCGATGCCCCACGGGTTCGTGCTGTAGTAGCTGCCGAAGGCGAGCAGCCGCTGCGTCGCGGGACGGAAGCGGAAGAACGTGCTGTCCTGCGCGCGCACCGGGCCGTAGGGCGTCTCCACCGACGAGTGGTGGAAGATGCTCTCGCGGAAAATGAGATCGCCCTCGGGACTCCATGCAAAGTCATGCAGCGCGTGATGCGAATCCTCAGTGCCGAAGCCCGTCATCACGATCCGCTTCACGTCCGCTTTTCCATCGCCGTCCGTGTCTTTCAGAAAAACGAGATGCGGCTGCTCCGACACATACACGCCGCCGTCGCCGAACTCGAACGACAGCGGGATGCTCAGCCCCGTCGCGAACGTCGTGCACTTGTCCGCCTTCCCATCGCCGTCTGTGTCTTCGAGAATGATCAGCTTGTCGTTCGGCGCGACGCCGGGCGTCACCTGCGGATACGTCGTCGAGCACGAAACCCACAGCCGCCCGCGCGTGTCGAAGCGCATCTGGATCGGCTTCGCGAGTTCCGGGAAATCCTCCTCCGAGGCGAAGCAGTTCACCTCAAAGCGCGGATCGATGCGGAACGCCTTCAGCTCGTCCGCGGGCGAGAGCCAGTCGTTGATGGGGCGGTCGCCCGTAATCGCCGGGAGCGGCGTTGTGTTCGAGTCGTCCACCTTCACCGCGCCGCTCTTTGCGTTCGCCGAAGGATCACCGCCGAGCGACCACAGCGCGCGGTCGCGATTCTCCGTCATCTCCTCCAGCTTCTTCAGTTCGCCGGGGAAATTGACCACGCCATACGGCTTCGCGCGCCCGCCCGTGATGTAGAAGCCATTCAGCGGACGGTAGTGCAGCAGCCACTGCCGGTTCTTGTCCTCGACCATCGCCTTCACCGCGGGCGGCACGTCCTTCGGCGTCTCGCTGAACAGCCCGCGGAACAGCATCTCGCCAAACTGCCGGTAGCCCGCATCCGTGAGATGGATGCCGTTGAAAGTGAGCGCCTCCTTCTTCTCCTTCGCCTCCATCGCCGCGCGCGACGGCGTGAACACATCCACAAACCCCACGCGCTGCCGCTTCGCCACGTGCATCATCGCATTTGTGTAAATGCACAGCCGCGCATTGTCCCCCCGCCCGTCGGGCAGGTTCGGGTTGCCGATGTTCTCGTGCGCGATCGGCGAGATGAGCACGATCTGCGGCGCGGACTTCCCGTTGTAGCGGTGCGCGCGCAGCGACGCGATGAACGCCGCAAGGTCCTTCTCAAACTGCGCCACCCCCGCCCTGCCCTTGAACGACTCATTGAACCCATACCCCGCCAGCACCACGTCCGCCTTCACCGCCGCGAGATGCTCGTGCATGTCGCCGTATTTTTCCGGACGCGGCTGCACCGTGATCTCATCTCCCGGCCACGCGAGCGTCCGCACCACTGGCTCCTGCGCCGCGAACCGCTCGAACAGCATCCCCTCGAACCACCCATGCTCCTGCATCCGCTCCATCAGCGTCCCACCGAGGATCGCGATGCGCGCGCCCTTCTCGAGGGAAAGCGGCAGCGTCGTCGCCGCCACCTCCACGGTCGTCGCATTTTGTGCGTCACATAGCCACGGCGATGCGAGCGCGAAAAGGATGGCGGCGGCGAGCGGGGCGAGGCGCGGGGATTTCATGGGAAACTCGCGCCAAACTCGCCCCCGCCCCGATGCGGACTCAAGGCTTTTTCAAATCTCCGAGTTTGCAAGGCACGCGGGCCAACGGCCCTTGATGCAGGAGTCAGTCGTGTTGGGAACGCAACGCTGACAGGCATGAAGGGTGCATGGATCACGACAACAACTCGGAAAGACATGCGGCACGAAGAATCCTCCGTCTGCTGCATGCCGAAAAATCTCCCCGCTCAGCAGCGCAGGATGCAGCAGCCGAAATCCAGCGTGCGGCCCTCCGGCGTTGTCCCGGCCTTCACGGCGGGTGCGAGGCGGTAGGTCTGCCGCTTGCCCTTCGTCGGATCCGTTTCGCCGACGACCAATCCCGCCTTCACCAGCACCGCGCAGTGTTTGCGCACGAGGTCGCGGTTCTTCGGCAGGGTGCCGCCGATTCCGCCGACGGCGTGGAGTTGCCCGTCGAACAGCGAGACGAGAACCTGCCGCCGGGTCGGGTCGCTCAGCGCCTCGAAAATCTCCTGCGGCGCGATGGTGCGGACGCTCGTCGTGGTGACGGTCAATGGCGGGGGCTGGTCCATGGGGCTCCTGCTTGCCAAAAACGGGCGCGCGCGGCAATACCGGAGAGCCCCGCCGCTGAAATCCCCTGTCTTACCGGCCTTCCGGAGTCTCCCCGCTGGAAGGACCATTCCGTTCCCAACCCGCCGGAGTCTCCCCACTGGAAAGACCATTCCGTTCTCAACCAGCCGGAGTCTCCCCGCTGGAAGGACCATTCCGTTCCCAGCCCGCCGGAGTCTCCCCGCTGGAAGGACCATTCCGTTCCCAGCCAGCCGGAGTCTCCCCACTGGAAGGACCATTCCGTTCCCAGCCTGCCGGAGTCTCCCTACTGGAAGGACCATTCCGTTCCCAGCCTGCCGGAGTCTCCCCACTGGAAGGACCATTCCGTTCCCAGCGTCCCGGAAGGGAGGGATTGGTTAAGGAAGACATCGTATGGGAATTCACCGGGCATGGCTCTGCGGAAGGCCAGATCTTCGCCGGGATGCTGTCGCCGGGCTTAATCGCTGCGCCCCTCGCATCCGTTGCCGCCCACATCTGCGCACGATGCACGCCGCGGCGCTTGACCAAGCGTTTCACCTGTGGCGCACTCACGCCATGCTTCCGGCACGGGTCACCATCATCGCGTCCCTGCTCTGCCTCCTCCAAATCGCGGTGTGCCTCCCGCCGGCCCGCGCCGCCGAGGAAGGCTGGCCGGAAGGCTACACCATCGCCGAGCACTCCGAGTCGCCGGATGGCCGTTTCGGCGTGCTGCTTCCCTCCCGCCTCGTCGCAGATGCGCTCGACGACGACAAGATCCCAAACACCCTCGTCAATCTCAAGACCCACCAGCGCCTCGGCGTCATCCGCGAGTCGCACTATTTTCCGGGGCTCAACCACAGCGGACTGAGTGTCGAATGGGCCCCCGATTCGAGCTGGTGCGCCGTGACGTTCGAGGGGCGCTACGGCTTTGGCACCATCACGCTCCTCGAACCGAAGGGCGCCACCTGCACGCAGACCGAACTCGGCAGGCACATCCAGAAGGCGCTCGACTCCGCCATCGCCGCGCAGGCGCGCGACAAGTCGGACGGCGGGTGCGGCAGCGCGTGGTTCCGCCCCGGCCCCGGCCGCACGGTGCTCGTCCGCGCCACCGCATTCACGAACCCGAAGGCCTTCGACGATGTCCCCACCTACCACGCGCGGTTTGCGGGCACCTTCGACCGCGCCACGGGAAAGTGGACCGCCTCCGAGGCGCACAAGTCCGGGAACATCGACGCGCTGGGCGCCGCCTATTCGAGCACGCTGGAGGAAGGCACCACATTCAACGACGAAAGCAGCCGCCTCCAATGGCACGACGACCGCCTGAACGAAGTCTATGCCGCCGTCCGTGAAGTCCTCCCCGCCGAGCGCTTCGCCGCCGTGAAGAAGGAGCAAATCGCCTGGCTCAAGCAGCTCGAAGCCGCCGGCACGACCGCGAAGAAATGCGAACTCATCGCCGCCCGCATCAAGGAACTGCGCGGGCTGGTGTGGTAGCAGCGTGCCGCCCTACCCCGCGGTGATCGCCGCGCGCTCGTCGTCGAGGGCGCCGGTCTTTTCCAGGAAGTATTCGTAGCCGCCGGGGTAGCCGGTGACTTTGCCGGCCTTCACGTGCAGCACCTTCGTCGCGAGCTTGCGGATGAAATGCACGTCGTGGGAGATGAAGACGAGCGTGCCGGCGTAGTTCTCCAGCGCGAGGATGAGCGACTCGACGGTGTGGATGTCGAGATGCGTCGTGGGCTCGTCCATGAGCAGGAGGTTCGGCGGATCGACGAGGAACTTGATCAGGTTCAGGCGCGTCTTCTCGCCGCCGCTGAGCACCGCGGTCTTCTTGTAGATCTCGTCCTTGCGGAAAAGGAATGAGCCGAGGATGCCGCGCGCGTCGTTCTCGCTGAGATCACGCCCGCTCTCCATCACCTCCTGCAGGACGGTCTTCGCGGGATCGAGTGTGGCGCTGCGGTGCTGGCTGAAGTAGCCGATCTTCGCGTTCAGCCCCGGCGTGCGCGTGCCCTTTTGAAAGTCGAGGACGCCGCCGAGGATTTTGAGCAGCGTCGATTTGCCGGCGCCGTTCGGACCGACGAGCACGGTGCGCTCATCGCGCTCGATGGTGAGGTCGAGGCCCTCATAGACTTTCACGTCGCCGTAGGCCATGTGGATTCCCTCAAGCGTCATCGCGCGCTGGCCGATGCGCGGCGGCTGCGGGATCTGAAAACGGAACGGGCGCTTCGGCGGCAGCGGGCGCTCGATTTTTTCCATGCGCTCGATCTGCTTCAGCTTGCTCTGCGCCTGCGCGGCTTTCGACGTCACGGAGCGAAAGCGGTCGGCGAATTCCTGCAGCGATGCGATTTCCTTCTGCTGGTTTTTCCACGCGGCGAGCTGCTGCTCGTAGTTCGCCTCTTTTTGTTCGAGGAATGCGGCGTAGTTGCCCGTGTAGGCGACGAGCTTCCGCTCATTGATCTCATAAACGCGCTCGACGATCTCGTCCATGAACTGCCGGTCGTGCGAGATGAGCAGCACCGCGCCCGAGTAGTTCTTCAGATAATTCTGCAGCCAGAGCAGCGAGAGCAGGTCGAGGTGGTTCGTCGGCTCGTCGAGCAGGAGCAGATCGGGCTCCATGACAAGCAGCCGCGCGAGGTGCGCGCGCATCACCCAGCCGCCGCTCATCTCCTTCGCGGACCGCGCGAAGTCGCGCTCGCGGTAGCCGAGCCCTGCGAGCATCTTCTTCGCCTTCGCCTCCACCTGCGGATTGCTCAGCGCCTCGTGCTTCGCGTGCGCCTCGAGATACTTCGGGCTCTCGACGTCGCCGGCCTTTTCACAAGCGTGCAGGACCACCTCCAGCGCGGGGAGTTCGCCCGCGCGACCCGTCGCGATGTCGAGCACAGTCTCCTCGCCGACGGCCTCGCCCTCCTGCGGCAGGTAGCCGACCATCGTCCACGCGTCGCGCTCGACGGTGCCGGCGTCCGGCTCGTCGCGCCGCAGGACGAAGGAGAACAGCGTGGACTTCCCCGCGCCGTTCGGGCCGACGAGCGCGACGCGCTCGCCGTAGTTCACCTGCATGGAAGCGCCCTCGAAGAGGACGCGGCCGCCAAGGCTTTTTCGGATGTCACGGATGGTGAGCATTTGGATGATCGGATGTGGCGCGCGTGAGGTGCGCCGGATTTTGGGCCGGGAAGGGAATGCACTTCCGTGCGGCGCGCAAGCGGCCGTTCCGCCAAACGCTAGAGCCAGCGCTTCCGAATCAGCCACGCCTTCACGAACTGCGTGAGCGTCATGTAGCAGAGCAGCGTGACGAAAAGGATCGGCCAGTAGCTCAGCGGCAGCGGGGTGAAGCCGAAGAACTTCGCGAGCGGCGTGTAGGGCAGCGCGGCGCCGATGAGCATGATGAGGATCGTGGTCATCGTGAGCTGCCAGCTCGCGCGTCCCTGGATGAACGGGATGCGCTTCGTCCGGATGACATGGATGATGAGCGTCTGCGTCATCAGCGACTCGACGAACCAGCCAGTCTGGAAAAGCGACGCGTTCTCCGGCGTGTTCGCCCAGCAGCCGAAGCCCCAGAGCATCACCGCATACGTCGTGTAGTCGAAAATGGAGCTGATCGGCCCGATGCACACGATGAAGCGCGTGAGCTCGCCGATTTGCCACGGGCAGGGCTTCGCGGTCTGCTCGGGGCCGACGGTGTCCGTCGGAATTGGAACCTGCGAGAAATCGTAGAGCAGCGTGGTGGTGAGCACCTGCAGCGGAGTCATCGGCACGTAGGGCAGGAACGCGCTCGCACCGAGCACGCTGAACATGTTGCCAAAGTTCGAACTCGCCCCCATGCGGATGTATTTGAGGATGTTCACGAAGACCTTGCGGCCCTCGATGACGCCCTCGTCGAGCACGTTGAGGCTGTGCTCGAGCAGAATCACGTCGGCGGATTCCTTCGCGATATCCACGGCGGTGTTCACGGACACGCCCACGTCCGCTGCGCGCAGTGCCGGCGCGTCGTTGATGCCGTCGCCGAGGTAGCCGACCACGTGGCCGTTGCCGCGCAGCGTCTGGATGATGCGCTGTTTGTGCGCCGGCGCGAGACGCGCAAAAATGTCCGTCTCCTCGATGGCCACGCGCAGTTCCTCGTCGCTCATCGTCTCAACCTTGCTGCCGAGCACGATCTTCTCCGCGGGGATGCCCACCTCGCGGCAGACCTTCCTCGTCACGAGGTCATTGTCGCCGGTGAGCACCTTCACGCGGACACCATGGCCCTGGAGCGCGGCGATGGCTGTGTGTGCGGAGTCCTTCGGCGGATCGAGAAAAGCGAGGTAGCCGCGGAGGATCAGGTCGCACTCGTCGGCTTTCGAGTAGGCCGGGCGGCGGTCCACATACTTGTAGGCCACGGCCAGCACGCGGAAGCCGTCCGCACTCAGCGCGCGGTATTGCTCGATGAGATCGCCGACGAGGATCGGCTCCATCGGGAAAATCTCGCCATCGAGCTCGAAGTGCGTGCACTGCGCGAAGACCGCCTCCGGCGCGCCCTTCGTGAGGAAGAGCCGCTCGTGGTTCAGCGTCTCCACACATACCGACATCATGCGCCGCACGAAGTCGAACGGGATCTCGTCCACCTTCAGATACTCATCGAGCGAGAGTTTCGTGTGCGCGTCGCGGTGCGCGAGCACGGCGCGGTCGAGCACATTGCGCAGCCCCGTCTGGAAATAGCTGAGCAGATACGCGTCGAGCAGCACCTTCCCGTCGTCGTTCTGCAGCACGTTGCAGTATTTCTCGAGGATCACGCGGTCCATCGTGAGCGTCCCGGTCTTGTCCGTGCAAAGCACGTCCATCGCTCCGAAATTCTGAATCGAATTCAGCCGTTTCACGATCACCTTGTGCTTCGACATCGCGATGGCGCCCTTCGAGAGGCACACGGACACGATCATCGGCAGCATCTCCGGCGTGAGACCCACGGCGACGGCGACGGAGAAAAAGAACGCCTGCTTCCAGTCATGCTTCGTCAATCCGTTGATCACGAAGACCAGCGGCACCATCACGAGCATGAAGCGCAGCATCAGCCACGTGAACTTGTGGATGCCCTTGTCGAAACTCGTCTCCACGGCCGGGCCGCCGAGCGAGGCCGCCATCGTTCCGAAGTAAGTGCGCCCGCCCGTCTCGACCACCACCGCCTTTGCCGTGCCGCTCTCCACGCTCGTGCCGAGGAAGCAGATGTTTGTGAACTCGATCGGCGAAATCTCCGCGCGCGTCTCCGCGGGCGCGTGCTTCTCCGCAGGCAGCGACTCGCCCGTGAGCGCGGACTGCGTGACGAAGAGATCCTTCGACGAGAGCAGCCGCACGTCCGCCGGCACCATGTCGCCGGCAGCGAGCTTCACGACGTCGCCCGGCACCAACTCGGCGAGCGGCAGTTCGATCTCCCGGCCACCGCGCACCACGGTCGCCGTCACGCTGATCATGGCCTTCAGCTTCGCCGCCGCCGCGTCCGCCTTCGCCTCCTGCACGAAGCGCAGCGAAACACCGAGGGCGACCATGAGCGCCATCACCGTCCCGCCGCGCCAGTCGTCCGTCGCAAACGAAATCGCCGACAGCACCGACAGCAGGACCACGAGCGGGTTCGCCAGCGTCTTCGCGAGGCGCAGCAGGGCACCGCGCCCCTTCTCCTCCGCCACCGCGTTCGGCCCAAATTCCGCCAGCCGGGCCTCGGCGGCCTCCTGCGAGAGCCCTTCCTCGCGCGTGTCCATCATCAGCAGCACCGCCGGCGGGGCCTGCCTGCCCGCCTGCACGAGCCGCTCCGAAACGCGCATCGGGGCCGCCTTTCGTTTCAGTGGTGTCTTCTCCAAATTCATGCAGTGCGCGCTGCCTTACCGGGAAAATTTTTCAATGAGTAGGAGAAAGGCATGACATTTGTGCTACGACGCTGCGGCCCTTCGCAAACGCTCAATCTTCCCGCAGGGTGCTCGCGCTTGCCCGCGTCCGGCAACTCGCCGGAGAGCAACCTCCCCCGCCTCACGCTCCGAGGCTCCTTCTTCGCGTGACCCCTCTGATCACGGAATTCCGAGAAACCGCCTTGTTTTCTGCCCACCGCAGATTGTCATCGCGCGAACTCCACTTTTCTCCGCATGAAAAAACTCCTCCTCCTCACTGCACTGCTCGCGGGCATCTCCGCGCCGGCAGACGCCGCCAACGACCGCAAGCCGAACATCATACTCATCATGCCCGATGACGTCGGCTACGGCGACTACTCCTGCCTCGGGAGTCCGATCATGAGGACGCCAAACGTGGACGGTTTCTCGAAGCAGAGCGTGCGCCTGACGGACTTCCACGTGAGCCCGACGTGCGCGCCCACGCGCTCGGCGCTGATGACGGGCCGGCATGAGTTCAGGAACGGCGTGACGCACACGATCCTGGAGCGCGAACGGATGACGCTGAAGGCGACGACCATCGCGCAGGTGCTGAAAGGCGCGGGCTACGCGACGGGCATCTTCGGCAAATGGCACCTCGGCGACGAGGCGGAATATCAGCCAAACCGGCGCGGGTTCGACGAGGTGTTCATCCATGGTGGCGGCGGCATCGGGCAGACGTATCCCGGCTCCTGCGGCGACGCGCCGCACAACATGTATGCGAACCCGGCGCTGCTCCATAACGGCAAGTTCGAGAAGACCGAGGGCTACTGCACGGATCTCTTTTTCTCCCACGCGATCGAGTGGATGGACGAGAAGCTCGACAAAGGCATCCCGTTCTTCGCCTACATCACGCCGAACGCCGCGCACGCGCCGCTGCAATGCCCGGAGGAATACGAGCAGCACTGGGCGGGCAAGGTCGCACCGGACGTGGCGAAGTTTTACGGGATGATCGAAAACATCGACGACAACTTCGGCCAAGTGCTGGCGAAACTCGACGAGTGGGGCATCGCGAAAAACACGCTCGTGATTTACCTCGGCAGCGACAACGGTGGCACCGCGGGCGTGAAGGTCTTCAACGCAGGCATGCATGGCGGGAAAGGCACGCCGTATCAGGGCGGCACACGGGTGCCGGCGTTCCTCCGCTGGCCGGCTAAATTCTCCGGCGGGCGCGACGTCGCCGCGCTGACGGCGCATCTGGACATCTTCCGCACGCTCGCCGAGGCCGCGGGGGTCGCGCTCGATGCGGAGATTTCCAAGCAGCCGGAAGGCCGCTCGCTAATTCCGCTACTCACGCGGGACAACACAGAATGGCCCGACCGAACGCTGGTCACGCACGTGGGCCGCTGGCCGCGCGGCAAGGCTGCGGATGCGAAATTTTCCAACTGCTCGATCCGCGACGCGCGATTCACGCTGGTCAACAACGCGGAGCTCTACGACCTCGCCGCCGATCCCGGCGAAAAGACAAACGTGCTCGACCAGCACCCTGAGGCCGCCGCGAAGCTGCGCGCCGCCTACGACCAGTGGTGGAACGCGACGCAGCCGCTGCTCGTGAACGAGGACGCCGTCGGCCCGAAGATGAACCCGTTCAAGGAGCTCTACTGGAAGCAGTTCAACGAGCAGCCCGACCAGGAGACGCTGGATCGGATGGATCCGAAGAAGTTCGAGGAGCGCGCGAAGAGGCCCGGCCCGCGCAAACCCAAGGCGAACGAGTAGCCGCGCGCCCCGCAACCTCCCGGCTGCGGCCGGAACCAGCGCAGTCTTGACCGCGCCGCATCAGGGGCGCAGGAGTGTGGCGTGCGATTTGAACGCCTCACATCGTTTGCGGAATGAAGCCGCGTGACCTGCTCAAGCTGGCTGGCGGGCTCTTCGACGACCGGAAGAAGAATCCGGCGGATGCCGAGCAGAAGCGCCAGCGGCGCGAATACGTCGCGGCCGCGCGTGCGCGCTGCCTCGAATACCGCGAGCTGCGCTACTGCGAGGCGTGCCACCATTCGATGCACGCGTTTGTGTCGTTCTGCGAGAAGTGCGGCAAGGCGACGGAGCCGCTCCCGGCTGCGTTCGCCGTGGAGTATGCTTCCGCGGAATTCCCCGACCTCGTGCAGTCGCGCGAGGATTTCGACAAGCTGATCAGCAACTCGTAGCCGCGCCGTCACGCTACTACGCGCTGCGGAACCAGCCGGGCTTCTGCGGGGCGAGCGAGATGCTGATTTGCTTCGTCTCCAGATACTCGTCGAGGCCCCATGTGCCGAGTTCCCGGCCCCAGCCGCTCTGCTTGTAGCCGCCCCACGGCGCTTCGTTGAAAGTGGGGTGGTAGCTGTTCAGCCATGTGATGCCCGCCCGGAGCTGCCGCAGCACGCGCAGGCCCTTCGCTCCGTCACTCGTGAACACGCCGCCCGCGAGGCCGTAGTCCGTGTCGTTCGCGAGGCGCACGGCCTCCTCCTCGGTGTCGAAAAGCTGGACGCACTGCACCGGGCCGAAGATTTCCTCCCGCACGATGCGCATGTCGGGCCGCGTCCCGGCGAAGATCGTGGGAGCGACGAAGTTGCCGCGCGCGCACGCCGGATCCGTGAGGCGGTTTCCGCCGCAGAGGAGCTGCGCGCCCTCCGTCTTCCCAAGTTCGATGTAGCCGAGCACGCGCTCCATGTGCGCGCGCGTGATGAGAGGGCCCATCTCAGTCTCCGCGACGAGGCCGTCGCCGACAACGATGCCGCGCGACGCCGCCGCGAGCCGTGGGAGGAAAGTGTCCGCGATCCTCCGTTCCAGAATCAGCCGCGAACCCGCGCTGCACACTTCACCCTGGCCGGCGAAAATTGCGAACATCGCGTATTCGAGCGCCACGTCGGGATCCGCGTCCGCGAAGACGACGCATGGCGATTTCCCCCCGAGTTCCAGCGTCACCTTCTTGATGTTGCCCATCGCGGCCCCGATGATTTTCCGCCCGGTCGCCGTGCCACCGGTAAATGCGATTTTGTCCACGAGCGGCGACGCCGCGAGCGCGTTGCCCGCGGTCGCGCCAGCGCCGGTGAGAAGCTGCGCGCTGCCCGTCGGGAATCCCGCCTCGGCGATCAGCCCAAAAAGCCGGATCGCCGTGAGCGGCGTCGCCTCCGCAGGCTTCAGGATGCAGCAGTTTCCCGCGGCGAGGCCGGGCGCCAGTTTCCACGCCGCCATGAGCAGCGGGTAATTCCACGGGATGATCTGCCCGCACACGCCGACCGGCTCCCGCACTACGAATGTCTGCATGTTCGCATCCGGCGTCTCGAATGTCTGCCCGAGCGGCTTCGTAATCAGGCCCGCGTAGTAGCGGAAGCAGTTCGCCGCATCAACCACGTCGTATTTTGCCTCGCGCAGCGGCTTACCGTTGTTGCGCGTCTCCGTCGTCGCCAGTTCATCGGCATTTTTGTCAATGAGGTCGGCGAGCTTGAACAGAAAGGACGCGCGCTCCTGCGCGCGCATCTTCGGCCATGGGCCGGAGTCAAACGCGCGCCGCGCGTGCTCGATTGCAATTTTCGCGTCCGCAGCGGTGCCGTCAGCAACCTCCGCGATCGGTTCGTTGTCAGCCGGATTGATGATCGTGCGCGAGCCACCCTCGACCGCACTTGCCCACTCGCCGCCGAGAAACATGGGAAGCGTCTTCATGCGGCAATATCCTCCGCCTGCTCCGCTTCGCAAGCGGGCCGCGGCCGCAACCCGCTAGGCCTGCCGGATGATCAGCGCCTTGATCTCCGTCATCTCCTCCATCGCGTAGCGCACGCCCTCGCGGCCAAAGCCGCTGTCCTTGATGCCGCCGTAGGGCATGTTCTCCACTCGCCATGTGGGAACCTGGTTGATGAGCACGCCCCCGACGTCCAGCGACTCAAACGCGTGCAGCACGCGGCGGATATCATTCGTGAAGATGCCGGCCTGCAGCCCAAAGCGGCTGTCGTTCACCAGCCGCAGCGCCTCCTCGAAGGCGCGGTAGCGGTGAAGCGTCACCACCGGCGCAAACAGTTCCGACGCGCAGGCGTCGTGCGACAGCGGGACGTCCTCAAGCACGGTCGCCTCCAGGCAGAAGCCGCTCGCGTCCCCGCCCATCACGACGCGGCCCCCCGCCGCGGTTGCGCTGGCGATAAGCGCGCGCGTTTTTTCGAGCGCGTCTTGCGTGATCATCGGCCCGACCACCGTTGCGCGGTCCTTCGGGTCGCCCGCCTTCACCTTCTCGCGGGTGTGCGCGGCGAGCTGCGCGCGAAAGTCGTCGTAGATTTTCTCCTGCACGAAAATCCGCTGCACACTGATGCACGACTGGCCCGCGTAGCCGAAGCCGCCCGCGGCGATCGACGGCACTGCGGCGGCGAGGTCGGCGTCGTCGTGGACGATCACACCCGCGTTGCCGCCAAGTTCGAGGCACACGCGCTTCTTGCCCGAGATATCTTTCAGCCGCCAACCCACGTCGGGGCTGCCGGTGAAGCTGACCATCGCCACCCGCGCATCTGTCACGAGGCGGCCGGCGTCCTCGTTCGAGCAGACGACGAAGTTCACCTGCCCGGCTGGCACGCCTGCGGCCACAAGCACCTCCGCGAGCAGCAGCGCGGTGAGCGGCGTCTTCGCCGCGGGCTTCACCACCATCGTGCCGCCCACGGCGAGGCACGGCGCGACTTTGTGCGCGACGAGGTTCAGTGGAAAATTAAACGGCGTGATTGCGGTCACGACTCCCGCGGGGAACCGCCGCGTGATCCCGATGTGCCCAGCGCCGGCGGCCATTGCGTCGAGCGCCAGCACCTCGCCGCCAGCGCCGTTCCAGCGCCGCGCCTCCTCGGCGGCGATGGTGAAAGTGCCGATCGCGCGCGCCACCTCGGCCTCTGCAAACGTGACCGGCTTGCCCGCCTCGGCGACAATCGTCTCCACAAACTCCGCGCGCCGCTCCCCGATGCCTTGCGCGATGCGGAGCAGCATCTCCGCACGCTCATGCGCGGGCACCGCACGCGACTTGGGCAGCGCGTCGTGCGCCGCTGCGATCGCGTAGTCCAGCGTGCTCCCGTCCCCGAGCGACACCCGCGCGACTTCCTGATCCGTGAACGGATTCCGCACGCGGAGGGTCGCCGTGGTTCCGATCCATTTTCCGCCGATGAGCAATCGCGTTTGCATGGCCTATTTTTCAAAAACCTCGCGCTTCTCGATGAAAATCTTCAGGCCCTCCTTCGAGAAGTTGTCCATCAGCGCGTCGGGCGCGAGAGCCTCGGGCATCATCACGCCGCGCTCCATGATTTCGCCCTCGACAAGCAACCGCGCGGCGAGCGCGGGCGGGATGCCCGTCTGCACGACCGTGAGCGAATAGCCGTAGCGCTCGTAGGTCTCGTGGTGGCTGTCCATGGTGTAGATGAAATACTCCACGCGTTTGCCATCCTTCGCCCCCCGCACCTCGGTGCCCACGCACGAGTAGCCGTCCGCGGTCGCGCCGAGCGTCGCAGGCTTGGGCAGGTTTGCACATGCAACGCGCACGGGGCTCACCTCCGCGCCGTCCACCTTCACCTTCTTCCAAGTGTCCAGCTCCAACAGCGCGAGGCTTTTCGCGAGCTGCACGACTTTGTCGCTGAGCGTGTATTTGAAGACGGAGTAGCAGACGCCCTTTTCGGCGAATGGCTTATGGAGCCCGAGCGACACGCCCTCCTCGTGCGCGACGGCGTAGGTCTTCATCAGCCCGAGCGGCGGAGGGAAGCGGTGCCACTCCACCTCGGTCTCCAGCGGCTTGCCGCTCATCACGCGGCAGTCCTTCACGAAATACGGCACGGCACCCAGCTCCTCGAACAGCGTCTCCGGCGAGAACAGCACGGCGAAGCGGTAGCCCTTCACGTCGGCGTTGTCCGCATCGAGCACGCGGATGCTCTCGGCCGTGTCGAGCCGGTCCATGGCCCATCGCGCGAAGACATTCACCGCACCGGGATCGCAGCCCATGCAGAGCAGGCCGAGCAGGCTCTTCTCGCGGAAGCGCGCGTCGAATTTTTCAATCTCCGCCTCGTAGCTGTTCTTCGTCGGCCGCTTCACGCCGGGCGGCGAATAGATGTCCGCAGCCATGTCGAGGTAATGCGAACCCGCCTGCGCGCATGCTTCGAGAACGCTGTGATTCACGAGCCACGTCGCGCAATTCAGCGTCACCGCGATCTTGTTCTCCGCGATGAATGCGGCGAGCGCCGCCGTGTCCCCGGCATTCAACGACACCACCTCGAAACGGCTCTTCTTTGTCCGCTCATGCAGGCGCTGCGCGTAGGTCGTGTCCACGTCGCCCAGAAAGATGCGCTCGAAGACCGGATAGCCGTGCAGCTTCTGACCGACGACAGAACCCACTCCACCGGTGCCGATAATGAGCGCGTTGGCCATGTCGGAAGCTCGCCGAACGCCCCGCCTCTGGCAAGGCAACTGGCGACGGCGAATTGCGCGGAATCGGATGTGATGTATGTTCCGCCAAACAATGGACGAGCAATTTTCTCCGGCGCCCGCGGGTGGAGAGTCGTCTTCCCACCAGAACGCCGAGCCGCGCGACCTCGTCGAGCGCATCGAGCATCTGATCGCCTCGCTTCCGCCCGGTGACCCCGCGCGCGCGCGGCTGCTCGAAATCCGCTCGGAGGTGGCCGAGCGCGAGGAGATCATCTTTGAGGCCCAGGACACCATCGAGAAGCTCGAGGGCGCCCTCCAGAAGGTGACGCAGCCGGCGAACCGCATCGGCACCTTCATCACCGCATTTCCGAAATACGACGGCGGCCGGCCGGCAATGCTCGCGCAGATCGTGGTGGGCGGCTCGGAGTTTTACTGCAATGTGGACCCGCGGCTGGAGTTGCGGGCGTTCCGCCGAGGCACGCGCGTGCTGGTGAACGAGGCGTATGTGGTCGTCGGCGACCTCGGCTACGACCGCGCGGGTCCGGTGGTGAAGGTCTCGGAGTTGCTCGGCAACGACCGCATCCGCGTCGGCGGCGAGGCGGGGCAGCAGAGCCTCGTGATTTACCGCAGCGAGCTGCTCGCAAAGGAAAAGCTGAAGCCCGGTGACGAAATCCGCGCCGACGCAAATTTCCGCGTCGCGCTGGAGGTGCTGGCGCGCACGAAGAGCAACGAGTATTACCTCGACACCGTTCCCGAGCTGCCGTGGGAGAAGGTCGGCGGCCAGCAGGAGGCGATCAGCGCGATCCGAGAGGCCATCGAGGGGCCGCTGCTGCACCCGGAGCTTTACGAGAAATTCCACCACGCCACGCCGAAGGGCTTCCTGCTCCACGGTCCTCCTGGCTGCGGCAAGACGCTCATCGGCAAGGCGACCGCATGGAACCTCACGCAGCAGCTCCGAGCGCAGACAGGCCAGGAGATGCGCGAGTTTTTCATGCACATCAAGGGGCCGGAAATCCTCAACATGTGGGTCGGCGAGAGCGAGCGCATCGTGCGCGAGATTTTCGCGACCGCGCGCGAGAAGCGCCGCGAGGGTTACCTGCCGTTCGTGTTCATCGACGAGGCCGAGAGCATCCTCGGCACGCGCCGCGCCGGGCGCTGGAACAGCATCCTCAGCACGCTGGTGCCGATGTTCTGCACGGAGATGGACGGCCTCGAGTCGCTGAACGACGCCGTCATCATCATCGCGAGCAACCGCGCCGATTTGATCGATCCCGCAATCCTGCGGCCGGGGCGCATTGACCGGAAAATCAAAGTCGCCCGCCCGACGCGCGAAGGCGCGCGGGAGATCTACCGAATCTACCTCACGCCCGAGCTCCCCTACGATCCCTCGCTGCTCGCGGCGAAGGGCAGCACGGACGCCACCATCGCGCACCTCGTGGATCGCGTGATTGACGCGCAGTTCGCGCACCGCGACGAGAACCGCTTCCTGAGCATCACGCTGCGCAGCGGACGCCGCGAGGCACTCTACCGCGGCGACCTCGTCAGCGGCGCGATCATCGCGAGCATCGTCGAGCGCGCGAAGGGGCTCGCGATCAAGCGCGCGCTCGCAAGCGGGAGGGACGAGGGCGTCAGCGAGGACGACCTGCTCATTTCGCTCGAGGCGGAATACCACGAAAACGACATCTTCCCGCCGACGGACATCACCGAAGACTGGCTGCACCTGATCGATCACGACGCGGAGAACGTGGTGAAGGTCTCGCCCGTGCGCGCGGGCGCGGAGGCGGCAAGGGCACCCTCGCCGATCGTCTAGCGCTCGGGGATTGCATTGCGCGGCGCGAACCGTTTTGCTCCCCGCACATGCACTCCCCCTATCGGACAGATGAGAAGACCCTCGCGCGGCGCGACATCCAGATCGAGCGCAAGCAGGTGAGCATCGAGATGCGCGAGAACGCGCGCGGACGCTTCCTGCGCATCGTCGAAAAGTGCGGTGGAAAGGCGAACGTGGTGATCTTGCCGGACACGGGGATCAACGACTTCTTTGCCGCGCTCGACGAGGTGATCGCGGAGACGAACACGCACGACCGCACCGGGCAGGAGGGCTGAAAACCCCTAGCATCCGCGGCACGCGTGAATTGACGCAGGGCACTCCGCATTTCCCAACACCCAACATGAAGAACACCACCCTCCCACTCCTCCTGACCGCTATCGCCGGTTTCACCTTCCACGGCGCAGCCATCGGCGCCGACAACGTGCCGCCTGAAGGATTCACTGCACTCTTCAATGGGAAGGATCTGAGCGGCTGGTATGGCTGGGGCACGCGCGATCCGCGCGACCTTACGAAGATGTCGGCAAGCGAGGCGGCGGAATACAAAAGGAAATCCATCGAGGGCGGGACTGATGCGAAAAGCAAGGCAATCACCGACCATCTCAACGCGCACTGGAAGGTGGAGAACGGCGAACTGGTGAACGACGGCAAGGGCCTCTACGCCACGACAGAAAAGGACTACGGCGACTTTGAGCTGCTCGTGGACTACAAAATGCAGCCGAAAGGCGACAGCGGCATCTACCTTCGCGGCGTGCCGCAGGTGCAGATTTGGGATTACACCAAAGAGGGCGGCAAATGGAACATCGGCGCCGACAAGGGCTCGGGCGGCCTCTGGAACAACTCCCCCGGCGCACCCGGCAAAGATCCGGCCGTGCTCGCGGACAAGCCGTTCGGCGAATGGAACCACTTCCGCATCGTGATGAAGGGCGAGCGCGTGAGCGTGTGGCTGAACGAGAAGCTCGTCGTGGACAACGCGGTGATGGAAAATTACTTCGAGAAAAAGAAGGACGCCGACGGCAAGCGCATCCCGATTTTCGCCCGCGGCCCGATCCAGCTCCAGACCCACGGCAGCGAGATCCGCTGGAAGAATGTCTTCATCAAGGAACTCAAGTAGTCCGCGCAAAAGCTCCCACCGAATCCAAAACCCATGAAACTCATCCGCTCCCTCATGCTCGGCTTCGCAGCCGTGCTCACTGCATTCTCACTGACCGCCGCCGACAGCGACGGGTTCGTGTCCATCTTCAATGGCAAGGACTTCACCGGCTGGGACGGCCCGGTGGACAATTACGAGGTGAAAGACGGCGCGATCGTCTGCAAGCCCGGCAAGGGCGGCACGATTTTCACGAAGGACGAATACGCCGACTTCACCGTGCGCCTCGAATTCAAGCTGCCCGCCGGCGGCAACAACGGCCTCGCGATCCGCTACCCGGGCAAGGGCAACACGGCCTACGAGGGGATGTGCGAGCTTCAGGTGCTCGACGACAATTATGAGAAGGTGAAAGGCAAAATTGACCCGCGCCAAGCGCACGGGTCCGCTTACGGGATGGTCGCCGCCAAGCGCGGCTTTCAGAAGCCCATCGGCGAATGGAACTCGCAGGAGGTCACCGTGAAGGGCTCGACGATCAAGGTCGTGCTCAACGGCACCGTGATTCTCGATTGCGACCTCAGCAAAGTGGACATGGAAACCGTGATGGCGAAGAGCAAGCACCCCGGCGTGAACCGCACCAGCGGCCACTTCGGCTTCGCCGGCCACAACGATCCGGTCGAGTTCCGCAACATCTCAATCAAGAAGCTCTAGACGGAGCGCACACTTCACGCGAAGAGCGCGGGCGCAAAGTCCGCGCTCTTTTCGTTTCCCATGAACCCACTCCGACAGCACTGGCAGCTCGAAGAGGGACTCACGTTCCTGAATCACGGATCATTCGGCGCGTGCCCGCGCGTGGTCGTCGAGGAGCAGACGCGCCTTCGCACGGAAATGGAAAAGAACCCCGTGCGCTTCCTCTGGCGCGAGATTGAGGGACGTCTCGACGCTGCACGCGGGGAAGTGGCGCGCTTCGTCGGCGCGGATGCCGCGGAGCTGGCGTTCGTGCCGAACGCGACCAGCGCGGTGAACGCTGTGCTGCGGTCGTTCCCATTTCAACCCGGCGACGAGATACTCGTCACGGACCACGGCTACAACGCCTGCAACAACATCGCCACCGAATGTGCGGCCCGCAGCGGAGCCAAGGTCGTTGTCGCGCACCTCCCCTTCCCAATCGCCAGCCCCGAGCAGGCGCTCGACGCCATCCTCAGTTCCATCACCTCCCAAACACGGCTCGTGCTCGTGGATCACGTCACCAGCCCGACCGCGCTCGTGCTGCCCGTTGCGGAAATTATCCGCGAACTCGAACCCCGTGGCATCGCAGTCCTTGTGGATGGCGCCCACGCGCCTGGAATGCTCCCGCTCGAAGTCGGCGCGCTTCGCCCGTCGTTTTATACGGGCAACCTGCACAAGTGGGTCTGCGCCCCGCGCGGAACCGGCTTCCTCTTCGCACGCAGCGACAGGCAGCAGGGCCTGCATCCCGCCGCGATCAGCCACGGCTACAACACGTCGCGCGCCGGACGCTCTCCCTTCCACGACGAATTCGACTGGCAAGGCACGTTCGACATGAGCGCCTGGCTCGCCGTGCCCGCGGCGATTCGTTTCTGCGAAAACCTCCTGCCCGGCGGATGGCCCGCCCTCATGCGACACAACCACAATCTCGCCTGCACCGCGCGACGGGTGGTCTGCGAAAGGCTCCGCGTTGAGCCACCGTCTCCCGAGACGATGCTCGGCTCGATGGCCACGCTTTCCCTGCCAGAATCGTTGCAGGAAAGGAACGCCGGAGGATCGCGCTCCGTCATAACACGCTTCGACCCGCTCCAGTCGCATCTGCTGCAGCAAGATTCCATCGAGGTCCCCGCGGTCCGCTGGGGTGCCCCGGCGCGGCGCTGGATCCGCATCTCGGCGCACGCCTATAACACGCTCAACGAATATGAGCGCCTCGCGGACGCCATCTCGACCGCCGCAAAATCGGCGCAGGCTTGACCAAGAACAAAGCGAAGACAACCGGCCTCCGCCGGTTTAAACAAGCACATGAAATACCTCTTATTGCCTCTTCTGGTGCTTCCGCTTGCCGCCATTCAGGCGGAGGACTTCCAAGGCGCCGACCATCCGCTCGAATACGATCACGAGCCGATCAACTACTCCACCAGCCAGCCGAAGGACCCCGTCTCGGTCGTGCAGCAGAAGATCCTCAGCGGCGAGCTGAAGCTGAAATGGGACGAGAAGTTCGGCTGGCTCCCCGCACTGCTCGATGCATTTGGCGCGAAGAAATCCTCGCAGGTGCTCGTGATGTCGAAGACCTCGCTCCAGCGCCGCAACATCTCGCCCGACAATCCGCGCTCCATCTTTTTCGCCGACGACATTTACATCGGCTACATCCCCGGCGCGCCGGTGATGGAAATCTCGTCGGTTGATCCGCAGCTCGGCGGCACGTTTTATTTCCTCGAGCAGGAGCAGGTGCGAAAGCCGAAGTTCACCCGGAGCAGCGACTGCCTCTCGTGCCATGGCGGGCAGCGCTCGCTCGGTGTGCCCGGCCATTTCGTCCGCAGCGTCGTCACCGACCCGTCGGGCGAGCTCATCACGCTGGAGGAAGTGCGCGACATCACGCAGTGCACGCCGCTGAAAGACCGCTGGGGCGGCTACTACGTCACGGGCAGGAGCGGCTCGCAGTTCCATCGCGGCAACCTCATCGGTGACAAAGACCTCGAGCACTTCAAACGCGAGCCGGGCTTCAAGACGAACCTCACCGACCTCTCGCCGTTCTTCGACACGACGAAATACCACGGCACCGGCAGCGACATCGTAGCGCTCATGGTGCTCGAGCATCAGGCGCACATGCACAACTACATCGCGCGGCTCAACATCGAGGCGAGGCAGATGCTCGCCGCATACGGCCATGTCCGCTACATCCGCTCGCAGGTGGACGCCTTTCTCCGCTACCTGCTCTTCACGGAGGAATTTCCGCTCTCAGCAAAAGTCGAGGGCAACCCCGACTTCGTGCGGGACTTCGAGGCGACCGGCATCCACGACTCCAAAGGCCGCAGCCTCCGCCAGCTCGATCTGAAGACGCGCCTGCTCAAATACCCGTGCAGCTTCCTCATCTACTCGCCGTCGTTCGACTCCATCGAGCCGCAGATCAAGGCGGTCATCCTGCAGAAACTGCACGACATCCTCACCGGCAAGAACACCGATGAGCAGTTTGCCAAGCTCAAGCCCGACGCCCGCAAGGCCATCCTCGAAATCCTCCTCGAGACAAAGAAGAACCTCCCCGACTACTGGCGGAAGTCGTGATGGTGGAATTGCCTGAAGCTGGCAGTTACTCAGCGAAATTTGCCACGGAGTTCGTTAAATTCACTCACCAAGCATTCTTCAAATTCCGTTGGCTCCTGTTTCTTGATACGTTCGGCGGCAGCTTTCACTGCGGTGAGTAACGTATCGACCGCAGGAGCACCTTTTTCGCTGGTGAACGTCTTGATTACCACTGACCGGACTCATCTTTTCGAGCCACAGGGAGAGTTAGTCCGAGTGGTTGGTTTGTGTGTTTAGTGTCTGGTTTTTGGTTTGTCCATCCCCGGCGCGGGGAGGCCGGAGGCCGACCGGAGCCGGGGATGGGGTGAGTCGTGGTTGGGCGAAGTGGGCGGGGCTCTGGTAGCCCAGCTTGCTGTGCGGGCGGATGTGGTTGTAGCGCTGCCGGAAGTCCTCGATGACCACGCGCGCCTCGGTCAGTGTCCAGAGTTGCTCGCGGTTGAGGCATTCGTCGCGGAACCGGCCGTGGAAGCTTTCCACAAAGCCGTTCTGCCACGGGCTGCCGGGATCAATGTAGATCGTCTTGATGCGGTTCTCTGCCAGCCACTGCTGCACGATCTTGGCGATGAACTCGCTGCCGTTGTCGCTGCGCAGGTATTCGGGCGCTCCATGCTTCTCGATCGCCTTCTTCAACCACTCCAGCACGTCCTCCGAGCGCAATGCACGGTCGGCTCTCAGCACATGGCACTCCCGGGTGTGTTCGTCGAGGATCGTCAGCATCCTCAAGGCTCCTCCTCTCACGGTGGCATCCGCGATGAAGTCCCACGTCCACACATGCCCGCGGTGCGTCGCCTTGGTCGGCAGCCCCGTGGAGACTCCTCGGCGCACCACCTTGCGCTTGCTCGGCGGCACGCGCAGCCCGGCGCAACGCCGCAGCCGCTGGATATGCCGCCTGCCCACGGCCCAGCCTTCCCGCCTCAGCAACGCGGCAATCCGTCGGTAGCCGTAGCGCGGGTGCTCTTCGGAGAGTTCCCTCATCCGCCGTTCCAATTGCTCCTGCCGGGGCGACGGCAATCGGCCCCGATACCAATACGTTCCTCGGGACAACCCAAGGAACCGGCACACTGCTCGCCCAGAGCACATCCCTGCCTCCACCACCTCCCTCGCCACTGCCTTGCGGTGCCCTGGGCTTACCATTTTTTTTCGCAAACTGCCTCCAGCACCCGGTTCTTCAGCAGCGACTCCGCCAGCATCTTCTTTAGCTCCGCGTTCTCACGCTCAAGCTCCTTGAGCCGCTTCGCCTCGTTGACCTCCATCATCCCAAACTGCCGCTTCCACCGGTAGTAGGTCTGTTCCGAGATGTTCCGTTCCCGGCACACCTCGGCCACGGCTTTGCCTCCGTCTCCTTCCCGCAGAATGCGGATCTTTTCTTCGGTTGTGTATCGTTTTCCTTTCATGATCTGGGTTCTTTCTGAAATCCCCAGACTCACTCTTCACTCGACTCGAAAAAGCGAAGTCACGTCACCACGTCGTTCTCCAATTCGATTGCGAACTCATACATTCCAGCATCGACAATGATAGGCTCCTGCGGTGTTCGCTTCATGATGGCTTGGACTGAAACGCTTCGCTGAACAACACCCCACAAATCGCGCCGATTACGGAGGACGATTCGACGCTCAAGATACTTGGCTTCGCCGCCTGCGTTAGTTTCCTGCAAATACAAATTGCCTTTGTTGTCTACGTAGAACGCAAAGCCTCCGCCGAACAGTCCGGGCCTCATCCACACATTTACGCTCCTGACCCCGATCCCTTTCGCGATGGCAGCTTTAGCCTGCTTCGGTGCGCCCTCGCCCACGGCAGTCGCAAACACCAAAAGGAGCAAAGCCATAACAGCCCGCGAGAATCGTTGCAGATTCATGACTCACGAATGTTTGCCCTCATGCTCCCAGCGCGAGAGCGACTCCTCGTGAAAGTGGCGGCGTTTGCGGAGCTTTGCGAGCAGGCCGTAGCGCGGGCTGAGCGCCCACGCGGCGAGGAAGCACACGCCGAGCACGAGCACGATCGCGGCACCGCTCGGCACTCGGTCGAAGCGGTAGGAAAGCATGAGACCGACTACTGATGATATGGAACCGAGCGCCGCGCCGCCCCACAGCATCGTGCTGAAATTATCCGTGAGCAGGTAGAGCGTCGCCGCAGGCGTGACGAGCAGGCCGAGCATCAGAATCACGCCGACCGCCTGCGCGCTGCTGATCATCGCGAGCACGCTCGCGGCGACGAGCAGCACGTGCAGCGCGTCCACTTTCACACCTTGGCTGCGGGCGACCATCGGATCAAAAAGGGTGAGCAGCAGCGGACGCAGGACGAGCAGCAGACCGGGCACAACGACGAGTGTGACGCCATAGGCGATCCACAGGTCCGCGTTGCCGATGCCGAGGATGTCGCCGAAAAGCCAGTGCTTCAGGTCCACCGGCGTCGGCACAAACTGCAGCAGCACCACGCCCGCGCTGAACGCAACCGTATAGAGAATCGCGAGCGACGCGTCCTCCTTCAGCCGCGACGTGCGCGCGAGCACCATCGCGCCGAGCGCGACGAGCAGCGCCGCGGTGATTCCGCCAAGGAAGAGCCCCGAAGCGCTGAGCCCGCCCGCGACGAGCAGCCCGAGCGCGAGACCCGGCAGCATCGAGTGGCTGAGCGCGTCCGCCATCAGCGACATGCGGCGCAGCACGATGAATGTGCCGAGGAAGCCATTCGTGAAGCCGATGAGCGCACCGCCGACTAGCGCGCGCTGCATGAATTCATGGCTCCAGATGTCGGTGAGAAAACTCATCGCTCAGTGTGCGTGACCATGCCCATGCGAGTGCCCGTGCGGCACGCCCGCGAACGCGCGCATCGAGTAGGCGCGCTGGATGTTCTCCTCGGTGAATGCCTCCGCCGTCGACCCGGCGGCGATGAGTTCGCCGTTGAGCAGCACCACTTGATCGAAAATCGCCGGCACCGATGCGAGGTCGTGGTGCGAGACGAGCAGGAGCTTTCCGGCCTGGCGCAGCGTGCGGAATGTCGTGCGCAGCGTGTCCTGGTTCGGCTTGTCGAGGCCGGTGAAAGGCTCGTCGAGCAGGAGAACGTGGGCCTCCTGGGCGAGCGCGCGGGCGAGGAATGCGCGCTGCTGCTGGCCGCCGCTGAGCGCGCTGATTTGGCGATCCTCCAGATCGTCGAGGTTCATCGCCGTGATGGCCGCATCCACGGCAGTGTCGTCCGGGGCGCCGTATTTCCGCCACCAGCCGAGCCGCAGGTAGCGGCCCATTTCCACGAGGCCGCGGACGGTGGTGGGAAAGTCCCAGTCGATCTGTCCGCGCTGCGGCAGGTAGGCGATGTCCGGCGTCGCGCCGCGCACCTCGCGGCCGTGGAAATGAATCGCGCCGGTCTCGCGATTCAGCAGGCCGGCGAGCGTCTTGAGCAGCGTCGTCTTGCCCGCGCCATTCGGGCCGAGCAGCGCGACGCACTGGCCGCACCGCACTTCAAAGGCAATGTGGTGCAGCGCGGGAATCCGCTGATAGCTCACCGTCAGATCCGCGATCTTGAGCGCGTGATCGTGCTTCATGGGAAAGTGAGCACCTCGTCCGCCGCCGTGTCGCCCCACACGGTGCGGTCGTGTTCATTCCCGTCGGGCGACGTCAACCGCACACGCATCGCCGCGCTGCGTGTGCCATCGGGCCAGGCCACGACGACACGCAGTTCGACGCCTTCCTTCGGCCACGGGATTTCCAGCGAGAAATTTTCCTCCGCCGCAGGCGACGCCTTGCTCCACACATCCTTGCCGAGGTGCTGGATCGTCACTCGGCTCGCAGCAGTGGAAAAACTGAGCCGCCCCTCGACGTCCGACTTCCTCACCGGCTCCGGCGTCGGATTTCCACCCACGACCCGCGCGGATGCATCCGGCTGAGTGATGCGCCACAGCAGCGGCGCAAGCGCGAGCAGCGCGACGAACACCAGCAGTGCATGGAGGACCGGCGAGCCACGCATCTATTTCAGTGCCTCCACGATTGTCGTCACATTGTGGCGGAACATCGCATCCACCGAATCTAGCGGCTTCGCGCCGAGCCCGTCGGACAGCAGCTCTCCGCCGAACTTCGCGCCCGCCTCACGCGTGATTTCCTGGATCACCTTCGGGTTCGCCACATCCTCACTGAACACCGCCTTCACGCCCGCCTTTTTGATTTGCCCGATGATCTCCGCAACCTTCTTCGAGCCGGGCTGGTCATTCTTTGAGAGGCCAGCGATGGGCATCACGGTGAAGCCGTATTCCTTCGCGAAGTAGCCGAACGCATCGTGATTTGTCACGAGCTTGCGCTGGTCGCGCGGCAGCTCCGCGACCTTCGCCTGCACCCAGCGCTGCAGGGCGTCGAGCTTCGCCACGTAGCGGTCGCAATTCGCCGCAAACGCGGCCTTCGACTCAGGGCTGAGCTTCGTCAGCTCATCGCGAAGGACCTTCGCCGCCCGCTGGATGTTCTTCACGCTGTGCCACCAGTGCGGGTCCTCGCCGTCGTGCACATGGTCGCCGTGCTGCACGGTGAGCTTCAGCGACGGAAGCTGCGCGCCGACCTCGATCACAGCCGCCTTCGTCACATCACGCAGCTTGCCCACATAGCCCTCGAGGTGCTTCGCGGAAAGCAGCACGATGTCCGAGGAGGACACCGCCTTGAGGTCCGCTGCGCGCGGCTCGAATTCATGCGGGTCGGTGCCCGGCTTCACATGTCCTGTGACATCCACGCGATCTCCGCCCACTTCCATCGCAACCTCCGTCAACACGGAAGAGAACGAGGAAACCCGCAGCTTCGCCGCGTCTGCACGGACGGCGCACAGGAACAGAAGGATGAACGTGAGGATTCGCTTCACGCCACACGGAATACAGAGGCAGCAATCAAACCGCAAGGCACTCGCAGATGAATGACGCGGAGCGCTATTTGCCAGCACCGCCCTTTGAACCGCCGCGGCGGAAGAAAGGCTTCTCCACCCACTCGTAGTGCTCGGGCGCAATTTGGTGCGCGGTTTTGAAATGCGTCTTGCCGACACGCAGCAGCACGTCTGGTCCATGCTTCGCGACAAGCTCCGCGCCGACCGTCTTCACGCGCGGGTCGGATGCGCCGCGCGGCAGATCCACCCCGAGTTCGCGGCCCGCGTCGCGCATCCAGTTGATGAACCGCTCTCGCGCAATAATGGACGCCGCAGCGACCGCCACGTCGCTCTCCGCCTTCGTCCGCGCCTCGAGCCGGATGTGCTTCGCCTTCTCCGTGAACGCGCGCTTGATGAGCGACTCGCTCGCGAACTTGTCGCTGAGCGCGCGCGGGCAATCCGGCCGCTGGTCGAGCAGATGCTCGATCACCTTGGCGTGGCCCCAGCCGAGCAGCTTGTTGAGATTTCCGAATTTTTTGTAGAGCTCGTTATACTTCTCCGGCGCGAGCGTGATGCTCGACACGGCGACGCCCTCGGTCTCCCGGATTTTCTTCGACAGCTCGCGGATGCGCGCGTCGCTGCCGATGCGCTTGCTATCCGTGATGCCCGCCTCCATCAGCAGCCGCGTGTTCGTCTCGTCGGTGTATGCGCCCGCGATCACGAGCGGGCCGAAAAAGTCGCCCTTGCCGCTCTCATCCACGCCGAAGTGCGGCTCGAACATCTCCGGATTGCTCACCTCCTCATAGCCGAGCTTTGCCTCGCCGAGCACCTCTGGCTCGAGCGTGAACTGCACAAACTCCTGCGTCCCCCGCCCCTGCACCACGCACTTCGGCCCCTTTTCATACACGGCGACCGTCAGCTTGTCCTTTTGCGCGAAGTAGAGCGTGTAGGGCCGTTCCTCGAACTTCCACCCGCGCTCCGTGAGCAGCACCCGCAGCTTCACCGCCTGCTCATGCGTGAGTGCGCACGTGTGCAGCGTGATTGGCTTCGGTCCCTCTGGCTCTTGGGTCTTCTTCTTCGGCATGAACGTGCGCGCACTCTGCGCGAGCGGCCGCGGCCGTGGAAACCGAAATCGCCCATTCCATCCTCCGCCTACTCGCCGAAATCGAGCACCGAGCCTCCTCCACCGCCGTCCTCCTTGTAAACCGTGTCAATCGCCAGCCCCGCCGCAAGCAACAGCGTGGCGGCGGCGGGATCCGGATTATGCACTGCGACCACATAGTTGTCGGCTGAGGTGAAAAACTCCTTCGCGATCCCGCCCCACTGGCGCGACACCACTCCGAGTTCAGCACCACTCGCGGTGACAAACCGGAAGTCCCAGCTCATCCAGTTCCCCTTCACCATCGCGACCTCGTTGCCCGCCGCGTCATACACGCCGAATTTTCCGCCCAGCGTCAGCAACCGCGACTTGAACATGCCCACCAGAGTGCCGTCGCCCGCGAGCACCTTCACCGTCGGGCGCAGAAAGGAAAATCCACGCGTGATGGAGAACGCGATCGGACCGCTGAGGTCCTCGCCTTCATGCACGTCCACGCGAGTCGGCAGGTTGCGCTTGTTCATGAGCAGGCCCGCGATGGAGTTCAGCCACCCCTTCTTCTCCTTCGCCACCGCGAGCTGCGCACCCGTCGCTCCGTCCATGATGTCGTAGGTGTCGGTGAGCTTCAGCATGCCGACGTGTTCACGGATGAGATAGGAGCTGAGTGCGGGAAGCATGATTGGGTTTGGAAAAGGTGCGGATGTCCGGCAAGCGTCTGCCGTGCCTCGCGCCACTCCGCAACCCACCATTCACAATCCGGAGTCCCTCCGCCGTTCGCTCGCGGCGTGGTTTGCGAAAAGCGCGCGCGATTTGCCATGGCGGCGCACCGACGATCCCTACGCGATCCTCGTTTCCGAAATCATGCTCCAGCAGACGCAAGTCGCGACAGTGATTCCATTCTACGAGCGCTGGCTCGCCCGCTTTCCGGATTTCGCCGCGCTCGCAGCCGCGGAGGAAAGCGACGTGCTCTCGCTGTGGCAGGGCCTCGGCTACTACTCCCGCGCGCGCAATCTCCACCGCGCCGCGAAAACCGTCGTTGCCCTGCACAGGGGGAAAATGCCGCGTGATGCGGCGCTCATCCGCGCGCTCGCCGGAGTCGGGCGCTACACCGCGGGAGCCGTCGCAAGCTTTGCATTCGATCTCCCCGAGCCGCTCGTGGATGCGAACGTCGCCCGAGTCCTCGCCCGCCTGCTCGACCTCCACACGCCCATCGACAGCACCGCGGGTCAGGCCGCGCTGTGGTCCGCCGCCGAATCACTCGTCCCGCGGAAGGGAGCGCGCATTTTCAACGGCGCGCTGATGGAACTCGGCGCGATCCTCTGCACGCCGCGAGCGCCACAGTGCCTCCTCTGCCCCATCCGCCCACACTGCGCCGCATCCGCAAACGGCACCGCGGAATCGCTCCCGCGCAAGAAGCCGCGACGCAAGCAGGTCGAACTCGCCGAGCGCTGCGCATGGACGGTGAGCAAAGGCCGCGTCCTCCTCGAACACCAGACCGGCCCGCGCTGGCGCGGCCTTTGGAAACTGCCATCGCTCCCCGCCGCACCGGAGACCGACCCACTCCTCACGCTCGACTACCCGTTCACGCACCACCGCGTGACACTCAGCATCTTCGTCCAACCGGCGCCCTCGCCACTGCACGAGCACCTAGCCTGGCACTCGTTCGCCTCCCTCTCCGAGGTCCCGCTCACCGCACCGCACCGGCGCGCCATCGAGAGCCTCGCTAGTCGCGGGCACCTTCCGTAGCCCCGCGCCTCCACGAGCGCAGCGCGAATCCCAGCATGGCGACTCCCGCGCACGGTATCCACACGGTGAACAGCTCCGAGCGCAGCACCACCAGACCGCGGGCGGACAAGAATCCTGCGCCGATGGGAGAGACTTCGATCCAGTCGGCCGGGAAGAAATAACGCGCCGTTGAAAATGGCACAAAGAAGCCGACCCCGATGCCTCCATTCGTGAGCGCATCGAGCAGGCCGTGCGAAATTGTCGCGAACGCAGTGAACAGGAAGACCGTCCACCGCCGCACGCGCCCGACCTGCGACAACACCGCGAACGCGATGCCCACGAGCACTGCAAAGAGAATCGAATGCGTGAAGCCGCGGTGGCCGAACATGTTCTCGTAGGGAATGCCGAAACGAAACGCTGCGACATCGATGTCCGGCAGAATCGAGGCGAGCACTCCAAACTCCAGCAGCCTCCTGGGAATCACCCGCGTGCCGAGCGCGCACCCGACAGCGAGCGGGACGGCGGGGTGCGAGAAGATCGTGGCCACGGCGAATTCTACGACGATGCGGGCGCCCAGCGCCAGTCTGCGGACTTTCCCTTTGCCGCACTTCCCCACCCCACGTAGCGTCCGCGCCATGATTTCCACTGCCAATCTTCCCGACGCCAAGGGTCATTTCGGACGCTTCGGCGGCATGTTCGTGCCCGAGACGCTCATGACGGCGCTGCTCGACCTCACCGCCGAATACGAGAAGGCGAAGGCCGATCCCACTTTCCACGACGAATTGAACGGCCTGCTGCGCGACTACGTCGGGCGCCCGACGCCCCTCTACTTTGCCGAGCGGCTCACGCGCGAACTCGGCGGCGCGAAAATCTACCTCAAGCGCGAAGACCTGCTCCACACCGGCGCGCACAAGATCAACAACGCCCTCGGCCAGATTCTCCTCGCGCGGCGCATGGGGAAGAAGCGCATCATCGCCGAGACGGGGGCGGGGCAGCACGGCGTCGCGACGGCCACGGTGTGCGCGCGGTTCGGCTTCGAGTGCGTCATTTACATGGGCGAGGTGGACATGGCGCGGCAGGCGCTGAACGTCGCGCGCATGCGCTTCCTCGGCGCGAAAGTGGTGCCCGTCACCGCCGGCCAGCGCACGCTGAAGGAGGCCGTGAATGAGGCCATGCGCGACTGGGTGGCGAACGTCCGCACCACGCATTACATCCTCGGCAGCGCGCTCGGCTCGCATCCGTTCCCGATGATCGTGCGCGATTTTCACCGCGTGATCGGCGAGGAGGCGCGGCGGCAGATTTTGGAAAAGGAAAACCGCCTGCCCGATTTGCTCATCGCGTGCGTCGGCGGCGGCAGCAATGCCATCGGGCTCTTCTGGCCCTTCCTGCAGGATGAGAGCGTGAAGATGGTCGGCGTCGAGGCCGGCGGACGCGGCATCCGCGATGGCGAACACGCCGCGCGTTTCCAAGGCGGCAAGCTCGGAGTGCTGCAGGGCACGAAGACGTGGCTGCTCGCCGACGACGACGGCCAGATCCAGCTCACGCACAGCGTCAGCGCCGGGCTCGACTACGCCGCCGTCGGCCCCGAACACGCCTTCCTCAAGGAGCAGGGCCGCATTGACTACGACTTCGCCACCGACGACGACGCGCTCGACGCCTTCAGCAAACTGAGCCGCCTCGAAGGCATCATCCCCGCGCTCGAAAGCGCGCACGGCATCGCCGGAGTCATCAAGCGCGCCCCGAAAATGCGCCCCGACCAGCTCATCATCGCCAACCTCAGCGGCCGCGGCGACAAGGACGTCGCGCAAGCTGCGGAGTTTTTGCTCGAGGGGAAGAAGCCGTAGCCGACGAGGGAACGAGTCGGGCTGATCCCAGGCCGAGTAATCGCTTCCCACCGCAACCTTTCCCAGCTAGTCTTCGCAACTGTGATCACCACTGCGAAAAAGTCACACCCTGCAGGAGGCAGCACACGAGCGGCGCGTGCCAGAAAAGTGCCCGCAAAATTCTGGATTCGTCACGCCAATCGCGAACTGAATCGGACTGGAGACTTCATCCTGAAAAATCTCCAGAGCATCCGGAAAGAAGCCCCGTGCCGTGCCCGTCCTGCTTGATACGGGCGCTGTGGAATTGCTGCGGCGTCGCCATCGCCAAGTCGAAACACTCGCAGTCCGCCACTATCCTCCCCTGTTGTGCAGTCACGTCATCGGCGAATTTCTCTACGGCCAGCTTCTCGCCGGCGCGGCTTCCGACGCCCTCTTGGAAGCGCAGGAATTTCTGGCGGGCTTCGAGAGCCTGAGCCCGGACGAAATGACATCGCTCATCTACGCCCGCGTCCGTGCCGACTTGAAAAAGCGGGGCATTACCCTGCCCGATCCCGATTACTGGATCGCCGCCCACGCCCTGCAAAATCGTCTGCGGCTCATCACGACAGATTCCGACTTCGAGCACATCCCCGACCTGGAACTCCATCTGATTCGAGTTTGATGAAAACGAAGACGAAGAGCTTTGATGCCGTTGCGGAGTCGCGGAAGTGGCGCATAGAAACGGGCCGCAAGCTCGGCGCGATGTCCCGTGCTGAGCGATTCGCATATCTCGCGCAAGTGCGCGAACGTTACTTGAAAGAGCGACAAGGCCTCGCCGCATCATTCGCCAAGGCAGCAGAGCAGGAGAAACCAGCCGCACCAAAGCCTGCCAAGGCATTCGATGCCGTGGCCGAAAGCCGCAAGTGGAAGGAAGCCGTGGAGCGTGAGACGGCGGGCATGAGCACCGCCGAGCGCATGGCGTATTTCCGCCGTCATTCATCGGTCCCCGAAATCGCCGCCCGCGCTCGCGTTTCGCAGGAGGAAACATGCGTCGTCCGCGAAGAACCGCCGAAGCCGTGATCCAGCGCGCCCCGAAGATGCGCCCCGACCAGCTCATCATCGCGAACCTCGGCGGCCGCGGCGACAAGGACGTCGCACAGGCCGCGGAGTTTTTACTCGAGGGGAAGAAGCCGTAGGGGCTGCGCAATCCACGGCCAGCGGAAAATTGAATAGTCAGATGTCCACCAGCTTCCTCGCAACTCCATGAGTGCAAAATCTAGATTCATTTCCAAAAGAGATCCGCTCGGGTTCGCGAATTTTGATGAAATCGCAGAGCGACTTATTGCCTTCCTTGATTGGATTGAACAACAGCCAGAGCTGAAGGAAGTCCTTGAGTTTTTGAGTGGCAAGAACGGCGAAGCTTTATTGGAAGAAGCAAACAAACAAGGAAGGCCTCCAAAGGCGGCAACAGCCGAAGAAATCGCCGCCGTTGGATACGAACTGCTCAAGTTTCTCAGAGAAAAGAAAATCCAACTTTGGGATTTGGCACTGACGTTCCACATTACGCCCGCATATTCAACGAACCAGCTCTCCGACTATGTCGATGCCGTGATGAGCCGATACGTGGATCCATTTCTGAATGCCCTACAAAATTTCTTACAGGACGACGAAACCAAACCCACACCGGTCGCACAGCCTAGCCAACCTCCGCCAGAGATTGCTCATAGTCTAGCTCGCTTCAAAAAAGACCATGACGACCCGTCAAAGGTAGGATTCCTGATAATGCGCTTCGAACAGACGGAGGCTCATTCGGCCATTCAAGAAGCAGTCAAAACAACCCTAAAGAAGCATGACCTGACCGCGGTGCGTGCAGATGAAAAGCGTTACCACGATGACCTTTTCTACAATGTCCAAACCTACCTGCACGGATGTAGTTTTGGCATTGCGATCTTTGAGCGCATTTCAACGGAGGACTTCAATCCGAACGTCTCTTTAGAAGTCGGCTACCTACTCGCAATGCGAATCCCTGTCTTATTGCTGAAGGACCAAAATTTGAAAGCGATGCAGACTGACCTAGTTGGGAAAATCTACGACCCATTCGACTTTCAAAAACCTGCTGAAACGATTCCATCCAAGGTGGAAAAATGGCTTCGGGACAAAGGTATCATTGTCTGACTCGGAGATTAAAAAACGAGACACTGACTTCCCCATTCACCCCCGCCACGGCACCTCCAGCGTGACCGTGTGCTTTCCCGAGCGTTCCGGTTTCCACACTTTCCTGGCCGGGTCGAAGAGAGTCACATCGGTTCTCCCAAATTGCCGCCAGAACATATGAGGAAAAGTGGGCGGCTTACTTCGTTTCCGTGATCTGGATTTCGCGGGCGGCCATCGCCTTGGCGGCGGTGAGCGGGTCGTCGGCATTGAGCGGCACTTGCACCGTGACGGAGGCGAAGGGGATTTCCACCCGCAGCCGGAAGTCCCCGGTCGGCACATGCACCGGCTCGTCCGGGCGGGGCGGAAAATCGAGAAACAGGGGTTTTGCCTTGAAAATCGGCTGAGATTCTCAACCGTTTGCTCCATCCGACTGGTCGTTTGCTCCATCCGACTGGTCGTTTGCTCCATCCGACTGGTCGTTTGCTCCATCCGACTGGTCGTTTACCCCATCCGGTTGTTCGGCTGCAGCATCCGGTTGTATCTCAGTCCCGCAGGTCTTATCCCTTCCACCAGGCGTCGAGGGCGGCGCGCATTCTCTCCACGCGCTCCTTCTCCGCGGCGGCGAGATTGTTCGCCTCGCCGGGGTCGGCCTTGAGGTTGAAGAGCTCCACTTTTCCGTCGGGCTCGTTCTGCGGGGCGGGGACGATGAGTTTCCAGTCGCCCTGGATGATCCAGCGCCAGCGGAGGCTGGACTCGGGCTTGGCGAGGTCCACGGCGTTGTGCGTGAAGCATTCGCCGAAGACGGCCTGCCGCGCGGCGATGGCGGCAGGGTCGGTGAGGCTCACGCCGGGGATGCCGTCGGGGCGGGCGATGCCGGCGGCGTCGAGCAGCGTGGGCAGGATGTCGAGCGAACTGACGGGGGTGTCGTTCATGGCGGGGCGGATTTTCCCCGGCCAGCGGACCATGATGGGGGTGCGCAGGCCGCCGTCGTAGGGCGACTGCTTCGAGCGGGGGGCGTATCTCGGCCTGTCCGGATCCTGGATCCAGCCGTTGTCGGTGACATAGACGACGATGGTGTTTTCGGAGAGTTTCTCGCGGTCGAGATAGCCGAGGAGTTCGCCGCAGGTGTCGTCGAACCAATCGACGTTCGCCCAGTATTTCGCGACGTGCTCGCTGGGGTCCCTGCCCTTGTATTTGCCGAGATACCGCTCGGGGGCGTTGTGCGGGTCGTGCGGGAGCATGGGCGCATACCACACGAAGAAGGGTTTCTTTTCCCTGCGCGACTCGGCGATGAAATCGTAGATGGGCTGCATGGTCTTGCGGCCGATGTCGAGGCCCTGGTCGCCGTGGCGTCCGCCCCTGGTCATGCCGTGGGTGAAGCCGCCGTGGGTGTAGGAGCCCTGCCACCATTTGCCGGTCTGGAGCGAGAGGTAGCCGTTCGCGCTGAGCAGGCGCGGGAGGGTGGGCACGGCGTCCATGTAGCCGTTCATGATGTCGCGCCCGGCGGCAAACTGCGGTGATGCCTGGAATTCGCGGGGCTTCATGCCGGCGGGGATGGGCGGGTCGTTGCTCGTGACCCGGTGCTGGTGCGGATACCGCCCGGTGACGATGCTCGCGAGGCTCGGGCAGCAGAGCGATGCGGGCACGTAGCCGCGCCGGAAGGTGAGCGATTCCGCGGCGAGCCGGTCGAGGTTCGGCGTCTTCACCACGGGGTGCCCCATGAAGCTGTAGTCGCCCCACGCCTGGTCGTCGGAGATGATGACGACGATATTTGGCCGCTCCGCCGCGCGGGCGGTGGAGATGGCCGGCGTGATGAGGAATGCCGCGCAGAGCAGCGCGAGCACGATTGGTAGAATGCGTGGGGTTTTCATTTTTGGAAAAAGGCGCTGACTGTCGGCTCGCCGCTGAGCCAGCCGAGGGATGCGAGGAATTTGTCCGCCTGCGTGAGCGTGGCGAGGAACATGGAGTTGTCGCCGCGGCCGTAGTTGAAGAAGCCGTGCTGCTGTCCATCGAAGCCCGCGACCTCGCAGCGGTTCCCCGCCTTTTTCATCGCGGCTGCGAAGACCTCGACCGTCGCGAACGGCACGGTGGAGTCGGCTTTTCCATGGAAGATGATCGTCGGCGGCGTGCCGGACTTCACGTTGTGCGTCGGCGAGAGCGCCGTCGGCTCCGCGCCGAGTTTTTCCGCCGGGAGCCGCGTGCCGAATCCGCCGAAGTCGTTGCCATCGACGGGCGCGAGCGTGAGCGCGGGATTGAAGAGCACCATCGCGTCCGGCACCGATCTCACGGACTTGTCCTCGGCCGCCTCATCGAGCCCCGGCAGCGTGCCCGTGCAGCCTGCGATGTGCCCGCCGGCCGAACCGCCGCCCGCGGCGATGCGCTTCGGATCAATGCCGAGTTCCTTCGCGTGGGCGCGCACGTAGCGAATGGCGGACTTCGCATCCGCCACACACTGCGCCGCCTTCGCCTGATGCCGCGATGCAACGCGGTAGTCCGCCGTGATGGCGACCATGCCGCGCGACGCGAGGTAGCGGCACTGCTGCTCAAACTGCCCCGGCGATCCACTCGTCCATCCGCCGCCGAAGAAGAACACGATCGCAGGCCGCGCGTCCGTTGCCTTGTGTCCCGCGGGATTGAAGATGTTCAGCGCGAGCTTCGTCTCGCCGACGGTCTTGTAGGTCACGACCTGCGCGCCTTCAAAGACCGGCGGATACTGGAAGCCGCCGCGTTTTGCGCGCGGTTTGGTGTCCGCGGGTTTGGCGGTGTCGGCGGCGTGCGCCAGCGGGATGAGTGAGGCGAAGATGATGGCGAGGATTTTCATAGAGAAAAATGGGACGGAGGAAACACGGGCGCACGGCATTCGTTGCCGGGTTCTCCGATTTTCCGCAATGCCGGTGTTTAGGCGCGAACCTAGAATCGGTGCGCGACGCAGATGGCGCCGCCTCCCGCACCCGGCGAGAATTTTGCCCAAGCCGGCTTGCCTTCCCGGATAAAGCCAGCCACACACACCGCTCCCATGAAAACCTTCATCGCTCTCCTCTCCCTCGGCACGCTGACATTCGCTGGTGAAAAGCAGCTCTTCAACGGCAAGGACCTCACCGGCTGGAAAGGCTTCACCGAACTGTGGAGCGTGAAGGATGGCGCCATCACCGGCCAGACGCAGCCCGACGCCGCGAACCCCGGCAAGTCCACGCTGAAGGGAAACACGTTCCTCATTTGGGAAGGCGAGGTCGGCGACTTCGAGCTGACGCTGAAATACAAAATCACGGACAAGGACGGACAGGGCGCCGGCTTCGGCAACAGCGGCATCCAGTATCGCAGCAAGGTCGTGAACCCCGAGGGCCACGTGGTCGCGGGCTACCAGGCGGATTTCGAAATCGGCAAGACCTACAGCGGCATCCTCTACGAGGAGAAGGGCCGCGGCATTCTCGCGAAGCGCGGCGAGAAGGTGGTCATCAAGCAGGGCGATGATGCGAAGAAGCCGAAGATCGAGAAGGTCGGCGAAGTCGGCAAATCGGACGAGATTCAGGCGGGCATCAAGCAGGCCGATTGGAACGAATACCGTGTGGTCGCGAAGGGGAACCACCTGCAGCATTTCATCAACGGCAAGCAGACCGTGGACGTCACGGATGAGACGGCCGAAGGCGCGAAGAAGGGCGTGCTCGCCCTGCAGATTCACGCGGGCGCGCCGTTCACGGTGCAGTTCAAGGACATCGTCCTGAAGACGGAATAACAAGAGCTTCGCTCTCCTTTCCAACGGTCGTCTTTCTCCCCCGCCCTCTCCGCGGGCGCCTCGCTCTGTCGTGCTCGTGGAGCGGAGGACGCCTCCCCGCTCGACACCCGAGGCCGGGAGTCGAAGGCGGAGCCCCCGATACAACTGTCAGCCCAATGTCAGTTGCACCAAGAAACCCCGGCCTTCGACTGCCGGCCTCGGGTAAGAGTCATGCGGTCTTGAGCACGGCCGTCTTTTCGCGCGCAAGCACCTCGCCCACCGCCCGGACGAGTTTCGAGACTTCGTAGGGCTTCGCCACCGCCGCATCGAAACCGTGGCTGCGGCAGTCGCGCATGACGGGGTCGCTGTCGTAGCCGCTGGAAACGACCGCCTTGATGTTCGGGTCGATGGCGCGCAGCTTCCGCAGCGCCTCGATGCCATCCGAGTCGCCGGGAAGGCTGAGGTCGCAAATCGCGAGCGCAAACGGAGAACCCTCACGCTTCGCCGCATCGCAGGCGCGGACCGCCTCGGCCACGGAAGTCGCGGTCGCCACTTCAAATCCCGAGGCGTCGAGCACGCTCGCGACGAGCATGCAGATGGCCTCCTCGTCATCGAGAATCAGGATGCGGGAAGGTCCGTGCGACGCGGGCTCGGGCGCGGAAACTGGAACGATGGACGGCATTGGCACGATTGTGCACTTCGTCTCGGACTCCTCGATTACAGCCGCGTCCTCATCGGGATTTGCTGCGAGCGACTGGAGTTTCTGACTGAGCACCTGGGCGCGGATGGCGGTTTTTTTCGCCGTCAGCACACGCTCGTGGGTCGCCGGGTCGCCGGGACGCGCCATGAGAATGAGGGAGAGATTCCCGAGCACCGACGTGAGCTGGTTGTTCAAGTCGTGGGTGAATTTCTCGATGGCGTCCTGAAATTCCGGCTTCCGCGGCGCGCTCTTCGGTTTGCCCGAATGCCCCGGGAACACTGCGCGGGCGTCGTGAATCAGCGCCAGGTAGCCGTTGTTGCCGGCCATCTCGACGGGCGAGAGAAGCATTTCGACCTGCGCAAAGCCCTTGTCGCCACGCTTCGCAGTTGTCTCAAAATTGACCGGACCGTGCTTCGTCAGTTCGCTGAGCGCGAGCGGCTGGGCAATCACGTCAGTGAGTGATTCCCCGATGAAATCATCCGCCGAGCGGTCGAAGAGTTCCTCAGATGCCGGATTCGCCGCCCGGATCGTCCCATCGTGGGCGAGAACGAGCACCGCTTCGTCCGTCATCATCAGAAGCGCGCGCAGCTCCGCTTCGGCATTCTCGGCCCGGCGACGAAGGTCTTCCTCGCGCTGATGCATAGAGCGGTAGAGAATCGCAGCGGACAGCCCAAGTATTCCCGCAAAAACCGCAAGAATTGCTGTAAGAATCGAATCAAACCCGGATTGCGCCGCCGCTACTGCATCACCTTGCATCGGTGCGGTGATCAATGCACCGGCAAAACTGGCAAGAACTCCTCTTCGCTCCGTCGGGACGGATGCGGCTTCCTCAAAGCGCGCGTTGCTGGACTGACAGGGCTGGTGTCGCATGGCTGCCTGAGAGAAAGCCAGCCACGTGCCAAATTATAACAATTATAGTCCGTCTAATACGTCACCAGGCTCACCACCGGCGTTCCACCCACGTTTGCACGTCCTCCGAGGAATCCCAACTCCATCAAAAACTCCGCGCGGACCACCTCTGCACCGGACATCCCGACCAGCTTGATGGCCGCAGCCGCCGTCCCTCCCGTCGCGAGCACATCATCGATCAGCGCCACCTTTTCGCCCGGTGCCACCGCATCCACATGCATCTCCACGACCGACTCCCCGTATTCGAGGGAATAGGCCGTCGAGCGCGTGGTCCAAGGGAGCTTTCCCTTTTTCCGAATCGGGATGAAGCCAAGTCCCAGCTTGCAGGCCACAGCACCCGCAAAGATGAAGCCGCGGGCATCAATGCCGATGACCTTCGTCACGCCGAGGCCGTCCAGTTCGCTCGCGAACCGGTCGATGACGCTGCGGAAGAGCGGCCCGTCGGCGAGGACGGGCGTGATGTCCTTGAAGACGATGCCGGGTTTGGGAAAATCCGGGACGTCACGGATGGTGGCGAGAAGCTTGGCAGTGAGATCCATGGAGAGTCATTTGGCAGGATGCCGCAGGCGGGGCAAGTCCCGCGCACGCTGCCGCTGAAAATCAGGCCGAGGCACCGATATCCTCCGCACTCTCGCTGTGCAAATCGCCGCTCTTTCCAAATGCCTCCGCGACACTCGGCACGGGCGATGCGCTCTCACTTCCGAGAATGTCCTGCTTCCCGTGCGCCTCGTCCCGGCCGCGGAACTTCACGCCGACGAGCTTCGACACGCCGTGCTCCTCCATCGTCACCCCGTAGAGCGCGTCCGCGCGCGCGATGGTGCGCTTGTTGTGGCTGATGACCACAAACTGCGACTGTTGCACGAAGCGGTCGAGAATCTTGATGAAGCGGCTGATGTTCGACTCGTCGAGCGGCGCGTCCATTTCATCGAGCACGCAGAACGGCGACGGCTTCACCATGTAGATGGAGAAGAGCAGCGCGACGGCGGTCATCGTCTTCTCGCCGCCCGAGAGCAGCGAGATGCTCTGGAGCTGCTTGCCCGGCGGCTTCGCGATGATCTCGATGCCGCTCTCCAGCGGATCGTCCTCGATGCTGAGCACGAGGTTCGCCTGCCCGCCGCCGAACAGCTCGCGGAACATCTCCTGGAAGTTCACACGGATCTTCTCAAACGTGTCCGCGAAGAGCGTCTTCGTCGTCGTGTTGATCTTGTTGATCACGCCGATGAGCTCGTCCTTCGCGTTCGTCGTGTCGGTGATCTGCTGTTCGAGGAACGCGTGGCGCTGCTCGAGTTCCTCAAACTCGGCAATCGCGTCGAGGTTCACCGGCCCCATGCTTGCGAGGCGCGTGTCGAGTTCGCGCACGATCGTCTCGATGCGCGCCCAGTCGAGATCCTCGGCGCCGGGAGCCTCGCCCTCCGCTCCCTCCTCCTCCGCCGCCTCGGCGACCGGCTCGGGCTCCACCGCCTGCGGCGCGGATTCGTCGGACTGCACTTCAAATTTCCGCACCCGCTTCCCGACTTCGCGCATGCACGCGTTCAGCGCGTAGCTGTCCGGAGTGAACTCGCGCAGGTCCACTTGGTAGCGCTTGGAAATGTGGTCGTGGATCGCGCTGGCCCGGAGCTCGAGCTGGGTCACGCGGACCTCGAGCGCGCCGCGCTGCTCCACGCAGTGGCTCTGCTCGCGGCGCAATTCGCGGAGCGCGTCCGCGATTTCCTGCGCCGAGGCCGCGATCACCTGCCGCTCCTCCTGCAGCGCCGAAGCGGCCGTCTCCGCCTCGCCGATGCTGCCGCGCAGGCGCTCCATGTTCGCCTCGATCTCGGCGTTCTCGACCTCCAGCGCGAAGCCGCGCTCCTCGTAGTTGCGGATGTCATTGCGGCGCTCCTGCATGAGCTGGCCGAGCTCCTCGATGCGCGCCTCCATCGGCTGCCGCTGATGATGGAGAAGCGAGTGCCGCTGCCGCTCCGTCGCCACCTTCACGCGCAGCTCGTTCAAATCGGTGACAATCTCATTTTCCTGCGCGCGCAGCGTCTCGATCGCCTGCTGCGCCTCGGCCCGCCGCGCGATGCACGCCTCAAACTGATCCATGGACGCCTTGATCTCGGCCTCCAGCTCCGCCATGCGCTGGTTCGCCTCCGCGAGCCGCGCCTCGGCGTTCTGCTTCTCGATGTCGAGCGTCATCACCTTCTTCTCGCCCTCGCCGCGCTCGCGCTCGAGGAGCTGCACCTGGCTGCGCAGCGTCGAGACCTGCACGGTGGCGTTTTCCTTTTCCAGCCGCGCCTCATCAATCGCGTGGCGTGAATTCTCCACCTCCAGCGTCGCTGCCTCATGGCTCGCCTGCTGCGCGGCGAGCTGCGCGCGAACGTCCGTGATCTCCGCTTCGAGCGCCGTGATCTGGTTGCGCCGCGCGAGAATCGAGCTGTTCTCCCCGGCGGTCGCGCCGCCCTGCAGGATGCCGTGGCCGGTGATGACCTCGCCCGTGAGCGTGACGACCGCGGAGCCGCGGATCTGCGGGAACACGCGCAGCGCCGTCGCGAGATCGGGCACGAGCACGGTGTGGTTCACCAGCCGCTCGATCAGGCGCGCCACTTCCGCCTGCGGTTTGATCTTGTTGATGAGCCAGTCGAGCGCGCCCTCGGGCAGCGTCATCGACTCGTCGCGCACATGCAGAAAAGCGCTTTCCAGCTCGCGCAGCGCGAGCGATGCCTTGCCAAGCTTCTGCGCAGTGAGCGTGCGGATCACCGACTCGGCGACCATCGTGTCCTTCATCACGATCGTCTGAATCTGCGAGCCGAGCACCGCCTCCACCGCGGGGATGTATTCCGGCGCGACCTCCATGCACTGCGCGAGCGCGCCATGGATCGCGGGCTTGAAAAATTCCGCGTTGTCGAGTCCGCGGAGCACCGCCTGCGTGCCCTCGCTCAATCCCTCGCCGCCCTCGTTGAGCTGCTTCAGCACCTGCAGGCGCGATTCGCGGTCCGCGAGCACGCGCAGCGTTTCGCGCAGCTCGACATCGAGCGCGGCGACCTTCGCCTGCGCCTCGCGCTGGTGCGCCTCGGCGCCGGTGAGTGCGGCGGTGCGCTCCTCGAGTTCGTGCAGCATGCGGCCCAGCTCCGCCTGGGTGTTGGTCAGCTCCTCGTTGGCGCGGGCAAAGGCAAATTCAAGCTGGCCGATTTCACCGGCGAGCGCGGCGAGGCGAGCCTCGGCCGCTTCGCGCTGCTGCACCACCGAACCAATCTGCGCGCGCAGGCTTCCCAGCCGGCTCTCGGCGCGCGCCGCCTCGTTGTTCATCGCCGAAATCTGCGCGTCGGCTTCCTGCCGCTGCGCGCTCATGCCCGCGGCCTGCGCCTGCACTTCCTCCATGCGGCGCAGCTCCGACGCGAGCAGCTCGGTGATCTGCTCCATCTCGCCGTCCATGTCGCGGAGCTGCGTCTCGGCGATGCGGAATTTCTCCTCCGCGCCCGCGATGTCCGTGCGGTAGCGCTCCATCAGCCCCGCGAATTCCGCCGCGCGCTCCGAGTTGAAGCTCAGCCGGCTCCCGTGGTTCGCGATCCGCTGCTTCAAATCCTGCACCGACTGCCGCGCGCTGTTGAGCCGCACCTCCATCTCCTCCACCGCGGCACGCTGCGCATTCGCCTCCTCCTCCTTCGCCGAAACCGCGACTTCGGATTCATAATGCCGCACCGACAGCGCCTCCAGCTCCACCACGTTCGCCGCGCGCGATGCGTCCAGCTCGTCGAACTGCCGCTTCGCCTGGTGCGTCTCCAGCGTGCGCAGATCCTCCAGCATTCCCTGGTAGCGCCGCGCCTTCGCCGCCTGCCGCTGCACGCTGCCGATCTGCCGCTTCACTTCCTTGATGATGTCCGCGAGGCGCACGAGGTTCGCCTCCGTCGCCTCCAGCTTGCGCAGCGCCTCCTTGCGCTGGCTCTTGTATTTCGTGATGCCCGCGGCCTCCTCGAAAATCGCGCGCCGATCCTCGGGCCGCGACGACAGGATGAGGTCGATTTTCCCCTGCTCCATGATCGAATACGCGCTGCGCCCGATGCCCGTGTCCATGAACAGCGTGTGGATGTCCTTCAGCCGGCACGGCGTCCCGTTCAGCAGATACTCGCTTCCGCCCTCGCGGAAAACGCGCCGCGTGATCTTCACCTCATGCCAGTCGAGCCCGAGCTGCTCCTCGCATTCGCTGAACGTCATCGAGACCTCCGCCATGCCCAGCGCGGGCCGCGAGTCCGTGCCGGAGAAAATCACGTCGGTCATCTCGCCGCCGCGCAGCGCCTTGGCCGACTGCTCGCCGAGCACCCAGCGGATCGAGTCGAGCACGTTCGATTTGCCGCAGCCATTCGGCCCGACGACGCATGTCACGCCGGGGTCAAAGTTGAGGACGGTCTTTGGGGCGAAGGACTTAAAACCGAGGATTTCGAGGCTCTTGAGATACATGGTGGAAGTCGTGAACGGGAGGTGAGTGGCGGCGAAGGATGAAAAGGCTGCGCACCCCGCGCAAGCACTATTACGAGTGGTGCGGCGAAAATTGCACCCCTGCATCTTGTGGCGCACTGCTTCCGCTCGCCCTTCAGAGAAACGGGCGTTGTCGAGCGAGCGGCGGAATCAAAAATGGCGCACCAGCGGCCCAAAATACCACAAATCTTCTTCAGCGCCTCATTTCCGAGCCGAACCTTCGCAACAAAATGCTCGAAGCTCCGAGCAAAGAGCTCGGACGACGGAGCAAAAAGGTGGACTTCAGAGCAAAGAGCTCGGCGCTTCGAGCTCCGAGCTCGACTCTTCGAGCAAAGCGCTGCGATCGCAGCAAAATGCTCGGAACGCGGAGCAATGAGCTCGGCGCTTCGAGCAATTTGCTCCGAAGTTCGAGTTCGGAACTCGACACTCCGAGCCCTGAACTGCGAACGCCGAGCCTTTTGCTCGGAACGTCGAGCCCTCGGATGAAAATTCGCGGCAAAAAGCCAAGATTGCCGCCGTCGCGGCTGGCCGAGTCCCCTCTGCCGCGTCTCTCAGTCCACTCTGAGCGACGCGCTCGCACGACCAGACGCCAATTTCCCGCGCCGCTCCTTTTCCTTTCCACCGCGCACACTCGCCACTATCCCTGCGCCGCAGCCGCCCAAAGGACCGCCGTGCAAAACCTCGTCATCGCCCAACCCTACCGCTTCGTGCCTCCGCGCCACAGCGCGCTCGTATGGCGCCTCGTCCGCTGGTGGTGGCCCGGCAATGTCCGCAAAAAATACGGCGTGCAGTCTTGGGAATACGCGCATGTGGACCGGCTGCGCGCGTCGCTCGACGCGGGCCACGGCGTGATGCTCGCCTCGAACCACTGCCGCCCGTGCGACCCGATGGTGCTCGGCCTTTTGTCCGGCGAAATCAACCGCCCATTCCACGCGATGGCGAGCTGGCACCTCTTCATGCAGAGCCGCATCCAGCGCTTCCTCCTCCAGCGCGTCGGCGGCTTCAGCGTTTGGCGCGAGGGCATGGACCGCGAGTCGCTGAAATGCGCCATCCGCGTGCTCACCGAGGCGCACTCGCCGCTGCTCATTTTTCCCGAGGGCATCGTCACACGGAACAACGACCGGCTCATCAACCTCATGGACGGCGTGTCGTTCATCGCGCGCTCGGCGGCGAAGCAGCGCGCGTCCGCGCCGAAGCCCGGCAAGGTCGTCGTGCATCCGATTTTCATCCGCTACTTTCTCGAGGGCGACCTCGCCGCGACGATCACGCCCGTGCTGAACGACATCGAGAAGCGCCTCTCGTGGCAGCCGCAGGATCATCTCCCGCTGCGCGACCGCATCATGAAGCTCGGCAGCGCGCTGCTCGCGGTGAAGGAATCCGAATACCTCGGCGCACCGCAGGCCGGTTCGCTCGGTGAACGCATCGCGCGGCTGCTCGCGCATGTTTTCGAGCCGCTCGAGCGCGAGTGGAACACCGGTCGCGGCGACCCCGACACGATGGCGCGCATCAAGCGCCTCCGCACCGCGATCATGCCGGGGCTCGTGCAGGGCGATCTCGACGGGCGGGAAAAGACACGCCGCTGGCGGCAGCTCGCGGACCTCTATTTCGCGCAGCAGCTCCACTGCTATTCCGGCGAATACCTCGACGGCACGCCCACGCCGGAGCGCCTGCTGGAGACGGTCGAGCGCTACGAGGAGGATCTCACCGACGAAGCGCGCCCACATCGCACGCTGCATGGAATCGTGACCATCGGCGAGGCCATCGAGGCGTCGCCCGAGCGCGAACGCGGCACCGGCGGCGATCCGCTCGCGGATGAATTGAAGCGCCGGCTCGAAACCATGCTCGAGGAAACCAAATCCCTCCGCCGCAAGCCCGCCTCACCCATCACATGACCCCGCTCCTCGCAGCGCTGCACTGGCCCACCATCGGCATCCGCACCGCGATCGTCGCGGGCGGGCTCGTCATTTGGTTTTGGACGCAGGCGCTCATCGGCCGCAAGGCCACGCCGAAGGACGGCATCGGCGACGTCATCCACAACATCACCGCGCGCTGGCACCGCTATTTTTCCGAAAACACCCGCGCCTCGAACGCCGCGCTCATCATCAGCTCGCTGTTCATCGACGTGCTCGGCCTCACGGTCATCATCTCCGGCATCTTCGGCCCCACGTTCACGCCCGCGCTCGCGCTCATCATCCTCTTCATCATGCGGCAAATCTGCCAGGGCCTCTGCTCGCTGCCGCCGCCGCGCGGAGTGATCTGGCGCGACCCCGGCTTCCCCTCGCTGCTCGTCACCTACGGCGTGGCGAATGACCTCTTCTTCTCCGGCCACACCGCGATGGCCGTGCTCGGCGCGCTGCACATCGCGCACATCGCCCCGCTGTGGATCAGCGCCCTCGCGGTGCTGGTCGCGATTGGGGAAATGCTCGTCGTCCTCGTCCTGCGCGCCCATTACACGCTCGATGTGATCGCGGGCGTCTTCGCCGCCTTCCTTGCCGCCGACATCGCCGCGCGCATCGCCCCCGCCCTCGATGCGTGGACGCGCTGACTGGCGACGGACGGCTCGGCGAGCCGTCCCCACCCCGGTAGGGCGCGTTCGCCGAACGCGCCGAAACTCCCCGTCCCGAGCAGCATTGCCCGCGCTGTTCCCGGCGTGTATCCGCATCGCTCAATGAAACCCCTTCCCTTCCTCCTCCTGCTGCTCGCGTCCATTTTCTCCGCGCGCGCCGCCGACGCCAAAGGCCAGGCGCGCCCCAACATCCTCTGGATCACCAGCGAGGACCACGGGCCGCACATGGGCTGCTACGGCGACAAGATCGCCGTGACGCCAAACGTGGACGCACTCGCGAAGCGCGGGATGCTCTACAAGCACGCGTGGTCGAACGCCCCCGTCTGCGCGCCGGCCCGCACGACCATCATCACCGGCATGTATCCCACGAGCCTCGGCGCGGAGCACATGCGCAGCATGGTGCCGTTCCCGAAGGGGAAAAAGATGTTCCCGCAGTTCCTCCGCGAGGCGGGCTGGTATTGCACGAACAACGCGAAGGAGGACTACAACATCGAGAAGCCCGGGCAGGTGTGGGACGAGTCGTCAAAGCAGGCGCATTGGAGAAAGCGGCCGGACGGCACGCCCTTCTTCGCCGTCTTCAATTCCGAGAAGAGCCACGAGAGCAAAATCCGCACACGCCCGCACACGCAGGTCCTCGATCCGGCGAAGGTGCGCGTCCCCGCGTATCACCCGGACACGCCCGAGGTCCGGCAGGACTGGGCGCAATACTACGACATCGTCAGCGAGGCCGACGCCGACGCCGGCAAGCGCCTCAAGGAACTCGACGACGCCGGCCTCACCGAGGACACCATCGTCTTCTACTACGCCGACCACGGCTCCGGCATGCCACGCAACAAGCGCTGGCCCTACAACTCCGGCCTGCAGGTCCCTTTCGTCGTCTATATCCCGGAGAAGTTCAAAGACCTGCGCCCGCCGGAATACAAGGCCGGCGGACAGTCCGACCGCCTCATCAGCTTCGTGGACCTCGCGCCCACGATGCTCAGCCTCATCGGCGTGCAGCCGCCGGACTGGATGCAGGGCCACGCCTTCCTCGGCAAATTCATCACGGAGCCGCAGAAGTTCCTGCACGGCTTCCGCGGCCGCATGGACGAGCGCCTCGACCTCGTCCGCAGCGTCACCGACGGCCGCTACGTCTATGTGCGCAACTACATGCCGCACCTCATCTACGGCCAGCATCTCAACTACATGTGGCAGACGCCGACCACGCGCGTGTGGGAGCAGCTCCACAAGGAGGGCAAGCTCAACGCCGTGCAGGACAAATTCTGGAACCCGAAGCCGTTCGTGGAACTGTATGACCTGCAAAACGATCCGGATGAGGTGAAAAACCTCATCGAATCAAAGCCAGATCGGGACAGTGAGGAGATTGTTAAAGCCCTACTTCGTTTGGAAAAGGCGGCCGAAGCCCACATCGTGCGCATTCGTGATATCGGTTCTGTTCCAGAAGGTTACCGACTCCGCCGGTCTGCCGGAAGTTCGCCATATGATTTTGGACATAGCAGCGCGTATCACGACGGGTTTTGGGCCTTCACAGATCTTGCTTCGATGATTCCTGATGGCCCCGATTCCACCGCGCAAAGCACAGTAACAGTCCTTAAAGACAGCCTCACAGACGGTGAGCTTACGGCGCGCTATTGGTGTGTCCTTGGTCTTCAAATGCGCGGCAAGTCCGCCGTAGAGAAAAGCCACGAAGCGCTCGTGGCAGTGATGAAGAACGACAACTCCGCGTCCGTCCGCATCGCCGCGGCGCGGGCGCTGGCGGAATTCGGCGGCGAGGCCGACGCGAAGGCCGCGCTCGACCTCCTCCTCGCCCACGGCGACTGGTCGAAGAACGACGTCTTCACCGCGATGGCCGCGCTCGACGCCATCGCCGGCCTCGGCGACAAGGCCGGGAAAATCGAGAAGCCCGAAACCCTGGCCGCCAAAATCAAGGCGCTCCCCAAGGACGGCCCCGCCCCCGACAAGCGCTACAAGGAATACATCCCCCGCCTGCTCGAGGAACTGCGCGCCCGCTTCCCGTGATGCACGGACACACGCCGCCGTGTCCCCATCCGGCTGGGATGGCACCCTTTCGTGTTCATCCCGCAGCACTGACGTCTCAATCAGCGGAAAAACGACCCTGATTCGTCGAAAAGCTCAGTCAGGCGACGTGCTGACGGCCTCAAGACGATGCCGAATGGCATTGGGAGTCCCCTTGAGTCCGTATGGCAGCCTCTTGAGTCCGTTCGGCGTGCTCTTGAATCCATTCGCAAGGCTCTTGAAACCGTTCGGCTGGTTCTTGAACCCGTATGGGAGCCTCTTGAACCCGTATGGGAGGTTCTTGAGTCCGTATGCGGGCCTCTTGAATGCGTATGCCGACCCCTGTGTGAAAATTATAGTCCGCTTTGGGCCGCAGAACGCCGGTTCTCAGCTGGTGAACTGCATCTCCGCGAGGCGGCGGTAGGTGCCGCCTTCGCGGGTGATGAGTTCGTCGTGCGTGCCGCTCTCGATGATGCTGCCGGCGTCGAGCACGAAGATGCGGTCGCACTTCCGCACGGTGGCGAGACGGTGCGCGATGATGAGTGCGGTGCGCCCGGCGAGCAGTGTCTCGAGTGCGTCCTGGATGAGGCGCTCGCTCTCGCTGTCGAGGGAGCTGGTAGCCTCGTCGAGGAGGAGGATGTGGGGGTCGCGGATGAACGCGCGGGCGATGGCGATGCGCTGGCGCTGGCCGCCGGAGAGCTTCACGCCGCGCTCGCCGACGAGCGTGTCGTAGCCCTGCGGGAACTGGGCGATGAAGTCGGCGCAGTTTGCCCGCGCGGCGGCGTCGCGGATCTCGGCGTCGGTGGCGCCGGGGCGTCCGTAGGCGATGTTCTCGCGGATGCTGCCGCCGAAGAGGAGGACTTCCTGCGGGACGATGGCCATGCGGGCGCGGAGTGCGGCGAGGTCGAGCGCGCGGAGGTCTTCGCCGCCGATGGTGATGCGGCCGCTGTCGGGATCGTAGAAGCGGAGCAGCAGCGAGAAGACGGTGCTCTTTCCCGCGCCGCTCGGGCCGACGAGCGCGATGCGTTCGCCGGGGCGCGCGGCAAGCGTGACGCCGCGGAGCACAGGCATGTCGGCGCGCGACGGATAGCGGAAGTGGACATCGTCGAAGGCAACGCCGATGGAGGTCGAAGGGCGATGTTCGAGGGTGGAAGGTGCGGGGCGCGAACTGCCTTCGGCGTTCGGCGTCTGGCTTTCGACCGGCTCCGCCAGGAGTTCCCGCACGCGCTGCGAGGCGCCGATGCTTTTCTGCACAGAGCTGATCACCTCGGCGATGGAGGAGACGCCGCCGCCGATGAAGAGCGTGTAGAGGGTGAACTTGGTGAGTTCGCCGTGGGTCAGCTCGCCCGCCTGCATGAGCCGCGCGCCATACCACAGCACGAGCACGATGGCGCCGAAGATGCCGAGGATGATGAATGCGATGAGCGCCGCGCGGCGGCGCGCGCCGCGGAGGACAGTGGCGAGGAACGAATCCACCGCAACGGAGTGGCGCTGCTGCTCGAAGGCCTCGTTGCCGAAGGCCTTCACGCTCGCGATGCCCTGCAGCGTCTCCTCCACGATGGTGGCGGAGTCGGCGAGCTTGTCCTGCGCGAGGCGGGAGATTTTCCGCACGCTCCGCCCGAAGACCACCGCAAGCGCGATGAAGACGGGGAACGAGAGCAGCATGAGCCCCGCGAGGCGCGGCGACGTGAGGAAGATCGCGACGAGCCCGCCGAAGAGCAGCATTCCCTGCCGGATCGCCTGCGGCATCGCGCCGCAGAAGAAGTCCTCAAGCTGCATCATGTCGCTGCTGAGCCTGCTCGCGAGTTCGCCCACGCGGCGCTCGCCGAAGAACGGCATGGGCAGGCTGACGAGGCGGGCATAGAGGCGCTTGCGCAGGGCGACGACGGTGCGGAGCCCCGCGGTCTGGAATGCGGCCGAGTAGAAAAATGTGAGCGCGGCCTGCGCGGCGAGCGTGCCGAGAAGCGTGAGCGCGACGGTGTCCACGCCGGGGCGCCAGGTGTCCGCGCCGGGAAGCTTCACGCTGGGCACCGAGGCGTCCACGAGGTGCCCCATGAGCCACGGGAAGAGGAGCCCGAAGCTCATCGAGACGACCTGCGCGCCGACGGCGAGCCAGAACGCCGCGCGGTGCCCCCTTCCCCACGAGAGCAGCTCGCGGAATTCCGAGCGGGGCCGGGTGCTGGATGGTTCGTTCATCGTGCGGCGGAAAATGCGGCGCACAGTCGCCGCCGCGCCCGCGCTTTTGCAAGCGGAACCGCCGCGCGCGCATGGGCAAGGGAGCGCTTGCACTTTGCCGGAGGGTCTGAAAGTTTCCCGCCCCTATGTCCCAAAACGTCCCCGGTTCCAACGAGCCGAAACCTGCGACCTCCGCCGCCGCGACCCCGCCGCCGGAGGAGTTCGATCTGCTCGTGCTCTGGATCAAGTATCGCAAGCTCATCACGAAGATCGTCGCACTCGCGGTGATCGGCGTCGGGGTGTGGGGCGTGATGCTGTTCATGGACTACCGCCGCCGCGCGGGCTCGGAGGAGGCGCTGGAGAAGGCGCAGAACGCGGAGGATTTCCGAAAGGTGGTCGCCGACTGGCCGGGCACGCCCGCCGGGGGCACCGCGGCGGTGCGGCTCGCGGAGCAGCTGCGCAGGGACGGCAAGGCCGCGGACGCGGCGCAGGCGCTGCGCGATTTCCTCGCGAAGTATCCCGTGCATCCGCTGCGCGTGAACGCCGCGCTGGAACTGGCCATTTCGCTGGAAGTCGCCGGGAAGAACGAGGAGGCGCTGACGGCCTACCAGCAGTTCGTGTCGTCGCACGCGCGGAGCAATTTCGCACCCGTCGGATACGTCGGCCAGGCGCGCGTGCTCGTGGCGCTGAACCGCGCGGAGGAGGCGCAGCGCGTGCTCGAGACGGTGGAGCAGAAATATCCGAACAGCTCGTTCACGCAGGATGCGGAGGATCTCCTGGGTGAGATCAAGAACGCCGCCGGACGGAAGACCGGTGGTTCCCCGCGCCCGACTCCCCCGCCAACACCGGCGCCCGCTCCCGCGAAACCCGCGCCTGCACTGAATCTCCAGGGCACGACGCCGATGCCGCAGCCGTCCTCCGCCCCCGCTCCCGCGCCTGCTCCGGCCCCAATTCCACCGGCGGAGAAAAAGGATCCCGCACCGAAGCCGCAGCCGCCCGCCGCACCTGCGGCACCTGCACCTGCTGCTCCAGCTCCCACCGAAAAGCCCGCGACATCTCCCGCTCCCGCCGCTCCTGCGGCACCGGCGAACAGCCCCGCACCAGCGCCTGACAAACCGGCGCCTGCTGCTCCGGCGCCTGCGAAGCCTGCACCCGCGCCGGCTCCCGCCAGTCCAGCTCCGGCACCTGCGCCGGCGAAGTAGTCCGCAGCATTACTGCTGCTCGAACGGAACGCCGTCGTCGTCGAAGCGCGCGATCTGCCGGTCGGCCTCCATCGGCTCCTCGGCGACATCAAACTCCTCCTGGCCGATGTTGAGGTCGCCGGTGAAGACGCCGCCCTTCTCCACCGAAATCGACTTCGCATACACGGTGCCCTCGAGCCAGCCGGTCTTGCCGATGATCACCTTGTCCGCCACGACTCGCGCGCGCGCCTTGCCGTTCACCTCGAAGACCTTCGCGCGCATCAGCCGTGCAAACTCCACGTCGCCGCCCTTCTCCACGCAGAGATGCTGCGCGTCCAGCAGCCCGGTGAGGCGGCCCTTGATTTTGATCCGCGCCTTCCCCGTGCACACGATGCAGCCGCGCAGGCTGCCCTCGATGAGCGCCGAGCCGCACATGAGCCGCGTGCTCGTCACGTCGCCGCGCGCCGCGACGTGGACCTCGCCCGCGGTCTGCACGCTGCGGCCAAACGGGCTCGTGATTTTGAAGTCCCGCAGATCCATGTAGGCGCCGCAGCCCGGGCACATGGTGCTCTGCGCCTCGGTGCTCAGCACCTGCCTGTGCCCGCACGCGAAGCAGCACACCTCGCGCTCCTTCTCGCCGAAGACCATCCGCGTGAGCTTCGAGAAGAGCGACGGCGCCTTGACGATGCTCTTCTCGCCCGCGAGCGCGCGCTCCAGCGAATAGTGCTCCTGGCACTTCCGGCAGAAGGTGCTCTTCGCCGCGACAGACTCCTCCTGCGTGAACCCGCAGTGCGGGCACACGGCGGACATCCTGTCGGTGTTCTTGCGGACGTTCTTCGCCACGGCGTGAGCCGGGGAGAGGCGCGCGCCGCGGCGACGGCGGAGGGCCGCACCGCGGCGCGCGGGAAAGCTCCCGGCGTTTCGACAAATGAAGCGCTACGCGCGGCGGGTCTCGGCGCCGCGGACGATCTCCGGCTGCTTCATCGCGACCTTGTTCGGCGTCACCTCGGACTTGCCGACAAAGGTCGCGCCGTCCTCGATCGCGAGGCGGGTCGCCTTCAGGTCGCCGAGCAGCGTCGCGCGGGACTTCAGCTCGCAGCGGTCCTCCACGGTCACATTCCCATGCACCTTGCCGAGGATGACGACGGACTTCGTCTTGATCTCGCCCTTGATCTCCGCGTTCTCGCCGACGGTGAGCGTGCCGCTCGATGTGATCTCGCCCTCGATGCGGCCGTCCACCGTGAGGTCGTTCTGGAACTTGATGGAGCCTTTGATCTCAACGTCGTTGCTGAGGATGTTCTTCGGGGTGCTGGTGATGTCTGCCATGATCGTGTGTGGAGTTTGTGGTTTGAATTTTTTCCGCCGCAGCAGCAATCCGCCGCGGCCGGTTCCCAGGCGGAAATTTCAGGTTTTCGTCCGAAACCGGGCGGCGAGTATGTGGCGCGGCGAAAGCGTGTCAATCACCCCGCGAGTTCCTCCGCGGGATACGTCCAGATTTCGCTGAGCGTCGGGTGATAGTGCGGCGTCGAGGCGAGCTGCGCGGCTGTCGCACGGAAGCGCATCGCGACGACGATCTCGTGGATCAATTCCGCCGCATGAGGCCCCACGCACGCGCCGCCGAGGATCTCGCCGCCATCCGCCGCCGCGATCAGTTTCACAAAGCCGTCGGTCTCGCCCATGCAGAGCGATTTGCCGTGGTCGTTGAAGGGATAACTCGCCGCGCGAAACGCAGCCCCGGCGGCGCGCAGCTCGGCCTCACTGCGGCCGACGACCGCAACCTCCGGATCCGAGAAGACGGCGAAGAGCTTCAGCCGGTAATCGCTTTCCTCCATCGCACCGCCGCCGCCGAGCAGCCTCGCGGCATTCCGCGCCGCGATCTCGCCCTGCTGGATGGCGATGTGGACGATCTCGAACGGCCCCGCGATGTCGCCGGCGGCGAAGATGTGCGGCTGGCTTGTCTGCTGCGTCGCGCGCGTCACGGGGCGGCCATTTTCGATCGTGAGGCCCGCCGTTTCGAGCCCGAGCCCGGCGACATTCGGAATCCGGCCGAGCGCCTGCAGGACTTCCGCGGCTTCGACGCGCACCGCCTTGCCCTCGTGCTCGAACATGATGGTCTTCTTCCCGCCGGCCATCGCCGCACCCGTGAGGCGTGTGCCCGCAAAAATCCGCACCCCCCGGTGGCGCAGTCCCTGCGCGAGTGCGTCGGCGACATCGGCATCGGTGCCGCGCAGCAGTTGCCTGCCCCGCTGCACGATCGTCACGGCGCGGCCGAGTCCCGCATAGTAGGTCGCAAACTCAACCGCCGTCGCGCCGCCTCCCAGAATGACGATCGACTCCGGCACCTCCGCGCTGTCGAGCGCGTCGTCCGTGCTCCAGCAGCCGATGTCGCGCAGTTCGCCCAGCGGCGGCTCACCCACGACGGAGCCGGTCGCGAGGAGGAAACTCCGCGATGTGACCCGCCGCGTGCCGCCCTCACGCAGGCTCACCTCGACGGTGTTCGCATCGAGAAAGCGCGCATGTCCGCGCACCAGCTCGAATTTCCCGCCCTGCAGCTGCTCCTGCCGATACGACGCAAACTCACCGATGAGCCTGCGCTTCCTCGCAAGGATCTCCGCGCCATGCACCTCAAGCCCGCCCGCCCGCAGCCCGAACTCCTCCGCGCGCCGCATCGTGGAAAACCGCGAGGCCGACTCGAGCAGCGTCTTGCTCGGCATGCAGCCGCGCAGGATGCAGAGGCCGCCGAGTTCCTCCGCGCCGTCCACCACGCAGGTCTTCAGGCCGAGGGCCGCAGCGGTGCGCGCCGCAGCATAGCCGGCGCTGCCGCCGCCGATGATCAGAAAGTCGAAGTTCATGGTTCGGTGGATTGGACGCGGTAAAGGCGGTGCATCTGCGTGGCGTAAATTTTCATCCCGGGCGTCTTCGACGCCGGATCGCTCGGCGCGAGCTGCAGCACGAGGCCCAGTTCCTCCGGTGTGATCTCGCGGAGGAACTTCGGCGCCTGCCGCGGATAGTCGGCGAGAATGAGCGCCATCGGCTCCTCCGCCGCCTTCACCCCGAGCACCGTCTCCGAATTCGTGACAGCCAGCAGGCGCTCGCGCTGGCGCACGTCATACGATGCGTTGTCCGCGATCACCCATCCCACTTTCCGGCGGCGCAGAATCTCCTCGGCGGCGGCGGGGTCTGTCGAAAGATAGAATCGCGCCGTCTCGATCGTCCCCGGCAGGCTCTCGTGGCTGGAGCCCGCGACTCCCGGCTGCCCCGACCAGTAGGCGATCTGCGGCGACACCCACCACGGCGCGATGAAGCCTGTCCGCGGCCCCTCCCGCATCTTCACCGCCATCGTCCGCAGCCGCACCTGCGACATCTGCCGCCACTTTTGATCCTCCTTCGCGCGGTCGAAAACCTGCGACTCCGCGCCGCCCCTCAGCAGGTCCCTCAGCTCCGGCCCCCAAGACCTCACGACCGGCAGCAGCCCGATGACATACGCGGTCCACGCCATCCAGTTCACGCGGAATGCCGGCAGCATCCACGGCATCGCCATCGCATGCACGAGCAGGAGAAAATATCCCCAGCGCAACTGCCACACCGTGAGCCCGAACAGCAGCATCACGCCCGCGAGCACGGCGAAGGCGCGGCGGTCCCTGACTCCCGCGAGGCAGAGCAGCACAGGCGCGGCGACGATGAGCAGGCCGACCCACTGCCACAGCAGCGGCTCAGCCGGATTCAAATGCCGCAGCTCGCCGACCCCCTCGGACCAGTGCATGAAGCTCTCGCGCATCGAGCGGCCGGGCAGTCCCGTGCGCCATCCTTCGACGAGAAAAACCACCGCGAGCAGCGCGAGCAGCGCGACGAGCTTCTTCGCGCGCCGCGACGCGATGAGCTTTTTTCGATCGAGCACCAGATGGATGATGCTCACCGGCAGCAGGAGCATCAGCGGCTCGTAAAGCGAGACCCACAGCGCCGCACCCCACGCGAGAACCGCCGCGGCGATCCACGTGCGCCGCACCCGCTTCGCGTCGCCCTCCGTCTGCATCAGCCGCAGCTCGCAGCCGAGCGCCACCGAGAGCAGGAGGATCAAAAGCGACTGGTGATCCGGCCGGCCAAGCACGGTGCCATGCACGGCGATCGGGCTGATTGCGAACAGCAGCACCATCGCGCTACGGAACGGCAGCCTCATCCGTCCAGCCCACCACCACAGCCACGCTGCGGTGAGCAGGCCCAGCAGCGGCGAAACCAGCGCGCCGGCGACGTCGAGCGGCTGCTGGCGATACACGGGCGCAAAGCCGGGCCCGCCCATGTGGAGATACGCGCCGACCAGCGGCTTGAGCGCCACGATCATCCAGTCGAGCGGCGCCGTCGTGTGCGGCGTGATGCCCTCCGGCCAGTTTTCAAAGTCGTGATGCCGGATGATCCACTGGCCCTCGGTGATCATCTTTGCGCGCGTCATCCGGGAGTAGCAGTCGCCATCGATGAAGAACACCCCGCCGTCGTGGAAGATCTGCCGCCGGTTGTGGCAGCGCGCCGCAAACGTCAGCACGAGCAGCAGTGCGAGCACGAGCCAGCCGCCGCATTTTTTCAGGAGCAGTCTGCGCCGTTCGCTCATGCTCACTGCACGCCCTTCACGCACCGGAATCCGAGCCACTCGGCGGAAAATCCCGGCGCCTCCTTTCCGCGCGCCGACACGCGGCACTGCCCGGCCGTGCCCAGCCACGAGCCGCCGCGCACCACGCGCTTCCACACCCGCGGCTCGGCGGGATCGCTGCTGACCTCCGGCCCGCGGGGGTTCCGGTGCGCCGCGCGGTCCGGGTCCGGGCGAAGCTGCGCGTAATAGTCGTGCTGATACCAGTCGGCGCACCACTCGGCGGCGTTGCCTGCGATGTCCTGCAGCCCGAAGGCGTTCGCCGGAAACTTTCCGACCGGCTGCATTCCAGCGTTCTCCCGCGCCCCGCCGGTTCCCGGAAAATCTCCACGCCAGACGTTCGCGAAGCCCGGCACGCTCTCGGGCCTTCCATCATTCCCCCAAGGATAGCGCGTGAGGATGACACCGCCGCGCGCGGCGCATTCCCACTCGGCCTCCGTCGGCAGCCGCTTGCCCGCCCATTTGCAATACGCCAGCGCATCGTCGTGGCTCACATGCACCACGGGAAACTTTTCCTTTCCCTCGATGCCGCTGCCCGCGCCGCGCGGACGGCGCCAGCTCGCGCCCGAGATGAAGGCAGACCACGTCGCGCGATCCTCAGCCTTCGCATTCTCGGACGGCTGGAAGCACCACGACCCCGGCTGCGGCTGCGCAAGTTCCGCCGTCGTGAGGTAGCCGGTCGCCTTCACGAATTTCTCAAACTCCGCATTCGTGACCTCCGTGCGATCCATCCAGAACTCGTTCACGCGCACGTCGTGGATCGGCTGCTCATCCTGCGCGCCGTCATTTGCGCCCATCGTGAATGCGCCACCGGGCACGCGCACCATGTCGCTGCCCGCACGCGCGTCGCGCTGGCGGGTCTCGTTGTTGCGCGCGATGCGCTTCATCTCGGGCAGCACCCACGCGAGCGTCATCGTGGTGGCCGCGACGACCACTCCGGCAAAGACGAGCCCGGTCCTCCGCGCCGCGCGCGCTGTGTCCGCGGCCTCGCTCACGGCACGTCTTTCACGCAGCGGAAGCCCGTGTCCTGCAGCCCGGTGTCCGGCGCCGTCTTCATGCGCGCCGAGGGGCGGTAGCCGCGGAGGTAATTGTCCGCGCAGAGCCAGGAGCCGCCGCGCGTCACGCGCTTCAGCACGCCGGGCTCGTTCGGATCATAACTCGTGTCGGGTCCGGGCGGGTTCTCCTTCGGCGACTTCGCGTAGTAGTCCGGCAGATACAAATCGGCGCACCACTGCCAGACGTTTCCCGCCATGTCGAAAAGCCCGTAGCCGTTCGGCTGGTAAGTCCCGACCGGCGACGTGGCCTTGTAGCCGTCCTCGCCGGTGTTCGTCTGCGGGAACCTCCCCTGCCACGTGTTTGCCATCCACTTGCCGCCGGGATTGAATTCATTGCCCCACACGTAGCGCGCGCCGGCGAGCCCCCCGCGTGCGGCAAACTCCCACTCCGCCTCCGTCGGCAGCCGCTTGCCCGCCCACTTGCAATACGCGAGCGCATCGTCCCACGACACATGCACGACCGGATGCTTCTCCTTGCCCTTGAGATCCGACGGCGGCCCATCGGGATGCCGCCAGTTCGCCCCAACGATCGGCCGCCACCAATCGCCCCCGCCTCCGCGCAGTTCCACCTCGCCCGGCGGCACGCGGAAGCAGATGCCGAGCGTCTTGCCCTCGAACTCCGGCAGCAGCCCGGGAATATCCTTCGACGTGAGCACCTTCTCGGCAGTCGTCACGTAGCCCGTTGCCTTCGTGAACGCCTCAAACTGCTCATTCGTCACCAGCGTGCGATCCATGAAGAACGGCTTCACGGTGACTTCATGCACGGGCTTCTCGTCCGTCTCGCCCTCGTTGCTGCCCATGGAAAAGGTGCCGCCTTTCACGAGCACCATGCCGTCCGGCGGGGCGGGATCCGCAGCGACGGCGGCATGCAGGGCGCCGAGGAGAATGACGGAAAGCAGCGGGAAGGATTTCATCGCGGCGAGCAATAGGCGGGAACGGTGCACGCCGCAACCCCCGCTCTGCGGACGGATGCGAGCATTCGGAATGTCGCGGCAGCCCTACTTCTTCGCGGCCAGCGCCTCGAGGTAGTCGAGCAGGCTTGCGAATTCGCGCACGGTGAGAGTGTTCACGAGGCCGGGCGGCATCACGGATGTCGGCAGCGTCTCGCGTTTCGCGATGTCCTTCACGGCGTAGGTGAATTCCTGCGAGGCGACGTTGCGCATCGTGATCTTGTCCGCGGCCTCGCGCGTGACGAAGCCGACGTTCACCGTGCCGTCCTTCAAGGTGAAGACGTTCGTCGCGAAGCCCTGCGCGATGGTCTTGCCGGGATCGAGGATGTTTTCGGCAAGCTCGGGGCGCTTGTAGGTCTCGGCGATGTTGCCGAGATAAGGGCCCTTCTGCGCCTGGTCCTGCGCGGTGGTGTGGCACGCGACGCACGTCTGGCGCGTGAAGAGCTGCTCGCCGAGCGCGACGTCGCCCTTCGTCTTCACGACCTGTGCGACGACGTCCTTCACCTGCATGGTGCCGATGATCGGGCTGGTGTCCTTCGTCTTCTTCTCCAGCTTCATCTTCGATGCGGCGCTCCTTGCCTCGGCGGCAACGGTCTTGTCCGCGTCGTCGAGCGCCGCGAGGATCCTGTCGGCATACGCGCCGTGCTTGATTTCGCCAGCAGCCCTGAGGATTTGCACGCGGCGCTTCGGGTTCTGCCATCCGGCGTCGAGCGCCTTCGCGGAAAGCTCGCGCGACTCGGGCGCTCCCGTTTTGCGTGCGCTGAGCGTGAGCAGCGCGGCGTCGGCCCACAGCGAAATCTCGCCGTCCATCTTCGCGGCGATGTCCTCGATGAGCTGGTGGTGGTTCTCCAGCTTCGGCGCGCCGAGGAACGCCGAGACGGCCTTCTCCGATGCGGTGCGCGCGGCGGCGAGCAGGGTGTTGGCGTCCTTCTTCTGCTTCTTCGCGAGGACGGGGTCGGCGATGTCCTTCGTCGCGGCCAGGGCCTTTGCACGCAACGCCACCAATTCGCCGAGCCGCACCAGACCTGCGAGCGACGCGCGGCTGCCGTCGGCGCTGTCCACTTTCGCGAGCGCGGAGATGGCTGAGGACACCGTGGGTGCGGCGCGCTCGTCATCGGACCTCGAGAGCGCGGCCTTCACCAGCAGCGGCACGGCGTCGCCCGGAATGGTGTCCGCGGTGGCGATCTGCGCGACGGCGTCCGGTATGAGCCGCTCGTCGGTCTTCGCGAGCGCGAGGATGCGCTGGAGCGCGTCGTTGAACTGGATGCGGTGGCGGGTCAGCTCGCCGACGAGGAACGCGGCCTCCTCGGCCTGCGCCTTCGCGAGCGCGGCCTTTAGCGCGGCGGCGATCTTCTTCGTCTCGTTCCACTCCTCGGGCTGGTAATACGGCCCGCGGGTGTCGGGCCGCGTGCCCCACGAGTCGCCTTTCCACACGCCCTCGGTGAAATGCAGCCTGCACAGCGCGGTGAGCAGCCCCTGCCGCTGCGTGGTGTCCTTCGCCGAGGCAAGGCGCGCGATGAGGCCGTCCACGGTCTTCGCGTCGTGGATGCCGCGCAGGACCATCAGCGCGCCGCTGCGGAGCGGCGTGGCGGCATTCGGATCATCGAGGATGGCAAAGCACGCGTCGCTCGCGCCGAGCTGGCGGAGCACCTGCATCGCCGTGTGCGCGACGACCGCGTCGCTGTCGCCGAGCAGCGGCGCGATGGCGGCGGCGTGCTCGCCGAGCTTTTCGGTCTGAAGTTTCCGCGGCTGCGGTGTGCCGCCGTCGGCCCACGCACCGGAGAGTCCGTGCAAGCGGCCAAGTGTGATCACAGCCTCCTTTCGGACACGTGCGTCGTCGCTGCGCAACGCCGTGACGATGTGCGCGACGGTGGAGGAAAGCGGCGGCTTGGCTGCGACTGCGTCACCCGCCGCGCGAAGACTCCAAGGCATCAGACGGCTGTCGCCAAGTGCCGCGGCAACTGCGCCGGAGGCAGCCGTTTCACCAGTCGCGAGCACACTCGCGTAGAGAGCCGCGATGCGCGATGCGAGCGGCTTCGAGGCGTCCGCGATGAGCGTGTCGAGTGCAGCGGCGCCCGCGCCCGGCGTCGCTGACTGCCGGCGAACCAGCGTCCGCTGCGCCTCCAGCCGCGTGCGGTGGCTCGGCGACTCCAGCAGCTTCACCAGCTCAGCGTCCGTCGCCTTCGCAAAGTCCGGCACCTTCGGCGCGACGTGGTCCTTCGGTGCGATGCGCACGATGTAGCCGTTGTCCGGGCCGGCCCAGCCGAAGGTCGCTGGGCCTTTCCAGCTCGACACGTAGGCGTAGCCGCGCGCGTCCACGTCAATGTCCGTCGAGCGCGTCATCTTCACGAGCGGCTCGGGCTCCGCCGCCTCCTCGAAGGTCGCGCCCTTCGCGCGCACGGTGTGGCGGAAGATGGGGCCGCGGCCCCAGTCGCTCGTGTAGGGGAGATTATTCCACGCGGCGGGCCAGCCGGGCTCGTCAATCCAGCACGCGCCCGTGCCGGAGCCGCCGCCGTAGTCGGCGAGCGGCGTGATGAGCTCGTCGGCGAAATTTTTGTAGAGCCGCGGATAGCCGTGATCCTCGAAGCCGGTGAAATGGTGGAAGCGCACGTCCCAGCCGCCGCCGTCGTTCGTGTTGTCGCGGGAGAAAAGGTCACACAGCGGCGAGATGGCGGCCTCGAGGATGTTGCGCGTGCCGCGCGAGTAGAGCTGGAGGCCGGTGCCGTCGGGCCGCACGCGGATGATGCCGCCGCCGCGGAGCTGGAGCTTGCGCCCGTCGGTGCCCTCGGCCTCCATGAAGCCAAAGTCGCCGCCGGCGATGTAGAGCCAGCCATCAATCCCCAGCTCGATGCCGTTCGTCGTGTGGTCGGCGGGGCGATCCTTGAAAGTGAACGCGATGTTTTTCACGAGCACCTTCTCCTCGTCAGCGACGCCGTCGCCGTCCTTGTCAATGAACGCGCTCAGGTGCGGCGGGTGGACGCAATAGACCGTGTTGCCGTCCACCACGAGCCCGCGCGGCGAGTCCACGTCCTTCACGAACTCCTTCACCTCGTCCGCGCGCCCGTCGCCGTCGGTGTCGCGCAGTCGCAGGATGCGGCCGCGGCGCGCCTGCCTGCCGAGCGAGCCGTTGCCGTCGGAGCTGACGTAGAGCGTGCCATCCGGCGCGGCGGAGAGGAACACCGGGTAGTTCGCCGCCTGCGAGGTCGCAAAGAGCGTGATGTCGAAACCCTCCGCCGGCTTTGCATCCTTCAAAATATCCGCCTCCTGCTGCGGGGTGAGCCTCACGATTTTCGGCGTGATGTTCCCCTCGCTCTTGAGCGGATCGTTCGGGTCGCCCGCGCTCTTGTTTCCCTTCTTGCCCTGCTTCCCCGCCTGCGCCTGCTGCTGCGCGCCCGCCTCCGCCGCGAGCGCCGTGATGCCCGGCCCGTGCAGCGCGACTTCGCGGATGCTCGCCCAGCCTCCCGCAGCGCCGAGGCAGGTGATGCGGAGAAACTTCACCGCGTCCGCCTTGAACGCATGGTCATACGGCCCCTGCTTCGCAACGCCCGTCGAGTCCGCGAGCACGCTCCACGTCTTGCCATCCGCCGAACCTTCGATCTTGTGCGAATACGCGCGGTTGCTTTCCCACTCGATGCGGCAGCCCGTGAGCGCGCGCGGCGCCGGGAGCTCGAGCATGAGCCACTGCGGCTGCGAGCCGTCGCTCGCGCACCAGCGCGATTTCGCATCGCCGTCCACGGCCTTCCACTCCTCGTTGCCACCCTGCACGGACGACGCCGTGACCTTCACCGGCAGCGCGTCCTTTGGCGCAGCGGAGAGCGGTGAAAGAACGCAGAGCGTGAGGGCGAGTGCAGGAGCGATTTTGCGGAACATGATTCGGAAAAGTGCGGCGTGTGGAGTGACGGAAAGCCGCGGGCGTGGGAAGTCTTTGATGCAGCTTGCCGCCACGCGCCTCCATCCGCCAACGTCCCCGCCCTTCATGCCCACACTCACCGCCCTGCAATGGACGCTCTGCATCGTCGCCGCCCTCGGCGTCGGCATTGCGAAGAGCGGCTTCGCCGGCATCTCCCTCATCCACGTCCTCGTCATGGCCCAGATCTTCGGGGACAAGGCCAGCACCGGCGTCGTCCTCCCCATGCTCGTCATCGGCGACATCGGCGCAGTCTTCATCTTCAAAAGGCACGCCGTCTGGCGGCACGTCGCACGCACGCTGCCGGTCGCCTGCATCGGCGTCGCCGTCGGCACGTGGCTCATGACGCGCATCCCCGCCACCGCCTACAAGCCCATCATCGGCTGGACCGTCCTCGTGCTCGTCCTCGTCCAGCTCTGGCGCATGTGGCGGCCCACGATGTTCGAGCACGTCCCCCACTCGTGGCCCTTCGCCGCCACCATGGGCATGCTCGCCGGCATCACCACCATGATGGCGAATGCCGCCGGGCCCGTCATGGCCCTCTACCTCCTCGCCGTCGGCCTCCCGAAGCTCCAGTTCACCGGCACCAGCGCGTGGTTCTTCCTCCTCATCAATCTCTACAAGGTCCCCTTCAGCCTCGGCCTCGGCCTCATCCGCACCGACACCCTCCTCTTCAATCTCCTCCTCGCCCCCGCCATCCTCGCCGGCCTCTTCCTCGGCCGCTGGCTGCTGCACCACGTCTCACAGAAACTCTTCGACGGCCTCATCCTCGCCTTCGCCGCAGTCGTCGCCCTGTGGCGCATCGGGCTGTGGTAGGAAAGTCATCACAGCCACTCCGCACGCAGCCCCTGCTGCCACACCAGCGGGTCCTCCGCGAGGCGCAGCGCGCCGGAGAACTCCGCGAGGTTCGTCCGCCTGCGCGGGCTGCCCGTGCGCTCCCGCTCGAGGCGTGCGGCGAGATGCTGGATCAGCAGTTCGACCTCCGGGACAGGAAGTCCGTCCGCGGCCTGTTCGATTTCAGCGAGCGTGCTCATGGTGGGGAGCGTAGCACGCGCGGCGGGGATGGCTCAAGCGCGGGCTTGCCTTGCCCGCATGGGGCGCAGCGGTTCGCGTTTCGCCGCAGTCGTCGCCCTGTGGCGCATCGGGCTGTTTTAGCGAAAAGGCAACACCGCGGGCGCGATTGGAAACCTTGCGCGATGGCGGAAACCTGCCAGCGTCCCCGCATGAAATTCGATCTGAAGTTCAGCATCATAGACATGATGCGCGACCGGCTTCATGCGGCCCCGTTTCAGCCGTTCGTCGTCGTGCTGCATTCGGGCGAAAGATTGCGGGTGAAGAACCCGGATGTGCTGACCGTCACGCTCTCAGGCTGGGTCATCTACGACGACGGCGCGAAAGCAAGAATGCTAAATCCCGCGCTCGTCGCGGAGCTCGAAACCAAATCGGCGAAGGCGTAGGGTTGCCCCCTCCACTGGCGCTCACTTCACCAGCAGAATGGGCGGTGCGTATTTGGTGGTGCGATACGAGAACTTCTCGCCCGCCTTGCATTCACGCACATAGACCCACCAGACGTGGTGCCCCGGAACTTCGTCCGTGTCCCTGAGTATGAGATCGGTCTGCTTCCTCCAACCTTTCTCCAACAGTTCCGTCTCAGCGACAACTTCCTGCTGCCAAGTGCCGCCACTGTAGTATTTGCCAAAATCTGAAGTGCAGGCCAAGTAGACCAAGCCATCCGTTTCCACCGTGAAACGCAGCGGAACACTTATCCTTTTGGGATGGGTGAATTGGTAACCTTGAAGGGAGTCAGGAATGCTCACCCAGGTGCAAGCGCCTGTTCCGTTGACTTTCGTGCCATTGACTTCCGCTCCTAGTTTCAAAGCTTTCAGGTTTGTGTCGTGAGCGCTTACCTTTGCCAACGTGGATCGTGACTTCGGCTCAGTGGGTGGCTTTTGCCCCGTAACGGGTAAGACGACAGTTGGGGTGACTTTTTCAATGGAAGCCGTCACTCTCGGTGCCACCCACATCCCCTTCACCTCCTCGCGCTTGGCCTGCACCAGCAGCGCATCGTCAAGTCGCTTGGCCTGCGTGAGCTGCGTCTGCGTCTGCGCGAGGAACTGATCGTATTTGGCGTGCAGCGCCTTCGCCCGCGCGTCGCGGTCGGCGTTTGCCTTTGCCAGCTGGGCGCGGATGGCCGCGCGCACCTGCTTCACGGCAGCGGCGTCGGCCGCGTCGTCCTGCTCAGGGAAGTGCTGCGTGTCGCCGAAGCGTTTCTGCTCATCGCGCAGCGCCACCGCGCCCTTGAGATCATTCGCCTTGCTCGCCTTGTCGATCGCACCCTCGAGCAGGTTCAGATACTGGAGCTTCACCTTGTTGAGGTCCGCCTCGTGCATGTCGGCGACGCCTTTCTTGAACGCGTCCTGCCACTGTGCATCCGTGGTCGCGATCCACTTCTGCATCTCGGTCTGCGGTGCAGCCGTGGCGGGTTCCTGGGCGGTGAGGTTCGCGCCCGCCGCGCCGGCGGCGAGCAGCGCAGTGAGAATGGTGCGCGTGTTCATGGGTCGAGTGGCGTCTGTGCTACGGGATCTCGGAATCGGCAGCGAGGGAAATGTGCGGGCACGTGAAAGGCGATACCTTCCCGCGCCATGAACATCACCCTGCCCGCGCCGCTGGAAACGACGCTCACGCCCGAGCAGGCGGCGCTGAACCTCGCCATCGGCCTTTACACCTCCGGCGAAGTCACGCTCGGCCAGGCCGCCGAAGTCGCCCACCTCAGCCAGACTCAGTTTCTCCACGAATTGGGCCGCCGAAAAATCCCCGTCAACTACGGCACCGAGGATCTGGCGCAGGATCTCGCCACCATCGCAAAGCTCCGCGCGCGCCGCTGAAAAGTGCTCGTCGTCAGCGACACCTCCCCGGTTACCGCCCTCCTGCAGACCGGGCACGCCCACCTGCTGCCAGCGCTTTTCCAGCGGGTGCTCATCCCTCCCGCAGTGCGCGCCGAACTCCTGCGGGCCCATCCCGCCCTCCCGGCGTGGCTTGAAGTCCGCTCCCCCTCCTCCGTTCCCATCGCCGTCCGCGCCGCACACCTCGATCCCGGTGAGACGGAGGCCATCGCCCTCGCGCTCGAACTCCACGCCGACGCCATCCTGCTCGATGAGCAACTCGGGCGTCGCGCCGCCCTCGGGCTTGGCCTTCCCGTCACGGGCCTCCTTGGCGTCCTGCTTTTCGCAAAGCAATGCGGCCTGCTGCCTGCCATCCAGCCTGTGATCGTCGCGCTGCGGGAAAAGGCAGGCTGCTGGTTCGCAGGCCCCATCGTTGCCGAAGTCCTCGCGGCTGCGAGCGAAGATTCGCCGGCTTAGTTGTCGGAACCACTGGCACCTGCCTTGCCTCATCGCTTCGGACGCTCAAATCCCATTGCCCCCCTTCTCCCCCTGCCGCCGGGGATTGGAAGCGGTGCGGCAGGGGGAGGATTTTTCCCCTGCGATGCCGTGGCAGCGGGCGCAGGGGTGGGAAGTCCGTATGGCGGATGCGGGTGGATGCGGGTGGATGCGGGTGGATGCGGGCGGAGGCCGCGGGCGGGGCGGCTCAGGCCCCGGTAAGTGTCCAGCTTTCCCAGTCGCTCCAGGTGCCGGTGTCCTCGCCCTTGAGGATATACATCAGGCGCACTTTGATGATGGCGCTGGTGCCGGCGGCGGGGAGCCAGTTGAGGGTGTAGTTAGGGCGAAGGTCCACATCCTCCCGGGTGCCCGCGGCGCCTAGGTCGAACTGGAGCTTCACCCCGTCGAAGCCGCCCTTGGGCCATACCACCTCCAGCTTGCCGCCGGCGGCGGCGCGGAGGGTGAACTCCGGCGCCTCCATCGGGTCCGGGCCGGCCTGCTCGGGCGCCTCGGTGCCCAGCTCCGCGGCGATGGCCTCATCATAGGCGGCTGCCTTCTTGATGGTTTCATTGATGTAAGTGAAGATGCGGGCGAGGCAGCCGTAGGCGACCGCGGCGGGCGCGCCGGCGGGCACGGCGAGGGTGAGCCATGCGATGCTGCCGGTGAGGGCTTCATTGTTCAGCGCGTCCTCCACGCGCCGGTAGGCGGCATCGGAGAAGGTGGCGATGGCGCCGCGGTAAGTCTCCAGGGCGTAGATGGCGTTGTCCACATCGAGGAGGAATGCGGCGGCCTCCGCGGCGTCGAGCTGAAGGAGGGTCGCATAGATAGGGAGCTTGGTGCGGACGTTGCGCAGCCAGACGATTTGGTCGCCGATGCGCGAGGGATAGTAGTTTTGCAGTTTCATGGTGTTGTGTTTCTTCTTGGGTTTTGGTTGTGGGTTTGGCGGTGAAATCGGATCGGAGTCCCACGTTTGCCCGGAATCCCAGAAGCCCTCATCCCACGGGGGCATCTGGAAAACGGCATGGGGAAACCCGGCTGTCGGAAGGAAAATGGGGGCGGCAGTGGCCGGGATGCCGGGGAAACCGCGAAGGGACGGGCTGCTTCTGCCGTGAAACTCACCCTTCCCGGCCAGAAACCTCAAAAACTGCCAAAAACCCCGGCAAAAGTGCCCTACCCCATTTGCAATGGGGCGGCCCCCATTCACGATGGGATGAATCCCATTGATGATGGGGCGGCCCCCATTGGCGTTGGGGCGAATCCCACTGGCGATGGGATGGCCCCCATTGGAAAAGGGACGGTCCCCATTGGAAAAGGGACGGCCCCCATTGCCGAAGGGATGCGCCCCATCGTGGATGGGACGGCTCCCATTGGAAATGGGGTGAGCCCCATTCCCGGCGGGATGAGCCCCGTCTCCGGCGGGATGAGCCCCATCGCGGGAACTGGGCGCCCTTTCCTCCGCCGCCCGGGGCGTGGCGTCGCCGGCCGGGCCGCCATCGGGCGCAGGCTGCTCGGGTGCGGCGGCGGGGTCGGGCGGGCTGTCCTCGGGGTTCGGGATGGGAGGGGTGTCCATTTCCTCCCCCGTGCAGTGGGGGCAGGGCTGGATGGGGTGCAGGCAGGCGACGCGGCGTCGCGGGCGGGGTTCGCTGGATGAGTCGTGCAGGGACATGATTTGCGCTTTCGCCCCCGGATACGGTTCCCAGTTCGATTTGTTACAGCCTTTCTGCGATTTTCTAAAAAAATGTGGTGCTGGCACATAGCGGGGCTCGGGAAACACGCTTGCGCGCGGGCGCGCTGCCCAGTAGGGCTGGGCGCATGAAACCATGGCCTTTCCTATGGTGCTGCGCCCTGCTCGCCGGCTGCGACAAACCATCCACCACCGACAGCGCGCGCAATGAGAAGGCCGCGCCGCCCGCGGTGGCGACCCCGGTGCCGCCGCCCGTGGTGGCGGAATCGAAGACTGCCGCCGCGCCCAAGCCGGAGGCGATGACGAAGACGGAGGCGGCATCGAAACCGGAGGCCGTGCCCTTTGACCTCGTGCGCGAGACGGAGCGCGTGCGGCAGAGCGTGGTGGGCACCTGGTATCAGGTGGACCATTCGGGGGACGGCGCGGTGACGTCGCTGAGCCTGATGAAGTATTTCGGGGACGGGACCGTGCGCGCGGAGTATTGGACGCTCGTGAATGCGGAGCGCAAGGCGACGCAGGGGACGGACAAGGGCGAGTGGAAGCTGCGCGGCGACACGATCGTGCTGCACTTTGAGGCGCAGACGCCGCCCGGCGCGGAGACAAAGCCGCCCGCGCCAAACGCAGCCCCCGCATCGCCAGCCACTCCGCCCGCCCCCAGCCCGGCCGCCAGCCCTGCTGACTTACCCGCCGCCGCCGCACCCGCACCCGCCGCCGCGCCCGCAGCACTGCCGGAACTTTCCCCGGCCCGCGACGACGAGCAGCGCCTGCTCGCGGCTGCCGCGGACTGGTTCACCTACGAATACCGGACGGGCGGCATCCCCGCCGCCGACCAGAAGCCGGAGAACATCATGACGGGCGTGAGCGTGCGCGTGGGCAGCGACTTCAAGATGCCGGCATCCATCCCCGGCTACCGCGGCGAGGGCGCAGCAGCCGACCCCGCGCCCGAGCCGGAGAGCGCGACGGGGAAACTGCTCAGGCGCATCTTCCGCTAGGGGCTAGGGGCAGGCTCCCCGCGCTGCGCGGAAAGACCGCGCGCGGCACCGCAAACCCGCGGATTCGACATTTGCGCGTTTTTTCTGAAACCTCGCGCGGCTGATTCCGTAATCATGGGCAGAACCATGAACGCACCCATCGCTCCCCACGCATTTCACACGACGCGCTGGACACTGGTGAGGCAGGCTGCCGGCGGCGCCGCCGAGGCCGTGGCCGCCCATGCGCTGTCCACCCTGTGCGAGGCCTACTGGTATCCGGTCTATGCATTCATCCGATCCTCGGGCAGGACGCCCCACGATGCGGAGGATCTCACGCAGGGCTTTTTCGCGCGGCTGCTGAAAAAGGAAATCCTCGCGGACGCCGACCCGGGCAAGGGCAAGCTGCGGAACTATCTCCTCACCTGCGTGCGGCATCACCTTGCCGACGAGCACGACCGCGCATTGACACAAAAGCGCGGCGCAGGCGTGCTCGTGAGCTTCAGCCCGGATTGGGCGGAGCAGACCTACGCCACGGAGCCGGTGGACAACCTCGCGCCGGACCGCCTCTTTCAGCGCCGCTGGGCGCTCACGGTGCTCGATCATTCGCTGGACGTCCTCCGGAAGGAATACGACGGCGCAGGAAAGGGCGCTCTCTTCAGCACGCTGCGCCCCTTTCTCGGTTTCGCGCCCGAGCCGGAGAAGCACTACGGGGAAATCGCCTCCGCCACCGGCACACCCGTGGGCACCCTGAAGACCCATGTCTTCCGCCTCCGCCAGCGCTGGCGCGAACTGCTCTTCGAGCAGGTGGCCATCACGCTCGACGAAACCTCGGAGAAGGAGATAAAGGCGGAACTCGGCGAACTGCTCACCTGCGTGTGAACATGCTTTCCGCCACACAACTTTGCATTTCACTCATCGCGGCATCCCTGTAACAAGCAGCCTGTCATGGACCCTCACGACACACCACCGGAGGATGAGAAACGGGAGGCAGCGCCCGCCGGCCATGCGCAGGTGAATCCCGCCGAGCTTCTCATCCGTGCCATGAACACGGTGCAGCCTTCTCCGGGTGCGACGATTTGGACCCCGCCCAAGCCGGAGGAGCTTGGCCGCCTGCTTCCGCGGTATCATGTCGAAAACCTGATCGGCCACGGGGGGATGGGCGCAGTTTACAAGGCTTGGCAACCCGGGCTGGACCGGGAGGTGGCGATCAAGATTCTTCCCGTGGAGATCGCCGGGGACAAGGAGTTCGCGGCGCGTTTCGAACGCGAGGCGCGCATGCTCGCCCGGCTCCAGCACCCAGGCATCGTCTCGGTGCATGACTTCGGGCGCACCGCTGCGGGGCATCTGTATTTTGTCATGGAACATGTGGACGGGATGGATCTTCAGAAAATCCTCCGCAGCCAGTCTCTGGAGCCCGCACAGGCCCTGGAGGTGATTTGCCAGATCTGCGACGCGCTCCATTACGCACACCAGCAGGGCGTCATCCACCGTGACATCAAGCCGGCAAACATCCTCTTCACACGGGATGGCCGCGTGAAGCTAGCCGACTTCGGCATCGCCCGCCCCGCCGGTGCGGACACGAGCGCCCTCACGCTCAGCAACATCGCCATGGGCACGCCCGCCTACATGGCGCCCGAGCAGCAGTCCGGCCACGCTGATCAGCGCGCCGACATCTATGCGCTCGGCGTCATGCTCTACGAGATGCTCACCGGCCAGCGCCCGCAGGGCATCTTTGAGATGCCCTCGCGGAAGACACACGTGGATGCCCGGATTGACGCCGTAGTCGTCAGGGCGATGCAGCAGGAACCCGAGCACCGCTACCAGCAGGTAATCGAGATGCAGACTGACGTGAACCACATCCGCGCCACACCGGGACAGGGCGTTCCAAAGGTCGCTCCCAAAGTCGCCGCCCCGGCCCGCCCAGCGCGCCGGTGGCCCGTCGCTGCGGCCTCTGCCGCTCTCGGGGTTCTCCTGGTTGGTGGCTTTTACATTTGGAAATCGCAGCCACCACACACAGCGGCTGGCGCCGCTCCTGCGGACAACACAAAAGCTCCCCCCGCAGCCACCCCGGCGCCAGCGGCGCTGACACCGGCACCGGCCGTCCAGCCGACGCCCGTCCCGGTTCTCGCCATTGCCACACCCGCTCCCAAGGCGGAATCCCCGCACGCCGCACCGACTCCTGCTTCCGTCCCAGCCGCGCCCACTCCCGCCCCGGTGGTTGCGAAGCTCCCTCCGGCAGCGCCAACGACACCCACACCGCAACCTGCTCCCCCGCCCGCGCTGCTGCCGGAATTTTCCCGCCAAGTCCCAAACCTCAGCGCGTGGGTGCTGGCACCGCTGGATCAAGTCGTTCCTGCGGACATCCGGCAAAACCTCACCTTCCTCCGCGAGGACCTTGCGGACGAAGCACAGCGCCGGCCCGCCGCCAGCGCCAACGCCTACAAGCTCGGCATCCAGCTCTGCCAGGCGCTTGTTGTGATCCTCGACGAACGGAGCCAGACGCAGGCGCGGGCGGGCTTCCGCAGCGTGGAGGCAAATGCGCGCACCGGCATCGCCAGCGAGGCACTCGAAGCGCGCCGAAACTACATGATGAGCTGGCCGCAGTATCACCGCGAGCAATCGCAGCGCGCGGAACTCAGGAGCCAGGCCGTGAACAACGCCGCCATCCTCGCCGAACGCCCCAAGCTCGACTGGGTCCAGCGCACCGCCCAGCTCCGCGTGACACTCGACAACCTCTACGCCCAATTCCGCGCAGCCCTGCGCCAACCAGCCGCCAAGTAGCCGCACCACTTTCTCCCATTCACGCCACAACCATGAAACATTCACTCCTCACTCTGTTCAGCAGCGTCCTGCTGCTCGTCCCGGCTCTGCACGCCCAAGAGCTCAACATTTTCAACGGCAAGGATCTCTCGGGCTGGAAGGGGTTGATGGAGTTCTGGTCTGTCAGGGACGGCGCCATCACGGGAGAACTCACCGCACGGCACGCCCCGGCAAAAAACACTTTCCTCGTCTGGGGAGGCGGCAAGCTGTCGGATTTCGAGTTTTCCTGCAAATACCGGCTCATCACCAAGAATGCTGAGGGCCGGGCAAACTCGGGGATTCAATTCCGGTCGTCCTACACGGGACCGCAGGGATTCGACTTGAAGGGGTATCAGGGCGAAATGGATCCGGGGCTCACTCGGGCGAAAGGCGCGAGCTTGAGCGGCTGCCTGATCGACGACCCCCCTGGGACACTCATCGCCCAAGCCGACGCGAAGGCGGTGGCCTCTTACCGCGCCGGTGACTGGAACGACTACCGCATCGTCGCCGTCGGAAGCCACATCCAGATTTTCGTCAACGGCATGCTGTCCGTCGACGCGCAGGACAGCCGCTACACCACGGGCCTGATTGGGCTGCAGCTGCACAGGCGCTCCGCGCCGTATGTGGTCCAATTCAAGGACATCAAGCTGCGGGGAATCGAGGCTGGCAATGCCGCCTCGGGCACCATGCCCCCAGTTCCAAAGGGCAGCCCCTCCTCCGGCGCACCGAATCCGAGCATGGTGGAGACGCTCTCGCAGCAGGCTCCCAACGCAGTCGCTTGGGTGATCGCCCCACTGGACCAGCATGTGCCGCCGGACATCCGCCAGAACCTCACGTTCCTCCTTGAGGATCTCCTCGATGAAGGCACCCGCACACCGAAGACCGGCGCCGCTGCCTACAAGGCCGGCGAGCAGCTTTGCCGCACGATGATCGCCGCGCTCGACGAGCGGAAACAGGCGCTCGCTGCCGCCGGCTTCCGCGCCGTCGAGGCCGGCGCCCGCACAGGTGTCACCAGTCAGGCGCTCGAAGCCCGGCGCAATTACCTCATGAGCTGGCCCCAGTATGCCCGCGAACAGGCGCAGCGAGCCGAACTCAAGAGCCAGGCCGTCAGCAGCGCAGCCATCATCGCGGAGCGTCCCAAACTTGAATGGACACAGCGGACAGCCGTGATCCAACGGCAGCTCGACGCGCTTTACGCACAGTTCCGCGATGCCCTCCGAAAGTCACCGGATTCCAAATGATCCCAGGACAGGTAACGCGACCCGTCCCCTAATTCATTTGCATCGCGCGGCCCGCTCGCCATTGTCCGCCCCCGAATGAAGCGCTTCATCCGGCTCGCCGCCCTCCCCCTCCTCTCGCTCCTCGTCGTCCAGCCCGCACCCGCACAGCCGGGGGACATCCGGAAGTCGCTCTGCCGGATCAACAACACGGCGCAGGAGTTCAACTACCGCGTGCCGTGGCTGCCCGGGCAGATGAGCGGCGGCAGCGGCACGGGCTGGGTGGTGAAGCGGGACCGGCTGATGACGAACGCGCACGTGGTGTCCAACGCGCGGCTGCTGACGGTGGAGAAGGAGAACGACCCGAAGAAGTATGTGGCGACGGTCGAGTTCATCGCGCACGACTGCGACCTCGCGCAACTGAAGGTGGATGATCCCGGTTTCTGGAAGGACACGAAGCCGCTCGCGCTGGGCACGGTGCCGGAGATCGAGTCGGAGGTGACGGTGTATGGCTACCCGATCGGCGGCGAGCGCATGAGCGTGACGAAAGGGATCGTGTCGCGCATTGATTTCCGCACCTACGCGCACTCGGTGATGGATTCGCACCTGTGCATCCAGATCGACGCGGCGATCAACCCCGGCAACTCGGGCGGGCCGGTGATGCAGCAGGGCAAGGTGGTGGGCGTGGCGTTCCAGGGCCTCGGCGGGGCGGACGCGCAGAACGTGGGCTACATGATCCCCACGCCGGTGATCGGGCATTTTCTCAAGGACGTGGAGGACGGCCGCTACGACCGCTACATGGACCTGAGCATCGGGACATTCCCGCTGCTGAACACGTCGCACCGCCGCGCGCTGGGGCTGCCGGCGGACGACCGCGGCGTGGTGGTGACGACGGTGGGCACGGCGAGCGTGTGCTTTGGCAAGCTGAAGCCCGGCGACGTGCTGCTGAAGATCAACGATCTGGACATCCAGAGCGACGGCATGGTGCAGCTCGAGGGCGAGCGCGTGCAGATGGCGGAGGTGGCGGAGCGGAAGTTCAAGGGCGACAAGGTGAAGTTCGACGTGAGGCGCGACGGGAAGCCGATCACGGCGGAGGTGACTTTCGACCGCGCGTGGCCCTACACGCACCAGGCGACGAGCTACGATCCGCCGCGCTACGTGGTGTTCGGCGGGCTGCTCTTCCAGCCGATGAACCGGAACCTCGTGGTGAGCTACCAGTTCCAGAACCCGCGCGTCTTCCACTACTTCTCACACTTCATCGACGAGGAGCTCTACAAGGAGCGCGACGAGGTGATCCTGCTCACCGCGCTGCTGCCGGACCCGCTGAACACGTATCTGGAGGAGTTCCGCGAGGGCATCGTGGACAAGGTGAACGGCGCCGCCATCCGCAACCTCGCTGAGCTGGCCGCGGCCTTTGCGAAGCCCGCGGAGCAGTATGTCGTGGAGTTCGAGGGCGCCGGCCGCCCGCTGGTGATGCGCCGCTCCGACGTGGAAGCCGCCCGGGAGCGAATCCGGGCGCGGTATAACGTGCTGCAGGAGCAGTTCCTCGGCGACGAAGCGAAGCACTGAACCAAGAATCTTTTCCCTCACATCCGATGTTCCGCATTTCCATCATCCTCGCCCTCCTCTTCAGCGCTGCCGCGCACGCGAGCGCCGCGGAGAAGAAGCTCTCCGTCGTCCGCGTCAATGTCACCACACAGTCGTGGGACTTCCACCGCCCGTGGGGCAAGCGGCAGCCGTTCACGCGGCGCGCGATCGGCGCAGTGCTGCCCGGCTCGCGTGTCCTCGTCGCGGCGGAGCTGGTGGCGAACCTCACCTACCTCGAACTCGAGACGCCCGAGGGCGGACGCAAAGTGCCCGCGACGGTGGAGGCCATGGACTACGAGGCAAACCTCGCGCTGCTGAAGGCCGACGATGCGGCCTTCCTCGCCGGCGCGCCCGCGCTGGAGGTCGCCGAGAGCGCCATCGGCGATCAGCTCAGCGTCTGGCAGCTTGAGAACAACGGACGCCTCCTTTCAACGGACGGCCCCATGACCACCGCGGAGACCGCCTCCTATCCGGTGGACGGCTCCTTCCTCATCTACCGCATGACAGTGCGGCTGCAGGGGCGCGACAGCAGCTTCACGCTCCCGGTCGTCCACAACGGCAAGCTCACCGGCGTGCTGATGGGCTACGACAGCCAGTCGAACAACGCGAACATCATCCCAGCGCCGATCATCCGGCATTTCCTGAAGGATGTCTCGGACGGCCACTACGAGGGCTTCCCGCGCGTGGGCTACGCGTTCAGCCCCACGCGCGATCCCGCGCTGCGCCGCTACGCGAAGATTCCCGACGACGTGAGCGGCGGCATCTACATCACGGATGTGCTCAAGGGCGGCCCCGCTGCCGCGACGGATCTGCGCAAGGGCGACGTGCTCGTCGCGGTGGACGACTCGCCCATCGATCAGGACGGGAATTTCCCCGACGACGCCTACGGGCAGATTCCCGTCGGGCACCTTTTCAACACGCACCACTTCGTCGGCGACAAGGTGAAGCTGCACATCCTGCGCGACGGCGAGCGCAAGACGCTGGAGGTGACGCTCGCGCACCGGCCGCCGTCAAGCTACGTGAGCGATCCCTACATCGTTGACCGGCGCCCGCGCTTCGTGATCGTCGGCGGCCTCATCCTGCAGGAGCTTTCGCGGCAGTATCTGAAGGACTTCGGCCCCGAGTGGGCGCGCCGCGCGCCGGAGCGGCTGGTGTATTTCGACCGCTTTCAGACGGATCTCTTCAAGGACGGGCCGCGGAAGCTCGTCTTCCTCAGCCGAGTCCTGCCGACCCCGGCGACTGTCGGCTACGAGGATCTGAGCAGCCTGCTCGTGAAGCGCATCAACGGCGTGGAGCTTCAGACTCTCGACGATGTGCCAAAGGCGCTCGAAAAGCCGGAGAACGGCTTTCATAAAATCGAGTTCGAGGAGGATCCGAAGACGATCTACCTCGACGCCGCGGAGACGCAGAAGACCGAGCGCGCGGTGCAGATGCAATACCGCCTGCCCGCGCTGAAGTTCCTCGAATAGCCGGGCGTGGGACGGGAGACGAGGGGCGTGGCAAGCAGACTCCCAACGCGCATCGCATACCACACGTCACCGCTCCCCGTTCTCTCATTCGATCATCAAATCGCAGTTTGCCACGCCCCCCGCCCTTCGTCCCTCATCCCACGCCCCCTTTCCGCTTCCATGCTTGAACAGAAACCACCCCGACGTGTCTCATCCGCCGCCATGCTCAAACCCCTGATTCTCTCCTGCGCAGTTGCGTTCACTCCGCTCGCGCTCGCCGACGCGCCGCCAGCACCTGCTGGTGCTCCCAAATCCTCGCTGAAGCCGCTCGCTTTCACCGAATACGATCTGCCGAACGGCCTGCACGTCATCCTCCACGAGAACCACGCCGCGCCCGTCGTCTCCAGCTACGTGCTCTACCACGTCGGCTCGAAGAACGAGCGGCCCGACCGCACGGGCTTCGCGCACTTTTTCGAGCACCTCATGTTTGAGGGCAGCGTGAACATCCCGCGCGGCACCATCGACAAGCTCGTCTCCGGCGCGGGCGGAAACCTCAACGCGAGCACGGGCTTCGACAAGACGGACTACTACCTCAATCTCCCGAGCAACCAGCTCAAGCTCGCGCTCTGGATCGAGAGCGAGCGCATGATGCACAACCGGATCGACGAGACCGGCGTGGAGACGCAGCGCAAGGTCGTGAAGGAGGAGCGCTCGATGCGCTACGACAACCAGCCCTACGGCTCGCTCTTCGAGAAACTCGTAGGCTTCACGCTGGCCGGCACGCCCTACGCGTGGACGCCCATCGGCTCGGTGCAATACATCGACCAGGCGAAGATCGAGGAGTTCCGCGACTTCTGGAAGACGTGGTATGTGCCGAACAACGCGACGCTCGCCATCGCGGGCGACTTCAACACGGAGGAGACGAAAAAGTTGATCGCAGACTACTTCGGCGCGATCCCGAAGGGCGCGGAGCCAGCGCGGCCAAAGTTCGAGCTCAAGGATCCGTCCGGCCCGCAGAAGCTCGTGGTGAAGGAGGAGAAGACGCCGCTCAACGCCTCGCTGCACGTCTGGCACGCATGCGACCAGCGGCACCCCGACGCCTACGCGCTCGACCTGCTCTCAAACATCCTCGCGCGCGGACGCAGCTCGCGCCTTTACCGCCGCCTCGTGGACAAGGAGCAGGTCGCGCTGAACGCCGAGGCATTCCCCGAGCTGTTCGAGCTCACCGGCGTCGTCGGCGTCTTTGCCACTGGTATCAATGGCGTGCCGCTCGAAAAACTCGACGCGCTGATGACCGAGGAGGTCGAGAAGGTGAAGACGGAGGGTGTGACCGAGGAGGAATTCTCCAAGGCGATGAACCAGAAGGAGGCCGAGCTCGCGAACGAGAACGGCACGATGCTCGCCCGCGCGAAGAACCTCGCGAACGCCCACGTCTTCGAGGGCAGCACCGACGAGGTGAACAAGCAGCTCGACCACTACCTCGCCGTGAAGCGCGAGGACTTGCAGCGCGTGGCGAAGAAATATTTCCCAGCCGACAAGGTCCACATCCTCCACTACCCCGCTGCCGAGCCGAAGGGCGGCGAAGCAAAGTAACCGATCATTCTTCCCATGCTCATCATGCGACGCCTTCTTCCACTCCTGCTCAGCGCATTTGCACTCACCGCGAATGCGGACATTGACCGCACCAAGAAGCCCGAGCCCGGCCCCGCGCCCGAGGCGGCGTTTCCTGACTACGTGACGAAGGAGCTCCCGAACGGCCTCAAGGTTTTCGTCATCGAGGACGACCGCAAGCCGACGATCACCATGCGGCTCGTCATCAAGGCTGGCGACGCGCTCGACGGCGACAAGCCCGGCATCGCGGGATTCGTCGCGAGCCTGCTGAACCGCGGCACCGCCACGCGCGACGCACTCGCGTTTGCGAAAGCCGTGGACTCGCTCGGCGCCACGCTCGAAGCCGGCGCCGGCCCGGATTCGCTCAGCGTCAGCACCGGCGGATTGACGAAAATCACCGACCCGCTGCTGGAGCTTTTCGCCGACGCGGTGATTCATCCCGTGTTCGCGCAGGAGGAATTTGCAAAGGCGCAGAAGCGCACGTTTTCGCAGCTCACCGCGCAGAAGAAGGAACCGCGCGCGCTCGTCGGCAAGCTCATGAGCGCGACGCTCTTCGGCGAGCATCCGTATGGGAAATTCCCCACGCCCGAGAGCGTGAAGGCGATCACGCGCGACGACCTTGTGAAGTTCCACTCGGCATGGTTCGCGCCGAACAACGCCTCGCTCGCCATCGTCGGCGACGTGAAGGCCGCGGACATCCTGCCGAAAATCGAGAAGGTGCTCGGCGCATGGCCGCGCAAGGACGTGCCGATGATCAAGAAGGCCGCCGTCGCGCCCATCAGCGGACTCACGATTCATCTGCTCGATCTCCCCGGCAGCGTGCAGAGCAACGTGATCGTCTGCCGCAACGGCCCGTCGCGCGCGCAGGCCACCGACCTGCCCGAGGTGAATGTGATGAACTCGATCCTCGGCGGCGGATTCAGCGGGCGCCTATTCCAGAATCTCCGCGAGAAGCACGGCTACACCTACGGCAGCAGCAGCGCATTCGGCTACAACAGGGAGGCCGGTTTTTTCCAGGCCACGGCCGAGACGCGCAACAACGTGACCGCCGCTGCAATCAGCGAAATCCTCGGCGAACTCACCCGCATCATGACCGAGCCCGTCGCACAGCCGGAGCTGGAGTTGCAGCGGCAATACAACGTCGGCAACTACCTCCTCTCGCTCGAGAGCGCCGGCCGCGTCGCGTCGCGCGTGCAGGACATCGACCTCTACGGGCTCGCACCGGATTTCTACAAGACGTATGCGAAGCGCATGGCCGCCGTGACACCCGAGCTGGTGAAGCAGCTCGCGGAAAAATACCTGAGCACCAAGGACACCGCCATCGTCGTGGTCGGTGACGCAAAGCAGGTGCGCGAGAGCCTCGAGAAAATCGGCAAAGTCGTCCTCTACGACACGGATTTGAAAGTCGTGAAGTAGCCGCGATGCGGGCGGCCCCCACCTGCCTGCGAAGCCCGCCATGAATCCGCCCGGCTACCGCGGACGCATCGCCCCCTCGCCCACCGGCTACCTCCACCTCGGTCACGCGCGCACTTTCTCCATCGCGCAGCAGCGCGCGCTGGATGCGAATGGCACCCTCGTCCTCCGCATGGACGATCTCGACGGCCCGCGCTGCACGGGGGAGTTCGCCGGCGCGGCGCTGGAGGATCTGCGGTGGTTCGGGCTCCGCTGGCAGGAGGGCCCGGATCTCGGCGGGCCGTTCGCGCCTTACACGCAGAGCGAGCGGATGCCGCTCTACATCGAGGCGTTTGAGAGGCTGCGCGCGGCTGGCATCATCTATCCGTGCAAATGCTCGCGGCAGGATGTCCTGCGCGCGCTCTCCGCGCCGCACGAGGGCGAGGAGGAACCGCTCTACCCCGGAACGTGCCGGCCACCTACCCCGGCCGTCTCCTCCCACCAGCGCGCGGGAGTCAACTGGCGCTTCCGGGTTTCGGACGGCGCCGCCATCTCATTTCATGACGGCAATCGCGGCGAGCAGCGCGCAATCGCGGGGCATGATTTCGGCGACTTCCTCGTTTGGCGGAAAGATGACCTCCCGAGCTACCAGCTCGCCTGCGCCGTTGACGACGCGGCGATGGGCATCACCGAAGTCGTCCGCGGCGCGGACTTAATCACGAGCACCTTCCGGCAGCTCCTCGTCTTCTGCGCGCTCCGCCGCACGCCTCCCGCATTCTTCCACTGCGATCTGATGACCGACGAGGCCGGCGCCCGGCTCGCCAAGCGCAACGACGCCCTGAGCATCCGCACCCTGCGCTCCGGGGGCTGGACACCGGAGGAGCTTCGCGCCGCGGCGATGAAGGCGGGCACCCTCGCGCATGGGAAAAGATAGCGCGCCGGCATCAGCGCCGGGAATCGCATTGCCTCACTGCGCGACTTTTCCCATCGTGCGGTTTTCCCACCCCGCCGCACCGAGAGCACGATGAACGACGACCCGAGTTTCCAGGCCGACGCCTCCGGCGATGACCCGGAACGCGACATCCGCCTCATGGAAAAGGTGCGCGCAGGCGACATGGAAGCCTTCCGCGACCTCGTCGAGCTTCACCAGCACCGCGTGGTCGGCACCGTCGCAAAGATGCTTGGCGACGAGCACGAGGCGGAGGACCTCGCCCAGCAGGTCTTCGTCCGCGTGTGGAAAAGCGCGCCTCGATGGGAGGCGACGGCGAAGTTCACGACATGGCTCTACACGATCCTGCGGAACCTCGTCTTCAACGAATGCCGCCGCCGCGCGCGCCACAGGACGACCTCGCTCGACGCCTCCGCAGATGATGAGGATCACCCGCGGCAGTTCGCCGACCGCGGCGTCAAGGCGCCCGACACGCACATGCTCGACGAGGAGATGCAGGACGCCATCGAACGCAGCATCCAGGAGCTGCCCGAGGCACAGCGCATGGCCGTGATCATGCGCCGCTACCAGGAAGTCAGCTACGAGGAAATCGCCGAGGTGCTCGACCTTACCGTGCCCTCCGTGAAGAGCCTCCTCTTCCGCGCCCGCACGGAGCTGCGCGAGAAGCTGAGAAAATATCTCGGAGAGTGACCGCGGCGGGGTCTTCGACTTCAGTCCCCACCCGCTCTCCAAAATGCGCGCACTTTCCCTCCTCCTCGCCACGGCGCTCACGGCCTTCGCCGTGGACGGCAACCGCCTCACCTACCTCGACGACAACACGCCGTTCTGGCCGTCGGCGAAGTCGGCGAGATTCATCACGCCGCAGTGGATCGGCGAGCCGGGCGTGGATGCGGTGGTCATCCTCGCGATTGACGACATGCGCGACACGGCGAAATACGAGGCGTTCCTGCGCCCCATCCTCGGTCAGCTGAAAAAAATAGATGGCCGCGCGCCGGTGAGCATCATGACGAACAACGTGCCACCGGACGACCCGCAGTTGCAGTCGTGGCTGAAGGAGGGCGTCTCGCTCGAAGTCCACACGCTCACACACCCTTGCCCGCTGCTCGGCAAGGCGACGCTCGACGAGGCGCGCCGCACGGTGCTCGGCGGGCTCGACCTGCTCACGAGCATTCCGAACAACAAGCCCGTCGCGTTCCGCATGCCGTGCTGCGACTCGATGAACTCCGCGAGCCCACGCTTCTTCGCGGAGATTTTCAACCGCACGAGCGAGAAAGGCCACGCGCTCGCGATTGATTCGTCCGTCTTCGTGCGCCCGGGCGGCGAAGCGGGCGCGCGCTTCGCGAAATATTTTCCCGCGGAGCTGAAACCGCCGACAAAAGTTTCGCTGCGCGACTACGCGGGCTTCATCGAGGACTACCCGTATCCGTATGTCGTCGGCAAACTGTGCTGGGAATTCCCGTGCATCACGCCGAGCGACTGGCAGGCGTTCAACGCGCAGGGCGCGAAAAATCCCGAGACGCTCGCCGACTGGAAAGCCGCGCTCGACTGGGTCGTCTCGAAGCAAGGCGTGATGACGACCGTCTTCCACCCGCACGGCTGGAGTTCGCCCGAGCAGTGGGTGGAGTTCATCGGCTACGCGCAGGAAAAATACGGCAAGCGCGTGAAGTTCCTCACCCTCCGCGAGGCGCTGGAGCGGATTGAGAAGAATGCGCTCGCAGGTGCTTCGCTGCGAGACAAAGCAAATGGCAAGAATATTGGAGTCAGACTTCTCGACGTAAACGGGGACGGCTATATGGATGTCTTATTGCCGCAGACCGGATCGCCCAACCCGCTCGTTCTTCCCAACCCTGAAGGGGCACCGCGAAAACCCGGAATAACGCGAGTGTGGCGACCTCATCAGAACCTGTGGCATAATGCAGACACGCCCTTCGACACTGCCCAGTGGATCATAAATTCTGACGGGCCAGATGCCGGCATACCTTACCGCTACGTTCCGCACGTGGCTTTCGGGGTTTTCGATGGTTTCGGCATGGCTTCAGCACTTGCATCGGGTTTGGAGGTCTACACATGGCATGGCGAGGCATGGCGGCGAGATGCCGCACGAGAAGCTGGATTCGATCATCCACTACTCAAGTGGTTGCAAGGGGGCGCTGATTACGACGGCATCCGCCTCCGCGACTTCGACAATGACGGCGTGTGCGAGCTGCTCGTGAACCGCGACATTTTCTCGTGGAGCGACGCAGAGAAGCAGTGGAAGCCCGCAGGCTACTCGCTGCCCGAAGGCTGCTCGGTGCGCAACAAGGAAGGCAGCGACAACGGCCTGCGCTTCGTGGACCTCAACGGCGACGGCTTCGACGATGTCTTCCAGTCGAACGACTCGGGCTGCGCGATTCACCTCTGGGCCGGAAAGGTGAAGGCGGGCCTCGGCTGGAAGGCCGGCTGGCCGCACATCGTGCGCGTCGCGAACCGCGCGGGCGCCGACGCGCTGCGCATCCCGCCCTTCGTGCGCGGCGGGCTGGACAACGGCGCGTGGTTCCGCGACGGCCACGTCGTCTGGCAGAACGAGGACACTTTCAAACTCGACGCGCACACGCTGCGCCGCCCGTTCAGGGACATCATCGCATTCGACGTGCCGCCGCCGCTCACGCCGGAGGATTCGCTCGCGGCGATGCGCCCGCGTCCGGGCTTTTCGGTCGAACTCGTCGCCGCAGAACCGCTCGTCGAATCGCCGGCGGCGTTCGAGTGGGACGCGCGCGGGCGCCTGTGGGTCGTCGAGATGCGTGACTATCCGCTCGGCATGGACGGCAAGGGCAAACCCGGCGGCCGGATCAAAGTGCTGACCGATTCGCGCGGCGACGGGCACTACGACAAGGCGACGATCTTCGCCGAGGACATCCCCTTTCCCACCGGCATCTTCCCGTGGCGTGACGGCGTGATCGTCTCCGCCGCGCCGGAGATCATTTTTCTCGAGGACAAGAGCGGAAGCGGCAAGGCCGACACGCGCACAGTGCTCTTCAGCGGATTTACCGAGGGAAACCAGCAGCACCGCGTGAATGGCTTCGACTGGGGACTCGACGGCTGGCTCTACGGCGCGAACGGCGACAGCGGCGGCGCGATTTTCTCCGCGAAGAAACCGCGCGAGGAACAGAAGGGCGTCGCGATTTCCGGCCGCGACATCCGCTTTCGCCCCGACACGGGTGAGTTCGAGGCCGAGAGCGGGCAGACGCAATTCGGCCGTCACCGCGACGACTGGGGAAATTGGTTCGGCAACAACAACCCGACGTGGCTCTGGCACTACACGCTCGAGGATCGCTACATCCGCCGCAACCCGCGCCTCGCCGTGAAGACGACGAAGCAGATGCTCGCCAACTACCCCGACAGCCTGCGCGTCTTCACCGCCTACTCGCGGGATGCCGCGCCAATTCGCTTCAACCAGCCACAGTCGCTCGGCTACGTGACGAGCGGCAACAGCCCGACGCCATATCGCGACGATCTGTTCGGCCCCGCATTCACGACGAGCGTGTTTTCGAGCGAGCCAGTGCACAATGTCGTCCATCGCGAAGTGCTCAGCGCGGACGGTGCGAGCTTCACAAGCAAGCGCGCGGACGACGAGCAGGACCGGGAATTCCTCGCGAGCCTCGATGTGTGGTTCCGCCCCGTGATGATGAAGACCGGCCCCGACGGTGCGCTCTACATCGCCGACTTTCACCGCTTCGCCCTCGAACATCCCGAATGGATCGCACCCGAGACCCAGAGCCGCCTCGACTTGCGCGCAGGCGCGGACACCGGCCGCATCTGGCGCGTGCTGCCCACCGGCGCAAAGCTGCGCCCCGCACCAAACCTCGCGAAGCTCGGCAACGCCGCGCTCGCCGCCACACTCGACTCGCCGAATGGCTGGCAGCGCGACACCGTTCAACGCCTCCTCTACGAGCGCGGCGCAAAGGAGGTCGCGCCCGCCGTTCGCAAACTCGTGCTTACTGCGCCGAACCCAAAAGTCCGCGCGCAGGCGCTCGCGACGCTCGGCACTCTCAATGCCACGGATGTCTCGACCATCCGCAGCGCATTGCGCGACGCGCACCCGCAAGTGCGCGTGCAGGCGCTGCGCCAGAGCGAGACACTCGCAGGAAGCGACAGCTCGCTGCTCGCGAGCCTGCTCGCGTGCGCGGACGACCCGGAGTTTGTCGTTCGTCGCCAACTCGCGCTCACGCTCGGCGAGTGGAAAAACGAGCGAGGCGATCGCGACGAACGCGCGCTTGCCGCACTGCAAAAACTCGCTGACCGCGAGGGCGATGTCGCGCAGATGCGCCTCGCGGTTCTTTCGTCGCTCACTCCGGAGAGCGAGCTGTTCAAAAAGCTGAATGCCACCGCCGCCTCGCCGGGCCCCGTGCCGACGCTGCCGAAAGCGAGCACCGTCGATCGCGCGAAAGTCGTGGCGAGCTACGCACCCGTCTCAACATTGAAAGGCGACGCGCAGCGCGGACACACGCTTTTCACACAGCAGTGCGCGATCTGCCACCGACTGAAAAACGAGGGCAAGGAAGTCGGCCCTGATCTCGCGATGGTCACGGACAAGCCGGACGACTGGCTGCTCACGGCCCTTTTCGATCCGAACGCCGCGGTAGAGCCGCGCTACCAGGCGCTCATGGTGAAATTGAAAAATGGGACGGAACTCAGCGGCGTCGTCGCCGGCGAAACTGGAAACAACCTCACGCTGCGACTCCCCGGCGGCACCGAGTTCCCCGTGCTCCGCGCGGACATCGCAGAGGAAAAGCCCACCGGCCGTTCGCTGATGCCCGAGGGCCTCGAAACGGTGCTGAAGCCGCAGGACGTGGCCGATGTGATTGCGTGGCTGCGCGCAAGGTGAGTAATTGCGCGCGTGTCCAGTTCACCGATCGAATTTGCCCGCAGTATCCAGCCGCGCGCCATTCGCCATGTGCTGATGGACTGGGACGGCACGACTTCTCTCACGCGCGGAGGCTGGGCGGACATCATGGCGAGGCTTTACGCCGAGCACCTGCCACCATTTGCCGGCGAAGACGAGACCGCGCGCAGAAAATTCGCGCGGGCGGAGCTGATGACGCTGAACGGCAAGCCAAGCATCCACCAGATGGCGCATCTCGCCGAACTCGTGCAGCGGCGCGGCGGAAGGGCGGAGACGGCGGAAACCTACCACGATGAATTTCAGCGGCGTCTCAAAACGGAGGTGCGCCTGCGGCTGGAGCGGGTGCGCCGCGAGCAGCCCGGCACGGACTCGCTGCTCGTGCGCGGAGTGCGGGCGTTGTTTGAAGCGCTCCGGACTCGCGGCATCACGGTCACGCTCGCAACGGGCTCGGTGCTGCACGAGGTGCGGGAGGAAACGGAACTTCTGGATGTTGCGCGCTACTTCGACGCGGTGCACGGGCCGGACAGCCTCGATGATCGGAGCTTTTCCAAACGCGCGACTATCGCGGGCCTGCTGCGCGATCGCGGGGTGCGAGGTGAGACGCTCATGGCCTTCGGCGACGGCCCCGTGGAGATCGCGGAGACGAAAGCGGTCGGAGGAATCGCGATCGCGGTGGCGAGCGATGAGGAGAATCACGGTTCCGGCCGCGTGGATGCCACGAAGCGCGAGACGCTGCTCGCCGCAGGCGCGGATGGCGTGATTCCGGATTTTTTCCACGCCCGGGAAATCATCACCGCGCTCATTGCCCCATGAACCGATACGATCCTTCGGAACTCCGAGCGCATCCGCTTTCCGAGAGGCGCAGTCTCTTGACAGCGGATGCGATCATCGTGGACCCCGACTCCCCGCCGGCGGCGACCAGCGTTTCACCGATCATCAGCGCTGCTGCGCGCGACATCCGCGCGGCCCGCGAGCGCGGCGCGGCGGTAATCCTGATGTATGGCGCACACCTGCTGCGCAACGGCGCGGCGCGCATCATCACGGAGCTGATGGAACGCGGCTGGATCACGCACATCGCGACGAACGGCGCAGGGACGATCCACGACTGGGAGTTTTCGTGGCTCGGACGCTCGTGCGAGAGCGTGGAGGAAAATGTGGCGACGGGAACATTCGGCGCGTGGGAGGAGACAGGGCGGAACATTCACCTCGCACTGCTCGCGGGCGGCGTGCGCGGTGAAGGCTACGGCGCGGCTCTCGGACGATTCATCCACGAGGACGGCTGCACGCTTCCTTCGCCGGGGGATTTGCGCGAGTCGCTCAGTCACCCCGACGGGAGCACGCCTGCGAAGGCGGAGTTGCTGACAGCGATGCAACGGCACGCTCTCGCTGCGGGGCGGCATGAGGCTTTCCACCGATGGAAACACGCCTCGATTCTCGCCCAGGCGTTCCGGCTGGGCGTGCCGGCAACGGTGCATCCCGGCATCGGCTACGACATCGTGTCGTGCCACCCGCTGTTCAACGGCGCAGTGATCGGGCGCGCGGCGGAGACCGACTTTCACACCTTCTGCGAAAGCGTGGAAAACCTCGATGGCGGCGTGCTGCTGACTGTCGGATCGGCGATCATGGCCCCGCAGGTTTTTGAGAAGAGCCTGAGCTGCGTCCACAATGTGCGCTTTCAAAACGGCCGCCCCGCGGTCAGCGGGCACAGCATCTACGTCGTGGACCTTCAGGACGGCGGCAACTGGGACTGGGCGCAGGGCGAGCCGCCGAAGACCTCCGCCGCTTATTACCTGCGGTTCTGCAAGAGCTTCTCGCGCATGGGCGGCACGATGCAATACGCGCAGTGCGACAACCTCGCCTTCGTCCACAATCTCCTGCACGCGCTGCGCGCAACGCCATGACACCCGAGCGCTTTTCAGAAATCACGGACCGCTACGCGCAGCTTCGCATCGCTGTCGTCGGCGACTTCTGCCTCGACCGCTACCTCGACATCGATCCGGCAAAGGGCGAGACATCCATTGAGACAGGGCTGCCGGTGCATAACGTCGTGAACGTGCGCTCGCAGCCCGGCGCCGCGGGGACGATCCTCGCGAACTTGATCGCCTTGGGAGCGGGCACGGTGATTCCGGTCGGCTTCTGCGGCGAGGATGGCGAGGGCTATGAACTCCTGCGTGCCTTGAGACGCACGGCAAACGTGAAGCTCGATGCCTTTGTCCAGACACCGGAGCGCCGCACCTTCTCCTATACGAAGCCACTCGTGCATGAGCTGGGCTCACCGCCTCGGGAACTGAACCGCCTTGATTTGAAAAATTGGTCGCCCACGCCCGGAAATGTCGAAGACGACCTGCTCGCCGCACTGCACAATGTCGCGGCCGAAGCCGATGCAATCATCGTGATGGACCAGGTGGACATTGCGGAGACCGGCGTGGTCACCTCGCGCATTCGCGACGCCATCGGCGCGATTTCGCGCGCACAGGCGACGACGCCTGTCCTTGGAGACTGCCGCCGCGGTCTCAGCGGCTGGCCCGTGTGCATTTGGAAGATGAATGCGCGCGAACTCGCAGTGCTCTCCGGTGCTTCCGAGTCCGATCTCGCGGCCATCCAAACTGCTGCATCCGAACTCGCGAAGCGCAACCAGCGTCCGGTCTTTGTCACAATGGCGGCAGGCGGCATCATCGGCGCGGATACGACCGGCTCTACAGCCCACGTGCCGACTCATCCGCTGCGCGGGCCGATTGACATTGTCGGGGCGGGCGACTCCGTCTCTGCGAATCTCGCGGTGGCGCTTGCGGCGGGCGCTTCCATTTCCGAAGCGATGGAAATCGCGATGGCGGCGGCGAGCATCGTCATTCATCAGATCGGCACGACCGGCACGGCGACACCGGAGGACATCGGCACCCTATTTTTTGGCGCGCGGTGATGCGGCAGCGCGCGATGCGTTCGTGGGCATGCTGCAAAAATTCCCGTTGACGCCGCACGCCGCCTCTGCATTCTTCACCTCGTTCGATTCGCGTCAGCGGTTTCGGTCTCCCCGACTGAACGGGCAAGTTCCAGCGACATTGGCAATCCCAACCCGCCGCGGCGCAACTCATCCTTCGACACCCCATGTCTGGACACCACCAGTGCCCCGCAGCGCAACCCGCGGAGCACACGCACTGCAAGGGCCGCAGGCTCTGAGCGAGCACATTCATTTTCCATGAGCACAAAAAACGACCCGGATCTGCTCGACGAGCAGGAGCCGAAAAAGAAGACGACCCGCAAGAAGGCCGCGGGCACCGGCACCACCGCCAAGAAGACTTCCGCCAAGGCCAAGAAAGAAACCTCCGAAAAGGCTCCCGCTGCAAAAAAGGCGACGCGGAAAAAGGCCGCGGCGGCAGAGGAGCCTGTTGAGGCCCCCGCCGAGTCCGCACCTGCGGCGCCGGCAGTTGAGCCCGTCGCAGGGCAAGCACCCGTCTCCGAGCCGGAACCGGCCCCCGCTGCCGCACCGGTCGCAGTCTCCGCTCCCGCGCCTGTCGAGGCCGCTGCGCCAACAGGAGGCGCAGCAAGGCCCCGCCCGCTTTACATTCCACGGGAAGTGGAGGCATTCCTTCGTGCGGCAAACATTCCAATCCCCTCGGAAAAGGCGCAGCTCGACGCAATCATGGCGGCGATGCAGGCCGCAAAGATGGCCGCGCAGCAGGCCACGCCCGCAGCCGCACCGATCTCATCCGCACCCGCGGCACCGGCTGCACCCCAAGCCGAGGCAGCCGCGCAGCCCGTCCCTGCGCAGCAGCGCGGACGCGAGCGCCATGAGCGCAACGAGCATCGGCATCAGCGCCGTGAACAGCAGCAGCGCGAGCAAAATCGCGAGCAGCAGGACAGCACGCCCGCGGCGCCGCCCGAACCGGAGGAAATCGTCGAGGCCGAGGGCTACTGCGAGATTTCCGGGAAGGGCTTCGGCTTCCTGCGCGACGCGAAGCGGTTCTTCCAGCCAAATCCATCCGATGTTTTCGTGACTCCCGAGGCCGTGAAGAAATTCGGCCTCCGCGAGGGCCAGTGGCTCAAGGTCGAGGCACGCAAAAGCAGCCGCGGCCTGCAGATTCACCGCATCCTCTCGATCAACGACGCCGATCCAGAGACCGCAAAGGCGTGGCCGTCGTTCGATGATCTCACCACGATCAGCCCGCTTGAGCGCATCAAGCTCGAGACCGTGCCCGACCGCTTCACCACGCGCGTCGTGGATCTCATGTCGCCCGTCGGCAAGGGCCAGCGCGGCCTCATCGTCGCGCCGCCGCGCACCGGCAAGACGACTCTTCTGCACCACATGGCGCAGGCCGTCGTGAAAAATCACCCCGACGTGAAGCTCATGATTCTCCTCGTGGACGAGCGGCCGGAGGAGGTCACCGACTTCAAGCGCAACATCCCCGAGGCCGAGCTGTGGGCCAGTTCAAACGACATGGACGTGAAGTCCCACACGCGCATCGCGCAGCTCTGCATCGAGCGCGCGCGCCGGCTCGTCGAGAGCGGATGCGACGTGTTCATCCTGCTCGACTCGATCACACGCCTCGGCCGCGCGTTCAACAACGCAATCGCCGGCGGCGGACGCACGATGTCCGGCGGCGTGGACAGCCGCGCGCTGGAAATCCCCCGCAAGATTTTCGCCGCCGCGCGCAACACCGAGGAGGCCGGCTCGCTCACCATCGTCGCCACCGCGCTCATCGAGACCGGCAGCCGCATGGACGAGCTGATCTTCCAGGAGTTCAAGGGCACCGGCAACATGGAGATCGTGCTCGACCGCAAGATCAGCGATCAGCGCGTGTATCCCGCGATTGACATCTTCCAGAGCGGCACGCGCCGCGACGAACTGCTCATCTCGGCCGATGACCTGCACAAGATCAGCGTCATCCGACGCGGCCTCGCAGGCCACAAGCCGTTCGAGGCCATCGAGCGCCTGCTGTCCTTCGTGAAGAAATTTCCGACGAACGCGCAGCTCCTCCGCGAGATTCCAGGCTGATCTCCCGGACGCTACAAGACCGGCAGCCGCAGCCGGATCGTCGTTCCTTTTCCAAAAGTGCTCTCCGCCTCCGCGTCGCCGCCGTGTGCGCGCGCAATGTGCTTCACGATGCTGAGGCCGAGGCCGGTGCCGCCGGCATCGCGGCTGCGGCCCTTGTCCACGCGGTAGAAACGCTCAAAGATGTGCGGCAGGTGGCTCGACAATATCCCCTGCCCCGTATCGCTGACCCAGAGCTGAATCTCACCCGCATCCGACGACGCGCCGAGCGTCACCGTGCCGCCTTCCGGCGTGAACTTCAACGCGTTGTCCACCAGATTTGTGAAGACCTGCTCCATGCGCAGCGGATCGGCATGCAGCGGCGCGATGTCCGCCGGCACCTGCACTTTCAGCGTCACGCCCTTCTGCCGGGCACGCAGTGCAAAGTCGCGCGCGATGCCGTCGAGCAAATCCGGCACGTCAATCTCCTCGGGGGAAAGTTCCTCCGCCGTGGATTCCATGCGCGCCAGCACGAGCAGGTCCTCGACCAGCGCGGAAAGCCGCTTCGAGTGGCGGCTCAGCACCTCGAACGCCTCCATCTGCTCCCTCCGCGGCATGTCGGGCATGTCCATGAGCTGCTCGAGATATCCCTGAAAAATCGCGAGCGGCGTGCGCAGCTCATGGGAGACATTCGAAACAAACTCCCGGCGAACCTCCTCGAGCCGCTTCGTGTGCCCGATGTCGCGGAACATCGCCAGCGCAGCCGGCTCGCCCGTCGCGTCGCGCATCGGTGCCACGCGTGTCGCGAGCACCAGCGGCGGCTTGCGCGCTGGCAATGCCAGCTCCGCCTCGCGCGCCTCAGATTTCCCCACGGCGGCGATCACCATGTCGTCCACCGCCGGCTCGCGCAAAAGCTCGATGACCGGCCGGCCCGCGTATTCCCCGGGCAGATTGAACAGCTTCTGCGCAGCCGGATTCGCGAGCCGCACTGCGCGCCGCTTGTCCAGAACGAGCACGCCCTCCTGCATCGAGGACAGGATGATTTCGAGGTTCGCTTCCGCCAGCGAACGCTGCGTCCGCAGCACCTCATGCTCGCGCAAAAGCTCCTGCGCCCGCTTCAAATGCGCGGCATCACGGCGCCGGTGCTGCACCTCGCGCCGCTTCCATGCAAGAAGCGTGATCAGCAGCAGAATTCCGAGAAGCCAGGACATCACGCCGACAAGTAACCGATGACGCGGACTTTGGAACTGCGAATGCGTGACGAAGCCGCGCCGTGCTCACGCAGCGGGTAAAATCTCCGCGATGGGCGAGCCGAACGGCAGCACGGGCATCGGGCGGCCTTGGAAATCCGGGAAGCTCTCCTCGAAATCAATGCCGAGGTGGCGATAGACCGTTGCCCAGAGGTCGTTCGGCGAGAGCTGCCGCTCAACAGGATGCTCGCCGCGCGGGTTCGTCGCGCCGATGATCTGGCCGGTGCGCATACCGCCACCGGTCACGAGCATGGACATCGCATTCGGCCAGTGGTCGCGGCCAGGCTGCGTGACCTTCGTCTGCGTCCCGACCTGCGTGTTAATCTTCGGCGTGCGACCGAACTCACCTGTCGCGATCACCATCACGTCCTTGTCGAGCCCGCGGTCGTAGATGTCCTCGATGAGTGCGGTGAGCGCCTGATCATAGACAGGCATGCGCCAGCGCGCGTCGTCGAACATGTGGCAGTTCACCGCGTGCGAATCCCAGTTGTAGCAGCAGTTCTGCGGGATCTTTCCGCTCGGGAACGGATTCTCCCACACCATCGAGACGAATCGGCTGCCCGCCTCGATGAGCCGCCGCGCCATGATGCCCCGCTGGCCGTAGGCGCTGCGTCCGTAGCGCTCACGCAACTTTTCCGGCTCCTTGCTGAGATCAAATGCGGCCTGCACTTTCGGCGACGTGAGCATGTGGAACGCGCGCTGGCTGAATTCGTCCATCGCACCCATGAGCCCGCTCGTGTCCGCATCGCGGCGCAGCCTGTCCACGCCTTCGAGCAAATGCGCGCGGTCTTCGAGGCGCGTCTGCATGTCGGGCGCAAGGCCGATGTTCTGCACCTTGAAATCCGCTGCGCTCGGATCGCCCGCGACGACAAATGGCGTCGTGCCCGCCCCGAGATACGCCGCGCCGAACGAAAACACATCAATGCCGCTGCGCCCCGCATCCGCGCCGAGCACCGTCGCGGGCATCGGCTCTCCGGGGCGCGTGAGCTTCTTGCTGATGATTGAAGTCACCGCCGGTGCATCGTTCACAAAACCCGTGGGCTCCGCAGGCTTGCGGCCCGTGAGGAAGCGCTTGTGCCCGCCGCCGTGGTCGGCAAACTCGTGGCACACCGAGCGGATGATGTTGAACTTGTCCGCAATCTTCGCGTGCCGCGGGAACATCTCGCACACCTCGATGCCCGGCACGTTCGTTTTGATCGGGCTAAAGATGCCGCGATACTCGCTCGGCGCGTCGGGCTTCATGTCGTAGCTCTCGAGGTGCGACATGCCGCCGGGCAGCCAGATGAAAATCACGCTCTTCTCCCGCACCCTTTTGCCAGCAGCCTTCGCGACAGACTCCGCACGCAATACATCGCCCATCCCGAGCCCGAGCAGCCCCAACGCGCCAACCTCAAGGAAACTGCGGCGCGTGATCGGTCCGCCGCAGCGGCGTGCAGGAAAGAAGTTCGAGTGCTCGGACATGGATGATGGAAAAAGCGGTCGGCGCGGGCGTTCTTAGCACCGGCTCACGCGCCGACAATCTCGCGCAGCGGCTGGCCGCTGTTTGTCACGCTGCGCGGACGGCCAATCGGGTCGGTGAACTCCGCGGACGGCGCGATGCCGAGCAGGTGGAAGATCGTCGCCGCAAGATCCGGCGGGCGCACGGGGCGCGACTGCGGGAACGCGCCGATGCGGTCGCTCGCGCCGATGATCTGCCCGCCGCCGATGCCCGCGCCCGCGAGCACGACGGAGAAGACCGAGCCCCAGTGGTCGCGCCCACCCGCACCGTTGATTTTCGGCGAGCGCCCGAACTCCCCCATCACCACGACGAGCGTCTCGTCGAGCAGCCCTCGCGATTTCAGATCCCCGATGAGCGTGGCGAACGTGAGGTCGAACTGCGGGGCGAGCACGTCGCGCACGCGGCCCGCGTTGTTGCGGTGCGTGTCCCACAGCGGGCTGCCGCCGACTTCCTTCGGGCCCTCGCGCGGCCAGTTCACCTGAACGAGCCGCGTGCCGGCCTCGACGAGCCGCCGCGCGAGCAGCACGCTCTGGCCGAACTTGTGCGCGCCATACGCGTCGCGCAGCGCGGGCGTCTCGCGCTCGAGGGCAAACGCCGCACGGCTCGCATCCGAGTGCAGCAGGTCGAACGCGCGCTGGCGCATTCCGCCGAGTTCCGCCGCCGCGCCGCTCTGCACGGCGTTTTGGAACTGCGCGTCCATCTGCGAGAGCAGGTCGTAGCGCTCCGCGAGACGCACATGCGTCATCCCTCCCTCCATACTCATGCCCTCGATGCGGATCGGCAGCGACGACGGATCGCACTTCATCACCATCGGGTGCCACGATCCGCCCATGAAGCCACCGTCCTGCCCCGGCCACACGATGTTGCCATCGTTCTGAATCCTCTCCGGCAGCACGACGGATGACAGCGGCGAACGCTCGCCCGGCCTCAGCGCGCCGACCACCGAAGCGATGCTCGGCCAGTCCTGCGGACCCGCAGGCACATTCTCCGCCTTCGTCGGCGGCTCGTAGCCGGTGAGCATGAATGCGCCGCTCGTCGAGTGCGCGTTGATGTCTGTCATCATCGAGCGGATGATCGCGAGCTGATCCGCGATGCGCGCCGTGTGCGGCAGCGTCTCGCAAAGGCGGATGCCGGGCACCTTCGTCGCGATGTCGCGCAACACGCCGCGCACTTCGATAGGCGCGTCCGGCTTCGGGTCGAATGTGTCGTGCTGCGGCGGGCCGCCCGCGAGAAAGAGGATGATGCACGATTTCGCCCGGCCGAAGGTCACGCTCCTCACGCCCTTGGCCACCGCCGATGCGGAGGCTCGCGCATCCAGCAGCCCACCCAGGCTCAGCCCCAGCAACCCCGCACCGCCAACCTCGAGAAACCCGCGCCGTGACAACGGGCCGGAGCAGGACGCGGACGGGGAAGATGTGCGGTTCATTTTGCGGAGAAGCAAACGGAGGATGCCGTATATCAACCACCTGCAGCGGCTTTCTTATGGCTGCAGAACGCCCCGCCTGCCCGCTCCTCAGCGACCCGACTGGACTGGCGTGTCGAACACATACCTCAGGCCGAGGCGCTTGAGGAATACGGCGAAGTCGGCGGCGAGCTTTTCGTCGCTGCGACCACGGCGCAGGAAGTCGGCTGCCAGCTTCATCTGCACGTCGCGCGGAACTCCGAAGGTGCGGATGAAATCGCCCCGCGGAAAGTCGGCGCGATGCCGGTGAAGTTCACCGCGGAGCGCGCCGAGGAACGCCGCGACGCCCGAGCCGTCGCCCGCACCGTCGTGGCGGAGAAGGAAGTGGATGAAGAGCGCGGCGGAGTTGTAGAGTTCGTAAGCGGACTGGCCGGCCACGCGCGCCTCCCAAGTCTGCTCATTGAACTCCATGAGCTGCGCGGGCGGAACGACGGCCATCGGCTTCACGTCGCCGGGGCGCCGCCATTTCTGCACGTAGCTGGCGAGCGCAGTGTCGGTCGCCGAAAACGTGTAGCGCCCCGCACCGTAGGGCGTCGCCGCGATGAATTCCGCGAGCCCCTCGCCAAACCACACCGGGAAAGCGCCGCCCCATTGCCGCAGAATCTGGTGCGTCACCTCGTGCTTCAGGACGAAGAGATTTTTCTGATAATCGAAGACCTTCTTTTCGCCTGCGGCGTGAATGCCGAGGTTCGGCAGGAGGATGAGCATGCGGCCCGTGTGCCCCTGAAAGTAGCCGCCGCTGGCGCTGCCGCCGCCCGCACGTCCGTAGTCCTCGGCGGTGGAGAATAGGAGCACCGGATATTTTCCGCGCTCGCCGCCAGCGTGCAGGCCGAGGGGCAGCGCCATGAGCGCGGCGCGCGTGGCCTCGAAGACGGCGTTGAGATCGCGCACGACGCCGAGCGGCAGCCGCACGTCGGACTGCATGGCGAAATGCGTGCCCTCGTAGGTGAAGGCATGCGTCTTTGGATCTTCCGCGCCGGCCCGCACGTCGATGTCCGGCGCCGCCACGGCCGCCGGCCACGGGGCGAGCTTCTGCGGGTCCACGAGCGGGGCGGAGGGATTTTCCGCACGCCATTTCGCGACGAGAGCTGAATCGCCTGCGCTGAGCTGTGCGACGGGCACCACAGCCTTTGTTTGATCCGGGAACGCGAAGGTCGCGCGCCACGCGTCGCCCGCGATGATCTCGGCGGTGAATTTTCTCCCCGTGCGATCGGTCCATTCGCGCATCTCGGCACGCGCCACGGAGAGCGCCGTCAGCAGGATGATGCAGGCCGCGCGGCTCACAGATGGGGATAATAGGCGAGGTAGCTCGTGCCCTCCATTTCCTCGGCGCGCATCCGGCGGTTGCGCGTGCGCTCGCCCCAGCTCTCCGTGAAGATGACTTCGCGGCGCGCGAGATTGTAGCCGGTGACGAGCGAGGAATGCGCGTAGTCGGCGCGCGTCGGCCAAGTCCTGCGGTCGTTGAGGTCGGCTTTCGGCAGCGCCGCCGCGGGATCCTTCAACAGGCGCTGTGCAAACGCCGTGTGGAGGAAGTCGCGCTCCTGGCTCCAGCGGCGGAAGACGAGCACCGGCATGCCCGCGTCAATCGCGGCGCGGGCCTTCTCAAATTCAAACTGCGTCGTGCGGGGGAGCTTCACCTTCGCCGCGTCCGCCGCAGCCTCGGTGACGCTGCGGATGTCCGAGTGGTAGGTGCTGCCGAACTTGATGCCGGCTGCGGCGGCAAAGTCCTCCGTGTCCAGCCGCAGCCCGAGGAACTGCATCGCCATCGCGAGCGTCGCGACGCCACAGTAGGCACGGTCGCCCTGGATGAAAATCGGAACGGTTTCGAGGACGCGATCCCCGCTCGCCGCGCTCGTCACCCGTGCGGCAAATGCCCGCGACTGCTCATCCCTCTTCGCCGCGCGGCGCATCGCGCTGAGCGGACTCGCGGCGTCTGCCTCGGTGCGCGTCACAGTGAACTTCACGAGCTGGTTGTCGCGCGTGGTCAGCCGCACCCAGAGGTCGCCCGTCCGGTAGATGAGCACGTCGTGCTTGAGCACACCCTTGTCCACGAATGCGACCTTCCTCCCCGCCCCGCCCGCGAGCGCCGCGAGCCCGCGCTCCACGTCGGCGGCGGTCTGCTTGTAGAGCGCGGTGAACTGCGGGCCCCTCGTCGCGGCGACCTTTTTCACATCGGCATCCGGCACGAAGCCGAACCATGCGCCTGCATCGAGCACGACCACCGTGAACGACACCAGCCGCCCGTGCTCAAACATCCCGTGCACCGCGTGCGCCGCATGGCCGAACACTTCGCACTTCCCGGCGAAATTCCGGTGCTCCTCGGCGGCGTTCGCGTCCACCGCGCCCCAGCCGTCAAGAAATTCGCGCGCTTCCCAGCTTGCGGAACTTCGGAGCGCCTCTGCCGCGGGAAACACACGCCCCGCCGACCGCACGACACCCTGCGCCCGGACCGCACCGATCGCACCCGCGAGCGCACACATGCAGGCAGCGACCGCGAGCCACCGACGCATGGCGCGCATCCTCACTTCGCGGGCGTGAACTCGACGATCACTTCGCGGCTGCCCGCCCTGCGCGCGGTGATCAGCGACGCTTCGTGGCGGAACGTCTTGCCGCCCGATGACACCGTCTGCGCCTCTCCCGCGACTGCCGTGATGTTAGCCAGCACCTGATCGTAGAGGCCGCCTGCGCGCGCCTTCGCGTTGCGCAGCTTGGCCTCGTCAAAGAGCACGGTGATGCGCCGCACGACGCCGTTCACACGCTCCGCGAAAACCTGCGAGGCGGCGATGCCAAATACGGTGGCATCCGCCCCGAGCTGCAGCATCTCGACTCCATCGGCCTTCGCCTTGTCGCGCCGCTTCCACGCTCCCTGCAGCGTCGCTCCCGGCGACCACACTGCGACCGTCGCGACGTATTTCTCGAATGGCATTCCGGTTGCGCCGAAGAGGTTGTTGCCTCCGAAGGACTGGGGGATGGCGGATGCCATGTCCGTGAGCAATGCCACACCCGCAATGACTGAGAGGATTGTTTTCATGGGAGAAGCGGGGTCGGAAAAAGCTGCCGCATTCGGCAAGGCAATCAAGCTGAAAACCTGACGCTCAGTTGATGCCCGGCTCCGGCAGCGGGAGCGTGATGCGGACGACGCCCGGCCCCTTTTCCGGATGCGGAATCTCGATCAAGCCGCGGTGGCCTTCGATGATTTTGCGGGTGACGGTGAGGCCGAGGCCGAGGCCGACGCTGCGCGTGCTGTGGAAAGGCTCGCCGATTTTCTCCGCGACATCCTGCGGGAAACCGGAGCCGGTGTCCTGAAACTCGACGGCGAGGCCGGGCTTCCCGGACGCGGGGCTCTCGCTGACGCGCACGGTGACCGTCGGGTTTTCGGGGTTTGCCTGGAGCGCGTTGAGGAACAGCTCCGAAAACGCGTGGCGCAGCGCTTTTGTGTCGCCGGCGACTTTCCACGGCACCTTCGCCTTGTCCATGTTGAGGGCGACCTTCTGCTTCGTCGGCTGATGGTTGCTCGCATCCTGGCATGCGCCTTCGATGAGGTCTGCGAGCCGCACGGGATCGCCGGGTTTTCCATCCCAGTCGCGGCTGAGGAAGGTCATCTGCTGCGTGAGGCGCGTGATACGGCGGACGCTGCTTGCCAGGACGCCGCTGAGCTCGCGGCGCACCTCCGCGTCGTCGCCCTGAAGCTCGAGGAGCTGCTGCATGGTCGAGACCGGCGTGACGGCATTTCCGATTTCATGCGCGAGGTGCCACGCCATCTGCCGGACGAGGCGGAGCTTTCCGGCCTCCATCTCGAGCTGCGCGGCGCGCTCGTGCTCGGTGATGTCGTCGAGGACGAGCAGCGCGGCATTCGGGCGGCTGCTGTCGCCGACGGTGAAAGGCAGAATCGTGATCCGGCAGGAAACCTCCTCGTGATCCGGCGGCGTCCACTTGAAAGGCGCGTTCGCCTTCCCGGTCTGGATGACTTGGAAAATGAGGCTGCCGAGCTGCTGCGGGATGTCTGCGAAGTCCACCTGCTTGTTGCCGGCGCGGGCGGGCACGAGGAGGCGCAGCGCCGCGGCGTTGGCGTGGAGGATGCCGCAGTTGGAGCCGACGACCACGCAGCCGCTGCCGATGCCGGCGAGGATGTCGTCAATGAGCCCGTGCGTCGCTGCAAGCTGCTCGTGGCGCCAGCAGTTGCGGATGGCGACGCCGAGTTCCTCGAGCCAGTGAAAGAGCTGCGTGAGCTCCGAATCGGCGAAGGTGCCACCGGTGATGCGCTCGTCGATGAGCAGCGCGCCGACGAGGACCGCGCGGTCGTTGATTGGGAGCGCGATGGCGCTGCCGAGCGTCTGGAACTCGCGGCTTATCTCGCGGTTCGCGCGGGCCTCCGCGCTCTCGGCCCGGAGGATGCGGCCGTGCTGCGCGAGGTGCCTGCCCAGACCCGCCGAGAGGCTCAGCGGGAAATGCTCAATGAGCAGAGGATCGTGGCCGATCGTGTGCGCGGGCCGCAGCCAGTGGTCGTCGGCAGATGGCGCGCCGTCGGTGGGAAGGGCGCTCGCCTTTCGCAGGAACACGGCGGCGCGGTTCACGCCCAGCGCCTCGCGGAGCTGCTGGACGGCGTCGCTGATGAGTTCGCGAATGTTCAGGCTGTGGACGAGCAGCGATGAGAAATGGCGCAGTTCGTCGAGCCCGCGGCGCGGCGCGTAAGCGGAGACCGCCGCGGGCTCCGCGACGGAGATCGCGGATGAAGCCGCACCGGGAGCAGCGAATTTCGGCGCGGCCAAAAATGCGCGGTCGAGCAGATTGACGAGCAACCGCGCGCGGACGGGCTTTTCCAGCACGTGCGCGACGCCGAGCAGATACGCATCCTCCTCCCAGGGACGATGGCCGCTTCCCGCAAAGACGATGAGCGGGCAGTCTGGATCCAGCGCCCGAACCTCCTCGATCACGCGCGTGGCCGTGCCGTTGGCGTGCTCGACATCGAGGATGATCGCGTCCACCGCGGCGCGCCCCAGGAGCGAGCCCGCGCTGACGGGATCCTCCTTTGTGATGACGCGGTAGGCGCCCGCGTCGAGCGCGGCCTCCACGGCTGCGGCGCAGGATGGCTGGCGGGTGATGACGAGAAGGGTGTGCATGAAGGTGTCAGGCCTGAGTCGTTAGGAGCGCGGGCTGCGGCTGCGCCTTTGGTCGTTTCTGGCAGCTCGGCAAGTCGAGGTTCACGATCGTGCCGACGCCCTCCTCGCTGGAGACGACGAGGTTGCCACCGTGAAGCAGCGCAATTCTGCGGCAAATTGCGAGCCCGAGGCCGAAGCCGCGATCCTCGTCGCCCGTTTTCTTGGTTGTGAAGTAGGGCTGGAAAAGGCGGTGCATGTTTGCCTCCGAAATGCCCGTGCCATGATCCGTCACACGCACCCGGAACCAGTCGCGGTCGAGGTCCGTCTTCACAAGGCGGATGGTCTCGACGTCGATCCTCCCTCCCTGCGGCGATGCATCCACGGCGTTGGCGATGACGTTGCTGAGCAGGCGGCTGATGAGGACGTAGTCCATCTCCACCGGCATGTCGCCGCAGAGGCGCAGCGTGTATTCGATGAGCTTGCCCTTGCGCTTGTTTTCGCGCGAACGCTCGACGACCTCCTGCACGAGGAGGTCGAGCCGGCCCGTCTGAAAATCGGGCCGCAGGTTCTCGGAGAAGAAGAGCGCCTCGCGGATGTATTCGCGCATCGTGCGGATGTTGCGCATGGCGATCGGAGCCAGATCGGTGCGCAGCGTCTCGGCAGGCACGCCCTCCGTGAGCAGCTGGAGCAGCGTCCACACCGGAGTGGTGAGGTTGTTCAGATCGTGCGCCATGCCCTGCGACATGCGACCGAGCAAGTCGAGCTCCCTGGCCTGCAGGAGCTGGTTCTTGAGCAGGATCTGGTTGATGACGAGCGCCACGTTTGTCGCCAGCTCCGCGAGGAGCTGGATGTCCGTCTTCGTGTAGCTGCGGCCGTTTGTCTTTTCATCCAGCACGAGGATTCCGAGCGGCTGCTGCTCGACGAGAAATGGAAACGCGAGCACTCCGCGGAGCGACTTGAGCTGTTCGCGCGCGGCGCATTCGAGCCGGTCGGATTCATTCGCGTAATCCTCCCCCAGCGGCAGGCATCCGGTTTTCGACGATGCGAAAAACCTGAAAACCGAGGCGTCGCTGCTGAGCTGCGCGATCTGCCCCTGCGCACCCGGCGGATGGGAGCGGACAATCGAGAAGGAGCGGCTGATCTCGTCGCGCAGGACGACGGTGTAGCCGCGGGCCCCCAGCGTGTTGAGCAGGAGCGAGTGCAGATCCGTGAACAGCTCCTCCATTTCGGTGTGCCAGCGGCATGTCTCGATGAAGACGCGCGTCCGGTCCTGATACTCGAAATGGTCGCCGAGCAGGCGGTGCTCAAAGGATTCGGTGCCCGCGCCGAGGAGTTTCGGCATGTAGCGCGACGCGGTGAAGCCCGAGAGCACGAGCACGAGCAGGGCGCACCAGAAAGCCGTGTGCGAAATCTCGCCCTCCGGGACAATCAGCGAGATGATGAGCATCAGCACGAAGCCGATGAGGAAGAGAAACGAGAGCCTCGCGCCGTGCGCCGCGAAGCGCGACAAGCCGAGGCGGATGTCCATCAACTGGTGCTGAAGCACGCTGTAGCCGACGAGGATTCCGTAGAAAATCGCGCAGATGCTGCCGATGGGGAAGATGGGCTTGCCGATGATCGGATACTCGGTGACTCCGAGGATCGGGAGGATGTCGTTGTTGCCGCCGGCGATGAGGATTCCGGTCGCCCAGAGAAGCGAGCGGAGCTGGCCGCGGCGGAAATGCGTCGCGCTCTCCTTGGCCCGCCAGAGGAAGAACAGGGTGAGCGCAGTGAGGATCGCATACAATCCGACGAACACCCAGAACGCCGGCCCTCCCTCGCTGTAAAACGCGTATCCAGCCGGGCGGACACTTTTGACAAACCACCGGGTGAACAAAGTCCCCGCAAGCGCGATGCCGAAAAGATAGGGCACGAACACCACCCATCGCCGGGAACTGCGCCGGAACCCGCAGAGATCGAGGCAGAGGTGAAACAGGCTGATGGGCAGGAAAATCACGCCAGCCTGGAGGAACCGCGCCCAGTCCAGCGCCGCGTCCGCGTCCTTCACCCGGAACATTTGGAACGTGCCCAAATTCCAGACGACGATTGACGTGCCCCAGACGAGGTATGCGAACCTCGACGTGCCCTGGACTCCGGCCCGCAGGACGAAGAGCAGGAGCAGGCCGTTCAATATGGCCGCAGCAAGCGGGACGTAGGCGGCGATCGTCATGACCTCGGATGGTAGCGCCGGATGACGAGGCACGAATTCTTGCCCCCAAATCCCGAGTTCAAGTTGAGGGCGACATCGATCGGATACGGGCGCGACTCGAAGGGCACGAGGTCAATGTCGCACTCCGGATCCGGCACAGTGAGGTTGGTCGTCTTGGGGATGACCTGATGATGGATCGCGAGCGCGGTGACCACCGTCTCGACTGCGCCCGCCGCCGCGAGGAGGTGTCCCGTGATGCCCTTGGTGGAGCTGACCGCAAGCCGCCGTGCATGAGCGCCGAAGAGGGCTTTGACCGCCTTGATCTCCGTCGGGTCGTTCGCCTGGGTCGCCGTGCCGTGCGCGTTGATGTAGTTCACTTCCGAGCGATCGAGGCCCGCTGCGCGCAGCGCCTTTTCGATCGCGCGCTTCGTGCCGATGCCGTCCGGATGCGGCGCGACGCTGTGGTAGGCCTCGCAGGCACGGCCATGCCCGACGACTTCGGCGTAGATGCGGGCACCACGCGAGAGTGCGTGGGACAGTTCCTCCATCACGACGAAGGCGGCGCCTTCGCCGAGGACGAAGCCATCGCGCGCCGTGTCGAATGGGCGCATGGCCGTGGCTGGCGTGTCATTGCGCGTGCTCATCACTTTCGTGAGGCAGAATGCACCCCACAGCGGCGCGAGAATCGGCGCCTCGGCCCCGCCGGCGACCATCACGTCCACCTCGTCGTCTTTGATCATCCGCAGGGCGTAGCCCATCACGTCGTTCCCGGAAGCGCTGCCGGAACTGTAGCTCGCCGCGTGTCCGCGGATGCCCAGCTCCAGCGCGATCTCCCCCGCCCCGCCGCCGGTGTAGGCATTGATGAGCGTGAAGGGGCTCATGGATTTGTAGCCGCGGTTTTCAAACGCGGTCTGGCCCTTGAACGACGACTCCATGCCGCTCACCGACGTGCCCTCGATCACGCCCGCGCGGTCCGGATCGCCGATGTCTGGGATCTCGGACGTCTCCGTTGCGTCCTTCAGCGCCTGCTTCGCGGCGGCGATGCCGTATTGGATCGAGAGGTCGAAGCGGCGCGCCTTCTTCGCATCGGTGTATTTGCCGAGGTTGAAATCGCGCACCTCGGCCGCGACGCGGCTCGGCAGGTGCGCAGCCTCGAAGCGGGTGAGCGGCCCCGCGCCGCTGCGTCCGTCGCGGATGCTGCCCCAGAAAGCGCCCAGATCCTCGCCGTTTGGCGCGATGACTCCCATGCCGGTGATGACGACGCGCCGGCGACCGTCAAGACTCATGGCTTCCTCCCGGTTCCGAACCGCGGGATGATCGCCGGAGTGTTCCGCATGTATTTCCTGTAGGCATCGCCGAACTGCGTCAGCAGGGCTTGTTCCTCAATGCGCACACGCGCGATCAGTGTCGGGGTGAAAATGAGGAAGACGACCGCGAGCGAAATCCACGCGTTCAGGATCAGGCCGATGCCAAGCAGTTCCAGAATCATGGAGAAATAGACGGGATGCCGCGCGTGGGCGAACGGGCCCGTGCTCACAAACTCGTGCCCCTCGCGCATCTCGACATGAAGGCTCCAAAACCTTCCCAGCGCGCGAATCGCCGCCCATCGAATCGCGAACGACGCAACGGAGCACGCGAGGCCGATCACAAACGTCGGCCACCAGAGCGCCGAGCGCATGAGGAGGAACTCCGCGATTCCGCCGACGATGATCAGGATCCCGCACAGCATGAACAGCCTGAACGTGGTCTTCTCGCGCGTCGCCCCGGCGACCACCTCGCGCTTCTTGAACACCTCCGCCATGCGGACGGCATAGGCCGCCAGGACTGCGGCGGGCGGAATCAGGTGGGCTGCGTCCAGGTTCATCGGCAGGGAGACTAGCCGACTCTGCGGCGGCGGACAAACGGTGAGCGCCGTGCCCGCGCCGGCGCGCTGGCTATCCCGGCGGCCATGCGAGCGCCCTTCCAGCGAGGAGGTGGATGTGGAGGTGCGGCACGCTCTCGCCTGCGTCGCGCCCGTTGTTGATCACGATGCGGTATCCGCTCTCGATCACGCCGAGCTTCTCCGCGATCTCGCGGCTCGCGAGGAGCATCCTGCCGAGCAAATCGGCGTGCGCGGCATCCGCCTCGGCGATGCGCGGGATGCATTTCCGCGGAACGATCAACACATGGATCGGCGCCTGCGGGTTGATGTCGTGCATCGCGATGAAATCATCGCTCTCGTGGATGATCCTTGCCGGGATCTGCCCGGCGGCGATTTTTTCGAAAATGGTCATGCGACGTGGAGAAACAGCTCGCGGCCCGCGTGGGCGCCAGCGTCGCCGAGCGCCCGCTCGGTGTGGCCGCGCGCGAAGGTGACAATCTCGGCCCGCAGCGCATCACAGCCGCTGCTCCAGTTTCGCCGGCGCCGGAGGACTTTCACGCAAGGCCCGAGGCTGTGCAGTTCGCAATAGCCGGCGCCCGCGGCGAAGACCTCCCGCAGCCGCAAATCGAGAGCGCTGAAGAACGCGAGCTCATAGCCGTCGCCCGCCTGCTGCGCGACTTCCACGAGCGAGATCCGCGCAAAGGGTGACGCCGCCTCAAAGGTCTCGCCGATCTCCGCAAAGCCGATCGCCTTCAGCGCCTCACGCACGGCGTAGGTGAACGACGCGACCGGCATCGTCGTCCGGTCGTTGAGCGACTGGAGCCAGACATGAACACTCTCGGCAACATGCGGGGCGAGCCACCAGTTCGGATGCCCCGCGCGCTGCGCCGCGACCGCGAGCACACGCGTGAGCCATCCCCGGTCGAACGCAATCGCACGCCGGTTCCGAAGAACGATGAGCGGCAGCGCGTCGCGGAAGGCGATCATTTGAAAAGCTCCGGCTGGCCACCGCCCTTGCGCGGCTGCTTTTCGAGTTTCTGTATCTCGTGGATGAACTCGCCGATGTCCTGAAAGTGCCGGTAAACGCTCGCGTAGCGCACGTAGGCCACCTCATCAATGTCGTGCAGCGCGGCCATCACCTTTGCGCCGATGACGTTGCTCGGCACCTCGCGGCGGAACTCCATGTGGAGATCCTGCATGATTTCATCCGCCACTTTTTCCAGCGCCTCTGTGCCGACCGGGCGTTTTTCGCAGGCCTTCAACATGCCGGCGAGCAGCTTCTCCTTGTCGAACGGCTCGCTGCGCCCGTCGCGCTTCGCCACGCGGAGTTCCGAGCGCTCGGTCTCCTCGTAGGTCGTGAAGCGCTGGCCGCACTTCAGGCACTCGCGGCGTCGGCGGATGCTGCGGCCGTCCTTGGAAAGGCGGGAATCAATAACCTTGTCATCCAGGCTACCGCACTTGGCGCAATACATTGGGTTGTGGCAGGGTGGCGTTGCTGCGCGTTCTTAGCGCAAGATGTTGGCTGGTCAAAGGGAAATCTGGCCGTCTGAATTCCCCCGACGCGCTCTGCCGGTCAATCCCGGCGGATATTTCGCAAGTTCGTCCCACCCCTTGGCGCGCCATTTGCGGTAATGGCGCGCCGAGAGGTTTGAAATGAACGCAACCATCAATTTTCCGGCCCAACTCCCGCAAAACTCGTCGGCCCACCTGGCCGCGATTGTGGAGGCTTCCGATGACGCGATTTACAGCACGACGCTGGACGACACTGTGGTGAGCTGGAATCCCGCTGCGGAGCGGATTTTTGGATACACTGCCGACGAAATGGTCGGCGCGTCGGTGCTCGCGCTGTTTCCGCCGGATCACGCGAAGGAGGAACTGGATATCCTCGCGCAAATCATGCAGGGAAAGAGCGCGCCACACTGGGAGACGGTGCGCTTGCGCAAGGACGGGACACCGGTGGACATCTCGCTCACGGTCTCACCGATTCGCGACGACGAGGGGAAGCTCATCGGCATCTCGCGCATCGCGCGGCCAATCACCGAGCGCAAGCTGGCGGATGAGGCGCTGCGGGCGACGTTCAAGGAGCATGCCGATTTCTGCGCGGCGCTCGACGAGCACGCGATCGTCGCGCGGACGGATGCACGCGGACGGATCATGTGGGTGAACGACAAGTTCTGCGCGATTTCAAAATACTCCCGCGAAGAGCTGCTCGGACAGGACCACCGGATCATCAACTCCGGCTTCCACCCGCGCGAGTTCATGCGCGGGCTCTGGGAAACGATCCAGGCGGGAAACGTCTGGCACGGCGTGATCCGCAACCGTGCGAAGGACGGTTCGCACTACTGGGTGAACACGACCATCGTCCCCTTCCTCGGCGAGGACGGGAAACCGCAGCAGTATGTCTCCATCCGCACGGACATCACCGAGCAGCGGCGCGCAGCCGAGGAAATGCGGCTCTTCAGGGCACTCGTGGACCACAGCAACGACACGATCGAGGTCGTGGATCCGGATACCGGCCGCTATCTCGACGTGAACGACAACGGCCCCGCCGAGACGGGATATTCCCGGGAGGAATACCTCGCGCTGCGGGTGCGCGACCTCGATCCGACATTTGACGAGGAGGGATGGGCGCATGTGGTGAATTCCATCCGCGCCGCAGGATCGCTGAGCGCGGAAAGCCAGCACCGCCGCAGGGACGGCAGCACTTTCCCCGTCGAAATCAGCGCGCGGATGGTGCGGCTCGACCGGGATTACATCGTCGCCTGCGTGCGCGACATCTCAGCGCGCAGGGCCGCCGAGGTGGCGCTCCGCTCCAGCGAGGCCCGCTACCACGCGCTCTTCGAGCATGCGCCGGATGGCATCTTCATCTCCGATGCCGCGAACAACTGCGTGGACGTCAACACCAGCATCTGCCGGATGCTCGGCTACACCCGCGAGGAAATCGTCGGCGCGCAGCTCTCGAACTTCGTCATCCAGAGCGACGCGGCGAACATCGCGCCTGCGGTGGACGACCTGAAATCAGGACGCCCCTACCAGCAGCAGTGGCAGTGCCTGCGCAGGGACGGCACCGCGTTCTCGGCGGAAGTCATCTGCGCCATTCTTCCCGACGGCAACCTGCTCGGCATGGTGCGCGACATCACGGAGCGCAAACTCAGCGAGGCGCGGCTCCTCCTGCAAAGCTCCGCGCTCAACGCCGCTGCCAATGCGATCGTGATCACCGACGCGCGCGGTGTCATCCAGTGGGTGAACGAGGCATTCACGAAGCTGACCGGCTTCACCCGCGAGGAGGCGATCGGAAAGACGCCGGGCATTCTGAAATCGGGCATGCACTCCCGGGAGTTTTACTCGGAGATGTGGACGACCATCCTCGACGGCAGGCCGTGGCACGGCCAGATGCAGAACAAGCGCAGGGACGGGACGCTCTTCGACGAGGAGATGACGATCACGCCGCTCAAGGATGATGGCGGCCGCATCCTCCATTTCATCGCCATCAAGCAGGACATCACCGAGCGCAAGAAGCTCGAGCACCAATTTCTCCGCGCGCAGCGGATGGAGAGCATCGGCACGCTCGCCGGCGGCATCGCACACGATCTGAACAACGTTCTCTCGCCGATCATGATGTCCCTCGAAGTCCTCCGGATGCGGTTCCCGGACCCAGAGAGCCAGGAGACCCTGGACATCCTCAGCACCAGCGCCGACCGCGGCGCGGCGATGGTCAGGCAGGTGCTCTCGTTCGCGCGCGGAATGGGCGGCCAGCGCATGGAACTCCAGGTGAAGCACCTCGTCCGCGACGTGGTGAAGATCACCGAGGAGACCTTCCTGAAGCACATCCGCGTCTCCTCGAGAATCCCAGCCGACCTCTGGACCGTGATGGGCGACGCGACGCAGCTTCACCAGGTGCTCATGAACCTCAGCGTGAATGCCCGCGACGCGATGCCGAACGGGGGGACGCTCACATTCACAGCGGAGAATGTGACCATCGACGCGCAGTATGCCTCGATGAACATCGAGGCCAAGCCGGGACCGTTCGTCCTCGTCCAAGTCGAGGACACCGGCTCCGGCATGCCTGCCGCCGTGCTGGAGAAAATCTTCGATCCGTTCTTCACCACCAAGGAAATCGGCAAGGGCACCGGCCTCGGCCTTTCCACCTCCCTCGCCATCATCAGGAGCCACGGCGGCTTCGTCCGCGTTTACAGCGAAGTCGGGAGAGGAACGAAGTTCCACATCTACCTCCCGGCCCGGATCGAACCTTCCGGGACCGGTGATACCGAAGCGGTCGCGGCCGCGCCCCCCCGCGGAAATGGCGAGCTGATCCTCGTGGTGGACGACGAGACCTCCGTGCGGCAAATCACCCAGCGCACCCTTCAATCCTTCGGCTACAAGGCCATCACCGCCGAGGACGGCGCGGCCGCCATCTCCGCATACGCCCGCAACATCGAGGAAGTCGCAGCAGTGATCACGGACATGATGATGCCCATCATGGATGGCCCGAACACCATCGCCGTTCTCCAGCGGATGAATCCCGCCGTGCGCATCATCGCGGCGAGCGGCCTCAGCTCCAGCGGGCAGGCCGCCCAAGTCGCGGGCATGGGTGTGAAGCATTTCCTGTCGAAGCCCTACTCCGCCGAGACGCTGCTCAGGACGCTCCATCAGGTTCTCCAGTCGTGAGCGTGCCGGCGGCGGGGCAAGCTTACCGCTCGGCAAGCAGGCCGGAAAACCGGCGTGCAGGGCATGATGGCTGCTAAAAAACAGGAGTTTTTCACCGCAACCGAAAACGCCACGATGCCATTCACCGCACTCCACCGTGAAATCCCAGTGACAGGGAAACTGGGGGCTCTGCGCTGTCTCCGCAAATGCGCGGGCGTCCTCCTCGTCGAGGTGCTCGTGGCCGCGGGCGTGCTCGCACTGGTGATCGTCGGCGGCGGCCAGGCCCTCCTCACCGCAAACCGGATGGCTGCCGCATCGAGGGTGTGGACCGGGGCCCGCGCAGTCGTGCAGCGCAACATCGACACCGCCCTCACGGCGACCTTCACGCAGGCGACGGTGCCATCCATCCTCGCCATCACCGGCGCAAATGGCTCGGTGTGGGACGACGACGGCGGCTTCGACAACACCGTGCAGATCGCCGTGCAGGACAACAACTCGCTGATCGTCGCCACCGGAACGCTCATGCGGACCGTGGTGGCTGTGAGCAACTCCGACAACGCGGACATCCGCCGAATCACCTTCACGCTCACCTACACTTACCGCGGGCGGGCGAACACCGTCTCCATGACCACCATGCGGAGCATCGACGACTGAAATGACCTCCCTTCGCGCACCCCATTCCCGCCGCAGGGTCTCCGGCCTCACGCTCGTCGAGCTGACGATCTACCTCTCCATCTCGGTCCTCATCTCCGCAATCATCTACAGCTTCCTCACGGGCGCATCGACGCTCTACGCGAAGAACATGTCCATCGTGCATTCGCACACGAACCTCCGGAGCGTCCTGGACCGCCTGACGAACAACCTCCAGCAGGCCTACACGATGCCGGTGCTCATCAACACGGGCGGCACCACCAGCGCGGCACCCGCCGCCGGGCTCTACTACGACCGCTATCTCGGCGACCCGTATGTGATCACGAATGCAAGCGGCACCGGCCTCGCCTCCACGGTCACCTCGGTCACGATCACCACCTCCAAGGCCGCCCTCGCATCCCCGCCCGCACCCTCGGTCGGCGACGCCATCCTCATCAGCGACCCGAACGGCAACGTGCGCGCCCGCATCACCGCTGTCACCGCGGGCACCTATGACGCCGTCAACCAGCGCCAGCCATACACCGTCACGCTCTCCGCCGCTCTCGGGAAAACGGTCTCCTGGTCGCCGCCCGAAGTGCGCATCGCCTGCCTGCTGCACCGCGAGGCGTTCCTCGTCGTGCCGGGGGCCACGTCGGCGGAGCTCCGCTTCTACCCGAACTTCGAGCCGGTGCCGACGATGACCGACCCGGCCAACTACACCGTCATCTCCAACCAGCTCAGCATCCTCAGCGGCGAGACGACGCCCTTCTCGATCGACACGGTCGGCACGGATCGGATCGTCCGCGCGAGCCTCTTCGCCCGCTGCACCGAATACAGCACCTGGCTCGCGAACAAGCAGGCCAATGAGTTCAACACCTTCGTCCGTCTCAACGCCGTCCTCGCCTCACGGCTCCGTCCAAAACAGTAACCCCCCGGAAAAACCATGCACTCGGCACCACAACCCAGCACCGGCGAAATCACCCGTTCGACTGCCGCACGGCTGCGGCTCCTCCCACCCGGAGGCCGCGGCGGCAGCGTCATCATCGCGGCGCTCATCATCGTCGTCATCACCACCGCCCTCGTGGGCGTGGCATTCGTCAGCACGAATGCCGCCACCCGGATGGGCGGCCGCGCCAAGGACTACATCGCCGCGCAGCGCGCAGCAGAGGCGGCGGTGGAATACGGCTACGGCATCTGGAAGCGCCGCATCTTCGTCGCCAACGGCGCGATCAGCACCTCCACGGCCAGCGCGAACCTGAGCCCCACCCTGCCCTCCGGCTTCGCCTTCGACACCGTGGCCAACAACGGCCCGCTCAGCATCAGCGCCACCGACGAATACGGCGCCCCGAGCGCAAACCCCGTGCGCGTGCCCATCAGCCTCGTGGATTACCCGAACTGGAAGGGCTACGCCGCCTCCTACCTCGTGAGCGCGAAGGTCACCTCCGTCGGCGAACTCGGCTATCCCGAGACCGCGGGCGTGAAGCGCCGCTTCCAGTATGTCGAGGTGCCCATCTTCCAGATGATGTATTTCTTCCAGCACGACCTGGAGTTCTACAAGCCCGCCAGCATGATCATCGGCGGCCTCGTCCACACAAACTCGAACCTCTACGCCAGCCAGAAGAGCGGCCTCACCTTCAACGGCAACGTCTCCTACGTCGGCAGCTACATCGACGACAGCGCGCCTCCCGGTGGCGCGGCATGGTCTTCGTGGAGCAATGACCAGCCCCCCACTTTCCCGAATGGCGAGGCCAACCAGACCTCGAAAGTTCCCGAGGCCAAACCCTTCGGCCTCTCGCTCGGCTCGCTTTTCAGCACTGGGGATGCAAACCCCAACAACGACGGCTACGAGGAGATCATCCAGCAGCCGAACGCCTCCTACACCGACCCGCCTGAAATCTCCTCCCGCCGCATGATCAACAAGGCGGGCATCGTCATGAGCATCAGCGGCACCACCCCGACCCTCACTTTGCAGAACGGCACCACGGCGACGGCCGCGCAGCAGACCACGCTGAAGAGCGCGTTCACCGGCAAAAACACCATGTATGATGCGCGCGAGGGCAAGAACGTGAGCGTCGCCAACATCGACGTCTCCGTCCTCACGCCAATCCTGAACACCCTCAGCGGCACCGGCTTCAACGGCGTGATGTATATCGTGGACAACACCACCGGCACTTCCACCCCGCTCGCCATCCGGCTGAAGAAGGGCGGCGTGCTCCCCGACAACGGCCTCACCATCGCCAGCCAGAACCCCGTTTACGTGCAGGGCGACTACAACACCGGCACCACGACGACGCCCACGAACGTCCCGGCCAACTCCACCGGAAATCCGAACAACACCTCCAGCCCCACCGTCTCCGGCTACACGCGCAAGACCTCCGCCATCGTCGCCGACGCCGTGATGTTCCTCTCCAACAACTGGAACGATGCGAACGCCTCCTCCTCCCTCAGCAGCCGCGTCGCCAGCAACACCACCTACAACACCGCCGTCCTCGCCGGCTTCATGCCCTCGCTCTACCAGCCGGCCTCCGGCTCCCAATACGGCTATTCCGGCGGCGGCAACAACTTCCCCCGCTTCCTTGAAAACTGGTCAAACAAGACCTGCACCTACTACGGCTCCATGGTCGAGCTCTTCCAGAGCAAGGTCTTCACCGGCGAGTGGGACACCGGCAGCATCTACTCCCCGCCGACCCGCCGCTGGAACTTCGACCCCATCTTCTCCACCAATTCGCCGCCCGGCAGCTTGATCTGCGTGGTCTATACCCGCGGCACCTGGACCAAATACTGAAAACCCACAGCATGAAAAAGCCCGCCCTGCTGCTCCTCGCCCTCGCCGCGCTCCCAGTGTCCGCACTGGACCTCACCCCCGGCTTCATCCTCACCGATGCCGACGGAGTCTCCATCCGCCGCCCCTATTTCTCGGACGGCGGGAAAAAATACGCCATCACCCTGAACTCGGAGACCGAGCTGACGCCGTATGAGGACGGCTGCCTCTTCCGCTTCACCAAGCTCCGCGACTCCGCGATGCGCCTGCGCCCCTCCACGTTCAGCACCGCGGTGAAATTCGGCCCCGACACCCTCGAACGCTACGAGCAGGCCGCCCGCAAGCTCCTTCCCCAGTCCGCGACCAATGTCGCCCTCGAAAGCCAGGTGCCCGATCCCCTCCCCATCAATGGCTGGACGAGCCACCGCTTCATCTACCGCTACACCATGCCCACGGGCGACACCCGCGAGAGCATCACTTTCCTCAACATCCTGCCCGGCACCCAGATCGTCATGCACGTCTATGCCCCCGCAAAGGACTTCCCCGACGCTGCCGCCCGCGCGCACAATCTCATCCGCCGCTGGCACGAACTGGACAGCGCCACCATCATCAGCAGGAACTAAACGGCCATGTCACCCACTGCCCACGAAGCACCCGTCCAGGATCCCATCGCGGAATTCCAGCCTGGGACGCCCCGCGCACCCCGCAGCATCGGCAAACTGCAGGCCGCAATCCTCGGCGTGGGATGGGGAATCGTCGCCGCCCTCTTCGCCTTTGTGGTTTATTTCGCCTGCGCCGGCTCCAACGTGCCGGAGGAATTCGGCCCGTTCCCGCCCGAACACCCGTTCCACGATGCGACGGCGCTGCTGTTCATCGCCCTCGCGATTGTCTTCGCGGGCGCCTACTGCATCCGGCAGTTCCGCTCCCTCCGGCAAAAGTAGGCATCGCCGACGGCTCTGCCAGGGGTCCGGCCCTTCCCCCGGCTGTCTGTGGAGACTCCCTGCGTGGCAAGGCCAGGGCGGTTTTTGAAAGCGGTGGCCGACGATGTGTGGAAGCGGGCACTTTGAGCCTGCCGCTTGCAGCGATGAAAGGCGACCGCCTCGCTCCATCGGCACCTTCGGACTGGAATGGACAGCGCCATGCAATGCCAATCCCAGAAGCGCCTCGAATTCGATTCGTATCTGGGAGAACCACTACCCAAACAACCGGGATAACTGACGAAACACCCAATTTGTCTGGGCAAAACACCCAATTAGCCCAATCGAACGTCGCGTTTGGTATTCCAAATGCCGCGTTTGGTATACCAAATGCCACGTTTGGTGTTCCAAATGCCACGTTTGGTGTTCCAAATGCCACGTTTGGTATACCAAATGCCACGTTTGGTGTTCCAAATGCCACGTTTGGTGTTCCAAATGCCACGTTTGGTATACCAAATGCCGCGTTTGGTGTTCCAAATGCCGCGTTTGGTGTTCCAAATGCCGCGTTTGGTGTTCCAAATGCCGCGTTTGGTGTTCCAAATGCCGCGTTTGGTGTTCCAAATGCCGCGTTTGGTGTTCCAAATGCCACGTTTGGTGTTCCAAATGCGGCCTTCGTCCGGTCGAAGGAGCCACCCTTTCGACCCTGCCTATCCGGTTGTTTGGTAAAGCGCGAGGGGAGAAGGTGGAGCGTGACCTCCGGGCGCGCTTCTGCCGGGCGAAATGCCAAGAAACGCGCCCGGAGGTCGCATTCCACCCCGGCTTGGCAAGCAACCGGTGGAACGCGAGCTCCGCGCGCGTTTCTTCCCTTCGGAAATGCACCGAAGCGTGCGCGGAGCACACGCTCCACCCCCCGCCGGCCTCCTTTTCAAACAACCGGACAGGCATGCTTTCGACGCTCTTTCGACCGCCGCCGCCTGAACGGAACCGCCTGCCACGCGATTCCCACGAGTTCTTCACTGGCAGGGCTTGCGGAATGATGGCAAGACGCCCGCCATGAAACCTCTGCTCACCGCCGTCATCGCCATCGCATCCCTCCCCGCCTTTGCCGGAGACACCCAGTGGCCGCGCTTCCGCGGGCCCGAGGGCTCGGGGGTCGCCGACGGGGAAAAGCCGCCGGTGGAATTCGGCCCGGAGAAAAATGTGCTGTGGAAGGCCGCGGTGCCCTCAGGGCCGTCGTCGCCGTGCATCTGGGGCGCGCGCATTTTCCTCACGGCCTTCGACGGCGGCAAGCTGTGGACGCTCTGCCTCGACCGCGCAACCGGCAAGGAGTTGTGGCGGCGCGACGCAGGCGCAGAGAAGATCGAGACGTATCTGGAAGGACAGGGCAGCCCCGCGGCTTCGACCCCGGCGTGCGACGGCGAGCGCGTGGTGGTGTATTTCGGCTCCTGCGGGCTCATCTCGTATGACCTCGAAGGCAAGGAACTGTGGCGGCACAAGCTGCCCGTGGCCGAGACGAACAACGACTTTGGCAGCGGCACCTCGCCGATCCTCGCGGGTGGCCTCGTGATCCTCGTGCGCGACCTGCGCGCGGACTCCGCGATCCTCGCGGTGGACGCCGCGACCGGGAAGCAGGTCTGGAAGACGGAGCGCGCGGGAATGGCGACCGGATATTCGACGCCGGTGATCTGGGAGCACGACGGCGTGAAGGAGATCATCGCCCCCGGCGGCCTCGCGATGAAGGCCTACGATCTCAGCAGCGGCGCGGAGCGCTGGGTGGTGCGCGATCTTCCCGCGGTGAACTGCGGCTCGCCCGTCACTGGCGGCGGGATGCTCTATCTCGCCGGCTGGTCGCCCGCGGGGACGGACATGCCGATGCCCACTTTTGACGACATGCTGAAGGCGGACGCCAACGGTGACGGCAAGCTCTCCGAGAAGGAAACGGATGCGACGCCGCTGAAGGGGTTCTTCAAGGCGAACGACACGAACCACGACGGGTTCATCACGCGCGACGAATGGGAGGGCATGATCAACTACCTCAAGAAGGGGAAGAACCGGATGGTCGCGGTGAAGCCGGGCGGCAAGGGCGACATCACGGAGTCGCACGTCGCATGGGAGCGGAAGAAGGGCCTGCCCTACGTGCCGAGCGCCCTGCTCTACCGCGGCGCGATCTTCCTCGTGAAGGACGGCGGCATGGTGTCGAGCTTCGATGCCGCGAGCGGCGAGCCGAAATACGAGCAGCAGCGCATCGGGCTCGACGGTTCGTTCTACGCATCGCCGGTCGCGGCGGACGGGCGCATCTATCTGGTGAACCTCAACGGCAAGGCCGCGGCGATTTCCGCAGGCGCCAAGCCGGAGGTGCTCTCACGCGCGGACTTCGGCGAGCGCGTGGCGGCGACGCCGGCGATCGCGGATGACACACTCTTCGTGCGGACGGAGACGAAGCTGTTCGCGTTCAAGGCGGCGAAGTAGCGCCACCGCACCGCGGGGTCTCCGCATGCGGCGCGGAAAATTTCTGGCGGCGCGTGTCCGAATCGGACACACGCGCGCTGTCATGTCTCGCCCCGCACTCCCATGAAAAGCCGCATCCTCCTCCTCGCCACCGCCGTCCTTTCACTCCTCACCCTCCGCGGCACCGCCGCGGATGCAAAGAAGCCGAACGTGCTCTTCATCGCCGTGGACGACCTGCGCGACTGGGTGGGCTACCTCGGGCACAACCCGCAGACGAAGACGCCGAACATCGACCGGCTCGCGAAGATGGGCCTCGCCTTCACGCGCAGCTACTGCGCGGCGCCGGTGTGCAACCCCTCGCGCGCCGCTCTGATGAGCGGGCGGCGGCCTTTCAGCACGGGAATCTACAACAACAACAACGACTGGCGGCCCGCCGTTCCCGAGGAGCAGACGCTCACGCATGCGTTCCGCGGGGCGGGATATTTCGTCGCGGGAGCGGGGAAGATTTACCACGAGTCCTACAAGCGGCTGGAGGACTGGGACGCCTATCTCGGCGCGGAGGAGCGCACGGCGGGCGGCAAGGCAAAGAAGCAGTCGAAGGCCGAAGTGGACGGCGGCGTGGGCGGGATCAAGTTTGCGCCGCTGGACTGCGCGGACGACGAGCTGCCCGACTACCACATCACGAACTACGCGATCCGCGAGCTGGGGAAGAAGCACGACAAGCCGTTCTTCCTCGCGTGCGGGCTGCACAAGCCGCACATGCCCTGGAACGTCCCGAGGAAATACTTCGACATGTTCCCGGCGGACAGCATCAAGCTCCCGCCCTATCTTGAAAACGACCTCGACGACATCCCGCCAGCGGGCGTGAAAATGGCAAAGCCCGATGGCGACCATGCGGCGATGCTGAAGTCCGGCCGCTGGAAGGAGGCCATCCAGGCCTACCTCGCGAGCATCGCCTACACGGACATGAACATCGGCCGGCTCCTCGACGCGCTGGAGAAGTCGGAATACCGCGACAACACGATCATCTGCTTCTGGTGCGACCACGGGTGGCATCTCGGCGAGAAACACCACTGGCGGAAATTCGCGCTGTGGGAGGAGGCGACGCGCTCGCCGCTCATCTACGTCGTGCCCGGCGTGACAAAGCCCGCCACCGTGTGCGAACGCACGGTGGATTTCATGACCATTTTCCCCACGCTCACCGACCTCTGCGGCATCCCCACGCCGAAGCATGTCGAAGGCACGAGCATCCGCGCGCTGCTCTCGGATCCAAAGGCCGCATGGGACAAGCCGGGCCTCACGACCTACGGATTCAAGAACCACGGCATCCGCACGGAGGGCTGGCGCTACATCCGCTACGCAAACGGCGACGAGGAACTCTACGACGAAAAGGCCGACCCGAACGAATGGAAGAACCTCGCTCAGAACTCCGACTTCGCCGCGAAGAAGGCCGAACTGGCGAAGATGCTCCCCGACCACGACCACGCCGACCTCGGAGGAAAGGAAGGAAAGGGCGCGGAGGCTTCCGGCGGTGACGGCAAAGCCGGAAAGAAGGCGGAGAAGAAGCGGCTGAAGAAAGAGGCGAAGTAGCACCCGGCGCCGCGTTCATCCCGGGCGCGGCGCACCCGGACGGAGTTTCGCAGTGGGTTTTTGCTTGAGCGCAGCCGTCGGCAAAAGCCACTGTGACGCGCACCAAAACCTCACCAGATTCGCACCATGAAAAAGAACCTTCTCCTCCTCGCCATCATCGCGCTGCTTCCGGGCTGCGCTTCGGTCAGCAAACTCCAAATCGTCGCGGAGGGCGGCATGGCCGCCTCGTCAATCCAGGTGGACGTCGCGCCCGATTCGCCCGGCGTGCAGTCGGTGCCGGTGAGCCAGTATTTCCTGCCGGGGAATGCGATTCGCGCCGGCGCGAAGGCGAAGACGGTGCGCTTCGGCCAAGGGCAGCCGGCCTCGCAGGAAGTCTCCACCTCGGGACTCGGCAGCAAGGCTGTCGTGATCGCGCAGCTCCCCGGCGCCCGCGCGGATGCCTCCGGCGACGCCGATTCGCGCCGCAAGACGATCCCGCTCTCCGGCAAGCTGCCGAGCGGGGACAAGGTGACTTCCACCCTGCGCGTCGGAATCTCCGAGGGCGGCATCTCGATTCGCGCCGTGCAGTGAGGGCGCGGGCGCGGCTGACCGGCCGCGCTCCCGCACCAGCCGCGGATTTTCCATCGAAGCATGGCGACGTGCGGCGAATACGAGCTAGAGCGCGCAATCGGCTGGGGCCGGCGCGGGACGTTCTTCGCCGCGAGGGCAAGCGGCGCGAGCGAGTCCTCCATCGTCATCCGGCGCGCGCGCAGCGGAGAGCGGGTCTTCGCGCAGGCGTTCCTCCGCGCCGCTGCGGAGCAGCAGGCCGCAGTGGTCGCGGGCTGCCGGCGGCTGGCGCCGATCTTCGCGTTTGAGTTCGATGGCAGGGGTTTCGCCTACTATGCGACCACGCGCTACGAGACGAGTCTCGCGGAGTTCATCGAGGCCGGGTGCAAGGTGGACGGCGCGCTGCTGCGGGAGATCGCCGCGAGCATCCTCGGAGCACTCGCCGAGCTGGGCGAAAAGTCGCGCCGCGCGCACGGCAAGCTGACGCCCGGCAATGTCCTCATGGATTCCGGCGGCCGCATTTTCCTCACGGACCTCGCGCCTGCGGCGAAGGACGCGTCCACGGCGGACGATCTCTTCGCGCTCGGCTCCATCATCTACCAGCTCGTGCGCCGCACGCTGCGGATCGGCATGCTGAATCCGCCGCTCGACTATTCGCAGGACTGGACGGACTCGCTCGGCGACGAGGCCGGGGGCTGGCTCGCATTCACGAACCGCCTGCTCGACAAGCGGCGCAACGAGGAACCCGGCGCTATCAAGTCCGCGCAGAATGATCTGAAGTCGCTCGCGGGCCTCGCGGCGAAGGAGGCCAAAGCCGCGAAGGCGACTGGCGACAGCCGGACCGGCTCGGGCTCGGGCCACACCGCAGTGCGCCGTCCGCCGAAGAAAAAGAAAAGCCGCGCCCCGCTCATCTTCGCACTCATCCTCCTGCTCGGTGCGGGCGGCGGCGGATATTGGTGGTGGAAGAAGAAGGAGGACGAAAAGCGTGAGAGTGAGAAACGCCGGAAGGCACTCGCCGCGCAGATCGAGCGCGACAAGGCGCTGCCGCCCGCCCTTCAAAGCCTGCGCGTGGAAATCGAGCGGCTCCCCACGGAGGTCGCCGCCGACGCCACCCTCAACTCGCGCCTCCAGAAAATCGCGAAGAGCCTCGACGGCTCGTGGACGCGCGACAGCGTGGAGGCCGACCTCCGCGAGTGGACCAGCACCAACGCGGAAAATGTCCGCGTCCGCGCGGCCGCGTGGAAAGTCCCGCCGCGCGAGTGGACGCGCCTTGCCGCCGAGCTGGAGGCTTCCGCGCAGATTGACGTCGCGGGCAGCGTGTCCATCGTCGCGCAGTTGAGGAAGGCAATCGTCGCCGGCAGCGCCGCCGCCGAGCTGGATCGCCTGTGGGCGGAGGCCGCGTCGCTCCTGAAAAGCATCGCCGCGGCGAAGAACCCGCTGCTCCCAGACTTCACGCCGTGGGCCGCCGCCGAAATCCGCAGCGCACGCGATTTTCCCGAGGCCGCGCTGCGCGCAGCAGCCGCCGCTAAGACGCTAGCCGACCTCCTCGACTTCCAGCAGACGAAGTGGCCGCGCGTCGTCGCCGCGCGCTTCGAAAAGGACGCCGCCGAAGTGCTGCGCACGCCCGGCGACGATCTCATGCCCGGCTGGCCTGGCCGCTGGAAGCGCGAAGCCGAGCGTCTCGTCGGCCCCTCCGACGCGAAGCGCGCCGAGTGGGAGAGGGCCTTCACCGACGCCGCCAAGCGCATCCCCATGAGCAAGCCAGGCGAGCAGCCCGCATGGCAGAAAAAGCTCGCCGATGCCCGCACCGCGGCGGATGCCGCACTGGAGAGCGATGTCGCCGCCGTGGACAAGCAGCTCGCGCAGTTCGCCGGCCTGCGCCTGCAAGTGGAACTCCTCCACGAGCAGTTCACCAACTTCCTCACCGCATGGAAGGCCAAGGCCGCCAGCGCCACGAAGGAAGACGCCCCTTCCCTCGTCGCCGAGTTCAAGGACGAGACCGACAAGCTCGCCGCAGCATTCAAGGGCGACACCCTCTGCCGCGACTATCTGGCCAGCATCGGCGCAGCCAAAATTATGGAAGACCTCGGCAACGCGCTGAGCATGACTGACAAGATCTCGCTCGCATTCGCCGATCCCGCCGCTGGCAAGTGGAAGGCCGCCAGCGCAAACGACGGTGCCGCCGTCTATGTCTTCGACAACAGGGTCGTCGTTCCTTTCGTCGTGCTCGGGGACACCGGCTTCGCAATGTCGGCCATCGAGACTCCGCTGAATCTTGCCCAGGCGTCCGGCGTCGGTGCCGCGCCTCCCGGCACTGGGCCGAGGATTCGCGACGACAAGTTTGCGCCGGATGCCTCAACGCAATGGCTGTGGAAGCAGCCCCTCGACTTCATCGCCGGCGCGGGCCTGCGCGAATACTTCGCACCCGGTGTGCAGCCTGGCGACACCACGAGCCCCACCTGCCCCGTCACTTGGATCAGCTTTGCCGAGGCACGCGCCATGTCGCAGGCCCTCGGCGGCACGCTGCCCACCGCCGCGCAATGGGCCGCCGCCAAGCCGCGCCCGAACGGCCCGCGCCGCCTCCGCGCCGGCGCATGGAGCACGCAGGTCGCCCAAGTGCTCAAGTGGAACACCGATTTCCGGACCCCGACCCGCGCCTTCCTCCCCGATGTCGGCAGCTTCAGCAAGCTGACCGGCCTCAACGGCAGCAACGCCTACCTCGACGACACCGGCACCGTCCCCGGCGCGACCAGCGATGGCTTCCTCTGGCTCCGCTCCGTCTATCCCTCCGACTGGAAACCTGCGACCGGATGGAAAAAGGAGGACGGCTTCCAACACCTCATCGGCAACGCCGCCGAGTGGGTGGACGACAATGGAACCCCCGCTGTCATCGGTGGCTCCGTCGTCTCCCCGAAGGGTCTCGCCACGAACACGGCACTGCCAATCCAGAATGGTCCCGCCGCGTTCGATGTCACCTTCCGCCTCGTCGTCCGCCTCGGGGAAGGAGGCCAGGGCGCCGGCTTCGACAAATTCAAGAAGCTTGCCGGAGACATCCAGCCCCCGCCTGAACCGAAGCTGGAATAGGCTCGCCGTTTTCCCCGCGAGGCGAATGCCTCAGGAATAAATGGCCTCGACGAGCCGGAGAGATTTCGGTCCGGGAAGCACACCGGGCTCCATTTGGTTCATCACGTAGGCGACTCCGATGCGGCTCTCCGGATCGGCGAAGGCGTGGCTGCCGCCCGCGCCGGGATGGCCGAATGCGCGGAGCGACGGGCCGAAGATGGCGCGCAGCTTCAAGCCGTCCGGCGAAAGCGGATCCTGCATGAAGCCGGCGGAGAACGCCGTCTCGGTGAGCAGCACGCGGTCTTCACCCTGCACGAGCGGGGTGGTCATCCATGCGAGTGTCCCGCGGTTGAAAAGGCTTCGGCCTTCCAGCGCTCCGCCGCACGCGAGCATCGCGTAGAATTTCGCGAGCGCCCGCGCCGTGCCGATGCCGCCGAAGCCCGGCAGCGACGCGCGGCGGCCCGCAGGGGCGTTCATCATCGCGACGGCGTTCAAGCCCGCCGGCGATGCGAATGCGCGCAGTGTGAGCGAGCCGGGCGTGACGAACGCGGTGTAGAAGCGCTCCCTCGGGGGTGCCGCTTTCGGCGGGAAGATGGGCGCGGCGGTGTCCATGATTTCCGCCGGCATGCCGATCCAGAAGTCGAGCGCGAGCGGCTCCGCGAAGACGGCGCGCCAGTAGTCGCCGAGCGTGCGGCCCGCTATGCGGCGCACGAGTTCATCGAGGAGGAATCCGTAAAGCCGCGGGCCGTAGCCGACCGCCGTGCCCGGCTCCCACAGCGGCGCCTGCTCCGCGAGGGCGCGCGCGACTTCACCGTGGTCGAGAACGTCCGCGGTGCGGTCGAGCGCTGGAACGCCTGACTGGTGCGAGAGCGCCTGGCCGATGGTCATCGCGCCCTTGCCGTTCACGGCAAACTCCGGCCACACGTCCGCGACGCGCGTGTCGAGTGTGAGCCCGCGCTCCTGCATCGCGTGCAACACGCATGCGGCGGCGGGGCCCTTCGTCGCACTCCATACGAGCACGGGCGTATCCGCCGTCCACGGCACCGTGCGGTGGCGGTCGCGCCATCCCGCGGCGAGCGAGATCACTTCACGGCCATCGCGCCACACGCTCAGCGACGCGCCAAGCTCGCCGAAGCGCGAGAAGTTCTCATCGAACAGCGCGGCGATGCGTTCGGTGTCCATCTTCGTGAAAAACACGCCGGCTCGATGGCGCGGCGCGGCCCGGCAGCGTCAATTCCCCTTCCCCTCGTCGAGACCGAGCGGCTGGAGGTCGGGATCCGTGCGCGCGTAGTCCTTGAGCGACTTGTCCATCGCGAAGCTGACATTCAGGTGCGCCCGCGCCTGCTCGATGTTGCCAAGCGCGGCCTCGTAGCACGCGAGGTTGTAGTGATACGTGGGCTCCGCCTTCAGCGCGGGCGGCCCGCTGCTGAGGATCTCGCGCGCCTCGCGGCTCTTGCCCAGCTCGTGCAGACAGAACGCCGTGTGGATGAAGCCCGCGGTCTTGTCCGGCGCGATGCGGCAAAGCTCGCGGCCCGCGGTGAGCGCGTGCTTCCAGCGCTTCGCCTGCATGAAGACGGAGAGGCGCGACTCCACGCCGAGCGGCCCATCGCGCACTTCGTCAGGCAGGAGGTCCAGTTCGTCGAGCGCGAGGTCGGGGAGGCCGAGTTCGCTGTAGCCCTGCGCGGCTACGAGCAATCGTTGATGAGCGATGTCCAGCTCCTTGGTCACGGATTTATCGGCGTGGAAGGAAGACGCGATTCGCGCTGCTGCAAGCCCTCATTTTTCCGCGAGGAGCGACTCCAGCTCCTCCACGCGCCGCGCGAAGAGCCGCAGAGTCGCCTCGACGGGCGCGGGGGACGACATGTCCACGCCCGCCTCGCGCAGCGTGGGGATGGGGAACTTCGAGCCGCCGCTGCTGAGGAAGCCGAGGTAGCGCCCCGCGTCGCCGGTCGTGAGCACCTGCTCGCTGAGCGCGACGGCGGCGCTGAGGCCCGTCGCGTATTTGTAAACGTAGAACGCCGAGTAGAAATGCGGGATGCGCAGGCACTCGAGCTCGAGCTCCGAGTCGATCACGAAGTCCGGGCCGAAATATGCGTCGAGCAGTCCGCGGTATGCGGTGCGGATCGTGTCGAGCGTCACGGGATCGCCGGCCTCCTCCATCGCGTGGATGACCTTCTCGAACTCCGCGAACATCGTCTGGCGGTAAACGGTGCCGCGGATGTCGTCGAGCTGGCGGTTGATGAGATACGCGCGCATCATGCGGTCGCTCGTCTGCGCGAGCAGGTGGTGCGTGAGCAGCTCCTCGTTGAAGGTGCTCGCGACCTCCGCGAGGAAGATGGGGTAGTCGGCGTCCTGCCAGCGCTGCGCGCGGTTCGAGTGCCATGTGTGCATCGAGTGGCCGGCCTCGTGCGCGAGCGTGAACACATCGGCGAACACGTCGTCCTTGTAGTTCATCATGATGTAGGGCGGCGAGCCGTAGGTGCCGCTGCTGAAGGCGCCGCTGCGCTTGCCCTTGTTCTCGTAGCGGTCGCACCAGCGCCTCGTCCTCATGCCGTCGGCGAGCGTGCGGCAGTATTCGTCCCCGAGCGGCGCCAGCGCGGCGACGCAGAGATTGATCGCCTCGTCGAAGCTCGTGCTCTTCTCCACATTCGCGACAATGGGCACGTAGGTGTCGTATTGGTGAATCTCCGCGAGGCCGAGCACGCGCCTGCGCAGCGCGTAGTAGCGGAAAAGCGGGGCGAGGTTCGCGCGCACGGTGCCGATGAGGTTGTCGTAAACGGACACCGGCACGTCGTCCTGGAAAAGCGCGGCCTCGCGGGCGCCCGGGTAATTGCGGGCGCGGGCGCGGAAGACGTCGGCCTTCACGGAGTTCGCGAGCGTGGAGGCCAGCGTGAACTTGTGATCGCCGAACTCCGCGTAGAACTGGTGGAAGGCGCGCCTGCGCAGGTCGTGGTCGCGCTTCTGCAGGAACGACGAGAAGCTGCTCTGCGTGAGCGCGCGCGCGACACCCTTCTCGTCGGCGAGCTCGCCAAACTTCATGTCCACGTTCGTGAGCTGCGAGAATGTCTCGCCGTGCCCCGCCGCAGCGCTGTGGCCGAGCGCGAGCAGGCGCTCCTCGGCGGCGCTGAGTGTGTGCTCCTTCAGCCGCCGGATCTTCTCCAGGCGGACGCGCCACTCGGCGAGCAGCGGGTCCGCGAGGAATGCGGCGAACCTCGCGTCATCAACCGCCTGAATCTCCGGCACGACGAACGCGCTCAGCTCGCCAATCTTCGTGAGCAGGTTCTGAATCTGCGCCTCGCGCGCGAGGTTCGCGGAGTCGGAGGAGTCCTCCGTGGATTTCAGCGAGGCGTAGTGGCAGAGCCGCTCGATGCGCAGGCTGATGCGCTTGTCGCACTCCAGCAGCGCGAGCAGCGATGCGGCGGACTCACCCACCTTCCCGCGGAACTCCCCAATCGCCGGATACTCGCCCTGTAGCGCGGCGAAGTCCGCAGTCCATGCCTCCGGCGAGGCGTAGAGAGGCGAAAGGTCCCACGTGTCCTCCATCCTCACCTCGGCGCGCGAGAGGATGCCACCGCCGCCGGACACGTCCTTGTCGAAAGAGATTTTCAGCATTGCCCGGAACAATGCGGACGCGCGCAGGGGCGTCGAGGGAAAATAAAAAGGCGCGCCAGCCCGGGGGCGGCGCGCCTTTCAAAGCATCTCCGCGTCAGTTCTCCTTCCGCTCCTCGACCACCACGAACTGCGTCGCGCCCTTGCGGTTGATGCGCAGGCGCACCGAGGACTTCGTCTTCACCTCCTCGCTCAGCTTCACCGCCTCGTCCGCGCCGCCGACCTTCTTGCCGTCAATGTCCACGATCACGTCGCCGGGGCGCACGTCGGCATCCGCGCAGGCGGAGTCGGGGTTCACCTGCGTGATGAGCGCGCCCTTGATGTCGTCGCCGACACCGAAGCGCTTGCGCAGGTCCGCGTTGAGGTCGGCGACCGTCACGCCATCGAGCACATCCGGCACCTTCACCGGGGCGGGCGCGGGCGTGGAGGGCGTGCCCAGCGCCACGCCGTTCGTGCCGCGCTCCGCGAGCGTGACGGTGATGTTCTCCGGCTTGCCGTTGCGGAAAATCTTCAGCTCCACCTTCGTGCCGGGCATCATGTTCGCGATGGTGTTCTTGAAGCCCGCGATGTCGTCCACGGGATGCCCGTTCAGCTCCACGATCACGTCCCCCGGCTTCACGCCGGCCTTGATTGCGCCGCCGCCGGGCACCACGTCGCCGACGAGGATGCCGTCCTTGCCCGGCGCCTTGAACTCCTTCGCCAGCTTCTCGTCCATCTCCTGCATCTGGATCCCCAGGAAGCCGCGCTGCACCTTGCCGAACTTGATCAGGCTCTCCATCACCCCGCGCGCCTGGTTCGACGGCACCGCAAAGCCGATGCCCATGTTCCCGCCCGTCTGGCTGAAGATGGCCGCATTGATGCCCACGAGGCGCCCGAGCGCGTCCACCAGCGCACCGCCGGAGTTGCCGGGGTTAATCGACGCGTCCGTCTGGATGAAGTTGCCGAACTCCGAGATGCCCGTCTGGTTCCGCCCCACCGCCGAGATGATCCCCTTCGTCACCGTCTGCCGCAGCGCGAACGGATTCCCGATCGCGAGCACGATGTCGCCCACCTTGATCTTGTCGCTGTCGGTGAAAGTGATCGGCTTGAGATCCTTCGCCTCCACCTTGATCACCGCGATGTCGCTGCCCTGGTCGGAGCCCACCTTCTTCGCCTTATACTCCGTCTTGCCATCCGCCAGCGTCACCGTGATCTCGCCGTCCTGATCCGTCACCTCCGCGACCACATGGTGGTTCGTGATGATGTATCCGTCCTTGCTCACGATGACCCCGCTGCCGAGGCCCACGGGCACCTTGCGCCTCGGCCCCTTGCCCGTGTCGCGGCCCTGCCCGCCCCGCTCCTCGTCCGGGATGCCGAAGAACTTCCGGAAGAACGGATCGTCCAGCAGCGGGCTGTTCCCGCCGGGGCCGCGCGCACCCATGCGCATGCTCTTGCTGATGGAGATGGTCACCACGCTCGGCGCGACCTTGTCCACGATGGGCGCAAAGCTGTTCTCGTGCGTGCGCGGCATCGGCGTCGCGTCCACGGCGATGTCCGGCAGCTTGTTCTCCGCCAGCGCGAGCGGGGAAAATGCCAGCAGCGCGGGCAGTGTGAGAAGGAACGAACGGGAGAGAGTGCGTAGTTTCATAGGCTAGTGCGGCAGTGTGACAACCAACCCCGCCGCACGTTCAATGGCAAAATCGCCGCCCGCGCCCCCGCCGGACGGGTGAACCCCGTGCGGCAGCCGTCAGACTTTGTTCGTCATCCCGGCCACGCGGCGCCGCACCCGCCCCGCCCGCGCCTCCCCGGAGCGCGCCCCGGGAAGCCATGCCCCGCAGGTTTTTTGAAAAAAGATGCGCTTCGTTTGTAACAAATGGCCGCGGATTTCGTATGTGAAAATGAGGGGGCTCCTGCCCGCTCGCCAAGCCACCGCCCCACGCACTCCCGACCCCGCACCCCATGGCCAAGCCCCTATTTTGGGACATGATTAATCCGATCACAGGCCGCGTCTTCACGCTAGACGACGAGAACCTCTTCTTCAATGAGGACGGCGTCGGCATGTATCTCGAGCCCGGCGACCCCGGCTTCGTCCCCTACCCCGAGCAGCTTCCCCCGCCCCCGCCCGAGCCCCCGCGGAAACCCTTTCGGCGAACGCCGAAACCCAGAGACCAAACACCAACAACCAGCACAACCCCACACATGAGCACATTCCAATACAACGTCGCACCGAACCCCAACGGCGGATTCACCACCCGCCCCGTCCTCGGCAATGCCGTCACCGCCGCCACCCTCATCACCCCGGTCGCCGAGGCCCAGGGCCTCACCGCCGATAAAGTCACCGCCGTCATCACCGGCTTCCTCGACGGCATCCTCGCCGCCGCAGCCACCGGCGGCTTCTCCCAGGACCTTTTCGGCAAAGTGCGCTTCCGCCCCACCAGCGGCGGCAGCAAACCCGCCGCCAACGGCTTCAACAACCCCGACGAAATCAACGCCGGCGTCGCCCTCTCCTTCACCGCCGAAGCCATCGCCGACTGGCGCGCCACCCTCTCCATCGAGAGCATGGGCGAGGTCGGCAAAGTCAGCCCCATCATCGACTCCATCACCAGCCAGGAAAACGGCCAGCAGGACCACTACGTCGCCTCCACCATGATCGAGCTGAGCGGCAGCAAGCTCCGCTTTGACAAGGCAGACTCCCAGCAGGGCGTCTTCATCCGCACCGGCAACAACGCCGAGGTGCGCTGCACCGTCTACGGCCCCATCACCCCCACCTCCGTCAGCGTCCTCATCCCCTCCGGCACCACCGGCCCCCAGACCGTCCGCATCGCCGCCTTCATCAACGGCTCCATCCGCTCCTTCACCTACATGGACCCCATCACCCCCTGAGCCACCGGTGCGGACACCCTGCGCCGGTGGAACGTGCGCTCCGCGCACGTTTCCCACATCAACGCGCCCGGAGGTCGCGTTCCACCCCGCCACCGGGCCATGTCCACGTCGCAAGCGGGCCATCTCCGCGCCGTAAGGGGGCCACATCCGAACGGCACGGGGGCCGTATTCAAGTCGCAAGGGGGCCATGTGGAAGTTCCATGCGGCCCCCTTCGCCTCGGCATACGGGCCATGTGGCAACGGCACATGGCCCACATGCAGCTTCGATATGGCCCACATCGACATGCCATACGGCACCCATGAAACCGGCATACCGCCCATGTCCCACTTGCATCCGGCCTCCATGCCGCTGGCACATGGCCCATATGCCAGCGCCAAGCGGCCCACTTTGAACTCCCGCTTGGCCATCCTCGCACCTTCACACAGGTCGCATGGAAGCGACATGCAACCCACACTTCATCCCGCTGATGCCACCCACGCCGCCCGTGGATGCCGCCCAAGCGTGGTGGAGCGTGACCTCCGGGCACGCTTCCGGTGAGGCAGCCATTCCAGTGGTGACATATCGAAACGCGCCCGGAGGTCGCGTTCCACCCGGCTGCATCCGACAATAGCCCAGCGCTTCAGCGCTGGGTCTCCCCGGCAGATGGAATCAAAGTCCCGCAGGGACGGCAGGACCCCGGCCATTCCCCGCCGCCGGGCTGCACCCGTCCCGCAGGGACGGATGGAATGTAGCCGGTGGTGAAGCGAGCGCAGCGAGCGGGAACCACCGGATCCCCGTCCCAAAAACAGCAACGCGCCCCGGAGGGTGCGCGGGGAACCCGCCCCCGCTTCCTTGCGCGCCCTCCGGGGCGCATCGGCTGGTGTGAACCGGTGACCCGGTGGTTGCGCCCGCCTCCGGCGGACTCACCGACCGGCTACATTCCCTCCAGCCCTGCCGGGCTGGCGAGACACGCGGAGGATCCGAAGCACCAGTGCTCCGCACCCTTCTCGCCGCCTGCCTGCTCGGCGCCCTCGCGCTCCCGGCCCTGCGCGCGGAGGAGGGATTCACGGGAGCGCGGGGAAATCAGGCTGCGGTCTGCGCGATGCCGAGGGCCTTCAGCTCGGCGAGGAAGCGGCGGTTTTGATCCATGGTGCCGATGCTCACGCGGATCCACTCGGGGAGGCCGTAGGCGTTCATGTCGCGGATGATGATGCCCTTCCTCATGAGCGCCTGGAAGACCTCCTTGCCGCTGCCGACGCGGACGAGGACGAAGTTTGCATGGCTCGGGATGAACTCGAGGCCGAGCGCGGCGAATTCATTCTGGAGCCACGTGCGGCCCTCGATGGTGAGATCGCGCGTGCGGCGCTGGTGCTCGTCGTCGAGGATGCCCGCGAGGGCGCCGGCCTGCGCGATGCCGTTGGCATTGAAGGGCTGGCGCGTCTTTTGGAGGACATCGATGAGCTCGGTGCGCGCGAGGCCGTAGCCGATGCGGAGATTGGCGAGGCCCTGGATTTTCGAGAAGGTGCGGAGGACGACGACGTTGCGGCCCTCGCGGACGTAGCGGAGGACGTCGGGCGGGTCCGGCAGGAACTCGTAGTAGGCCTCGTCGAAGACGGTGACGACGCTGTCGGGCACGCGCGCCATGAAGCGGTCGAGCTCCTCCTGCGTGCAGAGGGTGCCGGTGGGGTTGTTGGGGTTGGCGATGAAGATTTCCTTGGTGCGCGGCGTGATGGCGTCGAGCATGGCGTCGAGGTCGTGGGCGAAGTTCGGGTCGGGGACCTCGATGGTGTTCGCGCCGAAGAGCGTGGCCATGAGCTTATACACGACGAAGGCATGGCGCGCGGCGATGATGTCGTCGCCGGGATTGAGGAAGGCCTTGCCGATGAACTCGATGACTTCGTTGCTGCCGCACCCGAGGATGACGTTCTCGCGCTTGAGGCCGACCTTTGCGGCGATGGCCTCGCGCAGGTAGTAGCCGCCGCCGTCCGGGTAGAAGTGCGAGCGGTGGAGCATCTCCTGCATCGCGGCGAGGGCCTTCGGCGAGGGGCCGAGGGGGTTCTCGTTCGAGGCGAGCTTGATGATGTCGGACGGCGCGAGGCCGAGTTCGCGCGCGACGTCCTCGATGGGCTTGCCCGGCTCGTAGGAGACGAGTTCGCGGAGCCAGGGATGAGCGGAATTCCAGACGCTGGTCATAGGGCGCGGGAAGGTAGCGGCGGCGGGGTGAAAGGCGAGTGTGGTTTCAAATGACGAATGACGAATGACGAATGTGATGCGCCGCTCGGCACTTCGTCATTCGTCATTCGTCATTCTGCATTCTCCACCAGCACCTCGACCTCCATCTTCCGGTCCGTCGTGCCCTTGTAGTGGCCGCGCACGGGGGGGACGTCGGCGTAGTCGCGGCCGATGGCGAGCTTGATGTAGCGCTCGTCGGTCGGCTGGTTGTTCGTGGGGTCGAGGCCGCACCAGCCGAAGCCGGGCATGAAGACCTCGCACCACGCGTGGCTGGCCTGGGAGCCGAGGAGCTGGTCGCGCGGGCCGTTGTAGAGGTAGCCGCTGACGTAGAGCGCGGGGATGTTCAGCGCGCGGCAGAGGCCGATCATCACGTGCGCGAAGTCCTGGCAGACGCCGCGGTTGTCCGTGAGCACGTCGCGCATGTGCGTGTGGACGCAGGTGAGGTTCGGCGTGTAGGTGAAGCGCGAGTGGATGTGCTCCATGATGGCGCGCGCGGCGCTCCACGAGTCCGCGTGGCCGGCGGCGATGTCGAGGGCGAGGCGCCATGCCTCGGGGCTCTTCTCGATGTAGGTGCTCTCCTGCAGGAAGTCGAAGCACCGCTCGCCGCGGACGGCATTCGCGATGTCCGCGAGCGGCACGGGGGCCGCCGAGGGATCCTTCGCCACCGGCTTCGTCGTCACTTTGGCAAAGCTCTCCACGAGCAGCGTGGCGTGCGGCGCGGGCAGCTCGAAGAAGTGGATGATGTTCGCGTGGAAGTCCGTGTAGTGCGAGAGGCGCGCGGCGGGCAGCACCTTCAGCAGGAAGGAGTCGCACGTCTGGTGCTCGTTCGTCACGGGGCGCAGGCGGACTTCGTTGAAGCTCTCCCGGACAGGCGAGGCGTAGGTGTAGCGGGTGCGGTGCGTGACTTGGAGCTTCATCGCGGCGGCGGACTAGGCGAGCGGCTCCACATCCACCGACACACGCACCACGTGCTCGCCGCCGCCGGTGAGGATTCCGCTGAGCGGGCTCACGTCGCTGAAGTCGCGGCCGATGGCGACGGTGATGTGCTCGTCCGCGGGCAGGATGCTGTTCGTGGGGTCGAAGTCCACCCAGCCGTTCACGGGGCAATACACGGAGAACCACGCGTGCGACGCATCCGCGCCGACGAGGCGCCGCTTCCCCTCGGTGGGATGCGTGCGCAGGTAGCCGCTCACGTAGCGCGCGGGCAGCCCGAGCGAGCGCAGCGCGGAGATGGCGACATGCGCGAAATCCTGGCACACGCCGCGCCGCCGCTCCCACACTTCCTCGATCGGCGTCGCGACCGTCGTGGCGACGCTGTCGTAGCGGAAGTCCCCGAAGATTCTCCGCATGAGATCCCGCACGCCGACGAGCAGCGGCGTGCCCGGCGGGAAGCTCGCACGCGCATATTCCGCATACTCCGGCATCAGGCGGATGCATGGCGACTCCATGCAGAATTCATACGGCGCGACATCCGCCGGCGAGACCGGGTCGCGGAAGCTGGCGACGACCTCCTCCCATGCGGCGGAGAGCGCGAGCACGGGCGTCGCGGGGATGTTCACGCTCACATGGCTCCGCGCGACGACCTCGAAGTGCCGGTGGATTTCCTGGATGGCGAACGAGCAGACGGCGTTGCCGAAATAGTCGCGGCTCTCCTTCCGCACCGCGGGCGCCGGTGCGATGACCAGCGACGTCCGCATCACCTGCTGCGTCGCGCCCGGCATCGGCACGAGCCGCGCGGCGTGGTGCGAGACGGTGACAGCCTCGCTGTAGTCGTAGGTGGTGCGGTGCGTGATGCGGTAGTCCATCGCCTTCAGGCTCCGGTGCGGGAAATCGCGGAGTGCGCGAAGTAGTTCACGGCAATCGCATCCGAGAGACGCGGCAGCGCCGCCTCGACCTCGCGGATGACGCGGCCCGTGTCGCCGTCGTGCCACGGTCCCTTTGCATGGAAAAGCTCGCGCGGGTCGAGCAGCCGGACACGCGCCACCGTGCCGATGAGCAGGCGCTGGCCCGCACTCGGCAGCGCGCTGCGGTGCTCCTGCGGCAGCCGGTCGAAATGCTTCTCGAGCTGGAGCAGTTGGAAGAGCAGCGAGCGCGGGTTCGTGCCGTCGAGGATGACGAGGTCATACACCGCGGCGATGTTCGGCACGAGCGAGTAGCGCGAGCGGTAGGTGAGCGTGCTGTCGGCGTATTCGAGCACGGCCTCGAGCACGCTCGGGTCGTCGGCCTGCGGCGAGCGCAGCGCGCAGCCGAGGAGCGCGCAGAGGCACACGGAGCGCTCGATGCGCTGGCCGATGTCGATGAAGCGCCAGCCCTGCGCGCGCGTCATGTTTTCCCGCGCGAGCCCGTAGAAGGAGGCGATGAGCTGCAGCAGGCGGTTCAGCACGGGAATGGCGTCCGCGGCGAGGAGCGGGCGTCCGTTGCTCTCGACCACGAGGCATTCCTCGAACTGGCTCAGCACGCGCCACACGTCGTTCGAGGTGCGGTCGCGCACCGCCATCGCGATGCGCTGCACGCGGTCGGCGAGCTGCCGCAGGCTGTCGGCGCGGTTCGGGTCGAATATCGCGGCGAGAAGCTCCGCCTCCAGCGCCTCCGCGTTCTTTGCAAACTCCGCATGGTTGGCGGTGAGCTGGCCCTGCCGCTCGAGCGTCTGCAGGAACGGCGTGATGTGCGGCATGCGCCCGCCGCTGCGCTCGGGGTTGAAGCGGTTCAGCGTGCTGCGCAGCAGGCGCGCGGTGGCGTCGAGCCGCTCGGCGTAGCGGCCGAGCCAGCAGAAATTGTCCGCGAGCCGCGAGGGCAGGTTGTTGCCCACGCGCCGCAGCTCGACGCTGCGTCCCCCGCCCTGCAGCAGCGTGAATTCCTCGACGGGCTTGTCGCTCAGCACCCACGTGTCCTTGCTCGCGCCGCCGTGCTGCATCGAGATGAGCCGCGCATCGCCGCCGAGCGCCGTGCGCGCGAGGCCGCCGGGCATCACCTTGTAGCCGTCGGCCGTCGCGACGAGATAGGCCCGGACGACCGCGCGCTTTGCCACGAGCCCGCTGCGGTCCCACGACGGCGCGGTGGAAAGCTCCACCTTCTCCTGCGCGCACCACAGGTGCGGCTGGAAGCGGATGCGCGCGCGCAGTTCGTCGTTCGACAGCACCTCGGAGGGCTGGTGCTGCTGCGAGCGGAATGCGGGCTTCACGTTCAGCTCGTCGAGATGCGAGAGCACGTAATTCTCCGCGCTCTGCTGCCCGCACCACCACGTCGCGACCGACGGCATGAGCAGTTCCTCGCCGAGCACATGGCGGCAGAGGCCGGGCAGGAATGATTTGAACGCCGGGCTCTGGAGCAGGCCGCTGCCGAGTGCGTTCGCGATGGCGACGTTGCCCGCCCGCGCGGCCTCGATGAGGCCCGGAACGCCAAGCATGGAGTCGTTGCGCAGCTCCAGCGGGTCGCACCAGTCGTCGTCCACGCGTCGGAGAATCACATCCACGGGCTCGAGGCCGCCGATGGTTTTCAGAAAGACGCGGTCGTCGCGCACCGTGAGATCCTGCCCCTCGACGAGCGTGTAGCCGAGGTAGCGCGCGAGGTAGGTCTGCTCGAAATACGTCTCGTTGAACGCGCCGGGCGTGAGCACGACCACCCGTGGATTGTCCGTCCGCCGCGACGCCAGCGCCGCGAGAGACTCCTGCATTTCTCGGAAAAATCCGGCAAGGCGCTGCACGCGGCAGCTCCGGAATGCCTCGGGGAAAATGCGCGACGTCACGAGCCGGTTCGCGAGCGCGTAGCCCGCGCCGGTGGGAATCTGCGTGCGGTCGGAAATCACCCACCACCGCCCGTCCGGCGAACGCGCGAGATCCGCCGCGTAGAAGTGCAGGAACCTTTCCTCCGGCGGCCGCAGCCCATGGACGGGCCGCAGAAAATCCGGCTGCGCGAAGACGAGCGCCGGCGGGAGCCACGCGGTGCGGATGAGATCCTGCTTCCCGTAGCAGTCGGCGAGAATGCGGTCCACGAGCGTCGCGCGCTGGATGAGCGCCCTCTCCACGCCGCGCCATTCGTCCTGCGAGATGACGAGCGGCACCGGGTCGAGCTGCCACGGCCGCTCCGTGCCGCGCGAATCGCCATACACCGTGTAGGTGATGCCCTGCTCGTGGATGATATGCTCGCACGCGTCGCGGCGGCGGCGGATTTCCTCGATGCCGAGCGTGTCGAGTTCCGAGAGCAGCGTCTGGAAATGCGGTCGCAGCGAGCCGTCGGGCGCGCGCATTTCGTCGAACACTCCGGCGGTGTGCGCGTAGCCGGCGAACAGGCCGTCCTTGCGCTGGCTTCCGCTGCGTGACCTCGCGTCGCTCATCGTGTCCGCCGGTGCGCTGTCAGGCATGGCGCAGATCGAGCGTGAACGGGAAGTCGCCCGACGGCTGCACGTCCGGCGGCACGAAGCGCCCCTGCAAATGACCGTGCGTGAAAAAGCGGGCAAGTCGGCGGCTCTCGGCTTCGTAGCTGTTCACGGGGAATGTGTCGTAGCTGCGCCCGCCCGGATGCGCAACGTGATAGCTGCACCCGCCGAGGCTGCGCTTGTTCCAGGAGTCGTGGAGATCGAACACGAGCGGCGCATGCACGCCGATGGTCGGCTGCAGGCATTCCGGCGGCTGCCACGCGCGGTAGCGCACGCCCGCGACGCCCTCGCCGTTCACGCCCGTCGGGTGCAGCGGCACGCGCTTGCCATTCACCGTGAGCGCGAAGCGGTCGCCGATGAGCCCGCGCGCTTTCACTTGCAGTCGCTCGAGAGAGCTGTCCACGTAACGCACGGTGCCGCCCGCCGCACCTTCCTCGCCGAGCACATGCCACGGTTCGAGCGCGGTGCGCAGTTCGACATGCACATCGCGCTGCGAAAAATCGCCGATGCGCGGGAAGCGGAACTCGAAATGCGGCGCGAACCAGTCGAACTCGAACGGATAGCCCGACTCGCGCAGATCACGAACGACGTCCTTGAAATCCGACTCGCAGAAGTGTGGCAGCATCCAGCGGTCGTGGATGTCCGTGCCCCAGCGCACGAGATCGCTTTCGTAGGGCTCGCGCCAGAATTTCGCGACGAGGCCGCGCAACAGAAGATGCTGCGCGAGGCTCATGCGCGCGTGCGGCGGCATTTCAAACGCGCGCATCTCGACGAGGCCGAGCCGCCCTGCGCTGCCCTCGGGCGAGTAGAGCTTGTCGATGCTGAATTCCGCGCGGTGCGCGTTGCCGCTGGAATCAATGAGCAGGTTGCGGAACAGGCGGTCGCACAGCCAAGGCGGCACGCTGCGTCCGTCGGCGATTCCGAGCTGCCGATCGAGCTCCTTGAACGCGACCTCCAGTTCATAGAGCGAATCATTGCGCGCCTCGTCCACACGCGGCGCCTGCGAAGTTGGGCCTAGAAAAAGACCGCTGAAGAGCCAGCTCAGCGACGGATGATTTTGCCAGTATCCGATGAGCGAGCGCAGAAGATCAGGCCGTCGCAGCACGGGCGAATCCACCGGCGTCTCCGCGCCGATGAGGATGTGGTTGCCGCCGCCGGTGCCGGTGTGGCGGCCGTCCACCATGAACTTTTCCGTGCCGAGCCGCGTCTGCCGCGCCTCCTCATAGAGCACGGTCGTGCGCTCCACGAGTTCGTCCCACGACTTGCTCGGGTGCAGGTTCACCTCGATGACGCCGGGGTCGGGCGTGACCTTCAGCACGTTGATCCGCGGATCGCGCGGCGGCGTCTCACCCTCGATGATCACCGGTAGGCCGAGTTCCGTGACTGCCGTCTCCACGCCGGCGACGAGATCGAGATAGTCCTCCGTCGTCGCGACCGGCGGCATGAAGACGTGCAGCCTTCCGTCGCGCGGCTCGACGCACAGCGCGGTGCGCACGATCCACGGCGCGCTCTCGCCCTGCACCGGGCGGCGGTTTGGATCGTAGTCCGGTGGCAAAGGTGGGATTTCGATCTCCTCCTCGATTTCTCCGAGTTGCTGCGCGCGCTGTCCCGGCCCGTAGCCCGCGGGGATCGGAGTGCCGCCGCCACGACGGATGAAGCGCTGCCCCGTCGTCTCAGGCCGCACGCGATACGGAAACTCCCTCGGCAGCTCGGAAAATTTCTGCGTCGGATCCTGCTGCCACATCCACGGGTATTCCTTTTCCGCGACCCACGGGACCGAGTCGAGCGGCAGGCGCAGTCCCATCGCGGAATCGCCGGGGATGAGCCACAGCGTGTCGTCGTCGCGCAGGAACCACGCGCCCGACATCCAGCCGGGCTGATTGCCATACATGCAGCGCTTGATCGGCAGCGTGTAGCCGACGACTTCGCCGAGGCCCTGTTGAAAAAGGCGCGCGATGCGGTCGCGCTCGAGCTTGTCCTTCAGATTCGATTTCTCCGGCGTGACGTTCGACGGCAGCCGCCGCTCCTTCCACATGTAATAGAATGCGTCCTCGTGGCCGGGCAGCATGTATTTCGGATCCGCGCCGATGACGCGTGCAATGCGGTCGAGCAGCGCCTGCGCGTCGCGCGCGCTGTGGCCGTAATCCTTCGATTCATCGGCGATGAGCGAGTCATCCTTCCACACCGGCACGCCGTCCTTGCGCCAGTAGCAGCCGAGCGCCCAGCGCGGGAGCTGCTCGCCGGGATACCACTTGCCCTGCCCGTAATGCAGCAGCGCACCCGGCGCGAATTTTCCGCGCAGCCGTTTGATCAGTTCGCCGGAAAGCACGCGCTTCCTGTGCGACACAGCAGTGAAATTCCACTCGGGGCCGTCCGGATCATCGATCGAGATGAACGTCGGCTCGCCGCCCATCGTGAGCCGCACGTCGTTCTTGTTCAGGTCGGCGTCAATCGCGTGGCCGAGCTTCTCGATCTCGGCCCACTGCTCGTCGGTGTAGGGCTTCGTCACGCGCGGCGACTCATAGATGCGCGTGACCTTCATCTCGTGGTGCAGCTTCGATACGCACTCGTCGATGGCCCCGCTCACCGGCGCAGCCGTGCTCGGCTCCGGCGTGCAGCTCAGCGGAATGTGCCCTTCGCCCGCGAGCAGACCGCTCGTCGGATCAAAACCAATCCAACCTGCGCCCGGCAGATACACTTCGCACCACGCGTGCAGGTCGGTGAAATCCACCTCCGTCCCGCTCGGTCCGTCGAGCGCCTTCACGTCGGCCGTGAGCTGGATGAGGTAGCCGCTCACAAACCGCGCCGCCAAACCGAAGTGCCGCAGCAACTGCACGAGCAGCCAGCCCGAGTCGCGGCACGAACCGCTGAGCTTCGTGAGCGTCTCCTCCGGTGACTGCACGCCGGGTTCGAGGCGGATGAGATACTTGATGTCGCCCTGCAGCCGCCGGTTCAGCGCGACGAGGAAATCGATCGTCCGCAGCGGCTCCTTCGCCGCGCCGCCGGATTTCTGCGCACCGTCCTGCGCCTGCCCGGGAGCCGGCACGGCGATGTGCCCGCCCTCGCTGTGCACATCCGTGCGGTGCAACGCCGCCGACGTCGTCGCGTGCGGCAGAACCTCGGGATGCCCGAGAATGTCGCGTTTCAGCGCCGCGAGATACGCGGCGAATTTCGGTGTCGCCGCACACGGCGCGAGAAACGGCGTGAGGTCCTTCTTCAGCGTCGCGTCATACGTGAACGGAAAATGCGTCGCCGATTCCTCGATGAAAAAATCGAACGGGTTCAGCACCGACATCTCCGCGACGAGGTCCACCTCCACGCACAGCTCGCGCATTTTCTCCGGGAAAACGAGCCGCGCGTTCCAGTTGGAAAACGGATCCTGCTGCCAGTTGATGAAGTGCTCGCCGCCGGTGATCTTCTGCGAGTAGCTCAGGATTTTCGTCCGGCAATGCGGCGCGGGCCTGAGCCGCACGACATGCGCCCCGTGACCTGCGGGCCTGTCGTAGGTGTAGTGCGTGCGGTGATGGAGTGCGACGTGGATGGCCATGATGTTTCCCTAAGATGCCCTGCCGCCGGCGCGCGGCCGTGCGTGGTTACTGCTGCTGCTGCATTTCCTGCTGCACGATGATCTCGTCTTCGAGATTCGTGAACGGCTGGAAGATGTAGGCGTTGAAAAGTGAGGCGCCGATCGCATTCAGCTTGGCCTGCAACTCATCAATGTAACCGTGCAGGCCGCGCTCGAAGATTTCTTCGATCGAGCCGAACTGCAGCTCCGAGACTAGCCGGCCCGCGAGCTTCTCGGCGTCATTGCAGAATTTTCCTTCCGCGACGCCGGAGATGTGCCGCAGCGCGCGGTTCAGCTCGACGACGCAGAACTCGACGGAGCGTGGGAACTCCTCGCTGAGCAGCAGGAACTCCGCGATGCGCACCGGATTGACATCGGCACCGTGCTCGGAGCGGTAGGCATCGCGCGCGCTGCACGAGCGGAGAATCGCCGTCCACTCGAGCGTCTCCTCCTGCGAGATGCCCTTCGGCTGGCCGTGTTCGGGCAGCGACTGGTAGCGCAAGTCGAGAATGCGCGAAGTCTTGTCCGCGCGCTCGATGAACTTGCCCGCCTGCGCGAACCACCAGCCCTCGTTGTGGATGAGCGTCGCATCCGTGAGGCCGGTGATGTGCAGCGAGGCTGCTTTCACGCGCTGGAAAAAATCCGCGGGGCTTTCCTTCCACACCTGCCGCGCCTCGGGTGTGCGGATGAACCAATACAGGCGGTTCAGCTCTTCCCACAGCTCGACGGTGATCTGGTCGCGCACCATGCGCGCATTCTCACGCGCCTGACAGATGGCGGAGAAAATCGAGTTTGGATTCTCCGCCTGAAAAACGAGGAACTCGGTGACGTTCTGCACCGTGACTTTCCCGTGCAGTTCCATGAACTGCGCCTCGTCGCCGGTGGCCTGCACGATGGGCAGCCAGTGGTTGGCGATGCGCTTTTCATTCAGATCCCGCATGTCGAGCAGGAGCTGCAGGTTCACGTCCACGATGCGCGCGATGTTCTCGGCGCGCTCGATGTAGCGGGACATCCAGTAGAGGCAGTTGGCGACGCGACTCAGCATGATTTTTCCTCCTTACTCGTCTCCATAAAGAACCCACGTGTCCTTGCTCCCGCCTCCCTGCGAGGAGTTCACCACGAGCGAACCTTTCTTCAGCGCCACGCGTGTGAGGCCGCCGGGGACGATGACCACTTTCTCGCCGTAAAGCGCATACGGCCGCAGGTCTATGTGGCGGCCCTCGAATGTGCCGTCGTCCTGCCGCGTCGGGTGCGTGCTGAGTGAAATCATCGGCTGTGCGATGTAGTTGCGCGGGTCGGCTTGGATCAGTTCGCGGAATTTCTCGATCTCCTCCTTCGATGCCTTCGGGCCCATGAGCATCCCGTAGCCGCCGGATTCATTCGCGGCCTTCACAACGAGTTCGCCGAGGTGCTCCATGATGTATTTGAAGTCCGCCTCCTCGCTAGCGAGATAGGTCGGCACATTCGGCAGGATCGGATCCTGATCGAGGTAATATTTGATCATCCGCGGCACGAAGTAATACATCACCTTGTCGTCCGCGATGCCGGTGCCGACGGAGTTTGCGAGCGAGACATTGCCCGAGCGATACGCGTGGATGAGCCCCGGCACGCCGAGCACGCTGTCGCGGCGGAAGACAGTCGGATCGATGAAGTCGTCGTCTATGCGACGGTAGATGACATGCACGGGCTGGAGGCCCTTCGTCGTGCGCATGAAGACGCGCGCGTCGCGCACCACGAGGTCGCGCCCTTCCACGATCTCGATGCCCATCTGCCGCGCGAGATACGTGTGCTCGAAGTAGGCGCTGTTGTAGGCGCCCGGTGTGAGCAGCACGACCGTCGGCTCTGCGACACCCGCGGGCGCGGTGTATTGGAGCATTTTCAAAAGCTCCTGCGGATAGTGCTCCACCGGCCGCACGCCGATCTGCTCGAACATCCCGGGGAACGTGCGCTTCATCGCGCCGCGGTTTTCGAGCACGTAACTCACGCCGCTCGGACAACGGCCGTTGTCCTCGAGCACAAGGTAATTTCCCTGCGCATCGCGGATGAGATCGGTGCCGCAGATGTGGATGTAGATGTCCTTCGGCACGTTGAAGCCCGCGAATTCGCGCCGGAAATGTTTTCCCGAGAGCACGTAGAACGGCGGGATGGTGCCGTCCTTGAGGATGTTCTGCTCGTGGTAGATGTCGTGCAGGAAGAGATTCAGCGCCGTGATGCGCTGCACGAGCCCCGCCTCGATGCGCTCCCATTCCTTCGCCGGGATGATGCGCGGCAGCAGGTCGAACGGGAAAATTTTCTCCGCCCCCGCCGAGTCGCCATAGACGTTGAACGTGATGCCCTGCCGCAGAAACGCAAGATCCGCCGCATGGCGCTTCCGCTCAAAATCCTCGACTGGCATGTCGCGGAGAAGGCGTTCAAACTTCGAATAGTGCGGACGGATTTTCCCGTCCGCGCCCATCATTTCATCGTAAAATTTAGACCCTGAAGTGTATCCCTGAAGCACGGCGTGAAGCGTTTACCCGCATCTCCTCGCCATGCGCAAGTGCGGATTGCACAGACGAGTTTGTGGAGGCTCTGTTTTCCGCGGCGGCGCTCGCCGCCTCCATCCGCCCGCGGGCGGGAAACCGATTCCGCAGTGCAGGGGTCGTTCTCTCCTCCAAGATCCCGGTAGCGATCTACGATCGCCGACGCCGACGAACCACAATTGCGCCGAGACAAGCCAATCCAACGATACCCGACGCCGGCTCAGGCACTGGAACGACGACCGCGAGGAACGCATGGGTTTCGCCGCCGAGCGTCGTCCCGTAACCGGTCACCCACCCGTTGTCGTTGATGGCAAGCGCGGCATCCAGAAAATCGAAGCCCGTGCCCGAGAGATTCGTCACCAAGTTGTTCAGGTCATACATCGTGCCGCTGTCGAAGAGGAACGCACGCGTTCCGCTCAACGTGTCCGAATAGCCGACCACCTGACTGTTGTTGTTGATGTCAACGCCGTAGCTGCTGTTTCCACCCAGCGTGCCCAAGTCCTGCAACGGGCCGCCAGTGTAGAGAAAGGCATGGTTCCCCCCAAGGCCCGTGCTGGAATTGCCGGTGACTTGGCCCAAGTCATTGATTCCAGCTCCGGAACTGTCGCTCCCCCCGAGCGTGCCCAGCCCCACCATTCCACTGCCAGTCGTGTAAATGAATGCGCGGCTCGCTCCGTTGGAGAGCGTGGAGGAGCCCACCACGTCTCCCGCGGCATTGATCCCCGAGCCGGAACTCTGGGTGCCGCCCAAAGTCCCCAAGGCCGTCATGGTTCCGCCCGAGTAGCGGAATGCTCGGTAGGTGCTCAGCGAAATGTAGCCGGTCCCGGCGACCTGACCGCTGTCGTTGATCGCATTGGCAGACGTGTAGTCCCCACCCAGCGTCCCAATATCGAGAAAGGTGCCACCTGTGTTCACAAAGGCCCGCTGGATCGTGTAGCCGAGATCGTCGTAATAGGCTCCGGCGATTTGGCCGGAACTGTTGATGCCGAAGCCCTGCGTGAGCACGCCGCCGCCAAACAATCCCAGATTCTGAATGGTCCCCGCGGAATTCGTCGTCGCCCCAGAATATGTGAACAGGTTGCTCGACACGTTGCCGGTGCTCGTCGCCTCGCCCGTGACCGTTCCAGCGTTGTTGATTCCGTAGCCGTAGCTGTAATTCCCGCCAACCGCGCCGATGTCATAGATCGTGTATTGCAATGCGGCATGTGCGGACGGGGTGAATTGCAGCGCCGTGGCGACGCCGATGGCTGCGGATAGAATGTGGCGGGTTGTCATTTCGATGAACTGGCGGCTGGTGGCTGTGAGTTGCGCTGATTTCAGAGCGCATTTTTCCAAAACGCGCGGGCATCTGACGCGCTCACCCGGAAAAAATTCATGCGAGTGCCAAAATTTTTTCCCACCGCACCAAACGCCGCCAAAATTTACGCCTGACTCCCGTTTGCGTCGGTGGATTCCCGGCACCGAAAAGGCATGAGTTTGACCAAACAGGACCGCCTGCATCACTCTGAGCGGACACATGGACCTCAGAAAAGCCGTCATCACCGCAGCTGGCAGAGCCCAGCATGCCCTCCCCCTCCAGACCCTCGTTGACCGCGATGGCGTCACGAAAAGCGCGCTCGCGATCATCATCGAGGAAGTGCTGCGCGCGGGCATCGAGCAAATCGCCATCGTGATTTCTCCTGGAGAGGAGTCTGCATTCCGCGCGGCGGCGGGGCGGCACGCGCCACGGCTCACATTCATCGAGCAGGTCCAGCCGCTCGGCTACGCGCACGCGGTGGCGAGCGCGGCAAAGTTCACGGGCGACGATGCATTCCTGCTGCTCGTCGGGGATCACCTCTATCTTTCTCACACCGGCCAGGGCTGCGCCGAGCAGCTCGTCGCCATCGCGCGCGCGGAAAATTGCGCCGTCTCCGCCGTGCAGAGCACGCACGAGAGCAAGCTGCCCTTCTACGGTGCCGTTGGCGGCAAGCTCGTGGACGCCGCGCGCCACCTCTACCAAGTGGACACGGTCCTCGAAAAACCCACGCCGACCGAGGCCGAGCAGCTCATCAACGTCCCCGGCCTGCGCGCGGGTTACTACCTCTGCTTTTTCGGCATGCATGTCCTCACGCCAGGCACACAGCGTTTCCTCGCGGAGCTTTTGAAAGGCGCCGCTGGCCGCGAACAGAGCGTCCATCTCCGCGCTGCGCTCGCGCAAGTCGCCGAGCACGAGCGCTACCTCGCTGTCGAGCTCGCCGGACGCCGCTACGACTTCGGCGTGAAATACGGCCTGCTCACCTCGCAGCTCGCCCTCGCGCTCGAAGGCTGCGACCGCGACGAGGTGCTGCGCGGCATCGTCGAGCTCCTCGCCACCAGCAGCCAGCCCGCGAAGTAAGCCATGTCCTCCGGAAAAACCTCGCTGGTTTCCCTCATCACTTCGCCCGACGCCGCGGTGCGCAACCGCTCGCTCGACGAAGTCTGCTCGAAGCTCACCTTCGCCGAGCTGCTCTCCGAGTGCGACGCGCTCGACGCATTCCGCCGCGACTCGCGCAATCTTTACGAGCGCGTGCGCGCGCTGTTTTTCCTCGCGGCGATCCACCGCTTCCATCTGCCCACGCGCTCGGAGCTGAAGCACGGCGGCACGATTCCTTTCCACGGCTACGAGCATTTGCTTGAGCGGCGCTTCGAGGATGCGATCGAGCTTTTCCAAGCCGAGCAAAAATCCGGCGGGCCGTCCGACGGACTCTCATCCGCGCTCGCGGCTTCGTATCACCGACTCGCATTTCAGACGCTAGCGGACCAAGTGCGCCGCAGCGTGCGCACCGTGCGCGGGAACCAGTGGATGTTCCGCATGGGCCATCCGAAAGATCAGCCGCTTCGCATTCGCCCCGAGCTGCTCCGCACAAACGCCGCCGGCGCGCATCCGATTCTGCGCGAGCAGACGCCCGTGCGCATGGATCTCACGCACTCGGCGTGGAGCGATATCTTCTTCCTCGGCATGGACTACCCCGAGGGCGCGCGCGTGCTGAACATCTCCGTGGACCTCGGCGTGCACGGCCGCGACACGGAGACGAAGCCGCCCGTGAGCGCGTGGCTGCGCGTGATTGACGAGCCCGTGCTGCGCCTCGTGAGCGTGGACCTCGGCGCGAGCGCGGACATCGCGTCGCTCGCAGAAGCCTTCGACTTTGCCAAAGACTATCTCGGCCTGCTGAAAGCCGCCGTCATCGCGAGCGGCGTCGTGGCGCCGGGCATCGAGGGCAGCGGACAGTCGCTCGGTGATTTGCTCGCGCAGATGCTCGGCCCCGGCCGCGGGCTCGAACTCGTCTCCAGCGTCAACGACATCCCGAAAGGCTCGCGCCTCGCGGTGTCCACAAACCTGCTTGCCGCACTCATCTCCGTGCTCATGCGTGCGACCGGCCAGGCCGAATCGCTCACCGGCCCGCTGCGCGAAAGCGAGCGCCGTCTCGTGCTCGCACGCGCGCTGCTCGGCGAATGGATCGGCGGCAGCGGCGGCGGCTGGCAGGACAGCGGCGGCGTGTGGCCGGGCATCAAATTGATCGAAGGCGTCGCCGCGACGAATGCCGATCCCGAGCACGGCATCTCGCGCGGACGCCTCATGCCGCAACACCGCGTCTTCACGCGCGACGAAATCCCCGACAGCGCACGGCAGGCGCTGCAGGATTCGCTCGTCGTCGTCCATGGCGGCATGGCGCAAAACGTCGGCCCCATTTTGGAAATGGTGACCGAGAAATACCTCCTGCGCAGCGGCCCCGCGTGGGTCGGTCGGCAGGAGGCGCTCAGCTTTCTCGACCAAATCCTCGACGCGCTGCGCAAAGGCGACATCAGGCGCGTCGGCGAAATCACGACGCAAAATTTCTCCGGCCCCATCCAGGCCATCATCCCGTGGGCCTCGACCTACTACACCGAGCGGCTCATCGAGGCTGCGCGCGCGGAGTTCGGCGCGGATTTCTGGGGCTTCTGGATGCTCGGCGGAATGAGCGGCGGCGGCATGGGCTTCATCTTCGCGCCGCACCGCAAGGCCGAGGCGCAGCTCCGAATGAAGGCCATCATGAGCGCGACGAAGAAGGAGCTGAGCGCGTCGCTGCCGTTCGCGATGGAGCCGGTCGTGTATGATTTCAAAATCAACGAGCACGGCACCTTCGCCGACCTGCTCGACGGCGGCACCCACGCGCCGCTGATGCCGAAGGGCTACTACCTCCTGCTCGCGCCGAAGCTGCTGCGTCAGGACCCGAAGACGCTCTCGCATCCACGCCGCGTGGAACTCGACAGCTTCGCCAACGCCTGCCGCACGCAGCCCGAACTGCGCGACATGGTGCAGGAGCTTTTCCACTCGCTCATCCCGCGCACCACCGAGGAACGCAGTGGCGGTCAGAGCATCGACACGTTGCTCGGGGAAAATGGCTTCGACCGCGAGGCGCATGAGCAAATCCGCGCAGATCTGAAAGCCGGCCGCATCGGCCTCGCGCAAAACCGCCTGCCCGCGAACGCCGTCATCGAAGACGTGACGCCAAGCGACGTCACCGATTGCCAGAGCCTCAACGGAAAATCCGGCAGCGCATACGAGCGCGGCCTCGATGCGCTGCGCAAAGGCGAGGCCGCCGTCGTCACGCTCGCCGCCGGCGCAGCGAGCCGCTGGACGCAGGGCGCGGGTGTCGTGAAGTCGCTGCATCCCTTCTGCAAGCTCGCCGGGCGTCACCGCACGTTCCTCGAGACGCACCTCGCGAAGTCGCGCCGCATCTCGCTGCTCGCAAACCACAGTGTGCCGCACGTCGTCACCACGAGCTACCTCACCCACGAGCCCATCGCCGCCATTCTCGCCGCGCACCGCAACTACGGCTACGAGGGCCCGCTGCATCTCAGCCGCGGACGCAGCGTCGGCCTGCGCATGATTCCCGCTGCGCGCGACCTGCGTTTCGCGTGGGAGGAAATGCCGCAGCAGGTGCTCGATGAGCAGCAGCAAAAAGTCCGCGACTCGCTGCGCGCCGCGCTCATCCGCTGGGCCGAGGGCGCAGGCGAGACCGGCGATTACCGCGACAATCTCCCGCTCCAGTGCATGCACCCCATCGGGCATTTCTACGAAATCCCGAACCTCCTGCGCAACGGCACGCTCGCCGCGATGCTGCGCGAGCGCCCACAGTTGAAGACGCTGATGCTGCACAACATCGACACCGCCGGCGCAAACCTCGACCCGTCGCTGCTCGGCCAGCACCTCGCGAGCGGCGCGACGCTCAGCTTCGAGGTCATCACGCGCCGACTCGAGGATCGCGGCGGCGGCCTTGCCCGAGTGGACGGCCGCGTGCGCCTCGTCGAGGGCCTCGCGATGCCGCGCGAGGAGGACGAGTTTCACCTCACCTACTACAACACGCTCACGACGTGGGTGGACATCGACGCACTGCTCGCCGCGCTCGGCCTCACGCGCGCCGACATCCTTGCCACCGGCAACGAGCAGAAAATCACCGCCGCCGTGCGCAATCTCGCCGCGAAGCTGCCGACCTACATCACGCTCAAGGACGTGAAGAAGCGCTGGGGCCACGGCCAGGAGGACGTCTTCCCCGTCGCGCAGTTTGAAAAACTCTGGGGCGACCTCACCGCGCTGCCGGAAATCACCAGCAAGTTCCTCGTCGTCCAGCGCCTCCGCGGCCAGCAGCTCAAGGAGCAGGCTCAGCTCGACGGCTGGCTCCGCGACGGCTCCGCCGCGTTTGTCGAGTCGCTCTGCGACTGGTAGGGCGCTTTCGCCGAAAGCGCCGGCTTCGACGGCAGCAGCAGCAGCGCGCGGTTTGAAAAGTGGGCGCTTCCGGCGGAAGCGCCCTACCGCTCCACCTTCATCGGCGCCACCGGCGTGCCGTCGCTCCATGCGCCCATGTCCGCGTCCACCTTCAGCGGCTTGTCGGAAAATGCCGCATCCATCAGCGAGTCGAACGTCCGCCAGTAGCCCAGCCAGTCCAGCGCATCGGACGCGAGCTTGCTCCAGCTGATCGGCGAGAGGTGATCCGCCTTCAGCGGCGGCCGGCCGCGGGCGTCGCTCCGCAGCGTCACGAACGCCCGCTCCCGCACATGCTTCGTCCCGCGCCAGATCGCGCGCGCCGTCCCCTCGCCCACGATGCCGTCTGCGTCGCCGACCATCACGATCAGCTTCAGCGCCGCGGGGAACTTCCCGCAGTCCTCCATCGGCACGATCTTGATCCCGTTGTTCGCCCCCTGCCCCGGCTGCACGATCATCGCCGCCTTCGGCGCCGGCAGCTTCTCCTCCGCGAAGCGCGCCGCGTAGTTCGCCGCCTGCACGCCGCCCGCGGAATGCCCCACCAGCGCCACGCGCGACAGGTCCGGCTTCACGTGCCCCGGCTGCGCCAGCACCGCGAGCGCATCGCGCACCGCCGCCGCCGTGTTTGGAAAAAACTCCGCCGCCGGCGAGAGCAGCCGCGCCTGGTAGCGCGGATACACCACGATGTTCCCGCGCTTCGCGAGGTGGTTCACCCAGCCGCGATACGTCCCCGGCGTCATCGCGCTCCACCCGTGGATGAAAATCACCAGCGGCGCCGTCTTCGGCGCGGGCTGCGCCGGCTCGATGATCCAATACTGCCTCCCCTCCTCCCCGTGCACCGTCTCGCGGATGTTCCGGTGCGCGTATTCCGCGCCGCCCGGCCCGCCCGGCGGCTGCCTCGGCGGCGACGCCTTCCCCACCAGCGGCACATCCGCACGAATCAGCGCATCCTCGTCCTGCGCCGCGCAGCGCACGGCCAGCAGCGCGATCAGTGGAATGAGGGCATGCATCGGCTTCATCACGCCGCTTCTCTTGCGCAGCCCGCGCCCGCTGCCAAGGAAGCATTCGCCCCGCTCCCCCACGGAAAGTTCACGACGCCGCCCTTGCCCCACCTGCCGTTCCCACGTTTCATCCCGCCCTCATGTTCACACGCTCGCAGGGCAGTCCCATCTCCGTCGTCACCGGTGCCGCAGGTTTCCTCGGCTCGCATCTCACCGACCGCCTCCTCGCCGAAGGCCACCGCGTCATCGGCATCGACAACTTCATCACCGGCGGCGTCCACAACATCGAGCACCTCGCCGGCAACGACCGCTTCCGCTTCATCAAGCACGATGTCTCGAACTTCATCTTCCTCCCCGACGACGTCGATTTCGTCTTCCACTTCGCCAGCCCCGCCTCGCCCGTCGATTATCTCGAGTTCCCCATCCAGACGCTGAAAGTCGGCTCGCTCGGCACCCACAACACCCTCGGCCTCGCCAAGCACAAAGGCGCCGGCTACCTCATCGCCAGCACCAGCGAATGCTACGGCGATCCCCTCGAACATCCGCAGAAGGAAAGCTACTGGGGCAACGTCAACCCCGTCGGCCCCCGCGGCTGCTACGATGAGGCCAAGCGCTTCGCCGAAGCCATGACCATGGCCTACCACCGCTTCCACGGCGTGAACACGCACATCGTCCGCATCTTCAACACCTACGGCCCGCGCATGAGGCTCCGCGACGGCCGCGTCGTCCCCGCCTTCATCGGCCAGGCCCTCACGAACAAACCCCTCACCGTCTTCGGCGACGGCTCGCAGACCCGCAGCTTCTGCTACTGCTCCGACCTCATCGACGGCATCTTCAAGCTCTCGCAATCCGACTACCACGAGCCCGTGAACATCGGCAACCCGCGCGAGATGACCATCAAGGAATTCGGCGAGCACATCATCAAATTCACCGGCACCACCGCAAAGCTCGACTACAAGCCCCTCCCCGTGGACGACCCCAAGGTCCGCCGCCCCGACATCACCCTCGCCAAGAAACTCCTCGGCTGGGAACCCCGCGTCCCCTTCGAGGAAGGCATCGTGAAGACCATCGAATTCTTCCGCGGCCGCATCGCCGCCGGCGATCCCGTCGCGTAGCCAAGGCGCGCTCGCGCTGCGCCATCCGCCGGCTTCCGCCGAGGCACCCGCGCCTCTGGCGAAAATGAACGCGTCTCCGTCACGGGCACGGACGGCTTCCGCCGCGCCATAGGCGGCTTTCGCGAGGCCGTAAGTGGGTTTGTCGCCACCGGCAGCGGCTTCCGCATGGGCGGCCGCGGCTTTTCCAGCCACGTCATCGGCTCTGGCGAGTCGTCCGGCGTCTCCACGGCCGGCGTCCGACGCCTTTTCAGCAGCGTCCGGCGTCTCCTCGCCAGGTGTCCGACGCCTTTTCGCATGCGTCCGACGCCTCCACAAGTGCGTCCGACCGTCGGACACACCCCCAAAGCCGCCGGACACCACTCCACGGACGTCGGACACACCCCAAAAAGCCGTCGGACACCCCACGCACAGCCGTCGGACGCCTCAAAAAAGGCGTCGGACACCTGGCGAGGAGCCGCCGGACACGCCTGAAAAGACGCCTACTACCGCACAAAAGACGCTTCCGCCCCAGCCAAGGGCGCTCTCACGCCCTCCGAAGACCTTAACCACCCGCGCAAAGATATTTTTGCCCCGGAAAAAGCGATGCCTGCCTACTGCTCGTGGGCGAGGCAGGCGGCGATGAAGCCCTTGAAGAGCGGGTGGGGCTGCGTGGGCTTGCTCTTGAACTCGGGGTGATACTGGCAGGCGAGGAACCACGGGTGGTCGCGGAGTTCGATGAGCTCGACGAGTTTTCCATCGGGCGAGGTGCCGGCGATGATGAAGCCGGCGGCCTCCATCTGCTCGCGGTAGGCCTGGTTGAATTCGTAGCGGTGGCGGTGGCGCTCGCGGATCTCGGTGGCGCCGTAGAGGGCGTGGCCGCGGGTGCCGGCCTTGAGGTGCATGGGCCAGGTGCCGAGGCGCATGTTGGCGCCCTTGCCCTTCACTTTTTTCTGCTCGGGGAGAAGGTCGATGACGGGGTGCGGGGACTTGGCGTCGAACTCGGTGCTGTTGGCCCTGGCAAGGCCGATGGCGTTGCGGGCGAACTCGATGGTGGCGATCTGCATGCCGAGGCAGAGGCCGAGGTAGGGGACGTTGTGCGCGCGGGCGTATGCGGCGGCGGCGATTTTGCCCTCGATGCCGCGCTCGCCGAAGCCGCCGGGGACGAGGATGCCGGCGTAGTTGGCGAGATGCTTGGCGGGGTCTTCGGTTTCGAGGAGTTCGGCGTCCACTTCGACGACTTCGGCGCCGCAGTCGAGCGAGGCGGCGGCGTGGCTGATGGATTCGTCGATGCTCTTGTAGGCGTCCTTGTGGTCCACGTATTTGCCGACGATGGCGATGCGGACGCGCTTCTTGGGGTTGATGAGGCGTTTCACGAAGCGCTCCCACTCGGTCATGTTGGCGGCGGGGACGTCGAGGCCGAGGCGGGCGCAGACGATGTCGTCGAGCTTCTCCTTCTGCAGGTAAAGCGGGCACTCGTAGATGCTGTTCGGAACGTCGAGGCCCTCGATGACGGCGTTGAAGGGGACGTTGCAGAAGGTGGAGAGCTTGCGGCGGATGTCGTCGTCGAGCTTGTGCTCGGTGCGGGCGATGAGGACATCGGGATGGAGGCCGATTTCGCGGAGCTTCGCGACGCTCTGCTGCGAGGGCTTGGTCTTGAGTTCGCCCGCGGCCTTGATGAAGGGGACGAGGGTGACGTGCATGATCATGCAGTTCTCCTCGCCGACCTCGAACTGGAGCTGGCGGATGGCCTCGAGGAAAGGCAGGCCCTCGATGTCGCCGACGGTGCCGCCGATTTCGGTGATGAGGACGTCGCACGGCTGCTGCTCGGCGAGCGTGCGGATGCGGGATTTGATTTCGTCGGTGATGTGCGGGACGACCTGGACGGTCTTGCCGAGGAATTCGCCGGCGCGCTCCTTCCTGAGAACGGTCTCGTAGATTTGCCCGCTGGTGGAATTGCTGGATCGGGAGAGGACGCTGTTCGTGAAGCGCTCGTAGTGGCCGAGGTCGAGGTCGGTCTCCGCGCCGTCGTCGAGGACGTAAACCTCGCCGTGCTCGAAGGGGTTCATGGTGCCGGGGTCCACGTTGAGGTAGGGGTCGAGCTTTTGCAGGGTGACTTTCAGGCCGCGGCGTTCGAGCAGCGTGCCGAGCGATGCGGCCGCGATGCCCTTGCCGAGTGAACTGACGACGCCGCCGGTGACGAAGATGTATTTCATGGAAATGAGTGCGCTATTTCTTGAGCAGTTGGACCAAAAGGGGTGCGACGGCCTCGGCGTCCGCGGGAGTGTCCACGCCGACGCTGAGGTGTTTCACGGGGATGACGCGGATTTTCACGCCGTTCTCGAGGGCGCGGAGCTGCTCGAGGGATTCGGAGCGCTCGAGCAGCGAGGGCTTCCACTTCACGAACTGGAAGAGGAGCTTCAGCGTGTAGCCGTAGATGCCCTGGTGGCGGAGGTAGCGCAGGCCGGGGACGACGTTGCGCGCGAAGGGAATCGCGGAGCGGGAAAAATAGAGGGCGTCGCCGCGGCGGTCGGTGACGACTTTGACGGCGTTCGGGTTCGCGACGTCGTCGGCGCGCTCGAAGGTGTTCGCGGAGGTGATCATGGCGATGTCGCGCGCGGTGGACATGGCCTTGGCGAGCTTCGCGATGATGGCGGGATCGATGAGGGGCTCGTCGCCCTGGACGTTGATGACGTGCGTGAAGCCCTTGAGCTTCTTCTTCGCGGCCTCGGCGACGCGGTCCGTGCCGCTCACGCATTTGTCGGAGGTCATCACGCACTCGGCGCCGAACTTCGCGCACGCGTCGGCGATGCGCTTGTCCTCCGTGGCGACGATGACGCGGGAGACGCCCTTCGCACGCATGCAGCGCTCCCACACGTGCTGGATCATCGGCTTGCCGGCGAGGGGGAAGAGCGGCTTCCCGGGGAAGCGGGTGGACGCGAAGCGCGCGGGAATGACGACGGCAATCTTAGCTGGCACCCGATTTCCTTAAAATGAAGTCGGCTGCGCTGGCAATGTCCTTCGCGATAAAATGCGCGCCGGCCGCATCCTCGCCGCCGCCGTGGCCTGTGCGGACCAGCACGGCGCGAGTTCCCGCCGCGAGGCCGCACTGCACGTCGCTGGCCTTGTCCCCCACCATCCACGAGCGCGCGAGGTCGAGGCCGAGGTCGCGCGCCGCCTCCAGCAACATGCCAGGCGCGGGCTTTCTCCGCTCGGAGGCGCCATCGGGGCCGTCGGCGCACATGTAGGTGGCCTCGATGAGGCCGGGGCCAAGAAGTTCTAGAAAACGCGCCTGCACCGCCTCGTAGTCGGCGAGTGTGAGGATGCCGCGAGCGATGCCGCTTTGATTGGTCACGACGACGAGCCGGAAGCCAGCGCTTTTCAGCCGCTCCAGCGACTCGCGCGCACCATCAATGATGCGGACGAGCGCGGGGTCCCGGCAGTAGTGGACCTCGTGCATCAGCGTCCCATCACGGTCGAGGAAAACGGCGGCACCGGGCATCGCGGGGCGGATTGGCGGAAAGCGGGCCGCGCGTCGAGCCAGTTTCACTTTACTCCAGAACATGAACAGGCTTTCACGGGGCCATGTTCGACTGGATCGCTTCACCCGACGGCTGGATCAGCCTGCTCACACTCACCGTGCTCGAAATCGTGCTCGGCGTGGACAACATCATCTTCATCTCCATCCTCGCCGGGAAGCTGCCGCCCGAGGAGCAGGGCAAGGCGCGGAAGATCGGGCTCATGCTCGCGCTCATCACGCGCCTCCTGCTGCTGAGCGCAATCTTCCTGCTGACGAAGCTGACCAGGCCGTTTTTCGCGGTCATGGGCCACGCCTTCTCGGGGAAGGATCTCGTGATGCTGCTGGGCGGCTTTTTCCTCATCTGGAAAAGCGTGAAGGAAATCCACCACTCGCTCGAAGGCGCCGGGCACGAGAAGAGCAGCGGGGTGAGGCCGAAGCTCGCGAGCATCGTGACGATGATCGTCTTTGTGGACATCATCTTCTCGCTCGACTCCGTGATCACTGCGGTCGGCCTTGTCGGCGGCGCGACGCACAGCGACCCGGCCAACATCGTCGCGGCGCGGCAGGCACTCGACACGCTCGCCGCTTCGCTCGGCACCGTGCCGCCCGGAGCCACCGACGCCCTCGCCCAGGCGAAGAGCGCGCTCGCGCCGGTGCCGCATCACGCGCACGGCGGAGGAAGCATGACGATCATGGTGCTGGCGATCGTCATCTCCATGGGCGTGATGCTCGCCGCCGCGAAGAGCATCAGCGACTTCGTGAACCGGCATCCGACGATCAAGATGCTCGCGCTGTCATTCCTCATCCTCGTCGGCTTCGTGCTCATGGCGGACGGCTTCGGCCACGAGGTGCCGAAGGGATACGTCTATGCCGCGATGGCGTTCTCCTTCGTGGTCGAGATGCTCAACATCAACATGCGCCGCAAGCGCGAGGCCAGGCCGGTCGAGCTGCGCTCGGAGTTCTGACCGGGCTGCGCATCCGTGCGCCGCGCGTCAGACGAGCAGCCCGGCCCGTGAGAGCGCGTCCGCTTCTGGACGTGCCGCGGGATCGATCAGCGCGCGCTTCCCCTCCGGCGTGAGCGCGACCGGTTCGTGCCAGCGGTTCGTGAGAGGGAGATCGTTCGCCGCCTGATGGCGCATGAGCGCGCTGAGACCGGGCTTCGAGCCGCGCTTCAGCCATTCGCCATCACCGCAGAGCATCGCGTCGAGTGCGTCGAGTGCGAGCAGGCGGTGCAGGAAATCGTGCAGCGCGGCGAAATCCGAGATGCTCGGCAGCGCGGACTCGGCGAGCGACTGGTTCGCCATCGCGCACAGCGCGGGAAATGGAACGCGCTCGGGAAAGCGGTCAGCAAGCACGGTCAGCACCGCCTTTTCCACAGGCTCGCGCGCCTCGATGACAAGGCCGTGAACGCCGGTGAAGCGCATGACGCGGCCCCGGCTCAAATCCACACCGCCCCCATCCACCGTCATCCGCAGGCCGAGCGCGCAGTCGGCAAGCACGGAGGCGCACACGCTGCGCTCCGACGCGCGAGGCGTGCGGGCGAGCAGGCTGTTGCGCAGCCAGCGCTGGAAGAGCACATCCAAGAATTGCTGCGCGCGCATGAAATCGAGGTTCAGCGGTGCGAGCGTCGCACGCATTGCCGCAGGGACGAGATCGAACTGCATCGCCGCGTAGTGCGCCTCGCCCACATAGTGCAAGCCATGGTGCGTGGCGTTCGCGGTGAACTCCGCGAACGTGCAGGGCTCGTTCACTGCGGCGAGTTCATCGTGAAAGAGCATGTCCGGCGGCTTTGCGCGCATGTCGGCAATCGTGTCGCGGAGGTTTGCGGCGTAAGAGCCCGGCTGATCCTGCATGGCCTGCGCGAGCGCATCGAGCACGCGAGCGGCATGCGACATCTGCGCATCGGATGATTTGAGCGGGCCGATTTCCGAGAGGAGAAACTGCCGCACACCGCCGGGCAGTCCCCAGCCGGGAAGCGTGTTGTAGCTGACGTAGGCGACGCCGTTCAGCGAGAGCGACTCCGCGCAGAGTGCCAGCAAGCGCTCACGCACATCCGCTGGCACCCACGAATAGACGCCGTGCGCGATGATGTAGTCGAACGCGCCCTCCGGTTTCCACGTGCGCAGGTCGGCACACGCGAAGCACGCATTCCCGATGCCGCACGCGGCACGCGCAGATTGCGCCGTCGCAACCTGCTTCGCGGAAAAATCCACACCGACAAATTCCGATTTCGGAAACCGCTCGGCGAGCGGCAGCAGGTTCATCCCTTCGCCGCAGCCGAGTTCCAGCACACGGCAGCGATCCGGCTGCTCGGCGTTGATGCCGAGCAGCCGCGCGATGACTCCAATGCGCGCAGGATGCGAATCTGGGACCGCGCCGTGCCGATACGGCACCGCGTCGTAGCGTTCGCGGATTACGTCAAAACTCACGCCAGCAACTGCCGCAGCACGTAAGGCAGGATGCCGCCGTGGCGGACGTATTCGACCTCGATGGCGGTGTCGATGCGGCTGCGCAGCGTGACTTTTTCCTCCGTGCCGTTGGCGCGGTGGATGACGAGCGTGACGTCGCTCATCGGCTTGATGTCGTCGCTGAGGCCGAGCAGGTCGAAGGTCTCAGTGCCGTCAAGCTTGAACGTCTGCGCGTTCACCCCGTCGGGGAACTGCAGCGGGACGACGCCCATGCCGCAGAGGTTGCTGCGGTGGATGCGCTCGAAGCTCTGCGCAACGACTGCCTTCACGCCGAGAAGCGCGGTGCCCTTCGCGGCCCAGTCGCGCGAACTGCCGGTGCCGTATTCCTGCCCCGCGAAAATCATGAGCGGCGTCTTCGCCGCAGCGTATTTCATCGCAGCGTCGTAGATGGGCATCACTTCACCGTTGAACTTCGTCACGCCGCCCTCAGTGCCGGGGCACATGAGGTTCTTGATGCGCACGTTCGCGAAAGTGCCGCGCGTCATGATGCGGTCGTTGCCGCGGCGGCTGCCGTAGCTGTTGAAGTCCTCGAATGCGACGCCGGCCTCCGTGAGGAATTTTCCGGCGGGGCTCGCCTTCTTGATCGCGCCGGCGGGCGAAATGTGATCGGTCGTCACGCTGTCGCCGAAAATGCCGAGCGGGCGCGCGCCTTTGATCTCCGCGATGTGGCCGGGCTCCATGCCGAAGCTCGTGAAGAACGGCGGCTCCTGCACGTAGGTGCTCTGCTTGTTCCACTCGAACACGTCGCCGACGGTGCCGGGGATTTCGTTCCACTTCGGATTCTGCGAGGCAAAGTCGGTGTAGAGCTTGCGGAATACTTCCGGCGAGAGCGCGGCGGAGAGCAGATCGCGGACTTCCTGCTGCGTCGGCCAGATGTCGCGGAGGAAGACGGGCTTGCCGTCCTTGCCGGTGCCGATGGGCTCCGACGAAAGGTCAATGTCCACGCGGCCCGCGAGCGCGAACGCGACGACGAGCGGCGGCGACATGAGGAAGTTCGCCTTGATGTTCTGGTGCACGCGCGCCTCGAAGTTGCGGTTGCCGCTGAGCACGCTCGCGGTGATGAGATCGTTCTTGGTGATTGCCTCCTCCAGCGCGGGATGCAGCGGGCCGCTGTTGCCAATGCACGTCGTGCAGCCGTAGCCGACGGTCTGGAACCCGAGCGCGTCGAGATACCGCGTGAGGCCGGTTTTGTTCAGGTAGTCAGTGACGACGCGAGAGCCGGGCCCGAGCGAGGTCTTCACCGCGGGGTTCACCTTCATTCCGCGCTCGACGGCTTTCTTTGCGAGCAGGCCCGCTCCGAGCATCACGCTCGGGTTGCTCGTGTTCGTGCAGCTCGTGATCGCGGCGATGAGCACCGAGCCGTGGCCGATGTCCACATCCGCGGGCTTGTAGGGCGACTTCGACAGGTCGCTCGCCGCGTCGGGCGTCGGGCGGTTGGTGATCATCTCCGCCTGGCCGCGCGGCACGCCCTCGCTCGGATGATTCGTCCGCGAATCCGTCGAAGCCATCTCGCGTCCGCCGCCGCTGCTGCCGCCATTGAGATGCACCGCGAATTTTTTCGCGAGATCACCCGCAGCCTTGCCATAGCCACCTTCAGGCGGCGCTTTTGCGAAGAGCGACGTGAACGTGCTTTTCAACTCCGGGAGCTTGATGTGGTCCTGCGGGCGTTTCGGGCCGGCGACACCGGGCACGACAGTCGCGAGATCGAGTTCCAGCTCCACGCTGTAGCTCAGGTCGCCTTTCGACGGAATGCCCCAGAGGCCCTGCGCTTTGTAGTAGTTTTCAAATGCCGCGCACTGCTCGGCGCTACGGCCCGTGCCGCGCAGATACGCGACGGTCTCCTCGTCGATCGGGAAGAAGCCCATCGTCGCGCCATACTCGGGCGCCATGTTCGCGATCGTCGCGCGGTCCACGACAGCGAGCGCCTTCGCGCCGGGGCCGTAGAACTCGACAAATTTTCCGACGACCTTCGCCTTGCGCAGCATCTGCGTGATGTGCAGCACCACATCGGTCGCGGTGACGCCTTCCTTCACCGCGCCGGTGAGGTTCACGCCCACGACTTCCGGCGTGAGGAAATAGACCGGCTGCCCGAGCATTCCCGCCTCCGCCTCGATGCCGCCGACGCCCCAACCCACGACGCCGAGGCCGTTGATCATCGTCGTGTGCGAGTCGGTGCCGACAAGCGTGTCGGGGTAATAGACATCGCCGCTCGAGAGCACGCCCTTCGCGAGATACTCGAGGTTCACCTGGTGCACGATGCCGATGCCGGGTGGCACGACACCGAACGTCTTGAACGCCTGCTGTCCCCACTTGAGCAGCTCGTAACGCTCGCGATTGCGCTTGAATTCGAGGTCGAGGTTTTTTTGCAGCGCGTCGCTGCTGCCGAAGAAATCCACCTGCACCGAGTGATCCACGACGAGGTCCACCGGCACGAGCGGCTCGATCATCTTCGGATTTCTGCCGAGGCGCGAAACCGTCGAGCGCATCGCCGCGAGGTCCACGAGCAGCGGCACGCCGGTGAAGTCCTGCAACACCACGCGCGCGACGACGAACGGAATCTCCACCTGCGCCGGAGCCTTCGCATTCCAGTTCGCGAGCGTCTTCACATCCTCCTCGCGCACGCGCTTGCCGTCGCAGTTGCGCAGCACGGATTCGAGCACGATGCGGATGGAGACGGGCAGCTTCGAGATCGGCCCCACGCCGGATTTCTCCAGCGCAGGCAGGCTGTAAAATTTCCCCTGCTTGCCGTTGCCGAGGTCGAAGTTCGTCAGTGTCTTGAATGCGTCGTTTCTCATGTCCTTTGTGTGAAAACCCAGAGGGAAGCGCACCACGGCGCGCGGGGCAAGCCTGCGGCTGCTGCCCGCTCATTTTCCCAGCAGCTTGCGAAGCTGGGCGTCCGTTTCGTGCAGCGCGTCGAGGGAGCGCAGCACGCCTTTGGTGTCGAGCAGCCAGGTCGTCGGCACCGAGTTGATTCCGAGCGCCTGCATGAGAGGGCCATCCCAGCCCTTGCCATCCCACGCGACAGGAAAGGTGATTTTCTCCGCGCGCAGGAATTCCTCCACATCCGCGCGGTCGGAATCGAGGCTGATGGCGGCGACCTGCACGCCCGAACCGGCGGCCTCGGCGGCGCGCCTGATTTCGAGGAGCGCGGCTTTCGATGTCGCGGAGCCGGTCGCAAAAAACACCACTGCCACCACACTCCCTTGCCACGCCTTCACATCCACGCGCCTGCCATCGAGCGCTGTGAAGCGCAAAGGCAGCGACCTGCCGACCAAGGAGAGCCGCCGCAGGTCGTCGGCGATTTGCGCCGTGAGGCCGGGATCCTTCGTGAGCTTCTTCGCGTCCAGCAGGAGCCGCTCCTTCGTCGCGGGCTCGAAGTCGAAGAGCGACGCGATCTCCGCAAGCAGCATCGGGATGCGGCGGTCCGTCGGATGCGCGCCCTCAAATTTCCGCGCCTGCTTGAGCAACGCCCGCCGATCCTCGATTTCCGGACGCTTGCTCCGCCAGCTGCGCATCTGCCGTGCGAGCAGCGCAAACTCCAGCTCTGTCCGCTGCGCCGGCGTCACGGCGATTTCCGCGGCCTTGTCCAGCAGGCTCGTGGATTCGGTGGATGGCGGCTCAGCCTTCATCTCCGCCCGCAGGTCGAGCACTCGGGCAAGCCGGAGCGTGGCCTCCAGCACGTGCGCATCGCCGGGATGCTCTCCGAGAAATTTGCGGAGCGCCTTCTCCTGTTTTCCCGTGTGCTCAAGCGCGGCGCCATACGCTTCGGCCGCAGTGGCGGGCTTCACGCCGGGCCCCGCATCGAGCGCGGTGATGGCAGCCCAGTCCTCGCGGCTGTCCCCGGCAAGAAGCAGCGCGGTCGAGGCAAGCAGGAGGAATCCGGCGAAACGGGGCATTTGCTCAGCGTCTCGATTTGCCGGGAATCAGGCAAGGCCGCGCAGGTCCGAGGCGCAGATTTTCGACCCGAGCGATCCGACCTTGCAGGGAATTCATCTCCGCTTGTCCACTGGCAGGATCGTCACAAACACCGGCCTGTGATCGCTCGCCGTCTCCCAGAATTCCGAGCGATATACGGTCGCCGTGTCACGCTTCACCTCGGGAAGCAGCCCGGGCGAGGCGAACAGGTAATCAATCCGCGAATACTCGTCGGCCACATTCCAGTGGTGCGTCCAGCGGTCGCCGTGGGAGTCGCGCGCAGGCAAGTCCGTCATGTGGGATGGCGTGCCGCGCACGCCGGTGATTTCGGTGAACATGGGCTGGTTCTTCGAGTCGTTGAAATCGCCGTAGCAGAGCAGATTCACCGCAGGCTCCGCTTTGAGCACCGCATCGAGCTGACCGCGCAGCTTCGCAGCCTCGTGCCGGCGAATGAGCGCCTCGCCCTCCGGCGTCGGCAGCTTGGATTTCAAATGCGCGCCGACGCAGCGTAGCTGATAGCCGGGAGTGACCTGCACGGTCACATCGAGGAAGCCGCGCTTCACCGACTGCTGCGTGCCATTGAGTTCAAAGCGCACCTTTGGCAGCGAATCCCGGCGCACGATGGGAAAGCGGCTCACCAGCGCGAGGTGGCGATCCTCGTCGTCTGCCTGCACATACTCACTGTCCTTGTAGCCGAGGCCCGCCTTTTCCAGCCGCGCCTTGAAATCCTCGAAAGCTGCGGGCGAACCCATCTCACACACGCCGAGGATGTCCGGGTTGATCTCGCAGATCACCTTGATTAGCGCCTCGATTTCCCGCTCCGGCTTCGGTTTCGTCCGGCGCTGCGCGGAAGCCTGATCACGCCCGAGATAGTTTCTGACGTTGTAGGAGCAAAAGACGATGCCGTTCCCGGCATCACGCTCCTCCGCGGCCAGCGGGATGGCGAGTGCGAACAGCAGTGGGAGGAACACGCGCTTCATTCCGCAAGCAAAAGAAAAGGCCCGCCTTGTGGGCGAGCCTTTTCTTGAGAAAGCCAGTGGCGGAAATCAGGCGTGCGTCTCGGTGTGATGCACCGGCGTCGAGGGCTGCTGCGCCGTGCCCGTGGGCTGCGTCCCAGCGGGCTGCTGGATGGACGCAGTCTGCGCCGGGGTCTCGATTTGCTTCGGAGGAGCCGGCGGCGGATCGCGCATGATCTCGTCGTGGATGTCGTTCTTCGCCTTGGAAAACTCGCGGATGGCCTGGCCGAGGCCCTTTGCCAGCTCGGGGAGCTTCCTCGCCCCGAAGAGGAGAAGCAGCACGAACAGGATGAACAGGCTTTGCGGTCCCATGAGGTTCGCAAGGAAGGGAGTGAATGGGATGCTCATTGATGTGAATCGGTTTGACGTTGATTAGCACCAGCCGCGGCTGCGCGCAACGAGTGAATACTGGCAGCGATACAACCCGGTGCAAGGGCCGCGCTTAGCGCGAGCGGAAATATTCTCACGGAGCTTCCGAGATTTTGCCGGGCATCCGCGCAACCGGGGCAAAATCCCGCTCGCACTCGGAATCCACGCGCCCGTAGTTTGAAGCGTTCCGGCATACCGATCCTCCCGCGTGCCTCTTACCTAAAACCATGAAATCCCTGCTCCACTCTGCTGTCGCCCTCATCGCGCTGTCCTCATTCACCGTTGCGGCTGATGCCGACCTCCCGCTCGCGCAGGCTCAGGAATGCCGCCCTCGCGCGGGACTGCCGAATTTCCTCGCGAAGGCGAAGACGCCGGGCGCGGACATCAAGATCGCGTATTTCGGCGGAAGCATCACCGCTCAACCGGGCTGGCGGCCAAAGACGCTCGCGCATTTTCGGAAGGAGTATCCGCAGGCGAAGTTCAGCGAAATCAACGCGGCCATCGGCGGCACAGGCTCGGACCTCGGCGTCTTCCGCCTGAAGCAGGACGCGCTCGATCAGAAGCCGGACCTGATGTTCGTCGAGTTCGCCACGAACGACGGCGGCGCCTCGCCCGATCAGATTTTCCGCTGCATGGAGGGCATCGTGCGCCAGACGTGGCGGACGCTGCCGCAGTGCGACATCTGCTTCGTTTACACACTCACCGAAGCGCATTCGCCCGCGATGCTCGATGGCAAATTCCAGCGCTCCGCCAGCGCGATGGAGAAAATCGCCGAGCACTACGGCATCCCCACCATCCACATGGGCATGGAGGTCGCGCGGCTCGCGAAGGCCGGGAAGCTCGTGTGGAAAGCGCCGCTGCCAAAGACCGATGACGAAAGGAAGGCGCTCGGCGACAAGTTCGTCTTTGCCCCTGACAGCGTGCATCCACACGTCGAAACCGGCCACGAGCTTTACCTCGCCGCGATCAAGCGCTCGCTGGAGCCGATCGCCGCGGCGTCGAAAGCCCCCGCTGCCCACACACTGCCCGCACCCTTCGTCACGGCCAATTTCGAAGACGCGAAGCTCGTGCGGTTCGTGGCGGACAGCGGAGCCACGTTCTCGGCCGGTTTCGCACCGCTCGATCCCGCCAAGGATGACTTCGGCAAGCGCTGGGCAAGCCGCATGACCACGCTGCACAGAGGCTCGAAACCCGGCGAGATGCTGACATTCAAATTCAAAGGCACGCGCTGCGCGATTTACGACATCATCGGGCCGGACTGCGGCCAAGTGAGTGTGACACTCGACGGCCAACCCGCAAAGGTCGTCCCGCGCTTCGACTCCTACTGCACCTATCACCGCCTCGCGACACTCATGATCGGCGCGGACCTGCCCGACGCGGTGCACACGGTCAAAATTGAGATTCACCCGCAGCAGCCCGACAAGGCCAAGATCCTCGCGCAGCGGAATCAGACGATCGACAAGCCCGAGCGCTTCGACGGCACCGCGTTTTATCCCGGTGCGATCCTGCTCGTGGGCGACATGGTGAAGTGACCGCGGCGCGGCTCACTCCAGCGCCTTCGGCATCCATTTCTCAAACTTGGCGGCTTCCGCCTTGGCGGACGCACTGACCGGAATGCCCCAGAAGTCGAAGAAATCGCCGAGGTTCCGCTTCGCGATCTTCGAGTAGCGCACGAGAAACTGGTCGCGTTTCTCGTCGTCATTCTTCGGCGCGGGGCCGAATGATGGATCGGCGAAGCTGTGGAGATAGGCGCGCCACGCATCCCAGCCGAAACCCTCGACGAGCTGGATGTAGGTCGTCAGCGCGACGAACGGCTCCTTCTTCCAAATCGCGAACTTGTCCCCTGCCCTCCGGATCAGGGAGATGTGCTGCTCGAGCTTCTTCGGCGCAATCGCCCCGTGGCCCGTGAGCGGATCGCGTCCGAGCACGTAGTGAAAGACATACATGCCCAGGACGTTGTTGGTCACCTCACCGGTGCCCTCGAAGGTGAAATCTCCCCGCTGATGGTTGTGGCCGAGCTCATGGTAATAGCCCCAGCCTGGCGCAGCGCCGCCGCCGAAAGTCACCATCTCGTCTGCCGCGCTCACCGGCACCATGATCGGATAGCCGCTGTGCATGTAGCCCGCGCTGATCTGCACGTCGCACACGATGCGCTCAGGACGTTTGCGATCCTTCGCCTGGTTCGAGATTTCGTCCTGCGCGTCCACAACCTTCGTCCAGAAATTCATCAGCTCCGTCGGGTTGGAAACTTTCCGCGCATTCTCCGTCGGGCAGATGAGGATCACCTTGTCACAGACAAACTCCGCCCACGGCGCCTTCCTCATCTTGAGCACCGTGTTCCAGTTCGCATCGTCATCGCGCCCGAGGACGAAAAGCGGCGCCTCAATCGCACCTGCGATCGTCACGTTGAAATCGGAAGGGACGTTCGCTTTGCCCGGCACCTCGATGAAGACGAGCCCGCCGAACGCGTTTGCGGCCACGGTGACTTCACTCTCGATTGGCACCGAACGCGTGATCTCGGGTGCGCGCTGCCATTTATCGAGATGATAGAGCGTGTCACTGTGGCAGCCGATGCGCACCGCAAAGCCCTTGCCGGCAACTGCGGCGGGAACCTTCACTGAAATCTTGTCGCCCGCGTTCACCCACAGGCCCGTGCTCGTCCAGCCCGGCAGGCTCGGACGCACCGTGACCTCGCGTGTCACGCGCGGCGCGTCCGTCGGCGCAATGCCTGGAAACTCACTCGCGGCGGGATGCGCCTTGATGTCCTCCGCGGCAGCCGACTTCAGCAAGCGCGTCTCGATCCCGAGCACACTGCGCGCGGCAGCGTCCTTTGCCTCGGTCAGCGGCTTCTTCGCTGCCGGAATCACGCCGACTCCGGTCACCACGCCCATCGTGGCAGTGCGGAATGCAGAATGACCCGGGGGTTGCGCAGCGAGCGCGAGCTGGATGGCGTTTCCAGCCTGCGAAAAATCCGCAGGTGTCAGAGCGGCACCTCCTTTCCGCGACCGCATGAGCGCATCGAGCGCGAGCTGCGCGTTCATCAGCGGGGACAACTCGGCGCGCACAGCAAACTCCTTGTCCTTGCCCATGCCCGCATCCGTGAATGCAATGCCAGCGGCCATGAGCGCGACGTTCAGCGAATTGCCCGTGGTCAGCCGCCTGCCGCCGCTCGTCTGCTCAAAAGCCCAGCCCGTCATGCCCGTGACCAGCCCGCCGCCGGTCCTGACGAAATTGAGCACATCGCGTCCCTCCGCCGCGCCCGTGATGCCCTGCGCATTCAGCACGAGCACGTCGAAGCCCTGAATGCTCTTCTTTTCCGGCCCACCGCTGATTCGCGTCACATCGAAACCCCTCGCCTTCAGAAAAGCCTCGCTCTTCGAGTCATTCGTGCCCACGCGCGGCTTTGGTTTTGCCGTGGCCCACTTCACCGAGTTCACGAGCAGCGCGCCGACGCTGCCCTCGTTGCCGGCTGCCAGATTCAGATAGCTGTTGTGGCCAAAAACGACAATGCGCCCCTTTTCAAAACTCGCCGCGCCGACGAGCGCCGTCTCCGCCTTGCCATCGCCATCGCCGCCCGTCGCCACGACAGCGAACGCCGTCGGACCCCACAGTGCGATCGGCCCCGGCGCGCCCAGCTTCGGCAGCGTGGAGACGCCCGCGAGAATCTTTGCGCGATCGGCGGACACCGCGCTGACCGCAGGCTGGGCGGCGGCCGGCGCGGAGACGGCTGCTGCGGGCGCGACCGGCGCGGCGATTCCGGCATGAAGAAACGCAAGTGAGAGACAGGGAATGGAGAAGCGCATGGGGAAAGAGGCGCGGATACTTGGCCCGCACGCACGCGAAAGCAACCGTGCCCGGCATACAAAGCTGTTATGCAGCGGTGCCCAGCGGCGCGCCGGATCGGCGACCGCCATTCATGGCAAGCGCGCGCAAGAGAGTGCTCGTGACCAGCGTGCGGCAGGGGTTGTATTACATCATGCTTCCCCGCGCCGCCCTCGCTGCCTCCCTTCTTCTCGCAATCCTCCCCTGCCCCGCCGGCGAACCGCTCCCCGCCACCCAGCCGCTCACCGCGGAGGGCGATCTCTCCGTGCAGATGGTCGAGGGAATTGACCGCTGGCTGATGCGCGAGACGGAGCAAGTGGCGAAAGCGCGGCACCGTGATTGGCGCAATGAGAACGCGGTGGCGCGCGCGCGCGCGCTGCTGCAACAGCAGCTTGGAATGGCAGACGCCGTCGCGACCGGGGGTGTGGCCGAGTGGCCGACTGTGCTCGGGAAAAGCTCGGGCGCGCGGGAGTTCACGGTGAAGCTGATGCGCTGGCCGGTATTCGACGATGTGTGGGGACAGGGGCTGCTCTACGAGCCGAAGGCCGCGCCCAAGTTCCACGTGATCCTGATCAACGATCCGAGCCGCGAAGCTGGCTCGCCATCCATCGCGGCGGAAAAATTCGCCGCACAAGGTTGCGCGGTGCTCGTGCCACTGCTCGTCGGGCGCGACACGAAGATGTCCGGCAGTCCGCAGCTCGGACGGCAGACGACAGTGTCCCACCGGGAGTGGATTTACCGGCAGGCTTTCGAGGCGGGGCGCACGCTCACCGGCTACGAGACGCAGAGTGTGCTCGCTGCGATTCCCTATTTCGCTGGAAACAAATCACAGCTGGGAATCTGCGGGCACGGCGAGGGCGCCCTAATCGCGATGTGCGCGGCGGCGCTGTCGCCACGCTTCGAGGCTGTGCTCGTCAGCGGGCACTTCGGGCCGCGCGAGCGGCTGTGGGAGGAGCCGATATACCGGAACATGTTTGGATTCCTGCGCGACTTCGGCGACGCGGAGCTGGCGGCGATGAGCGCGGCGAACATGTATGTCGTCGAGCACAGCGCGCCGCCGAAACTCCCCGTCGTCGCCAAGCGCGGCGTGGAAGCGCCGGGCATGCTCGTGCCGCGGACAAGCGAAGAGGTCTTGGCGGAGGTGAAGCAAGCATGTGCACTGCTCCCGAACCGATCGGGTGGCGCAGGTGTGCGACTCGTGACTGGCCCGAACGGCGCCGAGGCGGAGCCGGGTTCCGACGAGGCGCTGCGGAGTTTCTTCGCTTCGTTTGGCGAGCAGTGGTCGCCGGTGAAAAGCAGCACTGTCTGGAATGAATTCGCCAGCGGACCGGGGCTCGACGAGCATCGCCTCGTGCGTGAACTCACAGCGCACACGCAGGCGGTGCTGCACGACAGCGCGCGCATCCGCAAGAAGCTGCCGCTTTGGGCGAAGCTGAAGCCGGGCGCGGAGTGGGAGGCGGTGCAGAAGCAGGCGCGCGCGGATTTCTGGGAGAACGTGATCGGGAAACTTCCAACGGACTACTCGCCGGCGAATCCGCGCACGCGGCTCATTCACGACAAGGAGAAGTGGCGCGGCTACGAGGTGATGCTCGACGTTCATCCGGACATCTTCGCGTGGGGCACGCTGCTCGTGCCGAAGGATCTCAAGCCGGGCGAGCGAAGGCCGGTGGTCGTTTGCCAGCACGGGCTGGAGGGCCTGCCCCAGGACACGATCAACGACGACCCGAAGTCGAAAGCCTACGGGCCTTACAAGGCGTTCGCGGCGCGCCTCGCCGATCGCGGCTTCATCGTTTATGCGCCGCACAATCCGTATCGCGGGCAGGACAAGTTCCGCATGCTGCAGCGGAAGGCAAACCCGCTTGGGCTGTCGCTGTTCTCATTCATCAACGCGCAGCACGACGTGACGACGAAGTGGCTCGCGTCGCTTCCCTTCGTGGATCCGGAGCGCATCGCGTTCTACGGCCTGAGCTACGGCGGCAAGACGGCGATGCGCGTGCCGGCGGTTATCGAGCGCTACTGCCTCTCGATCTGCTCGGGCGACTTCAATGAATGGGTGATGAAGTGCGCGTCGAACACGCACGCCGCGGGCTATGTGTTCACGGGTGAATGGGAAATCTGGGAATGGGATCTGGCGCACACGTTCAACTACGCGGAGATGGCGCTGCTGATCGCGCCGCGGCCCTTCATGGTAGAGCGCGGCCACGACGACGGCGTCGGGTTCGACGAGGACGTGGGCTACGAGTTCGGGAAAGTGAAACGCGGCTACGACAAGCTCGGCATCGGCGACCGGACTGAAATCGAGTGGTTCGACGGGCCGCACACGATCAACGGCGTGGGGACGTTCAAATTCCTCCACAAGTGGCTTCGCTGGCCGGAGCCGAAGTAGGCCTTTCGAGCGTTCAGACCTTCAGCAGCTCGCGCTGCCATGGGAGCAGCTTCGCCAGGGACTCGTCAGGGCGGAATGCCAGGCCTTCGAGCACGGCTTTCGGAGCGATGAGCGACGGATCGAGCTTTGCCTCGTGCGCCACATGGTCGCGGTGCCTTTTCAGCTCAAGGAACCGGTCGAACTGCGCCTGCGACGGGCGCGTTCGCGGAGTGCGGATGACCTTCGGCCACTGCGACTCGTCCATTTCGAGGCCGCGCTTTGCCGCGTCGAAGAACTTCTGCGCGCGCGAACCGCGGAGGTGGCGGATTTCGACGCGCTTGCCAGCGTCGAACTCGACCGCCGCCTCGACGAGTTTCTCACTGTGCAGGATGTGGAAGGTGGGCTTGTCCACGCGGCGGGCCTCGTCGTCGCGCCAGCGCCACAGCTCGCGGAAAATCGCGGCGGCCCGCCCGCGCAGGTGGCCGCTGCCGGGGATGCGCCAAAGCTGGTCGGGGTCAATTTCCTTGTCCGTCTCGGCGGAGCGGATGGCGCGCTCGCATGACTGGCGGAACCACTCGACGCGGCCGAGCCGCTCAAGGTCGGCCTGGAGGATGCGCGCGATCTCGGCGAGGTGGCGCGTGTCGTTCACCGCGTAGTCGAGCATCTGCGGTGAGAGCGGGCGCGTGGCCCAGTTCGCCTTCTGCGACGCCTTGGCGATCGTGATGCCGAAATACCTTTCGACGAGCGCCGCATAGCTGAACTCGTGGATTCCACTCAGGCGCGCGGCAAGCATCGTGTCGAAAACGCGCGCGGGCATCGGGCAGCCCGAGCGGCGGAGAAGGCGGAGGTCGTAGTCGGCACCGTGGAATAAGAGCTCCTTGCCGGACCACGCAGCCCACAGCGGCGAGAGATCCATCTTTGCAAGCGGATCGATCAGCAGGTCCGTGCCGCCGACGCTGATCTGGATGAGGCACAGCTTTTCAAAATAGCAGTGGAGCGAGTCAGCCTCGGTGTCCACGGCGATGCGGTCGTGCGGAGCGAGGAGCGGCAGCGTGGCGGCGAGCGCCTCGGGCGTGTCAGTCATCGGCACCATCGCTAACCCCGGAGACCTCCCATGAGCAGTTCGGCGTTGGATTTTGTGCTGCGCAGCGCGTGGAGCAGGACTTCGGTGGCCTCGGCGGGTGGGAGCGCAGCGAGCTGCTTTCGCAGCACGGCGATGCGGTCGTATTCCTGCGGGTGGTAAAGGAGTTCGTCGCGGCGCGTGGCGCTCTGGAGCAGGTCAATCGCGGGGAAAATCCGGCGCTCGGCAATGTAGCGGTCGAGCTTCACCTCCATGTTGCCGGTGCCCTTGTATTCCTCGAAGATGACCTCATCCATGCGGCTCTGCGTCTCGACAAGCGCCGTGGCGAGGATGGTGAGGCTGCCGGCCTCGTCGGTGTTGCGCGCGCTGCCGAAGAATTTCTTCGGCTTGATGAACGCCTTCGTGTCCACACCGCCGGACATCGTGCGGCCGCGGCCCGGCTGCGCGTTGTTATAGCCGCGCGAGAGGCGGGTGATGGAATCCAGGAAAATGAGGACGTGCCTGCCAAGCTCGACGAGACGGCGCGCGCGATCCGAGACGACTTCTGCAAGCTGGATGTGGCGCGTGCTGCCCTCGTCGAATGTGGACGAGTAAATCTCCGCGCCGTGGACGCTGCGGACGAGATCGGTGACTTCCTCGGGGCGTTCGTCCACGAGCAGGAGGATGACATGGAGGCCGGGATTGCAGCGCAGGGCGGCCTGCGCGAGTTCCTTCATGAGGATCGTCTTGCCCGCGCGCGGAGGCGCGACGAGGAGACCGCGCTGGCCCCGGCCGATCGGCGCGATGAGATCCACCGCGCGCGCGGTGAGCGAGCTGCCCGAACCGTCGTCGAGCATCACCCGCGCATCGGGGAAACGCGCCGTGAGAGAATCAAAATCCCGCGGCTCCCTCCATTCCGCGGCCGGGATGCCCTCAATCGTGAGGAGCTCCTCGGCGGACATGTGCTTTTCCCGGTGCCCCGGCGGGCGGAAGCGCACGGTGACGAGATGCCCGCCCTTGAGGCTCATGCGCTTCGCAAACTGGAAGCTCAGAAATGGATCCTGCGGGCCGGGACGGAAGCTGTAGCGCGGAAAGCGCACGAAACCGCAGCCGTCGCTGGTGATGAATTCCGTCACACCCTCCGCGAGCAGCTTGAAGCCGAGCGCGTGATAGGCGCGCAGCAGGTCGAAGACGAGGAAATGGCGGTTCTTCTCGACGTTCACCCGAAGCCGAAGCAGTTCGGCACGCTCCAGCAGTTCCCGCAGCGACAGCGCATGGAGTTCCTCAATCCAAAGATCCCGCGGCTTCAATTCCGGGGGGACTTCCTGCGAAACAGGTGCGGCCGCCGTGCCAGGCTCCTCCAACGCGGGCACCGCAGGCGGTCCGCCGCCGTCCTGCGACGGGGACCAATCGGCAGGGCCGCTTGTCGGCGCCTGCGCGGGGTTCTCCGCCAGCGGCTGCTTATCGGGCGAAGCTTCGCCGGAGACAGGCTGCGAGGATGCGGGATTGTCCGTCGAGGTTTGGGACGGTGCTGTCATTCCAAATTACGTGATCTGCTTTCTTAGTCTTCTCTCCCAGTTCGAGCTGGGCGGCAATTATTCCCGTGGCAATCTCCGGTGCAAGCCCGCGCTCACGGGAAAGCCGGGCGAACTGCGTGGCGCGGTCACAGGCGACGACGACGACGCGGTCGAAATGCGCTGCAGCGTCGGTCTCGTAAAGGAGCGGGATGTCTATCAGCGCCCAATCGCCGCATTCACGCGACGCCGCGGCAAGCGCGGTCCAGCGGGAACGGACGACGGGATGGAGAATGGACTCGAGCACCCTGCGCTGCACCTCATCGGCAAAGACGAGCGAACGGAGCTTCGCGCGATCCGGGCGTCCGGAGCAGCCCAGCGCGTCGGCGCCGAATGCTTCGGCCACTGCATCCCGCACCGAGTCGTCGCCCGCGAGCAGTTCATGCACGCAGGTGTCGGAATCGAAGTGCTTCATCGGCAACTGCTCGCGCAGCAGCCGGCCGAATGTGCTCTTCCCTGTGGCGATGCCGCCGGTGAGGCCGATGACAGGCAAAGGGAAGCGCGCGGTCTAGCGTTCGAGACGCCGCGCAGCCGGATTCAGCACACCACCGGAGGAAGTCTGGATGACCCGGTAGCTGCTGCGCGGAGATTCCAGCGGGCGGTAAGTTTTGCCACCGATGTCCGGAAGCAATGGAGGGGCGATCTCCGGCAAAGGCAGCGCATCCACCGCCTCCTCCTTCTCCTCATCAGGAGTGATCGGAGCTCCCTCGGGGTTCACGAGGCGCGCCGTGACGAAAATGACGAGGTTGCGCTTGAGATGCTGATCCACATTGGAGCGGAAGAGACGGCCGACGATCGGGACATCACCGATGATGGGGGTTTTGTCCTCCACCTTCTGGACATCCTCGCGCACGAGACCGCCGAGCACGACCGTCGCGCCGTCGAAGACGGTGACATTGGTGCTGACCTTGCGGGTGCTGAAGATGGGCTGGTTGATCACGTTCGGCGTGAGGACGTTCGTGGTCGTCACACCGGTGAGCGGGTTCGTGCTCGTGGTCTGGATCGGGCTGCCGTAGTTGATGAAGCCCTCGAACTCAACGACCTGCGGTGCGAGCTGCATGGTGATGGAATAGTTGTCTGGACCAATCGTCGGCTCCACTTCGAGCGTCACACCCACGTCGCGCTTTTCGAACGCTGTCGGCGTGGTCGGAGTGACAGGGAAGCTCGACGAGCTGCTGCCGCCACCAAGAACGCCGCCGTTGCCGCCGAACTGCTGCGGGATCTGCGGCTGCGAAAACTCCGTGGGATACTTGAACTCGCGAATCACCTCCACCACAGCGCGCTGGCCGCTCTTGGTGGTGACACGCGGAGCGGACAGCAGATCCACGCCCTTCTTCTGGTTGAGGCCGCGCATGACGACTTGGAATGTCGGATCGGTTCCGGATCCGATCAGCGAGGCGATTCCAGGCGCGAGAGATGTGGTGCCGCCGCCAGTTCCAGCCAGAAGCGAATCGATCGCGTTGGCGCTGATTGCGAGGCTGCCACTACGGTTGCCCGAGGTCACGGAACTATCGCCCGTGTTCGTTGTGAAGGGCCAATCCTGGGCACTGAAGGTGCGCTGGTTGCCATTTGTGCCGCCGCCCGTGAACAACTGGTAGGTGCCGGGGACATTCGACTGTCCGAGCATCCAGTCGAAGCTCAGCTCCTTCGTGTTATTCTGCGAAATCTCGACAAACTTCGCCTGAATCTCGACCTGCTTCTCGACATTCTCGCCACTGATCTCAATGATCCGTTCCACCAAGTCGAGCTGGTCCTGAGTGTTCTTCACGATCAGCGTGCTGGTCTGCGCGCTATACATCGCGAAGGAATTCGGACCGAACGTCACACCCGAGGCTGCAAGGAAGTCCTTGGCACTGGATGCACCGCCCGCTCCGGCAGCCTCCAAACCGCCACCTGCAGGAGGTCCTCCCAGTGCGCCACCACCGACGGGTGCCGCACCTGCGACTGGGGCGCCACGAAGCACACCGGGGTTCACCTTCCACTGCTTGATGATGAGATCCTCTGTCTGCGTGCCAATGGGCACGATGTTCACTGCGAAAGGCTCGATCTTGAACTTCAAGTTCGCGAGGTTGGTGATGTATTTGATCACCTCGATGAGCGGGACGTTGTTCAACGTGAGCGTGATGCGCGTGCCGCCACCGCCACCGGGAGCAGCGGGGATTCCGGGAACCGCCGGAATGCCGGGAGCCTCGAGTCCGGGAATGCCGCCACCAGGCGCTGGAGCCGGTGCAGGCGCAGGAGCGGGCGCAGCACCGCCCTCATCCGGAATCTTGAGGACGATATTCACCCCCTCGTGCTCGGTATCCAAAGTCTTCGACTTGGTGACAAGGAACTCGATCGCCTCACGCACTGTCGAGTCGCGGAAATCAATCTTCGGAAAAACGATGCTGTTGAGCTTCTTGGTGATCGCCGTGGTGTTGGCGGCGGTGGACTTGCCCGCGCTTTCAACGACCACCACCTTGCGGTCAAAACGGCGGTAGGGCCGCGCCCACTCCTTGTCCACCTCCCAGATGGCTTGGGCGCGCGCAGCATCGTAGCCGGCGCGGGCCGAGCGGTCCTTGAGGTTCGCGATTTCCTCCCGGCCCTTGTAGGCGGCTGAGTTGTAGGGATCGCGGCTCAGCACCTCCTGGAATTTCCGGTCCGCAAGATCGTAGCGACCGAGATTCTTGTAGCCCTCCGCCGCGATGAACGACTGCTTCACCTCCTCCACCTTTGCCCGGTGCTGCGGGGTCATCTGCTTGTTGAAATAATCGGGCGCCTCGATCTGCGAAAGCAGGCGGAGCACGGAGCGGTTGTCCGGATTGTGGCGGAGCACCTCCTGCAGCGACTGCACCGCACTCGCATAATAGCCCTCAGTCACCCGCTGCTCGGCGAGCCGGATGCCGGAAGCGGTGAAGCCATCCACCGCGCCCCTGCGGCTCACAGCCAGCGCAGGCGCGCCGGCGGGAATGTTCTCGCAGGCGTTCTTGAAGTGCGCGAAGGCGGCCTCGTAGTCCTTTTTGCGAAGCGCACTCTGGCCCTTCAGGATCTCGTCGCGTCCGAGCGTTTCGCGCTGGAGGCGGCGGGCAAGTTCACGATCCACCGTGGCCTGCGTGGAGTCTCCTCCGAGGTATTGCGCCCACGTGGCACCGGGTTGGAGCAGGATGCTCCCAAGGACGAGCGGTGCGATGGAGGCTGCGAGCGGGGTGCGGGTCATATTTTGTCTCAGTGTTGGTTGGCTGGAATGGAGGTGGGGTGATTCGGAAAATCGGGGGTGGCGTTACCTGTCTGGCTACTGCGTCGAGGTCAAGGTTTTCTTCGCGCCGCTCGGCAGCGTGACGATCACGTCGCGGCCTTTGATTTCCTCGACCTTGAACGTCTTGTCAGGCTCCGGCGGCAGTGCAAACGACTCGGCGCGGCGCTTGGAGAAATCCGGCGTGGCCTGTCCGCCGGGCTGCACCCACTTGTAGCGGAAGACCGCATAGGAGTCCGGCGAATCCACAACTTGAAGAAGCGGCAGCACTGTCTTTGCGCCGGTTTCCTTGTTGATGATTGTCACCTCGGAAACGTCCTTCTTGGTCCCGTCCTTATCGGGAATCTCCTTGTGCTCGTAGGAGTCAATCTTGAATTTCGTTCCGGGAATATCATCCCCGACGACCACATATTGAGTTCGGTTCTTCAGGTCGATCGTGTTGATCTGCACCGTCACATCGGACGGCTTGCTGATTTTCACCGGCACATCAATGGACATGACACGCAGGCGGAAGGGAATGTAAACGACCTTCGCCAACTCAAGCTTGGTGTGATACGGCGGATGGGATTCCGGTTTCGTCGGATCCGTGGAATCGTCGGGGAGCGGCTTTCCATCAGCCCCCATCACGGGCTGCCCCAGATTGTCGGTGTGCGAAAGCGCATCAAGGCCATTCCATTCCTCCAGCGTCGTAAATCCGTCCTTGTCGGGATCCGAACTCAAAACACTGCCAGCGAGGGGGTCGAGCTTGTATTTCAGCAGCCATTCATTTGGCACCGGAGGATGAAACATCGAACCCGTGGGCGGAATAAGCTTTCCGTCCTTCAACACATAGAGCCGGCTCACCAGCAGTTTCCCGGAGTCCTTTGCGGATGGCTGCCAGTTGACGGCGGCTGCCATCAGCTCACCGGCCTTGTCAATGGAGCCTGTGTCGAGCTTCTCCACTGCCGCATTTGAGACTGACGTGTTGCGGACGCTGTCAAAGCCGCCGTCGAATGCCGACACCTTTGTGTAAAGAAGCACGGTGGCTGCGATGGCAAGAACCGCCGCAAGGCCGAGGGCAAATTTGGCTGGGTTTTTCTTGATCCAGTCCATCGTCATTTCTCCTTGTTCTTCTTCTTGTCCCCTTTTTCCGCCTTCGGCTTGGACTCCTCAATGCTGAGAACCTCAATTTCCAGCGTGCTCACGATCTGCTCGGTGCCAAACACATAGCTGAGGGATTCCTCCTTCGCATTCGGCGCGCCCGCAGGCGCCAAAGGCGCCACAGGCACGGTCGCAGCGGGGACGGCGGGCACACCCGGCACGGCAGCCGCAGGTGCTGCGGCGGCCGGAGAAGTCGCCCCCGGTGCCGTGGCTCCTGGCGGTGGATTCACGGGAGGAGTTCCGGGCAGTCCTCCGGGCCCGGCGGCCGCTGCCGGCGGCGGGACAAACGGCAGGCCCGCGACAAGCCGCGCCGGGGAATCCGGCTGCTTGTTTTGAATGACGACGTTTCGAATGACGAAAAGCTGCTCCTTGTGATTCGCGAGCGCCGTCAAGATTCGGCGGAGAGCCTCATCGGTGGAGGTGAACTTGATGTGGAGTTCGTTTCGCTCGATGGACCCCTGATCCGCCCGTGTTCCGGGCGGTCTCCTGCCTCCCGCGCCGCGAAGGCTGTTGTCCGTCTTGACCCCCTCCTCGGGCAGCGGGCCGCGGTTGAATTCGTTGATTTCAAGGCCGCCTGTCTGGAGGAACGTCTCAAGCACCAGTTCGACCACGCGGAGCTGGCGCGTGAGAGGAGTCGCCGCAGCCTTCGGCGGGGGCGATGCCTGATACCGGTCGTATCCGAGATAGAAGTTCTTGGGAACGTCCACCTTTTCCGCCGCCGCCTTGGCCGCGAACCTTCCGACTGCGTCCTTCAGCTTGTCCTGAAACTGCGCCGGCTCGACCGGGACATTCGATGCTGGAAGAATCCGCTTTTTGAGTTCGCCCTGAAACGCCCCGATTTTTTCGGTGAGCAGATCCTTTTGGGCGAGGAGCTCCTTCAAGTGCGCATTCGTCGGCGATGGCTTCAACTGCTGCTGAAGCCGGCTCAATTCACCGGATGCGCCCTCGAACTTGCTGCTGGCGGCATCATACTTGTCCATCGCCGACCATGTGAACCATCCAAGCGTGCCGACGCCCGCAAGCATCACCACACCGAATCCTGTCAGGAATTTGTTTTCGGAAACCCAGCTCATTGGAAGTGGATTGGGTCGATCAAGTTCAGCGGAACTTGGTAATGATACGCCCAGACGGTCGGACTGTCATCGTTCTCACGGACGAATCCCGCCTCGGTCCGATCATCGGGTTTATAATACGGTGAATCCTTGAGGTTCTTGATGAACTCGTCCACGACCGCCGGCCCGGCATTGTTTCCCGCGTCGCGGCTCAGGTAGAGGCCTTTCAGGATGAGTCTCGTCGTTGGTCCGCTGCGCTCGGGCCCCTTCTTTGACTTCGTCTTTTCCTTCTGGGGCTTGCCGGGATTCTCGGGCTCCTCCCCCTCCTTCTTCGCATCCGCACTCTCGACTTCAAGATGCGTCACCCAGATGAAATCCTTCGGCAACCGCTGGTTCAGATCCGCCAGCAGCTTCACCCAATACTCACGCTCGACCGCCACTTTCAAGAGCGGCTGCGCGGACTCCGTCAGCTTCTCCACATCGCTCTTCGCATCCTTAATCTTTTTCTCAAGCGCCTGCAGCGGAGCGGCATCATCGGTGAGTTTCTGCGCGACTTCGTCCGTCACGACTGCCGCGCGCTCGTAATACTGCCACCATGCGCCGAGCGCGGCGAGCACGCAGAATCCGGCGGCGATGAGATAAGGCCGCTGCGCCGCGCGCTTCTCCGCCTTCACCACGCTGACGGGGCGCAGGTTCAACTCCATCGGGCAACTGCCCAGTCCACGCAGGGCCAACCCGACAAGTTCACCCATCGTGTGCGCCGCACGGCCGAGGTCGTCATTGTTGACGGCATCCGAGACCGCGACGTTCCGCAGCGGATTGAAATAATCCACCTCCATGTTCGGGAACTTCTCCTGGAAGAATTCGCGGATGTAGGGAAGCGACGCCGTGCCGCCGGCAATCAGCACGCGCAACGGCTGCGAGCCACCGTGCTCGCTGCGGTAGAAGGTGATGCTGCGCGCAATCTCCTGGTGCAGCTTCGTCATCTGGTTGCGCGTGATCTTCGAAATGCGTGCGATCTCCACGTCGTCCGGCTCCGCGTAGGTGCCACCGAGGCTGACAAAGCCGTCCTTCACCTTGCGCGCCTCCGCCTCGGAGAACGAACAGCCGAAGTCCTTCGCGATGGCCGTCGTGATCGCGCTTCCACCGATGTTCAGGCGACGCGGGAAAATCTTGCCCGGCTCGCAGAAGAGCAGGTTCGTGGTGCGCGATCCGATGTCGAGCAGGATGGTGCAGCCGTCGGCATCCGGGTAGTTGTAGCGGAGCGCGTTGTAGAGGGCCATCGGCGCGATGTCCACGACGGCGGGCTTCATCCCGCCGGCGACCGCCGAATTGTTGATTTCATCCAGCAGGTCGGACTTAATCGCCGCCAGAATCACCTCGACCTTGCCGCCGTCGCCCGCGTCGAGGAGCTGCCAGTCCCAGACGACCTCGTCGATCGGGTAGGGCACGTTTTGCTGCGCCTCGAAACCGACGATCTGCTCCACCTGCGACGCGTCGCCGATGCTCGGCAGCGTGACAGGCCGCGTGAAAATGACGTGCGAGGCGATGGCGTAGTTGACGCTCCGGCCTTTGAGCCCCATCTCGGAGACCAACTGCTCGACTTGGAGCTTGGTCTGCGAGGAGCGGCTCGAATCCACCGACGGATCCCCGAGGATCTCCGTCTGCCGGAGCTGGCTCAAAATCAGACCGCCGTCAGGATTTCTCTGAAACTCGGCAAGACTGATCGTCTGCGTTCCGAGGTTCAGTGCGAGGATTCCTTTGGGTGCGGCCATTCGGTTGCGGTAATTGTGTTCTAGCGAGTCTGCTTCACCGCCTCGTAGCGGTCCGTCCAGAGCACCGCGAAAGGCGTCTCAGACTTCGGCGTCAGAAAACCGGGAAACTGCTGGGTGTTCGGGATCGGCGTGCGCCCGGTCCGATCCTTCATCGAGGAAACTGCGAGAACCTGCCCCTGCTTCGTGATCTTCACCCACGCATTTTCAATCATCGCCGGGGTCAACTGCTTGCCACCGGTGATGCGCTCGAGGTTTCGCGGGGAGATATACATGATGGTGTAGCGCTCCCGACCCTTCGGGATGTTCACGTGCGTGATTTCGCCCGGATAGAGCTTGCCGTTCAGCAGGACGTCGAATTGGAACGTCAGCTCGTCAACGATCTCGATGCCCTCGACGGCGAACTCGACTTCGATCTCCAGCCATTTCTGAGCTTGGGAACGCTTCGGCACCGTCTGCGTCACGGTGAATTCCGGCGTGCCGACGACGGCGGGCTGGATTTTCTCAATCTTCACGTTCCGGCTCGTGACTTGAACCGGCACCTGGGCGGATGCGGCAAACGCGGTGAAAGCAAGGCCTGTGAAGGCAAGCGCTAGAGTCTTCATTTTCAATGGGTGGGACAAGAGTGGGGCGTTCCTTGTGGGACGGATATGAGACACCCTTCTTTCCGCAACCGCCCAGCGATGAAAAGGAAAATTTGCGATGCTCACAAAGATTTTATTTCGCCGCCGTGGCCCATCAACTTTGCGCGGACTTGAAGCACATCGCCTCCTGACAGCGCGATCTCCGTCGGCCGCAATCCCGCGGGAAGAAACGTCGCAGCCGAAAATCGCCGCTCTTCGATTTTTGCAAGGCGCGGGCGCAGTTGCGCCGCCGCAAGATTCGCAAGCATTCCGTCGCCCGTGCATGTCGTGCCGCACAGCCGCAGGTCGAAATCGCCGTCCAGAACGACCTTCCCGCCGATCGTCAGCGTCGCGGTGAAAAACATCGCCTTCGCGACTGCCACGGCGCTGGCGGCCAACTGCTGCGGGCCTTCACCCGTGAGCGTGAGCTGCACGGATTTCACCTCCGCTCCATGCGCCGCCGCCGCGTCCCGCGCGAGCGCCAGCAACGCGGCCTCGATGTCGGACGTCGCCGCCGCCAATTCGAGAGTCCCGCGCGCGCAGCCCTGCAGCGTCAGCACGCGGGAGCCGTCCGCGGCGCTCCCAAACGCGAACACACAATCCTCCGCATGCATTCGGATGCGGATGGGAACCGAGGCGAACACCGCCGGCTCCGCGGTGACATCGAGTGTCCGCGCGAAGAACCCGCCAGCCTGTCCCCCCGGCTTCATCGCGAGCGGCTTCCACGAGTCCAGCTTCGCGCCGGTCACGTTCATGCGCAGCGCGTCGAGCGACGGGAAATTTCCCTCGGCCGTCACCGCATCGTCCGCCGCGCCATGCCGTCTGGCTCCGAGCGCGAGGGCGGCGCGGAGGCTCTGCGTGTCATTTGGAAAGGCTTCACCGCCGAGTGCAAACATCCGCGCCTTGTGCGCGGCGGCCGCCGACGGCGCAATGCGAAATGCGGCGGAGCAGGCGGCGCCGCACGACTGGACGCTATTCGACGACGAGGGCGAGGCGCGCGAGCTTGCGCAGGTTCTCATCGAGCCGCGCCAGCGAGACCGCGCCCTCGCTGTCAGTGGAAATTTCGTCCAATGCCGCCTTCAGCGCCGCCCGGTCGCGCGTGCCGTCCATCAGCCGCAACAGCGCCTTCCCCATCGGATCGCGGACTTCCACAATCTCGTGCCGGAGCGAACTCGCCCTGTCTCCCTGCGTGAGCTGGACCCGCGCGAGCGCGCTCGCCCGGGGCTTTTCGCCCGGCTCGGCGACCATTCGCGCCGGGTGCATGTGAAACTCGACGAACCCAGCCCAGTGCGCCTGCAGCAGGGCCGACGCGAGTTCCTCGGTCTCCTCCGCAGTCGCCGTCTCCCCCGCCCTGCCCGTCGCCTCGAGCGAATGCGTGAGCAGCGCGCGAAAGGCCCGGCTCGCCGGCCACAGTGCGCCAAGCTTCGCGAACACCGCCTTCACCAGCGGATGATCCGTCTCCACCTCCGATTCCTTCGGCCCGAGAAAAAGCTCCGACTTTCGCGACGCCAATTCAGGCGCCGGGGACGCCGCACGGATGTCACCCGCGATGTGCATTCCGCACAGAAGCCCGGGGAGAATCTCGCGCTCAATCCGCACATCGGCACGGCAGAGCAGCGTCTGGCGAAATGCGCGGCCCCGCAGGAAATCGAGATACTGCTCGCCCGCCACGATGTCGGCGGGATCGAGTTCGGAGAGCACCGCCTGCACATGCGGCGGATGCTCCCTCGGGCGGTTGTCCGCGACATCCGCCTCGGCGAGAAACTGCAGCCCGCGCGCCGAGGCATCCGCCATGAACTCGTGAAAATAGAACGGGCGGTTGATTCCGCCGAGGTCGTCGTGGAAGAACGCCGCGTCGGAGCATTTCGACATCCGCTCGACCTGCTGGGCCAGCAGCTCGTGGTAAACCTCGCGCGGCTGCTTCGAGTCCGCGAGGAACCTCACCAAGCCGCGCGCCTGCCCGATTTTCTGGCGCACGTCGGCGAAGTGCGCCGTGTGATAGCGCATCATCCCGCGCACGAGATCGCGCGCGTGGTTTCCCGGATAGGCGTTGTAGCTGATGTAGGCCACGCCCTGCGGCGCGAGGCTGCGGCCGCACAGCTCCATCACCTTTTCCCGCACGTGCGGCGGCACCCACGAGTAGAGGCCATGAGCGATGATGTAGTCGAACTCGCCGAGCTCCACCGCATCGGCCACGTCCATCGCGCGCAGCGAAAGGTTTTGCAGGCCGATCTGCGAAGCAAGCGCATTGCCGCGGGAGACGGGCGTCTCCGCGAGATCGATGCCGACGAACTCACTTCCCGGCAGCCCGTGCGCCATCGCGATGAGGTTCCATCCGTCACCGCAGCCGAGTTCGAGCACGCGGCATTTTTCCACCGGCGCGGGCGACATGCCGCGCAGCGTCGCGTGCATCGCGAGGCGGTCGGGATGTGTCTGCGAATACACCGCGCTTGGGTAGGGCACTTCGTCGTAAAGCGTCTCGGCCATTCCCCCGTGTGCGCGCCGCGCGCCGCGCCGTCAATCCCCTCCGCCGAAGCTGGAGCCAGAGACGGGGCTCGAACCCGTGACCTGCGGTTTACGAAACCGCTGCTCTACCACTGAGCTACTCTGGCGTTGAGCGGGCGCGGAATATGGAGGCCGCGCGCGTGTTGGCAAGCGCTTTCACCGGGCTTCCCGGACGCGCCTATTTTTTCTTCGGGAATCCGCGCGTCCGTTTCGGTTTCACCGCAGCCTTGGGAGCCTCAGCCTCCGCTTCGACACCTGCCTCCGGCTTTGCCTTTGCATCCGGCTTCGGCACCTTCGGCTCCCGCGGCGCAAACTCAAAGCCCACCTTGCCATCCTCCTTCAGCACGAGGAACGCCTTGAAGCTGCGTCCCGTGCGCGCGCTCACAAATCCCGACAGCAGCGCTGTCTTGCCGTCGCGCAAAATGGCCGCGCAGTCCGAGCGCGTGAGGTTCTTCCGCAGGATCGTCTTGTTCATCCGGAAGACGCACTTCCTCGCCGCACGCTGGTCGCATTGGAACGCATCCACAGACTCCAACACCTGTCCGGTCTCGCACATGCGGCATTTGCCGACGGGCTCCGGGCTCACCCACTCGGGCTGCGTGCCGTCGCCCGCGTCGCCGTCCTTTGGAAAATCGAACGCCACCTTCCACTCGTTGCGGTCCAGCACAAGCGGCGCGGCAAATGCGCGGCCCAGCTTGCTGCGGAATCCCTCCAGCGGTCCCACGCGCCCCTCGCTGAGCAGCTTCGCCACTTCGTCCCGCTCGAGTTCACGGCCGGCGACCATTTTCCAGACCGTGAGGCCGCAGCCTTTGCACAAGTAGCTGCGGAACGTCTCGGCAAACGGTGACGCGCCGCACTTCGGGCACGTGACTTCGAGCGGCTTGAAGTTGCCCTGAATCTCGCCGCCCTGGTGATTCTTCACCTTGCCCACGATTTCCGACGTGAGCTTGCGGATCTCCGCCATGAACTCCGCACGCGATAGCTGCCCGCGCTCCATCAGCCGCAGCTTGTGCTCCCACTCGCCCGTCGTCGCGGGCTGCGTGAGGCTCTGTGCGTCGAGGTTCCGCAGCAGCGTGATCAAGCTGAGACCCTTCTGCGTGACGACGAGATCGCGCCCGTCGCGGATGATGTATCCCTCGAGCAGCAGACCCTCGATGATCTGCGCGCGCGTCGCCGGCGTGCCGAGCCCGCGCTCCGCCATCGCCTCGCGCAGCTCCTCGTCATCCACGAGCTTGCCCGCTCCTTCCATTGCGGAGAGCAGCGTCGCCTCGGTGAAGCGAGCCGGCGGCTTGGTGAGGCTTTCCTTCGCCTCAAGCGCAAGCGTCTGCGCCTGCTCGCCGGGCTTCGCCGGCACGACGGACTTCTCGCTGTCCGCACCCTCAGCCTCGCGGCCATACACGGCCATCCAGCCGGGGTCGGTGATGATCCGCCCGGTCGTCTTGAACGCCTCGCCTTCCACGCGTGTGATGCGCGTCGTGTCCTCAAACTGCGCCGCCGGGAAGAACACCGCGACGAAGCGTTTCGACACGAGGTCAAAGATGCGCTGCTCGCGGTCGTCGAGCCCCTGCGGAACCGTGCCCGTCGGCACGATGGCGAAGTGGTCGCTCACCTTCGCGTTGTTGAAAATGCGCTTGTTCGGCTTCACCCAGCCGCTCTGCATCGCATGCTTCGCGTGCTTTGCGAGGTCGCCGCTGAAGCTGCCCATCACCTTCTTCGCCGTCGCGAGATGATCCTCCGGCAGGTAGCGCGAGTCAGTTCGCGGATACGTGAGCGCCTTGTGCTTTTCGTAAAGCGACTGCGCGATCTGCAGCGTCATGCGCGCGGGGAAGCCGAAGCGACCGTTCGCCTCGCGCTGGAGAGTCGTGAGGTCGTAAAGCAGCGGCGAAAGCTGCGAAGCGGCTTTCTTCTCCTCCTCGATGATGCCGGACTTGCCCGCGCACTTCGCAACGATCGCGTCTGCCTGCGCCTTCTCCCAAATCCGCTCCGCGCGCGCCTGCTCGTCGTTCGCCTTTTTGGAATCGAACTTCTCGTCAAACCACCGCCCGCGATACTGGCCGGCCTCGATTCCAAAATCCGCGAACACCTCGAAATACGCGCGCGGCTGGAACGCGCGGATCTTCTCCTCGCGCTCCGCGAGAATCGCCAGCGTCGGCGTCTGCACCCGTCCCGCCGTCGTCTTGTGAAAACCACCGCCGCGCGAATTGAACGCCGTGAGCGCGCGCGTCGAGTTGATGCCGACGAGCCAGTCCGATTCGCTGCGCGAAACCGCCGCATCCGCAAGCGGCCTCGTGTCCTCGTCGCTGCGCAAATGCGCGAAAGCCTCGCGAATCGCCTCAGTGGTCATGCTCTGAAGCCACAGCCGGCGGATCGGCTGCGTCGCGCCGGTCGCACGGACGATGTTGCGGAAAATCAATTCGCCCTCGCGGCCCGCGTCGCACGCGTTGATCAGTTCGCCCACGTCCTTCCTCTTGACGAGCCTCTTGATAATCGCGAGCCGTCCCGCGTTCTTGTCGATCGGCGCCAGGGTAAACTCCGGCGGCATGTGCGGCAGCTTCTCCAGCGACCACTTTCCCTTCTTGATGTCGTGCTCCTCCGGCACCGCCAGCTCCAGCAGATGACCGACCGCGCTCGAAACCACATACCGGTCGTTCTCGTAAAACTCCGCGCCGCGCCCGGGCTTCATGCCGAGGGCGCGTGCGAGATCCTGGGCGACGCTGGGTTTCTCGGCGAGGACGAGTGTTTTCATCAGGGTGTCTGGCTGGCGGGGCGTGCGGAAGTAGGCGCTCATGTCCTGTCGCGCAACTGGAAAAAATCGCCGGGCGAAGGATTCCATATCGGCAAATCCCGCGCGTCGCCTCTCCGCAACCCGGCGGGCGCGCCACTTCTTTGCAGTGGCAAAACCGCCGCCGCCAAAGTCGGAATCATCTGCGCTTCACTCCCCGAACATGTGGTATTTCAAACGACTTCGCAGGCTTCGGAGTTGCGCCCCGCGCGGCTGCGGAACTACGGTCGCGGGCTCATGCCGACGCGATTTTTCAACACCTACACCCGCGAACTGGAAGACTTCCGCCCGCTCGATCCCGCGGGCAAACGCGTGAAGCTCTACACGTGCGGGCCGACGGTCTATAATTTTGCGCACATCGGGAATTTTCGCGCCTACGTGTTTGAGGATTTGCTTCAGCGGCACCTGGAGGCGCGCGGCTTCGATGTCGAGCGCGTGATGAATCTCACCGACGTGGACGACAAGACGATCCGCGGCTGCCGGCAGCTCGGTGTGCGGCTCGCGGAGTTCACAAAGAAGTTCAAGGATGCGTTCTTCGAGGATCTCGGAACGCTGCGCATCAAGCGCGCGACGGATTTCCCCGCGGCGACGGATTACGTCGCGCAGATGATCGAGATGATCCGCGTGCTGGAGCAAAAGGGCATCGCGTATCAGGCGGAGGACAAGTCGGTGTATTTCCGGCTGAGCAAATTCCCCGACTACGGAAAGCTCGCGCACTTGAATCTCGAGGAGCTGCGCCCGAGCGGCCGTATCGCGAACGACGAATACGAAAAGGAAAGCATCGGCGACTTCGCGCTGTGGAAGGCGTGGGATGAGAGCGATGGCGACGTGAAGTGGGATTCTCCGTGGGGCCCCGGCCGCCCCGGCTGGCACATCGAGTGCAGCGCGATGGCGATGGCGCTGCTCGGCCCGGAAATCGACGTCCACTGCGGCGGCGTGGACAATATTTTCCCGCATCACGAGGCGGAGATCGCGCAGAGTGAATGCGTGACGGGAAAAAAGTTCGTCCGCTACTGGCTGCACTGCGCGCACCTCATGGTGGACGGGCAGAAGATGGCGAAGAGCGCGGGGAACTTTTACACGCTGCGCGACCTGCTTGAGAAAGGATGGAGCGGACGCGAGATTCGCTACGCGCTGATCACCGTAAACTACCGGCTGCCGCTCAACTTCACATTCGACGGCCTCGCCGGTGCGCGGAGTGCGCTCGGTCGCATCGATGAATGGGTCGCGCGGATCGAGGACCGCGCCGCGAGCGCGATCCTGCCGGACGAATTGCCGGCGGAATTTGCGAAGGGCATCGAGGCGTTCTTCTCGGACCTCGACGACGACTTGAACATCAGTGGTGCAATGGGCCGGCTGTTCGATCTCATCCGTGACACGAATCGTGCGCTCGACGCCGGCAGCATCACACCGGGTGTCGCCGCTGCGATCATCGAAGGCTGGAAGCGCATCAACAGCGTGCTCGGCTTCGAGCGCGAGGCGCACACTCCATCACCGGAAGTGCTCGCACTGGTCGAGCAGCGTCAGGCCGCGCGCGCAAACAAGCAGTGGAGCGAGAGCGATCGTCTGCGCGACGCCATCGCCGCGCTCGGCTGGGTCGTGAAGGACACGAAGGAAGGACCGAAGCTGACGAAGGCGTAGCCGCTGAAGAAGGACGCAGAGCGTCCGAAGCAAACGTGGGCGTGACGTTACGCGCCGACCTTCACCGTCGCCTGCACGATCTCCGCGAAGCCGCGGGGGTCGAGGCTCGCGCCGCCGACGAGCGCGCCGTCGATGTCCGGCTGCGCCATGAGTTCAGCGGTGTTTGCGGGCTTCACACTTCCGCCGTATTGGATTCGCACCTTGTCGGCGGTCGCAGCGTCCCAGAGTTCGGCGAGCTTGCGGCGGATGAATGCGTGCGCGTCCTGCGCCTGCTGCGGCGTCGCGGTGCGGCCGGTGCCGATGGCCCAGACAGGCTCGTAGGCGATCACGGTTTCTTCGAACTGGTCGGCGCTGAGTCCAGCAAGGCTTCCGCGGATTTGCTTTTCGAGCACGGCCTCGACTTGGTTCGCGTCGCGCTCGGCGAGCGTCTCGCCGATGCAGACGATGGGCTTCAGCGTCGCGGCGTGCGCCGCGTGCGTCTTCTTGTTCACGATCTCATCGGTCTCCCCGAAAATGGTGCGGCGCTCGCTGTGGCCGAGCACGACGTAGCGGACGAAAAGTTCGCGCAGCATCGCGGCGCTGATTTCACCCGTGAACGCGCCGGACTTTTCCGCGCTCATGTTCTGCGCGCCGAGCTTCACGTTTTGCACGTTGCGCAAAATCTCGCCCGCCTTCGCGAGCGCGGTGAACGGCGGAACGATGACGATTTCGGCGCGCTTCTCCTCGCCGATTTCGAGGAGGAACGTTTTGAAGAACCCTTCCGTCTCGCCGACGGTCATGTTCATCTTCCAGTTGGCTGCGATGATTTTCTTGCGCATGGGATTTTGAAAAATGGTGGCCTACTTGTCGTTCAGCGCCGCGACGCCGGGGAGCACTTTGCCCTCGAGCAATTCGAGCGACGCGCCGCCGCCGGTGCTGATGAATGTCACCTTGTCGCCGACGCCGGCCTTCTTCACGGCCTTCACGCTGTCGCCGCCGCCGATGATGGTCTTCGCGGACTGATTCGCCGCGATGGCGTGCGCGATGTCGAACGTGCCTTTCGCGCAGTCCTTGATTTCAAAGACGCCCATCGGCCCGTTCCACACGACGGCCTTCGCGTTCGCGATTTCCGCGGCGAAGAGCTTCACGCTCTCCGGCCCGATGTCCACGCCCTCCCAGCCGTTGGGGATGCTCTCGTTCACGCCCGTGAATTTCGTCGCGCCGACCTTCTTCGCGTCAAAGTCGAACGAGTCGGTGATCATCGCGTCCACCGGGATGAGCAGCTTCACACCGCGCGCCTTCGCCTTGTCGAGCGCGGCCTGCGCGATGGGCTCCCACTCGGGCTTGTAGAGGCTGCGGCCGATGCCGATGCTCTGCGTGAGCTTGCGGAACGTGTAGGCCATGCCGCCGCCGATGATGATCGTGTCGGCCTTTTCGAGCAGGCGGTTGATGACCTCGATCTTGTCGTTCACCTTCGCGCCGCCGAGGATCACCACGAAGGGCCGCGCGGGGTTTTCGAGCTCGTCGTGCAAATACGCGAGTTCCTTCTCCATCAGCAATCCGCTCACGGCGGGGAGAAATGCCGCGACGCCCGCCGTCGAACTGTGCGCACGGTGCGCCGAGCCGAACGCGTCGTTCACATAAATCTCCGCAAGGTCCGCGAACGCCTTCGACAGCGCCTCGTCATTCTTCTCCTCGCCCGCGTGGAAGCGGACGTTCTCCAGCAGCAGCACTTCACCATTCTTCAGCGCGAGCGCCTTCGCTTTCGCCGAAGCACCGATGCTCTCATCGGAAAATTCCACCGGCTGCCCGAGCATCTCGCTGAGCCGCGCAGCGACGGGACGCAGCGACTGCTTCGGGTCCGGCTTGCCCTTCGGGCGGCCGAGATGGCTGCACAAAATCACGCGCGCCCCACGGGAGATGAGGTCCTTCAGCGTCGGCAGCGTCTCCTTGATGCGCGTGTCGTCGGTGATGACCATCGCGCCGTCCTTCTCGTCCAGCGGCACGTTGAAATCCACGCGCACGAGGCAGCGCTTCCCAGTCACGTCAATGTCACGAATGCTCTTCTTTGCCATAAAATCGAGAGGCGGATGAACGGGCAGCACGGGGAAAAAGACAAGCACTTTGCGGTGACGATGCGGTTGCAAACCGCGAAGCGGCGAAGGCGCGAAATATCCGTTGCCCATGGACCACACGAATATGACAGGCATCTCCGAACACTGTTGAAACGGGAGCGCACGCTTCCAGCGTGCGGTGTCCGACATCCCTGCCGGACACATCGTGCAAAGTCACCTGCTTGCCTTCGGCTTGCGCACCGATGGTTCGCGCAGGATGCGCGAACCGGCACGCTGGAAGCGTGCGCTCCCGTTCTCCCTCGTGCTTCTGTGCACCGCTGCAACCCCACGACCCGGCATTTCATTCAAGACTTGGCCACTCGACGCTCACCCGCTCTTCTCCTCGCCATGCGAATCCTCCTCTCACTCATCCTCGCCAGCGTCACTTTTTCCAACCTCCGCGCCGCGGAAATCCGCACCGTCGCCGGGACCGGCGTGAAAGGCTCCGCGGGCAACGGCGGGCCTGCGACAGCCGCGCAGGTCGACAACCCCTTCGGCGTCACGCGCGGGCCGGATGGCAACCTGTGGTTCTGCGAATACACCGGGCAGCGCGTGTGCAAAATCACGCCCGACGGCAAACTGCACGTCGTCGCCGGCAGCGGGCAGAAGGGCTACAGCGGCGACGGCGGCCCCGCGCTGAAGGCGACGTTCGATCTCCCGCACGAAATCCGCTTCGACAAAAAGGGCGACCTTTACATCGTGGACATGCAGAACCACGCCGTGCGCAAGGTGGACCTGAAGACCGGCGTCATCAGCACCTTCGCGGGCAACGGCGCATCCGGCTACTCCGGCGACGGCGGCCCTGTGAGCGCAGCGCAGTTCAAGCAGCCGCACAGCATCCAGTTCGACCCCGCGGGCGACCTCTTCATCTGCGACATCGGCAACAACGTTATCCGCAAAGTGGACATGAAGACCGGCATCATCAACACCTTCGCCGGCACTGGAAAAGCCGGCCCTACTCCCGACGGCTCGCCCATCGCCGGCACCCCGCTGAACGGCCCACGCTCGATGGACTTCGATGCGGATGGAAATCTCTGGCTTTGCACGCGCGCCGGGAACCAAGTTTTCAAATTCGATCTCAAGGAAGGCAAAATCCACCACGTCGCGGGCACGGGAAAGAAAGGCTTCACCGGCAACGGCGGCCCCGCGAAGGACGCCACGCTCTCCGGCCCCAAGGGCGTCGCCGTCGCGCCGAATGGAAACGTCTATCTCGCCGACACCGAGAGCCACACCGTCCGCATGATTGACGTGAAAAAGGGCACGCTCGAACTCATCGCCGGCACCGGCGAAAAAGGCGATGGCCCCGAAGGCGACCCTCTGAAATGCAAGATGGCCCGCCTGCACGGTGTCTTCGTGGACAAAGACGGCACGCTCTACATCGGCGACAGCGAGGCGCACCGCGTGCGGGCGGTGAAGTAGCTTTCCCTCAGTTATCGAAACCAAATAAAATAGACCAAGCCAACGATTGCGGCACCGAGCATCGGTATGCCGCTGGCGCACCCCGATGGATTCCTCCTGTTTGAATCAGGATTTGCTTCAAGACGTAATCCAGGCTGTAAGACGTCCTCCATCGAACGAACCATGGCTTTGGTAAACAACTGTTCGATCTGTTCACGCGAAGTGAGTTCCGAAGCGTCCTCGATGGAACGAAAGAAGTTCTTGAGAAAAAGATCATCTTGGCCTGCCCCCGGTTTTTGCTCCACTCGCTATGAGAGTTTTTGGTTGGTTTCGGGTGTTTGGTTGTGGGTTTGGTGTTCTGGGGAAAGAGCGCAGCCGCAAGGCTGCGCTGCGCGAACTCCACGGGCGTCTGGTCATCCAGTGAGGAATGCGGGCGCTCTTGGTTGTGCCAGTGCCGGTGTTGCTTGCCGAGCACTTTGGCCTCCAGCACCGACGCGAAGGCTTCACGGTTGAGGAACTCGTCACGGAACCGGCTGTTGAAGCTTTCGCTACGGCCAGCGCCACGAACTCGGGGCCGTTGTCGCTGCGGATGAACTCGGGCACGCACCCGCGCGCGAGCACGGCCGCGTCCAGGATGCGGACCACATCCCTGGCTTCCATCCGCCGCTCGACTTCCAGCGCCACCAGCTCACGGCTGAACTCGTCGCAGATCGGCAGCCATTTGAGCCGCCGCCTGTCTTCGCTCTGGTCGAAGATGAAGTCGTAGCTCCACACATGGTTGACCCGCTCGGCGGCCAGCCGCTGCGTGCCGCCCTCGCTGCTGCCGAGCCTCTGGCGCTTGCCATGCCGTGGCATGCCGCCTATCGGGAAGCGCGCCACATGTTTTTCCTCACGCCAAAATACATCAAGCAGGGCCGCCTCTACATCAAGGAGGCTGAAAAGCGCCTCGCCTACCACCGCGACCGCTGGACCCCGGAAGTGGTCGCGGAGTTTGAGAATGAAATCGCTCGTCTGGCCGACCGACTGAAAGCCCGTGACGCGGCGGGGATGAAGGAGAGCGAGGAGGCGCTCGACAAACTCTGCGGCCTGCACTGCCCGCTCGGGCCAAACGCGTGGATCGCGGACAATGTGGAGGTGGTGCTCGTGGCGATCATCGTGGCGCTCGGCATCCGCACCTACTTTCTCCAGCCGTTCACGATTCCCACGTCCTCGATGTTTCCGACCCTCAACGGCATCACCGGCCGGGCCACCGCGGAGGAGCCGCCGAATGTCCTGACGCGAGCGTGGCAGACCGCCGCCTACGGGCGCACCTGGCACAATGTCGTCGCTGAGGCGGACGAGACGATCACCCGCGTGCGCGAGGAGAAGCGGGGCGGGCTGCGGTGGCTTTTCACCTACACGCGCGTGGACACAAACGCCGGCAACACCTACTGGATCAACGAGGCGGACAAGCCCGTGGTCGAGGTCTTCAGGATTCAAGCGGGACGTTCCTACAAGAAGGGCGAACCCATCGCACGGGGCTACACCGACACGGGCGACCACGTGTTTGTGGACAAGTTCAGCTACCACTTCCGCAAGCCCTCGCGCGGTGAAGTGTTTGTCTTCACCACTGCTGGCATCGAGGCGATGGGCGACCTCGGCGCACCGCCACGCAAGCCCTCGCAGTTTTACATCAAGCGCCTCGCAGGCGTGCCGGGCGACGAACTGCGGATAGACGCGCCGAAGCTCTACCACAACGGCCACCTCGCGGAGGAACCGGGCTTCAAGCGGGTGATGGCCGGCACCTTCGAGGATCCGAAGGACCTCTACCGCGGCTATTCCAACAAGATCGGCGACGAGGTTTGGCGTCAGTCCTCAGGCACGTATCTGCGGTCGCCGAGCGAAAGCTTCCCGGTGAAGCCCGGCGAATACTTCGCGCTGGGCGACAACAGCTACAACAGCTGGGACAGCCGCGGCTGGGGCACCGTTCCGGAGAAAAACCTCATGGGCCCCGGCTTCCTAGTTTACTGGCCATTCCTGCGCGACCGCGAATCGCACTTCGGGCTGATTCGCTGAGGCGCGTCAGGACGCTCAGAGCACTGCGAGCGCGGTGTCGAGTTCCGCCTCCGTGTTATAAAAGTGCGGGCTGAACCGGAGATACTCGCGCCCTTCCCGGTCGTGGCGCAGTGAGCTGACGACTCCGGCTTCATCGAGCCGCGCATGAAGCTCCGCCATCCCGCGGTCCCCGCGCCGGAACGTCACGATGCCACTCGCCGCCGCGCCCGATGCGGGACTGAGGAGTTCGTAGCCGCGCGCGCGGAGATGCGATGTGAGATAGCCGGTGAGCTCGAGGATGCGCCCCGCGATCCGCTGCACGCCGTGATGCAGGAACATCTCAATCGCCGCCTTCATCCCGTAAATGCCCGCGATGTTCAGCACGCCCGGCTCGTAGCGCTGCGCCGTGGAGACGAATGAAACCTCGTCGAGAGCGTTGAAGTTCGGGCACCGGACATTCCAAGCGCCGAGCAGCGTCGGGCGGCACAAGTCGAAATGCCGGCGCTTCACATACACGATGCCCGCGGCGCACGGCCCGAGCATCCATTTGTGCGCATCCGCGCTCAGGAAATCCACATGCTCGACATTCACGGGAAACGCTCCGAGCGTCTGGATCGCATCGAGCGAAAAAAGCACGCCGCGCGAGTGCAGCAGGCGGCCGATTGCGTCCACGTCAATCCGGCATCCGCTGAAAAAATGGCAGCTCGCCAGCGCGACGAGCTTCGTGCGCGGCGTGAGTGCGGCTGCGACAAGCTCAGGCGTAATCTCGCCGGGATGCCGGGGCCTGAGCATCTGCACGGCCACCCCGCGCCGCCGCAGCTCGATCCACGGATACACATTTGCGGGATAGTCCCCCGCGTAGCACACGACCTCATCGCCCGGCTGCCACGGCAGGCCGTTCGCAAAGAGGCTCAGGCCGAGCGAAGTCGGGCCGAGCAGCGCGATTTCGTCTGCCTCCGCTCCGATGATCTCCGCGCAGACGCGGCGCGCGTCCTTGATGTCGCGCAGCACGTCGCCAAACTCCTGCGGCATCTCGCACGACTGCCGCACGTGGGCGCACATCGCGTCGGCCACGCACGCTGGCAGCGCGGTGACTGCGGCGTGCGCGAGAAAGACCTTCGATTTGCAGACTGGGAACAACCGCTGCCTCTCGGACTCGTCGGCGAAAAAGTTCGGCATGTGCGCTCAGTTCAACGCCGCCGGCGCCGCCTGCAAAACGGCATCCGCCTTCGGCGGCGCGGGCAGCTTTTCCAGCGTCTTCGGGTCGGCCATCTCGGTGCGCACGGTGAACTCGTGCACCTCCCTCACCCGCTCGCCCCGCCCATTCGTGAAGGTCGTCGTGCTCGTGATGAAGCTCGGCTCCTCAGGCGGCTTCGGCAGCGGCCTGCCCATCGAGCGGAGGTGGTCCCAGATGAACAGCACCGAGAGGTGCGCGACCAGGACGCCGACAATCACGCATACCCAGAGCTTCGCGTTCAATGCTTCTTCCCGGCCTTCGCGCCGTCCTCGATGAGCTTCCAGAAGCCGTCCTTCTTGCTGAGCTGCTCGTCCTCGGCGGACGAGAGCTTGGAGCGGAAGAGGAAATCCTGGAGCGTGTTCTTGTGCAGCACACGGTGGACGGTGATGCCCTCGGGCCGGCGCTCGAAGTAAATGCGGTGCTCCTTCGCGCGGTAGCGGTGCAGCGTCTTGCCGTCGCGCTCGAGCCGGCCAAATTTCTCCGGGTCGAGATCGTCGAGGTTTTCCGGCAGCCCGGAGAATTCCTCGAGCAGGTCGAGCTGAAGCTCCCGCGGGAGGGCGGCCATCTCCGCAGCGCTGATTTCGTTGAAGATGATCTGATACATCGTCTCGGGGAATACCTACGCGGGATTCCTCACTTTGGAAGCAGAAGCGTCGCCGTCGCGGTGCAGCCGCGCGACCCGTGGGCCGATGCCGGTGAAAATGTCCCATGGAATCGTGCCGGCGAGCGAGGCGAGTTCCTGCACACGCACCGCCTCCCCGTCCTGCTCGCCGAGGAGCACGGCTTCATCGCCCGGCGAGGCTCCCGCACCGGTGACGTCCACCATGGTTTGGTCCATCGTCACACGTCCCAGAACGGCGCACCGCTTTCCGCCGATGAGCACCGCGGCGCCTTTGCCCGAGAGCTGGCGCGGATAGCCGTCCGCGTAGCCCACCGCGAGCGTCGCGACGCGCATCGGGCCCGGAGTGATGAACGTGCGCCCGTAACTGACGCCGCGCCCTTTTCCGAAGTCGCGGACAAGGAGCACGCGCGTCTTCCAAGCCAGCGCGTGGTCGAGCTTCGGCTGGAATTCCGGCAGCGGCGATTCGCCGTAGAGCGCGAGCCCGGGACGCACGAGCGAACCCGCGAGGCCCGGAAATGCGAGCGCCGCGGCGCTGTTCTCCGCATGGACCACTGCGGCGCGGATGCCGATGCCGCCGAGCTTGTCAGCGAGCCGCTGGAAACGGTCGAGCTGCTCGCGGGTGAAAATGGAATCCTCGTCCGCAACCGGAAGGTGCGAGCAGACGCCCGCGATTTCGATCCCCGGCAGGTCGATCATCCGTCGGGCGAGTTCCACCGCGTCGTCCTCCCAAACGCCGAGCCGGCCCATCCCTGTGTCAATCGCCAGATGGATTTTCACGCTGCCGCCAGTCGCGTGGGACGCATATTGCGCCGCTTCCTCGAAGCTCGACACCGCAGGGATGAAACCGCGTTTCACGACTGCGGCGTGCTCCGACGGCAGCGTGCCCCCGAGCAGCGCGATCGGAGTGCCGCGCACATGGGGCAGAATTTCCTCCGCTTCGGCAAGGTTCGCGACGCCGAACATCGCGACATGCCCAGCGAGCGCGCCCGCCACGGCAGCCGCACCATGCCCGTAGGCGTTCGCCTTCACGACGGCCATGATGCCCACCTGCGGCCCGACGATCGAGGCGAGGACGGCGGTGTTGCGGCGGATCGCTGCAAGGTCCACCTCGACCCAGCTTCGCAGCGTCGCGGGGGCACCAACATTGGAGGACTTGGAAGACAGACTCGACAAGAGCCGTTCGTAGAACACTAATTCCCTCCCATTGCCAACCAAACCCATGCGCAAGCTCGCCGCCGCACTGATCCTCACTTCGTTCACACTGCCGCTCCACTCGGCCCGCCCCATCGCGTCGCCGGGCGAAACCGCCGCGCCCAAGGCCGCTGCGGAAAAGGCCGCGAAGCCCGACAAGCCCGCCGCAGACTCGCCCGCAAAGTCGCGCTCACTTTTCCAGCGGATGTTCGGCTCGAAGCCGAAGGCCACTCCGACTCCGGCGCCCGCACCGGAAGCAAAGCGCCGCCCCAAGCCGAAGACCAAGCCTGCTCCGAACGACATGCCTGTGGAGGCAACCACGAAGGCGCCGGTGAAGCCGACGCCGAAGCCCGCGGAAACGCCCGAAACAGGGACTGCCGCCTCCAAGACGAAAGCCAACAAGGGTGGCGTGAAGAAGCCGGTGCCCGCCGTCGTCGCGACTCCCGTGGATGACGCGACAAAATTCAAGGACGCGAAGTCGAAGGCGCTGCAGGATGCGAAAATCACGGACCTCAAAAGCAAGGCGGACGGCGAGGTGGACGAAGCCGCAGCCGCAAAAGCGCTCAGCACCTACAACCGCGCGCTCTTCCAAAAGATCCGCGAGATCGATCCGAGCGTGGGCGACTACGCGACGAAGGTGGAGCACGCACTCACCAAGCGCGTGAGCGGCGAGAAGCCGAAGCCGTAAGCCGCCGTGTCCCGGGCGCGTTCACGCTTGCTCACTCGCGCAGCCGCCATCCTGCTGGCGCTCTTCTCGTTCGCGGTCGCCGAAACCCCGGCGGACCGAATCGCCCAATCCCTGAAAAAGGCGGGCTATTTTTCCGTCTGGCCGGTGGGAGTCGCCGCTGCCGAGTCGGCCAACGAAAAAGTCTTCACGATTTTCATGCAGCAGAATCCGACGACTGACGATGCGCTCCGGTTGATCGCGGACGGGACGCATCCCGCGAAGGTTTACGGGTTCCTCGCCCTGAAGGAACTCTCGCCCGAACTGTTCTCGCAGGTTGCACCACGCTTTTACGGAAATCGAAGGGACGAGGTATCGATCATGAGCGGATGCAGCCCCTCCACTCAATCGCTCGGGTCGTTGGTGAAGATGATTTCCGAGGGGAAGATCGTGCGCCGGAACAAGAAGTGACCGTCATCCGGCATCTCTACTTCCACATCCCCTTCTGTCCGAAGCTGTGCCCGTATTGCAGCTTCTTCGTCGAGATCGGCGCAAAGAACAAAAACCGAGACTTCCTCGATGCGCTGCTGACGGATGTGGACCGCGCGGCGGAAAAATATGCGCTGAAACCGGAGACGATCTACTTTGGCGGCGGCACGCCGACTTCCCTGCTGCTCGACCAGCTCGAACACCTCCTCGGCGGCCTGCGCGCCCGGCTCGATCTTTCGTCGCTGCGCGAATGGACCGTCGAGGCGAACCCCGCGACGGTCCGGCCGGAAAAGGCCCGGCTGCTCCGCAACATGGGTGTCACGCGGGTGAGCCTCGGTGTGCAGTCGTGGGACGATGGCTTGCTGAAGACGCTGGGGCGCGTTCACACGGCCGTTCAGGCGGAGAAAACCTACGATGTCCTGCGCGCGTCAGGCATTCCGGCGGTCAATCTCGACCTGATGTTCGCCGTGCCCGGCCAGTCCCCGGAGCAGTGGCGCGCGACGCTGGAGAAGACCATCGCGATGAAGCCGGACCACATTTCCAGCTACTGCCTGACCTACGAGGAGGACACGGCGTATTTTCGGAAACTCACGGGTGGTGAATTCCGGCAGGTCGAGGAGCGCGACGCCCAGCTTTTCGAGGAGACGATGGACACGCTCGCCGCGGGCGGCTTCGCGCAATACGAAATCTCCAACTACGCGCGGCCCGGCCACGAGTCGCAGCACAACCGCGCCTACTGGCTGGGCGCGGACTGGCTCGGCTTCGGCCCGGGTGCATTCAGCACGGTGGGCCTCTCGCGCTGGGAAAATGTGCGCGACACCGCGGCCTACGTGCGCGCCATCCGCTCCGCTGAACCGGTCGCGGGTTTCCGCGAGGAACTCGACGCGGCGACGCGGGCCGGTGAAATCGCCGCGTTCCGCATCCGCATGGCGGAAGGCATCCCGCGAGGCGAGACCGCGCGATGGAGCGATGGACTCGCGGAATTCGAGCGCCTCGGCCTGCTGCACGAGGAGGGTGGAAGCCTGCGCCTCACCCGCCGGGGGAAGCTTCTCGCCGACAGCGTGGCAGAGGTCTTCATCGAGCCGCGAAGCTGAATCCATCCCCGTCGGAAAGTGTGTGCCGGCGGCTTTTTCCGCTAAGGAACGCACCGCCGCCGCGCTTTTCCAGTAGCCCGCAAGGCTCAAAATCCCTGTAGAAAACCCTGTCAGCGCAGCCCATTTGGAAATGAAGAAACTCGTGTTACTCGCAGTCATCGCCGCCCTCGTGGGTGGAGGCTTTTATGCGAAAAAGCGGGAATGGTTCGGGCTCTTTCAAGAGAAGCACCCGGAGGCCGCCACCGACGTCGAGACGGTGCTCGCGGAGAAGAAGGACATTGATTTTTCGATCCAAGTCAGCGGCGACGTGATGCCGGACACGCAGCTCGACGTGAAGGCCGAGGTCGGCGGACGCATCAAGGCGCTCCATGTCGAACCTGGCGACACCGTGAAAGCCGGCGACGTGCTCGTGGAAGTGGACGACACGGACATCCTGACCGAGCTCGACTCGGCGAAGACGGAAATCGCGGGCGCAAACTTGGCGGTGACGAAATCGGAGCGGAACTTCGAGCGAGCCAAGGATCTTTTCGAGCAGAAGCTCATCAGCCAGGAAGCCTACGACAATCTTTCCTCCGAGCTGGATCTCGCGCGCAACAGCCTGACAAAGGCGGAGAAAAAGATGCAGCTCGTGCAGGACAAGCTCGCAAAGACCAAGGTGCTTGCGCCGACCGACGGCACCGTGCTCACCGTGCCGGTCGTCGAGGGGCAGGTCGCCATCGCGGCGGCCAGCGTGAACAGCGGCACGACGCTGATGAGCATCGCGAACCTCTCGAAGCTCATGGTCGAGACCCACGTGAACCAAGTGGACGTCTCGAAGCTCATCATGAAGCAGCAGGTGAAGCTGCTCGCCGAGTCGCTGAAGGACGAGGAGATGCAGGCCGAGATCATGTTCATCGCGCCGGTCGCCACGATTCGGAACGGCATCAAGGGCTTCACCGTTCGCGCGGCGATCCAGCAGGCATCCGCGCGGATGCGCCCCGGCATGACGGTGCAGATAACGATCCCGATCGCGCACGCCGGTGCCGCGGTGGCGGTGCCGATTTCCGCGGTGTTCAAGGGCTCTGGCAATTCGCGCGTCGTCTATGTTCGCAAGGGCGACAAGACGGAGCGTCGCCCGGTGAAGGTCGGCGTCTCCAACACGGAGCACGCGCAAATTCTACAAGGTGTGCGCGAGGGCGAGGAAATCCTGCTCAACGAACCGGAACGGGCTCAGAAGCGCGGCTAGATGGCTCTCATCGAGCTCAGCGAAGTCACAAAACGCTACCGGGTGGGCGATCAGGAGATTCGCGCGCTCGACGGCATCAACCTGTCCATCGACAGGGGCGAATATGCCGCGATCATCGGCCCCAGCGGCAGCGGGAAAAGCACGCTCATGCACCTCCTCGGCTGCCTTGACACGCCGACGACCGGCAAGGTCGTCATTGACGGCGTGGACGTCTCCCGGGCGAGCGACGGGCGGCTGGCCGAGATGCGCAACGAAAAGATCGGCTTCGTCTTCCAGGCGTTCAACCTCCTCGCCAAATTCAACGTCCTCGAGAACGTCGAGCTGCCGATGATCTATTCCGGCATCTCGAAAAAGGAGCGCCGCCGCCGCGCACTCGCCGCCGTCGAGCGCGTCGGCCTCGGCAACCGCGCGAAGAATACGCCGCTCCAGCTCTCCGGCGGCCAGATGCAGCGCGTCGCCATCGCGCGCGCGCTCGTGAACGACCCGAAAATCATCTTCGCCGATGAGCCGACCGGCAACCTCGACTCAAACACGGGGGCCAACATCCTCCAGCTCTTCCGGGAACTGAGCCAGCAGGGCCGCACGATCGTCCTCGTCACCCACGACAACGAGATCGCCGACAATGCCCCGCGGCGGATCGAAATCCGCGACGGCAAAATCGTCACCCGCGTCCCCGGATTGCAAAGCGGCATCCGGCCGGCACCGCAGCAGCCCCCGCCGCCATGAACCTCTGGAACAGCTTCGCAGTCGGCCTGCGGGAAATCTGGTCCCACAAATTCCGCAGCTTCCTCACGATGCTCGGCGTCATCCTCGGCGTCGCCAGCCTGCTCTCGACCTTCGCGCTCACCGACGGAATGGCGAAGGCCTCGCGCGAATACATGACGCAGATGGGCGGCGTCGAGCGGGTCAACGTGGTCTCGCAGGAAGTCCCGCAGGAGCAGATTCTTCTCGCGGACACGTCGCCGGGCCGAACGGTGGACGACGCGGAACTGATCCAGCAGTCCGCAAAGCACGTCCGCATGGTGACGCCGTGGTATACCCAATACGTCCCAGTCATGCGCAAGGGGGAGAGAATCCGCGCATACATTTACGGTGTCTGGCCGGACTACGTTCCCATCAACCGCCACGTGGTCGAATATGGGCGTAACATCACCCAGGTGGATCTCGATGAAAGCAGGGCGGTCTGCGTCATCGGCACCCACATCATCGAGCAGCTCTGGCCCGAGAAGCCGAACTCCAAGCCCCTCGGCGAGACGATCCAGCTCAACGGCAAGCCCTACAAAATCGTCGGCATCTTCCAGTTTTACGAAAACGAGGACAACCGCGCCGCGCGCCTGAAGGGCAAGGCACCGCCGCGCCGCACCCGCAGCGGCAAGGCCTACAATCCCTATCTCCAGAAAAATTCCACGATCATCATTCCGTTCGACACCTTCTACTACGAGTATCGCGCGGCCAACGTCGTCGGCCAGACCGATCAGGGGCCCATCACGAAAATCGACGGCCTCACCATCCAGGCCGAGGATCCGGAGCACGTCCAGGACGCCGTTGACGAGGTTCACAATCTCCTCCTGCAAAGCCACCGCGGCGTTGAGGACTTCACCTTCGACACCCGCCTCGAACTCGCCGAAAGCATCGAGAAGAGCGCGCGGCAGACGCGGCTGACCGGCGGCCTCATCGCCGGCATCAGCCTCATCGTCGGAGGCATCGGCATCACGAACATCATGCTCGCGAGCATCACGGAACGGATCCGGGAAATCGGCGTGCGCCGTGCCGTCGGCGCGAAGGCGGGGCACATCTTCACGCAGATTCTAGTCGAGAGCACCGTCGTGGGCGTGATCGGCGGACTGCTCGGCCTGATCGCCGCCGTCGGGATGACACACCTCATCCAATTCACAACGGACGGCGCCAGCCTGCCGATCATCGAACCCGAAAGCATCGCCCTCAGTTTTGGCTTCGCCGTGGCCATCGGTGTCTTCAGCGGCATCTACCCAGCGTGGAAAGCCAGCCTGATTCCGCCCATTGAAGCGCTGCGCTACGGCTAGGAGCCGCGCCCTTCGCAGCCGCGGGCGCTCTCCTCGCAGCCCGTTGACATCCCACACCCTGCCCGCTAGCTTCCGCGCGCCCTCGGGGCAGCCATGCTCCTCAACCGTCCAGTCCTCGTGCTCAACCGGCTCTGGCAGGCGATTCACGTCTGCTCTGCGCGCCGAGCGTTCTCCCTCCTCTGCCAGGGACATGCGCAAGTCGTCCACACAGAGGATGGCAGCTTCTCCACGCATGACTTCGACAGTTGGCGCAGCCTCTCGCAACGCGAGCCGGACCCACACATGGTGCAGACGGTCGCCTACCGCATCCGCCTCCCCCGCGTGATCGTCCTGCTGCTCTTCGACCGCATGCCGCGGAAAGAGATCAAATTCACGCGCCACAACATCTTCGAGCGCGACCGCAACACCTGCCAATACTGCGGGCGCACCTTCGAGCGCCGGGATTTGAACCTCGACCATGTTTTTCCCCGCGACCGCGGCGGCCAGATGAACTGGGAAAACATCGTCTGCTCCTGCATTCCCTGCAATACGCGCAAGGGCAACCGCACTCCGGCGGAGGCGAAAATGCACCTCATCCGCAAGCCCGAGCGGCCAAAGTGGCGCCCGTTCGCGCACCTGACTTTCGGCACCGAGCACCACGAGAGCTGGAAGCACTTCGTGGACTTCGCCTACTGGAACGTCGAACTCGGCGAATAGCCTCCGGCAACTCCAGCCGGACAACTCCATTGGAACGCATGCAAGCCGCACTCCTCCGCATTTTCCTGCTCGCCGCCATTTTCACCACCACCGCGCTGGCGGACGGCGTGCGTGAGGCCAAACCGGGCTCATCGGAACGGAAGGCGATCATGGAAACCATGCGCGGGCCGGTCTCCAAGCGCATCGGCAAACGCGTGGTCTTCACCGGGGATGTGAAGATCAGCGGCGCATGGGCCACTTTCAGCGGCGATGCCGAGCCTGCCGATGGCATCCCGCCGAAAGGCGAAGCCGCCGAGGCCCTTTCACTCGACCTCTGCGCCGTGCTGCGGCTGGAGAAGGGCAAGTGGAAACTCATCGTCTGGGATTTTGCCGGCGACATCGGCGTGTGGGATCACGCGCGGATGAAATATCCCGCGATTCCGAAGGAACTCATCCCGTAAGCCTGAGTCGCCGCATGGGAGGAAGAATGCGGGAGGCCCTGCCTGCTTCGGACGCGGCATCCCTTCCTCGCGACGCTCGCGCTTTTGTGCGGATGCGCTAGGCTGCGCGGATGCTCCCGTGGTTCCAAGACCGCTTCCCGCTTTACCTCGCGCCGATGGCGGGGATCACGGACACGACATTCCGGCAGCTCTGCAAGGGCTACGGAGCGGATGTGATGGTGTCGGAGTTTGTGTCGGCGGAGGGCATCTTCCGGCGCAATGAGCGGACGATGGAGTATCTGGACTTCACGGAGGCGGAGCGGCCGCTAGGCGTGCAGCTTTTCGGCGGCGATCCGGACCATCTCGCGGAGGCCGCGAAGATCGTGCTCGACTGGAAGCGGCCCGATTTCCTGGACATCAACTTCGGCTGCCCGGTAAACAAGGTGGTGAGCAAAAACGGCGGCTCGTCCATCCTGCGTGACTGCCCGCTTCTCGCGCGCATCGCGGGGGCGATTGTGCGGGCGGTGGCACCGTTTCCGGTGACGGCGAAGATCCGCATCGGCTGGAGCGCGGACACCGTGAATGCGACGACGACGGCGCGGATTCTGGAGGATTGCGGCATCCGGGCCATCGCGGTGCATGGGCGGACGAAGGAGCAGGGCTACAGCGGGGAGGCAGATTGGGACGTGATCGGCCAGGTGGCGGAGGCGGTGCGCGTGCCGGTGATCGGCAATGGGGACATCACCAGCGCGCGGGATGTGGAGCACCGGCGGCGGACGACGCGCGTGGCCGGGGTGATGGTGGGGCGGGCGGCGATGCAGCATCCGTGGGTGTTCCGCGAGATGCGGCACTTCCTCGACACGGGGCACATTCCTCCCCCGCTCTCGCTGGAGGAAATCTGGGGGCACATCCGCCGGCACTGCGCGATGGAGATCGCAAGGCAGCGCACGCTGCCGAGGGGGATCGAGTCACCGGCAACCGCGGAACTGCACGCGATGCAGTCCATGCGGTCACAGCTCATGGCATACTCGCGCGGTCTGCCGGATGCGCGTCGGCTACGGGAGCGCTTCGCGCGCGTGGAGTCGCTCGCACAGCTCGACGTAATTGCAGAGGAGAGTCTCGCGCATCACGCGGAGGTGGAGCCGGCTGCTACCGGTTGAACCTCGCGTCGTTCGACGGCTCAGGTGTGGGAGTGCGATAGAAGTGAAGCTCACGCTCTCCTTCGCTGCGGAGTGGCTCCAAGGAGGTGGGGTCGCCATTTTCTGCACGCCGGACGGCGTGGACGGTGATAATCACCGCAGCCACGAAGACGGCGACAGCGAGCACCTTCCCCCCGATGATGACGGGATGGCGGCTGTTCCATGCGAAACAGCGGGTGCATCGCACGAGATTGCGCCGGTAAGACTGGCTGCACTGACGGCAAGTGGGCATGGTTGCGTCGAATAACGAATCTTGGCTGCACGTCGCCCCCCGTTCCTGGAGACAGCGCGCATCTACCCCCATATACGCTTCCGGCCGCGGATTGTTACACACGCCGAGTCATAATTACCTAAATGTAATGGCTTGGCCGGCCGACGCCCCCTAGAAACACACACAGATGCAAACGCACCAAGGTGCCCGATCCAGCAGCCGACGAAGGAGTTACGCGGGCTTCGGCGCGCCATTGCCCGAGGAGGCGCCGTTCATTTGCAAATACGTGTATCCCTTCAGCGCGCGCTCATAGCTGTTGAGCATGCGGATGGCCTCGGCGGGCTTAAGCTTGTCGCCGCGAATCGCGGCGTCCACCTGGGCCTTCATCTTGCGGTTCAGCTCCGCCTCGTCCCACTGCGTCATGTTCAGCACGCCGGCGATGGTGCTGCCCTCCAGCGTCTCCTCGATATACCAGCCGCACTCCTCGTCATCATCGAGGTAGATGTGCGCCTCGTTCACACGGCCGAAGAGGTTGTGGAAGTCGCCCATGATGTCCTGATAAGCGCCCATGAGAAAGAAGCCGATGCAGTAGGGCACACCCGGCGCGAGCCGGTGCAGAGGTAGCGTCTCACGCACGTCCTGCAAATCCACAAACTTGCTCACCTTCCCATCGGAGTCGCACGTGATGTCCACAAGAGTGGCCTCGCGGTCCGGCTGCTCGCGGAGACGGTGCACGGGCATGATCGGGAAAAGCTGACCGAGCGCCCAATGGTCGAGCATGCTCTGGAACACGGAGAAGTTGCAGAGATACTGATCAGCGAGGGAGACGCCGAGCTCCTTGATTTCGTCCGGCACGTATTTCAGCCCCGCGCTGAGCTGCACCACGCGGCGCGCGATCTGCCAGAAGACCGTCTCGATCCGCGCCTTCGCGTCCAGCTCCAGCAAGCCGAGATCGAACATGCTCTGCGCCTTCTCCTTCAGCTCCTGCGCATCGTGGAAAGTCTCGCGGCGGTTCTGTTTCGCCAGGCCGTTCTTCAGCTCGAGAATGCTCTTCACGAGCTTTGGATCGCCGGGCTTCGCCTCCACGGGCACCTCCGAGTCCTTCTCGATGGCTCCGAATGCCTCGACGATGAGCACGCTGTGGTGAGCGACGATCGCGCGGCCGCTTTCGCTCACGATGATCGGATGCGCGACCTTCTCGTCGTCGCAGACCTCCATGATGTTCCAGACGGCGTCGCGAGCGTATTCCTGCAGCGAGTAGTTCACCGAGCTGTCGAACGCCGTGCGCGAACCGTCGTAGTCCACGCCGAGGCCGCCGCCGACGTCGAGGTAGTCGATCTGGTGGCCGAGCTTGTGAAGCTTCGCGTAAAAGCGCGCGGCCTCCCGAACGGCGCGCTTGACCGTGCCGATGTCCGGCACCTGCGAGCCGACATGGAAATGCACGAGCTTCAGGCAGTGCGCGAGCCCCGCTGCCTTCAGCGTCTCGCTCGCGACGAGGAGGTCCGAGGTGCTGAGGCCGAACTTCGCATTCTCACCGCCGCTGAGCGCCCACTTTCCCGCGCCTTTTGAATTCAGACGAACGCGCACTCCAATCCACGGCTCCGTGCCGACCTCGCGCGACACGGTGAGAATCTGCTGAAGCTCCTCGATTTTCTCGACGACGAGGATCACGCGCTTTCCGAGCTTCGTGCCGAGAAGCGCGTTCTGGATGAAGCCGGAATCCTTGTAGCCGTTGCAGATGATGAGCGACTCCGGATCCTCATGCACCGAAAGCGCCGCGAGCAGCTCGGGCTTGCTCCCCGCCTCGATGCCGAAATGGAACGGCGCACCCGCGCTCATGATCTCCTCCACGACCTCCTGGAGCTGGTTCACCTTGATCGGGAACACGCCGCGATACACGCCCTGGTATTTGAACTCCTCGATTGCCGATGCAAACGCGCGGTTGATCGTCTCCACGCGGTGCCTCAGCAGATCGTGGAAGCGCAGCACCATCGGGAACTTCAGCCCCTGCTCCTGCGCCTCGGCGACTGCGGCCATAATGTCCACGGGCGTCTTCTCGTCCATGGTGGGAAACACCTGCACGTTGCCGTTGTCGTTGATGCCGAAATATCCGCCACCCCACCGGTCCACATTGTAGAGCGCGGTTGCGGCTGCGATGTCCCAAGTTTGCTGCATGTCGAAGTGAGTGCGCGCGAATAAGTGAATCACCGCGCGAGTGCAATGCGCGTCGCAAAAAAAATCATCGTGTGTCGGAGCACGCGCGCCTCGCGTGGGCGGGGATGCTGCGGCTCACCGCTGGTAGATCGGGAGAAAGTGGTTCTTCACCGAGAGCGCGAGCACCGCGAGCGATGTCGCATACACCTTTCCACCCTGCCGCTCCTCACCACCCACTCCGTCCCACCAGCCTTCGCGCGACTGGATCGGGATGAGCAGATCCGCCATCTGCTTCCGCGCGGCCGCGGCATGCTTGTCGCCGCGCTGATACATCCCCTGCGCATAGTAGTAGGCCGTGTAAAAAAACCAGCGGTCGCCGACTCGCAGTCCGCTCTTCAGCAGCCGGTCGGATGACACCCTCACCTCCTCGCATTCGTAATCGCCGCACACCTGCAGGGCGAGCAAACCCTCAGCCGTCGTCGAGGGCTCGCTGCCGCGGCTGCTGTATCCGAAGCCGCCGTAGCCCCGCCCGTTGTTCCCGGAGTCGAAGAGCCCCTTGATGTAGCGCACCGCGAGATCGATGGACTCCTTCGGCACGTCGAGCCCGGCGTTGCGCGCCGCGCGCAGCGCCATCGTCTGCCAGCACGTGATGGACATGTCGCTGTCGCTTGCATCCGGCGTGTAGCGCCAGCCGCCGCGGTTCGCCTCGTTCTTCGGCACGCGCTGCGCTCGGAGAATGAGGTCGATCGCCTTGCGGCAGCGATCGCGGATGAGCGCGTCCTGCTGCTCGCTCACGCCCATGCCGAGCATCTCCGCCAGCGCGAGCGTCACGATCCCGTGTCCATACATGCGCGAGCCGTCGGCTTTTCCGAAATAGCCGCTGGCGTCCTGGTTCTCCGGCAGCAGCACGAAGTCGAGCGCCCGCTTCATCGATCGCCCCTCAGGAGTTGGGTCCGACGGCTGGTGCCCCATCGCCGCATAGGCGAGCAGCGCGAGCGAGGTCATCGCCGTCTCATTGCGCAGGCGGTTGTGAATCGCGCCCGTCGCCGGATCCTGGCACGTCATCAGAAACTGCGACGCGCGCCTGAACGCCTCGTTCACCCGCGCGCTCTCACCCGCCGCGCCCTCCTCCTGCTGGGCGCGGATGCCGCGCGGCATCGCGAGGAAAATCACCGCCGCACACAGCATCGCGCAAAACCGCAAAGCCGCAAAGATGCTGCGACGACGACTCACAATTTGCCCCTTCGCGTCTTTGCGTGAACCATCCTTTTCCGAGTTGCCGAGGATCATTGCCGCTTCCTCGTCTTCTCCGCGATCACGCGGTAATACGTCTCCACGGCCTGCCGGTATTCACCCGGCACTGCCTCCTGCGATCCTTTCGTGAGCTGGTCCGCGAGCTTCTTCGGCAGCTTGCCCCAGTCGCCGCGCTTCAGCCCGCTCGCATTCGGCAAATCCTTCGCGTTCATCGGGGTCCCGTCGGCCTTCGCGCCGCCGAGCGACTTGTCGCTCTGGTTTGCGGCGAGCAGCGAACCCGGCTTCGTCGAAGAACTCTCCGACCGCTCCTGCCGCATCGACGCCTGCGCGGCCTGCGCCGCCTGCTGCATCGCATTCTGCGACGCGGTCTGCTGACCCTGCTTTCCTTGCTGCCCCTGCTGATTGCCCTGCTGGTTTTGCTGTCCCTGCTGCCCCTGTTGGTTTGCCTGCTGCTGGCCTTGCTGTCCCTGCTGCCCGTTCTGCTGTTGCCCCTCCTTTCCCTGCTGCCCCTCCCCGGCCTGCTGCTGTGCGGTGGAAGGATTGAGCTGCTGATCGAGCGCATCGAGCGCCCGCGCCATCGCCTGCTGCTCCGCGGGTGATGCAGGCGCGGCCTGCGGCTGCGATCCCTGCGCAGGCTGCTGCGCGTTCTGCGCATTTTGCCCGCCCTGCTGGGCACCCTGGGACTGCGCCGCCTGCTGTGCGGCCTGCGCGCTTTCCGGCGTCCCGGCCTGCTGCCCCTGCTGCATCGGTGAAGCCTGCGCCGGCTGCGGCTGCCGGCCCTGCTGCTGCGCATTCATCGCCGAGTCCTGCGGCTGCGGCTGGCCGTTCAGCGCTGCGCGCAAATCCTTCAGCTCCTGCGTGAGCTGGCTGCTTGCCGCGTTCACCGGCGCCTGCGCCTGCTGCGCGGCCTTCGCATTCTCGAGCGCCTGCTGCGCGGCGGGCACCTGCTTGCTCGCCGTCTCGCGCACATCGCCCGCGAGCTTCTGAAGCTGCTCCCCGGCCTGCTGGTTTCCGAGACGCATCTCGTGCCGCCCCGCCCGGTCCGTCGTGTCCGCCGCGTCCGCCGCATTCGCCGCGACGGGCTGCTGCTGCTTCGCCGCATTTGCGAGCTGCGGGTTCTGCTGCGCGCCCTGCGGCTGCTGGCCCGGCTGCGCTGCATTGCCCTGCTGGGGATTCGGCTGCGGGGAATTCTGCTGCGCGCCCTGCGGCTGGTTCGCCTGATTCTGCGCCGCGGCATTCTGCATCGCCTCAGCCTGTGTGGCTGATTGCTGGGCAAGCTGCTGCGCACGCTTTGCCGCCTCACTGGCGCGCTGCGCCTGCTGCGCAGCCTCGGCGGAACGCTGATTCGCCTGCTGGTTCTGCGCTTGATGCTCACCCGGCTGCTGCGCCGCCTGCTGGGTCGCCGCCGCTGCCTGCTTCGCCGCATCCATGGCATGCTGCGCGGACTGCGCCGCCTCGCCCGCCCTCTGCGCCGTCTGCTTCGCCGCATCCGCCGCCTGCGCGTTGTCTCCGGTCTTCGCCATCTTCTCGGCGGCGTCCGCTGCCTGCTGCGCACTCTGCGCGGCTTTTGCCGCTTCGCTCTTCGCCTGGGCTGCCTGCTTCTCCGCGGCTGCATTGCCCGCAGCCTTCGCCTGCTGCTCCGCGTTCTCGGCGGCCTGCTTCGCCATCTGCGCAGCTTGCTGGGCCTGCTTCGCGGCTTCCGCCGCGCCTTGGTTTGCCTGCTGCATCGCCGAATTCTCCTGCCGAGCCTGCGCCTCCAGCTGCTTCGCGACGTTATCCTCGCGGTTGCGCGCATCTGCGAGCCGCTCCTCGGCGTCCACGAGCGCGTTCTTGGAAATCGCGCTCAACTCCTTCTGCATCGCGGGATTTTCAGGAAGCTTCGCCTCGAGTTCCTTGAGGAGCTGCTGCGGATCCTTCTCCGCCATCTCGGCCAGCATCTGGGCGTGAGCCTGCTGCGCGTCGAGCTGCTCCTTGATGCCGAGTTCCTTCTCCGCCTCGCGCAGCGCCATGCGCGAATCGTCCGCAGGCTTCCCCTGCTCCATTTTCTCAAAGTGCTCGGCGATCTGCTTGAGCGCGTCGGCGAGCTTCTGCTGCTGCTCCGCTGCGCGCTCAAGGTCGGCCTTCTGCTGGTCCGGTGCAGCAGCCGCGGCATCCTGAAGCGCCTGCTCCGCTTTCGGCGGCGGATCCTTCAGCATCGCGAGCGCGTCGTCCGCATCGCGCATCCGCTCGCGCTGCTCCTTCTGCATGATGTCCTGCTTGTTCGCGTCCGCGCGCACGAGATCCTTCAACGTCTCCACTTTTTCATTGAGCTGCTGCTGCTGAGCAAGGTGCCGCTCGGAATCCGCCTTCGCATCCTCCGGGTTCTTCGGCGCCTCGTTCTTCGCGCGCTTCTCGGTCTCCTTCTTCACCTCCGCCTGTTCCTTCGCGAGCGCCGAGGCGAGTTGGCTCACCGTCGGCGAGAGCTTTGCCAGCCGGCGCCGTGCGTCCTCCATCGGCTTCCGGAACAGATCGAGTGCGAGTTTCACCTGCCCCGCGATCTGCTCGGCATGCTGCCGCGCGCTCACCGGCGCATAGTTGAAGTCCGTGCGGACACCGAACTCCCGCGACATCGCACGCCACGCCTCGAGCTGCATCGCCTTCCAGAGAATCTGCTGCGCATCGCCGAACACCCTCCCAAGCTCCGGTTCCGCCTTCGCAGGTTTCGCCCGTCCGAGTTCGTCGGGAATCATCGTCATCCGCATCTCCAGCCAGCGCCAGTCACGCGGTGCATCCGTTCGGGCGGCAAGGTCGCGCACTTCCCAGCGCTCGCTGGACGCAAGCTGCACAAACCCGTCCATCGCCTCCTGCAAGTTGTGTCCGCTCTCGAGGACTCGGAGCACCGCCTCCAGCTCATCGAGCTTCGCCCGCACTTCCGCAGGATCCGTCCCGGGCGCGACGGCGCGCAGCCCTTCCGCCGCGGCGACTGCGTGGCGCAAGTCGGACACATACTGGTTGTCTGCATGGCGCCGGATCTCCTCCAGATCGCCGTTCACCTTGAAAAGCTCCGCGCAAATCCGCCAGCGCGCATCCACGAGCACCGTCCGCGCCTGATCGACGTAGGTCGGCTCCTTCCGGATCGCTTCCAGCGCCTCGGCCAGCTTCGGGACTGCGGCGAAAGCGGGGCCGGCATCCTGAATGGCTTCGCGCATGAGCGGCGCGGAGCGCACCGCCATCTCGCGGTTCCAGTCGCCAAACGTGCGCGCTGACTGCTCGATGCCGCGGTTGAACTCGCCGAGCTTCTGGACCATTCGCCGGTCCGGCTTGTCGTCCGGCATGAACGACTTCGCGAACGCCTCGCGGTGCTTCTGCATCTGCTGGATCATGGATTTCGCCCGATCCCGGGCCGCGCTTCCGGTCCGCACCGCCATCGGAGCCATGATGTCCTCGATGAGCTTGGACTGCGATGCTGCCACCCGGAGGCGGGACGCGAGGGCCGCCCACTGGGCGGGGTTGTCGCCGGCCGCCGAAGCCATGTCCATCAGCCGCCTCTGCTCACGCTGCAAAATGATCCCGCTCTCCGCGATGACGGCCGATTCCTCCGAGAGCGTGATGACGTCTGCAAAAGTAGCCGCAGCTTTCGCGCGGCGGGCGATATCCGAGGCCGTGTCCACGGCTTCCTTCTGCGCGTTCCGTGCCACGGGCAAAACCGCGATCGCTCCGGCATCCGCACGCACAATCTTCGCGGAGCCAAATCCCATCCTCGCCAGTGTGCGCCCGAGAGTCGCGAGTTCTGCAGCGGCATGGCCGCCCTTTGCCTCCCGCATCGCCGCGCCGAGCGCCGCCCATGCCTCGGTGAACTTCGCCTCGAACTCGGAGACCGCGCCGGCAATCGCCACGCTCGACTGCTTCGCTGCCGAGTCCTTGTCCGCTCCGGATGCGCCGTCGTTCGCCTTGCGCACCGCCGACTGCAACTGCGCGGCGTGGTCCGCGAGCGCACGCACGCTCTCATTCATCGCCCGCAGGGCGTCGAGGCCCTGGATGCGGCGCATTTCAAAGCCAGACGCCGTGATCGTCACCTGCAGCGGGCGCGACTCCGCGCGGCTGCCTTTCAAGTCAGTCACCGCAAGCTTCATCGTGAGCAGGTCGCCGGGCTTCACACCGGACTGGAACAGATCCCACCGGTCCGAGATGTGCGCCTGCTTGCCGGGCTTTTCCATGAGCACCGTCTGCTTCCAGCCGCCGTCGTTCACGCGCACGAGGCGGACGATCTTCGCGATGCCGAGATCGTCCGAAGCGGTGCCCGTGATGTCCACAAACTCGTTCGCCGGCAGAATGAGATCCTGCTTCGGCTGCTCCAGCTCAATGCTCGGCAGCAGATCCGGCTCCGCGCGGATTTCATTCTCCGGGCTGAACTTGTTTTCAAAATTCGTCTCCGCGCCGACGAGATGGACGCGGTAGCTGCCGCTCGCCGTCATCGTGATCTTTCCCGACAGCGTGCCATCCGCGCCGACGACGAGCGGCTGCGTCGTGCTCGTCTTGCCCTGCTCGATGAGCAGCTCCGCGCGCTTCACCGGCTGGTTCGTCTTCAACTGGAGGGTCACCTCCGTGCCTTCGAGCGCGATGAGCGCGCCGTCCTTCTCCGTCACAATGCGGTCCGCCATCTCGCTGTAGCCTGGATAATGGAACGTCTTCGCGAACTCGGTCACGTAGGGACGCTCGCGCGCGTCGAGCAGATACTTCCGCGTGAGCGCGTCGCCGGCCTTGATGCGGTAGCGCACGCTTGCGCGGCCCACCTGCACTGTCGCGGCGAAGCGGTCATTCGGAAGCGGCTCCATGTTCATCACCTGCCAGCCGCCGCCGTCGCCCATTGTCTCGATGCGAGCGCGGTTCGACGGCTCGCCGGAAAGCTGGACCACCACCCGGACCGTGTCGCCCTGCGGCACGATGCGGTCGCCGCCGTCGGGCTCCTGCACGGTGACTTTCGTCCGCGAGACGCGCTCGAGGTTTGCGCCCGGCAGCAGCGCGCGCAGCAGCAGCGTGTGAAGCCGCCAACCGCTCACGGCCATCATCACAAATGCCACGACCACGATCGCAGCCGCCCATCCGATTGTCCTGCGGATGAGCCCCACGGGGAGCAGCGACTTCATCTCCACGCCGCCCATTCGCCGCGCGACGTCCTGCTGCAGCAGCGCGCGGAACTGTTCGGAGTCGAAAATCTCCCCGTCCGTCTGCCCCAGTTCGACCGCGGAAATCAGATCCTCGCGCAACCCCGGCTCCGCGTGCTCGACGAGCCGCGCGAGCTGGCGCTTGTCCGGCGCGTGGATGAGCTGCCGCAGGCACTGCCGCCACACCACGACGAGCACCGCCAGGTATGCCACGCCGCTGAGGGACCAGCGAAGCCAGTCGGGCAGCAACCACACGAAGTCCACGAGCGCCACGAGAAGCATCGTGCAGAGAAGGATCGCCGCGGCAGCCAGCGCGCCCTTCGCGATGATGAGCCGCCTCCGGCGCTGCGCGAATGCGCACAGTTTTGCTTGGATCAGCGGATCGAGTTTCGAGCTCATGAGTCGTAGGGTTGCCGGCAGCGTATCCGATGACAACCCGATGACCAGCCCACGCTTTGGCGCCGAGCAGTCATGCTTCGGGAATCGCCCCGCGCCTGGGAAGGCCCAAGCACCAACCGCCAGTCACACCCCGCGGCTGAAACCGGTCTTCCCTACAGCCATTTGCGCCACGCCTTGATCAGCGTGCGCCATTCCTTCACCTCGGCGGGCGTGAGATCGTTCAGCGGCGGGCGGACGCTGCCGCCGACCTGGCCGGTGAGGTCCATCATCGTCTTCATCACGCTCACTTCGTAGCCTTTCCTCCGCCCACGGTAGGCGTAGAGCGGGGTGACGAGTTCGCGCATGAGCTTCGAAAGTCCAGCGTCGGCCTCCGGGGTGCGGGCGGAGGCCAGCTCGTGGAGGCGGTGCGAAAGGCGCGGGGCGACATTCGCGATGCTGCTCGTGTAGGTGCGCACGCCGAGGCTGTAGTAGGCGGGCACGCAGTCGTCCCCCGCCCCGCCGATCCAGTGCAGGCGGCTGCCGACGCGCGCGATGATTTGCTGGAACTTGCGGATGTCGCCCTGGCCGTCCTTGTAGGCGATGAAGTTCGGGATGCTGGCGAGGCGCTCGACGGCGGCGGGCGAAAAGTTCGCATGGTCACGGCTGTAGATGAGCACGCCGCGTTTCGTGGCGGCGGCGACGTTGCGGTAGTAATTGAAGAAGCCCTCGTCGTTCGGGTCGCCTGGATAATACGGCGGGAAGATGAGGATGCCGTCCACGCCGGCGGCGGTGCAGGCGCGCGCCATGTCCACCGCAGTCTGCGGGCTGAAGCCGACCCCCGCGAGCACGGGATGGCGGCCCCGCACCTCCTCCAGCGTGGCCTTCACCACGGCGAGGTGCTCGTCCGGTGAAAGCGAGTGCAGCTCCCCGGTGCCGGCGCCGGCGACAATCGCACAGACGGGCTGGCCGACGAGCTTGCGGAGGTTTTTGCGCAGGCCCGGGAGATCGAGGGAGAGGTTCTTTTTGAACGGCGTGACAGGAAAGGCGATGACGCCGCCAAGGCGCTGGCGAAGTTGTGCGGGTGTGAGTGGCATGTGGTGTAAATCTCGAATGACGAATGACGAAGGGGTGCGGGCCCCGGTGGTCAGTGCTCAGTTCTCAGTGCGCAGTGCGCAGTTGTGCAAGCATTGTGATCAGGCGGCATCTTTTCCGGCATCGAGCGCGGGGCACTGAGTTCCAGCATCACAGCGACGGCATCTCCAGCCAGAGCGCGTGGCCGCGGAAGTCGAAGGTCGTGCGCCAGCGCTCAAGCAGCTCGGAACCGATGCGCACGGTCCACGGGCCGCCGCTGCTGTCCACGGCGACATCGGGCACGGGCATTCCGCCGAGATAAACGACGGGCAGCCGGAACGTGCGTCCGCGAATCATGCCGCCGAGGCCCGCTGCCCGGAAGCGCCCGCCGGCTCTCGCGTCGTCGTCGAGGCCGAGTTCCCGGAGGATCTTCTCGTTGATGAAAACTTGATCCCGCGCGCCGGTGTCCACGAGCGCCTGATAGGTGCGGCCCTGAATCTGCACGGGCACATACGGGAGCGAGTCGCGGATTTCCATCGGCACGCGAACCGCGCCGCGCGAAGGCACAAACGGCGTGCCGCCGGAAAGCATCATGCGCTTTGCGCGGAAATCGAATGTGACGAACGAGAACGCCGAAAGGACCGGCGCGCCGAGAAGGTTCACATCAACGCCGCCGATGTGCATGCTTCCGAAATGCAGCCTGGAGGTCGCGCGCCGCAGCACGGTGACCAAGTCCTGAAACTCCACCGGCCCCACGGTTGCGGTCGCGAATCGCGCGAGCCACGCGGGCTCCTCGCCGCCGATTCCCGAGACGCGGATGGTGCCGTCGCTCGGCGCGAAGACGTCCGCCTTCGCATCGAGCGCGAGGCTCGCCTCGACGACGCTGAGCTGCGCGCCGGTGTCGGCGATGAATGCCACGGGCTTCAGGCTGTTCAGGCTGATGCCGACCGCGGGCAGGCGGGAGGAATGGCGCAGCATCGGAACCTCGATCGGCTGCCGCGGCAGATTCGCTCGAAACAGCCGGAGACGGAAGCGCTCCCCGCCGGTGAGAACCTGAAAGCCGAGCTTTTCGCCTGAAATCGCCCGCGCCCGGAGCTTTGTCTCGACGCCGCGGGCGAGCGGCTCGGAATTCACGGAGCAGCCGCCAACCGCAGCCGCGAGCAGCGCTGCGGCGAGCGCAGGAACGTGCCATGCCATCGGGCGCATCACCACCGCGGCAGCAGCCGCTCCCAGTTCGGGTCCACATGCTTGCGCATCTCGGCCGTGTCGTCGCGTTTGCGGTAAGGGCATTGACCGTAGCGTTCGCATCCGCGCGCCAGCTGGTCGTAGTCAAGTTCGACGCCGAGGCCGGGCTTGTCGGGGATGACGACGCTGCCCTCGACGAACTTGATGCGCCCGCCCACGACGATCTCATCCTTCGCCTGGCTCCACGGGTAATGCGTGTCGCACGCGTAGGTGAGGTGCGGAGTGGCCGCCGCGACGTGTGCCATCGCCATTAGCGAGACGCCGAGGTGCGAATTGCTGTGCATCGAGAGGCCGACGCCCCACGTCGCGCAGATTTTTGCGAGATGCTGCACCTGCCTCATGCCGCCCCAGTAGTGGTGATCGCAGAGGACGATCTGCACGGCGTCCTCACGGAACGCCTGCGGCAAATCCGCGAAGCAAGTGACCGCGACATTGCTCGCGAGAGGGACATCGCAGCCCGCATCCACGAGCGCGCGGTGCACGGCGGCCATGCCGGGGATGCTGGCCGTGGGATCTTCAAGGTAGCCGCCGGTCGCGGAGCCGAGTTCCTCGCGCAGCGCCTTCCCGATGCGGATGCTCGTCTCGACGCTCCACGCGCAGTTCGGGTCCATGCGGACGGGCAGGCCAAACTCCCTGCGCAGCGCGCGCACGCTCTCGATCTCGATATCCGGATCAAGCACGCCGGTCTTGAACTTGATGTCCTTGAATCCGTATTTCGCGATGAGCTGGCGCACCTGCTCCACGATGCCCTCTGGGGAAAGCGCCTCACCGTATTCATCCTCGCGCGCATCATCCCCCTCCCCCCCGCCGCCGGCGTGCTTGTAGAAAGGATACGCGCTGAACGGAACTGCGTCGCGCACCCGCCCGCCGATGAGGTCGCACACGGGCTGGCCGACGGCCTTACCGATCAGGTCGAAGCACGCGGTCTCCACGGCGGAATAAGTGCGCGCCGTCGCATCGAGCGGATTTTCACCGGGCACGAGCATCGTCTGCGAGCGCGCATCACCGCTGCCGCGCCCCTCGACCATGTCCACGAGCGAGCCCGTGAGGCGGAAGGGATTCGCACCGATGAGCCGCGGACGCAGATCCTCGAGCGCCTTCGCGGGCGCCTCGCCGCCATAGGTCTCGGCGATGCCCACGAGCCCGTCCTCGCTTTTCACCTCGAGAATCGTTCGCAGCGCATACGGCGCATGGAGTCCGTAGCTCGAGCGCAGCGGCGGATCCGCGATGGCGATGCGGTGGACGGCGATGTCGGAAATTCGCATGAGGCGCGCACACTCCGCGAACCGGCGCGGCGGCGCTAGCACATTCAGCGGCAGGCGGCGTTCGCTGGCAAAATCCGCGCGGCTGTGTTTGTGTCCGGCGCCTTGAACCCACGCCTCCTCCGCATCCTGCTGTCCGCATTCGCCGCGCTGTCCCTCCGCGCCGCCGCGGACGAATGGGTTTCCGAGGAATACCGGTGCGCCCTGACTTTGCCGACGCAGGAGCCGTGGGCCCCGGCGCTGCGCCAGCCGCTTCCGTTTGGAGAGATGATATTCCACTCGGTCTCGATGGCCTCGAACCGAGGCATCATGATCACCTTCGTGAGCGCCATGCCCTCCAGCGACATCCGCAATCCCGCCGTGGTCAAGCGCGTGACGGAGCTGCTCGAATCGCAGGGCTGGTCCGTGGACGAGCCGACGCGTCTGGTGTGGAAGGAGCGGCCGTTTCTGCAGTTCATCGGCTACCGCCGGGATGTCGTCGCCGGGAAACTGGTCGGCGTCTCACGCGTCACCCCTCGCGGACAGAGCCTCTACATCATCACTGCATACGGAAAGGGCGAGGCGGACCGCGCAGAGAGTGCGGATTTCATGGGCGTCATGGAGACGTTCCGCCTCATTGACCAGGCGGTGATCCCGGGCAACCGGACGGACGGGCCGTCGGCGCGCATGATTCGCCTCGCAATGCTTGGGTCAGCGGGCGCCGCCGCGGTGCTCGTCGTTGCATACGGGCTCGTTGTCTTCTTCTCGCACCGCAGGCGGCAAACTGAGCTTGAGCAGAATCCGTGAAAACTCTTCGCTCCACGGCCATGCGAATCCTCCCTGCGATCCTGCTCCTTTGCCTCACCCTCACGGCGTTTGCACGCGAGTGGAAATCCGAGCTTTTCCGCTGCGCCGCGAACATCCCCGAATCCGTGGGCTGGCAAATCATCGAGCCTCCGCAGGTGCCCGGCATCGCCGTCGCGCTCGCGATGCAGCAGCCGGCGAAGCAGGCGGTGTTCGGCATCAACGTGGTGGAGAAATTTCGCGACGCAAGCATCGCCGACCCCGCGGTGAAGAAGGAACTCGAGGCCATGCTCCGACAGTTCGGCTACCAGTTCTTCGGCTACTCGACGGTGAAGGCCGGCGGATTCGACTGGCTGCAGTATCCGGTGAAGGCGGGCACGGGCGCGCAGCAGATCAGCGGACTCATCCGGTTCACCTCCGCCGGCGGATACGTCTTCAGCATCACGATGCTGCGGGGCGGAGGCGTCGAGGCAGCCCAGGACGCGGAGCTGCAGCAGGCCGCGGCGAGCTTCCGCGTCCTGCCCGCAATCGCCGTGGCTCCGGCTGCGCAAAGCGACGGGGCAATTCCGAAGGGATCCACCGCGCCGGGCAGCGCGCCCGCCCCGCAAAAGGCGGGAGCGGAAGACAAGCCTGCGGGAGAAACCGCTGAGGAAACAGGCAGCAGCAAATACCTTCGCTACGTCTGGATTGCATTCGGCGTGCTTTTCATCCTCTCGATGTTCTTCGGCATCATCGGCACGAGTCAGAAAAAACGCTGAGGGCCATGCGAACCGCCGCGCGCCTCTTCCTCTCCACCCTCATTTTCGCGCTCACCGCAGCGCAGTCGGCCGCGGACGTCACCGTCGCGGAGCAAAAATTCGAGCGGCGGCGCGTGCTCACCGTGCAGAATCCCTATCCCTGCCCGGTCACCGTCACGCTCACCCGCGCGACGCTCCAAAACATGACCTGCACGGTGCCGGTTCCCCACACGATCGAGGTTCCCGCGGGCGGCACGCAGCGGCTCTGCGGCTTCGTGGCCGCCGACCCCGCCAAGGCGTGGAAATACGACTACAAATGGGAGCGCCGCTGCGGCTCGGCCGCCGCACGCCCCGACGGCACCATCTACCAGCTCCCCTACGCAAAGGGGCGCGCCTTCCGCGTCGTCCAGGGGCCCGGCGGCGCCTTCAGCCACTCCGGGGAATTCGCCCACGCGGTGGACTGGACCATGCCCGTCGGCACCGAAGTCCGCGCGGCACGCGAAGGCATCGTCGCGGATGTGAAATCCGAATTCACCGAGGGCGGCCCCAACCGCAGCCTCACGGCCAAGGCCAATTACATCACCATCCTCCACGGCGACGGGACGCTCGGCGAATACGTCCACCTCCAGCAAAACGGCGCGCTCGTCAAAATCGGCCAGCAGGTGAAGGCCGGCCAAGTCATCGGCCTCTCGGGCAACACCGGTTTTACCTCCGGCCCGCACCTCCACTTCCACGTCTGCGTCCCCGTGGATGGCACCAAGATCCGCACTTTCCCGGTGAAGTTCCGCACAGGCCCCGGCGCGCCCGCCACCCTCCAGACCGGTGACAACTTCACCGCTCCGTAGCGGGCCGAAATCTCGCCGCCCGCAGGCGATGACACACTTCCGCGAATCGGTGCCGACATCTTCATTGCGGCACGGGCGCACACGGGACAGCCTGCAAGCCATGAGAACGGCGCTGCTTTTCCTCCTGCTCATGCTTTGCCCGCTGCACGCGGGGAAGCCGTGGCCAGGCGTGGAATTCACGGAGGTGCGGGCGTTTGTGTGGGATCCGCAGGAGACGATGGCGGAGGATCTGATCGCGGACGACATGACTTTCCACAAGGGCGTGATCAACAAGGACGGCACGCTGCTGAATGCGGCGCAGGTGAAGCGGGTGCTCGCCGCGCAGGCACGTCGGTGGAAGGAGCGGCCCGTGGCGGCGTGCTATTCGCCGCACAATGCGTTCGTCTTTTATGATGCGCAGAAGAAGCCGGTGGCGTTCCTGGAGATCTGCTTCGACTGCCTTGGCGCGCGCATGAAGCCGGCGGACAAGGACTGCGATCCGGATTTCATGGCGCTGGCAAAACTGTGCAGCGAGCTGAAGCTGAGCTTCGGCGGCGCGAAGACGATGGAGGAGTTCCGCGAGATGCGGAGCTGGGCGCTCGGCAACGGCGATCCGGAGAAGCCGCCGCGCAGGAAAAAGAAGTGAGCGCGGCAGTGCGCCCTCCACCGCTTATTTGATGATGCCGCGGGCGCTGTGGGTGACGAAGGCGACGAAGTGCCCGATTTCCGGGAGGTCGGGGAGCTGGGCGCGCATCTGCTCGACGGCCTGGGCGACGTTGAGGTTGCCGCGGTAGAGGAGGCGGTAGGCGTCCTTGAGGATGCGGGCGGTGTCGGGCCCGAAGCCGTGGCGCTCAAGGCCGATCTTGTTGATGCCGCGGACGCGGGCGGGGTTGCCGTCGGCGAGCATGTAGGGGGGAACGTCCTGGACGATTTTCGAGCAGCCGCCGGTCATGGCATAGCGGCCCAGCCGGCAGAACTGGTGGACGGCGGTGATGCCGCCGAGGAAGACGTGGTCCTCCACAGTGACGTGGCCTGCAAGGGTGCCGTTGTTGGAGAAGATGACGTCGTCGCCCACGGTGCAGTCGTGCGCGATGTGGCAGTAGGCGAAGAAATGGCCGCGGCTGCCGATGCGCGTGGAGGCGCCGGGAGCGGTGCCGCGGTTCACGGTGACGAATTCGCGGAAGACATTTCCATCACCGACGACGAGGTGCGTCGGCTCGCCGGCGTATTTCAGATCCTGCGTGAGCTGGCCGAGCGAGCAGAAGGAATGGAAGCGGTTCCCCTTCCCGAAGCGCGACGGCCCGGTGAGGCTCACGTGGTGCTGGAGCCAGCAGCCGTCGCCGAGGACGACATTCGCGCCGATGACGCAGTAGGGGCCGATCTCGCAGTCCGCGCCGATCTCGGCGGTGGGATCGATGACGGCGCTGGGGTGGATTTTGCCGCTCATGCATCGACGATGCCGAAGAGCATCTCGGCTTCGCTGCAAACCTCATTGTTGACGATGCAGCGGCCGCGGGCCTTCGCGAGGGCGCGGCCCTTTTTCGAGATGAGCTCCACCTCGATGAAGAGGGTGTCGCCGGGGACGACGGGCTTGCGGAACTTCACAGAGTCGGCGCTCATGAAGTAGCCGATGCGGCCCGCGTTGCCGGGGATGCGGAGGAGGAGGATGCTGCCGACCTGCGCCATGGCCTCGAGCTGCAGGACGCCGGGCATGACAGGGTGGCCGGGGAAATGGCCCTGGAAGAAGGGCTCGTTGATGGTGACGTTTTTGACGCCGGTGCACTTCGTGTCGCCATCGAGCGAGACGATGCGATCGACAAGGAGGAACGGGTAGCGATGAGGGAGCAGCTTCATCACGTCGTTCACGTCGAGGATGTCGCCGCCCTTCGGGGTGACGGAGGGGGGAATCATCGCGTTCGCTCGGGCCTGCTGCTTCGCGATGGCGCGGCAGAGGTCGGTGTTCGGGCCATGCCCGGGCTTCACCGCGATGACGTGGCCTTTGATTGCGCGGCCGAAGAGCGCGAGGTCGCCGACGACGTCGAGGATCTTGTGGCGCGCGAACTCGTCCTTGAAGCGGAGGGGCTCCTTTCCGAGCACCTGCTCGCCGCGGATGACGATGGCGTTTTCCAAGCTGCCGCCCTTGATGAGGCCCTTGTCGATGAGGGGCTTCACGTCCTCGTGGAAGACGAACGTGCGGGCGGGCGCGATTTCCTTCTCGTAGGTGGCCGGCGTGATCTCGGTGGAATAAAACTGCGTGAAGCGTCCGTCGGGACCGACCTGCGTGCAGGAGATGCGGAACTTCGAATCCGGCACGATGGTCATGAGCGAGCCGCTCTTTGTCTCAAGGTGGATGGGCTCGGTGACGTCATAGACGGAACGCGGCACGCCCTGGTCCACGATGCCGGCTTTCTTGATCAGCTCGACATACTGGCGAGCGGAGCCGTCGCCGATGGGCGGCTCGCTGGAATCCATCTCGATGAGGCAGTTGTCCACGCCCATGCCCGCGAGCGCGCTGAGGACGTGCTCGACGGTCTGCACTTTCGCGTTTCCCTCGACGAGCGTCGTCGCGCGCTCGACGGTCTTGACGAGGTCAATGCGCGCATCAACGAGCGGCTGGTCGGGCAGATCGGTGCGCTTGAATTTCCTGCCGTGCCCCGTGGATGCCGGGTGAAGCGTGAGGACGACCTCGGTGCCGGTGTGGAGCGTGTTGCCCGAAACGGAGACGGACTTGCCGAGGGTGCATTGGTTGAGGCTCATCGTGTGTGTGACCGGAAAAGTGAGCCGCTTATGCGGAATCCCCCCGCGCCCGGCAAGCGCGATGATGCGGCGGAGGCCGGCGCTTTTCCGCAGCGATGCAACACCAAGAGACCGCTACGATTTCGCGTCGAGCTGGAGGTTGGGATCGATGTCAGCGGAGAGGCCGTCGGGCTGGCCGGCGGCGATGCGCAGGGCGGCGACGTGGGCGATCATGGCGGCGTTGTCCGTGCAGAGCGAGGGCTCGGCGAGGAGCAGTTCGAGGCCGCGGCGCGCGCATTCCCCGGTGAGGCGTTCGCGCAGGCGGGAGTTGCAGCTCACGCCGCCGCTGACGGCGACCGTGGGGCGGCGCTTCGCGAGCGCGGCGCGGACCGTTTTCTCCACGAGCACGTCCACGACGGCCTCCTGGAAGGACGCGCACACATCGGCCACGGGGACATCGGTGAGCCTCTGGAGGAGGTAGCGCACGCTGGTCTTCAGGCCGCTGAAGCTGAAGGCGTAGTCGCCCGATGAGAGCATTGAGCGCGGGAAATCGAAGCAACGGATGTCTCCCTCGCGGGCAAGGCGGTTCACATTCGGCCCGCCAGGATACGGGAGGCCGAGGAGCTTGCCCACTTTGTCGAACGCCTCCCCTGCCGCGTCGTCCTGCGTGCGGCCGAGCATGCGGTATTGCCCCACGGCCTCGATCTCGACGAGGAGCGTGTGCCCACCGCTCACCACAAGCCCGATGGCGGGGCGCACTTCACCGCAGCCGAAGAATGGCGAGAGGAGATGCGCCTCGATGTGGTTCACCGCGACGAACGGGCGCCGGAAGCCGAGCGCCATTCCCTTTGCGGCGGAGAATCCGATCATGAGCGAAGTCGCGAGCCCCGGGCCGCGCGTGGCCGCGAAGACCTCGACGTCCTCCAGCCTCACGCCGGCATTCCGCACAGCGGCATCCACGACGGGACGCAGGGTGCGCAGATGGTTCCGCGACGCGACCTCCGGCACCACACCGCCGTAGCGCGCATGCACCGCGATCTGCGAGGACACTTCGCTCGAAAGCAGTGCACCATCGCGGAACACAGCGGCGGCGGTCTCGTCGCAGGAAGTTTCGATGGCGAGAACTGTCACCCGCCTACTTGCCTCCGGCCCGCTGCGCGTAGATGAGCACGCCCTTGAGGGCATCCACCGCGCGGTCGAGCTGCGTGTCGCGGAAGCTCGCCAGGTCCTTCGCCCGCTGCTCGTCGGCGAGATCCTCGCGTCGCTGGAGGATGAGCGCCCTCTCCTGCTCCAGCGTCATCGTCGCGAGGATGGTCGGCGCGACGCCGTGCTCGTGGATCACCTGGTGGCCGGGCGTGTAGTATTTCGCCGTCGTGAGCCGCAGCGCCGAGCCGTCGGGGAGCTGCATGATGCTCTGCACGCTCCCTTTTCCAAAAGTCGTCTCACCGACGAGGATCGCGCGGTTTGTGTCCTTCAGTGCGCCGGCGACGATTTCGCTGCCGCTGGCGCTTCCGTTGTTGATGAGCACCGCGACCGGGTAATTCGCGCGGCGGCGCAGCGCGGGGTTCGCCGTGTATTTGCGCGACTGCGAAGGGACGCGCCCCTCGGTCGTCGCGACGATCGTCGCCGGCGGGAGGAACATTCCGGCAACGTCCACCGCGGAGCCGAGCAGGCCGCCTGGATTGAAGCGCAGATCGAGCACGAATGCCTGCATGCCCTTCTTCTCCAGCTCATCGAGCTTCTTTGCAAGCTCCTCGGCGGTTGGCGCGTTGAACTGCGTGATGCGCGCGTAGCCGATCTTCATCTGCCCGGTGATCTCCGCGGGGAGCAGCTTCGCATCCTTCACGCTCCACACTTTGATCGTCTCGCGCACCAGCTCGAAGTCTTTGATCTCCTTCGTGCCCGGCCGGAGGATTGTCAGCGTGATCTTTGTCCCCGGCGTGCCGCGCAGGCGCTCCGTGGCGCCGTTGATGTCCATTCGCTCCGTGCTCTGGCCGTCGATCTTGATGATGCGGTCGCCCGGCAGCAGCCCCGCGCGGAAACCCGGTGAGTCTTCCATCGGCGACACGATGATTAGGTCGCCGTTCCGCTCGGTGACATGCACGCCGAGACCGCCGAAGCGGCTCTCCGTGTCCTCCTTCATGTCCTCGAAATTCGCCGGCTCCATGTATTGCGAGTGTGGGTCGAGGTTCTGGAGCATTCCCTTCAGCGCCGCGCGCATGAGCTGCTCGTAGCCGATCTTTTTCCCGTCCACGTAGTCCTGCCGGATCAGCTCCATCGCGCGCGTGAGCGTCTTGATCTGCTCGTAGGGCGAGTCCTTGTCGGCAAAAGGCGCGTCGTCCTGCGCGCGCAGCGGGAGGAGGACCGAGACGACCGTCGCGAACAGGGCCGGCAGGAGGCGGGGCAAATGCATGGGGCGGAGGTTAGCAGCACTTCCCGCTTTGGGAAGCGACGGCTTTTCACTCGTCACGCCGCGCACGCTCCCCGAAGCTCCGCGCATGTCCACGCCCGCCGCGTCCACTTCCGAGCATCTCGCCCGCGCCCGCCGCGTGTTCGATCTCGAACTCGCCGAGGCGCGCGCCGTCGGCGAGCGGCTGGACGAGACGTTCGTGCATGCCGTCGAAGTGATCCGCGGCGCGGTGGAAAAACGCGGCAAGGTCGTGCTCGTCGGCGTCGGCAAGTCCGGCCACATCGGGGAGAAGATCGCCGCCACGCTCACTAGCACCGGCACGCCTGCGGTGATGCTGAACGCGCTCAACGCGCTCCACGGCGACCTCGGCATCGTGTGCGACGGCGACGTTGTCCTCATCCTCAGCAACAGCGGCGAGACGGACGAGCTGGTGAACGTCTTCCCCGCCCTCGCGCGGCTCGATGTGCGCATCATCGCGATCACCGGCAACCGCGAATCCTTCCTCGCGAAGAACGCGCACATTCACCTCGATGCCTCCGTCTCGCGCGAGGCCTGTCCGCTCGAACTCGCGCCCACCGCGAGCACGACCGCGATGCTCGTCCTCGGCGACGCGCTCGCGATGACGCTTCTTGAGGCGCGCGGCTTCACCCGCGAGGATTTCGCAAAATTCCACCCGAGCGGAAAGCTCGGCCGCACGCTGCTGCTCACCGTGGAGCAAATCATGCGCGGCACCGACCAGATGGCGCTCATCGCTCCCACCGCAAACGTGCGCGAGGTGCTCTTTGAAATGGCGCGCCGCCGCGCTGGATGCGCCGTGGCTCTGGAAAGCGGCGGCACGCTGGCGGGCATCTTCACGCAGGGCGACTTCGCGCGGCATCTCGAAAAGAACCCGAACCTGCTCGAACTCTCCGTCACCTCCTTCCTCACCCGCAAACCAATCACCATCCGCGCCGGAGCGCTTGCCTACGAGGTTCTCCACATTTTGGAACGCCACCGCATCGACGACCTCGTCGTCGTGGACGCGAACAATAATCCCGTCGGCATCGTGGACACGCAGGATCTGGCGCGGTTCCGGCTCGTCTAAGTGGATGAACTCACGAGCTTCCAGAGTGTCATTCATGGGGTTCGTGATTCTCTTCTTTTTAGCCTTGCTCGATTTTTCAGTCCCGGGCCGTCGCTGGCCGTGGTTTCTGATTATGGCTGCGTTTGCGTCAGTGCCGACAATCGTTGGTCCAAATCGGTTTCGCGTTTACGGAACGATCTGCCTCACTGTCTCAATACTTCTGACGGTGAGTGACGTCGTGGCAGGAAAGCGTCTTCAAAAGCAGCTACCTAAATCAACCGCAGCGCCAAAGTGAGGAAGTGACGTTGACCTCAGACATCGCAATGACTCGCACCATGAACCCGCTGCTCGACGAACCCATCTCCGACCCGCTCTCCATCTACCGCTATCGCGACGGCATCAGCGCGGTGGATCTGCTCGCAGTCGGCATCTCGCATCTCGATTTCTTCACGTGGCTCGCCGACCACCCGAGCACGCTCGGCGCGATCTGCGCGCACTTCGGCATTCACACGCGACCCGCGGATGTGATGCTCACGCTCTTCACTGCACAGGGGCTCGTCACGCAGAGCGGCGGCTGCTTTCACCTCACCCTGCGCGCGCGCGAGCATCTCACCGCCGGTTCACGCTGGAACCTCGCGCCGTATTTTTCCTCGATGAAGGACAGGCAGCCGACGCTCGACATGCTGAAGGTGCTCAAGACCGGCAAGCCCGCGAACTGGGGCAGCTATGACCCGCAGGCGTGGGCCGACGCAATGAAACGGCCCGACTTCGCCGCGCACTTCACTGCCGCGATGGACTGCCGCGGCATCCTCCTCGGACCGGCGCTGGCGAAATCACTCGACCTCTCCGAGCACAAGGCGCTGCTCGATCTCGCAGGCGGCAGCGGCATCTACGCCTGCGCGCTCGCCGCAAAGAATCCCCACCTCCGCTGCACCGTGCTCGAGCGTCCTCCCGTGGATGGCATCGCCACCGAGTGCATCGCAAAGCAGGGCTGCTCGGAGCGCGTAAGCGTCCACATCGGCGACATCTTTGCCGATGCGCTGCCCGAAGGCTTCGACGTGCATCTGTGGTCAAATGTCCTCCACGACTGGGACGAGCCTGATGTCCGGAAGCTGCTCGCAAAATCACACGCCGCGCTGCCGAGCGGCGGACTCGTGGTCATCCACGATGCCTTCATCAATGCCGACAAAACCGGGCCGCTTCACATCGCGGAATACTCGGCGCTGCTCATGAACATCACCGAGGGCAAGTGCTACTCCATCGCCGAAATCCGCAGCTATCTCAACGAAACCGGATTCGACTGGCTCGAGCACAAGGCGACCGCCGTCGGCCGCGGATACATCGCGGCGCGGAAACCGTAGCGGGGGTTGTGCATGAGCGAGCGGAAGCTCGCGCAGTAAACAAGGAGCAGGGGCGCCCTCGCCCCGTGATTCAGACTCGGGGCAAGGGCGCCCCTGCTCCTTGCATGCTCCGCGCCTACTTCTTCTTCCCCTTCTTCGGCACGGTGAGCGACTTGAATTTCCGCGTGAGGTTCGTGAGCGACTCCTCGATGCCCATGCGCTCCAGCGAGGTCGCGCCGACGAAGCCGACCGCGTCCGTGTTCGCGATGACGCGCGCGGCGTCCTCGGGCGTGTTAATGGGGCCGCCGTGGCACAGGAAGAAGATGTCCTTCCGCACGCGGCTCGCCGCATCAATGATCTCCTGCGTGCGCTTGAGCGTGAAATCCCAGCTTTTCACCGCGCTCTTCACGCCGATGCTCCCGCCGACCGTCGTGCCGACGTGCGCGATGATCGCATCCGCGCCGGCCTTCGCCATTTCCACGGCTTCCTCGGGCGAGCCGACATAGACGACGGAGAAAAGGTCCATCTTCCGCGCGAGCGCGACCATCTCGAACTCCTTCTTCACGCTCATGCCCGTCTCCTCGAGCACGCCGCGGAAGTGCCCGTCCACGATCGTGTGCGTGGGGAAATTGTTCACGCCCGAGAATCCCATCTCCTTCACCTTGCCGAGCCAGTGCCACATGCGACGGCGCGGGTCGGTCGCATGCACGCCGCAAATCACCGGGCACTCCTCCACGACCGGCAGCACCTCGTATTCGCCGATCTCCATCGCGATCGCATTCGCATCGCCGTAGGCCATCATGCCCGCCGTCGAACCGTGGCCCATCATGCGGAAGCGTCCGCTGTTATAAATGATGATCAGGTCCGCCCCGCCGCGCTCGATGAACTTCGCGCTGATGCCCGTGCCCGCGCCGCCCGCGATGATCGCGTTTCCTTTTTTCAAAGTCGCGCGCAGACGCTCGCAGACTTCTTTACGCGTGTAGGGGTTTCCTTTTCCGGTCCAGGGATTCGGCATGGAGAGTGGGTGGTGAAAGTTCGTTTCGGGTGAAAACGCGACACTAGCGCACGGCCGCGCAAAGTGTGAAGCGCACGAATCCACCATCCGCTATCGGGGATGCACGGGCCGGGCCGGGAACTGACGGCTTGCCTGCCTTTCCCACTCTGCCACATTCCCAGCCATGAGCGCATTGGCCGCCACCTACAAGTTCACCACGGAGGACTTCTACCATCTCTACGAGACCGGCCTCTTCCAATCGAAGGATCGCGTCGAACTGCTCAACGGGGAAATCATCATCATGCAAGCCATCGGTTCCCGCCACGCCCAAGCCGTCTCCAATTTCACCGCCTACCTCACCGAGCAGGCGCGACGCCGCTTCAAAGTTTCCCCTCAAAATCCCGTCGAGCTTGAGCGCTATTCCATGCCCCAGCCCGACCTCACGCTCATTCCCTGGAACTGGCGCGCCGCCCGGCAGCACCCGACCCCCGAGGAAGTCTTCCTCATCATCGAGGTCGCCGACAGTTCGCTGGCCTACGACCGCGAGGAAAAGCGCCGCGCCTACGCCTCCACCGGCATCCGCGAATTCTGGCTGCTGAACCTCGTGGACGACGTGCTGGAAATCTACCGCCAGCCCGAAGGCGGCACTTACCGCGAGCAGCTCACCATCCCCGCCGACGGCACCGCCTCCCCGCTCGCCTTCCCGGATGTCACCATCGCCCTCGCGGACATCCTCCCGCCACGGTGAGCGTTTTGTGGTCAATTGTCATTTCGGCGGTTCGTCATCGAACATGTCGAGGACGTCTCGGCTGGATCCCTCACGACCGTGTGCAATAAGCCAACTTCGCATCCAGACGGCGACCAAAAGATGCTTGAGTGGGAAGGAAAGCATGGTCGCGACAATGGCGGCGAAGATGCCGAAAGAAATGAACGTCAGGGTGAATCCGCCTAAAAGCCCACATATTTCCAGTCCCGCAAGCAGGTAGAGTTTGTTCGGAGTAAGCCACGACGGAACGTAAGGGAACGGCCACGAAACCATTCCTTTGATGCGGATGATGGCCCAAAAGCGGCCCGCAAGAAGACCTATCAGTAGAGTAACTGTCCAAACACCAAGTGTGAAAAAAAGGATCATTTCAGCCGCTCATTTCACCCACCCGTGCTGCTGGAGCCAGAAGACGAGGTCTTTTCCCCACGGATGAACGTCGGCGGCGGGGACACCGTTTTTGCCCTGGCTGAGGCCGATGCCGTGCGGGCCGCGCTCGAAGACGTGGAAGTCGAACACGATGCCGTTCTTCCGCAGCGCCTGCACGAAGCGGAAGCTGTTCTCGGGGAGCACAGCCTTGTCCTCGCCGGTCGTCCACACGAAACATGGCGGCGTGTTCTTTGTGACTTGCTTGTCGTTCGAGAGCAGCTCGACGAGCTTCGGGTCGGGCTCGGCACCGAGGAGGTTTTTCTTCGAGCCGCCGTGCGTGACGCCATCCTCCATGCTGATGACGCCGTAACAGATGATGCCGAAGTCGGGCCTGCACGAGGCGCGATCCACGGCGTCGGTGGCGTCCGCTTTTCCTGAATCGAAATGTGTCACCGCGGTCGTGGCGAGATGACCGCCCGCGCTGCTGCCCATGACGCCGATATGGGCCGGGTCCACGTTCCATTTCACCGCGTTTGTGCGGACGAAGCGGATCGCGCGCTGCACGTCGTGCATCATCACGGGATGCTTGTAGCCCTTCGAGCCGAGGCGGTATTTCAGCACGAAGCACGCGACGCCTTTTGAGGAAAGATACTCCGCGTAACCGGGCCCTTCATGCGGTGCGAGTCCGCCGTAGCCGCCGCCGGGGCAGATGACGATGGCGGTGCCGTTGGCGGTTCCTTTTGCGGGAAGGAAAGGCGTGAGCGTGGGGATGTCGGTGTCCGCCTTGCCGATTGCGCCGGGCGCATCGCCTTCCCACAGGCGGATCGGTTCACCGGATGGGGCGGCGAGAAGCGTCGCGCTGGCAAGAAGAGTGAAAAGAAGCGTTGCGATTTTCATGCTGATGGTGGGACAGGTGAGGGTCTGCGCGGGTCGCGCTGCGCTCTCTACGAGCAGGAGCGCTCCGGATTTCCTAGGAAAAAGATGCGCGCCCATCGCCGCGCGGAATCCTTTTGCCCCGCACTCGCCTCTCCTGCACGCTGCCCGCGTGAAACGCGCCATCTACGCAGGCTCCTTCGATCCGGTGACCAACGGACACCTCGACGTCATCACCCGCGCGGCGCGGGTCTTCGATCAGGTCGTCATGGCCGTCGCGGTGAACGCGGAGAAGACGGGCCTGTTCACCACCGAGGAGCGCGTGGCTCTGATGAAGGAAACCGTCGCACCCCTGCCGAATGTGCGCGTCACGCACTTCAACGGGCTGCTCGTCGAGTTCGCGCGCATCGAAAAGGCGAGCGCGATCATCCGCGGGCTGCGCGCGGTGAGTGATTTTGAATTCGAGTTCCAGATGGCGCTGATGAACCGCCGGCTCGAGCCGTCGCTCGAGACACTCTTCCTCATGCCGAAGGAGGAATACAGCTACGTGAGCTCGCGGCTCGTGAAGGAGGTCGCGCAGCTCGGCGGCGACGTGTCGGCGTTCGTGCCCGCGTGTGTGCAGCGCGCGCTGAGGGCGAAGTTTTCGCGCTGAGGCACGCGCGCGATTTGCAATAGATGCACGCCGCGCTACCGTGGCGGGACAATGAAGGTTCATGTCCTGCAGATTCCGCCCGAGGGGTTGCGCTGCGAAGGCGAGGAGCCGTCCGGGATTCTCGATCTCGACGGCCCGCGCACCCGCGCGACCGGCCCGATCACGTATGCGCTCGACATCGGCCTGAGCGACGGCGGCCTGTTCGCCACCGGCACGCTCACGGTGCCGGTCGAATGCGAATGCGTGCGCTGCCTGGAGAAATTCCCGCGCTCGCTCGACGTGAACGATTTTGCCTGCCAGGTGGAACTCGAAGGCCGGGAGATGGTGGACTTGACAGAGTATCTGAGGGAGGACACTTTGCTCGCCCTTCCGGCCCATCCGCATTGCGACTGGAACGGAGAGAAGGTCTGCAAGGCCCAGTTCCGCGACGCTGCCAGCGAAGCCGAGCCGCTCGACGACCATCGCGACGTCTGGAAGGGCCTCGACCAACTCAAACTTTAACCACACCAACACATGGGAGTCCCAAAACGCAGAAAATCCAAGATGCGTCTTCGCACGCACAAAGCATCGCTCCGCTGGCACGCGCCGCTGCTCAACAAATGCGGCCAGTGCGGCAGCACCATCCGCTCGCACCGTGCCTGCCCCGCCTGCGGCTACTACGCCGGGCGCCAGGCCGTCACGATCGCCGGCGCGTAATCCAAGTTCACAGCTTTTTCAGCCGCCCCGCTCATAGCGCGGGCGGCTGAATTGCTTTTTGCCTTGCCGGAAAACCGCCCGCAATCTCGGCTCACTCCCTCCGATCTGACCCGATGAAAATTGCCCTCGATGCCATGGGCGGCGACCACGCCCCCGAGAACATCGTCCACGGCGCGGTGCTCGCCCTCGCGTCCGGCCCGCAGATCTCCCGCCTCTTCCTCACCGGCGACACGCCGCGCGTCGAAGCCGAGCTGAAGAAGCACGGCTGCAACGACAGCCGGATCGAGATCGTCCATACCACTCAGATCGTGGACATGGCCGACAGCGGCCTCGACGCGGTGCGGAAAAAAAAAGACAGCTCCGTCTCGCGCGCTGTGGATCTCGTGAAGGAGGGAAAGGCGCAGGCCATCGTGAGTGCCGGACACACGGGTGCGGCCGTCACCGCCTCGCTCATCAAGCTTCGCACGCTTCCCGGCGTTGAGCGTCCGGCCATCGCATCCCTGATGCCGTCGCTCACAAAGCACTGGATTCTCATCGATGCCGGCGCGAACCCCGACGCGCAGCCCCCGCATCTCGTGCAAAACGCCATCATGGGCGCTGCCTACGCGCGCCACGTCCTCGGCCGCGAGAACCCGGAAATCGGCCTGATGTCGAACGGCACTGAGGAGGAGAAAGGCAATGCACTTTGCAAGGAGACGCGCACGCTGCTCCGCGCCGCAGGTTCGCAGATCAATTTCCGCGGCAACGTCGAGGGCCACGACATCTGGCACAATCCGCCCGACGTCGTCGTCACAGACGGCTTTACCGGCAACATCATCCTCAAATGCGCCGAGGCTCTCTGCCACGCCGTCTTCGACATGGTGAAGGCGGAAATCAACGCGGGCTTCCGCACAAAGATCGGCGGCCTTCTCGCGAAGCCCGCGTTCAAGCGCGTCCACAAAAAGACCAACGCCGACGAATACGGCGGCATGCCCCTTCTCGGCCTGAACGGCATCACCATCATCTCCCACGGCGGCGCCTCCGCAGTTGCGATGAAAAACGCGCTCCGCATGGCGTGCGAGAGCATCCGCCACGGGGTGAACCCGCACATCGTCGAGGCCATCAAGATCCATCATGACTCCATCACCCAGCCCGCGCACGCGAACCCACCTGCCTAGGCGCACCGTCTCCATCATCGGCACCGGCAGCTACCTTCCCGAGAAGGTGCTCACCAATGCCGGGCTGGAAAAAATCGTCGAGACGACCGACGAATGGATCACCTCCCGCACGGGCATCAAGGAGCGCCGCATCGCCGCCGAGGGCGAATTCACCAGCGACCTCGCTGCAAAGGCCGCGCAGGCCGCGATCGAAAATGCGGGAATCAACCCTGAGGAAATTGACCTCATCATCATCGCGACGATCACGCCGGACCGCTTCATGCCGAGCACGGCCTGCATCGTGCAGACAAAAATCGGCGCGATGCGCGCCGCATGCTTCGACATCAGCGCAGCGTGCTCCGGCTTCCTCTACGCCATCGAGATTGCGCAGCAGTTCATCACCAGCCAGGCATTCAACACCATCCTCGTCGTCGGGGCCGACAAGCTGAGCAGCATTGTGAACTGGCAGGATCGGAACACCTGCGTCCTCTTCGGCGACGGCGCTGGCGCAGCCATCCTTCGGCACCGCGCCCACGGCCACGGAGTCATCGCGACCCGCATGGGCAGCAACGGCCAGCTCGCCGACTTGCTCCAAGTTCCCGGCGGCGGCTGCGCGCTCCCCATCACCGCGGAAAATGCCTCGCAGCGCCTCAACACACTGCACATGGAGGGCCGCGAGACCTTCAAGCACGCCGTCACCAACATGGTCGAAAGCGCGCGGCAGGTTCTCGACGACGCCGGCTTGCATCCGGACGACCTCGCATGCGTCATTCCGCATCAGGCAAACCTGCGCATCATCAGCGCAGTCGCCGAGCGCCTCGAAGTCCCGCTCGAAAAAATCATGGTGAACCTCGACCGCTACGGCAACACAAGCGCCGCCGCCGTCGCCATCGCCCTCGACGAGGCGAACCGCACCGGTCGCATGAAAGTCGGTGATTACGTGCTCCTGGTCGTCTTCGGCGGAGGCATGACTTGGGCCAGTTCAGTCATCCAGTGGTAGGGTGCTTTCGCTGAAAGCGCCGACGCCACTCCTTCGCGCGCCGTGTTCACCGATACCCACGCACACCTCGACTACCCGGAGTTCCAATCCGATTTCGCGCCCTTCCTCGCCCGCGCTGAAGCCGCGGGCGTGAAACGCATGGTGTCCATCGGCACCGGGCTCGAAAGCAGCCGCGCCGCCGCCGCGCTCGCGCGGAAGCACGCGCAGATTTTTTCATCCGCGGGCGTGCATCCCAACCACGTCCCCGACGAGCTGCCTGATTTTCTCCCCACGCTCCGTGAAATCGCCCGACAGCCGCGCGTCGTCGCCATCGGTGAAACCGGGCTCGATTATTTCCGCCTCAAAAAAGACGATGCCGCGGGCCGCGCCGCACAGGCTGCCGCTTTCCGCGCTCAGCTCGACCTCGCCGCAGAAACCGGAAAATCCGTCATCATTCACGAGCGCGCCGCATGGGATGACACCCTCGCGATCCTGCGCGAATACACCGGCCGCGTGCGCGCCGTCTTCCACTGCTTCGGCAAATCTCCCGCCCATGCCGCGGAGGCTTTCGCACTTGGCCACCTCGTGAGCTTCACCGGCATCGTGACGTTCAAGAACGCACCCGATGCACAGGCGAGCGCCGCGTCGGTGCCGCTCGATTCATTCATGCTCGAGACCGACTGCCCGTATCTCGCGCCGATCCCGCATCGCGGGAAGAAGTGCGAGCCGGCATTCGTGCGCCACATCGCAGAGCACATTGCCGCGCTGCGCGGGATTTCACTTCAGGAGCTCTCCGCTGCGACCGAGGCGACGGCGGAGAAGTTCTTCAAATTCACCGAGCATCCCCGCTAGGCCCCTGGCGGTTCGGCGCCCTCACCTTCCTCGTCTTCATTTGCCACGACCGGCGCGATGCCCTGCAGCTTTTCACCTTCCTTGAGGTCCATGAGTTTGACACCCATCGTGTTTCGGCCGGTCTCGCGGATTTCCTTCACGCGGGTCCGGACCATCTGGCCCTTGTTCGTGATGAGCATGAGTTCGTCCGCATCGCGCACAGTGAGCGCACCGACGACGCAGCCGGTCTTGTCGCCCGTCTTCATGGTGATGATGCCCTTTCCACCGCGTGACTGCACGCGGTAGTCGTCAAACGGCGTCCGCTTGCCGATGCCGTTCTCACCGGCGACGAGCAGCGTCGCGTCGGGCACGACGATGGCAGCGGCTACGACGAAGTCGTCCCCCTCCGGGCGGATGCCCCACACACCAATCGAATTGCGGCCCTGGTCACGCATTTCCTCCTCGTTGAAGCGAATGCTCATGCCGTCCTTCGTCACGAGGATGATCTCGTTCGTGCCGGCCGTGAGCTTGCAATCAATCAGTTCATCACCCTGCTCGATCTGGATCGCGATGATGCCGCCCTTCCGGATGTTTTTGAACTCACTGAGGTTCGTTTTCTTCACGATGCCGCTGTGCGTCGCGAAGACGATGAACTGCTTGTCCGACCACGTTTCCTCCTCGGTCTTCTGGCCTTGGATGCGAATGGTTGCGGCAATTTTTTCCTCGGCGCGCAGTTCGAGCAGGTTCGCGATGCTGCGCCCCTTTGAAGCGCGCGACATCTCGGGAATCTCGAAGACGCGCTCCACGTAGCAGCGTCCGCTCTTGGTGAAAAAGACGAGGTAGTCGTGCGTGGTCGCCGTGAAGAGATGCTCGACGAAATCGCCCTCGTCCTCCTCGGTGGCGCCATCGCGCGTGACCATGCCCTTCACGCCCTTGCCTCCGCGCCGCTGCGCACGGTAAGCGGAGACTGCGGTGCGCTTGATGAAGCCGGCGTGCGTGATGGTGATGATGCAGCCTTCGTTCGCGATGAGATCCTCGATGTTGATCTCGCCTTCGTCAGGCACGATCTGAGTGCGACGCTCGTTGCCGTATTTGTCTTTGATGACGGTCAGCTCGCCCTTGATGATGCTCATCACGCGCGACTCCTTCGCGAGAATGTCGAGCAGATCCTTGATGGTTTCGAGCAGCGCGTCGTATTCGGTTTTGATCGCTTCGCGCTCGAGCCCAGTGAGCTGGTAGAGACGGAGATCGAGGATCGCATTCGTCTGCCGCTCGTTGAACTTGTAGTTGCCGTCCGTGAGCACGGCCTCACTTCGGATGAGGATGCCGAGTTGCTCGACGGCACGCCGCGCCCATGAAAGCGCCATGAGTTTTGCCTTTGCATCATCGCGATCGCGCGAATCGCGGATGATCTTGATGAAGTCGTCGAGGTTCGCTAGCGCGATGAGCAGTGCCTCCAGGCGCTCGGCCTGCGATTCTGCCTCGCGCAGCAGGAAGCGCGTGCGCCGCAGCACGACATCGCGCCGGTGCTCGATGTAGCAGGCGACCGCGTCCTTGAGGTTGAGGAGCTTCGGCTTGCCGCGATCGATTGCGAGCATGTTCACGCTGAACGACGACTCGAGCGCGGTGTGCTTGAAGAGGTTGTTGATGACGACCTTCGGGTTCGCGTCGCGCTTCAGGTCGATGACGACGCGCGTCTGTTCGTCCGACTCGTCGCGGATCGCGCTGATGTCCGTGATGACCTTCTCATTCACCAAATCCGCGATGCGCTCGACCAGCGTCGCGCGGTTCACGTTATACGGAATCTCCGAGATGATGAGCTGCTCGCGTCCGCCCTTCACTTCCGCGACGCCGATTTTGCCACGCACGCGCACCGCGCCTTTTCCCGTCTGGAAATAGCTCTTGATTCCCGCCATGCCGAGGATCTCGCAGCCCGTCGGAAAATCGGGGCCCTTGATGTGCGCCGTCAGTCCTTCAATCGTGATGTCCGGGTCATCGATCTGCGCGCAGATGCCGTCAATCACCTCACTGAGATTGTGCGGCGGCATGTTGGTCGCCATGCCGACTGCGATGCCGGTGCCGCCATTCACGAGGAGGTTCGGGAACGCCGCGGGCAGCACCGTCGGCTCAGTGCGCGACTCGTCGTAGTTCGGGACAAAATCCACCGTGTCCTTGTCCATGTCGTCCATCAGCGCCGCGCCGAGATGCTGGAGCCGCGCCTCGGTGTAACGCATCGACGCCGGCGGGTCGCCTTCGACGCTGCCGAAATTCCCCTGCCCTTCGACGAGCATCTCGCGCATCGCCCACGGCTGCGCCATGTGAACGAGCGTCGGGTAAATCGCCTGGTCGCCGTGCGGGTGATAATTGCCCATAGTCTCGCCGACGATCTTCGCGCACTTGAGGTGCTTGCGCGTCGGCCCCACGCCGAGCTCGCTCATCGCGAAAAGAATGCGGCGCTGCGAGGGCTTCAGGCCGTCGCGCGCATCCGGCAGCGCGCGGGAAATGATGACGGACATCGAGTAGTCGAGGAACGACTTCGACATCTCCTCGGCCACGTTCACGGGGTGGACTTTCTCGTTTTGGTGATACATCGGCTATTCGGGCTCGGAAAAAATTTCTGCGGTGCCTAGGCGCTTACACGTCGAGACGCGCGTTGAGCGCATTGTCCTCGATGAATGCGCGGCGCGGCTCGACGACGTCGCCCATGAGAATGGTGAACATCTTGTCGGCTTCGACGGCGTTGTCCTCGTTGAGGTCCACCTTCATCATCTTGCGCTTCTCGGGATTCATCGTCGTCTCGAAGAGCTCCTTGGCGTTCATTTCGCCGAGACCCTTGAAGCGCGAGATGGAGAGTCCCTTTTTGCCGACATCGAGCGTGCGGGTGAGGATTTCGGGAATCGAAAACACGGGATGGCGCACGGCCTTCTCGCCGTCGCCCTCGATGAGTTCGAAGAGCGGCTGGTCGCTGTTGCTGTAGTGCTCGATCTTGAGGCCCTTCTTCGCGAGCTCCGCGATGAGTTTCTCGACAGCCGGACTTTCGTAGAGCTCGACGAGCTTCGCGCGACGGCGAGGAGCGTCGTCCTTTTTCTTGCGCTCCGCTTTCTCCGCGGGCGCACCGTCGCCGTTCGGCACTCCGTTCGGGTCGGAATTCTCCGCATCCGATCCCCCGAAAAGCTCGAGGTCTTCGTTGTTCTCGGCGAACGCGCGCAGGCTGTCCTCATCGGGGAAATACTGCACGTGCTCCTCGTTGCCTTCACGGATTCGCACGAGGTAATGCGGCAGCGCGCCGCTGGCACCCCGGTTGAGGAGATAATTTTCAAAGTCGCCGCCGTGCCTGCGAATCGCATCGCTGAAACGCGACAGACGATCCAGCAGCGCGAGCAGTTCCTTCAGCGCCGCCGCAGGCACTTCCTTGCCGTCGGCGAGATTCTTCAAGCGCACTTCCTCGGCACCGAGCTGGATGAGCATTTTGTTCAGCGCGGCATCGTCGTCCACATACTGCTCCTTTTTCTTGCGCGTGATTTTGTAGAGCGGCGGGCAGGCGATGTAGATCTTCCCGGCGCGCACGAGCTCGGGCATCTGTCGGTAGAAGAACGTGAGCAGCAGCGTGCGGATGTGCGAGCCGTCCACGTCTGCATCGGTCATGATGATGATGCGCCCATAGCGGAGCTTCTCCATTTTGAACGACCCTTCCTGGTCGCCGCTTCCAATGCCCGTGCCGATGGCGGTGATGAGCGTCTGGATTTCCGTATTCTGCAGCACCTTGTCGAGGCGCGCCTTCTCCACGTTGATGATCTTGCCCTTGATGGGAAGGATCGCCTGGTAACGCCGGTCGCGCCCCTGCTTCGCGCTGCCGCCTGCGGAATCGCCCTCGACGACATACAGCTCCGTGAGTTCCGGATCGCGTTCCGAGCAGTCCGCGAGCTTGCCCGGTAGTCCACCGCCGGTGAGCGCTGACTTGCGCACCGTCTCACGGGCTTTCCGCGCCGCTTCGCGTGCGCGCGCCGCCATGAGGCACTTGTCGAGAATGCGCTTCGCGACGTTCGGATTGCGGTCGAAATGATCCATCAACCCCTCGTAGGTGATCGAGCCGACGATGCTCTCCACCTCCGGCGAGATGAGCTTCACCTTCGTCTGGCTCTCGAACTTCGGATCCGGGTGCTTGATCGAAACGACGGCTGCAATTCCCTCGAGCACGTCCGGCCCCGAAATCGCCGGATCCTTGTCCTTCAGCAGATTGTTGCTCTTCGCATACTGGTTCACAGCGCGCGTCAGCGAGCCACGGAAGCCGCTCGAATGCGTGCCGCCGTCTGCATTCGGAATCGCATTCGTGAAGCACAGCAACTGGTCGTTGTAGGTGTCCACATACTGCAGCACCACCTCGGCGATGATTTTGTCCTTCTGCCCCTTCAGCACGACCGGCTTCTGGATCACCTTCTCCTTGTTCTCAGCAAGCGACTCGACGAACTCCTCGATGCCGCGCTTGTGCTGGATGAATTCCGGCTTCATCCCCTCGATGCGCTCGTCCAGGAAATTGAAAATCAGCGGCGCGTTGATGTAGGCCAGCTCGTGCAGACGGTGACGGATGCGCTCCGTCTTATATTCGGTCGTCTCTTTGAAAATGAGCGCATCGGGTTTGAAGGTGATGTTCGTCCCGGTTTTCTTGCTCTTCAGTTCGCCGATCACCTTCAGCTTCTGCGTCGTCTTCCCGCGCTCAAACGCGATCGCATGCATTTTCCCGTCTCGCATCACCTCGACCTTGAACCACTCGCTCACCGCATTCACGCACTTCGCGCCGACGCCGTGTGTGCCGCCGGAATACTCGTAGTTCCCCTGCCCGTATTTGCCGCCCGTGTGCAGCACCGTGAGCGCGACTTCCACGCCCGGCAGGCCGGAGTCCTTGTTGATATCCACCGGGATGCCGCGCCCGTCGTCCTTGATCGAAATCGAACCGTCGCTGTGGATCGTCACGTCAATGTGCGTGCAGTGCCCCGCAAGAAATTCGTCCACCGAATTGTCCAGCACCTCGTTGATGCAGTGATGCAGCGCGCGCTCGTCCGTTCCACCGATATACATGCCCGGCTTCTCGCGCACCGCTTCGAGCCCTTTCATCGTGCGAAGGTCATTCGCGTTGTATTCCTTCTCGACTTTTTTGAGGGCCGTTGCCGTGGATTCTTCGCTCATTTTTGGCTGTGCAAATGCGGGTCGTTTTTCGGTCTGAAGCTGAAGGGAAAAATGTCGTCGAGAGGACCACTGCGCTCAATCCCAATTTTCAGGAAAAAGCACACGATATTGAGGCACTGACGGACATGCCGCCCCAAGGAATTGCGGAATCCCGGCTGACACGTCTCTCCTGCCCAAACCGAAAAACGCGCTCCGCCCCAGCCGCCCAAAATCGCCGTGCTTGCCCGAGACGCAAAACGCTCCAGCCGCGGGTGCGACTGGAGCGTCTGAGAAAGGATTGCCCCGCCTTTGCCGTCACGGCGGATTCTCCGTTCCCCCGAAGGATAACGGGCGAGAAGCCTGGGGCGGGGCTCGGTCTTCCAATGAAGGCATGACCTAAACACGCCCACCCTGACCCTCTGAGTTGTTTTGAATACCGGTTCGGATTTTCCACCTTCTACTCGGTCAATGCAGGGCAAATTGATTTGGCGAAACACGCGGCGGCTTTCTGCAAAACTCCCGCGCCGCTTCGCCGGAAAATTGTTGGGAAAGAACTGCGCGAAATTTCCGGCCTCGGTCCGGCGAAGTCAACGCTCGATTCACAAAATTGAAGATTCTTCCGCACCCCCACGCACTCCCCTCGGTGCGACCGCACGCCAAATTCCGCCGCGCGCCGCGCCGAGCCGCAGGAGCTGGGCACAGCGCGCGTTGGACATCTCACCCTCGCGGCCTAGAATGCGGGCCATGACGAACACGCCAGCGGCGATCCAGACGAAGATCGGAAGCGAAAAACTGCTCAAGCTCACCGAAAAGGCCGGCGCGAAGCTCGGCTCGCTGCTCTCAAAGCAGGGCCGCGCGCACGGTGCGCTGCGCGTGGGCGTGATCGGCGGCGGCTGCTCGGGGCTGCAATACAAGATGGATCTCGTGGACGGCCCTGCGAACCGCGACATTATCGTGACCTCGCAGGAGGTGCGCGTGGTGATCGATCCAAAAAGCGCGCTCTTCGTGAGCGGCAGCGTCATTGATTTTTCCGACGACCTGCAGAAGGGCGGCTTCAAGGTGACGAACCCGAACGCCGAGGCGCACTGTTCGTGCGGGGAAAGCTTCTCGGCGTGATGGACGCGCAGGATCACTTCGCCGCGCTCGGCATCGCGCGCGCGCCATGGGTGGATGCGGAGGAGTTGAAATCGCGCTTCCACGCGCTCAGCTCCGAACAGCATCCCGATGCGGGCGGCTCAGCGGAGGCGTTTGCGAAGTTGAACACCGCTTGGCAGGCGCTGCGCGAACCAGCGGGATGTCTGCGGCACTTCCTCGAACTCCAGCATCCCGAAGCTCTCGTAGCAGCGTCCACGACGCAGGCACCGGCGGAACTCGCCGACCTCTTTATGGAGATCGCGAACCTCCGGCAGACTGCGCAGAAATTTTCCGGGAAGCTCGCCGCGGCCGCTTCGCCCATCACGAAGGCGCTGCTTGAGCCCCAGCGCATGGCATTGCGCACGTGGCTCGATGCCGTGGCGAAAGGGCTCGGTTCACGCAACACGCGCATCACCGCCGCCCTGCGCGACAGCGCCACAACGCCGGACCAGCTCGCGTCGTCGCACGCGTCGCTCGTCTTCCTCGGAAAATGGACCGCACTTCTGGCCGAGCTGCGGCTCATTTTGTAAGCTCGGCGAGGGATTCAAACGCAGAGCCGCGAAGGCACAGAAGAAGGGAGGGATTTTCCCACAAGAATCCCCCCGGAAGCATTGCGCCCTGCTTTCCCCGTCCCCGCACCTCAGCGTTGAAAGATCATCTGCGAAAACCTGCGCAATCGGCGGATTCCCTTTCCCGCTTCGCCCTTGCGTTGCGTGTCGCCACCCACACAATCCGCCCCGCATGAAACTCCTCCGCTCCCTCCTGCTCGCCCTTGCCTCGCTCCTCGCCGTCGCAGCGCCCGCACGTGCCGACGACTTCCTCCCCGACGTGAAGCGCGTCCTCTTCCTCGGCGACAGCATCACCTACGCGGGCCACTACACCGAGCTGTTCGATGCGTTCATCTTCACGCAGTTCCCCGGCCAGCGCATCGAGGTCATCGACTGTGGCCTGCCGAGCGAGACGTGCAGCGGGCTCAGCGAGGCCGGGCACGCAGGCGGAAAATTCCCGCGGCCCGACGTGCACGAGCGCCTCGACCGCGTGCTCGCCCTCGTGAAGCCCGACCTCGTCTTCGCCTGCTACGGCATGAACTGCGGCATCTACCTCCCGCTCGACGACAAGCGCTTCGCCGCCTACCAGGCCGGCCGGCGCAAGCTGCAGGAGAAAGTCGGGAAGGCCGGCGCGAAGCTCATCCACCTCACGCCCGCGTTGTTCGACCCGCTCCCCATCAAGGCGCGCACGAAAGCCGCCGATGTCGTGAAGGACGGCGAATTCTTCGAGGGCTACGACGGCGTGCTCACCCGCTACTCCGAGTGGCTCGTCGAGCAGGGAAAGACGGCGGGCTGGCGCGTGATTGATACCCACAGCGCGATGGCCGCCGCGCTCGCCGAGAAGCGCAAGACCGACCCCGGGTTCTTCTATGCCAAGGACGGCGTCCATGCGAACAACGACGGCCACCGCGTCATCGCCGAAGCCATCCTCCGCACGCTCGCACCGGAAAGAGCCGCCGCATTTTTCCATCTCCTCGACAGCGAATGGGCCGCAAGCACGAAGAGCAAGGCCTTCTTCGACTCCCTCCACAAACGCAACCGCCTGCTCTGCGACTCCTACCTCACCACCGCCGGCCACATCCGCCCCGGCATGGCGAAAGGCCTGCCCGTCGCCGAAGCCGAGGAAAAAGCCGCCGTGCTGGAGAAGACGATCCGCGAGGCAGTGAAGGGCGCGAAGTAGCCCAAGAGCCGTAGAAACTCGGTGAAACAATGTCCGACATGCCAGCGCGTAGTGCAGAATGATTCGTTTCTCTGCTCATGCGGCTACGAGTTCGGCACCTCGGACATCAGAGCCGAAAGGAAAAGAACAGCGCCAGGGTGCCTCGGCTGTCTTGGTGTCACCGGAATCTTCACGATCATTCTGGCGGTCTATATCGTGCGCAACCTGACCGAGCCGGATTCACGCAGATCGCATCCTGTCACAATCACGATCGTCGGAGAATCGCGCCAGCCTATCGCTGGCGCCGTGTTGTCGTATTCGGAGTTTGAAGTGGTGCCGATCATTCCCCTGGTGCCGTTCGGTCCCGCTCGCACGATCCACAACGAAAAATCCGTGACAACCGACGGACACGGCAAAGCGCATCTTGAGGTGAAATATTACACTACAACTGCTCACACCGTCACCCGCGACGGAACCAAACTTGAGGTCGCGTATTCTGAGACATCAGATTCCTACGACGGCAAGGTTCGGCGCTCTTTCCCCCAGCAACTTCCACAGTGGAACGTTGGTCGCGGAGCACCTGAGCGCCACTGGGAGAACACAATCGTTGTGAGACCGTGACTCCATGGGACCCACAGACCCCGACCGCAGAAAGTGCATGCAGCATTCTTCACCGCTTCTCTTCCTTCCCCGCATCGAGGAAGACATCCATCTGCTGGCCGACGTAGATGCCGGCGCCGGAGGGGCGATCGAAGTGGTAGATGATCTGGAGCACGCGCGTGTCCACGTGCTCGCTGCTCTCGCCGGCGAGTGATCTTTTCGGGACGACATAGGGCTCGATGCGCACGAAGCGCAGCGGGATTTCCACGTCGCGCCGGCCCTTGATGTAGGCCTTCGCCGCCATTCCCGGTCGCACGCGCGAGGCGTTGTCCTCATCGATGTCCGCGCGGAGCTGGAGCTGCTCGGTCTGGCCGAGGATGAGAATGGGATCCGTGGCGCCGCCGATGAGGGCCATGGGTGACGCGTATTCGCCGGGGCGGATGTTCACCTGGAGGATGCGCCCGTCGCGCGGCGCGCGGATGGTGAGCAGGTCGAGCTGCACCTTTGCACGGTGAAGCTGCGCCTCCGCCCCCGCGACGCGCGCCTTCATGCTCGCGAGCTGCGCCTCCGCGATCTGCGCGGCGAAGAGCTTCCTCTGCTTCTCGTCCTCGCTCACCACGCGCGTGGCGATGAGCTTCTCCGTGCGGTCCCACTGGTCGCGCTTGTCGGCGAGGCTCACCTCGGCCTCGCGGAGCTGCTTCTGCAGCGCGGCAAACTCCGCCTCCTGCGCGGCCACGAGCGCCGCCGCGTCGCGCGTGTCCTGCTCGATGAGCACGTCGCCGGCCTTCACATCATCGCCCACTTTCACGTGCACCTTCGTCACCAGCGCGGCGACGGCAGGCGCGATGCGCACGTTCTCATTCACACTCTCCACGATGCCGCGCCCGCCGATGGAGACGGGGAACGGCGCGCGCGGAGGCTCGCTCAGCGGCACCGCCACCGGGATCACCTTTCGGGAATTCACCACCAGCCGCACGGACGCGGCGGCACCGCCGACAGCAACGAGAATCAGGAGCCAGAAGATGAGGCGTTTCATGAAAAATGGGTGCGCGGTTCAGACATACTGCGCCTTGTATTCGCCGGGACCATAGGTGTGCTTCACCACGCCGTCCTCCATTTCCGCGATGCGGTCGGCGAAGGGAAAAATGCGGCTGTCGTGCGTGACGACGATCACGCTGCGATCCTCGCGGCACGCGCTCGCCTTCAGAAGCTCCAGCACCTTGTGGCCCGTCGCCGCGTCGAGCGAGGCGGTCGGCTCGTCGCAAATGAGCAGCCGCGGCTCGTGCACCAGCGCGCGCGCGATGGCCACGCGCTGCTGCTGCCCGCCGGAGAGTTCGCGTGGATGCGCCCCGAGGCGGCTGCCGAGTCCGACCTCCGTGAGCAACTTCGCCGCCGCATCCTGCGCCCGGCGCCGGCTCTGGCCCTGGAGCAGCAGCGGGATGCTCGCGTTCTCGAGGATGTTCCAAGTCGGGATGAGATTGAACTGCTGGAAGATGAAACCGACGTTGCGCCCGCGGAACTCCGTGAGTCGTCCGCCGCCGAGATGAATGAGGTCCGTGCCGAAGACATCCACGCTGCCGGCGTCCGCCCGCATCGTGCCGCAGATCACGCTGAGAAACGTCGTCTTCCCGCAGCCCGACGGCCCGACGAGCATGATCAGCTCGCCGCAGCGCGCGTCGAAATCCACGCCCTTCAGCGCGCGCACCGCATTGTCGCCGCGGCCAAAGGTCTTCGTCACCCCGCGCGTCTGCACGGCAACGGGGCGATGCTCGATGCTGGATGCCGGATGCTCGCCGCTCATCGGAACACCACCGCCGGCTCCGCGCGGATCACCTTCAGCAGCCCGATCGTCGCGGAGAAGAGGCAGATGAAGATGATGATCGAGCCCGCGAACGCGAGCACCTGCCAAGGCAGGAAGAACGGCGGCTCACCCGTCTTCAGGAACACATTCCCCACCATCGCCGTGAGGCCGGTGCCGAGCCCGTAGCCCATCGCGCCGACGGTGAACGCCTGCAGGAAGACCATCTCCGCTAGCAGGGTGTTGCCTGCACCCATCGCCTTCAGCGCCGCGAGATGCCGCACATTCTCATGCACGAAGAGATAGAACGTCTGCCCCGCGATCGCGATGCCCACGAGCGCGCCGAGCACCACGACCGTGCCGAACGAAATCGGGATGCCGGTGTATTTGATATACCAGTCGATGGTGCGGTCGTTGAACTCCTCATCCGTGAACGCATTCAGCCCCGGAATCGCCCGGATGCGCCGCACCACGTCCATCGCCGGCACGCCGTCCTTCGGCTTCACAAGCACAAAGGAGAGCTGTTTGCGCTGCGGCGGCGCGTATTCCAGCGCCCGCTCATACGTCGTGAAGATGTAGGGCTGCCCGAGAAAGCTCTGCTCCGAGTAGCAGATGCCCACGATGCGCGCCTCCTTGTCGTTGATTTCGAAAGTGTCGCCGACCTTCAGATCGATTCCCTTGGGATTTTCGGGCGACACCGTCTTGGCCCGGTATTTTTTCAACATGATCTGATCCACCACCACCGCGTTCGGAAGCCGCAGGTCCTCCACATTTCCAGACGTCATCTTCACTGGACGCCCCATCAGCGTCGCGCTGTCCAGCCCCGTGAGCTGGATCGGCTGAAAGGAACCGTCGCGCAACCGCGCCGAGATCAGCCCCCAGTAGAGCGGCACCGCCCAATCCACGCCCTCCACACTGCGCACGCGGCTCACCTCGATGTCGCGCATCGGCACGACCTCGTTCACCTGCTCCACCTTCGCGTCGCACACCCACACCGGCACCTTGATGTTCCGCAGCGTCGACGTCGTCCAGAGCATCAGCCCGCAGAAGACCCCGCTCTGCTGCGTCATCAGCAGCGCGCAGAAAGTCAGCCCGCCGAGCAGCATGACGAACTTCGCCACATCCCCATAGAGCATCTTGAGCGCGAGCCGGAACATTCGGCCCGGAAGCAAGCAGACCCCCGCCTCCGGTCAAGGGGCGGACAGCGCCCCGACATCGGGGCCTCCCTCACTTCCCCGCCGGATCGCCCACGCGCCCGAGGAAGAGGCACGCGCCGCTCGGCACGTGCTGAATGGCGAAGAGGAACGGGCGGTCCACCTTCACCTCCACGGGCTTCGGCAGTTCCTCAGCCAAAGCGGCAGCAGCCAGTCCCGTCACCGCGGTTGCGGCAGCGGCTTCGATGCCCTTCTCGTCGAGCGCGAGGAAGGTCTTGTGAATCACCTTCGAGATGAAGAGGTAGTCGTTCGCCTTACGCGGCGCGATGCGGCTGAAGTCTGCACTCCCAAGCGGCTCATCGAATGCAAGGCGCATTCCGAGCGTCTTCAGTTCATCGCTGAGTTCGATCGCCGCGCCCTCAATGCGAAACTTCGGCAGATGCAGAATCACCTCCGCGCGGTTCATCCGTGCGCAGGCCGACAGTGCCGCGCCCGTCAGCCCCCGCTCCACATCCGCCAATCCATCCACCTTCTTCGGCACAATCACGAGGAACTGCAGCTCGTGGCCCACATACGGAATCGCCACGGCTCGGTGGTTTTCGTGATCGGCAAATCGGAGGCTCTGCTGCGTGTTCATTGTGGGGATCTGCTGCGGTTCGCCCCCGTTCACGTGGAAGGGCTCCGGCTTCGTAGCCCCCTCGTAAAACTCATCCGCCCACGGCGCCTTCAGATACACCGCGTTCACCAGCACGAGGCGTGTGTCCTTCACGACAGCTCCCCCCGGCAGGATTTCGCGGACACGCCTCCGCGTCTTCTCCTCCACCCACTCATTGATGCGCCGTCGAGACACCTCCGCAGACTGCCGGAAGTCGAGCATCGCGAATGACGAGCGATAGGTCGTGTTCAGCAGAGTGAGGAATGGCAGGCGGAATTCAAACCTCTGCTGGCCGAAGAGCCGGTTCGCCACGTTCAGCGTGATCGGCTCGCTCGGTCCGCCAAACTTCCTCGTCGCCGCCACGTGGTTCGCCGTCTTCGCCGCCGCATTTTCCAGATCGGCATTCAGCGCGCCGAAGGACGCGTGTATCTGCTCGCCCGTCGTGAAACGGAGCACCTTTGCCATCTCCGCGCGGGTCGCACCATCTGCGCCGGCAAACGCCATCGCGAGCACACTCTGAATCGAGTAGGGCGAAAGGCACAGATTCCCCTCCGGCCTCGCCAGCCTTCGCTGGAGTTGCAGCCCGAACTCATTCACCGCACCGGACGCCGCGTCCGTCACCGCCGCATCCGCACCCATCGTCATCGCCGCGGCAGCTAGGAGGATCGCCTTCATCGGCTCAGCTTGTCCCATTTCCACCCGGAGACGTCAACGCCGCCCCTCCCTACTTCCCCGCCGGATCCCCCACGCGGCCGAGGAAGAGGCACGCGCCGCTCGGCACGTGCTGGATGGCGAAGAGGAAGGGGCGGTCCACCTTCACCTCCACGGGCTTCTTCGGCTCCATCGGCGCCGAGCCCGGAATCGCGATCACCGCGGTTGCCGCGGCGGCCTCGGTGCCCTTCTCGTCCAGCGCGAGGAACGTCTCGTGGATCACTTTCGAGATCGCGAGGTAGTCCTGCGGCGTGCGCGGCGCCATGCGGCTGAAGTCTGCGCTGCCCGGCGGCTCGTCAAAGGCCGTGCGCATCCCGAGCGCCTTCAGCTCATCGCCCAGATCGATGCCGTCGCCCTCGATGCGGATCTTCGGCAGGTGCAGGATCACCTCGCGGCCCGCCATCTTCGCGAGCTGCGAAAGCCCCGCGGCCGTCAGACCCTTCTCCACCTCCGCGAGGCCGTCCACCTTCTCCGGCACGATCACGAGGAACTGCACCTCGTGCCCCGCATACGGGATCGCCACCGCGCGGAACCCCCGCTGCTCCGCATAGCCGAGCTGCCGCTGCGTGCGCATTGTCGGCACGGGCCGCGCCGCGCCGCCGTTCAAGTGGAAGGGCTCCGGCGCCGTCGCGTGCCCGCTGAATTCATCCGCCCACGGCGCCTTCAGATACACCGCGTTCACCAGCACCAGCCGCGTCCCCTTCCCGATCATCCCCGGCTTCAGCAGCTCGCGGATGCGCTGGCGCGTCTTTTCCTCCACCCAGCCGTTGATGCGCCCGCGCGCGTCCTCCGGCGACTGGTGAAAATCGAGCGCCTCCAGTGGCGCGCGATACGTCCCCTCCAGCAGCGACAGGAACGGCGCGCGGAACTCCGCCCCCTTCTGCCCGAAGATCCGGTTCGCCACGTTCAGCGTGATCGGCTCGCTCGGCCCGCCGAATCTCCCCGCGGCCGCCGCCTGCTTCGCCGTCTTCGCCGTCACCTCCTCCAGCGCCGCGTTCAGCGCCGCGAACGACGCATGGATTTCCTCCCCCTCCGGGAAATGCAGCACCTTCGCCATCTCCGCGCGCGTCGCGCCGTCCGCACCCGCAAAGGTCATCGCGAGCGCCCCCTGGATCGAGTAGGGCGAAATGCATACGTTCCCCCCGGGCTTCGCCAGCCGCCGGTGGAGCTGCAGCCCGAACTCATTGATCGCCCCCGCGGCCACATCCGCATTCTGCGCCGCCGCATGGGCACCCGCCGCGAGTGCGGCACCAGCTAGGAGAATCGCCTTCATGCCCCGCTTTCTCCCATCCGCGCCCGGGCCAGTCAACCCAGCCCGCGCTTTTCCGCAGGCCCGCTAACGGCGCCTGTGAATTTGCGCAGGAAGCCTCGTCTTGGTCCTCGAAGGCAGCATGAAAAGTATCAGCACCACGACCACGCCCGCGCCGAGGCCGATCCAGAGCTTCTTGTTTTGAAAGAGCGGGTTCTCCGTCGCCATTAAGTCGGACACCGTCCCCATCGGCGGCGTGACCACGTTTCTCCTCGGCGTCGGAGCCTCCGCGCCGTCCTTGGCCGGTTCGCTCTCGACCTGCGCGACAGGAACGTCGCCAGCGCCGTTCTTGCCGGCCTTGCGTGCGCGGTCGAGTTCGGCGCGCGCCTTTGCGGCGGCAACGATCAAATCCTCCTGCGCCTTGGCGTTCTCCGCGTCAAAGGCCGCGTTCTCCACCTTGCGCTTCGCCCTTTCCTCCGCGGCGAGCTTTTCCTCTTCGGCTTTCTTCTTCGCAGCCGCCTCCATCGCACGGCGCTTGGGTGCTTCATCCAGCGCCTTCTCCTCCTCCTCCATGCGCTTGGCTTCGGCTTCCTTCTTCGCCTTGCGCTCGGCGGATTTCTCCGGCGTCCAGCCGTATTGCTCCTGCATCGCCGGCGGCAATTCGTCAAAGTCCACGAGAGCCGTGCCTTCACTGTGGCTGATGCGGATCGCTTCGGCTTCGACCTTCACGACCTTCACGTCCTTGAACGTGCCTGACGGCGTGACGAGGTCCACCGCGCGGACAGGAGCGAGTGTGATGAAAAACAGCGAAAGGGCGATGAGGGGCGCTTTCATGACAGGACAGATACAAACGCTTGCCGGAAAATCACACGCATTTTTTGCACAATCCTCATCGGCTGTTGTCGGACGCAGGGAAACCCGCCCGCGACGCTCCCTCAAAGAGAGCCTGTTGATTTCCCCGTCAGCACCTTTAGTCTGCGCGCCGATGTCGTGCTCCAAGATCGATCCCGCGCTCCATCAGGCCCGCAAGCCTGACTGGATCAAGGTGCGCCTGCCAAACAACCCGGTCTTCTTTTCCACGAAGGCGCTCATCACTGACCTGCGGCTGAACACCGTCTGCGAAAGTGCGCAGTGCCCGAACCGGTGGGAATGCTGGAGCAGCGGCACGGCGACCTTCATGATCGCCGGTGAACGCTGCACGCGGGCGTGCGGCTTCTGCGCGGTCACGACGGCGAAGCCGTTCGCGCTCGAGGACGACGAGCCGCAGCGCGTGGCCGAGGCGATCCGGCGGATGAAGCTGAAGCACGTCGTCATCACCGCCGTCGCGCGCGATGACTTGAAGGACGGCGGCGCGCTGCATTTTGCGAAGACAATCGAGGCCGTGCGCGAGGCCGCGCCGGAGATGATCATCGAGGTGCTCACGCCCGACTTTCACGCGAAGGAGGAATGCCTCGCGCTCATCGCCGCCGCACACCCGCACATTTTCAACCACAACGTCGAGACCGTCGAGCGCCTCACGCCGCTCGTGCGCTCGCGCGCAAAGTATGCCGTGAGCATGAAAGTGCTGCGCCGCATGAAGGAAATCGCGCCGGACATCGTGACGAAGAGCGGCGTCATGCTCGGTCTCGGTGAGACGGAGCCGGAGATTTTCCAGACGATGGACGATTTGCGCGAGCACGGCGTGCAGGTGCTCACCATCGGCCAGTATCTGCGCCCGAGCCCGCAGCACCTGCCCGTGCTCGAATACATCCACCCGGACACGTTCAAGCTCTACGAGCGCATCGCCTACGACAAGGGCTTCGAGTTCGTCGCCAGCGGCCCGCTAGTGCGCAGCTCGTATCACGCCGCCGATTACGACCCGCGCAAGCAGCACGGGCTGAAGTAGCGGCATTCCGCGGTTTCCCCGCGGCGCGCGGCCTGCTTTAACCCCGCCGCATGTCAGCCCAGCCCACTGCCACCCGCGCGAGCGTCGCCGCGCTCATCCCGTGCTACTTCGAGGAAAAGCACATCCGCGAAGTCGCCGCTGCCGCGCGTGAGCATCTCGACCTCGTGCTCGTCGTGGACGACGGCTCGACCGATCGCACCAGCGAGGAGGCGCGCGCTGCTGGCGTCGAAGTCATCAAGCACGAGAAAAACGCGGGCAAAGGCGCGGCGATCAAAACCGGACTCCGCGCGCTGCTCGACCGCCCGGGCGTCGAGTTCATCCTCATCCTCGACGGCGACGGCCAGCATCTCCCCTCGGAGATTCCGAATTTCCTCACCGAGTCCGGCGCGACCGGCGCGCCGATGATCGTCGGCAACCGCATGGGCGATGTGCGCACCATGCCGTTCGTCCGCAAATGCACGAACCGCTTCATGAGCTGGCTCATCAGCCGCACCATCGGCCAGCGCGTGCCCGACTCGCAGTGCGGATTCCGTATGTTCCACCGCTCGCTCGCCGCGGAATTCCTCGCGATGGAAAGCAGCGCCTTCGATTTCGAAACCGAGATGCTTGCCCTTGCCGCACGCCGCGGCTGCAAAATCGGCGCGGCACCCGTCAGCACAATCTACGGCGACGAGGTCAGCAAAATTCATCCAGTGCGCGACACCATCAAGTTCTTCAAGCTGCTCAAGCGCCTCAAGCGCGAGGCCGCGGCGGCGAAACAGGCGGCGTGAACTGAGGGCAACGGGCCTTCCGCGCTAAGTTGCGGAACGAATGGCCAGGAACCACGCGATGCCGAGTGCGGCCACCGCAGCCGCACCGCAAGCGATCTGCACGGACCTCACCGCACCCCGGCGCATTCCAGCGGCGAAGAGAATCCCGCCAATCGCAAGCCCGGCGACCAGCCCGAGCAGGTGCGCCATCACATCCACATTGCCCGCATCCGTGAGCGGCGTGCCGTCGCGGTTCGTCCCGGCACCGCCGTAGAGAGCGAGGAATGCAAACCCCGCACCGACTGGCACGAGCAGGCGCCAGCCCGTCCGGCTCGAGCGGTGCATGAGCAGCGCGGCGAGTTCGCCCCCGGCGAGCAGGCCGAGCCCCGCGAAGAGCGCCGTCGAGGATCCGATGCTCTGGTGCGGCCGCACCATGTGCGCGAACGCATTCAGCAGGTTGCCAAGCGCGCCGCCGAGCACCGTGCCGAGCAGGCCCGCACCCACGCCGAAGCGCGCAAACACAAACGCAAACACGAAGACCGCGAGCCCGAGATTTGAAACGAGGTGCTCCGATCCGCCATGCAGCGTCAGCGCGGTGAAGCAGCGCCACCATTCGCCGCGAAGGACGCGCCCGTCCGAGGCCACGCCGCTCTCGACGAGTTCCGCAGGCATCGTGGACTGCACTTGGAAGAGGAGCACCATCGCTGCGAGCACCGTGAGCACGGCGAGCTTCGGAATCACCAGCGGCTCCGGCTTCTCCGCATGGGAGCGCGCGGATTCCTCGCCCTCGAATTCCGCCAGCGCCGCCGCGACCGGCCCGCGCGCACTTTCCTCGACGAACAAAACCCACGCGCCGTGCCCGCGCTCGATCCAGTGCGGCAGGCCCATCGAGGCCGCCACCAGCGCCCGCTCGCGCGCCGCCTTCAGCCGCCGATAGCGACCGACCTCCGCGCGCGGCGCGGCCTGTTCGTCGTTGTTCTCCTCGTCGGGCATCATCGCACGCACTCGTAATCCAGAACTGCCCGGCTTTCCCAACCGTATTCTTTCTGCGGCACGGCGCTCCGTGCTTGTCCCGTGCGATCCGTTTCCCGAAAAATCCCGCGCCGCAGTGAACCCGCTCCTTCAAAACCTCACCGTGCCCGATCTGTGGCAGCAGGATGCCGTGAAGGCGCTGCGCGCGGGCTGCGATGCCGTGGTGCATGCGCCGACTGGCGCGGGAAAGACGCACATCTTCGAGATGTTCCAGCCGGAGGTGCGCGGCCAGGCGGTGTTCACCGTGCCGACCCGCGCGCTCGCGAACGACAAGCTCGCCGAGTGGCGTGCCCGCGGCTGGGATGTCGGCATCGCCACCGGCGATCTCGCGCTGCGGCCCGATGCGCACATCGTCATCGCGACTCTGGAAACGCAGCGCGCGCGATTCCTCCGCCGTGAAGGGCCGCGGCTGCTCGTCGTGGACGAATACCAGCTCACAGGCGATCCGCACCGCGGCGTGAACTACGAACTCGCCCTCGCCCTCGCCCCGCCGACAACGCAGCTCCTGCTGCTCAGCGGCAGCGTCGGCAATCCGCAGGATGTCGTCGCATGGCTGCGCCGCATCGGCCGCGAGGCAGTGCTCATCTCGCACGACATCCGGCCCGTCCCGCTGAATGAGGTGGACCTCCAGACGCTCCCGGGCCGCGCGGCTCTCGACGTGCGCGGATTCTGGCCGCGCATGTTGGCAAATGCGCTGCGCGCCGACCTCGGCCCCGTGCTGATGTTTGCGCCGCGCCGCAATGCTGCGGAGGATTTCGCTCAGGCGCTCGCCGCCGCGCTGCCGGACACGCAGCCGCTCGCCCTCTCGCCGGAGCAGGAATCGCTCGCCGGGCCCAAGCTCGCGCGCCTCCTCCGCTCGCGCATCGCATTTCACCACAGCGGCCTCAGCTACGCGCAGCGCGCGGGAATCGTTGAGCCCCTCGCGAAGAACGGCCAGCTCCGCGTCGTCGTCGCAACCATGGGGCTGGCCGCCGGGATCAATTTCTCGATGCGCTCCGTGCTCGTCACCGACACGCGCTACATGGCCGGAAATCTCGAGCGCCAGGTGCAACCCGACGAACTGCTCCAGATGTTTGGCCGCGCCGGGCGACGCGGACTTGATGAGAGCGGCAGCGTGCTCTTCACCGAGAACACGCCACGCCTGATGAACGCACGCCCGCGCCAGCTCCGCCGCGCGACAAAGCTCGACTGGCCCACGCTGATCGCCGTGATGCAGGGAGCGGCGGAGAAAGGCGCGAATCCGTTCTCAGCCGCGCTGGAACTGAACAGTCGGCTTTTCTCCGCGCAGAGCGTGCCCCTCGGCGTCGAGCATTCGGAGGCGATCGGCCCGATGCCATGCGGCCTGCGGGTGGACATGGAGCGCGCGCGGCTCATCCGCCGCAAAGTCGCGGAGATGCAAAACTCGCACGGCAAATGGCAGCCGGTATCCGCAAGTTCCACCGCCCCACTCTCGGAGGCGCTGCGCTTTCACGACGGAAAATGGCGCCCCGCGCTCAGCATCGCAGCCACGCTCGATGGCATCGGCTTCGGTCAGCTCTGCCGGCTCGATGTCCCCGGCCAGCGCCGATACGGACGCGAGCTCATTCTGGGGATGCAGCGCGAAGGAATGCTGCACGTCGCCCCGTGGCTGCGTCCCCTGCTCCGCGAGCGGGCAATCACCATCGCGGAGATTCCGGCAGTGATCCTCGACCGTCTTCCGCGCCTCATGCAGAGCTTCGCACGGCAGGCCGCCGCACCTGCAGGGAAATCCGGCGGCCAACGCTCACGAAAGGCGGCAAACCAATGCAGCGGCAAGCAGGTCACGGACGGTCGCGCGTTCCCTGCGTTCGCAGTGCACACGACGTTTTCCCGTGGGCAGCAGTTCATCGTGCAGCTCGATTTTTCCCCTCATGTCATCGCCGCTCATTGCGACGACTTCGGGAGGATGCTGGTGAATCCTCCGCTGCGCGAAGCTCCTCCGGCGTGCTGCGAAGGCTGCACGGAAGCGCCCTGGTGCCGCAGCGTGGAAATCACTTCGTCGCCCGCCTGGCACTGGCGGAGACTCGGCATCATCGGCACCGACGGCCTCCCGACTCGTCGCGGCATTGTCTTCGGTTTTTTCCACCACGGCGAGGGCCTCGCCATCGCGGCTGCGTTGGAGGATGCCACTTACAAAATCGAGGATCTCGTCTTCGACCTCGCGAACCTCCGGGCGGGGCCCCGCTTCGCCGGCGACGACTCACCTTACGCCGGGCGGCTCGGCACGCTTTGCCAAAGGGCATACGACCGCGCGGACATTGAGGGCTACCTCACCATGGGCGTGCCGGTGGAATACGGCGCGGGCGCATCCGAAATCGTCCGCGAAATGGTCGAGCACGGCTCGGGCATCGGGAGGCTCCAGTCGGAAGCGCTGCGCGCCGGCGACATCGAGCGCGCCATCATCGAATGGCGCAGTGTGCTCAGGCATGTGGCGCTCGCGCCCGACTACGATTGGGATCGCTGGCGGGAGCTGCGCGCCGCCGCCGCGGCCCTGGTCGAGACTGGCGGCCCGACCCGCCTGCCGAATCTGCCTCCCCTGACCAACGCGCAGAAGAGGCCCGCATAGAAAGTCGGCGCCGCGCCGCCGGGCCACGCACGCAAGTGTGGCGGATTTTTTTTCAGCCGCTAGCGTCGCCCGATGCAAGAGCGCCCCCTGACCTACTTCGCACGGCTTTCCGTCGCGGCGGCGGTGGTGACGTTCGTTCTGAAGCTCGCGGCATGGCGCATCACCGGCTCGGTCGGACTGCTCTCGGACGCTCTCGAATCACTCGCGAACCTAGCGGCTGCGTTCGTCGCGCTCGGCACCCTAGCGGTCGCGGCGCGTCCGGCCGACGAGGATCATGCGTTCGGGCACTCGAAGGCCGAGTATTTTGCCGCAGGCGTCGAGGGCGCGCTGATCATCGTCGCCGCGGCGACGATCGGCTGGAGCGCAGTCGATCGTTTCTTTTCGCCGCAGGCGATTCACCAGCCCGTCACAGGGCTCGCGATTTCCGCCGCCGCGTCCGTCGTGAATCTCGTCACCGCCCGGGTGCTCGCTGCCGTCGGGCGGAGGCGGAACTCCATCGCACTCGAAGCAGACGCGAAGCACCTGATGACGGATGTGTGGACCTCCGCCGCGGTGATTCTCGCCGTCGCCCTCGTCGCCCTCACCGGGTGGTGGTGGCTGGATCCACTCTTCGGCCTGCTGCTCGCCATGCACATCATCATGACCGGATACACGCTCGTGCGCGAATCCATGCTCGGGCTGATGGACACCGGACTCCCCGCGCCGCAGATGGATGCCATCCGGGCCGTCCTTGCGAAATATGAAGCGGAAGGCGTGCAGAACCACGCGCTGCTCACACGGCGTGCGGCGGCGAGGCAGTTCATGAGTGTCCACCTGCTGATGCCGGGAAGCTGGACGATCACGCGGGGCCACGACATCGCCGAGCAGATCGAGGCCGACCTGCGCAAGGCGGTGCCGGGGCTCATCGTCCTCACCCATCTCGAGCCGGACGACGATCCGGTGTCCTGGCAGGACGTCGAGCTGGAGCGGAAAGACTCGGCGCAGTGAGCCGTCCACGCGGCACGGGCAAGGCGCCCGCTACAGATGCTCCCCGGCGAGAACGTCGGTTTCCTTGAACGCGATTGAGAACGGCTCCAGCCGCATCGGCTCCGCGTGATCGAGGAACGACTCGCAGACGCGGAAAAGCTCCGCGCGCGCCGTGACGCGCCGGACGTCGTGCAGGAATTTCCCGGATGGCTCCACGCCGAGCCCGATGAAGTTCAGATACTTCTTCATCTTGTGGACCTGCGAGCGCTCGGGAACCTCCGGGGAGCAGACTGCATCGTAAAGCGCGCGGATGTAGCCGAGGACATCGCGGCCGCTCGGCAGCGGGATGTCCGCACCGCAGAGCTGCTGCCGGATTTGCCCGAACATCCACGGGTTGCGAATCGCGCCGCGGCCAATCATCAGCCCCCGCGCGCCGGTGATTTCCAACACCTCCGCCGCCTTCCGCGCGGAATGCACGTTGCCATTCGCAAGCACGGGGCACGGGACAGCCCCGACGGCGCGCGCGATGAAGTCGTAGTGGACCTCGCTGCGATACATCTCCGAGACGGTGCGCCCATGCACCGTGAGGAGATCCAGCGAGTGGCGCGCAAAAATCGGCAGAAACTCATCGAACACCGCGGGATCGTTGAACCCGATTCGCGTCTTCACGGTGAACTTCACGCGAACCGCGTCGCGCAGCGCGCCGAGAATCGCATCCACCCGCTGCGGCTCACGGAGCAGCCCGCCACCGGCGCACTTTTTGTAAACGATCGGCGCCGGGCAGCCGAGGTTCAGGTCAATCGCTGCGACTGGATATTCCTGCAGCCTGCGGGCAGTCCGCACGAGCGACGGGATGTCGTTGCCGATCATCTGCGCAACCACCGGGCGGCCCGTGGGATTTTCCGTGATGGACTGGAGAATCCACTTTTCCAAATTCGAGTCGGCGTGAACGCGGAAGTATTCGGTGAAATAGACATCGGCCCCGCCATAGCGCGCCATCAGCCGCCAGAATGGCAGGTCCGTGACCTCCTGCATCGGCGCGAGCGCCAGGATCGGCGACGAGCCTTCGAGCAGTTTTTGAAATGCGGCGGCGGGTTCCACTTTGCGGGAGGTAGCGCGGGCTGGCGGAAGCCGCAAGGAGGCGTGTCCGGCAAGCAGCTGCGGGTGCCGTTGCAAAACCGCGCGCGTTCGCGCACCGTCGTCGCACCGGTGAATACGGACCTTCACGCCATCAAACCCCCTCCCGCCACTCCGAGCAACGGCATGCGATCGCTTTTCGATCTGACTTTCGCGGAACTCGCGTCGCGTCTCGCGCGCGACGGCGTAAACCCCGTCCATGCGAAGCCGCTGTGGCGCGCGCTTTACCGCGATGGCGGCATCACCGCGGAAAAGCTGAACGGATTGATCGGCCCGCTCCGAAAATGGCTGGAGGAGCACATGGCTGCGGAAACCGCGCGCGACGCGGCCCCGGCCGTTGCCGCCGACATCCGCAGCAGCGACGGGCTCACGCGGAAGTTTCTGCTCCGGCTCGCCGACGGCCAGACCATTGAGACGGTGGCGATGGGCTATCCCGGCCGATACACCGTGTGCGCGAGCACGCAGGCGGGCTGCGCGATGGGCTGCGTGTTTTGCGCCACCGGGCAGATGGGCTTCGCGCGGCATCTCCGGCCGGGCGAGATCGTCTCGCAGGTGATGCACGCGCGCTCGGCGCTCGCAGGCGACGGCAAATCCAGCCTGCGCAACCTCGTGCTCATGGGCATGGGCGAACCACTGCACAACTACGACGCGGTGCTCACCGCCCTCGACATCATCAGCGACACGCGCGGGCTTGGCATCGGCCCGGCGAAAATCACCATCAGCACGGTCGGCGTCGTCCCCGGCATCCTCCGGCTCGCACAGGAAAAGCGCGGCTACAAACTCGCCGTGAGCCTGCACGGGGCGACCGACGAGGAGCGTTCCGCCCTAGTGCCTGCCGGAAGGCGCTGGCCGCTCGATGAATTGATGGCTGCGTGCCGCACCTACTGCGCAAAGACGGAGCGACGAATCTTTTTTGAATGGACGCTCATCGCCGGGACGAACGACACCCCCGCCCACGCACTCCGGCTCGCAGCCTTGCTGGCTGGCATTGACGCACACGTGAACCTCATCCCGCTGAACCCGACGCGCGGCTTCGCGGGCGGCACAAGCCCGGGAACGGCAGCGATCGAGTTCCAGCGCGCCCTTCGCGGCGCCGGCATCCCGAGCACGGTGAGGCAGCGCCGCGGCATCGATGTGGCCGCGGGCTGCGGACAACTGCGGACTGAACGAGAGAGGACGGCGGCGTAGTCGGCGGGAGCGGCGGCATTTTCACTCTCGCCAATCCACCGCCCGATGGTAGGAAGCCGCGCCATGTGGGCATTTCTCTCCCGTAACCGCGACGCCGGACTCCTCATGCTGCGCATTTCACTCGGCGTCATCGTCATTTGCGCGCACGGCTGGGAAAAGCTGACCGGCGGCATCGAGGGCTGGCGGAAAGTGGGCGCAGCAATGGCGAGCACCGGCATCACCCTCTGGCCGGCGTTCTGGGGCTTCATGGCGACGATGGCTCTCACGCTCGGCGTCCTGCTCTTCATCATCGGCTTTGCGTTCCGCCCCGCATGCCTGCTCGTCGCCGTGACCCTGGCAGTCGCCGGCCTGCATCATTGGACCGGCCCAAAACACTTCATTGACTCGCTCCAAGCCGCCTCACACGCGTGGGAAGTCGGCCTCGTGTTCTTTTCGCTCATTTTCGTCGGCCCTGGGAAATACAGCGTGGACAAAAGCTAGCGCGCTGGCGCTGCGGAGTGACCGGATCGCCGCACTCTATGCGGCGCACGCCTCGACGGGCTCGATCACGGATGCCGGAGCGCCGATTTCCAGCCGCTGCAAAGCTGCCCGCAGCTCACTTGGAACGAGCGGCTTTTTCAGGATGCAGTTCGCCGAAGGGGGCCGCTGCGACTTGTCATAGGCAAAACCGGTGAGCAGAAAAACCGGCATCGCCGGATCGATGCGGCGCACGGCGTCCGCGAGCTGCGCGCCGTTCATCCCCGGCATGCCGTGGTCCGTGATCACGAGGTCAAACCGTCCACTCATGTATCTCTGCACCGCCTCGCGGCCGTCGCACGCGGTCTCAACGCGGTGACCATCGCTCCGAAGATATTGTGTCACGACATCGCGCGCACTTGGCTCGTCATCAACGACGAGCACGCGGAGTTTCCGCTCCATCTTGCGCTGGCTCTCCTCGCACTCACCTCCCCCCTCGCGAAAGTTCGGCAGCGTGATGCGGAATGTCGTGCCGCGTCCCGTCGCCGTTTCGATTTCCAAAGTTCCCGCGTGGCGCCGGATGATGCCAAACGCCATCGCGAGGCCAAGTCCCGTCCCCTTCTCGCCCTTTGTCGAAAAGAACGGCTCCAGGCACCGGTGGCGAACCTCGTCGCTCATGCCGGTCCCGGTATCCGAGACCTCGATGCGCACCACATCCGCGAGCGGCTCCGAACGAAGCGTGATCGTGCCGCCGGAGGGCATCGCGTCCACGGCATTGAAGATCAAATTCGTGAGGATCTCGCGGAGCTCCGTGCCGTTTCCGAGGACAGGCGGAATCTTCTGCAGCTCAAGCTCCACGCGGATCGAACGGCCGGTCTCCAGCGCATGATCGTGCCACTTCGGCTTCGTCAACGGCACCACCTCCTCAATGAGCCGGTTCAGCTCCACCGCCGCGAAGACATCGCTCTCCTCGCGCGGGCGGTAAAAGTCGCGCAACCGCGACACCACGTGCGATGCGTCCCGGCCCGCGGTATTCATCGTCCTGAGGTATTGCCGGAGCAGGTCGCGATCGTCGGCCAGCGTGTCATCCTGCAGAAGCAGCTCGCTGTAGCCGATGATGGACATCAGCGAGTTGTTGAAATCATGCACGACTCCGCCGGCCATCTCGCCAAATGCCCGGAACCGCTCCTGCTGCACGATTTGCCGCTGGCTTTCCTTCAAGTCCGCGAGCGCGCGCTCCAATTCCGCGGTCCGCTCAGCGACCTTCTGCTCGAGAATGCGGTTGTGATCCTGGATTTGCAGCCGCTGGAAGCGCGTGAGCAGCAGGTTGCGGATCCGCATCTGCATCTCCGCCGAGTCGAACGGCTTGACCATGATGTCGGTGGCACCGGCTATCAAGGCGGCCCGCTTGTGCCTCGGATCCGCGCTGCCAGTCAGGACGAGGATGGGCAGCGACGGATCCGACTGGAGATGCGCCCGCAGCTTCTCCACCAACTGAATCCCATCCATCCGCGGCATCTCGATGTCGGTGATCACGAGATCGGGGGCAAAGGCAGTGAACTCCCCGATGATGCGCGTCGGGTCCGTGAGCTTCCGCAGATGCGGGAAGCGCAGCCGATGGAGGATGTTCTCGAGCAGGCAGAGGCTGCTCACCTCATCGTCCACCATCAGGATCCGTCCCTGCCTGAGAAGTTCCTCATTCATCACGGCCGCCTCGCTCCTGCTGCGTTAAGCCGCCATCTGCGGCAGCGCTTCCTTGACGGCCGACAGGAGGATCGCGAGATCCACCGGTTTGGAAATGAAGCGCGAGCCGCCTCGGATGCCAGCCTCGCTCTCGCCGACGAGGGAGGTGACAAAGATCACCGGCGTGCGAGCCAGTTCCCGGTCCGCAGCGAGTTCCGCGGCGACCATTCCGCCATCCTTGCCGGGCATGTCCACATCGAGCAGCGCGAGGTTCGGGTGGAACTCCCGCGCGGTGGCGAGCGCCGCAAACGATCGGTTCTCTTCACGCACCTCGTAGCCGTGCCGACGAAGGATCAGGGCAATGAACGACGAGATTCTCGGATCATCGTCAACGATGAGGATTCTGGATTTGTTCATGTCCACAGTTGGAGCATTCCGCGTTCGAAATGCGCATGGCAGGATTCGGTATTCCGACGTGGAAAAACCCTCAGCCCACGTTTGCCAGCCCGCGTTTGCCAGCCCGCGTTTGCCAGCCCGGGGAGCGCCGATGGCGACGGGCGCCGCCGCAGCCTCCGAAGCGGGCATCCCATCCGGGCGTTTGAAAATATTTTGAGTTATCGTGTAACAAAATCGCTCGGGAAACGTATCAGGGGGTGAAACAACGATTCCGCCTATGAACACCACCGACCCTGGGCCCGATTCTGCAGCCGCGCCGACTCAAAAGAACATGTCACTTATCGTCTGTTCACATGTGGGCTATGATGCCCCTCATTTGAAAAACATGAGCGACTTCAAGTCATCGTTTGGCGACGCCGTCAAAAAGACCCGTTCCGAACTCGGTATCTCACAGGAGGAGCTTGCGGGCCGCGCCGGGCTCCACCGCACCTACGTTTCGGATGTCGAGCGGGGCCGGCGGAACATCTCCCTCGAAAACATCGAAAAGCTGTCCACCGCGCTGCAACTGACCACCTCGAATCTCTTTGCACGCGCCGGTGGCGTGAATACCCAGACCAAGTTCGTGGAAATCCTGCTTGTGGAGGACAACGGGAGCGACGCGGAACTCACTCTGCGCGCATTCCGCAAGGGGAGGATTACGAACATCGTGCATGTCGTGGGCGACGGTGAGGAGGCGCTGGACTTTCTCTTCGCCACAGGTGCGCATGAGCGCCGCAGGAACCAGCCGCTCCCCGGAATGATCCTGCTCGATTTGAACCTCCCGAAAATTGACGGACTCGAGGTTCTGCGCCGAATCAAGGCGGACAAGCGGCTTCAAAAAATCCCCGTAATCGTGCTCACCGTCTCAAACCACGACCGCGACATCGCTGAATGCAGGCGGCTGGGGGTGGAGAACTACCTTGTGAAGCCGGTCGGATTTCAGAACTTCAGCGCGGTCGCGCCGAACCTCGACATGGAATGGGCGCTCGTGAAGCAGCCGCGGCGGCCGACCTCATGATCCGGACACCGTCCTTATGGAAACAGTCGGCTCCAAACCGGACGCAGCGGGTGACGCGCATCGTGTCGCGGATGGCCAGTTCCACCCCACGGACAGCATCTTCGGGCTCGTAGTCGAGGCCACGCCGCACGCCGTCGTGCTCACCGATGCCGGCGGCCGCATTCTGATGGCAAACTCGGGAGCCGAGAAGCTCACCGGCTACTCGCGCGGCGAACTGATCGGCCAGTCCATTGAGATGCTCCTTCCAAGTCGGCTGCGGGAGGCCCACGTGAATCTCCGCGCGGGATACCTGCACAACCCGGAACCGCGGCTCCTTGGCAGGAACCGCGATTTGACAGCCCTGCACAAGGACGGCACGGAGATGCCGGTCGAGGTCGGCCTCAATCCGATCGAAACGCCAGACGGCAAGTTTTATCTGAGTTCCATCGTCGAGATCGGCGAGCGGAAGAAGATCGAGTGCGAACTGCGGGAGAGCGCCGCTGATTTCAGCGCGAGCTTTTGCTCATCCGGTGTCGGCCAGGCTCAAGTGGATCCGCACAGCGGGCGCTATCTGCGCGTGAACCCGAAATTCTGCGAGATCGCCGGCTACTCGGAGGAGGAACTCCTTGGCATGCGCTTTCAAGATCTCACACACCCGGAGGATCGCAGCGACGACGATGCCGACCACGGACGCATGGTGCGCGGCGAGGCGCCGGCGGTCAGCCGCGAAAAGCGCTACCTCCGCAAGGATGGCGAGGTCGTGTGGGTCAGCGTGAACGCATCACTCATCTGCGATGCGAGCGGCCGGCCCATCCGGACGCTGGCGGTGATCCAAGACATCACCCGGCGCAAGGAAGCCGAGGATGCCGCCCGCCGCACCGAGGAGAAATTCCGACGCCTCGTGGAGCAGTCGCTCACCGGCATCTACGTCATCCAGGACGAGCGCTTTGCCTACGTGAATCCGAAGATGTCGGAGATTTTCGGCTACTCGGCCGAGGAGTTCGCCTCGTCGCGGGTCGTGGACATCGCATTCCCCGAAGATCGCGCGACGACGGCGGAGCACATCCGCAGGCGCATGGAGGGTGAGGTTGAGAGCGTCCGATACGCGCTGCGCGCCGTGCGCAAGGACGGGCGCATCATCCACATCGAGGTGCATGGAGGGCGCGCGGAATACAACGGCAGGCCGGCGATTGTCGGGACGCTGATGGATGTCACCGAGCGCGTGCAGGCGGAGCAGCAGGCGCTCTGGCTGGCTTCGTTTCCTGAGAAGAATCCAAATCCGATTCTTGAACTCGACATCTCGCGGCAGGCGCTCTGCTACGCCAATCCCTCGGCCCGCAGGATGTTTCCCGACCTGCAGGACGCCGGACTCGCTCACCCGCTGCTCACGGGAATTCCCGAAGCGGCAGCGGCGATGCAGTCCGAAAAGCAACCTGCGGCGTGGCGCGAGGCGGCGGTCGAATCGCGGTGGTTTGCACAGACGGTGACGTGGATCCCCGAGATGAACCGGCTGCGTGTTTACAGCACCGACATCACCGAGCGGAAGCTGGCGGAGGAGCGGGCGCGCTCGCTGAACGCTGAACTTGAGAGCCGTGTCGCGGAGCGCACGATCCAGCTCGAGGCGGCAAACGGGGAACTGCGCAGCAGCCGCGCGGAACTGGAGAGCCTCTTCGAATCGCTTCCGGGCCTCTACCTTGTCCTCACGCCCGATTTGAAAATCGTCGCCGCGAGCGATGCGTATCTGAAAGCGACGATGACCACCCGCGGAAGCATCGTCGGCCGCGGGCTGTTCGATGTCTTCCCGGACAATCCGAATGATCCCGATGCCACCGGCACATCGAACCTGCGCTCATCCATCGAGCACGTGATCCAGTGGGCCACGCCGCATACGATGGCGATTCAGAAATATGACGTGAGGCGGCCCGACGGGGCGTTCGAGGAGCGATACTGGAGCCCGATCAATTCTCCCGTGCTCGGCTCGGATCGCCGGGTGAAATACATCATCCACCGCGTGGAGGACGTGACGGAGTTTGTGAGAAACCGCACGCGGCACGTGGACGCCGGCGCCGGCTCCCCGGACATCCGCCTGCGGATGGAGCAGATGGAGGCGGAGATTTTTGCCAGCTCGCAGAAGGTGCAGGAGGCCAACCGCCAGCTCGAGGCGTCGAACAAGGAGCTTGAGGCGTTCTCCTACTCGGTGTCCCACGACCTCCGCGCTCCGCTGCGGACGGTGGACGGCTTTTCGCAGGCGGTGATCGAGGACTACGGCGCGCAGCTGCCCGAGGAGGGACAGCGCTACCTGAAGACAATCCGCGAGGGAGCGCAGCGGATGGGTGCGCTGATTGATGACCTGCTCACATTTTCGCGCCTGAGCCGGCTTCCCTTAAAGAAGCGCTCAGTGGACACGCTGAGCCTCGTCACGGAGGTGCTCAGTGAGCTCGATTCGCAGCGCGAAGGGCGGGAAATCGAGGTGCGCATCGGCGAACTGCCGCCGTGCATGGGCGACCGGGCGCTGCTGAAGCAGGTCTGGCTGAACCTGCTCTCCAATGCGTTCAAATACACGCGCCAGCAGAAGACCGCGCGCATCGAAGTCGGCAGCCGGAAGCAGGAAGGCGAGACGGTTTACTTCGTCGCGGACAACGGAACGGGCTTCGACATGCGCTACGCAGACAAGCTGTTCGGCGTCTTCCAGCGCCTGCACCGTGCCGAGGATTACGAGGGGACTGGCGTGGGTCTTGCAATCGTGAAGCGGGTCATCAACCGCCACGGCGGGCGCGTCTGGGCTGAAGCCGAAGCCGATCGTGGCGCGACCTTCTCCATGACGTTTGAAGAAAACCAAAAAACATGAGCCAAACCAGTTCCGTTGAGATTCTACTCGTCGAGGACAGCCCGCAGGATGTCGAGCTGACGCTGCGAGCCCTGACGAAGGCGCACCTTTCCAACCGCATCCACGTCGCGCGCGACGGCGTTGAGGCGATCGAGTTCATCTTCTGCGAGGGCGCGCATGCGGGGCGGAACATTTCGGATCCGCCCAAGGTGATCCTGCTCGACCTCAAGCTGCCGAAGGTGGACGGGCTCGAGGTGCTCAGGCGCATCAAGGCTGATCCTCGCACGAGCGCGATCCCCGTGGTCGCCCTCACGTCGTCAAAGGAGCAGAGTGACGTGGTGCTGAGCTACAGGCTCGGCGTGAACAGCTACATTGTGAAGCCGGTGAATTTTGAGCGGTTCGTGGACGCGGTGCGCGACCTTGGGATGTATTGGCTGCTGCTGAACCAGCCCCCGACGATGGAGAAGTGAGATGGCGCGCGCGCTGCGAGTTTTGATCGCCGAGGACAATCCGTCCGATGCCGAGCTCGTGCTGCGCGAGCTGCGCCGGGCTGGATTCGAGCCGGACTGGCACCGAGTGGAGACGGAGGCCGCCTATCTGGAACGGCTGCCCACGAAGCCGGACATCATTCTCTCGGACTTTCAAATGCCCCAGTTCAGCGGGCCCCGTGCGCTGGAACTCCTCACACAGACGGGCGCGAACATCCCCTTCATCATCATCTCCGGCACCATCGGCGAGGACATCGCGGTGGACATGATGAAGCGCGGCGCCGCCGACTACTTGATGAAGGATCGGCTGACTCGCCTCGGGCCGGCGGTCCAGCAGGCGCTCGACCAGGCCCGGCTCGAGAAGGAGCGCCGGCAGACGGAGGACAGCCTGCGGCAGAGCGAGGCGGAATTTCGCGCGATGACCGAGGCGTCGCCGCTCGGGATATTCGTGACGGACTGCGAGGGGATGCTCACCTACACCAACGCCACGCTGCGGCAGATGCTCGGCGTCGGATTCCAGGAAATATCCGGCAGCGGGTGGTTCCAGTCGGTGCATCCGGAGGACCGCAATCCGCTGCTCGACGAATGGCGCTCCAGCATCGCCCAGAGGCAGAACTTCAAAGGCTGCGCGCGGTTTGTCCGACGCGATGGCGCCGTGATCTGGGCGAGCATCCGCAGCGCGGCGATGCGCGGAGACGAACAGGTGCTCGGCTATGTGGGCGTCGTCGAGGACATCACGGAGCGCAAGCGCTCCGAGGAGCGAATCCGCGAGCAGGCTGAGATGCTCGATTGCGCGCACGAGGCGATCATCGTCCGGGACATCCACACCCGGCGGATTTCGTTTTGGAACAAGGGCGCGGAGCGCCTCTATGGCTGGACCTCCCCCGAGGCTGAAGGGCGGGACATTGGCGAACTCATTTTTGCGGACGCGAAGTCGGTGGACGACATCACGCGTGAGCTGCTGCAGGCCGGCGAATCCCATGGCGAGCGCAGGCACGTCACCAAGCATGGCGGGAAACTGATCGTCAGCAGCCACGTGACGCTCGTGAAGGACAATGCCGGCAACCCGAAGTCCGCCCTCGTCATCAACATCGACATCACCAAGCAGAAGAACCTCGAGACACAGTTCCTCCGCGCGCAACGCATGGAGAGCATCGGGACGCTGGCCAGCGGCGTGGCACATGACTTGAACAACATTCTCGCTCCGATCCTCATGTCGGCACCCATTCTCCGGCAGGAGATGCCCGCGGCGGAACGCGACGGAATCATCTCAACCATCGAGCTGAGCGCCGAGCGCGGCGCGCAGATTGTGAAGCAGGTTCTGACGCTTGGGCGCGGGCTCGAGGGCGAACGGCGCCCGATTCAAGTCTCCGCCATCATCAAGGAGATGGTGAAGATCATGCGCGGAACTTTTCCAAAAGACATCCTGATCGAGACAACCATCGCGCCGGACCTGTGGCCCGCCATCGGCGACGCCACGCAGATCCACCAGATCGTGCTGAATCTCTGCGTGAACGCCCGTGACGCGATGCCCGACGGGGGGCGCCTCCTCTTGCGCGCGAGCAACATCGCGATCGATGCGAATTACGCCAGTGCGATGGCAGACGCCAAGCCGGGCCCGCACGTGCTCCTGGAAGTCCGTGACAACGGCAGCGGCATCGCACCCGAAATCGTCGAGCGCATCTTCGATCCATTTTTCACCACGAAGGCCGCCGGCAAGGGCACGGGCCTCGGTCTTTCGACAGTTCTCGGCATCGTGCAAAGCCACGGCGGCCACATCAACCTGGCCAGCCAGCCGGGTGAGGGCACCTCGTTTCAAATCTACCTCCCCGCATCGCCGGAACAGCAGGCCGGATTCGGCGTGCCGAACGCGGCCGCAACGCTGCCCCGCGGCAACGGCGAATGCATGCTCGTCGTGGACGACGAGGAGGCGATTCGCAATGCGATCCGCTCGGTCCTCGAATCACATGGATACCGCGTGATGACTGCGACGGACGGCGTGGAGGCCCTCGCCGTATTCGCGCGAAATCCGAACGCCATCCACGGCGTCCTCACCGACCTCATGATGCCGCTGATGGACGGAACCGCGCTGATTCACGCGCTCCGCAAGCTGGAGCCGGGACTTCCGATCATCGCCTCGACGGGCCTCGGGGAGAAAGCGCGGCTCGCCGGGCTGAAGGCGATCGGCATCACAAACATCCTCACCAAACCATACGGGGCAGCCGAACTGCTCCAAACCGTCAATGAGGCATTGCATCCGGCAGCGAGCGGATCGCACACTCCAGCACCGACATCGCCTGCGTCATGAAAAAAAGAGTCCGCATCCTCCTTGCCGACGACCATGAAATCGTGCGCCGCGGCATTCGTCCGCTCATCGAGTCTGAATGGGGCTGGGAGATCTGCGGCGAGGCGGGACAGGGACGCGAGGCGGTCTCCCTGGCGCTCGAACTCAAACCGGACATTCTCATCGTTGACGTGAGCATGCCGGAGCTGAGCGGCGTGGAAGTCACCCGGCAGGTCAAACATGCGCTGCCCGGCACCGAAGTGCTCGTCTTCACCGGCCAGGACAGCGAGTCGCTGGTGCATCAGCTCTTCGCGGCAGGTGCGCGCGGCTTCGTGTTCAAAAGCGAGGCCGCGGAGCATCTCGTCCCGGCGATCAAGTCGCTGTGCAATCAACAGCCGTATTTCGGCGAGCGCGTCTCGGGCATCGTCTTTGATCAATACCTCAAGGGGTCTCTCCGTCCTGATCAGGCGGCGCCGGATGGGCTCACTCCGCGCGAGCGCGAGATCGTGCAGCTGCTCGCCGAGGGAAAGAGCAACAAGGAGGTTGCATCCACACTCGGCATCAGCGTGAAAACCGCTGAGACCCACCGCGCGGCGATCATGCGCAAGCTCGGATTTGACTCGTTCAGCGCCCTCATCCGCTACGCGGTGCGGAATCACATCGTCCAGCCCTGAACCGCGCGGCCAGCGGCGGACGCTGGGAAAATCCGCGGGCGAATACGGGTTTTCCTGAACTGGCAGCGGTATGCCGGAAGCTGGGAATCCGTCATTCGATGGACCCACAATCCTCAGCATCCTGCGCTCCCGCCCAAAGGGGATGGCGCCTCCGCACGACGATCATCGTCGTGCTCTGGCTCGCCGCCATCTTCGGCGGGATCGCGGCGATGCGGGGCTACGAATTCACCGCCGGAACCGACCCACGCGCTCCATTCCGCTGGCCCGAGGCCAGCTCCATCCCGCGGAAAGCCTGCACTCCGACCCTCGTGGTATTCGCCCATCCGCGCTGCCCCTGCACGAAGGCAACGCTCGATCAACTCGCGTCCGCTCTGGAAAAGGCCGGTGCCAGCGCTGGCGCGAAAGTCGTATTTTTCATGCCGCGCGGCGCAGACGCCGCGTGGACCGGGTCCGCGGCAATCCAGCGTGCCTCAGCCATTCCCGGCGTGAGCGTGCTCATGGATGAAGGCGGCCGCGAGGCGCGAATGTTTCACGCGGTCACCTCGGGGCGCACGCTGCTCTACAGCGAAAAGGACGAGTTGATCTTCGATGGCGGCATCACCGCATCGCGCGGCCATTCTGGCGAGAATCAAGCCGCGACCGCGCTCGTCTCACTCCTTCGCAAATCCTCGACGGTCCACACGACCGCGCCAGTATTCGGCTGCTCGATCCTTCAGACGTGCGCCCCATTCGATTCCACCTCATGGAGCACTTCGTCCCATCATTGAGTCCGCAGGGTCCAAGTCCGGCAACATCCTGCGTTTCCGCGCGGGCTCGTGAGATCTTCGATGAGAGCCGGAACGGGCACTACTCCCGCACCGACCGCAATTTCGCAATTCTCATGGTGTGCCAATGGACGGCCGCGCTGATTTACACGCTGGCGACATCCACCCACACATGGACAGGCGCAACCAGCGGAATTCACCCCCACACGCTGCTGGTGCTGCTCTTCGGTGGCGCGCTGACGAGCATGCCGGTGCTGCTCGCACGCGTCCAGCCGGCGAGCGCCGTCACCCGGCATGTCATCGCCGCGAGCCAGGCGCTGATGTCCTCCCTGCTCATCCACATTTCCGGCGGGCGCATCGAGACGCACTTCCACGTCTTCGGTTCGCTCGCCTTCCTCGCGTTTTACCGCGACTGGCGCGTGCTGATGACCGCCTCTGCCATCATCGCGGCGGACCATCTGCTGCGGGGCGTCTTCTGGCCCCAGTCGGTCTTCGGCGTTGCCACGCCGGATCGCTGGCGCTGGCTGGAACACACCGGGTGGGTGGTGTTCGAGGATGTCTTCCTCATCATTTCCATCCGCCAGACGCTCGCGGAGATGCTCGGGGTCGCCGAGCGGCAGGCGGAGATCGAGGCCGTCAATGGCAAGATCGAGCGCGTCGTGGAGGAACGGACCGCGGCGCTGGTGAATGAGAACTCCGAGCGCAGGCGCTCCGAGGGGGCCCTGCGGCAGAGCGAGCTGCGGTTTCGCCAAATGGCGGAGAACATCCAGCAGGTTTTCTGGATGGCGCGACCGCACGGCGATGAACTCATCTACATCAGCCCTGCCTACGAGCAAATCTGGGCCCGCACCTGCGCGAGCGCGCACGCGGATCCAAACTCCCGCCTCAACGCGATCGTTGCCGAAGACCGCCAGCGCGTCTTTTCCGCCCTGGAGGCGAGCGCGCGCGGGGAGGCGTTCGACATCGAGTATCGCATCACGCGGCCGGATGGCTCGGTGCACTGGATCAGCGACCGCGGTTTTCCGGTGCGGGGCGAAGACGGCAAAGTCCTTCATGTCTGCGGCATCGCCGGCGACATTTCGGCTCGGAAGCACGCAGAGGAGAATCTCAGGCGGGTCCACAGGGATTTGCTGGATGCGTCGCGCCGCGCCGGCATGAGCGAAGTCGCCACGAGCGTGCTGCACAACGTCGGAAACGTCCTGAACAGCGTGAACATCTCCGCGGGCCTTGCGGCGGACAAGATCGGCGGGCTGAAGACCGGCGCCCTGAACCGGATCGCGGGGATCCTCGGCGAGCACCGCCACGATTTGCCGGAGTTCCTCAGCAAAGACCCGCAGGGAGCACAGCTCCCGGCGTTCGTCGCACAGCTTGCCGGCCATTTTGCCGGCGAGCAGGAATCCGCGCTCTCAGAGCTGAATTCACTCCGGACAAACATCGAGCACATCAATGAAATCGTCTCGATGCAGCAGAGCTACTCGACCGACGGGGGCCTCATCGAGGTGATGCCGGCAGCCGACGTGATTGAGATCGCGCTCAAGATCAATGCCGCGGCTTTTGAACGGCACGGCACGCGGGTCGTGCGCGATTTCGACACGTCGCTTCCCGCCCTGCCCGTGGACCGCAACAAGCTGCTGCTCGTCCTCGTGAACCTCATCCGCAACGCGAAGTATGCGTGCGATGACGGCGGCGGATCGGACAAGTGCATCACGCTTGGCACGCGCCTCGGCGAAAACGGCTGCGTGGAAATCTCCGTCCACGACAACGGCGTCGGAATTCCTCCCGAGAACATGAACCGCATTTTCGAGCACGGCTTCACCACGCGGAAAGGGGGCCACGGATTCGGGCTCCACAGCAGCGCGCTCGCCGTGCGCGACATGGGAGGGTCCCTTCGCGCTGCCAGCGGGGGCCACGGCCGCGGCGCGACATTCACCATCGGACTTCCCCTCTGCCCGGAGACCACCAACCATGCACACTAACCACCGCATCCTCGTCATCGACGACAACCGCGCGATCCACGATGACTTCCGCAAAATCCTCAGCCCGGCGCGAGGGCTCATTGACCAGGCCGAAACGGAATTCTTCAGCGGCCCCGAGCCGCTTCCTCACCAGCCGACCTTCGAGATCGACTCCGCCTTTCAGGGCGAGGAGGGCATCGCCGCACTCAAGCTCGCTCTGGAGCAGGGCCGCCCCTACGCGATGGCGTTCGTGGATGTGCGGATGCCTCCCGGCATGGACGGCATCGAGACCGCGGAGCGTCTCTGGCAGCTCTGCCCGGATCTGCAGATCGTCATCTGCACGGCGCATTCCGATTACTCCTGGCAGCAGATGATTGCGCGCCTCGGCCACCGCGATCGGCTGCTTGTGCTGAAGAAGCCATTCGCGGCAATCGAGGCGCAGCAGCTTGCCTGCGCGCTCTGCGAGAAGTGGAGGCTCACTCGTGATTCGCAGAAGCGGCTCATGGAAACGGAAAAGCTCGTCGAGGAGCGCACCTCCGAGCTGCGGGACACGAACGGGCGCCTCGAAACTGAGATCGAGCAGCGCAGGCAGGCTGAGAGGCACCTCATCCGCACCCAGCGCCTTGAGAGCATCGGCACGCTCGCGAGCGGCATCGCTCACGACCTCAACAACATGCTCTCCCCCATCCTCATGTCTGCGCAGCTCCTGCGCGATGCGGTTCACAGCGAGGCGCACAGGGAGATGGTTGCCACCATCGAGACCAGCGCCGAGCGGGCGGCGGCAGTCGTCCGGCAGGTGCTCACATTCGCACGCGGCGTGGAAGGGCAGCGCGTCCTCATGCAGCCGCGGCATCTTCTCCGTGAAATCAGCGCAATCGTCGCGGGGACATTCCCAAAAAACATCCGCGTGCTGTGTGATCTGCCGAAGGATCTCGGCTGCACCGAGGCCGACGCCACCCAGCTTCACCAAGTGCTGATGAACCTCTGCGTGAATGCCCGCGACGCGATGCCCGACGGCGGCACCCTGCGCATCAGCGCGGAGAACGTCGAGATTGACGAGGAGTTCGCGCGCATCACCCCCGACGCCCACGCCGGCGGTTATGTCACGCTGCGCATCGCTGACACGGGCTCAGGCATTCCCCCGGCAATCATCGAGAAAATCTTCGACCCCTTTTTCACCACCAAGCCACTCGGAAAGGGCACCGGCCTGGGGCTTTCGACGGTTCTCGGCATCGTGAAGGGCCACGGCGGTTTCGTGGACGTGCGCAGCGCGCCCGGACGGGGCTCGACCTTCGAAATCTGCCTGCCTCTCGCCGCTCAGGAGGGCGTCGGAATCCGCGACGCGGCGGAGCATCCGAGCGGAAACGGCGAGCTGATCCTTCTCGTGGATGATGAATTCGAAGTGCGCGCCACGACGACAGCCGTGCTCACGCAATACGGCTATCGCGTGATCAGCGCCGCTGATGGCGCCGAGGCTGTCTCCGTTTACGCGCAGCGCAGCAATGAGATCTGCCTCGTCATCACCGACGTGATGATGCCGGTGGTGGACGGCGTGTCACTCTGCCGCGTTCTGCGCAGGATGAATCCCGAGATAAGCCTCATCGCCTGCACCGGCTACGCCGCCGAGGCCCGCACGCACGAACTGCGCGCGCTCAAAGTCCACACCGTGCTCAGCAAGCCGTTCAGCCTCGGCACGCTCCTCGTCGCGGTTGATGAGGCGATTCAGTCGCAGCCCGCCAGCCGTCCTGCGCTGTGCGCGTAGGCTCCGTCCACAGCGCCCCGATCAGGCGAGGACCGCCTTCACCACCTTCTGCGGCTCGACGCCCGTGAGGCGCTGGTCGAGGCCCTGGAACTTGTAGGTGAAGCGCTCGTGGTCAATGCCCATGCAGTGCAGAATCGTCGCGTTGAGATCGTTCAGATGCACCGGGTTCTCCACGATGTTGTAACTGAAATCATCCGTCTCCCCGTAGGTCGTGCCGCCTTTGATTCCGCCACCGGCGACGAACATGGAGAAGCACTTCGGGTGATGGTCGCGCCCGTAGTTGTCCTCCGTGAGCTTGCCCTGTGAATAGACGGTGCGCCCAAATTCCCCTCCCCACACGACGAGCGTGGACTCCAGCAGCCCGCGCTGCCTGAGATCCTGAAGGAGCGCCGCCACGGGCTGGTCCGTGTCGCCCACCTGTGCGCGGATTTCCTTCGGCAGGTTGCTGTGCTGGTCCCAGCCGCGGTGGAGGATCTGCACCACGCGCACGCCGCGCTCCACAAGCCGCCGCGCGAGGAGCGCGCTGCTCGCAAAGGTGCCCGACTTCTTCACGTCCGGCCCGTAAAGGTCGAGCACGCTCTGCGGCTCGCCCGAGGTGTCCACCAGCTCCGGCACGCTCGTCTGCATCCGGAACGCCATTTCATACTGCGAAATGCGCGTCTGGATTTCCGGATCGCCCATGCGGGCAAAGCCGCGCTGGTTCAGCTTGCCGAGCGCGTCGAGCATGTTGCGCCGCGCGGTGCTGCTCACGCCGTCGGGATTCTGAATGTAGAGAACCGGGTCGCCCGTGCTGCGCAGCGCCACGCCATTGAAGCGCCCCGGCAGGAAGCCGCTGTTCCACATCCGCGTGAAGAGCGCCTGCGCGTTCGCCTTGCTCGACCACGTCGGCGTGAGCACCACGAACGACGGCAGATCGTTGTTCTCGCTTCCGAGTCCGTAGGCCAGCCACGAGCCGAGGCTCGCCTTCCCCGGCACCTCGCTCCCGGTCATCACGAAGGTGCATGCCGGATCATGGTTGATCGCGTTCGTATGCACCGTCTTGATGAGCGCGATGTCGTCCACGCATTTCGCCGTGTGCGGCAGCAGCTCGCTCACCCAGCGCCCGCACTGCCCGTGCTGGGAAAACTTGAACATGCTCGGTGCGACCGGGAGGCGCGCCTGCCCGCTCGTCATCGTGGTGATGCGCTGCCCCTGGCGGATCGAATCGGGGAGATCCTTGTCGAAATGCGCCTTCAGCCCGGGCTTGTAGTCCCACAGATCGAGCTGCGACGGCGCGCCGTTCATGTGCAGGTAGATGATGCTCTTCGCCTTTGGCGCGAAATGCGGAAACCCTGGCAGCGGCGGATGCACCCGACCGCCGACCGCCGCCTGCGCGGAACTCCCGCGCCCGCCCATCATGCAGGCCAGCGCGAGCCCGCCGAGGCGGATGCCCGCACTGCCGAAAAACTGGCGGCGGGTCTGGAGGAGCTGGGATTCAAATATCGGATCCATGTCGCAGAAAATCGGGGTTGGAATTTGAAAGGCGAATCAGGAAAGGCGCCGGGCGCACTCTCAAGTCTCAACTCACAATCCTCAACTCCCTTTGCACCAGAACGGCCGTATCCGCCCAAGCGGCACGGACGAAATCGGCGCAAAACGAAATCCCCCGCCGAATCCCGGATGCGATTCCGGGCAGACACAGGGCCGTGCAACCCAATACACGGCCCTGTGCGACCCATGCCCAGAAATTAGCGGAGCCCCACCCCGTGGCAGCGAGAAAGGCTCCGCGCCCCCGGGCGATTCACCTCGATCGCCAGGGACTGCGGCCCGTTCAGACACGCCAAGATGATCGCCGGGCTCCTCAGACCCACCCGGCGGACCCACGCGCGGCTCCCCCCGAAGCCGCGCGTGGCCGCCAACCAAAAATCCGGGCACGCGGGACCGCCAGCCGCTTCCCAACGGCGACGGCCCCGCATCCACGGCAGGCATGCATACCTGCCCCTTTTGCGGCCCGAAATGCTCGAAAATCGCCCCGCGCAACGCTCCGTGACAGCCAACCCCCGCGCCACTCCCGAGGCATTCCCGCGATGCGGGAGCGGTTGGAGGGCCTCCAGAAATGCCGGTTTGGTGTTGAGCGGTTGCATGGAATTGCTTTTCACCCGCTGATACGCTTCCCGATTCAATTCGTTACAGACTTTCTGCATTTTTTTGAAAAAAGTTTGTCTCTGGCCCGTCCGGCGGCGCGTCTCGGGCAGGATGGAGCGTCGGAATGCCGACTTCGGCGTTGACGCACCCGGGCGCGGAATGCTTCATCGCGCCGTCGGCAGCGGCCCGCGAACGCGCGGTCCGGACGCTCATTTCCCATGCATCTCAACCGCTTTTCCAGACTCGTGGTGCCCGCCGCAGCGGCCTTTGCGATCGCGGCTTTGCCTGGATGCACCTCCGGCGTTCACCAGCTCGAACGCCAGCGGGAACGCATGATTTCAAACTGGCACAAGAGCGAAACCCAGCCCGGGGACTGGAACCGCGCCGGACTCATCTCGGAAATCCTGAAGCTCGACCGCGAAATTGCCGAGCTGGAAAACCGGCGCGACTACGCTTTCGCCGACAGGTTCTTCGACACGCCGAGGTGGTTCGGCAAGATGACCAGGGATGTGTCGGATTTCTCCACCGGCCACATGGTTTCCTTTTACCCCGTGAAAGTGCGCGTCATGCGCGATGCAAACGCCGCCGCCGGGAACCGGCGCTAGCTAGAGCCGGTTGAGCTGCTCGAGCAGGCCAGCCTGCGTGAGGCCGTCGGCGATCCAGTAGTCGCCGCGCTTGCGGAAGAGGACATAGACGGGGACGCCCGCGCGGCCAGTCTTCTTCAGCGCGGAGTCAATGTCCGGCGGTGCGGCGGTGTAGTCGGCCTTCACGAAGAGGACGTTCTTCGCCTTGAACGCGTCCTGCACGGGCTGGGTGTGCAGCACGGTGTTCTCGAAGAATTTGCAGTTCAGGCACCAGTCGGCGGTGAAATCCACGAAGACAGGCCGGCCATCCTTGAGCCCGCCGCGGATCGCGGACAACAGGCCCGAGGAGACGGAAGGCGGCGGCTGGACCTTGCCGTGGATGAAGAGAAACCAGCCGCCCGCGGCCAGAGCGAGCGCGAAGGGCAGCGGCCATTTCCGCCCGTGAAATGCACCGAGCAGCCATGCACCCACCGCGAGCACCAGAAGGAAGCCGGCCACCGTGATCACAGTGCCCGTGTTCGGCAGCGAACTCATCAGCCACACGGCAAAGCCGAGCATGACGAAACCGAGGATCTGCTTGAAGCGGACCATCCACATTCCGGGCTTTGGCAGGAACTTCATCCACGCGGGCTGCCATGTGAGCAGGAAATACGGCAGCGACAGCCCCGTCGCGACCGCTCCGAAAAGCGCGAAGATGCGGCTGCCGGGCTCGTTCACCGCCGCGCCGATGACCGGGCCGACGAGCGGCGCGGTGCAGGAGGTGCCGAGCAGCGTGGTGAAGAAACCATGCACGAACGCGCCACCAAGGCCCTCCTTGGACGACGCCTCGCTGAGCTTCGACTCCGCGCCGCCGAGCGTGATTTCAAAGACGCCGAGCAGGCTGAGGCTGAAGACAAAAATGACCGCGACCATCACGGTGAGCGCGACGGGATTGGAGAACTGCGCGCCCCATCCGAGCGACTTGTTCGCCGACGCAAGCCCGAGCACGAGCAGCGCGAGCACGAGGAAAAACGCGAACACGCCCGCGCAGAATGCGAGGCCGAGCTTGAAGACACGGTCCCGCGCCTCGCCCGCCTGCCGGACGAAGCCGAAAATCTTCAGGCTGATCACCGGAAGCACGCACGGCATGAGGTTCAGCAGCAGGCCGCCGAGGAAGCCCTTGATGAGCCAGCCGAGCAGTCCAGTGGATGCGCTCTGGTTTTTCTCGCCCTTCGCGATGTCGTCGAAAGGATCCCAAGTCTCGCCGTCGTCCTCGGCCGCGCCGGTGGCAGCATTGGCACTCGGTGCCTCGACTTCGACTGGCGGAGGGTCACCGACATACCAGCCCTTGCGAACGCCGTCCGCACCGGTGGTGACGAGCAGGCCGCTCCACGGGAGTTCATTGTCGAATGGGAACGTGAACAGGTGCGCCCCATCTGCGGTCACCTGCGCGCCGGGCTTCTTGTCGCTCTCAAAGGAGGTGCTCAAGCGCTTCGGCGGAATGATGAAGAACTCGGCCTTCGTTCCCGCAGGCAGCCCGCCCACGCGGACGCCGAGACTCTTGCCGACGAGTTCATACTTCACGTCCTTCGTGGGCGGATCATCTGTGCGGGGAAGTTCGCCGAGCCATTTCTTGAAGAGCGCCTCGTTCGCAGGCTTCGCAGCGCCCGCCACGAGTCTAATCTGCACGTCTTCGGACCCCGGAATGCAGATGTCCGCGCAGACCTGCCACTTGATCTTCGCGCGCAGCGTCGCCTCGCCGGAGAAATCCTTCGGCGGCGTGATCTTCACCGGAAAGAGCGCCTCGTGCCCGTATGCGTAGATGGTCCACCCCGTCTTGTCCTGCTCCGCGTGCGGGATCGGAAATTCCAGCGGCCCGGCCGACCATCCCGGCGGCAAGTTCCACTCGACGATTGTCAGCGGCTCCCCCAAGCCGCCCGCGAAGCGCCAATACATGTGCCAGCCCTCTGCGATTTGGAAATGGAAGCCGACGTGGAACGGTTTGCCGGGCTCCACGGCCGCCGTGTCGGCAAGGAATGCGCGCCTTGTGACTTCCTTTCCATCGTCCTGCTGCGCGCTGGCGCGGACGGCAAAAAGAAGTGCCAGCAGGCAAGTGACGACGGCTCGGAAGAAGTTGCGTTTGGGCATGGCGCGAAGATTCGGAAGACTACGGCTGGCGATTCCCGATGCCAACAATGCTTTGGCAGGATCGCATCACTGCCGCATCATCTCGCTCAGCAGCGGGCGCATCCCTTCCGCCCAAACCCGGTAGCCCGCGGTGTTCGGGTGCAGGCCGTCGGGCATGAGGCTTTTCGGTATCTCGCCCTTCTCATTGAGGAACTTCGGCGTGAGATCGAGGTAGCGGGTCTTCCTGCCGTCATCGAGGCGGCTGATGATCGCATTGATTTCCTCGATCTGTTTGCGGCGCCGCGAAGCTTTCCCCTCGCGCGGGAAAATGCCGAGCAGCAGCACCTTTGTGTCGGGCAGCTTGTCGTGGACGGTGGCGACGATCTTCCTGATGCCCCCGGCGACCCACTCCGGGCGCTCGTCCGGGATGTGGCCGATGTTGTTCGTGCCGATCATGATGATGACGACGGTCGGGCGCAGGCCGGTGAGGATGCCGCCCGCGATGTGCCCGAGCGTGTGCTCCGTGTGCTCGCCGGAGACGCCGAAGTTCGCGGCGTTGTATTTTGCGTAGAATTCGTCCCACACCGGCTTCCCGTGCCTGCCGTCGTCGCGCAGCCAGAAATCGGTGATGGAGTCGCCGAGGAACACGAGGCCGATGCCCTTGTCCTTCGCGCGCTCGATGAACTCCCTCTGCCGCCCCGCATTCACCGGCGCCGGCGTGCTCGCATCCTCCGCACGGCGCATTTTCGGCGTGGGCTTCGCCGTCTCGGCGGCGTGGCCCGGCACGGCGGTGAGGAATGCCGCGACGGCAGCGAGGCAGGAAGTCATGGGCTTCATGGGAGATTGGGGTCGCGGGCTTCCGCGCGCGGCGACCATGCGCGAGGGATGCCTGCGAGCGCGAGAAGTTTCCGCCTGCCGCGGCGCCCTGCATCTTTCGCAGTGAAAATTTTCTGTCGCACGCCGGCCCCGCCGCGCTACGAAAACACCATGCGCATCGCACGACTCCAACTCTCCGACGGCTCCATCACGCTCGCCCGCCAGCACGCAGGCGGAAATTTCACCAGGCTCTCCGGCGACCTCTTCGGCACGCTGGGCGACACGGGCGAGGCCGTGAACGGCAAACTCCTCGCGCCGCTCCAGCCCGCGGCCATTCTCTGCATCGGCCTCAATTACAAGAAGCACGCCGCCGAGACGAACAAACCCGAGCCGAAGTTCCCGGTCGTCTTCATGAAGTTGCCCGGAGCCGTGCAGAATCCCGGCGACCCGATCCTGCTCCCGCGCCGCATGCGCAGCAATGCGGTGGACTACGAGTGCGAGCTGGCTGTCGTCATCGGCAAGACGGCGAAGAACGTCTCGCGCTACCAGGCGCTCAACCACGTGCTCGGCTACACCTGCGCGAACGACGTGAGCGCGCGCGACTGGCAGGAGCATGGCGGCGGCGGCCAGTGGTGCCGCGGCAAGACGTTCGACACCTTCTGCCCGCTCGGCCCGGTGCTCGTGACGCCCGACGAGATCACCGACCCGCAGTCGCTGAAAATCGCGACGCGCGTGAACGGCGAGGCTCTGCAGGACTGGAACACGAACGACATGATCTTCGACATCGCGACGATCATCGAGTTCCTCAGCTCCAGCACGACGCTGCTGCCCGGCACGGTGATCATCACCGGCACGCCCCACGGTGTCGGCATGGCCCGCATTCCGCGCCGCTGGCTCGTCCCCGGAGACATCTGCGAGATCGAGATCGAGAAAATCGGCGTCCTCAGCAACAAGGTCGAGGAGGAGCAGGCGACGGAGGGAACGTTCCGCGTCGGCTGAGCCGCACCGGTCTCCGCGACTGCACGCGTTTCCATCTTCAAAAAGATTTGAGCCCTGAATGAACACCGCGGTGACGCGGGCGCATTCAGGGCTCGAAGTTTTGTGCGGCTGACGAAGCGCCGGCCGAAGTGCGCTATGCGAGCAGCTCTTTGATCGGCGTGCCGTAGCGCGTGATCATCACCGGGCGGCCGCTCGGCGTCTGGTATTCCTTGCGCGGGTCAATGCCGAGCGCGGTGTAGAAGGTCGCCGCGATGTCGTCGGGCGTGATTGCCTGATCCTTCGGTCCCTCGCCCTTCTCGTCGCTGGCGCCCACGACCTGGCCCATCTTGATGCCGCCGCCCGCGAGCAGCGTGAACATCGCGCGCGGATAGTGGTCGCGTCCGGCGCGCTGGTTGATCTTCGGCGTGCGGCCGAATTCGCCCGTGACATACACGAGCGTCGAGTCGAGCAGGCCGCGCAATGCGAGCGCCTGGAAGAGACCGCTCAGGCCGCCGTCGAGCTGCGGGAGCTGCTTGTTTTTCAGCGCGTTGAAGTTGTCGGAATGCGTGTCCCAGCCGCCGAGGTTGAGCGTGATGAACTTCACGCCGCTCTCGACGAGGCGCGTCGCGAGCAGGCAGCTCTGCGAGAACTGATCGTTGCCGAAGAGCGAGGTGATGCCCGCCGATTCCTTCGACAGGTCGAACGCCTCGCGCGCCTTCGTGGAGCGCATCATCGCGTAGGCCTTGCGGCCAAACTCATCCATGCCGGCGAGGATCTTGTCCTCCTTCGCGAAGTCGCCGAATGCGTTGTCGTAGCGGCTCACGAGATTCTGGCGCCGATCCACGTCCTCGATGGTCACGCCGCGCAGCGCGAGGCCGCGGATTTCCATCGGCTTGCCCGGCTGCGGCGTTGAGCCGGTGTCAAACGGCCCGTATTCCACGCCGAGATATCCGGTCGGGTTGTTCCCCTGCGACGGCACCGCGACGAAGGCGGGAAGTTCGGGCGCACTGCCGAGTTCCTTCGCGACGACGGAGCCGTAGCTCGGGAATTTCAGCGACGGCAGCGGACGGTTTCCCGTGCCCATGTAGAGGGAGCCGAGTTCGTGCGCCGCGAGCGTGTGCGAGACGCCGCGCAGGATGGCAAACTTGTCCGCGCACTTCGCGAGCTTCGGCAGATGCTCGGAAATCTGCACGCCGTCCACGTTGGTCGCGATCGGCTTGAACTCGCCGCGGTGCGTCTCAGGCGCGTCCGGCTTGAGGTCAAAGGTGTCCATGTGGCTCGGCCCGCCGCCGAGGCGGACGAAGATTGCCGCCTTCGCCTTCCCCTTCCCGGCCGCGACCGGAGCAGTCGCTGCGTGGGCGAGGAAGTTTTGCAGGCTGAAGCCGAGACTGAAGCCGGTGATGGCTCCGACGCGGATGAAGTCGCGGCGGGCGATGCCGTCGCAGCAGATGTAGTTGCTCATGGTCGTTGGTGTGGTTCGGGTTGGAGTTGGGGTTTGAAAAATTGCGGCGTGTCAGTGGTTCACCATGAACTCGCGGGTGTTCAGCATCGCCCAGAGCAGGTCGCGGATTCCGTCCACCGGCGTCTTCGCGGCGGCGATGTCCGCCCTGGCCCGCGCAAGCTCCTCGGCAGTCGCGGGGCGGCTCACGGTGCGGAGGAAGATGTCGCGCACGGCGTCGTCGATTTCGTATTTCACCTGCGGCTTCTCCGCCTCGGCGAGCTGCTGCTCCATCTCCGCGCGGCGTGTGCGAATCTCAGCAAGACGGCTCTCATACTTCTCCTTCTTTGCCTGATACCGCGCCTCCGCCTCGGCATCTCCCGGTGCCGGCTTCTCGGGCTCCTTCACGCTGCCGGCGGCTTTCTGTTCAAAAGCGGCCAGCTTCTGCCGGAGAGCCTCGGGGCTGCGATCGTTGGCGGGAGCAAACCGCCCCCGGATTTCATCCAGCCAGCCGGAGCGGTTGCTGACGTCCATCTTGCTCAGCAGGCCCGGGTCGTTGCGCGTGTAGATCGTCTGGAGCAGCGTCGGGTCCATCGTGCGCTCGCAGTCGCAGTTCGCCTCGCGGGCGGGCTTGCCGAAAATCTGCAGCGCGTAGTTGTCGCCGCCGCCCTTGCCGTAGCCGACGGCGCCGCTCGGGCCGATCGTGCGCTCGCTCATGTCGGTCGCGAACTTCTCCGCGCGCGCCGTCGAAGCCGTGGCCATCGCGATCGCGTCGAAGACCACCTCCGCAGGCAGGCGGCGGATCACCGCGTGGCTGAAGTTCTTCTCGTCGAGCTTGTTCGTCGCGTTCGTCCTCCAGCTCCGCTGATACGTGTCGCTGTTGAGGATCTCGCGGTGCAGCCACTTCATGTCGAACTTGTGCGCGATGAATCCGTCCGCGAGGTAATCGAACAGCTCCGCGTTGCTCGGCGCATTCGCGAGGTTCAGGTCGTCCGCGGGCTCCACAATGCCGCGGCTGAAATACGACGCCCACACGCGGTTCACGAACGCCTTTGCGAAATACGGGTTCTCCCTGCTGCGCATCCATTCCATCAGCGGCGCGCGCGGATCGTTGTAGTTCGCCATCACGACCTCATCGCCGCCGAGAATCTTCGGCGTGATCACGCGGGAGCTGTTCTTGAAGTCCTTCCTGTCCTGCTTCATCGGCGCGCCCGTCTTCTTGACATCCACAAACAGCTCCGGCCACGGAATCGGCTCACCGGCCTCGATGCGGCGGTTGTATTCGGCCTGCTCCGCGCGGCGGTCCTCGTTCTTCTTCGGATCGAGTTCCTTGCCCGCGAGCTTTGCCGAGACAGCCTCACGGATTTCGCGCTGGAGAACCTGCGGCGTCATCTCCTTCGGCGCCTCCGCGGGCGCCTCGCCCTTCGGCGCCTTCATCACGGCTTTCGTGTAGCCGTTGCCATATCCGATTCCCGAGAAGAACGCCTGGAAGTGCTCGAAGTCCGACTTCGTCCACTGGTCGAACGGATGCTTGTGGCACTGCGCGCACTCGATGCGCACGCCGAGGAAGGTGTGCGCGAACGCCAGCGCCTTGTCCTCCGCCTTCTGCACGTTGTTGCGCATCCAGAACCACGGCAGGCTCGCGCGCTTCGAGAAGTCCTGCGGCTCGCTCTTGCGGAAATAGCTGCCCATCTCATGCACGAAGTCCGCGTAGCTCTGCGTCGGCGCGGTGCGGCTCACCGCGAGCACGATGCCCGCCGAGAGCTGGTCATACGGGGCGTTCTCCGCGACGCGCTTGTAGATCCAGTCATACCACTGGCGCGACATCTCCACGTTCAGGTTCCTGCTGTTGCCGTTCGTGCCGCGGATCTGCCGCGGGTTGTTCCCAGTGAAATCGCACAGCTTCGTCGTCCACCACGCCGCATAGGCGGGCCGCCCCAGCAGCTCGTCGATCTTGCGCGCGCGCTTGTCCTTCGCCGTGTCCTTTGCAAACGCCTCCACCTCGCGCGGCGTTGGCAGCGTGCCCGTCACATCGAGCGAGACGCGCCGCAGGAACTCCGTGTCCGTGCACACCTCGCTCGGCACGATGCCCGTCTTGCGCAGCTTCGCGAGCACCAGCCCGTCCACCTTCGTCCGCGCGGGCAGCTTCGGGAAATTCGCGCCGACCTTGTCCGACACCGGCAGCACTGCCGGCACCGGCTCCACGCCGTTGTCGTAAAAGGCGACCACGTGCGTGTCGCCCGGCGTCTTCGCCGTCACGAGGCCCGTGTCATTCACCGCCGCCACCGACTCATCATTCGTGCGGAAGCGCGTGAGCTGCGTGACATCCTCCACCGTGCCGTCCTTCCAGTGCGCGAGCACCTTCAGCTGCACCGCCTCGCCGCCCTTCCTGAAGACCAGCTCCTTCGGCAGCACCTCGAGCTTCGCAAAATCACCCGTCTCCACCGTGTCGTTCTTCGCGCCGTTCTGCAGCCACTTCAGGATCAGGTTGTATTCCCACGAACCCTTGTCGAAGCGCTTCTTCCCCTTGTGCTCCACATCGTCGAGCGCCGGCTTCGTGAGAATGAGCGACTTCACCGGGTTCTGCGCATCCACGCGCACCTCGTCCTCGCCCCCCTTCCCCTTCGTGATCGCCTCGTGGTCCTTGTCAAAGTCGTAGCCGAACAGCGAGAGCTGGAATCCACCGCGCCCCTGGAACGACCCGTGGCACTCGCGCCCGCTGCAGCCCGCGCGCGACATCAGCGGAATCACATGCCTGCGGAAGCTCGCATCATCTGCCTTCGCGATGCTCTGCCAGCGCTCCTTCGCCGTCTTCATCGCCGCCACGGGCTTCGCAGCCTTGTCTGCCTTGTCGGGAGTGGGAGCGGCCTGGCGGATTGCATTTGCGGCCACGACAGCCGGCATGAGCCCGAGGAGGAGGATGGAACGTTTCATGGATGTGGGGTCGTTGAGCACTCACTCACCGCCGGGTGAGGCATCCCTCGGAAGAAGGGCTGCGAGAGTGGCATAGGGTGGAAACCGGGGGGACGGCGTTTCCTTAACTGCAAATTCACCAAAGGCGAGAATTTCTTTTTGGCGCCGCCAGCCAGGCCGAGGCGAGGGAACTGCTCGGCGCCTTACCCGCCCCTCGCCCCTCGCCCCTCGCCCTTCGTCCTTCCGTCATTCGTCATTCGTCATTTCCATCACCTCACCAGCGCCGCCCGCAGCGTCTCGGTGTAGGCGGCAAAGGCCTCCATCTCCGCCTGCGTGGGCGGGTCGCTGAAGGTGCCGGTGAAAGGCCCGATGGCGTTGGGGTTCCGCGCCGTGGTCGCGATGGCGTCATCGAGGTTCTGCGGCGTCACCGCACCCATCGGGCCGGTGGCCCCGAGCGAGCCCTGCTCGCCCTGGAGCCCCTGCATGTCCTGCAAGCCTTGTGGAATGCCGAAGCCCAGGTGCAGCACGCCGGCGGCGATGCTTGCATCCACGGTGGCCGCCTCGCCGGGAGGCAGCGTGGTCACATTGTCGATGACGACGCCCGAGATGGCCCCGGCGTCGAGGAGGTCCTTGAGCCCGTTGAACTGCCCGCGGAGTTCCGCGGCGAGGATGTCCGAGCCGTTGACCGGCAGCGTGGGATTGAAGGGCATTGGGGAAGGTGAGAGTTGAGGGTTGAGAGTTGAGAGTTGAGGGTTGGGTTGAGATTCGACCGTCAGCGGCAAGTCCGTGGTGCAGCGGGGACCAAGGGGAGGAAACAGGATGCCAGGCTGGGAGCGGGGGCGGCGGGTGCCGCACCTCTGAACTCTCGCCCCTCCACTCCCACCCTGTTCCCTCTATGGCACGATCTTCGTCGCCGGGTCGCTCCAGGGGCCGGGGCCTTTCGTCCCAAAGGCGCGCATCCGCACCCATACGCGCTGGCCGCTCGTCAGCCCGGTGAGGCTGAACTGCGTGTTCGGCGAATCATCGCGGTCCTGCCACACGGGCGTCTCCGTCATCGCGAAAGTGATCTGGATGTTGTAGCCCCGCGCCCCGAGCACCGGGTCGCAGTGGCCGTCGATCCGCCCGTCGAAGTCCCCCGCGGTGATGCTGAAGTTCTGCGGCTGCGTCATGTCCACCGAGGGGCCGGGGCCGCCCGGCGTCGTCGTGCCAAAGCCCGTCGTGCTCAGCGGTTCCTCCCGGCCCAGCGCCACGCCCTCGCACGCCAGCGCCAGGATCTCGAACCCCTCCAGCAGGACATCCGCCTTCTCCGTCGCCGCCGTCCGGAGCTGCTTCATGGTCACCTCGTTGTCCTTGATTGCCTGCTCGGCGGCCGCGGAGTCCGATCGCTTCGCCTCGAAGGCCGTCACCGCGGCGCTGATTGACGCAAAGGCGGCGTTGCCAGTGAGCGCAGTCACGATGGTCTGCGCGAGCGAGAGCCGGTCCGCCCGGCTCATCTTGTTCCAGTTCCGTTTGATCTTGGTCATCTTGTGTTTCTTGGGAAGGGGAGCCGGAGAGTCCGCATAACGCAGCCCCATGTCGTATTTCGACCCGGGGGAATCGTAAGTGGCCAAGTCAGCTCCTTGGTTGGTTGTTGTTGGATTGGGGATATGCCGCAGCCCCTTGGTCGGGCTCGCGGCGGGCAGAGCCTCCTATGCCGGAAACTCCGCGCAACACCGTCCTTGGCCATTCCTCACCGCCGATTGGGCACCCCTTCCGCCTGCTAGCCTGCCAAACCCCTCCGGCTGGCCTGCCAAACCCCTCCGGCTGGCCTGCCAAACCCCTCCGGCTGGCCTGCCAAACCCCTCCGGCTGGCCTGCCAAACCCCTCCGGCTGGCCTGCCGAACCCCTCCGACTGGCCTGCCGAACCCCTTCGACTGACCTGCCGAACCCCTCCGACTGGCCTGCCGAACCCCTCCGACTGGCCTGCCGAACCCCTCCGGCTGGCCTGCCGAACCCCTCCCGCTGGCCTGCCGAACCCCTCCGACTGGCCTGCCGACCCCCTCCGACTGGCCTGCCGGACCCCTCCGACTGGCCTGCCGAACCCCTCCGACTGGTCTGCCGACGCCTGATCGCTGGTCAGCAATCGGACGATCGCCGGCCGGCGGACACCCGACCGCTGACCAGCAGACGGCCAAAAGCAGGCCCATATCGCCCCCTTTCCATCCAGCAAAGCCAAACCGCCCTTTTGGCAGGCATTTCGGGAAGTCCCCTTTGTTCCCGCGACCCCCCTGCTTAGTCCAGCGGCGAGCGCACGCCGAGGCCCGGCTTGTTGAGCACATGCAGGTAGATCTGCGTCGTGCTCACATCCTTGTGCCCGAGCAGCTCCTGCACGGTGCGGATGTCCTGCCCGTTTTCCAGCAGGTGCGTGGCAAAGCTGTGCCGCAGCACATGGGGCGTCACCACCTTGGCAATCCCCGCCGCCTGCGCCGCGCCCTTCACCGCGCGCTGCGGATTGTCCTCGTGCAAGTGATGGCGCCGGACGGTGCCCGACCGCGGATCCCGGGAAAGGCCCGGCGAGGGGAACACCCAGAACCATTGCCAGGAGGTGGATGCCGAGGGGAACTTCACCGCCATCGCATCCGGCATCTCCACGCCCGGCACGCCAGCCGCGCGATCCCCGTCGAAAAGCGCGCGCGCCGCCTGCAACTGCGCCTTCAGCGCGCCGCGTGCGGCGGCAGGCAGCATCGTCACCCGGCCCCGCCCGCCCTTCGTGTCCTGCAGCGTGATCACATTGCGGGCAAAGTCCACGTCCTTCACCCGCAGCCGCGCGCATTCCAGGATGCGCAGGCCCGCCCCGTAGAGCAGCAGCGCCATGCACCGCGCAGTGCCATCCAGCCGCGCGAGCATCGCCCGCACCTCGCCCGCCGAGAGCACCACCGGCACCTTCTTTGCCCGCGTGGCCCGCTCGAAGTCCGCAAACTCGCCCGCCTCCCGCCCGAGCACCTGCTCGTAGAGGAAGACGATCGCATTCAGCGCCTGCGCCTGCGTGCTCGCCGAGACATTCCGCTCCACTGCCAGGTGCGAGAGGAAACCGCGCACCTCCGCCGCGCCCATCTCCAGCGGATGCCGCTTGCCGTGGAAAAGGATGAACTGCCGCGCCCACATCCAATACGCATCCTCCGTCCGGTGCGAATAGTGCCGCAGCCGGCACACCGTCCGCAGCCGCTCCTCCAGCCGCGGCCCCTTGCCCCCCGCCGGTGGAGCCGGCGCCCCGCGCACGCTTCCGGGATCGGGACCGCCGCCCGCCACCGGAGGGGCCGGCGGCGCCTGCATGGGCGGCCGCAGGCGCGCCTCGGCATCGAGCTGGCGTTGGAAGGAGGGGGCGGGCTTCATCGGTCTATCATCTTTCTGCACGGCGCGGCGGAAAATACCGACACCCCGCCCCCCCGCCAAGCACAAAACAATTCCCGCTTGACTCTGGAATCGTAGCCCGCCAGCCTCCCCCGCATGAACTCCCCGTCCCCGACTAGGCCGAGCAAAACCGCGCCCCCGCTCGGCTCAATCAGATGTTAGGCGACTCACCCACTCACAGCAAACCACGAAACTGAAATGAGCTTCCTTTCGAGATTATTCGGCCGCTCAAGCACTGACTCATCGTCCGTTCCTTCTGGAGATGCGGACATCGCGACCGTGACAGAGATGAGTCATCACTCAACCAAACTCCATTCCGGTGACACTCCTCAACTTTGTTTCGTCGGCGTTCCGTTTGGCGGAACGAAAAACATTCCGAGCGACGCCACTGGTGTTTGGGTAGCAGACCAGCGGACTGCGGCGGCGGCACACGCACTTTCAATTCGCGACGTAAACTTAATGGAGCAACTTCTGTCACGACTCGCGAAGTCGAAGACGGTTCTTATTCCTGACATCAGTGCCTCCGAAGTTCTCGGCGACAACAATGCTGCGGGTTCTCTGAAGCACAGAGCACTATTCTATATCCGCCGCTTTGGTCTTTCGCCCTCCGAGTGCGAATGCTTCTCAATGGTGTTTGAGACAGACACAACGGAACGCTATGGACCGGTGGGCTTCCTGTTCGTCTTCAGAACTAATGCAACCGTCGCCTAACCCCTATGTAGGGTGTCAACGGTAGAGCTGAGAAAAGTTGTCTTTCTTACATGGGGTTGTTGGTGGCTTGGGGTGGGCGTGGTCTTTGGGACGCTTCCGCTTCAAGGGCGCGCCGGGCTTCGGCGGCTGATACTCCTATCCG